>NZ_JACETV010000009.1 GCF_013912375.1 Emticicia sp. BO119 | reverse complement strand
AATGCTAAGATTAAAGCATTTAGAAGTCAATTCAGAGGTGTGAAGAATATCCCTTTCTTTTTATATAGACTTACGCAAATCTATGCTTAGATATACCTACCCCACAGGTTTTAGACTTGATCCCGATTAACCTTAATAAAGGGTGAATAAATTTTTTTTAAGATTCACAATTATAAACGATAAGAAAGTCTATTTAAGAAGTTTATCTGAATTAAAGTTTTTTAATATTATCCTGGATAAATTGGAGGTTGTTTCCGCGGCCTCTTCAAATAGTCTGCATCTTTTATCCATAAAGTTGGGAATAATTTAGATGAATTATTTAACCTTTTGTCATTAAGTTACCTATAATTCCTAACCATTCACCCTAAAGATTGAAAAATAATGACTACTGCAAAAGTCCAAAGCCTCAGTGCCTTCGCTTGGTCAATTGCCGAAATCCTGCGTGGAGACTTCAAACAGTCAGAGTATGGTAAAGTAGTTTTGCCTTTCGTTGTTTTACGCCGCCTGGATTGCTTACTGGAATCTACAAAAAGTGCTGTGTTAAAGGCATATGAGAGTCTTCCAAATGGTATTGATGATCAAATCAAAGATATGATGCTCTATGGTGCTGTTGGAAGTAATTTAAAACTTTACAACTACAGCCAACTAACCTTCAGGAAAATTCATGGACAAGACCCAGCGGATGTTCATAAAAACCTGCTGGACTATATCACTAAGTTCAATACAAGCGTTCGTGATATCTTCCTTGAAAAATTTCTATTTACAGATCAATTAAAACGCCTCAAGGATGGTGGGATTCTTTGGCAGGTCTTTGATCGGTTTTCTCAAATCGATTTGCACCCAGACCGTGTTTCAAATATTGAAATGGGGTATTTATTTGAAGATTTAATTCGGAAATTCTCAGAAATCTCTAATGAAACGGCTGGTGAGCATTTTACTCCACGTGAAGTTATTCGCCTTATTGTTGATCTTCTTCTTATTAATGATGTTGAGGCCCTTGCCGGGTCAGGCATTATCCGCACAGTCTATGATCCAGCCTGTGGTACCGGGGGAATGTTAGCAATGATGGAAGAAGCCATGAAAGGTTTCAACTCAAAAATTCGTGTTGAACTTTATGGTCAAGAGTTGAATCCTGAATCCTTTGGCATTTGTAAATCAGACATGCTCATTACAGGTCATAATCCAGATCAGATTGCTTTTGGAAATACGCTCACTGAAGATGCTCATAGAGACAAGAAATTTCACTATATGCTCTCAAACCCTCCGTATGGGGTGGATTGGAAAAAATACCAAGAGCCTATTGTTGAAGAATATAAGACGCTTGGGAAAAAAGGACGCTTTGGTGCTGGGTTGCCACGTGTTTCTGATGGACAACTCCTTTTTCTTCAACATATGATTTCAAAAATGCGTGATGACACTGCCGGTTCACGTATTGGAATTGTAATGAATGGTTCTCCACTTTTCACAGGTGGTGCAGGTTCCGGCGAAAGTGAAATTCGGCGTTGGATGTTTGAGAATGATTGGGTCGAGGCAATTATAGCTCTTCCAACAGATCTATTTTACAATACTGGTATTCAGACCTATGTATGGATGCTAACGAATAAGAAGGATGAAAAACGTCGTGGCAAAGTTCAGTTAATTGATGCCAGTAGTGATCGTTTCTGGCAATCAATGCGTAAGAGCCTAGGCAGTAAGCGAAGAGAAATCCCTGAAATTGCTAGACAGGAAGTTGTAAAACTTTACAACGAAATGTTGAATGGAAATTCTGGCTGGGGTGAATACTCAAAAATTTTTGATAAGGAAGATTTTGGCTATCGTGAGATTCGTATTGAACGGCCTCTTAGGCTTAATTTCCAATTTTCCTTAGAGCGTATAGAACTTCTGAAAAATGACAAAAACTTTCTTAAACTTTCTCTAACGGAAAAAGAAGAGTTAGTAAGAATTCTCTCTACTAACATCTCTTCAGATATTTTTAAAAACCGTTACGTCTTTGAAAAAGTCTTGAGTAAAGTTTTGAAGAAAACAGTCATTCACATATCATCATCGCTAAAAAAAGCTATTATTTCCGTTTTATCGGAAAAGGACGATATGGCAGAAATATGCGTTGATGCAAAAGGAAATATTGAGGCTGATAGTGATTTACGTGATCATGAACTTGTCCCTATTAAAGAAAGCTGGCGTGATTATATTGAACGAGAGGTAATGCCATATGTCCCTGACATTTGGGTTGATGAAAATTATAAAGACCCAAGTGATGGAGGAGTAGGGCGCGTGGGATATGAAATCAATTTTAATCGCTATTTCTATAAGTATATTTCACCACGTCCAGTGAAAGAAATTGATGATGAATTGAGGGCAATTGAAGCGGAAATTTCCAACTTGCTAAAGGAGGTTGCATTGTGAACATTTTACAAAAATTTATTACGGACAAAACTCCAGAGGGCTGGACTACTCGCCCGTTTTGGTCTCTTTTTCAAAGGATAAAGAGAACAGGATTTACTGATGAAGAACTCTTATCTGTATATCGTGATTTTGGTGTAATTCCTAAAAGTTCGAGAGATGATAATCATAATAAAGAATCAGAGGATTTGTCAAATTATCAACTCGTTGATAAAGGCTGGCTTGTTACAAATAAGATGAAGGCCTGGCAAGGTTCAATTGCTATATCTAGGTATAGAGGAATTGTTAGTCCAGCCTACTATGCGTACAAACCTCTGAGTAATGAACATGATCAGTTTTTACATTACCTCCTTCGGAGTAGTAATTATATTGCGCTTTATGGTCGCATTTCTAAAGGCGTAAGAGTTAATCAATGGGATTTAGAGCATGAAGCTTTGAGAAATATTCCAATTTTATTACCACAATATAAAGCACAAAAAGAAATTGCTGATTTTCTAGATCAAGAATTAGCTCGCATCGATCAACTTATTAAGGGGCTGTACTAGATAAGGTGTTATTTGATCCATAGTAGCAGAGTTTTGACCTGCTGTTTAGGGGATCCATAATTGAAGCGGAACTCACATTCTTTGAGAAAGAGCGGGAAGTTTTTAGCCGGTATGCCATTATATTTTCGCAAGACGCGCTTGGCCTGGTTCCAAAAGTTTTCTATTCCATTGATGTGGTTATGTCCGTCAACAAAATCGATGCTGTGATTGATCCGATAATGCTTGAACTCTGATACGTCAAGCACGTTATAACTGCGGTAACTGTCGGTATAGACGACGCTGTCAGGCTTGATTTTGTTGGTTATAATGGCTTTCAGGGTTTTGCCTTTCGTATCGGGTACGACAACCGCGTATACCTTGCCACCACGTTTTAACAAACCGAAGACAGGCACTTTGCCCGCCGCACCACGGCCTCGCTTGCCTTTGCGCGCACCGCCGAAATAGCTTTCATCAAGCTCGATCTCGCCATCAAACGGCGTGTCGTCAGCGATTTTATCAACGATAATCTGACGCAGCTTGTGGTAAAAAAGAGCTGCCGAGTTGGGATGAATCCCTAGCACATCGGCCGCCGAGCGGGCCGTGACTTCCATCACGAAGCATTCAACCAGCCTGCGACGCTGATTTACGCTTAATTTACAACGCTTTAATCCCATACAACTATACTAGACTTTCTCCTTATCTAGTACAGCCCCCTTATTAAAAAGAAAGAGTGTTTTATCAAACTTCTTTCAGAGAGAAAGAGTGTAGAAGTAATTTATGGATGCTCTGGACAATTAACTCATGAAAATGAAAAGTTTAACAGTAAAGCATTACAAGAGTTTGTACATAGTATTAAACTCCCAGAAAGTTGGCAAACAGGAAAATTTCATAGTGTGTTTTCAGTAAGAAAAAATAACAAAAATTTAGGGATGCCTGAAAATAATCTTTTATCACTAAGCTATGGTAACATTGTAAGAAAAGACATGAATAATAATGAAGGATTAATCCCTGAAAGTTATGAAACCTATCAGATTGTTTATCCTGGAGATATTGTTCTTAGATTAACAGATTTGCAGAATGATAAACGCAGCATTCGACAAGGATTAGTTAAAGAAAAAGGAATTGTTACTTCCGCTTATGATGCTGTATATGTTTCTAAAAACCATGATCCTGCTTTTTGGGCATATACTCTCCTTTCTCTTGATCTTGCAAAGTACTATTACTCTCTTGGTGGAGGAGTAAGGCAATCGATAAAGTTTAAAGATATCCCAAATATGTTGGTTAAGTTTCCTGATTTAGAAGAACAAAGAAGGATTGCTATTGGCATAGAAAGTAAAATTAGAAAGATGGATGAACTTATAGGGAAAATAGAATTATCCATTAAGTATCTAAAAGAATTGAAATCCTCTATAGTAACAGAGGCTGTTACAGGCAATTTGGACATTACAAAATGGAAGAATCGTGGAACAAGTAATTACCAGTTAGTTAAGATTGAAAACAATATTGCTAACAGCAAAAAGGTAACCACATGATGGATAAAAACAAGCGCACTTATTCCTCTAATAAAATCCACCGCGAAAATGTGGTTCAGTTTCATATTGTTGATAATTTGGTAAAAAAACAGGGTTATTACCATCGCAGCAAGGATGATTATGATCGTTCCTCAGCTATTGACAAAGTCTTGGTGATAAAATTCATCAAAGCCACTCAATCTGATGAATGGAAGCGTTTAGAAGAGCAATACACGGTTGCAGCAGAAACGGAATTCTTTAAGCAATTAGAAAAGGCACTCACTCAACGTGGCACTTTAGATGTTTTGCGTCAGGGAATTAAACTAATTCCCGGAATAAAATTTTCGCTTTGTTTCTTCAAGCCTGCTTCTGGTTTGAACAAAAATCTTCAAAAATTATTTGATGCGAACATTTTGAGTGTAATTGATGAGTTAGAATATAGCATCAAAAATGAAAATCGGATTGATATAGGGTTTTTCTTAAATGGAATTCCTTTAGCTACGATGGAATGCAAAAATCAATCTACTGGTACAACTTTTAAGAATGCAGAAAATCAATATCGTAAAGATCGTGCTCCTGCAGGTGAGCCTCTCTTAACTTTTAAACGTGGTGCTCTGGTTCATTTTGCGGTAGATGAGGATAATGTTTCTATGACTACCCGCCTGAATAATGGTAAAACCAGGTTTTTACCATTTAATCGTGGACACAATGGTGGTGCCGGGAATCCAGATATTGATGATGAATTTCGCATAGCATATTTATACAAAAATCTTCCTGATTGCCAAGCTGTTCTTTCCCGTGAGATTTTATTGGATATTGTTGGTCGATTTATGCATTTTGATAGTAGCGATGGGAAGGATTTAATTATTTTTCCTCGCTTCCAACAGTTAGATGCAGTTTTTAAACTGATGAACCATGCCAGGAAAAACGGGACAGGTCATAGTTATTTAATTCAGCACTCTGCTGGCTCTGGCAAGTCAAATACAATCGGCTGGACAGCCCACAGAATGATTACCCTGCATAATGATAAAGATGAACCTATATTTGATACCGCAATTATTGTAACAGACCGGGTAGTACTTGACCGTCAACTACAAAATACAGTTGCTCAGTTTGAACAAACAAGAGGTGTAGTTAAAAAAATTGATGGATCATCCCGCCAGTTAAAAGAAGCAATACAGCAGGGTGCAAGAATTATCGTAACTACTGTTCACAAATTTTCAACTGAACACTTAAAAGAGATTTCAGGACAAAGTAAAAGGCGTTTTGCAGTTCTGATTGATGAAGCACATGGCTCTCAATCAGGAAGCCACGCAGATAATCTTGCGAAAGCTTTATCCCGTGATAATGAAAATACCTCCTCTGATATTGAAGATATTATTGCCGACTACCAACGGCAACGTGGGCCTCAAGCTAACATTAGTTATTTTGCCTTTACAGCGACTCCCAGAAATGTAACCTTGGAACGTTTTGGTACTAAAGGCCCTGACGGTTTACCACATCCTTTTCACCTGTATTCAATGCGCCAGGCAATTGAAGAAGGGTTTATTCTGGATGTGTTGCAGAATTATATGACCTATAAGACTTACTATCAATTAGAGAAAGCAATAGAGAATGATCCGCAATTAGAAGGTCGCAAGGCACAGAGGCGTGTAGCTCGGTTTGCAACGCTTCATCCTACAGCTATTGTTCAGAAAGTAGAAGTTATTGTTGAGCACTTTCTAAGGCATGTATCTAAAGAATTAGAAGGTAACGGAAAAGCAATGGTGGTTACGCAAAGCCGCATTCAGGCTTTGAAGTACTTTCAGGCAATCAAGAAATATATTGAAGATAAGAAATATCAGGGAATACGCCCTCTTGTAGCTTTTTCAGGAGAATTATATGTTGATGGCGAAATATATACAGAAGCACAGCTAAATAACTTTTCTGAAACTGAACTCCCTGAAAGATTTGATGGCTCTGAATATCAATTATTAATCGTTGCAGAAAAATATCAAACTGGTTTTGACCAACCCAAGCTATGCGCTATGTACGTTGATAGAAAACTTGATGGTTTGCAGGCAGTACAAACGCTATCTCGTCTTAACCGAACTTATCCTGGGAAAACAAGAACCTTTATCTTGGATTTTCAAAATACTATTGAGGATATTCAAAACGCTTTTAAGCCTTACTTTGAAGCTACTCATATTGAAGACATAAGTGACCCTAACCAGATTTATGAACTGGAAGGGCGTATAAAGTCTTTCTCTATCGTGGATGAAAATGAAATTAATAGTTTCTCGGAAATTTATTTTAGGTCTCAGCTTGAATCACAAGATAGAATATTTTTGGAGAAATTAGTTCGTAATGCTGTCCAGCGTTTTAATTATGAGGAAGATGAGGGAAAACAGGAAGAGTTTCGTCAGCTACTTAAAAGCTATATGCGATTCTACTCATTTGTTGCTCAAGTCATGCGTTTAGAAGATACAGGACTAGAAAAACTCTATGCTTATGTATCTTGGTTAAGCAGGCTCCTTCCAAACCGTGAAATTCCTGCTGAAATTGAGATTACTGAAGATATGTTACGTCTTCAAGCATTCAGACTTGAACGAAAAGAGCAAGGTAGTGCTTCTCTTTCAACTGGCTCCACAATACCTCTAACACCTATTAGAGAGTTTGGAGCAAAATCTTATTCAGAAGATGAAGAAAGGTCTCTTTCTGAAATAATTAATAACTTCAATCAACGGCATGGAACACAATTTACTAAAGACGATTTTCTACGTTTCGAGCAAGTAAATCATGAAATTCTGCATAATGAAGATTTAAGAGACATGCTAAGTAACAATCCGCCTGATGTAGTTTATAGCGCATTTTCACAGGCATTTTTTGAAGGGGCAATACGTTTATTCCAGCGAGATAACCAGCTTCAAAATATTGTTATGACAGATTCAATTGCAAGGAATCAAGCTATAAAGCATTTCTTTAATAGAGCTATAAATGAAATTCATTTATCGAAAAGAGTTTATTAGTGAAAAAATATAAATTCACAATTAGATATTTCTAAATTAAGTTTATATTGCGGGATATAGTTTCAGGTTTTTTATAACAATTCATTTTATATCTCTTTTACTATGCAGGTCATTTGCCTCGAAGAAGACGCATTTTATTCATTAGTCGAACAAGTTGTAGCAAGGCTAAAAAAAGAAAATGGTAAAGAGAAAGCGAAATGGGTTTCAGATGAAGAAGCCATGCACCTACTAAATATTAAATCAAAAACCACTTTGCAGAAATTGCGTGATGAAGGGAAAATCCGTTTTTCTCAACCACAGAAAAAGGTAATTGTTTACGATACAGATTCTATCAATCAATATCTGGAAAGAAATGCTCGTGAAACTTTTTAACAATGGAAGAAAATACCAAAATAGATCCTGACTACCTAAAGGGATTTAATGCCGGGTACATTATAGCCCAATATGAACCTGAATTAGCAGAAAAACTCTCAAAAATTGAAGCAGTAAGTCCAAGAATTGTTGGGATGCAACAAGGGCGTGAACAATTCATCAAAGAACATTTGAAAGAAAAATTACCTAATTGGTTAAAAGACAATCCAAACCAGAACAAAAGTCATACACCATCCAAAGATCAGAATAAACAGATAGACAAAGAATAGAACTTTAGTCTTTATCGGGAGAAATATCTTTGTTGTTTTTGGAAAAATCTTTTACCAGTTTTTCTTTCGGTTGCTCCTTGATAATGGGCTTCTGTAATTTGAGTTGATAATTCAGATAATTCGATTGTGGTATTGCTTCCCTTTCTACTACATTTGCTTTGTTGCCGATCTCTGCTTTATCAGTTTCCCGTTCCATTTTCCTTCGTTGAAGCAGAGAAATCGTATAGTCATTTTTTGATGTGGGCTTAGTTGCTTCGGGCGTATTTGAAACTTCATGACGGTTATCATCAGGTGATTTTAACGATTCAGTCGATATGGTTTTAGCTTCTGAATTTTTACTTAAACTATCCAGCGTTTGCTCTTCGATAGGGGTATTGTTTTGAAATCTTTCAGGATAAACATTTTTATCCAGCACCTGAATCACCTGATTTGCGAGTTCAGGATCAACTTCGTGTTCTGCAAAGATACGCTCAAATTGATCATACGTTTTCGCCTTTAATGCAGAAATTTCCCCCTCAGTTGTTCTAATGTCATCCTGAAATATTTGAACAGAATGTACAATATCTAACCGAGCAGGCCCATTATCTTTAAGTCTCTGCATTGCCTTTCCCAATCCCGTTTCAAGATTTTCCAGTTTTTGTTGCTGTGCGCGTAACTTTTCAATATCAGCAGCCATCTCCTGATTATAAACATCAAAAGGCTCCGGGAAAGAAAGGTCAGTTTTAGTATCCTTGTCTTTGTTCATAAAAAATATTGACTTTAAATAATTATGCTAATATAATAAAAGGAAATTATTGTTCGGAGCAAAGAATGGATAAAAAATCAAAAAGCTATCTTTCCGGGCTTTCTCTGCCGGAATTAGATTCAGACATGGAGTATGCTTTAGAGGATTTGCTTTCTATTGAAGAGGACGAAATTTTAGCCAGACTGCGTCCTGAACTGGCATCCCCAACGCTTTTGCTGATAGAAAAAAGATTAGGCTATCTCCCAAGACAATCTTTGACGGTTCTGTATGAACCTGATTTGAGAGAATACTATCATCGTTATATCGTTGGTGATATTGATATTGACCGATTATATTATTGTACAGATGAATTGCTTAAAGTTATGAGAAAACATGATTTCAGGAATGATTTCAGAGTTTTTGAAAATCCCGAGATTTACAAAGCCTATAGTAAGCTGCATCTTCCTTATTTGCAGCAAGCTAACGCCCGGATTTGTAAGTTTTTAGGTTACCAACCAGAACTGGAATGTTCGATGGCCGCAGAAATATGGTTCAGTCAGAAGTTAGCCAGGGATGATATTCAATTATCGGATCATCTCACCCCCTATGATTACAGAGCAATGACCAGTATCAGATACAGGGAAATCTTAATGGCCGAAGGAGAAGAAGCCGCCAACAATTCCTCTTTATTAGCCATGCAATCGCTCTAATACTTTCATAGTCCGAAAAATAATTTCGGCAAAAGCGTGGTCTTTCCACAAAAAAAGTTATTTTTGAGTAACAATTTTTGTGTGAATAAACCTACCTCTTTTGCATGAGTGACTTTAACTTAGATACTTCTCTGATTGAGTTTTCTTCTTCATCCAATAAAGGACATTGGACAATCCGCCATGCGGTAGAGGGCGTACAGATTTTTGGCGGCATCGGTTCCGGCAAGTCCTCTGGTTCCGGTCGAACATTAGCCTTGAAATACCTGAAAGCGGGCTTCGGTGGATTAGTGCTGACTGTAAAGCCGGATGAAAAGGAAACTTGGCAGGAGTATTGCCAATTAACAGGCCGTGAGAAAGACTTATGCATTATAGAACCCGGCGGAAATTATCATTTCAATTTCCTGCAATATGAAGCTGCACAGGCATCCGGCCAATCCATCACAGAAAACATTGTAGAGGTCTTAAAGACCGTTATCAGAGCCGGAGAAGAAAAGAACGGGAAAAGTGATGATCCATTCTGGGAAACCGCCTTGGATATGCTGATATTCAATGTGATTGACCTTTGCCTGATAGCTTACGGGCAATTATCCATCCAGACACTCTATGACATTGTTCAGTCGATTCCCAAGCCCGATCAGGATAATAAGGTTTCACACGATACTATAAATGCCTATCACCGGGCATTTCAGAAAGCGCAACAAAAAGTCAATGAGAAAGTGGACGACTGGTATCTGCATTTATCCAAAGAGATACAGGAGCAAATGGATGAAGCAGGAACACTCGAAATGGAAGTAGAAAACGCTGTACCGGAAGCACGTTTATACAATTTCGTCAGACAATTTTTTAATGAAAACTATATCTCTCTGAGTGAAAAGACCCGCTCTATTATTGATTTTACGTTTTCAGGCTTTCTGTTTCGGCTCTTAAGAGAACCCATTTATTCGCTGTTCTGCCGATATGATTCCAATATCCAACCGGAAGATTGTTTACAAGGCAAAATCATTCTGCTCAATCTCCCGGTCAAGGTCTATCAGAAAGTCGGTAGGGACTGTCAGATATTATTTAAATACATCTGGCAGCGATCGATGGAAAAAAGGTCAATCAGAGACAATGACCGAACCTTATTTTTGTGGGCGGATGAAGCACAGAATTTCCTGCATGAGCATGATGCGGACTATCAGGCCACGGCACGGAGCAGCCGGATTTCAACGGTGTATATTTCCCAAAACCTGCCGAATTATTATGCCAGCATGGGTGGTCAAAAAGCAGAATACCGGGTCAAGAGTTTTTTAGGGACATTAGGCACCAAAATCTTTCATGCCAATGCAGATATAGAAACGAATAAATATGCTTCCGAACTAATCGGTGATGCCTATGTGGTGGATGAGACATCCAGTGTAACGATTGCCGGAGAGTTCTCACACAGCAGAGGCAAATCTCTTAAACTGGAAAGAGTAGTAAGGCCGGAGGATTTTATCAGACTAAGGACAGGTGGCACGGCTAATGATTTTCGTGTGGATGGTTATATGCACAGACAAGGCGATAGCCTGTTTAAAGGAATGAACCATACAAAAATGAGTTTTAATCAAAACTATACACCTTAATTCATCACCTCAATCTTTTTATCAAGATGAAAAAAAATCTATACTTCAAGTTTGTGTACCAGAGTACACGGACTTTGGAAGCCCATGCAGTAGCGGCGGCACTACGTACTCTTTCGTTTCCAAGAACTCTGTTGGAAGTCTTTATTCGTAAGAACATGGGAGAGAGATATTTAGGATTAGGACAAGCGGTATTGTTGGTATTGGGACTTGGCTATATAGCCTATGCCTACGCTCCCTTGTTTTACATGAAAGATGCACAGGAATCCTTGCACGAACGTCTTAGAGAAAATAGTTATAATTATAACCCAAATTGGGAAAGGGAAAGTAGTTTTACAGATGGCTTTGGCTTTTATTTTACCACCCATTTTGCCTCTTGGTATCTCTTTTTAATAGTGTTTCTTGTGGTTAGTTATTTGAGATATCAGGAAATCAAACGTCTTCCTTCTGTCTTTGATTTTGCCCGTTCCAGTGTTTATACGGGAGATATTCACCCGATCTTTATTAATTTTAAATGGAAGAATAAGACCTTTGATGTACGACAAATTGAAACTGTTTTAGAGCCTTTATTCTTTTTCACCATTGGCCTTGGGCTGATTATTCTGCAACAATATATTGGCTATATTATTATCATAAGTAGTATAGGCTATTCCCTCAATGCCCGTATTGGTTACATTCAGGGCGATCATTTTATCATGGATATAATCGATAATCAGCTTTTCAATCAGGAAAAAGACGACGCCTTTGTGAAAGGAAACGAGATTAATAATGAACGGGGGGTAAGGTATTATGGTAGAAGACCGACCAACCCTGAAGACAGAAAGAAACTATCAGATGAGTTTGATGATGAGGAAATTGTAGAGGTCAGATAAGACCTAAGCTGTCCTTAGGGAAGATGTCTGATACTTTCTGCATTCCATTGACGGCCAGTTTTACAAGACAGCCCCAAGTGTTAATCACTCGCTCATTTGTTAGCTCATGTTTAATCAGCAAACGAATTATCAAAATAGTTCATGTAGTGGAGTATAAATCCGATGGTATATGATACGGATGATACAAAGCAGTTCTGCCGCCCATGCCAAAGCCTATTTCAAAGATGAACTTTCCCGGTCTGATTACTATGTCACTGATCAGGAATTACAGGGGAAAGTACAGGGTCTTTTAGCTGAACGTTTAGGCATCAAAGGACAGGTCAATAAAGACCTGTTCAATGACCTGTGCGATAATATCAATCCGGCGACCGGAAAGGCTTTGACTCCCCGGACGAAAGACGACCGGACAGTGGGCTATGACATCAATTTCCACTGTCCGAAATCCGTCTCTATCCTGCATGTCCTCTCCAAAGACGACCATATCCTGCAAGCCTTTGAAAGAAGCGTCAGAGCGACCATGCAGGACATGGAGCAGGACAGTAAGACCAGGGTACGCACCAGAGGCCGGGATGAAGAAAGACCCACTGGCGAGCTTCTGTGGGTCGATTTCACCCATCAGACGGCAAGACCTGTTGACGGGTCGATGCCGGACCCTCACCTGCATGCCCATTGCTTTGTCTTCAATGCGACCTGGGATGAACAAGAGCAAAGGATCAAGGCTTGCCAGTTCCGGGACATTAAAAGGGATATGCCTTATTATCAGGCACGTTTCCAGAAATACCTGTCCGATGACCTGAATAATCTGGGATATGGGATTGAGGCCACCCGAACCTCTTTTGAAGTCAAAGGAGTACCCAAACCAGTCATTGGTCTGTTCTCCAAACGTACCGATGAAATCGGTCGGGTGGCGAAAGAAAAAGGCATTACCGATGCAAAAGAACTGGATGAATTAGGCGCCAGAACCCGGAGTAAAAAACAGAAAGGCCATTCGATGGAAGACCTGACAATCGAATGGCGAAGACAAATTCATGCGCATACGGAAAAAGAAGGCAAGCAGGAAAATCCGGTTATTCGTTATGCCCAACGGAAAGAAGAACGCCTCCTGACCCCGGAACATTGTATAGGTTTTGCGGTTCAGCATGGTTTTGAAAGAGCATCCGTCTTACAAGACAGACGGCTGTTGGCCTCTGCCTATCGCTACAGCATAGGCCATGCAAAAGTTTCATTAGAAGGAATTACTGAAAACTTTGCCCAGGATTCCCGGCTGATCCATGTGGAAGAAAAAGGCAAACTCATGACCACCACGAAAGCCGTGCTTGCAGAAGAACAAAGAATGGTCAGGCTGGCCCGTCAGGGCTTTGGCAAATTACGCCCCTTGTATGCTAAAATACCGGAAACAAAATTACAAGGGGAACAAAAAGCTGCCATTGAACATGTGTTAAGCACAACCAACCGGGTTTCGATTGTTACCGGAAAAGCCGGAACAGGAAAAACCTCCACCCTTCAGGAACTGGTCCCTTTGCTTGAAAAGACAGGTAAGACCATCACCATCATTGCGCCTTCAAGTGAGGCTTCCAGAGGGACACTCAGGGAGTCAGGATTTAAGCAGGCTGATACTGTCAGCCGTTTGAAACTAGACAGGGACATGCAGGATAAATTGAAAGGACAGGTATTGATTGTCGATGAGGCAGGGATGTTAGGAACCAGAGACATGACCCACCTGCTTGAGATAGCAGACCAACAGAATGCCCGGTTGATTCTGGTAGGAGATACCCGTCAGCATGCCAGCGTTGACAGAGGGGATGCCTTACGGATTTTGAACACAGTGGCAGGAATCAAGACCGCAGAAATCAGTAAAATTTATCGGCAAAAGAATGAAGTCTATAAACAGGCCGTAGAAGATTTATCGGTGGGAGATGTGGCCAGTGCTTTTGAAAAACTGGAAGACATGGGAGCTATCAAAGAAATAGACCCGAAAAAGCCCTATGAAATGCTGGTGAATGATTATCTGGACACCCTAAAAAATAAAAAGACAGCTTTAGTGATTTCTCCGACCCGTCAACAGAGTGATGAAGTAACAGAAGCACTGAGGCAAAAGATGAAATCATCGGGCATGCTGGGCAAAAAAGAACTGAATGTTTCCCGTCTGCGAAACCTGTACTTGACTGAAGCACAAAAAGCCGACTGGCGAAATTTGCAGGAAGGTCAGGTCATCCAGTTTAACCAGAACCTGCCCCATATCAAAAGAGGTAGTCAGTGGACGATTAGTGAATGTACAGAGAAGGGGGTTCATATTCAGAATGAGGCCAAAGAAACACGTATATTGCCTACAGAAAAAAGCAAGGATTACGAAGTCTATGAAAAAAGTTTCATTCCGATAGCCCGGAAAGATATTGTTCGTGTTACCCGGAATGGCTTCGATCTGCAAAAGAAAGACCTGCTCAACGGACAAATGTTTGAAGTATTGAAGGTCAGTAATTCAGGCAAAATTCAACTACGAAATGTCATAAGCAAAACCGAGTATGAAATCAATCAGGACTTCGGACATTTATCCCATGCGTATTGTATTACCTCCCATGCTTCACAGGGAAAGAGTGTAGATCAGGTGCTGATTGCTCAACCTGCCGCTACCTTTCCGGCCACCAGTTCCAAACAGTTTTATGTGTCGGTTTCAAGGGGCAAGGAAGGCGTGAAGATTTATACAGACAAGAAACAGGAATTAATGGAACATGCTTCAAAGCTGGGAAATCGCCAGTCAGCCATAGAACTAGTGAGTGGCAAATCGAATACCGATTTAATTCATCAGCAAATCCGGGACAAAATCAACAGGGAGATGCCTAAGACAACTCCAAAGAACCCACAGAAAGGAGACAGGAAACCAGCACCGAATAAAGATAAGCCTTATGAGCCAAAATTATAAACTGCGTTTTGACCAGATGAAGGAAAATAATCCGGGTCAATCGGGGTCAACTTCACAAGATGATACTTCTGCCTTTTATGCGAGTGAAGGCTCGATCCGTAATTTCTGTCTGGTGTGGAAAGACGGGAATATGGATGATTTCCCTTATTCGTATGTGGTGCATACCCAATTCAGGATAGGCCAAGAAAAGAATACTATGATCATTGAATTACCCTCCAAACTGATCACACTTTTCGGCTATGGTTTAACCTCCTTATTTTTAGCCTTTAAAAAGCAGTTGCCACAGTTTATTTATCAGGTAGATGAAAGATATGCGGAAGAGGCAGAAACGGTGGTAACGGAGATACAGATAGAAGAAAAAAGTTGAGGCTAGGCAGAATCAATCTGCCTAGCCTGATTTTATTACTTATCGGTTTTGGGGCTATACGGTCTCATAACATATTTTCCACCGGAGGTAATAGGATGTTCAGGGACAATATTAAACCCTTTACCGTCTTTGTTTGCCCAAACGGCCGCAACTTTTAGCCAATTGGACTTTTCACTACCCGGAATGGGCGTAACCAGAAAAATCTGGTGTGTGGGATATTTTTTATTGGTTTCGGTTGGGTTTGTCATCAGCAAATCTCCTTTGTTTGTGGTTGATGATGGCAGCGAAAAAGGCTCGAAAAGCAGTGGTAGCTCCCCGAATGACAAAAAATCGATGCTTGCCGTCTATTTTTTGTCAGGAGTCGCAGAGTGTTCACTCCGGGATTATTTTACAAAGTAAAATAAGGGATAAGCGCAGGCACAGCGTTTGAGCCAGGCTGACAGCATTCAATCACCCATAAACAAAAGATAATTTGTGTACTTACCCAAAGCAACAAAACCTGAAATAGCCACTCTTCTGTTTGTTTAGAACAGTACCGGACTTTGCAGACTATGCAGATATTCGGTGGCTTTCTGAGCATAGGAAGCAGCAAAGACAATGAGTTTTTTATCATCCTGCAATGCCTGTAACCAGGATTGGATGTAAGCGGCATGCTTCTCCTCCGGCATGGGTTCAAAACCTAAATCAGCAGCCAGAAAACAGGCACCTAATTCGGCCACGAGTTCTTCTTTACTATAGCCTTCATCACCCCATTGTTTACGACCAAAATCCCGGTTGAGGCGTTTCGGGTGTCGTGTCCAATGAGTTACCTCATGGGCCAACACCGCATAATAATCTTTGGCTGTTTCAAAACTTTCAATGGGCGGCATATCTACATAGTCCTCACCAATATAATAAGCTGCCTTATAGCCTTTACGAATATCAGCCTTTGTTTGTGTAAAAAAAGTTTCTATAGCCTCCATTCGTTGGGGTATATTAATCGGGACAGGTTCAGCAGTTGTATAAAAATGTTCCGGCAACCCTTCAATCTGATGGGCATTAAAGACGGTGTAGGATTTCAGGAAAGGAATCTGAATGATTTGTTTTTCACCATGCTTGTCTTCTTCTTCTTTCAATAGCTGGTCTGCATAAATGATTTGTGTACCTTTTTCTCCTTTGCGGACTGATGCTTTCAAATCCACTGCCTGATTGAAGGTCATCCAATGCGGCAAGTCATAACTTTTTTCTGCTGCCGTTGCCCATAAAACAACGGTATTAATGCCTGTATAAGGGATATTATTCCAGCGCAAAGGACGCTGGATGTTTTCAGATAAATGTGCACTATTCCAGGGCTTTCGCCATGTCAGTTCGCCTTTTTCAAGGTCGGCCAGAATTTTATTGGTGATACGGGTATAAATGTCATTGGTTTGGTTCATTCCTGACCTCCGGTTAAGGGTAAATTGGTTGTTTGAATTTATTTTTTAGGCAAAAGCCCATTGGCTCCAAAAGAAAAGAACCCGTCTTTGGAGAGAATAAGATGGTCAAATATGGCTATGCCGAATAATTCTGCTGCCTTGGCAAGGCTTTTTGTAGTAACAATATCATCATTGGTTGGTGATACGTTGCCTGTAGGATGGTTGTGAGCAAGAACAAGAGCGGTAGCATTGGCTTTCAAGGCAGCGGCAAAAACCAATCGTGGGTCAACTGGCGTACCAAAGGAGCTACCTGTAGAGAGGTTGACAATTCCCAGACAATGATTTTGCCGATTGAGTAAAAGGATTTTGAATTGCTCAACCAATTCTATTTTATCTTTATCCCATGAAGCATTCAGAATTTCATAAGCACTTTGAGATTTATTGACCAAAATTCGTTCGTTGAAAGGGGTAGTATTGCGGTAACTGATTTCGATTTCTGCCACCTGAAATATTTCAGGGAAAAGCTGGCCGTTCATCATTAGGTCTCCTTTGTGGGTGGTGGATGATGGCAGCAAAAAAGGCTCAAAGAATGGAGATAGCTCCCCGAACTCCGAAGGAGTGAGTCGCAGGGACGAGCTTTTTTTATTAGTAAAAAAAGAGGGATAAGCGTCATCTCCACTCTTTGAGCCAGGCTGACAGCATCAAACCACCACCAACTAAGGAACATAAGAACAGCCGGAACAGGAATTTGATGAAGAAAATAGTAATTTTTTACTTGCATCTGCGTACAGAAGTAGTGAAATTTGTAACCTTTTTTAGTCACAGCAAAAGTTGTTTTGGGTTCATCGGGGGCACATTTGTCCCCTTTGCCTTTTTACGGGAGTAAGTTTTTAAAGAAGCATAATCAGGTGGCCTGTCATGCGTGTGGGTCTTTGAAAAGATAAGGCAGTTTTGAAATCATATCAGCAAAATCTATTGCATCTGCTTGTTGCTGAATAAACTCAAAACTTGTCCCGAATAAATCACCCTGATACGTTTGCAGTTTGTCTTTAATAATTTCTGTGTAATCAGGACTGATTTCATAGGAGATAGAATTTCTGCCGTTATTTTTGGCCGCCAAGGCGGTTGTGCCGCTGCCGCCAAAAGGATCAAGCACCGTTTCCCCTATAAAACTGAACATGCGGATTAATCTTTTGGGGAGTTCCTGAGGGAACATAGCTATGTGTCCCTTATTCTGGAGCGTTCCCGGAAAATTCCAATGTCCTGCAAAGTATTTCTGCCATTCCTTCAAAGTCATTTTTGAAAACTCTTTTTGTGATAGGGTGGGTTGAGGGCTTTTCCCTGATTTTCTGAATACAAGAATGTACTCGTAGTCTATCTGTATGACCCCGTTTCTGGGAAAGGGATAAGACCCTAAAAAGACACCTTTGTCATTGCCGATTTTCTGCCAGATAATGGATCCCATATAGTCAAAGCCGATAATCTCACAGAACTTGATAATTTCTGTGTGGATTGCCACTACCTTATTACGCCCATAAATAGCTTTGCTGGATAAAGTATCAGCAATATTGATACACAGCCTGCAACCATCCATCAGGGTACGGTGGCATTCTTTCCAGACCAGGTTGAGATGATTGATATAATCTTCAAAACTCTGATAGAAGCCAATCTGCTCTATAGTCCCATAGTCTTTGATGTTCCAGTAAGGGGGAGATGTTACGATTAGATGAACAGAACTATCAGCTACCTCACTCATCTGTCTGCAATCACCCTGAATAATTCTGTGAAAAGTCTGCAAGGCATCTGTCCTTTGGTGGGAAAGACTCAATAAAAAAGTGCAAATGATTGATTGCTATTTGGGCATCAGACCGTTGTCAGCGAAGGAATAATAACTTTGCGGAGAAACAATGAGGTGGTCGAAGATGGCAATATCTAAAATCTTACCTCCCTCACAGATTTTTTCAGTCAGTTTTTTGTCATTTTCACTGGGAGTCAGGCTTCCTGACGGGTGGTTATGAGCGAGAATAATTCCGCTGGCTTTTGCTTTTAATGCCGCAGAAAACAGGAGTCTTGTATCGACAATACAACTATTGATGCTGCCGGAAGCTATATCGACCAATCCCAGACAATTACTTCTGTTGTCGAGCAGCAGGATTTTGAACTGTTCCAGGAGTTCAATCTTATTCTGATCCCATGCCAATCTGAGCACATCATAGGCAACGGAGGGCGAATTTATATGGACTCTGTCTTTATAAGGAACTTTGTATTTATAATGAATCCCGATTTCTGAAACCCGGTATAAGGATTTGAGTTGTGCGTAATTCATGGTACTTTCCTATGATTTATTCTGCAATTGTTGTTGGTACCATTTACTAAGGTCTTTACAGGGAGCATAAAGCATATTCATCGGCTTGTGCTTTGATTCCTCTTCAGTACTGACAAGATTCTGGATATATGCTTTGGCTTGTTGTCCGGTTTGATCATTGCTCATCCAGGAATAAACGTGCTTATAACCATAGTTGCAGATATATGGATTGATTTGCTCCAGACAGGTAGTGGCATGTAAAATGATGGTATCAGCCAGCAGTTTCTTCCCGCCTAGTTTGCTCAAGAAAGACAGAAAATCCAGACTGTCTTTAAAGAGATGGATACTTTCGGGTTTAGGCATTGTCCCACGAATAAAGGAAATGGCTTGCGAGCCAATGGTTCCTCTGAAAAAGGGATTGATTAGTTCAAAGCCCTCATCTTCATTTCGAAAGCCAAGCGTTTTGAGTTTCTCCTGTGTTTGTTTATTGTACACACAGACTTCATGAAAGTAGTATTGTGCTATTTCGGTGGAGATGCCCAACGTTTTCAGGAAGTCAAACAGCCCTTTGCTTTGAATGCTTTTCCGCTTACTTTTCATGACTAATGCTGAGCATGGGTAATGCTTCACAGCCGGGAAGTCTAAAACTGGATTGACAAAGTTTTGGGGTAAATGTTTGGTTTCCTGTGAAGATGATTGGAAAATTCTTTCAATATCAGTCATAGCGGTAAGTTCCGCCTTTGGTTTAACCATTGCGTTCTCCTGTTGAGTAAGGATGGGGATTGAATGAAAAATTAATAAGTGACTATTCAGGACTTACGAACCCGAAGTCTTGCCAAATTGAAGGCCAACAGGTCGTAAGGGCGATAACGGACAGCCCTGCCGATTTTGATGTAAACCAATTCCTTTGTTCCGGTACTATTCCAGACCTCTAAGGTGCCTAAGGTAGAATTGACCTCATGAGCTGCTCTTTTGCGGTTAATCAGTGGTTGGCAGAAATGCTTATTTTCTAAAGGTTGAGAAGCATGTGCTGCAATAAAAGCATTTAAATCTGAGAGACGGTAATAAATGATTTTACCCTTTTTTTGATAGGGCAAACGGTGACGTTTGCCGGAACGCCAGGCTGCTAAAGTGCAGGCTGAAAAGCAAAGATACTGAGCGGTCAATTCGGTATTTAAAAGAATCCGGGAAAGGGGATATTTTTCTGTTGCTTTTGCCAGTTCGTATTCGAGGGATGAATCAGCTAAGTCAGGATTTAAAAGGAGGGGCTTTGTATTGGCAGTAGGATTTTTCGACATTTCTTTTCCTTTTATCCCGGAACAAATTCGTGAAGCAAAAACTTTGGACATCTGGGTAAAGGATTCGTGTACTTGCTGTCAAACGACTCATCAGTTCATTAAACACAAACCAATAATGCTTTTGAAAAGGGGCATGTTATCTTTCAATTTCTTGAATTGAAAAGAACACATACAATAGCATGGTTGACTAAACTATTTATGCTGAATTTCTTTTGTTGCTATGGAACTTAATGATTTTGATTTTTTATTTCTTTTTGAAAAAAGTATTCATACTGCACTACATCGCAGACCACTATTGATAACGGGGAGGATTGAGTTGACAGATACCAAACATTTTAGTCAGGAATCTTTTGGGTATATGCGTTTAAGTCAGGTTCTGAAATTAATACCAGTCAGTAAAGCCACCTGGTGGAATGGTTGCAAAACAGGACAATTCCCTAGACCCTATAAATTAGGGCCACGCATCACGGCCTGGAAAACGAGCGATATTTACCATTGTCTTCAACAATTTCAACTTTCTCGTGAAAATAAATTCGGGTGACTCGCCGCTTACTACTTTTTCTTTTGCCCAATAGCCAATAAATATTGCCCTAATTTTTCAAAGGCTTCTTTCTGTTCATAAATGAGGGAGGCACGTTGATAGGTTTCAATGATTTTATCTTCAATTTTTTGGTTGAGACATTTCTTGATAATATGCGGCATAATCCCCAATTCCTGCATAATAGTTCCGGCAGTACGTCTGAGATCATGAATGACCCAACGACCTTTCGGTAGTACCAATGCCTGTGGGTTATGTACCCTGTTTTTTTCAGAGGGTTCTTGTTGCCTATCCGTAACCTGTTTGGTCAATACCTGACGGGTAATCGGCCCATCTGATTTGCGATTAGGAACAAGGTATTGGGTTGTTCTTGTTTTTTTCAGAATAATTAACTGTTTCAAAGCAAACCTTGACAGATAGATATTATGTTTCAAGGTATTCTTGGCATGTTCAGCAGGAATGACAAACATTCTTCTGGATATATCAAAATGTTCCCATTTAGCACGTAAGGCTTCATTGACCCGGCATCCTGTAGATAGTAGAAACCAAATTAAGGCTTCATACTCTGTTCTTAAACCTGATTGAGGCAATAACTCTTTTAATAGAGTCAGTTCTTGTTCCTCTAAATACCTTTTGCGTGATTTTTCCTTGCCTCCGACTCGTTCTTTGGTCAAACGTCTGGTTGGATCAAGATTGATTAATTCTTCATCCTCAGCATAACCAAAAAACTGTTTGAGATTAGCAAGCAGTCGGTTCGCCATGCTTTTGGATTTTCGTTTAGTCAGACGTTCTAAAATACTTCTTATCTCTTGTCTGGTTACTTCATTGATAGGTAAATCACCAATAACGGCAAAGACATCTTTCTCAAAGGCCCGTTTGATTTCTTTGCCATTGTCTTTCCTGTTCTGCAATTCATTTTGTTTCCATGCTTGAAATACATTTCTGACGGTATTTCCTTGCAGCCTTTTTCTTTTAGCTAATTCTTTTGTTTCCTTTTGGAGTTGTTTATCTGCTTCAATTAAAGGATCAAGGCCAGATTCAAGCAAGGTACGTTTTTGAGAAGCTAAAACTCTTGCTTGCTTTAAATTAGTGTCTCTAAAAGACCCCAAAGACTGTTTACGGCGTTGTTTGGTAATCGGAGAGGTGTACCGAAAAATCCATTCTTTCTCTCCATAGTGACGGACAAAGAGATAAAGCCCTCCGCCATCATTAAACATCTTATCATTGTCTGAATGAGATAAACGCTCAATTTGCAAAGCAGATAAAAGGTGCAATGTGTTTTTGGGCATTATGTCTCCTCGCAGTGTACCAACCCGTGTACCAATAAAACGCTGATTGGGTTAAATTTTACTAAACCATATTAGAGAGGAAATGCAGTAAAACCAAGTATTTTTAAATACCAGACAAACACTATTTTACCATACTACTCAACAGACTTCATTTTTGACATGGAAGAGGTCACAAGTTCAATCCTTGTTACGCCCACCATTATTTTCAATAGCTTATATAATATGAAGTTTTACCATATTAAAGATAGCCCTTTGCAGTGTACCAACCCGTGTACCAATAAATTATCAGGTTTATTAAGATGTCGGATAATTACCCAATTCTAAAGATTTAATTAATAGTTTTTTTAGGAATAACGAATATCTCATTAGTTATTGGCAATATTGTGATGATATATTGGCTTATTTATAGTCTCATAAAGAGATTATTAGTTTCTATACAGATAAAAGGGACTAATGATTAATAATTAAAAACTACACCCAAACCGAGACCCATATCACTATCATAGTGAATTCTGGCTCTAATATTTCTTGTTGCAATATAATCAAAGCCTCCCATAAACTCCTTATCGGTGTTTATCATAAACATGCCTCTTAATCTTTTCCCTAATGCAATATCTTCTCTCGATAATTGCAAGCGTACATTCCCATCAGTAAATACTTCGGATTGAAAGTGTATCAGCATGGGTAATGTATAGTTAAAGCCAAGGCTCAAAAGACTACGGTTATCCTTTGTATTAGATTGTTTAAAAATATTCCGCTCAACTTCATTGATTCCAAATTTCCTATATCTCCAATCAAAACCTATAAAAGGCATAAACCATTGCATTTTGCCTATATAACGACCAATATGTGTTTCGGTTTCGTAGCCATGCATATTGTTGTAACCTAATCTCCATTCTGTACCAATGCTCCAGCGGGTGTTCTGGAGCATTATCATCCCATCGTTTCCATTAGTGGCAAAATCATTTTCGGCCATAAAATGAAATCGTCGATCGTCAGAGTTTAACTTTCTGCGTGCCAGTTTAGGATTTTCTATGAGTGGATTTGGCGCTTGGTTTTCATAGGTAAAAACGCGCCCCATGCCACTCATCATGTGATAGAGAATATGGCAGTGAAAAAACCAATCTCCCTCGACATTCGCATTAAACTCTAGTGTATCGGTTTCCATCGGCATAATATCAATAATATTTTTAAGAGGAGCATATTTTCCCTGCCCATTGATAACTCTGAAGTCATGCCCATGTAAGTGCATAGGGTGACGCATCATAGAGCCGTTAGAAAGAATCAGTTTTACGTTTTCACCTTTCTTTATCAATATTTTGTCTGCTTCAGAAACGACTTTGTTATCCAGACTCCAAACGTAACGATTCATATTTCCGCTTAATTCAAATTTTAATATTCTAGAATTTCCGACAGGTAATGAAGTTTTTACAGGTGATTTGAGCATGGCGTAATTAAGTGTAACTATATTGCCTGGCTGTTGATGTGATTGATGACTCATATCAGCCATATTCATTTCTTTCGTATTGCTACCTGTTATTTCCGGATACATGACAGCATTCATATCCATCTGGTTCAAGCTCATACTCATGCCCATATCATCCATACTTCCGTCCATATTCATCATATCATTCATCATTTTCATACCTTCAAAATATTTCAGTTTAGGCATGGGCTGCGTTTTCATCTTCATACCTTCACCTATCCACAGTGATGTGGATTTAGTCCGATCTTCAGCAGTTGCTAAAAACTCATAGCTCATGCCATTCTCGGGAATGGTAACAATAATATCATACGTTTCAGAAACAGCGATAATCAATCTGTCGACCTCAACAGGCTCAACATCATTACCATCACTGGCAACAACTGTAATTCTCCCACCTGCATATTTAAGCCAGAAATAGGTAGAGGCTCCGCCATTAGATACTCTTAAACGGACTTTATCTCCTCCTTTAAACTGTGAAAGAGTATTTTCATTCTTGCCATTTATTAGGAACTTATCGTAATAAACATCGCTTACATCCATCGCATTCATGCGTTTCCACTCATTTTTAAGTTTTACTCCAAAGTATCCTTGATTGATTGCCTCGCCATAACTTTGAGTAGTCCCCTTCTTGATAGCAAACCAATCGGTCGCATTATGCAGCATTCTATGAACATTTTCTGGCTTATAATCTGTCCATTCGCTCAAAATAATTGGGACTGTGGGTAAGTCGTCTATTCCTTTTCTAAATGTTGGGTCATCAGGACGTTTGTTCATAACAAAACTGCCATACATACCTATTTGCTCTTGTAAGCCTGAATGACTATGGTACCAATGTGTACCATTTTGAATTATAGGAAACTTGTATAGATAAGTTGTTTTAGGCTTTATGGGCATTTGAGTAAGATAAGGGACACCATCTTCTTTATTTGGCAGGAATACCCCGTGCCAGTGTAAAGAGGTCATTTCATTAAGTTCATTATGTACATATATTTCGGCTGTATCACCTTCGGTAAAAGTCAATGTAGGCATTGGGATTTGCCCATTTACAGCTATAGCCCTTTTCTGTTTACCCGAATAATTTACAAGGGAATCACGGATGTACAGGTCATACCTTACTGTTTGGGCTGTATTGTTTGCCTTTTGAATGTTTTTGTCTTCTCTTGCCTTAGGTACAGTAATAACCTTATTAGGTATAGAGATGTTATGATTTTCGTGCTGTGCAAAAAGTGAACCTGAGATAAATAGAAAAGCACATATTAAAAAGTATTTCATTTTACCTGAGTAATGTGAGAAATGAATCTCAACACTTACCTTTCCAGAAATGTAATACTCTATTGTAATATTTTTTAATGTTTCTATCATACTAATTTTTAGAATATATATAATCAAAAAAAGAAACGAAAACAGATTACTAGCCCAATAGCTTTTTTGTTCTCTTGGTACTTATAAAAAACAATATAAATCCTGAAAGGATAGTGAATAATCCAAAAATTGAAAAAGCTTTTAACAGCCAGTTAGAAATATTATCACGACCCTGATAATCCATTGTATGTAACATCCATAAAAAATCGAAAATACGCCATTTATGATTTCTGAATTTCTGGACTGTGCCTAATTCGGTACTCACATAAACAGTGGTATTTGAAGGATGCTCAAATGTGATGGCATAGGCTGGGAGAGGTTGGCCCCGATATTCGTGATGATTGTCAACAGTCGTTAAGTATTGAGTTGATTTTATTTTGGCTTTATCCGCGAAACTCAATTGAGCAACCTTGGATGCTTCTTTCTCAGAAAGCTCGGCACGTAGTTTTCCAGAAATAGCATGAGCTAATTTTATCCTCTTCGGGCTGTCATGCTCTTTTGAATATGAGATTTGATAGAACGGCTCACCTAAAATCTGAATCAAACGAATATCCAGAATATAGCTAACAGTATCATTTATTTTAACTTTTTGCAGAATATCAGAAAGGTTTGCCAATGGAATGTCGCCACTAATAGGGTGAATACTGGTTTTATGATGATCCCCATGAATTTCATCCATATCAGACCAACTAAAATATAATCCACCTAATGTCCAAAAAAGGAATTGGATACCTAGGATAATGCCTAAATATCTATGAGATTTTCGGATATAATAATGTTTGCTTTTTGCCATTTATTCCAAATTTTTCAGATTAAAAGAAATACCCCTGCATAGTGCCAAAAATATAGATATTAGTAATCCATGTTTTGAGAATAAAAATACCTTTTCACTTTTTGTGAAAGATAAAATAAGACAGCGTACCAATGAGAGTATTTAGAGATATTGGAATTGCTAAATTATCGAACCCTGCTTCTTTTATAAATAAAGGCATGTTTCCTTTAACATTATCATTGGTCGTTTTAAATCCATCCAATATTTGTACCAAGGCAAAGGTTATTCGCATAATAGAATTGGCAGCTTTTCCCCAGTCAGTAATAATTAACGTACCGTTTGGCTTTAGGACTCTAAAAATCTCATTTAAACATTTTAATTTGTTTTCCTGAGTTAATTGATGAAAGACAAGACAACTATAAACTTTGTCAAAACACGCATCCTTATAAGGTAATGCTTCTCCATCGTATAAGTCTAATTGTGCTTCTACTGCATTTTTTTCTAACTTAAATTGAGCGATTTGTTTTACTTTAGAATCAATATCAACGCCTTTCAAATCTACATTTTTGCAAAGTTTTTTTACGAGCAGTAAATTCTGACCTGTTCCAAAACCAAACTCCAGGATTTTTTCATTTGGCATGGGGTTTATTTCTTTTACCAAAATTGACCTGAACTTTTTTTCAGGCATAGTCAGCTTGACAACTAAATCATAATAAGCTGTCAGAAAATCGTAGCCTAATGCAGGGATAAATTCTTTCTTCTTCATAAGCACAACAGAGATAACCTTATATTACCTCTGTTTAATAATGATTCATATTTAATGTTTATGCCCTGCCATTCTATCAGCAGGCATACAGTGATTTTCATACAAGCAATGTACAGCACAGGCTGCCTGCTGTTTGTAATTATCGTGTAGCAACATCACTATTTCTCCTTTTGCATTTTTTACTTCGCACATTCCTGTGTGAGATGCTTTACCAACTCTTTACCAACGGTATAATTTTCCTCAGTTCCATTAATATAATAAACGAACGTGCCATTTTTCGGAGCTTTACCAACTACTTTACCAGTATTATCCTTAATATTGCCGTTAGCATCTACTTTGGTAATGGCCTTTCCGGTATGGTCTAAGCTTCCGTCTGAAGTTAAAGTACCAATATGTTTTCTTTCATAATAAATATGACCTTTTGAATCAACTTTAGGGATTAAATTAGTTGATTTCTGGCCCAATACGCTCATCATTGAAATCAAAATGAGGGAGAGTGTTAAGATTACATTTTTCATTGTTTAATTAGTTATAATGTTTGATTATTTGCTTGGTAAATCTTATTTGAAGATTTAATTTATCGCTTCAATTTTAAAACCTGCGCTTTTTACCGCCTCGATTACGTTTTCAGTTGGAACATCTGAATGAGTAATGGTCAGTATCTTATCCGGATTTTCAGTGTTTACCTGCCAATTATCTTTCCCTACAGTTTCATTCAGTTTATTTGTTACCCTTGCAACACAGCCACTACAATTAATATTTGTTTTGAATGCTTGATTTTCCATTTTTCTAAATTTAATTTATATTGTGTTATTTGATATTCATTGTAAACTTTTACTTCTGAGTCTAAGACTGTTACTTACTACAGAGATAGAACTCAAGGCCATTGCTGCCCCCGCAATCATGGGATTGAGCAAATAACCATTAAAGGGATAGAGAACACCAGCGGCGATGGGAATGCCAATAAGGTTATAAATGAATGCCCAAAACAGATTTTGCTTTATAGCCAAAGTCGTAATTTTCGACAATTTAATAGCTTGTGGAATTTTCGTTAAGTCAGATGAAATAATAGTCATTTTCGCTACATCCATTGCTATGTCACTCCCTTTTCCCATTGCAATGCTGACATCTGCCTGAGCCAGCGCATTGCTGTCATTGATGCCATCTCCTACCATTGCGACCACATTTCCCTGTTTCTGTATCTCTTTAATGAAGTCAGACTTCTGAGAAGGCAATACTTCTGCCTTGAAATCTGTTATTCCGGCCATTTTAGCCACGGATGCAGCAGTTTTAGGATTATCCCCTGTAAGCATATAGACTTTTATCCCCTGAGATTGTAAGTTCTTAATAGCTTCTATAGACGTTTTCTTTATTTGGTCTTCAATAGCGATTACTGCTAACGCTTCATCTGACTTGGCAAACCAAATAACTGTCTTTGCCTCCCCGAGCCATTGATCAGCCTTTGCTTTTAATTGAGCATCAATCTTTATCTTTTTGTTGATAAGTAAGTTCTCATTTCCTACAAAATATAACTCATCTGCTACCATCGCTTTTGCACCGAATCCAGTAATGCTTTCAAAATGATGTACTGGTGCAGGAAAAGTGTCTTTAAAGTATTTCACCACCGCTTCCGCTAACGGATGCTCAGACTGCTTTTCTATTGAAACTAACGCAACACTGTTTGTTTGATTTTCGTTTTTCCAATATATATTGGTTACAGCAGGCTTGCCTTCAGTTATAGTTCCTGTTTTGTCCAAGACCACCGCTTTTATTTTAGTTGCTAATTCGAGGCTTTCAGCGTCTTTAATAAGTATCCCATTTTCTGCGCCTTTTCCAACTCCTGCCATGATCGCAGTGGGAGTAGCCAAACCTAAAGCACATGGACAGGCAATTACCAGAACTGTTACCATTGTTAATAAGCCTTGTGTCAGACCATTTTCACCACCAAATATGAGCCAGGTAAAAAAGGTGATAATGGCAATAAGAATAACAATTGGGACGAATATCCCTGCAATCTTATCAACTAATTTTTGTACAGGAGCTTTACTACCTTGTGCCTCTTGAACCATCTTAATAATCTGCGCCAGAATAGTATCACTTCCAACTTTGATGGCTTTAAACTGAAAACTCCCTTTCTGATTGATTGTACCCGCATAAACCTTGTCTTTTGTTGCTTTTTCTACGGGAATTGGTTCTCCGCTTAACATACTTTCGTCTATAAAAGAAACACCGCTTACGATTTCACCATCTACTGCTATTTTTTCACCGGGCTTCACGAGAATGATGTCACCAATTTTAATACTATGAATAGGAACCTGCAATTGATGCCCACCTTCATGCACAATAGTAACTGTTTTGGGTTGTAGCCCCATCAATTTTTTCAGGGCGGATGAAGTATTCCCTTTAGCCTTTTCTTCGAGCCATTTACCTAATAGAATAAAAGAAATGACTACTGCTGCTGCTTCAAAATATACGTGGGCATGTAATCCTTTTTCATGCCAGTATTCAGGATTAACGGTATTGAATATACTGAATAAATAAGCAACACCCGTGCTTAAAGCAACCAGCGTGTCCATATTAGCTGAACGATGCTTAGCCTGTTTCCAGGCATTTACAAAAAACTGCTTGCCAAAAACAAAAAGAACGGGGGTAGATAATGCCCACATAATATAATTGCTATATGGGATGCTCATAAAAAACATGCCGATAGCAACAACAGGGATTGAAAGAATAATCGACCAAAGCGTTTTTTTCTTTAATAAGTCAAAGTTTTTTTCTCTGGCTTTTTCCAATTCATCTTTCGCCTCCTCGCTTTCGTCCACTAAAAGGTCATATCCTATAGACTGCAATGCTGCTTTTAACTGATTTGCATCTACAAGTGTCGGGATATACTCTATGTGTGCAGTTGCATTGGCATAATTGACGTTTGCACTAATAACTCCTTCCTGATTTTCAAGAATACTCTGAACACTACTGGCGCAACTGGCGCAAGTCATATTTGAAACTGCGAGATTCTTTTTTACGGTGGTTACATCATAGCCTAAATCCCTTATTTCTTTGACTGCATTTGTAAGGATGCTGTTATCAGGAGATGAAGTAATGACAGCCTTGTTATTATTTAATTCAACTTTATGGCTTAATACACCTTGAACTTTGCTCAAACCCTTATCTACAATCAAGGCGCAATGTTCACTTTCCACCCCTTCAAGAGGTATCTCTAAAGTAATATTTTTATTTTTATCCATTGTCTAAATATTTTGATAGAACAAAGGTATAGAGAAAGAGAACAAACCTGCTTATAGCCTGTTTGCATTGATTTATATAATTTTCAGGTAGAGTTTTTTAGGAGAACCAAAGGAATCCTTAAGAATGAAAACAGAATTCCTTTGGCTTCGAAAAGTTATTTAATAGTCTCTTTTACACTGCCACAAGTCAGCATAGAGCTTCCGTAATAGGGATTTTTTATATCGCTTTCGCTACTTAACCAACCTGCCTTTTTCATCGGGCAATATTGTTGATATATAGGCTCTGAAGAAATTTTTGCACCTTTGGCTAAAGTATAAAAGTTTTCTGATAGACTTTGGAATATTTCTCTTTGCTTCTTCAAATCTTTTGCATCTGCGATTTTCTGTGCATCTGAAATGATTTTTGAGTTCACCTTCATAAACTCAGTGTGTTGTTTCATTTCCATTTTATTCATAACAATAGCCTTCATAGCAGAAACCAACACTCCTGCTGCTTTGGCAGACGCATCTGCATCAGATGCGACCAAGGCATTTTTTATAGTGTAGTAAGCATCCAAAACAGGTTTAAAAATAGATTGGTTTTCTTTCATAGAAGACATCTCATGACCACCATGAGAATGGTTATTATGATTTTCGCTATTATCAGCAAGCATCGTATTTGAAGCCGGGGCGGTAATACCTGTAATTTTCTGCCACTCCTCTACTTTTTTCTGTAAATTGGCAACTGCCCCTTTTAGGTTCTTTTTATTGCCTAATTCAATCGCTTTCTGAGCTGACTTCGTAGCCGCGATATAATCCTTTTGTTCTTCCAGTATTTTTATTGTCAGGTTGGCGTAATTAAAATTGTCACTAGCCATTTCTTCTGACCTTTTTGACCAGATCAAAGCCTGCTTCAAGTCTTTTTTATTAGCAAAATAATACTGAGCGGCATTATTGAAGAATTTTGCATCCTCAACTTTTTCAACATTGATTTTTTGGTTAATATCATTCATTACGACTGCATCTGCATTACTTTTCACCGGAACTTTGATTTGGGTATTTTCCCAATTTAAATAAATTTTAGCGGAGTAATCCGGTAAAATATCTTCTATGCTTATTGAAAAAGATTCATATGTTCTGGCGGTAGTTTCTGGCTTTATCCTGATACGGAATAAATCTTTTTTGTCGTCATAACTAAATGCCCCATGTCCTGTTGTATCTGTGTTTAAAATGACTGTCCATTCATTCGAATTAGGAATGGTAAACAGCGAATAGCTGCCTTTTTTAACAGGCTGCCCGCCAAAAAAAATATCTTCACTGAAACGAATCCTTGTGCTTTCTCCGGCACCTGTGCGCCAGATTTGATTAAAAGGAACTAATTCACCAAAAATTTTGCGACCTCGCATCAGAGGTTTTTCGTATTTAAGACTAATGTCAGTAAAACCTAATTTTTGTTTCCATTCAGCCTCTGGGCTTGGTGGAGGTGTTTTTAATTCAATTTGTGCATTAGAGATAATACAGATTCCAAGAAACAAAATAATTATTGCTATCTTCTTCATGACTCTACTATTTAAAGATTGACTGATTAATTTTAATTATGCATAGGTTCTCCGTCTTTTTTACAACAAGACGGAAGCTTGTTGTAGCTTTTTTCGTTAGCTATTGTTTCATCTGCATCATAGCCAGCATCATTTACCGCTTTTTTTAATTTTGAAATATCTGTTTTTTTCGGATTAAAAGTAATGGTTACCACTTTATCCATTAAATCAAGATTAGACTCAGAAACTCCTTTGGTAAAAGCTAACTGCTTTTCTATGCGCTCTTTACACATTTCGCAAATAGCAGATGTTTTGATTTTTACCTGTGAAGGTGGGTCTGCTTTAAATGCCAGGCTGAAAATTGAAAAAAATGAGATTGCTAAAACTGAAAAAATGGTCGGTTTCATTGTTTGAATTATTTTATGATTTAATAGTATTTTATTTTAAGGTTATCGTCAGAGCTTAATGACGATACCATTAGGCTTTTTACCAACAGAAATGGTTTTAACTACCTTGTGTTGCATAACATTAATGACTGAAACACTGGCAGTTTCCTGATTGGTTACGTAGGCAGTCATGTCCTTAAAGGCAATTGCATGGGCGCCAGCAGCGGTTGTAAATGCCCCCGCATACATCATTTTGCCAGAATTATCCTTTACCCACCAATGCACCTTACCTGCGTTAGGGTCAGTAACCCACATTTCTTTCGTAGCAGTATGATAAGCCACAAAACCCGGCATAAATCCCAAAGGTACAGTTTCGACCACTTTGAGTGTTTCTACATCAATAATTGAAACGCTTTGGCCGTCTTCATTATCAACATACATGCGTCCGTCAGTTCCAACCCATGCACCTACAGGATTTTTGCCAACATTGATTGTTTGCAAAAGAGTTTTAGTATCTGGATTAATCGCACTAACAGTATTACTTGCTCCATTGGCAACAAAAGCTACTGTGCCATCGGAAGAAAATGTGATTTCGGCAGGCTCCATTCCAACAGAGACAGTATTTTTTAGCGCAAACGTATTCGCATCATATATTAAGACTTTTCCATCCTCATCCATTTGTGAAGTCCAGATTTCTTTACCGTCAGGTGAATAGATAGCATTATGAGTCATGCCAATAGAATTAAAAATTCTAATGTTCAATCCTGTTGTTGCATCCAGAATCGCGACTTTTCCACTCATTCCGGCCATACCACCCGAATGCCCTTCACTTAAATCCATTCCCGGGGCAGCAATTGAAATCTGTGTTTTACTTGGGTTCAGATAAATGTGATGCGGGTAAGATAAAGCCTTACCCATATTCATGCCCTCCATGTGTGTGACTGTTCCATCCGTTAAGGGAATGGTGGCAGAAATTTCATCGGTGGTTAAATTGATTACTGAAAGTGTACTACTTTCACCATTGACTACATAAGCCGCCGGGTAGTTGATATAGGGCTGAGGTTGCTTAGTACTCATGTCCATACATGAGGAAAACAACAGGGCAGAAACTATAATAAGTATATTTTTCATATCTAAATCTGATTAATGGAGATGCGCTTGTTTTCCTTTAATAGCTTAAAATGACTTGGCGTTAAACCCGTCACCTTCTTAAATTGCATTGAAAGGTGCTGAACACTGCTATAATACAGCAAATCAGCGATTTGGCTCAAAGAATATTCATCGTAAACCAAGAGTTCTTTAACTTTTTCAATTTTCTGATTGATTAAAAATTGTTCAATGGTTGTACCCTCAACTTCTGAAAAAAGTGTCGTCAGATATTTATAATCTCTGCCTAGTTTTTCAGCGATATATGCAGAAGGATTGATTTTCTTCAATTGCTCGGGTTGAGTTTGTACCAGTTCGATAATCGTAGTTTTAATGATATGGACAATCTGTTTACGTTTGTCATCTAACAATTCAAAGCCGTATGATTTCAGACCTTTCGAAATAACCTCAATTTGTTTCTCATCTAACTCAGAGTCTGTTTCCACTAAGCCTAAATCAACCTTTATCGTTTTAATGTTATTTTTTTTAAAGAGGTCTGCCGTTACCATCTTGCATCTGTCGCAAACCATGTTTTTAATATATAAAGTCATGTTTTTCGATTTTTACTTGATTTTGTAACGCATACCAATATAGACCATTCTGCCAATGACTGGCCCCCATGTCATACCTGCATCAAAATGTCTTCCGAAAGGATCATCAGAAGCTATGATCGGATTGGCTTGTGTAAAATTGTTCAGGTTCTCGCCCCCTAAGTAGACATCCCATTTTAAGAAAGTCCGGGTAATTTGTGCATTGATATTTGAATATCCCGGTGCAGTAGCAGATGCTTTGAAATAGCTTTCTATATGCTGTGGCATTGCGGGGATTCTTCTTGCTCCATTCCATTGCCATGTCAAATCAAATTTCCATTTATCGTAGGGTAAGGCATAACCTATATTAAATAAAACCCTATCCCGGTTTAAGAATTGTTTGGACTTTAATAACAGGCTTCGATCTGTTTGAAGGAAATCATTTTTTACATCAAACAAGCGATAGGCTATTTTTAAATCGAATCGCTTTGCAGGAACATAGTTAAGTTCGGCTTGAAAACTATTGGAATAAGAACGTCCTTGTAAATTATAGAACCGAAGTAAACCAGCCGATTCCATATCTACAATAACCTGATTTTGAAAGTCAGTACGATACGCATCTATAATAAGAGACGTTTTATTACCAAATACGTGAAACTCGTTACTTAGACTTATACCATAGTTCCAGGATTCTTCAGGTCTAAGCGTATTTTCAAATTCAACAAAACGACTGCTTACCAAAAGACCATAATTTTCTGCTAATGGGTTTGCCACTCGCCACCCTTTGCCAGCACTTACCCTTAAATGAATATCTTTACTAATGTCATACTTTGCGTGAAGTCTTGGGGTAAATCTTGTGCCATAGAGATTGTGTATATCTACTCTACCGCCTGCAACAATTGTCAATTTTTCCGGTAAAGTATAAGTATATTCAAAGAAAGCACCCGGTACAGACTCTTGGCGGTTACGGGGGTTAATACCTGAAAGAGTTTCATTGTAATCATCTAATAAATAACTCAGGCCAGCTTTGTATTGATGGTTTGTATTACCAAAGATATTCTGATATATCAGGTTCGCATACAGAGTTTTCTGAACACCAGTATAATTACGAAGCCCGAAGAATGATTGGTTATCGTGAACTGCTCCATTTAAAATCAAGCCTAATCCTTTGTAAGGCTTACTCTGATAAAAACGGGCTGTTTTACTAAAAAACTCAATTCGCTTGGTTTGGCTTCCAAAACCATAGACTAATGATGAACCTCTCTGTTCAGGCTGAAAATTATTTTGCCCACCCAAGCGGTCTTCATATAATCCTTTAATACCAAATTGCACCATATAATTGTCAGTTTGATACTTCCAGCGATTAATAACATTATACTGATTGTAAAGCGGTATATCTAAAAAATTATCACCGTTTCTATCAATTCTGTTTTGAAGCGTAGAGACATGACTTAGTAAGCCGACAGAAAGTTTTTTATTGATTTTTTTTGCCAGATTGAGATTAACTTCTCCTCGTCCAAAAGAATTTAGATAAGTATTGAGATAGAGTTTATCGGCAAGTTCAGGTTTTTGCAGTTCAATATTAATTTGTCCTGTCATAGACTCATAGCCACTTACCACTGACCCCGCGCCTTTGCCTACATCAATTGAACTTATCCAGGTGCCTGGAATATAATTAAGTCCGAAAGTAGTGTTTAGACCACGAATATTGGGTATATTCTCAGAATTGGTCTGCACGTAATTTCCGCTTAAACCTAATAGTTGAATTTGTTTGGATCCTGTGACTGCATCGGAATAACTAACGGAAACGCTTGCATTTGTTTCAAAACTTTCAGACAAGTTGCAGCAGGCTGCTTTGGCAAGAGCTTTTGTGGTTATGATTTCTGTTTGAATCGGATTTAACCGATCAATAACAGTAGCCTCACTTTTAACTGTGACTTCTTGAAGCGTTGATGATTCAGGTTGCAGATGAATAGTAAGAAATTCTTCCGATTGGACTATTAAAGTATCAGTTTTAAATCCTACTGAACTAATAATAAGGTGACGATTATCGACAGTCTTAGACAGATTAAATTTGCCCTCAATATCAGCAGATGTACCAAGTTTGGAGTTCTTCCAACGAACGACTGCACCAATAACTGGTTCAACTTTGCCATCCGCTTTTTTCTCTAAAACAATACCCTTCAAGGTTTGTGAAAATGAACTATAGGATATAAGGATAAAAAACCCTATAAAGATGTTTTTAAAATTAGCCGACATGATATTTTGATTTTGATTAAAAACTATATTGCCAACCGTGATACGAGCATGGTTGAAAATGAATTTTCTATATCAAATCAAAAAAGTCCGGATACGTATAAGCAGATTTTTCCCTGATAGGGGTGGTGCAGCATCATAGAAATGAGGAATCCTAAACGAAACAGATTCATTTTCCCATGAACTTAATGTAAAATTTGAAACTGGTTTATCTAACCAGAAAAAAGCAGGAGTTTGTAACTCCGGATTGTATCCATTCGAAGAATCCGTAATGACTTTGTGAACAGTCGTATGCTCTTCGCAGCATTTTGTTTTCTTGAAATGCTGAAGCTTTAAAGAACTTGTTGCTCTTTTTTTATCAGAACAACATTTTTTCGGTGTAGAAACTATAAAAGTTTTTTTTCCTTTAACCTTACACAAATGTTCTATCACGGTAAACCCCATGCTGGCAAAAAGCACCTGGAATGCCATCAGTAAACAAAATATTTGTGTAAGTCTTTTTTTCACTTCGTTGAAATAAAGTACAAATGTCAAACATTTCCTAAAAATAAGGTTATACTTTGTTCTTTATCTTTTATATAATTTTCAGATACGTCTATTCCTATATACCCCTAATACCTTATATGTGTAAATTTTCTCTACTTGAATTAAAGCTATAAGAATAACTATTAAGAAGGACAATAGAGTACCTTTTAGCAAGGCACTCTATTCCAATATTATAGATTTTTGCAAATCAGAGGTTACACAGCTAACGCCATTTCTTCACAAATAGTTGCACATTTATAACATGCTTCTGCACATTCACGGCAATGTTCCATACCCATTTTTGCATGTTTCTCACATTCTTCAGCGCAGGCTTTGCATATCTTAGAGCAAATTTTACAAAGATCAGCAGAAAATTCGCTCTCCAAACTCATTAGTTCTACTGCTGAGCGGCATATTGCTGCACATTCCAAATCGAGTTGAATGCATTTTGTCAAGTGATGCAGATGTTCTTCCTTTAAACATTCTGTAGCACAGTGGCTACAAATAGTTGCACAGGCGTTACAGGCCTGAATGCAGTCTTGAAATTTTTGATGTGCCATAATAATTTCTGTTTGATGTCTTTTTATTATAATAAGATTAGTTATCTGAATTAATTGCGATTGTTTAAAAGCCATACTTGAAAGTCTTTGATTTCCTTTTGCTGAGCTTTAACAATACTTGCAGCCAGTATTTTCAACTGACCATCTGTTCCATTCAGTACTTCAAGATTTGCCATTTCTATGGCACTTTGGTGATGTCCAATCATTAATGTAGAAAAATCTTCATCAACTTTCCCATTTATAATCTGCAAGTCTGCATTCCTATCCATCTTATCCATTATTTCCATCATTTTACTGGTAAATTCAGGGTTATTGGCTTTCGGGTTATTTTTAGATAAGAAGTTTTCTAATTCCTTAATCTCATTTTCTTGTTCGGCAATTAAATTTTGTGCCAAGTCTTTTATCTGATTATCACTCCCATCTTGAAGCTCAAACTTAGCCATTTCAATTGCACCTTGGTGATGCACTTTCATCATCATAGCAAAATCAACATCTGGATCTTTCGTCATCATCATTTGATCCATTTTGTTCATCATTTCATGCATTATCCCCATCATCTGGTTATCATCATGTTGTTGTACTTCAATCAAATCATTATCTTTTTTGCAAGAACTACTTGCAATTAAGACAATACACACTGTCAGGATTTTGAATAAAATTTTCATAGTTAAAATTGTTTTGATTAAAATTAAATGTTCATTTTCATAAGGGATGGATATATTCTTAGAAAGACTTGTCCAGAAACAGGGTTTTTGCCGTATAATTCATTTAGTCGCTTATCAGCATAATATAGAGTAAATTGGCTTCCTGAGGCAAAGCGAATTTTTTTAAATGAAAACAGGTCATAGTTAAAACCAAGCGTAAAAGCATTGATAGGAAATAAAGTATTCGTGCTAAAATCTATTTCATTTAAATCCAATTCCTTGACCGATTTCTGAGTCCATTCATAGCGTGTATAAAGGGCTAATTTCTGGTGTCTCAGACTCGCCTCAATTAATACTGCATTTTCACTCTTGCTTTCTTTTTGTTGATTGATTCCCCAAAGTGTAGTGATTGTCAAGAACTTCTCTTTACCAAAATTTTTGGCGTAGATAGCAGAAGCAGTTGTGCGAGTTACATCTTCGTCAGCATGCAATAGTTCCGGACTTTTTATCCATCCCTGAGAAACCTGAAATGACCAGTTACTGGTTGGATTATAAGATATACGTCCACTATAAGAATCAAAACGGGGCTTATCAAAATTATAGCGATTTTCATCAGGTTCTCTACCCGTAAAAGAGGATGCTTCAAATTTTAGATTATTGAACCGATAGCCGATGGTTGCTACACCAAATGTAATATGTGTTCCATCATTCCAATGGTGGCTAAGGGGTGCATCAGGATTAGCTAAAGCAGACGGACGATGCATAAATGCTACTGAACCTAAAGCGGGTTCTCCAGGATAGGCTAAATAAAATGATAAATCTGATTTCTTTGAGAAAGCATATGTGTATCCGATAGAAAGCTCTGAAAAAAGGTCGTGTGGATGTTGCGAATCTACTAAAGGCCGTCCTTGCCAGCTTTCACCCGTTTGAAATAAAAGTGGATAGCCAGCTCCACTTTCAGTTATACGGTCGGCAGATAACATGGTATTAAATCGTAATAAGCCTTTTTCTCCTAATTTCCTTTGTCCCATAAACATCAACCAGTTAGGTGCGCTAAATGCTTTTCCTCTTCTCACGTTTTCCTTGCCAATATTTTGTATGGTATATCTGGGTGCTATATTCCAATGCAACATATACATCCATTTCCGGCTATGTATCATAGCACCATATATAGGGACTGCATCTGGTAGCCACGCCGTGCCTGAACCATTACGGTTCATGGGAAGATTGAGAGAAAAGGCATGACTCATAGGAGGCATGTGTCTCATAGAGGAATCATGTTTAATCATCTCATGATGTCCTGTATTAATTGTATCAGTTTTTTGGTGCTCGTGTTGATGGTGTTGAGCAAAGCCTGTCAGGGCATTCATTGTAAGTAATGACGTGACGATAATAGAATGTATTTTCATGGCAATCTTTTTTTTCAAAATCACGAAAAAAGTATTCCAGAAACCAGACTGTTATAATAGGATGTAAGGTGGTTTTGGCAAAAAACGGCCAAGATTACGTTAGAACACTATTTTCAAATGAACGGGGCTGATAATTATATAAATTGTTTGGAAAATTATATAAGGGTTTATCTATTTGTTAACAGCATATTGTAGACACTAAACAACACTAAAATAGTGTAGAATGAAGCCCTTCATGCAGAATCAAGTATTGGAAAAAAGAATACAAACAGGCTCTGAATCTTCTTTTAAATTTATTTATTTTCTGGGACTTGAAAGAAATATTTGTCTACAATAGTAAGTAGGAGTACAGACCTTTCTAACCAAAGTTAATCACATTCTGGTCGTTTTTCATTATTTAATTTGGGTACTAATAAAATGTTTATCTACTTGATATTTTCTCTATTCCAAATTAATTCAGAATTGAATTAATACTTTTGTCAGTATGAAGATACTGGTTATAGAAGACGAAAAAGAACTGGCACAAAACATTGCCGATTACCTGGAGACAGAAAACTATCTTTGCGAATTTGCGGCAACTTATACCCAAGCCCTCGAAAAAATAAATCTGTACCACTATGACTGCATATTACTCGACCTTATGCTACCGGGTGGCAATGGATTACAACTCCTTCAAGCAATTAAGGAACAAAATAGACAAGATGGTATCATTATTATTTCGGCTAAAAATGCCATTGAAGATAAAGTAAGTGGCTTAAAATTAGGGGCGGATGATTACCTTGCAAAACCTTTTCATTTACCTGAATTATCTGCCCGTATCTATTCATTGATACGTCGCAAGCAATTCAATAATACTAACATTATTGAACAGAAGGAATTGCAGATTGACGTATTAGCAAAGACAGTAAAAGTCAATGACGAGGTTGTAACGCTAACACGTAAAGAATTTGACCTTTTACTGTTTTTTATTGGCAACAAAAATCGGGTGGTATCCAAAAGTGCATTGGCAGAATACCTTTCTGGTGATATAGCTGATATGCTTGATAACCATGATTTTATTTATGCACATATTAAAAATCTAAAGAAAAAACTTGCAGATGCGGGATGTGGAAATTATTTGAAAACCATATACGGCTCTGGTTACAAATGGGAATTATGAGTAAGTTATTAAACAAGCCCTTACGCGCTTTTACACTTTATGCCCTGATAATACTGATTCTGAGCATTCCGGCTTACTATTGGGTAGTCGATACGATATGGTTAAATGAACTTGATGTTCACAATAAAACGGTTGAAGGGCATATAAAAGATGGGTTTAAAAAAAATAATCTTAGTAGTAACCAAATAACCGAGGCCATCAATGTCTGGAGTCAGATTCAGCCGGGGGTAAAAATCAGGCAGGTTCAACCATTTGAAGTAAAGAAAGATAGTGTTTATGAAGTCATTAGGCCGAATAAATATGCGAATGAGGTTGGAGAACGTTTCAGAGGGCGTTCTACCTATTTTTACATTCAGGGCAAACCCTACCATTTATTGGTTGAAACGAATGTAGAAGAAACCCACGAAACTGTGATTGCCATAGCAGTCGTCACAATTTTGTTTTTTAGTTTACTGGTAATCGGATTTATTCTACTCAATAGAAAAATTTCCACGCAGATATGGCGGCCCTTTAAAAATACATTGAATCAGCTTAAGAGTTTTGACTTGAATAGCCAGAAGCCCATAAAATTAGCTGTTTCAGATATTGAAGAATTTGAAGAGCTAAACCAGGTGCTTACAAAACTGATAGACAATAACATTGCAGTCTATAATCAGCAAAAGCAATTTACTGAAAACGCCTCACACGAGCTGCAAACACCATTAGCTCTATTAAAATCAAAGATAGATTTATTGCTACAAGACAAAAATCTAAATAAAAAGCAGTTGGAGTTAATTACAACTTTGAATACTCCACTGGCAAGAGTATCACGTATCAATAAAAACCTTTTATTACTGGCTAAAATTGAAAACCATCAATATTCAGACGAGCAAATTATTCATCTGAATAAGGTACTAAATGAAAATATAGAGATTCTTTCAGATTATGCAGCTAATAAGCAAGTCAGCATTGAAAATCTCATCAAAGAAACCATTATGATTAATGGGAACAAACACCTTTTGGAAATTATGCTTACCAATTTGCTGGTCAATGCGATCAAACATAACATTGAGAATGGGATGATTGGCATTAACTATCAGGCGCCTGTGTTCAGCATCTATAATTCAGCCACAAACTCATTGAATAAAGATACATTATTTAAACGCTTTATATCAGCCTCATCCCAGTCACCTAATAACGGTTTGGGCCTGTCAATTGTTAAAGAAATCTGTAATCGGTATAACTGGACAATCAATTATACTTTCACCAATAATCAACATCATTTTTCTATCACTTTCCAATAAATTCAAAATTTCTACAAAATGGAGTTGCTAATTTGTGTGTTATTATCGTGCACAATTAAGAGCATTATTCAAAAATTACAACACATATAATGAAGAATCTATTTTTATTACTTTTCCTGATTCCATTGAGTAGTCTTGCGCAAATTTCAGGTGTAAGTATTTCAGGTAATGTAAAAGATCAAAGCAAAAAAGAGGCGTTGCCCTATGTAAATGTGGTACTGAAAAATGAAAAGGACAGTAGTTTTATCAGTGGAACTATTACAAATGAGGAGGGCCGATTTACCCTAAGCAATATCAAACCGGGGAATTATTTGCTGGAATTTTCCTTTACAGGTTATTCTACCAAAAAGCAACCGCTGTTTGTAGGCAATTTGAGCACTTTTTTGGATGTCGCCACAATTGACCTGGTCGAAAAAATAGAACTCCTAAGCGAAGTAACCGTAACTGCCAGGCAAGATGAAGTCAGCAATAAAATGGATAAAAAGACCTTTACTTTAGCTGATAATATCAGTCAGAGCGGCGGTTCAGTGCTACAAGCCATGCAGAACCTGCTCGGTGTAACTATTCAGGATGGCAAGGTACAATTACGGGGCAGTGATAAGATAACTGTACTAATGGATGGCAAGCAAACTGCACTGACAGGCTTTGGCAGTCAGACAAGCTTAGATAATATTCCTGCTTCTGCCATTGAGAAAATCGAAATTATCAATAATCCTTCTGCCCGTTACGATGCTAACGGAAATGCCGGAATCATCAATATTATTTATAAAGCCAATAAGCAGGAAGGTTTTAACGGCAAAGCAGGATTAGCTGGAGGATTGGGTGCTTTATGGGTAAAACAGGAGAATCTGCCTTCTATTCGTTCCCATTATCAGGCAACACCTAAAATCAACCCTTCTCTCTCGCTCAATTATCGCCGGAATAAAATCAATGCTTTTTTTCAGGGAGATTATCTATATACTAAAACCTTGAATAAAAATGAGTTCGTTGACCGATTCTATAACGATGGGGACATAGTAAGGCAACAAACCAAACGTAACCGTCGCACGAGCCTGCCAACAGCGAAAGCAGGTATCGACTGGAACATTAATAATAGCAACCTCTTAACGGTTTCAGGTTTCTTCAGTAGTGAAAAGATACTGGATAATGGTGATGAACCCTTTTTCAATGCCGATTTGACCGAAAGACGCCGCCTATGGCAGTTTCTGGAAGATGAGTTGAAAACAACGGTAATGGCATCGACAGCTTATCAGCACAAATTCAAGGAAGCAGGTCACCTACTAAATATCGGCTTTAATTATACATTCCATCGCGAAGATGAGAAATATTTCTTTACGAATATCATGCTTACCTATGCAGGTCTGGATGCCTTCAAACTGATTTCAGACGAACACGTAGGTGATTTGAATGTTGATTATATTCGTCCATTAAAATATGGACGTTTTGAAACCGGATTAAAGTTCAGACACAGAGTAATTCCAACCAATATGCTGTTTATTCCTGGTCTTAATTCACCATTGGATGTCAACGCCGGAGGAGCTGCTACTTACAAAGAAATCATTCCTGCACTTTATGGAACTTATGTATTTGAAAATCTGAAATATGAAGTAGAAGCCGGGCTACGTCTTGAGTATGTAGGCGTCCGTTATGAAGTAAATCCCAATCATAACACCTACAAAAGTGATGGTTACAATTATACGCAACCTTTCCCGAATGTGCGTCTGGCTTATAAAATCAATGACAAGAATAAGCTATCCTTTTTCTACAACCGTCGGGTTGACCGACCGAATGAGGTAGATATCCGTATTTTCCCGAAATATGATGATGCAGAAATTATTAAAATCGGGAATCCTGCCCTTGGTCCACAATTTACCAATTCGTTAGAATTGGGTTACAAAACAGGTTGGTCAAAAGGCTACTTATATTCGGCGTTTTATCATCGTATTGCTGATGGCACTATTACTCGTATTTCCAGTACTGTATCTGGTAGTAATCTGATTTACGCTATCTTCCAGAATGCCAAACGTAGTTATAATACAGGAATTGAATTATTGCTTTCGCAAGAAGTAGGTCATTTCGTCACCTTTAATCTAAATACTAATATTTATAAGAATATTATTGATGCTTTCTCAGTTCAAAACAAATATCCTACGCCGCATACGTTTTCGGCAGAGAAGCAAGAAGTAGTATCAGGTAATGTAAAATTAAGCGGCTCGATACACTTACCTAAAAAGATAGATGCTCAGTTTGTAGCCATATATCTGGCACCAGATATAATTCCCCAGGGTAAAATTGGCGCACGTTTTTCTATAGACGCAGGTATAAAAAAGACTATTGCCAGAGGGGAAATATTTTTGAATGCCACTGATTTGCTGAACATGATGGTTGTGAAGAAAGAGATTTTCGGTGATGGATTCAGATATGTAAGTAAGGACTACTACGAAACACAGGTCATTAGAGTCGGATATAGTTATAAGTTTTAGACTTTTAATCTGCAATTGTAAATGAGATAAGTATGAAATGCTTAGCGGTAGTAAAAGTTTTTTCATTGTGTTTAACTATTTTGACTTTTAAAACTACAAAAAAGAAAATTCTGTATTGTCTTGAAGGGTGTTATATGATCTTCCCTGATACAACGAACTTTATTAAAACCATTATCCAATTCAGTTACTAACGCATCTTCTTTATATTGTTTAATCGCAAGCCCACTACATTTTATTTATCTATATATTAATTGAAAATGTCCGAAATTATAGTATCATTGCCGGTATTGCATTTCTTGTTTTCTATATTTTGCTTAAAAAACGTATTTCGTTTAGGAAAATACAACTCAGATTTCCGGCATTAAAAGACTACCAGAGAGAGGTTTTCTATTCTATCGATTATGATATTTACACTTCCACCTGTGATTATGTTGCTGAATGACGCTATAAGACCTCATACCTATTATTATTCTGAAATTAACCAGTATAGTAAATCTTATTTTTATTTCGCTTTCATTTTAATGATGATAATTCATGATACTTATTTTTATTGGATGCACCGATTGATGCATCATAAATCTACTAACCCAAGTCCTTTGGCTGCGTATGCTTTTCATCCGTTGGAGGCAATTGTTGAATTAGGTATTTTTGTTTTATTATTATTTGTCATTCCCCTGCATGATTATCATCTGGTGGTTTTCTTTATAGCCAGCCTTCTATATAATGTTTACGGACATCTTGGTTTTGAACTTTAGGCGGTGGATTGCTTTTCTTCCAGAAGATGATGTTCAAAATCCTGAAATCCAATTCAGTTAATGCCTGACCAATGGAAAAGATATTGTGAATGGTTCCGCTTATCCAAAGGGCGGCATTGACTTTGATCTTCTTACGGACAAGAGCAATCCATTGTTTATTAAACGCATAGACAGAATCAAAGTCAGTCAGCTTATCCCATTTACCTTTGTTGACGGATACAATTTGCCCATTGTGGATGGAATGACCATCATTTGAAAGAAAATAAGGCGGATCAGCAAACACCATGTCAAATTCAGTATTTATTAGTGGCAAAACAGCCATTGAATCTCCATACAAGAGAGAAAAACGCTTGTCTTTAGAAATAAAATATGTTTTGAGAATGGGTTAACTCCTGTAGAATAATTTGAGAAGACTTGGGAATAATAAGAACCCTCATTCTATAAAGGCTTTGGCTTCCTTTTAATTTTCAGTGAATGGGCTAATTGTTCCAATAGACTAGTATTCTCTGTAAATTGCCGCATCTTTCGTGCTGCTTCGGCATAAACGCTTAATGGGAACTCCGCTTCAAAATACTTATCTTGCTCAATAGGTAATCCTAATGGGCCGCGAGCCTCTTTTAATTCTTCCAGAGAGACATATCCGAGTTCAGGGAAACCAAGGCCTAAATCATAAAGACCAAATGCAATAGTCGGGTCTTCATTGTCCAGCTCTGTTAAGAGCCACGTTGCCCCCGCATCAGGAGTAAATAGTTTAGCGACTGGAAAATGGTCTTTGCTCCGGTTTTTAGGCAAGCCGTTTTTCGTTAGTTCTTGAAGCTGTTTTTCAGTCAAAAGGTGCATATTCTCTCCTGTAATAATTGACAGGAGAAATGATAGTTCAATCAATGCGCATAGATTTCAAAAAGTGTGTTGATTAAGTACGGTCAAACATGAACAAGCCAGGATGATCTGTATCGGCGTGATCACTATACAAAATATATAGTGCTGACTATACATTTTCTATATCGGCTCCGAAAAGCAGCAAAGGTATAAGTTCCTAAATTGCAGGGTAAAGCGAATCACTCCACAGGCCGGAATCCATGCTCAGAAGGTCAAAGGAGAAATAGCTGTAAATCAGTGGTTTAATTTAATGAATATTAATTTGTTTCAAAACAAACACTTAATACCGTCATGATATACCTTGTGCAACTAATTTCAAAATCTTTTGAGAAGGAGGATATTTTCTGCTATACTCTACGGGTCAACACAGGGAGGAACGTGATGGCACAGTTTAGTTTTCGTCAGGGCTTAGTTACATTATTCGGTGCAATGACATTCGGTCTTGCCTCATGTGATAAAGGTGACCCGATTAATCCCTCCGGTGGCGGAACGAAGCCAGCCGAATATAAAATTGACAGCGTTGCCTCTAAATTAGACATTATCGCAGATATAGGAAATTCTGCCTTCACAGACAACGGTATCTCAGACGATGCCGGTAATGTGTATTATGGACTTGGTTCACGTGTAAACAGCAAGAATAGCGACAAGGTTTCTACAGGTGTGTCAGGTTATGATAACATCAAGTTTAATGTAAAATATAACAGAGAGAATATGGGCGTAGGCACTAACTCTGTTAAAAATGGCGAATATTACGTCCGTTCACAAAAAATCGATGAACCCATTCTCTCTTATGAGCCTGCTGATAAAGGCGGCTACTTCAAAACTATCACAGAAACAGACGAAGAAAATAAGAGAAAAGTAGTCAAGGTTATCAAGCAAATCAACGTCTTTGTGAAAGAAGCCTCTGGCATTCGTATTATGGGTTCCCGATTTGCCAATGATGAAGTTTATAAAAAATATCTTGACAACTGTGCCAGCACAAAGAGTACAGCCATCTATTCAAGCATGAACCGCCTGGATGTAAATGCAACCTCGCAGTCTGTATCGCCTTTGTAAAGTGCATTAATTAACATTGGCACATGGATTTGGTTTTGGGATTGGGCTTATCAGCCAGTTTGCTAAGGTTGTACTGACCAATCCTCCGTCTGTCAGATCGTTTGGATTTAAAAGATGATATACTGGCTTGCCCTCATTACCTAAAGTAATATGGTTGGCGAAAATCAGTAAATCGCCTCCGCCTGATCTGTATTTATCGACCGCGGCATCCATCATGTCTCTAACAGAATTATAGGCTTCACCACCTAATGCCGGGCATCCAGCAGGCTTGTCAAAATCCTGTGTCTCATCAAAAATGCCAAAGATGATCAGGCGCTTTGCCTGTGATGAAGCCAACTCACATAATACGGTAGGGTCATTGAATAAAGGTAATGAAGTTGAAGGATTCAACCTTGTGATGGAGTTATCCGGTGGCAGAGGATGATCGACTTTACTTAAATAATCTGTAAGTAATTCTTCAAAATATTGTCCTCTGACATCTATGTCAGAAGCACCCAACTTCCGTGTACATTCCCCTGCGCACATAGGCTGATTACGACCCATTATCGGATTACAAACAGGATTTGCGTCTTCTTCATTATCCGGCACTGTTGAACAATATAATCTGGGAAGGCTTTGAATAGCTCCACCATAATTACCATTTTGTAGCGCACCTGTATCCACCCAAATCTCAATACCATTACTGTTTCCACCAGTCCCACAAGGATCACCAGCGTTATTACAGGAGATAATCGGATCAGAAACAGAAGCAGGATTGCGTTTGCGCATGGCATCTACCAGAAGCTCTGACCAAATCAGGTCATTGGGTGCGGCATCCAGAGTCGCTGCTGAAATATCAGGTACAACATAGCCTCTCTCATCGGCCGTCTGCCAGATTTCCAGGCGACTGTCATTGGTTGACATTCTGCTCGTGTCCCAGGCATTAGGTGAAGGCTTGCTCATGCTCCATTCCAGAGCGACTGGAATGTTCATAGTGACATGGCGGACAATGGGAAGTCGATTATTAGGGTTAGACCCGGCAATGGCCGGACAAACGACAGTTGTATTCAGATCCCGTTCGCATTGAGCGGCGGCATAACCCACCCGGTAGATGGTTTGAGGGGTGGACACTACCTGACTGACTCCATCAACGACTTTTATCAACTGGCAACGTCTGGTCAGATACCGGGCTGTCAGTTTTCCATACCAGCCCTTCCCGCAATCTCTGTTTTCTGTGGCGTTGCCGATTAGATCACCATTAGCGTTTAACTGCATGGGTGAATAAGGATTAATGGTAAATCGTGGGGGTGGCGTATCCTGATCACACTTGAGATAAGTTTTGGGTTCAGGATTATAGGGTTCAGCATCACAGGTATTGGAGCCATCCTTATTTTTTCGGCAGAAGAAAGTATAATACCCCGGCCCATTGTTTTCCAGTTCCTGCTTTAAACTGGAAACTTGCAGTTCGATTACATCATCGGCGGGTTTGGCGATGTCCTGGCTGGGATCACGACAATACGTGTTGATTTCCTGTGAAGTAGCAGGGGGCAATGTCGTTGCCAAATTAGGCGTACATTCCCAGGATTTATTCAGTCGTTGAATTTCATTGGTTACATTGCCAATCTTGATAGTGCCTGTTTCTTTGGTGGTTTCATTATCAGCAAATTTGAGTTGGCAGATTTGTTCACGTTTGATTACTCCATCAGTTCCGGTGGGACAAGGTAGCGTTATATCCCTTTTGAAAGTCGGCTGGGTAGTTTTCTTTGGATCAGGCAAGCCACCCAAGCCGTCAGGTGCGAGAAAACCTGCTACAAAGATGGGTGAACCCTCCACAATATCATCTCCAGCAGCACAACCCAATTCTATTCCCTTTTTAGGTAATTGAACATTATTAGCGTTTTTCATGCCGACAGCATCATTTCCAAATTTAAGAGCTAAAGAAGCCGCCATTGTATTTCCCTGTTGTTTCAGGCTGGCAACTCCGGCAGGTGTTTGCGTGAAGTAGGCAATTGCTCCATATTTCCCACAGGAACTGACATGAATGCCCGTGGGTGGAACAGGTTTAGGATTGTTCTGAACAGTAAAATCTGTGGGCTTATCAGAGAGGATTTTACCATCATCCTGCAAAGGGGTTTTGCGTTTCATTTGGGAAGCGACCAGATAGCCGGACAGATTTTGAGCAGAGGTTGCCAGACTTCCGGCCATATTTTCAATATGCGCCCGTTGATTAATAGCATTGTACCGGGCGGAAACATCGCCCTCATCCGGGAGACAGCCACTTAATAGGGCAACGGATAACAGGAAGTGGATTTTTCGCAAAAGCATGAAAATGGCCTTAGGATCAGGGGTCAATCATAAGGATACAATAAAAAGCTATCAATTTGTTAAATGTGGCAGGCAACTTGCCTTTTATATACAGAATTGTAAGATACCTGAGAAGCCTTTCAGGGCTTTAGGGTGTGGAAACCTTTTAAGTGGCGGTTTGTGATCGTCAACTCACTCCTCGATTTGTCGGGGAGGCCCAAATGTATGTTCAGCCCGGATGGGCAAAGATTTGGGCAGCCATCCACTTATGGCTTTCCAACTCCCTGACACCATCGAGGGGGGCTATATGAACATACAGAATACGCTCTATAATTCCGGGTGCTATCCAACTCCTTTGTATATGAAACAGTGGATGGCTAATCATTACGTTATTATGATTGGTGATAGGATTGCCCGAACCAGATATTTTTGTGAAAAGCCTATTGGTTACAAAGAACTGGCGACTTTGTTTAATCAATGGCAAATACCTACAACGAATGATGATAAACTGGACAAATGGACAGATCAGAGCATTCAGGAAGTATTCTTTAGATATCTTGCTCTCTTAGAAATTACCGAACAGGATATAATCAAGGTTTATCCGAATTTCCATGAATTGGGGATACCGTAGGGTAAAAGATTGGATCCGAAAGTTTTGATTTAGCACCAAGATAAAAGGTTTTATTTTATTACATTTGTTTGTCAATATAGATTTAGTATAGTATCACTATATATTTTATAAATGTCATGCACACAGGAGAGAAAATTAGGAGTATTAGAGTTTTAAAAGGCCTATCACAAGAAAATATGGCAGAGATGTTAAATATGAGCATTTTAGCTTATGGTAATTTAGAACGTGGAACATCAAATGTTTCAAAGGAAAGGCTCGTGAGAATTGCTGAAATACTCAATGTAACAGTTGACTTTATTAGAAGTTTTGGTGAAAGAATACAATACATTTTCGACCAGTGTTCTGGACCAATATTTGGGGTTAATTCAGAAAATGTACAAAATACTAATAACAATGATGCGCGCGAACTGCAACATGAAAATGAAAAACTACAATTGCAGATTGAGAAACTTAAATTAGAAATTGAAAAAATAACTATAGAAAAAGAAAAAGTCGAATTAGAATTAAAATTCTACCGTGAGAAAATAGTATCAGACAATTAATGATATTCTATCTAGTCTCCAATCACTGCATCCAATGCATCGTCAGCAGTCTTATTTATAAAATTCGCCTGATATCCGATAGTTGTTGTAATATTGGAATGACGGTAAAGCTTTTGGAGCATTTGGATAGGTATTTTTTCTCCTGATATATTGCCAAAAGTATGACGTGAGATATGGAGAGTTAGAGGTTTAGAAAGTTCTGCCAGTTTCGCAATTTCGGTAAGAGCCTTATTTAGCCTTTTAACGGCATAAGATATTTTACGTTGGACATTATAAGTATCATCTAAACTGTCTAAGACTTTCAGTTCAGGGAATATCAGGTCATTTTTTCGTTCTTCTTGGCGATACTGGTCAATAATCTTCAAAGCCTTGTCAGGTACTTTGAGAGACCCTGCTTTGAGGTTTTTACCCATCGCATAAAATAATCGGTCATTTTGAAGGTCAGACCATTTCATCCTCAGAACATCTGAAATACGAACCCCTGCGAAGTAGAATGAAAAAAGCCAAATATTCCGAGCATGGTTAAGATAACTATTGGTTGGCAGTTCCAATGTCTCAATAGTTTTAACTTCCTCTGGTACAAGACCCATCTTTACAGAGTCTGGGAATTTAATAGCGACCTTGCCTTTCCCGAATGGATAGTTCTTGCTATCAATCAGGCCGCTTTTGATGGCCTGGTTATAAATAGTACGAATAATCAGGAGGTGATTGACAATTGTCCTTTCGGATATATTTCTTGTGGATTTCAGGTAGGCCTGGAAGCGTTTTAAAAGCAAGACGTTTATGTCGGCAAAAGCAATATCTTGGTTACCTAGAAACTCTTTAAAATGATTAATTCGTGTCTGGTCAGTTTTGATACGATTGTACTTCCCAGCCTTTTGCATGTTATCGATAAAAATAGCCGCTTGGGCAAAGAAAGAGGTTTCCTGTTTGGATGGCGAAACCTCTTTCCGCACAGCCCCTAAGGTTACTCTTTCCTTATTTCCTTGTAAGGAGATTAAACTATCACTTGCTTCAGCTTTCTTTTGAAGAATCAAATTATTTAGACGAACAGAATTAGGATGAGATTTTCTTACTTTTTGATTGGCAACATCCCAATCTACTTCTTTTAAGTTATAGCCCAAATGAAAGAAAGTAGTTTTTCGATCTACTGTAATGCGAATTGCTAGGGGGTAAGTGCCATCGCTGATTTTCTTCTTACGGAGAACAATTTTTACGGATGATGCCATAGGGAATTATTATCTTATTGGATGCTTCACAGCAAAGATAATAAAAACGGGTACAACATAGGTACAACAAATCAAAGTTTTTTATGATGTTTCTTGGTTTTATTTTTTTGTAAGTAACTGATAGTAAGGGTAATCAAAACCATTAAACACCATATCAATCCAAATCGGGTAGGATTCATAACCCTAAGGTCGGCAGTTCGATCCTGCTCCCCGCTACTGAGTTCGAAAAGCCTTGATTATCAAGGCTTTTAGCATTTTAATACACTACTCTTGACACAAACTTTAATGCACCCCAGAAATTTAAAAAACTTAAGAAGTGACGCATAGGGTTTTATTAGTTCATAAATAAAAATGAAGTAATATTGCTGAACACTTCTAAATAGTCTTCTAAATGCTTTTATTAAGAAATTTTAAACATCATTCAGTACTTTTTTTACGCAGCAAATGACATTCGTATTTGAAGCTTAATATTGTTTAGTTTTAACCAAAGTAAAAATTAAACTGTTTTATTCGCTCAATACAATTCCATTTGGTGATTTACCAACTTGAATATCAGCTATTTTTTGATGCTTAGTTACATTTATAACAGATATTGTGTTTTCTCCTTGATTGACTATATAAGCGGTTTTACCATCTTTGGAAAACTTTATGGCACATGTTTCTTTTCCAGTAGTTATAGCAGTTTTTAAAACCCAGGTATTATTCTTTCGTTCAAAACAGGCAACTTTATTCTCTCCTGCCTGACATATCCAGAGCTCGTTCAGCGATCTATTAAAAGCTATTTGTCCTGGTTTAAAACTAAGGTCTAAAAACTCGTAAGTCTCAAGCGTTGTTTCGTTGACAATACTTATTGTCTTAAGGTTTTTATTTTCTACGTAAATATTTCCGTCATTTCCTGTCCATACATTCGTAGGAAATGGGTCAACTTTAATATACTTCTTTATTTGTTTTAATTGAGTATCTATTGCTAAAATGAAACTACTTTCTTCTAACGCTACAAATGCATGGTATCCATTTTTAGAAAATATAATTTCGGTTGGGTCTGCTCCTAAAGAAAAAACAGCTTTTTGTGTACCTGTTTTGGCATCGAAAACATACATTTGTCCGGAGTGCGTCGTTGCTGCGGACCATATCTCAGCATTATCATTTGAAAAGACCGCATTAAAATTCGGCTTGGGCAAAGATAAATTTAATAAAATTTTACCATTTTCCGAATCCAGCGAAATAACACCTCCCTTTTTGCCCATAGATTGATGTAATAAATCATGACTCTGAACAAAATCAAATTCAGGAACAGCGACTATTAATTTTTTTCTATCCGGCGATAAGGCAATATGATGGGGGAAACGTCCTTTTACAGGTAATTGGAAAGTTTTTTTTACATTCAAGGCTCTAAGGTCAATTACCGAAATACTATTGTTGCCTCCATTTACTACATAGGCAACCGGAAATTTATTTCTTCGTTTGATATGTATAAATTTTTTTTCACATGATATTAGGATTAAAAATAAACAAAAGTAGCAAGTTAGTCTCATCTCAAAGAATTATTGTAGTTTTTCAGCTGTCAATTTTTAAAACCTGGAATTCTTAAAGCCAATTAATGACAGAATAAATTCTTAAACAACATTTGACTATCATGAAAACTCAAATAAGCAACGAATATTTTACTTCTATGTTAATAAAATGGAGTAATTTTGTCTGAAAGGAATAAAACTACCTGATTCTATCCTTTTTTAATTCTTTTACGCTTAGGATAAAGAAAATTACTGGTACATTAAGTATTGTTTTTATTTCATCGCTGCTGATGATGGCGCATGAATTCTGGCTCGAACCATGTAGGTTTATTTTGGAAGCCGGGGAAAAATTACAGTTGAAAATATTTGTAGGGGAAGGGTTTGCAGGTGAAGAGATTGACTTTACAAAATTTAAAGTAGCTAAATATACACATTACACACCTGATGGAGAACGAAATACCAGTGGTAGCTTAAATGAGCAGCAACTGAACGATTTTCTGAGATTTGAAAAAGAAGGGAATCTTTTAATTGCCTTGAATAATACTAATAAGCACATAGAATTGGAAGCCGATAAATTTAATGATTATCTGAAAGAAGAAGGACTGGAAGGCATATTGGCATGGAGGAAATCGCATAATGCCCTGAATAAAAAAGGCCGGGAAATGTACCAGCGTTGCGTCAAAACTCTCATACAGGTTGGGAAAAAGTATAATGAAGTATATAGCCAAAATACAAGGATGCGATTGGAACTTATTCCTCAGCAAAACCCTTATACTGCAAAGCAATCACTAACATTTCAGGTACTGTTTGATAATAAGCCAATAAATAAGGCTCTTGTGTTGGTATGGCAAAAAGGAATAGAAAAAAACGTAGTAAGAAAACTGAGGACTGATAAATCTGGTAAAGTATCCTTTAATTTTGAACCTCAAGGAGTATATATGGTCAGCACAGTACATATGATTCCTTATGGAAAAACTGATGAAGCCGATTGGCAAAGCTATTGGGGAAGTTATACTTTCGGTTTTAAATAAGCGGTTCACTCTTACAATTAATCGATTGATTTTCGTTTTATAAGAAGATTTTAGAAATGATGATATTAGTCATGTTTTTTTAAAATATACTTTTATCATGCTTTATCTATTATATTTGTAGCCATGTTTCGCTTCAAGCAAATAGCACTTGTTTTTCTTTCACTGGCATTAGTAGTGAAGTCTTTCATTGTGCCTTTTATTTGCCTGGATTATGAGCTTCGCAAAGATTTTATCATCAAGAATTACTGCGTTAATAAAAATAAGCCTGAATTGCATTGCGATGGTAAATGTTTTTTAGCAAAAAAAATTCAGGCACAGACCGAAAAAGAAGAACAAAGTGCACTTCAGAACTTTATTTATAGACTTTTAGAAATCAACACATTTGAAATTCAGAATGATTTTGATTTTACAAATATGGTTGATATCAGGGATTCTTCTGTAAGAAATTACGCATTTACCGAAAACAATACAATTGATTTTTCATCTTCTGTTTTTCACCCACCAGCTTGCGCTTAGAACACGCAATTAGCTATTTTAGCCACAAAACTCTTTGTGGTTTCCAATTTCTATTTTTATAATTTTTCAAACAAAACACATGTATTTGCCGGGATCTGTACATTCATATCCTCAGATACTTACGTATATATTTAAGATAATGAAAAACTTCTCATATTTATTTATTGCAATTCTTATTTCTATAATTACTGTATCGTGTCAGAAAGATGATGAAATTAATCCGAATGATAAAAACACTGTTATTCTTGAATTTGATAATCGTATAGGCGACCAGAAACTTGTTTTAGGGACAACTACGGCAAAAAACTCTCTCAACGAAGATTTTACCGTTACACGTCTGAATTATTTTGTTTCTAATGTTTCTTTAAAAAATGAGAATGGAGATGTAGTAAAGTTTAATGATAAATATTTCCTGGTAAAACATTCAGACCCTACTTCATGGTTGATTAAACTGGAAAATGTTCCGGCTGGCAATTATAATGAAGTTTCATACATGATTGGAGTAGATAGTTTGAAATCAATATCTGATGTAAGTCAAAGAACTGGGGTTTTAGACCCGGCATCTTATGGAGATGATAATATGTACTGGTCTTGGAATTCGGGCTATATTTTCTTTAAGATGGAAGGGAAATCGAGTGCTATTCCAATGAATATGATGAATATGACAGAGTACCAGTTTCACATTGGGGGTTTTGGTGGTATGACAGGAAAAACTCCGAATAATCTGAAAAATATTACTTTACCTATGGCAATCTCAGCACAGGTAAGAGGAGATGTATCTCCACAGATTCATATTATTAATGATGTCCAGAAGGTTTTTAGTGGAGTAAATCAGATAAGTATTGCTAAATCTTATATGACTCATACACCTGATGCAGGTATATTTATTGGTCAGAATTACGCCAAGAGTTTCATTGTAGACCATGTGCACAACGAAAAAGACTGATGAAATCGAAATTTATTATTCTGGTGGTTAGTAGCTTAATGTATCTGGGAGTCGCCTGTTCGAAAGACGATTCCCAGGTAGTTAAACCAGAAGAACTGTTTACTGTTCCTGCTAACTTTCCGAAACCTTTGTATGATTTCTCTAAAAACCCAGTTACAAATAATGGTTTTGAGTTAGGGAAAGCACTTTTTTTCGATGGGAACCTTTCAAGGGATGGAACAATTTCCTGTGCTGAATGCCACAATCAGGCGTATGCATTCACTCATCATGGACACGATTTAAGTCATGGCATTGATAATAAGGTAGGTATCAGAAATGCTCCACCGATTCAGAACATGGCTTTTCAGAAAGAGTTCTTCTGGGATGGTGGGGTATTTGATCTGGATTTGTTTTCTATTGCTCCCATTGAAAATCCGGTGGAAATGGATGAAAAATTGGGAAATGTATTAGAAAAATTACGGAAACAGGAAAAATATACCACGCTTTTTCAAAAGGCTTATGGAAGTAAGGAAGTTACGACTGAAAGATTTCTGAAAGCGCTTTCGCAATTTATGCTCGCACTGGTTTCTGCTAATTCACGGTATGATAAGTATGTGAGAAAAGAAGCTGGAGGAACATTGACAACTGATGAATTCGCAGGACTGGAAATCTTTAAACAGAAATGTGCTTCCTGTCATGCAGGCGAACTTTTTACTGACCACTCTTATCGGAACAACGGACTGCCCGTTTATAACAAAAATGATACAGGCAGACAGCGCATTACCGCAGCGGGAGATGATAGCTACAAGTTTAAAGTACCAAGCCTGAGAAACATTGCGGTGACTGCTCCCTATATGCATGATGGCCGTTTTTACAGCCTTGATGCCGTATTAAATCATTATTCAGATGGAATAGTTGAGTCGAAGACGCTGGACAGCCTTTTGAGGACAAATCAGAGATTAGGGATTGCTCTTAATAAAGACGAAAAAACAAAATTGATTGCCTTTTTGAAAACATTAACTGACGAAGAATTTTTGAAAAATAAAAAATTTGGCATTTAACAATGAAGAAAATAATCTTTATCCTTCTATGTGCCGTTTCATTAGCAAACGCGCAAAAGACCGGCTCCATAAGCATTCATTTTGATCATGTTATAGGTAATGAGCCTTTGGTACTAAACGATAAAAAATACAAAAATGCAGATGGAGACGAATTTAAGGTTTCTCTGTTTCAGTATTTTATAAGTAATATCAGACTTATCAGAAAAGATGGGTCAACTTATGTTATGCCACAGGATCAATCCTATTTCCTGATTCGAGAAAGCAATAAAGGTAGCAAAACTATTACGCTTGCCAATATACCAAAAGGGAAATTTACCGCTATCAGTTTTTTGATTGGAATAGATAGTGCCAGAAATGCCTCAGAAATAGGACAACGTAAGGGGTGCCTCGATGTGGCAGGTGAAGCAAAAGATATGTACTGGGCCTGGAATTCAGGCTATATCTTCGTGAAAATGGAGGGTACAAGTATTCAATCAACTGCAAAAAATAACATCTTTATGTACCATATTGGCTTGTTCGGAGGTATTGGAAATAAAAAGACTCTCAACAATATCCGCTATGCTACAATTGATTTTGGCGGAGAAACCTTAAGAGTGAAAGACAATAAGTTTGTTCCGGTGATTACCATTAAAACCGATGCAAGTAGGTTGCTGAATGGCGACACCAATGTTGAAATAGCAAAAAATCCAACTGTAATGGGTGGACCTTTTTCAGCTAAAATAGCAGAAAATTATAAAACCATGTTTTCGTTTGCAGGTTTAGATAAACTAACAACCGACATTGATAAAAACAGAAAGGCTTTGGGAATGAACTAAAACAGGCATGAGAAAAGAGACTAAAATATTTTTATTATTATCAGGAGTTGCTTTTCTATCATTTAAAAGCATCACCGGGCCTGAGCTCTTTTCTGTTCCAACTAATTTTCCCAGACCAACTTATCATTTCGACAGTAATCCACTAAGCAGGGCAGGAGTAGAATTGGGCAAGACTTTGTTTTATGATTCCATCATTTCATCAGATAATACAGTCAGTTGTGGTAGCTGTCACCAACAATCTGCCGGGTTTACACAGCATGGGCACGTTTTGAGCCATGGAGTAAATGACCAGCTTACAAAGCGCAATTCAATGCCTTTGTTTAATCTTGCATGGTCTGGCAGTTTTGGTTGGGATGGGGGTGTCCATGATCTGGATTTCTTTGCCGTTTCGCCCATTACCAATCCGGTTGAAATGAATGAGTCTTTGGCCAATGTTCTTGAAAAACTCCGTAGTTCGCCACAATATCCTGCTTTATTTAAAAGTGCCTTTGGTACGGAAGAAATCAACACAGAAAGGTTTCTGAAGGCACTTTCTCAATTTATGCTGACAATGGTCTCTGCCAACTCCAGATATGACCATTATATGCGCTACGAAGGTATAGAATTTACCAAAACAGAACTGGAGGGCATGGAACTTTTCAAAAAGAAGTGCGCCTCCTGCCACTCAGGCGAGCTATTTACTGATTTTTCATTCCGGAATAATGGTTTGACACATTTGACTGAAAATGACTTTGGACAGTTTGAGGTTAATCAGAATGAAAACGACAAGTTTAAATTCAAGGTGCCCAGTCTCAGGAATCTGTCTTATACCGCTCCTTACATGCACGATGGCAGATTTACAACCTTAGAAGAAGTGTTGGAACACTATGATTCAAAAGTTGAAAAGACAGATTTTCTTGATAAGGCGTTGAATAAGGATGGCAGATTGGGTATAGCGTTGACACCAGATGAAAAACAAAAAATCATGGTATTTCTGAAAACATTGGATGATGAGGATTTTGTGAAAAATCCAATTTTTTCTGAAGGCTCTCTTCTTAATCCCATTCTTGCTAAGAATATTAACGATGATTTGATGAATTTTAAAATTACAGATAAAACCCAAAGAGAATTGTTGAACCAATGTGTGGAGTCATATCTGAAAATCAAATCTGCCATTCAGGCTAACAAAAGCAAAGTTGCCGGCAATGAAGCTAAAAAACTGATGAAGGTATTAGCTAAAATGAATATTCAAGAAGTATCACAGAAAGAGTTTTTTAGAAAATATCAGGACAAATTATTTTTTGATGCTGAACATATTTTTGAAGGTGAGCAATCTACGGACCATCAACTGGATCATTTTAAGGACTTGTCAGATCATTTATATATTCTCATTGCCTCATTCAAAGCTTATGAGCAGACTTTATATTTCAATCAATGTCAGGAATCAGCAATGGATTGGCTAAGTGATATTCCGACGGATCTGTTTGTTGTAAAAAATTGTAAAGAAATACAAACAAAAATCTTAACCAAGTAATAGTTAATTTACCTAAATGAAAGTTAGGATTAAAATAGGAGTTGTGTCAATGGGAATTGCTTTTTTATCAATCAAGAGCATTCAGGAGCCTGCACTTTTTTCCGTGCCTTCCAATTTCCCTGGACCCGGTTATCATTTTGAAGGTAATCCAATTACTAAAGCAGGAGTAGATTTGGGTAAAACCTTATTTTATGATGCGCTTCTTTCGTCTTATAATACCATCAGTTGTGGTAGCTGTCATCAGCAATCAGCCGGATTTACACAACATGGCCACATGTTGAGCCATGGTGTTAATGACAGGCTAAGCAAACGAAATGCTATGCCATTGTTCAATCTTGCGTGGTCGAGTAGTTTTGGTTGGGATGGGAGTGTAACTCAACTGGATTCTTTTGCGGTATCACCAATTACCAATCCGGCAGAAATGGATGAATCTTTTGAAAACATACTCGAAAAGCTTCGCACCTCCACACTCTACCCCGACATGTTTGAGAAAGCATTTGGTAGTGGTGAAATCAATTCGGAAAGACTGTTAAAAGCTCTTTCGCAATTTATGATAACAATGGTTTCAGCTAACAGTAAGTATGACCACTATAGCAGGAATGAAGGAGTTAAGTTTTCAGAGGCTGAATCAGAGGGGCTGAATTTATTTAAGCAAAAATGTGCATCATGTCACTCGGGAGAGCTATTTACTGATTTCTCATTCAGAAATAATGGATTAATCATGAGTGATGATGACAAAGGTCGCTTTGAGATAACAAAGCGTGAAACTGATAAATATAAATTTAAAGTGCCAACACTTCGGAATCTGACCTATTCGGCACCGTATATGCACGATGGCAGATTTACGACCTTAGAGGAAGTACTGGAACATTATTCCTCTAAAGTTGTAAAATCACCTTCGTTAGATGCTAAACTTGAGAACAACGGCAAAGCTGGGATTTTCCTTAATACCGATGAACAACAAAAGATTATTGCTTTTCTGAAAACACTTGATGATGAAAATTTTATACAAAATTTATCATTTTCAGAAAGTACCCTTGTCAATGAAATTCCGAGGAAAAATATTGACGCGGAACTGAGGAATTTCAGGATAACGGATGTAGCAACAAGAGCATTATTCAATAAGAGCATTGATTTGTATCTGGCTATTAAATCGGCAATTGAGATAAAAAACAGTTTGCAGGTGGCAGACTTGGCAAGAACCTTTATTAAAACGCTCAACAGGATTCGTATCACAGATACGGAACCAAATGGATTCTTTGAGAATTATCAGCAGAAGCTCTTTATTGATGCCAGGCGCATTATTGAAGGAGAGAATTTTTTTGCACACCAATTAGATTATTTTGATGAACTTTCAGCGCATTTCTATATTCTGATTGCTTCATTTAAAGTCAATGATAAAGTGCTTTATTTCAATGAATGTTTAAAATCAGATACCAAATGGCTGAGTGATTCGCCCAATGATGCTTCAATCAGTGCAAATTGTAATGATATACAAACTAAAACTTTAAAATAATGAAAAATTACCTTGTTTTGTTCGCTTTTAACTTTTTCTACTATCTGACTTATGCGCAGGAACCTGTTGCAAAAAGCAATGGGCAGAAAGAAAATAAAACATTAGAGAAAGACGGCAAAGACCCTGTTTGTGGCATGAAAGTAAAAAAAGGAACAACTTTTGTAAGGTTGTATAAAGAAAAGCAACATGGTTTTTGCGGAAAAGCCTGTAAAGAGAGATTTGATAAAGAACCTGAAAAGTATATAAAAAAATGAACAGCAAAAAAGCTCATATTAATCATGACTTTTTCATTGTCATGTCTTCCAGTGTTGGGAAATAGAAAAACAAGCAATTACGCGATTAAAATTAGTGAATTTGTAGATAAAAGATATGAAAAAAATATTCATTGTATTGTTGATAATCAGCCAGTTTGATACCCTTGCCTGTGATATTTGTGGCTGCGCCAATGGGAGTGCCTTCGTTGGGCTTACACCTCGGGCAGGTACACAATTTATTGGGCTAAGGTATCGATATCGTAGTTATGATTCGCATCTTAACAGTATATTGCTAAAGACCCGTGAGACTTTTCAAACAGCCGAATTATGGGCGAGATTTTACCCGGTCAAAAATCTTCAAATAATGGCATTTCTTCCGTACAATTCCAATTATCAGCTATTGTTAAACAGTAAGACCGAGACTTTGAAAAATGGGATTGGAGATGCAATTGTGCTTGCACATATAAATGTGTTCAATACTTTTCAGGATACAACCAATACCAGCCATTTTTATCAAAGTCTGATGATCGGTGGCGGCGTGAAACTGGCTACAGGAAAATTTGAGTATGGGTATGAAAATGAAATCAACCCGAATTTTCAGTTAGGTACAGGTAGTACCGATTTCCTGTTAAGTGCCATTCATACGATTAAATTTCATAACTGGGGTTTAAACACAGAAATTGGCGGGAGAATCTCAACCAGAAGCAATGATAAATACCGTTTTGGAAATCGAATGAATGGTTCAATGACTGCCTTTTACTCCAAAGCCTGGGGAGCTTTTTCTGTTATGCCGAATGTTGGAGCTATAGTGGATTATGGTTTTCGGGATTTAAAAGAAGGAAAACGAAATTCACAGACGGGAGGTATTGCGGCAATGGCCAATTCCGGACTTGAATTATATTACCTCAGATTTAATGTAGGTGTTTCCTATAAACTCCCTGTTTATCAGAATCTGGGTGAGGGAGAGCTTAAATCATTGCCTCAATATGGTGTGAGCTTTACTATGAATTTCTAAAATCTATTCATTCAGAAATAATAATTCTAAATTTACTTTCAAATTTAATTCTCACAATATTTATTTCAACACTCGAAAAACCAGATCTTCAAGATATGCAGCAACATATCCTGAAACGTCTTCATTAGTTTTTACATCTGTGAGTCTTTTTAAATTTGAGCTAAAAAACTGTTGATTATGAGAAGTTTCTATGAGCGTGCTGCTCAAGGAATGTGGATATGGATATTGAGGGTTTAGCTCCAACACAATAGTTGAAATAGTATTGCATAGGTCTTTAAATTGTTTAAAAACTTCAGCCTGATTAATCTCCTTGATTTCTTTTACAAGATACACTTTACTACTTTCAGTAATTACAATCTGATTCAGAAAAGAAATATTATATTTTATTCGACCAGAATCTGTTGGTAGCTCTCGGGTAAGTAGTTCTATTACCTTCCTTATTTTAAGTTGAGGGTCATTTATATTTTTTAATTGGAACATTACCAGAAATTCCAGATAACTCCAGTACCAATTCAAAATATAAACTAATAGAAAGTGCTTATTTTTAAAATATCTGTAAATGCTTGCTTCGGTTGTACCAACCTCTGTGGCAAGTTTTTTAAAAGTAAAATGTTCGTAACCAATTTCATAAATTAATTCAATCGCCTTCCTTACAATTTCTTTTCCTAATTCACTACTTTCTGGATCCCGAATATATATATTGTTATTTACTCTAAAATTTAACTGATATTCCATATTGAAAAATTTTAAACAAAATTAATAATTAATAGTGATTATACAATAATTAATAGTATTAAACTTTACTATAATAGTGTTACTATCATTTAAGAATTTTTCTTACCTTTGTGAAAATTATTGAAATCATATGGCTGATACTAATCCTATCCACCCTTTTATAAGAATTATTAACCTGCTAAAACTTGATAAACAAGATATTAGCTCTCTTTATTTCTATGCCATTCTTTCTGGTATAATCCAATTAGTATTGCCTTTGGGTATCCAGTCAATCATAAATTTTGTAATGTATAATACTGCTTCCACATCTTTGGTGGTGCTAATCTGCTTGGTCATTATCAGTGTTTTCTTCGTTGGTTTTTTGCAGATTAATCAAATGAAGCTCAGCGAAAAGATTCAGCAAAAAATATTTGTGCGCTATGCTTTTGCCTATTCAGATACTCTGCCTAAAATTCGTCCTGAAGCCACTGAGGGATATTATTTGCCAGAATTAACGAATCGTTTTTTCGATACAATAAACTTGCAAAAAGGTTTATCTAAATTATTGCTTGATGTTCCAACGGCTTTTATACAGATACTTTTTGGTATTTTGCTATTGTCATTTTATCATTCTATTTTTATTGCCTTTGGCGCTTTACTTCTTTTAATTGTTTATCTGATATTTAGATTAAGTTCTGAAAGGGGGCTCGAAACCAGCTTAAAAGAGAGTGATTTCAAATACAAAGTGGCTGCATGGCTTCAGGAAATAAGCCGGACCCAGAATACGTTTAAAAACTTTGAATACACAAAACTCAATATCCAGAAGACAGATGAATATACGCAAGGATACTTGCAAAACAGGACACACCACTTCGGTATCCTGACCACACAATACTGGAGTCTTGTGGTATTTAAGGTAGTTCTTACAGCCGCAATGCTGATTATTGGTTGTTTGCTCCTGCTTAATAATTTAATTAATATAGGGCAGTTTATTGCTGCTGAAATCGTGATAATAGCCATCATGGCGTCGGTAGAAAAACTTATCACAAGCATTGATATTGTATATGATGTATTAACCGCAGTTGAGAAACTGAATAAAGTATTACAAACGCCTACTGAGTCTAACGGCAGTCTTATTTTAAATGCAAAAATTCCGTTAAGTGTAGAATTCAAGAAAGTTAATTTCTCCTATACGGTTAATAATCAGTTACTCAATGGAATATCTTTTAGAGTAGAGCCAAGAGAAAAAATACTCTTAAATAAAACAGTTTCAGGCATAGGAACAAGTACGATTCTGAAACTTATTAGTAATAATTTATCAGAACATACCGGAAGTATTTTGATTAATGATATTCCTGTTGATAATTATGAAATGCAGAGTTTTCGTAAAAATGTTAACTACCTGAGCGGACAGAATGAAATCTTTAACGGGACGCTTTGGGAAAACATTACGATTGGAAATCCTGATGTGAAGCCCGAAACTACAAATCATCTAATAAAAGAGTTAGGTTTTACAGGATTTATTGAAGAATTTGAAAAGGGCTTTTCCACACTCCTGTTTACTAAAGGTGCTAAATTGCCTTCACATCTTGTCCAGGAAATTTTATTACTTCGCACTTTTGTTCAGCCTTGTCAGCTAATGATACTCGACGAACCATTTAAAAATCTTAATAAAGCCAAACGCAAGAAAGTTGCTGAATATATCATCGGCTTACCAATAACTGTAATAGTTGCATCAGAGCAAGAAGGAATCCAGGAATATTTCAGCAAAATTATTGATGTAAAATCGTCTTAATCGAATCTATGGCTTTTCGATAAATAAATTAAAAGTCTTATGCATTTAGCCTGATTGTAAACATACTTTGTAGGTTTCATTTTTTGTGCAAATCAATTTGCAGTTAATTTTCAGGTGTGGAATTCTCAAAATTAAGAAACAGTTATGAAATATATTGATACAGTTTTTGAACAGGAAGATTTAACTAAACAGCCCAAATCGTTCAGGGATATTTATTTTATTAATCGGCAAAGTAAAGTAAAGTACTGGGCATATTCATTGTTAGGTTTAATGGTTTTTGCTGCCTTTTTGCCTTGGACTCAAAATATTAAGAGCAGGGGGAAAGTTACAACTCTTCGTCAGGAACAGAGACAGCAAGGGGTTTACAGCGCAATTACCGGACGAGTAATGAAATGGTATGTAAAAGAAGGAGACTTGATAAAAAAAGGAGATACCATTGCTTATCTTCATGAGGTCAAGGTTGAATACCTTGACCCGAATCTAATTGACCGTACTCGTCAGCAGATTAATGCCAAAGAAATTGCTAACGAAAATTATCTGAGCAAAGCTAACACTACTAATGAACAAATAAGGGCAATGGAAGAGGCACAGCGATTGAAAGTAGCTCAGATAAACAATAAAATATCTCAGACTAAAGCTAAAATACAAGCGGATAGTATGGATATGCTCGCAGCAAGAAATGATTTCTCAATTGCTAATGAACAATTGAAACGACAGAAACAGCTTTATGAACAAGGTTTAGTATCACTCACACAATTTGAACAGCGAAATCAGACATTCCAGAATGCGTTAGCCAAACGTACGGGTAATGAAATCAAATTCATGAACTCAAAACAAGATTTAATTAATCTTTCATTGGAGCTTAATGCTGTTAATCAGGAATATATTGAGAAAATCTCTAAAAGTCGAGGAGAGCGCTATCAATCACTTTCTCAGGTAGCAAGTGGTGATGCAGACATTGCCAAGCTCCAAAATCAATATAGTAGTTATAAACTACGGAATGAGTTGTATTATGTAATTGCTCCTCAAACCGGACAAATAACCCGAGCAAACAAAGCTGGTATTGGAGAGATTGTAAAAGAGGGGGAGGAGTTGGTACAGGTTGTACCAGATCAAACTGATATGGCTATTGAGATTTTTGTAAAACCACTTGATATTACCTTGTTACAACCTGGTAGAAAGGTTAATGTGATTTTTGATGGTTTTCCAGCTATTGTTTTCAGTGGTTGGCCAACGCAGTCATATGGGACTTTCAGAGGAGTTATTACCGCTATTTCTAACAATATAGATGCGGCCAGTGGTAATTTCAGAGTATTGGTAAAACCAGATCCTAATGAACGGCCATGGCCACAAGTTCTGAGACTCGGCACAGCTACCGATACTTTTATTTTATTAAAAGATGTTCCGTTGGGCTATGAAGTCTGGCGTAATATTAATGGTTTTCCACCCGAATATTATCAGGAGCCTAATTCAGGTAAATCTGGTAAAAAACAGGTAATAAATTAAACTAATTTCCTTCGATGTCAAATAATGATTTGAATGAGCAAAAGCAGAGAGGTTTTCTTACCTTTTGGCTTGAATCGAGAATATTAATAGAAAAATGCAAAAGATATTATTTTTTATAATCACTTTTCTAAGTTGTAGCCCGTATTGTTTGGCTCAGGAAAAACTGATTTACTCAGAATTTATCAGTATTGTCAAAAAATATCATCCAGTCGCAAAGCAGGCCTACCTAAAAACTGATATAGCCAAAGCTGAACTTCAAAGTGCACAAGGGGCATTTGACCCCTCAGTTTACTTTAATAAAAATGAAAAAATATTTGGGGGGAAACAGTACTATAGTTATTTAAATTCAGAACTCAAAATACCTACCTGGTATGGAATAGATTTTAAGGCCGGTACTGAAAATAATCAAGGACAATATACTGCTACTGAGCTTACAAAAGGAAGAAGTAGCTTTATAGGAGCTCAGGTTACATTAGGTAAAGGGTTACTTATAGATAAAAGGAGGGCTGTTGTTAAGCAAGCGCGGGAAATGATAGCTTATTCGGAAGAAGAACAACAACTAATGTTGAATGACCTCCTCTATGAAGCAACAAGTGCATACTACGAATGGCAGAATGCTTTTTTTCAAAAGCAACTTGCAGATAGTCTGTTAGGCATTAACCAGGAGCGGTATCAGTTTATCAAAAATGGTGTAAAACTTGGGGATCGTCCGGCAATCGATACAGTTGAAACATTAGCTCAATTACAGAGTTTCGAATTTCTTCAAGCAGAATCCATACAGATTCTTAACAACGCCGGTTTTGAGTTGGGTAATTACTTGTGGCTTGAAAACCAGCAGGCCTATCAATTACCGGTTGGGGTGCAACCAGAAGCCAATACTCCTAATCAACCCTTAATGCCATTAAGCGATTATCTCAATAAACTTATCACACACCCCAAACTGGAACAGGCACAGATAAAAAGTAATGTTCTGTCAATAGAAAAACAACTCAAATTTCAGAGCCTGTTGCCAACTTTTAATCTTAACTATAATATGCTGAATAAAGATTACACTTTTTTTAATGAGCCGAATCTTTTTCAAAATAATTATAAATGGGGTTTTACTATTGGTATTCCATTATTTTTACGTGAAGCACGAGCTGAATATCGCAAAGCTAATCTTAAGATAACTCAACAGACATGGGAGAATCGTATCCTGTTTACAGAGTTACAGAATAAAGTAAATAAGTATTTTAACGATGCTGTACAACTTAAACGGCAATTTGAAATTTACCAACAAACAGTTGCTAATTATCAACGCCTATATCAGGGAGAACTTACCAAATTTATTAATGGTGAAAGCACTCTTTTTTTGGTAAATAGCCGTGAAAATAAGCTTTTCGATGCGCAACAAAAACTAATCTCGCTTCAAACTAAAGTTGCGAAATCTATTATAGGAATAGATTTTGCAACAGGTAGATTAGCACAGTTATTGTGATCTGAAGCATTTATAAATATAAGAGTAAGATCAAAATCCTGAGATAATTCTTTAAAAAATCAGAAGTATTATTTAAAAATACTGTTCCAAATAACGTTATAAACATCGGTAGCAGCAATTTCTTTATCAACTTTTTGATTACTTATCAGCACCGGATAATATTCTTTGCCAATCCTAAATGTACCATGCGAGCCTTTGATAAGATTAGCATTAAGTGGAATGACATCCATTCTATATCTGAAACCTAATAACTTTCGAGCTAATTTGTAGCCGGCTCTTAATTTAATAAATGGGTTATCCGGATTCATGAACATTTCTACGGGGTCATAACCTGGTTTGTTATGAATATCAACACTTCTTGCAAAATCAGGTGCTACTTTGTCATCAAACCAGTAATAATAAGTAAACCAGCTATCAGCCTTTGCCATTAAAACCAGATCTCCGGCTCTTGAGTGATTAATTTTGTATTTTCTTTTTTCCTCCTCATCCATTATTAATTCAATTCCTTCAATCTTCGATAAAATCTCTTTAATTTGTTCTTTCTGGCTTAAATCATTAATATAGATATGCGCAATCTGATGGTCTGAAGCAGCAAAAGCTTTGGAAGCTCCGCAATCAAGCAATTCAAGTCCGCTTTCTACTCTTACCGAAAGTAAATTATTCTCTCTTAGAATCCTGTTAATATGAATTGGGCGATTCACATTGTTTATCCCATATTCAGAAAGAAGAATAATATGTGCATTATTTTGTTCATAATAATTCACCAATTCCTCTACCAAACTGTCTATTTCAAGCAGATCTTTAGATATTTTATCAAAATCAACACCAAATTTTTGTAAACAGTAATCCAGATGTGGAAGATATATTAATGTTAGAGTTGGATTATTCTCTTTGTCTACCTCTATAGAAGCATTAGCAATCCATTTTGAGCAGTCTATACTTGTATTGGGCCCCCAGAATTTAAACAGAGGAAAAGTGCCGAACTTTGTTTGTAATTTATCTCTTAAATCTGCGGGATAAGTATAACAATCTGGTACTTTTACTCCATCTGAATGATATTGTGGGCGAGGAGTAGCCGAAAAATCTGCGGTTGAATACATATTATACCACCAGAACATCTTTGAAACAGTAAACTCAGGGTCTTTTTTACGGGCAGCTTCCCATATTTTCTCAGACTGAACGAGTTTATTAGACTGTTTCCAGAATTTCATTTCGCAGGCCTCATGGTCATACCAACCGTTACCTACTATGCCATGTTCATCTGGGTTTTTTCCTGTTAGATAACAACTTTGTGAAGTGGTAGTAAGTGCCGGAAAGGCAGGCCTAATATATGTCAGTTGGTTCTTTTCAATATATTTTTTCAGGAACGGTGTATATTCACCAATTATACTGGTACTTAAACCAACAATATTAATAATTACTGTTTTTTGCATTGTATATACAGAAATAATTTTCTGGTAGATCAATTAAATAAGACCTATATTATAATAACAAGAGCGTCTGAATTATAAAAAAAAGCTTCAAAGTATTTCCTTTACCCAATTAATTTCCCTTGCAATTGACTCATTAAGTGGAAGTTGGAATTCTTTAGGTAAAACTCCCCAAGTGTAAGTTTCTATTTCAAGATGCTTTGTAAAATTTTTTTCTTTATGAAGATTTAGGGTTTTAATTATATCTGTCTGGGTTGATTCCAACAATCCATATTGTTCTAAGAACAACGGAACATGAAAATGCACTCTCCACGAAATGATTTCATCGTTGAATCCTGCAATTGCTTCATTCAAATCAGGAAATTTGACAAATGAACCATCCTTCTTTTTTGCTACAACCTGATGCAAATAGGTTGGTTCATTATACTTGGCAATCATTTGAAGTTTTTCCTGAACCTGAGTCGAAAAATCAACCTTCAGTGCTGAACTTATCTGTATTTTTCCTACTTTCAAACCTTGAAAATCTAATTTCTTAATTACCTCTTCTGGTGCTTCAAAGCCTACCGCAAAATGACAAACATCATAGCATAATTGTATATGTGTTTTGATTGCCTCTGTCGCGTTTTCTGATGAAAAACCCTTTGATTGGAAATATTCTACTCCTAAAGGAAGTAAATATGTATTATACCAATCAATAAACTCATTGGAGTTTTCAAGAATTCCGTCAGGTTCAGGCTCTATATCAAGATGTAACGTTTTTCCAGTAGTTTCTTTTATTTCAATTAATGCTTCAACAACTGACACTATATTTTTAGTTGCATTTAGGATGGCTTCTTCCAAAGCGGGTTCAGTTGGCCACCAATAACGATAGGAGAGAGGTGAAGTAGAAACCCCACCTTCATATAAATTATCAGGCAAAAGTTTTGCCAATAACCTGAATAACCTTATAGTGTAATCTGTTCTTTCTGGTGTGGTCCAATCAGGTGCATGGACTTTGTCTTTTACAACTATATTATGGAAGTCACCGTATGGAAAACCATTCATTGTAAAAACATAGCATTTATTATCTAAAAGCCATTTTTTGAAAGTTTCAAAATTTTGACTTTCTGATAAATCAATACTTGCCTGATTTGCCAATCTAAGCCCTATTCCCATTGATGCATCGGGGCAAACTTCGGCTTTAATCTGGGGAATGCTGTTTTTCAGAACCTCAAAATGCTCTTTCCAGTCTTCTCCCGGGTGAATATTACTACAATAGCTTAAATGACCATATAAGGTATTCATAGTCTAATCAATTGTTAATTTCAAACGGTCAACAGCGAGTTTCATCAAATCAAAATCAACTTCGTGAATCTCTTTGCCTTTTCCTAATTTCTCTAATATTGTTATAGTTAAGCGCCCGCCTAAATGCTCTCTGAATTCATTTAAACCTTCCCATAGATTCATCTTATCATTTTCTTCAAGGGATTCATGATAAAGTATAAAACCTACTTTTTTAAGTAATTGAATAATTCTATTAGTTTCCTGATCTGTGATAAAACCGAGCAATTGCGAATATATAGAATCAAGCGCTATTCCAATAGCAACAGCCTCGCCATGCCTGATCTCAAAATTACTTAAATATTCTATTTTATGCGCAGCCCAATGCCCAAAATCAAGTGGTCTGGCTGATCCCATTTCAAAAGGGTCGCCACTTGAAATATGATTGGTATGCAAAGCAGCTGATCGGAAAATCTGTTTGCTCATTATCTCTATTTCCCGGTTCGCCATAGCCTGAGCGTTTTCTTCGAGCCATTCAAAAAACTCAAGATCTTTAATTAACGCAACTTTAATAGCTTCTGAAATACCAGATCGCCAATCCCTATCTGATAATGTGGTTAAAAAGTCTGAGTCATTGAAAACAGCAACAGGAGGAGAGAATGTTCCTAAAAAATTTTTCTTCCCTGAAAAATTAATACCATTCTTAACCCCTACACCAGAATCATTCTGTGAAAGAACTGTGGTTGGAATACGAATGTGTTTAACTCCGCGGTGGGCTATACATGAAGCATAACCAACCATATCAAGAAAAGCCCCACCACCAATAGCCGCTACAAATGAGTGTCGGTCAATGCCAAATTTATTGATAGCGTGCAAAGTTTTATCTAAATACTGACTATCGTTTTTTACAGGCTCCCCACCAGGCAAAATAAGAATTTCTTCTGCCAGCGAAATTTGATTCTGGCTTCGAAAATAGTTTTTAATTGAATCAATTAAATAAGAATGCTTTTCGTAAACACCTTCATCAATCAAAAACAGAATCTTTTTCTGAAAACTTGTTTCACCGAAATTTGATAAGAAATTGAGAAGTTCTTTATTATTTGATGAAAATAGACTTTTTGTGAAAATGATATTGAATGAATAAGGAACCTGAAACGCTTGATGTATTACACTCATTGAAAGATTAAAAATAAAAATAACAAAAATTACCTTATGTGCTTAGGTCACTGCAAAATACTTTGCTAAACTTATTGAAACAGGGAGTAGGCAAAGTACCAGCAAAGCAAAAATTATGTTGCCTGAAACACTTACCCAAGCAGCATTCATGACAATCAATGACAAAACTCCCGCTTTCACAGCTTTACCAATATTGGGTCCAATTGGGCTGTTTATTGCTATAAGTAAAGGCTTGAAAATCAGATAAATATGTAAAAATATAAAAGGAACTGCCAATAGAACATTCCCTAATTTAAAAGAAACATATAATTGTACGCAACTCACCACTATGTATAAAATTGATGCAAAATAGAGGGTATTTTTATTCCCACCATGCACTTCTCCACGGCTGATCATTGTTATTGCTGCAATATAGCAAACTGGCAAAATACTAAGTAATCCCCATTGGCCGATTGAAGATTCTATTATACTCATGCCTAATATCAGATTCCCACCCCTGCAAAGACCCATATTTATTGGCCCAAAAAAGGTATGATGTTTGCCATACTTATCATAAACCAATGCGCAAATTGCTATTAAAAATGCAATAGCAGCACTGGTTAGTGAATTTGACCAGGCGAATAATACGCCAGATAATAACAATAAAATACCAAAAAAAATTGCATTGCTTTTACTTACTTTACCACTTGGAATAGCCCTTTCCGGTCGCTCAATACGATCTAATTCTAAATCAAAAATATCATTGAAAACTATTCCTCCGCCATATAATCCAATGGTTGCAAAACACAAAAAAATAACTTTCCATATTTCAATTTGATAGAATGAAAATGAAAATCCGGCAATAGCAGTTCCAGCCAGAATATCTGAAATAGCTGTTATAATATTTGCAGGTCGTGTTAGTTGTAAATAGGGCTTTATTTTCAATGCTTTGATATTTGTTCAAAAGTGCAAATTCTAATAAATAGAATTGTTCTGTACTTTCATGGGCAATGATATTTTTAACTGATAATAATTGAGTTTTTTTCGATTCTGGGAATCTGCCCTCCACGGAGTACCGTATTACCATTATACTTGAGGCTTTGGTCAATTATCATCGGGTTTTCAAAATCCGTAATGTCTATCTGGCCACTTTGCGCAAAAGCATCAATGGCATTCTGATAAGTAACCAATCGAATATCATTCTCTGAAATTCCTTTGATTTTCATTAATGCTGCCGTCTTAGGAACTGCTAAAGGGTCACTTATTCCCCAATCAGCTGCAGAGTTGACCATTATTCTTTCTGAACCATATTTTTTTACAATTTCCACCATCCTTTCGTTACCCATCTTTGTGAAAGGATAAATTGTAAATGCTGCCCAAAAACCCTTTTCGAGTACACTCTCAACAGTTTCTTCATTATTATGATCAATGATTACCATACCAGGATCAAGTCCGTGTTCTAAAGCAATAGACATACTTAGTTCTGTGCCTTTTTTCTTATCCCTATGCGGTGTATGAACCTGAACAGGTAAGTTTGCCTCTTTAGCCAATTCTAACTGGAGCCTGTAATATTTCTCTTCAGCGGATGTCTGATCATCGAAGCCTATTTCACCTACGCCAACAACGCCTTCTTTATAAATAAAAATAGGTAATAGTTCCATTACTTGATCTGCCAATGATTCATTATTGGCTTCACGAGAATTCAAACCAATCGTGCAATAATGTTTTATACCAAATTGCGAAGAACGGAATCTTTCCCAGCCGACCAGACTACTAAAATAGTCTTTAAATGAAGATAATCCCGTTCGAGGTTGGCCTAACCAAAAAGCAGGCTCAATAATTGCAACTACTCCTGCATCAATTAATGCAGTATAATCATCAGTTGTACGTGATGTCATATGAATATGAGGGTCGAAAAACTTCATTCCCTTAGTATATTCCGAGTAATTAACCTGAATATTAGTTGCGGTAATCAATTCTTCGGCACTTCCTTCAAAATGAGAAGGATTCTGTGATATTTCTGAATGTTTCTGACACATCTTTTTTGTGATAATTTTAGTAATAATCAACCCTTAATTTTCAAGTAATTCCCAGTTAATCGCTTTGGTTTCTGCTTTTAACTTTAAATCAGCGTGTCTGTTCAGTTCTTCTTTGGCCTTCTGAAAGTTTGATTCATAGCAAACCAAAGCAGCAGCTATTTTTTCTGATTCACTTTCAGAAGAAAACAAATACTGAATGTCTTTCAATATTTCCTTATTTACAAAACTACTTACTAAACGCCAGGCCTGGGTTGGGATATTTCGTCTTGCTGACCATCTTTCATGAGCAAGATATGAAATAGAATCAGCTAATTCTTGATTCGCTCTTTCGCTTATGCCTTCTATCTTATTAATAGGTTTATCATTAAAAATACATTTTAAAACTAACTGATTCCATGCTGGTTCAGAAAAATGTTTTTTAGGGAATGGATTTTCAAAAGCAATCGCATCAAAGACAGGGCCTACATTTGATCTTACTGCATTCGTTGCGCGCAGCATCCAGTTTTCAGGGTAGGCCAGAAATGGTAAAGCAGAAATTAAAGCCACTGCCTCATTATTTTCAGCAGTATCAAATAGGGTATCAATAGCGTTGATATATGAATCTTTGTCTGAGCTATCTAATTTTGTCAGAAAATAAACTCTTACAAGTCTGTCTAATGTCCAGTTATTGAATGAAACAGAATTTACCGGACTAACCGATTGCACTATGTCTTTACGGATAAATCTTTGGGCAGCTACAAATGCAGTTTGCAATGATAATAAATTTTCGTTGGCTTTTGTTTCAATCCAACTAATCTCTTTTGATGAAGCCTGACACAGAATTTTGTCATGCAACAAAGAAGAATAATTCATCTGGTTAGGTACTTAAGTATTAATTTCAAGCAAATCTAAAGAAGAATTCTGAGGTTATGTTAGAAATTATACAAAAATTAACTTTAAAGTCGACAAATTAGCCATTTTTGTATTATTGATTATAAAGCAAGTTTTTAGTTTATTATTACTAAGTTAAATAGCTATTAAAAAAAATACTGAGTATTTATTAAAATATTTAATAAAAAGACAATATATTTAATAATTAATTTACTGAGTGAAGTATTACTTTTGCTACAACTCGTCATGCTACTATACCTATAATACACCTAACCGTCTTATAAATTATTTCCTCAAAAAATTATTCTATTTAAAGTAGAGTGCCGTACCCTTATGACCTTACATCGATACAAATATAAAGAATTCACATGTTTTCAAACGATTACATTAACTATTTAATTGAAAGAGGTAATGATGAACAAACACAATTATTGAGCACCGTAAGAAAACTACCAGTTGATTTTTTTGATACCCTATGTGCTTTCTTGAATACAAATGGAGGTGAAATTCTGTTTGCCTATTCATTTGAAAATAGTATCAAAGGGTTGACTGAAAATGAATATAATATTCTTGAGAAGAGTATTATAACCGGAATTAATAATGCCAATAAAATTCATCCCAAACCTCGGATTGTGATAAAAAATGTTTTCTATCACAACGAAAAGATTCTATACTTAAAGATTCCTAATAGTCAGTCGGTTCATACAACGAATAATGGGAATGATATTTATGAACGAAGAGATAATCTCAATATTTCAGTCGAGAATATTTCTGACCAACTTCGTTTACAAGAACGAAAAAGATTCTATTATCCTGATAATAAAATAATCAGATATATTGATGTAGGACATTTTAATATGGATGTTTACAACAAGGCGATGAAACTGATTTTACAGACTCGCCCGTCTCATCCGTGGCTGAATATGGATTTTGAAGAAGTAATGAAAAGTTCGGGTTTATGGAGAATTGATTTAGAGACAAAGGAAAGTGGATATACTGTAGCTGCCATATTACTCTTTGGTAAGAATGAAGTAATTAGGGCGATCTTCCCGAGCTTCAGAATTGATGCTTTGAGAGAAAAAGAAGGCTTTGATGGGTATTATGATAGGGAAACATTTACTACGAATCTTATTGATACTTACTATCACCTCATGGACTTTGTGCATAAGCATCTTCCTGATTTCTTTGTTATTAATAATACAACAAGGGTTGGTATTCGGGATTTAATGTACAGAGAAGTATTCATTAATTTTCTGACTCATCAGGATTATAGTTCTGGGTTGCCTGCCAAATTTGCTATTACCCATCTTGATGGCACTTTTACAGCTAATAGTAACAGAACAGCAATGAATAAAAATATAGATCTGAGCAACTATCAGCCTATACCCAAGAATCCGATTATAGGAAGGTTCTTGAGAGAATTAGGGTTGGCAGAAGAGTTAGGTTTTGGATTAAAAAAAATTGCAGCTTTTGTAAGTCAGTTTTCAGACGAGAAACCTCAGTTTCATGATGGGCCTACTTTTTTAACCTCTATTCCACCTATCACCAAGAAAAATGCTATTGAAGATGAAGCGTCTAAAATCGAAAAATATCTTAATGAAGAACCTCCTACTTTTCTTAACCAAATACAGCAGTTCAGGCAATTTCCATTTATAAGTAATCATTTAGTAAAAGGAAAGCCTGATAATGATCCATTAGACATTTTTGGAGATTTAAGCGAATCCAAAAAGGAACGATTAATCAGTATAATTTTATTTTTGAATCAGGTCCGGTCAAGCACAACCCAGATATTAATAAAGCAGTTGGGGGTTTCCAGAGAAACCATTGCAAGAGAGATAAAAATACTTAAAGAGAACAGATTGATTGAATTTAAAGGTGCTTTAAAAAACGGGTATTATAATCTTACGGAAAAAGGTTTATCTGTTGCTAAAATATTGTCCGAAAATAAAACTCAGTAATTTATATTAATCGGTTTTAGTATGGATGATTTTTCAGTAGCAATATTTGTTTTCTTAAAAAGCTCTGTATTTTCAATTAATATATCATTGAAAAAAGTTACTCTTCTTAGCAAACGCCATTTTTCAGGGTGTAGGGTTAACAAATATTTAATTGCAAGTCTTTGTTGATTGATTTTACCATTCTGATAAATTTTATATCGATTTGTTGTCATACACTCTTTAGTTCTTTTCCTTCCTCTCCCTGATTTCTTTTCCGCAATAAAGTCATGAAATTCCCGATAAGCAAGCTTATCCAAATCAATAATTTTTATTATATCAAAGTCTTCAAAATAGTCATTTGCTGTCTTTTCAAGCAAATCCAGATTCTTTCTCACTGCACTAATTGTTTTCGTGTTCAAATGAATTTTGTATAAAGTATTTTGATTTGTATCTTCTTTCAAACCAAAGTTTAGACAATACTTGCCAAATAGTTTTTCTATTCTAAAAATGTCAATAACCACTGAATCATTATTTTCTGAACTTAATAAATAATCTTTTACAAAATGCTCAACTGAAATTATTCCTTCAGGCCATTCCTGCTTAGAAAGATATTGAATTGCTGACTCATCTATAACAATATTTGTTCCGGCATTAATCAATGTATAGTGTAAAATGTATTTAAAATCATCCATTCGTTCATGAAATCCCGGAATTTTCAGTACTTCTCCTTGAAGGATATAATTAAGCAGATGCCACTTAAATTCGCCTTTACTTAGCATTGTTGATAAATTCTTAGTACTTCCGACAATCAGGTTAAACTCTATTTCAACCCGATGGTCCTTGGTAGAACCGCCAACTGGAATTATATAACCATTTTTAAGGGCATTATATAAAAGCTCCTGATTATGGATGTTTAATTGTTCAATATGGTTAATAAAAAGAAACCCTTGATTTGCTTGTTCTAATTTGCCTATCTTTTGCTTCCCGTCATTGGTTACATACCTATTATTAGGAATTCTTTTATATTGACCAAAAGCCTCATGTTGAAAGTCTTGATTACTGATGACTGAACAATCCAATTCAATAAATGGTACTTCATAGAACAGATTTCTGAAAATATGGATAAAGGTTGCCAGATCCTTAATTTCCTTACCAGATTGGCCATACACCAAAATATTATTATCAGAAGATATGATCTTTAATGTTTCTTCAAAAAACTTTTTTATTCGTTCACTTTTTCCTAAAAAAGATTTTTCGAAATAGGGGATACGTTTAAGAATATTCTCTTCTTTGATATCAGCATTTTTAAAGAATATTGAACGGAAAATTTCTCGTTCCTGGGTAAATATTTCCCTCTCAGATTGCAGGCAACTAAGTAAATAATCAATTGTCTGGTGCTCTTTTGATTGGATATCTTTAGAAACCTCAGATTTTACAAAATTAAGTTCGTTATTTAACTGGATTACTTTTTCTTCAAATTTATCCTTTATCAATACATTACGTTTCAAACATTGTTCAATTCTGAAAAGAATTGCCTTAAACGCTGCAAACTGACTTTTGGAGTCAATCTGATAGCGTTCGATAACATCAAATAAACCACCTTTCTGATATAGATTAAAAATATCTTCATAATTATCTCTTGGGGAAATAATCATAATTGTCGGGATTTCAGGAAAGTTTCTGTGAAGCCCCCAGGCAAAATCAATACTTTGATTAGGTGAAGAATAAAGATGCTCGTCAATTACAATGGCATCAACAATAATATCAGGGTTATCTAATAATTCAAAAACTACGGATGGGTCTAACTCAATATTTATGGTATGATTTTTTCTTAACCATAATAAGAAATCGGCTCGTTCAGTAAAGAACTTTCCTGTAAGTAGTAAATTCATTTGGGATAAGCACGTTATGGGTTTGGAAATTATGGCTATAATAAATGCCTATAAATCAAATACTTAAGACAATGAATTTGAACCTTATAAATCGCTGTTACATAAGAATAAAAACATTGCCTGATCGTTTGATTTAGTTTTCTTTAGTGGCTTATTGTAAATTTATTGATTAGAAAAATTTGACGCAAATATTTATTATGTCATTTGCTCTATGACACTAAAAATACACAATAAATTAAGGGGAGATTATATATAATATCAAAAATTGCCTGAGAAAAATCACTTCAATTTGTAATTCGTAATTAATTGATAGTCAGATTTTTAATTGTCAAATACTCAGCAGTTATTTTAAAAAAGGTGAGTAGAATGAAAATGAATTTTCAGTGAGAATTTAATTTTTTAAAGCAAACGATTTGAGTAATAAGGAAAGTAGAGTTGCAGAATTTATTAAATGCAAAGATAAAGAATAATTATAATTTATCAGCAGATTTTTTAAAGACTTTATCTAAATGAACCATTATTCTTTCTAAGTCAAGCTGGTTGAAAAATTCAATAATTACCTTGCCTGATTCACCATTTTCTGTTTTGAATTCTACATTTGAAATAAGGTTTCCTTCTAAAGACTTAACGGTTGAATTAATATATTCTTGCAATGAAGACTTTTGTATTTCTGAAGATTTAATGGAATTTTTTTTGGGTAGAGTTTTGGCCATCTCTTCAACCTGCCGGACTGATAGGCCTTCTTTTAAAATTTTTTGCAGCATATTTATTTGTAATTCCGGTTTTTCTAATGCTATAAGAGCTCTGGCATGACCCATAGATATCTTTCCTGATATAATTTTTTTTTGTATTTCAGACGGTAATTTTAATAAGCGCAGATAATTATTTACAGTACTTCTGTCTTTACCGATTCTTGCAGCTAATTCTTCATTAGTTAATCGATACTCTATAATCATTCTTTCAAAACTCAGAGCTATTTCTATTGCGTTTAGGTTTTCTCGCTGAATATTTTCAACTAACGCCATTAAAGCAGATGCTTCATCATCAGCATGTCGGATAAAGGCTGGTATTTTTGATAGTCTCGCCAATTTACATGCTCTTAATCTGCGCTCCCCGACAATTAATTCATAATGAGTCCCTTTCACTCTAACTGTAATTGGCTGAATTAACCCCTGAATCCTGATTGACTCTGCTAATTCAATTAATTGGGCATCTTTAAAATCTTTTCTTGGTTGGTTAGGGTTTACTCTAATCAATGAAATATCAATGTTTTCAACTCCCTGAAAATGTAACGATGGACTTGAATTGATTTCAATGTCTGATAATAATGCAGCCAGACCTCTTGGTTTACCAATATACTTCATCATCTATAAGGATTTTTTATTACTATCTTGTAAAATGCCTTAATCGAATTCAGGCAGTTAATTGTAACTGGACTATTGAATATTAAAATACTGGTTTTATTGAAACCTTTTTATGTACATTAAAAATTAAAAACATTATGAGCCTAAATGCCTCTTCTAAAAAGGTATAGTACGACTGGTTATATCTTCAATGCTAAAGAAAGTAGATGCTTCATATCAATTATACCAATTTTTATTTTATCGAGCTGATAATTCTCTTATTCCTTGATTATAAAAGTCCAGACTTAGCTGGTTAGTTTGGTTTTTTTCATAGAACCTAAGACAGTAACCATTATTGTCGTTGATTATGAACTCCCTGAAAATGCCGTCAACGGTATCAGAAATTGGAATAATTGTATCGACTTTAAATCGAATTGACTCCCAAAGTTTGTCCAAATCATATACCTCAAAATTGATATATAAAGGATAATTGATGGTAATATTGCGATTAGTTGTAAAAACGAAAATTGTTGATTCGAAAGAAAATATCACATGTGATTGCGAAAGAGAATCGCAATCAATTCCTAAAACAACTGAATAAAACCGTTGGGTTTCCTTTAGGTCAGATGTATAAAGTTGTAATGAAATATTCTTAGCCCAATGTTTTTCCATAAGTTGATATTTTTTGCGTGGAATAAAATTTCAGCTTATTAGAAAGAATGGACACAATTAATGAAACAACACAGATTGCTCAGTTTGGTATTCATGCTGATTGTAGTATTAGTGTTTGGCTTTCGATTTCAGGGTACTTGTAAATTTATCAAATCGGAAAAAACGAAGCAAATATTTATTATGTCATTTATAAGGCGACATAATAAATACATTATAAATTCTGAAATAAGTTTTCATTGAAGACTAAATGCTTGATAAATAAGTGTTTAAATCTTATTGTGCACTTGAATTTTGAGTGAGAAAGCACAGGTGTTTTTTAATAGAATCAACTTGCAAATTCTAAAATCAAGAAAATTGGTGTTCATTATTGGCACAACCTTTCTTGATTATAAAAATAATTTACCTTTTTATAATTTTTCAGTTATTTAATTTTAATGATTATTTTAATTGAAGGATTTAATCTATGCGAGATCTGGATTTATGGATTATTACTAAAAATGTTTTGAAAGAATAGGGTGAAACGGAAGTTTAAGAGTGTAAAGAAAATTATACTACCAAATATTTTCTTATGAGCATCAACATATGCAGATAAGTACTGTCTTCCTCATACTGTTTTTCATCCGAGTAATCTATTTCTTTCAGACGATCTTTATCTTTTCTTTCTAACCACCAATTTCTTAACTGAATGATATATCTTCTCACAGTTCGGTATTCTTCATTACAATCCCAATCAATTACTTCTAATACCTTATCTTTTTCAAGTGCGTCCATAAAAATCTGAAAAGCAATATGAAGTAGCAGAGTATCTCTCTCTATCCAACTATACTTAGGTAGTGAATCAATTTGAACAGGATTATTTGAAAAGGACAATTTTCTTTTCTTTGTTTCCACTGGCTATCAGTACTTTAAGTGATTTCTGCTAAATACATTCCTAATATTTACTAAATTATAGCAAATAAAATTAATAATTTGCCAGTTTTTACAATTTCTTAAAAAGAGATTTGAAAAGAAAACATAGAATAAGAAGAAAAAATCATATAATACAGGGAAATTCTATTAAAAGACAAGGTTAGAATAAGGATCAGTAAGTTAATTTTGACTACTTTTAAAATGATTGGTACTATTTAAACAACAAATACTAATCAATAGAATACAGATACTATTAATGTAATATTTCAAAAGTCAGCTTTTGTAAAATATCACCTTCAGTTTCCTCTCCTGCTTCAACCCCTTTTGATTTTAAGTCAGCTATTTTTATCGAATGAATTACAGAAACTAATTTATTTAAAGAGTAATTTCTTGCTGCATTAAGATAGTCCTTAGCAAAAAAACTGTTTACTTTTAATAATGAGGCAATACTACTTTCTGATTTATCGTTTGAAACATGGATTAAGAGGACTTTACTGAAAAAATTGTATAGAATAATTAAAATGGGTTGTATAGGGTTATCCTTAGGATTATTTCCAAAATAAATATTTATTTGATTTGCCCTTACTACATCTCTCTGAATCAGAGCTTTTTGAAATTCAAATACATTATATTCTTTACTGATGCCTACAAATCTCTGGATAGTATCTGCATCAATTCCTTCTCCTAATTTTAAGTTTATTACTACTTTATCAATTTCACTGGTAAGTCTTTTTAAATCATTTCCAATATGTTCAATAAGTAATTGGATGGCTTTCATGCTGATTTTAACTCCTTTTGAATGACAATAATCTGCGAGGAATTCAGGAAGTTGATTCTCATAAAATTTTTTTGAATTATGAATTTGACCATATTTAGTAAAGGCTTTAATCCAGCCTTTTCTTTCATCCTGTACATTACTGAACGAAAGCACTAAAATACTCGAAAGTAAAGGGTTTAAAGCATATTCTTCTAAGAGTTTTTGATTCTCTTTTTGGTCAATACCCTGAATTTGGTTTGCATCTTTGACAATAATCAATTGCTTTTGTGCCATCATCGGAAACCGTCTTGCATAATTTAAAACTGCCCCAACATTTAGATCTTTGCCAAAAAGTACAAATTCATTGAATCCTTTTTCGTGTGCCGGAATAGCCAAATGCTGAATTTTTTCAATAATCTGTTCCGTATGAAAAGGTTCATCTCCATGAAGAAAATACAAAGGTTTTAACGAATCTTTTTTGATTGATTTAAGTATTTCTATCATCATTTTTCAAACAATTATGTAGTTATGGGAGTAGTTTTTGTCTGTTAGAAAATTAGTGCATTGTTGAATCATCTGAGGAAAAAAAAGATTAAAATTATCGTCAAAAAAAACATAATGAATCTTTAAATCATTAATTGCCTGTTCCATATTTGATTGAAATGCTGTTCGTTTGGCCACACCTATTAATGATCTTTCAATTCCCCAGAATTCTCCATAATTCTTTAGCCAGTCATGTTTTATCATTGATTCAATTGTAGGTTTCATTTTTTCTGGTAACACGTTCCAATATTTTCTAAATGATTCGTGTACACGTTTTCTGAAATCTTCAAAAGGCTCAGTTGAATATGAATGCCAATATTTAGCCAGATAATGATCAAAATAAATATCTATTACTACAGATGAATATTTATGGTAATTTTTATAAAGAACAGATTTACATGTACTCACTACAGCATGAGTATCCATATAGCTATCAATCAGACGATGCAATAATATGCCATTCTTTATATTTTCTGAGAAATGTTGATTCCGGGGATGTTCAATTCTACCTACTATATAGTCTTCTAAAAGATTACCAACCAGGATTTCTTCATCGTCACCTGAAAGAAATAAATGTGCTAAAAAATTCATTTATAGAGGTAGAATTTGTACGTTTGTGGCAAAGTTATAAAATAAGAAATAATAAAATATTTAGTTTTTTACATTTATCCTAAAAGTGATAAATTAAATTTATAATTATGAAAGTTGAAGAAAAAAAAGTAGTTACGGCTATTTATGAATTATATGTAGGAGATAATGAAGATAGAGAAATTATTGAAGTTTCAGATGAAGCAGATCCCATTGTATTTATTCATGGAATGAGTGGACTTCCGGAAGCTTTTGAAAGAAATCTGATTGGGTTAAGTGTAGGAGACACATTTGAATTTTCGGTAAGTTCGGAAGAAGGCTATGGAGAAGTGGATACAGAAGCTATAATTGATTTCCCAATTGAGAACTTTAAAATTGATAATGGCACTATTCCTGAAGGAATGTTAGAAATTGGTAATTTTATTCCGTTTTCAAACGAAGAGGGACATAGAATGAATGGTAGAGTTGTAGAAGTACATCCTGATTTCGTAATGTTAGATTTTAATCATCCGCTGGCAGGTGAAACATTACATTTTAAAGGAAAAATTCTTGGAATCAGAAATGCTAATCCTGATGAAATAGCTCATGGGCACGTTCATGGACATGGGGGTGTGATTCATTAATTACCCCCAAATTCTATCACCTCAATTCCAAATTTTCTTAGAAAATCTACCCCTTCATCTGTCGGAATTCCTTTAAATTTTGCGTAGGATTCCAAAAAAAACACTTTTTTAATTTTCATTGAGAAAATAACGCGAGCGCAAGCTATACAAGGAGAAAGTGTTACGTAAAGAGTGCTACCTTCAAGATTAGCACCGTTCTTTGAAGCATATAATATAGCATTTTGCTCTGCATGAAGCGCCAATGAACAACTTCCTTTTGAATCTCTTGGACAACCTTCTTCTGGAAAATCCTCATCACAATTATGCGTTCCCGAAGGTGGGCCATTATAGCCAATTGAAATAATTCTTGTATCTTTTGTCAAAACAGCACCAACCTGCGCTTTTACACAATGAGAACGTTGGGCAAGATTTTTGGCAAGATTCATAAAAATTTCATCAAAATTTGGCCTTACTTTAATTAAATTTTCCATTTTTGGCTGTTGCTAATTCTCACCTGTGTTTAGGTTTTTGTTTTTGGCACAAAGCTAACGTTAAAATATGAAATAAGTGTTTATCAATTGCTGTTTTTTGTTTCTGAGACAATTGTAATCAATTAAAAGGTGTTTGGAAAATAGAAGAGACCTTGAAAAGAAAAAATGACTATGCCTGCATTTAAAAAACTGCAAGACGCTTTGTGGCACGCTCTTGTTTGGAGACAACATTCATAATGTAAATTCCAGCCGGCAAATCATAAGTTTTAAGAGTAACTATTGTACTTGGATAATCACTAAATGTTTCTGAATAAATTTTCCTGCCTCTTATATCAGTTAATGAAATAGTGAAATCCTGAAAGTCGGGTAGTAAAACCTGTACTTTTACATTATCTTTCGTGGTAGGATTAGGAATAAGTGCTACATCAAGTATATTTGACGGGGGCAATTGAAATCTGGCATAATTAACAACTCTTTTTCGTCTTTGGCTCAATTCTAATACCGCTCTGATTCTTTGTTTTTGCCCTTCTGTAAAAATATTCATGCAAGAATCAGGAGAATAATCCATATAATCTTCAATAAGATTTCTTGTTCGTGTGCCATTACAACTCGAATAGGTGTCTTTACAAAATGCTGTACTATTTGATCCACTCGTAGGCGGAGTATCCTGTACATAATCTGTTCCACAATATTCGTCGCCCCAGGTATGAATCAAACCCAGCCAGTGACCAATTTCATGAGTTGCTGTTCTGCCAAAGCTATATAGCCCTTCTGTATTTGTTCCTGTCTTTTTACCAAATACTCTGTAATCAATAAATGCACCGTCCATACTTTCAGGAATCTCATCCTCTAATCCATCAACGGTTTCAGCGTAAGGAAACTCAGCATAACCTATATAGGGCTCTCTGTAAGCAGTCACCCAAATATTCAGGTATTTGTTGCTATCCCAATAGACAATATTTGATAGCTTTTGTCGGTCATTATCATTAATAAGACTATAACTTGAAGTAGAATTATAATGCCGGGTTATACCTGTAGTAGGATTCCCGTCAGGATCTTTAGATGCAAGAAAAAACTCTATTTGTGTATCTGCTCCAATAGGATTATTATTAAAGCCCATACTTCCTTCTTTGCGGCGATAATCTTCGTTTAATACTTTAACCTGGGAAAAAATCTGTTCATCAGGTATATTTGTTCCGGCAATTGCCCCACTTTGCTGGTTATGAATTACATGCACAACAACCGGTATTCTGATAATTTCATCATCTGCTACACTTAGCCGGCTTTTAGTACTACTATTCAATTTTAGATTCTCGAGAGCTTGCTCAAATCGTATTTTTTTAATTCCTGTGGAAGGTTCTTGGCGCAAACGAATAGAATCAATTGCAGCATTGGCACAAAAATTTTTTTTTTGTGCCAACACTTCCTGGCAAATCAGGATTAATAAAGAAATATATAGAATTTTTTTCATGCTCTAATGACGTGCGAATAGTAGCCTAAGGTTGCTTAGAATGAGTTATTTACTTTCGACTTTTTCGTAGGCATTTAATATATCTCTAACCAATCTGTGGCGCACCACATCTCTACCATCTAATTCAACAAAACCAATTCCACTAATATTCTTTAGAATTTCTAAAGCATCAACCAAGCCAGACTTTTGATTTTTGGGTAAATCAACCTGTGTTTTATCACCAGTAATAATTGTTTTGGATAAGGGACCCATGCGGGTGAGAAACATCTTAATTTGCATAGGTGTTGTATTCTGTGCCTCATCAAGCAAAATAAAAGCATTGTTCAAGGTTCGGCCTCTCATATAAGCCAAAGGCGCAATCTCAATTGTTCTGTTTTCAATATAGAACTTCAGCTTCTCAGCTTGTATCATATCATCAAGTGCGTCATAGATAGGCCTTAAATATGGATCAATTTTTTCTTTTAAATCACCAGGTAAGAAACCCAAGTTTTCACCAGCTTCAACGGCTGGTCTTGTTATGATAATTTTCTTTACTTCTTTATCTTTTAAGGCTTTTACGGCTAAAGCGACGGCAGTATATGTTTTGCCGGTTCCTGCAGGCCCGGTTGCAAAAACAATATCATACTTTTGAGCAGCCTCAATCATTTTTTTCTGATTGGCAGTTTTGGCTCTTACTACTATTCCCCTCGTTCCATAAAGTATAACATCTTCGTCGGTTGTCTCATGATTTGCCGATTCAATGTCCTGTTGGATATAGTTCTTTACCTGTTCATTACTTAACCTTCCATATTTCTGATAATGCTCAAGTAAAGATTCTAATATATCTGAGATTTTGTTTATTTCTGTATTATTTCCTTTAATTAAGATTTGATTTCCTCTCGAAATAATTTTGCTTTGTGGGAAAGCAGCAGCCACTACTTTGATATTACTATTTTCTACTCCGAGAAAATCTATCAATGACACTTCGTCCAATGTGAATACTTTTTCTGTCAAAATCCTGTTAGTTTGATTACTGGTTTATTAGAACTTATTAATAAAATTTTTAAACGTAAGAACCGAAAATTTAGTTTTTACTTTAGGTAATTGAATTTTAATGTCAAAAATCAAAAATTATTCACAAAATCAAATGTTTTTTCCACAAAAAATTAAACAACACAAAGTTAAAGATTGATAATCAATTGTTTACCTTTATATGGTAATAGTTCTTAACAATAGCTTTGTTTTTTGAGAAAGTAATTTTTCTTAACATTGCATTAATATTATGGAACAAAGATACCCAAATAATCAATCAAACAGAAACCAGAACCAAAGAGGATTTGGCAAAAATTTCTTTTTGGAAACAGCTCGTAGTGAGTCAGGTAAACTCCCTCCCCAGGCAATTGAGTTAGAGGAGGCAGTTTTGGGTGCTTTGATGATTGAAAAAGATGCACTAACAACTGTTGTTGATATATTACAACCTGCCAGTTTTTATAAAGAAGCACATCAAAGGATTTATAATGCAATTTTGATTCTTTTTGGTAAATCTGAACCTATTGATCTCCTCACAGTTACCTCTCAGTTAAGAAGCCTTGGAGAGTTAGAATTTATAGGTGGTGCTCAATATCTTGCCCGATTAACAAGTAAAGTTAATTCTGCTGCTAATATAGAATGGCATGCGCGTATAATCTCACAATCAGCTATCAAGAGAGACATGATACGGGTTGCCGGAGATATTCTTCGTGATGCATTTGAAGATACTACAGACGTCTTTAATCTATTAGATAGAACAGAGCAGACATTTTTTGAAATATCAGAAAGAAATATAAGGAAGAGCTATGCTGATGCAAGTTCAATTATGCGAGCCACTATTGAAGAACTTGAAAAAAAGAAAAATAATAAAGATGGTTTAACAGGTGTTGCAAGTGGTTTTACTGAGCTTGACCGCATTACCAGCGGTTGGCAGAATACAGAATTAACAATTATTGCAGCTCGACCTGCTATGGGTAAAACTGCATTTGTTGTATCAGCCATGAGAAATGCCGCAGTAGAATGGAATACACCTGTTGCTATTTTTTCTTTAGAAATGTCTTCAACACAGCTAATGCTTCGTATGATTTCTGCAGAAGCTGAAATAGATAGTGAAAAACTGCGGAAAGGTACATTAGAAAGCCATGAGTGGCAACAATTACACCATAGGATAGACAGATTATCTAAAGCGCCGATTTATATTGATGATACTCCTGCATTATCTGTACTTGAGTTAAGAGCCAAATGCCGTCGATTGAAAGCTCAATTTGATATTGGATTAGTAATTATTGATTATTTGCAGTTGATGACAGCCGAAGTTGGTGGAGGAAAGTCCGGTAATAGAGAGCAGGAGATCGCCACAATTTCTCGTTCATTAAAAAACCTTGCAAAAGAAATTAATGTACCAGTAATCGCACTTTCTCAGTTAAGCCGTGCTGTGGAAACTCGAGGTGGCGACAAGCGACCTCAACTCTCTGATTTACGTGAGTCAGGATCTATCGAGCAAGATGCTGACATGGTAATGTTTTTATATCGCCCAGAATATTATAAGATTACTCAGGATGAAAACGGAAATCCAACAGCAGGTGTTGGAGAAGTAATTATTGCAAAAAACCGAAGCGGTACCGTTGATACAGTTAGATTAAGGTTTATCGGTAAATATACCAAGTTTACTGATTTGGACGGATTCTACACACCGATTCAGGATAATTTTACAGATTTTAATAATCCGAAACCATTCCCAACAACTAATTCATTAGATAGTTTTGAACAAGGGGGGAATCCGCCTTCTACCGGAGGTTCAATGACCTTTGGAAGCAAAGCTAATCAAGCACGTAATCTCGATGAAGAGACCGAATTTCCATTCTAAGACTTTTTGCATTTCTTGTAAAGTCTGACTCTGCATGAATTTATCTTAAGTTTAAATAACATTAAATAGTTATATTTTTTATTATTTAAGGTATAATTTTGTTTAACTTGCTTTGTCATAAATGACAAAAGTAATTTTATGAAGGCAAAATTATCAATTTTATATTTTCTTTTGTGGATATCTGTTTCTGGATTTTCTCAGTCTGGTTTCTGGACAATTAGTGGAATAATTACAGAAGAGAAAAAAAATCCTGCGAAGTCTGCCCATGTTTTTGTAAATAATACTTCAATTGGAATAATTACCAACGAAAACGGTAATTTCCTGATTAATATCCCTAATAAATTTTCTCAGATTGAGTTAATAGTTTTGCTTACCGGGCATAAAACAATTAAACGAAAAGTTAATTTTTCAACTGAAATTCAATTATTTAAATTTCAATTGGAATACGATAATAGTTTAAAGAAAGTTATGGATTCGGATACTTATGGCAAATTTCTGAGAAAAAAAAGGAAATTATTTGAGCAAGCGTTATTAGGTAATTCAAAGTTAGCAAGGCAATGCAAAATACTTAACCTTGAAGCTATAGAATTAGAATATGACAAAGATAATAAGCTAATTGCTACAGCAAATGATCCCATCATAATAGAAAATAGGGCTTTAGGTTATAAAATACTATTTCAGATGGAAAAATTTGAGACTGATGGAATTTCAACCCACGCTTCGGGTCAGAAATTTTTCGAAATAATGGATTCGGTTAATAGTAATCCGAAAAAGAAATGGGAAAAAAATAGAAAAGAAATTTTTTATGATTCTTTCCAGAATTTTTTATTAGCACTTGCTTTAAATAACTTGAATAAAAATAGGTTTGAGGTTTTTAAAATTGATGATTATAAGTCTTTAGACTATAAAAAATCAACACTGGCGAATAAAGTTAAAGATGGGCTATTTACACCAGTTCAAAACTCTGAAATCTTTGAATTTGATAAAGATAGAGAACTGTTTGTTATTCATTCTGAAATGCCGCTTTTAATTTTTTTGAAGAGTAAACCTGACTCAAAGTCTTTCCTCACCGATTATCCTTACCAATATTCAGTTATTTTCTTAACTAAAGGATATAGTAGCTTTTCCTCAAATGGTTTAATCAACCGACCAGCAGATGTTACATTAAAAGGTTATTGGAAATTCAATGGCTTTGCCAATTTATTGCCTGATAATTACTCTGAAGAAGAATTTACAAAAGAATCAAGCGACGAAACTATAATTAATAAAATTAGCAAAAACCAATAGTAAAAGAGAATCGTTCAAAAGCCCAAATAACTGGTTTTATATGATAGTTTCTGTAATTCGATTTGACGAAAACATTAAGCTTTAGAATATATTTGATATAACCTATTATCATTTATATATCAACTCGGCCTTAATTCTAATTTTACTATATTTTCAACGTGATGAGTATGCGGGAACATATCAACCGGTTGAACAATTACAATTTCATATTTATTGCTTAGTATTGATAAATCCCGTGCCTGAGTAGCCGGGTTACAGCTTACATATACAATAGTTTTTGGAGCCACTTCTAAGATAGTGTTAGTTACTGGTTCATCCATTCCGGCGCGAGGAGGATCCGTAATAATCACATCAGGTTTGCCTTTAGTTGCAATAAAATCATGAGTTAGAAATTTCTTCATATCTCCAGCAAAGAATTCTGTATTTGTAATGCCATTTACTTTCGAATTGACTTTAGCATCTTCTACTGCATCCTCAACGTATTCCACACCTATAACTTTTTTTGCTTTTTTTGCAACAAAATTGGCAATGGTTCCAGTACCAGTATATAGATCATATACTAATTCTGTGCCTTTTAAATCGGCATATTCTCTTGTTAGTTTATATAGCTCAAATGCTTGTTCAGAATTTGTCTGATAAAAAGATTTTGGAGCAATCCTAAAAATTAAATCCTCCATTTTTTCTTCAATAAAGGGTTTTCCATGATAAGTATGTACCTCCAGGTCATAAAATGTGTCATTTCTTTTCTGATTAAGTACATAATTTAAAGAGGTGATTTCAGGGAAATTAGTTTTTAAATGTTTTAGAACTGACTCAATTGCATCTTCGTTTTTTTGTGCAAATTGCACCATTACCATTATATCTCCCGTTGAAGATGTTCGAATCATAATATTTCTCAAGAAACCCTGGTGAGCAATATGGTCATAATAAGAATACCCATTCTTATTAGCAAAATCTCGGAGTACAAGCCTTATTTGATTCGATGGGTCTTTTTGTAGAAAACATTTTTCAATAGGCAATACCTTTTCAAAGCGTTTAGGTACATGAAATCCCAAGGCATTCTTATCATGGTCTTCTCCTTTGGTGGCTTCTTCTTTTGTAAACCATCGACTGTTTGAAAAGGTAAATTCTAATTTATTTCGATAAAACCTGATATTTTCGGAACCTAAAATTGGGTTAATTTGAGGAACGTCTAATTTCCCGATTCGATGTAACTGATCGTTTACCTGTTGCCATTTTAGTTCCAACTGCTTTTCGTAAGGAATATGCTGCCATTTACATCCGCCACATACACCAAAATGCTGACAAAAAGGCTCAATGCGTAAAGATGATTTCTCTATTAATTCTAAAACATTTGCCTCAGCATAGTTTTTCTTTCGGTTATTAACCCAAAGTTTTACTTTATCTCCTGGAGAAACGTTGCTCCCTTCAATGAAAATTATTTGACCATTGTGCCTTGCAAAACATTTTCCTTCTGCTGCGAAATTTTCTACTTCAATATTTTCAATGACGAATGTTTTGTTTTTGGCCATTTGTTTGATTGTCTGTTCAGTTAAATTTACCGCAAAAATATTTAACTTAGCTTTAACTTCAAAATTCAACCTTTTGTAGGTAAATTACGTCATAGCATTTGGCGATGCCCAGACTATTAAAAATTACACTACCCAGAGCATATGAAAAAGTATTTCTACATTGTTTTTTTTCTGACAATCACTCTGAAATCATTTGCTACTCACATAGTTGGTGGTGAGATAGAGTTAGTTCAAGTGAAAAATCCGTCTCCTGGAATAACACATGAAGTTACTCTGAATCTTTATTTTGATGCAATTAACGGACGCCCGGCGGCCGAAGATATTTCAATTACTTTAACTTTTATTCGTAAAAGAGATCTGGCACGAATAGGAGAGGCAGTGTGCCAAAGAGTTTATCGTGATTTAATTCAGTATATTGACCCTGCATGCTCAAAAGGGGATTTACAAACACTCTTGATTAAATATAGAGCCAACTTAAATCTTCCTGAAACCACTTTTTCCGATCCGGGGGGGTATGCGATTGTGTGGGAAAGATGCTGTAGAAATACAATTATTACAAATATCAGAAATCCAAGCGCAGTGGGTATGGTGTTTTATACTGAATTTCCTCCTGTTACTATCGCGAATAATTCACCACATTTTAAAGATGTGGTAGCCGACTATCTCTGCATCAATCAGAATTTTGAAATGGATTTTAGTGCTACTGATCCCGATGGAGATAGTCTCACATACGAGTTGATAACACCTTGGATTGGTTACTCAACCTCACAAAACCCCAATCCGGTTAGTATCGGAAGAAGTAGTTATCCTGAGGCTACTTGGGTTGATAGTACATCACTGAATAATGTAATTCCCGGACCAGAACCACTTAGAATAGATCGTTTTACTGGAGTACTTTTTGTTAAACCAGACAAGTTAGGGCTGTATGTTTTTTCTGTAATGGTGAATGAATACAGAAAGGGCATAATGATCGGGCGCGTAAAAAGAGATTTTCAATTAAAAGTAGTTGATTGCAAAATTAATATCCCTCCTCAGGTTATGGTAAAAAGTCAGGGAACAGATTCATTTTTTAAGGAAGGAGAAATTATAACCATCAAAAAAGGAGATAAAAGATGCTTTGATATATTATATTTTGACCCTGACATAAACCAAAAAATTACTATAACTGCAAGAGGAGTAAACTTTGATACAAAAAAAATTAATATTCCTGCTATATCCAATATACTTATTCAAAATTCGGACACTTTGAAAAATTCTTTTTGCTTAGACGATTGTATTATTACCAAAAATAATCAGGCTGCTGAATTTATTTTAAGTATTTATGACAACGGATGTCCGGTACCTCAAATAAGAAATTTTAGGATGAGAGTTAATTTTGAGGATGTTGATAATAATCGCCCGGTAATCACTACCTCACTTGTTGATTTACCAACTGTAATGTTTGGAGATACTTTAGAGTTTACAGTATTTGGGGACGACGAGGATAAGGATACACTTTCATTGGCGGGTTCTGGTAGAAGTTTTTCATTAGGAGCTCTTGGGTTTACATTTCCTTCGCAAAACGGAATAGGGCGCGTAAAATCAGTATTAAGGTTTATTCCAAATTGTGAGGCAGTAAAGCAAAAGCAGGTAATTTTAGATTTTGTTGCAAGAGATTTTAGATGTGGTGTTAGTAATCAAACTACCTATGCAGTACCAGTTGTTGTACAGTCAATCCCGAATAATTCTCCAATTATATCCACAGACTTATCCGATAATGCTATTGAGGTTATACTTTCTCCGACAAGTATCTCAGAAGTAAAATTTGAAGTTGAGGGTTTAGATATTGATGAAGATGTGATTAACTTAATAGCGTCAGCTGACGGGTTTGATTTTAAGAGTGCTGCCATGAATTTTGATGCTAAGGAAGGAATTGGTAAAGTAAAAAGTATTTTTACATGGTTGCCAAACTGTGCTCTTTTAGAGGGGAAAGATTCTAAAGAATTTTTAATTAAGTTCTTTGCGCAAGATAAGGCCTGTGATCAGAAACAGGATACAGTGGGTGTCAGATTAGTACTCAAAAATAATCTCTCAGCTGAAAATCCATTACAACCTTTTAATACTTTTACACCTAATGACGATGGATTTAATGATTATTTTAATCTTGGGGCAATTCCGGAAGATAATTGTAATAGACAGTTTGTAAAATTTGAGATTTTTAACAGATATGGGAAATTGATTTACACTACCCCAGACAGGAACTTCAGATGGAGCGGAGATAAAGAACCGACTGGCGATTACTTTTATTTATTACATTTCTCTGATGAGATTTTCAAAGGCATAGTACATTTAATCCGTTAAAAGAAAGAGGTTTCAAGTGCATATTAACTTAATCTTTTTCGGCTCAAAAAGAATTTTCTTGAGCCGAAAAAAATGTTTTAATTTGCTTCCATTCTTAATGTATTAATAAAATATCGCTTTGCTTTACATAACAGAACTTACCGTCCCACAAGACCTGATACCAGATATCTTCTGAATTAATAACGTTCAAACGATGCCCCTCGCTAATAGTACCTACAATGTGTGACCCTGCAGACGGATAATCCCTCAAGTACACGTGCTCATTTTTGATAATTACAGTCCGATAGTTATTTGGAAGATTAATTAGCACAGATAAAAATATCAGATATATCAAAAATATTACTTTATGATGAGTAGGTGTGAACTGATTATTTGATCTTTTAATAATAAAAATTGTAAAGACATATATTCCTACTAATAAAAAACCTATCCATACATAAATTGAATATTGTCTGAAATAATAGAGAAAATAATTCAAATCATTTTTTTCATATCCACTATATCCGTTTTCTGTAGCAATTGTATAAATCTTTTCAAATACGCGCTCGTCGGCAAATCGAAAAGAATATAAATTAAGATAATATAATTCCTTTACAAAATCTCCTTTATTCTCATAAACGTAAGCAAGTTTAAGATATATCTTGGGATTAAAGTTTACCGATGAAATTAGAATTTTTTCATAAGTCTCGGCTGCCTCATCAAATTTTTTTTGATTAAATAAAGAATCTGCTGTTAAATATAATTTTCTTTGAGCTTGACTATCAATGGTTTGTATTAGAAAGAAAAATAGTAGAAAAAGTTTTTTCAGAAATTTCAGAAAGTATGTTTGCATCATAATACCAAAAAGTGTAATTTTGCACCGCGATTCAGGAAAGGGGCTAAGACCTCAAAAGTGATAGAGAAAGCAAAAGTAATAAAAATTTATTTTTCTTCCATTTCTTCATCCCGATTTAGCACCAAAAGATTCCGTAGCTCAGCTGGTAGAGCAATACACTTTTAATGTATGGGTCCTGGGTTCGAGTCCCAGCGGGATCACAAAACGTATAACAACCTTTATTCTTCTTTTAGAGTAGATAATGAAAAGAAGATTCCGTAGCTCAGCTGGTAGAGCAATACACTTTTAATGTATGGGTCCTGGGTTCGAGTCCCAGCGGGATCACAAGCTTTTAAGACCTTCAAATCTTGCTTTGAAGGTCTTTTTTATGAGCCTTAAGCGTCAATTTCAGATTCATACACGTAATATACCTCTGAAGCCTCTTGCCGCATAATAAGAATCCGCTCCGTTATGATATACAAATACTTGATTATACCTCCTATCGCAGAAAATTGCACCACCAAGCTTTCGGATTTCAACAGGTGTTTGCACCCAGCTTGAGGTTTTCAAGTCAAAATTACCTATTTTCTGTAGTTCTTTGTACTCAGCTTCTGATAAAATCTCAATACCCATTTCACTTGCCATATTTATGGCACTATCGGCTGGCTTATGCTCTTTTCGAGCTTCTAATGCTTCATGGTCATAGCATATACTCCTTCGACCTTTAGGACTTTCGGGAGAGCAGTCACAGAAAATGTATTCATCTGATTTGTCATCATATCGAATTACATCGGGCTCACCACCTGTCATTTCCATTTCATTGAGCGCCCATATCTTTTCAGGATTGGATTCAATCTTTGTTTGTATTTTATCCCATTCGAGGTCTTTATGACGATATATGTTTTTCTCAAAACGAGTTTTTAAGGTTTTGAATAGGTCTGTCTGTTCTTGAGGGGGTAACTCTATCTTATTTTTGTTCATAGTTTTATATTATTCGATTTATTTGTGGATTAATAATATCAGACAATTATCGATTTAATATTACTAATTCTATTTAAGCCGGAATTAATCTTCTTTCTAAAGGTCTGAAATACCATGAAACTATGGTCAATACTATCAATAAAACAGGCCCGAATATTTCTTTAATATTATCACCTACAACTATATGTGAAATCACAGCGCCAGACATAGCAATGAAAAAGCCGGCATAAGCCCACTCTTTTATTAACGGAAATTTAGGAATAAGTACTGCTGTAACTCCGAGCATTTTCCAGACACCGATAATGGTCAGGAAATAAAGAGGATAGCCTAAATGCATCATCATTTCTACCTCTTCTTTCATATGAATTAATTGGACGATCCCAGTTGAGACCATTCCCAACGATAGCCAGACGGTAGCTATCCAATAAATAATTTTGTTACGTTTTGTCATGTTATTATGTTTGATTTGGACCAGATTTTAATTTTCCGTTTTAAAAAAAAAGCCTATTAAATCTACTTTATGCCTGTCTTCGAACCATTTCATTAACCCAAATGGGTACAAAAGGCGAAGTACAACCCTTTGACACTGGATAGTCCTTATAAACACCTAATTTCTCTCCGATATCAATTGCCCTCTGGCGATATTGAGAAAAGTTGATTCCAATATTTCCCAGGGTAAAATTCATAGTCCATTGTACTTCTGGTGCTGCTTCTTTCATTTCCTTCTCAATTCTATCAAGTAGAGCCGGAATATCAAGTACATCCGGATTTCTGATTACACACCCACTCGTTAGGCTCCAACCTGCTCGGGCGCACATTACTTCCTTTGAATCCATCCATTCCTTTCTTAATGTTTCATTATCAGGATAGATTTTTATTACATAAGAATAAAGCCAATCAGCTACTTGAACAAACTTTTCAGATTTTACCATTTCATTGATAATTTCGTTTGTCAATTTCTTAGGATTAATAATTAATGTTGCCAGGAGCCGGGCATCAATTATCCCAGTATCCCAAAGTTCCAAAGCTAACTGATTGTTGATCTTTATTTTTTTTGCTATTGGTCGGATGTCTCCCAGCTTTACACCAAATTGATTAGTACGAGCACCACGTTTAATATTCTGTTTACGCATCTCTTCGCATCCTAATGACTTGAGCTTTTCAAGAGTTTCTGACAAGGTCATAGTTTGTATGATATCTAAATTGATTTTAAATTCTTATTGTATAAATCAAAACTTCAATTTTAACTTTGAACAGATAAAGTTTTGCCCTACTAAATTACATTCAAATATTAAACAAAGTGTTGTGAAGAAGGAAAATAAATTCTAATACTTAATGATTAAGTTGATACATTAATTAATCATCCAGACCTTTGCCATTTAGAATTTTTTCTAAATATTTTTCTACCCTTTTTTCTCTGGTTGTTGATTGTTTAGCTTGAGAAAAATAAAAGATATATCCTCGTTGTCTACCAGGGCTTAGTGCTTCAAATGCAGTTTTTAGAGCAGGATTTTGATCTAATTTCTTCTGAAACTCGATAGGAAAGTTAAACTCTTCGGTCTTTTTTAATTTTACTTTTAAACCTGCTTTTTCTACTTCAATAGCCTCAAAAATATAAGCTTTTAAAACAGATTTCAATTCAAGTATTTTGGTAATGCTTGTAAACCGAATCTGACGTGCTGCCTGCACATTTTGAGTTTGTTGAATTAAAATACCATTTGCATCCTTAAGCAAGGCCCCCTTAAAAAATAGAAGCGCGCAATAGTCTTTAAAACCATGAATAAGCACAATATTGGCTTTATCATATACATAGCAAGGCTCGCCCCACTTTAATTCTTCATTTAAACCACAATCAAGTACGATTCTGCGCAAAGCCTCAAATTCTTTTTTCCAATTGGAGTCTTTATTAAAGTAAAAATCAACTTTAGGATTTGTCATTATCTTTATTTTAAACGGCTAACAACGGTTTGTAATCGATTGTGTGCCATATTAATTCCTTGAACAAATGGTAACTTCAGCACCTGGTCTCTGATTGTAGCAGACTTATAGATTATGTGTATTATTAGCCTACTTGAATCATCGGTTAATTTTTCAAACTCCAGAAACTCAAGCTGTGCGTCAAATGAAGCATTGTCCATTTCAAATGTTCGTGTTATTTTCTGATTTGGCATAAATTCATGAATTACACCATGCATGCCAAATACTATATTTATTTGAGAGTTAGTTGTCTCAAAATGCCAGCTGCCATGCTTCTTGTTTTCAAGTTTCAGCACTTTCGTTCCCATCCATTGTTCAATAATTTCGGGATCTTCATAAGCTTTAAAAAGTAATTCAATAGGTAAATCAAATTCTCTTGTTATGAATAACTCTTGTTTGCCTTCCTCTACGTGAACCTTTGTTTTTCTTTCCATATCTTCTGTTTTATTTGTTAGCAGTTAGTTTTAGTCTGATAGTTTTTCATGATAGATTCTAATTTATTAAACCTATCATCCCATACCTTACTAAATGGTTCAATAAAATCTGCTACTTCCTTCATTTTTATTGCGTTTATTTTATAATAAATTTCTCTGCCGTTTTGGTTCGGCTCAAGTAAATCACACTCAATAAGTATTTGTAAGTGCCTTGAAACAGTTGGTCTTGCTGTGTCAAAATTTGATGCAATTGCACCGGCAGTCATTGACTGCGAAGCTACCAAAAGCAAAATTGCTCTCCTGGTTGGGTCTGCTATAGCCTGAAAAACGTCTCTTCTTAAATTCATTATGTAGTTATTTGACTACAAATATATATGTAGTTATTTAGCTACGCAAATTTTTATTAAATCTTAAAAAAAATTACGGTTTGATATAATTTGAAAAAATATCCTGGAATTATTTATTGTGCTTTGATCATTTTATTTATAACCCATTCTCGATATTTTTATAATTTTTCTGATATGTAGGAATCTTTAAAACTGAGTTCTGATAAATACTTTTTTTAGAGTAAGTGAATTAAGGAGGAAAAATTCAATTAAATTCAGTATGGTTTTAATCGGTAATTGAAAATTTGCAGATTTCAAAAAGCTATTAGCAGAAGTAAAAAAATTGCCTATATTAAATCAATTAATTGTTTCGCCTGTAATTAAAAAGTCTAATATTTGGATTAATCTTACTCCTTATGTAGTTTTGCATACCCAAAGGCGATGTGGTGGAATTGGTAGACACGCTACTTTGAGGGGGTAGTGGGCGTTAGCCTGTGCGAGTTCGAATCTCGCCATCGTCACGTTTAAAATTTAAGTTTAAGTTGAACATTTGTTATTAGATACCTGTTTGTCAATGACTTACAGGTATTTTTTTGCTAAAGACTTTATTATTGATATTAACGATTTATAATTATTTTAAGTCAAGTCTTGAAATTTCTCGAATTAATACTTTAAAATTTAGGATAAAAGAAAGAATTCCAATCGATTTCAAAAGTAATTCTTAGTTGAAATAGAAAGCATTTTTCTGTTTGAAGTTATGTTTGTTTATTTTTCTGTATTTTCACTCTTTTTTGAAAATAAAGTATTATCTTTGTAGTTGTTTAAGTATTAATTAAATCTAAGTTAACATCAAATGTATTTAACTACGGAGAAGAAGGAAGAAATCTTTGAAGGCAAAGGTTTCCAAAAAAAAGCAACTGATACAGGTTCGGCAGAATCTCAGATTGCATTATTTACTTATCGTATCGCTCATCTTACAGAGCACCTCAAAAGTCACAAACACGATTATTCATCAAGAGCAGGTTTGTTAAAACTGGTTGGTAAACGTCGTCGTTTGCTTGATTATTTGTATAAGAAAGATATTGCACGCTATAGAGCAATTATTGCTGACTTAGGCATTCGTAAGTAATTTTTTATTTGACAATCAGAGAATGATATTTCGTTCTCTGATTGTCTTTAAGGCAGAACTACCAAACAATTCATATTTTCAGGACTTTGAAAGTTGTTTTCTCAAGGTCATTGAATTATCCCCGCGGAATTCGGATAAAAAATCGCCACGTTAAAAGCGGACACGTGGTTTTAATACTTAAACGAAAAATGTTTAACATTCACTCAAAGACCATCGAAATGCCTGATGGCAAAGTGATTAGCCTTGAATCAGGAAAATTAGCCAGACAAGCCGATGGTTCTGTTGTATTGAGATCAGGAAATGCCATGTTATTGGCCACTGTAGTGGCTGCTAAAGAACATAAGGAAGGTATTGATTTCCTACCCCTCTCTGTTGACTATCAAGAGAAATTTGGTTCTGCAGGCAAAATTCCAGGAAGTTTCCAACGTCGTGAAGGGCGCCTATCAGATAATGAAATTCTTATCAGCCGATTAATTGACCGTGCTTTAAGACCCATCTTTCCAGAAAATTATCATGCAGAAGTACAGGTCAATGTAATTTTGATTTCTGCTGATCCTCAGATTCAACCTGATGCATTAGCTGCTTTAGCTGCTGCAGGAGCATTAGCTGCGTCCGATATTCCATTCAACGGTCCGATTTCGGAAGTTCGAGTGTCAAAAGTTGATGGATCATATATTATCAACCCGACTTCTAACGAAATTGCCAAAGCAAGTATCGATTTAATCGTTGCTGGTACAGCTGAAAATATTATAATGGTTGAAGGTGAGGCTGAACAATGTTCGGAAGATGAAATGATTGCAGCTTTGCGTGAAGCACATGCAGCAATAAAAATTCAGGTCGCAGCATTAAAAGAATTTGAAACCGAATTAGGGAAAACTGAAAAAAGAGAGTATAATCATGAAGTACATGACGAAGAATTAAGAGAACGTATGTACAAAGAGTTATACGATAAAGTATATGCTGTTTGCCAATTAGGAAGTAATCAGAAAGAAGTAAGAAAACAAGGATTCAGTGAAATTTTAGACGAGTTTTTAGCTACTTTTTCAGAAGAGGAATTGGCTGAGAAAAAAGGTTTTGCAAAAACTTATTTCGGTGATATACAATATTATGCTTCAAGAAATTTAGTTTTAGATGAGCGCAAAAGACTTGATGGCCGCAAATTAGACGAGATCAGACCGATAGTTTGTGAAGTTGATTATTTGCCTTCAGCACACGGAGCTGCTCTATTTACTCGTGGTGAGACGCAATCTTTGACCACAGCAACTTTAGGCACCAAGCTTGATGAAATGATAGTCGATCAGGTAATGACCTCTGGTTATAGCAAATTCTTTTTGCACTATAATTTCCCTGGATTTTCAACTGGTGAAGTAAAACCTAATAGAGGTCCAGGTAGACGTGAGATTGGACATGGAAACTTGGCCATGCGATCTTTAAAGAAAATTCTTCCACCTGATTCAGAAAATCCATATACCATTCGTGTGGTCTCAGATATATTAGAATCCAACGGCTCATCTTCTATGGCTACTGTTTGTGCAGGATGTTTAGCTCTTATGGATGCCGGGGTGCCAATTAAAGCTCCCATATCAGGAATCGCAATGGGGCTGATAACTAATAATGAAACTGGTAAATGGGCTGTTTTATCTGATATTTTAGGTGATGAAGACCATTTAGGTGATATGGATTTCAAAGTAACCGGAACTGAAGCCGGAATTACTGCCTGCCAAATGGATATAAAAATTGGTGGACTTTCTTTTGAAGTATTAGAACAAGCTTTAATGCAGGCAAAGCAAGGCCGTATTCATATTTTAGGTAAAATGAAAGAGGCAATTGAAGCACCAAGACCTGACTTGAAACCACATACACCAAGAGCATTTACGATTGTAATTGAAAAGGAGTTTATTGGTGCAGTGATTGGCCCTGGTGGTAAAATAGTACAAGAGATTCAGCGAGAATCTGGTGCAACTATTACTATTGAAGAAAAAGATGGTAAGGGTTATGTTTCTATTTTCTCTTCAAATGGCGAAAGTATGGAAAAAGCCAAGAAGAGAGTTTATGGCATAGTTGCTCAACCAGAAGTTGGTGCGGTTTACGATGCTAAAGTAAAATCAATCCAGCCTTTTGGTGCTTTTGTTGAGTTTTTACCTGGTAAAGAAGGTTTATTGCATATTTCTGAGATCTCTTGGGAGCGCCTTCCAAGTATGGATGGTGTATTAGAAATAGGAGAGGAGCTACAAGTAAAATTACTTGAAGTAGATCCTAAAACAGGCAAGTTCAGACTTTCAAGAAAAGTACTTTTACCAAGACCGCCTAAGCAATAATTTCTTAGATAGTCATTTCTATGAATTGTAAAATTAAACATGGACAATTAATTGAGTCAATCGGGTAGAACCGTTAACAAAAATTAATTGTTCATTATAATAAGGAAACTATAGATTTTTTACGTTAATAAAGAAATTGGTTTTTGGCGTTTTATTGATTACCTTTAAAAGAATGATTAGGCATCGTAAAACTCTTTAACAAAACTGTTCACTGACTTAATATGCGACAGCTAAAAATTAGTAAGCAAATCACCAATCGGGAGAGTCAATCTCTTGATAAATATTTACAAGAAATTGGAAAGGTTGATTTGTTAACGCCAGATGAGGAGGTTATACTTGCTCAGAAAATCCGTGACGGAGACCAGCTTTCATTAGAACGCTTAACAAAAGCAAACTTGCGTTTCGTGGTCTCTGTTGCAAAGCAATATCAGAATCAAGGTCTTTCTTTAGGCGACCTTATCAATGAAGGAAACTTAGGTTTAATTAAAGCAGCTCAAAGATTTGATGAAACCCGTGGTTTCAAATTTATCTCTTATGCCGTTTGGTGGATTCGGCAATCCATACTTCAAGCCTTAGCAGAACAATCTCGTATCGTACGTTTACCTTTAAACCGTGTAGGTTCTCTTAATAAGATTTCAAAGACTTTCTCTGACTTAGAACAAAAATTTGAAAGAGAACCATCTCCAGAAGAGTTGGCAGAGGTGTTGGAAATTACTGCTGCCGAGGTAATTGACACATTGAAAATTTCTGGGCGCCATGTCTCTGTTGATGCACCTTTTGTACAAGGTGAAGAAAATAGTTTGTTAGATGTTTTAGAAAATGATAGTGAAGAAAAACCTGATCAAGGGTTAATCAATGACTCACTTCGCAGAGAAGTTATGAGAGCGCTATCAACTCTTACTCAACGTGAAGCAGAAGTGATTACTTATTACTTTGGCTTGAATGGCGAACAAGCAATGACTCTGGAAGAAATTGGTGAGAAATTTAACTTAACAAGGGAGCGTGTACGTCAGATTAAAGAAAAAGCAATTCGTCGTCTACGTCAGACTTCAAGAAGTAAAGCTTTAAAAGCTTATTTAGGTTAAAATTTTATAATGACAAAATAAATTTAAAAGGTACGAATTTCGTGCCTTTTTTTGTACACTCAAATGGCTATATTACAACCTATTCTTAATATTGCTGAAATATGCGCCAGGAAAAATGTTAAAACCGCAATTCTTTGTCCTGGATCGAGAAGTGCAGCAATTACAATCTCAATGGCTCGGCATCCTGATATTAAAACCTATAGTATCAGTGATGAACGTTCAGCAGGATTTATCGGATTAGGGATCGCTCAAATGACTGACGAAACTGTTTCATTAGTATGTACATCAGGAACAGCTGCATATAATTTAGCACCAGCTGTGGCTGAAGCTTTTTTTCAGGAAATTCCTTTATTAGTTTTAACAGCTGACCGACCTCCGGAATGGATTAATCAGTATGATGGACAGACAATTTACCAGGAAAATATTTTCGGTAAGCATGTTAAGCAGAGCTATACTCTGCCATCAGATTATAAACATAATGATTCTGTCTGGCAAATAGAAAGAATTATCAACGAAGCAATAAATCTTACTCAGGCATTTCCAAAAGGTCCTGTCCATATTAATATTCCAATTCGTGAGCCATTTTATCCACTTGCGCATGAGGAGATAAAATTTGAAAATAGGGTTCGGATCATTGAAAGCGTTTTTACTTCAAAAAGAGTATCTAATCTTTTTTTTGAAGGATTCTATGAAATCTGGCGAGGTTGTGAAAAAAAACTTATTATCGTTGGGCAACAACAAAATAATAAGCTATCTGAAATATTGAGAAATATTTCAGATGAGTTTAATGTCCCTGTATTGAGTGATATTATTTCAAACGTTAATTTCATAAACGTTATTTCAGCTCATGATATTTTCCTTTCATCAAAGAATGAGACTTTTTTAGAGACCATGAGTCCAGATTTAATTATTACTTGTGGTAAATCCATTATATCTAAAAATTTAAAACAATTTATTCGTAATTATAAACCCAATTATCACTTTCACATACAGGAAAATCCTGAATTAATAGACCCATTTCAGACTTTAACACATAAAATAGAAGTTTCAGACCAGTATTTCTTTGAGACATTATTTAGTGATTTAGATATAATGAACTTTAAAGAAGGTGATAATGAAGATGATAATAGCGAATATTTTAGATTATGGCAAGACGCAAATCATAGAACTCGATTAAAATTGTCTAATTTTTTATTAAATCCGTCTTATTCTGAATTTAAAACTGTCAAAAAACTAATAGAAAAACTGCCTGAGAATTCGATATTTCATCTTGGTAATAGTATGCCAGTCAGATATGCAAATCTCATAGGATTGTCAGATGACCAAAATATTCAGGTTTTTGCTAATAGAGGGACCAGTGGTATAGATGGGATTTTAAGCTCTGCTGTCGGAAATGCGCTATCAACTACTCAGTTAGTAATTTGCTTAATTGGTGATGTTTCTTTTTTTTATGATAGAAACGCGTTTTGGAATGTTTATTTGCCGGCTAATCTGAGAATCGTTTTGTTGAATAATCATGGTGGAAATATTTTCAGAATAATTGATGGGCCAAACAAGCAAATTGAGTTAAATGATTACTTCGTTACGGAACAGAGGTTTAATGCAAAAAACACCTGTAATGATGCAGGTATAGAATATGCCCTGGCAACAAATAACGAAGAAATAGAAAAAGTGCTTGTTCATTTTTTCAAAATAAGTTCTAAAGCCAAGCTTTTAGAAATTATTGTTGATGGCGAAATCAGCGCAGAAGTTTTCAGAGATTATAAAAAGCTATTTGCAGACTTCTCTTAATTTTTTTATTGAATTTTCCTCTTTCAGTTGTGATCCAATTTCCCAGTAATGACAAGCTTTCAGTTTATTGCCAGTAGAAAAGTAGGCTTCACCCAAATAATAGTTTAGTAATTCGACATCTGGATTAAGTTTGTCAGCCTTTTCCAGAAGTATAATCGCCTGTTTAGGGTTTTTCTTTAACATTTCATATACTCCGAGGTTTCTGATTGCCCACGCATTACTATTATTTTCTTCCAATGTTTTATTTATTAGTTTTTTACCTTCAGTTAAATTCCCTGTATTGAGCAGATAAAATCCTTTATTATTTTCGTAAACGAGATTTTTGTGTAGTTCGATAGCTCTGTCTACTAATTCAATTGCTTTCTGAAAATTACCTCCATATGCATAAACCAGACTCAAGTTATTTAAAGCAAAATGTTGCTTCGGATTTATCGATATAGCTTTTTCAAAGTTTACTTTTGCTTGTTGGTATTCCTTTAATTGATATTGTAAAAAACCGAGATTTGTAAGAGCTTTATCGTTTCGTTGATTGAGAGATAAAGACTTTTGCAAAACCTGATTTGCTTCAGAAAAATTATTCTTTTGTAAATAAATATTGCTCAATGTAACAAAATAGAATGACGAGTCTTGATATTTCTTTTCAATAGATTTTAATAAATGAAGAGATTCATCAAGTCTCGAAGTAATTGAAAGTGCATCGCCTAAATTGTACTTTGCTAAGACAAAATCATTATCTAATGAAACTGCTTTCTCAAAATCTTCAATGGCTTTATCGGTATCACCTAAAGCTAATCTGGCAGATCCACGATTATTATAGGCGTCGGCAAATGATGGAGTTTTTTGAATAGCTTCTGAGAAGTACTGAACAGCTTTTTCATAGTCACCTTTTTTATAAGCTACATTACCTTGAACAAAAAATAACTCGGAATCTTTTTTTTCTCTTTTGCAAGAAACCAAAAGTAAAAAAATGATAAATGTAATAAATTTAATAAAAGTATTATATGTATAATTCATTCTTTTTGTTTAATATGTTTTTATTGATTTGTTTTTTGAATCGACAAATCTTGTGTAAAATTGTATCAGAAATCGCAAACTTCAAAATAACAATGAAATTTATAAAAGAAATACCCAACACCTACTGCAAAGCTTCACTTTATGCCTGGAACAATAAATTTATCATAAAGTTTGAGGCTGGTATGTATGAGCAGACTTATAAAGTGAATGAATATGATGTTTCGGGAGAAGATGAAATTGAGGAAATGCTTGGTGACAGCTTTATGGAAAAAGTAATGAAGCGCTTTAAAGAAATGTCAGAAGATTTCGATTTAATTTTAGATTCGGTTGATTAAAATTAACAATAGCCGCAAAACTTTTGCGGCTATTGTTAATTTGTACTTTTTTAATAATTTTCCCGACGCCTATTTTATAAAAAGCCACTTTTTATAAAGATTTTCTTGTTCGGAAGTAGGATTTTCTACCCTCTCTAACTTAATTCTTGTAGATGGATTTGCCATCAGTTTTACGTCATAATTAAATTCTCTGCCAAATCTTTTTACCTTAATATTAACAGTGTCACCAACCTGTTTGTCAGAAAAAAAGGTACTGCTAACAGGGTACCTATTTCCATCAATTTCTAATATTTCATCATTTACATTTAAACCTCCAGAATAAGCAGATGCGCCTCTCAAAACAAAAGTAATCTTATTGTTTTGTACATTTGCTCCTAAAAAGGGCGTTTTAGTATCATATTCCTTTATTACCTTTATACCTACATAATTAAAATAAGTATCATAATCAATAGCATCAGTACTCCAAATATATTTTTGAAAGAAATCCTCCATGCTTTTTCCGGCTATTTTTTCGCAAGCTGCTTGAAATTCTTCATCTTTGTAGCCTCGTCCTTGTTTTTTATAATAATCTTCCCATAAGAGTTTAAAAACGTCATCTAAAGTTTTTTTGCCTTTTGTTTCACCAATAATAAATAAATTTATCAGACTACCAATCACTCCACCTTTATTGTAATATGAAATTGTACTATTCTGAGAGTTCTCGTTTGGTCGATAGTATTTAATCCAGGCATCCCAACTGGCTTCAGCAACCGATTGTACTTTCTGACCTGGTTGGTTTTCAATACCACTTATAGAGGCTGCAACTTTATTTTTATATTCTTCTGGTGTAATAATACCTGCTCGTAATAAGATATTTTCCTGGAAAAAGGAGGTGAATCCTTCAGCAACCCAAAGCATATGAGTATAATTTTCGTTCTCATAATCAAAGGGCCCGAGTGCGATAGGTCTGATTCTTTTTACATTCCAAAGGTGAAAATATTCATGTGCAATCAACCCCATGAAGCTTTTGAAACTTGCCTCAGTATTATAAGCTAATGGGGAGGTTTGACAAGTAGTAGAATTAAGGTGTTCAAGCCCACCACCAATACCAGGCAAATGATGAATAATAAACGTATAGTCTTTGCAGGGGTGCTCTCCGACTACTGTTGATGCCGCTTGAGTAACTTTTTTGTAAGCCTCTATTAGTTTATCCTCATTGTACTCTAAGGGCCCGTTGCTATACATCGCAATTGCATGAGGAATGTTCTGAATTTCAAAATTCAAAACCTTATGCGTACCAATTTCAATTGGGCTATCAACAATAATATCATAATTTGATGCATAAAATGTATTTTCAGCGTCTTCTACCTTCTTCAAGCCTGTTGAAATAGAATTCCAGCCTTTAAATGGGTTAATTCTAACTTTTGATGAATATTTTTTTAACTGAGGTACATACATAAAAATTGAGGCTCCATTCAGATAACCATGAGTATCGTCCAGAAAACTTGTTCGGACACTTAATTCATAGGCATAAACTTTATATTTTATTTTTATCTCATTTGCTCCATTTGAATGCACCCGCCATGTATTTTTATTCACTTTTTCAGACTTAACTTTTTTACCCCCGGCTGATGACTCGAAGCTTTCTACGTTTTTTGCATATTCTCGTACAAGATAAGATCCAGGTGTCCAAACAGGCATTTTAAAATCTACATAGGCTTTCTGAGTTAGATCTTTTATTTTTAAAACATTACTTAATGTCATTTCAATCTCAAAGTAATGAGTTGAAGGTTCATTCATCGAAAGTTGGTAAATAATGTTTGTAGTCTGGCCTTTTAAAACAGAAAACGAAAGAAGTATAAACAGAAAAAAGAAGAGAAATGATTTTTTTATCATTTTGTTAATGGGTTAAGTGAATTGTTGATGATTTGAAACAATTTTTTTTTCAAACAAACGTTTTTTGCTTGAAATTACTTCATTTTTTCTTCTTTACCAAAAATGGCATTCTCTTTGATTCAAAGTTTTATCTTTTAGATTGTTTATTTTTATTATCAATAGCTACCTTTGATTCAAAGTGGCTTAAGTGCTTTTATAATCAATATTACTAACCCCAAATATTGACTCCTATAAAAAATATCTCCCCACGGGGTTGGGGATCTCAGACCCTATGAAAAAGACGATAATAATTACAACCGTCTCGAGCTTGCTAAATATGGGCTTTCATACTTACGCCCAAAACACAATTGCTTATACCGACCCTGAATCTTATTACCATAAAGGTATAGAGCTTTTTCAGAAAAAAGTATATGCTCCTTCGCGTGAGGAACTTCGTCATTATATTAAATCCACCCAGCAATCATTAAATGCAAATGAGTTTAATTTAACAAATGCTGAATATTATGCAGCCTTGGCCGGATTATATGTTAAAGCTCCTGATGCTGATATTGAAATCGAAAGATTTGTAGTTAATCATTCTGATCATCCTAAAGCAAAGGTTATTTATGGTGATTTGGGGAATTACTTTTATAACGAAGGCGATTACAATAGGGCAATTCAATATCTTGAAAAAGCAGTTAATGTCAATTCAACTTCCACTGCAGCCTTAGAATACAAGTATAAGTTAGCCATTTCTTACTATCAAACCAATAATTACTCAAAAGCATTACCTTTATTTAATGAGGTAAAAAGCATCGCCTCAGATTACTCTATTCATTCTTATTATTATTCTGGAGTTATTAATTTTAAAAATGCAAATTATGATGCTGCATTATCTGACTTAAAGAAAGTTGAAAGTGTTTCACCCTATAAAACTGAGATTCCAAACTGGATTGCCAATATTCTGTATGTTGAGAAAAGGTATGAAGAATTGTTGGCCTATACAGAACCCATCATTGAGAAACCAAATGGAAGGAAGATAGATGATATGTGTTTGGTTACCGCAGAAGTATGTTATTTTAGAGACGATTTTACCAATGCTGCCAAATATTACGATAAATTCAGAACCTTTAGAAAAGGAGCTGTCTCTAATCAGGTTACTTTTAGACATGCTTACAGCCTGTATAAAACTGAGCATTACGAAAAGGCTATAGAAAACTTTAAAAAAATTGCAGGGCAAAATAATGAATTAGGTCAGCAAGCGGCCTATTATTTGGGAATCTCCTCCTTAAAAGCTAATGATTTAAGTGCTGCTTCTGCAGCATTTGAAAGAGCTAAAGCTGGCACATTTGATAAAATAATTCAAGAGGAGGCGCAATTTAACCATGCAAAAGTAGCAATCGACCTTGGTAATAGTCAACAAGGAATTACAGAATTGGAAAATTACCTGAAAACTTACCCTGGTGGTAAATATGAAGACGAGGCCAGTGAAGTAATGAGTGATGTCATGTTTGATGCAAATAATTACTCGCAAGCCATTGCTTATATTGAGGGCTTAACGAAGAAATCTCCTAAGCTAAATGCTGCATACCAGAAGCTTGCCTATAACCAGGGAGTGTTAGACTTCAATGCAGAAAATTATACAAAGGCTATTCAGTATTTTGATAAATCACTTTTACAACCTATTGACAATGAATTAAAACAAAATGCAACATTTTGGAAGGCAGAAGCTGCTTATGCCGCCAAGCTCCCGGAAGTAAGCAGTTATTATAAAGATATTATCAACAGTAATGCACCTGAAACTTTGAAACAAAAAAGTAAATATGCATTGGGGTATTTAAACTATAATAGTAAAGATTATAAACAAGCCGCTAATTATTTTAAAGAGTTTATTAAGGTACGTAAGGATGAATCTAATCGCCAGAATTTTGAAGATGCAATTGTCCGAATCGGAGACTGTAATCTTGCCATTAAGAATTATGATGAAGCCTTGAAATACTATGATTTAGCCATTAAAGAAAACAGAACTGAGAAAGACTATGCGATGTACCAGAAGGCATTGACATTGACCTTTTTAGGTAGAAATCAGGAAGCCTTGCAAATATTTGATCGAATTGGAACCCAGTATCCTAATTCTCGATTGGTTGATGATGCATGGTTTCAGAATGCCACCTTGGAGTTGGATAAAGGAAATTATCAGAGTGCAGTAAGTTTATTGAGCAAAATGGTAAGAGAGCGCCCAAAAAGTGGCCTTATTCCACAAGCTTTGCTCAAAAGAGCTCTAGCATATAGTAACTTAAAGAATTATGAAGCTGCGTTAAATGATTATAAAGTTATTGTAATACGATACGGAAAAACAGATGTTGCTGAAAATGCACTCTTAGGTCTGCAACAAACACTCAATATTTTAGGTCGTCCTGAAGATTTCACAGCAATTGTTGATGAATACAAAAAGACTAATCCACAAAACGGTTCAGTCGAAAACCTTGAATATGAATCTGCTAAGAATCTATACTTAAATGAGAAGTATAGTAATGCAGTGGCATCTCTATTAAAATTTATCAATAATTATCCCAGAAGCTCGAATATGTATGAAGCAAAGTATTATTTAGCAGACTCATACTATATCCTGAAAGATAATATGAATGCTTTAAAGTACTATAATCAGGTAATCAATGATAATCGGACAGGCTTTGTTACAAAGTCGGCTTTAAGGGCAGCAAGTATAGAAACTTCTGTAAAAAATTATAAAAATGCCATCTCTAATTATAGAGCTGTAATTATTTCATCAGCCAATAAACGTGATATTATAACAGCATGGCAGGGTCTTTCTGAAGCTTACTTTTATTCAGGAAATCAGGATTCTGTAATTGTTTATTCCAGAGAAATCATTAACAATGGTGGAGATATCATAATGGGAGCTTCAAATAAAGCACAATTATACATTGGAAAAGCTTATATGGCAAAAAATGATTTTGGCAGGGCTGAAGAAGAATTTAAGAAAACAATTGCCATGGCCAAAGATATTAACGGGGCAGAAGCAAAGTATTATATCGGAGAAATGCAATATCGTCAAAAGAAATATAAAGAGTCTATTAAAACTATACAGGAACTGGCCTCTGAATTTTCTGATTTTTTGTATTGGTATGAAAAAGGGTTTATTCTTATTGCAGATAATTATGTTGCCCTAAGCGACTATTTTATGGCAAAAGCCACTTTGAAATCAATTATTGAAAACTCAGAAACTCCTGAAACAGTTGATGTAGCTAAGAAAAAAATGAAGGAAATTGAAAATAAAGAGTAATTCAATGATTATGCTTTTCTAATTATTTTTCTGAACAATTTAAAGTATTCCCCTATGAAATTTTCATTTCGAATTAAGTATATAAAAACGAATTATAGTCTTGCTTTTGTTATTGGTCTTAACTTTATCTTTTTTACATCATTTGCGCAATTGGATGATGACATTATTATTACCAAAGATCGTAAGGTCGAACTTCCTCCAGCAAATCGGGTTTTTGAGAAAATTCCTCCTTTAAAATCAAATAATGGAGATAAGGAAATGAAATATACCTTTTTTGATCGTAAACCTAAAGGAATCGAGGAAGTAAAGTTCAGCCCGAATGTCATTTCACCTGATGGAGGAAAGAAAAAAGAAGAAACCGAAAGTTATAATAATTATATAACTCTTGGTGCTGGGAATTATGGAAGAATTTTAGGTGAATTATTCCTGAACACTAATCAGGAAAACAATCTAATTATTGGAGTCCATGCTTATCATAATTCGACGGTTCGTGGTCCGGTTGACGATAAAAACTCAGCAAATATGTATAATAAGGCCGAAATAACTGGTAAATATATTGCTCAAAAGTTTCAATTAAATGGAGGAATAAACTATAATAGAGATCAATATTATTTTTATGGTTATCAAAGACCCCGTGAAGATTTAGAGAGAAAAGATATACGACAAGTCTTAAATACTGTTCAATTCAATGTTGGGTTTGAAAATACAGCACCAAATCCAAAAGTTGATTACTCCCTGAAGACAAATTTAAGGTCTTTAAAGAATATCTACGGAGCTCAAGAAACAGATTGGGGGTCAAGTTTTAATGCTTATTTCCCTATAATTAACGAAAAATTTATTGCAGTAGTTGATGCAGAGGCTTTTATAACTCAAAGAAGTGACATTGAAGTAGATAAAAGAAATTTATTTAGAGTAAAGCCTTCATTCAAACTTAACTTTAATAGTTTTGGTGCGAGTATCGGATATAAAGCGGTCAACGAATTTGATGAAATAAAAAAGATTAATAGCACAAAAGGTTTTCCTACTTTGGAATTGACGTATAAGTCGCCAAGTTTATTTTTTATTTTTGCCGGGATGGATGGCGATATTGTAAGAAATACGTTAGGGTCAATGCTTAATGAAAATCCTTACTTAAAGGCCCAGGTTGGATTAATGAATACAGAAAAAAGTCAGGAGTTTTATTTGGGAGGAAAAGGTGACTTAGGCTCAGGATTTAGCTTTAATTTAAGAGGTGCTATGGGTTATTACAAAAACTTGTACTATTTTAATAATTATACACCTGATTTTGGTGAGGCTTTAGGAGATACAGCAAAATTTAATATTTTATATGATAGTTTGAAAACGCAATATTTTAATGTGGTTGTTCAGTTAAATTATCAACCAACTGAAATCTGGCGAACTTATATAAAAACTGACTTCAATCATTATCAGAGAAGGAGTTTTGAAAAGCCTTTCCATCGACCTCTTTTTACTGCAAAATGGGGAAATACTTTAATTGTATCTGATCGACTTTTGGCAAATTTAGACTTGTTTTACTATGGGAAAACATACGCAAAGAATCCAACCACTCAAGAATTAGTAACCAACAAAGATTTCATTGATATTAATGCAGAGTTCGACTATTTATTCAGTAAACAGTTTACGGCCTTTGTTAAATTAAATAACATTATTGGGAAAAAGTACGAGCGATTTTTATATTATCCGCAACAAGGTTTAAATTTTCTTGTAGGTGTCAATTTTTCATTTTAACTTAGCATAAAGATTGCTCCCAAAATATATGTTAAGCCCTATGAAGCCTGTTGCAGATTACATCAGAACACTACTTTATGAGCATGACTACGTAACTGTCCCAAACTTTGGGGCATTTATTGCTAATTATATGCCATCAAGTTTCAATGATATTAGTGGTTCTCTTATGCCTCCACAGAAAAGAATTGCTTTTAATGAAGTTTTAAAGCAAGATGATGGTCTTTTAGCTACTTATATATCAAGAAGAGAAAGTGTTACTATTGATGAGGCAAAGAGAACTATTCAGAGTTTTGTCGCAGAAATTAAAGTTTCTTTGGCTAATGATAAATCTTTCCATTTTGATAGGATTGGTGACTTTACGTTGAATGAAGAGAATAATTTAATTTTTGATCCGGATAGACGGAATAATTTCTTTAGTGAAAGTTTTGGTTTTGATAGTATATTCCCAAGAAAAATAGAAAAGCAAAACTATACGCTGAGCCATACTTTTGAGGCCGATAATGATGAGATGGTAGTGCATAATGAATCTTATTCTACAACCGGGACTCACTCTAAGTGGACTTATGTATTGTATTCTTTACCTGTTTTGTTATTAACATCCGGTCTTTTTCTGGTTCTTTTCTCAAACCCAAAGCAAGATGAAAGTTCTGCAAAGAGTAGTTTTAATCCCTTAGATTATATTCCAAAAAGAGAAGATGCCGTTAGAAAACCAGAAATTGATGCTAATTATAATGCATCTGAATATGAGATTGTAAAACCTGTTTTTAATAAAAAAGAGGTAGTTGAAGAACAAAAACCTGATATAACCACGGAATCTATCCCAGTAGAAGAAGTTACAAAAAAAGAAGTTAATACTAAGACTAAAACGCCTGAAACTAATTCTGAATTAGTAAAGGTTATAGAAACAAAATCTACAATAAATAATATAGAAAAGCGTTATTTGATTGTTTCAGGTATATTTAAAAGTAAAGAAAACGTAGAAAAGCTTAGTGCTAGTTTACTTAAAAATGGATTCTCTCCAAGAATTGTTCAGTTTGGTAATCTAATGAAGGTGATTGCTGCTGAAGCAGATTCCTTCGAAGAAGCCCAGATTATTGCAGATAAACATCAAAATCTGATCGGAGAGAAACCTGCAATTATTAAAAGTAAGTAGTAAGTTTTTGAAATTTTTAAGACCTGTAAGCAACCTTACAGGTTTTTTTATAAGCCATCGATCAACAATAATTATCATTATAAATGCAAACCGCAACTCTTACCGAAGATGATAAAAGAAATCAGCCTTTGGCTTTAGTCATTAGTTTGGCTATTTATGGAGCTTTTCTGACAATTTTATTCTTTCTTAAATTAATGTATATGCCTTTGGAGGAACCTGAAGGGGTTGAGCTGAATTATGGGATTGATTTAGTAGGTTCAGGAGATATACAAACGACCAATAAAGCCAATCCTTCCCCTAATAATTACGATGTAAAACCAGCAGCAAAAGAAGAAAAAGCCAAATCTGTAAAGGTTAAGCCTGTAGTTACACCTCAGCCTGTTACTGAAAAAGCACCAAAGGTAAAAGTGAAAGAAGCTCCGGCCAAACCAGTAATTACATCAAATGAAGACAGCCCTGTTACGGAGAAAGAAAGCGAGAAACCTGTTAAGAAAGTTGAAATAAAACCTGTTGTAAAATCTTCTCCAGTAGAAACTAAAACCAAGACTGAAACTCCAAAACCTGAGCCCCCAAAGCCAGAACCACCAAAAAGAACAGTAGATGATGGTTCATTGTTTAAGAAAGGTGCTAAAGGCTCAAATGGCTCAAATGGAGCTAATTCCAATTCAAATGGAACAATTGGTACAAGAGATGGTATAGGGGGGAATAATAATGGAGATGGTAAGAAAGGGGAAGTGGGAGATAAAGGTGACCCAAGAGGAACACTTGATGGAAAAAGTTTATACGGCAATCCTGGTAAAGGTGGTGGCTCAGGTGCTTCCATAGGTGGTTTGAGTGGTTGGAATAAAAAGAAACTTTCATTACCGAATGATGGGTCAAGTGAGACAGGGAAAATAGTATTCAAGGTAACCGTAGATGACTCTGGTGATGTTGTAGGTATTAGCGTATTAGAGTCAACGGTAAGTCCTGCAGTGCAAAATTTTTATAAGAACTATATTCAGCAAAAATTAAGCTCAGTATTAACTCCAGCTGGAACACCTCCTCCAAGAGCAAGTGGAACTATTACAATCAATATTCAATCAGGAAACTAATTAAGAATCTCCAAATAAGATATTTAGGAATCTTTATTAATTTTGTAAAAAAGTATAAGGTGATTATCCAATCACCTTTTTTTATTGAGAATGAATTACGAAGAGACAATCAATTATTTATATAATATGCTGCCGGTCTTCCATAGAGAGGGTGCAAGGGCTTATAAACCAAATTTAAATAATACACTTGCTTTATGTGAATACCTGGGAAATCCGCACACCAAATTTAAAAGTATCCACATAGCAGGTACAAACGGGAAAGGCAGTTCATCACACTATATGGCTTCAATATTACAGAGTGCAGGTTATAGAACTGGTCTTTATACTTCTCCACATCTAAAAGATTACTCCGAAAGATTCAGAATAAATGGTAAATCAATTGAAAAAGCGAAGGTTGTAGCATTTATCGAAGATCATAAAGACATAATTGAAAAACTTCTTCCATCTTTTTTTGAGCTAAGTGTAGCACTTGCTTTTGATTTCTTTGCTAAAGAAAATGTAGATGTGGCAGTAATCGAAGTCGGGTTAGGGGGTAGGCTTGATTCAACAAATATAATAAGTCCAGATTTATCAATCATTACAAATATAGGATTTGATCATATGGATGTTTTAGGTAACACATTACCTAAAATTGCTTTAGAAAAAGCGGGAATAATAAAAGCTAATACACCTGTAGTAATATCTGAAAGACAGGTAGAAACCAGCCAGGTATTTATAGAAAAAGCCATTGAGCAAAATGCACCAATCTATTTTGCTGAAGACAATTATTTAGTAACAGTGAGCCCGGGATTAGAACAAGAAAGTTTTAGTTTAAGTGTTGATGTGTATCACAATAATAGTAAGAAGGTTTTTAAGGAAGTAAAGTCTCAATTAATTGGAAAATACCAATTGAAGAACCTTACAGGAGTTTTTCAATCAGTTGAGGTACTTAAAAATTTAGGATACAAAATTTCTGAGGAAGCCATCAGAAGGGGAATTGCGGAAGTGGTTTTGTTGACTGGATTAAAAGGCAGATGGCAAGTATTAGATCAATATCCATTAACTATATGTGATACTGGTCATAATGAACACGGATTAAAAATTATTTTAAATCAGATAGATAAACTATATGCAAGTGGATTAATTAATGGACAAAAGTATTTTATTCTCGGATTTGTTAAAGATAAAAATGTGGAAGAAATTTTACAATTGTTTCCAAAAGATGCCAATTATTACTTTTGTCAGGCAAATTCGCCTCGATCTATGGCGGCTGAGAATTTGATAAAAATAGCTGAGTCTATACAACTATCAGGATATTCAATTCTCAACGTAAATGATGCGTTAGAAAAAGTTAGAGAATTAGCTCAAAAAGACGATTTTATCTATATTGGAGGAAGTACTTTTGTTGTTGCAGAAATAAATGAATTATAAATATAATACTTTTAATAATATAATAAATTTAATTTAATAAAAGAGTGGCACGGCAAAAATTACCCAGATTTATACATAATTCACAAGCAGAGAATGTTATTGAGAGAGGGAAAGAACTATATTCAACAATTAAAGGAGAATGGAGAGAAAAGTTCTTTAATAATAATAATCCAATCGTTTTAGAATTGGCTTGTGGAAAAGGAGAATATACTGTAGGATTAGCTAAGAAATTTCCTGACAAAAACTTCATAGGTATTGATATTAAAGGAGATAGAATAGCCCGTGGAAGTAAAAGAGCTATAGAAGCGAATTTAAAAAACGTGGCTTTTCTAAGAACCTCTATAGGTTTTCTGGAAGAGTTTTTTGAAGAAAATGAAGTCGATGAAATCTGGCTGATTCACCCTGATCCTCAACCAAGAGATAAAGAGGAGAAGAAACGTTTAACTAATATTAATTACCTGAATCTATATAGAAAAGTACTTAGACCAAACGGCGATTTCTTTTTCAAAACAGATAATAGTGGCTTATTTGAATACTCTTTGGGTACTTTTGTAGAGGCAGGTTATAAAATTTTAAGACAAACTACCGACTTGTATAGTTCAGAATTACTTCCTGAGCATCATGATATTGTAACTCATTATGAAAGACTATTTGTCGAGAAAGGATTTAAAATCAATTATCTGGCAGCTAAGATTTAATATAAAAGGCCTGTTTCAGGATAAAGTTGTCCTAAAACAGGCCTTCGTATTCTATACTATAAATACTATATAAGCGTAGCGAAATACTTCACAGTTCTCACTAATTGGCTTACATAGCTCATTTCATTATCATACCAGCTAACTGTTTTCACTAATTGTTTGTCACCAACAGTCACAACTTTAGTTTGGGTGGCATCAAACAAGCTACCGAAGCTAATGCCAATGATATCGCTGCTCACAATTTCATCTTCAGTATATCCAAAACTTTCATTGCTTGCTGCTTTCATAGCTGCATTTACTTCCTGAACAGTTACAGTTTTATTTAAAACTGTAGTTAATTCTGTCAAACTTCCAGTAATAGTCGGCACGCGTTGAGCTCCGCCATCTAATTTTCCTTTTAATTCTGGTAATACCAAACCTATAGCTTTTGCTGCACCTGTACTATTAGGAACGATATTGGCTGCAGCAGCTCTTGCTCTACGTAAATCACCTTTAGCATGTGGCGCATCTAATGTATTTTGATCATTTGTATAGGCGTGAACAGTGGTCATACTACCTAATACTATACCAAAATTATCATTAAGAGTCTTGGCCATTGGTGCTAAGCAGTTAGTAGTACAGCTGGCACAGCTAATGATTGTTTCGCTGCCATCAAGAATCTGGTGGTTTACATTAAATACAATAGTTTTTAAATCGCCTGTTGCAGGGGCACTAATAATAACTCTTTTTGCTCCGGCAGTTAAGTGCGCAGCTGCTTTATCTTTATCTGTAAAGAATCCAGTACATTCTAAAACTACATCAACTTCATGAGTTCCCCATGCAATTTCAGCCGGATTTTTCTGAGCGTAAATTTTAATTTCCTCTCCATTAACAAGAATGCTATTATCAGTAGATGTTACTTCTGCGTCAAATCTACCTTGTGCACTGTCATATTTTAGTAAATGAGCTAAAACTGATGGACTGGTTAAATCGTTAATTGCAACTACATCAATTCCATCCATATTATAAATTTGACGATAGGCCAGTCTTCCAATACGTCCAAATCCATTAATAGCTACTTTTATTTTTGACATTTTAAAATAATTTGGTTTAAGTGGTACGATAACGCAAGTTAAGAAGATTTTTTATATATACGGATAATTTACTAAAGGAATGTAAATTAATTAATTACTAAAAATAATATGCTAATTTCATTAGTAATACTAACTAAGTATGTTTGAATTATTTAGTAAAAAATACTAAAAATATTAGTTATTAATATTGATCTATTGATAGTTTTAGTCGGGTAGGGGTGTTATTTATACTATTTTCTGATGTTTTTCCTTTGGGATATTGCTCTCATTTGCTTTCATAGATCAATATTAGGCTTCGCCAAACACTTTACAAAGCATTTAAGGCGAAAGATTGAATTTTCATACTGTTAAACCGTAGTATAGTACTTCTTAAGAGTCTGAACAGTAAATAATGCGGTTTTCTATGACTGTGATTTGTCGATATATTGTTTTACCTTTGTTTAGAAGTATGAAATAATAATTACTTTTTTACTTAAAAAAAACTTAAAAATAAATTATAAAAACCTTATTATAAGTATTTTACAATATATTTATTAATATTTTTAATCAATTATAAAATGTCTTTAAAAACAACCATTGAAGCCGCGTGGGAAGATCGTTCATTAATTAATGACCCAACTACTAAAACTGCAATAGAAGAAATAATCAATCAATTAAATGAGGGAATTATCCGCGTATCAAATCCAAATGAAGATGGAACCTGGACTACCAATGATTGGATAAAGAAAGCCATCATATTGTATTTCCCTCTGCAACAGATGAGTGTTCAGGAAGTGGGTATTTTTGAATACCATGATAAAATGAAATTAAAAACCGGATATGATCAAATTGGTGTACGTGTGGTTCCTCCGGCAGTGGCTCGATATGGCTCTTATCTTGCCAAAGGAGTTATACTCATGCCTTCTTATGTGAATATAGGAGCTTATGTAGATTCAGGAACAATGGTTGATACATGGGCGACGGTAGGCAGTTGCGCGCAAATAGGTAAAGATGTACACCTGAGCGGAGGTGTGGGCATTGGAGGCGTTTTAGAGCCTGCTCAGGCCTCTCCGGTTATTATAGAAGACGGAGCATTCATTGGGTCACGGTGTATCGTTGTAGAGGGCGCCAGAATCGGAAAAAGAGCCGTTTTAGGCGCTGGTGTAACTATTACCAGTAGCTCCAAAATAATTGATGTAAATGGCGGCCAGGAATATATAGGTTACGTTCCTGATAACTCAGTTGTCATACCTGGTATGCTGAATAAAAAGTATCCTGCCGGAGATTTCGGTGTGCCATGTGCTCTTATAATTGGGCAGAGAAAAGCAAGTACAGATCTTAAAACCTCCCTTAATGAGGCGCTGAGAGAAAACAATGTCTCAGTGTAACTTTTTATGATAATTAGCTTTAGGACATTGTCTCTAAAGCTTAGAATTCAGACAGTAGTAATTTCTTAATTGCTACTGTTTTTTGTTTTATAAAACCTTCTTATAAATAAAACCTTTTAAATAATTCTATTTATAAATATAGTTTAATGTCTCTTTAACTCCTTAAAAACTCACCAATGCATTTTTTATCGTCAACAGCTGGTGCATAAAAATATTTAATTATTATCTGATATATCCAAATACCAAAATATTCTGACACAATAAATCTGACATAGAAAATTTCATCCTGTAATACTAAATTAATATTCTGTCATATTGTTTTAATTCCCTTATAGGCAAAAATTATAATAGAAGAGTAATTTACTTAAAGAGGGAGGGGAGTAGATTGTAAGGAATTTGAATAATTATTAACTCCTATTCTGGATTTGCTCATAGCTGTTTTCTCTGTTGATAAAACGCTATTCAAATACAAAGATTTATTAAGTTTAATAACTAAATAGCTTTCAACCTAGTAAAATAAAAAAAGCCCAATCTAAAAAAAGAAAGGACTTTCTGACGATTGAATCCCAAATTGTTGGCATTTCTACCTACAAATTAAACCTTTACTTAAATTTATCTTTAATGAATTATCTTAGAAAGCACGTAAGCATGACACAAATTTAGTTTACATACATTAATAAACAAGCTCCTTTTGTAAATATTATTCTTTTTTTTCTTGACATTAGTAAATATAGGTTAATTTTATCCTAATCAGCTTTTTTTGTCCTCACTTAACCCGGTTCTGCTTTTAAAAATTCGAACTATACTGTAATATTCAATTTACATTTTATACCTATTCTTGAGAATGATACCCAAATAACTTTATAATTACCTGAAAATAAGCTTATTAACATTTGTACTTCAAATAACCTTATATGGAGTTTACATTTATCCAAATATATTTACAAAAGTATTTGGTTTTCATTTCTAAACTATTTATATTTGTAATGTGATATTTAAAAATGTTAATTCATGTATGTAAACATTGATTTACATATGTTACATTGTTTATTTACAGATATAATTGTAAACTATTTATGAAATTAAATGATAAAATTCGTCGGTTTATTAATGACAAGGATTTAACCTCCACAAAGTTCGCTGATGAGATCGGAGTACCCCGTCCAAGCATTTCTCACATTTTATCTGATAGAAACAAGCCAAGCTTAGAGATTGTACAGAAAATATACAAAAGATACCCTGAACTTGGCTTCGATTGGTTTTTAGAAGATGAAGAAAATGACACTCAATTAGTAACACAATCAACTAATAGCCAAGTAGTTACGCAACAAAAAAGGCCGATTTTTCCTTCTCGAGAATCGAGTGAAAGAAAAGTTACAGAAAATACTACAGCGCAACAAAATCTCAGCAGCACTATTTTACCAAATTTTGGTCATGGCAATGTTGCTCGAATCATTGTTGTTTACAATGATGGAAATACTCAGGTCTTTGAGTCGAGCAATGCCTGACAAATTGTCAGGCATATTTTAACAAGTAGATTATCCTGTCGTTAAACTCATATTTTAATGTCTTCAGAATTTAACTTACCCTTCCGATGGCATTAAAAAATTTAAAAGATAGATTTTTTTGGATATTGATATTTTTAAATTATAAATGAATACGCTGTATATGTCGGCTCACAGTCATTAATTAAGGTTAATATCCTTACGGCTTTAAGAGTTTCATATATTTAGATGAAACGTTTGGATTTTGAATGCTTTTGATAGACAGAATCAAGCAATCGGGTCTCTGAATAAATTGGTTTCTCGTTACTGTTATCTGTTTCTTAATTTTAGAGAATGAGTTTTAATCAGGTTAAAATTTTAGTTGGGCTGTTACTTTGGGGGGTTCTGGTTTATAGCTCGAAGGATATCCTGATGACAATTAAATGACAAGGAACATTGCTGAAAATACAAGATCAATCTTATGTAAGCATTAAATTTAAAAGTAAGCCTTAAGAGAACAGTTTTCTTGTTGATTATTTGGTTCTGAATAGCTTTATATGGCTCTATTATTTAAAGTATAAAAGTATATAAGATTCCTACTATCCATTAAGAAGGGGGGTTCTTTTATTGAAGATGAGACTTTGTCAGAATGAGACCAAACTTATATGTGTATTGGGCTCTCAGAGCTATTAATAAAGAATATTTTCAAACTACTAACGAGATTTTAATATTCACGATTCAGGATTTTACAAAAATGTGATATTTTTAGAGGTCACCAAAATTTTGAGTTATTAGTGCATTGTATAGTTCCTTACAATAAAAATAATTTTAAAATTGATGCCCGAGATTCTAAGAAATTATGTGTTCGATTTTTTGTATCAATAAACTTAATATATAAAGCTTGGTTGGTGAATAGTCAAAATTATTAAAAACATTGATGTTTCATTTAATTACCAAACCTATAGTTTGACCCACTCAGTTGGGTTTAAAATTTAAAACCGATTTTGTTTCAGGTAAATAAAAGTCCGATTTAGCATTGGCTCTATTATATACTTCCAATTATCGAGACTTAGGAATTAAAATTATTATATAGTTAGAATATTCTAAGTCTCAATAATAGTCTTAATTCTTTAAAATATGATTGTCCTGACAAAGTTTAATTTATCCATTGACTGACTTTATGTAACGCACAGATTTCAGGTCTCAATCTATATCATATTTTTTGAAACAGAAATTCCTCTCTTTTAACCCAGAATAATTCAGATAATTTCCGGCAGTATTTAAATATAGATGAAAAATTTTATGAAGATGACTTTAAAATTATTGTCTCCTAAAAAAAATAATCAAGCATTCTGGTAATTTTCATCCTTGTATAAATTGTAATAATCCGGAGTTCGAAAATTTTAATATAGAAAATCAGTAACGCTAAGTCTTATGGACTCGCAAATTATCTAAAGACACGATTAGCTCGCATTCATCTTTTGCCTGGATTTTCTCTATCTAACTTTTGTATAAATTGAATCATTTTTCGCATTCAGTAGTCATCGAATTTTTAACGTCAAAAATTAGCCTACAAACTATTACTTACTTTGACTAAAAGCTTCTCAAAATGAAGCCTTTTTTAAGCCCTCAAACGTCAGCTCTAAGGCCATGTTAATGCACGGGTAGGGTAGTTACACATTTCGAAGCTCAAACTCTTCAAAATAGCCATTTTATCAATTCGCAATTTAAACTATACTGAAAATACTTACTGATAATAACCAGAAAAATTATACCAATTATAATATTAATAAATACACTTCTTATTATTTAATATAATACTATTCAATATAAATTATATTATATTATGTGCATAAAATATCATTAATAATAAATATATTTATTTGTATTTTATATATTATACTTATAATACTTTTACATATAATTAAATATTTATAAAGTATTATTCATTAATATTTGTAAATACATTATAAATATTAAGTTTTTTTTATAAGTACTTATAAATTATAATTTATTATTTTTTTATTTAACATTATACATTTTAATATAATTATATTATTTATAAGGTTTATATACATATTACAATATTTATGTCATAAATTAATAATAACTATTTACACATATTATATTATTCATAAATTTTATTATTATTGTATAGTCAAATATTATAAAACATTCTATACTTATCGTAATATCATTATTAATGATAAAAGTTATTATTATAATATTGTTACTCCGAATGATTTGTTTTATATTGCCAAACAATATTATTATTATAAACGATGATTATTAGTGTAGTAAACAACAAAGGGGGAGTAGGTAAAACTACATCTACCCAAAATCTTGGTGCTGCCTTTCAGAAATTCGCAAACGCTCGCGTGCTTTTTATTGACCTTGATGGCCAGGCAAGTCTTACTCGTTGCTTTGGTGTTCAGGAATCTCAAGTTGGAAAGAACCACGTAGGAAACTATTTAAGTGGTGAACTTCCTTTTGAGAGTATAGTAATTAATACGCTCATTGGGGATTTATTGCCGAGTGCGGCTGAACTCAACGCAAAAGAAGATGCAATAAAAGCTTCGCCGGTGTTTCCTTTTAATCTAAAATTACTTTTAGAGAAAGTGAAAAAAAATTACGACTACATAATGATTGATTGTCCGCCGACCATGTCTGGGATGACAAGAGTTGCACTCATCGCATGCGATATTTATCTGGTGCCATTGCAAGCTGAATTTTTAAGTTATGAAGGTCTTAGAAACTTCTTGAATTATTCATCTGAACTACAGCTTATAAGTCCACAAACAAAGCTGGGTGGAGTATTTGCTACAAGATATAATCCCAAAATTAATAAAAAGCTCAGCAATGATATTATAGAAGCAACAAAACAACAGTTAGGGAGTTCTTTTTTTACTACTACCATCAGAGATAATATTGCCATATCTGAAGCCCAGGCAAATGGGCAGGATATTTTTACTTATTCGCCAGAAAGTAATGGCGCTATGGATTATTATCAATTAACTAAAGAGATTCTAAGTAGTATTAATAATTAATTATATTGATTATGCAAAGCCCTGAGAATTTGCTGTATCAAATTAAATTGTAAAACAATGGCAAAAAATAAAAATTTCACCTTCGAAAGTTTAGTTCCAACAAAAAGCACCGAACAATCTGCTCCAGTCAATCAACCAGCAGCTATAGTGGCCTTACAAGACAATGGGCCATCAACCAAAGTCACATTTGATTGTCCAAACGAATTGGTTGAAACGATGAAAGATTATGGCTATTGGGAAGGTATGTCTCAAAAAGATATTATTATAGAAGCCCTGGGAGTTTTCTTTGAAGATAAAAAAATAAAAGAAAGGCCTGAGAAAGTAAAAATGCGCAAAAAAGTTGGCAGAAAACCAAAAGCATTAAAAGCTTTTCTTAATTAGAATAAAACCTTTGGCAAATATCCATTAGAAAATAAAAGAATTCAACATTTTATCAACAAATGTTCCACGTGGATTTTTTTATTTTCCACATTATTCTGTTGGGTTATACAATAAATAAATGTTATATAATTTATATTATGTTAAATAGAAAATTATATAACCACCCTGCTTGGTGTGTGTATAATACTATTGTGGGAACGAAAATATTTGCGTTAATATAATTATTCTAAGCTTTGTCTTGATATTTGCCTATTATAGACTTGAAAAAATAGAATAAAAGAAAGATAGCATCTGAAAACATTTGTCATTAAAAAAGCCCTCAGAAGTAATTCTGAGGGCTTTTAACAATTATATCTTATTCTTTTTTATTTACGCTTTGCACATTGCTCAAGAACCGAATTCAAGCTGGTTAAGCTGTTAGTCAACTCTTCTTCCTGTGGTTTTCCCTCTTTCTCTCTTACTGTTTTACAGGCTTCAAAATATGGTTTAGATTCAGCAAACTTAGCACAGGCTTTGTCTTCTACAGCCTTACCATTTTTCTGATACTCTTTCATATCCATTTTATCTACTTCTTTTTTAATTTCAACAGCCTGGTTAAAATAATAAACCGCTAAGTTAAAGTTACAATCATAATTAGTTGGATCTATCGCCAATACCTTTTTATACCATACTAATGCTTCGTCTTTTTTACCTCCATTATCATAAAGAATTGCAAGATTAAGCATATTATTCACATTAGTTGGGTCACCATCAACTAACTTCTTTAATTCAGCTATTGCCTCATCCGCATTACCGCTTGATAATTGGATATTTACTAGTGAACCTTTCAAGTCTTTATCGTTAGGATTCGCTGAAATACCTTTTTTCAACACTTCTACCGCTTTAGCAATATCTTTCTCTGCTTTATAGATTTCAGATAAGCTATAGAATACGGCAGCATCTTTTCCACCTTGATCTATAAATTTATTGAAATAAATTTTAGCTGCTTCATTATCTTTAGCTTGTTGACCTACAATGCCCGAATACAATGATGCAGTTGTATCTTTAGGGCTAACTTCTGAAGCTAATCTGAATAATTTAAGCGCACTTGAGAAATTCTTAGAATTGTAGAAACCGGCACCTTGTTGCATTAATGCTGAATACATTTTCTGGCTTGTTAAAGCTGCTTCAATCTCTTTAGCCCCTTTTCCACCAGCCTCTACTTCAAGGGCTTTTTTGTAGGTATTATAAGCTTTTTCTGATGCCATTGAATCTTTGCCGCAGTTTACAGCCATATCTTCATAAGCAGTAGCTAATTTAACCCACGTTGAAGACTTTGCACCTTTTTTAGCATCCAGACTTGCTTTTTCACCTTTGGCTATTTCATCAGCTGCTGACTTACATTGCGCATCACGAAGCTGATTATCAATTGCTGACTGTGCAAATACGCCTGCCGTAACCATTGATAAGACAGACACGAAAATGGTTTTTTTCATATTTGAGTTGATTTTTTAAAATACTTAAACGTTTAGGGTTAGACAATATTATTTCCCGAAAAATATATATTTTCGGGAAATTAACAAAGTATTAACATAAAAACTCGACGTACTCCCCCTACTCTATTGTAGATTCTGTTTCTGTTGAACCAACCGAGCTCTCTCCTGCTCCACTCGAATCCTCTTCCTCTTCTTCACGAATAATGCGCGTAACTGAAGCGATATTATCTGTTTCATTTAAACGAATCAATCTTACCCCCTGAGTATTACGCCCCATTACCCTTAAATCAGTAATTTTGATACGAATAGCTATACCATTCTTGGTGATAATCATTAAATCATCATCATCAGTAACCTCCTTAATAGCTACTAAAGTACCTGTCTTCTCTGTGATATTTAAGGTTTTTACGCCTTTTGCTCCTCTCGAAGTAATGCGGTAATCATCAATATCTGATCGCTTCCCATAACCTTTTTCTGAAACTACCAGCAGTTGAGTATCAGCCCTTGATACACACACCATACCAATAACTTTATCATCATCTTCAAGGCTAATCCCTCTTACTCCTGTAGCTGTACGACCCATAGGGCGTGTTCCAGACTCATGGAAACGAACTACTTTTCCGTTTTTAGCCGCTATTACTATGTTATTATCTCCGTTTGTTAACGCTACATCTAAAAGATTGTCTCCTTCATTAATATTAATAGCAATGATACCACCCTGACGCGGACGAGAATAAGCCTCAAGAAGTGTTTTCTTTACAGTGCCATCTTCTGTACACATTACTATATAATTGTTATTGATATAATCTTCGTCAGTAAGTGTCGTTACATTTAAAACGGCCTGAATCTTATCGTCTGATTCAATATTAATAAGGTTCTGAATCGCTCTTCCTTTAGCTGTTTTTGAGCCTTCCGGTATTTCAAACACTCTCAACCAATACAGCTTCCCTTTTTTGGTGAAGAATAAGAGATAATTATGATTAGTTGCAGCAAATAAATGCTCGGTATAATCTTCGTCTTTAGTCTTAACACCTCTTGACCCTGTCCCCCCTCTGCCTTGAGTCCTATATTCTTGCAATGCCGTACGCTTGATATAACCCTGATGTGAGATGGTAACCAGCATTTCATCGTCCGGAATCATATCTTCTATACTGAATTCACCTGCTGCCATCTCAATTTTAGAGCGTCTTTCATCACCATACCGAGCTTTTAGTTCTGCCAATTCTTCTTTAATGATGGTACGTTTTCTTTCTTCTGAAGCTAAAATAGCCCGCAAGTCTTCAATCAGATTTTTAATTTCTTCAAATTCAGCATTTATTTTATCTCTTTCTAAGCCTACTAAGCGTTGCAAACGCATATCAAGAATCGCTTTTGCTTGTATTTCGCTTAAGATATTTCCGCTTTCGGTGTCTGCATTAAACTCATCAACTATCTGTAAACGTTGTAAACCTTCGGTCAGAAATTTTTCTCTTTCCTGCGCGCTCATGAAATCTCCTTTCATTAAACCAGTACGGGCTTCATCTGCATCCTTTGACCTGCGTATGAGTGTAATAACTGCATCTATATAGTCTAAGGCAATCAACAGACCTATCAGAATATGCGCTCTTTTCTCAGCTTCTTTTAAATCATACTGAGTACGTCTCGTGATAATCTCCAGACGATGCTCCACATAGTATCGAATCATATCTTTCAGATTCAAAGTAACAGGGCGCCCTTTTACAAGCGCTACATTATTGATACTGAAAGATGATTGCAATTGGGTATATTTATACAGGTTGTTTAACACAACATTTGGTACGGCATCCTTACGTAAGTCATATACGATGCGCATCCCATCTCTGTCTGATTCGTCTCTGATATCCGAAATTCCTTCAATTTTCTTTTCATTAATCAATTGAGCAGTTTTCTCAATCATCATGGCCTTATTAACCATATAAGGAATTTCCGTAACTACAATCTGATCCTTACCGGTTTTTGAAACCTCAAAGTTAGCCACTGATCGTAAAACAATTCGTCCCCTACCCGTTTCAAAGGCAGATTTCACTCCACTATATCCATAAATGATTGCTCCTGTCGGGAAATCAGGTGCTTTGATAAAATGCATTAATTCTTCAACTGTAATTTCATTATTATCAATATAGGACGTAATGCCGTCTACTACTTCTGATAAATTATGAGGCGCCATATTTGTAGCCATACCGACTGCAATACCTGCTGAACCATTTAACAGAAGATTTGGTATTTTACCGGGCATTACTGATGGTTCTTCTAAGGAATCATCAAAGTTTGGCTGAAAATCAACTGTTTCTTTATTAATATCTGAAAGCATTTCCTCAGCTATTCGCTTCAAACGTGCCTCAGTGTAACGCATGGCTGCTGGAGAATCACCGTCGATTGAGCCAAAGTTACCTTGTCCGTCTACTAAAGTGTAACGCAATGACCACTCCTGGGCCATACGAACCATGGTATCATACACAGAGGCGTCTCCATGAGGGTGATATTTACCAAGCACCTCTCCTACTATACGTGCTGATTTTTTATACGGGCGATTATGATATACGCCAAGTTCTGCCATACCGTACAATACACGGCGGTGAACGGGTTTCAGTCCATCTCTAACATCAGGTAAAGCACGTGAAATAATAACAGACATTGAATAGTCAATGTATGCTCCGCGCATTTCGTCTTCGATGTTGATTGGGATAATTGTGCCGTTGTTGGAAGATTCTGGGATTAGATTTTCTGTTTCCTCAGCCATTAGCCTTAAAATTTTCTTTTTTTAGAAGGATAAATATAACTATTTAACTATATCGTTGTACTATTCTTAATAGTAGTTATACAAATTTAATAAATTTATCCTTGATTAACAAAGGTTTTAAGGATTAATATGATGAAACAAAATAAATATAATACTAATTATAAAAATTATTTATTTTATAAATATTATACTTTTTATAAAATATTTTACTTAAAATAAAAGCAGTAGATGATTATTTCAAGATAAGTCTCAAAATTTACGAGGGTAAGACTCAAAATTATTGGATAAAAGAAAGATTTACTTAAAAATTACAATTCAATAAAAAAGCCAATAATAATAGAACCTTAGAAGCAATAAATGTCTCTAAGATTCTATTATTATGCATTACATTTTATCTTCTCCAATACCCCTTTTTATATACGTATCCTCTGCGTGTCTGTACATATCTGCCTGGCACCCATACTTTTCTGTATCTGGGAGCTGGCCTATAATAACCATTTCTCCAGGTATAAACATTCCCCCTTGCTATATAATGTCCTGGAATCCAGATATACGAAGGTGATGGTGGGGCTGGAATCGTTTCTACTACGGCAACTGGTGGTGGGGTTGTTACAATCTCACCCGAACAACTGGCTATACTTAATGGGAGTGCTAACACTCCCATTAAGTATATTTTATTTAATATTTTCATGGCGTTATCTGTTAGAAAACCTTTAGCTGAATTAGTAGCTTGGTTTTTGCACTTCGGCTATGGCAACTCTTCATAACTATACGAGTATTAATCTTCTGTTACTTGGTTATCCTCTTCAGAATCATCTTTAACTAAGTCTGTATTAATCTCATCCGAATGATTATCTCCTCCAAGGCTGTAATAGTTATTTTCTTCATCTTCCATACCCATATCTTCATCTTTATCGTCATATTCAGAGCCGGGTACATCCAAATCATCTCCAGTTCCCTGATGATAATAATCGCTTTCATTCCATTCACCACCAGTCTTTTCATTCGGCTCTTTTAGTTTATTTATATTTTCAGGGTCTATATTTTCTTCTTTAATCCCCTGGCTATAAATATCTTCAGAAGCTGGATATAAAGGATACCCCGGGAATTCTGTTTCAATTTTTTCTTCTTTCCCTTTTGGTTTCTGATTAGTTTTCATAAGTCCTGCTTTAAAATAATACTTTTTACAATAAAAGAATCAAAAGTAAAATCACAATCAATGCTCCGGCAGAAATATATACTCCTCCACCAATCTGAGCAGCTTGTGCTTTCAATGCTCTTACCTCTTTGCGTAATTCTCTTTTTTCTTTGGCTGACATTTCTGACTTGTCCATTGCCTTAATTTCTTCCAGTCTTGATAAAATGATTTTACCTTCTTCCGACGACATTAATTTTTCATTCTTTGAAACTTTAACAGGATTCTCTGTAGCGGTCGATGGTTTCGCAGCGTTTGCATTAATACTGATAAAAATTGTTAAAACAAGAGCTGCAAGCGAAGAACAAATATTCTTTTTCATGGCTTTAAATAATTTAAGTTATTATGGATATTAATTAGTTGCTAAATACTATGGTTAAAGACTTAATTTTCTTGTGAATCAACCTTACGTATTTGATACTAAGTTCAAAAAAAATAAGCCATAGCCTCAAAGTTAGTTCTTAACCACTCCTGAAATGAATATTGTAGAATAAATTACTCAATAGTAAGAATAATGCCACTGAAAACCCTAATAAGTGGGAATTGTAGGTTCAGTACTTTGTGTTGTGTTACTTGTCTTTAGCCTGTAAATCACTTCAATAAATCAGGCCGTCTATCCTGAGTTCGTTTAATGGATTGTTCTAAGCGCCAATCATTAATTTTTTTCTCATGTCCCGATAATAGAACTTCTGGTACTTTTAAGCCTTCAAATTCAGCAGGTCTTGTATAAACCGGTGGAGCCAATAAGTTATCCTGAAATGAATCTGTTAAGGCCGATGTTTCATCATTTAATACTCCAGGAATCAAGCGGATAATTGCGTCTGAAATAACTGCTGCGGGTAATTCCCCTCCTGATAATACGTAATCTCCTATTGAAATTTCTTTAGTTATAAAGACTTGTCTAACCCGCTCGTCAATACCTTTATAATGGCCGCAAAGAATAACAATATTTTTTGTCATTGATAATCGGTTGGCCGTTTTCTGGTCGAATACATCGCCATCAGGTGTCATATAAATAATTTCTTCATAATTTCTGAACGACTGTAGATGGCGGATACACTTGGCAATCGGTTCAATGCCAAGAACCATTCCGGCACCACCACCAAAAGCATAATCATCTACCTGACGATGTTTGTTTTCAGAATAATCTCTCAAATCATGAATAACTACCTCAGCAAGTCCGGCGTCTTTGGCCCGTTTCAAAATTGAATATTCAAAATAGCTGTCCAGCAAACGAGGGACACATGAGATAATGTCAATTCGAATTCCATTACCACTATCAATATCCAATTGATTTGAATTTTCTTTATTCTGAATTTCCATTTTGATTATTGATGTTCTTCAAGGTCATCATCGTCAGGTTCTTGTGTAGCATTATCATCTAAATAAACTTCTAACAAACCTTCTGGCAGATTGGTGTACAATTCTTTTTTCTTTCTGTCTACAGTCTTTACAATATCATCATCAATCGGAATCAAGACCTCCTTACCCTCATATTGCATCGCAATGAGGTCCTGTCTGTCTGAAGTGTACACAGCCAGTACTTTTCCTAATTTTCCTTTTACTTCATCTATTATAACAAAGCCAATAATTTCGTGATAATAAAACTGATCATCTTCTTCCAGTTCAGGTAAATTATCTTCTGGAAGATAAATATCGCAGTTCACAATCTTCTGGGCTTCTTCAATAGTATCTATATCTTCAAACTTAATAATTGATTTGTTAGGTCTGATCTGGATTTCTTCTACAAAATGTGGCACTAATTCTCCTTTAATCTCCAATAAAACAGAATCTAACTCTTCGTAATCTTCCGGATAATCAACATCAAGCCAGATAGCCAGTTCTCCTTTAAGGCCATGTGTCTTTGTTATTTTTCCTAATAAATAGCAATCATCCCTGGTCATATTATTATTGAGTTTAATATAAAAATCCTCGCTTTTGGGCGAGGATTTTCTATCATTTCATTTAGAAATCTATCTGAATTATGCTTCTGTCGATTCTTCAGTAGTTTCAGCTGCCGAAGTTTCTTCAGTTGTTTCTTCTGCTTTAGCAGCTGCTTCCGCTTCTGCTTGCGCTTTTTGTTTGGCAGCTTCCATATCAGCACGTTTTTTGCGTTCTGCGTCTAAGGCTGCTTGTTTGACCGCATCTTTACCTTGTGTTAATTTAGCGATTCTTGACTCACGTTTTTCTTGTTTGTCTTTCGCCCAGGCTTCAAAACGCGAATCAGCTACTTCTTGAGTAATCGCACCTTTATCAACACCTACTTGTAAATGTTTTTTAAACATTATACCTTTTACTGACAAAATTTTGCGCGTAGTATCTGTCGGTTCTGCACCAACCATTAACCAATACAAAGCTCTGTCATCTTTTAATGTAATACCAGCTGGGGTAGATTGAGGATTATACTGACCCAATTTCTCAATAAACTTACCATCACGTGGCGAGCGAGCGTCAGCTACCACGATATCGTATAATGGTGCTTTCTTACGTCCTCTTTTTGCTAATCTGATTTTAACTGCCATTTTTTTTGTTTTTTAATGGGGAGCCCGTCCCCTTTCCGCATTTTTGGGACTGCAAAAGTAAAAAAAAACCTTATAAAATCAAAGTTTTATAAGGTTTTTTTAGTAGATTACCTATTTAGGATATATTTTTCCGTATATATGCTATATAAAGTAAAGAAGAAGTAAGCCTGTAAGCCGAATTCTGTCTTTAATAATTATCCCGAGAATAAGTATTAAAGTCTTATCATTTATCTGGAATAATAGTCACCTATTATTTCTATCAACCTACCCTCCGACTCAGACGAGCAGCCTTTTAAACAATCCGGAGATTGCTTTCGTCGGTTTATTTGGTCTTTCAGTTCATGAGGTTTACCATGCCTCGTTTGTTACCAAACAAGCGGTAGGCTCTTACCCTACCTTTTCACCCTTACCCGAAGGCGGTATATTTTCTGTGGCACTGGCTGTAGATAATCAATCGCTCGATTATCCCCTACCCGTTAGGTAGCATGATGCTCTGCACTGTTCGGACTTTCCTCAACTTCATCGGGTTACCCCTCAAAGTAGCGATAAGACGACTTACTTTTTCTTTACACAAAGATAATAGTTACATATTAATAGCGCAATATTATTGATTTTCACCCCACTTAATCACAAATTCTATGATAAAATATGACTAAATGGTATCATAGTAAAGTTTCGCCAAATAATCTTCATTTAATTTTTATACGAAACTACCCACCTATAATCCGTCAACTTTTAATTCTACTTTTCCTTTGGCTAAAACTATTGCAACCATACTTGAAGGGGTAAGATAAACTTTATCTGGCGAAACACTCTCAATTTTTCCACTTAGCTTTACCCCTTTTCTGTACTCGGTGTTCATTGCCATTTCGACATTCTGCTTAGCATAGTTTAATAATTCGTCAACTGGTAGTCCATACTCATCTTCTATCATCTTTACCATTCTTCCCTCCAATACCCATGCCGCTGCTTTAGCTAAAATATTCTTTGTCTTTATATCGAATTGAGTATTGCTTAATACAATACTTTTCTTTGAAGCATTATATACAGGAATCCCCTTTATATAAATTGTTCCCTTAAGATTTCCTTTAACATCAGCCTTGATTACAAGAAATTCATTGCTTCCATAAATATCCAAACCTGTGATTTCAATTTTATACTTTCCGTCTTTAAAATCATAAGTTTTACCAATGAACATTTTTTTTGCCACAACTGCTGCCTCTGCATATGGCACCTCACTCATAAGCCCTACTTGAAATTCATTCGGAATTGCTGATACCAGTTTCAAATTAGGTACTGTCGTGACAGATAATGGCAAAACAGGTTTATCTCCTGTAATAGTTTCCGTATAAGCCCTAAGACCTAATACTGATTTAACGTTTCTTCCGGTAGTAACAAGAGGGGTCATAAAAATTTCTAAAGGCGTAATTCTTACCCATGTGCGGTACTCATCAGAAACCAAATAAGGTTGTAAGGCTGCATTCCATGCCTGAACCACATAAGGTTTTATTGTCAGATTTTTTGCAACTGCATCGTCTATTGACTTGGCGAATCTTGTATGGTTATTATCAATAATTTTCCCTACTATAAAATCAAGAGGTACATTAAAACCAATATTTAATTTGGGTTTTGTAATCCATTCATACCCGTTCGGAGTAGTAAAAGTCTGAACAGCCCAATCTTGTCTGATAGTAAATCTGGTAGAAAACTTTAAATTCATCTCGAACTCTACCGGAACATATTTCATAATACCAAATGCACCAAAACCCTGTTCGGCCCAGACTTTAAGTGGTACCGTAAAATCAAAAACATCATTTGTTGCTGCTGTGATTATTATATTTGATTTTTTCCAGACTTTACATTTAAAGTTATCATTATTTCCATCAGTATAACTATTGTCTTCATAGATCAGACCAGTAATAGAGGCATTGATTTGTCGCTCAATGTCATTCATTGAGATATCAAACGGGATACTGATATTTGAAAAAACCTTTTGCACCTTAACTGTATCTTGCAAGTACCTTTCTTCCGGGGCCTCCGGGTTCGCTTTTTGAGCGTTAGTTTTTAAAAGTGGACAAAGAACTGAGATTATAATCAAACAAACAGAAATCGGTAATTTTTTCATTATGATTGTTAATTGGAAATCTTGTGCAAAACGCACAAAGCAGAAAAAAAATATTGGTTTTAGGTTCTGAACAATTATTTAATCTTAACTCTGGTAGCACCGTATCCGAATTTCTCTTTCTGCGCATCTTCAAACCAGGCTACGTTTTTATGACCGGATAGTCTTTTCTGAATTTCTTGTCTTAAAACGCCATTACCCACACCATGTATAAATGTTATTTCATCCATACCGCTTGCTATGGCTTGCTCAAATTTATTCATAAATGTATTGATTTGTAGTTCGAGCATTTCTGCATTACCCATCAGGCGATGGTTTTTGGTTAGCTCTTCAATATGCAAATCAACCAGTTGCGTTGGTTTCTCATAGTTTTTTGGTAAAACTTCTGATTGCTTTTGTTCCATCATGCCTTCTTTGAGCTTGTTTACATCTATTACGAGCTTTTTCTCTTGTTCTTTTGGTTTTGCTACAGCCTGCTCCACTTCATCTGAATCTAATTGATACAAATAAGCTTCTTTATCTAATAAAGGTGCTTTTTTCTTATGATCAACCCAGCTACTTGTGCGGACTCTCATTTTTTTAGACAATGATATACGCTCATCGAAAGGACCATCAGTATAGTAAAGTGCCTGAAAAGAAAAACTTCCCCATTCTTCCATTTCCTTAATATCTAATTCCAGATTTGATTTTTGTGTGCTTTTTCCTCTGAGTACCCCACCTAATAGTCCGACGTGTATTCTACCATTATTCAAAGTCAATGAAAAAGGCAAATGCCAATCGGAGTTATTGACAAGATATATAGCCACACTCTTATCGTTTATTGGTAAGAACGCCAGAAAAATTCCTTTGTCGGCTTTGATAGTTGGCTTGAATTCCTTCTGTTTAGCTATCTCCGTATTTGATGCAGGCTGAACAGGTTTAAAGAATTGTTTCTCATTTGTTGAAACGACTGCCAGCTCTCTTCTTAATACAGGCAATTTAAATCCTGCTTCAATCTCAACCTCAACTACATTATCTTTTAAAAATCGCGTAATAATTCCTTCTTCTTTAGAGTGTATGAGTCTTACCTTATCTCCAATATTCATGATTTATAATTTATTAAATAAAATTGTACATGTCCTTTTAAAATGGACAAGTTCTATAACAGCCCAAAGACTAAATTAATTTCATAGTTTACTGTCGCCACTTAATTCTTTTCTAAGAAAAATACTATTCTTTGTAATTATGCTTTCTATTAAATATACAAAAAATATTCTGCGAAATCTCATAATTAGATGACAGTTTAAAATTAAGAAAAAATAAATTAGTCAGAAAAAAGGATTTTATTGATTTGAGAAAATTTTACAAAAAGCTTCGCTTTTAAATTTTATCTTAAATAAAACCTGATATAATCAAGTAGTTGATGCTATTCAATAGTATTCCGAAAATCCTTCTCCGTCTTTTCTTTCAAAAAAGTAAAATATGCCAGAGTTCAAGGGCACCTATTAATTGGACAATCACGAGAAGGAAACCAGAAAGGAGATTTTAAAAGGATAGTTTTACAAGAAAAAGTACAATAAATTAAGAACCTTTTATATTAATAAAATACAAAATGGCCTGATTCTGCTGAAAAACATGGCAAAATGTCACCGTTTAGTCACAAAACCAAGTCAAATATTCGCAATTCTATTAAAAAATCTTTTTATTGCGAAATATAAAAATCAAGAAAAATGCCGTAATTAATAGCTTCCCAGATATTTTCTGGTTACCCACTCAATTGAAGCTAAAAATAGCAAAACAAAGAAAATCCACTTCAGATTTATGAACTCATTCATCTCTTCAATGCTCGTCACTTTGTCTGGGCTTCGGTTGGTTGAGAAGTGTTCTTTCAATTTCTCCAACTGGCTGGCAATAAAAAATTTTCCGTTGTTTTGCTGAGCCAGGGTTCTCAACATATTGAAATCTGCAGTATTGGTGAGACCTTCTAAATCGGCATTCCGAACGATGAACTGCCCATCTACAGACTCACTTTTGCCCAATACTTGTGTTGAGGCTTTATAGCGATACACGCCCTCTCCTAAACCGGTTATTTCAAAGCGTGTGTTTTCCTGACTAATTGTATAGTTATAGCTCTTGGTGGTTCCTTTTTCGTCTGTGATTTCTAATTTGATATTCTGGTTATAGATTCGTTCATAAATATCATTGTAAGCCTCATTCTCGAATATCACCTTATCATCAATAGAAAACTCAGGTGATATAGGATAAACTCTTAATTTACGTTTATCATCCTTAACTGAAATGAGTTGTAAAGTTTTCATGAAAATTTCATCTACTACCTCTTGCTTATCAGTTAAAGCAAATTCTTCTAAACGCCATTGCCAGATACCTTCACCTGCTAAAACAGCTGATTTGCGGGCATTGGTCGTATTAGCTATTAAAAGTGGCTTAGGCGTGACTAATGAACCCACTCTTTGATAAAGGATTATTTCACTTCCTGTAGAGGGTCTGTATTCACCAAAAGGTGATAATAATGGAGGTAATTTCTCCAGAATACCTAACTTCTCTCCATCCAGATTAAATAAATTAAAGCTACTATTAAATTTAGCAGTTACCTTATCCGCTCTACCCGACTGCGAAATGATACTAAGCGTTTGCTGCATACCATTGAAACTGGCTATGTTAGACTGATTCCCTAAAACAAATAACGTAGGTTTCTGCTGAGCCAATAAGCGAGTTACCAGACCTCCACCTGAACCATACAAATCAGGTAATTGATGTAAAATTAGGGCATCAAATGGTTGACTCCCTATTTCACCGATATTATCGCTTTGGATTACTTTTACAGTAAGTTCATATAATTCATTTTTTTCGATAATAGCTTTGATTGCTTTAATATCAGGGTGTGGTGCAAGAGCTACTAATAAAATCTTTTCTTTACCATCTACAACATCTATATAAACATCTCTTGAATTATTTCTTGTCGAAAACTCGCCGTTACTCAGAGCAACCTCAATTGTATAGCGTTGCATTCCCTTCTGTTCGGCAGCTGAATAAAAAGTTATTTGCTTTAGATCAGTTGCTTTATCAAAGTTAACAATTTGTTTATCCAATATCTTACCTCCTTGTTTCAATAAAACAGTAGTGGATTTACCTTGGTATCCATAACTTGAGATTTCGGCCTGTATAGGGAACTTATTACTTAAATATGCTATCCTGTTGGTATAAACCGCATTTAGTTTAACATCTTTCTTTTGGGTAGTATCACCTAAACCTATAGAATGAATATTAAAGTTATATCTCCCGTAAGTAGGCGAAATACCTGAATTGGCAATTCCATCAGATACAAGAATGACATCAGTAAGATTCCTTCCCTCATAATTATTTTTCAGATTAGCCAATAAACCCGATAAATCAGTAGTTTTTTGAGCGAATTTCACACCACTAATATCTTTATTATCTTCCTTTTCCTCGAGGGTCTTAATTTCCACACTCACTCCTTTTGACTCAATATCATCTTTCAGTTTTTGTAAATCTTCTTTTAGCTGTGTTAGTTTTTCCTGGCCTACTTGTGTCATCGAAGTAGAATTATCAATCGCAAAAACAACAGTTGGCTTTTCAATAGTAGATTTATTGCTTCTTAGTAAAGGGTTTATCAACAAAAAAGCTAAAAATGCCACTAATACGCCTCTTATAACAGCTAAGAGTCTGTTTTGAGAGACCGAAAAATTAGCCTTTTTCTGGTATAATACAACCGCATAAAGTGCTCCGGCAAGTAAGCAAAGTATAATGAACCATGGTGAAGATTGAAAGATTAGTTCGGATTTCATAAACCCTTGAGCCCGTTTCCTAACGGGGAAGTTTTATTAAAAAATAGTACTATAAAAACAACACCTTAAGTGAACAAATATTTTGCCAAGATACAAAAAAATATCGTCAAGGCTAATCATTAATCTCCCTTGACGATAGAAACTATCACTTTGTATAATAAATATACGCACGCTGAACTTACATCAACATACCACCATCAACTTGTAAAACCTGACCTGTAATATATTTTGACATATCTGACCCCAGGAACACACAAGCATTTGCCACTTCATCACCTTGTCCTGCACGTTTCAATGGTATGTTCTTCAACCAGTCTTCCAATGCCTTCTCGTTCAACTCTCCAGTCATTTCTGTTTCAATAAATCCAGGCGCAATCGCATTAGAACGAATATTCCTTGAGCCTAATTCTTTAGCAACAGACTTTGTAAAACCGATGATACCTGCTTTTGAAGCAGAATAGTTAGCCTGTCCTGCATTACCCATTAACCCCACTACAGAAGTGATATTGATAATTGAACCCTGTTTGGCACGCATCATAGGCTTTGTTGCGGCCTTAGTTAGATTAAAAACAGATTTAAGGTTGACTCTCATTACCTCGTCCCATTGCTCTTCTGACATACGCATCAACAAGGTATCACGGGTGATTCCGGCATTATTTACCAGAACATCCAATGTTCCGAAATCGCTTACTACATCTGTAATTAATTGTTCGGCAGCCGCATAATCAGACGCGTCGGAGCGATACCCCTTAGCTTTTATGCCATAAGCGGCTAATTCCGTCTCTAATGCCTGTCCTTTTTCTACGCTTGATAGATAAGTAAATGCGATACTTGCACCCTGTTCCGCAAACTTTTTAGCGATTTCTCTCCCAATCCCACGTGAAGCGCCAGTTACCAAGGCAACTTTATTCTCAAGTAATTTCATGTATATTTTGAATGGTTAATGTTATACTGGTTCTGTTAAACTCTCTGTGGCTTCCTTTTGCTTTTTCAGCTCATTTCTTAGCCCTTTACTGGTCTTTGTGCTTCCATCATGCGACCAACCCGGTGGCATAAATATATATTTAATCTTGGTAAAAATGCCGAGTGGCCTCTTTAAATCTGCACCTAATTTCACCCATTCGTGGAAGACAATATTCACTGCATTTCTATTTTCGAGCGGAGAAACCAAGCCATATTTAATAGGAAGATCATTAATTTCTTCTTGAAAAGTACCGAATATCCGATCCCAGATTGTCAGGCACATACCCATATTCTTATCAAGATACTCTATATTAGATGCATGATGAACTCTATGTTGTGAAGGGGTTACAATTACGTATTCTAACAACTTTAAAGGCATTTTGCGAAACTTTGGCACATAGCTTGTATGTACAAGAATACCATAAATCTGAGTTATTGAATACATCACTGCAATATCTGTCGCTTTGAATCCCATCAAAGATAAAGGGATAAAGTAAATAAATCTATACAGGGGCTGAAATACCGATGACCGAAAGCCAACTGTCAGGTTAAACTGTTCAGATGAATGATGTGTAACGTGTGATGCCCAGAAAAACCGTGAATGATGGTCAACCACGTGTAAGACATAAAAAACAAAATCTTCAGCAACAAAGAGTACAAACCAATATAAGAATGGGTTTTGTATTTCAAAGAAACGATACTGAAACACCCATGCCAATATCCCCCATGTAACTCCTCTTGATAAAAAATCAATTCCACCATTAAGTAACATCAGGTAGACATTGGTAAGGGTATCTTTGAAGGTGTAAAATCGTCGATCCTGAACATTACTTAATATTATTTCTCCAAGAATTAAAAATGTATATAATGGTGTCGAAAAAATAATAACAAGCTGTTCAGTCGTATAGTGTTTAAGGTTTTCAAACATATAAAAGCAAACAATTAAAATATAATAAACTCCACGTAGTCAGGCTTTTAGGGTATTTTTATTTAAGCACGTCCTTGTACTATAATTACTATCTCTCCTTTAATACTTCGACTGGCAAAATTAGCAATAATTTCAGACAAAGTGCCCCGAACATTTTCTTCATAAATCTTCGTAATTTCTCTTGATACACATGCCTGACGGTCAGCACCAAAGGTTTCTACAAAATTCTCAAGAGTTTTAAGTAATCTGAAAGGAGATTCATAAAAAATCATGGTTCTTTCTTCATCAATAAGAGATTTTAATCTCGTTTGCCGGCCTTTCTTTACCGGAAGAAAGCCTTCAAAAGTAAATCTGTCAGCTGGTAACCCAGAATTAACCAATGCTGGCACAAATGCAGTTGGGCCAGGTAAACATTCTACTTCTATTCCATTCCTGATACATTCTCTCACCAATAAAAAACCGGGATCAGAGATTGCAGGTGTTCCGGCATCTGATACAAGTATAATTTTTTCGCCCTTTTTTAGCCTTTCTATGACCTTTCCTACCGTTTGATGTTCATTGAATGCATGATGGCTTTGCAATGGCTTAGAGATATTGAGATGCTTAAGAAGAAAGCCTGTATTACGAGTGTCTTCAGATAATATCAAATCAGCCCCTTTCATTACATTAATTGCTCTTAATGTAATATCTTCCAAATTGCCGATTGGTGTTGGTACAAGAATAAGCTTCACTATAATTTTTTCAACAAAAGTACAAATTTCATCGCTCAACTGGAAGATTACACTGAATTAAAAGCACCTTAATGAGGTTTTTCTATCAAAAAAAAACCGCTTAATAAAAAACTGGCATTCATTTGTTATATTATTTTCAAAAATTTCTGAAAATACTTGACAAAACAAAATTAAATATATAGTTTTGACGAACCAATAAACCTTATAAGCCATGTTATTAGCAGCCATTGCCCTCGCCGTAGGTGGTCTGATGATGACCAAAGTACGTGCAACAAATGAGCTTTATGCTCCCAAAGGTTACCTGATGAGTTTACAGACTCGTCCCCGTAACGTTTATTCCTATTAATTTTATTTTCCTGATTTAATTCAAAAATCTGTATCACAACTTAAAAGACCTATTTTTAATACAATTTTTGAATGTTTGTGCTTTTTTTTAGCTAAAATTACCATAAAACTGTCATATTTTAGGATAAAAAAATCCAATTAATGACCAATATTTTTTTTAGCTATTGCTTTATTGCAAGGAATTTTAGAAAATTGTACCCATTAAACGTGCTTAAAACTATGTTACTACTTACTATCGCATCACTCGCCTTTGGAGGTCTTTTAATGACCCGTATGAATGAAGAAAAAGAATTATATGCGCCAAAAGGATATTTGGCTCGCTTACAATCTCGTCCTCGTTCAGTTTACGCCTGGTAATATCCTGTTAAATACAGATTACTTTTGTTAGAATACACAAAATGTGTATTTGATAATGGTGCTTTTGCTTTTCGGACAATGAGATGAATCCCAATTCATAATAAAAACAGATTTTTCTCCAGGTCTTCAATAATATAGTCAGCCTCTTCTAAGCCGATATAAAATCGGATCATACTTGCTTGTGGGTCTGTCTCGCTAACAAATGCACATTTAGGCATTATTAGAGATTCGTGTCCTCCCCAGGAAACTGCAATAAGAAAACTCTGTAAAGATTCACAGAATTTTTTTATTGATGCTATGTTTTTGGTTTTGAGAGACACTGTAAACATTCCCATTGGCATTTTCATTTGCTTATTGACAAGGTCAATTTGAGGATTGCTTTCTTCAAAAGGATACCATATTTTGTCTATTTTCGGCGATTTTCTAAGGAAGTCAAGTATTTTTATCGTACTTTCTGAAGACTGTCTGAGCCTGATAGGCAGAGTTCGAAGACTGCGTAACATAAGCCAGGCATTTTGTGGTGACAAAATATTTCCAAATGTCATGTATTCATTGTAGAATATTTGAGTCATTTTTTCTTTGGATCCACATATAGCGCCTGCCACTACATCACTATGTCCACTATAATATTTAGTGGCCGAATAAATTACCATGTCTATACCAAAATCAATAGGCTTCTGGCAAAGAGCCGTACAATAACTATTGTCTATAATGGTGGTTATTCCTTTTTTTCTGGCTAATTCGGCTATTTTTTCTAAATCCTGAACTTCAAAGGTCCACGAGATTGGAGATTCTAAATAAATTAAACGTGTTTTACTGGTAATTGCATTAATAAAATTATCAATATCTGTGCCGTCTATAAAAGTTGTAGAAATCCCGAATCGCGGCAATATATTAACCATTAAGCGCGTACACCAATTATACACATTTTTAACAGACACAATATGGTCTCCCGTACCTACTTGAGACATAATTGCATTTGTAAAAGCGGCTGCTCCGCTTCCGACCATTAAACAATCTTCTGCACCTTCCAATGCAGCCATTTTTTGGCATAGTATATTTAAAGTGGGATTATTCCCTCTCGAATATATATGTTGATCTTTTTCATGAGTAATTGCATGAGCAAATTCATCTACCGTAGGAAAAGCGAAATTACTTGTTTGAATAATTGGCGGTGCAACAGCATTGAAATATTGCTCGCGGTTTTCTGCAAGCTGATTAATAATATAAGAATCGTTCATAAAATGGTTATTCCCTGTTTAGCCTGAAAAGTGAAGAATTAATTAATATTATGTTTTTTTCTAAAGAACCAATAAAATACACATCCAACCCCTAAAAAAAGCAGACCCGCCCCGGCTTGTTGCGGCTTTTCGATTAAAGTATTACCTACAATAAAAGCACACATAGTCATAAAAACAATAGCACTTATAATTCCTATAGTAGTTTTTTCTTTCAATAGCCAAAAATAAGTTAATGCAGTCAAGAAAAAAAAGACGGTATCAACAAAAACTACATAAGTTATCAGATTTGAGAACGTTTTCCAGAAAATCAATAAAAAAATAGTCCATAAAGATTGAAAAATGATGGCCCAGAAAGGCGTTTTGTATTTAAGATGTATCTCTGCAAACTTTTTGAAAAACAATTTATCATCGGCCATCGCAAAATAAATACGAGGTGCTGTCAGAATATAAATACCAATCGTACCTAATACAGATAATATAATCAAAAAAGAGATGAATTTTCCACCAACAGACCATACAGTACTAATTGCTTCAGAAGCTACGCTATTTGAAATAGCAATACCATTAATCGGTAAAAGCCTTAAATATGCTATATTGATCATTACATATGCCAGACATACAACCAAAATTCCTATAATCATAGCTTTTGGAACTATTCTGGAAGCATCATTAACCTCTCCTGCAACAAATGTAGCATGCTGATAACCCCCATAAGAGAAAGAAACGCCTATCAATGCAAGTCCAAAAGCTGAAATAAAAGACAAATTATTCGTATTTGCATGAAAATCGAAGTTACTAATATGAATATCCTGGTTTACTCCAAAGACAATTCCAATAATTACCACAATAAAAATCCCTAAAAGCTTGGCACTCGTAAATATACTGGCAAATATACTCCCCAATTTCACACCTACAATATTCATGATTGTGAGCACTAAAATTGTAAGAATTGCTATTACTATTTGCATTCTCTCCGAAATATCAATAAATACGCTTAAATAAGAAGTAAAAACTAAGCTTAAAGCTGCCAACGAGCCGGTGTTAATTACCCAAAACATCGACCAACCATATAGAAATGCAGGCAAGTCACCGAAAGCTTCCTTAATAAATACATAAAAACCACCAACTTTAGAGAATTTCGCCGAAATGTTAGCAAAAGTAATTGCCCCGCATATAGCAATAACCGCCCCTATTACCCAAACAGAAAGCATAAGTCCTTCTGATCTTAAATATCCGGCAATTTCCGATGGAACTTTAAAAATACCAGACCCAATACTTGACCCAATAGCAATCATGGTTAAGCTATAAAGACTTATAGCTTTTTTAAATTGGTCAGACATCTTCGTTTTTTATTTAAGTAAAAGAATAGACAAAATGCAGGGTTTTCAGATTTTATTATACACTTATCCGGGATTTATCATGCCTGAGAATTAAGTATAACGTACTAAGTATCGAACAAAAGATAAATATTCAATTCTCAGCCATAATAATTAACTACATGAATAGCGTTTTCACATAGTTTCGTATAAAAAAATCCACTTCTTTAGGATTTAGTATAATTTGAGCAACATTTGTCACTATAAACACCTGATTATCAATATTTTAAAATTCAATACAAATGCTATAAAACTCGCTGCTAAATCAATTTATCAATAGCTTTAGCCAGATCCCAATCTTTATCTGTAACCTTATTACCAGAATCATGTGTTGACAAATCAATATGTACCCTATTATAAGTATTCGACCAGTCGGGGTGATGGCCATGACATTCAGCTAACAATGCGACACGGGTCATAAAAGCAAAAGCTTCTGAAAAATCCTTAAATTTGAATGTTCGACTCAATTTTTTATCTTCTTCTTTCCACATGGTTTTCGTTTTTTAAATGCTTTCTTAAAACTCTAACACAATATACAACAAAAAAAAGCCGAATCAAATGATTCGGCTTTTGCAGAGAGAGAGGGATTCGAACCCCCGGACCTTTAACAGTCAACGGTTTTCAAGACCGCCGCAATCGACCACTCTGCCATCTCTCTATGTCCCTGAAATGTTTTGCAAAGATACGGCTTTCGTTAATTAATGTCAACCCTACGTTAAATAATTTTTAGTTTTTTTTTCCTTTCAGAAGCCCTCGAAAAACCGTAAATTTGTGAAAATTTTACGAATACTTCTTTTTGTGGAAACAATCGAACAACTTCCTACTTTCGAAACAGCCAAAAAACTTGGCTTATTGCCCGAAGAATTTGACAAAATCAAACAAATCTTAGGACGAACTCCCAACTTCACTGAACTATCCATTTTTTCAGTTATGTGGTCGGAACATTGCTCATACAAAAATTCTATTGTATGGCTCAAAACTTTACCACGAGATTCTGACAGAATGCTCGCAAAGGCTGGTGAGGAAAATGCAGGTTTGGTTGATATTGGAGATGGTCTGGCATGTAGCTTTAAGATAGAATCACATAATCACCCATCTGCACTTGAGCCTTACCAGGGAGCAGCCACAGGAGTTGGCGGAATCAACCGTGATATTTTCACAATGGGTGCCCGCCCAATAGCCCAACTTAATTCGCTTCGCTTTGGGAATATTAATTTACCAAAGACACAACGATTATTAAAAGGCGTAGTAAAAGGAATCGGCGACTATGGCAATGCTTTTGGAATTCCTACAGTAGGTGGAGAAATCTATTTTGATGATTGCTATAATACGAATCCATTGGTTAATGCTTTTTCAGCAGGCATTGTAGAAGTAGGAAAACAAGCATCTGCTACTTCTTATGGGGTAGGAAATCCAGTATTTATTGTCGGATCAGCAACAGGCAAAGATGGGATTCACGGAGCAACCTTTGCTTCTGAAGACATTACGGATAAATCAACCGAAAAACTTCCGGCTGTTCAGGTAGGAGATCCTTTTATGGAAAAACTTCTATTAGAAGCAACTTTAGAAATTATTAACACCGGTTATGTAATTGGTATTCAGGATATGGGAGCCGCCGGCATTATCTGTTCAACTTCTGAAATGAGTGCCAAAGGAGAACACGGTATGGTCATTGATTTAGATAAGGTACCCACTCGCCAGGCAAATATGCACGGCTGGGAGATTTTGCTCTCAGAATCGCAGGAAAGAATGTTGGTGGTGGTAGAAAAGGGTAAAGAAGATTTAATCAAAAATATATTTGATAAATGGGATTTGCATTGTGCTCAGATTGGTGAGGTAACAGATACTCAAAGGTTACATTTTTATCAACACGGTAACTTAATTGCTGACGTTCCTGCAGAAGATTTGGTTTTAGGTGGCGGAGCTCCTCAATATCATCGTGAATATCGTGAGCCAGCTTATTATCAGGAATTTAAAAAATTCAATATTAATGAGATAGCCGATATTGCAGGACAAGCAGAATTGAAAAAAGTAGCTGAACATTTATTGTCTCACCCAAATATATGTTCTCGTAAATGGATAACAGAACAATACGATTCTACAGTCGGCACAGCTAATAGAAGTACAAATCGCCCATCTGATGCAGCAGTAGTAAGATTACGAAATCCAGAAAAAGGCAATTTAGACAAAGCAATTGTGATTACTGTTGATTGCAACGGAAGATATGTAAATGCGGATCCTGAAATTGGTTGCCAAATTGCGGTATCTGAAGCAGCTCGAAATATTGTTTGTACAGGTGGTGAACCCTTAGCTATTACTAATAACCTCAACTTTGGTAACCCGTATAATCCAGAAGTTTACTGGCAATTCGTCGGTGCAGTTAAAGGAATGAGCAAAGCTTGTATAAAATTTAGTACTCCGGTAACTGGTGGTAATGTAAGTTTTTATAACCAAAGTTCAGACGATGGCCCTGTATTCCCCACTCCTACCATTGGTATGTTGGGTTTAATGGAAAATATTGAAAACCACATGACTTTAAATTTCAAAAATGCCGGAGATTTAATTTACTTGATTGGCGAATCAAAAAATGATATTGCTTCTTCAGAATATTTATATTCTTACCGTGATGTAAAAGCATCACCTGCCCCTGATTTTGATTTAGATACTGAGTTTAATATACAATCATCTATCAAGGAATTAATTCAGAATAAATTAGTTCAATCTGTACATGATATTTCAGACGGCGGACTTTTCATTACATTGGCTGAATCATCTTTCCCTAATGGATTAGGTTTTAATATCAAGACTGATGGCAAGTTAAGAACAGATGCCTTTTTATTCGGAGAGGCACAAAGTAGAGTAGTAATTTCAGCAAACAATTCGCAAAAGGATTCAATTGAAAAGTTATTACGAAGCAATAATATTGGTTTCACTCTTTTAGGAGAAGTAAACAATGGAAGCTTTGTTATAGACGGTGAAAACGTAATTACTTGTCAATCGGCTAAAAATCTCTATGATAATGTGATTGGAAAAATCATGAATTAATAATCGAAAAGATTAAAAAAAATAAAGACCCTTGAAATAGGGTCTTTATTTTTTTATCATTACTAAAAATAGTGAACTGCCAAAACCTCCATTCCTGAAAATTCTTTCTTCCAGTTTTACAATGCTATACAAGGTCTTATTAACGAAATTTCCTGGCACACTCACATCAGACCTAATCTCATTCTCTCTAATCATATTAAATTTTAGTTGGAGCTGTTGAAGTAATCTCACTGATAATATCAACGGGGATAAGAACAAACTCCAATAAGAATAACTATTAATCTTTAACTCCGTTTGTTTGAGATATTTTTCAAAATCTGCTTTTGTAAATCTTTGTAATCCTCCCACCGCAATATCGTGTGTCCCGTAGAAAATATCAAAAGCATTATTATTTGAAATCATAATACCGCTCGGTTTTAATTTCTTCTCCAGATTTTTTATTGCTTTTATGATAATTTCATCCTCAAATTGGTACAATACATCGTTATTAATAATAATATCGAAAGATGAGTCAACAAATTCTGAATCAAAACTGGTCAAATCTATTTGTTGAACTTTTAGTTTACGCTCTTTACAGAAACTTACCGCGTCTTCTGAGAAGTCAAACCCTTCAATATTATTATATCCTTGCTTCATTAGAAAACTCATGAGTCCTCCAGTGCCACATCCTGCGTCAAGAATTTTTACATTTCTATTCTGTCCAAATTTTATTACAATCTCATTAAGAATTTTCTCATGTAGAATCTTATACCACCAAAGCTTTTCTTCAGAGTTATACATGATCTGATATTCTTCTCGGCTACTTAACATGAGTTGAATTATATTTTTCTACGTACTGTGGTGTCCCGTTCTGAGTTAAAAATAATTTCCCAACATACTCGCCAATAATACCAATTGAACTTAGTTGAACACCACCAAAAAAAATAAACATAGGAATCTGCCAATCAGAGATAACATTTATCAGATATAAAAAAACAAGTAATATTGACAAAAAAATCAAGAATATACCTGTTCCTTGTATAAATCTGATTGGTAAAGTTGAATAGCCAAATACTATGATAATGAAAAGTCTGACTAATTTTTTCAATGTATAGTTCGATTCCCCCTCGGTTCTTTCATTATGTTCTACTTGTACTCGGCCAACGTTATTTGTAGTTCTGAAAATTAAGGCATCAATATACGGATAAGGTCCTTTATATTTAATAATTTCTAAAATTACTTCTTTGCTGATTAATTTGAAACTTGATAAATACAAATCACTTGGTTTATGGATAAGCCATGTAGTTATTCGGTTTACTACCCAGCTACCAAGATTCCTGAAAAAATTATGTTTTTTTTCAGCATAGTAGCTATACACCACATCATAATTACCATTATTGGCCGTATTAAGAAGTTTAATTATCTCTGATGGCGGATTTTGGAAATCATCATCTATAATTATGGCATATTTACCACTCACATGGTTGAGTCCACAAATTACAGCATTAAATTCTCCGAAATTCTTACGAAGGGAAATAAAATGAATATTCTTGTAATTTTCATTAAGTGTTATACAAACCCGTTCAGAGTTATCCGGGCTTCCGTCATTTACAAGTATTATCTCAAAATCATATTTCTTAAGCTCATCTTGTAATTTTTCTACAAGTTTTGCTATACTTTTTTCTCCCTTATAAACTGGTATAACTACTGACAAAAGCATAGATTACTTGTAAAGGTTAATTTTTTCGATGATATAACTTACCTCTTCCTCTGTTAAAGTAGCATTCAATGGTAAGCTAATTATTTCTTTATGAATTTTTTCTGAAATTGGAAAAGAATCATTATTCCATTCTTTATAAGCTGACTGTTTGTGAGGTGGAACAGGATAATGGACATCAGTGCCCACGTTATGATGCATTAAATATTCTCTCAATTTATTCCGGTCATCTGTTCTTATAACAAACAAATGCCAGGCATCATCATCAATGGTTCCTTCAAATGGCAGATTAATAAGAGTATTCTGAATTTCAGTCAGGTATCTTTTTGCAATTGACCTGCGGATTTTATTGTCTTGATCGAGGTCTGGTAATTTTACATTTAGAATAGCCGCTTGCATTTCGTCTAATCTACTGTTGATTCCTTGTTCACCAAAAATATATTTTTCAGCAGACCCATAATTTCTTAACTCTCTTATTTTGCTTGCCAGATTATCATCATTGGTGGTTATTGCTCCAGCATCACCCATAGCTCCTAAATTTTTAGTCGGATAAAAGCTAAAACCCGCTCCATCTGATAAACTACCGGCTTTTTTATTCAGGTACATAGCACCATGAGATTGTGCAGCATCTTCAAACACTTTTAAATTATTCTTTTTTGCAATCTCATTAATTAGCTCCATCTCACAACATTTACCGTATAGATGTACCGCTAAAATCGCCTTTGTATTCTCAGTAATTTTTTCTTCAATTTTTTTTGGGTCAATCAGATAAGAATTAATATCCGGTTCGACTAAAACCGGAGTAAGACCAGCCAAAGAAATAGCAAGGATACTTGCAATATAGGTATTTGAGGGAACTAAAACTTCTGAACCTTTCGGAAAACCCGAAGCTTTAAACAAAAGCATCAAGGCATCGAGACCATTGGCAACTCCAATACAATATTTAGTACCACAATAATCGGCAAATGAATTCTCAAACTTTTTTACTTCTTCTCCTAATATATACCAACCCGAAGAAATCTTTTTTGCTAATACCTCATTAATAGACTTCTCATAATTCCGGTTAATTAGTTTTAAATCCAGAAATGGAATATGGTTAGTACGTGTATTCAATGTATTTTTAAAATTTGTCATTTTATCTTCCGCAGATTCCTTTAAAATCACATCTCTCACAGATAAGCTGGTTATTTGTTTGAATAAATGGGATATCCGGATTAAGCATTTCCTTTATTAGGTTAGCTAATATTTCTTCTGATTTTTCAATAAAACCAAAGATAGTTGGGTTATCATTAAAACTCAAATTTACCTCTAAATTTTCTTTCATATTTCTGAAAGAATAGATTTTTGCTTTCACATCATGGTTTTCCAGTCTCTCACCTCCCAACAAAAAGCTCTTATCTTGAGCAATACTCTTTAACATCAGGTACTGATAAAGCCATAATTGCCGCAGTTTGTCTTTATCAGGATCAACCAAAGCCTCCTCTAAAATCTGCTCTCTCGGCTTTTCTAATTCTTTTTTTCCAACTCTACCTGTCTTATAGTCAATTACTTTAATTGTATTTCCTTCTTTTTCTATTCTATCAACCCTGCCAGCAATCTTAACTTTTTGTACTTTTCCAAGAACATCCATATCAAAAATCACCTTAACTTCTCTTTCTGTTTCTAATACCTGATACGGGAAAACCTGGCTTTCTTTTTGTTGTTTAAAAAAATCTTCCAGCAATTGCTCTGCCACTTGTTTTAATAGAAAATTCATTCCTGAATCAATTACATACCCACCAAACTGTTCAAGGTAAGCCGTTTCTAATCTTTTCGGAATTTCAGTTACAATCAAATCTATTAACTCCTTAGTAATCATCGGACCATGATCGATGTCAATCTTTTCTAAAGTATTATGAAGCCATGTCCCGAAAATATCTGCGCCAAAATTTTCGTCTACCTCTTCTCTCTTTGAAATATTGGCAACCTTATTAAAATAGAATTTCATAGTACAGTGCAAGTATTCGTTCAGATAGGTAGGATAAATACCTTTGCCTGAAATCAATTGGCTGATATTTAAAAGAATATCGGGTGTTTTACGAATTTCTATTCTGCTTATTACTTCCTTGTTTATAATTTTTGCATATTCGATTCTTGGATAAGAGATTTTTATTTTCTGATTCTCTTTTGCTAATTCATTTTCTATCTGCAAAATAAATCTACTTTTTTCAGTTGCCCCACCACTTACCCCTTCTCCGGATGGAATCACATACAGTATGTCGATTTCTTTCGCTCTTTGCAGTAATCGGAAAAAATGATATGACATAATAGCATTTTGGTCAGACTGCACCGGCAGGCCAAACTCTATAGAAGCGTCAAAAGGAATTAATGAATTAAGATGCCTGGTAGACGGAAGTACACCTTCATTGACTGACAAAAAAATAACTTTTTCAAAATCAAGACACCGAGTTTCGAGCATACCCATTATTTGCAGATTAGCAATGGGTTCTCCACTAAAAGGAATTTTCTCTTGCTTGATCAATTCATATAAGAAATGTTTGAAACTTTTAAGGTTGATTTGTCTATTACTAAATAGGATTTTTTCAAGACGGTTCAGAATCGTCAGAAACAGATATAAATATTCAGTTTCGATAGCATCCTTAGATTCTCGATATACACTTCTTAACTCATCTATCAAATCATAAAATGATTTTAATGCCTTTTGAGGATTATCGCCCCAACGCGTAAAGAGTATTTTAAAAAGTTTATTACTGTTACCAAGTCCTATTATTTCTTCTTCACTCAGATAAACTATATTTCCTTGAATTATCCTTAAGAAAGTTTCTCTAAAAATATTAAGTTCACTCCCGTTCTCCTCGTTAACAAAGTTCATCTGCTCGTATTTCCTGCAGAATGGGTGATTCAGCACTTTAAAAATATGTCGGTGACTATACTTTGGTACTTTCACCATTTTACCTGTTTTATCTTTAAACTCAACAATATTTTGCTGCAATTCAAAGATAGCATCAATCAAAGTAAACAACATTGACCCCTTTAATGATAACCCCATCGTGATATTGAAATCCGACACGATACTATCCAACGAATACATAAGTGGATACAGTAGATTTTCATCACATAAAACAATCGCTGTTGGTATAGCAGGATTTTCAGCAAGGATTTCCGCATAAATATTTCCCGCAACCTTTGTTTGTAATGTGGCATTTTCAACACCAATTATCCTAATATTTTTTTCTTCGGTCAGTAAATGGCTTGATTGCCAGTTCCAGCTTCCAAATTTCCCACTCGCTTTATACCGCCTTAAGAGATTTCCTGCTTTATTATTAAATCTTGGGTTCATGAAATAATCATCGCAGTCCCACAGCATTTCTGCTAAATTAGCTTTGACTAATTTTTCAATTACTTTTTCTTCTGATTTACTGAATGCATTGAATCCAATAAAGTAAAATCTTTCAAATAAATGATTCTCCAACAAAAGCGTATCAACCTCTTCAGCCAATAGCCTATACGACATTCCTCTGTATGAAAAGCCTTTTATCCTCAATTCATTATGTAAATCATTGTAAACATTATATATATTTTCAAAAAGTTTAAAATATCTCTCCGTATTAGAAGTACTTTCAAGTAATGGTTTGTTAACCGATGTCAGTTCCAGATTCCAACGGGCTATTGTCTGTGCTTCACTTATATAATCAAACAATGCCTTAGGGTCACCGATTAAATATTGATCTATCATATCAAAATCTCTCAATAATGTAGGCGCCCATGAAATAAAGCGATCAAAATCTACATCAGGGTCATACTTCCGGAATGTTTCATATAATTCAAACAGGAGCCCAACGGCATCAATCTGATTGAAACCAGACATCTTAGCAACAAAATCATCAATAGCAAAAACTTGTGGAGAAAGAAAAGGTACTTTTGAAACACGTGCCAGATAGCGCTTAAAATAATATACTGCTCTGCGATTAGGCAATATGACACATATGTTCTTCAATTGCGCTAACGGGTGTTTACCAAAAACATAATGAGCCGATTGTTCCAGAAATACCATTTAGATGATTATTACTTTCATTAAAAATGAGAGCATTAATTTATTGTGAAAGAGCAGAAATGAATCTTATTTAAGATAGTGAAATCATATGCAAATTACAGATTTTTACTGAATTTATTAAACGAAAATTATTTTAAGGAGACAAATCTAAAATTAAGCATCACAAAATAGTTGTTTTTCCTGATTTCAATTGTAAGTAAAACAAATTAGAGATTTAAGTTTTATGTTACCTACTATTAAAATGAAACAAATAATAAATTTGAAGAAAAATTCAGTTTTTATTTAATGCTTTTTTATAAGCGTCCAACACCCTCTCTCTGGCAAATGTATGTTCTACAATAGGTTCGGGATAATCAAAGTTGCTAACATCAGGCACCCATTTTTTAATATACTTTAATTCCGGATCAAATTTCTGAGTTTGAGTGGTGGGATTAAATATCCTGAAATAAGGTGCTGCATCGCAGCCACTTCCAGCCGCCCATTGCCATCCCCCATTATTGGCTGCAAAATCGTAATCCAATAGTTTCTCAGCAAAATACGCCTCTCCCCATCGCCAGTCAATTAACAAATGTTTAACCAGAAAACTGGCAGTAATCATTCTGACTCTATTGTGCATAAATCCGGTTTCGTTTAGTTCGCGCATACCTGCATCTACAATTGGGTAACCAGTCAGTCCCATACACCATGCTTGAAATTCATTCTCATTATTACGCCAAACAATACCGTCATATTCTTTTTTAAATGATTCACCTTTACTTATATGCGGAAAATGATATAAGATATTCATATAAAAATCTCTCCAGATCAATTCATTCAGCCAGGTCTGACTCAGAATCAAAGCCTTTTGCACTAATTTCCTGATACTTATCGTACCAAACCGTAAATGCACACTCAATCGGCTTGTTCCAAGAATCGAAGGAATATCTCTAAGGTCATTATATTTTTCAATAAGATTTGTATCAATTTCCTTTTCGGGAAATCTTGTATTTGTCTTAAAGAATCCCATTTCTGTTAAACCAGGTATTACCTTATTTTCAAATTTCAGAAAATTCTTAAAATACGCTTCCGTAGGGTAGGATTTCACATAGAATTCATTCAGTTTCTCTCTCCATTTTCTACTATAAGGTGTAAAGATAGTATAGGGGGTGTTGCCTCCTGTCAGAATTTCATTTTTCTCAAATATAACCTGATCCTTATAAGTATAGAAACCAATTCCCTTAGAATTAAGCAATTCTCCTACCCTTAAATCACGACCATTGGCATACTGCTCATAATCGTGGTTGGTATAAACCTCTGCAATTGTACATGTCTCAATTAAATCTTTCCAAACTTCTAAGGGTTTACCATATTTTATTAAAATAGATGAGTCTAATTCCTTCAACTGTTCATGTAAATCAAGTATTGATTTATGAATAAATTCTACACGTGCATCATACTTATTTTCTAATTTATCTAAAATCTCGCTATCAAAAATAAAAAGAGGCAATATGGGATAGGTGCTTTTAAGTGCATAAAAAAGTCCGGCATTGTCATCTAATCTTAAATCTCTGCGAAACCAGAATATACTTACTTTTTGGTTCATCTCTATTTATGAAGTTTTTATCTTCGCTATCAATTTTTTAATCTATATGTTGAAATAAAAACTTTACTTTTGGGTTAATTGTTTGTCTAATTCAAAATCAAACGCTTATAAACCTATATAAAACAATGAAAAGAATATTTGTTTGCCTTTTTTCATTTATTACCTTGGGTAGTTTTGCTCAGGATACCCCTACAGCCGATGCAATTATTGACAAATATATTACTGCAATTGGTGGAAAAGAAGCAATATCTAAAATTCAGGATATAACTATAAATAGTACAACAGAAAGCCAGAGAGGAACATCAGAAACAGAAATTAAATATAAATTTCCTGATAAATATGCCATGAGTATGTACTTCAACGGGAATCCCGGAATGACAACTGTTTATGATGGTAAAAACTTCAAAAGCAGTGGTGGCTTTGGTGGTCGCGGTGGTGGAAACGGAGGTGGCGGAAACAGACCTCAATTAGAAGGTAATGCCGCCAAAATTCAAGCCATGCGATCAAACCCTTTCTTTGAAACTATGTATAAAGATTTGGGCATAACCGGATCAGTTGCGGGAACAGAAAAAGTTGGAGATAAAGATGCCTATAAAGTAGAATTCTCTACAGCAGACGGTAGAAAATGGACAGATTTTTTTGATACAGCATCCGGTTTAAAATTAAAAAATTTTACTTCTAATGAAACACCTAGAGGAAAATTTGAACAAACTACTATTTTTGAAAATTATAAAAAGTTCAAAGGTACTGATGTTCTAATACCTGCGGTTAGCAAAAGAAGTGGTGGTCAAATGGGTGAAATTGTATCAGAAATTCAATCAATAAAAGTCAACAAGGGTTTGAAAGACTCTGAATTTGAAATTAAAGAATAAAGTTTATTTCACTGAATAATTCTAAAGCAGATAGTTTCATTAGCTATCTGCTTTTTCAATTATGCACCTGTTTCTCAAAATTCCACATATCGTTCTATAAGTTGTTTATCAATCCCATCTTTCAGAACCCTTTTTGCTTGCCGTCTTAATATCCATTCAAAAATACTCATCCAGCCAGGTAGGTTACTTTCACTAATCTCAAACAACCATGCCAAAATGTATTTGCTCTTTGGGAAACCGTTCTTCTTGGTTTCACCATCACGAGCCAGACCATAAGCTATTTGTAGAGACTGTTCAAAACCACTACTACCCGGCCGGATCTCCACTCTGAACTTACATATTTCATCTGAAGAATTGAAGAAACGATGATGAATATTCGGAAAAGCCATAGCAGACATTCCACCGGAAAGTGTATGAACTTTACTGCCTAACTGAACCTTGAGTTCTCCGGTCAGACAGTCAAATTTTTCTGAGTACATTTTATGGTAGTGCACCCCAACTCCACCCTTAGGAGCCAATTCAACCTCCACTAACGTATATTCTCCGTTAGTCTCAGTAGCAGTTTTTAAAAAAGTAACATAGTCTTTTTGAATAGGATTGTAAATTTTTCTAAGGCTTCCGGTCATTTTTATGTAAGGTTTAAATAGTTTTATACTAACTTTCAATCGATTCTGAAAAGTAATTGGCTAAATTCCAATCAAATAATCAAAACACTCCTATATACCCCGATGAGCTAAAGATGGATTTCATTAATTTGCAGGATTACGCATTGAAATGGCATTCTGACAGTTGAATTGTTATGACAGCAGTTGTTTGAGAAAACAAATATTAAAGCCATATTGCGTAATTAACTTCAAAACCAAAGCGTTCTAAATTTCTGTTTGATCTTTGCAGAAAATCTCTTACATTTTCGTTTATTCGCATATAAATCTTTCTTTTTTCTTCAATACTTGATTACAGCAACATGAAAAAAACTTTTTTCACATTCTTAACACCTCTACAGATAGTTATTATTGGCTTTATTATTTTGAAATACCCTGGTTCTGATTTTTCGTCGAATCAATATTTAGAAAAAAAACCAAAAGAAATAATTACCGGAGCAGATCAGCTTTTGACTTATCTTCCTTATCTGAAAGGCAAAAGAATTGCAATGGTTGTAAATCAAACTTCAGTTATTGCTAAAAAACCAAGTGTCGATACTTTATTAGCTTTAGGTATAAATGTTGTGAAAGTATTTGGCCCTGAACATGGGTTTCGAGGTAACGCAAGTAATGGAGCAAAGGTTGAAGACAATGTTGATTCTAAGACTGGAATCCCGATTATATCTCTTTATGGCAAAAATAAAAAACCATCAAAAGAACATATGTCAGATGTCGATTTAGTTGTATTTGATATACAAGACGTAGGATGTCGATTCTACACGTACATTAATACACTAACTCATGTAATGGAAGGCTGTGCCGAAAATAATAAAGAATTATTGATATTAGACAGACCTAATCCGAATGGTTATATTGTAGATGGTCCAATGTTGGAAGAGCACCTTCATTCGGGAATTGGTATGCACCCCATTCCGATTACTCATGGTATGACAATGGCCGAGTTTGCTCAAATGGTTAATGGTGAAGGGTGGATTCCGAATAAGCTTCAATGCAAATTAAGAATTATTAAAGTAGCAAACTATAATCATGATATGCCTTATGAATTACCTGTTTTCCCATCACCTAACCTGAATTCTCAGCAATCTATACTCCTATATCCAAGTATCTGTTTATTTGAAGGAACAATCATTAGTCAGGGCCGGGGCACCTATATTCCGTTTACAGTTTTAGGAGCTCCCGCGTTAAAGGGCAAATATGAATTTCACTTTAAGCCAGTAGGTATTCCAGGTATGAGCGAAACTCCTTTGCACCAGAATGAAGAATGTTACGGGTTAGATTTAAGAAATTATGATACCAATGAATTAAGAAAAACCAAACGTTTGAATCTGAAATGGATGATAGAATTGTATAAAGCCTACCCTTATAAAGATAAGTTCTTCGATAGAACCCAGAGTAAACAAATGGGTAACATTAACTTTTTGGCTGGCACAGAGCGTTTTAAACAACAGATAATTGATGGCAAATCCGAAGAAGAAATTCGTAAAAGTTGGGAACCGGGTTTATCTGAATATAAGACTATGAGAAAAAAATATTTACTATATCCATAATACAAATATCTTGAAAGAAATTCTTGAAGTATTCGGAATATACGGAAAAATAGTAAGGTTAAACGGAGGGCAAGGGAGATCAGTTCGCGTTGGTGATTTTGTTATAAAACCAATTGATGAAGTAAATAAATACAATTGGATCGGTTCAGTCTTAGCTCCAATTTCAACTTCTGGTTTAAGTATCGCTAAACCACTTAAGTCAAAAAATGGCAATTTCGTTGAAAATGGGTACGGAGTTACTAAGTATATAGAAGGAGAGTTTTCCCAAGGTAATATAAAAGAAAAAATTAAGGCCTGCCAGGCTCTCAGTCATTTACTGCAATCTATTAAACAACCAGAACAATGGACTCATTGGCATTCACCTTGGCAACGGGCTAATCAGGTTGCATGGGAAGAGGCCGATTTACCGGACAATACCAATTTGCATTCGGTTAAATTAATAAAATCGATTAAAACCGGATATCAACCCATACATTTACCAAAACAGTTAGTTCATTCTGACTTAGCCGGTAACATTTTATTTAATGGCAGTACTCCAGTAATCATAGATTTTAGTCCAGAATTCAGGCCAAAAGCTTATGCCGAAATTCTATTAATTACTGATTCTATCGCCTGGCATCAGGAAGAACTCAAAAGTTTATGGATAACACAATACTCAAAATTTTTATTAACTCAATTAGCATTAAGAGCTATTATTTTTAGATTAACCGTAACGGTAATTTTTAACCCTGACAATCATGATTCAGTATTAAAAGAATTAAAAAACTTTGAACCAATATTAAACATTTTGAAATAAATAAAGGTCTAAGATTACAAAACATCAATTAACAAATCAACTAAATATTAAAGTCATGAAAAATATAGTATTAATTATAGGTCTTTTCTCTTATGGTATGCTTGGCTGTATAGGAACACAAACTACAAGCACTACAACTCAAAAACCTTCTGATGCAATCAATACATCTATGAAGCTCAATGGAAGCTGGGAATTGGCCGATATTCCAGGGGCAAGAGTTTCAGTAGCAGGTTTGTACCCTGTCAAAAAACCTGTAATTACTTTTGATGTTAATGATAATAAGTTTGTTGGCAATACCAGCTGCAATAATTTCAGTGGACTGTTAGTAGTCTATGGAAACAAAATTAATTTCAACAAATCAATGGCTATGACAAAAATGGCTTGCCAGGGAGAAGGAGAACCAACTTTTATTGACGCCCTAAAAAAAATAGACTCCTTTACTATTAATGGTGATAATACACTTAGCCTAAACAGTGATGGTATTGAAATATTAAGAATGGTAAAAGTGACCAAATAATAATTCTAATCAGAAATACCTGTTAATACATTGCCTTTGTCAAATTTATAGTCTTTGGTAAACAATATCTGAACTTTAGAGCGGTTTGTATTATCAAGCGTAAAATTGATTCTTTCTCTACCATCAATATAACCAGAAACATTTTGGGTTTCAGCTAAGTTTGACGGCAGAACGTATTTGCTTGAGTAAATAACTTTGCCCTTAGTATCAATGTAATATAAATTATCTTTTTGTCTTACTGCCGCCATACCTTGATTAAATGCATTTGCTTTATCAAAAATAGCTGGAATGAATTCTTTGCCATTACTATTAATAAACCCATATTTACCATTAATCTTAAATGCAGCAATATTGTCTTTGAAATCATCCAATAAATCATATTTAGCCGTTATTATTTCTCTGCCATCACGGTCTATAATTCCATACTTATCTTCTTTCATCATTACTGCTACACCATTCTCAAAGCTACCTATATTCTGATATTGTAGTTTAATAACCATATTATCTTTTTGATCTATTACCCCGGTAAGCTCCCCCATTTTCACAGTTGCCAAACCTTCATGATACGAACTGGCAATATCATACTTGCACGGTATAACTTCATTGCCATTATGGTCTATATAACCAAACTTGCCGTTATTCATTACCACAGCATAATTTTCTGCAAATGGTAACGAAAACTCATATTTGAAGTCAATTACCACATCACCATTAGTATTAATATACCCGTTTTTACCATTTTTTACTACCATAGCCTTACCATCTGTAAAGCCCATTCCGAAATCAAATTGAGGTTTAACAACCACTTTCCCTTCTTTATCAATAAATCCGTATTTCCCATGAATGCTCACTAAAGCATATCCTTCAGAAAATGGTTCGCAACTATCAAATATCAATGAAGAAAGCAAGGTTCCATCTTTACGGATAAAACTGTACTTGTCATTTTCTCGTACAATAGCTACCCCCCCCTGAAAATTTTGGACCATATCATATTGGCAAGGAATTTGCAAAAGGCCTTGGCGGTCAATAAATCCATATTTTCCACCGATATTTACACGTGCCATATTATCAAAAAAGTATAACCCGATGGTCTCATTTGAGAAAATATAAGACGTAGTCTTTAACTCTTGCCCTTTTAGAAATGTAGAAATTATTAAAAATAAGCTAAAAAGAATGGTTTTTGCATTAGTAGTCTTCATAAGGTTTGGCATGTTTATACCTTCAACTATCCAAACATTATGCCAAAGAAATTAAAAAAAGCAGTATAATATATATATATTTGGCTAACGACAAGAAATATACTATGCCAGTTAAAGTACTTATTGCCGACGACCATGAGATTCTGTTAGAGAGTCTGACTACATCACTCAATACAAGTAGTGATATTGAAGTGGTAAGTACAGCTACCAACGGAGAGGAAGTATTGAAAAAGTTAGAAATATATGAGGTTGATGTATTGGTTTGTGATATGCAAATGCCGATCATGGATGGAATAAGCACTGTATTACAGGTGCGACAATCTTTTCCTGAAGTCAGAATTCTGATGTTAACTATGTTAGATGATACACTTCCTATTAAAAAAGCCATTCAGGCAGGAGCGTCGGGATATATTTTAAAAAAATCAAAAAAGGCGGAATTGGAAAAAGCTATTCATGCTGTAGCAACAGGTAAAAAATATTTCAATGATGAAATCCTTGCGACATTATCGCAAACTGAGAAAAAAAACATAGCTGATGTACTGCACCACGCACTCTCCGAAAGGGAACTTGAGGTTTTAATACTTATAGCACAGGAATATTCGAGCCAGCAAATTGCGAGCAAACTTTTTATCAGCCTTAATACAGTTGAAAGTCATCGGAAAAATATCTTCCGAAAATTAAATATTAAGAATCTTGCAGGTATTATCCGGTATGCACTCCAACACAAGCTGATTCAATAGCTAAGTCTCATGAATCAAAGTCAAAGGTACAGAAATAATAAATTTGGCTCCGCCGCCACTGGTATCAATAAAAAACTCTCCACCTATATCATCTAAACGACTTTGAATGTTTTTAAAACCCATCCCTTTTTCTACATTCTTTTTCAAGCCCTTGCCATTATCATTTACTTCGATCCAAAGTACTTTCCCTTTCTCAAAAATAGAAATCCTTGCCTCCGTAGCTTCTGCATGCTTAATGATATTTTGCGTCAATTCAAGACAAATAGCATATATATTCAATTCCACACTTTTACTTTGGCGACTTAATTGATTAATTATTAAAGAAAATTTAATTGTTTGACTATTGTTCAATTTCTTAATCAACTTTTCTAACGCTATCTTCAGACCTGCTTTTTCTAACTCTTCCGGTAATAGATTATGAGATAAAAGCCTTACCTCCGCATAGGCGTTTTCAGTCATATCTAATATACCAGCATAGATTTTCTTCTCCCGATCCGTCAGATTTTCAGGATTAATATTCTCTAATGAAATATTGATTGCAGTTAGTAAACTTCCTAAATTATCGTGTAAATCAGCTGCCATTCGTTTACGCTCAAGCGTCTGCCCTTTTTGCATAGCTTCTTTAATTTCATCATAAGCTTTTTGCAAGGCTTTAGTACGCTCTTTTACTTTACTTTCTAAACCCGAATTTAATGACTCTATTTCATTCTTTTGTTTCTCAACAATTGTATTTTTCTTATTTAAAAGCCTATAATAATACCATAAAATCATAAGCATTGCTACTAATAAACTTATGCCTGTTATCAGCACATTCCTTAATTTTTTCTGTTCCTGTATCTCGTTTTCTTCTCTGATAATCTTGGCATTCAATTCTGCATCTTCAATTTTTTTTCTTAGAAAAGACATCTCCAAAGCATTCTTCTGATTAAAACTACGCTCCTTTCCCTCAATATATTTTTCATAATATATCAATGCTTTATCTGGCAGATTCTTGGTTTTATAACTTAAATACAATAATTCATTAGCATTTATTAAAATTCTCAGAGGCAATGAATTGAGTGGAGTATGAAGGGCTTTTAACGCATATTCAATGCACTTATCATAGTTTTTTATCTGGAAAAATAACTTTGAAGTAAGAAAATCTGATTCGCACAAACTAAAATAATCATTACTATTCTCAAAAAAATATCGGGATATTCCTAAATATTTGCCCGCTTTTTCTGGCTGATTTAAGTCTAAATAAGTACTGGCAATCTCATTATAAAGATACATTTGTAATTCAGTTGACATTATTTCTTTTGCATTATTTAGGGCTTCAAATAGTTTTTTTTGACCTTTATCAATCTGCCCGCTTACACATAATGTCCTTGCTAAATCAATCTGATAATCTATCAAATCCTCTTGCTTGAATTTTTTAGACTTTTTCAAGAAATCAATTGCCAATAAATTTTGTTTAATTGAGTTCTCATTGTCACCAAGGGTCCTAAGATTTAAAGCATAATACAAATGAAGTTGTGCATGATAATATTCAAACCCTTTTAAACCTATCGAATCAGCATACCTAAGGCCATTCATACAATATTCAAGACTTTTAGGATAATTATGAGCATCGCTCATGCCATCTATCTTAAATAATAAACCCTCAAATACTGTTTGTCTGTCGTTGCTCTTTTTCCCTAAATCAATTAATAAATAAGCATACTTTAAAGTAGAATCACCATTTTTTCCAGGATTTATATTCGCTCCATAAAGCATACATAGTTCCCGGAGAGCTTTTATTTTAAGCGAATCAGGAATATGTCTATAATGATAATACGTTTTCAAGAGACTGAGCAGGCTATCAGAATTAACCTTTTTATGGTGCAGCGAGGCATTTTTTAGCTTGTCAGCTATATCGGGGTAAGGTATATTCTGGGCAAAAACAAATGATAGGCATAAAAAACCTGTAAAAAAAGTAATCACTTTTATAATTATCTTTTTTTTCATATTGCCGAAACATTCATAAAGCAAATATAGTAACATATATGAAAAAAGATAGGCAAAACGGTTTATTGTTGCAGTTACTATTATTTCTTAACGTATCTTTGCAAAAAATCTTCATTCGTGCGATTTGACAACAGAAAAAAAATAGGTATTATTGGCGGAGGCCAATTAGGCAGAATGCTTATTCAGGCCGCTATTGATTTTGATTTAACCATTAAAACACTGGACCCAGATAGTGAGGCCCCCTGCAAATATATTTCCCATGAGTTTGTTAATGGCTCATTAAAAGATTATGATACAGTTGTGGCATTCGGCCAGGATTGTGATATTATTACAATTGAGATTGAGAATGTTAATATAGAGGCCTTAGAGGCCTTAGAAAAACAAGGGAAGGCCGTTTTTCCCCAACCTTCTGTTTTAAGAATTATTCAGGACAAAAGAGTACAAAAACAATTTTATGCACAGCAGAAATTGCCAACAGCCGAATTTATACTAACAGATAATCAGGCACATACACGTAGTTTTGGAGATTTTCTACCTGCAGTTCATAAACTTGGGCAAGGTGGTTATGATGGTAAAGGTGTGCAGGTATTAAGGACTCCCGAAGATTTCCCTAAAGCCTTTGACCAGCCAGGTGTTTTAGAAAAAATGATTGATTTTGAAAAAGAACTGGCGGTTATTGTAGCTCGCAACCAGGACGGTGAAACCAAAACTTTTCCGGTAGTTGAGATGGTTTTTCACCCTGAGGCCAATTTAGTAGAATATCTCTTTAGCCCCGCCAATATAGCATCAGAGATTGAACAAAAAGCTGAAGCAATAGCAATTCAAACTGCTAATTCACTGGGGATTATTGGATTATTAGCAGTTGAAATGTTTCTGACAAAAGAGGGAGAAATTCTTATTAATGAAGTGGCGCCACGTCCACATAATAGCGGACACCAAAGTATTCGGGCCAACGACGTATCCCAATTTGAACAACACATTAGAGCTATACTTAACTTACCTTTAGGAAGTACAAAAGCGCATTCAAAAGCGGCAATGGTTAATTTGTTAGGAGAAGAAGGATATTCTGGTGAAGCAATTTATCAAGGAATGGACGAGACCCTTTCTGTAGAGGGAGTACATCCATTTCTGTATGGTAAGCGTTTCACAAAACCTTTCAGAAAAATGGGGCATATAACGATTATCGATCAGGATTTTGAAAAATTAAAAGAAAAAGTCATTTTTGTAAAAGAAAAATTAAAGGTTATAGCCAAAAACCAAGGCACTGATTGAATTAAATTTTATAATTTAAAATAGAGTATCTTTATTTTGAAAAGGTGCTGAAACAAGAGTGAATCTAATACAAATGAAGACTATAGTACCCGTATATTTTTAAAAAAAAGAACATTTTTAACGAACCTGTTTAAACTTTTTATTTTATGGCGAGAATGTGCAATTTTTTAATCAGATGAGCGGATTTGTTGAGTGCGTAGCAGAGCTACGGACGAAATAAATCGGTGAAATATAATTGAAAAAGTGCCATTCGGAGGCAAAAGAAATAAGTTTAAACAGGTTCAACATAACAGAATTAAATAGTTTCTAATATTGAATCCTTAATTATCAGTTAATACAGACAGAAATGGTTGGAATTATTATGGGCAGTTTCTCTGACTGGAAAATCATGGCAGGGGTTGCAGAAATTTTAGACGAATTAGAGATTCCTTACGAAAAAGAGGTTGTTTCAGCGCATCGTACACCTCAGAAAATGTTCGACTATGCACTTTCAGCTCGTCGACGTGGTTTAAAAGTAATTATTGCCGGAGCAGGCGGGGCAGCTCATTTGCCAGGAATGGTAGCTTCAAGTACTACGCTTCCAGTTATTGGAGTACCTGTTAAATCAAGTAATTCAATCGATGGCTGGGACTCTGTTTTATCTATATTGCAGATGCCAACTGGTGTGCCGGTAGCCACGGTTGCGTTGAATGGTGCGAAAAATGCCGGAATTTTAGCTGCTCAGATATTAGGTATTGGCGATGATGAAGTAGCTAAAAGATTAAGATCCTACAGAGAGGGTTTAAAAGATTTGGTAGAGGAAATGAACGAGGAGTTGAAAAAAAGTATATAAGTACACACAATTAAGTGTTCTGTCATTTTGTTAATTATAGCGAAATGATAGTATATTTATATCAGAATATACGTAATCTTTACCAATTACAAAAATAAAAATTTGTTTTCCTATTATAATTCATAACTAAATTTCCTAATACCATGCAGTTCGAAGACCGCGAACAACGTAATGAACGTCCCAAAGAAGCCTCACGCAATTTACCAATGGCTGTGTTGTTAGTTTTGGTGAGTATTATATGTGCTTTGCTTTACATCGGTTGGAAATACATGTCTGATGATACATCTACTGCCGATGAATTAACCACTGCTCCTGCCGACTCCGTTGCAAACGCTATCAAAACGCAACCAACAGAAGAAGAAACAATAGCTGGACAGGAAGAAGTATCTTCTGATGCCTTACCTGATGTTGCAATGCCTAAAGTCGGAGAGAAAAAAGATGAAACTGCCAAAACAGATAACAAACCAAAAGAAGAAAAACCAAAGGAAGATAAATCGAAGGACGATAAACCAAAAATTGAGATCCCGACAGGTGGTGAAACTTATACACATACTGTTAGTGAAGGAGAAACTTTTTTTGGCATTGCGAATCGTTTCAACGTAAAAAAAGAAACCTTAAAAGCAATGAATCCAAATATTGAAGAAAGTGGTATCAAAGTAGGTGTGACCAAGCTAAAAGTCAGAATAAAAGCAATTCATACAGTTGGGCCAGGAGATATTCTGCGAGTAGTTGGTAAGAAATACAATGTTTCTGTACCACTAATTATGCAAGCTAATAAAAAGACAAAGAATTTTGCCGAACGAGGAGAAAAACTGATTATCCCGTATGCACAAAAGGAATAAATAGTAAGAGGGCTTCTCAGCCCTCTTTTGCTATAAATTATTATAATATTGAAATACCTTTGCAAGGTCTGACCTATCTTTAAGGCTCAGTCCTTTATCTTTTACAAACTTTTCAATTTCGGGCTTTTTATCCGCCATTAACACATATACACTTTTCCGGCCTGTATTAAACTTTACAACATCTTTGCCCTTTGCAATAAACAATTGCCTCTCTGTATTAATTTTTACATCTTTACTACCTACATTAAAAGCTTCCACGTAGTCGGGTTGGTGAATCTTTAATGTGCAATAATCCAATAGCTTCACTTTCCCATCTGCAAGAATTTCAAAAAAGCCTGATTTTATCTTATCGCTCTCATCTTTAAACTCTAAGGTATTGACGTAATGCTTAACACTGAAACCTTGCTTTTCAAAAGTAAAACTTTTTATTAAACTCCCCGATATGACTTTTATTCCTTCTTGGGTATTGAACTCTACATCATTACCTTTCAAAACTACCCGCATTTGAACATCGGTGATACTATCCAATTTAATTGTTCCCTTAGGTGTTGCGATAGTTCTTGGATAAAATCTTACTGTTGCAGTAGACCACTCAGGATCGAGGTAAAAACTTCCCTGAATTTCAGTTGAACGATTATCAAAACCATAAAGCATACTTGAATTATGCTGACTTACAGTAAGGTTCTGGTTAAGTGCATCTCTCGTACTCTGCATTATTGGCTGCTGGGCAGAGGTTTGCCAAATAAAAAATACAGAAAAACCTATAAAGCAAAAACTGTTCTTCATAAATAATAGCTATTAGTGAAAATTGAAAAAAACTATTGATTGAATTGCGATTTTCAGGATCTGCTTGTTAGCTTCCTATGAAAAACCAGTCAATCAATGGTTATACCATAAAGTTAACAATCAAAAGAATGATTGTAAATAATATCAATATCCAGGCCTGAATAATATCACTTTTACGGCTCCTTTTAGGGTCTGCCACTTTCAAATTAAGAAATTGAAAAACTAAACATATCAGACCTAACACACCTAAGGTTGAATTTCTTAACGTTGGTGATGGCATCATTCCAGGTAAAATAATTATCCCTAAAAAACTCAGAACAATAATCCATCTATAAGATAGTTTAGATAAAACCGCCATATTAAAATTCAATTTTTGTTTAAACTTGTTGTACTTTATTTAGACTCCTCCTTCACTTCTTCTGAATCATTTTCTATTTTATTATTCAAAACTGCCTCAGTATCTTCTTTTGTGTTATCTGATATAGCTAATTCCTCTTTTCCTAATGACGCATTTTTTTCTTTAAACGCTTGCTCTTCTTCGTTTAAAACTTCACCATTGTCAAGAGTTGACCTCGTTGGTCTCTCTTCATGAATAAAAAAGCTTTTCTGAAAAATAAGGATACTTACTACCCCACAGAAAATACAGGCATCAGCAAAATTAAAAATTGGTGTTGTATTGTATTGCCCCCCTAAAAAAGGAATCCAGTCAGGGTAGTTACCATCCAACCCATACGCATAAAACATATCTATTACCTGCCCATGAAACCAAGGGGTTGCCGAATCCAAAGGAGCATTGTTTAACCATACTCCATAAAAAGTACTATCAATCACATTACCTATAGCACCACCTAATACCGCTGCGATAGACCAGAGTAACCCACTATGAGCATTTTTTCGAGCCAGGTAAATCAGATACCAACAGATTCCTACCATTGCGAAAAGGCGGAAAATTGTGAGAAGCAATTTACCATAATCTCCTGCCAACGTCCAACCAAAGGCCATGCCTTTGTTTTCTACATAATGTAGTTTAAAAAAACCCGGAATAATATCTATTTCACCATAATGATTCGGAAGTACATCAAAATACATCCATAGCTTAATTCCCTGGTCAATTAAAATCAACACAATTGTAAGCAATAAATATTTATAAGGAGACTTACCTCCAGATGAGCCACTACTTGTAATCATTTATTGTTTTGTTTAATTCAATAACCTTTATTCAGGCTATAATCTCTTAATATATATCGTTTACCCTTAACTAAAAACGATCTGAGCATAAATTTATTAAAATTATTCCGTCTCATCTATCAGGAGGTCTTTCTCCGTTGCTTTTCTTTTTTTATTAACAAGAATTCACGACTACTCTGTCCGGCAATAGAGGTATTTTCTTCTGCTCGACGAAAAAGATAAGGCATTACAGCTTCTACAGGACCGTACGGAACGTATTTAGCCACGTTATAGCCCGCATTAGCTAAATTGTAGGAGATATTATCACTCATACCTAACAGCTGAGCAAACCATATTCGCTCATCATTTATTCTAATTCCCTTATCCTTCATCAGTTCGGCACATATTAAACAACTTTCTTCATTATGTGTACCCAAACAGATTGATAACGTATTTAAGTTATTAATTGAAAAATGAATAGCTTTATTAAAGTCTGTGTCCGTCTCGTGTTTGGTAGTATGAATCGGATCTTTATACTCAAATTCCGCCGCTCTGCGTCTTTCTTTTTCAATATAGGCACCTCTTACCAGCTTGGCTCCGACAGTATATCCCTCATTTCTTGCAATTTCGCACGCATCAATCAAATGTTGTAAACTTTCCCAGCGATACAACTGGAAAGTATTATAAACTATGGTTTTGCCTTTAATGTTATATTTCCTCATCATTTCGTAGCTCAAGTCATCAATCACTTCCTGAATCCACGACTCTTCTGCATCTAAAAAGATTCTTACTTCAAACTCAGCCGCATGAGCACACAATTTATCTACTCTATTTCGTATTCTTTCAAAAGCACTCTTTTCTTCATCGGTCAGTAGCTCAGGGTGCTCTTGTACTTTTTCAAGAAGTTCAACCGAACCAATACCTGATACTTTAAAAACCGAAAACGGAATATTCCCCCTTTGAGTAGCAGCCTTATCTATAGTCCTGAGTATTTCGTCGGTAGTTGCTTCAAAGTCATTTTCATTATCTTCTCCCTCTACTGAATAATCCAGAATAGTACCCACCCTGCTTTTGGCAAGGCTCTCAATTGTCTTTTGGCAAGTTGAGATACTTTCGCCACCACAAAACTGAGCAAATATGGTATTTTTAATAAGTAATTTTATAGGTAATCCTAATTTTATTGCAAGTTTTATAAAAAAAGTTCCTATCTTTACAACCCAGTTTTGGTTCATCAACGCAAAAATCAAATAAGTTTTACGAAGCTTGCTATTTGACTGATGAGCAAAGGCAATAGAAGTATCATCGAAATTTAACGAGCGGTTTTGAATAGCCGTTTTCATTATTTCAAATATTGGTTTCTTTTAATTTTTCAGTTTTGATGAAGAATTGTACTATTTTAAGAAACATTATCGTTTAACAAACGATATTCTTTAAATTGGTTTGCAAATATACGCCAAAGAAAAGACATTTAATGAAACAATATCAATAATTCGGTAATCTGAACTGTTGTCAATGCCCTCTTTCGGTAGCATATGTAAATCCATTTGGTACCATTTACAAGCATTGAAAAAATTGACAAAACAAATTTTAACAAAGAAATGAAAGCAAATTTAGATGTACTACCCCTTAACAGTTGGATAGATACAAACGGAAAACCCTTAATCATTGCCGGGCCGTGTAGTGCCGAGACAGAAGAACAAGTAACCGAAACAGTACGCCGCATTGCTAAAGAAGGTTACGCGCACGTAATCCGTGCCGGTGTTTGGAAACCTCGTACTCGTCCTGGAAGTTTTGAGGGTATGGGAGAAGCAGCATTGCCTTGGTTAGCTGCAGTAAAAAAAGAAACAGGCCTACCAATTGCAGTGGAAGTAGCAACACCTCAGCACATCGAATTGGCTTTAAAATATGGTATTGATATTCTTTGGATTGGTGCAAGAACAACAGTAAACCCTTTTAATGTTCAGGACTTGGCTGATGCACTGAAAGGCGTAGATGTTCCGGTATTAATCAAAAACCCTGTTAACCCTGATCTGGCTCTATGGGTTGGAGCATTTGAACGTATTGCAGGAGCAGGAATTAAAAAAATGGCCGCCATCCATCGTGGATTCTCTAATGCACAGGAAACCAAATACCGCAACTCTCCGATGTGGCAGTTGGCTGTTGAATTGAAAACGTTATTTCCTCAATTACCAATCATCGGCGACCCAAGCCATATGGCAGGTAAGAGAGCATATTTATTTGAGTTAGCTCAGAGGGCTTTAGACTTGAATTACGACGGTTTGATCATCGAATCACATCGTAATCCTGACGATGCCTGGTCAGACGCTTCTCAACAATTAACACCAGAAGCCCTGGGTGAAATGCTTCGTGAACTGGAAGTACGTAAGGCTTCTTATGGCGAAGATTTCCAGAGTGAGTTAGATAGACTACGTCAGAAGATTGATAATATCGACCGTGAGTTATTAGAAGTATTAGCCGCACGTATGGCAGTAGTTGAAAAATTAGGAGAACATAAGAGAGATAACAACGTGGCTGTTTTGCAATTAGACCGTTGGAAACAAGTACACAATAGCCGTGCTGAACAGGGTAAAAAATTAAACCTTTATCCTGAAATGGTTGAAGAGTTATTCAAACTGATTCACATGGAATCTATTCGCAAACAAACAGAAGTGATGAACCAACAACCTGCTTAAGATAGGACTGGGATTACTTATAGAAAATGAAGAATTTAAAAAAGCGTCAGATTTTACTCTGGCGTTTTTTTATTCCCTGAAATACCTCCACATTTTCATTTTAAAAAACAATTGCTTAACACGATTTTTCGATCTTTCCAGATCAATTTCACTATCAATTTGATTGGTGTTAAGATTAGCAATAGTAAAGCTATAGTCATCAAAAATAATACTATGGGTATATTTATGTTTTGGTATATACTGCAAAAACAGCGTTCGGTTTTTCGTAAATACAGAGTCTAATTTGTCCGAGAAGCCTTTATTATTTTTAATTGCCAAAGTCTTTTTCTTTGGCCTTAGCAGATAAGAAGGGTTATAAACTGTATTAATGCCTATTTGAGCAGTCGCATCGATATTAAACAATAGAAATCCAATCAACAACAAACTTGTTTTCATTGCAGACAAATGGTTTTAGATTACTAAAATAACGCATGGTATAAAGGAAAATTTCATAAACTAAACCTATCATTTTACAAAAGCACAATTTTAGCTTAACTTTGTAAAAATAAGATATAAATAAGAATTTTATATTAAGCACCCATTAAAATAGAATAGTATCCTGACTATCTTAGTAGAAAGTATCTCAGGAAAAAGATACGAATCGCGTCTATGAGCAAATACGCAACAACCGAAATAACCAGTGCCGAAATTCCTTCGGATAATCCTGTACACCAACGTCTATACTTCCCTTATGTTGAAGCAGCTAAAATCGTTCACGGCAATGTTTTAGAATTAGGTTGTGGCTGGGGTCGTGGTGTAGAAACTTTGATTGAAAAATGTGATCATTTTACCGGGTTAGATAAAAACGAACCTCTTATTAATCAATTACAGGCAACTTATCCTAAACATACCTTCCAGACTGCCGATTTACCTTATCTTACTGAGTTTAAAGATAATACTTTTGATTTCATAGTTACCTTCCAGGTTATTGAGCATATTCAGGACGACCATAAGTTTCTTTCGGAAGCAGCACGGGTTTTGAAACCAGGTGGCAAGATTTTACTTACAACCGTAAATCGTCCCTATTCTTTAAGTCGGAACCCTTGGCATATCCGGGAATATGATACTGCTGAATTGCGTACCCTCATGCAAAAGTATTTCTCTAAAGTAGACACAATGGGTGTGGGTGGTAATCAAAAAGTCTGGGATTATTACGAAGAAAATAAGCAATCCGTGCGTCGTATTATGCGCTTTGATATTTTTGATTTACAACACAGGCTTCCGGCCTGGATGCTCAGAGTGCCTTATGAAATTCTCAATCGTTTCAACAGAAACAAATTAATGACTGAAACAGGAGGATTAGCCGCTGAAATTCGTTGGGACGACCATTTTCTCTCAAACGAGCCTGAAAAATGTATTGACTTCTTTTTTATTGGAACAAAATAGTATTTCCGGCGGTGGAAACAATCGCCGGACTCTTTCTTTCGCTTAGTGCATTTATATCTTCATATACCCTTTTGTCGTAGAGCCTGCCATTACTGCGATTTTCATTTCAGCACAAATCTGACTATGAAAAGCACGGTTATAGAAGCAATTATTCGGGAAATTGAATTTCAAGCTGATTACCTGAGTAATAAAGAGTTACAAACCATTTATTTTGGGGGTGGTACTCCTTCTCTACTCAACATTAACGAACTGTATGATATTTTTGAAATAATTAAAAAGTATTATACTTTTTCAGAAGATATTGAAATTACTTTAGAGGCAAATCCTGATGATATTACCAAAGAACGACTGGCTATTTTACAAAGATTTGGTTTTAATCGGTTAAGCATCGGTATCCAGTCATTTAATAATGATCATCTTAAAAAACTGAATCGTATTCATGATGCTGTGCAAGCCGAACAATGCGTAAAATTAGCACAGGATACGGGTTTTGAGAATATTACTATTGATCTTATTTATGCCATTCCTTACGATAATCATCATATCTGGGAGAATGATTTAGAAAGAGCATTAGCTTTGAATGTGCCACATATTTCTTCTTATTGCCTTACTATAGAAGAAAAAACTGTTTTTGGCAAATGGCTACAGCTCAACAAAATACCTCCGATCAATGAAGATTTTGCATCAGAGCAGTTCAGAATTTTAGTTGATACGCTCGAATCCGCCGGATACGAGCAATACGAAATATCAAACTTTTGTCAGAACAATAAGTATTCACGCCACAACTCTTCATACTGGCAACGCCATGAATATTTAGGGGTTGGCCCTTCTGCACACTCCTATAATGGCGTGTCACGCCAATACAATATAGCCAACAATGTAGCGTATCTGAAAGCTATACATCAGGGACAAGTCCCTGCGGATTATGAGTTGCTATCGAAAGAAGAAAAACTCAATGACTATATTCTGACCGGGCTCAGAACCAAATGGGGTTGTAATATTAATGAAATAGAAAAACTTGTAGGTGACAGCTGGCATATAGCCAATCAGGCTGTTTTGACAAAGTACCTCAACAATAAATTATTGCAGATCAATAATCAAACACTTACCCTTACCCGCCAGGGCAAGTTATTTGCCGATAGAATTGCCAGCGATCTATTCCTGATCTGAGATATTGTACTCCAGAACCTGCCACTCCATTATCATAATTGCTTCTTTTTAGGGTTTTGAAAGAGACCCTGACAGACTTTAAATTTTCACGGCAGAATATTCTGGTCGCGCAGTAGTAAATTAATTCAATAGCTTAATGCAAAAGTTCAATTCTACCAAAATCCTCATCAACCCCTTTGAAAATACAATCCAAAACCAGATATTAGAGAATGCACAATCAGGGAATCAGGTCGAAGACATATAGTCTCGAAAAAAATCTATATTATAACTCCTGACATGGCAGACCTATAGATTTTGAGAGATGAAAATAATAATAGCTCTATCGCTTTTTGGGTGTCTTTTACCACCCTAAAAATGGATAGTAACATCCACCGGTTTTTCAGGAATCTATAAGCTCCAGAAAGAAAAAGGCCAATATCAGTGTATCTGGAAGGCAGTTTAAAAGAGTCGTTAATTATATCTATCAACAGTAGTTTAGAACTATATAATTGTACCAACCAATAAAACGTAACCGAAAAGGTTACCAATATGGTGGGAACCTTTTTCGACTCCCTTTCAGTCGCTGACACTTACAGAATTAAATTAAGACGTTTTAGAAATGAAGACTCAAAAAATAGTTTTATAATTTAGATGAAAATAAATTATCTACAAATGTAGATAAAACTTTTCGTGGCAAATCCGTGTTCCACAACCAATACCATTATTAAAAAATGCATTACAATCTATTACTTGTCATATCATTACTTTTTGTCATTTTCATGTTAGTTATGTTAGGGCAAAAGTTTAAAATATCCTCCCCTATTTTTTTAGTATTAGCAGGGTTGTTTATTAGTTTTATGCCTAAAATTCCCCACATCGAAGTTGACCCTGAACTTATATTTCTTATTTTCTTACCCCCATTACTCTATGAAGCAGCCTGGTACACTTCATGGAATGACTTCTGGAAATGGAAACGCCCTATAGGTCTTTTAGCTTTTGGGTTAGTTATATTTACTTCAACCATTATAGCCTATACTTCGCAAGCCATGATTCCAGGTTTTACGCTTGGTTTAGGATTCTTGTTAGGGGGTATTATTTCACCACCAGATGCCGTTGCGGCTTCTTCTGTACTTAAGGGAATCAAAATGCCCAAAAGAGTAATTACTATTCTGGAAGGTGAAAGTCTGATTAATGATGCGTCCAGCTTAATTGTCTTTAGGTTTGCATTGGTAGCCATTGTTACAGGCCAATTCTCTTTACAGCAAGCCATTGGAACATTTTTTTGGGTAGCAGGCATGGGTATTGTGGTTGGATTAATTATTGCCAATGTAGCTTACGTGATTCATAGATTCTTACCTACTACCCCCAGTATAGATGCTGCGCTAACCCTATTGACACCGTATTTTATGTATATAATAGCCGAACAGTTCCATTTTTCAGGTGTTATGGCAGTTGTAAGTGGCGGTTTATTCTTGTCTTATCGCTCACATGAGATATTAACACATGGTTCAACCCGCTTACAAACGACTGGAGTATGGGCAACTTTGATCTTTGTTTTGAATGGACTGGTGTTTATTCTGATTGGTCTTGAATTACCCACAATAATTAATGGGCTCGAGGGATATTCAATTTTAGAAGCGGTTAAATATGCAGTTATTATTAGTATTCTTACAATTGTAGTCAGAATACTCTGGATTTACCCTGCAGCATTTATACCTCGGTGGTTATTTAAAAGTGTAAGAGACAGAGAACCTGATCCTGGCATCAAAAACCCATTTATTATAGGTTGGGCAGGCATGAGAGGGGTTATTTCATTAGCTTCAGCACTTTCAATCCCACTTTTTCTGAATAGCGGTCAACCGTTTCCACATAGAAATTTAATCTTGTTTATCACTTTTATTGTCATTTTAGTAACTTTAGTATTTCAGGGTTTAACTCTACCATTTATCGTGAAATGGTTAGAAATAAAAGAAATAGACCATATAGCACCAGAAGAAGAACAGGAAGCAGGTATTAAATTACGAATAATGAAAGCTGCGCTCAACCAATTAAATGAGAAGTACTCAAATGATATAAAAAACAATGAATTGTTAAGTTTTCTGAAACATGAAATTGAAAGTGACATTTCATTGACGAATCAAAGATTAAATTCAATGGAATGTCAGGTTTGTCAGAAAAAAGAAATTGAACAGTATAATCAGGTATTAAAAGAGCTTTATAGCACCCAAAGGAAAGAATTATATGCCATTCGCAAAGAATATGCCTTCAGTGATGAAGAAATTCGTAAACAGGAATTACAATTGGATTTTGATGAAGCCAAGATAACCTGGAATAATCATTAATAAATAAGTTTCTTATTAAAGACTGCTTTTTAACCAATCATGAAACGCCGCTATCTAATTAACCACATTCTGAAACTTATTCTGATAACTCATTTGAGTCTTCCGCTTTTTGCCCAAAGCATCAGCTCACAGAAGACCGAAATCTGGCACGGGTTTCAGAAAATCGGCTTTCTATTAGATGGAACTCCGGCATATTATGTAAAACCAAATACACCAATGCCCGGTAATCCGTGGATATGGCGAGCTTATTTTCCTGACTGGCATATTGAAATGGACAGTATTCTGCTTGAAAAAGGGTTTCACATAGCTTATATAAATACTGACAATCGATATGCGGACCCACAAGCCATGCTTAAATGGGACGATTTCTATAATTATCTTACCAAGAAATTATCATTTGCATCGAAGGTAGCTTTGGAGGGTGTGAGCCGTGGAGGATTATATGTATATGCCTGGGCAAAGCGTAATCCTGAAAAAGTAAGTTGTATTTATACCGAAACCCCCGTATGTGATTTTAAAAGCTGGCCAGGCGGCAGAGGAAAAAGTAAGCGCCAGGAAAAAGAATGGAGTCAGTTATTAGAAGTCTATGGGTTTACAGAGGAGCAAGCTTTAGCTTATGATGACAATCCTATTGATCATTTAGAAGGGTTAGCTGCCTACAAAGTACCTGTTATTCATATTATTGGGCTAAAAGACCAATTAGTCCCGCCTGATGAAAATACATTCCCATTGATTGAGAAATACCTTAAGTTAGGTGGTCCTGCTTATGTGTATAGCATGAGTCGTGGTGTTCAAACACTTGAAGGGCATCATTTTCCAATCGAGCACCCTGAACGGTGGGCTGATTTTGTTATCCAAAGTTCTACTCCTGTCGTTCAATCACTACCTAATAAAAACTATGTTCAGTTAAGAGCCGGGCTTCCTAATTTTTATAAGGCCATTCAACAAAAAAAGAATATAACTGTTGCTTATCTCGGTGGATCTATTACATATAATTCAGGCTGGAGAGATAAAGTAAATAAATATATGAAAGAACGATTTCCCAAGAATTCTTTTACATTTATTAATGCAGGAATCTCCTCATTAGGAAGTTTACCTCATGCTTTTCGCTTAGAACAAGATATCATCAATAAAGGCAAACCGGATTTATTGTTTATAGAAGCAGCGGTCAATGACCATACCAACGAAACAGATAGCCTGACACAATTAAGAGCCTTAGAAGGGATTGTTCGTCATGCCCGAAAAGACAACCCTTCACTGGATATAATCCTGATGTCGTTTGCTGATCCTGATAAAACTTCTGATTATCAAAAAGGGCTCATTCCGTTAGAGATTAAAAACCACGAAGCCATAGCCTCCTATTATCAGTTGCCTTCTATCAATCTCGCAAAAGAAGTGGCAGAACGTTTACAGGCAAAAGAATTTAGTTGGGAATTTGATTTTAAAGACCTTCACCCCTCACCTTTTGGTCAGGAAATCTATTACCAAAGTATCAAATACTTATTAACCCAATCTTTTAAAAACTTTGCGACAGGTGATTCAGTTTCACAAATTAACCGTCAGGTAATAAGCCCTTTAGATAAAAAGAACTTTGAAGGCGGCATATATGTGAATATCCATCAAGCCAAAATACAGAAAGGTTTCCAGTTAATAGAAAGTTGGCAGCCCTCAGATGGCATAGGTACAAGAGAGAGCTTTGTCAATTGCCCTGTTTTAGAAACTATTTCGCCCGATGCTTCTTTAAATTTTACATTCATTGGCAATGCAGTTGGTATCGGTTTAGTTTCAGGGCCAGATGCAGGAGAAGTATTATTTAGTATTGATAATGCACCTTATCAAAGCATGAATTTATATACGCAATGGAGTTATTTTTTACATTTACCATGGTACAAACTATTTGCCTCTGGTTTATCAGATGAAAGGCATACACTTCATTTAAAAGTAAGTAGCCATAAAAATTCTAAAAGTAAAGGCACAGCCTGTAGAATAGTTTATTTTTTGGTTAATTCTACTGAAAAATGAACATTATCTGCAATTAAATACCGAATATTGTGTTTAGTATTAAAGATTAAAATTAATTAATGAAAGAGTTTAATCTCAAGTCTTACCATATCAGAGCAATGAATGCCTCAACAGAAGCTGAAAAAACAGCTATCAATCAGGAATTAAAAGACCTGTATGATTCTTTATCAGTGGAAGATAAAAAAGACTTTAATGAACAGTTACAAACTTTTTTAATAAAAGAAATGGCCACCATTAATTCTTTCTATCAGGCAACACAAGAAGAAAATCTTAATTGACCGGCTCACCTTCGTATCTGAACACTTGCTATCTTAAAATAGTAATACGTATTAACCATATTTAATTAAAATCCCAGTGAAAATCGCTTCCCTCACAGTCTTTTGTGTTTGTTTTTCATTTTTTTGTTACTCGCAGGAGTCCAATTCAAGTGTATTAAAAGTTAACCTTTCTGCATTAACTTTAGGAGCTTATTCCTTACAATACGAGAAGGCATTAGGGAATCGTATCAGTTTTGCTTTAGGTGTAGCCTATCGACCTGTAAAAATAGTCCCATTCGCTAAAACTGTAGAGAGTTTCGTCGACGCGGCTGATAAGAGGATTGATTATATAAGTCTGGTTAACGTAAAAAAATCTGAATCAACTGCCGGAAATTTTGGATTGACTCCTGAACTTCGATTTTATTTGGGTAAAAATAAATCGGCACCTATCGGCACTTATATAGCTGTTTTTGGCCGATATAATAGCTATTTTGGAAAAGCTCCCGTATTTGTAGATATGTTATATAAAGAAACATTCGCAAGAATCGAATTACCAGTCGATACACAGGTAAAAACATATTCGGGTGGTTTAATGATTGGGAAGCAATTCCGATTGGGAAATCGTTTCACTTTCGACTGGTTCATTATTGGTGGGCACTATGGTCGAGTAACCGTACATGGAGAATCAAAACAAAATCTCGAAGGATACGATGAGCAGTTTATTAAAGATCTAAAGGAAAAAATTATAGATACTTTCAAAATTAACGAACAATATCTCTCATTAGAAGTCGACAAACAAGGAGTAAGATTAGACAATGCACGTAATCTTTCATTTTTCAATCTCCGTGGGTTAGGTTTTAACATTGGATATAGGTTCTAAAACAGAGCTTTGAGTTAAATACTTCAAAGCTCCATTTTGAATCCTTTAGAAATTACAAATTCTGATTCCTGCCTGATAACCAAGCCATGAGGATAATGTTGCCCTTTCTCCAAAGTATCTTCCTTGTTCCTCATAAAACTTGAGTTTGTTAAGTTGCCCTAAATTAATTTCCGATTCTTGTGTTGCATGAAAACTAATACTCGGTGCTAAAAAAATAGCTATACGTGGAGAAAGATGTAATTCTAATCCCAGACTCCCTCTGATTAACTGATTTAACTCCCAATTATACACGTCATTTTGCAAATGAGAGCTAACGATATCAAAATTAAGCCAGAAAGCCCTATTTAATCGCCAGGCGGTACCAAGTCCATAACCAAAACTAAACAAAGGTTTATTGGGTTCGTTAAAGCCATAACCAGCCGTAAAAATATTATAGAATCTTTTAACGCCAGTTTTGAAAGTGATATTGGCTAAATTTACCTCGTCAATATTCAATTCCAGGCGACGATACCCACCTCTTTTAACAAAACTTACCAAACCTATTGGTATTGAATTAGATTGCTCTGTTAAGTTCAGTACACCTATCTGTAGCCCGTCATTAACCCTGTTAGCAGCATTTACTACTCCAACCTGTAGACCTTTGAAAGTTCCTCCTGTGTAATTTATAAATCCGGATACCTGAACTCCATCAAAATCTCTCCGCACAAGATTTGCAAAACCCGCAGCCTGAACACCACTTCCACTACCCATTATTAAATTGCCAAAACCCGCACCCTGTACTGCATATCTGGTACTATGAAGTACCACATTCATAAATCCGGCGCCCTGTATCCCACTAAAGTTTCTGAAAACTAAATTACCAAAACCGGCACCCTGAATACCATAAGCACTTTGCCCAACTATATTAGCAAATCCGCCCCATTGAGCTCCTTTCACAGTTTCTCCTACTAAATTAGCAAATCCGGCAGCTTGAACCCCAGAGACATTCCCCTTTACCAGGTTCAAAAACCCACCTATTTCCAGTTTGGTGATTCCTAATGAGTATCCGGCAATGATATTAAATGAATACTCATTAATCACATTACCACTCAGATAGTGGTTTGTTCCTATAAATGGTAAAAGTGATACCTGAACAGGACGATAAATGGTGTCTCCAATATTATCTAAATGGATATTTTGCCTTGTAGTAATTAACCAATCCGTTATATGTCTCTGTGCTGCAGCTAATCTATCTTTTGTTTCATTCCAATAATCCTGATAATCTGATTTTTTTGGATTGCTAATAGAAGAATCTCTTTGAATAGTAATCAGTGGTGCTATTTGAATGGGAGCAATACTATCAATCTTTTTTTGAGGGAAAGTATCTCTTCTGATAGCAATTGGCTCAATTTTCTCAGCTGAAACCCGGATAGGCTTGATAGGCAAAAGTGTTATATTCAAAGTTGTATTTGTTCTACCTTTTACAGCCATTTCTCCGTTATGATAGTTTTGTTTTCTTATCTGAACACTTACAATGGGAACTGTAGTTGGGATTTTCAAACGGTAATAACCATATTGGTTGGTGACGGCAGAAGCTAATGTTATTGGTTCATAAACACTGGCTTTTTCAATTTTTAAGCCCGTTTCTCCGTCTGAAACGTAGCCCATCACGAAAAAATCCTTTTTCGGTTCTTCGTCATTTTTCTTTAGAATAATGTAATTGCCTTTATTTTTAAATGTAGCTGTAGTACTAAAAATCAGGTTTAGTACTTCTCTAACGGGCTGGTTCTGAACCGAGGCCGATACACGCTTGTTAATATCGATTTCACTGGGATTGTAGGAAAAACTAAAATTACCAACCTCAGAAATACCCTTTAAGGCATTATCTAATTTTTCATCAGAGATTTTTATAGTAATAATTCTTTCAAGCGGAGGGACATTCTGGGCAAATGATTGGTAAAGATGTAAAAAGAAAATAAATGTTAATAGCTTTTTCATAAATGAGCTTTTTTGAAGCTATGACACCCAACTAATTCTTTTCCCCTAAAAGAAATTTAATTTTTAATGAAGTCAGAAAAGAACTTAAACTACTTATTACAACCCTCCCCGTCTAATACATACTTCCCCCCCTTTGAGCTAATAGTCAGATTTAGTGTTTCGGCAATAATATTTAAGGCATCGGGAAGGGTTTCATTATCAAATTTTGTGGTAAGACGACAAATTTTAATCCGATTATTTTTTAGCGATATACTTACATGATATCCTTCTCCTAAAACTTTGGCAATATGTTCAAGACTTGAATTTTCAAACACAAATACTTTGGTTTTATAAGCAAGGACATTTCTATCAAGCACTATCTGCTTTTTAATGGTATCTTTTTTAGCCTCAAAAGTTGCTTGTTCTCCTGCGACTAATAAAATTGCTTTGGTTTTAGTTTGAAATTGCACTTTACCGGTTTCAACACTCAATTCAACATTTTTGTTATAAGCCCGAATGTTGAATGACGTTCCTAAAACCTTTATATCAGAGCCATTAGCATGAATAATAAAAGGCTTTGTTTTATTCCTTTTAACATCAAAAAAAGCCTCGCCTGATAAATTTATTTCGCGGGTGGCCCCTTTAAATTCTCTTGGATAAGTTAATATAGTGTTAGCATTCAGAAATACAACAGACCCATCCGGCAGGATTTGTTCTAAAGTGTTCTGTGTAGTTTTTAACAAAACGACATCTGGTGATGAGTCTCTGAATAAATAAGCTAATACTCCAACCGCAATTAGAATAGTAATGCTGGCGGCAATACCAATTGTAAAGAACCTATTCCGTTTAGGGGCCGGTTTTATAAGAATAACTTTAGCTTCCTTAGCAGAATCTATCTTTGATCTGACTTTCAGCCATGCAGCATCTACATCTACTCTCAGTGTTCTGTTTTCTTTAAACCCAACTGCTTTATTCCATAAAAAAGCATAATCATTTAACTCTTTTGTATTCTCCTCATTCTCTTGAAGCCATTTCTCAATCAAAGCATTCTCATGAGCATCAGTTTCCTGTGCCAGATATTTACCTAAAAGGCCTTCATTATTATCAGAATGATTTGTATCCAAGTTTAATAATTTTATCTATAAGGCTAATTAAATATACAAGTATTCAACCTAAAATTGCATCAAACCATCAACTAATAAAATAATCAATGGTAAGTATTCCGATAACTCTATTCTTAATATCTTAAGTGCTTTACCCACCTGATTCTCTACGGTCTTTGGCGAAATCCCTAACTGTTCAGCAATCTCATGATATTTCAGTTCTTCCAAGCGGCTCATTCTGAAAATCAACCGACATTGTTCGGGTAGTTTTTCAATGGCTTCTTCTATTTTCCGTTCCAACTCATTTTTCATAACCGATTGGCTAACCGACTCATAAGAACTTTCATAGTAAGTATTGGCGTAATGTTGATACTCTTCTCTTATTTTTAGATGTTTGATTCGGTTCAGGCAATGATTATGCACTGCTCTATAAAGATAAGATTTCAATGAAAGGCTAATCTCTAATTCTGTTCTTTTTTCCCAAATACCCGAAAACAAATTCTGAACAATTTCTTCGGCTTCATCCATCTCCTTAAGCATCGAATTGGCATAATTGCATAAACTCTGATAGTACTTCCGGAATACTACCTCGAAAATACGCTCATTTCCTTGCCTGATTGCACCAACTATTTCTTGCTCAGATAATTGCACCGACTAAAATTTGAAAGTTTATGCAAACATAGCTTATTAAAGGCAAACTTGGATAGTACTATTTGATAAACGGATTTTTTATATGACAATCCAACCTCGCAATACCCTCATTTACTCTCAGTGAAAATTATTAGCAAAAAAATTAGGAGCACATCAAAAAAACAAAACCAACGACTATAGTAGGGGTATCTCTTTTCTCATTTGTCTTATACACAAATATAAAAATTTACTATTATGAAAAAACTAAAATCAACTAACGTGTTAGCTTTTGCACTCATAGCTTTCTTTATAAGTTCGTGTGAGTTGGTTCAACAAGGAATAGAACCCCGTAATCCGGAAGATAAAGCTTTTGATCTGAAAAATTTTGATAAGTTAGAAATGGGAAATGCTTTCCATATTACTGTAAAACAAGCTAATGACTTTAGAATAAAAGCGAATGGAGACAGGAGAGATATTGATGATTTGATAGTAAAAGCATCAAATGGCAAATTGAAAATATATTATTCTAAGTGGCGAATCAGGCGATATCGTATGGAAATTGATATTGAAATGCCCACGCTAAAAGAAATTGTTTTCTCAGGAGCCTCTACATCTTATATTGGGGGTTTTGATAACCTTGATGAATTAGAAATTGATTTATCTGGTTCTTCAAATGCAACAATATCTGCCAGTGCCAGAATTTATGAAATAGACCTTTCAGAAGCATCTGAATTAGATCTGGAAGGAATTGGTACAGAAATGGAGGCTGATTTATCGGGTGCATCTAAATTAAATGGCTTCGATACGCTCGTTGAAAAAGCAATCTTGGATGTTTCTGGGGCAAGTACCGGGCGTGTAAATGTAAGTAAGACATTAAATATAAGAGCAAGTGGCGCAAGTAAAGTAAAATACCGTGGGAATCCACATGTTAGCTCGAATCTGTCAGGTAGTAGCCACGTAGAGAAAGACTAATTCGGATTGTAAAAATGAAGAAAACTGACTAATCGCTCGTAATTCAGCAATTCTTCATCTGAACCATTCTTCAATAAAAAATGTCTATAAATATTTGTAATTGTCGTAAAACTATGATTGTCAGTTAGTTTTGCGGCAATTACACCTTTAAAACACCTGTGAACCTGATTATATAAATATCTGCATGGTTTAGTAGGCATATCATTAAGTAAATCATCTATTTTATCTAAACAGGCTGCTTCTTGTAAAAATAAAAAGCCTCTATTATCAAAAAAAACCTTGATTTCGTCTATAATCTTATCCAATTCTTCTTCGTCTGTTACTTTAAATCTAAAGTATTTTAGGTTCTGAAATTTACCAAAACTAATAACAAGTGTATTGGCAGTAGAACGATTACCTCTGGTATTATGCATGAACTGCTGTGCCAATTGCTCAATAAATTCACATCGAACCCCAAAATTCACTTCAATCCAATATTCTTTTTGTGTTTCTGAAATAGAAAATATTACATTCTGAAATCCGTTTTGCGTAGCTTTGCGAAACTGTTTATGTTCTAAGTGCAGATTGAAGTCATGAATCTGGAAAAATTCTTCCAATTGCTGATAGAATTTAACTTCAAATTTACTTAAAATCATGACGGTAGCTTTAATTACACTTACTAAACTTTTGCTATACAAAAATGTTTAATATTTAAGAATAAAGTTCTGGTATTTCAAGAAAAATTCAAGTCTCAAAGCAGATGTTAAAAAAAATTACCTTATCAGTCATAATCCTTTTTCTTTACTTAAATCTCTTCGCTCAAACTACCCAGACGATTAGGGGAAGAATCATTGATACGAATAACGAAAAACCACTTTCAGGAGCAACCATTGTTTTAAAAAATACTTCACAGGGCACTCAAACTGATGAGAATGGTTTTTTCCGACTTGATAAAGTTCCGGTAGGGCGTCATCAGCTTGAAATCAGTTCCGTAGGTTTTGAGACCCAGACTATTTCAGAAATATTGGTTGAATCAGGTAAGGAAATAGTCTTAGAAATCAGATTACAGGAAACAACCAAACAATTAGGAGAAGCTACAGTAAAAGCCCCTTCGAATAATCTGACTGGCTCACTCACAAGTATCCATTCTATCACAACTGAACAGATATTCCGTTATCCGGGTACTTATCTTGATCCTGCTCGTTTGGCCTCAGCTTATGCAGGAGTAGCCAATTCAAATGATCAGGCAAATGGCATGGTTATTCGTGGTAATTCACCCAATAGTATGCAATGGCGCTTAGAAGGAGTAGAAATTGTGAACCCCAATCACTTAAGTAATGCAGGTACTTTCAGTGATCGAATTACCCAGAATTCAGGTGGTGTCAATATCTTGTCTGCTCAGCTATTAGGCAATATGAATTTCCTGACGGGGGCTTTCCCGGCTGAATATGGAAATGCACTTTCAGGGGTGATGGATATGCGTTTAAGAAAAGGGAATAACCAAAGACACGAGTTTACCGCTCAAGCAGGCTTGATTGGTCTCGATTTAGCTGCAGAAGGCCCCCTGAGTAATACCAAAAAGAATGGTAGCTATTTGATCAACTATCGCTATTCATTTACTGGTTTATTAGGCTTGATAGGAGTAACTTTTGGTGGTGAAGACATTACTTTTCAGGATTTATCATTCAATGTTTCTTTACCGACCAAAAAAGCTGGAACATTTACAATTTTTGGTATGGCGGGGCTAAGTAGTAACTATTTTGCCGGACAACGGGATACTACGCTGTGGGAAGTACAAAAGGATGGCTTCGATATTAATTATACCAACAAAATGGGGGCTTTAGGGGCAACGCATAGTAGGATTATTGGAGATAAACTCTTATGGAAGACTACCCTGGTAGGTTCAGGCTTGGAAAGCGTTCGTAAAGGATATGTATTAAGTAAAAGTAATTTTCAAAGATACCTGACCCAATCAGATAGCGTTTCAAAAGGTAGAATTTCTCTGACCAGTTCATTTAGTTATAAAATAAACTCTAAAAACCTATTGAAAGTAGGTGCTTTTATCACACATCAATCTGATGCTGTTTATTCGATTGCGAGTGATCAATCGGCTAAAGGAACGGGCAAAGGTTTTGTGCTTCAGCCCTATTTTAACTGGCAGTTTACTCCAGTTACAAAACTTACTGTAAATATTGGTTTACATTATCTGAACTATACAGTTAGTAAATCTCAGTCTGTTGAACCCCGCATATCTGCGGGCTATCAGCTAACACCAAATCAAACTGTTAGTTTTGCTTATGGTTTGCATAGCCAATTGCAATTGCCACAGATTTATTTTGCTTATAGTACACAATTACAAAATACACCAAATATCTCACTTGATTTCACTAAAGCCCATCATTATGTACTAAGCCACCAGTATTATTTTAAACGAGGTTCATATCTGAAAACAGAAATGTATTATCAGAAGATATTTAATGCTCCTGTTATTACAAATCCGGCATGGGTAACTCAAAAAGTTGACCCGGGCTTTTCGACACTTAATTTAGTAGAAGGTTTCATAGATGAGCCACTACAAAACAAAGGTACCGGACAGAATTATGGTATTGAAATTACTTATCAGCAATATCTTACAAAAGGATTTTATGCGTTAGTAAATGGTACGTATTATAACTCTACATATATAGGAGGGGATGGTGTTAAAAGGAATAGCCGTTATAATGGAAAGCATATTTTTAATTTGACAATAGGTAAAGAATGGGAATATAGCAAAAATCGTATCTTAGGAACAAGTATCAGAATTATATGGCTTGGCGGGTTTTATGAAACACCTATTGATGAACAGGCTTCACAATTAGCAAGGAGAGCCGTCTATAAAATTACAGAAGCATTTACGGTGAAACAACCTGACTATTTCCGTCCTGATTTCCGTATTTATCTGAAAAAATCAAAACAAAAATATTCGCGAACTTTAGCCTTAGATATGCAGAATATAGCCGGTTATAAAAATACTGCCTTTAGTTATTATGATATTTTACAGAAAAAAGTCGTTAAACAATACCAGTTAGGTTTAATACCCATTTTAAGCTATCGTTGGGAATTCTGATAACAAAAACACATGAGAAATCCATTTCTGTATTTAGTGCTTATTTTTTATCCTTTATTAGGTTTGGCTCAGACGAATGGCGGAATCAGCTGCGCACAAGCCAAGCAAAGTTCATTTGCCAGAAATGCCCGTTATATGCAATTAGCCTATCCGGGAGATGATAAAATAGATATAGGTTACTATAAATTGAATCTTGACATTTCTTATGCTCAAAGGTATTTGAAAGGAGAGGCTACCATCAGTTTTAAGCCAAAATCTACTATATCCAGCTTCTTTTTAGATTTAAAGAATACGCTTAAAGTAGATTCTATCAAGTTAGGAGCAAAGAAATTAGCCTTTGCTCAGGAAACTGCAAAGGTTAATATTACACTCGACAAATCTTATACTGAGAATCAAGCCGTTACTGTTGACATATACTATCAGGGCAGCCCGGTTGCATCGGCATTTGGTAGTTTTACTTTTGGTTCTCATGGAGCAGCACCAATCGTATGGTCATTAAGTGAACCTTATGGTGCTCCAGACTGGTTTCCTTGCAAAGATACCCCGGCAGATAAGGCAGATTCATCTGATGTGTGGATAACCATGCCGCTTGGATTTGTTTCTGTATCAAATGGCGTTTTGACAAAGAAAATAGATAATAGCAATGGCACCAGAACTTATCAATGGAAAAACCGTTATCCGATTGCTCACTATCTGATTTCAATCTCTTGTAGCAATTATACTGAGTATAAAAATTATTATAAATACTCTGCTACGGATTCAATGGCCGTAACACATTATATCTATCCAGAGAACTTCTCCTCTAATGTAAGAAATCAATTAGACCAGACACCATTTATGCTTAAACTTTTCTCGGATAAATACGGACAGTATCCGTTTATTAAAGAAAAGTATGGGCATGAGCAATGTGGCTTTGGGGGCGGTATGGAACACCAGACCTGTAGTTCGATGGGTAGTTTTGAGAGCAGTCTTGTTGCGCATGAATTGGCGCACCAATGGTTTGGTGATAAGATTACGTGCAAAACCTGGGAACATATCTGGCTTAACGAGGGGTTTGCAACATTTAGCGAGGCTATCTATGCTGAAGCTATAGGTGGTAAAACCGGGTACCAAACCGCTATTAACAGCGATATGTTTTATGCTAAAAGAGCAATTGGAAGCCTGTTTGTAAAAAATATATCAAACGAAAACGAGATTTTTGGTTTTAATCGTACTTATGCTAAAGGTAGTGTGGTATTGCATATGTTACGTGGGATAGTCGGAGAGGAGAAGTTTTTTAAAATCCTGCAAAACTATCTGGTTTCTCCTTTAGCCTATAATTCTGCTACCACAGAGGATTTTCAGAAAGTAGCAGAACAGACTACAGGCTTGAATTTAGACTATTTTTTTAAGGAATGGGTTTATGGTGAAAGCTATCCAAAATATACTTATGGATGGACTACCGCCAAAACTGCTGATGGTTTATCAATTCTAAGTTTAAAAGTAACTCAGACTAAAAATACCACGCCCGAATATTTTTTAATGCCTGTTGATATAAAGATCATTACTTCACAAGGTGAAACTATTACTACTGTTTTTATAGACAAAGCCACTCAGGATATTGATATTCCAAATATTAAAGGTGATGTAAGTCAGGTAATTTTTGACCCGGAGAATAAGATTCTCAAAGAAGTAACAGAAGTACAAATTACGCCGACAGGTAAAGAGCCTATTAGTGAATTGATAGATTGGAAAATCTCTCCCAATCCAACTACAAATGAGGTGTTTGTTGATTTTACTTTGAAGCAGAATACTGTTGCTCAGATCACAGTCTTTGACGTGTTGGGTAGAAAAATAAAAGAGCTTCCAGAAGAGAAACTAAGTGCAGACAGATATACCAGAAGTATTAAATCAAATGATTTGGTGGCAGGTAATTATATTGTACGTATAAGTTTTGGTCAATATTCATTTGCCAAAGTTTTAGTAGTGAGATAGGATTCTACCTCACTAAAAATCTCCATAGTTTACTTGTAAACACGGTAATCCTAAATCTAAACGCCACAAGTCAACTACCTGATTACGGTCGTCTAAGACAAATTTTACATAATACTTACCTCTCACATAAGTTTCATATAATTCTTTTTTAACTATTGAATCCTTACGTGAATCTCCGGTTGCCCGCATATATAAAGCATCATAAGTGATCCCATTACATTCCAGCCAGTTTATGGTTTGCTTTCTGGCTTTTTCTTCTCTACCTGACATAAAAATCACTTTTGTACCTAATTGATGATAAGTTTGTACAATATCTGCCACAGGTTTATTCAACAAATCTGTCTCGCAGCGTTCGGCATCATAGGGGCTTCTTGCATGTAAGATAGCCAGTGTACCGTCTAAATCACATAAAATAGCCGGTGGCAGATTATCGTCCTGCGACTGATAATATGGTCCTCGCTCATTTTTCAATACGTGTTGTCTGTACATTTTCATAATCACCTCCCTCCCTACTTTTTTTTCTCTTGTTTCATCTCTTGCCAATGATTCCTCCAGTGAAGTCATCATTTCCTTGATTTCTATTCTTACTTCATCGCCTGTATCTTTTCTATATTTCTCTACCACTTGTGTGATACGCTCAACTGGTCGGTCTGATAAATTGGTATCATCAATTACTATATGATGCCCTGTTTTCAGGGCTTCTATCAACATCATATCCCGCACTTTTTCTACAAATTTTTCGTTATGCGTAGTATGATGCGAATTATCTAACATGGCACGTAGCTCATCTTTATTCAGACGTTTCCATATACCTCTTTTTTCATCTAACAGCTTTCTGGCAAAAGTAGATTTCCCGCTTGCAGGCAATCCACGCAATATTAACACGGTTTTCATTTCGTTTGTTATAGTTATTCGTTGTCGGGAACTGGTAAAGACAATTTGTTTATCTCATCAATCATCTTACTCATTCTGTTTTCCCAATTTCCACTAATACTTACATATTTAACTTGTCGTTTGTCTAATTCGGTTTTAAAAGTCTGATACATCTCTGCTCACCGATGGCCTAAATCACGTAACGGATCATCTACCCATTTCACATCTATATCAAGCAAAAAATATAAATCATACTTAATTTGTTGCTCTAATACTGGCAGTATCTCTGGTATAAAACCCAGATAATGTCTGGCATAAATCTGCGTAGTTATGAGGTCAGTATCACAGAATAGGAGTTTATTAGCTACTAATGTCTGCTCTTTTACCAATTCTGTTTGTCTTTTTCCTATTGTAATGATTATATCTTCATCTATATCATTAGATTTCAAAACCTGCCGTGCAGCTTCGGGTACAAAAACTGTATGATAATATTTTGCCAATTTCTGGCTTAAAACTGTTTTACCTACACTTTCAGGGCCATAAAGACATATTTTCTTAACAAAGTAAGGGCGAATCACATTTGGTATAAAGTCCCAATAGGCAAGAGGATTTTGTCTGATTTTAGTAGCTGAAACAGGAACCAATTCACGTGCCTTATCGAATAGAATACAAGGTAAGCCTAAGTGAAACGATAAAGGCTCACCGTATTCTTCAGAACAGAAAAATCCTTCAATATCAGGAAATTCTCTACGGATAAACTCAGCCCAAAGTTTGGTTACTTCAAAAAGAGGTAAAGTCTCGTCGTGAAAATCATCAATCTTTTCTACCAACGTAACGTTGGGCTGTTCTTCAAAAATCTTTTGTAGCCAGCCAAAACGTAAACTATGGTCAATTGGGTCATTGGGCATAAAACTCATTGAAACGATTACGTGTTTGCATTGAGATTTTGCAAACTCAATCAAAGCCAGATGCCCTGAATGAACAGGCATATATTTTCCGAATACGAGACCTTTTTTTAGTTTTGTCATTTAGTTTTATATTACCGCATGTCTCACTTTCAACAATAGCTCATTGACAAAATCTCCATCTACTTCCTTAGGCAAATCACTCTTTTCAAATAATTCATTCAGTTGTATAATCTCTTCTTCTGCTCTTTGCATAAAAGCCGCTAAGTCAATTTCTCCCCGCCTGATTTTCAGCAATTCTTCTGTATTGGGGTGTCTTACATTGATAGTTTTCTGAGTAGCTATTTCAATTGCCATGTCTAACAATCTACGGCAATGCAAAAGGTTTTTACCATCTATCTGCTGTTGATGATTAGCAATATCTACATAGCGTTGTACATTCCTGTTTTTCAGCCAGGTTTCATATTCCACATAATCTTTACAATGCGATGAATACCCCTCCTGGTTGAAACACATTATACTCAATGGCTTCTCCCCTTTTGGCACAGAACTGCGTTTTACATCATTCCCTTTCTCTGAGACAATACCTTTATATCCCAACTCTCCTGTACTATCATAATACAAAGCATAGCAATTTTTGAAATGATTTAAGGCTACTAAACCACATTTATCTGCCGATAAGTTGTTTCTTTCAAGAAAATATAGCAAAGGCATTGTCTTGCCTTCTTCATAAATATAACAAAAGTCAAAAGGTGTCTTTCTGGTTATCTTCGCATTCTCCCAATTCATTTTCTTTTCTAAGCCCTTAGCCTTACTAATCTGGGCTATGGCATATCCGCCGAAAGAATGCAGGCATTTTTGCGTTAAAAACTTGTCCCTGTTTTGTATAATTATATCAAAAGCGGGGTGCTTTTCAACAATACACTTTGATGGCATATACAGCAACTCCAACATTGTTGGATTGGCAGATTGAAGCAATTGCAAAAAACGACGCACCTCAAAGTAACATTCGTCTTTTGATATTTCAATCTGCTCTTTATAATTAAACCCTATCAGCTCATCTACTGATTGTGCATATACACCTTTATAATCTATGTCCGAATTAGCTGTATTTGTTCCGTATGCCTGACTCCCTACTATGGCTTTCAATAAAATTTTCATGTCTCTATAGGTGTTGCGAAAGGTCTTTCAAATTTTGGTCTGATCATTTTCCAGATAATCTGGTCATAAGGTTTATCCTCCACCATCTTAAACAAAACAGCCGGATAGCTACAAGTCTGGTAGTAAATGGCATTTTCCTTTCTTGTGTCGAACAGTTTAAATTCACTTTTAGCTTTTGCTTCAATGGCTTTAAAATTATCGACTAATTGCTTCTCAGTCATTTTTACCCAATCATAAAATTCATCTGGCACTCTATCTAAAATATCTGTCAAGTCATTTCCTTCTTTCAGATGCTCCCAGATATTAGTATTTGATACACGAGTAATAATCTGATGCACTCTTTGATATTCAGCAAATTTCACTTTCAGGCGCAATCCACCCGCAAACCGGATAACATATCCTTCTCTGTTATTCTCTTCCAATTTCTTTAACTGATACAAATCATTGACACCATCATATAGCTTTACTACTTCAAAACCAATTTGTTGCAAAGGGCATTCTTCTCCGGTCTTTGTATCAATGACACCTAACAAAACCAAAGCTCTGGTATTGCCATAGTTGACCACAATACGATTTTCAGGATAGATAATTTCAAACAAATAGGTTTTAGTTTTATCTAATAGAGGGATTGAAGCAGCATATTTATTATGCAGCATTTCGGTAGCTACCTTAGCCTGATTGCTATTAAATGAGCCTCTGGTAGCAATATAAGGAATTTCATCAACCCAATATAATATTCCCAACGAACCATCCATTTTTTCATAGACCTCAAAAGATTCCTGTGGAATCAACTGATTTTCTACTTCTCCCCAATTAAAGAATTTCCTGAATGGACGAGCTATGATTTCATACTCTGCATTCATGATCAAGCCACGACAAGCCAAAGTCCATTCATTCCAGATCTTATCATACTGGGCTTTGGCTGAATAATTATAAATATACAAATCAGCATGATTATGCTTTTGTACATTGATATAATCTTTGGCAATTAATTCATGAAGTGCTTGAATGGTCATCTTGTTTTCGTTGTATGCTACAAAATAAAAAAATCACTACGCAGCATATTTGCGTAGTTGAAAATAATTTTATTTTTTTGTCTAATATATTTAATAACCCTATGCCTGCTAACCGAAATGCCCTTGTACGCTATAAAACTATTGATGCCTGTTTGAGAAACCGACAACGAAAATGGACTTTAGACGATTTAGTTGAAAAGGTTTCCGATACTTTATATGAATATGAGGGTATTGATAAGGGCATTAGCATAAGAACAATACAGGCGGATATTCAGATGATGAGAAGTGATAAATTGGGCTACTTTGCACCAATCATTGTCATTGATAAAAAATATTATACCTACGAAGACCCTAAATATAGCATCACTAACATCCCTATTTCTAATGCAGATTTAGGTAGAATGAATGAGGCTGTTGAATTATTAAAACAATTCAAAGGTTTTTCTCATTTTAATCAACTAAATGAAATAGTTCAGAAATTAGAAGACCATGTGTATGCCGCTGCTCATAAAAAACAATCTGTTATCAATTTTGAGAAGAATGAAAACCTGAAAGGGTTATCTTACCTCGATTTGCTGTATCATTCTATTGTGCAAAAGAAAGCAGTTGAATTGACCTATCAGTCATTTAAAGCACAGGAAGCCAATACGTTTATCTTTCATGTCTGGTGGTTAAAGGAATTTAAAAACCGCTGGTTTGCTGTAGGAGTTCGTGGTGTCAAAAAAATTATCATGCATTTGGCTTTAGACAGGATCCAGTATTTATGCCCTGATGAAAAAACAGACTATATCGAAAATGATCTGTATGATTCTGAAACCTTTTATCAGGATGTGATAGGTGTAACAGTTTCAACGGGCTTAAAGGCGGAAGAAATCACTTTATTTGTTGCCAATGAAGATGCTCCTTTCGTAGAGACCAAACCACTTCATCATTCTCAAAAAATCTTAAATAAAAATAAAGATGGCATAACTGTGCAAATCAAAGTACAGATTAATTTTGAACTTGAACGGGAGATTTTAGGCTTTGGAGATAGAATGCAAATAATCTCTCCGGCAGCATTCAAGAAGAGAATTCATGACCGACTTCATAGAAGTGTAAAGAATTATGAAACAAAAAACTTTATACAAAGTTAAATCATGTTTATAGGTTTTAAAGAACCTGTCTAAACCTATTTCTAAGGTGTAAACAGGTTCAACCCCTGGCATTTTATTATTCATTTATCCAAATAACTCGCTGAAAACTTCTTCTAATTTGCTGGCAGCAAAAATTTCTATTTTATAATTTTTCGTATTCAACCCTTTCAGGTTATACTTTGATATAAATATCTTCTTAAAACCTAATTTTTCAGCTTCTGATATACGGTTTTCTATTCTGTTTACGGCACGCACTTCACCGCCTAAGCCTACTTCTGCGGCAAAACAATATAGATGTGGGATACTGATGTCTTCGAATGAAGAAACGATTGAAGTACACACAGCTAAATCGATAGCAGGGTCTTCTACTTTTAAGCCACCTGCAATATTCAAGAACACATCTTGGGTACCCAACCTAAACCCGCCTCTTTTTTCAAGTACTGCCAATAGCATTTGTGTACGTCGGCTATCAAAGCCATTGCTGGTTCGTTGAGGTGTGCCGTATGTGGCTGTGCTTACCAGCGATTGAATTTCTATTAATAATGGACGGTTACCTTCTAACATCCCTGCAATGGTAATCCCACTTAAATCCTCTTCTCTTTGAGAAATCAGAATTTCTGATGGGTTGCTTACTTGTCTGAGTCCGTCACTTTGCATTTCGTAGATACCTAATTCAGAAGTGCTTCCAAAACGGTTTTTAGTAGTGCGAAGTATCCGATAAGTCATATGCCTGTCACCTTCAAATTGAAGTACGGTATCAACCATATGTTCTAATACTTTAGGGCCTGCCAATGACCCGTCTTTTGTAATATGCCCTATCATAATAACTGGTGTATCTGACTCCTTAGAGAACTTCATTAGCTCGGCTGTACATTCCTTTACCTGCGATACACTTCCAGCACCCGATTCGATTAAAGGAGAAACAAGCGTCTGGATAGAGTCAATAACTACAATATCGGGCTCGGTTAATTCTATTTGACGGAAAATGTTGTCTGTGGCGGTTTCATTCAGAATGTAACAGCGTTCATTCATAAAACTCATGCGTTCGGCGCGCATTTTTATCTGCTGCTCACTTTCTTCACCTGATACATATAAGACTGTGTAGTCTTTCAGGCTCAAGGCAATCTGCAACATTAATGTCGATTTCCCGATACCTGGCTCCCCTCCAATCAGTACCAATGAGCCGGGCACAATACCGCCTCCCAATACTCTATTCAGTTCCCCATCGTCTGTAATAATCCGATATCTTTCATGTTTTGAAATCTCGGTAAGGGTCTTAGGTTTATTAGCTGTCTTAGGTGCACCTGATGAAGTAAATTTCCAGTTGCCTTTTTCGGGTTCATCTTTACTGACTACCTCCTCTACCATTGTATTCCATTCGTTACATGAGGGGCAACGTCCTAACCATTTAGGTGAATTATATCCACAATTCTGACAGAAATAAGCTGTTTTAACTTTAGCCATTGAATAATTTTTTAAGAATTAAAAAGTTTATGCGGATACATTAATACGATATATGTTCAGACACTTATAAATATAAAAAATAAATTGATAACAATCAAGATAGAAAATCTGTTAATGTTTCGTTAACCAAATACGATTGATAGGTTACTACACGTTAATCCATTAAATCCGGACGCAAATAAGAGAGACTATGAATTAATATGTACACTTTAAGTCGTTACTAATCATTTAATTAAAAACATCATGAAAAAAATCACAATTCTTAGTCTGTTTGCTTTATTATGCTCTTTTTCAGAATCCATCGCTCAATCTGGTTTTGGTATTAAAGGGGGCATCAATTTCAACAAGGTTTATACTGATGCCGGTTCATTGAACAATAATATCAAAGAAAGTTTAGATACACAAACCGGCTACGTTTTAGGTGCTTTTGGAAGAATCGGCAATAAAGTTTATCTACAACCAGAGGTGCTCTTTGCCCAAAGAGGTGGCGTTGTGGAGACAACTCAATATGGTAAGGTAAAATTCAAATACAGTAATATTGATGTGCCTGTATTGGTAGGTGTAAGAGTACTTAAATTTTTTCGTATTATGGGTGGCCCGGTAGCTACTTTTAAATTGGATGAAGACAAGAAATTAAGTGAGTCAATAAAAAGTTATACCTCAGGTAGTTTTGATGATGCCATGAAAAAAGCAACCTTCGGCTACCAGGTAGGTGTAGGTGTTAAGATATTAGGATTTGATATTGATTTAAGAAAAGAAGGAAGCTTGTCTGAAATCTCGCAATTAAATCTACAAGGTAATTCTCAATTCAGTCAGAAAGCCAGCGGATGGCAAATCACACTGGCATTGAAGATTATATAAGATATTACAGAAATGTAACTGTTGGTTAACCCGAGAAAGTCTCTTTTTTTGAAGAGGCTTTTCTTTTATCGGGCTGCCAGTTTTTTTATATCACTAACCTCTAATATCTGTTTTTCATAGCCTTTTGTTACAGAATTAATCATAGCCACACCAATTTCTTTCAATTTCACAACGGAATTGGGTGAAAAAAGTCGGATAATAGGAAACAACCAACTGAAATACTTATAGTAAGATAATACATTTTTAAGTCCCTTAGTCGCTTCAATAGCACCTGGTCGGAAATTATATACTTGTTTAAAAGGCAGTTTCATTAAATCGTTTTCGGTTTTACCTTTTACCCTTGCCCACATCATCCTTCCTTTTTCTGTAGTATCAGTACTTGCTCCTGAAACATAGCAAAAAGTCATATCGGGGTTTTGTTTAACGAGTGTATTGGCTACATGTAAAGTTAGTGCATACGTAAGTTTATAATATTCGTCTTCTTTCATTCCTACAGACGATACACCAAGACAAAAGAAACAGGCATTATAGCCTTTCAATTGCTTTTCAATAGATGAAAAATCCTGAAAGTCTTTATGGATGATTTCCTTCAGCTTTGGATGCTGAATACCACTGGGTTTTCTGTTAATAATTAAAACCTCTTCAACATTATCGTGTAAAAGGCATTCGTGTAGTACTCCCTCTCCTACCATACCAGTTGCACCTGTTACGATTGCTCTCACTTTTGTAGCTGTTTGTTTGCTCATAGGATATCTGATTTATATGGAATGACCATTTATAAACACTTAAATAAATGATTACATTCCATGTGGAAGAATCTTTTCTTCAAAACATCATCAAGTACTGACTTTTTGGATTTTACTAAAAAAAAATTTTCTTTTTTGGTAAATATTCGGTATTTTATTATGTTTTTACTGGAAAAACCAATAGCTTTGCACCAAATAATATTTTGCACTTCAAAATAACTATAAACAATGAGTATTAATAAACTCGACCCAATCGACCATAAACTTCTGGAAATACTCCAAAGTAATGGCAAGATTACCAACGCACAGCTTTCAAAAGAAATTGGTTTATCTCCTGCACCCACGCTTGAACGCGTAAAAAAATTAGAATTATCTGGTATCATCAAAAGCTATCATGCCCAAATAGATAGAGAAAAAGTCGGCTTAGGTGTTATGACCTTCGTTCAGGTTTCTTTATCAGGCCATAGAAAATCTATAACGGATGCTTTTGTTGAGAAAATTTTACGGGTTCCTGAGATAATTGAGTGTCACCATGTTACCGGTTCATGCGATTTCTTATTGAAAGTGATTGCTAAAGATATAAATTCATATCAGAAATTGATTATGGAAACTATTAATGAAATAGAAGAAGTTGCCAATACACAAACAATGGTGATTCTCTCAAGTTTCAAAGATAGTCAGGTACTACCGGTGCCTTGAAAATATTAACATTAAACAAAAAGCCTTTTTCTACATAGAAAAAGGCTTTTTGTTTAAATAACTTTCTTACATTTTGGTGACTTTTCTACTTACTTTCAGTGAAGAGGTTTTTAAATTAAGCACATAATCTCCGGCTGGAATATCCTGTAATGAAATAATTTCTCTTTTATCAATTATTACAGTTTTATTCATTATTTTTTTCCCCTTTAAATCAATTAGGGTAACATGGGTCTTTATTGGTTCTGCAGTCTGGTTTTCAATAATTAAATCTCCATAAGTCGGATTTGGGAAAATTGAGAATACCTTTGTGCTTTCCTCTTCTATAAACAATGGAGCCAATATAGAGACTTTCGATCCATTGGCTGCAATTATTCCATTTCCGCAAACATTTGTCAGACTCTCTAAAGTATAAGTAGTGGCTTCAATGGGTTTAACTTTGATAGTTACTTCGCTATTTTGAGTAGTAACTTCCGGTAATTGGCTCAGTTTATATATATATGGTGGCGTGCCTGTAAAGCGAAGTGTTAAGTTTATAAGCGTATCAAAAGGAATAGTTTTTTCGCTTATAAATCCACCTGTAGCTGGCTTATTCAGTCTAAATTCTTTACTTGGTCTCTCATCAAAAAAATCTACATCAGGTCGAATTCTGAATTTATAGTTATTACCCTCTTTTAAACTATCTGATAAAGCAAATCGTATCGGGCTTTGGGACGCTTTAGCTAATACTAAAGGCTTCTCAAATGAACCATTGGAATCTGATAATTCTAATGAATAGTTCCATTTCTTAATATCTGTATTTTGCACAGTAAAAGCCACACTTAAAGGCTGACCCGGGCAAACTGACGTTAGGCTGAAGTCGGTATTGATAACAGGCTGTGGAGTAACAGTAATAATAAAATCATCTTCTAAAAAACCTAAAGAGTCTTTTACTATTACTGTTTCAGAATTAAAAGCCTGATAATCTATCTCATCATCTTTTTTATTGCCATTTGACCAAATATGACTACCTTTCCATGAAGAATTCAGATGAATTTTTGAGCCATATTCTGCATGTAAATTCTGTCGCTTATTCACATTTTTGAAAATTGAAAAATGGTCTCTTTCCACGTTGTCAGCACATATCCATCTGCCGTCTAAGCGGTTACTATTGACAGTTAATAATAATGAACCTCCAATGGATATATTTGAATAAATTGACGATGGATGCACATCATGAGAACCATTCCAATCCAATCTTCCTGCTGACCCAACTGTACAATAAATAGTTCCTTCATCTTTATTTATAAATGGCTTTGAACCAGGTTCTGCATCGTATTTACCATTTACTTTTTGGATTACATGAGCATCATAGTTAAAAGACATCGAATGCCCTGTATGGCCCTTCATTAAATAAGAACGCTCATAAATATGACTATGCCCGGTCAATACCAAATCAACTTTATACTGATCAAAGAGTGGCACAAGATTTTCTCTGATGTATTGTAGTTCAAGTTCAGCATCTGAATCATGCGAACGTTTGGTATAAGGCGGATGATGAAACATTACGATTGTCCACATTGATTTATTGGCAGCTAAATCCTGTTTCAGCCATTGATACTGCGGACTTTGTGGTTCGTATAATCTTTTGCCGTTATCAAAACCATCTGAATCCAGAGAAATGATATGAATATTGCCATAATCATACGAATAATAAGCCTTTTGGTTTGAGGGTATCCCTCCCATTTCTCCTTTACCCGGAACACTAATAATATCATAATATGGAATTTTTCTATCGCTCCTACCTGTAGGGCTGGCAAAATATTCATGATTTCCGGGTGAGGGGAAAAAAGCAGTATTACCAAAAATACTTGATCCGTAAAAATCAAATACCTGCTTCTGATATTCTGCATCAGTGCCACAGCAATAGGCATTATCCCCTAACCACAACCATAAATCAGTAAAATCAGGGCGATTTTTTAGATAACTTTCTCTGATACCTTTCTGAGTCTCCATGTAAATCTGGGTAGATTCGTCACCAAAATCACCCATAGCCCAGATATGAATCGGACGATTACTGTACTTATCGGGGCCTGTAATAAAATAAAAATCCTTACCCGATGCCAAAGTAGTTGTAGAAGTACCAACTGAATAATGATATCGGGTGTCTGCCTGCAGATTTGTTAATTGAATAATATGTTCAGTAGTGGACATATCATCAGAAACAATAACTGTTTGCGTAGAATCTTGCTGATAAAACTTAACCAGACTTCCCACCGCAAGGTTTGTCCGCCAACGGATAATCACACCTTTATTACTCAGTTGTTGCAGATAAGGCCCTCTTGTAATAATTTGCGCTTGAAGAGTTGGAGCAAAAACAAAAAAAAGGAGAAATACTGGTAAATAATTTTGGGCTTTTTTCAAAACAATCTATTTTTTGTCAAAAATACAGCCATCAGTTTAAACATCCTCCTCTTTTGATTTATTTCTTCTTTAGAGTTTTCATCAACTTCCTGATTTCATCTATTTGTTTTTTTGCTTCTTTATAGTTGTCAGATTTTTTTTCAGCATTATCAACTACTATTGAAAAATATTGAATTGCTCTTGTATAATCTTTTTCTGAAGCGGCCATTTTGCCCAAAGCTATATTGGCTCCTAAAAAATAACCTGAATCTTTTACCTTGCTTTGTATGGCAAAATCAATCGTTTTTTGATAGTATTCCTTCGCCTTAGCCATATCATGGCGGTAGTTCATATTTATGTAGGCCAATATATATGCTGCATACCTACCTGAAGTAGCTTCATAACCAGGTTTCCCTGAATTTACATTATTAAGTAATTCTTGCGATAAAGTCTCTGCTTCGTCTGCTTTACCCAAAACGAATGCCGTACGAGCAGCATAACGATGAAAAAAAGAATTATTAGGATACATACTATGCATTTGTGAAGCCGTATAGTAGGCTTTCTGATGCTGATTTTCCATTGAATAAATCTGCATCAGAAAATATTTAGCCTCCATACGAGTATAGAAGGCATTCTGGGCTACATACTCCAATTGCTTAATTCCTTCATTTTTTACACCCTTTCTAAAAAATACTAACATGGGCTTCAAAGATGGATAATTTTCTGGAATCCATTTAGAATAATAATTATATAACCCATCTCCAATTGCCAATTCAGGGCTAAAATCACCAAACCCTCGGCATTTTTCCAGATATTTCATAGCTTGTTTGCTTGCCCATGCTGCTTTAATCCAGTTTTCACGCTCCGAATGCAAACGTCCTTTAACAGCATAAGCAGCAGCCATAAAAAACGCTGCCTCTTTGTCTTCGTTGTCATCATCTAACATATCATCCGCCAGGTCAATAGCCTTGTCCATATTATAGAAACAGGCATCATCATATTGCTCATTTTTACTATCCGGTAAAATTTTCCACCATTCATTCAGACCAATTAAGAAGTACCCGATCGGATGCTCAGGATACTTCACTATAAGCCATTTAAAATCGCGTTCAGCTTCATCATAATTAAAATTGTACATATTATTAATGGCCTGTGTAGTTTCTATCTGAATAGCGCGGTTCGCTAACAATACCTCATGATGTTTTTTCTTGGTACTACCACCGAACCACGAGAATTGTGCCTCAGCTACCTGCACCACCAACAGCAAAATCAACCAGCTATATTTTAATTTCATTTCTATCAATTTTTCAGATTAACGAAGGGAACAAAAACAAAATTGTAAAACTTAAAATTTTCTTAAAATTATTTTTATCCACCAAAATTACTAAATTGCAACCGTTATACAGGCAATGTTTGTTTACCATTAATTATTTATGAAACAAATCAAAGACAAAAACTTTGTTCCTTTCATTGAATCACAACTTCTTCAAGCGCGTATAAAAGAACTTGCCCAATTATTGAACAAAGATTATGACAGAAAAAATCCCTTATTGATCGGCGTTTTAAACGGCTCTTTTATGTTTATAGGAGACCTGTTTAAATCAATCGAAATTGAATGTGAAGTAACCTTCATTAGAGTTGCTTCTTATCAAAGTACTACATCAACGGGAGAAGTAAAACAGATATTGGGATTAAAAGAAGACATCAGAAACAGACATGTAATTATTGTGGAAGATATTGTAGATACAGGCATGACTATGCAGGAAGTACTTGGCCAGTTAGCCTCTCAAAAACCGGCTTCAATCAAAATCCTGACATTACTATATAAACCTGAAGCGCTAAAAGTACCTTTAAAGGTCGATTATATAGGTTTTGAAATCGAAAATAAATTTGTAATAGGTTATGGTTTAGATTACGATGGTTTTGGGAGAAACTTAGACGCCATCTATGTTGTGCAAGAATAAAATTAAGTCAGAAATAAAAAATATGGAAAGCCCTATTCTAAAATCTATGGTTTTTTCTTTCTCAAAGATTTCACCTCTTCTTCTTTAATAGCATCAGAAGTATTTTCAAAATTAGACCTGATGTAAGTAAGCACATCAGCAACTTGTTTATCTGTCAGAAAATTATGCGCTGCCATTACCCTATTATAGCTTTCACCATTTACTTCAATTTCTTCTTCCAAACCCTCTAAAATCACTTTTATCAACCGGTTTTTGTCTCCGTTTACCCAGTCAGATTTTCTTAATGGAGGGTTGAGGTTAGGTACACCTGTTCCATCTTCCTGATGACAAGGTAAACAATATTGAGTATAAACTCCTTTGCCATCTAATAATTTTGGTGTTTGAGCAATGGCGGTCTGGATACATAAAACTAAAATAACTACTACTCCTTTTTTCATGAATTGATAAAAAATAAAACCTTACAGGTCTTGTTTCCTTAAGGTTTTCCTCCATTTAAAATACTACTGGTTATGCATTACTCTCCAGACTTTTCCTTTAACTGAATCGGTAATATACAGTGAGCCATCAGGACCTTCGGCTAACCCCATCGGTCGGGCTTTTGCATCACCAGGGCTCTTGATTTCAGCACCGCCTGCAAAGTTCTCAGCAAATACCTCATAAGGGCCTGATGGAATTCCATTTTTGAAAGGTACAAAAGCCACAAAATATCCAGCCTGATTTAGTGGAGCACGGTTCCATGAACCATGGAAGCAGATAAATGCTCCATTTTTATACTTAGCAGGAAACTGGCTTCCATGATAAAATAATACATCATTGGGCGCCCAATGGCCGGGGAATCCCATAATAGGCTTTTTAGCTTTTGTATAGATTTTCTTACCATCGCCACCATATTCTGGACACAACATCATTTGTTTTTTCTCAAGGTCATAGTAGCTGTATGGCCAACCGAAATCATCGTTCTTTTTTACAGACAGGAACTCTTCGGCAGGCAGTTCAGCACCTTTTTCTGCTGAAAACATTTCAGGAAAATGTTGAAACAACATATCTCGCCCATGCTGTAAGGCATACAAAGTTTTGGTATTTGAGTCCCAATCAAGAGCAACAGCATTACGAATACCTGTGGCGAAACGTATGCCATCTTCTTGTTTTTGATTGAGTTTATCTGCTTTAAACTGCCAGATACCCCCATTTTTTTCCAATAATGGACAAGGATTCATACCTGGTGACCCTTTCTGACGGTCTTTCTCCTGACAAACGTTCGATGGCGCACCAATAGTTACATAAATATTGCCACTCTGATCAAATGTAAAAGGTTTAGATTCATGTTGTTTTAAATCGGGTAATCCGGTAATAACTGTTTCCGGATTTTTCTTATCGATTACATTGCCGTTAGCATCTAATTTATATCGGAATACCTCTGAATTTGAAGATGCATACAGGTACCCATTATGAATGTCTATCCCTGTACCTCCATAATTACCAAAATATTCAGTTTCATCAGCTTTACCATCACCATTAGTATCTCTCAATACAGTAATTCCTTTCTCATCTTTAGCATTGCTGTTTTTGATATAAATTGTGCCATTGGGTAATACCTTAATATGTCGGGCTTTACCAGTAGCTTCAGAAACCACTACCGCACTAAACCCGGAAGCCAATGTAATACCGCCATTATTATCGTCAGGCTTGATTTTAACAATTCTGGGGTTATTATCAAAAAAGGCACTGGTAAGCAGAAATACACAGATTGCTACGCTTAGGGCTAAGATTGTTTTTTTCATTAGTCTATCACTTCCTACAAAAGGTGCTGTCTCTACACCTAAGGAAGATTTTTAAGGTTTTTTTCATGTCCGGAGACGATGATAGACATGAAGGGTTGAATCATTGAACGGGTAATTTATAACACACAAAAGTAAAAATTTGTTACAGCTTAGTGAGCAAAATAACTTGATTTTATCAACCTTACAGTTTTTTCAAAAATCTACCCATTTATTCTATAAAGCCAATTATCTATATTGAATAATCATAACGAATATCCAAGACAACTTTATTAATTTTCTTTATCCATCCTATCTAAAATTTCTTTCATCTGTGTTATTTCCTTTTTTTGACCTTCTATTATTTCGTCAGCAAGCTTTCTTAATTCCTTATCTTTAATTTGGGCATGTTCGCTGGTCAAAATGGCAGAGGAATGGTGCGAGATCATTGCTTTCATATATTGTTTATCCTCAATAAATGTTTGTTTTCTTAAAAATGTTAAAGTAATGCCAAAACCAATAATACAAATCAAAATAATTATACTATTTAATTTCTTATTTCCATACATTTTAGACATGAAGAGTAACATCAAGATGCCCATTGGTAAAGTCATAAGTAAGGCCATATAAAATCTGGTAGTACTCACATAAATATGATTAAGTTGACTTACATTTAAAAACATTACAGCATACATGATAATAAATGACAGAGTCAACATAAAAAATAACTGGTTATAATTATTGTTTTTCATGGTAAATAATATTAAAAGTTGGAAGATAAACTATTTTTGAATCAGAGTAATAAAATTAGTTATTGAATAACAGGGTTTGAAAAAAACTGCACTCTATGCTATTCTTACTTAATAATTTCAGATACTTGATATTGAAAAAGTTCTGTACAGAAAGAGATTTCTCGCTTTTGAGGTGAAATTATTCTTGATAAAACACAAAAAAGGTAATTAGTCAAATTATTCTGGTACATACCCCTTAACAAAAGCTATCTATATAACCAATACAACACCAGATTGTTACTTCATCTTTCTAATTATGTTCGTTAGAAGCATTGGCAAATTAAATCTCAAATATTCATTATAAGGCTTTGGCAGAAGTTTGACAATGAATAATATTTTCCTTGAACTGCTACTCCTTATCATTAAGTAATACATAATTCTTCTAAAAGCAGATAAAATTAAAAGAGAAATAATGTTAATTGAAGTGCAAAAAGAAAAACTCATGAAACAAATATTTGGGCTTAATGCAAACTCCATGAATAAAAAAATGGTTATTTTCAATTGATGAAAATAACCATCTAACAAAATTGTTCTGATAATTAGTTGATTACTGCTTTTATAACCACTGGTTGGTGGTCAGACGGATAGCGTTGGTCTTTTGCATCAGTCAAAACACCATATTTCAAAACGCTAATTCGTTTATCAGTAAAAATATAATCAATTCTATTTTTCATAGGAGCATCAAATTTAAAGGCATTGAATGTTCCTTCCGGGCCATATGGCGGCATTTCGCTTACGCTTCGTGAATCGTTCAAAATAGTCTGGATTTCCTTCACTTGTTCAGTATCTGGCAAAGAATTCAAATCCCCTACACATATCACAGGTGCATCAGTGGCTATTTCCTGTATCTTTGTTACCATCAATTTTCCTGATTGACGGCGGGCTTCAACGCCTTGGTGGTCAAAATGAACACTAAAGAAATAAAAGTCTTTTTTTGTTTTAAGGTCTTTAAATTTAGCCCATGAACATATTCTGTTGCAACAGGTAGCATCCCAGCCTTTACCCGGTTTTTCCGGTGTTTCGCTCAACCAGAAATTCCCGGATTTTAAGACTTTGAATCTTTCTTTTCTGTAAAAAATAGCCGAATGCTCTCCAGCCTCTTTGCCATCATCACGTCCTGCTCCTAAAAAAGTAAAATCCTTCAATTCTGCAATATCATTCAATTGTCCGCGTAAGCCTTCCTGTGTTCCAAAAATATCAAACTCATGAAAATTGATTAACGCCTTTACAAATTCTTTCCTGTTGGGCCAGGCATTTACTCCATCATTAGCTGTATTATATCGTAGGTTGTAGGTTGCCACATTAATGGGCGTATTTTTCTGGGAAAAAGCTGTGGAAGCTAACATGAAGCCACAAATGAGAAAAATAAAACTTAATTTCATAGTAATTGGTGCAGGTTTTATTGGTTGAAAATTGAATCTATCAACAGAAAATCTTTTTTCTGTATCTTTCACAAAGTAAATCATAGATTTGCAATTCTTATAAAAAACTACCATTAATTTCCAGAACCTTTTCTTAATAATTTCATAAAGATAAAAGGGCTGGCAACGCTATTTACCAACCCAGTATCTATCTATATACCTATTAAAAAGCTTTAATTTTTCCCTACATTGAGTTTTAATGTATCAGCATTAATACCCGTAAAAATCCCTAAACCATTTGTTATACTTGAAGGAGGCGTACTTAAATTCTGAGTTGTTGTACCACTTGACTGATACAACGCCGAGTAATCTGGATTAATCCGATATAATATCACATCATAATTTCCGAAATATTCAAGACTTTGGGGTTGAATATTATTATGAGTTCCTAACAAAGGCTCGTTCGTAAATCTGAATCTGAAAGCAGGAAACTCAGATCCGGTTGGTGGAATAATAATTTGTTGTGGTTCTTTTTCAGTATTTTCTACCGCTATAAAGTGATAAACATTTTCAGGATTACTCCATGATAATTCAACAGGTGTATTATCAATTCCACCAAAGCCTCCGCCCGGTCCTCCGGGGAAACCCCCATTCGATAAATCCACCTGTGTTCGGTATATCTGATGAGTACTGATATTAAAGCCAGCGGGTTTTTCAGGAATTTCTGTTTCCGCACTAACAATTCTGCCTTTATATTCAAACTCCATTTTATATTTGCTTGGTGCTCCTTCTATTATTTCATTACTATCTGAAGTGTATAAACCACTTCCAATAGATTTCAGACTGAATATTTTCCCGTTACTACCTGTAATCTTTATCGTGAGTCCATCTATAGGCTCCGAAACACCTTCCGATGTTTCGGCATAAGGTATTTCAGTAAAAACTTTCAGGCTAACCGAGTGTCCGGGTGCAAGGTAAGCTTCTACTATAGGTTTCTCTCCCGGGTTTACAACATCATTTGTATCCGTACAACTGGAAATAAAGGTCTGAATCAGTAAAATAAATAGAATATTAAATATCTTTATCATTGTCTTAAAGGCTTATTTGAGTTTCCACGATACCGTTACATTAGGGGTAAAACCAAGGTAATTAACATTTGTTGTTTGTAATACTGTCAAATCATCATCCGTAATTACCTGAAATCTCTTATACCATACATTGGTGTGGTTGTATAAATTGAAAACTGAAAAACCTATATTAAATCTTGGGCTAAAATTGTATGTTGCTGAAATATCCATCCGATGATAAGCAGGGAAACGATTAGCGTTTTTATCAGATGGGTTAGTGAAATTTCTGACAGTTCCGTCTAAAAGTGTAACCTGATAGGCTCCTAAAATAGAAGTATAAGGGCGGCCGCTTGAATAAATCCAGGTAGCCGCAAAATCCCATTTCTTGTATTTGTACGAACCTATGATTTTAAACTGATGCCTTACATCCTGGTCTGAATAATAGGGCTTATCTGAAAAAGCTGCAATACTGCGTTTAGCTTCTGCTAAAGTATAGCCTATCCAGCCATTAAAATCACCAAATTTCTTTTGTACTAAAACGTCTACACCGTTAATAGTTTCATCACCATTGAAAAAAGTTTCACTGGCCGCCAACATCCTGTTTAGCTGAGGTACAAATCTTAGCGTGTATTCCGTAATATCTGTACTTTTTTTCTGGTAGAATTCAACATCAAACAAGTAATCGGAAGTTTCATAGCTACCCCCAATTATCAGGTGCTTTGAACGTGTAACAGGAAGTGTTGTAGAATTAGATAATACCCAGAAATTCCGGTTCCCTTGTGAAATATCTTCACGATTAATTTGCTTCACAAACTGGTAATAGATGCCTGCCGCTCCTTTTAGTTTAAGTTTAGGACTAACATTGAAATTGGCTGAGATTCTCGGCTCAAAATAACTCTTTTGAGTCACACTAAAATACGTCATTCTGATACCCGGATTAATATGTAGTCTGGCATCAAAAACCCTTACCTGGTCTTGAATATAAGCCGTATAAAGGTTTCCTGTATCATCTCTATCAAGAACTTTAATAGTATCATTCTGGCTGTACGTATATCTAATAGTATTTCTCGTAGCCTGTAAACCAAAATCAAACTGGTTATTCGGTATTGGCTTCCATTCAAAATCTACTTTGGCAGTAATGTCAGTTAAACTATTATCTTCAATTTGCCCTATTCGCACATCTGTATCTACACTATCTCTGGTAATGGTCATCAAACGACTATTATCCCGGTTACTATAATAGTTTGAATAACTAATTAAAGCATTACTATAGAACTTCTCATTCCATTGTCTTGACCATTTCAGACTTCCTCCTAAATTCCCCCAGTTAGAAATATCATTTGTCGCAGTATTAAAACCCCTTCCTCCAAATCCTCCCCCTCCTCCCGGCCGGCCGAAACCTGTCAGACTTGAACTACTCGAATTATCCATATTGTCAGTACCATTGTAAAGGCTCAGTGAAAGGATACCAGTTTTAGTAGGACGAAAAGTAAGTTTTGAATTTAAATCATAGAAATAAGAACTTGCTACTTGCTCTTGACCGAAAGAACCAAACGGATTCCGACCTGTGCCGCCAGGTAAGTTACCCATTGGTGTATTCTGGTTGGTATTTTCGGAAGTAAATCTTTCAAATAGTTTTTTATAAAGTGGCCCCTTCCACGAACGACGTGCAGCTATTAAAAAAGTCCATTTATCGCCAATTGGTGTTTCAATATATCCGTTGGCACTTAGCAGACTCACATCGGCTCCAGCATTAAATTCTTTTTTGTTGCCTTCTTTCCCTGTTATCTCTGCAACAGCCGAAATTCTTCCTCCAAACTTGGCATCGAACCCACCTTTATAAAGCTGAATATCTTTGATAGCATTATAATTAAAGGCAGAAAAGAAGCCGAAAAGATGATCAACATGATAAACGGTAAAGCCATCATATAAAACCAGAGTCTGGTCTGGAGTTCCTCCTCTTACATATAAACCTGAAGACGATTCATTTGATGCACTCACACCCGGCATAAGCTGAAAAGCCCGGAAAGGATCTCTTTCACCAACATTAGGTAATCTGGCAATATTGCGTGGAGTCATTTTAATCATACCCACTACTTCATTTGCTTTTAGCACTTCTGTTTTCTTTTCTGTAATAGTTACCTCTTCCAGTATGCCCGTAGCCGGGTCTATCTCAATTTTCAAATCTTCCATATTTAGTTTTGGATTCAAATGAAACTGGCGGGTAACAAAACCTACATAGCTTACTTCAAGTGTAACTGTATCTGACGGCACTTTTAGCAAAGTAAAATATCCATCAACGTTAGTCTGGCTACCAGTTTTGGCGTTTTTAATAGTTACAGTAGCAAATGGCAGGTTCTCTCCATTGGTAGCATCAACTACCCTGCCGGTTAATGTAAAATCGATTTTAATTGGCTGTCCCTCGAATTTAAAATCAGCTATTGTCTCAATTTTTTTACTTTTACCTACTATATGTATTACATCGTTTTCATCCAGATAAAATTTCAATGGCAGTTTTTTGAAGATAGCCTTCAACCCTTCCTGAAAGGTTTCATTAGCAAACCAATAGGTAATATTGTAGGGTTTTAGTTCAATCTTATCATATACTATTTTAATTGGATACTTTTTTTCCATCTCTGCCAGAACATTGGCTAAAGGAATGTTGTTAAAAAATTCATCTTTGATTATCGGGTTATTTACAGTCGATTTTTTTGAATTCTGTGCATAGGCTTCCTCTGCAAGGCAAATCCATATTACAATTAATGAAAAGTAGGATAGTCTTTTTCTCATATAGGCGATTTGGTCTGTTCATTGCTAAGGACGCAAACGCCACAATTTCAGATGCCTGTCTTTTGTGAAGTGTAGAGAATCATAAGATTTGTGTAGATTAAGTATTGGCTATTACCGTTTAGCTATCCTGATATTTTGTTCTGAATGTATCAATAAAACTTCTTCCTATCGGAATTTCCTGTTGAGCAATCATAAGTTTTGTCTTTTGAAAAGATACAATTTTATCTAATGAAACAATATATGACTGATGTACCCGACAAAACTGATCGTTAGCCAGCTTATTTTCAATTGTTTTCAGATTCAGTCTGGTAAGGATAGGTTTAGCATAAGTTTTGGTGAATATTTTTACATAATCTTTTAAGCCTTCAATATATAAAATCTCATCATAAAATATTTTTATCTGCTTGTATTCAGAATGGATAAAGAAAAATAGACGCTCTTCATTTTCAACTGGTTTTATTTCTCTTAGTTTTAGCAAATGTAGTTCATAAGCCTTATTTGCTGCCTTTAAAAAACGCTCAAAAGGTATTGGCTTCAACAAATAATCAAGGATACTTAAATCATAGCCTTCAAGTGCGTATTGCTCATAAGCAGTCGTAAAAATCACCATTGGCACGTATTCAAGTTTTTTTAAAAACTGAATGCCCGTAAGGGTGGGCATCTGAATATCAAGAAAAATTAAATCAATCGTATTTTCATTTAAAAAATTTTGGGCATCAATGGCATTAGAAAATACTTTTACTAATTCAAGAAATGGTATTTTCCTAATATCATCTGCTATTATTTGTAAGGCAAATGGTTCATCTTCAACAGCTATACACCTGACTTTTTCGTTACTCGGTTGGTTCAACATCTGTTAGTATTATGGTTAAATCTATACTAAAATATCCTCCTATATTCACGATGTTCAACTCATGTCTTTCAGGATAATGTAACATTAAACGTTTTTCAACATTCTGGATACCAATACCTGAATCTTCTGCATCTGAAAGGGAGTTATTGGCAAAGACGGGGTTTTTAACAAAGAGGTTGAGTGTACTACCTTCAACTTTAAGAATTATTTCAATAAGACTTTCTTGTTGGCTGTGTAAACCATATTTAAAAGCGTTTTCTACAAACGGTATAAACAAAAGCGGCTCGATGTTCCACTGTTTAATATCTCCCACATAGGTAAACCTTACTTCATTCTTTTCAGCAAGTCTCATTTTCTGTAATTCAATATAATTCTTCAGGTAATTAATTTCCTGCGTTAATGATACTTTATCATTTTTGGCCTGATAAATCATGTATCTTAACAATTGAGACAATTTTACAACAGAGTCTTCTGTCTTATCTGATTTTTGTCTGGCTAACCAACGGATATTATTAAGTGTATTAAACAAAAAATGCGGGCTGATTTGTAATTTTAATACCGCTAATTCTGCTGCGGTTTTTTCTAATGCTATCTGCTGCTTCTCCTCTTTATGAATACCATGTTCTTTTATAAGAGCTAATAGTGAACTCGCTAATATGACTAAAGAAAAAGACAATGTTGTTCTGAAAAAGAATGGGAAGGGAATAAATAAAAATCTTGGAGATTCTCTATGCTGAAACACTTGTATATCAGATCGGGGAAATCTTTGAAAATTAGGTTTTACGAAAGTGTCAAAAGTAAATTTATTAAGCAATAGCATCAAAATAAAAATGGCAACCATATACGAGACAAAGGCTGCAATATTTTTCCGGATAAACAGTGTTGGTGTAAGGAAATTCAGATTGAAATAAAAAATAGCTATCAGCATAATGTCATTAATTAATTGAGAAATAACAAATGACTGAAAATTAGCCTGGCGAAAAGCATTAAAATTACCATTAGGTATTGTCAAAAAAGGCATAATAACAAAAACTATCCAACCAATAATATGAAGCCATATCGAGTAGCGTTTAAGGAATTTCATTTAGGAGAGTTTAAGGTACAAAATATCAAACCTTAAACTAATACAGAATGATATAAGTAAAAGCAGAAAAAAGATAATCTGTATATTACTATGCCATTTGTGTAGATAATCAATAAGGATTATTTTTATAATGATATGATGATCGGGATTATATAATCTGAATAATTAAGCAAATTTCGTCTACTTTGTTACCAATAATAGTCATCTATCGTCTATGAAGTAATAACAACCATTTACATAAAAAAATGAAAAAACTGCCAATTCGTGTACACATACAAAACCCATTTATTAATTGTGAATTTCTGTTGTTTCTATCATTGAAAAATTACTTTTTTCTTATAACTCTTTTACTACCCCTTTTTGGATTTTCACAGGAAAGAAGTACTAATCTCTGGGCGGGCATTAATGCAAGCAAAAGTATTACCAAGAAAATATCTTTAGAGGCAGATATTCAATGGCGTATAAATAATAATCTTACTACTTCAAATGCTTACATCGCTGAATTAGGTGCGGGGTATAAATTCAATAAGCATTGGGAAATTATGACATTTTACCGTTTCATTACGCGTAGGAAGTATGATAAAGGAGAAGAGATTCACATTTTTAAACCCTATCATCGTTTTTATGCAAATCTTATCTATGACCATAAAATTGCATTCCTGAAGTTTGCTTACCGCTTACGTTATCAGAATCAATTTAAGGACGATAATGGTACGCTCGAAAATGACAAAAGCTATCTGAGAAATAGAGCCGAACTCTCTTACCCGAACAAAACTAAATTTACCCCGGCTATATCGGCTGACTTATTTTATAGAATGGGAGAAGAATTCGATGAGATCAGATACAAATCGGAAGTTAGCTACAAAATCAATAAAAAGAATACTTTCACAATCGGAGGATTTATTTCTCAAGAGTTTTCGGATAAAGATTTAGATGACTTTACATTCCAACTTACTTATAAATTGAAATTATAATTCTTAAAAGTCAATCTTACATCTAATTAAAGCCATGGATTTTTTTATGGCTTTATTCTAAATAAAATAATGAGGCTTTTGCCATTTAATCAATTCTTGAGTAGTGGAATGCAATAAATAGTTGTGAAAATTCGCTATTAATTAAAGTATCTATTAATAAAAAGGTAGTTTGGTACAGAGAGATATGGGAATTGACTGAGACTGGTTCTGGATAATAGATTATAATATAAATTTTGCAATTATTTCTTAGTATATATACAATAGTTTAAGGAATCTTCTCCTGAATATTATTTTTAATCTTTTTTTCAGAAAAAGTTTGCGAGTATCAATTGAAAAATATACTTTCGCAAATAGTTGATTATCAAATACTTAACTGTCCCTAAAACTAACCCCTAATAAAGTATAAAGAAATGGAATTCCGTACTGAAATTGAAGTGAGTCCTTCTCGCTTCCGTATCGGCACTGACTCCAGAATAATGACTGTTGGTTCTTGTTTTTCCGAGGTCATTGGAAGTCAATTAGCTGATAATAAGATTCAATGCTTATGTAATCCCTACGGGACTGTTTTTAATCCTTCTTCAATTTTCAAATTAGTCAGCAATAGTCTGCAAAATCAACCTGTTTACAAACATCTGATGGTAGAAAATTCAGGTATTTGGCAGCATTACGATTACCATTCAAAGTTTTTTGCCGGTTCAAGAGAAGAATTAGAAAGTTTATTGAATCAAACCAATAAAAAAGCGCAGCAGTTTTTAAGAAAAGCTAACTTCTTGATTATTACATTAGGTACTGCCATTGTACATCAACTGAAAGAAAATGGACTTGCAGTAGCCAATTGCCACAAAGCACCTGCTTCTAACTTCAAGAAAGATATACTAAGTATAAAAGATATTATTATGCGTTTCCGCTCAATGTATGAGTTATTAAAAATGCACAATAATAAAATTAAAATTTTACTGACTGTTAGTCCGGTAAGGCATACACGAGAAACCTTACAGCTCAACTCCGTCAGTAAAAGTATTCTTCGTACCGCATGTTATCACATGGAACAGGACTACCCCGATGTTCATTATTTCCCAAGTTATGAAATCATGATGGACGATTTACGGGATTACCGTTTCTATAAAGCTGATATGATTCACCCTAACGAGCAAGCAGAAAAGTACATCTTTGAAAAATTCTCTGAAACTTATTTTACTGAAGATCTCAATAGCTTTCTGAAAGAATGGTATAAGGTAAGAATGTCATTAAATCACCGTCCTATCCAGACCGACACACCCGCTCATCAAAAGTTCTTGGCAGACTTGCTGGAGAAATTAGATGGGTTCAGTGATAAATTTGATGTATCAAGCGAGAAAGAAAAGGTGCGTTCTCAATTGGTAGCGGCTTAATTTTTACTATACAATTACAAAAACTGACATATCCTTACTTATCTTTGTGAGGAGATATGTCAGTTTTTGTATTAATCTATCCTTAGTCTCGGCAATGCAAGAGAAATCTTCTGGAAAAACTACTTTTTTGGATGCCCAATGGAGAAAACTACTCATGGTTAATTATGAGGTTTCACCGGAAATTCTAAAAAAGTATCTGCCCTATAAAACTGAATTAGATTTGTGGAATAACCGCTGCTATGTAAGTCTGGTAGGATTCCTTTTTGTAGAGACCAAAGTGTTGGGTATTAAATTTCCTTTTCACACGAATTTTGAAGAAGTGAATCTGCGGTTTTATGTGCGCTATAATGATAATGGAGAGTGGAAAAGAGGTGTGGTTTTTATAAAAGAAATTGTGCCCAAGTTTATGATTACGCTTGTAGCAAATACAGTCTATAACGAAAATTATGCAACGCATCGATGTAAGCACGAAATATCCGAAAGCGATTCGCAGCTATTTGTAAAATATTCCTGGAAATCACGAAGTGGCTGGAATTACCTGCAAGCCAGTGCAAGTAATCAATCACATGCCATTTTGCCTGATAGTGAAGAAGAATTTATTACTGAACATTACTGGGGCTATGCCAGATATTCTGATAAAAAGACTAACGAGTATGAGGTAACACACCCACGCTGGAATGTTTATCCTTTAAGAGATTATTCTATAAAATGCCATTTCAGTGAACTTTATGGGGATAATTTTGCTTTTTTAAAAAACATTACTCCTACTTCTGTCCTATTAGCCGAAGGCTCTGAAATAGCAGTCTTAAAAGGAAAAACAATAAACTAAAAATCTGCTTTCCTTGTTGTTAGAGAGGTACGACAAAGTATTTACGAATTAATTACCATTGCATGGGAGAATTTACTATCACCAAAGAAAAAATACTACAAGCCCTAAGTACGGTTGAAGAGCCGGATTTAAAAAAAGATCTGGTTACGCTTAATATGATTCGCGACATTGTTGTCGGAGTCAATCAAGTTTCATTTACAGTCGTTCTCACTACCCCAGCCTGCCCATTAAAAGAGCTTATCAGAAAAAGCTGCGTAGACGCCATTCATAATTTGCTTAGTAAAGATATACAGGTAACTATCAATATGACGGCAGACGTTACTTCTATCAGAAATAACGCTCCCCTCTTAGATGGTGTAAAAAATATTATAGCTATTTCATCCGGTAAGGGTGGTGTTGGTAAATCGACAGTCACCGTCAATTTAGCCATGGCACTGAAAAAATCAGGGGCAAAGGTAGGTATTATTGATGCCGATATTTCCGGGCCTTCCATTCCTTTGATGTTTGGAGCAGAAAGTATGCAGCCATTGATTTCACAGAAAAATGGCAAAAATATGATTTCACCTATTATGCAATATGGCATAAAGATGATATCTATTGGTTTTCTTACCCCTCCTGATAGTGCTGTTGTCTGGCGTGGACCTATGGCAAGTCAGGCATTGCGTCAATTTTTTGGCGATGTAGACTGGGGCGAATTGGATTATATATTAATTGATCTCCCTCCGGGAACAAGTGATATACATTTAACACTGGTTCAGACGGTTCCGCTTACTGGTGCAGTTGTAGTTACTACTCCCCAGAAAGTGGCATTAGCTGACGTAAATAAAGGTATTTCGATGTTCCGCCAACCACAAATCAATGTACCAATATTAGGCATTGTAGAAAACATGGCCTACTTCACCCCTGCTGAATTGCCCGACAATAAGTATTTCTTATTTGGGAAAGATGGAGGAAAAGACATGGCAGATAAATATAATGTACCATTATTAGGACAAGTCCCAATTGTTCAGAGCATTAGAGAAGGTGGTGATGAGGGGCGTCCGGTTATGATGGATAACGAACCTATAACCAGCGAAGCATTCAAATCTACAGCAGAGGCTTTAGCACAACAAGTGGCTATTCGAAACGCCTCCGGTCAAAAGACAGCAAGAGTAGAAATCAGATAAATTAAAGAGCCTTTAAGTGCGTGCTTGAAGGCTCTTTTGATTACTCTTCTTTTTCGACAGATTGATTATTTTCATCAACTATCACAAAAACAGTTTCTCCAGTCTTTTTCATCAGGTATTTTTCACGGGCGAATTTCTCCATTGCATCGGCATTGCCCATTACTTCTTTTTCTTCTTGCTTCACTTTTTTCAGGGCATCCACATAGTATTCTTTTTCATTTTCGAGTTCACGGTACTTTTGCCAGAGTCGAAACTGAGCGATAAAATTACTGCCGTCAAAAAAAGCGATCCAGATTAATAAACCGAAAGTAGTAAGTACATAAAAACGGTACTTGTGAAGAAAAGCAGGGATGTAGATTTTCATAGACATATAAAGATTGGCCTCTTTGAATAAACGTAATGTTTAGCCCAAAGATTTGAATTAGGAAATAGTTAAAGCACGAATTTGTGTCAAAAATAAATATTCAAAGCAAAAAAACAAAAAGCACCTGAACAATTTTTATTGCCCGGTGCTTTTTGATTATTTATTTATCAGGTATCAGAACTTCAACCCAGGGAAATAAGCCAATTCGCCTAATTCTTCTTCGATACGAAGTAACTGGTTGTATTTAGCCATACGGTCTGAACGTGAAGCCGACCCGGTTTTGATTTGCCCTGTATTCAATGCTACTGCCAAGTCAGCAATAGTTGAGTCTTCTGTTTCACCTGAACGGTGAGACATGATGCTCTTGTATTTGTTTCTATGTGCTAAATTAACTGCATTGATGGTTTCAGTCAACGAACCAATCTGGTTTACTTTAACAAGGATAGCATTAGCAATACCTTTGTCTATACCTTCCTGTAAACGTGTTACGTTGGTTACAAACAGGTCATCGCCTACTAACTGGCATTTGTCACCAATCAATCTGGTTTGTTCAGCCCAGCCACCCCAATCGTCTTCTGCCATACCATCTTCAATAGAGATAATCGGATATTTATTTACCCAGGTTTCCCAATATCCTGCCATTTCAGAAGAGTTCAATTGTTTACCATCTGATTTCTTGAAGGTGTACAATCCTGTTTCTGCATTGTAGAATTCAGAAGCAGCCGCATCCATTGCAATAAATACATCTTCGCCCGGTTTGAAACCCGCTTTCTCGATTGATTGCAATACAATTTCGATAGCCTCTTCGTTCGATTTTATGTTTGGTGCAAAACCACCTTCATCACCTACGTTAGTTGAATAACCTTTCGACTTCAAAACTTTTTTCAGGTTGTGAAAAATCTCAGTACCCATTTGAAGCGCTCGTGAAAAAGAATCAGCTTTAGCCGGCATTACCATGAATTCCTGGAAATCTATTGAGTTATCTGCATGAGAGCCACCATTTAAGATATTCATCATTGGCACTGGTAAAGTATTAGCATTTACCCCGCCTAAATAACGGAATAATGATAAACCTGCTTCAAAAGCAGCCGCTTTGGCTACTGCCAACGAAACACCTAAAATAGCGTTGGCTCCTAAATTGCCTTTATTTGGCGTGCCATCAAGCTCAATCATGATTTTATCAATCAATCCTTGCTCAAAAACATTTGCTCCTAAAATTTCAGGGGCTATTGTATTATTTACGTTCGCAACGGCTTTCAATACACCTTTACCTACGTAAGTTTTAGGATCATCATCTCTTAATTCAACTGCTTCATGTGCACCTGTTGAGGCACCTGAAGGTACAGCGGCACGTCCCAAATAACCGTTGTCGGTTAGGATATCTACTTCAACAGTAGGGTTTCCTCTTGAATCAAGAATTTGTCTGGCGTGTACTCGAACAATTTGGCTCATAATAATTTAGAGTATTGGTAAAAAATATATGAAATCAGTAAAAAAACCTGTAATTTCTTAATAATTTGGCACAAAAGTAAAGAGAATTTTAAACAATATTCATTGTTTGTTCTTTAATCTTTTCCAATTCGTCTTTCATCTGCACAACTAATCGCTGAATAATCGAATCATTTGCTTTAGAACCAATCGTATTCACTTCTCTGCCGATTTCCTGAGCAATAAAATTTAAGCGTTTACCATTAGAAGCCGTTTTCAGCTCTTTAATAAAATATTCAAGGTGGTTTTTTAGGCGTACTTTTTCTTCCGAAATGTCAAATTTTTCAACATAATAAATCAATTCCTGCTCAAAGCGGTTTTTATCGAAGTTTTCATTTTGAATCCATTCTGATACGGCTTTTTCAATTCGCTCACGCACCATCGGAATACGCTTAGGTGCTTGCTCTTCTACTTGTGCTAACAAGCCATCAATACTTTCAATATACTCTCTGAATTTATTCTCGGTATTTTTACCTTCTTGCAGGCGAAATTCCTTACATTTGGCAATAGCTAATGTAACTGCACTTTTAATTAAACCCCACTCTTCCTGCGCATCTGCCTCACTTAAACCATCAGTATTAAACGCATTAGGCATCATGGTTGCCATTCTAAGTATTTCTGTTGGGCTTGGTTCAAACCCTAATTCAATAGAAGTTTCTTTTAAATCTTTAAAATACGCTTTCACCAGCGCACGATTAACCGCAGTAGATGCCGCAGCTTCATCTTTAGCAGTAATGGTCATCATAAATTCTACTTTGCCCCTTTCCAACTCCTGCGTAAGTATGTTTCTTATTTCGACTTCACGTTCTGAATAACCTCTTGGGATACGGCAGTAAATATCAAAAAATTTTGAGTTGAGCGATTTTATTTCGACGGTAACAGAGATTTTGGCATTCTCGAGGGTTGCCGAGCCAAAACCAGTCATTGAGTGTAGCATACAAAAAGTTTTACATCTATATATACCGCAAAGAACGCTAAAAAATGGGAGTAATTGATGGTTTAAGCCTAAATTTCTCATTAAAAATACCTAAGTATTTCACATTTTCTTGATGGCTCAAACTATTCTTACCTTTTCTATCGAATAAATTAATTTTTAATCTCGCTTTTTAAAATAAAAAGCAAACCTGTACAAGAAGGTTTACTTTTAAATATTACTCAAACTATAAAACATTACATATCAACCACCACCTTCTTAAAACCATTGGCTTTTGCTCGATCAATTCTATTTTACACATATCGTTGTTTCTGTGCTACTATCAATACAGCATCCATCTTTATAAATCAGCAGGGAAAATTGACAATTTCTGAAATTCATTCGAATAGAAATTGACTCCAAAGAACCATTTTGTCATTTCTGATTCGTTCATGCCCTCAGCCTGGTGGTAAAAACCATAGATTTTCGTGGCATCCTTAACCAATAATCCATTCCGTTTTTTTACAAAATTAGAAATTTCCATGGCCTTTTTTCCTTCTTCTGATAACAAGCCTTTTTCACCAGACTCAACCTTGCATATCCCTATTTGTAAGAGTTATTATAAAGACTTCATTAGGTTAATAAGTTCCCGGTAAACTATTCATTTCTGGCTAATACTTCTTCAATCTGCTGTATTAATGTTTTACCCTCTTCATCGCTTGGATCAACGACTTTTGAGACAGCGAAATTGCCATTTTTATCTATCAGAAAATAAGAAGGAACTCCAGAAACAGCGTAATTCTTTACTATCGCACTATTATCATCTGTCCGAACGTTAATGCCTTTCAACTCATACAATTTCACAGCTTCTTTCCACTCAGTTTCATTATCAATCGAAATCTGAATAAATACCACATCTTTATTCTTAAAATGCTCTTTTATCTTTTCTGCAAATTTCATATCAAAAATACAAGGTCCACACCAGCTTGCCCAGAAATCAAGATATATCACTTTCCCTTTATAATCCTTTAATGAAATTTCCTTACCATCTATATCTTTTAAAGAAAAATCTTTGGCAGGTGAGCCTTTAGCTAAAGTTCTTTGCAGATTAATGAGTTGGTTGATATAGTTTTTATATGCCTTATTCTGGACAAAAGCCAAATAATCATACGCCGGAGTCAAAATCTTCCCAATAGCACCATTAGCTTCAATTGCATTTTGCAGTTTAAAGCCCAATACACGTTCGGCTAATTCCTGAGAAATTTGTTTTTTAGAATAGAGCGATTTTATAAAATTATATTCATCGGCTTCAGTCAGATTTTTTTTCTTCCGAACCGCTTCTTTGGCAATAAATAAATCTATCAGATTAAGATAAGTATTGCCATATTCCAAAGAAGCCGCTTGTGCAACTGGTGGAATTTCTCCCATTTTCAGATTATTTCTGATACTATCTTGGGACCAGGAGGCATATTTTTCGCTTGAGAGAGTTTCAACTTTGTAATTCTGAATTGTACCTGTAATATCTGCTTTACGGGTATCTTTGAAGTTCTGAGATAAATTCTGATAATTCTCTAAAAAATCAATCTGCTTTGCCTGTTCTTCATCTAATTTTTCAAAATAAGCTTTCAATGGAAGTCTTCTCCAAGTTTCAACTTGTAATTCCCAGTCATTAACTATTTCAAATTTATTCTGATGCTCGGTATAATATTTCCCTTTTTCTGAACCCTGCCCGGTTACCTGTAAGGTTTTCCAGAAGTTTTTAGGATTAAATTTAAGTGTTATCTCATCGTTAGGCTCTACAATCCAGAAATGCAGACTCTGATCTCCATAATAAAAATCTATATAGGCAAGGTCTTTAAGGGTGGTGATAAAACTAAATCTGTTATCGTTATTCAAAGTTAATTCATATTCTTCTTCAGCGCTTACCCAATCACGGTGAAGGACTAAAATAGCTCTTTTTTCTGTCGGATCTTGAACCTCCGCTGATATTCTGAATGGACCCTGGGCAAATGTATTGGCAGTGATAAATAATAATAAAGCAAATATGCGAATCATAGTGTTATGGATTGAATTCTGACAAAAAATAATGCTTCCTGAAAACGAATGCAGCGATTAAAAAATTAATAAGAGCCATCAAAATTACAGGAATCTTAAACATTATCAATACTAAAAAGAGAATCCCTGTAAAAAACAATCTTTGCATAAAAGCATCGTGTGAAATATTGTTGATATATTGAACATGATGATTAAGGAATATCAATGATAAGACGAATATTAACAGAAAACTTATAAACAGATAGCTTGTGCCATCGGGTAAGTTTCTGATTAATACAACTATCTCAGGTAATAAAAGTATAAAATATGTCAATAAATAATTTAATAACCGCTTGTAATAACCGAGTGGCAGGTTCTTGGTAATTAATAAAAATCTATTTTCAAATATGAAATATTGCTGACAGAATACTGTATGCCCGGCCGCCACAAATAAGCCTCCTAAAGCCAGTAGCCTTTCATCATAATCATCTGTTGGGTAAAGATTACAAATACCTGTGAGCACAAGGCAACAAAATAATTTTGTTAATAACAACAAAACCGGTTGTTTCGAAAAAAGGTATCTGACAAAAAAAAAGTAAGCTGGAGTCTGAAAGCGCGAAATAAATTTTTGAATGGGTTTATTTCTTATCTGCTCCGAATTTGGTCTTCTTATTCTGTATTCATAAAATAAAGCGCCTATTAATATTAACGCTATATTAAAAACTATAATATACCCAACTTGCCACCATCTCTTGTCTTCAATACCAAATTTTATCATGGCAAGTGAATATAGAAAAGTCATTTGAATCAGACTGAATTGTAAAAGACAAAATGCAAGAAATCTTTTCGGTAGAGAAAATAATCTTGCATGAAACAGAAATTCATTTTGCTTAGATTCAAGCAATCTTAAGGTAAATAAAATAACTTTAAGGGCATGCAATGCCCATGCTACAAATATAAACCCCAATAAAGAAGAATATTTTAATGCGTTTTTTATGAATGTAATATGCTCAACAGCTCTTAAAAAACCAAAGGCAAAGAGCATGACTGCAAAGATGAATACTGCATTCTGTCTGTAATATTCTTTAATAATTGTCAGATTAAATATTCTGAATAAACTTTTCATTGCAGTTTTACGGCCTGATTCTGTACAAGATACATATTTTTAATGGCTAATTTCTCGAAACGAAAATCCTGATGTGAGGATAATAAAAAACTTACACCAAGGTTTTCGTAATAATCTTTTACTAAATCATAAACAACTTGTACACTGCGGTCATCTATAGTTATCAGTGGTTCATCAAGCATTATTAACCTCGGGTTGCCTAAAAACGCCGAAAGCAAAGATATTTTCTTTTGCATACCGCTCGAATAAGTGCCGATTGGTGATTTCCAGTATTGGCTTACACTCAATTTCTCAGCTAAATGATTTAACTGTTCCGTCGGAGTTCTTTTTGCGTCGGCAATAAATTTTAGTAAATCGTACCCACTTAAATAGTCAGGATACATAGGCTCAGCTTCACTAAGGTTTACTAATAACCGGTAAGCCACTACATCTTTACGGCAGTCCAAACCGTTGAATAATATTTCACCTCTATAGGGTAAAATACCAGCAATCGATCTGAAAAGTGTCGATTTACCAGAGCCATTATTACCCTTAAACCAATGAATACCTTCCGGAATTTCTAACTCCTCTATCTCTAAAATCCTATGATTATTATAACTTTTCAGAAAATTCTTAATGCTAAGCATGTTTTTGACAACACAATTTTTATGCGAAAGAAATAAATTTTTATGAATTATCCCTGATAAATTATTTATTTACTTATAGACTTAAAAATAGGCATTTTCTACTGTTTTTTAGCTTTTTGTACTATTCATAGCTTCAGTTTAATCATTTCTACCCAAATAAAATTCTGACCGAAAAATTAGTCTACTTTTTTGATAGGATTATTTAAACTTTCTCTTGTAGTTTTCCTAAAAACATTGCACTATTCTCATATTGAGGTATATTATTAAAACAACTTTCACGAATTAACAATTTATTAATTGACTTGTATTCAATTAGTTACATAACTTTGCATCAACAAAGGTTTTCAGTGGAGGCAATAAATGGTATAACTTTTTTTAGTTTAATCTTTTAAGTATTTACTCCAATAGAAAACAAAATTCAAAGAAAATTATGAAAGCACTAATTGTAGCAATCGCAATCATCGCAACATCAGCAAGCACAAGCTTTGCTCAAACAAACAAAAGCACTTCAAACGGGAAAGTAAGTGCATCAGAGAATGTGGCCAACCTTAATGTTCAGAATTTAGGTGGCCTACGTTTCAAATTGTCATTCGAAAATCCGACAAAACAAAAAGCGCAGATATTTTTGGTAGATAACGATAACATTGTTTACTACAACGAATACGCATCAGGCGATGCTCAATACGCCAAAGCATTTAACCTTAATAATCTAGTTGATGGTGAGTACACTTTCGTTATTCAAACACCAACTGAAAAAGTATCTCAAAGTTTTGTTATCAAAACACAAATTAACCGTGGTGCAACGTTAGCAAAAAATCGTTAATCACCATGAATTGCAGTCAAACAAACAAGAATTTATAGTCCTCACAAAACCTTTGTAACAACGGCATCGCTTCATCTGGAGCGATGCCGTTGTTTTTCCACTCAAGTGTACTTCCTAAATTACTGAATTAACAAACCTTTATACGATCTCTGATTTTAGCCGTTTTCTTGAGACTAATTATAGAATTTATAAATAAGTAAGAATTTTATTTGGAATTAGTCTAAATAAACTATTACATTTGTATGTTATTTATATTAAGTCTAAATAAAAATAAAATATAGAATGAGGTTTCTTTATCTGTTCATATTTGCTTACGCGATAGCTTTTACTATTTATTCCCAAGAACGTTCAGGAAAAGTTGAAGGAAGGGTAATTGATAACAATGGGGCTATCGCAGGTGCTTCAGTAGCGATTAAAAATACTCACTTGGGTCAGTTGACTCTGGCTGACGGCAGTTTTTCTCTCAATTCTCCTCCAGGGAAGCAAATTTTGGTTATACAGTTTATGGGCTTTCAGTCTTTTGAGAAAGAAATAGATATAAAAAGTGAAAAACTTGTTTCGCTTGGAAATATTACTTTAAATGAAAAATCCAATGATTTACAAGATGTAGTAGTCACTGGGCAATTCGGACCACAATCTGTCAGGAATTCTGTTTATCAGGTTCGTACCATTACCAATGAACAAATAAAATTGCGTGGAGCCACTAATATCCAGACCGTGTTGAATACCGAATTGGGAATGCGTTTCTCAAATGACTTGACTTTAGGAACAACTGATGTGCAACTAATGGGTATGTCCGGTCAGAATGTAAAAGTATTGTTAGATGGTGTTCCATTGGTAGACAGAGGTGCAACTCGTGAAAGTATCGGACAGATAGATATTAATATTATAGATAGAATTGAAATTGTAGAAGGACCTATGTCTGTAACCTATGGTTCTGATGCCCTCGCAGGGGTAATTAATATCATTACCAAAAAGGGTGAAGATGGCGCTAATTGGATACTTACTGCACGAGCCCAGGAAGAAACGTCAGGCAACGAATATCAGGCTTTTCAGGGAGAAGGTACTCATAATGAATTTTTAGGTTTAGCTTGGCAGAAAAAAGGCTTACAGATATCGGGGAACTTCACCCGTAACTTCTTCGGAGGCTGGCAAGGGCTTTCAACCGGACGCTCTAAAGAATGGATGCCCAAAGAACAGTATCTTACTACGGTAGGCATTTCTTACCGAACGCAGAAATTTAATGGATGGTATCGCTTTAATGGCACTAATGAAACACTAAAAAGTTTGGGAAACACCTACGTTAGTACACAAACCAATAATCTTTCTGCAACTGACCAATATTATATTACAACCCGCTGGTTTCATCAGATGCAGGGCGAATACCAATTCAATGCCTCAAATAGCCTGAATCTGGCTGCTTCTTACACAGATTATAGCCGAAATACTCAAACTACTGATATTGATCTGGTAAGAGACCGAAGAACCTTGTCTTTAATTGATGGCTCACAGGATAAAGCCATTTTTCAAACTACGTTTGCACGCTTAACAGGTCAGCACAAGTTCTCGCCGAAAGTATCATTACAACATGGCTTAGAAGCCAATATCAATTCAAGTGCTGGAGCGAGGATACAGGGGACTCCAACCATTAATGAGTTTGCTTATTTTGCCTCTTCTGAATTAAAACTCAATTCCAATATCAACATTCGCCCAGGATTACGACTCATCAGAAATTCTATTTACGATGCGCCACCAGTAATTCCTTCTATCAATACAAAATTTACTTTAGCAAACGGCCTTGATTTAAGAATAGCTTATGCGCGTGGATTCCGGTCACCTGCCCTTCGTGAATTATATTTTACTTTTTTTGATAGTAATCATTCGATCAGAGGAAATACAAATCTGAAGGCGGAAAACTCAAATAGTTTCAATGCTTTTCTATCTTATCAACTCATTGAAAAACCTGAACTTCGACTGAACTCTACTTTAGGAGTCTTTTATAACGTATTTAATAACCTTATTTCAATTGGCGTTGACCCTAATGATCCAAAGGTCTCTACCTACCTTAACGTAGACCTGTACAAAACAACTGGTACTACCTTTAATAATACATTTTATTGGGAAAATCTGCAAGCTACATTGGGATATTCTTATATAGGCCGTTTCAATCGTTTTTCAACTACTGAAAGCCTGCCTGAGTTTACATGGTCGAGCGAAGTAAATACCAACATCCGTTATACTTTCACTAAAATTGCCACAAGCATAAGCTTATTCTACAAATTTACTGGTAAGCAACCGGGCTATCAAGCTATTTCAATAGAGTCAGGAGTCCAAACACGGCTCGCTGAAACTGCTGGTTTCCATACATCTGACCTGACATTTAATAAGGTATTTTACAAAAATTTCTCGCTCCTTGCAGGCATCAAAAACCTGTTTAATGTCACAAGGGTAACTAATAGCGCAGTTGACAGCGGAGGAGCACACAGTTCGGGTGGAGGATCTGTACCTATGTCTTATGGGCGCTCTTATTTTCTCGGCTTGACCGCACAATTAACAAAGCATTAATATTTTTATCCAATACAAACCAAAGTTTAAACCCAATGAATCGATTATTCAACAAATTTCTGATTGTATGCGGCATTATAATGCTGGGAGCATGCAAAGAAGAAGTAGAATTGCCTGACAACTTAGCAGGATTTACTACCACACAACAAGGCATTGATGGTGAAGAAGCAACCATCCAGATATCATTAAGTCGCTCCACTGACATAGCAATTCCGATAAGTATTCAATTAACTCCAGCATTGGTTACTTATGATAAGGAGTTTGTGACAGAGCCAGCAGCTGTTAACAATGTGGTCAATGTGACAATTCCATCAGGACAATTTGGGGTTTCTTTCAAGGTAAAGAAAAAAGCAAATGTATTTTTGAATGGTGATGAAACACTTACTTTGAAAATAAATGCAGTCGGTAGCCCTGTATTAACAGGAACAAATACTGAATTAAAATTAAGTTTCGCCGCTATTACTTCCACCGGAAGTACCTTGACGCTCGAGGGTAAAACCTCAGAATCAAATTATACGAATGCTGTTTATGTAGACCTAAGCGCTAACGCTACTACGCTTGTTGACAGAAGAAGCTGGAATTTAGGATTTTATCAAGGTGGTCAGTTTAGGGTAATCCTAAATCCGGGTTATGAGTCTTCTGCTGCAGCTACTGCTAAAACAGATATTACTGCCGTAACATTAGCTGATACTTCTTCAGTACCAAATCTGGAATTCATTCCAGGAGTAGATCAGAACACCGCAGCTTTAACTGACGCATGGGATGGTGACCTTACTAAAACTGCTTTTGCAGAGGTTTCGGCTACAGAATCTCAAAACAAAGTGTATCTGGTGTGTTTCCAGGGAAGCAAAGCTAAAAAGCAATGGTTTAAAGTAAAGGTAAATCGCAATGGTGAAGGCTATAAAGTACAATTTGCAAGAATTGGCGAAACAACTATCCAGACAGTTGATATTGCTAAAAATGCTGATGTTAATTTTACTTTCCTGTCTTTAGAAACCGGTAAAACTGCTACTGTAGAGCCTCGTAAAACTAACTGGGATATTCAGTGGGGATATAGTACTTCAAACGCAGGCACAAATCCTCCATCGCCTTACTGGTTTCAGGATTTCGTATTGCTTAATTATGTTGCCGGAGCAGAAGCAGCTGAAGTTCTTGAAAGTACGGTTACCTACGCTAATTACGTTGAAGCAAATATTGCTTCTACTGTCTTTGTTAAAACAAGAGATGCCATTGGTAGCAAATGGCGTTCAACCGCACCTGGTGGTACTACAGGTATCAGAAAAGATCGTTTCTATGTCGTGAAAGACCCATTGGGTAATATATATAAATTGAAATTTGTGAGCATGGGGCTTGGATCTGATGGTGGTGAGCGCGGTAAACCAGTAATAGAATATAAGTTGGTAAAGAAACAATAAAATCTTTTAGGTTAAATTCAAACCCCGAGCGAAAAGGTCGTAGAAATTCTATGACCTTTTTTATTATTCCACAATTATAACTTATTCCAACTTATCTAAGCTATTTGTTGTAGAATATTGTATAGTAGTCTATATTAGCCAGTAATCTGTAAAGAATGCCATTGAATGTCTGCGATTCCGGCTTATATTTGAGTATTATTTTTTGCAAGTATCTGCTAAAATTTATAAAAGTATTAAGAAAAATTCTTAAACTTGGTAGATTTTAAAAACATCAAAGTCAACCCCTCTATTTCTAATGAATAACTTTAATATTAACCGACGACGCTTCATGCAAGGCGCGTCTGCTTCTTTGGCTTTATCTACTTTTGGCGCAAGAGGCATGGACATTATCAATCCACCAACTGCTTATCGTGTCGCATTAATCGGTACAGGTTGGTATGGCAAAAGTGACTTATTCCGCCTCATTCAGGTCGCTCCTGTTGAAGTAGTAGCTCTTTGCGATGTGGACAAAAATATGCTTGAAGCGGCAGGAAAGCTCGTAAGCCAACGCCAGAAATCTGGCAAAGTTCCTAAACTTTATACTGATTATCGAAAATTATTGGCTGACAACCAATTAGATATAGTATTGGTGGGTACTCCTGACCATTGGCATGCCCTTAATATGATTGATGCAGTAAAAGCAGGCGCCCATGTATATGTACAAAAACCTATCAGTGTAGATGTAATGGAGGGCGAGGCAATGGTCGCAGCTGCACGTAAATATAATAAAGTAGTGCAGGTAGGCACACAACGTAAAAGTACCCCCCACTTAATTGAAGCAAAAAAGAATATCGTTGATGCCGGTTTATTGGGCAAAGTATCACATGTAGAAATGTGCTGCTATTTTCATATGAGAAACAATGGAAATCCTCCGGTAGAAGCAGTACCAGATTTTCTGGATTATGAAATGTGGACTGGTCCCGCTCCTATGCGTCCGTATGATGGCTTACCGCATATCCGTTGGTGGCGGACATTTAAAGAATATGGCAACGGCATTATGGGTGACATGTGTATTCATATGTTCGACACAGTACGTTGGATGTTGAAATTAGGCTGGCCAACGAAAATTTCTTCAACAGGAGGCATCTATGTACAAAAAGAGGGAAAATCTAATATCGAAGATACACAGTCTGCAATTTTTGAATATCCTGAACTGAATTGCGTCTGGCAACACCGTACATGGGGCACGCCAAATAATCCTGATTATCCCTGGTCATTTACCCTATATGGTGAGAAAGGCACATTATGGGCAAGTACAATGGCTTATGATTTTGTTCCACAAGGTAAAGGCGATAAAATACATAAAGATGTAATTTATGAAAGAGAAAAATATCCGGAGGATTTAACAGAAGAAAGAATAGAGTTGAATGCAGCTCCTGCAACTCGCCTCCATATGTTAGATTTTCTTTCGGCTATTGAAAGTAAAGGAAGACCAGTAGCAGATATTGAACAAGGTCATATTTCAACAGCAAGTTGTCTATTAGCAAATGTTTCTATGCAAATAGGCAGGCCAATTGTCTATGACCCGGTAAAACGCGAGATAGTAGGCGACCGGGAAGCCAACGGTCTTTTGGCACGCCCTTATCGCAAGCCTTATATCCATCCGGATCCGAAAAAGGTTTAGGAGTATTTTACATTTATACGAATAGGCAGGCGAAAGTCTGCCTATTTTTATTGCTCATCAATATCAAAAGTCTTGGCTATTTTTTCCAGATTCAGGCTTCGGGCAGAGGCGTTGAAAATTTCACGATAGACACCATTTTTATCATATAATTCCTGATGAACTCCCTGCTCTACTACTCTTCCTTTTTTCATCACAATAATCTTATCTGAATCAATAATCTGTGATAAGCTATGTGAAATAATGACAACTGTGCGTCCTTTTTTAATATCGTCCAGACTATTCTTGATTTGCTCGGTAGCAATGGCATCAAGGCTGGCGGTAGGCTCATCTAAAATAATGATTGGTGGATTTTTTAGAAACAATCTGGCAATGGCAATTCTTTGTTGCTGACCGCCTGACAATAGTTGGGCGTCTGACTCATATTTGTCCGGCAATTCCATAATCTGTTCATGTAAAGAAGCTTGTTTAGCCGCTTCCATGATTTCTTCCTTAGTGGCAATCATGTTGCCATAGCGAATATTTTCTTCGATATTGCCTCTAAAAATATGATTCTTCTGCAAAACCATTCCTATATCATCACGAAGAAATTGGGTATCATATTTAGTTAAGTCTATGCCATCTAATAATATTTGTCCTGAATCGGCCGCATAAAATTTCACTAATAGATTTATTAAAGTACTTTTCCCTGCCCCAGAAAGGCCGACTAAAGCGGTTGTTTTGCCATTTTCAATTTCAATAGAAATATCATTTAATGCCTTTGTTCCATTCGGATAAGTGAAATCTACATTTTTCAATAAGTAGTCTCCTTTGATATGAACAGGCTGAAAAGTACCACTTTTTTCAAGTGCTCTTTTATTATCCAGAATATCAAAGAAGCCCTCTGAATAGGTCAGTGCATCGTTCATTTCATCATAAATACGGTGTAACTGACGGATAGGAGCAGATACGCTATTAAAGAGCATAATATGAAACATAATGGCCCCTATTGAAATCTGTCGGTCTAAAACCAGATAGGCCGTCAGAATAATAATCAGGACCACCCCTATCTGTTCTACAAAACTCTTGATGGCATCAAATAAAAAGTTGGTTCTGCGGGTGGTCAATTGCAAATCCATGAGTTTCATCTGCAGGCCATATTGCTTGGTCTCTTCATATTTTTCTCTCACAAAAGATTTAATGACTACTATTGATTCTATCAGGTTAATAATGCCGTTGCTTTTATTTTCCCGTTGAAACTTTAGTTTTCTTCTTACTCCTTGAAGCTTATCTGCCTGCACATAGCTTATCCAGAAATAGACAGGTAAAATCATAGTAGCGACTATACCTACGTAAACATTTGCAGTGTACATCACGATTAGTGCCATGATCGAATTGGCAAAGAGTGGCAGAATATCAATAAAAAAGTTTTGTACCAATTTTGTCAGGCTTTCAACTCCCCTATCAATTCGGGTCTGTAATTTACCTTTCTGGTTTTCACTATCTGCATAAAATGCCATCTGATAGCTTAGTATCCTGTTAACTACCTCTTGAGATAAATCAGTTGAGATATTTATCCTTATTTTTTCTCCATAGAACTTCTGTCCGAATGTGATAAAGGAGTTAATTACCTCTTTGATACAAAGAATCAAGGTAATTTCTAATAGTAGCGGATAGCCTCGTTGAATCGTCAGATGTTTATCTAACATTCCCTGAATAGTGTCAACGGTATAACGCAATACCCACGGATTTACCTGAGCAGTGATTGAGCCTAATAAAGTGAGTATTAAAGCAAGATAAATCAAGCCCCGGTAAGGCTTAACAAAAGGTTGCAAACGTTTGAATATACTCCAGATATTCATAGAACCTGTTTAAACTTTTCTTTTTTTTAGAAGCCTAGCCCGAAAATTTACTGTTTGAGCGTCAGCGAGTTTAAATTTTCTTGATTTTTTTGTTACTTTTTGTATCAAGACAAAAAGTAAGGCTAAGAACAAGCATCAATTGTATAGTTTTTATATAAGTTTAAACAGCCTCATATTATAGTTATGCTGGAAATAGTAGTATTAAATCTTAAAATAAATGATATTATTATAGATGCTTATTGAATATTTCCCCTATTGTTTCCACTTAATATTACAACCCATACTTGGATACTGAATCTCTGAGACCAATTGATTGGCTAATATCGCATTTAAAGCCCCTCTCAAATCACTACCGGTTACAGGCTTAGGGTTTTCCATTTTGGGTCGGGACTCATCCAGGCGACCTCTGTAACGTAAAGTCAATGCTCCGTCAAACACATAAAAATCAGGTGTGCAGGCTGCTTCATAGGCACGGGCAGTATCCTGACTTTCGTCATACAAGTATGGAAAGGTAAAGCCCGATTCTCTGGCAAAAACCTTCATAGATTCCGGGCTGTCCTGCGGATACTGTTCTGCATCATTTGAGCTTATAGCAACAAATGAGACTCCTTTGGGCTGAAAATCTCTTGCCAGTTTAACCAGTTCATCTTTCACATGGAGAACATACGGGCAATGATTGCAGATAAACATTACTACTGTTGCCTTTTCAGAACGTAAATCATTCATCGAAAGTAATTGTCCGGAAATAGTATCAGGCAATATAAAAATAGGAGCCAATGTCCCTATCGGAAGCATAGTTGATTCAGTACGAGCCATAATTCAATTTTATTTCTGGAGGATTTATAAGCAATTTAAGTAATTTCTATATATTATCGTGAGGGAAATACTCGTTTTAATTGTAAGATAGATAGATTAATTAAACCATTTAGGTTTTAATTAATCTAAGAATTAAAATGATTATAAAAATTATGAAAAATCGATCAAAATTTCGTTCACTAACCTTGGTAGGACTTTTTGCCCTACTTACTTTGTCGCTTTCAAGTTGTGTGTATAGTGGTCGACCAGTTCGCTACTATGACAGGCCTGCGGTTGTTCATCGTCCTTATTATAGAGTTCAGCCAAGAACAAGAGTTGTTGTAGTTCCAAAATATAACAGACATCACCACCATAACGACAGACGTCATTATAACAATAGTCGTAGCCGTAATCATCGTGGCAGATATTAATTGATATTTTGGTTTACAAACCAGTCTATTGACTGAGGGTTTCGCATAGCGTCAAGAGAAACCGCTTTCACAACAGAAGTGCCCATCAGGATTTTTTTGATGGGCATTTCCATTTTTTTACCACTAATGGTATAAGGTATTTCAGGAACCTCAAAAATTGCATCAGGTACATGTCTTGGGCTGTACTGTATTCTGAGCTGAGCCTTAATTTTACTTTTTAACTCCTCGTTTAATTCCTGATCTTCATGCAGAACTACATACAAAGGCATAAAAAAACTCCCATCTGTTTTTTCAATACAAACAATCAGACTATCTTTTATTTCGGGTAATGATTCTATCGCATTATACACTTCCGCTGTGCCAATTCTAACCCCATCGCGGTTCAAAGTGGTATCTGATCTTCCATAGATAATAACTCCTAAGTTTTGGGTAATCTTTATCCAGTCGCCATGCGTCCAGACACCAGTATATTTTTCAAAATAACTGCTTCTATACTTTTGATTTTCTACATCTTTCCAGAAATACAGAGGCATAGAAGGCATTACCTCTTTAATTACCAGTTCTCCTACTTCCCCATACACAGGCTTTCCTTCATCATTCAATGCTTCTATGTCAGCTCCTAACATCCGACACTGGATTTCACCCGAATAGACAGGCAAATACGGGCAGCCTCCCATAAATGCGCTACAAACATCCGTTCCGCCACTCAATGAAATTAAATGCACATTTGTAGAAATATGCTTATATATCCACTCAAAAGCCTTTGATGGCAAGGGAGATCCTGTTGAACCCAACGTTTTAATCTTAAGTAAGTTACCTTTAAAAAAGTTGGTATCCTGCTTCATATAATTGATATAGAATGCTGCTCCACAACCAAAATGGTCTACCTTTGCTTCTTTAGCAAATTGCCATAAAATATTAATATCCGGGTATCCAGGAGAACCATCGTAGAGGCATAAGGTTGCTCCACATGCCAAAGAAGAAAGCGCAAAATTCCACATCATCCACCCGGTTGTTGAGTACCAGAAGTATCGTTCACCCACCTGTACATCCTGATGCAAAGCAAGTGCTTTCAGATGTTCTATCAGATTTCCGCCCGTACTATGAGTAATGGCTTTGGGCTTTCCGGTAGTACCAGATGAATACAGTATCCAGATCGGGTCATTAAATTCAACGGCCGTAAAATTTAACTTTTGTTTAGGTTTAGCCGACACTATAAGTTCCCAGGCTGTACTATCTACAATGATAGTATCTATTAATGACGGTAATTGATTTGATAGTTCTTTTACAATACTTAATTTATCGAAGATTTTCCCACCATAATGATAGCTATCGCAAGCAAAAAGAATTTTTGGTTCTATCTGCTGAAAGCGTTCAGCCAGACTCTCGACCCCAAAATCAGGTGAACAACAAGACCAGATTGCCCCAACAGAGTTTACTGCTAAAAATATAGCAACTGTATCTGGAGTATTCGGTAAATACCCAACTACCCTATCACCTTTCTGAACTCCTTTTTCTTGTAAATAATTTTGTATTGTTAAAACCTTGCTTTCCAGGCTCTTCCAGGAAATCTCAGTTAAAGGTTGTGTTTCAGATTGGTATATAATAGCTGGTCTATCAATATTTTTATGACGGAAGATATGCTCTGCATAGCTTAAAGTTACACCTTCAAACCATTTCGTACCAATCATTTCATTCGATGGTTGGTTTAGCACATTCAGATAGGGCGGAATTACCCCTGAGCTGCTTTGAATCTCGAAAAATTGATAAATTGATTCCCAGAATTCAGCAATATTATCAACCGACCACTGCCATAAAGCCTGATAATCTTTGAAAATCAGATTTTTACTATTCTGTAACCAGGATTCGTATTTCCTTAAATTTGATTGCTCTATATACGTGGAAGAAGGAGTCCAGAGAGGAATATTCATGCCTGTTTCTTATTTTAAGGCAATATTAGAAAGATAATTTTATATTTTAATTGTTAAGACAATTATTTTATTTATCGAATCACCGCCAGTTAAAATCATATCTTGTATTCTTATAACCTTTAATTTCCATGCTGGCACTACCAATTGGGAATTCCAGTTCAATTCTGATTGGTACGCGATTACCGTCATCTGATACCCATATTTTTATCGCATCTTCCCCCTTAAACATTTCATTCTGCGGCAAAATAGGAGTTAGTTTAAGTACATTAATTTTTCCGAATCTTGTTTTTACTGTACCCTTCCCATTGTACTTGACTTTCATATAATATATTTCATCATCAAAAAACATAGGCGATGATATAGTTTCACCTATTCTCATCTTTGAATAATCTAATGTACGTAAAAAATAATAGCCCGAAACTACGTCGTGAATATTGTTTGGCAGGTTAAAAGACTTCTTCTCATTATTTTGTTCCCTTAAGGCAGAATTTGCAAAATGGTCAAACAAAATAACCTGATCTTTCTTATAGCTATTCTCTTGTAAACTCATTAAAAACTTCTGTGGCAGAATAGCGGCAGTATCTAAGTAAGAACGATAAGTATTACGAATATGAAAAAGGTCTGTTATACCCGTAGTACGACCAAAAACATTGATTCTGTAACAAGCGCGATTGTTCACCGAATATATCTGAGGACTTACCTCTACCGTTGCCTCTCCAACTGGTAATATCCCATATTTTACCTTATACTCAAAATATTCTCCCGCTTTAAAACTTGTATTGGGGATAAAACGGTAAGTATCTCCTAAAGTAAATGACGAGGTAATTAATAAAAAACAAACGATTAATATTTTTAAGATATATTTCATCCTTAATTATTCTAAACAAAGGGTATAAAAAAATATGCCAATATCAGAAAACTATACTACTTGGATACGCTTTTTTTAGGTATGCCAGATACTTTTTAAAATCCTGATTAAATTTTGTTCTAAATTCTTCTTCAAACTGATTTTGCTTGCTCTGATAGGTCAGATAACCGATAAAATAGGCATTGTTTACCTCAGAAGTACGATTGCGATTTTTTCTGAGAGATTGCATCTCTCCTTTCATCAACGTATCGGTCGAAGCCATTATTTTTTGTATTAAATCAAATTTCTCCGAAGTTTTCTGAGTAATTGTTAAGTTTTTATTAAAATTACGATATAAACTGTCTAATAGTTTTGCCCCTCTGATTAAATGTTCAGTATAGGAATCGCCAAATTTCTTTGAAAGTTCATACTTCTTTAATTCTCCCGAATCTTTGCCGTGTTTATACGCTAAAAACCTGATAGCTCCATATTCGCCGATAAAATCGGCAAGATTCTCGTTAAACTCAAGGTTATTTTTCACAAAAAGTGTTCCATGTGTCAGTTCATGAATAATAAGGGCCGCTAAGCGGGCATCAGAATAATAAAGCATTGAACTCAGTATAGGATCTTTCAGATACCCCAAAGTGCTCCATGCAGATACCTCGTTTAATTGAGTATCAAATCCTTGCTTTTTTAATTCAGTTATTTCCTTATCTGCTAATTCTTTTTCAAAATATCCTTTATAGCTAAAAGCACCTACAATCGGGAACCGCCATTTTTTCGCTTTTAACTCAAATGGTTCGCAAGCAGTCATAACCCATAAAATAGGCTTATGATGCTGATCATAAAATGTGGTATAGTTCTCTGATAAATTAAGCCCTAAAGAATCAACAGCAAACCGTTTAATTTCCTGAATCAGTTCAATACGTTTCTTTAATGAGTCAGGAAAAGTTTTATCTTCCATGACTTCTTTAACAGGACGCGTATTAAAAATAATTTTCAATTGTCCTTTAGCCTGACGAAAGCCATATACCGCAGCATCGAAATTGAAGGCAATAAATCCGATAAAGAGTATGAAGAATACAAGAAAAAAGTATTTAATAAACTTTTTAAAACTCAGCCACATATTCGCTTTAATATTGGTTTCAAAGTTTTCTATAACGAAAACCCTACTCTCTTAAATAAACAAAAATAAAAGCCACTCTGTTCAGAATGGCTTTTATTTTAACATTTCTTAATATTATCTGCTCAAATACAGATTTCTTTCTGAATAGACTTGTAAAAAGAAGTCATCCGTTAAATCTTTAATGAAATAAATACCCTCTCCTGTCGATTTCATTTCAGGTCCTAATTCTTTATTTACATTCGGGAATTTATTGAATGAGAAAACCGGTATCTTGATAGCATAACCTTTTTTATAAGGTTTAAACTTAAAGTCTTTTACCTTTTTCTCGCCTAACATCACCTTAGTTGCATAATTCACATAAGGCTCACGATAGGCTTTGCAAATAAATGGTACCGTACGAGATGCTCTTGGATTGGCTTCAATTACATATACCTTTTCATCTTTAATCGCGAACTGAATATTAATTAGCCCCACAGTATTCAAGCCCACTGCAATTTTCTTGGTATATTCTTCAATCTGGGCTATTACATTTTCACTTAAATCAAACGGTGGTAAAAGAGCATAAGAATCTCCTGAATGAATGCCTGCCGGCTCAATATGCTCCATAATACCAATAATATACACATCTTTACCATCGCAGATTGCATCCGCTTCAGCTTCAATGGCATTTTCAAGAAAATGGTCTATCAGGATATTATTATCAGGAATATCATTCAGAATCTTTACTACGTGTTGCTCCAATTCCTGTTCGTTAATAACAATCTTCATACTTTGCCCTCCCAATACATAGCTTGGGCGTACTAAAAGCGGAAAGCCCAACTCTCGGGAAACTTCAACCGCCCGATCTGCACTACGAACAGTATCAAACAAAGGATAAGGGATATTCAACTCTCTTAAACGTTCAGAGAATCTACCTCTATCTTCTGCCAGATCTAAAGCATCATAAGAAGTACCTATTATTTTGATACCATATTTGGTAAGCTTTTCTGCCATTTTCAGGGCAGTTTGCCCACCTAATTGCACAATTACCCCTTCTGGTTTTTCATGCTGTATCAAATCATATACATGCTCCCAGAATACAGGCTCAAAATATAATTTATCCGAAATATCGGGGTCGGTTGAAACGGTCTCAGGATTACAGTTTAACATGATGGTTTCATAACCACATTCTTTGGCAGCCAATACTCCGTGCACACACGAATAATCGAACTCAATCCCTTGCCCGATACGATTTGGACCAGAACCTAATACCAATACTTTCTTTTTATTCGAGCTTACCGATTCATTATCAGGGTTTTCCTGATTTGAATTAAATGTCGAGTAATAATAAGGAGTTTTTGCTTCAAATTCCGCAGAACAGGTATCAACACATTTATATACCCGTTTAATACCTAAAGCATTTCTTTTATTAAAAACCTGGCTTTCCTTGCAGGTTAACAGATGAGCAATCTGCCGATCAGCATAGCCTTTTTGCTTGGCAGCCAACAATAAATCTTTTGGTAAATCATCAATTGAAAACTTCTCAATTTCCTTCTCCAACAATATCAGTTCTTCAATCTGCCTCAAAAACCATTTATCTATTTTGGTAAGATTCTGAATCGTTTTGAAAGAAAGCCCCGCTTTAAAGGCATCGTAGATATGGAATAAGCGATTCCATGACGGGTTAGCCAAAGATTTCTTTAACGCCTCCTGATCTCTCAATTCTTTGCCATCTGCACCTAATCCATTGCGTCGAATTTCAAGCGATTGACAAGCTTTCTGTAAGGCCTCCTGGAAATTACGACCAATCCCCATCGTTTCACCTACAGATTTCATCTGTAAGCCTAATGAACGGTCAGCCCCATGAAATTTATCAAAGTTCCATCGTGGAACCTTTACAATTACGTAGTCGATGGCAGGCTCAAAAAAGGCAGAAGTACTTCCGGTAATCGGGTTTATTAACTCATCAAGATTGTAACCAATAGCCATTTTTGCAGCAATTTTTGCAATCGGATACCCTGTAGCTTTTGAGGCTAACGCTGATGATCGACTCACGCGAGGGTTAATTTCAATAGCGATGATTTCATCTGTATCAGGATGCAGCGAGAACTGTACATTACACCCTCCGGCAAACTGTCCTATCCCATTCATCATTTTGATGGCCATATCACGCATTTTCTGATAAATGGTGTCCGGCAAGGTCATGGCTGGTGCTACGGTAATCGAGTCTCCTGTATGAATACCCATTGGGTCAAAGTTCTCGATAGTACAAATAATAACAATATTACCTTTATTATCTCGTAATAACTCTAACTCAAACTCTTTCCAACCTAAGATTGATTGTTCAACCAATACCTCATGCACAGGAGAAGCATGTAGACCATGATTAAGTGCTTTATCAAAATCTTCCGGACTATGCACAAATCCACCACCAGTACCACCTAATGTAAAAGACGGACGAATAACTAATGGAAATCCAATTTCCTGCGCAATTTCTTTTCCTTCCAGAAACGAACGGGCAGTGCGGCCTTTGCATACGCCAATGCCTAATTCGAGCATTTTTAGTCTGAACTTCTCACGGTCTTCTGTTGTCTCAATGGCCTTAATATCAACACCAATAATCTGTACACCGTATTTCTTCCAAACTCCACCCTTATCGCAATCAATCGCAAGATTAAGTGCGGTTTGTCCACCCATAGTTGGTAAAACAGCATCAATCGGTTTACCCATCGACTTGTGTTTTTCAAGAATCTCTATGATGGATTTTTTCTCTAATGGTTTCAGATACACGTAATCAGCATTGATAGGATCCGTCATGATTGTAGCCGGATTTGAGTTAATCAAACTCACTTCAATACCTTCTTCTTTAATGGATCTTGCTGCCTGAGAGCCGGAGTAATCAAATTCGCACGCCTGACCGATGACAATGGGGCCTGAGCCTATGATAAGAACTGACTTAATATTGGGATTTTTTGGCATTTTTTTTGTGAAGGGGTTTCGATTCGTTAATCGAAGAACAAAGGTAATATAGATTTTTTATTTTACCATTGATAGATTGAAAATACCTTATAAAAGTGCAAAAAAAAGATTAAAATATCCTATTAAAACCAAAGACCTTATTACCATTGCGCTGCCGTATCGTTGAAGATATTTAGCACCAGTTGGTCAAGAATTTTAGGCACTAATGACCCCTCTACCTGTGCAAGCGTTTGTTCCTGAGGAAAGTCCTGATAGAAAGAAAATTCCTTTTCAAAACTCTCATCTTCATTTTTGGTATTCACAAATCTTACCTCTACTCTAATGGTTAGTCTGTTAAGGGCAGCTTTATCGCTGGCCGTAGCTGCCACAGGTGTAAGTTCATACCCGGTAATTGAACCCTCTAAAAACAGATCCCCATCATTAGGCTTTAATTTCAGGCTCGTATTTCGTTGATAATACTCTTTCAGTTTTTCAGTGAAATTCAACGTAAGATTAGCTGGGCCACCGGCAGTATTCATTACGAAGTTCTGTATCGTAATGGTTTTTAAATCTGAGGATAACGTAGTACCAGTAAAAGAATATATTTTGCAGGAGTCAAGCATAACTGATGCGCATAAAAAAAGAGATAGAAACAAATATCTCTTTAATACGATGCCCGCTTTTATCTCAGGTAATTTATTCGTCTTCAATATCATATTGCTTGATTTTTCTGTATAATGTTCTTTCAGAAATACCTAAGTCAGAAGCGGCATATTTACGCTTAAACCCATTTTTCTTTAATGCCTTGATAATCATTTCCTTTTCCTGTTTCTCTAATGAAAACGAATCTTCCTGCGTTTCGTGCGAAATATCCTCCACATTATTCCTGTCATCCTGAATGTCATCAATTTTGATAAACCCACCCTCATCGACTGGTTGATATGACTGGAAAGGACTGGCAACCGGGCCATACATTGTTTGAGGTACTAATGAAACGCTCTCATCCGTGTGAATACCATTAAACAATTCACTATGCTGTTTCATCGTTTCTGGGTTTATCTGCCCTCCCTGCATTAAAGACAGAACTAATTTTTTCAAATCGGTCATGTCCTTGCGCATATCAAATAAAACTTTATATAACAGGTCTCTTTCAGATATACCCCCATCATTCCCTCCATTCATTCCTTTTAACAAGGCAGGTAACCCACTTACCTGTTCACGTGGCAGATATTTTGCTAATACTTCTGCCGAAACTAATCTGTCTGTTTCTAAGATAGTAATCTGTTCAGCAATATTTTTTAATTGACGGATATTTCCTGGGAAACGAAAACTCATCAGCAATTGTGTAGCACTTTCCGTAAGCTCAACAGGTTGGATATGATTTTTCTCAGCAAAATCATAAGAGAATTTTCTGAAAAGCAGGTCAATATCATACCCTCTTTCACGAAGCGGCGGCACATAGATTGGAACTGTATTTAATCGATAATACAAATCTTCTCTGAATTTCCCTCTTTCAACTGCCTCTAAAAGTTTCACATTAGTAGCCGCAACTACTCTCACATCTGTTTTCTTTACTTTTGAAGACCCGACCGGAATAAACTCACCGTTTTCTAATACACGCAACAAACGTGCCTGTGTACCAATAGGTAATTCGGCTATTTCATCTAAGAAAATTGTACCCGTATTAGTAGTTTCGAAATAGCCTTTGCGGTCGTCGATGGCTCCTGTAAATGACCCTTTCACGTGCCCGAATAACTCCGAATCTATAGTACCTTCTGGTATAGCGCCACAGTTTATTGCTATGAAAGGCCCGTGCTTACGACTACTTAATGCATGAATTATTTTTGAAAAAGATTCCTTTCCACTACCGCTCTCTCCTGTTATTAATACTGTCAGGTCGGTTGGGGCTACCTGTACGGCAATACTCAAAGCATAATTCAATGCAGGAGCATTGCCAATAACTCCGAACCTATTCTTGACTGATTGTATTTCTGCGTTGTTGGTCATTGTAATTTTAAACTAAAACTTCTGCAACTGCTTTACCAATCAGGGTAGCCGCTGTGCATTCAGTTACTAATACGTTCACATAGTCGCCTTTTTGAAAATTTTCTTTCGGAAAAACAACCATTTTATTCTGGTCATTTCTGCCACATAGGTGCTCTGTCGAACGTTTGGAGAACCCCTCAACTAAAATCTTATGGACTTTACCGATAGCCATTTGATTACGCGACAATGAGTGAGATTGCTGCTTGTTGATAACCTCTGTTAGTCGCCTGTTTTTTATTTCATTCGGTATATCGTCGGTCAGTTTCTTGGCCGCAGGTGTATTTGGTCTTTCTGAATAGGCAAACATATATCCGTAGTCATATTTTACATAATCCATTAAAGAAAGCGTATCCTGATGATCTTCTTCGGTTTCAGTACAGAAACCCGTAATCATATCTTGAGAAATACCACAATCTTCACCTAAAATTTCACGTATTCTATCTATTTTACCCATATACCACTCACGGTCATAGGTTCTGTTCATTAGTTCAAGAATACGGCTGCTGCCACTTTGAGCTGGCAAGTGAATATATTTACAGATATTGTCATACTTTTTCATAGTATAAAGCACGTCGTCTGTAATATCTTTGGGGTGAGAAGTTGAGAACCGTACACGTAAATCAGGATTGATCAACGCTACCATTTCTAATAAATTAGCAAAATTGGTGGTGCTTAATTCCCCATTCACTCCTTTCCATTTATACGAGTCAACGTTCTGGCCAAGCAATGTAACCTCTCTATAGCCTTGCTCATAAAGTTCAGTAGCTTCTTTTACAATTGAAAATGGATCACGACTTCTTTCACGTCCACGAGTATAAGGTACAACACAAAAACTACACATATTATCACAACCTCGCATTATACTTATAAAAGCGGTAACTCCGTTTGAATCTAAACGAATGGGTGTAATATCAGCATAGGTTTCTTCTCTTGATAAAAATACATTAACAGCCTTTTGCCCGTCTTCTACCTCATTAATCAGATTTGGCAAATCACGGTAGGCGTCAGGTCCTACCACCATATCCACAATTTTCTCTTCTTCCAGAAACTTGGTTTTCAAACGCTCTGCCATGCAGCCTAATACACCGATTTTTACTTGCTGGCGTTTTTTCTTCATGGGTACTAAATGCTGAAGACGGTTTCTGACTTTTTGCTCAGCATTTTCTCTGATTGCACAGGTATTCAGCAAAATCAATTCTGCTTCTTCTATTTTAGAAGTTGTTGCAAAACCATTTTCTCTCAAGATAGAAGCTACAATCTCGCTGTCTGCAAAGTTCATCTGGCATCCATAGCTCTCTATATATAGTTTACGCTTGGCATCGCTTTCTTCATCTACACTAATGCGCGCTACATCTAAATCTTTTTTATCTTCTTCTTTCAGAATCTCTAATCTGCTTGTTACTAAACTCATGATATTGACCTTGATTTATCAAACACAACCTCATTGAAAAAAATAAAGTTCTTGTTCTTTTCAGGAGGCTTACTTAATTAAGACACAAATTTACGACAATACTGCCATAATGTCAGAATAATCGCAATTATTTATTGTTAAAATAACCACAATCCATTTTTTTAAACTACTTATTCTCAATAATCCTTTGTAATTTGCTGCTCATTCAACCTTAAAACTATTGCCCTTATGCCTTTGCTCATCACAATTTTTGGGCTTACTATACTTATTGTGCTCATTTCTTACTTCAAGCTTCATACTTTTCTTTCTTTTTTAACTGTTGCTTTAGGTATCGGTTTGGCATTACAAATGCCCCCAGATCAAATCTTAACAGCTATTCAGCAAGGTATCGGTGGAACTCTCGGCTCTATTGTAGCTATTATTGCCTTAGGTGCTATGTTAGGTAAATTAGTAGCACAAAGTGGGGCAGCACAACGAATCTCAACCAAAATGATAGATATTATTGGTACGGGTTATGTACGCTGGGCTTTTATGATTACAGGGTTTATTGTAGGTTTACCACTCTTTTATTCTGTGGGCTTTATGCTCATAGCTCCATTAGTAATTACCGTTTCATATCGTTATAAATTACCAGCGGTTTATATAGGGATACCTATGTTAGCTTCCCTTTCAGTTACACAGGGATATTTACCCCCTCATCCTGCACCTTTGGCTATAGCCAAACAGTTTAATGTAGATATGGGTTTAACACTCTTTTATGGTATCATAGTAGCCATTCCAGCCATTTTAGTTTCAGGCGCGTTGTTTGGCAGCACTTTAAAAAAATACCTGACCATGCCAAACAAGGCATTTATCGCACCCGAACTCAAAGATGACCAAATGCCCTCAACGTCAATGAGTTTTATTTCAGTTTTATTACCGATTCTGCTTATCGGCCTATCAACCATTATTCTACCATACTTTGCCAAAGATTCTTTTCTATTTAAAGTCGTTACCTTTGTTGGAGATCCTATTGTGAGTATGTTTATTTCAGTAATATTTGCTATTTACGCTTTGGGAGTTAAGCAGAATAAAACAATGAATGAAATAACTACTCTGTTAGGAAACTCCATCAAAGAAGTAGCTATGTTATTCTTGATTTTTGGTGGTGCTGGTGCATTAAAACAAGTGTTGACTGATGGAGGAGTAAATCAATCTATTGCATCCATGATGGAGGCATCTTCTTTACACCCGCTTGTTTTAGCTTGGGGAATGGCAGCTATTATTCGTGTGGCTGTCGGCTCATCTACCGTTTCGGGTATTACCACAGCTGGATTCGTAGCTCCCTTATTAGCGTCTACACATACCGAACCACACCTGATGGTACTTAGCATTGGCGCAGGTAGTATGATGTTCTCACACGTAAATGATTCGGGATTCTGGCTTTTCAGAGAATACTTTCAGCTTTCTATGACTGAAACACTCAAAACATGGTCTATTATGGAAACGCTTGTATCAATATCAGGATTAGCTGGGGTAATGGCTTTAAACACTTTTATTGGTTAAAAAGGGTAACCTATGGCAAAGTGAAAAACAGGATAATAATCGTTATTTCTACCTAATCGGGTTTTATCTAAAACAAAGCGGTCACCCGAGTCTCTTGAGGGGTCTATTACTTTTACACCCCAATCGAAACGGGCGACAAAATAATCCAAATCTAAACGGATACCAGCTCCAGTACCGACGGCAAATTCTTTGTAAAATCTATTCCAGTCAAAATTGGCCTCATTGTATTTAGAGTTAATCTGATACCATTTCCATACATTTCCGGCATCGATAAAAAGACCAGCATTCCAGTTTCCAATAAATCTGAACATATATTTGCGGTATTCTATACTGCCTTCTAACAGAATATCTCCAGGCTGTTGAAAGAACCGATTGCCGACTGTTACCCCTTGTGCAGAACCCGGCCCTAAAGAACGTGGTCTCCAGGCCCTGATACTATTAGGTCCACCAATAAAAAAGTTCTTTTCAAATGGTAAAGCCTGATTGTCACCGTAAGGATGAGCAACTCCGACGTTTAGGCGATAAGCCCAGGAATCTTTTGCATTAATCGGAAAATATTTCCTGAAATCTATATTCAGCTTTACAAATCTGAAATAAGCTCGCTGAATAGTATCTAATGGAAATACCTGATCGATAAAATTGATTTTATTTTTATTTGGGAAAAAGTTAAGAGTTGTACCGCCTGATTCAACGAAAACTCTCAGATACCTCGCTTTGATATTTTTACCTTGCTCCTGATTATTAAAAATATAGGTGGCATTGATACTCGAAACAAATTGAGGATCAAATAAAACCTTTAGATTATTCCCCCGTTGAGCTTCATAAGTAAGAATTGAGTCAAAGGCAAAACTTTTATAAGGAGTATTAATCAGGTTTATATCAAAGGGCGAAATCTGAATGGTTTCATATTTTGATTTGAGCCATGCGTAGTTGCCTGTTAATCTGAAAACCTGTCTCCGATAAAGCTGTTGAGCAGAATTATTATAACTTAAAGCCAATTGCGTACGTGGACTTTTCAAACTCAAAAGATTAGCAACCCTACTAAAAAAAATAATTTTAGGAAAGTTAAACGCAAGATTAGCCCCTAATTCTCGGCTTCGCTGAACAGTAGTATCTAATCCCGGTTGCCCTTCCAGATTAGCTCTTAAACCTAATTCTGTCGTTTCTAAAGCACTTAGCAGATTTCTCGCACGCAAAGAAACATTAGCCCCGCCACCCAGGATGCCATTAATATTATTAACATCGAAATTATACGAGGCAGTATATTTAGGGTTAGTAGGTGCAATAATATCCGTTCTAAGACGGTTATCAGGCAATTGCGTAAAACGGATATTGGCAAATGCAAATTGATCAAGGCCGTAAAGTTGTCGATTAGTTTCGTTCACCAACGAAATTCTGAACAGCTGATCAGGGCGAATCAGAATCTTTTTATCTAACAATCTTGTAGGAAACCGCTTACCAATAAAAGTATAATTAATACCGCTATACCTGATTTGAGTGGTATCGCCTCCTATGGTTTGGTCATTTGAAGGATCAGCCGAAATAAAGTTTACCGATTCAAAATAAAATTGCTCATGTTGCTCCCTTAACAATGGGTTCCTAACCAACATCTTTACATTCACTTTATAATTCCGCTTAATATAGTCTGTCGTATCAATTTCAGTCGAAATGTAGTTTTTTGCTATGAAATTATAATATCCTTCATCTTTCAATAATAATTCTATTCTACCTTTTTCTAAGGTAATATTGTCCATATTTACCCTTTCTCCTGCCTTCAGCATTGTGGCAGCCATTGTAACCTTTAAGATGCTATCTATACGTGGGTCTTTAATATCATATCTTACACTATCAATATAATAGGCATTCCTTTCCTCTACCAGATATGTGAGTTTTATACCCCTGTTATTAGTGGTAGAATCAATCTGATAAGTAACTGTATTATCAAAATATCCTTTATTATAAATATATTTCTGAATTGTTTCAGATGTATGTTTAATGGATGCTTCTGTAATTTTTGCAGGTGGTTCTCCTACGTTTTTCATCCACCAGTTTTCTTTGGTGTCTAACCTGTCCTGGTAAATACTTTTTTTTCTTTGATACCTTGCTCTCTTTTTCTCTATATCTGCATCAAAATTTCCTGTGCTGGGTAAGGTCTTGAGTTTAATATCCCATTTATTTAGTCTTTTTTTAATTTTAGTACTATCGTAAAATGCTTTTCCTAAATTATATAATCCTACATAGGGTGTAACTGGTAGATTAAAAGGCCGTCGGTTGGGCTTTTGAGTAGGTGGAATCAGGTATTCTAATTCCTCAGTTGAAATTTGTTTATTACCTTTGAAAGCCAGACTATGCAAACGATATTCGTCTCGTTCTAATTGTACCTCTCGTGAACATGAAAAGAAGAATATAAATAGGAATGGAAGCAGATATTTAATTTTATCACTCACGACATTTGTTTGTGTTTTTTGGGCTCCGGTATGTCTTGATGATAAATAATAAAAACGCATAAATTAATATTGATATGTTTTCTAAACAGCAACAAAAATACGTTCAATCCTTACAAATAAAAAAATATCGTCAAGAACACCATTCTTTTTTAGTAGAAGGTGCTAAAAGTGTCATTGAATTAATAGATTCTGATTTCGGGATTGAGTTAGTACTATGTACATCTAAATTCTTTGAAGAAAACGAAAAAAAAATAAAAAAAATATCAGTTGAGCAAATTTCTCAAACTGAACTTGAGAAAATAAGTACGCTGAAAAGTAATGATTCAGCGGTAGCAATAGTAAAAATGAAACCCAATATATATTTAAAAACCACCGAAAACGAATTTGTTTTGGTTTTAGATGATATTAGAGACCCTGGTAATCTGGGCACGATTTTGCGTATTGCCGATTGGTATGGTATTAAAAAAGTCGTTTGTTCTGATACAACCGTTGATCTCTATAACCCTAAAGTAATTGCTGCCTCGATGGGTTCATTTACAAGAATCCAGGCTTTTTATACTAACCTGCAAGCCTATTTTGAGCAGATTTCAACGCATATGCCCGCTATAATAGGTACTTTTCTGAATCACACAAATCTACATAAATTTAGTTTCCCGAATGCCGGATACATCATTTTAGGGAATGAGTCGAATGGGATTGGCGAAGCGGTTGAAAAATTTGTAACTGATAAAGTAACGATTCCAAGATTCGGGCATGCTGAGTCATTAAATGTGGGCATTGCCACAGCTATTGTTTTAGATAACTTAATGCGAAGAAAATAATCAGTTTATGAATAAAGCCTATTTTGAAGAACTCTCTTTTGATAAAGTTGATTTTGCTGTTACTCTCCTTGCCAAAGGTGAATATGAAAACTGTACTTTCAGCAACTGCAATTTCGCTGAGGTTCATTTGTCGGGTTATATTTTTTCAGATTGTACCTTTAAGGATTGTAATTTAAGTATGGCACGCACAAAAAATACATCATTTAAAGATGTGAATTTCAAATCTTGTAAGGTTCTGGGTGTTCATTTTGATGAATGTAATCCTTTTCTTTTTGAAGTGCATTTTGAAAACTGCCTGCTTAATCTTTCAACTTTTCAGAACCTGAATCTTAAAAAGACCCAATTTAAGGATTGTACTATACATGAAGTAGATTTTTCTGATGCCGATTTAAATAGTGCTGTTTTCGACAATTCTGATTTAACAAGAAGCAATTTTAATAATACCAATCTGGAAAAAACTGATTTCAGAACTGCCTATAATTATTCAATCGATCCTGAAAGAAATAAGATTAAGAAAGCCAGATTCTCTTTACAGGGCGTTGCAGGCTTATTAGATAAATATGACATTTCGATAAGTTAAAAGTTATCAATTAACTTTGATTTCAAATAGACCCAAGGTAACACCCCAATAATGGACAGGCAAGCCTTCTGTAGGAACTATCTGTTTTATACCAACATAAGTATATCCGGCATTAAGATATATCTGGTGTAGTTTGGCATTATCCTGCCAGGTATCTAATCTGACGAAATTTATCTGATTGATTTTGGCAAAATTAATAGACCAGTCCGTAATCAATTTCACAAATCCCCTACCCCTGAAATCAGGGTTAGTTGAGATGCGATGTACATAAATAGCTGAATCTTTATCTCGCTCATCCCAGATATGAGGGTCATTAAAGGCTGTCATGAATACACAGGCTATCTCCCCATCAATTATAATTTTCCATTGGCGGTTTTCTTCAATTTCTTTTAGTACCATTGCTTTATTAAAGCCTTTCCAGACTAAATCACTTACTTCTTTTTGATGCGCTATGGCGCTATCATATAAGCTCATTAAGGTGTTTAAATCGGTAATTGTAGCATTTATAATTTCCATCATTCTTTAATTTTTCACAAAAATTTGCATTATAAATTTATTCTCCAAATATTTGCGTAACTAATTACGTAATTAATTACCTATTATGGATTTAATATCAGATTTGGGTGCTTTGGCACTCGGTAGTCGTTTAAAACGACTAAGCGACCGCATGATGAAATCGGTTTCGGAAATATACCGAAACTCGGGTGTTGACTTTGAGTCGAAGTGGTTTCCTCTGTTTTATTTATTAAGTAAGGAGGGTGAAAAAGGAATAATGGAAATTGCGGAAATTCTCAATATTTCTCATCCAGGTGTGATTCAGCTAGCCAAAGAAATGGAAAAAGCTGGCTGGATAGTTTCGGAAAAATCGGGACAGGATGCCAGAAAAAGGCATTTAAAGCTGTCTGAAAAAGCGTGGGCAAACCTACCTCAATTGGAAGAAATGTGGGTTAGTTTCAGAGAGAATAATGCAAAAATTATTCGTGCTTCTCAACAGAATATTCTTCTGGCCTTAGAGGAATTTGAGCATTTTCTGGATAATAATGATTTCAAAAAGCAATATTATGAGACTTTCAAAGAAATGAGAGAAAATGCTATTGAAATCAAAATTTTTGACGAAAAATACCAGCGACAAGTAGAGGATATGGTATTGTCTATCCAGAATGGAGAGTTTAATTTAGGGTTAACCGCTCAAAGACAGCCTGATTTACATAATCTGAAAGCTTTTTATAATGATAAAGGCAACTGGCTGTGGGTAGCTCTTAACAAAAAAGACGAGGTTGTTGGTACTATTGGTTTGGAAAGGCTTAATAATGAACAATCTGTTTTGCGTAAGATGTTTATTAAAAAAGAATATAGAGGCAAACCCATTGGTTTAGCTCAGCAATTATTTGACATTTTATTACAAGAAGCCAAACATCAGGAATTTAGAGAAATTTTGTTAGACACCCCATTGGTTACTCATGCGGCTCATCGCTTTTATGAGCGAAATGGTTTTGAATTGATAAGTAATGATTTAGTACCAGATAATTATATTTTGCCTAAGGGGATTTCATTAAAAATCTATAGGTTAATATTATAACTATTAGTGTTTAAAATAGGTGTAGTGAAAATTCAATTTTCCTACTCCACTTATCATCAAGAATTTAAATCAATTGTGCGTTAAAGAAATCAGAAGTCAGGTATTTTCTTGGGTTTACAATAGCTAATTGATGCCAGTATGTTTCGCCGATTTTTTTTCTGAAATTTTCCACCAAATCAAATTCTTTCACATATCTGGTAGTCATAAAAAAATCCGTACCAAAAAGCAGTTTTTGAGAAAGCAAAGGATTCGCATCCATATCTTTACGTATTGCTTCAATCACATCATCACGATAAAGCACGAATGAAACATCTGCATAGGTATTTGCAAAAGCTTTGCGGGTAACAATTTCTTTTACATTCTGATACCATCTCTCGGCAGTTGTACCTTTATTGCCTCCTACAATCGTTTCTTCTCCGCCACAATGTGCAAGACATATTTTTAACTTTGGAAATTTATCTAATACATCCCAATAGTTAAGCGGGTGGAGGAAAAAATCACAAAAATCCGCAGGTTTTTTATCAAGGTTATGCATTATAGTTTGCCTCAGTTCCTGAATAGCCTCAAATACGCCATCCGGCAAATCAGAGTATTGAGTTAAGTAATTGAAACTTACAGGTATTTGTAAACTTTCAGGCACTTTTGAGTCTGCATAATACGCCCCGTCAGGAGTACAATGTGTCATCATAGGAATACTATGTTCCTCCGCAAAACTATACACTTTTTCTAATTGAGGATTAAATGGATAAAAGCCCAAAGATGGATACAGTTTTAATCCAACAAAACCACTATAATTTGTTTTATTGAAGTAAGAATGAAGATACGAAATCAGTTCTACTCCATGCTCTTCCATTCGAGGGTCTATTCCTAAAAAAGGAAGGCAGACATCAGGATACTTTCGCTTTAAATCCTTGATCATAGCCAATTGCGTTTCAAACAGACCGCTACTCCCCTTTTGAGTCATGTAATCGAAATTCATCGTCAAAATTACCATTCTGGCATTAGGGTAGATACCCTGATAACCCTTTCTTAATTCAGTAAAAACATCTTCAACACTTTTTGAAGTTCCTATTAATAAGAAATCAATCATTTTCTTTGTTTTGTTATTTGCCAAAGCTTTCACCAAAAACAAAACAGGCCTTGACAACCACCTTACCCGTAGCAGACCTGCAGCAATCTGAGCAATAATTCGTTGTACATAATTACTTAAAAAAGCGTCGGGTACACAGGTAAAATTGAAGGCGTGTGTATGACAATTAATAATGTTTTTTTCCATGATATTCTGTTTTAAATTTCTTAACCCAATTTGGAAGTTCTAATCAGGGCTTCAATCCTCCATTCCTTACATTTACCAGCTTCTTCAATACATCAAACCAGAAAGGCGCACCAAAACTGATAATTACGGCCGAAATTAACCAACCAATAATTGAATAAGTATAGCCTCCTGAATTTCTGATTTGGTGATGTATTGTAGGAATAAAATTCAGACTCAATGACGAGGTGGTATCTTTTAATCCCGACATATCCCAACCCACTGGCAAACCTATTTCATATAGTTTATTTAATTCATTTTTTACAGAATCAGGAGGAAGATTCTTTACACTATCTTTTGTTAATACTGAAGCACTACCAATTGCTGCTCCCTTTAAACTTGTATTAGTATAAACCGTCTTTAAAATGATAAAGAAATTAACATTAAAAATTAGTGCAACGATAATAGACTTTAAAAATATACTCTTCTTAACATCTTTTTTATACCAACCAGTAACCCGATCCATGTAATTATTATACCAGGTCTCAATATTTGAAATAAGTTTTTCGTCCATTTCCTGAGTAAATTTCACGTCTGAATCGATTTTTTTTTCATAATTCTGAAGGAAAGTATAGAGAAGTACTGTCAAATCACTATATCTTAGTTTATCTACTCCGGCTTTAAATCTCTCTATAAGGCTCTTGCCTGATTGCTCAATTTCAAAAGTCATTTTTCCGGTTTCTTCATCTTGCATATAATTAACCTGATGAGCTTCGCTCGAAATTAATTCAATCAGTGTGGTAGCAAAATTACGACCTTCAATATAGGCAGGTTTTCTTTTATTGGCTTCGCCCAGAATATCAATAGCAGGGTGCATATATATTAAGTCACCAAAATGCTTATTCAGAGGGTCATTCAAAACTTTTTGAATTGCTTTTTTAAGCATTTCACCCCTGTTTTTATAATAACTTGCCCAGAGCTCTTCTATAGAACTGGTTAGTGTAGAGAAAAGGAAATAGATGAATATCATCGAAATGATAACATCTAACATAGGAGAACTTATCATAGCAGGTAATAATTTAGGTGTTCAAAAGATGTTTTGGGATACTCAAAAATAATCAAGATAATAAGAACCGAATATAACAACAAAGGCAGGTTCTTGCAAGAACCTGCCTTTGTTATTATTATACGGCACCCAACTATTCTATTTCCAACGCACCATTCCCCACATTCTCAAAGATTATCTCGCCATCGTTATCCAGTTCCATCATAATCACCGAATCTTTATGCACTTTTCCCGCCAGGATGTCTTTTGAGAGTTCGTTCAGGATTTTGCGTTGCAATACCCTTTTCAAAGGTCGTGCACCGAAACTTGGGTCATATCCTTCATCACCTAATTTAGCCAATACCTCATCGGTCGCTTCTAAAGTGATCCCCTGTTCTGCCACACGCGCCTGAATTTGTTTGAATTGAATACTGATAATTTTATGTAGGTTTTCCTTAGTTAAAGGCTCAAACAAGACAATTTCATCAATACGATTCAGGAATTCAGGTCTTACAAAGGCTTTTAGTTGGTCTAAAACCGCGTTTTTGGTTTCCTCTAAAATTAAATGATAGTTCCAACCCTCGTTTTCGGCAAATTTCTCCTGAATAATATTACTACCCATGTTTGAGGTCATGATAATAATGGTATTCTTGAAGTTTGCCACACGACCTTTATTGTCTGTCAGACGCCCTTCGTCAAGCACCTGTAGCAAAATATTCCAAACGTCTGGGTGAGCCTTTTCTATCTCGTCGAGCAAAACAACACTATACGGTTTGCGACGAATAGCCTCTGTCAATTGTCCCCCTTCATCATAGCCTACATATCCCGGAGGGGCTCCCACCAAACGGCTTACAGCATGGCGCTCCTGGTATTCACTCATATCTATTCTGACCAGTGCATTATCATCATTAAATAGATATTCGGCAAGCGCTTTTGCTAATTCTGTTTTACCTACACCTGTAGGCCCTAAGAATAAGAAACTACCAATCGGGCGTTTAGGGTCTTGTAAGCCCGCACGTGAACGACGCACTGCATCGGCGACCACCTGAATAGCTTCATCCTGCCCCGCTACACGATTGTGTAATTCTTTTTCAAGGTATAATAATTTTTCACGTTCGCTTTGTAGCATTTTAGCCACCGGAATGCCAGTCCACTTGGCTACTACTTCAGCGATATTTTCGGCAGATACTTCTTCATTCAATAGAGTTGAATGCGTAGTATCTGCTTGTTTTTGAATTTCATTCAGTTTATTATTCGCTTCTAACAATCTTCCGTAACGTATCTCCGCTACTTTTCCGTAATCACCTGCACGTTCAGCCTGGTCAGCTTCTAATTTCAATTGCTCGATTTGTTCTTTCAAACTGCGTAATTCATTAATTGAACCTTTTTCGTTTTCCCATTTGGCCTTCAATTCGTTACGTCTTTCGCTCAAATCGGCAATTTCCTTATTCAGAATGCTTTCCTTATCTTTATTATTCTCCCGACGAATGGCCTCACGCTCAATCTCCAACTGCATAATCTTACGGTTCAATTCATCGAGTTCTTCCGGCATTGAGTCCATTTCCAGACGTAATTTCGAAGCGGCCTCATCCATTAAGTCGATGGCTTTATCAGGCAAGAAACGGTCGGAAATGTATCTGTCTGATAGCTCAACGGCTGCAATCACAGCATCGTCCTGAATACGTACACCATGGTGCAATTCATATTTTTCTTTGATACCGCGTAAGATTGAAATAGCATCAGGTACATTTGGTTCGTCTACCATTACTGATTGGAAACGACGTTCTAAGGCTTTGTCTTTCTCAATATATTTCTGGTATTCAGCCAGAGTGGTTGCGCCAATGGTATGCAATTCTCCGCGTGATAAGGCAGGTTTCAATAAGTTGGCTGCATCCATTGCACTCTCGCCACCTGCACCTGCGCCAATCAGAGTATGAATTTCGTCAATAAACAGTACCATCTCTCCTTCTGAATCTGTTACTTCTTTGATAACTGCTTTCAGACGTTCTTCAAATTCACCTTTATATTTTGCTCCTGCAATCAATAAACCCATATCTAATGATACAATGGTTTTTGATTTCAGGTTTTCGGGTACGTCGCCTGATACTATTCTTTGTGCCAATCCTTCTACAATCGCTGTTTTACCTACACCTGGCTCGCCTAATAGAATCGGGTTGTTTTTAGTACGGCGTGACAATATCTGCAACACACGACGAATCTCCTCGTCACGGCCGATTACCGGGTCAATTTTGCCTTGGCGGGCTAAATCATTCAGATTTTTGCTGTAACGTGCAAGGGCTTGATAAGTGTTTTCTGCGTTCTGGTCTTTCACTGGATTGTTTTTACCTCTAAGTTCTTGTATAGTGGATTTTAGTTCTTTTTCTTTAAAGCCTACTTCTTTCATTAAGTTTGCAATGGCATCTTTTCCAGCCACCAAACCCAGATAAAGTAGTTCGACACTCACAAACTGGTCATTAAATTCTTTCAGATAGCTCTGAGATTTTGCCAGGGCTGCCGATAAATCATTTCCCAAGTATGGTTGTGCGCCGCTAACTTTCGGATAGCCGTTAACAATGCTCTCTAAGCGATTGGTAAATAAGTTTCCATTGATATTTAGCTTATTCAATAAAAAAGATGATGTATTGGCATCTTCCTCTAATAATGCTTTTAACAAATGCCCGGTTTCAACAGCCTGCTGCATATTCCCCTGGGCAATCTGAACAGCCTGCTGGATAATCTCCTGAGCTTTTATGGTATATTGGTTAAAGTTCATGATTCAACAATTTTGTATTTGCAGATACATCAACAAAAAATGTGCAGACAGTTTTTTTTCGGAAAAATTGACAGGAAATCATACTTTTTGAATAAATCAGAAAGACAAAAAGGCAGTTTTATTGCCAATACTCAGGCATTTTTAGCAATTTTGGCATTTATTCCAGACCACTATGCTTTTCGACGATACATACACCACCATCAAACAAGCGACAGAAGCGCTATTTAAAGATAGAGGAAGTAAGTTTTTAGCTTTCACATACCCAATTACTAATGAACAGGAGGTTAAAAAGTATTTAGATACACTTCGTGGATTACATCCTAAAGCCAATCATCATTGCTATGCTTATCGGTTAGGTATTGATAGAAGCCAATTCAGGGTAAATGATGATGGAGAACCATCTGGCTCGGCTGGCAGGCCAATTTTAAATGTGCTATTGTCAAAAGATGTTACGAATATTCTGGTAGTAGTGGTTCGTTATTTTGGCGGAACGCTACTAGGAGTACCGGGTTTAATTAATGCCTATAAATCTGCTACAATCGAGGCATTAACTGGTGCAGAACTTATACAAAAAACCTTAAACGATTTATATGAAATTAGTTTTGATTTTGAGGCAATGAATGATGTGATGCGAGTGGTGAAAGAGTTTGGCTTGAAAATCAGTAACCAGACTTATGATAACCGTTGCACCTTGACAATTGAAGTAAGAAAAGCTATACTAAATCAGGTCTTAACAAAAATGGAAAAGATTGATAGTATTAATACGAAGTATTTATTAACCAATTAAAACGCTTACTTAATAAACAAAAAAAAGCAAGACAAAATCCTGCTTAATTTTCTTATTTAATTTATAGTTTGTTAGAAGAGTCTTGCAAACGCAACTGCTACAAAAACAACAATCGATGCCCACATAGGAACTCTGCGGGCTTTGTAAACAGCTACCTTAAATACTTTGAGATATTCCATTCTCAGCCATACTACTACGGCTAACAACAAAAACATGACAGCACTTGAAAACTTAAACGCCATTATATGGGCAGGATTCGTTGAGAAGTAAAGGTAAATATTTACTAATAAAAGTAGGACTCCAAGAAGACCAAATACTTTAACTGCCCATATGTAAGTTTCTTTGTCTATATTATTTCTCATGATTTTGTTGTTTGATGTACAAATGTAAAATAATTATTAAGTATTTGTCAAGTATTTTAAAATAAATTTTGGAAAATTATACTATTACCAAATAATATTCTGATACTAATCTAAATTATTTATCTTTTAATATTAGAATAATACAATAATTATTTTTACAAATCATCAAAAACTGGTTTCAAAAACAATTATGTGGCCTAAAAAAAATCAAAAATATCTTAAACAAGGTTTATTAAGATATTCTATTCACCAACAGTAAAATGTAATTTTTTCAAGAAAAAAAACATAAATAAAGAAACATGATGATTAGGCTACCTCCTGAATTGTGTCCAAAAGTTAAACTAATCTTAGATGCGAAAAAACGAAATAGAAATAAGGGGAGAAGCTCAGGGCAATTGTAAGGGAAGTAGAAGGCAAACAAAAAAACAATAGCAAATCATGCAAAAACACGAATGCTATTGTTCTATGGTTAGGGCTGAATGAGAAAATATTATTTTGTATCTTCTGAAGCTGCCTTTTCGATATTTTCTTTTACTTCACGAGAAGCGTCTTTGAATTCACGGATACCTTTACCTAATCCACGAGCTAACTCAGGAAGTTTTTTAGCTCCGAAAAAGAAAAGGACTACTACCAAAATCAAAACCATCTCTGTTGTTCCAAGACCAAACATGACGTAATAAGTTTAAATGTTTTCTACAATAATTTAATACAAATATAAACGAAATTCAAACAATTAAAAAATTAAATTCCTCTTAAACCTTTAGTTTGGCAGTAGAGCAGTTTTTTTCCATTGTTCAAATTTTTCAATCTCATCACTGATACTTTTAATAATAAACATCAGTAAAGCTACATCGTCGGTAAGACCGACAAAAGGCAAAAAATCTGGTAACAAGTCTATTGGGGAGATAAAGTAAACGAAACCCGCAATAACTTTTAACAGATTCTGGAATTCAATATTTCTATACTCGCCAGTGGCATAAGCTTTCAATAACCCTCCTAATAAAACAACTTTATCCCGAAGTACATCAAAAGTTGCTCCCACTCCTAATCCTTGTACTTTGACAAGCGCATTTTTTAAAAGTTTAAGCAAACTACCTGCATTTTTTGCCAATCTTGGAGCTTTCCCTAAAGCAGTTCTATAAAATGCAGATTCTAATACTCGTGAAAGCAGATTTCCGGTTTCTGATGCCATTTTGAGATTATAAAGCTGTTATATTTAATATAAACGTAAAAAATCTAAAAAAAAGTTAGACTTTAAGGAAAAATACAAAAAAAACAACCTTAAACCTTGTATTATATTGGTTTTGTCCAATAAATTTGAAACGAATTCTAAGGCAATTATTTATTGTCCGCTTAAATTCATTGATGATATAAGTTATATAACAAAATTATTATGATTAAGTTTGTGGCTCAATTATTACATAATACTATTTAACATATTTATGAAACTTCATGTCAATAAATTCTACCCCAAAGCATGATAAGTTTCTAACCAAATAAGTTCCGTTAGGTACGGATTAGGGGTATTATTATCAAATGAAAGTAACCGTAGTTGGTGCAGGTGCTGTAGGAGCAACCACCGCCGATAACATCGCTCGTAAACAGATAGTTGATGAAGTAGTATTGCTTGATATCAAACAAGGAGTGGCCGAAGGAAAAGCAATGGATTTGATGCAGACTGCTTCATTAGAAGGTTTCGATACCAAAATTATAGGTTCAACTAATGACTACGCCAAAACGGCCAAGTCTGATGTAGTTGTTATCACCTCTGGTCTTCCGCGTAAGCCGGGTATGACACGTGAAGAACTGATAGGTATCAATGCAGGTATTGTAAAAGGCGTAGTTACGCAGATTCTTACTCATTCACCAAAAGCTATTTTATTAATTGTATCTAACCCAATGGATACCATGACCTACCTTGCGTTGCAGGTAGCGCAATCTATGGGTGTTAACAAAAAACGTGTAATTGGTATGGGAGGAGCATTAGATTCTTCTCGTTTCCGTTATTACCTGTCACAAGCAATGGGTGTTTCACAAGGAGACCTGCATGCAAACGTAATTGGTGGTCACGGTGATACAACCATGATACCCCTTACCCGCTTAGCCACCTGGAACGGTATCCCTGCAAGCAGATTCATTTCAAAAGAAGCTTTAGCTAAAGTGGCTGCCGACACAATGGTTGGCGGTGCTACTTTAACTGGTCTTTTGGGTACATCAGCTTGGTATGCACCGGGTATTGCTTCATGCTCAATGGTTGAAGCAATTATCCGTGACGAAAAACGTATTGTACCTGCTTCAGTATCTTTGAATGGCGAGTATGGCCAAAAAGATATTTGCTTAGGTGTACCGGTAGTTTTAGGAAGAAATGGTTGGGAAAAAATCGTTAACTATCGTCTGAACAAAGAAGAGCAGGCCGCCTTTGCAAAATCGGCTGACGCAGTAAGAAACATGAATAATGTTTTAAGTACGTTAAGTATCTAAGTCATTACTTGTTATAAGATTGAGTTCTGATTTTTCATATAAAAAATCTCGTAGCGAAATATCTGCGAGATTTTTCTTTTCTATATATAATTATTAAAACAAATCATCCAAATTTATTGTTTTATTCGTAAATTTGATTAAGAATCCTGACAATAAGCTATACCCCTGATTGTTTCTTATAAACGTGCTTACAAATGCTTGACAAGAATAACTTTATCGACTTCCTGAACAATCCGCAGTCGTTAAGTCTTAACGATATTATGCTCATGGAGAATATGACCAAAAAATACCCATATTTTCAACTGGGTTATACCATGATTGCTAAAGGAATTTATACAAAAGCCCCCGAAATTGCCCACGATGCTATCAGAAAAGCAGCTATTTATGCTCTCAGCAGAAATGCCCTTCGTAAAGTGATAGAAAACGATATTGACTGGAATGCCAATATTACTGCCCGATTAATTGATACACCTGTTGAAGTTAAATTTTCGCCCGATTCCATTGAGGAAGAACTAAACCGTGAAAAGTTGGAAGAAGAATTGATAGAATCTATAGCCAAACCTGCTCTACGTAATATTCAGGAAGAACAATTGGCTCTTATTGAGCAATTTATAAAAAAAGAACCCCGTATTCAACCTATACGCACAAACATCACTACCGAAGAAGTCGAAGACCTGAGTGAACGTAGCACTACCATGAAAGGGCCTCTGCTAACAGAGAGTTATGCCAAGATTTTATCCCGCCAGGGGCGTTTTGATCAAGCCATAGAAGTTTATCATAAACTTATTGCAAAAAATCCCGAAAAAAGTAGTTACTTTGCAGCAAAAATCGTGGAATTAGAAAAGAAGAACCTTTAACAGAAGAGGTTTTTGTTTCAAAATAAATATTATTCAAAGTTAATTTTAATTGAAAAAATGTACACTACAATTTTAGTTTTGATGGTTATTGTTGCCATTTTATTAGTTTTAATCGTATTAATTCAAAATCCAAAAGGTGGCGGCATATCAAGCGAATTTAGTGGTGCTGGTTCACAGATGTTTGGCGTGCAGCGCACAGGAGATTTATTAGAGCAGCTTACTTGGGGTTTCTTTGCTTTCATTGTTGTTGGAGCATTAGTTTCAGGGATTTTTATCGACAAAACCGGAACAGCTGGTACACAAGACAATGGCCTGAACGTTGAGAAAACACAAACCCGTCCTGCCACTACTCCGGCACCAACACAAGCTCCGGCTCAGACCCCGGCTAACACAACCCCTGCACAACCGCAGAAATAACATTAGTAATAAGAATACTTTAAAGCCCTGATAAATTGTTATCAGGGCTTTTGATTTATAATTTATTTTCTACCTGAGAGCTTTTTAATCAGACATGGGCTCTGTAGATGATTCTTTTTTTGCATTCTCTTCATTTTCCTGTTTCAGTAAAGCAATTTCTTGTGCCAGCTTGGTCATATTCTTCTGTAGTTTTGAATTGACTATTGACAGATGTAATAAATAAACTAATATAATAAAAATAAAACCTGTAAAAACCAGATTTGGTGCTTCATAAACGCCAAATAATCTCGAAAAAACTTCAAGTCCATTTCGCCAGATAGAAAAAATCCCTAAAAATAACGTACATACTAACCACACAATTGCGTATTCTTCCCGTAGTTTCCCTTTTACAATTAAATAGGCAATAGAAAGAAGAAAAAAGAAATTAACAATAATAGTTATAATCTGAATCCGTTCCATAGTAGCAATAAGGCAATATAAATTTTTTGAATAAACTCCTCTGAATGAATATCAAAGGTAAATATATAAAACTATCTTTTCCTTATGCAAATCCTTGAAATAATAAAGGGGATAGAATTGGCTTCTACCCCCTTCATAATTCATTAAATACCTATATTATTCGTAACGAAGAGATTCAATAGGATCCAGTTTTGAGGCTTTGTAGGCAGGATAAATCCCTGAGATAATTCCGACAACTACACAAACAATGATTCCCATAATCATCCAGCCCCAGGGCACAATAAAACTACTTTTATCACTAATAACTTTAGCAATCACATTGCCGACAGATATACCCAAAATAATACCTCCTAAACCTCCCAAAATGCAGATAACAATGGCTTCCATCAGAAACTGAAGTCTTATTTTGAAAGGTGTAGCCCCTATTGCCTTTCTGATACCAATTTCGCGTGTACGCTCTGTAACCGAAACCATCATGATATTCATCAATGCGATAGAAGCACCTAAAAGAGTAATAATTCCGATTCCAAAACCTCCTACTCTTAAGTAACCTGTTACTTCTTCAAAATCTTTCGCTAAGGCGTCAGAACGCTCTATTTCAAATGACATCGGCCTACCTATAGGGTCTTTTCTTACCCTCCTCATTACCGCCTCAGCCTCCCCTAAGATATAGTCCATATCTGATACATTTGGTACTGAGGTGGTAATATCAAACGTAAGTGTTCTGTTTCCTGCTATTTGTCGGCCGGTCTCTAAAGGCACCAATGCAACCCTATCATCACCACCACCATTAATGCTTCCTTTTTTCTCTAAAACACCGATTACCTTGAACCTTAAGCCAAGTAAAGTAATGTCCTTATCAATCGGATTCTCTTTAGGAAATAATAACGTCGACAGCTCGCTTCCCAAAATCACAACATTATTAGTAAAGTCGATGTCATTTTTATTAATATCCCTACCTGCAAGAAGTTTATAACCTTTAATAGTTAAAAAATCTTCGTCTATTCCACGTATCAGTGTATTTGGGTTTGTCTTGACAGACTTGTATTTTAATTGAGCAGCTCCAGCAACATTAGTATAAATACTGATAGTAGCAGGAGTTTTACCCTGAAACAGAGTTTTATACAACTTCGCCTGTCGATAATCGATAGGAGGAAAATCTTTATCGTTTACCCCCCCGCTTCTTCGTCTCCAGGGTCTTGGACCTTTAATATCAAATGAATTGGCCCCCAAACCAGCAAAACTATTATCTACGGAGCTTTGCATACCATCAATGGCAGTAAGGATACCCACCAAAGAAGTAATACCAATTGCAATAATCAATGCTGTCAAAACCGTACGAAGCATATTTCCTTGTATAGACCGAAGTCCTTCCCGGACGTTTTCTTGTAAATTCATTTAATACAGGCTTAAAAATGAAGAGAACAGACGATACCAGAGGCATCATTACATAATTACAAAGTTCCACAAGAGTTTTGAAACCTACAAACCAATGAGATAATTGATTCAGCCGTTTATCATTATTTTTACATGAATCGTCTCTTTTTTCTCTAAAAAAAGGCATCTTTTGATACTTTTAATTAAAATTAACCAGAATTACCTAATTTAGGATTCTCAATTAACATCACAAACAAACGCTTACATGAAAAAAACAACCCGTTCTCTCATTATTGCACTGATGCTATCAGGTAGCTTTGGTTTTGCTCAAACAAAAGAAACACCCAAAGATCCTGTAATAGCCAACATCATTAAGGAGGCCAATGAGAATTCTCAGCTCGAAAAAATTGCTCATGAATTAATGGACGGTATCGGCCCACGCCTGGTAGGCTCTCCACAAATGCAGCAGGCACACGATTGGGCTGTTACTAAATACAAAGAAATGGGAATCCCGGCCAGAAACGAAAAGTGGGGAGAATGGCGTGGATGGGAAAGAGGCGTATCCCATATTGACATGGTTTCTCCACGGGTTAAATCTTTAGAAGGTATGCAATTGGCATGGAGCCCTGGAACGAAAGGGCAAGCTGTTGTTGCTGAAACAGTTATTATTCCTGATCTGGCCGATTCTCTGGCTTTTCAGAAATGGTTACCGAACGTAAAAGGCAAATTTGTCATGATTTCGATGAACCAGCCTACTGGTCGTCCTGATTACAACTGGGAAGAATTTGCAACCAAAGACTCATTTGAAAAAATGAAATCTGACCGTACTTCACAAACTGATGCATGGACAAAACGCATTAATAAAACAGGATTCAGTAACCGCACGCTTCCGTTAGCTTTAGAAAAAGCAGGAGCAGTTGGCATAGTAATGTGCTACTGGTCAAGAGGATTTGGAGCTAATAAAATTTTTGGAGCCTATACAAAAACTATCCCTACTATTGATATTTCCTTAGAGGATTATGGCCTTTTATATAGACTCACTGAATCTGGCATTAAACCTAAAATTAGTGTTCGTGCTGACTCTAAAGAATTAGGCGTTGTACCAACATTTAATACCATTGCTGAAATAAAAGGTACTGAAAAACCAAATGAATTCGTAATGCTATCTGCACACTTTGACTCCTGGGATGGTGGTACGGGTGCAACTGACAATGGCACTGGTACTATAGTGATGATGGAAGCAATGCGTCTTTTGAAGAAATTTTATCCAAACCCGAAGAGAACAATTTTAGTAGGCCATTGGGGTAGTGAAGAACAAGGACTAAATGGTTCGAGAGCATTTGTAGAAGACCACCCTGAAATTGTTTCAAACCTGCAAGCGTTATTTAATCAGGACAATGGCACAGGCAGAGTAGTAAATATTACCGGGCAGGGATATTTACATGCTTATGATTATATTGGCCGTTGGCTGTCAAAAGTACCTGCTGAATATAAAAAAGGATTAGAGACTCGTTTCCCTGGCGCACCTGGAGGAGGAGGTTCTGACTTTGCTTCTTTTGTAGCAGCCGGTGCTCCAGGATTCTCACTTAGTTCGCTTAATTGGTCGTATGGCACTTATACATGGCATACTAACCGTGATACTTATGATAAGATTGTTTTTGATGATGTACGAAATAATGCTATTCTGGCAGCAATTTTAGCCTATGAAGCCAGTGAAGACCCTGCCAGAACTTCAACGGAAAAAAGCATTTTACCACTTAATACAAAAGGAGAGCCAGGCACATGGCCAGCCAAAAGATCTCCGACACGCAAAGGCGGCTTAGATTAAAAAAATTAAAAGGCCTATGACTCTCTCATAGGCCTTTTAATTGATTCAGTTGTCACGTCCTGAAATAGCGATACACAAAAAAGAGTCGTTATGGAAGAAAAGACTAATTATTCAAGGCGGTCACAGCGAGACTATAGCCTGTCGCTAAAACTTCAAATTGTTCAGGAAGTAGA
>NZ_JACETV010000008.1 GCF_013912375.1 Emticicia sp. BO119 | reverse complement strand
TCCATCGATGAGACAAGCTTGTCAGATGGAGAACTCTACACAATTCTTACTAACAAAGCCGCTAAGGGCAAAAAAGGCAGTATTGTAGCCATTATAGCGGGTACCAAGGCAGAAACGGTGATTAATGTATTACAGAAAATTCCTTTTAATGTTCGTAAGAAAGTTAGAGAAATCACCTTAGACATGGCCGCTAATATGGAATTAATAGCCAAGAGATCATTCCCTAATGCTACCAGAGTAACCGATAGATTCCACGTTCAAAAGCTAGCTACAGCAGCCTTACAGGAAATCAGAATCAAACATAGATGGGAAGCCTTGGATGCTGAAAATGAGGCCATTGAATTGGCTAAGAAAACTAATAATGAATATGACCCAAAAATACTTCCTAATGGAGATACACTCAAACAATTATTGGCCAGAAGTCGATACGTTTTATACAAAAAAGAGAAAGACTGGACTGAGAACCAGAAACAAAGGGCCACGCTATTATTCGAGTTATATCCTGACATTAAGCATGCCTATGACTTAACAATGAGTCTTTCATATATCTTTGAAAATACCAATGACAAACTGTATGGATTGACAAGGCTGGCTAAATGGCATGAAAAAGTAAGACAGGCAGGCTTTAAAGCCTTCAATACAGTGGCAAGGTCAATACAAAATCATTATAAGACCATCGTTAACTTCTTTGAAAATAGAAGCACGAATGCTTCGGCGGAGGCTTTTAATGCCAAGATTAAGGCATTTAGAAGTCAATTCAGAGGTGTGAAGAATATCCCTTTCTTTTTATATAGACTTACCAAAATCTATGCTTAATCCTACTCACCCCACAACTTTTAGAGTTGATCCGTAATATTTCTTACGCCCCTAAACTGATTTCTTAGTGCTTTGACTTTTGCACGGTTCGCCGCAGCGATTAAAGGATTCTGCTGATGCATTAGTATTTCTCCTATCAAAGAAGTTCAGGATTTTTTCATAATGGTTCTGAATAGTTCGGGCAGTTGTATTGAATGAACCGAAAGAGGAGGGTACCTAAATATTTTTTTTTACAAATTCTATTTTATATTAATAAACTGTTCAAAATATCTAACATCTCCTTTATTTTTTCAAATATCAAAGATTGAATTACTTCTGTATAATTATTAACAGTCTTGTTTAACATAAGAATTTAATCGCACAAAGCGTATTTTTTTATTTTATTTTCTTAAGTTGGAATATTTTTTGCTTAAGTTTTAGCTGAGCATTCACAAACTAAGGTTTTTAAAAAGTAAAGCGATGAATATTAATCTACAACTATTATGAGCAAAAAAAGCAAATATCATTTTTTTTTCGTGGGCTTAACGGGAATCATCCTATGGTGTACCAGTTGTGTTAAAATGGATATTCCCAAGGAGACAGAAAGAGCTTCTCCAAAATTATTCTCTGACGCAGTCTCGATTCCATCAGATTTTAAGTGGTCATCAGTCAAGACATTAGATTTTAAGGTGACGGTCGATGATAAATTCAGCGGAAAGTATTTTTATCGCGTTGAGTTATACGATAATGACCCGAAACTTGGTACAAAAGCGAATTTATTGGGGGCCGGTATGGCTAAGAAAGGTCAGGATTTTGCTGGTAAAATTGTGATTCCCACTTTGTTGCAGTATGTATATCTTAAGCAGATTTCTCCTGTTGGAATCCCCTCTGTTACAATGTTAAAGATAACGGATGTTACCTCGTTGATTGTCACTCCTAATAGTCTCAGGGAAAGCAGTATGATTGCAGAATCGCAAGTATTTTCCGCGTCAAGATTATCAACAACCGAGTCGGTTATTGTACCTTCTGATGCATTGCAGATTACTGGTGGTGCAACTGTTGTAGTGGAGTCGGGAAAATCATATGTTATTAAGTCTGGAATAACTTTTACCGGCCAAATTAATGCCAATAATGGGACAAGTGGAGTGAAAATCTATGTTGAAGGAACATGGACTAACCGAAGTTATACAATGAATTTGGGTAATAACAATGCTCTTTATACAACAACTTCAGGTAAAATTGACCTGAATAATGTAGTCCAGAATACTGAAGGAGCTTTTTTAAACTATGGTACAACTTCGCTGGTAGATCTAAGTACTTCAAATACGGCTCTATATGTGAACTATGGTACTTTAACGGCCGAAAAAGCGAATTTTTCAAATGGAAGCTTTACTAATTTTGGTACTGTTTCATTTCAGAGTCTGACGAGTACTACGGCCTCAACTAAGATTCGTAATGAAGGAAATTTAACAGCAACAACTGTCTCACTCACAAACGCTACACTGGAGGCAGCCTGTCTCACGAAAGTCGGAACTTTGACTACTAACAGTGCAATTATCAATGTAACTGACAAAGCTATGCTAAGTATAGGTAATACAGATGGAGGTGGAACGCGATTTAATATTGCCTCAGGTGGTATTTTAGAAGTTACAGGAACAGCTAAGTTTAATAGTAACAGAAATTATATGAGTGGACCTTCATCTGGTAAAGCGTTGGCAAGATTAAAAAAAGTAGATGTGCAAAACCAATGGCAGGCTATCACTTATTCAGGAAATCTGGAGATTGCTTGCTCAGATCACACGCCTAATGAACAATGGAGTACATATTATATTATAGAGAGTCCTGCAACGATAGTACCATATGACAAATCAACTGTTGTTATTTCTGGTACAACTTGTAATGCAGGCGGAAATAATGATAAGGGAGCAGGTACTACTCCGGTTGATCAGACAGTGACAGAGATTAACCTTGGTACATACTCATACGCATTTGAAGATAACTGGCCAGATCTTGGTGATTATGATATGAACGATATTGTTGTTGATATGAACATTATTAAGTTCCAGAATACGTCAAATAAGATAACCAAGGTTACATTAAACGGGAAACTCCAGGCTGTAGGTGCCTCTAAACGGAATGCTGTTGCGGTGCAATTAGATGGCATAGCTCCGGGTGATGTAAAATCAGTTACTTATTCACGTACAAATTTAGTTGGAACTAATCTAAAGCTGGGGTCTAATGGTGTAGAGACAGGGCAGACTTATGCAGTAGTAACTATTGTTGATGATGCACATAAAGCCTTTGGTGTTTCAGATACTCCAATTATATCTACGCAAGGTGGCAGCTATACCCCGGTAGATATTGTGATTACAATAGAGTTTGCTACACCCTTGGATAATTTCACCTTTCAGACATTAAATATGTTTATTATTAATTCCATCAGTAACAGCACGGGCCGAAGCGAGGTGCATTTGGTAGGATATGCAGGAACAGATAAGATAGACAAATATTTGATTGATAATATGAAGGGTAGTAGGTTGTCAGAAACAGACCCTTTCAAGTCGGTTAATAATGAGCCTTGGGGATTAAGCGTTCCTGTATCTTTTGCATATCCACAAGAAGCAAAGAATATTAAGAATGTCTATCCTAAATTTGAAAACTGGGCGTTGAGTGGAGGTATTAAGGATACCGATTGGTATTTGAAATGATAAAAGTGCATTAATTAAAGTCTTAATATACAACAACGCCGCACAAACGTGCGGCGTTGTTGTATATAGATAGCTATTACTAAATAAGCTATTTTCCGGTTTCTTTTGCCCAGGTGTCTTTTAAGCCTACAGTGCGATTAAAAACCAGTTTATCAGTTGTTGAATCTTTATCTAAACAAAAATATCCCTTGCGTAAGAATTGATGATTTGTTCCTACAGAAGCATTTTTCAACGATGGCTCTACATAAGCAGTAATGGTTTGCAAAGAGTCATTATTAATATATTCTTTAAAATCGCCCTCTTCATTGCCAGGATCCTCTACTTTAAATAGCCTGTCATATAATCTTACCTCTGCTTGTATAGCATTATTGATAGACACCCAGTGAATGGTTCCTTTTACAGAAATACCTGAAGTATCCTGACCACTTTTTGAGTTTTCGATATAGGAGCAATGCAATTCTATAATTTCGTTGTTTTCATCTTTAATGACCTCATCGCAACGAATAATATACGCACTTTTCAAACGTACCATTTGCCCTGGAGCCAACCGGAAATACTTTTTAGGAGGGTTTTCAAGGAAGTCATCTTTCTCAATGTAGATTTCCCTGCTAAAGGGTACATCACGTGTACCACCATGAAGGTCTTCTGGGTTATTTTCTGTAGTTAATATTTCAGATTTACCTTCTGTATAATTCGTAATCACTACCTTCAGAGGATCAAGTACCGCCATAACTCTGGTGGCTGTTTTATTCAGATGTTCCCTTATACAAAACTCTAACAAACCTACACTTATCAGGTTGTCACGTTTAGCCACTCCGATTCTTTCACAAAAATCACGGATTGCTTCTGGCGTATAACCCCTACGGCGCAAGCCCGAAATTGTAGGCATACGAGGATCATCCCAACCATTCACGTGTCCTTCATTAACCAATTGTAAAAGTTTGCGCTTGCTCATTACTGTATAAGTCAAGTTCAGACGTGCAAACTCATATTGTTTTGATGGAAAAATCTCTAAATTTTCAATACACCAATCGTATAGCTCACGATGAGGGACAAACTCTAAAGTACAGATAGAATGTGTAATACCCTCTATAGAGTCTGATTGGCCATGAGCAAAATCATACATCGGATAAATACACCATCTATCTCCTGTGCGATGATGCCTGGCAAATTTGATTCGATAAATAATAGGATCACGCATCAACATATTAGTTGAGGCCATATCAATTTTTGCTCTCAGTACATGCGTACCTTCAGCAAATGCACCATTTTTCATCTGCTCGAATAGTGCCATGTTTTCTTCAACACTACGATTCCGGTATGGACTATTGATACCAGGCTCTACAGGAGTGCCTTTCATGGCAGCCATTTCTTCTGAAGTGCTATCATCAACATAGGCCAGACCTTTATTAATCAGTTTTTTAGCAAACTCATACAATTGTTCAAAATAGTCGGAAGCGTAAAACTCATTAGCCCAGTTAAAACCTAACCAGCGGACATCATTTTTAATCGACTCTACGTATTCTGTATCTTCTGTAACCGGATTTGTATCATCAAAGCGCAAGTTTGTTTGTCCACCATATTTCTGGGCAACACCAAAATTTAAACAAATAGATTTTGCATGCCCAATGTGAAGATACCCATTAGGTTCAGGAGGAAAACGAGTAAGAACTCGTCCATTATATTTTCCTGATTCGAGGTCATTTTCAATGATTTGCTCGATGAAGTTTAAGGATTTTTCTGTCGCTTCTGCCATTTTCAATGGTGGTATTGTTGCTATTCCTGCGAATTTAATATTTTTTTATTGTAAAGAATTTGAGTTTTATTTCTTACAACGTATTTTATTTATTAAATGTTAAAAAAAATTGGAATCATTATATTTTGCATAACTTTTTAATAATCAATGGATCAGGTATTTATAAGTTAATAAACTCACAAAATTAAGTTTAGAGTATTTACAATAAAAAATGACTCTGGAAACTAATTGTTAAAGTGATTTCGTATTTTTAAGCATCTGATTTATTACGCTAAACCTCTTTTATATGAATTTCAAGATAGTCATTAATCGTTTCTTTTCTAATAAATACGTGCCTCTCGGACTTACTCTGATCATCTTTATTTTATGCTCTTTCCCGAGTACGCATCTACCAATGGTTTCAAAACTCAATGATAAAACAGAGCATTTTATTGCTTTTGGTGTATGGGCCTTTTGCTGGCAGGGAGCTTTTGGTAATTATATAAGAACTATTTTATTAGGATGTATTTATGGTATTCTGATTGAATTCTGGCAGGCAGCCTTGCCCGAATCATTTCATCGGAATTTCGATTGGTATGATGCCTTAGCCGATGCAATTGGGGTAGTAATTGGTGTTTTTCTATGGAGAATAAAGAGTTTTTTTACTCTGTAACTATACTTGTTTTGGATTAATATCACTCGTTTGGGGTATTAATTCCTCACCCAATCACTGCTAAATTTGAAAGACTTTCAAAGTAAGGCATGGAACGCTTTTTTCATATTTGTTAGAGATTGAACCCCTTTAAAACTTTAATATTATGAAAAATTTCATTAGCAAAGCCATGCTATTGTTATTATTTGCAATAGTAGCCAAAGCACAATCTCAACGAGGTACTATCAGGCGTTTTAGTCAGACTTTCGCACTTCAACATACAGCCCCAGTATCCAATCAGATGTTTCATTTGTTTACTAATTACTCACAAATGAGTCATTTTTTTAAACCTGCAATTATTAGTGAGGCCAATGCTACCCGGGTCATTAGTAGAAAAGATTTTGTGAATCAGTTTGTGGTAGCAATATCAGGTTCAAAATCAAATAAAACCAAACCAATTATCACCACGGTGCAGCCTAAAAATAATAGTTTGTATGTGTATTATGAAGAGGTAAATTCATTAGATGTTGACAAGTCGGCAGTTATAGCAGTACCAAAAGACGATTTTAAAGAAATTGTTTTTGTAGACAGGACTTCTAATAGCCAGAAACGGATTTATTATAATGAAGTACCACCTACTGTGTCAAAAATCGTACTTTCTTATTTAGATATGCCTGCATCGGATGCCTACAAGCATGAATATCAAATTTCGGTCGATGAAATGGGTGAGGTGATCGTAGTAAAAGATGTAAATGGTGAAATTGTGGAAAGAAACGATTTTATTATTTCCGAAAGAAATTTTGAAAATCTAAAAGCCAGTACAATTAATTTGGATAATGGTGGAGAAAAAATAGACCGTAGCATAATACAAGGAAAAAAATATAGAGAGATATTATTGTTAGATGACTCTAATCGGGTAATATATTCTCTAACTTGGGATAATATGAATAAAGTAAGTGAATCAACTAAGAAATTTGTAGAAGCCATAGAAAATCTGGTGCCTGAAGGAGTAATCAGTTTTGAGAAAAACAGTGAAGTGCAAGTGGCCAGAAATTAGTTTTTATTAATTATTCATTAAATTTAAAAACATATGGAAACCGGGAAAATTGTCAGAGAAGTGAATTATATTATTATTCATAATCTTGATGCACAAGAGGCATATATGGATGCAGCAAGCAATGTAGAGAATGATAAATTGCGCAAGGTGATGCTTGACGAAGCCGATAAAAGAGGAGGCTATGCAAGAGAATTGCAAAGAGAAATTAAAAACTTAGGAGAAGAGATCGCAGATGATACAAGCACTGAAGCTGCGTGGCGTAGAATATGGCTCGATATTAAAGATATATTTACAACAAAAGATGATGCAGCTATTGTAGAAGAATGTAAAAAAGCTGATGATGAAACAGTAATAGCCTATGATACTATATTGCAACTTGGTAACGGGTTTCTGCCATCACGCATTTATAATATTATCAGGCAACAAAGAAAAGAAATAGGCCTGACCTATCAGGCCCTTTTAAGATTTCATGAAGTAAAGATTGAGCAGTAATCAGGGCTTAAAAATTATTTTTCCTGTTTGTATTTTTTCAATTTCGGCTCTATTCATTAATTCGGCCCGAGAGCCGCCTTCTACAAACATACTTGCCTGATCATCATAATGCTTACTCATAACATTGCCCGACTGTCCGGTTGGAAGCACACTTTCACTGTGTTCGGGATTGGCAAAATCAATAATTCGGCGTAAAGCAGGTCCATAGCTTACCTCATAGATACCGGTGGAGTCAATCGGAAAATCTAAATTATTAATGGTTTCTCTACCACCAGGCACAGGAAATGGCCCAACATTAAAGAGTTTTCCAACTATCGGTAATATTCCCAGTGGATGCTTGTGAGTAAGAGTATGTACCTTTTTCCATTGCCATTGGTCAACGTCATTTCCTAATTGTTGCTCAAGACTTGCTACTGCCTCATTCAACGATCTCGTCAGTATTTGTCGGCGGGTTTCCCGTTCTTTAGTATGAATATTATCCCACCACGGAGAATCTTCTTTCTTTATAAGTGTAATCATATTTCTCTTGAAATTGACATTGTGCTCAAAAGATTCAAAAATCTCATCACCTAATTCGTCTTTAACTGTATTGACAAGAATATAATAAATAAACCGATAGAAAATGGTTGGTTCAACCTCTTCTAAATTATGAGTTCCCTCCCAAGGAATTAGTTTTTCAATTGATCTTTTAGCCAATGGAGACAACTCTTCGGCAAATATAATCGGGATAATACTTCTTAATAGACCTTTAGTATTAGGTGAAGTAACATCGTTAATTACTTTTCGCAATTCTCCCTGTGTCCAGTCTTTTTTATCTGTTAATAGCAGTTGTTCAATGCGTTTGGCTCTATCGCCTGGTACATAGTACCCAGGAATTAATCCTCCACCCATATCTGCAGGTTGGTTATTAGCAGTATATAATACCCCGCGTTGTGGATTTAAAATCTGGGGATTCTGAGAAAAGTCAAGCCAGCCTGTAGGGTCATCATTACCTGAAGAACCGTCTAAAATCAGCATTGGGTTTACATGTGTTGGGCGTTTAGGTAACTTTGCTGCTGCCCACCAGGCAATATTTCCACCAGTATCAGCCCACATGAAGTTCAGACCAGGAGCTGTTAAAACACTTACAGCTTTACGCGCCTCAGCCGCGTTTTTAGCATGTGCTATATCATAGAAAATCTCTAAGAAGTGGCTTGGAAATTGATTAAACACCCACCACATGGCAATAGGGTCCTGATGGTCAGCCATTTTATCAAAACTATCATTCATCAGAATACCGTGGCGAGAATTTTTAACTTGGATTTTCAGATCTGTTCCATCCTTTACCTTAATGATTTCTTCATAGATTTTTAAATCCTCCCAATGATCTTTATACCAGACCTGATTCGGATTTTTAGGATTGGCTTTTTCCCTGAAAAAGTCTACGTCATCGTTTTCAAACATAGTTAGACCCCAGCCACCATATTGTGAATGCCCTAATGCTGCCAGAGGGGCTCCGGCTAAGAAATTACCATAAAATTTGAATCCGGGGCACTCAAGATGTGCTTCATACCAGACTGATGGTTGTGAGAAAGCAATATGGGTATCATTAGATAGAATCGGCTTTCCTGATTTGGTTTTAGTGCCACTAAGCACCCAACCATTGGATCCATGATAAGGTGGAAAGGGAGCAGACGTTTCAATAGAGGCTAACTGATTAGCTATCTTAGCTAAATTTTTAGCTACTTTAGCTACAGAATCTCTGGCTTGTACGGATATAGTGGGTTCGCCTTTGGGCCACTGCGACCAGACATCTTTCAGATATGTATCTCCATATTTATTATATATATAGGTAGCAATAGACTCAGATCTGAAAGCTTCTGCAAAGGTAAACCCCATATAGCCTGCAATAATATAGGTATCTTCTAAGGTAAAAGGTGTTTTAGGAATACTTGCCAGAGAAAATTCAAGGGGTCCTTTACCCGTTTCAATAAATGCATTAATGCCTTTTACATAGGCTTGTGAGGCTCTCACAAAAGGTGCATCGGGATTATTTTTTACCAACGAATCAATGGTCCATTTAGCATGCTTCCGAAAACCCAAAGTCCGGAAAAACTTATCTGAAGGGATCGCATCTTTGCCAAAAAGTTCAGCTAATCTTCCATCTGCCAATCGCCGTATTAACTCCATCTGAAAAAGCCGGTCTTGAGCGTGTACATAGCCGAAGGCATAAAATAAATCTTCTTCGTTTTGCGCATATATATGCGGAATCCCATAATCATCATACAAAACCTCTACTTCTTTTTTCAGACCTTTTAATTGCAAATCTGTATTCAAATCGGGTTTGAAACTATTGAGCCATAAGAAGATGCCAATTCCTACTAAAACAATAAGTATTAATATACCTAACAATATTTTTTTGAAGAGTTTCATAGATGGAAGAACTAAAGGGTTATTATATAGTAGCTTTTTCGTCTATCAGGCAGGCAATTTATAAAAAAACTTTTATAAAGAGTATTGCATCAGATAATAAAATAGCACCTTCAGTATTTTCTAAAGGTGCTAAAAGGTGTCAGACATTTGATTATCTCGCAAATTTTCGAAGTTGCTCTTTAACTCCTTTTTTCCGCCTGCGAGACCAGTCTATTGTTTCATTATTCTTTAATAACAGCCCATTAGGTGTTTGTTGAAGCACGTAAGCCATATTGATTACATGACTTTTATGAGTTCTTATGAATTGCCCGTATGGATGAAGCACTTCATGCACTTTGCTTATGGTAAGTGCAACTACATATTGTTTGCCGCTGGCTAAATAAATAGTTGTATAATTAATACAAGCAACTAATTTAATAACGTCAAGAGGGTTTATGTAGGTGCTGCCGACTATATGCACACATTTTTGAGTTATTTTATTCATTTTTTAGTCACATTTATAAAATTAGCAAAGCGTTTGACTTTAAAAATAGTATTGAATAATAGCTTATTCAATGAAGTTGTTTTGTATGAACCAAAAGAAATATCTGTAATTAGAGCTTATATAAGTTCCCAGCGATGAGCAAAATTAACAATACTCGCCACATTGCGGGCATTTAGCTTGCGGCTAATGTTTTTACGGTAAGTATCCACTGTAAACTCACTTACACACAATTTATTGGCTATTTCCATAGAAGAAAATTCAAGAGCGATTAGTTTAATTACTTCGACCTCCCTATCTGTAAGACTGAATCGGCTAACTAACTCCTGTTGAAATGGCGTTATAGAATAGACGTACTTGTTCTTGACGCTGAAACCATTTTTTTTGCCACGATAAATTTCCTGAATACAATCGTAAAGCTCATGGCTACTTGATGTTTTTGAAAGAAAACCTTCTGCGTCTATCTGTAGCTTCTTTAATAAACTCAAACTGATAGAATCATATAAAATTAATATTTTGTTGGCATATTCCTTTTTTAAATCCTGGGCAAATGCAGTATTTACTTGAAAAAGCATATTAAAATCAAGCAGTAAAACATCAGGAGAGTTATTTTTTAAACCGGCTAATAACTCTTGTTGATTAAGAGCAAAGCCGGTTATCTCAAATTTATCTGATGAATTAAGAATAATAGATAGCCCTTCCAAAAATAATGAATAGCTATCTGCAAGAAAAAGTTTGATTTTATATGTCATAGCAAGGATCATTTTGGAACCTTCGGGAGTAATGTTACAAAGGTCGGATATACATTCTTATTGTTCAATACCCCATTGGTGGTATATTATATACTGTCAAGACAGTATTTTTTGTAAAATTATAGGTGAAAGATTAAATAAAAATTAGTACATTCAACGCATAATAAACTTTGCTCCTGACTAAATGAAAAATTATTCTTTTCTTTTTTTGTTTCGCCTGATTATACCTGACCTGACTGCATACACTAAATCAAGTGCCGATAGTTTGCGTTTGGTTTTACTTAAGAAAAGTAAGTCTTCAATTACAGATATTGTGTCAGAAAGTGACAAAATATTTGGTAACTGCGCTCATATTTCTGAACTAAATCTAAGAATATAATTAACAGATTAGTATTTATCAATTACCCAACTCGTAAGTTTTACGTTTATCCCTTACTATCCTAATCCCATCATGAAAAAATACACTTTTTTTTATGTATCACTATTGCTTTCCATTAATAGTTTTTGTCAGCAGGTTAATATTCCAAAGGCAGATAGTCTAAAAAGAATTTTGACCAGACTTCCGGCAGAAGGGAAGTCTTTTGCGAATGATACGACGCGTGTAAGAATGCTATTTGAGGTAGGTGAAGAAGCATTAAATGCAAATGCCGACTCTGCGGTATTATTAGTAAAGCAAACTCTTGCTTTTTCTCAGAAAATAAATTACAAAAAGGGTTCTTTAAAAGGAAATATAATGTTAGCCCAGTATTATAGAAATCAGTCTTTGCGGGCTTCAGAGTATCTTTTCAAAGCATTACATATTGCAGAAGAATTAAAAAGTTACTCAGATTTAATAAAGATATACAATTTGATTGCCTACAACTATTCTAAGCTTAATGATTTGAATAATGCCTTAAAATATTATCAGTTGCATTCTGGCTTATGCAATAAATATGGTAATAAAGAAGACTATTTAATGAGTTTAAATTACATCGCAATTACCTATTTTAAATTTAATAATTACAAGAAAACATTAGAGTATCTGACCAATTGTGAACGGGCTAATGATTCTCTTAGGAGTAATAAAGTAGCTACCGCTACTTTAATAAATATCGCCAAAGTTTATATAAAAACAAAACAGTATGATCTGGCACTTAATAGATTGCAAAGAGCTATTAATGTAGAAGATGGATATAAAGATCGCATAGCTTATACTGCTCACGAAATTGCTCAGATATATCTCTTGCAAGGCAATCTGAGTGATGCCCTTTTATGGGCGCAAAAAGCATATGCCTATTCAAATGGAGTCGGGAAGTTTTTAGTTGCTGAAATAGCCAAAACAGTATCTGATATTTATTTAAAATTAAATAGAAAAGATCTGGCTTTTACTTATCTGAATACTTATATACATGCTAAACTTGATGAAGATTCAATCAAAAATTCTCAGCTTAACAGATTTATCATACTTGATTACGAGGCTGAAAAGCAGCAACAAAAAATACAAGAATTAAACATAAGCACAGTAAAACAAAGAAATCAAAACACTATACTTTTAATCGTAGTGATAACTACGATGATAATCATTGGAGTTATTTTATTGTTTTACCGTTCTTTATTTTACAAAAATAAGCAGATATATACGCAAAAGACAATTATTGAAAATTTTAATAAAGATTTAGAAATAAAGGTACAAGAGAGAACTCAGGAACTATCAGAGGCTAATGATGAATTGATAAGGAAAAACGAAGAAATATTAGATGCACTATTTAAAGGGCAAAGCATTGAACGAAAGAGAGTGGCCGTAGAATTGCATGATAATCTTGGGGGAACACTATCTGCAATTAAATGGAGACTTGAAGCTCTGAATGGAAGTAACCTGACCGAAAAAGAAAGAAAAATATATGATGGAATATTGAGTATGATGAAGAATGCCTATGCTGAAGTGAGGCTTATTTCACATAATATGTTACCAGCTGAGTTTGAAGAAAAAGGATTGCTTGAGGCTATAAGAAAACTCTGTAAAGATGTAAACCAAAGTGAAAAACTTCATATAGATTTAATTTCAGAAGGGGATATTCAAAGAATTGATAAAAGAATGGCTTTAGAATTATACAGTATATGTATGGAACTAATAAACAATATACTAAAGCACTCGGAAGCTAATAAGGCTGAGATTAGCCTTGAGGTAAGTCTTCAGAATATTATCCTGAGCATACGAGATAACGGGAAAGGAATTTCAGATTCCTCTACAACCAATGGCGTTGGATTAAAGAATCTTAAAACACGCCTTGAAACAATTAACGGAAAAGTTAATTTCAATAGCAGTGATGCTTGGAGAACTGAAATTACTATCGAAATTAATTATTAATTAAATTGAAATGGTAGCTTCCTAAAGGATCTGGAATCGTAAAGGCGTAAGAAAAAATACCCTAAAAGTGCATAGCCGTCTTTTAAGGTAGCACAAAACTCATCTGTACCTAACGCATTTCCAAATGGGCGATCAACATCAAAATAGTCCATAAGTATTTCATCAACAATACTAAGTTCTTTTTGCGACAAGAATATTCGATCTGTACTTACCACTTTATCAATTACGTTTTTGAACTTTTCTTCCCGCCATGCATTCGGTTGACGGTCTATTTTTATTTTAAAAGATTCTCTGTCTGGAATATTTACTTTAGTGTAATACTTCGAAAACACTTCTTGTAGTAAAGTATCAGTCATCTCTGGAAGCGCCCAACCTAATTCGGCCACGTAGTTCTCTTCAGAGTCATCCGATATTAGGTTAAAAGCTCCTTCTAAAGCTCTATAACCAGTTCGATAAAAAGTCTCATCTTTATAGGCCCGATTAAGCATCATTAAAAAATAGGCTACACCAAAACGCCCTTCAATAAAAGTTTCATCAAGTGCAGCAAATTGATATCCTATTTTAACAGATATTTGGTTGTTTATTATTTTTTTGAAACTCAGCCAATTACAATTGAGAGGATAGCTGATATTGGGTTTTTCACTTTCATCTACTAAACTATTGCCCTTGCTTTTAGCTGATGGTTTATACCATATCGCTTCTTTGCATAGCAAATTGCCTATTTGTACGGCTGTGAATAAATATTTTTTTCTTTTATTCTCTCTGTTTTCATAAATCCAATCGTTTTTAATGGATAAGTCTTTTGGAGGAACAATGATTAATTTTCGATTGCGGAAGTATGTTTTAGAGAAGAACTGAAACTCTTCTTGATAATTGTACTTAGAAAACTCATTTATATAAAACTGGGTGGTCCAGTCTATATTTTTTCGGTAGGGGCAATCTACAAAAGCCGTTGTTTCACATCCTTTTTTATGTGGGCAATCTGTTAATTCAGGCTGTTTACATTTTTTTTGATTTAATAGATTAATTAATTCATCTACATCAGGTACCCTATTATGTTTTTGTATAAAATAGAAATCAATAATTGCCATAGAGATATGTATAGCACGATAACTGCCAAAACTTGTGTAACGTCTATCGTCAGGATTTTCTCCAAAGCTAAGCCCTCTTTTTAAGGGGTAGGTAAACATAGGCTTCTTTTTCTTAAAGAAAAGATGTTCATTAAATTCCTTATGAATGTCTCTTACTATTTCTAAACAGATAAGTATGTGCTTTCTGGGTAAGTAAAGAACGCCAACATCAGCATGTGTTTTATAGTTGTTGATATTTGACAAGAACTTAAACTGAAATGGTATCTTGTTATTATCAAAACTTGTTTGAATTGTTTTAAGAAATCTTGAAATAAGATTTTTTTTCGGGTAAAAATTCCAGTAGAATCTTATATAATATTCATCAACAAAGTCATATTTGCCATATATCCAGTTATAGTTTTCCTTATTGTCTTTACTTATATCGTTAAATACATGAGTTGGATGTATTTTTTCAGCATTCTGATAGGGTTTGTTATCTAAAGTATTTGGGTCATTTATGAGTTCTTTTTCGTAGTATCGGCCTTTTGCTTCAAGTTTTTTTAAACTCTCTTTTCTTAATACACCGAAATCGCTATCATAATGCCAATATGAACTTTGCCAGAATAACTCTTTAACCGGTCTGTTTTCTTTAAAATATTTATTAAACTCATTATCAGTTTCTGAGTAAGAACTTAAGTTTTTAAGGTCGCGGCTATAAATATCATAAATAAATCTGTGAAGGGCATTTGTTTGTATATAGTAGTCTTTGAATTTTTCGTAATACTCTTCGCTTAATAATACTCTTACAGCAGTAGAATCACTTGACGATGATCCTATATGTTTTTTTTCAGAACTAAAAAAATTCTCTTCAATTATAAGATTAAGTATTTCGATAAACTCGTCTCTAAGTAATTCGTTATAAGGTTTTTTAATAGCTCTCATTAATTTTATTATTTAAATAGGTTAAATAAAAATTATCAGAGTAACTCGTATCAAGTAATTCAGTAAACTTCTTAACTGCAAAGTAGCCTTCATCTATACCTCTGTTTAAAAAGGCCTTTATATAGGTTTCCATTAAATTAATCTCGCACAGTCGCAAAACTTTCTTTAAAAAAGAAGCAGGAAGAGGTCCTTTATCCGGATACCTCTTTATATAATATGCCTCAATTATTCTCTTTATTATTATGTAGGCATTTTTAGGTGTCAGAAGTGTATTAAGAGAGTTAGGGCCAATTGGGGCTATACTTTTAAAAATAATTGAACAAAAAGTAACTATATCCCAACAACTATCGCCGGTGGCGGCCATTTCCCAATCAATAAGTTTAAATTTTGATTCCGAAGAATTGTAAATAAAATTCTGATAACGGATATCCCGATGAATGATTGTTTCATTATCTATCCACTCAATTGATTCTATGATGTCCTTAATACTTTCAATTTTATTTGCCAGATCTTTTAAGGATTTATTCCTCGATTTTTTCATATCCTCTAAAAGAAGCGGTCTTTTATACTTATCAAGCAAGGTAGGTTTAAAAGTATCGAAATAACTGGGTAGTTTTTCGTTGTTTTCGAATCTATCATGAATCTGAGATAAGATATGGGTAACCCCTTCAATAAACTTAGATATTTTTTCTTTGTCAGTTAAGGTATCGCTTTCTATAGAATCATATTTTAAGCTTGATTCTTGAATCAATATTTTATTTTCAGAATCAAAATGTTTGAACTCACCAACTGAATCTAACAAAATATTTTCTTCCCTAAGAAAACTATAAAAATTGGCTTCATTCTCAATAGTCTCTATATAGCTTTTCTCATCATTATCAGGTTGCTTTAGAATAAGCACTTTGTCTTTCAGGACTACTTTGAAAATATTATTCCGACTACTTTTAAAATATTCGTTTATTTCCAGATTACCATCCTGTAAGGATTCATAGCCAATATTTATAGTTTCCTTTGGGTGATTTATCATATACTGAAAGATACTGTATCCGGTTAATAACCACATAAATGATTAATTTTTTAGAAACTGTTTGAGTTAAATTTTGAAAATAAAAAAGGATAACTTTTGTGCCAGGACAAGGTGTAAAAACCGGAGTTTAGCAGAGCTAAATGAGGCTTTTTTCACCGCAGTATTGGTCAAAAAGCAACTTTTTTAGTTCAATAAGATTAACTCAAACAGTTTCTTAGATTTCAGAATTAACGGTGTCCGTCAGTATAAGTGCTTAAAGCTGTTTTGTCAAGTAGGTCATTAATATCCTTTACTGAATAAGTTTGTCTGTTATTATTCTTATCCATAGCGATAATATTATCCGGTTTATCCAAAAGGAAAAGCGTTAATGAGTCTTTTTGCCAATGTAGAAAATCATTATCATGGAAAAGAACACCCACATGATGCTTAGGGTCAATACTGGCAGTATCATCAAGACTATCGTTATCGTCTGCATTCAAAAAGTAAGCATATTTCTTATTCGGTTCAGTTTGGTGATCACCCATCAGGAATACACCGCCTAAAGGGACAACATTTGTTTCTAAATCGTTTGCAAACTTCTGTGCTTCCGGTTTTAAATCAAAGGCATCTCTATCGGCTGCTTCTTTAGCAGAATCTTTGAAAAGGGCATCAAATTCTCTTAAGGTCATGATTTTATAAGGGTTTAAATATTAAAAATTTGGTTTAGCCTATAACTAAGTCAATACAAACCTTTGGGCACATTTTAGATAATGGCCTTGAGATTGTAATTCATTGTCAAAAAGGATTAATTCATTTTACAAGGTAGAACACCTAATATCTATAAATTAAGAAAAGTGTATTCAACTCAATCAATTAAACCATGTTTCTGAGCATACTTATATAGTCCAAGAGCTGAATTAACCCCTAATTTTTTCATCAGATTCCTTCTATGAGTTTCAACTGTAGTAGGACTAATATAGATTTTTTGGGCTATTTCTGCATTTGAAAACTCCTGTACAATCAGTTTTAAAATTTCTATCTCACGAGGCGTTATCGGAATACTCACACTAACCTCTTCTGTACCGCTTGGTGTATTCAGGTTGGGTATTTCGGCCAGTTTCATTACAGCTTCATCACTAAGATATTTTTTTCCGCTTGCTACGGTTTTAATAGCAATTTCTAATTCTGTTTTTTCAATTTTCTTGACAATATACCCTGCGGCACCAGCTATTAAAGCCTCTTTAATAATGGCAGGTTCTTCCGACATCGTCAGAAGCATAACTTTTATATTAGGATATTTCTCACGAATCCTTATGGTTGTTTCTATGCCGTTCATTAAGGGCATATGATAGTCAATCAGCACAATATCTGTTTCTGATCCCTCTAAAAAGGTTAATACTTGCCAACCACTATTTTTTATCCCTACTACTTCAATGCCGTCCATCGTATCAATTAAAAAACCTAAACTTTCGGCAACAATAATGTGATCATCAGCAATTAAAACCCTGATTTGCATAGATAATATGTATAATTAATAAAATAAAAAGAAGTGGATAAATTGATTTTAATAATGGCTTGTGGAGGCAGTGTTTGGCCTGATTCTTAGACAAAGCTAATATATCTGGAAATAAAATAAAATACCTATAAGTAGTGAATTTTTTATTTCTTCTTTTTTTGATATAGAGGCAAAAGGAATCTTCATAATATTTCGTTTGGATTTCAAAATTCGTTTACTATCTTTGGTTGTCATCAATAAAAACCAAAGAATATTATGCTGAGTCGTGTCGCCAATTCTATTTATTGGATAAGCCGCTATATTGAGCGAGCAGAAAACTATTCTCGTTTTGCAAGCGTAAATCTGAACCTTGCCTTGGATGCTCCAGGTATTTTAACCGAGCAATGGGAGCCCCTGTTAATAGCTACTGCTGATAATTACGGTTTTTATGAGTTTCATAGCCGGGCCAATCGGAATAATGTGATTGATTTTATGACTTTTGATAAACGTAATCCCAACTCTATCTATAGTTGTCTGGCTGCTGCCCGTGAGAATGCCCGTACTATAAGAGAAAGCATCACAAAGGAAATGTGGGAGCATATAAATATTTTTTATCTGAAAATAAAAGAAACACAATCTGCCAAAAATTGGGATGTAGAGCAACTCCAACAATTTTTTACTGAAATAAAAGACGGATGCCAGCTTTTCTGGGGAATTGTTGACGCTACAGTAACACGTAATGAGGCTTTTCATTTTGGGCGTATGGGGCGTTTCTTGGAGCGTGCCGATAAAACCTCACGTTTTTTAGATGTCCGCTATTTTACTCTATTGCCTGATGATGAAGCCTTCGGCTCACCACAAGAACTATTAATCTGGACATCGGTATTGAAATCAGTAGGTGCCTTCAATATGTACCGTCAGGAGCACCGAGTCATTAATCCTTCGCATATTGTTGAGTTTCTGATTTTAGACAAGAGTTTTCCGCGTTCAGTTTTTTATTGCATCCGTCAGGCAGAACTCTCCTTGTATGAGATATCAGGCCATAAAATGACCGAAGGATACTCTAATCCTGCTGAAAAATCGCTGAGTAAACTGCGCCATGAAATAGAATTTACAGAGGTAGATGATATTTTTCAGAAAGCTCTACACCCATATTTAGATGAATTTCAGATTAAAAATAATAACGTAGCAAAAACTATTTTTGATACCTATTTTGGATTGAAACCGGTTGAACAATAATTTTTGTAAATAAGTAGTAATAACTAAGATAGCTTTTATACTTTTGTAATTGTTTTTTATACATCAGTGATGAATGCTGCTTTCATTGCTAATAGTCGAGGCGGCGATCCGCTCAACATTATAATATGACTTTCTGTCTTGGAGTAAAAGTAGCTAAAGGGCTTGTAGCCATAGCTGATACACGCATCACTTCTGGTAGTGAAGTTTCTACGAATAAAAAAGTATTTATTCACCAATCGAACCATCATTCGATGTTTATCATGACGGCCGGCTTGCGTTCGGTGCGTGATAAAGCTATTACGTACTTTAAAGAGGTATTAGAACAGCAAGACTACAAATTTGATAGAATGTATAAGGCAGTGAATGCTTTTGGTGACCAGGTAAAGAGAGTAGCAAGCGAAGATAAATTTTCTTTAAAAGAGGCTGGGTTAGCTTTTAATCTTTCGGCCTTAATAGGAGGACAACTTGAAAACGACGACGAGCATAAATTATATATGCTATATCCTGAAGGCAACTGGATAGAGGTTACAGAAGGCTCTCCGTTTATTATAATAGGGCAGTCTAATTACGGAAAGCCTATTTTATATCGTAATCTTAAATATAATACTTCGCTCCAGGAAGTACTAAAATTAGGGTTTCTGGCCTTTGACTCAACACGGGTAAGTGCTAATGATGTTGATTTTCCGATTGATGTTATTCTCTGCGAAAAGAATAGTTTTAATATGGCCGAACACCGTTATGAAAAACAAGACCTGGAGCAGATTTCATATCAGTGGAACGCTCTATTGAATGCTTCCGTACAGAAACTTTCAACAGATTGGATGGAGCCTATCTTTAGTAAAACTTTAGAAGTAGGGGAGTAGCCTACTTCTCAATCCAAATATTTCTTGATTCCGAAAACTTACTGTTTTGTAACCTGATAATGTACTTGCCGTCTTGTAGGAAAGACAGGTTTATTTGTCTGCGTTCTGTAAGAGAGGGTACGAGCGTAGAGTAAACAAATTTACCGTTTACATTATAAACAGATAATAGCAAGTCACTAATATCTTCACGAGCTTCAAGATATATCACCCCATCAGAAGCAGGATTAGGATACAGGATCAGGTTTTTGATTTCTGTATTCGGAATGAATGAAAAAGCCTTGGATGTGAATGATCGACAGCCTAATGTCAGACCACTACCAACTGCATAGTTTTTAATTGCCGTTGCCGTAAAAAAACCAGGCTTAACAGACTTAATAATAGATGCTCTTGTGGTTAGAAAAGCATCATCTTTTTTCCACTCGTAAGCGTCAACATGTTCAACTATTTGTTCAGCCTCTAAACTAAATGCACCAATCTGAGCTATAGTTGGTTGCTCCGGTCTGGGTTTAATACTAGTTTTCAATATATCCGAACTTGGTGAAATACAACCATTTTCATCACGGACTTTTACCGAAACACTATAATCTCCTGGTTTGGTAAAAGAAATGCTGCCTGAACTATCGTTGGTACTCCAGAAGCTTTTTCCAAACCCTGAAGCATAGAGCACTATAGAGGAACCTTCGCATACTGTCGGACCATTGCCGATTATAATATTGGGCTTTGGTGGGAGAGCCAGCACTCGGGTGATTACTTCGTTTGAAGGTGGCGAAAAACAATCTAAAGAATTAATACCTCTTACTGTATATACGCCAGATGTGCTCGTAGTAATTTGCTTGTTGGTTTCTCCAGTATTCCAACGGAATCTGGCATAATGTGTATCATTTGTTATTAATTCAGTATTCCCTCCTTCACAAAAATTAGGGTTTTTTTTAGCTGTTGCAAAAGGGACAACAGTGGGGGCTAATCCTTTAATATTGACTGTGTTTGAAAAAAAATAATTACCAATACCATCGCGCATAATGGCACTAAAACTACCATTAGCAGCAGTTAACGAGGTTGCAGTAGAGTTATCAGACCAACGTTGAGAATCAAAAGTTCCTGGTACGCTTAGTTTTGCTGTTTCAGAAAACTGGCAACTGGCCTGCAAGGTAACAATAGGAGATGATAAAAAAGGTATAGATTTATTGAAAAAAATATCGTTTAGTTTTGTATTCCAGGCTTTAGCCAGATCAGAAATTCCATCATTAGTGCCTCCCAGGTTTTTGAAGTGTACTCCTTCTACACGGGGTACTTGAATAGAATCAGTATAAGGGCCTTCAAAAACATTTTCAATGGAATTAATTATTCTGTTCTGGGCTTTTATTACGGCAGGATTCACATGAACAGAAGCAAAATCGTTAAGTGAAGTTCGGCATATAACCCAACTTAGATTCTTGTTGACATCAGAACGGCTTTTTTCGATAATCGTTTTTAGATTCGTATAATAAACATTTTCAGTTGTTTCAGAATCATCTTCTCCCTGTTCCCATAAAACAGCACGTACTCCAAGATAAGAGGCGTAAAATTGTAAAGTAATTCTGAGACCTGAGTAAGGAGCACCCCCGATATAAGGCAGGTGAAATGCATTCTGAGTAGGCTTACCAAGAGCGCTGCTGTACCAGTTTTCTGAAGAACTGCCACCATAAGCAGCATTTAAAAATAAAATAGGCACATTGAGCCGTTGCGCCAGATAATCTCCTAATTCTCCCCAACACCACGAGCCTTGCCCCTTAGGGCCAACCATTGTACTTGTTTCAATATGAGAAAAACTACTGAAATACGGGTAATCCCATAAATTATCTTCTGTTCTGTAATTAAAACAATTCACACGGTCATCAAGAGAAGGCTTGGCACCATAATCAAGTTTACCCTCTGCATTTGACTGTCCGGCAATTACAAAAACTTCGCCGATGCCTACTCTTCCTACCGAACCTTGTACTACAACGCTTTCGTTTAGCAACCCTCTTACCTGCAAGGTGTACCAGCCACCTTGCCCTTCCAGAGTTCCTACAAAGTATCCGCCTTCAGGCTTTGTTGCAATAGTAATCCAGGTTGTTTGAATGCCCTGATTCGACTTAACAGGTACTAACCTTGCTTCAATTTTATCCAGTTCTCCATCAAAATTCCCTGCAATATTTACTAACGAAGTATTTTGATTATTTCTTTGAAAAACACTTCTGTCTTTAGGGAAACTAATTTGTATTTGACTAAAACAAGTAGATGTTAATGTTAATAAAATAGCAATTAAACTCAAAATTCGCATTTCAACAATTCTTCGTGTTTAGGTATTAAAGTACAAAAATAATGAGGAAAAACTAAAATAAAAAATCCTCACTTAATTCGCTGTAAGTAAGGATTTTATAGGTGTTATTTTTTAGCCGAACCTTATTATTGGGTATAGGTTTTATTCAACTTTTCTGAAATCAACCCGTACGGCTCCATGACATGGGCGATAGGTAACAAATACGCCTGGCTGAGCCTGAAGATGCGCCGGAAAAGCATTAATCCTACCCACCATGGTTTTCCCGTTTTTAGATATTAAGGTTACATTTTCATTAAACCACTCAAGAGTCTGGTCAGGAATTAACTCTCCGGTCCAGGTGGCAGTAAAAGTATCTCCTTCGTTATAATATTCTTTGTCTAATATAACTGTACTTGTATTTTCTGGACAATTAATAGGAGCACCATCGTGTTCGCAGGTACTGGTGTACCCCTGTACTACAAAGTCTTTGAATCCATCGCGTGAAACAGTCAAAAGATAATAGGCATTATGGTTATCAGGCACATTGTTTTTTGTAATAAGTGTATTACCCGAAAACTTGAACTCTATTGATGGATCAAGATTCTGAATTGACATTCGGTATTGTGATAAATCGCTATCAGGAGTAAAAGGATGAAAAGTAAATTTCATGCCGCCTTCTCTACATTCATTATTGGTTTTTACCTGAATCGGCACTCCACTGATTCCGGCCGTGCCATTGGTACAGCCCTGTAGATTAATTTCTAATACACTACCAAGCTCTATATTAAACCCATTGGTGAGATCAATGTTTTTATTAGCCGAATATCGTACCGATGAATGTTCTCTGATTCTATCTGAACTGTTGATACTTTCAGAGGCAAGTATGTCAGTATTAGTGGCAACTAAATCTATACTTGTGATTATATCTGTCTGGCAAGGATAACTTAATTTAACTAACCATATATCCCGAGGGTCTTGTGAACTGGCATGATTTCCACTTACATCTCCATTAAACGACTTCGTTGTACCTATTGTTATAAGCGTTTCGTCTGATGTTTCTATTACACCATTACCTTCGTCATCTTCTGAGCCTCCCATAGTTTTTTGCCAGATAACATCGAAATTCGTCGTTGTTTTCATTAAAAATACGTCAAACTTGTCATTATTGTTGCCCGAAATCCTGTTTCTGTCTACAATACTTCCATTATTAGAATTCGTAGAGCCTATAAAAACACAGTTACCGTCGCGAGTCAGAATCAAATCATTAAGCAGATCTCTTCCAGAGCCACCAAATATTTTTGAATTAACTAAATCGCCGTCTGCGTTTAATCTGAATAACCAGACGTTTTCCTGATAATTGTTAGGGAAGTCGCTATTAGGCTCTTTAAAGAAATCGTCTGACAGAGAATTAGAAACAATACCTATCACTAATTCTCCATTAGGCAAGGCTATAACACTATGAGCTTCATCATTTAAATTTCCACCGTAAGTTTTCTTCCAGATGCTGTTGAGCGATTCATCAATTTTAATGGCAAAAATGTCTTTTGCTCCTTTGTTGGAACCAAATTGTCCATCATCTGAATTAGTACCGCCTACAATCACGTAGTTGCCATCAGATGATTTTTTCATATCAAACGGAAGGTCGTCATTATTACCTCCAAAACATTTTTTGGTGATAATATCTCCTGCCTGACTGACTTTAGCTACCCATATATCACGATTATAAGAAGAAGTATTTTTGCCTGAATCACTAATATCATAATCTGCAGAAGTAGTATAGCCAAGTAGCATAATGTTATTATCAGAGGTAAGCAAAACCCTGACAGGCATATCTTCGCCCGACCCACCTAATAATTTAAACCATTCCCGTTGTCCTTGGGCATTTAACTTGGTAATTAATATATCATAATAGCCCTTAGCAAAAGGGTTCGTTTCAATATTCCTTAAGTCAGAACTAACAAAACTAAGTTTTTGTACACTGATTACCTTTGCAATCATAATATACCCACCATCAGAATTTTGAATAATATCTACTCCTCTGAATCCAGTATAGGCTCTGTCGTCAAAAATAATAGTTTCCCAAAGTAACTCACCCTTAGCATTCACTTTAGAAGCCGCAATCGATTCATAACCCTGTAAAGTTTTTTTTCCTACGGTTATGAAATTCCCATCTTGAGAAGGGGCTATCCGCACACCTTCATCACCATACCAGCTATCCCATCCATAGCACCTTTGCCAATCTATGGCAGTAGCCGAATTCTGGGCATTCGTTTGTAAAAAAACGGAAAAAGCAAGAAGACACGTAATGATTTGTAGAGCTGTTTTTTTTCCTGACATGACAATGATAACTTCTAATAATTTAATTGTATGAACATTCTGGATAAAGGACTTAGTAAATACCTTAATTGAATCCATACTTTTACTAAAGTACAATTTTAATGAAAAGCACTGTTCCTTGAATTTTATAATTTACTGACGTAAACTATAATGACAAAACTTATATAAATGTTATATAAAAGCACATTTTATTTTCCAATGGTACCATATGTCATTCATTTTGCTAAAAATCAAGTTTAGCCTAATATTGGTTTTATCCAATAATTATAAAAAATATTGTCCTGCGTTTTCTTATATTATTTATATTTTGAATAAATAACTACAAAGAAAAACTTCCTTTATAATTAAAAGTTGTTCTATTCTGATAAGCAGTATAATTGTTAAAATAGCTTTTAAACCTATCGGCACAAAATTGATGCCAAAGAAAAGGATTTAGTAAGTAGAGTATAGATGGTTGAGAAAACCGAGAGAAACAATAGCTAAGAATGAAGATACAAAGTTAATGAAAAAAACACATGAAGTGTTTAAAAAACAATTAAAATAGTGGTAATTCTGTTGATTTTAACTTAAAATCAACAGAATTACCACTATTTACAATTAAACTCTTTGGGAGATTAATTCTTTGATATCTCTGATAATTTTATCGGCAAGATTCGAAGCTGTCGTTTCAAACTCTGATTCGGCATAGATACGAATAATAGGCTCGGTATTAGATTTACGTAAATGTACCCATTCTTTCTCAAAGTTAATCTTCACTCCATCTTCTGTATTTATCGGATAACGGTCATATTTCAATTTGATATCCTCTAATACCTCGTCTACATTAATCTCAGGAGTTAATTCTATTTTCTTTTTCGCAATATGATAATTCGGATAAGTTTTTCTTAAAAAGCCGACAGGTTTACCAAACTTAGCCAACTGGGTAAGAAACAAAGCGATACCTACCAATGCATCTCTACCATAGTGCAGTTCAGGATAGATAATCCCTCCATTACCTTCGCCACCAATAACTGCTCCGAATTCTTTCATTTTGACCACCACGTTTACTTCGCCAACAGCCGCTGATGCATACTCACCACCTGCTTTTATAGTTACATCTTTCAAAGCAAGAGTAGAAGAAAGATTTGAGACTGTCCTTAAGCTTTTTTTCTTCTTTGTATTTGATAAGACATAATCGGCCACTGCAACGAGTGTATATTCTTCGCCAAATGGCTCACCATCTTCACAAATGAATGCTAAGCGGTCTACATCTGGGTCAACTACAATACCTAAGTCATAGTTGCTTTTACGTGTTTCAGAAGAAATTTCTCTCAGGTTTTCAGGTAAAGGCTCTGGATTATGAGCGAAGATACCTGTAGGCTCACAATTGATTTGTCTGATTTGTGTAACCCCTAAAGCCTCCAAAAGCATCGGCACTGCAATGCCCCCTGTAGAGTTAATGGCATCAACGACTATTTTGAAATTAGCTTTTTCAATAGCTTTCTTATCTACTAAAGGCAAAGCTAAAATCAGGTCAATATGTTTTTTTAGGTAAGTATCATTGTTAGTTACTTTGCCTAAGTGCTTTACATCGCTGAATTCAAATGACTCATTTTCAGCAATTTCAAGTAACTCGGTTCCATCACTTCCCGAAATAAACTCACCTTTTTCATTTAGTAATTTCAGCGCATTCCATTGTATAGGATTATGACTGGCCGTGAGAATTATACCTCCGATAGCATTTTCTAAAGGAACTGCTATTTCAACAGTGGGGGTTGTAGAGAGCCCAAGATCAATTACATGAAAGCCCATACCTACTAAGGTTGAACAGACAAGATCTGAAACCATTTTACCAGATAAACGAGCATCTCTTCCAAGAACAACTTTAAGGTCGGCATTCGGATTTTTTTTCTTAAGCCAAGCCCCATAAGCAGCAGCAAACTTTACAATATCTAAGGGAGTTAAGGCATCACCACTTTTCCCGCCGATGGTTCCGCGGATACCAGAAATAGATTTAATAAGGGTCACTTTAAATGCGTTTTGGGAATTTTAGGAATTAGGTATTATACATTAATTAAGGATAATCTCGAATTAATATAGGTATTAACTAAGGCTAATCACGGACAAAGATAAAAAAAAACTTAATTTTTTCAATTTCTTTTATTTTTACCTGAACATAAAGCCAATTTAACAAAAGGAATATTAAAGGCGTTTGATATTTACATAGGCATCTAATTGTGATTTGGCACTACCTCTAAAGCCTCCTGTAATAGGGTTAATTAACTCAGGTTGCGCCGAAGACGCTAATGTGATATAGTGGTCGTCAATAATTTTCCCTTCTGTCGGGTCAAAACCACGCCAACCTGCTCCTGGCAGATATACCTCTACCCAGGCATGTAGTTCGTGTTGCTGTAATAAACTGCCATAACAATAGCCACTTACAAACCTGGCTGCAATACCTAAAGCTTTGCAACTTGCTATCATCAGTACTGCATAATCGCGGCAAGTACCCTTTCTGTTAAGCAGTGTTTTTTCGGCAGCGTTGGCTGGCCCCTCAAGTCTTTTTTCATAGACAAAACTCTCTTTGATATACTTTGAAATACGTGCTAAAAAATCTGTGGTTTTCCAGTTTGCCTCTGCTGCAATCTGACGGGCAAACTGGTGTATCAAAGTGGTAACACCAGACAGATTCAGATACGGATGTAGAAGTAAAGCTTCTTTTTCAGGATAATTAAAAGGAAGCTTTTCGGCACTAAAAGGGAAATATATAAAATGATATGGTTTAGTTGGGAGCGATTCTATTTCAAAAGTAGCTTTAAAAGTAAGTTCTTCGCACGAAGAATTAATATAGGCAACATACTGTGCGTTGCCTTCTACATCTATATTCTTATATAGAATATTAGCCGCAGGGTTAATTTCAAGCTCAAAATCGTTTACCTCTTGGTGTGGAGATGCCTTTGGCGACAAATAAATATAATGGGGTGTCAGAAAAACGGGTTGAGAATATTTATAATGTAAAGTATGTTCAACGCTTAGAACCATAAATTGTTTTTTGAGTATTTTAACCTGAGAAACTATTTGAGCTAAAAAAGTTAAACTCAAATAGTTTCTGCAATCTGAACAAAATTTTAATCTTCATCAGTTCCACCCATTCCTGATAAAAAATGTACTCTATCTGTAACTATTATTGTTGAGTCATCTAAATCTTCTACTGATTGTATCTCTATATCCTGCCCTTGATTCGCCCCCAATTTAACAGGTATTTTTCTGAAAATTACTTCTTTGTTGTTTTGTTTTTCAAGAGAAATTATAAAGTTTCCATCAGACTCTCTCAATATCGCACTTTCTGACAGTGTTTTGGCTGTGCGTGTACCTGCAAGTATTCTGGCGCTGATAAACATTCCCGGAATCAATTTTTGTTCTTGTTGTTCATTATCAAGATGCACATGAATATTAATAGCTTTTGATTCATCCTCAAATGTCTGACCTACCAGAAATACAGTCCCCACTACCTTATCTCCTAATCTTTTATCATCAATCAATACTTTTTGTCCTTTTTGAATCCTGAAGGCATCTTTTTCCAATACTTTTAACTCTACGTGCAAATGCTCTTTACTGATGAGCTCAAATAAGACATCATTAGGTGTAACCGACTTCCCTGTGTTGATATTTGTGCTTTTTATGTATCCACTAATTGGCGTAACTAAAGAGATAACCGATGCAGTTTCTCCTTTTTTTAATGTGGCAATATTGATGCCTAACATTTTGAGTTTGGCTTCTAAAGCCTTAATCAGTGCCTGATTACTGTTAAATTCGGCTTCGGCCTGCTGTAATTTTTTCTTTACACCAATATCTTCAGCACTTAAAGTTTGTTGACGCTCCAATTCTTTTTCTAAAAAAACTGAGTGAGCAACTGCCTGAAAATAATCTTGTTGCATCTGAATAAACTCAATAGATTCGACTGTAGCTAAAACAGTACCCTTTGTGACAAATCGACCTGGTAAAGCATTGTTAGCAAAAATAGTTTTGACAAAGCCTGTAATAGGAATACTGACTGAAGCTGAGTTTTCAGGAGGCACATCAGCCATACCCGTTGCTTTGATTTCATCATTTATAGCCATTTCTCTAAAATGACCTAAGGATAGATTCAAGTTTTTGAATTGTTCTGGTGTTATTTTTATTTGCAGAACTTCTGGCTGAGCTTTACTTGTATCAGCAATAGCCACAGTTGTTTCTGCTTTTTTTGAACAGGATGCAAGCCCTGTTGCCAATAATACTGAAAGAAAAAAGTATATTTTCATAAGAATATTCATTTATTCGATTCCTAAAAGTGTTTCTATCTGAATAATAGTCTGATTAAAATTTAATACAGTTGATAGATAATTGTCCTTGATTTGCCAGGCTTGTTGATTACCCTGTACTAACTCCACATAATCAATCTCTCCGCTCTGATAGCTCTTCATAGCATTTTTCAGTATTAATTCCGCTTGGGGCAGAGCGTAGCTTTCGTAGTAATTCAGTGAGCTCTGGTATTTCTGATAATTCATTTTTAATATATTCAATTGTCCGTTTAACTGAAACTCTATGTGTTTTAGGTTTGAATCAGCTATTTTTTCATTCACTTTTGCCACATCAATACGAGCTTTTTGTGCTTTGGTAAAAATGGGTAAGCCTACACCTGCCGAAAATATCATCTGGTTAAGCTTGTGCTCAATACTCTGATTTATTATACCTACTCTGAAATCAGGCTTTAATTTCTGTTTTTCTACATTGGTTGCCAGCTGACTAACAACTGCCTGTTGTTCATACACCGATAGAAGAGGGTTATTTGCCAGCAATAAGGCATTCGCAACTACTGAAGTATCTCTTTTTATAGGAAGGTTAAAATCAAGGTCAAATTTCTGTTGATTGTTCAGTAGAAGCCTGAAATGCTGATAAGCGGCTTCTTCATCTTTTTCCAAAGCTCTGAGTCTGTTGGTTATTTCCTGTAAACGAACTTCTGCACTGATTCTTTCCAAAGAGTTGATGTCTCCAGTCTTATATCTTGCCTGAGCAATCTGCATTGTATTTCGGTATATACTATCTTGCTCGGCTAATAATCGGTGTAACTGTAGATAGTAAAAAAGCTGATAATATACCTGTTTGAGGTTATTTACTACCTCATTTTTTTGAAAGGCTTCATTTTTCTGGCTCGCAACAACGCGGCTCTTTTGCAAATCTGCCTGTGCCTGATAAAGTTTTGGGTGAGAGAATTGTTGCACAAGCCCCAGGGTATAATCATTAGTATAGTAGGTTTGAGTACGCCCTAATTGAACATCAAGGTTAGTTTTGGCCAATTCTCGGGTTGTTTTTATTAATAATTCTTGCCCTTGAGTTTCTAAATTACTGACTTTTAACAAATAGTTATTTTTATAAGCTATCTCAATACTTTGTTTTAAAGTAAGCGTCTGTGCAAAGACCCCATTACTAACAAAAATAAATATCAGTAATGTTTCATGGAGATATTTCAGAATATAGGTTTTCATTGAACTTTGTTTTTATTGAATAAACTGTAGATAACAGGGAGTACAACAAGTGTAAGCAGGGTGGCGGAAATAAGCCCTCCGATCACAACTGTAGCTAAAGGTTTTTGTACCTCAGCACCTGCAGAATGCGAGATAGCCATAGGCAAAAAGCCTAAAGACGCTACAGAGGCGGTCATCAATACGGGTCGGAAACGGTTTTTTACACCTTGAAAAGTTCTTTTATAAATATCAAGATGCCCCTCGTCTTCTAACTGATTCAGATGGCTGATTAACACAATCCCATTGAGCACAGCTACTCCAAACAAAGCAATAAAGCCAACCCCTGCCGAAATACTGAATGGCATATCCCGAACCCATAAGGCTACAATACCTCCAATGGCTGACAGCGGAATGGCAGTAAAAATCATGAATGCCTGTCTGAATGAATGAAAGGTAAAATAGAGCAGCATAAAAATGAGTAGTAGCGCAATAGGAACAGCAAGACTCAGGCGCTCTTTGGCTTTCTGTAGATTCTCAAAAGCTCCGCCATATACAAAATAATATCCGGCAGGGAGCTTTACCTCTGTTTCCAGTTTTTCCTGAATCTCATGTACTAAACTTTCTACATCACGGTTTTGTGGGCTTATACCTATTGTAATACGGCGACGAGTGTTTTCATGTGAGATTTGAGCAGGGGCAGTTACGTAGGAAATTTGAGCCACCTCTTCAAAATTAATATAAGAGCCATTAGGTAGTTTTATATAAAGTGCCTTTACTCCCTCAATATCATTTCTGTAAGTAGAGTCAAGTCTTAGTACCATATCAAATCGTTTTTCTTCTTCAAATACAGTTCCGGTTTTCTCTCCGGCAAAAGCGGTTTTCAGAATCAGGTTCAGGTCTTCGATATTCAAACCGTATTGGGCCAGTTTTTCACGCTTATATACTACCGAAATCTGAGGCAAGCCAACTAATCTTTCTATTTTTATACTCGCTACTCCATCTATCTTTTCTATTACTTTAGCACAAGCATTAGCTCTTTCAGCTAATTTATCTAAATCATTCCCAAAAATCTTCACTACAATTTCAGATCTTGAACCTGCTATCATTTCATTAAACCTCATCTGTATTGGTTGTGTAAACTCAACACTCATGCCTGGTACTTCTCTTTCAATCACATCGGCCATTTTTTCAAACATCTCTTCTTTAGATGATGCAGAAGTCCACTCCGACTTGTTTTTCATCGAGATCATCAGGTCCGACATCTCCACAGGCATAGGGTCGGTCGGTACTTCAGACGCACCAATACGGCCTACAATCTGATCTATTTCGGGAAAATGTTTTTTCAGTGCTTTCTGGGCTTTAGTGGTAGATTCAATGGTGGCCGTCAGCGAGGTACCAGGAGGGGTCTGAAAATCGATGGCGATATCCCCCTCCTCTAATGTTGGGATAAATTCACCACCCAATAAAGAAAAAATACCCAGACTGACGATAAACAACCCAAAAGCAATACCGAGTACCAGTTTCTTTTTCGCCATTGCCCATCTGAACAATGGACGATAGGCATTGAAAATTGTATGTACGATGGTATCAGAGATTTTGAAATGTTTGTTACCTTCGTTTTTAAGTAATAATGCAGAAATAGCAGGTACATAAGTCAGAGACAATACTAATGCTGATACAATGGCTAAGCTTACCGTAATAGCCATTGGCTGAAACATTTTCCCTTCAACACCTGAAAGAGTCAGTAAAGGCAGATAAACGGTAAGGATAATTATTACTCCAAAAATTGCTGAGTTGAGTATTTTAGAAGTAGCTCTGAACACCAGACTATCCATTTCTGATTGAGATAATTTTACTTTTTCGGGTATATGATTTTTATCTTGCAGATAGTGCAGAATACCTTCAACTACTATAATAGAACCATCAATGATAAGCCCGAAATCAATTGCTCCTAAACTCATCAGATTGGCTGATATACCAAAGGCATTCATCAGGCTAAGCGTTACTAACATCGACAGAGGAATAACAGAAGCAACTAAAAGCCCCGCTCTGATGCTCCCCATCAACAGCACTAACACAAAAACTACAATCAACCCTCCCTCAATCAGGTTATTTTCTACTGTATGAATAGCTTTATCAATTAGCTTTGTCCGGTCTATAAAAGCATTAATTACTAATCCTTCTGGTAAGGTTCTCTGAATCCTGTCGATACGTTCTTTTACCCCCTTAATCGTTTTTTCAGAGTCAGCTCCCTTTAGCATTAGTACAACTGCCCCCACGGTTTCACCTTTGCCATTTTGGGTCATAGCTCCAAAACGATTGGCATGACCAAACTGTACAGTAGCTACTTCTCTTACTAATATAGGCACACCACCGGTGGTTCTTATAATAATGTTTTCAATGTCCGATAAACTTTTAGTTGTCCCTTCACCTCTGATAAAGTATGCCTGACTATTTTTTTCGATATAGCTGCCACCTGTATTGGAATTATTTCGGCTTAAAGCATCGTACAATTCAGCGATACTGATATTATTGGCTCTTAAACGTTCAGGATTCACGCTGACCTCATACTGTTTAACATATCCTCCGAAACTACTGATTTCAATTACCCCCTTTACTCCTGCCAACTGACGTTTGATAATCCAGTCCTGAATAGTACGCAGATCAGTTAGAGAATATGTATTCTCGTAGCCTTTTTTGGGAACTATGGTGTATTGATAAATTTCTCCCAAGCCTGTAGTAATTGGAGCTAATTCAGGTTTGCCAAACTGAGTAGGTATTTTATCTTCGGTAGCTTTTAGCTGTTCGGCTACTAATTGTCTTGCCTGTAGCATCGGTATTGATTCATCGAATACGATTGTAATAACCGATAGACCTAAACGGGATGTTGATCTTATTTCTTCTACGCCTTGCAGGTTTGCCATTTGCTGTTCAATGGGGGAGGTGATGTATTGTTCAACCTCCTGTGCAGCCAATGTAGGTGTTTGAGATAGGATAACCACCTGATTATTGGTTACGTCTGGTATGGCATCGATGGGCAATTGAGTGAGAGAATACCCACCCCAGCCTATCAAACCCAGCACCATCATACCAATAATGATTTTATTATTGATACTGAATTTTATAATGGCATCAAACATAATAATATAAGACTAAGCAATGATAAATGAAGTAATGAGCCCTGAATCTGTATTTACAGACTTACGGCCAATGGTTTTCTGAGCAGAAATTATGATTGCTGATGCCTGGGAGGGTTCAGAAGATTAGTCTCTAAAGAGAAAAAATAATTATTCAACCAATTGAAATGGTCTTGTTTTTCAATAGAAGAAAAAGTAGTATCAGTTGAGAAAGAAATAAAAGTTGGGATAACATATAAATAACTGACACCATTAATATCAAAAGAGGGTAAACTTGGGTGTTTGGTTTTAGCATGAGAAGAATCTGCTGAATAGTGCATTACCAGGAAATCCCATACATTGAAGTCCTTTGGGGCGTCTCTTTTGTGCTGGTAATAATGCGTAATAAGTTCCGGAAGTTTTATGGATTGACTCCAGTTGACTTTCGGAACTAAACTACCCAAAAAGATGGTAACAAACAATATGACTGCAATAAAGCGGCGCACTATTTATAGATGTTTTAACAAATATAAATAATCTTCCTACATACGAATTATTAAAATCGACCAAAAGCGCCTTTTTTGACTTTTTTTTAATAATTCATAATCATTATAAATAATAAACTACTTGATACTACTCTTTTCAACCCCTTCATTGGTAATGATAACAGGACTGATAAACCCTTGTTCATCAAAGTACATTTTATCAATACAGGTTACTCTTGAATTACCGTCTTTCTCTCCTAAAGGTCTTCTATGGTACACAATATACCAATCCTTGCTTTTAGGATCATGAATTACCGAATGATGCCCTGCGCCAGTAGCGATTTCAGGATTTTGTTGCAGAATTTTACCAATACGCTTAAATGGCCCGAAAGGTGAATCAGCAATGGCGTAAGCTACACTATAATTAGGGCCTGTCCAGCCACCTTCCGACCACATGAAATAGTATTTGCCTTCTTTTTCAAACATAAAAGGCCCTTCAACATAATTGTCAGGAGTAATTTCCTTAAAAATATTGCCATCTTTAAACGGGATAAAACCTGTGAAGTCTTTTTTTAGATGGGCAATATTGCAGTGTCTCCAACCGCCATAAATCAAGTAATATTCACCTTTATCTTTAAACACAAACTGGTCTATCGGTTGTGCACCATTATGAAATTTATCAACCAGTGGCTTTCCCAGATAATCTTCATAAGGACCTTCGGGTTTACTGGCCACAGCTACACCAATTCCTCCTGATTCCTTATCGCTCTGAATATCATTTGCTCCGAAAAAAAGGTAATATTTCTTGTCTTTTTCAATAATCGAAGGTGCCCACATCGCTCGTTTTGCCCATTTTACACTGGCCGTGTCCAGAATCCTGTTATGTTTTGTCCAGTTGACTAAATCAGGTGAGGAAAACGCATCAAAAAATACCTGTTTGCTATACGGTGCAGAAAAAGTCGGGTATATCCAGTATTTTTTGCCAAAAATAGTTCCCTCCGGATCAGCGTACCAACCTTGAAAGACAGGATTCCCAGCTGTTTTTTTTTCTTGTGCGTTAGACTGTAGATAAACCGATAATAGTAAAAAACTGAATAATAAGGTTTTAGAAGTGGGGTTGAACAATGTTTTAAGTATCATGTGATTTGAGGATTGATAATATTTGATTACGTAAATATATCAGCCTTTCTTGTACTAAAGAAACTTTATATTTAATTCTAAAATTTTAGGTATCTTTACCATTGTTTGCTATACTAATAAAAGTTTTCTAATCCTGCTAAATCAGTAAAGATTCATTAAACTTTAATTGTATTCACTAAGTTGTGGCGTCGCCTAAAATTAGCATTACTAAATTTGTTAAGGATTTACCTGCATTCTCAAAGTATCAGCCCATAAGTTTGGTAAAGTATCTATTGTTTTACAGATGCTTAGCCATTTATCTTGGGCTAATTTGGATAATAAAGGTTGAAAAATTTAATTTCTTCTATGAAAAACAGACTTCTATTTTTTTTATTAAGTATTCTCTTTCTTATTTCTCTTAAAACCATTGGCCAAAGCTGGAGTGTTTCATCGCCTAATACCAAGATTAAGGTGACTGTTGAGTTGAAACAGCCTGATAAAAACCTGATTTATTATGTAGAGTATATTGAAAACGCAACAGTTGATGCTGTTGTCAATCAATCAGATTTAGGCGTACGCAGAATGGACGAGCTTTTCATCAACAACTTTAGTTTTGAAGGGAGTTCTACCCAAATCATAGATGAGAATTATACAAATGCCAGTGGTAAAAAACTGAATCTCAGAAACCATGCTAACGAAATGACACTCAGCTTTAAAATCAATAACAAGCTGATGGATGTGGTTTTTCGGGCATATGATGATGGGATAGCCTTCAGATACGTATTTCCTGAAACATCGGGTGATGAGTATTACGTAACAAACGAAAACACGACGTTTCAGCTACCCACCGATGGGAACGCCTGGATACAGGAATTACCGGATTTTCAGCCAGTATATGAAAAAACATTTAGCAATGGTACTGCATTAAGCCAACCTGTCTTGGCTCAATCGGCTCTCCCTGCTTTGTTCAGAACTTCAAAATTCTGGCTTTTGCTAACAGAAGCAGATTTACATGATAATTTCTTTGCCAGCCATTTAGATGCCTATTCCGGCAACGGTACCTTCAGGTTAGCTCCACCCAGCCAGAACGATGGCAATGGGTTTGTCAATTTTGCTAAATCAAGTCTACCCTGGATAATGCCATGGCGAGTAATTATGATAGGGAAAGAGAATAAAGTAATCGTAGAGTCTAATTTGGTGAGTCATTTAAGTGCACCGTCTACTATTGCAGATATTTCATGGATTAAGCCTGGTTTATCGGCATGGAGCTGGTGGTCGAACCTCTATAGCCCTACTGATTTTGTTGCAACAAGAGATTTTATTGATTTTACCTCAAATTTTAAATTACCCTATTTTCTGGTAGATGTCGACTGGAATAAAATGGGCAATGGTGGAAACATTGATGACATTATTGATTATGCTAATACAAAGGATGTGAAAATTTGGCTCTGGTATAATTCAGGAGGGCCAAACAATCAGATAGATGCCCAACCAAGAGACCTGATGTATGACAGGCAAACAAGAAGAAATGAGTTTCAGCGAATAAAAAATCTGGGAGTAAAAGGGGTCAAGATAGATTTCTTTCAGAGTGACAAGCAAGAGGTAATTAAACAATATATAGACATACTAAAAGACGCTGCCGATTTTCAGTTAATGGTAAATTTTCATGGGAGTACATCGCCTAAAGGTTGGGAGAGAACCTATCCTAATTTAGTAACAATGGAGGCTGTAAAAGGGGCAGAGGCATACATTTTTGACGGAAACAGTTTCAGACAGAAAGCACCAGAGCATCATACAATCTTACCCTTTACTCGCAATGCTGTCGGATCTATGGATTATACCCCTGTAATTATTGGAGAATTTCGTGGAGTAGAGCATTATACCACCGATGTACATGAAATAGCCTTATTGAATACTTTTGAATCAGGAGAAACTCATTTAGTAGATAAAGCAGAGGGTTATTTAAGTTTATCACCCATTGCACAAAAGATAGTACAGGGTTTTCCGACAACCTGGGACGAGACTCATCTGATTGATGGCTATCCAGGTACTCATGTAATTATGGCAAGACGAAAAGGAGAAAACTGGTATATCTCAGGCATCAATGGCTTAAACGCTGAAAAAGTAATCAATCTCAATTTTTCACTTATTCAGAACGGAGAATACTTAAAGCAAACGCTGAAGGATGGAGATACCCCAAGACACATTGTTTCGTCTGAAACGAATGCTAATATTCAAACCTCCCTCAATATCAACGAAGTAATGAAACCTTATGGTGGATTTGTAATTGTCTTGGAAAGAAAAAGCTGTCAGGAAGCATATACAATTACTAATACAACCAATGATTTATTAGATGAATACAAAGTTTCAGATAAAATAACATCTTCTGTAGAGATTGTGCCTGACAGAAAGGTGATTTATGATGCAGGGAAATCAATTGACTTAATAATAGGATTTGAAGTAAAACCTGGTGCAACTTTTAATGCTAAAATAGGGGGATGTGCCGATTAAATCTTAACCTATGAATCGTTATTCAGGAAAGTGAAAAATAAAGTGCACAAAATTTAATCACGTTGTTATCAAACCATTTCTATGAAAAGGCAGTCATAAACATAATACAAGGTATCAAGCCTTTAAATCGTTATATTTATAGACTAAAAAATACTTTTATTGAATGTATTCACAACAACAGCTATGAAACAACCATTCTTTTGTCTCCTTTTTTTCTCGTTCTTTTTTTGCCGGCTGAGTTTTGCGCAACCTACAGGTTTTGTGGATGAACAGATTTCAGATCATTGGAATATTCCTGTTGGGTTGACCTTTGATAAACAAGGGCGTATGTACGTATGGGAAAAAGCAGGTAAGATTTTTATGGTTGAAAATGGAGTGAAAAATCCCGTACCAATTATTGATATCAGCAAAGAAGTATTAGATTTTAACGATCATGGGCTGAATGGTGTAGCACTTGACCCAGATTTTCTGAACAACGGCTATATTTACCTGCTATATGCTGTAAAGAGGCATCATGTGCTTTATTTTGGCACGCCAGCCTATGATTCTACGAATGCTGATGGTTTTAAGACAACAATAGGTCGGTTAACCCGATACACCCTCAATAAAACAGATGGATTCAAAACAGTTGATGAAAATAGCCGGAAGATACTATTAGGAGAGAGCATAACCACCGGTATTCCGATTTTGGTAGATAATCATGGAGTAGGTTCATTGGTATTTGGTAAAGATGGTACCTTATTAGTTACGGCAGGTGACGCAGCTCTTGCCAGCGAACCCCCAAGCAATGATAGTCAGAACCCGTGGTTTTTAGAGGCAGTATCAGTAGGTATCATTACTGCCGATCAGAATGTAAATGCGTACCGAAGCCAGGTATTGAACTCTCTAAATGGAAAAATACTAAGGATTGACCCTGCCACTGGTAACGGGTTGACTTCTAACCCCTTTTATGAAGCTGGCAATCCTCGTTCTGCAAAATCGCGTATCTGGGCTTATGGTTTACGTAATCCCTTTCGTTTTACAGTTCAACCCAATACGGGGAGTACTAACCCGGCAGATGGTAATCCGGGAACAATCTTTGCAGGAGATGTTGGGTGGAGTCATCGCGAAGAAATTAACATTATAAGCAGAGGCGGGCAGAATTTTGGATGGCCTTTATATGAGGGAATCAGTTATACAAATGAGTCATACAATAATCCTGTCTACAAACCTACTACTCCTGTTTTGCCTATTATCGAATGGCGCGGGCCATTGGCACAAGCCTTAGTTGATGGTGAGGTTTATGGTGTTGGGTCTGCTCAGTTTAAAGGAAATCCTTTTTCAGGAAACTCTTCTATCGGCGGAATATTCTATAACATGACAACTTTCCCGGAGGCTTATCGGAATCTTTATTTTCAGGGTGATTATGAAGGTTGGGTAAAGGCATTCCGTCTGGACGAAAAAAATAATCCGGTAGAAGTAATAGATTTTACTGACAGGGTAAATCCTACCTGCTTTGCCTTGAATCCGGTTGACGGTAGTATTTATTATGTTAGTTATCTATATCCTGACATTCATGAAGTCAGAAGGTTGTCTTTTAATCCTAACGCTAATCTAAGACCTGTAATTGTAGCAGAAGCAGCACCAGTGTATGGAACCAGTCCGCTGACGGTTAATTTTACAGCCAGTAATTCGAGAGATCCTGAGAATGGTCCATTAACGTTTTTCTGGGATTTTGGTGACGGCAAAAGTTCAGATTTACCTAATCCTACGCATATTTATGTAGCTGTATCAACCGAGCCACAGATATTTACGGCTATATTAAAAGTTACTGACAATGAAGGGAAGTCGGATTCGAAGACTTTTAAAATTTATCTTAATAACACTCCTCCGACAATTGTAAGCACAAGCATAGATAATATTAATTCATTTAATAATGCTGAAGATTTTAAAGTCAATCTGACAGCTAATGTAACAGATAAGGAGCAAACAGATTTATCTTATCAATGGGTTGTTGTATTGCATCATGAAGAGCATACACATTTTGTTAATAGTTTCAGAAAATCAGAAGGGCAGGTAGTTTTAGGGCAAGTACCCTGCGATAGCCAGACTTATTTTTATCGGATAAGCCTGATCGTAACAGATCCATTAGGTTTAAACACCACTTATGATAAAGATATTAAACCTCTTTGCCCAGGTGATTCAATATCTAATCCTGATCCTGATCCTGAGCCTGTAATATTGAGTGTGTACCCTAATCCTACTAAAAATGCGATTGAATTAATGGCAAGTAACGATTTGGATAACCATCTGATTAAACTAATATTATTGAGGAATACAGGGCAGGTAATCAGCGAGCGGGAGGGGTATTGGAGAGATCTTAAAGAGCAGATTAATAGAGATTTATCAGATCAGAGTTCAGGTATTTATATCCTGAATGTCACGTTCGGAGATAAGAATAAGATTTTCAGGATATATAAGGAGTGATAAAAAAGCCGGATAACATTTATGCTATCCGGCTTTTAGGATTTATAAATGTACTACTTGCCCGGTTCGTACCGATTCGTCGCAGGCAAAGGCGATTTTTAAACTGTTTACTGCGTCCTGAACGTGATCTGTCAGGTCAATATCTTCCTGTATCGATTTCAGAAAATAACGTTGTTCTCTGTTACAAAGCTCCTGATGATCAGGTTCGTCTGTCAGATTAATCCATGTGTCTTCTTTTGTAAACTGATTGTTGGCATCAATGTCTGCGTGATGAAAACGTAAAGATTCTGTTTTGGTATGAGAATCAACATTATCAGATTTTCCGCTGCCACCAGCTTCTTTTGCTACAATCGACACACATCCTTTAGGCCCTATAACGTCTTTAACAAAAAAGGCTGTTTCACTCATCATTGGCCCCCAACCTGCTTCATACCAACCTACTGAACCATCCTCAAACCTGATTTGTAATTGACCATAGTTATAGTTAGTGGTAGCAATATCATTGGTTAATCTTGCCCCGATAGCCGTGACCTGCAATGGTTTTGAGCGGGTCATCTGGCACATCACATCAATATAATGCACGCCACAATCAACAATAGGGCTCAGGCTTTTCATCAGGTTTCGATGCACATCCCACATATTGCCATGGCTTTGTTGGTTCAGGTTCATGCGCATCACTAAGGGTTTGCCTAACTGGTGTGATAGCTCTACAAATTTTTCCCATGAAGGATGATGGCGTAAGATATAACCTACTACTACCTTTTTACCTGTTTTCCTTGCCACTTCAGCAACTCTCTCAGCACCTTCTACTGTATCAGCCAATGGTTTTTCTATAAATACGTGTGCCCCGCTTTCAAGAGCTTTGATAGCAAATGCTTCATGAGTATCAGGATACGTCGAGATACAAACGGCATCGGGTTTAGTAGCTACAAGGGCTTCTTCATAATCTGAAAATAGAGGATAGCCACCCCCTAAACGTTCGTTTAATACTTCTTTGCTTTTTCCGGTGGATACAATTCCGCAGATTTCAAATCCATCATTGGTATGATATGCTATGGCATGCGAAGCCCCCATATTTCCACAACCAACTACTAATACACGAATCGGACTCATAAGTTTTGATATACTATTTTAGGGTTGTACAAAATTCAGCAGATAAAAAAACTGCCGATACAAAGTTATGTTAAATTTTATTGATTATTCTCTTACAATTTTTCTCGACAAACTACCTTGCGAGGTTTCTATTTTTAAAATATACAAACCTTTAGCCAGTTGACTTATATTGAACGAATTATTGGATGATAGCTTGCTTGCCTGCATTGCTTTGACCCCATTTGGCGAGTAAAATGTGGCTTCTTTGAAAACAATACCAGCAGGCAATTCAATTTTCAGTTCATCGCTGGCAGGATTCGGATAAATACTTACTTTAATGTGCTCGTCTGATTCAGTACCTAAAATGGCAGCTTTTACCTCAACGGCTGTCGATAAAGCACTGGCACAACCATCGTCTGTGAGAGACCTTACAGTGTATATACCACCTGCATTGGTCGGAGTAATAGTCGACTGCGTAGCACCATTTACAGCGGCACCATCAAGATACCACTGGTATTTTGTACCACCCGAGGCTACAAGGTTGTTACCACTTACTGTTATTTTTGGTGTTGTAGGTATTATACAGAAAGTTTGTGACGCACTTGCCGAATTAAATTGATTGCTACCCACCTGAAATGCCTGAATTTTTACCTTCCCTGCTTTAGTTCCCAATGTTATCTTGCTGCCATTAACGATTGCATCTCCCGATTCAATAGCATATTGGACAGGTAATTTTGAGCTGGCAGTAGCTGTAAGAGTAAAAGAAGCACCTGGAATTTTGTCGGATATTGCACCGAATGTAACGGTCTGGTCGGTTTTAGTAGGTAAGGTTCTACTACCCTGCGAATACCAAACGGCCCACTTAGCATCCGTCAACCATTCTTGTGCACTACCTGACGGAGAAATCTTGTTTTTATCTAAATTGATATATTTTACAATTTCCTGATTACCTTTTTTTGCATTAAAGAGTAATTTGTCATCTAATCGAGAATACCCAGGATAACCAATATCATTATTTTCGTTGATAATATCAACATCATTATTCTCTATATCAACACCTATCTGATAATAAGTGTCAGGTTCTTCAGACGTATAATAGTCAAACGCTATCACATTTTGTGTGTTTTTTGATAAAGAAGGGTTTCCGATACTTTCCCCCTCTTCTAAATCTGTAAAGAGTTTTTCGATTTTCCCATCACCAAATGTTTTTTTAGCTACGTCCCATACTCTTATCAGGCCTACGTCCCAATACTCTATTGTTCCCGATACACTACTAAGGCTATTGAAGGCATCATAGATGATAATCTCACCAGAGTAATCCCATTCAAACGAATCAGCATAAAGCACTTCTCCAGTACTTACACCTGAAGAGTAGGTAGGGTTATATAATTTGAATTTGGCACTTTTGCCATTGTTTTCAAGGTCAAATACATACATATACGGTTCTTCCTCATTGGTTAATCCGGCTACTCTCTTGCCATCTTTAGAAATCGCTACATTATCCCAAACGGCATCACTGGTCAGTTTATCTTCTTTAAAGGTACCTGAAAGAGCAATCCTACGGATATTTTTATCTTTTCCTACAAAATAAGCATATTGTCCGTCGTCAGTAATACTTGGTTTGCTTAAACAACCACTTGACGAAATTGCCTTAAATTGCGTATCAGTAGTTTTAGCATTATAGAGTTTATCATCTGTGGGGTCAAACACCAGAATAAAATCACCACCATTATTGACAGGAATGGTTTGTGGAGTCGGATTAGGAGTAGGAGTACCAGTATTACCCGATGGGTCAGCGATACCTACACCATCAAAGGCTGCTTTTGCTGCATTCTCAACTGCTGAATTAGCACCATATAAGTCGGCAGCCGCTTTTACTACTGCCAATCGTGCATCTACAAATTTAGATGTACGGGTCAGATACTTGGTTAGCGCCCTGTAATATACCTGCTCAGCTTTATCTTTACCAACTGAGGCATTAGTAGCAAACAAGTAAAAAGCATAGTTTGGGATACCGCTGTTTACATGCACACCACCATTGTCTTCCTCTTCGGTATTTTCTAAGTACTCATATTGAGACATAATTTTAGGCTGATAACCACGAGCACTTTTGCCACCTTGATTGGGATTTTGTAAACTGCGCAAAGCTCCAGAAGGATAAACCCCGGGTTTAACTACTTCTTCCCCCATTGTCCAGTCGTCCCGGTCAATCATTGCTCCAAAAATGTCAGCAAAAGACTCATTCAAAGCACCAGATTGGTTCTGGTATTCCAGACGGGCAGACGCTTCAACTACACCATGTGTCATTTCATGACCCGCTACATCCAATGCTCCTGCCAAAGGTTTGAAAAAATCACGACCATTTCCATAACCCATAAAGGCCCCATTCCAATAGGCGTTATCCATACCTTTGCCATCTTCATCTGCAATATTGATTACAGAGATAATCGTACTTCCTTTGCCGTCTAATGAGTTGCGATTGAAGATTTTACGGTAAAAATCGTAGCAAACGCCTGCATTATAATGCGCCGAAACAGAGGTAGTATTCCAACTGGTGCCACTGCTTGATACAATGTGCGAATATTTGGTATTATTAGAGGGTGTATTTTTTGCATCAATAGTCATTATACCCCCTACAGGAGTATCTGGCAACTTTGAGGTAGTTATATTGTACATGGGTCTTTGAGTATCAATCATGTAATAAGTACCTCCGAATTGCTGTATATTAAGGGTGCGTGTAACGTTGTTCAGGTCTTTGGCATTAGCAGTAAAAGGACCGTCTAATGCACAGGTATGATTAAATTTCCTAAGAATTTCTCCGCTATTGGCATCAACAAAATATACCCACCGCTCTAATATATTCGGTCTGATGGTCAAGTAGTAAGTAAGCCTCGCATCTACGCCTTTTTCATCTGCATAATAAATTAACAACTCAGAAGAATGATCTTGCTTGATAAACCCATTGCTTATGGTTTTTTGTACAATTGATTTCTTAGATACATCTGCCATTGCTATATCTATGGCTTTAGCTTCTGTAAGGCGAGGTTGGACAGATACCAGTTTCGGAGTAGGGAAATGTCGCCCGTTGAGTGTTTGTATTTTGTTATCTTTTGAATGAAGCCAAATCTCGCCACCATATACGGGTATATTCTTATACTTCTGTTGTAATTGCATATGGGTCATTCCAATTTCATCAGTTTCAGTAGCTTGTATTACTAATTCCTGATTCGGGTCTTCTATTTGTAGGGTTGCTTTTACCTCCGCTAAAAAGTTAGTTGCTAAGGCCTGTGCGCTTAAACGTGCTTTATTATCCTGATTTGAGAAATTCTCAATCATTAGTACTCTGCCTGTCTCAGGATCTTTAGTAACTTTATATTTATTGATAAGTCTGGTCGAAAGGCCTTTAGGGTTTAGCTGTCGGGTGTTTTTATCTGTTCTTTCGCCTTGAATTTCTAAAAAATCTCCTTTAGGTACATGATTTTTATCTGTAGATAACTTGAGCTTTCGCTCAAATCCTTTTTGAGCAATGGCAGAGGTAGTGATAAATAATAATAGAATAAAGGTTAGTCTCATAATAGGTACGTTTATTGATTCAAAGGTACTAAATTCATCAAATTTTTGTATAATTCTCTGGTTTTTTCAGACACTTGGCTATCAGGTTTGCCCCAAACCAAAGATTGTGTCTGATTTTCTTTCTGTAGCCTCACAAAATAATACATATTACCGGGTTTGTTGAAACCGTTAGTTTCATGAAACAGCATTTCCGATGTTTCAAATAGCTCTTTTACGGTTTTAGCCTTTTGTTTACCTAAATCCGTAAACTTAGAATCATTATTTTTTCTAAAAAACAAATGCTTATTTTCTAATAGCCTGTATTCATTAACCTGATTAGCAAAACCGCCACCGCTACCAAAAATTAACTGGCTCCCGGTATAGTTTAGAGGGTTGTGTTTTTTGGCACATGAATTTAACATACATAGGAGTATAATTAAAAATGATAAGGGAATAATGTTTATATTTTTCAATATTTTCTGAAACATTAGTTTTAATTGTAAAATCAGTATTTATAGAATAATTAATTTATTTTGTATTATTTGTTAAAATTGACTATTTTGAATGTATAAATTTTTCAAATATATTTAGATGAAAATGTATTTGTCAGTAATTATGAAACAATTTAAATAAATAACAATACTTTACACACCAACTTGGTTTGTATATTCTAATCGCATATTTTTTGCCTGCAAAAATAGCTTAATGAATGAAATAATTAAAATCAAGCCGAATAGCAAGGCAGTATATTCAGGTTTAAACGGATTCAGCCCAAAATATTTATTCATACCATCAACATTGGCTAAATGAGCTACCGAAATTAGTGCAAAAAGGGAATACTGATTGCTCGTAAGAGCATAAGCAAAATACAAAGCAATAGCAGGGTAGGAGTACCTCTCGTGCATTTGTGTATTCACAAAAAAGAATAAGGTTGCTATGGTGGCGGCAGTAAGCCATAGTAAAGCATAGTAGTCAGCATCTGCTATTTTTTTGAACCATACTAAAATATATGTCCTGAATAAGATGGGTATAAATACCAGCGCAGATAAGCTGAAGAATAATAAAAAGCCCCATTTTTTATAGGTTAGCCCTGCAAAGGTTAGCGTATCATTTAGCAAAGTGGGGTCTTCCTGAATCAGCAGATACCATAAATTATAGGCATTCCAGGACACTCTTGGGAAAAATCCTACCGACTCTCTGACTACCTTAACGAAATTCCAGAATGTGCCTCCCCATATAAACGGACTTAATAACCAGAGTTGAGTGAGCAAAGAGATGCCCAGCATTTTCAGCAAAAGCCACTTATCAAATTTCTGAGAGAACTGATAGACTAAAAGAATCAGGAAAAAAGGAACAAAAATAATGGCCTGTAATTTTACATAAATAGAGAGCGTACAAAAGAAAGCCCCCCAAAGCATTTTCCGTTCATAAAGACAGATAATTCCTAAAACGACTATGGTGGTAGGTACACTATCTAACTGCCCCCAGATAACGGTACAATACAGATAACCCAAATTGAACAATAAGAAATATTCAACAAACTTGACTGAATAGTATTTTCGTAATGCCCAGGCTAAAGACAAGGCACAGCCAAAATCAAATAATAAAAAGAAGTATTTAAGCTGATAACTATTCGCGTAAATCAGGTCTTTGCTGCCTTGTAATTTGCCAAACCAATACAATCCATGCAGATAAAAGGGCATATAGTTGGTGTCAGAATTATAAATCTGGCTTAACCCATGCTCAAAAGCATAATAAGACCAGCGCGGCCAGTCATTGTTTAAATCAAACCAAAAACCTGTATGTGGGATAATTGCTACTAATAGAATATAAAATAAAAGATGATGCCATTGTATAGGTAAAGAATTATCGCTTAGTCTTTGAAAGATTTTCATTCCGTAAGTTTTGTTTATACGAGCAATGCCTGATAGCTTTTTGAGTCCTCAAATTTCAGCATTTTGTTTTATATTCTATCAGCAAGATTAAAGAAACCTTTATATTTGGCAAACAAACTTCTGATAAATGAAAAGAATAATTTACTTAATGGTTTTAGCAGGGGCTATTTCAGCCTGCCAAACAAATAAAGAGACTACTACGAATGATTCTATTGCAGTAGATAGTGTTAGTTTTAAACAGGAAAGTACTCCTTATATTACTACAGAAGGCGATACACTAATATCCTCAATAGATATAACCTACCCTAAACTTACAGGAGGTAATGACTCTGTAATACTTAAAATCAACGCATTTATGGAAGCCTTACCAATAGAAGGGCTTTCGGGAATATCTGATCCTGAGGGTAACAGAAAGATCGCAAATAATCTCGTAGATGCAGCAAAGAGCTTCTTTAAAAGTGTGTCAGATGCACAAAAAGAAATGCCTGACGTTCCTAATATGGTTTACACGTATGAAGCCTTAGGTGATACCTTATGGATTTCATCAAATGTCATTTCATTGTATTATAATGAATCTACTTATACTGGTGGAGCTCATGGTAATTATAATACTTCTTTCTATAATTTTGATGCTGTTTCTGGAAAACTGTTGACAACGCAGGAGATAGTAAAAGATACAGTAGCTTTGAATAAATTGGCAGAAGCAAAATTCAAAACTGAGGAAGCCGAAATGGCCAAAGAAAGTGGTATAGAATTTAGAATGGAAGATTACTTTTTTCCTGAAAATAAATTCATTTTGCCACATAATATAGCCATCACTAAAGAAGGCTTACGCCTATTATATAATCCTTATGAAGTGGCTTCATATGCTCGTGGAATGATTATTCTTGATATATCCTGGCAAGAACTGAAAGGTATTGTAGTAGAAAAATACGCGGGAAAATAAAAATGAGGTGCATTCATGTACCTCATTTTTTTGTTCTGATTTTCTCTATAAAGTCAGTCAGATTAGCAATGAGTAAATAGGCAATACCGAAAATAATGAGTGGTAAGCAACTAAAGAAAATAGCTCTTTTAGGGTAACCCTCAAAGAAATTTGTCCATGACCACCAATAACTGCTACCCATAATTAATGGATAGGCAAACACAGCTATAAGAAGAAGTATGGGAAGGTGCTTCTTTAAAGATTTAGAAGGCTTTAAAACAATAAATGATAGACCTGCCATTGAGAACCAGGGAAATATAGTAATGGCTCCCAATACTTGTAATAGGATGATTATAATTTTCATAAACTTTTACTATAACTTTTACAGTTGATAAAGTAAATAGGAGCAGTTTAAGGGCATAATTTTATACGAGCAAAAGTTTCTAAACAAAAGTTATATGGGCAGAGTATTTAAAAATACTCTACGTATTATTATTGGGCTAATTCACGGATAGCTAACCATGACATCAGCCCGGGACCTATCTCAAGTGCAGTTTCGTCAACATCAAAAGTAGGTGTATGTACGCCTGAAACGATTCCACGGGTTTCGTTTCGAGTACCTAATCTATAAAAACAGGAATCTACTACTTGTGAGTAAAAAGCAAAATCTTCGCCTGCCATCCATAAATCAAGGTCAATTACATTTGCTGCGCCCATATATTCAATGGCCTCATTTTTCAAGCGGCGGGTCAATTCAGGATGATTTTTCAGGAAAGGATACCCTTTTACTACCTCAAAATCACAAATGCCGCCCATCGCTTCCGTAATGCCTTCTGCCATTTTTTTCATGCGACGTAGGCCATCTTCTCGCCATTCTTCATCCATACATCGGAATGTCCCCTGAATCGTTACTTCATTCGGAATAACATTGGTTACTCCATCAGCAATAAATCTTCCGAAAGACAATACTGAAGGATTAGCCGGCTTACGGTTACGGGAAATAATCTGCTGCAATGAAACAATTACATGTGAGGCTATCAGCACAGGGTCTATCAACTGGTCGGGCATAGCACCATGGCCACCTTTGCCTTTAATGGTCATATATAACTCATCAGTACTAGCCATATACATTCCCTCTCTGAAACCAATCTTTCCAACCGGAATATTAGGTGCTACGTGTTGCCCTATCATACCAGCAGGAGCAGGATTTTCTAATACTCCCTCTTTAATCATAATAGAAGCCCCACCTGGTGCTTTTTCCTCGGCTGGCTGAAAAACCAGCTTGACCGTTCCTTCAAATTCTTCACGTAGCTCATGTAAAATTTTTGCGGTACCAAGCAAAGAGGAAGTGTGCACGTCATGTCCACAAGCGTGCATCACACCCTCATTAATAGATTTATAAGGAACATCATTCTTCTCAAAAATAGGCAGAGCATCCATATCAGCTCTTAACCCGATTACTTTACTTTCACAATTTTTGCCCTCAACAAGGGCTACAACTCCGGTATTGGCAATGCCTTCCTGTGGACTTAGACCAATATCTTTAAGTTTTTGAGCTACAAAACGTGCAGTATTATATTCCTGAAAAGAAAGTTCGGGGTTTGTATGCAAATAACGACGATTAGCAATAGTTTCAGAAGCAAATTCCTTAGCTAAACGTTTTATTTTTGAGTCAATAGACATGCGCAATATTCTTTGGTAAACAGTATAGTATCAAAATCAGTCATTTTCTCAAAAATAATGACGATTTAGTAAAAAATGATTCATTTTTTTAATCGGACTGCTAAGATACGTATAGAATATTTTTCTACCATAATTTTTAACAAAAAATAGTGTTACCGCTCATTATTGAAAGATAACACTATCATAATTTTTGAGAAAATAAATTTATTTTTTGGCTTTAGGGTCTTCTTTAGGCACCTCTGGTTTCTCCTCTCCTTTCAGATAAGTAGGTAAATTAAGACCAGCCATATTAAATAAATCGTTCAATGGCGGTACAGTTTTCATCATACCTGACACAAAATTGGCAGTAGAAGAACTCCCATTATCATTTGTGCCATTGCCTGAATCCCAAACAGTAATTTTATCAATCTTGATATTTTTAACGGCTTCCACCTGTGTTTTAACCAATTCCGGTAGTTTTTCAATCAAAAGTAATTGGAAGGCCTTTGTTGGATCGCCTCCTGCAGCAGCTACAACTTCTCTATAACCTTCAGCTTGTTTAGTCAATATTTCAAACAAACCTTTGGCTTCGGCTTCCATTTTGGCATAAATAGCGTCGGCTTCCCCTTTGGCACTTTCTCTGATTCTTTCTGCCTCTGCCTGGGCCTCGATGATGGCTCTTTGTTTGGCTATTTCCGCCGGAATCACAATATTGGCAATCTGAGTAGAACGCTCTCTTTCAGAACGTGCTAACTCGGCTTTTTGCTCGGCTAAGTAGGCTTCTTCAAGTGCTTTAGCCTGTTGTACTTTTTCTGCCGTAATCGCTATACGAAGCGCTTCTGCTTCTTTTTCTCTTCTTAGTGCTTCCGAATTAGCAATGGCAATTTTAGCTTCGTTTTCTCCTTTTACGGCCACAGCATTGGCTTCCGAGGTTTTCACACGCGTATCTCTGGTTGCTTCTGCTTTACCAATGGCTTCGTCTTTTCCTGCTGATGCAATACTGATTTCGCGATCTTTCTGGGTAATAGCGATCTTTACATCACGGTCTCTGTGGGTTTCTGCAATCTGGGTATCCCTTTCACGGTCAGCTAACGCTTTTCCTGTTTCTCCGATTTTCTCTTGTTCTGCAACACTGACTTTTGCTTCGTTGATTGCCTTTGCCGCAGCTTCTTTGCCCAATGCTTCTATATAGCCTGACTCATCTTTAATGTCAGTTACATTTACGTTAATCAGCTTCAAGCCGATTTTCTTTAATTCTGTATCTACATTTTTTGAGATATTATCTAAAAATTTATCTCGGTCGGAGTTAATTTCCTCAATAGTCATAGTAGCAATAACCAGACGTAACTGACCGAAGAGTATATCCTTTGATAATTCCTGTATTTGCTCTGCCGACAGGCCTAATAATCTTTCAGCAGCATTATTCATGCTATCTGCTTCCGTCGAAATAGCAATAGTAAACCGACAAGGAACATCTACTCTGATGTTCTGGCGACTTAAAGCATTGGTCAGGTTCGCCTCAATTGAGATAGGTTTCAGATCTAAAAAAGCGTAATCCTGAATAACTGGCCAGATAAATGCACCTCCACCATGAATACATTTGGCGGAAGTTCCTCCTGTTCTACCATAAATAACCAGAATTTTATCAGAAGGGCATCTTTTATACCTTGAAATAAGGGCAGTGATTGTCACAAACAGAACAATAGCAGCCACAACAATAATAATAAGTGGTGAAGACATTTCAGACATATGTGTATAAGGTTAAATTTTTTCTACGACAAGGGTATTGTTTTCTATACCGATGATTCTTACGGTTTCATTAGTTTTGATTCTCCCGTTTTCAGTTATAGCTTCTAATTCATGAAAGGTACCTTTGATACTTATCTGCACTTTACCTTTGCCACTTTTGTGCTCAGGAATACTCAGATAAACAGACCCTACCTGATTAACCGTATTGCTGATCTGGAAAGAGTTATCCTCAGAAAGCTTACCGATTTGCTGAATGATAAAAAAGAATACAGCTACAAATGCAATTCCAATCAGAAAGGCAATAATAGCAAGTATAAAACGGTTGCCGACAAGATTATAAAAAGAAATACCTGTCCAACTAAATCCTAACAGAAAATTAATCAGATTTCTAAATGAAAAAAGTTGAAAGGGTTCATGCGAATGACCTAAATCTCCATCAAAGTCGGCTTCAATTCCATCAGCTGCATCAACTCCGGCAAAGGTCATGATGGTCTGAATAAGGAAAATTAAACTGGTAGGGATAGCGATGTACCAGAAAGTCCTTAGCAAAGGCTCCAGGTTATCAAAAAATTCCATAGGGTTTCATTAAGGTTATGTGTAGTAAAAAACAGTTCAATACCCGAAAGTAAGCGTTTTTCATGAAGGCTGAATATGATTTATGACAAATGGCTTGACCAGCCCGGGAAAATGTAAAAAAACTATTTGGATATTTATTTTTCACCAAAGATAAATAAAAAAAAATCAGACCGGGGTCTGATTTCAATTAGGGGCATAGTTTTTTATTAAGCGAATAGTTAATCAGGTCTTCCTTTTCTTTTTTCTGGCTGATGGGAATAAGACATTATTGAGAATAAGTCGATAACCCGGTGAATGAGGAAAAAGATTCAGGTCGGTTGGAGTCCGGTGAAAACCACGACGCCCTTCCGGGTCATGGCCTCCATAAAATACCCATTGTCCTAAACCCAGTTCACCATAGATATAACGATGCGATTCTTTGCCTTCACCCATCACAAGCACATTAGATTTAACAGTCTTTTTATTAAAAGCAGAGGTTTGTCCCATAAATTCTCTGATAAGATGCTCATGATTCTGTCCTAACATTGCCGGAATCACGTCCCATTTGGCAGAGAAATCGAACAGGTCAAAATAAGAAGATGATTCATCATCAAATCTGCCTGACCACACATTAATGTCAGAAAATGACATAGAGCCATAACCTTCACCATCATTGAAATACAAACTGAAATTCTCAAAGGCAAGGGTTTTGTTAAAATCTAATTTTGATTGCGCACCAGGGTCAATATCATCGCCATCAAATCTGCTGCTTACAATATCTGTTTCTTCTGCTGATAAAGCGATGTCTAATGTTTCGGCACCTGAGCACATGGCAAATAAATACCCTCCACCCATGCAGAATAGTTTAATCATTTTGGCCACATCTAATTTCAATGCTGATACTTTCGAATATTTTAGCCTTTTAGCAATATCTTCTTGCGCTTTCATATCTAAAGCAGACATGCGGCGGATATTACGGCCATATTGCCCTGTAAAATCTTCGTGATGCAGATGGAGCCAATCATATTTAGCTAAATCGCCCCTGATAATTTCTTCATCATAAATTACTTCAAAAGGAATCTCGGCATATTTCAACACCAATAAAACGGCGTCGGTATCTTCAAAATTAGAAAGGCTTATTTTAATAGGTGAATACACAGCTATTTTAGCAGCTTTATATAAGCGTACTACTTCCATATTTATGTCAGGATCGGAAATCTCTCTCAGAATGGCCTGCACATTGGCTGTAGAAAGCACCTCAAAAGATACGCCTCTTACCAGACATTCTTTTTCTAAAGAAGGGCTATAGTCAAACAAAAAGCTACCTCCTCGATAGTTGAGTAGCCAATCAAGTTCTGTATTCTGTTGAAGTGTGTTGTAGGCTATACCATAGGCTTTCAGATGGTTAGACTGGGTATCGTCCATTGGTACCAGAATTGAGTTCGCAAAACCTTGCCGGAAACTCAATAAGAAGAGTAGAATCAGTAGTTTTCTTGCCATGACTCAATCTGTTTTTTAATCAAATATACTAATCAATTTTCAGGTTTTATTTTTTGATGATATATTTTTTATGACCTGATAACCAATATTTTAGAAGCATTTTGTGAAACACTTTATCATAACAACAAAAGCATTTCGGATACTTTAATATTAAATGCTATACGTAATATTGGATTAAAAAAAGAAAGAACGAATTAGAACTAACATCTTGGCTTAAAATTATGTACTTTTCTTAGATTCGATAAAATCCCACAGATTGCCGTATAAATCTTCAAATACTGCCACTGTTCCATATTCTTCCTCAGATGGTTGCCTTACAAATTTAATCTCATTAGCTATCATGTTCTTATAATCCCGCCAGAAATCATCTGTAAACAAGAATAAAAATACACGTCCTCCTGTCTGGTTACCTACCCGGCTTTTCTGCTCCTCTGTTGATGCCTTGGCTAATAATAAATTACAACCTGTAGTACTACCAGGCGGACTAACAATTACCCAACGCTTGGTATCGCTCAAAGGGGTATCTTCAACGAGTTTGAAATGAAGTTTTTCAGTATAAAACGCTATTGCTTCGTCGTAATCATTTACTACCAGTGAGATATGTGCTATTTGTTGTTTCATATGAGGGCAATTGAGTGAATTAGTGATTGAGTGATTTTGTCCGAACAAATGATTTAGCTGATTTGTGTGATGTCATTGATTTATTTTTATAACTAAAATTAATATTAGAGAGTTTATTTTTTCAAAAAACCATTCTTGAAATCATAAAAATCAGCAAAATCACAGTTCTGACAATTTATTCACTCAATTATTTCTTTCTTCCCAACCACAATAGTGCATCAAGCAGAAATTTATTCTGGATTTCGTTATTGAAAGTAAATGATAATTCTTTATTGGTTTTGCCTTCGTAGTCAATATCATTATGCCCCATATTGGCATAAATCATTTTATACTTTTTGTTTGTCCACACTACAGGATAGTAGCCACTATGCCAGATTTCATGTTGTTTTGGACCTGTGCCTAATGGAAAACTTGTGGAATCAATAGACATCAGAATCTCTATATCAGGATTTGCCTTTAAGTCATTTTTCCATCTGTACCACTCGTTGGGAGACGATTTAAAGGTTTCTGGTAGGTGCTTCATGGCAGGGTGTTTTTTAGCTTCTATTCTCAAGATTGCTGAGGTAGGCCTCCATGTATTGCTTCTATATTCGCCTGACCCTAAAAATTCATTATGATACCAATCCCAATCCTGATTAAAGGCCGATTTATTCAATGCAAATCCTGCAAAATGGAAGCCCATCCATCCACCGCCGTTTTCCATGTATTGTCTGAACGCCTCTCTCTGTGACGGGTCTTCCGGACGGGTATCTAAGAAAAGTACAACCTGATATTGTTTCAAAAAATCAGTATTCAGATTGCTCCAGTTGTTCGTGGAATCATAAGTGAAATTATTTTCCTGAGCCATTTTTAGAAAACCCTTGTTGGCTTCATGTACATAGCTGATATGTGCTCTATCATTTTTGGCAGTATAAAAGGCAATAACTTTAAACTTTGGTTTTTTGTTTGGCGTAAAAGCACCTGTAAAAAGGCCGACTGAAAAAATTATGACTATAAGAGTGGCTGAACGCGTGAAAGAAATCATGGATTTGTAAATAGATGGTATTGGTTGAAAATTATGGTTTTATTGCCCTATTAGGTAGAAACAGGCAATTATGAGTTTAAAGTGATATTCTAAGAATAATCCTATTTCTTTTCTTTGGCTTTAATCTTTTCTTCCATTGCAGGATTCAGCGTTGCATAAATAGCCATGGCATGACCATGTCCTAAGCCAAAGTCATCTTTGAGCCAGGCGACTATTTCACCAGCTTTTACCCCCGGTTTGAGCAAGCCTTTTTCTTCGGCTAACTGTTTGAAATCTTCAGGTGTTTTACCTGTTTTCTTTTGAATATTATCAATATATGCTTGGAATGACATAATTATTATGGTTTTATAGGCACGAATAAATTCTGTTCAATACTATTACAAATTAAGTGGAAATGCAAATACTCTTACAACACTTCATAAAAAAGGGTAAACCTCTCTGTGCACGTGCTAAGCGTAGAGAAGGTTTACCCAGATTGTAATCAAAGTTGAGGGAATTTAAAAGTTGTGGATTGGTAGCGGTTATTCCCCTAAAGACACCTAAAAAGTTTTAAACTAATGCACGCTCCCGCGAGAGATAGTACATATAATTGGTAATTGGTGGATCTGAAAGCCCGATATGAAGGGCGATGTTCGTAATTTGTACCCTATGGTAGGTACTGTGGTCAAAAGCAAGTTGTATGAGTTCAAAGCGTGGAATATCACAGTCTAAAATATTGGGTATGTAAACGTGTGTGGTCTCTTTCAACTCTCTTTCTTCAAGTTCTAAAGTATAATCGGCAAATCTCTCTGATTGCTCCAGCAAACCCTCGAATATCTCTTCGGCCGAAGCATTTGAAATCTGTTCGTAAGGGAGGGTGGTAGTAATATTGTGTAAACAGGCAAACCAGGAAAGCTCTACCTGCCATATATGTACTAAAGTTTGCTTAAGACTATTAGAGCTTGAAGGTACTTCTACATCAAGCACATAGGTAGGTTTGGTTTTCAGCCAGCTGACAATTCTCTTATTCGCTACCTGATTATAGATAGCATAATCTTTAATATGCGTATGTATGTTTTTGTCAGTAGTTGCTGTGAGTTCTTGTAGCATTGCCTTTTCCGTTTAGTGCTACAAAGTAAATAGGGGCTAATGACAGCCCTATGTCAGCAGGTTAAAAGTATTTTTAAAATTTTGAAGAAATATTGGCAAGCATCGTTTTTAGCTTGTCTTTGAGGCTTTTTGGCGTTAAAATTTCGGCCTGATCAGCAAAAGTAATATACCAGCGGGCAAAAACATCAAGCGAAGCACTCAGAAAAGTCATCTCCATTGTTTCGCCTTTATCGGTTTCAGAAACAAAGCCGTTAAAATATTTTTGTTCGAGCAAAAAACGCATGGCAGGTTTATTTACCTGTATTACTACTGTTATTAAATTTTCATTTTCAGGCATACGTTCCAGGTACTCTTTCAGCGAATAATGCTCCTTTTTGAAGGATTCATCAGTTAAGGCTATCTTAGAAATCCGGTCAGTTCTGAAATGCCGGTAGTCGTTTCTCAGATGGCAGAAAGCAATAGTGTACCAGTAATTAAACTCATGATAAATACCCACAGGTTCTATTTTGCGTTGAAGAGGTTCGCTCGAATTAAAACTGGCATACTCCATCTTGGCTATCTTCTTTTCAGAAATGCTATTCAGAATAATTTCAAGGGTATTATTAATAGATTTATTGAAAGGGGTTGTCCGTTGGCGTACTTCAATGTTCTCTTCAATGCTGTTGAGCATATCTTTTTCGGCACTTCTTAATACAGCTTTCACTTTATACATAGCCGATTTATAACTGGCCTTGGTTGAAAGGTCAGTAAAGGTTTCCATTAGTTTTTCAGCAGTTATAAAGGTCCGGGCTTCCTCACGTGTAAACATAACGGGGGGTAGCCGATAGCCTTCCATAATAGAATAGCCAATACCGGCCTCACCAACAATAGGCACGCCTGCTTCTTCCAACGAACGCACATCTCTATACACAGTTCTTAAACTGATATTAAAGCGGTCAGCAATATCCTGTGCCTTTACGATTTTTTTCGATTGTAACTGAATTAAGATGGCAGTGATTCTATCGAAACGATTCATAAGTATAAGTGAAAAACTTATGCAAAAATCTGAAATAAATACATAAGTTGATGCGATTTTCTTTTTTTCTTCATTAAAAAGCCTATAATAAGATTTTTGAGAAAATATTCAGTTCTAAAATATTGATTGTGAGGAGCTTAAAAAAATGTTAAGAAAAAATAAAATAACTTTTCAATCCAAGTTTAAAGGAATCCCGTTAGTTGAGATATAATTCAAAATATTACAATAAATAAATCAATCTAAAAAAACAGAAGTAACCATGAAAACTTTAGCAATCAGCTTTATAGCTGCCTTCATTTCTATTGCCTCATTTGCACAGGAAAAAACTGTAATGGTAGGTGGAGCACCCATGTATCCATCAAAAAACATTGTTGAAAATGCTGTAAATTCTAAAGACCATACCACATTGGTAGCAGCTGTAAAAGCAGCGGGCTTAGTAGAAACTTTGCAGAGTGCAGGGCCATTTACTGTATTTGCACCCACCAATAAGGCATTTGACAAGTTACCTAAAGGAACAGTAGAAACATTAGTGAAACCAGAGAATAAAAGCACATTGACAAAAATTCTTACGTATCATGTAGTGGCTGGTAAGTGGAGTGCAGAAGACCTGATGGCAAAAATCAAAGCAGGTAATGGTAAAGCAATGTTGACCACCGTACAAGGGGGTACGTTAACTGCCTGGATGAAAGGCAAAAATGTTTGGATTACTGACGAAAAAGGAGGCATGGCAAAAGTGACGATTTCTGACGTAAACCAAAGCAATGGCGTGATACACGTGATTGATACGGTGTTGATGCCTAAGTAATTTGGACTTGAACTCTGATTTAGCTGATTGTATGATTACTCTGATTAAGTGTTACCAGTTTAAGAGTAGATAAAAGGAATTGCGGAGCAGTAATTCAAAAAATCAATGAAATCATTCAATCAGCTAAACCAGAGTTCAGACAATAAGTAATTAAATTACAGTTCAAAGACAAATTTATCGTTTCAAAGCATTATCTACTGAGTAAGCGTTATAGTTCAGATAAGACAGTAATACTGAAAAAAAGAACGTATGAATCATTTGAGAAGGTAATGCACCCCAGTCTTCTATCATGCCTGATCCAAAAATTAGTGCTACCATCGTAAATCCTCCAATAATCAGGGCTAATCTCGTAAATAATCCTATCAATAAGAGAATACCTATCACCAATTCAATTATCGGAAGGGCATAACTGAACGGCGTAACCAGTGCCTCCGGTAGCATTGAATTAGCAAATTTTTCAAGCATCCACGCACTGAATTTAGGGAGTTTTACCACACGCACAATTCCATGACAGAACATACTTGCACCTATCGCCAGACGTAATATTACAAAGGTTAGAGAGTGGTTAATCATAAAATTTGTTAGTTAGAGGAGTCAGAGAATTAATAAAAATGGCACAGACAGACAAATCTATCATGCATCACCTTCAATAACAAGCATTATCAGGGTTTAATAACAATCTTTCCTCTCGTTGAACCTGTTTCTATTTGCTGATGGGCTTTGCCCATTTCATCTAATGAATAAACGGCTGATACATGTGGTTTAATAATCCCTTTTTCGAGCAAATCAGCCAGCTGTTTCATATCCTCTCCATTCGATTGTACCATAAAATGAAAGCCAGTAACACCTTTCGCTTTGGCCTTCTCAACAATCCCTTCTGATGTGTTGGACGGAAGTGTAATAACTGTACCACCTTTCTTTACTACTTCAAAAGAACGTTCAATATTGTTGCCACCAACGGTATCTAATACAATATCTATATCGCTGATAGCTTCTTCAAAAGGCTTTGATTTATAGTCAAAATGTTCGTCGGCACCTAAACTCAATACAAAATCCTTATTGGCTGCCGAAGCCGTACCGATAACATATGCACCAAAGTATTTGGCAATTTGTACCGCAAAATGCCCGACACCTCCGGCTGCTGCATGTATTAATATTCTGTCGCCCCGATTAATTTTTGTATAGGTATTAAATGCCTGCCATGCAGTTAAAGCTGCAAGAGTAGCCGCTGCGGCTTCTTCAAGCAATATATTCGCAGGTTTTAACGCCAAATGAGCCGCAGGAGCAGCTACATATTCGGCATAAGCTTTGCCACTGCCTGGGAAATTAACCATTCCAAATATCTCGTCGCCTACTTTAAAATCTTTTACGTCGTTGCCTACCTCAGTTATTACACCCGAAATATCCCAGCCCAGAATAATCGGATTTTCCTCTTTCAGTTTTCCTGCCAATGCTTTACCCGAACGAGTTTTCATATCAACGGGGTTTATACTTATGGCTTTTACTGCTACCAATACTTCATGATCCTGAATAGTTGGTTGTGGAAGTTCTTCTACTACGAAATTGTCAACACTCCCAAATGCTTTTAATACGATTGCTTTCATTGATTTAATTATTTTTGATGGGGCTAAATTAGTATGAATGTATGTGCTCAGAAAATTTAAAATTCCAGCACATTATTCATTAATACTTTCTCTTTTTTTGCAGCCATCGGTTTACTTTATAGCTTGCCCATGCCGAACCTGCACCAATCAATGCCCCCGCTAAGACATCGCTCGGATAATGTACACCTAAATATAAGCGGGAATAAGCTACCGTGCCTGCCCAAAGGTAGGCAGGAACAATCACATACCATTTACGTGCCATGAGGCTCAATGAAGTAGCTGTTGAAAAAGCGGCTGTGGTATGCCCTGATGGAAAAGAAGAGTCGGTTTCAATAATATATGGATGTATAAAAGGATATTTTTCAGCGGGTCTTGGGCGGTCAATTACTTTCTTTAAAATATAAGAAGTACCTAATGATACTACTAATCCGGCCCCTGCAGCTAAACCCTGCCTTTGTAAATCTTTGTTCCTTTTGATTAATCCTATTCCGAATATACCAATCGGAACAGCAGCACTAATTGGGTAGGTAGCTTTGCTGAGGGTTTTAAAAGTGGGGTCTAAGCCTTGATTTCGGTGAGTATGAATGTCTCTAAGAATATTTATATCTAAAGTTTGTGCAGATAAGCTAAATGATAATAAAAAAGTGAGGATTGTATTAAAGAAAATTTTCATAGTCAGTGGGTTATGAATTGATAATAACTCTTTCGTTTGCTAATAAATGGAGGTTGCTTTCTAATTGAAGTTCAGAAATTTTATTGTCAAAATCATCTTTGTACGCATCTTTTAGTTGTTTTCGTTTAATAGCTTCCAGGCAACGTCTGATGTCATCTTTAGTCTCTAATAGTAATTCAGGTACTTCTGTTGGTTTTCCGGTTATATCATCTTTAGCCACCATCGTAAAATAAGAAGTATTAGTATGCTTTTGCTCTCCGGTTTTCACATTTTCAGAAACAACCCTTATGCCAACAACCATTGAACTTCTCCCTACATGATTAACAGAGGCGTGTAGAGACAGTAATTCGCCCACTTCAATAGGTTGCAGAAAATTAACACCATCTACTGAAACGGTTACCACATAAGCTCCTGCATGCTTTGAAGCACAGGCATAGGCTACCTTATCCATTAAAGAGAGTAGGATGCCTCCATGAATTTTTCCGCCGAAATTAGCATAAGAAGGAATCATGAGTTCGGTGATGGTTGTACGCGAGTAGGAGACTGGTTTAGGCATATGTAAATTGAGCAATTGAATGAGTTAGTGAATGAGTGAGTTGTCTGAATAAGAAATGTAAATAAATGTAAAAACGCCACGATAATCAAGTATCATGGCGTTTAACAATAAACCCTAACCCATAAAAATCAATATTATGAAACTATTGATATTTGCATTATTTTAATAATTACTATACAATTAGTGTGCCAGTTTTGTTTGAAAAATTTTATTTTTTTTATTAAAAAATTAAAAATAAACTGAGCCTTTTAAAATTTATCGGATAGAAATACTAATCAACTATCCGATAAATGATAATTGTTTACAAAAAATAAATGTAAAATTAGGAAAACACTGTCGGACTTTCTTACACAAAAGGAATTGTTTATTTTTGTATTTTTTCAAGATTTTTTACTTTCTTGTCCAATTCCTCTATTCTTTTATTTGCTTCTATTAAATAGAGCGTTAGTTCTTCTATTTTTTCCATTAATTTGGCACTCGTTTCAGCTACGTCTAAACCACGGTTGGCCATTTCTTCAGCCGATGGAACATTTGGCAAGTGTTGATTATGTTGAATAAACTTCTCAACATCTTTCAAAGGCATCAGTTTATAATCTGGTCTGAAAACATAGTCAGCCCAGCGTTCAGAATTAGCTAAAGCTACTCTAACCCTTTCTGTCAGGATACCCCCTCTGACAAACAGATTGAAGCCATCAGGATATGAATTGATACCTGTACCTATTACTACTTTTCCATTATTGGCATTGTGCAGGCGGCCATCAATAGTATTCCATGTATTTGATACATTGCTACCACCATCTGTTACTAAAATTACATTACCGCTATCGTCTACCGATAGCACCTTACCATATGCGTTGCCTGCTGGCGAGCCGGCTTTTAATCTTGTCAATTGCAAACCACTCTTATTATCTTCATTGCTATTGATGAAAATACCCCCTGTATTATTATTGACAATGCCAATGCCATTATCATTGTTCTTCCATAAAGAATTTCCAATACCTCCACCACCTCCTGATTGAGCAGGTGTGTTTACCAGTATTACCTGTCCATTAGCATCAACCGATAATACTTTTTGTGAAGTAACAGAAGTTGGTGCTTCACTATTTAATTTTGAAAGTATCAGGCCGTTAGAGATATACACATTCCCTGTATTTTTGTTAGAAATATTATTGTCGTTCACAGCCCACGGAGATGGCTCTGTTGATGGTACAATAGGAACACCACCGGTATTTGCTACAGTAGCTATTGAATCTCTTACCAGTATAAGATTGCCTGAATTATCAACAGAAAGTACTTTGCCATTTGATTTTCCGGCTGTTGAATTAGCCGTTAATTGGCTGAGCGTCAACTTACCTGTTTCTATTTTAATGCCATTCTTGGCATTTAAACCATTGTTTATGTTAACAACCCCGGCATTACTGTTACTGATATTAGTACCACTCAGTGCCCAACTGCTTTCTCCACTACCACCTGTAGATGCAGGAGCATTTGCTAAAATCACATTGCCTTGATTATCAACTGATAAAAATTTCTGACCAGTAACACTTACGGGAATATCGCTCGTAAGCTGAGGTAATCTTAACCCTGAATTAATTTGTACAATTCCTGAATTATTATTTGAAATGTTATTACCGCTGATATTCCACGAGGAAGGACCACCCCCCCCAACACCTACTGAGTCCCGAACCAGTAGCAGATTACCAAAATCATCAACAGTCAATACTTTACCATAAGGAGTGTAAGCTCTTTCATAAGCTGTCAGATTCTGTAGCCTTACACTACCTTTAAGTATCACGCTACCACCATCATTTACATTAGATAAAACATTGTCATTTTCTTCCCAGAAACCACTTATAACGTTCGTCTGGTTTTTAGTTGTTCCGATAGAATCTTTTACCAGAATCAACAAACCATTTTCATCTACTGATAAGACTTTGCCATTTGATTTTCCTGCCGCCAGAGTAGAGCGTAGATTTTTTAGGCGGATATTACTTGCAATTACATCTCCGGTATTATTGTTTTCAATATTATTACCCTTGGCCGTCCAATAACTTGTTGTCGGGCTTGTAGGTATTGAAGTGCCGATACCAATGGAGTCTCTTACCAATATTATTCTACCTTTTTCGTCGACTGATAACACTTTCTGGTTAGGTCTCCCTGCAGGTGAGGCACTGGTTAATTGTTTCAACTGCAAACCACTACTATTGGCTGACTTGCTGTCAATACTCAAAGCAGTTTCAGGAGCTTTTGTATTGATACCTAAATAGCCTTTGGCAAAATCTCCATAAATAAGGGGGCCATTTGTACCGCCATTTTCGATATATAGTTTATTATTGCCTATTTCATTTATACCGGCATTATTTCCAATAAAAACGTTTCCATCTCCCACTGATTTCTGCCCTGCCTGTGTACCAAGGGCTATATTTTGTGAGCCAATAATGTTAAAGAATAAAGCACTTGTACCTACAGCTACGTTATCACTACCTGTTTGGTTGTTAGGTAATGCCTGATAACCCACCGCTACGTTATTTAAACCCATATTGACATCATGCAGTGCATATGCTCCGATAGCCACAGAGTTGAAACCCACACTTCGGTAACCCGCCCGGTAACCGAAATAGGTATTACCAAAACGATAATCTATAAAGCCTGAACGGAAATTATTTACCTTAAATGACAGAGAACTGGTGTCGGTCGTACCTATAAAATGTATGTCTGAATTAGTACCTGCATTACCGTTAATGCTCCAGGTGGCATCGCTTGCGGAAGCCTCTTCCCGAAGAGATTTGCCAATGCTATTCATAGCTAAACTCTTCCATTCTACGCCATTAAAAAAATAAAAACCTGCCAGAAAATCAGTTTGGTAAACCATTAAGCCGTTAGCCGGGTTCATAATTTTACCACGCTGTGCCAAAGTCATGCGGGGAATTAGTAAACCTTTAGTGTTTGATGAAAGGTCTAAAATTGCAGATCTGTCTGGTCTTGTAGTTCCAATACCTACATTTTCTGCACTTTTTTCAGAGCCTTTGTTTTGTGCCAATAAAGGGAAAGCACCTAAGAGTAGCAACATAATAGTTCCGATAAAAGAACCATGTCTCTTTTGAATTAATTTTATTCCTGACATTTTGTAAAAGTTAATTATAGCTAACTTGATTTAGTAAGTGGGATTGGGCCGTAATGATTTTATCTATTCAGTTTCAAATAGTATGCCAAAAATTCATTTTTTGCGTGTTTGTGTATAAGTGACTGATAGTAAGAGGGTTATGTCTCAGCTGGAATGGGGAAAGAAAGTTAGAGAAAGAAATTATCTTTTGAGAAAATATTTTTTTTTCACAGCAAAAGACTTTATAAGGCTTTTAAAGATGATATAGTTCAAATATTTCTTAAAATAATTATATAATAAAATATTATTTCGATAAAATTACTTTTAGCAGAATAATTATTAAATACTAATAACAATTAAAATTTGGGAGAAGTAAATAAAACTAATTACTTTTGCGGTAGAACATACGACCTTATTAAACTATTTTTATTTTAATTCTAAGCCAAAATAAAGTACCTATATTAAGATGAAACGAATTGCAGTTTTTACCTCTGGTGGTGATGCCCCGGGCATGAATGCCTGTATAAGAGCAGTAGTGCGGGGAGCTATTTATCATGGATTAGAGGTATATGGTATCAGGAGAGGTTATAGTGGAATGATTGCAGGTGACGTGTTTCCGATGACATCACAGTCTGTCAGCAATATTGTACAAAGAGGTGGAACTATCCTGAAATCTGCACGAAGTAAAGAGTTTATGACTCCCGAGGGAAGAAAAAAAGCCTATGAGAATCTGATGAATGCAGGTATTGAGGGCTTAGTAGCAATAGGAGGAAACGGGACATTTACAGGTGCAGAAGTTTTTTATAACGAATACGAAATCCCGACAGTGGGTTGTCCGGGAACTATTGATAATGACTTGTATGGTACTGATTATACCATTGGTTTTGATACAGCAGTAAATACAGCCTTAGAAGCAATTGATAAAATACGTGATACTGCCGATTCGCATGACCGTGTTTTCTTTATTGAAGTAATGGGACGAGACTCTGGATACATTGCTATTCAGTCGGGTATTGGAGGTGGAGCCGAAATTGTGATGGTGCCAGAAACACATACACCATTGAAAAAAGTGGTTAGCACGCTGAAAGATGGCTGGACACGGTCAAAATCATCATCAATAGTAGTAGTAGCCGAAGGAGACGAAGAAGGGCATGCAACTGATATTGCAGACAAAATCAAAGAACAGGTAGCTGATAAACTGGATATTCGTGTTACGACCCTTGGGCATATTCAGAGAGGAGGCACGCCAACAGCTTATGATCGTATTCTGGCAAGCCGCTTAGGACTCGGAGCAGTAGAAGGTTTAATAAAAGGAAACAAAAACGTGATGGCAGGCATAGTTAATAATGAAATGGTATATACCCCGTTTATTGATACTATTAAAAAACCTAAGCCAATCCATGACGATTTGCTTAGAATGGTACATATTTTAAGCTTATAAGCCTATCAAATAACAAACTATGTTTGTCCTGACCGAAACTTATTCTATTGCCAACCATTTTCTGGCCGAACTACGTAATAAAGAGATTCAGAAAGACGCCATGCGATTCAGAAAAAACATGGAGCGTCTGGGTGAAATCTTTGCCTATGAAATATCCAAGACGCTTACCTATCAGAATCGTGATGTTGAAACACAATTAGGAGCTAAGATTACACAGCAGATTTCCCAACAGGTGGTTCTGGTCACTATTCTTCGGGCAGGATTACCGTTACATCAGGGTTTACTTAACTACTACGATAAAGCCGAAAATGCTTTCATAGGAGCTTATCGTGGCAAGCACGACGAAAAAGAATCTTTCGAGATAGAAATGGATTACATCACAAGCCCTGATATTCAGGATAAGGTGCTGATTATCAGCGACCCGATGTTAGCAACCGGAAAATCTATCGAAAAAGCTTACCATGCTATGCTTCGTTATGGGATTCCGGCCAAAACACATATAGTTTCTGCTATTGCCAGCCGTAGAGGCGTGCGCTTCATTAAAGCACGGTTGCCTCAATGCCGCTTATGGATAGGTGATATTGATGAAGAGCTAAACAATAAATCGTATATAGTGCCTGGATTAGGTGACGCAGGAGATTTATCTTACGGCGGAAAAGTCTAATGGATTACTTAGGAGCGTCTAAAGTTGCTCTTAATTGAAACTGGAGTACTACTTTTTTGCCAGATATATTTTCGAGTATCGGCCTCAGCACCAGGTCAGCATTCTTTCTCGTTTGTTCTAATATCCCCATTTCAAGTGCCGATTGTTTGATTTTTTCCTGAGCCCGGCTATATGCTTCATTCAATAAGGCTTGTTCGTTCATAAACGCATATTGTGTGTCATAAATCCTTGAATTTTTGTGGTCAATGCTATAGTGGCACAGCTCAGGGTCGGGTAGGCGAACAATCAGGGTATCTTCTTTTGTAGCCACATCATCGGCTTTTACTTTGGTCAGGTCTATGCAACCAACAGCATTGCCTTGTACAATCAGAACAGCTTTAGGGTTAGGCAGATAATTAAATTTTAATTCCTGCTCTACCACATCGCGAAAGGTAAAATTAGCTAATTCGATTTTCCCTAAAGCCGACATTTCCTTCAAAACCATATTATGTGTAGTCTTGATCTCCTGAGCAGTAAAAGGATTGAGCGATTTTCCTTTTTCCCAAAGAAAAATTGAACCAATAACAATAAAGAATATAATAAGGATACTACGCAGACCTTTGAACATAAGCTATGATTTTTATCTTCGAATAATTATGTAAGCATAACGGAGAAATCGAATCTTTTAGCCCATGCAATAGCTATTTATTTCTTTTTCTCCTTATCGTTTTTTCTGCCGAATAAAGAGAAATGTACGTAGCGCTTCGGATTAGCTTTGAGATCCGCCATTAAAGCGGCAAGATTGGCAGCTGTTTTATCTAAGTTTATATAGAGCGAATCATCAGTAGCTAATTTACCAATTGTACCCTGTCCAGAATTAATATCCTTCAGAATACCCTGAAGACTTGCAACAGAGTTATTCAATTGTGCAACAGTTTGCCCTAAGCGAACGGCATTCAGGGAGTCAGCGAAGGTACTGGTTTTTTGAAGAATAGGCTTGATTTGTGAATCTAAACTGGTAGCAATTCCATTCAGGTTTGAAGTGAGTGTTGCAGTATTTGCTGTAATAGCTGATAGATTTTTGGCATTGCCATCAACTACAGCATTTACACCCGTAGTTGCCTGATTGGCATTGGCAACCAATGCTTTTAAAGCTACACCCGTCTGGTCAAATTGCTTGACAATAGTTGTAAGTGTAATAATCAATGAGTCTGCGTTCTTCAATACCGGAGAGGCCCTTTCGCTTAAACCACTCATCAATCCTCCTTCAATCTCACTTTTAAGAGTTCCTTCATCAGTTAGTGTGTTCCCTGATTGTATAAGCAATTTTATCATTTTACCTCCCAATAATCCGTTATCAGCTAAAATAGCTACTGAATTATCATTAAGTGTAATATCTCTTTTTATAGCAAGAAGAACCTTTACTCTATTTTGAGTTTGTTCAGGCGTTACGTCAACCACTCTTCCGATTGTTACACCGTTATACATCACAGGATTTGAGGTTTGCAGACCTTCTACATTTGAATAATAAGCATAGTATTCATTTTCGGTACGAAAAACATCTAAACCTTTTAAGAAATTAAATCCAAGATAGAAAATTGCGAAAGTAACAATACCTAATAATCCTACTTTTACTTCTTTTTTCATATAAACCCCGTATGATATAGTGAATTTAAGAGACGAATGCGATCAAAATTAACATTTACTGCAAAAATACATTTCTACATTCGTGTTTCAACGTTTTAAGTCTGTTTAAATTTTATTATTCTGACCGAAAAATTTATATTTTTTGATAATCAATCGGGTTGTTAAGTAGTTTTCTTTTAAAGTCAGATTATAATATTTAAACGGACTTTTCTAATTAATGTTTATTTTTCAACCTCATCTTTGTATATTTTCAGAGCTTTTACGATAGATTCCGCTATTTTCTTTTGCCCTTCTTCACTTTCTAAAACTTTTCTGTCTGTGGCATTAGTCAGGTAACCTGTTTCTATGTAAATACCAGGCATGGTGGTTTCCCATAAGACCTGGAATCCGGCTTGTTTTACCCCTCTGCTTTTACGACCCGATTTCTGAAATTGTTTTTCAACCTTAGAGGCTAAGTTCAGGCTTTGTTTCATGAAGGCATTCTGGTAATTTGCCATCTTGATATGTGCCAACGGAGAATTAGGATCGAAATCATAGTTTTTCTTATAGTTTTCTTCCATCAGAATTACACCATTTTCCCTTTTAGCTAACTCAAGATTCTCTTCAGTTTTATGGAGCCCCATCGTATAGGTTTCTGACCCATATATTTTAGACGAATAAGGATTGGCATTTACATGAATACAGATAAACAAATCAGCCTTATGGCGGTTAGCAATAGACCCACGTTCGTGTAAGGGAATAAAAACATCTTTTTTACGGGTATAAACTACCTTTATGCCTAATTCTTCCTCAATAAGTTTACCTACTTTCAGAGTGATACTAAGCGCAATATTTTTCTCCTTCAATTTCCCATAACTCGTGCCAGGGTCTTTTCCTCCATGTCCGGCATCTATTACAATTGTTCTTATCTTGCCTCTTTGCGCTTCAGCCGAACCAAAAGCAATGAGTATGATAAATAGGACTTTAAGAAATTTTAACATGATTTTACAGGCAAACGTTCTCTCTATAGTATTAATAAGCTAATTTTGTGCCACGACTTATCGTTATAGAACTAATAGAACGAATTTGTTTACAAAAGTACTATTTTTGACGCGACTTAAAATATAAACTTTTTGTAAAAGCACTCATTTAGTTTGAGGAAGTCTTAGGTTTTTGAGTATAATTTTTAAAATCATCATAATCGCTTGAAGTTTTTCCTCATTGTCTGTAGTTTTATTTTTAGTGTTTCAGCCTTTGCACAGTTCCCGTCAATAGACCCACTTCGGCGAGCTGGTTCAGGTGGAAACAATGGCTTTGGACAACCACTTCCTGAAAATACAAGAAAAACCCGCACCGTAACAGGAAATAAACTGTTTGCTGAGAAAATAGATACCGTAAAAGTTATTATTCCTGACTCTCTGAAAAGTAAAGACAGCAGCCTGCAATCGACAGTAAAGTACACCGCACAGGATTCAACCATAATGGATGTAGATGGCAAAACAGTTCATCTTTATGGGCAAGCCAAGGTTACTTACGGGGATATTGAGTTGGATGCAGACTATATCAGATTAGATTGGGGGAAAAATGAGATTTTTGCCCATGGGATGCCCGATACTACCAAACAAGGCGAGAAAGTGAAAGGAAAGCCTGTGTTCTCACAGTCTGGCGATAAGTATAATACAGATACTATTCGCTATAATTTTAAATCCCGAAAGGCAATTATTAAAAACATCGTTACTCAACAAGGAGAAGGTTTTGTGCAAGGCGAAAAAGTAAAAAAAGACCCCGACGATAACCTCTATCTGGTTCATGCCAAGTACACAACGTGTAATTTGAAAGAACCGCATTTTCATATTGCTGCCCGAAAAATCAAATTGGTCAATAAAAAACAGGTTATCTCCGGGCCATTCAATTTTGTATTGAGTGGCGTTCCCTTGCCTGTCGGCCTGCCCTTTGGCTTTTTCCCTGTACCCAAGAAAAAAGAAATTGGTACTTCAGGTATCATTATGGGATCTTATGGCGAAGAACCCCGTAACCGTGGATTCTACTTCCGGGATTTCGGCTATTATTTTGCTATCAGCGAAAATATTGGGGCGAAAGTATTAGCCCAGATTTATTCAAAGGGTAGCTATGGCGTAGGTATTCAGTCGAGTTACTCTAAGCGGTATAAATATTCAGGTAATCTGAGTTTTCAGTATAATTACAATAAGCCTGTAGCTGAAGTAATAGACCCCTCAACCGGCCAAACCGCAGCTAAAGATTTTAGTTTAAACTGGTCTCACTCCCCTGCTAATAAACGCCCGGACCGGAGTTTTTCTTCATCTGTAAATCTGAGAAGTAATGGGTTTAACAGGAACAACGTAAATACGGCCGATGTAAGCAACTATCTGAGTAGTAGCTCAAATTCTTCCATACAATTTGGGCGTACTTTTGCTCAGAAAGTAGTAACCAGCACAGGCTTGAATATTTCTCAGAACTTTACGACCGGGCAAATGGACGCATCATTAAATTATAGCATAGGTGTAAACCAATTTAACCCATTTGTACCTGAGAAAAAGATGATAGGCCGTTGGTTCGAATCATTCAGGGTAGGATTTAATGTGAACGGAGGTTATCAGGCCACCAACACTAAAGTAAACAGCATTACCAGTTATTCAGAGTATAAAATTGTTCGGCAATTACCTGATGGTACCTATGAGTCAATAGAGGCAAAACCATTGACACCCGAAGAGATAAGAATACGTGATGCAAATCCACTGACTTTAACAGAAGAGCAAAGAGCCCAGCAGAAAGCATTACAGGAACGTTTGAACAATGTAAGAAAAATTAACAGTTTAAGTGCTTTAAGTGACATATTAGCTGATGGACAGTTTAGGACTACTTATTCTTTACCAATTACTTTACCTAACTTCAAGATTGCCCGTTATATCAACTTTACACCAAGCGTATCTTTAAGAGGCGATATTTTTACACAAGCATTGAGCTATGAATATATTGAAAGCCAGAATGCCGTAAGAATAGATACTGTAAAAGGTTTCTTCCCGACTTATCAGACCTCTGTTTCGGGTAGTATGAATACCCGTGTGTATGGTACATATCAGTTTAAAGGTAAAGGCCGCCTACAGGCAATCAGACATACTTTAGCTCCATCTATTAGTGTAAGTTATGCGCCTGATTTTACCAAAAACCTATTTGATTATAAAGTAGTCCGTATTGACCAGGATACTGTTAATGGAATCATTACGCGTACGGCTATCAATAAACTTCTGGCAAGGTACCCTACACTGGGAGCATCTGCCGGAGCATCAGGAAGTATAGGATTTGGCATTACCAATCAGTTAGAAGCGAAATTGAGATCGAAGTCTGATACAGCTGCCAAAGCCTTTGAAAAGATTTCGTTGTTAGATAACTTTGGTATTAATGGCAGTTATAATTTATTAGCCTTAGGAGATTCGATGAATCTATCGAACATCAGTATGGCGGCTAATACGAATTTATTTAAAAATTTAGTTAATATTAACCTTTCAGGTAGCTTTGATCCTTATTACTATAGACAAGAAAATACCGCACAACTGAGGGCACAAAACCCTGCTGGTCGTATTACCCGGTTTTATAAAATAGCAGAAGCAGGAAAATTCAGTTTAGGAAATCTGGCTACCTTACGATCGGCTAATATCGCTATTGCTACACGTTTGTCTCCCGCAACCTTTGATAAAACCAAAGCAAAACCAAGGGAAACAAAATCAACAGACCCTGCTATGGATGCTATGAAAAAGTTTGTGGCTGCTAATCCTGAATTGTATGTTGATTTTTCAATACCCTGGAATTTGAGTTTGAGTTATAACCTGAATTACACCAAACAAGGGTTGGCAGATGCGCAGATAACACAAGCGGTTACAGTGCAAGGAGATTTTAGTCTGACACCCAAATGGAAGATAGGTTTTAATACGGGGTGGGATTTTCAGTTCAAGGCTGCTACTTTAACAAATATCAGCTTGCACCGGGAGTTGCACTGTTGGGATATGAGCTTTAACTGGACACCAATTGCCGGAAATAACCTTCGCTCAAGCAACTACTCATTCGATTTGCGTGTAAGAAGCTCTTTATTACAAGAATTAAAAGTAAGCCGCCGCCGCCAGACTTACGGCTTAGGAGGATTTTAATCAGATTAACTAAAAGTCAGATATTTATAACCGGTTGAATTATCAAAATGAATACTAAGGGAGCAATGAGGTACAATTTATTAGAGCAATTGGGCTTCTTTTCTATCATACAGGAATTGTTCAGAATTATTCCTTTTCTTTAGAATAGGTTGTTTAGGCCTGCTCAAGAGATGTCAGTTCCTGAATAGCAACGAAAATCCTGAACGAATCAATGAAAAAAATCTTATATCCTTTATTTACAACAATTGCCCTGTCAAAATCTGATAAAGCACTTAAGAAAGCATATAAAACGCAATGCAAAAGCAATTAAAAAAGTATTGATAGTATAGATACACAAGTAAATAGAAAGTAAAATAAACTATTAAATCAGAAAAGTATAACCTGTCGAAATTGATTAGGATCAAGGAAATAAATTTTGAATAGACGTTCTGTTATAAAATTATTTACTGTTTTATTCATAGGGATGAAAAGTAGTGAGTCTCTATGAAAAGTCTAATCCCTCCAACAGTTTAATTTTACCAGAAACCTCCCAAAACCTTTGGAAAACACAACCCAAAACCAGAAATTTAGGATACACCCGGTCTTACAATACAACTATATAACAACTATAGCACTGAAAAAAGAGAAAAAGAAACAGATGCAAGCGCAAAACAGTTAGCAGAGGCATAGCCTACTATATTTCATAATCTGGCGGGTAGGCTTGCAATTAATATCTATTGGGCGGAATCAATAAAACCTTCGCCCGGTTTTTGTATATTCTCTTACCATAAAAAATAGATAAAGAAGTATCCGGGTTTTCAGGAATATGTCAGAATGGGAGGGAGAGTGACTGATATAAAGGTAGTTAGAAGTCTGTTTAAAAGACCAATTGGTTATACTTACCAAGAAGGTATTTTTGAGGTCTGTAGAAGTAAAAAGAGTTGAAAAGGAACCGAAAAAGGTTACCAATATGGTGGGAACCTTTTGAAAGATGATAGCAGCGCAGCCAATGTTTCCAGACAATCCGTATAATCACTAAATAGATATAGCCGGCACCAGAGTGTAGCTTTTTCAGATCTAAAACCATCAGCCTGAACTATGGCTGATCAAACTGGAGGCTTGCCACACATCACGAAGTGAAAATTGAATGGTGCTACGCTGTTAAACTTTTACTCTGTTTGAGCTACCTGTGTACAACCGGTTGATAAAGGCCGCACCAATCGGGATTGGCCGACTGCTCGATGGCTACAGGATGACATTTTATAGTAGTTAAATTAAAAAAGTTTATAGTATAGTACATTCCTTGTGTAATTTGTGTCAAAAATATTAACAACATATCAAAGTATAACCTTATTCAAAATGATATTAATTGCAGATAGTGGTTCAACCAAAACAGATTGGCGGATCGTTGAGGGTAATACCATTGTAGGCCAAACCCAGACTGTAGGTTTCAGCCCCTATTATCAGGATGCTGACGCAATAGCTACTGAAATGCAAGCCAATCTCCTACCACACTGTAAAGGAAAAATTACAAAGGTTTTTTATTATGGAACAGGCATTACAAATGATGAAAAAGCTGGAATATTAAGCACTGCTTTCCTGAAAGTCTTTGATGAGGTTGAGCATATTGATGTGCAGAGCGATGTATTAGGCGCAGCAAGAGCAGCTTGTGGGCATCAGGTGGGAATAGGTTGTATTTTAGGCACAGGCTCTAATTCCTGTTATTTTGATGGGGAGAGAATTACTTTTCAGATACCCCCTCTTGGTTTTTGGTTAGGAGATGAGGGCAGCGGGGGGCATTTAGGTAAATTACTGGTTCTATCCTATCTGCATAAAGAAATGCCAGCTGACATCAGGCAGTTATTTGAAGAAAAATACGGAGTAATGGACCGACTGATGGTACTGGATAATGCCTACTATAAGCCCTTTCCTAACAGATATTTTGCATCATTTTCTGAATTTATTTTTGATAATATAAAAGATTCCTTCTGTTATAATTTAGCTACAGAATCTTTTCGGTTGTTTTTTGACAAGTATATTCTGAAATACCCCATGTGTTTTGATGTAAAACTTAACTTTGTAGGCTCTGTCGGATTTTATTATCAGCAGATTTTGAGAAAAGTAGCCGAAAGTAAAAAACTGCAAATCGGAAATATATTAGTAACTCCTATTGATGGTTTGGTAAAATATCATACGATTTGAAAAAGCAGAGTACAAATATGCATAAACCTCTACCTTTTTTAGTCTTACTTACGGCTATGTACTCAGCTGGATTAATAGGCTTAAATATACCACAGATAACGCATCTGTTTCAATGGCTGACACCCTTTAATCTGTTAGCTTCTTTGGCTATTCTGCTCTATTTTCATCAGCAATGGAATCGGAGTTTTATTATTTTTTGCGTTGTTACGTTTCTTGCAGGTTTTTCTATAGAAATATTAGGTGTAAAAACCGGAATTATTTTTGGTGAATATCAGTATGAAACTACTTTAGGCTATAAGGTTTTAGAAGTGCCGCCTATGATTGGTGTAAACTGGCTTTTATTAGTGTATTGTGTGGGAAGTTCTTTTTGCCGCACATCTCAACCTATTTATATCAAAGTATTGTATGGCGCTTTGGTAATGACCCTATTCGATTTTCTGGTAGAACCGGTGGCTATCCGCCTGAATATGTGGTCATGGAAAGGAGCAAATCCGCCTGTTGATAATTATATAGCATGGTTTATCGTTTCGGCGGTTTTACTAACTTTGTTCCATAGTATGAAATTCAGAAAAGACAACCCGATTGCCCTATGGTTATTGGTTTTACAGATTTGTTTTTTTGGCATACAAAATTTTATTGATTAATCTATTCAACTGCTCATTTCAATGACTATAGACGCACATCAACATTTCTGGCATTATATAGCTAAAGATTATGCATGGATTGACGATTCAATGAGGGTTATTCAGCGTGATTTCTTACCTGCTGATTTAGAACCCATTTTGCAAAAAAACGGATTCGATGGTTGTGTATTGGTGCAAGTGAATCAGACAGAGCAGGAAAATCTTGATTTTTTGAAATTTGCTGAGTTATATAGTTTCATTAAAGGCGTAGTGGGTTGGGTTGACCTAAAAGCAGAAAATTTATGGGAACGTTTGAGTTATTTTAAGCAATTTGACAAACTGAAAGGTTTCAGACATATTGTGCAAGGTGAGCCTGTTGGTTTTATGCAGCAAGAGAGTTTTATTAAAGGTATAAAGAAATTGGTAGATTTTGATTATACCTATGATATACTGATATATCCGAAACAATTGAGAGATGCCTTGCATTTAGTTCGCCAATGCCCTGACAATAAATTTGTGATAGATCATATTGCCAAGCCTGATATTAAAAATAAGGAAGTAAATAAATGGTCTAACTACATGAAGGAAATTGCCCGACATAAAAATGTTTTCTGCAAGATTTCAGGCATGGTAACCGAAGCAGACTGGTATAAATGGAAAAAGGAAGACTTCTATATCTATCTCGACATAGTTTTGGAATTTTTTGGCACTGATAGAATTATGTATGGCTCTGACTGGCCTGTCTGCTTAGTGGCAGGTGCTTACGAAGAACAGTTATCTATCGTGCAATCGTATTTCGATAAATTAAACAAAACCGAAAAAGATAAGCTTTTTGGAGGTAATGCCACCCATTTTTATAGTCTATAAAGAACAAAATGCCTTAAAAACTCCCTTTCTATAGTTGTCTTTTGTATTTTTGATACTTAATAATAAATCTTACAGATTGAAGAATCTGATATTACTTAATGAAAATTTCAATTGTTACTGCCGCTTATAATTCTGCTGCAACTATCCGTGATACTATTGAGAGTGTACTTTCACAAGATTACCCCGATATTGAATACATTGTAGCTGATGGTGCATCAAAAGATGGCACAGTAGATATTCTGAAATCGTATGGTAATAAAATAAAATGGGTTTCTGAAAAAGACAGTGGTATTTATGAAGCCATGAGTAAGGGCGTAGCTATGGCTACCGGAGAGGTGGTAGGCATCATGGGTTCAGATGATTTTTACCCTGATAATCAGGTAATTTCTAAAGTGGCAAAAGCTTTTCAGGAGTCAAAGGCCGATTCTGTCTATGGCGATTTATATTATGTAGATAGCGAAGATATTAATAAGGTAGTTCGGAACTGGAAATCAGGCAAATATGATAAAAGGCGTTTTCTTATGGGTTGGATGCCCCCACATACAGCCTTTTTTTTAAAAAAGTCAGCTTATGATGCTTTTGGGCTTTATGATACTTCTTTCAGAAGTGCAGGAGACTATGAACTGATGCTTCGAATGCTATATAAGCATAATGTATCTTCTTTTTATATACCCGAAGTTTTGATGAAAATGCGTACAGGCGGAACCAGTAATGCTTCGTTAAAGAATCGTATCCGAGCCAATAAAGAAGACCGTCGGGCTTGGGTAATCAATGAAATCACCCCTCGCTGGTACACCTTGTATGCCAAACCATTATCGAAGGTATTGCAATGGGTGGTAAAATAACTTAATGATTGAAGTGGCTGAATTTTGATTTCACTGACTAACCTGATTCTTTTGATTCTAAAAGGGTTGTTATACTTTCAGAACAATTATCTTTTATAAAAAATCAGCGTAATACTCAAATCAATCACAGTTCAGGCAAACTCTAAATCAATCAATCGAAACAATCTCATACGCTTTTCCTCTGAATTCAAAACTTTCCTGAGGAGATTTACCTATTAATATTTGTCCTATAGGTGATTGGGAAGATATTACCATGATATTTTTACCATTCAAGGTAACAACACCTGCACCAATAGCTACGAAAAAATCACCCATTGTCGTTTTAACTAATGCACCTAAACCTACACTTAAAAAGGGAAGCTGAAGATTTATTTTTTCTAAGAGTAGCCTGTCCTGACGAGCTTGTTCATACATTCGTCCGTTCATTTCACGGTCTATCTGACCCATCGCGCGGGCGGTTTCATATTTATCTCCTGCCGAACTTTTACCTTCTTCATTAGCAGAGTTTTTAGCAGCTTCCATCGCCTGCCAGGAGGTATCCATACGTTTTTCGACCAGCTGTTTTACTTTCTCTAACAATTCTGCTTTCATAAATCAAATCTACAATGTGTCTGATATAGCATTTAAACCTCCTGCAAAATTAAGCAGATTTGTGTATCCGAATCGCTCCTGTAGCAAATCAATAGCCCTCTGGCTTCTGATACCACTCTGACAATGAATAACCACAGTTTTATCTCTTCTGATTTTAGGGATATGCTTCTCTATTTCTGAGAGGGGCATTAACTCTCCACCAATGTTATGCATTTCAAATTCGTACTCTTCCCTGACATCAATTAGTTGAAAAGGGGATTCTCCGTTAATTTTGGGCTTTGCTATTAAATCAAGATATTGCTCGTATGTTATTTCATTATCCTGAAACTCATCATTTAGCCTAATACCACAAAAAGCTTCATAGTCTATCAGGTTTTCAATACTTGGTGAATCTGGTATTTTAGGCACTTTCAGGGTTCTGCTTTGCATAGTCAAGGTATCAAGCATCAATAATTTTCCCGCCAATGGCTCTCCGATTGCAGTAATAGCTTTAATAGCTTCCAGAGCTTGCATTGAGCCTATAATTCCGGGCAATACGCCAAGAACCCCAGCTTCAGAGCAATTGGGAGCTTGCTCAGGTGGGGGAGGTGCCGGGAATAAATCCCTATAGGTAGAAGAACCTTTATAATTAAATAAGGCTACCTGCCCTTCAAACCTATGAATAGCCCCATAGACAAAAGGTTTGTCAAGTATCACACAGGCATCATTCACCAGATAGCGGGTCGGGAAATTATCAGTGCCGTCTATCACGAGGTCATATTTCTGAATAAGCGCCAATGCGTTGTCAGCAGATAGGCGAACCTCATGTTTAGCAATAGTCACTAAAGGATTCAGTGCTTTCAGTTTTTTTTCAGCTTCATCTATTTTAGGTTTTCCTATCTTGTCAGATGAATATAAAATCTGCCTTTGCAGATTACTCAAGGAAATTCGATCATCTTCTACGATTCCCAATGTCCCGACTCCTGCGGCGGCCAGATATAGAAGCACAGGGCTACCAAGACCACCACAACCAATCACAAGCACTTTAGCTTGTTTTAACTTCTGTTGCCCCTGCAAACCTAATTCTGGCAGAAGTATTTGCCGATCATATCTTCTGATTTCTTCTAAGCTTAAAGCCATGTTAAAAAATCTTAAATTCTATGAAAAATTAATATTTTTTATAGTTTTTTTCTACTGAATCGAATTTTTCAGGTAAAAGTACGTTTATTTGTTATTCTTTAACAAATTTTAAAAAAACAGTGTTTCCAAAAATGAAGAAAATCATAGTAGCTATTTCAGTTAGTTTATTTACAGCACAGTTTGCTGCGGCACAAACCCCAAAAACTCCGGTTAAAAAGGCACCTGCAACTACTGCAAAACCTGCTACTACAAAACCAGTTGCGGCAAACGCAAGTGGCCCGATGAAGAATTCAATAGATTCTCTTAGCTACGCTATCGGGATGAACATCGCTGCTAACCTTAAGCAGCAGAATATTAATTGTAATACAGATATGTTGGCAAGTGCTATTAACCATGTACTGAGTGGTCAGCAAACAGCTTTAGAGCCTGGCGATGCCAACGCCTATATTCAGGGCTATTTTCAGAATGAATCAATGAAAAAAGCGATGGCTAACCAGAAAGCCGGAGATGCGTTTTTAGCTACTAATAAAGGAAAAACAGGAGTAATAACATTACCGAGTGGCTTACAGTATCAGGTAGTGAAAGAAGGCACCGGGGCAAAACCTGTGTCGACTGATAGAGTAAAAGTACACTATCATGGAACAACTATTGATGGAATGATTTTTGATAGTTCTGTACAGAGAGGTGAGCCTGCGGAGTTTGGTGTTACACAGGTAATTCAAGGCTGGCAGGATATATTACAGATAATGCCGGTTGGGTCTAAATGGAAAGTGTTTATTCCTGCAAACCTGGCTTATGGCCCACAAGGCCCTCCAAGTATAGGCCCGAACCAGGTTTTGATTTTTGACCTGGAGCTATTAGATATAGTAAAATAATAGCAAGTGCCTTTTTGGAGAGATGAGAAAAAAGCAACTATATCAGGTTAATAATTGTTAATAATTGAGTAGTTTACTTGTGAGTAGCTTTTCAAAGCGTATAATTTAAAGATTCGGTATATTTTAAATCAAAACTCTCCTTTAGGGGGTAGGGTTATTATGTTAGAAATTATGAAAAAAATATTAGTCCTATTTACCCTGACAGGGCTTTTTGGATGCTTTGAGAATAAAGCTCAGAACAAAGTATCTACTGTACCATCTTATGGTTACAAAGAATTGGTTCCCACCCGCACACAAGAGCAGGTAGAGCAGTTTGCTACGCAGTTTTTGAGCTACCACCACTATCAGAAATTCAAATTAGACGATAATTTTTCCTCAAAAGTGTGGGATAATTTCCTCAAAGATGTGGACGGTGGGCATTCTTACTTTACAAAAGCTGATGTTGAGTCTTTTGAAAAATATCGTTATGGTATTGACGAAGATTTGTTGGAGGGTGATTTGACTGCTCCTTTTGAAGTATTCAATCTTTTCAGGAAGAGATATAAAGATCGTTATGATAAAATCATGACTTTACTTGATAAACCATTTGATTTTACAAGTGATGAAACTTTTGAGACTGACAGAGACAAAGCTCCCTGGGCAACGTCAGAACAAGAATTGGATGATGTATGGAGTAAAATTGTGAAAAGTCAGGTATTAGACTTAAAATTGAGCGGAAGTAAGGATAGTGCTATAGTTGCTACCTTGAAAGATCGATACAAACGTTGGGAGTCAAGAATAGCCAAATGGCGTTCTGAGGATATATTTCAGGCATTTATGAATGCCTTCTCTGAAAGTATTGACCCTCACACAAGTTATATGATTCCGAGTACAGCGGCACAGTTTAATATTGAAATGAGCCAGTCTGTAGAAGGAATAGGTGCTTCTTTGAAAAACGAAGGCGACTATGTAACTATCGCAGAAGTGATTCCAGGCGGCCCATTATTTAAAAATGGCAAAGCCGTGAAAAATGATCGTATAATGGCGGTAGCTCAGGGGGATAACGGTGCGTGGCAGGATATTGTCGGGTGGCTGACAGATGATGCTGTGAAACTTATCAGAGGTACTAAAGGAACAGTAGTCCGTATCCGTTTGTTGCCTGGTGATGCTCCTGCGGGTTCGGCCACCAAAGAATTAAGACTGGTGCGTGAGAAGGTGAAATTAGAAGAGGCCGTTGCCAAAGGTGAAGTAGTACCTTTCAAATACAATGGGAAGGACTTTAAATTGGGTGTAATAGATATTCCGATGTTTTATCGTGATTTTGAAGATGCCCGTAAAGGTGGAGATTTTCAGAGTACTACAAAGGACGTAAAAAGATTTCTTGATGAATTTAAAGCCAAAGGAGTAGAAGGGGTAGTAATTGATTTAAGAAACAATGGTGGTGGTTCGCTGACAGAAGCGATTAATCTGACGGGTCTGTTTATTACCAAGGGTCCTGTAGTGCAACGTCGTGATAATAATGGTGGTGTTGATGTTGAAAGCGATACTGACCCGGAATTAGTATATAATGGTCCATTGGTAATTCTTCAAAACCGTTTTAGTGCTTCAGCTTCAGAAATCTTTGCTGGTGCTATTCAGGATTACAAACGTGGATTAATTGTAGGAGAGAAGTCTTTTGGTAAAGGTACAGTACAACAATTGGTTGACTTAGACCAGTTCCTGTTGTCGCCACGTACGGCCTCTACTGACAAAAAGGCGTCAGCTAATGTAGGATTTGATCAGAAAGAAAAATATGGACAATTGAAACTGACTACCGAGAAATTCTATCGCGTAACAGGTAACAGTACCCAACGCAAAGGTGTTTCAGCAGATATTATTCTTCCGTCACCTTTTGATCCGGAAGAAATGGGAGAGAGTTCTCAACCAACAGCTTTGCCATTTGACCAGATTAATACCTCAACTTATGAAAAAACCAATATCATTACAGATAAAGTTATTAGTAAATTGCAGGAGAAATACAATGAGCGTCTGAATTCTGATGCTGCTATGAAACAATTGGTAGAAGACCTCGCTGAGTATCGCAGAACAAAAGATATAACAGTGGTTTCTTTGAATGAAGCGAAACGCAAGCAGGAAAGAGATGAAAACGAGAAGCACAGAACTGCTATTAATAAGCTAAGTACAGGAGAAAAGGACGGTAAAGATAAAGACTTGATATTAAGTGAGTCTGAAAGAATCCTTTGCGATTTAATTAGTATTAAATAAAATTATAGGGTTGTGAATTGTGATACCCTAAGGGTTAAATTCTGTTTCCTGTATAACAAAAAAAGAGCTACATATAAAAGTGTGTAGCTCTTTTTTTATTATTAATTCTACATAAATGGCCTGGCTAATCTCTGATTATCTGTCCACTTATGGACAATGAGATGTCCGTTTCTGGACAGTGGTGCTTTCTCAAATATGCCTGACAATGCATTAAAGCATATTTTTCATAAATGGCACATGATTTGATTTACAATATTATATCTAATTAGTCAATTACATAGATTCATGAAAAAAACCATATTGGGAGAATTAGAAGAGTGGGTACTTTTGGTAGTAGCAGCCAGTACTGATGAAGTTTATGGTGTGCCTGTAATGGAACAGCTCCAGCTTATGACAGGAAGAAGTTTCACGATTGGAGCCATACATACCACTTTATACCGCTTAGAAGAAAAAGGCTTTTTGGCTTCATCAATTGGAGGAGCAACCACTGAACGTGGAGGAAGGAGCAAGCGTCTTTTTACTTTAACGGCATCCGGTGCTCAAGTATTATCTGAAATCCATCAGATGCGTACACAACTCTGGCAATCAATTCCAAAGGGAAAGCTAAAGTTATTAGGGTTATCAACCAAGCCTATATAAAATTATGGAAAAGCAGCAAAAATCTTTAACACATCATAAACCACCTCAATGGGCCGACAGACTATTAGAATGGTTTGTGGCTCCACACCTGTTTGAATATATACAGGGTGATTTACATGAGCATTATTATAAAAGGATTGACCAGGTAGGTTTATCACATGCTCGGCGAGAATATATTTGGTCGGTATTGAGTTGTCTGACCCCTTTCTTCGCTAAAAGAAAAAAAAATAAATATGATTCTCGCTATTCGAAAAATTACTCTAATCCTCCTTTTACTACTATGCTCTCAAATTATCTTACCATTGCTTTTCGGAATTTGTGGCGCCACAAAGCATTTACAGCTGTCAATGTTCTTGGTTTAGCTGTAGGTTTGGCATCATGCCTGCTGATTGTTTTGTTTGTATTGCATGAGTTAAGTTATGACCGTTACCACGCCCATGCTGACCGGATGTATCGGATGACTTTGCATGGGCGAATGGATGAAAAAGAAATTAATCTTGCTTATTCAGCAGAGCCTGCTGGGCCTACTCTATTACGGGAATTTCCGGGAATTGAATCGATGACCCGTATCCGTGATGATGGGGGCTTCCTTGTTAAAAACGGACATGATGTTTTCAAAGAGGAAAATATCGCATTTGTTGAGCCAAACTTCTTCTCTTTTTTCTCAATTTCAATGTTGAAAGGGAGTTTAATAAAAGCATTAGTTGAACCTAAAACAGTGGTATTGACAGAAACAACTGCCCGAAAGTATTTCGGTATAACCAACCCTATTGGCAAAACCCTGACATTAGGCAATCTGGGTATTTTTCAGGTAACGGGTGTTTGTGAAGACATTCCTTCAAACACTCATTTTCATTTTGATATATTAGGTTCTTTCAAGTCTGTCAATCAAGGGACAAAATGGTTAGCCAGCGGCGCATATACCTATTTTGTACTACGTCAGGGCTATTCAGTTAAACAACTGGAAGAGCAAAGTCAGAACATAGTAAATAAATATGTATCATCTGAAATCAACGAGTTTTTTGGACTTAGCTTTTCAGAATTCCTGCAAAATGGAAATCGATTTAGCTTTCCTTTTCAACGTGTTACAGAAATTCATTTACACTCTAATTTAGACGACGAGATAGAAACTAATAGCGATATAAAATATGTATATATTTTTTCGATAATTGCCCTATTTATTCTATTGCTTGCTTGTGTAAATTTTATGAATTTGTCTACAGCAGGTTCAGCGGGTCGTTCTAAAGAAGTAGGCATCCGCAAAGTATTAGGCTCAGTTCAGAAACAGTTAATAGGGCAATTTCTGACCGAATCTGTTCTTTTAACCTTTTTTGCATTACTACTTGCATTCGGACTTGTTATTATATTATTGCCCGGCTTTAACAACATAACTGGAAAACTCTTTACACTCAGTTCGATTTTCAATTGGCATATCATTCCTGGCACAATAATCGGTTGCCTGATAATTGGGTTATTAGCTGGGAGTTACCCTGCTTTTGTACTCTCATCTTTCAAACCTATTACTGTTCTTAAAGGTAGAATACAGGCAGGTTTTCGAAGTAGCTGGTTGCGTAATACCTTAGTAACAGGTCAATTTGCTATATCAATAGGTATAATGATTGCCACAATTGTTGCCTATCAGCAATTGAAATTCATACAAAACAAAAAAGTAGGTTTCGATAAAGAGCAGGTGCTTGTTTTGCATGATACACAAATATTAGACAAACAATTAAATACTTTTAAAGCAGAGTTGGCCAAGTTGACTCCTGTTATTAGAGTTTCGATGGCCGGTTTTTTGCCCGCAGGTATTTCCCGTAAGAGTGTAGATGGTGTTCAGGTTAAGAATGGTTCACGCATAGTTACCCATCGGACCAAAAGTTATTATATTGATGAAGATTATCTTCCTACTTTAGGAGTAAGATTAGCACAAGGACGCAATTTTTCAAAAACTATTATTACAGATAATTCGGCTATATTAATTAATGAAACAGCAGCCAAGACTTATGGCTTTAAGAATCCGATTGGCCAACAAGTCTCACTGACAGGAGATGGTTCTGATGGAAGCAAACGCACCTATACAATTGTTGGAGTAGTCAAGGATTTTCATTTTGAGTCTATGCATCAACATATTGCTCCTCTAATGTTGTTTTATGGTGGAGACAATACACAAATGGCATTGCGTATCAGCACCAACGATATACCTGCCCTTTTGCACAAGATAGAAAAGTTATGGAAAATACAGACTGATAATCCTTTTGTCTATTCATTCTTAAATGAAAGGTTCAATAAAATGTATGAATCCGAACAACGGATAGGGCAAATCTTTGGTGTTTTTGCAGGGTTAGCTATCTTGATTTCCTGTTTGGGTTTATTCGGTCTGGCTGCTTTTGCCGCCCATCAACGTACTAAGGAAATTGGCGTACGGAAAGTGTTGGGAGCTTCTGTTGCAAGTATTGTTACACTTCTATTAACAAATTTCCTCAGGTTAATTTTAATTGCTATTATGATTGCCTCACCTATTGCAGCTTACGCGATGAGCCAATGGCTTCAGGATTTTGCTTATAGAGTAGATTTATCTTGGTGGATTTTTGCTTTGGCTGGTGTATTAGCTATTTCAATTGCTGTATTAACTGTTGGTTATCAGACTATCAAAGTGGCTTTGGTAAATCCAGTAAAGAGTTTGCGATGCGAATAGTTTGGATAAAACGTAAACGAAAGAAAATATTGTTAATACAATACTCTTTCGTTTACAAATCTGAAAATAATAATTGATGCTTACAAAGTAGAATCAGCTTTAGCAGAATCTGCCGGAGCTATTGGTACTACCTGTTGCTGAGGATGCGGTAAAGGCAGATTTGTTGGTCTCTGAGGCTCTTCTAAAAACTGAACATCTATTATAAAATATTTAGTATCTCCATTCCACGGAAAAGTGAAAAACTTTTCTCTGTAAATCAAAGTTACCCGTTCTCCTGTTTTTAAGGCTCTTTGCAGTTTAGATGTAACAGAATCTAATTTGCAGGAAAAATCCCAGTAACGTGGTGTGAGTGTACCTGTTTCACCAGAGTATCCTCCTTCGTTCAGAACACCCTCAAAAGTTTTAAAAACATACCCCCGTTCACTAATTTTTGAGATAGTTCCGGCTCTTTCACCGCTTGAGTAATATCCAGCAGTTAGATAATAGGCTATTCCCAAGACCACTAATAATAATATTATCAGAAAAATTCTCAGTTTCATTGCGTTATCGTTTAAATCTATTGATGGTGCAAATGAAATGATTTTTAACAGAATTGCAAAAATTAGGAGTTCAATATTGTATCAATTAATCGCTAATTAAATGAAATTGATACGTAGATTAAGTCCGATATTATAAGGACGAATCTTTAAATAATTATTAGCGTCGAACGATTGAGAAAGACTATAACGAAATGTGGGCTCTATCCAAAGAGATTTTCCCCCTTTAATCGGGTAGGCAACACCTAACGAAGCATTTACATAATACCCTGAATCTTTATTATTGAGCACCCGAACAGCTTCTGCACCTCCAATAGCATATACTCTTGTTTTCTTTTTGGCTATCAGGTATGCATTATCCAGTTTTACACCGATAGTTTGTAAGAATTGTTTCTGAGCTACCTGTTCACCTATTCCTACCAGCGTATAAGAACCATTGTCAGCTGTCTCTACTTCATATTCTCCATTATTGAGCTCATAATTAGCCCATTGTTGTACACCTGTATAAGCGGCAGATATACCCATCGCAAAGCGATCTGATAATGGTTTCATTGCTCCTGCTCTCACCTGAATCCCCATGCGTTGGTTATCAATGGCATCTAAACGGCCCACCTGTTGGATATAAGTATTAGTTTGAGGAAGAATCGTAAATGCCTGATACGTCTGTAAAGGCATCAGACTGGCTGTAAAGTTAATCTTACGATATACTCTTTGCTCTGGTTCTTCTATCTGGTAAGGTCTTTCGGCATTATAAGCAATGGCGCTGAAAGGTTTGTGTATTGCTTTTGGTTTAAATTCTTTACCTGATAATTGCTCAAATCTTAACTCCTCTGTTATTTTATTCTCTGAGTTATTATTAGCTAATACCTCATTTTTATTAGTAGTTTCAGGAGTAACTTCTTTATTTAAGACAGTGGGCTTCATACCTGAATCCTGCTTACTATTACGATTAGGCTTATTATTAACTATTAAATTCTCCTGACTGCTGTCAACCGCTTTTCTTCTCTCCTTTGTTGCTTTCTTTATACCAGTATTTAAACTTCTATTCGATAAACCACTTTTATCTGATTTGGTAATAGAAGTATTAGCGGCTACATTCTCCTTAGGCAATTGTTGTGAATTTGGCAACTGTTCTTCAGTAGTTTTTTCTGATAACTGCTCTTCTTGTACTTTTTGGGCATTTCTTGCCTTGCCAGACTTTTTAATTATCGGGTGGCTATTTGTAACGGTTTTTTTATCGCCTGATTTAACAGCTGTCATGCCTGCATTCTCTTTGCTATTCAACAGCCACCATAAGCTACCCAATAATATCACAAGTCCTGCTGCTAAACCCACACGATAAAAAAGAGGAATAATGATGCCACGACGGCGTTTTTTAGGCTGAATTGCCTCTTGTATTTTCAGCCAGCTAATAGCTTGTGGTTCGGGTTCGTAATCTTTGAATTTCTGAGCTAAATCTACGCCTGCACGAATCCTATCCCACGATTCTTCTTGAGGCTCAGGCTCATATTCCTTCATCCGTTGAGTAAAATCAAGACCTGAACGGATTTTCTCCCAAGACTCATCCTGTGGCTCAACTTCGAAATCCAGAAACATCTGAGAAAGTTGCATAGACGCACGAATCTTGTCCCAAGATTCTTCCTGGGGCTCTGATTCAAAGTCCTTAAACATTTCTGACAGTTTTTTCTTTATTTTGTCGTCTGGTTGCATATTAGATTCCCTATGGGAACAAACCTATTATTATTCTTAAACAGTTACGCCCATTTCTATGAGCTTTTTTCTTAAATGAACCTTGGCCCGTGATAATTGAGACTTTGAAGTCCCCTCTGAAATACCTAAAATTTTGGCAATCTCATTATGTTCGTAGCCGTCAATCAGATACATGTTTACTACCATTCTATACCCGTCTGATAGTTCATTAATTATTGCAACAATTTCTTCATGCCCCAACTGCGATATCGCACTTATATCTGCATTACCGGTATCTTCCAGTACATGGTAGTCAACAAATTGTCGTTCATTAGTATTTTGCCGATAGTGATCAATGGCAGTTCGGATAACCAAAGATTTTACCCAATATTCGACAGATTCAGGTTTTTGTAAATCCTGAATTTTATTAAAGACCTTAATAAAAGCCTCTTGAAAAATATCTTCGGCTTCCATAACCGTGCGTGCGTAACGCCGACAAATACCCAAGAGCCGGCCTTTATAGAGATTATAAAAGGCGGCTTGTGCTCTGGGGTCGTTCCTTTGGCATCCAAGTACTAATTCAATTTCATTGGGCATTCTCAAAAGGATTGCAGTGTTCTTAGTAATAACGTTTAAAATAGGTTAGCATTATCTGCCCCCGATAATAGCTGCAATAGAGGTATCAGCCTTTTCTTGCCGCCACAAAATTGCCATCTGCATCAAAGCTTAAAATATAAAATTCACTGCTCACTCTGATAACTATAACATATGAAAATAACTGACTATCTACATAGTGCATTAAGCCAGCCTGAAATACCCAACCTTTATAATATGTATTAAAATACTCTTTAATTACGACTGTAATGTCGCTATCCTGCATATATTTTGCTACAAGCTTGCCATTACTGAATTTTAAAGGATTCTCAAAAGCTCCGATCACTTTACCCTTGTCATCAAATGAATAATTAATAACAAAGTTTTCTTTGACAATAGCTACCCAATAGATTTTCTTATCTTTATCAGTAATAAGAGAGGTCTGTATATAAGCAAACTCCTGATAACGATTAGACAAAAAATTGGTGATAGATTCAGGTAAATCTTTGGGTTGAATAGCTTTTATGTCGTACTTACCACTTGATGCCCCTAATGCTCCACATACTTGAAATCCACGTCCATTTTCACCTTTTGCATCAAACTGTACTGCGAATTGTTTTTTTTGAGAAGTAATTAAAATATAATATCCTTGTAAAGCTCCATTCTGCAAAAATGTAAACCCATTTTCATAGGTCCATTCAGTAAAATTCAAATTCAGCACCTCTTTGATAACCTGAGGTAAATCTTTAGATGATAAAGGCTTGTAATCTAACTTATAAACCGGAACAGTAAGCCCTAATGTACCTGACCTTAAAATATTACCTTTTTCATCAAACAGATATTCAAAAGTAGTCAGGTCTTTTGTTATAACAACTGAATATAACTTGTTCCCTCCTTGTATTGATACGGCCGCTTTTATCAGCGAATAGTTCTGGTGTTTTTCAGATAAATAAGCCTTGATGGCTTCGGGCAAATCTTTTTGCTCAATGAAATAGATTTTAGGAGGTCCTCCTATTCCCATTGAGCCACCTCCCGGGCCTGGTCTGTCATTAGACGCTACCATAACCAAAGTGCCAGTAGCATCAAAGATGACGGCTATATCTTTGCCCTCTGTCAGAGTTACAATTACTTTATACCCTATAACGGTTGTATTATTAGGAGCTAATTGCTGACATACATTCCTTATTGTTGCACTTGGGAAATTAGTCGTAATATAGTTTAAAGCGTTATCGGGCAATTGTACACCATTGGTTATCTTATAAGTTTCTGTAATCTTGCCGGTATTGTTGACTATAGCCGACATCCGGTCAACCTTAAACTGAAAGTTCGACTCCCATAATTTATCTTTTTCAAGCGTAGAAAACTTTATCTGTGTAGCTTCCGGAAACTCCTGCTTAATGGCATTAATAGCCGCCTGCGGCACAGCTTCACCCATATTGAAGGCAGGTTGAAGATCCTTTATGCTATCGCACGCTGAAAGAATACAGCCTACCAACAAAAGGTATATGTAGAGTTTTTTCATCTTTAGCGTTACAATCTTCTTATCGGTTTTACAATACAGACGCACCCAAAAAAAATTTGGTTGCATGAAAATCTTTAGAAAAACTTTTTTATAAGGTAAATAATGAGATTCAGCAGTAGGCTTAGCAATAGCATTGTAACAACGGGGAAATAAATGCGCGTATTGCCTTTCTCATAACGAATATCACCAGGTAGGCGTCCTAACCAATGCAATTTGTCTGCAAAAAAATAAATGATGATACCGATTAAAATTAAGATACCGCCAATGAAGATGATATATTTTCCTGTGTTTTGATTCATGTAATGCTTATTTTTGTAGAAAAATCTTGTTATGACTAACGAAAAACTCGAAGACGCACACAAATTTAAGCTTTGGAAAAAGAATCTTATAGGAAATGGTTTAAAAATCAATCATATAGAGCAACATTATACCCGATATCGCTACAATGGAGAAGTACTTTTTTCGCTTTTGATGCTGGATGCCGAAACACCTGAAGGAGATAAGATACCGCCGATATGTTTCTTAAAAGGTGAAGTAGTATCAGTTCTTACCTGCCTGGTTGATAAAGAAACTAAAGAAAAGCACCTGTTATTGGTAAAACAAAGAAGAATTGCAGAAGGAGCATTTACCTATGAGCATCCGGCAGGGATGGTTGATGGCTCAAAAACACCTTTAGAAATAGCTATTCAGGAAGTGAAAGAAGAAACAGGATTAGCTGTTACGGCTGAACAGTTAATTGATGTTACACCTCAGAAAAGGGTTTTCCCGAGTACTGGTACAAGTGATGAGGCCATTTATCTCTATTATTGTGAGTTATATTTGACTGCCGAAGAAATAGCAGATCTGAATGAAAAAGAGATGGGAACTGACTATGAGCATGAAAGAATAACTACTCATATTCTGCCTTTTGTAGAAGCACACCGTTTAATTAACAATACCAATGCAGTATTGCTGAATTACCTGTATCTGGCTAAAATAAAAGATTTTCAGCTGATGGCTCAATTATGATAAACTAAAAATCCTGCTTCTTATGAGGCAGGATTTTTATAGATAATTGATATATTTTTATATTAATTACACTAATTTCCAACCGTCGCGGTATTGGCGTTGTACAAACTGATTGGCTTCATCGAAGTTAGTAATCTTCATGTTAGTACCATCCCACAATAGTTTTTTACGTCCGTCGTAATTGAAACCATTTCTACCGTTCGATTTACGAAGGTTATAACTACGGATAGCAAGGTTACCCATCAATACGGTTTCTGTCAATGGTCCTGAATAATCGAACGACGACGAAAGACCTTTGTGTTCTTTGCTATTAAAACCAGCTTTACAAGCCTCAGCCCAAGATGCCTGATGTCCGTGTTCAGGAAGCGATTTCACGTTCGGATCTGCTTTTGGATTGATGTCTATTTTCTCCCCGTTTTTCATATAAATCTTAGGTGTATTACCATAGGTTCCACAAGTCATTACACCTTTAGTACCAATCATCAATACACCATTGCTGCTATCTGCTTCTGCCAATGGCTCGTTAGCAGGAATCCACTCTGGATGGAACGGACGGATACCACCGTCTGTCCAGTACATAGTAACAGGAGCATTATTACGTTTGGTCGCAGGGAATTTAATCTGAACACTTGAAGATGGCGGGCATCCTTCGGGATTATATTCTGGTTGCCAGTCTTTCAGGAATACCTGTCCCACACTACATTCAATTTCTGTTGGATAGCCCAAACCTAATACACGGAAAGCAGGATCAATCAAGTGACAACCCATATCTCCCAAAGCGCCAGTTCCGAAGTTCCACCATCCACGCCATTTGAACGGGTGATATAATGGGTGATAATCAACCCAAGGAGCAGTACCTACCCATAAATCCCAGTCTTTTGAAGTCATCGACTCAATCAAAGCAGGTTTATCGGTTGGTGCAGGGTTGCCTTGTGGCCATACAGGGCGGTTAGTCCAGATATGAACATCGCTTACAGTTCCGATAGTACCTTTGTCCAACCACTCCATCATTACTTTCTGAGTTGGATTTGATGCACCCTGGTTACCCATTTGCGTTACCACTTTGTATTTTCTGGCACCTTCAGTAAGCTTACGGGCTTCGTAAATATCGTGCGTCAATGGTTTTTGCACATAAACATGTTTACCTCTTGACATTGCATCCATAGCTGCTACTGCATGCTGATGGTCAGGAGTAGAGATAGTTACTGCGTCAATATCTCCTTTCATTTCATCAAACATCACTCTGAAATCATTATAACGTTTGGCGGTAGGGAATTTTTCGAGGCTGCCTTTACAACGAGCCATATCAACATCACAAAGTGCTACTACATTGTTCACACCATTGTTATAAGCGTTGGCAATGTCTGAACCACCTTTACCACCGGCACCAATGGCAGCAATATTGAGTTTATCACTTGGTGCAAGAAAACCTTTACCTAATACATGACGAGGTACAATAAAGAATCCACTCGCAGCAACAGCACCGCTTTTGATAAAATCCCTTCTGTTCGTTGTCTTTTTGTTTTGCATTATTGAAGAGTTGAATAGTGAAAATTAGATTAAAGTATGTAAAATCTGACAGAGATTTTACGATTTACAAAGCTTATTTTATACGCTTGATATTTACTTCAAACTTACAAAAAAATCTGTTTGCTTGATAAATTTTATAGCATTTCCATGAAAAAATATTATATCATGAATAATATGCAATGGGTATAAACAATACAATCGAGTATTTCTTATACTCGATTGTATTAACGAAAGACTATTGCTTTTATGCTTATTTATCTGATAACTTTAAAACCAAAATATCCGTTCTGCGTCGAAAGATAAATTCTTAGCCATATAGGTAGCATCATTTCAGTACCACGAGCGGTGCTTATATCACCTAAGTCCATAATATCTGTCCATCCAAACTGATTCAGAATACCTTGTACCGCTTCTTTTGCATCTGCATTATTGCCACACACAAACATAGTCGGGACACCACCACTTTTTGTTGCCTCTACCATTACCTCACAATTCACAATGTTTAGTGTTTTCACGACATAAGCATTGGGCAATAACTTTTGTACTTCTTCACCTAATGAATTGCTATTACTGTATTGTGGTGCTAAAATTGGTGGCATACCCTGAGAGAAATCCAGCGGATTGCTAATATCTATAATGGTTTTTCCATCAAAATTTTCAATACCTGCCTGTTTGAATACCTCTAAGGTGACTTCTCCTTTGGTACAGTTAAAAACAATTTCGTCAAAGGTGGCAACATCTGCAAAAGTACCTGTCAAAGCCTTGTTGCCGTTGGCTTTAGCCCAGGCAATAGCTTTTTCGTTAGTAGCTGTACGGCTGCCCATTTTAACTTCGTAGCCTAATTGAATAAGTTTTGAGCCGATAGTTTTACCTACTATACCTGTGCCCAGAATTCCGATTTTTTTCATGAGTAGACTGTTGATTTTGTTACTATAAAAAGTATAGTTGCAAAACTATGTATAGTAGATTATCTTTGCAATAACTGTCAAATTTGACAGTATAAGAAAAGTTTCAAAAAATGATAATACAAGAAAAAATTTATGCTTTTAAGATAAAAAATAAGATGTATCACTGTGCTATGGATGTAACGATGGGCTACATAGGTGGCAAATGGAAAACCGTAGTACTTTGGTATTTACGTAACAAAACCCTCCGTTTTGGTGAGTTAAAAAAGCAGATACCTGATATAACCGAAAAGATGTTGAGCATACAACTGAAAGCCTTAGAAGAAGATGGGTTGGTAAAAAGAGAGGTATTTGCAGAAGTTCCATTGAGAGTTGAATATTCACTAAGTGATTTTGGCAAAACATTAATTCCCGCTCTTGAAGCCATCGCTAAATGGGGGAGAAACTTAGGTAATACCGAAGGAGAAATGATCGAAATTAAGTCTTGACTTAGGAGAGAGCCTGGCTCTGATAAGGAATAGGATTCAGATAAAACATTTTCTTCCAACCTTGCTTAGCCCGATCTATCTGCCAGAAATATGGAAAAAGTGTAACAAGAGAATAATGTGAATGTGGTGCTTTGCCTTTGGCATTGCCTGAATCACTTACTGTACCAATGGTACTTTGCCCGTTTACATAAGAAAAAAACTTAGCCGAAATGGTATCTAAATGGGCATAATAATGTACCCTCCATTTAGGTCCTAAAACCATAACAACTTTGCACCCTATGCCTGAATTTCCTTTAAAAATGACAAACCCTTTAGTTGCCGGATTAACCACCACACCTTTGACAGCAAAAATATCCACTCCCTTGTGAGTACCTGATTTACCCCATGAATAATACCAATAAGACTTTTGATTAAAACTTGATTTTGTTGCGCCCCCTGACTGGCATACGGAAAATCTGGGGTATCAGGAAACCTGCAATTATAATAAGGAATATGATCTGGAAGATTCTTTTGTAATTAACAACACGTTTCATTAACCGATAAATTAGAATGAAGGCAGTTTAGAAAAATGATACAATATTGGCAAAAGAGAATAATCTGTTTTTTATAAACTATGTCAACCGCTAATCATAAAAACAGGCCTGCTTTTTGTTTTGGAAAGAATGAAAACTAAATTTGTAGCCTGACTGTTGATAAAATACATTAAACAATTAAATAGAAGCTTATTTTAATGGCGAAAATCATAGAAAATCTTACACCGCAACAAATTGTACACGAACTCGACAAATATATTATTGGTCAGAAAGAAGCAAAAAGAAACGTAGCTATTGCGTTAAGAAATCGCTGGCGCAGAATGAATGCCAATGTAGAAATGCAGTCAGAGATTATTCCGAACAATATATTGATGATAGGTACTACGGGGGTCGGGAAAACAGAAATCGCCCGCCGGTTGGCAAAAATTGCTGATGCCCCTTTTACAAAAGTAGAAGCTTCAAAATTTACAGAAGTAGGTTATGTGGGTCGTGATTGTGAAAGTATGGTAAGAGATTTGGTGGAGCAATCGGTAAATATGGTGAGAGCTGCCAAAAAAGAAGAGGTCAAAGCTAAAGCCCTCGAAACAGTTGAGGATAACCTGTTGGATATTCTGATTCCTCCTGTAAAAGATAAAAAAGAATTTGGTTTCAAGGTTGAAAACAAAAAAGAGGAAATCGAAGATTATACCGAAAATTTGTTGAACGAAAAAACACGTGAAGCTTTCAGGGACAAGTTGCGTAACGGAGAATTAGACCATAGAAAGGTAGAAATTGATTTGCAGGGTAATAATACACCCTCAATTGGTGTTATGGGCGGCCCGATTGATGATGTTTCGATGATGAATATTCAGGAGATGATAGGGGGAATGCTACCGAAAAAAGGTAAAAAACGTAAAGTAAGTATCGCCGAAGCCAGAAAACTTTTATTGGAGGAAGAGGCCGCCAAACTGATAGATATGGACGAGGTAAAAGAAGAAGCTATCTGGAAAGCCGAAAATTTAGGTATCATATTTATTGATGAAATAGACAAAATTGCTTCATCAAGTGGCAAATCTGGTGGTCCTGATGTGAGCCGTGAGGGTGTACAAAGAGATTTGTTACCTATTGTAGAAGGAAGCACAGTAAACACCAAACATGGTTCAGTAAAAACTGATCATGTCCTGTTTATAGCAGCAGGAGCTTTTCATGTTGCCAAACCTTCCGATTTGATCCCCGAATTACAAGGTCGTTTCCCGATCAGAGTAGAACTGGAAAGCCTGACAGAAGAGAATTTTTATCAGATTCTGAAAGCCCCGAAAAACGCTTTAACAAAGCAATATGAAGCGATGCTTGAAGCAGAAGGGGTAAATCTGAGTTTTGATACAGAAGCATTGAAAGAAATTGCCCGGATCGCTTTTCATGCCAATAGCGAAGTTGAAAATATAGGTGCAAGACGCCTGCAAACAGTAATGAGCCATTTATTGAACGAAATCATGTTTGAGGTACCTGATATAATTGGGGCAAATTCTACAATTCTTATTACAAAAGACATAGTAAATGAGCGATTATCAAATCTGGTAAAGAATAAGGACTTGAGTCAGTATATTTTGTAGAATGGTGCGTTTTTAATCACGGAGTTACTCTGAATCTTTCACAGAGTAACTCCGTGGTTGAAATATACTAAATACAGTATTATTTCTTTTTAGAGAAGTAATATAAATAAGAAGGAGTCGTTTGCCCGTCAGGTTTTTCACTATTCGTAAAATATCCACTTCCGTCTTTATCAAAACAAAAACCTTCCCCCTGCGATTCTTTTATATAAGGTAATAACAGATCTCTACTTCTTGAAAGGGTTTGAGGAATCGTTTCTCCATCTTTTCGATACCAATAATATAATACCTCATAATTACGAATCACGACTTCTTTGCCATCAGGTGAAATGCCACCACTGGTTACAATCTGAATTGGAATATTTTGTAAAAACTCGGCTGTCTGCATTTCTGAAACAGATTGCGGATATTTAAGCCGATACAGGCGTACATTAAATTCACGCTTCGTAACAATGTAGATGTCTTTTGTTGCAGGGTCAATTAATATACATTCAGCATCCCGGCTACCATCAGGGTATTGAAAAGAGATACGGTCAAAGGCTGTAACCGATTGGCTCAATGATTGAGGTTCTACAAAACGGTAGATATAATATTTATTTTCGTAAACGGCTAAATTGTCTCCAATATCAGCTAAATATATATAATTTTTTTGATTTTCAGGCCCCGGCCCTATAGAAATATCCTCCCAGTCCCGATTAGGGAATGGCATTTGTATTGCCCCCTTATATTGCCCCTGATGCGAAAATAAATGAATTTTGTTTGGGTTATCGCCATCTTCTTCAACCCAAACGTTTCCAGGCATACTTCGGCTATCACATACTCCTGAAGCCTCATTAGCTATATTTGATGAAAGAGTAGCAATAGTCGGAGTTGTCTCGAATTCAGGTAGTACATCAGGTTGTGGGTCGGGGTCAGGTTTTGTAAACCAGTCGCAAGAGCTTATAAAAAATGGAATTAATAAATATAGAAGATTTTTTTTCATTCGGCTGTTGGAAATAATCTATGCAAAGAAAACGATTATCACGGTAAGATATTGGCATTAATAAATATTTAATCCTGCTTGCAAGCGTTAGCAGACGTTTTTTTATTTTATGGTCAGTTAATATTCTATCTTCTGATTTCTGATTGCTTTTTTATCTGATTCTATCTTCTTAGACTTCAATCTTTTTTCTACCGATACTTCACTTGGTTTAGTTGCCAGCCTTTTTTTCTTCTCATGCAAAGCGCTTTCCACAACTCCATAAAACTTTTGGATGGTCAATTCTTTATTCTTTAACTGGCTGCGTTTCTCTTGTGCTGTAATAACTAATATTGTTTCCTGGACTAACTGATTTTTTAATTTTTCCAGAAGCCTTGCTTTTTGTTTGTCTGTCAATAAAATAGAGGCTTGTATATTAAATCGCAATTCTACTTTAGTTTCTACTTTATTTACATTTTGCCCACCCGGGCCTCCACTTCTGGAGGTAGCAAATTCAAATTCGGGCGAAAAATCTATATCTTTTATCATTGTTTTTATTGTGTGAGAATTTTATCCTTGTATTACAGTGCCCAGTAGTTTAGCTATTTTCTTTATTACTTCTTTGAGTTGCATCATTTTTATCAATATCTGTTCCTGTGTTTCATAAGATTCAGCTTCCATTAGTTCTGCCTCCAATTTGGTCATATCAGTTTCAAATCTGCTTTTCTTTAAGCGCAGTATATTGGTATAAGCCATATCTGACAGCTTGTCGGCCTCTAATGGCACATAAATTTCAAACTTCAGCCAGTTTTCACTTAAATGATGCGGCGTAGAAAGCCAGTTAATGGCTTGCTGTTGTATCTCAATATCCTGATGACTTGTGAAATATAAAGTCTGAGGAATTTCTCCTCTCTGATGGAACTCCCGACAAATATTCAGAATCTTCTGATAAGTCTGGTTCTCAAACTGTATATCTTTTATTTCATTAAAAATATAATCTGTCAGTGTAAAATCAATATTATCTATTACATTCCTTTCAAGCACATTGCTGCCGTAGCAAACCAGCAACCGAACACATTCTTCTTCATGATAAGATAAAACAGTTCTTTCTTTTTCCTGTTTTACCTCAACAAACTCCTGATACTCATAGTCGGTAGGAATAAAATTCTCAACAGGAATATCAACGTCAGCAACTGACTGGATTCTTTGCTGTCTTTGTCTTTCTTTCTCAGAGTCGTGTGCTTTTTTCTGAAAGATTTTGTTGCCTTCGGTAATCAATATATGCTCATCAATACTTAGCAAAGAAGCAACTTCTTTATAAAATACCGAGCGTTTGATGGAATCAGGAATTTTAGAGATAGTTTCAACCAGATCTTTTATTAACTCGGCTCTTCTGATAGGGTCATTACCTACATCTTTAAGGGAGATTTCGGTCTTAAAACGTATAAAATCTTTTTGCGTATTTCTGACATAATCCTTAAATGCCTGGCTTCCCACTTTTTGTACAAAGCTATCAGGGTCATCCCCATCAGGAAAAACAACGGCTTTTACATTCAGCCCTTCTTCTAATATAATGTCAATCCCACGTAAAGAAGCCTTGATACCAGCGGCATCCCCATCATATAAAACAGTAACATTATCAGAAAAACGTCTGATTAACTGGATTTGCTCTTTGGTAAGAGATGTACCTGAAGAAGCCACTACATTCTCAATCCCTGCCTGATTGAGCGAAACAACGTCGGTATAACCTTCAACTAAATAACAATTCTCTTCCTGCCGTATAGGATTTTTGGCCTGAGCAATACCGTAAACAATGAAGCTCTTATGATAGACAGCCGTTTCAGGGGAGTTAAGGTATTTAGGTGAATTAGGATCTTTTTTCAGAATCCTGGCTCCGAAGGCAATGGCTTTTCCGGCTACATTATGGATCGGGAAAATAACCCGCCCTCTGAACCGATCAATCGGATCTTTACCTTCTCTGACAACAGTCAATCCTGCTTTTTCAAGAATGTCAAGCGAAAATCCACTTTTTAAAGCATGTCTGGTAAAAGTATCCCAGCCATCAGGGCTATACCCTAAGTCAAACTTATGGATAGTCGGGTGATTAAATCCACGTTCTTTAAAATAGCTCTGCCCTATGCTTTCTCCCTCCGGTGTTTTCCAGAGTTGATCCTGAAAATACTTATTGGCAAAATCTAAGGCTATATATAAACTCTCTTTTTCGTTCTGGGTTTGTTGTTCTTCACTTGTTATTTCTTTTTCACTAACTTCAATCCCATATTTTTTAGCTAAGTGTCTGAGGGCTTCAGGGTAGCCTATACCTTCAATATCCATCACAAACCTCACAGAGTCTCCTGCTTTTCCACAACCAAAACACTTGTAAATACCTTTTGATGGTGAAACAGAAAAGGAAGGTGTTTTTTCATTATGAAAAGGGCAACAGGCAATCATATTTGCGCCTCTCTTTTTAAGAGAAACATAATCGCCCACCACCTCTACTATATCGGCGGCCTGAATAATCTGCTGAACGGTGTCCTGGTCTATGCGCATATAGCTATTTTACTCAGATAACGTTAGGGTGACGTTTTTCTGGCTAATTTTGTTCCAAAATTAAGAAAACCTATGGAATTTTTTAGCTTTATAAATATAGCCGGAACCATTGCCTTTACTGCTTCGGGTACTTTGGCTGCTATGCGGAAGAATTTAGACATCTTTGGTGTTTTAGTGATCGCATTTGTTACCTCTGTTGGTGGAGGCACTATCCGAGATATGTTGATAGGGCATTTACCTGTCAGATGGATTCTTGACTCATCAATTATTCTTTTAATTATAGGTGTAACAGGCTTAACGGTTCTTTTTAGAAGCAAAATCGATCATTTGGATAAAACACTTACTTTTTTCGATTCGCTTGGTCTTGGTTTTTTTGCCTTAAGAGGAATACAGGAAGGCATAGCCGTGCAACTGAATATTCCATCATGTATTATCTTAGGAACCATTACTGCTTGTTTTGGTGGTGTGATAAGAGATATATTATTAAACGAAATTCCGGCACTTTTTCGCACAGGTCAGTTATACGCTACTGTATGTATAATAGGGGGGTGTCTGTTTTTTGTATTACAACAATTAAATATCTCTGATGAATTAATTGAAATAACAACGGTTTTATTCATTTTTGGCATTCGTACCTTGGCTATTAAAAAGAATATTCATTTACCAAAAATCAATAAAATGTAAAAAGTTGTTGGAAAATTTCAATTTAATTGATTAATTTGTTGCATGAACCAAAACTACTACTGAAAAAAGTTGCTGCCATATCGCTCCTTGTATTACTTATCTGTAATATACTTGGCTCTACATTTGTTTTTTTAATGGACAAATGGCAGGAGCAACGTATGGTACAGACAAATGTATTTTATGAAGAAAATGGAGAGCAATTAGTAATGAAAGTTCCAATGGCTATTCCTTATATGTCCAGTTGGAATGAATCAGAAGATGCAGATGGTCTTATTATCTTCAAAGGTAATTTTTTTCGTACTACCCAACGTAAGTTTGCCAACGATACCCTTTACACTTATTGTACCAAAGAAAACGCAAGCCGTGAAAATGTGTTTAGTTTGTTGCAACAAGTAAAGAAACATGTGAGTGACGAGCCGACGAGTCCGGGTAAAAAAGCACTTAATTTCTTTAAGAATCTTACAAAAGATTATACTCAGTTCAGTACCCACACAATTGCTTATTTTTGGGTTGAGGACCTCCCGTTAAAAATCTACACCTATCAGGAGTTTATTCCTGCTACAACAACATTAGTTCATTCTCCTCCGCCAGATTTGGTTTAAAACAGATTCTTCTTTTCTACAATTTTTGTCAAAGATGGGCGAAGTGTGCACTTTGTTATCGATGATGGGATTTACATTCTAATTAACACACTTTTCGAGTGAATCATATAGGTTTACAACCTACGTGCATGGGTATTTGTCGAAAGTGCTTCAGATTTCCCTGATACCACTTCTCAATGCCTGCAAAGTGAATGGTTCTCTTGTATAACAAGACTGTTTTTAACCAAAACTCTGTATTTTAAAAATGAAATTACTTTACAAGTTAATACTTGTGTTGGTAGGCAGTGTTTGTATGAACACCTATGCTCAAATGCCTCATGATGCAATCTATATGAATAAAAAATCAATTTGTATTGCAACGACATATTCTAACAGTCAATGGAGTGAATATTGGGAAAATAACCTCAAACGAGAAAACCTGAATATCGGGACATATACAATGCAGAGTGTTATGCCAATGGTTGCCTATGGAATTACCAAAAAATTGAATCTTATTGCTGGAGTACCTTATGTATGGACTAAGACAAGTGCTGGGAATCTAATGGGACAAAAAGGCCTGCAAGATTTATCGTTATTTGCAAAATACAATATGGTTCAAGCTGAAAACGGATTGTCGTTACATGGAGTGTTAGGAGGTTCTGTCCCTTTAACAAACTATGTAAAAGATTTTTTACCGATGTCAATCGGGATAGGAGCTAAAACATTTACTACACGTCTGATTGTGCATTATAAACATAAATCGGGCTTTTATATAACTGCTCACGGAAGCTATATCTTTCGTAGCAATATAAAAGTTGACAGAGACGCTTACCAGGCCGATGATCGGGTTTATAATACCAACGAAGTAAGAATACCCAATGCAACTGATGTGGCTGCACGCGCCGGGTATTATAAAAAAGGCATTCAGGCAGAGATTTTCATTGATAAAAATACCTGTGTAGGTGGCGACTATATCCGCCGAAATGATATGCCTTTCCCGACAAACAATATGAAATCTACTGGTGTAGGCTTTTACGGCAAATTTCAGCCTAAAAACATTGGTTTCAATCTAACTGTCAGAAGAGTAATAGATGGTCAGAACATGGGCCAGTCAACTACTATTTCGGCAGGGTTCTTATATCAGATAAATTTCAGAACGAAGTCGGCAGAGGCCACCAAATAATAAAATTGTAGAAAAGATTAATCACAGAAAATATGCTTCCCCAAGCAGTTCATTAATCGAACAAGGGGCCGTAATATGAAAAAGATACATTTATCACTGATCCTTCTTGCAGCATTGAGCGTTTTTGTTTCATCTTGTAACAAAGAGCTGGAAGAGCCACTAAAAGAGGCTTATATTCCTGCCAAATTAGATGAAAAAGGGGGCACATGGAAAACATATATTTTAGCCGGTTCAGACGAAGTTCCCGTTGCAGAGCCTAAAGCGACTAATTCTGTAGAGTATCAGGCAGAGATTACCAAGCTAAAAACTACCATTTCTACCATTACTCCAGAAAACAAAAAAGCAGTAGCATATTGGGGTGCTGGCGCCGTATATCGCTGGAATGAGATAGCCCGCGAATTATCAGCACGCTATAATATCCCTCCTGCTTCTAATGCAGAAGGCAAATATCCAGCTCCTGATGCGGCTAATCCATTGGCAGACCCTAAATTTCCATTTGCCAACCCACCATATGTAGCCCGTGCTTTGGCGTATCTGAGCGTAGCTCAATATGATGCCTTAGTTGCTGCCTGGAATTATAAGTATAAGTATAGCCGTAAAGCACCTTCTAAAAACGATGCTTCGGTTTCTGCCTTATTACCGGTTTCTGACCTGCCATCGTATCCATCAGAAGATGCAGTTGTGGCAGCTGCCTCATATACTGTTTTAGTAGCTATGTTTCCGGGCGAAGTACCACTTTTAGACGCTAAGCTGGCTGAAGCAAAAAATGCCCGTATCTGGGGTGGAATGAATGTGGATTCTGATATTGCAGCAGGCGATGCATTAGGGAAAGCGGTTGCGGCCAAAGTAATGGGTAGAGCAAAAGCTGATGGTATGAGTGCTTCTAACAATCAGACAGTCAATGCTGCAGCCATCGCAAATGCCAAAGCTATGGGTTTAAAATCAGAATGGTTAAGTCAGGAATTTCCTGCCCGCCCACCTATGCTTCCAAATTATGGTACTGTACAGACCTGGAATTTTGATAGAGCAACGATGATTGCCATGCGTCCTGGCCCACCTCCTGCTTTGGATAGTGATGAATTCAACAAGGATCTTGATGAATTGAAAAAGATTGATAAAGGACAAACACGTGAGCAGGCCCGGATAGCCAATTATTGGTCTGATGGGGCAGGAAGTTATACTCCTCCTGGGCATTGGCACAGAGCGGCGGCTAATTTATGCTTTAAAAACAAATATAGTGAACTGGCAACTGCACGTACGTTAGCTCTTTTAGGAACTGCCGAAATGGATGCCGGAATTGCTTGCTGGGATACCAAGAACTATTATTATTATCCTCGCCCTCAGCAATTTGGTTTGAAAACCTCTGTAGGATTACCAAATTTTCAATCATATACTTCAGGTCATTCAACTTTCTCAAGTGCGGCAGCTACTGTATTAGGTGCTATTTTTCCATCAGAAGCAGAGAAGCTAAAAGCTATGGCATTAGAGGCATCTAATTCAAGAGTCTATGGTCTGATTCACTACCGGTTTGACGCCCAGACAGGGTTGGAGCATGGAGAAAAAATCGGTCAATATGCCATAGCTCGCGGTAAGGCCGATGGCTCGGGTCTATAAGACCTCTGGAATTGATTTAAAATCTATTTACATTTTCTTTCAAACGTATTAACAATGAAAAAAATATATTCTTTCTTTTTAATAGCAATGCTAATGGGAGCAATAAATGCTTATTCTCAGGGTTGTATTGCTGTTCGTCACATGGCTTCGGCTACTGGTAATCCCAATAGTCCGGCATCAATGATGAAAGGTGGACAATTTCAGTTTACAGCGTCTTACCGTTATCTTCACTCGTTCCGCCACTTTGTTGGAACAGAAGAGCAAAAAGAACGTATCGAAAACGGGACTCAGGTTATCAATAATTCACATGCTTTTGATTTTGGGTTAAGCTATGCCGTAAACCCCCGTATAAGTTTTGCTTTAAATATCCCATATCTGGATAATGACCGCTCTTCTTTATATGAGCATTATGGTAATTCGATTGAGACTAATCCTGAGCAGAAGCGTTTCCATACATACTCAAAAGGTGTAGGTGATATGCGTCTTTCAACTACCTATTGGTTGTTAAACCCAGCCACTCACCTGAAAGGTAACATTGCTATAGGTGTGGGTGTTAAGGCTCCAACTGGTGATGCCAACGTGCAGGGAGATTTTCATAAATTAGACAAAAACAAAAAGGAATATATTCAGCGTAAAGCACTTGACCAATCCATGCAATTAGGTGATAGTGGCTGGGGATATAGCGTTGAGCTTCAAGGGTATCAGTCTATATTCAAAAATGCATCGGTCTATTTTAATGGTTTCTATATGTTCAGCCCTAAAGTAGTAAATCCGGCCACCAATTTTTCAGTACCAGATCAATTTGCCGGCAGGGTAGGTTTAAGCTATGCCATTATACCTAAAAGCGGAATCTCTTTTGCTTTGGGCGGTAGAGTAGAGGGGCTACCAGCTATTGATAGAATAGGTAGCAGCGAAGGCAATCGTCGTCCGGGTTATATTGTTTCAGTAGAACCAAGTTTATTGCTCAATACACACCATCATTCTTTTGTATTTGCTGTGCCGTACGCAGTCGTTCGTAATCGCATTAAATCGTGGAGTGATATGCAAGACCCCACAGGCAAAAAACACGGCGATGCCGCATTTGCTGACTATCTGATCTCAGCAACTTATGCCTACCGTTTCTGATTATGGCTTATATCAAATTGTTGAATGAGGAACTCCCGGGTATCTCGGGCCTTCTCGCCAATAATCCTCGTACAGCCGTACCGCTGTTGAATTTAGCGGAAACTTTGTTGCGAAGCCCGTCTACGCTGACGAGTGGTGAACGGGAATTGATTGCCTCTTACGTTTCGCACCTGAATGATTGCCATTTTTGCCATACTTCTCATGGAGCAGCGGCAGCGGCACATTTAGCCTGTGATTTATCGATAATTGATGACATCAAAATGAATTTTGCTCAAACAGACATTTCACCTAAGCTGAGAACCTTGCTTAACATTGCCGCAAAAGTACAAAAAGGCGGAAAATATGTGCAGGCAGCAGATATTGAGGCTGCCAGCAGCGAAGGTGCTACCGATGAAGAAATTCATGATTCGGTGTTGATTGCAGCAGCATTCTGTATGTTTAATCGCTATGTTGATGGCTTAGGCACGTGGGCTCCGGAAGAAAACGAGGCTTATCGTGAAATGGGTGAGAAAATGGCCTTTTTAGGTTATAATCGCACTCGCTAAGTAGCAGATTCATTCTGTTAACTTTCCCTGTTTTTATTTATAACATCACTCAAATTGGCCAAGATTGACCAATACAGGATTTCTATTGTCCAAAATTATGCCTCATATATCACTTCCTGACCATTTACCCGGCATTACCGGATTATTAGAATTCAGTCAGAATACAGCAGCTCCTATTCGCGAACTGACACAAATCTTATTAAGAGGTGACAATTCTCTGACACAAGGCGAAAGAGAGTTAATAGCCACCGTAGTCTCACATAACAATGAGTGCAGATTCTGTACCTCGGCTCATACAGCCGCTGCTGATTTATTATTAGGAGAGTCAGAAACCTGTGAAATGGTAAAATATGATTTAGACAATGCGCCAGTCAGTGATAAAATGAAAGCCTTGCTGACAATTGCTAAAATGGTACAAAAAAGTGGAAAAAGTGTTTCGCCTGAAGCCATAACTAATGCTAAAGCACAAGGTGCAACAGATATAGAGATTCATGATACTGTATTGATTGCTGCGCTTTTCTGTTTATATAACCGCTATGTTGATGGCTTGGCGAGCGTTACACCTGATGACTCCTCATTTTATCAGTATTTAGGTGAAAGAATCGTCAATCATGGGTACACACGATTACCACAAGGCTATGATCACCTGAAGAATAGTTAAACGGAGTATTAAAATCATTATCACTCGAGTATTAACCTGAATAATTCTGATGAAAAAAATCTTTCCATATATTAGTTTCTTATTTTTTGTTTCAAGTGGAGTTTTTGCCCAGAAAACTTTGGTTAGAGGCAAAGTCTCGGACATTGAAACGCAAAAACCATTAGTTGGGGCTTCTATAGCTATTAAAGGAAAAGTAGCAGGAACCATCACTAACACTGAAGGTAATTTTGAGTTGAACACCACACTTCCTGTCATTTTAGTAGTATCAATGATCGGCTACGAGCGTCAGGAAATAGTTGTGAATAGTGAAACCTCATTATTAAATATTTCCTTGAAGGCAGGTTCGGAAGACCTGAATCAAGTGGTTGTATCTGCTTCAAGAATTGAGGAAAGTATCTTACGTTCGCCTGTAAGCATAGAGAAGATGGATGCAAGAAGTATTCAGCAAAGCCCTTCTCCTAATTTCTATGATGCTTTGCTTAATATGAAATCGCTGGATATGGTAACCAGTAGTCTTACTTATAAACAAATCAATACCCGTGGATTTAACACTACCGGAAACAGCCGTTTCCTCCAATTGGTAGATGGGGTTGATAACCAGTCGGCAGGCTTAGGTTTTACAATGGGCAACCTTTTCGGCCCGCACGATATTGATGTTGAAAGTGTCGAGTTAATTCCAGGTGCTGCCTCTGCGCTTTACGGTCCTATTGCTTTCAATGGTATGTTGCAGATTCGAAGCAAAAATCCGTTCGATTACCAGGGATTAAGTGCGCAGGCCAAATTGGGTGTGAATCACCTGAACGATGGAACAAGTCTTGGTGCGAAACCTGTATATGATTTGGCTTTAAGATACGCTAAAGCATTTAACAACCGTTTCGCTTTTAAAGCAAATGTGGCTTATCTCAAAGGTACAGACTGGTATGCCAATGACTATACTGATGTTGACCCGAATACAGCTGCGGGAAGCCGTGGTCCTGACAACCCCGGCAAAAATTCATTGAATATCTATGGCGATGAAGTAGCACAAACTATTGCAGGTATTGGTCGCGTATCAAGAACTGGTTATGAAGAGAAAGATTTAGCACAATACGGTGTTTATAGCCTTAAATTAAACGGCTCAGTGTACTATCGCATTACCGATAATCTTGAAGCAAATTATCAGGCAAATTATAGTGAGGGTATTGCGCAATATACAGGTAGTAGTCGGTTTGTAATCAATAATTTCCACATGATGCAGCATCGCCTGGAATTAAAAGGAAGCAATTTCTATGTAAGAGCGTATTCAAATCAGGAAGACTCGCAGGATTCATATAATAGCCGTTCGTTAGGCCAATTGATTAACCGAATGTGGGTAAAAGGTCTTGATGGTAATACTGTTGCTCCTGCGCAGGCAGATGCTACCTGGTTCCAGCGCTATACGGCGGCCTATAACGGAACGATTAATGGCATAACAGGGCAAGATCATACAATAGCCCGGACCTTTGCCGACCAGGGAAGATTACTACCTGGTACATCAGCATTCGATGCTGCCAAAGAGCAGTTAATTAAAACACAAGGGTTAAGCGGTGCGGGTATTTTCAGTCGTTGTGGATTGAAACATATTGAAGGTATGTATGATTTCAGCCAATTGTTTAAAATGGTTAATATACAAGTTGGTGCCAACTACAGAAGATATTACTTAGATACACAAGGAACACTATTTGATGATAAAGATAAAAATCTGACAAATGATGAGTATGGGGCGTTTATTCAGGCCTCAAAATCTTTAGCGAATAATAAATTGAAAATAACCTTGTCTGGACGTTATGACAAAAATGAAAATTTTGACGGCCGTTTTACTCCAAGAGCTTCAGCAGTTTTTTCTCCTAATGATAATCATCACATCAGAGCTTCTTATCAGACAGGCTTCCGTAACCCTGTAATTGGCGACCAATACATTAAGCTGAATGTTGGACCAATCATTATCTTAGGTGGTGCTCCCGTAAACTCTGTAGGTATGGGTGCCTATGAAAACTCTTTTACTGTCGCTTCTGTAAGTGCATTTGGTGGTGCTGCAGGGGCGCAATTGGCACAGGGTGTTCCGCCACAGACAGCTATTGCGAATCATAAAGACAAACTGGTGAAATCTAATGTGCCTTATATTCAGCCTGAAAAGGTACAAAGCCTTGAGATTGGTTATAAAGGTGTATTCAACCAGAAGCTATTATTTGATATTAATTATTACTACAGCCAGTATAAAGATTTTATCATCAATACTGTAGTTATCCGTCCTGATAACCCTGTTCTTTTGCCAGATGGGTCAATTAATCCGTCCGCAGCAGCAGATATTTTAGGTGGTAAAACTCAGGCATTTCAATTATATACAAATGCAAGAGATAAGGTTTCTATTCAGGGGGTAAGTGCCGGGCTTTCTTATTTATTTCCTGAGAGCTACCGATTGAATACCAATATAACCTGGATTGATTTCAATCTGATGGATGCAAATCCAAGTAATATTCCGGCATTTAATACACCAACCTGGAAAACTAATGTAGTGTTGAGCAATTCGAAATTGACTGATAAATTAGGCTTTAGTATAGCATGGCACTGGCAAAGTGCTTTTGATTGGTACGGTACATTTACTTCTAATTTCCCGGGTCGAATCAATGCTTATAGTTTATTAGATGCACAGGTAAGTTATAAAGTGCCAGTTATCAGATCTATTATCAAGGTTGGCGCATCAAATCTGACTAATCAGTACATTGTACAAGCTTACGGCTCTCCTGCTGTTGGTGGTTTGTACTATGTAAGTTTGAACTTTGATGAATTATTACGATAGTTAACGAAAAACAGGCATTAATTATGCTGTGACTAATTTTGCCTGTTATACTCTAATAGCTTGAAAATGAAGACTTAATAAATAGTAATAATTGGCCTTTAAATTTTTTATAAAGTAAAAACATTTAGATTTTTGTATAACTAAACTCAGTAATAAAAAGAGGAGTTGGAGTTTATAAAAACACTATATAAATTAAAGAGTATGAGTACAAGTAATTCACTATTCATTAATCCTTTTTCTTCAAAACTTGCTTTTGAAGAAAAACTTTTCTTCTGGTTGCGCATGGGTGTATTGGGGTGCTTTGTTGGACATGGTTTCTGGGGCATCGTTTTGAAGAAAGGTTGGTTACCATTTTTTAAAGTTTTCTTTATAAACGAACCAATTGCCTACAATTTTATGCCCTTGATTGGTGCAATGGATATCCTGATAGGGCTTACTGTATTTTTTTACCCTAACCGAGTTCTCTTATTATGGGCATCTTTCTGGACAGTCTTTACGGCCTTGTTGCGCCCGTCAGCCAGTATGGGGATGTCAGAGTTTTTTGAGCGTGCTGGTAATTTCGGGGTGCCGATTCTTTTCTTACTGTTATATGGATTTCCGGTTGTAGGCGAAAAATGGTGGTCTAAACTAAAACCACTTGCTACGCTTTCACTCCAACAAGCTTATCTGGTCGAATGGATACCCCGATTAAGCCTGTTTAGTCTATTAGCAGGCCATGGCGGTTTGGCTGTATTTATGAACCATCCGGGTTTAATTAAAAACATGACTGGAATCGGGTTGCCGATGACTGGCTCAAACTTACAGATTTTTGGTATGTTCGAGATTGTATTGGCTTTTCTTGTCTTGCTCAGACCTCGTATTCCGGGCTTATTGATATTTATATGCTTATACAAATTAGGATTTGAGTTGCTTTTCCCGATTGTAGGAACTGCCAGAGATATTTTTGAAACAATTGAGCGCATGGGTGACTATGTCCTACCTATGATTCTTTTTGAATATTATCGCTCTAAGTATCACAGTCAATTCAGGCATCAAGCTATAGTTTCAAAAACCCGATAAACTTTTAATAAACCTAAACAATGACCTTAATCACGGAGAATAACTTAAAACAGGAAGTGCTTTCATCCAATATCAGAATACTGGCATTTATTCTGTGCCTGATTAGTTATGCTTTTGGGGGGACTGTTTCCACTTTAATGTCGGTTTATTTGCCCGTAGCTATACCTGAGCTATTGGATGAGAAAATTTCAGAAGCACGCTTAGGAGAGGAGGGTGCATATATCAGTGCAATCTCATTATATGGTTGGATGATTGGTGGTATTTTGTTTGGGGTGGTAAGCGATAAAATCGGTCGTAAAAAAGTATTGGTATTAGTAACAGGATTATATGGATTAGCCACTTTGCTGACTGTATTTGTCACTAACTGGTATATATTGTTAGCTTGTCGGTTTTTTACGGGTATGGGTGTGGGCGGTGTATTGCTGGTAACAACGGTTTATATTTCTGAAATTTGGATTGAGAAAACACGCCCTGTCTTTGTGGGTATCCTGGCAATTGCCTTTCCATTAGGCATAGTAGCATCTGGTGGATTAAGCAAACTATTCTCAGAATGGCATAATGCTTTCTGGATTGGGTTGATACCAGCAGCCATAGCCATTTTGATAGCAGTATTATTACCGGAATCTCCTAAATGGCAAAACCTTAAAAATGTTGAGCAGACATCATCAGGTAGTTTGTTTGATAATTCCTATAGGCCGAACCTGATCAAAGGCTCTATAATATTTGGTGCTGTATTAATTGGCCTTTGGGGGATATTTTCGTGGCTACCTACTTGGGTGCAAACCTTACTGCCTGCCGGCCAAACCGGACAAAATGAAAGGGGTAATACAATGATGTTATTAGGCTTGGGAGGTATTGCCGGAGGAATTTTATCAGGATTTCTGATTCAGACATTAGGCAACCGAAAAACCCTTATGCTGACATTTATCAGTCTGATAGTAGCAAGCTGTCTGTTATTTTTAACGAATAAAACATTCACCCCGGTTATCTATGTCGAAACCGCTTTACTGACGCTGTGTTTCGGAATTAGTCAAGGATCATTGTCAAGCTATATACCTGAGCTTTTTCCTACAATTATCAGAGCAACAGCAACAGGTTTCTGCTTTAATGTCGGCCGTTTCTTTACTGCTACGGCAGTGTTTTTTGTAGGTGCATTAGTAACTGTTTTTGGTGGCTTTGGAAACGCCTTACTTGCATTTTCGAGTACTTTTATTGTGGCTTTTATCATGGCCTGTTTTAGCAAAGAAAAGGAAGCAAACCTAATTAATTCATAATTCAAAAAAGAATTTCAATGGCTTATATCAAATTGCCTGACAATGCGGCAGGAATGAGAGGATTGATGGCTTTTCGCCCACATCTTGCACCGCATTTAGGCGCATTTACAGAAGGAATTCTATGTATTGAAGATGGACTGACGAAAGCCGAACGCGAGATTATAGGTACTTTAGTATCTAAACTGAATGATTGCCAATTATGTGAAGGAGTACACGGAGCAGTGGCGGCCTGTTATTTAGATGATAACGAAGTACTAATAGAACAAATTAAAGAAGATTATAAAAAGGCACCGATTTCTGATAAACTGAAAGCTTTATTAAATATTGCTACAAGTGTACAAAAAGGCGGCAAATATGTTTCAGAAAGCCAGATACAAAGAGCCAGAGATTTAGGGGCAACAGATATAGAAATACATGATACGGTGATTATAGCAGCAACGTTCTGTTTTTTTAATCGCTATTTAGATGGTTTGGGAATTGACCCCATACAAGATTCAGAAATTTTTCGCCAAAGAGGCAGAATGATTGCAAAGGGCTTGGGTTACGCACCCAAAAAGTAAAACAAATAAAGAGTTTAAAAAAATATGTTATGGCATACATCAAATTACCAGAAGAAGAACTTCTGCCAGGCATCAGAGGATTAATGGCTTTTCGTCCTGAGACGGCTCGCCCATTGAATGCTTTGGCAGACATATTATTGAGAGATGAGAGTACTGGACTTTCGAGAGGTGAGCGAGAAACCATAGCTACTTATGTTTCTTACCTGAATGATTGCTGGTTTTGTCAGAGTGTGCATGGAGCTGCCGCACAATGTTATTTAGACGATGATGGTGCATTGATTGATCAAATCAAGAAAAATTACGAAGAAGCACCAGTTTCAAAAAAGCTTAAGACCTTATTAGCTATTGCTGCAAATGTACAAAAAGGTGGCAAAAATGTAACAACCGAACAAATAGATGCCGCAAGAAACGAGGGGGCGAATGATAAAGAAATCCATGATACTGTATTGATTGCCGCAGCCTTTTGTATGTTCAATCGTTATGTAGATGGTTTAGGTACATGGGCACCTGCTGATCCTAAGGCATATATAGCCAGAGGTATCCGTATTTCAGAAGAAGGTTATGCCAATTTTGATGCTATGAAAAGCATCGGTAAATAAGATATTGAATCTTAGTTTTGATTTAATCATAGGTTGACTATTATACTCTGTGCATCATTTGATGCGCAGAGTTTCTGACAAATAATTACGAGGATTAATCAAAACAAGGATTCTTACAAGAAATTAATATATGTTTTGTTTTTAGTTAAAAAATTCACAGACTCTGCATATCTGATAGATGTGCAGAGTTTATTTGAAAAATAAAGGTTTTTTATTGAATTTGATAAATTTTCAGTATTTACTGTGAAAAAAATAGCGTCAATAGGTCTTTTATTACTTCTGCTCTACAATATGTTTGGGCTGACAATAACTATGCTGTTTTTTGAGACTAATTACCGAACAAATTCTAATGTGATTTTTGATGATAAATGGAAAATTATTAAAATTCCGACAACTTCAAAAGATGTGCATTACAGGAATGGACATAAGGAAGGGCTGATACGTAGCGGAAATGATTTTTATAATATTATGCACGAGTATCAGGAGAATGATACATTATATGTAATTCTGAAGTCGAATCAGAATGCGCAGGAGCGTTTTGCCGAATTGGCATCAATGGTACAAGGTATGACTGCGCCTGATTCTGATATATCTCGCAGCCCATTAGGGAAACTCATAAAACTGTTAGGTGATTTACAGAAAGTTTATGTTTCTGATTCATTGCAATTGGCTTTAACTGAACCCATTGTCGAAATATATGACCCCTCTTTTTATACAGAACCAACCCAATCAGACTATCAGGTAATACACCTGTTACATTCGCCTCCGCCTGAATTAACCTGATTTTATATAACTATTCCTTGGTATAATGTCCTCCTTGGAGAATGTTATACCTATTCTCTTATAGTATAATCAGTAATTAATTTAAGCAATACAGGACAACCTTGTATTACTTTCAAAGAATATTTTTATGAAGTCAATACAATTACTATGCGTACTCATGGTATGCACTACACATATATTTGCCCAGCGAACAGATTCTGTAAAAGTAAAAGAATTAGAAGAAATAAATATTTTAGAGCAGCGATACAAAAATACAATTGAGCGATTGCCTCTCACACAAGGTACTTATCTTTTTGGAGGGAAAAAAAGCGAAGTAATTAATTTATTAGGTGCAGATGCTAATATTGCAGAAAAAACGCCTCGTCAGATATTTGCCAAAGTACCTGGTGTATTTGTTTATGATATGGATGGTACAGGCAATCAAACCAATATTTCAACTCGTGGGCTTGACCCGCACCGTGGCTGGGAGTTTAATATACGTGCTGATGGTATTCTTACTAATTCAGATATGTATGCCTATCCGGCAAGTCATTTTAGCTTACCTATGGAAGCTATTCAGACCATTCAGTTAGTACGCGGTACAGGTTCCTTGCAATATGGAGCTCAATTTGGAGGTATGCTGAACTATATTGCCAAACAACCTGATACAACAAAGGCTTTTAATTTTGAGACCATTAATTCCATAGGTTCTTTTGGTTTAGTTAGTACTTATAATGGAATAAGCGGGAAAATCGGTAAGCTCCAGTATTACGGGTATTACTCAAGGCGCCATTCTGATGGATACCGCACTAATTCAGAAAGTGATTATAGCGGGGAAGCACTTGGGTTAATTTATCAGGTTTCATCAAAGATTAAATTGAAAGCGGATTTCAAACACTCAAAATATCTGTACCAAATACCAGGGCCGTTGACAGATAGTATGTTTTATGCAAATCCCCGAATGTCAACCCGTGCACGTAATTATTTTAACCCTACTATCTATGTACCATCTTTCACAGCAGATTTCCGTTTAAGTGCACGTACTCGTGCTTCCTTTATAGCATCTGCTGTATTAGGCGACAGAAACAGTGTAACATTTGACAAACCCGCCAACATTGTGGATGCAATTGATCCTACTACCCTGCAATATGCAAATCGTCAGGTTGATATAGATCATTTTAACAGTTATACAGTTGAAGCACGTCTGTTACACAATTATGAGTTAGGTAAAGTTTCATCCATCTTAGTAACAGGAGTACAGTTAATGAACAATGATCTGAACCGCCAGCAATTAGGGAAAGGTACTACGGGATCAGATTTTGATATTTCCAAAACCGGCGATTGGGTGAGAGATATGCACCTGAAAACTAAGAATTTTGCAATCTTTGCCGAAAACCGTTTTGCAATTACTTCTAAATTTTCAGTTACACCAGGTATTAGAGTAGAATTAGGCGAGTCTGATTTGAGTGGTAAGATTGCTTATTATGATGCCAACCAGCTGCCAACCACTATTACGCATAAATTTCCTCTTTTAGGATTGAATGCTAATTACCAGTTGAGCCAATCGCAGAATATCTATGCAGGTTTTGCGCAGGCCTATCGACCGGTAGTATTTAAAGATATTATCCCGTCGGCCACATACGAGAAGATAGATAAAAATCTGAAAGATGCGTATGGTTATAATGCCGAAATAGGTTATAAAGGCAATACAGAGCATTGGAAATGGGATATAAGTGCCTTTCAGATTCAGTATAACAACCGTATGGGTATGACCTACGGTACGGAAACCGATGGGGATTTTTATTATTTACGCACTAATATTGGCAATTCACATATCAATGGCTTGGAGATATTTGTTCAGTATGATACCCGATTTTCGCCAAAATCCACATTTTCAGTCTTTACTTCTACTGCTTATATGGATGCCAGATATGAGGATGCTTCCATAAGAGCAGGAGATAAAAATGTGAGCGTAAAGGGTAACAAGGTAGAAAGTACCCCAGACTGGATAAGCCGCAACGGAATAACATTCCGTTATACGAAACTAAGTGTTACGGCTCTTTACAGCTATACTGCCAATAGTTATGCTGATGCACTGAACACTGTAAAACCATCTGCCACAGGCGCAGTGGGTTTAGTACCATCGTATGGATTGTTGGATATCAATGCTACATACCGGTTAACCCAAAGTATGATGGTAAAACTGAATATCAATAATCTGACTAACGAACAATACTTTACCAAAAGACCAGCTTTTTATCCTGGCCCTGCCGTATGGTCATCAGACGGTAGAAGTGTGAATGTTTCATTCGCTTTTAAAATATAAACAAATTAAAAAGGCCCTTGCAGAAGAGGCCTTTTACCTGAAATATCTGAATACAATGACTCCTACATTTAAAAAACGTTTGTTCTGGATAGGTGCTGTTTGCCTTATCTTACCAGCCTTATTAGAGGCCTATCTTTTGATGCCCTTTCCTGGTAGTCAGGATTTAGAAGCAATCAAGCTTACCTATTATCTTGAGAAGCTCATTCCTGCTTCACGAATTATAGGCTTATTGCTATTGGCTATTCCTGCGTGGTCATTTATTACTCAAGGCAGCAACAAACAGAAGGGATTAGTAGGAATCATTGTATTGGTAGCCATAGTACTTTATTACTTTACCGATGTTTCGTACAGAGCAGAGGTAATGTTTAAAGAACCTGAAAAGATTCAGTTCGCAACCCAAAAAGATAGTAAAGTGCCAGATAGTTTAGTAGTGATGACTGTTGTAAATGGTAGTATAGCCAAAGCGTATCCGATTAAGTTCGTAGGTTATCATCATAAAATACAGGATAATGTGGGTGATACACCCGTATTGATTACTTATTGTACCATGTGTCGCACGGGTTTGGTTTTTAGTCCAATTGTAGATGGTAAGAAACAGATTTTCCGTTTGGTAGGGGCAAGGCACTATAATGCCGTAATAGAAGATTCTGATACCAAATCCTGGTGGTATCAGGCTACTGGAGATGCAGCAGTAGGCGCACAGGAAGGAAAGAAATTAGATATTATTCCATCAGAACAAATGACTTTGAAAGCCTTTTTTGCTCAATACCCTGATGGTCTGGTATTTCAGCCTGATAATACTTTTAGTGAAGAATATGATGAATTGAAAACCTATGACCGTCGTCAGAAAATGGATGAAGATTCTCTGACGAATCCTAACAAATTCTGGGACAAAAGCTGGATCTTAGGTGTAACTATTGAAAATAAAAATAAAGCTTATGCATGGAGGTCATTACCACCAGTACTTAATGATAAAATAGGAAATACATCATTCGTAATTGTATTAGAAGATGACAGACATTCCTTCCATGTTTTTAATAGGGAGATTGATGGCAAAATCTTAAACTTTGTTTCAGAAACTTCAGGATTTAAGGATAAAGAAACTTATAGTATATGGAATGATAGGGGCGAATGTATAGAAGGAGCATTAAAAGGGAAGAAATTAGCAAAAATACAAGCATATCAAGAGTATCTTCGAGCATGGAAGCAATTCCACAAACCTACCGAAATCTGGGATTATGATAATTTAAAGTCAAGATAATTAATAAATGCTATGAATTTTTTAAAGATTGCTTCTTGAAAATTCATAGCATTTATGTTTATTCGTGCCATATTCAAAATTCTATAAAATGGGATATTTTATTGCGCCTAATGCCAGTGTGATGGGCGATGTAACACTTGGCGAAGATGTTTCTGTCTGGTATTCGGCAGTGATTCGGGCTGATGTTGAAAAAATTGTGATTGGTAACCGCACCAATATTCAGGATGGGGCTATCCTGCACGCAGATTTTGGTGAGCCCACTCTCATCGGCGAAAGCGTAACTGTGGGCCATGGTGCTATTGTGCATGGTGCAACAGTGGGCGATTATTCGTTGATAGGCATGAGGGCAACTATTCTTAACAGAGCTAAAATCGGCAAATATTGTATTATAGGCGCTAATGCACTGGTAACCGAAGGTACAGAAATTCCTGATTATTCGATGGCAGTGGGTACACCTGCCAGGGTGATTAAAACATTACCACCGGAAATAGCTGAAAAATTAGCCATTAGTGCAGCTCACTATGTAGAAATGTCGCATGAACACCAGTCTGGTAAGTTCCCTTTAAAGGCTAACCAATAAATTTCTGTCAATCTATAGTTTTCTCAAAATATAATCAAATAACAAAACCTTGCCTTTTCTTTTGGCAAGGTTTTTGATTTTAATCTGAATAGATTTTTAGGTCAGGATAAAAGAAAACTTTATGGGGAATCTATACGCAGTATTCTTACTAAAACGCGTAAAGGTAACTTTATACGCCATTACTTGCATATTTACTGTTTACCTCACTTCTTGCAAAGATAAACCTGGCAAAGAAGTAATTGCTCCTGCTGTTGAATCAAAAAAAACAAATACATACGATGCCAGCCTTGCTATCAACTGGACGAATCTGCAATTGCGTTTGATTAAATCAACACCTGGGTATGCAGCCCCTGTTGCAGCGCGTAGTCTGGCTTATACCAGCCTTGCCTTTTATGAAAGTGTAGTATATGGACTGGAGGGTTATCAGTCGTTGGCAGGGAAAATCTCAGGCTTAACAAAATTACCTGTACCAGATTCAACCAAAGAATATAACTGGGGCATAGCAGCCAATGCCGCCATCTCAACCTTGGTAAAAGAATTATATACTACAACCAACGATGATAATAAAGCTTCAATAGACTCTTTACGGCGGGTTTCTGAAACAGCACTGAAAACAGGTGTAACCAATCAGGAATTAATAGAACGCTCAATTAACTTCGGGGCTGATATTGCCAAAGCTATCTGGGATTACTCTAAAACCGATGGTGGTAATGAGGGCTGGAATAATAATTTTCCGACTTCCTATAAAGTGCCAGTGGCAATTGGATCATGGGAACCTGTAAGTAATCAGAAAATACCTTTATTACCTTATTGGGGTAAAAACCGTAATTTTTCATCGCTTAATAATACCGTAGTGCCATCAGATCCTATCGCTTTTTCATTTAAAGAAAATTCAATAATGTATAATGCAGCTAAAGAAGTATATACAGTAGCTAAAACTTTAACTGATGACCAAAAGGAAATAGCTCACTTCTGGACAGATGCAAGTATTACACCGGGAGGGCATAGTTTCAGTATTGCTAACATTGTTCTCAAAAAAGAAAAATCTAAACTCGATAAAGCAGCTGAGGTATATATTAAATTAGGTCTGACAATAAATGATGCCTTTGTTGCTTGTTGGAAATCGAAATATAATTATAACCTGATGGCACCCATTACTTATATCAAACAGGCTATTTCACCAACTTGGTCTCCCTATATTGCTACTCAGCCAGTTCCGTCTTATACGTCTGATAACGCAACAAGTTCGGGTGCAAGTGCGGAGATATTAACATCTGTTTTTGGAGACAATTATGCTTTCACAGATAATACCTATCAGGGAAGCTTACCAAACCGAACGTTCAAATCATTTGAAGAATATGCAAACGAAGCCACTATTGCCCAATTATTTGGTGGAGTTCAGTATAGGATGGCAAATGAGAACGGGCAAAAGAATGGCAAAGAGATTGCAAAGAATATATTAAAGCTTAATTTTAAAAAATAACCTGAGGAGTAAAAAAGATTTTTAGTACACGATAGAATCCCTTTGTTTAAAACCAGGCTCACTTTCTTGACTTGTCAGGGGAGTGAGTTTTTTTGTTTTTTTACTGACTCTGGTGTTGCGCCAAATTATATTCACTGTTATATATGTAATTTAATTGGCTTTAAAGTATTGATTGTCAGTTTGTTAAATAATTCTCTAAAGCCACTTGCAACTTTTTATATATAATTTTGTTATGTTAATATTAAACAAAAAAGCATTTTACGTAAAAAGAAAAATTCTCGCAGATTTAGTTTAAAAGTGTTGCTGACAACCTTTCAGACGACTTTTAAACTTTGAGACTAAATCCCTGAAATTTCATAGATTTTGGTATTTGTATAAAGTACTCAAAAGCATTTAAATCAAAAAAATAATGAGTTCTAAACGAGTTGCGGTGTTCAGAAAAGAACATTTCAATGCTGCTCATCGTCTCAACAATCCGAACTGGTCGGAGGAGAAAAATGAACGCGTGTATGGAAAGTGTAATAATTACAATTTCCATGGTCATAACTATGATCTTGTAGTTCAGGTAATTGGCAAAATTGACCCTGAATCAGGTTATGTTATGGATATGAAGCTATTAAGTGATTTAATAAAAGAAGAAATTCTGGACAAGTTTGACCACAAAAACCTAAACCTTGATACCGAAGAATTCAAAGATATTAATCCATCAGCTGAAAATATTGCTATTGTAATTTATGAGAAATTGAGGGCAAAACTGCCGGATTATTTAGACCTTAGAATCAGATTATATGAAACCGAACGAAACTTTGTTGAATACCCTGTTATTTGAAGAAGATACCAAAGTTGCCCTTACAGCTGAAGAAATAGGTGATGACCACATAAGTACTTCTGTAGACACCCCTATGCGTGCCGATGCCTTTGACATGAACGATGATGAGAAAATAGCGCAGATTGAATACTATTTCCGCCAGATAATGGATACGCTCGGATTAGATTTAAGGGATGATTCTTTGAAAGGTACACCAAACCGTGTAGCCAAAATGTATGTAAAAGAGATTTTCAGCGGGCTTAATCCAGAGAATAAACCAAAAGTCACACTTTTTGATAATAGGTATCAGTACAACGAGATGTTGGTTGAAAAAGACATTTCATTCTACTCCAATTGCGAACACCATTTCGTACCGATTTTCGGCAAAGCGCATGTGGCCTATATTGCCAATGGTAAAGTAATTGGCTTATCGAAACTGAATAGAATAGTACAATATTTTTCCAAAAGACCTCAGGTACAGGAACGCCTGACAATGCAGATTGCGAAAGAATTACAGAGAGTATTAGGTACAGAAGATGTGGCTGTTGTAATGGATGCCAAACACTTATGCGTGGCTTCTCGCGGTGTGCAGGATGACACTTCTACAACCATTACAAGTTTCTATGGTGGCAAATTTCAGCAGGAAGCTACCAAGGCGGAGTTTTTGAAGTATATAGGGTAAAGAACTGGGGTTTAGTTAAGATTTAACACTAATAGTGGAAAATTGCAACGAAACGACTAAGATCGTATTCAGTCCAGCCTGAACCAAATTATAGCGATACAACCATCCGAAGTTTCAACGACCAGCCCCACTTGGAGCAATTGTTAGTGGGTCGTTGTTTTTTGTTTGTCATTAACATATTCTAAAATGTCACCCGGCTGGCAATCTAATACATTACAAATTGTCTCTAATGTGCTAAATCTAATTGCCTTCGCTTTTCCTGTCTTTAAAATAGAAAGGTTCGATAAAGTCAGCCCAATTTTTTCAGAAAGCTCATTCAGTGACATCTTCCTCTTTGCCATCATTACGTCTAAATTTACAATGATTGCCATACTTTATACAGTTAAATCATTTTCGTTTTGAATGTCTACTCCTTTTTTGAAAATTGTAGCAATAATATAAATTACAGCTCCCATTAAAATAAAGGCTTGACTGTCTCCCCAGAATTGGTTTAAGCTGTCGGTAACAAAACCGTGATGCATTAAATTTTTAGTTAACTCTCTGGCAATGTGACTTAACAGGCCAATTGAAAGGGTATAATAACTAACTTGTGAAATTTGTCTCGCAACAAAAGTGTTAAATGGTTTTGATAAATCCATTGTATGCATAAGTCTGATAACTATGTAAAATAGGTGCGCTTTTAAAATTGAAATGGTTAGAACAAAGCCATAGATGCCGAAAAAAGCTAATCTACTGTCTCTATACATTGCAGTTAAATCCAACTTTTGATAAAGATTCGGGATAAATTCAGGCTTATACAGACTGAAAAAGAAATTTACTATTAAGCCCCCTGCCTCAATAGACAGGCCGATAAAAATGATCCAGGCCACAATATATAAGCCCCAGAATACGAAGTTGTTTGTTTTTGACATAATTGTTAAAATTAAATTTGATATGCCAAAGGTAATAAAATTTTATTGATAAACAATAAATATATGTTTATATTCAATAAATATTTTTTAACATTACAAATAGTCAAAATAGGTCGCTGAGTGAGCGATATTTGTATTTGAGCGTATAAGTCCGATTAGGTTGGGTATTTTATTGTGGAGTATGTTTTATTGTATGAATGACTGATTAATTAAGAACACTCATTTATACTCTAAAACATTTATATACATTTGTATCAAGAACTTGTCTCATTATAGAAAAGGATTTTTATTATACCTCTTCCCCCTGCAATTGTTTTTCATACAATTCTTTATAAGCACCGTCTTTTTTCAAGAGCTCTTCATGGGTGCCTTGTTCAATTACTACACCCTCATCCAACATCAGGATTTTATCTGCTAATTTCGCAGAGGAAACGCGGTGAGAGATAATAATCGAGGTTCGGTTCTGCATAATTCTTTCCAGATTATTCAGAATGATATTTTCGGTATTTGTATCAACGGCTGAAAGACAGTCGTCTAAAACTAAGATTTTGGGCTCTCGGGCAATGGCACGGGCAATAGATAAACGTTGTTTTTGTCCACCAGAAAGGGTAATACCTCGCTCGCCTAACTTTGTATCAAACTTATCAGGGAAATCCATTATGTTTTTATACAAATCAGCATCTTTAACCGCTTTTCTTATACGCTCGTCGGTAATGTCCGGCGAGCCGAATTTAGCATTATTCAGGATCGTATCTGAGAATAAGAATACCTCTTGTGGCACATAACCCATCTGGCTTCTTACATATTGAATATTATAATCTTTAATTGAAATGCCATCAATCATGATTTCGCCTTCGGTTGCATCATACATTCTCACAATCAGGTTGGCAATGGTACTTTTACCTGAGCCTGTCGTACCCAATATTGCCACAGATTCGCCAGCTTTAATATCCAGGTTAAAATCTTTTAAGGCCTGAATACCCGAATCAGGGTATGTAAAATTCACATTCCTGAAAGTGATACTCCCTTCAATCTCTTTAGTCAGATTTTTTTCAGAGACAATATCCGTTTTAGTAAGTAAAAACTCATTGATCCGTTGCTGTGAAGCCGCCGCTCTCTGAATCTGGCTGGATGTCCAGCCCAAAGCGGTCAGAGGCCATGTAAGCATAAATACATACATGATAAACTCAGTAATATTACCAGGGGTCAGTCTGCCTGCAATAATCTCCTGTCCACCTATATAAACGCATAAGACTGTACTCAATCCAATTAATAAGGCGATGGTCGGAGTAAAGAGCGCATCAAAACGGGTAAGAGACAATGATTTCGCTTTATATACATTGCTTTCTTTTCTGAAACGTTTTACAGAATCATCTTCACGCGCAAATGCTTTCAGAACTCTGATACCCGAAAAAGCTTCCTGAACAAAAGTAGACAACTTTGAGAGACTTCGTTGAATTTCTTCTGACCGTTTGTTGACAGACGTACTTACAAAAAAGATGCTGGCTGATAGCAAAGGCATAGGTAGTAAAACCCACCATGTAAGGCGCGTATTTACTGAAAACATATAACTCAACACCAAGATTACCAGAACTGCCATGTTCATCAGATACATAATAGAAGGGCCAATATACATTCTGACTTTGCTTACATCTTCCGAAATGCGAGCCATAAGATCACCTGTATTATTCTTTCTGTAAAAACTTAAAGGAAGTGTCTGGTAATGGGCATAGATTTCGTTTTTAAGGTCATACTCAATATGTCGTGACATCACAATCAATGTCTGGCGGACAGCAAAAAGGAAGATGCCTTTCAGAATTGCCATTAATAAAATCAACAACCCATAAATACTGATACTTGTCGTAAAGACATCATACATGCTTTTTTGTATCTCAGTATTGGCAAAAAGGAAATACACATCAATGGTTTCCTTCACCAGATCGAGTGCATGACGAACAACCTGCGCCGGAATAACACCAAAAAGATTAGAAATAATAGTGAAAATCGTACCCAATATCAGATACCATTTGTATTTAAACAGAAACTTGTTGAGATAGGCTAAATGTTTCACAAAAAATTATATTCCGTTGGTTTGAGTCGGTTCAGAAGCCGTTCTGAACTGACTATAAAAACCTAACAGTATTTTACTGAAAATTGTTGCATCAAATTCAGGGTATATGATTTTAATTTCCTGATGGGGTAGGGGCATTATTATTGATAATAATTTTGGGGCGGTTCTCATAGCCATTCGTTGGCAGTGAAGAAGAAAGAATACTGAATGGTGCAATGGCCTGCGGAAAGTTTCGGATTAAATCTGATAAATTGATATAGATTGTTTCGCCCTGGCTGAATTGTTCGGTATGGGTATCAATCCATGTTTTCAGTTCTCCTAAAGCATCAAGCGAATTACTATAATAAGGAGTGTCTTTATCCGCAACAAAAATAATAGCCCGGGTATTGTTCAGATAAGCAGCTTTTGAATATTCAAGCATTTTTTGTTTTACCATGGCTGGGTCTGTAATACCTCCCATATGAACAACATCCATTTCATTAATTTCTGTCTCTATTTCACCACTAAAATTAGACCTTACAATATCACCATCCCACATATGCAACCCTCCAAAACTCATAGTTGCTGTATTGGTTTTTAATACATCTGCATAAGTATTAATATCAGGTACATCAAGGGTTTTACGGGCAGCCCCTAATTGGTCAGCAACCGATCCTGATTCAAAACAAAACTTAATATCATTGCTTTTTGCCTTAACAATACTTTTGCACATTAATAAAAAGTTTTTCATTTGTTTATAATTGAATCGATACCAGTCTTCAAATACAACCGTATTGTACATGGCCGCTATATTTCCTGCATTCATATACTGTATATTATTAACTCCCACTTTAGGAGGTTCAATAAGGTTCATATCACTATAATTAGTATTATAAGCTGAATTTACCTCTGCCAGACCATTATACCGTTCATTTACCAGCCAATATCTGAAAGCATTTACATTATCGGTAGAATAATCATATTCGCAAGGGTGAGGGCTAATAAAGTTTTCGCCATCCCAACCATTTTCAAAGTTAAATCCGGTCTCAAATTGTGCTGAACTAACTACTGAAACCCAGTAAAGTTTTTGTCCTAAAATCGGATAATACCTGTCCATTATCTTTTGTACAAAACCTTTCATTTTGGCTATGGCTGTCAGAGAAGAAAATGAACCATGTCCCGAACCATAACCCACCCGTGCCGGATTATTAAACTGGTCTTGCACAATCTCTCCAAATAAGTTGAACAAGGCATTCTCAAAGTTATCATAGGGCAATTGCGATGGGTCAAACTCATTTCTGTCCTGAAAGTAATACCGGGTGTCATCATAATCTACACTAACCCTGAACACCACAAAGTCATAGATATTATTAGCATGTTTAATGATTTTGTCATACAAAGACCAGTATTCATTTAAAATTTCGGGGTTAGTCTCGTCAAACTGTGAACGGGTCTTAAAAACATCATCAAGCCTGAGAGTTACTTCAAAGAGCCGTGCGCCTCTTTGTGCAAACTCTGTCATTTCAGCAATGGTCTTGTCCGCCGTAGGGCGATTGATATGTAGTTTCTGATATCCTAACTTAAAGTCACGATCCTGATGATTGGCTACTACATTATTACAACCTTTAATTTCAGCAATGAAATTACCTGAATTAGAAACATAAAAGCCCGGATTCAATATAACGCTTCTTCCGGCACTGTAAGTTACTTTGGCACTGTCGCTGATTTTATTATTCGCTACAATTTCACCGTGGGTACCGTCAGTTTCTTTAATAATTATGCCTGTGGTATAGTTATCTTTTGGATTTGTAAGCGATAAAGAATTCTGGCAGAGTAAAATATTTGCTACCCCAGTAACACTCCCGGGTCCGCAATAATTAGACACAGAAGTTAAAGAATAGGTAGTATTCTGAGATGGCGTAACTGTTATTGTTTCATGAGGGTTGTTCAATTTTAATGTTGATGAGATACCAGCAATGTTTACCTCATACTCACCACCACCTTCTAACAAGAGAGAAAGATATATAGGAGAGTCAAAATCACTAACCGTTTGTGTACCTAAAAGTGTAGCACTTGCCGGACGAGACACTCTGAAATCTAAATCAGCACTTTCGCCCGTACAGCCCTGATGCTCAACAAATACCTTATATACACCTGTTTGGCCTTCCATTGGTGCGAAGTCCTGATTTGCACCTTCATATACAGTTTCTCCATTTCTCTTTAAAGTAATATGCGCATCCGTAATATTAGTTTGAATACGATAACTTGGTAATTGTGTATAACAAATACCCTGCACCGGAGCTGTTCCTAATAGCGTACTTGATATTACAGGCAGGAGTGTCGTATTAATTTCAAGAATTTTATCCATTCGCACTGTGCCTACAACAGCATTATCGGCTGTTACCACCCTTGCATAGTAATGCTTACCCACAAGACTATCAGTAATCATAAACGAAAGCGGACTTGTATTACCTGTTGCCACCGTTATGACCTTATTAGTATTTACATCAATCAGTTCAGCTTTGAACGAGGTATTTGCGAAGCTGCCTGTAGTACTAAACCTTATCTGGTTTTCAATCCCTGTGCATAAAAATGTATTGGTATTATCTAATACAATACTTTTTGGGTTCTCAATTTTAGTAATAAAACCCCTATGGCGGTTATCAGCAGCGTTAGAAGCATCACCGAAATTAGTGCTAATGCCCAACTCTCCGAAACTTGCTTTACCAAGATTAACTCCACCTAAAATGATACTCTTGTTATGATCTACTGCCAGTCCATTTACGTAAAGTCCGTCATATACTCTGATATTATTAACTGAGCCCAATAAATCTCCTGTTGGTTTATAAATAGCAACAAACGGATTACCCGAGACACTGCTAAAGGTTGCCAGATCTTTTTGTGGAAGGCGATGTTCATTAATTAAAAAACGATTAGCGGTAGCTGAGTTGTTAAGATAACTTGTAAAATAGATATTGTCTTCATCATCTATACCCATTATATTCCGGCCATTCCTCAGTGTATGATTATTCAGTTTTACCCATTGTCCATCTCCATTTGCATTGAGCTTTAATAAGGCCGATGTATTGTTTGAATCATAATCCTGTGGTGTGTTAGGGAGGGTAATATTGGCAAAATTCCCACCGTAAGAAGTTCGCAGAGAGAACCCTAAATAGATGTTATTCTGCGAATCTGTTTTAACAGAAGGAGCGGCATCGGCATTGTTATCTAATAATATCAGTTGCGATTGCTTTGCCCATACCCAATTGTTTGCGGTTGTATTAAACTTAGCTACAAAATAATCAGTATCACCAAATACAAGTGGATAAGCACCAAATGAAACAGCCTCGGCAGTACCTACGCCGATTGTAGCCGTTGAACCAGTTACAATGATATTGTTCTGTGTATCAATTTCAAGATTTGACATCCCCAATGAACCTGACGGCGAATAAACATTCGCTTTCTGATAATTAAGAATATTCAGGCTGGTCTGGCTAAGCTCCATTACAAGTAATCCAGCCTCCTCATTGGTGGTCTCATTACCGTTTATAAAGCGCATTGTGCCGGGTAATCCCTGATTCCAGGTATAGAGCAACCAGAGCTTATTATTACGGGCTTTAAGTGAATAATATCCTTTTTCTCCCAAACCATAGTTTGGTCTGAAATCGAAATTAGCTGTTGAAATTCCACAGGTTTTTACTTCAGAAAGATTACTTAATACATCTAAATTGCCATTTATGTCAAATTTGGCTACCCATGCAAAACGGCCTTTATAGCGATACTCATATTGTGCCGGGAATGTGTTCGGAACAGAGTATCTGCAATAACCAATGATAGTCCCTAATGCAAAATCTTCTTCATCGGCAATTATTAGAGAGGCTTCATTTCTGGGGTTAGTGGGGCAATTGGCAGCTGCCCTGAATTCAGATACTAAAAAAACCTGTCCGTTATCCAAGGCTAAGTCGCAATATTGATAATCACTTATATCACTTTGTGTATTCCATTTTCTATACCAGGCTAATTGTCCATTGGCACTTATTTTAGCTATAAATCCTGTTCGTTTATCAGCTGTTTCAGAATCATTGCAGAAAACATTATTTCCGTTAATCGTGGTAATAAGTGTATTCCCCAGATTCATGGCTTGAGAAAAGAAGCCAGCAATAAACAAATTGTTTTCGCTGTCTATTTCAGTATCAACTATGGTAGATGGATAATTAAAAGTATTAGTCCAGAAATTATCAGTCAATGCCCATGACCACGCAGGTTTGCAATTAGTAAGCATCAGACTTTTGGATGTGGAGGCCGAACAACCATTTCTTGTAACGGTCACTTCATAAGTGCCATCATGAGAAAGGCTACCGGATGTAATCAGTAAAGTGTCTGTTGAAGCTGTAACAGGACCGGTCCAGGAGTAAGTACTACCTTCTGACTCTCCATTATTGGCAATAAGCCTGATGGTATCTCCAAGACAAGGTTTTGCAGGAATGAGATTAATTGAGGGGAGAGGTTTTGAAGATATACTTAATTCAGCATTGTTGGTATCACTGATAATACTTGGACTCGTAACAATAACTCTAAGCCTATATCTGGTGCCTTCTATAAAACCGCCAGGAACACTAAAACTGGCTGTAGTACTATTAGCCTCTGCCACCACAATATTATAGGGAGAGGTAAAGGAACCGCTACTATCGGATAGTTGCACAGTAAAAAAATGATTGGCACCTAATATATCTCCGGTAACTGTCCAGTTAAGCGTAATTGTTGTATTAGCACAGATTACATTAGATTCCAACTCTTGTAAACTTACTTTTGGAACTAAGACAGGCGTACTACAAGTACTAAGCACAGATAGGGTATCAGTCGGTAAAGCTGTAACAACCGGGCTTGTACTTACCGCCCTGATACGATAATGCGTGCCCGTTGCTAAAGTGGCAGGAATTACAAAGGCAACTTTTTGAAGGGAAGCAGTATAAAACTTTGTTAATTCAACAGGATTGGTAAAGTCTCCTGAAGCATCTGAAAGTTGAATTTTGAAGTAATTATCGGCATTGAAATCTCCTGAAGTACTGAAATTAATTTTTTCAACTTTTCCTCGACAAAGATTTTGCCCATTAAAAGAAACGGACAAGGTTTGAGCATTTACTGACTGACAAAGAGCGAGCAATAAAAGTAAAGGGTAAAATTTTGGCATTCTTGAGTAACTGTATTTCAATATAAAAATATATAAAAAACTATCATTTTAATAGCTTTTTTTATTGAATGGGCAGATTCTTATTAAAGGGTAACAATTGCTTAATAATTGATCCGAATACTAAAAAATAAGATTATTTATACATTTATTTTGAAGAATATCTGACAGATTATCAGATTAGTTCTTGATTTTGCAGGCACATTTTTCGTAATCATACATGATTCCAAGTATTTTTTTTAAATTGTATCCGTATTCTTTTATCTAAATATTCACTCCTACACTATTTATATTTTACAATGAAAAGCACACTCAATCGTCGTGATTTTATCCGACAAAGTAGTTTTGCCGCATTAGGTCTCACAATGCTTCCGGGCATGGTGCGTAAAGTAGCTCCCAGCGACCGCCTTAGGGTGGCACATATTGGTTTGGGAGGCATGGGTAATAACCACCTGAACTGGTTTGCCTCCTTGCCTGAAGTAGAAGTAGTTGCTTTATGTGATCTTGATTCAGAACATCTGAATTCCAGCCTGAAAAATCTCCAGAAGAAGCAGCCAGATACCAAGGCACAGCTCTATTCAGATTTTCGTCACATTCTTGACCGTAAGGATGTAGATGCTATTACCTGTGCCACCCCTGACCATTGGCATGCTCAGGTTGCCATTATGGCCTTTCAGGCAGGGAAAGACGTATATGGTGAAAAACCCTTGTCTTACGATGTAAGAGAAGGGCAGCAGATGCTGAAAGCTATGAAAAAGCATGACCGTATTTTTCAGTTAGGAACACAGATTCATGCCGGCGATAATTATCATAGAGTAGTAGAACTGATTAAAGGAGGGGCTATTGGTAAAGTGCATACCGTGAGGCTTTGGAAAACGGGCTTCCCTCCTGTATTAGGGCCTGCTAACTATCAGACCCCTCCTGCTTCTCTTAACTGGGATATGTGGTTAGGGCCAGCACCTTATCATCAATATAGCCCTGAGCGTTGCCATTTTACATATAGGTATTTTCTGGATTATTCCGGAGGTGTTTTTCAGGATTTCTGGTGTCATATTGCAGATGTGGTATGGTGGGCAATAGAGCCGAAAGGTCTGACTACCATCAAAGCTAAAGGGGAGGCTCCTGAAGGTATTGGAGATGCCCCTAAATGGATTGATATTGATTACCAGTTTGATGGCTTAAAGCTGCACTGGACTTCTCAACCGCCCAATATACCAGGTGCCGATAAAAAAGGTATCGGAGCTTATTTTGAAGGAGATAAAGGGACATTAATGTGCGATTATGGCTCTTGCGAACTAATCATTAATGGTGTTGCCATGAAGGATGTTCCTGAGATTCCTGTTTCCATTGCTCGTTCACCAGGGCATCAGCAAAACTTTGTTACAGCGGTGAAAAACCGTACGCAACCTGAATCAAACCTCGAGTATGCCCGCATGATGACCATGCCAATGCATTTAGGGTTAATCTCTTATAGATTAGGACGCGAATTACACTGGAATGCACGGAAAGAGAAATTCAGACATGATAAAGAGGCCAATGCTTTACTTTCGAGAGAATACCGCAAAGAGTGGGATTTGGCTTAATTGAAAGACAAAATTGGTTAATTGGAAGATAGATACGGCATATTGAAATTGGGGAAGAAAATTCATGAAAGAATTTTTAACAATTTGATATTAGTTAAGGTTGTAGAAATACATTAATTTACTTTAGTATTACTAAATAATTAAAGATATGGCAAAGGATAAGCCTGCAAAAGAAGCGAAAAAGGAGTCAACGAAAACGTTGAAAGAAAAACGCGCTGCCAAGGAAGAAAAACGCAATAGTAAGCGAGACTAACGTTATTTCTGCCTTTTATTTGTAAGCGCATCTTAAATTTTTTAAGATGCGCTTAATTTTTAAATGTTTTACCATCAACAACTAACTGTATGTCGCCATTATTAAGATATGTATTTGCGTGCCTCTTATTGTTTTTTTTTAATTTCTCTGCTTTTAGTCAGTCTAAAGAAGTACCCTATATAGTAATGGTTTCCTTTGATGGATTCCGGCACGATTATGTACAGAAATATAATCCAAAGCACATTAAAAAATTCATTAAAAAAGGGTCTGCGGCTACTAAAATGTTTCCGTCATATCCAAGTAAAACTTTTCCGAATCACTATACCTTAGTTACGGGTTTGTATCCTGCGCATCACGGGTTGGTCGATAATACTTTTTATGATGTAAACAGGGATACCTTCTATTCTATTAGGCAAAGAGATAAGGTCGAAGACCCATATTATTACGGAGGTATACCTATTTGGCAGCTTGTACAACAGAATGGTATGAAAGCAGCTTCTTATTTCTGGGTAGGTTCTGAAGCTCCTGTTGGAGGCACTCACCCAACATATTATCACATATATGATGAGAAGGTGTCCAATAAAAAAAGAGTACAAGGGGTATTCGACTGGCTGAATCTGCCTGAACCTCAGCGCCCACACCTGATTACTGTCTATTTCTCAATGGTAGACACTCAAGGCCATGAATATGGGCCTGATGCTTCTGAAACAAAAGCTGCTGTAATGGAAGCTGATAGCCTCGTAGGGATGTTGATGAAAGGCTTAAAGAAAATCGATTTACCTGTAAATGTTATTCTGACCTCAGACCATGGTATGTATGAGATGAAAAATGAAGCAGATAAATTTATTTATATAGAAGATTTATTAGAGGGCTTGAATAAAAATGACTTTGTTTTCGTAAATAGTGGTACACACGCTAATATTTTTCTCAAAAACAAAACCATAGAAGAAAGTGTGCAGCAAAGCATTGCAACCAGACAAAACCATTTCAAAGTTTATAAAAAAGCAGATATTCCTCAGAATCTTCATTATAATGATCACCCCCGTATCGGAGATTTAACACTCATCGCAGAGGCAGGGTACAGTTTTTATTCAAGAGAAAGCCTGGCAAAACGGCCTATGACTAAAAACGTATGGGGGGCACACGGTTTCGATCCATATACTACCCCTGAAATGGGAGCTATCTTCTACGCCAAAGGCCCGAATGTTAAAAAAAGAAAAACAATTCCTGAATTTCAGAATATACATGTCTATCCTTTTGTAGCTTCACTCTTAGGAATACCTGTGCCACCAAACATTGATGGTGACGTGAAAGTCTTGCAGGGGATAATTAAGAAATGAGTAAGCTAATAATTAATAGTTTAAACTGCTATTCTGAACTCTGATTAGCCTGATTTGAGAGTTGCACGGGTTTTAATAAATTATTCTAAGTAATCAATTAGAATCAGCCAAATCAGGTCAAATTATTTAAAGCAGAGTTTAAGGCAATTATTCAATCACGAAATAGACTCATGCGAATGCCATTTCCCTCAAATGTAATACCTCTGTTGTTCTGGCGCGAGTCCTCTTGGCCAATGCAGCATCTTTTGCCAATGACTGTCCATACGAAGGAATCAGCCTTTTGAGTTCTTTTTGCCATGAATCAGTAGCTTCTAAGCCCGGGAAACATTTTTTTAACAGGTCAAGCATAATAGAAACAGAGGTTGATGCTCCTGGTGATGCACCGAGTAAAGTCGCTAAAGAACCATCTTGTGCATAAACTACCTCAGTGCCAAATTCTAAAATGCCACCTTCTTTTTCGTCTTTCTTTATTACCTGAACACGTTGCCCTGCATCCATGAGATCCCAATCTTCCATTTTTGCAGTGGGCATATATTCTAACAAAGCTTCCAGACGGTCTTCTGACGATTGTGTTACCTGTTCTATCAGATATTTGGTTAAAGGAATATTATGTACTCCGGCGGAAATCAAAGGCCATATATTGCTCCATTTAATAGATTGAGGTAAATCCATATAAGACCCATGTTTCAGAAATTTAGTTGAAAACCCTGCATAAGGCCCAAAAAGCAATGCTTTTTTGCCATCAATCATCCGGGTATCCAAATGCGGAACCGACATAGGAGGGGAGCCAACGCTCGCTTTACCATAAACTTTAGCGCAATGTTGCTCTACCAAATCTGGCTTGTTACATACCAGCCATTTGCCACTTATCGGAAACCCACCATAACCTCTGCCCTCAGGAATATCGGATTTTTCGAGTAATGGGAGAGATCCGCCACCTGCGCCGATAAACACAAATTTTGAGGTATAGATATGAGTCTTTCCAGTATCTGAATTTTTTATTTCCAATTGCCAGTCACCATTGTCCAGTCGTCTGATGTCTTCTACTTCATGGTGTAATTTCAGTTCAACACCATCGGCATTTTCTAAATAAGAGAACATGGAACGAGACAAAGCTCCAAAGTTAACATCCGTGCCTATATCCATACATGTAGCTGCTAATTTCTCACTTCTGTTACGACCTTCCATAATCAAAGGCATCCAATTGGCTATATTATCATAATCATCAGCAAACTCCATATCGCTGAAAAGGTGATGCTTCTTTAATGCATCGTAACGTTTGTGTAAGTATTTGGTGTTTATATCTCCCCATACAAAACTCATATGTGGAATCCGGCGAAGTGTAGTTGTTGGATCTGCGATGATACCTTCCTGCACCAAAGTCGCCCAAAACTCTTTCGAAACTTCAAACGAAGCCGCAATCTTTACAGCTTTATCAATATTAATACTTCCGTCTTCCATTTCAGGGGTATAATTCAATTCACAAAAAGCCGAATGACCCGTTCCGGCATTATTCCATGCTTCCGATGATTCAGCAGTTACCCTATCCATACGCTCAAATATTTTTATTTGCCAGCTTGGTTCAAGTTTTTTCAGAAAAGTACCCAGAGTAGCACTCATAATTCCTGCACCTATCAGTATTACATCGTTTGTATTGTTTTTCTCTTTCATTTTTAATTCTTTTTGTTGAATGAAACAAGTGTGTCAGTAATGAGATACCAATGAGTAAGATATGCCTTTTATTGTTTCATAAATGCCCCAAATAAAGTACTTAATGCCTGTACTGCATTGTTAATTACTTCTTCGTTTTCAATTGGAATCTTCAGATAAACCTTGCCAGAATCATCTTTTTGCATGATACTTTCAATTAATTCCTTTGTCGCTTCAGGATTTTTTAAGGTCTTGCCTAATTGTGCAAAAAAATTAATGCCATTATGTATTAATTCCTGAGGCGGTGCATCTGTACTTGCTCCGCTACCAGAAGGTTGATTCGTTTCCTTTACATCATCATCTCCCATAAATGTGGTAGCAGCCTCAGGCTTATCTACCAAAAGTTCATCAGGCAATTCATATTTAATAGTTTCCTCTTCACTTTCAGATGAATCTATCGTTTCAGTGGTAGCTACTTCTTGCGGTACCAGATTTTCAACCGAATCCATAAACTGTCTGAACTGGTCCTCTCCCACAAAAATAGTGTCTTCACCGCCATCTAAAACACCTTTTGCCATAGCACCTTTAAACCGTAAAACGTCAAGCATTCTTTCTTCGATAGTACCTGAAGATATAAGATTGATAATAGAAACATTTTTCTCTTGCCCCAACCGGTAAATGCGGGCAATACGCTGTTCTAAAACAGCCGGATTCCAGGGAATATCTAAATTAATCAGTAAAGAAGCATTCTGTAAATTCAATCCAACCCCTCCTGCATCAGTTGAAAGAAATACCTTACTCTCCGGGTTATTCTGAAAGTTCTCTAATAAATCTTTTCTCTTAATACTTTCTACTCCCCCATACAGATATTCAAATTTAATTTGCTTTTGTTCTAATTCGTGTGCTACCAGCCGAGTCATGCGTTCCCATTGGCTGAAAATCACCACTTTTTCATCAGAGGTTTCAAATACTTCATCTAAAATATTCATCACCTCATCAATTTTTGTATCATATCTTGTTTTCTGGTCAAGAATATAGGTACTATCGCATACCATTCGCATTTGGCTTAATGCCAATACCAGTCGCTTGCGGTCAGTTTCGTTCAGAAAACCAAATCTTCTCCATTTGTTTACTATTTTTGCTACGTTGTCACCAAATTCATCATGAATTCTCATTTGTTGAGGTGTCATAGGCACAAACAGATTTTTATCCATTCGCTTAGGCAATTCTGACAGAACCTCTTTTTTAGTTCTGCGAATCAGAACATCTCTCAGATTCTCCGCAATTCTGTTCAGATTCTTGTATCCTATTACCTGCCCCGAATCGTCGGTAATCTGATGCTCATTCAGGAATCTGTACATCGGCCCCAACCGATACACATCAATAAACTGCATGATAGAATACAATTCCTCTAATTTATTTTCTAAAGGTGTGCCTGTCAGTACGATAGAGTAAGGTGTAACAATCCGCTTAATTTGTTGGGAAACCTTGGTTTTCCAGTTTTTGATACGCTGGGCTTCATCTAAAATCACCAGATCTGGTTCCATCCGGTTAAGCCAGTCTAAATCATGTGTCATGGTATGATAACTTACAACCACATAAAAAGCATCACTTCGCCAGTATCTGTCTTTCCGTTTTTGTAAACTACCTTCAATTACATAGACACTGCTATCAGTAAACTTCTCAATTTCGGCCTTCCATTGGTATTTGAGCGAAGTAGGGCAAACAATCAATACCCGATGAATACCCAATTCACGCTTATAGAGTTCGGCTGTAGCAATGGCTTGCAGGGTTTTGCCAAGACCCATTTCATCAGCAATCAGGCTTTTTCCGGCTAAGGCTGCAAAAAACACCCCTTTTCGCTGATAAGGGAATAGGGTGGCTTTAATTAAATCATCAAAATACTTATCGTTTTCGCCATCAGGCATAATACGCCATAAATAATCTCTCCGACGAATTTTATCCCGCTCTGCTATCACAAGATCGAGAGCATCAGGATAACATCTGAAAGAGTTACTTAAAGCCGCTGCTTTTTCTAAAAATAATTCAAAAACGCCAAATGAAGCTTCTTTCAAAGTATTCTCGGCATTAAAATATGTTTGGGCCAACCCTTCAAATTCTTCTTTTTTATTAGAGCCTATGCGTATTTTTATTTCCCGACCTTGCCTGTAGTCCACATATACAGAGGTATAATGAGGATGAAAACCACCTTTCATGGCTGTTTTAAAACCTTTTCTTTGGCTTAAGTGGTGCTTTACAGCACTAATGTGTTTGCATACGCCAAGCCGATTGGTTTTAAAATCGAAACACTCACAGAAATTCTGACTATCGTCGGCACTTCTGATAGCTACTTTATACGTATTGTTAGTTTGTGTATTGGTTACCTGAAAATCAGAGAAAAACTCCTGACTCCCAAGATTCAGAATCCTGAACTCATGTTCGTTATCTTCACCGAATTGCTTTCGTAGTACTATCTGCCATTGGTCAAGTGTAAGGTTTTCAGGCTTTCGGTAATAAGATATTTTCTTTGGATTTTCTACCTTAGTTTTTTTTGCAGCTTTGCTTTTGGAGGATTTTGTTATTGCCATTTTTAAAGAAAGTGTCTAAAAAGTCCCCGAAGTTACAATTTTTCATGATTCGAAAATTTGTAACATTATTATAATATTTGTTGCAGAAGATATTTATTATCTATCTCATATGGGAGTCCTTGCTTGCCCGAATCATCCCGACAGTAAAATCTATGACGCTTGTATTATTTCTGAGTAACTCTTCATAATTACGGTTTACTTCATAATCCAAATCCAGAAAAAAACCTTTATTTGCTTGATTTGGTAATCGGTGTACGATTTTATAAAGAGGTGTATGAATAATGTATTTGGTATGAGGTAGTTTGAAATCAATCCATGTTCCGGCAAAACTACCCCAACTGGCACCACCAACCTGCTGGCCTATGAATGCCTGCCCGATACCAAGGTCTTTGGCTACATTTAGAGTAAAAGTAGTGGCCGAATAACAACCCGGATCTGTTAAAAAATAGGTTTTACCCTTATAAGACAAATCTTTAACTGGTTTTTGATTATTACCGTTTTTATTTACCCTATACATAAATTCACCCTTTCGTTTCGGGAAAAACATCCAGAATATAAGTGGCGGGCTGATATAATAAGGCTTGGCAAGAGCAAAATAAGCACTTTTTTTAAAAGCAACAGTATCAATAATTGTAAAGGGCTTAGGAGAAAGGTATTTAAGTAATCTTGATATATTTGGAACATACCCCCCTCCATTGGCTCTGAAATCGATAATCAGATGCTCAACCCCTTTTTCTCTGATGGTTTTAAAACTATTATGGAGTGCTCTTCTAAACTTATGCTGATCAAAATCAAGAGGATTACCTGTCATACTGAAAGTAGTAATATCCAGTACAGCAATATGATTAAGACTATCCACTATTTTTACAGATAAATTGGGCCTCTTAAAAGCCTTATAACGTTTTTCAGAAATTTTGTTAATTTGACCATTAGTCAGGCAAGCTAATTTTTTTCTGAGCACAACGTTGCCATCAGGCAAGCGATAAGTAATGCTTACCGAGTCAATTTCGCCATACTCTCTTAAATAATAATTTGGGAATAAACCAGTGGTATAATATTCTTTTGTTGCTTCATTCCCCTTATCGCTTGATACAAATATTTTCAGTTTGCTGATGAGATCGTCAATAGGTTCGTTATTTACTCTGAAAATCTCTGAACCTCTTACAATGGTTGAATCTTGAGAAGTATTGAGGCTTATATAATAGCTGTCGCCAATCTTTCGCAGATAAAACGGCACATATTTTACATTTTTGTGATTAAAACGATTGGCATCAAATCTTATACCGGTATGCCCATCTTCTACGGCTGTTACTAAATGAGCTAATACTTTATAGGCTTCTAAATAACTAAGAGGTTGGGTAAGACTATTATAGAGCGAATCATAGAGTTTTTCGTAAACCTCTTTACTTTTGTAATAGTACATGCCGGGGTGTAGTTTTTCAAATTTCCGCTTCAGTACTGCCATATCTTCTCTGACTTCTTCTACTGAAAATGTTTGTTTCTGGGCATGGCTGTACAAGCTGATAAACGAGAAGAACAGAATGAGCAGTTTTTTCATTAAACAAAACCTCTATAAAATAAATTAATCAGAAAGATAAACCCCTCTGTGAATATTCAATTAACGAAAAAAAGCAGATTATCTGATTTTAATGTTTTTCTTAATCAGATCCAAAGTGAATTTCAGAACTGTATCCTCGTTGTTAAGGAAGTCGTCAAGATTAGCACTAACTTCAAAATCAGGCTGTAAAATAGGCTTATTATACTTTTTGGCATCAACATTATACAATATTCTGCCTAAAGGCAACGAAATTTCTAAAGAAGTATTAGGCAATTGAATGGTTGAAAACTGCGCAGCTGAACAGCCATCATAGGCTCCTCCACAACTCATACCTACATAAGTACCTACACCCATATTATGAAGTTTGGATACCAGCAAGGCAGCCGCTGAAAAAGTACCGCCGTTCATCAATACATATACATTCTTGTTAAACCTGAACTCATCGTGCGGACGTTGCTTTTGGGCATATTTACTTTCAAGGAAACCATCCTGATTTCTGACTGAAAACTCTGTGTTCAGTCTTGATGCCGCTTCTTTGGCATAGCCGCCATCATATTTTTTATAATCCTGTTTCAAACGCTGTAAGCTTTCATCACGAAACCCCAATCGGTAAGCGTCAAATGGCTGATTGGTAAAATATCTAAGCAAAAAGATAGAATACTCCAATAGACCACCAGAATTACCCCTCAGATCAAGAATCAGGTTTTCGATTTTATTTTCCTGTAACTTTCTGAAAATTTTCTTGGTTTCGCCTTCAAAATTTCCTCTGCTCATGTTATTGAAATCATACATGAAAGAGCGTACATCAACCATAGCTACTTTTTTTGTTGAATCAATAACTCTGTAAGAAACCATCCCTGTAGTATCTTCATCAACGTCAGGGTATCGTGTTTCTAACATCTTCTCCATAAAATACGTATCTTTGGCATCTATTTTAGTGGTTCTGAGTTTTTCTTGCCCTTGTTTACGGTAACTAATAGCGAAGGTCTCCTGCTCGCCTTTCCATAAATAATACAATTTCCTGAATTCCCTGATAGCATAATATTTACGGGCATTTGGATTAATGCCGTCACCATTATAATAAGATTTTTTCTCTAAACTCTCAATAACCTTTTTAACGGGTTGTCCGTCAATCTCAGTTATTTCTGTGCCACGTGTAATCTTTTTATCAGCCGAATAGTTTCTCGATACCAATAACTGGTCATTAATTAAGCGCACACTAAACGGAAAATATTTAGGTCTTTCGGAAGACGAAGCACTTTTTCCTAATAATCGACGGTCAAGCATCATGTGTGTATGTCCACAGCCAATAGCCTGAACCATAGGTAAAAGCGCAAAATAAGCCTCACGGAGCGTTAATCGGCTTTTTATGGTTCCCGCAATAGAATCATGTAAAGCCTCATATTTTTCTTTAGAAATATATTTGAAAGGATCAGGGTGATATTTTTCTATTTCACTCTTCAGAGAGCTCAGATCTTCCTTAATTTGCTCGCCCGAATAAGATTGGGCAAAAGCAAATACGCTAATGAATAAGAGTAAGGTTGTCAGGATATAAGTAAAAGTTCTTTTCATCGCAGGCTAATTTTCGTCATTCAAATTTAATAAAAAATTTGATTTTTTCAAGCACCTGTCCTACAGTCATTCGTCCAGAAAGCTATCATTTATCAATTTTGGTGAATGTTGAATTATAATGAAATTTCAGACAAAATATTATATAATTGGTCTATTATTTCTCCTGGATAAATTCACAGCAAAATTTGTGCTGAATTGGGTCAGAAATCTGACTTTTATGAATGAGATAAAATTAGTAAACTACAAATTCAGATAATGGGTTTTAGGCAGTCTCCTTATTTTTTATTAATTTTGCAGCTTAATAAAATCGTTCTTTGAACGCCCATGCTTAACAGACGCCTCATACGGATTCGTGCGATGCAAGCCTTGTATGCTTATAAACAAGCTGAGGGTGCGAATTTCCAGTTATCATTAGACCTCATTGCAAATGATTTTGCTCCAGATTTGAATTCAATGGAATTTCAGGACCGTGAGAAATTAGAGGGATACAAAAAATTAGGACAACAATTGCTTCAGGAAGCCTTTTCTCGTCAGCAGGATGATGATTTCAGTGCTCCGCAGGAAGTGAAAATGTCAGTAGAAAAAGCCAAAGATTTTTTTCTGCTTAAAAACAAAAAAGATTTTGATCACTATGCCGGTAGAATGATATTAGAGGCCGAAAGGGTTCATGATTTTTACTTACAGATCTTATTACTCTTTATTGAGCTGGCCAACCGTGCCGAAGCCGATGAAAGAGATGCTTCTCAATCGAAACTGTCTGACAATCAGATTATTAAAAAACTTCGTCAGGAAAGACTCTTAGAAACCCAAGCTATTCGTCGTAATGTCAACTGGAGTACCGAGCAGGTACTGGTCGCCAAATTATATCGCGAAGTACTGCGCAATAATACGCATTATACCGAATATTGTGCAAAAAAGAATCATACTTTAGAAGAAGACTTCTCGTTTTTAAAATACCTGCTTAAAAATGTTATCCTGAAAAATGAATTGACTTGGGAGTATTTCGAAAAGCAGGATTTGTACTGGATTGATGATATTGAAACCCTGCGTGCTGCAGTCACTCATACGTTTCAGTCATTCGTCGAAGATGGCAAATTTAAAATTACTCTTTTAGATGAGGAATGGGAGGATAGAAAAGATTTTTTACAAACTTTGTATCGTAAAAGTATTTTAGAAGAAAAGGATTTGGAAGAGATTCTGATTCCGAAACTGAAAAACTGGGAAATTGAGCGGATTTCAGAAACAGATCAGATATTATTGAAAATGGCGTTGATTGAGTTGTTGAACTACCCGAGTATTCCGATTAAAGTTACAATTAACGAAATCATCGAAATAGCAAAAGATTACAGCACTCCCAAAAGCGGGCAGTTTGTGAATGGTATCCTTGACAGCCTTTCAAAAGAATTGAAAGAATCGGGTAAGATTCGCAAAAGCGGAAGGGGAATGTTAGACAATAAATAAATTGAATACTTCTGGGCACTATCTTATTGTTAGTCCTGGACAGAATTAAATTATTATCCATTATTAACTATCCCAACCGGGACACGGGTATTATGAGCAATTCATCAAGAACATTTATTTCATTTTTAGTTGGTGTGGCCACAGGAGCCGCTTTAGGTGTTTTATATGCACCTGATAAAGGAGAAATCACTCGTGATAAACTATCCTACCGTTTGTCGAGGTATCGTGAGCAATTACAGAAATTTATCAATGACTTGATTGAAAGAGGTGACGAAGTAGCGATGGAAGTAGTAGGTGGCGATAGCTCAGCTAAAGCAGAAGGACAAAAAGTAGTGAGCGAGGCTCGTCAGAAAGCCGAGAAATTATTAGAAGATGTTGAGTCTTTGATGAGTCAGATAAAAGCAAAAAACTAATCAGACGTACAAAGTTAACCGTAAAATAATGAAAAAAGTATTATTGGCCTTATTTACAACTGTAATTTTGGGTAGTCTGAATTTTTCATGTAATCTTATTGATTCAAAGGGAAACATGAGTAGTGCAGACTCATTGGCTATTGCTGAAAACGCCCCTAAAATTGAGTTTGACCATGAAAGTTTTGATTTTGGCACATTAACAGAAGGCGATATAAAAGAACACGAATTTGTATTTAAAAATGTAGGTAAGAGCCCCCTACAGATATTGAATGTACAGGTACAATGTGGTTGCACTGTAGCCTCAAAGCCTGAAACCCCGGTTGGAATCGGGCAGAAAGACAAGATTGTTGTGCGTTTTAATAGTTTAGGAAAGGTCGGTGTAAATAAAAAGTTTGTAACCATTTATTCCAATGCTGTTCCACCACAGACCGTCCTGTCATTTACCGCAGAGGTATTAGCAAAACAGACTGCTGATTCTGCGCAAGCCATATTGGATAAGGCAAAAAAAGTATTGAAATAACCCCACTAATAAAGATAAAAACAATTTAAAATGGTACTCTTACAAGCACAAGGCGGAAACGGAATGTTTTCGATAATAATGATGGTCGGCATGATTGCAGTATTCTATTTTTTTATGATACGTCCGCAACAGAAAAAAGCTTCAGACCAGAAAAAAATGGTAGAAGAATTAAAAGAAGGCGATGAAGTAGTAACATTCGGAGGAATGCACGGTAAAATAGTATCAAAAGATGAAACAACCGTTACAATTTCGGCAGGCGGTGGTGCAAGGTTGACTTTTGAGAAAACATCAATTGCAAGAAAGAAATAAGATTCACAAGTTAGATTCTGAGTGAACCAGGTGCTGTATAAGTGCCTTATAATTGTATGAATTTTAAAACATTAATCTTGTGTTTTTTAGCAGCCGGTATATTCTGGTTGCTGAATGCCCTGAATAAGCCGGGCTATACAACCAAGATAAATTATCCTATCGAGGTAATATACGACGATTCACGCTATATGCCGGTTACCCCCTTGCCCAAAACAATCAAGGTAAGTTTGTCAAGTACAGGGTGGAATTTATTAAAAGATAATTTTTCTTTCAATGCGTCTCCATTGTTATACGAGGTTGAAAACCCAGACAGCGAAAAACAATTAAGTACTACAGTTTTAATAGAAAAACTTTCAGCAAAACTGAAAGACTCTAAAATAAACTACATTGTTGCAGATACTTTTGCCTTAAATTTTGAGAGAAAATATATCAGGAAAATAACCCTAAAGGTGGATAGCCTTGGGGTAGATTTAGAGAAGAACTTTGTAATAGCGAGCCTGATTAATGTAACTCCTTCAGAGCTAATTATAGAGGGGCCTGCTTCAGCTTTAAAAGAGTATCAGGATACGTTTTATTTGAAGATACCGGCAAAAAATTTAGCTGTCAATTTTGACGACCAGATTGCAATTCCTTTTCCGAAAAACCCATTGGTAAAAATTAGTGCCGAAAGGGTTTCAGTAAGTTTTGAGGTAGCTGAGTTGTTAAAATAGTACAAACATTCAGCTATTTCGTTTGTTATATTGATAAATTTATATGATTTTAGCTACAAAATGAACCAACAATTCTTCATTTTGTAGCTGTTTTCATCATTTTACAATTATCCAGTCATTGACCGATGCCATCAGAAACCGCTCGTCGTTCCCAGGCTACGCCTTTAAAAGATGCCATCGAAGCATTTCTGAAGACTTTTAACCTTAAATCGAAATTCAATGAGACCTACCTTGAAGCTTTCTGGGAGCGTATGATGGGGAAAATCATTGCTTCACGCACAAAAGAAATCTACGTAAAAAACCGGGTATTATACCTTCGGATAGATTCTTCTCCTCTACGTCAGGAATTATTTATGGCAAAAACCAAATTAATAGACCTTGTCAACAAAGATGTAGGGGAATCCGTAATTGACGATGTTATTTTTTTATAAGCTCTTGCTAAACCTTTTTTAGAGACTATTTTGTTAAATTGCTAAAAACAATTAGCAACCACCCTAAGAAAAAGTCTTTATACTTATGAGCAAAAAAAATGTACTTGTCGAAAATGAAAGTAATCGTCAGGATTTAGGATTTGGCACAAAACTGACCGACCGCCGGAAAAGACTTCTCAAACAAGACGGACAATTTAATATTAAACGTAAAGGTCAATCATTTGAGGCATGGTTGAATATCTATAATAGGTTTATCATGATGCGGTGGGGTACTTTTTTCCTTATTGTATTGATGGTTTACCTTTTGCTCAATTTTCTTTTTGCTATTACCTACTATATAATAGGGGTAGAGCACCTGGTAGGGGTGAATATGACGAGTGTACATTCACAATTCTGGGATGCATTCTTTTTTAGTGCACAATCACTTACTACAGTTGGTTATGGTCGTATTTCTCCTGATGGATTTGCTGCCAGTTGGGTTTCGAGCCTTGAATCGTTAGTGGGATTAATGATGTTTGCAATTGTAACAGGATTACTGTATGGCCGTTTTTCAAAACCAAATCCGCGTATTTTATTCAGTACCAATGCCCTGATTGCACCCTACCTGAATATCAATGCGTTTATGTTCAGAATGGTAAACGAAAGAAGTAATCAACTCATTAATATGGAAGTAAGCCTGGTATTTTCAAAGATTGAAGAGAGAAATGGTGTTCTGAACAGAAGGTATTATGGGTTGAAGTTGGAAAGATCAAAGGTCAACTTCTTCCCGACAGACTGGACAATCGTTCACCCACTTACCGAAGATAGTCCGATGTATAATGAAACGCCTGAATCATTGGCCACCAGTGATGCAGAATTTATGATTGCTATTCAAGGCGTTGATGATACCTTTGCAGATGCGGTTCATGTACGGCATTCCTATAAAACAGAAGAAATTGTTTGGGGTGCAAAATTTACACCTATGATTGAAGAAGATGGTGATGAAACCTATATATTAGATTTAAAGAAAGTAGGTAATTACAGGTCTGCCAACTTGAATTATTAAACAAAACAAACTGATTTGGAATCATTAATTGCCCCACAAGCCTTACAAAAAGGTGATAAAGTAGCCATAGTGGCCTTAGCCAGTAAACTCAACCCTGACGGTATTCAGCCAGCCATTCAGTTAATGAAAGATAATTGGGGCTTAGAAGTAATAATTGGAGAGTCAGTTAGTGCCTCTTATTATGGATTTGCGGGAACAGACAAAATTCGCACGCAAGATTTTCAGAAAATGCTGGATGATTCCTCTGTTAAAGCAATTTTTTCAGCTCGTGGGGGTTACGGTAGTTCAAGGATTATCGACAACATAGATTTTACAGTATTTCGGCAAAGCCCTAAATGGGTTGTTGGTTTTTCTGATATTACCGCAGTCCATAGTCATATTCAGTCTTTGGGTTTTCAAAGTTTGCATGCACCTATGCCTAAGACATTTATGAAAGACAATTACTCGCTTGAAACCCTGCATGCTTTTCTTTTTGGTGAGAATAAGAAGTATGAGGTAAGCGGTGATGAATTGGATAGAATCGGTGTAACACAAGGGCAAATAATAGGAGGGAATCTGTGTCTATTGGCTCATCTGGTGGGTTCACAATCAGATATTAACTGGGATGATAAAATTCTGTTTATTGAAGATATAGGCGAATATTTGTATAACATCGACCGCATGATGGTTCAGTTAAAACGGGTCGGTAAACTCCGAAACCTACAAGGATTAATTGTTGGTTCGTTTACGGATAGCAAAGAAAATGATGAACCTTTCGGGAAAACAGCCTATGAAATTATTGCAGAACACGTTTCAGAGTACAACTATCCGGTCTGTTTTGGATTCCCGACCGGACATGATAACGCTAATTGGGCAATACCATGTGGAAGAGTAGCCAATTTAAAAGTAAACACCTCTAAAACTGTTCTGACGTTTCAGTAAATAATCAGCTAAATTACCTATATTGTACCCGATAACCTATAATACCTGACTAATGGAAATCCTATCTAAAATTCTGATTGGTGCAGTTGCCCTTGAACATCTCTATATTTTATACCTCGAAATGTTTGCCTGGACTACCAGAGGACCAAAGGTATTTAAAAACTTTCCTAAAGAGTTATTCCCTAAGACTATTTCGTTAGCAGCAAATCAAGGTTTATATAATGGATTTCTATCAGCAGGACTAATATGGTCTTTACTAATTTCAGATGTAGTATGGAGCAAAAATGTAGCTTATTTCTTTTTAGGATGTGTAATTGTGGCAGGTATTTATGGAGCTATTTCAGCAAGTAGAAGAATATTTGTAGTTCAGGCAGTACCGGCTATTCTTGCCTTACTCATAACCCTGTTGGCATAGCAAAAAAATATCCTAATACTGACTGAACGCCCTCTTTCAAATTAGTGTGCTTTCTACAAAAGATACAAATAATTTATTCACATAACAAAAAGTACTCCAGCTAAAATTTATATTACAGGCAAAACACCTTATACATAATTTTCTATATTTGCATGACAGTATGCTTGCATACTTTGTTGGAAACATATCCTTATGTTGAAAGAGAAAATAGAAAAATCAATTGCCTTTTTATCTGATGATTTGGCAAAACTACAAGACCCATTCTATATCATTGGTAGTTCGGCCCTTGTTTTGACCAGGATTCCCTTAGAAATAACCGACGACATTGATTTACTGACTTCATCTCGCGATGCCAGCTTTTTAAAAGAGCTTTGGGAAGCCAATAAAGTAAGAGAGTACACACCAGATGGTGCCCATAAGTTTCGTTCTGTTTTCGGAAGATTTCAATGGGAGAATATTCTGGTAGAAGTAATGGGAGATTTAGAAGTATTTCATCACGGAGAGTGGCAAATACTACAGATAACTGAATACTTTGAAATAAATATTAATCAACTATCTGTGAGAATACCTACCCTTAATGAACAGGAAAGGATATTCAGACTCTTTGGACGAAAAAAAGATTTAACAAAAGCAGATTTAATTTTAAAGCATAAAATTCAACCCTGAAAATGGAAATCAATTATAGAATCGAAAACAATGTGGCGATTATCAGCTGGAATATGACTACTTCGCCCATGAATGTATTAAATGATATTTCTATCCCTGAATTTGAATCACATCTTCAAAGTGCCTATACCGACCCAGTTGTAAAAGGTATTATTATTACCTCTGAAAAAAATGAGTTTATAGCTGGAGCTGATGTGAAAATGCTTTTAAAAAACAATGATAAAAACCCTTCTGAAACCTTTAAATTTTCTCTTGATTTTAATAATATTTTCCGTAAGCTCGAAACCTGTGGTAAACCCGTTGTAGCCGCTATCAATGGCACTGCCTTGGGTGGTGGCTATGAAGTATGTCTTTCATGCCATTATAGGGTTGCCTTAGATAATCCTAAAGCACAAATTGGCTTGCCCGAGGTGCAATTGGGTTTATTACCCGGTGGTGGTGGTACTCAACGTCTGCCACGTATTATTGGCATGGAGGCGGCTTTGATGCTAATGGTAGAGGGAAAACGGGTAAATCCCAAAGAAGCACTTGGCTATGGAATGGTAAACGATCTGGCCAATAGCAGAGAAGAACTCATGGAAAAAGCCATTAAGTGGGTATTGGCTAATCCGAATGCGATTCAGCCCTGGGATGAAATTGATAAGAAAACCGGAGCAATTAAAGCTCGTGAAAATTATAAAGTACCTGGTGGCAATGTACAATCTCCGACTGGTATGCGTACCTTTGCAGGTGGCACAGCCATGATAATGGATAAAACCAAAGGAAATTATCCAGCTCCGATTGAGATTTTGTCGTGTGTCTATGAGGGCTTGCAGGTAAATATGGATAGGGCTATTGTAGTAGAAGTAAGGCATTTTGTGAAGGTGGCCACATCAAAGGAGGCTAAAAACCTGATAGGTGTAATGTTTCTTGGTAAAAACGAAGCAGATAAAGGTGCCAGTCGCCCGAAAGATGTTCCTAAAACCGAAGTGAAGAAACTGGGAATTTTAGGCGCAGGCTTTATGGGCTCAGGTATTGCCTATGTTTCAGCAATGGCTGGTATTGAGGTAATTTTAAAAGATGTAAGTGTAGAAGGTGCCGAAAAAGGGAAAGATTATTCAAGAAATTTGATAAAAAAGGGTATAGAGAAAGGCAAAACAACAGTTGAGAAGGGCGAACAATTATTAAACCTGATAAAAACAACTGATAAGGTAGAAGACTTAAAAGGGTGTGATTTGATTATAGAAGCAGTTTTTGAAAATCGTGAATTAAAAGCCATGGTTACCAAAGAAGCAGAACCAATGCTGGCAGAGGGTGGCGTGTTCGGTTCAAATACTTCAACGCTTCCGATTTCAGGATTAGCAAATGCATCGGCAAAACCCGAAAACTTTATTGGCATTCATTTCTTTTCGCCTGTTGATAAAATGATGCTGGTGGAGTTGATTCGTGGAAAAGAAACCTCTGATTATGCTGTGGCATTGGCAGTAGATTATGTTAAAAAAATCAGAAAGACTCCGATTGTAGTAAACGATTCCAGAGGCTTTTATACTTCCCGCTGTTTCGGGACTTATACCTATGAAGGCATAGCTTTATTGAATGATGGGGTTGACCCGGTATTGATAGAAAATGCCGGGAAAAACGCAGGAATGCCTGTTGGAGCTTTGGCGGTTTCAGACGAAGTAGCACTGGATTTAGCCTTGAAAATCTCAAAACAAGCTATTAAGGATGGTGCTTTGGGAGAAAATGACCCTACATTTCAGGTAACCAAAATGATGGTTGAAGATCTGGATAGATTGGGTAAAAAGAATAAGAAAGGATTTTATGAATACCCCGCCGATGGTAAGAAGTACCTTTGGGAAGGTTTGGCAAAATATTTTCCGGTTTCTGATAACCAGCCAGATATGGAAGAAATAAAAAAACGTCTATTGTATCGTCAGGTAGTGGAATCAATTCGTTGCCTGGACGAAGGTGTGCTTATTACCCGGTTAGATGGCAATATCGGTTCTATTCTTGCCTGGGGTTTCCCGGCTTATGCAGGTGGCACACTTAATTTTCCCGATTATGTTGGAATAGAAACATTCCTGAAAGAGGCTGACCGCCTGGCTGATACTTATGGAGATCGATTCAGGCTCACAGCAAAACAGAAAGAATTAGTAAAAACTTTGTAATTACACGCTGTAATTGTACAATAAAGAGAGAGCAATGTTTGAAAAGAGGTGGTCATATAAACCTGTTCCTGACCGTGAGATAGTTATATCATTAGCTAAGGAAATAAGTGTGGAAGAAACCCTCGCCAGTATGCTGGTACAAAGAGGAATCAATGATTTTGAACAGGCAAAAGACTTCTTTCGCCCACAACTGCAACACCTGCACGACCCATTCCTGATGGCTGATATGGCAAAGGCCGTTGAACGGCTGGAAGAAGCCATAGGTCAGCAGCAAAAAATCATGATTTATGGTGATTATGATGTGGACGGTACTACAGCAGTTTCATTAGTATATGGCTTTTTGTCTACTTTCTATACTAATTTAGAGTACTATAACCCGGATCGCTATACAGAAGGATATGGCGTTTCTCTGCAAGGCATTGAATGGGCTGCTGAACAAGGGGTGTCATTAATTATTTGCTTAGACTGTGGTATTAAAGCCCAGGATAAGGTAAAAATTGCCAGAGAAAAATATAAGATAGACTTTATTATCTGCGACCACCATGAGCCTGACGATTATTTACCAGAGGCGATAGCCGTACTTGATCCTAAACGCAAGGATTGTCTGTATCCTTACAAAGAACTCACAGGTAATGGAGTTGGGTTCAAACTCCTGCAAGCCTACTGTTTAAAAAATAATATTGCCTTAGAAAAACTTTATGAATTTATTGATTTGTGTGTAGTAAGTATCGCTTCTGATATTGTGCCTATAACCGGAGAGAACCGGGTTCTGGCTTATTTTGGTCTGAAAAAACTTAATGAAAACCCAAGTATAGGCTTAAGAGCTCTTAAAGATGTAGCAGGTTTTACAAGCAATATGACTATTGAAAACGTGGTATTTATTTTAGGCCCACGCATCAATGCCGCAGGTAGAATCAAACACGCAAAAGCTGCTGTAAAACTTTTATTATCTGACAACTTTGATGAAGCAATAGCGTTTGCACATGAAATTCAGAAGCATAATATAGAACGTCGGGGACATGATACCCGAATGACCGAAGAAGCATTGGCTATGATAGAAAGAGATGACTGGTTAGCCAATACGGCTAAGACTACAGTACTTTATAGAGAAGATTGGCATAAAGGTGTAATTGGCATAGTTGCGAGCCGATGCATTGAAAAATATTACCGTCCAACCATCATTTTTACCAAGACTAAGGAAACCATGGCCGCAGGTTCGGCAAGGTCAGTATCGGGCTTTGATTTATACGCCGCTATTGAAGAATGTTCACATCTTCTCGAGCAATTCGGAGGACATAAGCATGCCGCTGGTATGACGCTCAATATTGATAATATTACCCCTTTTCAACAGGAGTTCGACAGAATAGTATCCAAATATATTACAGAAGAACAGCTAACACCTGTGATAGCCATAGACTTGAAAATAAGATTGGCCGATATCTCTCCCAAGTTTTTACGTATCATTAATCAGATGTCTCCCTTCGGACCAGAAAATATGCAACCTGTTTTTGTGACAGAAAACCTCACCCTAAAATATACCCCAAGAATAATGAAAGAAAAACACCTTCGTTTAGAACTTTTTGAGGAAGAAACAGGGGCAATTTTTACAGCTGTAGGTTTTGGTATGGTTGAAGAGCACTATCGTAGACTCATAGAACAGAAATATTTCAGAATTGCCTATCAGATTGAAGAAAATACATTCAATAATAAAACGACACTTCAATTGATGTTGAAGGATATTAAGTATTAGCCGATGTGTAACACACTGGCTTAAAACTGAAAATCCTTAATTATAGATAGAACACGCTTCGCCTGCTGAATATGTCTCTCATCATGGGCAATTATAAATTGAAACACATCACCAAGTTTCAGTCTTACCCATTTACTAATAGAAATGGGGATGCGTATGTTATCTAAATCAATACCTCGGGCTTGTTTAAGATAATTTAATAAGGTCTCCTGTTGCTCAATAAATTCTGCTAATACTGCATGAGCATGAAGGTTCATGGGTGGAATATGGTCTTTGAATGCCTTATATTTTTTGGTATTGGACGGCCGCATCATTTTAGTAAAATAACTGCCCAGCCAGGAGCCTTTAAAAAAGCTATTTAGCCCCTTGTTGGTATCTTTATTCAACGCATTCTTTATTTGTGGAAGATAGTAACGACCATAACTATTGAGATGTTCAAAGCATTGCGCAATGCTCCAGCCTCCGCTAACGGGAATTTGTAATAAAGCTGTTTCATTCAGGTTCTGAAAAGTGTGTATAGCTATTTGTAAATGCGTTTCCACTTCGTTTTCTAAAGATTCCAGTAATTGGAATTTATCAATTTTTCTCATTGTATTCAAAGATTTAATAAAGATTATGCTACAAAATTGAGAAGGCTTACCGACAAAAATCTTGGTAAATACCAACATTAAATTAACAAGAGCTAAATCTTTATTTTATTGATGAACTTACTGAAATTAGTGGCATCAATTCCTAAATAGTTAGCGAGGTATTTATGAGGTACTAATTGCAAAATATGTGGACTACGTTGAAGTAATTCTAAAAACCGCTCTTCGGATGAATAACATTGTAATTCTACTAGCCTTGTCAATAAACCAGATAAAGCATGAGTAATGCCTTGTCGGATAAGTATTTCAATAGCTGGTTTGCTTTGTATCAATAGTTGTAATTCTGAAAAAGGGACTCTTAAAAAAGTAGAGGGAGTAAGCGTTTCATAAAAATACCTTGATTCGGTTTCTAATAATAATGAGTCGAGTACCCCACCAAATGATGGGGGATAGGTAAAAACCAGGGTTGCTTCCCGGTTTTGTTCATCAAAATAATAGACCCTTTGCACACCTTCTACTACAAAATACAAATATTTTTCTTTTTCACCCATAGCAGTAATAATCTCCTTTCTTTTGGCCGAAAAAGGTTTCCATAGTTTTGCAAAATCTTCCCAGTCAGCATCAGACATCGGGTTTATGCCGGATACTAATTGTTTGAGTTGTAATATAGGGGTGGACATACCATTGATGATTTCAACAAATTTAGGCGTATTTGTTTACCTTCGAACAAATAAATATGCTTAGCTATAAAAATATCAAAAAAATATTCTTGCTAATACAACCATCTCACTTCCTTTATGGCACTTTAGTATAAAGTTGCATTAATCCGTTTTGAATGACTGAAGCTGAACTAATCAAGGCCTGTTTAGAGAACAACAGATTTGCCCAACGAGTGCTTTACGATCGTTATAAGCGAGCAATGTACACATTGGCGTACAGGCTCACTAATGACTTCGATGACGCCAACGATGTGCTACAGGATGCCTTCCTGGATGTCTTCAGGAAATTAGAAAGTTTCAGAGGGGATGCTACTTTAGGCGCATGGATTCGTTCCATCGTGGTCAGGAAAGCCTACCGGAAATTAGAAAGACCAAAAATGTGGCAGCTGGTAGAAGAGATACCTGAAGAAACAGCAATTGATTGGGGTGACGCCATTAATGCAGAATATCTCGAAAAGGCCATTCAGTCGTTACCGGAAGGTTTCCGAACGGTCTTTATCCTGATAGAAGTTGAAGGATACACCCATAAAGAGGCGGCTGAGATTTTAGGAGTATCAGAGGGTACATCAAAATCGCAGCTTTTTTATGCAAAAAAAAGATTAAGAGAGTTGCTTAAAAATTAAAACTATGTTTCAATTACCTGAATATGAGCCATCAGACGAAGTATGGAAAAGAATTGAGGCAGGTCTCAATAATGATTTCATGCAAAAAGCTATCAGTCAGCTACCAGAGTATGAGCCAGATGAAGAGATATGGAGTAATATCAACCGCGAATTAAACCAAAAGAAACCTAAATTAATTGTCTGGAAATGGGCTTCAATAGCAGCTTCAGTATTGCTGATAGCAGGAATACTCATCTATACTAAGCCTTGGAATACAACTGATATTAGCTATTCACAGGAAAAAATAGAAAAGCAATTGCTTCTGAGTTCAACCGACGATAGCCAGAAACAATATGAAATGATAATGGCCTACTGTAAAGAACAGACCTATGTATGTCAGAACCCTGAGTTTAAAGAGTTAAAATCAGAACTGGAAGATTTGAATGATGCAAGTATCCAGTTAAAAGAGGCAGTAGGTAACTATAATACCGAACCCGAACTGATGGCACAGTTGTCGACCATTGAACAACAAAAAGCTGATGTAATCAGAAAAATGGCAATGAAGATATAAATCCGTTTGATATAAATGAAGAAAATCAGAACATATATACACTTGCTAAAACCGCTGTTGATAGGTTTGTTTTTGTTACAACAGGCAAAAGCTCAGACTACCTTGCAGGTTGTTACCAAGAGTATAGAAAAGACATTTTCAATTACTCCGAATCTTGTAGTAGAAGCTGAAAAGGCTGATATTGAGCTGATTACCTGGGAAAAAGATAAAATACAGGCCAGGATTGAACTGATTGCCAAACACCCTGACAGAAACGTTGCCAAAAATGATTTAGAAATGCTGAAATATATAGCAGATAAAATGTCGGATAAGATTCTGCTGCGTAACTACTTGGTTGTTCAGAGCAATGCACAGAAACCAGGTTCTAATTTTAAAACAAAATATACCATTTATTTACCTGAAAATTTAAAGGTTACCATTCAGAACAGTTTCGGGAAAATATTCATACAAGGCAAGTATAGCCAATTAACCATCAAGTCTGAATTCTGTGTGCTTGACTTGCAAAAAGCGGAGGGTATTGCTAAAATGGAAACTTACTATGGGGTGGTACATAGCAAAAATTTTAGTGGAGTAAGCATGATTAAATCAGAACGGTCTGAACTCTTTTTCCAACAATTAAGTGGCATAAATATAATTAATGCACAATATGGTAAAATAGAAATTGAATCGGTAGTTAATCTTAAATCACTAACAATTAATGCTAAAAAGACCGAAATCAATCTGAAAATTCCATTGCAGAATCATGGTTTCAATCTGGAAACCAGATATGGGAAAATGTTTTTACCAGATGGATTCAAATGGGTGCAAAATACAGATAACACCAAAGCCGCTACCTATAATCTCTCAGCTATTTCTAAAATTAGTATTCAGAATTCGTTCGGGAATATCTCTATCAATTGATAAAAAACTTATTATGAGAACATATATTATATATATTCTTTTCCTTTTTCCACTATTGGTAATAGCGCAAAACGACAGTGTAAGCATACGATATTCGGAAGAAAAAGTAGAAAACTTTGAAAAGACAACATTGATTGATGAATACGAAAAAGCATTCGGTAATAACCGGGTTGTGAAGAGTAGTTTGCGAATAAGTCTTGCCGGAATACCTACCACTTATATATCCAGAAATCATCCTTATCCTATTAAAGATTTTATCAGAAGTTTAGACCCTATTATTCAATTTGAACAAAAAATAAGTGCAGATAAATCTCTGATTGTTAATTTTAGTAGCAATAGGGCAAAAGATGATTTATTCTGGAATTCCAATATTGGCTTAGAGGGAAGATGGTATTACGAGATGAAGAAAAGAGTAGCACAAGGTAAACAGCAACCAAATATAACCGGTAAGTATTTAAGCCTCAAAGCTGAAATAAACCCATATAGGGTCAATCCAAGGTTCGGAAATTTTTACGATTTTGGCTTTGGTAGTGGATATATAGTTTTCAGAGAAACTTCAACTTACCGGGTTAATTGGGGTTGGCAATTAGGAAATAATGTGAGTTACTGGGTTTCGGCAGGGGTAAAACTTGGCGATCGGGGTGCTGTAGATAATGAGGGTTTTTGGATTGATACTAATTTCTCTGGTAAGACTGCCACCACATGGTTTATTTCAAGCAATGCACAAGCTGGCCTGGGATTGCTTCTTCCTTTTAATAAAAGAACAGCTAATAATTTCTGTGATTTTCTTCAATGTAATTATGAGGTTAAGCAATTATTTAAGGTAAACTTAAATAATATGCTCTATATTGATAGCTATTTGCAGGCCCTAGGAGTAGATGTAGCTTATGAAAGGAAAATAGGTCGTTCTCCTTTTTCAATCAATTCAAACATAAAATCAGGGTTCTTTAACAGGGTTATTCATGCGCCAACGGGGGCTAAAATAGATAGTATCTTTAATAATGCGGGTATGCTACAGGGTTGGAGGACTCGTCAGACTTTTGCTACTGAAACAGATAATTTTTGGGCTTATAACTTTGAACTTGCGGAGCAGTTACGCTATTATATAGGTATGAAAAACCGGATTGTAAAAGGGAAGTCTGCAAATAATCTGAATGGTTTATATGTAGGGGTTCTTGGTAGTTATAAAGTTCAGAATCAATGGATTCACAGTTTTGATGGTAATAATTCTGTCTCAATTGTCGACTATAATACAAAAGAATTAAGTGGGGGATTAAGTGTTGGCTACCAGTTACAAACCAATCGCAGGTCTTTTTTGGATATAAGTACCGATATCCTGCGGCAAAGGACTATTCATCCGGCAAATAATCAAAACCCAGGAAGAGGTATAAATACAAATACCATTATCAATTTTTCATTAAAACTGGGTTTTGCCAGGTAAGGGTCATATTTAATAAATATTAACATGATTTCTGCAAAAAAGACGTTAGTTTTGCAAAAGAAATGGGTGTAATAGAAAGAAATGATTCTACGAACAGAAAACCTTATTAAAAAATACGGGCAACGCTTAGTCAATAATAATGTAAGTTATCAGGTCGGGCAGGGTGAGATTGTGGGGCTTTTAGGCCCTAACGGAGCAGGGAAGACCACTTCTTTTTATATGGCTACGGGTCTGGTAAAGCCTAATAGTGGTAAGGTATGGCTCGATGATCTGGATATTACTTCTCTGCCCATGTATAAACGTGCCAAATTAGGCGTAGGTTACTTGGCACAGGAACCCTCGGTTTTCAGGCAATTAACAGTTGAGGAAAATATTCTGGGTGTACTTGAATTAGCCAAACCAAAATTGTCAAAAGCCGAGCGAAAAGAAAAAACGGAATATCTCTTAGAAGAATTCAGCTTGACCCACGTACGTAAAAATAAAGGAATTGTGTGTTCAGGTGGTGAGCGTCGCCGGACAGAGATTGCCCGTGCCCTGGCTGTTGACCCTAAGTTTATTCTATTAGATGAACCCTTCGCCGGGGTAGACCCTATTGCCGTAGAGGAAATTCAGGGCATTGTAGCCAAACTCAAGCATCGTAATATCGGTATTCTGATAACCGACCATAACGTAAACGAAACCTTATCTATTACAGACAGAGCCTATCTGCTATTTGAGGGTAAAATTCTACGTCAAGGCACTGCAGAAGATCTGGCAAGTGACGAGCTTGTTAGAAAAGTATATTTAGGCCAGCATTTTGAGTTGAAACGTAAAATTTAGATAGTTTCTACCTCTTCTATAATACAAGCAATTGTATTCTCTTCCAGTTTTCTTATTTGTCTTTCTAATTCATCTACAAAAGATCTTGTAGGTTTTTCTTCTGTTTCTCTATATCTTACTGCTAATTCTTCTATTTTATTCCGTAATATAATTAACTGAGTTGTCTCAGTCTCCTGCTGTTCTTTCAATATATCAACTGTATGTCTTTGCAATTGATTAAACTCATTTACATTAATATTGCCCTTTAGCTTTTTCAGGCATTTAATTAATAGTTCATGCCTGTCTGATTTTGCTTCAATCAGTTCATTAGTATAATATTTTATCTGTTCGTAGTTCTCAGTTTCTAATAACCTGAAATTCACCAGCATAAATTTTGAATACCTGCTTCTGATAATAGGCAGGAATACCTCATTGGGGTGAGATTGCACAAAAGAACGATATTTCCGGTCAGCTTCTATTCGCTCTTCCTCCGGAAAATTCTCTAACGGAAACAAAATGTCCATCTCTTCCAGTAATTCATCATAATGAGCTCTTTGCGCTTTTAAGGCATAAAAAAACTTGGTGGTATTAGCATTATTAGCTAAATTAATGGGTTGAGGCTTAAAGCCGGAGCCATAGAGTTTTGAATGAAATTGCAAAAATTCGGATTGTGTTATCTCATCACTACAACTTCTTATGGATAAACTTAAGAAAAAAAATATGAGTACTTTTTTCATCTCTACTTTCTTTGACACATCAAATATAAATAAAATTCCGTCAAATAAATAGATGCGTCCTGCATTTTTTCGCTAAATAAAATAAAAGAAATATTTTTTGATTTGCTCTACAATTTCACGAATTTCCTACGTTAATTGTAGCGTTAAACACCTATTAAAACATCACTTCCATGAAGTCTTCACTATTCAGTTCCAAGACTAAATCATTAGGCTTGTTAAATATTTTCTTCTTTTCTTTTTTAGTATTTTGTACAACTATATATACCAGCAGTTGCTCAAAACTAAATGAAGTAGGTATCTCTGCCCGAAACTTTGAAGATGAAATTCAACAAGCTCAGAACCTTGTTTTTACTTTTAATAAGGACCTGGTGGAGGATACGGATCTGGATAACTGGGAGGCTGTAGAATACGTAAAAATCGAGCCTAAAGTTGAAGGGGTATTCAAATGGACAGCAAAAAATGAACTGGTTTTTTCACCTAACAATGGCTTCAAGCCTGCCACCGCTTACAAGGCTGTTCTTAGCAAACCATTGCTTCGCAAATCAGCTACTAAAAACTTTACGCTCGACAACGAAATAGTTGAGTTTCATACGCCATATCTGAAACCCAAAAAGATAGAAACCTACTGGATGAAAGGAGATGATGGTAACCCCACTGCCAAAGTAAGGATTGATTTCAACTACCCCGTTCAGAAGACTGAATTGAATAGTCTTGTGAAATTAAAAATAGAAGATACTGACAAAAACTTCATTGTTAGTAATACAGGCACTGACAATAAGATAGTGCTGGCTTTGAACGGAGTTGCTTCATCAAAAGATGAAACCCCTCTTACAGCCAGCATCGAGAAGGGCTTAAAGATGTCGGGCGGGGGAGCAAGTACCCAACAGACTTATACTGTAGAAGGCGTAGTGCCCTCACCCTATCATGTAAAGGTGATTGACGTAGAAACAGGTTTTGAGGGTAATCAGGGTTTTGTAAAGGTGATTACTACCCAGCAGATTATAGATGGAAAGCTGAAAGATTCTTATACCATTGAGCCAGCCGTAGAAACACAAACCGAAGTAACCGAAAATGGGTTTATTATCAAAGGTTTTTTCAGCACCACTGAAGCTTATACACTCACTATCAAAGATAATCTCAGAGGAACTATAGGCGCAAAATTAGATGGAAACTATACCAAAGATTTGTTCTTTGGCGAAATGCCGGCCAGCCTTGAATTTACTAATAAAAAAGGTCTGTACTTATCGTCTAAAGGTAGCCGGAATATTGGGGCCAGAATCACCAATATTCCTAAAGTAAAGGTAAAAGTATTGAAAGTGTATGAAAACAATATTCTGGCATACCTACGCAATAATCGCTACGAAGACTACTATTATGACGGCGAAAGCAGCGCTCCTAACGGCTATACTTATAATGACGATGGACAGGGTTTTTATAGTGATGTGCTGATGGATAGAACCATTGAAACCGGGAATTTGCCAAAAATTCATGGTACTTCGGTTTTAAATATGCCTTTGCCCGACCAAAGTAAATTAAGAGGAGTATATCTGGTTAACCTTAACTCAAACGATGAATATTATTTTAATGCCAGTAAACTGGTATCAGTTTCAGATATCGGAATCATAGCCAAGAAGTCAGATAATGGAAATGAAGTAATGGTTTTTGTTAACTCTATTATTGATGCGCAGGCAATGGCCGATGTAGAAGTAAATCTGATTAGCTCGAATAATCAGATAATAGAAACTCTGAGAACTGATACTAAAGGCGTAGTAATCTTTGAAAAACTATTGGAAAAAGCACCGAATTTCAATGTTGCTATGGTTACAGCCCGTACAGACGATGACTTTAACTATATGCTTCTTGAAGATACAAGGGTAGAAACCTCTCGTTTTGAAGTAGAGGGAAAGCGAGCTAATGCCAGCGGATACTATGCTTTTGTATATGGCGATCGGGATATTTATCGTCCGGGTGAAACAGTTCATTTCAATACTGTAGTAAGAGACAGTAAATGGGCTTCTGCAGGGGATATTCCGTTGAAGATTAAAATCCTGTTGCCCAATGGTCGGGAGTTTAAATCATTTCTTAAAAGTACCAATGCTCAGGGAGCAGTTGATACTTCAGTTCCTCTTGACCGTGCGGCTGTAACGGGTAATTATTCGATTGAAGTCTATAATGGAAATGATGTATTACTTTCCTCAAAGTCTATCAGTGTTGAGGAGTTTATGCCAGATCGAATCAAGGTAGATTTATCAGCAAAAGATATGTATCTGTCAGGTGAAACGATTTCGATGCAGGCTATAGCTACCAATTTGTTTGGCCCTCCTGCTTCGAACCGTAACTATGAAATGGATTTCAGTCTGAAAAGAAAAGTTTTCACGGCTAAGGGTTTTGAGAACTATAGTTTTGATATTCAGAACGATACAAAATTCAATAATGATGTGCGTCAGGGAGTAACCAACGAGAATGGTGTAGGTGCTCAGAATTTTGAGATTCCGGCTACTTACAAAGACATGGGTGCATTGGAAGGAAAAGTTTTTGTAACAGTTTTTGACGAAACCGGTCGCCCTCTCAACCGCTTGAAACGCTTTGATGTATTTACACAGCAAACGTTCTTTGGCATTAGCTTACCTGATTATTATGTAGGTACACACGTGCCTATGTCTATTCCTTTAATAGCACTCAATACCAATGGTAAAATACAGAGCAATGCCAGCGCAATCATCGATATTTACCGGATAGACTATCAGACAGTAGTTGAAAAAACAAATGGGGTTATTAGGTATAATTCGAGACGTCAGGAAAAACTGGCACAAACCAAAGAGGTTAATTTTTCTGGGGGTAAGGCCAGAGTAAAGTTTATTCCACAGGTGTCAGGCGAATATGAAATCCGTATATACCCGGCAGGAGCTGAAAGCTATGCTTTACAAAGATTTTATGCATATGGCTATGGGAGTACAGCTAACAGTTCTTTTGAAGTAAGCAATGAGGGAGAGGTATTGATGGAAATGGATAAAGAAAAGTATCAGGTAGGCGATAACGCTAAAATCCTTATGAAAACACCTTTTGCCGGAAAAATGCTTGTAACTGTAGAAAGAAATAAGGTTTTAGAACATTTTTATGTAGATACAGATAAAAAATCAGCAGAGGTATCGGTAAAAATTACAGAAGATATGCTGCCAAATGTCTATGTATCTGCTACCCTGATACGTCCTATGAAAGGTATAGATATACCGCTGACTGTAGCGCACGGTTTTGCACCAGTGAAAGTCGAAAAAGCAAGCAATCTTTTACCTGTGCAGATTATCACTGCCAAAGAATCACGCTCAAAACGCAAACAAAAGATCACAATCAGGAGCAAAGCAAATACAGAGTTGACAGTAGCAGTAGTTGATGAGGGCATCCTCCAGATTAAGAACTTCAAAACTCCTGATATTTATAACTACTTCTATCAGAAACAGGCCTTAGAAGTAAGCAGTCACGATTTATATCCATTCCTTTTCCCTGAATTGTCATTGTCGAGTAAAAGCAGCATTGGAGGAGATGGCTATAATTTAGAAAAAAGAGTTAATCCATTAAGTAACGGGCGTACTAAATTAGTGGCTATCTGGAGTGGTATCCTGAAAACCAATTCAGGTGGTGAAGCACAATTTGAATTTAATATTCCACAGTTTTCGGGCGATTTACGTATCATGGCAGTAGCCTATAATAAAGAGGCATTTGGCTCGGCCAATGCCAATATGAAAGTAAAAGATCCGATTGTGATAAGCACAGGTGCACCAAGATTCTTAAGCCCGAATGATGAGGTGATTATTCCTGTTACAATTACTAATACTACCAAGAGCAATACAACTGTAAGTACAGCGGTGAATCTGACCGGTGGACTGGTTTTACAGAGCCAGAATAACCAGTCAATTGCGATCCCGGCAGGAAAAGAAGTACGAACCTTATTTACAGTAAAGGCCCCAGCGGCAATTGGTACCGGTAGCATTGCCATAACCGTGAACGGCTTTAAAGAGAAATTTTCTGAGAGCACTGACCTGACTATCAGACCTATTACTTCGCTTTTGAAAACTTCGTTTTCTGGAGACGTACTGGCAGGAAAAACGGCCTCATTAAGTTTAGCTAACAATTATATGCTTGGTACCGCAGAGGCAAGCCTGTTAGTGAGTCGTTCGCCTATGGTACAATTTGCGAAAGAATTAGATTATCTTTTGGGTTACCCACATGGTTGTATCGAGCAAACGGTATCTAAGGCATTCCCTCAATTATACTTTGCCGATTTTACTAAAACCATTGCTAAAAAATCTAAATCAATTGGTTTGAAAGGAGATAATGATTGGAATCCACAATTTAATGTACAGGCCGCTATTCGTAAAATAGAAAGCATGCAGTTAGCCAATGGCGGGCTAAGCTATTGGCCTGGTAGTGAATACGAGAGCTGGTGGGGTACAATCTTTGCTGCTCACTTCTTATTAGAAGCTAAAAAAGCAGATTACGAGATAAACGAGAACAGCCTAAACCGGATGCTCGATTACCTGACTTCTAAAACATCTATGCAGGCATTGACTACAGAGCCGGAATATACCTATGTTGAAAATGGTACTTACAACACTCGTACGATTGCCAAACGTGATATGATTTACTCGCTTTATACGCTGGCGTTGGCAGGCAAGGCTAATCAGCCTATCATGAACTATTATAAATCTAATGAAAACCTGTTGACCACCGATACACGCTATATGCTCGGTGCAAGTTTTGCGCAGATTGGCGATGAAACAAGTGCCAAACAATTGATTCCGAAGGATTATATGATGGAAAATACGGCTAAAGAAACAGGTGGTAGTTTCTCTTCGCCTATTCGTAATCTGGCAATTTCGTTGAATAGTTTGGTAGAATCTGATCCTCAGAACTTGCAGATTCCGAAAATGGCGAGGGTATTATCACAGGCAATTAAGAATAATCGTTACTTGTCAACACAGGAGTCTGTATTCAGCTTTCTCGCTTTGGGTAAAATTGCCAAACGTAACGGACAGTCAAACGTAACAGCAACTTTATTGGCTGACAGTAAGCAATTAGCTAATTTCACAGGTGCTGAATTGTCATTAGATAAAGGGATAGCGGGAAAAACAATAACCATTGACGCTAAAGGCAAAGGGTCTCTTTATTATTTTGCACAACAAGAGGGCTTAAGCGCCACCGGAAATTATGTAGAAGAAGATAACTTCCTGAGAGTAAGACGTCAGTTCTTCAGTCGTACTGGTCAGCCACTTTCGGCTAATCAGTTTAAGCAAAACCAGTTAGTGGTCGTGAAAGTAAGTGTCAGTGGCACTACGCCAATAGAAAATGTGGTGGTGACAGATATGCTACCCGCAGCTTTTGAAATAGAAAATCCTCGCCTGAACGAAGACCGTGATATGACCTGGATAAGAAATGCCTCAACTCCTCAACACTTCGATATAAGAGATGATAGAATTAATTTTTATACTGCTGCTGATGGAACAGAGCGCAGTTTCTACTATTTAGTCAGGGTAGTTTCACGAGGTAAGTTCGTTATAGGTCCAGTATCTGCCGATGCCATGTATAATGGCGAATACCATAGCTATAATGGTGGCGGAACTGTAACGGTGGAATGATAATTATTTCAGAAGAGCAGAATAAACGAATATATATTCTGCTCTTCTGAGCTTGTTTGGAAATTCAGAAAAAGTGGTTTTATTTGTACTGATTTAAAAAGTATTTCAAACTGTTTTTACAATCTAAACAATTTTAACTATGGCTAATCCGGCATTTTCGGAAAAAACATTTACTAAAATCAACTTCGCACAAGAATACGGCGATGTGATGACAGTACAAAGCACCCTAACCAAAGTTGGTATTTTATTATTTATCCTTTTAGCTTCTTCTGCTGTATCATGGATTGGCTTACTGGAAGGCTGGAGTATCGCACCTATGCTTATTCCGGCTGGTTGTATCGGAGGTTTGCTATGCGCAATCGTACTGGCATTTAAAAAAGAATGGGCTCCACAATTAGCCCCAACTTATGCACTATTAGAAGGTCTGGCTATTGGTGCTATTTCGGCTATTTTTCAGGACTTGGCTTTTATGGCAGCAGGCTTAACTTTTGGTGTGGTGTTGATTATGTGGTTTTTATACAAGACAAAAATACTACAAGCTACACAACGCTTTATTTTTGGCGTAACAGCTGCCACGGGCGCTATTTTTCTGGTATATCTGGTAACCTGGATTTTAGGAATGTTTGGTATCAGCATACCTTATATTCATGAGGGAGGGAAGATTGGTATTATTTTCTCTTTGGTAGTAGTAACCATTGCTGCCATGAACCTTATTATAGATTTTCATCTGATAGAACAAGGTGCAGCCATGCGTGCGCCTAAATTCATGGAGTGGTATTCAGCCTTTGGCCTAATGGTAACCATTATCTGGCTTTACCTTGAAATTCTGAAATTATTAGCGAAAATCTCTCGTAAGTAGATTTAATCGCACTCAAATTATAGGAGCCTGCCCTCAAAGCAGGCTTTCTTTTTGTACATACATAAACAAAGAAAACACATATAAAGCCTATATGGATTTTGCTCACTAAACCCTAAACAAACTATTGATAGTCACTAAGCAATAACTTTCTTTATACCGTATAATGAGTGGCAGCCAGCCCAATTTTATAGTGTATTGATGTGTGGATTTAATAGTGAAAAATACTATCATTAACTAAGGCTGCATGGTGGCAGTAGGCTCTTCTAACTTTTTATTGTTAAAATATTCAACAGCCTTACTATTTGATAAATCCCATGAAACCCAAGTGTAACTTCTTTGCTCTGCCAGATACCTTCCTATTCTTTTATTTAATATATTAATTTGACCCATCCTATCATTTTCATCACTGTAAACTTGTTTAATTCTCTCAACTATTTTTTCCTTATTTTCATAAAGGATAGGAAGTGTTCTTGGTGATAATTCATATAAATATCGATAATCAAGATTCGTTGCATTTTGGGTACTTAAGTTATATCGGGCAATCATACTATCCCAATCAAAAATTGCCAGACTTGCTAATACAAAATATCCTGCCCAGCCGGCTTGTCTGAACAGATTGAAGAATGAGTACAGATTCTTGATTTTTAACCAAATCATTACCAGGCCTATTGAAGTCAATAGCAAAAATACAGCAACACCTATACGTTTGTGAGTAAGACCGTAATTGGTAATGTATTCATAGTTACGAAGCAATACTGATATAACCAGAATACCGTTTTGAATAATCCAGACATAGGCACTGATGACGAGCCAACGTTTGCCATCAAAAAAGTTAAGGTCTTTTCTGAAATAGTATAATAAAATGGCAATAGATAGCAAGATGCTTAAAATCAGCAGATAAGTACCTTCATGCACTAATTTTGATAACTCATGCGCCGATTTTAGGTCATTATTGATATTGAACCATAGGTAGCGCACATCAATAGCATTGATAATAAGTAGCAGTACATTTACCGAGCATATTAATATCAGAGCCGTTTTATATTCAGTTTCAAGTTTAATCACATCTATTTTTTCAGGCGTACGAATGGTATCAGCTTTGGAAGAAAGGCGATGTAATACATTGGTTCTGTCCCAGTTATACAAAACACTGATAATAAAAAATGTACCAATAGCCAGAAAGAATAAATGAGGGAAAGAAAAATTCTGAAAAAATGCTTCTATAGCCCAAAAGAAACTGGCAAACGAAGAATCTAAAATCTCTCCGAAAATCGGGTTGGCAAATTTAAAAATTACAACAAATATCGAGAATACAACAATCGGAATAATCAGTATAGTAGCAATTCTGTGAGTTTGCTTTAAATATTTGTTTTTATCGGTAAAGTAGCTGATACTTTCACCAAGCAAGATAAACTGCTCGAATGTAGTCATTAAGGCGTTTAGGCCATATTGCCACAAAGCCCCGCTGACAGTGCTTAACTGGGTACGGTGAAGCAATCCTACCAGGATAATAAAAGAGACAAAGTGTGCAAAAAAACTGATAAATGAATTGTAGACAATCAGCATAATGCCAGTGACGATTGTCAGGCTTAAAGAAATTTTTAGCGCCAGAGTATCGAATCTCTTATTGGAGAAGTAAACCAATGAAAGAATCAATAAACTATTGAATAGCAGAAGGTTAATACCGGGTTTTTCCTCCCAGAAAAAATAATTAAATACCGCAACCAACAAGAAAATGACTAAAAAACGAAATTTCGGGCTGTTCATAATATTGATATTTTAAAAGTACTTTGTTTTTCAAAGTTAAAGGACAAAAAAATATAATCAAGCACCTCGGATAAATTTTTCTAATTCATTCAGATGCTCGTTGAAAGCCTTTTTCCCTTCGTCCGTTACTGAATATACTGTGCTTGGTTTCCGACCTATAAATTCTTTTTTGAAAGAAATATAATTGGCTTCTTCAAGGGCGCGCAGATGTGTAGCCAGATTGCCGTCGGTTAATGCCAGAAGCTCTTTCATATTATTGAAAGAAAGTTCATCATTGACCATCAGCACCGACATTATTCCTAAACGGGCTTTGCTTTCAAATGCTTTATTAAAATTTTGTAATAAATTCATAATGTATCGGCAAGCAAATACTATTTGCCTGACAAAAACTATTTTGTTTCATACCTGAAATACACCACAGCCCCATAAATGATATGAAGCACACCAAAGCCTAATGCCCAGAATCTAAGATTCCATTGCGCCAAAAATAGTGCAATTAGACCAATAATGATTTCACTGATGCCTAAATAAAATGTGTCATGTACTGTATATCTGCTGGCATTAACTAAGGCAATGCCATAAAAAATCAATGTTGTCGGGAAGCATAACCAGAAAAAACCATGATAAAGCATAGCTATGCAAAAGGCACCTCCGGCTAAAAGTGGTATCAGCATACTCACCAACAAACGTTTTGAGGTTGAGTTCCATAACTTCAAACCTTGTCTTTTACCTCTGCGAATGGTAAAAAAAGCACCTGTTACCAATGCAGAAATAAGTACAATTATCGCATCTATCACCAATAAAGGAACTATTTCTTCTCGCACAACAGGATCAAATAAATGATAGAGACCATCCACATGGATTTTCTGATGTGCATACCATGCACCTGCTAAAGCACAAATACCTGCCGAAATGCCTGATAGTCCGCTAAGAGAAAGGAACTTAGAGGAACGTTCCATCATTGAGCGTATCTCTTTAAGCTGTTCAAGGTGTTCGTTCATAGTTTAGCTAATATTTTAGGCAAAAATATAATAATTCCGATAATTACTGCAATGCAGGAAATAATTAAAACTGCCGCAGCTGATAAATCTTTCACTTTTCCGATAATTGGATGCTGTGCTGTCGTCACAAAATCACATAATTTCTCAATAGCCGTGTTGAATGCTTCTGCCGCCCACACTAATCCGATCATGATACTTATAATTGACCACTCTGTATTGCTTAAACCTACCAGAAAACCTGTCAGAATTACTACAATTGTTGCAAAGAAGTGAAATCTGGCGTTATTTTCATGCATCAGTACCCAGATTCCCTGAAAGGCAAACTTAAAACTACGCAACATTTTTGGTACGTTCATACGACGGCGGAATCAACAGATTTAAAGAAATATATAATACCATAACTACTAAAGAAAACACCAGGGTTGTCTGAATAGCTAATGGGTTTTGCAATTCATGTAAAGATTTTCGAAACAGAAAAATCGGATCTGTAAATAAATCCCAGCTATTAAATCGGACAAACCGACCTAAATATAAACCAAAACCTGATAATACCACACTCACAGATAGCATACCCCAGGCCCAGAATCTGCTTGTATTTCTTTGAATAATCTGATGGGCTACATATAGTGAATACAAACCTGTAGTTAATCCGGCTAAGGCCACAATAAAGAAACTCACAGAATCAAACCATAAGATATGTCTATGAGATTCCGTCAGATGAATTAAATCTGTAATGATATAAGGTGAGTTCGGAAAAAACAGAAGCCACAACCCTAAACATAGATAAATAACACTTTTACGAAACTTTACAGGAATGTATTTTGAAGTTTGAGATCTTCTTGCGACTAAAGCAAAAAATAACGGAACCCAGGCTAAGAACAGATTCCATAACAGGTACATACCTCTTAATTGCTGTGTTTTAATAACACCTGCAATCAGAAGCACAAAACTCAGGAGTGTCAATAAAGCCAGACTCAAAGTTGGGCGGCTAATAGTAAAAGAGATAGTAATCTTTTTTAAATTCATGCATAAAAAGAACTTTGTAATACAAAGTAACTATAAATTTCAAGACTATCCAAATTTTCTTTCAGGATTTTTTCAAAATAAAAGCCAACCCATATGAGTTGGCTTTTCAATAATATTTTTTTAGCGAATGCTGTAAAGCAATAAGATAGAAAAAACTGAATTATAAGGGTTTGGACCATAAACAAACCAATCGTTAATCACAACAATCATTTGTTTTGCTCTTTAGACGTAATTTTTATAGAAAGTCACAAAAATTTTAAATTTTTTTGAAATTTATAAAAACATAATAAATGATAAAAAAAAGTCAAATACCCGAAATTCAGTCAATATTACTATTTATTAAGGCTTTATACTTAAATTGGTTCTTTGTTTAACAATATACCCATAAGTATTCGCTAGATTTTGAACACATTAACAAAGAGTACTGTTAATATTTAATTAGGGAGATAATATTGTAGGTGTCTATGTCTGAGATAAGTTTTGATTATAAAACCGAATTGGTGAGAGTGCCCGAAGAGCCGGGAGTATATCGTTATTTTGGCGACGATGGAGAAGTGATTTACGTAGGGAAAGCCAAGAATTTAAAAAACAGAGTAACCAGTTATTTTGCCAATTTTAATCGCCATGATAAAAAGACACGTCGTTTGGTAGTAAGTATCCGCAAACTGGAGTTTACGATTGTACCTACCGAATTTGACGCACTTCTGCTTGAAAACACATTAATCAAGAAGTATCAACCCCGCTATAATATTCTGCTGCGGGATGATAAAATGTATCCTTATGTATGCGTCACTAATGAGCGTTTTCCGAGGGTAATTACTACCAGACGTATAGAGGATAAGTCAAGAGGAAAATTGTATGGGCCTTTTGTAAACTCAAAAGCCATGTATGCTTTGCTCGAAATGTTCAGCCAGTTATATACCATCCGTACATGTAATCTGAATCTTTCGCAAGAAAATATCGATGCTAAAAAATTCAAGGTATGTCTCGAATACCATATTGGTAATTGTAAGGGCCCTTGTGAAAACTTACAAACCGAGGCAGATTATTTGAAAGAAATTGAACAGGTGCATAATATCTTAAAGGGTAATCTTGCTCCGGCAAAGCAATATTTTGAACAGCGAATGCAGGATTCAGCCCAAAAGCTGGCATTTGAAGAAGCACACCAGTTTAAACTGAAGCTGGATTTTCTCCAAAACTATCAGAGCAAGGCCACGGTAGTAAATCCTTCTATCAAAGATTTAGATGTATTCAGTATTACTTCTGACGAAACAACAGCCTATATCAATTACCTTAAGGTAATCAATGGGACAATTACACTAACGCAGACATTGGATGTCAAGAAAAAACTGGAGGAGACGGACGAAGAAATACTGGTGATGTTTATTGTTGAGTTACGCCAGCAATATGAAAGTACCACGAAAGAGATAGTAACGAATATCCCGGTTTCGATAGACATGAAAGCCGATATTTCTGTACCACAAATAGGGGATAAGCGTAAATTGCTGGATATGTCGTTGAAAAATGTGGTGTATTTCAGAAAAGAGAAAGCTGAAAGAGACGCCATTGCTGCCAGTGGCGCCACAAATAAACGTGATAGGGTATTGGTGAAACTCAAACAGGATTTGCAGTTAAAAAATCTGCCGCGTCATATTGAGTGTTTCGATAACTCAAATATACAAGGCACCAATCCGGTATCGGCGATGGTTTGTTTTATTAATGGGCAACCATCTCCCAAAGAATATAGACATTATATTCCGAGAACAGTGCAAGGTCCGAATGACTTTGCTACTATGAAAGAAGTCGTGACCCGCCGATATACGAGATTATTGGAAGAAAAAGCAGATTTGCCCGATTTGATAATCATTGATGGAGGTAAGGGGCAGCTTTCTGCCGCTTGTGAGGCACTTAAAGAAATAAGTTTATATGGCGAAATCCCGATTATAGGAATTGCCAAACGCCTGGAAGAAATCTATTTTCCGGAAGATACACTTCCATTATATATTGATAAAAAATCAGAATCTCTGAAACTGATTCAGCGTTGTCGCGATGAAGCCCACCGTTTTGGTATTACCCATCACCGCGACCGCCGTAGCCAGGGCTTCCTGATAAGTAGTCTGGAAAGCGCGCCTGGTATCGGAAAGCTAACAGCCACTAAAGTTTTGAAACATTTCAAGACCATTTCCAATATTAAGAATGCGCCAGAAGCAGACCTTATTCAATTAGTAGGCAAAGATAAAACGCATCGTATTAAAGAATTCTTGGAGAAAGAAAGCTAATCTTATCAGTATTGAAGACTATCATAAATCATTCGAGATATATCTGCGAAGGCATCAATACCTTTTTTCTCATCTTTCAGTTTTCTTGAAAGCAGAACTAAAACATATTTTCTTCCATCGGGCAGATACACAATCCCCGAGTCATTTTGAACACCAGTAATGGAACCTGTTTTATGAGCTACTTTTACTTCTTTGGGCAACTTTGCAGGAATTTTTTCTCTGAATTTCTGATCGAGTAAAATCTCAATCATATCCTCTGAATCTTGCTCACTCACTACTTTTTTCTGGGCAAGTTTTTCAAAAATCGTCATCAGATCGTAAGCCGTAACGGTATTGTTCATGCCTAATTTGAATGCCTTGCTATCCTCAACGCCACGCAATACCTGAATATCATCAGCACCTAATGTCCGCATGGTAGCATTAGCTTTTTTAGCATCTACCAAGTCAATCAGAATATTGGTAGCTAAATTGCTGCTTACGATAATCATCTGATAAGTAAGGTCGTAGATAGTCATTTTCTTGCCTATTTTCTTATACATTTCATCGGCGCTATCGTCAGTAATATCCAGGCTAAATGGGCTGCTATCAACTATACTTTTAAACTCATTTTTTACTACAATCGAATCTGATAATTTAAATTTCCCGGCTCTTGCCTGCTTAAAAATCTCTATCATCACCGGCGTTTTCATGGTGCTTGCCGCATGAAAATTGTCTTTTTCATTGATAAATAGCGTTTGCCCTGTCTGTAAGTCTTTAAAGGCTAAGGCAAATTCTCCCTCAACTGTACTGAGTTTTGCCTCAATGGTCTTCTTTAGCTGTTCTGATGTGCCTGTTTGAGCCATAGACTGCATGATGGTTCCAAGAAATAGAGTGATGAAATAAAAATTTTTCATTGGGTAATTTTAAATAAGTAAACACCTTGTACGCAAGATAATTGAAAATTATTGATTTTAGGAGTAAAATAAGTCATTTCGACGCCATGCAACGTTTTGTTGAAACTAATTATTCTGAAAGTTTCATAAGACTTTTTTACAGTTCAGATTTGGGAAAAAGCACGGAAGTGAAAGAAGGGTTCTTTAATAAAAGAAAAAATTTAATATAGTCCGCAAGTTTTCTCTAAATTCCGCATCTAAATTATTGTAAGCAATAAAACCGCGCTTGTTGGAAGAAAAAGCACTGATTATAGACCTTAAAAATGGCTCTGAGTTTGCCTTTCGTCATCTTGTAGAAACATTTCAGAACAAGGTGTTTAATACGGTGTTGTCTATCTTGCAGAATACAGACGACGCAGAGGATATTTCGCAGGAGGTTTTTATAGAAGTATATGAATCAATTCAACTATTCAGAGGTGAGGCTAAATTATCAACATGGATATACAGAATTGCGACAACAAAAGCTTTGGAAGCCTATAGGAAGCAAAAGACAGCCAAAAGATTTGCTTTTTTTACAAGCTTATTTGGCCAGGATAATGAAGCAATCCATCATCCGGCAACATTTGAGCATCCAGGTATTGAATTGGAAAACAAAGAGCGGGGCAAGGTCTTATTTAAAGCTATAGATAAACTACCTGATAACCAGAAGGTAGCTTTTACTCTTTGTAATATTGAGGGCTTAAGTTATCAGGAAATTGCGGAAGTGATGCAAGTATCACTTTCATCGGTTGAATCTCTTTTATTCAGAGCCAGAACAATTCTGAGGAAGCTATTAAAAGAGTATTACATGAATGAAGAAATATAAATGCCGGGAATAATGAAGAATACAGAAAGAGCTGAGCGGAAAGCAGACCAGACCTTAAAGGTTTTAGATGAACTCCAGAGAGCAGAGCCTAACCCCTTTTTCTATACCCGCTTGCAGGCGAGAATGCAGCAGCAAACAGAGAGACTACCTCGATGGGTCTTGAAACCTGCTTTAATATGGTCAGGTTTAGCGATTATTATCTTATTAAATATTGGCATGGCTATTAACTATTCAAAAAGAAATGATTACGGCCGGGACGAACAGAATGCGGGGTCATTTGCCGAAGAATATGGGCTGACCATTGATGAAGTTGATTCAAAATAATGAGCTTATGAAAGATACGAACAGATTCAGGATTTTGTGGGTGGCTGTTGCGGTGTTGGTTGTACTTAATATGGGCATGATAGCCTGGTTTACTTTTTTTGCCCATAGACAACCCCCCCCACAAAGACTCTTCTTGGAAAAAGAATTAAACTTTGATGAAAAACAGAAAGAAGACTATCGGGTAATGCGTGAAGAACATTTCTTGAAGGCAAGGGCACTCAGAGAACACATAAAAATACTGAAAGAAGCTTTTTTTAAATCAATTGCAGATAGTAGCCTGTCAGACGATGAGCTCCGGAAAAGAGCTTTGGACATCGGCACTGAAGCAAGTCAGTTAGACTTACTAACCTTTAAGCACTTTCGGGATGTTCGTCAAATATGTACTTCTCAGCAAAAGGAAAAGTTTGATGAAATCATTGAAGAGGTTTTAAGAGGAATGGATCGGCAAGGGCCTCCGCCACGTAGAGAACACCCTGACGCCCCACCGCCTCCCGATAGATAGTATAGTTAAAACATTGATTATTAAATGATTGTAATTTTTTTAGAAAATTTCATTTTCAGCGCAAGTTTTTTTTCATTATTACATCTAAACCCTTATAAAACAAAAAATCAGACTCTATGAATTGACCTTTACAAGTAAAGCCGGCTTGCTACTTTTAAACGTTTCACTTCTAAATTTCAATTCAAATGAAAAAATTAATGTTATTCGGAACTGCTCTATTGAGCATTTACCTGACCGCCTGTAATAAGGATACTCTATCACCACTTGATTCTCAATCAATATCAGCCGCAGAAAATGCTATTACTGATGGATTAAGAGGACAAGCTCCAGGTGATTCTACGCAAAAAAGGCCACAATTAACTAATGTGGATTTAGGTAATTTATCGGCCACTATTACAGATTACATAAATAAAACCTATGCTGGAGCAATTCTTAAAAAAGCAGGAAAAGATAAAGAGGGTAACTTTCATGTTGTGATCGAAAAAGACGAAAAATCAATCGGTTTACTGTTTAATTCAGATGGAACATTTAATAAAGAATTACCTCCCCCTCCACAACAGGGAATGCAGCAGGATGGTGAGGGAATGGCCGCACCACCACAGCTAACAGAAGTAGATATAGCAACTTTACCAGCTACTATTACAGATTATATAAACAAAACCTATGCTGGCGCTACCCTTAAAAAAGCAGGAAAAGACAAAGAGGGTAACTATTATGTATTAATAGAGAAAGATAGCAAACCATTAGGATTGTTATTTGATGCCACAGGAATCTTTCAAAAAGAACTACCACCTCCACCAAAAAAAGGTAAAAAATAAGCTTTTTTATAATTGACGATTTGAATCCCGTTTTTCTTAGGAAGGGGTCACAACCCTTCCTAAGGCTCTAATATTTCGTATATGTAATAACGTTCAAAAATAACCCCTATCTTATCAGACAATGAAAAGGATACTTTCACTATTAATAATTGCAGGTTATTATCTGTTAGCTTGTCAGGGAAATACACCCCTACCTGATAATAGATCAACGCAGCAGCAGACAGTTTCTAATCCGAATCAGACTGCGGGTGGACAAAACGTTTTGTCTAACACAAATGGCTCAATTCCAGAGGTCTTCAAGCAATTTAATGCAAGTTTACAGATATATACAGAAGGTAATTTTGTAGTCATTAAAAGTAATGGACTACCCGACCATAAAACGCCTTATTATAAAGACACACAATGGGCAAGCACTATGTATGAAGCCTACAACGGAACAAATGCAAGATTTAATCTGAATCCCAACCGGATTGCCTCACAGAACCTGACTTTCAAGATTCCGGTTAATCCTGTTAAAGCAAGTAACACTACAGCCACACCTTTAGGGCCAATAGGGGTTTCGTTGAATGGTGTTCCTTTCTTTAACCAGTATGCAGCTCAAAGAGCTCCATTAACCAATGAGATCAACAGTTTCGATCAGTATAACGGGCATCCTCAGCAGCAAGGGCAATATCACTATCATGTAGAACCTACATACCTGACAGCCAAAAAGGGGAAAGATGTTTTACTTGGCTTCCTCTTAGATGGCTTCCCGGTTTATGGTCCTACTGAAAATGGCAAAACAGTCTCTAATAGCGATTTAGATGCTTTTCATGGGCATTCGCATGCTACAAAAGATTATCCTAACGGAATCTATCATTATCATATCACTTCAACCGATCCTTATATCAATGGCAACGGATTTTATGGCTCGCCGGGTACTGTTTCTCAGTAGCTTATACCTGTTACTCGGGTCTTGTAACCCAACAACGAGCCAATTCCAGACAGCACAGATTGCAATACCCGATAGTTATGTTTTGGAAAATGATGCAGCCTTTGCTCACAACCAGGGAGTGCTTTATTATTGGCAAAAACCTTTTTCAGGCTGGCAATATTCATTATACGCTAATGGTGATACCGCCAGAGTTATTCCTTTTTATGAGGGTAGGGAAGAGGGCTACTCCAAAACCTGGTATCCTGACCGGATATTAGCAGAACAAAGATTCTATGTGAAAGGCAGAAAGGAAGGACTACACCAGGCATGGTGGGAAAACGGCCAACTTAAGTTTATCTACCAATTCAATAATGATGAACACGAGGGTGTACAACAAGCATGGGCAATTAATGGAAAATTGATTCAGCAATTCAATTATCTGAAAGGCCATGAAGAAGGACATCAGCAGGCATGGTTTGATGATGGTACCCTGAAATCAAACTATGTAATTAAAAATGGTAGACGATTCGGACTACCCGGTGTGAAAAACTGTATGTCTGAACTCGAAAATAATACCTTTATAAAACCTAAAAGAAAAGTAAAGTATGAAAGCGTATCGAGTATTTTTATGCAGAGTTTGCACTTACCTGTTTTTGTATTTGGGGCTGATGGCTTGCCAAAAACCGGAAACTGAAACTTTACCCTATTATAATTCACCAGATTTAACGCCTCATTGGTACACGAAGTCACAACTAAAGACCATTCAGAGACATACTATCGGTCATTTCCAGTTTACAGACCAATCAGGAAAATGTATTTCGGATAAATACATAAAGGATAAGATTTATATAGCTAATTTCTTTTTTACAATCTGTCCGAGTATTTGTCCCACCATGACCCAGAACCTGTTAACTGTGCAGGAAGCTTTTAAAAATGATAGAGAAATAGTATTGCTGTCTCATTCTGTTATGCCTGCAACGGATAGCGTAGCCCAACTGAAAAAATATGCCGAACGTTGGAAAATTGACTCCCGGCAATGGCATTTGCTGACAGGAGATAAAACGCAAATTTATAGATTGGCCAGACAAGCTTATTTTGCAGAAAAAGAAATAGGTTTACAGAAGGATAATAAAGGGTTTCTGCATACAGAAAACGCTTTTCTGATCGACAAAAAAGGTTATATCAGAGGTGTGTATAATGCTACCTTACCCTTAGATATAGAAAATATGATTCAGGATATTAAGCTCTTGAAAGCGGAAGGGGTTTAAAATCAAAGATTTTAAAATATTTTGGGGAATTGTTTCCCCAAAATATTGATTTTTAGGCTATTATCAGGCTTGGCAAATATTTTGATACCTATTATATTATAAAAATATTGAAAACCATGATAGTAGTATTATTTATAGTTTCGCAATTTGTTGCATTAGGGTGTGTTTCTGCTTACGGGTTACACTTAGAGCGTGAAGAGCAAAGAAACCACAGAAATAATTTAATATCTCAAAGACAAGGCAGGAAATCACGATAATTCGCCACAGCAACTAATAATGCTTTTGATGTGTTACTGCTGTTTGATGATTCCAGAAAACCTTGATAAAAATAATCGAGATTAATGTAAAAATAAATCCGATAAAACCGAAAATAGCAGTTAATGCCGAAAAACCACCCAAGGTGGCATCTTCAGGATTTACAGGGTTAAAATACAAGTCTATCGTTTCTCCTAAGTCATAAGCAGAAGGTTGAGTATAAACATTATGATAATAAAAATGGGCTTGCCCGTTTGCATCGCTGAACTCAATGACTGGTGCTTTGCTACCTTTTCTGTTAGAATGCAGATTTATTACTCGACCGGTAGTTTTAACGGCAGATTCCATAAAATTCCGATGGGATATAAAGGTATAGATAGCTCCGCCAAGAAATCCAATTCCTATAAGCAAGAAAAGGAGTATAACATATCTGAGAGGATCTGTTCTTTTCATGATTTCATTAATAATTTTAGTTATAATAAGAAGCTTATTTTTCTATTCAGCATTATTTTTTGCAAACCTAAGGCAGCTAATCAGATTATCTGTTCATTACTATTCCAATACCTGTAAACACCAATCCGAAAATGCACAGGATTATTATTGGAATGAAACTGTAACCCAAACTTGCATCTTCAGGATTCAACGGGTTGTAGTAAATTTTAACTTTTTCACCTTTATGATATTTGGGAGGGTTTGTTCCCTCTGAATGATAGTAAACATGTTTTTGCTGGTCAGATGTATAATATTCAATCACTGGTCTCTTTAATGTCTTACCTTTGGGCAAACTAAAGCCAGTTACTATACCAACGGTTTTATGTGCCTTTTTTATGAAAATATATTGACTACCATATATAAACACTGCACTAATTAACAATAGCATACCCGCACCTAAAATAATATGGGCACTGTTCCGGCTATAAAAGGACTGCGGTTTTTGGATAAGCCTCATCTCCAGGGAGCTTTTTTGTAATAAGTAACATAAGTATCCCCATCAATTACAATCATCGGCTCACCATTCTTTGGGTGATTTCGCTTTTCAAATGAGTAAACTTTATAACCCTCTGCCTGTGATTGTACGTGTATTCTGTTCCCATCTAATTTCCAGGTACCTCTGTCAGAATTCTGGCTGTTTGATCCACCATAACCACCACCTCCATAGCCGCTTATTGAACCTTCTGCATAGTATTCATAGGTGCCATTTCCATTAATGACAATACACTTAGTACTATTATAGCTGCTACTGTAAGTAGAAGAAGTATTAGCCCAGCACCATTTGCCAACAATGCTTTGGTCAATACCTCCACTCACTGTGTTTCCGCTTTGTGTTTGCCCATATCCGCCCGATGATGTACTATTTGCTTTGCCTTTTTGTAGAATAGCAGTAGTACCATTACCACTTAGAGTGAGATAATTGCCATTGACAGTATATTGTAAAGTAGTGGTACCTGTGGCACCAGTAATAGAGATATTATTACCTGATATACTATACTGAAACCCTACACCATTATACGAGCCTTGTCCACCTGCCTGAAAAATCATGGTTTCTCCATTACCCGACCATGTACCTGTGATAGATACACCATTAGATTTAGGCTGTTGATTGGCTGAAGAAGGCTTTTGCGCTGCCATATTTGAGGGAGCATCTTCTTTATTAAAAGTGATTGGAGCATCTAAATCCCCACCTGAAAGGGTTAACTGGCCGTTTTGCAATATATACCTGTAATTCGTTGTTTCGCCGTCTTGCTTCATTGAAATCGTAGTTGCGTTAGTACTATAAGTAATCTTCTCTTCGTCAAATGTTCCGGTGGCATCAGCGTTGAGTTGAAGTATCATAGCGAAACCGAACTGGTTATTTGTCCATTTACCAGTCAGAGATGTTTTGTTAGCCTGTACTTTTGTGCCAATCTGTGCAAAAAGGCAGGTAGGGAGTAATAGAAATAATAGGATAGTTTTCATGCTATTTTCCGGTTTGATTGAGAATATTATTCATTTTTGCTTCAAGAGCAGAAAGTCTTTGTTCGTAAGAGGTTTTCATGTTTTCTATCTCTTTGTTCAGCTCCTGAATGGCACTTATACCTAATGTGAAAATTCTGTCGTAATCAACTGTGCGGAAATCATTGACTTTTTTACCAAAGATAAATGCTTTATTTGTTTTCTCTAACCAATTGTCTACTACAATTGTTTGATTATCAATCACCTGAATCACTGTTTTAAAATGTTCTTTATCGGTAATAATTTTTAGTACATCGCCTGTGTTATAATTGTGTGCCCTTGGTAAGGTAATGCGTAACTCATGCTTGCTTTCATCGAACATGATTTTTTTTGCTAAGCAAAACATATCAGGTATGTATTCTGTGCCAATCTTTGTTACGGCTTCAGGTAATACTTCCTCAATTTCTTGAGCTATGAAACCATATTTGGGTAAGTTACCTTTACTGATAGTATCTATATACTGATAATGCCTGATTTTTAACTGAGTCAATAGCTTTAAATCATTTGTATTATTAGCTAAATGGAGTACTTTCTTATGTCGGGCATCAGAATAGGCATTAAACTCAGTAGCTAATATCCGATGAGAGGCCTTCATTGAGTAGTCATTGAAACCGGAAGCAACGCCAGTGTGTGCAGTGCCATTTAAATATCCGTAGCTATAGTTCCGATTAGAAGCACCGTTGATTTCCAGAGGAAAATCCGGAGTTGTGGTACGGATACCTATATTGTTTTCAGCATAATAATTCCACGATTGAATATTATCCCAGACATGAAGCATTTCTGAAGGGTGATCGATTCCAATGCCAACATTCCCTCCATTCTTAATATAAAATCTACGTCCTATACCTAATTCATCAATATAGAAATAGTCATCAGCAGATTCATAACCTAACGACCATCGCTTATTATCTGTAGTATTATGTAATGTAATAGTGCCGTTATTCACCTGTAACCGACTTGTTGGAGAAGTTGTACCAATACCTACATTGCCGCCATTCGTAATGACAAACCGGGGTGTTGAAGTATTGTTTTCAAATATGCCAAAGTAATCGATACTTGCATTATAACTTAGTAACCAGTTCTTGGCGTCAAAGGAATTGTAGATAGCCAGATCTCCATTTTGTATTTGTAACTTGAAATCCGAAGATAAACTTCCTATACCAACATTTCCATCCGGTCTGATATTCATGGCCGTATAATTGTTCGTTCCCAGGAATAGATTTTTATTCTCTCTTTGTAAAATAAAGGCATCTGCTGAATTGTTTATGCCAATTAACAGACCATCTGTAAAAGTTGAACCTGAAGTACTATTAGTAAATGAAGCGAAGCTATTTGCTGCGGATGTTTCATGAATATGCAGATTATTGGCAGGTGTTTTGATATTAATACCGAGCTTCCCACTTATGCCTAAGTATTTCAGGTTAAAATCTCCCCATAACAGCGGATTTGTGGTTTCAGAATTACTGATATAAAGTTTATTACTTCCTAAATTAATACCTGAGCCTGCTTTGTAACCTATCAGTACATTAGCACTATCAACAGTTGTAGAAGAACCAGTAAATAATCCTGCTTCATAACCTATTATAGTGTTTCTGTTTCCGTATTTTCTCCCACTCATGGCATTCACACCAATGGCAATAGTATAATCTGCTTCAATGTCTCTTCCTGCTGATGCACCAACTGCTACATTTCGTTTAGCCGAAGTACCAAAGGTCAGCGCATCTTTGCCAATAGCAGTATTCTCATAACCTGTCTGGTTTTGCAATAAGGCATTATTACCAATAGCTGTATTATAAAATCCATAAGAATCAACCAACGAATCAATGGCGTTGTCTCTCAATGCCCTGAAACCAATGGCTGTATTGCCTATGCCTGCGCCACTATATGCTTTATTATTTTTGAGTGCATCGTGCCCTAATGAAACATTATCATTCAATAAAAAACTCCCTTTGTTTTTTTGGGTCTGGATGCCCTGCGGAGTCAGGAGAATGCTGTTAGTATTATTCTGAATACTGTAATTTTGACCTAATAATGCTACAGGAAGTAATAGGAATAAAAGTATGTTTTTTTTCATGGCTTTGTTTGTTTAAATCCGATAACCCAAAGTTTTTCCAATTATTATTAACAGAAACAACTGCCATCTGGCAGGGGAGCTTAATTGAACTAAATCTTTGAATTGTTCATGAATCATGGCTAAATAAATCTGACTGCTCAGCCGTTTTTTAAAGCCTATTTTATTTAACAGAGCCAATATTTCAATGTTTTCAAAATAAGCTTGTAAATGATGCTCTGTATTAGAAGGATACTGTACAATAAAATTCTGATTTCGTAATAAGACCTTTAAGTCATCTAAGAGCAGTCTGTGAGTTTTCATGGCTATCCTCGTTGAGAAATCTTTTGCAAATGACCTTTAGAATACTGCATAATTCAATACCTCATTTGTGGTATTTTGCTTAAATTGCCACAAAACAGAAATAAATGCGTTTGCTATTCCTTATTTTATTGCCTTTTACTACCTTCTGCCAGAAAACTATCTGGTTGAATAGCAATTGGCAAAAACAAGAAATTCGAGAGCGATTATTCGTTTTAAAAGATTCTTCTAATACCTTGACTATTGACAGCCTTTTACGGCATAATCAAGCATATTTTCATTTATCAAAAGTTGGGATTCCCAATTTTGGTTGGGGAAAACGAACAGGATGGGTCAGGCTCGAGATAGCAAGCAAGACTGATAATCAATATCTGTTTCATATCAATAGTGCAATTTTTGACGAACTCAGTTTTTATCTCGTGAATGAAGGGAAAGTTATTCAGTCGTCTGAAAACCTAAGCTACCTTACACCGATTGTCAATCGGGCTTATGTACATAGAGATTTTGTGTTTCCTTTACAACTGAAAGCAGGAAAAAAGTATATGGTTTATCTGAAAGGGAAAAATTTACTGAACTCAATTAAATTTCCCCTCATTGTCTGGAACCCCAGGGTATTTGAAAAAAGCGACCGCCAACTTAATTTCTTCTGGGGGATTATCATTGGGATTCTTATCTTGATCGTGATTGGAAACTTCCTTGTTGGCTATCTGCTTAATATGAGAATTTTCTATTTCTACGGTATGTATGTGCTAAGTCTTATTTTACTTTTTCTACATCTTGACGGATTTTTGTATGAATACCTGCCAGCCGGTTTAATAAGAAACCGTGTAATAGATTTAACACAGTATTTCAGTTATAGTATATTTTTCTGGAGTATTCTGTTTATTATTTCGTTTACAAAACTATCATTATCTGACCGGCCTTTTTTTGAACGGACATTGCGTGTTTTAAGCATTGTTTTCTGGATATTATTATTACCTTCATTATTCTCACCGATTTGGATTGCAGGAGCATCAGATATTTATCTCCAGTTTTCCGCCTGGATTGCCCGTATTTTCTTTGTCTGTTTGTTAGCTTTTCTTTACTTCACAGTATTAGCATCAGTTCGTAAAAATACTATGTCACGAATTTATATTGTTTCAGTTATTCCACCTACACTATCATACATTCTGCCACAATATTTTAATCATATTTTAGATATCTGGATTGTTCAGCCTTATGCTTATTTATTCGGTTTTTTGTTAGAAATTATGATATTGTCTGTAGCAATGCTTGTAAGAGTAAAAGAATATTTATTTGTCAATATCAAAAAGGGCGTTACGACCGAGGCACAACCGCAAGTAGTAGAAATAACTGAAAAGAAGAATTTGGTCGAACAGATAATGCTTTCTAAGCGTGAAATTGAAATATTAACGGCTTTTGCCAAAGGTTTTACTTATCAGGATATAAGCGATGCTATGTTTATCAGCCCTCATACAGTACGTACGCATCTAAAAAATATTTATCAGAAATTAGATATTAGCAGTAAAGCAGAAGCAGTTAAAATAGCAATGGAAAGAGGCTGGCTTTAGTATTTGCTACCAACTACCACCTTGCCCTTAAACTCCTGTTTTTCTCCATTAGGATTGAATAATTCTACCAATATCACATAATACCCTACTGTTACTATTTCATTACTGGCATTTTTACCATCCCAGCTTATCTGATCACTTGAGCCTAATAGCTGGTTCTGTGCTAATTGTTTCAGCATCCGTCCATTTATATCAAAAACATAAGCATTGGCTATATAGCCATATATATCTAATCGAAATTTCAATAGAGTTACATCGTCAAAGCCATCTCCGTCAGGTGTAAAAATTTCAGGTTCTATTGAAAAAGCATTTTTTTGATTAGACAATATACCTTGCGAATTGGCATAACCTGGAGTAGCGTACCCTTCTGAAGCTGCTGCCGAATGCCAGTTGGAAGGTACAGAAGAGGAGAGGTTATAATCGGCCTTTTCAAGAGATACACCTGACTTATCATCAATCAAGGTATGGTGGAGGTTGTCATCATAGTCAAACCGATCAAAGACTTTCTGAGTATTATTCATTAGAATAACTGTACCACTCTCGTCAGGGAATGTCGGTAAGGAAACCATTTCTAAAATATTATCAGTAATAGCCTTAAAATACTGGTTTTTAATGATTTCCACACTTTTGGTTAAGACTAAAAACTGCTTTGGTTTCAAAATGAATGGAGTACTACTTATAGGTTTACTATTAGCAATAGTGCCTTTCGCATCAATATTGCCCAATGCCCAGTCTTTCAGACTGATAAATTTATTGCTACGATTATAGATTTCTACAAAGTCTTCTCCACCACTTCTGGGATTAAATAAAATTTCATTAATCACCACATCGCCCGAATCAGCAGGTTGAATGTCAGCAATGGTTAGTTCTGCTTCTTTCAAGACATTCCCCGAACAGTCCGCTATATTTCTGGCTGTCAGAGTATATAAGGTATTTTCTTGCAATTGAAAATTAAGGGATAGATAAATATAACGGTTCGTTGGGCTCTCAATCCTGATTTTATCTATTGTTAGTGATTTATCTATAGTATAAGCGTTAGAGCTGACTGCTGAAAGACTATCCAGTTTTTCTGAAAAGACCAGTTTTATAGTAGAAGCATTTTCTAATTCATAGCGTACCAGACCCGGAGGCGTTAAATCAGGTTGAGAGGCCTTAATTGAGTTTTCTTTACCTGGTGTACCTTGTAAAATGGCTTCGCTCGAAGCCCAATTGCCTTCTTCTACACAAGAGAAGTCAGTGTCAATCATCTCTAAGACAAAGCCTTGCGTTTTACTTTTAGTGTACCATTTTTCATTATAGCTCACAGAAAATAGCGCACTATTTTTAATATCTTTAATAATTAATGTTGTACCGGTATTATTGAGGGCGAAATTATTAAGCCCAATTACTTTGCCATAAGCTTGAAAATCGGGTATGTTATTTCGGTGAGTTACTATCAGATACTCTTTAGGTTGAATAGAAACATCGGGGAATCTGACTGAGGTAGTATTATAAAAAAGAATGAATTGATTGAGATTGATACTTTTCTCAGAACGATTATATAATTCAATATACTCTTTTTCTGGCAACCCTTTGGTAGGAGTAGGGTCTGCCATGATTTCGGTAATAATCAACTCATTAGCCTTTTGGGCTATAGTAGTCGAAACCAGGAGAAGTATAAAGGAAAAGGTGTAAATCAGTAGGGATTTACACCTTTTTATGATAGTAATCATGAAAGTCTGAATAGATAAGTTCTGCTATTAGGCTGTTGGCTCTTTTGGTTTTGGAGCTACTGCTTTGGGTTTTTCGGGCGCGGGTTTAGCCGGAGTTGGCTTCGGAGCAACCGCTTTTGGTACTTCAGGAGCAGGTGCTGGCTTTGGTGCATCAACTTTTAGAGAAGGAGCTTTCTTATCTTCCTTTTGATCTTTTTTCTTATCTTTCTTTGCTTTCTCAGTTGCTTTTTTCAAAGCTTTCTTTTCTTCTTTCAGTTTATCTTTTTCTGCTTCTTTTTTTACTTTAGCTACTTTTTTGGCTAATTTTTTTGCAGTTTTATCGATAGCTTTTTTAATCTTTTTATTGGTTGTTTCTCCTATTACCACATCGGCAAGGGCAGCGGCAATTTCAGAGGCCTTTTGTTTGAGATCAGTTTTCATAAAGGATTTTATTTGGAGATGTTTTAAAATAATTTGCAAATACAACCAAAGTATTCAGAAAATACAAAAAATTTGTGTTAAGTTTTACCTAAAATAATAAAATAATACTTTAAGCTATCGTTGGTTGCCATACGTAGCTTATTCCATAACAAATAAGAAGCTAAATTGTTAACCAATTAATGGCTTCCATCATACCATGTTTATAGAATTTATTACAGAAGATATAATTAAACTCCTGATTTCGGCAGGTACTGGGGCAATTATTGGTTTTGAGCGGGAGTACCATAGTAAATCTGCTGGACTCCGAACCATGATATTGATTTGTGTTGGCTCTACACTTTTTACCCTTATCTCTATCAAATTGGGTACCGACCCCTCGCGCATTGCAGCTAATATCGTAACAGGCATCGGCTTTGTGGGAGGTGGTATTATTTTCAGAGATAATTCAAGTGGGCGCATTACTGGTATTACTACCGCTGCTGCCGCATGGGTTACCGCTGCCTTGGGGATGTGCGTAGGTTTTGGCAAAGGCCTATACGAAACTGGCTTTGTAGCGATGTTATTGGTTATATTTGCCCTATATGGGCTTGTACCACTTCAAACCATAATCAAGAAAAGAAACCTGATTCGCACCTATCGGATTGTCTGTAAATTCAATAATGATACACTGAAGCATTATGAACACAAGTTTGAAAAATTTGGCTTAGTGGCTGAACGCAATATGCAAACCAAATCGAATGATCTGATAAGTGGAACGTGGTCTGTCAGAGGGCCGGAAAAAAATCATGAAAAGGCAATTAAAAGTTTTCTGAACGACCCTGAAATTATAGAGTTTGATTTTTAGATTCCAACCATTTTATGAAAGTATGAATCTATCATTAAAAACCGTATTGAACTATGAAAACTATGCTGATTTTTATCTCTACTCTCTTGCTTTTAACGGCTTGCGAAAATATAACACCTGACCCATTATTGAACGAATTAAACGGAGAATGGAAATTAGTGAAAATTGGTATTGGTTTCCCGTCGCCACAAGGGCCAAGCGAGCTTCAGCCTGATTATGAAGAAGTTTTAACATTTAATGCCGCAAAAGGTACCTATACCCGCACGAAAGACGGAAAGGTGATAGAGAGTTCTGATGTGAGTATAAGCTCAGATGAAAAAGCTACTTATCAGAAAGATAAGCTGATTTTTGAAGATAGTAAGACCTATTCTTTTATTTCCTTTACAGAAACTCCAAAATATTTGGTATTATATCAACCTGCACCAATTGGTTCTGTTTTAGCAGATGGTAATTCGTTTTTTTATGAGAAACTCAAGTAATATTTTCAATTTTGGGAGTTATATCATAACTTGCAAGCAGAATCTAACGTATCAGGATAAATCATGGCAAAACATTCAGGCTCAAAATCACTTCCTAACTGGCTTACATTAGTAATCTTTTTATTATGTATGACAATCCTTTGGGTATTTGGCGATTTATTTGTCTTTATACTCGGGCTTATCTTTTTAGGCTTTACTTTCGCTAACAATTACGATCGTAAACAGGCTGACGAAGGACATCATTGACAAAAGGGCGGTTTATCCGCCTTTTTTTATGTACTTTCAGCTGGGCAAAAATTATCTTCTCATCATTTGCATAAGTATATCGCTTGCTTTTTATTTGGACTTTAAAAAGCAGATAAAACGCTTTAATTCTATTCAATCTTTATTCATAAACTGTAATATGTCTAAAAAACTTATTTTTAGCCTCATTTGCCTATTATCAATTAATCCTGTTATCTGTCAGGCTCAGACTACATTCAGAAATCCACTTTTACCTACCGGTCCTGACCCTTGGGTGATTCGCAAAGATGGATTTTATTATTACTGTCACACGACAGGTAAAAATATTACTCTCTGGAAAACAAAGAATCTGGCTGAATTATCAAAAACACAAGGGAGGGTAGTATGGACACCCCCTCCGACAGGAAACTACGCCAAAGAGTTGTGGGCACCAGAATTACATTTTCTGAATGGTAAATGGTATGTATATGTTGCAGCTGATGACGGAAAAAACGATAACCATAGGATGTGGGTTATAGAGAACCCGGATGCAGACCCTACTACTACTAACTGGACTTTGAAAGGGCAAGTTACAGACCCGACTAACAGATGGGCAATTGATATGAGTATTTTTGAAGTTAATAAGCAGTTATATGCAATTTGGTCAGGTTGGGAGGGGGCTGAAAATGTAAGCCAGAATATTTATATTGCTAAACTTAAAAACCCTTGGACAATAGAAGGTGAGCGTACAAAAATATCAACTCCCGAGCATAGCTGGGAAAAAATGGGTTCAGGCCCTTTGCCCGTCGTAAATGAAGGTCCTCAGTTTTTAAGGCAGTCCGATAACAGTAAAAAAATATTTATCGTGTTTTCGGCAAGTGGTTGCTGGACTGATAACTATACACTTGGATTGTTAGAAGCCAATGCCGAGGCTGATTTAATGCAGGCATCTTCCTGGAAAAAAGCGGATGAACCTATCTTTAAAGCCAATCAGGAGGGGAAAGCTTTTGCTCCCGGGCATAATTCTTTCTTTAAATCGCCAGACGGAAAAGAGCATTGGATAATCTATCATGCAAATCCTGAAGCTGGGCAAGGTTGTAGCAACAAACGCTCTCCGCGTATGCAACCTTTTACCTGGAATACCGACGGCACGCCTGCTTTAGGTAGTCCTGTTGCTTTAGATAAAGAAATTGCTCAGCCCTCAGAACAATAACAGAGATAAATTGTATAAAAAATGCTATTACAAATGTAATAGCATTTTATCAGACACAATATCACTCTATAGGCAATTATACAATTTCTTCTTCAAATACTTCCTGCAATTTTTTTTTAATTAATTTCCCCCAGCGTTCTAATGCACCAACTAAAAATTCCAGATTAATAGGTTTACTAATGTAATCGTCCATACCTGCTCTAAGGCATTCGTCTCTGCTTTCCTGAAGTGCGTTAGCCGTCATGGCGATGATAACGGGCTGATTAATCATCTGCTCTCTGATGAGTGTTGTAGCCCTTAATCCGTCCATTTCCGGCATCTGAACATCCATCAGAATCACATCATATTCTTTATGTTTAATAGCCTCTAATACTTCCAGACCATTTTCGGCTAAATCGGCCTCGTAACCTAATTTACTCAATATTCTCAATGCCAATTTCTGATTCATGATATAGTCTTCTGCCACTAAGATATTCATCGGGTATTGAGCTGCAAATTCAACTGATAATTTCTGTGCTGCCATTCCCTGAATTTTTTCAACCACGACAGGACGCTCTTTTGACATAATCTGGTTATGGATATTCCGGCAGAGAATATGGTGCTTGGCAGGTTTGGTAAGTACAGAACAGAATAAGTCAGGATGCTCTTTATAGAAAGTATCAGAAATAGAGCTCAAAAGCATGATAGGTATTTTTGGGGCAATTTTCTTGATTGCCAAGGCTAATTCTATACCATCCATTTCAGGCATTTGCATATCAGTAATGATAATGTCGAAACTATCATTGTTTTTAACATAACCTAATGCTTCCTGTGGAGAAGAAATGAGTGTAGGTATCATCTTCCACTGCTCTAACTGACCCTTAAAAATACTCAGATTAGTCAGGTTGTCATCAACAACCAAAACTGTTTTGTTTTCTAAAACTTCTAAATTAAAAGGTAAAGTGGATATTTTTACAGAGCTTATTTCTGTCTTGATAGTAAACGTGAAAGTCGTACCTTTGTCAACTTCGCTTCTCACGCTTATATCTCCACCCATTAGTCTGACCAGTTTTTCGCTGATAACAAGCCCTAAACCTGTTCCTCCATATTTGCGTGTAGTTGAAGAATCAACTTGAGAGAAGGCTTTGAATAGCTTATCGAGTTTATCAGATGGAATCCCGATGCCTGTATCTTTAACCTGAAATCCTAACTCAACTTGTCCGTTCTGCTCAGCATTTATTAAAAATACACGGATATAAATCTCACCTTTATGGGTAAACTTAATAGCATTTCCGATAAGATTCAATAATACCTGACGCAGGCGTAGGTTATCACCTACAATTTGCATCGGCACGTCCCAATCAATCTGATAAAGTAAATCAATGTTTGATTTCGCTACTTTTTCGGCAAAAATATCTAATACTTCTTCTATGCAATGTCTTAAATCAAAGTCTTTGATATCTAATTCCATATTCCCGGACTCAATTTTCGAAAAATCCAAAATATCGTTGATAACTGTCAAGAGACCTTCTCCGCAAGTATGAATAGTATCAGTATAGTTTCTTTGTTCTTCGTTTAATTCGGTTTCCTCCAATAATGATGTCATACCGATAATACCATTCAGAGGGGTGCGTATCTCATGGCTCATTGTAGCTAAGAAGATACTTTTGGCAAGATTTGCTTTTTCAGCGTCCTGTCTTGCTTTCAATTCATCTTCAGTAGATTTCCGGAGTTGCGCAGTTCGTGTCTCTACCTGTCTCTCTAATTTTTCATTATGGGCCCTGATTGAACCCATCCGGTATCGATAGTAGGCAATTGCAGCTCCAATGATACTGACGATCAACAGTGTTCTGAACCACCAGGTTTCCCAGAACGGAGGGAGCACTTTTATAGTGATAGATGTTCCATCTTCATTCCATATACCATCATTATTTGATGCCTTTACTCTGAAAGTATAAGTGCCTGGATCTAAGTTGGTATAGGTGGCTGTTCGTCGGTTTCCTATATAATTCCAGTCTTTATCAAAACCTTCTAATTTATATGCATACTGGTTTTTTCTTGATAAAGTATAATTTAACGCCGCAAACTCAAACGAAAAAACAGATTGTTCGTGTGTCAGTACAATTTCTTTGGTTTCACTGATGGCACTTGTAAGCGGTGAATCTTTTTCATTTATGCCAACTGTTTTATTAAAAATCAGAAAATCAGTAATATGTACGGGCGGTACAAAAGTATTGTCTTTCATACTATCCGGATGAAAGATATTTAATCCATCAGGGCCACCAAAAAACATTTCACCATCGACCGTCTGATACGCTGAAGCTGGTTTAAACTCATTTCCTTGCAGGCCATCCGAAATGCCATAATTACGGAATTTTTTAGTTACTGGATTATAACGGGTAATACCTTTATTAGTACTTATCCAGAAATCCCCTTTTTTATCTTTCAAAATCCCGTTAATTACATTGTTAGGTAGCCCATCTTTTTCACTGATGCTTTCAAATGTTTTTGTTTTTAAATCAAGCAACGCCAGTCCGTCTGTAGTACCTACCCATAAGTATCCTTTTTTTGCTTCTGTAATTACCTGCACATTATTATTGATAATGCTTTTTCTGTCATTGTTTTTGTGAATATAGTGTGCAAATTTTCCAGTGCTTTTATCAAAAGCATCTAAACTATTATCTGTACCAATCCATAGAGTACCATTCTCATCTTCATATAAGGCACGCACAAAATCACTTGAAATACTATTCTGGTCTTTAGGATTATGGGTATAATTTGTAAAACTATTTGTTCTTACATCATAATAACTCAAACCTCCGCTCAAGGTGCCTAACCATACATTGCCGTTTTTTGCTTTAAGTATAGCATATACGCTTTCAGATGAAATGCTGTGAGTATTATTTTTATCAGGTAGGTGATGTGTAAACTTCCCGGTCTTTTTATTAAGTATGTCAAACCCACCTAAATATAGCCCAACACCCAAAAGGTCTTTGCCAATTTCAGCCACCGAAACAACATAGTCAGAGTTGATACTGCTTGGGTTAGAAGTTTGCTTTTTATAAGTAGTAAATGTGTTCTTCTTTTTGTCGAAGAAACTTAACCCTCCACCATCGGTACCTATCCATACATTCCCGTTAGAATCCCCGGCAATAGAAAGAATACTGCTATTTTTTAAGCCACTGACAGGAGTTCCCTCTTTATACAATGAAAACTTATTGCCGAATTTAGGCAGAAAATTAACACCACCTGAATAAGTACCTACCCATATATTGTCAATATCATCTATATACATACAATACACTGAGTTATTACTAAGGCTACTATTGTCATTAGCATCATTCAGAAATGTCTGAAAAAGATTATTTTCGGGATTATACACACTAATACCACCATTTTCGGTCCCTATCCATATATTACCTTCAGGGTCTTCTATAAATGATAGAATGTCGTTATACCCAATACTTTTAGGATTTTTCGGGTCATGTTTAAAATTGGTAAAACTGCCATCTGAAACATTATATCTCGAAACACCCCCTCTTTGTGTACCAACCCAGATATTATTCTGGCTATCTCTGAATAGGGCTTTTATCCAGTTAGAACCAATGCTTTTAGGATTTTTAGGGTCATTAAAATAATGGACAAAGTTTTGAGTTTCAGGGTCAAACTTATTCAATCCGTTCTTAGTGCCTATCCATAATTTGCCATCTTTGCCTTCTTCTATTCTATCAATAGCATCATCGCTTAAACTATTATTATTGGTTTCATGATGCCTGAAAACAGTAAAAGTGCCATTAGTACTATTAATCAGATAGAGACCCTCTGTAGTGCCTAACCATAACCTGTTTTTACTATCCTGAAATATATCATGTATATTTAATAATTTATGCGAAGAAAAAAAATGCGAAAAATTGTCTTTCCCACGATTGAGCCTATCCAATCCGGTTGCTGTTCCTACCCAGATAGTTCCGTTATTATCTTCTAATATATCATTAACAATATTATTGTTTAAACTTAGACTATCTTCTGAAGAGTGCTTGTAAATAACAAAACGATAACCGTCAAACTTATTGAGCCCTTCGTAGGTAGCGTACCACATAAAACCTTGCTGATCTTTAAGAATAGCAGTAACGTGCCCTTGCGACAGACCTTCGTTCGTAGAAAAATGCCTGAATGAGGGTTTTAGAACTTGTCCGACAACCGAATTAAATAATAGGAAATAAGAAAATAGTAAAATTTTGTAATTCATGGTGTAATTATATTAGGACTGATCTAAACGTACGGTGTACTCTGATATTTATAAAGCAAAGTTGTAGACTGCATTTCTGATAAGTAAAACCAGCAGCAAATAAAAAATGAAATATAGGTTTGCACTTTTTTAAGAAAAAATTAGCAAAAATAATGCCAAGTAATCGGTACAAAATTCAGCGAGGATGATGTTTAGAAATGTTAAAATTGTTGGATAATTCTGAGAATCTTGGTGAAGAAAACTTATTTTTAACCATTATTTGTTTTTCTGAAAGAGTTAATTTTAAAGAATTTAACCTATTATTAGCATGGAATTGGTACCTATTAGAGAATACCTGGATGAGAATGATGAATGGATGAAATATCCTGAATGTCAGGAATTAGTGGAAATGACTGTAGAGTTTTATGAGAGGGTAGGGTTTACCCCGCCCTGGATTTGTTATTTTGTGAAAGACAATGAAAATATTATAGGTAGTGCCGGAATAAAAGGGAAACCTCTTAACAACACTATAGAAATTGCTTATGGAACTATGGAAGAATACCGGCATCAGGGTGTAGGGACAAGCATCTGTAAGTCGCTGGTTGAACTTTCATTAAAATCTGACCCATCTATAAAAATTACTGCCCGGACTCTTCCACAAAACAAGTTTTCATGCAGAGTATTAGAGAAAAATAATTTTACTTGTGTAGGCATAGTAGACGATCCTGAAGATGGAGAGGTATTGGAATGGGTATATAATTATACGGGATGATAATTGTTAAATGATAAGCATAATAAGAAAATGATTGAAAAGTCCGGTTTTTTGCCTCATCAATCCTAACAGACAATAGCCGATAAAGCCTAATTTTGTGCCAGAAATCTGGCTTTTATGTACGAGATATTTGTATTCTTTCATTCTATATTCCGTTGGCTTGTCTTAATTAGCCTGCTTTATATTATTGGTAGCAGTATTCATGGATTAATAAGTAAACGCAACTATACCAGAGCAGATAGCCTTACCCGAGCGTTAACGACCATTATTAGTCATACACAATTATTGATAGGGTTTACTTTATACTTTGTCCTAAGTCCTATTACTGGATTTTTTATAAAAAACGGCTCAGAAGGCAATCATGAAATCTGGTTCTTTGGAATTTATCATATTGCTCTGATGTTCAGCTCTATAGTAGTCATGACTATCGGCGGTTCTATTACCAAACGAGCCACTACAAACTATGTCAGGTTTAAAACAATCAGTATTTATTTTTCTATTGCTTTGTTATTAATCTTGGCAGCTATTCCTTGGTTCAGACCATTTTTAAGAAATTTTTAAAAGAATCATTCATGTTAAATTTATTGAAAACACAATTGGGCAGGCTTCGTGTATTGGCTTTTATAGAAGGTATATCTTTTTTAGTGTTATTGTTTATCACCATGCCTTTGAAATACGCTTTTGATAACCCAGTTCCTAACAAAACTTTTGGTTTGGTTCATGGTCTTCTGTTTATCCTATACGTTTTAGCGGTTATTCAGGTAAAAATTGAGCAAAGCTGGAATTGGCGCAAAACTTTTTTGGCTTTGTTGGCATCAATCATACCTTTTGGTACTTTCTGGGCTGATAGAAAGCTGTTTCAGGATTAAACCAACTATTAGTGGCAAAGAGTTGAGCCCACACTATACATAGTTTTCTTTGATAATTTAAAAGATGAATTTATTCACCGTTGGATAAACCTGTTCTTTTACTTCATCAAATGTGACCATTTTTTATTTGGCATTTGATACCATTTTAAAAGACGAAGCAATTATTGCAAATCCATAATAAAGGTATAGAAAATTAGTGTACTTATTCTGTTGGTTTCGGTTAAAAAAGATAAAATGTAGGGTTTAAAAAAGCCAGAAACCATTATGGGTCAACTGAAGGCGAATCGTTTATCGCATTACTATTATGAACAAACCTCAGTTGAAGCAGCAGATACCGAACCTATAAAACATTTTGATAAGGAATAGCGTATTTAAAGAAAATCGTATCATTACAGATGCCTAAAGGTCAACAAATAAAAACTTATGATGCCGAATCTTACCGATACAACTTCATTAAAAATGGAGAGCAATCTGATACAATCCTGAAATCGGATTATGACAATTTCTTTATAGTAAGAGTAGAGAATCTGATACGCTTAATGAAACTCCCTGTGCCTCCGGCCCGTACAACTACGCATACTTTTATTTACCTGAGTGAGGGTGAAGCTATTATGCGCATTGGTAGTGAAACTTACAGGATAGTAAAAGATGAATGTCTGATAGTAGCGGCAGGGCAGGTTTTTTCTTTTGATAATGTGGATATTAATAAAGGGTATTTATTCAATTTTCATGAGGATGTGATGATCGGAAAACTTGCAAAGAATGATTTGCTAAAAGATTTTGAGTTTCTAAGAGTGTGGGGGAATCCAAAAATCAGTTTAGATAGACAGACCTCAGGTTTTATCAGGCAATTATTAGAAAGAGTATTAATCGATTATGAAGCTAATGGCTTTCAAAACAAAGAAATTGTTCAGTCTTATCTCATAGCCATATTGTGTGAAATAAATATGAGCTATAAAGCTGCTTCAATTATTCCACATTTAAAAGCTATTGATATTTCTAATAAATTCAGAGAGATATTATTTTCGAATATCAAGACCTTGCATCTGGTAAGTGATTATGCTTCTTTATTAAATATAACTGCTAATCATCTGAATAAATCTGTAAAAGCAGTAACCGGGAAATCTCCTACCAGATGGATAGACGAGACCATTGTTTTAGAAGCGAAGGTGCTCTTATACCAAAGTAATTTATCAATCAGCGAAATAGCCACCGAGGTGGGCTTGCTTGATCAATCTTATTTCAGCCGGCTTTTTAAGAAATATGAAGGAGTTACACCCTTGCACTTCCGCAAGCGGATAAAAAGGCTTTAAAACTATATAAAATCTTTTATTTAGTAGGCAACACTATCGTCGTAGCCAATAGAGGTAAAAAACTCAATCACCTTATCAGAATACTCTCCTAAATCTTTTCTCCCCTTTATAAAATGCTGGAGTAATAAAGAAGGTAATTCTAATTTTTCTTCAATTCCACTAAGCGAAAAAGTAGGTTCGTCTTTTTGTTGTTTAGCCAAAAAAACTCTGAAATTATTGATATTAGGCATGGTTATAGGCTTAAAGTATATTCAGGTTATAGTATATTATCAAATGTAAGAATAAATAGCTGAACCAAAAACGGGAACGTCATACTTTCTTACCGGCAATCATCATATGCGGACTTAAAGCCAATAGGGCCTGATCATTTTCTGTAATAGTTAATAAATCAATTAATGCTTGTTTCTTTTTTGCATCTGCTCTGCTTTCAAAATACTTTTTATCTAACCATACTACTCCTTCTACTGCATAGATATTTATAAATGTAAGCTCTGCTTCTTTAAATTCTTCAATCAGTTGAGCGGGTCTATGATAATAAGCCTCTGCTAATGACCCGACCATGTTTTTAGGGGGGGTATGTACACCTGTTAGCAATTCCTGTTTGCACATTTCAATAAAGCCGGGTTCATGTATAAGGCCATTTAATAATCCTGCAATGGTTGAAGCAGCATAATTAATAGCGAAACCTAAAATTACACCATTTTTCTTTACAACTCTTTTGGCTTCTTGTAAGGCTTTTATTCTGGCTTGTTTATCTTGTAGATGATACAATGGGCCGTGTAATATCACTACATCTACCGATTCATCAGCAAAGTTCAATTGCCTTGCTTCGCCTAAAATAACTTTAAATGGTTTCTTCAACCCACTGGCTCTTTTAGTAGCCTGTTTAATATGTTTAGGTACAGGATCAATCAGATAAACAGTGTAGCCCATACCCGAAAGCCATTCAGAATAGATGCCTGGCCCGCCACCTACATCTAATATTACTCCTTTAGATACAGGTAAGTGGCGTTGTATTAAATCTTTGTTGCGCTCAAATTCTAAAGGCCCAAGGCCCAACTGAAGTCGGGCTTCTTCTGATGTTTGTGTATAGAAACTTTCAATTTCTACACTAATTAATCTATCTGCATTCATTTTGCACAAAATCTAAAACTATTATATGCGTATATTGATTATATATAAAACAAGAAATGCAAAATTAAAAAAATATCGGTGACTAAACTTTATAGATATTTAATATTGAAATATCGTAGTGGCACATATTTTTTGGCTAATTTTAATATTGTATAAACAATGTATAAATTCATGAAGAAAATAATAGTAGCTACAGACTTTTCAGAAAACTCTGATAGCGCCTTCTCATACGCTACATTTTTAGCCAGTAAGTTTAATGCCGAATTACTGGTTGTTCATATTTTTTTTCCGATGGTGCCCTTAGACCCAAATCTGGCGTATGATACCATAGCTCCATCAACACTACAGGAAGAAATGGTGAAGTCGTATGAAATACAATTAAAAACAATAGTAGATGCTTTAACAGAAAAGAAAATCAAGGCAGAAAGTGAGCTGATTGTAGGAAGTTTGTCTGTAAGTATTGCAGATTTTGCCAAAAACAAAAAAGCAGACCTGATTATTATTGGTAAAACTCCTGACACTTCTTTTTTTGACAGGCTCATAGGCAGTACTGCTTCAAGTGTTGTCAATAACACAAGTGTACCGGTATTAATAGTTCCGGCACATAGTCATACACCATCCTTCACACATATCGTCTACGGTACAGAATTAGAATCGGAAGAGAAAAATGTATTAGCCAGATTATTTGATTTTGCAAGAGAATTTCATTCAAAAATAACTTTAATTAAAATTAATGCTGATTTTGAGTTGAATGTACAGGACGATAAACAGATGTTGAAAGATATACAAGAAGGTTTTTCTAAGGAGCAATTCGCATTTGAAGCCATTAAAGCCGATGACGTAAGTGAGGGATTGTTAAGCTCGGTGCATAATCATAAAGCTGACTTATTAGTGGTGGCAGGACATCATCATGATTTTCTTTCAGATCTTATCAATCCGAGTAAATCTAAGAAGATTATCAATAAAACTGATATACCATTGTTAGTGTATGATATTGAGGCGTAACCATTAGATATATTTAAGTAAAAGCTGCACCATAAAGTGTAGCTTTTTTATTAGTTAATTGTATGAATTTAGCATATACGTAGTAAGAAATATTATTTTTGTTAGAATAATTTCAGTGAAAGTATATTGAAAATGGATATAAGAAAAGCAAAAGAAACTGATTACGATGGCGTATGGGAGGTATTTTCAGAGATAGTAAAAGCAGGAGATACTTACGCTTTCAGCCCGGATACCCCTAAAGCTTCATTACAAACCTATTGGTTTGCCGACTCTATGGATACCTTTGTTGCAGTAGATAATGATGAAATAGTTGGTACTTATTTTATGAAACCCAATCAGCCTGGTTTAGGAAGTCATATTGCTAATTGTGGCTATATGGTCAGCCCGGATCATCGGGGCAAGGGAATCGGGCAGTTACTTTGTGAACATTCGATTCAATTTGCCAAAGATAAAGGATATTTTGGCATTCAGTTCAATATTGTTGTAAGTACCAACAAAGTAGCAGTTAAGCTATGGCAAAAATCTGGCTTTCGCATTATAGGTACGACTCCCAAAGGGTTCAGACATAAAGAATTGGGATTAGTGGATAGCTATATTATGTTTCGGGAAGTATGAAAAGGGGTATTTAAAATCGATAGACAAAAAATTATTATAAAAATTTTATGACGATTTTTAAGCTGGGTCTACATTATATGCTTTAAGAAAAAATTAGATTCTATTATAAGCCACATTGCCTTAAAAGAATATATAATTGATCTGTTCTTTACTTTTGTATTGAAGCACTCGTTATCCTCGCGGTTATTTTATTCAACAATATATCATAATAATAACTATATATTAATGTAATTATCAGTAAAGCAGATAATGTAAGAGGAGTAAAGAATGATGAATTGAACTTCGCTTCTATGTAATCCCAGAGAATCATGTGTGTAAGGTAGAGGGAAAAAGAGAACTTTGATATCCATAAGAAAAACTTATTGATGAGCGGCATAATTCTGAACAGAATGATTGTCAATGAAGTATAAGCAAAAAACGCAAAGATGTCATTTAAATTTTTACCAATGTCACCACCTTTTATTGCTAAAATGGCTGTAGCAGCCATACTAATGATTGCTATAATAAAGAAATAAATAATAGGTGCTGAAATAAGCTTATCCAACTTGCCAGTTCTGGCAACAACCATACCCAGAGCAAACTCCCAAAGATATTGAAAAAAGAACCTTTTGTAGGCATCGCCACCTTCTGGTATTACAAAAGACAAAAACAAACTATAGCCTACAGAAATTACAACGGTTAAAAGGATAAATAGTTTATATTTTTCAGATTTTAATATCCAAAGTAACAAGGGGAATATCAAATAAAACTGCACGATAGTAGATATAAACCAGAATTGAGCACCATACGAGGTTGTATAATCTGAATTAAACATTTTGAAAAGCAGGATATGACCAAGAAAAGCCAGAAAGTCTATTCCATAAACTTTAGTAACCAGGTTTATCAGAAAAATCAATGTTATAGTAATATAATAAGGTACTAAAACTTTAATTAACCTTCGTTTAATAAAGGTTTGATAATCTGTATATTTTGATAAAGTTAGTCCAAAACCCGAAACAAAGAAAAATAAATGAATACCTGCTGCACCAAAACTTTTGGCATAATTAAGGTAAGTAGGTAAGGGATAAGTAAACAGAAAGTCATAAATAACTATAGTAAAAATAGAAAATCCACGTGCATAATCAATGTATTCGTATTTTTTCATACGCTTTAAGGAATTGTTACGGTTGATAAATAACCTTAATGAGTTGCTAAGTCCCTTCCAATCAGTTTAGGTAGTTATTGTACTTGTCGAACTTTAAGTTATGTTACCTCAAAACCTATGCCGTTTTTGTAGAGATTTATGGGATAGTCTGCAACAGAAATAAAAAAAGCTATACCTTTAAAAGTATAGCTTTTAAGCTTTGGTGGGCCCACCTGGGATCGAACCAGGCACCTACTGATTATGAGTCAGTTGCTCTAACCGAATGAGCTATAGGCCCTAAAACCAGGTTCGGTTTTGTGGTGCAAAAGTAAGAATAATGAAATTAACATCAAAGAAAAAATGTAAAACTAAGCAATTAAATTCCGATAATAGAGTAACTGGTAGATAGCCATTGATGCAATTATCCGTATCAACAAAAAGCCATTCTTTTAAGAGAATGGCTTTTTGTTGATGACGTTTGTCGTTTTATTAGTTCATTTGCAATATCTTGATCTCGGTACGGCGATTAAGCGCATGTTGATCTTCGGTACAATTTACCCCATCGGCACAACCATTCACAAGCATGGTTTCACCATAGCCTTTAAATTCCACACGACTACGGCTGATACCCCTTTTGAATAAATAATTAGCAGAAGATTTAGCACGATTTTCAGACAAAGTCTGGTTGAAGTCTGCATCAGAGCGGCTATCGGTGTGCGCACGCAATTCTACTTTCATATTAGGATACTGTCGCATCAATGATACCAGTTTATCTAATCCGGCTCTTGCATCAGGGCGAAGATTATAGCGGCCATATTCAAAATAGATATTATCAACCTGCACAATATCGCCAGTGCTGAACATCTGAATGTCGGCGGTTACATCACCATTCTTACAACTCAAACGACGAACACGTTTACCCTTTGACCCAAGATTATCTTTTGTTCCTTCAACTGTATAATCACAACCCTCGACCACCTGAAACTTATAAGTACCTGTGGCATCAGTTGTAGCTGTTTGTGTGCTATTATTACATTCATTGCGCAGGGTTACCAATACCCTGGCTATAGGCTGATTAGTACCCTGCATTGTAACTTTTCCTTTTAGGAAGCACCTGTTGCCAGGCAATGCACTGTTCGGATCATTACCCGTGTAGCCACTTTGCACAGAAGGATTATTCTGAGCCAATGCTGTAGAGTCAACAACAGGTTTTGGCCTGTTCATCGGAATCTCCAGACGAGAAGGTTCATTATCGCAATCTTTTGTTGAGAAACTCACCGTATTGGCATTGTATCCTTCACGAGTTGCTCTGAAGGTAAACTCTGTATCTTGTTCTAAGTTTTCTAATTTTACACTTCCATCAGCATCGCTCAATTTCTCTTTAATAGTACCGTCTTTGTCTTCATAAACAATTTTGGCATTATCTAACGGCATTTTGGTTTCTGCATCATAAACAGCAATAATCAAATCGCAACCTTCTTTGAGCTCACACTCACGATCAAATTTATAAATGTCGTCATCATCTCCACCACGTTTACGATTTGAACTGAAATAACCCGATTTACGAAAACCGTCAGTTAAAATACCGAAGTCGTCTTTGCTTGAGTTAATAGGAGACCCTAAATTAATTACACGCCCTTTCGGAGTAGTCCCATCTAATTGAGAGAAGAAAATATCCAGTTCACCTAAGCCAGCGTGTCCGTCTGAAGAAAAATACAAGTTACCTTTATCGTCTACAAACGGAAACATTTCATTACCTTTTGTATTGACATTTTTACCTAAATTGACAGGGGCTGTCCAGCTACTTCCATCATAACGTGATACATACAAGTCAGTTCCACCGAAGCCACCAGGCATATCAGATGCAAAGAATAAAAACTTCTCATCAGGTGATAAAGCAGGGTGCCCGGTCGAATAATCGTCACTATTAAACGGTAATTCTTTAATGTTTTTCCAACCATCTTTGTTGGCCTCTCCAATATATAATTTCAGTTTCGTAATACCGTCCGAACTTCTTTTCGTTTTACCATTAAGGAAGTTATTACGGGTAAAAATTACTTTTGAACCATCTTTAAAGAAAGCCGAAGGCCCTTCATGATATTTTGAATTGATTGAACCACTCATTCTATCAGATTCAGTCTGGGGCTTATCTCCATAGCCTAAACCTAATCCAACATTAGTTCCACCATAGGTACCAATAGTACGTGAGTCATTGGCTGTTGGTGCTGTATATTCGTCAGAACCGAGTACACCACCACCACTACCTCTTCTGCGAGGAGTTCTGCTTTCTTCTGAACCTGTGCCTAATCCGGCTGCCTGTCCACCAATAGCAGAAACGTTATCCAAGAAATATAAATCAAGAAAAGGGGTATCATTCCAACCAAATACACGACGAACACCCACTGTACTTCGACGGTTAGAAACGAAAACCAAACCATTTTTGAAATATGAAGGGCTGAAATCTGATGAATTGGTATTGATAGATAGGTAATCTACTTTGTAGCAATTAGCATTTTTTGATAATACACTCACATCATTGTAGAGTTTTGAAAAACCTTTTCCACGTGGGTCATCTTCTACCTTGCGGGTATATTTATCGTACATCTCCTGTGCTTCTTTGTATTTGCCATTGCTGGCAAGTACCTGAGCGTATTTCAATGCTACCGCAACTCTATCATCAGATAATTCTCCGGTGCTTCCTTCAAATATCTCACGATAAACACGCTCAGCGTTTTGAGTATCCTTAATTTTGGTATAGCTATCAGCCAGTTTAATTCTGGCGTCTAACTTTTGTGCTTCAGTAATTCCCTTTTTGGTCAAAGCCGACTCGTAAGCATCTATAGCTTTGATATAGCTGAGGCTTTCATAGTGATGGTGGGCAGCTTTAAGCAATGCTTCCTGCGCTTGTACTCTACCTATGAATAGAGCTGCCATAAAAATGGCCCCGATGATATTTATCCTGACAGTCATTGTTGCTGAATTTAAATTCGCTCAGATTTGTAAAAATGATTGCATATAAGACCACTGTGCGAGAAAAAGGCGAGTGTTTCACTTTTTCTGACACTTAATAGATATATAAAACTTAATTGAGTATTAGAAATACCTTGGGGTTAAGATTTTATTCTTAGCATAGCCAAATTCATACCTAAGCATAGCCTCATGCGTTGGAATCCCAATCACACGATCAATACCTTTTTTACCTGGGTCATTCAATCGGTTAGCTGTAAAATCATACGCATACCCAAGTCTGAATTGCGGAGTTAGTTGCAGTTCTAACATACCCACAGCTGCATCAAAACCATCAGTCTGGCTAAAAGTCTGGAACTGACTGATTCTTCCGGAGATACCAAATGAGATTTTATCTTTTATCCAGAAATTGATGTTGCCGTCAAAACCAAGGGGAGTACCTTCGGTATAACGAATCATCGTTGAGGGTTTAATTTTGAAGTTACCTTTTCCAATTACAAAACCCATCATCAGGAAGAAGTGTCTTTGTGTACGGCTTCTCTTTACAGAATCTGAACTTGAATAATTGTAGTTAGATAGAGAATTTTGTAGAATTTGAGGACATGAAAAACCCAGATAACTCCTGTCGTTGCTTAAATAGATACCACCACCCACATTAGGCAAGATTTTGTTAATGTCATAACTACCACTGAATACATTGTCGCCACCGGCAATGTTTTTTGCATCTGATAATGCCCAGCGGATATTTACAGCGCCACCCTGTACACCAAAAGCCAAGGTTGAACGTGGCCCTACCTTTACACGATAAGAGTAGGTAAGATAAATACCTGTGTTTTTGGCAAGACCAATACCATCATACGAAGCCTGTAAGCCAAGACCCATTTTCTCGCTGCTGATAGGCATATCCATCGAGAAAGTGTAGGTAGTCGGTGCTCCGGGAACACCTATCCACTGGTATCTTCCGAGGGCAGTAAGACTTAATACGTCGCGACTACCCGCATAGGCCGGATTAATAGCCATCGTATTAAACATGTACTGTGAAAACATCGCTTCCTGTTGCGCGTAGGAGTGAAAAGATACAACGAATAGCCCTACGAAAAATAGCGTAGCTAACCTGCTTTTCAGGTTTGTAAAGTTTTTCATATTTTACTCAATTAATAGTAAAGACTTAGCATGAAACTTTGTCTAAGCCCAATTATACTCAATAGCAAAACAAAGTTACATTAAGAATTTTAATTATCAAATTTTTTTCATTTATCATTGAAACAGTTGAATTTTAGGACTTTTTTTGTAAAAATCATTTTTTCAACAGATTTCAGATAAAAGTTTTTGTCAATTATCTTTCCTGTACAAATACCTAAAATCCTGCCAGAATTAACTTTAATTCTAATGAAATTATTCACTTTCCCGGCTGAAAGTTCCTTGTTGTATGAAATTATGAGTGAACTGTTCAATGTTGCTTACTCATAATTCATTTTATCAATTATCTGACAATTGTAATGAATCCGATTACTGGTTGTCCTCCCCATTTTTCAGGAGACTGAATCACATAATAATAAGTACCATCAGGAACGTCCTTGCCATCACTTAATAACACCAGCCCATTATTAGCTTTTCCATTCCAGCCCACTGACTTACCGTAATCTTCATCTTTAAATACTAAAACACCCCAACGGTTATATATATATATTGAAGCTTTAACATTGGTTTTATTAATGTGTTCAATAAAGAATGTATCACCTATACCATCATTATTTGGTGAGAACCCACCCGGAATAATGGCTGTTGCAGTATCATCTGGTAGGGTAGGTATCGTACCTCCGATAATTATCAGTGTTGGAGCACTGTTGTTACCAGGATTACCGTCATTGTCAGGGTCAGGGTCAATACCTGTCTCAGAAATATCGGTTATTGTAGTGGTACTATCTTTAGCACTTCCATAGGCGGTGTTCGCAAAAATGGCAGGTTTCTCTTTGTCTGTCAGCACTCTTAGTTTTAATTCTAAGGTATCTGCGGTACCCGGTGCCAATGAACTACTATCGGCAATCAATATGTTTACTTCAGTACGGCCATTGAAATCAGGATTCAATTTCAGATGACTACCTTCACTCAACATCAGCGGTGCTGCAATAATAAAGTTACTGCTATCTTCAGCTGCAAACACGTTGTCAAGGCTATCTCTTAGCTGTACATTCGTTATTGTACGGGTTCCATAGTTTTTAATGACAAATCTATAGGTTAAGTTATAAGTATCATCAGCATTCGGGATAGAATCCAGATCGGCAGATTTCGCAATGCCCAATACAGTTGCATTACCGGGACTGATGCCTTCAATAATAATTGGAGTAGCTACGCTATTATCTTTAGGATTACCATTACCATCAGGATCAGGATCAGTGCCATTAGTTGATAAGTCATCAACCGATTTATTAGATGGATATTTGCCTATAGCTAAAGCCTGATTAGCAAATGATGTTGTTCCTTCAGTAAGTGTTACACGTGTAAAGACGGTAATATTACGTGTCGTATTTTTAGGAAGCGTACTTAACGAATCAATCAGAAGGTTAATTAAATTACCACGTCCTGTGTAGTTACTATCAACCGTAAATCCTGCATCAGCTGTGACACCTACTGAGTCAATTCTTACGCTGTCTCCAAAAGTTACAGCAAGATTATCTTGAACCTGAACACCTGTAAAGTCTGTTTTTCCATAGTTTTTCACTTTGAATTTAAACGTTACATCATAAGTGTTATCAACTACCTTAGTTGGTTCAGTTGCCTCTTTGGATATACCGATCAAAGCCTCAGGCAAGCTACTAAAGTTAATAACAGTAGGGGCACTTCCCTCTGGATTCGGATTAATACCATCATTAGAAATATCACTTATTGTTATGCCTCCGGGAGTTTTGCCGGAAACAATCACAGAATTTCTGAATGGTCCGAGGTTTCCATTTAATTTTACGTTTACCGTCCATTTAACCGTATCGATTCTATTAGGTTCAATAATGCTCCCTGCCATTAGCAGACAAGTATTGGTCGTGCCATTATAGTCAGGATTACGTATCAGTTTGCTTCCTTCACTAAGCGTTGGCACAAATTTAATGCTTGCGACAACAGGCGATGGGAACGTATTACTCAATGTATCACATAACTGTACATTTGATAAAGTCAAATTGCCACAGTTTTTAATAATCGAATGGAATATTACGTTATAACTGCCGTCTGCCTGCTTAACGGTATCTTTTACATAAAGTGCAATACCTATACAGGGGATTTCAATTGAACTCATACCACCAGGGTCTAAGTTCAGGTTCGTCGGATTACTGCCCGGTGCATCTGGATTAGTACCTGCATTTGATAAATCTTCAACATTTTCATTGGTTCCGTTAGCCAATGTACCTGAAGCGCTTGCAACAGCAGTATTGGCAAATAGTTTTAGTGTATCAGGTTGTAGATTGACACTAAACAGGAGTGTATCTGTCTGACCTATAGCTAAAGTACTACCTGGTAATGTCAGACGAGTATCCGTTGTTCCATTGAAAGCACTATTGATGATCAATTGGCTACCAGTATTTTTTACTGGTGTACCTAAAACGGTAAATGTAGCAGGCAGATTAAATACTTTTGATAAAGTATCAGTTAATACTACATTATTTAATGGTAACGAACCATTGTTTTTAACTAATAACTGATAGGTAACATCATAAGAGCCATTGGCTTTTTTGGTGCTATCTGATACAATTTTAGCTAAACCAATACTTGGACTCTTGTATAATCTTACAACTGTTGGTTCAGCACTTGGTTTGTTGATATACGGGCCATTGTTTGATACATCAGATACATCGTCTGGTATGCCGAAGATGGTCATTCCTGTTGCCTCTACAAGCGCATTGGTACTGAATGGCCCTTCATTACCATTTGGTACTATGTTGATAACAAATCTGATTGTATCAGTTACCCCTGCTTCAATTTCACTACCAGTCGGAATCGTAAGGTTCAGGTCTGATGAACCATTAAAATTATCGTTTGGTATCAGTTTGCTTCCTGAGCCTACAGTTGGTTTCTGAACAATAGTATAAGTAACCGGAGCAGGGAACATAGTTGAAAGGTTCTCGGTAACTTTCACATTTTCTAACTTCACGTTTCCACAGGCTTCAATAAACGCACGGAATGTAACATTATAGCTGCCATTTGCCTGACGTGTAGTATCTGCGGCTAAAGACATAGCCGTACAAATTTCCTGACAAGTGAGACAGTGTATGTCCCAATGACTGATATTATTATCAAGAATCGGATCAACCTGATCAATTTTGGTAATCTTGGCAATATTTCTGATTGTACCCGCCTTGGTAGTTTTAGCTGTATAAGTATAAGTTTTAATAGCCCCACCCGGAAAAGTTCCTATTACACTCACTAATGAATCTGTACCGAAAGCTGTGAAACCAGGGGTAGCAGATGTAATTGTAATGCCTTTAGGCAAAACATTAGTGATATGTACATTGGTAGCTGTGTGTACTGTATTGTTGGTAACCGTAATTGTATAAGTCAATTCGTCACCAACGCCTAATTCTACCCGTGAACCTACAATTGTAATACCCAACTCAACATTTGAAGTATCAGTTGGAGGTGTATTACAAGTATTAATTTCTACTACAATTGGAGTGCCAGTGCTATAACAACCTATTGTACTCTTCTCAAAAACATAGTAAGTGCCTGCACCAACTGCCGTTGCATTAGTCAGTAAAGGTGAACCAACCGTAGTACCTGTATGGAATTCAAAAATACCTCCAGAGGTTTTAGGTGTACTTGTTATAGCATTGGTAAGATTTACAGTAGTCGCCGGACAAACATTTTTAGCTGAAGCCATTACTGACGGAGCATCTATAGTACTGTTGGCTACGACAACAATTTTATTTGAACTTACGGAAGCACAACCTTGTGCACTTAATAACTGAACCGAATAAGTGCCAGATGTTTTTACTACAATGGTTTGTGTAGTATCTCCGTTACTCCATAAATAACGACCAGCCTCTACTACACTCAGAATAACCGAATCTCCGGCACAAATATTAGGTGATTTGTTACTTTCGATAGTTGGTACAGTAGTAACACCATTAATTGTAATTCTGATGCTATCACTTGCTGCCTGACATGAACCGTTACCATCAGGGTCATTGGTAGTAAGTATAAAGTTTACATACCCTCTTGCAATATCCTGGCTTGTATAATTATATTTTGTATTCAGGCTCAGAGAATTATCAATTGTGCCATTTCCATCACTTGTCCACGTAGAACTTTGCGCCGAACCGCCTATTTGTCCGTGCAGTTCAAAAAAAGTAGAGCTTAAACATATGGTAGCATCTGAACCAGCATTGGCTGTAGCAGGATTAGTAGCACAAGAAGTAGTATCGTTACATGAGATTATCTGTACGTTGATACGGCTTCCTTCACTGAAACAGCCATTAGCTGTTTTCTCAAATACATAGTATGAGCCTGTTCCGACCGATGATGGATTAACAACTAAAGATGAGTCAGGACTGTTAGCAATACGGAATGTAAATGAGCCTCCAATTGATGAAAGTGCACTCGTAACACCCGTGGTTAAATCTACATGAGTGAACGGACAGACATTTATAAGGTCTTTGGTAGTTGGTTTTTTAAGACCAGAGCCACTGACCTGTACAGTAATCACATTAGATTTTTCACTCTGACACTTGCCAGCATCGCAAACTGCCCAGTAACTGGTTACAGTGGCAGGCGATACATTAACCACAGCACCTACTTGTCCGTCCGACCATTTTACTGTGCCAACGCACCCCGCAGCTTCTAATGTAGTTGAACTACCACCACAAACCTGCGGCTTTTTGCAACTAACCAACGGAGGAGCAGGGCTTCCTACATTGACAGTAGCAGCTGCTGATGGTTCGCTCTCGCAAGAGCCTACTTTACATTTAACTGTATAAATCGTGGTTTCTTCAGGGTTTACTACAATTGAAGAAGTAGTCTGCCCGTTTGACCACACAAATGTTCCAACGCATCCAATAGCTTTTAGTGTAAGTGTATCTCCTTTGCATATTCTTGGCCTTGCACAAGTGCAGGCAATTATTGGTGGCTCTGGTTGAGAGGTAACCGTAATAGTTAATTTATCTGATTCGTCGCTTGTGCAGGAGCCCTGAGCAGCTTTACAAACGGCAGTATATTCTGTAGTAGTAACCGGATTAACAGTGATCGAGCTTCCGGTAAGACCATTTGACCAGATTACATTGCCATCACAACTTGTTGACGAAAGCGTGGCTGCATCACCCACACAAATAGTTGTTTGATTAGCACTTATAACTGGTTTATTCAATTTACCCACTGTAACCGTAATATTGTTTGATTTCTCGCTTTCACAATCTCCAATCCTACAAGCGGCAGCAAATACAATGGTATTGGTAATATTTACAGTAATGCTTGAGCCGGTTTGCGTATTTGACCAGACAACTGTGCCCGTGCAACCGGTAGCTGTCAGTGTTACACTACCACTTGTACACAGGTTGGTGTTTGAGGCTGAAATAACCGGAGCTACACTTGTTTCTGTATTAACTGTTATCGTTTTTGACGCCACCGCTTCGCAACTTCCGGCAGAGCAGGTAACTGTGTAAGTAATTGTAGCTACAGGATCAACCGTAATGCTACTGCTTGTCTGACCATTACTCCACAATAAAGTACCTGAGCAACCCGAAGCAGTAAGCGTACTTGAACTACCAATGCAAATAGCATCTTTAGTAGCTGTAATAGAAGGGGTTGAGTTAGAAACTGTAATTGTAGCAGGTTGTGAAGACACACTATTGCAACCATCAACATTACAAATCGCTGTGTAAGAAGTAGTCTGTGCAGGGCTAACAGTAATAGTGGCTGTGGTAGCACCTGTGTTCCATGTTACAATACCATCGCAATTATGGGCTGTTAATACAACTGATTCCCCACCACAGATCTGGTTTTTAGCACTGGCAATGACTGGTGCCCCTGGCTGTGGTTTAACAGTGATAGTTTTAGAAGCTTTAGAACTACAGCCTCCGCTTATGCAGGTAACCTCATAAATGGTAGTATTAATCGGAGAAACAGCAATAGAAGAGCTGCTTACTCCATTAGACCAAACTAATGTACCACTACAACCTGATGCAGATAGATTTACATTCCCTCCGGCACATACCACTTCTTTATCTGCACTAATGCCAGGTGTTTCGGCAGCTGGAGAAACAGTAATTGTAAGAACTGAAGAAGTCTGGCTTCCGCAGCCACTCGCAGTGCAGGTTGCACTATAAGTGCCTGTTGAAGTCGGCATGATACTTATCAATGTCCCACTCATTCCATTAGACCAGGTAATGTTGCCATTACAGGCGCTTGCAGTAAGTACAACTGTTTCGCCATTGCAGATTGCATTTTTACTGGCAGTAATTGTCGGTGCACTACCTGCATTACCGACTGTAATCGTAAACGGACTCGATGTATTGCTTGTACAGGTATTAGTTTTACATATAGCTGTATAAACTGCAGTATTTGCCGGACTAACCGTAATGCTTGAAGCCGTTGTTCCATTAGACCATATAACACTACCAGTACAAGAGCTTGCACTTAAGATAGCACTTCCGCCTGAACAGATCGTGTTATTCGGTACATTTGAAGTAATAAGCGGAGGTACTATCTGGTTTACTGTTATTGAGATCGGATTTGAATCACCACTTGAACAATTATCATTGATTTTACATTTGGCCGTATAAGTTGTTGAGCTTGTCGGACTAAGTGTAATAGAATTACCTGTATCACCAGTTGACCAAACCACAGTACCTATACAACCTACTGAAGTAAGCAATATGCTTTCTCCTGTACAGATATACAGATTAGAAGTAGCAATTAAAGGTACTGGTGGATTACAAACACCCGGAATAATAGTTATATCTACATCATCTGTATCGTCTTCACCATTCCCGGTTCCATTATCCGGTGTAGAATCACCATCTTTCTGATCTGATTTGGTGACCTGTGCCGAGTTCTTGATTGTTCCATTAGAAGCGGTTACTCTTACCACAATCTGGAATGTAGGAGCAAATCCTACTTTTATTTCATTGAATTTAGCTTTTACAGTATTTCCCGAAGTAGTTATGTTATCAGCTCCGGTGGCACTAATAATAGTTAATCCATCAGGAACAATGTCAGTTACCTCAACATTGGTGGCTGGGCTTGAACCATTATTTATAACTGTTATATAATAAGTAAGTTGCTCTCCAATGGTTGCAGTAGTCTTATTAACAGTCTTATCCAAGCTCAAATCAGCAACAGGTTCATCTTGTATCGGCGAAATAATAACTTTACTATTGTCATCTTCAGAGGTAGTAGAAGCATTTCCTGGTGTCGAATCAACATCTTTCTGGTCTGCTTTACTTATCTGCGCAAAATTGATCTTATCACCAGCCGAAGCTACTTTTACTAAGTAATCTAAAGTGATGGTCTGTCCTGCAGCAATATGTGAAATAGAGGCAGTGAGCATATCACCGTTTTTGGTGAAGAATGCACTTGAAATAAACTCCAGACCCGCTGGCATCTGGTCTTCAATCTCTACATTAGTGGCAGCATGAGGCCCTTCGTTCGTAACCTTTATAGTATATATGATATTATCCCATACTTTAGGGGTCATAGTACTTACTATTTTAGTCAGGCTCAAGTCTATAAGGGTATCACAATTTTTCAGATTGACTTTCAACATTCTTGGAGGGCTAAAACAACCTGCTCCTGATTTTTCAAATAAATAGTAAGTGCCTGCGCCAACAGTTGAAGGGGTTAATACCAAAGGCGATTTCTCGCCTGCAGTTGTATGCCATTCAAAGGTACCACCCGGAGTGGTTGCACCATTAATTACATAATCATTCAGGTTAATAGTTTTACCAATACACTCATCTACAACTCCAGCACATGATGGAAGCGATGGACGTGCATTTACCACAATTACAACCGGCTGGCGTGAATTAGGACAACCTGGGTTTAATCCGTCAATTTCAGCATAATAAGTAGTGGTAGTAGTAGGGAATACTAAAGTTGAATCATTACTATTGGTAGTGAACACTGGAGTTCCGTTGATAGCTGCCAGATACCATTTAATAGAAGCATTGTTGCTTGAAATACCTTTAATATAAGTAGAGTCACCTACACAAATATCTCCATCAATAGTTGAAACAGTTAATGTAGGGCAAACAATCGCCTGATGTATGGCAGCATCAATTGATAAAATATCTTTTTTATCGTTAGTAGTAGGGTCGACGCTGATTTTTGGTGAGTAGCCTGTGGTTGCACTAAAGTCGCTGTCAGCATTATCATTGCCCCCTTTATCTATCATATCAGAGATAGTGCCACCCACAGGAAGCGAGTTGGTAATAATTTGCACTACATAATCACCCAAAGCTAAACCACTGAACAAATAAAAGCCATTACTATCTGTGGTATCTGCTTTTAAAACACTCCCGGTTGGGGTACCGTCATTGGCTGCTGCATAGAGGTGTAAGATAACTCCACTTATTCCTGTCTCATCCATATCCTGTACGCCATCATTGTCAGCATCTCTCCAGACATAATCACCAATTGAGCCAAGTGGATTATAAATCGCAGCATCAATTGTTAAGTTATCTTTATTTAATGGATCACTGGTATTCTCAGGGTCTAACGTAATTTTTGCACTTAATCCTGTAGCAGAATTAAAGTCACTATCAGCCTTATCATCACTACCGCTATTAGCCAGTGTTCCGATAACAGAGCCTGCCGGTAGAGATGTGCTCAATAATTTTACCACATAAGTCCCTTTAATCAGATTGCTGAATTTATATAAACCACTTACATTGGTAGTATCTTTAGCCAGCACTGTCCCTACGGGATTACCCGAACCGTCAGACACGTATAACTCTAAAATTACGTTGTTCACACCTGCTTCGCCACCATCCTGAATACCATTGTTGTTTGCATCATTCCAGACAAAATCTCCGATACTTCCTGTTGGCGTGTACAAGGCAGCATCTACGGTTAGATTATCTTTTTTGTTTCCGGTAGAGTCTACATGAATTGTTATTTTCGGCGAAAATCCGGTCGCAGCAGTAAAGTCATTATCTTTGGTATCGTCAGAGCCCACGTCTTTTTTCTTCGAGATTCTTAGTGTGTCTGATAAGTTTGAGTCAGCAATTTTAACTAAGTAATCACCTGACAATAGATTTGAGAAAAGATAATGGCCATTATTATCAGTTGTATCTTTACCGATTGGGCTACCTGATAAAACGCCCGAGCCATTAACAGTATATAACTCTAAGATAATATTTGAGATACCAGGCTCATTAGTATCTTTCAAACCGTTATCGTTTTTGTCTTTCCATACCAGATCTCCAATGCTGCCATAAGGCCCTGCAATTACTTGTATGGCACAGCAGCCTTGTCCTACACAACCTCCGACACTCGATATAAAAGTATAATTGCCTGTTGCTTTGATAGTCAGAGAAGTATCAGCATTCACAACAGCTTCTGGTGTACTTCCGATTATTTCAGTGCCATTTCTGAACCATTGAATAACAGTACCCGTCGCTTTATAAGCACCCGGTACAAAAACAGTATATTGTTCACCAGGATAAATCAAAAGTGGAACAGAAAAACAAACGGTTGTTATATCATCTTCAGCCAGACTATTGTTGCCAGGGGTAGAGTCACTATCGGTATCTCCGCCACCTATAGAATTAATTTCAGCGATATTAAAATAGACACCTCTTTCTATAACAGTACCTACTAATGATAGACTCACCGAATCGCCTGCGGCCAAGGTAGCAATATTCCATAAGCCCTCACCTGTGCCGATGTTATGAGTAAAGTCTGAACCCCCAGAATTACTGGTAAGAGTAACACCACTAATCGGGAAACTATTTTTTACAACAATGCTATTCGCCGTAGTTGCACCTTCGTTCTTAAGCCAGATAGTATAGGTAATTGAATTGCCTAATGCAGGTGCTGAATGATTTATTTCACTGCGTAATGATAAGTCGACAGTAGCAAATTTGTTGGCAAAAGTTCCTAAAACGGAAAAAAGCACCAACAGAAATGTTGTTGCGGTTCCTTTGAAAAAAGAAGGATTTGATGGAGGGTCTTCTTCCCGATAAGCATTTTTGAAGGTATAATCAGGCTCGGAAAGGCATGGTCGCCATTCTTTGGTTTCTTTATCAAAAATACTTCCTATATGATATGTCTTGGTTGAAGTAGTGGTTTGAATCAATGTTGATCCTATGTCTGATGATAGTTTTGCCTTAACATGAAACAACTCATTGAAATCTTTTGCTCGAGAAGCATTGTTATACTTTTCATGTAAATGAATTTCATGGTCAATAGTTGTATCTGTAAGTGGATTTTCAGAACAGATTATTGCAGGAGTTGTATAAGAAGATTTTAGCCCCAACTTTCTCAGATAAATACCAACGATTCCGCTCATTTTTCTTATAAGCACAAGTACGTTAATAGGTGTAGAGATATTCCTCGAAAAAATTTCTCGTTTGTTTGTGGTAAATATGTGTCTCATCTGCAAATATTTTTAATATTCACTTACTAATTGGGTTAATCCTACTCAATAGCACATTGTATTCTATTAAATAGTATCTAAAACTGTGCCAAAGTTTTTTGTACGGTATTATTGATAAATTCGTTTTTTACGAATGTTATCAATATCCTACTCATTTGTGGCATAATTTTCTATGTGAAAATTAATGATTCGCTAAAATTGTGCCAAAGTTTTAGGCCATAAGAGAGGAGAATTGCTGAGGAAAAAATAATTATTTAAGCAGACTTGGAAAAATTATATTTTGAGTTTAATCAGATCAGCCTTGGTGGTTATTTCAACTGAAAGTAAAACAAAGCCTGAACCATAGGTGATTCAGGCTGTGTCGGGTTATTCTAAAACCTGGCATTGATAGCCATTCATGTGGATAATAGTCATAATTCTGTCATTTGAAATACGATCGCCTTCAATGCGTAGAATTTTGTCACAATCATCTAAATCAAAATTTATTTTAAACAAAGGAAATTGCCTGCGTAGAACTTCAAAGAGCAAGGACGCATGCTTTCTTTCCTGTATATTGGTTTTAAAAACTTCTACCATATGCGTATTAGTTTTATTATAATTATTTATGATTCAGACAACTCTCTTATTTTTATCAGAGCTTTGTCCCAAGAGGCAGACATTGTATCGAAAAAGCCATCAGACATATCAGATTCAATGTCAAGCACTACTTTTTCATCTTTTGATGTTAAACGATATGTTTCGTGTGCGCCTTTAAATATCTGTGCTTCGGTACTGTCAAAATCTTCTTTATTGTCATTTAATACCCCATAATACTCTATTGATAAAAGTTCGTAAGGATCATGGATAATAATACGCCCGATAATGCCGCTACCGGAGTTATCCGCAAATACAACCTTACTGCCCAGTTGCCAGTCGGTTAAAGCATATGTACCCGGACTAAAGATTGAATACCATTTCTGGTTATATGGGTCTTGTGTCAGCACATCCCAGATTTTTTCTTTTGAAGCATTAATTTCAATTGATTTTTTAATAGTTCTCATATAGAATTATAGTCTGTTATTTTTATTTTAAATGATGTTGTGAGGGATATATATATTGTTAATTTGGCCCGATGTATTCTAAATATTATCTATGAATTGTAAAACAAAATTAAATAAAAACTACTGTTTACAAGGGTGCTAAAAAAGTCAATTATAGGGGGTATTTGAGACAATTTTTTTGTATTTTTACAGAAAAAAATGCGATGATAAGCGTAGGTATTTTACTTCCACATGATTATAGACTATTAAGTATTGCGGCTATTTTAGATGTGCTTGAAGCTGCTAACAAAATCTTCAAAACAAACGGAGAAGCACTGCCGTTTAATATCAGTTTATACAAACTTGCCGATTCCGATTGTGAATCTCTCAATTCATTTCATGGGTATCCGGTTATGGGTATAGAAGAAGAAAGTCAAGTTGATTTAATTCTTATACCTTCTTTTAGTACTGATGATATAAGACAAACGATCAGTAAAAATCAGGACTATATTCCCTGGTTGCATGAGCAGTTTCGTAATGGTACTGAAATCGGTACTTTTTGTACTGGAGCTTTTTTGTTGGCCGCCAGCGGCCTGTTAAACGGAAAAGTCGCAACTACGCATGTTGATGCCTGCCCTGCTTTTGCAAATGCTTTCCCTCAGGTAATATTAAGGGGTGATAAAACAGTTACTGAAGATAACGGCCTTTTTACGAGTGGAGGCTCAACTTCTTCTTTCCACTTACTACTTCATCTGGTTCAGAAATATTGTAATAAAGATGTAGCAGTAAAAATTGCCAAGATTTTTGCCATTGATATGGATAGGCAGAATCAGTCATATTTCAGCACTTTCCAGCCACTACGTGATCACAATGACAATATAGTAGCTATGGTACAGCAAAAAATAGAAGCCAATTATCAGGAGGCTGAAACTATTGAGGAACTGATAAAAGATATACCTTCAAGCCGAAGAAATGTATTGAGGCGGTTCAAACAGATTACGGGTATTCCTCCTATTGAATACCTGCAGAAGATAAGGATAGAAGCCGCAAAAAAACTATTGGAACAAACCAATCAGCATATGGGAGAGGTGATTTTTAGCTCAGGCTATAATGACCCGAAGGCTTTCCGCAGAATTTTCAGAAAAATAGTGGGTATGACGCCCACAGCTTATAGAGAAAAGTTCCAGAGCAATTAATTGTAATGTAAGCGTTGTTTAAACAACCGATATCGTTTCCTTTTATAAGCAGGTATGAGTCTAATGATTGACCAAGCTATTATTGAAATACTTTGGCGGAGTAATAGCAAAGCAATTTCACATTGCCGACCACACCACCAAACTAATGTAAGCTATCTGTTCTGATTATTTTGCAGGTACATAATGCAGAACAACGATACCACAGCTAAAAGATGAACTATTTACCAATTGAAAACCAAATTTTTCGGTTAAATCTCCAAAAATTGACCTGCCTTTTCCAATAGCGTTAGGATTCACAAAAAGATGATATTCGTCAATCAGGTTATGCTCAATAAAGGAAGAAACCAAGCTAACACCCCCGTACAGCATAATATCTCCGCCCTCTCGGTTTTTTAGCGTAGTAATGGTGTCAATTAAATCACCACTTTCTATAATGGCATTGTTCCAGTCTGCAGTTGTGAGAGTTTTTGTGAAAACATGTTTAGGCATACTGTTAAAGGCTTTGGCCGCAGCTCTGTCCTCATCACTGGTTTCCGGATTTGTTTCAGCAGCAGGCCAATACATTGACATTCCCTCATAAAGTACTCTGCCAATAATGAAAGAGTCTGCCGGAGCCATTAAGCCTTTGACATAGTTTTTCAGTTCATCGTCCCAGTTCCATACTGTAAAATCCATTTCACCATTAGGGCCACAAACAAAACCATCTATCGAAACCTGCATCTGTAATTTAATCTTTCTCATGTGTGTTAGTGTTTAAATTTAAATGTGAATTTATTGCTTATTTTTGTTGTGTAAAATTTTCTAATAATGTTTCAACCAGAATCCCATTGATAGTCATGCCTTTCAGATTACAATCTTTAACGGCTACATTTGTCAGGTTACAATCGATTATAGTACTTGCTTCAAAATCACAATTTTCGAACCTTACCGGTGGGTGTTTAGCATCTGGGTCGTAGGCTGGGTGTCCTTCAGGAGGTACACCTATGTTGTGAATATAAGCACCGCCTAATCCCGCTCCTTCAATTTCAATATTACTCATATTGGCATTGGTAATTCTGGTGCCACTCAGATTCACATCATTGAAAAATAGATTTTGTACGCTTACGTTCTCAAAAATAGAGTTATCAATGCAGACATCCTTTACTGTAATAATGTTTTTTGAGTAATCAATATCAATAAGGCTCATGACAGAAAATGTTAATAATTTATATGTACAAAATTAGGCAGATTTATTAACTTTGAAGTGGTGTGAAAACGACAATAAAAGGGTCAAATTCGCCATTCTGTTTTTCCATCGTTCCTATGAAAAATATTACAATTCTCATCCCCGAAAATGCAGTATTAGCCAGTATTAACGACCCACGTAATATCTTTACGTCGGTTAATCAATTTCTCCAGTCAGCCGGTAAGCCTGCGATATTTTGCGTGCAAATGGTTGGACTGACAAAAGAGGTAAAACTCCATGATAATATTTTTACTGTTCATGCCGATGCTACTATTCATGAAGTAGAAGAAACTGATATGGTATTTGTGCCTGCCTTAAGTGGTGATATGCAAACTGCATTGGAGTTGAATAAGGATTTTCTACCCTGGATTAGAAAACAATATGAGAATGGAGCTGAAGTGATAAGTCTATGTGTAGGAGCTTTTTTATTAGCTTCAACTGGACTTCTGAATGGGAAAAGATGTTCTACTCATTGGTTGTTTGCCAATGAGTTCAGAGCAATGTTTCCTGAAGTAGAGTTGGTTGATGATAAAATTATTACCGAAGATCATGGGCTATATTCAAGTGGAGGAGCAAGTTCATATTGGAATCTGCTTCTGCATCTGGTTGAAAAAAATGTGAATCGTGAAATGGCTATCAGGGCAGCTAAGTATTTTGCTATTGATATAGAAAGAGATAGCCAGGCTTCATTTATGATATTTAATGGGCAAAAAGGCCATGAAGATGACGCAGTAAAAAAGGCACAGGATTTTATAGAGAAAAACTTTGAAGATAAAATTACCCTCGACCAACTGTCGGATATGTTTGCCATCGGCCGTAGAAGTCTCGAACGTCGATTTAAAAAAGCTACCAATAATACCGTAATGGAGTATATCAAGCGGGTAAAAATTGAAGCTGCCAAGAAACGCTTTGAAACCAGCAGGAAGAATATTACCGAAGTAATGTACGACGTGGGCTATACAGATAATAAGGCATTTAGGAGTACCTTTAAAAAGGTAACAGGCTTATCTCCGATTGCCTATAAAAATAAGTATAATCGTAGTGCTCTATTTTAGTAATTTCAGGAAGTAGATAAACTAAAGAGTATTAATATATTGCTTCCAGTTTTTAATGAGGTCTTGTTCGCTGATGGCTAATTTAGACAATATTTCGGCTTTTTTGCTCATTGGTAAGAGCTCTTTCAACGTGTCTCTTCCATATTTGTAATCTATATACAATACTACCGAGCCGGAGAGTCCATATTTGAGTTTACCTGTCCAGAAATTATCTAATGAGGCCGGGATTTTATTTTCTTCAATAGCTCTTTTGATTTCTTTGATTCTGTCAGCATCACATTGACCCGAAGCATAAGTGGCAAAACCTTCCACAAACCAATCAATTTTATCAATATTACTAAAGTCAGGACTGGCATTTAGTTGCCCGTGATATACATGGAAGAGTTCGTGCGTAATCAGATTCTGAGTTTTAGCAGTTTCATTATAATCATGCTCACAGGATTCAGCACTCCATCTCTTAGGCGATAGCATAACTAATTTAGTTGCTATACCACTGGCTACCATCCAGCATTCTGATTTGAAATCGGGTACCCCCCAGTCCTTTTGCCATTCTGCATCTAAAGATTGTCGGTTAGGATGAATATAGACCCCAAAGGTATTTTTGAATGGCGATTTTATAAAAGATTCAACTGATTGAATGCCCTTGGCAAGAATGACATTGTAATCATCTTTATTCTGCAAGTCTGCACTTGTATAATGAAGGGTATAATTCTTATGGTTTTCAGTGATCCATTCAATGGGGATTGTCCAACTAATAGAGATGGTGCATAGACCAGCCATAAGAAGAAATCTGTAAACCGGCTTCATAATCATACAGTTCTGATGGTTATTTTGTCAGGTGTCGGGTACTCAAGCAATTTAGAGAAGTCAACTTTCCAGAAGTCTAAATCAAGCAGACGATTCTGATGGTCTTTGGTTAAAGTTATCACCACAGGCGTACCATCTTTGTCAGTATATTCTACTTGTATCAGGTCTCCGGCATAACCTTCCACATCCCCACCTAAGCTAATGCTACCCATTTTGCCACCCTCATATTCTTCTACATACTCATCATACGGATAATCATCAGGATTCAGATTTAATCGTAAGAGTAATGAGTTAATCAAAAGTTTTTCATTATCTCTTATTAATCTTTTATCGTTCATATTACCAGTTTTTAAAAGGATTGGCTGATAAGTTTGAATTATAGTATTTATTGTCTCCGGTTACTTCAATGCTTATCCATTCAGGTAATTCAAAATATTCTTCTTCACTATCTAATTCTATTTCAGCCACAATCAATCCCTTATTATTTCCCAGAAAAACATCGACTTCCCACAATTTATTGATATGAGGTATCTTATATCTTATTTTAGAAAGTTCTGATACCGCAAAATTGTCTAATAATTCAATCCCTTCTTCTTTTGGAATTTCGTATTCAAACTCTGTTCTTGTAGCTCCAATAGAAGCGCCTTTAATAGTTAGGTAGGCGGTAGTATCAGTTACTCTCACTCGAATAGTTTTTTCCGGGTCTTTCAGAATATATCCTTGTCTGAATAACTGTCCTTCCGGCTTTGGGAAATTATCCCATTTATTCTGATTGATAAGGTATTTTCTTTCTATTTCTATTGCCATATTCTAAAATTTGATACATATTACTTCAACTCATTCATGCGTTTGCCTTTCAGATTTGCAAATCTACTATGTTTTGGCTCTCCAATCACTTGTTTTTGATAAATGGTTGTATGCCCGGATAATAAGTAGGCCACAATACAGGCTATCGCAATATAAATACCACACTCCTGGCCAAACAACTCTATGCCCATCAGCATACAAGCCAATGGTGTATTGGTAGCACCAGCAAATACTGCCACAAAGCCCATACCCGCCAGTAAACCAATGGGCAACGGAATAAAATACGACAAAGCATTTCCTAAGGTAGCTCCAATAAAAAATAGTGGAGTTACCTCGCCACCTTTAAAGCCTGCAGCTAATGTAAGAATGGTAAAAGCCATTTTTATGACAAAATCATAGGAAGGTAGCGGCTCATTAAATGCCTTTATAATAGTCGGAATCCCCAAACCAATGTATTTTGTGGTGCCAATAAGCCAAATGGCAAGCGCTACAATAATACCGCCGATTAGAGATCTAAGTGGAGGATAGGTGAGATATTTTTTGAATTGACTGCTTACAAAATGAATAACACGACTGAAAGTAGCTGCACATAAACCTGCAGCAATACCTGCCAGTATAGCATATAGTAATGTGAGCACAGAGACTTCAGGAACTACACCTATACTATAGACAGTATGATGAGCCTGACAAAGCTTGGTTACTAAATCAGCAATAGTAGCAGATAGAAAAGCCGGAAGAATGGCATCATACCTGATACGGCCTATCATAAAAAACTCTAAACCGAAAATTGCTCCAGCCAAAGGAGTGCCAAAAACAGAACCGAAACCCGCCGCAATAGCAGCTATAATAAGTATCCGTCTTTCGGGCTCATTTAGTTTAAATGGTTTGGTAAACTGGTCGGCAATAGCTCCAGCCATTTGGAGTGCAGTACCTTCTCTTCCGGCCGAGCCTCCAAGCAAGTGTGTAACCAAAGTTCCCAAATAGATGAAAGGTGCCATTCGGAAAGGAATAATTTCCTGTGGCTGATGAATAGTATCTATCAGTAAGTTGTTTCCGGCTTCAATATCTTTACCTAAATGCTTATAAAGTAAACCAATAGCAAAACCTCCTAAAGGCAGTAGTGCAATAAGCCATATATGCACTTCCCGAAAATTGGTTACCCATTCGAGTGTAAGTAAAAAAATGGCAGAGGCAATACCAATACAAGTGCCAATAACAGAACTGATAAAAAGCCACTTGGCTAAATAAGGGATAGCAGGAAAGCGTCTGAAAAACAGACGGATTTGAAGAATGATTTTGCGAGATTGATTTTTGTTTGACATACAAATCCTGATTAAATGTACAGACATTTACAATCAGGCGCCATCAGCTTGTTTAAGGCGGTTCAATTAGGAAGACACCATTTCCTTTTTCTTACGATACAAAAGTAATAATTGTGCTCATATTTCAAAAACAAAAGCCATAAGAATGCTTGTTTCTTATAGCTTTTATTTCTCAGAATTATTATTCAAGTGGTAGCTCCGTGGTAATCGCTATTCTATTCCAGGCATTAATAGTTACGATAGCCATAATAATATGTGATAAATAATTAGCCCCAAAAAGCCGTTCGGCCGTTTTATAAGTTTCCTCCGAAACATGATTCTGAATCAACGTTACCTCTTCGGTCAGGGCCAATAGGGCTCTTTCTTCTTCAGTATAAAGTGTGGTTTCTCTCCAGGCACTTAACAGATAGATGCGTTGGTCGGTTTCGCCATGTTTTCTGGCTTCCTGGGTATGCATATTAATACAATAGGCACAGCCATTAATCAGTGAAGCTTTTATTTTGATTAAATCTTTATGAGTTTTGCTTAATTGCGAAGTCTGTAGATAACCTTCTAAGGCAAACATTGCTTTATAAGCGGCTGGTTCTACTTGCTGGATATTGATTCTTGTGCTCATTTTTGTTTGTGTTTTAATGAGTACAAAGGTCGGCAGTAGCAACCTCAAAAAACTTAAACAGGTTTAAGAAACACAGTCTATATCTTTTTTTTACGGATTTCACTTAAATACTCAGGCGTAAAGCCCAGATAAGAAGCTAACATATATTGTGGCACGCGATTGACAAACTCGGGATGCAGACCCAGAAAATTGCGATACATATCTTCTCTTGAAAGATTGTAGGTATGCTTGAAACGCATTTGTGAGGCTCCATAAGCTCTCTGAAGAATGAGCCTGAAATATCGCTCAATTTTAGGAATCTCTTTTAATAATTCTTCTTGTCGCTCTGCTGTAAGCATAAGGATATCAGAATGCTCAATAGCCTGAATATAAAAAAGTGAGGGTTTCTGAGTCAATAGAGTAGAGTAATCACTTATCCACCAGTTTTCGAGTGCAAAATTTACCGTGTTTTCATCTCCCTTATCGCTGATAAAAAACATTCGCAGGCAGCCTTTTTCTACAAAATAACTTGCTTTGCAGAGCTGGCCTTCTTTCAGTAAATATCCTTTCTTTTTTACTTGTAATTGCTCTATATAAGCGATTATGACCTTTTCTTCCTGTTCGTCTAAATCAATATATTTTCGTATGTGACCGAGTAGGGTGGTAGACATTTGAGCAATTTTTAGTGCTTAATGAATAAAAAAGAGCAGATTTTGGTTTCTGCTCTTAAATATACTAAGCTAAGAAAGATTTGTAATATCAAAAGGTAATTTACGAATACGTTTGCCTGTAGCCGCAAAAATAGCATTGCCTAATGCGGGAGCAATAGGAGGTAAACCAGGCTCACCCACACCGCCCGGATTAGCTCCGCTATCAATGATATGGATTTCCATTTTTGGTGCTTCGTTGATACGCATCAGGTTAAACTGATGAAAATTGGTCTGATCGCAAACGCCATTAGTAAAGGTTATACCATCTTTAATAGCGGCTGTCAGACCCATCACAATATTACCCTCGGTCTGGGCTTTTACATTATCAGGATTTACATAATAGCCGCAATCAATTACTGATACTACCTTGTCAATTTTTACACCATTAGCCTGTCTGCTTACTGTAACACAAGCTGCAGAAATGCTATCAAACGAACGGAATACCGCCAAACCTTTGCCTTGTCCTTCGGGTAGTTTTTCCTTCCAGTTAGCTTTTTCTGCCAAGGTTTCCAAAACCTTTCTGAAACGCTCGTCTGACAAAATCGCTAATCGTGCCTCTAATGGGTCTTTCCCTGTCAGATGTGCCAATTCATCTATAAAGCATTCTTGTCCCCATCCAAAATTTGAAGCATATACCGAGCGCCACCATACAACAGGTATATCAGTTTTTACATTCGTCCAACTTACTTTTGAGGCAGTAGCAAAATTGTATTTGCTGTTTTCAGGGCTTATCTCCCCAGTTAACCAAGGGTCAGCTTCATCGTCTTTTAAACCGTTAAATACCTGACCTGCAATAGACTCGCCAATAGCATGATGGTGAAACCCCGTTATTTTACCATTTTCTACAAAGCCTTGCATATGGCTCAGCATACCAGGGCGATAAGGCCCTTGTGTAATATCATCTTCCCTCGTCCAGGTAACCTTTACAGGTTTTTTCAGTTCTTTTGATAAATGGCAAGCCTCTAATAAAAAGTCGTGGTAGGCTTTACGACCAAATGCACCACCTAAAAGTGTTACATTAATTTTTACCTGCTCTGGTTTTACTTTCAAATACCCGCATACATCTCTCAATGCCCAGTCTGGCCCTTGTACAGGAGCCCATATTTCTACTGTGCCATCGTCTTTTACATGCACAACGGCATTTTCTGGTTCAATGGGAGCATGAGATAAGAAGGGAGTTTCGTAGTTAGCTTCTGTTTTTTGTTTAGCAGAAGCATACTTCGCAGAAAAATCACCCTTTTCTTCATAATTAATACCTTCTTTCCTGGCCGCCTCGTAGGTAGCATCAAAATATTTCTGTGTACTCAGTGTTTTTTCATAATCGCCATTATCCCACTGCACTTTCAAGGCTTTTTTGCCTTTCAAGGCCGCCCACCAGTTAGTAGCAATTACCGCCACTGCTTCTGACTTGCGGTGGGGCATGGGGCGTTCGGTTCTTACAACCTGTAAAACACCTGCAATTTTCTTGGTTTCTGTATCATCAATAGAGGCGATTTTACCATGCAGCATGGGCGAGTGTAGAACGCTTGCGTAAACCATGCCTGGTACGTCTACATCCAGACCATAAACTGCTTTGCCTGTTACACGCTCAGGTACATCAAGGCGCTTGTTGTATTTACCTATGATTTTAAAATCCTTCGCTTCTTTAAGTTTAGGATTTTTCGGAATCTCTAATTTTGAAGCATCGTCGGCTAACTCACCATAAGTCAGACTTTTACCACTTCCTCTATGCACAATTTTACCATCTTGTGCAAAACATTCAGTAGTAGAGACATTCCATCTCTTCGCGGCAGTCTGCGTAAGCATTTCACGGGCGGCGGCTCCGGCTTTGCGAATCGGTTGCCATAAAGCTCTTACAGAACTACTTCCGCCTGAGGTCTGGTCGCCATACTTTCCTTTACCATCACTCTGTACAATCTTTACTTTTTCGAGGCTAACTTCTAATTCTTCTGCTAAGAGTGAAGGTACTGCCTGTGTAGAGCCTTGTCCCATATCCGGTCGAGGATTTACCAAAGTGATGTTTCCGGCAGTATCAATAATAATGAAAGGGTTTATTTCGAGACTTACGATGGCTGGTGTTATCTTTTTAAGTGTAGCATCTTTGGCAAAAGAAGATACCCCCAACGCAAAACCAAAAGTGGTCAGACTTGTAGTTTTTAAGAAATTGCGTCTTGAAGTCATAATGTTTTTTGTTTTGTCTTAGTGAATAGGTTAGATTACTTTCCTCCACCCACACCGGCACTACTTTTGATAGAGTCAGATGCTTTGTGAATGGCTTTACGGATACGGTCATAAGTACCGCAACGGCAAAGATTACCGCTCATAGCCGCGTCAATATCCTCATCTGTAGGATTGGGTGTAGTTTTTAGTAAAGCTACTGCTGACATAATTTGCCCTGACTGACAATAGCCACATTGAGGAACCTGCTCATCAATCCATGCCTGCTGAACAGCATGTAACTGACTATCACCAATGCCTTCAATTGTGGTTATTTTTGCATTTTTGGCAACAACCGAAATTGGTGTCTGGCATGAGCGGATAGGTTGACTGTTCAGGTGAACAGTACAAGCACCACACATTGCCATTCCGCAACCAAACTTGGTTCCCTTTAAACCAACAAAATCACGGATTACCCAAAGAAGCGGCATATCGGGCTCGACATCCACTTTTACCTTCTTATTATTTACTGTTAAGTTATAAACTGCCATAGTTGTAGTAGTAATAGATTAGTCTAAACTAATGTAAAATTTTACAAAAATTAAGACTTTTGCAATTATTCACGCAGATATTCGACGAACGTCAGAAAATTGATAAATTCTATGGATTTATAGCCACAAACAAACAAGCGTGTACTTATATAGTTTTATTGTGTTTGTCTATTTTTATGAGGCTTCAATCAAATATGATCTATATAATAGTATAAAAATAGTACCTTGCGGCATCTTTGCATTTCACAAACAAATTTTCCATTTACGATTGTTATGTTTATAGATTTAAGGAGCGATACTGTTACAAAACCTACTCCAGGAATGAAGGAAGCCATGTTTTCGGCTGAATTAGGAGACGATGTATTTGGTGATGATCCGACCATAATAGCTTTAGAAGAAAAAGCCGCAGCCATGTTCGGTATGGAAGCAGCTTTATTTTGTGCTTCAGGAACGATGACTAACCAATTAGCCATCAGAGTTCATACATTGCCAGGTAGTGAAGTGATTTGCGATAAGATGTCTCATATATATTTGTACGAGGGTGGGGGAGTACCACTCAATTCTTTTTCTTCTTTAAAGTTATTGGAAGGGGATAAGGGTAGAATCAATTCACAGCAGGTACGTGATGCCATTAATAATCCAGATGATATTCATCAGCCCATTACCCGGTTGGTATCTCTTGAAAACACAATGAATAAAGGGGGTGGATGTTATTATGAATTATCAGAAATTGAAGCCATAAAGCAAGTATGTAATAAGCATCAACTCCCTTTGCATTTAGATGGAGCAAGACTCTTTAATGCTTTGGTTGAAACTGGTGAAACAACCCTGACACATGGACAATTATTTGACTCTATTAGTATATGCTTATCAAAAGGATTAGGTTGTCCGGTGGGTTCTTTATTGATAGGTAAAAGAGATTTTGTAAAAAAAGCCCGTCGTTTCCGTAAACTAATGGGTGGTGGCTGGCGTCAGGCGGGTTTTTTAGCTGCGGCTGGTATTTATGCTTTGGATAACCATATCGAACGCTTGAAAGAAGACCACGCAAGAGCCAGAGAAATTGGGCAAATATTAGAAAAACTGCCTTTTGTAGAAGAAATTTACCCGATAGACACCAATATTGTTATTTTTCGATTGCCCGAATCAATACTGGCCACTGAATTTGTAATGAAAGCAAAAGCATTCAATTTAGGTTGTGTTACTTTTGGCAAACACCTCATAAGATTTGTTACACATCTTGATTTCTCAGACGAGCATTTGGTAGAATTTGAGAAGAAGATTAAGCAGATTTCGTTTTAATAATTAGGTAATAAGTTGCATAAATGTAAATAAAAATCCCTCGTAGATTTACGAGGGATTTTTACTTATGCCGGAAGTAATTCTTTTCTTTTCAGAATAGATTCAAACAACTTCATATCGTGTTCACTATTAAAAACCGTGAAAGGAAACCGAAGGAACTGTCCTTTGCCGATAATTAATAAAAAGGAATCAGGTGTTTTTTCTGCTGACTGAATACTTTCCCATTTCATGATACCGCCCTCTTTTTGGTTCAGTTTTACTAATATCTGACGGCTATCTATTTCATACATAAATTTATCAAACATCTGTTTGTTCTGCTCCATCTGCGACGCAGCATAAAATTGCGCATACCAGAACAAAACGTATAATCCACCTCCTACAACAGCCACAACCGGAATCCACCAGTTTTTGTATGAACCTGTAAAATGTAATACTAATCCTAAGATGACTACTGCTGCCGGAATCAACAACCATTTCCAGTCTTTGCGCATATGGCGCTTAAAGGCAATACTTACGTAATCTTTTTTATCTAATGCAAATTTCTTTGTTTTAACTATCATTTTTTTGTTTCGTACTTAAATGAAAGCACAAAAATAGAAAAAGGCTCTGATAATATCAGAACCTTTAAGATTATTTTATACTTTTTAGGTAAATCAAATTTTGTATTTGAATTTCTAACTTTCCCGAAACTGAATAGTGTCTATAACGTATTTATTATTGTCTCCTCTTTTTACTAAAATATAGACCAGAAAATCTTTATTCCGGCTGCGATAATTGGCTACACTATACTTTAAATCAATATTTGATGCTCCCTGATACACATATTGAAAAGATAATGGAGGGTTATGCTGAAAAAACAATTTGAAAATCTGTTCAGCTTGTTGTGAAGATATTTTCTGGAAGTCAATTTTCTCAGAGTCAATAATTAGTTCTATTTCCTGATTAAGACAACTGGCAAGCATTTTAGGGTCTCCACCCTTGAATGACATCCTGATGCGATCTGTTAAGGCATTATCTATACTTTTTTTAGGGGTTTCAACCCTCCCCTTGGGTTTTGAGGCATTTACAAAAACTATCAGGACTAAAGCAGCGAATACGTATTTCATGAACTTCATATTATAGATATGCTAAGTTTTAAGTATCTTTGTTGGTGATTTATGGTTGCATAGTCTTTCACATAAACTATGCCAAAATCAGACACTACCAGTCCAGTATGGAATACCCAGTGTGAAATTCTTATTTGGATTTAATTGAAAAAAATATGTCTAATCAATTATTAAATAGTACTGAAACCTTCCAGAAAATCCGCCGGATAGCGTATCAGATTTATGAGCAGAATTTTGATGAGTCAGAAGTAATTATTGCAGGTATCAATGGCGAGGGCTATCATTTTGCTGAATTATTAGTAGTTGAACTGAAACAGATCTCGTCACTGGCAATACATATTGCTAAAGTAAGTGTAGATAAACAGGCGCAATCGCAACCTGATATTAAGATAGAAAGTGAAGTAGATACTTTTCGGAATAAAAATGTCGTTCTATGTGATGATGTATTAAACACAGGCCGTACACTCGCCTACAGCTTACGTCCGTTTTTAAGTATTCCTTTAAAGAAAATACAGGTAGCTGTAATTGTTGACAGAAATCACCCGATGTACCCTATTGCAGCCGATTATGTAGGATACTCTCTTTCTACAACTTTAAATGAGCATATTCAGGTGATTCTAAGCGATGAAGCAAAAACTGGCGTGTATTTATATTAACGTTGTTGAAGAATGGTTTCTAAAGTAAGTCTTGTCAGATTTGTATTTTTTTTCACGATTGCAGGTATTCTTTATGCTTGCGGTAAAAAAGAAGAAGATTATCACCCTAAACCTACCGGGTTTAATCGTCTTGATTTGCCCCCCCATACTTATCAGTCATTAAAAGAAGAACATCCGTATAGCTTTGAGTATTCAAAAGCTGCGATTGTTCAGAAAGACACTTTCGTGAATGCTGAGCCGCATTGGATAATAGTGTATTATCCAACATTGAATGCCCGGATCCAGTTTACTTATAAACCTGTTAATAATGACCCGAAGCGTTTACAGAATATGATGGGTGATGCCGCAAAACTGGCGTTTCATCATGATAAAAAGGCTTATTCTATTAAGGATGGAATACTCACAACGAAATCAGGCAAAAAAGCAGTTGTTTTTGAGCTTGAAGGGGAAGTACCCAGCCATTATCAGTTTTTTGTAACTGATACAACCAGACATTATCTTAGAGGAGCCGTATATCTGATGACCGCTACACAGAATGACTCTCTTCGACCAGTTATAGATTATATGAAAGTCGATTGCAGACATATCTTGGAAACATTAAAGTGGAAATAGCCTGAAATTTCACGACTATTCCCACTATTCATGGCTTAAAGCTAAAAAATCTACAACGGAAAAAAAACTTTAAAACTCAGCTTTACTTCATCTTTGGTTTTTAGTCCGAATAACGATGGTCGTTCTACCTGAAACTGGCTTAGTAAAATATCAAATTTACCATCAAGTATAATTTTTTTATCACTATCCGTGCGGGTTACGGTAATAGATATAGGTCTGGTGATTCCGTGAAAAGTAAGATTCCCATCAGCGGTTAAAGTATTGTTCTCACTCTTAATTTTACTGCTCGTAAAAACCACCTTAGGATACTTCAATCCCTCTAATACTTCTAAAGCGTGAGAATCACGATTGGCATTCCCACTATCAAAAGCATCTACCTTTAAAGATACGGCTACCTGACTGATAGTCTTGGTTGCGTCGTCATAAACAATCAGAGCGTTTACGTCTTTACAAACTCCCTCCCAGTCATGTGCCGGATGGCTCATGGCATAAGTAACAATCGAGTTTTTTTTATCGGCAACTATTTTTCTACTATCAGCCTTAGGAAAAAAAGCAAAAACGGTAAATAATAGAAGAATGGCTATAAAGTTCTTTATGGTTTTCATTTCGGTTAGTTGCTAAATGATATTTCTAAAATGTTGTTAGGATTTTTTAAGGATGTAGTTATCAATTTCCGAAGGATCAAAATTCAAACTTTAGTATAATCATAGAGGTAAAATAAGCTCCAAAAGTGGTGTATGCAGCTGCTCTATGATAAGGTTTCAGTTTAAAATTATCACTAATTTTATGTGCCAGTACATTGGTTGTTATCATGCCTGTCAGGTGAACGTACGATAAGATTTTATGCACTTTTACGTTGCTGATACCCTTACGGTTAAGCATGGCAGGAGGTGCCGTAAAGGCCATTAATGCTGTTGTACCATAAGCTATATTGATACCTAAAGCGGTGGCTTCATGCGCTTTCCGGATACGAGTATAATTATCCCCTCCGGCAGTGTACAGTTTGGCACCTAAAATACCCTGAGCTAACATTCCTGCAGCAGTTAATAACCCTATTGTCTGGTGAATTTTAAACATGGTTCTTCGTACTTTCAATTCTTTAGCCCTGTTTTCTGGGGTTAATTCAGGTGCAATACCCACTTTTCTATAAAGCCCATTTTCTCCCCAGAATATCCTTTGTGTTAATAGCATCTTATCTGGTAAAAGTTTTGTTTGAACAGTAATTGTATCAGAATCTAAGTCAGCTAAAAGGCTGTCAGAGTCAGTGACTTGTGCAAAACCCACTACAGAAAGCAAAAGAAAAAAAAACAAAAAAGCAATTTGTTTCATACGGTATATTAAAATTGGTTGGTTCATAATAGGGGAGGATATTGCTACCCTCCCTATTCAGCACACGCTATTCAGAAACACACATATCCACTTTATTTAAAAAACACATATATCAAAATTTTATAAGAAACACATATATCCAAAAAGAAGAGTTACGCAGAAACTCTCAGGGTATTACCACTATTCTGGATTTCAGTTTTATAAACTGTTAAGGAATTTGCTGCGGGAGATAGTTTAACCGAACCATCTAAATTAAATTCTGAGCCATGATTAGGACATTTCAGATCGTTAGTAGCACTTCGATATGCCACTGTGCTTCCTTCATGTGTACATACTTTTGATAAGGCCACATAAGCTCCACCAGAGTTTACAATTATAATATTTGCTACATAATTAAACTCACCGTTTGTTTTTAGTTTATTATAATCGGCATGGGTTAAGTCAATTGTGAAATCAATACCTGTGCCACTGGTAGTTCCTTTTATTGCACTGCTGGTTCCGCCTGTGCCCCCGGTTCCACCAGTACCTCCTGTCCCTCCTGTGCCACTTGGCGTTGGGTCGTCGCTACCCGAACTTGAGCAGGCAGTTAATCCCGTACCCATACAATAAAAAGCCATTAATGCGCCACTACTTAACCCAAGCTGTCGTAAAAATTGCCCTCTACTCAATTGTGTTTGTTCCATAGAAAGTATAAGTTTTATTTGGTTTAAAATGCGTAGTAATTACAATCCTTACGGACATTTTAAAAAGAGGGTTGCGTTGCCAAATAAAATCTTATAGCTTTTATTTTATTTCTGAGACGAAAAATAAACTAAATCGGGTTGCTTAAATTGGATAAAAATCTATATATTCGAGAGCGAAACAGAGTAAAAAAACTGATAATAATTTTATTATCAGTCGCTTAGTGTTAGATTCGAGGAGATTTGAAAATCAGGAAATATAAAATGGAACCGGGGCGTTTCTGGTAAGGAACTTTTGAAATGATAGTCGATTATTTTTCTAAATTCTTTTTAGCTTCGGCAATAATTCCCTTGTTTTCGGCTATGTCTAAAGCCTTTTTATACATATCCTGAGCATTTTTTTTATTGCCTGCTCTTTGGGCAATTCTTCCTAAGCCTAAAAAGGTCATGGCATAATAATCTTTAGTATAGCGCTCGTCAGGTTCGTTTTTTAGTACATTTGTATAGAATTCTGAAGCGAGCTTATCGTTTTTCTTTGCTTTTTCCGCCACCAGTCCATCAAATAGATTTGCAGCAATCTGATATACAGAGGTATTGATTTTCCGCAAAGTACCTATCTTCGGAATAGCCTCTTCATATTTTCCCATCATCACTAAAGTTTCAGTGAATCTCATCAGATAAATAGGATTATTGGGGTATTTATCATGAAGTAAATCTGCATAAACAAAGGCTTTATTATAGTTTAGTTCGTATTTAAGGTTCACATTCATGTAATAATAAGCGGCCTCTACTCTCGAAAAAACAGATTTCTGAATCGCCTGTTCCAATTGAGTTAAACCTGTTTTTTTATTGCCGTTTTCAAAGAAAATAACTACGGGTTTTACAATAGGATGGGTTTCAGGATATTGAATGCGATAGTAGTTGTATAATCCGGATGTAAAATAAAATTCAGGATTTCGATCCATCATACCAAATCCATCTTTCATATAACCATAAGCTTTTCTTGCTTCATTAGCGGCTTTCATGGGCTCTTTTCGGTAAGTATAAGCCAATGTGATATAGCCATGAGAAGCCAGTAAGAAGAAGGTCGCTTCGGCTTTTCTATTAGCATCATTGAGCATAGGCTCTGCCAGAGTCTGACACTTTTCTAAAAGTGCCATATACTGGTTAACTGCCTTCGGATTTTTTTCAAGTGGGAGATTCTGCCATTGTACCTGCAGGGCACTTAGCAGAGGTGTAACCGGATGATGCGGATAACGTGCTTTTACTCTCTGAAAAAAAGCATCAGCTTCCTTAAATTCATAATTATACAATTTGTCAAGACCTTTGATAATTGTCTGCTTTGAATCAGTATCGGTTAGTAGTTGTGCGGTCGTAGAAAAACTAAAAAGTTGGATGAGGATAATAAATATAAACGGCCTTTTCATAAAAGTTTATAGTAATACCCTTTATTAACAAATTAAAATAAAAAAACCTCCCGTTCAGGAGGTTTTTTTATTTGCTGCGTAACCTACTATTGTTGTGTAGTTTACAGATTAACGATGAGTTTGCAAGTAAGTTTCTACTGCTTCACGGCTTCTTAAATTAACACCGGCAGCTTTCATGTTTGCCAAAAGAGTTTTCTCGATAGTTGAGTAACCAAACACAAGGCTTGTTTGCGGTTTGTAGCTCATAACACCACCGGCAGCTTTTGAACTATAATAGAATGAAATCTTTCCAGTTTCGAAACCGAAACTAACCTGCTCTGTAGAACCATCTGTTTCTTTCACAAGAACTCTTGGCAATGCAACCCATTGAGTACCGATTTTTACGTAAGCCATTACAATACTGCTGGCTGAAATATTGGCGTCTGTTTTTTCAACTGCGCCAACCTGGCCTGTATTGCCAACTCCGGTACCTGCTGCATCTACTGTCTTCCAATCCGCTGCGGCTATTGTTGCTTCACTCCACTTCACGTTGGCATTTCCGTCCTTACCGTTAGTACCAGTAGCACCAGTAGCACCGGTAGCTCCTACTGCACCAGTCGCTCCTTGTGCTCCTTGTGCACCCTGTGCACCTTGAGGACCTTGAGCTCCTTGTGGACCAGCAGGACCTTGAGGACCTTGATCTCCTTTACATGACCATAAAGCAACAGATAACGCTAACGTTACCACTGAAAGAAGTCTATAAAATTTGTTCATGATTTGTTGGGTTTTGATAATTTGACTTCAGTTACGTAGCAATATTATTGAAATTTGCTCAACTTTGCAAATGCTAATATCGGTTTATTTATTTTACGGCGAAAATATTTAGGCGAAAAAATTAAAACATATTTTCTCTTTCGTCTTTTTGAAATAAAATAAACCTAAAATCGGCATAAAGCCGACAGATTAAAATATTATTAAATAAAAAAATAAATTTCTCGCTATTTATGCAAGTATTAGATTGTCTTAATCAGGTAGCTGATTTCCACCGAACATTCCAACACCCTGTTTTAGAAAGCCCACAGATACCTTCTAAAAAAAGATGTGATTTAAGGGTATCACTTATTGCTGAAGAATTGAAAGAATTAGAGGAAGCCATTGAAGAAAAAGATATTGTAGGTGTAGCTGATGCCCTCGCTGATATACAATATGTATTAGCAGGTGCAATTTTAGAATTTGGCTTGGGAGAAAAATTCCGTGAATTGTTTGATGAAGTACAACGTTCAAATATGAGCAAAGCCTGTACTACAATTGCTGAAGCTGAAGAAACCATGAACTATTATGCAGAAAAAGGAACAGAGTCTTACTATAAGGAAATAGAGGGAAAGTATTTAGTGTATAGAAAAGGTGATGATAAAACTTTGAAAAATATAAACTATTCTCCGGCAGATTTGCAAAGAATAATAGGTATCCCAGCTGACTGAAATAATAAACAAGAATTAGAAACTGTTTGAGTTAAATTTTGAAAATAAAAAAGGATGACTTTTGTGCCAGGACAAGGTGTAAAAACCGGAGTTTAGCAGAGCTACATGAGGATTTTTTCACCGCAGTATTGGTCAAAAGCAACTTTTTTAGTTCAATAAGATTAACTCAAACAATTTCTTAAAGTAAGAATCATCTCGAAGTAATAACTTACTTGCTCAATAACTCATTCACTCACTCATGAATTATGACACCTATTACTGATGCTATATATAATGTAAAAGAGAAGTTTCTCCGATACGTACAGATTGATACCCAATCTGATCCTAATTCAGAGTCAAACCCATCAACTGAAAAGCAAAAAGATTTAAGCAGATTGTTGGTTGAGGAATTACTGGCGATGGGTATTACGGATGCACATCTGGATGAATGGGGTTATGTATATGCCACTCTCCCAGGCAATTCGCCTAAAAATGTTCCGGTAATATGCTTCTGTTCGCATGTAGATACTTCGCCCGATTGCAATGGGGCAGGCGTAAAACCCATGATTACTGAATATTGGGACGGAACCGATATTTTTTTGCCCGATGACCCTACACAAGTCATCAGAATGGCAGAACACCCTGACTTAAAGCATCAGTTAGGGAATGATATTATTACAGCAAGTGGGACAACACTTTTAGGGGCTGATAATAAAGCAGGAGTGGCCGAAATTATGGCAGCAGCAGAGTATCTGATACAACATCCTGACATAGTACACGGAACTATCAAAATTTTGTTTACACCCGATGAAGAAGTAGGGCGAGGCACTGAAAAAGTAGATTTGAAGAAATTGGGAGCTGAATATGCCTATACTATGGATGGCGAGACGGTGGGTACACTGGAAGATGAAACATTTTCGGCTGATGCAGTTAGCTTGACCATTAATGGGGTTAGTACTCACCCGGGTTTTGCGAAAGGCAAATTAGAAAACGCCATAAAGATAGCGGCAGATATTTTGGCTACTTTACCTAAAGATACCTTATCGCCGGAAACTACTGAAGATTATGAAGGCTTTATTCACCCAACGCAAATATCGGGTATTCAGGAGCAGGTAAAACTGGATTTTATTATCAGAGATTTTACAGTGGCAGGTTTGCATGAGAAGGAAACTTATTTACAGAATATCGTAAATGAAATATTGAAGCATTACCCGAATTCAAGTGTTGATTTCAAAGTGATTGAACAATACAGGAATATGAAAGAAGTATTGGTAAATCATCCGAAAGTGGTTGAGTATGCTTTGGAAGCTATCAGACACTCTGGTATGAATCCTGAGCAACGAAGTATCAGAGGGGGGACAGATGGGTCTCGTTTATCTTTTATGGGTTTGCCTTGTCCGAATATTTTTGCAGGAGAGCATGCTTTTCATTCCAAACTGGAGTGGGTTTCGGTGCAGGATATGGAAAAGGCAACAGAAGTAATTATTAATTTAGTACGAATCTGGGAGCAGAAATCTTAGAGTCTGTTTGAATATTGTCTTTCTGATCGAAAAGCGTAGATTTTTCTGCCAGACAAGGCATATTTTGCAGACGTAGCCATCGAACCTCCGAAGCAGCAGCTACGGCGAAAAAAATATAATGCAGTATGGCTGGAAAAGCGGATGCTGCACGGATACCTTTGTAGGTCGAATTATAATATTTAAACAGACTCTTAAATGTCGATTGTAGATAATATAAAGAAAATAGAAAGCGAAATCAGTGGAAAAGGGGTAACGCTTATAGCCGTATCTAAAACCAAGCCTATTGAAATGCTAATGGAAGCATACAATGCGGGCTTTAAGCGTTTTGGAGAAAACTATGTGCAGGAACTAACCGAAAAACAGGAAAAAATGCCCAAGGATATTGAATGGCATTTTATCGGGCATCTGCAATCAAATAAAGTGAAATACATAGCACCTTTTGTGAGCCTTATTCATTCAGTTGATAGTTTTAAATTATTACAGGAGATAAATAAACAGGCAGCCAAAAATAATCGTGTGATTGACTGCCTGCTACAAATATATATTGCAGAAGAAAACACCAAAAGCGGCATGACGGAAGAGGAGTGTCTGGAAATTCTTCAATCAGAGACCATTAAAAATCTTACTAATATCAGAGTAATCGGCCTTATGAGCATGAGTACTTTTACTGATGATGAAATGCAGGTCAGAAAAGAATTCAGAAAACTCAAAACTTTTCATATCTCATTAATTAGCCAATATCCTCAGCTTACAACTATTTCAATGGGCATGAGCGGAGACTACGAAATAGCCATTGAAGAAGGAAGCACCATGATTCGGGTAGGTAGTAAGATTTTTGGTAACCGTGTATATACAGAATAATCTCATCCAACCTGAAAACACCGCATACTGATACTACCCATATCAAAACCTTCATAGGTATATATTATAGGCTCATCTTTATTGACAAGACCTGCTGTATATAACATAGGTAGATAGTGGTCATAACTTGGGTGAGCAATCTGTCCTAAAGCGCCGAAAGATTTGAAATCTGCCAGATCTGCTAATTGTCTGTTATCTAATTTGTTTTTAACAAGTGTATCGAACTCCAAAGCCCAATCAAAAGGTTTTGAGGCATCGCCATGCCAGTTAATCTGGCGAAGATTATGGACAATATTGCCACTTGTAAGAATTAGTACACCTTTGTTTCTTAAATTTTGTAATTCTTTAGCAAGTTCGAAATGGAATTGGGGTGGTTTTGAGAAGTCAATACTCATCTGGAATGTGGGAATGTTGGCTTCAGGATAAATATGACGAAGTACAGACCACGCACCATGATCGAGACCCATTTTGTGTTCTTCTATAATACCAATAGATTTAACTTCTCTGATTACTTCTCTGGCAACTTCCGGTGCACCTTTGGGTTCATATTTTACTTCATATAATTCTTTCGGAAAACCACCGAAGTCATAAATAGTCTGTGGCGCCGGATTGACCGAAACATAAGTTTTGTTCATGGTAAGCCAGTGTGCCGAAATAACTAAAATAGCTATGGGTTGTTCGATACTTTTGCCCAAAGCATGCAAACTATCTGTAAAATTATTATCTGCGAGCGCATTCATAGGGCTACCATGCCCGATGAAAATAGAGGGTGTTTTCTCTGACTTTGAGAAACTGTCTGTTATATTTTTTAAATCCTGTAAGTTCATTGCCTGGGTAGTAAAAGGTAAAATGCTTAACTTTTTAAGAAAGTCTGCTCTTTTCATACAAGTACATTATATGTATATACAACTATTTTTTGTTCAATAAAATTCAAATTCTTTATTTTTATATTTAAAGATAAATACAGTTATGTTTAATTGGTTGATTATAAGTAAGTTATGTAGATAATGACGAGAATATGACCTTTTATCTGTTTTTATTGGCAACGCTGACTTATTTTTGCCAATATTCCTCAATATATAAATATAGATAAAGCAATGAATAAATTTTTCTTACAGGCGGGGGCTCTTTTAGGAGCAATAGGTGTGGCATTAGGTGCTTTTGGTGCGCATGCACTAAAAGATAGACTGGTGGCAGCGGGCAGAATGGAAACATTTGAAACGGCTGTAAAATATCAGTTTTACCATGCATTTGCTTTGGTATTGATAGGCATATTAGCTAAAGAAATAATTTCAAAAAACCTGACTTATAGTGGTTATTGTTTTTTAGCAGGGACGCTCATTTTTAGTGGCTCTCTATATCTTATCTGTTTTACAGGAATCAAAACCTTTGGTGCCATCGCGCCTATTGGTGGGACATTGATGATTGCAGGGTGGTTGCTATTTTTCTGGGCGGTATTGAAGAGTTAATATTTTTATTTGCCCTACTTCCTTTGCCACAATGTATAAGTACATTGTGGTATTTTTACTCTACATAATCCAGATCCTTAGAAAAGGTTTCTTTAAGCGAAGCATTGGCAATAAAGGCTGCACCAAAACAAACAATACCTATAATAGTAGCACTCAGGATTAAATTGCCGTTCAGTGCTTTAGTAAGGTACTGATGTGCTATTGAGATAGGTACAGCTCCACCTCGGGCAAAGTTCGGAATAGTAGTAGCTACTGTGGCTCTCAGGTTAGTACCAAATTGCTCAGCCGACATCGTAATAAGCACAATCCAGTAGCCGGATGCTGCCCCCATTAAAAGGCACATGATAAATATTGCCGTATTACTGGCTGCCCAGAGATTGAGATAAATGAGGCACATACATAAACAGATAGCCTGAAAAATGAAAATAGTTTTGCGTCGGTTTTGTAATTTTTGGCTTACGTATCCACTAATGAGGTCACCGCACGTAAGGCCTATATATACATACATAACGGCTTGTCCGGCCGTTACTTTTCCTTCAATACCCAAGGCTTTAGCTACTTCAGGAGCTAATTGCATCAGGATACTTACAATAAAAAAAATAGGGAAACCTATAAACATACAGGCTATATAGCGTTTGAAACGGTCTTTATTTGTAAAAAGACTCAGGAAATCTCCTCTTCTTATACCCTGTTCTTCGGCATGCTTATACATTTTAGACTCAAAGGTTCCTACTCTTAATAATAATAGGAGCAATCCCATTCCTCCTCCAATAAAATAGGCTGTCCGCCAATAGAAGGCGTCACCTACCAATGCGGCTACAACCGCTCCAAAAGCACCTACAGAGGCCATAATCATAGTTCCATAACCTCTTTTTTCTTTTGGCATGGTTTCAGCAACGATGGTTATTCCGGCACCTAATTCGCCTGCCAGACCTATTCCGGCCAAAAATCTTAATATTCCGTATGTATATATATCAGTTACAAATCCGTTAATAATCGTAGCCAATGAATATAATATGATAGAACCAAACAAGACAGACAGGCGACCTTTTTTATCGCCTAAAACACCAAAAAAAATACCACCACACAATAACCCTATCATTTGTACGTTAAATAGCCATAAACCGACACTCGTATTATCAATACCTACTACACCTAATTCAGTTAGACTGCTATGACGAAGCACAACGAATAGAATCAAGTCATACGCATCTACGAAATAACCTAACGCTGCAACTAATACTAACAAAAAAGTTGATTTTTTCATGTATTAACAAAATTTCACGAAAATAGAGATTCGTGTAGAATTTCACGAAAAAAATAACGGCATTTTCGAAAATTTTCTGAAACTTATTCAATAAACTCAATAAAAGGCTAACTTTGTCGTTAGTAAGCCTAAACCGTTAAATACTAAATATTCAGATTTCTATGGAACAAACTCAAGAAAGAAGAAGTAACACGGCTATGACCGCCGGACTTGTTTTAGCCTGTGCTTTAGCAGCACTCTTCGGCTTCCTTTATTTCAATGCCCGTCAAGACATTGATTCAAAGAATGTAGACATTTCGCAAAAAACAAAAGAACTGCTCCTTACCAACTCTAAACTTGATTCCATTGCCGTACAACTTGATGCAAAAATTGCTGAAGTACAAGCTTTAGGCGGACAAGTAGAGGATTTACAAGCGTTGAAAGCTCAGTTAGAGCAAGACAAAAAGAATTTAGTTAATTCAAAGAGTGTGAGTATTAAACAATACGAAGGCAAAATCAAAAACTATGAGTTAGCACTTACAGAAAAAGATAATGAAATTGCCAAGTTAAAAGAAGAAAACGCAGTACTAACTACACAAAACGAGACTTTAGGTAGCGAAAATACCAACCTGAAAACCGAGAATACCGGCCTGAAAACTGACAAACAGGCATTAGCAGATTCAGTTTATAATGTTGGTGTTAAAAATAGAGAGTTAACCGAAAAGGTAACTCTGGCAGCAGCACTCAAGGCCATGAACGTAAATGTTAGTGCGATTAACTCTCGTGGTAAAGAGCGTGACGGAGGTGAATACAAAGCTAAAAGAGTAGATAAAGTAAAAGTATCTTTCAAATTGGCTGAGAACCCGCTTACCAAACGTGAAGAGAAAGTTATTTATATGAGATTACTTGACCCTAAGGGAAATGTAGTTTCAGATATGGCTACTGGCTCAGGTACATTTAATTTTGGAGGAAACGAAACCGTTTATACCTCAAAACAAACAGTAATGTATGATAATTCAGGCCAGAACGTGGATTTCGTTTATACACGTGGGAGTTCTTACGAAAAAGGCAAATATACTATTGAATTGTATTCAGAAGGGTTTAGCATTGGCCGTGGTACTTTCGATGTGAAGTAATATCATATCTTTGTATGGAAAATCCCTCCGGAGTGATCTGGCGGGATTTTTTATTATGTAAAATCTGATTGATCCTCTTGGTGTTTAACATCTTCTTATTCCTGGGCTATTTTCATAAGGGTGACATTTAATCAGCTTATCTACAGATTATCAGGATAGTTCTGAAACCAGTATTAAATTCAGTTGCACCGAATTTCAATCCATATACTCCAATCAAACATCCAGGAAAAAATGCTTTGTTTTTTCTACTACTTTTAGTTCATCAAACAAAAAAACTAAACATGAAAGCATTACTATTTCTATGCCTGATTTTATCAAATTTTGCTTTCGCTCAGGGTGTATCTATTTTACCAAACCAGGGAGTGAAATTTCCTCAATATTCTACTGCAAATATGCTGGCAATCGCTTCTCCTGAAAATGGCTCAACGATTTTTAATATTGAAACAAATACGCTTTGGACATACCTCGGAAGTGCCTGGAAGAACATCGGTAGCGGTGTAAATGGAACGAAGATTCAAACTTTTATTTTCAATAGTTTGTCTTGGAGCTCGGTAGATAGTGGATATGGGAGAACTTACACTGCTTCTGTTACCATCACTGAAATTAATTCAGAAATATTAAGTAGTGGAACGGTTGACGTTGCCTATATTCCTTATGGTAGTAGCACAACTATTTTTAGGAAATTACCAGAACCTGAATGGGGAGTAAGCATAGGAGGTACGGTTTATCCTATTATCAAAACTTTTTCTTACGAATCAAACGGTATTACTCTTATGGTAAAGATTCCCACTGGAAGCCCAAGTATAGGAGATTCTTTTATCATTCCACAGCAAATAAAGGTAACACTAATTTCTCCTAATGCAGGTAATTAAGTATTAAACTTTCCCTGATTAAATTCTTAGAAGTGTCACGAACTCGTGTAACTCTTCTATATAACCTTTCAAAGGTATTTATTATTCAACAACTATTAATTATACATAAATCAATTTGGCCAGAAATACAACCAGATGAGCCAAAGGAAGAATGAATAAGAGACTCAAACCCGTACCTATTATTCGGGCAATAACTACAAAAGTCAGATATCTTCTGAAATAAGTCTCAGAATAAAGCCCGTTAATAACTTTATCAGCCGTAATACCTAAATTAGGTTCTACGATAATCATAGATAAAACGGTAGAGAATCCGACAATAAAACCATTTAATGACAAGGAAGTTGTTCGTAAATCTGGATTTATATAGCCCGCATATAAACAGGAGAGTACACTGATGGTTGTTAATGAGGTAATAATTACATTCATTAAAAGAATACGTTTAGGTATATCACTTATTCGATTTAACCGACTTATATTTGACAACCTGGGTACAGAAAAAGATTGTAGAAAGTGTCTTAAAGAATCAAAAGTAAAAGATTTAACAATAACTCTTATCAACGAGTTTTTCTGATAAACTTTTTCTACTGTCTGATACATGGTTCTCTGAAGAGTGGGTATAAATAACGCCCCAGAAATACTACCTATTAACGAAACCAGACATAGTTTAAAAAATAGCCAGTTGTCTGGTCCCTGCCCGTTAAGAATTGATTTTTCGATTGATTTCGCTAAAAGAGGTGCCTGAAATGTATTCAAAAATCTGACGGCTAAAAAAATAATATTATACACTGCATAAGAAGCCGCCATTTTAGAAGTCCGTATGCCAACCAATCGTACAGAAAGTACAGCAATACTAAAAAAATGGATAAAAAAAGTAAGTAGTAAAACTATATTGATAATCATTAACTAAGAAATGATGCTTTTATTCTGTTTAAATACCATGACACAATAAATCGGGTAAGCGAGATTTCGGACTCTCTCAGAAATAATCTATAATAGAGGATTCTCTTGGTCGTCCCACCCCATAACATACTTATCAACCCATATTTTCTGATATCCCCAGATATGGAACGGTAATATTTCTCTTCCAGGTCATCGGTTTTAAGACGGCTTAAACTTTCCAGAAAATCACCAGGTATATTAAACTGATGCTGTTCAACCAAGTAAGGGAATGCTTTTTTGAGAAAAGGTTTAAACTGAAACCGCCTGATTATTTCAAGTAATTCCTCCCAATCTATTGCTGATTTATCAATAATAGTTTTGGCATCAGCTACCCATCTGAAAGGGGGTGTTGAATCAAAATTTCTTCCATGAACCATACTAAGGAAAAGTGCATGAGTGGCAGACATCCGGTAATTAATTACACCTGATTTTGTTTCTATAGTTGCATTTTTCCAGATAAAATCACATGAACCTGGTGTATAGATATATTCCCGAAAGGTGTTCCAATGTAAATCAATATCAACATCGCCTTCAAATTCAAGATGAAGGGCATGAGTAAAGTTTTTCATGGATAACTGAGAGATTTTTGTTTTATTCCCTAAAACCCCCTTCCCTGCTAATTCGATTGCCTTTTTTCGGAATTCGAATGGTATCAGAATATCTCCATCGTTCATTGGCCGATGTGCTGTATTTTCATAAAACCGACTGGCTATATCTAAACCTTTTATTTGCATACTTGGTATGCCATGCTGCTCTAAAAGCTTTTGTATTTGTATCGCTTTATGTTCAATCTGCTTGTTTCGTACCCAATAGTTTTTTCTTGTTCCAAGCAAAAAGCTAAAATACGGGTGGGTATGTTCTCCTAAATTATGAATAACCATTGGTAACATTCTATGGCTGCCCAAATCAAGGTTATCCATAAAGTCGGACAGAAAGTTTGGAGAAGTCATATCAAGATTATCCAGATGATTAGCCTCCAGCCATTCAGTAAAGTATCTGATGGCTTTCAAACGTTCACTTAATGCTGCCTTTAACAACAACGTTTGTTTTTCGTTCGGAAAATGCCCACCTGCATATTTCATGAATTTACCATTCTTTTGTTATTGATTCTGTCTTTTAAAAACCTTAATAAATAGGAGTAGTAATTATTTTCCTGTGAATGTGAATTATCTCTTACTCGTCTATATACTACTAAATTGTCGGTTTGGTTATAAACAATCCCTTTTGACTTAGCCGAATCAAACCAGATAATAAAATCAAGGGTTTGTACTTCAGGAAAATTCCCATACTTTATAAATACTTTTTTTCTGAATAATGAAGTGATTTTTGATTGAGCAGCTACTTCTCCTTTAATAAACTGATATCTTTCCTTATGCAATAATAATTCTGGGCTAAGGAATTGCTTCATTGTCCCGAATGTAGCCTCAAGACCTTGATTATGCTCAAATTCTTTAATCTGTTTTTCCAGTTTGTTTTCTAACAATATATCGTCTCCATCAAGAAAGGCTATCAGCTCTCCACTTGCTAATTTCAAGGCTTTATTCAAAGTTTTGGCAAGACCTATATTCTCCTGACTTACCAAAATTATTTTATCCTCAAAAGTATGCAGAATCTGCAAGGTATCATCAGTAGAACCATCGTTGATTACGATAATTTCAGTATTTGTATAGGTTTGTTTTAAAGCAGATTCCACAGCTTCGGCAATATACTTTTCTACATTGTAAGCTGTAATAATTATACTAATTTTCATTAATGAATTTTATTAGAGTCGGTGCAATTTGTTCCAGATTTACACCCGCCATTAATCTGAATGTAGGTGTTTTTGCTATAAGCAGTTTCATCTTTTCAACTGCTGTTTTATTGGTTCTTAAAATCCAGACAGAAGAAGGAACCAGTGCTTTGATGGCATCAATTTTGGAACATTCTTTAATAAAAGTATTTTCCAGACCTGTTATAGTCGGTAATAGAATTGCTTGAATACTGAATTGATTTATCATAGAATCTTTAAATGATTCATTGATATATATATGCCCTTTTTCTCTGGGAATATGTTCAATGTTACTTATCAGCGGCTTTAGATGAGGGAAATTCTCAAATTGCTCAACATTCAGTTTTGCAGCACCATAAAGGCTGTAAACAATGCTTTTCTCTGAATCGACCAAAATGAAGTCATCTCCGGCATATTTGAGTCTTGTATTCAGGCAAGATAAAGTACTCGTTGATTTGCCCGAACCACTTTTTCCGGTTAATAAAACACCTTTTTGGGAAAATCCTAATCCGGCTGCATGACATAAGAATAGTTTTGTAGATTCAAACCATAAATGAAACACCATTCTTAAAGGCGATGCTGTTTCATTGGGCGAAAGACGACAAAAATCATCTACCCAGTAATAAATCTCATTAGAAGCATAATCTACAAAGATAAAATAGGGCTCTGTTGAATTAAACAGTGCACGATTATCGCCAAAGTCAAGTAATTCACCACTATAGGGGTCAATCGTCGGCCAGTTTAACCAGGCCTCAGGAGGAGTTGAGCCAGTACTTCTTGACTCAATCAGATTTATCTTTATATTTTCTTCTCCTTTACTTTGGATTGCTAAGTGAGCAAGGGCTCTAAGATATTTCTCATATTTGAACGAACCATATGACAAAACTTTAAAAACCTGCCCTCCAATATTAAAAGTGTTTTCGGACTTTAGTAATTTCTCTTTATCAAAATTAAGCATCTCCCTGAATTACTTTTTTTGTGGCCATCCTCTAAATGACTCTACATCATGTATTGGATCAAGCAGAATAAGCTCCTGCATATCATCAAATATTTCCAACTCCACTTTCTCGTAAGGGAGTTTTATAGGAGATTCTTCACTAATAACAGGGTCAGTTAGCGATGTTTCAGTAATTATATTCTCATTTTCTAATTGACTAAGTAAATATTCTATTTCTACTCTTGCAGAGATTTTATCTGACTGAAATTCATTCTGAATAGTAGCTAATACAGTTTCTGTATTTGCTGGCTTCTGCAGCAACTCCAAGACTCTTATTCCCGTAGTTCCTCTTATACTATAGTATTTTCCTAAGGGGATATTAATTAAAATAGCTTCGTTTCCAAAAACCTCTTGAGCAATATTGGTGCTATCTAACTGGTAAGTTTTCATTTAGGTTAGTTAATTAATTGTCCGATTTATTTAAGTATTATTAATACCTTTTAAAGACATCTATAAATAATAATATGTTTTTTAATATATAAATTTCCGTGCTTCATTGGCTGACAAGCACAGTTAAAATGAAAATAAAAGTACGACTTAAAATCATTTGTTCTGCAAAAGTGTGCTGATTTTCATTTTTAAAGAAAATTCTTTCGTTGCTGATCAGGATTTCTAAATGTTATATACAGTTTGTTTTTAACGAGAGTTGTGAAGTATAAGAAGATTTTTTCGTATTTATTCTTTCTCTTTTTCTAATCAAAACAGTTGATGCCAAAGACAGCTTATCGAGCGGTTTTATCTGATAAAACTTTATAATATTTAAAAATGATTTTTGGGTATAATTGTCAAACCATTTATCTTGTCTGCTGAAAAATCAAAGATAGTATCCGGAGTATTCATTTCCTATTTTGCATGCTCATATTTGCATTAAACATACATTACCTAACAAGGTTGAACAATAGTTAAGAAATTTAAAAATGAATGCTGTTCAAAGTTTTTGGATTACTCCCGAATCAATAAATGCCGGAGGTTGGATAAATAAGCGCTTCGAATACATTGGTTGGTCTTTAAGTTTTTATTTACTTCAGAAAAACTTCAGTGAAGTTCATTTATACTGTAATTCGGCTGGTTACAAGATGCTTGTAGATAAACTGGGTTTAAATTATAGTAATATATATAAAACCTTAGATAATCAGGAAAAATTAATATCGAAATCGTGGGTTTTGGCAAAAATTCTTAATTTCTCTTTACAGGAAGCTCCCTTTGTACACGTAGATGGCGACGTGTTTTGGTTTGATTTGCCAAACAAAGATTTTTTTGAAGCAGATACATTTGCTCAATGTATTGAGATGGATGACGTCATGTATAAAAACATTCTGCAAAATCTTCAGACCGAGAATGCCTATTTACCTGATTTCTTAAAAATGCCAAATGTAAAAGCATGTTTATCGACAAATATGGGGATTGTTGGAGGGAACAACTTGAAATTTTTTAAGGATTTTTACCATGAAACAGTACTTTTTATTGATAAGAACCAAGAAATTTTTGAAAAGAATCAAGAGGGTTTTTCATTTGTCCCCATTTTTACTGAGCAATTACTATTCATTTATTTTGCCAATTACCTGCAAATCAAGCTTAGATTTTTGAAGAAGCCAGCATTCAGAGGTAACTTTATTGAGGTACTTGATTTCAATCAGATTTCCCCGGTTTCAAAGACTCCCGATTTTATTCATTTGTTAGGGTCTTACCGTGCCAGACTCACCTACTGTAATTTCGCAGAATTTTGGCTACATAAACTCTGGCCCGGGCAATTAGAAAAAATTAATGCTATTTATCAGATTGAGAAGGACGAATTAACCGGATTCCCTAATTTTTTAAGCCCTGAAAGAGAGAAACGGCTTCCTCATCTAAAATGGCTGTTTAGTAAACCGGAAGAGGTTTTAGAGTACCCATTCATCAGAACTCAAACTATTTTTGGAGTTAGTTTAGAAGAATATAACATTAATACTGTCGGAAATAGAGAGTTGCTTGATTGTGCTGAATTTGAAGAACAAAGAGTAAAAGTATTAAACAACCTGTTAAATGCAACTGATTCAGATACAATGTTCCAGCATTTTGAATCACATTTGAACTTTTGTTTAAAAAGTATTGACGAGGTGAAAGCCTTAAGCTTTGAGTTAAATCAGGCCTACATACTGAAAAGTAAATTCAATTGGTTTAACGACATAAAATATGAATCTCAATATTATTGGTACAACTTAATAATAGATTCGCAAAAAGAGTGTTTTCAGGAGTTTCTGCTAACAGAAAACGAATGTAAACTTGTAGAAATGTTTAAAGATGAAACCAGTTTTGTAGAATTAACTTCAGCCTGGTTAAGAAAGTATCCGACTCAAAATCAACAAAAGGTAGAAAAAACAATTCATGAAATGCTAAAAGAATTAATCAACCTTAACCTGATAATTTGTATCTGATGTCTCTTCAAATATAATACTACAAAGATTATCCCGAATAAAATCAGGTTTTCTGTATCTAAGGCAAGCTGATAAAGAAGTATAAAATTCATCCCAAAAATACTAACTTAGTTGCGCCATTAAAGAACTAAACTTTTAAAGATGAAAAATTTCTTACACTACATTTTGTATTTGAGCATTCTTCTTCCAGCTTGCAAGCAAAAGCCAAAAACTGATCAGGGCTCAATCAGTACTTCCACCATTTCGGTCTGTAGTTTGCCTGAGGTAATTGATAAAAACTGGTATTCTTCAAATAAAAAAGCTCCACTTTTATCTGGTCTGGAAGGGATTAATTTTCCTATCAGTACTAAAAATGTTGAAGCACAAAAGTACTTTAATCAAGGACTTATGCTGGCTTATGGCTTTAATCATGCCGAAGCGGCCCGGTCTTTTTATGAAGTGACGAGACAAGATTCAGCCTGTGCAATGGGGTGGTGGGGATTTGCCTATGTGCTTGGCCCTAACTATAATGCCGGAATGGAGCCGGATAATTTCCAGAGAGCTTACGATGCTGTGCAAAAGGCTAAATCTCTTTCTGTCAATTGTACACAAAAAGAGAAAGATTTGATTCAGGCATTAAGCAATCGCTACTCTGATGATATAAATGCTCCTCGAATCAAACAGGATACCGACTATATGTCGGCGATGAAAGCCGTGTATCAAAAATACCCGAACGATGCGGATATAGCAGCACTTTACGCTGAATCACTCATGAATTTGCATCCGTGGCAGTTGTGGAAAAATGATGGGACAATGCAGCCCTGGACACCTGAAATTATTGCAGTTCTGCAAAGTGCTTTAAAACTCAATCCTACCCATGCAGGTGCAAACCATTTCTATATTCATGCGCTGGAAATGTCGCAACATTCAGAAAAAGCGCTGTCTAATGCCAAATTACTTGAAACACTTGTACCAGGTGCAGGGCATCTGATTCACATGCCTTCTCATATCTATATCAGAATCGGGAGTTATCATGAAGGTGTAGTCGTAAATCAACAGGCTTCATTGGTTGATAGTTTATATGTAGAAGCCTGTCATGCCCAGGGAGCTTATCCGTTGGGCTATTATCCACATAATTATCATTTTATTGCCGCCTGTGGTACTTTGAGTGGCGAAAGCAAAAAAGCAGTATTAGGAGCTAAACAAACTGCCGACCATGCCCATAAAAAATTAATGCGTGACCCTGCCTGGGGTACTTTACAGCATTATTATACGATTCCGTGGTATGTACAGGCGAAGCTGGGATTATGGGATAATATCCTTCATTCTAAAGCACCGGAAAAGAATCTGAAATATCCTTCAATAATCTGGCATTATGCGCAGGCAATGGCTGTTCTTTCTCAGAATAAAACTGATTTAGCCAGACAACACCTGTCAGCCATGAAAAATATTCTGAAAGACACAACACTAAAAACCATAACCATCTGGAATATAAATAATGTTTATGATTTAAGTGTGATTGCCGCAAAAACAGTAGAGGGAGAGATTAATGCCAAAGAAAAGAATTATGCTCAATCAATTGTTTTTCTAAGTGAAGCAGTCGCCAAAGAAGATGCCCTTAATTATAACGAGCCGACAGACTGGTTTTTTTCTATCCGACATCATTTAGGGGCTGTATTAATTGAGGCTGGGAAGTATGATGAAGCAATTAAGGTTTATAAGCAGGATTTAAAAACATATCCTGCCAATGGATGGGCTCTCAAAGGCTTGATGAATATTTATAATAAAACAGGAGACAAAAAGAAATACAATCAAACCGAGCAGCAATTTAAAGAAGCATGGAAATTTGCCGATATTAAAATTACCTCTTCAAGAATTTTGTAATATTAGATAGGTTTATAATAAAAATACCGATAAATTGCTCCATCGGCATCTTTTGTTCTAATAAACCTACCTTTTTTCTTGCATAAGTATTCTCAGTGGGTCAAGTTTCAGGCGTTTTTCAAGCCAATCGAAGCAACTGATAAACACAGATATAATAATACCAGTTGTGAGTATGACCCGACCTGTTGTGCCGGACAATATTTGCCATAGATTGTTGAAAATGCCCATATAACCTAACCACGCAATTAATCCTACCCACCCAACTATACAAGTGGTGATTAACCAGAAATATCTCCTTTTTTCTTCACTATACTCCATTTGTTCAATTTGTGCCAATACTTCATTATTCCACACAAATGTGTCGTCTACTACAGAAGTTATTACTTGCTTTGACTCCAGAAATTGGTCGATAAGCCTGTAAGTAAATACCTGTTTCTGACAATGAAGACATGCCTTTATATGTTGTTCTTTGATGGAGTCGTTCAATTTCCCATTGATGTATGCTGCCAATTCCTGCTCGGAGAGATGAGATTGTTCCATTATATTAAAATTTGTATTTCTCAATTAATAATTCTTTTAAGTATTTTCTGGTACGAAACAAATGACTTTTGATTGTATTTATCGGAAGATTCGTAACCACTTCTATTTCTGCAAGGCTCATTTCTTCCTGATAAAATAAGGTCAGCAAGGTTCGAGGTAATGAGGGTAATGCTGCAATTTCTTGTTGTAAGATATTGGTTAATTCCTTACTCATCAATAGTTCATCAGGTTCTTCTTCTTTGTTAAAAGTAAAATCACCAATAGATTGAACAGTATTTTCTTCATCATCAGCTTTACCCGATACTTTCAATTCTTCCCAAAGTAAAGGACGTTTTTTGGCTATTTTTTTATGACAACTTGTATAAGCAATTTTAGCAATCCAGGTTGATAATTTGCTTTCAAAGGCAAAACCGGAAAGATTTTTATAGACTTTAAGAAAAATATCCTGATATAAATCCCGACGGTCTTCTGAGGCAGGAATTAACTGTTGAACGATGTGTAGTACCAATCGTTCGTTTTGCTTCATTAATCGGGCAAAAGCATTTCGTTCACCTTTCAAAACGGCGTTTACTATTTCACGATCTGATGCTTCTGCTTTTATCATCTAAGAGATTAGTTTCAAGAAGTTAGACCTTATGCTCCCATAAAAGTTGCATTTCTGAAATTTTTCCGATATTGCAACCTTTCACTTTGATGGTGGTCTAACGCAGTATAATCATTAAATTTTTATTCTTATGAAACGCTCTTATTTTTTTACCATATTATTATTAGGCTGCTCCTTCTCTGTCTTTGCTCAGGATGATAATACCAACGGACAATTACCAAAAGGCATTATCGAACAACTCTGGCAGCTAACTGCTGTTACACTATTGGTCTATTTACTGACCAGCATTGTTAAGACTTTATCAGACAACCGTCTGAAACGCCTGTTAATTGAGAAAGGATTAGCTACAAATCAACTAAAGTATCTATTTGGACAAGATCCAAGAGTAGGGCTACTTCAATCCTTACGTTATGGCTTATTAGCCTTAGGCATTGGCGGTGGTCTATGGTTCAATCACTTTCTGCCTTTTGGACTTATTACCTTCGGTTTGATTGGCATAGGAGCCAGTATTGGCTTTCTCTTATACGTGCTAATTGCTTATCAACTCATTAAACAAAATCCTATGTGGAACGATAAAAAGCCCGACGGAGATAAAATACCTCACTAATCATTTCATTAGCAAATAATCAATCTTCTGATTTACCAAAATTAATCTATTCTTATTCGAGTACTAAACAAGTCGAAAATCGACTTGATGGGATGTTATTACCCTATTTTTTCAAAAAATTAAAAAATTAATACGAATTATTATGAAACAGTTACTTACATTTCTACTAATGTGTCTTCTGACAACCGCCTGGGCTCAAACCCCTCAATCTAATTTGAATGATAAAGCTAAATTGATGGGTACACTCATCGACTCCTTAACGCACAAGCCCATTCCCTATGCTTCTGTCGCCTTAATGGCAGGCGAAAAAACTATAAATGGTTGTTTAACTGATGAAGCGGGTGTATTTGAACTTACCGGATTGAGTGAAGGGAGCTATACTCTACAAATAACTGGTTTAGGGTACAGACCCCAGCTAATACCTAACTTAATCATTAATCGTTCAACCAATGTTTCTGCTCTCGGAATTGTACAGTTAAGTTCATCAGCTCAACTGCTGAAAAGCGTTGATGTAGTCGGGCAGGCACCATTAATAGAACATCAGATTGATAAAGTAGTTTACCATGCAGATAAAGACATAGGGGCAGCAACGGGCGATGGTGCCGATGTATTGCGCCGTGCACCACAGGTTACGGTTGATGTCGATGGTACGCCTTCTTTGCGTGGCAGCAGTGCTTTGCGATTACTGATTAACGGGAAACCCTCAGGTTTGATGGGGAATCAGGCAGCCGATGTCCTACGTTCTATTCCGGCATCTCAGATTAAATCGGTTGAAATTATTACAAGCCCGGCTTCACAATACGATGCCGAAGGAACGGCAGGTATCATCAATATTATTCTTAAACGAAAAACGATAGAAGGAGTAAATGCCAGTCTGGATGCAGTATTAGGCTCTTTGCGTAGTATTGGGAACGCAAACGTAACATATCAACGAAAGCGACTAACTTTAGTGGGTAATATAGGAGGGAATAAACTTTGGCACCAGGTCTCAAAGGGGAGTTTTTCCAGAACTGATAATCGATTCAATACGCAAACACAACAGTCTGGTAGTCAGAACGACACCCGATATGCAGGAAATGGAAACATAGGCGTAGAATTAGATTTAAGCAAAAAGAGTACCCTAATGATGACCTTGCGAGGTAATACTTCTGTCAATGAAACAAATGGAACCGGGCATACACAATACAGAGCACCACAAGAGACAAACGCCATTTCGAGTACAATAAAACAGTGGGGGAGTGATTATTCAGTAGATTGGATAACAGATTTCCGTCAAAAACTACGACGTGAAGGAGAGGAAATCAGTTTTTCTACGCAGTATAGCCATAATGAAGGACAACCTAATTATCAGACACGCCTGAACTATGAGCAAGGGGCTTTATGGGCTGAAAGAAGTAAAGGTAAAAATAACTGGACTGAAAAAACCGCTCAATTTGACTATACTTTGCCCTGGAAAAAAGGAAGTTTAGCAATGGGTGCCAAAATTATTTATAGGCAGTTGAATACGCAACGTGATGTTTATCAATTGGATGAAACATTAGTCAGCGAACAATTAAATGCCGAGCGTTCAAATAAGTTAAGCTATGAGCAAACTGTCGGGGCTTTCTATGCTACCACCAATCATACACTTTCCGATTTGTTAAGCCTTAAACTGGGGCTACGCTATGAGTTTACTCAATTAGAAGGTTTATCGGTTTCAGCGCAATATTATCCGGTATTTTATCAGAAATACGGAAACCTGTTTCCCTATATAGCCTTAATGAGGCGTTTTAAAAAGCATGACCAGACCTTACGCTTAGTTTACAATAAACGATTACAACGACCCGGTATCGGGTATCTTAATCCGTTTCTGAGTGCCAGTAACCCTTTCTATCGTTCGCAGGGAGACCCATCTATAAAACCAGAATTGACTGACCAGATTGAGTTAGCATATTCTCAATCTAAAAATAAGTATAACCTGAATGTAGCTACTTACTATCGTTTAACCCGTCAATTGATTGAAAGATATACCAGATTGTCGTTAAATACTTTGAAAGTGATAGACAGTACTTCTTCACAGACTGTTGTGGCAACGGATACGTATGGAAACATAGGTGTACTTACTTCATGGGGAGTAAATCTGTTTGGTTCATTTAATCTTTCTTCTCAATGGAGTTTACGTTCTTCAATCAACCTGTCAACGTATCAGTTAAGCCTTCAAAAGGGATATACTGATTTGATTACCCAAACAGGTGTGCAAGGCTCTATTAATGGAGGCACTCAATATCAATTCAAAAAAGGGTTAAGTGTAGAACTTTCAGGCGTATGCAATACGCCTCGCAGAAATCCACAGGGTTGGAATAATCATTTTTCGTTCTTTAGTATCAATATCCGTAAGCAATTATCATCTAAAAAAGGATACTGGCAATTGAATATAGTAGAGCCTTTTCAGGGAATTAAGACTTTTCGTACAGAGGTTGAGGGAGAAGGGTTTTATCAGACAAGTGCACGGTTTTCTCCTTTTCGTGCATTTAACCTGAGTTTTAATCTGAATATAGGCAAGGAAATTAAACGCCAGAACAGAGGTAGTAAAATTAATAATGATGATTTGAAATAGAAGATTAGCATTAACTATCAACAAAAATACCAATAAATCGCTCCATCGGTATTTTTATATTAATCTATCGTATCTTCTTATTTCGGGAAGGTTACATACATTTCTTTACGGTTCTGGTATGGATTTTCAGATTCGTTTACTTTTAATGGATCACCTTTCATCTCTGTTATTGATACCCGTGCATTTGGAGCTATTTGTTGTGTAGCCACCTGTCCGGTAATTAATTCCAATGCTTTTTTCAAAAGGGTTTCGTTTTCATCGCCCCAGTCTTTAAACGGAACTACATTATCTACTACTTCATAATCAGGAGCGAACCCTGATTTTGTGCCATAATTTGACTCACCTTTAGAGTTTATGGTTTTCAATACAATAGGTTGCATCGCCCATTTCCAACGTTTCTCCGAATCAGACAAGGTTACGGAACCTACATTTTTACCGTAAGTATGAGAACCAATCAGAATAACATCCATATAGGGTCTTAAACCATTAATAACCAGTTCACTGGCAGAAGCTGTTCCGTTCGAGGTTAATACATACAGACGGGTCAGTGTACCTAAATTATTGGCTTCGTTTCTGAATTTAGTAGGAGTAGAGTATGAAGGTCGGTCTTTTGTTATATTCGCATTCCATTGGTCGCTATGTATTACATTATCAGTATTAAGGTTTTTCACAATCAATGAAGCCATAATATCGGCAGAAGAAATATATCCACCAGGATTCAATCTTAAATCAAGTACAAGTTCATTCACTCCTTTGCTTTTAAATTCACCGAACACTTGTCGCAGATTACTGTCAAAAGTGCTGATAAACTGGCTATAAACTAAATAACCGATTTTTTTATTACCTTTTTCTATTACTTTCCAGAAATGTACAGGGTTATCCTGTACTTCAGCCTTAGTTACCTGAATAATCGTACCGTTCAAAGAAAAGACACCACTTTCTGCTTTCCCTAAACCAAAAGAAGCATTTTCGGCAGTTGTTAAAGAACTATAGTTGGTTGCAGTCAGCTGAGTACCGTTGATTGTTAGAATAATATCACCACGCTTTAATCCGGCTTTTTCGGCAGGACTACCTTTTATAATATAGGTTATAAAAAAACCAACATTAGTTTTGGCATTATCGAGGTAGTAAATCGTATATTTCATACCAAACACTTTATTAATACCGTTTAAAGAGTTTGTTAACTCCTCAACATCTTTCTGAATCCAGGAAAAACGATCAGTATTCGGATAATCATTCAATAGAGGGTAGAAATAGTCATCTGGCGAAACATTAGATGTCGTTTTGGCAGGCATGTTATCTGTCCAGAGATACCAATATTTCATATTATCATAAATCCAGGCATTTATTGCTTCGTTAGAAGTATCATTTGTTGAAGGAGTAGGGTCAGTTTTTACTTTACAAGATAGTATGCTTCCTGTCAGAAATAGGCCCAAAATCAGAGATTTTGCAGGGGTAAATTTCATGGTTAAAAATATTATTTAGCGTTCTGTTGATAATGACGTAAGTTATTAACGAGAAGTTGCGGATTTTGTTTTATTTCAGTAAATATATATGTCTTTACGTGAAATAACTACAATATCTCAGCCAAATTGCCTTTAATATTTTTAACCATTGCATCTAATCCTAAGTCATTGGCATCTGTTCCGAAAGGCTCTTCTATTTCTTCTGCCATAATCTCAATTCCGGCAAAAGCATAGAATACCAGAGTTACAATTGGAATTGACCAGAATTTATATTCTAATACTGCAGTGATAGGCATTGTAAAAACATAGATAAAGATTATTTTCTTTATGAAGATATTATAAGAAACCGGGATAGGAGTATTTTTAATCCGTTCACAAGCACCAAGATTATCGGTAAATGAAGCAAGTTCGTTATTGATTACAATTAACTGCTCGGCATTAATGATACCGGATTTATGCAATTGATTAATTTCGATATACATAGCCTGGCTTATTCTGTTCGGAAGATGTTTGAAGTCTTTATAATATTTTTCATCATAAACTTCGGTAAAGACCAGACTATTAATATGACCTTTGCCACGGAGGTGTTCTTTTACTGCTTGTAAGTAATTGCCTGTCAATATTTTTAAAGTCTCTTTCGCAGGATGATTTTCAGGTAAATAAACTGCCAGTTTTAAGGCGAAATTTCTTGAATTATTGGTAAAACTACCCCATATTTTACGTCCCTCCCACCATCTGTCATAGGCTGTATTGGTTCTGAAAACTAATAATAATGATAATACAAAACCAACTAATGAGTGGATTGTCAGAGGATTTTTGATGGGTACATAGTGCAGAATATTGTTTTCAATGTAAGCAAATATGGCAGTATAGGCAGCCAAGCCCAACATGGCAGGCATTAGTTTACGGAATGTATCGGCCTTGTGGAAGTAAAAAATAAATTTCCACCAGTTTTTCGGATTGTAATCTATCATAAATTTGTGGGTAGTTTTTTTAGGCAATAATTAAGCAATTGCGGCTGCAAAGATAATTTTTTTGATCAATACTACTAAAACCGAAAAACAGAAACATTGTTCTTTTGGTTGTAAAGATGAAGATTAAATTGTAGGGATAATTTTTTATGAATAATTAAGAAAAAATCAATTAATTTCTCAGAATGCTTGTATATTCGTGCCAAAACCGTTGAAAATATGAAAAAACTGCTTTATTTGGTTCGCCATGCTACTGCTGAAGAAGGAGGCAATACTCCTATGTTTCGGGACTTTGACCGAAACCTTACCTCGCATGGTATTATCGAATCAGCCCGGATGGGTAAATTTTTAGCAGAGAAAGGAATAAAAATTGAATTGCTTGTAAGCAGCGCAGCCGACCGTTGTAAATCTACTGCGAAGATTTTTGCTGAACAGTTGCATAAAGATGCTGACGAAATCTTTTTAGATGAAGCCATTTATGGAGGAGGAGCGAGGGCATATTTAGCAGCTTTGAATAACTTGGACGATAAAGTAAAAACAGTTGCTATTTTTGGACATAACCCTGATATAACTTTTTTTGCTGAGTACCTTACCCGCGCCGATATTGGTGGATCAATGGAAAAAGCAGGTGTAGTAGTAATAGAATTTGAAAATGTAAAATGGGCTGAAATCTCGAATAAAAGTGGTAAGTTTTTGAACTATTACTCTCCAAGTAACATTACAAAAACAGAGTAGTAATTAAGTTTTGGTATTTAATCTGATGGCAAACAATCCTCAGGGCAATAAAAATCGCCTTCTTTTCAGAATTATATTCATTGCATTTATAGCCATTGTGCTTTGGTTTTTGTATGATTTGTCACGGCAGACCATAGCTCCTTGGAATAAGAAAAAACAGATTGAAAGGGCTCTCTGAGCAGATATTCAATCTGTTTTTATAAATTGTTTTCTTAAAACGATATAACCGCTAACACCGGATGATGGTCAGATGCAAATCTACCATTCCATGACATCGATATTGTAGCGTGTTTTTTTACTTTAAAATCGGCATTTTTTACAAAAATGTAGTCAATTCGCATTCCTTCTTGTTCCTTTGATTGAAAACCAGTGAATGAACTATATGGCCCGAAATGGGGTGTAAGTGTCAGGTTTTCAGTGTCAAGCAGATGATCTGGATTGGTCATATCAGTCAGAATCTGAATAGGCTCAGAACTTGGCGTAGCGTTGAAATCTCCTGTAATGATAGTAGGTGTATTGCCTGCAATCTCTTTGATTCTGGATAGTAATAATTTGGCACTTTCCCGGCGGGCCACTACCGCTTCATGGTCGAAATGCGTATTGAAAACAAAGAAAATTTTCTTATCAGCTACACGCTCAAATTTTGCATAAGTCACAATACGGTTATACTTGGCTTCCCAACCCAAGCCCACAGTTTCCGGGTGTTGATTCAGCCAGAAAGTATTGGTCTGCAGCATTGTATATCTGTCTTTTCTATAAAAGATACACGAAAACTCTCCGGCTTCTTTGCCATCATCACGCCCTTTACCGACCCATGCGTAGGTCTCAGGTAATAAACTTTCAAGGTCTTGTATCTGGCTATAAAAGGCTTCCTGCATACCGCAAATGTCTGCTTCAAAATAATTTAAGATGCTTGCCAGGTTTTTCTTGCGGTTATTCCATTGGTTATCACCGTCGGAAGCAATACCTAAGCGGATGTTATAAGTCATGAAGTTCATGTCTTTCTGAGCAAAAATGGCTTGTACTGAACTAAAACTAAGAATAGCAAAAAATAAGATTTTTTTCATAATGTTTAAAACCAGATAACTGGATTTCTAATAGGTAAATTTCTGATTACTTCTTCTGTAGAAGGATTATGCTCTAAGGCTTTCCAGGTTTGCAGCCACTTGTGTTGCTGAAATTTAGCTGCACCAAAGACTAAAAACGGTTGTGCTACTGGCCAATACTCCCAGTACATGACATCTTGCTTAAATGGCCATTTACTTTTGTCTGCCACATAAGGATATAAAAACTCAATACCTTTGCTGATGGCCTGGCCTTTCGGTGCTTTGTACTCCCAAAGATTATCCTCCTCTGTTGAAAGTATCTGGCAGATCATCACCATTGCATCTAAATTAAACAACGAATAACCATAGGGTTTGGTACGATTTATTTCTAAAGGGAAACTTCCATCCGTCGCCATCTGCTTTGGTAGTAAAACAGTTTTATAACGATTACGACAAAACTCCAGCAGATTCTGGTTATCGGTTAATTTAGCAAAGGAAGCTACTTGCATAACCCAGCAAGTACCGTGGTTATTTTTAGCCTCCATCTCCTCCTTTCCATATTGGTGGGTAGTCAACCAGTTCAGGTATTCTGCGAACCAGTTTTTAATATCTGCCAATAGTTTCTTGTCTACGTTTGATGCTTTTTCCATTTTACTTATACCTTGCGCTACTTCCATCAGATGAATGGTATCTATAATACCAATGCCTCTGCCTGATACTTTACGTGTAATAGCCTGTGCATACAATAAAGAAGGATTCATTTTGGTAGCAGGATTGACAAACCAGGCCTGCAAATGCGTGAAAGCATGAGTAACATATCTTGGATTATTAGTCAAAACATAAGCTGATGCCAATGCACCTATAATTTTGCTGAACCGGATCATGGCTAAACGATGCGCCACAAAATTATCAGGGTTGGTCATGCCATCTTTCTGAATGTATGGCCCATCAGGGTTGGCAGGGTCAGGCCACCAGTAATCTCCTTCTGAATAAAAATCATGAATAGTGCCCTGGCTACGACTACTAACAGCGGCTGTAACTGTAACCGGGGTTTGCCGTATAGCCCAGTCTGCCTGGGTTATTATCTGTTTGCGGAGTGTTTCAATTGCTTGTTGTTTGACTGTTTGTTGCGCCAAAGCAGCCTGTGTGAATAAGAAGCAAAAAAAAATACATAATAAACGCATAGTTAATCTTATTTCGTCATAAATTTCCATGATACATTGGCAATGGTATTAGGCTTTCCGGTTTGAGGAGCAGAAATGCTGCCTTTCCATTGCCCATCGGCTTGTTTTTCTGCTTTCAGTTCCCGCCATGAGTAAGCGCCTTTTTCATAGTCAAAAGTTTCACCATCATCGTCATAGAGTTTACTGGTACTATTCTTTTTTCCATAATGTCTTATTTCCAAATCAACTTTCTGATTGAGTTCAGGGGCATGAAGCATCGGCTGCATCATCGGGATAATTCCTCCGTCTTTTACAAAAACCGGAATCTTATTGAGTGCGGCGTTTATCGTAATTATCTCTCCATTTCCTGCATAGTCTCCGGTATAAAAATCATACCAGTTACCTCTTGGCAAAATAACTTTACGGGAAGTTTGTCCGGTAAAGACCGGTGCCACCAACAGATATTCGCCTGCCATATACTGGTCTTTGATTTCTTTATTGAGTGCTTCTTCATAAGGATTCTCTTCCAGACTCTTCGTATTCTTTTCTTTCGCTGATCCAGAAACAAAGCCCTCTTCTAAATTCACAGCCCTGAAAGGGGGCGTTCCTTCAAAATGATATTTGGCAAATTCGGTGTACCAATAGGGTATCATTTGCATGCGCAATTGGGCGATTTCTTTTACTTCATTGGCTACATCTGGAAAAGACCAGGGTTTGGTACTGCTCGACCATGCGTTAATCATTGCCATTGGCGAAAAACAAACCGTTTGCATTCGCCGAAGCCATTCTTCGCTGGTTTTGGAAGCTCTTACTTCAGGTGTCCATAATACACCGGCAAAACCGCTATTAATTAAAGCAGTGATAAAATCCTGATGGCTGTAATTATCATTATAAATCACATAGGGAAAAGAAACCCCTCCGGCATTCGACCCTCGTACCAGGCCATAAGTCCGCCTGTTTTTCTTGTGAAAAACTTCTGTGCTGTACTTCTGAACTAATAGCCCGTAAGTCTGTCTGATTTGCTCGGCACTTCTTCCTGACGGGAAAGTAGTTACATCAGGAAACAAATAAGAATCATAACCGTCTACCTCATCAATTTTATAACCACTCACACCGATATTGATATGATCCTGCTCAAATTTATCAAAAAATACTTTCCGTGCCTGTGGCAATGTCAAATCAGGAATTGCACCAACCCAAACCGTATGTGAGGCTGTATAAGTTTCAATTTTCGGATAAATAGAAGCTTTTGGAGAAACATAGGGATTTGTCCATAAATTTAAGCGGATATGTCTGTCGCTCATTTCTTTTACAAATCCGGCAGGGTCAGGAAAACGACCTTTGTCCCATTCAAAAGTACATGGATAAGAAGCACTCTGCCAGCCTGGTTCTAAACCAATGAAATCGAGCGGATAGCCTTTTTCTTCAAATTCTGTGGCTTCTTGTTTTACGTCGTCTGCATTATAAAGCCGATTCACTCTTTGAGTGAAACCAAGCCCCCATCGTGGTGGTAAGCAACCTCCACCGTTAAACAAATTAAAACGACGGATAACGTCCATAGGGTTAGGGCCTGCAAAAACATAAAACTCAACACCGTGCGCCGGAACCAGAATTTCTACAGCATCGGAGTATGGTTTGGCTGACCAGTTTTTATCTGAGTTACGATCTTGTAATTCAGGTGGATTTTTACTGTCTTTGCGTACATTCGAGCCCGCATAGACATCAAGATAACGAGCCGAATTAATAAAAACGCCATAACCTTTTGTTGAAACATAGAATGGAGTAGGGGAGTGTGTCCGACCATTATCGCTATTCCCATAATGGTCTACATGCAGGCGTAGAATTCTGCCTCTCTGATGAATAGTCTGAAAATTCAGTCCAAACCCATATAATTGCTCTTCTCTTTCTAAAGGGAATCGTAAATAGGTTTTGCCGTCCTGAAACCTGACTATGACGTCCGTTTTAGGTAACGGGAAGGTCGAAGCAGGTAATTTTTGGATGCCAGCAGTATTGGGTTTTACATCAGCGGCCTTCAGTAAATCATAAACTTCGGGTTTGCCAACAGACCCTTTCCAGATACCATTCGCGACTTCAACCCATTTTAAAGGCTGTGCATGAATAGAAAATGAGATAAATAATAAGGCGAATAGTAGTGGTTTCATAGAGGTGCAGGTTGTATCAGATTGTGGCAGAAAGGTACAAATTTTTTCTATTTTGCCAATACAATGCTCCCCGATTCTATCACAGGCTCAAGGGTAATCACTACAGATTTTGAGGTGGGTGTCTGGCTTACATCTGCATAGCTATCAATAGGAATTAGTACATTGGCCTCAGGAAAATAAGTGGCTACGCACCTGGCTGGGATGCTATAAGGAACCACAATAAATCTTTCGGCTTTACGTGTAATCCCCCCAGAATGATTATGAAGATTCACCACCTGATAGATCTGTAAGCCAGCATCTTTAATATCATTTTCATTCATGAAAATAATTCTTCTTTCGTTATAAATACCTCTGTATCTATCATTCAGTCCATATACCGTAGTATTAAACTGGTCATGACTTCTGATGGTCATCATCAGGTATTCATCTTCTTTCAGTTGAATCGAATGCAAGGTATTGATACTGAATTTCGCCTTATTCGAATCCGTAGTAAACTTCTTCTCTCTTGGAGCATTAGGTAGATAAAAACCACCTTCCTGCCGTACTCTGAAGTTATAGCTCTCGAACCCTTCAATCGTTTTCTCAATCAAATCTCTGATATGATCGTAATTGGAAATCAGGAAATCCCAATTGACTGTGGAAACTTTATTAGTTAAAGTAGCATTGGCAATACCTGCCACAATAGCAGGTTCACTCAGAAGTGTTTCATCAGGTGGTGTTAATATACCCTGACTACTATGCACTACCCCCATAGAGTTTTCGACACTTACAAATTGATTGCCTGTAGCCTGATGGTCAATATCAGTTCTGCCTAAACATGGCAATATCAAAGCGGCTTTACCATGGATTAAATGGCTACGATTGAGTTTCGTAGAGACGTGCACAGTCAAATCACAATTTTGTAAAGCTTTTGCTGTAAATTCTGTATCAGGGGTGGCCGACAAGAAATTACCACCCATTGCGATAAATACGCTGGCTTTTTTCTCTGCCATCGCTTTAATAGCTTCAACTGTATCATAGCCATGTTTGCGTGGGGGTGAGAACTGAAAGACCTCTTGCAACTTATTTAAAAAAGACGCCTTGGGCTTTTCATAAATGCCCATTGTGCGGTCACCTTGCACATTCGAGTGCCCACGCACCGGGCAGGTACCCGCACCCTCTTTGCCTATACTGCCTTTCAGTAACAACATATTTACCAGTTCTTTGATAGTAGGAACAGAGTTCTTGTGTTGAGTAAGCCCCATAGCCCAACAAACAATAATTTTATCATGATTAATTAACAATTGTGCGGCTTCTCTTATATCATCGACTGAAATACCACAGGCATTAGCTAATTTACTTAAGTCATACTTCTTTAAGTCTTCAACTAAAGCTTCATACCCTTCTGTATTTTCTTCAATAAATACCTTATCTAATACATTGCCTTGTTTCTCTTCTGCTTCCAGTATGATTTTATTAAAGGCTTTTAATAATGCTAAATCACCGTTAATACGTATCTGTAAATAGAGGTCTGTTAATTTCTCACCACCAAGTAGTAAATCCTTTACTTGCTGAGGATGGTTAAATTTCAATAAACCTGATTCAATTAAAGGATTAACAGAGATAATTTTTACCCCAGCCCTTTTGGCTTTTTCAAGTGCAGTCAACATTCTTGGATGATTCGTGCCAGGGTTCTGTCCCAGAATCATAATCACCTCTGCTTTTTCAAAATCATCTAATTTTACAGAACCTTTGCCTAAACCTAATGTTTCACCCAATGCTGAACCACTTGATTCATGACACATATTAGAGCAATCAGGCAGATTATTGGTACCGTACATTCTGACAAAAAGTTGGTAGAGAAAGGCTGCTTCATTGCTGGTTCTGCCCGATGTGTAAAAGATAGCTTCATCAGGCGAGGCTAATTGATTGAGATGTTTTGCAATTAACTGAAAAGCCTCTGACCATGCCATTTTTTCATAATGTGTATGCCCTGGTCGTAAAACCATCGGATATGTAAGCCGCCCTTGTTGCCCTAACCAGTAATCAGATTTCTGAGATAGCTCAGCTACCGAATATTTCTGAAAAAATACAGGTGTAACTTTTAGTGTAGTTGCTTCTTCTGCAATAGCTTTTGCTCCGTTTTCACAATATTCAGCTATACTCGACCGCTCTCCATCGGGGTCTGGCCAGGCACAGCTGGGGCAATCAATACCGCCTTTCTGGTTAAGATGAGCTAAAGCCTTTAAGCCTCTACCCACAGGCATCGCGCCAAATACGTGCTTAAATGATGAATACACAGCTTTTATCCCGGCAGCAGCCTTGGCAGGTTTACTAATTTCAATACCCGTGAAATCGACAGGAGGCTGAGAGTTTACACTATTTTTATTAACTTTTTTCATGAATTCAACTGATTACTTTTGAGCTTCCGCTATAAATGTTAAAACTATGCTCTTTAGTAAAGCCTATCAGAGTCATACCAAAGGTCTGAGCGGTTTCAATGGCTAAACTGGAAGGTGCACCTACGCATACCATGAGTGAAATCCCTGCCATTACTGCTTTTTGAATTAACTCAAAACTTGCCCTGCTACTCATAAACAATAAGGTATCAGCCAATGGCAGAAAATTCTGCTGCAATGCAGCACCAATCACTTTATCTAAGGCATTGTGGCGACCAATGTCTTCTCGAACTAATAACAGGTTGCCTTTAAAAGGGGTATCTAATCCTATCAGTGCCGCAACGTGAGAGCCACCGGTATGTTTAAAGAAAACCTGTTTTTCTTTAACAATGTTTGGTAATTGATAAATTAAACCACAGGAGATTTTGAGTGGGGAGTCTACAGGAGCAGGGCATTGTACCCGAATGGCTTCGATAGAGGCTTTACCACATATACCACAGCTTGAAGATGTATAAGAGTATCGCTCTGATTTCTGAAAGTCTAATTGAACAGCAGGGTGTAGTTCTACTCTTACGATATTTTCTTGTTTTTGCTGCTGATTATCAGTACAATAATGAATAGAAAGAATCTGATTGAAACGGCTGATAATGCCTTCAGTAAACAGATAACCCATAACTAATTCAAAATCATGCCCTGTGGGCGTTCGCATTGTCACGGAAATACTCTTTTGCTGACGGTCATTCGCTGCTCCATAGCCCAATCTTATTTCTAATGGCTCTTCAACCACCACCAAATCAGCTCTTTCTAAGGGTTCGTTTCCATTAAATTTAATGATTGTTTCAGACTTGATGGAGTTAATCATGTTTAAGAAACTATGTTTTTAGTGTAACAAGAATCAGTTAGCTAAGGTTTTGAGGAGATAAAGACAAGTATGATTTTTGTACAAATTAAATATTTCTGATTGATTAGTCTTTTTAAAATCCTTTAAAACAGATAGAAATTAATATTTGCATATAGTATTATGGGCTACCTTTTTTTGCAAAATATGCTTTACTTTGTAGTAATAAAAACTCATCTCCGACTATGAAAAGACCAATCGGCATATTCACTATCACGCTTATTATGGCTCCTTTTTTCTTAATGGCTCAATTAAAGTATCCCACAACACGAATGGTAGAACAAAAAGACAATTATCACGGCACTACCGTTGTAGACCCTTATCGTTGGTTAGAGGATGACCGATCTGCTGAAACAGCAGAATGGGTAAAGCAACAGAATCAGGTAACATTTGGTTATTTAGAGAAAATACCATATCGTGAAGCATTAAAAAAGCGATTGGAGAAAATTTATAATTATGCTAAATATTCAGCCCCAAGTCGTAAAGGCGAATGGTATTATTTTTATAAAAACGATGGTTTACAAAATCAATCGGTGCTATATCGCCAGAAAGGTCTGAATGGTACACCTGAAGAAATATTAGATCCTAACAAACTATCTACAGATGCAACTACCCGGCTGGCACAATTTCATTTGTCCAGAGATGGTAAATATGCCGCTTATGCTTTATCGAAAGGAGGTTCAGACTGGCAGGAAATCTTTATCATGGATATGTCAACCAAGCAGAATCTATCAGATAAAATTGAATGGGTAAAAGTTTCTGGCATTGCCTGGCAGGGAGATGGTTTTTACTACAGCCGTTATCCTAAGCCTGATGGTAGTGCGTTAGCAGCAAAAAACGAAAATCATCAGGTGTTTTTTCATAAGTTGGGTACATCTCAAAGTGCAGATGCACTTGTATATGAAGATAAGGCTAATCCGCAACGTTTCCATACAGTAAGCACTACAGAAGATGAACAGTTCGCGATTTTGAATGTGAGCGACAGAGGCAAGGGTAAAGATGGCAATGCCTTATTTTACAAGGAAATGGGTGGTAAGACATTCAAACCTGTGGTAAGAGAGGTAACTGACTTTTCATATGGAGTAATTGAGAATGTGGGTAAGACGCTGTTGATTCAAACCAATAAAGATGCAAAAAACGAAAAAATTGAGAGCTTTAACACCGCAGATGGCTCATGGAAATCAATAGTAGCAGAGAAAACCGAACCTCTACAGTCATCTAATGTAGCAGGTGGAAAATTATTTCTGACTTATATGAAAGATGTGACTACCCGTGCCTACGTATATGATTTGAAAGGTAAGCTGGAAAATGAAATTAAATTGCCGGGCTTAGGCACTGCTTCGGGTTTTGGGGGTAATGCTGATGATAAATCGGTATTTTATACTTTTACTTCGTTCAATTATCCATCTACTATTTTCAGTTATGATATAGCTGCCAGACAAAGTTCAGTTTTCCGCTCACCCGAAGTTGATTTTAAAGCTACTGATTTTGAAACTAAACAGGTATTTTATCCGAGTAAAGACGGTACCAAGATTCCGATGTTCATTGTATATAAGAAAGGTATTGAATTAAATGGACAAAATCCTACGCTTTTGTATGGCTATGGAGGTTTCAATATTAGTATGAATCCAGCGTTTAGTCCGTTGTTGATTCCGTTCTTAGAGCAGGGGGGAGTGTTTGCTCAGGCTAATTTAAGAGGAGGCAGTGAATATGGTGAGAAATGGCATGAGCAGGGAATGAAACTGAAGAAACAAAATGTATTTGATGATTTCATTGCTGCAGGAGAATACCTGATAGCACAAAAGTATTGTGATAATGCCCACCTGGCTATACGTGGCGGCTCAAATGGTGGGCTTTTGGTGGGTGCTGTAATGAACCAGAGACCTGAGTTAGCCAGAGTAGCAATTCCACAGGTAGGAGTAATGGATATGTTGCGCTTCCAGAAATTTACTATCGGCTGGAACTGGATTGCCGATTATGGTTCGGCTGATAATGCCGATGAGTTCAAGGCTCTTTATGCCTACTCACCTTTGCATAATATCAAAGAGGGAGTAGATTATCCGGCTACTTTAATTACTACTGCCGACCACGACGACCGCGTTGTGCCTGCACACTCATTCAAGTATGCAGCGATGCTACAGGCAAAAGCCGGAAAAAGCAGTACCAATCCATTATTAATCAGAATTGATACCAACTCCGGGCACGGAGCAAGTAATACAGCCAAAAATATAGAACAAACCGCCGATATCTATGCCTTTATATGGTGGAATATGGGTACGGTATTGAATTTGTAAATAGTAAGTAGGGTAGAGGAGCAAGAATGTTTCTCTACTCTTTATCCTCATCTATAGCCTAAAGAAACTATTCCTCGATTAATGAAAAAGTATCAGAAGCTTTATTTAGCCTTAATAATTATTGTTACCTGTATTGTTTATAGCAATCATTTTTACAATGCTTTTCATTTTGATGACTCCCATACCATTGAAAACAACCTCTATATCCGTAGCCTGAAAAACATACCTTTGTTTTTCAAAGATGCTACTACATTTAGTACCTTACCCGCTAATCAGGCTTATCGGCCTGTAGTTACTACCTCACTTGCCATTGATTACTGGTTAGGAAATGGCTATAACCTTTTTTATTTTCATCTGCTTACTTTTGTCTTCTATCTGATTCAGGGGATATTAATGTTACTCTTTTTTTTAAAGATTTTTAATATTGCCTATAAGAATCCCTGGAATTACTATATTTCCTTAGTGGCTGTTGCATGGTATTTATTACACCCTGCTATGGCTGAGACCGTAAATTATGTGATTGCCCGCTCTGATATCCAATCTACTTTTTTTGTTATACTTGCTTTTGTATTATATACCTATTCATCTTTTTGTCGAAAAACTTTTCTATACCTGCTTCCAATTGTTTTAGGCACTTTAGCCAAACCTACTGCGGTGATGTTTGCCCCTATATTATTTTTCTATGTTGCTTTTTTTGAGAAAAATAGTAGTATGGCAGACTTTTTCAAGAGAAGCTGTTTTAAACAGACACTTAATAGCATTGTGAGGATAACTCCCGCTCTGGTTGTGTGTGTTTTACTGTATTGGTGGGTTGATCAATTTACACCTAAAACCTGGCAGGCAGGAGGGAATTCCCCCTGGTTATATCTTATCACACAACCTTTTGTTATTACCTATTATTTCGGTACATTATTTTTGCCTGTCCACCTGAGTGCTGATACCGACTGGCAATTATTGAAAAATATCTGGGATATAAGATTTTTTATAGGTTTGTTGTTTATTATACTCATGCTTATAGTAGCATTTTACAGCTCAAAAAAAACAGCTACACGTCCGGTTAGTTTCGGTATTATCTGGTTTTTTTTAGCCTTAGTACCTTCATCAAGTATTATTCCCTTAGGAGAAGTAATGAATGACCACCGGATGTTTTTTCCTTTTATAGGGCTTATCATGGCAATAGTCTGGGGAGTGGCTTTGCTATTGATGAAATACAAAAGCTTCTATGAAAGGTATTCAAAAGCAATTGTCTCAGTTATTGTAATTATTTTAATTGCTTATGGTTCCGGAACTTATCAGCGAAACAAAGTCTGGAAAACCGAAGAAAGTTTATGGTATGATGTAACAGTAAAAAGCCCTGAAAATTATAGAGGTTTGATGAACTATGGGCTTTCTAAAATGACTAAGGGAGAATATGCTATAGCTGAAAAATATTTTACAGATGCCTTGGTAGGGTTACCATACTATGCTACGCTTCATATAAATCTGGGAGTATTAAAAGAGGCTATGAGAGATAAAACAAGTGCAGAAACTTATTTTAAAAAGGCTTTATCTTATAATAGTACCAGTGCAGATTCTTATTATTTCTATAGTAGATTTTTAGTAAACCAATTCAGATATACCGAGGCTGTTCCGCTTTTATTAAAAGCAATTGAAATTTCTCCTGCTTATTTAGCCTCAAGAGAGTTGTTGATGAAAATTTATGATATTCAGCAGGAGTATGAAAAATTAGCGCAGTTAGCTCAAAGCACCTTACAATTAGCCCCTGATAATCAGGAAGCATTAAGGTACAAGGAGTCTGCATCAAAAAAACAGAATAGCCTGAGTTTACAGTTAGAACTGATCAGACAGAATCCAAGCCCTGAAAAATATCTTGCTTTGAGTTTGTCATATTATCAGGCAGGGCAATATCAGCAAAGTATTGACGTAGCTTCAGAGGCTTTAAAACTAAAATCTGATTATGCAGAGGCTTATAATAATATTGGCTCGGCCTACAATGAACTCAAACAATTTGATAAAGCCATTCCGTTTCTGAAAAAGGCTATTGCCTTAAAACCCGACTTTCAGTTAGCCCAAAATAATCTGGCATTAGCCGAAAACAGTATCAATACATCGAGTACAGCACAACAAGTAGCGAAACAACCATCAGCAGAGAATTTTCTGACTTTAAGCCTGATGTATTTTAATCAGAAAAAATATAAGGAATGCATCGAGGCTTGCCGGAAATCATTGGCTTTAAAACCCGATTATGATTTAGCTTACAATAATATATGTGCAGCCTACAACCAATTAGGCGATTGGGAAAATGCGATTATTGCAGGAGAGAAAGGGTTAAAGATAAATCCGGCTAACGAACTTTTAAAAGGGAATTTGGCAGAGGCATATAAGAGAAAAAATAAATGACAGCAGCAATGAATAATTTACAATGTATTGTTTGTGGAAATACACAGAATTTGAAATTTGAATTGAAACATAAGGTTTACAAGTGTCCTTCGTGTGATTTATATTCTTCTGATGCAGCTTTCGATTTATCTTTCCAGTCCAGTTTAGAAGAAGATAGCCGTGAAATTGGGCTGAAAAAACTTCGTTTACACAACTTTGAGTTAATTGTAAAAGCGTTAAAGGGGACCTTTTTTAAAGAAATGGAAACTTTTAAGGGGCTTGAAATAGGAAGCGGAAACGGGTGGTGGTTAGAAGTATGTCGTGCTAATAATATTGATTGTATCGGGATAGAACCCGAAAATACATTCGCAGATTATTATGAAAAAAATAAACTGAATGTAGTAAAGGGTTTTTACCCTAATGAATCTACTGCTTCTGAAGAGGGATATGATTTTATCATTTTCAATGATGTATTTGAACACATTTCTGATTTAAATAATCTTTTATTGAGTATCAAAAAAGACCTGAAAAAATCTGGGATATTAATTATCAATATACCCATGAGCAGTGGTTTTTTCTATCGCACTGCTACAACTCTCTATTATCTGAAAATCAAGTCGTTTTTAGACAGGCTTTGGCAGTTTAATTTTCATAGCCCCCATATTAATTATTTTAATGCTAAAAACCTTTCGGCCTATATAAATCAATATGGGTTTAAACTTTTGCAAAGCTTTAGGTTAGAAACTTTAGATTTTTCGAGCATTAAAGAGCGTATTATGGCTGATAGCAAGATAAGTAAACCTAAAGCATATGCAATCAGTAGTTTGTTGGTATTGATAAAACCCATTATTCAGAATACCAGTGCCGACATCCGGGTCTTCTTTTTCCGTCAGTAGATTATTTCCTTATGTAAGCAAAAAACATGGCTATGCTTACTTTTATCATATAGTAAATACCTGAAAAAGAACTGATTGATGATTGACCTCCCTGACGTTCTTTCATCACAACCGCTATTTCATCAATGGTGAGTCCTGCCTTGGCAAAGGCAACCAGCGATTCGGGCTCAGGGTATTCATCAGGATAGCTGTTAGCGGCAATACGGATAGCTTTTTCATCAAACAAACGAAAGCCTGAGGTAATATCTAAAATGCGTTTACCGGTAAATAACTGATTAAGCCGATGAAAATAAGCAATTCCACTTCTACGCAAAAAGGAAGACTGAAAACCCTCTTTTGAAATAAACCTTGAACCAATTACTATATTCGCATTTGTTTTTTTATAATGGTCTAATAATTTAGCCAATTGGCTTGGGGGGTGTTGCCCGTCACCATCCATTTGAACAGCTAAATCATAATTATGCCTGGAAGCATACTTATAGCCGGTTTGCATGGCACCTCCTATACCCAAGTTAACTGGTAGATTTAACACAACTATATTAAATGGCTGTATAACCGATAAAGAGTTATCTGTTGAGCAGTCGTTTACTACCGCAATACACAATCTGTAGGGCAGTTTTAAACTCAATAATTCTGTCAGGAGTTGAGCAATAGAGACCTCTTCATTAAAGCAGGGAATAATTATTAATAGTTTTTTTTCATTGAGTGGCATAACATTAGTTTTCAAAAGTAATTAGGCGGTAGCGTACAAACAACAATATAAAATTTGAAAGATTTTATTAGATATTCTTTATACAAAACAAGAAAAATATTTTGAAATATAAAAACTAATGATTTATATTTACCCCTTTCTACCATCGATTGTAGCAGATTCTTTGCATTGAACTGCTAACAGACTGCATATTTTAAACAATAGTTCATTAAAGTATTCTTAATATAACCTAAAGCAATACTTTCTGAAACACCCGTTTTTGTCCCATTAAAATCTGTTTAGTTATCAAACGATTTAAGTATCATAGTACTTAAAATTGTTGATGATATTATTCTCAAGTTATTTTATAACACATTAATGGCAGATTCTCTTTTTGAACTGCTAAGGAAAACTCGTTTCTCAAGCTGTTCTGATTAATTACATAAGGGTACTTTTAAAATTAAGAAAACTAAGTAAGTATATTATGAAGAAAAATCTACTCTTTTTCATTTTTGCTGTTTTAATTGTTCTGAATACCTTTGCTCAGGCTCCTCAGGGAATCCCTTATCAGGGTCTTGCCAGAAATGCCAGCGGAACAGTTATTTCCAATCAATCTGTTTCAGTCAGATTTACTATCCTGAATGGCGCCCCTAACGGGACCGTAGTTTATGTGGAAACTCATAGCACTACTACTAATACCAACGGGATTTTTAGTCTGACTATAGGTCAGGGCACTCCTCAAACTGGTTCATTCAGTGGTATAAACTGGGCTTCAGGAAGTAAGTTTCTGAAAGATGAAATAGATATAGGTAGTGGTTACGTAACATTGGGTACCATGCAAATGATGAGCGTACCTTATGCTTTATATGCTGCAACAAGCGGAACACCCGGTGTTACAGGTGCAACAGGAGCTACCGGGCCTACTGGAGCAACCGGTAGCCAGGGAGCAGTTGGTCCTACGGGTACAAAAGGTGCTACTGGTGCCACAGGCGCAACAGGTGTACAGGGTATTGCAGGTCCAACTGGTGCTACTGGCACAGCAGGAGCTACAGGCCAGATTGGTCCTACAGGAGCAACCGGTAGCCAGGGAGCAGTTGGTCCTACGGGTGCAAAAGGTGCTACTGGTGCCACAGGCGCAACAGGTGTACAGGGTATTGCAGGCCCAACTGGCACAGCAGGAGCTACAGGCCAGATTGGTCCTACGGGAGCAACCGGTAGCCAGGGAGCAGTTGGTCCGACGGGTGCAAAAGGTGCTACTGGTGCCACAGGCGCAACAGGTGTACAGGGTATTGCAGGTCCAACTGGTGCTACTGGCTTAGCAGGAGCTACAGGCCAGATTGGTCCTACAGGAGCAACCGGTAGCCAGGGAGCAGTTGGTCCGACGGGCGCAAAAGGTGTTACTGGTGCCACAGGCACAACAGGAGTACAGGGTATAGCAGGTCCAACTGGTGCTACTGGTACAGCAGGAGTAACGGGTCCCACTGGCGCAACAGGAGGTACAGGGAATACAGGTCTAACCGGAGCAACAGGCCCGACTGGCGCAACGGGAGGCACGGGGAATACAGGTCTAACCGGAGCTACAGGTCCTACCGGGGTAACTGGAGCAACAGGCCCGACTGGCTCAACGGGAGGTACTGGTAATACAGGTTTAACCGGAGCTACAGGCCCTACCGGGGTAACTGGAGCAACAGGCCCGACTGGCTCAACAGGAGGTACGGGGAATACGGGTTTAACTGGAGCTACAGGTCCTACCGGGGTAACAGGGGCAACAGGTGATACCGGAGCTACAGGTTCTACTGGGGTAACAGGGGCAACAGGTGACACTGGAGCTACAGGTCCTACTGGGGTAACAGGGGCAACAGGTGATACAGGAGCTACAGGTCCTACTGGGGTAACTGGAACAACTGGGTCTACAGGAGCAACAGGTGCTACTGGCAATAATGGAGCAGGAGCTATTATTCCTTTCGCATCAGGTACACCTTTTAGTATGACTACTGTTGCAGGGGGACTTACCGGAACAGTTGCTTTAACAGGTTTTGGCCACAGTACAGACGGGGTTAATTTGTCGGGTGGAGCAATTGATCTTACCGGGTCTCCGGGAACGGATTTAAATTATGCCTTTATGATGCCCCGCGATGGTACAATTACCTCTATTTCAGCTTATTTTACCAACACTGTTGCATTGGCTTTGGTCGGGACAACTATAACTATTACTGCCCAATTATATAGTTCTACTACACCTGATAATTTCTTTACTCCTATACCAGGAGCAGTGGTCAACTTATCTCCTCCATATACCGGGGTGTTGGCTATGGGCACGGTTACTAATGGAATTACAACTGGGTTAGCTATCCCTGTCACGTCTCAGACTCGCTTATTAATGGTATATTCAATTACTGCTTCTGGAGTAACTCTGACAAATACAGTATCAGGATATGGTAGTGCAGGCCTTAGTATTGATTAAATAAGCCCTAAACTTATTGATATGAAGAGATTATGTCTATTATATATAAGTCTGGGATTTATCTTCATTACGAAATATTCACAGGCTCAGAGCGTTAACCCCAAAGTTTTATCTACGGCGGGGGGTAGCGTATCTGTGGGCAATGTACAGGTATCCCGTAGTATTGGTGAAACCTTCATTGTGCCAGACCCTTTGAATGCTACTTCTGTTTCGAGAGGATTCCAGCAGAACACCAGTAGTATCAGCGTGGGTATCATAAGCCCCAATACTTTTTGTAGCGGGGCAACTATTGATATTCCTTTTACAGCAGTTGATATAATTGGGAGTGGAAATGTTTTTATTGCCGAATTATCTGATGCCAGTGGGAATTTTACGAGTCCGGTCAAGTTAGGGAGTTTAAGCAGTAATAACTCAGGAAATATTCAGGGTATCATCCCTTTGAATACAATCACCGGAAACGGGTATCGTATCAGAGTAAAAAGTTCAGCGCCGGCTGTAATTTCATCACCTAATGCCACAAATCTGACTATCAATCAGACGCCACAAGCTTCAGCCAGCAACACAGGCCCTTATAATGTTGGGCAAACTGTTGCATTGAGTGCAATCGGAGGAACTTCTTATAATTGGTCAGGTCCTGCTTCATTTAGTAGTTCAGCACAATCACCAACAATTGCTGATGCAGTTCAGGCTAACGCTGGGATTTACACCGTAACTGTTAGTAACAATGGTTGTAGTGCAACCGCAACTACAAATGTGGTTATCAATGGTTTAGACCCTTGTGTCAGATTGGTGGATTATTATTACAACAGATCCGGAAACCCTTATCAGTCTTTGTTCCCTCTGGTTGATGGTATGGTTATCGATCAGGTTTCTTTTCCTACAAACATCTCCTTAGTGCCTGTTTGTAATACGCTAACAATCGGGAGTTTCGAGCTCAATATGCAAGGCCCAGATTTGAATTGGAATATTATTCAGAATGTTTTCCCATACACAGTATTTGATAATTTGGGGAATCATTTTTATGGCATGAATCTTCAACCGGGTCAATATACCTTAACAGCCACAGGATATGCAGAAGATAATAAAGGAGGTGGGCGTACTTACGGCCCCGTTATTGTCAGATTTACAATTGTTGGTAATTTAGCAACTATTTCAGCACCTATGCTCTCTACAGCCAACTTATGTGCAGGAACCAATGTCGACGTAAGTTTTACAACTACAGGTAGTTTTGGTGGAGGAAACACCTTTAAAGTACAGTTATCTGATGAAACTGGCAATTTTGAGACAGCTATCCCTACAATTATAGGAACAACTAATACGGCAGGGGTAGTGCATTGTTCTATTCCATTAAGTGTTACTGGTGGTACAGGTTATCGCATAAGAGTAGCCTCGTCAAATCAGATACTAACAGGAAATCCAACAATGAGCCCTCTGACAATAAACCCATTGAGTAGAAACCTGACAGATGATATTGTTTCAGGTGATAATCTCTTTAAAGCGTCAGGAGAAATAACAGGAAGCAATAAATTACTATCACCTGCCAGCGTGGTTTATCAGGCAGGAAAAGCAATAATACTGACTCCTGGTTTTGAAACTTTGGGTGCCGTATTCAAAGCAGAAATAAAAGGCTGTACAGATTAAGAAAGCTATTTTACTTTTATATCTGCACTTTTTATGAAGCCTTTTAGAAGCTCCTGATAATTTGAAATATTATTTTGTTTTTGCTCGTCTGTCCACTGCAACAGCTTGCCCATCAGGTTGGCAACCTTTGGTACGGTGTCATAGGTTGCCTGCCAGTCGAGCAATTCCATGCGCGTTCGTCTGGCAAAAAAATCACGGAGCGAGCAAGCCATCTCTTCCTGTACAGCATAGATGATTTCTGCGGTAATAAAAGGATATTCCTGATGAAGTCTTTCTGTAGATTTATATTTCAATATGGCTTTTGCCTGTGTACCATATTTCTGCAATAGATGCTGACAAATATCAGCATCTAACTGATATTCCTTCTGTATTTTCTTCCATTCTTCAAATTGGTAGTTTTTACCACCTACCAGATAATGGTGTTCAGTAGTGCAGGGAGTATCTATACTCAATAAATGGCAGGCATCGTCGATTGTATCTTTGGCCATCAATCGGTAAGTTGTCCATTTGCCACCTAAAAGACTTAATAAATTAGATGTTTTATCATGCTCAACTTCATGGTCTCTTACCAATTTCTTAGTTGCCTTAGAACCCGACGAAGCAATAAGCGGGCGCAAACCACCGAAGCCTGATTTGATGGCAGAACGCTCAGGTACTTTGGCAAGATAGGGTCGGAGAGTATCTAACAGAAAATCAATTTCCTGACTTTCTAAAACTGGTTCTAGCTCAAGATTTTTATACTCGTCGTCAGTTGTACCCACCATTACCTCGCCCTCAAAAGGTATCACAAAAACTACTCTTCCATCTTTTGTTTTCGGAATCAGCATTGCGTCTTTACTTTTTAATACGCTGGCAGGTAACATGATATGCACCCCCTTACTCGGACGCAATCTTTTCTCTAATGAATAATTAGCCAATAGCCTGATACTATCCGCAAAAGGACCTGTGCAATTGATAAAAAGTTTTGACTTTATATTAAATGAGGTATTACCGGATAAATCTTTGATATCTGCCGAAATAATTTTGCCATTAGAATCTTTTTTAAAATTTACCACCTCTGCATGATTCACTACCGCAACTCCCTGCTGATCAGCACTATGTGCAAGAGCCAGACAATACCTTGCATCGTCTAATTGCCCATCATAGTACATCACCGAACTATGCAACTTCGGTGTAAGAGTCGGAATTCGCTCAAAGGTTTCTTTTTTATTCAACCACTGAGCTTTAGGCATACTATCATTTCTGGCAAAGAAACCATAAATAGTAAGCCCTATAGTAAAGTACAAACCCTCTAACCAACTATAAACAGGCGTAATTAACGCTAAAGGATGAGCCAGGTGCGGTGCATTTTTAATGACAATATGACGCTCTTCCAGACCATGCCTCACCTGACGTAATTGCCCGAAATCTAAATTCTTAAAAGCTTGTTCTAAATATCTTACGCCTCCGTGGATAAGTTTTGTAGACTTTGAAGAAGTTTCGGCTGCGAAGTCATTTTTTTCGATTAATGCCACTTTTAAACCACGAAGTGCGGCATCTAAAGCACAGCCTGCCCCACTTGCACCAGCGCCTATGATGCAAATATCAAAATCTTCATTTTTTATACGCTCGATATTTTGAGTTCTATTCATAACAGGTTTGTTGTGTTGTCTCCAGAACGGATATAAAAAAAACGTTTACATATCGTTAAACAAAAATCATACTTGTAATGCCCCCTAACATAATAATTTTACAGATTCGGCTTAGTAGAGTAAAATCTTTTTTGCGATCGGCCCAATAGAGTTTATTCATTAGCCAGGTAAAAACGATAATAGAGCCACTGAAAATGACAATCAGATAACGATTATGTAGACTATAGGCCATAAAAAACAGGATAGACACAAAAATAACAATGAATATATACAGCAGGATTTTTGTACGCCTGATGCCCCAGATAATTGGTAGTGTGCGGCAACCGTACCGGGCATCACCTCTGATGTCCTCCATATCTTTAATAATTTCTCTGATTAATGAGATAGAAAAAGCAAAGAGTGCATAAATATTGACATACATCTCGTTTTTTTTATAAAATACCGATAGCACTATCAGAGAAAAAGAAGTGAGAAACGCTACCAAGAAGTTTCCGATAAATGCCTGTCTTTTAAATCGTTCAGAATAAAACCAAAGGGCTGATACGGCAAAAACATTGATTAAAAAAACTTTTAATCCTAAAAAAAAACCGAGTGCAATGCCAATAAAATTCAGTATTTGATGATGTAGAATTGCCCACCTGCGTTTGAGAAGCCTACCTATAATTACTTCTCGCGGTTTATTGACCATGTCAATTTTTATATCAAAATAATCATTAATGATGTATCCCGCAGCTGCAATACATACCGTTGCGAGCACCAACATAAATTGCTTATAGTCAAAGATATAAGAGAGCCACTCTGCTTTTGGTCCTACTAAAAAAATCCGGGCCATGTATTGGGTCAATACAATAATAAAAAGGTTGTTGATACGAACCAGTCTAAAAAATGCGCTTATTGTTTTCAGGAATTCTGTAGTGTTCATTTTTCCAAAAATAATAAAATTGTTTGAAAGAAATCGGCATTGGCTTAAAAAACACAAATACTTAATGTGCAGATATGAGATTTTTTTTAAAAAAAATTGTTGTAGTATAAACAGGTATTTAAACCGCATCTATGAAAATTGGAATTGTTTGTTATCCCACCTTCGGAGGTAGCGGAGTTGTTGCTACTGAATTAGGCAAAGCACTTGCAAAAAACGGCCATGAAGTACACTTTATCACTTATACGCAGCCAGCAAGATTAGATTTTTTTAATGAAAACATTTTTTACCACGAAGTAAACATTGCGAGCTATCCGCTCTTTCAATATCCACCTTATGAGTCTGCTCTGGCAGGTAAGATGGTTGATGTTGTGAAGTACGAAGAGTTAGATATTCTGCACGTTCATTATGCAATTCCTCATGCAACTTCGGCATTTCTGGCCAAACAGATATTGCGTTGTCATGGGATTCATATTCCGGTTATTACTACTCTTCACGGAACCGATATTACAATTGTAGGTAAAGACTCCACCTTGTCGCCGGTAGTGACCTTTAGTATCAATGAATCTGACGGTGTAACTACAGTATCGGAAGATTTGCAGAAAGAAACATATAACACGTTCAGAGTTAGAAAAGAAATAGAGGTGATTCCGAATTTTGTTGATCTCGAACGTTTCAAAAAACAAAAGAAAGAGCATTTCAAGCGGATTATCTGCCCTAACGACGAAAAACTGTTAGTACATACTTCCAACTTCCGGCGTGTAAAGCGTATTGATGATATTATTAAGGTGTTTGCCAAACTAAAAACCTCCATACCAAGTAAATTATTGTTGGTAGGTGATGGCCCCGAACGGGCAGCTATGGAGCAACTGAGCCGTGATTTAGGTCTGGGTGAAGATGTACGTTTTGTTGGCAAATTAGATGCCATAGAAGAAGTACTTTCTGTAGCTGATTTGTTCCTGATGCCCTCTGAAAAAGAGAGTTTCGGTCTGGCTGCTTTAGAGGCAATGGCCTGTGAGGTTCCGGTTATTTCTACTAATACGGGTGGTTTACCTGAATTGAATATTAATGGAGTAACTGGCTTTTTGAGTAATGTGGGTGATATTAACGATATGGTTAAAAACGCAGAATATATTCTGCAAGACGAAAACCTGCCAAGATTCAAGGCAAATGCGCTGGCACATGCCCAGGAATTTGATATTTCTAAAATAGTGCCTAAATATGAAGCCTATTATGAAAGGATATTAAAAGAACAGGAAGTTATTCAGTAATGGCATAGCAAGGCCATAAAAAAGACTCACGCAGATACGTGAGTCTTTTTTATAAAGATATATGTCAATTAAAGAGCCGCCACGGTTCTTTCTACAAATCTGGTTAAATCACCGCCTGATAACATACCCTGCGCCAACAGTGCCAGATCATACAATTGTTTTGCCAACTGTTTTTGAGCATCTGCATCGGCTGTTTTCAAGAGTTTGTCAATTAAGGTATGATTTGTATTTATTACTACATTGTTACCCATTGACATCATACCAAACATATCGTTTTGTCCGCTAATACGTGACATGTCTTTCCAACGACGCATAAATTCAGGTTGAATGATAGTCACTGGCATTTCGTCTGTCGGAAGTGATTCTAATTGAATGGTATTATTTCCGGCTACAGCTTTAAACAATTCTTCCACCTGTTTTTTCTCATCTTCGCTTAACACACTTTCCATAGCCAGACCTTTGTCAATTAATTTTTCGATACTATCAGAGTCAACGCGTTTGAACGTCACTTTCTCTAATTTAGCTTCTAAGGCATTGATAAAGTGTGCATCTAACGGAGAGTCCATAATCAGAACATCATATCCACGCTTTTTAGCAGTATTAATAAAAGCATCTTGCTGATTAGCATCATTGGCATACAAAAATACTGCCTTATCGTCTTTATCACTTTGAGTTACCTGTACCTTTTCACGATATTCATCAAGTGTAAAGTATTCATTATCTACATTTTTCAGTAAGGTAAACTCTTTGGCTCTGTCATAAAATTTATCGTCTGAAATAATACCGTATTTTACAAAGACACCTACACTTTCCCATTTATCTTCAAAACCCTTACGATCCTGGCGGAATAATTCCTGTAATTTATCGGCAACTTTCTTGGTGATGTGTGAGTTGATTTTCTTTACATTACCATCGGCCTGTAAATAACTACGGGAAACATTCAGCGGAATATCCGGAGAGTCAATCACTCCATGCAACATTTGCAGAAACTCCGGTACTACGTCTTTTACATCGTCAGTAATAAATACCTGGCGGCTATATAATTGTACTTTTTCGCGATTCAACTGAAAATCTTTTTTGATTTTCGGGAAGTATAAAACCCCTGTCAGGTTAAACGGATAATCTACATTCAGGTGAATCCAGAATAAAGGTTCTTCGCTGAACGGATAAAGCTCTTTATAGAAATTTTTATAATCTTCTTCTGTCAGTTCAGAAGGAGATTTTGTCCAGATAGGATTTGGATTATTGATTACCTTTCCGTCAAATTCTATCTCTACAGGTAAGAATTTGGCGTATTTTTCAAGAATCTGATTAATTTTGAAGTTTTCTAAGAATTCTTCTGAATCCTGTGCAATATTTAAGATAATATCAGTACCTCGTTCTGCTTTTTCTGTTTCAGTAATTTCAAACTCAGTACTTCCATCACATATCCAACGGGCTGCAGGTTCATCACGGAAGGATTTAGTAATAATTTCCACGTTCTGAGCTACCATAAAAGCAGAATAGAAACCTAAACCAAACTGACCGATAATCTGGTTAGTATCTTGTGTGTCTTTGTACTTTTCTAAGAACTCTTTTGCGCCTGAGAATGCAATCTGATTGATGTATTTTTTAATCTCCTCTGCACTCATACCAATACCCTTGTCTGAAATGGTAATGGTTTTTGCTTCTTTATCAACCGAAACTTTTACAGTCAAATCACCTAATTCTCCATTAAACTCACCCATAGAAGCTAATTTTTTTAGCTTTTGGGTGGCATCGACAGCATTAGAAACCAACTCACGCAAGAAAATTTCGTGGTCAGAATAAAGAAACTTTTTAATGATCGGAAAAATGTTTTCGGTATTAATCGAAATCGTACCTTTTTCAGCTACCATAAGTATATTATAATTTTTGTTGTTTTAAAACGATGCTCTATTTACATCAATTAATATTCCAAGAAGGGTTAAATATCCAAAAGGCTGACATATTGGCAGAAAAACCATTAAAGGTTGAATAGGTAGTTAAGTCAAAAATGTAGTAATAAGAATTTAGTGTCAAAAAATACGTACTTTAGTAAATGCTTTTTTTTGCAATTTCGTTACTATCAGGAACGGTGGCATAATTTTGGGTGTTATCGTATATATCCATAAAGTCTATATAGAATAGCGTACATTTTAATGAATAAACTATGAATAAGCTTTTCTTTCAACATATCTTCGACAAGCATCAGCATACTGAACCTGTACCGCCAACCAAAGATATTGCCGCATGGGCTTTACGAATCATCCGTTTGCTTTTTCCTGAGCAAAACAAGGTGTATTACCGCTCTGAGGAAGAAATAGAAATTCAATTCAAGAATCTTGAACTGGAATTAAGAAATATTCTGATTTCTACTTATCAGTGCAAAGGTTGCCATCCTGAAAGAAGAGCACAGGAGTTTTTTGAAAGGATTCCTCATATATACGAATTATTAAAGACTGATATTCAGGCAATTTTAGAAGGCGACCCCGCTGCTAAAAGTGAATTTGAAGTAATAAGGGCTTATCCGGGCTTTTATGCTATTTCCTTTTATCGTATAGCCCACGAATTACACTTGTTGCAGATTCTTTTATTGCCTCGTATCCTGACAGAATATGCTCACTCAAAAACCGGAATTGACATACACCCTGGGGCACAGATTGCCGAACATTTCTTTATTGACCACGGTACAGGCGTTGTTATTGGCGAAACCAGTATCATAGGTAAACACGTAAAACTCTATCAGGGGGTAACTTTAGGTGCTTTGAGTGTAGATAAATCAATGGTAAATACGAAACGCCATCCTACCGTAGAAGATCATGTAGTGATTTATTCCGGAGCTACAATTTTGGGGGGCAATACTGTTATCGGGCAGCATTCTATTATAGGTGGTAACGTATGGTTGACTAAATCGGTGCCTGCATATTCTACGGTTTATCATAAACCAGAAATCAAGGTAGTAGAACGTGAAACAGTTTAAATGTAAATCTTTTTAGAAAAAAAGTCAGGTATAACAAACCTGAAGAAACATACAGTTTGGAATGGCAACAATTATTGACTTAGTAGGAAACACCCCGTTAGTAGAGTTAAAAAAACTGAACCCTAATCCTGATGTAAAGATTTACGGTAAATTAGAGGGAAATAACCCTGCCGGAAGTGTGAAAGACCGCCCCGCTTTAAATATGATACGAAGTGCCGTAGAGCGTGGCGATATAAAGCCGGGAATGAAGCTGATAGAAGCAACCAGTGGAAACACAGGTATTGCCTTAGCTATGATTGCCCGATTGTTCGACCTGGAAATAGAATTAGTGATGCCGTCTAATTCGACCCGCGAACGTACACTCACTATGGAGGCTTTCGGAGCCAAGGTAACTTTACTTGAAAACATAGAAAAATGCCGTGATTACGCCGAAGCACAGGCGGCCACAGGTCAGTACTATTTACTGAATCAGTTTGCCAACCCTGATAATTATCTGGCGCATTATAAAACTACGGGTCCTGAAATCTGGCATGATACCAGGCATCAGATTACACATTTTGTAAGTTCTATGGGTACTACCGGTACTATTATGGGTACTTCTATGTATCTGAAAGAGGTGAATCCGAATATTCAGATTGTGGGTTGCCAGCCTACCGAAAATTCTTCAATACCCGGAATCAGGAGATGGCCTGCTGAGTATCTGCCTAAAATTTTTGACCCGACTCGTGTAGATAGAGTATTGGATATTTCAGAAACCGAAGCAACTGATATGGCGCGTCAATTAGCCAAAACAGAAGGTATTTTTGCAGGTATGAGTAGCGGAGGGGCAGCCTCAGCAGCTATTAAACTGGCGCAGGAATTAGAAAGCGGTGTAATTGTATTTATCTGTTGCGATAGGGGAGATCGTTATTTGAGTAGTAATTTGTTTGGGTAACACTGATTCAGAACGGAACAATAAGTCTCTGCGGGATAATGGCAGATAGGGATAGAAAATTTCATTCACAATATCTATACAGTTGAGGGGTGATTTAACACCCCTCATTTTATTTAAGGGCAAGATACTCTTACCAAAGTTTGCCCAATAGTTGCCTTGGCGCGATCTTTTATAAACAATTTGCCATTCTTATCCTCTAATTCACCACTTTTAATCAGTAATTTATCCCCTTCAATTATAAATATCTTTTCTTCTAATTGGTTAGAACCTTCAATCATATAATCATAATCTGCAACTATTTCATTCCCTTTTTTTTCACCTGATAGTGTACCTCTTGCCTGGTCTTTTTCCCAGGGTAACCATTCCATACTTCCTGTTACCTTATTCCCTTCAATGGTAAGGTTGACCGTCGTAATATCCTTACCAACTTTTTCTTCAAAACAAAGCGTTTCAGCTGAAGGTACTGTAGCGGTGGCCACAGTATCGGCATTGACAGCGGTACTGTCAGTTGTCTTGGTTTCTGAACTTTTCGTCTGACATGCACTTAAAGTGAAGATAAAACTGCAACAGAATACGATTTTTTTCATAAACATTCAATAATTAAAGTTGAAGTATATTGACAAAAGTATTGATATTTTAATACTATCAATCAAAGTTGGTAAAAAACTATGCCAAATACCATAACAAGAGCAATAGTAATAAGGATGAATATTTTGCTAATTGCCTGATTATTAAAACATTTTAATCTGAATCTCACTATAAATAAAGTTGTATTTTTCCTTTTTCTTTATAATTTTACTTATTGTTAACTCCGTCTTACTTAAACCTTTGCTGCTGGAAAGCGAAATATTCTTCGTAAATCGACTAAAAAATCGTGAAGAGAAAGCATTTGCCGAACTTTACGATAAATATTACTCTGCTCTTTATGGAATCCTGCTTAAAATTGTAAATGACACCGAAGAAGCTGAAAATCTTATGCAGGATTCATTTGTTAAAATCTGGAAAAATATTGATAGCTATGATGCTGAAAAAGGCCGCTTATTTACCTGGATGTTGAACATTGCTCGTAATACTGCTTTGAATCATCTGCGCTCAGTAAAAAATATAGAGTACGTCGAAATCCAAAATTCAGAAACCAGTGTATATAGTACATGGATAAGTGTATCTCCCAAAGAACCGGAAGAGTTTTTTATCAAAGACCAGATTGCAAAAATGGATTTTGCTCTACGACAGGTAATTGATATGATATACTATTGGGGATATACTCAGCAGGAAACTGCTGAAAAACTAAACCTGCCTTTGGGTACTGTCAAGACCCGAACGCGTACCGCATTGAGTTATTTAAGAGATAAATTAGGAAATTGGGATTAATTAAAAATGGAAGACGTAAAAAACATACTTGAATCAGGGATTATTGATGAATTCTGTCTGGGGTTATTACCTAAAGAAGGCATCAATAAGGTGAATGATTGGGCGAAGGAGTACCCTGAAATAGAGCAAAAAATCCAGGAAACTTTTACAGCATTAGGGAAGTACTCGTTTGCTAAACCAAGCGATGTAGTAAAGAAGAAGACTTTTGATTTTATCAGAGAACTAAGTAAAGAACAGCAACTAAGTCTGGAAGATAAACCAAAACTAAGTAAATATTCCGATTTGAATGCCTGGAATGAACTGTTAAAAGACCACCAACCCGATCAGGAATTTGGAATTATGAAGATTAAATTCCTGATAGACCAGCCTACCCACCAGTTGTGTCTGGCGTGGTTGGAAGATGAACTAAGCGAAACCGAGCATCATGAAGAAGAATTCCACGAGAGTTTCTTTATTCTGGAAGGGAGTTGCATTTGTAACGTTGGCGGAAAGATAATCCATTTACAAGCCGGTGACTATCTGGATATTCCTGAAAACACCATTCATACTATCAAAAATACTTCGATAAATTTGCCTTATGTGAAGGCACTGATTCAACGTTTAGCTGCTTAATAAATTTTTAGCGTATAATTTTTGGTAGTCCTAAAAATGTAATGCTATGTTTATCTTTGTAAAAAGAACAAAGATGAACTGTAGTCATTGTAATAGCGAAAATACTAAAAAGAATGGTCATACCCATTATGGTAAGCAAAACTATT
>NZ_JACETV010000007.1 GCF_013912375.1 Emticicia sp. BO119 | reverse complement strand
CACATACTCGGCAAATACCAGATAAAGATATTCTCTCTAAAAGTAACTTGTTAATAAGAATTTTATCAGATTCATTCACAAACCAATCCTGACCTCCCTCCACAAATTGACGATTACAATTATGGCATAAATAGTTTTGCTTACCATAATGGGTATGACCATTCTTTTTAGTATTTTCGCTATTACAATGACTACAGTTCATCTTTGTTCTTTTTACAAAGATAAACATAGCATTACATTTTTAGGACTACCTATGCCTAAATGCCTCAATAGTATTGGCTCAGAATTTTATTATATTTGACAATGATTCGTCTTACCAAAGACTTATAAGCATAATAACCAAAGAAACTATATCAATTAAATGACCGCTTCTCTCACCCGATTTACCAAACGAGCTATCTCGTTTTTTCTGCTTTTGGCCGGCTTGTTTGCCTGCCAGTCGTCACTAACAAAAAAAATAAAATACTATTCTACCGAAATCACCCTGACGAATGGCACTGTGTTGAAAGGAAGCACCTCTCCTATTGCCAATGATAATTTTAGTTTTAAAGATGCTAAAACAAGTAAGAAGTCGACAATTCAGAATAAAGATGTACAATCTATCATCAAAAATTTGCCAGATGGGACAAGAGAATATATACAATTTGAAATAGAGACTAATAAAAAACGTGAGAAACACGAAACCGTTTTAGGAGCTTACGTAGTGAAAGGCCCATTAAGTCTGATTTCTTATGAAGCCACTGAACATACCCGACAAGTACAGACCATAAATAACCGACAGACCTTTGTGAATGAAACCATATTAGCCAAACACTTTTACCTGAAATGGACAAATGCTCCCGGCAAAGAAGTAAATATGGGCAAACGCAAGGCACAGGAAGAAGATTTTATGGATACTGCCTTAGAATTTTTTGCTGACGCCCCCGAACTTATGAAAAAAATAGGTAGCCAGGGCTATGAAGCCAAAGATATTAAGAAAATTGTAGAAGAATACAATGCCATTAAAAGTAAAAATTAAGGTATTGTTTTATTAATATTGAGTAGTAAGAATATCAAATAGATTACGTACATTTATAGAGTATCTCTTTTCCAATAAAATAGATAATCTTATGAAAACGCTTATTACTTTCTTATTCTCCTTCACTTTTTTAGCTTATACTTCTGTCTTTGCTCAAAAACCTGATTCGGTAAAAACACAGCAAGACTCTACCAACAGCAGCAAAGATTCTTTAAAAGTCCCTGCAAGAAAGCCTGATTATTTCTCAAAATACAAGAAAACTACTCCTGCTGACAAGCCCAAAGTAAACGATACCTGGAATGGCAAGAAAGAGGATAAAAAGGTGGAGTCGAACTATAAATATGAAAACGGCAGAGTAGTTGGCGGTGAAACCAAATTGAAATTGGGAAAGAAAAAGCAGCAATAGTAAGTTATCAGCAAACTGATAGCCAAGGCTACTCCGCACATTTATCTGTTTTAGAGATTTATTATTTCCTAACCAACCTAATCACATACCCCCCGCCTGGCGCTAAATGAATTTTTAATACATCTTTCTTGCTAAATGTTGCAGTAGATATATTATAATCCGCAGGGTATTTATCAGCATTTACCCCATCCTTACAGATGGTGGCTGTATAAGTGCCTGCTTCCAGAAAATCAAGTGGAATGGTTAAATCGCGGGCTGTGGCATCGGTCATGGCAGCTACATACCAGGTCTTACCCTTTTTGCGGGCTGTTACAATATAATCACTTACTTTAGCGTCAAGAACCTGGGTGTCGTCCCAAACAGTAGGAATACCTCCTAAAAACTCCATAAATTTTGGTTCTATAAATCCTTGCGAAGGGTTCCCTGCAAAAAACTGAATCGGACTTTCATAAATCACGAACATCGCCAATTGCTGTGTTCGGGTAGTCATCGACATCACATTTTCCGAATGTGGTTTAAACCCTTGTACAGTTGCATTATTCAGCATACCCGGTTCATAATCAAGTGGCCCTGCAAGCATTCTGATAAAAGGTAGTCTTAAATTATGCTCGGGTGTTACCTTACTGCTCCAGATATTGTATTCAGAACCCAAGACAGCTTCACGGGCTATGGCATGTGGAAAAGTACGATTAAACCCGGCAGGTTTAAAAGCTCCATGAAACATCAGCATGAGTTTATGACGCGCACAGGCCTCTGCTATTTTATAGAATAGCTGTACAGTCTTCTGGTCATCCCTATTGAAAAAATCGGTCATGATAAAATCAACGCCCCATTTATTAAACTGGTCTAAAGCAGGTTCTAATTGTTTTTCTAAAGTTAATCCTAAGGTCCACATACTTACTCCTATGCCTTTACTCTTGGCATAACTCGTAATCTTTTGCATATCAATGCCGGGCGTGATTTTAAAGAGATCGTTATTATCACTCCACCCGGCATCCATCATAATACGCTCAAAACCAAAACGTTTGGCAAAATCAATGTAGTATAAGTATGTTTCAGTATTAATCCCACTTTTGAATGGTACATTGAAAATATTAGAAGTAATAATCCATTCGTCAGTTGCCTTGCCAGGTTTTACCCATGATACATCAGCCACTCTCGATGGTGACGCTAACCTATACACGAGGTCGTTGGCAGGCAGGTCTTTATCTTGTGGCGCAATCATTAATACCCGCCATGGAAACACCCTGCTTCCTTTGGTTTTGGCAATGAAATCGGCTCGATTGGTTACATATTTCAAAGAATATAATTCATTTGATTCGGTTTCTTCTGCCGGATATGGCGCAAAATCTCCTCTCAGCGCATTACTCCTTGTGCCTGTCAGAAACATGCCCGGATAATCTTCTAAATCCGACTCTGTAATGGCTACTTTTGGCACTCGTTCGGGGGCTACCAAAACGGGTGTAAAGAATAAATCGTTTGTTGAAATACTATCCATGGCCTGAACCGTATAGAGTTCTTCAAAACTGGTATGGTACTTATCCATTTTGCTATCAGGAACTACTTTCGGGAAATACACTTGATGATTAACCGGAAAATGGAAGTCCGCCACTTCATCCTTTACCTGAATATCTTCTTTGAAATGTGTGATGATTCTATAAGCCATCCCATCATTATACACTCTGAATATCACACCAAAGGAATTGGTTAAGGTGAGACTGAGCTCAGTATATTCGTCAGGGATCTGCTTTCTCTTTTCGGGAACAGGGGAAATGATTACGCTCTTATTACTCCGTTGCGAAAATGCAGGGTTTGCCAATCCGTCAGATAACTTTTTCCCATCAGATAAAATTATATCTATTTCTGATGGAGAAACCAACTGCTGGCTTTTATAGAAAATACTATAAGTCAGTCTATTATTTACGCTAACCACTAACCTGATAGAACCATCGGGTGAGTTAATTTCTCTGATCACATCTGCTTTGGCAATGCAGGCGAATAGTAATAGTATTACCGTGAATAGATAGTGTTTCATAGGTTTTTCGAACTGTAACATAAGCCTATACAGCTATGCTAATTTAGGTATTATATCGATGCTAAACAACCCTCTACTTCACCCTCACATACTTTTCAATGTTCAGCCTGTCAATGCCCTGGCTTTCTATTTTTTCAACACCCTTTTGTACAAGAGTATCATTTTTGATTCCAATGGTAAAAGTAAAATCATGCCCTTCCCATTCTCTTGCGTTGCAATATTCCAGATGCTCTGTATAGGTATCATCTTTTAAAGTATAAGTCCCTGCCCCGGCTGAGAAAGCTGCCGTTGTCGAATCTTTGCCATGAGTTAAATCATGATTAGTAAAACTAAAATGGCTGTCGTTGATTATCTTAATAAAAGATAACCCTTTAGTATAGTCGGTTACAGTCGTATCACCCTTTTCAATCAATGTACCCGACAATAATCTCCATGTTCCCACTATTGGTAATTTATCCCTATTTTCTGTTTTGGTTTCTTTGGCGCATGAGAAAATAATAGTCATTATGACTACTGCACCGATTATTTTTCTCAGATGATGGTTAAGCATTTTTCAATATCTATTAAGGTTGAATCCGAAAGCTAACAGATTTACCAATGCGGTGCAAATTTATTTAACCCCCTTGCAGATGCGAATATATTGCGTGCTGTCAATTAAAATTTTCCTGCTCTTCTATTCCATCATTTGCATATCTCAAACCAATGCTCTAATTTTAGTCGATTACCTTTAACACTAAAGAAAATTAATATGAAACCTGGTGAATACCCTATCGAAATCCCGCTGAGCAAACAAAAACTTGTGCTATTATTAATTAGTGCCATTGCTTTTGTCGCCATTGGTATCTGGTTTGTTTCGAAGCCCGAATCATTTAGAAATGGCATATTGGGTAATCCTACCATTGTTCTGAGTATAGGTATCTTGTCAATTGTCGTTTTTGGCCTTGCAGCCTTTGTAATGGCTAAAAAACTGAAAGACAACGCCCCCGGATTAATTATTGATAAAACAGGTATCACCGACAACTCAACCGGCGTTCCGGCAGGCCATATCCCCTGGAGTGATATTAAAGAAATAAAGACCAATAAAGTATTCAATCAGAAATTTCTGGTGATTATGGTCAATAAGCCTGAAACTTATATTAACCGTCAGGGTAATGATGCAGCAAAGAAAGGAGTTCAAGCAAATTATAAAATTTCCGGTTCTCCAGTGAACATTCCAGCATCAACCCTTAAATATAATTTTGATGAATTAGAAAGCCTTGTGAAAGCAGAATTTAAAAAGCATAAAACAGCCTGAATTTTACAAGGCTGTTTAATGATACTCTTCGCAACCTTCAATCTTTGCTTCAAAAATATTATCGCTTTTAATCTCAAAACCGGGAGTAAGCAAAATACTACCTCCAGCCCTATAATGGATAACAGAACCCTGATTAAGGACTTTTACCGAAGAATTAATTTTGGTTTTTGCCTGAAAGTCTGCGATGTTAAAATATACTGTTTTTGATAAATCAAGTTGAGGGCGGCATTGTTCCATATTCGATAATTTAGCAACCCAGATATCATCGTTCCCGTATCCATGCGTAATATCATAATTGATATAGGGATAAGCATTACCTACAAATATAAAGCCGTCATCGGGTGTATTGAGCATACAGGTAGGCTCTTCGTGTCCGGCACTACCATAGTTTTTCTGCCACAGAATATTACCTGAAAGGTCAATTTTAGTCAACCAGAAATCAGCTTCACCATACATTATACTAATATCTCCATCGTTTGAAGTCGAATGAATCTGATTAAGAACCACAATCAATCCGTCAGATGTCTGTACGGCTTTTCGGGCATCATCTTCCGAGCTTCCACCGTAGCACCTGACCCATTCTTTTTCTCCTGTAGCAGATAATTTCACCAGAAAACTATCACGGTTATCACCCTGCCCATGATTCTGCGTGGCATCATAATCAAACGAATAGGTATCTCCTACAACTAAAAAACTATTATCAGCCAATTGAAGCACCGACCTGAACTTGTCATTTGCCGAACCACCAAAGTGCTTTTGCCAGACTACATCCCCTAATGAATCTATTTTAAAAATAAAAGCATCTGCTTCTCCATAGTTACCCACCATATCTATATCAGACCTCGACTGCCCTACCACAACAAATCCCATGTCGTTTGTCTCGAGTATTGAATAAGCCAGCTCTTCATTAGCACCACCATAAGATTTTTGCCATAGAATAGTACCAGAGCTATCTATTTTCACTATCCAGAAATCTGTATTACCAAGATTGACAGTAACATCTGTATTGGCAGAGGCAGAGCTTCCGGCAATAATCAGATTGCCGTCGGCAGTTTTAATCATATCTCTGCAAAAATCATTTTTGGTTCCACCTTTATTCTTTTTCCAGAGCAAATTACCATGTTTATCAAGCTTGATTAAAACTATATCAGTATGTCCGTAATTAGGCAAAAAATTAGCATCATAACCGATATAAGTGCCACACACCATCAAATCTCCATTGTCTGATTCCTGTATCGCAAATCCTTGTTCTTGCCCGGTACCTCCAAAAGACTTACTCCACTCTATAGTGCCGTTAAAGGATATTTTGCTCACAAAAATATCCCAATCTCCATTATTTGAAGGAATATCAAAGTCATTAGAATACGAGTATCCTACAAGAGCATAACCTCCATCGCTCGTTGTAATAATCTTTTCAACCTTGTCTGTATTACTCCCTCCAATACTTTTTTCCCACGTTATAGTGGGCACCTGGGCTTTAGAAACAAAAGCAATCAAACAAAAAATACTAAAGTATAAGATTCTTCTCATCATGGCTCTGTTTTATCCGTTGTGTACTATGCACTATTTAAAAACAAATTAGACAAAAACGAAACAAACAAAAATTAAAACTGACAAGAGAGTTAGAAAAATAGACTTATCGAAACAATTCAGATGCACCGTATATTTTTGATTTTTTGAGATTCAGCAAACACTCATCTTGAAATAATATAAAACTTTGATTATAATTTTTTATTTTTGGCTAAATAAACAATACCTACCTATGATAAATGACCGTCGGAAATTTTTAAAAAATCTTAGTACAACTACCATTGGAGCTGCCGCTATAGTAGCTACCCCACTCATTGAAACCCAGGCCGCTATTACTCGTGCCAGCTCTGCCAACCTTATAAATGTCGGGCTCATAGGCGTGCGTGGAATGGGTTGGGCAGACCTGAATTCTTTTCTTAAAAACCCTGATACCAGATGTATTGCCCTCTGCGATGTAGATGCCGATTTGCTTGCCCAGAGAGCTGCCGAAATAGAAAAGAAATTTGGCAATAAGCCACAGACTTTCAGCGACCACCGCGAACTACTCAAAATAAAAGACCTGCAGGCTGTAATGATAGGCACCCCAGACCATTGGCATTGCCTACAGGTATGTGATGCCTGTGCAGCAGGAAAAGATATCTATGTAGAAAAACCGATTTCTCTGAATCCTGAAGAGGCTGACCTGATGGTGAAAATGGTGCGAAAACATAACCGAATATTACAGGTAGGGCAATGGCAACGTAGCGACCGCCATTGGATAGATGCACTGAAAGAATTAAAAACAGGCTCTATCGGAAAAGTAAGGCAAGTGAAAGCCTGGGCAGATGTAAATTATGGCCGTGATTTCAATGTAGTTCCTGATTCGGAAGCACCTAAAGGAGTAGACTACGACCGTTGGTTAGGGCCTGCACCTGAAAGGCCTTTTAATAAAAACAGGTTTCATGGTACATTCCGCTATTTCTGGGATTATGCCGGAGGGCTAATGACCGACTGGGGAGTGCATATGCTTGATATGGTATTGGCAGGAATGAACGCCAAAAATCCGAAATCAGTCATGGCAATTGGAGGGAAACTGGCTTTCCCGAATGATGCTGCCGAAACACCCGATACTTTGACAACCGTCTATGATTTTGGCGATTTCAGCCTGGTCTGGGAGCAGTTTATGGCAATGGGCACATCACCTTATTTAGACGATGTAAGCGAACCGGGTGTAGCTTTTATTGGAGAAAAAGGTATTTTAGCTATTAACAGAGCCCATTGGAAAATTATACCATTGGAAGACAACGGCAAGTATCTGATGAATACCATGCCTGTGCGAAGAAGCTGGGATTCAGGCCTGGATGCACATACCAGAAACTGGCTGGAATGCATCAGAGACCGTAAAGACCCAAATTGCACCATTGAAATGGGCAGAGATACAGCTGTAGTAGCCCAACTGGGCAATATTGCCTACCGCACAGGCCGGAAATTAGAATGGGATGCCCAAAAACGTCAGTTTAAAAATGATACTGAAGGTAATAAACTATTAAAAGTCAATTACCGTGCTCCCTGGGAGTTACCAAAGACTTGATTAAAGATACAAAAAAGGATAACAGATAAAGCAGGGGAGGTACACCATTCAACAGCGTATTCCTACTGCTTTATTGTAAATTACTTACGCTCACTCAATTCTTTACGAAAGAAAATTTACTGATTATTGACTATCAATTCAAAACAAATTTCAAGTGTTTAATCATATTTCCCTTTTCTGCTTTCAGGCAAGCTTAATTTTAAGTCTGAATCATTTTTTTCAACAATATGATAAGCAATTACTTTAAAACAACCCTTAGAGACCTCTTTCAAACAAAGTTTCTACCACTATCAATATATTAGGGTTAAGTATAGGCATAAGCCCTTGTCTCATTATTTTCATGATAGCAGATTTTGAACTGAGTCATGATATTTTTCACCCTCATAAAAACCAGATTTACTGGTTAGTGAGCACTACCATAATCGATGGCAAGTAAAATGATATGGGTAGGTCTAATAGCTACCCAGATTACATGAATTACAATCATTCCACAAAAAATCTCTAATGAATCCGGTGAAGACTTTGAAGAGTGAATGAGCAGGGCGCATGGAGCAAGAGGAAAAGACATAATATTACTATTATGCCTTCTGACTTTTGCTCTCTACCCTAAGCCCTATGCCCCATGCTAACAATTCTCGTGTATATTTTGAAATCAAATAAAAAATTACATAATTTTGGTAGTGCTATAAAATTATAACATAATGCCCGATTTTATAGTTTTTTATAGCATGACAATTCACCTGAACCTAAAACATACCCTGCTTTAACAACTTAGTATTCTCAGCTAAATCCTATAATGCAGAAAACTACTGTCTTCCTTATTGATGATGATATAGACGACCAGGAAATTTTTTCGTTCATTCTATCAGATGCTTATCCGCAAGCCGAATGCGTATTTGCAGATGATGGTCTATACGCTATACAGCAATTACAGAATGTTTCATTTAATCCGCATATTATTTTTATTGATATTAATATGCCTCGCCTGAATGGATTGGAGATTTTGAAAGAAATTAAAAAAGTAAAACGTCTCTCCGACACCCCTGTTTTTATGTACTCTACCTCTAATGAAAAGGCAATTGTAGAAGCCAGTAAAAAGTTGGGAGCTACGGGTTTTATTAAAAAACACATTGATACCGATATAGCAAAACAGGAATTCCAGAGTATAATTGCAAAGCTTAAATTATAAAAGAATAGCTTATGTCAGAAAAGAAAATCCATGAGTTTCTTGCCGGAGGCGGAGAAATGGGTGAACGTATCCGAAATTTCGACTGGAGTAAAACTTCATTGGGTAAGCCTGAGTATTGGCCCCAGGAATTAAAAACCTGCGTGCGCATTATGCTTAGTTCGCAACAACCTATCTGGATTGGCTGGGGAAAAGACCTCATCAAGCTTTATAACGATACTTATATTGATATTGTTCGTGGCAAACACCCTGTGGCACTGGGCCAACCTGCTTCGGTTGTGTGGAAAGACATATGGAAAGATATAAACCCTTTACTTTCAAAAGCTATGCTGAAAGATGAAGGCACCTACGTAGAGTCTCAGTTATTGATTATGCACCGGAGTGGCTTCCCCGAAGAGACTTATTATACTTTTTCTTATACCCCTGTTTTGGGTGATGATGACAAGCCCGCAGGTATTATTTGCTATAACACAACCGATACTGAAAGAATTATTAATGAGCGTTCGCTTAAAACTTTACAACAGTTAGATAGCCTTGTTCAGAAAAAAACCGAGAAAGAGGTATATATTCAGGCAGCTAAAGCTGTTGAATTTAATAAATGGGATTTTCCGTTTGCACTGATCTACAAAATAAATAATGATGGCGATACAGGTGAACTAATTTCTACGGCAGGATTTAAAGAAAAACATCCTACCCTACCAGACAGCGTCGACGTTAGGAAGCCAAATTCCAATACCGAAAATTTCTGTATAGCTGTAACCGAAAACCGATTGGTTGAATCACATAATAACGGACATTGGGGCGACCTGCCAAAAGGAGCATGGGATATTGCCCCACATCACTTTATTCATGTGCCAATCAAGGGTGCCAGTAAGAAATTCCCCTTGGCTATTTTAAGCATAGGTTTAAATCCATACAGACAATTTGACGAAGCTTACAAAAACTTCATTCAATTAACTGCCGACCAGATTTCTTTAGGTGTCAACAATGCCATTGCTTATGAAGAAGAACGCAAACGTGCCCAGGTATTAGAAGAATTAGACAAAGCCAAAACACTGTTTTTCTCCAATATCAGTCATGAGTTCCGCACGCCTATTACACTGATGCTCGGGCCATTAGAAGAACTATTAAATAAACCTGATATTCACTTAAGCGCTTATGAAAGACAACATGTAGAAGTAACGCATCGCAATGCTCTGCGTCTGTTAAAATTAGTAAATACCCTACTCGATTTTAGCAGGATTGAGAGTGGCAGACATCAGGCAAATTTTGTACCTGCCAATTTATCAGCCTATACCCGGAATCTCGCCTCTAACTTCCGGTCTGTTATGGAGAAAGCAGGGTTAAAATTAATGGTTGAAGAAGATGAAATAAATGAGCCTGTTTATATAGATAAGCAGATGTGGGAAAAGATCGTGTTCAATCTTTTATCTAACGCTTTCAAATATACGTTAAAAGGTTGCGTTACAGTTAAATTGAGTCGACATGGGCAAAACGTTTTATTAAGTGTAGAAGATACTGGTGTCGGAATACCCGCTAAAGAATTGCCTCATATGTTTGATCGTTTTCATCGGATTCAAAATACCGCAGGCAGAACACATGAAGGTACAGGTATAGGCTTATCATTAGTAAAAGAATTAGTACAACTACATAAAGGGGAGATAAGTGTAGAAAGCAAAGAGGGAATCGGGAGTAAATTTATTGTAAGCATTCCATTGGGTAAATCTCACTTACCCTATACACAAATACAGGACACAGCCGATTTTGCCGATGCCATTTCAAATGTATATATTGACGAAGCGGCTTCTTTTTTACAGAATAAACCTGAAGAATCAGTAGCAGAACCCGGGAGTTTCGATACCAGCCTGACAACAGTTTTAGTTGTTGATGACAACGCAGATATGCGCCAGCATATTCAGGCTATCATTAGCACCAGATATAATATACTTACGGCAGCCAATGGCGTAGAAGCCTTGCAAGTAATAGCACAACATAAACCCGATCTGATTTTGAGTGATATTATGATGCCGGTAATGGACGGCATTGAATTGCTGAAGGAAGTAAAAGACAATCGTGAAATAGCACATATTCCGGTAATATTGATAACTGCCCGGGCAGGCGAAGAATCAAGAATAGAAGGCTACGAAACAGGAGCTGATGATTACATGACCAAGCCTTTTTCGGCCAACGAATTATTATCCAGAATAAAATCCCAATTGAAAATTGCTCATACCCGAAAAGAGGTCGAACAACGGTTAAAGGGATTTCTTATGCAGGCTCCTGCCGCTATTGCTATTCTTGAAGGCTCAGAGCATACCTTTAGCTTAGCAAATACCCGATTCCAGCAACTAATCGGTCGCCAATCTGCTGAGATGTTAGGTTATAATTTAAGACAGCTATTCCCCGAATTTGAGGGGCAGGGTATTTATGAAATCTTCTCTTATGTCTATAATAGCGGTGAACCCTTTGCTGCTAATGAGTTCTTTGCCTCTTTCATCTACAAAGGCCATATTCGATCGGGTTATTGGGATTTTATCATTTATCCGATAAATAACGAGAATGGCTCAATTACCGAACTAATGGTGCACGTAATTGAATCAACAGCACAGGTAGAAGCAAGGAAGAAAGTAGAAGCCAGCGAAAGACAATTCAGGATACTGGCAGAAACATTGCCGCAATTAGTATGGATGACTGACGCAAAAGGAAATCAGGAGTATGCTTCTGGCCGTTGGGTAGAATATACAGGATATGAATCTTCGCCAGAGAACTGGTTAAAAACCCTGCACCCTGATGATTATGAGAAGATGGCTAAAACCTGGAACCATAGTTTAAATACTGGCAATATTTATAAAATTGAGCTTCGCTTGAAAAATAAAGCAGGAGAATACCGTTGGCACTATGGGCAAGGAGAGCCTGTTCGGAATGACCATGGTGAAATTATTAACTGGATTGGCAACTTCATGGATATTCATGAACAAAAAGTCTTTACCGAAAAACTGGAAACTTTAGTGGAGGAAAGAACCGTTGAATTATCAGATAAAAATACAGCTCTCGAAAACTCAAATAAAGAACTCGAATCGTTTAATTATATTGCCAGCCACGATTTGCAGGAACCTTTGCGAAAAATCAGAACCTTTATTCATCTGATAGAAAAAGGCGGTTTTGAAAGCGAAATTGGCAGAAAATACTTCGAAAAAATCAACTCTTCTGCTCAACGGATGAGCGATTTAATACAGTCGGTACTTACCTATAGTCGGTTATCAAAAACTGGAGAAGATTTTACAGAGACAGATTTGAATAAAATTCTGGCAGAAGTACAAACCGACTTTGAATTGTTGATAAAAGAAAAAAATGCCACAATCAGAAGTAATAGACTGCCTGTTATCAAAGCTAATGCTTTACAGATCAATCAACTCTTCTCAAATCTGATTAGTAACTCATTAAAGTTCTCAACAGAAAAACCCAGAATTAACATATCTTCAAAGATAGAAAAAGGGAAACAGGTAAATAATCTGGCAAATCCTGAGCAATCATTTGTACACCTGATTTTTGAAGATAATGGTATTGGTTTTCCTGAAGAGTTTAAAGAAAAAATCTTTAATCTTTTCCAACGCCTGCATGGCAAGTCTGAGTATTCGGGTACAGGCATTGGGTTAAGCATTGTGAAGAAAATAGTTGAACAGCACAAAGGTTATATCTCTGCTGAATCAAAAACTGGTGAGGGTGCTATTTTTAATATATGGCTGCCTGTTGAGTAATATTTAGTACTTGAGCTAATGATTGATTAACTGTTTCACTTCATGGTATAGAACAGGGTAATCAGGTGATAAATATGATAAGAAATTCAATGAAGTAATATCACTATTTAGTAGCAGTTACTTATATTGCCCTATTAAATCTAAACCATTAAATGTTTTGCTATATGAAAAAAGTTATTTCCTACATCTGCCTTGCCGGGTTATGCACTTTTCTTTTAAGTTGTGAGAATAAATCAAAATCTAAGGAAGATAAAGTGGTTGAAGATGCAGTTAAAGAAATTAAAGTGGTTGAAGATGCCAGCAGTTCTTCTTTCGGAAGCAGGTATAATTATGATGTCGTAAACGAGTTATATAAAGAATTACTTAAAGAAGACAAAGCCCTCACAGATTTAGAAGCAGGAACTAATGAACTGCTCGAGAAAAAAAAAGATACAGATGAATCTTTTAATCGTTATGATTCAAAAAGTCAAAATTATTATCATTCGGCTCAAAGTCATTTAAATTCTCTTCGTGATTCCGTTCTGAAACAAAAATACAGTAGCTTGATTTTGAAAAGTCAGGAAAAGTACAGCTATAAAGTAGCAGACCTTTTAAAAATTATTGCCAGCAGTAATCTGAAGACTTTACAAATTGAAGATTTAAGAAAGATTCTGAAACTGACAACCACTTTGGCATATATAGAAAAATATCAGGATAAAGCTAAGCCGGATAAAGAGCCCTTCAACGATATCAATAAAGAACTAAGAAATAAAGAGGCTGAAATTCAGAAAAAAATAATCAAATAATCTACCTACCTTCCAACCTGAAACTATTCAATAAAACATGAATCCCCTCAACTGGCTATCTGTTTCGCAACGCCTGCAAGCATTGGCTCAAACCGGATTAGCTTATACAGAAAGTGCGTATGATCGTGAGCGCTATGAAGAAATCAATGCTATTGCTCAGCATATTCTGGCACAACTAAGCAATGTAGATATTGAGCATATTGTTCAGCTTTTTCCTGATGAAATAGGCTACCGCACACCTAAAGTAGATATACGGGCAATTGTCTTTCGGGGTACTGATGAACTATTGATGGTACAGGAGAAAATAGATAATAATCGTTGGACAATCCCAGGAGGGTGGGCCGATATAGGTTATACCCCATTTGAAGTAGCCGAAAAAGAAGTAGGGGAAGAAACCGGACTCAAAGTAAAAGCCACAAGATTACTGGCGGTATTCGATAAAAAAATGCACCCCCACCCCTATCAACCCTGGTATGTCTATAAGTTTTTTATTCTATGCGAAGTAACAGGAGGTGAAATATTATCTCAAACCAACGAAACTTCAGGAGTTGCCTGGATAACTCAAAAAGAGTTATCTAATCTATCACTCTCTACTGATAGAGCAACCTATTCACAATTAGAGAAAATGTTTGAATTTCAGGCTAATCCGGATTTGCCAACTTTGTGTGATTGAAATATCGTGAAACATCGGGCATGCCAGTTAGAATACCCGATGTTCCTCACTAATTCCCCTGCGAACAGTCCTGTATTCGGGCCAAAAACACCTCATTCCCCCCTGCCAAAAACCCGGGCATCAGCATAATTGCCTGACCTGCAAAATAATTGGTACCCGTACTTATATCTGATGCACTCGTAATAGTTTGTGAAGCTTTATAAGTTCCGGCTGCCTGATTTCCAGCGGCATAAGTGAGGTTGGTATTCACAATAGCCAACATTGAAGCCCTCGAAGAAGCACAAGAACCCACAACACATGCTACATAATAAGTAGTAGTGGCCGAGATACTCGGCGTAGTAAATGTTCCTCCTTGCCCAATAGCCGTGCTTCCGGTAGCAGATGTGTACCAGTTAAGAGTGCCTCCATTACAACCCGTAGCAGTCAGACCTATAGTACCTGTGCCGCATCGGCTGGTATTAAGTGGCGTTGGAACATCAGGAACAGAATTAATGGTAGCAGTAATAGCTACTCTGCCAGAGACACAAGACCCCATTGTACAACTGATATAGTAAGTAGTAGTAGTTGAAATACCCGGCGTTGTATAACTTGTTCCTGCGGCAATAGAGGAGCCTCCACTATTAGCAGTGTACCAGTTAATTGTCCCACCTGCACAACCTGTCGCTGACAGGTTTATAGGTCCGGTTCCACAGCTACTACCATTATTTGGTATAGGAGCAACCGGATTCGGATTGATAGTAGCTATAACCGGAGCCCTTGCAGACATACAAGAACCAACGGTACAGCTTACATAGTAAGTAGTAGTAGTACTCAGATTTGGTGTAGTATAACTCCCCCCTGTAGTAAGTAAAGAGCCTGCACTAATAGCTGTGTACCAACTGATAGTGCCGCCCGTACAACCGGTAGCTGTAAGTCCTATACTTCCAGGCCCGCATCTGCTTCCATCGTTTAATGATGGTACATCAGGTGTGTGATTAATTGTTGCTATAACCGACACCCTTTCAGATGGGCACACACCCAAAGTACAACCTGCATAATAAGTAGTTGTGGTACTGAGGTTGGGTGTAGTATAGGTTGTTCCGGCTGCAATTGAAGATCCTCCGCTATTAGCTGTATACCAGTTAATCGTACCCCCTGAACAACCTGTTGCCGTAAGCGTTACAGTTCCTACGTCACATCTGCTGGCACCCGTCGGAACAGGCACACCAGGTAAAGGATTAATAGAGGCTATTGCAGGGATTCTGTTAGAAGGGCATGGCCCGAGCACACAGCTGGCATAATAGGTAGTAGTAGAATTAATACTTGGAGTAGAGAAACTCGTTCCGGTTGCAATAGCAGATCCCCCACTATTGGTTGTGTACCAGTTAATAGTACCCCCAGTACAACCAGAAGCTGTAAGTATTACTGTCCCGGCACCGCAACGACTATTACTGGTAGTAGTAGGTGTTCCCGGAATAGGATTTACTGTCGCTGTAATTGGTATTCTCTCAGAAGCACAATTTCCTACTGCACAACTTATATAATAAGTTACAGAGCTCGTGAGGCCAGCCGTAGTATAGCTTGTACCTACAGCTATGGCAAAACCACCACTTGAAGCTGTGTACCAGTATATATCACCATTGCTACAACCTGTAGTTGTAAGAGTTACAGTACCATTGCCGCAACGATTAACATTATTTGGTATCGGCGAATCTGGGGCAGGATTAACGGTAGCAACTACCGAAACTCTTGTAGAAGAACAAACCCCAAGTACACAAGCTACATAATAAGTTGTAGTAGCCGAAATAGCTGGCGTAGCATAACTTTCGCCAGTACCTACAACAACTCCTCCACTCACACCCGTAAACCAACTGAGTGTACCTCCTCCAGTTCCGGCACAACCTACAGCTGTGAGAGTTACAGAACCCGTACCACAACGAGCACCCCCAGAACCCGATGGGGCAGCCAGGCCGGCAGAAATGGTAGCAGTTACGGGCAATCTTCCATTTGACGGGCAACTATTAACTGTACAATTGATATAATAAGTAGTAGTAGTTGACAAACCTGGCGTAGCAAAACTCGTACCGGTAGCAATAGCCGAACCACCACTTACGGTTGTGTACCAACTAATTGTACCATTGGCACAACCGGTAGCTGTAAGCGTCACAGATCCTGGTCCACAACGCCCACCATTAACAGGTGTCGGGTTAGCTGGTGTTTGGGTAATGGTAGCCGTTACAGAAGCACGGACAGAAGTACAGGCATTAATTGTACAGCCCACATAATAAGTAGTGGTGGTTGATAAGGTTGGTGTCGTATAGCTCGTACCTGTAGCTATAACCGAGCCTCCACTCGCAGCTGTGTACCAGTTAATTATACCATTGGCACAACCAGTAGCCGTAAGTATTATGGAAGCATTCCCACAGCTGCTCCCACCTGATGTTGCTGGCGCTGTAGACGAAGTTATGGTAGCAGTTACAGGAATCCTGCCTGCTGCACAGCTACTTACCGAACAATTGACATAATAAGTAGTAGTGGTTGATAACGTTGGTGTCGTATAACTTGTACCTGTGGAAATAATCGAACCTCCACTAATTACCGTGTACCAGTTTACAGTGCCGCTGTTACAACCCGTTGCAGTCAATGTCAATATTCCTGCATCACAGCGGCTGGCTCCTGTAACTATCGGAGACTCGCCCGGTAGTAGAGTAATAGTGGCTACACCTGAATTTTGCTCATAACAAGCCCCACTTTTTACCACAGCTCTGAACTGCGTAGTCTGAACGATGTTTGAATAAACAAGCGTGGTAGTGGTATCATTAATTATAGTAATATCATTAAAATTATTAGTCGAAGACTCCCATCTGATAACTGAGCCAACATGGCCGCTTAGTGTAATTGTACCAGAATTATTACTTCCACAAACTGTTGTACTTCCTTCAAGGTTTCCTCCCATTGTATAAGGGTTGATTGTAAAGGTTGTCTGGGTACGGCAGGTTGAACCCGTTGAACCTGCATAAAATACGGTTGTAGCAGGAGTAGCTGTATTCGGGACTCCTGAGTCTAATACACCTACAGGATTAAATATATTACCTGTTGCAATAGGGCTTCCTCCCGAGCTACTTGTAAACCATTGGGTAAGTCCACCAAAAACAGGCATAGTAGCGGCAACTCTGTATGTTCCGGTATATCCGGTAACATAGGTTGAGCCTACAAGTATATAAGTAGTTCCGGCTACAACCGGATATTCTATACTGGCATACCACCCATAACCACTGTCATCATCTCCCATCAGAAAGTTGTTAGCAGGATTGTTCGGATCAAAAGAATGTTGATAGAGCGACAGATAATTATCATCAGAGCCATTGGTCAGGATAGCTTCTATTGTTTCAAATGTTACATAACCAGATACCGTTGGTGTGAAAGTATGAGTCTGATAATACACAGAAGCAGCCGGATAATAGGTCGTTGTACGATTTCCATAGCCCCGTACATATGTAGGAGAATTAGAAGTCAGCGTTCCGTTAACTACATCCGTAGCCGGACTCGAAATCATAACCAACCCCTCTCCCTGCGGTACCACCCCATCCTGGCATACTGAATAAGCACTTACTTCTGCTATGGGTGATGGATTAACCGTTACTGACACATCCTGTGAACCCGGACATAAACTTGGCGTCAGATAGAACCTATAAACAACAGTAATAGGTACACTTGTTGTATTGACTAAAGTCTCGTTAACAGTGGCAGTACTACCACTTGCAGCAGCATTACTGATTCCGGCTACCGCTGCGCGTGTCCAGTTAAAAGTAGTTGCACCACCTGCTGAGGTAGTAGCATTGTATGTCAGCGGACTACCAGAGCATACAGTAACATTTAATGGAGAGGTCAATGGTCTGTCAGTAGCCGGGGTAAAATCTTCTATCACGTAAGTATCATCAGAACTTCCTCCTGTAGAGGCATTTAAACCTAAACCACGTCGGGCAAATGCTTTCCAGATAGCACATCTATAGCGGCCATTGAATAATAACTGGTCTGCTTCAAGGATAGCATTACGTGCATCTATAAAACTCGGGCTACAGGATTGAAGCCGTAGACCTTCATTTACTAATTTAAAAGCCGCCGCATTTCCTACCAGCTCGGTTGTATTATAAATATTATTCACAATGCGGTTATCCTGCATAATTATTTCCCAGGTCATATCCCACAACATGGTTGCCCAGATAGAACCTACTCCATGCGGAACAGCATAGGTCGCCACCTTTCCATAAGTTACCGGAGCGTTGATGTTAGCCATATCATAAGAATAACGATACGGCCGAATACCATCTCCGTTTGTTGGTTCTGTTAATACATAGGTACCAATGCCTCTCGGGATATTGGCACTTGCCAGACTTGGGGTCAGTAAAGACCAGTCTGTTGTAAGCATCAGTCCTAAATAATCGCTCCAGCCTTCTCCACCTTGTTCGTCATTCCAGAGACAATCTACATTAGTTGGACCACCAGTTAACCTGATTGACCACCCATGCCCATACTCATGAGCAATTACGGCATTATCAAAGTCTGAATCAGGCTGATATTGCGGATTACCTCCGGTACTCCACAGAAACATCTGCATACGTGGATTAGCCCCATCGCTTGGCGTATAAAAATTGGCATTATCAGAACCCGATCCGTCCTGGGCATCGGCATAAACAAAGTCATTACCGTTTCCTCCTCTGCTCATATTATTCTGTTGAAAATTTCCTGCCGATTCATCAAAACCATATTTCCATAATACATCATGAATCAGGTTATTCCAGTAAAAAAGGTTAGTTATGGCTGCATTCTGGTTTGCTGTTGAGGTGCCCGGCCCTTGTGTATAGGAATAGTCAAATTCTAAAGTAGGCGAATCCGGGCTTGCACCTATAGTACCTTCATTATCCGCATTTCTGTCCTCTTTTGCCCAGACATTGTTACCTCTGGTAGTGGTATAGCTGCTATTATCCGCCGTGTGGTGCCACCCGTTAGTATTCCCTGGGCCTGTACCCGAAGTTGTAAACTTGGTATAAGGGTTTGTTACAATTGTTCTGCTCCCATGATTCGGACTTTCCAAAGGATAATCAAAGACATTGTAACTATTAGGTGCTACAGAAATAGGCACTATTGTTTCTCTCGTATGCTCCCGTGCAATATCTTCATTCGGAAAATGTGTATGTGCACGCCCTCCGAAATTACAACGAATAATCTTGTCTGTAGTCTTTAAAACTTCTCCTGAAACAGCATCAAGTTGTACACTCCAGGCATTTTTATGGTCTTTAGACAGTATTCTGACATCCCACGAAAGTTTTATCTTCGGAATATCCCTCTTCCCTTCATTATTAGTAGTATTGTAAGGCAACCAATAGAGTTTTATCTCAATGTTTTCATCTGATAAATCAGCATTAGTATATATCGCTTTACCTATTTGTCCGTTTGGCAAAGGGACATTACTTATTTCACGACTATTAAGCGGATTATGCGTAAGATTCAGACTTTGTGCAGCTTTTGTCAGTGCACCAAGAGGGCTTAAAAGAATGCCGGATGAATCTCTTTGAATTCTTGCTGCAATATTAGCTACAAAATTATTGGCTATATGAGCAACATTATCGTTCACAATGGTTGCATTCAGCAACCCATTATGAACGTCTATTGATTGATATGTCTGATTAAAATATACATGATACCAGCCTGTGGTAGGCGAAAGATAAGCACTTGAAATACTCATCTCGTCAATATCTTTAACCGATAATTGATATTTGTCAGCATTGGCTCTCAGGTAAGTCTTTATTTTTTCTGCTTCTTTCTGGGCATGAAGTGTAATAGATAAAGTCAGAGCAAATAACAGCAGGCAGCATTTTTTATAAATACTGTTTTCAGAAAATAGATGTTTAGTCATAAAAAGTTAAAAATGTTATAGAACATAAGTCATCAGCACTTCTCTAATAATCGGTCAGCTCTTAGTAAAGGTTAATCAACTAATTAAACCTGAAAAAAGGCCATACAGTAAGAAAAACAGTTTTTGAAATAAATAGTGAGGAATTTCTCACAGCAAAACAGAGAAACGATAAAATGTAGGTTCTTTTATCGAATAAAAAATAATCAACATACTTGAAAAGTTTGTAATAGTATAGTCAGATAAGTAACAAATTTAGTCAATTGGCATTTGTGGGTGAATAATACGGCAAAAATATGAAAAAAACAATTTTTTATTATGTAGGTATAAGTTGTTTTAAAATAAAATTGGAGAAAACGACATATTATATCATTCTCTCCAATTAATAAAAAGCAATCATTTTACTAAACTACTCAATCTTCAAACTCTTAATCGGATTCAGCAAGGCCGCCTTGATACTCTGGAAACTAACAGTCAGAATAGCAATAATAATAGATGATAAACCTGCTGCGGCAAACATCCACCATTGTATATCTATGGCATAGGCAAATTCTTCCAGCCATTGAGTCATGACCCACCAACCTAACGGAAAGGCTACAACAGTTGCAATCACTACCAGCCAGAGAAAATCTTTAGATAGTAGAATTACCACCCCCGATATCGAAGCTCCCAGAGTTTTGCGGATGCCAATCTCTTTGGTACGTAATCGCGCTACATAAGCAGACAGCCCAAACAAGCCTAAACAGGAAATAAAGATAGCGAAAACTGCAAAAACCTTCATGATATTGCTTATACGTTGTTCAGAGTCATAAAGGTGCATCATTTTTTCATCTAAAAACGAATAGCTGAATAAACTATTAGGTGAAACACCAGCTACTGTATTTTTTGCCTCTTGTATTGTTTCAGTCAGGTTATCCCCTTTTATTTTTATCAGAAGATAGGTAGTTTCTTGCGGAATATTTACAATTACCAATGGCTCGATAGCATCATGAAGAGAGGCATAATGGAAGTCTTTTGTAATGCCAACTATCGCACCTGGTTTATCCCAGAAAACCATTTTCTCACCAATAGGGTTTTTAATTTTCAAGGCTTTCACTGCTGCTTCATTAATAATAAAGGCAGGCGCAGCTCCTTCGGCTTTGGGCAGAAAATTTCGTCCTGACTTTAAATCGATTTTCAGCGACGGTAATAAATTTTCGTCACCAAATACCAAACGCATTTGTATATCTTCTTCAGGCGCTCCCTCCAGGCTGACTCTGTCCATACCTATTCTATCACCCGGCAAGCTGGAAGTTAACCCTACTTGTGTTATCGAGGTATTTCTCAATAATTCATTTTTAATAGTACTCACTTTATCCCGTAAATCACCATAAAGTTTAACAGCCACCACTTGTTCCTGCTCAAAACCCAATTTCTTGGTCTGGAAAAACTTCATTTGCTGATATACTACAATCGTACTGAATATCATAAATACTGATACGACAAACTGAAAAACAATAAGTCCTTTTCGGACGAAGATAACAGATGAACCCACCATTTTTTTTCCTTTCAGGGATTTTATAGGTTCAAAGTTCGAAATAAACCAGGCAGGATACATACCCGCCACAAGGCTGATAAAAACTATAATACCCAGCATAGTTAGCATACTATCAGGTGTAAATAATGTCTGAAACGAAAGGGTTTTACCTGTCAGATCATTATAGGAAGGTAATACAAGCACGAAAATCAGCAATGCAATTACTGCTGCAATAAGTGTCATCAAAGTAGATTCTCCTAAGAATTGCTTGATCAACTCCAGTTTCCGTGCGCCTAATACTTTTCTGACACCCACTTCTTTCATACGGTTGAACGCCTGTGCTGTAGCCATATTGATAAAATTAACCGAAGCCACCAGTAAAATAAGCACCGCTACTACCGAGAAAATATAGACATAGAGTATATCGCTATTAGCACTCATTTCTTTCTCAAAATGCGAATGCAAGTGAATATCAGTAATCGGTTGCAGATACATTTTCCGGCTTTTCAGAATCTCTTCACGTTTTTCTCCATTGGCTTCGTAATACTTAATCATAAAGGCAGGCAATTTCGCTTCTGCACTCAATCTGGTTACATTTTTGTTCAATACCACAAAGTTGTAAAACCCTGACCAGGTTCTATTGCTCAATCTTTGCTGATTTTCAGGCACATATACGGTTGACATTGAAATAAGATAATCGAAGGCCAGATGTGTAGGAAATGCGAAATTCTCAATGACACCCGTTACCGTTAATGGTCGTTTGTCCAGATCGTCCTGCAAGAATTTGCCGATTGGGTCTTCATTGCCGAAGTACTTATTGGCCATATCTTCTGTAAGAACGATGGCATTCATCTGGGCTAATGCGGTTTTAGGATTACCCTTGATGAAAGGCAAATCGAAAACTTCTGTTACAGTTGAATCGGCATAAAAACCACGTTTTTCTTCAAATTGTTTTACGTCGCTGGTAGAAGATGCTTTATAACTAAAAACACGGTCGGGATAAGGTCGGTTAAACCGGGCAATAGTCTGAATAGCCGGAATTTCTTTTTGCATTTCAATAGCTAAAACCGGAGAAGTAGCAGTCCAGCGTCGGTTAGTTTCGCCGATGTTTTCCATATTAATCCGGTAAATGCGGTCGGCGCTTGTGAAGCCTTTGTCATAACTTAATTCGTCTTTAACATGCAACAGAATCAGCAGCACACAGGCCAGACCAAGTGCCAGACCCAAGATGGTTAATGAGCTATTCAGGCGATCCTTTAATAGCGTACGAAAAGCGATTTTGAAATAATTTCTGAACATAGTAATAGCTAAATTTGAGGTTTCATAATATTCTCTTTTTTTCCGGCGCCTCACAAAAGGCGGCAGAACGGTAAGCACACTAAACCCATAGCGCAGGTCAGCCCTGAACTTCCCTGACTTTTGCAACCAAAAGGCATACATTTCTTCCAAATCTCCCTCTACCTCCTCCAAAGTGTCTTCGGGGTGGAATCGGGAGAGGAGGTTATTTGCCCATTTGGGTGGAGAGTTTTTCATTATAATTTGTTTCTGTCTTGAACTTTGATTTAACTGATTCTTGATTATTCAATTGAATCACATAAATCATTTAATCAGCTAAATCATAGTTCAAGATTAATCACAGTTCATACTTATTCATTTTTCAAAGACTTCACCGGATTCATCAAAGCGGCTTTTATGCTTTGGTAACTTACTGTCATCAGGGCAATGCCTATAGCTAATGACCCTGCGACTACAAAGATCCACCAGGATAGTGTTGTCTTGTAAGCAAAGGTATCGAGCCATTCAGATACCGCCCACCAAGCTAAAGGGGTAATGATGATGAGTGCTATCACGATCAGTCTCAGAAAATCGGTTGACAACATGGCTACAATACTGCTTACACTTGCGCCTAATACTTTACGGACACTTATTTCTTTCTTACGCTGTTCAGCTGTAAAAGCCGCAAGTGCAAACAAGCCTAAGCAGGAAATAAAAATGGCCAGCATACCGAAATAATTGACTAAAATATTGACCTGCTGCTCTGCTTTATAAAGATTCCCGTAGGCCTCATCAACGAAATGATAGGTAAAAGGGTAGTTTGGATTAAACTGCTTTGTTAGTTTTTCTAATTCAGCAATAACCTGTTCGGTTTGTCCGGCATGAGTTTTAATTAATAGGTAATTGGTTCCTGCCGGATTAAAACACAGGACTAAAGGCATAATTTGCTGGTGAAGTGAATTGATATGAAAGTCTTTCATTAAACCAATAATGGGTCCTTTACCCTGCCAGAATTTCACTTCTTTACCTACCGGAGATTCCATATTCATCATCTTCGCGGCTGCTTCATTGATGATATAGCTATTTGAATCTACTTGACTATTAGTCCGGAAATCCCGTCCCTCAATCAATTGAATGTTCATGGTTCGGATGAAATCCCCACCTACTTGCATGGCAGCTACATTACTTGGTTGTTTGGGTTCTCTGCCCTGCCAATCCAAATCTCCTGAGGTACCTTGTATATCTACAGGTAATGAACTGGTCATAGTTACTGATGCCACCCCTCGTTGGCGCATCACTTCATCCCGAAAGGCTTCTACTTTGGTTGATTGTGCAATTTCACCTTCTAATGGTACATACAATACATTCTCCCTATTAATACCTAAGTTCGTTGTTTTTAGATAATTCATCTGCCGACCTACCACCAGCATACCTACAATTAAAAAAATGGAAAGTGCAAACTGAAATACAACCAGTATGCGACGGAAGTAGGCCGGACCAACCCCAGACTGCAAGTGTCCCTTTAAGATTCTGACAGGTCGAAGTCCTGATAAAAAAAGAGCAGGATAACTGCCCGATACAAGCCCTGTAATCAGCACTACACTTCCCAACATCAACCATAGATTTTTGTCAGTTAAATTGATAGATAATTGCTTATCAAAAACGCTATTGAAGGTTGGTAAGACAGTCCAGACAAAACCTAATGCCACAATAGCGGCAAGAACACTAATGAGTATAGACTCACTCAGGAATTGGCCAATTATTGAAGAGCGCAAAGCTCCTACCACTTTTCGCACACCTACCTCTTTCGCCCGAAGGGCCGACCGGGCTGTAGTTAAATTTATAAAATTGATGCAGGCCACCAATAGAATAAACAATGCGACCAAAGAAAAAATACGAACATATTCAATCCGTCCGGCGACTCCTTTGCCATTTTTGTATTCTCCATAAAGATATACGTCTGTAATCGACTGAAGAACAGGCCAGCCTGCATCATCCTCATCTTTGGTATAGCGACGGAACAGGTTTTTCATGGAAGCCTCTGCTTCCGTAGCTGTGGTATTAGGTTGAAGTCTAACAAATGTTTTAAACATGGTATTGCCCCAACTTTTCATCCAGGGCTGCTCAATATTACTGAAGTTGACAACCCAGTCGAAAGTAAGTGTTGAAGTAGTAGGCAGGTCATCAATAACAGCCCCGATAGTATAGAACTTCTGGTTATCTAATTGAAGTTTTTTTCCGATGGCTTGACCGAGAGCAAAATACTTCTTAGCCATTTTGCGCGTAATCACAATCTGGTTAGGATTCATCAGTGCTGTTTTGGGGTCTCCCGTAATAGTGGGTAATAAAAACACTTTAAAGAAATCAGCAGAGGCATAATATCCTTTTTCTTTGGCTGATGTCTCCCCCACTTTTACAAGTAATTGTTCAGGCTCATAAGTAATTTTCGTAACTGCCTTCACCTGAAGAATATCCTGTGCAATTACCTCCTGCAAGGGGCTGGGAGTAGCAGGGCCTGTAACAATCTCTCCATTTGCAAGCCCATAATTGACCCTTACTAAATATACATTGTCGGCATCTGACATAAACTGATTATAACTGACCTCATCCTGCACCCACATGCCTATAATTAAAGCACAGGCTATGCCTAAGGAAAGACCTAAAATATTAATTCCTGAATAAAGCTTTTGTTTCGACAGGTTCCGAAAGGCAATTTTGAAATAGTTTCGTAACATAGCAATATCTAAGGTTGAAGGTTGATTATATTCTCTTTTCTTCCGACGCCTAACAAAAGGTGGCAAAACCGTAAGCACGCTAAAACAGTAGCGCACATCTGCCAGGAACACCCCCGAATTCTGCACCCAATAGTCATATAGTTCTTCCATATCACCCTCTACCTCTTCTAAAGTATCTTCAGGATGGAAGCGGGTAAGCAGGTATCTTGCCCATTTGGGAGGAGTTTGGTTCATAGTTTTATTTAGTGATTGAGCGATTTAGTGATTAAAAAAATAAAGAATTCTAATCATTCATTCACTAAATCACTCAATTTTTAAACTTTTTATTGGGTCAATCATTGCTGCTTTGATGGCTTGGAAACTTACGGTGATAGCGGCAACTAATAAGACCAGAGCCAATGGCGCCATGAACATCCACCATGCAAAACTGATACGGTAGGCAAAATCCTCTAACCATTGGCTCATTAGATAGCCCGCTACAGGTAAGGCTATGCAAGACGCAAAAACTACCAATGTCAGAAAATCCTTTGACAGCAATAGCACAATACTATTGACTGATGCTCCTAATACTTTTCGGATACCAATCTCTTTTGTTTTCTGAGAGGTTGTGTACGAAATCAAACCATAGAGACCCATGCAGGCAATAATGAGTGACAAGAGTGAAAAATACAGAATGATGGATGAGAAGCGTTCACTCGCTACATACTGCTCTTTAATTATCGTATCCACAAAATCATAATCAAACATTACCACCGGAAAATGCTTTTTCCATGCCGCTTTAACTACTGATACTCCCTGACTCAGGTTTTGTCCGTTGAGCTTAACCGTAACCTTTGAGAAGTATCCCTCCTTTGGAAAAATGGCTAAAGGCATCAATGTTTGTTGCAGGCTATTAAAGTGGAAATCTTTGGTTACTCCGATAACCATTCCTGCCTGATTATCCATCATAAAGGGCTTCCCGATAGCATCTTCGGGGCTATGCCAACCTGCTTTTTTTACGGCACTCTCATTAAGAATTACTTTCCTGATAGTATCTTTTCCAGCATTGATACCGAAATTTTTTCCAGCTATCAGTTTGACTCCATATACCGACAGATAATCTGCATCGACCAGAATCTTTGCAGTATTTATCTCTACTTTTTTCCCTTTCGCATCAATAGTCTCGGCAGGGCCGGCATCAATGCCATTCATAATACCAGATCTGAAAGTGGTTATACCTCCGATAAGAGGGCTGCTTGCCAATTCGTTTTTAAAAGCTTCAAAACCACTTACTACGTCCGCATTTCCGTTTAATCTTAAAAAGAGTAGTGCGTCTTTGTTATAGCCTAAATCCTTGTTTTTAATGTAGCTCATTTGTGCATACATAATCACAATACTTGTTACCAGAAGCAGCGTAATTACAAATTGAGACATTACTAAAGATTTGCGTAACATAACGCCCTTAGCACTTGATTTGAACGAGCCTTTAAGCACAACAGCAGGTTTAAATGTGGATAGCACAAAAGCAGGATAAATTCCGGCCAAAATGCCTAAGAAAACACTAACTCCGACAAGGAATAACAACAATAATGGAGACGAAAACAAGGATACATCTTTGCCCGATAGCTGATAGAAAAAAGGCTGTATAAACAATGATAATAAACAAGCCATGCCTAAAGCTAACAAAGTAAACAGAATCGACTCAGCTAAATAGTGTAGTATCAACTGCGTTTTTACTGCGCCAATTACTTTTTTTACACTAATTTCTTTAGCCCGTCCAGCCGAACGGGCCGTAGCCAGATTAGTATAATTAATAGCAGCCAACAATAAGATAAAAATACCTATCGATAAGAAAATATATACCTTATTAATATCACCATTTACTCGTGTTTCACGTTCTAAATGTGATTTCAGGTGTATATCTTTTAAAGCCTGTAAATGATAAGTATAGGAAGCCTGTGATGCATTTGATTTACCACCAACCTGCTTCTGGTAGAAATTGCTGATTTTATCAGAAAGTACCTCGTAATCAACACCTTTTTTAAGTAATAAATACGTAAAGAAGCGATTTTCCCTCCATCCCTCTGCAGTTAATAAGTTAGGGCGGGCAGCTTCGATAGTCTTGAAAGAGCTAATCATAGAAAAAGTGAAGTGCGCATTCTGCGGTGGGTCAGCCACAATCCCTGTGATGGTATAATCAGCTCCTCGTCCTGTGCTGTCATACATAAAGATTTTCAGCGCCTTTCCTATCGGGTCAGTACTGCCGAAATATTTTTTAGCTGCCATTTCTGTTAACAATAGTGTATAAGGCTCTTTTAAAATAGTAGCTGCATTCCCTCTGACAAGTCGATAATTAAAGACCTGAAAAAACGAAGGGTCAGCCAAAAGAATATACGGTTCAATTGTTTGTTTATCATCATGCTGTACAATTTCTCCCCTTATATCCATTCGGACGGTATTCTCAACTTCGGCATAGTTTTGTTGAAGTGCTTTTGCGACAGGCAAGCCCGATCTGGCCAATTGTGATACATTGGTTTCACTTTTTTCGGTGGTTGTTATCCTTACAATCCTGTCATAATTCGTATGAAAGGTGTCATAACTTAATTCATCACTCACCCAAAGGGCAATAAAAGTAAAACAGGTTAGCCCGGCGGATAATCCGAAAATATTCAGAAAAGCATAGGTCTTCTCTCTGGCAATTCTTCTCCCGAATTGTTTCAGATTACTCTTCAATAATGAGGTTGATAAAAAATCACTTAACATATTCATCAGGGTTTGTGTATGATTCTGTTTTTTACGACGACGCACAAAAGGAGGCAGTACAGTCAGCACGTTTAAGCTATATCGTATATCTGCCCAAAACTCCCCATATTTTTTACACCAATAGGCATAAAACTCCTCCAGATCACCCTCCACCTCCTCCAGAGTATCTTCGGGGTGAAATCGGGTGAGTAGGTTATTTGCCCATTTGGGGGGTGATTGGTTCATGTATTTTTATTTTTGCACAGGGCAGAGGGCATGGAGCAGAGGGAAATTTCTACCCCATTCCCTCGGCCCCATGCCCCATGCTCACTCATTTTTTAAAGACTTCACCGGGTTCATCAAAGCGGCTTTGATGCTTTGAAAGCCAATTGTCAGAATTGCAATACCATTGGTCAGCAAACCTGAAAGGGCAAAAAACCACCATTCCATTTCAATTTTGTAGGCGAAATTCGCCAGCCAAAGGTTCATGGCATACCAGGCTATTGGTGAGGCAATCAGAACTGCCAATGAGATTAGTTTTAAGAAATCTTTTGACAATAGCCCAAGAATGCTTAGTACTGAGGCTCCCAGTACTTTACGGATACCGATTTCTTTTGTACGATTGACTACCGCTAAAGCAGTGAGACCAAACAGACCGAGACAGGCGAGAAAAACCGAAATACCAGCCGCCCAGGTTATTACACTACTCCATCGGGCTTCTGATTGATATACCCGGTTCAGGTCTTCGTCCAGAAAACTATATCTGAACGGAAAATCAGGTACAACTTTTTTCCAACTCGCCTCTATTGCTGTCAATGCTTTTGTAGGGTCACCGGAGGTAATTCTGACAAAATATTTATATGGCTGCCCCTCATTAAACTGACGAAAAATCTGCGGAGCAATCTTTACTTTTAAGGACTGATAATTAAAATCCTTTACCACTCCGATAACTACCGGATTGAAGTCTTTTTTATAACCTTTTATCTGCTGGCCTACTGCATTGTTTATATTCCACCCAAACTCATGCATCATAGCCTCATTAATGATAATTCCATCTACCTTGTCTGAAGCAATAGTTGGGTTGAAATTCCTACCTGCTTTCAGTTGCATACCCATCACCCTTAAATAATCAGTATCAATAAAAAATTCATTGATTTTTGTAGGCCTTCCGTTTACTTCCACTTCTGTATTACTATGCGACAATCCTCCCAATCTCTGGTCAGAACCACTAATACCAACGATGGCAGGTTGTGTAATTATCTGTTCTCTAAAAAAAGGATATATTTCCTTTGGCCAGGTACCATCAGCATTTACAACTACAATATTTTCTTTATTAAAGCCCGGATTTCTGGATTTTATATAATTGAGTTGCCGGAGTATAATAAATGTGGCAATGATGAGAACAGCCGATAATGTAAATTGAACGGTAACCAGCGATTTTGAAAAAATGTTTGTTCCTCCCAATTTTACCTTTGCTTTCAGAGCATCAACTGCCTTGAATCTTGAAAGAACCCAGGCAGGATAGCTTCCGGCCACTATGCCTACAAGCAATATCAAGCCAACCATTAACCAGGCTAATTGAGGGAATTGGATAAAAGAAAGATGAAGTTCTCTCTCTGATAACTTGCTTAAAATGGGTAATCCTATCCATAAAAGCAGCAAACCTAAAACCGCTGAAAGAATAGTAAGCAACAATGCCTCAGTCAGAAACTGGATCTGAAGCGCGCCTTTATTGCTACCCATTGCTTTGCGTACACCCACTTCTTTTGACCGATAAATAGCCCGACCGATAGCTAAAGTAGTAAAGTTGATGCAGGAAATCAGCAGAATACCTGCGGCAATACTTAGAAGAATCCAGACTATTTTAGAATCTATGGCTGCTACCTGAGTCCCTTTTAAGCGGGTATCGAAATGGATAGCGGATATTGGCTGCAAGCCGTAGGTTTTAGATAGCCCTGCTCCCGACCAGCCTTTTTTTCTAGTTTCTTCCTCTGTTTCAGCATTATATTTCTTATAAAAGTCGCCTAATTTCTTTTCAATCGTCGCAGGCGAATAGTTCTGCTCTAATTGTACATAGGTGGCACTTGATGAATAACGCCAATCATTTACCTGACCCTTGCCATCAGAAGTAACTGTAGTTAAAAACTTAAAATTGCCTAACATCTCAAAACTAATGCTCGAATTGGATGGTATGTTTTCAACGATAGCTGATACGACAAATGGCTCATATTTATCCTGTACTTTCACTTCAATTGTTTTACCCAGCACATCTGTTCTTCCCCATATTTTGTTGGCTGTTTCTTCAGTCAGCACTACGCTATATAAATCACTTAAGGCCGATTGGGCATTGCCTTGCAAGAATCTGAATGAGAAGACAGAAAAAAACTGTGGGTCTGTAAAGGATATTTTCCCTTGGGTTACCTCGTCATCCGCTTTAACAAAACTCATCCGCCAGGCATCTCTGATACGTACATACTCTTTCACACCGGATAAATCCTGTTTCATGGCCGGGCCAAGAGGCATGGGATGCGCCGTTTCTCCTGCATTGCTCCAATTATCCCATTGATACACCCGATAAATGTTTGGGGCATTGGCATGAAAACGGTCAAAGCTAAATTCTGTTAAAGCATACAACAGAAAAAAGGCAAAACAGAAAATACCCATTGAAAGACCCGAAATATTGATAAGGGTCAATCTTTTTTGTTTCACCAGATTGCGTAGTCCAATTTTGAAATAGTTTCTTAGCATAGCATAATGCAGAGTTGAAGGTTCGTAATAGCTTTCTTTTTTCGATCGTTTACGCACAAAAGGAGGCAATACTGTTATGACATTCAAGGCATAGCGTATATCTGCCCAAAACTCTCCGTATCTCTCATGCCAACAGGCATAAAATTCCTCCAAATCACCTTCTACCTCCTCTAAAGTATCTTCGGGGTGGAAGCGGGTGAGTAGGTATTTTATCCATTTTGGGGGTGTTGGGTTCATGGGTGCTGTTTTTGCATGGGGCAGGGGGCAGAGGGAGAAAAGTTTCCCTCTGCTTATTCATTTTTAAGTGACTTCACCGGGTTCATCATAGCTGCACGTATTGACTGAAAACTTACTGTAAACAGAGCAATAGCGATAGCCAATAAACCGGCTCCTATAAATATCCAGGCACTGATTTCTATCCGATAAGGATAATTCTTTAACCACTCGCTGATCGCATAAAAGGCAACTGGAAAAGCAATGATAAAAGAGAAAAGTACCAACCTGATAAAATCTAAAGAGAGCAGTTGTACAATACTTGAAGCCGATGCGCCCAAAGTTTTACGTACGCCAATCTCTTTTGTCCTGCGTTCGGCAGCAAGGGTAGCCAGACCAAAAAGACCAATGCATGAGATAAAAATGGTCATGATAGCGCCAAATAGCATAATCTGTCTCCACTTAGCTTCCGACTCATAGTTTTTCCGGTTCTCTTCTTCCAAAAACCTGAACATATAAGGGTGTATCGGAAACATCTTTTTAAAGGTCTTTTCGATATATGCCAGACTTGCCGTTTCGGTCCTTGGTTTGATTTTTATCAACAGGTTGCCAAAGTTATTGCCGGGTTTCATCGAAAATAGCTGTGGGCCAATCTCTTCGTTCAGTGGTGCATAGTTATAATCTTTTACCACCCCAATAACCTTGTATTTCTCATTATTGTAGAAGAAATTAACTTCTTCGCCGATTGGATTTTTCCACCCGGCTTGTTTTACAAAAGTTTCATTCACTAATACTGCCTGTGTAGAATCTGTTGAGAAAGATGCCGAGAAATTTCGGCCTTTCACAACAGGTATTTTCATCATAGGTAAATAATTTGTGTCTATTGATTCGTAAGCAAAATGAAATTCGGTATCACCATTTATTTTTGCAAGTCTCCCGCCTGAGCCTCCATTTTTAGGTGCAACCACCCGGATATTCGGGTTTTTCAACAATTCATCTCTTACTACATTTACCTCACTATTTTTCAGATTTCGCTTAGCTACCATTATTACATCCTGATAATCATACCCTAAATCTTTGTTTATCAGATAGTCAAACTGAGAATAAATAGTAATGGTGGCAATAATCAACAAAGAAGCCAATGCAAACTGAAAAACTACTAATGATTTTTGCAGATAGTTTTTTCCGGCCAATGTAAAACGATTGTAGAGCGTTTTGATGGGCTGATATCCCGACAATACCAATGCCGGATAAAATCCGGAAAGAAATCCTGTTATTACAAAAAGAGAAATTAACAATATCAACAAAGAGGCGTCGAATAAATAAGTTATGTCAAGTACTTTATTCGAAAATTGACTGAATGTCGGTAATATCAATATTACTAATAGTATCGCCAAAATAAATGATATGAAGCAAAATAGGTAAGATTCACCCAAGAACTGCATAATTAGGTTTTTTCTTGCTCCTCCCACCACTTTTCGGATACCAATTTCTTTGGCTCTTGCCAAAGAACGGGCAATAGTAAGATTAACACTATTGATACAGGCAATTGCAAGTAAAAACAAGGCAATACCCGAAAGTATATAAGAGTAAATAGGATTGCTGGCATCTTTAAGCCCATTATTCACCGGAAAATCTTTACTCAAGTGCATATCGGTAAAAGGCTGTAAAGCATACAGCACCTGATTCTTATTATCATATTTTTCTCTCGCTATACTGATTGCTTCTTTAGCTTCTATCTGATATACCCTGTTTATTTTTGCTTCTACTCTGGACACTGATGAAGCATGCGGAGAAAGCAATACAAAGGTGTTCATAAAAGAAGCCAACCAGTTTTCCTTATTGCTTAACTCTTCGTTTTTTACAACCATAGGCAACAAGACCTCGAATTTAACAGAAGAATTTTGCGGGCTTTTTTGAGCAATACCAGTAATGACATAGGGCTCAAACTGACCATTTGTTTTAAAATCCATTGTTTTACCCAAAACCTCAATTGAACCAAATTGCTTAATCGCCATATCTTCCGAAATCACCACAGACTTAGGCTCTTCTAAAGCTTTAGCCGGATTACCTCTTAACAAGGGAAAAGTAAAGAATGAAAAGAAGTTTTTATCTGTTAAAAAGACTTCCTGACTTACAATCTCATCTCCTTGCTTCAGGTCTTTCCTATTGGGTTGAAATCGCAAAAATGACGATACTTCCGGTACACCTTTATTAAAACTTGGGCCTTCTAAATAGCCTGTATGGTCTGAGCCATTTTCAACCTGACCATCAGGCTTTATATCTTTCCTTACGATTCTGAAAATCTGATTACTGTTTGTGTGATACTGGTCATAGCTTACTTCGTCTTTGGTATAAAGCATAATCAGCATAGCGGCAGCTAAGCCAATACTTAAACCCAGAATATTAATTCCCGAGTATGCCTTGTTATGGGCAATAGTCCGAAAGGCAATTTTAAAATAGTTTCGTAACATAGCTGGATGAAGGATTGATGGTTGATAATAGCTTTCTTTTCTTTTTCGTCTTCTCACAAAAGGAGGCAGTACAGTCAGCAGGTTTAAGCTATATCGTATATCTGCCCAAAACTCCCCATATTTTTTACACCAATAGGCATAAAACTCCTCCAGATCACCCTCCACCTCCTCCAAAGTATCTTCGGGGTGAAAACGGGTGAGCAAGTATTTTGCCCATTTGGGTGGAGTGTTTTTCATGTTTTTTGCTTAGGGCATGGAGCAGAGGGAGCTTATATGCTATGCCCTTTGCTCCATGCCCACGCTTATTCGTTCTTAAGTGACTTCACTGGGTTCACCAATGCTGCTCTTACTGATTGAAAACTCACAGTAAACAAAGCAATAGCTATAGCCAATACAGCCGCCCCAATAAATAGCCAGGCATTAATCTCAACGCGATACGGGTAATTCATTAACCATTGACTGATGGCGTAATAAGCCGCCGGAAAAGCAAATACAAACGAAAAGGCTACTAATTTCAGGAAGTCGGAAGATAGTAACTGAACAATACTACTGACTGATGCCCCCAATACTTTGCGGATACCAATTTCTTTCATACGACGCTCTGCCGAAAGAGTCACTAAGCCAAACAAGCCAATACAAGAAATGAAAATGGTGAGAACAGCCCCAAAAAACATAATTTGTTTCCATTTTGCCTCTGATTCGTATGTTTTCTGGTTTTGCTCTTTTATGAATCCGTAGGCATAAGGAGTGAAAGGAAATAACTCTTTAAAGGTCTCTTCAATATGTGCCAGGCTGGTGGTTTCTGTACCGGGTTTTATCTTAATGTACATTCGGCCGTATGGATTTTTCGGCTTCATTGTAAATAATTGCGGGCCGATTTCCCGGTTTAAATCTCTGAAATGATAATCTTTCACCACCCCTACTACCTGATACTTATCATTTTCATTATACCAGAAATCAACTATTTGACCTAAGGGGTTTTTCCAGCCTGCCTTTTTCACAAAACTTTCATTGACCAATACTGCTTTGGTGGAGTCAGAAGGGAAAGCAGACGAAAAGTTGCGGCCTTTTATAATCGGGATTTTCAGTAAAGACAGGAAGTTGCCATCCACTGTTTCATAATTAAAGTCTATTTCGGTTTCGCCATTTACTCTTGCGCCATCTCCCCAATTACCTCCGTTTTTCGGAGCAACCATCACAATATTTGGGCTCTGCATCAAGGCTTCTTTCCAGACCTGTACTTCTGCTCGACTCAGATTTGACTTATTGATACTGATAACATTGGCATCATCATATCCTAAGTCTTTATTTAAGAGGTAGTTAAACTGAGAATAGATAGTCATGGTTCCGATAATCAGAAACGAAGCAATGGAAAACTGTAATATTACCAGACCTTTTTGTAGGTAATTCTTACCCGATAAATTGAAACGATTATAGAGTGTTTTAACCGGACTATAGTTAGATAAAACCAATGCCGGATAAAACCCGGCTAATAAGCCTGTGGCAAGTAATAGCGCAATATAAGCAGCAATCAGCTCGAAATCGAACAGATATGATAGGGCTAATGCCTTATTGGAGAGTTGATTGAAAGTAGGTAAAACTAACTGAACCAATAGCAAGGCCATTACAAAAGCGATGAAACAAAGTAGGTAAGATTCTCCTAAAAACTGCAGGATCAATTGCTTTCTTCCACCACCTACTACTTTTCTTACGCCTATCTCTTTGGCTCGCTTGAGCGAACGTGCTACAGTAAGGTTAACAAAGTTGATGCATGCAATCAGCAGGATAAAAACAGCTATACCTGATAGTATATACGAAAACATCGGATTGCTTCTGTCTTTTAACCCATTATCCGCCGGACGTTCCTTGCTCAGGTGCATATCGGTAAACTGCTGTATCTTGTATGTCCTTGTATTATGGAAGTCATATTTCGTAGCCATCTCCTTAATCGTTTCTCCTGCATCCGCCATGTAAACCTTATTCATTTTGTTTTCAACAGCCTTAATATTAGCATTGGGAGCGAGCACCACAAAGGTATTCAGGAAGGCACTGAACCATTTCTGCTTGTTTTGATAGATCTCCTTTTCTACCACGAGGGGTATCAGTGCTTCAAACTTGATTGAAGAATTTTCGGGACATTTTTTTGTCACACCTGTAACTATATGAGGAACAAAATCTTCTCCGTTTCCATGTGTATTTTTCAGCTGAATACTTTTACCCAATACATCAGTAGTGCCAAAGTGCCGCTCGGCCAATTCTTCTGAAATGACAATTGATTGTGGATTTTTCAATGCTGTGGCAGGGTTTCCGCTTAACATTGGAAAAGAAAAAACAGAGAAAAAATTAGAATCAGCATCAAACATAAACTGGCTGACGATATTGTTATTTTCTTTAATGTCAGTCTGAATCTGACGGAAGCGCACAAACTCCTTTATTTCGGGTACACTTGCTGAAAAGATAGGTCCTTGCAAAAATCCGGTATTGCCAACGTGTTCTTCCAGTATTCCCTTTGCAGTAAAAGAGTCATAGCCTACCCGATAAATATTCGGATTATTAGTATGAAACTGGTCATAGCTCACCTCATCTTTAGTATAAAGCATAATTAGCATGGCAGCCGCCAGCCCAATGCTTAGGCCCAAAACATTGATACCCGAATAGACCTTGTTGTGGGCTATAGTCCGAAAAGCAATTTTGAAATAGTTTTGTAACATAGCTCGGTGCAGGATTGAAGGTTTATAATAGCTTTTTCTTTTTGTTCTTCTACGTACAAAAGGTGGTAAAACCGATAGTACATTCACTAAGTATAATAGATTAGCCCGGAATTTTCCTGAGTGCTGAATCCTGTCAGCATACAACTCTGCTAAATCTCCTGTTACTTCTTCGAGGGTTTCTTCCGGATGAAACCACAATAACAACTTATGTATCCATTGAGGGGGTGAGCTGCCACCCGGCAAATCTTTGTTGATTGAATCTATATCATCTAAACCGGGCTTTTTCATAATCCGCTTAAACGAAGTGTATGAGGTGGTATCATTTGCCAGAGTCCCTGGCGCAATTCATTAACTTCCTGTAAGGTTCTGCTACCCAAAGCTGTTACTTTAAACAGGCGTTTCCGGCGCCCGCCTCTTTCGGTAGTAGCCCCCCCTAACTCTGAGCTTACAAAACCCTTCTCTTCTAACCTTATCAGGGTATTGTGTACGGTACCAAAGGCAACCACACGCCCTGTATGCTCTTCTAAGGCCTGATTGACTGATACACCATAAGCTTCCTTATCTAAAATGGCTACCATGAGTAAGACCATCTCTTCAAATTCGCCCAAATTTGCTCTATGCATAGGTTTAGATGATTAGTTTCTATTTTGTCGTACAAATATAATGCCATATGGCAAAAACGGCCTTGGAGGACATTCCAAGGCCGTTTTCTCTAAAAGTGTCCGTCCGCAAGCGGACAGATTTTGTCCGCTTGCGGACGGACGTTCTTGGATTTTATATAAAGAAAAAATAGTAATTGTCCAATAAATGCAGTCTTCCACGATTTTTACATTCAAGAGAAAATGGTTTTATTTGTTTAATAAATCCGACGAAGTCTTTATGCTACAACCAAGAATTGAAACACTACAAGAGAAAAAACTTATAGGCAAGCGGCTGAAGATGTCTTTTGCTGATAACAAGACTGGGGAATTATGGAGAAGTTTTATGCTAAATCGCAAAGCGATAATAAATACTGCAAGCATAGACCTCTATTCTTTACAACTATATGCACTTGACTTTTTTAATCCTTTCAACCCTCATGCTGCTTTTGAAAAATGGGCTGCCGTTGAGGTGGCTGATTTTGATCATATTCCTGATGGAATGGAGGCTTTTACGCTGAATAGTGGCTTATATGCTGTTTTTCTACATAAAGGGTCAAGTACTGATAACAGCACGTTCCAGTATATATTCAGCACATGGTTACCAAATTCGGAATATGTGCTTGACGACCGACCGCATTTTGAATTGTTGGGAGATAAATACAAAAACGCTGACGCTGATTCGGAAGAAGAGATATGGGTGCCGATAGTGCGAAAAAGTTAGATATTTTTTACAACTATGTAAAATATGTTTAAATTCGCCTTTAATATTTGTTGTCTGAAAAGTAAAATAATGGTGACTAAAATTAATTTTTGACTGAGTTTTATCTTGAATTTTCTGTAAATGCTGGCAGACTTTCTTAAGGTGTTGGAAAAAGATTTCAGTCAGAATCTTCCTATTAATACATAACTCTATGAAAAAGAATTTATTCATTTTGCTGCTGACGTTATTATGCAATATTTTATGTGCCCAGTCTTATACGCTTACTCGTGGACTACCTGTGGCAGAAATATCAGGCACAGGTACTGCCATCACTGGTTTAGGTTATAATAATTCTGTTGGCCCATTTAATATTGGCTTTAGTTTCCCTTTTTTCGAAAACAACTATACCCAATTCTATCTGGCCGCTAACGGACATATTTCTTTTGGGAATAATAATGCTAATCTGGTAAATTCTATTCCATCCGTTTCGACACCAAATAATATTCTTGCTTTTGCAGCTATTAGCTGGGATGGTGCACAAGGAACTCCTTCGCTCAACTATTTTACTACCGGTGTAGCCCCGAACAGAGTATTAGTTGTTAATTTCAAAAATGTTAAGCATTCCTTTAGCAATGAGCCGGGATCTTTGCAAATTCAATTATATGAAACCAGTGGCAAAATAGAAATACATTATAGCTCATTTACTACAAGCCCCTATTCGAGAGCAACTATCGGGATAGAAAACAATACAGGGAATGTCGGTGTGACCAATAAAGATTTGAATAATAAATCTGACTTAGCCCTCAACAATGAAGCTATCCGCTTTGAAAGATTTATCCCCTGTAGCAATACTGTTTCTGTTACAACCTCTTCACACCTTTTATGTCATGGTTCATCAACAATAACAGCTAATGTTTTTCCTGCTGCCACTGATACTTACCAGTGGTATAAAAATTCTGTTGCTATTACAGGAGCTACGAATAGTACCTATGAAGCAACCAGTTTAGGGACTTATTTTGTGCGGGTTACAGGACAAAATAACTGTATCGTTCAAAGTGATGCTATCGAAATTGTTTCTTCTGTTGCCCCTACACTCAATGTTAATTCCGCTTATGTATGTAATGCCATTGCTGTTAACACAGGTTTAGCAGGTAGCTATACTTACCGATGGTTAAAGGATAATACCATCATTGGGGGGCAAACTTCTGCTTCTATTATCCCTCAGGCATCCGGCACCTATAAAGCTGAGGTAATTTCAGGAAACTGCTCAGAATCCAGCAATAGTATCAATGTCTCTTCTAACAGAGTGGAAACTCAAAATGTGAATACTACCCTTTGTAATACTATCAATCTGAGTGCAAACCTTTCCAGCCAGCCACAAGGCAGAACATACCTTTGGACTGGCCCCAACAATTTTAGTAGTACAATAAGCAATCCGTTTATTACTAATGCTACAGCAGCCAATGCCGGTGTTTATACAGTTACGGTCAATTTTGGCTGTGGTGATATACAAACTGCTACTACTAATGTAACGGTGAGTCCTAATACTATTTCTCTGAATAAATCTTTTTCGGCCAAAATATGTGGTACAACAAACTTTAATCTCAACACCAGTTCTTCTTCTCCTGCTACCTATTCATGGCAGGGGCCGAATAGTTTCAGTAGTACTGAGCGTAATGCAACCATTAATAATACTGCGTCTACAAGTGCCGGTATCTATACAGTAACCGTCAATTTTGGCTGTGGTGATATACAAACCGCTACTACCAACCTGACTGTTAATCCTAATTACTTATTTATTAGTCCCTCTTTTTCGGCTAATCTATGCAGCACAGCCAATTTGTATCTTGATGCAGACCATACAAGTTCCCGTACTTTTTCATGGACAGGCCCTAATGGTTTTAGTAGTTCTTCAGGTGGCGTAACTATTAATAATGTTCCTGCGGCAGCAGCCGGAATTTATACAGTTACAGTCAATTTTGGCTGTGGAGACTCAAGGACTGCCACTACTAATCTGACTGTTACCCCTACCAGTTTATCTTTAAATCCCTCGTATTCATTAAGCTATTGCAATACGGTTAATATTTTTCCTGAGGCTACCTATACTCAATCACGTACTTACTTGTGGAGTGGTCCTAATGGATTCACTAGCACAACCAATAACCTCGCCATCACTAATGCTACAGCGGCCCATGCCGGTATCTATACGGTTACCGTTAATTTTGGCTGTGGTGACAGCAAAACTGCTACTACCAATATAACCGTTAGCCCCAATAATTTATCGGTTAATCCTTCTTTCTTGGCTACTCTTTGCAATACTGCAAGATTATATGTTAGTGCTGATTATACCAATAACCGTACTTTTTCATGGGCAGGCCCAAATGGTTTTAGTAGTTCTTCGAGTAGTCCGGATATTAATAATGTTACTGCAGCGGCAGCTGGAATTTACACTGCCACAGTAAATTTCGGCTGTGGAGATATACAAACTGTGACTACTAATCTTGCCATTAATACCAATAACATTTCAATAAATTCTTCTTTTTCGACTAATCTTTGCGGTACTGCTAATTTATATATCGATAATAGCCCAACATCTTCCATGACATACCTCTGGACAGGGCCTAATGGTTTCAGCAGTACAGCCAGGAATGCGAGTGTCACGAATGTTACTTCTGCCAATGCCGGAATCTATACGGTTACTGTTAATTTTGGGTGTGGAGATATTCAAACCGCTACTACAAGTCTTACTGTTTCTTCTAATACACTCACAGTAAATCCGGCTTTTGTCGGGAGTAATTGTTCGACAGTAAATTTAACAGCTAATGCCAATTCTACACCTACTGTTTCTTATTTATGGACAGGACCAAATAATTTTACCAGTACACAATTAAGCCCGAGCATTACAAACGCCACTACGGCAAGCGCCGGAATTTATACGATTACGGTTAATTTTGGGTGTGGGGATATTAAAACGACTACCACCAATCTTACAATCAATGCTAATGTCTTAACTGCCACTACATTGAGCCCTATCACTATTTGTGGTACCACTAATTTATATGCTGTTGCCAGTATTGGTCCTCCAAGCACTTTTTCATGGGCAGGGCCTAATGGTTTTAGCAGTGCATTACAGAATCCTACCATTAATAATACAACCATCAATAATGCCGGAGTTTATACTGTTACGGCTAATTTCGGCTGTAATGATATTAAAACAGCCACCATTAACCTGACGGTTAATCCGAATACCATCACCTTAAGCCCTTCTTTTTCAACAAACCTTTGTGGTCTGGTAAGCTTAGGCGCTACTACTACACCAACTTCCTCCCGAACTTATTCATGGGTTGGGCCAAATGGCTTTAATAGTACTTTAAATGCTACTTTTATTTATAATGTTACAAATGCTGACATCGGTATTTATACACTTACTGTTAATTTCGGGTGCGGAGATATACAGTCAGCTACCACTCATTTATCTGTTAATCCTAACACGTTGTCTATTAACCCATCATTTTCAGTGAATCATTGTGGGTCAACAAGTCTGTCTGTCAGCACCAGTTATACCTCTTCAACAACCTATGCCTGGGCAGGCCCCAATGGTTTCAGTAGTACTTTGAGTAATCCATCTATCAATAATGCCGATAGTGGAGATGCGGGCATTTATACGGTTACTGTCAATTTTGGTTGTGGAGATATTCAAACCGCCACTACTAATTTAACACTTACCACCAATAATATATGGCTTGAGTCCGCGGCTTCTGTCAATATCTGTAAAACAATAAACTTATACGCTACAAGTACTTATACCTCTGAAAGAACTTATTTATGGACAGGACCAAATGGTTTCAGCAGTACTGCATTTAGCCCTTCTATTACAAATGTTACCGAAGCCAATGAAGGCTTTTATACATTAACAGTTAATTTTGGATGCGGGCAACTTAAGACTGCAACTAAATATGTAACTGTAAATCCAAATTCAGTAACATTAACCTCTAATTACTCAGCAAGGCTTTGTAGCGGTGTTAGTTTCAATGTCTATACAAATGCAAATGCGACTTATGCCTGGACAGGGCCAAATAACTTTACAAGTGCCGTAAGCAACCCGTATATTCCGAGTGTTACCAATGCGCATGCGGGTATATATACAGTAACCATTAATTTTGGGTGTGGCGATGTGCAGACGGCAACTACCCAATTGACCGTCAGTTCTAATACTTTAACTCTCAATTCGCCTATAACCACTAATTTATGTGGCTATTTAAGTGGATACGCCATTGCTTCTGAAACACCTACCAGATCGTTCAGGTGGACAGGCCCAAATGGTTTTACTAGTAATTCAGGCAGTCTATTAATTAATAACGTGACAAATGCGAATGCCGGAGTTTATTCGGTAACTGTCAACTTTGGTTGTGGTGAAATCCTTACGGCTACCACTTATGTAAATATTACAGCTAATACTACAGGCATAAATCCGTCTGTTTCAGCTTATGCTTGTGGTAATATCAATTTAAGTAGCTATGCAACTTATACCTCTGCCCGCGCCTATTCATGGACAGGGCCTAATGGTTTTAGCAGTTCACAAAGTGAACCTGTTATTCCGACAGCCACTGAGGCTAAAGCCGGGATTTATACATTAACTGTCAATTTTGGATGTGGTGATATTAAAACAGAAACTACACAAGTGACAATTAAGCCAAATGTAGTGTCCCCTAATCCTACTATTTCGGCAAGTCTTTGTGGAACAGCCAGTTTGAGTGCTTATACCAGTAATAATAATGCATCTTATGTATGGTCAGGCCCTAATGGTTTCATTAGTACATCCTACAACCCTATTATCAACGATGTCAGCAATACCCATGCAGGTATTTATACCGTGACTGTCAATTTTGGATGTGGTGATATTAAAACATCTACTACGAGACTAACTGTCAATCCCATCACGTTAAGTGTCTCACATAACGCTGCTTCATACAGTTGCCCTGGTAGAGAGGTAGAGTTTAATGTAGCATGGTATTCACCAAGGAATTTAACAGCTTCTTATACATGGACCGGCCCCAATGGATTTACAAGTACTAAACAGAATCCGGCTTTTGCTCTTACAGAAAATTCAGCAGGTACTTATACAGTTACAGCCAATTTTGGCAGCTGCGGTATCTCTACTGCTACTACTACCATTGATATGTATCCACCTTTATTTACTGCAAGTAGCCCTGATCTTTTTCCCAATAAGGTGCTTTGTGAAAGTAATTCAGTAAATTTATTTACACTATTAAATGGCTCTTCTACTGAAACAATTGCAGGTACAACTATAACTAACTATACATGGAATGGGCCAGATAATTTTGTAAGCCATGAAAGAAATCCGACTATCAATAATCTGACAACTGCCAAAGCAGGTTTTTATACTGTAACTGTCAATTTAGCTAATGGTTGCAAAGGTGTTTATACATCTCAGATAGGCATTAATGTGACTAAAAACCCTGAATTAACTACTGCTTATTCCGCTGCTTTTACATGTGCAGGTAGTCCTGCCATACTCCTGTATAATACAAACCCCTTAGGAAACACTTCCGTCAGTTATTTATGGACTGGTCCTGATGGGTTCTCCAGCACTGAACCCCGACCTACTGTGCCAAATCTTGGTTCGGGTGGGCTTTATACTTTAACTGCTACTTTTACAGGTGGCTGCGCAGGAACTTATACTTCTGTAGTTCCCATTTTCAATATCCGAAAGCCCATAGTTCAATTAGATTCTATTAAGACCGCTTGCCTTGGGCAGGATCTTACACTCTCTCCCAATAATGCAGCGAGCAATAGTAATCTTAAATACGTCTGGACTGGTCCTAATCATTTCAGAAATGAATCGAGCTATGCATTAGTTTCCTATTCTACCACTGCAGATATGGCAGGGATTTATACCCTCACAATAACCGATTTAAATGGCGAATGCCAGGAACCCTTTGTGGCGACTCAGCGAATAGTACTTAATGATTGTACTTCGGAATGTACTTTAACTGCTTCCAGCAGTAGTTCTTCTTATTATATTTGTCCTGGTGGTAGCGTATTCTTAAGTTCCAGGTTAAGTCAGATTGGAGGTAATTATTCATTTAGCTGGACAGGCCCTAACGGATTTACCAGTACTAACCAAAATGTTACAATAACTGATTTAAGTGAATCTATGGCCGGTGTATATACCGTAACTGTTACATCAAGCTTATGCAGCGGCACACTTACAGCGACTACCTTTGTTGGTATCAATACTAATACAGCCACTCCAGTAATGAATTTCTCTGTAGGTAATAATTTATGTGAGGGAGGTGGAGCGTTATTTTTAATTCAAGCTACAAATGGCTCTATACTTTCTTATTCATTTACAGGCCCGAATAACTACGCATTTTACGGAACCCTGTCTTATGGGTTTGGGGGCGGATATGACCAGATTACTAATCTTACTACCAATATGAGTGGTATCTACACGGTTAATGCCACTTTTCAGAAGGCTTGCAGTGATAGCATTTATCAGCAAAGTGCCTCGCTTAATGTAGTCATCAATCCGCGTCCTGCTGCACCTGTTATTACGAGTAATAGTACAGCCATTGAACAAGGAGAAACAACTACCCTGACAGCCAGTGCCTGCGAAGGAAATAATACTTTAAAATGGTTTAATTCTTCTTCAGCCAATCCTTTAGTTGATAAACCTCCGGTTACTACCAGTTATTGGGCAGTCTGCCAGTCTCCTAATTGTTTGAGTGTTGGTTCTAATCGTATAAACATTACCCTTGATAGTTGCCCACAACAATTTATACTGGTAAATCCTGATCAGAACTATAACACAGGTACAGTTTTAAAAAGAGCAAAAACAGACAATGGAAATATCACCGCTACCAACTTTGTCACAGGCAATGCCAATGTTACCTATCAGGCAAAAAGTATTTTACTGAACGCAGGATTCAAAGCCGATAATGGAACAGTATTTAGAGCTGAAGTCGGAGGATGCAACTAATCAAATGGTTTTCAGGTAGCCTTATTTTTTCAAAGGATGGCCAAGATAAATCATCAATAAAGGCATTAATAAAAATGGGATTTCTATCAAAGCTGTTTTGAGATTACCTGTTTTTAATGATAAAGCCATAATCAGGACAATCAGCATGGCATTCAGGACATTGCCTATGAAAAAAGTTTGAGGAAAAAGTACCAAAGCCCCAACCGCCAGACTAAGAATACTAATGCCAATAATAACAGATTTGCTAATGCCGAGGGCATTGACCATTTCGTTGGTTTCTGATTTCATGGAAAGTCCGTCCCAACCATGTTTAAAGCTCAAGAAGGCTGTAATCAGGATAAGTACGCCGCTAATGATTTTTAAGAGTGTCATGTTGTCAATTTTATTAAATTTTCGATTAGGCAAAGGTCATACAGAAAATCATCTTACTGTTTACGAACATCAATCTATTATTTGCAAGAATCAAATCAGGTTCGAAATCCTAAAGGTGTAACAGAGGTTTGTTTTTTGAAAAAGTTAGAAAAATGAGCTACTTCTTCAAAGCCCAATGAGTAGGCAATCTCCGACACATTCCAATCTGTTTGTTTAAGCAATATCTTGGCTTCTCTGATAATCCTGCCACTAATCAGGTCAGTAGTGGTTTTACCTGTATTTTCCTTTAAGACTTTATTCAAATGATTCACGTGTACAGCCAATCTGTCAGCATAATCTTTGGCAGTGCGCAGGTTCAGTTTTTGTTGCGGTGATTCAATAGGAAACTGCCGTTCTAATAATTCAATGAATAAAGACGACACCCGGGCAGAAGCATTATGACTTGTATAAAGTGCTGTAACAGGTTGAAGTTTTTGCCCGTAATGGATCAATTCCAATACATAGTTACGTATTAAATCATATTTATAGGCATAGTCAGAGGATAGTTCTTTATGCATTTTTTTGAAGATATAATTAATATCTTCTACTTCTCCTTCCGATAATTGAAAAACCGGATAGCCCCCTGATTTGAAAATCGGGAGGTCGTCCAGCACTACACCACTTTTATTCTTAATCAAAAACTCATCGGTAAATACACAAAAATGACCAGATTGGTTTGTGTCCTTCGGCACATAGTGGTAAGGAATTTTAGGAGAGGCAAACAGCAGCGCATTTTTCTCAATATCTATCACTTTATCGGCATACTCAGCCTTATTTCTACCTCTGATTAAGCTTATTTTATAATAAGCCCGCCGATTGTAAGGCATTACAGGTTTTTCCATAAATTGCTTTGTGATTTCTTCTATACTAAATACATTAAAATGCCCGATTTCCCTGCTAAAATCTTTGGGCAAAAGCGAAATCACATCGCCATCATCATTTTTGTAACTTGTCTGCTTATAAAAATCTTCAATTGAAACAATTTCCATACCCCTGTTGTAAAATTCAAATATTTTTTCAACAAAGATACGATACGAATCTATAAAAGCCGGTCGGCAGAGGTTAAAATTTTGCCTCCATAATTATTCTTTTGAATGGGTAAAATGCGGGAGATTTCGGGAATCTGCTTTTCAAACGTTCTTTATACGCAGTATTAAATTGTTCTTTCGTATCACCACTCAATCTTTCAGTATAAGGAATCAAAGCTGTGCCCGAAACCCAATCGAACAATGCATCACCATCTTTTAATACCAAGGGGTAAATTTTCTCGAAAACACTCATTTGCTTGCTGCCATTCTCAAAAAGTATCTGAGCATACCTTTCAATATCCAACACAGGTGAGTTTCGTGTCCAGTTTTGTAAGGCTGTACAAAAGGGTTCTTGTGTTGCCAAATCATCTAAAATAAGATTGGATAGATTCTGGTTCTGATTGGGTAACTGTATCACCAATTGTCCCCCTGGCTTTATCATTGAAATAATTTCTGGCATGAGTTCTTCATGATTATACACCCATTGAATGGCGGCATTTGAAAAAACCAAATCCCATTTTTCATCCAGATTTATTTGTTCTTCAATACCCCTTAACTTAAATTGTACCTGTTCATTGGCAAAGGCTTTTGAATCATTGAGCATTTCCTGCGAAGAATCAATGCCCAATACTTTTGAGCCTGGCAAGGCATCTGCTAACTTCCTTGTTAACTCACCAGTACCACAGCCTAAGTCTATCACATCAATTCCAGGTCTGATTGCAACCAGATTCAGACAATCATAAAACGGAGCAAATCTCTCTGACTTGAATTTATTATAAATATCAGGGTTCCATGCCATACTTTTATCTTTAATAATGCTTTTAATTAAAGTTAAAATTATAAAGGAAAAAGATTATCACGTAATATGATTAAATAAGAAAGATCATTTTATCAGGAAAGCTTAGCAAACTCTTTGTTGTGTGCAACTCAACCATAAGTTTTAGTCTCTCCACAATTGTAGAAATTTAAATATAAAATTAATAAAAAAATCTATAACTTTGGTTTCTCCTAAACATTGAAGTTTTAGCTGAAAATTTCAGCACATAACCTTACCCATTAGACTTGACTAACCCTTGTCCAATATCATCATGCGTAAAAAATATTCTACGCCTCTTCCGAATGCCCCACAGGATTTTACAATAGTAGGTTTGGGGGCTTCTGCAGGAGGGGTCGAGGCTTTTCAAAAATTTATTGCTTCAATACCAAAAAATTCTGGCATGGCTTACGTGCTGGTTCAACATTTACCACATGACCAACAAAGCGATTTACCAAAAATATTGGCTAAAAGTACTGAACTTCCTGTATTAGAAATAAGCACCGAGGTTGATTTTAAACCTGACCATGTTTACACTATTTCTAAAAGTAAAAGGCTTATTTCGGTTGATGGAATCTTAAAGCTGCAACCCGGTGATGATGTAAATCCGATAGCTTATTCAATTGATATTTTCTTCCATTCATTAGGAGAAGTACACCAGAATAATGTAGTTGGAGTATTACTTTCAGGTGCGGGAACAGATGGTACCTTAGGCTTACAGGCAATAAAAAAGTACGGGGGTATTACTTTTGTCCAGGACCCTGGGTCAACTGATTTTTCAGATATGCCCCAAAATGCGATTGATGCCAATACAGTTGACTTCGTGCTCCCTGCCGAAAAAATGCCTGAACAATTAATGAAACTTCAACAGGTAGTAAATAAAAATTATCCTGACGAAGACGAAAAGGCCATTCCACGTAGTTATGAAGATGTGCTAAAGCAAATTATCTTTCTTATTCGCCAACACAAAGGCATTGATTTTAGCTATTATAAAGAATCTACTTTACGCAGGCGTATCGCCCGTCGAATGGGTCTATGCCGTTGTGAAGATATTGGTGAATATCATGAATATCTGAAATCAAACAAAGAAGAACTCGAACTTTTGCTAAAAGATTTTCTGATTCCGGTAACCTCTTTCTTTCGTGACTCTAAAACTTTTCAGGCATTAACCGAGCGGGTTTTTCCTCATTTACTGGAAAGCAAACTAAGCCAGAGCACTATACGAATATGGGTGGCAGGATGTTCATCTGGCGAAGAAGCCTATTCTATTGCAATTAGTCTGCATGAGTTTCTATCACATAGAGCACCGGAAATTAAAATTCAGGTTTTTGCAACCGATATTTCAGAAAGTAATATTGCCAAAGCCCGTTCAGGTCTATATAATGCATTAGATGTACAGGCTATTCCACCACATCTATTAGAAACCTATTTTACAAAAATTGACAATAGTATATATCAAATAAATAAGTCTATCCGAAATAGTTGCGTTTTTGCCGTGCACAATTTTCTGAAAGACCCACCATTTTCGAAAATTGACTTGGTTTCGTGTCGGAATGTACTCATATATATGACCACATTTTTACAGAAAAAAGCATTAACTACTTTTCACTACGCACTCAAAGAAAAGGGCATATTGTGGTTAGGGAAATCCGAAACGGCCAATGTCGTATCAGACCTGTTTACCCTTATTAGTAATCATGATAAATTCTTTAGCCGGAAATATACAACCAGCCGCTTTACACAAGACTCTCACGATAGTATGGAAGAAACTAAAAACCATAAAAATGATACCATCCATACACCTATGATAAGTCAGACTGATTTTCAGAAGAATGCTGATGATATATTACTGAATCATTACACCCCTCCTTGTGTAATTGTCAGCGATCAGAATGATATCATTCATTTCAGAGGAGATACTTCCTTATTTTTTGTGCCATCGCCTGGCAAAGCCAGCCTGAATGTGCTTAAAATGGTGCGCAAAGAATTAGCTTTTGATTTACGTAATCTATTGCACAAGGCTCATATAGAAAAAGAAACTGTAACAAAAGAAAACATTTTAGTTAAACATGGCACCGATTCGTATTTAGTATCTGTCGAGGTTATTCCTCTACTACAATCTGTAGCATTACACTTTCTGATTGTTTTTAACAAAAGAGCTATTTTACCTACAGAGCAGGAATCATACAAAAGCGGAGGCAAAAAGGCCAAAAAAAGTTTAGCCGAATTACATATTGAGCAATTAGAGAAAGAATTAGCCCAGATTCGTCAGGACATTCTGAATATTACAGAAAGTCAGGAGGCTGCCAATGAGGAATTACAGAATGCAAATGAAGAATTATTGAGCAGCAGTGAAGAATTACAAACCCTTAACGAAGAGTTAGAGACTTCTAAAGAAGAGTTACAATCGGGTAATGAAGAACTGATTAGTATGAATCAGGAATTGATTAACCGCCAGGAACATCTCAGTCGTACGCAAGCACAATTAGAAGAACTGAATAAAAAGCTGATTATTCAGAACAGAGCATTTGAGGGGGCCCAGGTAAGTTCGAAAATGGGTAGTATGACCTGGAACTTACATACCGATGAATTTACCTACTCTGATAACCTATATCGTATTTTTGGTTATAAGTCCAAAGAGTTTATACCTACTGTAAAAAAACTGAAGAGTTTTGTACACCCTGATGACCTTCCCGAAATTGAGAAAATCAGCAAAAAACTTCTGGTCAAGAAAAAAATCAGCGAACTCTCTTTCCGGGCCTTTACCAAAGATGGCTCACTTAAATATATCAAAGGCACAGGCAGTATCCTGAACTTGGGTACAGAAAATATGTTAGTCGCCAGCTTACAGGATGTAACAGAAGATATTCTTTTGAATAGAAATCTACAACTACGTGAAGCACAGCTATCAGAGTCACAACGTATAGGAAAAATTGGAAGTTGGGAGCTCGATTTTACCACAAATACCATTCAGTGGTCGGATGAAACCTATCGTTTGTATGGCTATAAACCAGGTGAAATTATAATAGACTTCGCAACCTTTGGAAACGTTCATCAGGAAGACATTGAGAAACTGAGAGATGCCTTGGAAAAGTCAAGACAAACCGGAAAAGCTTTTGAGGCTGAATATCGCAGATACGACAAACATGGCGATATTCACTACATTTACTCAAAAGGCGATGTACGTAAAGACAAAAAAGGTATAGTTATCGGAATGCTTTGTATTAGCATTGATCTTACAGAACTAAGAGTGAAAGAACAGAAACTATTAGAAACTTATCAGCAACTCGAAAGTAAGAATATAGAATTAGAGCATAGTAATGCCGAATTGGCTTCATTCAGCTATATCGCTTCCCATGATTTAGGTGACCCTCTCTACAAAATTGAAGCATTCACAGAGCGTATCCTACTAAAGGAGGAGCTCACAGATAATGCCAGGGATTATTTCAATCGCATTATCAGGTCAACGCAAAGAATGAAGAGCTTATTGGCCGATTTATTGAATTTTTCACGTATGACAACCGATGAAGCCATCTTTGCCAAAACTGATATGAATGTTTTGTTAGAGGAAGCCAAACAAAGTTTAAGCGAAAGAATTGAAGAGAAAAAAGCTGTTATTGAGACCAATACTTTACCTACTTTACCTATCATACCCACCCAGTTTTATCAGTTATTTGCTAACCTTATCTCTAATTCAATCAAGTATAGCAAGAAAGATGTACCCCCACACATTGTGATTAAAGCATCATTGATGTCAGGTGAAGATATTAATGATGCAAGGGCTATTAATATAAAAAAATACTGGAAACTCAGCTTTATTGATAACGGTATAGGATTTGAACAACAATATGAACACAAGATATTTGAGCTTTTTCAGCGTCTGCACGGAAAGACTGAGTATTCTGGTACCGGAATAGGGCTTACCATCTGTCGTAAAGTTGTTCAGAACCACGAGGGTCTCATTGAAGCATTTGGGAAACCCGGTGTTGGAGCTACTTTTAATGTATATATACCCGAAAGAGACGGCGATACAAAGTAGATATAAGACTTATCCATATTTAAGCATTATTTATATGCCGCACTGGCAGGTATGGTCATCAGACTTTTTACTATACATATATTTCCTGCTGAATCTGAATTTTTTCTTTGGCCTAAGCTGATAGTTGCTATTGGTTATTCTGCTGCAAAAACCAATAGCAAAAATCCATTCTTGCAAGGGTTGTGGTAGGCACTTATCGTTCAGATAACCATCACCCTAAAACATCTTGTCTTAACAACCGAATATCCTTATCTGGACTAAAGCAAAAAAACAGATTAATTATCGGCTCAATTCCATTTTGCCCCAGAGCATATTATTATAATAAAGAATAGAAAAAATAGGAAAGCAGGTACTGCTAATAACCCTGCCAGAATTTTTGCTAAGGTTAGATTACCCGCGGACCTCAAAGCCAGAGTGCCTGACAATACGGCTGCAATTACTATTAACATGATAAGCCATAATCCAATATTAAAAGATGAAACTGACCCATCGGCTAAGCCTGTAAAGAAAAAACACACAGCTATTAAAGCCACAATGGCATCAATACCCCAGAAGACCCAGAATAGTATCATATCAGATAATAATTAAAATAATAAAGATATACGCCAGATAAATTTGGCAGAAATATGCCTTAAAAAATAAATTAATCTGGTCAATGACCCAATAATTGTACTGAATGGTTAAAAGAAAACCCTGAAATGTTCTTAACAAATCATTCCAGGGTATCTAAATCTAAGACACTTGTTTCATTTGATACTTTTAAGGCAAGTAGGTATGTCGCGTTTCAATTCAACTACTCTTTACAATTTCCTATTTCTTTTAGTTTTACCACCACTCTGTTAAAGCTAACCTTTACTCTCGTTCTCGTTCCGGCTTCATCACCATCGGTATCACCTACAAAAGCAAACCTTTTAACCAACTCTCCGCTTCCTTTTTCAAAAAAATCTTCAGAATGACCACTATCTATATAATTAGTATTCGTTTCTTTATCGCTAACTATACTTAGAATCCGCTTTTTTGAAGGGGCCGTGTAAATAGTAAAAACGCCAGAACCCTCTGCAGTTGACCAATCACTTTTGGTCTCTCTGGCTCGCATATAAATCTTTGCCTTAATGGTGTTATTATCGACATACACATTTACTCTTGCAGTTACGTTAGGCCCATGCCCGTCGTACTCTCTGTCGCCTCTGGTGTGTGGAGGCACAAATGTAATTACATCCGGAGAAAATGAAATTTCTTCTTCTTTGCAATCTGGTATAACAGGTTGTGTAACAGCAATAGACGATAACTGGCTATTTTTATACTCCAATACAAGCCGGCTACTGGTTTCATTAAGCATCACACCATTACTACCTAAGTTTAATACTAAATGATAATGCGATAATCTGTTAATGGCATATGTAACATCAGTTATCTGATTTGTGCTGCTTATCATATATAGTTTCAATGGCTGATTATCAAAATCATATCCCGAAATATCCACTTTATTTCTTCTATTGGGAGTCAGGTTCATATCAATAGCTGTTGGTATTACCTGGCAAATAGCAGGGTTTCGCTCCGGAACCGGCTTCTTTAGTAATTCGGCTTTAATTCTCTGCAATGCCTGTATGACTCTCGCTCCCAAAAAATCAACATTACAACGAATCTCCGACCCTGCAGCAGCTATAGTTCTTGTAGCAAGGTTCTCTACTTCTGTACGTATCGTGCTCTGGGCTTCGTCTGTCAGTTTATCGCTTAATTCCTGCAAAGTAGCCTGCCATGATTCTGACTCATGCGTTATTTCATCTATCGCATCATCTATCAAAGCAGCGGTATTATTAGTAAGGTCTTGGGCTGTATCCTGAATAGTTCGTTTCAGCCCACACCCCACTATAAAAAATACAAAAACAGAAGCGGCAATTAATTTTTTCATGACCAAGAAATTTATACTTGAAGTTTTATCAATAGCAGTTTGGTTAACAAAAATAGAGGGATTGGTTCAACCAAAATAGAGGAAAAACCCCCATTTCATAAGGTAAAAACACTACATTTCAAACTATATACTAAATATACAAAGCAAAAGACTCATTTTTCAAACTATATAAATAGTAAAGCGTAAAAGAATTAGTTTTTTGGGGAAGTATTTCCCCAAAAAACATTGGAATGTAGTTTTCTAATTCATTCCATGAAATTTATCTCTTAATCTACTTATGTTATGACACTCTACACACAAATCATCTGGCTTTTTGTACTGGCAATTCCTGTTGCTTGTGTTGCATGGACGGTTACTCACGAAGAGATTTTCAGAGAACCAAGAGAGTACTGCCAAAAACAAAGTCAGAAATCCAAAAGGTTATTCAAACGCAAATTCTTCTATATTTTTACCTGCGAGTACTGCTTTAGCTTTTATGTAAGTATTCTCTTCCTTATTATTACAGACTATCATTTGTTATTTACAGACTGGAGGGGTTACCTTATTGCGGTTTTCTCTCTGGTATGGATAGCCAATATATATATGAGTTTATTTTTTAATATCAGAATTGGCATTAAAAAAGAAGGATTAGAAGCAAAAGTAAAGGAAAAAGAGTTAGATGAAATCACCTCATCTCCTAAATCTCCTTGAAATAGCGCGGGAGAATGGTCTCAGCTCCTCTATTTGAAAAAAGGAGAGAAGCTGAGATCTGAAAGCATTAATCTAATACAGCCTCCATATAGATATAGGCATCAGCCAGATCACTCAGTTTGGTATTGGCTTGTATTTCTTCATCTAAGGTTTGCTGCAAGAGTTCTGCAACTTCCGAATACCTCAAAATATTGGCAATCGTTCTAAGAGTACCATATGAAGCAATTTCATAATGCTCTACTTTCTGAGAAGCAAAAATCAGTCCCCAGTCGCGCACAGAGCTATATTCTTCAGTCGATTCAATGATTTCACTACATTCATTTATCAAACCTATCATAGCCGTACACTTTTTGGTTTTAGCAGGCTCACCAATATTCCTGAATACTCTCTCAAGCCTGTTTATATGCTGCTGCGTTTCTGTTAAATGGATTTCAAAAACTACTTTTAGATCATCTGATGTAGCAGCTCTGGCCAATTTGGGCAATGCTTTTATGAGGTTTTTTTCTGCCCAAAGCATATCTCTTAAGCCATTTATAAATAGTTTTCTTAGTTTCGCTCCATTATGCTTAACATGCTGTGTGATGTAATTTTTCATGGCTAACTTATTTAAAAGTTAAATGGATTTAATAATCCCCATAAAAAACCCGTACCAGTAAGAGATATACGAAAATTGAGTAATTTGTGGAAAAAAGACTAATTCTTTTGAAAGGCAGTCATCATTTTTCACTTCTTAAGGTCAATAAAACTATCAAGCCTGTAATCAATAAAGCTAAATTCACAGCCATAAATAAATATTGTTCGCCTGCGCTATCGTCCATGTACTTGAAAGCATATTGCCCCCAGTTATTCAAGGCCCCATGAGCTAAACAGATAAGCCAGATACTTTTGGTTCTTAACCAGATCCAACTAATAATACTACCTGCACCAATAGTGCCAAGCGGATAGAATATTAATACCATTATTGTTGAAACACCCTGTATTTCATTTATACCTCCTGATACATACGGAATATGCCAGATGGCCCAGATAACGGCCCCAATCAGAACACCGGCTTTGACATTAAACACCTTTACTAATCTCGGCAATAACCATACTCGCCAGCCAATTTCTTCAAAAAAGGCTAAGATTGAAACGGCCATAAGCCCTACCAAAGCATTTATGAGAATCTTTCCTGTCAATCCATCAAATGTCAATACACCCCAACCCCGGCTTTGGGGTGAATGGTATTGCCCGTTTGCATCAGGAGTCAGCCATGATTGCCAGAGGATTGAGCCATTCAGATAAGCTGCTACAGGAAGCGCAAGCAGGTGAATCACCAAAGGCATTAAAAACAAGGCTATTGGCAGCCATTTGATAGAGAATTTCCCTGGGTTAATTGGTGCAACAGGTTCCCTAAACCCGTATTGCATAATCAAAACCCCAATAGCCGGAATAAGCATAGCAAAAAACCCTAAACCTATATAAGGGCTTGCATGCCCTCCGGTAAGATAGATAAAAACAGAAAGCAGAATAGCTAAAGCATAGACAATAAGGCTATATAAACCAATGGCTTTGGTGGTTTTCATAGATTGGAGAGGTTCAAATAAAGAAATGCTTTTATTTCGGTTCTGCCTTTAAGCTACCCCTATTTATTCTTCTCAATCTCTTTCATCGCTGCCAATACTGTTTTATCATAAGTTTTATACTGCCCGCTGTCATATTTCCTTAGTTCGATAAGAATAGACGGAATATACTTAAATTGCCTTTCTTCCAGATAGTACTTAAATAGATTTTCGGACCCAGCCTTATCTCCTATTTTTTCTGCAATAATAATTTCACCCGCCCTCACAAAATGCTCATACAAACTCGCTCGCCAGGTATTGTAGCCTTGATTAGCCATGGCTAATCTCATGGGTTCTAACAAATGTTCGGTATCTGTTATCATTTTCTCAGGCAACTTGTCTACACTTGGGTTTACAAACGAATGGCCGAATTCATGCACGCTTAACTCTCTCAGTCGTTGTTTATCAGTAAAGCCCATTTGTAATTGATTGACATTTAAAAACTGCTGAAAATCAAGCGCACCAAATACATTGAATATATGGGTATTCCCTCCTGAAGTATATTGTACGCCAAAGCCCATGCCTTTGGGGATGGTAAGGCTCGGTAATAAGGTATAGGTATCAAAACTCTTTTTATAGAAACCTTCCATTGTACTAATGAAATCTGTTTTGGGTAACCCTTGCTTTACTTCTTCAAGAGCCTGGTCATAGTATTTTTTTGAATCCAACAGGTATTGATTGAAGTTTATCTGTGTATAAAAGCTATTGAGCCCTCCTAAAAAGATTGTTGCATTCTCCTTTGCTTCTTTCAGGTTCTTTGTTTTGGAGAAATTGATGTAATACTGCTCCGGAATTGCTTCTGTCAGGCTTGCATTCGGGAAATCTTCTACCTGGACTAAAAGCGCAATGAGGTAATCTAACCATAGGTGGTCGGCTACTGTAAAACTATTAAGCAGGCTTTCGTTAGTAGCAAATTGCTTATACTTTTCGTAGATAAAGTAACCGTAGTTGTGCCAGTCTTTTTTAGGCATCTTTTTGCCTTTTATATCAATAGTTTTGGTTTCAATGTCTACCCCCTCAAAACCAACGAAATAAGCTAACCCTAATAGTTCAACATTCTTATTTATCTGAATTCTGAGTTTCGGATTGAGTGGAAGTTGATGAGCCCATGCAGTGTTAATAAGCCCAATGAGAAGAATGAATGCAATAGTTTTTTTCATAATTATATCTGGCTGAATAGGAAGATTTAAGCTGTGACTATAAATCCTTACAATTATACAAAAAAGCTATTGCTTAATGCAGATTTTCTGTAAATGAAAATCGCTTACAAAAGTGATTAAAAATAAAAATAGCCACAATGTACGCTAAAAGCCAGGGATGCGCTGTCTATGTTACACAACATATATAAAGAAGCATAATGACTTTTGTGTACATTATGCAAAATCCGTAATTATACGAAAGACCTATAAAGTTTTAGAATTTAATTAATGTCTGTAATCTGAAATTGCAGGGAGTCCCTGTTTCAAACATCCATTCTCTATATTCTGGACACCACCAGCCATTGGTAGCATACTTAATATTAGCTATATTGTAAATATTGAAACCAATACTGAATTTTTCAGTCTGGTAAGATATAGCCGCATCATAAAGGGAGTAGGCTGTTAGAAATTTGTTTCCTTCCATCGCATTCCATCCGGGTTGTACACCATTGCGTTCGCCTGTATATTGTAAACTACCTTTAAGCGAAAACCCTTTCAGCGACCCCTTTGCAAAATGATATTTCAATCATACGTTAGCTAAATTTCTGGCTGTTCCGCCATTCATCAACCCGACTACGGTAGAGTCAATATCGTTGGTGATACGCGAATCGCAATACGAATAGTTGGCGGTAATACTGATATTTTTGTTGATTTTACCCATCACATCAAAATCAAAACCCCTACTACCAATTTAGCCTGTTTTCAGATAGAATCTATCATGCAATAGGTCAGACGTTCCCACTTCATTCTTTCTGATAAAGTAGCCCATTCCTTATCTGCCTATAAAGCACTGTGCTCTATATTGTGAATAGGCTCAATAATCTCATCATTAGTAGATCTATCAAACACACTATTTTGAATTTCTTTCTCATAAACAACCTCACTTTTACCTCGCCCTTTTTGCATCAATATCTGTAAATACATACTCAACCCCACCACAACTTTTATTAAGCATACTATTCTGGTATCTCGAATAAGCTTTAGGGTTAAAGAAACTTCGGGCATCTTGTTTGCAATTAATTTCCCCGTTTAGTATTTCACACTGTTTTACATCAATAATCCTTTTGCCATTAGCTAATACTACCACAACAGAATCACTATCCTGTGGAAAACTCCCTAAAGGCAGTTCATCAGTCCAGAAACTAAAATCAATCGTATTCTGACCTTTTACTTCCACCATTTTTACCTTACCACCAGAGCGGCTGCCCCAACCAAATTGAACTGGGTGGCTCGATTTATTGGTAAAACTCACATAATACAAGCACGTTTTTGGACCAATACAGGCATTTAAAAGAAAAGCACTGCTTACCAATAAAATTACAGCTTTAGTTTTCATAGGTTTACATATATTTATTAAAAGAGTTGGTGTCCGGTAGACACCAACTCCTGAAATTTCCCTACTGAATTGCTATTTTCTTTTTGTCTTTTGCCTTGGCTGGTTCAGTCTTTGGCAAATCAAGTTTCAGAATACCATCTTTGTATGATGCCGCTATAGCATCTTCTTTAACACTCTCAGGTATCTGAAAACTACGTTGAAATGACGAATAGCTAAATTCTTTTCTTGTAGCTTTTTTACCTTCAAATTCTTCTTTTTCGTTTTTCTGTTCTGAAGAAATTGTCAGCACATTGTTTTCAATATCGATATTAAAATCTTCTTTTTTAAAGCCTGGAATCGCTACTTCTACATGATAACTTGTATCCGTTTCTGAAACGTTTACCGCCGGAATCCTCGTTCCTAAGTTTACTCCTCGATTATAAAAATCCTTGTTGAAAAAATCATCCCACAAAGAATCGAATGTAGGAAACAAATCATCCTTTTTCCATTTAATTAAAGACATAATTTTAAAGATTAAATGAATGCCTACTCTATCCAGTTTTCAGCTTCTCTGTCAGTCGCAGTCTATAGACTAAACTCCCCCTCATACAATTTGTTTCATAGAACTGATAATCACATTTCTATGAAACTTCTGAATATAAAGCTGAAAAATTATACCTGTATAAAAATTAGTAAAGAAAAACCCTTTTTTGTAGCAGAATCTCAACAGATAAACGGGGGATGGGGAAGAACCAACACACGTATAACAGTAAGTATTTTGAAAGTCTGAACATACGAATATGATAGATTAGTTTGTGTATTTCAGGTCAGAGACCACCGATAAATTATTTCTGGATTGCTTTGGTATAATTTTTTATTCGTTATAAACAAAGTATAAGATATACAAGAAATTAAGATTTTTAAAAACAAAAACGCGATAAAGAATATCGCGTAATTAAACAAATAAAGCCATGGAGTCAATTGCTGAAAATCATATCGAACATAAATTCTATATTTTAAGAACCGACCATCACGTGTTCTATTATTCAATCATGGTAAGTCCTGAATCGCGTTTTTGTTGGTATCAATTGCTAAAGCCTGTTGTCTGAACGAGCACCCGTAGTTTTAGCATTACTATCTGATTTCAAGCCTCTTAAACGACTTACACTTCCAGGATTATTAATAGTCGCTTCTGATACTCTGTTACCAGCATATTCTTTGCTTTGTGTTCCCGAAAAGTCATCTTTTGTGGCATTAGAATACCTGTCTTTCGTGTCCTTGGTATCCTTCTTTGTTTTTTTGTGTGTTGCTTCCATAATCTTAGTCAATTGAGTTAATAAATAATTTTCTTGCGGCAATTGCCAAAAATTCTATGCCACAGACGGTTATTCATCGTTGAGAATTTCACTGGATTTATTAAATTTGGTAATAATATGCGCAATAAAAATGCAGAAAAAAGCAAGAATACAACAGAATACTGATATTAATGCAGAACATTTTATCCAGGCCCTCTATGCTTTACAGTCAGACGAAGAACGCTTGAAGATTCAAAGGTATTTTAAGACTGATACAGATGAAAAAGATGAATTTATAGGTGTAAAAATGGGGCAGCTATTTAGCTTGGCTCAAAGCTATGTTAATATGCCTGTAGCAGAGATAGAGAAGCTCTTAGAGAGCCCGATTCATGAAGTTCGGGCAGGAGCAATAAGCATTATGGATAAGGCCAGCAGGGAGAAAAAGATTAAAGAAGAAAGACTGAAAGAGTTTTTCGATTTATACATAAGAAGACATGATAGGGTAAATAACTGGGATCTGGTGGATTTGGGTTGTCTGAATATGGTCGGGAGATATTTGTTTGATAAATCTCATAAGACTCTATATGACTTAGCTCATTCTTTTAATAGATGGGAGCGAAGAACAGCTATTTTAGGTACCTGCTATTTCATTAAGAAAGGCGAGATAGAAGATACCTTTACTATTGCCGAAATACTGATTCATGACAAAGAAGATTTAGTAAATAAAGCCACAGGCTGGATGCTACGTTTTGCAGGAGATAAAAATCCCGAAATGCTCAAAGCTCTTTTAGATAAATATGCTGCCTCTATGCCCCGAACTTTATTAAGGTATTCAATTGAGCATTTTGATGCAACGATGAAAGAACATTATATGCAAATGGCGAAAAAAGACAAAAACCATTTATTTACGCAAAAACTTTAGGCTACCAAAAAATGGTTATCAGATAAATAATAAATATCCCGGCAATCAGAGTATCAAAAAATTTCAGCTTTCTACCTAATATCGTTGGTGTCTCTTGCGCTTCCCTAAAGTATAATGAGCAGAAAATTGCCCATATAGCACACACAAGCCAGATTATTGTTTTGTGCGTTCTCCTCTCACATATATTTCGTAATTAATGTATTCTTTTGAACCTTTAGCGATACCTATTACCTCAAATGATGACAGTAATATTAACTTCTTATTCTCCTGTATAACAGAATGATATGGAGTTTGAATCTGAATAGTGTCTCCAGATTTCACCTCATCTACAAATTCCTGCATACTAAAAGCAGCCTGTCTGTTCATTTCTATTTCATCAGAACCTCTGATTTTAAATGTCACATAATATCTTTTATTTCTGCCGGACGTAATTCGTAATTCTGGTGCTTTTTCTACAATTGCCTTTATCTTCAATAATTCATTTTTATTATACTTAGTAGTTGAAAAGAAATCATCTCCGAAATACATACAAACACAACAGGCAATTATAAAAATAAAATTATAACCATCTTTTCTGAATTTTATTGATAGTGGACTATCCCTATCATCCAAATCTTTTGCAGTTTCAATATCCATCAGACTTTACAGTAGTGTATTTAATTGCCTTTAAATCAGATTCATAACTATTCTTTTATTTATTCACCAATCCTTTCACATAATCACTTGTTAAATCATTATTGATAATCTCGGTAATCCCATCATAATCTTTCAATTTCAAAGCTATATCTTTCATAGTTTTCAGGGCTAATTTCAAATAATTCGGTCCTAAGCTCACTCTGGCTATGCCAATTTCTTCAAGTGTTTTTAATGATGGAATACCGGGGGATGTCAGCACATTAATCGGAAAATCAACGAACTCTACCAATCTTTTTAAATCTTTCTCTTCCTTCATCAGAATCGGATAAAAACAATTAGCCCCTGCATCTTTGTATGCCAGGCTCCTTTTCACTATTTCTTCGAATCTCGTATCCTCACTTGAAAAAAAATTTCCGTGAATCAATATATCGGTGCGGGCATTGATAAAAAGCGGAACATCTTTTTCTTTTGCCACTTCCTTTATAATCCTGATTCTATTGCATTGTTCATCAATGGTGTAAATGCTATGAGTATTGGTATTTGTATCTTCAATATTAATGCCTGCGATTCCGGTATCTAACAATAATCCAATGTTCTCACGCAACTGTGCATCTGTCGTGGCATAGGCGCTTTCAACATCAGCTGTTACAGGTACATCTACACTTTTGGTAATCTGCTTCAGACGTATCAAAACCTCACTAAAGGGAATTTGCTCTCCATCATTATATCCATTTGAATAGGCTATTGAAGCACTGGCAGTTGCAATGGCAGGAAATTGCAGACTCTCTAATAAAAGAGCGCCTATAGTATCCCAGATATTAGGCAAAATCAGAAGTTTACCTGTATGATGCAGGGCATAGAGTTTCAATGCTTTTTCTTTTTGTGTAGGCTTTGTTGTCATGGCTTTAACTAATATCAGTAATTGCTATAATTTTTGAGTCCTCGAAAGTAAAGATAGATTTACCTTTCAGGTCGAGCGCATCGCCTTTTTTCAAGTTATTAGATAAGTCAATAGCTAAGATGGCTTGATAATCTATTTCAATTTCAGTCTGAGTACTATTATGCTGAAAACGCTTGATGGTTTGTTGTCTCTCAGAGAAAAAACCTTTGGCTTTCTCAGCTTGCTCTTTAAATGCAGATAAGCCTTTGATACTCAAATTCACCTCTCCGCCGGATCTATTCTCAAACTGAACATCTTCATCTAAATCTTTCAGCATGCCCTCTACATCAAAGTTATTATAGGATTCAATGTAATGTTGTATTAGTTGCTCTCGTTGGTACATTTTTAGTTTTTTTTAATCTTCTTTATATTTTGCCTAAATATAAGAAATCTACCCTTGAGGCCAGCATTCCCATCTAATAAAGGTTGTGTCTATTATGGACACAACCTTTATTAGATGGAAAAATAATTATTGCCAATCAGTCAGAAGTTTTACAAGCAATCCGATAGTTTAAATTAAGTAGCTCAGGCTGCACCTGAAACAATTATACAAACCCTTAAAATCTATATCTTACCTGCAAATTAATATCCGATTTATGATTGCCATCAATCATATCATTGCCACTACCTATGCTATCCTGATTGGTCAGTTGTGTACGCGCATAGCGTAACCATAAATCAAGGTGCTGGTTAAGAGCGTATCTGCTCGTCAGATACACCCTTATTCCCTTTCCATAATAAGCCGGGAAAGAAACTGCATATAATACGGTATTCTCAAAAGCATAAATCCTCGAATCATAATTATCGGTAGCAAACCAAGCTATTCGTCCTTTAAGATAGAGTTTTTTTATTGACCCCTCCACATCCTGCATAATGGCATATCCAACCGATTTAGCTCGCTCTTCATATTGAAAAGTATTTATCTGTACCCGACTCTGAATTTTGAGAGTCCGGTTCACTGTATAATCAAAGTTACCTAATATATTATTCCGAATAGTATTTACTACTATATCAGTTGGGGTAATATTATCCGGTAGGTTTTTACCTTTGTACTCAGCATGATACTGCGCATATAGTAATGCTTTTTTATTAATCTGACAAGACGCCCGCAGTAAATAATCAAATCCACGAGAGGGCGCATCAACCAGATACTTCAACCATGGAAAACTGAATCGATCATAAAATCCACTTAGTGTAAGATTCTTTTTAGGAGAGTATTTTAAGCCCCAGTAAACGCCCCGCTCATTTATATTTCTACTTCCTTCAGCCAAAGCATTCCCGTAAAAACTATGGAAATTTTTATCGTAGTATCTTAGGTGCATCGCCCACTCTATCTGTTTAGTTAGAGCAGCTACCCAACCACCAGCCAATCCGATCCCGCCACTACTGCTTCGAGCGGCTTCGCCAAAAAAATTGAAATTTTGCCAGGTATAGGTAAAATTGGTACTTCCTATTGTGTTTTGTTTACCTTTAAATTCAAACTTGTTATAAAGTCTGGGTTGGTGCATCAATAATGCATCAAATTGAGTATGCAGTAATGTAGCCCCTACATACCCATTATTGAAGTGAAAAGTAGCATTGGCTCCTATATTCTGTTCTGACAATTGATTTTTGCGAGCCATCTCTGTTTCGGTGCGATGGTAGCCGGCTGTCAGAATTGAACTGAAATACTCCTCTCTTTCTCCATCAGTTTCATCAATATTCGCATCTCGTCTGGCATAAGAATAAAAGGTAGTCAGGTCGGTTTTCTTTAGCCGATAGGTAGCTGCTAATCCTCTGAAATAGCCGCCTTCTAATAAGGAACTATAGGGGCGGATACCCATATTGCTTCGTCGGATTGTTGTAACTGCTTCGCTGCCCTTGCCTAAAAAGAACCCAGAACCCAATACCAGACCCTGTCCGAATTGTACCTGATAATCGCCTATAACCAAGTTTTTAAGGTTGCCTTTATTTTTTAATTGAATATGAAAACTGTAAAAATCAGAATATTTTTTTTCGCCTGCATCTTTTTCAGCAACTAAGCCTATCTGGAAATTGCCTGAATTGCTTAATCGATAACGAGCGTATAATTGTTGAGGTGACCCTAAATACTTATTCTCGATAAATCCTTTGCTTTTCTCTAAAGTCTGGCTACTTCGCAGAATCAGATAATGATCAGTTACCTTAGAGAAACTATTGGTTAGGGTCTTTGTATTAAATTTTTGTCTGACCTCCACAAATGGCAATAACTGTTCGATAGTGCTTAAATCAAAACCTGAAACTGCCTGTAATTCATAAATACTCAGCAAATCGCCAAATTGTGTACGATGTGCCAACAGATTTCTCATTTGTGAAACCGACAGGACGTATAAAGCAGAAAGTTCTTCATAAGTGGCAACGTTCAAGTCAACCGGATTCTGATAGAGTTGAAAGAGGCTTTCGTATAAGTCTTCGTAATTAATATTCTCCTGTTGTAACGGAAAAATCCTTTGTATAAATTCATCAAGGTTGATTTCTGGTCTTGGTCTGGTTTGAGCGAGTGCCTGATACGTTAGCAAAAACAAGACAACTAACAGGCAAAGCTCTCTTCTTACCAATACGGCAAGAGTCAATAGCCTATTAACTGAAAAAACGATAAAAAATGGCTCTCTTTTAGACACGCTTGTCAGAATTAGTTGCTTTGATTGTATTAGACTATCAGATAAGTGTGGAAAAATCCTACATCCAAAATTAAATAATTCTTAAAAACAAACAATGATTGAATGGATTGATGTAGACTTTTTTTCCCAAGAATCTTTATTTAGTAATGGCACAGATTTTTAATATAAAGTAAGTACAAAAATCTGCTTTTATATGAAAAACGTAGAAAATCAAACCGAAATTTACATTAATGGAATGGGAGCTACCCCCCACCAACACGGAGTTTTTTTTAGAGTATGGGCACCACACGCCGATTACGTATCGGTAATAGGTGATTTTAATGATTGGAATGAAGGAGCGAACCCATTGATTGCCGGAGAAAATGGCTGCTGGGGTGTAAATATTGAAAACGCAAAAGAAGGTGACCAATACAAATTTTTTATTAAGAATGGTGAATTAAATCTTTACAAAAACGATCCTTACGCTCGTCAGGTAACCAATTCAGTTGGTAATTCTATTGTATATAATCCCAAAACATATGACTGGGAAAATGTTACTTTCCAGATGCCATCATGGAATGAAATAGTAATATATGAGCTTCACATTGGTACTTTTAATCGCTCAAAACCTGATAAAGTAGGTACATTTCATGATGCAATCAAGAAATTACCTTATCTGAAGAGTCTGGGTATTAATGCAGTTGAAATCATGCCTCCTTTTGAGTTTGCCGGAGGAGTTTCATGGGGTTATAATCCTGCACATCCTTACGCTATTGAAACCGAATATGGTGGGCCAAGAGCGTTTAAAGACTTTATTAAAGAAGCGCACAAATTGGGCATAGCTGTTATATTAGATGTTGTTTATAACCATTTTGGCCCATCAGACCTTGATTTGTGGCAGTTTGATGGCTGGAGCGAAAACGGCAAAGGTGGCATTTACTTCTATAACGACTGGCGTTCGACAACCCCTTGGGGAGATACCCGCCCGGATTACGAACGGCCGGAAGTAGGTCGATATATTAAAGACAACGCCATTATGTGGCTTGAAGACTATAAAGTAGACGGGCTACGTATGGATATGGTTCCTTACATCAGAAATGTACATGCAGACGGTAATCCAGCACATGATTTGCAGGAGGGCCTGAACATGATCAGGTGGATAAATAGTGAAATAAGAGAACGATTCCCCAACGCCTTAGTAGTGGCAGAAGATATGCACGGGCACAACTTCATCACTGATTCGGTGCAGGTTGGTGGCTTGGGGTATGGGTCTCAATGGGATGCTGATTTCGTACACCCACTCCGTAATGTACTTACACAAGCTTCTGACGAATATGTAGATATGAACCTGATTTGTGGAGCCCTATTTAAAAAATATAGTGATGATGTCATGAGACGAGTGGTATTCACAGAATCGCATGATGAAGTAGCCAATGGCAAAGCAAGGGTTGCCGAAGAAGTAGAACCAGGTAATGCTACAGGCTGGTATGCACGTAAGAAAGCAACTTTAGGTGCTGTAATGGTGCTGACATCGCCTGGCATACCGATGATTTTTCAAGGTCAGACCATTCAACAGGATAGCTGGTTTCAGGATACTGAGCCTTTAGATTGGGCACGTTTGAAAGAAGTTTCTGGTATCTCAAATATGTACAAAGATATGATTCATCTGCGTCGAAACCTTACTGGTGTTTCGGCCGGGTTAATGGGGCAAAATACCGAATTATTGGCCTTAGATAATGATAGGAAGTTGATAGCCTTTCAAAGGTGGCATCAAGGAGGCAGTAGAGACACAACCATAGTAGTGATGAATTTCTCACATGAAGCAATCCTCGATTATCCGATCAAATTTCCATCAGAAGGTAAATGGCTGGTTCGTTTCAATGGAGACTCTCAATCATATGAATCAGATTTTACTCATACTGAATGTACAGAAGTTGATACAACCAAAGAAAACGAGGCTATTACCGGCCAGGTATCTGTAGGGCCCTATAGTGCTTTGGTACTTTCGCAAGACTAAGAATCTTCTCATAAAATGTGTCATACAGATGGTGTGTGGCACATTTCTATAAATTTTACAACCACTATGAAAATAAAACACCGATGGCAGAAAATTACAATTGGTATTGTAAGTAGTATTTTAATCCTGCTGATTATCCTGACCATCGTTGGTTTCTTCTTTTTAAAACCCATCGTAACCAGTCGTATTGAAAAAGGAGTACAAAACGCTACAGACAGACTCTATCATATTTCTTTTTCAGATATTACCTACAATCCTGCAATTGGAGATATTGTAATTTCTGATGTGCATTTTACACATGATACTCTTATTTTCAAAAGACTTCATGCTATAAAAAAAGCGCCTGATGATTTACTGACAATTCATGTACCAAAGGTAAAATTTACTGGAGTATTTCCTTTATCTGTCATTTTTACCAGAATTTTAGACATGAGTACCGTGAGTATTCAAAAACCTACCATTACGGTTTTTCATAAAAGCCAACCTTATAATAAAACCATTGATTCTGTAGAAAGAAAAACCCCTTATCAACTCATATCGAAGTTTGTAAAGTCATTGCAAATTGATAGAGTTTTGCTTGATGAGGTTGATTTTACTTATGAAAATCAGGAATTTAAAAAACCTAAAAAGAGTACCATCAAAAAGGTAAATGTAGAAATTACCAATATTTTAGTTGATTCTCTATCTGATAGTTCGACACAGAAAGTCTACTATGCCGACGACTACACGTTTAGTATCAGAGAAATCAGATTGCCTGATAAGAACCAATTGAATGACAACTTATTGAAGAATATCGTTTTTTCTTTAAAAAACAAGCAATTAAAAATGAGTGAGTATCATCTGAGACCAAGGGCAGGAGAAATGAACTTTGCTAAAATATCAGGTGGACGAGACCGGGCCGAAGTAATATTTAAAAATATTGTTATTAAAGATATTCAACCGGAGATGCTTTTCCCTGATAATAAACTTTACGCTCATACCCTGAGTATCGATGGTGGCTCAGTAAAAGTATTCAATGATAAGCGGTATCCAAGACTGAAACGTAATAAGATAGGAGAATATCCTCATCAGATATTAAAAAAAATTGATTTGAAGCTTAACATTGATACAATAAATATTCATAATGTGCAGGTAACTTACTCAGAATTTGACCCCGAAGCAAAGTTGACAGGCTTTATTAGTTTTGACAGAATTAATGGCAAAATCTTTAATGCCACTAACGATAGTTTACCACTCCTGAAAAATCCTGTATGTAAGGCGCAGTTTCATACTTATTTTATGAACAAGGGTAGCCTGAATGTATATTTTACTTTTAATACTACATCAAAAAAAGGAGATTTCACCTGTGAGGGGCAGTTAGGCTATTTTGAGGGTACCTCTATCAATAATATTACTATTGCTCTTGCCAAAGTTAGTGTTCAGTCGCTTCAGGTGAATAAATATGTTTTTAAACTCAAAGGTGATGATAACCGCATAACAGGTACAGGTACATTATATTATGAAAATCTGAAAGCAACGATTCTGAAAGTAAAAGACCAGAAATTAGAAGAGAAAAAAGAGAAACCCCGAAAAAGACTATTCGGCATATTCAAACGAAAACCTATTCCTACTTTTATCGTCAATAATCTGATACTGAAAGACTCTAATCCCCGTAAAAATGGTAATCTTAAATCAGGTACTATTAATCTTATGCGTGACCCGCATAAATCTTTCTGGGGAACCATATGGGGAGGTTTAGGCCAGTCTCTTTTTCAATGTGCTACAGGTACGGTCAAAGACTAATCTATTTCTATTAGTTATTATTCTTTTGCATATCCTATACAGATTACTTAGCTTTGAAAAGATTAAACCACCTAAACTATCTTTTGTGGAAAAGCTTAAACAGCAACTAAAGTTACTCTTCGATATTAGTGAAGAAGACGCAAGCATTTTTTTAGCTGAATTCAAGAAGAAAGAATTGCAGAAAAATGAAGTTTTTATTGCTGAAGGAGAAGTATGCCATATAGTAGGGTTGATACAAAAAGGCTTGCTGGTTTGTATATACAATAAAGACGGAGAAGAAATAATTGATGAGTTTGGCTTTGAAAATAACTTTATTACTAATTATTATAGCTTCCTGACTCAATCACCCTCATTAAAAGAAATCCGAACACTTGAACCTTCTGTGGTTTATATAATCACGCGCCAGAGCTTAGAGAAATTAAGTAATCAATACCCGTTTATTGAGAAAATGAGCCGGATTATAAATGAGAAATTATTCCTACGGGCACATAACCGAATCCAATCTTTATTGCTTGAATCGGCGCAGGAACGCTACGAAAAAATGATTGCGCAAAGGCCAGACCTTGGTCAACGAATTCCTCAGTATATGCTGGCTTCTTATTTGCACGTAAAGCCTGAGACCATTAGCCGAATCAGAAAGAAAATCAGCAATACTACTTTATTGACCTAAGTCAACGAATAAGCTAAAATGATTTAATAGGTTTGCATAAGAAACCATAAACCTACTACCAATGAATCAGATTGAATTATTGACCAGACAAACCGAAAGTGCCTATGAATGGGCTGATAAGCTTATTGAGACTATACCGGATGAACAATGGGATACGATTCCGGAAGTGATAGAATCAAGCATAACCTGGCAGGTAGGGCATCTGATTATCAGTTATTATTACCATACTATTATGGTGACAGTGGGGCATCAGATGGATATTCTGCAGCAGATTCCGATAAAGGACTATTCCCAGCTATTTCATAATACCTCCTCGCATCAATCTGTCGGCAAAACAAAACCGGAAGATTTAAAAAAGCATTTGAAGCTGATGGAACAAAAATCAATCAGTATTATACAATCTTTAAGCCTCGACGAACTTGAAAAGCCTTTGGTACCAACCCCTATGCCTCACCCTATTGCCAAAACCAGATTTGAAGCTATCGACTGGAATATCAAGCATACCATGTGGCATTGTGGACAGTTGGGAATCGTGAAACGGATTGTGCATGAGCGGTATGATTTTGGGTTGAAATAGACTCAACTCTCTTTTTTTGTTTTGCGCTTGTTAGCGCTGTTATAGAGCAAATAGGTAAGACTTACCTGAAAATTGATTTTGTCAGGGCTTATTGTATTCACCATCAACTTGTAGTTATCTATATAATGAATCTCTAAGGGGTTTGGTAAGCCATTCGTTCTTACTCTTGCGTTAGCTGAAAGCAGGAAATTGTTCCATTTTACTCCTGCTTCAAGGGCATAAAACATGTTGAGCTTAACACCGGGCTTTGCTGTCCTCCCTGAACGTGAAACAAAGAGTTTTGCATTGCCTCCTCCTCCGACAAAAAACTTCAATGTACGCCGGCTAATAAACTGATGCCTGAGTCGTAAAGAAAGGGTCAGATAATAAATGTTGGCTGAAAAGTTATTCTGTTTTACCTCTATGCTTTCACGGCTAATATAGCTCTCAAATACAACGCTATTCTTCTGGCGATTTCTGGCAGAAGAAAATGAAGTATTAATACCGACAAGTATATTTGGAAGCCTGTTTTCTGCTTGAAAATCCAAACCGTTCTCGCTGTGGACGAAAGAAATTTTATCACTGCTGACGCCAGCCATTACTCCGAGAGTAAAAATTGCTTCATCTTTTTTCTTTTGCACATAGCAGGTATAAGTACACCCGATACATTCACTGAATTCGATAAACTTATTAGTCAGTGCATTAATTCCATAGCCTATATCGCTTGTTTCTATTTTTGTGGCACATTGACTAAAAAGTGACTCTAACTGCTTCAGATATTTTTTATCGTTCAATTCAAATGTTTTCCCATTTCGTTGTTCTAAAAAGAAATGATTGATTAGCTCGGTAATTTTCTCCCCATCCTTATAAAAGAAATGCTCTTTACCTTTATTATCTTTCACATATAACAGACTATAGTCTGCTTTAAGCAGAATCAAAAATGCCAGCAAGGTATCTTTCTGAATCAATAAATTGCGGCTGTACCGGAGTTGATTCTTTAAATATGGGGTAATGTCCAGATCTGTTTTTGCTATCAGATAGTTCTCTTTTTCTGTTATGCCAAACGAGGTCAGTTCTTTGATGCTATAGGATTGTTCACTATTACTGGCATCTATGAAATTGATTTTTGTTGGATTGACAGACCAGTTCTGGTCATCAATCAAACCTTTGAGTGTATCAGTTTGGTTTTTTAAAATAATGTAGCCTTTAACGTAGTTTTTTTGAGAAAAGGTAGAGAAAGAGATGCAAACAAAAAGCAGTGCTTTCAGGAGTTTCATAGAGCGTTTTTAGAGATTAAAACTGTTAGTCAACAGCGGGTTTCAATAATAAGTATGAATATGATTTATAAAAAACCTAATAGGCAAATATTAAGCCAGAAGGATATTGATTATATTATATACCAAATATAATTTTAAAACATATTCTTAAAGAGAGTTCAACAACTTTATGGAATTATGCTGTAAATTTACCATTTTAACTATTGATAAGATGCCAAAATATTTAGTGCTTTTTCTGACGTTTTTAAGCTCATTGGCTTATGCTCAAACTGAAATTAATTTATCTGATTTTAAGCAATCGAAAGATGTAAAGGCTGAAATTGAACAAGAGGTATTGTCTGTGTCGTGGACTTCGGGCAAGGATGAAAAAGCAAAGATTGTGATTGATTTTGCAAAAGATAAACCGCTTATAAAAAGCCTTCAACTTATAAAATCAAATGTGGTTAAGGAACTCATGGCAGACCTGAACCCGGCTTTTCTTTTGACCGTTGGCAAAAGAGATTTAGTATCACAAAATGGATGGAACATTTTTTTTGATAAAACAAATAAAAAGCCATTTCAGAGATTTGCAGTAGAAATGATTAAAAATGAAGCAACCGTTATTTCAGATGGTAACAGGACTATTGTAAAAATCGGGAAATTAAAGGCAGGCAATTTTACGGGAAACCTTGAAATAACGCTTTATAACAATAGCCCATTGATGAACTTTGCGGCTGTAGTGTCCACTGAAATAGATTCTACGGCTATTTTATATGATGCAGGATTATTGAATAAAGGGAAACTTTGGAAAAATATTTCGTGGCGAAACCCTGCCGACCAGTTACAAGCTACATCACCTGCACGCAAAGACACCGTTACACCTTTGGCTGTCAAGTACCGAACAATTGTTGGCAATAATGAGGCTGGCAGTGTGGCTGTTTTCCCGGCACCACATCAATATTTTTATCCCTTAGACGAAGCATTCAATCTAAGCTTTACATGGTTTGGTCAGAATTATGCTAATTTATTTGCAGATTATGGTTTAGGGATTCGCCAGGATCTGAATGGTGATAATCGTTATGTACCCTGGTTTAATGCACCGCCAAAAACACAACAGAGACTTAATTTTTACTGCTTATTGAGTACCGAAACCGCAGAAAAGGCAATTGAAGAAGTTAAAAAATTCACTCACAACGATAGGTACAAACCTCTGGCACATTATAAAACGATGTCGAGCCACTTCCATAATGAATATGTGATGAATAATATTATTCCCAAAAAGGAAGAAAAAGGAACGCCCGTTTTTGTAGATGTGTTCAAAAATACGGGAATAAACATTGTGCATTTGGGAGAGTTTCACTATACAGCACACCCCAAAGGACCTGACAGCTTACGTTTGAAAGAATTAAAAGCTTTGCATGATATGTGCAGCAGATTTTCTGACACAAAATTCCTTTTGCTGCCAGGTGAAGAACCAAATGAGTTTTATGGAGGGCATTGGTTGAGTTTTTTTCCAAAACCAGTCAATTGGATTATGGCAAGAAGCCCGGAAAAACCCTTTGTTACACAAGACCCTGTTTATGGAAAAGTATATCGTATTGCTAACAAGGCAGAAATGCTCAAACTCCTCGAATTGGAGAATGGCTTGGCCTGGACAGCCCACGCCCGTACAAAAGGCTCAACGGGCTATCCTGATAAATACAAAGAAGAAGATTTTTATAAATCAGACCGCTTTATGGGAGCAGCCTGGAAAAACATTCCTGCCGATTTATCCACTCCAAAAATTGGTAAACGAGTATTAGACTTAATGGATGATATGGCTAATTGGGGCTTACGGAAGCACGTAATTGCCGAATCTGATATTTTTACCATTCGTCCGGAAAATGAAATGTATGCGCATTTAAACGTGAATTACCTGCAAATGGAAACGCTACCGCAGTATAAAGATGGTTGGCAACCCGTTTTAGATGCCATGCAAAACGGAAAATTCTTTGTTTCAACTGGAGAAGTATTGATGCCCGAATTTACTGTAAATGGAAAACACAGTGGCGAAACAATTACCCTGAATGATAAAAATGCAAATGCAGAAATTATTGTAAAGGGAGATTGGACTTTCCCTTTAAATCTTTTAGAAATCGTAACGGGAGACGGGAAAAGCGTGTTCAGAGAAAAAATAAATTTGAATTATACCTCAGCCTTCGGCAGCGAAACCTTTAAACTAAAAACAAACTTAAAAGGAAAGAAATGGATAAGAGTTGAGCTTTGGGATGTAGCCACCAACGGGGCTTTTTCGCAGCAGATTTGGATTGAGTAACCCAATTTTCTACTTGATATTGAGGCGGTGAAGCAGTAATAAAATTGCCATTCGCAGGCAAAAGAAATAAGTTTAAACAGGTTCTCTATATAATGCGTATCCTATAAAAGGCCATTCCATAAATAATACAGCTAAAAAGTCAACGATCATACCAATGGATTCTGCTCAATTAGCCCGATATATACCCATCGGTATCATTCCCTTTAGCAAGTATGATATCTATAAAGAGGATTGATAAAAACTTCTTCTAAAACATTCAACGTCACTCATAGTTATCATAGTCAAGAGTATATCCAGGCTATGAATAAATTCAACTACAACTTAGATTTCAAAACCACCGATTTCCGGAAAAACCCGGAATTGTATCGTATTGGTGTGGGAGAACAAGGTGTATTGCTGGTAGAACCCTATAAATCAGAAATACTTCCGCTATGGCGGTTTAAAACAGTAGAGCTGGCCCGAGAATCAAGCAAAGCTATTTATGAGTTATTTGAAAAATATCTGAAAGAGAAAGATTTTGTAGGGGCAGATATGGCCCGTAAATATCTGCAGATGGGTTTCACCCGCGCCCGCCGCTACGCTAACCATGCCAGCGGACAAAAATACTCACAGGATAGCAAGAGAAAAGAACCTGTTGAATATCCGTATTCAAGTGGAAGTAAATTTAAGGATAACGAGATATTGCCCCAGGAAGCTGATGCCTTGACCAATGAAAAAGCGCAGGCGGCGCAGGTATTTAAGGAGGTCTGGTTTAAGGCTAAGGACCATAATGAATATAAAGCTTTGAAGAAGTGGTTTAGGGAGAGGTATTATGAATAACTCATACAAAGCAAAAACCACCCTTTTGGGTGGTTTTTTCGTGAAAGATTAAGAAAGAAAGAAGTCGGAATCCCTATGAGCCACACATCTCGCAACCCTCAGGGTCGTCGAGTGAGCATTGCATAGCGGCGTATTGATACTCGTCATCACTATTAAAAGTCGCTGCGGCTGTTGCTTTTGCCGTTTGTTCTTCGGCATATTTAGCATAATCCAATGGTTTTTCCTCTACGGTTGTAACCGCCGGCACTACCTCTGCAATCGCTTGTCTGTCTACTGTGAATTTCACAGCATCTGTAGCGGCTTTGGTTCTCAGGTAATACATACCGGTTTTCAAACCTGCTTTCCATGCGTAGAAGTGCATAGAAGTAAGTTTACCGAAATTAGCGTTTTCCATGAAGATATTCAAAGACTGACTCTGGCAGATGTAAGCACCACGGTCAGCAGCCATATCAATAATAGTTTTTTGCTTGATTTCCCATGCAGTTTTGTAAATATCTTTCAGATTCTGCGGGATTTCAACAATAGCCTGTACCGAGCCATTGGCAGCAATCAGCTTGTTTTTCATGGTATCGTTCCAGAGACCAATTTTTACCAAGTCTTTCAACAAATGTTTGTTTACTACTACAAACTCACCCGATAATACACGACGGGTATAGATGTTTGAAGTATAGGGTTCGAAACATTCGTTATTGCCTAATATCTGGCTGGTCGATGCCGTTGGCATCGGAGCTACTAAAAGCGAGTTACGCACACCATTCTGCTTCACTTTCTCACGAAGGTCTTCCCAGTTCCAACGACCTGAATCAGGTGAAACACCCCACATGTCGAACTGGAAGATACCTTGCGAAATCGGAGAGCCCTCCCATGTAGCATAAGGTCCGTCTTTTACTGCCATTTCCATCGATGCTTCCATTGCAGCATAGTAGATAGTCTCGAAAATGTCTTTGTTCAATCGACGGGCTTCGTCAGATTCAAAAGGCATTCTTAGTACGATCAACGCATCGGCTAATCCTTGTACACCTAAGCCAATCGGGCGGTGACGAAGATTACTTTTTTCTGCTTCGGGAACAGGATAGTAATTGACATCAATTACTTTATTTAAGTTACGGGTGATAACCTTCGTAACTTCATACAATTTCTGATGATCAAATTTCAAAAAGCCCGACTTTGCATCTTTTACAATATACTTAGGTAATGCAATTGATGCGAGGTTACAAACAGCCACTTCGTCTGGTGCTGTGTATTCGATGATTTCTGTACACAGGTTTGAAGATTTGATTGTACCTAAGTTCTTTTGATTTGATTTCTGGTTAGCCGCATCTTTGTATAACATGTATGGTGTACCTGTTTCTACCTGCGACTCCATGATAGCAAACCATAGATCCTGAGCTTTGATTGTTTTACGAGCCTTACCTTCGGTCTCGTATTTCTGATACAATCTTTCAAATTCCTCTCCGTAACATTCTGACAGACCAGGGGCTTCGTTAGGGCAGAACAACGACCAGGTGTCGTTGGCCTCAACGCGCTTCATGAACAAATCAGAAATCCAGAGAGCGTAGAACAAATCGCGAGCACGTAGTTCTTCCTTTCCGTGATTTTTCTTTAACTCTAAAAATTCAAAAATATCGGCATGCCAGGGTTCGATATAGATAGCAAACGAGCCTTTGCGTTTTCCACCGCCCTGATCCACATAACGGGCAGTATCATTGAAAACACGAAGCATCGGCACAATACCATTAGAAGTACCATTAGTACCTTTAATATAAGAGCCCGTTGCACGCACATTATGGATTGCCAATCCGATACCGCCGGCTGATTGTGAAATCTGGGCAGTCTGGCGTAAGGTATCATAAATACCTGTGATACTGTCATCTTTCATCGTCAATAAGAAGCACGACGAAAGCTGTGGTTTTGGTGTACCTGCATTAAATAATGTAGGTGTGGCATGTGTAAACCAGCGTTCAGAAAGCAATTCGTAGGTTTCAAGCACACGGTCAATGTCATCGCCATGAATACCTACCGCCACACGCATCAGCATGTGTTGTGGGCGTTCAACAATTTTGCTGTTTAGCTTAAGCAAGTACGATTTTTCTAAAGTTTTATAACCAAAATAATCATAGCCAAAGTCTCTGTCATAGATAATAGCAGAATCAAGCGTAGCCGCGTGTTTCTGAATCACTTTCCAGGTTTCTTTAGCAATTAATGAAGCATTTTGAGCAGTTTTAGGGTCAACGTACTGATACAGCATTTTCATTGTCCCTGAAAAAGACTTCAAAGTGTTTTTGTGAAGGTTAGAAATAGCAATCCGGGCAGCCAAAATAGCATAATCCGGGTGCTTTGTTGTCATCGAAGCGGCGGTTTCCGCAGCAAGATTATCTAATTCCGAAGTACTAACTCCATCATAAATTCCTGCTACAACTTTCATGGCTACTTCAACGGGTTGGACAAATGCCGGCTCAAGGCCATAGCATAAACGCTCAATGCGAGCAGTAATTTTGTCGAACTTCACCGACTCGCGGCGTCCGTCTCGTTTGATTACATACATAAGGCAGTCAGTAAGGGGTTTGGATTCGAAAAAATATTTTCATGACCACGCACGTATGGTCGGGATACACTTTCAATGTACAGCATAAAATTTTATAGTTATGGTGACCGCCAGTCACTTTCTGGGTTTAATTTTTTGGGTTATATAAGCAGTCTACTTTCGTTCTTTTATCGTTTTTATACACACCCGAACATACGCTCATATTCAGAACGAGTATGTAAAATTAACAAAATCTTAAGGCTTGAAAAAACCGTACTTCTATACCATTTTAGCAACAGTAAAAAAGTCTAATATTAAGAAAATGTTAAGACCTAATAATCAGTCAGTTAGTTTCTGCGAAGGTAGAAAAAATCAAACTAAAAAGTTATCCACAAAAGTTATGCACACTTTTTAATGGTTTTTTCCAGTAAAAATTTACGTAGTGGTTAGGAAGGTTGTTTGGTTAACAAATGTAAATGTATAATTTTCAGAAAAAAAGAAAAATTCTGAAAAAGTTATCCACATTGAAAATTCGTTTATTAATCATGGCATTCCATCAATAATAAGTCTCCTTCCACATACGAAATTCTCACAATTCCGTCCTCGGCGGCTTCATTGCTGTTTCCAGCTCTATATCCGAGCATAAGTGATTCATTATCAAGGCTATACCTCAAATTCTCTGTGCGTATGCCTGTTGTCGTGCCAACTGGCACCAAAGAGATAGGTGAGCCTTTGGAAAACCACTTCTCAAATACGTTTGGGGTAGGTAGTAAGGGGTATATTACTGAATAATCGTCGATTAAAACGATATGAAGTTTACTTTTGTAACGCACAATATTGGTCATATTCGTAATGGAATGGTCAGCTCTACGACCTGTTGCCCACACCACATTGACCGCGGGAAAACCCCGACTTATCAACATATCGAACGCTTTCTCTAAATCTGTCTTTTCCTGATCAGGCGTATGAATAATTTCGATTGGATATTGACTTTTCCCGATTTCTGTTAAGTCAATGTTAACATCAAAATCGCCCAAAAGTACATCAACTTTAATCCCCAGTTCGATTACCCGATAAATAGCCTGGTCCAAGACCACAACGAAAGGACTCCACTCCAGCAATTGTCCCAACAATTCGAAACTGCACGCTTCACCATTGGCAATAATTAATGCAGGTTCTTGTTTTTCTCTTACGATATGATGAGACGACATTAAAAAAAACTAAGTTTCAAACTAAGGTAAATAGTAAACCTTAGAACAGCGTCAGAAGTTCTTAATAATAGAGAATAATTTTTCAATTCTTGGCAGCACAATTATAATCTGCTAATTAGCAGCAGATATGATTATTTCATATCAGCCAGTTTATTCAAATCAATATCATCCAAGGTAGCCTTAATTTTATCCATAGAAACATTATTGCCTTTGACACTCACTACAAAACGGTTAGCAAGAAGCACAGCTACCTCGCCATCATTGTTTTTAGTATTGTATTTTTCGAATGACTTATGGTCTTTATAGGTAGTCGTTTTTTCGTATCCTGACTCATTCTCTTTATCTACATCTATCATGGCCCATGCAGCCATACCCATAATGGCGCCTGTGCCTGCTACATCAACAATGCTCACCTCTATTGAACTGTCTCCTTCGCGGTACCTGCCATTAGCCGTTGATACCTTAAAACCCATTGCACCTGTCTTTTCACTTGATGCTTCAGTACGAGGCATTCCGTCAGCATCAGCTGGGAGTAGCTCTTTTAATACCTTGGCATCTACCACCTCCTTCGGGCCTTCCTTTGAGAGCTTCTCTGCCTCTTCTGCAACACTTTGCAAGGCTTCTAACCCGGTTTTAGGTTCTTCTTTTTTTTCCTCTTCTTTTTTACCTCCACAATTCGACAGTAAAAAAGTTGCGGCCAGCAGTAGTAAAAATATCTTTGTAGCTTTCATGTTTTAGATTAGTTTAAGGGTAAAATTTCAAGAAATATAAGTAGTTTTTCAAAAACAAAAAATGATTTGCTATAATTTTATTCCCTGCTGCTAACTTTGAGTTTTTATTGCTTAACCAATGCTTACATTCCCAAACGCTAAAATAAATATCGGGCTGAATATCATAGAAAAACGCCCTGACGGATTCCATAATATTGAGTCAGTTTTCTACCCCGTTAACTGGTGTGATGCTTTAGAAATTGTACCTGCCAAACAGTTTCATTTCCAGAGTTCCGGTCTATCTATCCCGGGTGATCAACACAGCAATCTATGTATTAAGGCCTATCATTTATTGCGCAACAGCCAACCCAGAATGGCTCATAATGGTGCTCATTTTCATTTACATAAAGTAATACCTATGGGTGCAGGCTTAGGTGGCGGCTCAGCCGATGGTGCCTTTGCACTAAAAATATTGAACGAAATTTTTGAGTTGGAATTAAGTAACACAGACTTACAGAAATATGCCCGCCAGTTAGGCTCTGACTGTGCTTTTTTCATTGAAAACCGCCCTGTATTTTGTTTTCATAAAGGCGACGAATTTGAAGAATTTTCACTAAATTTAACAGGTAAATTCATCATATTAGTCAATCCTGCTATTCATATATCAACGGCAGAAGCCTATGCCGGAGTGTACCCCAAAAAGGCTGAAATTCCATTGAAAGAAGCATTAAAATTACCATTGGATAAATGGGGTGGGGTTATTAAAAACGATTTTGAAGAAAATTTGTTATGGAAATATCCAACCATTGGCGCCACAAAGAAAACCCTGTATGAACAAGGCGCACTTTATGCATCTATGACCGGCTCCGGTTCGACTGTATATGGTATTTTTGAGACTGAAAAAGACTTAAAAGCACAATTTCCTGATTTTGCCCTTTGGCAAGGATATTTGAACTAACGTTATACTAACTAAAGAGAATGCTGAAACAATTAACAAAACGCCGTGAACCACTTTCATTTATGCTTTACCTGGGCATTATGGGGAGTAGTTTATTGTTTTTTTTCATCATTCTTGTCTTCGTTGCCAAAGAAATTAATAACCAGCAGATTACCATAAAAATACCGGGCGTGTTCTGGGCAAGTACCTGTATAATTATTACAAGTAGTTCAACCTTGCAGTGGGCAAATAAGGCTTTCAGAGAAGAACGATTCCGCAGCTATCGTCTCAATATAAGTCTTACATTAATCTGTGGTATTCTATTTATGGTATTACAGGCTTTAGGTTGGCGACAAATGATTCTTGGGGGTATCACAATGAGTAACAATACAGGAGGCATGTTTATTTATATTTTATCGGGCCTGCACCTGATTCATGCTTTAGTAGGTATTGTTGCTTTAGGCGTAGCCAACAGAGATGCGTTCAAGCGTATGGAATATGTAGAATCTTATGTATATAGTGTAAATCCACCTAATCAGCTAAAACTCAGGCTGATTAGCATCTATTGGCATTTTATTGATGCGCTATGGTTACTTTTATTCCTTTTCCTACTATACCATGCTTCACAAAACCAGGGGAATAGTCATTAATTATATTCGTTATCGAGAAACGTCTATTATTGCCAAAATTTATACCGAAAAGTTTGGTGTACAATCCTATATAGAAAACGGTGTAAGAAGTAGCAAAGGTAAAAACAGAATTGCACTTTTTCAGCCACTTTCGCTTGTAGATCTGGTTTTGTATCACGACGACAAAAAAGAGATTCATCGTATCTCTGAAATAAAATCAGCTTATCCGTTTAAAACTTTGCCATATGATGTCTATAAGTCGAGTATTGCCATGTTTTTAGATGAGGTGCTGAACAAAACCCTGAAAGAGAGTAACGAAAACCACGTCTTATTCGAGTTTCTTTATCACTCTTTTATATTTTTAGACGAAACCGACCAGCATTTCGAAAATTTCCACCTTATTTTCCTGTTAAAATACACTTTCTTCTTAGGCTTTTCTCCGAACGACTCCAACGAGATTCTTACACAATTTCGTGAAGCCAATATCAATATCCCTTTTGATTCAGACTATAAAGCAATAATGAATAGGCTGATTTTGGCAGATTATCAGACCCCTATTAACATGAGCAGGGGAGCAAGAAACCATTTACTCGAGGTAATTATTCTTTTCTATCAACTACATGTCGAAGATTTTGGCGATGTTAAATCGTTGCAGGTATTACGCGAGGTATTGAGTTAGTACCACACTGGTAAAAGTAAGCATTCTATCTTTTGTTTACTTATTTGCAAACGGATCAACAATAAACAAAAAAACTATAAAAGCTACATCAATGAGTGGGATAAGAGCTATCTTCAATGATAAGGAATAATTACCCGAAGAAAACTTAATCCATGCAAAAATCTGTGTAATAAGAATAACCACAGGCAAGAAAAATACTGCCGCTGCCAGTATCCACAGCATTCTGTTTTTGTCAGAACCCGGCGCATCAAACATCATTGGCGACATCATTGCCATTACAGCCGTTGGTATCAGGGCAAGTATGCATAGAATATTCACAATTAAAGCGATGAGTTTCATAGGATTAAGATAGGTTAGTGCCAATATGAAATCAAAAATAGCATTAAAATTCTTATTGTTTTAATCTGCCCTTTTTTTAATATTTGCTTTGCTGTTTAATTTCTGCTAATCTAAAACCTTAATATCTACCTGGTATGACAGAAGAACAACTACTTAAACTCGAGAGAATAAATAATCTTCGTAAAGATGGGGTAATCTCACAGGCTGAATTTGAAAAACTAAAACGAGATATCGTTGGAGATGCCAGCCCGGTATTTGTTGGGCGTGATGGCAAGGTTATTTCGCAAAAATCAGGTAAAAATAGGAATGTATGGGGATATCTGATAGGTTTAATTGTTATTATTGCAATTTTAGGAAAACTACTCTCGCCAAAAGAAAAGGCAGTAGATTCGTCTTTATCTGCAAAGACCGGTACTACCAAGAATAATATAATAGATTCTGCACTTACTATCGAGGGCGAAAAACTTCAAAAAGAAGCTACTGGAAATCTAAAAAAATACTTTTCCATAAAAAAGGATGAGTTTAAAGGAACATCATGGTGCATACCTAAAACAGCCCCTACTTACAGAAATTCAAATGCCGTTTATTTATATTTTGAAAAGAAAGAAAATATAGTTGGCAATTTAAGATTTGTGGGACAGTACGCCGCAGAGGATTGGTTATTTATCCAATATGCACAGTTTTTGATTGATGGAGTAAATTACGATTATTACCCAAACAAAATGGAAACTGATAATGGAGGGGGCTATATATGGGAATGGTTTGATGATTCAGCAAGTAGTTCAAATGTAGCAATAATCGGAGCTTTAGCAAAAGCTAAAACAGTGAAAATCAGATATGTGGGAAGACAATATGCCAAAGTGTGAGAAATGAATTCGACACAGATAAAATCTATAAAAACAACCTTAGCAACTTATATCGGACTTGGAGGTACATTCTAAGTTGTCCATTTTAGTGTAGAATTATAGCCAGTTATAATTTAACGGAATTTTTAACTGATACCCACGTCAGAATTAATTTAATCTCAGCAATCACCATATTGGCTTTGCCCAAATTTATACCAGCTGATAATGCACAACAGGTTAAAGTTGTTCAGGATTATTTCTTTCCTTTAAAAATATATTGTTTAGGCTTCGTCAGCCTAATCACTAAATCACTCTGTCAACAGTCTGATTCCATCAAAAAACCCCGGAAATCCTTCTCAATTCCCTCATAAACCCCGAAATTTAGAGACCCTGCAATCCATATAACAACTACTGACATAGATAAAGAAAAAAGATAATCAACACAAGTACTTGTTATATGAAGGCAGGGGTAAGCAGCGAAAGCGTGTTAAAGAGAAGTTAGCAATATTTACCAACAGGTAGTTTCACAGTATGTAATAATATAAACTATGAAAACCGAATCGAAAAAGATAGCCAATAGGGTGGATCCCCCTTTGAACCACAACAGCAGCGAAGCAAAGCGGTAATAGTTTCAGGCTACCAGCCACCAAGACAGAACCTAAAAAGGTTACCAATATGGTGGAAACCTTTTTGAATGATGGCGCAGATATTCCGGCTCAAAGAGGTTAATAAGGTTCAGGATAAATATTCTTTTACCGTCTGATAAATACAGGAAAACCCGTATTGTTTTCTAATTATTAAATCTCCAATTTTGTCTTCCTATCAGTTTGTCGGTTCCTATGAAAAAATCTCTACTATTTCACTCACTTATTTTAAGCCTCATTACATTTTCAATACAGGCACAACAAATCAGCTATACACCCCCTATGGCCCAACCAAAACTAAAGCTGGGGTTAGCACAAGTAGCCACTTTGGCAAACAATAATCAGGTGATTGACGCAGGCAATGTCCGCAACTATGAGTTATTCCAATTTAAGGAAGTTAATAAAAAGATATTGGTTGATGTAATAGCTAAAGGAGAAGTAGCTAATCTGCAGAAAGAACTCAGTGCCTCAACTATCGAAATGATAGGATTCTCAAAAAAAAGGATTACCTGTTGGATAGAAACAGATAAAATTAATAGTCTGGTTAATGCTTCAAGAAATATCTCCTGGATACAGCCTGTTATAAAACCTTTGAATAATTCAGGCCCTGTGATGTCGCAGGGTGACTCTGCCCAACGTTCAGGTATAGCCCGACAAATGACCGGTCTCAACGGAACAGGTGTCAAAATAGGGGTTTTATCTGATAGTTATAACTTATTAGGTGGTGCAAATGCAGGAGTAAGTGCAGGGGAGTTGCCAGGCACAGACAACCCTAATGGTTTTACTACACCCGTAACTGTATTGAGTGAATCTTTGAGCGGTGGAGCCGATGAAGGAAGAGCCATGATAGAAATAATACATGATGTGGCTCCAGGTGCACAATTATATTATTATTCTGCGTACAATGGCGAAGCCGATTTTGCCAATGGTATCAGAGCCCTGGCCGCAGCAGGTTGTAAAATTATTGTAGATGACATTACATATCTGCTCGAACCTTTTTTTCAGGACGGCCTCATAGCACAAGCGGTTGATGAAGTAGCCGCCAATTATGGTGTGTCTTATTATTCATCAGCAGGAAACTCCATCAATAGCTCGTACGAAGCCCCCTATCAGTCATCAACTTTTCAGCCTTTTATTAATAGTACTGAAACTGCACATAATTTTGGAACAGCCGGAAGCCCCGTTTATCTCCTGCCCATTCAGGTAATAGGTAGTATGACTATGACTTTAGAATGGGACGACCCCTATTTCAGTACCGGAAACGGTTCAGCAGGAGCTACTTCTGACCTCGAAATTTATCTTTTAATACAAAGCGGAGGGAACTATCAGGTAGTAGCTTCCAGTAACGAAAGTAATATCGGTGCTGACCCCGCTGAGTTATTTGGGGTAAATGGTTCCGGCACAGCCTATATCTTAATTACTAAAAAAGCCGGTACAAACCCCCGGAACATTAAATTTGTGGGATTTCGTGGCTTAAGCTGGTCTATTACACCTACTACTATTGCAGGCATTAAAGCCTCTACCATTATCGGGCATCATAATGCCACCAATACTATAGCGGTTGGTGCTGCCAGTTATGACCAGACGCCTGCATATGGTGTTAATCCACCTCTGCCTGAATCTTATACCTCTCGAGGCGGTACCCCTATTTACAGATCTATTTCAGGCGATTTATTACCTACACCTGTTGTGCGGGCAAAACCTGAAATTGTAGCCCCTGATAATGCCAACACCTCTTTTTTCATTGCAGGGTATGACTATGAGAGCGATGGTAAGCCCAATTTCAATGGCACATCTGCAGCAGCACCTCATGCAGCGGCAGTAGCAGGTCTGATGCTACAAGGGAATCCGGGCTTGACACCAGGCGCAATCAAAACAGCCCTGATTAATTCTTGCGTAGATATGGACGACCCTTCGACACCCGGCTTTGATACAGGTTTTGACTACGCCACAGGTAATGGATTAATCAGAGCTGATGCAGCTGTTTTAAGTACATTGAACCCGAATTGTCCGACTGTGAATGTTACCATTACCCGACCCACCACTTTTTGTGAAGGAGATTCGGTAATTCTTGATGCCAACACTGCTTCCGGTTATAGTTTTCAATGGAAAAGAAATAATACTGACTTACCCCAACAAACTCAGGCAAGATTAATAGTAAAAGAATCTGGCTTGTACACAGTGGCCATTACCAATCTGAATTGTACACTGTCTTCTACCGCCATCAGGGTTACTTCAAAATTAGGGGTGCCTGCACCAGTTACCGTAAGCAGAACCATTAGTCAAGGTACTGTAATCACTACCGGAAACGGACTACAAGCTAATAGCAACTGCCATCCACAACAAACAGCTACTTATACAGGCCCTACCGTTGGCTACGATAATGGCACCAAAAACGGCCCTGATCCAACTGCAACAATAGCGGGTGTGAATGGTAATATTACTTTAATAAGGATTTCAGTCAGGTGGAGAAAAAGAAGTGGGGGCACCATTAACGACTGCGGAACAACAGGGGGGAACAGCAATCCGTTTAACGATGAAGTATCGTTTAAAATAATAGCTCCCGACAATACAACTATTAATCTGCTGAACGCCAATACTTATTCTTTTTATGGCAGTTATGTGGGTACTGTAACAACCATATTTGAAGATGGAGGCGCGGCAGTTGGTACTATACCTGCCTCAGGCACTTTCAATCCAGCCCAGAGTCTGGAACTGTTAAATGGTAAAAACCCTAATGGAACATGGAAGCTCATAGCCAATGACGATGCTGCCGCTGACCCACTTTGCGTAGAAGGTTTTTCAATTACAGTTTATACCAACGGTTCTGGAGTAGCAAGCACTATTACCTGGTGGGATAGCCAGTCAGGGGGTAGTCAGCTTGGAACAGGTAATGAATATATCCCGGGCAATACTTCTCCAGGAACTTATACTTATTATGCCGAAGCTGCTTGTGCCGGCAGTGGCTTAAGTTGCCAGACAAGCATCCGTGTACCAGCTTCTCTTACTATTATCCCCGGCTGTGTAACCCAAGCCGGAACTGTAAATGGCAATACTAACGTTTGTGCAGGTAGCAATAGCGGTACACTCACGCTTTCAGGACATATCGGTACAGTTCTCAGATGGGAGTCATCTGTTGACAATTTTGCTACCATTACCACAATTAATAATACTACAACTACTCAGAATTATTCGGGACTGACACAAAATACTCAATTCAGAGCAGTAGTAAAGAATGGGGCTTGTGTTGAAGCCAATGCTAATCCTGCTACAATTACAGTTACTCTTATTAATGCTATAGCCAGTAATACAGGACCTTATAATGTAGGTCAAACGATTCAGTTGACAGCTTCAGGAGGAAGTAGTTATAGCTGGACAGGCCCAAATGCCTTTAACAGTAACGATAATCCAGCTACTATTAATGGCGCTACTATTACTATGGCTGGCACTTATACAGTTACTGTTACGCAAAACACCTGTACTGCCACAGCTACTACCTTCGTATCAGTGAGTGATAATAATCCTTGTAGCAAAGTAGTAGACTTTGACTATGTACTGGCAGGTTATCCTTTCGACTATAAGTTTCCTTTAGTTAATAATATGGTGATTGCACAAGTGCCGGAAGAAACATCTATTATATTAAATCCTATATGCCCAACGGTAACCATTGAGAGTTTCAGAATGTTATTACAGGGCCCTGCTCCATTCCAGAATCATGAAACCATAGAAAGTGTACCTATTTATGCTCTTTTCAATAACACAAGTAACAACGTCTTAGGGCGTCATTTGCCTGTGGGTAATTATACCTTGACGGTAACAGGCTACAATCAGGATAATGCACAGGGAAGCATTACCTATGGCCCTGCGGTTATGAATTTCAACATTATTGCCAGCAATGCCACTATCGAAACACCCACTTTTAATATTAATTCGCTTTGTGCGGGTGGTTCTAATACTTTTAATGTCAACTTCGGCACTACGGGCACTTTTGCCATTGGTAATCAGTTTGAAGTACAATTATCAGATTTGTATAGCTCGTTTGATAACCCTGTAGTGATTGGTACTTCAAGTACAGCAGGAAATGTAGCCTGTACAATTCCTGCCAATGTAGTAGCAGGAAATCAGTATAAAATTCGGGTAGTTTCTACTAATCCTACTATCAATAGTAATTCTAATGGTACAACTATCAGTATTACTTCAAGTGTCTTAACTTTAGTAAGTCCGAACGATAATTATACAGGAGCGACACTTATTAAAACAGCCGGACAAACCATCAATGCAACCAATAAGATATTCACACCATCTAATATCAGCTACGAGGCCGGCAATGCTGTTATTTTGGGCGCAGGTTTTCAGGTAGATAATAACGCAGTTTTCAGGGCTGAAATAAAGGGTTGTTATAACTAAGGAATAAAATATTGAATTTCTTCCATTATTTTATGGAATACGCTTTGTTTTTTGTTTAAATATTTCTAATTTTGCAACCCGTTTTAGCGATTTTAAGAAGTTCAATACAAATACAGCAATGAAAAAAGATATTCATCCAAATTATAGACCAGTTGTTTTCTGGGATTTATCATCGGACTACAAATTTTTAACGCGCTCTTGTGTTAACACAAAAGAGAGTATTGTTTGGGAAGATGGTAACGAATACCCTGTTTACAAAGTGGAGGTTAGTTCAAACTCTCACCCATTCTATACTGGTAAAAATGTATTGCTTGATACAGCCGGACGTGTTGATAAATTCAACAAACGTTATGGTAAAAAATAATTATCAGATTTACGTGCAAAAAAGGTCTTTTGGAAAATTCTGAAAGACCTTTTTTGTTTATTAGCCATCCGTTTACAATTTCTCCTGAAAAGTATATCCTAATTCCTGATTTGCTTAGCATATTTTAGATATTTTTGTAGCAAGAACCTATGCTAAAATTTCTTGAATCATGAACATCAGGCAGGGCATACTATTTTTCTTTAGTGGGTTAGGTGTCTTCAACGGCCTGCTTTTATCTGCTTATTTTTTAGTCTTCAAAAAAGTCCGGACTTTTACAGGATTTTTATTAGGTGTTTTATTATTATGCTTGAGTATCAGAGTCGGAAAATCAGTCTTCTTAATTTTTAAGCCTGGTTTAGCTAAGATTTACCTGCAAATCGGCTTATCTACCTGTTTCTTCATTGGACCTACACTCTTCTATTTAATAAAGTCAATCCGTGAGCGTATCGTTGAAATACCTAAGTACTGGAAATTAAATTTTGCCCTTCATCTCGCCATCATTGTTCCGATCGGTGTATTGTTTACCTATGAGCAGCACCCAGACTTATGGGGTCAATTGATAAGGTTCATTTATCTGCAATGGTTTCTATATACTTTAGCCGCAGGAGTAAAAATGAAAGAGGTATTTACAAAACTCTTTAATAAAGAAGAAATGTTAAATCTGTCAGAACAGTTTCAGTTGCTGCTATTCACAGGTAATACCATCATTTTTCTTAGCTATCTTTTTTCACTTCTCAATATTCAGCAAGGTTTTTATATCACTGGCCCACTTTCGTTTACTTTTATTCTGTATATCAGCATTTTGTTCTTATTGAAAAAAGAGAAAATGGAGATAAATGTATTTGCTGTACAGGATAAATATCTGAATAAGAAAATAGGAGATAAACAGGCAGCTACATTAGTGCAAAAATTAGAACAAATCTTACAAGATCAGGAGTTATACAAAGACCCCAATCTAAAATTGAATGATTTGTCGAAGAAAATCAATATACCGGGACATCAGCTATCACAATTATTGAATGATAATTTAGGCAAAAGTTTCTCTACTTATATCAACGAATACCGGATTAATGAAGCCTGCCGAATGATTATTGAGCAACCAAATCTTACGCTTGAGGCTATCGGATACGAAGTAGGCTTTAATGCTAAATCTACTTTTTATACAACTTTCAAAAAACTCAGACATACCACTCCAATGCTCTACAAAGAGAATGCAGGAAAAAGTGTTAATTCATAAACCAGTACTTATCAATATATTACAACCAGGCTTGACATACACTGAAGTTCTGCTTTATAATTTCGTACTCCTGAATTTCAAACTCCGAACTACGATTTCTCCTTCAAAAATTACATTTGACAAGTTTTTGTTTAAATGTATATCTTATGTCGAAATTATTATTTGCAACTGTTCTATTTTTTCTTGCTTATTCTGTAGCATTTTCTCAGATTAATATCTCAGGAAAAGTCATTGATTATGTATCTAAGCAGGGCGTTCCCTTTGTAAATGTTTCTTTGCTTGCTTCAAAAGATTCTGTTTTAGTGAAAGGGAGCATTACCGATTCCTCAGGTATTTTTCAATTATCCTCTGTGCCTAAAGGTAGCTTTATTCTTTTCTTTTCATCTATTGAACACCAAAAATATTATCAGGCTTTCTCAGTAGAGAATGGTACACTATCGGCTTTGCAATTGAATGATATTGTATTGACCCCCACCAGTCAAGTACTGAACGAAGTGAATGTGAAGGCAGATAAAATACAGATACAACAGACTGATGAAAAACTAATTGTGAATATAGCTGATAATAAACTATTTACCACGGCGACCAATGGCTTTGATATACTGAAAAAAATGCCAGGTGTACAAATCAATAATGACGGTAGCCTTTCAATGGCCGGAGGAGTTATACCAGCTATTTTCATTGATGGCAAGCCAATGCCTATGAGTGTAGAGCAACTACAAAACTATCTGAATAGCCTTACACCTGAAATGATTGCCTCTATTGAAATCATCGCCAATCCATCGGGCAGGTATGATGCCGAATACAAAGCTATTATTGATATTAAGCTACAACGTGATAAAACTTTGGGCTGGATTGGTAATTATGTGGGTACTTTGCAACAAGGGGTTTATACACTTAACAATAATAACCTTACCCTAACCTATAACACGCCAAAAGTGGCATATACAGCAAGATTGGGCTATCAGACAGGTGCTACGGTCTATCGCTATCGGGCACTACAACATCAGGCAAATACCAATATTATGCGCACAGATACCTGGCAGAAAACCAATAACACCAACCTTAATTTACAGTTTGAGGCAGACTACCATATAAAAAAGAATCATAATCTCGGGCTGATATTGCGTACTAATCAAGTCAATCGAAAGGCCTGGGCCGATAATACTCTGCATTTTACTAACTCGACAGGTGAGTATGTATTATCAAACCTTCATAGTATGAATAATTATATACCATCACAAAGAAATTATGGCATCAATTTGAGCTATGACACCCGTATCAGTAAAAATGATTTACACATATTAGGAATATTCTCTCAGATAAATAATCGTCGGAAAGAAGATATTCAGAATACACAAACCCTTACCGGAGATTTATTCAATTACTGGAAAACAAATCTACTTAATGATATTTCTATCCGTTCTATTCAATCAGATTTTGTCAGTAATATAGGGAAAGGTAAATTAGAAATAGGGGCAAAATTTGCTGCTATTAGTACTAAGAATCATCTTAGATATGACACACTTGCCAAAGACAATATTTTTGTACCTGATCCAAGCAGAACCAATAATTTCCATTATGACGAATACATATCAGCCACATATCTGATATATGGGCAAAAATGGAGCAAACTGGATTATAAAATAGGTATGCGTGCAGAAAACACACATAGCTTTGCCAATGCAATCACGAGTAATCAAATCACTGAACGTAATTACTTAAAATGGCTGCCAAGTATTAATCTCTCTTATCAGTTAGCGAATGAGCAGAAAATGACCGTTGCTTATACGCATCGAATGACGCGTCCTGGTTTTGAAGCATTGAACCCTTTCAAGTTCTATCTGAGCCCTCTGAATTATTGGATTGGGAATCCTTATCTATTGCCTTCTGTCACCAAGCAATTAAGCCTAACTTATACAAAAAAAAACTTCTATATTTTGCTGAATGCAGGTCGCGAAGTAGATCCTATGACACGTTATCCGGAATATAACCGTGCGACTAACGTATTGGAGTATCTGGGTAAGAATTTACCTTATAATGATTTTGCCACACTTGAAGCCAACTGGTCTATCGTGGTAAAAAAATGGTGGCGCATGAATCATAATCTTGGTTTATACTACAAAAAAGAGCAAATGCCTTATCATGGAGTAGTTTATCAGATTCCGATTAAGAATTATATGATAAATGGCAGTCAGGTTTTTACATTGGCTAAAGATTTGACGTTCGATATTTATTATTTGTATGTCTCTTCCAGAGGAAACAGTTTATATATTATGAAGCCTGTGTATTATATAGATTTAGGTTTGCAGAAAACGTGGTTGAAAGGCAAACTGAATACCAAATTTACCTTTTATGATATTACCAATACCTATTACTTCCGTCTGGTTTTCAGAGAAAAAAGTATTATCAACAATGAGTTTTCACATTGGTATGGAAACCAGCGTCTAGTATTTTCATTAACCTATAATTTTGGTAAATCAGGTTATAAGCTTAGACAAAATACCAGAAATGAAGAGGAAAGTCGGGTGAGTAATTAGTAATTTTATTTCGCTGGCTTTAAAAACGGATGCAGTATCACAGATAATAATATCAATATACCCCCAATATAAAAACCAGTAGTCATGCGTTCTTTTTCACCAAAGATGAAATAGGCTAACAGGATACCATAAATAGGCTCCATATTGATAGAAAGATTAAGCGTAAAAGCAGAAATTTTCTTCAATAGTTTTACCATTTCATTGTAAGGGTACACAGTGCATATCAGGCCCAAAATAGCTATCCAAATCCAGTCTTTTGGGCTTGGTATCAATTGAAAATGTGTATCAGGAGAAGCATAAACAATAATTGGTATAAACACCCACGAGGCTACAAATGCGCCTACCATTTCGTAAAAGGTAATAGTCTGTGCCTGATATTTTTTGGTAAGTTGGGCATTGATTACCGAAAATACAGTCGCTAAAAAAGCTGCCAGAATACCAATGACAATTCCGGTGATGTATTGGTACTCAAATTTGAATACAAAGTACATTCCTGCTACTACAAGAACACCTAATAGTACCTCTATCCAACTGATTTTCGTTTTTTTTATGAGGGGTTCAAGGATACTCGTAAAAAAGGAGGTCACCGAAAAAGTTACAAGACTGATAGCAATAGTAGAAGCCCTTGCAGAGCCAAAAAAGCACATCCAATGCAAAGAAATAATGGCTCCTACGCCTAATAAAGGCAGACTTTCTTTAAAAGGAATAAGTATATTTTTTTTCTGAATTCTTGCAACTCCATACATACCCAATGAGGCCAGAAGAGTACGGTAAAAAACCACACCTAAAGCGGATACATCAGTCAGGCGGCCAAGAATAGCTGTAAAGCCCAGGATGATAACAATCAGATGGAGTTTGAGGTAATCCTGCGGTAATGTTCTGGTCATGATTTTTTTAAAGTGCTTAGGGCTTTTCTATAGAAGCTCTCTACAAGAATCGCCAAAGTTAGTGAGATTTTGAAAAATATTGATGGCTATATGCTTGGCTTATTTTAAAGAACCAGCTTCAATTGTGCATTTATCAGATTTTGAAAAATCTTAAGAGAAACATTTCCAGGCATTTCTATGTTGTATGGCTACAACTAATTACTAACACAAAGTGAATATTTTAATTACCGGTGGTACAGGGCTTATCGGTAAGCATCTGACACAACTTTTATTAAGCAAGGGCCATCATGTTTCCTTATTAAGCCGCAAAAAAGAGGCTACTCCTAATGTAAAGATTTATCAATGGGATATTGAAAAAGGTATAATAGACACTGATGCACTGAAAAATATTGATTATATTATTCATCTTGCGGGTGCCGGAATTGCTGATAAACGCTGGACAGATAAGCGTAAGCAGGAAATTATAGATTCTCGAATCAAGCCTATTAAAATGTTAAATCAGCATTTAAAAGAGCAAAAAACCAGAGTCAAAGCTTTTATATCTGCTTCAGGTATCGGTTTTTACGGAGGTGACACAGGTGAAACACGATTAGATGAAAATAGCCCGGCGGGTGATGATTTTATAGCTACCTGTACAAAAATATGGGAAGAAGAGACAGAAAAATTCACACAAGCTGAAAGAACGGTGAGCCTTCGTACGGGAATTGTATTAAGTGATGATGGTGGTGCTTTACCTAAGCTGCTACAGCCAATTAAATTAGGTATAGGTTCACCTTTAGGTAGTGGTAAGCAGTGGATGTCTTGGATACATATTGATGATATGTGCCAATTATATTTACAAGCCATTGAAGATTTTAAAATGAATGGGTTTTACAATGCTGTTGCTCCTGCTCCTGTACGGAACGAAGAAATGACCAAAATAGCAGCCGAGATACTGAAACGTCCACTATGGACACCGAACGTTCCGGCTTTTTTATTAAAAATGCTTTTTGGAGAATTGTCTGTTGTAGTGCTGGGAGGCAATTATGTCAAAAATAAAAGGGTTTCGGAAGAATTATCCTTTTCTTATAAATTCACTTCGGTTGAAACCGCTTTAAAAAATCTATTAAAGTAATTTTCAGACCTAACCAAAACCAAAATTTATTACCTTACGCCCAAATTTATTATTTATCCTATGCCTTCTATCTTTTCAAAAATAGTAGCCGGTGAAATTTCATCACATAAAATTGCTGAAACAGAAGATTTTCTTGCCTTTCTTGATGTTTTTCCTTGTGCTACAGGACATACCTTAGTTATTCCCAAAAAGGAAGTTGACTACCTGTTCGATTTAGATGATAAACTCTATACTGGCTTAATGCAGTTTGCTAAACAAATAGAGCCTGCCATCAGAAAAGCTATACCCTGCAAGCGCATCGGAATAGCTGTCATTGGTCTGGAAGTACCTCATGCACACGTGCATCTGATACCAATGAACAGCATGAACGATATGAATTTCAACAATAAATTAAAGTTTTCGCAGGAGCAACTGGCTGAAACCGCGGCCAAAATCAGGAGTTTTTTATAAAATATGGAAGTAGTCTACGCAGTAATTATCTGCCTTTTACCACTGTTTTTATCATGCAGGTGTATATATTTGTTGAGAAAAAACCCGAAGATTTCAGGGTTTATGAAGAGTATCATAACAGCCATTCTATGCGGTATTATTATCGTCTCAATTAGTGTCAGCATTCATCATTTTATGACAGATGGTATCGACAATAAAGCAAATATGAGTTTAGGCGTGCTTACTACCGTGCAAGGTATTATGTCAGGTGTAGTTTTTTTGGTAACAAGGTTTTTAGGTAAGCTATAGTAATTCAGAGAGGCTTTTCGACTGAAAACCCTCTCTGATTACATTTTATTCTCCTAAATAATAAATCTCCTGTATATCTTTCAGAAGTTTATTGAAATCAAGTTTCAGATCTATGAGCGTTCCGGTTTTTATATCAAAAACCCACCCATGTACAGTGGGAAATCCTTTTTTCGAATATTCCTGCTGAACGCTTGCGAGTTTAATTACATTGATACATTGCTCCTGCACATTTAATTCAACCAGGCGATCATAACGTTCCCCTTCATCAGTAATAGCATTCAGTTCGTCTTTGTGCAATCTATACACGTCTCTGATATTTCTTAACCAAGGATTCAGAATTCCCATATCAACAGGTTGCATAGCCGCTTTTACACCACCGCAATTGTAATGGCCGCAAACAACTACATGCTTTACACCTAAATAGCGCACGGCGTAATTAATCACGGACATCACGTTTAAATCAGTAGCATTCACCAGATTAGCAATATTCCGGTGTACAAAAACTTCACCAGGCCCAGCACCCATCAGGTCTTCAGCAGTAACACGGCTATCACTGCACCCTATATACAGGTAGTCGGGACGTTGCTCTTTGGCCAGATTTTCAAAAAACTCTTTATTCGTTCTCTTTTTTTCATTCAACCAGACCTGGTTGTTTTCAAATACTTGTTCGTAAGTAGGCATAAGTGTGAAATTCAAAAGTTAAAAATACTAATATAATTTACTATTTAATAATATATCGCCAACAGGTCGTTCTTGCCATATAACATGGCTTCTTTTACTTCAATTTCTCTTTCAAATATTCAAATTCTTTCTTCAAAGGCGCATTCTGATAGAGTATCTGATAAGCAAAATTAGTAATAGGCATATCTATATCATAGCCTTTCAGCATTTCGTATATACACTTTACAGCGTAATAACCCTCGGCTATCATATTCATTTCCAGTTGAGCAGCTTTTACACTATAACCCCGCCCTACCATATTACCGAAAGTACGGTTACGACTGAACTGTGAGTAAGCAGTTACCAGTAAATCGCCCAAATATGCCGATGCACTTAAATCCCGTTTCATAGGGTCTATTACATCTACCACACGGCATATCTCCTGCATAGCATTTGACACCATTACAGCCTGAAAATTGTCTCCCCCACCCAATCCATGCGTAATACCACAAGCTAATGCTACAATATTTTTTATTACGGCAGCATATTCTACTCCATACAAATCATCTAAAGCCGAAGTACTCACAAAACGACAGCGCAACAAATCAGCAAAATCATTAGCTAATATCAGGTTAGGAGAAGCAATGGTCAGATATGAGTGCTTCTCTAAAGCCACTTCTTCGGCATGGCAAGGGCCTGCAATAACTCCTATATTATCAGCAGGCACATCATAGGTTTGCTCTATCCAGTCGGTTACTAACTGGTTGGTAGCAGGAATCATACCTTTGATAGCAGATATAATCTTTTTGTCTTGAAGGTGGTTTTTGTTAATAGTCGTAAGAGCATCAGCCAAAAAAGCCGCCGGTACAGCCAACACCACCCATTCGGTGTCACGTAGGGCTTCTTTCAGGTTGGTGTAGGGTCTTACTTTTGAAGGATGAATCTCTACACTGCTCAGATAGTTTCTATTATGGTGTAATTTTTTTATATACTCTGCGTCTTCACTATTACGCATCCACCATTTAATCTGCACATTACCTTCACTCAAAATTTTAATAATAGCTGTTGCCCAACTGCCCCCTCCTATAATCGTTATTTTCATATTTTTATCCTAAAGGATTTAGTTTATGATGCTAAATAAACCAAAAGCCTTGAAAAAACAAAAGACCGCTTTCCAGCAGTCTTTTGTAGGGTATGTTTGGTTGGCGTTTTCAAATTACTATTTCTTCTTGTCTTTATCTTTCTGTTCTACTTTTTTGGTAACTACATCACCATCTTTCAGTTTTTTAGATACTGCAATGAATGGCCCTGACACAATTTCTTCGCCCTCTTTCAATCCACCTTTAATTTCAATGGTTCCGGCAGCAGTATCAGTAATACCTGTTTTTACTTCCCGTAATTTCACCTTACTGTCTTTATCTGCTACAAATACTACCTCTTTTGGTAATTCTTTTTTCTTAGGTTTTACTGGCTCATTTGAGGCTTGACCTTCATTTGGTGGGCCCTGTTGCTCTTTCTTTTCTCCATCACTACCATCACGGGTAGTTACTGCGGCAATCGGCACACTCAAAACTTTTTCTTTTTTCTCAGTAATAATATCTACCGTTGCAGTCATACCCGGTTTAAAAGGATATACTTTCCTGGCTTGTCTATCTATCAGGTCACGATATGATTCAGGCAGGATTCTGATTCTCACCTCAAATTCTGTTACGGCGTCAGTAGCAGCCGATGAGGCGGCTAAGGTTCCTCCAGAACCATTGGCTGTGTTAGCAATCTGAGTTACAATACCTTTAAATTTCTTGCCTGTTAATGAGTACGAATCCACATCAATATTGGCAGTGTCACCTAAGCTTACTCTTACAATGTCATTTTCGTTTACATTGATTCTCACCTCCATATTATTCAGGTTGGCAATACGAAGCATTTCAGTACCTGCCATTTGTGAGGTACCCACCACTCTTTCTCCTAATTCTACAGCCAATTTTGACACTATGCCATTCATAGGGGCATAGATACTTGTTTTACGTAGGTTTTCAGAAGCATCTTTCAACCCAGCTTCAGCACTTCTGATATTAAAAGTTGAAGCCTCCAGGTTAGCTTTTGCAGCGGCTACATCTTGTTTAGCTACCTTAAGGTTGGTTTCAGCAATCTCTAAATCAGAAGCCGAAATTACTTTATCATCAAATAGTTTTTTCTGACGGTTATATTCTGCCTGTGCACGTATCTGGCGAGCTTCTGCTTGTGCAATCGTTGACTTTGCCTGTTCAGCACTGGCTTTTGACTGATTCACAACAGCCTCTGCGCGTTGAGTAATTGAAATATAGTTTTCAGGTTGAACTTTCAATAGAAGTTGTCCTTTTTTTACAGAATCACCCTCTTTTATGTACAAACCGATAATCTCACCGGGAACATCAGGGGTAATTTTCACTTCAACCTCAGGCTGGATTTTACCCGATGCTGAAACTGTTTCAATAATATCTGTTTTTCCTACTTTTACAAACTCTACTTCGGTAGGTTTTTCTTTACCTATCCAACCTGCCGATTTTGCAACGAATAGAAATATTACAAGTAGGGCTACTACACCGCCCAAAATCCACCAGATTCTATTTGATTTTTTCATTGAGAAAATAAATTTGTAAACAATTAGTAATAAGGTAAGTATTCAAATCTAAGCCAGCCCAGTGAGAAAGTCTTAGAAATTAAGTGGTTTATTTTGATAATAATCTAAAATCTTGATTCTGAAAATATAGTCATACTTTGCCTGAATCTGGTTGGCTCTGGCTCTATCAAGATTTGTTTTTGCAATGCTATAATCTAACGAGTTCAGGGAGCCTACGTTGAATTTTGACTCAGAAGCTCTGAATGACTCTTCCAAAGCCCGTACCTGATTACCCAAAGCAGAATATCTCTTAGCTGAGTTGCTCATATTCACATAAGCCGTCTCAATATCCTGACGCAAACGCAAACGGACATTCTCGGCCTGTACTTCTGCCTGCTTTTTTTGGATAATTGCCCCTGTTGTCCGATACTTAGCGTTATATCCATTAAAAATCGGAATTCGTGCACTTAATCCTAAAGAAAGATTTACATTACCCCCTAACTGTCTGAAATAACCGATTTTTTCGGTAGTGGTAGATGAAGTTGGAAGTAAGGCAATAACCGGATATCGTACACCCGCTATATCTACATAACCAGCCTCGGTCTCAACAATTTTTTGTGACACTAACACTTTTTCTGCTGCTGTAGAAGAAGAACTGTTCGCATTGGCAAATGCTGTTATAGTTGGATATTTCAGCCCCTTAGCAATATCTATTCCTTTCTCGGCGGCCTTTACACGCATATCAGCCGCCTGCACATCTGCCAAAAAACCTTGTGCAATATTATATACTTCCTCCGGGGAGTTCGGATAAGGCTGGATATTCGGATTCGGCACCTCTATTCTTACTACATCTAAATCTCTGTCTGCTGCGACGTTTAACAATTGTTTCAAAGTTAATTTAGCTGATATAATGGCATTTTCGGCATTAACTACCTGTACTTCATCATTAGCCAGTTGCGCCTGAATATCATAAAGATTTGTTTCAGGAACCGACCCTGCATTGACCATTTTTTGTGTGCGCTCTAACTGTATTCTTGAAACCTCGACCTGTCTTTGAGAAATAGCCAGAAGGTCTTCCTGTGAAAGTATATTCAGATAAGCCACTACTACATTCAGCGTAATAGTGTTTTTCATAGCTTGCAAATCTAACCTTGCTACTTCGAGGTTCGTCTGGTTAAGTGCTATATTGTTTCGTGTCTGATATCCATCAAAAATAGTAACACCCGACGAAAGTCCAAACCCATTAGACCCCACAGTATTAGTAATAATACCATTAGTGTAAGGGTTGATGTTACGACCTGAAAACAAATTCAGGTTAGCACTTCCGTTCAGATTAGGGTATCTTGTCCATTTAGACTGTTCGAAGGTATTCAGGCTATTTTCAACTGTCAGGCCACTTTGCTTGATAGAGAGATTGTTTTTCAGGGCCACATCAACGGCCTCTTGCAACCCTATTTTATCTGCGTTTGAACTATTAACACTTGTAGCACTGGGCTGTTGTGCCTGAACAAAAACATTTACAAGTAATAGCAGAGAAAGCTTAGGCAATAAGATTTTAGCAAATTTCATGAGGAAAATATTTTTCATTTCGATGAACCAATTCGATGAAACTTATAAGGCTTTATACGAGTTTTGATAAGACAATCTTACGAAACAATCTTATATACCTGCCACAAGAAATGGATAAACGGTTTTATTGAAGTTTAGACTTAATACTTTAGGGTTTGAACTTCTTGAAAAATAGCTTTAAGTTTGAAGTAAATTTCATTTGTTGTTTATTAAAGGATTAAGAATGAGTAGTCAGACACCAAAGGATTTTTTGAAATTCCTGAAGAATCCAGACTTCATTGACGGTATTTACAACTACTGTGATAGTTGGTGTGACCGCTGTGCCTTTACCGATAAATGTATGAATTTTGCCATGCGCAAATATAAAGAGGATCAGAGCCGCCAGACCAGTACAGAGGATAGTCTGACAGAGGTTTTTCAACAAACTACAGATCTGATTAAACAATTGATTGAAGAGAAAGGTATGAGCTGGGAAGAGGTTGTAAGCCAGGCCGATACTGCTACACCCATTATTGACCCTCATAAAGAAGCAAACAAACATAGAAATGTAAAAGCTGCCAAAGAATATACCTACTTATATGGCTCGTTTCTGAAAAAAGAACAGGGTTTTATGAAAGGCAAAGGCGTGGAATTTCAGAATGATTTAAATAAAGGGCTTATTTCTGTTGAAGAAGCGGAAAAAGCACTCTTGCGCATAGAAGATGCTTTTGAGGTAATTAACTGGTACCAGAGCCTAATCTATATTAAAATTAGAAACGCCTGCCAGCTTTTTTTTGAAGAAGACCTGAGCGATTTCATGATTGATTACTATAATGGCAAAGCTAAACTGACTTTAATTAGTATTGACAGAAGCCTGGCAGCTTGGTTAGTATTACAAGTACATTTCCCGGAAAAAGCAAACAAGATTAGCGAAATCTTGCTTCACCTTGAAAAACTACGCCGACAAATTGAAAAAGATTTCCCGAATGCTCGTAAATTTGTGAGACCGGGTCTGGATAGGTAAAATGTATTGAATCAAGATTCAGGAAATAACTATTTTAAAAATCATCGAATCAGGTAGAGACATACGATTCACCGCAAGATGTATTACGTCTCAAAGGAGCTATCCATCCTAACAAATTTATTATAAATCGAATAGTTCAAAAGGATAGACGATTGTTCTGATGCCGTCAGAGACTCGGAACGTAACGCATTATATCTCTACGAAAAACCTCATTTCATGCAATACGAAATTGTTATAGGATTAGAAGTGCATTGTCAGCTTTCAACTGAAAGTAAAATTTTCTCTTCCGATTCTAATCATTTTGGCAGCGAGCCAAATACTAATATCAGTGTTATTACATTAGGGCACCCCGGTGTCTTACCAAAATTGAATAAAAAAGCTGTAGAATACGCCATCAGAATGGGTTTGGCCTGTGGTTGCGAAATAAACAGATATAATTATTTTGACCGCAAAAATTATTTTTATCCTGATCTGCCAAAAGGCTATCAGGTGTCGCAGGATAAACATCCGATTTGTAAAGGTGGGGGTGTAAGCGTACGCTTGAAGAATGGCAAGCAGTTCAGAGAAAGATTTCTTGAACTACATCATATCCACCTGGAGGAAGATGCGGGGAAGTCAGTACATGAAGGCGAAAGTGTTTATACACGTTTAGATTATAACAGAGCAGGTACTCCTCTGATTGAGATTGTATCAGAGCCTTGTATGAGAAGTGCCGAAGAAGCAGGGGCTTATCTGACCGAGATAAGGAAGATCGTACGCTACTTAGATATTTGTGATGGAAATATGGAAGAAGGCTCTATGCGGGCTGACTTGAATATTTCGATTCGTCCGTTAGGAACCGAGACGTTAGGAACCAAAGTAGAGGTAAAAAACATGAACTCTATCCGTAACCTGCAAAGGGCTGTAGAGTTTGAGTTTAAGCGACAAGTACGGATGTTTGAGAATGGAGATAAGATTCTTCAGGAGACGCGTATGTTTGATGCTGATACAGGTGAAACCTATGGGATGCGTGTAAAAGAAACCATGAATGACTATCGTTATTTCCCTGAACCTGATTTAGCCCCTATCAGAATTTCTGATGAATGGTTACAGCTGGTTAAAGCCCGGATGCCTGCCCTACCTCATGAACTATTCAGGCAATTTACACAGGAATATGGCATTTTAGATGAACATGCCGTAGTATTAACCGATAGTAAAGATATAGCCGGGTATTTTCTGGAAACAGCTCAATTTATCAAAAATCACAGAGCCATTGCCAATTGGCTGACCTCGACCATTAAAGGTTATCTAAATGACAAAGGCATTGAAATCAGCGAACTACTACTAAAACCTAAACAATTGGCTGAGATAATATCTCTTGTTGATGAAAATAAGATTAGTAGCTCTACTGCCGCGCAAAAACTTTTCCCATTGTTAATAGACAACCCGAATAAAACAGCTTTATCATTAGCTGAATCGAACAATTTGATTCAACAAAGCAATACGGACGCTTTGCAAACGTTAATCAACGAGGTTCTGTCTTCTTACCCTGATAAAGTAAAAGAATTTAAGAACGGCAAGAAAGGCTTACTTGGCATGTTTGTTGGAGAAGTAATGAAAAAATCAAAAGGTACTGCTGACCCCAAACTCACTAATCAGTTACTGATGGATGCTTTAAAATAATCAGCCCAGTTATTAATTATAGAATATTTGAATTAACACATTTATGAAACAATCTATTTTTGCTATATGTTTTTTAGCCTTTGGTATCGCTTGTCAGTCTCAGCCGCAGAATGCTCCTGCTGAAACAAAAGCAAGTACTACCAACGGAAAACCTTTTACTGTAAAAGGAAAATTAAATAATCCGGTATCAGGTAAAGTGTACCTTGAAAGAATGAACGACAGGAACATTCCATTGAAAATAGATTCTGTGAGTATTGCTGCCGATCAGACTTTCTCATTTAAAGGTAACATCCCAGAACCGGGCATTTATCAACTTAATATTGCTAATCAACAGTTAATAGGCCTGATTTTAGATGGTGGCGAAAATCTGAATGTTGTAGCAGATGGTGTTAGCACACCTGATAAAGCCGCTACTTTTAGTGTAGATGGTTCACCTGCTATGGCAAAGTTCAACCAGATAGTGGCAGAAGCACAGAAGTTCCGTCAGACTCAAACCACTTTACAAACACAATTTGATGCAATAAAAAAAGACGAGAAAAAAAAGAAAGAAATACAAGCACAATATATGGCTGCTGAAGAAACCTATTATAATGCTATCAAGCCCATGATAGCTGAGTTAGGAACTTCATTAGCGGGATTGATTGCTATAAACAATTTTCTGAATCCTGAAAGGGATTATGAAACATTCGCTAAAACTGCAGAACAATTGCAAAAAGAAGGACAAAATCATTTTTTTGCTAAATTATTTATTGAAGACGTAAAACGCAGAAGTGCAGGATCAGTAGGTTCAGAAGCACCTGATTTCTCATTGGTAGATATGTCAGGAAAGCCTGTAAAATTGTCAGAACTAAAAGGTAAAGTAGTTATTCTTGATTTCTGGGCTACATGGTGTGGGCCTTGTATTATGTCTTTTCCAGGCATGAAACAAGCGATGGATAAATACAAGAATAATCCGAACGTGCAATTCTTATTTGTAAACACATTTGAAAGAGTTGACCAAAGCAAATGGAAAGAAACTGTTACTAACTTTGTTAATCAGAGAGGCTTCAATACTTTCCCTATCATTTACGATATGGGCGGAGAAGTTGCCTTGAACTATGGAGTAAATGGTATTCCGGCTAAATTCTGTATAGATAAAGAAGGGAAAATCAAATTTAAAAGTACCGGCTTTATGGGATCGAGCGAATTAGTGCTCCAGGAAATGACTAAATGGGTAGAAGAAGCAGCAAAATAAAAAAAGGGAAGATTTCACAATCTTCCCTTTTTTTTGGCTTACAATCTGGTTACACCTTTTCGTTTTAGTGCTAAATCATGCGCAGTATCATAATAAGAGCGCAGATTTGTCCAGTCAAATATCTCAGAAATATTCTCTACCCGGTTACGCTGCATGATACGGTCTCTGCGATTCATAGTTACGAAATTAAACAATATATCAGCCAATTGATCTGCGGCCTGATCATAACTTTTGTCTTTACGGTCAACAACATACACCCCTACACTATCGTAGTCTTTCATTAATTGAATCATAAAATCCCCAAAGCCTGATAAATCACTGGTTACAGTTGGAATCCCTCTCACTACACACTCTAATGGTGTATAACCCCAAGGCTCATAATAACTCGGAAAAATGCCCAGATGACAACCCCTCACAAACTGGCTGTATTCCATACCGAACAACGGGTTGGTAGGAGAAATAAAATCGGGATGATAAACAAATTTTACACGATCCTGCTGATGGTTCAGAAGGTTAGTTTGCTTAAGATAACCCGTAATATCATCTTCCTGTTTCAGCAAATGTGTAACCGTATGTGGCAATTTCTTTGTTTTCCAACTTTGAATAGTGCGGCGTAATCTTAATCGCCAGTACTCATCTACAAATTCATTCAAATCAGGCAAATTATGATTTTCATTGGAGGCTGACGCATGAAAAAGATGTTCGCCAACCTGTTTTTCGATTGCGTCACAAGTCTCTCTGATTTCCTCCATAACAGCTCTTGATTGAAGCACCTCAGGATCAATCGAATACACTGGGTTTTTAGTAATAATAAACATTACAATCGTGGTGTCAAGGCCAGCCTGTACAATCTTGAAGTTGAGCCTTTTCAATGCTTCCAGAGTCAAATCATATCCTTTATTTCTGAATTCATAACGCCCCGAAGTAAAGAAATACAAAGTATTGTCTAAGTCCCATGAATAGCTCTGGAAGAAGTGCCCCATCACAAATTGATGAATTTTCTCCTTGTATTTCAGGTGTAGATTCTGAAATTCGTGTATTGCAGCAAAACGGGTAACATTCAACCCATTAGGTAATATCAAATCACAGGTCCGCCCAAAAAACACTTCACATTCTTTCGCTGTTACATCGCTTACTGTTGTAAGTACGTGGCATTTCTGCGCTGCAAAACGCTCAATTTTAGCCTGTGCTTCTACACCATAGTGTTGTGCCTCATACTCCCAGTTATAATACCGTAATTTTTCGTAAAAGTCTGGTTCATTTCCGGCTATATACCGACCAAGCATGGTAGCATGTGTAGTAAAGACTGTCGAAATCGGCACATTATCCGTACGAATATCTATCAGTGCTGTTGCCACCATCCACTCATGAAAATGTGCTACTATATCATTTTTGTGTCCATAGGTTTCGCCAAACTCTGTCAGAAATACTCTAATCATCTCCCCTAAAACAATTACCTGATCAACCAATGCTTCAGCGTTGAGGGTAGATATCTGATGCCTGTTCCACAAATTGTGTTTCAGGTCATTACTCTTATATAATAGGTTCTTTAAGTCCAATAAAACAATTTTAGGCTTGCCTGTAACCAACCAACGGCCATAATGTGCATCAAAGCCCATTTCTTGCATCCGTTTCACAATTCTGCCAAAATATGATTCTTCTAAATCCTCAATCGGTTCAAATTCAACAACAGCTGTATTATGAAAATAAGGGCCTATCAGGCAGTAGTTCTCCCCCCATTCTTCCACCATTGAGGGTACTTTTGAGCGAATAACCGTGTAAATTCCACCAACCTGATTACATACTTCCCAGGCTATTTCCATCAATAAAGGCTTCTTTTGTTCGCGGGGTTGGATACTAACAGTTTCTTCTGATTCTTTTTTAAGTTTTTTGGACGTTACCATGTGGGTTAATTTATTTAATCTATTCCGAATGAGTGAATTATGTAATAATTTTTAACAATAACAATAAAAAATTTAACTTTTCAAATATTCGTGAACTTAATGGTTGGATGGGATGTACAAAATAAAAACAAAGCTATCATTTTTACCTTTTTGAAAATCATAAGAGGATTTATTTTTTATGGCAGACCGCACAAAGTACTTAATTGGTGCATTATTGGTATTTGGAGCAGCTTTTGGTTTTGCGTTAAAAGGTATTTTTATCAAATCAGCTTATCAATACGGCATTGATTCTATATCGCTTCTATCGCTGCGTTTTTTATTTTCTGCGCCCTTTTATCTGTTCATTGTCTTTCGTAAAAGATATAAAGAAGAATCTCATCCTGCCATTGCTCCAAAACGCTGGCTCTATGTAGTTTTAGTTGGTTTTATAGGTTATTATGTTTCTGCCTATGTCAATTTTCTGGGGCTTGAATACCTCTCCGCAAGTCTTGAGCGTATCCTGCTTTTTATCTATCCTACCTTTGTTTTGCTGATTAATGCCTTTCTGGTTAAAAGAAAAGTCACTGGTTTACAATGGCTGGCTTTACTAATAACCTATGCAGGTATCGCTGTAGCATTTATGAAGCACTTTGAGGCACATCAACAGAAGAATATAGCATTAGGAGCCTTTTTGGTCATTTTAAGTGGTCTCACCTACTCTTTTTATCTGGTTGGCAGCGATAAACTCATCGCTAAAGTAGGCACCACACGTTTTACCTCATGGGCTATGTTAGCAGCTTTAGTGCCCACTCTGATTCATAGTTTTTTTTATAATAGATTAGCTATTTTCAATTTTACGACAGAGGTTTATCTAATAGCCTTATCGATGGCTATTTTTTCTACAGTACTACCTACCTTTATGTTCTCAGCAGGTATCAAACGTGTAGGTTCAGCCAATGCTTCAATTATTGCCAGCATAGGCCCCATTTTCACTATCGTATTAGCAACTGTATTTCTGCAAGAACCTATATGGATTGAGCAAATCATAGGCACGGTTTTAGTCCTTACTGGGGTATTTCTGGTAAGTTGGAAAGGTAAGAAATAATGTAGCCCAATCTTTCAATATGAAAATTAATTGAGTACCGCGATTTAATTAATTAAATTTGAAAGATATTTTCACGAAACCGATATTTATGAAATCCGTGTATTTCCTTTTTGGAGTATTGCTATTAGACTCCTGCAATAAAAGAGAATCAGACAAACAAGCCCAACTTTGCGACAATCAGAACTTTAAACAATACTGGTATTCAGCTAATGCCGAAATCAGCAGCTATAGCCTCAAGCAGGCGCAATTTGGTAATTTGAATGATGGAGAAGCCATCATGGTCTTTAATACAGAAGATTTCCGAAAAGATAAACACGTAAAACTGGAATCTAATGCAAAAGACAAAGCTGTAAAAGTAATGAAGCTTAATTTTATCAAACGTTTTGTTACTGGTATTCATGATTTCTCTATGTACACATCTGTGTTTACACCAGTTCAAACACAAGACATCAGCTCTACATTAAAAGTCTCCAATACCAATCAGGATTGGAGCGGACAAACTTTTCTGCAACTGAATTTTCGTCAGAATGGTTATCAGGTATTGGGTAAATCTTATTTTGAAGAAGAGATAGAAGACGATTATCATATAGACAAAGCAATATTGGAAGATGAACTCTGGACTCGCATCCGCCTGGTTCCTTGCCAACAATTACCAGTAGGCAAAGTTATTCTGATACCAAGTTTAGGCTCATTGCGTCTAAGACGTGAAAAGGCTGCTCCGGCTATCGCCAATGTTACTTTAGAACCCTACAAAGGAGATTCTACTTTCAAAGGTGATTCTTTATTTGATTATCGGGTCAATTATATTGAGAGCAAACGAAGCCTCAGAATTATATTTGAGAAGGGCTTTCCACATAAAATTGTTGGTTGGGAAGAAAGCTATCGGGCGCATAATAAAACCCTGACCTCAAGGGCAGTATTAAAGGCTACCATTCAAAATCCGTATTGGCAGAAAAATATGCCTGCGGACACCATTTATAGAAAAAAGTTACATTTGAAGTATTGATTTCATAATTTTGTTCTCAAATTTACGTTCAAGGTTCTGTATTCAGTTCCTTTCTAAGAACATAAACAATTCTAATGAAAAATAGCAAATTTGCGTATATAGTCGCTACTTCCTTTTTTCTTTCATTGACACTTTTCTCCTGCGGAGATAAAGAAGCCCAAAAAACTGAAAATCCGGCTAAAGGTCCGAGTATTCATACATTGATTTTTATTGATAAAACGGCCAGCGTTGATGTGCAGAAACCTTTTGTGGCTCAAAAATATCAGCAGGCATTGACTTCTATCATTGAGCAGAATTTCAGAAAAGCAGGCGACACTTTTCAGATATACTATATCCACGAAAATACCTCTAAGGCTCGCACCTTATCGCTTGTCTGCCGTACTGAAATGGAAGATACTGAAGGCGTAAATGCTACCGACTTGGAAGCTATCAAAACTTCATACGATTTATCAATCCGTAAAGAGCGTAACTTCGTCACTCAACAATCGTTAAATCGCCTGAAAGCACAAAATGATAATGCCTCTAATCTTGAAACCAATATTACCGCCAGTATCCCTGTCATTGCTAAATTATCAGAAAGCCCAGGAGATATAAGGGTTTATTACCTGAGCGATATGGTAGAGAGCGTAAAAAGCGGTAGAGATTTTCAGATACACCCCCCAAAAGACGATGCAGAAGCTGAAGCATGGGCAACGACTGATGCAGCCAAATTGAAAAACTATCAGCTAAGCGGTCCTGAAATTTCGATGATTCTCCCTTTTGAACCAACGAGTTCATCTAAAGAAAATAACCCGACTGTTACTCATTACTGGCAGAAATTGTTTGAAAGCCTTGGGGTGATGAGTGTGACGGAGATGTAAAAATAATTCATTCTTACCCATAAAAAAAGTGGTGAGTCTCCGACTCACCACTTTTCTTTTATATCTTTTTGACAAGAAATTACTCTCCTTTCAAAGCCTCTGCACCACCTACAATTTCAAGGATTTCCTTAGTAATTGCGGCCTGACGGCTACGGTTATATTCAATTTTCAATGCACGAAGTAGTTCGTTGGCATTGTCAGTTGCTTTGTCCATCGCTGTCATACGCGCACCATGCTCAGAAGCATTCGATTCCAATACCGCTTTATACAATTGCATTTTAATAGCCTTTGGTATTAACTCCAATACAATCTCCTCTTCCGAAGGCTCAAAAATATAATCAATTTTGCTGGCTTTTGAAGTATCTGCTTTCTTATCTACCAATGGTAACATCTGGTCAACACGAAGAATCTGAGTAGCTACGTTTTTGAACTCGTTATAAACCAATTCAACCACGTCATATTTACCTTCTGAGAAAGCAGTCATGATTGCTTCAGCAGCAGAACGGGCATGAGCAAAGTTCAGATTCTGAAAGATACCCATATAAGTATCGTTCACTTTGAAATTACGACGTTGTAATGCCTCACCACCTTTCTTTCCTAACGCCAGAATTTCTACATTGCCTTTAGCTGCCTGCGAAGGGTATCTTTCATTAATGGCAGCCACAGCTGCTTTAATGATATTTGCATTAAATGCACCGCAAAGTCCTCTGTCTGAAGTAACTACTACTACCAACACTTTCTCTACCTGACGTACCGTCGTAAAAGGGCTAGTCGCACCTACTTCGGTATTGGCAGAAACCGTAGCAATCAACTCATTCAGTTTAGTAGCATACGGACGCATCTGAAGGATAGCATCTTGTGCTCTACGCAACTTCGCTGCCGATACCATTTTCATGGCTTTCGTAATCTGCGTCGTTGAGTTTACCGAGACAATTCTATTTCTAACTTCTTTTAATGAAGGCATTTTTCTATATAATTAAGAAAGAAGAGCAGTGTTACCCACTCTTCATTCTATGTTATTAAGCATATTTTTCAGCTAATTCTTTACCAACTTTCTTGATAGTGTCGGTTGCTGAATCATCTAATTTACCGGCAGCCAATCCTTTTAATACATCAGGGTATTGCGCTTTCAATAAAGTAATAAATTCAACTTCGAATTCTTTCGTTCTGGCAACCGAAACTTTGTCAAGTACACCATTAATCGAAGCATAAATGATAGCAACCTGCTCACCTACCGCAGACGGAGAGAACTGTGCTTGTTTCAGAATCTCCTGGTTACGACGACCACGCTCGATAGTCAATTTCGTAGCGGCATCAAGGTCTGAACCGAATTTCGCAAAAGCTTCCAATTCACGGAACTGCGCCTGATCCAATTTCAGTGTACCTGCTACTTTTTTCATTGATTTAATCTGAGCGTTACCACCTACGCGAGATACCGAGATACCTACGTTGATAGCCGGACGGATACCTGCGTTGAACAAGTTCGACTCCAGGAATATCTGACCGTCAGTAATCGAGATTACGTTAGTTGGGATATACGCCGAAACGTCACCCGCTTGTGTTTCAATGATTGGAAGGGCTGTTAATGAACCACCACCTTTTACTTTACCTTTCAATGAAGGAGGAAGGTCGTTCATGTTTTGCGCAATCGCATCATTGGCAGTAACTTTAGCGGCACGCTCCAGCAAACGGCTATGTAAGTAGAATACGTCTCCTGGGTATGCTTCACGTCCTGGAGGACGACGAAGTAATAATGATACCTCACGGTAAGCAACCGCTTGTTTTGACAAGTCATCATATACTACAAGCGCAGGACGACCGGTATCACGGAAATACTCACCAATAGCAGCACCTGTAAACGGAGCAAAGAACTGCATGGGTGATGGGTCTGATGCTCCGGCAGCTACGATTACTGTATAATCCATCGCACCGTATTTACGTAATGTCTGCTCAACGGCTTTGATGGTAGATGCTTTCTGACCACAAGCTACGTAGATACAATAAACTGGCTCGCCTTTATCGTAAAATTCTTTCTGGTTGATGATAGCATCGATACAAACCGCAGTTTTACCTGTCTGACGGTCGCCGATTACTAACTCACGTTGACCACGACCGATTGGAATCATCGCGTCAATCGCTTTAATACCTGTTTGAAGAGGCTCTGTTACAGGCTGACGATAGATAACACCCGGCGCTTTACGCTCTAAAGGCATTTCATAAGTTTCGCCTTGGATTGGGCCATTACCATCGATTGGCTCTGCAAGCGTGTTTACCACACGTCCCACGATACCGTCACCTACTTTCACAGAAGCGATTTCGCCGGTACGTTTTACAGTTGCGCCTTCTTTGATACCAGTTGCATCTCCTAAAAGTACCGCTCCCACGTTATCTTCTTCCAAGTTCAATGCAAGGGCTTTCAGGCCGTTTTCAAAAGCCAGCAATTCACCGGCCTGTACTTTTGATAAACCATATATACGTGCTACACCGTCTCCGATTTGTAACACAGTACCTATTTCTTCAAGTTCCGCTTCGGTTTTTGAACCTGCTAATTGTTCACGTAGAATAGCCGAAACTTCATCTGGTCTGACTGATGCCATATTATATTTTGATGAGTTTTTAAATGTAGATTCGAAAATAGGTAGTACACCTTCATTTTTCGGGTGCAAAAGTACGACACATTTTTCACAATTCCGATATTTTAGGCAAAAAAAGATACATAAAAGTAGGACTATTTTTAGAAAAAGCCTTTTGCGCTTATCGGAGCGAATAAAATATTGAAATCCGGCTTTTCAGAATATTATTTGTTAAATTAAAAATGATTCTTCTTTGAAAGGTTTATTTGCTGAAACTGTTTCAATATTTCATTAAAGTATTTGTTTACACTGATTATTCAGAGCCTATTTCGACCTTCTTTCAAAAAGGCGGTCACCGTAGTGTACACCTTTTCGGTTCAGTTTTAGTGGTCATAATTCTGATTTTCTGGAAACTATTTCTGTCCTCATTCAAAAAGGTTCCCACCATATTGGTAACCTTTTCTTAATCCGTTTTAGGAATCTTAATGCTGATTTTTTGAAAACCATCTCTGCCCTTATTCAAAAAGGTTCCCACCATATTGGTAACCTTTTTCGGTTCCGTTTTAGTAGTCATAATACTGATTTTTTGAAAACCATCCCCGTTCATCCAAAAAGGTTCCCACACATTGGTCACCTTTATACCTACCAGTTCTTTCCTGATTCTTAAAGATTCACGAATAATATATTTCTCTTCCTTCATATCAATAGTTGTTATGTAGACGGCTAATTCAGAATTGTATTTACAGAATAGACGTCCCGACTGGGCGTCTCCCTAAATTTCTGACTTAGGATTGTGTTTTCAAAGTGTTTGGGGTGATTTTTGGGAAAATCAGACTATTGGGGAGGTAGGCTATTGAATAAATTGTCCCGCCTTATCATAATTTATCAAATAAACGTTCTCATAATTACCAGATTTGGCTAAAGCCTATACGGATGAATGTTTTCCTGTTACCCCCATTTGAAAATGGGGGCTATTGATTCAATTGCCTCCAGCTTTAGCTGGATGGGTATAAATTGATAGAATCCAATTGGCTTTAGCCAAATAGTACTTTGGTCGAGGGAATTTAAAGCATGTCAAAGTCTTTTTGCTTGCGCACGGGTGAGAATCTAAGGGAACACAGTAGCTTAGGAAATAGGTAAAGATTTGATAATCACCTCCTTTAATGGCTGATATTTAGAAAATATCACTCCCGACTATTTTTACGACGAACACAAAAAGAAACCCAGGGAATGAACAGGTTTAGGCCTTATAATGGGCGATACTTTACGGAGGAGATTGATGGGCTATCTTTTGTCCAGATAAATAAAAAATACAATGAAATTTTATATCTTTGCTTACATACTGCAACTCCAAAACTTTGACTAAGAATCATGGCACAAAAAAAGAAAATAACACCATCAGAGAATGATGTAAACCCTTCAGACGTAATTGGGTCAAAAACTAAACATCCTTTGGTTTTTATCAGTCATGATACTAGAGATGCAGATTTAGCAGAACAATTTAGCAGTTTACTAAAGAATGCAAGTGCCGGAGCTCTGAAATCATTTCGTTCTTCTGACAAAAAGGGTGCACAAGGGATAGAATATGGACAAGAATGGTACCCAGCAATTATGGATAAAATTGATGAAGCATCTGACGTCGTTTGTTTATTAACTCAACATAGCGTTGATAGGCCTTGGATTCTTTATGAGGCAGGAGTTGCAAAAGGAAAACTAGATAAGAAAGTGATAGGTATAGCTATTGGAATCCCTCTAAGTACTGCAATTACAGGCCCTTTTGCACAATTCCAAAATAATGATGGAGACTCAGATTCTATTACAAAACTTGTGCTAGAACTAGTTAGAAAAGTACCGGGGTTAGACCCTGACCCAACATTGGTAAAACAGCTTGTTGATGGTTTTATAGTTAAAGCCGTGGAAATAACTGAAAAATATAAAAATCAGATTTTAACAACTGATAAAAGCGATAAGGAGGGTGAAAATTCGGTTGCTAAATTATTTGAAGAAGTCAAAATAATGTTTGATAGTCTACCTTCAAAAATAGAGAATAGACTTGACCCAGAAATAAGAAGAAGAAGAAGAAAATTTCACCCAATGATGTTTGAAGAAATTATGCATTTTGGGTTTGTTAATGAAGATCCAAATATCGGCTTTTTAATGCTTCTATGATTATACAAAGATGACTTTCCATGGTTCTATGAAATAGGGATGGAAACATATAGAGGGCTAAAGATTGCAAAAAATGCAAGTGAAAAGGAAAAATTAATTAAAAATTTGGAAAGAGCTACTGAAACTTTAGGGCATCCTATGATAAGAGAATTTTATGGAGAATCAAAGGATTCTTATTACCTATTAAAAGATTCAAGAATTTTAATGCTTAGATTTCTTGAACGATTTTATAGTGATAAAAAAGAGAAAGATTGACATTGATAAAAGCCTCTAGCACCGAAGTAGATTTAAACCATATTTAAAAATCATCACGAATTTGATTATAAGTAATTGTCCTGCTAATTATCTTTTCAATATCAGTATTTGAAAATCTATCATTGCTCATCAACACATTCCTTAATCCAAAAATATCGTTTTCGTGTCTAACAATAATATATTTTAAGTCACTTAATTCAAACTTTAAATACTTATCACTAATGCACTCTCTCCCCAAATTTAATGCATCTATTGGGGTCAAATTATATAGCCCCTGATAAATACTATCATAAATCTCGAACATTTCATTTTTAACAATTGTAGCAAAATCAGGTATTCTCAAATAATGAGGATTTCTATCTGGAAAAGGAGAAAATCCCGCCAAGTATCTCCACTCTTTTTCATCATAGTATTTAGTAATCAAACCACTTGCTCTATCAATATTCTTGTAGGACTTAATATAACCAAGAACACGGATTATACTGTAAACATAACCTGTCAATACATTTGCAGCAGCCATTTGTTCTAATGGATCAATACTGCTGCCCTTATCTATTGATGATATTAAAAATAATCCTTCTAAACCTGCAAGTGCATAATAAATATCCGATGTTCCTGCTGATACATAACTTACTGGACTTATACCATTTTTTATTGTCCAATCAATGCTCATTCCTAAGCCGTATTTCCCAAATTTATCCGAATGGTTTTTTATCTGAGACAGCGGAATGTCACAAAAACATACCATAGGAACATAATAGCAATTAAAAATTGTATTGTCCTTTAAAAAACTAAAGTCTTCTTTACAATAACTTGGGCGAAACCCATTAATTAAGATTTTAGATAATACATTAACGTCTTTAGTAAAGTGGAAAAGAGTATTGGCACTAAGCATTTTATTGAGTTAATAGTATTTTGTTTTGTAATACAAGTTACAAGAAAATAATAAAACTTACTAAAACGGTACAAATAAAAAGACTTTAATAACTAAAGTACAATTATTAAGCTTTTAGCGTTAAACTGGTGCAGTTATAAAATTTTAGTGTTTGAGGATTCTCATTTCCGTCTTTCTAAAATCTGTTTAAATTCTGCGAAGCTTACTATCTCAATTGGTGGGAATGGGTGCTCTCTTTTGAGTAGTTTTCTTATATGTTTGTCGTCAGTTACGAGATAATCGGCATTGGCACCTATGGCGCAATCAACAAATTTATTGTCGTCAGGGTCGTCTTCTACTAATTGCCATTTATAGGAAGGCTCAAAAAGTTGGTGATTCTCTGATTCTAATAATAATGATAAAACAAAGCTCATGGTTTGAACACCGTACCATTTTGAAACCAATTCGGCATATTCTGTTAGTATTTCATTACTCAGAACCCATGTAAACTCTTTTTTGTCAAAAGCATGGTAGATGATTTTTTCGGGTGCAAGTTTGGGAATAGACCTTAATAAAATTTGTGTGTCAATGACAACTTTCATCTATACCTTATCTTTTTTTTTGATTTTCTTCAAATATTCAGTTCTGCTGCCATTATTCATTTCGTCGATTGCTGCATTGATATCTTCGGCAGTAATATTGTTTTCTTTCATGTGCTTTTCGGCTTCATTTTCAATCTGGCTTAATAATTCATGGATAGATTTTTTAGGCTCTTCTACCCTATTTTGATTAAGCTCACCTTTCATGCCCTTACTGATAAGCGAAAATAACTCCTCCTGAATATTTTTAGGCAATACCTTGTATTGCTCGTATAAAACCTGTGCTATGCTCATAGCTTTATTGTTATTTAAATCTTCTTATTTGTTAGTCAATTTACAAACAATCATAAATAAAAAAAAGGTTTAAACAATTAATAAAAATCGTTTAAACCTTGTATAGTCTTAAAACAGGTTTTGATACAGCAGAAATTTCCTTTAACTAGAAATTATAGCCATATATAGGTATTTTTAATTCCCTTCTCCATTGTTGGGTCGGACCGCCGATGCGGAAGGGTTGGGGATGGGGTCATTCTTACTTCGCCCCCTTATAACTAATCTTATAAATAGTACCACCTAAATCATCCGAAACATACAAAGAGCCATCAGGCCCTTGAGCCAAACCGCATGGGCGGTGTTGTACCGGGCCTGTTGGTTTCGCTAAATCAATACCTGCAAAATTATCGGCAAAAATCTCCCAGGGGCCAGATGGTTTACCGTTTTTGAAAGGTACAAAAGCCACCATATAGCCTTTTTTCAACTCAGGCGATTGTCCATGAAAAGCGATAAAAGCGCCATTTCTGTATTTGGCAGGAAACATTGTACCAGTATAAAATAACAAGCCATTAGGTCCTAAGTGTGCAGGGAAAGCCGCAGAAGGATTTAAGGCTTTTTCTCCACCAGTTTTTTTGCCATCGCCACCGTATTCCGGGCAAAGGATTTTCTTTTTCTGGAAATGGTCGTAATATACATAAGGCCAGCCGGCATCTGCTCCTTCATGCAATTCATACATCGTTTCAGCAGGCAATTTAGTACTCATTTCCGGTGTATAGTAGTTCGGGAATGCCTCATGGAATTGCCCTCTGCCATGCATCATCACAAATAGCTTGTTAGATTTGGTATTCCAGTCTAAGCCTACAATATTTTTCAAGCCTGTGGCATATCTCACACCATCAGCATAGGTCTGGTTCAATTTATTGGTTTTAAACCGCCACACTCCCCCTACCGAATCAAGCAAGGCACAAGGCGAAATACCTTTGTTCGTTCCTTTTTCTTTGCAGGTTTCGTCATAAGAGCCTACGGTTACGTAGATATTATCCTGATTGTCGAGGGCAATAGACTTTGATTCATCACGACCTTTAGCCACTAATCCGGTTACTAATAACTCAGGGCTATCAATATTTGTAATTTCTCCATTTGCATCTAATTGGTAACGATACACCCCTGTATTGGATGAAGAGTATAGGTAATTATCTTTAATGACAATACCTGTGCCTTTGTAATCTAACAGGTTCTTCTGAGCATCTATTTTGCCATCACCATCGGAGTCGTAAAGATAAACCATTCCCTTACCTTCTTTTGGTTTAGATATTTTGGCATAGATACCACCTTTGCTGGTAACAGCTAAATGTCTGGTTGCACCTAATTCGCTTCCGATAATGGTAGCGGTGAATCCGGCAGGGACTTTAATAGCTGGGGCAGGGGTTTCATTGTAATTGTAGGCAGACAGTAGAGATACTCCTACTGCTGCAATAAGCAGATGGCGCATCTGAAAAAAGGTTCGCATGGTAGTATTTTTCGATTATGGTTGAAAATAGGAAGTGGTTTTAGCCACTTAATGACAAAGATAAAGACTATGTAAATCATTCTTCGCTTTCTTGAGTCATAATTATATTTATTATGTAAAAAATATTATAACTTCGCTACCAAACCTATTCAAAGCCTATTCTATGAAAACATTAGTATTATTCGCTTCAATCATTACTATGAGCTATACCGCAACAGCCCAACAAAAAACCCTTGGCAAGGTAAACCGCCTTGATGCCGCCTTAGATAATCTGATAGACAAAGACGCCAAAATTGAAATTCTGAGTGAAGGATACGACTGGGCAGAAGGCCCTGCCTGGGTAAAAGACGGCAATTATTTATTATTTTCTGACGTACCTGCCAACACCGTGTATAAATGGAAAGAAGGCGAAGAAACAAAACCTTTCCTGAAACCCTCAGGTTATACAGGTTTAGGGGTTTACAGCGACGAACCGGGCAGTAATGGATTGATTATCAATAAAGACGGAATGTTAGTCTCATGTGAGCATGGCGACCGCCGTATTTCAGTAATGCCACTAACAGTAGGTGGCAAACGTACCCTTGCTGATAATTATATGGGCAAACGTTTCAATAGCCCGAATGACATCGTACAAAAATCAAACGGAGATTATTATTTTACTGACCCTCCTTATGGCTTAATGAAAAAAGCCGACGACCCAACCAGAGAAACAGAACTCTTTGGCGTATATCGCAGAGCCACAAATGGAACTGTCACTTTAATAGTAAAAGACCTGACTCGCCCGAATGGATTAGCCTTTTCACCGGATGAGAAAACTCTATACGTAGCACAATCAGACCCTGATAAGGCTTATATCATGGCATATCCGGTTTTAGCTGATGGAAAGGTGGGTAAAGGCAAACTCTTATATGATGCTACACCAATGGTAAAAGAAGGGCTACAGGGCTTGCCTGATGGCTTAAAGATTGACAAAAAAGGAAACATATTTACAACTGGCCCAGGTGGGATATTGATATTGACGCCAGAAGGCAAATTATTAGGCAGAATTGAGACGGGCGTACCCACGGCTAACTGTGCCTGGGGCAATGATGGCTCAACGCTTTATATCACAGCCGATATGTATTTGTTACGTATTCAGACGAAGACTGTGGGAGTTGGGTTTTAACCACACCCCAGCCTTCCCCAACAGTGGGGAAGGCTGGGATGGGGTCTTATCACTTTCCTCCTACAACCACTTCACATAAATCTTCCTGTTTGAAATAGGTATTTGCCATTTCTATGACATCTAAAGGTGTAACTGCTCTTATTTTCTGGATATAATTATCATAAAAATCTTCTGGCAATTCGTCCAATAAGATAATCTTCTGTCTGTCTGCGACTTCAAATGGGGTGTTCAGTGAACCTACCAGCGAACCAATCATATAGTTTTTCGCTGTGTCTATTTCATCTTCATCTACAGGTGTATTCTGTATTCTGCTGATTTCCTTGGCAATTTCATCAAGGGTCTGTTGGGTATATTCTTTTTTTACATCTGTACCCATTACCAGATACCCACCGTATCGCTGTGGTACTAAACCAGAAGAAATGCCATAAGTAAATCCTTTATCTTCACGGATATTTTTCATGAGACGGCTACCGAAATAACCGCCGAAAATAGTATTAGTAACGATGAATTTAAAGAAATCAGGGTGTGTACGCCCAAACATTCGTTTACCTAAACGAATAGATGATTGCAAGTTATCTAAGCGCTCCACCAATACACTTTCAGGGTGCTTGATTTCAGAAATATTATCAATAATAGCATTATGATCAGGCGATTCTACAGGGGTTTGTCCTAAGTGTTGATTCAAGGCCATTACCTCTTCGTTACCAAATTTACCTGCAATAAAAATTCTGAAAGATTTACCCCGGACCTGTTTCTGATAAAAATCATTGACAGCCTTTCTGGTAATAGCGTCAATGGCCTCTAAAGTGAGGGATTTCCCATAGGGATGGTTTAATCCGTAAATCTGCTCTCTGAAAACCTGTCCTGCTATGTAAGACCCTTTCTCTAAGTTAATTTTCAGATTCTGAGAGCTGATATTTTTCTGAACCTGTAATTCGTTTTCAGGGATAACAGAATCGGCAATCATCTCCTGGAGCAAAGGCAACAACTTAGGCAGATGTTTGGTAAGTCCGTGAACGGTTATAGCTAATCGCTCCACCGAATGATTGATTTCCAGAAAAGCACCATATTGGTCAAAGTATTCACTGATTTCAGTAGCAGTATGACTTGAAGTTCCTTCTGAGAGCATTTTTGAAGCAAAATAAGCTTCTCCTGTATGATTCTCATAACGGCTACCTGCTTCAAAGATTAACTCTAAGCGCACTACTGGTTGTTCTCCTGCCTTTACCATATAAACAGGCACCTGATTATCGAGTAATACTTTCTCTGCTTTAGGTATGCTCACTTGTTCTATAGTTTGTGAGGGAGGTGCTATCGTGCGGTCTAATATCATAGGTTTAATTAAATAATAAGGCGTATATTAACTGGCATGTTATACAGAAAAAGTAAAATGAATAACGAACAATTCTATAAAAAGTTCATTATTCATTTTACTTTAACTAAAGTGTTGCTTCTGAAGCTATAACAAAAAAATCATCTGGCAGATTCCATCATGCTCAGTAAATGGTCTAATTCATATTCTAAAACCTTGTTTCCCTGTTTCAGTTTTCTTACATCTTGCAATTCAATACCATTGCGGGCGTAAGTCGGATGATTTAATGCCGGATTACGGTAACCCTCACGCATGAATCGCTGAATCATGGTTCTGATTTGTTCCATATCATCTCGTTTAGGAGTTTCTGGAATAACAACCTGAATTACCTCAGGCTGTGACTGACCTCTTTCAGTTTTTACAGTGCTCTCTTGGGATGCGTTTTCTTTTAGAGTCTCAGACTTAACCTCTTTTTCTACCTCTGGTTCAGGGGCAAGGTCAAAGCCAGCGGCTACGATGGTTACCCTTACTTTTTTACCCAGTTGGTCGTCTACGGCAAAACCGTGTTTAAACAATTGGGCTTTTGCCTGAATCTGACTCTCAATAAACTTTGTTACCAATGTCTGGTCAGATAATTTGATTTTATGCTCAGGGCTATAGGCAATACTAACCAATACTCTTTGCGCACCACTGATACCATTGCTCTCTAATAAAGGAGAAGAAAGGGCTGCTTTAATTGCTTCTTCTGCTCTTTTATCCCCCTCAGCTTCTGCAGTACCCATGACGGCTTGTCCGGCACCACCTAATACTTTCTTTACATCGGCAAAGTCAAGATTGATAATTCCGGGACGGGTAATTAATTCGGCAATACTTTTTACACCATTGGCCAATACATCATCAGCTTTGGCATAAGCATCTTCAATATCCATATCACCATATTGCATTTCAAGACGTTCGTTCTTGATTATCAATACAGTATCGCTATGTTTTTTCAGTTCTTCAATTCCGGCTCTTGCCTGTTTGATTTTCTCTTCACCTTCAAATGTAAAAGGATCAGTTACAACGGCTACAGTCAGGCGCCCCATGTCTTTGGCTATCCGAGCAATTACCGGAGCAGCACCTGTACCAGTTCCTCCCCCCATACCTGCCGTAATAAATACCATCTCTGTAGGCTCTTTTAATACTTCCCGAATTGCCTTTTCGCTTTCTTCGGCAGCTTTCTGACCCATTTTCGCTTCTGTCCCCGCACCTAATCCTTTGGTTAGCTCAATTCCAATCTGTAAGCGGCGGATTTCCGAAGGTGCTGATTCCAAAGCCTGCTGGTCGGTGTTACAAATTACCAAACCAATATCACGCACACCTAAATGGTGCATATGCTTTACTGCATTACAGCCTGCACCACCAACACCAATCACCTTGATGATGTTTTTAAATTTGTTTTTGCTCGAAACGATTTCGAATTCTGGTTCTGGAGACATGTCAGTATGAATTTATGTAGATTAGGAAAGCTTGTTGTTCAGTCAACAAAAATATCTGGGGTAAACGCAATGTTCTACTCCTGTGAGGAATATGAATTCTTATAAGGTCTGGCATTATCGTTTAGCAGCAAATACGTTTATTTACTTATTAATTATGGTTTTAAAATATATACTCAAAAATACGCTTAATTGTTTTAAATATATACCCCACTTAGCACGCTCGTCTTGTTAATTAATTTGTATAATTTTTATCGTCTCCCATATCAATTTTCCCGGCCGAAGAAACTTTTTTCTTAAACCACCCGAATATTCCGCCTCCATTCTGTTCTTCTTCCTGTGGGGGTTCTTCTTTTTTACCATTTACCCGATTGTTAGGAGTATCATAGCCATTGTTATAATTGCCCATACTTACTTGGCTTTCGGGCACATCACCCCAGATTACTTCTTCAGGCACGCGTTCGTCCAACGGCATAAATCCTGATAAAACGAGGCCTACTACTGTGGCATATTTCGGATCAGTAATTTTACTGACTGCTGTTTGCCCGATGTTTCGGATAGTATTCCCTACCCGGATATTCATTCCATTGGTTACTTTGGTGAATACTTCCTTTATCATGGCGATATTAGACGTACCACCTGTTAACACTACCCCGCTGATCAGCTGCCCATCATAACCCGAGTGCATAATTTCAGCCATTACCATAGAGGCCAGTTCTTTCACCCGCTCTTCGATGATAATACTTACGTTTTGTGCCACAATTTCTTTATCGGGCAAACCCTCTACTCCCGGAATCTTGATAATGTCATTCTTTCCTACTTCATCAGGTGGAATAGCCCCCATTATCAGTTTCAGTTTTTCGGCGTGGTCAGGTAGTATTTGGAATGCCTTAACCAAGTCGTTGGTAATACTCTTACCTGCAAACGGGATTACTGAAATATGGCGCAGGCCACTTTCCTGAAAAATAGCGATTTCGGTGGTATCTCCACCAATATTTACTACTGCTACGCCTAATTTTTTATCTATTTCGCTCAATACGGCCATCGCATCAGCCAAAGGCGTAAATAATGTATGAACGATTCTGAGCGGAACAAACCGATGATTGTTCTGTACTTTAACCCCCACACTCTCAATAGTTCGGCGCAGTGCCAGATGAGGGTCATTAGGCGTTGAAATTAAAAAGAAATTTCCGCCTAATGTAATTCCGAAACGGCCTACCGGGTTATCAGGAACAATGGCTCTGTCAACAATAAATTCTTGTGGGAATGTATGAATAATGATATTTCCTGCCGTCGGGCGGAAGGACTTACGAATATCGACAGCTAATCTTTCTATTTCCTCTTTACGAATAGTACTGCGGCTATCATCTCTTGTCAGAAAACTCTGATGTGCCTTACCCTCTACATTCTCGCCTGATATATTGACAATCACATTATGGATATTGATTTCGGCCTTATCAGAAAGTATATTCAGGATACGATCAATATCTTTTGCGGTAAACTCCAAATTCACTACGGTACCATTCGATACCCTTCCCCTCTGGGTAGGTTCTTCTACGATGTCAAGAATTTTTACTTTCCCAACCTCGTCCATAATGCCAGCAACGGCACAAATCTTCGTGCTGCCAATGTCAATACCTACTATTACGCCTTTACTCATTTCGTTAATTTTTAGGGCATTTATCCATGACTATTTAGCTTATGGAGGTTTCATAAACTATAAATGCCGACCTCTTTTTACTTACAGACTACCTGCCCGTCATACTTTACACTCACATGAGAGAACGTATCCCAGCCTTGTACGGGTAAAATCTGCTTGTAAAATATTTTTAAGCGATTCAATCGATTCTGAATATTTTCAGGCTCTCCAAACTCAACTGTATGTTTCCCTAACAAGGGGACAATGGTGATATTTCCGGCCCGGTTAATATCTAATTGAGTAAATTGAGCCTTTAAGAAATTGTCATCGTTTATTAAATTGATGAAATTTAATAAATTTTCCTGACGTTGTTGTTTTAAACTCGGCAAATTTCGGAAATATTCACCCGAAAGCAATATAATTCTTGCGGAATATCTTTCAGAAAGGGGAAAAAAGTATCCTTCATTATCCACATATACATCTTCACGGCCGTCAGACATCAGGATACGAGCCACAGGAATATGTTGTTCTATATCAATATTCAGATTACCTTCTATACCTCTGAAAACCTGACAGCTCTTAATTTGTTTATTTTTCAATACTCTTTTTTCTATTTCACGTAAATCTATTTTTTCAAATAATCTCCCGGTCAACTGATCACTCCCATGTTTGGTAGCTAAATTTTCAATTTCCTGTTTGTCTATAAAGAACTGTTCATTGGCATTTTTGATTTTTATCTCAATTTTTTTACAACGGTCGGTTGAAAAGGTATTACTTGAAAAAACAATCAACAAGACAACGGCAATCAAGGCACTCCCAGCCATGACCCACCTGCCGACTTTCTTAAAATTAACTTTCTTTTCCATTTTCAGTTAGCACGTAAATATTATGTCTTGATCTTTGATTTAACTGATTGACCTGATTTCACTGATTTTTATTGATGTATTTCTTTGAAGACAATTTCTTCAAGAATCCATTCTTATCGCCAAGCATCTTAAAATGATCAGCTTCTTTGGGTTCTAAATCGGTTTTGCAAAGTTCTTTTAATTTTTCAATATCCTTGCTCCATTCATATCCATTAAAGTACGCTAATCCTTTGTGGTCTCGGATTTTGTATAAAGCTCCTGGTTTATAGGCTGTACCTAAATATACATATTGCAAACCAGAATCTTTTGCCCAGCGTATGGCTCTCCACATCATCCACTTGCCTAACGAGTGCGAGCGCATATATTCAGTATCAAAGAACGCAAACCAGTAATGTAATATATTCTCCTCTAAAGCACCAAGGATAAATCCTAACAACTTGCCCTCTGATGAAAAACGAAAAATATGCGTTCCTATTTCTCTCGACAGGATATATTGCCAACGCTCTATACTCATATTATCGTCACCTATGCGTTGCGAGATATATTCCTGACAAAAATTAACAAAGCCTGTATCGTTTAAATCAAAATTTTCTTTTTTAATTACTTCTAATTCAACCTTTAACGGTTCCATTAAACGATTGACTCTTCGGTTTTCGGAAGTATCATCAAAATTCTCTAATTCAACTCTTAAACTCCTGGCTAAATAAAAAATATCTCCTTCTATACTCAAATCTCCTGTATAGGGTAAAAAACCCTTTGCGTAAATCTCAGGTATTTCTTCCTGCGACTCCTTGTAACAGTAAATCGCGTAATCGAAGGTATAATTTGAATAATCAACTCTGTTTTCAGAAAAGAAAATTTTCATAAAGGGTTTTCAGGTAATGCTTATACTATATTAAACGCAAGACTTCTTCTGCTATCTCCTGCCCTGCATTCGGTTTCCCTAAAGCCTTGATATTTTTGCTTAATTCTTTCATGGTTGCCGGGTTATCGGCCAATTCTATGGCTTTATCCACTAACTTTTCTCTGGCCTCTGCATCTTTTACCAGCCATGCGGCATTCGCATTTACCAGGCTTAAAGCATTCTGGGTCTGGTGGTCTTCGGCAGCAGCCGGAAATGGCACTAAAATAGCAGGCTTGGCTGCAAGGCACAATTCAGATACTGACAGTGCTCCTGCTCTCGAAACTACCAGATCGGCGGCGGCATAGGCCAGATCCATTTCATAAATAAAGTCAGATACAAATACCCGATTGGTCTGCAAAGCATCTACCGCTGATTTTGCCTGCTCTATAAACAATTTACCTGTTTGCCAGATAATCTGTAAATCGTTAGAAATTAAATCGTTCAAACCCGCTCTTATTGACTCATTAATGGTTTTTGCTCCCTGGCTACCCCCTATAATAAGAAGTATTTTTCTATCATCACTCAAGCCAAAATGTTTCAATGCCTGCGCTCGCTTAGAGGCTGTTTCTAAAATATCTTTCCTTACCGGATTACCGGTCATAACAATTTTATCTGCCGGGAAAAACCGCTCCATACCCGGATACGCCACGCATATTTTCTTTGCTTTTTTTGCTAAATTTTTATTTGTTACGCCTGCAAATGAGTTTTGTTCCTGAATAAGTGTTGGTACTTTTAAAAAATTAGCCATTATTAATGTTGGCCCACTGGCATACCCCCCTACACCAATAGCTACATTGGGCTTAAAACTTCTGAGAACGCTGTATGTTTTCCATAAACTTCTGAGCAGCTTAAATGGCAATCCTATATTGGCTAACATATTGGAACGATTAATACCTGCAATAGGTAAGCCTATAATTTTATAGCCTGCTTTAGGTACTTTTTCCATTTCCATTTTTCCTTCGGCTCCCACAAATAATATTTCTACACCCGGGTCTTTGGCTTTCAGTTCATTGGCAATTGCCACGGCTGGATATATATGCCCGCCTGTACCTCCACCCGAAATTATTATTTTAGTACCTTTACTCATGCAGTTTTTATGGAAAATTATAGGGTTATTATTTTAAAGCGGCTACCTTACCCTCGTCGTGCTCTCCTTTTGTTACACTTAATACAATGCCGATGGCTACAGATGTAAACAAGATTGAGGTTCCACCCATACTCATCAATGGTAGGGTTTGTCCGGTTACAGGGCCTAAACCTACATTGATAAACATATGGACGAATGCCTGAAATACAATACTAAAAGTAAGCCCTACACAGAGTAGTCCACCGAAAGCCCGATTAGTATTTTCCACGTTTTTCAAACCTCTATATAAAAGCCAGAGGTACATAAACATAACACCAATAGCTCCGATAAAGCCGTATTCTTCTACAATAATGGCGTAGATATAATCTGAAAAAGCCTCGGGCAGATAATTACGCTGAAAACTCTTACCCGGGCCAATACCCACTACACCACCTCTGGCAATGGCAATCATGGCCTGGTCTCGTTGATAGCTATCATCTCTTTCCGGGTTTCCTATTTCTCTATCTCTATTCAGATCTATTTTGGCAAAAGCCTCTATACGCTCCAATACAACTTGCCCCCGACCAAAGTCAACACCTCTGTTGTATAAAAAGATACTAATACTTAATACTATTACAATAGCTCCAACCACAAAACCTGCCATACGGAACAGGTATCGGGCAGGCACACGCCCGACCCACATAATGATAAAGCAAGTGAGCCCAAGTATAATGGCAGTGGAGAAATTGGTTACTGCAAGCATACCACAGAGTAATCCGCACCAGAAAATAAGCCCTAAAAGAGTCTTTGGGTTGTATTCCATATTTTGTCTTCGCGCTAACATAGCCGCAAGATTGGTAATCAATACTAAACGTACTAAATCTGACGACTGAAATGAGATACCGAAGATATTTATCCAGCGCTTGGTTCCTCCGACAGTTGTGCCAAAGAAATAAGTATATAACAAGATGATTGGAGTAACCCAAAGTAATAATCTTGAAATACCTGCAAAATTTGTGTAATTAATCCGGTGCATACCCCAGATTACTCCCAAACCCAGTAGTAGGTGAACTGTATGAGAGAGAAGATAGCTTTCGGTGTTTCCACCGGCTCTTTTATAGGCAAGAGCAGAACTGGCACTGTAAACTACCAGTACACTAAATAATGAAAGCACGGCGATAATAAACCAGATTTGCCAATCGCCACGCAGTTTGTCTTTTAACCACGTTTCCATGACTTATTGTAGCGGAACACCGCCAAAAGATTATAGGATATAAGCACGATATTCTTTAAAGTCAGACATTTGTATGCCCAAAATTAAACTCGGTAACAAATGTAAATTATTTATGAATGAAAGAAAAAGAAAAATTGGAAAATTTATTTTAGGGTTATTCTCTTATATATCTGATGAATTTTCTTTCTTTTTTCATTGATAAACCAGATTATTCGGGGTTTGTTTTGGCAAACTATCGTTTTTAAACAAAAGCTGACAAAAAACCCCTTGCAGGTTTTGGCAAACGTACAAGAGGTTTTTCTGCTTACTGTTTAATTATTTATCTGTCAGTTTCATTTTATTGGCAGCTTTTACAATCAGGAAAAGCACAAAAGCGATAATAAAGAAGTTGATTACTACGCTCAAAAAATTACCATAATTAATAGCAATAGCTGGCACTTCTTTACCGGTTGCATCAACAGTAGCTTCTTTTAATACAATACCACCGGTGATTCCTCCTCCTGTGAATAAATTCACAACCGGCATAATGATATCTTCTACCAATGAAGTGGTGATTTTACCGAATGCAGCACCAATAACCACACCGATAGCCAGGTCAAGGACATTGCCTTTGGCAATAAAGGTTTTGAATTCATTTAACATTGTTTTTCAGGCATTTAAAGGGTTTATAAAAAATTATAATGTAAACAATAATCCTGCGGCAAATCCCTGACTTATCTGGAACTTATCAATCTGATCTCTGTCGTAAATTCCGAGGAGCGTAAAGTTCAGGTTCAGATACTTATTCACTTTAGCTGTGGCAATCAGGTTAATGTTGTGATCAATTGAGTTTTTATCCGGTGCCTCTCTTTTTGGTGTGTAGGCCAGGAATGCCTGATAACGGCACTTCAGATTTACATTTTTGGCGATGTCTTTATCAAAAGCAGCGACTAACTGAAAACCCGTTTCAAACAATACTTTCTTGCCTTTTTTTACGCCATAGGCGTCGTTTTTCTTATTATATTCTGTGAAATCTGTAAAGACTTTATCGCTTGAAACAAAAGTCTGACGAAGCGTAGCCCCACCTAACTGTATCACAAAATAAGGAACAGGCTTATACTCAACACCTATACCCTCTGATAAATAACCTGGAGCCATAAAGCTTGAAATCGTTCGCTTGCGCTCGGTAGGCAAACCGTCGTTTTCGTACACTACCCCTGACGCAAACTGTGATAAAAAGTTGGCTCCTGCAAACCAGTTTACTTTAGGGCTTATTTTATGAGCATATTTGGCCTCCATAAACAGGCGGTCAATACTTTTGGCTCTTCTTTGTCCTTTATTATTGATGGTTCCTAATTGAAACTGAATGTCACTGACAAATGCACCTTTGTTTTTATAATACTCTGCATGGTTGTTAAATAAAGCCCCTATAGACCAGTTGTTTATCCCACCGCCCTGCCAGTTATTAAAAGCTGCCTGGCTAAAGTTAATACCAAATTGTGTATTCCGGGGTTTCCAGAAGCCAATTTTAAGTGAGTCTGCTAATGTCTTTGCATTTTTTAAACTAAGTGTGTCAGTTTTTTGGGCCCACACACCTGAAGCTGATAAGATAATTGTGATGATAAGAACGTACTTTCTCATTTTATTAGATTTAAATTAGATATGTCTGGTCAAAAAGAGTTATGTCTAATCATTACTTTTAAATGACCAGCACAGTTTGAAAGAATTTTAATGTCAGTTGAATTATTTCAGCAGAAACAATTATTCTCTTAATACGACAGTATTATAGATTCGTATCAGTAGAGTAACCAAATGTCTGTATTAATTTTTGTATCACTCAAAAATTACAATTTTTTTCGATTGAAGCACTTGCAGCGGAAATACCGTTTTCGACTCTTCAGTCTGTAGCGTTAAAGAAGTGTTATCCATTGCAATAATTTCACCTTTTACCCCATCTATTTCTACGACTTGTCCTTCTCTATATTTATTCTTGCTATAAAATGATGAGATAATATTCAATAATATTTCTTTAGAAGCAAAGCCATATCCAATGGCAAATGCAAAAATGATTCCGCCTATAAACAGATTGAAACTTGATTCTAACAGGCTTGTATTAATTCCTACCTGAGCTACCGACTGAATAACAAAAATAATAAGCAGAAAGAAGAAAACGGCTGTTCCGATTAACTTTCCGGCGGCAATATTGAAAGACTTACAAAGCGATACTACAAAATTGCGTAGTGTATCGGCAAGCCAGATACCCGCAAATAACATGATGCCCGCCGAAATCATTTTCGGAATAAACTCAACCAATAATTTCACCATATCCGAAATAGCAGGTACACCTAAAGTATCTGCTGCCGGACGCAAGATAAATATGAGAATAAAATAGTAGAGAATCTTAGATACTATAGTGCTTATTTTTATCTCAACCTTCATACTCTTGATAGGCTCCATCTGGGTCAGTTTTTCACCGATTTTATCGGCACCTACCTGCTGAAGCATCTTCTTGGTAATGGCAGCCACAGCTTTAGCAACCAGCCAACCTATAATCAATATAGCTAATGCGCCAAACAGATTATACACAAAGCCCATGAAACTCTTAATAAGGTTATTAAAAGTTTCCATAAGTGTCTCGACAAAACTTGGTACCCTTCTATCCATAGGTTAACTCATTCAAAATTTTTACTCTTTATCTTTTTTTGGTTTATCCTCTAATTCCTGCAATAATATTACTCCCGTAACCATTGTTTCTCCTAAAAACATCTGTACGACCTGCATTATATCCCGAATAACATCAATTTCCGCAGTAATCATCCCTTTGAGGTGCGCGGGGGCTTGAGCATCATCGTCAAAATCCTGAAATGTATCGTCAGTCATAAAAAAAATATTTTTTAGAAAATCGTACTCAACATTTCAAGAATCTCTCTTTTAATTATATCTTTCAACAGTTTAAACATCTTAAAATGCACTGTCTGGCAACTACTTTCTCCAGAACCAGATAACTTTGATTATTACAATAAGGAAGAAAATAATATTCTCTGTATAAATCTTTTTTATTTTCTCTTTGGTACGCATTAAGCGCATTTTTACAGCACTTTCGGTTATCTTAAAAGTTTCCGAAATTTCTTTAATACTAAAATCGTCCTGATATTTCATCAGTAATATGGCTCTTTCGTCAGGGTCAATCTTTTGCAGGGCTTTTTTTAGCCCCTGTGATTGCATTTCTACTAACTCTACATCATATCCATCGTCTGCCAGGTCAAAGTTTTCATCTAATGCTACCTCTGCTTGTCGTTTCACCTGCCTTACCTGATCCATACAATAATTGTAGGTAATTGAGTAAAGCCACGTTGAAAACTTGGCGTGTTCTTTAAAAGAGCCAAGTTTTAATACTATTCTTAAAAAAATATCGTGTGTAAAATCTTCAGCCTGCGCCTCATTTTTCACAAACGACAGGCATTTCCGATATACTTTATCGACATAGCGATCATAAATTTCTTCAAAATAAATATTACGTTGGGTTTCGATATACAAACGAACCAACTCTTCATCTGCAACTACTTTAAAAGCTTTGTTTTTCAATTCTGACAGTATGATTAGGGAAAAGTAACTATATGGAAAGATTTTTTTCTTAGGTTATCGTTAGCACGCAAAAATTTTTGCTTTTTTATTGGCTATTTCGCAATTGAAATAATATACGAAAGTATTACGAAATAGCTAATGTATTACCATCAAATATTTATTTTTTTAATTAAAATGACAAATTTTTTATAAAAAAATTAGTATGCTTGCATAATATTTATCTTATCTTTAAATTCGCCATTCAAATCCTTTTAATAAACTTTATTAAACTATGTCGGCAAAAGAATACTTAGAAAATACCGCTGCAAGACTAAACGCAACGGAAATAGGTGATGTAAACACAATATTACATTTTGACTTTGGTGGTACAAACTACTCTATGCAGGTAGCCGATGGTAAAGCAGAATTAAAAGAAGGTATGGTAGGAGATGCGGAGTGTGTGATTAAGGCAGACGCTGATGATTTTGTAAAAATCGCCACAGGCGATATGAACCCTATGATGGCCATGATGATGGGCAAATTGAAATTATCGAACCCAGGTGCGATGATGAAATATGCTAAAATGTTAGGATTAATGTAAGATCCTGGTTCTTATTTATTATTCGATACCATTAACACTTTTCCAAAATTGTATCATGGCAAAGAATTTTTTCAGTAAACGAAATGTGAATTTTCTACTGTATGAAGTTCATGACGTAGAATCACTGACACAGCACAGCTATTTTGCTGACCACAATAAGGAAACATTTGATATGACTATCGATGCGGCAACCCAGATTGCCGAAAACCTGATGTTTCCGTTTGTGAAAGATGTTGATAAAAATCAGCCTGAGCTGAAAGACGGCAAAGTGAAAGTTCACCCCTCTATCAGAAATTACCTAAAGGCAGTGGGTGAGTCAGGCATTATTGGGGCAGACTTTGATTATGAAAACGGGGGTGCACAATTGCCTGTTACTATAACCAGTGCAGTGGGGTATATTCTGATGTCGGCCAATAACGGGATGATGTACATTGGTTTAACCGCCGGAGGAGCCCGATTAATTGCCAATTTCGGTTCTGAAGATTTAAAAAGAGATTATATCGAGAATATGATTTCGGGCAAATGGCAAGGCACTATGTGTTTGACCGAGCCACAAGCCGGAAGCTCGCTCTCTGATATTACCTCGTCTGCCGAACCATTAGAAGACGGTACTTATAAAATCCGGGGGCAAAAGGTATTTATTTCGGCCGGAGACCATGATGCTACTGACAATGTTATTCATCTGTTCTTAGCCCGAATTAAAGGTGCACCAAAAGGTACCAAAGGGATTTCGTTGTTTGTAGTACCTAAATACCGCCTTGATGGTGCCGATAACGATATTACCTCTATGGGTATTTATCACAAATTAGGTCAGAAGGGGGTTCCGGCTATGCATCTTGGTTTTGGCGACAAAAATGATGATTGCATTGGTTATCTGTTAGGAGAACCTAATAAAGGTCTGAACTATATGTTTCAGATGATGAATGAAGCCCGTATTGGTGTAGGACTTACAGGTGTATCCATCACTTCTGCTGCCTATTATGCTGCCTTAGAATACGCCAAAGAACGTCCACAAAGCAGAAGGCTCAATGCCAAAACAGCTTTAGATACCCCACAAATACCGATCATCCAGCATCCGGATGTGAAGCGTATGTTATTATTCCAGAAATCGGTAGTTGAAGGTGGTTTGTCCTTATTATTAGAAACTTCTAAATATTTCGATTTAGCTGAAGCAAGTGATGATCCCGACGAAAAAGAAAATGCACACTTATTGGTAGAACTACTGACCCCTGTTGCCAAAACATTCCCATGTGAGTATGGTGTAAAGTCAATCAGTGATGCCGTTCAATGCTTTGGTGGTTATGGCTTTACAGAAGATTTTCCGGTGGAGCAATATTACAGAGACGTTCGTATTACGCCTATCTATGAGGGTACAACGGGTATCCAATCACAAGACTTATTAGGTAGAAAGGTGATGATGGCCGGAGGAAAAACCATGAAACTACTGGCTCAGGAAATTAGCAAAACTATTCAGTCGGCTACAGGATATAGCGAACTGAAAAAATATGCAACCTTGCTTACAGAAAGCAGCAAGCAACTACAGGAAGTAACCATGCACCTGCTGGGGATTGCCGGAACCGGAGATATAGAAAGATTTCTATCTGATGCCACACTTTATATGGAGTTATTCAGCCTGAATGTGATAGCCTGGCAATGGCTCAAGCAGGCCATTATTGCGCAGCAAAAACTATTATCTGGCAATGATGATATTGATTTCTATGAAAGTAAGATTCATACAATGAAATACTTCTTTCATTATGAATTGCCCAAAACACAAGGGCTGGCTACCCGCCTGAAGGATACAGAAGTACTCACCATTATGACTGAAAAAGAAGTGGTGATGTAAATGAAAAAGGGGAAGTGACATTCCCCTTTTTTATTAAACCAAGTTGGCTGATAAATAGTAAACTGGTGCTTTTTAAGTACCATGCATTGGCCGCTCATTTAATTAATTTACTGACTTTACCGAACCGGCTCCTGAAGTATTAGCTACTACAGATGAAGCTCCTCCCTTGTAACGTACATTACTTGCGCCGCTTGCTTCGGCTACAATCTTACTTGTTACATATACTTTAGCACCACTGGCTCCGGAAGCATCTATATTAGCGGTTGATACTTTAAAATCATAAGCATTGATACTTGAAGCTCCCGATACATCTGCACTTAGTTTTTGTCCATCGCCTACAATGGTAATACCTGATGCTCCAGAGCAATCTAACGAAAGGTTTTTGGCATCAATATCAAAAGTAGCCTGAGAAGCACCTGATACGCTAATGTCGAAAGTTTCACTTTTAAAACCTGAAACTTTAGCTTTGCTTGCACCAGAGAAGTCAACCTCTGTTAATTTGGGCATCGTAATGGTTACATATACCTCCTTACGGTTTTTCCATCCTCCCCAGTTATTAGGATAACCAATATCTAATCTGCCATTTGAAACCTTCACCACTAAGTCTTTGAGGTCCTGCTCACGTCCGGCTACATCTACTTTATAATTGCTTGCCTGGGTAACAGTAATTACGAAAGCACTGCCCATATCTAATTTATCGAAGCCTGATACATTGAATGAACGCTTTGATTCTTGTGCGAAAACAGTAGTTGAAAAAAAGATGAATAAAATGAATAGTCTTTTCATGATTTTGGTATAGTTTATGTATGTACTAAAATAAGATGATAAAAATATAAAAAGGTTGCATTTTACCGCAAATATTTTTCTCTCATATAATCCTTGCTTTCCGATATCTACACTGCTTTGTTTTGTGTGTTTTTCGTAAATCAACTTTCGGCCATATAACTATAACATTTATTTTTACTAAAAAAAACATTTCAGCAATAGGAATCTTGCAGATAGCTATTGATGGAATTGTTCAGGTTTTAATGCATAAAGCTACTGATTCGTTTTATGCGCTATACGTATGTGACTATACATAAAACAAAAAAGCCACCTTGATAAAGGCAGCTTTTCTGAGTATATTTTTTTTAAAAAATGATTATTTGTTCAGAATCATTTTTTGGTATAACGCTTTTTTAGAACCGTCTCTGATAACTCTTACTGTTAATTCAGTAGCAGGAAGATTTTCAGGCAATAGATATGCTTTGCGCAGGTCTCTTACGAAACCCTCTTTGTGCATAATTCTTGAACCGTCCTGATTAGTGATGTCAACCACAATCTTTTCGTTTTCGTTCATACCTGAAAGTTTAAGGAAGAACTCACCTTCTGTCGGGTTTGGATACACACCAATGCCTGGTTGAATATTACGGCTTTTTGCCAAAGTGAAAAGTGTACCGTCTTTCAGGTTAGTAGCAGCTGAAAGGTTAGCATCATCTGTCATAGACCAGGTACCTTTATCCAAGAAGGCAATTCCGTCTAAATCAGATTTGTTGTTTACTGAAACCTGAGCAGAACCTTTTAAAGATTCAGACTTCAACGACCAGTATTCGTTTTGATTGATTGCATCAACACCTTCTGAAACCTGATCTGAAACGTTTAGCGGGCTTCTGAACAGGTATGCGGCAGAGAGTTTCTGGCTTTCGTCAGTTCTTGCTACCTGGAATGAGCGGAAATTGGTGCCATCGCCTAACGGGAATTCAAAGGCATCATTTCCTTCTTTGCTTACTACTCCTTTTACGTGCGAGAAGTCTGAAGCACCATCATATTTACTATTTGCGCTGAATACTAATGGAGTTTGTGTAGATGATTCAATAATACCTCTACGGAAAGAAAGCGATTCGTCGATACGAAGAGCTGTTTCTAATTTTAAATCGTTATCTAATAGCAATTGACCAAATGATAACTCTTTTGAACTTTTTAAAACCTGTGGTGCGTTGCCATCAAACACAACTGTACCAGCTGATTTTACAGTGTTAAGATTATCAAAGTTTTTTTGGAAGTGTATCTTACCATTATTTGTAAGTTTCCCATCATTCACTACATCGGTATTAAAACTAACAACTGCTCCTTCGCTTACATAGAAATCAGTGCTGTTAAATACCTGGGCGTGTAGTTGAGTAGCGGCAAGGCATACTCCCAGAGAGTAAATAATTTTTTTCATATAATCCTGCTTTATTTTTTCTGTTTTCCGATTATAAAATTAATGAGCGCATTTTAGAAAAAAAACTTTTTCTTCTAAATTTTATTTAATGGTAATTACAAATTATATGGGCAGGTTGACTTTGTGTGCGACTTAGGGTATAGATTCTTCGTGTATTATTTTATAAAACAAATATCATTCCATTAGGTTAGCGTGCCAAAAAAATATTTTACTAATTTTTAATATAATTTTACCTTATTCACTAATAAAACCCATACAAAACCCAAAGAAGCTATTACACCAAAGGCAAATGGCAGACTAATGCTTTTGGAAACAAACCCTATCAGAACAGGACCAGCTAAAAATCCGGCCATGCTAAAAGTATTCATGGTTGCCAGCCCTGCGCCTTTAGCCATACCAGGAACTCTGGCCGAACTTCCGTATAATATGGGCGCACCGCAGGAAACACCTGCACCCACTAAAGCAAAACCAATAATGGCTGTAAGCGTATATGGTAAAGCAATGGCTAAAATAATACCTCCTATCGCAATCATTCCCCCAACTCGCAATACGGTATTCCCTCCATAGCGGGGAATAAGCGCATCTCCAGCAAACCTACCTAACGACATAAATAGAGAGTACCCAGCCAGGCCCCAACCCATAAAATAATCTTGCGTATGCACTACATCTCTCATATACACGGCTGTCCAGTCGGCCATTGTACCTTCTGTAATATTAGTACAAAGGCTTATCAATATCATTAATAGCAATGCACCCTTCGGAAATACAAATTTTGCCCCTTCGCCCTGCTCTATCTTTTCTTCATCTATACTGATTACTGTAGGACGAATAAAAAAGGCCAGAGATATAAAGCTGAACGCCAGCAACCACATATGATAAGCAGGTGAGATTCTCATGCCCTGTGTAAAACTCGCTAAAATAGACCCGAACATTAATCCTGCGCTGAACATACCATGACAGGTTGACATAATATTGATATTATACTGGTGCTCCAGACTCGTAACACAGGTATTCATTGATACATTGGTAACAGAAATGCTGATGCCTACCAGAAACAGACTAAAGGCCACCAAAGGCAGATAATTGAGCGTTACTGGCATAGCATAGACTACAGACATAAAAACCAATCCTGCAATAGTCATATTACGCATACCAAAACGGTTAATCAGTACGGTGGTAAACGGATTCATACCTGCTGCGCCTAAAGGCATACAAAGGAGAAGTAGACCTAACTGTGCATCGTCTAAGGCATATTTCTGTTTTACAAAGGGGATTAAAGTGGCCCAGCTACCAAACAGAATGCCCATAGCTGTAAAAACCATAGCTACAGCCAAACTCTGACGATGAAAGAAAAAAGTGGATAAATGTTTAAACATAACTCATGGTAATGAACGAAACACATACTATACTGGTATGTAGAAGAATGATACGCTTTTCTTTGATAAAATATTTTCGGCATCTCAGACCGTAATCTCAATTCTGTTTTTTTCCGGGTCTAATATTACGCTTTCATAGTAGCCGTCACCAGTCCATCTTGGCTCGCCTACCACCTCAAAGGCATTTTTTCTGAAAATTTCGGTTAATTCATCTACCTTTTCTTTAGTACCTACAGAAACGGCAAAATGGGTAATACCTATAAACTGCTCATGTCCATTGTTCATTGTATCGGTAATATCAGGCATTTGCATCAGTTCTAATCTTGCTCCTGAATCGAAAGAGATAAAGTATGATTCAAAGTTTTTATGAACATTCCGATACTTCTCATTTGATTTACCCCCGAAATATTTCATATAAAAACTCCGCATCAATTCCAGATCCCTAACCCAGATAGCCAGGTGCTCTATTTTCATGACCCGAACAGCGATTTAATTTTCAGATAATTCATATCCTTATAATTCACAATATAATCATCGCAAATGGGTAATTCGTCTTTCTTATAAGTACTCAATACCCCTATTACTTTCGCTCCTGCTGCTTTTCCGGCCGAAACACCTGAATGTGAATCTTCAAAAACCACACAGTTTTCTGGTAATACCCCTAAATTAGCTGCCGATTTCAGATACACTTCCGGGTTAGGTTTATGATGAATCACATCTGAACTCGATAATAAGGATTGCATTTTATCGGCTAATGGAAGTTTACTTAAAATCAGTTCAAGATTTTCTACCGGGGCCGAAGTTGCAATGCCAGTACTGATGCCATTTGCTTTCAACTCAGTTATAAATTCCATCAAACCGGCAATGGGGGTTACCTCCGGTTCATAGAGTTGTCTGAAAAGTGCTTCTTTTTCAAACTCCATTGCAATAAACTCATCGCCTATTACGTCTCTTTTAAGGAAGTGTCTCAGAATATAACTATTGCTTTTACCATACATATGGGCAATAAACTCTTCTTCGGTGGCATCAACCTCAAATTTTTTAAGAAATGCCTTCCAGGCAAGTGAGTGGTGCGGATTCGTGTCACAAATGACACCATCCATATCAAAAATTACTGCAAACGGTGTTTTCAATACTTAATTAATCAATTTTGCACAAAAATAGCTTATTCAGACTGTGTTTACTACTCATTTATTTACTAATAATGATACGTGGTTGACAATATGTCAGCCAAAAATCTTAATTTTGCAATAAACCCTGCTAAAACTGTTTAAGATGTTCTTTAAGACTTTAGAAGTTGCCAAGAGAAAACATATTTTAACTTTGTGTGTCTTTCTTTTTTCTATCAATACTTTTGCCCAGATCTCACTTTCTTTACCTACGAACCGAATCGTTTTTCAACGAAACAATGATAATATTGGCTTCATTACTATTATAGGAAACTACTCTCAACCTATTGATAAAATCCAGGCAAGGCTTATTCCGGTTGCTGATAGCTGGGGAGTTCCGATGGACTGGACAACCATACAGGAAAACCCAAAGGGTGGTTATTTTTCAGGTAGAATGGCCGGATTCGGAGGTTGGTACACGATGGAAATCAGAGCCTTAAAAGACAATAATGTACTACAAACCATTACTGTTGAAAGAGTAGGTATCGGAGAGGTTTTTGTGGCATTGGGGCAGTCAAACGCCGAAGGGCTGCCTGGTTCGGGGGCATTGGGTGCGGCTGACGACAGGGTAAATGTCATTAATTTCAGAAATACTCAGGATTTAGACCCTCTACCTGAGAATCTTAACTTTGTTCATTTAGATGCTGAAACCAATATTGCTCCCATAGGGAGTTCTGCCTGGTGTTATGGGGAATTAGGTGATAAATTAGCCCAAAAGCTCAATGTACCCGTACTCTTTTTTAATGCCGGACTATTGGGTGTTTCGGTAATCAACTGGCGCGAAAGTGCAGAGGGTAAACCCACCATCAATATATTTGATCAGACACTTCCCAATGGTTTACCATATAGTAATCTGCGTAACACCTTACATTATTATGGGGCTTTGTTAGGTGTACGCTCCTTGCTATGGATACAGGGTGAAACGGATAATTATCCTTACCAGCTTTCAGCAGATGTTTACGCTTCTAATCTTACAAGATTGATTGATATTGTACGTGCCCAGTTCAGTGGTGATTTAAGCTGGATGGTAGCGCGTACTTCTATTACTTACCAACACCCTTCTAACCCCGAAATCATTGGTGGACAAAACAGGGTTATTGAGCGTCCGGGGTACAATGTATTTCCGGGCCCTTATACGGATGATCTGCAACCGAACAGACCTGATTTTGTGCATTTTAAGAATGCCGGACCTGGCAATATGGGCTTAAGTATCCTGGCCGACGCCTGGAATACTTACTTAGACGACAATTTTTTCAGAAACTCCAAGCCTGTAATGGCGCGGGCAGCAGTAGATATTCAACTTACCTGCAATGCTGATAATCAAGCCATTCTGACTTTGCCGGATAATCTTACCAACTATAGCTGGTCAAATGGTGGTAATACCAATCAGATAATTGTTGATAAAGGTATTTACTCTGCGAAAGTGCGAGACCCTCAGGGTAATCAGCTGGTAGTACCAACTGTCAATACCAACTTCATTTATCCGGTTACAAGGCCACAGATTACGTATGAAGGAGATTTAGAGTTTTGTGCAAATATCAAATCAAATATTAATCTGAAAGCAAACGGCATTGAATTCAGTAACTTTCAATGGAGTACCGGAGTTAATGCCACTGAAATAACCGTAGCCAATAGCGGGCAGTTTTCTGTAAAAGGACTCAATGAATTCAGCTGTGCTTCTGCCTCTTCTGATAATACAGACGTAAAAATCAATCCTGCACCTGTTAAACCACAAATTGCTGTTTCACCGGATGCTTCTGTATGCGAAGGGGTAAGTATTCAATTACACGTAAACAGTGATGATACGCTGCTCTGGAGCGATAGCACCACTTCAAAAGATATTCTGTTAGATTCGGTAGGGGTTTATAATTTCCGTGTAAAAGCTACCAATGCCTTTGGTTGCGCAGAGTTATCAGATAGTATAGGGGTCAGAATCAACCCGCTTCCGGCCAAACCTCATATAGCTATTTCGCCTGATACTGTTGTGTGTAAAGGTACCGTTATCAAATTAAGGACAGATACGAATGAAAATATTCAATGGAGCAATAATAGCACCGCAAAAGAAATTTCAATAGATTCAGTGGGTGATTATTCTTTTAAGGTAAAAGCCATTACTTCTTTTGGTTGTATTCAGGAGTCAGATGCACAAACTGCACACATAAAAGAGACACCTAAAACTCCTGATTTGGATAAATCAGGCATCTATACCTTACAGGCACTGAATGTAACCCTTGGAGCATCAGACCAGTTTCAGTGGATTCGTGAAAACTCCAGACTTATTACTTCTGTAATACCTTCATTAAAAGTACAACAAGCAGGGGCATACCAGGTATCAGTTGTCAGAACCTATCAGTTAGGTAGCCGTACGCTTACCTGTGAGTCGCTTCCATCAAAATCTTTATTTCTAAGATTAGCTGCTGACGATATTACACTGTATCCGAATCCGGCACAGGATATTATTTATCTTGAAACGAAAGAAAATCTAAAGAATGTAATGCTTGAGTTTTATACATATGCAGGCAAATTTGCTTATCGGTTTTATGTTACAGATACTACTGAACGCAAAGGGCTTGATTTAAGAAAAGTAGAAAACGGCAGTTATATTGTGAGAATAAAAGGTGCCGATTTTGAGAAAACCGAGCGTATAATTATTACTCAATAAAAAAGAACTATCTCTATCGATATTTGGTTACAATAGATGAGGTTTTTCATTGTCTAAGTAATTTAGTGGTTGTGTGATTGACCGGTTTGATGATTAAATTATTGACTACAATTGTTAATCTCTTAATAGATTTCAATCAGCTTTGCTAATTACTAACATTACTTTAAATTAACATTTATCTAACTCCAAATATAAATACCTGAGCTTCCGGTAAGGGGACGGGCTTTTTCTGCATGGAAAATTCTTCACGTAGCTTTATAAAGTATCCTGATGTTGATGGCCTTGATCCTAAGCACTTCATCATCATCAAAGGTGCCAAAGTAAATAATTTAAAAAATATAGATGTTGCTATTCCACGCAACAAGTTAGTAGTAGTTACGGGGCTTTCAGGAAGTGGGAAATCATCGTTGGCTTTTGATACCCTTTTTGCTGAAGGACAACGGATGTATGTCGAAAGTTTAAGCTCTTATGCCCGTCAGTTTTTAGGGCGTATGGAGAAGCCCGACGTAGAATATATCAAGGGAGTTTCGCCTGCCATAGCCATTGAACAGAAAGTAGCTACTAAAAACCCTCGCTCAACGGTTGGTACTACTACCGAAATCTACGATTACCTCAAACTTCTGTTTGCCCGTATCGGTATTACTTACTCGCCTGTAACAGGGCGAGAGGTAAAAAAAGATACAGTTACTGATGTCGTGAACTTTATACTCTCACACGCAGAAGGCACAAGAATAATGGTGCTTACACCATTAAAAATTAAAGATAATCGCAAAATCAAGAAAGAATTAGACCTTTTATTACAAAAAGGATATACCCGTGTGTTGATTGATGGAGAAATCAAGCAGATTGAAGAGATAGTAGAAGATGATTATATAATTGATGAAAAGCAACACCGAATTGAGATTCTGATTGATAGAAATACGGTTAAACACAACGATGAAGACACCCAATTCCGTTTTTCGGATTCGGTGCAGACAGCATTTTTTGAAGGAGAGGGAGAATGTATTGTTGACGTGGTTGGTATAGAAAAGCGGACTTTCTCTGATAAATTCGAATTAGATGGGCTCAGTTTTGAGGAACCCAGTGTAAACCTGTTTACATTCAATAACCCTTATGGAGCTTGTAAACGTTGCGAAGGCTTCGGAAAGATATTAGGCATTGACCCTGAACTGGTGATTCCTGATAAAAACCTTTCAGTCTTTGAAGGGGCTATAGCTCCCTGGCGAACCGAACGCATGAGTGAGTGGGTTGCACCTCTGTTAAGAAACGGGATTCGGTTTGACTTCCCGATTCATAGAGCCTACCGTGATCTGACGCAAGAGCAAAAAGACTTGCTCTGGACCGGAAACTCTTATTTTCAAGGCTTGAATGCCTTCTTTGCAGACATTGAAAGTCAGGTTCATAAAGTACAGTATAGAGTAATGCTCTCCCGCTATCGTGGTCGTACAGACTGCCCTGACTGCCGGGGTTCTCGTTTGCGTAAAGACGCTTCTTATGTTAAAGTCGGCGGGGTTTCTATTACAGATATCGTACTGATGCCGCTTTCTGATGTAGCACAATTTTTCAGAGAATTAGAATTGCCTGAATACCAACAAGGTATTTCTAAACGAATCCTGATAGAAATTAACAGCCGTCTTGATTTTATGGAGCGGGTAGGTTTAGGCTATTTAACTTTGAACCGCTTAACTTCTACCTTATCAGGCGGAGAGTTTCAGCGTATCAAATTAGCAACATCTTTAGGTAGTGCATTAGTGGGGTCTATGTATATTCTTGATGAGCCAAGCATCGGGCTGCACCCAAGAGATACCCGCCGTTTAGTGAGTGTATTAGAATCACTAAGAGATTTAGGCAATAGTGTGGTAGTGGTAGAGCATGAGGAGGAGGTAATGATGGCTGCCGATGAAATTGTTGACATTGGCCCGGAAGCAGGAACTTTAGGCGGCCGTCTGATTTTTCAGGGGAATTGGGAGGATATTATGAAATTGAAAACAACCCCACCCCTACCCCTCCCCAACAGTGGGGAGGGAGATATAACTTCTAGCGAAGTTACTTTTATTAAGGCCGATGGAGAAGTTGTTAAAAGAGGGAGTCATATCTATGCCGAACCTTACTACCATACTAATCCTAAAGATTGGGAGGTTCTTAAAAACTTTGCCAAAGAAAATCGCAAAAATCAGACAGAAGCAGAAAAAATACTTTGGGAAGGTCTAAGAAAAGAAAAGTTGGGATATAAATTCAGAAGACAGCATACAATAGAAACCTTTATTACAGATTTTATATGTCTCGAAAAGAATCTAGTAATTGAAGTAGATGGCGATATTCACGAGAATTTTGTAGAGTATGATAAAGCAAGAACCAAATTCTTGAATGGTAGTGGTTTCGAGGTATTAAGATTTTCAAACAAGGAGGTCTTTGAAAATATAAATGGTGTATTAGACCAAATCAAAAATAAACTCGAAGAAACACCAGATTTTAAAACTGTAGTTGAAGAAGAAAATATTTCTTCTTCAAACTCCCTCCCCACTGTTGGGGAGGGCTGGGGTGGGGTTCTCAGCCACACTATCCGCTTCTTGACGGGCGAAGATCAGGTACCTGTACCCACACAAAGAAGAAAACCTGCCGATTTCATTGAAATCAAAGGTGCTCGTGAGAATAACCTGAAAGAAGTAGATGTAAAATTCCCGATAGGTGTATTGAATGTTGTTACAGGCGTAAGTGGTTCGGGAAAATCGACTTTAGTAAGAAAAATCTTATTTCCGGCTATTGCGAGATTAAAAGGAGAATACAGCGAAGAGGCCGGAAAATATAGTGATTTAACAGGCTCTTTAGATAGAATCACCCAGATTGAGATGGTAGACCAGAATCCAATTGGTAAATCGTCCCGTTCTAATCCTGTAACTTATATCAAGGCTTATGATTATATCAGGCAACTGATGGCTGACCAGCAATTATCAAAAGCCCGCGATTATAAACCTGCTTTCTTCTCATTCAACGTAGATGGGGGGCGTTGTGAAGCCTGTCAGGGTGAAGGGGAACAGACCATAGAGATGCAATTTATGGCCGATGTACGCCTGAAATGTGAGAGTTGTGGTGGCAAGCGCTTCAAACAGGAGATTCTGGAGGTAAAATATAAAGACAAGGACATAGCCGATATTCTGGCCATGACGGTTGATGAAGCGATAGATTTCTTCAAAGAAAGCGACCCGAAACTGGCAGATAAATTACAACCGCTGCAAGATGTGGGTCTTGGTTATATTGGCCTGGGACAATCGTCAAGTACATTGTCTGGTGGAGAAGCGCAGCGTGTAAAACTGGCTTTCTTCTTAAGCAAAGGCAATGCCGATAAAGGGAAAACCTTATTTGTATTTGACGAACCTACTACCGGATTACATTTCCATGACATCAAGAAATTGTTGAAAGCCATCAATGCCTTAGTTGACCAGGGCGATTCAGTAATTATCATTGAACATAATATGGAAATCATTAAATCGGCCGACTGGATTATTGATTTAGGGCCGGAAGGTGGAGAGAAAGGTGGCTATGTGACTTTTGAAGGCACACCCGAAGATATGGTAAAACTCGAAAATAACTATACAGCAGAGTTTCTGAAAGAAAAAATAAAGGTCTGACCAAATGGTCAGACCTTTATTGTGAGCAAGTTTAAATATTGTTATTCTGACCGAAAAGGAAAGATTTTTAACCATACTCTCAATCCATTATCTCAAATATAATATTCTCTTTTACTTTGCTGTTTTCTTCGTCCACCCTTGAGTTTATTTCCTTGATTACATCAAAAAAAACAGCTAATTTATCAGCAGGAATCATTTCCTGAATCTTCTTATTAAAGATAATTACGCCCTCACGCGCAAAGTTTCTTTTCTTCTTGCCCTCTTCTGTCAGATAGACTTTTACAAAACGTTTGTCGTCGGCATCTGTTTCTCTATAAATCCAGCCTTTTTCTTCCAGCGTTTTCAGCATACGAGTCAGGCTTCGGGGTTCCATACCTATCGACGGGCCTATTTTTGTAGCGGGTGTACCTTTCTCTGAATCAATATTAAGCAATACATAGCCAATGGCCATGGTTATATCATATTGGCTTGCATAGGCATTATACATGCGAGAAATAGCATGCCACGCCCATTTTATATGAAAATCTATCGTCTTTTCCTTCCTCATTAATGGTTTTTGCTTCGGGTAACCACAAATGTAAAAAAAAATCAGTATGCAGGCATACTGTTGGGAAAATTATTTTGGAGACGACAAGCAATTGTCCCATATAAACAAAATTAATGTTAATTTATCGTCCAGATTACCATAAGAATCTCTATATTAGTCCTTTGAAAATTCATGTTTGTATAGTTTCAGAACTTATCCGATTTAGCCTAATCTTTCAAAATTTTCAATTGTTATTGTTAATGCCCCATGAATCCGTTAAAATCTGAACTCAGTAATATTGCTGGTATTGCTCTGTCAGGAATTGCTATGACTTGCTGCGGCGCTTTTTTACCTCCGGGTGCTGCGATTAAAGTTGTCGAATCTCTTGCCCCCAATTTTGCTCATCAGTTTTTATCGGGGGTAGATTATGAGCGTTTTAAAGATTTCCTGATAAAACCTCATCCGGGCAGTTTAAACCACGACTTAAACCAATTAATGAAGGATGCCCTATTGCAAGCCTTTCATCATGTGGAAACAGCCTACATAGACAAATTAAAAAATGAAACTGAGTTTACACATTGGCAAAAAATAATAGACAGACCATTTAAAGAAATTAAACAGGCTTTCAAACTGCTTAGAAAAAACCTGCTGCGAGAGGAAGAATATCAAAAAGAATTTGAAGAATCGCTCAATGAGGATGAAAAAATTGACTTTAATCTCTCAGCATGGTTGACTGATGGGTCGTGGTCTGCTCTTCCAAAACTCACAGATGTACTCTTCAAATTTCCAGAAATAGAAAATGAAGAAAAATGGCAGGACCTGAAGAACTATTTTGAAGAGAACTTACCCTGGATTTATGACCTGTCGTTTAAACAAGCATTGAAGGATGAACGGAATCTAAGAGCCTATAAAGCATATCAGATGTTCATTCTTGAGATGATTGTCAAACAAAATGCTGACACTCATCTACAACTTGATGAGATTAAAGTAACCCTTCTTGCTTTAGAACATAACCTTCTGACTCAAAATCAAATAACACTTAGCAACAGCCTTGAAAAAGACATTCAACAGTTAAGAAAAGACCTTAGTAATTTTATTATTAAAGTCTTATCTGCAATCAGAGAGTTGGAGAAACGAATCATTCATAAAGTAGAGGAAAAGGGTAATGAAATTATTGATAAAGTAGATGATAAAGGCAACGAAATCATTGAAAGACTGAATTTAACAAAACCGATCATTGAAAGACATCTGACTGAGCCACCTTTTCATCCTGAGGTATTCCTCGGTCGTCAGGATGATATTGAAGATATCCGACGGATTTTGTTTGAAGAAAATCATCTGCTGTTGCTGGTAAGTGGTACAGGTGGAGTAGGTAAGACCTCTCTTGCTTCCCGTTATTACCATAAGTTTCAGAATCATTATAGCCACATGGCATGGGTGCTGAAAGAGACTTCTATTGGCGATGCTCTTTTGGCATTGGCACCAAAACTACACATTGAGTTTGACCCACTTTATTCTAAAAAAGAACGCCTTGATATTCTCATCACAAGGCTATTTAACCTTAATAAGACTTGCCTGCTTGTAATAGATAATGCCAATGACTACGAAGACCTTAATACTTATTACCAACTGCTGAACCGATGTTCAAATTTTCATATCCTTTTAACCACCCGCATCACTGAATTTGAACAAGCTCACACTAAAAAAATCGGGAGTTTGCCGAAAGAAACCGCTTTGGAATTATTTCAAAAATACTATCCGATAGTAGCAAAAGAAGAAGAGGTATATTTTGAAAAACTTTATCTGGCAGTAAATGGTAATACTTTAGTATTGGAGTTAATAGCTAAACAATTAAGAGAGGCCAATCTCATACGTGATAAATATTCTTTACCTGATTTAATCAATGACCTTCAAACGAAGGGCATTTTGCAATTGCAATTTAGTAGTGACGTAAGACTATATTATCAAAAATATAAAAATGCAAAGCCGGAGGAGGTTATCACCGCATTGTATGATTTGGAAGAACTGAGCGATGAAGAACGAAAGCTAAGTTCAATGCTGGCGGTTTTGCCCCCTGAGGGCATTCAGATCAAAACTTTGGATATTCTATTGCCGGAAGTATCGTGGTGGGAAAAGGCACTTAGAAAACTGGCATTGAAAGGGTGGGTGGATTATAACAAGATGGATAAAGAAGTAAAAGTAAGCCCCGTAATACAAGAGATAGTAAGAAGAAAAAATGATAAAAGATTACAGGATGATGTATCAGTATTGACAAATAGCCTTAGTGATGAATTGGCATACGAAGGTTGGAGCCATAGAGTGCATGGTGAAAACCCCAATTTTAATGAAACAAACCTTTTTGCTTATTATACTTCAAGTATTTTGACCTTTTGCTTGAATGAAGATTACACTACTTTATTACTGACGAAAAGGCTAATGCGACATTATATTCTATATTTAAGGGATGATAAAGCAAAAATATGGTTTGAAAGATTGAATAGCATATTAGAGAGAAGAAATACTAAAGATTATCAATTCCTTTATGCTGAAAGTTTAAGTCTATTAGGAGATGTGTATAAATCGGAGGGGAGGATGAATCAGGCTTTGGATTGTTATCAAAAAGATTTTGAAATTTCTCTATCATTGAATGAGAGCTACCCCGAGCAGGTTTATTACATAAATAATTTAGGTATTGCCTACTCCAAATTAGGAGATGTGTACGCATCCGAAGGGAAAATGAATAAGGCTTTGGATTGTTTTCAAAAATACCTTGAAATCATGAGCTCATTGTATGAAAGTTACCCTGAGCAGGTTTCTTACAAAAATGGTTTGGGGATTGCATACGAACGATTGGGAGATGTGTTTACATCAGAAGGGAAAATGAATCAGGCTTTGAATTGTTATCAAAAGTACCTTGAAATCATGAGTTCATTGTATGAAAGCTATCCAGAACAGGTTTATTACAAAAATAATCTGGGGATTGCAAACTCCAGATTAGGAGATGTGTATAAATCAGAAGGGAAAATGAGTCAGGCTTTGAATTGTTATCAAAAATACCTTGAAATTATGAGTTCATTTCATGAAAGCTATCCCGAGCAGGTTTATTACATAAATAATTTAGGTATTGCCTACTCCAAATTAGGAGATGTGTACAAATCCGAAGGGAAAATGAATAAGGCTTTGGATTGTTTTCAAAAATACCTTGAAATCATGAGCTCATTGTATGAAAGTTACCCTGAGCAGGTTTCTTACAAAAATAATTTGGGGGTTGCATATGAGCGATTAGGAGATTTGTATCAATCGGAAGAGAGAATGAATCAGGCTTTGGATTGTTTTCAGAAATGCTTTGAAATTTTTAAATCATTACATGAAACCTACCCCAAGCAGGTTTCTTACAAAAATGGTTTAGGGATTGTATACGAGCGATTAGGAAACCTTTATGAATCTAAAGATTTGATGAATGAAGCCTTAATAAATTATCAAAAATGTTACGAACTTTCAAAAACACTATTTGAAAGTAATCCTGAATTAGTCGAATACCAATATGGATTTTGTACGGCTTCAATTTGGTATGGGGATACAATGGAACGTTTAGGGAAAAATGAAGAGTCTAAAATTATTTTTATTGAGGCATTTACTATATACGAAGACCTTATTAATAAAGTGCCAGAAAATGTAATTTATAAACGAAACTATTATTGGTTGAAAGGGAAATTAGGGAAATATTAAGTTATTCAGTTATTTTCCGTTAAGATAAACCCCTTCAGAGTCACAACAAAAAAACGGCCGAGTCTCCTCAGCCGCTTTTACCAATATCAAAAACTATATAACTCTATCACGCATTTACTTTCCAAACCCAACCGAAAGTATCTTCTACTTTACCTGTACGGATATCGTTCAGAGCGTTTTTCAATCGGGTAGAAAGCGATTGCTCTGTAATAGCTGGTAATACATAATCTTCGCCTTCGTAACCAATAGCAGCAAATGGAGATACCACTACGGCTGTACCTGCTCCAAATACCTCTGTTACGGTTCCATTGCCAATACCTGAGATTACTTCTTCTACTGATACTCTTCTTTCTTCAACCTCAACTCCCATTGATTGCGCCAATTTTACTAAAGAATCACGGGTAACACCTTTCAGAATAGTGCTGCTTACGGCAGGCGTAACCAACTTACCATCTATCACAAACATCACGTTCATCGTACCCGACTCTTCAAAATATTTATGCTCAATGGCATCTGTCCACAATAATTGGGTATAACCTTGCTCTTGCGCTAATTTTGCGGGATACAAAGATGCAGCGTAGTTACCTGCACATTTGGCATAACCTACGCCACCCGGAGCAGCACGGATAAATTCTGTCTCTACTTTCACTTTTGGCGGTGTTGAGTAGTATTTACCTGCAGGGCTCATGATAATCATGAAGCGGTAACTTTGAGATGGGCGAACGCCTAAATATACATCAGTCGAAATCATGAACGGACGTAGGTATAATGAGTTATCTTCACCTTTAGGTACCCAGGCTGCATCCAAACGCAATAGTTCCTCCAAACCACCAATGAAGATTTCTTCCGGCACTTGTGCCATACACATACGTTCAGCCGAAATATTAAAACGTTTCCAGTTATCTTGCGGACGGAACATCAATACTTCGTCGTTATCATTTTTGAAAGCCTTCATTCCTTCAAAAATGGCTTGTCCGTAATGCAGAACAGCCAGTGCCGGGTTATAGCTGATATCACCGAACGGAAGAATTTTAGGTGTCTGCCATTCGCCGTTGATATAGTCAGCCACGAGCATGTGGTCTGTAAAGAGCGAACCGAAGGTAATATTATTAGGGTCAAACTGGTTAATTCTGCTTTCTGCAACTGTGGTAACGTCGAAGTTTAATGTCTCTGTCATGATAAACTTTATTAAATATGTACTCAAATAACTATTCCATTTGCGAAACAACAAAGAATATACCACATTGTCAAGGAAAAATGCAAAAATAGTTGTTAAGACAAGTTTTTTAATCTTAGGGATACCGTTACCTCAAAAAATGGATGATTTCTGTGCGGATATTTGTTGATAGGCTTTATTTTTGCTGAACTAAGACTCTCATATATCCTTGAATAAATAAGGCAGGAGTCCTAATCACACAATCTCATGGCAACAATCAAATTAATCAAAGGCGATATTACTCAATCAGATACAGATGCTATCGTCAATGCAGCTAATTCATCCTTATTAGGGGGTGGAGGTGTCGATGGAGCCATTCATCGCAAGGGAGGTCCACAGATTTTAGAAGAATGTATAGCTATCAGAAACAGACAGGGGGGGGTGCAAAACCGGGGAGGCAGTCTATACTTCCGGAGGATTATTACCTTGCAAATATGTCATTCATACCGTAGGCCCGGTCTGGAATGGCGGTAATAAGAAAGAGAGAGAACTATTAGGGAATTGCTATCATAATTCTCTGCGAATAGCCAATGAATTAAATCTGGCTACAATTGCTTTTCCGAATATCAGCACCGGAATTTATGGTTTCCCAAAACAGGAAGCAGCCGAAATAGCCATTCAGACAGTACAGGAATTTCTCAGAACAGACAACAAGACTATTCAGGAAGTTGTTTTTATCTGTTTTGATGAGGAGAATTATGAGATATATCAGCATTTAGAATTATGAAACCCAGAACTTTAGTCATAGGCGATATACATGGCGGCTTAAAAGGCTTAATACAAATAATAGAAAGAGCTGCCGTAACGGAGCAGGATACCCTTATCTTTCTTGGTGATTATGTAGATGGCTGGAGCGAATCTGCTCAGGTTATTCAGTTTCTGATAGAACTTGAGCAAAATCAGCATTGTATTTTCATTAAAGGTAATCATGATGATTATTGCGAGGATTGGTTAAGAGAGGGGGAATTAGACAAACACTGGATTTTTCATGGGGGTGCATCAACCCTGAAAAGCTATGAGCATATACCTGATACCGAACAGCTAATGCATCTTAATTTCTTTGAAAGAATGAAACTGTACCACGTAGACAATCAGAACAGGCTCTTTATTCATGCAGGTTTTACTTCCATGAACGGTCCAAGTCATGAGTTTCACTCCACCAATTACAAATGGGACAGGACACTCTGGGAAATGGCATTGACAATGGATAAACACATAAAAAAAGATTCAAAGTTCTACCCTAAACGCCTACTGCTATTCAACGAAATCTACATAGGCCATACACCTACCCTCAATTATGACATTACCACCCCAATGCAGGGTTGCAATGTATGGAATGTTGACACAGGCGCAGCATTCTGGGGAAGTTTAACAATTATGGATATTGACACCAAGGAATTCTGGCAAAGTGATTCTTTGTTAAGCTTGTATCCGAACGAAAAAGGAAGAAACAAATAAATCGTATCTTTGCTTTCTGAAACAATACCATCATTTCAATGAAAAAACTGCATTATCTGTCCCTGATTGCCTTAGTTATATTATTAAATGCCTGTGATAGTAATACCAGTGAAAAAATACCCTCAAATCTTGAAGGTCATTGGCTTAATAAAGAATATTTAGATGCGCTTGCCAGCACGCAATCTCCCAGAACAGTTGCCGTCAATATCCCATTCTATACGACAGAACTTCTTTTGTTTAATAATATACCTGATTCTATCACGGTTTTCAATGGCCAAGTGGAAACCACTACTCTTCCATTTAGAAGAAGCGGAGATACGCTACGCCTGAAAATGAATCGTGATGCGGAAACCGAAATTGTTTATATTGCCTCGAGTAAAACATTAACTTATACAGATAAAACTCTTAATCGGGTATATACTTTCGTCCGGGCAGATAGTAGCCTGATTGATAAGAGTTATAGCCCTGCCATTGCTTTTCCTACTGCGGTCAATAAAACTTTATTGGAGGGTTCTTGGAGTCTCATGGAGGGAGATTCTGCTGCCACAACGGTTCGGTTTAGTCGTTTCGGGCAGATTAAGGGCTGGGATAAATACCTTACCTATACTATCTGTGTAAATGGTGATTGTGCTGCTAATGAAAGCGGAGACCTGATTATTCTGAACAATAAAGGAACAGCCGACCAATATGGGTTTCGTTCTAAAAACGATACCCTTACACTTTTTCATCTCACCCAGATTAACGACCCTGACGAAAAACCTGTTTATCAGAACGGGCAACCATTGCTTTTTTTCGTACGTAAGAAATAAGTCAGATTTTCAGCTCAAAAAAAACAATAGTATGCTTGCATAATATTTTTAAATTTCTTTATCTTTGTAACAGTATGCACGCATAATAATTGCAGGCACATCTGATTCTGACAAATTACACTATTAATACTATGGTAGCAACTGAAAATAAAGCCTCTATTAAAGGGGGTGAGTTCTTGATAAAAGATGTAGAAGCACATCAGATTTTCATTCCGGAAGAGTTTTCAGAAGAACAACTAATGATTGCTGAAACCTGTCGTGATTTTTTGCGCACGGAAATCCACCCACGCCTGAATGAGATTGACAACGCCAAATCGCCGGAATTAATGTCGTCGTTGATGACTAAAGCCGGAGAATTAGGTTTATTAGGCACAGCAGTGCCAGAGGAATACGGCGGATTTGGTATGAATTTCAATACTTCTATGCTGGTTGCAGAGGCATTGGGACAAGGGCATTCGTTTTCAGTTGCGCAGTCAGCCCATACGGGTATAGGCACTTTGCCCATTGTTTATTATGGTAATGAAGAGCAAAAGGCTAAATATCTGCCTTTATTAGCAACAGGCGAATGGAAAGCAGCTTACTGTTTAACAGAGCCGGATTCAGGTTCTGATGCTAATTCAGGGAAAGCGAAAGCTGTTCTATCTGCCGATGGTAAGCATTACATCATTAACGGACAAAAAATGTGGATTACCAACGGTGGTTTCGCAGATTTGTTTATTGTTTTTGCTAAAATTGATGACGACAAAAACCTAACGGCCTTCATCGTGGAAAAAACCTTCAATGGTATTACGATGAATGAACCCGAGCATAAATTAGGTATCAAAGGCTCTGATACCCGTCAGATTTTCTTCAATGATTGTCAGGTGCCGGTTGAAAATATGCTTTCAGGCCGTGGAAATGGTTTCAAGATTGCAGTAAATATTCTGAATATCGGTCGTATTAAATTAGGTATTGCCGTAATTGGTGGGGCAAAGGGCTCATTAGGACACGCCATTAACTATGCCAATGAGCGTAAACAATTCGGTGTTTCTATTGCCACTTTCGGGGCCATCAAGTATAAATTAGCTGAAATGGCCACCCGTATTTTTGCTTCTGAATCTGCCAACTACCGAGCCGGACAAAACATCGACGATGCTATTTTAGACCTGAAAGCACAAGGCTTGAGTGATGCGGACGCAAAACTGAAAGCATTGGAACAATTCTCGATTGAATGTGCAATGATGAAAGTACATAGCTCAGAGGTACTGGACTATACAGTTGATGAGAGCTTACAGGTATATGGCGGGATGGGCTACTCGGCTGAAGCACCAATGGAACGTGCTTACCGCGATGCGCGTATCAACCGTATTTTTGAAGGTACTAACGAAATCAACCGTATGTTGATTATTGATATGCTTTTGAAACGTGCCATGAAAGGCGAAATTGATTTGATGTCGCCTGCAATGGCCGTAGCCAAAGAAATCATGTCAATCCCTGACTTCGGTGCTTCTGACGATGATACCTTATTTGCCCCAGAGAAAAAAGTATTGAAAAACCTGAAAAAAGCAGCCTTGATGGTGGCAGGGGCCGCTGTACAGAAATTTATGATGTCGCTTTCAAGCGAGCAGGAAATTCTGATGAATATGGCTGATATGGCTATCGAAATCTATGCAGCAGAATCTGCTTTGTTAAGAGTAGAGAAACTGATTGGTATTAAAGGCGAAAGTGCTGTTGCGCTACAAAAAGATATGGCTATGATTTACCTGCATGAAGCTGTAAGCAGGGTAAACAACGCAGGTCGAGAAGCCATTACATCCTTTGCAGAAGGCGATGAATTAAGAGTAATGCTGATGGGCTTGAAACGTTTTACGAAAATTGAACCATTTAACCTCAAAAATGCGCGCCGCAGAGTGGCAGAAGCGATGATTGAGGAGAATAAATATATATTTTAATAGAAGTAGATTTTAAAGATCAGATAATCAACAACTAAAAACCAATAAACCGTCTTTCAATTTTGGAGGACGGTTTTTATTTCCGGCTCGGCACAAACTCCCAGAAGTCAGATACACCAATATATTTCTCTGTATTGATTTTGGTAGCCCCTACATAATACCCGAACCCGATATAAACCTTACCTGATACTTTAGCAGTAGCTACTTTGATATTACCACTACCCGGGTAAGTGGCAAATTTAGTCCATTTATCTGTTACTGGGTCATATTCCCATATATCCCTGAAACCCTTAGCCTCGGTTTTACTTTGCCCTAAACCATAATAGATTTTATCCCTCACGCCAAAAATCGTCCCTTCATATCTGTCATCCCCCGGGAAATCGGCTTTTCTTGTCCAGGTATCATTGGCATCATTGTACTGATAAAATTCTCTGGTGGGTATTTTCTCGCTTTCACTTTCTGAAAGCATAAAGCCCACTTCTTTTTTATTCACTTCAGCCGATGCCATCGCAAACTTCCCCAAAAAACCGTTCGGAAATGGTTTAAGTTTGTCATATACCCTAATCCTGCTGATAGTCCACATTTGTTTACCTGCATTATTCTCAATAAAGTAGCCTGTATTATTGACCATGCAGCCTGTCAATTGACCTTTGCCTACTATATCACCAGTTTGATTGAAATCAGTCATCATCCAGCTATCCAGATAATAATTGACTCCCTCAGGAAAACTTTCGTTAAAGTAAAAGCCTCCGCCAAACAATGAGAAGTACTCTACTTCTGTTCTGCCGAATACCGCAAAAGGTCCTAAAAGCATCGGGGAAAAGCGTGGGGTCGATTCTGTTTTTCTGAGATTCCAGAAGTTCCCATCAGGTGAGTAAGTACCTGATATGATTGTCTGGGCATCAATATTACCCATCATATCAATACGACTCTTATTATCTATAGCCAGATGATCATTAGTCGTATCCGGTCGGCCTATTACACAAGTATAAAGGTTTTCTGATTCGGTTTTTACTACACCGTCAGTAAAAGAGTAACTGACAGGCGAATTGAGCTTTCTCCACATGGGTGAATCCGGCGTATAAGTTGGTGCTTCTTCCACCTGTGGTGACTCATCAATTAATTCAGCAGGGTTCTTTTCACAGGCAAATATGCCTGCTATTATGCTGCTGAATATGATTAGTTTAAATATATTTTTCATAGATAATTGAGTGATTGAGCGATTGAGTGAATGAGTGTTTGAGCGGCCGCCGCTGCGGTGATTATTTACTTGCTCAATTATTTCCACTCCACTGGCGGCGTACAGCCATAGCCCGGATAAGCTGTCTGGCAATTGGTGGTAGGCTTCTCCGCGGGTATCAAAGGCGGTAAAAGTCCGATACTGGCTTCATTAGATAAACTAACTAACGATGGGTCTACCAACAAACGCCTGGTACTTACTCCTGAAACACCGAAAAAGCCTAAAGCAAAATCTTTATCGTCGTTTTCATTCACGATATTACCGATGATAGTCGATGGCAATGGATCAAAAATGCTTCCTGTGCGGGTTCTTTGCTCTTCATATTGTTGCCAGAAAAGATAAGATTCCGCCGAAATGGACATCTGTTTTACTTCAATGTAATGCCTGGCTAAAGGCGCATCCGGGTCTATAGGTGAAAAATGTACCAGACGTTTTTTTATGTCTTTCCCATTAATATAAGTATCGGCAAAAACATTAGCACCATCATCCCTATTGTATGCCCAACATGAGAAAGCACAGGTATTAGCGCCCCCTCCTCTGGTTATTTTTAATGAGATGGAGTAACTCTTCCAACGATAATAATCTACAGAGTTTTCGGCATCTTTGGTATCAATATAAGTACGTACAAAATCTTTGGTTTTGTCGGCATAGATATTAGCAATAGGGGGTACTCCTTTCATTAATTGTGGTTGGGTGATATATACCTTTCCATCGGGCATTTCAATACGTAACGAATAAGACCGGCCTACCTGGCATCTGAATGTATTATCTGTCTGATATAAAGCAGGCTCAAAAATATTTTGTCTGAACCGTACAGAATTACCCGAATCGTCTGTCAGAATAACTCTTGCTCCGTTCACAGCAAGCCTCGATGTAATAATACTACCCGAAACAAATTTTCCTGAATAGCTTAAGCGTAGGTTATAAGGTGGGTTTTCATTAGTTATCTCTCCATCAACTACCAATATGGGTGTTTCATTCCGATAGGGTAATTCAACCTGCTCCACACACGAAAGCTGAACAACAATAGCAATAATTATGAATAGGATATTTCGTTTCATCTTTTTAAAAATTGTATGTAACGGCTACCGCAGGAATAATATTTCCGAAAACTGATAAGCGATAAGAACGAATTGAATTATTATAACGCACAAAGTAGATTGAATAAGGATTCCGACGACCATATATATTATAGAACGAAAGCGAAACAGTATAATATTTCTTTTGCTCAACTGTTTTTCTGGTATCTTTCAATAAAGACATATCCAGCCGATGATAATCAGGAATGCGGTCTAAATTCCGGGCAGAATAATCGATAACCGTTTTACCCAGGAGTCGGTAAGTGCGGTCAGGGTAAGTAGCCGGACGACCTGATGCATACACAAAATTGGCAGAGAAAGTCCAGCCATTACTGATAAACTGCTGAATAGAGATTGCCAGATTATGTGGTTTATCAAAAGTAGATGGAAACCACTGACCTTTATTGATTTGCTCAGTAGGATAATCTGAATCTACTTTTGCCAGCGTTCTTGAATAAGTATAAGACAAACTACCTTTCAGGCGGCCTTTGTTTTTCTGAATACTCCCTTCAATTCCATAAGCATTTCCGACTGCCTTTACCAATTCTGTTTCAATAGTTGGATTAAAATAGAGTCTTGCTCCGTTCTTATATTCTACCAGATTCTGAATATCTTTATAATAGGCTTCAACTGAGGTTTCATAGGTATTATCCTTAAAGTTTTTGAAAATACCTACCGAAAACTGGTCGGCAATCTGTGGTGGGATATGCTTGTCTGACACTTTCCAGAAATCAACCGGAGAAATGGCTGTTGTATTAGATATCAGATGGAGATACTGGCGCATACGGTTATAGCTTAGTTTGATTGCGGCACTTTTGGTAATGGCAAACCGGAGCGATAAGCGAGGCTCAATACCACCATATTGTTTAATCACCTGATTTTTGGCATATGATATACTATCGGTAATACTTTGCGTAGTGCGGGATTGTCCTTCGGCATAATCAAAGACTTCCTTAGGTCCTAAATTCTGAAAGGTAGAATAACGAGCCCCTGCCTGTAAACTGATTTTTGAGGTAATCGACCAGTCTATACTGATATAAGGCGAGATTTCACGGGCATACTCTTTTGGCAAATCCAGATTGATTATGCTTGATGTACTTATATCAGGTTTCAGATTTCCCGGACTAATACTATAATCTACAGCATTGACTCCAATTTCAGCCTTAATCTGATCTCTGTGCGTATATAGCGCAAAAGCCCGTATTTCATTATGCCTGATACCAGAGTTAAGTGTAAATTCATAATCTTTTCTGAAACCTTGCGTACCAAAATCGTAATTACAATAAATACCCTGTACATTAAGTGTAAGCGTTTTGCTGATGAGGCTATTGTATTGCAGGCTTAATGTCTGGGTTTTGGCATAATAGAGGGTATCATCGGCAAATTTGAAATTATCATAACTTCGGTAAGTATTCAGTGTCAGAATATTCCTTGGGCTAATTCTGTATTGTATTTTTCCGTTCAGGTCATAAAAAAAGGCTTTACTTTTATCGGTAGGCGACGGAAACTGGTTAATCATAAAATTAGGATAAGCTACCCGACCTGCCACCATAAAGGTAATTTTATCTTTCAGAATCGGCCCTTCCAATACCCCTTTGCTTGTAATCAGACCTACCCCTACCGAGCCGGATAGTTTTTCAGCATTACCGGTTTTGGTATTCATTTCTAATAATGATGACAAACGCCCACCATATTGAGCCGGAATACCCCCTTTGTATAAAGTTACACCTGATAAAGCATCTGAATTGATACTGCTTAAGAACCCTAATAAATGTGAAGTATTATAAATAGGCATACCATCTAATAAGACCAGATTCTGATCTACCCTTCCACCTCTTACATTAAAGCCACCTGCGCCTTCGCCTACGGTGGTAATTCCGGGCTGGAGCGTTAATGCTTTGATAATATCTGTTTCACCAAACACGACCGGAATTTTTTTGAGGTTCTTCATTTCGAGCTTCACTACACCCATTTGTGTTTCTTTTATATTCCTGTCTTCTTTGGTAGCCTTTACCTCTACTTCTGCCAGTTCATCTACTCGTTGGGTAAGTTTGATGTCTCTTGTAAGGTTCTGATTCAGATTGATATTGAAAGATTCAATTTTATAGCCTAAAGCACGGACTGTTACTCCATAGCCGGATTTGGGTAAATAGATACTGAACTTCCCGCTACTATCAGTCAATGTACCATTGGTAATGCCTGAAAAAAATACACCAACTCCGGGTAATGGTTGTCCGTTGGCTGCATCAGTTACTGTGCCCGAGAAAGAAAATCTACCCTGAGAAATGGCAGAGAATGCCAATAAAAGAAGAAGCCCACTGAGCAGTACTGATCTCATAGGTTTGATTAATAGTGAAACAGATAGGTAAAGTATTCTTCCAAAAATACAAATAATTCTTTCTTAAACCAATTCTTAACTGCTGGTGTATAGACCATCTTTATAAAAGCTTTGATAAGGTGGTATTTTGAATGGATAAAATCTCTTCAAAAAAATCAGAAAAAACTTGCGCAACCAAAGAGTTGCATATATATTTGCAACCGATTTGTTGCATATAAAATTTTACCAATATGAGAAGAGACGTATTTCAGGCTATTGCCGACCCCACAAGAAGAGAAATAATTGGCGTAGTAGCCAAACAATCGTTAAACCTGAATTCGGTGGCTGAAACATTTGACATCAGCCGGCAGGCAGTTTCAAAACATATTAAGATACTGACAGAATGTGGGCTTATTGTGATTCAGAAACAAGGAAGGGAGAACTATTGCATAGCCAAACTGGAAAAACTCAGTGAAGTAGCCAATTGGGTAGAGCAATACAAACAAGTATGGGAACACAAGTTTGATGCACTTGATAATCTATTATTCAGACTCCAGCAAAATAAGGATAACCAACCTGATTAAACAAATACATTACTCACAAAAAATTCACAAAAACTAATGGAAATATCTCAGAAAATCGCTCCTTTCTTATGGTTCAATGGCAATGTAGCAGAAGCCATTGATTTATACACTTCGGTGTTCAAAAACTCAAAGACCATCTTCGCCAGCCGGGCAGGAGATAAAGTGATGACTGCCAAAATTCAGTTAGAAGGTGTAGATTTTATGCTCCTTGATGGTGGGCCGATGTATGCTTTTACTCCGGCTATTTCATTCTTTGTCAATTGCGAAACGCAGGATGAAGTTGACGATTTATGGGAAAAACTAATTGCCGGCGGTGGCAAACCAGACCGATGCGGTTGGCTGAAAGACAAATTTGGTGTTTCATGGCAGATTATTCCTTCTACTTTGGGAAAATTATTGAACGACCCTGACCCTGTGAAATCAAAGAATGTTTTGAATGCTATGATGCAAATGAATAAAATTAACATTCAACAATTGAAAGATGCCTATGCACAGGTATAATTTTAATTGCTGTGTTTGATCAATATTCTAAAAAAGAGTAATAATAAAGTACATAACTATATAAATTATCCAATCACAATTAAAAAACAATGATTATGAAAAGTAAGAACGAAACCAAAATTACCGGAGAATCAGGCAAACAGGATATTATCATAACCAGAGAATTTGAAGCTCCAAGAGAACTGGTATTTAAAGCCTATACAGACCCTGACCTGTTGAAACAATGGTTAGGGCCAAGAGGTTATGAAATGCACATTGATAAATTTGATGCCAGAAGCGGCGGAGAATACCGCTATATCCATACAGGAAAAAATGGTGAAGAATATAGTTTCAGAGGGGTATTTCATGATATCAGTGCCCCTGAATCAGCCGTGCAGACCTTTGAGTTTGAAGGAGCAAAAGGTCATGTATCGCTTGATACTGCAATGTTTGAAGTCTTGCCCGGCAATAGAACCAGAGTAACAACTACTTCTGTTTTCCAGTCGGTAGCTGACCGCGACATGATGCTCCGCTCAAATATGGAGAACGGAGTGACTGAAGGGTATCAACGTCTGGATGAATTAATCGAAAAACGATCATTGAAACAGGAAATCTTTTCTGTAAGAAATAATACTGTGTATGTAGAGGTAGTGAGTGTCAAGCAAAAACAACCGATGTTTTTTTATTATTTTAGAAAATAACTACCTTTGGCACTCAAAATATTATTATGACATTAGCGTAGACGCCTCTACGTACACAGATTTAAAACTTACACATCATGGCATACGGATTACTTAAAGGTAAAAAAGGTATTATTTCGGGTGCATTAGACGAAAAATCTATTGCATGGAAAGTTGCACTGAAAGCGAAAGAAGAAGGTGCATCAATCGTTTTAACAAATGCCCCAATAGCCATGCGCATGGGCGAAATCAAGAAATTAGCTGAAGCCTGTGAGGCAGAGATTATTCCGGCAGACGCAACAGTGATAGAGGAAATCGAAAACCTTTATACCAAATCAATGGATGTTCTGGGTGGAAAAGTAGACTTCGTGCTGCATTCTATCGGTATGTCGCCTAATATCCGTAAAGGTAAAGCCTATGGAGATCTGAACTACGACTGGTTTATGAAAAGTGTAGATGTATCTGCTTTATCTTTTCATAAATTCTTGCAGGTAGCCGAAAAAATGGATGCCATCAACGAGTGGGGTTCAGTAGTTGCTTTGACTTACATGGCTGCGCAACGTACATTCCCATTCTATACAGATATGGCAGAAGCCAAAGCGATGCTGGAATCAATTGCCCGTAGCTATGGCTATCGTTATGGTAAGCTGAAAAAAGTACGTGTAAACACCGTTTCGCAATCACCTACCAAAACAACAGCCGGTACAGGTATCGGAGGTTTTGATAAATTCTACGATTTTGCTGATAAAATTGCTCCATTAGGGAATGCTTCGGCCGATGACTGCGCAGATTATGTAATTACGCTTTTCTCTGACCTTACCAGAATGGTAACGATGCAAAATCTTTTCCATGATGGAGGATTTGTAAACACTGGTATTTCAGAAGATGTAATGGGCTTGTTGGATTAATTTCAATAAAACTCCTATATAAAAGAAATAGGAACCTCGAGGTTCCTATTTCTTTTTATCATTTCTTCAACTCCCCATCAACCATTCGCCAGATGCTCAGCGGATTATCATTTTTCAGTTCATCGGGCAATAAAGCGTCAGGAAAATCCTGAAAACTTACCGGACGGGTAAAGCGGGTAATAGCCCTTGTGCCTACCGAGGTAGAGCGAGAATCAGTAGTAGCCGGGAATGGTCCACCATGTATCATGGCATGACCAACTTCTACGCCAGTCGGAAAACCATTCAAAATTAATCGACCCACTTTTTGCTCAAGGATTTCCAGTAGCTCGGCATATTCTTCAAAATCCGCTTCTGTTCCATGAACAGTGGCTGTTAAATGTCCAGTCAGATTTTGCGCCGCTATCAGAATTTCTTCTTTGGTATTAGCTTCTACAATCAAGCTCGTAGGCCCGAAAATCTCTTCTGCCAGATCCGGCTGTGCATTCCAGGATTCAATATCTGTGTGCAGAATCACAGGTTCTACTGCCGTATGTCCTGCCGGAGCTTTACCAATACCCATTACTTTGGTAAATTGTTTCGAGTGTTCGGTTCCTCTCACATACGCATCACGGATACCCGGTGTGAGCATTACGCCACCCTGTGTATTCGGCGCATTATTTTCTATCTCATCAATAAAATCTTTATCATTCTGCAAGAACAGAATACCCGGATTGGTACAGAACTGCCCTACCCCTAAAGTAACAGAAGCAAGATAGGCATTGGCAACAGCTCTTCCTTTTTCGGCCAATATCCCGGGCAATACAAACACAGGATTCACACTACCCATTTCGGCATATACCGGAATCGGCTCAGGGCGACTAACGGCTGCATCAAATAAAGCTTTTCCGCCTTTTAATGAGCCAGTGAAGCCAATTGCTTTTACGGCTGGGTGTTTCACCAATGCCATCCCTATTTCGTGTCCGTCATCAAAGAGCATTGAGAAAACGCCATCAGGCATTCCTGTCGCCTCTGCTGCCTTTTGTACAGCCTGAGCTACTAATTCTGATGTACCTAAATGCGCCGGATGTGCTTTTACAATAACAGGGCACCCTGCGGCCAACGCCGAGGTAGTATCTCCACCAGCTACCGAGAATGCTAAAGGGAAGTTACTGGCACCAAAAACGCCTACTACTCCCAAAGGACGCTCCATCGAACGTAAATCGACACGAGGAAGCGGCTGGCGGTCTGGCATGCCTGCGTCAATACGGGCATTTACCCATGAGCCTTCTCGTAATAGATTAGCAAATAAACGTAATTGTCCGGTAGTTCTGCCTCTTTCTCCAACGGCTCTGCCTTGTGGCAAGCCTGACTCCAACATATATCTTTCTAATAGCGTATCGCCAAGATTTTCAATTTCTTCGGCTATTTTCTCTAAGAAATTAGCCTTTTCGAAACCCGATTTTTTGCGGTATGTCTGAAAGGCCTTTTCAGCCTTTTCGGCCGCATAATCGAGTTCTTCAAGTGTAGCTTTAAAGAAAAGCGGAGCTAAGGCTTCGCCCGTAGCCGGATTAATACTTTGAATGGCAACAGTACCCTCTGAAAAGGTCTCATAACCAACAATATTTCTGCCTGTGAGTTGCATGTCGGGTTTTTTATGAACGAATTAATATTTTATCCGTTCCTGAATATTTATTTATTTTATTTCTACTGTATTGGTCAAAGTCCCGATACCCTCAATTGTAATACGAATCTGATCGCCTACTTCCAAAGTAAAATCATCAGGTGGTACAATACCTGTACCTGTCATCAGAAAACAGCCATGAGGGAATGATGTTTCACGGAAAAGGTATTCAACTAATTCGGTATGCTTACGCTTCATGCGATTAATAGCAACAGAATCAGTAAAATAAGGAATTTCAAAACGAAGAATTTCAATTTTGATTAAGGTCTCAGAATGGATTGGTTCATCCAGAATAGTAATACATGGCCCGATGGCTGTGCTTTTATCGTACGATTTAGCCTGTGGAAGGTACAAAGGGTTTTCGCCCTCTATATCTCTTGAGCTCATATCATTACCACAAGTATAACCTGAAATCTGTCCTTTAGAGTTGATAAAAAGAGTCAATTCCGGCTCGGGTACGTTCCATTTAGAGTCTTTACGGATACGTACTTTCTGCCCGGAACCCACTACACGATGTGGGGTAGACTTAAAGAAAAGTTCAGGACGCTCAGCATCATATACCCTATCATAAAAATTGTCTCCGCCAGCTTTTTTAGACTCTTCCATGCGGGCGTCTCTGCTTCGCAGATAAGTAACACCCGATGCCCAAACCTCTTGCGATTGGATAGGAGCCTGTAAACTATTATCAATTAATGATTTATATTCTGGCACAGGTGAGAGCAATTGTATTTCGCGTTGTAATTCAAAAAATAAATCTTCACGGTTAATAAACAAATCCCAGTCCTGATGGCGAGAAAGAAAGTATTGATTCTGGTATTCGATAACGAATCCCTGTAAGGTTTTGTAGGCTTTCATTGAAGGCACAATATTTTTTTTCAATATTAGGTAAAAAGACTAATATACGTATGATACAAGTCTGTATTTATGTGGCTTTTTTTATTGTACTTATATTAAACACTAAAGGATTGAATATTTTCATTATAAGCAATTAAAAAAACATTAATCTGTTCAGAGTGTTCAGGCTAATTATTTCTAACTTAAATCTAACTTGATTTGTTGCAAATTTTATCAAAAAGTATCAATTAAACAATCAAGCCCTGAATATTCAATATTACTTGAAAATGTAGATTAAGTACTACGATTTTTTGTTTTAACTTAGCAGCAGGAAATTTAAGATTAGATTTATGCCCAAAAAATTACTTTTCATCTGTTGTTTTGTTGCTCTTACAAATGTTTGTTATTCACAGGCATTTACCTACTATCCTTTCAATTCGATATTTTCAATTGCCAGCAACCCGAATAAACCTGTGTGGATTGATTTCAGATTTCAGATGAACTCTTATTTTTCTTCTTTAAGCACTGAGATTTCGCCAATGGTAAATCTGACTAAAGGGAAAGCTAAAATGTATATCGGGGCTGGAATAAAAGCAAATTTCCTGAATTATCTGAATACCGATCCGCAAAAAAGGGCCCCTTTAGAAGGTTACTTTTTTAATTTAGGTGTGCGGGTCTCTCCTTTTGAAAAAGTACCACAGTTTCAGGGAATTTTTGAGTTATCTCCTTATGCCAACAAACAGTTCGATTTGGGTATATTCCGGGCAAATTTAGGTATTGCTTATGTATTTATGAAAAAGAAGAAAGTGGAATAGCCTTTCCGATTATCCGATTTATATTTTTGTTGGATTTTACGGATTAAATAAAAGTGCTGCTGTAAAAGTCCATTTTCTTAAGCAATTATATTTACCGCATTAATTAAACAAAGAAAAGAAATAGTGGTACTTTTTTGATTTTCTACAGGCATTGTCGTTATATACTGATAAATTTGTACTAACAACACCATAATAAACCCTCTTCAATTTTCTCAGATTTTGAAAGTCATCATTATTAAATATAACGCAGGCAATGTGCAGTCGGTGATGTATGCCCTGGAGCGTATTGGTGTAGATTATGAATTGTCTGACGATGCCGACACCATCCGCTCGGCCGAAAGAATCATTTTTCCAGGCGTGGGCGAGGCCAGCACAGCCATGAAAAGCCTGCGTGAGAATGGTTTAGATAAACTGATCCCAACGCTGAAACAACCTTTTCTGGGCACTTGTGTGGGTATGCAATTGCTTTGCCAATCGTCGGAAGAAAACAACACCGAATGTCTGGGTGTATTTGATGTACCTGTGCTGAAATTCCCACAGATTAAAGGTTTCAAAGTACCACAAACAGGCTGGAATGATATTTATGGCTATGGTTGTGAATTAACCAATGGTTTGGCAGAAAATTCCTACGTCTACTATAACCACGGATACTATGCCCCTTTATGTGATTATACTGTAGCAAAGACTAACTATATGCTCGAATATTCGGCCATGCTTCAAAAGGATAATTTCTTTGCCGCCCAGTTTCACTCTGAGATTAGTGGCGATGTAGGGCAGAGGATTTTTGAGAATTTTTTGAAGATAGCATAAATGCAATATTCTTCTAAAATACGTTATCTTTGTAAGAAACAGCAAGATAATGACTATATATAATACATACGACCAGTTAGCTGAAATAATAGCGAATCTTGATCCTGAAAAGATTTTAGCATTGAAAGCGTATGAAGAAATGCAAGCTCGTCTAGAAGACTTAATTGAAAAGTCTAAAGAAGGAAATCTTGACAGAAGAGAGAAAGACGAACTGGATCATTATATTGTTTTAGAAAGGCTTATGCGTCTTGCCAAGATTCGTGCACAATCTCCAAATCAAACAGCATGAGTCGTTATATTTCTGATGCGCTCCGAGATTTTGTTGCAAAAAGGGCAATGCTTCGTTGTGAATATTGCCGGATTCACTCTCAAAGTTCATTTTTTAGTTTTCACATCGACCATATTGTAAGTTTAAAACATGGCGGGTTAACTAATACTGAAAATCTTGCGTACACTTGCCAGATTTGTAATATAAATAAAGGTTCTGATATTGCTACTTTTTTAGAAAAACCTAATACTCCCGTCCGTTTTTCAATCCAAGAATAGATGATTGGAATGAACATTTTCTATCAAACGAATCGGGTCTATTAGAAGCTAAGACAGATATAGGCCAAGCGAACATTAAGATTTTAGATTTGAATCATCCTGATTCTATTATTGAACGACGCGAAATGATTCGTCGAGGTATTTTTTAATTTTAATTGATAGTAAAGATTATATGCTCCAAATCATCCCCGCCATTGACATCATCGAAGGCAAATGTGTTCGCCTCACCCAAGGCGATTACTCCCAGAAAAAAACCTATAACGAAAATCCGCTTGAAGTAGCTAAAATGTTTGAAGATGCCGGAATCAAGCGTTTACACCTGGTTGACTTAGATGGTGCCAAGCAAAAAAAGATTATCAATGCCAAAGTTTTAGAAACCATTGCTTCAAAAACCAATTTGCATATCGATTTTGGCGGTGGTGTACAATCAGACGTTGATATTAAATTAGCTTTTGATTGTGGAGCAAAACAAGTAACCGGAGGAAGTATCGCTATTAAAAACCCTGATTTATTTCAATCATGGATACAAACCTATGGTGGTGAAACAATTATTTTAGGCGCTGATGCACGTAATGAAAAAATCGCAGTCAGTGGTTGGGAAGAAGAAACCAGTATATGGATTTATGATTTCGTAGGCGAATGGATTCAGAAAGGTATTCAATACACCATCAGCACAGATGTAGCTAAAGACGGATTGTTACAAGGCCCGTCAGTAGATTTATATAAGAAAATGCAGGCACAATTCCCTGACTTAAAGGTAATTGCCAGTGGTGGTGTAAGCTCAATGGCTGATCTGGAAGAATTAGCTGAACTCAATATTTTCGGAGTAATTGTCGGCAAAGCTATCTACGAAAACCGCATTAGTTTAAAAGACATTGAACGCAGATTTGTATGAGTCACGAATTCAGAAAAGAGGACTACATTATCAGCACCAACAAAGAACTGTTGCAGTTTGATGTGATACATAATTTCCTGAAAACCAGTTACTGGTCGCCGGAGATTCCGATGGATGTGGTAAAACGTGCGGCGGCAGGTTCAATTGCTTTTGGAATCTATAAAAACTCTGGTGAACAGGTAGGTTATGCCCGAATCATATCAGATTGCGCCACTTTTGCCTATTTAGCCGATGTATTTATATTGGATACTGAAAGAGGTAAAGGTTTATCCAAATGGCTCATGGAATGTATTCAGCAATTGCCGGAGTTACAGAATCTGAGACGCTGGATGCTGGCTACGCGTGATGCCCATGGTTTATATGCGCAATTCGGCTTCACCCCTTTAGATAACCCCGACATCATGATGCAGATTGCGAGACCGAATATTTACGTGGAAATGAATCGTGAAAAATTGTCTGAACTTTGATTTACCTGATTGAACTGATTAGTATGATTTAAATTGAATATATAAATCAATTGATTCAAATCAGTTAAATCATAAGAATCAGGTAAATCAAAGTTCAGACAAAATAATCACTAAATAGACCAAATCATGCTTACCAAAAGAATAATTCCCTGTTTAGATATCAAAGATGGACGTACGGTAAAAGGTACTAATTTCGTAAACCTGCGTGATGCCGGAGACCCTGTTGAATTAGGAGCAGAGTATGCATTACAAGGGGCAGATGAATTGGTGTTTCTTGATATTACTGCTACAGTTGAAGAACGCAAGACTTTAATAGATTTGGTTCGTCGTGTTGCGCGCACGGTTAACATTCCTTTCTGCGTAGGTGGAGGAATCGGTTCTGTGTCTGATGTATCTAAATTGTTGAATGCCGGAGCAGATAAAGTATCCATCAATTCATCGGCTGTGCGTAATCCAGGTCTGATTAATGAATTAGCCTTGGAGTTTGGCTCTCAATGTATTGTAGTAGCCATTGATACCCGATACATTACCTTAGAAAATGGCACAAAGGAACATATAGTACACACGCACGGGGGCAGAAAACCTACTGAACTCAAAACCATAGAATGGGCAAAAGAAGTAGAAGACAGAGGAGCAGGAGAAATTCTATTAACTTCAATGGATACTGATGGTACCAAAGCAGGATTTGCCTTAGAATTGACTGCTCTGATTTCTGACAATGCCAATATACCTATTATCGCCTCAGGCGGTGCCGGAACAATGGAACATTTCTACGATGTTTTCACAACCGGAAAAGCCGATGCCGGATTAGCCGCCAGCATCTTCCATTTCAAAGAAATAGGAATCCCGGAATTGAAATCTTACCTCAAAGGCAAGGATATTTCTATGCGTATTTAAAGTGGTTTTATTTTGCTGCTATGAGTCGTTTGATTTTTCCGCTATAATGATCAAGAATATAAATTTCTTCATTGGCATCTACCCCAAAAGAGGATACAGAGCCGCCATCACTGCTTAATAATTCAAGACCCGTTTTGGTCATGCCATCAAAACTCATGGCCCATATATTTCCTTTGGCGTAATCAGCAAAGAGGTATTTACCTTGTAACGCCGGAATGCGCTTGCCATGATACACGTATCCACCCGTAACAGAAACGCCCTCACTACGAGGATATTGGTGAATCGGGTCTATCAGTGCTTTTGAGGGGTCGCAATCATTTCTGGGGTTATAGCAGCGGCTTGCTTCTTTCAAGCGCCAGCCATAATTACCTCCTTTCGTAACAATGTCTATTTCTTCGAATTCATTCTGCCCCACATCTCCTACCCACATTTGCCCTGTTTTTGAATCGAAACTAAACCGCCACGGGTTACGTAAACCATAGGCATAAATCTCTTCTCTGAAACCTTCGGTATTGCCCGCATAAGGATTATCTGCCGGAATCCCGTAATTACCTTTCTCTGTTTTATGCACATCTATTCTTAATATTTTACCTAAGACAGAGCTTCTGTTCTGTGCATAATTGTGCTGGTCTCCCCACGCACCCCCATCTCCTGTAGAAATATAAAGGTAACCGTCCAGGCCAAAAGCTACTTTACCTCCATTATGGTTATCATAAGGTTGAGAAAACCGCATTAATATTACTTCTGAGGCAGGTGACACCTTTGCATCTGTATAGGAGTTTGCTCTGAAGCGTGCAACAATTGTTTCTAAAGGGTTTCTGCGGTTATAATTCACATAAAAGTAGCCATTCTCTTTAAAATCCGGGTCAAAAGCAATGCCTAATAAACCCATTTCACCTAAATCATCTACCTTGTCTCTTATATCCATATAGGTCGTTGCGATTTTAACAGCAGGGTTATTATCAAAAACTTTAATGACACCCTCCTGCTCCAAAACAAATATGCGGTTAGTACCATCATACGCATGGACAAACTCAACAGGACTATTAAATTTCAGATTGGGAAAAGCATTTTCAAGCTGATAAGCTTTAGGCTCCGCATTGAAACCAAGAAACAACTTATTACCATTCAGATAACTTATCAACAATATCACTAAACCAACTGCTATAAAAGCAATAGATATCAGAAAAATGAGTAATCTGTTTTTGTATCGATTGAGTGAAGAATGAACGGGTAAACGGAGGTACATATTTATAGAAGTTAAGATGGAGTAACCTGATAAATCTTTAGTAAACAAACGTATCTTATAGCATTTTACTATGCCATATTACCTATTTGTTATGATTCTTACAATATTAGTCTATATGAAAGGATTATAAATCTATCCGAAATGTTATTTTTTATTTCGTTCTACCAGATTTTCCAACACCAGCACCCACTCATGTGCCTCGCATTTCCAGTCCATCTGGGTGATTTTCATGGGGGCAAAAAATTGTAAGACCGGATTTTCGTATGAGCTTAATAGCGGCCCTAAGAAATAACAGAAATCAGGTTCTGGTATTTGCAGACTAAATGGGGAATCGGCTTTAAGGCAATCTTCTATTTCGTCTTTAAATCCAAAATCATTGACTCTACTTAATTTTAGAAGTGATGTTTGAAGTAAAATTCTATTCATCGACACTTTTTCTATTTCATATAGTAAAAGTACGAACTCAATTAAGTCTTTTCTATAAGATTCTAAGGGTGTATTTGTAAATGTGTCTAATAAACGAGCTAAATGATAAACTATTAAGGGAGCAGTAGCATAATTATGTGAAACCTGAAACGAGTGACTGATAAATTCTTTTCTTTTGATAATTCCACTCAGATAATAATACGTGTCTATATCATATTCGTTATATGGCAGTTGATGCTGTTCAAATAAATACATCAGGTTGTATAAAGCACAGGCATCAAATTCAATTGCCATGTTTTTCCCAAACCAGGTTGAGTAGATTTTTAAGGCTTTGTAATGGTTAAAAGTATTCTTTACCTGCCTTTTTCCGGTAGAACCATCCGATAAATTGGCATGTAATTGAAGTTTTTCTTTCAGCCAGACTACGTCTTCTTTACTCGCTTTTGAAGTCAGATAAATCAAAGAAGTATCATCAATATCGTCCGGTAGCCTGAAATGCTCTGAATGGCGGAAGATATAACCATTCGGGAAATGATTAGATGCATGACCATTTTTAGGCGTTTGCCAGAAATTATAGGTTTTCAGGCCATCTTTATTCTGAAAGGCAGGGTAATTCTGAATGGATTTGGCTGTTATATCACCAATAATCAATTGAGATTCAACAGGTAGATAAGATTTGAGTTGATTGAGTACAAAGACAATAGAAGCCGTATAAAAGATATTGGTATCAGGGCGCTTATAAAGCAGGTATTTATTCTGACGATAAGAAGGAAAAATGCCTTTGGGGAAATATTTATCGCCCCGCGATTGTAACGAGGCGATTTTCTGAATGATTGAATGGATGGTATCTGTTTCCGGATGGGTTGGCATCATGCTACTTTCAAGACCAGTTTGCCTGTATTTTCTCCTTTGAAAAGCTTCATTAATGTATCCTGAAACGCCCTGATACCTCCTTCGGCAATATCTACATTGGCATTGAGTTTGCCCTGCGCCACCCAGCCCGCCATCTCTTTAATAGCCTTGCCATAGTTAGCCGCATTATCAAAAACTACAATCCCTTCCATCCGCGCACGATTTACTAATAACGACATATAATTGCTTGGCCCTGCCGGCTTCTGAATAGCATTGTATTGCGAGATAGCTCCACAAATCACGATTCTTGCCTTCATATTAATCAGTGTTAGGGCTGTATCCAGTATCTCCCCACCCACATTGTCAAAATACACATCAACTCCGTTAGGACAGGTATCTTTCAATTGGCCTCTTAAATTGCCTGTCTTATAATCTACACACGCATCAAAACCCAGTTCTTCAACCACATATTTACATTTCTCTTCACCCCCGGCTATTCCAACTGCTCTACAACCTTTTATTTTGGCAATCTGCCCTACCACACTTCCTACGGCACCGGCCGCACCTGACACCAAGACGGTTTCACCGGGTTTAGGCTGACCTGTATCTAATAATCCGAAATAAGCCGTTAGTCCAGACATCCCTAATGTTCCTAAATACGCAGGTAGTGGTACAAAATTCGGGTCAACTTTCACTAAATCTTTTCCATCCAGCACTGCATATTCCTGCACGCCTGTAATGCCTGTTACATAATCGCCTGCTGCAAAATCAGCATGTGTTGAATCTACCACTACACCAGCCCCTAAGGCACGCATAACCTCTCCTATCCGCACAGGTCTTACATAAGATTTCCCCTCATTCATCCACCCACGCATGGCAGGGTCAATAGATAAATATTGTACTTGCACCAGTACTTGATTCTCTTGTAAATCGGGCGTATCTACTTCTTCTATTTCCCAGCATTCGGGTGTGGGGTTTCCAATCGGGCGAGCTAATAAGTTAATGCGTGTGTTGTTCATGAGATTTCAGGTCTGTTTTATCTGTACAGTTCAAAACTATAATATTAAAACGAATTTATTGCATTTCTTTTGAAATTGTCAAGGCAGGTGTCTGTAAAATTGTACTTAGCCGCATAAAATCTAATAAATTCATAAAAAACTTTTGGTAGAGATTTGGTTAATAATCAGGAGTTTAGTATCTTTGCAGCCCGAAAAATAGATTTTAAAGTTATTAAATACATAAAACAATGGCGAAGAAAGGCAATCGTGTACAGGTTATCTTAGAGTGCACTGAGCAAAAAACAAGCGGTGTAGCAGGTATGTCTCGCTACGTTACGACTAAAAACCGTAAAAATACTACAGGTCGTATGGAGTTAAAAAAATATAACCCATTCCTGAAAAAACATACTACTCATAAAGAAATTAAATAATTTTTGATGGCAGGGGTTCATAGATTTATCAGAATCCTGAAAAATCATTTGAATCAAAACCTCATAAAACGATACTAAAATGGCAAAGAAAGTAGTCGCTACGCTTCGTGATAAAACCGCAGGAAAAAACTTCGCAAAAGTTATCAAAGCTGTGAAGTCTCCTAAAACCGGTGCATATACTTTCAAGGAAGAAATGGTTCCTATGGAAGAATTGCAAAACGCGCTTAAAGCATAATTCCAATAGATAATATTGGTAGAAGCCTTCTTGTTGCTCAAGAGGGCTTTTTTGTTTTGGACTCATTTAACCCACTCAAAGCCATGGAAACCCGTAGAAGCAATTATCATTTCTTCCCAATCAAAGTCGTTGCCACAGATATCGACGATTTGAATCACGTCAATAATATTGTGTACCTGCGCTATGTGCAGGAAGCCGCAGGTAGTCACTGGCATTCAGCTGTACCGACAGAACTAAGTTCACAGATTGCATGGGTGGTACGCCGACATGAGATTGATTATCTGAAACCTGCTTTTTTGGGAGAAAATCTGATGGTAAAAACCTGGGTGGATAATTTTACAGGCGTAACCAGTGACCGGCATTGCGAGATTTTGAGAGATGAGGAAGTGCTGGCCCGCTCACGAACCATATGGGTTTGTCTGGATGCGAAAAGCTTTCGCCCGAAGCGTGTCAGCGAAGAAATAGCTGATTTGTTTTTCAGCTTTTCGTAAGAATTAAACTGAAACTCTCATAAAATTGTTATAGTTTTGTCTTAAAGCCTGTTTAAATCCCGCAGGCCCGGCAATTATTCATATTTACACTATTACTATAAATGGGCTTATTTGACTTCTTCTCGAAAGAGAAAAAAGAAACGCTTGATAAAGGACTTGAAAAATCAAAAACGAGTATTTTTGATAAACTCTCTCGTGCGATCATTGGGAAATCGAAAGTGGATGATGAGGTATTAGATGAATTGGAAGAGATTCTGATCAGTTCTGATGTGGGCGTGGAAACAACCGTAAAGATTATCAGACGTATTGAAGCAAGAGTAGAGCGCGATAAATATACAACTGTTGAAGAATTAGACAGAATTCTGCGTGAGGAAACAGCGGCTTTGCTGGCTGAAAATAACTCTCAGGATGTAACAGATAGTTTTGAGACTGACAATCTGCCAAAACCTTATGTGTTGATGGTTGTGGGGGTGAATGGCGTGGGTAAAACCACAACCATCGGCAAACTGGCGCATCAGTTTCAGAAAAGAGGCAAAAAAGTGGTTTTAGGAGCAGCCGATACCTTCAGAGCAGCAGCCGTTGACCAATTGAAACTCTGGGGAAAACGTGTAGGCGTTGAGGTGATTGACCACGGCATGAATACAGACCCATCATCGGTAGCTTTTGATGCCGTGAAAAAAGGCATGGAAATGAATGCCGACATTATCATTATTGATACCGCAGGACGTTTGCACACCAAAGTAAACCTGATGAACGAATTAGGAAAAATTAAACGCGTTGTTCAGAAATTCTTACCGGAAGCACCACATGAAGTAATGTTAGTTTTAGATGGGAGTACGGGACAAAATGCTGTTATACAAGCCCGTGAGTTTACGAAAGTAACGGAGATTAACTCATTAGCTATTACTAAACTGGATGGCACCGCCAAAGGTGGGGTAGTCATTGGTATTTCAGACGAATTCAAGATTCCGGTAAAATATATCGGTGTAGGTGAGCAAATGGATGATTTACAGGTATTCAATAAAATGGAATTTGTGGATTCTCTGTTTAAGAAGTAATTTTGCCAAAATGTACCCCACACCCCAACCCCTCTCCCCAACAATAGGGAAAGGAGCTTCTTTTTGTTCCCTCCCCATTGTTGGAGAGGGTTAGGATAGGTTTTAAGCAATATCACAAATCGTCATCCCTTGTTTCAAGGAAGCTATGGCGTCAGGGCGTTTTGGAACAAATTCTTGTGCCACATAGCCTTTATAACCCGTTTCTACAATAGCGCGCATAATAGCCGGATAATTCAGTTCCTGTGTATCATCAATTTCTGCACGACCCGGAACACCACCTGTATGATAATGAGCAAAGTAAGGATGATATTTTTTGATAGTGGCAATTACGTCGCCTTCCATGATTTGCATATGGTAGATATCGTATAACAATTTGAATCTTTCTGAACCTACTTTGTCACATAAATCAACGCCCCACTTGCTGTAGTCGCACATGTAATCTTTATGGTTCACTTTGCTGTTCAATAGCTCCATTACCATTGTAACACCATGTTTCTCAGCCGATGACATCAGTCTTTTCAGACCTTTGGCACAGTTTTCCATACCCTCTTCGTTTGACATTCCTTTTCTATTGCCAGAAAAACAAATGACTTTGTCATAACCTGCTGCTTTCAGTTTCGGGAAAATAGCCTCATAACTGGCAACCAGTTCATCATGTAAAGCAGGATTGTTAAATCCTTTTTCGATACCCATACCCGCTCCCCAAGGCATGGCACAATGAAGACCATATTTCTTAAGTGTTGGCCAATCTTCAGGGCCTTGTAGTTCTATAGATTTCATGCCCATAGCTACTACCTCTTTGCAAAGGTCTTCTAAAGGTATTTTACTATAACACCAACGGCAAACCGAGTGATTGATTTTACCATTCAATTCGCTGCCTAATATCTTTTCGTTAGCCGCGAAAGCTTCGGTAAGCGACATAGGTGCTGATAATATGGCCGCTCCACCGATGATGTTTTTCAGGGCTGAACGACGTGATGAGTTCGATTCCATTGTTTATTTTGTTAAATTTGAATAGTAGTTTCTTTACAATTAATTTTCTCTGATACTCACAGCTTCTGCCGTCGGGAAATCCTTCGGAACTGCCTGAGTTACTTTTCCAGTAGCAACCCACTCAGTTCCTCTTTGCAAGGTAGTAATAAAGCCCTTGCATTTTTGTGAGTAATTACCATGCCCAAGCACAGTATGAAATATCTTCCCCTTGCCATAGCTGACGGTCATTAACATGGGTTCTATCCGACCCGAACCTCTCTTTTCTTTGTCACTATAAGCCGTAGCCAATATCTCCATGTTCTCGGCTGGGCCTCTCATCCGGTCGTAAAGCTCGTCTTTCTCATGTAGCCATGCATCCGGTAAGCCTTTAGTAATCGGGTGTTTAATATTAGTTAGTTTTACTAAAAACTGATGTTCTATCCCATGACTACCGCCACGACCTGCGCTATTATCATGTACGAATGTATCTTTTTCTTCGTCATAATATACATACGGGCCTGATTTTTCATTGCGATTACCCCAACCACCTACACCAATCATTTTATTGTATGCCTCCCATTCCGGAAAAGCATTATCTGCGGCATGAACACTTACAAACCCACCGCCATTGCTGACAAACTTCTCGAAGGCATCTTTGGTAGCTTTCGACCATGAATCTCCGTTATAGTTGGACAGGACTACCTGATATTGTGAGAAATCCGGCTTAAATGTTTCCATGTCTCCACCCTCCGGCGGTGTAGTGGCTACACTTACTTTGAAAAGCCCTGTTTCTTCCAGATAGCCCTTCATCAATTGGGTAGTCTGAGGCCAATTTTTATGGTTATTCTGCCCGTCAATTATCAAAACATTGATAGGTTGTTTTGCTCCTTTTTGTGCGATAATCTGACTTAAAAACAGAAACGAAAATCCGGCTAAAAATAAGGCGAATTTCCCATTAAAATTTAGTTTTTTATTTGCCATAGCCGTTGGTTTAGAGGTTAGAGATTGTCTGAAATTCATATATTGACGGTGAATGATTAGGTTTCACGAAATAAACGTTCTTATGGAAGGCCAGGTTTTGTAGAGACAGGGCAATGCCCTGTCTCTACAGTCTGTACATTCAAAGTTATTTGCATATTTACAGAACCCTAATTATTTATTATTTATCATTTCCCATCCTTACGGGCAAACATCGCATTGTTTTCATTCCCTCCAGATTTCAAATAAGCTATCAAATCTCTTAATTCTTCCTCATTCAAACCATTGATAAGACCCGGAAGCATCACAGATACTGATGAATACTTACTTGAAGCTACATCTTTTTTCGCTAATTTCATCAATATATCAGGCGCGTAAGGGTTCTGTGAGACGTAGTAGAAATTATTATCCTCATTAGCCAGACGACCTACTACTGAATCTCCGTTTTTCAGAATAAACTGGGTTGCCGCATATTGGTCTGATACCGCCTTGCTTGGGTCAATAATAGCATCTAAAATATCTTTTGTAGAGAAACGAGTACCTAACTGGGTTAAATCAGGGCCAACATTACCGCCCTCACCACGCATACTATGGCAACGGCTACAAGTAATGGCATTGTACATATCTTTACCCTGTTGGAAATTACGATTGGTCAGACCTTTTTCTACTGTTTCTACTGCCACATCTAATTTCCAGTTTTTGCCTGGGCCTTTCGGGTAATTCTGCACCACCAGATCATTACCTGATTTAGACATCAAGTCTGCACCTGATAATTTTTCGTAATAAGTTACTTTGTCTTTAGGCACATTAGCTAAGGCTAATTTTCTGGCTCTGTCAATAAAACCAATATAACTATTACCTCCACGGAAGTTCAGTGCATTACGGAACCATTTGAAGTATTTATCCTGCAATTGAGGGGTCCAACCAGTTTTGGCAGAGCTTAGCACAGTTGCAAAATAAATCTGCTGCGCAGGAGGCATTTTTTCTAACATTTTGGCAATATCTAATCCATATTGCGGATTGCGCATAATCAGGTCGGCAGAAGAAGTAGCTGTTTGTCCACCTGCTATTACACCTGGTGCTTCTTTTTTATCTAATAAGGCTACTGTTTTTGATACAATCCCCGGTGCTTCCAGATATACCAGAATTCTGCTTAATAATTTATTTATCTCATCATCAGATGAAGGGAAAAGCGGATTTAGATAAGCTACAAGTTTAGGTTTTATTGCAGCCGTTGGTTGCCCCATTCTTGAAAATGTCAACTCAAAAGCACGTAACAAATCTATTTTCTGTGAAACCGATAAAGTAGCATAGTTAACACTCAACAAAGATTTCAATATGCTTTCACTCTGTTCAGGTTTTCCTTGACGAGCCAGAGCAATCATCGCATTGATGATAGTAATCGGCTCTTTTTCTGCCAGGGCTTTGGCCTGCCATTCTGCCACTGGTTGATGCTCTACAGCTATTCTTGCCGCATAGCGAACGAGTCTGTCGGGATGTTTTAAATTCGGCCATGCTTTATCAATTGCCATTGCATTCGGTTCGCCATGGAATGCCTCCAACTCTCGTCTTAAAGTATTTTCTTTAGTTGGCGCTGTCGCTACTGATACATCAGTGCTTTCTGAACCATTATAATATACTCTGTAAAGGTCTGAATCTAACCTTCGCCCACCTGTCAGGAAGTATAAAGCTCCATCAGGGCCAATGGCTCCATCGGTCAAAGGCAAAGGCATACCTGATAAAAACTCCTCTCTGTCAGCAGAATACGTCGAGCCACTCGGTTTCAGATGAAGTGCGTGAACAATTCCGAAGCTCCAGTCAAATGCCAGAAGGGTATTCTTATATTTTGCAGGAAATTTCGCATCATTTGTATAAAGCAAATTGGTAGGTGAGCCTTGTCCGATATTAATAATCGGTGGAAGGTTATCAGGCAAAGTAGGCGACCATTTTCCTGAGCCTGTTCTCCAACCGAATTCACTACCACTGGTAGCATGACAGATACGTGTCGGGCGATACCAAGGCATACCGAAGTCCCATTCCATATCGGCATCATATACAAATAAATCACCTACATCATTATAAGCCATATCGAACGCGTTTCTGTATCCGGCACTTATTAATTCCCAGTGTTTACCGTCAGGGTCAACATTGGCAATCCATCCGCCTGGTTCTTTACGGTCATTGGCATGGCCTCTCGGGTCTTTTATCAGAGGAAATAACTGGTCATATTGCCAATTTGAAGGAAGTCTGTAATCATCCATTTCAGGGGCATCTGTATGATTACCCGATATTACCATCAAAGATTTTTTATCAAAAGAAAGAATGATGCTGTGAGGGCCATGTTCTCCATCACCTTTCAACTCTTTCATTAAAGTTAGTTTATCATATTGGTCGTCACCGTTAGTATCCTGCAATCGATATAATCCGCTTTTTCTTGGAAGTTTTTTGCTTCCAAAATTGTTCACCATGACATACAAACTATTAAAAGCATAAAGTAAGCCATGGGCAGTGCCAAGCACAGTAGTATCGCCCTCTACTGTTAATTTCTCTACTTTCGGAGTAGTGCCCTGGCCGATGGCTGGAATAGTGAGGCGATACAGACCACCGTACTGGTCTGAAGCAATCATACGTCCTTTGTCGTCAAAAGCCATTGATACCCATGAACCCTGTTCGTTTTCTGATGGGCTGTAGAGATGTTCTGCCTTAAAACCGGGTTGTAGTTTCAGCTTGGCAATTTTAGGGTTCTCCTCCGCAGTAGCCTGATTCTTTTCCAGACTTGTGTAAGAAGCCACAAACAGAAATATCCCGGTAACAATCACAAGGAGTTTCACTGTGTTGGGTTGAGTGTTCATAGTTTATTTTTTAGGATTGAATTTCAGGTTAAAAATCAACCCCATCTCAAATCTCTTCCCCAACAATGGGGAAGAGACTTTTAATCCCCTCCCCACTGTTGGGGAGGGCTAGGGAGGGGTTTTATAAATCTAACTCTTTTCTATTAAAAACACTTTCAGGTTGAGGTGATTTTCCTGATAAGATGGCCAATAGATTTTTTACCGTCGACACACACATATTTTTGTAAGTAGTGGCGGTAAGGCTTCCTACATGCGCAGTAATAATGGTCTTCGGATGGCTTAATAATGGCTCATCCCGTGCTGGTGGCTCTACTACTAATACATCAGCCCCAAATCCGCCGATTACTCCATTATTCAGTGCCTCTACTAAAGCTTTCTGGTCTACTAAGGCCCCTCTGGCAGTGTTAATCAGAATCGCATGCCGTTTCATCATGGCCAGTTCTTTTTCGCCTATCAGGTTTTTAGTATCTTCAAATAACGGCAAATGCAAAGTAATAATATCCGATACTTTCAAAACCTCTTCCAAAGACAAACCCTGATATTCTGATTGTACCGGGAATTTATCCCAATACACCACATTCATACTAAAAGCATCACCTAATTTAGCTACCCGTTTACCGATATTACCCATGCCTAAAACTCCCAGAGTTTTCCCATGCAACTCGTCGCCCACAAACTGGTTTCTCCATTCCCAGTTACCGGCTTTTACCTGTCTTGCTGATTCATACAAATTGCGTTGCAACATCAGCATGAGCGTAATCGCGTGTTCTGCTATGGTACTTGAATTTGAACCGGGCGCATTTACTACTTTGATTCTGCGGGCTGTTGCTTCTTTCACGTCTACATTATCGAGCCCTACACCACAGCGGGCAATTACTTGTAAATCAGGACAAGCCTCCATCAAATGCTTGTTCCCCTGCCCTTTTCCTCTGGTAATTACTCCATCAATAGAGTTTTCTTGTAGAATAGTAACTAAAGATGTATCTCCGTAAGCGGTAAAGATTTCTATTTCTCCTGCCAAAGCAGCATTATTGAGTAAATCCATTGCTTCATCAGCAACGGTTTCTAAAAGCAATACGTTTTTTTTCATGTTCTGTCGTGATATAAAGTCGCATCAGCTGATTTATATCCTCTGAAATCATTACGTCCTGACACATAAATACCTGCTTTGAATAGCTCTTCGTCTTCAAAAATCTTCGGGTCAATATCACTACCCGGTGCTGAGGATATTTCAACCAGATTGCCAGATGGATCGCGCACAAACATCTGCATCGCACCATCAGGTAATTGACGTACTTTACCCCAAGGCAGAATATCAATTACTCCTAACTCTTTCATGCGGTAGAAAATAGTATTGAAATCATCTACCTGCACACATACGTGCCCTCTGAACGAATAGGTATCGTCCCACTCAGTCAGGTGCAGTTGTTGCTCTTCATTGAATTTAAAAAAGGCCGTCGGGTAATCGAACAAAAAAGCTGGTAAAGGCTCTAAGCCCATTTCTTTTTCGTAAAATTCGCAAGCTTTTTCAAGGTTGCTTACTACCAGTGCTACGTGGTTTATTTTTACTGCTTTTGCCATTGTTTTATATAGTTTATTCATTTTGCCACGATGTACACAATGTACAAGATTTGCACTAATGAATTGTCAGGGTATCAAATTAAACTGTCTGTTTAAATTCCTTTACAAAATCCCAGTTGGGAGTCAAGCCTAAGCCCGGAGCAGTCGGGGCATCGATCATCCCATCAATGGCTTGTATTTTTTCCTGTACAAGGTCATACATCATTGGGTTACCGCCTAATGAAAACTCAATAATAGTAGCTGCAGGGGCTGCAAAGGCCACATTCACACCTGCCATGAAAGAGAATGCCGAGCCCCAGCAATGCGGAGCCAACTCCAACTGGTGGGTATGGGCTAAATGTGCTACACGCATAGCTTCTGTGATACCACCGATAATAGCCGAATCAGGTTGAACTACGTCTAAGGCACGTACTTCAATCAAATCACGTACATCAAAGGCGGTATATTCACTTTCACCTGCCGCAATCGGAATAGCCGTTGATGCTCGTACTTCGGCAGTACCATGACGGTTATCCGGACTGATGGGCTCTTCAAACCAATACAGATTACAATCTTCTACTCCTCTGCAAAACTGTTTTGCTTCTGGAACACTGAAAGTACCATGTGCGTCGGTCATTAATTTAATATTTTCACCTAATGCTTCTCTGGCAGCTCTTACACGTCTGATACTCTCCTGCACGGTTTCGTCCATTACCCCCACACGCATCTTTACTCCCTGAAAACCTTTTGAAACATATCCCAACAATTGCTCACCTATTTTATCAGTTCCTGCCCAGCCACCACTCGCATAAGCTGGCATTTTTTCTCTGCATGCGCCCCCTAACAATTCTACCACAGGTACGCCTAAGGCTTTCCCTTTTAAGTCCCAAAGGGCTGTATCAACGCCACTCATGGCCGAGATAGTTAGACCTCTTCTGCCTAATATCGGGAACTTGCGGCCTCTTTTCAAGGCATAGTGGTCGCGGGTTCCGTTATAGATATGTTCCCATATACGGGTAATATGGCGAGCATCTTTGCCTACCAGCAAAGGCTTTATTTCTTTTTCTACACAAGTAACAATAGAGGCACAAACGCCCGAAGACCCTACGGCTGCTTTTGCTTCGCCAAATCCCTGTAAACCTGTGTCGGTGGTTATGACAACCAGCGTCATATCAAAGTCAGTCAAAAGACCATAATCTGAAAAGTGTTGTTTTTCTTTAGGAATAGGGCATCGAAGCCAGAAGGCTTCTACGTTGGTAATTTTCATTTATAAAATATTAAATAGGTTGGTGGCTGTTAATGATTAGCCGTTTTAGGATATAAATACATAGGCAAAAGGTGAGCTGGAAGCTCGCTCTACAGATTATAAAAGCGGTCTTAGTGTTTCGATAGACTTTCTGGTAAGCATCGAGTAGAACTCCTCTGTAACCGAAGAACTGCCATGGTCTTCCAGGAATTTCTTTTGTTCAGGACTTAAACCTTCAGGCTCTAAATCTATTGAATTAGGATATGGATTTGCAGGGGTTCTGTCTAAAGGAGAGCAAAATTCTACTGATAGTACTTGGTCGTACTCAATTTCACGAAGGGTTTCAATAATTTTAGGCCAATTGATAGTACCCATGCCCGGAGCCATACGATTACTATCAGCTACGTGAAAACCTACCAGACGATCTTTTGCACGCCGGATAGCATCATAAGTATTATCTTCTTCAATATTCATGTGGAAAGTATCAAGACACACCCCACATTTAGGGCCAACGGCTTCGGCTAGTGCCAAGGCTTGGTCGCCTCTATTGATAAAGTAGGTTTCAAAACGGTTAATTGGTTCAATACCTATTAAGATACCCACGCTTTCGGCATATTCATATACTTGTTTCATGCCCTCAACTGCCCAATCCCATTCTTCATCCGGTCTGCCATCAGGTATAATTTTTCCTACAGTTCCCGGTACTACTGACACCATTTGTCCGTCGAGTTCCTTAACCATTGTCACCACATCTTTTATGTATTGTACTGATTTTGCTCTTTGGGCTTTGTCTTTGGCGAGTAGATTTCTGTCTTCCAGCATCAGGGTTACCGAGCCCCAACAGGTCAGTCCGTGGTCTTTTAGTAGTTTACTTACTTTTTTTGTATCATACGCCTCAGGGCTTCCCTGAATTTCCAGTTTGTCGTAGCCCAATCCGGCGATTCGTTTAATAGTAGTCTCTACGGACTCTGCCCGCATCCAGTTGTGAATCGAAATTTCCATTCTAAAGGTTATAAGTGTTGAATAAATGCGCGAACATTAGGGTAAAATGCTCTATGGCAAAAATAACAGTAATTGTTTATTTTCTTTGGTTTTAGCAAGATATTATTTGCTCTTTGCACCCATCGAAAAAACAATATATATCTTTATTAATACTGTTTCAAAGCAATTTAATACCTCTCTTAGTGATTTTTTATATATTGAATTCGTTTAAGATTATCTCCTTATTGAAATAGATAATTTTGTTTCATGTATCACTTAATTAAAAATATATCCAATGGATTACTATAGGGTGCTTGATAAATTATCAATAAAGAACAGATGGTTTTTAGGTAAAATTTACTCAAAAAATAAAAAGGCAAATGTCTATGATTACTGTACTGTTCATAATAAGATTTTAAAGGAAAAGATCATAGTTGATATTTCTCATAAGGGCGATGCTTTAGATTTTACTATGTCATTTTTTGATGTTCCGATTATTAATGAACGCACCGCACAATTGTTCTCTTTGGATGAGGTAGAGTTGATACCAGTAAAGGTGAATGATAGTAATGAAAATTATTTTGTTTTATTAATCAGACAGGAAGTAGATTGCGTAGATGAGGAAAAATCTGGCTTTAATCTTTGGGAGCCCAATAATAAAATCAGACCAGATTTAGCAGGCAAATACAAATCATTCTATAAAATGGTGCTTGACCCTAAAAAAACTAACGGAATTCGCATTTTCAGAATTAAAGATTACTCCATTGTTTTAGTTGTGGATAAGGACATTAAGAAAAAACTTCAACAAGCTAAAGTGAGTGGAATTGAATTCAAAAAACTTACTTAAGAGAAGCGAACAAAGAAGATTTAGAGAAGACAAAAACGATTACTGCGTAATAATAGCCTCATTAACAATCTCATGAATCCTTTTACGGATTTTCAGCGTATTAATTTTATTATTGGTAGAAATCGGATATACTCTATTGGAAAGAAAAATAAAAATCAGTTCACGGTCTGGGTCTACCCATACGACTGTTCCGGTAAAGCCCGAATGCCCAAAAGTATTGTCAGAAGCTGTTGAACCAACAATGGGGCTATCTTTCGAACCTGGCTTATCCCAACCTAAACCCCGGTGGCTTTTCTGGGTATAATTCCTGGCAAAATGCCTGACAGTTTCAGGAAATAAGAAATTCCGTCCGCCATAAAAACCATTCTGCAGATTCATCTGAAATAACTTCACTAAATCGGTGGCATTGCTGAATAATCCGGCGTGGCCGGAGACTCCCCCAATCAATGCTGCGTTAGGGTCATGTACTGTTCCTTGTATCTGTGAGGCCCTGAAAACAGCCTCATTTTCGGTAGGGGCAATACTGTTTTTAGGAAATCTTTGTAAAGGGTTAAATAAAGTAGCTGACATACCCAGAGGTTCGTAGAGATTTTGCTCTAAAAACTCATCTATGGGTTGATTCGTGACTCGCTCTACCAGTTTTTGCAGAATCATCAGTCCTAAGTCGCTATAAGTGAAGCGATAACCGCCCAACCTGTCGTAAATATTTAATAACTTAGACTGAATCACCCAATGCCAGACAGAATCTCTGATGCCTGGCCTGATATATAAGTTAGTTGCCACTTGTAAGTTGGGAGACAGGCTATCGTAAGCAAAACTATAATAATCATTTCTTAAGGTATTACCGATTTTAGTTTTCTCCCAGAATGGCACAAAAGCTACCAGACCAGCCTGATGCATCAGGATATCAGAAATCAGCATATTTTCTTTATTGGAGCCTTTCATTTCGGGTAAATAGTTTGAAATTTTTTCATTCATATCTATTTCTCCCCGCTCATTCAGCATCATTACCCCCTGCAAGGTTGCTGTAACTTTGGTCATGGAAGCGATGTCGTACAAGGTCTGATCGTTTACAGGCTCATACACCCCATAGCGAAGCGTACCAAAACTACGATTATATACTACTTTACCCTGACGTGCCACTAAAACCTGGCAACCCGGAAAAGCCCTGTTGTCAATACCTTGTTGTACTACCTGCTCAATTTCATCTAACTTCTGGCTATTCATACCCACACTTTCTGCATTGCCAAACGATACTCTGCCCAACTTAGGCGTCAGAATCCCATTGCCAACTTTTAAATCATTATCTACCGAAACAGGCAAACGGCCTTTGGCTGGCAAAGCCCCGAATAGCACCTGGGGCACTACTTTATGCGAGATAGGATCATCTTCATAACCACATACTAAATTGCGTGATGCGCCATATAATTTTAAGCCATATGGGTTACCAAAGGCACATACTACCACATTCGTTCTCTGGCTTAACTGATTGATAAAATCGACAGTGGCGGGTGATACTCCATAATTTCTTTCGCCTTTGCTATTCATGCCATGCACACTCACTACCACTACCTTATATTTAGCGGCTTCGTCTAATACCCAGGCTACGTCTTTATCCGAACTTGGCTTGAATGGTACTGTAAAGTGTTTAAAACTGGCATACTGGCTCAGAGACTTCTGAAATTCATTTTCGTACTCACTACTGATAGCTACTGAGGCAAAAGTGGTAGTATCTAAATGGATAAAGGGCAGAAGATTATCCTGATTCCGAACGATGGTAACAGCTTGTTCAAACAGTTCAGCTTTGAGATCAATGGATTTTTTACTATTTAAATCACGACCTAAGCCAGGGAGTTCAATTGGTTTATAATTACTTAAACCTGCCCAGTATTTGGCTTTAAGTATTTTCTTTACACGAGCATTTAGTATCTGTTCCGAAATCTGTCCTGTTTCTACCGCCTGTTTTATTTTTTTAAATGCCGCAGGCAAATTACCTGTTTGCAAAAGCACATCGTTTCCGGCCATAAATGCTAAAAACTCAGGTTCTCCCGGTTGTAATCCCTGTGTAATACCTCTCATATTCAGCGCATCAGTTACAGTCAATCCCTTAAAGCCCATTTGGTTTTTAATCATTTCTGTAACAATCCTTTCAGAAATCGAGGTAGGTGTATTTCCGCGTGGTTCTAAAGCAGGCACATATAAATGACCTGTCATAACAGTAGCCACACTATCGGCAATGAGGCGACGGAAAGGGTATAACTCCACTTCATTTAATCTTTGCAGAGTGTGATTTACCACAGGTAGGGTACGGTGAGAGTCCTGGTCGGTATCGCCATGACCCGGAAAATGCTTGGCACTACCTAAAATATTGTATTTTTTCATGCCCCGCACATAGGCCAACCCCTTTTCCGCCACATTTATCTGTGACTCTCCGAATGAACGATAATTAATAATCGGATTGTCGGGATTGGTATTGACATCTATAGAGGGTGCAAAGTTGATGTGGATACCTAACCGCTTGCATTGGCGGCCTATCTCCTGACCGAATTTTTCGACATAACTATTATCCTGAATAGCCCCCAAAGTAATCTGCTTCGGGAAATCAATGGCACTATCGAGCCGCATACCCAGGCCCCATTCGGCATCGATGCCTATCATAAGCGGGATTCGGGAAATCTGCTGATAACGGTTGGTGAGTTTTGCCTGCCGATAAGGCCCTCCCTGAAAGAAAATGATACCCCCTATGTGGTAGGTAGCAATATTGTTCTCAACCTGCTGATAGTATTTTTCTGTACGGTTAGAATAAGTTGCTACCATGAACAACTGACCCACTTTTTCGTCCAGAGACATAGTAGCAAGCAGGCTGTCGGCCCACTTTTCCTGTTGAGTCTGGTAGTCTGAAGGTGTAGGGGATAAAATAAATGAACTGAAAACTGTAACTAAGCTTAAAGCAAAAGCCCCCGTAAAAATAATCTTCCTCACAAGCACGATTCCTGAAATTTTAAACATTAACGCCAAATAGAGGCTTTTATTTTTGACAAAGAGCCTGTTTGAACAGGCTCTTAAGTAAAGTTATCATCAGAATTGAAATCCTTATAACCGTATAGGGGTATTTTAATTTTTTTTTAATCCATTTCTACCACAACTCCGGCAGTGAGTGGATGCGAAACACAGGTAAGAATATAGCCTTGGGCAATTTCCTTATCTGTGAGGCCCTCTTCTTCGTCCATTTTTACCTTGCCCTCAATACATTTTCCCATACAGGCCGTACACATACCTGCCTGACACGAATAAGGCAAGTCTATATCTAAATCTAAGGCTGCTTCAAGGATACTCTGGTGGGGTTTCACTTCAAACTCGTATTCATCACCATCATAAATAACTTTCACCATCTGAGTTTTGAGCGAATTATCCGTTTCTTCTACATGAATCTCATCAAGCATCGGGGCATGGAAATTCTCCCGATGAATCTGACTTTTCGATACATCATAGATATTCAATCCTTTAATCACATCTTCCATCATTGCCTCAGGGCCGCAGAGAAAAAATTCATCTCTTGTAAAATCAGTATAGGAGTCTTTCATGAAACGAATACTGATACCCTGGCTGATACGACCAACCTGCCCTACCCAATAATCAGACGGGCGTGAAAGAATATGATGTACTTTTAGCCGCTCACGGTATTTGTACTCTAATTCTTCAATCTTATCTTTAAAAATGATCCCCCCCTCTATCCGGTTTCCATAAATTAAGGTAACTCTTGACTCCGGTTCCATTTTCAGGATAGATTTCATGATTGACATCATGGGAGTAATCCCGCTTCCGGCAGCAAAAAGCACTAAATGACGTGAGTTTTCAGCCTCAGGCTCCACATAGAAATTACCCAATGGCTCTATCACTTCTAAAAAATCACCTATCTTTACTCTATCGTTCAGGTAGTTTGAAACCATTCCGCCTGATACACGTTTTACAGTAATGCCGATAGCCGTATCAGTGTGAGGCGAGGTTGACATAGAATAGCTTCTGCGTACTTTTTTCCCATCAATCGGTACTATTACCGTAATAAATTGACCTGCTTTATATTTTATCTGCTCACTCAAAGGGTGCCAGAAATAAATCGTTACACAATCTGGTGTTTCTGTGACAACTTCCTTTACCTGAAGAAAATACGTTCTTAATGCCATCTCAATTTATTGAGTGATTTTGTTCTGAACTTTGATTGACCTGATTTTATGATTGCACTGATGTTGGTTTTTACTTATCAGATTATAGCTTTAATTAAATCAAAGAAATCATTCAATCAGCTAAATCACAGTTCAAGACATTAAATCCTCTATTTTTCTATAATTATTTTTTTAACTACTTCTCTTTGTGAAGTGTTCACTTTTATCAGATACTGGCCCCTGGCGAAATAACGGATATCTACTACCTCTTGCTGATAACCACCGGTTGCTTTGAGTTTTCGCTCGCCTGCCACTGAGCCTTTCATATCAATCAATGAGATACTTACCGGGTTATTAGCCTGCGCAAAAAACTCTACAATCACTTCATGGCTTGTCGGATTAGGGAAAGTGCGGATGTTTATTTCTCTTTCTACTCCCAATAGATTATTGATGAGCACTGTCGTTTCTGCCGAAGCTGTACAATTATTAATATCTGTAACCACCACACGATAAATACCCCCCATAGATAAGGTAGCATTTGAGATAGTAGGATTCTGTTCGGTAGATACAAAAGAGGCAGGGCCTGTCCAGGCATATTTCACCCCACCCGAACTACTTAGCTTAATAGATTCATTGGTATAATAAGGGCCTGAATTATTAGCAGTGGCGGTTGCTTTATTTACCTGTAATGAAACCTCATTGGAAGCTACACTGTTTTTACACCCTTGTATATTACAAGCAGCGGTAAATGTAGTTGAATTATCTAAAGTAACAGAGATAGCTGTCCCCTCCTGATTATTAGACCATTTGATGATTCCGGCCTCACAGCCTGAACCTGTCAGTTTAAAGGTTTCACCCAAACAGGCTGACATTTTATCGGCTGTAATAATCGGTGCTCCTGCTTCATCTATTTGCACAACTATATAATTAACACTCTCTGTAGCAGGGGAGGTGGAAACTACTTTTATCCGATAAGTTCCATTTTCTAAATTCTGTGGAGTTACTACATTAATTGTCGTTCGGCTATCCTGTCCAATCTGGGTAGCATTTGTGAAATTTCCGTCTTTGTCTGACAATAGCACCTTGAAGGTATTGTCTAAATTGAAAGCCGGGCCACCTCTGAGAAACCTAACTGTGAAAGTTTGTCCGGCACAGAATTTATCAGGTTGAACAGGTGGTATCTCGATCGTAGGTAAATCTTCTAAACCAAACCGGCCGGTTTCCCCAATATAATTGGTATATAAATCAACTGTATAGCCAATGCCATCTCCCTGCTCCTTATTTGCACCCCACAATACAATCACCCCGCCTTTTGGATAAGGGATCAGACGAGCCCCACCATAGAAAGTATAATCTTTAAAAGCGATGCCATCATTTCCGAATCTTTTAGACCCATTATTATCAAAATGTTGAACAGTGAGGTCGTACCCTACTTCTTTAGGTTGAAGCCACAGGGTATAGACCCCGTCTTTACCATCAGACTCTAATTTATTAGGTAATAGATATGGTTTATTTGAACGTGGCGCAAACACTTCATTTTTCCAGAGAATGTTACCACTGGCAGTCAGTTTTGCTATCAGAAAAGGTTGCTGGGGGTTTGCCGTTTCAAGCCAGGTAGCAATACCTCCACCATCAGTTGTCGGTACAATCTGTATATCAAAAGTATGGTCAGAGCCCATATTCACACCATTTGCCCCCCATAACGGATTCCCCTCTGTATCTACTTTATTGGCAATTACAAATTTTCTGCCATCATCAATTGATAAGGTACGACCAATTACGGCATTACCCTCATTATCTACCTTAAATAAATCTATTCGTGAATTACCCAGAAAAGGATTCTGATAAATTACTTTCGGAGTGGCAATAATAGGAGTATTATCTGCATTGAAAGTCTGGAACACATAATCGAACTGATTATGTTTTTGCAAAGTCAGGAATCTACTGTTTTTAGTATCGTAGATAACCTTGTCTTCAATACGGTTATTAACATATAATATTTTTTCTTCTTCTATAGTCTTACCTGTATAGTCTAATTTTTTAGTAAACACCGTATTAACTCCTACATTATTATCATACTGATTAAAAAACACCAATAGCTGATTGTTTTTCAGGTCAACTATATCAAAAATATCATCATAAGGTTGCAAGGTCACCAATTCCCGGTCTGTTACTTTCAGACCCTCATCTCCCCACAAAAGGTTACCATCTCTTGAGATATGCTGGGCATAAAACAGTCGTCTGCTTTGGTTATTGACATCCGGCAATAAATGCCAGCCAATAAAAGCTCCTCCCTCTCCGTCGGGTCTGATAACTCTTTGTGAGTAAATAACAGCATATTTATCTAATACTCTTCCGATCCTTACGCCATTTTTTTGCCACTGAGCCACTCCTCTGCTATTAAACTTCTGCACATAAATCTCAAGCATATCCGTTCGGTAGTCAGTCCATATATAATAGCTATTGGCCTCTTCATCTGTGGCATATAACATGGCATCCTGAAAATTGATGGCATCGCATAGTACCACAGGATTTGTATCATTCAGTTTCCATTGTGCCATTGCTGGTTTGAGAAGCACCAGAAAAATAGCAAGGCTAAAGATTTGTTTTAATCTCATTGTTGTTTATGGGAGGTTATAACATGACTCTGAAAATCTTACAAAATTAGCTTCTTCTTGTCAGAAGAACTAATTTTCAATGAGTTAGCAGAAAAAAAATAGAAACAATTGCTTTTTTATCAGGAATTGTCTAATTTTGCAGCCCCAAAATACCACCCTCGTAGCGTAGCCCGTTAGTTCGGGGGGTTTGATAATTTTGAGAAGTAACTGTTTCCGGAGTTGCTATGTGTTGTTTCAACACCTCGAAAATTAACGAAAAAGAGTCATAGTATTTGGTCGTAGTTTTTGGGGGCAATGATTAAATCAACCATGACACAAGCTTTTTTCAAACACATTTAATAATTTAAAATTGTGAAACATTTAAGTTACAAAACGATTTCTGCCAATAGCGGAACCGTAAATAAAGAATGGGTGGTTGTAGATGCTACCGATAAAATTTTGGGTCGTTTGTGCAGCCAGATCGCGAATATCATTCGTGGTAAAAACAAAACAAACTATACGCCTCATGTGGACTGTGGTGATAACGTAATTGTTATCAACGCTGAGAAAATCCGCCTGACCGGAAAGAAAATGACCGACAAAGTTTATACACGCCATACTGGCCACCCTGGTGGACAACGTTTTGCCACTCCGCGTGAGTTAATGGCAAAAGATGGTCGTCGTGTAGTAGAATATGCTGTAAAAGGTATGTTACCAAAAGGCCGTTTAGGTCGTCGTCTGTACACTAATCTATATGTGTATGAAGGACCAAACCACCCACATGCAGCGCAATCGCCAAAAACAATTGAACTGTAATCATCAACGGGTATAATTTATTTTTTTAAGAAAATTTTCAAAAATCCTATATAATAATGCAAGTTATCAACGCAGTAGGTAGAAGAAAAACAGCCGTTGCCCGTATCTATATGAAACAGGGAAATGGAGCAGTTACTGTGAATGGTCGTGAATTAAAGGAGTATTTTCCTTCTGAAATTCTTCAAATCGTATTAAATCAACCATTTACTGCGGTAAATGCCACTGGTCAGTACGATCTTAAAGTAAATGTACAAGGTGGTGGTATTGCCGGACAAGCCGAAGCCGTGCGTATGGCAATTGCCCGCGCATTGGTTGAAGCAAATGGCGAGAACCGTCCTGCATTGAAAAAAGAAGGTTTCTTAACTCGTGACTCTCGTATGGTTGAGCGTAAAAAATACGGTCGCCGTAAAGCTCGTAAGAGATTCCAATTCTCGAAACGTTAATATTTTTTACGAATTACATTCGGTTGTTGCCTCATTCTGTAGCCAACTGCGTGTAATTCGTAAATTGTTTTGTCCAGACAGCACTTACAGTGATGCCGACGTGCTGTGCTGCGTATTTTATTTTTTTCAAACACTTTTTTCATTTTATCAAAAATGGCACAATTACAGTACAAAGACCTTTTAGATGCAGGTGTACACTTTGGTCACCTTACCCGCAAATGGGATCCGAAAATGGCTCCATATATCTTTATGGAGAAAAACGGTATCCACATCATTGACCTTAACAAAACTTTGGCTTGTTTAGACGAAGCTCAGCAAGTAGTAAAAGGAATTGTTCGCTCTGGTCGTAAAATCATGTTTGTTGCTACCAAAAAACAAGCACAGGAAATCGTGGCAGAAGAAGCAAAACGCTTAAAAATGCCTTTCGTAACTGAGCGTTGGTTAGGTGGTATGCTGACAAACTTTGCTACTATCAAGAAATCTTTGAAAAAATTGCAGAATATTGAGCGTATGTTGAAAGACGAAGCAACAGCGGGCAATATGGCAAAACGCGAGCGATTAATGCTTGATCGTGACCGTATCAAATTGGAAAGATTATTGGGTGGTGTTGCTGATTTATCAAGACTTCCGGCTGCTTTATTTGTTGTTGACGTAAAACGTGAACACTTAGCAGTAGCTGAAGCTCACAGATTAGGTATCCCGGTAATCGCTATGTGTGATACTAACTCAAATCCTGAATCAGTTGAGTATCCTATCCCGGCTAATGATGATGCTTACAAATCAGTTGCTTTAGTAACCCTTGCATTAGGAAAAGCAATTGAAGAAGGTATCATGGAGCGTAAAATGGATAAAGATAACGCTGCACTTCAGGAAGAAGAAGATGCTAAACGTGCAGTAGACGAAACTCCGGCAGCAGCTACAACAGTACCAGTTGCTGAAGAAGCACCAGCAGTTGAAGCAAGTGCAGACAAAGAAACAGAAGCATAATTTGCTTTTAATGATACTAAAAACACCCCGAAATCACTTGATTTCGGGGTGTTTTTTTGTTTTCTGATTTCAAATCATCAGAATATAATCAAAAACTTACTCCCCTCTCCCACCTTCGACGATACCTTCAGATTCCCGCCATGCATTTGCATTATTTGTCTTGATAAACTTAAGCCGATACCGGAGCCCTTCTTTTTGGTGGTGTAAAATGGAATAAAGATTTTCTCCAAAGCTTCTGGTTCAATACCACTTCCATTATCGGCAATCTCAATGATTCGCTGCTCGTCTATCTCATAAGTTCTGATTCTTATCTGCGGGTTTAATCGGTTTTCAACAGCCTCTACCCCATTTTTGATAATATTAATCAGTACCATTTCTATCTGCTCGGTATCAGCCAGTAATTCAAAATCTTCTTTGAAATCAGTTTTTAGCACTACATTCTTTTCTTTCAGTTGTGGTTGAACCAGATTCAATACCTGTGCTATCAGGTCTTTTGAGTTCGTCTCCTCAAATTTAGGTTTCGGAATACTCGTAAACTCTCGGTAAGCATTCACAAAGTTCATGATACCCTTACTTCTGTTTTCAATGGTATAGAGCGCTTCTTTCAAATCGCTTACGGTTTCATGAATCTCTTCTTTTGCAGCAAGGTCAAGTTCTATAATTTCACGCATGGTACTTGCTAATGACACAATAGGTGTTACCGAATTCATAATTTCGTGGCGTAGTACTTTAGTCAGATTTTGCCAGGCTTCCAATTCTTTCTGTTGTAATTCAGATTGAATATTCTGTAAAGAGATAAGCTTAATAACACGTCCACGAAGGCTTACAGTAGCCGCATTGATTGAAATCTGTTTTTCGTTAGAGGTCTGATACAAGGCTTTGCTGCCTGATGAAATACTTTTCAGAATATCAAATAAACCCGAATGGCTGGTTTTAGACAGCTCATTGATATTCCGCAGGCGATAAATATTAAGAATGCGAAAAGCAGCATTATTGATTAATTCTATATTACCCGATGAATCGTAAGAGAGAAGCCCTACGTTTACATGCTGAACAATAGTATTGATGTAATGTAGATTTGCCTCCTTTTCGGCACGAGCCTGACGAAAGGCTTCTAATACTCCATTAAACTGTTGATTTACTTCTTCAAAACTTTTGCCTAATTTATTATCTGAGCGAAACTTTACAGTGAAATCTGAATATCGTACTGATTCAAAAAAGCGGGCTAATTTACGATTGATAGAAGTTGTATAGGTGAAAATCCAGAAGAAAATAAGGGCTACTAAAATGCTAAACAAGCCCACAGCCGACCATTGACCTTGTAAGAAAAAATAAATCAGCCCCATCAGGATTATACTCATAATACCCACACGCCAGAGAATACCAATTGCAAAATGCCTCATGAATTTTAATTGCTTGTTTAACTGAAATTAAAAGAAAGCCAGGGTTTTAATCTTTTTGAAAATAAAACTATCTAAAATAAAGCCACAATTTGAAAAATCGTGATACAATACAAAAGAAATTTTCTCAAATTTCGTTAAATATTAGCTAAAACAATAATAAAATGATAACCAAACAACCAAATAAAAATTTCATCGCTATAATCCTTTTAGCTGCAGTGCTATCGGCCTGTTCTGCTTCAAGAGATTTCTTGTCAGACAATTTTGCTAAGGTAAAAAGTACCCATCAGCGAGTGGCTATTTTGCCTTTTGATGTGCAGTTTGAGAATCCTGCCAACCGTAAACCAGATGTCCGTGCCCAGAAGTTTTTCAGTCAGCAAGAACGTGAAGCAAGTCTGGATACCCAGAAAGAATTATTTGTCTATGCGGCTAAACAGATAGAAAAAGGCAGATATGAATTAGCCTTTCAGAATTTTACGCAGACCAATAAGATATTAGCCGAAAGCGGTATCAGATTAGAAGACATCAGTCAACAGGATAAAGGACATTTAGCCCGGCTATTAGGAGTTGATGCAGTTATATGGGGCCAATTGGGTATTACTATCACTCGCCAGAACCGTTATTCAATGATGCCTTCTTATATGGGCAATGATGGCGTATCGACCAATGTCAGTTTATTTGATGCGGCTAACGGCGAACTATTATGGAAAACCAATTTATCACAACGCCCAAACAGCCGCATGGATACACCACACCATATGTCGAGCCAGTTGATTGCGCAAGTGGCTAAACATTTGCCATATAAAGATAAATAAGTGGATTTTTAATGTAAAATTTTCTAATTTCGCACTCTCAAATTCCGCCTTGCCTTGATTAAGACAAGGCGGATAATTATTAATAATAGAAATTATAATATATATGGGAAGAGCGTTTGAATTTAGAAAAGCTCGCAAAATGAAGCGTTGGGGGCAAATGGCCAAAACATTTACCCGTATTGGTAAAGATATAGTTATTGCTGTAAAAGCAGCGGGGCCAGACCCTCACAGTAACTCTCGTCTTAGAGCGATTATCCAGAATGCCAAGGCAGCCAATATGCCTAAGGCAAACGTTGAAAATGCCATTAAAAAAGCATCCTCTAAAGATCAGGAAGACTATAAAGAGATGGTATATGAGGGCTATGCACAACATGGCATTGCGATTTTAGTTGAGTGTACTACTGACAACACCAATCGCTCGGTAGCCAATATCCGCAGTTATTTTTCAAAATGCGGCGGTAGCCTGGGGACATCGGGTATGTTAGATTTTATATTCGACAGAAAATCTGTTTTTAAAATTGCTAACAGCGACAAAATTGATGTAGAAGAATTAGAATTTGAACTGATTGACTTTGGTGCGGAAGAAGTGTTCTTAGATGAAGAAACCAATCAGATTAATATCTACGGTGAGTTTACAGCTTTTGGCGCAATTCAGAAATTCCTGGAAGAAAAAGGCTTTGAGCTATTACAAGCCGATTTCGAGAGAATACCGACTGATATGAAGACTATCTCAGAAGCGGAAGCGGCAGACGTAGAAAAACTGATAGAAAAATTAGAAGAGGACGACGACGTACAGAACGTCTATCATAATATGATAATCGCCTGATTTCACTTTCATTTATATTCGTCAGAATCCTGTAAAGATTCTGACGTTTTTTTATCTACCTCGCTTCTATACTATGCTTCATTTCCTGTACCCTTATATCCTGTTCTTTCTTATGCCATTATCCGATTATACAATCTCGCTATCAAAAAACGAATGGAAATCACTCGATCAGAAGTATTTCAGACATTCTACTGATGGTTTGCAAGCACCACAGGAAACTCTGGTAAAGTTGAAATATGATGAGGAATATTTATATGTAGATTTTGAATGCAGACAAAATCCCTACTGGAACGAGAATACCTACACAGTACATAATACAGAAATGTACAATCAGGAAGTGTTTGAGGTGTTTATAGCCGAAGGCACCGAAGTACCTGATCGTTATTTAGAGTTAGAAATCAACCCAAACAATGTACTATGGATAGGCAAAATACATAACCCAACCAAAGGACATGGGGGTGGCAATTCGGCTGATATGATCAGCTACGAAAATGCTGGCATCAAACATATGGTACACACAGAAGGCCAGACCTGGAGTGGCACCCTGCAAATACCCTTGACATTAATCGGCCCTGAGCAAACCAAAGATTACCGTGTTAATTTCTACCGCATTGTTTCACTACAATCACACAAAAACAAAGATTGGAAATGTAATCCAAAGGAATGTAATTTCCTGTGCTGGAGCCCAACCATGAGTGGTAAAATGCCTGCCTTTCATCGGCCGGAACATTTTGGAAAGATGCATTTTAAATAACATTACATACCATTTCTATAGAGACGTATTGCAATACGTCTCTACAAATCCCAGTAATTTAACACTACTACTTCTCCAATTTCTCAATAATATCCTTCGCACCCTTATTGGCAGGATCTAATGCCAAGGCCTTTTTATAATTCAATAGTGCGAGTTCATTATTTCCTTTATTCAGATATGCTTCGCCTAAACTGTCATAAACATTGCCCGATTGAGGGAAAAGTTTTACGTTTAGTTCGAATATTTTAATGGCATCATCCAGGCGTTTTTTGTTCATGAGTGTATAACCCAACATATTCAAATCATCTTCACTTTCAAAATTGAAATCCTTTGCTTGAGTAGCTTTTAAATGATTGTATTTCGCCAATATATCATCTATCGTATCAGTATCCAGCGTTTTTCGCAATACCGCTAACAAAGATTTTTTTGGCATCCGGTAAGGCTTACCTTTCAGAATATTATAAATGGCGTCTTTTATATCAAACACTTTATTATTCATATTGTTGGTCAGCAATATGACACTAATCTCTTCTGCCGGGGCGATATACATATATGCTTCAAAATCAGCACTTGAGCCATGATGCATATGTTCTCTGATAACATCACCGTCCATACTTCCACCACCCAGACCTGATTGTCTATTTGGGGCAAAAGGCATTAGTATTTCTCTGAAAGACTCTTTATTAATTAATTTGAAAGCATGCAAACATTGTGTCCAGGTATATAAATCCTGTGCGGTTACCGATGTCCATCCTGTCATATTATAAATATATTGCCTTGGCGATTGCACCAGCTCATTATTAAATGAAACAGCTACGTTTGAGCCTCTCATATCAGGGTCAACAACAGATGATTTCATGCCACAAGGTTGAAGCATATACTTTTCAACAAAAGTATGAAAGGGCATTCCGCTAACTTTCTCAATGATACGTCTTTGCAGGAATACATTGCTATTGTTATACGCATAGTTAGTACCGGGTTTAAATAGCAGGGTATCAATCTTTTTCATACCATTATAAATATCAGTATCATTCTTCACCACAGCCCATTTAATGTCTGGCAAACCACTATTGTATTGCAACAGGTTTTTGATACTTATTTTATCTGACCACGCAGGTAAATCGCTTAAATACTTTGATACTTTATCGTCTAAACTCAATTTCCCTTGCTCTTTCAGCATCATAATACCTACTGCATTGAACTCTTTGCTGATAGAACCGATGTTGAACAAATAAGATGAATTGAGTTTTGTCTTTTTACTGGCATCAGTATATCCCAAAGAGGCTTCATAAACAGTTTTACCTTTTTCAATCACTAATACATTTCCATTAAAAATACCCAATTGAAATGCTGTCTGCATCACCCCATCAATTTCTTTCGCTTGTTTACTTTGAGCTGATAGATGAGTGATGGTGAACAAGGTAAAAGCAATAGCTATGAGGATTTTTTCTTTACTTTTCATTTATTTGGTTAAAATTTATTAAATCAAACAATTACATAGTCTTTTAATAGACAATCAAGTTATACATTCATTTCAAAAAACCTTAATAAACAATTATATCTTTATCCGTAGAAACTACTTTCTTATACGGATTATTAAGAAACTGATTAATAAAGCTATCTCCTTCTCGTCTGATTAATGGTCCATGTGAACGCCCTTTAAACAGCACCCGCTGACTATTAGGCATAAAATGATAGAACATATCATTATAAATCGGTCGCGTTGCCGGGTCTGTATCTCCTGCCCCTAACAGTACAGGCACTTTAGAGTAAAACGGCATTTTTGTTTCGGCAGCAATAGGCGGTACTTTCCAGCAATCACACATACTCCGATACACATCATTTACATAATAGTTAGCACCTTTCATATAAGGGTATAACTGATATTGCTGTTTAATAATAATATCACGTGCAAAAGCCATTTTATCTGAACAATATACTGATAAACGCATCCCCGATGGCCCACCACCCCCAAAAATACCATCCAGAAACTCTTTCATATATACCTGATGATGCCCTTGTATCATCTCAGAAACCATAAAGGGTATCTCTTTTAAACGTCCGAAATCAAAAAGCGTGCCTTCCAGATACCCAATCAACTCGCTTTGAGAATAGTGGATGGTCAGGCTATCTTTTGTATCTTTAGGCAGATATTTAATAGTAAAGTCTTTACCTGTGATAGCCGTAAAATATTGCTTGAAATTATCCTTTAACTTTCCATACGGCAATTTTGCTATTGTATCGGCCTCATATTTAGTCAAGACCGTAATCAGTGCCTCATTAAAGTTAGCTAATTCTTCTTCATCAATATTAACAAATTCAGGTAATGGAGAATCTAAGATTAAGGACCTGATGCCCGATGGATAATTTTTCAGAACCGTTGGCATAAGCCCACCGCTATAGGAAATCCCAAACAGGTTTAAGGAATCAATTTTCAAAGCTTTGCGTAAATCTTCAATATCTGCTGCACTTTCAACAGTATTATAGCCCGATAGGTCTATACCTTGTGCCACTAATTTGGCTCTGCATTGCTTAACTCCTACCAATATCATACTGTCTTTAGGAAGATTATACCGAAAGGCTTTTTTTAGTGCCTCACCTATTTCATTACAATCCAGATTTGGTACAGCAAAGTGGGTTCCTCTTTGTTCAAAGGCAATCAAATCACGGTCTTTAATCAAAGAACGGTGATGAGCAGACTGAACAAACCCCAATGAACTACTACCCGGGCCACCGCCCGTAAAAAGCACCGGGTCTTTCTTTTTGTTTGGATTATTACTTTCGGCAATGGCAAAAGGTAGTTTGATTGTCTTTCCGGTTGGCTTATTTCTGTTTTCAGGAACAATCAGATAACCGCACACCGTTTTCAGGCTGCTATCAGCCTTAAAGGTACAAGGGCAAGACTCTATTTTTGGGGTATAAGCAGGTCTCTTTTGGGCAAATGCTCCATTAAGCGAAAAGAGTACTAAAGTGAGGATTGAAAACTTTTTCATGAATATTAGTCTTATTTTTCAGCAAAGCTATGGGCTTTTATAGGCAAAACTTAGTAAAAAATGGACAATTCAGGCGAGATTATCAATTAATTTTCGTCCTGTAAACTTCACTACATCTTTATGAAAATGACTCATGTCATAATAGCCAAAATCATAAGGGCTAAAATCTGATTGAGTCACATAATTTAGTAAAGCATTGCGTACTCTTAACGTAGAAAAGTAGTTTTTAGGCGTGGTACCTACTACCTGATTAAAATAACGATAGATGGTTTTATTAGTGGCAAATACCTCTCTGGCTATTTCGTTAGTATTATACTCCATATTGCTCCTATGGTAGGCTTCAATAGCTTTTTGTACCGTTCTGAACTGATGTGCCTGCGCAATCTGTTGTTGCCATTGCACGAGCAAGAAATGCTGTAAGAGGTTTACCCGCTCTTCAAAATTATCTACCCTTTTGATTTGTTGTATCAACAGGGGAGGTAGAATCGTAGCCAGATTAATGAGGTTATCTCCAAGAACGCTTTGTTTAATTCCGAAAACAGCCTCGAAGCCTCCGGGAGAAAACTTAACCGTAAAAATATGATCGGTTGGCAGGTTATATCTTTCAACAATAGAGTTTCTTAAAAGCAGGACATCATCGTCGGCCTTAATTGAGTAGTGTTTATTCCCAATCAATAATTGATACGGTGAGCCTAAGTTAAACCAGAAAGTGGGTGTCCAGCTCGGAAAAAGTTTGACATTGAAATGCTGGTCAATAATGTATTCACGCGTAGCTTGCGGAGAAGATTCTGAAAAAAATTCGATATACGCTGCCAACTCTCCACACGGAGGCTGATATTGGTATATCTTATGTATATTATCAAAAATCTCAACCATTTATCTATTAGTTACTACCAAGCATTTTTCCCATTTCCTCGCCCATTTTTTTCATACGGGCATAGTTCTCGTATGAATTCTTCGATTTATCCAATTCTATTTTCAAATTGCCCGGATACATCTTTATGTAAAAATTCATTTTATTGTCCAAGGCAATAGTACCATCTATTCTTGAATTTTCAAAGGAAAAATCTCCGCCGTTTTCTAATTTACTGTCCAGATATCGCTGTACCTCTTTAGTTCTGTCTTTAGGAAAATGAGCCGAGAATTTATAAAAATCATTGGTCTCACTATGTTTGATAGAAATATCGCCTCTATGGCCGCATGAAGAGAAAATGCCTACAGATATTACAGTAATAAGGACTAAATTAAATAGCTTTTTCATAATTATTAAGGCTTTAACGGTTTTAAATTCGTTTCAACAATACAAATATAGGGCGATAAAAGATACATTGTTATACATAGTACCTTGTTATTACCAAAATTTATACAAATGGTAATAAGATTGGATGAATGGTGATTTTTAAGGTCGAGCTTTATCCGGCGTTGGAATGATAAAAGTATCAGTGAATAAAGTGCGAACCGTATTTTCTGACATTAGATATTTACAAGCAAAAAAAGTTGCTAAATAGTACTGTTTTTTTCTAAATCATTCAGAAATTGCCCTACCTGCTGAGGCCTTTGAAACACCAGTACTTTGCTATGAGAGCCATATTGTGCTATTTTCTTTAAAATTATCGAACGGTAAGAATGCCTGAAACCGATAATCCAGCTGAGAAACTCCCAGTCTAATTTTTCAGGGCACCCCTCTGTCATATCAGGGCGGGTAGTACCACGATATTCAAAATACCTTTTTATTACGCGTCGTAAACAAATTAAGGTAGAGAAGTCTAAGAAAATAATCGTATCAGCCGCTTCAAAACGTCTCTGCATTGTACTTTGATAATTGCCGTCAATAATCCATTCTTTTTGTCTGGCTACCTCTTCCAGTATCTTCCGCTCTTCTTCTTTAGGTCGCATTTCCCAGCCTGGTTGCCAGAATTCCTTATCTAAATGAATCACAGGTAAGTGCAGGATTTCTGATAGCTGACGTGCTAAAGTAGATTTACCTGCACCTCCACAACCTACAATAACAATCCTTTTCATGAGTGTAAGCATTAAATACGATAGACAAATTTACGGCATTCTCATATAAGTTTCATCAAATTATCCGGCTTGTCCATCTTTCTGTAACATAGATTTACTCCGCAAAAATCTGTATTCGTCGGAAATTGTTACTGCTCAGTACGGTATTTGGATAGGTTTGTGGCATCATTTAAACGAATCAGCACATGAACAAGCTATTACCTTATATCCTATTCCTTTTTTTTCTGATACCTCAATTATTCGCCCAAACCATTATAAAAGGACGGGTAACAGATAAAAAAGGTGAAGCCCTACCCGGTGCCAATGTATTCATCAAAGGAAGCTATGATGGTGCCTCAAGCGATGCTGAGGGCAATTTCAGTTTCAGAACCAGCAGAAAAGATACGGCTACCATTGCTGCCAGTTTTGTAGGGTATGAAAATTATATGCAGAAAATTACCTTAAATAATGCTACGCTTGAACTCACCATTAAAATGCAGGAGACCATGAATGTGCTGAACACCGTAACTATTACAGCAGGTACATTTGAGGCATCTGACAGCAAAAAGATGGTGATGCTCAAACCACTTGATATTGTTACAACTGCCGGTGGTGGGGCTGATATTACAGCCGTAATGCAACTATTACCGGGGGCACAACGTGTAGGCGAGCAGGAGGGTTTATTTGTAAGAGGTGGCTCTGCCAACGAAACCAAAACGGTGATTGACGGCATGATTGTTCAGAATCCGTTTTTCAGTAGTACGCCTGATGTACCTCAGCGAGGGCGTTTCACCCCCTTTATGTTTAAAGGCACTGCTTTTAGCACAGGTGGTTACTCGGCACAATATGGTCAGGCACTTTCATCGGTATTACTACTGAATACCAGAGACAAAACTGACGATGCGAGTGGCTGGAATATCGGGGCTAATCTGGCAGGAATGGGGGCTACTTATACACACAAAGGAAGTATATCCGGCTCGGTCTATTACACCAACCTGACTCCCTTTTTCAATCTGATGAAATCAAATCTCCTGTTTGATAAAGCGCCACAAGGTATGAACACTTCATTGACAATTACTGAAAATCTTACCAAAAACAGTAGCCTGAAACTCTATGGTACATATTCAGATAGCCAGTCGGCCATGTCATTCCCGTCTTATGAGGAAGTCGGTACACATTATCGCTTCGATTTAAAGAACAAGAATGTATTTACGAATGGCACATATCAGGTGAATTTTGATGAAGGAAGATGGATATTGCTGACAGGCTTATCGTACAGCCATAATACGGATCAAATAAAGATAAGTGATGATAACGGAGACAGATTAGACCAACGCACACAGGTACGTGCCGTAATGACAAGGCTTTTCGGTAAGAACAACGCCAGTTCGGTTTTATTCGGGGCAGAGTTTCATGCTATCAGAGTCGGGAATATCTATAACCAGTATAATTTCAGATTAAATGATAATTATAGTGCCGCTTTTGTAGAAACAGAGGTATATCTGACACCAAAATTAGCCGGAAGATTTGGCATGAGAACCGAATATACCAGCGTAATCAGCAAAGCCAATATTGCACCCCGTATCTCATTAGCTTATAAAACCGGACAATACAGTCAGATATCATTAGCGGCAGGGCAGTTTTATCAGACACCTGAGAAAAACTATTTGTATCTGAATCAGCAATTAGGGTATGAATTGGCCAATCACCTGATTCTGAACTATCAGATTATTAAAAACGACCGCACTTTCAGAATAGAAGGGTTTAAGAAAGATTATAAAGACTTAGTTGTTGAACATTCGACTTATTATGACCCGAACCCCTATCGTTTCCCGACCGGGCCGACGGATAATAGCGGTAAAGGCTATGCACAAGGTTTCGATGTGTTTTTCAGAGATAAGAAGAGCATTAAAAACGGTGAATTCTGGCTGACTTATTCGTTTTTGGATACTGAGCGTTTGTTCAGAAATTATCTGAAAGAAACTACCCCCACCTTTGCTTCCAAATACAATGTGAGTGTGGTATATAAACAGTTCTTTGAGAAAATCGGCACGAATGTAGGTGTTACCTTTACCCATACAAGCGGACGCCCGAACTATGATTTTGCTACTACATCCTTTACACCAGAATACACCAAACCGTATCAGAATGTAAGCTTATCAGCCAGCCATATCCGCACTATCAAAGGCAATTTTGTGGTATTCTATGCTACGCTTGATAACGTATTTGCCCGCAAAAATGTATTCGGTTATCGTTATTCGGCTGATGGCAAGCAACGTTTTGAGGTGATTCCGCCGATGTACCGGACTTTCTTTGTGGGAATATCTATCAATTTATCAAAACAATTGACCAAGCCAAAGGAAGCGGATTTGGATAATTTGTAAAGAATGAGTGAGCTTGTCACGGCTATACTCGTCCGAGAAAGGCCGTGGCAAGCTTACCTTGAACATTGAATCTAATTTTAAGGATTGTATTATATACGTATAAAAAAGAATAACCTTTGGCGTCAAAACTAAGCGTGACACGTTGTGAAATCAAAACCCACTCCCATAAACCACCCTCCCCTTCAAATCCTCCAGACTTACTTTATCCACTTCACAAATGCCATTAGAAGTAAAACCTATCCCTGCTATCAGGCCGAGGGATTGTTCATAAGGTTTTTCAAAAATCTTTTTATGGGCTAAATAGATGGTTACATTTTTATTGATAACCCGTATCTCTAAATCCTGCCATTGCATCAAATCACAACCGAAGGGGGATAAATCTGTGGTTTTGCCTCGTATCTCATGCTCACTGATTTTGGCATTTATCTCACCGATACAGCCCGGAGTTGTGTTGGTGAAATACATGAAAGAATTCTCGCAAAAGACCTCTGTCATTATCCAGGGGCAAAGCGTATTTTTAATTTTGCGTAAGCGGAATCGTGCTTTATAGCTAAAGTTATCTCCTGCTACCTCCATCAGTTTCGGGCAGAAAGTATAAAAATAAATCTGGTCTTTCTGAAAATCGATATTATTGTCTTCAATGGCTTCGTCGGTTACCCCTAATACCCCATCATGTATAGCATTGCCTTTACTAAAATATTGGGGTCTAAGTTCTGTAAAACTGGCTTTACTATAGCAAAACCAGTCTTTGGCCGTAATATTTACACCTATCTCTTTCAGTACCTTGCCATTGGCAATCAGTTTAGCTTTATGGTAGCCCGGCTCATAATAAATATCTGTGAGTGTATGGCTGTTTTTTAAAATACCAATTTTAGTCCGCTCATTCCACGATTGCTGAAAATGAAAGCTATCTGCTTCTACTTTGTCAATATTATAATTAAAAACCACGCTATTCGGGATATTCTGTGAGCTTGTCTGCTTTGCAGAAAACTGAATATTATCTGCGGCATTCTGTGAACCCAATAAAGGTGTTTTCAATAAAAAAGCGATAATAATAATCAATACAACTAAACCTACACCTATCCATGCTTTAGAACGGCTATTTGTTTGATTAGATGGGGGTTGTATTTCATCGGTAAGGGCAGATACTGGATTTTCCAGGAGTTTCCGGGTCTTGAAATCGTGCCAACCTGTATAACCGATAAAGATGGTAAGGGCATTGAGCGTAGAAGTTTGTGGCAGTCTGTCGAACTGTCCGTTCAGGATACGCTTGAGCGTTGACAGACTGATAAGAATCTTTGTTCTGGCTTCGATAGCCTCACTCAAATGCTCCATATCACGCTGCGACAACTTGATATGTTCGGCATAGCCCATTTGTTTTTTTAACTCAAGCAAACAGCGTTGCACCAGTTCTTTATCTTCTATCGGATTCATTTTGAACGTATTTTGACACGGATTGAACGGCTTTTGATTGTAAAAATACGATTTAAAATTTAGTTTTTTGTACTGTCGTCGACCTATGAAAAACCAACCCATTTAATCTCTGTTATGAAACCCTATTATAAAGTTATCCTGTTAACCGGATTTATTGCAGGCTCATTAGACCTTACCGGAGCAATTATTTCATCAACAATCATGAATGGCAAGTTTCCCAGCAAGATATTTCATTACATCGCCAGCGGGATATTTGGCAAAGAAGCCTTTAGCGGTGGAAATATCATGATTCTCTGGGGCTTACTGTTTCATTATATAATAGCCTATGCCTTTACTTTTTTCTATTTCTGGATTTTCCCCAGAATCGGTTTTTTGTCTGTTAACAGAATAGCCTCTGGCCTCTTATACGGCGCATTTGTATGGGTAATCATGAATCGTATCGTAGTGCCTTTGTCGAATGTTACCCGAGGACCTTTTAATATAACCCAAGCTGTTGTGGGCATGGTAGTCCTGATGTTGATGATCGGGCTACCTATTGCCTTCAATGCACATAAATATTATGCGGTTGAATAACCGCTCATACAGATTTATGAAAAAGCTTTTTGACGCATGCGGTCGGGTGCTTCACCAAACCACTTTTTGAATGAATGTATGAAGGCCGCAGGCTCGGAGTAGCCCAATACGTAAGATATATCGGTAATAGAGAACCGGTTGTGCCGAATGAGCAGATTGGAGATTTGTTTACGTAAGTCATCGGTAATTTGTCGGAAAGTAGTGTTCTCAGCAAGTAATCGACGTTGAAACGTGCGGGATGTAAGGTGGAATGCATCTGCTACACTGGCAAGGTCTGGTAATTCGGGCTTTGCCAAGTGTAGCGATGCTATTCTTACTTTATTCGCAAAACCTGTTTCTGTTTTCAAACCCTCTATCAGTTTCAGATATTCCGGTATAAGCACATCTAAATGTAATCTGCTTTTATCCTGCAAAGTCGCCTTTAAAATGGTAGGTGTAAAATTGACTGAATAATGAGTTGAAGCTTTCCAATCATCAGGATAATTTTTAGTAAAAAACGGAGAAGTTTTAATAATGCTTACTTCTTTGGTGGTCATCAGCGCAACTTCTCTGGCAATCACAGTCAGAATATTCTCTAAAATAATCCGATTGGCTTCTAACTGTTTATTGTCAATATTTAAGATAATACTTACCCAATCAGCATCAATACTTGTTTGGATATTCACAAACGGTAAAGTTGCATTCAGGTACATCTGCAAATAATAGAGTGCTTCTTCTGTCGTAGTAGCTTGTAATGATATTTGATAAATAAGCCCTAAAGCACCTAAATTCAGAAAATTGCCCAAACGAATACCTAATTCTTCTTCTTTTAACTGATTGGCAATGGTATCAATAACCGCGTAAAAATCTTCTTTGCTTATGGTTTCTGTTTCATCTAAAAAATTGGCCGGAGGTTTTGCCAATAAACTAATCAGTTCCTGTCGGGAGATTCCTCTCATGCTGGCATATTCTATCACATGGTGCAGGTGCAATGCTAATATTTTCATTTTGTCGTAAATTATCAATTCTGAGTCATAAGGCAAATCTACCTTTGTTTCATCATTAACCATTGATATAATATGACAACTTTAAAAAATGTATTGCTCATTAATGCCCTCAGCTCAGGTGTAACAGGTCTGTTATTGATAGAGTTTCCATCGTTCATAGCCCAATTCTTTGGCGTATCTCAAACCATGCCATTTAGGGCAACAGGTATTTTCCTGGTAGCTTTTGCCTTACTGGTCTATTATGCTTCACGCCAGAAGACTACTAACAAAACGCTGGTTCGGTGGATTATTGCTTTAGATCTCATGTGGGTAGCTGATAGCCTGATTGTAGTAGCAGGACAATTATTTGATTTTACGCTGATTGGCTATGCCATTACTTCGGCAGTAGGTTTATGGGTAGCCCTGATGGCTTTCTTACAGATAAAAGGATTGAAAGAAAAGCTTGTTTTGAAAGCAGACTGATTTGAATGGCGTAAACAGCATAAGAGGGGAAGCGGTTCCCCTCTTAAATTTACTCTCCTTCCGCTACTTTTCTCAATTCTTCCAATACATAGCCCCAATCACCTTCAGAACGTTCTAAAGCTGCTTCGTCTTTAAACCCATCCTGTGTGATAGTTAAAAGCGTTTCATTGCCTTGTTCTTCAACAGAATAGCTTATATTGGCATAGTTTTCCGGTTTGTCTTCTGTGCCGCTCAGGTTGCTCCAGTAATTATAGGTCAATGATTTTTCGGGTTCAAAAGCCAATACTGTTCCTTTGTCTTCATAGGGTTTATCATCCCACATACCCGAGAATACGATCGGACTACCGACTGACCAGTCAGTGCTGGTTTCTGTGCCAAAAAGATATTTTTTAATTTTCTCAGGATTAACCAATGCATCCCATACATCCACCTTTGATGCTTTGATTACAATCGTTTTTTTCAATTCTTTTGTCATAGGTCTTTCTGATTTATTTTTTTTACTTAACAGGTTCTCTTAATATAGTTCTTAACTTTTCGGGTGCGGTTGTGCGGAAATCTGAGAGATAGATTTCATGGTGCAACCCATTTTTTTGCAGTTGGTGGGCTTCTGAAAATTGTAGAATCTGTTGTAAGCTTTCCGGTTCTTTGTCAAAAGGCCCAACGTGTAACATTTGCACACATTTCCCCTCTTGCATTTCATAGAGTTCTACTTGTTTCACTAAAGCAATCTGCTTTTTTTCAGTTACTTCATCAGCTATTCGTTGAATAACTTCTGCGGTAACATATTCAGGTAAACGAATCAACATCCGGTAATACCACTCACTTCTGGGTATTTGCGTGGGCGCATAAGCCATTGATATAGCTTTGTATTGTGTTTCATCAAACCACCAGAGTCCCTCTAATTTTGCTACGACAAAATCCTGCTTTTGCGCTTTATACCAGAATTTTACACCATAAGCTGTCCCATACAAAGCCTGTAATGTAGATGCATAGTCTGGGTGAGAGGGGTCTCCTTTACCTGAAACTGACAGATACTTTGCGGCTTCTATTTCTACGAAAGCCGGTTTTGTTGTGGCCGTATAGTAAGCCTTATATTGTTTGCTTAAATCTAATTTTTCCATAAAATTTACCAAAGGAGGCATTTCGCCTCCTTTGTAGATAGTGTTTAGAAACTCTCATCAGCACTTGGGCCATAGCTACCCGGAATCGGAATGTCCAATAAGCGTAGATACACCCCTAATTGTGCTCTGTGGTGAATAATCTGGCTTAACGACATCCGCAATACATCAATCTTAGGCTCAACACTATAAATAGTGTCGCCGCTGCGGAGTGTCCAGTCTTCATCAAGCTTGTCGGCATATTCTTCTTTCAGGTATGCTCTGCCCTCTTCTAAATTTCTTTCAAAATAATCTAATAGGTCTCCGGTATTATTGACATTTTCTACCTGGTATGGGTTATGGGCAAAATCTAATTCATCCGTTGTGAGTGTCATTTTTATCCAGGATGGCAGCTCGGCAATGTGTGTGGCCAGGCGTTTGATTGTCATGCTTTTTTCGTGTGGTTTCCAGTCATACTTGTCGTTTGGAACAATCGCTAACATTTTGCGTGTGGCCTGAGCTTCCTGCTCCAATTGTCTTGAGAATTGCTGAATAATGGTCATATTTCGCTGTGTTTTAGTTTACCTTACAAAGTAAATTGGCCCCACTGACAACCCTATGTCAGTCGGTTTTTGAAATTTTTAAAATTTTCAGATTTTTTTTAGGAGGGGGATCTGATTGCAGATTTGCAGATATTATTCACTAATTTCACCGAATGAAACAGCCTGCTGTTGTGGTCGGTTTCTAAGAAAACAACGAAATAATTTATCTATATAAGCCGTACTCAAGCCCTGCAATGTATTCAAAAAAGCTATTTGTAGTTTTAGCCGGCAAATTCTATTGGCTGACATTGAAGAATGAACTATTAATAAGCCACGGGCAAATCATAATCATTAAGTTTGATATGATCAGATTTTCTAAAAGAAACACCCATATCACTTATACTACGAATGCGTGAAACCTTAAAGTCACGATATTCTTTACGCAGATGGCACCAGGCTATCATGTGCCAGCTAAAGGCATAAAAAACGAGCCCTATGGCTTCTACCTGTCGTCTGCTGACTTCTTCCTTATTATTTATGTACTCTATATCTAAAATATTTCTGGCAATAATTGCATTCTGTATAGTACTTAAATATTCAAAATCGTTATTTAGTCTTTGAGGTACCTGGAGTCTGATATTATCGGTTAGCAACTCTATTTTTTCTTTCTGACTGGTTCTTAGTACTGACTTTACTTTATTCAGGGCAGAAGAATAATGTTTTCTGATAGATTTATCGGCAAAGCCTGCGGTTACAGTTTCCATGAGTAAAAGTGCATTGGCTTCTTCAATACTGAATGCTACCGGAGGCAGAAAATATCCCGGAACAATAAAATAACCTTTCTGATTCTCAAAACTCACCGGAATACCCAATTCTCCTAAAGCCTTAATATCACGATAGACAGTACGGACACTGATTTCAAATTTTTCTGAGATACTTTCAGCACTCACAAATTTTCTGGATTGTAGTGTAGTTACAATAGCCATCAGGCGATCAATACGGTTCATGAGAAAAATCAGGAAGGTTTTGCTTCAAAATTAGTAAAGTATTTACTCCCGTAAAAGTCCATTTTACTCCCTCAAATCCGGTCTTCGTCAGAAACTCCTGTTTTATCCCTCCTGTACCTGATAATTTTGAATCGTCAATCAGGCACAAGACATCATTAATCATTTAAACACCATCAAAAATGAAACAAATTATTTTAACTATCAGCTTTTTATCTTTAATTTTCGTTAAAACTTTCGCTCAGAAAGCCGAGTATGTGGCAGCAATGGAAAATGCTATTGGTTTATTGAGCGAGGTTGAAAATATCGAAAATACCAAACAAGGTGTGAGTCAATTAGAACGCATTGCAACTGCCGAACCTAATGAATGGCTCCCGAATTATTGGGCTGCTTATGGCTTAGCCAATCTGACCTTTACTGAAACTGATGCCGACAAAAAAGATATGTTGTTAGACAAAGCAGACAAGTTTCTGGCTACTGCCGAAAAGCTACAAACGAATAACGATGAAATTGAAGTAATGAAGGCGTATCTGGCAGGTGCCAGAATGGCGGTAGCTCCACAAGATCGTTGGCAAAAATATGGGGGTATTGTGAGTACAGGGTTACAGAATGCCAATAAGCTGAATCCTGAAAACCCGAGAGCCAAATTATTGGAAGCTCAAGGAATTTTCTTTACACCAGAAGCCTATGGCGGTGGAAAAAAGAAATCAGTTCCTTTATTTGAAGAAGCACTTACAAAATTTGCCAGATTCAAACCGGCTTCGAGCATTGCGCCAAACTGGGGAGAAAGAGCAGCCAACTGGTTATTATCTCAAGCGAATTAAATTAAACCTTTTTTTATGAAAGAGACTTATGATTTATTAGGATACTCTGATCTTATTCAGAGAACTGACAATTACTTGAAAAGAAATTTTTTATTCATATTTATTTTAGGATTAGGGGCAGGTATAGGCAGGTTTATTCAGGAAGGAGGCCAAGGTGAAATATCTTCAATTGCAAAAGCAATTTTAGAAGTAGTTGTAAATGGAGCCAGATTATTAATTGTTTTAATCATTATTGGGCAAGGCTATGTACAGGCAGGTATCCGAAACTTTACAAATATATTTCGTCTGACAAAATCTGAATGGCTGGAGGTCTGGACTAATGTTAAATACAATCTATCTAATAACTTCATATCGCTTTTAGTCAATTTTATCATTTATATAGTAATTGCGGTTGTAGTTAATGTGGTATTATTTTCAATATTTGAATTTACGCCATTCGTAACGTGGTTAAAATCAGTCAATTTACTTAACCCTGCGGCATCAAAATGGCCGGTACTTTTATTCTTTAAAAACATTTCCATTATTCCGTTTACTCTGATTTTTGAGACACTCTTTGTGATATGGATTGTACAAAGAAATAAATTAATCAAGCCATGAATTATTTACCGTCAGAAATAAAGACTGTCTCTGCCGAAGGTATCAGAAACGTGCAGATAGAAACCATTACCGGAGGTATTGAACTCATGGGAAGCGATGAAGATCAGATAAGGATTGAGATATATGCCTCCAAACGACTCTTTATCAATTTCTTCAGAAAAGAAAGTGTTACCTCGGCAGAACTGGGATATGAATTGGTAAATATCTCGCAACAGAATGATTATTTAAGAATCGCTGCACACAACAATGGTTTCTGGAGATGGGATTGGTTAAGCTTTTTTCAGGTGTCTTTCCGTATTTTTCTTCCTAAAAATATCAATGCCATCATGACAACAACTGTTGGCGATATTGCTTTAAATAATCTTATTGGCAAGCAAACGCTTCGTACGGCTGTAGGAGATGTAAAGATTGCCAATTCGATTGGAGAGATACAAGGAAAGGCATCAGCAGGAAATATAAAAATAGGCAATTGCGATATAAAAGCCGACCTTTCAACCTCTGGTGGTAATGTGCTCATCCAGAATTCAAAAGGTGAGATTAACAGCAATACCAGTGGTGGAAATTTCAGACTGGAGAATTTCAGCGGAAAACTCTATACCAAAACCAGCGGGGGTAATATTAAAGCCTTTAATATTTCAGGTGAGTTCAAAACTTTTACATTTGGGGGTAATATCCGTCTGGAAAACATGCGAGGGAATATCAGTGCTTCTACCAAAGGTGGTAATATCAATATTCAGGCAACAGCCATTAACGAATACTTATGGTTAGAAACAAGTGGTGGTAATATCAAAGCACAATTGCCTTTGAGCCAGGGTCTACAAATTGAAGCAGATGGGTCAAATGTAAGAGCACCTGACCTACCCAATTTCCAGGGTAACAGACGGTCGGGCTTCATCCTTGGGAGTGTTAATGGTGGTGGCGCAAGTGTGAAACTAAAATCTTTTGGGGGTAATGTCAGAATCTATGCCCCCAAAGCTGAGCTTTTCCCGAACGTAGAAGACGAACTTAAAAAAAAACAATATAGCTGGGTAGACAGAATGAATGTAGAGAAAGCTCCTGATGCCAGTTCAAGGGCTTCTGTCAATGAAACACCTACACCCATTGCTGACACTCCAAGACCTCATTACAGAGAGCGGAACAATAGTTTCAGAACAAGCTTTAAAAATGCAATCAACCGGCTCAACCCACAATTTGTATTTTATACTTTGCTGTTTGCGCTGTTTCTTATTTATGGGTTGAACAGTATCTTATATTTTTCTTTAGAATTGCTGAACCCTACATCTTTAGAAGCAGAACAGAATAAGGCTGTTTTTTTAGCGAACCTCACTACCGGATTCTCCTGTTTTATTAGTCTGATGATTTTCATTCTGTTCATTGAACGGTTTCTGATGAAGAACTGGTCGAAATACATCATTCTGATAGTATTTACCTACTGTACTTTAACATTGGTACGGCTATTCCAGAAAGCTTTGTATTTAGTAGAAAATGATGGAGGCAAATACTGGACACACTATTGGAGAATCATGTCAGTAAAATACAACGAAACAAGCATTAGTAATCATAGCACACTTTATATATTGATTCCGATGATTGCCGTTTGCATTATTTTTTATAACTGGCAACGCTCTAAAGACCTTGACCGCAAAATTTCAGAACAGGAGTATCAATTACTGAATCTTGAAAAACTAAAAACCAAAGCACAACTAAATGCCCTTGAAGCCCGCATTAATCCACATTTTTTATACAATTCATTAAACAGTATCACTGGCTTGATTCATGAGGATCCTGATAAAGCCGAAGATATGACCATCCAACTGTCTAAATTATTTAGAGCAACCACAGGTCGTTCTGACAAGAGTTACCATACCATTGCCGAAGAATTAGATATCGTAAAATCTTATTTGTCTATTGAGCAAATGCGATTTGGTGACAGGCTTAAATACTCTATCCATTTAGAGTCCGGACTGGAAAACATCAAAATACCAAGATTTCTCTTACAACCTATTGTTGAAAATGCAATTAAACATGGCATCTCTAAAATTACAGAGCATGGTATTATTGATGTCAGAATTACGAAAGAGAACAACCTGGTAGCATTTCAGATACATGATAACGGCCCGGCTTTTAAAGAAGATTTGAGTGGAGGTTATGGGCTCAGGAGTATAAGTGATAAATTGCAATTGATTTATGGCAATGATGCCCACCTGCAAATTGAAAACAACGATTACAAATCCATTATTATCAAAGTTCCTGTTGAAACCTTGGATAAAATGAGTGTATAACCAATAAAATTGAAAGTTATGTTCAAGACTATATTAATTGATGATGAACCTCTTGCTATCAGCCGTTTGAAAAGACTGTTGTCGCATTACAGTTCTGTCATTACCATCATCGACGAAGCACACAACGGACAGGAAGGTCTGGAAAAAATTGAAGCGCAAAAGCCCGACCTGATATTTTTAGATATTGAAATGCCCCTCATGACAGGTTTTGAAATGTTATCAAGCCTATCTTATATGCCAAAGGTGATTTTCTCTACTGCCTACGACCAATATGCCATCAGAGCCTTTGAAGAAAACTCTGTTGACTATCTGTTGAAACCAATTGAATCGGAAAGACTGGAGAAAACCATAGAAAAACTAAAAAAATTAGACGATAAAAAAGAAGATAATTCGCTGAATGCCAATTTACTTCAATTGCTTGAGCAGTTTAAAGCTAAAGAAGATACCCAACGCACGCCAGCGCAAAAACAGACACCTGCCCATTCTATTTCTGTAAAGTCGGGTGAAAGAATATTGTTTATTCCGTTAACTGACATTAGTTATTTTGAAGCAGAAGATAAATATGTATTTCTGAATACTACCGATGGCAAGCAATATCTGACCAATTATACCATTACAAGCCTGGAAGAAAAACTGCCTGATCATTTCGTTCGGGTGAGCCGTTCCTCAATTGTTAACTCACATCTGATTAAGGAATTACAGAAGTATTTCAATGGTAAGTATTTAGTGGTAATGCGGGATACCAAGGCTACTAAAGTTGAAACAGGATCAACTTATGGGGATAATCTGAAACGATTGATGGAGATATAGTGTTGTGCGTAGTAGCACGGTTACGATGACCTTTGCAGATTTTCAATCATTGGCAATTCCCTGCTATCACAGCTGTAAATACACTTCCATTTTCCGCAGAGAATCCGACATTTAATTGCACGTAATTTCCACCCTGATAAATAACATTTGACGCATTGGGGATAGTATTTGTGCCCGTAGTACTTACAGAAACGGAGGCTTTTTGATTGCTGCTTACAGTGGCTGTAGGTGAAAGGGACAAAGGACAATTATTCTGTTTCAGGACAAGAATAAATTCATCGAAAACAAGGCTGGTAGCGGTAGAGGTGAGCGTGGTTCCAAAAAAATCTACGTCTTTCTGAAACAAGCCAATCACATATATATTTCCGGAAGCATCTGCATCTATCCCTTTACTTGTGCTTTGATTACCGCTTACGGTAGAGGCTGTATGCTTTTCCCATTGAAATACTCCTGTATTACTATATTTAGCTACCAACATATCTCCTGCAGAATTTACAGGAACAACCGTAGTGCCATCAAAATTCATTGTACCATACATTGATACAGCTATATAAACATTTTTAGAGGCATCTATAGCTACCCCATAAGAGTTTACCAAATGATTCCCATCGGGTGCTCCGGCTTGTTTTACCCACTGCAAAGTTCCTGCATTATTATAAGTAGCTACAAATAAGGCGTTTAGGCCTACTGCAGTCAGGATAGTTCCACCAAAATTAACCTGAGAAGTGAAACTCCCGGTTATATAAGTATTACCACTGGCGTCGGCTTTAATATCATTCGGAATACTAAAAGTGGTAGTATTGCTGGTAGCAGTAATGGGTTTAACCCATTGTAAAGCTCCATCTGTAATAGCATATTTTGCAATAAAAGCATCCCAATGTCCCGTACCCCCTGAAGCAGTGAGATCTGTTGCATCGAAACTGGTAGTTTTCTGAAAATCACCCGTTACAAAAACATAGGTAGAGCCATCTGTTGTAATGCTATAGGCATCATCGTTTGTGCCACTGCCACCAAATTGTTTCGCCCATTGCATATTTCCGGCACTATTATATTTGGCAAAAAAACCATCACGATTACCGATAGCATTCAGGGTAGTTCCTGAAAAGGTAATAGTAGAATTAAAATATCCGCACATATAGATATTTCCGGCGTTATCAGTCGTTACCGAAGTCGGCAAGTGATATTGCCCTGTTGACCCTCCTTCCTGCTTTATCCATTGCACAATCCCCTGATTATCAAATTTTATTAGAAATATGGATAAGTTATAAGTTGCCGTAACCGAAGTACCTGAGAAATTGACTGTCCCGGAAAAAGTACCAACAACCATGACATTTCCGGAAACATCAAGACATAGGCGCTTGGCAGAAATGCTATTCAAATTAGAAGATATAGTCATAGTTTTTACCCACTGCAAACCTCCCGAAGCATTGTACTTGGCAACAAAAGAAGCCCCAAAAGCATTTGATATGGTTGTACCGCCAAAATCCACATCTCCTCTGAAATTTCCTGCCACATAGGTATTCCCCTGTCCATCGGTAGCAACTCCTGCATCATATACATTTTTATTAGTTCCTGCAGTAAGCTTTCTTACCCAACTTAGTGTCTGCGCCGAAACAGCCTGCGTAATCAATACAAGTAAAAAAGAAGTAATCAGTTTTTTCATGGGCATCATTTTATCGTTTACAAAACTCCCAAAAAAAGCAATACTTGTAAATCCGTGAAATTCTGTATTTTATCTAAGTAAAAACCCTTAAATTCAGTAAGTGGAAATCTGTATTTTCATTATAAATTTGGCAAAACCAATAAAATGACGCTACATTCGATCAATATTATGCATAGAAATGAGAAAAATCACCCTCATACTCCTGTTGATACTTCCGGTAAAAACTTTTGGACAAACCCTTAAAATTGACAGTCTGAAAACAGTTGTTCGACAATTCACTGACAAAGCCTCATCGGTGGAGAGAGACTCTTCATTGACTGTTTCAATTTATACTATTTGCAGTATGATTTCATTAGCCGAACCGGAACTTCGACAAGTATGGACAGACTCTCTCAACAGATTCAGTAAGAGTTCAAAATGGAATCAAAGTATTGCCTATAGCTATCTGGCAAACAGCAGGAATTATCATCTGAATGGTTATACTACGCTTGCATTCAAAGACATGGAATCGGCCATTAAACTGTTCAGACAACTCGGAAACGAAAAAATGTATATAATTGCCTTTTCTAATCTTGCGGTAATTATTACCAACTACTTTTATAATAGACCTATTAGCGATCAGAAAACCGAAAAAAAGTATTTAAACTACCTGTCAGATGGCTTGGTATTAATGAAAAAACAGGGGAATCCCGGGCAGGTTGCTAACTTGGATTTGAGTCTGATGCAATATTATTTCAGGCACAAAAACTACGGAAGAGCAAAAAATTATGCTATTGAAGCATGGGAGATAACAAAAGCAGACCCCGAAAAAAATTTCTATCAACATTTTGTAGGTAAATGGTATGAGGGGCTTTGTCTGGTCTATTCGGGTAAAAAACAAGAGGGTTTCAGGATAATCAATGAAATAAAAACCATTGCCCAAAAGCCACGAAAAGACGGAATGGACAAGTATTTCTTAACTAATAATGGTTTATCTTTAGGTAATTATTATCTCGAAAAAAAGGAATATCAGAATGCCATCAACGAAGCCAAAATCGGAGAACAGGCATTGAAAAGCATGAAATTGCCTACTTTCGATTATGCTTTAAATAAAATTTTTTATGAGTCTTACAAAAACCTTGGCAAGCCACAGGAAGCCCTTGGCTATTTTGAAAAAATGCAGGCTTATGAACAGGACAGCCAGCATAAAGAAGCTTTAGGGCAATATCTGGAGTGGCAACTGAAATATGAAGACGAGAAACAAAAGAACCAGATACAAGCACTCGAAAATCAACAATTGACTCAAACCAGAAATTTTCTCTCGATTGGGGGGGTGTTAGGTTTATGTATCGCAGGCTATGTTTTTTTTGTAAACAGACAACTCCGTAAAAAAAATCAGGAGATTCAGGAGGCTTTACTGAAAGGACAAACGACGGAACGTAAACGCATGGCTTCTGAACTACACGATAATATTTCAAATAAAATTCTGGGTGTAAAAATGCGTGTAGAATTACTTGAAAACGAGAATTTTACAGAGAAAGAACGCAAAAATTATGATTCAACTCTGAGATTCATTAACGAGGTTTACTCTGATGTCCGGCTGGTTTCGCACAATCTTCTGCCCGAAGATTTAGAAAAATATGGTTTAATTGTAGCGGTGGAGAATCTGGTCAAAATGTTGAATCTGATAGACAGAACACGTTTTGATACAAAGATTCAGTCAAAGCAATTAAGTCTTTCTCCAAGAAGTGAATATGAGATTTACAGCACTATCCTCGAACTGGTTAATAATATTCTGAAACATGCGCAGGCTAAGAATGCCATTATCTCGATACTCAAAGAAGAAAAACTATTGAAGATTTCAGTGAAAGACAATGGAATAGGATTCAATAATCACCTGAATAATATGAATACTTTGGGTTTAAAAAACATTCATTCCCGGATTGAATCTTTGAGAGGAAGTGTAAAAATAATGAGTGATGGCGGTACAGGCACAGATGTTCAGCTGGAAGTACCTATGTAAAACACCATTAATCTACCAGCCCGTTTTTAATGGCATACTTAATGATACCGACAGTATTTTTAACATTTAGTTTTTTCAGAATATTATGCCGATGGGTTTCTACTGTTTTAGGAGCAATAAACAGTTTTTCTGCAATCTCGCCGGAAGATAGCTCGTTGGCAAGTAAACGGATAATATCAATTTCTCTTTCTGTTAGCTGGCTGAATTCATGAGGTATGTCGTCTTTTGGAATATTATCAGTCAGACCCAGTCTCATTAATTCAAAAACAACTGACTCACTAAAGTATTTCTGGCCACTTTTAATGGTTTGTATTGCTTTCTGGAGTTCTGTTTTCCCTGCCCGTTTCATCATATAACCCCAGACACCTGCCTGAAATGCCTCACGAATCATTTCGGCTTCTTCTGAAACTGATAGCATCAGCACCTTGATTTCAGGGTAATGTTGTCTAAGAAAAATAGTCAGTTCAATACCTGACATCAGGGGCATCCGATAATCAGTAATCAATAAATCTATCTCATCATTTTTAACAAAATTAATAACCTCTGTCCCACTTTTACAGTTTCCGACTAACTCAACATCAGGAAATGTCGCGATTAATAGCGATAGACTATCTAAAAAAATTTCATGGTCATCGGCAATTAAAATCCGCATCTGAAATGTAGTTTTTCTCCTAAGTAAAGAGTAAATAGCTTTTATAAGTGCAAATATCCAAAATTAAAACGAAATAAGATACCAAAAAGCTTTAAAGGAAATACTTATGTAGCCCGCTTGCCTATCAGAATTGGGCTTCCTGTAATAATATCTGAAAAGATTAGATTGTATGGTTTTGCACGTAATAATATTATTTTGTTTGGGGCCTGGCAAATTTTCGGCTTATCCAATACAATAGAAACCCAATCGGCCCAAACATCAGGCAAAAAAACAGACAAATGCCAACTGCTATCCGATTGATATTTTTATTTATGGAATCTTTATAAATCCATGTACCTGCTACTAAATCAAAACACAGGTAATGAATCCATCCGGCCAAAACACTTTGTTCTTCTGAAAACAGAGCCTTAATACCTGCAAGGGTACTGAACGACATAAAATCGAGGTTACTCAGGCTTATCACAATATAAAAAGCATAAATAACAGCCAGTAATACCGGAATAAGATAAGAATCTGCCAGTTTTTGCGTCCACTTCCAGTGGGGTGCAAAGATCATCAATAGCCATTGGGGCATTACCAATGTATTCACCAAAGAAAAAACAGTTTCCGCATTCATATACTTTGATTTTAATTACAAAATTTAGAAAATTGCAGGCAAAAATCAAAAATACATGAATAAACTTCTATTAACCGGCTTGTTAGCCTTTTCCACTTTATTGACATTTGGTCAGAACAAAGAAATTGTCGAGACTAAAAAAGCCCCCATTCCGATTGCTCCTTACAGTCAGGGCGTAAAAGCTAACGGTATGCTCTATGTTGCCGGACAAATCGGGCTAAAACCTGAAACAAGAAAATTGGTTGAGGGAGGTGTAGAAGCAGAAACTACTCAGATCATGGAAAACATCAAAGCTATAGTAGAAGCTGCCGGAGCTAAAATGGAAGACATTGTGAATACTACTATTTACATGAAAGACATTGCGAATTTTGCCAAAGTAAACGAACTATATGGCCAGTATTTCACAGGAAAATTCCCTGCGCGCACCACCATCGGTGTAGCCAACCTGCCAGGAGGGGCAAATATTGAAATTGCTGTAATAGCTATTTTACCGAAGATTCGTCGAAAATAAATGAAATAATATCGCAAAACTTCATAAAGCAACATTTTTAATGTGAATTTTTATCCTTTTTGATTATTTTTGTTACTCATTAAGCCCTTCATCATAATTCATGAAAAACACCATTTTTCTGCTCTGTCTTCTGACAAGCTTTGCAGTGTTTGCTCAACAACCTGCTACTACGCAATACAATGCCAACACCCGCTTCGAGCAGATGGGTACTGAGCTACCAACTCCTAACACCTATCGAACAGCTTCGGGGGCTCCGGGTAAAGATTACTGGCAACAAAAAGCTGACTACGATATAAAAGTAGAGTTAGATGACATCAATCAGCGTATTATCGGTACTGAAGTAGTTACCTACACCAACAAATCACCAGACGAATTACGTTATATCTGGCTACAATTAGACCAGAACTTATTTGAAAAGAACTCTATTAATGCCTTAACCAAAACCGGTGGCATTGAAAACAATCAGATGTCTTTTGGTGCTATTCAGGGTATTAATTCGCCAAGTTCTGTAAGATCTACTATTACCGGTAATAAAGAATATGGCTATAAAATTACAGTAGTAAAAGATGCCAAGACCGGAACTGATCTGACATATACTATCAATAATACCATGATGCGGATAGAAGTGCCTACTCCTTTGAAAACAGGACAAACATACTCTTTCCGTATAGACTGGAATTATAATATTACCGATTACTACGGTCGTTCAGGTTTGGAGTACTTCCCTAAAGATGGTAACTACAATTATTTTATTGCACACTGGTTTCCTCGTATGGCCGTGTATGATGATGTAAACGGCTGGCAACATAAACAATTCCTCGGACAGGGTGAATTTACTTTGCCATTCGGAGATTATAAAGTAGAAATCACAGTACCTAACGACCACGTAGTAGGTGCTACGGGTGAGTGCCAGAACTATGATAAAGTATTATCATCAACACAATTGAAACGTTGGGAACAAGCAAAGAACTCAAAAACACCTGTATTGATAGTAAATCAGGCAGAAGCTGAGGTAGCCGAAAAAGGAAAGCCAACGGGCAAAAAAACCTGGATTTACAAAGCTGCTAACGTCCGTGACTTTGCCTTTACTTCGTCGCGCAAATTCATCTGGGATGCCATGCAAACCGATGTTTATAACAATGGTCGTAAAATCTGGTCTATGTCTTTTTACTCAAAAGAAGGCAACCCACTTTGGGGGCAGTACTCAACCAGAGTAGTTGAGCATACCTTGAGAAGCTACGGCAACCGTACAATCCAATACCCTTATCCTGTAGCCATCTCTTGCCATGCAACCGCAGGTGGTGGTATGGAGTATCCGATGATTTCATTCAACGGCGGTCGTCCGGAAGCTGACGGCACTTACTCTGAGCAAACCAAAGCTGGTATGATTGGGGTAATTATCCACGAAGTAGGCCACAATTTCTTCCCGATGATTGTGAATACTGACGAGCGTCAATGGACATGGATGGATGAAGGTCTGAATACTTTCTGCCAATATTTAGCTGAACAGGAGTGGGATCGTAACTTCCCGTCGCGCAGAGGTGAGCCACAATATATTGTGCCTTATATGAAAACTGACAAGTCACAACTATCACCTATCATGACCAGCTCTGATAACGTAATTTCATTAGGACCTAATGCTTATGCCAAACCTGCTACAGGCTTGAATATGTTGCGTGAGACCATTATGGGTCGTGAGTTATTCGATTATGCTTTTAAAGAATATGCACGTCGCTGGGCTTTCAAATCACCACAACCTGCCGATTTCTTCCGTACTTTAGAAGATGCTTCAGGCGTTGATCTGGACTGGTTCTGGAAAGGTTGGTTTTATGGTGTAGAGCCTGTTGACCAGGATTTAGCAGAAGTAGAATGGTATTCGATTGATACACAGGATCCGGTTGCTAAAAAAGCCTCAGATAAAGCAGATTTTGAAGCAAAACGTGAAACTATGAGCAATATCCGTAATAAAACAGATATTAAACAAACTGTGGTAGAAGCTGACTCTACCATGAGAGATTTCTATAATTCATACGATAAATTTGCTGTAACGGCCGCTGATAAACAAAAATCAGAGCAATACAGAGCAAGTTTAACAGACGACGAACGTAAGATGTTAGAAGAAGGTAAAAACTTTTATGTGTTGAAAATCAAAAATAAAGGTGGTTTACCAATGCCTGTTATTGTAAAACTGGATTTTGAAGACGGTACCAGCGAAATCGTAAGGATTCCGGCTGAAATCTGGCGTGTAAACGACAAAGAAATCAAGAAAACACTTCCTACTACTAAAAAAGTAACGAAGTTTACCCTTGACCCGTTCTACGAAACTGCTGATATTGACACAGCTAATAATTCGTTCCCTCGTGAACCTGAGCAACCTACCAGATTCCAGGCTTTCAAACAAAGAAGTTTCTTTGGCGCACAAGGGCCGAATCCTATGCAGCAGGCGAAAAAAAATCAGCCCTCGGGCGTACAAACCAGCGGTAAGAATTAACCCTGTCTCTTTTTTCTATAAACAAAGAAAGCCGGAAAAATTTCCGGCTTTCACTTTTTGGGCATATAATAATAGGCGACGTACTATTTTCTTATTTTACCTTGTCCATTTTACCCATCTCTATCGCATAACCTTTCTCCTATTTTATAAAGTAAAAGAAAATACAATATATTACCCCCATCTACTCTCCTGCTTTTTTAATCTATAAAAAAAATCCGCAGTAGAAGACTACCGCGGATTAGAATATGGATTAAAACATTTGTTATTCTACTTTCATCATTTCTTTTGCCATTTTCACGGCATTGTAAGCATTTACGATACCACCTGTTACTGACAAGTCTTCAAATTTTACGATTTCCTTAGACCCTGGTTTATATACTCTGAAATCAGGCACTTTTACCGAAGATTCAAGAATAATCTTTTTGATTTGTGCGGCTGTCAGCTCAGGGAAATATGATTTCAATAAAGCCGCTACACCAGTAGTAGCCGGAGCTGCCATACTTGTGCCGCTTTTCTCTTCATATTTAGAACCCGGCACTGTTGAATAAATATCAACCCCAGGTGCAAATACATCAACCCCTTTTTTACCATAATTACTAAATTCAGCTACGGCATCAGGTGCATTTTTCCATGATAAAGCACCTACCGAAATCCAGTTTTCTGCTTTTTGGCCGTTTTCGTAAGTAGCGGTTGGGTAATGCACATCTACGTCAATATCCAGATTATCGTTACCTGCAGCTGCTACTAATAAAACCCCTTTCGATTGTGCGTATTTCACTGCATCATCTACCCATTTTTTCTCAGGAGAATAAGGTTTCCCAAAACTCATATTAATAATTTGGGCTCCGTTATCAGTCGCATAACGAATGGCATTTGCTACGTCTTTATCTCTTTCATCGCCATCAGGTACTGTACGGACAATCATTAATTTTACATCATCACACACACCCAGAATCCCTAAATTATTATTACGGTTAGCACCAATAATACCTGCTACGTGCGACCCATGCATACCATCCGGGCCTGTTACTTCATTGTTGCCATACTCACCATATTGCAGTTTGTCAGGATTATCTCCTACAACTGATCGTGCATTGAAATCAAGATTATAATTATATTTCAATTCGCTTTCGTAGTGCTCAACTGCCTCTTTAATATCGTTACCTGTAGCGCCTAATTCCATAAATTTCTCTAAAGTACGTTTTGCTGCTCTTATTGTACGATCAACATTGTTTTCATCAATACCAGAAATAGCTTCTTTAGTAAGGGTTTCTACTTTCAGATGATTTTTCAAAATAACTTCTGATTCTGTATAGTTTTTATAGAGTTGAGCATAGAAAGGAGCATATTGTTCAGCTTCCGCACGTTTTTCCTCAAATTCTTTCTGCAATTGGCTCATCAACGCATATTCAGCCTGATTTTTACGAATCAGTTTTTTAGAAGGCTCAGTACCAAATTTATCTTTCAATTGTTTCAACATTCGGGTCAGCTCCACTTGCTCATGGTTTACGTCCTGTCCGTCTTTACCACCTAAGAAATCCCATCCATTGATGTCATCAACAAAGCCATTTTTGTCGTCATCTTTTCCATTACCTGCAATTTCTTTGGCATTTACCCATATTTTATCTTTCAGGTCTTCGTGGTTAACATCCGTACCACCATCTATTACGGCTACTATCACCGTTTTAGAAGTTCTGCCCTTTAGCAGTTCCTGATAGGCACGCTCTACGCTCATGCCACGAATACCGTCTTTTTCAAAGTCAAGATTTTGCCAGTTAGATTTAGTTTTTAATTCTTGTGCATTGGTTTGAAGAAGAAGAAAAGGAGATAGGAAAAAAGCAAAAAGTATTTTTTTCATTGTTTAGTTTTATGTTAGAAATAGAAATCCGTTCTGGTTAAAGTAAATCGCTTTAGTGGCCGATTGTCTGATAATATAAACTATGTAAACTGCGAAATAAACGAATTGGTTCGACTTTTATTTAACCCATAATGGGTTATTTTATTAAGTGGAGGCAGCCAAAGCTTACAATTTATCTAATGCTTGTTTAAAATCCTCAATTAAATCTTCGATGTTTTCAATACCTACCGAAATCCGCAATAAGTTTTCAGGACTAACCGAATGTGCCCCTTCTGCCGACTTACGATGCTCTATTAAAGTCTCAACCCCACCGAGGCTCGTTGCATGTTTTACCAATTTTAATTGCGAGGTTAGTTTTAAAGCAGCTTCCTGCCCGCCTTTTACAAGAATTGACATCATTCCACCAAAGCCATTCTTCATTTGTTTTTTGGCTATTCTATGGTACTCATTAGTTTTTAACCCCGGATAATTCACCTTTTCTATCTGTGGGTAGCTTTCGAGGAAAGTAGCCAGTTTCATAGCATTCTGTGCATGCACTGGCATACGAACTGCAAAAGTGGCAAGGCTACGAAACAGCAACCAGCAATCGAATGGGGAGGGAATCACCCCGCCAGTGGTTTGAAAATTTCTGATTCTGGCCTTTAAATCCTGTGGCGAACTATCATTTACAATAATGCAACCACTTAATATATCTGAATGACCACCGAAATATTTGGTAGTGGAGTGCATGATAATATCTACTCCAAAATCAAACGGTTTCGTAAAAAAAGGTGTTGCCCAGGTATTATCACAACCCGTCAGGATATTCTTTGATTTAGCCAGTTTTACTACGGCCTGTATATCGGTTATTTTCAGGCTTGGATTCGAGGGGGTTTCAATCCAGATAAGTTTAGTGTTTTTTCTGATTGCCTTTTTTATCTGGGTAATATCAGTCATATCTACAGGTGTGCAGGTCATGCCCCAATGCACATACAAACTTTCTATCATGTATCGGGTACCATAATAAATATCATCGGGCAGAATCACATGGCTATTTGTCCCCAAAGCATGAAAAACACTCATGGTAGCTGCCTGTCCTGATGAAAATGCTATGGCATCAGTTCCCCCCTCTAAAGCTGCTAATTTCTCCTCTAACATACGTCGGTTAGGATTAGACGCACGGGCATAAATATCTCTTCCTTCTACAAAGTTTCCGTCCTCAGCTCGCTCAAAAGTGGTAGACAAAATAATGGGTGGTACAACCGCTCCGGTAGTGGGTTCACCATGATTTCCGGTATGAATGCTAAGAGTTTCTAATTTCATGTGTAATTTTGGGGATTAGTTAAACCACACACCCTAAGTCCCTCTCCCCAACAGTGGGGAGAGGGACTTTAACCCCCTTCCCTACTGTTGGGGAAGGGTTGGGGATGGGGTCTTTTCAATACTATCTATATAGATAACTTTCTAATAAACTTTGCAGGCAAATATAACCAATAAATGAAGCAAAAACTTAACATTATAAAAATCGGTGGCAATGTCATAGACAATCCACGTGCTTTAGCACAATTCTTAAAAGACTTTTCAGCACTATCTGATGCTAAAGCATTAATTCATGGCGGCGGTAAAATTGCAACAAAAATAGCTGTAAAATTAGATGTAGAAACTAAAATGGTTGACGGTCGCCGTATTACTGACCTACCTATGTTAGAAGTGGTAACGATGGTCTACGGTGGCTTGGTAAACAAGCAGATAGTCGCACAACTACAAGCTTTAGATTGTAATGCTATTGGGTTGACTGGTGCAGATGCAGGTGTAATACTGGCAAAAAAGCGTCCGGTACGAGAGATTGATTATGGCTATGTAGGAGATATTGAAAAAGTGAATGATGCCATTATCAGGAATTTTATAGAGAATCAGCTGACTCCCGTTTTTGCCCCTCTGACTTTTGATAAAGAAGGAAATATTCTGAATACCAATGCCGATACACAGGCATCGTCAGTAGCAGTAGCAATGGCTGATCATTATACCGTAAATCTGATTTATTGTTTCGAGAAAAAAGGTGTACTTTCAGACCCGGAAGATAACAATTCAGTGATTCCGACATTGACTCCTGCCAACTATGCAGAATTTAAAGCTACCGGGACGATTAATGCGGGTATGATTCCAAAACTGGATAATGCTTTTGCTGCTTTGCAAAAGGGTGTTTCGAAAGTTATTATCTGCCATGCTGACGAATTACAGCAAGCAGTAGCACAAGGCCAAAGCGGAACACAAATTATTTTATGAAACAGTTTCATTAACTTTGCATCAACAACATACAGAATATATATGATTCAAAATTCCAATCTGGTTGAGACACTGACAAATGACGCGATTGAATTGCTGAAAGATTTAATTCAGACCGAATCTTTTAGCAAACAGGAAGACGAAACAGCCGCTATTATAGAAGAGTTTTTCCGCGAAAGAAATATTCCATATCGCAGAAAGAAGAATAATATTTGGGCAAGAAATAAGTTTTTTGATGCCAACAAGCCTACTGTTTTATTGAACTCTCACCATGATACGGTAAAGCCAAATCCATCATGGACATTGAATCCATTTAATCCCTTATTAAAAGATGGGAAATTGTACGGATTAGGCAGTAATGATGCAGGTGGCTGTCTGGTTTCATTGATTGCCACTTTCTGCTTTTTTTACTATAGAGACGATTTAACTTATAATGTGATTATAGCGGCTACTGCCGAAGAAGAGATTTCGGGACGTGAAGGACTTGAAATGGTAGCACCAGAATTGCCGGAGATTTCTTTTGCCATTGTGGGCGAACCTACACAAATGCACCTGGCAGTAGCGGAAAAAGGACTTTTGGTATTAGATTGTAATGCGCATGGTAAATCCGGGCATGCGGCAAGAAATGAGGGCGAAAATGCAATTTATAAGGCTATTCAGGACATAAACTGGTTCCAGGCATACCAATTCCCAAAGGTATCTGAAAATTTGGGGCCTATCAAAATGACTGTTACGATTATCAATGCCGGGACACAACACAATGTAGTGCCAGATACCTGTAAGTTTACGGTGGATATTCGGGTAACAGAGCAATATACTTTAGAGGAGATTATCGAAACCGTAAAGAAGAATATCAGTAGTGAGGTAGTACCACGCTCTATTCGTTTGCGTCCGTCAAGTATCCCGATGGAACACCCGATTGTGCAGGCTGGTATTTCTATGGGGCGTAATACGTACGGTTCGCCTACCACTTCTGATCAGGCATTATTGGATTGTCCTTCTCTGAAAATGGGTCCAGGTGATTCAGCACGTTCTCATACAGCTGATGAATATGTGCATATAGATGAAATTGTTGAAGGCGTTCAGTTATATATCAAGATGTTAGAAAAGGTAATTCTTTAAGAGAGACTCAAATAACCATTAATGAATATCATTTTTTACTTTTTCGCTATACTTTGTGGAGTGGCCAATAGCATTCAATCGGGTGTAAATGCCGAACTCCGTAAATCTATTCAGAATCCTATCTATTCGGCCATTATTTCTTTTTGTATTGGCCTGATAACCCTGATTCTGATAACTCCTTTTTTCAGAGAGCCTATCCCCTCTCTTGCCTCACTTAAATCAGTAGCCTGGTGGAAATGGACCGGAGGGCTTTTAGGTGCTTTTTTCGTTACAACAGTTATTCTAAGTATCCAGAAAATCGGTTCAGCCAATATGCTTGCCCTGATTGTTGCTGGTCAGTTAATTACTGCTATGACGCTCGACCATTTTGGTTTATTAGGCTTCAAAGTGCATCCAATAAGTTTGATGCGCATTATCGGAGGCATAGTAACCGTTGTTGGAGTTTATATGATTGTGAAGAATTAAATATAAAAAAGCATAGTAAAACTATTTTTTTGCTATGCTTTCTACTACTTCCATAATTTTTTGCGTAGCTCCTACATTGTTTAACACATAATTCCGGCATATTTCAGCAGTTTTTGCTCTGTTCTTTTCATTGGCTTTCAAAGCCTGATACAAGGTTTTTAACTCTTCCATATTCTCTACCGGAAAAGCTCCCCCGAAATGAATTAATTCATTGGCTTCCTGAAATTTCTGATATGATTTATTCCCAAAGAAAATAGGCATTCCAAAAGTAGCAGCTTCTAAAATATTATGTAATCCTTTACCAAAAGAACCGCCTATAAAAGCATATTCAGCATATTGATAGAGAGAAGAGAGCATACCGATATTATCAATAAAAAGTACATCATAAGAGGCCAGATCCTTCACCTCATCTGTATCTGAAAATAGTACCGATTTAGCTGTTAATTGTTTACGCCAGATGTCAATCTCGGCATCATGAATTTCATGTGGGGCTACTATAAACTTAGTCCCATCTTTTAATTCATTGATTAATGGTATTAACACACCCATATCCATCTGCCATGCCGAACCGATGATAAATATTTGCTGCCCATTTTTAAATTGTTCTACTGCCGTAATAGTCTTCCGGTTATCTACTATCTGTTTCACACGGTCAAAGCGGGTATCTCCTGCCAAAGTCGCCTTCTCAATATTTATGCTTTTCAGTAATTCTAATGAGTTTTCATTCTGTACTAAAATATGATTAAACAAATGCAAAAGGTTTCGGTAAAACCCGCCATAAAATTTAAAAAACGCCTGATTAGGCCTAAAAATAGCCGAAAACAAAATAACAGGAACTTTGCATTTATTTAGTTCAGTCAGATAGTTTTTCCAGAATTCATATTTTACAAAGAAAGCAATGGAAGGTTTTACTATTTTTACAAATTCTTTCGCATTATCAGGTGTATCAGACGGTAAATAATAAATATAATCTGCCCCTGAGTAATTTTTCCGTATCTCATAACCAGAAGGCGAGAAGAAAGTCAGCACAATTTTATAATCCGGATATTTTTTACGAAAAGCCTCTATCACCGGACGACCCTGTTCAAATTCACCCAAAGAAGCACAATGAAACCATGCTACTTTAGCACTCGCCGATCTTAATTTCCGGCGTTCTGCATCTGATTTTAGCTTATGAAATAGCCTGTCTCTACCCTCTATCCAAAGTTTTGCCTTCTTGTTGAAAGGTGAAATCAGTTTTAACAATAAAACATAAGAATGAATTGACAGGTTATAAAGAAAGTCGAGTAACATATAAATGGTTAATTAAAAACCAATAATAATATTTAGAGAGCAAACCTACGAAAAAGCTTTGAGAAAGTCTCTTTTACACAAATTTCGTGTTTAAAAGAGACTTTCTTAAGGTTTTTTGTAACGCTCATCATAGTTTTCAACAGATAGTTTAATACTTGTAATCAGAATAAAGAAATAGGACAAAAAGAAGAAAAAGCAACCATATAGCCCTTATAAACACCTCTCTTCACAATTATTTAAAGAAAATCAAAATATTTTACTGAATTTTGAGTTATAATGGCAATTATGTCGGGTAATATTTGTAAGCACCCCTCGGCCATGTTTACTGTGTTTATAAAAATTTAATAAAGTTTCATTTCCTATAAAAGCTATTATTGATATAAAATTAAGGAAATGATTAAAACACCAATTAATACCCATGTCTTTCCTCGACCGTTTAAAAAACTGGTTTCGTTCTGAAATACCGGCAGACATACCTAACTATGAAGCATCTGCTGTAACCGCCGAACCTCAGAATGAGGTAAGCAATCAGATTACTTCTCTTGCAGAAGTACCCGTCTCAACTACAGAGACTCCTTTAACTCCTTTCTGGTTAGAAAATGAAGATGCCCTGAGAGACGAGGGAGTAATTTTTGGTTTATCTGACTCGAAATCGGAAGAGAAAACTGGAGCTATACGAAATTATTTTTCACATAAAACAGCCGATTTAGAAAAATCAGTTGAATATCTATCTGAGAAAATCGGAGAGTTAAATCTTTTCATCGGTCAAAAAGAGACACGTATTAATGAACTGAAAGATAAAGCTCAAACACTTGAAAATCGTGAAGTGGTCAATCATTATTTGCCGCGTACAATCGTAGGTCTTTTATTGTCATTAGCCATGTGTGTCGGTAATTATTATTTGATAGATGAGTCAATTCAACCTAATTTCCCGCAGAATCACTTTTTTATTGCTTTGGGTGTTTTGTTGGCAGGCATGTTTAACCTGTTTAATCCGAAATCATTATTTCATGAAAAAGATGCTCCTGTTTCATGGAGAAATGCCTTAGAAGAAATAGGTATGCCATTAGCGGCCTCTGTTTTTGTCTTTGTGCAAGCATTAGAACATCAATCAACTGTACGTGCCTTAGCCTTATTGTTATTTAGTTTCTTCCTTTTCTTATTTGCAGGAAAATTGTTGTTGAGCAACCTGACAGTAACCAAAAATGATATGAGTTTATGGTTGGGTAACAGAAAGTTGAAAAGCGATAAAATAAGCAAGGCCGGAGAATGGGATGTAGAATTAAACAGACTAACGAATGAAATTGACGATTTAAGAATTCAGAAATGGAAAATAGTTGATGAGCTAAAAGCACCAGAGGCCGAATTGAAACGTCTGAATGAAAAACGCGATATGATGATAAAACTATTTGAGAGCGAATTTAATCTGGCCAGAAGCTATCGTGAAAAACTGACCAGCAAACAAATTAAAAAGATTTTAGAATAGTTATTCAACACATGATAGCTAAATTAGCATAATTAAGCATGGAAAAAGAAAACGAAAATTATTATAACGGAGATTTTCAGCACGGGTACATTACCGGTGTTGAGAATGTAGATAAGGCAACTTATGAAAGTTTCCTTTCCAGTCATGTCAGCTTCGAGTGGTTACAAGACCGCATTGCTGAAAAACGTAATGAAATAGCTGAAATTGACGAGACCATCAAACATGGTAAAGAAAATCAAAAAGCGGCTTACGATAAATTACAGGAGCACACCCTGGCTGTTAATACACAAACCCAGCACATAGGGTACATTCAGAAAGAAATTGATACCAATACTGAAAGAATCAATTTTCTTGATGATAAACGCAAGAAATCAGAATCACCCTACTCGCTGTTTGCAGGTATTCTTTACTTGTTTGCTGGCGTTGCTTTCGTAGCCGGTGATTTAATTATCTCACACGAAATTGTGGCTTATGCTCTCAATATCCGCAATACGTTTGAAGCATGGGCATTCGCCATCGGTCTGGCCATGTTGTCTATCCTGTTGAAACCAGCTTACGAACGTTTGGTAGAACAGCCGTATCTGACTAACTACAATGAAAAGACTAAAAAAGTCTATGGAATTTTTCAGGGCTTTTTATTGGTATTCTCTATCGGCACTATGCTTGTATTGGGTTGGTTCAGATATGAAGCCTATAAGACAGATAAACTGAAAGAGGGTATCAACAAGCAGATAAAGGCTATGCAGGTAAACAGCACGCCTTTAGACCCAACCTCGGCACAACCTTCTGATAATCAGGCATTGATTCAGAAAATGGATGAACAACTGAAAGCTTACGACAAACTGAATATTGATTTAGTGAATAGCCCTTGGGCATTAATGTCATTTGTTTTGAGTGGTATTTTATTTGCCATTGCTGGGGCCATCTGTTTAGGTATTGCATTGCCCGTGATGCAGTCATACTGGTACAGATGGTTGCAATCAGGCCCTGCTATCAGACGCTTACGCAAGAAAAACATTAAACTCACCAATGAATTGAAAGTGGCTGAAAAAGCACTTTCAGAGCAAGTAGCTCAAAAGAATATTCTGGAAAATGATTTAGCGAATTTGCCGAACATAGCTGAACTAAAAGAAGAAAAGAAAGCCATTTCATCAGAAATTTTAGGTATGCTTGAACACGCCCGATTAGCTGACCAGGATCGTCGTATTAACTCATTCAACGATGGTGTGGCAAAAGGTGGTACAAACCGGGGAGAAATGACTGATGAAGAGTATGAAGAATTCCGTACTGCATCTATCCGCCAGATGCGTAATGCACAGGATTCTAATTCAGACAAAACGCCGAAAGTGTACCGCAATAACGGACTTCGTCCGCATCAGCAACTTCGTAAGGTGATTACTGAGCAATTTAATAACCAGAATCCTAACTAAAAGGTAGTGGTTTTAATCAATATAAAAGTAGAAACATGGCTGACGTGTTTCTACTTTTTTTATTATAACCCGATATTTTATTTATTTTTGTCGCCAGAACATATCCTTTTACAAATACATGGACTCAACAGAAATAAAGAAAATTCCTTTAAGTGATTTACACGAAAAAATCGGTGGAAAAATGGTACCATTTGCAGGCTTTCTGATGCCTGTCCGTTATTCATCTGATATAGAAGAGCATAATTGTGTGCGCAATAGCGTAGGTGTTTTTGATGTATCTCACATGGGCGAGTTTATGTTGACCGGAGACAAAGCCCTTGACCTTATTCAACGCGTATCAGCAAATGATGCTTCTGTGTTGTTTGATGGTAAAATACAATATAGTTACTTACCTAATAAACAAGGCGGTGCAGTAGATGATTTGTTAGTATATCGCATGAACGAAAACTGGTATTATCTGGTGGTAAATGCCTCTAATATAGAAAAGGATTGGGACTGGATTCAGAGCCACAATACTGATGGTGTGAAAATGACCAATGTATCGGATACTACTTGCTTATTTGCCGTTCAAGGGCCAAAGGCTTTGCCAACCCTCCAGAAGCTGACTGATATGGATTTGGCTTCGATGGATTATTATACTTTTCAATCAGGTAAAGTAGCCGGAATTGAGCCTGTTATTGTATCAGCAACCGGATATACCGGCGCAGGTGGTTTTGAAGTATATGTAAGCAATGATAGAGCCGAAGAGTTGTGGAATGCCATATTTGAAGCAGGGGCAGAGTTTGATATTAAACCCATCGGTTTAGGAGCAAGAGACACCCTACGTCTTGAAATGGGCTATTGCTTATATGGTAACGATATTACTGATACTACTTCACCATTGGAAGCAGGATTGGGTTGGGTTACCAAATTCAATAAAAACTTTATTAACTCAGCTAATTTGCAGGCACAGAAAGCCGCAGGCTTAAAGCGGAAGTTAGTAGGTTTGGAAATGATTGACAGAGGTATTCCCCGCTCACATTATGAAATCTGTGATGCCGAAGGGAATAGATTAGGTGAAATTACTTCCGGTACTATGTCGCCAACCTTGCAGAAAGGGATTGCGATGGGGTATGTACCGACAGAATTTTCAAAAGCCGGAACTGAGGTATTTATTAAAGTAAGAGATAAGTTGTTGAAGGCTGTAGTTACGAAGATGCCTTTTGTGAAGCCGGGGGTGTAATGAGACTATTTTAGAGGGAGGATTCTAACTCTGATTTTATTGGAATCAAAAGTTATCAGGCTTCCCTCTTTCAAATAATTTTCATATTGATTTAGGCAGTTAATAACTGTTTCTCCAATAGTGTCTGGAAGTAAATATTGACTTTTCAGTTGGAATACACTTGGAGAATTTGCATTCGTAGCAGCTAAGATGGCACCAAAATCTAAATCATTTGTAAATAAATATAATCATTTGCCGAAGGATAATCGAAGATAACTTTGTCAGGGTCGTTTGGTCTGCCAACATTCATCCAATGAATGGCTTCTATACCGTTTTCCTGAAAAAAATGGCTCCAACTCGGAGACAAGTTCATATCAATTAATATTTTCATGAAAATACGGCGGGAATATCAATTTCTTCGGCACGCCATGCTGCATACGACAAAGCCTGACGTAAATCTTCCATTTCTAAGTAAGGATAAGCCTTTAAGATTTCATCATTAGAATGTCCTGAAGCTATTAAGCCTACAATCGTTCCTACTGTAACCCGCATTCCACGAATACAAGGTTTACCTCCCATAATATTTTGGTCGAACGTAATACGATTAAGGTTCATAAAATAATTCTGTTTGTTTCCTTATACAAATATAACTTTTTAGGGATAGAAATCATAAAAATGGGACGGCAATCACTTGCAATCCCATTTTTAAATTCGATACTTTAATCTTATCAACTCACAGGCCCGCCATTCCAAACGGCTTTGTGTGGTTGTAAAAGCGCCAGACTTCCGTCGCGGTCTTCTGCCATGAGAATCATTCCGTTTGATTCTACACCCATCATTTTCCTTGGAGCAAGGTTAGCTAAGAAAGTTACCTGTTTACCTATCATTTCTTCCGGTGTGAAGTATTTGGCGATACCACTCAGAATCGTTCTCTTTTGGATGCCATCATCAATCAGAAACTTCAACAACTTATCACTTTTTGCCACTTTTTCTGCTTCTAAAATAGTACCTACACGAATATCCAGTTTCGCAAAATCATCGTATTGAATGGTTGCTTTCAGTTCAGGAACTGATTTATTTTCATCCTCTTTTTTCTTATTCTCCAATTCGTTCATCTTCTTGGTATCTAACAATTTCTGCACTTGTTTTTCAACTACACTATCTTCAATTTTGGTGAATAGCAATTGTGCCGGGTTTAATTTATGACCTGCCGCCAATAAATCTACTCTACCTGCTGAATCCCATTGTTGTGGGTCAAGGTTCAGCATTTCAAAAATTTTAGCAGCAGTAAAAGGTAAGAACGGCTCACTTACAATGGCTAAACTTGCACTTATCTGCAAGGCAATGTTCATAATGCTACCTACTCTTTCAGGGTCTTTCTCTTTCCAGGGTTCGGTTTCTGCCAGATACTTATTTCCTAAGCGCGCTAAATCCATAATCAGATTCAATGCCTCACGGAATTTATAATTGCTGATAGCTTCACCTATTGCTTTCGGGAAAGCCATTAGTTCTTCTAAAACCTTCGTATCCACTTCTCTCAACTCACCCTTAGCCGGAACGACTCCATTGAAGTTTTTGTGAGTTAGCACCAGAGCACGATTCACAAAGTTTCCGAAAACGCCTACTAATTCACTATTCACACGAGTTTGGTAATCTTTCCAGGTAAATTCGCTATCTTTGGTTTCAGGGGCATTGGCTGATAATACATAGCGTAGTTCATCCTGCTTTTCAGGGAATTCTTCTAAATATTCGTGTAACCAAACCGCCCAGTTTCTTGAAGTAGAAATTTTATCCCCCTCCAGATTCATAAACTCATTGGCAGGTACATTATCAGCTAAAATATAGCTTCCTTCTGCCATTAACATCGCAGGGAAAATAATACAGTGAAAAACGATATTGTCTTTCCCGATGAAATGAACCAGTTTGGTATCTTTATTTTTCCAGTAATCTTCCCAGTTTTTGCCATTCTGGTCTGCCCATTCTTTGGTGAAAGTAATATAGCCGATAGGGGCATCAAACCATACATAGAGTACTTTACCATCTGTATCTGGCAACGGCACTTTAATGCCCCAGTCAAGGTCGCGGGTCATGGCACGAGGTTTCAAGCCCTCTTTTAACCATGATTGGCATTGACCAAAAACATTCGTTTTCCACTCTTTATGGCTATTGACATATTTTTCGATGTCAGGCTGCATACGGTCAAGTGGCAGATACCAGTTTTTAGTCGGTTTCATCACTGGTTTAGAGCCTGATAGTGTAGAGTGCGGATTCTTTAATTCAGTAGGCGAAAGTGTTGAACCACAACGCTCACACTGGTCACCATACGCATTTGGATTTCCACAAACTGGACACTCTCCGGCTATGTATCTGTCGGCCAGAAACTGTTGTGCTACTTCATCATAATATTGTTCGCTTGTCTCTTCATCAAAATACCCTTTATCATACAAGGTTGTGAAAATATTTTGCGAAAGCTGATGATGTGCCTGATTAGACGTACGTGAGTAAATATCGAACGAGATACCAAAATCATAAAATGATTTTTTGATTTGCTCATAATAAAAATCTACTACCTGTTGTGGCGTTTTGCCTTCTTTCTTGGCTTTAACGGTAATAGGTACGCCGTGCTCGTCAGTACCGCTGATAAAAGCTACATCGGCACCAGTTGAACGAAGATAACGTACATAAATATCAGCAGGAATATAACAACCCGCCAAATGCCCGATATGAATAGGACCATTGGCATAAATCAAGGCTGCTGTAACAGTGTATTTTTGCATAGGTAATGGTATTGTGTGATTTTAGTAATTAATTAACGAGAAAAGCCCTCGTTTTGATTATACTAAATCACGCATTTTAAAAATAAGTTCGCAAAGTTACAGGTTTAAATGATTTTTGAGCACGGAGGGAAATGAAAAATCCCTCTATCCTTTCAAATAGAGGGATTTTAGAGTCATCAATTTTACCTATTTCGCCGCCGTCTCCTCCTTCAAAGCCCTGCGCAATATCTTACCAACATTGGTTTTAGGTAATTCGGTACGGAACTCTATGTGTTTCGGACATTTATAGCCTGTCAGGTTTTCTTTGCAATAGGCTTTTACCTGTTCAGCTGTCAGATTCGAGTCTTTCTTTACTATGAATACTTTTACCGCTTCTGTCGATTTTTCGTCCGGTACACCGATACAAGCCACTTCTAATACGCCCGGACAAGTAGCTACTACCTCTTCAATTTCATTCGGATAGACATTAAAGCCTGATACAAGAATCATATCTTTCTTTCTATCAACAATTTTAAAGTAGCCGTCTGCATCCATTACCCCAATATCTCCGGTTTTAAACCAGTCTCTTCCCTCATCGTCTTTCATCATTACTTTGGCAGTTTCGTCAGGGCGGTTATAGTAACCTGCCATTACTTGTGGGCCATTGGCGCAAATCTCTCCTACTTCACCTACCTCTCCCCAGGTGCCATCATCTTTCAATATTCTAACCTCTGTACTTGGCCACGGTACACCGATTGTACCAATTCTATTTTCACCTACCAATGGATTAGACGTTAATACCGGTGAGGTTTCTGATAATCCATAGCCTTCGGCTGGCAAATTCCCTGTCATTTCTTTCCAACGGTTGGCCACTACGCCTTGCAGAGCCATACCTCCGGCAGACGTAATTACTAACTTACTAAAATCAACCTCTCCGATTTGTGGGTGATTCAACAAGCCATTATATAATGTATTCAAACCTGTGAAAACATGCGGAGGATTCTTCTTCAAATCTTTAATGAATGCTGCTAAATCACGTGGATTCGTGATAAGCAGGTTCATCGTTCCGGTTTTCAAAGAAGTAAGTGCATTAACTGTTAGGGCATAAATATGATAGAGAGGCAGGGCAGCTACCACAACTATTTTATCATCCTTAATCTTGCCTGTCATTACACTTTGCCATACATGGTTAGCTTCTAAATTAGCAATAATGTTACGGTGCGTCAGCATAGCGCCTTTTGATACACCTGTGGTACCTCCGGTATATTGAATAAAGGCTAAATCAGTATTTTTAAGTTTTGGCTGCGTCCAGTTCAGGCTACTTCCTTTGCTAACGGCACTCATAAACGGCATGGCTTGTGGCAGGTTGTATTCCGGCACCATCTTCTTTACAGTCTTCACCACAAAGTTTACAATCTGCTTTTTAGGGAAGCCCAGCATATCACCCAATTGGGTTACAAATACATGCTTGATAGAAGTTTTATCAATCACTTTCTCCAGGTTTGAGGCAAAATTGGCAACTATCACAATAGCTTTTGCGCCCGAATCCTTAAACTGATGTTCCATTTCGCGAGGCGTATATAGGGGATTGGTATTGACGATGATTAATCCTGCTCTTAAAGCACCAAACATAGCTACCGGATATTGCAGGCAGTTTGGCATCTGGATAACCAGACGGTCGCCCTTTTGTAAACCTGTGCTTTGCAGATAAGCAGCAAAATCGCGTGAGTATTTATCCAATTCTCCAAAGGTCATCTCTTTACCCATGCAAGAGTAAGAGGCATTACCGGCATATTTCTTAAAGCCTTCATCCATCAATTCTAACAATGATGGATAGGCATCGGGGTTGATTTCATAAGGTATCCCTTCCGGATAAAATTTTAACCAGGGATACGGTTGTGTTTTAACAGGCATAACAGATTTTAATATTTATTAACGGTGAACAGGTGTTGTATTTTTTAATGTAAAAATAAGACGATTTATTGAGAAGAAAAGAGAAAAAATTAAAAAATATTCGGCTTGCATAATGTTTTCGCGTCTTTAGAATTACTCTTTTTCCTAATAAACAGGTGAATAATCACCGCTAAAAGCCCTATCAATAAAAAAAGATGATAACTAATTAATAATAAATAATTTATATTGGATTTTTTCACAAAAAACTGTACCTTTGCAGTCCTTTTCTCAAAGGATTATTTCAAACTAATTTCGACCTGAAAGCCCGGCAGGTTGATGTACAAACGGGCGCATTACAAATCAATTATGGCACAAGTTGCAGAATTTGACTGGGACAAAGTCTCAAAAAGAGGTATCGGTAGCGGCTACTCCGCTTCTGAAAAAGCAGATCTTGAAAAACTTTATAGCGAAACTCTAACAGAGGTTGCTGAGAAAGATGTAGTAATGGCTACGGTTGTAGGTATCACTGACCGTGAGATATTATTAAACATCGGTTTCAAATCAGATGGTCTTGTTTCGGTTTCTGAGTTCCGTGATTTACCTAACCTTAAAGTAGGTGATCAGGTAGAGGTTTTCATCGAAAAACAAGAAGATGCTATGGGTCAATTGGTTATCTCTCGCAAAAAAGCAAGAGTATTGACCGCTTGGAACAACATCGAAAAATCATTTACAGAAGACGCTATCATCGATGCATTCGTGAAACGTCGTACGAAAGGTGGTCTTATTGTTGACATCTACGGAATCGAGGCATTCTTGCCAGGTTCACAAATTGACGTTAAACCAATCCGTGATTTCGATATCTTCGTTGGTAAGAAAATGGAAGTTAAGGTTGTGAAAATCAACCATACTAACGATAACGTAGTTGTATCTCACAAAATCCTTATCGAAAAAGACCTTGAAACTCAACGTCAGGTTATTCTTAATAACTTGGAGAAAGGTCAGGTATTGGAAGGTGTGGTTAAAAACATTACTAACTTCGGTGTGTTCATCGATCTTGGTGGTGTTGATGGTCTACTTCACATTACTGATATTTCGTGGGGTCGTATCAACCATCCAAACGAATTGCTTAAACTTGATCAACGTATCAAAGTGGTTGTTTTGGACTTCGACGAAGACAAAAAACGTATTTCGTTGGGTATGAAACAGCTTGAGTCTCATCCATGGGATTCATTGGCAGAAGGATTGTCAGTTGGTTCGAAAGTAAAAGGTAAGATTGTAAACATTGCAGATTACGGTGCATTCCTTGAATTGAAACCGGGTGTTGAAGGTCTTATCCACGTTTCTGAAATGTCATGGTCACAACACTTACGTAACCCATCTGATTTCTTGAAAATCGGTGACGAAATCGAAGCAGTTGTATTGACTCTTGATCGTGAAGAGCGTAAAATGTCTTTAGGCATTAAACAATTGACTGAAGATCCTTGGACTAAACAAGATTTATTGAGCAAATATGGCGTAGGTACTACTCATACTGGTACTGTACGTAATATGACCAACTTCGGTATCTTCCTTGAATTAGAAGAAGGTATTGATGGTTTAGTACACGTGTCAGATTTATCTTGGACCAAGAAAATCAAACATCCATCAGATTTCGTGAAAGTTGGTGACTCTCTGGAAGTAGTTGTGCTTGAGCTTGACGTTGAAAACCGTCGTTTAGCCCTTAGCCACAAACACTTAGAAGAAAATCCTTGGGATACTTTCGAGCACATCTTCACAGTAGGTTCTGAGCATGAGTGTACAATTATCTCTAAAAATGACAAACAAGCAACACTTGAATTGCCTTATGGTATTGAAGGATATGCATTGTTGAAACATTTGGCTAAAGCTGACGGAACAGTAGCTGAAGCTGGTGAGAAATTACCATTCCAGGTGCTTGAGTTCCACAAAGAAGAGAAGAAAATCATGCTTTCTCACTCTAAAACCTGGGAAGCTCCTAAGGAGGACGAGAAAAAAGAAGCTAAGAAGAAAGGTGGAAAAGAAGCAACTGCTGCTTCTTCGAATGACGAAAAATCAACACTTGGAGACCTTGATGCCCTTGCTGCATTGAAAGAGCAAATGGTAGAAGGTGAGAAAAAGAAACTTTCTAATAAAAAGAAAGAATCTGAATCAGTATCTGAGTAAGATAAAATATGAGTAACAAAAGAAGGCTTCCCGGTGGGAAGCCTTCTTTTGTTTTTAGGTAACCTGTTTTATTTCGTAGAGACGCTTTACATGCGTCTTCATTGGCTTGTGCAGTCTAAAAATGTTATTTTGAGATAGAAAATAATGGATATTTTATTGTGTTCATAGGCTCTTGAAGACGCATACAATGTGTCTTTATGAAAATGGTCTTTAATATTTATTCATCACTTCACCCCCACAAACCTTTCAAAAAACTCATAAATTCTCAAAATTCTATCAATTCGCTGGCGAACATTACCTGTTCTTGATAGTTCATGCGTTGCACCCGGCATACGAACATATTCCACGTCTTTGCCAAGATACTTCAAGCTTCTGAACATCATTTCAGATTGGATTACACCCGTACGCAAATCGTTTTCGCCATGCTTAATCAGGAATGGAGTTTTGATTTGATTGACGAAAGTATAAGGGGAGTTTGCATCAATTTTGGTTACTTTTTCATCTTCCCATGGCAAGCCGAAGTAGTTGGGTACTAATCGCCAGGCGTTGGCTTCACCCATAAAGGTTGTCAGGTCATATACACCCCGTTGCGCAAAAGCCGCTTTGAAACGATGGTCCTGGGTGATAATCCATGCAGTTAAATACCCTGCGTATGAACCTCCTGTAATTACTTGTTTAGAGGTATCTGCCCATGCTTCTTTGGCTGCGGCACTACAAGCACCCAATGCATCTTCCTGCGGACCTTTACCCCAATCGCGGTAATTTGAGAATTGAAAGTCTTTACCATAACCACCTGAGCCTCTTTGGTTTGGATAGACTACGCCATACCCTTGTGAGCAGAAATACTGAAATTCATGCCACATCGAAAGCTCTCCCGGTCCCCACATAGCCGTTGGACCACCATGGAGGTTCAGCAATAATGGATACTTTTTACCTGCTTCCATGAAGGTAGGTTTCATAATCCAATAATCTACTTTTTCTCCTTTTGAATTAGTATAGACGTGTTTTTCTGGATAGCTTAATTTTCTGCCTTTTAGCCAATCATCATTATGTGCGCTTAGTTTTACGCCATTTTTCATGGTTAAATCAGCCATGTACAATTCTGACGGATTAGCTACCTCTGTTTTGACAAAAACTACTTTATCGTTAGTTAACTCAAATGGAGTACTACCTGATTCGTAATCACTTAAACGCTCAATCTTACGGGTTTTCACATCCATTCTGAAAACAGGAATACCACCATTAGATGAAGCAGATAGATAAAGATATTTATTATCCGAAGTCCATTTCAGGTTACCCGGCACACGGTCAAAATCTACTACCTGACGATTGGTACCATCAGCATTCGCAATTACTAATTGGCCAAATGAAAGTAAGTTTGGTGTGTTCATGGTCATAGCCAATAATTTTCCATCTGGCGAGGGTTCAATGCCTGAAAAGCTTTTTCCATTTTCTGAAACCAGCACTTTTCTATCAGAACCATCCGGCTTCATACTTATCACAATGCTTTCCTGCTCACGATCAGGGTGTTGGTCAGCATCTTTTCCACAAACGGCTAAAACTCTCTTGCCATCAGTTGCCCAGGTGGCTTGTCCATACGACCAGAATCCGGTTGTGAGTGGCGTAGCTTTGGCATTTTCTTTTACGTCTGTAATGAAGATATGCGAGAAACTCAATTCAGGTTCTACTGTAGCTTCGCCCTGAAAATTCAGGCGATTCACTACTCTTGCTTTCTTATCTTCTACATCTTTATCCAGATAAGCTCTTATTTCTTCAATGCTTCCATCAGGATTAGCCTTGATTTTTTTGTCTTTCGTCAAAAACTCATTTTTCGGAAAACCTGGTTTTTCTAATGACCAGATCGGGCCTGCTTTTGAAGGATTCAGGGTAGAATCTTTCAATAATTCATTAAACGAGATTCCGCCACTAAACAAAATTTTTGAACCATCCGGCGAGAATGATGGATTGCCTGCGCCATATTTAGAGTTGGTTAACTGCCAGGCTTCGCCGCCATCTAAAGGCATAATAAAAATCTGGGCTTTCCCTTTTGTGGCTCTTACAAAGGCAATCGTTTTGCCATCAGGCGAGAAAGTTGCCTGAGAGGCACTCTCCATGCCACGCGTTAAGGCTTTGGGTGTGCCACCGGCCTGTAAATCTATCAGATAGAGGTGCGTACGGTAATCGTATTCTAAAGCGTTATCGGCATTTGTTTCAATGGTCTTCAAACCATAAACAGCTTTTTTTCCATCAGGGGAAGTAGCGATGGATACTACCTGTTTGATTTTAGTTAAATCTGTTACTAAGACTTTCTGTGAATTGGTTTGTGCAAAGACTAAGTTTGAAATGAAGAGTAATGTCAAAATTATTCTCATAGTAGTTTGTTTTGAGGTTTGTGTGGTAAAAATACGAAAACGAAAGAAATTAAAAACTGATAGTTTTCAAAGAATTCCTCTTTTATACTATCATTCCAACCTTTTTATAGATTGAGAAGTCAAAAGCATATATATAAAGAAACGAATGAAAGCGACATTTTCTATTCTAAGTATATTTTTTGTCTTATTGGCGTGCCAGAATAAGCAAGATAAAATTCAGCCTATACCTGTTACCATACCAGATGCTACATTTAGGGTAAACATAGATAATTCCAATACTGCCACTTTTACTTTTAATTTGAATAGTAATGAGATTTATACAATAGATTTTGGCGAAGGAAGTACCCATACAGACAAATTACCAGAAGATTATACAAAAATTACCAATTATTATGTAAGGCATCACTATTCACGAAATGGGAATTTTAAAGTAATTCTTACCATAAAAAATGCAAGTTACATTAGTGAGGAACAAAAGAATATTGAAGCCAGTAATATAGCAATTGCTGATTTCAGTTATGAAGTATTAGCAAATGGTCAGGTAAAACTGAAGAATTTATCTGAAAACAAAAATGGTTATTATCAATGGTTCATTGGGACAAATGCTCTTTCAAACGGTAATTATTTTATTCATACCACAGGCAGAGAAGAACCCGTTCTAAATTTCGATTTGAATGGAAAATATAAGATAAAACTTCAAGCCATAAGCGGTAATACGAGTGAAATAACAAAAACTATAGATATTAGAAATGCCACAAAGCAAATGACATTCTCGGGTTATTATAAAGACCAGAAAATCAATATTGCTTTAGATGGGTCTGAATTTTATTATACCTCTTATGTTAGAGATGGAATAATAAATCAGACAATTTATACCGAGGATTCTACTGGTGTAAAATCTATAATATTATGGAAGGATTATTACTTTCCTTTTGACACTTATCTAACAAAAGAGAAAAAGTACACGCTAATCAGAGATTTTATAAAAAATAATGATTCTGATGTTGTTGAATTAGAAGAGGAAACACTGGACCCTGATTTATATAATAATATCGGTGAGATTTACTCCAAAGCACTTTGGATAAGATATAAAGTAAAGAATGAACAATTGGATGGGGAAATGAAAATCAGATTATTAATACGCTAATCCAATTAGAAAGGGCATTATAAATTCATTATTTGCATAAACAAAAAACCGCAAGCACCTTTCAGTACTTGCGGTTTTGTATGTAACACAATCAGATTGATTAGAATCTGAAGTGCGAGAATGCTTTGTTAGCTTCTGCCATACGGTGCGTATCATCTTTTTTCTTCACTGCTGCACCTTCACCTTTTGAAGCCGCAACGATTTCACCTGCCAGACGCTCTGTCATGGTTTTCTCTCCACGTCTACGTGAATAGCTGATCAACCATTTCATTCCTAAAGATTGTTTACGCTCCGAACGTACCTCTGTTGGTACCTGAAAAGTAGCACCACCTACACGACGGCTCTTAACCTCTACTGCTGGTGATACATTGCTCAACGCTTTTTTCCAAAGCTCTAAGCCGTTTTCTTTTGTACGTTTTTCTACCAGGTCTAATGCACCGTAGAAAATGCTGTAAGCAAGACTTTTCTTGCCATCGTACATCAGGTTATTAACGAATTTTGTTACTACTACATCTCTGAATTTAGGATCAGGTAATACGTAACGTTTTTTTGGTTTTGCCTTTCTCATTTTTTTAAATAAGGTTTCGTTTTTTGAAAACTAATTCACCCTGAACCCTCAGGATTACTACCCCGTAACTAAACGAATTTCCGTAGTGACGGTACTAAACATGAACGCGATTATTTTTTCTTGCCGCCTTTTTGTGGAGCTGCAACCTGACCTGGTTTAGGACGTTTCGCACCATATTTTGAACGACTTTGTTTACGGTTGCTTACACCTGAAGTATCAAGGGCACCGCGAACAATGTGGTAACGTACACCTGGAAGGTCTTTTACACGACCACCACGAATCAATACGATTGAGTGCTCTTGTAAGTTGTGGCCTTCACCCGGAATATAGGCATTCACCTCTTTTGTGTTACTTAAGCGAACACGAGCTACTTTACGAAGCGCAGAGTTTGGTTTCTTTGGAGTCGTAGTGTACACACGAGTACACACGCCACGACGTTGCGGGCATGAGTCCAACGCTGGAGACTTCGATTTCCAAGTCATTTGCTCTCTACCGTTTCTTACTAACTGTTGTATAGTAGGCATTTTGTTTTGAAAATTATTTTTCGTTTAGTTACTAAATTCCTAAATAGGGCTGCAAAGGTACGACCTTTTTTTGAGAATAGAAAACAGTTTTCAAATATTTTTGGACAAATAGAGCCTTATTATCAATTATTTATCAGTAAAATGCTCTTTTTAAAGGTATTTGTCAAATCATTTTAATATCTGCCGGCAATCAATGATATTATTTAAAATTATGTAAATTGCGTACTAAATATTCAAACCTGAGAGTATAGTTATTTAAGATTTTAGAAATAAACGTTTCATATATATTCGTACATGTAGAGACAAGGCAATGCCTTGTCTCTACCAAATTCGACATTTTTCAAAACTGTCTATTATAAAATCCTAATAATAATACTCCTATAAAACCTATAAACCTTCTATTTATGGCAAAGTCCATAGTATCAACCTTTCTATTGATTGTATTTATCCATACAACGATAACTCAATCGTTCGCTCAATCCAGAAACACCCCCCTGATAGTTTTTGTCACAGGCGACCACGAGTATAGCGGCGAACATACGCTTCCGCTGATTGCCGCTGAACTGGAAAAAAACTACGGTTTCAGAACTAAGGTACTCAAGGCATATCCAGACCAGAATGCAGAAAAGGATATTCCGGGATTGGAAGCCCTAAAAGATGCCGATTTAGCTGTATTCTATCTGCGTTGGAGACAACTGCCCAAAGAGCAATTAGATTACATTGAAGCCTACCTGAAAACTGGCAAACCTGTGATGGGTTTCCGTACAACTACCCATGCTTTCAATTATCCGAAAGGTAGTGAGTTTGAAAAATGGAATGCTTTCGGCGAATTTGCCCTCAATGCACCTCCTGGCTGGGGTGGCAAAGCGGCGCATACGCATTATGGTCACGAAAGTAGTACAGATGTAAGCATTATTCCTGCAGCAGGCAAACACCCTATTCTGACAGGCGTGGCACCGAGCTTCCATGTTCGCTCGTGGTTGTACAGAGTTTTACCAGATTATCCGACCAAAGGTTCAGAGTGGTTATTAATGGGTAAATCGGTGCATCCAGATAAAGCCGCTATTGAAAATCCGGTTGCCTGGACGGGTACTAATTCTTTTGGAGCTAAGGTGTTTACCACAACTTTAGGTCATCCGGAAGATTTTCAGGTAGAGTCGTTCCAACGTCTGGTAATTAATGCTATTCACTGGGAATTAGGCAAACCTGTTCCTAAAAAATGGAAAGGCAAAATAGATATTAATGTACCCTATAGAGGTATGACTAAGTGATTTTTAAAACCCCACTCTCTAAATCTCTCTCCCCAACAGTGGGGAGAGAGACTTTTAACCCCCTTCCCCACTGTTGGGGAAGGGTCGGGGATGGGGTTGTTTTTTAACACAATCCTAATTATTCTATTCATGAAACTCAATATCAGACTATTAATAATCCTATTTGTGCTGACAGTCTTTGTTATCAGTTCATTTCAGGCTACCCCTCCCCCAACATTAACCGTTCAGAAAGATTCACATATTTCCTTAATAGGCGGAAACTTAGGTTCACGAATGATGAATTACGGACTTTTCGAAACCGAAATGTACGTTCGTTATCCTGATTATAACCTATATATCCGTAATATGTGCGACGGCGGCGATACCCCGGGTTTCAGACCTCATGCCAGCCGTAATTTGCCTTGGGCATTTCCTGGGGCAGAACAATTCCAGACAGAATATGCAAAAAACTCCCATAGTGAAGGTCATTTTGATTCACCCGATCAATGGCTGACCCGCTTAAAAACGGATATTATCATTGGTATGTTTGGTTATAGCGAATCATTTCAGGGCAAGGCAAAATTAGATACCTACAAAGCTGAGTTAGATGCCTTTATCAAATACACGCTTAATCAGAAATACAATGGCAAAAGCGCGCCTCAATTAGTTATTGTTTCGCCGATTGCTTTTGAAGACCTGTCTGGCAAATACGATTTACCGAATGGTATAAAAGAAAACGAAAATCTTTGGCTATATACCAAGGCCATGAAAGAAGTAGCCGACCAGAACAATGTGCTTTTTGTTGATGCTTTTACTCCTTCTAAAAAATGGTATGATACTACATCTGAATTTCTCACCATTGATGGCTCTCAATTAAATGAAGAAGGATATAAAAGGTTTTCAGCTTTATTAACTGATGCAGTATTCGGGAAAGCACCTGCTAAAGCAGAAACCAACAAGGATTTGATTCTGGCGGCTGTAAAAGAGAAAAACTGGATGTGGCATAACGACTATAAAATTCCGAATGGGGTTCATGTATATGGTCGTCGTTATAATCCGTTCGGGCCGGATAATTATCCTGCCGAAATTGAGAAAATCCGTGAAATGACTGATATTCGTGACAAGGCCGTTTGGCTGGCAGCAGCTAAAGGTGAAAAAATGGATGTATCAATAGCAGATAAAAACACAAGGACACTCCCGGAAGTGAAAACCAACTTTAACCCTGAAAAGAATGGTAGTTTAACTTACCTGTATGGAGAAGAGGCATTAAGTAAATTGAAAGTACCCACTGGCTATAAGATTGAACTCTTTGCCTCAGAACAGGAGTTCCCTGATTTGGCAAAACCGATGCAGATGTCGTTTGATAATAAAGGCCGGCTATGGGTAGCGGCAATGCCAAGCTATCCGCATTATAAGCCTGGAGATACAAAGCCAAACGACAAAATACTAATCTTTGAAGATACCAATAACGATGGCAAAGCAGATAAAGAGACCGTTTTTGCAGATGGTTTACACTTGCCTTTAGGTTTCGAAATCACGCATGAAGGCGTTTTCGTTTCTCAGGGTACAAATCTGAAATTATTTACTGATACCAACGGCGACGATAAAGCCGATAAAGTAGAAATTATATTTAGTGGGTACGACGACCACGATACGCACCATAATAGCCATGCCTACACGGTTGACCCCTCTGGTGCTATTTATTCGGGTGAGGGTGTATTCTTACATACCAATATAGAAACTTCTTACGGAACGGTACGCGCTACCAATGGAGGGTTTTATAGATTCAGCCCACAATTGCGCAAATTGGAGCGTACGGCACAATTATCAATACCGAACCCCTGGGGAATTGCCTTTGATGATTGGGGACAACCATTTTTTGCTGAAACGTCAAGCCCTGATGTGCGTTGGATGATGCCGGGTACAGTATTGCCTCGCTATGGAGAAGCCACTCATAAAGGGGTCCAGTTGATAGAAAAAGACCATATGGTTCGTCCGACTTCGGGATTGGAATTTGTTTCAAGTCGTCATTTCCCGGATGAAGTGCAAGGCGATTTATTAATCAATAATACGATTGGTTTCCTGGGTATGAAAATGCACAGCATGGTAGATGATGGCACGGGTTATAAGAGCAAACACGTAGCTGATTTAGTGGTGAGTGAAGACCGTAATTTCCGTCCGGTAGATATGGAGTTTGCACCTGACGGTTCACTTTACCTGATTGACTGGCACAATATTCTGATAGGCCATATGCAACACAATGCCCGTGACCCGCTTCGCGACCATTCTCATGGGCGTATCTATCGTATCACGTATCCGTCAAGACCATTAGTAAAACCTGCTACCATTGCCGGAGCAAGTGTAGAAACACTATTAGACAATCTGAAATTACCTGAATACCGCACGCGTTACCGCACGCGCAGCGAATTAAGAGGCAGAAGTGCTGCAGAGGTATTACCAAAAGTTACTAAATGGGTAGCGTCATTAGACAAAAACGACCCACGTTACGAGCATCATGTATTAGAAGCATTGTGGGTTACCTGGGGATTAGATAAAGTTGACCAGAAGCTATTGAGACAAATGCTGAAAGCCAAAGATTACCATGCAAGAGCTGCGGCGGTCGAAGTTTTACGTTTTACAGGCCATCAGGTGCCAGACCAAGCGGCTTTATTGATGCAGGCAGTGAAGGATGAAAACAGCCGGGTTCGTCTGGATGCGATAGTGGCGTCTTCATGGATAGGTAAAGAAAAAGGCAATCCTATTTTAGCAGAAGCCAAAAAGAAACCTTTAGATGACTGGATGATACATGCCTATGAAACAGCAGTAGCCCATATCAACGATATGCCAGTGAAGAAAGAAAAAGCGGTTGCCGAAAAATCTAATTTAAAAGGAGCAGAACTGGAGTTATTTAATATAGGTAAAACGATTTACGCCAAAGAGGGTTATTGCAATACATGCCATCAGGCAGACGGTAAAGGCTTAACTGCTTCGGGCTTCCCGCCTTTGGCTGGTACTACCTGGGTAAATGGGAATGAGGAACGAGCCATCAAGATTGTACTAAAAGGCCTATTAGGGCCGATAGAAGTAAATGGCAAAAAATATCCGGGCCAGGTACCTATGACACCATTCGAAGGTTTATTGAATGATAAAGAGGTGGCCGCAGTATTAACCTATGTGCGCAACTCTTTCGGTAATAACGCCCCTGCTATTCAGCCTGAAAAGGTGAAAGCAGTAAGAGCAGCTGTAAAGAATCAGAAGGATATTTATAATGCTTCGAAGCTATTGGCAGAGCATCCATTGGAAAAATAATGCTCTAATTATTCAATAATTCCTTCAATTATTGGATTTGATACATTAAAAACCTAAAGATATACATGCGTAGAGACAGGGCAATGCCCTGTCTCTACAAACCGTTTCATACACCAATACCTCGGTGAAATCGACAAGATTTGCCGAGGTATTTTTTTATTCGTAATTTGGTCTGAAAATTAGTCTGAATGCTGCCCTCACTACCTCTAAAAATTGATTTATTTGCGATTATTATCCTGTTAGGCATAGTACAAGGCTTCTTTTTAGCGTTTTTCTTTCTTACTACCAAACAAGGCAATAAAGTAGCGCATCTGTATTTAGGCTTGTTTTTGTTTTCGATGGCTTTTGCTATTACAGAAGTACTAATGGGTTATACCAATTATACGTTCCAGACGCTTTATCTGGTAGATATGGCCGAACCCACCAATTTTGTGCTGGCACCACTCTCTTTTTTGTATATACAGACCTATATCACCGAGCGATTTACCAAAGCACAACTCTTACACTTTATTCCTTTTTTAGCGTATCTCATTTATATGTCAGTTTTGTTTTATCCGTTATCTGACATACATCATTATAATTCTTATCTCTACGCTTTTCACCCTGATATGGCTACTGTGCCTTGTGACTATGCCGAAAGAGAATGGTACTATTTTTTTAAACATCATGTAAATGACCTGATGTTTATACACATGGTTATATATACTATAGCGAGTTTTTATGTGGTTATCAAGGCATTTAAAAAAGAGGGGCTACCATTCAACTCAAGTCAGAGTACAAAATTAAGTTGGGCGCGCAATCAGGTTATCTCCTTGGCTTCTATTGTAATCATTTTTCTGGTTATTAAAAGCACTTTCATTCATGATTTAGGCGATCATATTCTGGCGGGGCATATTACCCTGATTATTTATGCCATTTCTTTCTCGGTTATCAGTCGTTCAAAATTCTTTCATGATGAGCAGGCTAAGGCAGCAAAGAAATACGAGAAATCTTCTCTTACTATCGATATACAAGATAATGTATTAGATAAGTTGACGGAGGTTATGAATAATGAAAAACCTTTTCTGAATGATTCGTTTTCATTGCCCGGGCTGGCAAAAATGCTGGCTGTTTCGCCGCATCATCTCTCCCAGATTCTCAACGAAAAACTGGGGCAGAGTTTTTTTGACTATACCGCTACTTATCGCATCAAAGAAGCACAACAATTATTGGCATCACCAGAGCATTCGCATATCAAAATTGAAGAAATAGCCGAAATGGTCGGTTATAATTCAAAATCAGCCTTTAATACTTCATTTAAGAAGATTGTGGGGCAAACCCCTTCGCAATTCAGGGTACAGAAATAGGTTCGTTTTTATCGGCACGAACGTCTCGCTTATCGGGAGAGGCTTCCTGAGACTATCCAGCCATCTACTTTTGTGTCATCATTTAAACAAGTATGCACAAAATCATGAAACCTGTTACTGCAACATTAGCTCCCGAAACCAAAACAACCAAACGCCAGTATTATATAGACTGGATTCGGGTGTTGGCTTTCTGTATTCTTATCTTTTTTCATAGCGGTATGTTCTTTGTCAGTTGGGGCTGGCACGTAAAAAACAATGTCATTAATCACACGATGGAATACCCGATGGAATGGCTTCACTTGTGGCGTTTACCTTTGCTATTCTTTATTTCTGGTGTGGGCGTGAGTTTTGCCATGAAGTCACGCACGGGGTGGCAATTTGTGAGTGAACGTACCAAGCGTTTATTTTTGCCGCTGGTTTTTGGTATGTTTATCATTGTCCCTCCGCAGATTTATTTTGAGCGTTTGCAAAGCGGGCAGTTCAATGGCTCGTATCTGGATTTTTATCCGAATGTTTTTAATTTTATCCCCTATCCCAAAGGTGATTTCTCGTGGCATCACTTATGGTTTGTGGCATATCTATGGGTCTTCTCTTTGCTGAGCACACCTCTATTTGTATGGCTAAAATCAGGGAACGCTCAAAAAGTAGTAAAAACTGTAAGAAATCTATTCAGCAATATCTGGGGTGTGTGGCTATTAAGTGTAATACCTATGATTCTCTACTGGACACTCAGAGAAAAATGGCCTGTGACCAATAATCTGATTGCTGACTGGTATAATTTTACATTGTCATTGACCATTTTCATCTATGGTTATCTGATAGGAACCAATCAGAAAATCTGGGATATCATGGAGAAATATCGGATTGCATTTATTAGTGTCGGAACATTCATCATTGTATTCAGGATTTCTTTTGATGCTATTTTTGGAAGCATTCCTGATGACATTCCTTTTATGCCCTTTGTAAATGGTGTTCTGACGATGGTCAGCCTCTGGACAACTATTTTAGGTATTTGCGGATTGGCCAAGCATTACCTTAATTTCAAAAACAGGTTTCTAACCTATAGTACCGAGGCAGTTTATCCATTCTATATATTACACCAGACTATTACCGTTGCCATTGGCTTCCATATTGCTGATTGGGATTTGAACCTATGGTTGAAACTATTGATTCTGGTATTGGGTACATTCGGATTTAGTCTGTTTATCTATCATTTTCTGATTCGTCCTTTCAACTTTGCTCGGTTGTTGTTTGGGGTGAAGGGGAAGTAGTTTTTTTATTTTTAACCACGGAGTTTCACTAAGTTTTGCACAGAGAACCCGGAGTTACTATTATTACTCTGTGCAACTCCGTGCAAAACTCTGTATAACTCCATGGTAAATATTCCCAATTTTCTGACAAAAAAGATTGATTAACTGATTTTTACGAGTTAAATTTGTTTATAACAAGTGTTTCGGACAAAGCGCTACTCTTATAAAATATCTCAGTTTTACAGACGTTTTTTATATACATTCAGCAGAAAAGATTCTTTTCTATGATGAACACGACTAAGCAAAAACTCATATTACTTCTGAGTCTCCTTCTTTTTTCAGGCTATGGGGCTATGGCACAAAATGTGCAGGCTATAAAGTATCCTACTCTGGAAAAGATGATCAGACAGTCGAAAGATACTGTATTAATTGTCAATTTCTGGGCTACCTGGTGTAAGCCCTGTGTAGAAGAACTCCCTTATTTTGAGAAAATCAGCAAAAAATATTCGGGCAAAAATGTAAAGGTAGTCCTGATTAATCTGGATGTGGTGAAGGATTTGAATGCCAAAGTAAAACCTTTTGTAGCAAAAAATAATATCAGGTCATCAAAGATTTATTTGCTGGATGAGCCTGATTATAATTCATGGATTGATCTGGTATCGGCCGATTGGTCGGGTTCTTTGCCCTTTACGCTCATCGTTCCCTCAGACAAAAAGGCACGCAAAATATTTGAAGAACCTTTGACGGAAAGTCAATTAGAAAAGGAATTACAGCCTTTTATTAATTAATATCGTCCTTTATTTATCGTTTAACACAATTTTGAATTTTATGAAAAAAACAAGCATTCTTGGCTTAGCAGCAACACTTTTCGTTGTGCTTAGCAGCTTCCTTTTACCGGTAGACGGCTATAAGGTAGGAGACAAAGTGATGATTTTCAACCTGAAAAATGTTGACAACAAAATGGTGGCTTTGGGGCATGATGCCACCGCTAAAGGATATATTGTGGTTATCACCTGCAATACCTGTCCGGTAGCGCAAGCTTATGAGCAACGTATTATTGATTTAAACAAGACTTATGCCCCAAAAGGCTATCCGGTAATAGCTATCAATGCTAATGATGGCACTCGCTCACCTGGCGATAGCTTTAGTGAAATGCAGGAAGTAGCCAAAAGCAGTAAATATCAGTTTCCGTATTTATTAGACGAAACGCAGGAAGTAGCCAAAACCTATGGCGCAAGAAGCACCCCAACGGCTTATGTGGTAAAACGTGAGGGTAATGATTATATTCTGGCTTATCATGGTGCTATTGATAATAATTCAAACGATGCGTCATCTGCCAGTGTACATTATGTAAGTCAGGCGGTTAATGCGCTTCTGGCCAATAAACCTGTAGAAATTACTACGGCAAAAGCCATTGGTTGTGGGATTAAGTGGAAGATGTAATTAAAATTATAAAGTCTGAAAATCTCCTATATTTTATCAGGAAAATATAGGAGATTTTTATTGATATATCTGCCAACACCCCGAATCCGATATAAAGCATAAAGATATTTTATTTACTTGATACTAATCAGAAGCATCTACTTTTTTGCGCTACTTATCTATGATTAGCCGATTCCTGGCCTATTCTTATGCAGATAATATAAAAATTCTCTATTTTTAGGCGTTAATTTTATACGCATAATAGATTAGACCGTAATCATTCTAAACTAAACACTTCATAAAACATGAAAAAAGTCGTAGCACTTTTACTACTCAGTAATGCTTGTGTATTTGCCCAGAAAAAAGATTTTGATGTAAAAGATTTAAAGGCAGGGCGTCCTCCACAAAATTTCACGCAAACCCTGCCCCTTGTGCAGTGGGCAGATGGTGATAAATTATCGGTGGTACAAAGAAATGGTGGAAATAAAAACTTCGTTTTAGATCTCTCTAACGGAAATCTGACTGAGGGAACAGCTAAAATTTCCTCAAAAATACCTCAACCTAAAATGTCAGTTTCGGTAAGAAACGGCGATATTTTTCTGAAAGACAGTAGCGGAGAAAAGCAATTGACTAATGATAAAGCTGAAGAGAAAAATCCGACTTTCTCGCCTGATAGTAACTTTATTGCCTATACCAAAGACAATAACCTCTATACTTTCAATCTAAAAACCAATAAAGAAATACAGCATACAACCGATGGTACTAAAACTACCCTCAACGGTTATGCAACTTGGGTATATTGGGAAGAAATCTTTGGTCGGCCTACACGTTTCAGAGCTTTCTGGTGGAGTCCTGATAGTAAGAAATTAGCTTTTATGCGTTTTGATGAAAGCAAAATCCAGATGTTTCCACTCTATAATAGTGAAGGACAACATGGTTTTATAGAAGAAACCCGCTACCCGAAAAGCGGAGACCCGAATCCGGAAGCGAAGATAGGTTTTGTATTGCCAGAGGGTGGAAAAGTTACCTGGGCTGATTTCAATGAGAAAGATGAACAATACTTTGGCTGGCCTGAGTGGTTGTTAGATGGTAGCGGATTGATGGTACAATGGATTAATCGCGGAAACGATAACCTGAAATTATATAATGTATCGCCATCGAACGGTAGCAAAAAAGAAGTATATGCTGAAACACAAAAAGCCTGGATTGATATTGATGATGCCGATAATCGGTTGACCTTGCTTGATGGAAATAAGGAAATGATTATTCTGAGTGATAAAAGTGGCTGGAAACAATTGTATTTATATGGCGTAGATGGTAAGCTAATCAATAACATTACCAATGGTAAATTCACGATTAAGTCAGTAGAAGGTATCGATCAGAAGAACAGAGTAATTTATTTCCATGCCAGAGGTCTTGAAAATTCTGCCCGTTATGATTTCTATCGCGTTGGTTTTGATGGAAAAAATATGAAACGTCTGACTTTTGGTAATTTCAACCACCGTCAGATTCAATTATCGCCAGATTTCAAGTATTTCATTACCACTTATTCTAATATCACTACGCCTACACAAATGGCAGTAGTAGATAATACCGGAAAAATCATTAAAGACCTGGGCACAATCAAAGGTGCTGAAATGGATACTTATAATGTGGCCAAATCAGAGCTATTGAGAGTAAAGAGCGATGATGGGTTATTTGATTTGCCCATGACCATCACTTACCCACAGAACATGGTGCCAGGCAAAAAATATCCGGTATTAATCAGTATCTATGGTGGCCCGGATGCCGGAACAGTTTATGACCAATGGTCGTGGACACCCCGCAGCCAATGGTATGCAGAAGAGGGATTGATTCAGGTATCGCTTGACCATCGTGCCAGTGGACACTTTGGGAAAGAGGGCGTAGCTTATATGCACCGCAACCTGGGCTACTGGGAAATGAAAGACTATATTACTTTAGTGAAATCATTGATTGCCAAAGGCATTGCCGACCCGGCTAAAATCTGCATTACGGGCTTTAGTTATGGTGGCTATATGAGTTGTTATGCGCTTACTTATGGGGCAGATGTATTTACACATGGTATGGCAGGCGGAAGCGTAACCGACTGGAGCTTATACGATAGTGCCTATACCGAACGCTTTATGGATACACCTGCCGAAAACCCGGATGGATATAAAAGCAGCAGTGTAATGACCCATGTTGACAAATATAAAGGTATGTTACAGATTGTGCATGGCACGATGGATGATAATGTGCATATGCAGAACAGTATCCAACTAATCAGTAAACTGGAAGATCAGAAAAAGGATTTTGAGTTTATGCTCTATCCGGGTGGACGACATGGCTGGGGAGGTAATAAAGGACAGCATTTTGATAACCTGAAAACCAAATTCATCTACAAATATTTGTTAGAAAAACCAGTTCCTGAAGGTCTTTTAAAATAAGGCAAAATAAAAAATCTTAATGGCCAATAGTACTTTTAAAACACTATTGGCTATTTTTATGTACCTAAGGCTATTAAACATAGTTTACTTTTACCACGGAGTGTCAATAAGTACTATATAAAACTCTGTGCAACTCCGTGCAAAACTTAGTGACACTCCGTGGTTTAAAGTCTTAATAAATTCAATCCAATATGAAACCTATCAATTTATGAAAAAAGTCTTTTTTATTGCAGCCTTAATAGTCTCCTCACTTACAATCAATGCCCAAACCCGAAGCTTATTCAACTTCAAAAACTTTGATGGCTGGCATATAGATGTTCCGGCCTTAGATAATAATCCTAATGGTAAAAATCCGTTTATTATACGTAATGGACTATTAGTAAGTCTGGCAGACCCGCAAGGGCATATTATTACTGATTCAGTTTATGAAAACTATCGTCTGGAGGTAGAATATCGTTTTGCTGCCAAGCCCGGCAACTGTGGCGTAATTTTGCACGCCTCAACCCCAAGAGTTTTGTATGCCATGTTTCCGAAGTCTATTGAGGCGCAATTGATGCACAAAAATGCCGGCGATTTCTGGTGCATTGGCGAAGACATCAGCGTACCGGATATGGAAAAAAGAAGAGGTCCTAAAAAGAACTGGGGCTCAGTAGATGGTAAAGAGCGCAGAATCGTGAATCTGACCGATAATTCTGAAAAACCCGTAGGGGAATGGAATACAATGCGAGTAGAATGTCTGGGCGACCAGATAAAAGTATGGGTCAATGGTGATTTAGTCAATCATGGCTTTAATTGTACCGTCAGTAAAGGACAAATTGCTTTGCAAGCCGAAGGCTCAGAAGTGGAGTTTCGTAAAGTAGATTTTACACCTATTACACAATTGTCTAATTAATAAGCTAATAATGCTAAATATTCAACAATTCTAATTAATCTGTAACCTAACAAACCCATCTATGAAAGCTCTATTGTGCAAAGAATTTGGCAAGCCTAATACCTTAGTTTTAGAAGAATTAGAGGCATTAAAAGCAGAGGCAGGCAAAGTTGTAATTACCATCAAAGCCTGTAGTGCCAATTTCCCTGATACATTGATAATCCAAAATCTCTACCAGTTTAAACCTGCCTTGCCTTTTTCACCGGGAGGTGAGGTTTCAGGTATTGTGAAAGAAGTAGGTGAAGGAGTAAAACACGTAAAAGTGGGTGATAAGGTTTTTGCCATGACAGGTTGGGGAGGCATGGCAGAAGAGGTATTGGTAGATGCCCGTAGGGTATTCCCGATGTTGCCCTCAATGGATTTTGTTACGGCTGCTTCAGTGATGTATAATTATGGTACATCTTATCATGCCCTAAAAGACCGTGCGGAACTAAAAGCAGGCGAAACACTGCTGATTTTAGGGGCTGCCGGAGGAGTTGGATTAGCGGCTGTTGAATTAGGTAAAATGATGGGGGCTAAAGTAATAGCAGCAGCATCAAGCGATGAAAAATTAACTATTTGCAAAGAAAAAGGAGCAGATTTTACAATTAATTATACAACCGAAGATTTAAGGGAACAAATCAAAACCTTTACAGACGGCAAAGGAGTAGATGTGATTTATGATGCCGTAGGAGATAAATATGCCGAACCTACTCTGCGTTCTATCGCATGGAAGGGGCGTTATCTGGTAGTAGGTTTTGCCGCAGGAGAAATCCCTAAAATTCCACTGAATCTGGCTTTATTAAAAGGCTGTTCGATTGTCGGGGTTTTCTGGGGGCAATTTGCTGAGAAAGAATCAGCTAAGAACTTCCAGAATATACAGGAGTTGGCAGGCTATTTTATGAAAGGAAAACTCCGTCCACATATTCATAAATTATACCCATTAGACAATGCCGCTGACGCTATTGCTGATTTGATGAATAGAAAAGTGGTAGGCAAAGCCGTAGTAGTGATGTCGGATGATGTAAAGATGCCGTCCTATGAAGCACCTAAGGAAGAAATTATTGCCAAAGAAGAAAAACCTGATGAAATCAGGAAAGAAGGGAATGCGATTCTCTTTAAAAACATAGCCGAGCTAAAGGCGTTCAAAGGCAAAGAGTTAGGAATATCCAGCTGGCAGACACTTTCACAAGAAATGATTAACGATTTTGCTAAAGCCACTTTCGACGATCAGTGGATTCATGTGAATGAAGAAATGGCCAAACAGTTTTCACCATTCGGTAAAACCATTGCGCATGGTTTCTTATCTTTATCGCTCTCACCCAAGTTTATGTATGAAATATTTAAGGTAGAATCAGCTAAAATGGGACTAAACTATGGTACCAATAAAGTTCGTTTTATTTCTCCTGTGCCATCGGGCAGTCGGGTACGTATGAAGGCCGTTTTAAAAGAAGTAGAAGATATGCAACCAAGCGGAGTAAAACTGATTATTGATGCAATATTCGAATTAGAAGGCTCTGAGAAACCTGCTTGTGTAGCAGAGTTGTTGAGTGTGATTTATGAGTAAAAGTAAGGGGAATTGTATTTTATTAATCAATCGAACTTGGTAGAGACGTATTGCAATACGTCTCTACCTGAAAACATTACCTCCCAATCGCCACTCTCTTCAACAAAGTATCAATCACCTGTCGGGTAGTAATACCATCCGCTTCTGCTTCGTAGTTTAAGATAATTCTATGGTTAAATACATCATGTACCAATGCCTTAATATCTTCCGGTAATACGTAGTCTCTTTCGTCAAAATAGGCTAAGGCTTTAGCAGCGTTGTATAAAGACAGCCCTGCACGAGGAGAAACGCCAAACTGAATGTATCTGGCCTCATCTTTCAGACCATATTCAGCCGGGCGACGGGTAGAGAACACCAATTCAATAATATATCTTTCCAGCATTTCAGAAATCGTAATCCGGTTAATTTCCTGCTTAACAGCCGAAATCTCTTCTCTATCTAAAATGGGTTTGGGTACATAGTTAAAATTCAGATTAGCCATCTTTCGAACCATTTCCAGCTCCGAGTTTTTATCGAGATAATCAACAAAAACTTTCATCATAAAACGGTCAACCTGTGCTTCCGGTAGTGGATAGGTTCCTTCTTGCTCAACCGGGTTTTGCGTAGCCATTACCAGAAACGGACGATCAAGCTGATGTGTCTCATCTCCTATGGTTACCTGTTTCTCTGCCATTGCTTCCAAAAGGGCCGATTGCACTTTGGCCGGGGCACGGTTTACCTCATCGGCCAGAATCAGATTAGAAAAAATTGGCCCTTTTTTTACCTCAAAATCACCGGATTTCTGGTTATATATCATCGTTCCGACCAAATCAGAAGGCAGCAGGTCGGGTGTAAATTGTATGCGGTTAAACCCTAAATCCAATACTTTGGCAAGGGTATTGATTGTTTTTGTTTTAGCAAGACCGGGAACACCTTCAAGCAAAATATGACCACCTGTAAAAAGCCCTATCAATAAACGATTAATCAATCGTTCCTGCCCTATTACTACTTTGCTTGTCTCTGAAAAAACCTCTCTTATTTTTTTATGTAAAATTCTCGAACCTTCCATTTGTTAGTAAGATTATAGCAAAATCGTTGGATTAATAAATAATAAGATACCTTGATTTTAAAGAAATATTACTTTCTAAAACCAAGTAAATTGTTCCACTCTGGCGTAAAAAATGTGAAGATAGGAAAATCCCTTAAAAACCCTTACTCCTTTTTCATCTTTTTACTAAACGCGGCTTTCACAAATCTATTTTTCTGATGAATATCCTTTATGATAACTACTTCTGAAAAACCTGATGCTTTGAATACCTCTGCCGTTTCTTTGCCTAAACTTTCATTGATTTCTACCACTATCAGGCCATCTTCCTTTAGGTTCTGAAAAGCAAAACGGGCAATAGCCTGATAAAAAATCAAAGGGTCATTATCTTCAACAAAGAGTGCTAAATGAGGCTCAAAATTTAACACATTGCTTCGCATTTGTGCCGCCTCCTGCTTTGTTACGTAGGGTGGATTACTCACGATTATATCAAAACGAAGCTCAGTTTGTGCCTCTCCTGATAAGTAGTGAAGTATATCTACCTTATCAAAAACCACATTAAAAGCCTGATTAAGCGCCGCATTTTTTTGAGCTATGGCTAAAGCCTTTTCAGAAACATCATATGCCCAAACCTGCGAGTTACTTAATTCTTTTGCTAAAGAAATAGCAATGCAGCCACTACCTGTACCAATATCTAAAACGTTTTTTTTAGATCCGAATCGCTCTGTTTCTTTCTCCCATCGGCAAATAGAGTCTACCAGTTCTTCGGTTTCCGGCCTTGGAATCAGTACAGAATCATCAACCAGAAATCTTCTGCCGTAAAAAGTTGTTTCTCCTAAAATGTACTGAATGGGTTCATGATTATTTAGTCGTTTCACAATCAAATCCCAGTCAATATTTTTTGAAAAATTGATGGGTCGGTTGCTTAGAATATCTATTTTTTTCAGACCTAATTCATGTTCTAACAACCAGAATACAATTTCTTTTGCTTCCTGTGTTTCGTACACCGTAATTTGGTGCAGCAATTCGTCGAAGAGTTGTTTACTGGTAAGTATCTCTTTCAAAATGTAAACTTTGTGATTTGTCGCAAAATTAACGCAAGAAATCAAGAATGGAAGAAAAATATATGCTAAGGGCATTACAATTAGCCGAAATTGGCAGAGGGCAAGTAAGCCCTAACCCAATGGTAGGCTGTGTGATTGTGCATAATGACCAGATCATTGGTGAAGGTTGGCATCAGAAATACGGCAGTTGGCATGCGGAAGTTAATGCCGTAAATTCGGTACAAGATCAATCAAAATTAGCAGAATCAACTGTCTATGTGACTCTTGAGCCCTGTTCGCACTTTGGTAAAACCCCTCCCTGTGCCGATCTGTTGGTGAGACATGAGGTAAAAAAAGTAATCATTTGTAATAATGACCCAAACCCCTTAGTAGCTGGAAAGGGTATTGCTAAACTACGTGCGGCAGGCATTGAAGTAGAACAAGGCTTATTAGCAGAAAAAGGCAGAATCTTAAACACCCGTTTCTTTACCTATATAGAAAAGAAACACCCCTATATCATTCTGAAATGGGCAGAAACAGCCGATGGCTTTATAGCCGGAGAAAACTATGAGCCTGTGAAAATCAGCAATGCCCTCTCTCATAAACTGGCGCACAAATGGCGCAGTGAAGAAGATGCCATTATGGTAGGCACAAATACAGCCAGATACGATAACCCTAAACTGAATGCCAGAGAATGGCAGGGCGCTAAAAACCCGATACGCATAGTAGTTGACAGACAAATGCAACTCTCACAATCCTTGCATTTGTTTGACAATACACAGGATACCTGGATACTCAACGAATTAGCTGATAAAACAGACGAGAAAAACACTTATATCAAAACAGTATTTGGTGAATCATTTATTGAGAATGTATTACAGGAGTTACACCAGCGAAAAATACAATCTGTCTATGTAGAAGGCGGTACAACACTTTTACAGAGTTTCATCAAAGCCAATTTGTTTGATGAAATCAGGATTTTTCGTAGTCCGAATCAACTCTATAAAGGCATTGCAGCACCAACCATGTCTAAAAATGTTGAGATAATAGAAAAACAAAACTTAATGGGCGATGAGTTGATTATTTATAAACATCGCTAATTTTGTAAAATTACCTTTCTACCCTATAGAGGTAATCTATCTTTCACCAAAAAATGCTCCGATAAAGGGTAAGGAGATTGTTGATTCATGAAAATTGCCATTATAGGCTGCGGAAACATGGGAATGGCCTTTGCCCGTTCATTTTTGCAGTATGATTTAGTACGAAAAGAAGACCTGTTATTAATAGAAAAAAGCCAGGAGCGCAGCGAAACACTCAAAAGTGCCAAAGAAGGTGTGGTGGTAAGCACAATTAACGCTCAGATAGCCGACTACGAACTGATTATCCTCTCGGTAAAACCGCAGGACTTTGCTTCTTTGAAAGATGAACTGACGGCAGTTATCCAACCGCAACAGGTGATTTTATCTATCATGGCGGGTATTCCCATGAGCAAAATTCAGGATATGCTTAATCATAAATTAGTCGTGAGAGCTATGCCGAATACACCTGCTATGTTGGGCATGGGTATTACCGGTTTTACGGCTTCCCCTGAAGTAGACGCGCATAAACTACGCAAAGTAGAAAACCTGATTAATGCCACCGGACGCTCGGTATATTTAGAAGACGAAAGCATGATTGATGCCGTTACGGCATTAAGTGGTAGTGGCCCAGCCTATTTCTACTATCTGGTAAAGCATATGATAGAAGCAGGTAAGCAGATGGGCTTTGATGAAGGCATGGCAAGTCTGTTGGTAAAACAAACCATGTTAGGCTCGTATCACCTGATTAATAATGCTGAAAAAAGTCTGGATGATTTGATTAAAGCCGTAGCATCGAAAGGTGGTACAACCGAAGCGGCTTTGCGCACCTTTGAAGAAAGCCAATTGCCGGAGGGATTAATCAATGGTATTCTGGCTGCCGAGAGAAGAGCCAAGGAATTATCTAAATAATTGTTAAAAAAACAGTACTATAAAATTTATTCAGCATATTTTCTGTTATTAGTGTGAATCCGTTTAAACCGGAAATTCGCATTTTAATGTAAGATTTAAAACAATTTATTGCCAGAATAAGTATATTTATCTTACAAACAGGCATTAATTATAAAATAAAGGGTTTTAAAGTGGAAGAAAACAAAATACAGAATAGTAAAGCTACTGTACGAACACCTATCATTGTGGGTACGACCCTCGCGCTGGGTATTCTGATAGGTGCAACATTTTTTGGAGGTCGTCGTCCGGCGGGTGATGTGTCTCGTAGTTCAAGTAAGTTTCGGGAAATTCTGACTTATATCAACAGAAGTTATGTCGATAGCGTGAATACTGATAGTCTGGTCGATTATTCAATCACCAAAATGCTTGAAAAATTAGACCCGCATACCTATTATTTCCCCCCACAAGATGCCGAACTGGCCCGCTCTCAACTGGAAAGTGGTTTCGATGGCATTGGTATTGAGTTTAATGTATTCAACGATACAGTATATGTAGTAACGCCATTGGCCGGAGGGCCATCAGAGGCCGTAGGTATCCAAAGCGGTGATGCTATCATCAAAGCTAATGACAATAGCCTGACGGGGAAAGAAGCAAGCAGCACAAATATTTTTGCCAACCTGAGAGGTAAACGCGGCTCAGTAGCAAAACTGGAAATCAAACGCAAAGGCTTTAAGGATTTATTGAAATTCTCGGTTACCCGTGATAAAATACCTCAATATTCTATTGATGCGGCTTATCTAATGGAAGATAAAAAGACCGGCTATCTGAAAATAAACCGCTTCACCGAGACTACTTACGATGAATTTAAAGAGCATATGGTTGACTTGCAGAAACAAGGCATGAAACAATTGCTATTAGATTTAAGGGGTAATCCGGGTGGCTATATGGACAGAGCCACTGACATAGTAGACGAACTGGTAGCAGGTAAAGGTGTAATTGTATATACCGACGGAAAAGATACTCGTAACAACCGCAAAACCAATGCACATATTGACGGGATGTTTGAAAAAGGAGCTATTGTAGTTCTGGTAGACGAAGGCAGTGCATCAGCCTCAGAGATTGTTTCTGGGTCATTACAGGATTATGACCGAGCCTTGATAGTTGGTCGCAGAACTTTTGGCAAAGGTTTAGTGCAACAACCGATTCAGCTTTCTGATGGTTCAGAATTACGCCTGACTATCTCACGTTATTATATCCCGAGTGGTAGAAGCATTCAGAAACCCTATGTAAAGGGGCATCTGGATAATTATGAGCATGAATTAGAAGACAGAGGGAAATCAGGTGAGTATTTCATAGCTGATAGCATTAAAAATAACCCTAAAATGCGCTTCAAAACTGTGGGTGGCAGAACGGTTTATGGTGGTGGTGGTGTTACGCCTGATATTTTCGTGCCGCGTGATACAAGCCATATTACCAAATATCTGATGGAATTGTATGGCCGTAACATCATTCGTGAATATGCCATGAGTTATGCCAACGATAATCGTAAAACCTTATCGAAACAATCGTTTGATAGTTATCTGAAAAGCTTTTCTGTGAGTGATGCGATGCTCAATGATATGAACAGAGTATTAACAAACACAGGTGTAAAATATTCACCACAAGAATTTGCTGACTCAAAAGATTTTATCAAATCTCAGCTGAAAGCGGCCATAGCCCGCCATATCTGGCAACGTAGTGTAAAAAATGGTCTGAATAACGAATTTTATCAGATTGTTTACCAGGACGACCCGATGATTGAAACAGCACTAAAGAGCTTTGTAAAAGCAGAAAAATTGGAGAAAGATAAAAGATTGTAAGAATATATTTTCAAAATAGGGAGCCATTAAACTCCCTGTTTTATTTTATAATGCTTCGCTATCTTCCTGATACAATACCTGAACTACAGTCTGCCCAACGGCTTTGAGAGTATTCTTATCAATAATGCTCATATTATCGCCATGAGTATGATGGTAAGCGCCAAAAGTACGGTTGCTATTTACCTCCTGATGCAGAATATCTACCATCGGAATTCTGGCTACCGTATTCACGAATACATGGTCGTCGGTAATGCCCCCACCTTCCTGCTTAATAAAATACTGGCTGTAGCCCAAACGCTCGGCAATATCCCATATCTGATTAGTAATATTTCCGGCAAACTGAACAGACTGCGCCTCTTTCGGAAAAGTAGCCCCTTGCGCTCCTACCATATCTAACAAAATACCAAAATAGGCTGAATAATTAGGTTTATGCAGATTGCTCGCCCAGTATTGAGAACCCAAACACCAGTAAACTTTTTCCTGCGATGGCTGCATATCGTCTTTTTCTCCCCAGTCTTCTGCATCGAAGAAGATAATATCTACACCAATATTTAGTTTTTGCTGATTAATACGAATCGTACGGGCTACCTCTAACAATATGCCTACTCCACTTGCACCGTCGTTGGCAGCATCAATTGCCTGTTCCTTTTTCAACGAATCTTTATCAGCAAATGGGCGTGAATCCCAATGTGCTGCTAATAAAATGCGTTTGTTTGCTGTTGGGTTATAACTTCCTATAATGTTACGCGCATTCAATACTTTTCCGTCAAAAGTCGTAGGCTTGAAATGCTGTTCTGTTACTTCAAAACCATATTCTTTTAGTTTCTGCACCATCCAGTCACCGCCTTTCACATGGGCAGAAGTATTAGGCACACGAGGGCCAAATTTCACCTGTTTCTCAATAAAAGTATAAGCCGAATCAGCATTAAAAGCAGGTGCACTTGCTAATTTTATTTGCTCTGTTTCGTTTTCAGTAGAGCTTGGTTTCTGTTTACAAGAAACAACGGTTATAAACGATAATAATAAAATTACTATACTCTTATAAAAGAATTGTCTATCTTGAATTGTCTGTTTTTTAAACACGTTCATTGTATTCATTAAATGTTAAAATAAAAATCTTGTGTATGAATCGAAAAAAGATGCAAACATCAATTACCCACAAATGTATTCAATTTAAATTCAGCTATTAAAAGAAAATTAATTTGTCTTATACCGGCCTCAAAAATACCTTTATAAGGCGCTGACTATAAGTTATTTATGACTACACACAAGGTATTATTACCTGATTTACCTATAAATTAACGTTGTGGCGTAGAATGTATTTCGGGAAGTTTTTTTTTTGCTTAGTTTTGCACCTCAAATTTATTTCAGAGATGACTATTGCAGAAGCACAATCAGAAGTAGATAACTGGATTAAAACCATTGGCGTGAGATACTTTAATGAACTTACCAATATGGCTATGCTGATGGAAGAGGTAGGTGAAGTGGCTCGCATTATGGCTCGCAGATACGGCGAACAATCAGAAAAAGAATCAGATAAAGATAAGGATTTAGGTGATGAAATGGCTGATGTATTATTCGTACTGATATGTCTGGCTAATCAGACTAATATAGATTTGACAGAGGCACTTCGCAAAAACCTTGAAAAGAAAACTAAAAGAGATAAATTGCGTCATCAAAACAACGAAAAACTAACCAATATGTAATATGTTTACGATACTCTCCCAAGCTTTTAACCGAACTGCCCGAAACTGGAAAATGGTTCTGACAGTTTTTATTGTTAATATATCTCTTGGTTTACTTTTAGCTGCTCCTCTTTACAATGTATTACAGTCAGAAGCTGAAGGTTCTTTAGAATTTAATAAACTGGTTAATGGCTTTGACCTGACCGTTATCATAGATTTCTTAAGCAAACACGGAAAAACCCTGCCCCGTTTCTGGCTTTTAGGTTTTGTTTTATCTCTTATTTATTTAATGCTTAATATCTTTTTTGCCGGTGGTATTCTTTCCCAGTTTGCTTCAAGAGGCACATTCAGAATTAATGAGTTTCTTAAAAATTCAACAAGATATTTCGGTAAATTCCTATTGGTTTTTCTGATTGAACTTATTGCACTCTTAGCTGTCTGTATTGTATCTTTTATCTTTTTAGGTGTTTCACTGATAGCTTCCGAAAACAGCACCGAGCCGGTTCAAATGGCCTGGCTTACACCATCTTTGTTGCTTTCAGGCTTTTTATTCACAGTAGTGCTCAATATCGGCAATTATGCCAAGGTAATTTTGTTTAAAAACCTCTCTCTGAATGTCTGGCTTGGATTCTGGAAAGCCACCAACTATATTTTTCATAATTTTAAAACCATGCGTATATATTGGGCTATTCTGGTAGTAGCTGTAATATTAGTTCTGGTATATCTGTTTCTCGAATCAGCAATCGGCATGAATACAGCATTCAGGATTTTTATTATGTTTATTGTGCAGCAGGCTTTTGTTTTCGGAAGGGTCTTTATGAAAATCTGGATGTTCAGCGGCACATTTGAATACCTTACTTTAAAACCCGTTCCTATTGCTCAGTCACCTGTTATTACAGTATCTGAACCAAATGAGGCCACAGGCGATACAGAAAACAAACTTTCTGAGTAAAGAAAGTGTTATGCTATCAAGCAAACTCTTGTGCCATTAGAAGCAATCTGGCTGATAATGGTACTTTTTTATTTAAAATAAATGGAAGAAGAACTAATCATAAACCGGGTAAGCAAAAGTGGCTTGGTTACGCTTGACTTAGAAGATTTTTATCATAAAGGTGACCGACTCCTATATGACATAAAAGATAATCTTTATATGGGCTTGATTCTGCGTGAAAAAGATTTTCGCGAGTTTCTTAAAGCAAATGACTGGACTTATTATACTGATAAAAACGTTGCCATTACCTGCACAGAAGAGACAATTATTCCGACATGGGCTTATATGCTTTTAGCCATACATTTGGAGCCATATGCCAATATGGTAGTGTTTGGTACTCTTGATGACTTAGAAACCAAACTCTATGATGATGCTATTGACCAGATTGATTTTAAAGAATACACAGGGGCGAAAGTTGTAGTAAAGGGTTGCAGTAAAGTAACAGTACCAACCTCTGCCTATGTCGAAATCACCCGTCGCTTAAAACCTTATGCCCAAAGTATTATGTTTGGCGAACCTTGTAGTACAGTTCCTTTGTATAAGAGGCCAAAGATATAAAATTACATAAAGGATTTGCTAATCTTTTAAAATTAGCAAATTCACCTTCTATTTTTTCTTAAATTGCGCCCCGTTTTCACCAAGGGTCTTAAAGACTTGTATTTTAGATTTTGACGATTTAGAAAATCGTCCTTAACAATTATGTCTGTTCGTGTAAGATTTGCTCCGAGTCCAACCGGCCCGCTTCATATAGGTGGGGTTCGTACGGCTTTATATAATTATTTGTTTGCTCAGAAAATGGGCGGAAAGATGTTACTTCGCATTGAAGATACTGACCAGAATCGCTTTGTACCCGGAGCAGAAGAGTATATTTTGGAAGCCTTAAACTGGATTGGAATCAAAATAGATGAAGGACAAGGCGTAGGAGGCCCTGAATCTTCTTACCGTCAGTCAGAAAGAAAAGAAATCTATCGCAGATATGCTGACCAACTCATACAAGATGGTAAAGCATATTTTGCTTTTGATACTGCCGAAGAACTGGAAGATATGCGTAAACGTCTGGAAGATGCAAAAATTGACAATCCGTCTTATAATGCAGTTACGAGAATGCAGATGAAAAACTCGCTTACGCTATCAAAAGAAGAAGTAGAAGCAAGAATTGCCAACGGAGACCCGCACGTAATACGCCTGAAAGTACCCTTGAAAGAAGAAATCCGTTTCAAAGACATTATCCGTGACTGGGTGGTAGTACATTCATCAACGATTGATGATAAAGTATTATTGAAGTCAGACGGTATGCCTACCTATCACCTGGCTAATATTGTTGACGACCACCTGATGGGCATTACACACGTGATTCGTGGCGAAGAATGGTTACCATCAGCACCTTTACATATTTTGCTGTACAGAGCATTTGGCTGGAAAGCCCCGGAATTTGCACATTTACCCCTATTATTAAAACCGGAAGGTAATGGCAAATTAAGCAAACGCGATGGTTTACTGGGCAATTTCCCTGTGTTTCCCCTGAAATGGACTGACCCTTTTACGGGTGAACAAGCAAGAGGGTTTCGCGAAGATGGGTATTTCCCGGAAGCATTAGTAAATTTTCTTGCTTTTTTAGGATGGAATCCCGGTACAGAGCAGGAAATTTTCTCTATGAGCGAACTGGTTGAGTCTTTCAGTTTAGATAAAATACACAAGGCTGGTGCTCGTTTTATGGTTGATAAAGCCAAGTGGTTCAACCAACACTATCTGAAAGCAAAAACAGAAGAAGAATTAGCGTCAATAATTGAGCTTCCGGCAGGTACACCTGCTCATTTTGCTCCTAAACTGGTTCGTCTGATGAAAGACCGTGTTACTTTCCCGCAAGAGATTGTAACCGAAGTACCGTTCATCTTTGAAGCCCCTGCTTCTTATGACGAAGAAATTGTAAAAAGCAAATGGAACGACGATGCCCGCAAGGCCATGGGTGCTATTAAAGAAGCCATTCAGGGTATAAATGATGAGGAATTTGTAGCACAGAATATCCATGATACTATCTTCCCTGCGCTTGAATCAGCAGGATTAAAACCTGGTAAAGTGATGCAGGCATTCCGCTTATCTATTACAGGAGTAGGGAAAGGCCCGGACCTGATGCTTACTTTAGAAATTTTAGGCAAAACAGAAGTTATTAAAAGAATCGAAAATGCAACAGTTGTTTTATCTTAAGTAAGGAGACTCCTCTTCGTGTGTTTCTCTATGCAGAAGGGCTATAAGCAGAAACACACGATAAGCTACAGAAGTAATACGAACAACGGCAAAATCGTATTCATAAGGTGATACCGAATGCCTTAAAAAATTAGCTCCGCTTGAAAGTATCAATAAGCCCATAGACAACGAAATATAAAATTGGCTTTTTTCAGAAAAAGGCGCATACGCAGATAAAGTGCTTACGTACATCATTTGTAGCAGATAAAATGCAAAAAGAGTAACAGGAATCCATTGTCTGGTAGGAAGTGCAACAAAAAAGAAAAATAAAATCGGAATAATAATATAGGGAACTAATATTTTACGAAATGTCTTTTTCTGATTAGAGAAGTCAAATTTTGCTCCTTCTTGTAAAAATATTGTAATAATTAATTGTTGACTAACCATTAATAATGCAAATTCTATTACCTTGCCTGTGATAGAATTATTGATATAGACCGGAAGCGGAGAAATTATCAGTATAAAACAGGCCCAGATAAAAAGTTTATCTGCCTTATTAATTATAGCGCCATGTTTTCTTTCCTGATAATACCAGTTGGCAAGGTAAGCATAGATTAATACCCTGGCAGGGTAAGAAACAAACTTGTTAAAGTTATAGTAGAGTACTAACTCAATTATACTCAATAGCAGAATTATAAAAATTTTCAACATAATAGGTAGTAACTTATAACTAATTACACAAGAAGTAAAATAGCAGTTTTAAGTCTGTTTAAATTTCTAAAACTATGGCAAAAAAGAAATCAGATGATAAATCTTCCGCTGAAAACCCTCGTGTTCATAAAGATTTGAATGGCTTTGATATTAAGATAAACTCTTTCGGTGAAATCCAGATGAGTTTTGAAATCGATAAAATCAATAGTTTTTTAAATAATACTGTGGATGACAAAAAACTTCGTAATCGTAAAAAAGATAACGAAAAATAGCGGTTATACTAATTTAGGCAGGAATTCTTCTTTCTTTATACGGTTTAATAAGCCAATAATTATCAGAATGCGGCCAAGATTGGCAGCTATCCTTACGATGCCGTAATCGAATTCATAAGAGGCTACATATACACGATGAACACTTGCGCCACTGGCAAACAGAATAAAAAACATCCCTAAAGATATATACAGTTTACTCTTTTCAGGAAAAGGTAAAAAAGCTGATAAGACCGCCATGTACATTATCTGAACCAGATAAATAAAACTGATTACTAATACATCTGGCTTTGCAACTGGAGAAACCACCAGAAAAAAATAGGTAAGTGGAAAAACAACGTATGCAATTAATACTTTAAGTGAAGTATTCAGATTACTTCTGAAATTAATTTTTGCACCCTCTAAACTATAAATTCTGATAAGCAACTGATAGCTTACCAAAAGCAATACTGCTTCTAAAACCGTACCCCAGGTAAAGCCGAAAATATAAATAGGAATAGGTGTAATGGCAGGAATAACACAGGATATAAGAAACAGTTTGTCTGTCAGATTAAGCTCTTCTTTTCTTTCTGAATAATACCAATAGGCCATAAACAAATGTATGAGACCTCTTAGCGGGTAAGCCAGCGCTGAATCTATTTTATAAAATACAGTTAATTCAATAATCAGCAGTAAAATAATTACGGCAATCTTTATCATGGTAGATGATTAAGTAAGCAAATATTGAGATGGTTCATTAGAGGAATCCCCCAATATCGTCCGTGGTTAGTTAAGGTTAATTTTTTAAAGACTTATTCTTTTCAAGAATTGAAATCTTTCCAAATTTGATAAAATTGTAGCAGAAAAGAAAGGGAAATTATAAAAAAGAGCAATTCTCAATAGAAAAATAAGTAGATATACTTAGTAAAAATTAAAACGCTGTTTTGCTTTTAATAAAAGTAGAAAATCAGAACAATAAATTATTTGATAATAAGAGCAGTTTGTTGCTCATAGTCATATTGCAAGACCTGTAAACAATTGATACACAAGCAGGTATCATATTGCTGATTGATAAAAGTGAGTTGCTCTTTACTTAGAGAAATAGTATTGCATTGGCAAACACCAATGTTGGCTGCCCCGCATTTAAATAATTCATGGCAACGTGGGCAAGCCTGTAAAGAACAGGGAAATTTTTGTTCCGACATATTAATTTACCTCTTTTTCTATTGCAATATAATGCGTCACTTTGCTTTGACTGTTCTGAATCGGAAAAATCCTGATACTACACCAGTATGATTCTCCGTTCTTGCGATAGTTTAAAATTCTGGCCTCAATATTCTCTAATTTAACTAATTTTTCTCTGATAAATTGTTTTGTCTGAAGATTGGTTTTTTCGCCTTGTAAAAATGCAGGGCTTTTGCCTGTAGTTTCGGTTGCATCATAACCTGTCATAGACTGAAAACTTTGGCTTACCCATACAATTTCCTGCGAAAGGTTAGTGACAACAACAGAATAACTTTCTATTAACAATGACTTAAAGTCAATATCAGATTGCCAGTCATACCTATGAGCCAATCTATCTATTTGCTGAATGTCATTCTGTATATGGATACGTTTCTCTAATAAAGGATTGGCAATATCCCAACATAGTAGCGGAGCTGTAACAGGTCTTTCTTTTTCTTCCTGATAAGCAAAAGCAGGTATGTTTAACATAGTTTTTTATGTTTTTTATTCTCTACAATTTGTTTAATAGAATTGTTTTAAAAAATTCAGGATTTATACTACTTGTTATTCCAGAAACCATCAGTCTATCTATTATCTGATTTAGAAAAAGACAGGAAATTTTAGTAAATTTGCACCCGTTTTCAAATAAAAATCATGCTTTACCCGCAAAACATAGAACAAAAAATAGGGTTTGATAAAATTCGTGAACTCATTGCCGAGCAATGTGTGAGTTCGCTTGGAAGAGCTTTTGTTGAAAAAATACGTTTTTCTGATGACTATAAAATAATTGACCGGTTAATCCGTCAGGTAGCGGAGTTTAAATTGATTCTGCAAACTGAGTCGGGTTTCCCGGAGCAAAATTATATAGATGTAAGCGAGTCACTTGCACGTGCTTCAATTGAAGGCGCATTTATAGGCGAAGAACAGTTTTTCGAAATCAAGCTTTCGCTTCGCACCATTCAGCAGATTATCCATTTCTTTAAAACGAAAGAAGAAATGATATACCCTGAGTTAAAAACACTTACCGCCAATTCGTTGCCTGTTTCAGCCAATGATGGTTGGAGTGGGGTTATCTCACAGATAGATAAAATCATAGACGAAAGAGGCAAAGTAAGAGATTCTGCATCGCCCGAATTAGCCGACATTCGTCGGAGACTCATAGCCGAACAGAGCGATTTAAGAAAAACCCTTGAACGTATTCTCCGAACTGCCCGTAATAGCGGCTGGATTGGAGACGATATGTCATTAACCATTCGTGATGGAAGAATGGTGATTCCGATTTTGTCAGAACATAAACGCAAGCTGAAAGGCTTTGTGCATGATGAGTCAGCCACAGGCCAGATGGCCTTTGTTGAGCCTGCCGAAGTATTGGAAGCCAACAACGAAATAAGAGAACTGGAGGCCCGTGAACGTCGGGAAATTGTGAAGATTTTAGAGAAACTGACAGCCTTTCTACGTCCGCACGTTCCGGCACTACGCAAGGCTTATTTGTTTTTAGGCTTGGTTGATTTCATTAAAGCCAAAGCTAAATTTGCCTTATCTATCAATGCGACTGCTCCCCTATTGGTTGAGAACCAGGCCCTGGAATGGTATAGAGCTACGCACCCTTTGTTGTATCTGGCACATCAGAAACAAAACAAGCCTATTATACCGCTTAGTGTTAAGCTTGACCAAGAAAATAGAATTGTACTGGTTTCAGGGCCGAATGCCGGAGGTAAATCAGTGATGCTTAAAACTATTGGTTTAGTCCAATACATGGCACAATGTGGGCTATTAGTCCCTGCCTCGCCTGATTCTAAGGTAGGTATATTCAAGAATATCTTCATTGATATTGGTGATGAACAGAGTATCGAAAATGACCTGAGTACCTATAGTTCGCACCTGACGAACATGAAGCACTTTGTCAATTTCTCTAATAAATTCACTTTGTTTCTGATTGATGAGTTTGGTACAGGTACCGAGCCAAGTTTAGGTGGTGCTATTGCCGAGTCTATTTTAGAGCAATTATTGCGCGCCAAGGCTTATGGTGTTATTAATACCCACTACACCAACCTGAAAGTATTTGCCAATAAAAATAGCGGGACTATCAATGGGGCTATGAAGTTTGATGCCGAGCATTTAGAACCAATGTATGAGTTGGAGATTGGCAAACCGGGTAGTTCTTTTGCTTTAGAAGTAGCCCAGAAAATTGGCTTGCCAAAGCAGGTGGTAGATAATGCCAAACGCAAATTGGGTACGCAGCAGATTGATTTCGAGAAACTGATTAAAGAATTAGAGATTGAAAGAAAAGTCTTTGCCGACAGAAACAAAGAGTTTATACAGAAGAATCAACAACTGAAAAACACCTTAGAGCAATATACTGGCTTAAAAAGTTTTCTGGAAGCAGAAAAGAAGAAGATTCTGAACGATGCCAAGGCGCAGGCAAAAGAATTGCTGAAAGAGACCAATCGTAAAATAGAAACCACCATTAAAGACATAAAAGAGGGCAAAGCTGATAAAGACCTTACTAAATTGATTCGCCAGGAATTGCAGGAGTTTGAAACAAAAGAACTGAAACTTGAAAAAGTAGAAGAGCAAAAGCCTGCGTCGGAAGAATGGGAATTGGAAAATGGAGTGATTACTATAGGTAGTTTTGTGAGAATAAAAGGGCAAGCGACTATTGGTGAAGTACTATCGATGAAAGGCAAAGATGCCGAAATTGCCATTGGCGAGTTGAAAACCAATGTAAAACTCAATCGTCTGGAGAAGATGAGCCGTAAGGAGTTCAGAGAGGCTGTCAAAGAAAGTATCAAACCTAAAATGACAGGTATTGACCTCAATGAAAAGATGATGAATTTCAGTTTCAATCTTGATTTGAGAGGCAAACGCGGCGAAGAAGCCTTAGGAGCAGTTGATAACCTGATGAATGATGCCATTATGTTAGGCTATCCAGAATTAAGAATCATTCATGGCAAAGGCGATGGCATTTTAAGAACCCTGATTCGGCAACATCTGCGCTCCTACAAACAGGTAGCAGGCATGGCAGACGAACATGCCGACCGAGGTGGGCAGGGGGTGACGATTGTGAGAATGAAATAAACAAAAATGGTAGTGGCAAAACCACTACCATTTTTGTTTATTTCCATTCCAGTTTCAAAATTACTTCTTACAACCTCCCACCAGAGCTTTGAAAGTAGCTACTCCTTTTTGTGCATCTTCAATGGTATTTACGACAAGATTGACTTCGCTGGCAAAGGTAGGTTTTCCATCTTTAGTTTGTTTAATAAACTTCTCTTTATTGATGGTGTTACCCATAATACCCACTGTTTTACCTGATACATCTACTTCTATTTTATTAGGGTCAATATCGTAGAGATTAAATTCCAGAACAGTCTCAACCGTCTTTTTAGAGTCTGAAGCTGTAGAGGTTAATTTCCATTTGCATTTATCACCGTCTTGTAAAACTAACTCTTGCTTAGGATTTTCTATCGATTTCACTTTGCCTGCTAACCAAGTGAAATCCCCTGCCGCAACATTTCCTTTACAACCTTTGGCAATAGCAGGTAGAGCCTCCATCTGGTAGCGGGCGTCTTCAATATCTCCTGCTATAAATTCTACGCTGTTATCATAATTCTGCAAAGCGCCATCTTTGGTAACCTGAATAAACTTTTTGCTATCCTGTACTTTTGAGGCAATTCTGATTACTTCTTTTGAAACTGATAATTTGAAATCAGTTAAATCGCCGAAGTTAAACTTAAAAGTCTCTTCAACTGTCTTGCCTTTTACTTCCGATTTCAGGTTATAGGTTGTCATACACGCAAGTTCAATTTTTTGTCTATAGCCCGATTCATTCACTTTCACATCTTTCAATCGGTCTTTCAGAATCTTAAAACCCTCTTCTTTGGTAGCTACTTTAGGTACTCTATTCTGTAATTCTTTCTTAGCTAAAGGTATAATTTTCTGAATAGCCATTTGCAAGATAGTTCCTTCGGTTGGGTTCGCTGCCGCAAATTTTACCTCATCGTCGTAGCCTTTCATCACGCTACCTTGTTGTGTTCTTACATAATCATTCTTCGATTTAACACTGACTGTCACTTCTTTACCACTGATTTTCAGTTCAGCACCATTTTCATTAAAATCTCCCCAGCTAAAATCAGATTGCAATTCTGTAGTTTTCTTACCGTCGTTTTCTTCACTTGTCAGCACCGCACGGTCCTTATAAGCACCTGATTTTTTCAGGCTTTGTTTAACCGTTTGTTTATCTGATGATACCTCCTTAATATGTTGCTCAAGCCAGGTTTGCAAGGGTGCTAAATCATCTTTTGGTAATTTAACAGAGGCTTCCCAGGCTGTTTTAGCGGCTGCAATGGCGTCTTTCAGATTTTTCTCTAACTCACGGGCATCATCTACATTTTCAGCTAAAATCTCTACCTTATTTTCATAATTCTGCATCTCACCGCCTTTGGTGTAGCGAATTACTTTCAGGTTTTTCTGAGAACTCAATTCTACCTTCATTTCTTTGCTCGACGCACTTCTTTTCACCTCTCCCATCAATCCCAGATTAAACTCATAGATTTCTTCTGTGCTTTTACCTTTGGAATCGGAGGTAGTAATGGCGATTTTTACATCATAAGGATTGGCATTATCATAGCTGAATTGCTGATTAACCGTAGACTTTTCTAATTTAATTTCTTTTACATAGCTTTTTACTTTATCAAGCGATGCTTTCAGGTTACCTTGTGCTTGTGTGAGAATGGGCAGTATGACCAGACAATAGATAATATATTTTTTCATGGAATAAATATTGTTTTCAGGCAAATTTAAGAATATAGGCGCTTTGACCTACAACCGCCCAATAAAAAAAGCAGCATTATCGGCTGGAATGCTGCTTTTGACTGTTGAATTGTATAATATATTAGAATTTACCCAACCCATGCCTTCACCTCATCAAGCGTTGGCATCTTCTCTTCAATTTTCAGTTTCTTTCTTACACCACCCAAATCATTGAAAATTTTGTTAGGGTTTGCACCTTTTAGCTGCTCAACCATTACAAAACCCATTTTTTGCAGTGCCGGAATCCAGACCGTTGGTACGCCAATCGCTTCGTAATCAGCATCTGTCGATAATTCCTGTTTTTTCTCAGGGCGCATCTGCGGAAAGAATAATACTTCCTGAATGCTGGCGTTGTCGGTCAGCATCATCGTCAAACGGTCAATACCAATACCTATACCTGCGGTTGGGGGCATACCATATTCAAGTGAACGGATAAAGTCTTCGTCCATCGCCATTGCTTCTTCATCGCCACGTTCAGATAGTTTCAATTGTTCTTCAAAACGCTCGCGTTGGTCGATTGGGTCATTCAGTTCTGAGTAAGCATTAGCCACCTCTTTACCATTCACAAACAATTCAAAACGTTCAACTAAATCTGCTTTGCTGCGGTGTTTTTTGGTTAATGGTGACATCTCAACCGGATAGTCAATAATAAAAGTCGGTTGGATTAAATTATCCTCCACTTTTTCACCAAAAATCTCGTCAATCAATTTAGCTTTGCCCATTGTATCATCTACCTCCATGCCCCACTGGCGGCAATGCTGGCGTGTTTCTTCTTCAGTCAATGCGCCTACATTTACGCCTGTATATTTTTCGATTGCTTCCAGAATGCTTAAACGTGCAAACGGCCCTGCAAAATCCAGTTCGTGTTCTCCTGATTTGAATTTCGTGGTACCGTGTACAGCCAAAGCTACTTTCTCAAATATCTCTTCGGTAATGCTCATCATCCACTCGTAGTCTTTGTAGGCTACGTAGAATTCTAAAGAGGTAAATTCCGGGTTATGGGTTCTGTCCATACCCTCGTTGCGGAACATTTTACCAAATTCATATACCCCATCAAATCCACCTACAATCAGTCTTTTCAGATATAATTCATTGGCAATACGCATATACAAAGGCATATCCAACGTATTATGATGTGTTTTGAACGGACGAGCCGCTGCACCGCCATGAATAGGCTGTAAGATGGGCGTCTCCACCTCTAACCAACCTCTTTCGTCGAACATCTGACGCATGGTAGAGATAATTCTGGCCCTTTTAATGAAAATCTCTTTGACATGCGGATTCACAATTAAATCCACATAGCGTTGGCGATAACGTTGCTCAGGGTCTGAAAACGCGTCAAATACTTTACCATCTACTTCTTTTACTACCGGAAGGGGGCGTAGAGATTTGTTCAGAATTTTAAATTCTGTTACGTGTATTGATATTTCGTTGGTTTGGGTAGTGAACACAAAGCCTTTTACACCAATAATATCTCCAATATCTAATAGTTTCTTGAAAACCGTATTATATAAGGTCTTGTCTTCGCCCGGACATAAATCATCACGACGGAAATAAAGCTGGATTCTACCTGTTGAATCTTGTAGCTCGGCAAAAGACGCACTTCCCATAATACGGAAGTTCATCAGGCGTCCGGCAATGGATACATTCTTATAATCTAACTTATTGTTCTCGTAATTCTTCTCAATGTCGGCGCATGTTACATTCACCTCAAATAATTCGGCAGGATATGGGTCGATTCCCATTGCCATTAAATCTTGTCTTTTCTGACGGCGTAAAATTTCTTGTTCGCTAAGAACCATCGTTTTATCTTTTAATTTACAATATAAATCTGAAGTGCAAAGGTAGAAAAAAATGTCGATTATTAATTATTACCACTCATCTGCAAAAAGTTTCATCCATCATTTTCTCTATTGACAATTTTATATATATTAATATCTTTGTAATATCATTTTAATATCAAAATATCTAAACCAGATGAAAGAAAAAGAATTACAATCACCCTCAGGTTATATTATGCTTGTAGCCGGGTTAATTTTATTGATAGTACCTTTTTTTACTATCCTCACTTATATTCCTATACTGTCGGTTATTATTAGTTTAGCTGGCTTTTTCATCATTATCGGATTGACAGTCATTAACCCGAATGAAGCGAGAGTTACCACATTTTTTGGTGATTATGTAGGCACTATGAAACAAAATGGCTTGCGTTGGGTAAACCCGCTGTACCGCCGTAGAAAAATCAGTCTTCGCGCCAGAAACCTGAACGGACAAAAGCTAAAAGTAAATGATAAATTAGGTAACCCTATTGAAATTGCGGCCGTAGTAGTCTGGAAAGTAAGCGAAACTGCCAAAGCCATTTTTGAGGTAGATGACTATCAAAAATTTGTGGATATTCAGTCAGAAGCGGCTGTGCGTCACTTAGCAAGCTCTTATGCCTATGATACTATCGAAGACGAACATGCCAGTATTACCTTGAGAGATGGCTCAGGTAAAATCAATGAAATGCTGGAAAAAGAACTGAATGAACGCATTGCTCAGGCAGGCGTAGAAGTAATAGAAGCGCGTATCAGCCACTTATCTTATGCACCCGAAATTGCAGGAGCCATGTTACAACGCCAACAGGCTACCGCAGTAGTGGCTGCACGTAAACAGATTGTTGAAGGTGCGGTAGGTATGGTTGAAATGGCGTTAGCACGTTTATCAGAAAAAGAAATTGTTGATCTGGACGAAGAGCGCAAAGCTGCCATGGTAAGTAATTTATTGGTAGTTTTGTGTGGTGAAAAATCTGTAAGCCCTGTGGTAAATACAGGAACCCTCTATAACTAATGGCAAGTGAAAAAAAACCATTCGTATTAAGAATCAGCCCCGAAGTGCTGAAAGAACTTGAAAAGTGGTCAGCCGAAGAGTTTCGAAGCCTGAACGGGCAGATTGAGTTTATATTAACTGATGCTCTGAAAAAAAGAAAAAAGAGCAAGAAAAGTGAAGAGTAAAAAACAGGAGGCGCGGAAAACGCCTCCTGTGATTATATTTTTATGCCTTCTTCGTCTATATATTTGCCAATATTCATTGTAATGCCATCGAAGAGTTCTATATCCTTATTCCAATTTTTAATCAGCCAATCCTCTTTCGGTGAAGTGACTATTACCTGTTGAGTTGAGGTAATTACCCAGAAAACTTTCTCTACACCAAATTCAAAAAGCTTTTAGGTTTTGCGAGTCAGATACTCTATAAAACTGCTTTCACCTAAATCTGCATTGGTGTCTATTTCAATCACATATTTAGGTGGTACATCAGGATATTGATTATTAATTTTATCTGCCGTCAATTCTTGTTTATAAAAAATTACAATATCTCCCGACAAAATATTTTTACTATCTAATTGCATACTTAGTTTGTTAGTAAGAATGCGATACTTCTTAGTGTCATAGGAAGGATAAATAGTAGCCAGGATAAAAACAACCAATCCCGATTGAAGTGTGCTACTACCCTTTATCGCTTCGACATTCAAGTTATACTTGATAGCATCTTTATAGCCACTATAATAAATAGGCTTTCCATCTATTATTTCATAAACAAAACATTCTGGTATTTTATTTCTTACCATCTTTTAAGAAATCTTATAAGTCATCTTCTCTTTTTCCAATTAATAAAACTAAAATAGTCAATTTGATTAATATTGATATAATCAAATTGACTATTTTTCTGATAAAGGCACGAATCAATAGCGAAAATTAGCTATTTTTGCGGCTCATTATTAGTTTTTATTTTTTATGCAAATCAAGGAAATTCTTACACAGACACCTGCAGAACAGGAGGTAACAGTAAAAGGCTGGGTACGTACCAAACGAGGCCAGGCAGCCGTAACATTCATTGCAATTAACGACGGCTCAACTATTCATAATATTCAGGCAGTAGTAGAAGGTAATAATAATATTAATGAAGAGACTTTAAAACTGGTTACTACTGGCGCATGTGTGGCTGTAACAGGTAAATTGATTGCTTCGCAAGGGTCGGGACAAGCAGTTGAGGTGAAAGCTGAGAAAATTGAGGTTTATGGTACAGCTGATGAGACTTTCCCGATGCAACCGAAACGCCACTCAATGGAGTTTTTGCGTGAAAAGGCACACTTGCGTTTCCGTACAAATACATTCGGTGCTATTTTCCGTATCCGTCATAATTTAGCATTTGCGATTAATAAATATTTCAACGATAAAGGTTTCTTTTATCTGCACACACCTATCATTACGGCATCTGATGCTGAAGGCGCAGGTGAGATGTTTCATGTGACAACTTTTGACATCAAAAATCCACCGAAGACAGAAACCGGAGATATTGATTACAAAGAAGATTTCTTTGGCCGTGAAACAAGCTTGACCGTATCAGGACAGTTAGAAGGAGAGTTAGGCGCATTAGCCTTATCGAAAATCTATACTTTCGGCCCAACTTTCCGTGCTGAAAATTCAAATACGACCCGGCACTTAGCTGAGTTCTGGATGATAGAGCCGGAAGTAGCTTTCTACGAGTTAGAAGATAATATGGCTCTGGCAGAGGATTTCGTGCAATATGTCATCAAATATGCTTTAGAAAACTGTGCGGATGATTTAGCATTCCTGGAAAAACGTTTGTTAGACGAAGAGAAAAACAAACCGCAGAATGAGCGCAGTGAAATGGCTTTACTGGAAAAACTACGCTTTGTAGTAGATAACCAATTTGAAAGGTTGACTTATACAGAGGCAATTGAGATTCTGTTGAAATCAAAACCGCATAAGGAAAAGAAATTCCAGTATCCTGTTGAATGGGGTATCGACTTGCAGTCTGAACATGAGCGTTATTTAGTAGAAAAACACTTCAAAAAACCTGTGATTCTGACTAATTATCCGCGTGAGATAAAGGCGTTCTATATGAAACAGGATGCCGATGGCAAGACTGTAAGAGCAATGGATGTGTTATTCCCGGGAATTGGTGAAATCATCGGTGGTTCACAACGTGAAGATGATTACGAAAAATTATTGACCCGTGTGAAAGAAGTGGGCATTGACCCTGAAAACATCTGGTGGTATCTTGAAACCCGTAAATTTGGCTCTGCGCCACACGCAGGTTTTGGTTTAGGTTTTGAGCGTCTGGTATTGTTTGTGACAGGTATGACGAACATCCGTGATGTAATTCCTTTCCCAAGAACACCTAAGAGTGCTGAATTTTAATTAATCGAAACAAATGATCCTTACGCTCGCTATATTTCTTGCTATTGCTTTTGCCAATGTGGTGGTCGGGGTTTATCTCGAGCGTAAGGTTTCTGCTTTTATACAAGACCGTCTCGGCCCAATGGAAGTAGGTCATTGGGGACTTTTGCAGTTAATTGCCGATTTGTTGAAGCTGATTCAGAAAGAAGACATCACCCCTGCCAATGCCGACCGTAACCTGTTCAAGTTTGCACCCATCATGCTATTCATGGTAATTTTTGCAGGCTTTGCAGTTTTCCCACTTTCGTCAGGTTTATCCGGTTCGGCTACGCAAACGGGCGTCTTCCTCTTATTAGCTATTGTTTCTTTAGATATTTTAGCCATTCTGATGGCCGGATGGGCATCAAATAATAAATACTCTTTATTGGGAGCTATGCGTTCGGTAGCGCAGATTATTTCTTATGAAGTGCCTTTGGGCTTATCCGTACTTTGTGTGATTCTGATTACCCAAACCTTAGATTTACAGGAAATCAGTTTTCAGCAAGGCATTTTCTGGGATGATAAAAATTATCTGTTTGGCATTAAAGCATTAGGTGTAGAAGTAGGTGAGGTTGGTGGTTTTCTGACATGGAATATTTTTAGAAATCCATTTTTACTGATTGTCTTTGTCATTTATTTCATTGCTTCACTTGCCGAGAGTAACCGTGCACCTTTTGACTTGCCTGAAGCTGAATCTGAATTGATTGCGGGTTTTCATACCGAATATTCCGGTTTTAGATGGGCAGTAATGATGCTGTCAGAATATGCCATGATGCTTCTGGTATCAATCCTGGGTGTAATTTTATTTCTGGGAGGTTGGAATACTCCTTTCCCGAATATTGGGCCTGTGGCATTAGCCGATTGGACAAGTGGATCCGTTGGCGAATGGTCGGGTAACCTTTGGGGAGCATTCTGGTTATTGTCAAAATCTTATATCCTTATCTTCATACAGATGTGGCTTCGCTGGACACTTCCACGTTTACGTGTTGACCAATTGATGCATCTATCCTGGAAAATTCTTACGCCTTTCTGTTTAATTCTTCTATTGATTTCAGGAATCTGGCGATTGTTGATGGTTTGAATGTATTTTTTATATATCTTGATTTTTTAAATCGTCAATAATTGTAATTGTGATTTTTACCTATTTCTTCAAGCTTATTAGAATCGCTTTAGATAAAAACTCATAAACTAACTGCTTCATAAGAAATCTAAATAGTAGATAAAGTCTTTATTATGTTATCTTGACTTATTCTATAACCACGTAGAAATTAAAACTTCAGATATATACAAAAAATAGCCGACCTTGCGAGTCGGCTATTTTTACAAAACCCATTGTTTATTAATTACACCCCTGTATCTCTGCTTTAAACACTGTTCCTGTTTCTACTACAAAACCCGGATCTAAAACAATTGACTTACCTGCCTGATAAGTTACGTTAGGCATAGGAGTGAATGCCGGATTACCCACTTTTTTATTTGAGGTTATCGTCTGAGCAGCTTTTACAAGTGCTACTCCGGTAGATACATTATTGCTTACAGCCACATTATTCTCAGCAACATTGACAGTTACATTTGCCGAGCCACCTGACGAACACATAGCCAGGTAAGTAGTAGTTACATTTGGCGAAACTGTAATACTTGTACCTGCTCCGGTTGCACCCCCTGCCCAGGTAATATTGCCGCCATTACAACCCGATGTTGTTAAAGTAATGCTTTTGCCAGGGCAAACACCCGGATTAGATGGGCTGATGGTTAAGAATCTGCAACTACCGCTTGTGATAGTTATACTTCCTGTTGTACTCACACAACCATTCTCTGTACAAGTAGCCGTGTAAGTACCCGGAGCAGTAATTATTCTGTTATTGGCAGGCCCATCAGAAATTACCCCTGCTGTCCCTGTCACAACCCATGCAAAAGTACCGGTAGCACAACTTCCTGTCAGGATTACCGACTGCCCGTTACAGATAGTACTATTATCAGCTGTAATATCTGGTGCCGTTGGCGTTGGTTTTACCGTAACAACCTGAACATCGCTGGAATCACTTGTACAGTTTAATTGCGTACATGCTGCTTTGTAAGATTTCGTGATTTCAGGTGAAACTGTAATAGATGTACCTGACAGACCACCTGTCCATTTTACTGTTCCTCCGCCACAACTTAAAACAGTCAAAGTTACGCTTCCTCCTGCACATATATTGGCAAATGTTGTCGTAATAACTGGTTTAACAGGAATAGGATTTACTGTAATAGTTACTACATCACTTGAATCGCTCGTACAGTCCAGTTGAGTACAGGTTACTTTATAGCCTTTGGTTTCCGCAGGATTTACAGTAATGCTTGTGCCTGTTAAACCACCTGTCCAATTCAGAGTACCGCCGCCACAAGCCGAAGCTGTCAGAGTAGTAGATGAACCCACACATATGGACACACTTGCCGGAGTAATTGTAGGTTTTACCGGAATAGGATTTACTGTAACTGTTGCTACATCGCTTGAGTCGCTTGTGCAATCCAGTTGAGTACAGGCTACCTTATAACTCGAAGTAGTACTTACAATAATACTCGTGCCTGTCAATCCACCAGTCCAGCTCAAAGTTCCTCCGGGGCATGCAGAGGCAGTTAAGGTGGTCGAGCTTCCCTGACAAATTGCAATTGCCATTGGTGTTATTGTAGGTTTCGTCGGTATCGGGTTTACAGTTACAGTTAAGGTATCCGTAAATCCTGTTGTTGTAGAACAACCATTAGCATCACTGATTGACACAATCGAGTATTTTTTAGTGGTAGTCGGGCTTACAGTAATATCAGCACCACTTATATAATTATTAACGGTTGTCTGGGTTGTTCCATCTGTATAAATCAAAGTAGACGGCCCGGTTGCACTAATGATAGTCGCAACCAGAATAGTACTGCCACCATTACAATACGTAGAAGGAGAACCCGACTTGATTGCAAAAGTTGCCATACTTGGCAAACAAATCTTACCTAAAGACGAGTTATCAGGTTTATGCAAGAGTTTTGCCTCTAAAGCAACTCTTTCAACCTGAGTCATGGCTAAGGCTTTTTTCGTTCCGAAAACAGCATTTCCTCCATCCATATCTCCTGTACTGTTAATCAATTCAACATAATTTCCGGTTTGACCAGTAAAAGTTGTATTGTTTAATGTACCTCCTGCAATTGTTGTGTTTGCTCCGGTTAAGACCAAACCCTTTGGTCCTCCTGAGATGATAGTACTGTCTGTTAGAACTAAAGAGGTTGCTGCAAAATTTGAAGCATTATCAATCGTTATACCAGCTGTTATTGAGTTTACTACGTTTACTCTACTGATTGTACTATTACTTGCACTTCCTGCCGCAAATTGCGGATCATTACTTGTGGCAAAAATACCATACTGGTTACCTGTCAATGTACCGCCTGTTACCTTTACTGTTCCGGTGGACGGCAGGTTCCATAGTAGAATACCATATTTCATACCGTTTACATCGTTGCTGTCTGCGGCAACACTTACTGTACTTTGAATAGAAGCCAATTCTACCCCAAAATTGTCAGTATGCGCAGCAAAATCACCTGATGTTTCTTTGGTAATGGTATTATGAGCAATTCTTGCTGCTGTGGCATTCTGATATTGAAGGTTATGAAAAATACCTCTGCGATACGTACGGATATCATTATGCTCAACTATTGTCCCTGCTCCTGGTGATGATAAATAGTAATTATCATCCTGCCAGCCTACGTTTGCTCGGGTTACAACATTATAAGCAAAAGTTCCATAGTGGTTTTCCTCAAAAGCCGCAGCTCTGCCACGCCCACCTCCGAAATTATCGCCCGAAGGAATATTGTCAAATTTATTATAACTAACATTTGTACCTGCAATAGCTACGGCTGGTGAAGTACCATCTGCCAATACTCCATACCTTTCAACGTTCTGAATGATGTTATTCTGAATAACCATAGTTGCATTTGCACCGCCTGGATTTGTGTCAAAAGAACCAATACTGTTTACAATACCGGCACCTGTATGAACATTAACACCATTCAACATACGCCCACCTGATAAAACAGGGTTATTTCCATCTAATTTAAACCCTTTGATTGAAACGTCTATATGCCCGATTCCGCCTACTCTTATAATTGTTCCAGAGGTACTACCTTCCAAAGATGTCTGCTTTGTGGCTGGTCTGATAATAGCCTCACTGACACGCGTGCCTGTGTTTGGGTTAATCTCAGCATTTGGCCCTTTCAGTGCTAAAGATTTAGATACTGTGATATTTTCTATATAGGTTCCGGCACTTACTACAATTGTATCGCCGTCCATGGTATTAGAATCATCAACAGCCGCCTGGATCGAACAGAAAGTTTCACGGTTACGTTTATTTACTACCAAAGCAAACGAATTGCTACCTACTACGGTGTTCATATTGGTAACAAGATTGGCATTAAAGGTATTATTAGTGAAAGTATTACCACAAGCCACCGGAGAGTTACCACGACCGAAATAATTCAATGACTTGGTATCAGACTGGTCTGCATCTCCTGCATTATCTGCCACATATCCTGCATTCGGGTGCAAACCTCCCTGCTCCTGAATACCGAAATCGTTGTTACCAACGGTGTTTCTCTTTACTGTATGGTTGGTTCCCTCAACCACTATACCGTAGCCCTTACTTTCTGATGAATTCAAGTGACGAAAGCCTGTTACCGTATTGCTATCTACCACAACCCCG
>NZ_JACETV010000006.1 GCF_013912375.1 Emticicia sp. BO119 | reverse complement strand
CACCTCAGTAGTGATTAATGCCTTACCAACTCCGACAGCGGGTTCAAACACCCCTGTTTGTGTAGGTCAGACTTTGAACTTAACTTCATCAGGAGGCACAAGCTACTCATGGGCAGGACCGAATGGTTATACCTCAACGAGTCAGAATCCAAATATCAGCAATGTAACCAGTGCGGCGACAGGCATTTACACAGTAACTGTAACGAATGCCAGTGGTTGCACTGCCACAGCGACCACCTCAGTAGTGATTAATGCCTTACCAACTCCGACAGCGGGTTCAAACACCCCTGTCTGTGTAGGCAAAACATTAAATCTGACGTCATCAGGAGGTACAAGCTACTCATGGGCAGGGCCGAACGGTTATACCTCAACAACTCAGAATCCAAATATCAGCAATGTAACCAGTGCGGCAACAGGCATTTACACAGTAACTGTAACGAATGCCAGTGGTTGTAGTGCCACAGCGACCACCTCAGTAGTGATTAATGCCTTACCAACTCCGACAGCGGGTTCAAATACCCCTGTTTGTGTAGGTCAGACTTTGAACTTAACTTCATCAGGAGGCACAAGCTACTCATGGGCAGGACCGAACGGTTATACCTCAACGAGTCAGAATCCTGGTATTATTAATATAACTTCAGCGGCCAATGGCATCTATACCGTTACGGTAACAAACACATTGGGTTGTAGTGCTACTGCAACTATTAATGTAATCATTTATGACTTACCTACACCTCCCACCGTTACTGGAGCAAGCCGTTGTGGAGCCGGGTCAGTTACATTGACTGCAAATGGTTGCGTTGGTGGTACAATTCAATGGTTTGATGCCCAAACAGGTGGAAATTTAGTAGGAACTGGCATAACTTTTGCTACTAATACATTAACGCAAAGTACATTCTATTTTGCTTCGTGCTCCACCAATAATTGTTCAAGCCCTTCCCGTACAGCGGGTTTAGCAAGAATTAATTCTGCACCAGATGCTGAAGTTATTCCTGTAAACTCTACTTGTATTTTGAATAATCCACAAGATAACGGTAAACTTTTGCTAAATAGATATAGAAATGATGACCAGTATTCATATAATATAGGGACATCTTTTAACAGTGCCATAGCTTCAGCTTTTGTAACCATACCAGTGGGGGGATTAGTACCAGCATCTAATTTACCAAACCCAGCAGAAAGTAGCCAGGCTTATACTGTTAGAATAAAAAATTCTGATGGTTGTACCATCGATAGGACTGTTTTATTAACCAGACAATGTGAAGGGTGCCCGCAAAATTATTGCCCGCCTGCCACAGCAACCAAAACAAAATAAGTACTCAATTTAATTAAGCTTTACATATCCAACTTAACAATTTGTCAAATGGAAAACGAAGTACCCAAAATTACTTTACAATCCAATCATAGACAGACCCGACCTTGGGTTTGGCTAACGATTATTGGTGTCCTCCTGTTATTTATGAATCAGAACGTCATTGCCCAAACGCCTTGTACGACCCCCATAAATTATACGCTGGTAGGAGTTGACGCCACAACTGCAACTGCTAATGATGCTAAAATCCGAATCTCAGGAGCATTATCCGGCGATAATAAAATTGGCTATTCTGTAGGAAACACCTACACAGGACCCAATTTTGCCGCCGCAACCAAATTTTCAGATTTAACAGGTGGTTATATTTCACAAACCCTACCTACTCCAACTAATCCGGCAGGAACAGAATATACCATTCGTGTTTTCTCTGAAGATGGAAGCTGTTATACTGACAAGACATTTACATTAGATTATGTAAACTTCAATTCTACTCCCGTGAACCCTGATATTGAGGTGACTACAGGCGTCTCACCAAGTGGTTTTGTAGCATTAAACGGCACAGTTTCTATCGTAATTACTGTTCAGAATAAAGGAACAGGCCCTGCTACAGGTGTGGTTTATACGGTAGGTATTCCGGCAGGTCTTACGGGTGTAACTGGTACTCCAACTGCAGGTACATATAATGGTACCACAACCTGGACTATCGGAGATTTAGCTGTAAATCAAACTGTTACCTTAACTTTAACAGGAACAGTAAGCACAAGAGGTGTGAAATACGTAACAGCGAATTTGTCAGCTGAAAATGAGCAGGATATTGACTCAAGTCCTACCACTAATAATGCAGGAGAAGATGATCAGGGTTCAGCCTGTATTTCTACACCATTCGATTATTGTTCTAATGATGAATATACCATTACTTTGCCAAGTTATACAGATATTAAATGGTTCAAGGGTGCTACTGAAATTACAGCAGGCAATGCTGCAAGTAACGGTGTCAGACTTAATGGAGATGGTTCTATGACTATATTCAGTGAAGGAGAATATTCTTATAGTATGACCGTCGGACCAAATGCCTGTCCAAGTGGTGGCTGTTGCCCGATTAAAATTGAAGCTGGTAAACCACCGGTATTGGTTGCCCCTGCTGATCAGAGCATCTGTTTCAATGCTACCTTTGCTACTATAACAGCTCAGAATACTCAAACTACTCCGAACGGAACGTTTATTTATGAATGGTATAATGATAACGGAACAAGCAACCCGACAACCGGAATCATTTCAGGCCAAACTTCATTGACTTTCACTGCGCTTCCTACTGCAGTGGGTGTGTACAAATATAAGTTGAAAGCGTATGAGCAAGGACACCCTAATTGTGCCGACTCAATTACGATTACTTTAGAAATCAAAGATCTTCCGGTACCAGTAATTGCTTCAAACAGCCCTGTTTGTGAAGAAGGAACAATCACTTTCACTTCAGATGGCGCAGGTACTGGCGGCTCATACGCATGGACAGGACCCGCAAGCTTTACAGCTAATACAGCTAATCCGACCAGAACTAATGCAGTAGAGGCTTACGAAGGAACATATGTAGTAACAGTTACCAATGGGGTGGCATGTTCGGCAACGGCTTCGGTAGCAGTAGTAATCAACCCACTACCAGAACCACCGGTAACCGCAGACAAAGTGTTCTGTGCAGAAGATGCAGCCGCTCCTTTAGTAGCAACAGCCGCATCGGGTAATACATTATTATGGTATGGCACAAGCTCAACAGGTGGAGTTTCATCAACTACGGTACCAGTTTACAATCCGACTACAGCAGGTATAGATACTTACTATGTAACACAGGTAGATGTGAATGGTTGTGAGTCTCATCGTGCAGATATTGAAGTAACCGTAAATGCTAAACCTGCTCCGCCAACTGTTACTACTCCTGTATCTGCTTGCCAGGATTCAGACCCTGTTACGTTAGCAGTTAATGGTACAACAACAGGTTACACTATCTTATGGTATGGCACAGCTTCTACTGGTAGCACGGGTTCTACAACTGCCACTGTAGCATTAACCAATGCCGTAGGCACAACTACCTATTATGTAAGTAGAAAAGATGATGTTACTACTTGTGAGTCTAACCGTGCTTCAATTGATGTCGAAATCAGACCTACTCCAGTACCAACTATTGCATCAAACAGCCCTGTTTGTGCAGAAGGAACAATCACTTTCACATCAGATGGTGCAGGTACTGGTGGCTCATACGCATGGACAGGACCCGCAAGCTTTACAGCTAATACAGCTAATCCGACAAGAACCAATGCAATAGAAGCACATGAAGGAACATATGTAGTAACCGTTACCAATGGGGTGGCATGTTCGGCAACAGCTTCAGTAGCAGTAGTAATCAACCCATTACCTGAGCTACCAGTAACCGCAGACAAAGTGTTCTGTGCAGAAGATGCAGCCGCTACTCTGGTGGCAACAGCCGCCTCCGGTAACACATTATTATGGTACGGCACAAGCTCAACAGGTGGGGTATCTTCAACTACTGCACCGGTATATAACCCGACTACCGCAGGTATAGATACTTACTATGTAACACAGGTAGATGTTAATGGTTGTGAGTCTCATCGTGCAGAATTAGAGGTAACTGTAAATGCTAAACCAGCTGCTCCGGTTGCTCAGGATAAAACTTATTGTCAGGGTGTAGCGGCTGTTGCCCTTACTGCCTCAGGAGTGTCAGGCAATCCGATCTTGTGGTATGGTACTAACTCAACAGGTGGTACAGGCGACACAACAGCTCCAATTCCTTTAACTGATGCAGTAGGTACAACTACTTACTATGTAAGTCAGAAAGATGCGACAACTGGTTGCGAGTCGAATCGTGATGATGCTATCGTAATTGTAAACCGTACGCCAGAAGCTCCAGCTATCTCTCCAGTTGTATATTGTGAACAAGAAACAGCTACAGCTCTTGCAGCAACAGGCGAATCGGGTAATTCAATTATATGGCATGTAGGTGGCAGTAGCACTTTAACTGCACCAACACCAAATACAAGTGTGGCAGGTTTGACCATGTTCTATGTATCACAATCAATACCTGGCACAGGTTGCGAATCAGGAATGGCACAAATACCAGTAACCGTCAATCCAAAACCAGTTGCGACTGTAATTGCGGTAAATTCTCTTTGCGTGGGTTCTGTTTCTCAAAACAACGCTCAGTTGATTCTGACAAGATATCGTAATTCTGATGAGGTTTCTTATAACATAGGTAGTACGTATGGCACGCCAACACCATCTACTTATGCTACCGTTCCGTCAGGCGGTGTGTTTGCAAGTAACTTACCAAACCCAACAGCGGCAACACAAGACTATACTGTAAGAATCAAGAACTCGTTTAATTGTACAATTGACCGGGTAGCTACGCTTACTAAAACAGATTGTGCTTGTCCGGGAGGTTATTGCGAACCGGCAACAGTTACAAAAACCAAATAGTAACATAGCATAGCGATTAATAATTAGCTGAATCCTGTAAGGCAGAAGTCTTACAGGATTTAGTTAGTTATATCGGCAAACAGGTTTGAAAGCTAATGGGCAATTAATTTACTTTTTAGGGCATCTTCAATATATTGATAGGGTTTTTAATCCAAAAAAATTCCTTTTCACGCCATTGGTCGAAAAAACAGAATTAAAGTATTAAATAGTTGTAAATTGGACTTTAGCGATGAATTGACCCCAACATTGAAAAAAGAAAGACATAAAAGAAAAACAATTCTTCTGAAATTTCTTTTTCTCACAAATAAAAACTTATTTTATGGTAGTATAATAAGCTTTTATTTGCACAACACCCGATGTTCCCTCCCATAATAGAATTGGCAATGGCTTATACCTTATTGTAATAATATAAGACTGCGCATGTCCCGTTTACTTTGAGTGCTTTATAAGATTTTAAAAATTTCAACACTAAATTACTGACATTGCTATTGAGTGATTTTTAGCTATTGAGATTACGATGAAAAACTTTTTAAGTTTGTCAAGGAGTAGATTTTCCGGTCTTTTTAGGGCAGGGATTATAGTTATAACAATTATACTGTTAGGCTTCAATAAAGGAGACTCCAATTATTCAGATGTTGGTTTCCGTAAAGCAGCCATGCATGATATTTGCTACCCTCCCATGTTTTCTGTTCGTAGTATTGATGTAACTCAGGCCAATAGTAATGACGCCCGAATCCTGATTTCAAATATTGAGAATGCCACACGATATACTATTTCAGAGAATGGTGTTGCCGGATTAGATTATACTAAATCTATACTGATAGATCAGGGAAAAAAAGAAATAGAGATTAAGAACCTGCCAAATCCGGCTACAATTAAAGCATATACCATCAGGGTTTATAATTCAGAAACCTGCTACGCAGATCAGACTATCGTTCTGGAGCACGTAAACTTTGCCAATCTTACCGACTACAGCAAACTGGAACTGATTCAGGGGGTTGATATACATACACCACAGTTAGACGAGGTAGTTACTTTCACAACCTTGGTCGTTAACAAAGGGAGTAAAACAGCCACCAGCGTAGCTATTCAGAATATCCTGAGTGGTAGTTTAAAGGTTGTCTATTTCTATGCCGACAAAGGAGTATTTGATCCTATCGGAGGTGCATGGGGTGTTGGCAATGTTAATGGAGGCGAAACCATCAAGTTAGTTATTAAAGCTAAAGTAACTCAAACAGGCTTATCTTATTGTACCTCTTATATCTGGCGACAGAATGGTGTAGAAAAAGATATGAAAAACCCGGTGGCCAATGCAGATGAGAGCGATTACGGCGTAAGCTGTGTAAGCGTGCCGGTAGAATTACAGAAAGATGAAACCTATCGGGTTACTCTGAAAAGATACAAGGGTGTAAAATGGTATTATAAAAATATGGCATCAGGTCTTTACGAAGAAATTACAAAGGATACTTCACCTAATATTGCTGTTATTAACAAAGATAGCTCATTAAGCATCGCAAAAGGCGGAGAATATACTTTCTCTAAGGCATCTGGCACCTGTAATATAACCAGTTGTTGTCCTATTTTGGTACAGGGATGTACAGGCCCTAAAATTGTAGTTGACTCTATCTACTGTAACAAAAAAGTAGATAGTTACAGTATTCGTGTAAAATTGGAAGGAGACGAATGGGCACTCGTACAACAAATCTATGCGGGTCTTACCAATATTGGGATGCCTACAGCTTATGACTACCTGAAACGTCTGAATAAATTACCTCTTCAGTCAAGTGCAGGATATGTGGTAGCCCATAGTAACGGATTTTATACCATCGAAAACGTTCCGGCTTTCATGCCGAATGTTTCCTTATTAGCTACAGATATTACAGGTAATTGTAGCACAAGTAAAATAGTAAATGCACCTAACTGCGACCTGCCGACTGTTCAGATACCCCTCGTATTAAATCAGAATGAGACTTTTTCTCCAGGTTCACCTATGCCTGCTTTCAGTGTAACAAATACTGCTAAAGGGACAGAGGTACTTTGGTATGATGACGAAAAAGCCGAACGGCCTGTTGCCACAGGATTAGAGTTTACACCTAAAAGAGGAGGTTCATATTATGTAGCCGCTCGAGATAAGAAGACAAAAGTTGTAAGCGAAAAAAGAGAGCTGACCCTGACAGAAGTACATGATACAGAAGAAGAAATGTTTGCTACAAAAGTATGTAAGTGCGAAAGTGCTACAATGAAGGCCGATGATGATTTCAGTAAAGTGACAATCTCAGCCTTATATCCAAATCCGGCTGATAGAGAAATTAATTTTGATTATACTTTACCTGATCATATCCCAGCGGCAAAATTAGTAATATTTAATTTGTCAGGTACAATTATCGGTACCTATAATATAGAAAACACCGATACCAAAACAACCATACCAACGGCTGACTGGGCAGCAGGTACTTATGTTTATCAGATAGTAATTAATAGCAAAAGATTTGTAAGTAATAAGTTTATTGTCATACACAATTAAGAAGACTTTTGACAATTGTGAGTTTATTGAGTGAATTAAATTGGATAATTTGACAGTTAATGAGTGAATAAGATTGCTTCTGAAAAAGTAGCCGGCCACTTATTAGCTAAGCTTAAGCTTTAAACAGGAGTTCATTTGTAGCTCCTGTTTTTATTTTAAACGGTTTCACCACGTCCATTTATTCTTTTTAAGCCACCTTTTATAGGACTGGTGTATTCAAGATAAATGTCCTGTGCATTGTATTGACCTGTAGGTAGAACAATGATTTCATTCAAGACCGTTTTTGCTGATAGCGTTTTCGTAAAAACAGCATTGTTCTTTTTGTTCTTTATTAATACCTGAAAATTTTCGCCGATTTCAAGCTTCGATTCAACCGCACTTAGTTTCAGAATATTACCCTGTAATCTGCCAACAGCCGGGAACTGACCGTTAATAATTTGTTCGGGGTGGGCAAACGCCAGGATTTTATCAGTTTTTTGCCATAGACCATATACTCTGTTTTCGGCCTGCATCTGATACATTTTGGCCGCCCATTGGCGATAATTACCCAGATGACCTTCCCTTTTAGGCTGCCCTGCGCCATCACCAAAATAATTCTGTCCAAACGGAGTTCCTTCTTGGGTTGATACATGTAAATCAGGTATAAAATTACCATTTAACCACGCTCCCCTTAAAGTCAAACCTATATTCCCTCCAGTAACATTTGTCCAGATCAACAGATTATTCAATAATGTATAAACCAATGCCCCATGCCATTCAGCAGTTACCCTGTCAATAGGGCGGTAAAGATTGGTGAAAGGATTGGACTCTAAATCGTGCCTTAAAATACCGACAGTCTGGTAAGGATTATTGATTGCATGAATATTCTGGAAATCATCTTTCAAGCCACAATCGTTGGCAAGCATTTGCAGGCGGAAGAAGATTTCAGAATAATAACCTCCAAACTGATTGATGCCATGATACAATTCAGATTTTAACCGATACTCTCCATAATTATGGCCTTCAGATTGTGATATATGTTCCCTTTTTCCGGCAGCGGAAAAATTAATTAATTCCCCCCTCTGATTTTCCTGAAAAGTATCATCTCTTAATACCCGATTGCCATAACTATCAATAATAAAATACCCGTTAGCATCTTTCTTATACATTGGGGTAGTAATAGGCAGATTGACTTTCGGATAACTAACCAGTATATTATACATCAGGTCTTTTCCACGGAAGTAATTATTGATAATACCACTACTCACTTTGGCCTTAGTCTCATTATAAGAATGCTTGCTGAACGGAAAGAATTTTTCGTCAAGTGGTACGTTGTCACCATCATAATAATAACCACTTTGCCAGTAAGTAAACCCTTTGTTGGGGGCGTAGCTATATAGAATCACTATATGTCTGGGGTTATCTTTCTTGGCAGCTGTATAATACCCTTTCAGAAAAGAGCTGATTTTCGAAAAATCGGTTACCCCCGCTTCAATATCAAGCATCGTAAAAGCAAAAGGCACACGTTTACCTGTAGCATCTAATGATTGATACTGCATCGCTACATAGTTTTCAGCACCCTGTTTTTCTAATTCGGTATGGCTTTTTTGCCAGAACATAAAATCATTAAAAAGTGTCCATTTATATCTATGTTCACCCGGTACCCCTTTCAGCGTATTCAAAAAACAATTGTCAAATCCTGTAGCCAGGCCTTTTGAAAGCGCGATTGGAGGGGTGTCTCCGCTATGATTCAAAAACTCAACACCGTTCCCCCATAAAAACCGGCTATTAAATTTTTGTGAAGGCCGACCATTCACATCTGGGAATACCTCAAAACCAAGAGTATTTTTGTTTGTAATATCTTCTTTACCACTTATTAGAGAAGGCAGTTGAGTTGTTTCAAAATCTGTAAAAGTACCATTGGGAATAATTTTTTCTGGAGTAGGCAAGACAGAAACATCCGTCAATTGATTGATACTGAGCGAAGACTTGACAGGCTCACCTCCAAATAAGTGTCTGTAAAGCAGATATATAAAACCTGCTACAGAAGTACCTAAAAAGAAACGTCTGCCCGTGTTCATTGTATGTAAAAGTTTATGGATTGTAAAGATGAAAGTATTATTTCATTTTTCCTCTTTTTACTAAAAATGCAGAAAGAATCTGGTCAAATCCCTGTGAAATATCTGCTTCTACAAAATCTATTTTATACTGTCCGCATTTCAGACGCAAATCATGGTAAAACTCTTTAATAGCTGTCTGATAATGGGTTTTTACCTGCGATGGTTGCACTTTCACTTTTTCGCCTGTTTCCAGGTCAATGAACTCATAAGGACGTTCATCAAAATTAAACTCCTCTTCAGTATTCTTATCAGTTACATGAAATAACAATACTTCATGCAGGTTATGACGCAGGTGTTGCATAGCCGAGAATAGACGCTCCGTATTATTAATATCATCGAACATATCGCTGAAAATCACTACTAAAGAACGTTTGTGAATTTTTTCGGCAATTTCGTGCAAAGTCTCTACTACCGATGTTCTTTTATTAGGCTTTGGTTTCTGTAATAGTGATTCTAAATCTAAAAATATCTTATGTATGTGCGATGGCGTCGATTTAATTGGGGTTTGTATTTCTATACCCTCAGAAAATGTAGTGAGACTAACCGCATCACGTTGTTTTTGCAGGGTATAGGCCAATGCTCCGGCAGCCATAATACTGAACGTCATTTTGCCATTAGATTTTTCAGGATAATACATTGAAGAAGACGTATCAATCAGTAAGTGGCAACGAAGATTAGTTTCCTCCTCGTAGCGTTTAACATACAACCGGTCAGTTTTACCAAATACTTTCCAGTCAATATATCGGGTACTTTCACCTGTATTATAAAGTCGGTGCTCTGCAAATTCCACAGAGAAACCATGAAAGGGAGACTTATGCAGCCCGGTAATAAAGCCCTCTACCAATTGCTTGGCAAGAAATTCAATATTTCCGTATTCCCTGATTTTTACTAAATCTAACATATTATAACCCTATGTCTTTTTTACTGTTGCTTTCTTGATTGGAACCTTCTGCTTAGTTCCTTTTTTTACTGCTGGTTTCTTCGAGTTACTACTTGACGTTGCCGGGTTATTGGTTCTTCGGCTGGCTCTTTTCTTCTTTAACGATTTTGAAGGCTTCGTTCTGACGGTCTTGGGCTTAGGCTTTAAAGGTATTACTATTTCTTCCTCTTCAGGTTCATTAACTATTAAATCAGCCGCACTTTTAATCATCGAATCGGGGCGTTCAATATAAATCGTATCATTTTCGCCTACTACCGTCAATTTTACCTTTGCTATACCATGGCGAAACATATCCAGTTGTTTCGCTGCTACATAAGACAAATCAAGAATCCTCCCTTTTGCAAAGGGCCCTCTATCATTAACCCTCACAATACACCATTTATTGTTTGCCAGATTAGTTACTTCAATCATTGTACCAAAAGGCAACGTCGGGTGTGCGCAGGTGAGTACATTTTTCTTCAGAATTTCACCACTGGCCGTTTTTCTGCCATAAAACTTGTTTTCATAATAAGATGCTTTTCCAAACAGTTCGACTCCAATAATTGAGGCTTGACAGGATACTTGAGTAGGTTTAAATAGAATGAATAAACATAAAAAAGATACTGTTTTAAGGGTCATTCTTGGTTAAAATTTGTTTTCGAATTGCATAGATACGAAAATTTCATCAAGTGCAAAAACAATCAAAAATTTTGTATATAAAACAGAATTAAAATATTTATGCGGAAAATTTCTTATTTCAAATGAAAATATCATTATTTTTGATAGAAAATCCTAATAAAATATTTTACATAAAGCAATAAAAACCTATATTTGAAAATCATTCTAAACCTCTAAAACTTAAAAGGATTGTGGAAAGAGAAGACAGAGACAAAATTTACTCTAAACGTGTCAGAGCGGGCAAGCGTACTTATTTTTTCGATGTAAGAAGCACCCGTTCAAATGATTACTACCTAACTATCACCGAGAGCCGTCGTTTTCAGAAAGATGGAGGATTTGTGTTCGAAAAGAGCAAGATGTTTGTTTACAAAGAAGATTTTAACAAATTTCTTGAAGCTCTGCAAGAAACAATTGGGCACATTAAAACTGAACTGATGCCTGATTTCGACTTTGACCAGTACAAAAACGAACAGGTTTCTGTTCCTAACGAAGAATCCGATGACTACGCATCAGGTGGTAGTTCTGATTTAAAATGGGAGTAGCTCTACAAACGTATCAATTATCAATTTTTGCTGCTGATTCTAAAGGTTTTCTTTAAGCCAGAATCTGAAAATCCCTTATTATTGATAGTTGTTATTTACGTAAGGGTTAAAGACATTCAGCCTTTGAGAGATTCTCAGAGGCTTTGCTATTATAGGCTTGTACTAACAAAACACAAGATATAGGTCAGGCTGTATAGTATCTCGTTGAATATATGAACTTTGTTATTAATAAACAATTCAAAATTCTGATATATTACCGCGCCTCCTTTACTTTACTTTTGCCTTTCTCCTGCTTTTAGCGTAATTTTGCGGAAAATTTCATTTAGACTAAAGATAATCAGATTATATGCCTTTACAAGCCGGAATCGTGGGATTGCCTAACGTTGGTAAGTCAACACTTTTTAATGCCGTATCAAATAGTGCCAAAGCGCAGGCAAGCAATTATCGTTTCTGTACCATTGATCCTAATGTAGGGTTAGTAGACGTACCTGACGAGAGATTAAATAAACTGGCCGAATTGGTAAAACCTAATAAAATTGTACCTACCCAGATTGAAATCGTAGATATTGCCGGATTGGTAAGGGGAGCAAGTCGTGGAGAGGGCTTAGGAAATAAATTCTTAGGGAACATCAGAGAAGTAGATGCGATTATTCATGTAATCAGATGTTTTGAAGATGAGAATATTCTACGTGACGAGGGCGATATAAATCCGGTAAGCGATAAAGAAATCATTGATACTGAATTGCAGTTGAAAGATCTGGAGAGTGTGGAGAAGAAGATTCAGAAGATAGAAAAACAAGCCAGAGTAGGGGGTGATGCCAAAGCAAAAGCTGAATTTGATATATTGAAACGCTGTCAGGATTGGCTATTACAAGGCAAGAATATTCGTGAATTGGGTATAGCAAAAGAAGAATTGTATGCGGTAGCAGATTTATTCTTATTGTCTATTAAACCTGTGCTTTATGTAGCTAATGTTGATGAAGGCTCTATGCACACTGGTAATAAGTATTCGGCCATATTGCAGAAAGTAGCTGATGCAGAAGGAGCACAGATGATTATTCTGAATAACTCTATCGAAGCACAGATTACTGAAATGGAAGACCCTGACGATAAAGCAATGTTTTTTGAAGAATATGGCATGAAAGAGGCAGGGCTGAATCGTTTAATCAGAGCTGCCTATAAACTATTAACTTTGCGTACTTACTTTACCGCAGGTGTACAGGAAGTAAGAGCATGGACAATTCAGGAGGGTTGGAAAGCACCTCAGGCAGCCGGGGTAATTCATACTGATTTTGAAAAAGGATTTATCAAGGCGGAGGTTATTGGGTATAACGATTATGTAAAGTATGGCTCGGAAGCCGCTTGCCGCGAGGTCGGACGTTTACGCATTGAAGGTAAAGAATATATAGTGGCAGATGGAGACGTGATGCACTTCAGATTTAATGTGTAAAGTTTCAGTATAAGAAGGATGATTTTTAAAAATCATCCTTCTTATACTGAAACTTTTGATACAAGCCGTATAAAATTATAATAATACTAATGCTATTAAATACCACGAAATTAGAATTTTTTATTTCCTTATAAAAAAAGTGATATAAGTATGTAATAGTTATTAAAAGGATTCCAAAAAGGATAAATTTATTAGCTTTAACAAGTCTGTATTTATTAAATGCGTGGGTTATAATATGAAGTGCGTCAACCTCATTATACTCTTCTAACAAATGACCTTTTACTTCGCTATAAGTAGCACCATTTTTAAAGTTCTGAATTTGTTTTTTTATTTCTTGTTCGAACATTTTATAATCAATTAAATAACCAGGGTATTTAAACCCTGCTTAGTATCTACATCGTTATTTAAATTATCCGCATATTTCGCCAATGCAATAATTAGCAACACACTCATTTAAATTGTTAAGCAATTGTTCTTGTATTTGCCATTGTTGGTTATACACTAAATTTGCACATTCAACAAAATCAAAAGCCCAAGTACCAAATTGTACTGCTAAATCCATGTATGACATCCCACTAAAACCAGAAAAATACTCCATCGCCAATCTTCCCATATCATAATATCCAAATGGATTAGTATCATCGAAACATCCACTAACTCCCGCTGTTGCCAAAACATCTACTGCATATGCGTTTTGTTCATAATAATAAAAGCACTGACAACACGAAGGTACTGAATAAGATGGAGTCAAGTTACCAAAAGAGAAGAATAGTACCAATAATAACGCTATTTTTTTCATGATAATTTTATTTAAAGAGTTTAGTATTTATTTCTGTGGTTTTGCTTTCTGATAATCTTTGTCATATTTCGTCAAAAATTCAGAATCTATTTTAATTTTGGAGCTTTCTATAAGAATAGATGCTTGCTCCATACCAGATAGCTTACAGAAATCGGGGTATTTATCACATAATTTTGATTTTGTTATAACAATATCGAAGTGGTTTTTCATTCTTTTATCAGCGTCTTTCATCCCGGCCTCTTTAAATTTGTTTACTAATTCGTCATAAGACTTAGGCTTATTACCGGTTTTCAGCTTCTCACTGTCAATCTGATTCTCTTTATAAGAGAATCTTTCAACTCGGAATTGGTCTATTGCTTTAAGATAATCTTTAAATAAAGGGTCATTCTCGATTTGCTTACTTACCTTTTCAACGTTGCTGCTTGCTCTCAGTTTGCGGAGATTTTTTTGAACATCAGCTAAAGAAGTCACTGGTTTTAAGGATGAAGGAATTTCTTCAGTCACAGCCTTTTTTTCACAAGAAAGTAGTATAAGTACTACTAAGGTGAACGATAGTTGTTTAATTAAATTGCTCAGTTTGTTTGTAGATTTTTAAGTTAAAAGTAATTGAGTGATGTAGACAGTCAAACTTATAATAAGGAGTTTAATCCAAAAACAAAAGAGAAGGGTTTTTATTTAACGGTAACTTTGAGAGGTCATTAATGTTGTTACGCATTAATAACCTCTCAAATTTAATGATTATAAATTCTTTGATTAAGTAGTAATCAGTCCAGGTTAAATAACATTGTGATGAGAAAATTGTTTTTTCAATATGATGTATTACTTGGCATTATATTCTTCGAAATATTTCATCCTGATAACCAAAACAATAGTTTGAATTTTGAACCAAAATGGAAGTAAAAAATTATTAAATATTTTTGATTGTTGTGATTGACGGATTTTTTAATAGAACTGATTTAAAGTTTTATGAGATTTTTTACCCATTGAATGATAACGAACAGACAATGCCAGGCCATCCAAGAATCCGAGTAGTATCCTGTCGAATTAACATTGTACGATAACTATCACACCAGGCATTAGTTCTTTCTATTACATATCTACACTGATACATTTCCTCGTCGAAGATGACTTTACTTTCTTTCGGAGAAATTGTATTACGCTTATTTTCAGGCACATTGGCAATGATATGATGTTTTAGGCAAACTTTTCTAAAATCCTCTGTATCAAAACCTGCATCCGCATTTACAAATAAACCATCAACACGTATAGTACTTTTCTGAAGTTGTTTGACTATACTATCCATTTTTGATTCAATCTCAAAAGCATCATTACGGTTCGCCGCTGCGATGATTTCCAGCCAATGGCTGACTAAAACCTACTACCAAACCTTTTCGGTCTGTTAACCATAGAGTGTTAGTAGTGTTTTGTTTCTTCCATCCTTGGTATCCTACCTGCTGGCCACCTCTTTTAGCTGCAGTGTGACTCCCATCTAACTGCCCTACACTCAAATCTAATATGTGCCTATGACTACTTATTAATCCACTCATAGCAGCCTGCCAGCTACCATCTTTTACCCATTTGCGGAAGTGATAAAAAATACTGCCCCATTTTATCTTAGCTCTATAAATCAACGATTTAACTGGTAATAGGTGCCAATGAACACCCGTCTTAAGCTTGTATAAAATGGCGTTTACTATTGCATATACGCTATGACGGCTACCACCTCTTTTTCCTATGGACAGGTAAAGAACTATATATCTTTTTATGCTATCTTTGCTCAAGATTCGTATCATGTCTGGTTTTTTGTAGAAGGTAAGAGAGCTACAAATTTCGACTTTTTTTACGAATCTATTTTTATTTTACTTTGAATCATCTCATAGTAAATAAGGATTTGAGGGATTAAATGGAATTAAAATATTCACTTCTTCACCATCTTATCCATCATCTCCAGCATAGCAGGAGTTGGAACCAGATGATTTTTTTGAGACCAGAATTCTTCTTCATACTTACCCCCCTTCGGGAAATTGTTGGTCGTTAATAATTCGTCATCTAATCTGATGGCACTACGTCCCATTCGCATACTTTCATTAGCCATAAACTGTACATTCATTGTAGCCTCAGTAGTAAACTTCTTTTCAAGTTTATCCTCAAAATCGGCTACAAACGTTAGCTTGCTATCTTGTAATTGCCACTTGCCATTCAAAGGTAAGAACTGTGTATAGCCTTTTACTACTTTTCCGGCTTTTCTGGTATTATCAATAAAGCTTCTGCCAATCACATCTTTTACTCCCTCAGGAGTCATTTCATATTCAATCCTGACAATCGCCTGGTTATTTACATCTATATAAATCTTGCCATTCCGTGCTGCTTTCACTCGTTTATTAACAGGCCAGAAACTCATAGAATATACCAGACTATCGTTAAAATAGGTCATTAATGAATCAATTTTGAAGTCATAATCATTGATACTGCCTTTATCTAAATATTCAGGTATGCCACCTTCCAACGAACGCGTCACAATAGCTGCTCCGTTCATAAAACCCCAACCATCAAGTTTGGCTGTCTGTCCGGCCCAGTCATATTTACGCCCTTTCAATAGTTTGGCTTTTTCAACACCAATTTCCTTAGCTGTATGCGGTCGTTCAACTCTTAAAATCCCTTCCGTTATTTTTACGAATCCTAATTTCTCCATTTCAAGTGTTTCAAGATAGAAACCAATCTGGTAAGTAGGATAAGATGGGTTATTTTTCTTGACCAGAGCAAATGCTTCTTTCAATAAGACTTTAGGGTCTCCGCCTTGCACTGAAGCTAAAGTTTCAGCTTTTTCCAATTCAATAACACTGGTCGAATCATAAGCCGATGCTTTCTTACTTATACTCTTATAACCAATAGCCGAAATAATCAGCATTGAGTCAAGGTCAATTTTCGGGAAAAAGAATTTAAACTCTCCTACAGCATTTGTCTGACTTGAAAAACCTTTACTTGGAATACTCAGATAAGCATTCGGAAGAGCTTGTTGGGTCGCTTTATCAATAATTTTCCCCGAAATTGAAACATAACCTTGGGAAAAAACTAACGTGGGAAATAATAATACGATTAAAAAGGAGTTAATTCTCATAGATTTTTATTTAAGAATTTACTAATAGTAACGACAGAGATTAATTTTTAATGAAAGACTTGCATTTTTTTTTATAGTTTGCATACATTTGATACAGTTTAAACCAAAACTCTCTAAAACAATGAAAAAAATATTAGTACTATTATTTATGAGTTTGCTAAGTTTTTCTGTGCTTGATTTAACTGCTCAAGAAGTGAAGAGCAAAGGTAAAGCAAAAGAAAAAACTGAGAAAAAAGAAAAGCCTGAAAAAAAAGAAGTAGCTGAAAAGAAAGAGAAAAAGGAGAAACCTGAAAAAAAAGAAAAGACAGAGAAAAAAGAAACTGCTGAAAAGAAAGAAAAGCCTGATACGAAAGAAAAAAAAGTAGCTGATAAGAAAGAAAAGACAGATACGAAGGAGAAAAAAGTAGCCGATAAAACAGATAAGAAAGATAAAACCGATAAAAAAGAAAAGACTGATACGAAAGAAAAAAAAGTAGCTGATAAAGATAATACCATAAAACCTGTACCAAAACCAAATACAAAAGACGATGGCAAAGAAGCTGATGGAAGTACCCGTAAAAGAATAGCAGGCGCCGATAAGCAAATCGGAAAAGACCAGAAGGGACGTACAATTTATGAAGGTCCTCGTGGGGGTCAGTACTACATCAATTCAAATGGTAACAAAACGTATCTGAAAGCCGATAACAAAATTTAATATAGATTTTAAATAAAAAGTCTCAATCTGGTAAGGGTTGAGACTTTTTATTTAACTTTTAGGTCTGAACTCCTTCATTACATCTTGATTACAAACTAAATACGGCCCTTCAATTAAATCAATACAGTAAGGAACAGCCGGAAATACAGCATCTAAACATTGCCTGATGGCTTTAGGCTTACCAGGCAGATTAATTATTAACGAATGATTACGGATGCCTGCTGTCTGGCGGGATAAAATAGCTGTTGGCACATATTTCAGACTTTCCATTCGCATCAACTCCCCGAATCCCGGCATCATTTTCTGGCACACCGCTTCTGTCGCTTCTGGCGTTACATCTCGTAGAGCAGGGCCTGTGCCACCAGTTGTTACAATCAGGCAACAGTTATGTTTATCTGCCATCTCAATCAATGTTTGCGAAATCAAAGACTGTTCATCAGGTATTACCCGATACACAGTTTCAAAATCAGAAATCAGATACTCCTTTAAAGTCTCTACCACAGCCTTACCCGGAATGTCTTCATAAATACCTGCGCTCGCCCTGTCTGAAACATTAATAACCCCGATTTTTATCATAATGAAAAAATTGTCAAAGTAAAAATTGCCTTAAAGATAATTTATTGAAAACTAAAGTTGGCGGAAATAAATGTGTAAATAATTCCTCAGGTACTCATGGACTATTATTTTTTACTTTCTAAGGCATAATCTCTGTATAAATACTAAACAATGATTTGTCTATGAAAGAGTTATTCGACAGAAAAGCCATAGAAGTTATCAGAAGTTTTTTAATGGCCAGTCAGGAAACCATAGCCGTAGCCGAAAGCGTTACCTCTGGCTTTATTCAGGCTGCATTTTCTACGGCAGAAGATGCTTCACTTTTTTTTCAGGGAGGTATTACTGCCTATAATGTCGGTCAGAAATTCCGCCATCTTCGTGTCGAGCCCGTTCAGGCTTTAGCCTGTAATTGTGTATCCGAAAAAATAGCCCAGGAAATGGCACTACATGTATGTGATTTATTTCACAGCCAATGGGGGATAGGTATTACGGGCTACGCAGCACCTGTACCCGAATCAGATAATAACCTATATGCTTACTATACTATAGTTTATAAGGGTATGATTACAAGCTCAAGAAAAATAACAGCAAAAAAAGATGAATCGGTAAGAGTTCAATTGTTCTATGTCAATGAAACCTTGTCAGAGTTGGCTCGATATATCCAAAAACTGATTAATTTGCATGAATAAGCTTGCCTTTATGAGTATTTGTTTTCAAACTTATCTTCTTGGTAATACTTATTTCTCCATTATGTTCAAGGTATATACTATCAATCCCTGCAAGGCTATCTGAAAAAGTAGCTTTTCTTACTGCTTGCATAATATCTTCTTTTCGCACAAGTCCTCGTTTCATATTTTTGTCAATGAATCGGCCATTTCCATACAAGATAATTTTCTCCCCTTCAACCACCCGGCCAAAATCGCTGTAATGAGTAAATAACCAACCGAATATTCTATGTAATATACAAATAACAAGACTGGCAAATATGATAGGGATAAATGGCGAAGAACCTACAACTGCGCGGCTAAGAATGGCACCTAAAAGAATTACAATGATATTATCTATAGGAGTACGAAGGCCGAAAGAACGCCTGCCTGCTATTCTGATTAAAGCAAAGGCAATAAAAAAAACAGCAGTGGCTCTGAGAGCCATTTGAAGTGCGGTAAGTTCTATTTCATGGCTGAAAATTTCTTGAAACGTTTCCATTGTTCTATTGGCGTTAAAGCTGATTTAATAATCAATATTTCTGTGCCAGCGCAAATTTCTTAAATACTCATATTTGCTTGGGAATTTCATTTTGCGCTGTTTCTGGTCTCTTCTTTCTGATTATAGCCAATAGATGATTATGCCAGTTTAGCATATTGCCCAATACAAAATAGTCTTTCAGATTATTTCTGATACTGCTCCGCATAATTTTCACCACCAGGTTCTTCTCAACTTCACCTACTTCTTTCACTCTCACTAAAAATTCAAGTGAAATTAAGGCTAATACAGCTCCGATAATAAATAAGAAGTTCCATTGGTTTAGAGACAAAAGACGAAAAACTTTATCCATATTCGGGCTCGTCCACTCAATACGTATATTCAGGTGTCTGTTAGTAAAGTAGTCAGCCAAAAAACCTCCGATAAGAGGGCCAATAAAAGAAAAAATGGCGGTAATTGTATTTTTGACAGATAAATAAGCAATGGCTTCCTTACGTGGCGCAAGTTTTAAACCAATATTTGTCAGTGAAAGGTTAATACCGGCAGTAGCTGCCCCCATTAATGCATAGATAACTATTAGCAAGGCAAAATTCGAGATAAACTCTGTATAAATCCCTACAAAAGACCAGGCTCCGATGCATATAATATAAATAGGGGCACAGATAGAAAGAATGGTTTTATTACTATACCGGTCTGCAAAAATACCCCAGCTGCGAATCGTAGCGATGCTACATAACTGACTGATAATGGTTAAAGTAATAATATAAGAGATAGAGTAGTTCATGTGCTGTAGTAAGAACACAGTAAAAAACGGTGTCGCTATGCTCAATGAAAATACCCAGAATGAATTGAAAACCAGTAATCTCAAAAAGTTGTTGTCTTTTAAGGGCAAAATAAACAGTTTAAAAATAGTCTCTTCACCCAGAAAAGATTGAGGTTCTGGGATTCGGGAAAGTAAGAATACGCCTATCATACCAATACATCCGCCTAAAACAAACATACTTCCATAAGAATCTAATTCCAGTTCAGGGTAATGGTGCTTGATATAATCTATACCTAAAGCGGTCATTAGGCTCATACATACATTTAGTGTTTGCTGATAACTACTTCTTCTCGAAAAATATGTGCCCATTATTTTTTCGGGTATCAGGTCTTTCATCCAGGCATTCCAACTCAAACCTGCCATTGAAGCAAAAAAGAAATTGAAAAAGAGGAAAAGGATAATAAACTGTACCGAAATACTATTCGGGAAAAACAAAGCTATTATACCTATGACAACTATCGGAATACGCGCCAGTACAGAAAACAACACACTGATAGCTCGTCGGTTGTTATATCGTTTTACCAAAAGGATTGTTAAAAACTGAGAAATATTAGAAAAAGCAGGCAAAGCAGCTATTAATCCTATTTGTAGGTTAGATGCGCCTAATAATAAGCTTAGTGCAGTTAAAAATGCACCACTTGTCAGCACGGTCATGGTTTCTGTAGCCAGACCCTCTCTTACACCCAGCCTCATACCGCATTGCACGTCTTCTTCTGTCAGTATTTCTTTTGGTTGCAGATTCATCATGTAGGTTTTTGATTAAACAAAGATTCCGGCTATCCATTTACAATCTCGCCGCCATTCACATGGATAACCTGTCCGGTAATATAGCTGGCATCTTCCGAAGCCAGAAACACATAAGCAGGAGCAACTTCAGCTGGTTGGCCTGCCCGTTGCATAGGCGTATCTTTCCCAAAAGTATCTAACGATTCATCAGGAAATGTTGTGGTAATCAGAGGAGTCCAGATTGGGCCCGGAGCAACGGCATTAACCCGTATTTTTTTACCATTTAATATTCCTGACAACGAGCGTGTAAAAGATACAATAGCTCCCTTTGTAGCCGAATAATCTAATAGATAAGGATTTCCACGGTAGGCAGTAACAGAGGTTGTATTGATAATTGCGCTACCTTCTTTCAGATGAGGCAAAGCTGCCTGAACCAAAAATATCTGAGAAAAAATATTTGTTCTGAAAGTCTGCAAAAGTTGTTTTTCCTTGATATTCTCAATCTCTGTCTGAGGGTACTGTACTGCTGCATTATTTACTAAAATATCAATTCGGCCCCATTCTTTTATCACCTTATTTATGATTTTCTGGCAATTCTTTTCAATACTTATATCAGCACCTACAATAATTGCCTTTGTCCCTTTTTCTTCTACCAGTTTCCTGGTCTCTTTGGCATCAGCACTATCCTTTCTGTAAACAATAGCTACATTGGCACCTTCACGGGCAAAGGCTACACAAATGGCACGGCCAATTCCGCTATCACCTCCTGTAACTATTGCCACTTTATTCACTAATTTCTTATCTTGTCTGTCGTAGGCTCGTTCAAAAATGGGCTTTTGTTCCATTTCACTTTCAGCCGATTCAGCATTGTCAATGTCTTTTTTAGAAGATTTCATTTTTTTGTGGATTTTAAGTTTTAAGAAGTATCCAACAGTTTATTTTTGGTTTTCAGGTACCCAGACAGATACCGAGCCCGCTTTTACCCTGAAATTTCCTATGCCATTTTCATCTATCCTCACCTTTACTTTACTATTCCCAAGAAAATCTATAAAATAGCTGCCTGAATATTGTGTGCCAACCTGCATGGCTTTCTGATTTTCTTTGCCATTTGAAAGCATCACAGCACAGGGTTCATGCTGGCCATCACCTTTTCTTACCCAACCAATACAGTTAGGATGGTCAAAATAATCTTCCTGTTCTCCCCATGCATTTTCCTTACGGGCTGAAAGGAGTTTTTCAAGAGCCGAAATTTTTGGCATTAATACTTTTTCTTCTGTACCATCCGGCCTTTTTTCAGTATAGCAAGTACCATATAAATCACAATAGAAAATACAAGGGTATCCCTCTTGTCTGAGTAGTATAAGCGCATAGGCCAATGGTTTAAACCAGGGTTCTACTGCTGATTCCAAACCCTGAAAAGGCTGCGTATCATGATTTTCAACAAAAGTGATAGCTAAATCAGGCCTTCTTACCATTAGTGAATTATTCAGAATCCCTCTCAAATCATAATTTTTTCCAGAATTTGATGCGTGGTGAAAATTGTAATGTAAGGGAACATCAAACAAATGAATCCGTGACCCTGTGGCTCTGATATATTCCTCAAGAAGAGGCACATCTGTAAAAGCCCAGTATTCCCCAATCACGAACAAATCATGTTTGACATTGATTCTCATGAAATCAAGCCATTCATTATAAAAAGCTGGCGAAATGTGTTTTAGCGCATCTAATCTCACCCCATCAAAACCCGCAGTTTCAAAATACCATTTTCCCCAGCGTTTCAGCTCTTCTCTTACTGCCGTATTTCGGAATTCTATATCCGAGAACATCAGATAATCATAATTTCCTTTTTCGTTGCCTACTACCTCTTCCCAGTCATCGCCATACTCATTGATAATACTGTAAATACATTTTTCACTTTCCTCAATCCCTTTGGCGCAATCAACTCCAGTAAAGCAATTATAATCCCATTCGAACGCTGAGTATTTCTTTTTCCGGTTCGGGAAATTAAATTTCGTGTTAGCTTCGATTTCAAATGGTGGGCTGATAAATTCTGTACGGTTTTCAGGATTTACTTTTCTTACCATTACCTTCTCGGTTTCATCAGCACCTCCCAGTTGGTTCAAAACAATATCGGCATATACTTGAATATGTTGTTGATGAAGTGTATTAATTGCCGATATATATTCTTCTTTTGTACCATACTTTGTTCTGATAGTTCCTTTTTGGTCAAACTCTCCTAAATCATAAAGGTCATATACGTCATAGCCTTGCGAAAACACTCCTTTTGAGCCTTTGTAAGCAGGAGGCAACCAGACGGCCGAAATACCTGTTTTTTTCAGTAGGGCTGCTTCTTGGCTTACTTTTTTCCAAAGTGTACCATCTGCTGGATAATACCATTCAAAAAACTGAATCATTACCTCATTCATAGCTATTTTATTTCGTATGTTGAAAACAAATAATTGCCATAATTCTGAAATAAGAAGTCTACCCGATAGGTATAAGTAACTTTTAGCCTATCGAAGCTATTATGAGCCGGAATAATAATGCATTAAAAAAAATCATGCGAAGTGCAGAAAGTATAGCCTAAAGACAAATGTAAAAGCCTCTCCATAATGCTGTTATTTAACTCGATTAAGTCATAATTAAGTGCTTTTAGACCCAAATCCGACCAGAAAACCATATCATGGGCATATTTTTAGTAATATCTGACAAATTAAACCATGTAGATTTTTTTTCTTTTTCAAAAATTATCTTCTCACAATTATGCGCAAGTAATTCTACAAATCAGGCATGGACTGAATTTTTATCTCAGAAATACGTATAGTAGTAAAATCACATTTTATGAATCGTTTTAAAATTTACTATTATGAGTAACTCAAAAGCAAGTCCTAAGAATTTATGGCTCATTACCAAAAAATCTTTTAAGGCCTGGAATGCCGCAGATCCATTCAGGCAAAGCGCTATTATCGCTTACTATGCTATTTTTTCTATTCCATCCCTCTTGGTAATCATTATCGCTTTAGCAGGTCTGGCTTTTGGTAGAGAAGCTGTGCAAGGCGAAATCTCGAGCCAGATTAGCACAGCTATGGGAACCGATACGGCAAAACAGATTGAAGAGATTATAGCCAAGGCAGGGGAGGAAAAAAAATCAATTATAGCTACAATTATTGGCATTATCTCTCTTGTTTTTGGGGCAATGGGGGTATTCTTACAACTTCAGACCTCGCTTAACCAGATATGGGAAGTAAAAGTTAAACCAGAGTTGAAAGGAAAAGAAAAATGGATGAAACTACTGAAAGACCGCCTTTTTTCTTTTGGATTAATCATCTCAATTGGTTTTTTATTATTGGTATCTTTAATATTAACTACCGCATTAGCAGCTTTCAGTACCTGGATAAAGGTTCACCTGCCCGACTTTATATTATTCTTGTTTCAGGCTATCAATTTCCTTATCTCCTTTGCGGTTATCTCAGTGCTATTTGCCTTAATGTATAAGATTTTGCCTGATGCCCGAATCAAATGGAAAGATGTTTGGATTGGTGCAATGGTTACTACTTTACTCTTCATTTTAGGTAAATTCGGGCTCGGTGTCTACTTTGGTAAAGCCGAACCAGGCTCTACTTATGGTGCTGCTGGGTCTATTATTTTAGTGATGCTCTGGGTATCATACTCTTGTATGATAGTCTTTTTTGGGGCTGAGTTTACCAAACAGTTTGCCACGCATTTTGGTAGAGGGATTGAACCAAGCAAAGACGCTATTCTTGTTGACTTATCAGAAGAGGAAGAGTTACTTGTAAATAAGACAATCAAACAGCATGAAAAAGACAAAAAAACTGAAAAGTCATAATTTATGCTGACCACAACTTTTAAGATTTATGAAAAGGAATAGAAAAATAGCATCAGAAAAACCGCATGATGGTTCAGTTAAACCACCCAAAAAACGTAGATGGCTTATTATAACAGGTAGCATTATCGTACTTCTGGTTGTCTTGCGATTGGTTTTACCCTTTATCGTTCTGAAATATGTGAACAAAACATTAGCTGAAATGGAGCAATATCATGGACACGTTGAGGATATTGACATCGCCTTAATCAGGGGTGCATACGTAATTAATGATTTAAAAATTGAAAAAATCAATAGCGAAACAAAGCAACGTGATACAATACCATTTTTTAAAAGCCCAAAAATTGACTTATCCATACAGTGGAAATCAATTTTTAAAGGCTCAATAGTAGGAGAGATATATGTAGAAAACCCTGTTCTGAATTTTGTTAAAGGTAAACATAACGGAGAGGATATTAAGGCAGATACCTCTGATTTCAGAGACTTGATCAGAGACCTTATGCCCTTGAAAGTAAATCACTTTCAAATTAATAATGGTCAGATTCACTACATTGACCAGAATAGCAGTCCTGAGGTAGATGTATCAATGAACAGAATTTATGCAGTAGCAGAAAACCTCACAAATGTAAACGACAGTACAAAACTATTACCCGGAAAGTTAAGTGCTACCGGAGATGTGTACGAAGGGCGATTTGAGTTGAGTGTTAATCTGGATCCACTGAAAAAACAGCCAACTTTTGATTTGAATGCAAGAATTACTGATGTAAATATGGTTTTGCTCAATAATTTCTTTAAAGCCTATGGCAGGTTTGATGTAAGCAAAGGTAATTTTGGCTTATATACCGAGTTCGCTGCCAAAGATGGAGCATTTAATGGGTATGTAAAACCACTGATCAAAGATTTAGATATAGTTGAATTTAACAAGGAAGAAGGAAATCTGGGGCAGATATTGTGGGAAACACTTATTGGAACAGTAGCTGAAATTTTTACAAACCAGCCAAAAGACCAGTTTGCCACCAAGATACCTGTTAAAGGAAGATTCGAAAATCCCGACGCCAATCTCTGGACAGCCATTAATTATGTTTTAAGAAATGCCTTTGTAAATGCATTGAAACCGTCTGTTGACAATACAATCAGTATTGGAAACATACAGGCAGAGTCAGAGAAAAAGACTTTTTTAGAAAAAGTATTTGGTGGAAAGAAAGACAAAAAGAAAAATCAGCAATAACGGTATTTGATTAAAAGAAAGAGCCTTGCCGACAGACAAGGCTTCTTTCACATATAATACACCTGAACTATTATTCATTCCTGGTTTTATTCTTGAGCTGCGGCTACATTAATATGAGATTGTGCCAGTTGTGTTAGCTTACTGTCTGCATCTTCTTCATCATTCAGGGTCAATTGCAGAATATCAGCTACCTCTTCGTAGCCCAATATCTCAGCTATAGTTCTTAAAGTACCGTAAGAAGCAATTTCATAATGTTCAACTTTTTGTGCAGCTAAGATCAGCCCGCAGTCCCTCACTAAAGAGCCATCTTTGGTCGATTTTGTTATTTCGTCAGCCTCTTCCAGCAAACCTATCATTGCAGGGCATTTTTTGCCTTGAGCTGTTTCATCTACCAATTTAAAAATTCGTTCTATTCGGTTCACATGTTCTTCCGTTTCGCTTAGATGAGACTCAAAAGCTCTCGTTAATCCTTTAGAAGTAGCTGCCTGAGCCATAGTCGGCAGTGATTTTGTTAATCGGATTTCAGCCCAATACAAATCTCGCAGGCCATCTAAAAATAATCTTCTTAAATCTTCTCCCTCCTGGTGGGCATTATCACTCGAACCAAAGTTTTTGCTGTAATTTTTCATAATCAATTCATTTAAGTGATTTTAAAAGAAAGGTTTACAAAAAAAGTGAAAAAACTATACCATAGGTCTGGAGGTTCTGAAACAGATAAATTTTCCTCATAACAAAAGCCTACAAATCAGATATTGTAGGATTATTTCACCATGCCAGCCTTACCTTGCAACAAACGTTTAATGAATCAGGGTTAAAATTTGATAACAGATACCTTACTCTAATGACTTATTTATATTTTTACGTTATCTATTCAAATTATTCTAATTATTCAATGAGAAACAATACGAAACAATCAATGGTTATAATTGTGTTTTTAATGACAATTATAGCTATGAAAGGATTCAGCCAGCAATCGGGTCTTATAGCCGAAGGTGCAAAACCACAATTAATTTCCAGTCAGTTTTCTTTTACAGAAGGGCCTGCTGTTGACAAAAAAGGTAATGTTTTTTTTACCGATCAACCCAATAACAAAATATGGAAGTATGATACCGACGGAAACTTGTCTGTTTTTATGGATAAGGCAGGGCGTTCGAATGGTATGTATTTTGATAAAAAAGGCAATCTGATTACCTGTGCCGACGAACATAACGAAATGTGGTCGATCAGCCCTGATAAAAAAGTTACTGTATTATTAAAAAATCATAAAGGGCATATTTTTAATGGCCCTAATGATTTATGGATTGATAAAAAAGGAGGAATGTATTTTACTGACCCTTATTTTCAGAGAGATTATTGGGAAAGAAAAAGCCCAGACCCACAAATAGGTGGAGAAAAACTTTATTATTTGCCAAAAGGTAAAAGCGAGGCAATTTTAGTAGACCCTGAAATTAAAAAACCAAATGGACTGATAGGTACACCTGATAATAAATACCTGTATGTTTCTGATATGGGAAACCAGGCTATTGTAAGGTATGATATTAATACCGATGGGTCTTTAAGTAATAAAAAAGAATTTGCCAAAGACCTTTCAGATGGTATGACAGTGGATAGCCAGGGTAATATTTATCTGGCAGGTAGAGGAGTAACAATTTATAATTCTGACGGTGTGAAAATTGAAAAGATTGAAATACCCGCAAGATGGACTGCCAATGTATGCTTTGGCGGCAAGAATATGGATACATTGTTTATTACCGCCACTGAATCAGTTTTTATTTTGCCAATGAAAGTGAAAGGCGTAAGATAAAGAAGGGCTAATTGTAGTAGTAATAAAAAACAAAACGGGAGCAGCATATGAATGTGGCTCCCGTTTTATATTTATTTTAATTTATAAATTAATATCCCGGATTTTGAACAAGAGATTTGTTAGTATCAATCTCACGTTGTGGAATCGGAATGACTAATTTATTATCGCTGAAAGGCAAAGTTCCTACATTTTTCTTGATGCGTTTGGCATCATGAATTTGCTGACCTTCAAATGCTAATTCTAAGTGACGTTCAGCTAAAATATCATTTATTGAAACAGTAGTTAATAAAGGCGCACCTGCTCTTGCTCTGATTAGGTTAACATCATTTAGCGGAGTAGCTCCGGTAGATGTACCTAAACGTGCATTAGCTTCAGCACGAATCAGATACATTTCAGCCAGGCGAACCACAGGTACGTCGCCATATTGATCCAGGAATTTCGCTGTATATGTATTGCCAGAAGCTCTCACAAAGAATGTGCCTCTTGAATCGTCTGATTGATAAAGGTTAAGATGCTTGGTTTGCACACGAATATCACCACGACCCTGATAAGTTGAAGGCGCATAGTAGGTATTCATGGCATTGCCACCATCCTGATCAGTAACGATAATTTTAAAGATAACCTCGCTATCGTTAGTGTCATCAAAAAACGCTTCATCAAATGTTTCTGTTAAAGAGAATTGCTGGCCTGCAATTACTCTATTCGCAGCATCTCGGGCAGCTGCATAGTTGCCTTGTTGTAAATATACTCTGGCCAAGATAGCCTGTGCTGCACCTTTTGAGGCAAAACCCGTATTTGATGGATTTCCTAACAGACTTTCAGCTTTGGTAAGATCTTCAATTACCTGTGCGTAAATAGCCGCTACAGTTGCCCGTGCCCGATAATCGGCTTCCGTTACACCACGTGTTGGTGTAGTAACCAAAGGTACACCCAGGTTAGCGTTGGCATCGCCATCGCCCCATGCTTTTGCCCAAAGTCTAACCAAATCAAAATACACTAATCCACGAATAAATCTTGCTTCACCCTCTACGCTGTTCTTTTTAGCAGCATCAACTTTATCAATTGCTGACAATACGTTATTAGCAATATTAATTGTATTGTAACCTGCTAACCACGTAGCTTGTGTTTGTCCGTTGGTAGTCGTAAAAGTTTTACGCCATAATTCATCTAATGTGGTGAAAGTTCCGGCAAATCTTACTTCAGATTCATCACCTAATAAATCGCCTGAATATTGAATTGCCCCACCATAAAGATTAGTACTACTCAAGGCATCATAAGCACCTGTAAGTGTTACTTCTACTGCCTGAGAGTTGGCAAGGGCTTCTGATTCATCAATAGATGCGGTTGGTTTTACATCAAGCTGGCTATCGCAGCTTGTCATAAACGCAACTGTTGCACCAATAAATAACCAATTTTTTATATTTTTATTCATTTTGTCTGATTGCTTTAAATAATTAACTATAAGAATACTGCTTTCTGTTTCATAACGAAAAAGAAATTAGAAACTAATATTTAAACCACCCATAATTGTTTTTGCCTGTGGTGTAGTATAGAAGTCATAACCCAAAGCAATATTCGATACAATATCATCGGCATTCACTTCAGGATCCCAACCAGAATATTTGGTAAATGTCAATAAGTTTTGTCCGGTTACATATAATCTTACATTGCTTATTTTAACCTTGCTCAAAAGAGATTTCGGAAGATTATAAGCCAATGTTACGTTACGCAGACGTACAAATGAACCATCTTCAATAAAACGGCTTGAGGCTTGCGCACCATTATTAAAGAATAAACGTGCCTGTGGTACGTTTGTATTGGTATTTTGTGGTGTCCAGGCATCCAACTGATTTACAGTCTGATTATCTTCAAAACGACCATTAGCAGAAGAGAAACGTCCTACACCATAGAAATTCAACTTGTTACCAAATACACCATTAAAGAATACGCTTAGTTCAAGACCTTTATAGCTGAAAGTATTGGTAATACCCCCAATCCATTTAGGAAGTGGGCTGCCGATTACCGTACGCTGTGCTTGGCTATAAACACTGGTTGTTTCTCTGCTTAACGATCCATCAGCATTTGGTGTATTTTTGTAGAATAAGGCATTTCCGTTTGCCGGATCAACACCAGCGTATTCTACTGTATAAAATACACCTAATGGCTGACCTTCTACGGCGCGGCTCATATTGCTTAATCCCCCCTCAATTACTTGTCCTTGAAGGTTAGTAATTTTGTTTGTGTTGGTTGAAGCATTAAAACTGGTTTTCCATTTGAATTGTCCAACAATATTGTCAGTGTTTAATACAAACTCAAAGCCTTTGTTACTTAACGAACCTACGTTTTTCAATTGTGTTGCAAATCCTGTAGTTCCAGGTACGTTCACATTCAGCAATAGACCTGTGGTATTTTTTTCGTAGTAGTCAATTTCACCATTGATGCGGTTTTTCAGAAAACCAAAATCTAAACCAAAATCAATTTGCTGAGTAGTTTCCCAACTTAAATCAGGGTTAGCCAACTGAGCAGGTGCCTGACCAGGTAGTGAACCATAACCGGCACCACCTGCAAATAAACCTAAGTGACCAAAGTTAGCAATTTCGGCGTTACCGGTTTTACCCCAGCTGGCACGCAGTTTCAAGAAACTGATAGCTTCTATATTTTTAAGAAAGTTTTCTTCTGTAAGAATCCAGCCCGCTGAAACCGCAGGGAAGAAACCATATCGGTTATCTTTACCAAAACGGGAAGATGCATCCGTACGTGCACTTAAACCAATCAGGTATCTTTCATTAAACTTATAGTTTACACGAGCAAAGTAAGAAAGGAAATTGAAATTGGTTTGTGCTGAGCTTGCATCTGTTTTACGTGCTGCACTGGCAATCATACGGTAAGCGTCTGACGGGAAATCTCTACCTTCTGCTACGTTTGATTTTGAAAGAGAATTCTGGAACGACATACCCGCTGTTGCATCAAAGGCGTGTACACCAATAGTATTGTCATAGACAAAATAATTATTGGTGTTATAGTTTTCAACTCTTACAAAACGGTTGTAGCCGTAGCCCTGTGGTGCACCAAAGTTACGCTGCGTTTTGCTGTTATAATATTGTTCTTCTTGTTGGTTCAATAAATCTATAGCTAATTCAGTACGGAATCTCAAACCTTTAAAAAATTTGTATTCACCAAATGCATTACCAATGTTACGGTGTACAGTAGTATTGTAGTAAGCATTACCAAGGTTAATTAACGCATTGTAATACACCGGAATTGAAATATCACCCGGAGGAGAACCCACTGGCAAGCCTGTTTCAGGGTCTGTTGCAGGTGTCATTGGCGGAAGTGCCACCAATTGTTGAGGGTTGTCAAACTGACGGTCGCCAGATACACGTTGGTTAAAAGAGCGCGTAATACCCATATTCATACCTACAGTCAGCTTGTCAGTAACTTTATGAGTCAGATTCAAACGGCCTGTCATACGATTAAACGCATTTCCTGCCAGAATACCTTGCTGGTCTAAAAACTGTCCTGACATGAAGATGGTAGTTTTATCCGAACCGCCACTCACACTTAAGTCATATTGTTGAGACGGAGCATCCTGATAAGCTAAAGAAGCCCAGTCAGTATCGGCCTGATTCGCAGTTCCTAAAGTTCCCAGACTTTGTGTTACAAAGAAACTCTCCATATATGAAGTATATGAATCCGGGTCGCTTGGGTCATAGCCATCAAGTTCATCTGAGTTAGCTGCGGCCTGGCGGTAGAAATCCATATATTGTTGAGTATTCAAAAACTTCAATACATTGGTTGGTTTACTTTTACCATATTGCATGCCAAAAGTAACATTTGTTTTGCCTGTTTTACCTTTTTTAGTGGTAATCAGAACTACACCGTTAGCCGCACGGGCACCATAGATGGCTCCGGCAGAAGCATCTTTCAGGATTTCTATAGATTCAATATCTTGCGGGTTAATATCTACTGTCGGATTAGTAGCACCACCGGCTACAGAAAGGTCGCCGTTTGTCATCGGAATACCATCAATTACATAAAGTGGTTCATTAGAAGCTGATACCGATGACTGACCACGTACACGTATCTGAATACCTTGTGCCAGTTTACCAGTACCCTGATTGATCTGAACACCGGCAGCTTTACCCTGAATACTTTGCTCGAAAGTAGTAACAGGCATATCAGCTATGTCACTTCCTTTGATTTTAACGATATTACCTGTTAAATCACGTTTGATTTGTGAGCCATAACCCGTTACAACCACTTCGTTCAAGGTTTGTGTAGCAGGAACAAGCACAAAATCTACAATACTGCGGTTATTTACTGTTTGCTCTAAAGTAGTAAAGCCGATAAAACTGGCTTGAAGAACAGCATTGGCAGGAACAGATATTCTGTAACTCCCATCTACATTGGTAGTTGTACCCTTTGTTGTACCTTTTACTGTAATTGAAACTCCCGGTAGCGGACTACCATCTTCAGTTGAAGTAACCTTCCCTGTTACATCAACATCTTGTGCATTTCCCCAGAAAGAAATAAAGAGGAATAGACAACCTAATGAAACTCGTAAAAGTTTGTTCATTCGCATTCTAGTTTGTTATAGGATTAATTAAAGAAATTAAAAATAAATGAAAAAAAGATAATTACCTCACATATAGGAGTGAAAATGGCAAAAAATGTTAATTATACGCTTTATTTACAAGAGAAACTTGTAATAATTCAAAAAATATAAATAATAGGGTGTTGCAAAAAATAAAATAAATGGTAGATAGTTTAAAATAATAGCCTGATTGATTTGGATAAAATTAGTATTGTTTAGTAATCATAGGTTAAAGATTTTAAGTTTAGTTATCACCAACTGATTTGGTCAAATATCAAAAAAAATTAGATGTACGCCAAAAGAATGCCTACAAAAAAGCAAATCATACAGACAAAAGACGAGAAAATAAAATAATATGCTGTTTACTATCAGAACAATTTTTTAATTTCTTATTAATTTATTCAAAGTTTCTTCTAATCGGTCAAAATTTTCTTCGTTTGCTCCAATAATAAAGTCCTTAAGGTTATTATAAACCTTTAATGATTCCAATACCATGCAATAGCTTAATCGGGTGTGGTTGGTCATATCGGTATCAGCAAAAATGACAGTTCCTTTATAATACGGCCCACTTGCGTGGTCAAAAACTATTTTCTCAAATGGTACAATCTCCCTGAAAATAATCTTGTTTTTATAGTCTTTGCCATCAGGGCCGTGCATAGTAAAGAACCATTTACCCTCAGGGCTCATATCAAATTCATGAATAGTATTGGTAAATCCTTTTGGCCCCCACCATTGTGCCAGAATTGCAGGATTATTATAGGCTTCAAACAATAATTCTTTTTTTTGATTAAAAATACGTGTAGTAATGATTTCAGGAACAATATCAGTAACATGATTTTGAGTGGAGTTCATGGATAGATTAGTAATAATAGTTATTAGATTAAGTACGTGAGATAAAAACAAATATAAAAAATATTATAAATCAAAATCAGTGTTTCAGTTTATTATCTTTTATTTACAATGAAAATAAAGGTTTAAAGCAGACAGATATTTGATCAAGCCATATTGCAATGCCCATTACTATAGAAAAAACATATACCAACCATTCTCACCTGGCCGTATGGCATATTACAGAGTCTCATGATACATTGCAAGCCATGCTACCCTCTGATATTCTGACAGATGCCGAATTAGCCGGTATCCATCACCCACAAAAACAGATAGAGTTTTTTTGTAGCAGATTAACTATTAAATATCTGGCAGATAAATTGGGTACAAAATATTTAGGAATTAAGAAAGACCAATACGGAAAACCTTATTTAGTAGGCTCTTCTTGGCAGTTTTCGTTAACTCACACAACCGAATACATAGCGGTAGTAATGCACGAATCTCAGTCTTTAGGAATTGACCTCGAACAACCACATGATAAATTGCTGAGAATCGCCCACAAATATTTGTCTGAAACAGAAATAAATGATGCCGACAATGATTTAGACAAACTTTGTATCTATTGGTCAGCCAAAGAAGCACTCTATAAATTATATGGTAAACGAAAAGTGATTTTTATAGATAACCTGCTGATCTCCCCATTCACAAAAGACCAGCAAACAATAATCGGGCGTCTTAAAATCAATGAGATTGATCAGTCATATACATTAATTGTTGAAAAAATAGCTCAATATTATTTAGTTATGGTTTGTTAGAAAATTATTCTGTCAATAATTTCAGAAGATTCTCAACTTCTCTTACACGTTCAATATCCGGTATTTTCTCAAATGATACTATCAGATTACGCAAAACTCTGCAAATAATGTCTAAGTTTGTGCAAGGCTGATAAAAACTTTCCTGTGAAGATAAATGCATTTGCTTGATATAATTACTTATATCAACTTTTGTAAAAATAAGCCCTCTGTTAAAAACATTAATATAAAACTGTATTTGTGGGCTCTTATAAGTCAGCACAAACAAACTTGGCAGATTTACACCGCTCACGGGCATATGCAGACGTTTGGCAATAAGCATATAAATCACACAAAGCGATATAGGGTTTCCTTTTTTTTGCTCAAAAACCTGATTGAGCATAGAATTTGCCGGAGAATGAAAGTTTTTAGTATTTGAAGAAAACTTATATTTTTCAAAAAAGACCTGATTCAAAATCCGCACTTGGTCATGGGGGTGTAAGTCATCCCTGAAATCGAGCCAGGCATCAAAATAAATATCATTGATACTTTGTTGAAGTTTATCTAATGTTAAATCAGGATACTGATAGGTTGCTATTATCCACATTCCTTCCAGCAGGTCTTCATATCCTTCTTTTTTCCAATCCAATAGGCGTTCTATTAATATATTATATTGTAGCTCATGAATTAAATCTTCTATTTTCTTTTGTAATAACGGATTCCACTCATTCTCTTGCCAGAGTTGCTCTAATAGCGGAATAACAGGCCCACCAATATTTCGCAATTGCTTTTCTACGTGCTGTGCTACTTCAATGTCATCATCATCAAGTAGTGTTACTAATGCTTTTATTTCCGATTCTTTCATAGCTATTCTCCCCGTTCTGATTATAAATGACTGATTGCCAATAAATTACTTCACTATTTGTTGACAGAGTAAAACTTCAAAGCTCAAATTTTTCAAATTACACCTCTAAATTCATACTTTTGTTAAAAAAACAAATGGTTTTCGTAAAAAACTTTTTAACACTAACAGGATTTTTTAGCTTATGAAAATTTTAGTTACCGGAGGCGCCGGATTTATCGGCTCTCATACAGTTGTTGAACTGATTAACGCAGGGTATGAACCCATCATTATTGATAACTTTAATAACTCAGAAAAAACTGTACTAAAGGGGCTAAGGAAAATCCTGAAAAGACCTGTGAAATGTTATGAGAAAGATTGTAATGATCTGAAAGCATTAGAGCAAATCTGTAAAAAAGAAAATATTGAGGGTGTTATACATTTTGCGGCCTATAAAGCGGTAGGAGAGTCCGTAGAAAAACCTTTGAAGTATTATGAGAATAATATTGGGTCTACCCTTAAGGTTTTAGAAGTAATGCTGAAATTGGGCATAAAAAATCTTGTTTTCTCATCATCATGTACCGTATATGGACAGCCTGACGAAATACCCGTTACTGAAGATACCCCTCGTAAACCTGCGGCTTCGCCTTATGGCAATACTAAAACTATTTGTGAAGATATTCTGCGCGATACCATTACGGCCGGAAATCTACTAAAAATCATAGCACTTCGTTATTTTAATCCGATTGGTGCACACCCATCTGCCAACATAGGCGAGCTGCCAAGAGGTGTACCAAGTAACTTGGTACCCTTTATTACCCAAACGGCAATTGGCATCAGACCAAAACTAACGGTTTTTGGCAATGATTATAATACTCCGGACGGCACTAATATCAGAGATTTTATTCATGTAGTAGATTTAGCAAAAGCGCATGTTTCGGCATTAAAATTGCTTTCAAATCAAAAGGATAATTACTATGATGTATTTAATGTAGGCACAGGCAGAGGCAATACGGTTTTAGAAATTATTAAAGCGTTTGAGAAAGTAAATAAAGTGAAACTGAATTATGAAATAGGACCTCGTAGAGCAGGAGATGTAGAAAAAATATACGGAAGTGTTGAGAAGTCTGAACGACTAATGGGTTGGAAAACTGAAAAAACGCTGGAAGATAGTGTGAGAGATGCCTGGAGATGGGAAAAGAAAATAGCAAAAAATAAGAAATAAGTAAGGCGGCTTGTAAACAAATGGCTTATATAAGTGTTTGGCTTATTAAAAACATAGAAACAATAAAAATGCAATCAAAACACATTTTAATAACTGGCGGTGCGGGTTTTATCGGTTCTCACGTGGTTCGCCTTTTTGTTACTAAATATCCTGATTATCAAATCGTTAATCTTGATAAACTAACTTATGCTGGTAATCTTGAAAACCTCAAAGATATTGAAGATTTCCCAAACTATGTTTTTGAAAAAGGAGATATAGTAGATGCAGATTTTATAAATGGGTTGTTTAAAAAATATAATTTTGACGGGGTTATCCACTTAGCGGCTGAATCGCACGTTGATAGATCTATCTCTGACCCTATGGCTTTTGTAATGACAAATGTAATAGGCACAGTAAATCTGTTGAATGCAGCCCGTGAAGCTTGGAAAGATAGCAATTATGAAGGTAAACGATTCTATCATGTATCGACTGACGAGGTATATGGCGAGTTGCATGACCCTAAGGAGTTCTTTTTAGAAACTACCAGCTACGACCCTCGTTCACCATACTCGGCATCAAAGGCTTCTTCTGATCACTTTGTAAGAGCGTATCATAATACCTATAAATTACCAGTAGTGGTATCTAATTGCTCAAATAACTATGGGCCTAATCATTTTCCGGAGAAATTGATTCCGTTGATGATTAATAATATTATTCATAATTTCCCACTTCCTGTATATGGTAAAGGCGAAAACGTGAGAGACTGGCTATTTGTAAAAGATCATGCACGAGCCATTGATGTAATTTATCATAATGGTGTAAACGGAGAAACTTATAATATCGGAGGATTCAACGAATGGAAAAACATTGATCTGGTGTATCTGTTATGCAAAATCATGGACGAGAAATTAGAACGCCCTGAAGGTACATCTGCTAAATTGATTACTTATGTGCAAGACCGTGCCGGCCATGATTTAAGATATGCAATTGATGCTTCTAAATTGATGAAAGAATTAGGCTGGGAACCATCACTACAATTTGAGGAAGGTCTGGCAAGCACAGTAGATTGGTATTTAGCCAATACAAATTGGTTGAAGAACGTAACCAGTGGCGATTACCTGAATTACTACGAAAGCATGTATGCCAATAGGTAAGCCATCACACATATACCAACCATAGAGGCACGATACCACTCGTGCTTCTATGGTTTTAAAGCTTTATCTATCTACTGATTTCCTACTCCAGTAACTGGCTAATAATGAACCGGTAATATTCATAATCGGCCCAAACAAAGCTGGCGCTACGCCAACGGTTGCTAATTTACCCATAGCTTTTGCTAATCCTGAGGCCAGACCAGCATTCTGTAACCCTACTTCAATAGCTACTGTACGGCAGTCCTGTTCAGGTAGTTTAAATAATCTTGCCCCCCAATAGCCTAACATAAAACCACCGACATTATGTAAAACAGTAGCAAAAACCAAAGCTAAACCAACTGTTTGTAACGATTTTTGCCCTGCAGCAGTTATAATTATTATAATAATAGTAATACCTCCCATCGATATAAGTGGTAGTATTTTTTGTAACCAGCCATTACGGTCTTTCAGTATTTTATTAATCAGAAACCCGATGGCTATGGGTACTATAATCATTTTACAAATATCAATTACCATAGGCCAGAATGCTATATCTATAAATTGCCCACCTAACAGTTTCATTAAAAAAGGCGTAAGCAAAGGGGCAAGTATGGTAGCTATAGAAGTAATAGTAATAGATAAAGCTACATTAGCTTTGGAAATGTATGAAATTACATTAGATGCCAGCCCACTCGGTGAACTGCCTACTAAAATAATACCCGCAGCAATCTCTGGAGGGAAGTCAAACATATTGGCAATAGCAAAGCCTAAAATCGGCATAATGGTAAACTGACAAATCAAACCTATAATAACAGCCTTTGGCATCTTTATGACCCCTAAAAAATCATCATAACTCATGGTTGTACCCATACCAAACATAATAATCTGTAAAAGTGGGATAATGAGCTCTTTCAGTTGAAAACCATTAATCTCAATAAAATACTCAGGGAAGAAATACGCAATAGAAACTGCTGCTATCAGGCAGAGTGTATAAATGTAATTTCTCATTAATTAGATAGAGTTTTAGGTTGAATGTTATGGGTCTTGTGTGGTGTGCTATAGCGATCAATCTTTCAATCAGGCTTTAGGGTGTGCCTGCTGAAAAACTTTCTTCAGTTTTTCAATAGTATTATGGGTATATACCTGTGTAGCAGCAAGGCTTGTATGCCCTAATAAATCTTTAATAGCATTAAGGTCGGCACCACGGTTCAGTAAGTGAGTGGCAAAGGTATGCCTTAATACATGAGGGCTGCGTTGTTCAAGAGAGGTAACCAAAGACAGGTATCGTTTCACCAGGCGTTGAATAAACATCGGGTACGCCTGTGTACCATTATCTGTAAGAATCAAATAGTGCGAATCTTTGTTTTCCTGATTTTCAATAAGCACTTCCTCTCTATAACTTAAATAGGCATTAATAGCCTCCATAAGACTTTTACTGATAGGAATCACCCGATGCTTATTTCTTTTACCAAGAACAATCAGTGTATGATTATACAGATTAATATCGTTTATTTTTAAAGCTATCAGTTCGGCAAGCCGCATACCTGTACCATAGAGTAATTCTAACACTAATTTGTCTCGCAGACCTTTAAAATCACTGGCAAACTCCACATCATCAAGCATGGTTTGCATCGGTTTTTCTTCTACAAATTTGGGTAGGCTACGGTCAGTTTTTAATGCTTTGATTTTAAGCATAGGGTCGGCAGAGATAGCCTTACGCCGAAGCAGAAAATTATAATAGCTGCGTAGTGTAGCAATCTTACGATTGATACTGCGGTTATCCATCTTTTCTTCGGCCAGACTCGCAATCCAGGATCTGATCATCTGAGAGTCGGCCTTTTCAGGTTCTTTTAACTCATATTGAAATTCGAGGTAGAGAGAAAACTGCTTCATGTCATTTTCATAGGCCATAAGCGTATGATGACTGAGCCTTTTTTCGAATTGTATATGCTGTAGAAAATAAGAAACCATACTACCAGTAAACAATTTGCGTGGGCAAATGAAACTGCTAATATGGTTTAAAATATATCAGGAAACAATCAACTACACGAAATTTATCGCCTTTGTTAATCGCTTATTGACTAAATATCTTCGTTGCTTCTTAATTGACCAACGTAACGGGCATGAATAATTTCGTTACGACGAGCTACAGAAGGTTTTTCAAAAGCCTGGCGTTTACGCAACTGGCGCAATACACCCGTTTTTTCAAATTTCTTTTTAAAACGTTTCAATGCTTTATCAATAGACTCGTTTTCTTTTACATTTACTACTAACATATTAATACACCTCCTTTTGTTTGGGGTTGCAAAAGTAAGGAGAATTATTTGCATTTTCAAATAGTTTCTTGATTTTCAGTAAATTAAATCAATGATATCATTCATGTTTTCTGAAATGATGTAGTTTTGTACATTAATCTTCATTTAACCTGTTCTTCATGAAAATCGCAATCATTGATTTGGGCACGAATACTTTCCATTTATTAATTGCCGAAAACAACCAGAAACTACATATGGAGTCTATTCCAGCAAAGATTGGCAAAGGAGGTATAAGTCAGGGAATTATTTCAGAAGAGGGTATTCAAAGAGCTTTAAATGTGTTAAAGCATTTTAGAGTAATAATAGATACGCATCAGGTAGATACCAGAAATATTTTTGCTATTGGTACCAGTGCAATAAGAAATGCTTCAAATAAAGAGGAGTTTATGAAAAGAGCAACACAGGAGACAGACATAAACATTCAGGAGATTTCAGGTGATAAGGAAGCAGAACTCATTTATTATGGCATTAAAGAAGCACTCCAGATCAATGAAACATCTATGATTATGGATATTGGTGGGGGTAGTGTAGAGTTCATCATCTGTAATCAGGATAAGATTTTCTGGAAACAGAGTTTTGAGATAGGAGGGCAGCGATTGATGGATAGATTTATGAAAAACGATCCGATTTCGATGCGCTCAGTACACCAAATGGATGATTATTTCCGTGAAAAACTATTACCTCTTGCCAATGCCTGCCACCAATATGCTCCGCAAACATTAATTGGTTCATCAGGTTCATTCGATACCCTGATAGATATGCTTTTTATGAAAGAAAAAGGCCAGTTACCGCCTGCTGACCAGGTGGGCTTTGAATACTCATTAATGGAGTTTTACCAGGCTTATGACGAATTACTTTTCAAAAACCATGAAGAAAGGATGCAGATTCCGGGTATGATTGAGTTAAGGGTAGATATGATAGTTGTTGCCGTATGCCTGATTAAGTATATTATACAGACTTTTGAAATCAGTCATATCCGGGTATCCAATTACTCATTAAAAGAAGGGATTCTCGCTAAAATCTTATCTGATAATTCTCTTCAGTAAATCTACTCTATATATCAGCAAATAAATTCTTGATGTGCAGTTAGATGTATGGTAAAACAATAATCGCAACTCTCATATCTGTTATGATAAAAGGTTGCGTTGTCAACAAAATGTTTCTTCATCTACTAAATCATTTTATGCTCGCTATAAAGCAAGAAATTAGCTAAAACAACCCATTTATAGGTACATTTATTAACAAATAATAAAATATCCAGTTCCTGTTATTGAAAACGGTTGTCCTAACATGGGCAAAACGTTTAATCACGTATAACATCAGTATAGTCTATCAGTTAAGAATTTGGTGAGCCAATCAATTTATGATCATTTCATTTAAACCTTACAATAATAATAAAACCTGTAAGCGTACGGTCTGACTTTTAACCGTCCTTTAATTCATCTTCAATTTTCTTTTTATTTCTCTGTCCTTAATTTGTCTCAACAAGATGCCCGTCATTTTGGTTAAGATTTTATAGTATCATAATTAGACCTTTTTCATATAAAATTCTAAGGGGGAATTCAGCATGGCAGAGAAAAAATTAGCAGGACAGTCGGCTCTGGTTACGGGAGCAAGTTCAGGTATTGGCGAAGGCGTAGCATTAGCTTTAGGCGAAGCAGGGGCAAATGTTATTGTCAATTATAATTCTAACCCTGATTCTGCCAATGCAGTAGTCGAAAAAATCAAAGCTTTTGGTAGTAAAGCTATTGCCATACAAGCCGATGTAAGTAAAGAAGAATCAGTGCAATCGATGTTTAAACAGACAATTAAGGAGTTTGGAACAATTGATATTTTGGTAAACAACGCTGGCTTGCAAAAAGATGCCAAATTTGATGAAATGACCTTGGCTCAATGGCAAACAGTAATAGACATTAACCTGACAGGCCAGTTTCTTTGTGCCAGAGAAGCTATCAGAGAATTTCTCCGCCGTGGCCCGGTGCCTGAACGCTCATTGGCTACCGGAAAAATTATTTGCATGAGCTCAGTACATGAGTTAATTCCGTGGGCAGGGCACGTAAACTATGCCTCGTCTAAAGGAGCTATCAAAATGCTTATGCAAAGTCTGGCCCAAGAATATGGCGATAGAAAAATCCGTGTGAATAGCATTTGCCCGGGTGCTATCCAGACGCCCATTAACAGAGCAGCATGGGAAACACCACAAGCCTTGAACAGTTTGATGACCCTGATACCTTATAACCGTATCGGACAGCCCAGCGATATCGGCAGGTTGGCGGTCTTTTTAGCATCAGACGATTCAGACTACATTACAGGAACCAGTATCTTCATTGATGGAGGTATGACAGTATTTGAAGGCTTTGCAACCGGGGGATAATTGCCAATCTATATATAAATTACGCTACTAAATCCACTGCCTGAATATCAACAAACTTAAAATGGTTGCATGAATCCAGAACAAGAAAGGCTCAGAAAAAATGAACAAAAGGAAGTTCCTTTAGAAAAATGGGGTCCCTATTTGTCTGAAAGACAATGGGCAACCGTAAGAGAAGATTATAGTGCCAATGGTGATGCTTGGGCTTACTTTCCGCACGACCACGCTCGCTCAAGAGTGTATCGCTGGGGAGAAGATGGATTGGGAGGGATTTCAGATTCACGCCAGAACCTATGCTTTGCTTTAGCACTCTGGAATGGCAAGGATAGTATTTTAAAAGAAAGGCTTTTTGGATTAACCAACAGCGAAGGGAATCATGGTGAAGATGTAAAGGAATTATACTATTACTTAGATAATACTCCGACACATGCCTACATGAAGTTTCTCTATCAATATCCTCAGTCTGCATTTCCTTATGAGCAATTAATAGAAGAAAACCGAAATCGTAACAGACTACAACCAGAGTACGAACTCTTAGATACGGGAGTTTTTGATAATAACCGATATTTTGATGTTTTTGTAGAATATGCCAAAAATAACTCCGAAGATATTTGTATTCAGATAGAGGCATGGAATAGAGGAGATGAAAGTGCAACTATTTGGGTTTTGCCAACGTTATGGTTTCGGAATAGGTGGGCGTATGGAGAGTTAAACCAGAAGCCATTGATTCAGGCCTATCAAGATGGTTGTGTGCGGGCAAGCCATGAGTTCCTGGAAGATTATTTCCTTTATTTTCAGTCGGCGAAAAATACCTTGTTTACTGAAAATGAAACAAATATAGAGCGGGTCTTTGGTGACACAAATAGGAGCCCCTTTGTAAAGGATGCTTTTCATGAAGCTATTTGTAAGAAAAATGAAGAACTCTATTCTTTGCTGAAGAATACCCACCAAGGAACAAAATTTGCCCCGATTTACGAACTAAACATAGAGCCGAAGTCTTCACAAAAGATTTTGCTCCGATTATCTAATACAGAAAATGCTGACCCTTTTAATCATAGCTTTAGCCAGATATTTTCAGATAGACTTCAGGAAGCTGAAGAGTTCTATCAGCGATATGTGCCGCAAAAAAGTAAAGAATCAGAACAAGATAAATCATCTGATTCCAAACCCACAGACCTCAGGTCAGTCGATTTAAAGAATATCCAACGGCAAGCCTTTGCAGGTCTTTTGTGGAGCAAGCAATACTATCATTATGATGTAGAACGCTGGCTCGAAGGAGACCCGAATCAGATTGCACCACCCGATGAGCGTTTTCTTGGAAGAAATGCCGAATGGACACACCTGAAAAATCAGGATGTGATTTCAATGCCCGATACCTGGGAATATCCCTGGTATGCTGCCTGGGATCTGGCCTTTCATTGTGTGCCTATGGCCATGCTTGACCCAACCTTTGCCAAAAATCAACTCATTTTAATTACAAGAGAATGGTATATGAGCCCAAATGGGCAGATACCAGCTTATGAATGGAATTTCTCTGATGTCAATCCCCCTGTACACGCATGGGCAGCTTTGTCAATTTTCCGTATCGAAAAAACCTTGCATGGCAGAGAAGATATTAACTTTCTGAAAAGGATATTTCAGAAACTTCTTATCAATTTTACGTGGTGGGCTAATCGTGAAGATGAAAACGGCAACAATATTTTTACAGGAGGCTTTTTAGGCTTAGATAATATTGCGGTAATAAATAGAGATAAACTCCCGCTTAATTCACATTTAGAACAGGTAGATGCCACAGCATGGATGGCAATGTATGCACTGAACATGATGGATATCGCCTTGGAAATTGCCCAACATGATACAAGTTTTGAAGACACCGCCACAAAATTCTATGAGCATTTTGTTCTGATAGCCGAATCATTGAATAAAGGACTATGGGATGCCGACGAGCATTTTTTTTATGATTTGCTATATTCGCAGGGTGGGCGAATCACTCCTATGAAAGTACGCTCTATTGTAGGTTTAAGTGCTTTATTTGCTGTGTCGATTATTGATCAGAAGAAAATTGCCAATTTGACAGACTTCAAGAAACGTATTGCTTATATTAAAGATTACCGGACTAAAGCCAACAAATTTCTGCCAAGCGAGCAAATGGCAGAAGATGGCAATATTCTCCTTTCGTTAGTAAACAAAACAATGCTTGCCAGGCTTTTGCAGGTAATGCTCGATGAAAAAGAATTTTTATCAGTTGGCGGTATCAGGGCTTTATCAAAATACTACGAAAAAAATCCTTATTCAGTAATAATACGTAATCAGGAATATACTATTAACTATGTCTCGGGCGATTCAGATTCAGAAATGTTTGGAGGTAACTCTAACTGGCGCGGGCCGGTATGGATGCCTATTAATTACTTAATTATTAAGTCTTTGAAGAAATATTATCAGTTTTATGGTGATAGTTTCAAAATAGAGTTTCCTACCGGGTCTGGTCTGACAAAGAATCTGAACGAAGTTTCTGGTGAAATATCAAATAGAATATTGGGTATTTTTCAAAGAAACGAGGAAGGAGAACGACTGGTACATGGAGTATATCAGGAATTTTATAACCGACCGCACAACAAAGATTTAGTCCTGTTTTATGAATATTTTGACGGCGATACCGCGCACGGGGTGGGGGCTTCACATCAAACTGGCTGGACAGCCACCGTAGCAGAATTAATTAATGAGGCTGTTTGGGAGAAGGAGACCGAAGAACATGAAATTCCTCGTTAATAAAAAAGACAAGGAGCAGACGTCTTCGTTTTTCCTTGTCTCTACTATCTTTATATTATTCAGTAACGATATTACACACCTTCTGCAACCACCTCTTTCACTTCCGGTACCATTGTTGTCAATAAACGTTGGATACCATCACGAAGAGTAACTGTTGATGACGGGCAACCGCTACACGAACCTTGAAGATATACTTTTACCTGTCCTGTTATCTCATCAAAAGAAGCAAAGTTGATAGCACCCCCGTCTGATTCTACCGCAGGGCGTACATATTGATCAAGCGTTGATTTGATTTTTGCAACTACTGCCGAATCGTTTGCGTCGATTATCAAAGTATTTTTGTCAATCGTTTTTTGCGCAAAAACAGGGTGATTCTGCTCGAAATATATCTTTAAAAATTTCTTTACATCATATACCACATCTTCCCACTCGGTTTCCTCATCTTTTGTCATCGTGATGAAGTTAGAAGCGATGAAAATTCTTCTTACAAACGGAAACTGAAATAAGTCTGCGGCTAAAGGAGAGGCCTTCCCTTCTTCAGCAGTAGAAGCGATTGTGGGGTAATCGAACGATAAGCCTTCAGGAGCTAATTCAAAATTCAATACAAATTTCATTGAATTCGGATTAGGGCTTAGCTCTGTATAAATCATTGTTTGGCGTTGAAGCATGACAATCGAATATATATTAAATGAATAATGTCTGTTTTAAAACAGTATTCCACTAAAATAAGTTTGGTAGACCATAAAAAAACCTGCCCCTTGAGGCAGGTCCTAAAAAGTCTTTACAGCGGTTTATGCTTCCGCAACAACATTAACGAAAGATTTTCCGTCACGCCCTTTTTTAAATTCTACGATACCGTCAGTTAATGCGAAAAGTGTATGGTCTCTACCAACACCTACATTGACACCAGGATTATGTCTGGTACCACGTTGACGAACAATGATATTACCGGCGATAGCCGTTTGGCCGCCGAATAGTTTAACGCCTAAGCGTTTGCTTTCTGACTCGCGTCCGTTTTTCGACGAACCTACACCTTTTTTGTGTGCCATGACCTTATTCTCTTTTAATTTTGAATTGCAATGAAATAATTTTGTGGTTGAATTTCACAACCAAATGACTTACGCTGCGATTTCGTCGATTTGAATTTTAGTCAAATACTGACGGTGACCGTTTTTCTTAACATATCCTTTACGGCGTTTTTTCTTGAAAACGATTACTTTTTCGCCTTTAAGGTGTTCTAAAATAGTTGCTTTTACAGAAGCACCTTCTACGGTTGGAGCACCTACTGAGATAGTCCCACCGTTATCAACAAGAAGAACCTTGTCGAATACAAGCTCAGCGTTCGTTTCGCCCTCTAATCTATGAGTATAGAGCGTACGACCCTTTTCAACTTTAAATTGCTGACCTGCGATTTCTACGATTGCGTACATTTTGAAATGGTAAATTTACAATGAATATTATTTTCTTTTTCGGATAAGTAGTTTCTGTCAGACAGACTTACTGATTCGGGGTGCAAAGTTAATAATATAATTTTGTTTTTCAAACTGTTGGATTCTATGTTTTTTTTTATAAAATTGTATTCGTTTATTCATCTATAACTCGCAGAACCTATGAAAATCCGTCAGATATTACAAAAAAAGAAAATAAATGCCCTTTTCTCGGTTTCATCAGATACAACCGTTTACAATGCCTTGGTAAAAATGGCAGATAAAAATATCGGGGCAGTTTTAGTGATAGATAACGAAAAACTATCAGGAATTTTTTCGGAGCGTGATTATGCGCGCAAAATTGTGCTGAAGGGTCTTCATTCTGATGAAACTCTGGTGAAAGATGTTATGACAGCTAAAGTAATTACAATAGATCTGGAAGGTAAATTAGAAGATGCTATGCAGATTATGTCTGATAAACATATCAGGCACTTACCAGTAATGGATGGTGAAGAATTAGTAGGCATTATCTCAATCAATGATTTAGTAACTACGATTATAAATGAGCAAAAAGCTCAGATTGCTTCATTGGAAAGTTATATTTCGGGGAGTTATGCATAATAAGAATTTAGCGAATGAAAGATTGAAAAGTTTAGTGAAAATAGACTGTTCAATCTTATAATTGCCTGAATTTTATAATAGAATATTACCCATATAAGCGAAGCCATCAGCTTCGCTTACTCACAATAATGGAACTTACTATCAGTACACCTGCACTTCTTTTTTCTACAGTTTCATTACTGATGATTGCTTTTACGAATCGGTTTCTGGCTTTGGCAAGTCTGATACGCGATTTGCACGTCAAATACAAAACCGAAGAAGAAAAAGAGAATATTATAGCCCAGATAATAGGACTAAAACGTCGCCTCAGAATTGTAAGAAACATTCAGATAATCGCTATTTCAAGCTTGCTTCTGAGTGCTGTGTGTATGTTATTGATTTTTATAGAGAAAGAATTGGCAGCCAAATGGTTTTTTGGTGGTGCCTTAATGCTACAAATAGTGGCACTCACTTTATCAGTAAGAGAAATAACCCTATCTATGAATGCGCTGGAATTGGAACTCAGCGATATAGCAGAATTGATTTCTCCTGTTTCTCTTAGAAAGCGTAGAAAGAATGAATCTCATCCTGATTCTTAATTATTCCTCATCACCGATGACCAATCAATAGAATTTTAGTAAAAAATGAGTAGTGGCAGGATGATAAAGTTACTTTTATTATTCATTTTTATAAAATGTTTTATAGAAAAATCATACCTGCCTTACCCTTGCAGGCACTCGTAGAATGTTATTACATCTGGGAGTGTGGCGATTTAGTGAGCCAACCCGTTATTATTGAGTCACCTCCCTCAGGTTTTACTTCTATAGTTTTCAACTATGGCGATTGTTACAAAACTTCTTCGACAGATATTTCAGATTTTAAATTCGCACCAAGAAACTTTATTGCAGGCCAGGCTACCAGAACGTATAAACTTTTAGTTGAAGGAAAAATCGCAATGCTTGGTGTAGTTTTTCGTCCAGCGGCAATAAATACTTTATTTGGCCTACAAATGTATGAGTTAAACGATGAAAGATTAGATTTAAGAGATGTTTTAGGTAAAGAAATTGTACCCATTCAGGAACGCCTCGTGGAGGCACATACTAATCAGGAAAGAATTGATATTATTGATAAATTTCTGCTTTTTAAACTACTCAATTGCAAAGCCCAACCAAACCAGACCGATTTTGCTGCAAATTTGATTGTATCTCGCAATGGTATTATCAATGTATCAAAGATGATGGAAGAGCTCTACGTTTGTCGGAGACAGTTAGAACGCCAGTTTTTACAAAAAGTGGGAGTTAGCCCGAAGTACTATGCCCGGATACGCCGGATTAGCTACCTATGCTCAGTTATGGCTAATAAACGATGGCAGGTTGCAGATTGGCATGACTTGATTTTTCAGATGGGGTATTACGACCAATCACATTTTATTAAAGAATTTACAGCTTTTACAGGCAAATCACCCTCTTTCTATTTAAAAAATAATTTTGAATTAAGTAATTATCTTCAATCATCAACGTAGTGTTGTGTATCGGCTGAAAGATGTCGCATTTTTACAATAGATTCAATAGGTGTTTATTCAATTTTGTAAAAGTTTTACGAGCGAACAAATAAATCATGGTTATTTTCTTATCCATAGGTTTTAAGCAGTAAGATTTAACAAAAATTGTAATTGAACAAACACCATTTTTATTTATGAGAAAACTCATTCTTTTTCTATTGATTTCCGTTTCTGCCAATGCACAAAATAAACTATGGACAGAAAATGACAGACAGGAATTAATAGCCAATCTAAAAAAGACAAGAGATAGCCTGATTAAAGAAACCCAGAATCTGAGTATTGAACAATGGAGTTTCAGAGAATCGCCGGAACGCTGGACAATTGGAGAAATAGTTGAGCATTTGGGCTTATGGGAAAGGATTTTTGCACGCGAAACAAATATAGCCTTACGTAGCAAATCAACCCCTGAACTGAATGCTTCATCAAAACCGGATAGTTGGTACATAGACTTTATCATGGAAGAAAAGGTACATAATGCACCTGACTATGCCCGTCCGACTGGCTATATGCAAGGTAAAGATAACCTGACTACCTTTCTGAAAATCAGAGAACAAACAATTAACTTTATTGAAACTACTCAGGCCGATTTAAAAGCACATTTTGAGCCCGTTGGTGGTGAGAATTACCGCAATGTGCACCAGATATTTATTGTTCAGTTTGGCCATGTATCTCGCCATATCAGACAAATTAAAAAGGTGAAAAATCATCCTGATTATCCGAATCTATAAATCTTAAATATGTTATTCATATGAAAACTATTGAACAAACCGAAACAACAATTGATCTTACCCGTAAAGGAACCTGTGTTGAGTTTTTCTCAGCATATCAGGACCTTGATATTGATCGCATGGTAAACCTATTTACACTTGATGCCACCATTGATTTTAAGCCATTAGGCGAAAATGGAAAAGGTAAAGTGAATGAATTAGGAAAAGGTTTATGGAGTGCTTTAATCGATGCCTTCCCTGAGCTTGATAATACAATTGATACTTTTAATGTTGACGGAGATAAAGTTACCTGCTATGTTACAATTTTTGGCACACAAACCAAAGAATTTGCCGGAATCCCAAGCAAAGGCCTAAAATTTGAGAGCGACCATGTTTTTGTATTTGAATTTAATGAAGACGATAAAGCGACTTCACTCTCTGTTGATTGGAATCATACAAGTTTTACACAACAATTGGGATTAATATAGCCATCAAAAACTTTTATGATAAGTAGTAATAATATTCTTCAGAGTTATTACTACTTATTTTTATATTGCTATTTACGCTTTGCGACTAACTAATAACCCTTGAATAATCATGTATTGGGCTACCACATAAGTAGCCATAATCCAAAGCCCTGATAAAGGAATATTAACCACAAATTTGCTGAGAGCAATTAAGGAATCTGAAAGGATGAATATAATAGCACCAATAAGCACTAATTGATAACTCTTATCACTTACTTTTCTCTCACTGGCTCTGATTCCCATCAGTGTAATCACTACTGAATAGATTATAATAGGAATTTTAAAATCACTTGGGAGTTTGTTCAATAAGAAAAATAATAACAAACAGGAATAGGAGATAAAGGGTAACCAGCGGAAATGGCGTGATTCCCCCTCTTGTTGAAAGAGTATTACATAGCATACCTGTGCCAATAAAAATGAGCCTAAGCCTAATAAGAAGAATAGCTGGTTTTGTTTCTGAAACATCAGAAAGGTATCGCCCAGACAAGAGAATAACAAGGCCAATAAAACAATTTTATCTCTTGTATTAAAGGTTGTTTGTGTATGTTTGAAATAAAAAAATCCTAATGTAATCATCAGGAGAGGTTTTGTGATATAGCCAAGCCATTCGTTTTCGATAATACCCGAAACTATATTTATAATCGAAAGAGTAAAGAAAATTACAGTCTGGTTACGGTTCATAGCGTGAGGAAGGTTAAGTTTGGTTGAGGTGTTCTCCGATTTTCTCTGCTAATATAATAGCCTTTTCCATAGGGATGAAATCTACATTAGAAAGAATATCAGTCGGTCGATGAATATTGGGCATTCTGCCATTAGAATCAAGCGCTGCTAAAGTCACAGCAGGGATACCCGCCCTCTGAAACCAAACCGAATCAAAATCAGCCGTATGCCATGCTCCGGTGGTTACTTCTTTCAGGGTCGATAGCTCAGAAACCGATTGTTTGGCTATTTGAATCAACTTATTATCATAAACAATATTCGACCAGCTACCTGTTTGAGTAATGATTTTCAGATTCCCGTTGCCCAAAGTATCGAAATTAACCAGATAAGTTTCTTTATTAAATTCAGTATAATGTTTTTTCAGATAAGCTCTTGAGCCAATCATGCCTACTTCTTCTGCGCCTGTTAAGATAAGTTCAACTTCAAGGTCAGATAGGTTTTTTGCCCATAACTTCTGTGCCGTAGCAATAGCCGCAGCCGCACCCGTAGCATTATCAGAAGCACCATTTGAGTACCCTAATCGGAAATAATCAACCGTACCCACCACTCCTTGCAGCAGAAAATAAAAAGCTAAAATATTACCTAATAGTAAGATAAAAGCATTAGGTACAAGAAACTGAGAAATAGCCACAAACTGTGCTAATATCATCAAAAACAAACTTATTTTTAATGATTGTCGGAAGTTGCCTACCAACTCAGGCCGATACAATACCGAAATAGGGGCTGTATCCCAATGAGCCATTAAGATAAGTTTTTTGGGTTTTACTTGCCTATTGTTTTTAGGCTTAACAATAAGATTATAAGAAGTAACCAACGGCGGGAAATTGGTAACAGGCGAGGCATACCAATTAAAGTAGAGCATAGCCATCGTTACAAAAATCAATGTCAGAAACAGCCCAACGATAGGAGAGAAGTTGAGTGCCAGTAAACCTATTACTAACCCACCAATCAACCACCAAACGATGGAGATATACGTTTTAGGCGTTTTGAAAGATTCTCTGGCTACCTCCTGTTCCGCAAACAAACTGGTCAGATACTCAAGCACAGGAATTTCATTGGGCGTAGCCACACCTCTGTTTGAAAAAGACGCTAATTTCTCTACAATTTGTTTTGCAGTCATTGGTATAGCATTATAAATGGCTTAAGTTTTACTCATTATCAAAAAATGCCTCAATCTCTTTCCAGGATTTGAATCTCTGATACCCTTCAACTTTCTGGTTATGAATCGCACTGAACATCAACGTTTTACCTTTAAAAGTCTTCAGGTTTTTCTCATGGTCGTCAATCATATAATCAGCCGCCACAATACTTTTATCACCACAAAGTACAATGTTTCTCCACGAAATAAACGGGAAGTGCTCTTCCAGCCAATCCTTTTTATCTTTCAATGAGTTAGGAAACTCCGTAGCCGCCGAAACGATAAATACCTCATATTTTTCATGCAATTTTTGCACTACTTCTATCGCATCAGCCATTACTTCTACATCTCTGAAAAAACCAGGTTTAAATACTTCTTCTCTGATTTTGTGGTAGTTTTTTTCTTCGAATATTTCAAAATAAGACTTGTTTTCAAAATGTTCTTCTGTGAAAGCCGTGCCGATGATATGGTTATAAGTTTTGAGAATCTTTCTTCCGGTAGCCGCCATTACGTCGTCCATATCAATGGCAATTCTTTTTTTGGTCATGAGTATTTCGGTTTTGTTTGTGCGAATATAAACATAGATTTTACAACATTCGAAAACTAATTACATCTGTTTTAATAATTACTACTGAAAGCAGAGAAACTACTATTTTTTGCAGAAATTCTTATTCTTTTCAAAAATCGTTTATACCTTTGCATCAGTTTTAGGTGCCTTATATGGTTTTCAAGAGTCATTTCAAGGCTTAATAGGGAATCCCGTTTAAATCGGGAGCTGTCCCCGCAACTGTAAGTTTCATCTAAGCATTTCTTCTACATGGCCACTGGTAATCGGGAAGGCCGGAAATGTTGAAACAAGTCAGGAGACCTGCCCAAGACTATCCTTATTTGTGCTTTACGGCGGATAAAGACAAGTGAGCGACAGATTATCATTCATCTTTATTATTTCAATATTTGAGCATTTCGGTTAAATGCTTTTTGTCTAAGGTTTCTCCCTTGGTCATGGCGTGGTTTTTACTATCGTCTGCTTATGTCTTTGCCCAGACTGACTCAACCAGAATGCTTGACGAAGTTTCGGTCAAAAGTTTTGCGCCAACCCGCTTCATGGCAGGTCTAAAAATTCAAAGTATTGACTCTGCTTCATTGCAACAGGCAAAGTTTCAGACACTGGCTGATTTTTTATCATTTCAGGCGCCTGTCAATTTCCGCCCTTATGGGAGTGGACAATTGACAACAATCGGGTTACGCGGTACCTCAAGTAACCACACAGCAGTACTCTGGAATGGTATAAACATCAATTCACCAAGTACCGGCCAAAGTGATTTTTCTACACTACCCGCCGCAGGTTTTGATTTATTGGCTATTCAATATGGTTCTTCGTCTTGCGTAGTAGGCTCTGATGCCGTAGGAGGAAGTATCCTTTTGGATTCTAAACCCGTCTGGGAGAAAAATGTACAGGTAAATCTGGGGCAACGAGTAGCCAGTTTTGATAATTGGCAAAGCCAATTCAATGTTCGTTTATCAGACAAACGTGTTTCTTCTAAAACCCTTTTTTATAAAGGTATTCTCAATAATAATTTCCCTTATACTGAAAGAAAGTACTACCCAATCGAATACTCTACCACAGACTCAAAAGGCTTTATTCAGGATTTGTTTTTTCTGACTAAAAAACAAAATCAGATTTCGCTGAATATCTGGTTGTCAGATAATAACGTCGAGATTTCACCACAATCAATTCACACGCGAGAGGTATTACAAACCCAAGCTGTCCGGGTTCTGAATACCTATCAGTTTAAAAAACTGACAATCAGAGGTGGCTATGTGCAGGATATAACCAATTATGGTAAAGGAGATTTTATTAAACCAAGTCGCACAGCAATCGACCGTTTCTTAATTCGTGCCGAGCATGAATGGAAAATTTCTAAGTTTGTAGTGCATATAGGTACTGAAGCCGCTCATGTAATAGCGCATGTAGATGGATATGATAAAGCCAATATTGCTGAAAACAGGCTTGATTTTTTTGTTTGGTTGCGCTATCAGGTTTCATCAAAATTTTTGACTACACTTAATGTCAGACAAGCCTTCATTAAAAGTTTTGACCCACCCATGGCACCTGCTTTAGGGGCTGAATACCAACTCGCTAAATTTGTTAAACTCACAGGTAACCTTTCCCGCAGTTACCGGATTCCCACAATGAACGAACGTTACTGGTCTGAATTAGGCGACCCTAATCTCAGACCAGAAGACGGCTTTAACAAAGAACTGGGTATTAACTGGAATTATTCAAAAAATGATTTCAGTTTCAGTTCTTCGCTAAATGCCTATCATAACCTGATTAATAATTGGGTGTACTGGAACCCCGAAACTAACTATCGGGTACAGAACCTTCAACAGGTTTTAGCCAAAGGAATCGAGTTTTCGAACAAGGTTTTATACCAACATGGCCAAATCTCTTCTGGATTAACAGTACAATATGCTTTTACGCATTCTTCTCAGCAAAAGGCTTATGACAATTTTTCAGCCGATGTGATTGGTAAACAACTGATTTATATTCCAAAACACAATTTTACGGCTAATCTTTTTTATCAGACTCAAGCTCTTGGAAAAGGAGAGTTCTTTAAAAAACACGGAATGCCACTCCGTGCTACGCTCCAATGGCAAGCCAATAGCCGACGATACAATACATTCGACAATTCTAAATGGTTTGACGGACAACAGATTTTTAACGTGATTCTGGAAAACGGTTTGAAATGGAAACACATAGATGGAAGAGTATTTTTTCAGGTCAATAATGTGTTCGACGAACTATATCTGAATTCCAAACGCAATGCCATGCCGGGCAGAAATTACGCAATCAACTTAGTATTTAATATAAACAAGTAATACAATGAATTTTAGAAAATTAACACTACTCAGTTTTGTTTCAATCGCACTTTTTTCTTGCGAAACCAAAGAAACAGAACCTGCACAACCTTATGACTCTGGCGTATTTGTAATTAATGCCGGAAATTTTTTTGATAATAACGGCTCTATTTCTTTGGTGCAAAGAGATTCAAAAACTGCAATGATTGACATATTTCAAAAAGAGAATGCACGGACTATTGCAGGGGGAATTACAGATTATGCAGAAGTAGATAATAAAGGAATTATTCTGGTTGATAATTCTACAGATGGGCAAGATGCCATTGAAATCGTAAACGCCCGTACTTTTAAATCAGAAGCTACAATTAAAGAAGTCGAGAATCCACGAAATGCCATAAAAGTAGCTGCCAACAAAGCCTATGTTGTTTGTTGGGATGTGCTTAATAGCGATTACTCGTATAAACCTGGATATGTACTGGTAATTGACCTTCTGACAAATAAAGTAATCAAGAAAATTACCGTGCAAAATGGAGCAGAAGGAATTGTGGTAGTAGGCAACGAGGCTTTTGTTGGTAACAACCCGTATTCAGGCAAAAGTGAAATTTCGGTTATAGACATAAACAAGGATGAAGTATCTACTAAAATCACTTTAAAAGGCGGTACTACTAACCTGATAGTTGATGCCAATAATAAAATCTGGTGTTCGGTCGATAAAGAATTTTTACGAATTAATCCATCCACTAAAGCAATAGAAACCACGATAAGCACTGAAAAAACTACCGAAAAAGTACCGGGAATGTTAGTCTTAAATGCTAATAAAACAACTATTTACTTTGATTATTCACATTGGAGTACAGGCGGCGAAATATATAGCTTTAATATAGCTGATGCTACTATTTCAACAACTACACCTTTAATCAAACGCACTTTTTCGGCTTTGGGATATGATGCAAAAGAAAATGTACTATATACTGCTATTACGCCATCATACAAACAAGCAGGGTATGTTTTCAGATATAAACCAACGGGGGTATTAATCGATTCAATAAAAGCTGAAATAGCACCAGTTAAGTTTTTGTTCAAATAAAAAGTTGGTTGGTCAGGCATAGACTAAATAAAATTTAAGTTTAATCAGCTGTTAAATTAATGGCTAAATGAAGGGTGTGTAGAATCTCTGATATTTCGTTTTTCTACACATTTTTCATTTATTAATGTTATATTTACATTTTACCAATTAAAATTCCTGACTAATACTTGCAATTTAACGAACTTAATCTGCACCATGACCTGCTATCGGGTGTAGATGCCATGAATTACATTCAGATGTCTCCCATACAGGAGCTGACCATCCCTATTATTCTTGCCGGAAAAGACCTGATCGCTTCTGCCCAGACAGGTACAGGCAAAACGGCTGCTTATCTTATCCCGTTACTTGATCAGGTAATACGTTCGCAAAGTAATCAGACCTCTGCACTTGTGCTTGTGCCCACTCGTGAGTTGGCCAAGCAGATTGATGAACAGATTGAAGGATTCAGCTATTTTATTAATGCTACAAGTATTGCAATATATGGTGGTGGTAAAGGAGAGGATTGGGATCAGCAAAGAAAAGCCCTTGTGCATGGTGCAGATATTATTATCGCTACTCCTGGTCGCCTGATGGCTCACATGAAATCCGGAGAAATAAAATTTGACCATATCAAGTGCCTTGTATTAGATGAAGCCGATAAAATGCTTGATATGGGTTTTTCGGATGATATTCTTTTCATAATTAAACATCTTCCTGCCAAACGTCAGAACCTGATGTTTTCGGCAACAATGCCCAAAAAGATAAGAGATTTTGCCAATAAAATTCTGAATCACCCCGAAGAAGTAAGATTGGCCACTTCAAAACCGGCTGAAGGAATAGACCAACAGTTTTATTTGGCTAATGATACCCAGAAGATTCCTTTACTTGCACATTTGCTTAAGAGTGCCGATGTTCAGTCTGTCATTATATTTTCCTCTCAGAAAATGATGATAGATAAAATCATCAGGGCATTAACAAAACTCAAATGGGATGCCAGAGGAATTTCTTCCGATAATTCGCAAGAAGAACGTGAAAACGTATTGCGGGATTTTAAGAATAAGCAATACAAAATTCTGGTTGCTACTGATGTACTTTCACGAGGAATTGATATTAATAATCTTAGTCATGTCATTAATTTTGACGTGCCGCGCGATGCAGAAGATTATATTCACCGCATCGGTCGAACAGCCCGGGCAGAAACCACAGGCACGGCTATCACCTTTATTAATGAAAAAGACCAGTATCGCATTCGAGGTATAGAAAAACTCTTAGAAAAAGAGGTAGAGAAACAGAGCATTACTGAAAGTTTAGGGTTAGGTCCGGCTCCCGAATACAAAGTTGCCAGTACAAAGAAAGAATTTAAGAAATCATCAGGCCATAAGAATAAATCAAAACGAAGATTTTTTCGTCCGGCTAAAAAACCTTCTGAGAATTGATAATAAATAATGGGGAAATCTTTAAAAATTCAGTTTAGGCTCTAACCAGAGAGCAACAAAACCCAATATAATGAGTCCGTACCACATCCAATCAGGTAGGGTAGCTATTAAAGTTTGGGTTGATGAAATGCTATCAGCACTCTCAAAGTTTTGATGTAACAGTATAGTGTCCTGAATTTGTTTGCTATTCTGAAGAGAATTGTTCTTTTCTTCTACAAAAATAAATAGTGAATCCTGAAAATTTTGCCAGCCTTTTTTTCTGAAAACGTAGTTAGCTGTGAAAGATAATGGATTAATCACTGATTGTGTTAGTTGAGTAGTATCCTTAGCTAATTTCAGGTTGCCCGATGTTACTGAAAGATTATTTAACACAACAGATGCTTGGGTATCAACAAAAATGGGTGCCGCTATATTGATATTATTCTGAGAAGCCGGATTGAGTTGCTGAAATACACTATACCAGATTTTGTTGTAACCCAGACTATCACCACTCAATTTCAAGGGAAAAGTTTCATTTAATAGGCTTAAACCAACCTTGCCAACTTTTTTCTGAACTGCAATAGGATAATTGTTGATGGATTTCTGATTGATTTTGTCTTCAAAATTGTAAGGTAAAGCCGTCAGATTTTCATTGATAGTAATAAATTGCTCATTAGAAATCTTCTTGATACGCCAGTTTGTACCTAATGCCTGATTAATTTTTTTTATGTCTTGCTCAGGAGAAACACAATTAATAAATAGCACACTTTTACCATCTGCTAAAGCCTTTTTAACCAGGGGATGAGTGGTATTACCTGGATCAGTTATAATTAAATCAGGGTTGAATCCTTTTGTTTGGGAAGTTTTATTAATAGAAACCTTGCTTTGCGCATCTTTGGCAATAGTAGTGACAATTTCAACACGATGATTATTTTTTCCTAACCATTCTGATAGATTTTTACTTTCAAAATCCGGGTTTTCTAAAATAAACAATATGCTAAAAGGCGTCGGCTGATGGCTATAAAAATGAATTGCTTGCAAAGGCTCATTATCTAATGCTAAAAAGGCTTCTGTCTGTCCGATTGTAAAGGCCGGAAAACTAAAATGAAAAGAATTAAAGCCCTTTTGCAATGTCAGACTATCCAGAACCTGAATTCCGTATCTGATACTTAATGTTTTAGTTTCATCTACTGCTATCTTTCCATTTACCTCCTGTATATCCCCTTTTCTGACAATTCCTTTCCATTGCAAGTCTTGTAGTTGATTACTACTATAGTAAGGCAACCAGTTCAATTTTTTCTGACTTAGCTGGCTAAGCGTTTGTGAGCTGAAATCTTGGCCTAATAGATAAATATTGCCTGATTGCTTAATCAGATGAGGGTTTTTAGCAGTTGCTTTATTGAAATCCCGGCTATTGAAACTTTCACTGATATGTAGGCTATCTTTAATTTTTTGTGTATAAGTGGCAGGTATATTTGTCGCAGTCAATAGAATTTTATTGGTATCAGTAGTGTACTTCCATTCAGGTTGAAAAATGAAAAAGAAAATCAATAGCCACACAATTATATTTAAACCCAGGCGTATATATAAACGTTTTTTAGGCAACGATTTGGCTTGAATAAGCAGCCATAACTGTATAAGCAATACAATGCTTATACAGGCATAGAGTATCCAGTTTGATTGAAAAAATACCAATATAAGTATCAAAAATGTCATTGTTCAGGTTTAGCTGTTTCTTAAAAGTGGATTATTGGATATTTTTCCAGAATGCCTTTTCTAATTTTTTCTCTCCTATATAAGATTTATTCAAAATTCCCTTTGATTGGCTAATGGCAGTCAACTGATAAAGTTTAGCTTTTAAATCTGCCTTTTCGGCGGCCGTTAAATCTTTGTCATTAATTAGTTTTTGTAGCTGATTCAGAACCGACCAGTTAGACAATTGGCTATTCATCACTTTTGTACTAAGGTAATTACCTAATACCAGAATCTTCTGCTTTTGTTGTCCATTAAGTTTATTAGTTTCTGCTTTGGTATCAATTATACCTAATACTTCTGCCACTAACCTTTCTATTTGTTGCTGAGAAAAACTCTTTTCGTAGCTGAAAGCTTCATTGAACTTTGTCAATTCACCTGTCAGGCGTTTTTCTTTTTCTTTAATAGGAGGAGGGTCGAAGCTGGTTTTCTTCACAAAGGTTCGTGCCTTTTGTTGAGCCGATTTCAAAAACTCCAGAGCTTTTTTCTCAAAAGGCAGCGCTTTCTCTGGCTCATATAATCTGAGGTGTAGTTCTGACTGCCACATTTGCTCTAAGGCCATTTTTAATAAACTACGTGTCGATTGTTCATAAAATGTATTGGTTTCTGCATCATCATGATTATGAACATAATCTTTCAGAATTGCAGCTACCGGATCATCATTTTCTGCATTATTATGTGTTCCATGGTCATGGCCATCGTTATGCGGTTTTTCGCCATCTTCATGGTCGTGTTCACCCTCATCGTGTGCGTGTGTAAAACCTTTCAATAATTCTGCTGTTTCGGTACTTGCATCAGTCGGTAAGGCACTCCCACCACCAATAGAGTTTTCAAACTCTTCACCTAAGTATTGTCCATAGCGCAGGCGCAATGCCTTCTGGTCGAAACCTATTTCGTTTGAAGTACTATTAAAATCTTTCTGGTTAATCTTATTTCTTTTAGCAATCAGCTTTTCAGTATCTATAATAATCTGCCTCTGGCTTCTGAAATATTCAGGTAGAATGTTCATAGCCATGGTTGCCATTTCGGCCTCTTCGGTTTTAGAAGTATCTTTATAAACAATAAAATAAGTATCCGATTTGGTATAATTGGGTTCCGGTCGTTTATTATCAAAAGCCGCCCAGTAATAGTATAATTCATCACCTGGAGCAAAATTCAATGCTTTTAAATCAATACTTTTGCTTACATTGGCTTCTTTAAAATTAGCTTGGTTAATCGGGAGTTTTACTTCTCTGAACTTCACATTTTCACCCGAACCTCGGGCAACTGTAGCTACAATAAAAGCCTGTGTCACCAAAAAATCATCAGATATTTTTGCAGAGACCTGTACTGTTTTCGGGTCTTTCAGAAAATGGTATTTATATAGTTCCTTAGACCCAGGGTCTATTTTTGGGGCTAAATCAGGTGTAGCTTCTAACCGGTAATAATCTGACTGATAAATAAGCGAGTCTTTCCAATAGGCTTTGAAGGCATACAGACCCGAACCTTGCAATATATCCGAATGCTCAAACACTTCGCCCAACTTCTTAAATGCTAATTCTTCACCTCGGTTATTACTAAGTTTAACGACTAAGTCCTGTGAATGACTAAACTCCAATTGCCATTTTAAAATAGAACCACCTATGGCAGAAGCATTCAAGTCATTAGTTGCTCTGATTGGAAGTTTAGTATAGGCAGGAGGGGTAATAGTTAATAAAGCCTTGTTAAAGACAGGAGTTGTAATTGTTTTTTCTGCTGGTTGATTGATTTGTGTTCGATTGCCGGGTATTTTTTCTGATGGTTTCGCTTTTAAAAGTGGATAACCCAAATAAACACCGATGGATACTAGAAGTGCTACTGCTGGTATCCATATTTTTGGACTGATTGCCTTAGGAATCTTCTGATTATTAAGTTTGTCGGCTAACCTCTCTAACTGCAATTGCTCGGCAATATTTGGTTGAGAAACAGTTAATAGTTGAAGGCTATATTCAGCATCGTCAATGTTTTGATGGATAAATTGTACGGCATCATTTTGTTTATCCTGAAAAAGTCCGGTAAAATAAGCACTGACTGCAAACCCAATAAGCCCACCTGTCAATGACAGAGTCATAGATTGACTAAATGCTGAAAGCAATAAAAATAAGGAAATAGCTATCAAGGCACTCGTCACTAAAGCAGTGGCATATAACTGGTAGCGTACACCTGATATAATATGTTTTACCTGATTCATGCGTTTTTGCGAATAGCGATATAACGTTCGATACCTAAAATAATGATAAATGTTAAAAGTATTATCTTTGAAAACTCACTTTCTTCCTGTATATGCCCATGCCCTGCGTATCTGAACAAACTATTCAACTGCTGTTGACTTAAAGAGTATGAAACAGGATTTAATTGATAATGCTGTACGAGTATTTCTCCCAACCATTCAGGCAGCTCTCCATTAAAAACAAGCTCAGATGTTTGCGGACTTAAGCTAAAAGGGATATTTATAATATTTTTCTGATAATCCAGTTGACTATTTGGTACCTGAAAGGAGTTGGACAAAATAAACAAAGTTGATGGCGAAAAGACTTCTGATTTTGATGGGACTTTATTGCTAAATACCCAATCATATTTTTTTGTTGATGAAAGTTCAGGATCAATGTTTATTTCTATCTGATACACTTCTGCCAATGCCTTTAATGAGGCTGCAATAGTTTGTCTTTCAGTTTTATCTGTATTAAGTAATAATACGTTAATGGTATTATTGTGAATAGCATTAGATACGTATCTGCCATTTCTGTCTAATTCATTGTTCCCTACTAACTGATTTGCAGCATTGACAAATAGTTTTTGGTTATTGGCAAAAGCTAAAAAAGGTTTCGGAGTTTTACTCAAAGAACCATTAACTGTGTGTAGATTGAACTCGTTAGGTATAAAAATATTACTTCCCCGTGCTAATCCTTGTTGATTGATAAAGTATATTTCTAAATGCTCTTTATCCGCTAAAACCGCCATTTGGTTCAGGCAGGATTGTAATATAATCGGGTTAAAATCTTTTGCTACTGGTAGCTGACTCAAGTCCTCAATGGGTATTGGTTTAGCTTGAATCCAATAGAGCTTTTCTCCTTTTTTCTGTGCTTCTTCTAATTCAAATTTGAAATTATTGACAATCAGATTATTGGGTTGTATCAAATGGATTTTTTTAGTTGCACTTTGATTATTTGACCAATTGATAAGCGGTTTGCTCAAAAAGAAGCATAGTAGCAGGATAAGTAGGCAACGGAGTAATAGCAATAGAATATTGTCTAAACGAACCCCCCTTGACTGCTGAAGGTTTTTTTCGATTAGCCATTGGGTAGCTGCCCAGTCTATTACTTTTCCTTTCTTTTGATGCCAGAAATGGAGTATTATTGGTATGGCAATAGCCAGACCTCCCCATAGCATTAAAGGATTTAACAATTCCATACTTATAATTTCCGTTTCTTTAATGATTCTGTAATGACCCTCGCAATGGGCTCATTAAGTGTTATTCTGATTAAATTTACGTTTGGTATTCGCAGTGCTTCTTCTAAATTTTTCAGATAGGCCAATGAAGCTGTTTTAAATTCTTCTTTAATAGCTTCTGCCTGTAATTCTATTTCCTGTTGCGTTTCCAAATCTCTGAAACGATAAAAACCCTTTAAATCAAAATTTACCTCTTCTTCGCCTAATACCTGAAAAATTACAATATCTCGTCTTGGATTAGCTATATTCTGAATCAATTTTAACCATTCATCACTTGCCTGTAAAAAATCAGAAGCAAATACGATTACTTCTTTTTGCTTCTGCTGAAATTCAGGAAACTTAGGATTACTGTTTTTCCAAGGTCCGCTTGCTTCGGCTTTCTCTAATGAATACAAAATACGTTGGAATGATTGCTTACCCGCCGGCACTAATGTCTGCAAGTTGCCGTTTTGCAAGGCATATAAACTCATCTGGTCGCTTTGGCGATAACCTAAATATGCCAGAGATGCCAGTAAAAGCTTGCAGTAGTGTAGCCGACTCACTGATTTCTCCTGATAATTCATAGAGCCTGATAAATCTAATACAAAACGGATATGCAGGTTACTTTCGGTAGATGATTCCCTGACCAGGTGTTTTTGTGTACGGGCATAGAGTTTCCAGTCAATTCTTTTGGGGTCATCACCTGGTTCATAATGTCTGTACTGCTCAAATTCTGTTCCGATACCCGAACGTTTGCTACCATGGATGCCCAACATAACTTCTTCACTAACCAATCGGCCAGCCAGTTGCAGATTATTTAATTTAATGAGTTCGGTAGTGAGCATCAGATTATTTTTTCAACAATTCCCCAATCACATCATCCGCAGTAATATTCTCAGCCTCCGCACGGAAATTCAATGCGATTCTATGTCGTAATACCGGATAAGCTAAAGTTTCAATATCTTCCGGTATCACCGAAAAACGTTCGTTCAATACGGCTCTGGCTTTTGAACATAGAATCAATGCCTGCCCTGCACGAGGCCCAGCTCCCCAATCACACCATTGTTTCACAAAAGTAGAAGTACTATTGGCAGGACGTGTATTTCTAACTAATTGGTTCACTCTTACAATTAATTCATCACTGATATGTACCTGTCTCGTAAGTTTTTGTAAGTCAATAATTTCATTATCTGTCAATACTGTTTGCAAGGTTTGTTTACCAATACCAGTAGTGTTTTTCAATACATCCAATTCTTCCTGTTCTGATGGATAGTTAAGCTTGATATACAATAGAAAACGGTCTAATTGCGCTTCTGGTAATGGATAAGTACCTGCCTGTTCAATAGGGTTTTGCGTAGCAATAATTAAAAAGGGTAGGGGCAGGGCATAGTTTGTACCGGCATAGGTAACTTTATATTCCTGCATGGCTTCTAATAAGGCTGCTTGCGTTTTAGGAGGTGTACGGTTAATCTCGTCAGCAAGAACAATATTGGCAAAGATGGGGCCCTGGTTAAACTTGAAAAACTTCTTGCCTGTTTCATGGTCTTCTTCCAGAATCTCGGTACCGATAATATCGCCTGGCATTAAATCGGGTGTAAACTGAACACGTTTGAATTTCATGTCGAGTGCTTCTGCCATGGTTTTTACCATCAATGTTTTGGCCAGTCCGGGTACACCTTCCAGCAAACAATGCCCACCTGCCAACAGACTGATTAATATTTCATTGATAGCCTCTTGCTGACCAACAATGACCTTACCGATTTCTTTTTTTAAGTGTGGTAATTTAGCTACCAGTGATTTATAATGGGTTAATGCTTGTGTTTCCAATGTTTAAACTGTTAATGCGTAATTAATGATGTTTACACCAAATTTGGTATTGTCTTCGGCTAACCACCGTTTATTTCTGAAATCATAGTCCCATTCGCAACCATAATCTTTATTGCTGTATAATACTCCGATTCTTCCGTTAATCTGTATGGCTTTCAGATAATCGTGCACAAGGTCATCACCCCAGCCGTTCAGCTCGAAACTGGTGGTAGGAGGCCCATCAAAATGAAAGAAAGAGTGATAAATAGGGTGAGTATTGGGTATTTTCTGGAGTGCTTTTGGACCAAAAGTACGACTCATTTCCTGCTCGAAAGATTTGGCAAAGAGCCCGTCAACGTCATGATTGCAATCATCAACAAAGACAAAGCCTCCGTTTTCGACATACCTCCTGAAATGGTCTCTTTCCTGACTTGAAAATTCTACTAATTTATGACCACTCAGGTAACAAAAAGGGCTTTTAAATATTTCGTTACTATTCAACAATACCACCTTTTCTTTTTCGTCGATAGGTATGGTAGTATATTCCACCAGCGAATTCAGGATATTGACGGGCATACGTTGATCAGTATCCCAATCCCCCGAAGTATATTGAATCCGAGTGAAAACGAATGGTTTCAAATTTGATGAAGTGCTGATTATCAATTCTTTTCTTTGGTGATTTTGGTTTGGAGAAAGGCAAATGGAACATAGAGAAACGAAAAAAATCAAAAACTTTTCATCATTTTTCTTTTTTCTTGTTCCATTCGCCTTTTCCTTACTTAAACCGCATCCGAAAGTGAAGAGAAGGTAAATTCTCTGATTTTCATTGGCGGTACTATATAATTCTGATTCGATTCTGTACTTACTACACGCTCTGGTTTACCCAATGTTTCAAGGTTATTAAGCATGATAATCGGACTTTCATTAAAACGGAAATTCTTGATTGGGTGTTTGATTTTACCATCTTCAATATAGAAAGTTCCGTCACGTGTTAGTCCCGTTTGCAATAATGTTTGTGGGTCAACTGAGCGGATATACCATAATTTGGTTACTAAAATACCTCTTTTGGTACTTTTAATCATATCTTCAAGTGTAGCTGTACCCCCTTCCATAATCATATTATTCGGAAAAGGTACAGGTTTAACCCCTTTTTCTTTCGCCCAGAATCTTGAGTAAGCAAGGTTTTTTACAACACCTTTTTCAACCCAGAATAATTTCTTCTGAGCCTGACCATCGCCTGACCATGCTGCAGCAGGCAAATCAGGATGCTGAGGATCTGAGTAGAAAGTTACTCGCTCATCTACTATTTTTTCACCTAATTTGGTCTTGCCACCCGGTTTACTCATTGATGAACGTCCTTCGTCTGCACTACGGGCATCCATATCAAAGTAAAGGTTTTCTAAAAGTACTACTCCGGCAGTTGGCTCTAAGATAACCGTATATTTGCCTGGCTCTAAAGCCTTTGCTCCTACAGAACCAACCGATTTCTGAATGGCAATTCTGGTAGCTGCGGCTGTATCTAATTTGTTAACATCACTATAACCCTTGGCAACATATCCCGAACCTGTGCCATCCGGGGTGCGGACAGTCAGTGAGAAATTAACATTCGAATCGAGGTAGTAGGCAAATAAACCTTTAGAGTTCATCATAGCATTATAGCCTTTGCGGTCTTCTAAAAATCCTGCTGCAACCAGATTCTGATCTCTTGATAGTTTAAGACTTTTCTCTACGGCATCTGCACGGGTGGCAGGAGTGATATTGGCAGTAGAGTCAAAATAACCACTCGATTTTACATATTGTTGCGGCTCCAGAACCCCTACATATTCTGGATTTTCAGGAGCTAATTGTGCTAATTCTTCCGAACGACGTACTACTTTTTCAATAGACGCGTCGTCTAATTCGTCAATAGTAGCAACACCTACTTTTTTGCCGTAGGCCGATTGCACCTGTAAATTTACATTAGTGAGTGCACCACTGGTAGATACCTCGTTACGAGCATATCTTATATTACCACGTGTTTCACCCAGCAGATTCACTTCACATTCATCTGCTTTGGAATATTTTAAAACCTTTTGTAACAAGGCTTTAGCTTCTGCTTCGGTTAGTATAACAGCCATTGATTTTAAGATTAAAGGTTAATGGAACAAGGAAAAAGGTTAAAGCAATAAGCGAACACCGCGCGGGTCAAAAGGAGAAGTATTTGTTATCAAATCAAATTAATATTTTCTACTTTCTCCATTCTCCGTTTTCCTTTCTCCGATAAAAGTATTAGATTTTACGAGCCGTATTAATGACATTAACACCATTAAAACGAGTCGTTGAACTACCATGAGATACCGCACTTGATTGAGAAGGTTGCCCCTTCCCATCAAAGAACGAACCGCCTAAACGATAGTCTCTTTCGTCGCATATCTGCGTACAAGAATTCCAGAATTCCTGCGTGTTCGATTGATACGCCACATCTTTTAACATTCCTTCAATCTTACCATCTTTGATTTCATAAAACAATTGTCCGCCAAACTGGAAGTTATAGCGTTGCTGGTCAATTGAGAAAGAACCATCGCCGATAATGTATATTCCTTTCTTCACATCTTTAATCATTTCTTCAACCGAAAGCGGGGTTTTACCCGGTGCTAACGATACATTGGCCATACGTTGGAATTGAACCGACGACCAGCTATCTGCATAGCAACATCCGTGTGATTCTTTTTCGCCAATAATATGTGCCTGATCTCTGATAGCCTGATAATTTACCAGCGTTCCGTCTTTCACTAAGTCCCAGCGTTTGGTTTGCACACCTTCGTCGTCCCAACCTACAGCACCTAATGAACCTACCTGTGTTTTATCAGCAAATAGATTTACTTGTTTGCTACCATAGTTGAAGTTTTTGCTTTGCCATTTATCTAATGTAGCGAATGAGGTACCTGCAAAGTTGGCTTCATAACCCAATACACGGTCAAGTTCTAATGGGTGACCTACCGACTCATGGATTGTTAACCATAAGTGAGATGGGTCTAATATTAAATCATATTTACCTGCTTCTACTGATTTGGCTGTCAGTTTTGCTTTGGCTTGTTGAGCTGCTGCTGTTACGTCTTCCAGCATATCATAACCTTTGTTATAACGGGTAGTAATACCAGTTACTTTATCGGATGGATTCACCTGCAGGTATTCATACCCCATACCAACCGGCGCACTCAACGCCTGTCGGGTTTCAAATTTACCTGTTTTGGGGTCAATAGCTGTTACAGCAGCAATAGGCCAGATACGGTGAATATCCTGGTCGATATATGAGCCATCGGTTGAAGCAAAATATTTTTGCTCGTTCACCATAAATAATACCGAGTTAACATAGTTAGCACCATTTTTCAGTGCAGCATCGTTAACACTTAATAATAAATCTACTTTTTCTTTGATAGGTACTTCAAAGGCATTCTTTTTAATCGGAGCTTTCCAGCTTACTTCTCCAAAACCTTTTTGTGGAGCTAATTGTACAGGCTCTTTCAACAATTTGGAATTGGCTTTTGCAATAGCAACCGCTTCTTCAGCAGCCTTGGCTGTATCGGCTTCTGTTTTGGCATCTACCACAGCGGCAAATCCCCAGCAACCGTTGGCAATTACACGCACGCCTACCCCATAAGATTCAGTATTGACGATATTCTGCACTTTGTCTTCACGTGTTACGACAAACTGATTGAGGTATCGGCCGATACGAATGTCCGTATAGGTTGCTCCTTTGGCTTTAGCAGCATTTAAGGCAGCATCAGCCAAACGCTTTTTGAGTGCTACATCAATGCCTCCGTCCAATAAGGCTTCTTGTGAAACCGAATTGCCTATAATCGGAATATTGGGCAACATCATTGCGCCAAATCCCATACCAGATAATTGGATAAAGTCTCTTCTTTTCAAAGCTTTTTCAGTTTTTAGTGAGTGAAAGATTAATAAATTAGTACAATTATAAAAGTAAGAATTAAAATGGACTTAATACTAACCCAGTACGGGGGATTTTGATAAATGGCCCGATAATGTGCTAAAAGGCCTGTTAAATGATGTTAAAAACCCTAAAACCCCTATCCCTAAATCCCTTTCCCCAACAGTGGGGAAAGGGACTTCTTCGTCCCCTCCCCACTGTTGGGGAGGGTTAGGGAGGGGTATTGTTTATTTACACCGCATCAGAAAGCGATGAGAAGGTAAAGTCTCTGATTTTCATTGGAGGAACCATATTGCCACTTACACGAACCGGAGCACCTAATGCTTCAAGATTGTTCAACATGATTACCGGGCTTTCATTGAAACGGAAGTTTTTTACAGGAAATTTGATTTGTCCTTTCTCTATATAGAAAGTTCCGTCACGTGTAAGACCTGTATAGAGTAAGGTCTGAGGGTCAACGGCACGTATATACCAGAAACGCGTTACAAGAATACCTTTTTCGGTGCCTTTTATCAAATCGGCTAAAGATTGTGTACCACCCTGCATCAGGAAGCCATTGGGTGGTGGAACCGCCTTTACTCCTTTTTTATCTGCCCAGAATCTTGAGTAGTATAGGTTTTTAACCACACCATTCTCAATCCAGTTAATTTTTTCCTGTGGACGACCATCGCCTGAGAATCCTGAATTAGGCACTTCCTGATTTGTTGGGTCAGAATAGATATTTACCCTTTCATCGAATAGTTTCTCACCTAACCGGGTACCACCACCTTTTTTACTCATAAAGCTTCTGCCTTCATCGGCATTACGGGCATCTATGCTGCGCATCATATTTTGCAACAAATCAACAGATGCCGCAGGCTCTAAAATAACGGTATATTTTCCTGGCTCTAAGGCCTGAGCGTTTACCGAAGCCATCGCTTTTTGCATGGCAACTTCAGTCGCAGATTTGGTATTCAGTTTCGATACATCATTATAATCTTTGATTGCATAGCCTGAACCCAGACCATCAGCCGTACGAACTGTAATAGAGAAATCAACCGAAGTTGATTTATTATAACCGAATAAACCCTTGCTATTACCAATAGCAAAGAAACCTGTCGTATCTTCTAAATAACCTGCGGCCACAAGATTCTTTTTAGAGCAAGGATCAATACTGTCAAAAGCTGCTTTCGCTCTGTAATCCGGGTTAATATCTGCCGTGCTTTGCGAGAATGTATTCGATTCTAAATAGGTTTGTGGGCCTAACATCGGCATATACTCAGGATTTTCAGGAGCAAGCCTGGCGATTTCTTCTGCCCTGCGAACTGTTTTTTCTAAAGAGGCATCATCAAACTCGTTGATAGTTGATGTACCTGAGCGTTTGCCGTAAACGGCCGTAACCGCCAATGATAAATCAGTTGATTCGCCACTGGTAGAAACAGTATTACGGGCATAACGAATATTTCCTGTGCGACGGCCTGTCAGACCTACACTCATTTCGTCTGCTTTTGAGTAGGCTAAAACCTTGTCAATTATCTTTTTAGCTTCTTCTTTTGTTAATATTGCCATTGTGAATGTTCTTTTTGAGAGTGTTTAGATTAACCAAGTTTTCTGCCTGTATTAATGACGTTAACACCATTAAAACGAGTAGTAGAACTACCATGCGACACCGCGCTTACCTGCGATGGCTGACCTTTTCCATCGAAGAATGAACCGAAAGTACGGTAATCATCTTTGTCACAAATCTGTGCACATGAGTTCCAGAACTCCTGCGTATTTGACTGATAAGCTACATCATCAAGCATTCCAGCTATCTCGCCATTTTTGATTTCATAAAATAGCTGTCCGCCAAACTGGAAATTATAGCGTTGCTGATCAATTGAATACGAACCACGACCGATGATATAGATACCTTTCTCTACACCCTTAATCATATCCATCACGTTCAGTTTTTCTGCACCCGGACGAAGCGATACATTCGGCATACGTTGGAATTGCACCGAGTTCCAGTTATCAGCATAGCAACAGCCATGCGATTCTTTTTCACCCAGAATATTCACCTGGTCTCTGATAGCCTGATAGTTAACCAGAATACCGTCTTTAATCAAATCCCACTCTTTGCAAGGCACGCCTTCGTCGTCGTATCCAACAGTTCCTAAGGTATAAGGCTGAGTTTTATCGGCAACAATGTTTACTTGTTTGCTACCATAATTAAAGCTCTTGGTTTTCCATTTATCTAATGTTGCAAAGCTGGTTCCGGCATAATTGGCTTCATATCCCAATACACGGTCTAATTCAGTCGGGTGACCTACTGACTCGTGGATAGTTAATCCTAAATGGTTAGGGTCAAGCACTAAATCATATTTCCCCGGAAGAACCGACTTAGCTGTCATTTTTTCTTTGGCTTGCTTGGCAGCATTAATAGCATCTTCTACCATATCATAAGAGTTACGATACCCTACCAGACCATTTGGTCCGGGTATTTTCTCGCTTGCTAATCCATCTAAATACTCATAACCCATACCCATTGGCGAGCTGATAGCATCACGGGTTTTGAATTTTCCTGCTTGTCGGTCAACGGCTGTTACCGTGAATGTAGGCCAGATACGGTGTACATCCTGGTCAATATATGAGCCATCAGAAGATGCGAAATACTTTTGCTCGTTTACAAAAAACAGATTGGAAGTAACAAAGCCTGCGCCATTTTTCATGGCTTCACTGTTTACTTTCATCAATAAGTCGATTTTCTCCTGTACCGGAATCTCAAAAGCATTCTTTTTGATTGGCGTTTTCCAGGCAACTTCGCCTACACCTTTTTGAGGAGCCAATATCACAGGCTCTGTCTGGATTTTTGCATTGGCTTTAGCAATGGCAACGGCAGTTTCTGCTGCTTTGGCGATACCTGCATTGCTCACATCGCTGGTGGCGGCAAATCCCCACGTACCATTGGCAATCACTCTGATACCCACACCATACGACTCAGCGTTTACGATGTTCTGAACTCTGTTTTCACGGGTGAAGAGGAACTGTTGAAGATAACGTCCGATACGTACATCGGTGTAAGTAGCTCCTTTGGCTTTAGCGGCGTTGAGTGCCACATCGGCCATTTTCTTTTTCGTAGCGGCGTCAGCCCCGGGCTCGAGCAGGTGTTCAACCGGAACTATGTTACCTAAAACAGGTATGGTTGAACCCATCATAGCCCCCAGACCCATACCCGACAATTGGATAAAATCCCGTCTTTTCATAATTGGGTGAGTAATTGAAGTTTGAAAGATGAAATACTATTCGTAAAAATGAAAAAAAACTCGATACTTCGCAATTTTTACCGTAAAATTCACCCAATATGGGTGAATAGCAGGTACTTGGAGAGGGTATAAGTTTAGTTTATTTTAAAAATTCTTACTTAAACATAAGAAAAAATTAAATGACGACCGCCTCGTTACGACCAAATAAGGCTTTTTAGCGACTTAAAAACATGAAAAGATGGTAGCAGAATTGTATTTAATTAATTTATGCAACATTGTTGCAATTAAAGTAATTGTGTTTTATATTTGCAACGTAAAACCCTATACAGGTAGGTTTTAATCAGTAGAAATACTGTTTATAGATGTTTTTATTTCGAAATCCGAAGGTTCTTGACTTTCGGATTTTTGTTTCGGATGGTTTCAATTGTTTTGCTTTAGTTCATCACGTTTCTGCGCAAACAACCAATCCAACAACCCGGGCGTATCACTTACCTCAGTCCATATATTATGGGCTTTGTCAGGATATTCAGTGTATTTTGGTTGCCCTCCTGCTTTTTTCATGGCTTCAATCATTACCCGTGAGCCAATTACCGGAACATTGATGTCTTTAGCCCCATGAAAAGCCCATACAGGTATATTGATAATGTTTTTAGCCAGGGAAGCATCTCCTGCCCCTGAAATCGGAATGGCAGCCGCAAATAAGGTAGGGTGAGTAGAAATAAAATGCCAGACACCATAACCCCCTAAAGAATTACCAGCTACATAATACCGATTGGTGTCAAATGGAAGTTTTTGTTGTAATTTGGCAATTACTTCGAAAACCAGGGAATCGACAGTCAGAAAATTAGGGATACCTCCCCAGGTAGTACCTACAGGACATTGGGGCACCAAAAGAAAAGCAGGATATTTAGCTCTGTTTTCAGGTTTGGAAAGTAAAGGTACGGGCAATGATGAGCCAATCTGTTTCAGATTATCTACCCCACTGCCAGAACTGCCATGCAAACAGACTACTAATGGATAACGCCTGGTTGAATCATAATTAAGGGGTTTCAATAAGCGATATCGGAGGGTATCGTTGTGGGTATTGATATAGATGCCTGCTTCAAAGGGTTCAGCGAGTTTTTTCAGATGGGCATCTTCTCGTCTGGCATTTTTATCAATATACAGACTATCCATCAATAAATTGGAACAGAAGTACAATCCTCCCATAACTATAATAAATATAGAAAAATTGATAGTGTTTATCCACAATTCCACATTAGCCGCAGGTTTGTCTGTACCTGTTTTCTTTTCTTCCAGAAAATGAAAAATAAAGGCAATAGGCACTAATGTTCCTGCTAATCCGATCCATTGTTCTATATGCATCAGCATGCCACTTTGCATAAAACTGGTAGAGTTTATGGTCAGAATAATAGCTGAAGTCATAATGATTCCTACAATCAATAACACAATTCCAGCTGTCCTCAACCATGGCTTTTTACTTGTATCGGAACTGAGCAGACCAATAGCGTACAAGATGCCTGCCACAAGAGAAATGATAATAAACAGAATATGATAATTGAGTATCTCCTTCGTCTGCATGAGTCTCAGAAAGGAGAAAAAATGCAAGGTAGAGGCAGCAATAGACAGAATTAGTGCCCAGAAAACAAATGAATATCGATAGAAATGAAAGTATTTCAACAAAATAATTGCCCATACCAACCATACCAGAAACTCAAAAGTAAACCAACCACTGATTGATGGCAGATTACTGGCTTGCACACCAATCAACAGATAGACGATGCTCTTAAACAAAATAAGAACAGCATAGATAGCAGTAAAAGTAATGGCAGAGGAATAGAAATTTCGCGGCATAAATGGTATGTGGTTGAATAAGTCGAGAGAGGAAAGATAAGAAGACTATTGCAAACATACAATAGGGTAGGTATGTACGTTTTTTATTCAGAAAGATAGAGCCGCAAGCATTGCAACTCTATCTTTCTGAAATATTATTCCATTTCCCGCACTCCTTCAAACATTCTTAACATTTTCTCTATAGCACCTTCAGAATGAAGCATTTCGGTAGAATCCAGAGTCATTTGCGTAACGGCTGAGGCTCTTTTAAGCATTTGTTTTTCGTAGGAGGCAATCGCTTCCTTAACGGAATGGAAATCATCACTGGTCAGACAATCAGCTAATTCATAGGCATCCTGCATAGCCATATTCACACCTTCTCCGGCATAAGGAGGCATGCGATGGGCAGCGTCGCCCAACATAGTCAAATTTGGTAGGGTTCCCCAATACTGGTCTAAAGGATAATGATACATCGGACGAGGCACGAACCAGAGTTCATCACTGGCAAATAACTCCTGCCATTGACTATCCCAACTACCAAAGGCATCTTTAAACCAGGCAAATACCTGTGCTTTGTCAGTGAAATCAATACCACTTTCTGTTACCCAATTTTCTGGTACTTTGCAGCCTGTATAAAATGATAAACTACCATCACCTTTTGCACTCAAAATCAACGATTGTTCATCACCAAACGCAAAAATTTTACCACCTTTTACCAAATCATATAATTTTGGTGCATGAATAGCGGCGTTATACAAATTACCTTCTACGGCCGTAATACCTGAATAAATAGGCTTAATATTATTAATATTAGGGCGTATTTTTGAGTTTGCTCCATCGGCAGCAATCACAATATCGGCATACGCAGAAGTACCATTTTTGAAGTACAAAAGCCAGCCTTCTCCTTGTTGTTCCATCCAAAGAAAATGAGAATCCCACACGATAGCCTCATCCGGCAATGCATCCAAAAGGATTCTACGCAAAGGACCACGGTCTATTTCAGGGCGATGTTCGCCAAAATCATCGGCTGTGTGGTTGTCCATTTTAATGTTACCTTCTTTATCTAAGATTCTTAATTTACCCGCATCTGGTCTGTAATTGGCATAAAATGCATTGAGTAAACCGGCTCTGCGAAGTGCCTCTAATCCTGACTCTTCGTGTAGGTCAAGTGTAGCACCTTGCACCCGAACATCTTTATTTACATCACGTTCATATACTTTAACATTTGCTCCTTTTATTGCCAATAGATTGGCTAATGTCAACCCACCAGGGCCACCACCTACAATTGCTATTTTTTTGTCTTGTAATATCATACCATAATTGATTTATGGCACAAAATTAGGATTCCGGTAGGGTTGATAATTGAATAAATCGGTCGTTTTTATTGCGGAGAAATTCTTTGGGGGCAACACCTGATAACTTTTTGATTTCTCTGATAAAGTGTGACTGGTCAGCAAAATTCTGCTCAGGAAACAGCTTGCCTTCTCTTATGTGCTTAAACGACGCCCTGAAACGCAGAATATTGCAATAGGCTTTCAGCGAAAGCCCATATTGTTGACTAAAATAGCGGTTTATCTGACGGCTGGTCCAATAGACATTTTCAGAAAGTTCCTTCACACTCATAGCTCCATCACAGGCATAGATAAGCTGGAAAAGTTTGCGCTTTCTTTCATCTATCTTGTCTTTTAAATGGGCTTGTATCTGTATAGTAGCTTTTTGGCAGAAAAGCTCAAAGTCTGTTAAGTCATCTATACTAAAACCCCAGAAGTCATGGGCTAAGCGCAAGGTATTATCTAATAAATCGGCTAACGCTCTTTGCAATACATATTCAGCAGCTAAGGGCTTGAAACTGACGGCAAATGTCAATAAATCAGGGGCAATAATGGCTTGCGTAGGCTCAGTTTCAAGGCCTAATAGCATAATGTGAAAAGGTTCTGTACCTGATTTTGATAAAAACAAATCGATGCGGCCATCTGGTACTATTACTACCTCTTTCTCTTCTGCTGATTGATTATGCAATAACCAGAAACTCTCCACAAAGTCGGCAATAGAAGCATCAGGTTTTATATATTTTGTTATAAGAGTCATGAGTAGATTAAAGCTATTCTCGCCGAAATATCGGCATTATCAATCAACTTGCCATATTAAGCACGATATATTGTACACTGCAATGGAATAGAATGGAAGTAATGCCATCCTTAAATATTTTGATTTGCATAATTTTGTATCATATAAAGAGTTAGTAAGAGAAAGTTTTTTAATTTTAATCTATAATTCTGCATCTGATAAAATTGAGCGAATAAGCTGACAAATAGCCTTATAACTGGCTTTTCAAATTTTCATATTCAAATTATGATAAACAACGAACGATTTTATATTGAAAAATGCAAAGAGCTATTGGAGGCACAATTGGCGTGGGGTGACAGTGCAAACTGGCAGAATCAGGATTTTGAGGAGTTAAGTGAACTGATATTTGCCAAGACAAAAGTTTCGTTAAGCAATTCAACGCTCAAACGGATTTGGGGAAAAGTAAAATACGATAGCTCACCTAATCTTGCTACACTTAATGTGCTGGCGCAGTTTATAGGCTTTGAAAACTGGCGAGAATTTATGAAAAGCGGAGTAGTTGGCAGGGTTGAAGAGCCAGCTATAGCTTATAAGCCTGAACCAGATTTACCTACACAATACACTCCAAAGAAATTCAATTGGGGATTGGTCGCCACGGTAATCATACTTTTTACCGGAGCTTTGTGGGCTTTTCAGAAAAAATCAGACCGCCTCACTTACAGCAATGTCAGTTTTACAAGCACACCTGTAGCCAAGGGATTACCTAATACTGTTATTTTTCAATACAATGCAGCTGATTCTAATGCTGACTCGGTTTTTATTCAGCAAAGCTGGGATCCTTCAAAGCGTTATAAAGTGGATAAAAATAAGCATGAATACACAAGTACTTATTATACGCCAGGGTATTTTCAGGCAAAACTGATTCTGAATAATACAATAGTAAAAGAGCATGATTTATTCATAGAATCAGATGGTTGGTTGGGAATGATTGATAAAGAACCGGTTCCGGCGTATTTATTCAGACATGAAATAGACAAAATTGATAGGAACACCCCTATAGAAATAGACGAAAAGGGCTTTAAAAATTTAGGAATTGATCTGAACAAAGAAAAACTTTGGTCGAGCATACATAAAGTTTCCAGAAAGAATACAGTTTCAAGCGAACATTTTTTGATGGAGACTGAAGTTAAAAATACCTTTTCAAGAGGCGAGGGGGTTTGCCAGTACACCAGAATCTTATTATTAGGTACAGAAGGTGTGATTATAATTCCTTTAAGTATTAAAGGCTGTGTCGGAGAGCTACAACTGAATATACATGAGAAAATTGTTGATGGAAGAACGAATGATCTTTCAAGTTTTGGCGTAGATTTTAAGGATTTTATTAAGGTGAAATGTGAAGTACAAAATCAGAAAATTAGGATATGGATTAGTGATAAACTTGCTTACCAAGGGGGTTTTGTAAGCCCGGTAGGTAAAATAGTTGGTACACGTATCAGATTTTCAGGTACAGGAGTAGTTAGGGCTTTTAATATAAATGAAATTTAATTGTTAACCTGCGAATAAGCAATTTTATACTGAACTCCTCTGAATTAAGATTTTCTCAATAGTTCAATTTTACTCAAAACCACCTGAAATCCTTTGAAAACCCGACTTAAAGGCGCAGATTTACCAGATTAAAATTCATATAATAACAAACTGATAACTGAAAAAAAGAGAAGGTAAATACAGGCAACTGAGGTATCACTGTTATAAACCAGAATATAACGAGCGAGCCTGCAATTACGAATGTACCGATAGGTCTTGTTAGGTACAATCGTTAAGAGCCTGCCATGGCTTTCTGGTTTTTCTAATATCATAAAAAATGAGTAAATAAGTATCCGGTTTTTGGAGAATGTGCCAGAAACGAGAAACAAATGGCTGACATAAAGTTTGTCATTTCCTATGCTTATCAGTAGAAAGTTTCTGAGCTTGTAAGAATAAAAGGCCCGGAAACGTTTCTCAAAAAGGTTACCAATATGGTGGGAACCTTTTTGAATCAGAACAGTAATAGTTCCGGATTTTCAAAGTAGTAATACCAGATTCAAAAGCTCAGCAACCATCAGTACTATGGAAAGACAAGCGCAGGTTCGGCCACACATCAGAAGATGAAAAACGGAATATCGCTATGCTGTTACACTATTAGCTTGTTTGAATTAAAAAAGTGAATCAATTTAACAATTAATGAACCTTCTTTTTGTATGTAGCAGGAACCAATGGCGCAGCCCGACTGCTGAAGCTATTTTTAAAAATTATCGATATTGTCAGGCACAGAACCCTCTGCCCGTATCAGGCTGACAGAAAAGCTATTACAATGGGCAGATATAGTTTTTGTGATGGAGAAAAAACATAAGCAGCGCATTCAACAAAAATTCACTGACCTCGTTAATGAGAAAGAAACCGTTGTACGCAATATTCCGGACGAATACCAGTTTATGGATGAAGAACTTGTATCGTCGCTGAAAATGGCAGTTTTGCCTTATTTGTAAATTTTTTTAATGTTTTGTTTATTTATCAGATTGACAATTAGTAAATTTAAGAATTCAACCAGGCGGACATTACCGTAATCTATCAAAAAACCTATCAGTATTACTATGAAAAGAAGAGACTTCTTGCAAAAAGGAGCTATGGCGCTTGCAGCCTCTACTGCTTTATCTCATGATTTGTTTGCTGCAAAAAAGAAAGGAGAACTCGTGGGGGTTCAGCTTTACTCGGTGCGTGCCGATATGCAAAAAGACCCAATGGGTACTTTGAAAAAAGTAGCCGAAATGGGGTATAAAAATGTGGAACACGCCAACTACGTCAACCGCAAATTTTACGGTTATTCAGCCACGGAATTTAAGAAGATCCTTGATGATTTAGGACTGAAAATGCCAAGTGGGCACACTGTAATGGGAAAGCAACACTGGGACGAAGCCAAAGGAGACTTTACCGACCTTTGGAAACAAACGGTTGAGGATGCAGCTATTTGCGGACAGCAATATGTAATAAGTCCGTGGTTAGATGTCAGCCTACGCAAAGACATGGATAGTCTGAAGCGTTTCATGGATGTTTTCAATAAATCAGGTGAATTATGTCAGAAATCAGGGATGAAATATGGCTACCATAACCATGATTTTGAATTCAGTCTCAAATTAAATGCGATACCCGTTTATGATCTCATTTTACAAAATACAGATCCTAAACTCGTAATACAACAATTGGATATAGGTAATATGTATGGTGGTGGTGGAAGAGCCGCCGATTTATTGAAACGTTATCCGGGTCGTTTCGAGTCAATGCATGTGAAAGATGAGATTGCCGTAACAGGTGCCAATGAAAAATATGAAAGTGCGGTGTTGGGCACAGGAATTATCAATGTAAAAGAAATCATTGATATGGGTAGAAAATCCGGTGGCACTACGCATTTCATTATTGAACAGGAATCTTATCAGGGCAAAGCTCCGTTAGATTCTATCAAAGAAGACTTGGTGATAATTAATAAATGGGGATATAAGTAAGAATTTAGCGAATGAGTGAGTGTGTGACTGAGTGATTAAAATATTGTTATTTATTGGGGTATAATAAACGACATTAATTAATCACGCAATCACTAATTCACAAAATCTCTCAATAGATTTCACTATGAACCGACGAAATATTATTAAAGGATTAGGGGGAGGCATGATGGCCTCCTTTTTCCATAATGAACTGTTTGCGTTTTCAGACAGTAAGTTTCGCATTGGTGCCTGCGATTGGTCAATCAATAATACTGGTAATCTTGGTGCAATGGAAATGGCGAGACGTATAGGCTTAGATGGCGTGCAGGTAAGTTTAGGTTCCGCAGAGAACAATATGCATCTGCGTCAGAAAGAAGTGCAGCAAGCCTATAAAGCCTTGGCCGACATTTTTAAAGTCGGATTCACCGGCTTGGGCATAGGGGAGTTGAATAACATTCCCTATAAGTCAGACGACCGTACTGATGAATGGGTTTCTGACAGCATAGATGTTGCAAAAGCTTTGGGTATTAAAGTCATTTTATTGGCCTTTTTTTATAATGGTGACTTAAAAAATGACTCTAAAGGGCAAGAAGTAGTAATAAAGAAATTCAGACAGGTGGCACCTAAAGCCGAAAGATTAGGGATAACTCTCGGTATAGAATCATGGCTAAGTGCCGAAGAACATATGCACATCATTGATGCTGTAGGTTCAGAGGCTGTGAAATGTTACTATGACGTAGCCAATTCGAATCACATGGGATATGATATTTACAAAGAGATTCGGTGGCTGGGCAAACAAAACCAGATATGCGAATTTCACTTCAAAGAAAATGGGTCTTTATTAGGCAAAGGCAAAGTAGATTTTGCCGAAGTAAGACGTTGCATTGACGAAATCGGTTATACTGGCTGTATCCAGATTGAAGGTGCAGTACCAGAAGGAAAAAGTATGTTTGAAAGCTATCTGCAAAATAATGAATTTGTGAGAGGACTGATGAAATGAGTGAATGAGTGATTATCCTGAATTATGATTACCTGATTGCACTGAATTTTTATTGATTTTAATGAATAGTACTCATTATTATTATTTCTGGAATCATCTTAATCATAAAATCAGGTAAATTATAGTTCAGGATAATGGGCTATAATCATTCACTCGATAAATATACTTTATCTATAACTCTACTAAATTGATAGATATTTTTTCTGAAAAACAAAACGTCTTTAGGCAAAAATAAAACTAAACTGTTTCTTTCAGATTAAAATTATCTGATCTTCAACTCAATTGTTTCGACAACTAAATTCTAATTTTATTATATTTGCAGAACAATCTGGAATGAACTCATTGTTGTACTAATAATAGGTCATTTACCGCTGCGGCGGGGCGTTCAATTACACATTTAAACTTCCCGATGAAAATCAATCTCAATACTCAAGAATCCTTTGAAAGCCGACACCAAGGCAAAAGCGAACATGATTTACAGGCAATGTTGAAAACCATAGGTGCCGATTCGCTTGAAACACTCATCAATCAAACAGTACCCGAACAGATTCGTCTGCAAACCCCCTTAAATCTGCCAACAGCGAAATCAGAAACTGAGTTTTTAGCTGATTTCAAAGTACTGGCGCAAAAAAATAAGATATTTAAATCATACATCGGTACAGGGTATTATGATACAACAGTGCCTAATGTTATTCTAAGAAATATCCTTGAAAACCCTTCATGGTACACTGCCTATACACCTTATCAGGCCGAAATTGCTCAGGGGCGTTTAGAAATGCTTTTGAATTTTCAGACGATGGTCATCGACCTGACAGCTATGGAAATTGCTAATGCGTCTCTTTTAGATGAAGCCACAGCAGCAGCAGAAGCTATGACGATGTTGCACAATGTCCGTCCACCTGCCAAGAAAACCGCCAATACTTTCTTTGTTTCAGAGCTTTGCCATTCGCAAACCATTGATGTAGTATTAGGCCGTGCTAAACCTTTGGGTATTACGGTTGTAGTAGGTAATCATGAAACTTTCGACCTTACCCAGGAAGATGTATATGGTTTATTGCTACAATATCCCGCCACTAATGGAGAGGTATATGATTATACTGATTTAATTACCTCAGCACATGAACTTAATTTAACTGTAGCTGTAGCTGCGGATTTATTGGCTCTGACTTTGTTAACACCTCCAGGTGAAATGGGTGCCGATGTAGTGGTTGGCTCTGCACAGCGATTAGGTGTACCTATGGGTTACGGAGGTCCACATGCAGCTTATTTTGCTACTAAAGATGCTTTTAAACGTCAGATTCCGGGTCGTATTATTGGAGTTTCGGTAGATGCTCAAGGCAATCGTGCTTTGCGTATGGCCTTACAAACCCGGGAGCAACATATTCGTCGCGAAAAAGCTACTTCTAATATCTGTACCGCACAGGTACTTTTATCAGTAATGGCAGCTGCCTATGGAATATATCATGGCCCGCAAGGTTTAAAAAACATCGCAGCTAAGGTTCATGGCTTAACCAGATTATTCGCTGAGTCGGTAGAAGGTTTGGATTATCAGTTATTAATACATAATTATTTTGATACTATTACACTTCATACAGAAGACAGTGCAGCTCTTCGTATAATTGCTGAAAGACAGGGTGTAAACCTAAGATACCTTGAACAAGGCAATGTAAGTATCTCTTTTGACGAAACAAAAACGCTATCTGATGTAGAAGAATTGCTTGGCATATTTGCAGAAGCCAGTGGCAAGAAAACGAAAATAAATCTGAAAAATGAGATTGAGATTTCTTTTGCTCCAAGCCTGAATCGTATTTCTACTTATATGACTCATCCGGTATTCAGTTCTTATCATACCGAGCATGAGATGCTTCGTTATCTTAAATCATTAGAAAACAAAGATTTGTCTTTGGTACACTCTATGATTTCTTTAGGAAGTTGTACCATGAAACTCAATGCGACAGCAGAGATGATTCCTGTAACATGGCCAGAATTTGGCAAGATGCACCCATTCGCACCGCAAGACCAAACACAAGGATACCAACAACTATTTGAAGAACTAAACGACTGGCTGTGTACTATTACAGGTTTTGCAAAAATGTCGCTACAACCTAATTCAGGAGCACAAGGTGAGTATGCAGGCTTGATGGTTATCAGGGCCTACCATGAAAACCGTGGCGAGGGTCATCGTAATATTGCCTTGATTCCTTCATCGGCTCATGGGACTAATCCGGCTTCAGCTGTAATGGCAGGTATGGAGGTAATCGTAACTAAATGTGATGAAAGAGGAAATATTGACTTAGAGGACCTTAAAGCTAAAGCAGAACAGCATGCCGACAGACTTTCGTGTCTCATGGCCACTTATCCATCAACACATGGTGTTTTTGAAGAGTCAATCAAAGAAATCTGCGAGATTATTCATCAAAATGGTGGACAGGTTTATATGGATGGAGCGAATATGAACGCACAGGTAGGCTTAACCTCTCCGGCTTCTATCGGAGCAGACGTTTGCCACCTTAATCTTCATAAGACATTCTGTATTCCACATGGTGGTGGTGGCCCTGGAATGGGGCCAATCGGTGTTGCCCAACACCTTGTGCCTTTCTTACCAAATCATAAAGTAGTGCCGGTATCTGGTTATCACGGTGTCCATGCTATTTCGGCAGGGCCTTATGGAAGTGCAAGTATCCTGACGATCTCTTATGCCTATATTGCCATGATGGGTGCTGATGGTTTAACCAATGCCACCAGATATGCAATTCTGAATGCTAACTATATCAAGGCTCGCTTAGAAGAAAAATATCCGATTTTATATACCGGAAGCAACGGCCGCTGTGCGCACGAAATGATTGTAGATCTGCGTCCGTTCAAATCAACGGCTGGAGTAGAGGCAGAAGACATAGCCAAACGTTTGATGGATTATAATTTCCATGCGCCAACGTTGTCATTCCCGGTGGCAGGAACTTTGATGATTGAGCCAACAGAATCAGAATCTAAAGCAGAGCTTGACCGTTTCTGCGATGCATTATTGACTATCAGAGAAGAAATAAGAGAAGTAGAAGCAGGCAGTACTGATAGATTGAATAACGTATTGAAAAATGCCCCACATACCGCAGCTGTAGTATTGGCCGAGCAATGGGACAAACAGTACACCAGAGAAAAAGCAGCTTTCCCATTACCATATGTAAAAGCCAACAAATTCTGGGCCACTGTAAGCCGTATCGATTCTGCGTATGGAGATAGGAATTTAGTATGTGCCTGCCCTCCTGTTGAGGAGTATGAAGGTAACTCTTAGTAATTTATTGCATTATTTATTGAGGTGTAGTTTCGGCTACACCTCCTTTATTTTGGCCAGTATGGCTTTATATCTTTGTATAAGAAATCTGTAAGTTTTAATTATTGAAACCCGCGTTTAATTGGTGAAATAGTAAATTGGGGCGTATTTAAACCGAGTAACTCGTTTCTGGATTCACATTTTAACAATTGTATTATATAGTTGAGAGCAATAGATAGATTTGTATTATTCCATTTACTTTGATAGCCTGTGATTTTTGTAATATTAGCTCTAAATAATAATACTGTTTTAGTTAAATCTCTTATTTTTGCTTTTTAAATATTATACGCATATTTATCTTGTGACTTTTTAATGAAAAAACTGCTAACTCTGTTATCACTTCTCGGTATTATTTCTGCTCACGCCCAACAAAAACGTCCCATCAACCCAATACCTAATATGGTTGCTGATGCTAATTATCGCATTGGGTGCTCGTTATTTGCCGATCCTAATAATTATTCTACAGGTTCATCTTTCTCTTTCAGTGCACCTGTCAATAATAACTCATATCTTACTGGGCCTAATGGTGCTGATTATGGTTGTTTGTATTCTGCTCCTAATCAGGCCTGGTTTATGATTACTGTCAATACAGGAGGGAATCTATACTTTAATTTCGCTAACAGTTACGATTATGACATTGACGCGGCTATCTGGGGTCCAATTAACAATAATGATGTTGCTAATGCCTGTGCATCTACACTGAATTCTCCGCTAACATGCGATTTCGACGGGAGTCGACCAGATTTGTATATTAATAACGCACAGGCAGGACAAAAATATTTGATGTTGGTGACGAATTACTCTAATGCTAACACCACTATTAATATTACACAGCCCAATGGCGGAAGTGTTACCTATGCTATGGTAAATCTTCCAAATTGTTCGTTGATCCCTACTGCAACTTTAACGGGTGCAAGTACTACTATCACAGAAGGACAATCTGCCACATTGAATCTTAGTTTTACGGGAAGTTCCCCATGGAATTACTCGCTTTCAGATGGAACAATAGGAACTACCTACACTTCTCCAATAAATATTAATGTTTATCCCACATCATCACAAACCTATACCATAAACTCAGTCAGCAACTTGTGTGGAACCAATAGTGGTTCAGGAAGTGTAGGAATTTCAGTTCTAAGAAACATTTTAATGAAGTCTTGTTTTCCATTAGATGGAAATATCACAGATTCAAAAGGATTAAATTCAGGGACACTTCAGAATGGCGTATTAGCTACTACTAACCGGCATAATGAAATTAATAAGGCATTACAGTTTGATGGCACAAACGATTATATAAGTATAACAGCTGACCAGCTAAATAATACAACTTTTTCATTTGCTACCTGGGTAAAATTAGATGAACTGCCTACAAGTATTAATGCAGAAGAAATAATCTTTTCATTAGGAGGCTCAAGTGATGAGCATTATCTTGGTGTTGAATATTATAACGGCGCACCATCATGGAAATTTTCATCCAATAACTCAAAAGTATATTCAACTGCTATTGTTGATACCGAATGGCATTTGCTGATTGGCGTAAGAACAGGAGGATTGTTAAAACTATACGTTGACGGTGTAATGACTGCTTCAACTTTTGTTTCGGGGACAGCAACTTATAGTAACCCATTGTCAGGCAGAATAGGAGGTGGTATTGCTAATACTAAGTTTTGGAAAGGTAAAATCGATGATATTAAGATTTTTAACAGTTCATTACTTGACCCTGAAGTTTTAATACTTCAGAATTATAATAATTGTAATGATGTATTTTTAGATACCTATATTTCAGTTCAGAGCATCAGCACCTCTCTTATCTGTACTAATACCTCATTTACCATCAGGGCTTTTACTAATAGTTTAACTCCCGAAACAGGAACGCCATTTGTAGTAGAACTCTCTGATGAAAGCGGGAGTTTTGATAATCCTACAATTATTGGTTCTTCAGAATTCTTGCCTTTAACAGCCAATATTCCTAATACAGTAACCGGCGGAAGCCATAAACTCAGGATCAGATATGGAGCAATTATAAGCATCAATACTTTTGATATATACGTTAATAAATCAGCAAATTATAACGTAACAGGTACCACAACTATTAATGATGGGCAATCGGCTAATATATCTTTGAATTTTACAGGTAGCGGTCCGTGGAATTATGTTTTATCAAATGGCCTAAGTGGTGCTGCCACTACGAGTCCGTGGGTAATTCCGGTAACGCCAGACCAAAGCGCGACTTATAGTGTTATATCGGCACAGAATGTTTGCGGTAATGCAATTTTAAATGGCAGTAATAGCGCAACGATTACGGTTAATTTTACAAAACAGAATGTAACCTGTTTGCCTTTCAACGGCAATGCTACTGACCAGAAAGCTAATAATACCACAACTGTCAATGGGGCTTTACTTACTGAAAATCGGTATGGACAAACTAATGCTGCTTATACTTTTGATGGCACCAGTAATTACATAGAGTACACTACTAACCTTCTTCGTAAACGTGAATATACCATGTCTGCCTGGGTTTTAGCAAATAATATTACAGGTGGGACACAATATATATTATCTCAGGGTGAAACAGGTACTCAGACATTTCAGGGTTTGGCTCTGACAAATTCTGGCTGGCAATTTACTTCTTATAACAGTTGGGGAGCTTATTATGCCACATCTACTACAGGCTTGGTTGCCAATCAATGGGTTCACCTGACTGCTGTGAGAACCTACCAGCAATTGAAATTGTATGTGAACGGTAACTTGGTAGCTACGTCTTATAGTACCGACAATATTCCTTTCAAAACTTCTGATATTGGTCGTATTGGTGCCAGTAGTTCAGGTTTAAGTAATTATTTTAACGGAAAAATTGACGATGTAAGATTATATAAAGGAGCATTGAACGATGAGGAGGTTTATGCCTTATATGCAAATACTGGTAATTGCCCAACTATTGAGAATTCTTCTGTCATTTTAGTGAAATCTTTATCACCATCCACTGTATGTGCTGGTGGTACTATCAGCGTAACTTATGCATCAAGTGGTATAAACCCTACCATGGGCGCACCACTAAAAGTACAACTATCTGACCAGAATGGAAGTTTTGCTAACCCTACAATTGTTGGGAGTGGAATTAGTAGCCCAATTGTTGCTAACATACCCTTTAATAGTCAGAATGGTAGTCTTTACAAGATTAGGATCATTTCAAGTGGTGAAAACCCGGTAACGAGCCTTACAACTGCTTCCCTTAATATAAGTGGTGAGCTTCCAACAGCTACTCTATCTGGTGGAGGGAATATTCCATATGGCGGAAGCACAAGCCTGACTATTACTTTCACAGGTTCATCTCCCTGGACATACGCCATCAATAATGGTTCAAACCAGACCACAAGTACTAATCCTTTAACAGTTTCGGTTTCTCCAACAGTAACAACTACCTACACAATCACTTCCTTAACTAATCATTGTGGTGCAGGAACTACAATAGGTAGTGCTGTAATTGCGGTGAATTCTACTATTATTTTAGGTAGTACCAATACAAATTTTTGTGAAGGTCAAACTATTTCTGTTCCTTTTACGCTTAATTTCTCACCATCTGCAACCTTAAGATTAGAATTATCAGATAGTACAGGAAGTTTTACAAACCCACTTGTTTTAGGTACAGGAACGAGTAGTCCTATCAGCGCATTAATTCCAGCAAGTATTACAGGAGGTACAAGATATAAAGTCAGAATTGTTAGTACTTCTCCTGTGGCTATAAGTTCGGTTTCAGATAATATCCTCCTAAAAAAGAAACCAACGGCTGCTATTTCAGGTACAAAATCTATCATCGAAGATTTTTCTGCCGATTTAACTATTACCTTTACCGGGATAGGTCCTTGGACATATAAGATTAATAATGGAACAAATCAGACCGCAACGGTTAATCCAACTATAGCGAGTGTTTCTCCGACTACAAACGCAACTTATGCAGTTACTTCTGTTTCAAATGCCTGCGGAAACGGTACCGTCAGTGGCAATGCCATTATAACTGTAACACATGATGCTTATTTAGTTTCCTGTTATCCATTTAATGGAAATGCAAATGATAGCAAAGGCATTAATAATGGCGTCACATATGGGGGTGTTAGTTTAACCACTGACAGATTTAATACTGCAAATAGCGCATATTTGTTTGATGGCTTTGATGATTATATTCAGCTACCAATCAATAGAATGGGCAACATGAGTGCTTATAGTGTTTCATTATGGGTTAGTACTACTGGTTATGCTCACCCAAACGGAGAAAATCTATTTACTGTTATTCCAAATGGTATTGATGGAACTATGCATTCATTAATATTTACAAACTGGGATGTAAATATTGAGCAGACACAGGCTTTTTATAGAATACCATGTGGAAATTTTAGTTGTCAAACCTGGTTTTCTCAAACTTTTACACCTAATACCTGGTATAATATCGTGGTTACAAGGCAAGGCAGTGCATTACGTTTATATAGCAATGGCGTTCTTTTGAGTAGTGTTACACAAACAGGGACAAATTTTGATGCAACCATGGATAACCTGATGGCATTTCTTGGAAAGAAATTTCGTGAAGTATCCGGAGGCGATGGTGGGTATTTTAGAGGGAAAATTGATGACGTTCAGATTTATAAAAGGGCTTTAAATGATACTCAGGTAACAGCCTTATTCAGGCAGACAAGTTGTGATGATATTGTTGCTTTACCTTTTGTGAATTTAGTTTCAGTATCTACCAGCACTATGTGTAAGGGACAGAATGTCACTATACAATATTCGGCTCAAAAAACGGCAGCATTAATAAAAGCAGAATTATCTGATGCTAACGGAAATTTTGCTACACCAATTGTTATTGGTTCAGGAACTGGTAGCCCTATAGTTGCCCAGATTCCGGCGAATCAGGGGGTTGGTGCGGGCTATAAGATCAGGTTAGTTTCAACTGATAATACCCCTGTAGTAAGTAATTTTTCTCAGACGCTTTCTGTAAATAGTGTAAGTACGGCTTCACTAACAGGTAATACAACTATCAATGAAGGCGAATCAACAAATCTTACTGTTAATTTTACAGGCTCAGCACCGTGGACCTATAAAATTAATAATGGAACAAATCAGACAACAAGTACTAATCCATTGTCAGTTACTATTTCGCCAATCACTAACACTACTTATAACATTACATCTCTTTCAAATGCCTGTGGCAATGGTACAACAAATGGTAGCGTATCTATCAATGTATTAAATTTACCTTTTTTAATTTCCTGCTATTCATTTAATGGAAATATGACTGATGGTAAAGGAAACAATAATGGAACTCTTTTAAGTAGTGCCTATACTACCGACCGTTTTAATAACTCAAATGGAGCCTTGATATTTGATGGAAATGGTACTAATTATGGTGAAATTCCTTTAGATGAATTGTCAAATATGACGGCCTATACTGTTTCACTATGGTTTAGTATCCCAACGCACGAATCCTTTATGTATGGACGCAACCTTTTTGCATTAATGCCCCCGTATAATACGCAAGAGCCTGCTCAATCAATTACAGAGGCTGAATGGCTTTCAAGCATGACTAATTTTGGAGAAGAGGTGACTAAAATTACTTATGGTAATAGTTATAACGGTTTCTTTAGTGATGCCTTTATCGTTAACCTAAATACTTGGTATCACGTAGTGCTAACCAGACAAAATAATGTAATAAAATTATATCAGAATGGAGTCCTTTTAAATACCAAGAATGCTGTTACTGGTAATGCCTATTTAGGTAATTTAAAAGGATATATTGGACGAAGATTTGGAAGTGGTTCAGAAAATGCGTTAGGGGATGGATTTAAAGGTAAACTTGATGATCTGCAAATCTATAGAAACGCTTTATCGGCAGGTCAGGTGCAAGCACTTTATAAAAATAATACAAGTGCTTGTTTTGACGCATCCAAGTTTACCTGTTTAGCTGATGTTGTTTATGATTCAATGATCAATGGACAACAAGTTTTATCAGTTAAAAATCAGATAACCGGAATTGGTATTATTCAAGCAGGAGCAAATATTTATTTTGATGCGAAAAACGCAGTTTTATTACAACCAGGCTTTAAAACAGAAACTAATACTATATTTACTGCAAAGGCCGGAACAGGATGTATAGATTAGAGGAGAGTTGATTTTTAATGAATAGATATTTTATCTTATAGGTTTATACTTTATTTGATAATAAAATCTAAACCATCTGATAATGAAAAAAGCGCAATACAAAGGAGTCATAACAGGGGCCGCTTTTCTGATGGCAACTTCTGCCATCGGACCTGGTTTTCTAACGCAAACTACTGTCTTTACGGAGCAATTACTTGCAAGTTTTGGCTTTGTTATTTTATTGTCGATTTTTCTGGATATCGCTTCACAACTAAATATCTGGCGGGTAGTTGCAGTAAGCAACAAAAGAGCACAGGATTTAGCTAATGATTTGCTTCCAGGACTTGGCTACATATTAGCTTTTTTAATTGTAATCGGAGGACTGGCTTTTAATATAGGCAATGTAGCTGGCGCAGGCTTAGGATTTGAAGTACTTTTCGGGATAAATGTAAAAATAGGAGCAGTAATAAGTGCTATCATTGCTATCGGCATATTTCTCTCAAAAGAGGCGGGCAAAATAATAGATAATTTTACAAGATTTTTAGGCTTTGTGATGATACTCCTGATTTTGTATGTTGTGTTTGTTGCCCAACCACCTGTTTTTGATGCTATGTATTATACTATTATCCCACAGAAATTTGATGCCTTGGCTACTATTACATTAGTTGGTGGAACAGTAGGGGGGTACATTACCTTTGCTGGTGTACATCGCTTAATTGACGCTGGAATAAGCGGACAAGAGAGCCTATCTCAGATAAACAAGAGCGCAACTACAGGTATTTTAGTAACGGCCATAGTTCGTTATTTGCTCTTTTTAGCGTCTTTAGGAGTTGTTGTGACGGGCTTTGTTATGAATAAAGACAATCCCGCAGCTTCAGTATTTCAGCAAGCGGCAGGAAATGTAGGCTACAAGATTTTTGGTGTTGTTATCTGGTGTGCAGCTATATCTTCGGTGGTTGGAGCTGCCTACACATCTGTTTCTTTTTTTCGTACTTTTCATCCAGTCTTCGAAAAGTTTCACCAGCAAATTATTATTGGTTTTATTATTTTTTCAACAATTGTTTTCGCATTGGTTGGTAAGCCTGTAGAAATTTTAGTTTGGGTTGGTACACTTAATGGTTTTGTCTTACCTATTGGTTTAGCTATTGTTTTGTTGGCAAGCAGGCAAAAAAGACTCATTGGTACTTATAAACATTCTGTCTTTCTTCAAATAATCGGCTGGTTAGTTGTTATTGCTATGCTTGTTTTAGCTATTAAGGCTTTTGTAGAAGTTAATTAAAGAAGACATTAAATTTTTCAGTTTTTTTAATGACAAACACCTTTACTTATAGGTTTTTGTTGTATTTTTGCAGGGTTGAAACTTAAAACTCAAAACGAATATGTTCGGTTATCAATATCCAACTTGGCTTGCTATTGCATTTTTTGTTGTTTTAATGGTTACTTCTTATGCCGTTGGTAAATGGTTAATTAAGAAAGAAAGAAACTACAAATGATTCGAAGCCAATACATAAATATCAATAGGTAGTCGTCAGATTACTTATTGATATTTATCAGAAAATTCCTTCTTCTAAGTGTAATATCTCCTTATCAGATAGCTTCTTTGTAAGAAGACGTGCTACAATGCTACTTCTGGTACCATTCGAGCAAGCCACTATAATGGTATCATAGTCTCTCAATTCATCTAATCTTTCAGTAATTTCGTGTGGTGGAATATTGATTCCCCCAATATTAAAATCAGCAAATTCCCATACTTCCCGAACATCTACTAATAAAGTTTTGGGTTTATTGAGAGTAGCCTCAAGGTCTTGTTGTAATATTTCTTTGAAGTCGGGCAATTGATAGGTAGTATTCAGCTTTTATTTGAAGAATCATATCCTAAACTATGTAAGTATAACTAAGAGTAGGATATGATTAAAATATATTGATTATCTGTAATCACGCATATAATGCGTCTCTCTGAGACTTTACTTTTTCGTTAGTCAGATAATCATCAAAATCCATCAGTTTATCCAAACAACCATTCGGTGTCAATTCTATCACACGAGTTGCAACGGTTTGTGTCAGTTGGTGGTCATGACAAGTAAAGAGAATATTGCTCGGGAAATCTTCCATACCTTTGTTAAGCGCTTGAATTGATTCAAGGTCTAAGTGGTTGGTTGGTTCGTCGAAAAGCAATACATTCGCTCCAGAGAGCATCATTCTTGAGAACATACAACGTTGTTTTTCTCCTCCAGATAGTACTGTACATTTTTTCAAGGCTTCTTCACCTGAAAACAACATTCTACCTAAAAAACCTCGAATAAAAGTCTCATCTTTTTCAGTGGAGTACTGGCGTAACCAATCTACCAGATCAAGATTGCCGTCTGTGAAATACTCAGTATTATCATTTGGCAAATAACTATTGGTAATAGTTATACCCCATTTAAATGTACCACCAGTTGCTTTTCTTTCTCCCATCAAAATATCAAACAATGCAGTTACTGCCAGACCATCTTTGCTCAGGAAGGCAATCTTTTCATTACGGGCTACCTGGAAACTCAAATTTCTGAATAGGTAAGTGCCATCTTCTAATTTGTAGCTCAGGTTCTCTACCAATAAAATCTGATCACCAACTTCACGTTCAGGCTTAAAGCCGATATAAGGGTATTTACGAGAGGATGGTTGAATTTGTTCGATATTCAGTTTTTCAATCATCTTCTGACGAGCAGTAGCCTGTTTCGACTTAGCAACGTTAGCAGAGAAACGACGAATAAATTCTTCCAATTCTTTCTTTTTCTCTTCTGCTTTCTTATTCTGGTCAGCTTTTTGACGAGCCGCTAATTGACTTGACTCATACCAGAAAGAGTAGTTGCCACCATATAAAGTGATTTTCTTGTAATCAAGGTCGGCGATATAAGTACACACGTTGTCAAGGAAGTGACGGTCGTGAGAAACTACTATAACGGTGTTTTTGAAGTTCATTAAGAAGTTCTCTAACCACAAAATAGACTCAATGTCTAAGTTGTTGGTAGGTTCATCTAATAGCAGAATATCGGGATTTCCAAACAAAGCCTGTGCCAACAAAACCTTTACTTTGTCAGTAGGGTTCATGTCTGCCATTATATTATAGTGTAAGTCTTCTTTAATTCCTAAACCTGATAACAACGAAGCTGCGTCAGAATCTGCTTCCCAACCATTCATTTCTGCAAACTCTGCTTCTAATTCAGCAGCACGATTACCATCCTCTTCCGAGAAATCAGGTTTTGCATAAATGGCATCTTTTTCAGCAATGATTTCAGATAGACGTTCATTACCTCTGATAACTGTATTCAATACAGTCTCGTCGTCAAAAGCATTCTGGTTTTGTTTTAAGACTGACATTCTTTCACCCGGGTCCATACTTACATTTCCAGAAGTAGGCTCGATTTCACCCGAAAGGATTTTTACAAAAGTTGATTTCCCTGCTCCGTTAGCGCCTATAAGCCCATAAACGTTGCCAGAAGTAAATTTTAAATTAACCTCTTCGAAAAGTGTACGTTTTCCGAAACGAAGCGAAATATTTGAAACAGTTAGCATTTATATCAAAAGAATTTATAATGTCGATTATGATTGGATTTAAACTTAAAGAACAGATGTCTGTTGGAAATTCTAAAGAATACCTTTGTCGGCAAAACTGAAATAACCATTATCACCGAAAATCAGGTGATCCAATATCGGAATATCTAATAAACGTCCAGCTTCTTTTACACGCTTAGTCAGATCTAAATCTGCCTGGCTTGGTGTAAGATTACCCGAAGGATGGTTATGAACTAAAATAATAGCTGAGGCCAGATATTCAATCGCACTCTTGAAAATTATCTTAGGGTCGGCTACAGTGCCCGCTACTCCGCCGATGCTTATCTGAAAAGGCCTGATTATTTCACTGGCACGATTGAGCAACAAAACCCAGAATTGCTCATGAGATAAATCAAGCAAATATGGTATCATGGCCTGATAAGCATCTCCTGACGAAGTTATCTTTGCTTTTCTTACTACTTCACTCTCTTTCCTTCTTCTGCCTAATTCAAGGGCTGCTGCTATTGAAATAGCTTTGGCATCGCCAACACCTTTAAATTTCATCAGGTCGTTGATAGTTAGTTTGGCTAATTCGTTGAGATTATTGCCGACACTACGTAAAATAAGTTTTGATAAATCAACAGCCGATAATTCTCTTGTGCCTGAACCAATCAGAATAGCAATTAATTCTGCATCAGAAAGGGCGGCTTTGCCTTTAAGCATTAATTTTTCTCTCGGACGGTCTTCTTCAGCCCAGGAAAGAATATTGTTCATAAGTTTAGTAAGGTTGTAACAATATATTTTTATACAATACTAAACAAAAAATGCCCACGGAGGCGTTTCCATGAGCAAAATATTGTATCACACACCGATTATGCTAAAGCGGCGATGTGTTTCGCTAAACCAGATTTCAAGTTTGCTGCTTTGTTTTTGTGGATAACGTTTTTACGCGCTAATTTATCCAACATAGAAGCGGCTGATTTAAACAACTCCGTTGCTGCTACTTTATCTGTAAGACCACGTAGTTTTCTAACAATAGTACGAGTTGTTTTGTGTTGGTAACGATTTCTCAAACGCTTTGCCTCGTTCGCTCTGATGCGTTTTAATGCCGACTTATGATTTGCCATTTTATTTAAAAAAATTTGTCTGTGCTTTCTTTAGAACTCCAATTGAGGGTGCAAAAATAGTAATTTTATTATTAAATACAAAACAGAACAATAAAAATATAACAATAAGTGTCTGATTTTATGCCTGTAAAAGTGCTCTTTATGTATGCATAAGAAAAAAGCACGCGTTTGCGTGCTTTTTCTGAATATTCTTTGATAAACAGAAATAAAATTATTTTATTTCTGAATTAATAACTAATACTTTTTCCCAATTTGCTTCATTTGATTTCTCAAATGCCTGATATTGGGTGCTTTGACGGAATTTCACTAATTCACTATCAGTTCTGAAAGTGAGGTAGTGCATTACGTCATATTCAGCGTTTGAACCATTCGAAATTGTATTTCCTGCTGAATAGTTGACGATTTCAGGCAGCTCGCGTTTCAAGTCCTGAAATTGTTCCAAATGTTTTTTCATTGCTTCTGCCGAAGTTCCTTCCTTGAATTTATAGCAAATAATGCTTTGCTTTTGTGCTTTAGGTGGTGTATAAGCAGAACCATATGCTACCATTAAAAAGGCAAATACTCCTAAAGCAATTGCTGGCATTACATATCTTAATAACGATTTTTTCTGTGTATGACTCATTTTGATTTTCCGAATAATATTTTGTACTACACTGCAAATATAACGGAAATTATTTTAAATCATTGCACTTTTTCAAGAAAATATTTTATTGATTTTATATTTTTCTATTTTGACAGAATATTATTCCGTATTTGATATTTATTGCCAAATCAATTGGACTACGCAGAAATTGTAAAAAACAAAGAATAAGTTTGATTTTTAAGTATTTTTTCTTGAAAAATGATAAATCTCGAATTTGTATGTTTCAAATTCGAGATTTTAAAAGAAAAAAGTATTTTTTTTGTGATTTTAAGGGTGAGAAATGGACTTTTTACGATTCATTAATATTAAAAAATAAAATTTTGTGATTTTATAGAAACTCTGCTATAGCTTTTCTTACTTTATCACCCTCGCAACCTGGGGCAAGGTGTCCGCAGTCTCCTGTAAGCTCTAAATAATTTGTGTTTAAAGCCTTAGCAAACTCCATAGCTGAATGGGGATTTACCATTGCATCTTTTGTAGCAACTATTACCAATACTTTTGCTTTGATATGGCTTGTCATCTCCGTCAAAGATTTACCAGAAGTCTGATAGATGTCCTGTGAGAGCATAGCTTTTATCTGACAAATCCAGTTTTCTGGATTATGCTCTCTTACTCTGTCCTCTCCTGCTTTCTGCATTTCAGTATAGGCATTTTCAGCCTTTTCTGTTCTTACATAAAAATCTGGTGTTGCCAGATTCAGATTATGTACAGTTGCTACCTGTCTCATCGCATTTTTGCGTGCTATCGGATTTTTGCCAGCCTGTTCAATAATATTCCACTCTGTTTTCCATAGTAGTATATCGTAATAAGACTGCTTAGCAGACCCAACAATCGGAATAGCTTTTTCCATAAAATCAGGATAAGCTGTCAGCCATTCAAAAGTTTGCATGCCACCCATTGAAATGCCCATTACTGCATATAAATGATTAATCTGAAATTTTTTGGTTATCAAAGCATATTCTGAATTTACCATGTCTCTGATAGTAATATCAGGAAAACCAGGTATGTTGGAGGGCGAAGAAGAAATTCCATTGCCTAAAGCATCAACTAAAATCAGATAAAATCGGGTAGTATCAACCATCGTTCCGGCATTACCAACCAGGTTTTCACTTTTACCTCCAAACCATGTCGGGAACAAAATGGCATTGCTTTTCTCGGCATTCAATTGTCCGAAAGTGCGGTAACCCAATTTGCAATTTTGAATAGTTTTACCCCCCTGGGTTTTGAACTGACCAATGGAAGCAAATTTCAGGGTATTCTGGGCAAAGATTTGAGTAGTGCATAAACAAAAGAGCAACAGATTTTTTTTCATTTTAATGAATTAGGTATAATATTAGGGGAATAATTAAAACTATTACGAATGAAGCAAATAATACCACTTTTTGCAAGACTAACAAAGATTTTTAACTGGCCGAGATTTCTATTGATAATTGTAAGCTCGCCTATTATTTGTGCTTTTGCATATATTGAAAATTCATCAAAGGAATGTATGCCTTGGCAACGTCCTCTATGGGGATTTTTTGCGCACAAAAAGATTAATCGTTTAGCAGTATTTACTCTGCCTCCTGAAATGTTTGGCTTTTATAAGAAAAATATCGACTATATTACAGAAAATGCTATTAATGCTGACCAGAGACGTTATGCGATAAAAGAAGAAGCCCCGAGACATTTCATTGATTTAGACAATTATGCTGATTCTGCCAAACGGCAATTAGCTAAATTTACATGGAAAGATGCCGTAGATAAAATAGGAGAGGATTCACTCTACGCACATGGCATTGTACCCTGGCATATTAATTCTATGAAATATCAGCTAACAGAAGCATTCCGAAAAAAGGATGTTAAAAGAATATTGAGCCTTTCAACTGATATAGGGCATTATATTGCTGATGCTCATGTACCATTGCATACTACCAGAAATTATAATGGACAGCTAAGTAATCAGGTAGGAATACATGGATTCTGGGAAAGTCGTTTACCTGAAACTTTTGCGGAAAATTACGATTTCTTTGTCGGGCAAGCTACTTACGAAGAATTCCCCCAGAAAAGAGCCTGGCAAACTGTAATAAATGCCAATGCTGCTTTAGATTCAGTGCTCTTATTTGAAAAGGATTTAAGCATTCAGTTTTCTGAAGATAAAAAATTTAGTTTTGAAGAGATAAATGGTATTACCACGCGTGTATATTCCAGAGAATTTACCACTAAGTATCATCAGATGCTTAAAAATCAGGTAGAACGACAAATGCGGGCATCAGTAAAAATGATTGGAGATTTCTGGTTTACTTGTTGGGTAGATGCGGGCCAACCTGACTTACTGCCACTGAAAAAATATAAGCCTAACAAAGAAGACGAGGAAGAAGAAAAAGCTGAGAAAGTAAATTGGTTGAGAAGAATATTTGAGGTGAGAAAGGAGGTTGATAATTAGTTGATAGTATGATTTAAACCACGGAGTGGCTCCGACTTTATCACAGAGTAACACGGAGTTAAAAAATACTACTCTGCGTTACTCTGTGCCAAACTTTGTGAGACTCTGTGGTTAAAAACAACCTATATCCGAATAAACAATTTCTTATTATACATCCATTTCAAAATCAACCAATCAATGGCAAGCATCAGAAAACCATGAACTAAATATTGATAAGGTTCTCCAAAAATGGTAGCATAGTTTTGCCCCAGATGTATTTTTAATGATTTAGAAACATAAGAGTTAAGTCCATCAGCAATTACATAGGCGGCAATCGAGTTCATGCCTATTACTGTCAGAAAAAAGAACCAGTTGCGTTTTTGCAGAACATCTACTGTCCAATAGAAAAAGGCCAGAAATAAAAAGCACCAACCGGCACTAAATACAACCCAGGTGGGCGTCCAGATTCTTTTTACATTCGGACAAATGCCAAGCCAGTTAAGAAGCAATCCTATTACAAGCCCTGAAACACCTAAAATAGCAAATAGCTTAATCTTCTCCTGCGGGGTTTTATCTGATTTTAAGAGATTCCCGGCAATTAAGCCTAATATCATTGTTGCTAAAGTAGGAATAAAGCTTAAGGTAGCGTAGCCACCTCCATTAAACAGAAATGGTTTTTCTCGCGGGAAAAGATTCAGAAACCAGCGGTCAAAAGCCCATGCAAGGTTGGTATTTTTATTCCAATGTGCAGCAAAGCCAGTCAGGTTATTTTCCCAGTCTTTAACTGCCCCGGCATTGGCATAATCAAAGTCAGGACCAGGTAATGGATAAAGTGCAAATGCCGCCCAGTAACAAACAAGAATAACCACTAAAGCACCTATCTGAACACGATGAGAAGCAAACCCCAAAAGAAATAAAAAAGGATAACCTAAACCTATCTGGGTAAGTGTATCTTCAAAGGTAAAATTCGTTTGTTCCTTCCACTGAGAACGTAAGAATATGCCTAATAAAATTAATATCAACGAACGCCAAATTGCATGACGGAAAGTTTTCCAGAAGTTGTTTTCTTTACTTAGACGGCTGGCAATAGAATAGGGAAGAACCACCCCAACTAAAAACGAGAAAGATGGCTGAATCATGTCATGTAAGGCACAACCGACCCATTCGACATGGCTTTGGTGATAAGCTAAGAAACTCCAGAATGAACTATCAGGTAAGGCTTCAGAAACTTTGTGTAATCGAAAGACTTCGGCCATCATTAGTAGCATAACAAAGCCACGATAGACATCCGCCGATGCAAGGCGGGTAGGTATGTTAGTGGTGGTCATAGAATAGAGGTTGAGATAAGGAAAGTAAAAATATAAATTTCTTTACTAAGTCAACCTACTATACTTATTTTATTCTTACATATACCCCTCTACCCCCAAACCAAATAAAGCAAAATCATATTTTACCGGGTCGGCAGGGTCAAGCTGTTTGAGATTTAGAGTAAGTTCAACAGCCGTTTGCCAATCTGCTTTCAGGCGGGTTATCAACCCTAATTTACGACCTACCCGTTCTACGTGCACATCACAGGGACAAACCAATTGAGCAGGAGATATCTTATTCCAGATGCCAAAATCTACTCCTTTTTCATCTTTCCGTACCATCCATCTTAAAAACATATTAATTCGTTTACAGGAAGAGTTTTTAGTAGGAGTAGCAATGTGTTTCATAGTTCGAACCGGATAATCCTCCAAACTAAAAAAGGCTTTCTGGAAATTTTCTAAAGCAATTTTGGTGTCTGTTGATTCAGGAGTCAGACCTTTAATAAATGCCTCCTCTAAAGATTCATGTCTTGAATAGAAATCTTTAAAAAACTCAATAAAGTAGAGAGTATCTGTTGTATTGAAAGTACGATGCTTGAATGAAAGAAAACGCTTCAAATCAGAATCCTGATGATTTTTTATAAAATCAAAGGGCACACCATCCATTAATTCTATCAACTCATTGCATTTGTTAATAATGGTCCTTCGCTGTCCCCATGCTAAGATGGCCGCTATAAAGCCCATAATTTCAATATCTTGTTTCAGGATAAACCGATGTGGAATACTGATGGGATCGTTAGGAATAAAACCGGGATGATTAAACTCTTCATATTTATCATTCAGGAGACTCAGTATATAGTCAGACATAGGAAAGCAATAAAATGCTCAAATATTATTGGAGTTATTCTATAAAACAGTGATAATTTATTTCTTAATTAATCTCAGAAGAAATACACAAACCCTTGAAATAGCAGAAAAAATTGCTACAATACCTGTGAATAAAAGGCCAAAAATAGTAATAATGGGGTAAAGAATAGCAAAGAATACTGTCCATATCTTATTTTTTGCAGTAGTAGCTATTGGTTTGAGCGAATTGTCTTTTAACTGATTAGGATTCATAAAATTGTGTTTTGTGTACTTATTATCCAATATTTTATAAAGCATAACTCAAAGATGCACGAATACGTTTATCTTTTGGCTGTAATTTTTCAAAAGCTTTAGGTGAAATCTTGATAATGGCATCTCCAGGACCAGATAATTTACCAATTACTTTTACCCAGACACTTTGCCCATTAGCTTCATTAACAATTTTAATCAATGTGCCTACCGGAGCCGTGCGATGCAGAGCTAAATATTTATTTGTTGACGAACCTGCCTCTATTACTTCAGCAATACCTTGTTCACTATATTTTTTTCCTGTTGGAGCATTTGGTACTGGCGTTTGAGGTTTATTGGCTAATGGTTTGGTAATAACTGTATTTGAAGGCTTCGTTTTTTCTACATCTCCGGCCGGGCCTGAGGCCGTTTTAGGTTTACCTACCGAAGCAGCAGGGTTTACTACTGGTTTGGGTTTAATCGCTTCTTTTTTCTCATCTTTAATGGCATTCGATATTAAATTTGCAGGTTTTTCTACTATTAATATCTGATTGATTTTTAGTATATCGTTGGTAAGCTTATTCCACTCTCTCAATTGCCATACTTTTACTTTATATCTGTTTGCTATACTAAAGAGTATATCTCCGGCTGCTACCGTATGAGTTTTAGGTTTAAAATCTTTTATTTCAGTAGTATTGTCAGTTACTGCATTTTTCAAGCTATCTTCTTTTTTAGGCAGGTTCTCTTTAGGTGTAGCCTCCGGAATATCAATTACCTCTATGCCGTTTTCATCTACAATTCCCCTTGGCCGGGTTGTTGTATCCTGTACAGAGTGGCCCTCTGTTATTCTTGGGCGTGGTATACTTTTGCTTCTGGTATTAAGAGGGATACTGATTACCTGATTAATGGCTACTATAGCATCTTTCTTAAATTCAGGATTAGTAGCATAAAATTCTTTTTCTGAAGAATTATATCGTTTCAAAACTGAGTAGAGAGTTTCGCCTTGTTCTATCTTGTGTAGAACAAACAATTTTCCATTTTTTTTCTCAATACCAATAGAATCGAGTGGGGTTGGAAGTGAATTACTGAATGATTTTGTCAGGTAAAGCACGAAAAAAGCCGTAGTAAAAAAGTATCTTAACATAGTAGTCAAGCGATTGGATTTAACGCAAATTTAATGATTCTGCGAGAGATTAACGCATATATTTTTTTTTTCGTGTAAATTAGCCCCGAATAAAACATTGAAACCTATGAAAATTCTTGGAATTATACCGGCAAGATTTGCCTCAAGTCGTTTTCCGGGCAAGCCTTTGGTCGATATTAATGGTAAAAGTATGATTCAGCGTGTATATGAGCAGGCATTAAAAGCAAAGAGTTTGCAAAGAGTTGTGGTAGCAACCGATGATGCCAGAATTCTGAATCACGTTTTAGAGTTCGGAGGTGATGCAGTGATGACATCAAGTAGCCATCCGACTGGTACCGATCGATGCTTTGAGGCACTTGAAAAGTCAGGAGGGGTAACAAAGTACGATTACGCTATTAATATTCAGGGAGATGAGCCTTTTATTGACCCCGATATAATTGACCAAATTGCAGGGTTATTGGATTTTAAGACTGAAATTGCAACGGCAGTTAAAAAAATCAGAGATTACGAAACACTAAACGACCCGAATGTAGTAAAAGCAGTCTTGACAATTCGTAAACAATGTTTATATTTCAGTCGCCAGATTGTGCCTTATGTTCGTGGTTATGAGCCTAATGAATGGTTGGAGCATGCTGATTTTTACAAGCATATTGGTATTTATGCTTATCGTAGCGATGTTTTAGAGCAGATTTCACATATTCCGACATCTCCTTTAGAAAATACAGAAAAATTGGAGCAGTTACGTTGGTTAGGTTTTGGATACAAAATTTATGCAGTTGTTACTAACTACGAAAGTTTTGGTATTGATACTAAAGAAGATTTAGAGAAAATACACCATTAAGAAAATCATATAGTATTTGTCTCGTAAAAGAAAGCAGGAAAATGGAGAATCGATTAAGTTTTTCTCTGTTTTTAAAATAGTAGTTATCTCTAAAAGGCATTTTTATTTTCCTTTCTCCATTTTCCTTGTTTCTTTGATCTTTTACTTCAATAAGGCACATACCCAAACGCCAACAGCACAAACACCTAAGCCGAGTGATTCTCGTCCTAATTCAATATTGATAGTTTTCATTCCCAATTCGTTCAACATTACCCCTTCCCATTCTGGAGGAAACTGATTGATAGCCCACATGAAGTATAATAATCCAATTGTAAAATAAATAATAGCCTCCCCTTTACCCTGTAATTTATGATAGCATAAAAAAACTGGAATGAGATAAGTCGGAATCCAGACATAAGGGTCAGGATCATTATACTGCACGAGGGCAGCGTAGACGAAAAAGGCCATAAAAAGCCATAAAATAATTTTTTTTGCCATTGGTCGAAAAAATTTGCAGTTAGGATTAGTATATCAAAGCAACCTAAAAAAACATTTGCTGTCAAGTTAAAAGTTTTATAACTTTCCTAAGTATTGCTCATTGGAATATTTTTTAGCTATGAACCCTAAATTTCTTTTAATCTTTTTACTCCCATTGTTATTTTCCTGTAATAGCAAGACCAAAACACTATTTACACTATTACACGGCTCTGAAACAGGGATTAGCTTTCAGAACACGGTGATTGAAAACGAGCAGTTTAATCTTTACGATTTTCATAACGTATATAATGGCGCTGGGGTGGCCGTGGGAGATTTGAATAGTGATAATCTACCGGATTTATATTTTACCGGGAACATGTCTGGCGACCGTATTTATATAAACATAAGTGATAAGGAAAAAGGCTCTTTAAAATTTCAGGATATTACAGATCAGGCAGGAATAATAAAACGAGGTTGGTCTACCGGCGTAACTTTAGCTGACGTTAATGCAGATGGATTGCTGGATATATACGTCTGTAAATCGGGAAACTATACGGGTGATTTACGCGCTAATCAATTGTATATCAATCAGGGAGTAGGCCAGAATGGGATACCTGCGTTTAAAGAAATGGCTCAGGATTTTGGTTTAGCAGATACTACTTATTCGAGTCAGGCCGCTTTTTTTGATTATGATAAAGATGGGGATTTAGATATGTACCTATTGACAACCACCAATGTTATTCGGAATCCTAACCGGATTACTATACCTGTAAATGATGGGACCGGGTACTCTAATGATAAACTTTTTCAGAATGATGGCGATGCCAAATTTACTGAGGTAACTAAAAAGGCAGGCATTCTGCATGATGGTAATGGCTTGGGACTGTCTATCTGTGATATTGATAATGATGGGTGGGAAGATATATTTGTTAGTAATGACTTTCTTCCTAATGATTTGCTCTATATAAATAATCATGACGGAACCTTTAAGGAAATGGCAAAAGAGTATTTGAAACACCACAGCCGTTTTTCGATGGGTAACGATGTAGCTGATTTCAATAATGATGGAAGAATGGACATTATGACAGTAGATATGTTACCTGCTAATAATGAACAACGTAAAATGATGACAGGACCAGGTAATTTTGAACAGTATGAAGTAGAGCTAAATACAGGTTACCATTCGCAATTTATGCGGAATATGCTTCACATTAATTTGGGAAAAACACCTGAAGGAAGAGTCCTTTTTTCAGAAATAGGTCAGATTGCGGGTGTACATAGTAGCCAATGGAGCTGGGCACCTCTTTTCGCTGATTTTGATAATGATGGATTAAAGGATTTATTTATTTCAAACGGCTATTTAAGAGATATTACCAACCTTGATTTTATTTCTTATAATGTAGCTTATGAAGAGCGTAATTTAGGAAATCTTAGAAGGTATATGATTGACAGGTCTCTGGAATTGCCTTCATGGAATGATGTAAATTGTTTTTTTAAAAATAGAGGTGACCTGACTTTTGAAGATGCTACAAAACAGTGGTTTGGCGATTCACTTTCAGTGTCAAATGGTGCGGCTTATGCTGATCTGGACAACGATGGTGATTTGGATCTGGTGATAAATAATACCAATAAACCAGCCTATGTGATGCGGAATGACGCTCCAAGAACTAATTTTTTGAAAATTCAATTAAAAGGAACTCCGAAAAATATTCATGGTTTGGGTAGTGAGATAACCATTTATGCCAAAGGTGTTCTGCAGAAATATCATCAGGCTGTTACGAAAGGGTATGCTTCTTCGGTTGATTATATTATTCATTTTGGTTTAGGTAGCAATACTAAAATAGATTCGTTAGAAGTAGTCTGGACAGATGGCAAAACACAGAAACTGAAAAATATAGGGGCAAATCAAACTCTTAAATTAGATTACATCAATTCTACAGCAAATAATAAATCTGTTGATAACCCGGAACCTACATTATTGGCAGATGTAACATCGTCAGTTAATATTAGTTTCAAGTCTGAAGAAGAGCGTTACGTAGATTATAATGTAGAAACCTTATTGTTACATAAATTATCACAGCAAGGTCCTAAAATGACTGTTGGTGATATAAATGGTGACGGTCTGGATGATTTTTTTGTTGGAGGCTCTTATAAAAACTACGGAAAATTCTTTGTGCAGACACCGGTGGGACTGTTTATACAAAAGTCTTATATCAATGAATCTTTACCCAAAGGTGAAGAAGATATCGAAATGGTATTATTTGATGCTGATAGCGACAAAGATTTGGATTTATATATAGTAAGTGGCTCTAATGAGTATCCTGACGGTTCAAACTATTATCAGGATAGATTATATCTGAATGATGGAAAAGGAAATTTTACTGATGCCACCAATCAGCTTCCAAGCATCAGACATAGCGGTTCTTGTGTGGCTGTGGCCGACTACGATAAAGATGGGGATTTAGATATTTTTAGGGGTGGTAGGCTAACACCTTTACAGTATCCTCAATCTGGGGATAGTTATCTGTTTAAAAATGATTATGGAATTTTTAGTGATTATACGACACAGACTTCCGCTGAGTTAGCTAAAATAGGTATGGTTACAGATGCTATATGGATAGACGTTGATAATGATACCTGGCTTGATTTGGTCGTAGTAGGAGAATTTATGCCTGTTACTGTTTTTAAAAATATCCAAGGCAAGTTAAGCAAATCAGGCGCCTTTCCTGATTCTGAAGGCTTTTGGAATACAGTTTCAGCCGCTGATTTTGATAAAGACGGAGATATTGATTTAGTTTTAGGTAATCTGGGCTTAAATTCCCGTTATAAATGCTCAAAGAATCAACCTCTCACAGTATATGGGGCAGATTATGATGACAATGGCCGTTGGGATGCAATACCTTCATATTTTATAAACGGAAAGGAACATCCAATTCCAACAAGAGACTATTTGCTTCGTCAATTACCTTTGTTTCGCAAGAAATTTCAAAATTATGCAAGCTATGCCAAAGCAACAATGAAAGATGTGCTGACAGACCTACAAATGAAACAGGCAATTATCAAAAAAGCGTACGTTCAGGAAAGTATGTATGCTGAAAACCTTGGCAGTGGTCTATTCGCTTTAAAACCGCTACCCCAAATGGCACAATGGGCACCTGTGCAAAGTATGCTAATAGACGATGTAAACCATGATGGCAATTTAGATATAATGATCGTTGGTAATGCTTATGATGCTGAACCTATTGCAGGAAAATATGATGCGTTTGTTGGACTTATTCTAATGGGTGACGGAAAGGGAGGCTTTAATGCTGAGCTTTATGATAAAACAGGATTTGTAGTAGATGGAGATTGTAAAGATATTATTACAGTGAAAACCGCCTCAAAAAACAGACTATATGTAGTTTCTCAGAATAAAGCTTCTCTTAAGCTATTTAAAAGCAAATAAAAAGTCCGTTAGCATACTGAACTATCGGACTTTTTGAGTAATCTAAATATTTATTCGACTAACTTAATAGCTTTTGTTTGTATAGGAATTGTATCAGTAAATAAAGCTGCTATCACCCCTATAATTGGTAAATCTTTGGTTGAAACTTCAACTGAACCTTGTTGTTGAGTCAAGCTGATTTTCTTTAGAATCTGGTCTGCTTTAGGATGAAACAAAATAATTTCTCCTGATGTTTTCCCAGTAGGCAAGGCATACTTTAACTTGAATGATGCAACCGTTTTTGCAGATGTATCTTCTTGAAGATAAGGTTCTTGCACAGGAGCAACAGAGGTTATTTTTTGTTGCTCGGGGGTACGGCCGTTCTGGTCAATGCTCTGGCAAAAGGCAGATAAGCTCAGAAAACATAGAATAATGAGTGTGTATATAATCTTCATTTTTTCAGATTTATTTTTTTTCGGCTTTTTTCTCTTTTTCTTCTTTACTCAAAATAGCTTCTTTATTCAAGACAGCCTCCAATCGGTCTAAACGGGTATTTAACGCTTCATATTGAGCCAATTTAGCCTTCAGATCTTCAATTTCTGCCTTTTGTTGTTCATTTACTGCTATCTGCTCTTTTAAACCCTGTAATAAAACAGGAATAAGGCCAACATAATTGACAGTTTTAAAGGTTCCCTTTTCACCGGGGAATGAGGTGGGAGTTACAAAAGTAGGTAAAACTTTTTCAACTTCCTGTGCTATCAGACCATATTGCAGCGTGTTTGAGAAACCTAAGTTAGGATATTCATCTGTTTTGTAATAAAAGGTTTTGGGGCTTAGCGAGCTAATAATTTTTGACATACTGCCCATATCCAAAATATTTCTTTTCAGTTTTATATCAGATGGTAAAACAATTGAACCTGGTAATATAGAGCCTTTTACAAATAATGAGTCTCTGACAAAAGCAAAGCCTTCCACATGAAGTGTAGCAAGAGGACTTGCAGTACCGATCCCAACTTTCCCTGAAGAGGAAATATCAACGCTACTCGTAGGAGCTCCTGGTCTGATTCGGAAAGGCAATTTGCTACCACCAGTTACATCTCTGATAAAAAAATTGGCTTCATTACCAGCCATATCCCAGGTTTGGGCAGTAAAGCCGCTAGTATTATTTTGTTCTAATCTTATGGCAGGTGTATCTCCGGTGTTGAAATGCAAGTCTAATACAGGTGTAGCGGTGCGTAAGCCAATTTTACCGTTTGAGGCCATAAAGAAAGAATTTGTTGGTGCACCAGCAATAATTTTAAATGGAGTCCTTGCTCCGGTTACATCATTAATAGCAAAGTGGCTACTACCACCACTTGCTGTGGCATTTGCTTCTAATTCCCAATCATTCGCTGGAAACGCACCGACGCTTGTATCGTCAAAGGCCAGACGTGTATTGTTCTCTTTTAATCGGATAGTGTTAAATCCAAAACTTTCGTTGTTGACACAGTCAAAACCAACGCATTCACTGCCTTGCACTATCAGATCATCAGCAATTACCTGATCAGCTATGCTACGCTCTTTTAGTTCGATTTTCTGCCCTAACTGGTCTTTCAGAAATTGCTCGGGGCTTTTGCGTTGTGCATAAACTTTCGGCACAACATATTGAGAATTCGTCTTTGTTTTTTTTGAGGTTTTCTGCGTATTCTGGGAGAAAGAATCATAGAACAACATTAGGCACAAAAACAATACACAACATGACATAGTAGAGGTTGTCATTTTCATGTTAGATTAGTTTTATGGTTTTAAATCAATTAGGTGACGGCCAATAAGCGGCTGGTATATTACTTATTGTTGTCAAAGTTAGATTTTTTTTATAGAAACTGGACTCCCTTTGACAGTTTTTTAGCCTTAAAAATTTATTTAATGGTTTTGTAATACTTTGAACCAACAATTGCTTAGTCTTTTTTCTGAAACCATTTGTAGAGAGCGGAAAAGTTTCTTACCTTTGCAGCGGCAAATTACCAGCTCCTGCTGAATCCCCCAGGTCTTGACCGAAGCAAGGGTATTGTGGTTGAGCGGTGAATTTGCCATTTTTTGTTTTTGGCTCATAGCAATTGTTCAAATATAAACCACTACTTTCATGTAGCTAACCCCCAAAGGCATGAAAGTTCCTAACAAAATCTTCCGGTTTTCGGATATGGGGCAAAATGTTCTATGAAATTTTTTATCGATACCGCCTCCCTCAAAGAAATACAAGAAGCACAAGACCTGGGTGTGCTTGATGGTGTTACCACTAATCCATCATTAATGGCAAAAGAAGGTATTGCCGGAAAAGATAATGTAATGCGCCATTATAAAGCTATCTGTGAGATAGTAGATGGTGATGTAAGCGCAGAGGTAATCTCGACGAAATATGAAGAGATGATTAATGAAGGTGAAGAATTAGCAGAAATAGATGAGCAAATAGTAGTAAAGATACCAATGATAAAAGATGGCATAAAGGCTATTAAGTATTTTTCAGAAAGAGGTATCAAAACCAACTGTACGCTGATATTCTCGCCGGGTCAGGCATTATTGGCAGCTAAGGCAGGTGCCACCTATGTATCACCGTTCGTAGGTCGTTTAGATGATATTTCAACTGACGGTATGAATCTGATTGAAGATATTCGTTTGATTTATGATAACTACGGATACGAGACTCAGATTTTAGCAGCTTCAGTTCGCCACCCTATGCATATTATTCAGTGTGCGAAAATTGGTGCCGATGTCATGACAGGTCCTCTTTCAGCAATTTTAGCATTATTGAATCACCCTTTAACTGATAGCGGCCTGGCGAAGTTCTTAGCCGACCATGCGAAAGTGAATCAGAAATAAGTCTTATTTTAATTGCAAGTCATTTTTGTGGTAATCAGCAAAGTGACTTGCTATTGATAGACATTAATGCTCAATACATGGAACCCGTTATTTCTTTACAGAATGCCTATATTTATCAAAGAGACCAACTGGTGCTATCAGCGGTCAATTTTACTATTTGCAAAGGTGAATTTGTTTATCTGATCGGGCGGACAGGTAGCGGGAAATCTTCAGTTTTACAAACACTCTATGCCGATCTTTGGTTAGAAAAGGGTACAGGTGTTGTAGTAGATTATGAACTTCATGCATTGCGACGCTCACAAATACCTTACTTACGGAGGAATATCGGAATAGTTTTTCAAGATTTCCAGTTATTAAGCGATAGAAATATAGAGCGAAACCTCATGTTTTATCTGAAAGCAATGGGTTGGAAAGATAAAGAAGAAATGAGTGTGAGAATCAGTGAAGTTCTTAACTTGGTCAACCTGCCTAATATTCTTGAAAAAATGCCTCATCAATTGTCAGGTGGTGAGCAACAACGGGTAGGAATCGCCCGTGCCTTACTAAATCAACCTCAAATCTTATTGGCTGATGAACCGACAGGGAATCTTGATGCTGAAATGTCGGTTGAAATTCTGAAACTATTTATGGATATTAACGAGCAGTCGAATACGGCTGTGCTGATGGCCACACATGATTTTGAACTGATAGAACGATTCCCTCGACGTACCCTGTACTGTGACAAAGGTCTGGTAAAAGATTTATCTGAAAGTATATAATTTCCTTAATTAAACCCGGTAATACCTATTTTAACGACCCACTGGTTTGTTGTTGTAAGAATCTGTTTACTTTTATATTCGAAGTTATTATCAATCTCAACCGTATGAGGTTTTACAATTTTTGTTGCATCGGCCTGTTGATAATAGACTCCTATATCTAAATAAGCATTTTTCATACTTCCAAACAATTTGAAACCAACGCCGACACCTAAGCCATAATTAGGTGTTAGTTTAGTCCATCTTTGCAAAGTTTCAGATTCATCTTCATTCAATTGCTCCACCAGGTTGGTCTGAATAATTTTAGCTCCAAAAAAAGCATCGGCATAAGGATTTATCTTTGAACTCCATAAGATAGGACGGTAGCGCGCCAGTCCATTTATCCAAAAAGAGGTATTATTTACTCGGAAATCACCACTATAGGTAGTAATAGGGTCTTCCCGGCCATCTCCCTGAAAACCAATTTCGGCACCATAAAATACGGGAGAGGCCTTTTTTCGTCCATAAGGATTAAATAAAATACCACCGGTTAGCCCGAATTTGGTACCGGCTTTATTTCCTTCTTTCAGAATGGTTCGGTAACTCCCGAGGGCATTGCCTAGATTCAAGGCAATAAAATAGGAGTACTTATCTTCAATATATTTAGGTTGTTGCTCCTGTTGAGCAACAACCTCTAAGAAACTTGCGCAAAAGAATAGATAAAGTATGAATCTCATTTTGTTACTACATTGGTTGAGATTATGAAATTATTTATGAATATTAATAAATTTGGACTGATAGAACATTTCCATGAAGTGCAAATAATGTGATAAATATATTGCAAATAGCTTATTCGAATTTTGTATTAAACCATGTAAGCCCTAGTTTAACTACCCATAAATTGGTATTTGTTACTATTTCTGTACTTGTAATTCCAAAGCTATTATCAATGAGTACAGAATTTGGCTTAAGAATTTTAGTAGCATCTGCCTGCTTGTAATAAATGCCAACATCGAAGTATAAATTTTTTTCACTTCTGAATAACTTAAGACCGACTCCGATGCCTACACCATAGTTTGGAGTTGTTGTTGTCCACTTTTGTAAATCTCGTGCCCCATCTTCACCTAAATTTTCCCACAGACTTGAATTAATATATTTAACTCCATAAAACGCGTCAATGTACGGATTGAACCTTGAACTCCATAAAATAGGACGGTATCTCACCAGAACGTTTAACCAGTTAGAAAAAGTAGTAATAGAAAAATCTCCGGGATACGAGGTAATTGGTCTTTCCCAATAGTTTATGGTACCAACTTCTCCACCTATCATTATTGGGAAAGACTTTTTTCCAAAAAAAGGATTCAATAACAAACCACCAGATATACCAAACTGGGTTCCTAATCTGTTTCTTTCTTTCAATAGGGTTTGATATTTCCCAGCGCCATTGCCCATATTCATGACCGTGAAAAAAGAGAATTTATTACCGATATATTCATTCCGGTCTGGTTGAGCTACACCCTCTAATAGGAATGCACAAAATAATAGACACAGCAAGGCTCTCATTTTTATTGCTATTTAGCAGTCAGATACGCAAAAGGTACTATCATTTCTTCTATTGAGATGCCTCCATGTTGGAAAGTATCTTTATAATGGCTCACATAATGATTATAATTATTAGGATACGCAAAGAAATAATCTTCCATCGTAAAGAAATAAGCCGTCGATACATTAGGCTTTGGCAACATAAATGCTTCGGGTCTCCTTACTACCAATACATGGTCGCCTTTATCGTCCAGATTCAGGTTTTTACCTTGTTTGTAGCGCAAGTTAGTATTTACATTTCTATCTCCTACAATTCTTTTAGGGTGTTTTACCCGAATCATACCATGGTCGGTGGTTATTACTAACCTACCTTTTTTCTCCGAAATTTTCTTCAATAAATCTAATAAAGGTGAATGTTCAATCCACGATCTTGTAATAGAACGATATGCCGACTCATCAGGTGCAAGTTCTTTAATCATACCCATTTCAGTACGTGCATGAGAAAGCATATCTACAAAGTTATAGACAATGGCTATCAGTTGGTTTTTTAATAAATTATTAAAATTATCAACCAGACTTTTCCCTTGATTTGTATTTAAAATTTTGTGGTAAGAGAAGCTGATATTCAGACGACTTTTATCAATCTGGCGTTTCAGAAATTCAGCTTCATTGTTGTTTAATGCATCTTCATTCTCTCCTTCATCATTCACCCATAAATCAGGGTGTTGACGAGCCATATCTGAAGGCATTAAACCCGAAAAAATTGCGTTCCGGGCATAGGAAGTTGCAGTTGGGAGTATGGCATAATAATCACTTTCTTCCTCTACATTAAAATAACCACTAATAACTTCCTCTAATATTTTCCACTGGTCATATCTCAGATTATCTATCAACAAGAAGAAAAGAGGAGAGTTAGCCTGCACCAAAGGGAAAACTTTTTTCTTCATTAATTGATGCGAAAGTAAAGGTTTATCAACTTTCGGGTCGTTGAGCCAATCTTCATAATTTTCTTCTATAAATTTACAGAAGTTAGAATTTGCTTCTGATTTCTGCATTTCAAAAACCTCTTCCATACTTTTATCTTCCGAACGGTCTAACTGAAGCTCCCAGTAAATGAGCTTTTTGTAGATTTCAGCCCATTCTTCATGCCCTATGCGGTCATTATACTGCATTGCCAGATTACGGAAATCCTGTTGATAGCCTAAATTGGTTTTTTCGGAAATTAGGCGTTTATTTTCAAGAATCTTTTTCACTGATAGCAGAATCTGATTCGGATTAAGGGGTTTTATCAGATAATCGGCAATGTTTGAACCGATGGCATCTTCCATGATCCGCTCTTCTTCCGACTTTGTAATCATTACTACGGGCAAATTTGGCTTCAGTAGCTTAATTTGTGAAAGGGTTTCCAGTCCGGTCATACCAGGCATCATTTCATCTAAAAAGACTACATCAAAGCGTTCGGTTTCTACTTTATCGATGGCATCAGCCCCACTTGGCACCGGAGTAACGTCATAGCCTTTGCCTTGTAAAAAAATTATGTATGGTTTTAGTAAATCAATCTCATCGTCTGCCCAGAGTATGTTATATCGCATAAGAGTATCAGTTTTATAAATTATGTAAAGCTACAATGCAAAAATATTAACTTTTATTGCCTATACGCATGCTTAATTTTTCTTAATTTGCGTAGATTGCGATATCGCCAAATTCATGAAAATTGATGCAATGAATAGTTAAGTCAGGTAAATTCGTATTTTTGTAACAAGACCAAAGACGACCCGAATTTGAAACGACTTCAACAATTTCTTGAAAGTATCCATCTATGGAACACAACAGTTTCACTGTATGATTTGTTGACGATTCTCTGGAAAAAAATTATAACCTTCGATATTGATCAGCGAGCCGCCTCTGTTTCCTATAGTTTTTTGCTGGCGGTTTTTCCGGGTGTTATCTTCTTATTTACTCTTATTCCATTCATTCCGATTAATCATCTCGATCGTCTGATTATGGATTTTTTGAGTGATGCCATGCCCCGCGGGATTTATGAAAATACATCTGTAACCATATTAGAAATTGTAAGCCGGAAACGGAGTGATATTCTATCTTTTGGGTTTTTCTTTACGGTTTTTGCAGCTACCAATGGTATGATGGCACTTATGCGTGCCTTTAATATGGCATTGCAAGTAAGAGAAAAACGTAATTATCTCAAGGCCCGACTTATTGCTCTCTTCCTTACGATACTGTTGATTATTGTGATGGTTTGTGCTATTGTTATTTTAGTGGTAGGCAGAATCATTATAGACTTCCTGTTTGCTAAAGGATTGCTGAGTGAGAATTTCACTTTTTATCTGTTTCAGATGGTTAGGTATGGGGGTATCTTTCTGATTTTCTTTTTTGGTATTTGTGTAATTTATTATTTTGCTCCTGCCGTTCATAAAAGATTAAAGTTTTTTAATATAGGTGCTTTTATCTCTTCTTTTTTAGGCATTTTAGTTACTAACCTTTTTTCATTTTATCTGGCTAATTTTAACTCCTATAATAAACTCTATGGCTCTATAGGTACGTTGATAGCCCTGATGGTGTGGCTTTATCTGATTGCTTTGATTCTGATATTGGGTTTTGAAATCAATATCTCAGTAAGAGATGCACTTTATTTCTACAGAAATGAAAAAGGTGGAGAATCCCCACCTTTAGAAGATTAAGCTGTATATTTTTTATTGCCAGAAGCCTTCGGCTATCATGGCTTTTTCTAATTTTGATCCTAATGAATCAGATGCTTTTACCAATGGCAGACGTACTTCTGAACTGCAAATGTGTTTGATTTCAAGACATTTTTTAATGCCAACCGGATTCGATTCTGTATAAAGCAAGGTGTCAAAATCAATGAATCTTTTCTGTATTTCGGCGGCTTTATCAAAATTACCGTCCAGGGCAGCCCAGGTCAGTTCACCAAATTCCTTCGGAAATGCATTCGCAATTACTGAAATCACTCCCTTAAAACCTACACTTATTGATGTAGTAACGAGGTTGTCATCACCAGACAATAAAAGGAAATCTTCTGGACAACGCTTGGCTAATTCCTGCGCATTTTCGATGGTACTGGCATCTTTTATTCCAATGATATTAGGATGCCTGGCTAATTCAACAATAGTCGGAATTTGTAAGCTGATAACTGTACGTCCCGGAACATTATACAATAAAACCGGTACTGGAGAAGCATCTGCAATGGCCGTAAAATGAGCAATTAACCCAGCTTGCGGCGGTTTATTGTAATAAGGACAAACCGATAAAATAGCCGTAACACCAGATAAATCGGTAGCCTTGATAGTTTCTAAAACTGCTTTGGTGTTATTGCCTCCTAAACCGTAGACAATAGGTAGGTTCTTGGGATTATTTTCTTTTGTAAACTTTAATAAATCAGTCTTTTCTTTGGCAGTGGTAGTTGAAGTTTCTCCGGTTGTACCTTGTACAACAAAATAATCTACTCCGCCTGCGCCTGTAAAATCGAGCAGTCTGCCGTAAGCCTCAAAATCAACTTCGTGCTGTTCGTCAAATGGTGTTATTAAAGCTACACCTACTCCTTGTAACGGATGTGCCATTTTTATTGAAATAATAGAATTGTATAGAAGGGCAAAGTTCGTCAGAAAATCGGACTTTGCAAAACGATAAAGTAAGTTCGGAACCGGTGTTTTATAGTCAACTCTCTGCTATTAATAAAACAAAACGTTTTGTCCATACACGGTGTTTACAAAAATGTTTAAAATACCTGAAAGTCAGCTCAAAAATGCCTTTTACAACCAGATTCTTCTTTTTAACGGAACAAAACGTTTTGTTTATGCGGAAAGATTATTGAAGCGACTGATATACAAGAATCCTGAATTTCCGGACAATATCAGAATAATGTGCATAAGGATGAACATTGGTGAATACCAAAAGAATCAAATCTTCTTTAGGGTCTATCGTATATTCTGAGCAATACATACCACCCCATGTAAGGGAGCCAGGAGTGGCGTTATCTCCATAATGCGATTCGGGCGTAATAATCTGCAAGCCTAAACCAAATTTATCTTGTCTGTCCCATACAAAGTTTTCGCCTATCTGGTTGCGGGTCATTAAATCTATGGTACTTCTGCTTAATAACCTTTTGCCATTAAACTCGCCTTTATTTAGTATAAACTGGCAGATTCTGGCATAATCCTGGATGGTACTTACTAAACCGGCTCCACCAGAAAAATAAGATTTTTGTCCCGTAATGGCAAATTTTCTATAAATTTCATTGTTATGCAGTGTCAATTTATCTTCTGTATTGCCTTTAGAATAGAGTTCAACTAACCGGTTGGCTTTATCTGCTGGTAAATAGAAATAGGTATCGTTCATTCCTAAAGGGTCAAGTACTTTTTTGTGCAGATATTCATCAAATGGCATACCTGAAAGTATCTCAATCAAACGGCCGAGTACGTCTGTATTCAAGCCATAAGTAAACTGCGCACCCGGGTCATGCAGGAGTGGACGAGCAGCAATTTTATCTACTACATCTTTCAGTTGGTCGTTCTCTATCGAGCAAAAGAATGGTACTTTAAACTCTGGTAATTCCTGTAAAGGATGTTCATAAGGAATACCCGCTGAATGGCTTAATAACTGACGAATTGTAATAGCTGATTTGGCTGGTCGGGTAATATATTTGCTATGGTCTTTTTCGTCATAGCTAACAAGAACTTTTGCATTTTTGAAAGAGGATATATATTTAGAGATAGGTTCATCCAGAAAGAACTTACCCTCTTCAAACAGCATCATTAAACCAATGGTCGTGATAAGTTTTGACTGAGAAGCTATGCGAAAAATATCGTCTTTTCTGAGTGGAGTTTTCGTCTCAAGATTACGGTATCCAAAGGCTTTTTCATGTACTATTTTACCCTTGTGAGCTACCAGCGTGACAATATTAGGGGCAATGCCTTTATCTACGATTTCCTGAAAGTGAGTATCTAATCTTTTTAATCTTTCGCTTGAAAAACCTGCCTCTTCAGGCGTTTTAGCTTGTGTTAAGACTTGTGGTACTTGTGCATTAACTCCGGTTAGCAAAAAGAGTATAAGGAAACCTGATATTGAAGCTAATTTTTTCATTGATAATCTGAATAGGTTCTGTTTGGCTAATAGTTTCTCAATAACGAGAAAGGTTTTACTACTTCTACATAGAATTTAAGAAGTAGTAAAACCAATATTAATTTTGCTTAGAATAAAATTAAATTCAGTTAGGCAGTTTTGATGATTGCCAGGAGTTAAACTGCCATCCCTTTTTACTGTCTTTTGTATAAACGGCTAAATAGCGCAGATGCAGAAGAACAGGTTTGCCATCGACAGGCGGCTGAGTAATCATAACTGTTCCGTTTACTACTGCTGTCTTTTCTTTATTGTAGGTACGCACCAACATAGCCTCTATATCTACTTTTGAGTAGACGCTGCTGCCGTTCAGAACCGACGCAACATAGGATTCTTTATTGTCTGTTTTACCACTTGAATGCACATATATCAGGTCGTCGGCCAGGATTTTATTCAGATATTCACCATCTTTTGCCACCTGAGCGGCAAAGCGTTTTTTTTCTAAATCTTCGATAGTGGTTTTTACACCCTGCCCAAAAGAGAATTGGCTAACCCATAGGAGTACACCTAATACAATTAACTTTTTCATGTTGAATATTTTTTAGTTTGAATACGAAGCCGGATTTTTACAAATCTACTTTTTTCATTTTTGGCACAAGAAGGTGCATAATGAACCATGCCAAAAGATAGGCTGCACCGCAAATGCAAAACATAATAAAGTATCCGGTTTGTATCTGTCCGATTTCGGTATAATAAACAAACATATTTTTTTGCACCAGCCAGGTCAGCAGGATACCACCCAAACCGCCAAACATACCACCAATACCTGTTACCGAACCTGTAGCTTTTTTAGGGAACATATCAGATACCGTAGTGAAAATATTGGCACTCCAGGCCTGGTGAGCCGATGCCGCAATACCAATTACCAATACCGCAAGCCACATATTGATTGCTCCCAAGTATTGAGAGAATAACACTGGTAAAACAGCGAAAGCGTAAATAAGCATACTTGTTTTACGAGCCTTGAAAGCGGGCCAGTTTTTATTGATAAAGTTTAATGGTAACCAGCCGCCGAAAATACTCCCTACACTACCAATGATATAAACCAGTGCAGAAGGCCATGCAACTTCAGTTTTAGAAAGACCATATTCTTTCATCAGAAAATCTGGCAACCAGAATAAATAGAACCACCAAACAGGATCAGTCAGAAATTTACCAATGGCAAAGGCCCAGGTCTGAGGGAATTTCAGTAGGGTAATCCAGGGTACTCTTTCCTGTTTAACGGGTTCTTCCTTGTCTGAATGAATATAGTCATATTCGGCTTTTGACAGACGTTTTTGTTTTTCGGGCACTTCATAGTAGATAAACCACAAAATAAGCCAGATAAAACCAATAGCTCCTGTGAGAATAAAAGCCCATTGCCAACCCCATGTTTCGGCAATCATTGGTACAGATAGTGGTACCACAATAGCACCGATATTAGTGCCTGAATTAAAAAAACCGGTAGCCAGGGCTCTTTCTTTTTGTGGGAACCATTCGGCAACTGATTTAATAGCAGCGGGAAAGTTCCCGGCTTCAGTAACGCCTAAAAAGACCCGTGCAATGATAAAACCTAAAGTACCTGTGCAAAACGCATGGGCAACTGCTGCCACGCTCCATAGCCCTGTAGCAATGGCATAGCCTAATTTTGTGCCGAATTTGTCGACAAAGCCACCTGCAAACACCATACCCATCGCATAGGCTAACTTGAAGGCCAATTCTATATTAGCATAGTCGTTTACTTCTTGTGTGGGTGTCCAGCCGAAGGCTTCGGCCAGATAAGGTTTTAAATAACTGATTACGTTTCGATCAAGATAGTTAATAGTGGTGGCAATAAAGAGAAGACTACAGATAGTCCAACGATACTTTCCGATTTTTTCCATAGTTTATAGGGTTAAAAGATTAGGTTCAGGAAAGGATTCTTTTCCTTTCGGTGATGGATTTATTTTTCTAAAACTAATTTTACAGGACTTAACAATCCAGAAGGAACAGGTTGCCAGTTAGCTGCATTAAAGGGTTGATAACGGATGTCCACCATATTGGTGTCATAAAATTTCTTCCAATTTACTCCTGTTTTGTCTAAATACCTAATTCGGTTGGCTGATAAATTGGTTACTTCTATTTCTAATTTATTACTTGTACTCAGCATATTGGCTGTGAATGGGACTCTGAAAGGCAATGACCAGTACTTGCCTAAGTCTTTTCCGTTGAGTTTAACAGTTGCCATTTCTCTTACATCTCCTAAATCCAGATACCCATTTCTGATCTGGTTTTTATCTAAACTGAATTGTAATTGATAATGGGCTGTTCCGCTAAAGTACTGGGCTGTAGAGTCACTCATATTTACCCACGATTGCAGACTATCTGTCTGGAACGAATGTGGAATAAAAGGTTCTCCTTTTACAAAATCTACTTTCCAGTTGCCTTTTAGTACAATCTTTTCTCCATCTGTTTTAACCGGAGAAATTTTCATTGCAGATGGTTTTTGATTATAGGCTTCAATAAACACGCTTTCTCCGCCAGCAAGTGCCAGCGGTATTTCTATCAAATTAGTATTAATTTTATTGACGTTGACCCACATGCTTTTCTGATGGAGAGGGTCGTAAATTTTAACAGCCTGTGCCGGAATTGCTAAATGAATATTACCCTGTTTAAACTGATTACCAAGATTGCTGACAAAGTAAATAGTACCTGTGGTATTTTTTTTACGGATAAATGATAAACCTGATTCAGCCAAAGGTTCTTTTCTGATTTTAGCAACTTTTAAACTTTCAATGATATTTGCACTAACAGTATTGTTAAGTTTTGATAGTATCTGTTCAAATTGCTTCTGGCGAGTATCCCAATTATGAAATCCGGTAGTAGATTTCGGGAGTCGATTAACAAAGAATACCGGTACCCCGGCACTTTTGCATTTTTCCAAATAAGCAAGTGTTTCCACCGGAAGATATTGCATCGGAGGTACTATTATAGCTTTGTAAACCTGCTTTCCCTGTGTAATCAATTGCTTGTTAGTAATCCGGGTATTTTTTAGCTGTAAATCAGATATAAAATCAAAGCTATAACCATGACTGGTTAACTCTTTACAGGCATCACCAAATGCAGATTTCAGCATACCATCTTTCATAATCGCGTGTACATCAATTGCATGCGTTTTTGCTTTATTGCCCACTGACTGCCATAAATCATGGATTGGGAAGTACATCAGAATATCATTATCCGGCCTGCTGTTTTGCAGTTTTTCCTGACATCGTGTAATATAGCTGTTCAGTTCCGGCAGGTATTCCCAGAAATGGCTTTGCTGATTGAAATTGGTTGATGCATAAAACAACCAGCCAGGGAATGGCTCGTTGGGAGGAGAATAGGGGAGACCATGATAAAAAATATGATTGACTCCGCCAATAAATGATTCATCAATAATAGGTTTAACCTGCGAAAGCGATACTTTAAAGTGATTGCCAAGCCAGGTAGCTGTTTCAGAACTGACTAATTTCTTACCCATCACATTAGATACAGATGAAGCCAGCTTCAAAACCAGCGCATCGGGTACTCCAAAACGATTTACCTCATAGTCAGGGTCAATACGCGAGAGAGGAATATCATAAGGTTTACTACCGAAAAATTCTGTTTCAGGAATATCGGCAATAGCATATAAATCTAAAATATTGGCAGGTGAGCCATGTGCTTCGTTACGGGTAATTTTACCTTGCTGTTTCGACCAGTTTACCCATGTTTTAGTGAAATCTTCGCGAAGAATATCCGAAAGTGTTTCGTTATAATCGCCCCAGATAAGCTTCTCCTTTTCAGTTTCGGCTTTTTCTTTAGCCAAAACGTCTAAATGTTCCTGCAGGTCGTATCTTCTTAACTCTTTGAATCGCTGAAAGAAGTTGGCCGTCCAGTTGGCACCGTAGGCTTCGTAAGAATCATTATAAAAAGCCCGGACAGGATATTTTTTTTCTCCAAAAGCTACATTAAAAGTTTGCAGGTATCGCTCAATAGCGGCTTTGTTGAAAGGGTCAACCACTAATCCTTCACCACCAGGTGCGGCTCTCTTCACTTTCTGATTGGTAGGAGCAAAAGTAAGGGTATATTTTCCGTCTTTTTCTATTACTTTGAATGCCTGAGCGGCATCCTGAGTAGATACATTTTTACCACCAAAAGGCCAGCCTGTTCCTAAAGTTAAATCAATACCCAAGTTATTTTTTTTAGCTTCCTTCAATGTGAAATCAAGCATTCCGAGCCATTCTTTTGATAAAAATGGCAGAAATTTGCTTTCTTCTCCTTTTACCCCATAAATCGGAATAATATGCATTCCACCGAAACCTGCTTTGGCGTATTCTTGTAAATTCTGCCTGATTCCCTCTTTTGTAACAGCACTACCCATCCACCACCAATAAGCCCAGGGCTTGGTAGTAGATACTTGTGCTGAAACCTGACAAGCAATCAGGCAAAAAAAGAGAATAAAACGTTTCATTAAACTTAATTACCAGCCAAAATAGTTTTTGGCGTTGTTGTAGCAAATGTTCTGAATAGTCTCACCAATCCAAGGAATATCATTAGGCAATTCGCCATTCTCAATATCATTGCCATAGATATTGCATAGAATTCTACGGAAATACTCGTGGCGAGGAAACGACAAGAAACTGCGGGAGTCAGTCAGCATACCAATAAAACGGCTTAAAAGCCCCATGTTAGATAGCGCATTGATTTGTCTTTCCATACCATCTTTCTGGTCAAGAAACCACCAACCAGAGCCAAACTGGACTTTTCCGGCCATAGAGCCATCATTGAAATTACCCACCATCGTGGCAATCAACTCATTGTCCCTTGGATTCAGGTTATAAATAATTGTTTTTGCTAACTGGTCGTATTCATCGAGTTTTCCTAAGAATTTGGATAAAGCAGCAGCCTGCGACCAGTCTCCAATAGAATCCCATCCTGTGTCAGGACCTAACAGCCGCATAGCACGCTTATTATTATTGCGTAATGCTCCTAAGTGAAACTGCTGTGTCCAACCTAATTCGGCATACATTTTACCTAATTCATGCAGAATAGCGGATTTGAAAATAATTGCTTCTGCTTCCGAAAGAGTTTTGCCTGCAATGGCATTTTTAAAGGCACTATCGGCCGACTCTGGTGTAAAATCGGCAGCATAGATTTGCTCCAGACCGTGGTCAGAGATTTGCCCACCCTGGGAGGCAAAGAAATCTGCTCTCTTGCGAAGCGCCTTCCGCAAATCTTCAAAAGATTGTATTTCAAAGTTAACTATGACGCCTAATTTCTGAATATAAGTCGGGAAATTGGGATTATCAATCAATATAAACTTATCTGGCCGGAAAGCAGGGAGAACTTTTATCTCAAAATTGCCGGCTTCTCCTAATTGTTGGTGATATTCTAATGTATCCAATGGGTCGTCAGTCGTACAAACCACCTTTACATTCATTTTACGAAGAAGATTACGCACCGAAAATTCAGCAGAATTGACTTTCTCAGAGCTGATGTCATAAATATTTTGAGCCGTTGCTGGGCTTAAAGTATCTTTTATATCAAAATAGCGTTGTAGTTCGAGGTGTGTCCAATGATACAACGGATTCCGCATCGTATAAGGCACAGTTTCTGCCCATTTTTCGAATTTCTCATAGTCAGAGGCATTGCCCGTACAGTATTTTTCATTGATTCCATTCGTACGCATGGCTCGCCATTTATAGTGGTCGCCATAAAGCCATATTTCAGTGATATTCTTAAACACTTTATCTGACAGTATCTGGTCAGGCGGCAAGTGGTTATGGTAATCAATGATAGGCATAACTTTCGCAAACTCGTGGTAGAGAGTGCGGGCGGTTTTGGTTTGCAACAAAAAGTCTTCGTCTAAAAACGGTTTCATGCTCTCTGAAAGGCTATTTTTTAACAGCGACACAAGGATTTTCAGTTCTTTGCTAGCTCTTAATAATTATTGAAATATTGGTTCAGCAAAACTATTTAGTTTAAATTAATTTATTCTGCCCTAATTTTTCTTTTTTTAATACTATTTTGACAAAAAGAAAATGCAATAAGGTACCTTATATTATCTCTTAGTGCTATGTTGCAATAGCCAAGTCGCTAAATCCTTTGCTGCACTAAAATTCTGATATACAATCGGGATACGTCGGCCATCAGTATATTCGTTATACAACCAGGGGTCGCCAACGGCAAATACAGTTCCTTTCCCTATTTTGGCAGCAGCTATAATCACCTCGCCTTTTTCAGTTAGAATCGACTTAGCTGTACCGCTTAGTGCCAATGGCGCTAATTCTTTTATATAAACTGACTGAGTATTTTTGAAGACAGGATTATTAGCCTGAATATCCAGACGGCCCTGTTCCCATTGTGTACCTTGCACCATATTGATATTTTTAGGCAGGAATTGAATACCAAATTCTTTCGCTAACAGATTAAAGTTTTTATGTTCACAATTGGCAGTATCATTCGCCATCATCACTAAAACTCCTCCATTGCGTACCCAATTGCTGATATTTTTAATATCATCTGCCTGAATAAAATTAGGCTTGACTGTTTCTTTTTTAGTATCGGGGTCAACAATAATGTACACATTGACGTCTTTCAGATTTTCGACTGTAGGTGCGGATTTGATAGTAGTTGTTTTGGCACCCAATTGATTAATGATATTACCCCACACCCAGAAACCTGAGTGCATTCGGTCATCCCACGTATAATGAAAATTCTCTTGATTACCATTCAGATCTTTTCTGAACTCATTATTGAAATGCCCATCCACAGCTACTATTTTACCTTTCCCAAGCGCATTCTCATTGGCAATTTCCATTTCAACACTTGCAAAGATAAATGGTCCAACACCCTTCAAATCATTCTTGCGGATAGGCTCACTCAGATAGTATTCATAAGAACCATCACGGTAAGGATTGCCTCCCAAACCACCAACGCTAACTGTTTTATTAAGGCTGATAGTGCCGTCTTTTTCTTTTTCAACAAACTCTTTCAAAATGCCTGCATAACCTTTTTTAGCGGCTGTCAGATATTTGGCATCCAAATAACCCAGTCTTACACCTTTAGCTAAGACATACACAAACATACATGAACCCGAAGCCTCAAAGTAGTTTCCTTTTCTATTCCCTTGTGAAGTCATCTGATACCAAACGCCGGTTTTAGCATCCTGATATTTTACCAATGCAGGAGCTAAGCGTTGCAGATATTTAATAAGATTTGATTTTTCAGGATTATTTTCAGGGAAATAATCTAATACATCAACCAAAGCCATGGCATACCAACCAATGGCGCGACTCCAGAAATGCGGTGAAAGCCCCGTTTTTTTATCAGCCCATTTTTGTTCTTTACTTTCATCGTAGCCGTGATACACCAGGCCTGTTTGCTCATCTACGGCATATTTCTCAATCAAGGCAAATTGTTTGGCAATATCATCAAAATGCTCCGTTTTATTAAATAGCTTGCTGTATTCTGCTGCAAAAGGCTCACACATAAACAAGCCATCTAACCACATCTGATTAGGGTAACGTTGTTTATGCCAATAACCACCCTCTTTAGTTTTAGGCTGATTTTCTATTTGTTTCCATAACAAATTAGCGGCCTTAATATACTTTTCTTTATCGGGCTGGGTTTGTTGGGCAAGCAACAACAAAGCTCTACCGGTGGGTACATTATCCAGGTTGAACTCATTATAAGGGTATGTGCGAATACTGCCATCTTTCTGCACATAACGGTCGAGGTCTTTGCGGATATACTCAAAATACATGCCGTCTCCGGTGCGGTACCATACTTTTTCGAGTGCTTTTAACATAAGCCCCTGCTCGTAGTCCCAGGCGGCAGGTCTATTGGGTTTAACGGCAATAGAATCTCTGTGCCAGGTCATAAACGATTCTGCCATCTGAACCGAATAGGGTTTTTGTGCCAGAGTCGTCAGACTATTTATAAAAAGAATAACAAGTAATTTCGTAAGTTTCATTATCAGAAATAATAAATATGAATAATTATCATTATAGTTGAATACTACCAGGCTACATTGGTTTTCTGACCTGCTTTCAGATTGATTTTCTTCGATTTTTTACCGTTGATAAGCGTGGTTTCTCCGCCATTTTTAGAATAAATAGTTAAAGACTTAATATTTTTATTCTCCCAGTTCATCGACACTTCAAAACCACCTCTGGCACACAAGCCTTTTACCGAACCTGTCGCCCAGTCGTCAGGCAAGGCAGGTAATAAGCGAATTACGTTCTCATCTGATTGAACTAACATTTCTGCCACCGCAGCCGCTCCACCGAAGTTCCCGTCAATCTGAAAGGGCGGGTGAGCATCAAATAGATTAGGATAAGTACCTCCACCGCGTGCATAGTTGGTTTTTACACCATCGGGTTCTACATAGTGCAATAACTCACGATACATTTTATAGGCATGATTACCATCCCATAGCCTTGCCCAAAGATTGATCCGCCAACCTTTCGACCAGCCCGTTGTTTCATCACCTTTAATCTCTAAGGTTTTACGACAGGCATCTGCCAGTAAAGGTGTTTTTTCAGGCGTGATATGATTGCCCGGAAACAAGCCGAATAAATGCGATTGATGGCGATGCTTCGGGTCTTCGTCCTCCCAATCATAATACCACTCTTGTAAATTCCCTTTTTTACCAATCTGATAAGGGTATAGCTTAGTTAATGCCTGCTCTAATTTCGCTCTGAATTCAGCATCTGCATTCAATATTTTAGAAGCTTTGATAGTCTGTTCAAAGCACTCACGAATCATAGCCAGATCAGCAGTGCCGCCGTAAAGCGTAGCACCTTTATACCCTGCTGAATTAATATATTTGTTTTCGGGAGAGGTAGAAGGGGAGGTAACAAGATGTCCGTTCTTATCTTCAATCAACCATTCCAGACAAAATTGTGCTGCACCACGCATCAGGTCATAAGCCTCATTTTTCAGGAAATTCAAGTCTTTTGTGAAAATGTAATGTTCCCACAAATGTGTGCTTAACCAGGTGCCGCCCATTGTCCAGTTAGCCCAAACAGGGTCACCTTTACCAAAATCACCTACCGGATTACTCATCGCCCATATATCAGAATTGTGAGCTACTGTCCAGCCATTCACGCCATAGAAGGTTTTAGCCGTAATTTTCCCGGTTTCAGAAGCATTTTTGATAAAACCTAAGAGCGGAGCGTGCATTTCGGACAGGTTTGTATTTTCTGCCAGCCAGTAATTTTCCTCGGCATTGATATTGGTAGTATAATTACTACTCCAGGGCGGACGCATATAAGGATTCCAGATACCTTGCAGATTGGCAGGTACCCCTTTGGTGCGAGAGCTACTGATTAGAAGGTAACGACCGTACTGAAAATATAAGACTTCCAAAACTTTATCCTCTTTACCTTCAGCATAACGTCTTAAACGCTCATCAGTAGGCAAAACTGGAGCTTGTGATTTACCCAGATTTAAGCTAACCCTATTGAAATAAGTCTGATAATCTTTAATATGCGCCTGTTTTAATTGGGTATAAGTTTTGACAAAAGCTTTATTCAGATTAGTCATTGCAATAGCCCGATTGTCGAGACCCTCGGTAGCAGGATTTTTATCAAAACCATTGAAACTGGTAGCTATGGACACAAAAAGTAATACATCAGTGCCATTTTTGATACCGACTGTGCTATCTGTATGTACGAGTTCGCCACCACCATTATTCTTGATTTTGGCTAAAGTTGTGAAACGTGTTCCTTTGTTTTCATCAAATATGACTGCATCCGGGATATTAACATAATTAGGTGCGGCTTTTACAGGAGCATAGCCATCTACTTTTAGAAGATGCTCATTACCAGAGACTTGGCTTTTCATTTGGCTATTAAATTTTACGTCAAAATTTAACATACCAGGCTTATTACTGCTTAGCTTGATTACCATCACCTGGTCAGGGTGAGATACAAAATATTCTCGGGTATATTTCACCCCGTCAATTTCGTAGGTGGTTTTAGAAATTGCCTCACCGATATTTAGTTCACGATAATAATTTTGGACACTGTCTCCATTCGCAAAGTTGAGGTATAAAGTTCCCAGTGGAGCAAAAGATTCTGAATACTTACCTTGAATATTGCGATAGAGTTTATCTGCTAACTGATAATCTTCATTTTTCAATGCTTCTCTGATAGCCGGAATATTTTTATAGGCTTCCGGGTTCATATTAGGATTGACAGGTTCTCCGGACCACAAAGTAGCATCGTTCAAATAAATTTTATCAGACTGAACACCGCCAAAAACTGTAGCACCTAATTTCCCGTTGCCAAGTACAAGACTTTCTTCAAAGTACTGAGCAGGCTTTTTGTACCATAGGGCTTCATTTGGCTGTGCATAACTTAAGGTTGTAATTGCAAAAAGTAGTAGTAGTAGTTTATATTTCTTCATTGTTGGAATTTGATATTAGCGTCAGAGTTTAGGTATTTCCGATAAATTGATGCCCAATAACTTTTTGCTGATGGCGTTTAAGGAACTTTCGGTTCCTTCAAAATGGAAAGTGCGCTGCGTATGTGTCAGACTTTCATTACGCTTTAAAGCTATGGCAGGCGACGAAGTCTCCAATTCATAAAATTGCCCCATCTGTGAACCTGAATCATTCTTTCCATCATTATAGGCATTAATCGCATCGCCTTTATACGGATTTTTCTGTATCTCCCACATCGAATTCACATAGTCAGTTTCACCATTATAATCAAACTGAACAATAGTCAATATTTTATTTTCTGCATCATAACTACCAGCCACAGGTTTTAAGGCTTGTGGCGGAATACCGATTTTGCCTCTTGATTGCGCATCGGCTTTGAAAAACAAAATATCATCTTTTTTTACTAATCTATCTGCCGCTATTTTGCCAAAATAACTATCGTTAATCTCGTCTGCCTTACCTGATTGGTAAGGGATAATAATCGTATTTTGCGGAGAAGCCTTCATCATACCTAAAAGCCAGATGGATAGTAAACCTTTCGATTTGTCCCAGTCTTCAGCTCCTGTGTTCTTTACCACATTCTTTGTTTGATAGCCAACCCATGCTAAATCTTTCAAAGAAACGCCTAATAATTTTTCAGCTTCTACCTGATTTAATAAACTGATTTCGCGATTCAGATTTACTTTGAATTTTGTGCCTGAATAGTTTTCTAATTCCATATCTTTCGAGAAAACAGCTTTGTCGGCCTGTTTTTCTATTAAATCATAGGAAACCGTATCTATTTCGGCAGGGGTTTGCCAGTTGGCAAAATCGAAAGTACTGCCTTTTTTGAAGAATACTGAATATTGACCACCCTCAGGGCCAAACCAGAAACGTTCCTCACCACCAAAGGCATTCATGTGTGGTGTGTATTTACCTGAAGCAATCACGTCATGGTTAATCCAGCCATAGCTGAAACCATTCATGCCTTTGGCCGAACTGGTCATTACACGTGCCTGATAGTCGCCTACAATGACTACTTTCATGCTGTCCTGCTCTAATAATACTACTTCTTTATATTTTTTCAGAAAATCATAATCATAATCAAATGTCTGCTCTGATTTCATAGTTGTTTGTGTTTCGCTGGCCTTGTGGTTAGTATTACAAGACCAGATAGATAATACCAACAAGGTTGAAAGTACTTTTTTCATTGCTATTTAATTTAGCAGTTTCATTACCGCCTCATCGCCCATTAGGGCATTAGCTGGTAAAGGGTGTTTTTCATCAAATACTTTTAAATCTGCGGCAGTTAAAACTGTATTAACACTTTCATCTACTTTGCCGTTTACCTTTACTTTATTAATATCTAATTTCAGATGTTTAGCTAAAAAATCATAGGCCGCCAGGCGTTTCGAAATACCATAATCATGCTTTTCATTCGGCAGATGCACGTTTTCTAACTGGTTCTCAGCGCCATAGAAAGAATAAATCCTTTTCACGAATGGATATTCAAGTTCCGGTGTATTTTTTGTCCAGTCACCACCATCCGAAATCATAATCATTGGGCGAGGAGCAGCTAAAGCAGCAATTTCAACATTGGTAGTGGTATGAGTGGGGCGTTTATGGACAGGCATGCCACTCTCACAAACACAGCCACCAAAGAAGAAACCTGATACCATCACTACAGGTACGGATACCTTAATTCTCTGGTCGATGGCAGTTAATAAAAAGGTTTGTGTACCACCACCAGACTCTCCTGTCATACCGATTCTGTCTTTATCAATATTAGGCAAACCAAGCAAGAAGTCTAAGGCGGCAATACCATTAGCCAATTGCACTTTCACAGCTTTCGGGATTTTATGATCGCATTGTTTCGAATCTCCCATGCCTATCATATCATAGGCAAATACTACGGCCCCCATACGTGCCAGAGTAGCGCAACGTTGTTGGGTATATTCTTTGAATCGTGGGTCTTGACCATGTCCATGAGGGCAAAGAATACCCGCCATTTTTCCGGTTTGATTCAATGGACGATACAGATTGCCTGTCACATAAATGCCATCCAGACTCTGGAATGAAACATTCTCAACACTATACCCATTAAGTTCTTTCTTGCTATGAATAGTAATGTTTGATGGTTTCTTTAGTTTCAATTTGTTTAGTTCTGAGCCTTCCAGAATACCCTGACGGATGAGTGCGGCATGCTTTTCCCAGCTTTTTTTATCAGAATATTGTCTGGCTAAGTCTTCGTGTACTTTTACAGCCTGTTCTTCGGTGTAGAATTTTCCCTGCATCAGATCAGGTTTTTCGGGATTGTACTGGCTGAATGCACAGAAACCAACCAAAGAAAGACAAATGGCCAAAAATGAGAATTTCATAGGAGTGAGGTTTATGGTTGAATAAAATCTTCTCGCATAGGGTTAAAGACGTCAATCAGTACACCATCTTCTAAACAGACTGCCCCATGTAGCACATCAGATGGCACAAAATACACATCGCCTTCATGCAGGGTTTTGGTTTCATCATTGATGGTGATTTCAAAAACGCCACTGGCAATATAGCTGATTTGCAGGTGAGGATGCTTATGAGTTGTGCCAATTCCTCCTTTCATAAAAGCGACTTTCACCAGCATCAGGTCTTTAGAATAAGACATGATTTTGCGCTTGATTTTATCGTTAACTACTTCCCAGGGCAACTCATTGTCGGTTACTAATGTTTTTTCAAAGGCGGTATGTACGAAAGCGTTCAAGGTTTCTGAATTATAGGGTTTATTGAATAGATTATACTTCTATGGTAAAGTAAAAGTACCTATTATTTCTAAAGAAAATATTTACTCTCGATTGATATTTTTATGCAAACGTTATCGGGAACGTTGCCAAAATTGCACTCAGGTGTTAATAGAATTGTAAATATCTAAGAAATATCCCAAAAAGCATAAAGATTAATTCAATCTTGGTAGTTCTGTAATAAAAAAACCCCGATAGCCATGAAGCATCGGGATTTGAGGAGCGATTTTATTTTACCAAAAATTTTCAGTTAGTGGTTAAAGTTGCCGACTTCTGAGCTGACACCAGACCGTTTTCTGCTACAATTTCAGCAAAGAAGACACGTGAGGTTTTTGGGGTTTCCTGCGCGGTAACAGGTACAGCTAAAACATAGTTTCTGAGGATTGCATCATATTTTTGTGTACCGGCAGGAACCGTAGCAACCAGGGTTTTTGTACCTGAAGCAGTAGGCGCCCAATATACCCTGAATTCTTTTACTGGCACTTCTGACGTAAACTCAATATTAAAATTGGTATTTGTTCCAGGCGCAGCAGTAAGCCCTGTTATTACAGAGGTATTGGCAGTAGTAGTTCGGGTTGTTCCTAACCATACAACCGATATTTGCGCTACTTTACCTTTGGTAGCAGTTATTTCATTTATTAGGTCTGGTTCTTCATAGCACCCAGTCATAAGGATTGCCGAAAGTGCTAATAGTGTACATAAGAATATTTTTATATTTTTCATATCTCTCAAAATTTAAAATTGTTGAATTAACAGACATTATTATTTTGTAAATACCCACATTTTTGCGCCTGGCTGTTTCTGGTTTGCTTCTGCATTCTGGGCATTTCTTGTTAACTCTGACGATGGGTATTTCATACGCTGGATTCGTTGCCCATTCAGGTCAGGGTTGACATTAAGTGGCATCGGAAAATCCAGATAATTATATTTCCTTACATCTGTCCATATATCTCCAATCAAAAACATGGCTTTGTATTTCTCCCGCATGATTTTCAACAAAGTAAGACTATCCTGACCACCACCTACTGCAGGATTACTTACATAAAGGTCAAAATCTTGTGGACTTACGCCTAATTTGGTCATATTGGCTCTTACAATATCTATAAAAGCAGCATAACCTTCGTTAGTTGTACCTGTTGAAGTAATAGTGCCGCCGTTAGCTAAGAATCTGGCTTCGGCTTCTATTGCTTTTACTTCGGCGTAAGTCATCATCACAATGGGTGAATTGATATTTGAGTGCCAGGCTCTTGTAGTAAAATCTACTGTTGAACCTGCACCTGAGCCAGGTACTACACCCGAATAAGTGGTTTGCCCGTTTTTTAAACTAACTATAACAGGAAGGCGAGGGTCAACAACACCCTGTACTTTGCCATTCATCAGGTCAACGAAAGTACTGCCATATGTAATTGACAAGTTGCCTGTGCTATTTGCCAATGCCACACGGCTGTACCAGGGACTCAGGTTTTTTGAGTTGTATTGTAACTGGAAATCATCTGCGTTGCTTGTCATGGCATTTGGTAATGCAGCTAACGCTGTTTGAGAGGCCGTCTGTGGGTTTAAAGCTGATTGGTGCATTGCATAACGGGCTTTAAGCGAATAGGCCAGACGAGACCACTTGCCTAAATCGCCACCATAAATAAGGTCATCAGTGCCTGGCTTCACACCGGAATTTTTAGTTAATTCTGCAATACCTTCATCTAATAGTTGTTGAATAGTCGTATAAATAGTTTGTTGACTATCATAAGTAGGAGTGAAGATTTTCTGATCAGCCTGCGAGTAAGGTACATTTTCCCAGTTTACAGTGGCTAATCCCAGATTATAAGCTAAAAGCGTTTTGGCGATACCTACATATGCCGGATTGTTGTCGGCAGTTCCTTTCTGAATAATAAGATTTAACTGCGGTATTACGTACAGATATAGGTTTGACCACCCCGCAGCGTTTTCAGCCTCATAATAGGCATCGGTTCCGTTAGTACCTAAATTACTGCCTATTTGCTGAGCGTATTGTCCGGCATAATAGGCTTGTTGATAACTGGCTTCACTTGTATAAAACTGAGCAGTTGGTAAAAGCTCCTGTACTGTTGCATCAGATTTTAAGGTTGGGTCAACATTCACGTCAAGAAAGTCCTGACAACCGGATAAAACAGTCATAAACCCACCGAACAGAAGAGTATATATATAATGTATTTTTTTCATTGTAATAAGATGTTTATAGAAGTGGATTAGAAATTAGCCGATACACCAAACATAAAACTTCTGGTAGCAGGGTTATTTCTACCCACAAAACCGATAATATTGGTACCCGAACCAAAAGATAAAGCTTCGGGATCGTACCCACGGAATGGCGTATTCAGGAATAAGTTGGTTCCGGTAAAGCTGAATCTTACCCCATTTTTAAATACAGATTTACCAATCAGACTTTGGGGAAGCGAGTAGCTTAAGTTGACTGTTCGAAGGCGAATCCACGACGCATCCTGAATATTTAATTTCGACCAGCCATTGAAACGTGTGGAAGTAGATGGATTGTAAAGTGCATCATCTAAATAGACAGTGCGTGTATTGGGTACATACGTAACAGAACCATCGGCCCCTTTTTGCTCCACAACACCATTAAATACTACCTGCTCGTAGCGTCGTTCAGTCAGTTTAATAGAACCACTGCGCAATGCATTTCTTTCACCTAAGTCAATGGCATCGCCACCATGACGCCACTCTAACAAAGCTGATAAACTTAACCCTTTGTAGTTGAAAGTATTGGTTAAGCCACCCAGCCAGTCGGGCAAAGCATTGCCATATTGTGTCAGGGTTGTGCTCGTAACCGGAAAACCCGTGTTGGCATCAATAAGTAATTGTCCATCCGGGGCCCTTCTATAATCATAGCCCCATAAATCACCGATTTTGCTGCCTTCACGAATTCTTAAACTACCCACTACATTATCATAATAAGAAATTTCCTGTAATTCGGCAGGCATTTCAATTACTTTACCAGACATTTTCGACCAGTTTAAAGAAGCATCCCAGCTAAAATCCTTGTTCTGGATGATTTTTGCAGTAGCCAATAATTCTACCCCTTTATTGCGAATCAGTCCGATATTGGTATAGTAGAAAGAATAACCTGACACGTTAGATACGGGAGCCCTGACAATCTGATTTTTGCTATCCATAGTAAAATATGTTGCATCAAGCATAAACCGATTTTTGAAGAAGCGTAACTCAGTTCCTACTTCAATTGATGTAGTACGTTCTGGTTTCAGGTCAGGATCAGCAGTTGTAAGCCTGCGGAAGTAGCCCGGCACTGTATTTCCAAACGGGAAGTTATCGGTAATATCAAAATAGCTACCAGATACATAAGGGTCTGTACCTTTCCCAACCTGTGCCCATGAGGCACGCAACTTACCATAAGACAGCGTATTATTGCTGCCAAAATGCTCTGTGAATATATAGCCTGTACTAAACGATGGATAAAAGAACGAGTTATTGGCCTGCGGAAGAGTAGAAACAATGTCGTTTCGTCCGGTGGCGTTCAGATACAAAATGTCTTTATAGCTCAGTTTGGCATCGGCAAAGAAACTGGCGATACGGTAATGTGCCGGAGAATAGAAACGTGTCTGCTGGTTTCTGTAAGAACTGATGTCGTTGGTAAATGGAGCTTTAAAGCCCTCTCCACGAATATAGTAGCTATCAGGACGTTCGCTGTTTACCAAAGAGTTACCAACCATTAAATAGCCGTTCCAGTTATTTCCAAAATCCTTTTTGGCTGTAACATACAGGTTTGAGTTTAGCTCACGATAATTCAGAAATTCATTTACCAAGAAACCTTTTACCTGAATCCCGACGTCAAAAGTACTGTCTACCTGGCGGCTGCGGGTTTCATGATAGGTATCGTATGTCAACTGATATTTGGCAGTCAGCCAGTCAGTAATATTGTAATTTAAGGTAACATCAGCAATGTAACGGTTTACTTTATCGATCCGTGGACTTTTTTCAACCAGATAGCGAGGATTATCAGTAAAACCCGGAAGGATATTTTTCTGCGTTCCATCCGGATTCAGATAATCATTCACATCATAGGTATTCGGCCAGTAACCTAAGGCACTAAAGATAGATTTATCGCCGGCAGGTGGGCGTTTGCCGCCTGAATTGATATAGTTGAATGAAGCTGAAACTGAGAAATTTTTGGTGATATTATATAACCCAGCTACTTTGGCAGATGTACGGCCAAAATCAGTATTCGGTACAATACCTGCCTGATAACTACGGCCTAACGATACGTAAATATTCCCCTTATCGCCACCTTTAGTCAGTGTAATGTTGTTATTGTTGGTGAGCCCCGTTCTGTAAAATCCACGGAAGTTATCGTAGATTTTATCGGTTGTATTCTGAGGGTCCAAAACCGGACCGAAAGATTGGTAAGGTGTTCTGCCTGGTCCTAAAGGAATAAATTCGCCTAATCTACCTTGCAGGAAAGTTGTTTGAATTGAAGGTGATTTACCTAAAACATCGGCACTGACAGACGAAGAAACAGAGATATTCAGTTTGCCGGATTTGCCTCTTTTGGTTGTAATGATAATTGCCCCGTTTGAGGCCCTTAATCCATATAGTGCAGTAGCTGAAGGCCCTTTTAAGATGGAGATACTTTCAATATCATCAGGATTAATATCAGCAGCCCGGTTGGTATTAGCAAATTGCTCACCTGCACCTGGCGAGTTACTACCAGCACTTGGTAAAGGATTCCCTGCACTCGTAGAGTTGGAGATGATAATCCCATCAACTACAAATAAAGGCTGGTTATCGGCATTACCACTTAATGAGGTAACGCCCCTCAGGATAATATTGATACCAGCACCAGGCGCACCTCCAGAACCTGTTACGACTGCTCCCGCAATTTTACCTTGCAAAGCACCCACAATATTCTGGTTTCCCGAATTCTTTATTTCCTCTGACTTAATAGATTGTATTGAGTAACCAATAGCACGTTTTTCCTGCGTTTGTCCTAACGCAGTCACTACTACTTCGCCCAAAGCCGAGGCCGAAGCATTCATCACGATGTTAATAGTTGTCTGATCTTCTACCAAAACGGTTTGGGTTTCCATACCCACAAAACTGAAAATCAATTCAGTTCCTCTAACTACTGAGATGCTGTATTCGCCATTCGCATCCGTAATAGTTCCAACATTTTTTCCCTTGGCTGTAACATTGACGCCCGGAATTGCCGTGCCATCATCTGAAGATGTAACTTTCCCTCTGATTGTATTCTGTGCAGATACTTTTAAAGAAAGCAAAAGACATAGCAAAAAACTTAGTTTGTGTAGCTTTTTTTTCATGAAAATGTAAATATATTTGGTTTTAGTATGGTAAATGTAAGAAATCTATCCATAACATCTACCCTTATACAACGAGACTCATATAGCTAAAAGCTTGATTGATTTTTTAGGTTAGCTATGAAATAGCAGTTTTTGTGGATAAATAGGGTATAAAATGAGATAACATAGAATTATTTTTTCTGTCGTAATATTTGTTGGGTTTAAAACTGTCTGCAGATATAAGAATTGAAATATTGCTCATTTCCAGGTAATTGAGCGTGGAGTGAAAAACATTAAAAGTTTATTAAAATAAGTTATAAAAAGCCCATATAATAAATATATTTCAGATTTTAAAAAAATAGGCATACTTATTGTAACTTTTCTGAATTAGAAGTTTTTATCTGAAGATTTTACGTAATGAAATAAATAATACTGTTTAGATTTTAATTCATGCTTTGCTGTGTTAGAACAGACCCTGTAGTCGGATAATAATTTGATAAAATCTATGGCACGATAATTTCAATACTCTCAATATATTTTCAAAACTGCTATCAATCAATTTAAATTTTAAGGTTTATATTCTTTATCCTTTGTTCTTCATGATTGGCTGATGGATATAAGTCATAGTTATAGATTGCTTAGGTTACATTTTTCGTGATTGTAAAACGATATATGGAAGAAATAGAGCTTCTTAAGAAACAGATTGAACAAGAACGTGATGCTCGTATGAAGGCTGAGGCTCTTCTGCAGGAAAAAGCCATGCAGTTAGCTCAGATACATGAACAATTGCAGAATTCTAATGCAAATTTTGAACGCCAGATAGAAGAGGGCGATGCTGCTTTGCAGCAAATAGAGAACCATTATCAGCTATTGATAGAGTCTTTGAATGATATTATCTACAAAATTTCGCCAGAAGGCTTTTTTACTTTTGTGAATCCGGTTGTTGAGCAGGTATTGGGGTATCAAGAGAGAGAAATAATCGGAAAGCATTTTACCGAATTAGTTTTACCTGAATATAGAGAACCACTTGTGAATTTTTACTGGAACATGATGAAGGAAAAACAGGGAAGTACTTACACAGAATTTCCTGTAATGGCCAAAGATAAACGAACAGTCTGGATTGGTCAGAGTGTACACCTTCTTAAGAAAGACAACAGAATTGTTGAACTGTCTGCCGTTGCTCGTGACATCACTGAAAAGAAAAACACCGAAGATGTGCTTAGAACCACTCAAGGTCGATTAGCCGCTTTGATTACAAATCTGCAAAAAGCAGTATTGGTTGAAGATGAAAACAGAAAGGTGATTTTAGTGAACCAATTATTCTGCGATTTTTTTGATATTGCCGCTACTCCTGAAGCCTTAATAGGTACCAATTATCTCGAATCATTAGAGAAAGTCAAGTTTTCGTTTAACGACGCTGAAGGCTTTGTACGCCGGATGGCTCAACTATTGGATAAACAGGAAATAGTAGTAGAAGAAAAATTAATTACGACTGATGGGAGAATATTAGAGAGAGACTATATACCGATTTTTCTTGAAGGTGCCTATCGTGGCAACCTCTGGGAGTATGCCGATATTACACAAAGGCACCTATCAGCTGAGAGTATTCGTAAGAGTGAAGAAAAATATCGTAAAATTATGGACAACATGGAGTTAGGATTGCTGGAAGTTGATAATGACCAGCGAATTATTCGTGCTTATGACCGCTTTTGCAAAATGATTGGCTATTCGGAAGAAGAATTAGTAGGTAAAATTGCTCCGGAATTATTTATATCAAAAGATTACGAAGATGTTCTGGCAACAGAACAGGAAAAAAGAATACATGGGAGGGGGAGTTCGTATGAAATGAAACTTGTAAGAAAAGATGGAAACCCGCTTTGGACAATTATCAGTGGAACACCTATTATTGATGAATATGGCAATACGATTGGCTCAATAGGAATTCATTATGATATTACAGAGCGCAAACAATTAGAACAGGAATTGGAGAAAGCCAAGCAAGTAGCCGAAGAGGCAAGCAAGGCTGAAAAACAGTTTCTGGCCAATATGAGCCACGAAATTCGAACGCCGCTCAATGCCATTATCGGAATGACTCACCTGTTGTTTGATACTCGTCCGAGTCAGCAACAAAAAGATTATCTTGATGTACTAAAAACAACCGCTGATTTTCTTTACGGGCTGATAGCCAACCTATTAGATATGGCCAAAATAGAAGACGGCAGGATAGAAGTGAAGAAAAAACCTTTTGATCTGGCAGGGCTACTTCGTACAACCCAGCAGATTTTTAAAATCAAATTAGGGAATCGTCCGATTACTTTAGACCTAATGCTTGACGGGCAGATTTCAGGCAATTATATTGGTGATGATTTACTACTGAATCAGATATTACTGAATATTGTTGGCAATGCTGAAAAATTCACTCAGGAAGGGTCAATTGATATAGCAGCCAAAGTTAAGAAAGAAGAAGGAGAAAATGTGTGGATTGAATTTAAGGTATCTGATACAGGGATTGGTATTCCGGAGGAAAAATTAGATTTGATTTTTCAGAAGTTTGAACAGGTTACGATTCACGGGAATAAACATAAAGGGACAGGTTTAGGGCTGACAATTACAAAGCAATTAGTGGAATTGCAAGGCGGTACTATTTCTGTAAAAAGTCGTGAGGGGCAGGGTTCTACTTTTACTTTTACTCTTCCACTTCAAAAAGTACCTGATGGTATCAATCCCATAAAGAAAGATCCTTCAGCTGAAGGTCTTGTTGTAAGCCAGGTATTAGTGGCAGAAGATAATGCCATGAATCAGAAGTATATCAGTAATTTATTGAATAAATGGAATATCCCGTTTGTAATTGCACCAGATGGTAAAAAAGCGGTTGAACTGGCTCAGCAACAAGCTTTTGATATTATACTTATGGATATTCAGATGCCGAATATGGACGGTTATGAAGCAACCATTCATATCAGAAATACTGAAAACCTTAATAAAAAGACCCCTATTATTGCTCTGACTGCATCGGCAATGATCGACCAGAAGAACAGGGCTATGGCTGTAGGTATGAACGATTTCATTTCAAAGCCATTTACACCTAATCATCTTTTGGGTACTATTCAGGAGTATCTGAATGCAAAAAAGGTATCTGTTAAAGAAGCTGTTTCAACTACTGGAAAAAAAATAGAGTTAAACCGGGCTTGTCTGAATGAAATGTATGGTGAAGATAAAGAATATGCTGCTGATATGTTCCAGACTTTTCTCTCAGAGGTGGTGCCGGATTTTGGTACGCTAAAAGAACTTATTAGCGGACAGGACTGGGAGAATCTTGCAAAAGCGGTACATAAACTAAAACCTACTTTAGCAATGGTAGGGCTTACAGATTTGGAAAAAAGAATGCTTGATTTTGAAGAATCCATAAAGCAAGGACCAGAAAAGGAGGCTTTATTGGCAACCTGGAAAGATATTTTTAATGATATTAATCAAAGCCTTCCAATTATTCAAAGTGAATTAGCCAAATTACGAACATGAAATTAAAATGTATCATCGTCGAAGATGAAGTAATGGCTCGAAAATCATTACAGCGGCTCTGCGAGCAACATGAATCGCTTGATTTAGTTTCTGTTTTTGAGAACGCTGAAGATGCCTTGGTTTTCTTATCTACAGAAAAAGTAGATGTTATTTGGCTTGATGTAGAGATGCCAGGGCTTTCGGGTTTTGATTTGCTGGAAAACCTGACATCTATACCGCAAGTAATCATGACTACTACCAAGATAGAGTATGCCTTTGATGCCTATCAGTATCAGGTAACCGATTACCTGAAAAAACCTGTCATGTTGCCACGATTTAAAATGGCAGTTGATAAAGTATTAGAACTCAACGCCCGTAAAACAACGGTATCTACGCAAAGGCAGGAAATTTATGTTAAAACAGATGGCAGATATATCCGTTTGGCTTATTCTGACATTCTCTATATAGAAAATATTGGTGATTATGTGAAAATCTATACCCATGATAATTCCTATATAATTCATACTACCATGAAATATCTGGAAGAGAAATTAGGAAATCAGTTTTTGCGAGTACACCGCTCATTCATTGTTCATCTTGATAAAATTGTAGATATAGAAGAAAATAATCTGGTTATTGCCAAAAAAGTAATACCTATCAGCAGGGCAAACAAGCCAGAACTGATGAACCGTTTGAATATGTTATAGGTGGTATTGCCAAACAAATAGCATGAAAGATTGCCCGAGTACCGCCGAAATATTTTTTCTGGAAAAGAATATAATGGTATTTTTTTTGCTTTATTCTTACGTAAAAATTATAATCGTATGTTTGAGTTTAATGCTCATCTTGATGCTGACTACATCAACGAAATTTATGGTGGCGACTTGTCTATCGTACAAATTATGTTTAATTCCTTTTTAGAAGAGAGTATTCCGGTCTGGAATGAAATGTATGATAAAATTGTTGCCAAAAATTATGCAGAAGTTGGTCGCCTGGCACATCAGATTAAACCATCTTTCTCGATGGTAGGGCTTACTTTTCTGCATCCCAAAATTCAGGCATTTGAAACATTTGCCAAGTCAGGTCCTGCACAAGGAGAGTTGTTGACTCAATACCAACAGATTGCCGTAGATGTAAATCATGCAAAACTGGTAATTGAGGAAGAACTGAAACGAATGGAGGATTATGTTTAATAAACCACTTGCCTGGATAATGTAAACAGGTTTGCTGCTGTCTTTTACTTTCCTGCCTTTATGGCTTTCCTACTTTATATGTTATACCAATAATGAAAACTATCATTGAAATTCTTTTCTGGGTTTGTATAGGCCTGGTTTTTTACACTTATATAGGCTATGGTATTCTGGCGTGGATATTTGTTAAAATCAGAACACTGCTGGGTATTTCGTTTCCGATACTTGATGACCCCGCTTTTCAGCCTGAAGTTACTCTTGCCATACCTGCTTATAACGAAATGAGTTGTATTGAAGCCAAAGTAAAAAACTCTTTCGGGCTGGATTACCCGGCTGATAAAATAGATATTTTGTTTGTGACAGAAGGCTCTAATGATGGTACAACCGAATACATACAGTCGTTAATGCCTAAGTATCCGAATCTGAAAATAATTGGTGGAAACGAGCGCAAAGGTAAGATAGAAGCAATGAATATGGCTGTTAAGACTATCCAGACACCGATAGTTATTTTCACCGATGCAAACACTACCTTGAATAAGTCAGTTATAAAAAATATTGTACGTCATTTCAAAGACGAAAATGTAGGAGCAGTAGCAGGCGAAAAGCGGATTCAGGTAGATGATAGTGAGGCGGCTGCAGGAGCAGGTGAGGGGCTATACTGGAAATATGAGTCTTTCCTTAAAAAACTGGATACAAAGTTGTATTCAGTGGTAGGTGCAGCAGGCGAACTATTCGCTGTTCGAACAAATTTGCATGGTACGGTTGAAAAAGATACTTTGCTTGATGACTTCATGATATCTTTAAGAGTAGCAGCAGATGGTTATCGGGTAATCTATGAACCTGAAGCTTATGCAATTGAAAGGCCATCGTTTTCTATTCAGGATGAAATGAAACGTAAAATCCGTATTGCAGCAGGAGGCTTCCAGTCAATTGCTCGTCTTGGATTTTTATGGAATATTTTTAAATATGGCTGGTTATCTTTTCAATATGTATCACATAGAGCCATGAGATGGGCAGTGGCACCTTTTTGCTTACCGCTTATTTTTGCCTTAAATCTGGCTATTGTATGGATGGAAGGTATAAGCGAACCAGTGACATTATATAAAGTATTGCTTTTAGCGCAGGTTGTATTTTATTTGTTAGCCTTTATTGGCTATTGGCTCGAAAATCAGAAAATCAGAATAAAGCTGCTTTTTGTACCTTTTTATTTTTCATTTATGAATTATTGTGCCATAAGAGGCTATAATCGCTATCGGCAAGGTATTACTTCTGGTATCTGGGAGAAAGCCAAGCGTGCACAATAAAACCAGATATAATAATTTTGAATAGAAACAGTTATTATTAAATTAGTAGCTGTTTTTATTCAAAAAGTATATAGAATTATACTGCAATCACAGATTTGAAATTATTGCTGTAATTGAGTCAAGATTTTTCCTCCTTTTATTGAATTTTTGCTGCCCAAACAGACTCCGCTATTGAGTTACTCAAAAGAATATAATTTAGAGAAATTCTAATTTTTGATAAGTATTTCTTACAAAAATAAGATTGGGTATGATATTTGAGAAACTTGCTAATAAGCCACAGGGCTTATCTGATAACAATAGACAACAAACCCTTGTTGATAAGAACATGACGTGCTTTAAGAGATTTTTTACGGCATTTATTGCGGTATTGACACTTATTTACACTGAAGCAGAGGTACATGCCCAGGTTACTTCTGTTGATGCTACCTTGGCAAAAGCCTTTGCTACTGATGAATTATTGCCTTTTCTGATTGATGCTGCCTTGAAAAATTCGGGTGAAGTAAAGAAATTTGATAAAAGTATTCAATTGGCTCAAGCCAATCTGAAAATAAATAAGAATTCTATTTTTAGTGTATTTGGCTTGCAGGCAAGCTATGCTTATGGTACTAATTATGCAGCGGTGGCAGATGCTACGGCTTCAACCAATTTTAACAGACTTACCACTACACAAACAGGTTTTTATAATTTGGGTGCTGGTATTTCTCTGCCTTTGACAACTATTATCAACCGGAAACATCTCGTGAAATCGGCACAAATGCAGATGGAGGTATTTGGCCATGAAAAAGAAAATGCTACCCTGGCATTGAAATTAGAGGTGATAAGAATGTATCAGGAACTAAAACTATCACAGAAATTATTAGCAATCAGTTCAAATAATAAGCAATCGGCACAACTGAATTATGATTTGGCTGAAAAAGAGTTTGTACAAGGGCAGCTGACAGTAGAGCAACTTTCAAAAGTACTTGAAATGAATAACAAAGCAAAGATAGAGTATGAGCAAACCATAAATCTGTTTCAGACTAATATTTTGCAATTAGAGACATTCACGGGAACAACTTTAGCATCATTATTAAAGAGAGTACGATGAGTTTTTTGCATTTCCTTAATTTAATTTTAAAAAATCTGAAGTGGCTAATTATAGTACCTATAATTTTAGCTGCTACAATTTTTTATTTTACACGTAAGGAGAAAAAAGTATATTCTTCGGAGTCAACAATTTATACAGGTATTGCATCTGGGTATAGCCTGAGTGGTGAAATCAAGGCTGATTTCTTTTCTACAAGCAATGCTTTTGATAATTTGTTAACACTTATACAATCGAGAGATACCAAGCAAGAGGTAGCTATATCATTGCTCGCCGAACACCTATCTTTAAAAAAACATGATCCGGAGGTATTGACCTGGCTGGCTTATGACGAACTAAGCAAACAAATACCAGATAGTATAAGAAAGATTATCGTAAAGCCTACTCTACCAGAAACCCGCGCCGCTATTGTTAAATATATGGAGAGCAGCGATGATAATCTTATTTATGAATTGCTCAATTCAAAAGAACCCTTTTATTCTTTAGATGCCTTAAATAAAATAGAGTCAAGCCGTATTAATTCCAGCGATTTGGTAAAGTTATCCTATGAAACTAACGACCCCCTTATTTGTAAACGGACATTAGAATTGCTGGAGGAGATTTTTATGGAGAAATATAAATCTGTAAAAGGTGGACAAACTACTTCGGTTGTAGATTATTTTGAGACACAGACCAGAAAGGCATTTGTGAAACTTGATTCTGTAGAAAAGCTCTTTTTAGATTTTAATAAAAATAATGACATTATTAACTATTATGAGCAAACCAAGGCAGTAGCAGGAGAAAGAGAGGATCTGTATGCGATGAACCATGCCTTGGAAATGGACGAAATGGCATCGGGTAGGGCTCTTGAAAAAGTAAACGAGAGTATTAAGAATCGGGTGTACCAGTCTATTTATGGAAGTGAAATAATAGATGAAAGGCAAAAGCTTTCAGACGTTTACAACAAAATAGCCAATAGTGAGATTGTCAACAAAGACGGCTCAAATAAAAAAGAATTAGACAGCCTGCAAAGCCTGGCAAATACTTACGAAGCAAATATCAAGAAAACGCTTAGTAATCTGAACCAGCAAACCAATACGCCAAACGGGATTCCGACAAAAAATGTGTTGGACGAATGGCTTAAGACCACCCTTGCCTTTGAGCAAAGCAAGGCGAAACTGGCTGTTATGGATAAGCGGAAAAAAGAGTTTACAGAAGAATACAGAAAGTTTGCTCCATTAGGTGCTATTCTTAAAAAAATTGAAAGGCAAATCAATGTTTCTGAGCAGGAGTATCTGCAACTTTTACATGATCTTAATCAGGCGAAACTCTCTCAGCAAAATACCGAACTTACTTCCAAATTAGATGTGGTTGATCCACCGTTCCTACCACTTAAGCCAAACCCATCAAAACGTATTATTTTGGTAGTAGTTGGCTTTATGGTTGGCTTTGTACTTGTTATGGCTGTGATATTGGGCAGGGCGTTTATTAATAAAACTCTCTTGGAGCCAGCAAGAGCAAAAAAAATGGTTAATCTGCCATTGCTGGGAATATATCCACTTTTAAACGAAAGAGCTGATTTTTTAAGACAAGCTGATTTGCGCCTGTTGCAACATTTATTAGCCCAGATTGATGGCCGTCAGCAGACTATCTATCTTGGTTTTATCAGTACCCAGAGAGGGGAGGGAAAAAGCACCATAATTGATATTTTAGAGAGGCAATTGATAGATCTCGACTATAATGTAGAAAAACAATTGTTACTTTCAAATACAGAGTATCGTCAACTGGGTATTACAATGCCCTTGAGTTTGGCTGCACATCAGTTAGAATGGGCTAATGGGCAAGAGGTTATTCAACAGCACCATGAAACAGAATTGATGAGAATTCAAAGTGGAGGATTATCAAGAAAAACAGGAAAAGATTTTGTGCTGATAGAGTTTCCGGCTCTGGAAAAAATGGTTATAAAGCCCGGACTTTTTCCACCTTTACACCATTCTATTCTCCTTTGCAGGGCTAATCGTATCTGGGATAAGAAAGATAAAGAAATGGTATCTATTTTTACACAGACAACCGGAAGCCAACCTATGTTTATACTGAATGGCGTTGAAACAGATTTCGCAGAAGAATATATCGGTGAAGTACCGAAGAAACGTAATGCTATAAGAGCATTCATCAAAAAAGTAGTAAAATTTGAGTTTGGTAACAGAAAGTCTGTCTACAGGTCATAATTCACCATGAGCATGGAGAGCAATGTTTTTTATACCACTAACCGAAACATTATTAAGAATATTTGGCTGATACCGATTGTTCTTATAACGGTTGCGTGTGGTTGGCTCATTGCCAGGAAAGGGGTTGCCATCGGGATGATTTTTCTTGTATTACCCTTTATTGCAGGCTTTGTAGCACTTGTGTTTCTGAAGCCGCGTATAGGGATGTTTACTTATATAGTCTATGTTTTTGTAATGCCCACAATAGGGAAACATATTCCTGGGTTACAGGTGGGTTTAGGTACAGACGGCATACTATTACTAACGCTATTTGCTATATTGTTTTTCAGGAGTGACAAGTTCAAATTCAGATACATTAACAACGATTTGTTCTGGACTGCCGTAGTATGGTTTGTAATTACCATTTTACAATTAGGAAACCCTGAGAGACCCAGTATTCTGGGGTGGGTTTATGAAATGCGTTCAGCGACACTATACTGGATATTAACCATACCTTTGGCGATTCTGCTTTTTTATAAGAAGTCAGATATCAATACGTTTTTTACTATTATTATCGTGCTTTCGCTTATTGGAGCAGTTTATGGAGTAAAACAGATGAAAATGGGGCCAGATGCTGCTGAAAACAGATGGCTGGAGGAGGGCCCTAAGAAAACCCATGTTTTATTTGGTAAACTTCGTGTTTTTTCCTATTACTCAGATGCGGCACAGTTTGGGGCTTCTCAGGCACACATAGCCATTATGTGTATCATTCTGGCAGTCGGACCTCATTCAAGAAAAAAGAAACTTACCTATATGATTGCTGGATTGGTAATTATGTACGGTATGATCATCTCTGGTACAAGAGGTGCTTTATTTGGCCTGGTAGGAGGGGGCTTCATGTTTCTGATACTGAGTAAGCAGATAAAAATTCTGCTTTTGGGCGCCATAGTTGGTGGAGGAGCTCTGGGGGTGCTGAAATATACTACTATAGGTAATCAAAACGCCGAAATCCGACGTTTACGTACATCATTAGATCCTAAAGATGCTTCTTTGCAGGTACGGTTTATTAATCAGCAAATCTTGGCTAATTATATAAAAAATAAGCCTTTCGGTGCAGGAGTAGGAACAATGGGAACCTGGGGGACTATTTATAACAAGAATAAATATATTTCGACGATCCCACCTGATAGCCTTTATGTGAAAATCTGGGGGATGTACGGCATTGTGGGTTTTCTGATCTGGTTCGGAATGATGATGTATATTCTGGGTAAAAGTGCCGGAATCATCTGGAAAACGAGAGATCCAGTGCTCAAAAACCAATTGGCCTCACTCTGTTCGGGCGTCGCCGGAATTCTGCTTTGCAGTTATGGTAATGAAGTATTAAATGCAATGCCTTCAGAAGCTGTAGTGTTTGTAAGTCTGGCATTTATATGGCTGAGCCCAAGATGGGACACGCCTGAGACTAAAAAAATAGAAACTGACGAGAATGAAGAGTTGATTTATTCTAATAATCATAAAATTGGTTTAACCAATCAAGTATAAGTAGCCTGTATGTCCTTTGTGTAAAACCTGATAATACGATGAATGTAATTTACCTTTTATTAAACATTATTCTCTACTGTGTTCTCATCTACTTGCTCGTTCAGGTAGTCTATCTGCTTTTCTATTCTATAGCAGGCAAGTTAGCCTCAAAAGAGAAATTTGTAGAAGCAAAGGTTCTCAGAAAAATCAGGATTTTTATTCCTGGTTATAAAGAAGATGCTGTAATTATAAATACAGCCAAAGAAGCCGTTAAGCAGGATTACCCAAAAGATAAATATGAAGTGGTGATTATTGCTGATTCTTTCAGCGAAGCTACATTAAGCACTCTCAAAGCACTTCCTCTTAAGGTAGTAGAAGTAAGTTTTGAGAAAAGTACAAAAGGGAAAGCTCTGGAGAAAGCTGTTGAATCAACTGCCCAGGAACCTGTAGACATACTATTGATTCTGGATGCTGATAATCATATGTCTCAGGGGTTCTTGCATGCGGTCAATAATGCATTTGAGAAAGGCTATCAGGTAGTACAAGGTCATAGAACGGCCAAAGATTTCAAAACACCTTTTGCCTTGTTAGATGCTTGCACAGAAGAGATTAATAATCATATTTTCCGTAGAGGGCACGTGGCTGTTGGCTTACCCTCGGCCCTTATAGGGAGTGGTATGGCTTTTCAATGGGATTTCTTCGTTTCGTTACTTCACAATATTGGCGATACCTCTGGGGAAGATAAAGAAATGGAATACAGAATTATCAGACAAGGGAAAGATATTGCTTTTCTTGACGGTAGATTTGTTTATGATGAAAAGGTGGCTAAAACTGATGTTTTTAGCAAACAAAGAAGCCGTTGGATTGCTATGCAGATTGAGTTTTTCGAGAAGTATTTTGTTGAAGGATGGGTACAGTTGTTCAGAGGGAATATAGCTTTTTTTGATAAGGTTTTTCAGACCTATCTTTTACCAAGGGTTATGCTTGTAGCTATTGTATTCCTTTGGTTGTTATTGACAATCCTTTTCTTTCAGGAGTTTTTATATGTATCAATTGGAATGTTTTTTGCTTTGGTTTTAGCATTGTTGATGGGTATTCCGGCAAATTGGTACAACAAAAAATTGCTTATGGCATTTTTGCAGATACCAAGTGCTTTGTTTTCAATGCTGAAAGCCATGTTACATATCGGCAAAGCCCGGAAACAATTTATTCATACGCCTCACGGTGAATCTTAACATCTAAATTGTATCTATTATGCCCTGGGATATTATTGGTGTAACCGGAGTAATATGCGTACTCTGGGGTTTTGTAAAAGGTCTGAAAACTAAAAGCAAACGCTATGTCAAAAGAAGTTGATGCATATATTCTGATTGCCCAGCAGGAATGGGAGTTAAACTTAGGAAGTAATGCTCGGAATCTGGCTGCTGAAATCAGCAAAACCATGCCTGTAGTATATGTGAATCCCGATACTAATCTTAAATCTCTGATTTTCAGAATAGGTACTCCTTATGGACGTAAAAGATTAAAATTAGCTTTGGGCATTGGTGAAAATACTATAAAGATTGCCGATAACCTTTGGTTACATACACCGAAGAATATAAGCACTTCGATTAATTTTCTAAAGAATTTTAAGTTATACGATATTCTGAACAAGAGGAACGCCAAAGGTTTTTTTGATAGTTTAAAAATGGCTGTTAAAAAACTTGGCTGGAAACCTGAAAAATGTATTGTTTTTAACGATAGCCAGATGTTTGCCGGGCCATTTGTTAAAGAGTTCTTCAGTCCATTATTGAGTTTTTACTATATCAGAGATAACCTGGTTGAGCAAGCGTATTTCAAGTTTCACGGGCCACGTATAGAGCCGATTACTATCAGAGACGCTGATGCTATTTTTACAAATTCAGCTTATCTTGCTGAATATGGTGCAAAGTATAATACGAGAAGTTCAGACATAGGGCAAGGATGCGAAACTGATATTTATGATGCTTTCTCAGAAAAAACAGAACCAGCTGATTTAGCACAGATTCAATACCCCAGAATAGGATATGTAGGATTTCTTACTCATGAGCGATTGGATATTCAATTATTAGAACAAATTGCTAAAGCAAGAAAAAACTGGCAAATTGTTCTGATAGGACCTGAAGACGCTGTTTTCGAAAGAAGCAGATTGCATGAGATTCCGAACGTACACTTTTTAGGTTCTAAAAAAACAAAAGAATTGCCTGCCTATATGCATTATATGGATGTTTGTATGAATCCGCAGGTGATTAATGGTCTAACAATTGGTAATTATCCCCGCAAAATTGACGAGTATTTATCAATGGGTAAACCAACAGTTGCCACTGAGACTCTCGCAATGAATATGTTTTTGCCGCATGTAGAATTGGCCGTTGGATTAGAGGGCTATCTGAAAGCCATAGAAAAAGCTTTGCAACCACAGACGCATGATCAAAAAATAGCTGCCATCAATTGTGCCAAAAGCCATACATGGGAAGCCTGCGTAGAGAAAATCTTTGCAGTACAAGAACAGCTATTAAACGAAAAAGAAGAGTCTCACCTTAAAAGCATTTCATCGCTGTAATTACTCGCATGAATTTAAAGAATATCATATCAAAACTGCGAAACAGACATTTCCTGTCATTGTTTGGCAATGGAGCAATGGCTGTTTTAGGAATGGTGCTTGCTGGCATTTTATTCAGATTCATGCCGTCAGATGACCTTGGCTATTGGTTCTTTTTTCAGTCGGTATTTGTATTATTAGATACATTCAGAAGTGGTTGCTTACAGGTAGCATTAATAAAATTCTATACAGGCGCTGAAAAAATTAAGGCAGAAGCTGTATTAGGTTCGGTATGGTACCTTGGGATTGTTATCACCGTAGTGATGGCGGTCTTAAACTTATTGGCTATTCCTTTGCTCAATATTATTGGTAGTCAGGGAATTACTATCACAATCCAATGGTTCGGAATTACTTTCCTTTGCAGTTTGCCTTCAAATATTGCGATGTGGGTACTACAGGCCGAACAACGATTTGATAAATTATTGATTCTAAGAGTGATCAACCAGGGCCTATTTATTCTTGCTGTTTTAGCAATGATTATATTTCATGAATTATCATTGTCTAAAATATTGATAATAAATGCAGCTTGCGTATTGGTTGTAAGTATTTTTAGTTTAGCAAAAGGCTGGACACACCTAAACACCTTTAAGAAACGAACAAAAGAATCTATCAGTGAGTTATTCCATTTTGGTAAATACAGTGTAGGAACCACTATCAGTACTAACCTGCTCCGAAGTTCCGATACGTTTATTATTATGATAGTATTAGGTGTTGCAGGGCCGGCGGCTGTGGCTATGTATAATATTCCGATGCGCCTCATGGAGATTATAGAGATACCACTCCGTAGTTTTCTGGCAACAGGCATGCCTTCTATGTCTGAGGCTTTCAATAAAAATAATAAGAAAGAGGTAGTGAATATTATGCAGAAATATGGGGGCATGCTCACCATCTGTTTGATACCTATCTGTCTGATAGCCCTTATATTAGCCGATTTAGCGATTGGTATTTTGGGGGGAGGTAAATATGTTGATACACAAGCCGTTACGGTTTATCGCGTTTTCATGTCATTTGCTATGTTTTTCCCGCTTGACCGATTCATGGGGGTTACTTTAGATATTATCCATCAGCCAAGAATCAACTTTTATAAAGTATTATTGATGCTGGCAACCAATATCACTTTTGATTTCTTAGGTCTTTACCTCTTCGAAGATATTATCGGAGTGGCAATTGCCACCTTCTTTACTTTTTTAACGGGCGTTAGTTTTGGATATTTCTGGTTGAAAAAATATCTCGATTTTACGCTATTTGGTTTCTTTACAGTCGGATTCAATGAGATTAAACAATTATACAGCCAGTTTTTCTATAAAAACAGGCCTGCTTCCTAATATTTATCTATGAAAATTGCCCATTTAATACTGACCCATGCTAATCCGACTCAATTAAAAAGATTGATTGAAAGTTTGGTACATCCTGAAGCAGATTTTTACATCCATGTTGATCTAAAGGCAGCTATTGAACCATTTTTACCTTTAGCCAATAATCAGGTTTTCTTTGTTCAGAATCGTGTAAAAGTATATTGGGGTGCATATAGCATTGTTCAGGCGACGGTAAATAGTTTCAAACAAATTCTATCTTCTCACAGGAAATATGATTATGTAAACCTGATGAGCGGACAGGATTATGCATTGAAAAGTACGGAGGCAATTCATGCCTTTTTTGCACAAAATCCGGATAAAGCTTTTATGGATGCTTTATTGATAAATAGTGAATGGCAGGAAGCATTGCCTAAGCTAACGAAATATCATTTTGTGAACTATCACTTTAAGGGCAGGTATGTGGTTGAAAAAATTGTGAATCTATTTGCTCCACTCCGCAAAATGCCTAATAACCTCATTCCGGTTGGTAGAACCCAGTGGTTTTCCATGAGCCTGAAACATGTTGAATATATTGTAGAATATTTAGAGGAAAACCAGAATGTCAGAAGATTTTTTGAAATGACCTGGGGTTGTGATGAAATTATATTCCAGACCATTTTATACAATTCTCAGTATAGAAAAGATATTGTCAATGATAGTTTGAGATACATAGACTGGTCAGAAGGTAATGCAAGTCCCAAGACTTTTACAATTGTAGATTTTCCGGCATTGATGGAGTCAGGAAAATTGTTTGCCAGAAAATTCAGTCTGAAAGATTCAGCGGAGTTATTAGACGAATTAGACAAGGTAAAATATAATTACAAAGAAGTGCATTGAGTAGCACTAAACATTCAGTACTTCGTTATAAATTCCTACCATTTGTTCGGTAGTGCGTTTCCATGAGAATAGTTTAACTCTTTCCAGCCCGTACGCGATTGCTTTTGTTCTCAGTTCAGTATCGGTTAGCACTTTAACTATCTTATCAGCAATATCCTCTATTTGTGTAGGATCAATTAATATGGCACCATCTCCGGCTATTTCAGGCATAGCAGATGTATTGCTTGTGATTAATGGAGTACCACATTGCATAGCCTCTAATATAGGAATCCCAAAACTTTCTCTCAAAGATGGGTAAAGAAACAATTGCGCCAGTTTATAGAGTTTAGGTAATTCCTGATTATGAATATAGCCTGTAAGCATGATATGATTCATCAGGTGCTCATTATTTTGTGATTTTATCAAAGAGTGTAGGTGTTCCCGATTAAAATCAGGCATAACCAAAGTGAAATCTAATTGCTTTCTTTCGTGCAGCAGGCCTAAAGTCCTGATAATATTCGGTAAATTCTTTTTCGGGTCTGTATTACCCAGCATCAGCACAAATCGCTCCGGCAGATTCATTCGTTTTCGGAATGCCTCTAATTCTTCTGCACTATATTCATTACTGAAATGATTACTGCAGGCATTGTAAACAGTTCTTACTCTTTCCTCCGGCAGATTTAAGCCTTCAATAATCCTCGTTCTCTCATAATTGCTTACCGTAACAATCATAGAAGCCTTTTTAGCAATTTTAGGCACATTCCATTTCCGGTAAACATTACCCAATCTCTGATATAAAACATTATTTTTACTTACCCGCTTTTCCAGGTAAATAATATCATGAATTGTAACCACTAATGGAATATTGATATTGAGAGGAGCGGTATTGCTGGTGCAATGCAATAAGTCCACTTTATCTTTTTTGGTTTCGCGTGGTAAAAGGTATTGCTCCCATACAGGATAGGAGGTCGGACCGCTGAATTTTACTTTGACGTTTTTCGTAGAGTGCAATGTATTGGTATCTTCGTATGGCTGTGCATAAGCATAGTATTCATGAGGTGTCTCTATTTGTTGCAACTGACGTAATATCTCAAGAATGACAATGTCCATGCCATGCTTTTTGGGTCTGAAAATTCGTTGAGCTTCTATTCCTATACGCATTTGATTACAAAGTAAAATTTGTTTTGATAGAGAAAAAAAGGCGTAAAAATTACTAATAGTATTTCGATAATTGCCTTTTTATGATAAGCTGACATTCAATTTATCATGAATGTCTTTTGTGCTATTGCTGAAATTCCAGACAAAACCCTGCCAGAATGCTTTGAGATGCGGCCAGTCACGTTTGAGTAAATACCCCAACATATTTTTGGGTACAGCTATCAGATAATAGTATATAAACATCAGGAGTTTCTGAAAGCCAAATGTATTGCGGCGCAAATAGAGTAATCTGTTACGGCTATAATAATAGGTTTTTAATGTTGATCCTTTCCCGGTACTCATCGATTCCTTATGCCAGACTCTGCTTTTTGGTTCATACCAGATCGTAAAACCAGCCCGTTTGAATCTTTCGCAATAGTCCATTTCTTCATAATACAAAAAGAAAAGCTCTGCCATCATACCTACTTTATCAAAAGCCTCTCTTGAATACATCATGGCTGCGCCATGTGCTCTTGAGGTTGGTTGGGCTACATTGTGTTGTCCTTGGTCTTTTTCAAAATGACCTATCGAAAATCCTCGTCCGGTAACGGGATTAATAGGTAAAAAGCCTGCAAACTGGATGGTGTCCGGTTCGTCGAAATACAATAGTTTCGGACAAACAATACCAATCTTTTTATCACTTTCCATCCGTTCAACCAACGGCTCTAAAAATCCAGGATCAACTTCTGTATCATTATTCAATAGAAAGAAGTAATCGCCTGTGGCCGCTTTCATGCCAACGTTATTACCACCTGCAAAACCTAAATTGGCTCCGGTCTCAATATATTTAATCCACGGAAAATCAATTGGCAACTGATGCCCCGGTTCTTTATTACTATTATCAACTACAATTACCTCAATTGAAGGGTACGTGATTTTCTCCAGCGAACGTAATAATTCGGCAGTTACAGCAGTACCATTAAAATTGACTGTGATAATTGAAACTTTAGGTGTTTTGCTTGGCATAAAATTCAGTGAGAATAAACAGACTTATACGTTCTCAGATTGTAATAAAGCAGGGAAAGTCATAAAGAAAATTTTCATGTCATATTTGAACGAGAAGTTTCTCGCATATTCAATATCTAACTGAATTCTCTCTTCTTCGGTCATATCTTTTTTGCCTTTACCTCTTTTGGTTACCTGCCAAAGTCCGGTTAAGCCCCCAGGCCCGGCAAAGCGCTCAATGTATTCGTCGGTTGTCAGTTTTTCTGCTTCATATAATGGTAAAGGGCGGTTACCTACCAAAGACATATCTCCTAAGAAAATATTAAACAATTGTGGTAACTCATCAATACTGCTATTACGCAAGAATTTGCCTAATCTGGTGATACGAGGGTCGTTCTGGAACTTCATAAAAGCTACTTTCTCTTTCTTTTCTGATAAGTACATTTTTTCACAAACCATTTCACCATCAAGGTACAGTTGTTGTTGACAAGTGCCGATCCCTACGCAGGTTTCACAGAGCCCCATTGCCTGTTTAGGTTCGTTTGCTTTAGTGTACATATTCAGCGAACCCATGTTTTTAATCAGCTTATCGGCATCGGTTCGCATAGTACGGAATTTATAGATACTAAAAATCTTGTAACCGGCACCTACGCGCTTCGATAGATAGATAACCGGACCTTTGGAGTCAAGTTTGATTAAAATTGCAACGATAATTAAAAGTGGAGATAGCAATAACAGAGCTAATCCTGTGGTTGATACATCTATAAACCTCTTCCAAAGCGGAATTTTTACATCTAAGATACTTGCTTTGGTTTGCTGCATCGCTTTGTAATGACGCCGTTTGATAAAGTAATCAAGACGCGTTATTAAATCTCCGCTACTGAAATCGCTCGGATATATATCGTCTCCGCCCTTTTCATGAATCTCTTTCAGCAAGCCATGTGTAATATGGTCGCTTGTGATAATTACCGGAAGTGCTCTTGTCCAGGCCTGACTACGAATGGTTTCTAAAAATTTCAGACCACCACTGGTTCTGCCAATAACAACTGCATCAGGAGGATAAGTGTTTTTGAGATATTCAAGACAATTTTCAGCATTGTTCATCACTTTTACATGAATTTTTTCTCCGAATTTTTTCAGAAAATCTACCGCTGCTTTGTCATCTCTTTCTACTAATATGATCTTAATCGGAAGTTTCTCTTCTTCAGTAACTGTCGTAGTATTGGGTACAGTATTATTCATATACTAAGATGAGGTTAATATGAATCAACTATAGATTTTGGTTTTACACGTCGTAAAATCGCTTTGATTTTAGCATGTACTTCCATTGGATTGAAGGGTTTGAGCATAAAATCATCTGCACCTATGTTCAGACACTCAATTCTTTCTTTGCTTTCGTCAGTTCCGGAAAGAATAATGATTGGCAGGTCTGCATACAGATTACTTGCTCTTATGACTTTAGTAAATTCTTTCCCGTTCAGATTTGGCATATTCAGGTCAGCAATGATAAAATCGGTATCATTACCAGCTTCAAGCCAGCTCATACCTTCCATTCCATCATTTTTGGCTGTTACTTCAAATTCTTTATTAAGAAAGTGTTCTAAAACTTTTCTGATGCTTGCCTCATCATCAATTATCAGAAGTTTTAATTTTTTGTTCATCGTTGTTACAATTAGTGAGAAATTTAGAAAAACATGCGTAATATTCTGTATTTAAGCATCATTTAACGATATACGAAAGGGGTATTGTTAAAGATTTGCACTTTTATTATTGATATAGAATGAACAGAAATATTAATTGCAATGATTACAGTTATATAAAAAATTACCTTTCAATCGTAGCAAATTATATAGCAATTATTTTGCCAAAATATATGGCAAATCTGTTTTTATAACATTGTTAAAAAATAGATTCTGGTTGTATTAAAATAACTTTTTGTCAAGTAAAACTTATTTTCATAATACTGTTCAATGTTATTTGCACAGTTCTCCATAAATCAGTCCATGGCCTGAATCTTACCACTATGAATAACTCCTCTTATTGAACAAAGATATGAGCACAAACCTGATGCCAAGTATGTCTGGTAATTATTTAAAATTATCGGGTGGGGCATTAAAATTTTAATATAAGACAATGGTACCTGATTGAATAGAAATAGTAGAACCTTATTTGAGACTTAGTTGTCAATCAGTGGAACTGATTAATTGTTTGATTTTTGTAAGTTTTGGTTTGAATTTCGTTTGAAAATTACCTGCTTGATAAGGTAATTTTGTACTATAAATTTAAATCTATGGAAAAAGCGGAGACAATTGAAGAAATGTATCAGAGAAAGTTTGAATGGCTTCCTGAGAATATTCGTAATGAAATAGGCCATTTCAATGTTTTCAGGTTAGAACCATTGGTTGAGGGGAAGCCTCAGACAATACCCTATAAACGGCGGGATTATTATAAAATTATGCTGATGATAGGGAATAGCCAGGTGCACTATGCAGATAGAGTGATTGAAGTAAAAAAACAGGCTTTATCGTTTTCTAATCCGCAGATTCCATATAAATGGGAGCATCTGGATAATGTCAGAAGTGGGGCGTATTGTATTTTCAATCAGCATTTTTTTCATCAATTTGGTAATCTCAATCAATATGAGGTTTTTCAGCCGAATGGTACTCATATATTTGAACTGCCTAATGAGCAAACAGAAAAAGTAAGCAATATTTATGAGAGAATGTTTGATGAAATCAATTCTGATTATATTCATAAATATGATGCGCTTCGGAATATGGTATTTGAGTTGTTGCACTTTGCCATGAAAATGCAACCCTCTTCTGTATTTGATAAGCAGGAGATTAATGCCTCGCAACGAATTGCCACCATATTTTTAGAATTGCTCGAGCGCCAATTCCCGATTGATGATGCCCACCCGAATATTCAACTACGAACAGCATCAGATTTCGCGGATCAACTCAATGTTCATGTGAATCATCTGAATAGGGCAGTCAAAGAAATTACACAAAAAACTACTACTCAACTTATTACAGAGCGTATTTTACAGGAATCAAAAATATTGTTGAAACAAAGTAAATGGAATGTATCTGAGATAGCCTTTGCTTTAGGATTTACTGAAGTAACACATTTCAATAATTTCTTCAAGAAGCATGTTCTGCAAAGCCCTGTGAAATTCAGGAATGTTTGATATTCGTAAAATAGCCCGAATTAGTCAATTCAATAAAGTTTATTCAATTTTTACATAATTATTAATAGCTATGCAAAAGCGCAAATTAGGAAATAGTAAACTTGAAGTATCTACCATAGGACTTGGATGTATGGGAATGAGTTTTGGTTATGGCCCTGCAGGTGAAAAAAGTGAAATGATCAGAGTAATTCGGACAGCCGTGGAGCAAGGTGTTACTTTTTTTGATACAGCCGAAGTTTATGGCCCTTTTGTAAATGAAGAACTGGTAGGGGAAGCCTTGGAGCCATTTAAGGGCGAGGTAGTAATTGCTACCAAGTTTGGATTCAATATTCAGAATGGGAAAATGTCTGGTTTAAATAGCCATCCTGATAATATCAGAAAAGTAGCAGAAGAATCCTTAAAAAGGTTGAGAATAGAAGTAATTGACCTTTTTTATCAGCATCGGGTTGACACAAATGTACCTATTGAAGAGGTGGCAGGAACTGTTCTGGATTTGATAAAGGAAGGGAAAGTAAAGCATTTTGGTTTATCAGAAGCAGGAGCAAGTACTATTCGTAAAGCTCATGCGGTGCAGCCTGTTACAGCCTTGCAGAGTGAATACTCACTCTGGACTCGTCAGCATGAGTTAGAAATTATTCCAACTATTGAAGAGTTGGGGATTGGTCTTGTGGCATTCAGTCCATTAGGAAAAGGATTTTTAGCAGGCAAAATTGATGAAACTACCAAGTTTGCTGAAGGAGATATCAGGAATGTGTTGCCAAGATATACTGAAGAAGCGCGTATGGCGAACAAAGCATTACTGGATTTACTACAACAATTTGCTGAAAAAAGAAATGCGACACCTGCCCAAATTGCTTTGGCATGGGTATTGGCACAAAAACCTTGGATTGTCCCGATACCGGGTACAACAAAAATACATCGACTGACTGAAAATAATAAAGCAGCATTTATTCAATTAACAGCAGATGAATTGCAGGAAATTGAAAGTGCTTCAGCCCATATAAAGGTAATTGGTACGCGCTACACCGAAGCTATGGAGAAGTCTACGGGTATATAGGGTAATTTTTCTAAGCCCTGTTAATTATGTAAGCCCGATTTAACCCGCTTATTATTTTTTTATCCATAATATGGCAAATTAGGAAAAAGGAATAAATTTGCTGATATAAGCTTTATTCTGAACTCCTTATATATGAAGTTATGCATGACCAGTTTATTGAGTATGTTTACCTGCTCCTGATTATTCTGGCATTAGTAATGGTAGCTAATAAACTTCGGCTGGCATATCCTATTGTTCTTGTATTAGGGGGCCTGGCAATCAGTTTTTTATCTGTATTTTCTAATGTTACTGTTCATCCTGATTTAATTTTCTTTATTTTCCTGCCTCCTTTATTGTATGAATCTGCGTGGCAGGTATCCTGGAAAGAATTCTGGCGATGGAGACGGGTAATTATGAGTTTTGCCTTTTTAGTAGTGATTATTAACGCCGGAGTTATTGCTGTATTTTCAGTAATACTTATTCCAGGTTTTACCCTGGCCCATGGTTTCCTTTTAGGTGGTATAGTTTCTCCCCCTGATGCCATTTCTTCTTCTACTATCATGCGGCGGCTAAAAGTGCCGAAATCTTTATTAAGCCTTGGTGAAGGTGAAAGTTTGTTGAATGATGCCTCTTCATTAATTATCTTTCGCTTTGCTTTATTGGCTATCCTCACAGGTCAGTTTCACTTTCAGGAAGCAGCCACAAGCTTTTTTTTAGTGGTATTCATGGGGGTAATCATCGGGCTTTTAGTTGGATTAGTTTTTTATGGTATCCATCGATGGCTGCCTACAACTCCGAGTATTGAAATTGTTCTGACGCTTATTACACCTTACTGCATGTACTATTTTGCAGAATATTTTCATTTTTCGGGTGTATTGGCAGTTGTAAGCGGAGGGCTTTTCCTATCAAGCAGGCGGCAGAGAATGCTTTCCTATGCAAGCCGGATTCAAGGCATAAATGTATGGGGTAGCGTGGTTTTTGTTATGAATGGATTGGTTTTTCTTCTCATTGGATTGCAACTCCCCTTTATTGTTGAGCAATTGGGAGAAACCAAATTAAGTGAAGCCATTGGGTATGGTCTGGCTATCTCTTTTGTATTAATTGTGGTTCGGCTTTTATGTGCTTTAGGCGCTTCGGGTTTTTCACACTTGGTGAGTCGTTATATTACGGTAGTCGATGCTAATCCGGGGTGGAGATTGCCATTCATTTTTGGTTGGGCGGGTATGCGTGGGGTAGTGTCTCTGGCTGCTGCACTCTCAATTCCATTACTGACCAACGAAGGTCAGCCGTTTCCTTACCGTAACCTAATTTTATTTGTCACTTTCATTGTCATTCTGATCACTTTGGTTTTACAAGGGCTTACTCTCCCTTGGCTTATCAATAAGGTACATATGGTAGATAAGTTTGCAACCATGTCAGAACATGAGCAGGAAATACTTATTCAAAAGAAAATTTTACAATATTCTATTCAGCATTTAGAAAAAAAATATGAAGAAGACGGGGCTCAGAACAAACAATTGAACGACCTGCTTGAAAAACTGAGAATAGAGCTGAGACTGTTTAACCAGACCTTAGAGGAAACAGATGAAACGCAGGAACATCCCTATAAAAACTATCAGTATGTGTACCTTCAATTATTGGAGCATCAACGGGATCTACTCAATAAAATTAATCTGAAAGCAGAGTTTGACGAAGAGCTTGTCAGGAAATATCATTCGTTAATTGATATTGAAGAGTTTAAAGTAAGGGAGAAGATGCTGGAGTAAAGTCTTAGCGTTGTTAAACGGATGCTTGGACGGTTCTGCAATAACAATTATTATAGGATTAACTCATTTGATATTCTGTATTCTTTTGGAGCCATACCAACATGTTGCTTAAAAAAACGTGAGAAATGTTGTGGATATTTGAAGCCTAATTCATAAGAAATTTCATTCACAGTTTTGTCATTGTCAAATATCTTGTTTTTAGCTATATCCAGTATTTTGTTTTGTATATACTCCTGCGGAGATTTTCCTGTCTCTTTCTTAATTAAATCTCCAAAATAATTGGCTGATAAATGCAATTCATCGGCACAATATGCCACAGATGGTAAGCCAATAGTCTGAGGTTTTTCAGAAGTAAAATAACTATTCAACAATTCTTCAAATTTTTCTAAAATACCTTTATTGGTCTTGTCTCTTGTAAAAAATTGGCGATCATAGAAACGATCGCAATAATTTAAAAACAATTCAATATTAGAGGCAATCAACTTCTTACTGTGCTTGTCAATAGACTGTTGTAATTCAAATTCTATTTTTAAAAAACAATCTAAAACCAACTGCCTTTCACGTTTTGAGAGATGCAACGATTCATTGGTCTGGTAACTGAAAAAGCTATATTCATGAATACTTTTAGCAAGAGGCATTCCATGTAACAAATCAGGGTGAAATGCCAGGCCATGTCCTGTCGGCTGATAATATGCTTTATTTTCTACATCAACAACCTGACCAGGCGAAATAAAAACTAAAGTGCCTTCCTGATAATCATAATAGTTTCGCCCATACTTTAAATCACCGCAATCTACATCCTTTAAAATGATACAATAAATCCCAAAATTCATTCGGGAACCTGTTCTTTGATTAGCTTTTGAAAAATCTAACACGCTCACTAATGGGTGCAACGCTTCATGATTATTAAAAGCATTGTATTCATTTATTGTATTAAAGTTAAATACCTGTTTCATATTTTCCATATTTCCTAAAGCAAATTTATACACTTCAATACTAAACTATAACAATATAAACGGCTCAATCAGTAATAATGGTAGATAATACAGTAATATATATAACATTTAAGACATTGAATACTAAGAAGTTTGTAGCGTATAAAGATGCAAAAGAAATTTTTAATATTTTCAATCGAAATCAATGAAAAAAATACTGTCTTTAGCAATTGTATTATCAGGGTCTATTATAAACCATTCAGTAGCACAGGAGGCTTCTATTTTTCCTGAAGGTGAAATATCAACTACCGATAATCACACAGGAACTATATGGCTTAAAGAATTAAGCGAAGCAGATAATAACTTTAATTATAGTCTGGCTTTTGCCACTTTTGCCCCAAGTGCTAAACTGGACTGGCATTCGCATCCGGCCGGACAAATCTTATTGATTACTAAAGGCACAGGCTATTATCAGGAAAAAGACAAACCTATACAAATAGTTCGTAAAGGAGACGTAATCAAATGTCTTCCGGGTGTAGAGCATTGGCATGGGGCTTCACCGGGCAGTACATTTTCTTATATAGGCGCAACACCTACCCAAAAGGGAAAAACTGTATGGGCAAAGCGAGTAACAGACGAAGAATACAATAGTGTTATGCCTCCTGTTGGGAATAGTAGTAAAAATGAAGAGCAGGAAATTATCACTCTCTCCAAAAACAAATGGCAATGGATGGCTGATAAAAATGTAGAGGCTTTGAAAAAACTATTTGATGGAAAGTCAGTTTTTGTACACATGGGAGGTTCGTGGGGAAAAGATCGGGAAATAGATATTATCAATAGCGGAGGTATTCATTACAAAAAGGCTGATATTCATGAGGTATCTGTTAAAATTATTGACAACACCGCTATTTTATTGAATAGAATTACGCTTTTGGCAGTAGTCGGTGGCAACGAGGTAACCAATCCATTTATGGTAACAGAAGTTTATATTAAGCAAGGTGGAGAATGGAAAATGGGCTCACTTTCATTTACCAGATTGACTACTCCCTGATTTGTTTGATTTTAGTAGCATATTGTTTGAATTGTGTAAGTTTTTCTCAAAATATTCTATTTTATTTACATCTTTTCTCCTGTTAAACTATTGATATTCTACAACATATATTTATGGCAAAATATAATCTGAAAGTTAATGGAAAAAACCATCTGATAGACGTTGACCCTTCAACGCCTATGTTGTGGGTTTTACGCGACCATCTTAATCTGCAAGGCACAAAGTATGGTTGCGGTGTAGCTATGTGTGGCGCTTGTACTGTTCATCTGAATGGTTCAGCCGTTCGTTCATGCCAGTTGCCTGTATCGGCAGTTGGTAAGCAGGCAATTACTACTATTGAGGGTTTATCGGCTAATGCTACTCATCCGGTACAAAAGGCCTGGATTGAGCATGATGTGGCTCAATGTGGTTATTGTCAGGCAGGGCAGATTATGAGCGCTACTTCATTACTGAAAGACAACCCGCACCCTTCAGATGAAGATATTGATGGGTATATGAGTGGCAATATCTGTCGTTGTGGTACATACCTTCGTATCAAGGAGGCTATTAAAACAGCTGCCAAAGCTTCAAAAACTCAACCTCAAAAGAAATGAATATGGAAAATCCAAAGACATATAGCAGACGCTCTTTTCTTAAATCGTCTGCATTGACGAGTGGCGGTTTGATGCTTAGTTTTACATGGCTTTCTGGTTTCAGACCTGCCGATAAAATGGCTGAACTGAATCTGCCTGAACAATGGAATCAAGTGACAGGATATATTCAGATAACGTCAGATAATATGATTAAAATCTTTTGTCCAAATCCGGAGTTCGGGCAGAATGTAATGACTTCACTGCCAATGATAGTGGCTGAGGAATTAGATATAGATTGGAAAAATGTGGTGGTTGAAATGAGTACTCACGATAATGTAAAGTTTGGCTCGCAGTTTACAGGGGGTAGTAATTCGGTAAGAATGTACTGGAAACCCCTTAGAGAAGCCGGCGCAGCTGCCCGGCAAATGCTTTGCCAGGCAGCCGCAGATACATGGGGTGTACCATTAGCTGAAGTTACAACTAAGGCAGGGATATTATCTCATTCAAGTGGCAAATCGGCAAAATATGGTGAAATGGCAAGCAAGGCGGCCACTATTGCTGTACCAAAAGGCATGAAATTAAAAGACCCGAAAGATTTTGCAGTCGTAAGAAATTCAAAGAAAAACGTTGAAGGAGAGAAAATCGTAACGGGTAAGCCCCTTTTCGGGTTAGATTATCGAGTGGATGGTATGCTGATTGCCATGATTCAACATCCACCTGCTTTCGGGCTGAAACTAAAATCTTTTGATGCTTCTCAAACCCTCAAAATGCCTGGTATAAAAGATGTTTTTACATTAAAATTGTATGAGGATGGTTTCCAGCAGGGAGGCTTTGACACCCGTACATTTAACGATTTACTGGTGATTGTAGGAAACACAACCTGGGAGGTAATGAACGCCCGCAAAAAACTAAAAGTAGAGTGGGAGCAGGCTGGAGATGTAAAAGACACTTTAACTGGAAGAGGTGGAAAACGAGAGGTGATTATTCCGGGAAGGCTTGAGTCCAGCTCTAATCAGTTAGAAATGATGCAGGAGCGTGCCAAACAACCTTCTACAGTTTTAAGAAAAGACGGCGACCCTGAAACAGCTTTCAAAAATGCTTCCCAGATTATTGAACGTACCTATAATGCGCCATTTTTAGCCCATAACTGCCTGGAGCCAATAAATTTCTTTGCCCATGTAACCGATGAAGAAGCCTTGCTGGCAGGGCCATTACAAGCACCCGGCTGGACAGAACCTACACTTTCAAAACTATTAAACCTGCCAGCTGACAAAATTGAAATTCAGATGACACGCATGGGTGGTGGCTTTGGGCGTAGAGCTTACGGACAATATCTCTACGAAGCAGCGCTTATATCTAAAAAAGCTAAGGCACCCATTAAGCTGATGTACACTCGTGAAGACGATATGACTTATGGTATTTATCGACCAATGTACACTGCTACCTATCGTGCGGCATTAGATGCCAATAAAAAACTCATTGGGTTTCATGTCATAGGGGGAGGAATTCCTGAAAATCCGGTTCATGCTAATCGTTTTCCGGCTGGAGCTATTGATAATTATTTAGCAGAAGGCTGGGAGATTCCATCAAATATTACCATCGGTGCTTTCCGTGCGCCTCGTTCTAATTTCAACGCGGCAGCCGAACAATCGTTTTTAGATGAAGTAGCTGAAGCAATGGGAAAAGATCCTATTGCGTTGCGTCTTGAATTACTGAATCGTGCCAAAGACAATCCGGTAGGTAAAAATAATGATTATGATGCCAAAAGGTATATTGGTGTTCTTGAACTATTGCGTGAGAAATCAGGCTGGGGTAAACCCGAAAATAGTGGCAGAAAAAGAGGCGTTGCTGCCTATTTCTGTCATGCTTCGTATGCTGGTCATGTGGTGGATATGGTGATGAGAGACGGACAACCCTATGTGGAGCAGGTTTTCAGTGCAGTTGATTGCGGTGTAGTAGTGAATCCTGATGCGGCAATTAATATGGTGCAGGGGGCTGTGGTTGACGGCATTGGCAACTCATTGTATGGAGCTTTGACCCATAAAGATGGTGCTCCCGAGCAGACCAATTTCCACAATTACCGAATCATTCGCCACAATGAAGCACCTAAGAAAATTGAAGTACACTTTGTTGAAAACGATATTGACCCAACAGGTTTAGGCGAACCGCCATTCCCGCCCGTTTTTGGAGCAGTAGCCAATGCGTTGTATAAGACTACCGGTAAGCGATATTATAATCAACCTTTTGCAGTTGATATGACAAAGTCGTAAGAATTTGTCATATCATTTATTTATTCATAAAACAGACAACTCCTGAAAGTTGTCTGTTTTTATTTATCATACTGTACTTAAATAAGCTTTCTATAAGTGTAAGAATTGCATTTCTGTGGTTTTCAATTCTTTATGTATGGGCTTGGGAGAATAGCTATGATTCAAATCATTTATCTGCTCACTATATTCAGCCGGAAGAAGAATGTTTTTAACAAGATTATCTAATTTGAGTTTTCGACTGAATAAATAAAGGTTCAGCAATATTTTACCCTTGAATGAATTGCCGAATTTTAATAATTCAGACACCCTTGCCGGAACAATTAATTTCTGACACTCCAATAAAATCAGGTAACGGGCCGAGCCTAAGTGTTTTTTGTATTGCAGATACAGGTCTGCCGTATAATGGCCATTAATTAAGTCTTCTTGCAGATGTGCTTTACGCGAATATTCCCAGCTTGAATAGTCTTCTGGTAGTTCGCTCAGACCCATTCTCAGGCCAACTCTTTGGAAAACATTGAAAACCTCTTCTTTTTCTTCCGGAGTCAATTTTCTTTCAAGCAGTTCATAAGAGATAATCGCATAATCAATTAACATATACAATACATCTCTATATGCCCAGTCAGGAATACGGGCCCCGCGGCTTTGTTCAACTCCTTGATGAATACTATTGATTTTATCAATTGCTCTGAGCGCATTCTCACTATCAGCAAAAACAATCATCTTTGCATAGCGGACAGTTGAGAAAAGCCTTCCTAATGGGTCAGAAGGGATTTTTCCGGTAAAATATAGCCAGTCTACTGCTTTGTTTAAAGCAAATTCTGCCGCGGAGCCTGCAAAGATGAATAAAATTACATCCGAATTGCTCCATATCTTTCTTACTATTGAGTTTTTGTCAACGAAGTCATTCATATTCTCTCAAAGTTTATATGCTTTGTTTCTGAGGAGATTTTATTCTCCAATATTCTACTAAGAGTATGGTCAGAAAACCTAAAGTATAAGCTATCATATCAACCCATGAAAAGCCCGTGCCCAAAGCAACTGCAACGATCCTGTATTTTTCCCAACCCATATAATGTACAAAATGAAAATATTGTAATGTTTCAATCAGATAACAGAACAAGAGTACTGCTATAGCGGCCTTCACAAAATCAGTATTATAGAAAGTGAAAACAGCACAGTACACCAGAAATACCACCAGATAATCGCCTACAATTGGCCTAATAAAAGAATCGTGCACATATAAGGCAATGAGTACTTCTATAATGAAAAAAACAATAGCTAATAATCCGTACTTAGGTCTGAATATAAACATTTTTGGTATTTAAAAGTACTTTGAAAAACAAAGTTAATTGCTTGATTGAGAATAACAAAATATTTTTCAGTATTTTTTGTTGAACTCTGTACTTGCAATTATTTGAAATAAGCAAGAATACATACCTGTTTAAACTGGAAGTCAATTCCTATAATAGTTGATGAATCAGTTAAAAAGCCTGAACAAATATGTGTTTGTTCAGGCTTTTAGGAAACTTTCATTAATTAAAATTCGACTAAAAATAAGATAGGAAAAGTGGTTTCTTTGTTTAAATCTTATACACTTGATTTATTCTTCTGAATCTTTAGCTTTTTTAAACGGATTTTTGTTAAATCTATATGATAGACTAAAAAATACGTTTGGCATATATCTACCAACATGAAGCTGGTCAAAATTAAGATTTTCCTTTACTCTCTGATTAGCGCTGTATTCTCCTCTTAAAACGGATGATTTAGTAATACTAAGCCCTAAGCTAATTAATACATTCTGTTCTATAACAAGACTTGGTGCTATAAAAGCAGAAATTTCTTCAAGATTGGAGCCTAACCCTGATGTAAAACCAAGAAAAACAGATGAGAGTTCTTTATGTTTAGGATAGTAAGTTATAAATACTGTTGGATAGACATTTAAGCCTGATAGCCCTTTCATCTTTGTTTTTTCAGCAATAAGATAAGTACTACCTGTATCAGCTTTTGAATAATATTCTTTATTACTTGAAAGCCCATTTAATTTAAATGCAAAGCCGTAATTTAATTCCCAATTACCTTTAGTATCTGTGGCTATTTCAAAAGCATCAAATTCTTTTCTCTCAATATTAAGAGCTGGTGTAGCCTCTCTAACAATTTTCAAAGTAATCTTCTCCCCAACTATTAAAAATTTATTTCCACCAGAGTCTAATTCTTCTAAAGAAAACTCTCTTTGTGTTAATCCAGGAATACGTATAAGTTCTTCTTTTATTGTTGCATTTGTTATAATATCTCTTCCACCACAATCAAATATCTTTTTTTCTAATTCACGTAAGTTTGCTCCCAAATCTAATTCTGTGGTGGAAGTATATACCTTTTTGAAAATAATCGCTTCTTGGGCAATCTCACACACATCTTTTGTAGCAGATTGTTTACTTAAAAATTTGTCTAAATCTATTGGAGGTACTCTGGTTGATGTTCTTTCAGCTATGATTGAATATTTAGTAAAAGGTAAAAAATTTATTATCTTAATTTTTATATCTCTTTTATGCGGTACTTTAATTTTAAGTTTTTGTTGACTTTGTGAAAGGTCAATTGTAAGAACGCCAGTGAGGTCGTTAAAACTTTGTCCATTTGCAATAATTGAATTGCAGAGGAGATAGAGAGTAATAAAGAAAAGATTTTTCATTGTAAGTGAAGAAGATTAGTGTCTAATTTTAAAACTGAAAATATTCTATGTATGCTTGATGCTAGTGCATTCTTATGTGTAATAGGATTTCCCTGAATATGCAATCCTACAGCACATTCGCTATCCCTGTCAATCCAGATAGCCCCAGAGTCTCCAAAATCGCTTAGGATAGTATTATTAATACTTTTAATTGTAAATGTTTCTGAGGTAGTTGGAGATATATCATCGATTGTACCTTCAGTAAAACCAGTTGCACAGCCTACTTTAAAAACCTGCATACCAAGACTTGGTGGTATAACCCCCTGAATAGTTATTGGTGTATTACCATTTACTATTTCTTTTTGAAATAAATTTCTTTTGGTATTTAGTAGTATTGTACCTGCATCTAATGGCGTATTAATTGAATGTATTGTTCCAATAAAATCATTGACATTTAACGGATCTAAGGATGGCTGATAAACTTCATCTCCAGTATTTCCTATTTGTCCGCTTTTTAAATTATGGGCTGCTGTCAATCCAATCAAATTCCCTGTTATCAAATCAGTGAAAATACCTCCAAGTGTACCTGCTAATTTTACTATCGGATTAATAATCTGAATACCTCCGCGCAGGTCGGAAAATCTCTGTTGTAAATGGTTAGCCTCATTTACCCATAAACTTTCTATTACATCCGTAGGTATTCCATTTACTGATTTGGGAATAATTTCATCAGGAAAAATTTCTGATTCTGCCCTTTTTTTTGTTACATGCACCCTTATGGCTATTTGTTGGGTATCTGGTATACCATTAATTTCTTTATACCCGATAGCCACATAATTAACACCCCTTATTCTGATTAATTCTTTATAAATAGAATTAAACATTTTCTTGCTTATCTTTTTCATTTTATAAAATGTAATTTTACCCACATGATTTTTAAATTCTAAATCAAATTTGGAAAGAGAAAAAAGATAAGTATAGTTGAATTTATCTATCGGTACCCTTTTTGATTTAACGGTAGCTATTTCTTGTTTTATTATTATTTTACCTTTTGAGAAAGATTATAAGGAATATGCTTTTATTAGCTAAGGATGAAAAAATTGCAGACACAGTAATGCTAAACCAAATTAATAGAAGATAAGAGAGTGATTATATTATTGTTCTGTCGAGATGTATAAATAGAGAGAAAATTTTTTACCTCTTCAGGTACAACACTAACAAAAATGCCCCTGAAAAGGGGCATTTTTGTTAGTGTTGGGTTTTGGAACACTATAGCTTATTTCTTCAATTTCTGATAGCGCAATAAACCTTCTAAGAAATAATAGTCAGCATAAACGAGTGGCACATCAATTTCTGATTTAAGAGGTTTGGCACCGACAGAGTGTTTCAAAATAAAATGATTATTTTCACCTAAGTTGGCTTTATAGGTTGGGCTTGCCAGACTTTCTAACATGGTTTCGGCAGCGGCAAAATAGAGTTTGCTTTTGGCTTTGCTTACATAAGTGCTTAATTCCAGCAGGGCTGAAGCAGTAATTGCACCCGCAGAAGCATCGCGCTCTTCATTCGGGATATTAGGGGCATTAAAATCCCAATATGGAATTTTATCTTTCGGTAAATTAGGATGACTCAGATAATAGTCAGCTATTTTCTCTGCTTGAGCCAAGTACTTTTTGTCTTTGGTTTCTCTATACATATCTGTATAGCCATACAATGCCCATGCCTGACCTCTTGCCCAAGCAGACTCATCGGCATATCCCTGATGTGTCCCTTTCTTCATCACCTCACCGTTTTCGCCATAAGCTATTACATGGTAACTACTCCCATCTGAACGGAAATGGTTCTTTAATGTATTATCGGCATGAGTTACGCTGATATTATAAAATTCTTTATTGCCAGATTCACGCGCTGCCCAGAATAAAAATTCAAGATTCATCATGTTATCGACAATCACAGGATATTTGTAGCCCTTCCAGTTATTCCAGGATTTGATCAAGCCCACTTTAGGGTCAAATCGGGTAGCTAAAGATTTAGCTCCGGTAAGCATAATTTCTTTGTACTTCGGATTTTTGGTCAACCGATAACCATTTCCGAAAGGGCAATACAGCATAAAGCCTAAATCATGCGTACCTGTGTTATACTGCTCTTTTTCAACAGCCATTGTCCATTTGTCGGCGGCCTCTTTCCATTTCTGGTCTTTGGTTTGTTCAAAAATGTACCATAACGAACCGCCAAAAAAACCACTGCACCACCAACTGGTAGGCATATCTCTTGGTGAACCATCAGGATTTGTTGACTGAGGTGTCCTGGTAATATCAGGGTGGCTTTTCAGCATGCCTTCATACTGTTTGGCAGCGAAGGCAAATTCTTTTGTTACATCAATCTTCTTCTGGCCAAGAACGATTGACGTAACAAAAAGCAATAAAATAATCAAATTAGAGGTAAGTCTCATTTTATAAAAAATTGAAAATTAAATAATTGTATGAATAAACAGGTATTGCGTCAGCGTAACTCTGAAATAGGTATGAAGTCCATATCTGAAAAAGATTGGTTTTCGCCTGCCATACCCCAGATAAATGAATAGTTAGAAGTACCGCAACCTGAATGCACCGACCAAGGTGGAGAAATAATTGCCTGATGATTGGCTATCCAGAGATGACGGGTTTCTTGCGGCTGCCCCATCAGGTGTAGCACACCATGATTTTCAGGCACATCAAAATAACAATAGGCTTCCATACGGCGGTCGTGGGTATGTGATGGCATGGTGTTCCAGACACTACCCGTTTGCAATACTGTCAAGCCCATTACCAATTGACAACTTCTGATACCATCTAAATGAATATATTTATAAATTATCCTTTGGTTGGCTGTTTCTACTGCTCCCATACTTGCAGGAGAAGCTTCTTCTTTGGTCATTAATCGGGTAGGATAGACGGCATGTGCAGGAGCTGAAAGGATAAAATATTTTGCAGGGTTATGAGTGTCAACGCTTTCAAAAACTACTTTCTGGGCACCTCTGCCAATATACAAACAGTCTAACTTATTAATGTTGAAGGTTTCGTCACCAACTGTAATTTTGCCATTGCCTGCCACATTGATAATTCCGATTTCTCTTCTTTCCAAAAAGTAATCAGACTTCAGCTCATCATAATTACCCAACGCTATTGACTCATTTTTAGGCATAATACCTCCTAAAATCATACGGTCATAGTGAGAGTAAACAATATGGACCTGGTCTGGTGTGAAAAGCGTCTCTACAAGAAAATTGCTTCTCAACTCGGTCGTATTCATACCCGCAGTTTCCTTAGGGCTACTTTCATATCTTGCTTGCATATCTTTAATAATTTAATGATTGAGTGAGTGATTTAGTGATTATGTCTTGAATTTTGATTTAGCTGATTGACCTGATTATCATGAAAGGTGTTTGACTATATACAACTGATTATGAAGGTGTTCTTATAATCAGCGAAATTATTTAATCAGTTAAATCATAATTCAGAACCAATTTCACAATCACTTAAAAAATTACCTTCCCATCCAACCGCCATCTACGGTTAAGACTGTGCCATGTACATAATCCGCAGCTGAAGAGGCTAAGAATATTGCAGGACCTTTGAAGTCTTCAGGCTCACCCCATCGTCCGGCTGGAATACGGGCTAATATGGAGGTACTTCTGTCAGGGTCATTTCTTAATGCTTCCGTATTATCTGTGGCAATATAACCGGGTGCAATGGCATTGACATTAACGCCTTTTGATGCCCATTCATTGGCTAAAGCTTTTACTAAACTTCCAATGGCTCCCTTACTGGCGGCGTATCCAGGTACGTTAATGCCTCCCTGAAATGTCAATAATGAGGCAGTAAAAATAATTTTTCCCGATTTTTTCTCTATCATTCTTGCACCGATTTCCCGGGCTAAAATAAATTGAGAATCCAGGTTAATTGTCATTACTTTATCCCAGTACTCATCAGGGTGTTCGGCGGCGGGTTTTCGCATGATAATACCGGCATTGTTAATAAGAATATCAATAGCAGGGAAGTCTGTCTTTACCTGTTTAATAAAGGCATAAAGACTCTCACGGTTTCCGAAATCAGCCTGATAAGCCTTGAAATTTCTTCCTAATCCCTTGACGGCTATCTCAACGGAGCTATTTTCTAATTCGATACTGGCAGATACACCGATAATATCTGCTCCAGCTTCTGCAAGCCCAATGGCAATAGCCCTACCTATGCCTTTATTGCAGCCTGTTACAAGTGCAATTTTGCCTGAAAGATTAAACATTTTAGGAGTATGATAGAATTATTCTAAGATAAAGCTTTTGATTCAACTTATATAATCAGTCAAATATACCTACGAAGATGCAAATTGAACATAGGAAGAAACAAATAAATAATTGACTTTATTTATGCAATCGTTGTCGGGAACGTTACCAAAAGAGCTTAAGGATATTATTGATAAAGATAATTTTAATATCTTTGATTGTGGGCTATACCTATAGCTACTTGTGTATTTTGCACGGAGCAAAATAAAATTGTATTTTACTTGTACTTATCTTGGAAGCTATAACAATAAAAGATATTGCCAAAGCACTTAATCTCTCTACTTCTACGGTTTCGAGAGCCTTAAGAAACAGCTATGAGATTAATCCCGAAACAAAAAAACTTGTTCTTGAATATGCCGAGAAAACGAATTACCATCCGAATCCGATTGCTTTAAGTCTAAAGGAGAACAGGAGTAAAGCAATAGGTGTAATTGTGCCAGAAATAGCTAATAATTTTTTTTCACAGGCCATTAATGGGATTGAGGCAGTAGCTTACAATAGAGGTTACCATGTAGTGATTTTTCAGAGCCATGAGTCCTGTGAGCGGGAGCGTAGCAATATCCAGCATTTAGTAGGGCGTAAAGTAGATGGTGTGCTGATTTCTCTATCAGGTGAAACTACTGATGTGAGCCATTTGCAGGAAATACAGAACAAAGGAGTACCATTGGTGATTTTCGACCGGATTTCTAATAAGATTGAAGCTAATGAAGTAATTGCTGATAATTTTCAGGGAGCGTTTCAGGCAACTGAACATCTGATACTATCTGGTAGAAAGAAAATTGCCCATATTACTAGTCCCTCGCTGCTTTATACAACCAAAGAAAGATTGGAGGGCTACAAAGCAGCGCTCGAAAAACATGGAATACCCTTTGATGAGGATTTAGTGCACTATTGCGGATTTGCACCGGAAGAAGCCCGGCAAGTGATTTTTGAATTATTAGATAAGCAAAAGCCTGATGCCATTTTTACTGCCAGCGACCGCCTTGCCTTAGATAGTTTTGCAGCCGTAAAGGCCAAAGGCATCAATATCCCTGAGCAAGTGGCTTTTATAGGTTTTACTAATTTACAGGTAGCCCATTTGTTAGACCCACCTTTAAGCACCGTTGTACAGCCTGCTTTTGAAATAGGCAGAACAGCCGCAGAAATGTTGTTGAATACTATTGAGAATAAGCAAAGTATTACTGCAGTAAAGACAATAAAGATTCCTACAGAGGTAAATCTGCGTACTTCATCCAACTAAAAATCCACAAACCAAAGGCTCGTGGATTTATTGACCTAAACTAAACTTTAAGAGTAAAACTTAAATATTATTGAATATTGACATTAAAATCTAAGTTTACGTCATCGCTTCCGGGTATTGGAGTACCATCTTTCACTTCTTTCCCGTTCACAGGTGGTTGATGCCGCAATTGTACTTTTAATTTACCTGTTCCTGTGGCTCCGGTTTGTAAAGTTCCGGTCAAGCCAATCGGGAAATTACGCGCGTCTTTGTCGCCGTAGGTATAAGTGAACAGGCTTGCCGGCGAAGGTGTAAAAACAAATAAATGCTCATCACTTTCCTCTTTTACTTCTTCTGTAATACTTTCCGAAGGGTTTTTTGATTCGTCTAATAACTCAACCGTAAGTGTATAACTTGTATTGGGTTTAAGACTGATATTATCGAATTTAGTTGGGGCATTCCCTCCATCACCATCAGGGTCATTGAATACAAATGTCTGCGTGGTTCCTCCAGAAGTAAAATTTAATTTAACAGTAGTAATGGTTTCGTTTTCTTCTTCTACATCTACCGAAGTATCTTTACAAGCTACCAACGAAAACAATAGCGCAAAAGCAAAGAGACCGGAAATGGTGATACGATTTTTTTGCATGGGTTTTATATTTAATGATGAATCTGTATTTGCAACAACGATGCAAATATAAATCTATATTTTTGATTGTGCAACAATATTGCAAAAATAATATTTAACCAAAAACAATTATTTTAGAGCGAATATTTAGCTCTTATTACAAAATTTCTACCGATTTCGTCAGCAAAATACCTGAATCGATTCAGGTAATCCCGATAAGAAGTGTTCAGTAAGTTGTTTACTGTCAAGGATATATATATACCATTCCGGTTATTAAACTTTAGTTGTTGAGTAAAAGCAGCCGACCAGAGCATATATGCTGATGGAGGAGGTGCGAAGTCGCCACCGTATTGATTGAATATAATTTCGTCTGTAGGAATTTCACTGAAAATTACTTTTGTTGGCACACGGCTTTGTCTGGCTACATACAAATTAGTGAGCGAAATTCCACTCTTTTTCCATTCATAGCGAAGGGTATTTTCCCAGCGATTCGGTGGAATCATGATTAATGGTTGTGTATGGGTAATATCCTGCGCTTGTAGATAAGATAATTTAGAATTTAGAGAAATATGCTTATGAATCTGAAAATTACCACTTAAGTCTATTCCCCTGAAACGTGCATTAGTTTGTGCATACCAAAACTCTGGGAATGCTCCACGGATAGTAAGTGTTGGCCGCCCTGTTGGAGACAGGAAGATAAAATTACGGATATAATTATTATACAGATGTAATTCAAGCTGAAACAGCTTGGTAATATAATTAGCAGTAAACGACAAATTGGTAGCTACCTCGGCATTCAGATTTTCATCGCCTTTTTCATAACTGGCTGCACCATGATGCACGCCATCGCTATATAATTCGTTGACAGTAGGAGCCCGCCAGGCCGAACTAAGATTAAACAGGAAATTCAATTGTGAGTTAGGTCTGAAATTCAAACCAAAAGTACCAGTAAAATTTTCATTCTGCTTTTTGCTTTCTACTTTAGCCTGCTGCCCTCTTGGAATTCTATACACATCTAAGTTACGGAAATCATAACGAAGCCCCCCCTCAACTTCCCATTGATTTTTAACGATTCTTTCAATCAGAAATACACCTCCAGTCAGATTCTGAAAATTAGGGATTAATACAGTTGAAGAGCGTGGTTCCCGTAAAGTGCCAGTTGTCAGATTCTGCTGAAAATTAGTGTTGATCCCCACTGAGCCTGTCAGTAATTTAAACAGGGGCTTGTGTTCAAAGAGTAATTCTCCGGTGTAGGTGGTCAGTTGAAAAAGCTGAATTAGGTTTTTATCTCCTCTCAGAATATCCACTTCTTTTCTGTAGTTGTACTGTCTTCCCAAAGTAAGCGACAGCTTACCGCTCTTTAGCTGATGAGTAGATTTTAGTTTCATCAAATTATGTTGTACGTCCTGATAAGGTCTCCCAATAGTATAAGTGAATTTTTCTGGTGTATAGATATTCAATGGGCTGCCACGTTTAATCGCTTCTATCAGATCTGTTACATTACCGATATGTGAGCCTGCGAATACACCAATCTGGGTATTAAACTGACTGAAGAAAATCTCTGACTGCCAGTTACGTCTTTTATAATCTGCACTTACCGAAAAATTGATTTCAGATACACCCGTATTGGATAACCTGTAATCTGGTGTAGAAATATCACCGCCTCTCTTAAAAGTACCTTGTACCCGATACCCAAACGACTGCGGAACAGCAGCTTTTTTCGGGCGAATCCCGCCTTCGAATATACCTGAGGTTACAATCTGGTTACCATTAGTAAAATATACTGTATTTATCTCACCACTCATTCTGGTGGAATCTGGTAGGGCTTCAGGTTCAAGCATGATAACGCCTGCTATGGCATCAGAGCCATACCGTACACCTGCTGCCCCTTTTAGTACTGTAATTTTCTTGGCTACAAACGGGTCAATTTCGGGGGCATGTTCGCTACCCCATTGTTGTCCTTCCTGCCGTACCCCATTATTCATAATCAATACACGGTTCGAGTGCATACCGTGAATAACAGGTTTGGCTATAGAGCTACCTGTCTGGAGTGTAGTTACACCTGATATTTGTTTCAAAGTTTCACCTAAAGATTGCCCTCTGTTCTGGTCAAGCGCAGCATTCTCTAATACATTTTTGGTTTGAGTCAGGTTATCAATCTTTTCTGCTTTAATATCTATATTGGCTAAGTGTAACTCACCTTCAGAAAGTTTAATTTCCTGCTCGGCCTCATGTAAAAGTTTAATAGTATAGGTTTTTTCCTGATAGCCAACAATCCGACCTACAACAGTATAAGTTCCCTGACAAAGATTAGCAATATGATAATGTCCGTTAATATCGGTGATAGTACCTTTATTTTGCTCTTTAACAAAAACTACTGCCCCAACGATGGGTTCTTTGGTAGTGTTGTCTAACACTACACCATGTATAAAGCAATCACAGTGGACACCCGGTGTTTCTTCTTTTGTTTGCGCAAAAGAGGATAAATATAGAAAATAAATAAATATAAGAAGGCTTTTCTTCATTGGGTCAATCATACTATTATTTGATTGCACTATTATAAATGCAACTATATTGCAAAATTAAAAAAAAAGATGAAGAAGCCGTGAAAATAAGATTAAAAGTAGATGAAAACGATAAGAATGTATTTAAAAACCAAGATTAGACCTGCAATTGAAAGTCTATCCTAAAAAACTTATCTTATTCATGAATAAAGAATAGCGCATTTGAAATAGGCTTTAAAACAATAGCTGTTTTTTGCCTATATTCCATCTGATTCCTAATGAAAATATATTACTTGAGGTATTTTCGGAAGTTTCAGGATAATCTACTTTTCTGTTCTGGAAACTGGTGTCTATAAATAGGTTATGTCCTAACATATAAGATGCTCCTATTTCGATATTCTGAATATTTGCTTCATTACCCTGCCCAATAAAATTATTGTAATCGTATGGGCGAAGCAGATTGTAATTGCGCTGAATGTTTCCTCCCCAGTTAATAAAATTATAATCCTCGCCATGCCGGGCCATCATAAAATTATAATTCAAAGTCAGTCTTGGTGAAGGCTGATACCGGGCAATAAACAAAAATTCACGAAAATTAGAGCCTAATGGGTGAGCTAAGGGCAAATTATAGTGTACAAAATTACTGTAAGACGAATTATGGCTATAGGTATATGGCCGGGCTAAGTTATATTCAGTCAGCAAATCAAGGTTTTTAACGCCTAAAGCGTCAACATAGCGGAGGCCGATCTGGGTAGCATATTTAGTAGCCCACCAGCCTTTTCTTTTAAAATGCTTGAAGTTAAATTCGTCTAAAACCAGTTGTCCGTATAGGGAGAAGCGGCGCAGAAAATTATACTTAAAATCGGCTCCAACAATAGAATTATCTACGCTACCTAAGTGCCCTTCTACATAACGGTAAAAAATAACAGGATTCAGATAATTAATGTCAAATCCAACTTTACGTTGCCCGAATACCACCGTTTCAAACAGACCTATGTTGAGGTTTTTGGTAACATTAGCACTCAGATGGTGAAAAGTAAAGTATTTTGGTGGTATTTGCTCTGTACCGTCTTTGGCAACAGGAACTTGTTTGTTAACAGCTTGTGCAAATATATTGATATACTGAAACCTGCCGACTTGCGTAATTGCTTTCAGATGCAGGTAAGGTGCTGAGAAATCAGATAGAATCAAAGACCGAATGCCTGAGCCTATAAAGTTTTTATCATGCCCAAATTGTAAAGTAAGATTTTTTAAAGCCCTGAATGTAATATAACCTCTTGCAGAAAAAAAATCGGTTATCATACGGGTTGAATCACTGTCAACGATTTTGGTGAAGCCCTCATATGGGAAACCATTATATAGTCTGGAGTAATTCCTGACGTATTTTGGATACGAAATCTGGTTTTCAGTAAGCATTGAGTAGAATCCTAATTTTTTATTAAGATTGCCTCTGATTTCTATACCACGTGTATTAGTAAACGGGGCATTTTTTGTCAGATTATCTCCACCAATACCAAACTGAAAAATGGGACTGATATGGATATCAAAATCTTCGTTGTTGAAGTAATAAAAGTCTGATTTCTTTTGAAGGAAGTATTTGAAGAGTGGTTTTTTTGTATTGTTCTGAGTAATTTTACCTTTGCTCATTCCATCAGGGTAGCTATCCTGAAGCCATTCCCAACTATCATTTTGCAGGTAATTGATATTAAAATAATCAACTTTCGAAAGTTTTGCTGTTGAGTCGTTTTCTAAGGCGACAGTAAGACTTAATAAATCTTTACGGCCGACGGGCTTAACATTGCTATAAAATTTATTTGAAAGTTTTCCGCTTTTTATTTCATAGCGTTCGATAAAATGCAAATAGTCGTTATTCAGCGGAGTAAACGTACTTTGTGCCGAAGAACTAAAACAAATTACTCCCAAGAGAAAAATAAAACTCAAACGCATTAAAATATGTTCTTTTATATAGCGGATGCTATCTGGTGCGAAAATACGTATAATTCCTTATTTTATCTTACAGATATTGTAAATTTGTGTAATTAATAGGCAGAGCAGGTATATATTTGGCACACTATATGATTAACAATTTATGCCGTTTTTTGTTCAGTCAAATTGATTATTAAAATAATTATAATTTTTATGAAATCATTTGTTATTCCGGAGATTTATAAGAGTACTATCATCAGTAAAATAAAGGAAATTCGTCGGGCAAAAGATCGGCTAAAGAAAGATTTTGAGCCTACACTAATAGATTTGGGGCCTGTAAGTTTCTTGATTGCGCGTCATTTCGGTTTTTGCTATGGAGTAGAGAATGCAGTTGAAATTGCTTATAAAACGGTTAATGAGAATCCAGATAAGCGTATCTTCTTGTTAAGTGAAATGATTCATAATCCTGATGTAAATGCTGATTTGTTATCGCAAGGTGTGAAATTTCTAATGGATACAAAAGGGAATCAATTGATTGACTGGAATGAGCTAAACCCTGATGATGTAGTAATTGTACCTGCCTTTGGGACTACCTTAGAAATTCAGCAACAATTAGAGTCATTGCAGATTGACCCGTATAAATATGATACGACTTGCCCCTTTGTAGAGAAAGTATGGAACCGGGCTACGCAGATAGGAGAGAGGGGATATAGCATTGTAGTGCATGGCAAACCCAAGCACGAAGAAACCAGAGCAACTTTCTCGCACAGCAAAGAAAATGCGCCGACCGTTGTAGTGAACGATATGAAAGAAGCAGAACGCTTGGCTAAATATATAACCAAGGTGTTGCCCGGTAAACAGTTTTATCTGGATTTTGCAGGACAATATTCAAAAGGTTTTGATCCTGAAAAAGATTTGACTCGTATTGGCGTTGTAAATCAGACAACGATGTTAGCTTCAGATACGCAGGCTATTGCTGACTATCTAAAACAGGTAATGACTACTTATTTTCAGTTACAGCCACAAGAAGTTGAAAAGCACTTTGCCAATACTCGTGATACCCTTTGCTATGCTACTAACGATAATCAGGAAGCAACCTACGCCTTGCTCAAAAACGAAGCTGATTTTGCTGTAGTGGTAGGCGGTTATAATAGTTCTAATACTTCGCATCTTGTTGAGTTATGTGAAGAAAAACTTCCGACTTTTTTTATTCAGTCGCAAGATAAAATTTTAGACAAGAACTTAATTCAGCATTATGACCTTCATAATAAACAGGAACTAACAACCAACTTTATTCCTGAACAAGAAAAGACAACTATTATGCTTACCTGTGGTGCTTCATGCCCTGATGCAGTGATGGAGGCAGTAATGCTAAAGATTTCATCTTTTTTTAATATTAAAAAAGAAATAAGTGAAGCAATTGAGGCGTTAGAATAATATAAAATGTAAATATTACTGAGTTTAATTGAACTATTTTTAATAAAAAATTAAACTTTTTATTGACTTTAATAAAAAAAAATTTAGTAAATTTACATTTATCTAATCGCTATAACCATTCTAACCAACTAATGATTTATGAAAATGTTAGATTACGTGAAAGTGATCCTGGAAAAAGTAAGTTTTGAAAGTAGTTTGTTTGAAAAAGAATTAAAAAAAGCATTAAAACTATTGTCTTTCCGAGAAGTACGTGAATTGAAAAAATGGTGTTACGAAAAATTTGGAAGTATTTATCGGGGAATTCTGAACAAAACTTTCCGACGGACACAGTTAAGTGTATAGAAAAAATCCTCTCAGCCCACTGAGAGGATTTTTTAATGTATCTACTTTACCTCATTTATTGCATAGTAATTATAATCATTCAGCAATTGTTTCAGAAAATCATAGTTATTATCAGTGCTTTCAATTTTCAGTAGATTCTTTATGTGCTTTGCAAGCTTGTTGGCGATTTCAGGGTTCAACGTTTCACTTCCTCTTTCTAATAGAAATTTTATCTGATTGATGTCTTTGTCGGACAGCCTCATAATTTCAGGATACTTTGGCTCATACCCTTTATTTTTTGTAGCATAAGCATAAATTGTATCTTCAATGTAAATTTCTTTTTGCCTTGTATTTATCACAACGGTGTTGGCAGCCATATCGCCAAAGCGTTGGTGCTTTTCTGTAAGGATAATCAATAGCCCTCCTATAAGTGGACTAAAAAGTGCAAAAAAGTAAAATGACACATGAATAAATACGAATAACCAGATCAGCCAGGTATCTGCCCCTAAAAACAACCATCGCACAGCACACTGATAGATAGACGGATAATTGCCATCAATGCCCACCACTCTGATTTTTAAAAAATATTTTCCTAAAGACTGTCCTTTATTGAGCCACTCAAAGAAAAATGAATAGAAGATAAGCGGCAGATAGATAAAAAATGAGAGCAATACCGAACTACCCCCAAAAGTAATACTTGTAGCAGAAGAAACAATTACCAGGTACAGGCACTTGATTATCCAGTCGATTAAATAGGCACCAAAGCGTGTACCAACATGGGCTAATTCAAATTTGAGGTCAATATTCAGATAAGTCGGGACAAAAATTGCTTTCATTTTACAATGCTTTAGTTGCCGGATAAAATTAATTTTTTATTTTCAAAAATATAAATTATCAAATATATTTTCTAATTTGCTTCACCGAGGTTTCAAATAATGCTATGCGAGAAAGTAATTTTATTGATAAAAATAATAAGCGATGGGAAGAGATTGAAAATGATCTTAAAACAGATCCTGATGAGATTTCATCCGATTTTATCGATTTAATGAATGATTTGTCTTATGCTCAGACACATTATCCTCATAGCAAAATTAACGAGTATGTAAACTCTCTTTCATCAAGGGTTTATAAGAAGATATTTCTACAGCAAAAGCAAGATAAGAATCCTTTTTATCATTTCTGGATAAAAGACTTTCCTGCCGCAATTGGCCATAATAGAAAAGTGCTCTGGATAGCTACTGCAATTTTTTTTACATTCTGTATTTTAGGTTATATCTGCTCTTTTATTGATACAGATTTCATTGAGGGTATTCTTGGGAAGGATTATGTAAGAATGACCGAAGAAAATATTAAAAATGGAGAGCCATTTGGGGTATATGATTCAAAATCGCCTTTAGAGATGTTTTTATCAATTTTTTCCAATAATCTTCGGGTAGGCCTCATTCTCTTTATCTCAGGTATATGTTTAGGTATTGGCAGTTTTTATTTTACATTTTCGAATGGAGTGATGGTAGGTGCTTTTCTATCACTTTTTATTCAGAATAACCTTGGCACTGATGCCATATTTGTGATTATGCTGCATGGGACTTTTGAACTGATGGGTCTAATACTTGAATGTATGGCAGGGTTTATACTGGGTTTGAGTTTTCTGTTTCCGGGTACATTAACCCGAAAACAAGCTTTCAGAAAAGGTTTATCAGAAAGCGCAAAAATCTATATCGGAACTATTCCCTTCACTACTATAGCTGCGCTGATAGAGAGCTACGTAACTTATCTCGGAAAGCAAGGCTTTCAGAACAATAATATTTTAATCATGCTGTTTTTGTCGCTGATTTTTATAGGAAGTTGGCTCGTGGTTATCTGGTACTTTTTTATTTATTCTAAAAAGCTGACTGAAAATTATACTTATGAAAAATACCTTGAAGACATTGTTCATAAATAAAATAATTATATCAGGGTTTATTTTCCTGTTTTCAAGTACAATGTCTTTTGCTGATAAGGGGGCGTTATCAAAGAGCCACGTTGATTCATTGAAAAAAAGTGAAGAAAAACTATGGTATGTAGATAAATTTAAAAGCGAAAAAAAAACAATACCAAAGAAAATACCAACACAGCAACCCAAAATTGGTAATTTAAGTAAGATTTTTGAAATAATTGCTTCTGTTTTTCAAGTCTTGGTCTGGGTTATTATAGGTTTAGCTATTCTGGGTGCTTGCTATCTTCTTATTAAGAATCTGAAAGGTTTTAGGTTTAAAACTAATCCTGAAATTCGGGTTACTACCAGTGAGATGCTAACAGGAGAATCTGATATTAAGGCGGTCAATGTTGTCGATTTAAGTAGTCAGATAGAAAAATGTATCCTGGATAAAAATTATCGGCTTGCTACAAGGTACTACTACTTATGGGTAATGAAAATGCTGAATGAATCTCATCTGATAGAATTTAATATCGATAAAACCAATCAGGATTATACACGTGAACTAAGCAAAAGAGATATTTTTTCAAAAGAGAGACTGGGGTTGTTTATTGAATGCACGAATTATTATGAATATTTATGGTTTGGGAATTTTGCTGTTTCTGAACCGGCATTTCTGAAAATTGAAAAAACTTTTAAAGATTTTCTGACTAAAAAAGCATGAAAGGTAGATCAATTATAGTTGGGGCTATACTGATAATAATAGTAACTTTCTTAGTCCTTATTCTGAATAAATTATTGAATTTGGATAAAAAATTCGATAAGTCTTTCACAGTAAGCCGTTATTCATATAAACCGTATGACTCCAAGTTCTTTTTTGATGAACTCAAGCAGAATGCAGGAGGAGGGTTCAAGGAAAACAATGTCAGTTTTGAATTAACCGGTTTAGGCTTGGGTGAGACAGTTAATACAACTTATATGATTGTGTCTCCCAATTTTTATCCTAAAAGTCTTGCTATCAATCATTTAAAAGCTTTTGCCAGTAAAGGGAACAATGTCTTTATATGTGCTTTCGGTTTTACTACCGAACTGATAGATTCGCTATACAATTCTACTCGAGTTAATAAAATGAATGGGGCATTTCCTCCTTTTTTAGCTGAAAACCGTTGGAGTATTAAGTGGAATGAAGAAGATAGCACTCAGACACAATATCATTTATGGGGACATAAGCCTGTTACAGCGATATTAGATTCTATTTATCTGCCCGGTAATGATCTGATAACAGATATAGATACACTTATTACGGATGATAAGAACAATGTGCAATTGCTTGAGATTGAATGTGGATATGGTCATATATTTCTTTGTAACAATCCGATATTGGTGAGTAATTATTTTCTGCTTTATCAGGATAATTATACGCTTTTTAATAAAATAGCAGATAAGATAAATCTTGCAGAAAATAATATTATTTGGGACGATTATTACCGGAAGGTAAATAGTGCTGATGATGCTTCATCGACAGATATTGGAAAGAGCGAAGTGTTTAGGGTAATCTTCGAAAATCCACCATTAGTGTGGGCTTTTTATACTTTCTTGATTGGTATAGGCTTATTTTTATTGATTTATTATAGAAGAATCCAGCAACCAATTCCAATTTATAGTACCCCTAAAAATAATAGTGAGGCCTACATTACAGTTGTAAGCGGTTTATATTGGCAGCAACAGAATCATAAATCTATTGCTGATAAGGTTATTACCCAGTTTTTTGAATACCTGGTACATAACTTTCATATCCATGCCAAAGATTTTCAGGAATCGGAATTGGAAAAAATAAGCCTGAAAACAGGAAGGAGTTTACAGGATATTCATGAGATTTTTGATGAAATTAGCCTTATTAAATCGCAGGAAGAAATTACGAAACAAAGCCTAATGAATCTATATCAAAGAATTAACTCATTTTACAAAGCATAAACATTATCGATGGAAAACGAAGAAGAAATCTTTAAAAATAGAATAGACCTTGAATTGGTTACCAAAGCTGTGAGTGATATTAAACACGAGCTTAATCAGATCGTTTTTGGGCAGGATGAGGTAATAGACCTGATATTAATAGGGATATTGAGTGATGGACACATATTAATAGAAGGAGTACCAGGGGTGGCTAAAACCATGTTGAGCAAACTATTGGGTAAAGTATTAGACATTTCATTTAAGCGGATTCAGTTTACACCTGATTTAATGCCTTCTGATGTATTAGGTACTTCTGTTTTTAATCCGAAAACATTAGATTTTGAGTATAAGCGAGGACCTGTTTTTGGCAATATTGTACTGATAGACGAAATTAACAGAGCTCCGGCAAAAACACAGGCAGCTTTATTTGAGTTGATGGAAGAGCGTCAGATAACTATTGATGGTAATACATATCTGATGGATATGCCTTTTATTGTACTGGCAACACAGAACCCCATTGAACAGGAAGGCACCTACCGGCTACCCGAAGCACAATTAGATCGCTTCCTTTTCAAAGTGAACATCGGATATCCGTCGGCTGATGATGAAGTGTTAATGCTGAAACGTTTCAATTATGAAACCTATAAAGATGTGGTTGAAAACCTGCAACCAGTTTTAAGCATCAGGCTTTTAAAAGAACTTCGTCAGATTGTCAGACAAGTAATTATCGAAGATCATATACTCAAATACATTACTTTACTTATACAGGCAACGCGAAATTATAAATTACTTGAGTTGGGGGCTTCTCCTCGTGCTTCAATTGCTCTTATGTTGGCTTCTAAGGCAAAGGCAGCTTTATCTGGCAGAGATTTTGTGACTCCCGAAGATGTAAAAAGTATGGCAAAACCGACGTTACGGCACAGGATTATTCTGACCCCTGATGCCGAAATGGAAGGAGTAAATGAAGATGAAGTACTTGACAACCTATTTTCAAAAGTAGAGATTCCACGGTGATGAATTTCTTTAAATCGTTTTATCTGACCCCGAGAGCATTTTTTGTCCTTGGAATCTGCATTGCACTATTTTGTATTGGGCTGGTGCTTGATCTTAGTTTTACATTGGGTAAGTTATTGCTGTTTATACTTTTTTTAATTGTACTAATTGAAAGTATTCTGCTTTACAGTATATCAGAGCTGATTAGTAGCGTAAGAATTTTACCTAACAGACTAAGCAATGGAGACGAAAATCAGATTGAGTTGCAAATCAGAAATAATTCGGCAATAGATTTATCTTTGACTATCTATGAAGATTTACCAGATTTATTACAATTGCGTATCTGGAAGCTTGTAATTCTATTAAAAAAAGCAATAAGTCAGAAGGTTATATATAAAATAAAACCCACTCAGAGAGGAATTTATACCTGGCAAAACACAAATATCTTATGTAGCGTTTCGTTTCTGAGGTTTGTGGCTCGGAGAATGATTTTTGAAAGTATTACTTCTGTCAGTTGTTATCCATCTTTTGAGCAGTTTAAAAAATTGCCTATTAATGCCTTGACCAATAATTTTTCGCAGATTAGTACAACCAATATACGCAAAATAGGTCAGAGCCTTGAATTTGAGCAGATAAAAGATTATGTAAACGGCGATAATTACCGACACATCAACTGGAAAGCAAGCGCCAAACAGGGGCGCCTGATGCTGAATCAATATCAGGCTGAAAGAAGCCAGGATATTTACATGGTGCTGGATATGGGGCGAAGCATGAAAATGCCTTTTAATCGGCAAACATTGTTAGACTATGCCATTAATGGCACCATAGCCTTAACCAAATCAATCTTAGATGTAAAAGATAAGGCCGGATTAATTACTTTTTCATCGAAAAACTGTGCTTATCTGTCAGCAAGAAGTGATTATAAACAGTTTGGCATTATAAATGATATGCTATATAATCTCACCACCGATTTCCTTGAGTCTGATTTTGAAAGATTATATAAATTTGTTCGTTTTAAAGTAAGGCAGAGAAGTTTGTTAATCATATTTACAAACTTTGACTCAATTAATAGCCTGAAACGAAATTTGCAATATCTGAAGGCTATTGCAAAGTATCATCTTGTTTTAGTAGTCTTTTTTGAAAATTCAGAAATTGTTGAGTTGGTCAATCAACCGGTAAACAACCTTCGAGAGGTTTATTCAAATACAATAGGCAAACATTTTTTGAGCCAGAATGAGTTGATACTGAAAGAGTTGGTTAAATCAGGTATTCAGGGTTTAATATCCCAACCGCACCTGCTTAGTATTGAAGCTATTAATAAGTACTTACAGATTAAAAGAAGGCAGATGATTTAATTATTTAAACTCATATCAATATGTTCCAAGCACCTTTTTCATTTGATGGCAGAATACGCAGGACAGAATATGGGCTATCCTATGTTGTCTATATGGTTGTTATCTTTTTTATTGCATTGATTTTACCCAATACAGGAGCAGAGATCATAACCTTGATTTTATATATTCCATTGGTTTGGTTCATGCTTGCACAAGGAGCAAAACGCTGCCACGATGTAGGTAATAGCGGCTGGTATCAGATTATTCCTTTCTATTTTCTTTGGTTACTTTTTCAAGATGGCGAAGCAGGTGAAAATGGCTATGGCTTAAATCCGAAAGGTATAGGGAATGAAGCCAGCTACGATGATCAGATTGATGAAATCGGGAAATCTTTAGAGTCATAATATAAATAAGAGTGTTTCAATAGGGTAGGCATTTTCTTGATCAGAATCTGTAGGTATCAAAATAATTTTTAAAGCTGGGTTACTAATTTCATGTTTAAAGCACCTTTTTCTTTTAGCGGCCGGATCCGAAGAACAGAATATGGCCTTTCCTGTATTATTCTTTGTGCTGTGAATTTCTTCTGCAATCTGATAATCTTATTTGGATTGGGGTCAAAGGGCAACGAATGGCTTGTAATATTCATTATTCTTTATATTCCTATGTGGTGGTTTAGCCTGGCTCAGGGAGCTAAACGGTGCCATGACCTGGATAGAAGTGGCTGGTATCAGATAATACCTTTTTATGTGCTTTGGATGCTTTTTCAGGATGGAGAAGTAGGTGAAAATGAATATGGTTTAAACCCAAAAGGTATTAGAAATGACAATAGTTATGATGAGCAAATTAGTCAAATCGGGAAATCGTTAAAATCATAAATTAAACGGGGGTGTCGCTCCACAGACGACTCCCTCGTTTAATACTTATAAAATCGATGTTAATATCCCCTTACTAATTCGGCTGCTCCAAATACCCCCGCACTATCACCCAATTTAGGTTTTAAGAAAGGTGTTTCTACTACCCGGCTATTAAATATATAATTCTTTAATTCTTCCGGTCCTTCGGTATATACTTCGTCAATATTACCTACACCACCACCAACCACAATGGCATCAGGGTCTATTACATTGGTAATATAAGAAATAGCCTTACCAAATGATTTGGTTAAATATTTGACTGTCGCAGTGGCATGAGGGTCATTACCCTCTTTAAAATTCTGGTAAATTTCTTTCATGGTCAAAGTCTTACCACTTAATTTCTCATAATAACGTTGTAAGGACGGGCCTGAAAAAACGGTTTCGTTACATCCTCTTTTACCGCAATAACATTCATAGCCATCGTCTTCCAATACATTATGTCCCCATTCGCCACCAATGCCATGTCTGCCATTGAGCACTTGTCCATTAATTACCACACCTCCGCCAACACCAGTGCCTAATATAATGCCAAATACTACCTTAGCATCAGGCACTACATCTTTCACGATGCCCATAGTTGCTTCTGCCAAAGCAAAACAGTTGGCATCGTTAGCAATCTCAATCGGCACCCCAATGGCTCTTTCAATATCTTCTTTCATGCGTTGTCCATTCATGCAGGTAGTATTGCAGTTTTTCATTGTCTGGGTACTGGGGTCTAATGCTCCCGGTGTACTAAAACCTACCGCTACAGGCGATAGTTTTGTTTCTTCTTTAATCATATCAATCAATCTAGCAATCTGACTGATAATATGCTCATAACCTTTAACGGCTTCGGTAGGAATTCTTTTTCGTAATAATACTTCGTTTGTATTGGCATTCATTACAACGCCTTCTATTTTGGTACCGCCCAGGTCTACACCCCAAAGTGTTTTCATTTTTTATATTGCTTAGATAAGGGAAAAACATCACTGAATTGTCTTTAACAAGTCATTAACACTTTACCAGACAACTTTATGCAAACATATAGCATCTAATAGTTAAAGACAAAAAAAACTTAGAAAAAGCTAAAATCGCAACTAAAATGAAACGTACACTAATCTTTGTTAGCATAATCCTGTTGGGAGTGGTAGGATTATTATCTTGTAATATTTATGAAGAAACAGGAAATGGCATCATAGAAACCGAATACCGTCGTGCAGGCTATTTCAATCGCATTGAACTGGATTTTGGTGCTGAGGTAATCCTTACCCAGGGTCCTGCCAGAGATATTCAGATAGAAGCAGAGGGTAATATTATTCCTCGTATTATCACCCGTATCAGTGGTAATACATTAATTCTGGATGCGAACGGAGGTTTTTATACCAATAAAAAAATCAAAATCTGGATTCAGACCCCTGATATTTATAGTATTGATGTCGCAAGCAGTGGAAGGATAATCAGCGATAACAAAATCTATGGTAAAAGCATTGATTTGCGATTATCAGGTAGTGGCTTGATTGATGCTGCTTTAGATATGAAAAATGATGTGAATGCACAAATAAGTGGCTCAGGCTTGATTTACATGGAGGGAGATGCAAAAAATGCCGTCTATACCATGACCGGAAGTGGGAAAATTGAATCTTTTGGCCTGCATGTCGATAATTCTGATGTCGATATCGATGGTTCTGGCCGTTGCGAAACTACAGCTTATTATAATCTTGATGTATATATTACAGGTAGCGGAACAGTTTGGTTTAAAGGCGATCCAAGAATCAGCCGTAAAATTTCAGGCTCAGGCAGAATTATTGATGCCAACTAAACAATAGATTTTAAATATTCAACCCTGACTCAACCTGCAGGTCTGGCTAACAGATTTGCAGGTTTTTTATATACGTACCAAGCACAAATTCGGCAAAAAAAACGTAATTTTGCACTCCTTTTAGCAATGAAAGAGAGGAAACTGAGATAGTCGTACAACTATCGTGAAATACACAAACTAAGTTCGTTCACTACGAACACCAGATAAGTATGATAAGCAAGAACTACAATCCGAAAGAAATCGAAGACAAGTGGTATCAGTATTGGACTGATAACAAGTACTTTAAGTCGACACCGAATCCTGACAAAGAGCCATATTGCATCGTGATTCCACCGCCTAACGTCACAGGCGTCTTACATATGGGACATATGCTGAACAATACTATACAAGACGTATTGACCCGTAAGGCCAGAATGGAAGGAAAAGAGGCGTTGTGGGTGCCAGGTACTGACCATGCTTCTATTGCTACGGAGGCCAAGGTGGTTGCTATGCTGAAAGAAAAAGGAATCAATAAAAGTGACCTTTCTCGTGAAGAATTTTTGAAATATTGTTGGGAATGGACAGAGAAATATGGCGGAATCATCTTGCAACAGTTACGTAAATTAGGTGCATCCTGCGATTGGGATCGTACGCGTTTTACGATGGAGCCTAATTTATATGATGCCGTAATTGAGGTTTTTGTTGATTTATATAATAAAGGTGAGATTTACCGTGGATACAGAATGGTAAACTGGGACCCTCAGGCCAAAACTACGGTTTCGGATGAGGAAGTTATCATGAAAGATATTCAGCAGAAACTGGTATATATCCGTTATGATGGAGATGAAGGAAGCGTAACGATTGCAACCGTTCGCCCCGAAACCATCATGGCTGACTCGGCGATTTGTGTAAACCCAACTGATGAGCGTTATCAGGATTTAATTGGTAAGACAGTTAGAATCCCGCTTATCAACCGTGAAGTAAAGATTATTGCCGATGATTATGTAACGGTAGATTTTGGTACAGGTGCCTTGAAAGTAACACCTGCGCATGACCAGAACGACTATGCTTTGGGTCAAAAACATGGCTTAGCCGTGATTGATATTCTGACAGACGAGGGCAAACTGAATGAAAAAGCCCGGATTCTGGTAGGAGAAGACCGATTCGTAGCACGTAAGAAAATTATCAAAATGCTTGAAGAATCGGGCAATCTGGTAAAGGTAGAAGACTATAAATCAAACGTTGGTACATCAGAGCGTACGGGTGCGGTAATTGAGCCAAAAGTGTCTTTGCAGTGGTTTTTGAAAATGAAAGATTTATCAGAACCTGCTTTGAAAAACGTAATGGACGATACCATTCAGTTTATTCCGCCAAAATTCAAAAATACCTACAAGTATTGGATGGAGAACGTAAGAGACTGGAATATCAGCCGCCAGCTTTGGTGGGGACATCGTATTCCGGCTTACTATATGCCAGATGGTACCTGCATTGTAGCAGTCAATAAAAAAGAAGCATTAAAAATTGCCCGCAATAAATACCAGCTCTTTGCGCTAAGTGAGCATGATTTAACGCAAGATGAAGACGTATTAGATACATGGTTTAGTTCTTGGCTATGGCCTATGTCGGTTTTTGATGAGTTCAAAAATCCTGATAATGAGGATATTAAATATTACTATCCGACTAATGACCTGGTGACAGCTCCTGAAATTTTGTTCTTCTGGGTAGCACGCATGATTATTGCCGGATATGAGTATAAAGGCACTTATCCGTTCAAAAATGTGTATCTGACCGGTATTGTAAGAGATAAACAAGGCCGTAAGATGTCAAAATCTCTAGGTAATTCTCCAGACCCGTTAGTTTTAATTGAGCAATATGGCGCTGATAGTGTTCGTACGGGTATGTTATTCAGTTCACCTGCCGGAAACGATTTATTATATGATGAAAAGTTGATTGAACAAGGCAGAAACTTTAATAATAAAATCTGGAATGCTTTCAGATTAGTAGAAGGATGGGAGGTTTCAGAAACTGAGACTCAGAGCCCGGCTTCTGCTAAGGCGATTCAATGGTTTCAGTCAAAATTTAATAAATTATTAGCTGAAACGCTTGACCATTACAGTAAATTCAGAATGTCAGATGCGCTAATGAGTACCTATAACCTTATCTGGGATGATTTCTGCGCGCAATATCTTGAAATGATTAAGCCTGCCTATGTAGATGGGAAAAGTTTACCTATGGATAAGCAAACATACGAGGCTACGCTTGAAATATTTGATGCGTTAATGCGATTGGCTCATCCTTGGATGCCATTTATTACAGAAGAAATCTGGCAGAATATCAAAACAAGAGAAGCTAACGATTCAATATGTATTGCGCCATTCCCAACGGTAGGAGCAATTGAGGAGGAAATTTTAGGTGATTTTGAGATTTTATCTGAAATCATATCAAACGTTCGTAATACTCGCAATGCCAAACAGATTTCACCTAAAGAAGCCTTGCCTTTAGCCATTAAAACAAATAATAAAACACGTTATGAGGCACTGGCAGGATTGATTCAGAAATTGGCAAATATCTCAGGCATACAATACGTAGAGGATAAAGCCGAAGGTATCAGTTTTGTCATTAAAGGTGATGAGTTTACAATTGATTTAGGGTCTAATATTGATATAGAAACCGAAAAAGCCAATCTTACTAAAGAACTGGACTATACACTAGGTTTCAAAAAATCAACGGAGGCAAAATTGAGCAATGAGCGTTTTGTACAAAACGCCAAGCCTGAAATTATAGAAAAGGAGCGCCAGAAATTAGCCGATGCAGAAGCTAAAATCAAAGCTTTGGAAGAGGCTTTAGCAAAGTTGGGGTAATTTTAAAGCAGAATTATAAATAAAACAGGCTCATATTCATGAGCCTGTTTTATTTATGGATTAATTATCAAAACCGCTTAAAATCATCTTCATCCTCATCATCAAATTTCATCTTATTCGGGTCAAACATACTATCTAACAGGTCTTTGAATTGCAAGCCTGTGTCCAAAGCCTGTTTGCTGATTAATGAATATTCCGCTAAGCCATGCAAGGCAAATTCCATCATGAAAAGTTTATCATTTTCGTTCAGTCTTGGATGGAAGTTTTCTACTAATTCATCTAAACCGTCAATGGTTTTCAATCTTGCTTTATATTCACGGTCAGTAAGGTCATTTAGGAAATCAATCACATTGCCCTCCCCAAACCAGGTTGATACCTGCTGGAAAGGATTTTTACCCGATTTCTTTTTCTTTAATGTTTCTGGGTTCGGGAAATACTTTAAAAACTCTGTGCGCATCGCTTTGCCAATCAAGCTCTGCGCTACATAAACCGGGCCTTCAACTTCTCCCTCATATACCAGCTCAATTTTACCATTAATGGCTGCTATCGCCCCATAAATATCAGATACACGCGCATTTACATTTTTCTCACCATTAATCAATGAACGTCTTTCTGCTGAACTCAGGAGATTTTCGTAAGCCGAAATTGTCATACGAGCCGAAACCCCACTTTTGGCATCTACGTATTCACTTTGGCGGGCTTCTACGGCGATTTGCTCAATCATGTCTTTCAGTATGTCGTTGACAGCAATTTTCTTTTGCTCAGTTTTAATGATAGCTTCCTGTTCGGTAATTCTACGTCCTGTCTCAATTGATTTAGGATAGTGTGTCACAATCTGGCTATCAATACGGTCTTTCAGAGGTGTAACAATACTACCACGATTAGTATAATCTTCCGGGTTAGCTGTAAATACAAATTGAATATCCAATGGGATTCTCAATTTAAATCCACGAATCTGAATATCGCCCTCTTGCAGAATATTGAATAGAGAAACCTGAATGCGTGCCTGTAAATCGGGTAATTCGTTAATAACAAAAATACAACGGTGCGAGCGTGGAATCATACCAAAGTGAATAACACGTTCGTCAGAATACGGAAGTTTTAAAGTAGCTGCTTTAATCGGATCAACATCCCCAATTAAATCGGCAATGGATACATCAGGGGTAGCTAATTTCTCGTTGTAGCGTTCTGAACGTGGTAACCAGCTAACAGGGGTGTTATCGCCCTTTTCTGCAATCATATCTTTCGCAAAACGTGAGAGTGGTTCTAATGGATCATCATTCAATTCAGAGCCTTCAACCACAGCCACGTATTCATCTAATAGATTTACCATCAGACGGGCTATACGTGTTTTGGCTTGTCCACGAAGCCCTAACAGATTGATGTGGTGCATAGACAAAATCGCTTTTTCCACTTCGGGAATCACAGTGTCTTCGTAGCCCCAAATGCCCGGAAATACTACTTCTTTATTTTTAAGTTTCTCTATTAAGTTGTCGCGAAGTTCTTGTTTAATAGATTTCGGGTTATAATTACTGACTTTCAGTTCACCCAGGGTTTTGATCTTTAATAAGTTTTTGTCGAATCCCATAATGCGTTTGCTGCTAATTTTCTTTAGTTTAAGATTAGAAATCTGCCACAGGTATCAATACCCTGTCAGAAGTTTGTCATTCACAAGATAAAATTTAAAAATACTCGTAATAGAATAACGGATTTAGATAAGAAATGGTTTGTCTATAGATTTCATTTCAATAAAATAACTTATATGGCTAAAACAACCTTAAGCACAAATTATTCATATCTTAATCAATTTTGTAGTACTATCCAGTTCGTTTTTAAGTATTTCAGAGGGTATATTATAGTTTTATTCTGGATAGCTTCTGAGTGATAATTATGCTAATTTTATAAAATGAAAAAGTGCATTTATTTCTTGTTTTTTGTAGTTATCTTTTTAGCTATACCTAATCAAAGTGAAGCGCAGCTATTTGAAAAAATGTCTCATAATAATAGGTGGACAATAAAAAACCTGAACGCGGATATTCCGGGTTCTTATTGCTACAATGACTCTTCGATTTATTATCAAAAATATGGCAGACTTTATCCCTATAAAGCTGCGCAAAGTGTGTGTGTTTCATTAGGCGAAGGCTGGCATTTACCATTAACTGATGAATGGCACATTTTATTGAATCACTATAATGGCGAATTTAAGGAATCCGCAAGTACAGGAAAAGAGTCCTTTGAAAAACTATTAAGGAAACAAAAACCAAACTTTGGAATGACGCTCGCAGGCAATAGAAATATTGACGTAACTTATAGCAGAATAGAGGGTCACGGCTTTTACTGGACTTTGACAGAATTTAATAGTGACAATGCCAGCTTCCTTAATTTTGCTAATGGTAGAAAAGTACTTTTTTTACAACCTGATATGAAAAAAATCGGGGCGATTTCAGTGAGATGTGTCAAGAAAGCTCAATGGTAGGTAATAATAGCATTCTCTCAATTCTATTAAAGTAAAAGATCAAAAAATCTATTAGAAATACGATGGGAAATTTAGATGGAAAAATGCTCGACGCAGCTTTAAATGGTGATTTAGCTACCGTTGAAAAGTTAGTGTCAGAGGGTGCAGATATAAATTTTAAGAATCAATGGGGTACCACTGCGGTCTTTTCGGCTGCATGGGAGGGCAACATAGAGGCATTGGATTTATTTTACAGTTTAGGAGCGGATATTACATTCGAGCAGACTAATCTTCTATGTAATGCCGCTTTTAATGGGAAAATTGAGTCAGTAAAATGGTTATTGGAAAAAGGAGAAAAAGCGGATTTTGCTTTTGCCAATACAGGCGAAAACGCCCTGCATTATACGATCTGCAAAACAAGTGAAATGGAGGAAAGAACTGAAATTGTAAGACTATTGATAGCTGCTGGAACAGATGTCAATAAAAGAACCATAGCAGGAAGCGAAGATGGCCTCTGCTTTATGCGAGATGTGCGCCTTAGAGGGGAAACTCCTTTGCATAGGGCAGCAGCCTACGCTAATCTTGATATTGTAAAAATGCTTATTAATGCAGGTGCAGATATAACCGTAAAGGATACTAACGGAGATTCGCCTATTGCGTGGGGAAGCTGGCATTTGAGAGACTCGGACTTGCTACGGTTATTGGTTTATGACGGAGTGGCTTATATTCATTAACAGCAAATTCTTTAACAAAAAAAGGTCAGTTCTAACAGGAGTAGAACTGGACCTTATATGAATGCATAGGAATTATTTTAGCTGCATTGCCCTAAAATGACCCATAAAATAATGAAAACGATAATGGTGCCAAAGCAACCGCCTCCTAATTTCTTTGCGCCATAACCGGCCAATAATCCTCGCAGTAAATTGTTCATATTTTAATCAATTTTGTGGTTTATAATATCATGTATATACGACAGAAAAAATCAGACCTATAAGCTTTTTTCTATTAATGGGGTATTACCTCCACAAATTGTATATCATAAATTGAAATTGATTTTTTTTCGGGTTTTTTGTGGAACAAATTCCCGATTGTGATGATATTAATCGAAATTAAGCCCGTATTTCTTACCTAATTGACGCAAAGATTCTTCGGTTTCTGGAAGTAAGTCAAGACCTTTTATCAATTGTTTTTGCTTTAATTCCAAACCCCTTGCACCGGGCATTCTTACTGGTTTTTCAGGGTTAACAGGTTCTGAATTGAGACATTGGTTTTTTAAATATTCAGTTTCTCTTTTAAATGCTTCTTCTCCTGAAAACCCCAGTGGACTGATAACCTGTAAATATACTGAAGCACCCCACAATGTCGGTATATCAGACCTGCCATGCCCACCCAGGGCACTTGTAAGCGCCTCTACCATCAAACCTAAACCAAAACCTTTGTAACCGCTATCTAAACCACCCAGAGGAAGTATTGATCCTGGGGGGGTGTCAAAAAAAACGGAAGGGTTATTACTTATATTCCCCTGATTATCTAAGAGCCAGTTATGAGGGAGTTTCTCCTCATGACGATGCGAACGAGCTACCAGACCATTAGAAGTAGCAGACATACTTACATCAATCATGATAGGGTCTGTGTCTGTCGGGATGCCTACTGCGAGAGGATCCGGGCTATAAGTAGGGGTGAGCCCACCGAAGGGTGCAACTGTTTTGTTTCTTGGGTCTGAGCAGGCCAGTAAAATCATAAATCCTTGTCGGGCTACTTTCTCTAAATAAGCAGCCAGACAGGCAATATGGTGAGATTTTTGTATGGTAACAATACCTGTTCCGTATTGTGATGCTCTTTTGCAGGCTTCTTCAATGGCTTTATTGACTAACCAAGGGCCAGGCAGATAGTTGCCGTCTAAAGCCAAAACTGCTCCCATATCGTTGAGCAATTTAGCTTCGCCCGATTTAGTCATCATATCTTTTTCTAACTCATCCACATAAGCAGGCAATAACTGAAGACCATGCGTGCGATGTCCCAACAGTTCTCCTTCTAATAATATATCGGCTGTATGAAAAGCTTTATCTTCATCTAAACCCGCTCTCTGTAGTATATTCTGGCTGAACTGTAAAAGTGACTGCGAATCTTTCATACCTGATTAAGCAATAGCTTTAGCTACAGATGCTTTCATTTTTTCGATACCCAATTTAGCTGCCACCAAAGCATCCATTTTCCAGTATTCTTTATTAAATATTTCCAGCGACAATACAATGGGGGTCTTCTTATTGTGCAATTCTTTTAATATCTGAGTAATTGGGGCAATACCATCACCCGGTAATATACGGTCACCGTCATTAATGGTTTCTCTTGGGGGTACTCCCGGATAATCATTCATATGGAACATCTGAATGGATGAGCCACTTGCGGTTTTTAAGCTATTGAAACTGGAGCCTCCTTTATGTAAATGATATACATCTGTTAATACACACGCTTTAGGGTGGCCACTTTCAGAAGCAGCAAATAAGACTTCTCCTACCAAGTGGAGATTAGTAGAAAATCCCCACATCTCTAATTGAGGTGTTACACCAAAATTATCACTCACCTCCAATAATTTACCATATCTTTCGGCTACTGCCTGTAAATCGAGCACCTTACCTGTAGTCGCTCCAAAGGGAGGAGCGGCTATACGCTTACAACCGATTTCAGCCAGCATAGCCATTTCTCTTTTGTTTTGCTCTAAAGCTTTTTCGCGTTCTGAGGCATCGTCGACAATCCATTTAGAAAAACCAATGGCATCTTCAATCGTAATGCCTAAGTCAGCGGCTTTTTTCTTTACATCTTTCAGATTACCACCCTGCTGTACAAATTTTTCTACAGTATTTACCCATACTTCAATGGCATCATAACCTGCCCTGGCTGCTGTTTCTATTTCTCCCATCAAGCCAAGGTTTTGTTCTCTGATGGTACTGGTATTCAAACTGAATTTGAAATTATGTGCAACTTTTTTCTCCGAACCTGCCATTGCATCAGGTAAGCCCAAGCTTAAACCTGCTCCTACGGTCAATGAGCTTTTCAGTAAGTTTCTTCGAGAGATAGCATTTGTTTCCATTGGTAGTCTTTAATAAGTATAATATGATTGAATGATAGTGGGGTAAAGATAAGGCTATAAGATTGAGTTTTCAAGCAAATTGATTTTTAATGTAATCATAGAAGTGTAAAACAGACAATTGTTAAAAGTAGAAAGCTTAGAAACAATAAGGCACGAATATTTTATATCCGTGCCTCACCCGCAAAAATGGGATACCTGTTATTCATCAATCAATGCTTTTTCCGGGAAAGTCGTATTGACAAAGACCTGTACTTTTGGCCCAATGATCAGGATACAAGGGATTACTACTGCATAAGAGGTAGCCCAAGATCTTAACCAGATGCTCAGAAACTTTTCTACAAAACCTATATTGATACTAATGAGAGTAAAGGAAATGATTCCTGTAGTGATAATGCCCATAATTAATGCAAAGGCTATTCTTTGTTTCATAGCTGTATCATTAAGCTTGTAAAGTAGGATTCATAGCATATAAGGCATCAGTCGGCGAGCTATGGAATAGCTTGTAAAATTCGGCCGTACGACCCACGTGGATTTCGTAAGTTTCAGTTTCAAAAGATTTCAATAAGTCTTCTGCTACAACTGCTGGAGAAATTCCATTTGCCCCTCCAATCACCTGTGAGAAACCAGTATTCACTAACGGAGGCATTAATTCAAATACTTTGACAGGTGTTTTAGCCAGATACAATCTTAACGATTGCGTATAAGAGTGTAATGCAGCCTTACTTGCACCATAAGTAGACAAGATATGATTTGGGGCAAATGCTACAATTGATGACACATTCACGATAGCTGCTTCTTCCTGCTTTTGGAGCAGAGGCAAAAGCTTTTCATTCAATCTGATGATTGACAGGTAATTTGTAAGCATTTCAGTTTGTGCTTTTTCAAACGTACGGTCAGTCTCCAATAAGTTGTTCAAAAAGGCACTTCCTGCATTATTGATTATCACATTCAACCTCGGGAAATCAGCATAAAGTATTTTTACGAGTGTCTCTACATCTTCTTCTTTGCTTACATCTCCTGCCAAGGGAGTTACATTTTGCAGTTTCGCGGCCGCTTTGGTTAAGCGTTCTTCATCTCTGCCTACTATAATTACATGATTGCCTTGTTTGCTAAAAAGTTGGGCTATTTCAAAGCCGATTCCAGCGCTTCCTCCTGTTACAAGGATAGTATTCTGTGTTGTTTTCATTTTTATTCTTTGGTTTAGTATTTCAAAATCAGACAAGTGCTTACACCATGTGCGTAAATTGTATTGTCATTGTCGATTAGCTGAGCTTCTACAAGGGCGGTGCGTCCACCTGCATGGATGATTTTGCCTACAGCATGAAGTTCTTCTATTTGGGTTGTCACAACTTTCAGGAAATTCACTTTTAATTCTAAGGTTGTGTATCCGGTGCCTGCTTCAAGAATAGAGTGTAGGGTGCAACCCATTGCAGAATCAAGAATGGCAGAAATAACACCCCCATGAACGCTGCCTATTGGATTATAATGAAATTCCTGAGGTTGAAACGAGAAAATGACTTTCCCTTTTTCTAAGTGTGAGGGCTTGAAATCAAGGGTATGGAGCAGAGGAGGGAAAGCAATTCTGCCTTCGTTCATGGCCTGTAAATAGTCTATGCCTGATAGTTTCAGGGCTTGTCTGGCAGCTTCTAAAGGTTGTGTCCAAGTAAATGTTCTTTCTCGCTTGTCTGTTTTCATAAATTTATACCGATTGGTATTTTTTTGTTAAAAAAAATAGTATATGTTCACTTATCATTTCAACATATACTAAACTAAATCCTTTATAATTTTTTCAACTGATTTCATCACGGCTTTCCTGTAGTTCAGCTTGCCGGTCAGTTTGGTAATCATGATTCCGCCCTCTATCATGGCAATCATGGTTAAAGCGGTTTGTTCCGCATTTGTCTCTGGTCTGAATTCCTTTGCATCAATGCCTTTTTGTATTAATGAAATCAGCTTGTTTTTCCAGCCATTAATGGCATTTGCCGCCTTTTCTTTTAAGGCAGGGTGTGTATCATCAGCTTCAATCGCAGTATTCAGAATAGGGCATCCGCCTATTGGAAAAGGGTATTTTAAGAAATTTTCATAGACATTGGCATAAACCAGGAGCTTATCCTGAAAAGTTTTCTGTTTTCTGATTTCCTGACTGATAATTTCCTCTACGCATTGCAGGTTATAATCAAAAGCGGCTAAGGCTACGTCATCTTTATTAGTGAAATTGCCATAAATGCTACCCTTGGTTAAGCCTGTGGCATCAGTAATGTCATTCAATGAAGTACCAGCATAGCCTTTTATATTAAAGATAGGGGCTGTTTTTTCAATAATAAATTCTCTTGTCCTTGCTGCTTTACTCATATCAGTATCAGATTGGCAGTGCCAAATTATACCATTCGGTATAATTTGGCAAGTTTTTTTTATTGTTTTTTATCAGAAAAAATGAGGTTTTTACATGAACAAAACGTTTTGTTAGTGTAATTTATTGATTGTCAGGCAATTATGAAATGAGTAAGGGTTCAAAATGATGTAATGCCTCATCAAAAACTACAAACTTCGCCGGAAAGCCAATGGCAATCTGCCCGATGCTTTGTTCCATGCCTACTGCCTGTGCAGCGCGAATCGTTGCCATTTTAATTGCCTCTTCCGTGCTGATACCCACTTGCTGAACAGCATTTCTCAACCCGTCAGCCATTGAGATAGCTGCACCTGCCAGATTACCTTCCGAGTTGCGGTACTGCCCATCTTTCAGATAAGCATCAAACTCTTCCCATTGAAAGTGCGTTACTTTATCTCCCACAAAAAGAGCATCAGAAATCAGGAATAATTTGTCTTTTTTAATTTTGTAGGCAATACGTGCCGCAGCATAGTCGCAATGGAAACCATCCATAATAATAGGGGCATAAACTTCAGCATTATCAAAAGTAGCACCTACTACTCCTGGCTCACGGTGTCCCATCTGGGTCATGGCATTATAAAGGTGTGTACATAAGGTAATACCCTTCCGGTAAGCATATTGGGCTTGCTTATAAGTGGCATTAGAATGTCCTAAGGAAAGTTTGATGCCACTTTCCAACAATAAATCCAATTGTTCCTCAGTAAAGTTTTCGGCAGCAATCGTCATGATTTTTATTACATTTTTGCCGTATCTGATAATCTCTTCTAATTCGGCATTGGTAGGTTTTCTGACGTAAGCGGCTAAATGCGCACCCCTTTTGGCTAAGTTCAGAAAAGGCCCTTCCAGGTGCATACCCAATACCCCTGAATCCGGGTTTTTCTGCATATAATTTTTGGTCACTTCTATGCCTTTCAGAATATTTTCTAAGGGAGAAGTTATCAGGCAGGGCAATACATGAGTAGTACCTAAAGCTAAGCTCGATTCATAAATATCCTGGATAGTTTCTTCCGTAGGGTATTGAGTAAAATAATATTTTTCTCCACCATTGATGTGTGTGTCAATAAAACCTGCGGCAATGTGTTTGCCTGCTAAATCTATGGTGCGTGTATTTTCATGGCTGAAATTCTCAATAGGTTCTATGGCTTTGATCTTGCCGTTTTCAATAATAATAGTATGATTTTCGAGGATTTGTGTGCCTGTATGAATTGTGGCATGGGCAATAGCTGTCTGCATAGGAGGATTAATGCTGAATTTTTTGGCAAGTTATAAAAAAACTGTCTGAAAGCAGGGTCTTATATGAGATATAATTCTGCCATCTTGTCAGTAAATTTCGGATTGGCAAAAAAATTGACGAATTTTGCAAAAACAAAATTGTTTGAAAAATGGCAGAGAATAAAGAAGGACAAGAAATAACAGACGAACAAGTAGAAAATTTGGCAGAAGAAACAGTTGCAGAAGGTGCAGAAACGGCTGAGGCAGAAGACAAAGTAGCTCAACTGGAGGCTCAGGTGGCCGAAGCAAAAGATAAATACTTACGCTTGTATGCTGAATTTGAAAATTTCCGTCGACGCACAGCTAAAGAAAAAATTGAAACGATTCAGAATGCCTCAGAAGGTTTGATAAAAGAATTGATTCCGGTAATTGATGATTTTGAACGTGCCAACAAGTCTTTTGAAAGTGTAACCGAGGTTGAACCTTTAAAAGAGGGTATCGCTTTGATATTTCATAAACTACAGAAAACTCTGTCGGCTAAAGGATTGAAACCGATGGAGTCGAAAGACACAGATTTTGATGTGGAATTGCATGAGTGTATTACGCAGTTTGCTGCCGGAGACGACAAAAAGGGGAAAGTGATTGATGAGGTAGAGAAAGGGTATTTTCTGAACGATAAAGTAATTCGCTACGCAAAGGTAGTAGTGGGGAGTTAAGATATAAGATTTAATAGATATGAGTATGTTCGAAAAGCAAAGGCTTCAAGATTATATTTTACAAATTAAAACCCCATCCCTAACCCTTCCCCAACAGTAGGGAAGGGGATTAAAGTCCCTCTCCCCACTGTTGGGGAGAGGGATTTAGGGTGTGGGGTTTTTCAAAGTTTTTTTGGAGCAAAAACTTTTAAAACACCCTCATGCGCATTTATACACAATCATTATGGCACAAAAAAAAGATTATTACGAAGTATTAGGGGTAAGCAAAACTGCTACAGAAGATGAGTTGAAAAAAGCCTATCGGAAGTTAGCTATTCAATATCACCCTGATAAAAATCCGGGAGATAAAGCGGCAGAAGAGAAGTTTAAGGAGATAGCTGAAGCCTACGGAGTATTATCAGATGCCGAAAAACGCCAACGCTACGACCAGTTCGGTCATCAGGGTATGGGTGGTGCCAGCGGATTTGGTGGTGCCGGAGTGAATATGGAAGATATTTTCAGTAGTGTATTTGGTGACGACAGTCCGTTTGGCAGTTTCTTTGGTGGTGGTGGCAGACGCGGTAGTGGGGGCCAACCTGTGCGTAAAGGTTCAGACCTTCGTATCAAGCTGAAACTGGATCTGGAAGAGATAGCCAATGGTGTAGAGAAAAAGATAAAAGTAAAACGCTATGTATCTTGTAATGCCTGTACAGGGAATGGCTCAAAAAATGGTAATTCTCAAAAGACTTGTCAGACCTGTAATGGGTCAGGGCAGATCCGTAAGGTGGTAAGTACCATGCTTGGGCAAATGGTTTCTACCAGCACCTGTCATACCTGTCAGGGAGAGGGTAAGGTGATTGTTGACCGTTGTGAAGTTTGTTTTGGTGAAGGCCGTGTATTGAATGAAGATTTAATTTCTATCAAAATTCCGGCAGGGGTAGGTGAGGGTATGCAATTATCGATGACTGGCAAAGGGAACGTACCCACCCGTGGGGGAGTAGCCGGAGACTTACTGATAGTGATTGAGGAAGAAGAACACCCGGAACTGAAACGTGACGGGAATAATATCATTTATGATCTGAAGCTGAACTTTGCGGATGCTGTATTAGGTAAAGAAGCCGAAATACCAACCATTGGCGGCAGAGTAAAAATCAGTATCAAAGCAGGTACGCAACCAGGCGAAATCCTGCGCCTGAAAGGCAAAGGTTTAAAAGAAGTAAACAGCTATAGCACTGGCGATCAGTTGGTACACGTAAATATTTATACGCCAACCAGCGTAAATAGTGAAGAAAAGGCAATCTTAGAAAAGCTCCGCGAAGCACCAAACTTCCAGCCAAGAGCCACCAAAAGCGATAAAAGTATATTTGATCGGATGAAAGATTTCTTTCATTGAGATATAAGACGAATTAACCCTCCTGAACCCAGGAGGGTTTTTTGTTGTCTCATTTCTGGCATTTAACATAATTTAAAGTCAAATTTTTCTAAACTCTGCCCTAAATTCTCTATTTTTGAGCCATCGTTCTGATTTGGGAATCGAATTCACCCCCTGAACTAAGCATTTATACATTTACTCACTATCAAATGAACAATTTTAAAAGGCTCAATAATATCGTTGGGTGGGCAGTATTTGCCATTTCATTGATTTCTTACACACTAACTGTTGAACCTACGGCAAGTTTCTGGGATTGCGGCGAGTTTATTGCCTGTGCCTACAAACTACAAGTTCCTCACCCTGCCGGAGCGCCCTTTTTCTTATTAATCGGCCGTATGGCTTCTCTGTTAGCCGGAAGCGACGTAACCAAAGTGGCATTGATGATAAATATGGTGTCGGTTATTTCGAGTGCGTTCACCATTCTTTTTATGTTCTGGACAATCTCATTGCTGGCAAGGAAGGTATTTGGTAAAAAAGGGGCAGAACTCAACTCAACAGAAACCATCTTGGTATTAGGCGCAAGTGCAGTGGGTTCGTTGGTATATGCCTTCTCTGACTCTTTCTGGTTTTCGGCAGTTGAAGCAGAGGTATATGGTATGTCATCATTCTTTACAGCTATTGTAGTGTGGGCGGCGTTCCGTTGGGAGTTAATCGAAGATGAATCAGATGCCAACCGCTGGCTGATATTTATTGCCTATTTAGTAGGCCTTTCTATCGGAGTTCACTTATTAAATCTGGTTACGATTCCTGCTTTAGCCTTAATTTATTATTATAAAAAGACCAAAAAAGTGTCATGGAAAGGTGGTATTGTTGCCTTTTTGATAGGTATGGTAGTACTGGGTATTATTAATGTAGGGGTTATTACCGGTATTCCGTCATTGGCTTTTGGCTTTGAAAAACTCTTTGTGAATACCTTTGGCCTGCCATTCAGTTCGGGTAGTTTGTTCTTTGTGATCTTGTTAATTGGTAGTTTAACTTATGCGATTTTCTATACCAATAAAAAAGGTATGGTGGTTGCCAATACGGCTTTAGTCGCATTTGCCTTTATCCTGATTGGGTATTCGAGCTATACCATTGCCCTGATCCGTTCAAATTATAATCCGCCCATTAACGAAAATAACCCGAGTAATGTATTGAACTACGTTTCGTATCTGAAACGTGAACAATATGGTAGCCGCCCTTTGTTATACGGTCCTGTATTTACTGGCAAATTAGAGTCTATCGAAAACGGTGACCCAATTTACAAAGTCGGTAAAGATAAGTATGAGATATATGACCATAAACCGAATTATATCTGGGGGGCGAACAGCGAAAGTTTATTGCCACGTATGTGGAGCACTGATGCCAATCATCAGGCAGTGTACAGACAGGAAATGGGATTGTCGCCCGAACAAAAACCTACGTTGATTACCAATGTAATGTATATGTTTAAGCGTCAGTTGGGGTATATGTACTGGCGCTATTTTACCTGGAATTTCTGGGGGCGCTCGAGTGATATTGAAGGTGCAGGGCCAACTAATATTTTTGAGACAAAGAATAGTTTACCTCCAGCTGTGAAAGAAAATCGTGGTAGGACCAACTTCTATGGCTTGCCTGTTATTTTAGGAATTCTGGGTTTACTCTACCACTATTTCCGTCGTGAGCGTGATGCGCTGGTGCTCCTTTTATTATTTATTTTTACCGGGGTTGCCTTAGTAGTATTTCTGAACGCACCACCAATTGAGCCACGTGAGCGTGATTACATCTACGTTGGTTCGTTTTATATCTGGGCTATCTGGATTGGTCTGGGAGTGATGGGTTTGTTTGACTATGCATTGAAGTTTATAAAAAATACACAGGTAAGAGCCATTTCTGCGACTGCTATCGGTTTAGTAGTGCCGCTTATTATGCTTCCGCAGGCATGGAGAGGGCATGACCGTTCGAACCGTTATCATCAGGTTGATTTTGCCAAAAACCTGTTGAACTCTTGTGCTAAAGATGCCATTCTGTTTACAGGTGGTGATAACGATACTTTCCCACTCTGGTATGTGCAAGAAGTGGAGGGCTTCCGCACAGATGTACGTGTTTGTAACCTGAGTTTATTAGGCACAGACTGGTATTGTGAGCAAATGAAACGCAAAACGTATGAGTCTGACCCACTACCGATCAGTTTCTCAACCGATCAGTTGTTAAGTGGTATCAATGATCAGATTCCTTATGTTGAGCGTTTGCAACAACCAATTAACCTGAAAGAGTTTCTGGAGTTAGTAAAGAAAAATGACCCCGCTATTCAGATTCCACTAACCACAGGCGAAAGCATAAACTCATTGCCATCAGACAGTCTGTTTCTGACCTACAATGTAGAAGATATAAAGAAAATGGGCTTTGTAGGAAAACAATACGAGCCTTATCTGACAGGGCAGATGGTATGGAACATCGGCAAACGTGATTTATTGAAAAACGATTTGATGCAACTGGAAATGATTGCCCAGAATAACTGGAAAAGACCTATCTATTTTGCAGGTACTCTGGCAACCGATAACTATCTGAACCTGAGAGATTATATGCAACTGGAAGGCTATGCCTATCGATTGATGCCGTTCAGATTATCTCCGGGTGATGATGGCTTTGTAAATACAGATGTAATGTATGATAATATGCTTAAGAAGATGTCATGGCGTGAAATGAATAATCCAAAGGTATATTATGATTCAGAAACTTACCTGAAAGTGCCTGTTATTACAGCCCGTCTGGCTTTCTTGCGCTTGACCGACCAGTTGGTAAGAGAAGATAAAAAAGTAAAAGCAAAAGAGGTATTAGATTATGCAAACAAGGTTTTGCCGGATAATACCATTCCGTATGATCAGCTATGTACAAACTATGTTATGTATTATTTTGAAGTTGGAGATAATAAAAAGGCGATGGAAATAGCAGAGGTTATGACCAAACGCGCTGATGCTAATTTAGCTTATTTTACAGAAAAAGCGCAAAGAACGAGTGCAGAATGGATGCCTGATAATGTACAACAGTATATCGAGATTAACCTGCGTAATCTACAGATTCTGGCTAATGTATGTAACCGTAACGGGCAAGCAGAAGCCGCCAAGCGTTATGAAGCTATTTATAATAAATATTATTCAAAATTGAGCTGATTTATTGAATGAATAGTCCTGAAGAAACGATACAGGATTAATAATATTTGGAATCAGATTATTAAGCAGTAGTAATTAAATAATTGCTGCTGCTTTTTTGTTTTTATATCCAGCCAAATACCCAATAAGTTATATAACCGATTATTTCACGCAATGTTAACTGTAGATAGCCTATTGCATGACCACTTGGGAGAAAATAAGTGAGTACCCATTGCCGCTCAGACGACACGTAATTTGCACCGTATGGAGTAAGCTTAACACCCACTTTTTTAAAACAACCGATAGCTCTTCTCAGATGAAAGCCAGAGGTAATGAGAATATAACTTTGATCAGGGAATTGTTTTTTTAAGATTTTTGAAGTATTTACTGCGTTTTCGTGAGTATTGGTTGAACGATCTTCTAAATAAATGTCTTTTCTGGTTACTCCGTTTAGAATTAAATACCGGGCAATCTGATCTATTTCCCGTGTGGTGGTTTTGCGGAGGATAGGGACATCTCCACCGCTGATAAGTATTTTTTTTATTTTACCAAGCTTGTAGAGTTGTAATGTTTGTCCGATTCTGTCGCTTGTACCTGTTAAATATATATTTTCGGCAGGTTGTCTGGTGGTATTAATGGTATTGCCTGTCAGGATAATACCAATATCATGTGGCTTAACTGTTGAAATAGCCGTTGGGGGGATTTCCCACAACAATAAAATTTCGTTGACCAGGAAGGGATTTGTGAAAAGATAGAAAAAAAACAATGTAACAATAATTATTTTTTTGGATTTGGTACGATTTTTTGTAGAGATAGCGTAAATCAGTAAAATAAAGATGATACCGGCTGGCATCAGAAAGAAAGTAAGTATCTTTGAAACAATATGAAACATAGCTTTTCGTTAGAGTTGTATTTGAAGTATTAACAAGTTTTTAACAAGAACCGATAAATTAAGCACTTATCTTTGTTAATTGTAAAGAAATAGACTAAAAATAAAAAAATGCTTTTGAAAAATTACCGAACACCCTTACTCATACTTTCACTTTTCTTTGCGATCAGTGGAGTTTCTGCCCAACAACCCGGACACTCAATCAAGGTTCGAATGAAAGGCATTCAAGAAGGCAAGACTTGTCATTTAGCCCATTTTTTTGGCTACAATCAATATATTAAAGTCGATTCGGCCAAAGTAGAGAACGGCTTATTGAATTTTCAGGGTAAAGACCCTCTGAAGGGTGGAATTTATCTGATTGTTTTGTCGCCATCTAAATATTATGATTTTGCTGTTGATGGCAAAGAGCAATTTATGGAAATAGAAAGCGATACTACTGATTTTGTAGGGCATGTTAAGTTTAAGGGCTCAAAAGAAAATGATTTATTGTTTGCCTACCGTAAGTTTTTACAAGATAAAAGTAAGGAAGCAGAGGTAATTTCTATGGCTGCCAAAGGTAAAAATGATCCGGTAGCGCAAGAAGCAACCCGTAAGCAGATGGAGAAGATTCAGGCGGATGTGGAGACTTATATGAAGGATTTTACCAAAACGAATGAAGGTACTTTTGCAGCCAAAGTTATTAAAGGTAATATGGAGCCGGAGTTACCAAAAGTATTACCTAAAAAAGCAAATGGCCGCCCTGACTCGACGTATCTGTTTAATTATTATAAAGGGCATTTTTTTGATAATATAGACTTTACAGATGACAGAATGTTGCGTTCCCCTTTTTTACATAGCCGTGTAGAGCGTTATTTTAAGGATTTGGTTTATCAGGTAACGGATTCGATTAACAGAGATGCAGATAAGGTATTGAAACTGGCTAAGCCTAATCAGGAAGTATATCGCTTCGTATTATGGCAAATTACCAATAAATATGAAAATAACGAAATTGTGGGTTTAGATGGTGTTTTTGTGCATCTGGCTGAAAACTATTATTTGAAAAATGCACCCTGGTTGGACTCAACACAGAGAGCTAAATTCAAAGAGAGAGTGGATATTCTGAAGCCTTTACAGACAGGCCTTGTATTTCCTGAGTTAATTGTGTCTGACTCTTTAGGTAGAGAGCATTCGCCTATGCAAAGCAAGACCAAATACACTTTAGTACATTTTTATGACCCCGAATGTGGACACTGTAAAGACTCTGCCCCTAAACTGATGGAGTTTTATCATGCCAACAAAGGAAAAGTTACCATCTATAATGTAAGTATTGTCTATGACAAGAAGAAGATAAGCAATTTTGTGAATACTTATAAAACAGGAGAATTACTGAACCTGTGGGATGCTAAAGGCAGGTATTATTTCAGAAATAATTTTGATGTGTATTCGACACCTACAAATTATATTTTAGATAAGGATAAGAAAATAATAGCCCGACGTATTCCGGTTGATAAATTAGAAGATTTTATCAGTTTCTATGAGCGTCAGCAAGTACAGAAAATGGCGAATGAGGCTAAGTAATTGACTAAGTCAGGGATTAAGTAATTATTGCAGTATATCAATTGTTTTGTCTGATACTGGAATTAATATTTTTTAAGACTTAACAAACATAAAATATATTTAAGGGCTGATACCTGTGGGTTCAGTCCTTTTTTATTGGGCTTATTTGGTAGCAAACACAGTTTTTTGTAATTTCAATTATATATTCTGCTAAAAATCTGAAAATTAGCCACATACCATGCCATTCCCAAAGATATTATTATTCAGGTGGGTTGTCTTGTCAGGAGTATTTCTGTTTGATCAGGGTTATGCCCAGAAACTGAATTACAGGATTGACCATTATGGTACTGAGAAGGGGCTTTCGCAGGGATCGGTACTGGCTATGCTGAAAGATTCAAGGGGCACTATGTGGTTTGGTACACAAGATGGATTAAATAAGTGGGACGGAGGGGCTTTTACGGTTTTCAGGCCTTCAAAAAAGAAAAATAATAGTATTGATGGTATTGAAATAAAGAAAATCATTGAAGATGAAAAAGGTGATTTATGGATAGGCACAGAAAGTGCCCTGAACCACTATAATTATACTTCAAATAATTTTAAGGCTTACACTATTACAGACAATCAAGGCAAAACTGTTAAAAGCGAGGTTTTCCCGATTAAAGCTATGAATGGTATGGTCTGGTATTGGTCGGCTTTAGAGGGTCTGGTAAAACTTAGTGTTAAAACTGGTCGGAAGTACCTGATATTACCTAATCAATCTTTTAAAACGAGTTATTTCCGCACTGTTAATTCTACACAGTTTGACAAGCAGGGAAAATTATGGATTCATAGTTCTGATGCGATCATCAGACTGGATACTGCTGTTGATAAGAAATATAGTATTGAATATTTTTTTTCAGATCATCCTCAAAATAAGGCAGGGAAGCCTCTTGAAATTATTAAGATTCTTCCTGTAGATCAACTTTTATGGATTGCTACCTCTGAAGGCTTGGTGCGTTTTGATTATAGCCATAATGATATAAAACTTATAAGTGAGTTTGAAAAAGATAAGTTTATCAATGTAGTATTTGATTTGGATACAGATGGAAAAGGTAATTTGTGGCTGGGTACCGAAAAAAACGGATTGCTCAGATACTCGATAGCCAGCCAGAAATTTGCACAGATTAAAAATGAAGGATTTTTAGATAAAAATAACCTGTACATCAATGAAATAAGCCAGGTATATGTTGACTATGACGGGATTATCTGGGTTAATACTGACCCTTATGGCATTGACAGAATACAGATTCTTCCGAATAATTTAAGCAGTTTCAGAATTCCGTTTCCTAAAGATTTTCCAAAGCAATTATTAAACTACTCTGTAAGGTTTATTATTAAAGATGAAAAAAAACAACAGTTGTTGCTGGGTACACAACAAAGCGGCTTATGGATATTGAATGATAAAGATTTGAGTATTGTAAAAAGTTTTTATAATGATAACAAGCAATATCCGCTTCCTTCTAATACCGTTAGGTATATGAAAAAAGATTCTTTAGAAAACTTATGGATTGGTACTTCTCAAGGATTAGCTCTAATGAAAGGTAATACTATTCTGAAACTGAACAATAGCTACGGAAAAGATGCTGTGCTGTCGAATTTTATCAGGTGCATTGAAGAAGACAGAGAATCAATGGTTGCAGGGACAGAAGGAGGTATTTATTTTATTAATAAGAAAAATTACAGGTTTCAGGAAAAAGTGGTTTTACCTAATAAAAGAATTTCTCTGATAAAGAAAGTAGAAGAAGGTAAATACTTTGTTGGCGTGTATAACGAAGGACTCTGGCTATTGGAAAGTAAAGACAATTTTGCTCATTTTACTATTATAAAGATTATCCAGGAAGGGATACCCATCTGTGCTCAATTAGCTAAAGACGGGTCGGTCTGGTGGATTGGTACGAGTAAGGGTCTTGTAAAGTATTTGTTAAGAGAGAAAACTATCCAAACATTTACTACCGAAGATGGACTACCCAATAATTTTATTTATGCCTGCGAGATTGATAAAAAAAATAATCTTTGGGTGAGTACCAACAGAGGAATCGCACGATTTGATAATAAACAGGGGAGATTTATTGCGTTTAATCTGAATGATGGTCTGCAAGCGTATGAGTTTAATGGTTATAGCTCTTTTCAGACTTCAGATGGAGAGTTGTTTTTCGGAGGCGTGAACGGTGTTAACCGGTTTTATCCGGATAATATTACCAAGAGTATATTTACACCTGACTTTACATTAAATAAGGAAGAAAATCAGTTATTTGTGGGCAACCGCTGTAAGGGATTTATCGATGAAAATAACCAATATACAAGACCGTTATTGGAAGATAAAGCATTTTTGAGCCGATTTAAACCTACTTTAAATGATATACCAAACTTTGGTTATTCGGATAAAACAGTATGGCTTATGATGCGTGTGATGAATCTGGCGGATAGACAATGGTTAATGGAAATAGCTAATAGCAGGGTCAATGAGATTGATTTATTTGTGGTAGAGAATAACCGTATTATTAATTCAAAAAAATCAGGCGACCACTATCCATATCATCTGAATACTATTAAAGATGCCAATCCTATTTTTAAAATTGATATGATTGAAAATCAGGAGTATGTTATCTTTCTGAAATGCAAAAGTACTGAAGATTTAAAGTTTCCTGTTTATTTCTGGCAGGAGTCGGAGCTTTTTCAGGCTATGTCGAATCGCAAGATTATCTGGGGCATTTATTTTGGTTTTATATTTCTGATTGTATTATATAATTTCTTTCTCTGGCTGGTTATCCGCGAGCAATCCTTAGTTTTTTATATTCTGTATGTTTTGTGTTTCGGTGGGCTGCAAGCAGTACTTTACGGGTTCTTTTATCAATACGTATGGTCAAACTCGTGGTTGAATGACAGAGGACATCTCTTATTTCTGAATATTTCTACTTTTTTCATGATTTATTTTACGATTGAATTTTTAAATCTGAAAGTAAATCTCCCGCATTTAATCAAACCGATTCGATGGCTTTCCTATATAATCGCTTTATTCAGTCTTATCTTATTAATCCATTATGACTGGTACTCTAATTTTATCAGTATCGGGCTTACCTTCTTTTTGTTGTTAATACAAGCATATATGGTTTACAATTATGTTTCGCGCAATATCCGTATTATATGGCTCTATGCTTTAGCGATGGTAAGTATTTCAATAGCGGCTATTATCGTAGCTTTAAAAAATCTGAATGTTATTTCAGCCATGAATCAGGAATATTATCTGATGGTGGGATCGATGCTTGAGATTGTTTTATTTTCTGTGGCTTTTGGTGACAAGTTGCGTCGAAGCCAGAAAGAACAACAAAGACAGCAGATGCTTAGAAACGAAATCTCGACTAACTTACACGATGATTTAGCCGCTTCATTGAGTAGTCTGACCATGTTTTCTGAGTTAAACCGTATGAAATTCCAGAAGTCTGTACCTGAAACATCCGATATATTCAGTAAAATCAGCTCTCGTTCAAGAGAAATGATGCGGCAGGTAAGAGAGGCGGTCTATGACATGAACCCGGAAAATGATGACTCTGCCGAATGGATTGACCGTATGGTGCAATTTGCTAAAGAGACACTTGGATCAAAACAAATAGAACTGAACCTGAATATTGATGAAAGCATACCTGCCTTGCCTTTATCAACTCAACAGAGGCGTAATCTGTACTTTTTCTTTAAGGAGGTTATTAATAATATTGCAAAACATTCAGAAGCCAGCGAGGTGAAAATTGATTTCTGCCTAAGTTCATCTGCTTTTGGTAAGCATGGTAAACTGGTAATTTCGGATAATGGTAAAGGTTTTAATACACAAGATATGCATCAGGGGAACGGACTTCTTAATTTTCAGAAAAGAGCCGAAGCATTAGGGGGTAATGTAGTGATTTGTTCGGAAGCTGGGAAGGGGACAAAAATAGAACTGAATTTTGTTTTTGATAATACCGGCGCATAGAGAATCGATAGCAAATGGGTCATCCTACTAATTTTAGTAGTTGTCAGGCACAAGGATTATCGTGAATTTTACAAAAACTCTCTCGACTACGATGATACGTGTAACCATTTTTGAAGATATTAGAGAAATCAGGGAATTACTTGCTGAAACAATCAGAGTAGCAGAGGAACTATTGTTAACGGGGGCTTATCCGAATGCAAACGAGGCTGTTAAGGTTATCCGCAAGGATAAACCCGATGTAATACTGATGGATATTCAGATGCCTGGTATAACGGGGATTGAAGCAGTACAGCAAATCAAGGCAGAATTCCCTGAGGTGCAGATTCTTATGCAAACTGTTTTTGAAGATAATGCACGGATTTTTGCCTCTATTTGCGCGGGAGCAAGCGGGTATATTCTGAAAGATTCAAGTCCTGAACAGTATATTGACGCCATTATTGAGGTTTCTCAGGGTGGCTCACCAATGCCACCTGTGATTGCCCGAAAAGTATGGACTATGTTTCAGCAGCAGAATCAGACCTTTGCCAAAGAGGAATATAAGGAATTGTCGGTGAACGAACAGAAAGTTTTAGACTGTCTGGTAAAAGGCATGAGTTATAAACTTATTGCCGATGAATGTAAAATAAGTATCTCTACCGTTAATTTTCATTTGAAGAATATCTACAGGAAATTACATGTAAACTCTGCAACAGAGGCTATCTCAAAAGCAGTAAAACGGCAGATTGTTTAAATATATTTTATCGCATAGACTTTCGAGACCGCCTCGATGGTTTTAAGTTAAACACGACCATGAAATACATTATACTGATTCTCTTCTCTATAAGTAATTATGCTACGGCTCAATCTTTTGCGGGAGTCTGGCAAGGAAATCTGCAAAATGCAAATGGGACACTTCCGGCTGAAATGAACCTGAAAGTAACAGCCACCAATAGTATTGACGGGCAACTCAATGTTATGGTAAATGGTTCTAAGGATGATTATGTATTAAAAGGCAGTACCAGAGGTGCGAGTGCTACAGGAATATTAACCTATAAAGATGGGACAGTATTTAATTTTTCGATGCAGATTACAAATGATCAAATTTCTCAGCAGGTCAGCTATAACGGACAGGTGATTTTAAATGGTACATTCAATAAAAAGACAACTCAGATGAATACCGTCAGCTCAGATGGACTGTACAGAGACCCGACGCTGGTTGGTAAATGGGTGATTGAAGAAAATTATTCGAGTGGTGGCGGTTTTTATGGAGGTTCGAGTAGTGGTATTATACTCAATGCAGATGGTACTATTGATGATGGAGGGGGAAGCTCGTACGTGAGTGGGCCAAATAGTTCGGGTAGGTCAGAGAGTGGGGGGAATCAAATGATTGCTGAAGCAAAGGCTTTAGGAGCAAGGTGGTACACTAAAGGTAATATATTTTACTGGAGATTAAAAATTAACGGGAAGGTAACAGATATAGCTAACTCAAAATATTATATAGAAAAAGGGGCTTTGCTACTGACTGACTTGAAAACGGGTAAAAAGCAATTGTATTACAAAAAATAGAGAATTTTATTGGCTATGCACCTACTAACTTTAGTAGGTGCATAGTGCTTTTTTATGGGTTAGCTTTGTATCAATCAAATAACAGGTCAGACCATGAAAAAAATACTTTTACTTCTCATAACCATAGTTTCTTTTCAGGCTAAAGCACAATTTATTGAAGCAAGTACGGATAGTTTTAAAACTAAAGTACCTGTCAGAATGATGAATATAGGTGAGGGGGCAGGCAAGGTACTAACATCTGATGCTTTGGGCAGAGCAAGCTGGCAAACACCTGCCAGTTTGTGGACAACTGCCGGGATCGGAGGTACAGAAATACGAAATACCAATCCCGGGGGGTTCTGGTCAAGTTATAGTACACTTGTGCCGATCACCGCCGACAATACTTCTAATCCGCCTACTGCACCTGTGGCTGGTGGTGGAACACGGATGATGTGGATACCATCTCGAAGTGCGTTCAGATGTGGTTCTGTGAACGGAAGTGCCTGGGATGCCAATAATATCGGACTGCATTCATTTGCCACAGGCTATAATTCGTGGGCTTCCGGCATTGGAAACGTGGCTATCGGAACCGGGGCAATTTCAGATGGTACATCAAATACGATTGCGATCGGAGAGAACTCTCATGCTTCTGGCAATGGAAATATGGCTTTTGGTATCGGGGCAATTTCAGATGGCACGTCAAACACAATTGCGATCGGAGAAAACGCTCATGCTTCCGGAAACGGCGGTATGGCTTTTGGTGTCGGGGCTTTTGCTGATGGGTCTGTCCGTACTATTGCCATTGGGGAAAACACCCATGCTTATGGCAATAATAGTACAGCTATAGGTACGGGTACAGTTGCTAACTCATATTATTCTGTTGCATTAGGCTATTATAATTCGCCGATTGGCGCGGCCAATGCTACAAGCTGGGTAAGTACTGATCCTTTACTTTATATTGGTAACGGACAGAATGCAGGAAGCCCAAGCAATGCAATGGTGATTCAGAAAAATGGTGTGGTGAATATCAATACAACACCTAATAACTCTACTACCTACAGACTGAGATTAGGTGGGAGTATGTCTGCTACGGGAACGGTGCAGGCTTCTGTATTAAGATCTACTGCTCTTTCAGGGTCTGGAGAACGCCATGTATGTACAGATGAAAGCGGTAATCTGATAGAATGTTCTACTTCACAACTATCGTATTATAATGTATCTGCTTTGGGTTTTCACCCTATCCTTTCTGCAAACACGCCAAGTACGGCATTTCTCCGTATTGTTGAAAAAGCCTTGATTGCATTTGCTAATGATACCAAAAGCGCAGATGCATATGCATTTGCTCCGGTAGAATTACCTGATGGGGCTTATATGGGAAAAATGATTATGCATTATATACAAAATACCGGAGGGAACATGACACTGACTTTTTATAGTGTTGAAAAGCAAACCAATGCGGTAGGGACGGTAGAGGCAAGTATAAGTAGCGCCATGGGAAGTGGGATTCAGGAAAAACAAACCGGATTTGACAAAAATCTCGTAATTGATAATAGTAAATTTTATTATTACCTGAAACTGGAAGCCAGTTCAAACTGGCAGGGAACGAACTTGGCATTAAGAGGTGTGATTTTTTCCTATTCAAAATAATATAACGCCATGAAAACAATCAGAATCAGTAAAAGGGATATCAGCCCGCAAGATATTCTCTACCTTGAATCGCAGGGAAATTACACTATGCTTTACCTGAATGATAATAAAAAAGAATTAAGCTCAAGAACCTTGCAGATTTTTGAAGAAAAACTGAAAGGCTATAATTTTTATCGGGTCAACAGGAGCCATATAGTTAATTTTTCGGCTATAGAATGGTTTGACTCAGGGAGCAAAGAAATCAATATTTTATTAAAAAGCGGTGAACAGTTTTCTATATCAAGAAGACGCAGAAAACTATTCAGTATGATGATTCTGTGAAATGGAATTTGAGTTTATGGAATATTCATAATTGTGCTTTTAATTAAAAACGATCGTGTATTCCTGTTATTCTCTCTATAGGGCCACCTATTTACTATCCTTTTATGCGCTAAACCACATGAAGAAAATGTTTAGAAAATATTTTCAGGTTATATTTTTGTTTATGGTGTATGGCACGGGGTTTTCACAAACTACTTTTTCAGAAGATAGCCTGCACTATTTTTTAGATAACCAGATAATAAAGATTGGCTTTGATAAACGCATGGGAGGGGCTATCAGTTATTTTGCCCGGTTACCTGATGGAGCTAATATGATAAATAACCATGATGCCGGCAGACAGGCAGGTTTTGAAACAAGGATTTATCCAGACCAGCCACCGACATGGCGGCCTTATAGCAATGCCAAGTACCTGACAGAGGTATTCCCTTTTGCGGGTGGGGCTACCCGTGAGTGGAATGGCCTGGTGCAAGGGAGTTTCTATAACAATTATATATCTGATACTGATAATCTGGGAGGATTGCCGGAAGAAGTCAATTTTGATGCAAATACAGGTGTTTTATACATGAAAGCCAAATTATGGGAGTGGGGATTTGTAAAAGATAGCTCGGGGATTTATAAAAAAATAGAAGCGGGTGCCTACAACGAATACTGGATAGCTTTAGAGGGGATTTCTGCACATTTTTCAGTAAAACAGACACGAAACATACCTTATTTTGTGAGTAGCTCTAATATCGGAGTATCATTGAATATATTTATTAATCTCAATTATGCTTATGCCGAAAGATGGCAGACATACAATGAATCTCAACCGTTCACCAATCAATCTGTTGATTATAGAACAAACTTGCCTCCGGGAGCACCAAACTACGAAAATTTCTGGAATATGGCTACTGAAAACTGGGCAGCAATGACTAACCAATATGATTTTGGCATGGGTATCTACACCGACGATAAACGTTTTAGATTTTTGTATGGAGAAAAGCAGTTTAAGAATGAGTGCCCGTTTGGACGGGCAGATTGCCTGGAAGAAGACAGATATTCATTTGGCACATTCTCGTTCAGTACCTATAGTTTTCCTTGTGGAGAACCTTGTACTACCCCTGATAACTCGACTACTTTAAATTTTAGTTTTTTAGCTGGTACAATTACTGAAATACGGCAGTTTGCTTATGAAAAACAAGCTAACCCTTGTGCGCACGCGGTTGTGCTGAGTAGTGTTAATGATGACTTGGCTATTAATACTATAAAAAAATCAAAGTTACTGATAGAGGCAAATAATACTATTTCAGAATCTACGATTATTTATGAAACTGGTAAGTTTATTTTATTGAAACCCGGATTTAAAGTAGAATCAGGTGCATCATTTAGTGCTAAGGTATCGGCAGACCCCTGTAATTGATAATCTTTACATAATTTGCAAAAGGGCTTTTTTCTTCTAACTTTGCTTCAAAAAAAGCCTTTTTTAATCTATGAGTCGCATAAACATTTCTACAGGAGCAAAATGGGAGGATATTGTCGGGTATTCGAGAGCCGTAAAAGTCGGAAATCTGATTGAAGTAACAGGGACTGTTGCTACTGATAATAGCGGAGAACTGGTGGGCAAAAATGATATTTATATTCAAACCAAGTTTATTATCCTGAAAGTAGAGAAGGTACTTGAGCAATTAGGTGCAAGCCTGAAAGACGTGATTCGGACGCGCATTTTTACGACAGATATTTCGAAATGGGAAACCATAGGTAAAGCGCATGGTGAGTTTTTTGGGTCGATCAAACCATGTACTACAATGGTTGAAGTGAGTTCACTTATTGAAAAAGATTACTTGGTTGAAATAGAATTTACGGCAGTTTTGGAAGGTAAATAATCAGACTAAATTATTTTTTATAGCAAAGGCAACAAGACCTGCTGTATTTTTTACGCCTAATTTCTCTATCATTCTTAATCGATGTCCCTCAACTGTGCGGGGGCTTAGAGAGAGAATATCTCCTATTTCTATAGTTGTCAGACCTTCGCATATATGTACGAGGACTTCTTTCTCGCGGTCTGATAAGTCTGTTTTATAATTAAATATCTTGCTTTCCTGTTGTGTTTTTCGGGTCATTTTGCGAACCATCACTTTACTTACAAAATCGCTGAAGTAAATGTCTGTTTCAATTACTTTCCTGATAGCTTTTTCTACTTCTTCCGGGTCATTGTCTTTCAATAAATAACCATTGGCACCAATTTCCATCAGATGCAGAATATATTTATCTTCATCGTGCATAGATAGAATGATTACTTTTACATGAGGGAATTTCTCTCGTATAATTTCAGTAGCTTTTGTGCCGTCTAATTGCGGCATCTGTAAATCCATCAGTACTACATCTACAGGTGTATTTTGTAATTTATGGAGAAATTCTAAACCATTAGTGGCTTCCATCACTACTTCAAAGTCGGAAACTTGTTGAAGAATTGAAATCATGCCCTTTCTGAACAAACTGTGGTCATCAACTACGGCAATTCTTATATTTGACATATCACGAATGATTTTTAAGTAATGGGATTTCTATTTTTGTATTTGTTCCTTGTCCAATACCGGCTTTAATACTAAGAGTACCATTCACCACACTTAACCGGCTTTCAATATTTCTTAAACCCAAACCAGATTTAGGATCTTTCTTTACTGTTTCTAAATCAAACCCCTTACCATTATCAGTAAAAATAAAGCCAATCTTATTGGTTTTTGCCAAGAGTTTCAGGGTGATTTCCTGTGCTTCGGCGTGTTTTAAGGCATTATTTACTAACTCTTGCGCTATTCTATAGATTGTGAGTTCAATTTTTTTGTCAAATCGCTGACTTTCTTCAATACCTTCATGATTAAAAATAAATAAGACTCCCGAAGCTATATGAATCTTCTGAATAAATTCATCAAGGGCAGAAATAAGACCGAAATCCTCTAAGGTAGAGGGAACCAGTTCTTTTGAAATTCTTCTTACCTGACTGATAGATTCGTCTAAAAATTCTTTGGTGGTTTTCCCTTGTTCGGTCAGTTCGGCCGAGGTTTTTATTTTTTTTAAAAGCTGATTAAAGCTCATTTTTGTCATTGAAAGCATCGCACCTACTTCATCATGCAAGTCTTTGGCTATTCTTCGCCGTTCTACCTCCTGCACCTCTAAAGAAGACTCTAATAATTGTCTTTGCATTTCGGCTTTTAACTCTTGCATAGCAACTTTTTGCTCGGCTTGTTTTTGTTTATAATATACTACAAAAAGAATACTAAAAACAATTAGTACCAGAAGACCGGAAGATCCTAAAAATATTAATTGCAAATCACTCATCTTGCTGCGTATTATTCAAAGAGTTACTATACCAGAATGCCAGAGAGATAGTAAAATGAAATAAAATACTAAGCGCAGAGTTAATAATACCCCAGGTCATTTGATTAGTAGTTTTGGCAGCTTTTATTAAAAATAGGTTTACGAATAAATTCCCGCCAAAATAAAATAACAAACCTACGCTCACCCAAAAATAGGGAAATTTCGTAATATTTTCAACTTTTAGATCCTGTAGAAGCTGGTAGAAGTAGGCTAAGACAATGATTAGAACAATAAGGCTTGAAGCAGTATAGGTGTAATTATTGAAAATGCTTGTTCCGATATCAGTAATTGAGCCTGATGGTATTTCTAATAAAGAAATGAAAGTGAAGATACAGCAAACAACAACAATGAATATTTTCCAGTTTCGATGGTGCAGGAGTCGAAAATAGAGAAAAGCAATGATATAAAATCCTAATATAGAATGCCAGTTGTAATAAAATAACGTATGGTAATTGTTCAACCCTGTAAAATACAGGATATCTGAGGTTACGCCAAAAATGTTTCTGATGAGTGTAATCACCACATAAGCAGCAAGTATTCTTAATTCTGTACCCAAATATTTTCTTTTGAGAAGAATTATCGCTACAGGAATAAGAATACTTACTTCTGAAACTGTGGAAAAAAGCATTAATCCATTCATTCGTTTTCCAAGTCCTTATTTATATTTATCCATTTCCAAAAGGTGGTTGTGGCGATCCATTGCCCAACCCATTGCCATCTGGTACATCTTTTAGACCTGTCAGGTCAATTTCAATATCTTTACCGGTTTCGTCTACAGCAACCAAAAACAACCGGGGTCTTAATGATGAGTCGTTTGCGCCTTCAATCGGGCTGCTTGCAATTGTTGATTCGCCTGATTTGCTATCAAAGTTTTCGTGTGCAAGGCCAAAATAGACTCTTATACCAGATAAACCTTTATTCTTTTCTTTTGCTAAAGTGATTAACTGATTGATTTTGTCAATACCAAAAAACTCTCCGGTTCTTACTTCTCCATTTACAAGGAACTTCGAAGCCAGAGAATCCTGCCCTTTGGCTAAGTTTACTTCTGTTTTAAATTTACCAGTAAAATCCTTTACATCTTTCAAAGAAAAAAGGTCTCCGAGTTTGGTTACTCTTTCGCGCAGGAAAGGCCATTGTAGTGCCATAATAGTAAGGTGTTTTAGATTAAGTAATAATAGAAGTTTATGAACCTGTTTTTAACATATTGCCTTTAACTGCAAATGATTATTTTTACCGGAGCAAAAGTCACATATTTTCATCTGTGCGGCTGCTGCTTTAAATAAAAACTTTAAACCGGTTCTGTATTTTGGCAAAACTTCAAAATACAATCGAAATATATAATTAAGTATTTATATATTCATATACCGAATAACTAAAATGCGTAAAAACCCCTGTGGAATTGAGGGAAACTACGCTGACAAAAAAAAGAAAACCTCACTATTGGGTAGAATAGTGAGGTTGTGGAACTGAAACAATCGTACTCAGAAAAAAATTATATTTTTTTCACGTTGACTGCATTCAAACCCTTGCGCCCTTCGACAACTTCGTATTCAACATGATCGTTTTCACGAATCTTTCTGCCGCCGAGACCTGTCACGTGAACGAAGATTTCTTGCCCTGAAGCATCATCAACGATGAAACCAAAGCCTTTAGTCTCGTTGAAGAATTTAACTACACCTGTTTGCATTGAAATTAAAAAAATTATGAGAAAATGAAGAATTGAAATGCAATGTACATAATTTTAATGATAAAACAAGTTTTGAAGAAAATATATTTGGACAAAACTTATATTTAGTTGTACAAAAAAGTACAGGTATAGATTATTTTTTTGTTGTTTTATTGTTAATTAAGAGATTATTATTAGATTCGTTATATTTTTGTAAAAAAAAGAAAATGAATCGCCTAAGATACCTCGTAGAAAACCAGCTTTTTGGCGTTTGCTCTCGTCTGGGAGAAAAACTTAACTTTTCGGCAAGTAGCGTAAGGCTCTATTTTATTTATGCTTCCTTTTTTACTTTTGGCTCTCCTATTATCCTTTATTTAATTCTGGCTTTCTGGATGGAAGTACGGAAGCATTTACGCAGACACAAAAATCCTACTGTGTGGGAGTTTTAATAATTCTCTCTTTCTATATTTTATTCTTCAGATAATATCTGTTTTGTCAGAAGTATTCGGTTGGATATTTTGCTCAAAAAATGTACTTTTGAAAAAATGAAATATCTGAACACTTCTAAACAATCACTATGAAGAAAATCCTCTTTTTCCTGCTTTTTTGTGCATTTTCAGGCTTTGCACAAAATGCCGATTCCTTACAAATCCGAAAAATTTATGATGAGATTCTGACCAATGGAGAATCTTATAAAACGCTGACGTATCTATGCAAAACTATAGGCCCACGTTTAAGTGGCTCGGCAGGGGCTGCTAAAGCAGTGGAGTACACTAAAAAAGTGATGGAAGATTATGGTTTTCAGAAAGTGTTTCTGCAAGATGTGATGGTACCTCATTGGGTAAGAGGAGCAAAGGAAGAAGCTTATATTGAAAATGGAAAAGTGAAAACCAAAGTGCCGGTTGTGGCTTTGGGTGGCTCTGTGGCAACACCGGTTGCCGGGGTTAAGGCAGAAGTAATACAAGTAAAAAACTTTGAAGAGTTAAAAGCGCTGGGAGAGGCCAATATTAAGGGTAAAATAGTTTTGTTTAACCGCCCGATGGATCCAACCAGGATTAATACTTTTGAGGCGTATGCGGGTGCGGTTAACCAAAGAGGTGCAGGTGCATCAGAAGCAGCCAAGTATGGAGCAGTAGGAGCTATTGTGCGCTCAATGACTACTTTACAGGATGATAATCCGCACACGGGGGGGATGCGTTATGCACCGGGAATCCCGATGATTCCGACAGCGGCAATAAGTACCAATGGAGCTAATTTGTTGAGCAGATTGTTGAAGGAAAACCCAAAGCTGAAATTCTATTTCAAGCAGAATTGCCAGACTCTGGCTGATGCGCCTTCACACAATGTAGTAGGAGAGATAAGAGGTACAGAAAAACCTGACGAAATTATTGTGGTAGGTGGTCACCTTGATTCATGGGATTTAGCTGAAGGCGCACAAGATGATGGTTCGGGCTGTGTGCAGGCCATTGAGGTATTACGTGCCATGAATGCTTTGGGTATTAAACCCAAGCGAACAATCAGAGCTGTGATGTTTATGAATGAGGAAAATGGTTTAAGAGGAGGTACGAAATATGCTGATTTAGCTAAGCAAAACGGTGAAAACCATATTGCTGCTATAGAATCTGACAATGGTGGTTTTACGCCAAGAGGTTTCGGTATGGTAGGTACTACTGCTCAAATTGCTAAAGTTGAAGTCTATAAAAATCTATTAGCTCCTTACGGATTAGCAGAAATTGGAAGAGGTAGTGGCGGTGCTGATATTGGCCCGTTAGGAAATCTGGGTACTTTATTAATTGGCTTCAAACCAGATTCTCAACGCTATTTTGATTTTCATCATGCGCAAAATGATAAATTAGATGCTGTTAACGAAAGAGAACTGAAATTAGGCGCTGCATCTATGGCCGCTTTGGTGTACCTGATTGATAAGTATGGTCTGTAAACAGTATTGTATTATACATTTTGCCATAATGGGCACTATAAAAACACTATGTTACACTATATTAAAAGACAAATTGTGTAACATGGTGTACTTAGTAAACATTATAGCTATTAAGTTTAACAACTTGAAATTTGTATAATTTCATAACCTAACAACCACTCTTCCCATCTGTCCGCCTTTCAGTATCTTTCTTATTTCTTTGTCTAAGCCTTTTAAGCCGACAGTCCTGGTAATAGACTGAATGCCCTCTGGTTTCCATTTTTTAGCCAGATTCTTCCACATTTTCTTTCGCCACTCAATATCGCATTCAGAAGAGTCAATCCCAAACATAGATACGCCCCGTAAGATAAACGGGAAAACAGTTGTTGGTAATTCTGGTGATTGCACTAAACCACACAAACTGACAACTCCATTGTATTGCATTGATTTCAGGATAGTAGCGAGTATATTGCCGCCTACTGTATCAACACAGCCAGCATAAATACCCTTTAGCATCGGTTTGCCAGATTGGTCGTTTACAGCTTCACGAGAAACAACTTCTTTGGCACCTAAGTTTAAGAGAAAGGCTTCTCCCTCCGGCTTACCAGTTACACCTACAACGGCAAATCCCAATTTAGCCAGAATCATGACTGCCATTGTTCCGACCCCACCTGTTGCACCTGTCACAATTACTTTTCCTTTGTCAGGTGTCAAGCCAGTTTGTAAGAGTTTATCGATACATAGAGCCGCTGTCAACCCGGCTGTACCAAAAATCATGCTTTCTTTTAGTCGTAATCCTCTTGGTAGTTTCACTACCCATTTAGCCGGAACACGAATATATTGGCCAAATCCACCTGCTGTATTCATGCCCAAATCAAAACCTGTCACAATGACTTGCTCACCTACAGATAACTCATCAGAATTGGATTCTTCAACAATACCTGCTGCATCAATCCCGGGTGTATGCGGATAATTACGTGTAACTCCACGATTGCCACTGGAAGAAAGCGCATCTTTATAATTAAGAGATGAATATTTAACACGTATGAGTACCTCTCCGGCAGGTAAATCATCAGTAGAACGTTCTATAATCTGTCGTGAAAATGTTTTATCTTCATTTTCACTCACATAAAAAGCTTGAAAAGTTGGCATAGTATTCAGTATTGTTTCAGCAAATATGAAAAAAAGTTTATTGTGAAGAGAAAGAAATGATTAATTAAAGTATTTAATAAGAGAATTTGGTGAAATAATGATATTTAATAAGAAAGATAATAACGACTAAAAATCATAGCCTTATGACGTCATTCCTGTTTGAGCGCGATTAAAAATCCGATTATAGTCTATAAAATATTCAAGGGTTTATCAGATTTTTAATTGCGTGAGTTTGAATGATAGGCTGCTTTTTTGGTTACTTTTTTGCAGCCCAAAAAAGTAACAACCCGGGACTAACCAAAATTGGAATTAAATGTGTAATCCATAAGTCTATTCTCACATTAACTTTCGTAGACATTTAATGGAACTTTTACAAAAAACTTTAAATTATAAAGAGAAATCAATTTCACGACATGCCATATACCTCCAATCCAGACTTACCAACTATAAAATTACCATTTGAATGGAACGGAACTCCCATTGATGAAAGAGAAAGGTTTGTGAATTATGAATTTCCTTTCGTTGATTCGTTCAGAGATGTATTAAGATGGCAATTCACCAAAAATCCGCAGAAAACAGAGAAGAAAACAGATAAATGGCGAGCAGAAGTCTTACAAAATCAAGGCTTTCTTGAATCAAAAAAAGATTGTATTGTGTGGTTAGGGCATGCTTCCTTCTTTATTCGACTGGCAGGTATTACTTTGTTGATAGACCCGGTCTTATTCAATGTATCACTCATAAAACGACAATCAGCATTACCTGTTCCGGCAGAGGAATTGCGTAATCTTGATTATATTATGGTTTCGCATGATCATCGAGATCACTGCGATGAAAAGAGCCTACGATTATTAGCCAAAAATAATCCTGATACTACTTATCTGACAAGCTTAGGCGTTGATAAGCTTATAAATACATTTACTCATAGCAACAAAATTCAGGCAGCAGGTTGGTATCAGCAGTATAAAACTAATGATGCCATAAAGGTCTATTATGTGCCTTCAAGGCATTGGGGGAGAAGGTTTTTGAGAGACACCAATCTTCGCTTATGGGGAGGATATGTCATTCAGGGCTCAGGAAAAACGATTTACTTTAGTGGTGATTCAGGCTATGGTGGTCATTTTGAAGATATTGGTGAAATCTTCCCGAATATAGATTATTGTCTCATTGGCGTAGGTGCCTATAAACCGGAGTTCTTTATGGGACAAAGTCATGTTTCGCCGACAAATGCCGTAAAAGCCTTTCATGATATGCATGCCAAAGTAATGATACCGATGCACTATGGCACTTTTGATTTATCTGATGAGCCTATGGGAGACCCTTTGAGAGTTTTAAGAAACTTAGAAGAACAGGGTGAAATTAAAGGCGATTTAAAAGCCCTCAAGGTGGGAGAGGTACTTAAGTGCTAAGCTATTAAGATTCACTTACCTTGTATTGAACCTTATTAGCCTCTAAAAATTTCAGAATTGTTTCTATATGTACACCCATGCCAACATTAATAAACTGATGCTCAGTGATCTCTTTATTATCAATCACTACTTTTGGCGAAAACCCTAAAGCCAAATGAGCTGTTCGGCTTTGAATGGCCCAGATATTCCCGGCAGTATCAAATATAGGCCCACCACTTTGTCCACGAAATCCGGGCGTAGAAGTTTCAACAAATTTCACATCATATTGATTATTTCCGGAATTGGGCTGTAAAACCTCTCTGGTAAAAATCCCATCAATCGGAAAACGTGGGATTGGCAAGGCATTTGGCGCAATCTGAAATGAATTGTTGTTTTCGTTGAACGTAGCCTTTACTTCATGAAAAGGATACCCTAATTTACAAAGGCTTGTTCCTATAGCTAAATTACCCGGTTTTTTGAATACAGGATATTGCGGACAGAATTGATGATTAAAATTAGTTAGTCTACCAATAGCTATATCATTTTCGGTTAGTAGATGTATATTATCAATTCCATGTATATCAGCGCCCCACCAGTAAGAGTACGTTCGTATCCATTTCGGGTTATATTTTACTTTGTCTAATCTTTTCTTTTTATCCTGAGCTGATAGGTATTTGTTATTTTCTATCTCACTTACCTCCAGATTATACTGATTTATCTCTGCCGTATCTCGTTGATGCGCCAGCATTGTATCAAATATATGGGCAGCGGTTATAATCCATCCCTCATTATTTACTATCACAAATGAACCTACACTACATTCTACTGTTCCATCGAAACGTAAAGTTGAAATCAATACAGGTTGAGTATAATTGCTCGCGATTTGATAGGCTTTAGCAAACATCAGATTGGTGTTTAATCTGTAAAATTCAGGTATAAATAAAGCCCTCGAATTTCTCCGAGGGCTTCTTTGTATGTTCTAAGCATCTGATTACATCATGCCGCCCATTCCACCACCGTGGCCATGAGCACCCATGTCTGGAGCTTTTTCTTCAGGAATATCAGAAACTACAGCTTCTGTAGTTAATAATAAACCTGCGATAGAAGCAGCATTTTCTAATGCTAAACGAGTTACTTTAGTAGGGTCGATAATACCCGCAGCCAACATATCTTCATATTTGTCTTCACGAGCATTGTAACCGAATGAACCTTCACCACCTTTAACCGCTTGTACAATTACTGAACCTTCGCCACCAGCATTAGCAACGATTGTACGTAATGGTGCTTCAATAGCAGATCTGATGATAGCGATACCTGTTGTTTCGTCACCATTAGCGCCTTTTAAGCCTTCTAAAGCTGCTTGCGCACGGATTAACGCTACACCACCACCTGATACGATACCTTCTTCAACCGCAGCGCGTGTGGCATGAAGTGCATCATCAACGCGGTCTTTTTTCTCTTTCATTTCTACTTCTGTAGCAGCACCGATATAGATGATCGCTACACCACCTGACAATTTAGCCAGACGTTCTTGTAGTTTCTCACGATCGTAATCAGAAGTTGTTGATTCGATTTGTGCTTTGATCTGATTTACACGACCTGTGATTTGTTCCTGATCACCAGCACCATTTACGATAGTTGTGTTATCTTTATCAATAATGATTTTATCGCAATGTCCTAAGTAAGATAGGTCAGCGTTTTCTAATTTGAATCCACGCTCTTCAGCAATAACAGTACCACCAGTCAAGATAGCGATGTCTTCCAACATAGCTTTACGACGATCACCGAAACCTGGAGCTTTTACTGCACAGATTTTCAATGCACCACGGATTTTGTTTACTACTAATGTAGCAAGTGCCTCTCCGTCAACATCTTCAGAGATGATTAACAACGGACGACCCGTTTGTGCTACACCTTCCAATACTGGAAGTAACTCTTTCATTGAAGAGATTTTTTTCTCCGAGATCAGGATGAAAGGTTTTTCTAATTCAACTTCCATTTTCTCAGGGTTAGTTACGAAGTAAGCCGATAAATAACCACGGTCAAACTGCATACCTTCTACTGTTTTAACTTCAGTTTCAGTACCACGAGCTTCTTCTACTGTGATTACACCTTCTTTACCAACTTTCTCCATTGCATGAGCAATCATCTGACCGATTTCGAAGTCGTTGTTCGCAGAGATAGTTGCAACTTGTTCGATTTCTTTTGAAGTAGAGATAGCTTTTGATTGACCTTTCAATGCTTCAACAACCGCTGAAACAGCTTTGTCGATACCACGTTTCAAATCCATTGGATTTGCACCAGCGGCTACGTTTTTAGCACCGATTGTGTAGATTGACTGCGCCAATACAGTAGCGGTAGTTGTACCGTCACCGGCCTGGTCAGCAGTTTTAGAAGCTACTTCTTTTACCAATTGTGCTCCCATGTTTTCAATCGAATCTTTTAATTCGATTTCTTTTGCTACAGTTACACCATCTTTAGTGATAGCTGGTGAACCGAATTTTTTATCAAGAATTACGTTACGACCTTTTGGTCCTAAAGTTACTTTAACAGCGTTAGCAAGTGTATCTACGCCACGCTTCAATTTTTCTCTTGCTTCTGTATCAAAAATGATTTGCTTTGCCATGTTGTTTTACTAATGATGAATTAGTGAATAAAAATGAGTGAATGATTGAATAGAAATTATATGTAGATAGAGACAGTTCTACAATCCACACTATAACGGCGAACCTTTAGTCTGATAAAATTAAACGATTGCGTAGATGTCTGATTCACGCATGATAAGGTATTCTTTGCCTTCAACGGTAATTTCAGTTCCAGCGTATTTTCCGTAAAGTACGCTATCACCTACTTTTACTAATAGCGGCTCGTCTTTTTTGCCAGGACCTACTGCTACTACGATACCTTTTTGTGGTTTTTCTTTAGCAGTGTCGGGAATGATAATACCGAATGCCGTTTTTTCTTCCGCCGGAGCAGCTTCAATTAATACTCTGTCTGCTAATGGCTTAACGTTTACTGACATAGTTATTTTGATTTTTTATGGTTTTAATAATTGTACAAGTTAAAACCAGACAAAGATGTCTGATATTGAGGTTGCTGACAAGTCAACAAGATTTTTGCCAACGAGCCGCAAAGGTACGGTTTTCTGACAAATTTTCAGTATTAACTGACAAAATTGTTAAAAGTATGACAGGTCATTGAAAAATACTTTTGTAGAGTTGGAATATAGCGACGAAGATTATTTATTAAACATTTTTTGCAAAGCTGCCCAAAGATCTTTTTTTAATTTGGTGTCTGCTGCGATAACACCTAAATCATGAGCTAATAAAAAATCAATACCTGACACTGTTCTGATTTCGTAAGGCACCAACATCAAATCCCAGTTAAGTTTACTAAGCCCAACCCCGAAGCTGATAAATTTGGCCGTAATTTTTTGTTCAATAAAAGATGGGTAATCTATTTGTTGAGTTTTTTGTATTTCTATCAAATCAATTTGCGCTAATGATAAACCAACAGCCCTTAAAATTTTACTTAATAAACCTTTTTCATCCTCAGAAATTACCTCGGAAATTACTAAAACTTTATGGTTAAGTTTCAGAGGAATAGTGACAGGTACTACAGGTTTAGGTGCTTCAGCTACCAGAACAGGGGGTGGGGTGGGTGCAACTTTTGGTGTTGAAAAAACTTCAGGGGTTTCTTCCGCCGAAGAGGTCTCTTTTTTTTCGGCTACAATCTCTTTTTCAGAATCTATTCCAGTCTGTGGATTTTTGTAAAGGGTTTCTTTATTGAAAAGATATTGGGCCAGTATATGATTCATACTCGTTGATCAAATGGAAATATATTATCCCTACGGGATATCGACAGTGGGGAAATTTATTATTCGTACCGGTATATCGTCCCTACAGGACTTAAAAATATCCCGTAGGGATGCTATATAGGTAGAAAAAAATAGCTAAAGTCGCTTTTAAGTCCCGTAGGGATGGTATATTAAAATCTTAGAGTTTATTTACCCATCAAGTACAATGTGTCTGAAAAATTAAGTCTCTTAGATTTCGGTCTAAGAGACTTATAATATTTGGGTATCAAGACACTACAGCCTCTCTTAAAATAACGGCTTCGCGGTCTGGCCCGGTAGAGATGAAACTAATCGGAACGGCTAATTCGGCTTCTAAATAATTGATATAATCTGACAATTCTGCAGGAATTTCATTATAAGTATGGAAGTTCTCCAAAGAGCATTTCCAACCTTTAAACGATTTGTAGATAGGCTCCACTGTAATATCAGTTAAATCAAATGGCATTTGCTCTGTAATTGTGCCATCTGGCAGACGATAGTGGGTACAAACCTTAATTTCGTCAAGGAAATTTAATACATCCACTTTCATCATTATTAATTGTGTAACACCATTGAGCATGATGCTGTATTTCAAAGCAGGTAAATCTAACCAGCCTGTACGGCGCGGGCGGCCAGTGGTTGCACCAAACTCTCTTCCTTCCTGACGAATAGCCTCTCCTAATTCATCGTTCAATTCAGTAGGGAATGGCCCGCTTCCTACTCTTGTACAATAAGCTTTGAAGATACCATATACTTCGCCAATGCTACGGGGCGCAACGCCTAAACCAGAACAAACCCCTGCCGCAGTAGTATTAGAACTCGTTACGAACGGATACGAACCGAAATCTATATCTAATAATGAGCCTTGTGCACCTTCGGCTAATATTTTCTGTCCTTTTTTAAGGGAATCGTTCACAATGTATTCGCTGTCAAGAATGGTAAATTCTTTCAGGAATTCAATGGCTGCAAAAAATTCTCTTTCAGATTCTGAAAGGTCATAAGCGAATTCGTGGAAATCTAAAGTTTGTTTATGTATTGAAACCAGATTACGGTATTTGGTTTCAAAATTAGCAGAAAGAATATCACCTAATCTTAATCCCTGACGAGATACCTTGTCGGAATATGCAGGGCCGATGCCACGTAGTGTAGAACCAATTTTTGAATCACCTTTGGCTTTTTCTAAAGCAGCATCTAATAATCTATGTGTTGGAATAATGATAGCAGTCTTTTTTGAAATAATCAGGTTCTTCTTCAATTCGAGGTTATACTTAGCTAAACCCTCAATTTCTCTACGAAAAACGATAGGATCAAGCACTACACCATTACCTATAATATTTAAACAATCGGCACGGAAAATACCTGAGGGTATCTGATGCAGAACATGTTTGATGCCATCAAATTCAAGTGTGTGGCCGGCATTGGGGCCACCCTGAAAACGAGCAACAACCTGATAATCAGGGGCAAGCACATCAACAATTTTCCCTTTGCCTTCATCGCCCCATTGTAAACCTAAAAGTATATCAATCATTATTGGTTAAAAAGACTATGTCTGTAATTATATATTAGAAAAAATTAAACTTTGTTTTCACATCTTTCTCGTTGACAATTGCCGTAGAATATCAACGAATGGTGCATAACTTTAAACTGGAGCATATCGCCTACCATACTTTGTATATTTTGCACGCGGGGGTCACAGAATTCCATGACTTTATGGCAGTCGACACAAATCAGGTGGTCATGTTGTTTGTAACCATAGGCTTTTTCGTATTGTGCCAGGTTTTTACCGAACTGGTGTTTGGTTACGAGGTCACATTCTACTAATAAATCAAGGGTATTATATACTGTTGCTCTACTGACTTGATATTTTTTGTTTTTCATAGAAATATACAGGTCTTCTACCTCAAAGTGGTCATCACGTGAGTATATTTCTTCCAGGATTGCGTATCTTTCCGGGGTTTTTCGAAGCTGTTTAGCTTCGAGGTAGGCAGTAAAAATACGCTTGGCTGAGTCAAAATTTGATGGATTCGGAACCATATTGTTCGCTATGTTTGACTGTTATTTTGGTGTGAAGTTACAAAGAAAATAGATAAGAACGGAAAAATGTATCAACGAATGATTATTTTTCTCAAAATAGATAAACAAGCACTGGGTATAGTTCAATGCTTGTATAAGTCGGAGGAATATTCGTAAATGATATATTACCAGGTATTTTCCAGGTCTTTTTTTACATAAGTATGATTTCGCTCATCGTATGCACTGGCAGCAGGCTTTTTCAGTTTCAGGACATCTTCTTTTTTGAAAATTTTCATTAAAAGAGCAATAGGAGTAAGAAAAATGAAAAAAATCAGACTCAATAATACGGTAGAGTTAATTCTTCCTAAAACTTCAGCAAATTTTAGCCAGATCCAGGCGATTTTTTCAGCAATAAAATTAGAAAGTACCCCCAATAGGCCCACAACAAGAGCTGCGATTAAAAGCCCTTGTATTTTAAAAATAAAAAATAACACTAATAGCCCTACCACAATTGTCAGGACAATCTCTTTTGTGTTTTGTTGTTTCATTCTTTAAAATAACTTAGAATAAAGTATAAATAAATGGAGCAATAGCTGATCCGCCACCAATCACAATCAAAACTCCAATTAATAATAATACCACAATCATTGGCATAAGCCACCATTTTTTTCTTTCTTTTAAGAAGTTCCAGAGGTCTTGTAAAAAATCCATATCTGTACATATCCCTCCCTTCGGGGGATTGGTTTAAGGTTATAATAGTTTTTAGGGGTGCAAAACTAATCTAATTTATATTCATCTTTCCATGATTCTGATTCAGTCCATTTTGGTTGGAATTTTTTATCAAATATAAAATTTCCAACTACTAAATAGTCCATTTCGGTACGCATAAGGCACTTGTAGGCATCTTCAGGGGTACAAACGATGGGTTCGCCACGAACGTTAAAGCTAGTATTGACGATAACGCCATAGCCTGTTTGCTTTTTGAATTCGTTGATGAGTGTCCAATACCGTGGATTGGTTTCCTGATGGACAGTCTGAATACGGGCAGAGTAATCGATATGTGTAATTGAAGGTAAATCTGAACGTAAAAAGTAGAGTTTTTCCATCATAGGCAATTGCTCGTAATTGTCGGGAAAAACGGTTCTTCTTTTTTTGTTTACTCCGTGTACCAATAGCATATAAGGCGAGGGTGTTTCGCATTCAAAATATTCTTCGACATCTTCTGCCAAAACAGACGGCGCAAAAGGACGGAAGCCCTCTCTGTATTTAATTTTTAAATTCAGTTTTTTTTGCATTTCGGGGTTTCGGGCATCACCTAAAATGCTTCTGCCACCCAAGGCTCTCGGGCCAAATTCCATTCGCCCCTGAAACCAGCCTATTACATTGCCTTCTGACAGAAGTTGGGCAGTTTCTGCCGCTAACTCTTCAAAATTTCCAAAATACTGATAGTTGGCATCGTACTTTTTAGCCATTTGTTTCACTTCAAGATCAGAATACTCTGGCCCTAAATAAGAACCGTGCATTTCGTCTAAAGTATTCGGAGTGGGATTACGCTCCTGGTTAAAATAGATATAGTAAGCAGCCAATGCAGCACCTAATGCACCCCCTGCATCTCCAGCAGCGGGTTGAATATAAATATTTTCAAAAATACTGGTTTTTTGCAGTTTACCGTTTGCTACGCAGTTGAGAGCGACTCCACCTGCCATGCAAAGGTTTTTAGAGCCTGTCAGTCGTTTGGCTTCTTCAGCCATCTTAATCACAACCTCTTCTGTAATTTCCTGAATGGCCAGGGCGAAATCGCAGTGAATTTGTTCTAACAGACTTTCAGATTCACGGCGTTTAAAGCCCAGAAGTTGCTCCCATTTGTCATCAAATACCATTCTTAGCCCGGTTGCATAGTTGAAATATTCCTGATTGAGCCATATTGAACCATCAGGCTTTATTTCGATGAGTTCATTTCTGATGAGGTCAACAAACCGGGCTACCTGCGCAGAGCCATGATTGCCATAAGGAGCCAAGCCCATCAGTTTGTATTCGCCTGAGTTTACTTTAAATCCGCAATAATAGGTAACGGCCGAATATAGCAACCCTAACGAGTGCGGAAAGCGCAACTCTTTCAGGATTGTCATCTGGTTTCCTTTGCCATAACAGATTGAGGCTGTTGCCCATTCGCCAACGCCATCAATAGTCAGTATAGCGGCATCCTGGTAAGGAGAGGGGTAATAGGCACTGGCGGCATGTGAAAGATGGTGCTCTGGAAAAAGTAATTTTGCTTTTCTTTTATTATAATTTCCGATTTTTTCCAATTCTTCATGAAGCATTCTTTTAAGAAACATCTTCTCTTTAAGCCATACCGGAATAGATGTAAGAAACGATTTAAGACCCCTTGGAGAGAAGCCATAGTAGGTCTCTAAGAGACGTTCAAATTTTAATAAGGGCTTATCGTAGAAAACAATGGCATCTACCTTATCTAAGGTCATTCCACTATAATCCAAACAAAATCTTACGGCATTCGCCGGGAATGCCGGGTCATGTTTTATTCTTGTAAATCGTTCTTCCTGGGCTGCTGCGAGAATTTCGCCATTCCTGATAAGAGCTGCTGCAGAATCATGGTAAAATGCAGAAATTCCTAAAATTGTCATGTATAAGTAATTCGGGGATTTTTTTAGTCCTTTTTGTAAATTCGATTACAAATATATAGAATTTATAACCTTTCTGATATTAAATATTAATTAAGAGCGAAAAAATTTATTTAAGGGCAATTTTTTTTCTCTGATTAAAATATGAAGATTAAATTCTGAAAAATGAAGCAACATCTAAAGCGGCTTCTGGAAGACAATTTTACTGACAATAATGAAACCAAAACATCAAAATCTGAGCGTGAGACCAACGCCATTACTTTCTGTAAAGCCAAAATTTATCTGTTGTATAAAAGAAATTGCCGGTTTCTGATTTTTCAATTTGGCATTATAAATATCGACAGAGTGTTGAACCAGTTCGTTAGAAGACTCTATCATACACAAACCTGCTCCTGCAAGGCCAATGCCAATCAGTAATTTAGGAAGACTACGAATCTTATACTGCACTTCATTTCCTTTAACAATTGCCGTGGCATCTTTACCTTTTAAAGCCACTACGGCTAATCCTATTCCGGCAACAGTTACAACAGGGGCTACGGGGTTCATGTAATAGCCCCATTTATATTTTACTTTGGGTTGCCAGGTATCTTTATACAGGCTCAGGATTTTGCCATGCGAAAGTTTAAAGCCATTTCTGTATATTTTTGTAGTAATGAATACTCTTTTTGCAGTAAGGGTATCTAAGGTCTGAGCAGAAGCCGACAAACTAATCAATACAAACATTAACAGGATAGCTAAGGGTTTCATTGAGGAGTGGGTTATTATAGTGTGTTTAGGTTCAGTTTTCTACATCGACACGTGTTACCTGGTGAACGCCCTCTATCTCGCCTAATTGCTTCATCAGTTTTTCTAAATGTCGTGTATCCTGAACATATAGTTTTATATCACCCGTAAATATACCATCATTTGTATCAACTGCCAAAGAACGCATATTAATATGTAATTCGCTTGATATAACTTTGGAGATGTCTTGAATCATTCCCATCCGGTCTATGCCATCTAAGTGTATAGTAGCAACGAAGGCTTTGGCTACTTGTGACGACCACCGCGCTTTAATGACCCTATTCCCATACTGAGATAGTAATTGCTGTGCGTTTGGGCAGGAATTGCGGTGAATTTTAATCCCCTCGTTGACGGTCAGAAAACCAAATACGTCGTCACCTGGTATAGGATTACAGCAACGGGCTAAAGTAAAATCAATTTCCTGTAAATCATCTCCGATAAAGAGAGTGTCGTTACCTTTTACTTTTTTAATTTCTTTTTCAAAACTCTTGGCATCAATAAACGCCTTATTGTCTATTTCGATTCTGGCTTGTTTATTTAAACGTGCTTCTCTGTCAGCCTTAAATTTCTTGATTTCATCGGCATGAATATAGGCTTTACCAAAGGCATAATAGAGGTCGTTATAATCTTTTTTATTGAAATAGGCTCTTAACTGATTAAGTGTTTCGAGGTTATTTTCTAAGCCCAGAACTTTAAACTTTTTAGTTATTATTTCTTTACCATCACTATAATAAACCTTGTTTTCTTCTTTCAGCAGGTCTTTTATACGGGCTTTTGCTTTAGTAGTAGTAACAAACCTGAGCCAGTCTTCTGAAGGTTTCTGGTTTTTGGTAGTTAGAATCTCGACCTGATCGCCGTTTTGTAAGGTATAGCTAATCGGTACTAACTGATTATTCACTTTTCCGGCAGTACATTTCCTGCCTATGTCAGTATGAATCTCAAAGGCGAAATCTAATACAGTAGCTCCTTTTCTTAATACCTTTAAATCGCCTTTAGGCGTAAAAACAAAAACTTCTTCGTTATAGAAATTGCCTCTGAAGTCTTCCAGAAACTCAATAGCCGATTTGTCGCCAGATTGCAGTGTTTCACGTACCTGATTAATCCAGCGGTCGAGCGGCGCATTCATTGAGGTATCATTGCCTTTATACTTAAAGTGTGCTGCATAACCTCTTTCCGAAATTTCGTCCATCCGCTCGGTACGAATCTGAACTTCTACCCATTGACCCGTCTGGCTCATAACAGTTGTATGCAAGGATTCGTATCCGTTGGCTTTAGGAATTGAAATCCAGTCTTTCAATCGGTCAGGATTAGGCTTATACTGATCGGTTACAATAGAATAAACCTGCCAGCAAGCTGATTTTTCTTTTTCTGGCGGAACATTCTGCAGAATTACTCTTATAGCGAATAAATCGAAGATTTCTTCAAAAGGGGTATTCTGTTTTTTTATTTTGTTCCAGATGGAGTATATATGTTTTGGACGACCTTTAATTACAAACTCAATGCCGGTATCCTGTAGTTTTTTTTTGATAGGTTTAATGAAGTTGTCAATGAACCTGTCGCGGGTTGACTTTGTACTTTTGAGTTTTTGAGCAATGTCTTTAAATGTCTCTGGTTCGGTGTACTTAAGATAGAGGTCTTCGAGCTCGGATTTAATTTTATATAGACCTAAACGATGAGCAAGGGGGGCATAGATAAAAATGGTTTCATGGGCAATTTTCAGCTGCGAGTTCCGAGCCATGCTGCCAAGCGTACGCATATTATGGAGTCGGTCGGCCAGTTTTATCAGAATGACACGTACATCTTCTGAAAGCGTAATCAGCATTTTTCGGAAATTTTCGGCTTGTGCAGATGTACCTTGCTCGAAATTGCCTGATATTTTAGTAAGACCATCTATAATCCGGGCTACTTTGGATCCGAATTCCTTTTCTATCTCTTTCAGGGTCATGTCTGTGTCTTCAACTACATCGTGTAAAAGCGCACAGATAATTGAAGTTGCACCCAATCCGATTTCTTCTACGCAAATCTGAGCCACTTCTAATGGGTGATATATATAGGGTTCTCCCGATTTCCGCCGCATATCCTTATGCGCTTCCATCGAAATCGTAAATGCTTTTTTTATTTGTTTGGCATCATCTTCTTTCAGGGTGGGTTTGGCCGCCCGCAGTAATCGACGATACTTTGCTAATATCTCCGCTCTTTCTTTCTCAAGATTTATCATTGGCTCAGGCTGGCGACTGGTTTCCACTTTTTCTGCTATTTCTCCTAACATCCTTTTGTTTTATTGTATTCCTGAAGACTAATATAATTAATTAGCGGGGTAAGCGCAAATAATTCTTAAAGCAATAAATAAATTTCTGTTTTTTCATAGGCTGAGAAAAAGTTTTGAAAAAAAATAAATATTTTTTTAAAAGGAGTTGACATGAACAAAAAAACTAATTACCTTTGCAGCCCGATTCAGTTACAACTGACCGGAAATGAGCGATGCGGGCGTGGCGAAATTGGTAGACGTGCCAGACTTAGGATCTGGTGTCGCAAGGCATGGGGGTTCGAGTCCCTCCGCCCGTACAGACAACCCTCTGAACCTTGCCTGGTCAGGGGGTTTTTTAATAATACCAGTTTTAGCTCTATAAAACTTTTTGGTCGTTCAGCTTTTTACTGCTGAACGTGGCGATTTTATCAAAATAAACCTCATATTCCTACATAATGGAAACAATATTCGACAAGACTTCTGCAACAACCGGCAGACTTAAAGTAAGTGTTACAGAGGCAGACTACAAGCCTGAAGTAGATAAGAAAATTAAGCAATATACAAAAACTGCACAGGTGAAAGGCTTTCGCCCGGGCATGGTTCCTAAAGAATATATCCAAAGATTATACGGTAAAAGCATTTTAGTCGATGAAGTAATTAACCTGGTTTCAAAAAGTACTAACGAATATATTACCAATAATAAATTGCGTGTAGTAGGAGACCCAATGCCAGATAACGAACTTTCGGCAAAAGTAGATTGGGACAACAGCAAAGAGTTTTCTTTTGAATATGATTTAGGATTGGCTTCTGACTTTACAGTAGATTTAAGTTCGATTCCGGCCATTACGAATTACGAGATAGAGCCAACAGAGGAGAGAGTAAACGAAGCCATTGAGGATATCCGTCGTCGTTTTGGAAAAGATACAGAAGCAGAAGAGGTAGAGAAAGAAGACCTGGTTTTTGGAACATTGAAACAAGAGTCATCTGAAACTGAAATCAAAGATGCAACCATCTCGACGGGCCGCGTGCGTGAAGACTCTTTCCATATTTTTAAAGGATTAGAAAAAGGAAGCAGTGTGAATTTTGACATTCAGTCAATTTTTGAAAATGCCAAAGATTTAGGTTTCGCTACAGGTAAAAGTGAGGAAGAAGCGGCTGCTTTAGCAGGGGAGTTTGAATTTACAGTAGAGAAAATCACAAGAGTAGCACCAGCTGATATTGATCAGGAATTTTTTGACAAAGCGATTGGTGCAGGTAAAGTTACTAATGAAGAAGAATTCAGAGAAGAAATCAAGAAGATTGTTAAAGAAAACTACGAGCGTGAAAGTGATTATTTATTAGATTTTGAGGTAGAAAAAACACTTTTAGATAATATTCATATTGAATTACCAGATGCATTTTTAAAAAAATGGTTGTTGAATATCAACGAAGGTAAATTTACAGAAGAAGACATCGAAAAAGATTATGATGCTTTTGCGCGTGGTTTACGCATGGATCTGATCCGTAATGAGGTTGCATCTAACAACGAAATTAAGTTAGAGTATAATGATATTGTTGAAGAAGTAAAAGCAGAAATGCGTAATTATTTCGGTGCGTATTCTTACGAAGGTCTCGAAGACATTATCGATAATATGGCTCGCAAGCAATTGAAAGAAAACAAAGATAATGCTGTTCGTCGTTATACAGACCGTGCATTTGGCAAAAAAGTACGCGAGTTTTTGAAAGGAAATATGACAGTAGAAAAGAAAACTGTTAAGGTTGACGAATTCAATAAAATTGCAGAAGAGGTTTACGCCTAATCTTTTGTAATAAGGCAATTAAAAAGAAATCCTCGTAGCTCAGCTATGAGGATTTCTTTTTAATGAAAGATTTTGAAGGAATCTTAAGAAATTAATACGTTGCCTGTCATTTCTTTTGGTATTTCAACACCCATCAGAGTCAGAATAGTAGGGGCAATGTCGCCTAACTTTCCATCTTTTACCTGATAACGGTCTGTTTTATCTACCACAATACAAGGCACTAAGTTAAGCGAGTGCTGGGTATTAGGGGTTTTGTCGTCATTAATCATATAGTCAGCATTACCGTGGTCGGCAATCACGATTGCCGTATAGCCATTTTCGAGTGCCGTATCTACTACTTGCTCCAGGCATTTATCAACTGCCTCTACGGCCTGCACTACGGCACTGAATACACCTGTATGCCCAACCATGTCAGGATTCGCAAAATTCAGACATACGAAATCAACCTCATGCTTTTGCAATTCAGGAAGGATCGAGTTGTCAATATCGAAAGCCGCCATTTGTGGTTTTAAATCATAAGTAGGCACATCTTTAGGAGATGGGCATAGCAAACGACTTTCGCCGGCAAACGGTTCTTCGCGGCCACCTGAAAAGAAGAAAGTTACGTGAGGGTATTTTTCAGTTTCTGCAATACGAATCTGTTTTTTACCTGCCCGCTCCAAAACTTCGCCTAATGTGTTAGTCAGATTATCTTTCTCATAAATAACGTGTACATCATGGAAAGATTCATCGTAATTGGTCATGGTAAGATAATATAGCTTAAGTGCTTTCATTTCATATTCAGGAAAATCCTGTTGTGTCAATACTTCAGTGATTTCTCTACCACGGTCAGTACGGAAATTGAAACACATGACTACATCACCTTCTTCTATTAAGCCAATAGGGGCGTTGTTCTCAACAATAACAATCGGTTTTAAGAATTCATCAGTTACATTATGGTCATAAGATTGCTGAATGGTATCAGATAGCTGTTCTATTGTGATAGTAGACTCGCCTACACCTTTTACCATAGAATCGTAAGCCATTTTTACACGTTCCCAGCGTTTGTCTCTGTCCATGGCATAATAACGACCCACCACAGTAGCTATTTTTCCGGTTGAATTCCCTAAATGCGCTTGTAAATCAGCTAAAAAACCTTTGCCACTTTTAGGGTCGCAATCACGCCCGTCAGTAAACGCATGAACGAATACATCTGACAGACCGTAACCTGCCGCAGCACTGCAAAGCCCTTTTAAATGCTCGATATGAGAATGCACACCACCATCTGAAGCTAAACCGATGAAGTGCACTTTTTTGTTATTTGCCTTTGCATAGGCAAAAGCATCAACCAAGGCTGGTTCTTTGGCTAATTTGCCTTCTTCTACGGCTATACTTATCTTCTCTAATTCCTGATACACCACGCGTCCGGCTCCTAAGTTCATGTGACCCACTTCTGAATTACCCATTTGTCCGTTTGGTAATCCCACCGCTCGACCACATGCCTCCAGAGTACTATGAGGATATTCTTTTAAGAGCTTTCTGAAATAAGGTACATTAGCGGCATCAATGGCCGAACGCCATTCTTCGCCCGGTTTGGGAATCCCCCAACCATCAAGGATTATTAAAATTACTTTCTTGTTCATAGTGTAGTACCCCCGAAACCTGAATTAAGGTAGTTTATTTGGAAACATTTCATGCGTTGGGGTATAATTACCGCCTGAAAGTCTCATAAATTTCTTTGTTTTTCTTACCCCACAAATTTACTCATTTTTTCTTCAAGTCGGTTAAAATCTTCTTCCCCCTGCTAATAATAGCAGCCGAACCGTCCTGATTTTTCATAAGCATATCTTCTACTATTAATCGTAATTCGTGTTTCAGTTCCGGTATTTTTCTCGCAATATTATAACAGACTGTCATCGAAAAAACTCTGATGGCAATAGCTTCATTGCTATTGATAAACCCAAAACAAATGTCATAAATATCGTCAATGTATTCGTCGGGTACATCTACATACTGCCATACCCTTATAATATTTCTTTTGACAGAATCAGAAGCAAAAGGCTCCTGCAATTTCTGAATAAAATTTCTGAAATATGGAATAATCAGAAACGGATATTCATCGGCACATTCACTTAAAACCCAGCCTGCCTTTTGTGTATTAATATACTGACCCCTCAGAAAGATGTTCATCAGAACAGCAAAGCGATCTGTATCCGCACCAATGTATCCGGCAATTCTGGTTACTTGTGCCTTTGAGAAATCTCTGTTTATTTCGCTTTCAATATCTAAATCCTGAAAATCGGGCATTTTATTATTAATTCAATGAACGATTTAGTGAATGATTAATAAATTGTCTGAACTATGATTTAATGATTATACAGATTTTTAGAGCGGTGACATAATCAGCGATTTATAATAACTAAGAATATATTCTTCTCTTAATCAAGTCAATCAGTTAAATCGCAGTTCAGGATAAAATCACTAAATAGTTTCTTCAACTAATTTATATTTCTCGATCAGACTATTCATAAGGGCCTTACAACTTCTTTGAATGATATGAAAAACCTCTTCGAAATCTAATTCTGAGCCATAATAGGGGTCAGGTACTTCTTTTACACCGGTTACTTTAGGGTCGTAATCACGGAGTAAAAAGAGTTTTTCGGTAGAAGGAGTTGAATGTTTTAATCGATAATACATTTCATACACATCTTTAAAGTTGCTTTCGTCCATTACTACTATATGATTGAAAGCATCTAAATCTGCTGCCTGAATCTCTCTGCCCTTATGAGTTAATGCAATACCGTTATCCAGGGCATTTTTAATAGCCCGATGGTCGGGCAATTGTCCGGCGTGCCAACCCTTGGTTCCAGCCGAATCGCAAGAGATTTTATCTGCTAAATTATGTTTTTGTATGAGGTCGTTAAATACCCCTTCTGCAACCGGAGAGCGGCAAATATTGCCCAGACAAACGAATAATACTTTTACCATGATTATGATTGTGTAAATTTAACTTGCGTAAAGTTAGCTGTTTGTTGTACTCTTTATATCAAAAAAAAGCTATTTTAATTGACATTTAATAAACTTTCTCACCTCCGACAAAAGTATTGGTGACCTTAACGTTACGGAGTTTTTCTTTAGGTTCTTTCATAATATCAGCCTCTAATATCACAAAATCTGCCATTTTGCCGTTTTCAATACTACCGCGTTCTTTTTCTTCAAAATTGGCATAGGCACTCCAGATAGTCATAGCTTTTAAAGCCTGCTCACGTGTTAAGGCATTTTCCATCTGAAAGCCACCATCCGGGAAATTCTGTGCATCTTGACGTGCCACTGCAGAATGAAAACCAAATAATGGATTCACGTATTCAACAGGGAAGTCACTTCCATTGGCAATTACGCCGTTTTGCTTTAGTAAATCCTGAAACGCGTAGGCGGTTTTTACCCGTTCATTGCCCAGACGTTCATCAGCCCAGTACATATCTGAGGTGGCATGGGTTGCCTGAATTGATGGAATAACCGAATATCGGCCGAATTTAGGCACATCTTCTTTTGAAACTACCTGGCAATGCTCTATTCGCCAGCGGCGGGCATTTTTGCCTTTTAATAATTTACCATACAGATTCAGAATCAGGCGATTGGCTGAATCGCCTATACAATGAGTATTTGCCTGAAAATCTGAGTTATAGATGGCTGTCAGGCTTCTTTCCAATTCGGCGGCACTTAGCAATAAAAATCCGGTTTTGGTAGGTTCATCGTTATAAGGTTTCAGAAGACAAGCTCCACGAGACCCCAAAGCACCATCTGCGTAGAGTTTAAATGAACGTACATTGAGGCGATCGGTTTTATAAATTCCTTTCTTGATATAATAGTCCAAATTGCGGATACCTAAAGATACCATCACATAATTGCGTATTTTTAGAGAGCCTGCTTTGTTCAGTTTATCAATCAACTCAATGTCATCCTGATTCAAACCTGCATCAGAAACCGTGGTCAAACCATATTTAAAACATTCTTTCTGTGCAGCTAAAAGCATATTTTGCTTTTCTTTTTCAGTTGAAACAGGTATTACTCTGCGTACCAATCCCATGGCATTATCAACTAAAATACCTGTCAGTTGTCCGTCTATTACTTCTACATCACCACCATTTACTTTACTGGCTGGTGATATTCTGGCTAATTGAATAGCCTTTGAATTAATGATAGCTGCGTGCCCATCAATGCGTGTCAGAAGCACAGGTTTGTCAGGAAATGCTTTATCCAATAATTCTTTGGTTGGAAAAACTTTTACCTCCCAATCATTCTGGTCCCAGCCGCGACCAATAATCCACTGATGATCGGGATGTTCGGCAGCGAATTTTTTTAAACGTTCAATGATTTCCTCATAAGATTTGGTATCAACTAAGTCGCATTGATTCAACATTTGTCCTAAGCCTAAAAAATGGCTATGCGGGTCATAAAACCCCGGATAAACCGGTTTTTTGTTGGCATCAATTTTTTGCTTTGTGTTAAACCTTGCCAGTATATCTTTGGAACTACCCACGCCAATAAATTTACCATCTTTTATGGCAAAGGCTTCGGCGGTATTAAACTGATTATTGACCGTATAAACAACAGCATTATGCACGATGAGGTCGGCTTGTTGTTTCTGTGCTAATAGGGGAGAACACAGACTCAAAGCGACAAATGCACTCAGTAAGAATGTTTTTGAAGTGAATATCATACAATGGTTTCGTTTGTAATACAAAGTATAGAAATGCCAGTCTATTTATCAAATAATAGGCTTAATTTGTTGTTTTTACCAAACTTATTATGCCTTCCTCATTCCTAATCACCCCCAGGTTAAGTAGTTGCAGATACCGATTCAATAAATCGAATAGAGATTCATTCCCCTTAATGCAAGCGTCAAAGTACCAATCCAGTTTTTCGTTTGCAACTTCTTCACAAATTGCCTGGTAGTCTTCTATGGTATAGCCTTTAAAGGGTTTCCCGAATTGTTGCCACATCAATTGCATTACATTATCTAATGAGCGGGTATGAATGGATACTTTTCGGATATGTAAATCTAATATCTGCGCAGCTATGGCTCCTTTATGATAGACCGAGACCTTACGGTCGGGAATGCTGGCGGTATAACCATCTAACCATAAATCCCATGAAGACTCAACAAGTGACTGAGATGCTTTATCTGCATGGTCGAAATGGCGTTTGAAACAAACCTCTAATTCTTTCAGGTATTGGGTTTCGTCAAATACTTCTGAACGACTCAGCATTAAATCTCCGTAGTAGGTGGTTACTCCCTCGGCTACAAAACAGGTCGAAAAGTAATTTTCTCTGGTATAATCGTAAGGGAGTAATTCAATGGGTCTGATCTTACAGATATTCCAGGTATGAAATAATTCATGCGAGGCGAGACCCAACAAATCGATGTATAATTCTTCAAAGTTCTGGCTATCAGGTCCTAATACCTGCATGGTTGAACTCCGATGCTCTACTCCATGATAATAAGCTACTGGTAATATCCATGTCAGGAAATGGTATTCCTTTTCTGGAAATTCACCGAAAATATTGATTTGCTCCTGAGTAAATTTCTTAAAGTCTGATTTAATGCGCTTAAAATCAGGGGTAAAATTACCTTCAAACCATAAGTTGAATTTTACCTTGCCTATCTTGTAAAAATCGTGTTTAAGGGTTGAACTGACAATAAAAGGGCTATCTGCCAAATGATAGAAATCAATAAAATGGAGCAGAGATTCATTTTTTTCTGTCGAAGACCTGATATCATTAATTCCGGCAATTTTTTCGTTCTCTCTTACTTGTAATTCTATCGTGCAGGATTCTTTTATTTTCCCTTCGGCATAGATACATAAGTTGACAGGATTTACATAGAAAGTATGCTCATCTACATAACTGCTTCCGGCATTAATAATTTGCGCATAGTAGTTATAGAGAACTATAATGTTATTTGCTCCGTTGGTTTGAACTTTCCATCGGTCTTTGGTGATTTTTTTTGCTGATAGCTGTTCTCCGGTATTATCAAAAACTTCAAATTGCTGAATATTTCTGGCAAAGTTTTGTAGTTCATAACGCCCCGGACGCCAGGCTGGTAATTGTAATTCAACAGAATCGCCGTTGAGATTATCAATAATACACTCTACATCAATAAAATGAGAGGCTCGGTCTTTGGAATAAATTTTATAGTGCATGAAACAATTTTTTGCCGCTGTGTTGGCTTTCTAAAAATTAATACGTATTTTTGCAGTCCGTTATGAAAAGCACGGATGAGTCAGCATTAAAGGAACAAAAATAAATAAATATAATGAAACGTACATTCCAACCATCAAACAGAAAGCGTCGTAACAAACACGGATTCCGTGAGCGTATGGAAACTGCTAATGGCAGACGCGTATTGGCTGCACGTCGTGCACGTGGCAGATGGAAATTGACTGTTTCTGACGAGAAAAAACATAAATAATCTCGTTTTTAGCAGTTTGATAGTTCAAAGTTTACGATTTGTAAATGCGACATAATCAAGATATTTTAGCCACCTTCCGGTGGCTTTTTTGTTTAGCTTTGTAATAAAAAATGGCTCTGTATTAATAAGAGTAACTCTAAGTGCACATCAATAGTTTTGCAGATTTGTGAAGAAAACTTTCAAGAAAAACGAAAGACTGTGTAGCCTGAAGATAATCGGCAGTTTATTTGACAGAAACAATTCTGCCAATGAGGGCGTTTTTGCCTATCCTGTCCGGGTTGTATGTAAATCATCAGAAGAGACGCACACGCAAGTACTTTTTTCAGTACCTAAACGCCAGTTTAAACATGCGGCCGATAGAAACCTGATTCGCAGGCGTATGAAAGAAGCTTATCGTTTGAATAAAGAATTGCTTAAAAATTCCTACTATATCTCTTTTATTTATGTAGGTAAAGTAATAGAAAACTATGTTGTGATTGAAAAAGGAATCAAAAACTGCCTTAAAAAATTATAAAGAGATATTATTTTTTTCTATTATCTATACTCCATTTCCCCGGCCCGGCAAAGAAGTAAATCATAGCTAATAAGGCAAATAGAAATGGGTACTGGTCTTCGTACCAGAATTTGCCATTGCCTATTTTGAAGCAGATAAAAAGCATTGTTAAAGTAATAACTATTGCCGCAGGGCGTGTCAGAAAACCTATGGCCAACAAAATTCCACCGATTAATTCGCATCCTTTGCCCAGATAGGCAAAGAAAACCGGAAAAGGCATACTTTTAACAGAATCCCATGAGGCGTAATCCTGCATTTTAGCACTTTCGAATATTTCTAAACCATGATACACAAGGAATAACCCGGTAATGATACGAATAATGGCAAATCCGGCGGTATTGGCTTCTTTCATTTTAGAGACGGTTTAAGTTTTGTTTTGTCGTAAAGACAAAAGTAGGATAATTTTTTACTTAAATAATCTCTCACCAATATTTTATAAAGCTTTGAATATGATCTATTTCTTTAGCTTCTCCCGAATCTCCATTAGCTTATCTTCATAAGATGCCCCCACAGAAATTTCATTACCAGCTATCCAGACGGCCTGACGAGTAATTTTCTGAATCTTATTGATGGCAACAACATATGAGCGGTGAATCCGGACAAATTGATTTGCGGGTAAAGAACTCAGTGTTTCGCTGATATTCTGGCGGCTCAATAGCTTTTTGTTTTTCAGTATAAAAGACATGTAGTTACCTTCAGCTTCTATGTACAGAATATCATCAAATAAAACTTTTTCTTCTTCATACCCAGTTTTCAGGAAGATAAAATCAGAAGTATTTTCCTTACCTAATTGGCTGAGCTCCAGAGCCTTGTTGCATGCTTTTGTAAAACGTGCCAGCGAAAAGGGTTTAAGCAAATAATCAATAGCATCAAGCTCAAAACCCTTTACGGCATATTCAGAATAAGCGGTGGTGAATACTACCATTGGTGCTTTCTGGAGGATATTAATAAACTCAATACCCGAAATATCAGGCATTTTTATGTCGAGAAATAATAAATCAACCTTATTTTGCTGCAAATAGGGAATAGCCTCAAAAGCATCAGTAAACGTTGCTTTCAGGTCAAGAAAGGGCACGCGTGAAGCGTGCACTTCTACTACTTCCAGAGCACGGGGTTCATCATCTATGGCAATGGCGGTCAGCATTAGCGTTTTTTTGAAACAAAAATAAGTTTTTTATTAAATTGATTTATATCTTCTTGTCAATAACAAACTATCCAACTGCTTATATAATCCGTTCAAATTGATTGGTCTTACTGCATGGGTGTTAATAATTTCTCCATTTTCATCAACAATAAATTGCCAGGGGTAATAAGGTACCTCGCCTTTATCTTCTTTGACTGTCTGGTTAAAAAGTTTCCAGCTAAATTCTTTGCTTACTAAGTAGTGTTGCCCTTTGGCATGAGCAGACGCCAATTTACGACGCCATAATACATTATTACTTATGTCTCTTAAAGGATAACTGCTTTCGGAGCAGATATAAACAAAGATAATCGGTTTGTCTTTATAACGTGCCTGCAAATGCGGTACATAGTCCCTCAACTCTACAAAGCAAGCACCACAATTAACAGAAGAATGATCGACATATAATAATGAGCCTTTATATTTATCTAATATCTGACTCAATTCATTTACCTCTAATGCCTCTTCAATATGAATCTCTTTATTGAGTTTCGATTCATAATATTTATTGGCAGAAAAAGAACCGATAATGATTACTACAAATATAGTAGAGCAAGTAATCAGAAGAATTTTAGTGATTTTTTTCATAGTTTCACTGTTTATTGGCTAAAATACGTTTTAACATTTCTTTACCACCTTCATTATCAGGATTCATTGCTATTGATTTCTGATACATCATAATTGCTTCTTCACGTTTGCCATTGGCATTTAAGGCTTCGGCGTAACTATCATATACATTAAAACTATTTGGGAATAAGAACGTATTAATCTTAAAGGTTTCTAAGGAATAATGCTTCTTGCTGGCCTGAAACAGCAGATCATACCCAAGCCAGTTCATTTCATTTTCAGATAGATAATAGTTGGTACTATCAGTTTTTAGTTCATTAAATACAGTTACAGCGCGGTCAATTCCTTGTTTCATTAAAGTAGCTCCGTATTGACGGGCGACCGATTTTTTATAGAATATTTTCTGCGGTGTTTTGCCATTCAGAATTTCCAGAGAAGCACGTATTTTGCCATAAAATGCCAATCCTTCCCGTTCTACGTTCTGATACATAATCACCGTTTGATTTTTACTTAGGTTTCTGTAGAAATTAGTTGCCAGACCAAAAAGATGCCCTCCATGACTAACTGCTTTGCCCAGTTCTGGATCTTCATAGATTTCCCAACCTAATCCATATGAGCTTTTACCTAATAGAGACATTTCACCACCAAATGGGTCATAATGAATAGTACCATTATTCAATCGGGTAGGAGTAAAGGCTTCATCCAGACTACTTTGCGAAAGTAGTTTGCCATTATAAAGCGCCTGGTCATAATTAAGCATATCAGTAGTAGTAGTCATAATATTACTATCTCCATAAGTCCCACCGCAGTTATAGGTACAGTATTTAATACCTCCGAATCTGATAGAATCTACACTTTTGTAAGTATCGTCATACCACGTAACCAATCGATGATTCACTACCAAATTGGTTGGAGGTTCAGTAGCACCTATTCGCAAGTAGGTATCAGACATATTAGCAGGCTCGAATATATTTTTCTTCAAATAAGATGCGAATGGCATTTTACTTAATTTTTCAACCAATAGAGCCAAGAGGGCATAATTAGTATTGCAATACTTCCATTTGTCTCCCGGTTCGAAGTAGAGTTTTTGATTCCAGTTTTTCAGAATAGGAATAATCGCCTGATTTCTGATAATACTATCTGCTTTGGCATTAACCACCGATTCATACAATTCTAAATCAGGCAAACCAGAGGTATGAGAAAGCAGATGTTTGATAGTAATGGTTGGAAATGGAAACTCAGGAAAGTATTTAACAAACGTATCTTCTAGTTTAAGTTTCTTCTTTTCTTTTAATTGCAGAATCGCAACCGAAGTAAAGGTTTTGGAGATAGAAGCCAGATTGAAACGGGAATCAACTGTGTTAAGTCTTTTGTTGGCAAAATCAGCATAGCCGAAGCCTTTCTGGTAAGTAATTTTGCCTTTCTCTGCCACTAAGATACCGCCGTTGAAATCTCCGTTTTTAGCTATTTGCGTAAATAGCGAGTCTAGCTTTTGTGTAGCTGTGCTTTGTGCTTGCGTGTTGGCTAAAGCAGTGAAATAGATAATAGTAATAATAAATAGCTTTTTCATAATTGTATATTGTAAAGAGTATCACCAATAAGTAATGGTAAGAGAAACAAAGAAATCCTGTTCGCTTTTCTGAATATCCAGACTGTAACGGTTTCTGTAAATCAAGTCCAGACGCTTTTTTACGTTTTCCAGACCTATACCATTATTGTCTTTTTCGGGGTCTAATTCAGATTTGGCATGTAGCGAATTGTGGACTTTAAAGTATAGCTTGGTATCATCAAATGTGAGTGTGATGTAAATCCATGATGGATTACGGAAACTAATGCCATGTTTAAAAGCATTTTCGATAAATGGATTGAGTAGCATGGGAGCAATAAAAATATCTCTGTCAGACGGCTGAATATTTACTTTGATTTCGATATTATCAGATTCTGCAATGCGCATACGTTGTATCTCAATATAGTTTTGCAGGTATTCTATCTCCTTATTGAGTGGAATCCTATCCTGATTATTTTCATTGAGCATAAAACGCATCATATCACCAAGTTTCTGTATGCCATCGGCTGTCATATCTGCATTTTCTTTCAATGAAACTGAATAGAGTGTATTGAGAGCATTGAACAGAAAATGTGGATTTATCTGCGACCTGAGTGAAGAAAGCTCAGCCGTTTTTTGGGTAAAGAGTGTACGTAATTGCAGTTTTTCTTTGAAAAAAACATTTTTCAAGAAAGCTATAATGGCTGACGCAAAAACAATAATAAAGAATACAATGAAAAATTCTTCGAAATGAAAACCTATTCTTAAAAAGCCATTAGCTGTCCAGTAAACTAATCGAACGGCGTAAAAAATAAGACTACCCATGCCACAAATGGCCAGAAATATGGTAAGGCCTATCGAAAACTCTTTTGAACGCGGATTAGCAATAAAAGGCATTACCCGATTAGTAAAAATCTCCTGCCCCAAGTAGGTAGTTCCTAGAACAATGGCTATAAATACTATATCCCGAAGCTCTCCATTCCAATAACTCACAGGTAGTTGTGCAACCAATGCGAATAGCAGAACAAACAAAGCAACGAAAGTAACTAAGAGATAGTCAAGATATTGGTAATTCTTCTCTGGTTCCTCGTGTAATTTGGTTTTTATGAAATAATAAAATTGCATAATCAATTCATACAAGCCTATAATAGATAGTAAAGCAATGGTATTACTCATTAAACGAGCTTTACGAAACAAAGAATAAACTTTAAAATCAATGATTTGACCTGAATTATCTAACCTGAACCTCCAGTAGAGTTTGAAGAAGTCATAAAAAAAGATACTTGCCAGACTTAAAACAGCCGTCAGAAGCAAATAGGCAAAGAATAAACTTTGTTCTTGTCCTTTTGATTTCCAACGTGGAAAAACCAGATAATGAAAAGTAGCCCAGGCGCAAAAGAAAAAAAATCCTCCTGCTATGGTTGGGAATATAGTATTGAGTATGTGATTGTAAGAACTCAGGCTTTCCCAGATAGTATGAATTGACCTTGGAATTGTATCAGCAGAGGCATTCTGAGTGCTGCGTTCGGCCAGTTCAACATCTCTGTCGAACCGGGCGGCCAATTGAAACAGGCGACGAGTAATATAGACGGTAAATGCCAGAAGGATAAACCAAAACTCGTAGCGCCTGAATTGTTTAAATGATTGCATAGCTTTTTCGTAATTTTTCAACAAAGCTATGGCTCAATCAACTGTGTGAGTAGATAATGTTATGAAAACCCTTAAAAATGTGATGAATTTTTAGAAGCCAATCTTTTTTCGTTTTTCCTGTGGTTCTGCTTGTTGCGTTCCTAATCGAAGTAAATCGCCCAATAAGCGTTGTTGCTCAAATTTTTCACGCCAGTAGTGAGCAGCCAATTGCCATTTTTCTACATCCGCTTTCAGTTTTTCGTTTTCCAGTTGCAATTTCTCTAAAGCAAAATCAACGGGTTGTAGTTCTACACCTAGCCATTCTAATAGATTAGATTTTAGTAAATTGGCTATTTCTGTAGCTCTGGTAATGGTCAATTCGGTTTTATTGCGTTCAATATCGCCATAAGCAGTGGTTGAAACGCCTAACATATCGGCCATATTTTCCTGCGAAAAGCCTTTTTGCAGACGTGCCTGACGAATTTTTTCTCCAATATTTATCGCTTTCATTTCCATAAGTAGTCGTCAAAAATTAATAGGTGTTTCTTGAAAAAGTATAAAAAGCCTTTTAAAATATACTAACGCTTTTCGAATTGTAATCTGTTCAATGAGAAGCGTTTATCTCGTCATAAATATATGATATAGAAAGATCTTATTAAACTGCTTAGATTGTAAAATCAGTTTATCCGATAAAATATCTGAAATTCTGACTACAATTTACTGAAAGAAATGACATCTTTGTATCGAACAAAACGGAAATATAGAAAGTTCTACTGTAGAACTTCACAAGGTTTTTTCGTGTTGAATAATAAATAAACACATATTAAATAGAAGATTGAAAATGCATTTTGGAGAAGAATTCCGTAAGTATGCTGTAAATCATCTCGGTATGAGTGGTTTGGCACTTGATGATTACATGAAACACAATGTCACTAACATGACGCCTAACATCATTGAAGAACGCCCGATGCGTTTCGCTGCGATTGATGTATTCTCACGTCTGATTATGGACAGAATTATTTTCCTGGGTACAGCTGTAGATGATTATGTCGCCAATGTGGTAGTAGCACAGTTGTTATTCCTGGAATCGGTTGATGCGAAAAAAGACGTGTTAATGTATATTAATAGCCCTGGTGGCTCGGTTTATGCCGGTTTAGGTATGTATGATACCATGCAGTATGTGCGCCCGGATGTAGCTACTATCTGTACATCTTTGGCGGCTTCGATGGGAGCGGTATTGTTGGCAGGTGGTGCAGCAGGTAAACGTTCGGCTTTGCCTCATGCACGTGTCATGATTCACCAACCAAGTGGTGGTGCACAAGGACAATCACGCGATATGGAAATCACAGTAAAAGAAATCATCAAACTTCGTAAAGAGTTATATGAAATCCTTGCAAGTCATACCGGAAAAACAGTAGAACAAGTAGAAGCAGATTCAGATCGTGACTATTGGATGAAAGCTGATGAAGCCAAAGAATATGGCTTGATTGATGAAGTTTTAGTACGCGATAAATAAGCTTTAAAACAGGTTTATATCATCATAAAAAAGGGATTTTTCTATGCCGTAAAAAGCATAGAGAAATCCCTTTTTTTGTGGGTGATGTTTATGTTTTTTCAAATGCTCAATATTAGAAAAGTGCAATTTTATTTGTTTGTTTTTTGACTTTCTTGTTATTAAGTCCGGTAAGTGTTTTTTGAATAAAATATTTTAGGAGAACAGGTGAAATCTGATAACTTAATGTAGCAAATGGTTAAGCCTTTTTAAATTTTAAAATTATTTAGTAATAGGGATATAGGTTTTTTTAAGGTTATTTTAAGAAATTTTTATTTTTAAATTGTTGATAATCAGTTGTTTAAATTTTTTTTCAAAAAAAGTTAAAAAAAAATTTGGAAAGTAGAAAATAAAATACGCTATCTTTGCAGCATCAAAAACAAGAAAACAATGTACCGATCAGAAAAACACATAGCACCGATTAATAGCACAGATATGCTATTGTTTGTGAGAGGGAATTGTTGGGCTTTATGTAAATGGAGGTAGAAGTTTTACACCAAAATATACAAAGCCCGACCTTCAAAGAAAGTCGGGCTTTTTTAATGCAAAAGGCCACAAGTTTAATAAATTTCAGAACCAGAATTTTTAAAGCAATATTTTTTTAATGTTCATCAGAAATACATATCAACATCAAAGTATTTCCCTAAGTCCGAAACGATTTGAGATGACCATACTATGCCCGATCGGGGATTTGGGTAGTGCGTCGTTTGTGAATTGGACAGCGGATTTTAGAAATGGGAAATGGCTGAGGTTTAAGTATTTATGCACATAGATTGTTCTGTTTAGAACGCTCCGCATAAAGCCCGACCTCAGCCACAAACGAGGTCGGGCTTTTTGTTTTAGCCCGAATAATTTCAAACAATTCAAATTGAAACGATTATGGGCAAGCATATATCAAAGCTTGAACGTCAGAAAAATTTACAAGAGAAACAGGCGTTTGAGAAACAAATCAAAATAGCGCTCGAAAAAGCAGCTAAAATGAATGAGAGTTTCTTGGCAATTATCAATGAAGCTCTTGACCCGAGTAGAACAGGCAATTATTGGAGTAATGCAAGATTTCGTTTTTTTATGGAATTTCTGGGTTATAACCAGAAGAGAAACAAAAAAGAAGTTTTTAAAAAATGGATTGAAAATTTAGTTTTTCTGACAGAAAAACTGGAGAGCAAAAATCCAAGGTGGTTTAAAGATATTTATTTTTTAGGTGCATTAATTCAGATTGCCAAATACAGAAGCTTATGGATTCGTCCACTTGAAGATTGGAAACCAAAAACTAAAAGTGAGCACGAAAGATTTAAGGAACTCATAGCTTTCTTATTTGCAAAGTACGCTTTTCCTCCTTTTTTGAATTATATATTTTTTTATCAGGAAGATTTTTTCTTTATACGGGATTTTATCTTTCTGGCACAAGGCGGGAGCATCAAACATATCAATTCAACTATTCCACTGAGCCAGAAGATGAAGGTTGAGTTTATGCGAAGCCCGGAGGGATTCAGAGTATTTGAGGCATTCAGACATGCACAAGTATTGGGTTTAGGAGGAGATGAGTTATTAGCTCATCGAATTGCCTACTCCTGGCTAGGCCGAAAAGAAAAGAGAGATGAAACCTTTTGGGAAAAGTTCATACCTATTCTGATTGCAGGGGGAATGTTTAATTATGATAAAATTGGGGAACTCATAGATTATGTTCGTCACGAACTCAATGAAAACAAAACCTACACGCTAAAAGGAAGAACATTGACTTCACTTATGCGCCAGAGTGATTTGTGGCACGAAGGGCTGACTTTCACAAAGGAGCAGAAAATGGAAAAGTTTGCCGTATGGAAACCATTATTTTCAGAGTTGTTCGAGGTGATAGAGGGAGTTGGGGAAAAAGCCAATCAGTACAAAATGGTTGAGCTATTATCTAACAAAGAGTTGATGGACGAAGGTAATAAAATGAATCATTGCGTAGCTACCTATAGCTCTTATTGCTCAAAAGGAAGAACCAGAATAGTTTCGTTGAGAAAATACCAATGCGGATTCGAGATGGAAAGGCTGGCAACCATAGAAGTGAATCTGGCAAGTGGAAGAGTAGTACAAGCCAAGTATCGATTCAATAAACCAATTAGTGAAAAAGCAAAGAGTTTATTAACCCAGTGGGTTGATGCTCAAGGATTTCGGATAGACAAATATTTGTAGATAATATCTAAAGAGTCGAGGACGTATAAATATGATAGTATAGACGATTATAGAGTATAATAACGTAGAATAAACTCACTAAATCAACACAATACGCATGGAGAATTGCAGGAGTGGCTTGATGCTCCTGCTCCATGCAAATAACAAAACGGAGGTAGCCCGAATGGACGAGGAGCTTGTCTTGAAAACAAGTAATACTGAAAAGTAGTATGGGCGGTCGCCGCGCGATTCGATTCCTATTGCCTCTGCAAAATTAAATGAGCGTGTACTCCAATCGGAAGAGAGAGCTGTCTCAGAAACAGTTAGATGTTGGTTCGAATCCAATCATGCTTACTAAATTCAGTATAATATAAGCTGATTTTAATAAATAATTAAGGGAAAATAGTCCGTAAGTGGAAGCGGGGCGGTTTGTAACACCGTTGCTCTGAGCCTTGTGTGTTCGATTCGCACTTTTCCCACCATAAAAGAGATGAAACCAAAAGATGAATCAGGGTAATTGTAATATTGCCGCAATTACCCTGGCTGTGATAGAATGTGCAGCTTGATTCATACATTTTTAGAGAGTAATTCCTGCTGGGCAGGACACTGCCTGCTAAGTAGTTGGTTCATGCGTGAATGAAGTTCGATTCTTCTGCTCTCTGCCAAATGATGATTGAAATATGGGAATAGCCAAGTTGATCAAGGCACTTGTTTGAAACACCAGCCATATAGGCGGCCGCCGCGCGGTTCGATTCCTGTTTTTTCCATCAGTAAATTACCGGATCGTCCAGAAGAAGGATATAACGATACGAACGTTAAGACCAAGGTTCGACTCCTTGTCCGGTAACAGAGTATGAAAAGTTATTAAGTTGAATTGCAATGCTCTTTAGAATATTTCAAATTGTAAATATTTGATTATTAGGTATTTGTATTTGCTTTGAAAAAATATTTTTTACTACGCAAAAAGGCTGCGTAGTGCGTGTGAAACTTTGTAGCATCAAATTGATAATTAAGTTCTTTGATAAGGATAAAAACAAAAAGAAGTGCCGTAGATGAGAGTTACTTCGCCTTCAACGCCGTGTGTCGCCGGTTCAAATCCGGTCTGCCTGACAAGTACGTCATTCAGGCAGTAGCTCAGTCCGGTAGACCAACGTAATAGACTCTTTTCGCTATTTGCCTTCTTTAAAAACTAGGTGTTATGCAGATGGTTATACAACGGTGTTTTGGAAACATCGGTTCGCAAGTTCGAATCTTGCCACCTAGACTATCAAGTGTCGTAGAGGAGTCATACTTCGTTTCGGGGTTGAGATATAGGTAGTTGCCGTGAGGTACAAACCCTATTTGTAAGGTTTTGCAGTAGTCGAAATTTAAGACGCAACCAAGTTCATGAAAGATGAGCCCATAGCAGACTGCTCGCTTGTTACCTTGATTAATCCGCTCGGTTAGGCAAATTGGCTAAGCCGCCACTCTTTCACGGTGGAAATTACGGGTTCGACCCCCGTACCAAGTACATGAAGTCTTAAAATTTAATAGTTAATACAATGAAAAATGATGTTATCAGATATTTCTTGGTAAACTCTGAAGAGACCGGAAGACATATTGTCACTTCTTTCCGAACTGGCAGAAAATATTATATAGAGCCTATCGGCAATGGAAGAATGGCAGATTGGGGAAGCTATAATCCAGGTACTGGTAATATAGAAAACAAGAAAGGAGCAGGAAAGCATACAGGTTCTGTTATGGCCGAAGATTCTGTAATTAAACCGGAAAACGGATTCGTGAATATTCATTTGATTGAAAGCGGAAGTCCGTATTCAATCATTGATGAGATGGATGCAAAATATCCGAGTATAAATTAAAAATAAGCAAGTGTCGTAGATAAGAGTTACTTCGCATTGATAACGCAGAGGTCAAAGGTTCGAGTCCTTTATAGACTTCGGTCTATTAGCTCAGGTGGTTAGAGCACTTAAAAGCCTTTTGTCGCCATTTACCTTGCTTATTTTTAAAATGTTGCGATTAGTGTAGTGGTTTACACAGCGTAATTGTTTACGCGATGGTTTGTGGAGCCGTTAAGATGAGGTCGAATCTCATATCGCAACCAATCAAATGCCAGAAATGGCTTTGATTAATACTTGATTAGGCAAAAATGCTGTGATTATTTGTGACTAACGCCTAAATCAGGTGCAATGAGGTGCCGTAAAAAAGTGTTACTTCGCTTGGTGACCAGAAGAAATTCTGAAAGGTTCGAATCCTTAAAACGCACTTTTTGCTTTTTGCCCTCATTTTTAAGATTACCTCATAGCTCAGTCGGTAGAGCAGCACCCTGTTAAGGTGATGGTCGTTGGTTCGACACCAACTGAGGTAGCATTATATTTTTTCGTTAATGCTGTGATTATACAATCGGATCGTCTAATTGGTCAAGACATCGGGATTTGGCCCCGAAGATTGAGGTTCAAGTCCTTATCTGATTGCTGGATAGTTTATACTATTACTTTGTAACTCAGTTGGTAGAGTACCAGCCTTTTAAGCTGGGAGTCGTCAACGGTCGGCCGCTGCCGTTCGAACCTGACCAGAGTAACATCAGGTGCCGTGGATAAGAGTTACTTCGACTTTAAAACTTTGTTTACTCTTTTCGATAATAGCCCTGAAATTAGTTTGATAGCTCAATGGTAGAGCGGTTTTCTTATACAAAACTGGTCGATAGTTCGATTCTATCTCAGACTACAAGTTTGGTGCATCAAATACTTCCTCTCAGAATGGTTCTGAGATGGCGTTATTCAAACAAAATTTTTTCAACCATGAAATTCAATATTTTGAATCGTGAGAAAAATGTTACTGTCAACCATCAGGGAGCAAAAGCCTATACGCTTACTCCTGCTATGGAACTATATACCAGCATAGTAACCAGTATTCTGTCAGATACTTTTTATGAAAAAGCTGATGACCGACTGGCTCGTATTCAGGCACTCATCCGTAAAAACGATGCCCAATTTGTGGCAAAGCTGGCTGTTTACGCCCGTGAAAAAATGTACCTACGCTCAATGCCATTGGTATTGCTGACAGAGTTGGCGCAGACTCATAAAGGTGATAATCTGGTAAGTCGTACGGTTGGCCGTGTAATTCAGCGTGCTGATGAAATTACCGAATTGCTGGCTTATTACCAGATGGCTAATCAACGGAAAGAAACCAAAAAACTGAACCGTTTGTCAAAACAGATTCAGAAAGGTCTGGCTGAGGCTTTCAATAAATTTGATGAATACCAGTTCAGCAAATACAATCGTACAGGTACAGATGTAAAGCTGCGTGATGCTTTGTTTCTGGTTCACCCAAAGGCAAAAAATGAAGCTCAGCAAGTCATTTTTAACAAAATTGCTAAAGATGAGCTGGCTACTGCTCAAACCTGGGAAGCTACTTTGTCAGCCGTTGGTCAGAATGATTTTGACTCAGAAACTGATAAACTGGAAGCAAAATCACAGGCTTGGGAGCAATTGATTCTTAGTGGAAAACTAGGATATATGGCAATGATGCGTAACCTGCGTAATATTATTGAAGCCAATGTGAGCCAGGAGGCTATCGAGAAAGTATGTGCTACATTGAGCAATGCTCGTGCAGTAGCTAATAGTAAACAATTTCCTTTCCGTTTCTTGTCAGCTTACCGTGAGGTAAAGCATCTGCAAAACGGACGGGTAAGCAATATTCTGACTGCTTTGGAAACTGCTGTGCAGCATTCAGCGAATAATATCCGTGGTTTCGATGCTCGAACGAGAGTAGTAATTGCAGCTGATGTATCAGGTTCAATGCAACGCGTGATTTCACCAAAAAGCACTGTTCAGAACTTTGATATCGGTTTGATGTTGGCCATATTGCTGCAAAACCGTTGTCAGGATGTAGTAACCGGTATGTTTGGAGATACCTGGAAAATCATTAGTGTGCCTAAAAACAATATTCTGGCAAACGTAATGGAATTCCATCGTCGTGAAGGAGAAGTAGGTTACTCAACTAACGGACATCTGGTAATTCAGGATTTGATTAACCGTAAAAAAGTTGTCGACAAAATCATGATTTTTACTGACTGTCAACTATGGAATAGTAATGGCGGAAGCCCGATTGCTCAGGCTTGGGCTGAATACAAAAGAATAGCGCCAAATGCTTGTTTGTATCTGTTTGATCTGGCTGGATACGGAAATACCCCGGTTAACACAGTTAACGAAGGTTCAGTATTTCTGATGGCCGGATGGTCAGATAAAATCTTCGATATTCTGGCAGCTATTGAAGAAGGAAGTAACGCAATTGCTGAAATCAATAAAATTGAAATTTAGTTTAGGGTTAGAATCACTTTCCGGGTCTGGTTTCTGGACCCGGAATTTTCAAAGGAACATTGGTGAAATGGTTATCATGCAATCCTGTCACGGTAGCGGCACGAGTTCGACCGGGGTGGCGTCCCACTCTCGTATGTTTCGAGATAGAAATTTTTAATGGAACATTGGTGAAATGGTTATCATCCTACCCTGTCACGGTAGAGGCACGAGTTCGATTCTCGTATGTTCCGCAATAGAAATCAACATTGAACCTGATGAGGGCTTCGGTATAGCCCCATAGTGTTGGAGCAATAGCTACCAATATGCTGTCAATAAAGTTTCTATTAATTAATCTGTGTGTCATTGGTTCAAGTCCAATCCGCCCGACTAATAGGGCAGTAGCTCAGTTGGTAGAGCAACAGACAAAAATGCAGGTTCGAATCCTGCCAGGCTCGTGAGGGCTTGTCGTGTAATGGTTAACACAATGGACTTCCACTCCATAATTTAGAAAACAATTAAATCAGTCTGAAACTATTCGGGTGTTTTCTCCTTCGCGAAAACACAGTTCAGTCCAGACTTGCAAAGAAGAGGATACCGATAGATAGAGGTGATTGCTTCAATGCTGCACAGCTATATATATTATAAGGTAGCTGTCTCATGGTTACGAGAGACAGACACTTTAGAATTATAGACCAGCCTAAGGCTATAGAACCGATTATCGAAGTCTATCTTAATCTGATTTCCGTTTCAAAGAATCGGGTAATGTAAGACTGATTTTTTAACAAAGTAATTATTAAAATTATCATTATTATGAAAGTAAATGCCAACCAAATAGCGTTAGTTCTGAAAAATAAAGCTTTCAAGCAATTGCTTGAGGAAGGTTCTTATGGGTTTTGGGGAAATGAAGAAATTTATGTTTATGAAAAAGGAACTGCATTTGAAGCCCCAATTGAACTAAATGCACTATTGCAATATACAGAAATAGTGGAAGCTTTAGATGTTATTGAAGTAAACGACAATGAGCTAATGGTTCAGTTTGAAGATAATCGTTTCAAAACCGTATTTACTCCTGGTAAGTACGCTTTTTGGAAAGGTTTTATAAACTATACTTATATGGCTATTGATTTGAGTAAAATCGAGATTACCGAGGCTTTTAGTCTTCAGTTAATCAGCACTAAATTATTGCCATATGTAAGGAGCTATACTGTTGAGGCTTACGAAAAAGGCGTCTTGATTGTAGATGGTAAATTTGCGCGTATTTTAGAAGGGGGTACTTATTACTGGTGGAAAAATTCGATTACTATTCAGGTAGCCAAAGCTGATATGCGTCAATTGCAACTGGAGATTTCAGGACAGGAAATTCTGACTAAAGACAAAGCAAATTTGCGTTTGAATGCCTTTGTGCAATATCGTATCATCGATATTGTGAAAGCTATGTATGAGAACAAAGACTACGAAAAACAAGTATATGTTGTATTACAATTAGCTTTGCGGGAATATATTGGGGGTTTAACTTTAGACGAATTGCTGGATAAAAAAGATAGCATTACTGATTTCGTATTGAAAAATACTGCCGACAAATTGGTAGGTTTGGGTATCGAAATCAAAGGTTGTGGTATTCGTGATATTATCCTGCCCGGAGATATGAAAGATATTATAAATCAGGTATTAATGGCTGAGAAAAAAGCCCAGGCCAATATCATTATGCGTAGAGAAGAAACGGCCTCTATGCGTAGCTTGTTGAACACTGCCAAATTGATGGAAGAAAACGAAACCTTATGGAAACTGAAAGAGATGGAATATGTAGAGAAAATTGCAGATAAAATCGGAGATATTTCAGTTTCAGGCAATGGACAGATTCTCGACCAATTGAAGCAGATATTCTTGAAAAATTAAAAATAGGGTAGGGGTCGAAAATTTTTACCCACTACATAAAATCATTAAATGGAAACAACAATTTTATTAGAAGAAATACTGGCGTTAGGGAATATACCCGAAAATCTGCAAGGCAGTTTTCTGAGAATAGCTAACGGATTGCATCAAAAGGCTGAATATCCTAAAGAAAAGGTATTGTGCCTATTTGCGCAGATGTTGGCTAGTCCCAAGAAATTTGCCTATTCAAAAAATAAGGTAACCAACCTGGCAAAAGAGATTTTTGACTTAGAAAAGCAAGGAACGAAAGTTGAACTTTCAGAAGAGGGGAGAAGCTATCTGCCTGCTGAATCTCTTGTATTTGAAATGGAGGAAAAAGAAAGGCAAAAAACTATTGCTTTTGATTTGCGGACTTCGGCTTTGCCCTATCAGATTTACGGTGCTGAACATATTGAGGAGGGGGCTTTGAAACAAATGGAAACGGCTCTTAGCCTGCCCGTTGCTGTGGCGGGCGCTTTAATGCCAGATGCCCACCAAGGCTATGGATTGCCTATTGGAGGCGTGTTGGCTACCACCAATAATACGGTTATCCCGTATGCTGTAGGAGTAGATATTGCCTGCCGAATGTGTTTGTCAGTTTTTGATATTCCGAGTGATTTCTTCAATCGCCAGCCTCATTTACTGAAACGTGCGCTCGTAGATAATACCAGGTTTGGTGTAGGTGGAGAAACGGCTCACAAGTTTGATGAAGCCGTAATGGATAAGACAGAATGGACAGCTACAAAAATCATCCGTGATTTGAAGGATAAGGCCTACCGTCAGTTGGGTACATCAGGTACTGGCAACCATTTTGTAGAGTGGGGGATAGTAGAAGTATTTGAAGATGATGACTTATTGGCTGTGCCTAAAGGAGAATATCTGGCACTTTTATCGCATTCAGGTTCAAGAGGTTTTGGTGGGGCTATCGCCAACTATTACTCTAAGGTAGCTATGAAGAAAACTAAACTGCCAAAAGATGCAGCTCATCTGGCATGGTTAGATATGAATACCCAGGAAGGGCAGGAGTATTGGATTGCCATGAATCTGGCAGGAGACTATGCGTCAGCCAATCACCATGAAATTCATAAAAAGATAGCCAGAATGTTGGGTGAACAACCAATCAAAATAGTTGAAAATCACCACAATTTTGCCTGGAAAGAGGCACTGGCTGATGGTACAGAGATAATAGTACATAGAAAGGGAGCTACTCCGGCAAGTCGAAATGACTTAGGAATTATTCCAGGCTCAATGACAGACCCTGGCTTTGTTGTACGCGGTAAAGGTGTAATTGAGGCATTAAACTCGGCGTCTCATGGTGCTGGACGCTTAATGTCAAGAACCAAAGCATTGAGTTCTATTACCCATAATGCTATGAAGAAGGTATTAGAGGATAAAGGAGTACAATTAATAGGCGGAGATTTAGATGAAGCACCTATGGTTTATAAAAATATCGAAACCGTCATTGCTTCACAAACCGATCTGGTAGATGTATTAGCTAAGTTTACTCCAAAAATTGTAAGAATGGCAGATGCCAATCGCAGAGAAAGACGGGAAGATTAATTTCTTCTCGTTTTTTATTTAATATCTTTCATTATCTCAATCAATTCTGCAATCATCATGGCTGTGGCACCCCAAACAATTTGTTCCTGAATAATAAAACCAGGCGTTTCAAATTTGTATCCTCTGGCCTCTACAAATCGGTTTTGTACGGTATCTGGATTTATAAAGTCAGATAGCGGCACTTCCAGAATATCTTCCACTTCACGCTCATCAGGATAAAAATCAGGTTTATAATTGATATATCCCATTACCGGCTGACAAAGTAGATTTGAGGGGTTGATATATAATTCGGTTAGATTACCAATAATTTTCACATCGGATGCCTTGATTCCTATTTCTTCCTGTGCTTCTCTTAAGGCAGTTGCCTGAATATTTTTATCTTTGAGTTCTGCCCTGCCACCCGGGAAGGCCATTTGTCCACCGTGTACACCATCATATTGCGGTCGTAGAATAAGCGGTAAATAGATGACTTCGCCTTTCGGATAAAACAAAAGCAATACACCACTTCGGCGGGTACTTTCATTAGGTTCACCCTTCAACCTCATTCGGTTGGGCGACATCTTTTTTACGATTTCTTCATGTCCTGGAAGTGGATAATTGGCCAATCGGTGGGAAAGCTTACTAATGAAGTCAGCGAAATTCACGATGTTAAAAAGACGTTAGGTTAATATTTAGTTTTTGCAATTTAAGCAAAAAACTTTATTTAAGCACCGTAAAGTTTAGCCAATTGCTCAGCACATCTCTCGCCATCCATCGCAGCCGACACTATCCCACCTGCAAAACCAGCCCCTTCTCCACAAGGAAAAAGCCCTTTTATCTGTAAATGTTCAAGGGTTTCTTTGTCACGTGGAATTCTGACAGGTGATGATGTCCGGCTCTCGATGCCAATCAATTGTGCTTCATTAGTTACATAGCCTTTTATCATTTTACCAAATTGCTTAAATCCATCTTGTAGTGGACGCGCAATAATGTCGGGTAAAACTTCTGCCATATCTAAAGAAGACAGCCCCGGTTGATAAGAGGTAGAATTTAGAGAAGAGGATATTTTTCCGTTCAAAAAATCAACCAGTCTTTGGGCAGGTGCTAATTGGCAATGCTGAATCGGGGTATCTTCCAGAAGGTTTTTCTCCTGATTAATCTTGGCAAACTGACGGCTTTTTACTGCAAATTGAAATGCTTTTTGCTCCACTTCTTTTTGTAGTTCTAATCCTGCCAAAGCCCCCAGTTTTTTATTTTTCTGCCAGTCTGCCTCATTGATAGCCACTACAATTCCAGAATTGGCATATTTAGAATCCCGACGGTTAGGTGACATACCATTAACCACCAGTTCACCCTCATCGGTCGCCGCCGGAACAATGAATCCACCCGGACACATACAAAAACTGAATACCCCACGCTGTACATTTTTATAGTTGGTTTGTGCTACCAGACTATAAGCAGCCGCTGGCAATATGCCTCTTTCAGGGCGATGATATTGATGTTGGTCTATTAATGATTGTGGATGCTCTATTCGCACTCCCATGGCAAATGGCTTGGCTTCAATCAGGATATTTTTCTTGAACAATAATTCAAAAATGTCTCTGGCCGAATGCCCTGTGGCTAATATCACAGCTATTCCCTCGAAATGCTGTCCGTCATGCGTATCTACGCCTTTAATCTGATTATTGACGATAGTTAAATCAGTAACCTTGGTGTTAAAAAGAATTTCCCCACCTGCATTTAGAATACTTTCTCTTAAGTCGGCTACTACCTTAGGCAACTTATTGGTACCGATATGTGGGTGGACATCTACCAAAATTTGAGAAGTTGCGCCATGTGCTACCAGAATTTCTAAAATCCTTCGGACATCACCTCGTTTTTTTGACCGGGTATAGAGTTTGCCATCCGAATAAGTGCCAGCTCCGCCCTCTCCAAAGCAATAGTTAGAGTCAGGATTAACTAAATGGTCTTTATTGATAGCAGATAAATCTCTCCTTCGTGCCTGTACATCTTTGCCACGTTCAAGTATAATAGGCTTTATGCCTAACTCTATTAGCCGCAAAGCTGCAAACAATCCAGCAGGGCCTGCACCAACAACAATAGCCTGTTTATTTTTGCTGACATTGGGGTAGTTTTTCTGAAACTCCATTACAGGTAGAGGCTTTTCTCCAATGTAAAGTTCTACTTCGAGATTGACTTTTACCTGTCGGTTTCGGGCATCAATAGACTGGCGGAGTTTTTGGATATAAACTTTTTCGGTAGTATCAGGTAAAGAAGATTGTTTGAGAAGGAACTGGCGTAAAGCTGTATCATCAAGAGCCACCTCAGGCTCTAATACAAGCGTAAATAATTGTCGCATTGGTGAAAGGTGTTTATCCTTTAATATAGAGAGTATGTAAATCTTTTTGCCAAAATTAGGGTTTTACAAATGAAATGGCAAATTTGGGTTTATATTTGCAGAAGGATTAACCTATAGAGCTTATAGAATTAAGCTCTGATGACCGGATATTTTAATGGGATATTTTAGAGATATAAGACATGGGATAAAAACAACGGTGAAAGGCATGAGCCTGACGTTGCGACATTTCTGGAATGCACGTGAAAGCAGAAGTCCCATTTCCATACAGAACCCTGATTATTTTGATCAGGATACAGGAATTGTTACCCTTCAGTTTCCGCACGAATCTATGTTGGTGCCAGATAATGGTCGTTACCAGTTAGATTGTGAGATAGACGATTGTATTGTATGTGATAAATGTGCCAAGATTTGCCCTGTTGATTGCATTGATATTGAACCGATTAAGTCTTCTGAAATCATCAGTTATGCTTCTGATGGCTCACCTATCCGGTTATATGCCGCCAGGTTTGATATTGATATGGCCAAGTGTTGTTTCTGTGGATTATGTACTACGGTTTGTCCGACAGAATGCCTGACTATGACTAACGAATATGATTTCAGCGTAGTAGATATTACACAAATGAATTTTGAGTTTTCTAACCTGTCTCCACAACAGGCAGATGAGAAACGGAAATTGTATGAGCAGTTTGTGGCAGAAAAAGAAGCCTTGAAAGCAGCACCAAAAGAGAAAACTCCGACAGAATCTACAACAGAAACGGATAGACCTAAACCTGCATTTAAACCAAACTTCAGACCGATAGCAAAGCCCTCAGTCGTAGGATCAGAAGGCGTAAAAGAAGCAGAAGAAGCACCAAAGCCTAAGCCTGTTTTCAGACCCGTAATGAAAACAGTAAAGAAAGAGGATGATGAAACACCTAAAACAGAGGAGAAAGCAGCAGATGAAATACCAAAGGCAAAACCTGTATTTAAGCCTGTCATGAAAGTAACCCCAAAACCTGTTGAGGATGCTGCACCTGAAAAGGTAAAAGAAGAAAAAATAGAGGAGGCAGTCCCCAAACAAAGAATCTCATTCAAACCTGTGTTTAAAACAACAAAACCGGTTGAGAGTGTTTCGCCGGAAGAGACAAAAGAGGGCAAGGCAGAAGAAGAAACTCCAAAGCCAAGAGCCTCATTCAAACCTGTGTTTAAACCGACACAGAAACCTATAGAAAATGTTGCACCGGAAGAAGTGAAGCAAGAAAAAGTGGAAGAAGAAAATCCAAAACCAAAGGCTGTTTTTAAACCAACAATGAAAATTCAACCTAAAAAACCAGAATAGTGAATATCGAAGATTTATTGAAAAATATCGACCAACAATTAGTATTGCAAATTGCATTTTTCACATTTGCCTCTATTACTATTGGTGGGGCAGGTTTTCTGCTATTCACGAGAAATGTGCTGTATGCAGCCTTTAGCTTATTGATTACGCTTTTGGGTGTAGCAGGATTATATGTTTTTGCCGGAGCAGATTTTCTGGCAGTAAGCCAGATTATGATTTATGTGGGAGGGATTCTGATTCTGATGATTTTCGGGATTATGTTGACTAATAAGAAAAAAGAGCAACAGAAGTCAGATCAGTTGAATAAAATTCTGGTTAGTCATCATAATCGTTTTTGGGTAACTATTGTGGCAGGGCTACTATTTTTAGGGTTTCTGAAAATTATTTTTACGGCTAATTTCCAGTTAGTCGGTAAAGAAATGCATCAAGGAACCACTGTGCAGAAAATAGGGGTTGAGTTAATGACTAATTATGTTTTTGCTTTTGAAATTATTGGCTTATTATTGTTGGCTGCTTTAATAGGAGCTGCTTATGTAGCAAAGAAGGAGAAGATTTAGGAGATGTCTTGAACTTTGATTTATCTGATTTGTGTGATTTACCTGATTCTAATTATAAAATCGCAATAAAAGTATATAATTAATCAATTTGAATTCATCCGAGAAATCACAAAAATCAGGTAAATCATAGTTCAGACAATATTTACCAATTCAAAATTCATTATTCACCATCGTAAATGATATACATTCAAAATTATCTCATTATTGGGGCTTTGTTGTTTTCTATTGGTCTGGCGGTGGCTGTTACAAAGCGCAATGCCATTTTAGTGTTAATGGGGGTTGAATTGATGCTTAATGCTGTAAATCTGAACCTGATTGCGTTCAGCCAGTACGACCCTAATCGTTTGCAAGGACAAATGTTTGCTTTGTTTGTGATGGTAATTGCAGCGGCTGAAATAACGGTAGCATTGGCAATAATCATGAAAATATATGACTATTTTAAGAATGTTGACCTCGAGTCGGCTAATGAATTAAAAAAGTAAAAAAGTATTTGACAAATAGCAGTAGACTTGCTACCTTTGCAGTCCCAAATCGGGAATATGGCTGCGTAGCTCAACTGAATAGAGCGTCTCACTACGGATGAGAAGGTTTGGGGTTTGAATCCCTACGCGGTCACCAAAAGTATAAAAACCCTTCAAATAGTGCTATTTGAAGGGTTTTTTGTTTGAAATAGTCAGCAAACTATTAGCAACTATAAGAATCATCATGCTCACAGTTTTGCTAATTGTAATTTAATTTAACTGGTTCTGTTTTTAAATTGGAATAAAGTAGCTACGCTCTACAATATTTATTTCTGCTTATCTGCCATTCGATTGTTTTCTCCAGACCTTTGTCGAGAGTCCATTGTGGTCTGTAACCAAACTTCATGATTTTGTTGATACAAGGCACTCTTTTTTTTACGTCTTCATAATTTCCGAATGAAGTATAAGGTATGAAAGCGATTTGAGGAAAGCTGTTGAGCCCTTTCATCTGGTACCAGATTTTCTTCGCCAGACTAATAATAGAAATTTCTTCTTCCGGATTGCCGGCAATATTAAAGATTTCGTTTTGCGCACGTGGATCTTTCAGACAGTGAAATATCCCTTCAATGGTATCGTCTATATAGGTAAATGTTCTGGTTTGTAATCCATCACCATGAATTTCAAGAGGTTTACCTTCGAGGATATTCTGAATAAAAACAGCTTGTGGCCCTCCCCACCATGTTGTATTCTGATTTGGGCCATAAGAACCGAAGAGGCGAAAGATGGTAAACTGCAAATTAAAATCTTGATGGTTTGCCATAATCAATTGCTCTCCATAAATTTTTGAAAGGGCATATGCCCATCGTTTTATGGTTGGCGGACCAAGTACAATATTCGATTCTTCATGATAAGGGGTATCAGGGTTTTTTCCATAGATATCAGAGGTAGAAGCGTATAGCAATCGCTGGTTGTCTTTTTTGCATTTGTCGATAATGAATGAAAGAATTCTTGAATTATCCTGTAGCGTTTTACTAGCACTACTATAACGCGGGATTTTCTGAGAGGCCAGATGAATGATAACATCACCCTTGAGCTGCTCGTAGACTGATTCATGTAAAAGATCGCCTTCTATAAAGCTGAAGTTTTTGTGTTTCAGGAGAAACCTTAAATTCTCATGTTTTCCATAACTGAAATTATCTATGCCAACAACACTATATCCTTCATTGAGTAAACGTGCGGCAAGATTGGAGCCTATAAATCCAGCGGCTCCGGTGATGATTATTTGCATTTCGAATAACGTGGTTAAAGCGTGGTTAGTGCCTTTTTTAGTTTCACCTTACAATATACGTATTAGTGCTGATATGACCTTATCCGGATAAAGGATTTTCTACCAGATCTTCAAAATATAAATTTAGACAGATGAAGAGGTTTGTATATTAGTTGGTCATGATAAATAATGAAATGAAAGCAATGAATTACTCAAAACGACGGTTCAGAGTTTGAGTGGAGCGGGTTTTTAGTAGCTGGTCTGTTGGAAAAACCATAAAGAATCAGAGTGTATAATGAAGTTCTTAGATATATCATCAATAATTTATGGCAAGTGGCAGGAATAATCAAAGATAATTTGAGGAAGAAGAAAGTAATGTTCAAAACAAGGTATCTCAGTATAAATTGTTTCTAAGTATTCATTATATCTCTTGCAAACCCCTTATTTCCTCCTTAAATTGCTATCCAGGATGTTTTTTCGTTATAAGCAGGCACGTTATTTTGGGTAAATTGGTAGAGTTCCGGTTCACAACTAAATGATCGTGTGTTATGAAAGAATTTATCGTAAAAAGAAAAACTGTATTAAACGCAACTCCTGCCCAAGTCTGGGATGCCTTGACTAATCCTGAAAAAACCAGAAAATATTTTTTTCACTGTAAAGTTTTTTCTGATTGGGAGGTAGGGAGCAATATTACCTTTGTAGGGCGCATATTTCTGATAAAAAAGATAGAAATGAAAGGAATAATATTAGAAATTATTCCTGGAAAACTATTAAAATATAGCCTGGATAATACCCATTCAAAAGAAAGTACTTCAAGTTTTTCGGTTGTAACAGATACACTGAGCTTTGAAGACAGTAAAACCACTCTTACTATTACCGACGACGTAGGACAGGGAGAAGGAGCCGAAGAAAGATATAAAAAATCACAAAAAGGCTGGACAAGAATCATTAAAGGCTTGCGGGATTTATTCAATAGCAAGCACTAAGTAAGCGAGCATAAGAGTACATAAAGGAGAGACCAAAACAAAATTCTATATTCAGCCAAATACATAATCTGACAAATGGTGCCTGTGTTATTCTATCATGGATATTATCGACTCCGGTTATGACCTCTCAACACAAAACTCTATTCAAACCTGTCTATGAAATATTTTATTTTTCTTTTTTGTCTGGTACATTGGGCTTATGCCCAAAAAGGACCGTTAAAATTCCGTCGTCAGCAAATAGCCGCAGAGTCTTTTGAGACCGCAGGTGTGTTTGATGTGGATAAAGACGGGAATCCTGATATTGTTTCAGGGGCTTACTGGTATAAAGGTCCGAACTTCGTTGACCGATTTTATATTGGTGAGGTAAAACGTCATGGTGAGTATTGGGATGATTTTGCAACTTTGCCGATGGACGTAAACGATGACGGAAAAATTGATTTTATAAGCGGAGGTTGGTGGGGTAATAACGTAAGATGGTATGAAAATCCGGGAAATACCAATCCATGGAAAGAGCATATTGTTGGGGATGGGATTAAAAATGTAGAAGGAGTAAGGCTATTTGACATAGATAGCGATGGAGAAGACGAAATAGTACCTAATAATCTGGGGCACCCATTAGTTTATTATAAGGCTAAAAAAGATCCCTCAGGCAAAAAAACGGGAGAATTTGATAAAATTCAGGTATTTGAAAAGCATGGTCATGGTTTAGGCTTCGGAGATATAAATGGAGATGGGCGCGGTGATTTTGTTATCTCTAATGGTTGGCTGGAAGCTCCTGTGGACAGAAAAAACGGTAAATGGACATTACACGAAGAATTTAAATTGGGCGATATGGGCCTACCAGCTATTGTAGCCGATGTAAATAAAGATGGTAAAAATGATTTGATAGTAGGGCAGGGGCATGGCTATGGGCTTGACTGGTATGAACAACAGGCGAATGGCATCTGGAAAAAACACCCGATTGACCCTTTTAATTCTCAATTTCATGAGCTAAAATGGGTGGATTTAGATGGTGACGGACAGCCTGAATTAGTAACTGGCAAAAGATACCGCGCACATGATAGCAAAGACCCGGGGGCACATGATGCCATAGGTTTATATTATTATCAATGGAATGGAGAGTCGTTTACAAAGCAGGTAATTGCTTTCGGGCCGTTAGGTATAGGTAAAGGCACAGGTAATTATTTCTCAATAGCTGATGTAGATAAATCAGGTACTCCAGACATTATTGTAGGAGGTAAAGATGGCCTGGCTGTATTTTTTAATGAAGGAAGGGTTGAGCACTAATGCTTAACCCTTTTTACTGATAGAAGTGATAAATTATGGTTCGAAAATTAACCTTTCGTCTTTTTCAACTACCGGAATTTCTCTCACAAATTCATCATAACCTTCTTCATTTTCATGGTTGCTATAAGCACCATAGGCATCTATAGTATAACCTATGTGCCCGTCTTTAGATTCAATAATATAAAGAATTGATGATTCTGATGGGCTCGATTCTCCCTCAAAACGATAAGTTTTAATAATTTTCAGGTCTTCCGGTTCGTAGAAACTCTCAGAGTCAGCAATACAAAAACCCTTGTCTGTCCATCGGAATTCTTTATCAACTCCTTTTTTTCTTAGTTTCTCAAGGATGCTAACCATTGTGGTCATCTCAGTACTTTTGTCGGAATATTCTTTTTTCGGTGTTTCCATAGCTGTCATATTTTATGTTTATAACTATACAATTACTATTCCCTCTACGGTTAGAACTAAAATAGCTTCAGGAGGTCAGAAAATGTGATATAAAATACACAGCAGATGAAGAAGTGTAGAAAATTTTACCAAACCGAACCAAATAGTTTAAGGAAGTGTATTTTATTCAGATGTTGTTTGTCAATCTGACATTTCGATTTATTAGATTCATGCGTGTTACATATCTGAAACTAATCGCTACGGTATTTTTCTGGGGATCTAACTTTGCAGCCGGAAAAATAGCCGTGCAGTCATTCGGGCCTTATTCAACTGCCTTTTTAAGATTTACGGTTGGGGCATCTTTGTTGATGCTCATGCTTTATAAGCAGGAACAGAAACTCCCGAAAATCAGTGTAAATCAATTGAAGTGGGCAGCTATATCGGGTCTATTAGGGGTTGTGTTATATAATATAAGCTTTTTTATTGGCATTCAGTACATGCCTACGGTCAGGGCTTCGCTGATCGTGGCTTTTTCGCCAATTACGATTACTTTAGGAAGTGCCATTTTCTTTGGCGAGAAGGTAACCGTACTTAAATGGTTAGGAATAATTATCTCAATCACCGGAGCGATGCTGGTCATTGTAAGAGGTGATTTCAGTAACCTGTTGGCACAAAGTACATGGGGTATAGGAGAGTGGTTCATTCTAGGAGCAGTCTTATCCTGGACTGCCTATACTCTGACCGCCAAATTGGCATTAAAAGCCATGCCTGCTCTTACTTTAAGTGCTTTTTCTGCTTTGATAGGTTGCGTAATACTTTTTGTTCCGGCATTACAGCATCAACTGTTTGAGCGTATGTCTGCTGCTCCCTGGCAGGCTTATGTAGCTATCATCTATATGGGCGCTGCCGCAACTGCCTTAGGATTCATCTGGTATTATGAGGCCGTCCGGCTGATAGGTGTCACAAAATCAGCTATTATTGGTAATCTTACCCCTGTTTTTGCTGTGTTGATTGCCGTAAGTTTTTTGGGAGAAAAACTCACAATACCAACAATTACTGGAGGGGTTTTAGTTCTTTTAGGTATATTGCTTACAAGTCGGAAATAAATTGTTCTATTTTGTCGGAAGTACCAATATCACCCATAATGGGTGAGGTATTGGTAAAAATTTAAGCAATAAATTAGCACTTTAATTACTCTAAACTAAATTGTTGAGTGCTTTCAGCTTTTGTCGCTGTAAAATCTTTGATGGTCTAATCTCTCAGGGGATACTGCCAGAATCGGCTTTTTTCCTTATTTTAGTGACAAACACGCAATCAACCTTCATTTATCAGACTATGCTCAGAAAACTCTTATGCCTTTGCACAGCAATAGTGACTTTTGGTGCTACTGCTCAACCCGGCCGATCTTCTAAATGGACGAAAGATGGCAATGGCTATTATTCAGCCGAACAACAACAAATCGTGAAGTTTGACCTTACTACCCAACTGGCCAATGTAATAGTAAGTAAGGATTTATTAACCCCTAAAGGAAGTACCAGACCATTAGAAGTTAAAGACTTTAATTTTAGTGATGATCAGAAAAAACTTTTGATTTTTACTAATACCAGGCGTGTATGGCGCTATGAAACCAGAGGTGATTACTGGGTATTGGATTTGACTACCAAAGAGTTGAAGAAATTGGGTGCTTCTTTGCCTGAATCATCACTGATGTTTGCCAAGATTTCGCCCGACGGCAAGAAAGCGGCTTATGTAAGCAAAAATAATATATATGTTGAAGATTTAGCAGTAGGAAAACCGAAGATTCTGACCTCAACCAATGGCACAAAGAAACTTATTAATGGTACTTTTGATTGGGTATATGAAGAAGAATTTGGCTGTAGAGACGGTTTCCGCTGGAGTCCTGATAGTAAAACGATTGCTTACTGGCAGATAGATGCCAATACCATCAGAGATTTTTATATGATTAACAATACCGACTCTACCTACTCGTTTATAGTGCCTGTTGAATATCCCAAAGTAGGAGAAGCACCATCAGCTTGTAAAGTAGGTGTGGTAGATGTGGCTACTGCTAAAACTATCTGGATGAAAGTGCCGGGTGATAGCCGTCAGAACTATATTCCTCGAATGGAGTGGGCTGGTAATTCTAATGAACTGATTCTGCAACAACTAAACCGTAAACAGAATCATAGTAAACTAATGTATGCTAATACCAGAACAGGTGCAGTTAATACAATTTATGAAGAGACTGATGAAGCATGGGTAGATATACGGTCTCGATGGACGGATGATAACCCAGCCGGATGGGAATGGTTGAGTGGGGGTAAAGAATTTGTCTGGGTTAGTGAAAAAGACGGCTGGAGACATTTATTCCGAGTATCGAGAGACGGGAAAAGTGAAACATTGATTACTAAAGGAAACTATGATGTGATAGCACCGGAGCAGATAGACGAAGCAACAGGTTATGTCTATTTTACGGCTTCGCCAACAAATGCAACGCAGAAGTACCTTTACCGTACCAGATTAGATGGCACAGGCGAAGCCGAAAGAGTATCACCAGCGATTGAAGAAGGAACACACGAATATCAGATTTCGCCTAATGGTAAGTATGCGTATCATAATTTTTCTAATTACTATACGATTCCGGCTACAGAATGGGTATCCTTACCCGGACATCAGTCTTTAAATCCAAAAGATGATATAAGCAAAAAAATAGACCCGGAAAAAAAGAAAAACTCCAATATTGAGTTTTTTAAAGTAACAACTGAAGATGGCGTGGAAATGGACGGTTGGATGGCTAAACCTAAGAATTTTGACCCTGCTAAGAAATATCCGATAGTATTTACGGTGTATAGTGAACCAGCCGGACAAACAGTAGTAGATCGGTTTGGAGTCGGAAGAAATAGTTTGTATAGAGGTAATATGGCTGAAGACGGTTACATTTATCTTTCGTTAGATAACCGGGGAACGCCTGCGCCAAAAGGAAGAGCATGGAGGAAATCGATCTACCGTAAAATCGGGTTAATTAATACGAGAGATCAGGCAATGGCAGCTAAGAAAATTCTGCAATGGCCTTATGTGGATTCCGAGCGTGTGGCCGTACATGGCTGGAGTGGCGGGGGGTCTTGTACCTTAAATCTGATGTTCCAGTATCCGGAAATTTATAAAACAGGCATTGCTGTAGCAGCGGTAGGTAACCAGTTGGAGTATGATAATATATATCAGGAACGCTACATGGGCTTGCCACAAGAAAACAAAGAAGATTTTCTGAAAGGCTCACCAATTACTTACGCCAAGAATCTGAAAGGAAATTTGCTATATATTCATGGTACTGGCGATGATAACGTGCATTATCAGAATGCAGAACTATTATTAAATGAACTGATTAAACATAATCGTCAGTTCCAGTTTATGCCTTATCCGAACCGCTCGCATGGGATTTATGAAGGCGAAGGAACAAGAATGCACCTCAATACTTTATTTACCAATTATCTGAAACAATACTGCCCTCCCGGAGCGAAATAAAATCATCAACAAACTATCTTCATTATAAAATTCAATTAACGTATAAACCCAGACGCACCGCGCCTGGGTTTATACGTTTTATAGTAATTTATCTAAAATCAATCAGAAATGGCTATAATAATTGATATTTATTCGTAAATTTAGCTCTATCCGCAATCTCTCTGCACAAAAACTATACTGAAACTACTTTTTTTAAAATTAACCTAAAACACTATGCCAACAAATACATCAAAAATCCGCTTTGATAATTCGGGTTACTACTTTTTTGTCCTGGTAATTTTAGTAATACTGGGTTTCTGGCCTTCGTATTTTTCAGGATTTTTTAACGGTAATAACTCCTATTCATTTTATTTCCATTTTCATGCCTTTATGATGTCTGTCTGGATTATGATGTTAATCATTCAGCCTCTATTAATAAGAAAGAAAAAACTTGGGATTCATAGAATGATAGGCAAACTTTCTTATGCAGTTATGCCTCTATTATTTATATCTGTTTTATTGTTAGTGCATAGTCGTATCAAAGGCTCGGAAAGAGACGATATGGGGCTTTCTTTATTTGTGCCGTTTAAGGACCTGTTAATTTTAGCAATAACCTATAGTATTGCGATAAAAAACAAACGTGATTATCAGATACATGCAAGAGCTATGGTTGCTACGGGCATTGTTTTTATTGAGCCGGCATTAGCAAGATTTATGGGCCATTCAGTTTTTAAAAATAATGGTGCTTTGGCATATTTTGCCACAATCGGAATCATTTATGCGATACTTATCGCCTTAATGATTATTGAAAGGAAACAAAAAAAAGCAAGATGGATATTCCCGCTTGTACTTGTGATGTATATTATTGTTCATTCTATATTGATTTTCAGTATAAACATTCCGTTTTTAAATGAATTTGCCAAATGGTTTGCAAGCCTGCCATTGACTTAATATTATCACTTTACACCGAGTAGGCGCAGGGTTTTTAACGACGGATTGAATAATTCAGACATTTATTTAACGAATGAGTATGACAACCGCTAAGAAGAATCGTATTGAATCAGTTGATTTGTTAAAAGGTTTAGTAATGGTAATTATGGCCATTGACCATACAAGAGATTATTTCCATCAATCACCAGATTTGCTTGATTTAACAGACCCCGCCCGCACGACAATCCCCATTTATATTACCAGATGGATTACCCATTTCTGTGCACCAACTTTTAGTTTTTTAGCCGGTATCTCAGCCTTTATGGTTAGCAGAAAGAAATCTGAAAATGAATTGTCAATATTTCTTATCACAAGGGGTTTGTGGTTGGTTTTTATTGAACTGACAATTATCAGTTTTGCCTGGTATCTTGATATTCAGTTCAGAAACTTTGACCTTGCTGTTATCTGGTGTTTGGGAATTAGTATGATTTTTCTTGCGGCGATTATTCATCTACCCCGAAATCTCATCTTAATTTTATCCTGCGTATTAATTTTTGGGCATAATACGCTTGATACTGTTCATTTTAAGGATAATTTATTATGGAGTATCTTACATGAATTTGGTAATTTTAAATTATCAGATACCCGGCAACTAAATGTCTTTTATCCGATTATACCCTGGATAGGCGTAATGGCACTCGGTTATTATTTTGGTAGCTTCTATACCCAGTCGTTTAGTGCCGCCAAAAGAAGAAAACTATTTAACAGGATTGGCATAGCATCAATTCTATTATTTGTGATAATGAGATGGATAAATATTTATGGAGATACTTTGGTGTGGAAGAAATACGATACTATTCCACAAACAATTATGTCGTTTATGAACATTACCAAATACCCTCCATCACTTTTATATTTATTAGTTACTTTAAGTGTGGCATTAATAGTTTTAGCCAATACAGAAAAGCTGTCAGGAAAGGTAGTTGATTTCTTCACAACATTCGGTCGAGTTCCATTTTTTTATTACATCCTGCATTTGTATGCGATACGTGTTTTCGGAATGATTTTCGCGGAACTAAGTGGCTATGACTGGCAAATAATGATACAAACCACACCGGAGTTTGATTTAAAGGGTTTTGGATACAATCTTGGAACCGTCTATTTAATCTGGGCAGGAATTATCTTATTACTTTATCCGCTTTGTAAAAAATTTGATTCCTATAAGCAAAGTCATAAAGAGAAATGGTGGCTGAGTTATCTGTAAAATCCTGAATCCCGCTAAGAGCGTTAGATAATTTTAATATCTATATTTTGTACCTTGTAAGTCAAAAATAAGAATTTCTTTTCCGTCTGGCTTTTTGAGAATAATTTTATCACGCTCGGCCGGATTTACCCTTTGAATAATTTGCGACTCTTTCGGTAAATAGAAATTTGTTAATTGTGCATCAACTACTGAATATATTGGCGCACCTTGCGCACCCGGCATGGAGTCTTTGTAAGAGCAATAAATAACGGTATCTCCTTTTGTGTATAAGTTCTGGATTTTCTCAGCAGCCAAAGTATAGGGGTTTTTCTGACGAGGCTCAGGAAAATTCATAAAATAGCGTGGTGGGTTATCCTGCCAGATACTACTGATGATTCCGACAATTAAATAGAGTTGTAAAGACAGAAGCAAGAAAAGTACATACTTGACCTTTGATTGCATCTGCCAGATATGTCTGATTAACAGGGTCATCAGAATAATTCCGAATGCATAAGAATAACCAATGTATCGGGGGATAATTCTGAATGTGTTGCCATCCTGTAAGGAGAAAATAATCAGAAATACGAAAGGCATAATGACTAATAAAAGCAGAAAAATGACGAGTGGATTATCAGGTTTTTTAAAGTTCTTCACAACATAATTCAACAAAATGCCAATCAGGACAACGTTTAGTGAAAGTACGAGAAATTGAAATTTTGCTGTGGAATAAAGTAGAAGAGAGAGCGCTATTAAAACAGTTATAGCAGCTATTTTCCATCTATCTGACGAAATCCGTTTAAAGCAAATCAATCCTATAATTGGGCTTGCAATAGCAATGAGTGTATTCTTAAAACCTGATAAATGCAGATAAAGCCCTTCGCTGCTGATAAAAGCTGATGAAATTACGTGTCTTAATTGTTTGAATATATTAGGCAGAGTTGCCACCGATAGATACTCATCAGGAGAAGTTTGAGCCAGATAATTATAAACTTTTACACTATTCTGCACATAATCAAACAGCCATTGCCCACCAGCTGATTTTAACCAGGTTATTATACCTGCTACCGGAATCATCATTGCTAAACTCAGGCCTATCCATACCCTTAATTGTCTTACATACAGCAATACATATAAACCATGAATCACGAAAAGCGGGAACGTGGATATATGACAAAGCTCACAGGCAAGAGCTGATAGTCCATAACACAAATAGTATAGTGTAGTTTTTTGCTTGTTTTTCTCTCTTTGAATAATCAATAAAAGTAAGTGAGTAGCCAGCAATGCAAAGAAAAAAAGCATTGCATAATTACGCGCTACTTGCGAGTAATTGATATAAAAAGGAGAAATCGCAGACAGAAAAGTTGCCAGAAGTGCCAGCTTCTCTGATTGAAAATGTGTTTTGACAAAGACAAAAATCAGAAAAATAGTCAACAAATTAAATAGTAAAGAGAGTATTCTGAGGTTGGCATCATCAAGGCCAAAAATCTTTGACCAGTAATGAAGTGTGTAAGTATATAGTGAACCGTTTCCGGTATCTAAACGGGCAATAGAATCAAAGAAATCATGAATGTTTTTCTCTGACCAGAATTCCTGAGGTGTGAAATATGGGCTATCTGGTTTTCGGACAGAATTTCTTTGATTATTGCCCTCATAACTCACAAACTGGCTTACAAACAAAGAATACTTTTCGTCTCCGGCAAGTCCGTGTGCACCTATATTATAGAAACGTAAAAAAAAAGCAAGCACTAAAATACTTGCTAATAAAATATAAGTAGATAATTTGCCAAGACTTGCCATAAGAAATTAGTAAGATCAGAGATTTGCCTTGCAAATGGTTTTTAAATCAAGAATTGTTTGCGTCGGATTCTCTGAATTGAATACAAAGCTGCCAGCCACTAAGGCATCAGCACCGGCTGCTACTAATGCTCTTGCATTGCTGGTAGTTACACCGCCATCTATCTCAATCATAGTAGAAAGACCTCTGTCATCTATCATTTTTTTTAGCTTTTCTACTTTTTTGTAAGTATGCTCAATAAATTTCTGACCTCCAAAACCCGGATTAACTGACATAATCAGAACTAAATCAATATCATGCAGAATATCTTCAAGTACATTTACTGGTGTATGCGGATTAAGCGCTACTCCGGCTTTGCATCCTAAATCTCTTATTTGCTGTAAATTACGATGCAAGTGTGGGCAGGCCTCATAATGTATCGTAATGATTTCGGCACCTAATTTTTTGAATGTCTCTACATATCTTTCGGGTTGAACAATCATCAGATGTACATCTAATGGCTTGGTTGCATGGCGCTGAATAGCTTGTAGCACAGGCATTCCAAAAGAAATGTTGGGTACAAATACACCATCCATAATATCAATATGAAACCAGTCCGCTGCTGAATTATTCAGCATTTCCGAATCTCTTTGTAAATTGGCAAAATCGGCCGCCAAAACAGAAGGAGCAATAATCGTATTTTTCATGCCGCAAAGGTAGGAGATTTTCATTAAAAAAATGCCTTAATCGGAGAAGACAATTTGCCTGGGGAATATAACATTTGTGAAACCATCGTTGTTTTTTATGAGAAAGGTCATTAATTTTTTTAATTTAGAAGCCGAAAAATCCTTAATTTTGCCAAAAAAACTTCATCTCATGGAACAAGCACTGCTTGACGAAATACCGTCATTAGATTTAGCAGATTTTACGTCAGGCGACCCTGAGCGTAAAGCTAAATTTGTACAAGAAATAGGTAAGGCCTTTAATAATATTGGTTTTGTGGCTATTAAAAATCATGGCCTTTCTGAAGAGTTGAGAGGAAAGCTTTATGAAACCGTACAAAAGTTTTTCTATCAGCCTGATGAATTGAAAAAAAAATATGAGTTTCCTGAACTCGCAGGGCAAAGAGGATATGTAGGGAAAGGCAAGGAAACAGCTAAAGGCCATAGCCGCCCTGACCTGAAAGAGTTTTACCATATAGGGCAACCTGAAGCCGAAGGAGATATGTACACAAATGTATTTCCGGCAGAAGTGCCTCAGTTTGAGAAATATACCACCGAAGTTTACCGAACCTTTGAAAATACCGGCAAAACATTGTTAAGAGCTATTGCTCTTTATTTAGGTTTGTCTGAAGATTATTTTGAAGCAAAGGTAAAAGGGGGAGATAGTATCTTGCGCGCTTTGCATTATTTCCCGATAGAGAATCCTGATGCTTTACCTGAAGGAGCAGTACGTGCGGCAGCTCACGGAGATATTAATCTGATTACTTTGCTAATGGGGGCATCGGCAGAAGGCCTGGAAGTATTACGTTTAGATGGCAAGTGGATTCCGGTAACGGCCTTACCTGACCAGATTATTATTAACGTTGGTGATATGCTCGACCGACTGACTAATCATAAGTTGAAATCTACAATACATAGAGTGGTGAATCCCCCCCGAGAGAAAATGAAAACTTCCCGCTTCTCTATCCCTTTCTTTATGCATGCCCGCCCTGAGACTGATTTGACTTGTCTCAATAGTTGTATTGATGCAAACAACCCTCGACGCTACGAAAATATGACAGCAGGTGAATTTCTGGATGAACGGTTAAGAGAGTTAGGGTTGAAAAAATAACAGTTCATAATCAAAAAAATGGGTGTAGCACAGAAAATCTGGTTTTTCTGTGCTATATTTAGTTTCTTTACTCACACAAAAACTATCGTGTAGATTTGATGCGAAAAACCCGCCAGATTCGATACATCATTTTTTTAAAAGATGTCATGATTCTTGCGCTGACCTGCTTCGGCGGGCCGCAAGTGCACCTGACAATGTTTCTGGACAGGTTTGTAAAGAAAAGAAATTATTTGACTGAGGCTGAATTATTAGAATTGCAAGCGCTTTGTCAGATTCTGCCCGGGCCTACCTCTACTCAAACCATTACTGCATTGGGATTTCGTCTGGGAGGTGCAAATCTTGCTTATATCACCCTTCTTATCTGGATATTACCAGGAGCACTACTAATGACCCTCGCAGCTTTAGGCATTACCTATATTGAAAAAGGTCAGTTGGCAAATCTTACCCGATTTATCAAACCTATGGGGGTGGCATTTATTATGTTTGCGGCATTTTCGATAGGAATGAAAGTTATAAAAACCTATGTGAGTGTCTTTTTGATGATACTGGCAGCCATTGCAGGATACTTTTTTCCGTCGCCTTATATCACACCTATCTGGATTCTGTTAGGAGGGCTGGCTACCGCATTGAAGTTTGGTGAACAGGAAAAAATGCAGAAAGAACCGATCCGGATAGAGTGGGGGAATTTCTTTTTGTGGTTAAGTGTATTACTATTTTCGGCGGGGTTGGGTGCTCTTACGCATTCTTTGCCTATTCGTTTGTTTGAGAATTTTTATCGGAACGGAAGCCTGACCTTTGGTGGGGGGCATATCCTGAAGCCATTGCTCTATAACGAGTTTGTAAAGTTTAAACATTATTTATCTGCCGACGAATTTCTGTCAGGCCTGGCAATTGTAGAACTGGCTCCAGGGCCTGTTTTTTCTATATCGTCGTTTGTAGGTACACTTTCTATGCGTGATTGGGGTATCAGTGGTGAACTATTGGGAAGCCTCGTAGCTACGATAGGTATTTTTCTGCCCGGTACTTTTCTGATATTCTTTGTTATCCGTTTCTGGGACCAGCTGAAAAAATACCGAGGTATAAGGGCTTCTCTTGAAGGCATAAATGCCGCCAGTACTGGCCTTACGGCTGCGGCGGCATTCTCTCTCTTTCAACCTATGTATGTGGATTTAGTATCGGTTATGACTATTGTCCTGACGTTTATTTTACTTCAAACACGTTTAGTGCCTGTTTACTTAATTATACTTGGTGGATTATTAATGGGCTGGGCAAGTGCCTGATCGTGGTTGTGAAAGCCCGAATATCTTTTATATAAGTTTATTTATTTAATTGCAAAGCGTGCTGTTACAGCTACATCATCCAGCCAAAGCCCCTGATAGCCTATGAGATTGATGGCCGGTTTCCAGTCGACACTCAAATTGAGCGGTATCTCTCTGAAGGTATATTCTAAACCTAAAATGCCATCTGCACCCAGAACGGTATAAGAGCCAGGACCATCAAACCAGGGGTTACCATACCTCGGTCCGTCTCTCCATACACCTATATGCCCTCCTATTCCATAATACCAGCGCCAGCCGGCGGTTTTGAATGCCGGAGCGTGAATTTCATATAAGCCTGTAATATTAATGCCTCTCCAACGAGTATAGACAATTCCTTCTACTGATTTTTTCTGAGTCATATTATATTTTAAACTCAAACCATAACCATAGTTCAATCTTACTCCAACGCCTACTTTATAAGGGTGTTGAGCAGAGGCAGTTAACACCCGAAAGACTATAAAACCTGTCAATAAAATTATTCTGCGCATTTATTCTGTAAAATTCAAAAAATAGTGATTTAGAAAAGTTCTCGTATATAAACGTTAAAATCCTGTTCCAAGCAATAATCAGGTAAAAATCCTCCTTTTTAACGTTCTGGTTTGTAGAAATTCTGTTTAATCATGAGGAATAAAATCTACACTTGTTTTAAACAAATTATCACAATGCTATTGGTATAAAGTTTTTATGGTAGGGTTGGGCTAACCCTGTCAGAAACTTAAAAAAGTTATATATACGTGAACAGTGAATTATGAACATACTTGTACCTTTCAAATTAATTTTTTCAATTATTTTTTCACTAATTCCTGATTTTTATGAAAGTTTCAAGAATGTTTTTTAGTGCAATGTTTATTGGTGCATTAGGATTTTTTCAATTGTCTTGTGATGATTCTACAAACGACCCTGATCCTGATTCAGTCAATGGCACATTAAAAGTTAGTATTACTGATGCTCCTATTGATGCGCCTGATGTTAAAGGTGCTTTCGTGACAGTAACAGAAATCAAGGTAGATGGCAAAACATTTGAAGGCTTTAAGGGTCCTAAAACGATTAATCTTTTGGAACTGCAAAATGGTAACTCGTTGAGTCTGGGAGAAGGTAATTTCAATACCGGGACTTTTAATAAATTAACGTTGGTATTAGATTATGAAAAAGACCAGTCTGGTGCAGCGCCCGGGTGTTATATACAGAAGACAGATAACACCAAACAAAAGTTACAATTAACAGGTAGTACACAAAATTCAATTGATCTTACTACCAAAGAATTTATGGTTACGGAAGGCTCAGCTACCGATATAATTCTTGACTTTGATTTGCGGAAAGCAATTAAGAGTGAGACTTCTGGTAACCAAACTACTTATTCGTTTGTCAGTTATAATGAACTACAATCATCGATTCGGATGGTTGAACGTACTTCTGCAGGCAATATAGCAGGTAAAATAGATAACTATAATGCGACAACAATGGGCAATGTAGTAGTATATGTCTATAAGAAAGGTACTTTTAGCCAGACAACCGAAACACAAGGGCAAGGAGAAAGCAAGATTCAATTTAAAAATGCGATTACGAGTACTAAAGTAGACGCAAATGGTAATTTTAAAGCGGCATTCTTGGATCAGGGCGATTATGAAGTACATTGTGCTTCTTATAATAAACCATCTGGTGGGTTATTCGGACTGGTTGCTTTATTGAATCTGACAAGTAAAAACAATATTGATTTATCAAATATTGCAGTCAAATCAAGCACAGATGTTAATCTGTCTATCACAGCCAGTACTGTATTAGGTTTGTAACCCAGTTTATTCTTATATATATAAAATAGCCATGAAAAAGAAAATGTGTTGTATCTGTTCGGAATAGAAAACACATTTAATTATGAAGTTGAATTGTTTAACTCACACAATGGGCCGCTTATAGCGGCCTTTCGTGATTAACATTCTGTCAACCCAACAATTAATTGAATCTTTGCGAGCTGATGATTGACTAATTGATTGGTCAGATTGCAGGTACTAATAAGATACAATTCTGGTTGAATCAACACCTTACAACGTAGATTCTTGGTATTTCCCCTGATCGCTGACGTTGATTATACAGATAGCAGTTTTTGTATCTGGTTGTTATTAACGAGATTAGGCGTTTTTGGGAAGAAAAGATGGAATCTGGCTCCTTTACCCAATTCACCTTCGGCAAAAATAAAGCCATTATGATTGCCCATTACCCGCTTGCAAATAGCTAACCCTATGCCTGTACCTTCGTAATCCTGCCGCCCATGCAAGCGCTGGAAAATAACAAAAATCTTTTCGGCATATGTGCGTTCAAAGCCGATGCCATTATCCTGAAAGCAGAGATGATAAAAAGTACTTTCTTCACGTATGCCTTCAATAAAAAAAATGTCTTTACCCGCCATTTCTTCTGAAGTAATTTCAATAACCGGAGCAACTCCCTTTTTTGAAAATTTGATAGAGTTACTTAAAAGGTTATGGAAGAGTTGTTTCAATTGAAAAGAAAAACCCATGATAAAGGGCAGGTTTTCTGTAATAATCCTGGCTTGTTTCTCTTCAATAGCAACCGAAATATCACTTTGAACTTCTTCTAATATCTCATTCAGATCAATCACCTCAAACTCCTGATTCCTGTGGTTAACTGTACGGGAAAAAGTCAGTAAATCATCAATTAATAACTGCATACGCTCGGCTGATTTCTCAATTTTATCAAGAGATTCCTGTCCATCCTGATTAAGTACCTGATAGTGCTTTTTCAGTAGAATTCCGCTAAAAGCTCTGATTTTTCTTAACGGTTCTTTCAGATCGTGTGAGGCAACATAAGCAAATTGTTCTAATTCTGAATTGGATCTTTGAAGTTTATCAAGGTTATTTTCCAGCGCTTTTTGAAACTTGATACGTTTGCGGAGCTCGTAGATAAGAAAGCCAAATGAAGCCAGCAAGAGCAAAGCTGAAGAGGCAGAGAGAGCTATGATGTACGCGGGGAGGTTCTTATCGTTGGTTATTTTCAATGCATACTTATTATTCAGAATCTGTTTTTCGGTTAGCTGAAAAAGATTCATTGTATTTCGTATCTCATCCATTTTATTCTTATCCTCTCTCAGATTATCAGGACTGATAGGTTCTTTGGCTCTTGCCAGTTTTATATTGGCATCGGTAATTTTTATTTTATCGGCAATCAGTTTTTTAAGGTGCGTAAGTCTTGAGGTCTGTGTATGATTATGTTCTACCAGATCTTCGAGGTCATTAATGATTTTACCAACAACCCTGTAAGCATCGTAATACGGATTCAGAAAAACGTTACGTTGTGTAAGCAGGTAGCCTCGTTGCCCCGCTTCCATATCTTTCATTTTGGAGATTAACTCTTCCCCTTTCATCATCACCTGATAATTACGTTCTATATCCTCCATATATGCCAGGGTCTGATGCACTTTCACATACGAGATAATAGTAAGTATCAGCAAGAGGATAATACATGAGATAAACGAAAGCGTTACATATCTAAACGGTTTACGCATAAATTACAATAAGTTTATGTAGCAATGTAACGTTAGTCTTAGCTTTAAAAACGAAAACAGGAGAACTTTATTCAATCAAAGGTAAAAATTCTCAGCCTGATTTTCAGATAAATTTCCACAAAGTTAAGTCGTTTATAATCAGATTACTGTCAAAAAGTGAAAGCTTTGAGGAATAATTTCCCCAGTGTATTTGACAAATATAGTTAAAAACTAATAAAAGGCCTGTGGTATGCTTATTTTCCTTTAAACATCAAAAAATGCTTAGAATAGCTTTACACACAAACACATAAATATTATGTCAGAATTAACAGATTCAAGAAAAAGAGCTTTTACTGGGATATTGGTAGGAGCTTTGGCAGTAGCCACCGCCTTTGGCATATATCAGGCATATCGTTCGAGCGAAATATCAGACGAGAGAGATAGATTTACTGTACAGTCAGATTCGTTGATGACGGTAAAGAATAATCTCGAAGAAGAAATAAATGGGTTGACAAAAGATCTGAATGATGAACGCGATGAAAATGCAGAATTGGTAAACAAGACCGAATATATTAATGGTTTACTTGCAGAAAAGGAAAAAGTAGTATCAAAATTGAACAGAGAAACAGCCAATCTGAGAAAACAAGGTAAATCGAAAGATGAGCAATTGACGATTCTGAATAATCAGATTATTGCTTTAAATGATGTTAAAGTATTGATGGAAAGAAATTTATCAGATTTACAGGCTAATAATGCCAATTTAATTTCTGAAAATACGGAATGGAAAGCAAAGTATGATGAGTTGAGAACACAAAGCGACGAACTGAATACACGAATTGCTTCACTAAACAAAAAAGTAGATGACATTATATACGATTCACCAGCAGATAATTTCAGAGTAGAAGCACTTAAGCCAAATTCTAAGGTAACAGCTAAGGCAAAGAAAGCTCATACACTAAAAGTTTCTTTTGTAGTACCAGAAATGGTAAAAACAAGTACTGAAAGTATGCAGACATTGTATCTGACAATTCTGGACGATAAGAATGTACCTGTTAAAGGTGCTGAGAAAGAAGTTAGTATTATGAAAGGAGAAAAGTTAATGCCTATTGCTGTACATGCCACACAAACAGTTGATTTTTCAAAAAATCCACAAAACACAACTTTTATGTTTGATGTGAAAGAGAAGTTGGCACCGGGTACTTATAAAGCATCGGTTTACTCAAATAACGATTATTTAGGAACCGTAGAGTTTAAAGTGAGAAATAGCTTCTTGTTTTTCTAAAATTATTGCATTGTATGAAGGGGGTAGCTCGTAAGAACTACCCCCTTTTGTTTTTAACGCTGTGTTAGAGTAGATCTGCGATAATTATCATTTTTTACAACTACTATCTCTGTGCCTTGATTGACAACCGATGTGATTTTTAAGTCCGCTTTTATTTCTTCACTTCGTATTTTCATATTTAATAGGCCAAAAGTTTCATAAAAGGGGTTGGCAGATGTATCAAAACCGATTCCATTATCGGCGATTAACAATTTTAGAGAATTGGCCGATGATTCAAATGTCAAATGGATTTTATCTGCCTGCGCATGCTTAAGTATATTCTGGATTGATTCCTGAAAGATTCTGAACAGGTTAAGAGCCTCGATTGCATTTAAGTCTTTATCATCACCAAGAAATGTTGCCTGATAAATTATATGTTCTTGTTCAGAAAATATTTTTAGCAAGTATTGTTGCATACGTGCATAAAGCATTGATGCCCTGATAATAGTCGTGTTAGTAGCCCAAATAGTATCTCTCAGGCTTTGAACTGCCTCTCTCACATTTGCATTTATTGCTTCCAGTTTTTCAGAGGTCAAACAATTTTTCTCTACCAGAAAACAGGCATTATCAAGATTGGTAGAGACAATTGTTAATTGTGAGCCTAAACTATCGTGCAAATCTTTGGCAATTCGCTGCCTTTCCTGTTCACGCGTTTTGAGTTCAATCTGTGCGTGTTGAAGTGAAAGACCTTTTACATCTGCCTCGTGTTTTATTTTCTGAATATACCATATAGCAACCGATGCTGACATAACGATGATCAGAGCAATAGAGATCCCGAAAATCAGGTTTTGCTTGCGGGCTATCTCTAATTGTGTGTGAGCCAGAAGCTTTTCCTTTTCAGCAGTTTTATATCTTATATCAAACTTTGCCAGTTGTGCAGAGCTTTCGGCATTATAAAGAGAATCTCGCATGCTGATAATCAGCTTCTGGTAGCGGTCTCCATTGGCGAGGTCTTTTTGGAGGTAATATAATCTTTCAAAAGCATAGTAAGCTTTTATTATTTCAGGGTTACTATTCAGTTTTTTTGCAACCTGATTGCTTTCTATCAGATAACTTTCGGCAACATAATATTCTTCCAGATCTGTATAGAGCATTCCCAGATACCGGGCAATGGTGCAGATATTCCACGAGTAGTTATTTTGTTTAGCGATTTTATAAGCTTCAAGTAGTGGTTCCTTGGCTTTTTTGAGTTGATTAAGTCTGCGATACAGATTAGCAGCTGAAGCTAAATAAAGAGAATAGCTATTTAAGTCGCCTTGTTTTTTGAAGTATTTGGCCGATTCAAAGTATTTCCTTTGTGCTAATGCGTAATTTCTTATGGCAATATAATTGTTAGCAAAAGCGGCATTCAGATGTGCTAAAGCTTTAGTATCTTTTAATTTCAGTGCTAAAGTATAAGCTTTTTCAAATTGTTTGTTTGATACATCGTAGTTGCCAATGTGATGATAAAGCCAGCCCATATCTTCGAGTACTCCCAACTCACCATTGAAGTCTGACAATTCCCTGTTTGTTTCAAGTGCCTGTGTGAAGTAATTTTTGGCTTCAGCGTATTTCTGAACACTCAAAAGTTTTTTACCAAGTAAAACCAACATTATTGCTTTAGCCTTAAGTTTCTGTAATTGTTGATAGGCAGAAGCGGCACTATTGGCAAAATAAATAGAGGAGTCAGTTTTTTTAAGTTCAAAATAACTAAAAGCCAGTGCTTCATGGGCCATTGCCTTACCTTCCGACCAATTTGATTCTTGTGCTAATCCTGCGGCTTTATGCCCATAGCTGACAGAAGCAGGCAGGTTGTAAGCTCTGACTATTTCTGAAAATTTTATATATAGTTTTATTTTTTCTGAATCAGATTTTGCCTCTTTCAGAAGTGTATTAAGGCTGTCTGATTGTTGCTTCTGAGCAAAAGTACCTGAATTTAAGTGTATATAGAAAAATAATATGATAAGTAGTCTTGATTTCATATCCATTTATTTTTTTGCGCCAGTTGTACAACCTCTAATTTGGAGTGTACCTGTAATTTCAGATAAATGTTTTCGATATGTTTACGCGTTGTCTTTGTAGATATAAACAATTTTAGGGCAATCTGACTATAAGTAAGCCCGCTTGCAATGTTTTCTATTACCTCAATTTCTCTTTTGGTTAAATTAAAAGTTGCAGGCGATTCTGTATTTTGAATATATGTATCATTTACCTGCTGTTTTCTTAGAATTTCAAGGGTTTTAGCAGCTATAGCAGGCGACATAGGTGCTCCTCCTTCCATTAATTCTTCAATTGAGGCTAATATTTTAGAAGGCCGTTCTTCTTTGAGCAAGTATCCGGTGGCTCCGGCCTTGATAGCCTCAAATATTTTGTCTTCACGGTCTGATACGGTAAGCATCATAATTTTCTGGTCTGGAAACCGGGTTTTTATCTCACGGGTTGTTTCGATGCCGTCCATCAGAGGCATTTCTATGTCCATCAAAAGTACATCAGGTGTATGCTCATTAAGTTTTCTGAGTGCATCCCTTCCGCTGATAGCCGTGAAGTCAATGTGCAGTTCTTCGTAGATGGATAGATTTCTGCTGATATTTTTCAGAAGTGTAGGGTTATCATCAACAATACCTATTTTAATTATTTTCATACTAATCTGCTTTATAATATAGATCGGTAAAATAAGCATTACAAGCACATCAGTTCAATAGGGCAAATGCCCTATAATTCAGCACACGAAAATAGGGCATTTGCCCTATTGACCATTAGGATTGTTGCTGACAATTTTGCAATAAAAATAACAGGATTCTTTAAATAACTAAGCTGATGCTACCAGAAAGTTTGCAATTGCTCAAAACTGTGTCGATTAGTGCTCGTGAAATAATATTCATTGAATCAGATATTAACTATTCGGTTTTTCATTTGAATAACGGAAAATGCTTTACCATAGCCAAGACACTGAAAAAGATTCAGGATATAACACAAAACCACGATTTCGTAAGGATAAATCGCAGGTATCTTGTGAATCTTGCCTATGTTGAAAGAGAGGCATGGAACAGCAATGCTAATTATGTAAGTCTCATCAATGGTATGTCGTTATATTATTCGCGTCGAAGACTGACTCATTCCAGAGAAAAAATAATGTCTTATCTTTTATTTTAATACTTATGAAAACAAAATTTTTACTCGGCACTTTATTTTTTATCCAGTTAAATGTCATAGCTGCCATTGTTCCGGTAGTGAACGGAGATAACCTTCAGACTAAAATAAATAATGCTGTTGCCGGAGATGTGCTTATGGTTGGTGCTGGGAATTATGGCAACATATCTGTCAATAAAGCCCTCAGCTTTATCGGAACAGGGTATTTTCTGCCTGGCGGTGGCCCTGGGGTTGGTCCGGCTGTAATTAACGGGACTGTTGAGTTCACAGACGGGTCTTCAAACAGTATCATGACAGGTTTTCAGATTCAGCAGAATGTGTACATCGGGGCTTCTAATGTTACTTTTTCACGTAATTTTTTTAATGCGTCCGGGTCTGTTTTATATCTGGGCCAGAATATCGGGAATTATAAAGCTGTTCAGAATGTGTCTGTTAAGCAATGTTATATTTTAGCAAGTAGCATCCAGATTAATGGGTCAAACAGTTATCAGAACAGCAATTATTTGTTTAAAAATAATATTATTGAAGCAGACTTTTATTTGAATCATGGAGCAGAATCATCGGGAGCATTTATTAACAATACCTTCGCGGCCAGCCTGACAACTTCTAACGGAGATGATTTTAATATGGGAGGGGGTGCTTATCTTAATCTGTCTTTTTATAACAATATTTTTGGGATAAGTCTTCTTACGAGCGGCTCATATTTACTAAATGGAGTTAATGTGCCTCAAAACTTCAAGTATAATGTTTTAAAAGGGAATGGTACACCCGAACAAAACGCTCCTGTCACGAATCTGATTAATCAGGATAATACTACTTTTTTTGCCGGATACCCGGGTAATAGCGCAGGACTGACGACAGATGCCCGAAATATACTTGGTACTTCTTCTCCGGCACGGGATTTTGGCAGATTAGCTCCTTTTAGTAATGATTCGCCAGTAACTGATGCCGGGGCTTTTGGCGGAGATGAACCATACGTGTTGTCTGGAATACCCACAGGGCCTTATGTGTACGAGGTAAGTGTACCACCCGTTGCTGCCAACAATAGCACTATACAGATAAAATTAAAAGCCAAAACCAACAATTAATGTGAACACCATGCACAAATTATTATTTTCAGTATTTGCCTGTTTTTTAAGTATATCTGTTTTTTCGCAAAGCAGGCTTATCAGAGGCGAATTTTACTGGGATACTGACCCCGGATTTGGGCAGGGGCTTGCATTAGCTGATTTGGATTCTCTTCAGAGCATTGATTCAACTCTATTAATTAACGTAGTTGATTTAAGCCCGGGTAACCATGTGCTATATGTAAGATTTAAGGATGATGAAAACAACTGGTCTCAGTCGTATGCGCAAAATGTAATGATTGCTCCTGAAAATTATAACCCCGGAGAAGAACCGAAGGATGTACGTAAACTGGAATATTATTGGGATAACGGTACTCCGGCCCAGTTATCTGTTAATGGCGTAACTGACTACGAATTTACAAATGAGATTCCTACTAATGAATTAGGTTCTGGGAATCATCTACTGAATTACCGTGTAAAAGATGCCTATGGCTTCTGGTCAGTCTGGCAAAGCAAAAGCGTGTTCATTGATGCAGAAGCACCAGGGATAAACATTGCTAAAATAGAATATTTTATTGGATCTGACCCAGGATTGGATATGGCTACTTCAGTATCATTTACTCCGGTTAGTTCGGCTGACGTAAGCGCCGGGTTTGAAGCTCTGACAGCAGGGTTGCCACAGGGGCAAAATATTATTACAATAAGAGCAAAAGATGCTGAGGGTAATTGGTCTGCATTTTATAGAGCGTCTTTCGATAATGACGACTCTTATACACTTAATGCAGGGACTATTTCTCCAGCTTCTTTTTGTGCTGGTGCAGGTATTTCAGTTCCATTTACAAAAACAGGTGAGTTTGATCCCGATAAAAATAAATTTAAACTTCAATTGAGTGATGCAAGCGGCAATAACTTTACGGATCTCAGCACCACAGTAAATGGTAATAACCTACAAGCTAATCTACCTGAAATCATCAATGAAGGTAATGGGTACAAAGTACGAGTTGTAAGCACACTACCTTATATGAAATCGGTGTCGTCTACTACACTTACTATCAAGACAGAACCCACGGGCTTTATGAGTGGCTCACAGACCATTACTTTTGGGAGTAGTACTACTATATACGTTAATATTTCGGGTTCGCTCCCCGCTACGGCTGTGGTAGCAGGCCAAACCTATACTATTAATAGCACGCCTCACCCAATAAATGTAAGTCCTACTGTAACAACACATTACCCCATAACATCAATTAATAATGGCTGTGGGACAGGAAGCATAGTAGGTGGCCCGGTAGTGATAACTGTACCTTGCCCAATTAATATTACTCATGGTACAGGGACACTCCCATCAAATATCTATCAGGCATCTAATACTATCGTAAGTCAGAAAAAAGCAATCAATACTGACCTAAGCTATACCGCCGGTAAAAGTATTATACTTTCCGCAGGGTTTGAGGCAAGTGGAAGTAAGGTATTCAGGGCACAGATTGGAAGTTGTTTTTAGCTTTACATAAAATCAACAGAATTTCTTTCAAAAATTTTATCTGCTGATTGAGAGAGAAGAGTTTATATAAGGACAAGTTTTATGAAACAGGTAATGAAATGGTTCCTATTTCTTTAGGGTATTTCAAAGATAAATTGCTTGATAAAGATTGAAAATTGCATCGTTTCAAGTTAAAATCCTATGAGGGATGCTAATTTAAGTTGAGCATAGGTAAGGGGGTAGCTCAATAGAACTATCCCCCTTTTGCTTTTATTTAGTTTATTGAGGTTTGTGTAAGAATACGTTTAAATATTTATTCCCAGACAACGGTTTCTTTTTTATTGTACCACGGTTCTAATCGGGAGGCAAATTCTTTTTCAATATTTCCCCTTTTTATCTTCATGGTGGGGGTTAGTTTATTATTATCTACTGTCCAGGGGTCTTTCATTATCACTATTCTTTGTACCTTTTCGTAAGGCTTCAGGGTTGGATTCAGCCCTTTTAGCGTAGCTTCCAGACTTTCGCTGACCTTTTGTTTTTCAGTAGCTTTAGCAAAATCAGATAATACTACCAGGGCAATGGGCTGAGGTAAATTATTACCTGCCACGCATATCTGTTCAATGAAATTATTATTGGCAAAGCCTACCTCTATCTGTACCGGAGCCACGTATTCACCTTTTGAAGTTTTATACATTTCTTTTACTCTTCCTGTTATTTTCAGGTAGCCATCTTCATCTAATTCGCCCACATCGCCTGTGTGTATCCAGCCGTCCGAATCAATCGTTTCGGCTGTCATTTGCGGTTCTTTATAATAGCCCGTCATATTCCAATCGGAGCGGGTACATATTTCATGCGTATCGGGCATCAGTTTTATTTCCATGCCAGGATATACCTTTCCTACTGTGCCATCTTTGATTTTTTCGCGCGGCATCATACTTACGGCTCCAAGGTTTTCAGTCATTCCATAAGCTTCCTGAATGACGATACCTAAGTTTCTGAACCATTCTATTAATGGGGGAGGCATAGGAGCAGCGGCTGTCAGAATAATAGCTGTATCATTTAGCCCTAATCCTTTGCGGATTTTCGCTTTAATGAGTTTATTGATAACAGGTATTTTCAGCAGAAAATCTAATTTGTTTTGCGGTATTTTGGACAGGATACCTAACTGGAATTTTGTCCAGATACGAGGAACAGCTAAAAAGTGGGTAGGGCGTGCCACTGCAAGGTTTTTGGCAAAACTTTCTAATGTTTCAGCGAAATAGACAGTTGCTCCGGCTACGGTAGCGGCAGCTTCTATCACATTTCTTTCTGCAATATGGCATAAGGGCAGATACGAAAAGAAACGAGCATCAGGATAATCTAATCTGGTGTGTTCACGGGTGCTATATACACCAGAGGCTACTGCCTTAAAGGTCAGCATCACGCCTTTAGGATTTCCGGTAGTGCCGGAAGTATAAATAATACTGAATAAATCATCCATCTTCGGAAGATAATCTTCCTCCTGAGGATTGTAGTTATTCATTATCTCTTCCCATTGCACATGATTCGATTGCGGATTATAAGTAGGGAAGGAGATACGCGTAACACCCGAAGGAATCCCTTTTTCAATACCCTGAACATCATCTAATTTACCCACAAAAATCACCTGAGAGCCGCTATGTACCATTACCTGATTAAGTTGCACGGCGGTGAGTGTGGCATAGAAAGGAACAGATACATGGCCGGACATCAGGATACCAAAATCAGCAATGAGCCATTCGGCACAGTTTTTTGAAACCAAAGCAATATTACTTTTGGGAGGTAGATTCAGTGATTTGAGATAGGTTGCTATTTTTCGGGCCTGCTGTCCTACTTCTTGCCATGAAAAATCTTTGTAAGTATCTCCGAATGGTTGGCGGAGATAGATTTTATCAGGTTGATTTTTTTCTCGATAGTAAAAATACTCCAATAAAGTTTTATCGGGAGAAAGTTTCATAAGAGTGCTGGCATTAACAGGTATGGTTGATAGCTTAGGCACTATAAAAATAGTATAAAAAGATGAAGAAATTAAATAATACTAAGAATTTACGAAAATTTTTATTTTTTGGATTAGATATGAAGATTTTGAGAACTCCTGAAAATAAAAACAGCATGAAATAATTGACTATTTCATGCTGTTTTAAGCAATTATGGTAATAAATCCCTATATATTTTCCAGGATACGTTCCATAGAAACCTGATAGCCTATTTTTTCTTTCAATTCGCTGATGGCTACTCTTTCCTGCTCCATTGTATCACGATGACGGATAGTAACCGTATCATCTTCCATTGTCTGGTAATCAACCGCAATACAATAAGGAGTACCAATCAAATCCTGACGAGTATAACGTTTACCAATGGCACCACCATCATCATAAACTGTTCTGAATGAAGATTTTAACGATTGTGCAATAGCTTCACCTTTTTCTGCCAAACCATCTTTTTTAACTAATGGCAATACGGCAGCTTTGATAGGAGCTAATGCAGGGTGTAATTTCAGGTAAGTACGTTCTTTTTCGTTTTCTCCTTCGCCAACCGTTTCTCTTGTAAAGGCATTGCAAAAGGTGGCTAAGAAAAGTCGGTCGGCACCTACTGAGGTTTCAACTACATAAGGAATATAATTACCAAAAGGCTTACCGTTTTCATCCAGGTCGGCATCAAAGTATTGTTGTTTTTTCTTCGATAACTCCTGATGATTACGCAAGTCAAAATCTGTTCTTGAGTGAATACCCTCAATTTCACGGAATCCAAACGGGAACTCAAATTCAATATCAACCGCAGCATTGGCATAGTGTGCTAATTTTTCGTGGTCGTGGAATTTCAATTTCGCTATTGGTAAACCTACTGCCTGATGGAACTTCAAACGGGTTTCTTTCCATTGTTTATACCATTCCATTTCTGTTCCGGGGCGTACAAAAAACTGCATTTCCATTTGCTCAAACTCGCGCATACGGAAAGTGAACTGGCGTGCTACAATCTCATTTCTGAATGCCTTTCCAATCTGTGCAATACCGAAAGGTACTTTCATCCGTCCGCTTTTCTGTACATTCAGGAAGTTGACAAAGATTCCTTGCGCTGTTTCAGGGCGAAGATAGATTAAACTTGAATCTTCTGCTACCGAACCTACCTGAGTTGAGAACATGAGGTTAAACTGACGCACTTCAGTCCAGTTAGCAGTTTTAGAAATAGGACAAACAATATTTTCGGCAATAATCAATTCACGTACGCCCGCTAAATCCTCTGCACCCAATAACCTGCCCGTTTCAGCCAATAAAGCCTTTGCTTTTTCGGTTTGTCCGGCAGCTTCATATTCCTCTGCTTTACCTTCTAACAACTGGTCGGCACGATAGCGTTTTTTGCTGTCTTTATTATCAATCATAGGGTCGTTGAAACCATCAACGTGGCCTGACGCCTTCCAGGTTAGCGGGTGCATAAAAATAGCAGCGTCAATCCCTACAATATTATCGTGCAATTGTGTCATGGCTTTCCACCAGGCTGTTTTCAGATTATTTTTAAGTTCTACACCGTTTTGTCCGTAGTCATAAACTGCCTGAAGCCCGTCATAGATTTCAGAGGATGGAAACACAAATCCATATTCTTTGGCATGAGAAATAATATCTTGCAGTGAATTTGTTAATGCTGGTTTGCTCATTTAATTATTTTAAATAGATTTATAGCCTGATATTGATAATCTCACAAAATTAACTAAAACCTCGCAATTTCATGAGCTATCTTGTTATTTTTGAGTAATTTGTATGTGACAGCTATTTTATGAAACGAATTCAGAAATTTATACGTGATTCTCTAAGCATGACTTCTCACGAAGCCAAGGGAGTCGTATCTGCTTTTGGTATCATCATTGGAGTACTCTTGTTCATGTGGGGATCAGACTATTTTTTTAGCCGGAAACCACAGAATCTGGTAATTTCTTCACCGAAAATGTTGGATAGCCTCACAGTTGCAGTAGATAATCAGACAAAGGAGTATAGCAAGAATCGTCAGTTTAAATCAGATTATGCGGGTAATAAAACAAAATCTTATAAGCTATTTAATTTTGACCCAAATACTGCCACTGTTGCACAATTAGAAGAATTAGGATTACCCAGATTTATTGCCGAGCGAATTGAAAAGTACAGAAGCAAAGGAGGAAAGTTCAGAAAGAAAGAGGATTTAGCCAAAATCTATGGGCTTTACCCCGAAACCTATGAGCGATTAGAGCCCTATATTAGCTTACCATCTTTGGAAGATGAATCTACCAATACTCCACAGGCTGAAATTATAGCCCAACCCATTGTCGCTGAAAAACCTACTGTGATTGCTCCTAAGAAAACAGAAACTCTTACCAGATTTGACCTGAATACAGCCGATACTACGCAACTGAAACTGATAAGAGGTATAGGCTCTGGTTATGCCAAGCGAATTGTGAAGTTCAGAGATATTTTAGGTGGATTTGCGAATGCAGACCAGGTGAGAGAAACCTATGGTTTACCTACTGAAACAGCAGACGAATTGTTGAAGTATGGTTTTGTGGATGGAAACATCAGAAAACTGAAAGTGAACCAGTTATCTCTTGCAGATTTAAGACACCCTTACCTGAAATTTGCTCAGGCAAGGGCAATTATTGCCTATCGTGAACAACACGGTAGATTTAAGACAATAGATGATTTGAGACAGATTAAAATATTAGATGAGGCTACTATTCAGAGGATAGAACCTTATCTGGAATTTTAAAAGAGAAGAGGGGCATTTGCCCCTCCGATTATCTGCTGTTTTTACACATTCTTACAGTATCTTCAAATTTGTTTACAATTGCCTTTACTATGCTTTCGTCGTCGGTATGGAGCGTAAAATTAGTTTTGCTGTCGCTGTCATTATCCTTTAGATTGAACGAGCCACTCAGTGCATTATCATTGCCAAAACCTAATTTCATTTTTAGCCTGTCAGCAGGCACAATCATTTTCAATTCATAATTGTTGTCTTTTCTGGCATAAGAAACTCTTTGCACATCTTTCAAAAGCCACGAGATACTCATGCCAAAATCCACATCTGAATCTCTTGAATCAATGTTCATGTTCATCTGGCATCCTTTGAATCTGAAAGTAGGAACACTTTCCTTGCCATTTACATTCAGATTTTTGCCTTTCTCTTCTTTCACTAATTTGTCTAAATGAACACTCAACCATTGTGTGTTTGATTCCAGACTTTGTGCAATAACTAAATTTGAGCAGAGTAACAAAAGAGCGAGTGATAATAATTGAAGCTTTTTCATAATTTCAGAGAAGATTAATATTGTTAGTTTTTCAGTAGATGCAGATATAGATAAGAGGGTTGCGTAAAAACAAAAAAAGTCCTCAAGAAGCGAGGACTTTTTTTCAGATAAGCGATATTCTTTTTTTACATAAATCTGAAATTATAAGATAATGAGACAATTGGGGCCCCAAAAACCACCAATTTATAAGCTGATACTGCGGTTCCCTGAGTGCGGATAAATACAGAATAAGCGTTTTTCTTACCATATAGATTAAATACCGTAAATGTCCAGTTGCCTTTAAAACGTTTATCTTTCATGCTTGGCTGATAGATATTCCAGGCAAAATCAAGGCGGTGATAGTCTGGTAGACGAGCATTATTACGTACACCATAATATGGATAGCTTGTACCCTGATAGATGATGAATCCTTCAGGCATCGTAAAAGGACGACCAGTGCTATAAGAGAAGTTAAACGAAAAGTCGTGGTGTTTGCCCTGATTAATAATGACAGAAGCATTGAAAGAATGTGGTCGGTCATAGTTGGCCGGATACCATTTGCCGAAATTTATCTGCTCGCCAAAGCTATTTCCTTCCGATACTAAGTTCAGTGAGCGTGAATAGGTATAGTTTACCCAGCCGGTCATTTCTCCCTTCTTCTTCGAGAACATCACTTCTAAACCATACGAACGGTTCTTGCCTTGCAATAACTGCATTTCTGGATGAGAGTCTAATAAGAAATCTGCGCCGGGTTTATAATCAATGATATTATTGGTTGTTCGATAATACCCTTCAACTGAAAGCTCATATACATTACCCGGTAAATTATGGAATATTCCTGCTGCCATCAATGAACTTACTTGCGGACGAATGTGGCTATCAGATGTTTTCCAGCGAGAGGTAGGCAAGGGGGTTGTGGTATTAGTTACAACCTGCATATACTGCCGCATAATATTATATCCTACCTTGATAGAGGTTTTATCGCTGATCGAATATTTCAAACCTACTCTTGGCTCAAAACCGCCATATGACTGAATAATTTTGTTTTTGGCGTAAAATACAGTATCACGTACCGACAAAGCGTCTTTAGGCTCTCCCGGAGCATATATCTGTACATCGGCAGGCCCTAAAGCATAAAATTGTGAGTAACGCACGCCAATCGAAAAGGTTGTTTTAGGCGAAAGCGTAATTTCATCTTCTGCATGGATACCCGTTTCTAAAGAGTATTCATCCGGGGTTTTCAATGCCAATACACTTCGACTGGTGCCTGGTTGTAATTCTCCGGGTGCAACTTTGTATTTAGTAGCACTAATACCGACCTCTATATTATGTTTATTTAAAGAGTAATTGAGGTTAGTCTTTGCCTGTTTATAGTCTATGTCAGATAATAACACAACCTTATTGTCTGTATTAAGTTCTGGCAATAAAGTTTTTGGGATATAATAAGCCGAAACAACTGTGGTTTGGAGGTTTAGTTTTGGCGATATAGCATAAAACCAACGGGCTGAAAAACTTCTGCTACGGTAATCGTATTGGGTTGAAGTAGCATTGATATTACCGATTCCGCCTAATAATTCTGTCTGGAAAAAATCTTTACTATAATAGCCCGAAGCTGTGATGGTATTTTTGCTGTTTAAACGCCAGAACACTTTCCCGACCAGATCGGCAAAATTTGCCTTGATACCATCTAATTTATTAGAAGCGAGTGGCAACAGGAAGTCATTATAAGAAGCTCTGCCTGAAATCATAATACCTAATTTATCTTTGATAACAGGCACATCCAATGTTAGACGGTTGGAAACCAGGCTAATCCCACCATTCATTTTGAATTTATCCAAAGAAGGTTGTGATAATGTTACATCCATTACCGCGGCTGCCCTACCGCCAAAGCGAGCAGGGGTATTGCCTTTGTAAACCTCAACTCCAGATGCAGCTTCAGAGGGAAAAGCCGTGAACAAACCAAACATATGGGTAGGGTTGAAGATTGGAATATCATCTAATAAAAGCAGATTCTGGTCGGTTGTACCTCCTCTGATATTTACGCCGTTCGAGGCTTCTCCTACACTGGTTACGCCCGGAAGCATCTGTAAACCTCTCAGAATATCAACTTCACCGACTGCTGCGGGAAGCTTGCGGAGCGTTTTGATATTTAACTGATTTACCCCTAATAGCGGGCGTTGAACATTGGCCTCTACTCCCTTGCTTGAGACAATCACCTCTTCCAATTCATTTTCTAATCGCCCTAAAGCGTATTTACGTGTCATATCAGACAAGATTCTGAAACCATCTCTTACAGGGCGGTATCCCACAAATTTTATGGTAACGGCGTGCTCGCCAGAAGGGATGTTTATATCAAAAAAACCATTTTCATCGGTAACAGCCCCGAATTTGCCAAAATCGACATTAATTGAGGCTTTTACTAAAGGCTTGCCATCAACAGTATCTCTTACATAGCCGCTGAACCGATAATATACCTGTGCCTGAGCAACTATGCTGAATAGCAGAAGTAAACTTATTACGTAAAATTTCTTCATCGTTCTGATTATATCAATTGATGGTAAATGTTTATTAATTAATATTTTTTATTTAACTCTTCTGATTCTGTCAATCCAGCCGTCTGGTTTAATTTTTGTCCGGGTTGGGCCTTCAATGCATGGTACAAGCGGAGGTCTTTCCGGTTGTGCCTCATCTGTTGGCTCCGGTATAATAAAATGGTCTAATAAGCCAACAGGAAAAGCTTTGTCTTTGGCATTTTCGCGGCTTATCCAGTACCTCATTTTTTTTATACTCGTAACCATAAACAAACCAGCCACAGGTTCATTTGCGTTATTGATATTCTTTACATTACCAAGAATACCAGATGGAGGTGTATCTACCAGATTTCCGTTGTTCTGTACCTGATCAGCTATCAGTTTAAAATAGCGATAGGCATCAGGTGAAACAGATTGCTGTTGTATCTCTATCAGGCTTCCTCCTTCCTGATAATAGGGTATTTTAGCTACCAATTTCCCTGTAATGACATTGCCATTGGTATAGATGTCACTAAATACATTTAATTCTGTACTGAAAAACAGATCCCAGCAATCGCCATTACAGAAATAATCAAACCATATATTTTCAAACCCGGCTTCTTTTCTACAGCCCCGGGGGTCTCTTGATGTCCCTGTATCAAAATACCGGCCATTTAAGCAGGTTATACATACCTCTTGTAGTTCCCAGAGTTTCCAGGTCCACATATAATTGTTTTTCTGATTGGCCGGGTCAGGAGTATCAATATATATATAATGAGCCGGGTCATAATAAGCACCTCGTGGTATTCCTTTAATTAAAAATTCGTCATAAATTTTAACTATATCAGAAACACCAATCATAGTTTCGACCCCTGACTGATATTGAGAACCATCTACTCTCTGAATAAACAGTTGATAGGTACTACCTATTTTGGTACGAAAAGAACCGGGAAGCGCATATATACCGTTTTCCTGCTCACTAAGAACAATTTTCTCTTTTTTATCTACCAGTATCTCAACTTTGGCGTTTAAAACAGGCAATACATAATTATTCCCTTCAGACGAATTAGATTCTGATAATTTAATTTTCTGAGGCTCGTCAATGTCTGTAAGCGTGGCCTCAACTGTGAAAATAACCTTGTTGCCATTAAAAGACAGAGGGAATGGCTCTATACAGGAGCAAACCCACAGGATAATTGAGAGAGAAATAACACTTTTAATTCTGGTCATTTCTGAAGTTTTTTCTTGTTTATTTTCACTAATTTACCCAACCATCAGGTTTGAAGCGTGTACGAACTCTGCTTTCTTCACAAGGAGCTAAAGGAGGGCGTCTTGGGTCTCCGGCCGAAGGCTCAAAATTAATAGCATGGTCTAACAATCCTAAAGGTGTAGCCAATCCACTTGCATTTTCTCTGCCTAACCAATATTTATTCGTGCGTACGCTTGTTACCATAAAGAAGCCTGCTACGGGTTCATCCGGCTTATTAACATTTTTTACATTTCCTATAATCGCTGCCGGTGGTGTATCTACCAGGCTACCATTATTTTGTACCTGGTTAGCTAATAGTTTCATATATTGATAAGCTGAAGGCGAAATAGATTGTTGTTTAATTTCAAGCAAAGCACCACTGGCCGAATAATACGGTATTTTTCCTATAAGTCTGCCTAAGATAGATTGTCCGTTTGAAAATACGTCACTATAAACATTCAGATCAGTATTATAAAAAATCTGCCAGCAGGTTTCACTACAACCATAATCATAGGTTACTTCTGAGTAAGCAGCCTCCATTCTGCATCTGGCAGGAACAGGAGTAGTAAAATATCGGCCACCTACACAACTTATACAAACTCCTTGTCTTTCCCAGAGCTTCCAGGTCCACATATAGTTATTTTTTTCACTGGCGGGATCATTTGTATCTAAATATACATAATTAGCAGGTCTATTTCCTAAACTGGTTTCAATTCCGTCAATTCTGAACTCATCATATACCCGGGTAATATCAGAAACTACACTCTGGCGTTCTTCCGTAGATTCATATTGGGTTCCGTCTTCTTTCTTAAAAACCAATTTATATTTTTCTCCTACTCTTGTATGAAAAGAAATAGGTAGTATATAAACCCCTCCGGTTGTTTCAGTCAGCGGTACCCGTTCAGTATTATTGATTACAATCTCCACTTTAGCTTTTGTAACAGGTAGTGCATAGACTACATTACTACTACTAAAAGACTCCGAAATTTTAACTGTCTGCTCATCTGCTAAATCGGTAATGGTGGCATCAATGGTTAGTATTTTCTGTTCTTGCTGCACTCCTAATTCGTAAGGTTCAACACAAGCATAAAATAATATACAGATACACAACAGGAGTAAGAAACTTTTGCTTTTAAGCATTTTATTAATTTTAATTGGTTTAATCAATTAATCAATCCAGGCTTCCGGCCTTACATTTGTCCGGTACTTACCGGGTATGCATGGAGCCATAGGCGGTCTTGGTGGTTCGGGTGGTTCGGAGTTAGGTTCATAATAAATCTGGTGTCCGATGATACCTGTCGGAACAGCCTTAGTTGCTCTGGCATTCTCACGGCTTAACCAGTATCTGATTGTCCGTACACCAGAGACCATGAAAAATCCGGCAATTTCTTCTTCAGGTTTTACTACATTTTTAATATTACCAATTACTGCCGCCGGAGGGGTATCCACTAAACTTCCTGTATTCTGCGCCTGGTCTACTAAAAGTCTTAAGTACCTGTAGGCTTCTGCACTAACAGACTGCTGTTTGATTTCAAGTAAAGCACCTTCTTTTGAATAATAAGGTATTTTAGCTATTAATCTGCCTATAATGGGTTTTCCGTTACTAAATACGTCACTGAATACATTAATAGTTGTATTATAAAATATTTCCCAGCATTTGCTATCGCAGGCGTAATCAAAGTAGGGAACATCTTTATATTTTTCTTCAATGAGGCACTTTCCTGCGGGAAGTGGGTCGGTATAAAATCTGCTACCGAAGCAAGATTTACAGATAATCTGTTTTTCCCATAGCCGCCATGTCCATACATAATTGTTTTTTTCATTGGCAGGGTCTGTTGTATCTAAATAAATATATGATGCAGGATCATAACCTATTTGTGTTTCCTGCCCTTGCATACGGAATTCGTCATAAACCCTGTCAATTTCAGGTACGCTGGTCATTACTTCTTCTCCTGATTGGTACTTTGTTCCGTCTGCTTTTTCAAAAACAAGCTGATAACTATTGCCTACTTTTACTCTGAACGAACCCGGAAGTGCATAAATACCAGGTGTTTTTTCTATCAATAATACCCTTTCTGTTTTATTAACTAATACTTCAACTTTGGCTTGCCTTACAGGAAAAGAGTAAACAACGCTATTCCGGTTTTCAGACTCCGTAATACTGAAGGTTTGCTCCTCTGCCGTATCAGTAATAGTAGCATCCACAGTCAGTATTTTTTTACCTTGTGGAAAAGTTATCTCAAAAGGTTCAATGCAAGAGCATATCCACAAACCTATTATTATAATGAACCACTTTGTTTTTGTACTCATTAGTCAGATGGAAATTTTATCTATAGTTGTATGATTCAATTTACCCAACCTTCCGGTTTGCTTGGTGTACGGCCAGACCCTTTAATACATGGATATGTCTGGGAATTTGGTGCTGTTAGAGGCATACGACCGTAAAGCCCTATCGGAGAAGCTTTGCCATAACCATTTTGACGATCTAACCAATATTTCTGTTTTACAGTGCTTGCTACCGAAAATACCCCTGATACTGGCTCGGTAGGGTCATTAATGTTTCTTATATTCCCTACAATGGCCGCAGGAGGGGTGTCAACCAGTGTACCACTATTTTGCGATTGCTCACTTACAAGTTTAAAATAACGATATACCCGTTCGGATACCGCCTGTTGGCTGATTTCAAGAAGTGCACCATTAGTTGAGTAAAAAGGTACTTTGCCAATCAATTTGCCATAAGTAGTTTTACCATTAGAATAGACATCGCTGAAAACATTGAAGTCTTTACTATAAAATATTTCCCAACACTCGCTATTACAGGGGAAGTCATAATACAACGTATAGCAATAGTACTGCCTTTCCCACAGTTTCCAGGTCCACATATAATAATCCTTTTCATCAGGATTATCCCTGAAATCTAAATAAATATAGTTGGCGGGTATATCTCTCGAGGGGATTTTTCCCAATTCATCTTTTATGCCTCTTACTTCAAATTCATCAAAAATCCGGTCAATTACAGGAACCTGTGTAGTTTTTTCTTCACTCGACTCATAAGTAGTGCCATCAGGTTTCTTAATTCTCAGTTTATAAGTAGTACCGGGGTGTATCCGGAAACCAAAAGGAAAAACATAATCACCACCGCCTTTTTCAGTAGAACTGATTATTTCAGAACCATTTACTACAAGCTCAACTTTCAGATTTAATGTCGGAACATTATAGGTGTCTTTTTTAAAATTGTAAGTTTCATGAATATTTATTACTTGTTCAGTATCTATGTCTGTCAAATTGCCTTCAACTACCAGATGTTTCGTTGTGCTGGACAGATTCAGCTCAAACGGTGTTACACAAGCACCTGTTAAAAGCACAAGGGTAATAACCGATATTTTTGAGAATAGAGACATAATAGAATAGACACAGACTAAATAAATTGTAATACTGACAAATATAAATATTCAAAGACAGATTAGAAATTAATAATGTGCCAAGGGGGTATTTAATAGATGAAACGCCTGATTATGGCGTTGAAAAACGGATTTTGTATATTTTGGTTTAAAAATCTATCTGGAAACTCAGGACAGGCACAAAGCCATTTCCTATCTGGCGAGGTTCTAAACGATTTTCGATACTGTTATACTGTACACTTGTTACGTTAATTTTATTTGTAGCGTTCTGAACGTCTAACGATACTACAGTAGCGTATTTGCGTCGATTGGTGCGGTATGAAATTCTGCCATCAATCCGGAAATAGGCCGGAGCCTGCAATGAGTAATCAGCTCCCTTTAACATAATATACGTTTTTTCCTGGGCAGATGCTGTCTGATCAAGTGGTGTATATCTGAATCCACCATTGTAGATAGATCTTGCTCCGACCTGAAAAACAGAACCGTTTTTAAATATAAATTCACGGCCAAAGGTGAGTGCTGTGCTGAATTTATCGTTGAATGCTGAATTATACCACTTGCCATCTACAGTCTGATACCTCGCATCGAAAAGAGATCCCGTAATCACTAAATAGTATTTCTTTGAGAAGAATCGCTCGACGGATAAATCAATACCGTAGTTTCTGCCCCTACCTTTGCTTATGACGGTAAATTCAGGAAAATTATCGGCGTAATTGAGCATCCAGTAAGCAGAGCCCGAGGCAGGCTCTACCGGAATTTTGTTTAATAGCTGATAGTAAGCCTCTGCCGAGAATTTCCAGAGACCCGGTGTTACATAATTATAGCTAAGAATAAAATGATTTGACTTCGGAAATGATAAATTCTTATTAGGTTTCGATTCGCTGACTACACCTGCTACCGTATCCTTTCGGGTGTAAAAATAGGCACTCATAGGAAGTAACTGGCTGTACAGACCATAAGCAAAACTAAAAGTATGGGCATTGGGTGAACGATACTGGATTGACAGGCGGGGTTCAAAAGAAGAGGTATTGTTCAGAAAGAGGTGCATCAGATGAAACCCGGCATTCAGGGTCAGACCTTTGCCTAAATTCTGTACTAACTGCGCATAAGCCTGTGCGGTTTGAGTACTGCCGCTACCGTTTACAGAAACCTGCCTGCCTGCATTTAACTGGTTGATATCGCTCACAGATTTACGGGCAACAGTCTCTTTAAAAAAATCGAAATCAATATAATTCAGAATAGCCCCCGTTTTCAGACGGGTTTTATTGCTGAATTTGTAATTATAAGCTATAGAACCCGCCAGACGAAACTCTTTATAGGCTTGTGTATCATACCTGAATCGCTCATCTTTTAAGCTAAGTGTATCAGAGAAACGTTTAATAGAACTGCCAATTACGGATACAACATATTTGAGGGAAGATTTTTCGTTGATATTGCTGGTATGAGTCAGCCCCATAGCACCCATATTGGCAGGCCTGACTCTGTCTTCCCAATTGTCAGCTTTACCTGATATACGTTCTTCGGGATTTTCGACCGGGAAATAATGCTCTGTGCTTAGCCCCCCTAAACCAAAAAGGGTGGTGGTTTTCTTGCCATCTTTGCTATGGAAAGCGATATTAAAAGATAAATCCTGAAACAAGTTAGACACTCGTTCGCCCACCAGATAAAAGCCCATCTGGCTCAATAAACCTAAAGTAGAGTAGCGATAATTGACCAAATAAGACGAACGCCCTTTGGCAATGGGGCCTTCGGTTGAGAAATCAAGGCCCAGTAAGCCAATTTTGGTTCTGTATTCTCTTTTTTGCTGGTTGCCTTCTCTGAACCGGATATCAAATGCACCGGCAATGGCATTGCCGTATTCGGCAGGCATACCGCCTGTGAAAAAATCAGAGCGGCTTAATAATTGCGCACTGAAAACTGTAATACCACCACCACCTGACCCCGGTTGTGCAAAGTGATTGGGATTCGGTATATCAATGCCTTCTAATCGCCATAGAATACCAAAAGGAGAATTACCTCGCACTACAATCTTATTTTCGTTTTCATCTCTGCCTGCTTTTACTCCAGGATAAGCCAGTGCCATACGACCGGGGTCATTGACCGATGCCGGAATACGTTCGGTTTCTTCGACAGTAAAAGACCTGGCACTTACAAAAGCCAGATCGTTGACAGGGCGGCTTGTATTCTGTGAAGCCGTTATTTTCACTTCCTGCAAATCGCCTGTTGCTTCGCTCAACTCAACGGTCAGCACTACTTCTTTGGCAGAGTTGAGGATAAATTCTTCACTGGAATAAGTTTCATACCCGACCGAACTGCATTTGACAGAACGCCGCCCAATAGAAACATTTGCAATAGAAAAAAGACCTGAGGCATCAGTAATAGCTCCTTGAGTTGTACCTGTAACCTGAACAGATGCGCCGATAATGGGTTGACGGGTAATGCGGTCAATCACGCTGCCTCTTACAACCTGAGTTTTGTTTTGTGCAAAGAGTATGGATAAACAGAATAGTGTTAAAATTGCAGTAAAACTAAATTTCATCGGGTAATAGATAGGTTTTAAACAAATATATTCAAATAAAATGAATTAGTAGAAATGTGCATAGAATTGTATAAAAATGTTCAGGCAACTCATGTTTTTTTGTTGAGGAGGCTTATCTTTAGGTTTCTAAACCAAGCTGTCTTCATCATGAAAAGAATTTTATTCATTGTCTTTTATTTCTTTGCCATTTCACCTGTTTTTTCTCAAGTGCCTATTCCCCGTATTTTGTCTGAGCGGGAGCGTGCGACCGTGATTGATGAAATACTGGAAGATAGAATGACAAATCTTTTACCCCAACTGATGCGGAAAGAGGGGGTGGATATGTGGGTGCTGATTTCGAGAGAATACAACGAAGACCCTGTGATGAAAACTATGCTGCCTGCAGTCTGGCTCTCGGCAAGGAGGCGGACAATGATGGTATTTTTTGATAAAGGAGCAAAAGAGGGTGTCGAGAGACTGGCTATTGCACGCTATGATGTAGGTAATTTACTGAAAGGAGAATGGGATTTAAACACGAATCCTGATCAGTGGGACGCGCTGGTAAAAGTAATCAGAGAAAAGAATCCTAAAAAAATTGGCCTGAACTTCTCGAAGTATTATGCACATGCCGATGGCCTGACTTATACAGAGCAGAAAGAATTGATGGAGAAATTGCCTGCTGAATTTCAAGGCAGAATAGTTTCAGCATCTAATCTGGCAGTCAACTGGCTTGAGACTCGTACCGAACGGGAAATGATTATTTATCAGCAGATATGTCGTATTTCGCATGATATTATTCAGGAAGCTTTTTCTGATAAAGTGATTCAGCCGGGTATTACTACTACTGACGATGTAGTATGGTGGATGCGTCAGAGAGTAACAGACTTAGGGTTAGATACATGGTTTCATCCGACGGTGGATATTCAACGCTTTGACCCTGAGAATTTTGACCATCTGCGTACTTTTTCGAAACGACCACAAAAACAGGTGATTATGCCGGGCGATTTACTTCACTGTGATTTTGGTATTACCTATCTGCGCCTGAATACAGACCAGCAGCAACACGCTTATATTCTGAAACCGGCTGAAACAGACATACCTGAGTATCTGAAAAAAGCATTTAAACAGGGTAACCAGTTACAAAACAATCTGACTGATAATTTCAAGGCTGGGTTGACGGGTAATGAAATTCTGGCAAAAGCTCTGGAGCAATCGAAAAAAGATGGTTTGCGAGGTACTATTTATACACACCCTATCGGGAATCATGGTCATGCTGCCGGGCCAACTATTGGTATGTGGGATAACCAGGGGAAGACCATCGGCAGTGGTGATTATCCACTGAACTTTAATACGGCGTATTCGATAGAGTTAAATGTATCTGTTGATTTGGCAGAGTGGAAAAAGCCCATCAGAATTATGTTGGAAGAAGACGGTTTTTTTGATGAAAAAGGCTTTCGGTATATAGATGGCCGTCAGACAGAAATTATTCCGATTCCGAGAATTTTAACCCATGCAAAGTAGAAACCTGAAAAAAATTGGTAAAGATAATTACAATCTTTACCAATTGAATCAATATAAATCCCAAAGCTAAAAGATGCCTGATAAATACTATTGACAGAGCGTTATCTTAACCGGAACTCAACTTTACCAATAAACAATTTGTCTGTGTAAAGTTCTGCCACATAGACGCCCGTTTTCAATTTCTCATCTAATTTGTATTTTAAAGTAACCCTTTGCGGATTTCTTGTAAAATCTACGGCTTTTGTCAGATGAGCCGTAACCGGATTCATCACTCCTTTTATTTCAACATTCACCTGTCTGGCTTTTGAATCTTTTAAGGGTTTTTGTGTAATATCTTTTATACTTAAATATACTATTTCATCGGCTCCGCCTTTTGCTCCTTCCGGCAAATCAAACATAATAGCTACTTCTCTTGCCCTGCGGCCTTTTACTATCAGCTTTTCTTTCCGGTTCATGACATCTACACGAAATGCATTAGCTCCTAAAAGCGAAGCAGAGGATTCTTCCTCTTTCGGCAGGAAAGTATTAACATTTTTAGTATTATTTAATCTTCTTAAATCTTCGTTTTCTTGCGTAAGCCGAGTATTATCAGCCCTTAAACGAGCGTTTTCCTGTCTGATGCCGGCCAGTTCATTGCTCAGAGACTCTTTCAGGCTTTTCAACTCATTTACCTGTTTTCGTAAGACACTCAACGACTGATTGTCTTTTTGCAGGCGATTCAGCACCTTGTCTTTTTCGGCTAATTTCTCATTGATGCTCGTAAGCGAAGCAGAAAGGCTTTGATTCTGAGCTGTAGCTGCTTCTAATTGTGAGGATATACCTTCTAAATCTTTTTGAAGATTGTCTCTTACTACTTTCAGAGAATCGGTACGTTTGGTCAATACTTCATTCTCTTTTTTGAGTGTTCCTCCAATTCTCCATTGGTAGCCGCCCCATAACAAAGATAACAAAAGTAAAATACTGATAGCAGCCGCATAGGTGCGGGTCTGGTGTTCTGTGGGTTGTTGGTTCATTAAAATAGATAGTTTAGGAAAGCTGTAAAACTTATAGTAAGCAAAGTTAGTTTCGATTTGGTATTTTAAAAAGAAATATACGTAGTAAGGTAAAAAATTAAGAATATTTTAATGAATCAGTGATTTATTCGGCTAATATGAATTTTTGTGTAATAAAATACTGCTTCTGTTGATTTGTTTGGTTATTTTCTGGAGATTAATTATTACTATTAGCGATATATGTCAGGACTCTCTAAAGGTGTTGGACCATAATACAATTTTAAACCATAAATCTTTTCTGACCTTGAAATGTACCTTAATTCTTGCTTAGAAATAAATTAAAAAAAGATAAATGGTTAAAATCAGTGGTTTTAGATTTGTATCTTTGAGTAAACGTATATCCTGAATTGATGATTGATTATAGCATAAAACTCTTTTAATCAATAGAGTCTCGGGGCTATATAGGCTAAAAACTGGATAATTTTTAAAGATTGTGAATGGAAATGTCGGCAAAAAAAATTTTAGTAATTGAAGACGATCAAAGAATTGCTCAGTTACTGACACGCGGATTAACAAATAAAGGGTTTGAAATAGAAGTAGCTTATAATGGCACTTTAGGGCTAAGAAGAGCAGAGTCTATCGACTTTGATCTGATTATCTTAGATATTAACCTGCCTGAAATGAATGGCTTTGAAGTATGCAAAAGTATCAGGTCTTTTAAACCAAATTTGCCGATACTGATGCTCACAGCTATGAGCGAAATAGAGGATAAGATAGAGGGGTTTGAATCAGGTGCAGACGACTATATAGTAAAACCGTTTGATTTCAGGGAATTATATCATAGAGTATTAGTAGCATTAAGACACAATAACCCTGAGCCAGAGAGCCTGGGAAATATTGTCAGAATTGCCGATTTAGAGATTTTTCTTGATAGCAAATTAGTAAAAAGGGCAGGGCAGGAGATACGCCTGACAGCTCGTGAGTATGACTTTCTGCTATTTCTGGTAAGAAATCAGGGCAGGATTATTTCTAAACCTGAAATTGCCACCAACGTATGGGATATTCATTTTGATACAGGTACTAATGTAATAGAAGTATATATCAATATTCTACGCCGGAAAATAGATAAAGGCTTTGAACCTAAGCTGATTCATACCCGCCCGGGTTTAGGTTATATGATCAGAGAAAGTGCATGAAAATCCAGACCAAAATAGCGATTCAGTTTTCGATAATTGTTGCGAGTTTATTGTCGTTGTTTTCATGGATTATCTATCAGCAATCGGCTATGTATAGAGAGGAGGAGTTTATGGAACGCCTTAAAAACAAGGCACTCACTACGGCTTCTTTTTTTATTAAGGTAGATGAAATAGATAATGCTTTATTAAAAATTATTGATAAGAACACGCTTACAGCTCTGCATGATGAGAAAGTCCTGATCTTTTCTGACAAAAATGAGCTATTATATAGCAGTATCGATGAAATAGTAATTAACTACGATGCAGCGCTATTAGACAGGGTCCGGGAAGCTAAATATTTAGAGTTTCCAAGCGGCGAAAATGAATCTTTAGGCCTGGTTTATAATTTAGATCACCAAAACTTTGTAGTATTAGCCTCTGCATTTGATAAATTCGGAAAAAGTAAGCTAAAGAACCTGAGAAAGACTCTTATTTTAGGCCTAATAGTAGGCATTCTGATTACTATCTTATTAGGCGTCTTCTTTGCCGGAGGGGCATTAAAGCCAGTTAATCTTTTTATCAGTAAAATAAGTACTATTACAGCTAATAACCTCAGACAACGGATTGAAGGCCACGAAAGTAAAAATGAGATAGGCTTACTGGCAGCGGCTTTTAACAAAATGTTAGCTCGTTTAGAGCAGTCGTTTGAGCTGCAAAAGAGTTTTGTTTCTCATGCCTCACACGAACTGCGTACACCTCTGGCCGCTTTAAAGTCAGAAGTAGAGATTAGCCTTGAGGAAAATCTTTCCATTGAACAACATAAAGGCATTTTACAGAATATCCGTCAGGATATTAATCGTCTGATAAATCTTTCAAACGATTTATTACAGATTGTGCGCCCGTTTAAATCTCCGCTAATCAATTTTGGAGAGGTCCGAATTGATGATATTATTTTTCAGGCACAAGATGAACTGGGGTTAAGTAAACCAGAGTATAGAGTTACTGTAAAATACGCGCAGGAACCGGAAGATGAAAGTTCTATTATCGTTTTCGGGAATGAAGCTTTACTGAAAACGACTTTCATTAATTTAATAGACAATGCCTGTAAGTATTCACCTATGCAACAGGCAGAAGTGATTATTGACTTTAATAAAACATATACTATTGTTACTATTAAAGACGAAGGAATAGGAATCCCCAAAGATGATTTAGCGACAATTTTCGAGCCTTTCTTTCGCTCAAAAAATGCCCTTAATATATCGGGCTTTGGTATTGGGTTGTCGGTTTGTAATAAAATTATAGAGTTACATAAAGGTAAAATAAGTATTCAGAGCGAACTGAGCAAAGGCACAAAAGTAACTGTGCAATTACCCAATGCAGATAATGATCAGACAAATTTTTAATCTACTCTTGCATATTTAACCCGTATTTAATGCAGGCTTATAATGGTTTTAATCAGGATAGCTGAGATTTGTATCAGAAAGTTCGCCAGAGTCAGGTGAATAATCCTTACAATTTTAAATTATTAAAAACATGAAAAAGTCAGTTTTATTAGCAGCCTTAGCTGTTGCTATGCTTTTCGCCCCTGTTACCTTTGCCAAAGGAGGCAAAAAACAACAAAATTCCAAAGAGAAAACCGCTAAAGTAGAAAAAAAAGAAGCTAAAAACGAGCAAAAAGTAGCAGACAACTCAAAGAAGCATCATCATAAGAAACTAAAAAAAGCTGCCTGACCGCTTCCTGAAACGCAACCCCCGGGCTACTGAGAAAGTAGCCCTTATTTTTATATTTTAATTCCCTCGCTTTCAAATCGTTTTTTTATCTCTAATAATAAGTCAGATTTCATGGAAAAGGCTTTGGCTGAAGATCTACACCACACACTTAGCCTTAAGGTAATCCAGGAGTCGGCTAAATCAATAACCTGTACCAGAACCGGAGTTATCTTTGGCAGTATTTCGTCTTTTTCCTCTATTACTGAAGCATCGTAGAAATCCGGATGAGCAATGGCAATTTCTTTGAGTAAGTTCATTGCTCGGTCAATGTCTGTTGTAACAATTTTTATATCAATCTGATTACAGACCTTATCATCGATTATGGTTGAGTTAATTATATAGTCTCTTGTGATTACTGAATTGGGTACAATGATGTGTCGGTTTTCTGCATTATTGATGACAGTAAACTGTAAGGTTATATCTTCTACAATACCATGTCGCCCATTAGGTAATTGAATAGAATCGCCGATACGAAAGGGTTTATAAATAACAATAAAGATACCACTTACAATATTGCCGAAAGTCTGTTGCGTAGCCAGACCTATTACGACTGATAAAATACCTGCACTTGCCCAAAGGGTAGTAGCCAGCTTTTCTAAGCCCGGAATAAGATGAATAACCAAGATAATTGCTACTGCAAAAATAACAAAGCTTATGGCATTTTTGAGGAAACTGAAGGTTGTTGGGTTGATCCGGATATTACGAGAGGTGGTTCGTGCATATCGATTCAATGCTTTACGGGCCAACTGCGAAAGTACTAAAGCTGCGATAAGAATAAGAATGATACTTACCGAATGAAAAAAATCAAGAAAGACGCCTTTTATCATATTTGTGGATATTGCTACTAATGCAAAATTAAATTAATAGACACTGAAAAACTAATGGAGATATGATAAGCTAACTATTCTTTGTTGTAAAATGTTTAATTGCGTTATATTTGTTAAAATATAACGCTCTATTCAACGCTCATGGAATCTTCTCTCTATATTTTACTCTTTCTATTGGCTATTGTTGCATTTCTTTATTCATCAGTAGGGCATGGTGGCGCAAGCGGATATCTCGCAGTAATGGCATTAATGGGTGTAGCCCCCGCTATGATGAAATCGTCAGCCTTGGTCATGAATCTGGCAGTATCTTTATTTTCATTTATAGGGTTTTACAGGGCAGGACATTTCAAAATGAATCTCTTTATGCCTTTCGCCCTGGCAAGTATTCCTATGGCTTATTTAGGAGGCACTATGACACTCCCCGATAGCATCTATAAAAAAATATTAGCTGTTTGTATCTTGATTTCTATTGCCCGCTTACTCTATCAGTTCCGCACAGAAGAAACACCCAACCGCCCTGTACCATTATGGGCAGCCCTGGTGGCAGGGGCTTCTATTGGTTTACTGTCAGGCATGATAGGCATTGGCGGAGGGATTATCTTGAGCCCCTTAATGTTGCTGATGCGCTGGGCAAAACTCAAAGAAACGGCGGCCGTATCAGCACTATTTATCTTCGTAAACTCACTTTCAGGCTTATACGGGCAATTATCAAAAGGAGGGATACACCTTACACCCGATTTACAATGGGCAGTTGGGGCAACCATTATCGGAGGTTTATTAGGCTCTTATTTCGGTAGCCAACGTTTTAATATTCCAACACTTCGTTATTTATTAGCCTTCGGGCTAACTGTTGCCTGTTTCAAGTTGTTTCTTACCTGAAAATGCAATGATAAATTGCCAATTAGTAATTTGGCAGATGATTTGCGAATAAAAGTGCAGCTAAAAATTAGCCAGAAAACTACTGGAGATATTATTATCTTTTCTAAGGAATACTATCTTTGCTTCTGAATATATCTCATCTTGAGATTATTTACTGTTCCTCAACCCTTTCAACTCGCTTTATGAAAAGAATAATCATACTTCTTTTGATATGCTCTAAGGCTATACATGCCCAGCAAAACAATCTTAAACTCTGGTATAAACAACCTGCCAATACTACCTGGACAAACGCTTTGCCTTTGGGTAATGGTCGGGTAGGAGCAATGGTCTATGGCAATGTAACACACGAAACCCTGCAACTCAACGAGGCTTCTTTCTGGTCGGGTGGACCGAGCAGAAATGATAATCCCGAGGCTTTAGCTAATTTGCCTGCCATACGTCAGTTGATTTTTGAAGGTAAAAGCCAGGAGGCACAGGATATGGCGCAAAAACATATTATTGCCAAAAAGAATAATGGACAGATGTTTTTACCTGTCGGCAATATCCGGTTAGATTTCCCGGATCATGAAGATTATACGAATTACCGGAGAGAATTGGATATTGAACAGGCTATTCAGACTACTACTTATCAGGCTAATGATGTAAAATATACCCGAACAACCTTTATTTCTATTCCTGACCAGGTAATGGTGATTCGCCTGAATGCTAATAAGCCAAAGAGCTTGTCTTTTACTTTATCAATGAACAGTTCTTTTAAAACGGCAGCTATGACCTTAAGAAATCAATTATCGCTTTCGGGGCTTGGCAAAGATCATGAGAGTGTAAAAGGTAAAGTACGTTTTAGAACTATCGCAAAGATATTACCGAATGATGGGCGAACTACCAGAAATGATACAAGTATTACAATCACCAATGCATCGGCAGTAACGTTATTAGTGTCTATTGCGACTAATTTTGTGAATTATCATGATATTAGTGCCGATGAAAACAAAAAAGCAGAAGCTTATATAGCCAAAGCAGAAAAAATGCCTTACGGCACTCTATTTAATAATCATATAAAAGAATATCAGCGATTTTTTAATAGGGTAAAATTAGATTTAGGTACAAGCGAAGCCGCAAAACTGCCTACTGATGAACGCCTGAAAGCCTTTGCACAAGGCAATGACCCGAGTTTTGTATCTCTATACTTCCAGTTTGGTCGCTATTTACTTATTTCTTCTTCTCGTCCGGGTGGACAACCTGCCAATTTACAGGGAATCTGGAATAATCGGGTAAACCCACCCTGGGATAGTAAATATACTATTAACATTAATACAGAGATGAATTACTGGCCTGCTGAACTTACTCATCTGCCCGAAATGCACGAGCCATTGTTTGATATGGTCAGGGAGTTGTCAGAAACAGGTGGTCAGACTGCCCGAACAATGTATAATGCCAATGGCTGGGTGGCGCATCATAATACAGACTTATGGCGTATCAATGGTGCAGTAGATGGAGCATTCTGGGGTATGTGGCCGATGGGTGGGGCATGGTTAAGCCAGCATTTATGGCAACATTATCTATATAGTGGTGATAAAACCTTTTTACAAAAATATTACCCGGTTCTGAAAGGCATTGCTACGTTTTATCATGATTTCCTGATTCCTGAACCCTCACATCAATGGTTGGTAGTAGTGCCGAGTACTTCGCCTGAAAATTCACCTGCTGGTAGACCAAAATCTTCTATTACAGCAGGAGCTACAATGGATAATCAGTTGGTATTTGATGTGTTTTCTAATGCTATCAATGCTGCTAAGGTGCTGAAAACAGATGTTGACTTTATGAATCAGATAAAAGCCAGATTGCAACAATTACCACCTATGCAGATAGGGCAACACAATCAGCTACAGGAATGGCTCGAAGACCTGGACGATCCGAAAGACCAGCACCGCCATATATCCCATTTATATGGTCTTTTTCCTTCCAATCAGGTTTCACCTTATCAGCATCCCGATTTATTTGCAGCGGCCCGTACTTCTTTAATTTATAGAGGTGATGTTTCAACGGGCTGGTCGATGGGGTGGAAAGTGAACTGGTGGGCAAGGCTTTTAGACGGTAATCGTGCCTATAAACTCATTACCGACCAGTTATCACCTGCCGAAGTACCGGGCAGACAAGGAGGTGGTACTTACGATAATTTATTCGATGCACACCCACCATTCCAGATTGATGGGAACTTTGGTTGCACCGCCGGAATTGCTGAAATGTTGATGCAAAGCCATGATGGCGCCATTCAACTATTACCTGCTTTACCAGATAGATGGAGCGAAGGCAGCGTAAGTGGTTTAAAAGCCAGAGGCGGTTTTGAAATTGTAAAAATGACCTGGAGAAATAGCAAAATAACAGAACTAATCATTAAGTCTACCATAGGAGGGAACTGCCGCTTGCGTGTAAGCCATGCTTTAAAAACGAATCAGCCTATGAAAAAAGCTAATGGCAAAAATACAAATCCATTTTTCCAGATAGCAGCTATTAAAGAGCCGTTGGTATCTCCTAAAGCCAACGTTGATGCGAGTTTTATTAAAGAAACGATTGTGTATGATTTGCCTACACAGGCCGGGAAAACGTATGTTTTGCAGGCGGGGAAGTGATGAACTTTTTACTGAATTTGGAAACTTAATGCCATCCGCAATATTTGTGGAGAGCAATTTTTTCTATAATTCTGGATTACATGAATTATATCACGAAGATGTTTAAACTCACAATTAAATAGGTGAATTCTTATTATGATTGAACCCTCGAAATTTATGAAAGCCAAATATAGGAGGTATGCACTAATCATTACATTGATTTGCTGCTTCGGACTGGCTCATTCACAATCTGAAGGAACGGCAGCTAAAAATATTGACTTCCAGCTATTGAAGTTTAAACCTTCTATTGGAGACAGCATAACTTACGAGTACGGTTTTCTGAAAGTTCCTGAAAACCGGAAAGTCACCGGCACTCATGACATCAAGCTCGCTGTATTGAGGTTGAAAGCCAAAAAACCGACCACGAACTTCCCAATCCTGTTTTTGTCAGGCGGACCCGGCCAGTCTGGAATCAGTTACATTCAGGAAGAATATTTTCAGGTGCTTATTTTTAACCTTCAGGAAGATCATGACATTATTCTGCTGGATCAGCGCGGTTCAGGCAGATCCACACCGGGTCTGGGATTTCTGTTACCGGATGCGGATAACAAAAATATTTTTCTGGATGAAAAAAGGTCTATAAAACTTCATAACGAGGCAGCTGCTATTGGGCTCGCTGATTTCAAAAAAAAAGGAATCGATATTAAAGGATATAATACTATTCAAAGTGCCGAAGACCTGAATGACCTTCGGATTGCATTGAAGACCGAGAAATTCAACTTACTTGCTTATAGTTATGGTACTCATCTTGCACTCGCTATAGCGCGTGAACATTCTTCCTCCATCGACCAGATGATTTTGGTAGGAACATCAGGGCCAAATCACATGCACCACCTGCCATTTACCTATGACAAACAGTTAAATCGCATCTCTGCTTTGGCGGCACAGGATTCTGTAATCAATGGCAACGTACCTGACATGATGGAACTTTTGAAAAGTCAGCTAAAAAAACTTGCAGCACATCCTGTTGTCATTCCGGTAAAAGACCAGAAGTTAAAAAAGGTCATACACATACCTGTCGGGAAATTTGGCCTTCAACTGATTCTGAGACTGGATGCTGGCGACAGTAATGACTTTATTTACTTTCCGGCCATGTTATATGGGATGGAGCATGGTGACTACCGAATACTCCAGCGATATGTTGAAAGGCGTTTCAATCAGTTTAACGGAAGATACGGTTCAGGAATATCTGCTATGCGTCAGGCATCAGGAGCAACACCCAAGAGATATGCCCAAATCAGGAATCAGGGAAAAACTGCGATTCTGGGAAACAGCATGAATACCCCGGACATTTATGGCGGCTGGCAAGACATTGATCTTGGAGAAACGTTCCGTTCCCCTTTCAAGTGTGACCTGTCGACATTATTCATAAGTGGTACACTCGATAGCAACACGCCGGTTTCTAATGTGGAAGAATTGCTTCCGTGGTTTTCAAAAGCCAGGCAACTAAACGTAGAAAATGCGGCTCATGAAGACATGCTAACCAGCGCCGAGCTTCAACAGGAAATCATCCGGTTTTTCAGAAAAACAGAACCTGGCAGAACATCTATCTCCCTTCCCAGGCCTCGTTTCGTTCCGTTCTTCTAACGTCAGGAAGTTTCTGGCTTATGTTTCTATAGCTAAATACGGATAGGACTTTTAAATATTCATTAAGATTCATATAGGGTTAAAAAGGGAATAAATAATGTATCAGCAGTGATATGGATAGCAAACCTGTTTAAACTTGTTTCTTTTGACTACGAATGGCTATTTTACTGGGTAGCAACCGCTCATATTTCGCATGAAACAAAAAGTTTAAACAGGTCCATATTTATGGGATATATGAAGCTACTAAACCAAAAAGTGTAATTTGTCGCAACCATAGGTTTGATTTCCTCAGAAACCTCCCCAGACACTTTGAAAACACAATCCAAAATCGGAAATTTACCTGATTACAATTCACAAATAGCCGTCGCATAACAACTATTGCCATGACCGAAGAAAAACAGAAAGTGAATACAGGGTTAGAGGAACAAGAAAAGGTTACCAATATGGTGGGAACCTTTTTGAACGAGGACATCGAAGGTTTTCAGAAAATCAGCGTAGCAACCACGCAACCGAACCCATAAAAGGTTACCAATATGGTGGGAACCTTTTTAACGGCAATGATAGTTTGCGGACAACCAGTTAATAGATATTATTCGGAAAATCCTCCTATATATTCTCAAAAAAATACTTTTTAATGTCTATATGACACTTATTCTTTGGTTTTTGATTACCTTTGTTACTCATACAAAATATTAGTTATTCTAATGAAAAGACAGTTTAATCCTATCCTTTTAATGCTACTCTTATTTGTTAGTGTAAGTTCGTTTGCACAGCAAAGAAGAATATTGGTTTTTTCTTTAACAAAGGGTTTTCACCATAATTCTATTAAAGAAGGTAATCAGTTTTTTATAGAATTGGGCAGAAAACAAGCCATTGGTGTTGATACCACCACTGATGCTTCAAAATTTAATGAAGCCAATCTGAAAAATTATGCCGCTGTTGTATTTTTAAGCACTACCGGAGATGTGCTGAATCCGGCACAACAGGCTGATTTTGAGCGGTATATTCAGGCAGGGGGTGGTTATGTGGGTATCCATGCAGCCTCTGATACAGAATATAACTGGCCCTGGTACAACGATCTGATGGGCGGATATTTTGCCAGCCACCCGGGTGGAAGAGTATCAAATGTGCAAAAAGGTAAAATGATTACACTTGATAAAACATTCCCTGCTTCGGCGCATTTTCCTGATACTTTTGAAAAAACCGATGAGTTTTATGATTTCAAGTCTTTGAAAAAAGACATCTTGAAATTTATAGTAAGAGTTGATGAAAGCAGCTATGAAATGGGTAAAATGGGAGATTTTCACCCAATGGCATGGTATCATGAATTTGATGGGGGTAAGGCTTTTTATACAAACTATGGCCATACGCCTGAGACTTTCAGTGAGCCATTAATAATGGAGCATTACTGGCAGGGGTTGAAATGGGCAATGGCTACTAAACTGGATTATTCTAAAGCCCGTTCGGTACGTGCACCAGAAGAAAATCGTTTTGAGCGTATTACCCTGGCAAGTAATTTAAATGAACCAACAGAATTAACAGTCTTACCAAATGGTAAGGTACTTTTTGTGGAGCGTAAAGGAGCTTTAAAAGTCTGGAATCCGACTACTAAAAAAGTGAAAGTAGCCGGACAAATGCCTGTTTATACTAAATTTGAATATGGTTTGATGGGTATCGGGGCTGACCCGAATTATGAGAAAAATCACTGGATTTACCTGTACTATACACCAGACGAAACCCGTGAAGTAACGAAAGATAATTTTCTGGCAAGATTTGAGTATGACGATAAGAAAGATACGATTGTAATGTCGTCAGAAAAGGTATTGTTGCGTGTATATGTAAAACGTGACGAATGTTGTCATACAGGCGGTTCAATCGACTGGGATGGTAAAGGCAATCTTTTCCTTTCAACAGGCGATGATACCAACCCGTTTGCTTCTGATGGCTATGCACCAATCGACTTTCAACCGGGTCGTGAAGGCTGGGATGCGCTTCGCTCATCTGGTAATACCAACGATTTACGTGGAAAAGTATTAAGAATCAAACCACAGGATAACGGCACTTATACCATCCCAGAAGGTAACCTATATCCGGCAGGAACAGAGAAAACCCGTCCGGAAATCTATACGATGGGTCATAGAAACCCCTACAGAATTTCAGTTGATAAACGCAATGGCTACTTATACTGGGGTGATGTAGGCCCTGATGCTGGTAAAGGCAACCCTAATCGTGGCCCGGAGGGTATAGTAGAGTTTAATCAGGCACGCAAACCGGGCTTTTTCGGCTGGCCCATCTTCACAGGTGATAACTTTGCCTATAACCATTACGATTTTGCCAGGAAAGAATCAGGTGAGAAATATGACCCGGCAAAACCTATCAATGACTCTCCTAATAATACAGGTCTAAGAGAATTGATGCCTGCTACCAAAGCATGGATTTACTACGGCTATGGCCCATCAAAACTATATCCTGAATTTGGTAAAGGAGGTTGCAATCCAATGGCAGGTCCGGTCTATTATTCAGAAGATTATACTAATAATCCTAAGCGTTTCCCAAGTTATTTTGATGGTAAATTCTTTGCCTATGAGTGGATGCGTGACTGGATTTATCTGATAAGTATGGATAAAGAAGGCAATTATCAGGGAATGGAGCGCTTTATGCCAAGCACCAAATTTGCTCACCCTATGGATATGGCTTTTTCTAAAGACGGTCGCTTGTTTGTGTTAGATTATGGAATGAACTGGTTTGCGCAAAACGAAGATGCTACTTTATCAGTAATTGAATATAATGCAGGCAATAGAAAACCTGTGATTACGATGGCAGCTGATAAAAAAGCAGGGGCGGCTCCATTGGCAGTAGCTTTCTCGTCTGCCGGAACTTTAGATTATGATAAAGATGCATTGAAATACTCTTGGAATTTTGGTAAAGGTTTACCTGTAAGCACACAGGCGAATCCGAAGTTTACTTTTACCAAACCGGGTGAATATAATGTAGTACTGACGGTAACAGATGCAGCCGGAAATAAATCGTCACAGACGAGTATTATTAAAGTAGGAAATGCAGAGCCTACTGTAAATATATCCGTGAAAGGTAATAAAACCTTCTTCTTTGATAACGATAAAATTAATTACGACGTAAAAGTAACTGATAAAGAAGATGGTACATTAAGCAAAGGTATTGACCCTGAAGATGTAGTAGTAAATATCAACTATTTAGAAGGGTATGATAAAACCATGCTGGAGCAGGGGCATAAAGAAAATATGAACTTTGCCGCAGGTAAACGTCTGATTGATTTAAGTGACTGTAAGGCTTGCCATGCAATTGATAAAAAATCTATTGGGCCTGCTTATATGGATGTAGCGAAGAAATACCGACGTGGTCAAACGGCCATCAACCAGTTAGCTGAGAAGGTAATCAAAGGTGGGGGTGGTGTATGGGGCGAACAAGCGATGGCTGCTCACCCGCAGATACCTATGTCAGAAGCAAGAGACATGGTTGATTACATTCTTTCTTTGAACGATACCCGCAAGGCTTCGCAGCCTGTTACAGGTGCTTATGATGCTGCAGCGCATAAAGGTAAAAAAGAAGGAGCTTACATTATTCAGGCTACTTATACTGACAAAGGTGGAAAAGTAATCGGCCCACTGACTACTACCCAATCTTTGGCTTTGCGTAGCCCTAAATTAAAAGCAGCTACCTATGACGAATCGAAAGGCGCTGCGAAGTTTAATGTGGAGCAATTGGGTGGCGAAGTAGTAGTAGCTTCTGAAAATGACAGTTATATCGCTTTCAAAAACATTGACCTGACAGGCATTAAAACCATTATTATTGGTGCATTCTCGCAAAAAGGGCAGACAGTAGGAGGTAGCCTGGAAGTAAGATTAGGCTCACCAACCGGAACAGTAGTAGGCACAGGCGACATACAGGAATCAAGTATGGCTCCATTGAAAATCAAGGTTGATATTGCAGGAGAACAAAATATCTATTTTGTGTTTAAAAACCCTAAACCGGAAGGTAAACCGCTATTTGCAGTAAATACTATTGAGTTTGTGGATTAATTGATGTTGGAGAAATAATAAAAAGGTACTTATGGCTAAGCTATAAGTACCTTTTTATTATTTAAGTAAAAGTATGTCTGAAACAAACTTTTAAAATCTAAGTCTGAGTACCAATCTTCTGTTTAATATCCTCAATCCCTTTGGTAATACCATGCATCTGCTGAAAAAGGTTTTCTAAAGAATATTCATCAGCCGCATACTCTTTCGTACTGATAAAGCACCTGAACTCCCATAATTCGAGAATATTTTCAAAGGGCATTTCATAAGGACTATAAATCTTATTGTCAGAAACTAATAGTAAGGTATTTTCTTCTGTTTTTGTGTAAACCCGCTTATAAACAATGCCTGTGGTTGAAACCACAATGTATGTCCGGCCGCTTTTTATATCAGCTATTTCTTCTATAAACTTCCCTATAATAATAGCTCCGTCGGGAATCGGTAGCATGGAGTCTCCGGTAAGTGGAAAACCTCTGTGTGTACCAATGCCAATAAACGGCAAAGACGCCTTCGGAAGCGTCTCTATAAATTCAGGGTCTGCGTAGCCACTTAAATATCCGGCCGAAGCTTTTACGGGTACTACCTCAATGCTTTCAACCTTCCCATCATCTTTAATCAGAACAGGGAATAGCAAGCGGTTTTCGCCTATTTTCATTAAACCTTTCAAATCAACCTTACTTAAATCTGATTTCACTAAGGCATCTAAAGCAATATGAAAATAAGAGGAGATGGCTGACAACGTATCGATAGGAATCGCTCTTGTACCTTGCTCATAATTGGCATAGCGGGTACTCGGAATAGCAAGTGCCTCGGCCAATTGCTCCTGCGTTAATCCCCTTCCAAGTCTTAATGACTTAATGTTCCGAGCTATTTTTACCTGATTTAATAATTGATTTTCCATTAACTACACAATTTGTTGAGACAATACTACACAAAATGTACATACATTTATTGCAGAATCCCAAAAAATATTTATCCACATCTTTGCACTTATGGAAAAAGCCATAGTTCACTATGACCTCGATTCCTTTTTCGTTTCTGTCGAACGATTGAAAAACTCATCACTTATTGGTAAGCCTGTTGTTGTAGGTGGCTCAAGCGAGCGAGGTGTAGTTGCTTCGGCCAGTTATGAAGCCCGCAAGTTTGGCATACACTCTGCCATGTCGTCGCAACTGGCCAAACGCTTATGTCCTGATGCCATTTTTGTGAAAGGAGATCATGAATCATACACAAAATACTCTAATGCAGTTACCGAAATTATAAGCGAATCAGTGCCTGTACTGGAAAAAGCCAGTATTGATGAGTTCTATTGCGATTTTACAGGTATGGAGAAGTTCTTCGGTTGTTATAAATGGGCCAAAGAAATTAAAACAAGGATTTCTAAGGAAACTCACCTTGACATCACCTTTGGTCTTAGTACCAGCAAGACAGTCAGCAAAGTAGCTACCAATGAAGCCAAGCCTAACGGGAAGTTACAAGTACTGACAGGCTGTGAAAGGTCGTTTTTAAACCCGTTATCCATTAATAAATTACCTATGATTGGCGATACTACTGCCAAGACACTGCGTACAATGGGAATACAAAATATTGGCACTTTAGCTGCCATGCCAATGAAATTATTAGAGGCGGTATTTGGTAAGCACGGCAAGTTATTTTGGGAGCGGGCTAATGGTATTGATGATACACCTATTGTACCTTACCATGATCAGAAATCTTTCTCAAAGGAAATGACTTTCGATAAAGATACTACTGATACAGTTAAGCTCAAATCAATATTAGTCTTTATGGTAGAAAGCCTGACTTTTGATTTACGACAACAGGTAAAATGTGCAGGGACTATTACTGTCAAAATCCGGTACTCGAATTTTGATACTTATACCAGACAAACTCATGTCTTTTATACCTCCGATGATCAGATAATTATAGAAAAAGTAATGGATTTGTTTGATAATCTGTATGATAAACGATTACTAATCAGGTTGATAGGGGTGCGTCTGAGCAAACTGGTGCAGGGATATTCTCAAATAAACCTGTTTGATAATTCGTCCCGACTTGCCTCTCTACATCAGGCTATGGATAAAGTAAAGCTTAAACATGGTGAGAAGATAGTAGGAAGAGCTAATGGTATGCAAGTAAGTAAGCCGCCTCTCAATAAAACGAAAAGTTTAGCATTGACTCAATAATTATCAATATCCAAATCTATACTATAATGTATCTAAACTGCCATAGTTACTTTAGTCTCAATTATGGAGCACTTAGTGTAAAAGACCTGGTTGCCAAAGCCAAGGCTGCCGGATCCAAGAGGCTTGCCCTTACCGATATTAATAATGTTTCGGGCATATTTGACTTTATAAAGGAATGTGAAAAGGTTGATATAATACCCATTGTTGGTGTGGAATTCAGGAATGGCGATGATTTGAAGTACATTGCATTGGCAAAAAACCAGAAGGGATTATGTGAAATCAATAAGTTTTTATCTGAATATCTGGAATCAGAAAAGCCATTCCCGCAAAAAGCGCCGCCTTTTAAGAATAGTTTTACTATCTATCCGATTACCTGTTTTGAATCAAACCCAACTCTTGATGAACACGAATATATAGGGGTACATTTCTGGGAATTAACTAAACTTTTTAAATATCAGAAGCATGCCGCTTTTCAAAAGATTCTTGCTATGCACTCCGTTACTTTTCATGATAAACTTACTTATAACCTACACCGTTTGCTGAGGGCCATCGGTAAAAATGTATTATTAAGTAAATTACCGAAGAGTGTAGAGGCTTATCCTGATGAGTTATTTATAGATATGCTCACTCTTGGTGAGAAATTTAGTAATTATCCCCTTTTCTTAAGAAATACAGCCTCGCTTATGATTGCCTGTAATTTTAAGTTTGATTTTAAGGCAGATAAAAATAAGAGAGTATATACTCATAGCAAGGAGGGGGATGCTGAGTTTCTTCGTAAGCTTACACTTGATGGCGCAGTTAAAAGATACGACATATCTAATACGAAAGTTCTTGAACGGATAGACAAAGAACTGAAAATCATAAAAGAATTTAATTTTGAAGCGTACTTCCTTATGACCTGGGATGTGATCAATTATGCGAAAAACAAAGGATACTTTCATGTAGGCAGGGGGTCTGGGGCAAATTCAATAGTGGCTTATTGTATGGGTATTACAGATGTTGATCCGATTGAGTTAAACCTCTTTTTCGAAAGATTTATAAACCCACAAAGAACTTCACCCCCTGATTTTGACATAGATTTCAGTTGGGATGAGCGTAATGAAATTATTGAATATTTTTTTGCCAGATATGGAAAAGAATATGTTTGCCTACTGGCTACCTACAATACTTTTCAGCGTAATTCGGCCATACGAGAGCTTGCGAAAGTTTTTGGCTTACCTAAAGCAGAAGTAGATACTTATCTGAGATACCCCGACAAGGCACAGGAGAATGAATATATGAGGTATATTCTGAAATATGCTCCCTTGATGGACGATTTTCCTCAGAACTTGTCAATACACGCGGGTGGGATTCTTGTTTCAGATGAACTTTTATACAATTATACGGCTTTGCAACCTATGCCTAAAGGATTCCCTATATGCCAGTGGGATATGTATATAGCTGAAGAAATAGGCTTTTCGAAGTTTGACATATTGTCTCAGCGAGGTTTAGGTCATATAAAAATGGCAGTTGATATAGTACGCGAAAACCATAATATTAATATTGATATTCATCAGGTAGAAAAGTTTAAAGAAGATGAAAGTGTAAGAAAAAAGCTACAAAGCAATGAAACTATGGGGTGTTTTTATATAGAATCTCCGGCTATGCGGCAATTGATGTGGAAACTCAGGTGCGACAACTACCTGACGCTGGTGGCGGCAAGTTCTATCATACGACCCGGAGTAGCAAGTAGCGGTATGATGAAAGCCTATATAGAACGTCATCATAATCCATATAATATTGACTACCTGCATCCAAAAATGAAAGAATTACTAGAGGATACTTATGGGGTAATGATTTATCAGGAAGATGTGATAAAGGTGGCTCATGAATTTGCCGGTATGACTCTGGGAGAGTCTGATATGCTCAGACGTGCTATGTCAGGCAAATATAGGGCAAGGATAGAGTTTGAAAAAATAGTAGATAAATGGTTTATCAATTGTAAAGCAAAAGGGTATAGCGATGAGCTGGCAAAAGAAGTCTGGCGACAGGTAGAAAGTTTTGCAGGATATAGTTTTTCGAAGGCACATTCAGCATCCTATGCCGTTGAAAGTTACCAGAGTCTTTTTTTGAAAACCTACTTCCCTTTGGAGTTCATTACAGCAGTTATCAATAATTTTGGGGGATTCTACCGGACTGAATTTTATATTCATGAAGCCAAGCGTTCAGGAGGAATGATTGAAGCACCGGATATAAATGAGAGTCAGTTCCTTACCAGCATTAAGGGAAAAACTATCTGGCTTGGTTGGGTGCATGTAAAGAGCCTTGAAGTGAAAATTGTGGAAAGAATAATGAATGAAAGGCAGCGAAATGGTCGATTTTTGTCATTTTCTGATTTTGCTCATCGTATTGAGATAGGACTTGATCAACTCATTATTCTGATCAGACTGGGGACATTCAGAAACTTTGGAGTGTCGAAAAAGGAATTGTTATGGGAGGCGCATTTATTATTGCATAATAATTTTAAACCTTCAGTTTACAAGGAAGCTTTGTTTGAATACCTTGAACCTGAAACAAACCTGCCAGCTTTATCATTCGACCCACTGGAAGATATCTATGATGAAATAGAATTTCTGGAGTTTACCATCGGGTCTCCATTTGATTTATGTGGAGAACCATTAGAAAGTACACTTACTTCAGATAACCTGCATGAGATGTTTGACAAGAATATAAATTTGTATGGCTATCTGGTAACCTGGAAATCTATCAGAACAAAGAATGGACAATTGATGGGTTTTGGCTATTTCTATGATTTATCAGGCCAGTTTTTCGATACTGTCCATTTTCCTTACTCTTTAGAAAAGTATCCATTGAGGGGGGCGGGGATATACTATCTGAGTGGCAAAGTGGTTGAAGACTTCGGGTTTTACTCAATAAACATTGAATCTATGAGAAAGGTTGAATATAAACCTGATCCTCGTAGTGTATCGGAGCCTATTTCTGATGCTTCATTAGCATTTGTGATAAATGATTAAATACACTATTTGCTGACTCCCGGCTTGGAAACAGAACTATTAGTATTGTTTTTTGATATTTGTTGAAATAAGCTGGTTTTTTGTATAGTTGTGTGGCTAAAAGCAATGACTTAATTATATATGATCAGCAAAAGTTTTATTCAGCCTGTAAAAAATCTTTTGCTCTTTGTTTATTATAGAGTGAAAGAGAAGCCTTATTTAGCTACAAAACGTCGCCAGCCTATATAAATGAGAGCAAAAAGTATCATAAAAATACCTAATAAATATTGAAAAGGCAGATACGAGAAAATAACAATATGGATTTTCTCTAAGAGCCACATGAGAAACATAGTGGCAAAGAGCATGAACCATAGGCCAGAAATCTTATCAAAACCCGGAATGAGTGCGAGATCGACGTTTCTGCGTATGAGGAATATAGTAATGAGCATTACAACTATAGGCAAAATCTGCATATACACATCTGTCTGCATGATGTCGCCTTTTTGAAACAGAAAGAAATAAATATTGAGTGCTACGGCAAAAATACCTGGTACGCTAACAAGATAAATCAGAGTGGCATAGAGATATTTCCAGGGCGGAAGGTGTCCTTCACCTTTACCTAAAAAGCCAGCTACAATGGCTGCTACAGGAATAATCAGGAAATAGAAGAGTAAGAAACCCGGGTTATCGCCAATTCGCTGAAAAAGTTGTTGTAAAGTCATTGCTGTTTCTATTTTGGGCAAATGTAAAAGATTTTTCAAGAAAAAGAATAATCCTATCTGAGAACCAGACAAAATTCCTGATTATTATACAATATCGTTAATGAATAATAATATCAGTCAAATATGAAAGTGCCAAACTTCTCATAATCATGGAAATTGGTTCTTGTCAGTTGCCATGACCACGCCGAACTCTTCTTGTCATAATCTATCCGGTACATATTAGCTCTCCATTGCGTGTTCTTTTTAGGAGGAACATTGTTCAGGGGTTTCAGTAAGGTATAAGGAATAAAAAATTCGGCATTCCATCCTACTATCATCTTATTTTTAGTTTCAATATAAGCAGCGTGGCGGGTTTTTCTGTCACCTTCGTAATGCCAGGGGCGCCAACCTAAAAATGTTCCTTTCGTATTAGGCACCAGAATAGGTAATTCATAATTATAAGGTGATAACTCATATTCAAAATAGATAGGCATACTTTCGTCTGTCCATAGAAATACTTCTACTACGTCTTCTAAATACAAGTTTGAAAAATCTTCTTTCAGAGTTGAAGTAATTAATGAGTCCTGACAATGAAACAGGAAGTAAATGCCTGTGTCCGAATACAGTACTTTTGTATCGGTTGTATAAGCCTTTCCTGCATTTCTTGTTTGTGGCAAGGAAACCCAGTCTGTTTTAGCCCAATTAGGATTAGTACCCTTGCCATCAATATCAAAATCAGGTGTTTTCAGAACCGTCAATTTGCCATTATCAGAACCCTGTTGTGCTTTGCAACAGATACTTATGCTTAATAGAAGTAATAGCGAAAGAAGAGAATAGAATTTATTCATGCGTATATATGTTTTTTGTATGTTGAATAGATTGTAAACCATGCGAAAATATTATATTTTTAGCAGTAATTTAAACAAATTCAACCCTTTAAACAAACAACTATGTTAAGACGTATATTTTTACTGGCCTTTCTGCTGGTAAGTGCCATGGCTTATAGCCAAACACAGAAACCCCTGAGAATTATTATGATTGGTGCCCACCCTGACGACTGCGATTTGGATGCAGGCGGAATTGGAATATTATTTTCAAAAATGGGACATGCCGTTAAATTTGTGGCAGTAACCAATGGAGATGCCGGACACCAAAGTGAAGGTGGGGGTATGTTAGCCAAAAGAAGATTTGCCGAAGCCAAAGAAGCAGGCAAAAGATTTGGTGTTGAATATGATGTATTAGATAATCATGATGGAGAGTTACTACCTAACCTGAATGTGAGATTACAGCTTATCCGTAAAATCAGAGAATGGGGTGCAGATATAGTCATTGCCCCAAGACCAAACGATTATCACCCTGACCATAGATATACAGGTATATTAGTGCAAGACGCGGCCTATATGGTAGGCGTACCTAATGTAGCAGCAGATACACCACCATTAAAAAAGAACCCTGTTTTTTTGTATTTTCATGACAATTTCCAAAGACCAAATCCTTTCAGGCCTGATGTGGTAGTAGATATTTCGGCTGTGTATGAACAAAAAATATATGCACTTGATGCCCATGTTTCGCAAGTATATGAATGGTTACCTTGGATTGGCGGCTATCTTGACCAGGTGCCTAAGACTGATGCAGAAAAAAAGGTGTGGTTGGCTAAAACCAGAGCAGTCCCTATCTCAGCAGAAGCAAGAATTTCACTGGAAAAATGGTATGGTAAAAATTATGCAGCTAATGTAAAACATGCCGAGTTTTTCGAAATATGTGAGTATGGCTCAAGACCTACCGATGAGGATATAAGAAGATTGTTTCCGATGCTAAAATTTACTAACTAGGTTATTATAAAAATGCCCCTTTCCGAAGGGCATTTTTATTTGTAATATTAATTCTCCGGCGTACCTGCGGGTTGTTGCGCACGGCTTGCGGTTGTCCGGTAGCTGCTGTTCATGATTTGTTCTACATATTCTTTACGTTTAATATCACGTTTAATATACTTCTCTATTAATAAAGCTGCAATAGGAGCTGCAGCTCTTGCACCCCAGATACCATTCTCTACTACTACAGCAATGGCAATCTTAGGATTGACACGTGGAGCAAAGGCTATGAAAAGAGAGTGGTCACCACCTTTTTTGTTTTGTGAAGTACCTGTTTTACCACATACTTCAATACCTTCCAGACGAGCTACACGGCCTGTACCGTGTTCAACCACATCATACATACCATCAACTACAGGCTCAAAATAGCTGGCTTCAATATCGGTTTTATGTACTTTAACTAAATCTGGTTTTACACCGCCTTTTGTTTTGCCTACACCTTTCACCAGGTGGGGAGTAATCCAATAACCACGATTAGCCAAAGCAGCGCAAAGATTAGCTAATTTCAATACATTGACCCCTAATTCTCCTTCACCAATACTTAGTGAGTAAATATTAGAAAATTTCCACTGGTTTTTTCCATATACTTTATCATAACGCTCTACACTTGGTAAAAGTCCAGCTTTTTCACCTGGTAAATCAATACCCAGTTTTATTCCAAAACCAAACTTTTCCATCATGGTATGCCATACTGCGAGCCCATCTCGTGCTGACATGAAAGGGTTAGAAATATCATTGTTTCCAATTATCTTCTTAAATACATTGAAGAAATAAGGGTTGCAGGAGTTCTGAATGGCATTATGCAAGTTGGCTGTATGAAAAGCTGAGTGCCCGTGGCAAGCCATAGGAGAAGGGAAGCCTGTAAATGAGGTAGTAGGCGTAATGACACCCAACTCCAAAGCAACGGCAGATTGTACTAATTTGAAAGTAGAGCCGGGACGATAAAAAGAGTTAGTTACCCGATTAAGCAGGGGCTTGTCAGGGTTTAAAGATAATTCTCTGAACTTAGCAGAAAAAAGCCTGCCTGAAAGCTCATTAGGGTCATAGGTTGGATACGAGCCCAAGGTCAGAATTTCACCTGTATTAGGTTCTATAGCTACTACTCCACCTACTTTATTCTGAAAAAGACTATCGGCCAATTGTTGTACCTCTACATCGATGGTTGAATAAAGGTTTTTGCCAATTACAGCCAAAGTATCAAACTGTCCATTCCCATATGAACCCTTGTCTTCACCTTTTACATTTACCATAGTAAACCTGATGCCTCTTTGTCCGCGCAAGTCCATTTCATACTCTTTTTCAAGACCTGTCAAACCGACATAATCACCTTTTCTATAATATTTTACCTCTCCCTGCTCATCATACTGTTTTTTGGATAACTCACCAATATAGCCGAGTGCATTGGCCATTGTATGGGCAGGATAAGTACGGAAAAAAGATTGCTCAAAATGAAAACCCGAAAAATTAACCATTGCATCTGCAACTTTGGCATAATCTTCTTTCGATAATTGTCTCAAAAATAAAGATGCCCGATTGACAGAATATTCTTTAGCTATGCGCATGGTACTATCAAAATATTGACGAGTAATACCAAATAATCGGCAGAAAGTAAGCGTATCAAGGGGTTTTACTTTTCGAGGAGTTACATACATATCATAAACCTCTACGTTTGCTACCAATAATTTGCTGTTCCGATCATATATTTGTCCACGAAGTGGAATCTGTACATCTCTCCTGATAGCATTGGTAGAACCTAAAGAGCGATATTTTTCATCAATTACTTGCAGATATAGCAACCTCACGGCATAAATCATGAGTATTGTAAAGAAGAAAAAAAGAATAGTTTGTTTACGATTTTCCAACATCCTGTATTAGCATTAGTTAAAGCACAACACGAATTTAACTAAGTTTTAGCTAAATTTCTTGTATTAACTATAAGAATATTTTTAAACCACTGGTAAATCGTTTATATACAGCATTGTAGGGTTATTTGGGTATAAACCAACAATGAACCATCAAAAGATGCAAAACTACGGTAAATAGATATAGGTAAAAGATTAACCTGTAAAGGCAAAAAACAGAAGAGCAGAGAGAAATAGTGGGCAGCAGCGAGAGACAAAATTATTCTGAAATTAAAAAGTGTTGTGTGGATTTGCTATTTCTCTACGGCAACTCTTCTAAGGATATCTGGGGATTCAATCATAAGTTATTGTTTATTTTACTGGGATTAAATTTAAAGAGGTAGGTTTCTGATAGCCCATCTTGGCAATCGTCGACTTTACCTTTTTCATGGCTTGTTTTTTATTAGAGGCTGGGAGGAAATCGTGCATCTTAAAGTCGATTCCTTCAGCCATATATTCGTAAATTCTCATACTTAAAAATTTAGCGGTTTGCATTTTAGGTTTGTTTTAAATGTTAATTATCAGGAAAAGTTTTGGGAAGTAGTTTGAACCAGATTAACCCAGTTCAAACTACTTTTTTAATAATCAAACAGCAGCTTTCGAGTCCCTTACTATCGATATAGCTTACAACTTCATGTTTGACTTAATCGTCTGTACATCGTGTTGAATACTCTGAACACTTTGTAAGACAGAAAAAAGTAAATCAGTCGGTTGTTTGTCGGTAGGATTGATGCTACAGACAAACTCCCATATTTCAAAAATTTCTTCAAAGGGTAGTTTATATGGCATATAATAAGTATTGTCAGAATGGAGCATTAAATGCCTGTCTTTCATATTAAACTTGAGTATTCTTTTATAAACAAGCCCATCGTTCTGGGTGAGTATAACATAGGTTTTACCGTCTTTTATCTCAGAGAGATTTTCCAGGTATTTCCCTATTACAAATGCTCCTTTTTCCAATGGAGGCATTGAGTCTCCGATAATCGGAAAGCCCCTATATTTTCCGTTGGCTATATACGGCAAAGAAATACGAGGTAAAGCTTGAATAAACTCAGTATTATTGTAACCTGTCAGATACCCCGCTGATGCTTTTACAGGCACTAACTCAATCATATCATTGCCTTGTTTATCTACCATTATCGGAAACAATACTCGTTTACCGCCTATTTCAAGCAGACTTTTCAGGTCTGTTACCTGTGTGAGGTCTACGGTTACCAAAGTATCAATCGACACTTCAAAAAACTTTGCTATGGCGGTTAATCCCTCAATGGTAGGAGATGATTTCCCTTCTTCCCATGAACCTAATGTGGTTCTTGGGACACTTAATGCCTCTGCTAAAGCTCCCTGGCTCAATTCTTTTAATTTTCTCAAATGAGCAATATTAAAAGCAAGTAAGGTTTTAGTTGTACTATTTTTCATTGTGCCGATGTTTTCGGATTGTTATGCCGAAATATTCGGCAATTATAAAAATAAACTTGTAGTATACCAAATTTTTTGGAAATTATTTTTGTTTTTTTATAGTAACTTAATATTGAGGAGATTATCAGCCTGTTTAAGGCTTTAAAAGAGCATCATAAATAAAGAGAGTGGAAGCTTTGTCATCATCGGGTACAAAATAAGCTCTGATTTTTTCGGCAATGGATTCTATCCAGAATGGATTGCTCGTCATGGGTAATCCTGTAGGAGACCATAAACGGATAGGAACCTGATGAATAGGGCGATAGTCTTTTAAACTGATGAGGTCGAAACCGCCCAGACGGATAGTCTGATTATTATTGCTATATCGTTGCAGACCAGAGCATAGCACCAGGTCTTTCCCTAAATAATGGCAATCCTGATAATCAATATAAAATGATGGATTGATAATAAGTAATTCTTCAGGAGAGGCAGAGTTATTACTGACCTGACCTTTATTATTGAGTTTCCACTGGTAAAAATTTCTTGAACCCCAGCTAATACCAAAAAGCGTGTTGGCTTCAGTATTATGTACAATGCCGCCTATGTGGTCTTTAAAATGCAAGACCTCCGTCGATTGTAAAGTTTTGGGGTCAACTTTTTAAATAATAGCCTCACTGTTGGGACGGTACTCTGCTACCGGAATCCATATATGTTTGCCATCATAATCAATGCCACTAGGATGATACATGGTCCCTTCACCTAAGGTAGTTTGTGCTAAGAGATTGCCAGTAGAATCTATCTTAAAGAGATGTCCGATACCTTCACCTGTTTCTCCATTTCTTGGTGGCCTGATTACTTCGACAGAACTCATATAGAAAAACTCGCCGACTTTGACCATGCCTTGTGGGTGATAAGTAGGAAACTGAAGTGGAATAGCTGCCACCTGTTGCCATTGAGTATCATACCTAAGTTTCTTTATTTTATCGATAAGTGTTTGGGCTTGGGTAAGCGAATGAGAAAGCAGGAGGATAAGAAATAATAGGTAGCGTATAGTCATAAGAATAGATAAATGATATTAACAGAAATATAAAAGGGGAAATAGAATTTCCCCTAATGTGTATCATTAAATTATTGTGTATTATTTGTTAAAATAATGCTAATTGTCCATCGGTATCATCTGCAACTTCATGTTGGATTTCAGCCTGTGCTTCTGCTGTTACCGTTATTAGTTCTTGTTTTAATTCTACCTCTTCAGGTTTGGGATCAAGCATTTTTACTTCAACTATATCATAAACATTGAGTTTTTGGCCTATGGCTTTCCAACCTCTTACTTCCACAAACTCGTCGACATTAATGGCCTGCGTTTCGACAGGGGCTTTTTTTTCTGCTTTAGTTTTAAGAGATATACGTGGATACTTGTCAGTACTGACAGCTAATAAACGAGAGTTTTTAGTATCGGTAATAAACAAGAATTTCTTGTCTATAGTAGTTGTTTCGATTTTGAAACGCTTAATATAATAGATTTTATGTTCTCCTTCATAATACAAGCAGGAGATAATCCTGTCAGGGGATAATTTCACCACTTTTGAGATTTCTCTTGGCTCATAACGGTTTGTCAATTCAAAATTAGTCAGTTCATATTGACCATCTTTATAGAGCACCAATATTCTATCCTCTGAATCGAAATTGCCCAAATATAACCCATGCTCATCTCTGTTCAATTTACCAATAACGGCGTCGAACCAGATATCTACTCCACCTAAAGTGGATTTTCCGGCTGATTTGAGAACTACTTTCCTAATCGGGAACTTAGTGATGAGATTGCCCATCGAACTTCTGTTCTTGATAGCCAATGTAGCGAAATCCCAATCCAGTTGTTTTTTCTTAGCAGTTGAATTGGCCGTCAGGTTAACAAAAACCGTTTCTGCCTCACCATTGTCATTCGCTGTAAAATATAATACCTTAGATTTTGAATTTCCCATTGTTAAGTCATACTCCTTATCACGGGTGATACCTGTTACAAAGAAACGTTTGGCATAAGAAGAACCTGATTTACCGTCTGAATAAACAACATTATAAATTTTACGCTCGTCATTTTTGCGGAACACTGAGCAATAGATGATGTCTTTACCGACGAAGACCTTTTCCTGAATTTTGGTGATAACATACTTTCCATCTCGTTTAAAGGCAATAATATCATCAATATCAGAGCAGTCCATTACGTATTCGTCTTTTTTCAGTCCATAACCTATGAAACCTCCTTCTTTGTCAACATACAATTTTTGGTTATTAGCTGCTACTACAGTTGCCTGTACTGCGCCAAATTGTCTGATTTCGGTTTTACGCTCACGGCCTTTGCTGTATTTTTTCAGCAGGTCTTTAAAAAAGCTAATTGTGTAGCGTACAAGGTTTAGCAGATTATCTTCTACTTCAGCTAATTCCTGCTCTAAACGGCGCATCAATTCATCAGCCTTGAAAGAGTCATATTTAGAAATACGTTTAATTTTAATTTCGCACAAGCGTAATATATCTTCTTCAATAATCTCTCTGTAAAAATCTTTTTTGAAAGGCTCTAAGCCTTTGTCGATGGTCTGAATTACTGCTTCAAAAGTTTCGCACTCTTCGATATCACGGTAGATACGGTTTTCGATGAAGATTTTTTCCAATGAACTATACAACAATTTCTCTTTTAACTCATGCTTTTTGATTTCTAGCTCTCGTTTCAGCAAGTGCATGGTTTGATTTGTAGATTGACGGAGGATTTCGCTGATAGAAACGAAATGCGGCTTTTCGTCTATAATCACACAGGCATTCGGAGAGACAGATACTTCACACTCTGTGAAAGCATAAAGGGCATCAATCGTAATGTCAGGAGAAGTGTTAGGGGCTAAATGCACAATAATAGATACCTCTTTAGCTGTATTATCTTCTACCTTCTTAATTTTTATCTTACCACCATCATTGGCTTTAATGATTGACTCAATCAAACTGGTAGTAGTAGTACCAAACGGAATTTCTTTAATAATAAGCGTCTTTTTATCGGCTTCTACTATTCGGGCTCTCACTTTTACTTTGCCACCTCTCGCACCATCATTATAGGTAGTGACATCAATCATCCCACCAGTCAGGAAATCAGGGAATAACTGAAAGTTTTCTTTTTTCAGAAAAGCGATAGAGGCCTCACATACTTCAATAAAATTGTGCGGTAATATTTTAGTTGAAAGACCAACTGCAATACCTTCAACACCTTGTACCAATAGTAAAGGGAATTTTGCGGGAAGATTAATCGGCTCACGTTTACGTCCGTCATAGGACATCTGCCATTCGGTAGTATCCTCGTTAAACAGGACATCATTGGCAAATTTCGATAATCGTACCTCAATATAGCGAGGGGCAGCAGCACCGTCTCCGGTTCTAATATCCCCCCAATTTCCTTGAGTATCTAATAAAAGATTTTTTTGACCCATAGAAACAATGGCGTCTCCAATAGAAGCATCACCGTGCGGGTGAAACTGCATGGTAGATCCGATAACGTTGGCTACTTTGTTGAAGCGGCCATCGTCCATTTCTTTGAGGGCGTGCATGACACGTCGCTGTACAGGTTTCAAACCATCTTCGATGGCTGGTACAGCGCGCTCTAAAATTACATAAGATGCGTAGTCGAGAAACCAGTTCTCAAACATATCATCAATAACTTCTTTTTGTTGAAGCGGATCGTACTTAGGGTTTTGGTCACTCATGGGAGTCAATACAAGAAAGCATTAATTTATAGCAAATATAACAAAAAAACAGTAAATATCAGCCTATAACACGCAAAAAAGGACTTACAATTCGTAAATCCTTTTCTGTTTTTTAAAAAATAATGGCTTGTTTTCAGGCAGCATCAAAATTTGCGCTCACCTTATCCCAGTTTACTACATTCCAGAATGCTTTAATATAATCTGCACGTTTGTTCTGGTATTTGAGGTAATACGCATGTTCCCAAACGTCGATAGCCAGAATAGGAGTTCCTTTCTCAGGAGTTACGTCCATTAAAGGATTATCTTGATTTGGTGTTGAGGTAATCTTCAGTTTTTTATCAGGCCCGACAATTAACCATGCCCAGCCTGAACCAAAACGAGTGGTAGCTGCTTTGGTAAATTCTTCTTTCATTTTTTCTAAACTTCCGAAAGTGCTGTTGATAGCTGTAGCTAATTTCCCACTTGGCATACCACCGCCTTTAGGACTCATAATTTGCCAGAAAAATGTATGATTCCAGTGACCACCACCATTATTTCTTATTGCAACAGGGTGTTTGCTTATATTTTTTATTAATTCTTCTAAAGGTACTTTTTCCATATTTGTGCCGGCAATAGCTTTATTCAGGTTGTCTACATATCCTTTGTGATGACGGTCATGGTGAATTTCCATCGTCATTTTGTCGATATGTGGTTCGAGCGCATCATTCGCATAAGGAAGAGGTGCTAATGTGTACATGCCTTCGAAGCTTACAGGTTTTGCAAAAACATCACCCATTTTTAATAAAAAAGAGCTTCCGACAAAAGCTTTGATGAAATCTTTTCTGTTCATGGTTTATGCAGGGGATTTATGATAAAAAGCTATCAGTTAGATTGAAATTTAACAAGGGCAAATATAAAAACTTATATTTTATAAACTTCATTAAAAAACGTTTCTAATTTAAACAAATCTAAATGGCCGTTTGTTCGAACACCACTGCATAAATCCAAACCATATGGTTGTACGTTTTCGATAGCTGCTCTTACATTTTCTGCTTTTAAGCCACCAGCCAAAAACACCGGAATCCTTGATTGCTCAACGATTTTCCGGCTTAAGGCCCAGTTGTGTACACGTCCGGTTCCGCCTAATTCTTTTACTGCAAGCATAGGGTTACCGGAGTCTAATAAGAGCGCATCTACCAGTTCAGCGCAAGCTAAGGCTTCATCAATGCTTCTTTCATCAACTACATGGATTACCTGTACAATTTTAATAGATGGTATTATGCTCCTGAAATCAGAATAATTACCGGAAGCAATAGCATCAACAATCTGAATCACGTTACTACCAACTGCTTTCTGATGCTCAATAATTGCCTTGGTATCAGTACGGCTGGTCAATAGAAAGGAAGCAATAGGGGGTGGGATAGTAGCCACAATCTCACGAATTAATTCATCAGCAATAGGGCCTGGACCACTTGGCATTTGAGCAACTAATCCTAATGCTGATGCTCCAAAACTAATGGCATCTTGTGCTTCCTGAATGCTACTGATACAACATATTTTAATACGTGGAATATTTTTCAATTTGGGAAAAATATAAGATTTATCTTGGTATGTCATGGATTTCTTAAAATAGAATGCTAAACAAAAGCACTACTCATAGGCTATACGGCTTAGAATACTTCTGCCGAGGGTTACTTCATCTGTATATTCCAAGTCTCCGCCAATCGGGATGCCTCTCGCAATGGTGCTGATTTTAACGGGAAACATTTTTAGTTTCTTTTGCAGATAAAAAGCTGTAGTATCTCCTTCCATTGTTGGGCTTAAAGCAAGGATTATTTCCTGTATTTTTTCGTTTTCATCAACTTGTTCAATTCGCTTGAGCAGGGAATCAATGTTCAGGTCATTTGGCCCAATACCCATTAATGGAGAAATGATTCCACCTAAAACGTGATATAAGCCCTTGTATTGAGATGTGTTTTCAATAGCTAAAACATCTCGTGTATCTTCTACTACACAGATAATGTTCTGATCCCTGCGAGGCGAACTGCATATCTGGCAAAGCTCTTCATCGGAGATATTATGGCATTTCCTGCAATAGGTTGTATGGGTTCGCATGGCTATCAGCGCATCAGCTAATAGCTGTGTCTGGGTTTCTTCTCTTTTCAGTAAATATAAAACCAGTCTCAAGGCAGATTTTTTTCCGATACCAGGGAGCTTTGAGATTTCAACGACAGCGTCTTCTATTAATTTAGAGGGGAAGTTCAACGTTATTCAGGCCTTTTAGTGTAATTGATTTATATTGTAATGGATTTAATACATTTTATAACTTAATAAAATGCTTTATTTCAGCATAATTTCTGCTGATATTTTTCTTCTGCAAATTTCGGTTCTCATAGGAGCCAGTTCTTCAAAATCTCCTGATTTTACACCACATTGCCCTTTGTAATGGATAATAAGTGTACATTGTTCTGCTTGCTCTGGAGAATGCTGACAAACCTCAATTAAAGTCTCAATCACGTGTTCGAAAGTATTAATATCGTCATTATAAACAACCAGTTCCCACAATTTAATACTTGCAATATCTTCGATTACTTCCTCTATGACTTCAATTTCAGGATTCGGTAATGTTGTCATTTTTATACTTTTACTAATTTAATAATAAACAATTTTTGGTGATTAATGATACATATTATAACGAAAACAATAGGCTTTAATGATACGTATTTCGTCTATTTTTATGCTAAGATAATTCATTTTTCGCAAAGAGTCATTTTGTTATGGAGAAAAAAGTTTTGATATTTGACCCAAATTGAAACAAACTATAAACCCAAGAATCAATGAGTTCTTCGCTTGCCTTGACCATACTTGTTGTTTACTTTTTAGTACTAATTGCCATTTCTGTTTATACTGCCAGAGGAGCTGATACTAATACTTTTTTTACTGCCAACCGCCAGTCTCCATGGTATTTAGTGGCGTTTGGTATGATAGGAACATCGATTTCGGGTGTAACGTTCGTTTCGGTACCCGGTGCTGTCGGGAAAATCCAGTTTTCTTATTTTCAGGTTGTGTTGGGTTATGCAGTAGGTTATTGGGTAATTGCTACGATTCTAATGCCTATGTATTACAAACTGAACCTGATTTCTATTTATGGGTATCTTGAGAAACGCTTTGGTTTCTGGGCGTATAAAACTGGCTCGGCCTTCTTCTTACTATCGCGTACTATTGGGTCTGCAGTAAGAATGTACGTAGCTGTGCAGGTATTGCAATTAGCTATCTTTGAAGATTTAGGTGTACCTTTTGAGCTAACTGTGCTGATTGCCATGGCACTTATTTTTGTCTATACTTTTAAAGGTGGTGTGAAAACCATTATTATTACCGATACCTTACAGACTTTCTTTTTATTAACCGCACTTTTGATGACTATTTATCTGATTGCCAAGCAGCTAAACCTAACCGCAGGAGAGGTGCTAACAACGGTTACCGAAAGCCCTTATTCAAAGATTTTTGTTTGGGAATGGGCCGACAAACATCATTTTCTGAAGGATTTTTTATCAGGTGCGTTTATTGCCATGACTATGACAGGACTTGACCAAGATTTAATGCAGAAGAACCTCACCTGCAAAAGTATCGGGGAGGCTCAAAAGAATATGTTCTGGTTTTATGCTGTGCTTGTTTTTGTTAATCTGCTTTTTCTGAGTTTAGGGGTATTGTTGTATGTGTATTCGGAGCAAGTGGGATTCCCGATTCCTATCAAAACTGATGATTTGTACCCGTCTTTAGCATTGGGTAATCATTTTGGTACTCTGGCTGCGGTTACTTTCTTATTAGGTATTACGGCGGCTACTTATGCAAGTTCAGATTCGGCTCTTACAGCTCTTACAACTTCTTTCTGCGTAGATTTTCTCAAGTTTGAAAACCGCTCTGAAAAGGAGAGACAAAAGCTAAAACATTGGACACATATTGGTTTTACAGGGGTGTTTTTTATTGTCATTATCATTTTCAAAGCAATGAATAGCCAGGAAGTAATTTCGGCAGTATTTAATATTGCTGGCTATACCTATGGACCTTTACTGGGTTTATTTGCTTTTGGTTTGTATCTGAAACGTCCTGTTACTGATAAATATATTCCGATTGTTTGTATTGTTTCTCCAATCTTAACCTACCTTATTGAAGAAATAAGTCTAAGTTTCTTTTCATTTGAATTTGGTTTCTCAAAACTGATGCTCAATGGTTTTATTACTTTTGCTGGCTTATGGATATTTTCAGGAAATCAACGGCAAGGAATAAAGGAGAATGCTTTAGTTTAAATTTAGGCTAAGAAAAAAGAGCGAGATAATTTAATCATCTCTCGCTCTTTTGCATATTGATTGTAATTCAATGTGAGAATCAATGCTTAGAGACTGAAATGGTCTTTTCGTGTTTATGTTTGAACAATATGGCAAACAACAAAGCTACGATCAACGAATAAGCTGCAAATGTCAGCCAGATACCTTCCCACTGTTTAGTTCCATCGGCAATAGTGAAATATTTCTGAATAATGAATCCACTGATTAAGCTTCCTGAAACTGCACCAAAACCATTCACCATCATCATAAATAAGCCTTGTGCGCTTGCCCGTATTTTAGGGCTTGTATATGTTTCGATGAATAAAGAGCCTGAAATATTAAAGAAATCGAATGCCATTCCGTACACGATACAAGACAGGATAATCATCCACAACCCACTTCCCGGGTTACCATATGCAAAAAGGCCAAAACGTAATACCCAGGCAATCATACTAAAGAGCATTACCTGCTTAATACCAAATCTCTTTAAAAAGAAAGGAATTGCTAAAATGAATAATGTTTCTGAAATCTGAGAGATAGACATGATGATAGCAGGGAACTTTACAGCGATTGAATCTTTGTATGCGTTTACTGTAGCAAAGTCGTGCAGGAAAGTATCACCATAAGCATTGGTTAATTGCAGAGAAGCACCTAAGAACATGGAAAAAATGAAAAATAAAGCAATTTTACTATCTTTAAAAAGAAGAAAAGCGTTTAAACCTAATAGTTCGGCAAAGGTCTTTTTATCTGTTTGCGCTGCTAACGGAGGGCAATTGGGCAAGGTAAATGAATAAATAGCCAATACTACAGCAGCTCCAGCAGATATATAAAACTGATTAGCAGAAGTTTCATTGCCTGTCAGGCTAATTACCCAAAGGGCTATGACAAAACCAACGGTACCCCAAACCCTGATAGGTGGGAAGTCATTGACGATATCGGTTTGTGAATTATTCAATATTGTATAAGCAATAGAATTGGCAAGCGCAATGGTTGGCATATAAAAGATAACTACTAATAGAATCACCCAGAAGAAATCGCTTGGGTTGTTGACTTGCGGGATATAGCATAAGGCTGCCGCGCCTAATAAATGCAAAATTGCATATAATTTTTCGGCGCTCACCCATTTATCAGCGATGATTCCTGTCAGTGTAGGCATAAATAATGAAGCGATACCCATGGTAGAAAAAATTGCCCCAAATTCTGCTCCTGACCAGCCTTTATTCTGAAACCAATAGGCACCTATTGTAAGTAACCAACAAGCCCAGATAAAGAACTGGAGAAAATTCATAATGATAAGCCTGAACCTGATACTCATTGTAAAATTGTTTTTAGTTTTCTGTTAATTTTTTTATTAGAAATAAGATTGGTCTAAAGCGGCAATTGTAAAATGATTACAATTATTTTTGAATGAGCAATGCAAATCTTATTTGTTCGGGATAATTGCTGAAAATGTAGTTTGCAATAAAAACCGATACCAACCGTTTTGTAAAGAGTAATATTGATAGCCGAAAGATCCGATTTAAAATGACCAAAGTTCTGATAATTTCTGTAGAGCGTTCCATATAGAGTTTAGGTATATTATTAAATTTTAATTCAGTTTATTGACGATTTGTACCTAAGGTTTCTTATTTTGTGTTTATTTTTAAAAGTTCAGCCGTGAATTAAACAAATTTTCTTGAATTGAACACATTTTGGTATGTTTTTATCTTACTTTAAATGAAAGTTATTCCTAATTAATCAGTGAAATATTTCCTACCCATTATATTTGTTTTGCTATTTTTCAATAATAGCCAGGGGCAACTTATGTATCGTACGAGATACAAGTCAGCAATCATGGTTGAGAGTTTTGCAACGAGTCCTATTCTATCTATCAATTATGAATATTTACCTGTTAGGTGGAGAACAAGCTTTATGAGCCTCAGGGGAGGTGTTGGCTTCCTTCCGGGTGGTGGTGCAGGTAATTTTGATATAGACAATGGAGCAGGAGCCTCGTTTCCTGTAACAGCTACCTACAATTTTCTTTTTAATAATCTGCGTAAACGTATTTTTAACAGAGTGTATGTGAAATGCAAGTCTGCACCGTCAAAAATTGCTTCTGAATTTTTTGGTGAAACAGGCCTTGGTTATACTTTTGGAGCTTATCCGAATGGGGAAGTCAGGCATTATAGCTACTTTATTCTGGGTGTAAGGCAACAAGTGATTTTTGATATTCCACCTCATCCAAGAGTAATCTTTCTTAAAGCGAATGTTACACCTGCTTACGCTGCGGGTAAATTTGAATTGCGTGGCGGTATAGGCTTAGGTATTTCTATTAAATAAAAGAGAGGATTAATATATATTAATCCTCGTGTTGTTTTACACACCTTCCGTTTCTTCTGCAGTTTTGGTGTTATCTTCTGCGTGTCGGTCAATCAATTTGTTAATTGGGTCAATGCCTGCTTTTTTAGGCTGTTCTTTTACTATGATCGTAAATGTATTATTCTTTTTTCTGACCTGATGTTTTTTCAGATATAAGAGTTTATCATTGCCATTTTTATCTGTACCATATATACCTACATCAATCCAGTCGTTAATGGGAATCGGAACTTCGTTTCCTGTGCTATCGGCTCTGAATTTTTCGTTTGTGGTGGTTATTTTAACTTCAAAGGTTTTATTCTTTAAAGGTGTATATTGTACTTTCTCAACTTTATTCTCAAATAAGGTAATGGTTTCAAACATATCAGTAATGATATTTTTGAGTGAATCTGGCGTTTGTGCTTTAAAATATTTCAACAAGTCGTTGCTGGTTGGGTACCGTTTGTTTTTTGAGTCTGGTCCTGGGTATTGCCAGTCTGCCAGAAAATTCCTTAAAGCGAGATTAACCTTTTCTTCGCCGATATAGTCTTGTAAAGCAAACATAATAACCGAACCTTTACGGTAGTGAATATACCCTTGTGATTCAACCATATTCAATGGTTGTTCTTTTTTGAGCTCGGTAGCACGGCCCTGAAGATACCTGTTTAACTCATATTTCAGGAATTTCTGCATCAGCTCCGGTGCAACAGCATGTTTCATTACCATTAAGGCAGAATACTGCGCTTGTGTTTCTGAGAGCATAGCATTGCCTTTTACATTCGCTTCTGCTACCTGATGCCCCCACCATTGATGGCCTAACTCATGGGCTGTTACGTAGAAAGGCATATCTATATCTTTTTTGGGGTCGGATACTTTCTGGATAAAACCTATTCCCTCTGAAAACGGGACTGTATTGGCAAAGGATTGTGCAAAATCTGAATATCGGGGAAACTCCATGATTCGCATCTGGCGATACTGATAGGGACTGAAATTCTTAGAAAAATACTCAAAGGAGGCTTTCATAGAAGCCATCATTTTATCTAAATTATATTCATGGCCTTTATTATAGTATATTTCTAAATTAACGTCTTTCCACTTGTCTTTTTTAACTTCATATTTAGCCGAAACTATTGAATAAAAATTACACATAGGCACATCCATTTTATAGTGGAAATATTTGCGGTCTTTTTCATTCCATGTTTTTTGCAGATAGCCGGGGGCAATGGCAGTCTGGTCTTTATCGGTGCCAATTATCATTTCAAAACGGATATAGTCTGCATCATCGCCAAATAAACTCTGCGATAAACCAACCGGATTATTCTGTTCCATCATGCGTTCTTTCTCAGGTAGTTTTTTCTTACGACGGGTATCATCATTATTAATTTCGTAGTTTTCATTATAACCAATGGTAGGAAAATAAAGATTATTAAAGAAAGTACCATTGTAGACTACATCTGTATTGCCTCCACCTGCTACAAATCCTCTTGTTTCAAATCGGGTTTTGAACGACATCTTAACCGAATCGCCAGGCAATAAAGGTTTGTTGAGTGTGTAAATTGTATAGCCGTATTTGCTGTAGGTTTTATTTTCTTTAGCACCAGTATCAAATTTGAGATAATCAAGTTTCATACGATGTTCCATATCATTCTGAATATGCACATCAGCCATAGGTTTATCTGTCTTGTTTTTTAGCCAGAAATAGCCTTCGGCTGTAAAATCACGATTTTGCGGATAAATCTCAACCTTTAAATTAACATCAATGATTTTTGGTTGCGGAAAATGATCGAATTTCTTGAGTGCTTTTTCGTATGCTACCTGTTTGTCTTCCCCTTCTTCACGGGTTTCATACACGTTAATGCGATTTGTATTATAAAATACGTAACATCCTGTTGCTACAAACGTAATAAAAGAGAAAATGCCGATTGTAAGAACCGGACGTGTAAGGCGGAGCTTTCCTACTTTTAACCGCATTTTCATAACGGACTCTGAGCCTCGAACTGAGAAAACTACAGCAAGGATAAACAGAAAACCTACAAAAGCAAACCAATAGAGTTTAAGCCATGAGAATCTTGTAATGAAATGCCCATATTTATTCATGTCTGAATAATCACGAAGACTACCGCTACCAAAAGAGAATAGCGGGTGCTGAATACCAGACGCTCCTAAGAAAAAGGTTACCAGAAAGAACACAAACATCATGGCAAAGCCTACAAATTTATTATTACCTATTACCTGTACAAAGAAAGATAATAAGGTGTATAGAACAAGGAAGGTAAGTGTATTGGTGAAAAGAGCCTTGAAATATAAGGAGATTTCAAAATTGAAATAACCGTGACTTGCCTGAATAATAATGCCAGATAGTATAAGGATAAGTAATAAACCTATATAAATAATTAGCAAACCGAGGAACTTTGCAAGAAGATTGACCCAATCGGGGACAGGTGTTGCATCTATTATGAGGTGCATATGGGTTACACGCTCTTTCCAGATAATTTCGCCTGAATAAAATACAACAATAATGAGAAAATACAGGTCGAAGTTATTCAGCAAGCCAATTACATTGGCGGTAATAGGGTAGGAGCTTGTCCCATACATTTCATCAAAATAAAACGAACTGATAGTTAAGTCGGCCAGCCCCACAAAGATAATTGCCAGGAAAGGAATTTCTCTTATAATCATTTTTGTATAGAAGATAGCTTCTTTCCAAAGTTGTTTCAGATTGGTGGTGAATCCGCTGAATTGATGGACAAATGGAATATGAACTGTTTCAGGAAGAATGGCTGTATTGTCTTCCTTGAGTGCTTTTTTCTTAAATAAACTATTGCGTACTACATTATAGCTAAACGAAAAATAAGTGATAATAAGAATAAGCAAGGCTACGCTACACCAAATGACCCGATTCCATAGCATAAGACCTTCTAACGGCACTAATAAGGTGTTTTTTTGTGCAGGTGTCCAATATTCAGTATAAATCTGAAAAGTGCGATAGCAGAATGGGTCAAGCAAAGCAGCTACAGTTTTGTTTTCAATATCACTTAAAATAGTGTTGGTGATCTGATACAAAACAAATAAGATTATTCCCTGCGTATAAATTACAATAGTTGAACGACTCAATGCTCCGGCCGAAAAGAAAATTACCCCCTGTATGAATATGTTAGTAATGCCCCAGAAAATGAATGGTTGCAAATAGGACCAGGTATTAAAGGGAAGCATCTTTTTCCCTTCCCATGAAGGATCCCAAGGTAAATATTCACCAATAGCAAAGCCTAACATAAGGGCAAGCCAGATGGCCGAGTAAATCATAACCATCACGATAAATGAACCCAGAAAACGGCCAATCAGGTAATCGAATTTAGATACTGTGGTACTAAACATCAGCGACTCCATTTTATGCTCGAAATCTCTCAATACTGCCACACCCATAATAGCCGAGCAGATGAAAGTCATAAAAAAGGTCATGATGATGATAATAGTTGTTAAAAAGAATGGTGAGTTCTCTTTAATCTGGCCTCCGGCTACTCCTTCAAAGCTCACATATTTAGAAGTAGCGGCAGTAAAACAAAGGATAAATAAGATTCCGAAGTAAATATAGGTTGCAGGTCGGTTTTTTCTGTATGAAAACTCAAACCTTAGTATTTCTCTTAGCATAGTAGTAGAAAGGATAAGGTTTAAGCAAATATTTTTGAAAAGTACACATCTTCTAAATCGCCTTCAACAGCCTCAAAAGTGCCATCAGGATTACTCTCGGCTAATACATGAATAACCGGGTTTCCGGCGATCAGTTTTTCAGAAATTACTTTGAAACTCTTTTTATAGTCACTTAATTCGGCTTTACTGATACGTTTCTCCCATATTTTTTCTGATATGGCTGCCAGGGCTTCGTCTGGACTTCCCTTAAAAAGTACTTCGCCTTTATTAAAAATGGCCATATCAGAGCAGAGTTCTTTTACATCGTCTACAATGTGGGTTGAAAGAATTACAACTGTATTTTCGCCTAATTCTGATAATAGATTCAGGAAACGGTTGCGTTCGGCAGGGTCGAGTCCGGCTGTTGGTTCATCTACAATAATCAGCTTAGGATTAGCTAATAGTGCCTGGGCAATACCAAAGCGTTGTTTCATGCCGCCTGAGTAACCACCCAAGTTCTTTTTGCGGGCTCCCCAAAGGTTAGTTTTGTGCAATAATGCTTCTACTACCGACTTGCGTTCGGCAGCATTGGTAATGCCTTTTAATACGGCCAGATGATTCAATAAAGTAATAGCATCGACTTTAGGATATACACCGAATTCCTGTGGTAAGTATCCTAAAGTTTTACGCACCTCTTCTTTCTGAGTCAGAACATTGATACTCCCCAGGCTAATTGAACCACTATCAGGCTCCTGCAAGGTAGCGATGGTTCGCATGAGTGAAGATTTTCCGGCACCATTAGGGCCTAATAATCCGAACATTCCCTGATTGATGGTAAGATTGACATCCTTCAAGGCGTGCACGCCATTGGAATATGTTTTGTTTAGATTTGAAATAGTGAGTTGCATACTGGAGCTAAGTGTTTAGATAGAGGATATTATAAACCTTAATAATACGCATAAATTGATAAATTCGGTAAATAATTATGATAAAAGGGTATTAGCAGGGTGAACTTGTCTGGCGTTTTAAATGTAAACATACTCTAACTATCCCTGTCCTCATTCAAAAAGGTTCCCACCATATTGGTAACCTTTTCTGAACTGGTAACCTTTTCCGATTCTGCTTGCAACTCTTTCTTTTATCTTCCGCCATTTTAATGGTTGTTGTGCGGACGGATAGTTGTGAATTGTAACGCAAGCCCGGGTGTCTCTGACCAGATGTTTCCGACTGGAAGTCCTGCCTGTGTGTCCCCAACTGAGTGTTCCCTAAATTTCAGGTTTTAGATATTGCTTTCAAAGTGTTCAGATAGATTTTTGGTGAAATCGAACTGTTTAGGGGAGAGATTGAAAAAATCGTCTCTGTAAAATATCTTGCTTTAAAATAGAATTACATCAATCTATTTCATGACTGGCCATTTTTAAAATGTAATCGATTTGCTACTCAGGAGTTTACTTATTAACTACCTCTTTAGCAAATTTCAGGTATTGTTCCCAGTCGTAGGCATTCATATCATGCTTACCTGTGCGATAGTGATAGCGGATATAGCTTCCGGCAGGTTGATTAAGTGCCGGGTGAGTGTCAGTACCTAAGCCTTTTTTACCATATAGTGCAAATACAGGCTCAGCATTTTTTAAAGAAAGGAATTGGCCGTTAGGGTCAGCCCACTGGTCGCCTTCGGCACTTGTTACGTAGACCGGCCTGGGAGCAATAAGCCCAAATAACTGATGCTGGTCGAATGGTAATGAAGCTATATTATTACTGTAAGTTTTGTATTTGCCTGAAAACCAATGTGGGAATTTATCATTAATAATTTCATGTGTTTCACCATACCAGCGTCTTTTCAAAGCCGCGCCACCTTCGCCTGATTCATTAGAGATAAATGCGGCAAATCTTTGGTCTTGTGCCGCTGCCCAGAAAGCTGCTTTGCCTAATCTTGAATGACCGATAACGATGGCTTTTTTGCTGTTTAGATCGGCATCGGTTTCTAAATAATCCAGCATCCGGCTCAATTGCCATGCCCATGCACCCATCGCACTCCATTTTTGGTCGTCGGTCATACCAATAGCACTTCTTAACCCTGATTTCCAGCCTTCTGGGTGGTCGGGTTCTATATCGCCATAATAGGCCGTAGCCATTGCAAAGCCTTTGTCAATAATCATTTCAGCAGGCCAGCTTTCTACTATCGCTTTTCCTCTTGAGGCTTCCAATGCACGATTATTATTTACTCTTTCAGGATTTTTCTGAAAATCAACCATCCAGTTTTGGGTAAGTAATACATAGGGGTCAATGCCAATCGAATGATTTCCTTCAAAATTCAAACCAACGAAAACGGGTGGTCTGGTTACATTTTTTGGGATATAAAGCAGGATATTGATTCCGCTTAATTGAGGATATTCATCAAAAGTAATTAATACCTGTTTGCGGATGGCTTTTCCATTTAAAGCATCATTTTTGGTTTCGAGTATCTTATAATGGTGTTTGGCAGAAATATTTGGAGTTACACCATAGACATTCTCTGCAAATAACTGAAGCAATGCCGGACGATTGGCCTCCCATTGTTTGATGGTAGTAATTTTTTTACCATCAACTCCTGTTAAAATATCAGGCAGGGTGTAGGGAGGTATTTTAGCCTCATCGTAATTAACGTTCTGAGCAAACATACTTTGTGAGATAAGGGATAGAATAATGATGAGTTTTTTCATAGGGATATAAAAAATAAGGCATATTTCAAGTGGAAATATGCCTTTAAGTACTAATTTTTCAAATCTTCTACTTCTTCAATAGTTTTAGGGATTGGTTTTCCTAATGTGTGTTGTCCATTGGCAGTTATCAGGCAATTATCTTCAATTCGCACTCCTCCGAAATCTTTATAAGACTCTAATTTGTCATAATTGATAAAATCAGCGAATTTTTTTTCAGATTTCCATTTGTCAATTAATTCAGGTATAAAATAGAGCCCTGGTTCAACTGTAATTACATATCCTTCTTCTAATTCTTTGGCCATTCTGAGCGATTTTAAACCTAATTGCGTACTTCTTTCTAATCCTTCGCGATAACCAACGTAGTTTTCTCCTAAATCTTCCATATCATGTACATCTAAACCAATGGCATGTCCAAGGCCGTGAGGCATAAATAGCCCTTGCAAACCCTCGTTCAGCATTTCTTCGATATCCCCTTTTATGAAGCCTAAATCGGTTAAACCTTCTAATAATATTCTATTGGCAATTAGATGCACTTCTTTGTACTGAATGTTAGGTTTGAGGGCATCTATAGCGGCAAGTTGCATTTTAAGTACTAAGTTGTAAATCTCTTTTTGCCTTTCGGTAAACTTCTTACTGACCGGAATAGTACGGGTAATATCACCAGCATAGAACATACTGTTTTCTGCACCTGAATCATTCAAAGCTAATTTTCCTTCTACCATGATATTGCCATGATAGTGATTATGCAAAGTTTGTCCGTTTATGCTAAATATGATAGGGTAAGCTAATTCGCCACCAAATTCAAGGGCTTTCCCATGAATGATTGCGGCTATTTCATACTCTTTTCGTCCTGCTTTGGTTTCCCGCATGGCAGCGATGTGCATTTCACGACATATATTGACTGCCTCTTCCATTTGCACAATTTCCTCAGCAGATTTATAGGCGCGTTGTGCGATAATGGATTTAATGAGGTCAACAGAAGCTCTTTCTTTGAGTTTATTAACAGGTATATTCAGCCATTCACATAATTTGAATTTGTTTTCGTAGCGGTATGGTGGGGTGAAATGTACTTTTTTTGATTTAGTTAATTTATCAGCTAATTTTGAATAGGGTTCGGTACGATAAACTCCCACTTTACGGGCCTGGTCGGCCAATGTAGGTTGTGGCCCTACCCAAATTATATCATCCATTGAGAACTCATCTCCAAATATAATCTCCTCGCCTGAATCTACATCTATTATGGCTGCCAGGTTGGAAAGGCTTATTCCGAAGTAGTATAAAAAGTTACTATCCTGACGGTAGCGGTAGGTATTATCATGGTAATTCATAGGGGCTTCTTCGTTGCCCATGATTAAAATCAATCCATTGCCAACGCTACGTTTCAGGGCGTTACGTCTTTCGATATAGGTTTGAGTAGAGAACATTTTTTATTGATTTTTAAAACACGAAATAAACGAAATTACAGGAATTATTATAAAATTTGAAGCCAATATTTTGGGGTTTTCAGGTTTTAGTTCTCCTATTTTAGTGCTTTCTGCTTCTTTGTGTTTTCGGATCGGGTAAAATTTTACCCGATTTGCTTAGTTGTTTAATATTGTAAATTATTGCTAATCAGTTAGTTATGTATTTTTTGAGTTTGGTTTGATTTTTGTGTTATTTTTTTCAAAATATTTTGAAAATTCAAAAATGTTATTTTACTTTGAGCCAATTACGCTTACGTGCATATCTATAAAATTTAAAAAAAATGTCTACTATGGAGTTAAAAGAAGCAAAAGATAAGTTTATCCATACGTGGGGTACGCTTGCCACCCAGTGGGGTATTAACCGCACGATGGCACAGATACACTCGCTACTTTTGCTTTCAGCTAAGTCTATGAATGCAGACGAAATTATGTCTGAATTACAAATTTCACGAGGGAATGTAAATATGAACTTACGGGATTTGATGGATTGGGGGCTAATTTATAAGCAGCTTCTTCCTGGTGAACGGAAGGAGTATTTCATAGCTGAAAAGGATGTCTGGAAAGTTGCCAAGCAGATTGCTAAAGAGCGACGACGCCGAGAAATCGGACCTTTGATTGATGCAATGGCAGATTTAAAAGAGGGAATAAAACCGGATACTGCTGAGAAAGAAGAGTTTCTAAAGATTGTGAATGATATTAGTACAGTAACGGTATTTGCGGATTCTACTCTTACCTCATTATTGAAAGCAGATGAAAACTGGCTGATAAGCAGTTTCGTCAAGGTGTTTAATAGATAATTTTAATGCTCTCCGGAGCCATGTTTTTTTGGAGTTTTGATGTTAAGCAGTAATCATCTCAGAGATAGATAATTACTGCTTTTTATGTTTTACTGATTATTCTACTGTTACTGATTTGGCAAGGTTGCGTGGCTGGTCAACATTTCGGCCTCTCAAGACCGCTATGTAGTATGAGATTAACTGCAATGGGATAGAAGTGATGAGCGGGAGCAACAGATCGTTGGTTCTTGGTACTTCTATTACGAAGTCAACCATTTTAGGAATAAGTGTATCACCTTCTGTTATAATGGCTATTACACGGCCCTTACGCGCTTTTACCTCCTGTATATTGGAAACAATCTTTTCGTATGAATTGTCTTTTGTAGCAATAAATACGACAGGCATATCCTCGTCGATCAAGGCAATAGGTCCGTGTTTCATCTCTGCTGCCGGATATCCTTCGGCATGGATATAAGAAATTTCTTTCAGTTTCAAGGCTCCTTCTAAGGCAACAGGGAAGTTTAGGCCACGACCTAAGAAAATAAAGTTAGAGGCAAAGGTAAATAGTTTGGAAATGTCTTTGATTTTCTCGGCACTTTTCAGAATTTTTTCTACTTTAGCAGGAATAGCATCCAGGCCAAAAAGGAGTTCACGGTATAAATCCTGGCTGATAGTACCTTTTTTATGGGCAGTTGCTATGGCAATCAGACTTAGTACAGTAACCTGTGCAGTAAATGCTTTAGTACTGGCTACTCCTATTTCAGGACCAGCATGCGTATAAACGCCGGCATGAGTAATGCGGGCAATAGAAGAGCCTACAACATTACAAACTCCCAGGATAATAGCTCCTTTTGATTTGGCTAATTCTAAGGCTGCCATTGTGTCGGCAGTCTCTCCTGACTGAGAAATGGCAATGACGATATCGCCTTCTTTGATAATCGGGTTTCTGTAACGGAACTCAGAAGCGTATTCAACTTCTACATTGACACGGGCTAATTCTTCCAAGAGGTATTCTCCAACCAAACCTGCGTGCCAGGATGTTCCACAGGCTACTATTACGATTCTATCTGTTTTAGCTATTTTATCAAGATAATCTCTCAAACCACCTAAGAGCAGACTGGCATTTTCGAGATTGATACGCCCTCTCATTGAATCTGCAATTGAACGGGGTTGCTCAAAGATTTCCTTAAGCATGAAGTGGTCGTACCCGCCTTTCTCAATCGCTTCCAGTTCGAGTTCAACTGTTTCTACATAAGGGGCAATATCTTCATTGGCTAAGTTTTTAATTATCAATTCGTTGTCTTTTACAATGGCAATTTCATAATCATCAAGGTACACTACTTCTTTAGTATATTCAATGATTGGGGTGGCGTCAGAAGCAAAGAAAAATTCATTTTCTCCGACTCCAATTACTAATGGACTACCTTTGCGGGCTGCTATCAGCTGTGCCGGATTTTCTTCATCAATGATAACAATTGCATAAGCACCTACAATTTCATGAAGAGCAATTCTTACTGCTTCTTCAAGATTGCAGTACATGTTAGTCTGTATATCTTCAATAAACTTAATGAGTACTTCAGTGTCTGTGGCACTATCGAAAGTATAGCCTTTATTGATTAAGCTCTGCTTGATTGACGCATAGTTTTCAATAATGCCATTATGAATAATTGCTAATTTTCTGCTGGTTGAGTAATGTGGGTGAGCATTAATATCGTTTGGCTCGCCATGAGTAGCCCAGCGCGTGTGGCCGATACCTACCTGTGCTAATAGTTCTTTGCCTTTCAATTCATTTTCTAAATCAGAGACTTTGCCTTTTTTCTTGTAGACTTTTAGTCCATGACCGTTTAACAGGGCAATACCTGCGCTGTCATAACCACGGTATTCTAATCTTTTGAGTCCTTTGATAATGAGAGGGGCAGCTTCGCGATGCCCTACGTAAGCGACGATTCCGCACATAGTTTTGAAATGTTTTAAGTAGAATGTTAGTTTTCTATGAATAAAGAAGTTTTTAATTAAAAAAGTCCAATTTTTGAACTCATAATTATTCAAATTTATGAAAAAAATACAACAAACAAACAAAAAAGAGGAGATTTAGGTCTCCTCTTTTGATGAAAAATGTATATAATATTATCTTACGATTGTATTATTTTATCTCTTACCGGAGTAATATACATTTAGTTTGATATTTTTGAAAACGGCTCTTGATAAATTGTTATTGTAAACGAGAATGGTAGTTGCACCAGTAGAGGTGGTACTCAGGATACTTGGAATAATGGCGAAACCATCGGTGGTTTTTCGTTTGTTCAGAATATCCTGAATATATGAAGTAAAGTTGAATTTATAATTATTGTTAGTGGAGTTGTAGTCGGCTACGTATTGTATGCCGGAGGCTACATCAAGCGCAACAAAGTCTTCAATTCCATTTGTTTTTTTCAATCGATTATCGGTGCCTATTTCAACTAATGCTACCTGAATAGGTGGGGTGAAATTACCGGTAATCTGATCTAAATCTGGTTCCAAAATTAATTCAGCTTTATTGATTGCCACATTGCTGCTACCGGTTTTCAGTAAGTTTTCCAGTGTCGGGAATGTCATTTTAGTAGTAATGCCGACCCCTGTCTGCATATAAGTTTTATTGCCGGTAGCTGATGAAGGGATTGAGGTTAACTGTTTAAGGTCCTGAAGAGTTGTTCCTTGTCTATTACCCTTGATCTGGCTGAAACGACCACCAAGAAATGACAACGGAAGTCCTTTTGCAACTGTGTCGCCTGGTGCATGGTAGAAAACTACCGGATAGCTGGTTCCGACGGTAAGGGAAATGCCATAAGCCGTTTCTGCATTTTGGTTAACTGTAAAAGCAAATCCTTTTACAGCGGCAGTGAATTTATCTATATCCCTTGACTCGTCTTTATTAGCAATAGCAAAAAGTTCCTGCCCAAGGGCGTCGGGCATTTTGAATTTAATCAAACTATCGGTTGTGCTTACGGTGGCGCGCTTAAAATCTTTATATGTAAGCACCTGGCTTGCCAAAGGTGTAGGATTATACGCTAATACTTCGTCGTTGAGATATTTTTTGTTCTTCACAAAGTTTTCTGTCAAACGATGGATATTCAATGTAACAGGTTTGGTAGAATCTCCGTAAGAGAAGCCATTATGCACTACATAGACATACATAGAGTCATATACGGCAGTAAGAGAATCTGTAGAAGAGACTGCAAAAGGATAGTAAGTTCCTGAAGAACCATCGTAGGGCAGGGTTATCTCTGTAAATATTGTGGCTGATACATCACCAAAAACAGGGTCTTTATAATGCCCTACAACTGCGCCTGTTTGTTCGGAAGTTACGATAGAATCAAGCATAACAGTTGCACGGGTTACAGTAAGGGTGTCTGTAAAGGTGGTGGAAAACTGACCGCCGTTTGAGGGAGCGTCAACGGCAATGTTAATAGGGTCTTCACACGAGAAAAAGAATGCGGAAAGTAGCATGATGGCTACATTCCGCATTTTATGTGTGAAATTCCGGCTATTTTTATGGAACGAGTTCTGTGTAAAGATTAAAGTACGTTTCTGTAACGTCGTCGTCTTCAATACCTGCTTCAATTTTGTTAGCTTTAATTTCATTCAATAATGTACTTAATTTTTCGTTCATGTCCTCGTTAGCTTTTACTACCGAGTCGGCATATTGGCAACCTATTTTAATGAATCCTTCAAAATCTGCAGAGCGTAAGTGTGACAGAGCTTCGTCTGAAACGTCCATCGCTTTTGCTTTTTCTAAAATATCCTCGTCGAACTTATGCTCAAAAGCGTTGTTATAAATAGTAAATACTGATTTTGTATCTTTGAAAACGGGGTCGTTTTTATAAGTTGTTTTGAGATACAGTGGAATTAGAGCCGTCATCCAATCAGTGCAATGTACGATGTCAGGAGCCCAACCAAGTTTCTTCACAGTTTCCAGAACTCCCTTACAGAAAAAGATTGTTCTCTCATCATTGTCGTCGTAGAAACTTCCCTCTTTATCTAAGAAAACGTATTTCCGGTTGAAATAGTCTTCATTATCTAAAAAATAAACTTGCAATTTTGCACTCGGAATTGATGCCACTTTGATGATCAAAGGTTTTTCATCTTCTCCGACTGAAATATTGATTCCTGAAAGTCTTACCACTTCGTGGAGGCGGTTTTTACGCTCATTAATTGAGCCAAAACGGGGAATCAGGATTCGGATTTCCATGCCTTTTTCTTGCATGGCTTGCGGAAGTTTACGAAGAAATTCTGCTACTTCTGAAACTTGTAGGAAGGGATTTATTTCACTTGCAACGTACAGAATACGAAGTTTACGCATATCGATAAAAATAATTTATTGGGAGTGTCTTCCAAAAAAGTATGCAAAGATACGAAAAAAACTAATAATTTGTACTAAAATCTTTAGAAAACAAATCATTAAGCCCAATAAATTTTCAAAAGGTTCCGATTGCTAAAGGTAAAATAGCTTTTTCTACAAGTTTTGAGTCTATTCAGAAAATCTCAAAACTACTTCAAATTTTTTAGTGGCTAAAATCTATTTGATAGACTTTTGGCCACATTTTTCCGGTAACATAAACTTTATTATTTGTTGAGTCGAAAGCAATACCATTCATTTCCAAAGATTTCGGATATTGTGTCAGGGCATCAGTTGCTAAAGCTCTGAGGTCTATTTTTGCCATTACATTTCCGGTTACCGGGTCAATCTTTATAATCTCGTTTGTCTGCCAGATATTTGCATAAATAAAGCCTTTGATATACTCTAATTCATTTATCTGTTCTTTTGCATAACCATTTTCTCTTACGGGGAGTGTTTTTATGACAGCTAATGTATTGGGGTCTAAATAAGTAAGGTTATAGGTGCCATCGCTCATTATTAAATATTTGCCATCTGAAGTAAGCCCCCAGCCTTCATTATTACTGAAAGTGAAATCCTTTAATTTTTTGAAACTTTTTAAATCATATACAAAGCCTGTTTTTGATTTCCAGGTTAACTGATATATTTTATCATTCAGAATGGTGATACCTTCGCCAAAATATTTTGACTTATCAATTGTGACCTTTGTATTTAATTTCCCTGTATTTAAATCAAGAATACCGATAGCCGATGATGTTTCTGATAATTCATCTGGAGAACCAGTACTTTCATATAGCTGATTGTTATGAACTAAAAAGCCCTCGGTAAAGGCGGTTGTATCATGCGGGAAAGTATTAACCAGTTTAAACGGAATTAAGGGAACGCTTGCAACTTCTTTTGTGGTGTCACTGGATTTTTCAGTGTTATTACAAGAAAAAAGGATAATAGCCAGTATATAGGTTCCGAATAGTCTCTTATTCATGATCGGGATTAAGGAATCTTTCCGCAAATCTAAAAAAACTATTTTAACCCTATACTATACTCTGGCTATTATCCCTTTGCTTTTTAACGATTATTAACAAAATGCTGTTTATACCAGTCAACCGATAGCTGCAAATCTTCTCTGGTAAGATGATGCCCTGTTGACAGATTATAATTAGCTACATCAAACCCTATATCTTTCAGAATACTCACATATTTTACTGTATCTGCCTGCTTTACGGTCGGGTCAACCATGCCATTACTCATAAACACAGGCGTATGATTTGTGTTTTTTACTTCGGTTTCAATATTCTTAAAAGGCTGCATGGGTCTGTAAAGAATAGCCCCTGCCAGAAAATCAGGATACAAAACCAATGTACTACCTGCAATATTAGCTCCATTTGAGTAGCCTAATGCAATGATCTTCGTGCTATCAAACCCCTCGGTTTCAGTTAATCCTTTGATGAAATCAACCATTTCGTGGGTACGAAAAGTTAAATCCTTTTCATCAAAGATGCCCATACCCGAACGCCTGAAGAAACGAGGCATGCCATTCTCTGATACATTCCCTCTCAGACTCAGAATATTGAGGTCTTCGCCAAATTCTTTGGCAATAGGGAGTAGGTCTCTTTCATCACCGCCGGTTCCATGCAGGAGCAAAAGGGTATTTGCTCCTGCATTTTTGGCTGGCTGATAAATATATTTTAATTCTTGAAAATCCATTTTACATTCCTCCTTTATAAATCAATCCAATTTTACTAAGTGTTCTTCTATCTGTTTTCTACGAGGCTCATACTGTGCAGGTAGTTTCAGATTTGTACCTAATTCTTCTAAAGGTTCATCGACAGTGAAGCCCGGATTGTCAGTAGCAATTTCAAATAAAACCCCACCTGGTTCTCTGAAGTAGAGTGAGTGGAAATAATTGCGGTCTATCTGTGGTGTAATATGAAAACCTAATTTTTCGATTTTATCATGAAACTCCATCTGTGTAGCATCATCTTTTACTCTGAATGCAATATGATGCACCGTACCACCAGCCCCTACACCTCTGGCCTCATTTGGCAATTCAACCAGATCAATAATATTGGCAGTAGCTACGGCATCTGTTGCATAGCGGTAACGATTAGCTTCTTGGCCTATCAGTCTATAACCAAACACTTCTGTTAACACCAATGCCGTAGGCTTAATGTCATTAAGTGTGAGAGTAGTATTATAAAAACCTCTGGTGGCAACCTCAGCTTTTACCTCTTCGGTTTCATAAGGCTTTCTGGTATCAGGTGTTTTAGGTACAATCAATTCCAGTTTCAAACCGTCAGGGTCGAGGAAAGTCAGATATTTTTCGCCGAACCTTTCAGATGGCTTGTTATAGATTACATTGTATTTTTTGAAACGCTCCACCCAGAAATCCAGACTTCCTTCGGGCACTGCATAACCAATTTCGGTGGCCATACCTGCGCCACGTTTACCTTGTCTTACGGCATTTCCCCATGGAAAGAATGTAAGAATAGTACCCGGATTACCTTCTTCATCACCAAAATAGAAGTGGTAAGTCTGTGGGTCATCAAAGTTTACGGTTCTTTTGATGAAACGTAAGCCTAATACTTTTGTATAAAAATTGAAATTGCGTTTGGCATCACCTGCGATGGCTGTAATGTGGTGAATACCTAAGATTTTATTTTCCATTGTCATAGTTATTTTAAGTGCAAAAATGCTTTGTTTCAAATCTAAACACCTTTGTTGTTGATTTGATGATACAAAGTTGCACCCTTGAAAATTCAAAAACATTGAACTATGACAAGAAATGAAGAATTTAAGAATATAAGTTGAGAAAAATTTCGAATTTATTATTTCTTCGCCAGTTTGGTTCTGACCTTACTCAAAAACTCAGGCGAAAAACCCAGATAAGAGGCGATATAGTGTTGTGCTACTCTTTGCGGAATAGTGGGGTAGCGCTCTATGAAATCAAGGTATTTTTCTACTGCCGTAGTAGCAATAGTCTGAAAGAGGCGCTCCTGCAAACGGGTAAGATTGCGTTGTACCATCAATCTGAACATTCGTTCAAATTTAGGAACTTGCCTCAAGAGTTTTTCTTTTGTTTCAGGTGATAGGAGGAAGAGCTCACAATCTTCTAATGTTTCAATAAACATCCGGCTTGGCTTTTGTTCATGAAAACTGGCAATATCACTTACCCACCAGTTTTCAATGGCAAACTGCAAAGTTACTTCCGCGCCTTTGTGGTCTATATAATAGGTACGGATACACCCTTTTCTAATAAATGCTTCAAACTTGCATATTTCACCCTCTTGCAATAGAAATGTTTTCTTCGCAACCGTTTTATGTTGAAGGATGGAGTTAAAGAACTTTACTTCCTCAACATCACAAAGCGTGTATCGGTTTATATAGGCATTAATCTCTTCAAACATGTATTTGAGATGCTATAGAAGATAGAAGTTTTATTCAATAATCTTATATAATTCTTTGGCTTTGGCACGAGAGAGTGCATTGAAATGCCACCACTCACTGTCTATACGCATATAACCTGCTTGCTGCATAGCATTGCGCAATACTAATCTGTTAGCAATCTGTTCTTTGGTTAGTTTTCCTTCTTTTAGCATCTGGTCTTCGTAAATAGGGTAGGCCAGATCACCGAAATAATCATATTTTGTACCCATATCCAAAGGCTTCTGAGTAGCTGTATCATAAACAGTCAAATCAACCGCTGAACCAAAATTATGAATTGAACCCTCTTCTGGATTAGCCACAAAATCAGCCCTTTTAACTGGTGGAACTGTATCAAGTAATGCCCAGAATTTCCGTTGAATAGCCAACGGGCGGGAGCTATCATAAACCAGCAATCGATAATCAGGGTATTTGCTTTGCAAGATTTTGCTGGCTTTGGCAAGCATTTCAGCAGGCTTCTGCTGCATATAAGCACGTGTCAAATCTCCATATACATCTGTATGAACAAAATTATCAGTTGTTGAATATTTCAATTCCACCATGATAGTTGAGTCAATAGTCTGTAAATTCACCAGACCCTGGTCTATCATTCTTTGTTCTAATTCAGGAATTTTATAATCGTCTATCTTTACTACAGTATCCTTTATTATCTGGCTTGAATCGACCTTAATGCTGTCTGCGGTTTCGGTTTTGTTTTGAGTAGTACAACTTGCAATGAAAAGTACAATAGTAAAGATTCCTAAAATTAGCTTTAGTTTTGCCATAGAAATAGTTTGTTATGTGTAAATTGGCGTTTTAAACAGAAAACCTATTATATAAATAAGGTTTGTTAATATCTTACTGGCAAATCTAACCCTAAAATCTCAAATTTATGGCATTAAACTACATTTGGGTAGCATTTTTTCTTATTGCATTTGTTATTGCGCTAATCAAACTCATTTTTACAGGCGACACCGAGATATTTAAACTGATAGTGGACGGGATGTTTAAATCTGCTGAATCTGCTGTAATGGATATAGCCTTGCCATTAGCCGGGGTAATGACTTTTTTTCTGGGTATTCTGAAAGTAGGAGAGGAGGCAGGGGTTATCAGAAGATTGGCTAAAATCATTGCACCGTTTTTTAGTAAACTGTTTCCTGAAGTTCCAAAAGATCACCCAGCCAACGGGCAAATGATTATGAATTTTTCGGCCAATATGTTGGGTTTAGATAATGCCGCTACCCCATTTGGTTTGAAGGCTATGCAAAGTTTGCAGGAACTGAACCCCAATAAAGATACTGCCACCAATGCCCAGATAATGTTTATGGTACTGCACAGTGCAGGCCCCGTGCTGATACCTTTAAGTATAATGGCACAAAGAGCCATCTACAATGCCGCCGACCCATCGGATATTTTTATCCCCGCGCTCATATCTGTTTATGTAGCTACTCTTACCGGAATGTTGTTTGTTGGTATAAAGCAACGTATTAATTTCTTTGATAGAACCTTGTTATCCTGGTTATTAGGTGTTACAGCATTCATCGGGTTTGTAATCTGGTATTTTGCCCGATTGTCAAAAGAAGAAATTGAGACTACTTCTAAAGTTGTGAGTAATATGATTTTATTCATTTTCATTGTAGGTTTTGTTGGAGGGGCAATGTATAAGAAAGTAGATATATTTTCGGCTTTTATAGATGGAGCGAAGAGTGGATTTGAAACATCTGTAAAAGTTATGCCCTATCTGGTAGGTATGTTAGTGGCTATCAGCGTTTTTAGGAATTGCGGTGCTTTAACTTATATTGTAGATGGCATGAAATGGGTAATTGGGCTTACAGGTATCAATACCGATTTTACTGATGCTTTGCCAACAGCGTTGATGCACCCTTTGAGTGGTAGCGGCTCAAGAGCCATGATGATTGATGCCATGAAAACCTATGGTGCCGATTCTTTCGTTGGTCGTTTGTCATGTGTATTTCAGGCTTGTTCGGATACCATTCTTTATATACTGGCCTTGTATTTTGGTTCTGTCAGTATCAAGCATACTCGTTATACTTTGGTTGCAGGGTTATTGGCTGATCTGGCAGGAGTAGTTGCAGCGATTGTTGTTTCTTATATATTCTTCCATTAATGATATGAAGTCGCCAGCCATGATAAGGTTAACCCAATCCTATTGTCTGGTACGCAAACTCTTATGTGTTTTTGTCTTGAGCCTGGTTAGTTCTACAATTACGGCTCAGGATACAACTGGGGTTCTCAGAATAATCTATAATGGGAACTGGCAAAAACAGTATATGCCTTTGGGGCTGATGTATCTTCAGGATAAAAGCCATGCACTTACTTTAGAGAAAATATTAGAGTTTCCCAGGAACTTTGCCTTTAAAAAGGCTAATGGTAATGCCCCCACTTTCTGGGCCAAAGGCAATCCTTACTGGTTTAAATTCAGGCTGAAGAATGCTACCAATATTAATCAGACCTTTGTTGTGGAATTACCCACACCGCTTTATGATGAGGGACGATTTTATGCCGTTGAAGACAATAAAATATTAAATGTGCAGTACCTCTCATGGGATACTCCTCAATTAGACAGGCCTGTCAAACACAGAAATTTTATTTTCCCTATTGCACTAAAGGCGAACCAGGAGATTACCTGCTATCTCAAGCTCCGCAAAGAAGTAGGGTCTATCTGGGTACCAATAACAGTTTGGGAGCGGAATGCCTTTGATTATTACTATTATTCGGCTGACTATCATACATGGGGATTCGTGATTGGTATATTATTATTTGTTGTTTTCTTTTCCTTTCTTCTGCTATTTGCGTTTAAAGATATGCTCTATTTTTTTTATGGGGTTTATGTATTAATGGCGATAGGATTTATTTGCACTACACAAGGATATTTTATCCGGTTTTATGTTGATGGGTCGTTTGGAGTAACAGGAAACCGATTGCGGTATGTCTGCTCGCTTTTGTTTCTGATCTCAGGTCTACTATTTATAAGAAAATACCTTCGCTGGGACTTACTGAAAACTTCGTTTTTCAATTATATGACATGGATATTAATTGGGGTGCTGATTTTTATGCTTCTGTTTTTATATCTTGATCACCTTTCTTTAAAAGATACCCTCTTTCAGAACAATAGCTCACTTATTAGTGGTATTTTGAGTGTGGTGTTCTGGTTTCCGACACTATATGTGATTTTTGGGGCTATTTATTGTATTGTGATTCAGCACTTTGCCAAAGAAGCATTTTATTTTCTTTTAGCAAACCTTCCTATTGCCACTATTGTCTTTCATTCAGCATTGGGCAATTACGAAGTTATTAATGGTACACGCCTTGTAGAGATAGAATATTTTGCGGGTGCGTTTATTATAGAAATAGTAGTATTAATGGTATTATTAGCGTATCGGTTAAAGGCCATGCAAGATACAGCAGAAAGACTTTTCTTAGAAAAAACGCAGGCTCAACAACAACGAACTGAAGCGATACTTGAAGCTGAAGACAGAGAAAGAGTCAGAATAGCACGTGATTTACACGATGGAATCGGGCAAATGCTTGCGGCAGCCCGAATGGCCTTAGGAAATTTTTTAGCCAAGAAGAAAGATGAAAACGAGCATATACAAAACTCTTTGGATTTATTGGAAGAGAGCATCAAAGAAATAAGGGAAATATCTCATAATATGATGCCCGGAGCATTAACTAAATTAGGTTTATCGACAGCTCTAAAACAATTTGTTAACAAAATCAATGCTTTGGGTGTTTTACAAATAGAATTACAAATTATTGGTATTAAAGAAAGACTGAATGAAAAAACTGAGACAATGCTCTATCGGGTTGTGCAGGAAATTCTGAGTAATATTATACGGCATTCTGAAGCATCAAAGGTAAGTATTGAATTAGTAAAGCACGAGAGCGAACTGGTTTTGGTGGTGGAAGACAATGGGAAAGGGTTTGATACGAAAGATGCGAAGAACCATGGGATTGGAATTAAAAATGTAGCTACAAGAGTGGAATATTTGAACGGAAGTGTTAATTTTGATTCTGCAATCGGGAGAGGAACAAGTGTAATTGTTGAAATCCCCTTGATTAACGCTAAATGACTGCCGCCAAACTCAAAATCCTTATTGTTGACGATCATCAGATATTGATAGATGGTATTGAAGCCATGCTTCAGGACGTCGATAATTTTGAGGTAGTCGGTAAATTATTAGACGGCAAACTGGCCTTGTCATATTTAACGCATAATCCGGTTGATATTTTGTTGACAGATTTGTATATGCCTAAAATGACAGGTATAGAGCTTACACAAAAGGTTAAGAAGGATTTTCCGGATGTGAAAGTATTAGCGCTGTCGGTTTCTTATGATGTATCGATCGTGCATGATCTGATGGATGCCGGTATATCAGGGTTTATACTGAAAACAATAGGTAGAGGAGAATTAATTGAGGCGATTAATGAAGTTTCTAAAGGAAATGTTTATTTCAGCAGAGAAGTATCAAATGAGATTTTGAGAAGTCTTGCTAACCGAAACGATCTGGAGGAGGAAACCTATCGGCTGACAGACAGAGAGATTGAGATACTGAAACTGATAGCCCAGGAATTTTCTAATGCCGATATTGCCAAGCAATTGTATATTTCGGAAAGAACGGTAGAAACACACAGGAAAAATATCTATCGCAAAACCAATACAAAAACCATAGTTGGTTTAATTAAATACGCTGTAGAAAGAAAACTTATTTAACCTACTCCGTACTAGTACGGATAACATTTATAAAAAATACCCTGAAATGGGTATTGGCTGGAAACGTTGGCTTAGCGATATTTGCATTGTAAACACGCACTTGTTATAGCCATGAATATACACTTCTGAAGACTACCTTAACTTAACAAATAAATAATACTTGCGTTCCAACCTTTTTGAGGAAATTAGTGTCATTTTATGAAAAGTAAAGGAGTATGAAGAAGATTTTTTACGAATATTTTGATGAAATTGTTGTCGTGATGATTTTTATTGCTATTATTGCAGTAAATGCGTGTAAAGCGTAAGGCAATGTGCCATAAAATCACCGGCCCGTTCGCTGAAGCCAACGGCTCGATGATTTTAATAATCAACAGCAGTTTGACGAGAGCAAAAGCAAGAGTCATCTGATTCTTGCTTTTCTTATTTCATCAGGATTCGTATGGGTAGTGCTTCTTGTTTTAATTGCTTTTCCCGCTTATCCACCATAAACCATCTATTTTTTTACAGCCTGGTAGACTCTCACGTAGTCTACCTCCATTCGTTGAGGGAAAATGCTGTCATCAATTCCTTTTTGTCCTCCCCAGCCTCCACCAATGGCGATGTTTAATATCATGTGGAATTTCTTATCAAAAGGCCATTCTTCCCAACCATAATTACTTTGTTTAGGAAAAGTAAAATATTTGTTGCCGTCTATCTCAATACTGATTGCATCGGGTGTCCACTCACAGGCATAAATATGAAAGCTATCAGATACGCCTTGTACAACTACATTGTTTCCTTTATTGGTTTTAATTGTATGGTTAAATGCCTTCGTATGAATATTCCCATGCACACGATCCTGATCAAAGCCTACGTGTTCAATAATGTCAATCTCACCGTTATCAGGCCAGTAATTCGCTCCATACGATTTCTCTGTAGCCAACATCCACGCTGCAGGCCATGTACCTCTTCCTTTCGGAAGTTTGGCTTTAAATTCAAACCTACCATATAAAAAGTCTCCTTTGTTTTTTGTAACCAATCTTGCCGAAGTATAATCGTTGTTTTCCATTTTTTCTTTTCTGGCTTCAATAATCAACAGACCGTTTTCAACACGGGCATTTTTGGCATCATTGGTATAAAATTGTTTTTCCTGATTTCCCCAGCCGTGGCCACCAATATCATAGCCCCATTTGGTCGGGTCAGGTAAGCCTGTGTAGTTAAATTCATCGGCCCAAACAGGTTTTGATTCGTCAATTACATACTTTGGAGGGTTTAAGTTTATAGCGTCATTGTGAATTTTCTGACAAGAGATGTACAATGCCAGAACGGACAGGCAGAAACTGAATGCAAATAATTTTTTCATAAGGAAGAATAGATTAAAAAGGTGATTTTATACATTTGTATAATTTCAACCCCTAATATTTTAAATACTTTCCAAAAGTATGGAAAATTCAAACTCTCGCCGTAATGCTATGAAAAAAATTGTTGGAGGAGCCGCTACTGTAGCCGTAGCCGGAGTAGTTGCTTCCCGGATTGATGCCGCTGATCTTGGAATGGGTGCTGACTTAAAAGGGAAAATCAATCATTCTGTCTGTAAATGGTGTTACGATTCTATCCCTCTTGATGATCTATGCAAGTCAGCCAAAACTATAGGTCTGGAATCTATCGAATTGCTGAAACCTGAAGAATTTGCAACTGTTAAAAAGTATGGATTAACCTGTGCCATGGTTTCGAGTACATCCGAAGATTGGGGAATTGTGAAAGGCTGGAACAAAAAAGAACACCATGATGGCCTTGAAAAATGGCATCAATATTTGATAGATGAAACAGCCAAAGCAGGGTTTACCAATCTAATTTGTTTTTCGGGCAATCGGGATAAGGATATAGATGATGAACAGGGCATGAAAAACTGCGCTGAGGGTTTGAAAAGAATTTTATCCTATGCTGAAAGTAAGAAAGTAGTGCTGGTAATGGAGCTATTAAATAGCAAAGTTGATCATAAAGATTATATGTGCGACCACACTAACTGGGGAGTAGAATTATGCAAAATGATTGATGCAGACAATTTCAAATTACTCTACGATATTTACCACATGCAGATTATGGAAGGCGATGTAATCAGAACCATTAAAGAAAATCAGAAATACATTGCGCATTATCACACAGGTGGAGTGCCAGGTAGACATGAGATAGACAAAACGCAAGAATTATATTATCCGGCCATTATGGAGGCAATTGTCGACACTGGTTTTAAGGGTTTTGTTGCACAAGAATTTATTCCTGCACGTACAGATAAAATAGCTTCATTGAAGCAGGGGGTGGAGATTTGTGATGTGTAAAGTTTTACTAAATCATTATGCTTATAACTTTAAAAGCTATTTGCAGTTTTTTTCTGCTGATTCTAATGTTTTTGCTGATTCATTTAAGTATAAGACTTTATTATAAGCCTGATTTTGTCATAAGTAATAATCATGCTTATAATCAGGATATTATTCAGCAATTGAACTTTCTGAAAAAAGAAATTCATAGCGGGAAAGCCGAAGAGTTGCAACAAATTTTTCCAGAGGGTTTTGTATTTTTTAATGTAATTTACGGCCTGACCTGGTGTGAGTTTATTAATAAAACTGAAATAAATTCACCTTTAATAGAAGAAGGTTTTACTGAAATTGATTGGGCAATAAAACAGGTAAATTCGCAGAAAGGGAAAGAAGCTTTCAATAAAAATTTAACTTTAGAATATGGTGCATTTTATCAAGGCTGGACAACACTGCTTTTAGGGAAAAAGCTATCATTAGTTAATCAAAATCAGAGAAGAACAATAGACATAGAAAGTTTTCAGTTAAAATGTGAAAAAATTGCTAATGCTTATAGTACAAATGAATTTTCTTATCTAAGCTCATATAGCTCAGGTACTTGGCAGGCTGACAATATAATATGTTTAGCCACATTGGCCTTATATGATAAATTGTTCGCTCCAAAATATCAGAAGGTAATAAGAAAATGTATGAACTATGTGGAGTCTGATTTAGATGCAAATACAGGGTTAATTCCTCATTCAGTAGATGAAAAATCACCAAGAGGCTCGTCACAAAGCTTGATAAATGTTTTTTTACCTGAAATTGATTCAATCTTAGCTAGGCAAGTATATATAAAATATAAAAAACATTTTCTTGACCGTCGTTTAGGATTGGTCGCTATTAGAGAATTTCCTAAAGGACACGCAGGCGTTAGTGATATTGATTCTGGCCCTGTTATTTGGAATGTTGGCGGTGTAGCTTCTATTGTTGGTATTAAAGCAATGGCCGTTCATAAAGATTTCCGCATTGCGAGAAGCCTGCGTAATAATATTGAAGGCTTAGGGTTTCCAATAATCATAAACCAACAAAAGAAATATTTCTTTGGCACTTTCCCGATGGCCGATGCCTTTATTGCATGGGCAAATGTAATGCAAATAGACGAGCAACAGACTTTGTCAGAAACTAATAACAGAGCCACATTTATATTAATTACTTTTAGCATTAACGCTATAGTAGTTTCACTATTATACTTATTCTGGATTAGAAAAATGAACTGATTAAACCTTATACACCCTATGAAACTCTGGTTAAAAATTACCTTAGGAGTACTGCTGCTGATAATCATATTCGTTCTTAGAACGCTTTGGAATTCTGGTCTTTTTACGAAAATAGAACCGCATTTTGAAGGCAAAGTAACCGAAATCAAGGGTTTTAATGGAGCAGAAGATATAACAATAGATAAATCAACAGGTTTGGCACTGGTTTCTTCCAGTAAGTTTACTGAAAACGCACCTGATGGCGCTATTTTCCTATTAAATCTTAAAGAAGAAACCCCAACCCCTGTTAAACTAACCGATAATCTGCCTTTTACAGATTTCCACCCACACGGCATTAGTTTATATCAATCACCTGAGGGACAAAAACTGCTTTTTGTAGTTAATCATCATCTGAATTTAGATACTTCAATCGAGATATTTCAATTTACCGATAGTTCACTTGTTCATAAAGAAACCATTAAAAATGATTTGTTCATCAGTCCGAATGATATAGTCGGGGTAGGGGAAAGACAGTTTTATCTGACCAACGACCACGATGAAAAGAAATCGTCTTGGCGCTCTAAGAAAGATTTATTACAGATACCAATGGGGAATGTTTGCTATTTTGACGGGAATAAAGCAAATATAGTTGCAGATGGCTTTTTATATGCAAATGGGATTAATGTAAGTCAGGACGGGAAGAAATTATTTGTGGCAGCTACTACCGGAAAAAGAATCAAAATTTTTGACAGAGACATTACCTCAGGTAAATTAACAGAAAATAGTGAAATAGTTGTTAATGGGGCAGATAATATAGAATTAGATGAATCAGGTGATTTATGGGTAGGGTGCCATCCAAAATTACTGGCTTTTTTAGCGCATTCCAAAGACCATTCAAAATTATCACCATCAGAGGTAGTTAAAATCTCTTTTGAAAATGAAAAACCAACCGTTGAAAGCATTTATCTGAACGATGGAAGCCCACTTTCAGGTTCAAGTGTGAGTGCAGTGTGGCGAAATAAAATGCTTATTGGGAGTGTTTTCGGTGACAAGGTTTTGCTGTGTTCGTGGAGAAAATAACAAAGAAAATATGAAACTAAATCGTCAGCTTTTTAGAATACATAGTTGGTTCGGGCTGATTAATGGCTTTTTTTTGATTTTATTAGGATTAAGCGGTTCTGCCCTCGTATTCAAAAAAGAAATTGATGATTGGGCAAACAAAGAACTACTCACCGTTCAGCAGCAGCAAAAAAGACTTCCGCTTGATTATTTTTATGAAGATATTGCCAAACGCTATCCCGCAATTGATGGCATAGCCTGGATAAATCCTGACGATGCACCAGATAAAGCCTTTAATTTCAGGCTATATCTCAACGATGCCCGTATTACCAGTTACGATTTAGGGCTCATTACCTATGACCCGTTTACAGGTAGAATTTTAAGAGAAGGCGAATTGCAAAACCTCACACCAAGTGCCATTGAATGGATTTATCAGTATCATTTCAGTATTCAGGTGGGTGTGCCCGGTGCTGCTTTTGTGGGACTTTTGGGGCTATGTATTATTATTTCCATTATTACCGGATTTATTATCTATAAGAAACATATTATTCAGGTATTAACCTTCCGAATAAAAATTAATCGTAAAAGCTGGCGAACTATTACTTCTGATTTGCACCGGATTGTAGGTGTATGGGCATTATTCTTCAATATAATCATTGCTTTTACCGGATTCTGGCTGAATCTGTTTGCCTTTGAACCGAAAGTATGGGCCAATGAAATGATTCCGACTAAACCTAATACATTGGCAAAACATTCATTAGATTCCTTGTTTAAACAGGCATTAATAGAAATGCCCGATTTAACACCGCAATACGTGTATTTGCCAACGCAACCTAATAAAAAGTTTTTTGTAAGAGGGGCGGTAAAAGGAGAAGCGGCTATATGGGCTGGCAATAACTCTATTCAATTTAACCCACAGACAGGAGAGTTGATCAGTGTAAACCTTATTGCTGACGAAAATCTGTGGAATAAAATTGAAGCTACTTTTTATTCTCTACATATTGGTAGTTATGGGGGGGGACTCATCAGAGTAATCTATGTTTTTGTTGGGCTTACACCAGGATTTCTGTCTATTACAGGATTTTTGCTTTGGCGACGACGTAGAAAAAGACACAAAATGGCAATTCATATAAAAAAATAAGTGTTCGTAAAATATCTTTTACGAACACTAAGATTAACAAAAGATTTAATACAAGACGCTTCTTAATAAATCAACGCTTTTCTTAACTCCGGTGAATGGGTCTTCATTACCTTCAAATTCTATTGAGACGTAACCCTGATAGTTTACTTTTTTCAGAATATCGGCTATTCGTTTGTAGTCCAGATCAAGAGAGTACCATACACCACCACCATAGTAGGTTTTAGCCTGAACGAAACTGGTTTGTGGGGCAATTTTTTCTAATTTATCGTAAGGATTTTCAAGAAAATTACCAGTATCCATTAAAAGGCTTAACCAAGGCGAGTCAATAGCATTTTTAATACGAAGCATCCCTTCGGGTGTTGAACCCAATCCCCAATGGTTTTCAAGGGCTAATAGTACACCACATTCTTCGGCTTTCTTCAAACATTGTTGAATGCTGTCGATACACCATTTGAAGGCTTCATCTTCGGTATAACCTTCAATGGCAGGCTCAATCCCTCTTTTTGCCATAAAATCATCAAAAGATTTTATTGTTCCCCAACGGCCTGTGTTTAAGCGCATACAGGGTATTCCCATTTTATAAGCTAATTCAATGCAGTGGTTAGTATGGTCGATATGTTTTTTCAGTTCTGCTTTATCAGGGTTAACAAAGCCCTGATGAATTGAAAGGCAGGTCATGGCAATGCCATTCACAAATGCGTGTTTCTTTAGTTTTTGCAAATAAGCGTTATCTTCGCCTGCCATCTGTCGATGCAATACATCAATACCTTCCAAACCTAATTTGGCCGCTTCATCAATTACTTTCTCTATCGGAAATTTCTCTCCCTTAAAGTGCCAGTAAGAATAGCTGGATACACTCAATTTTATTTTACCAGCTACTGTAGCTGAGGGAGTTGGTTGTGCCTGAGTTAAAACAGGTGCACATACGGCGGCACTGCCTAAAGCTGCATTCTTAAGAAACGAACGTCGGGTTGAATCCATGGTTGTTATAAACGAAATCAGGTTATGTTTAATAGACTAAAAATACTGCATTACCAAAAAGGAGTTTGCCACTATACCAGAATCCTCTGAAAATAGGATCATCAGCCATATATACAATTTTCCCTCTACCGATGTTATGTACACCAAAAATCAAAGTGTTCTTCATTTTATCTTTGGCTTTTTCACCTACAAATCCTGTTACATAATTATTGTCTTTGAGATAACCAACATTCCAGCCTTCTTTCATGTATTCAAAATTGTAAGGGTCGCGCGCCAACAAATAATAACTTCCGTCTGTCCCATAGCCTAACGGATGAGTTTTGTCTACTTCAACTTTGTAAATAGCCCCGACTACCTGCTCTGAAATGCTTTCACGTTCTCTTGAACCGTAGGTTTTTAGCTCCGGTTTATCAGTAGCCGAATTATCTTTTTTACGTTTTAATCCAAAACCATCTTTATCAGCAAAGTAGCCGGTTGCTCCTTCCATTGCTATTACTTTTCCGCCCCCCTGAATCCATTTTTTCAGTGCATCGCCATTGCCAAAAATTCTGTCATATGTTCCATCAGCTAAAATCAACACATCTATTTGGTCGAGCGGGACACGTCCGAAAGTAGAACCTTCAATCACAGTAACAGGATAATTTATCTGTTGTTCAAAGAAGTGCCACACTTCTCCAAAAGCGGTAGGAGAGATACCATCGCCTGAAATGACTGCTACACGAGGGTTTTTCAGCACATTAACAGAATTTGAACCAAAGTCGTTACCCGAAGTAACCATGCCAGAATTAGATGCTAACAGATTAATGTTAAAAGTTTTAGCTGCCGATTGGACAATTCTGTCAAACTCATCACCCAATCTTAAATTGTTGGTTCGTGTAATAATGATAGAACCTACTTCAAATTTTCTTCCGCCTGTTTCAAACGGGTTTTCGTTGAAACGCACTTTAATACCTTTTGCTAAAATCTGTGATAAGAATTTTACATCCTCAAATGAGCTATAAGTGGCTATATAAGCATAAGGTTTGCCCTCAACTGTTAACGCAGGAGTTGTGTTGGTTGACTGAGGATTACCTACTGATAGTTTTTCTTTGGTTGCAAAAGCTTTTAAGCCATAAGCGTAAGGCAAGCCCCAAGCTGTTATATCATAAGTGAGTGAGTCTTCTAAAACTGTTTTAGGTTCAAATAGAATTTTAACAAAAGTGCCTTTGGGCTGATAAGTACTAATCACGAGGTCGTTCGCTTCAACTTTAAAATTCTCGTCTTTCAGACTCTGATAGCCAAAACCCGATGCCGAAGATTCTTTAGTTGCATAGCCATATTTGATTTGCAATTTGTCTAAAAGCCCGGTTAGAGCTTTCACTTTTGCTTCATTTCCATTGCTTTTCAAGACAAATGATTTATAGGTACCGACCGGACTGGTTTTGTTTCGGTCAAAGAATTTAACAAATTCTTCTACAGTTTTATCAGCTCTTGAAGAAATTGCTTCTAATGTTGCCATACTGGCTGAAAAATGGTGGGAGATACGATAGGAAAGTGTCAGAGTATCACCGTCTTCTTTGGCTATAGCAATACCGGCACGTCCGCCACCACCTTGCTCGTAGGTCATGCCAATAGCTCCATTATATGAGGGGTAAGTATCGCCATAACTCGGATAAAGCAGATCATAGTTTTCTTTTGAGAAATATAGCCAATAGTTTTTATCAAAATATTTTTTGTTGTATTCGCCGATGGTTTGTTGAAATTCTCTTTGCCATACGGTTAAATCTTCATGATAAGGACGGGCAGAAGGCGGAAAATAGTAAGGAGTGTTAACACCCATTTCGTGAAAATCGGCATGTAGATGTGGCATCCATTGGTTATAGATTTTCAGGCGCTGCATCGAAATCTCTTGTGTTTGCCACGCCCAGTCACGATTGGGGTCAAATAGATAATGATTAAAACGTCCGCCTGGCCAAGGTTCGTTATGCTCGGCAGCAAAAGGCGTGGCGTTAAATCCCTGATTCGCTACTCTGTTATACCATTGTGCATATCTGTCGCGCCCGTCAGGGTTAATGCAAGGGTCAATTAATACGACAGTATTTTTTAAGATACTCTGTGTTGTAGTATTATTTTTATTGACTAATTCATACAATACCTGCATTACAGCTTCTGAACTAACTGCTTCGTTTCCGTGCACATTATAACTCAACCATGCAATGGCAGGTACTTTTGTAGTTGGTTTACCATCTAATAACCCAATACTTTTCAGGTTTGAAGTGCGTATTTCATCTAATTTTGATAAATTTTCAGGTGTTGCTATAGCCACTAAAACCAGAGGGCGGCCTTCAAAAGTAGTACCATAATCAAAAACCCTTACCTGAGCCGGATTCTGAGTAGCCACATACCGGGCGTAGTCGACAATACGGTGGTGAAAGCTGAATTTTGTTCCTAATTTATAGCCAAGAAATTCGTCGGGAGTTTTGGTGGTTTGAGCATTTGCCCAGAGTATATTGATGAAGAATAAAGTAAATAAGCGGATTTTTTTCATACGTACTTTTGGATAGGTTTTAATAATTCTCAAATATAATGTTTTTCGGTTTGAAAATGATTGTGAAAAAAGATTTTGAAAATTTTTGACTTTTTTTTTGAGCAGGTATTGCATTGTAAAATAAAAGCTGTACTTTTGCACCACAATTCGGAAACGCAGACGATAAATGGAACCAGCCGGCCCTATCGTCTAGCGGTTAGGACAAGTCCCTTTCACGGATTAAACAGGGGTTCGATTCCCCTTAGGGTCACAGAATCGCTGCGGAGCAGAATTGGAAAAGCCTGATAATCAGCCGATTGTCAGGCTTTTGTTTTGTTGATTCAATAATTTACCAAGAAGTTCAAAAATTTGAAACTGTAGATTTCTAAAAAACTTTTCTTAGGTGAAAAATTGCTCAACAGTTTTTAAAAATGAGATTTCAATAAAAATTTTTAAAAAAATAATATGGCCAATTTTAAATGCCTTTTAGGTTTTTTTGCTTATTCAAGTGGGTTATAAATTGTGGCCTAAAAATGAAAGCAAAAATAAAATTATCTTGAAATGCGTTTGTTTTTTGGATTTAACGTGAAAAATCCGGATTAAAAAATCATGAATTTTCGGCCAATTTTAATGATTTCTTATGAAGAAATAGTACTTTTCTGCCTTATATTAGTACTGAATATTAAAAAACATGGTTACGTATAATATTTAATTTTTTATTAATTCATAATTTTCGAAATTTGCATTTGCGAAAATTTTAAACCCTAAACACAAAGTAGATTAGTGTATGAGAACCCCATCTAAATTTCTATTTTTTATTGCAGCAGCTATTTTTATGTCGTCGTGTGTGGCGAAAAAAAAATATGCGGGTCTTCAACAACAATTTGAAAAGTCACAAGCTGATTTAGTAAAATGTGGAGATCAGGTACAGGATTTCAAAGATCGTTTGGCTAAAGCTGAGCAAGAAAGAGAGAGCCTACGTACAGCTACTACCAGTGATATTCAGCAACGTGATGCACAAATCAAAGATTTAAGAGATCAGATTAGTGATTTGAAAAGCCTTCGTGACAAACAAATGGAGCAAGTAGGTAACCTGACAGTTCTGTCGAAAGCTGCTAACGATAACATTGACAAAACTCTGGCACAATTAGAAAAGAAAGATAAATATATACATCTTATACAAGCTGCCAGAACAAAAACCGACTCTATCAATTTAGCTTTGGCTGTGAACTTAACACGAGTATTAAGTGCAGGTATTGAAGAAAAAGATGTAGAGATTAAGGTTGATAAAACTGTTGTAATGGTTAATATCTCTGATAAAATGTTGTTTTCAAGTGGAAGTTTCAAACTTTCGAGCAGGGCTAATGAGGTATTGGGTAAAATTGCACAAATTATTCAATCTCGTCCTGATTTGGAGGTAATGATTGAAGGTTACACTGATAATGTTTCTATCAATACTGAGTGTTTGTCAGACAACTGGGATTTGAGCGTAAAAAGAGCAACCTCAGTTGTAAGAGCATTGCAAGGGACTTTCAAAGTTGATCCAAACAGATTGATTGCAGCAGGTAGAGGAGAATATAACGTTCTGACAAGCAATGATACACCGGAGGGACGTGCTACAAACCGTCGTACTCGTATCATCTTAATGCCTAAGCTTGATCAATTCTACGATTTGTTGAATCCTGACAAATGAGAATGAAATAAATTTCTTGGATAAATAAAATCGCCACTCCGGATTACCGGAGTGGCGATTTTATTTATAAAATTTATGAATATTAACGCATATTCTTCAGATGTGTATAGGTTACTCCAATTACGATTGCTGGAATCAGAATTGAAAATAATGACCACATCCCCATGCTGACAAGGACAATCTGATTTATTACATTGAAGCCAATATATAAGTAAACACCCCATTTTTTCATTGCCCAAATGCCATATGCACCTGCATAACTTGCAATTATACTGAAAACTAAGTATGGAGGGTACCATGCCCCTATAGATTTGCTACTACTAAAAAATATAAGTGGGATTGATAAAGAAGCCCATACAAATGCTGCAGTACAAGCAAATGTAATGGCAGGAGGTCTGTTTGTTTCTGCTGGTTGATTCATTGTTCTTTAATTATTTTTTCTCAATGCCTTAAATTCCGAACCCTCTTTCCATTGCGGCCAGGTAGTTTCAAAGGCTAATTTTTTCCCTATCTGAAATAATAAAATAGTGTCTTCCAGGCCTCCTTCCAATTTCCATGTAGAAGCATCATATTGGTCGGTAGTTTGATGGTAGAAATTATCATTATATAATTCTTGTTGTTTTTGCCCATATTCTTTGCCTTGTGGAATGGCATCTATTCCTCCTCCAATTGTCAAGGCCGGAATACCTACTTTAGCAAAACTAAAATGATCTGAGCGAAAATAGTGACCTGCCTCAGGATGTGCTTCCGGTGCTATATATCTTCCTTTTTTATCCAATTCTTTTTTCAGATAATCTTCTAATTCAGATTGGCCTTCTCCACCAGGAATAGAAACATCTTTTGTGGGGCTAAAATTATTAATAACATCTATATTCAGATTAGCTACCGTTTTATTAGCAGGATAAACCGGATTTTGTGCATAATAAGCAGAACCTAAGAGCCCTTGTTCTTCTCCGGTTACAAACAAGAAGACAATACTGCGTTCGGGTTTATTTTTCATGGTTTTAAATGCCCGTGCTACTTCGAGGATTGCAGCAGTGCCACTGGCATTGTCTAAAGCCCCATTATAAATGGAATCTCCTTTGGCGTCTGGTTTTCCGATACCGAAGTGATCCCAGTGTGCAGTATAGATAATATATTCATCCGGGCGTTTGGTGCCTGTTATTTTGCCAATTACATTTTTTGATTCATTGAATACTGCTTTTACTTTCATTGAAGTAGAAACCTTCAGATTCAATAAAACTGGTTTGAAACCTTTTTGATTTGCCTTGGCTAAAAGTGTTTCCCCATCTGGAATTGTATTTAATAACCGTTTAGCTGCTGGCTCTGTCAGCCAACCTTCAACCGCGCAGCGGTATTCTTTACCTCTTGTGTCTAAATGTTGTTGAGATTTGCCCCAGGAATTTTGCACGACATTAAATCCATAAGAAGCAGCTGCTTCGTTGTGCACTATTAAACAGGCTTTTGCTCCTTGCCGGGCTGCTTCTTCAAATTTATAAGTCCACCGACCATAATAGGTCATTTCTTTTCCCTTGAAGAGAGTACTGTCAATTAAACTGAATCCGGGATCGTTAACCAATACTACTACTACTTTGCCTTTTACATCAAGCCCCGCATAATCGTTCCAGTTGTATTCAGGTGCGACTATTCCGAAACCTGCAAAGATTACTTCTTCACTATTTAATGAAACAATCGAATCTGTATTTTCTGTCCAGATCACATAGTCATCCATATTTTTTAAAGTGAAATTACCTCTGGCTGATTCTACTTTCATAGAAGGGTCACAGGTCGGGGTAATTTCTACCATAGGTACTTTCTGAAAATACTCATTTCCATTGCCTGGTTCAACACCCAAACTTCTGAGTGTATTGGTAAGGTATTCAACTGTTTTAGTTTCACCAACCGTGAAAGGACGGCGACCCTGGAATTGGTCTGATGCTAAAGTGATGATATGTTGTGCAAGGCTATCTTTATTAAATGAACTAAGGCCATCTTGTTCGTCAAATGAACTGTCAGAATGGGTACAAGCGGTAAGGATTGTGGCTGTTAAGATAATTAAAGCCGAAGGTATGATCTTTTGCATTGATTGAATGAGGTTGAAATAGTAAGCAGTTATAATGAGTAAGATATTTTGGCGGTCTGAATGATATTAAGTAAGCATGCTCAAATATACTATAAAATATTATACAATAACTAAGAAGGAATTAATCTAAACCATCATATAAGTGCATCAGTGTTTTGAGATTTTCAACAATTACTTCTATGGGAATATCTTCATTTGGATTAATGATTATACTCTGGTATTGATCTTTTAATCTTACGCCTTCGATTGGTTTCTGTAAACATTTGTCTTCAATAAACCCAATCTGTACTTTCTTTTTGGTAACCCATAAATATGCTAACTTCTTTTCTTTGTAGTAAAAGAAGGGAATCTGGTATTTTCGTTGGTGAGTGATTAATGGATATAAATCCATGATAATAACTCTCAGTGCTAATAAGCAGCTTTGAATAGGCTCGTTTTGTTTCAGATAATAGTTTTCAAGGTCTGAAGGCATAGGGTTAAAATGCTTTTATAAAGAGTTAACAACTATTCTATTACATTCAGTTGCCTGAGTATATTTTTTGTGATGTCTTTCCGGCATTGTCCGAATTCAGGATTGATAGTGCTACGTTTTTTGGTAATCCGGGTAGCAAAAAAATATGTATTATCGTTTCGTTCTATATAACCAACCCACCAACCAATATCCTGACTCGATACTCTTGTCCAACCTGTTTTTGATCTAATACTATAAGCGTAAGTTTTTTCAGTAATCATGACTTTTTTCAGAATCTCCATATTTTTTTTTGAGAAAGGTAATTTTTCTTCATATACTTTTATCAGAAATTCAATCTGATTTATAGGAGATATAGCAAAGTTGCCGAAATTCCAGAAGTCGGCGTCATTTTGTGAGAGGTTTCCGTTGCCATACTGGCATATTTTCAGATAATGCTTATATTTCTCTTTTCCAATCTTTTTGGCCAACTCAATAAACACCCAACCGGCAGATACCTCGAAGGCTTCCTTTACAGACATATCTTTGTAAATGTCGGGGCGATAGCCATATAAAGTCGTATCGGTTTTACCAACCCATTTCACTATCTCGTTTTCATCTTTGATCACCTGAGTTTCTAAGGCAATCAACAAGTTAATAATTTTGAACGTGGATGCAGGTAAGGTCTCGATGCGGGCATCGTTGCTGTTACTGAATACCCATTTTTTATTTTTATAATCATAGACAGAAGTACTACCCTCTATATTACAATCTTTAAATGGTGTTGTAAAATCAATTTGTGCGAAAGTTTGAAACGAATTGAGCAATGTGATTAATAGAAAAGTGGCTTTCATCGGATATATTTAATTATTAAATGGAAGTAGAGATAATTTATTTTAGCAGTTATAAGGCAAAGATAAGCAATCGTTGGAGTAAAATGCCTTTGCTTAGATTAATGCTTTTAATTAAGTTTGTACACCAGTTAGGGGGATTATCCAACCAACACTCGTATGAAAAAATTACTTTCACTTGCACTTATCAGCCTTTTATTTGCCTGTAAGGAAGATAGACCTGCCCCTGAAAATTTAATAGTTGGAAAATGGAAACTTATCTCGTATTGTAAACGCAATGGAACTAATGCCTGCACCAATATAACTATGCCGGACAATAAATGTGTTTATGTAGAGTTTTCAAAGAAAGGCAGCTTTGAAGAAACCTACAAGGGCACAATTCCTGTCGAGTATGCTTTCCTTGGTTGTGGTGGGGGTGGTTATATCATGGAAAATGATGATATACGAATTCAGGCCTCGTGCATGTCTTCTTCAAATGGCGCATTAATAACAGTCAAATTATTAACTGAAAGGCAATTAGTGCTAATACCATTTGAAACTGGGGACTATGTATTTGAAAGGGAGTTGATTCTTAATACATAATTCACATACACTTGCTTAAGTAGCAGCTTGGTTTGGCTATATTTGCGGTCAAAAATCACAATAATTGGTTATTGTCTTATGAAAAAAATCTTAGTTTTGGTTTTTATATTATTTTATGGTATTGGTATTCAAGCACAAACTACCAGAAAAGCAGTATTTATTATTGTAGACGGTATTCCCAATGATGTCATTGAGAAAGTAAGTAAGCCATACCTTGATTCAATTGCTAAAATAGGGGGGTATGCCCGCGCGTATGTTGGGGGAGAGAAAAGTGGGTACTCTCAAACACCTACCATTTCGGCAGTCGGGTATAATAGCTTGCTGACTGGTACATGGGTAAATAAGCATAATGTTTGGGGCAATGATATTAAAGCGCCTAATTATCATTACTGGACGATTTTTCGTTTTTTAAAAGAGCAGTATCCTAAAAAGAAAACCGCGGTATTTTCTACGTGGTTAGATAATCGTACAAAACTGGTTGGTGATGATTTGCCTCAGACCGGCAATATCATGACCAACTACCATTTAGATGGACTGGAATTAGATACTGTCAATTATCCACACACCAAGGGAAGCAGGCATATAAATATGATTGACGAAAAAATAGCTACCGAAGCCGCTAATTCAATAAAGGTTGATGCGCCTGATCTGACGTGGGTATATCTGGAATTTACTGACGATATGGGGCATACCCACGGCGATAGTCCGGAGTTTTATTCGGCCATTGAACAGATGGACAAGCAGGTAGGGCGTGTATGGCAGGCTATTCGGTATCGGGAGAGGAACTTTAAGGAGGAGTGGGTGATTTATATTACAACAGATCATGGGCGAGATGCCAAGACAGGTAAAAATCATGGTGGGCAATCGGATAGAGAGCGAGCTACCTGGATGGTTACCAATGCTAAAAATCTGAATCCCTATTTCAGGAATTACCAACCGGGAATTGTAGATATTATGCCTTCAATTGCCTCGTTTATAGGCATAACTTTTCCTCGTGAAAGACAATTCGAAATAGACGGAGCACCATTGACAGGAAAAGTTTCGGCAGTTCAACCAGCAGCTCAATTCAAAGATGGGAAAATAGATTTAACGTGGAAAGCAATAGATAAAAAGGGACAGGCTAAAATCTGGCTGAGTACGACGAATTATTTTCAGACTGGAAAAACAGACAATTATATTTTAGTTAAGAAAGTACCTGTTGATGCCGAAAAGGCTACTATTGATGTAAGCCCTTATACTTCGTCTTTTTACAAAATCGTTTTAGAAATGCCTCATAATACTCTTAATCGTTGGGTGGTATTAGATAAAAAATAATGGATTAATCCTAAAAATGCAGTTTCATACCCTCATGAGTAGCCTTGAAGCCTAACTTTTCATAAAAATGTAAGGCTTCAGGTCGGCTTTTATCTGTGGTGAGTTGTAAGATATGTGCTTTTCTTGCCTTAGCGCGCGCAATAGCCCACTCAAACATCTGTTGGCCAAGTCCGCCGCCCCTCAAATCTTCTCGTATTCTTACTGCTTCTATCTGTGCTCTGATGCCTCCCTGATAGGTGAGGTACTGTATAAAACTTAGTTGCAAAGTGCCGATAACTTCACCATCGTATTCAACTACAATCAATTCCTGATTGGGGTCGGTATTTATATTTTCAAAGGCCGAATAATATTGCGCAGGCAATGGGTTTCTATAATCTTCTCTTAATTTACCTAATTTATCATTAGCCAGCATCTTTACAATGAAAGGAATATCGGCCTTTGTTGCTTTTCGGAATATCATTTGTAGCTTATTTCCTGGTTATTTTGGCTTCTGCCAGTTCAATTTTTTTATCTATTAATAAATAAGATTGAACCTTATTCTTATTAAAATCAATTATCTGGCTCACACCAATCCCATCAGCCTCTGCCCATGTCACAAATACACTATTCCCCTCGAGTTCTTTTTGATAATAGCGGTCAGTTTCCTGCTTGCCTTTTTCTTCTCCGAAGACACATTCCCAGCGCAAGGTAGTATCAGTCAGGCATTTTACTTCATACCGGGCGTCACCGTAATCATATACATAGGTTTCTCCAATCTGTAATTTCCCGGCTTTTATCAGTGGAATTTCTTCACCTTTACCTATACAAGAAGATATAAAAGTAGTAGAAAGAATTAATAGCAGTAGTTTATTCATATTTATAAGATTTATTTCTAAGGTGGTTCAACAGTATTAATTTTATTACTTCTTTGATAATAATTAAGACTATCAGAGTATGCTATATATTTGTTTGCACTTTAAGAAACTGTTTGAGTTAATCTTATTGAACTAAAAAAGTTGCTTTTTGACCAATCCTGCGGTGAAAAAATCCTCATGTAGCTCTGCTAAACTCCGGTTTTTACACCTTGTCCTGTCACAAAAGTCATCCTTTTTTATTTTCAAAATTTAACTCAAACAGTTTCTAAGTATGAAGTGTAGTGTTTATTAAATAAGACAAGTATTCTATCTTTTGGGAATTACAGCAGTTGCTTCGATTTCTATCATCACATCTTCCCGATACAATTTACTCACTTCAACAAGGGTACTTGCAGGAGGAGCTTTGCTATTTACAAATTGATCTCTTACCTCCCTTACAACTTGTATTTTGCTTATGTCTTTTATAAAAATGGTAATCTTAGCAAGATGATTAATATTGCCACCTGCCTCTTCAATAATGTTTTTAATATTGGTGAAAACCTGTTCGGTTTGTTTAGTGAAATTATCTCTACCCACAAGATTTCCTTGTACATCGAGTGGAACTTGTCCTGAAATGAGCAACATAATAGAATTACCCATATCTATCTGAGCTGTTTGAGAATAGCCTTTTGGAATAATAACGGAACCCGGGTTAACAAACTTCAGAGAATTTTGAGAGAACGTACTGAACGTGGAGAAAAGTAAAAAAAACAGTAGAGTGAATTTCATTTGTTGTTAATTTGGAATAACCCAAAATTAACAACAAATTTTTTGATTTGAATATTTATAGTGTACAATCTGCGTAAATTACAAATAAGTATAAACTCCTTGTGAGTATTGATGTTTAAAGCGTTCAAAAGCCTCTTTTTCAAGGCGTTCCTGATGGTCTGGATGAGCTATTTTTATAAGTTCTTTTGCTCTTTCAACCAGGTTTTTTCCAAAGAGATAGGCTATGCCATATTCGGTAACTACATAATGGACATTGGCACGGGTAGTAACTACGCCAGCACCTTCTTTCAGATGAGTTACAATCTTTGACTCTCCGTTTTTTGTACTTGAAGGTAGAGCTATAATAGGCTTGCCACCTTCTGACAGGGCTGCTCCCCGGATAAAATCCATTTGCCCGCCTACACCTGAATACATACGATAGCCAATGCTATCTGCACAAATCTGACCAGTAATATCAATTTCAATAGCGCTATTGATGGCTGTTACCTTAGGGTTTTGGCGGATAATTGAAGTATCGTTTACGTAATCGACAGGTAGCATGGTAATGAGCGGATTATCGTCTACAAAATCGTATAATTTCTTGCTGCCATATAAAAAGGTGGAAACAATTTTACCCCGATGTTTTTTCTTGAATCTTCCAGTAATTACGCCTTTTTCTACTAAAGGAATTACTCCATCGGAGAACATTTCTGTATGGATTCCTAAATCTTTATGGTTTCCAAGAACAGATAAAACCGCATTCGGGATATTCCCGATACCCATCTGTAAGGTAGCGCCGTCCTCTACCAGTGAGGCGACATGATTGCCTATTTTCTGCTCTATTCCAGTGGGATTTCCCCATAAGACCTCGTGCAAAGGTGCGTCAAAAGGTACAAGATAATTAATTTTGCTGCTATGAAGCTGACTATCTCCTAAAGTACGTGGCACGAATTTATTAACCTGTGCAATCACAATATCGGCTGAATCAAGTGCAGATAGGGTTGCATCAACGGAGGTTCCTAAAGAACAGAAACCATTTTTATCTGGTGGTGAGACGGAGATTAAAGCTACATTGAGTTGAATAATTTTTTGTTTGAAAAGACGTGGGATTTCTGACAGAAATACAGGAATGTAACTTCCGCGGCCTTCTTCGATTGCTTTTCTTACATTTGCTCCTATAAAAAAAGCATTTGTATGAAAAATGCCTTCATAATCCGGGTGAGTGTAAGGCGCATCTCCCTCTGTATGCAAATGATATAATTCGACATTTTGCAGTTCGCCAGAACGTTTTACTAAATTATCCAATAAATGCTGTGGAGCAGCGGCTACACTATGCACATAAATTTTATCGCCTGACTTAATTACTTTCAGTGCTTCTTCTGCTGAAACAATTGGCATCTTAGGTATAGAATGATTCGTGATACAAAATTCTCTAATAAAAGTACACCAGAATATGATATTTATCAGTCAAATTTCTGCTTCTCATCGTATCTATAACAACCCAAAAATCACTCTAACAGTTTATTCAATGAATAACATATAAGATTATTAAACAGATATTTTTCGTCATTGGTCTTTAAATCTCCTGTTCTTAGTTCATATACATAACCTGCTTTCATCTCAGCTAATTCAATAGAAACTTTTTTTCGATCAGGTGAAAGTTTAACAGATTTTACAGGTATATCCTGTACATCAAATTGTTTAGAGCCATAAGCCTGATGGTATTCATAGTAAAAACGTTTGAATTTATAATTGGCCATATCTTTGGCGGCGTCTTCATTAAGTGGGAGTGTGAAAGTTAAATCAAACCCTGTTCTGGTCAGATTCATCGCCATTATATCCAGATGTGTTTTACCTTTCCAGGCTATTTTCTGGATACCTCTTGACCCTGCCCAACCGTGATCGTTTTGTCCTACCCATAGACTACCGTCTGGAGCGAAAACCAAACGGTTGTTACCAATCCGCATTTTTGAACCAAAATTCATTGGAATGCAAGCTCCCTGCAACGCTCCTCCCACCTCTTCCATTAGTATTCTCATTACATATTTATGATCCATATCTCCTACAAGCATCTGTCCGGCAAAAGGACCAAATTTTCCGTTGGTGTTATCCCAGATTGGTTGGGTTGGAGAATTAGCAAAGTATCCATGCGGAAACTGGATTGATTCTTTAGTGCGCATACTATCCAATTTTGATACTGGTAATTTGATAGGCACCACCCTTGGGAAATCTTCTTTCCAGATTAAACCTGCGGGATGTCCGTAGAATTTCCCTTCTTCTACATGGAATAATTTACTTGTACCTAACCAATCGCCCTGATTATCTGAAACAAATAAGCGACCTTGGGCATCAAAGCCTAAACTATTCGGAGAACGGAAGCCCACAGCGTAGGGGTGGAGTTTACCATCTTTGGTTAACTTCATAATCCAACCTCTGTAGGGTACACAGGAATACATACGCCCCGGGCGAGAAAGTGAATCGTATTTTCCTCTGATTTCTTTTCTAATACCGGCACCATTAGAAGCTAAATTAAGTGCTATGAATAAATTCCCCTGTTTATCAGCCACAGGGCCAAAAGCAAATTCATGGTAATTGCCGGATAAACCAAAATCATCTGTTACAGTCTCATAGTCGTCTGCTATGCCATCTCCGTCTGTATCTCTGATACGAGTTAATTCGGGGCGTTGCATTATCAGAATTTCTCTATTATTAACTACCAAGATACCTAATGGGTCGTGCATACCTTCAGCAAATAGTTTCCATTTTTTGGTTTTCAGATTATAGGTCATAATTTCCCCTCTATGAAAACAGGCAATGAACCGACCATCAGGCATGAAGCCTATTGCGCCTGTTTCAGCAATTAATCCTTCAGGTAGAGGGATGTTTTCGACCGTATAATAATCTGCCGCAGAATCTTTAGGAAAATAATTCTTTGCATAACTAATCTGTATGAAAAGAAGGCCAATGAGTAGAGTTGCAATATATCGAATGGTTTTCATTTTATTTCTTCATGGTTAGGGTTAGCTTCTGTGTACCAGCAGGAATGGTCAATACACCATCATTAAATTTGCCCACCGAACTTTTATAGGTAATTCCATCATCGGTTTTGATTATAAATAAAAGTGGTTGGGTATTATTCCTGAAAGTAAAAGTCCGGCTTAAACCTGTATCGCCGGGGAGGAGAGTGAGCGTTTCTTTTACTTCAATATTATTTAGCAAATATCGGAATGTAGGAATACGATTAGTGAGATGATACCCCTTAAAATGCACCTCTGGCGTGATATCAATTTTTCCTATTCTGAATGGGAACCCGGTATTATCATGCCAGTAAATATCACCAACTATCTTAGTAAGTTTACTGCCATTACCTTTCCATTGCTCGCTATTATCTACAAAACCGCCTGACCAGGCATATCTTAAATAACATTTGCCTGCATCAAAGCAATAAGACTCAGTTTCGTTTAAGGCAACTGCAATAGCTGCCGGACTACAATCGGGCATGAAAGTACGATAATGCAGAGGATATTTGAGTGGATAAGGATGAGGTGACTGGGAGGCCATGTGATGCCCTGAATGATTGGCGGTTGCTCCGGTTTTTTGTCTTTGGGTTTCTGGCACATTCAGGTCTTTTTCGAGTGGTGGTAATGGTTTTGTGGTTACATACATTGCACCATACATAATATATCCATGCCCCGGATACGTACAAACATAAGGGTATGTACCTTCTTTATCAACTAAAAATGTGATGCTTTCCATTCGTCCGGGTTCAAGAATTCTGGTATGAGCAATGACTAATGGAGAGTTAGGGATATAATCCATTTTAGCTCCCTTTTCAGCTAATTTAAGGGCCTCGTCAACTACCTTTATACGTGAATTTGGTTGAGTGACTACTAAATTATGTGCCATGTCGTCATGATTATCTAAAGTAATTGTTACCCGTGTATTAGGCCTGACGGCAAAACGAGGTAGATCAAACTGTAAACCTCCTAAAACCTTGATAACAATTGTGGTATCTTGCTGGGCGGACAAGGGGAAGTAGACAGAACATAGTAATAAAATTAAGCATGCCAGTCGATGCCTAAGAAAAAGAAAGGGTTTCAACATGTTAAATCAATAGGGTGAATGAGTATCCAAAAATAGGGAGTAATCATTAAATTTTCTTATATTTACCTGTCTTAAATTTGTACTATTCTTACCAAAATTCTATGAAAATACGCTACCAGGTTCTTTTTGGCTTATTTCTGCTTTCCATCATTACCTATCTTGACAGAGTCTGCATGAATGTTGTGAGTAAGTATGTAAAGGCCGATTTAAACTTAAATAATGAATCTTTTGGCTACATTTTAGGTGCGTTTTCGCTTGCTTATGCACTTTTTGAACTACCAACCGGGATTTTAGGTGATAGAATAGGCCCCCGGAAAGTACTAACGAGGGTGGTTTTATGGTGGTCAGGTTTTACAGCACTGACCGGAACTGCTTTTAGTTATTTATATTTATTGATTGTCCGTTTTTTGTTTGGAGCAGGTGAAGCAGGTGCTTATCCTAATGCGTCTATTGTTATTTCTCGGTGGTTTCCGTCAGTTGAAGTAGGTAGAGCACAATCGGTTATCTGGGCTGCAGGACGGTTAGGTGGCGCATTAACGCCGCTTTTAGTTATTCCTTTGGTACATGCTGCTGGTTGGCGTACGGCCTTTTTTATATTGGGGGTTGTAGGAGCTATCTGGGCAATAACATGGTATTTCTGGTTTCGCGATAAACCAGCCGATATGGCAGGAATAAGTCAGAAAGAGGTGGAAGAAATAGAAATGAACCGAAAAAAGGTAGTATCTGACCACCATGTTGACTGGCGGATTGTGATTAAGAATCCTAATGTCTGGGTTTTGATGCTTATGTGCCACCTTTTTTTTTATGCTTCTTATTTCTTTACAAACTGGTCGTCAACCTATTTTCAGGAAGGCAGGCACATGACCGAAGAACAATCAAAGAACTTTATTTCTTTATCTTATTTCTTGGGAGCAATCGGATGCCTTGTTGGTGGATTTGCCAGTGATTTATTAACCAAGCGTTATGGCTTAAAATTAGGCAGGCGTATTGTTGGCGTTTTAGGCTTGGGGAGTTCGAGTATTTGTTTTTTAGCATCAGGGCTAACGGTAGATAATGAGACAGCAGGTTATTTACTATCTCTTTGTGTTTTATTAAAAGACTTTACCTTACCAGTGGCTTTTGCTGTATGTGTAGACATAGGCAAACAGTATTCGGGGACAGTAGCTGGAGCTATGAATTTTGCTGGTCAATTAGGTGGTTTTTTCATAACTATCATTTTTGGTATCATCGTAAATCAGACAGGTAATTTTAACTACCCTTTGTTTGTAATAGCGGGTTGTCTGATAGTGGCTTCTATGTTATGGTTTCTGATTGACCCTACCAAAAATTTAGTAGTAGAAAAGGAAGTTTAAAAATCACCATATTCTTTTTCGAGAATAGACTGGATTTCAGAAATATCGTTTTTACTGGTTAGGTCCAGCAAAACTTCGGCAATCGGAATAGTAAATATACTCTTTTGTACTTCCTTTGCCCAAAGTTTTACAGTAACAGGTATTTCCTTTTCATTTCTAATCGGATGCAATGGTGTTTTTTCTAAGAAGGGCAAAAGTTCTTTTGCAGTAAAGGCAAAGATATTCCAGCTGATTCCGATTTGAGACATAGAGCTAACAATCTCTTCCCATTCTGTATCACTGGGTTTTTCTAATAAATCTACCAAGAAACCCTCTTTATCTTTTTTTATGATGGCACAGTTGCGTACACGCTCTACTGTATATAGCCCAGTGTCCCAATCAAGCATAGCGTTTGGATGAGAGTCTTCTGATAGTAATCTGAATGCCTTAGAAGGGTATAAATTATCACCATTGCAGACAATAAAACGACTTTCTTTCCAGGCAGGAAACTGAGCCAATGCCTGTTGGATGGCATCACTTGTGCCTAAGGGTTTTTCACGGTTTTCTGGAATATATTGTTTTGCAAATCTTATATCCAGTCCCCAGGTATTCTGGTTTGCCATTAGATTTTGATAATAAGTCTGCGTAATATTATCTTTTGGATTTAAGATTAATATTACCTCTTTTATGCCAGCTTTTGAAGCATTATATAGAACGTAGTCCATGAAAGGGCGGCCATTTTTACCTAATCCTATCATACATTTAGGTAAGGTATTGGCCTGTTCGATAAGCCGTGAATCAAGAGAAGTATCGGTATCTAAAGCCTTTTTCATGCGGGACGACATACCCCCGGCTAAAATAAGAAGTTTCATGAAGGATTATATTGCTATTCAATTGTTGGCAATATAATAATAATAATGGAACCATGTCCAACTTCTGATTCAATTGAAATTTTTCCACGATGAATTTCAATAATTCTTTTGGTAAGCGGTAATCCGATTCCATGCCCTGATATTTCGTGTGTATTTACAGAACGATAAAAAGGTTTAAATATATGCTCGAGGTCTTCTTCGGGAATTCCGGTACCGTGGTCAATAAAGCGTACTTCCACTTCTTTTTTTCTGGTATGGATTAGTACCTGGCAAAGAGGGGCTGCGCTATATTTACAGGCGTTTTCCATGATATTCATAAAAGCCATTTTCAATAGAGCACCATTACCCAATACGGTAATATCTTCTGATTCGGGTACTTCTTCAAAAGCGACGCTTATTTCATAATGAGGTTTTTTCTGGATAAGTTGCCCTCTTGCCTGCCATAGCAGGTCATCAACCCTCACCTGTCTCAAATCTACCAAATGTGCATCTGCATTTGCTCTGACTAATTCTAACAGTTCGTTGACCAGTTTAATCATGTCCTGTACTTCTGCCTTTACAGATTCTAAGGCTTGCCGATACTCGTCATTTGTTCTTTCTTTCATAAGAGCCACTTCGGCTTGTCCCTGCATAATAGTCAGGGGAGTTCGAAGTTCATGCGTTACATAAGAAACAAAATTTCTCTGCTGTGTGTAGGCAAATTCCAGTCTATCGAGCAAATCGTTAAATGTACGGGCCATTTGTCCTACTTCATCATGTAAATTAGCCTCTGGTAACCGCTGATTAGAGTCATGAGCCGTAATCTGTTCCATACGGTCGGCAATCTGGCCTATGGGTTTTACGTCACGTTTTACAAAAAAGCGCATCATCAGGATAATTACAATAATTGCAATGAATGTACCGACGATTAATAAATCTCTTAATCTCTCTTGCTTGGCATAGCCAAAATCGTCTATCGCTTCAGTTGACAGAATTACTTTCTGGTGGGTTTCGGGAATCTCATAAAGAAACAGAATACGGTCAATGTCAAGACTGTCGATGGCTACTTCTTTTTTTTTGAGTACCCGTTTGAGCAGATTAGGAGGTAGTTGATTTTCGGCAGAAGAGACATAAATAGCCTTACCAGTCGTATCATAAATGCCAGTAGCTTCGCCTGTCATGGTAAGCTCGGAGTTAGATTTTCCGATTCGCTCAAGAAGCTCTGGTGTCAAGAAGGTACTGTCTGCCAACAAGCGTTCGCGCGAAATGGCATTCTGTTTCAGAATTTTGAGAAACTCTTTCTGCCGGAAATCTGCATAAAAATTATAGATTACAAGTGAAAATGCCCCAAATAGAATGGAAACTATCAATGAAGCACGAAGCGGTTGTCTATCTACAATTTTCATTATAAGCCCTTAGTCTTCTTTCAGTATATAACCCATTCCTACTACCGTATGAATCAGTTTAGTTGTGAAATCTTTATCAATTTTTTTGCGCAAGAAATTAATATATACATCTATTGTGTTGGTTCCGGTATCAAAATGTATATCCCATACTTTTTCGGCAATATCAACACGCGATACTACACGTCCTCTATTGCGCATGAGGTATTCAAGTAAAGCAAACTCACGGGCAGTTAAATCAATAGTATGTTGTCCTCTTCTGGCTACTTTTTCGTTCAGGTCAAGCTCAAGATCGGCTACCTTCAGTATATTTTGTTGAGGCAACATATCATTTGAGCGACGTTGCAAAGCTCGTAAGCGAACTAACAATTCTCTGAATTCAAAAGGTTTTACCAGATAATCATCTGCCCCAGCACCGAATCCAACTAATTTATCGTTGATACTTCCCATAGCTGTCAGCATAAGAATAGGGGTGCCTAACTGCTCCTGTCGAAGTTGTTGAGCTAAATCGAAACCATTTATTTTAGGTAAGTTTACATCAAGGACTAAAACATCGTATGGATTACTCAATGCCATATTTTTGCCGATTTGTCCATCATAAGCAATATCTACATTACACGCATTTTCTTCTAATCCTTTTTTAACAAACTCGGCTAATTTTGGCTCATCTTCGACTACTAATACTCTCATATCATTTGGCATAGTTATATTGAATTTTAAGTTAATTAATTAATCTGATAAAATAAAATTTTGATAATACCCTTGCCAGACATTTGCTTAGTATTACACTATCAAAATTGAGAATGCCACATGAAGATAACTTTAATATGAAATTAAAAAAGAGTTAAAAGCTGTTTTGCAGATAGAAATTCGTTTCAATACAGATTTTTAAAAGGTAATAATCAACTTGATCATTAAAAGAAAAAAAAGCTGGGTCAAACTGCCCAGCCTTTGTCCTATTGAATCCACACAACTTTTATGAAAAAACTATATTACGTTCTTAATAATATCGAATCTGAAAATATTATCTAATGGCAAGATGATTAATCCGGACGACTTATCTGATACAAAATTAGAAGAAGGTATTAAAATTGTTATTAATAGAAGGTTAAAAAGGGATTAAAATAAAAAGGTATAAAAAAAAAGGACTGGAGTAAATGACTCCAGCCTTTCCCGCTACTAAATCCACACAACTTTTATCTTTAATATTTTTATTCTTATTTAGGAGTGCTTAAAAAAATAAGCATTTATCTGAAATTCTGCTGATCTTTCACATTTCTTTCGCAATGATTTCAGTTTCAAATATAAAAACGAAATTAATAACTAAACAAGTATTTTTTTAATTATTTATTTTTGATACGACAAATGTAAAAAAAACTCTGGTAAAAAAACAAGAAATTTTATAATTTTCTTGAAATATATTCGTTACGCCGATTCAAACCATCTATTCATAAGTCAAATTTAATACAAATTTTATATTGTGCAAAATTTATGCTTCAAAGAATTTATAGACGAACGGTGAAAATATAGCTACCAAATTTTTTCAGTCTTTTTTGTTAGTCAGCATAAATCAAATGAGTGATATAGATTTAGCTGAAAAAAAAATATAAGCATAATGAAATAAAATCATGTAATTGTTAAATTTCAATATAATCCTTTTGCCTGGATATATTAAACTTAGATTTATTGAGTTTATTGTCTTATTCTAAAAAAATATTACATCTCTGTTATGGTTGAGCCGGAGGAATGACTTGAGTTCGTTTTTTCCTGAAAACCCATCGGTAAATATCCTTGAATAATTCAGGCTGAAGTTCTGCCCCGAAGCTATAATAAAAACCATCATAGTTTTCCTGAATATTTTTAGATATGAGTGCATATCTATAACCACCTTGCACCGATAGACCAACCCATCGGGTAGCTTTCCATTTGGCGTACAGGCCTGACTGAACGGGAAGAAAAAAATCTTGTCTTTTCCAGATTTTTATTTCAGTTAATAAATCTGTTCCTTGGTTTTTTGTTGCACCTACCCCCACTTCAACTGGCATGCTCACACGCCAACGTCTTGTTTCTATAAAATTCTTCCAATACATCAGGCTAAAAAAATACAAGTCTGTTTTGGTGTAATAATCAATATTAACCAATTTGGAGTTATTTCTGCGGAAGTCCAGTAACTTTAAATAAGAATTGAAGTTCAGCCAATAATAACCCACTGTAATCTGGTTTCGTTTTTTACCGAACACGATGCCTGTATTGATTCCCCAGATATTGACCCTTTGATTTTTTACGAAAGACCTTCGTGCGTCCCAGTTAAGAACAAATCCAAGCCCTCTTTTAGGAGCATCAGGTGGTTTTAACAAAATGGAGTCTGACAATAAATGGGTACTTTGTGCTTGTGAGAAGGAGTATAAGAAGAAATTCAGAAATATCGAAACTCCTAAGCAACAACAGACAGCATTTAATCTTTTGAAAAGAGGCTTGACAAGCATTGGCTAATCATGAATGATAAGATAATGGATTTCTACTTTATAACGAGAAAATTATCTTATTGTTTAGCTTTTTTCTTGGCATCTTCTTTCTTATCTGAATAAATCTTGAATTGTTCAGGAGTAAATATCTTTTCTAATTCTTTATTTTGTTTTTCTTCTAATGCTGCCATTTTAGCTTTGGCGTCATTAATTTGTTGCGGAGTAGGGCGTTCGGCACCAAAATCTTTTTTGATACGATCGTATAAATCTTTACGTTGGTAGGCGTAGTCTTCATTTAAAGATGAAACTAAAATTTCTTGTTCATCAGTCAGTTTAAGTTTTTTTACCATCCAGCGTGTTTCTTCTTTGGCGAGCTCATCAGGGTCTAAAGGGCCTTTTGGTTTTGGATTATCAAACTCGCTTCCGTATCTGTTTAAACCACCGCCCAAACCGCCACCGTAACCACGACCATATCCTGGATAATATTGTGCTTGTGCATATAAAACAGATAAGCACAAAAAGCATATAAGACTGAGGGTAAACTTCAGAGTTTTTTGAGCATTAAGCATAGGTAATTTTTTTTTGTTGATACAAAATTAAACTTTTTTGATGAATCTCAATGGTTAAGCATTCATTTTGTGCTGAATAACTCCTTTATAACTTTCTACAAAATATGTTTCTTGTGCAACCAAATTATTATTCGGCTCGTCATTGTTACATACTACACCTATTATGATTGTTACATGAAATGCTCTCATTTTAACAGCATAATCGATTGCATGAATACTAAACTAATCTTTTCAATAATTTGCCCGTTCTGTTTTTTTTATAAAGCAGCTTTTACGCAACAGTTACTAAAACCTTTAGCGCTCAATTCAATTTATGTAGAAGCTTTAGGTATGGGAGGTTATGGTTCTATTAACTACGAACGCTTCATTTACCAGCAGAAGAAATTACACATTGGTGTCAGATTGGGGGTTGGTACTTACCGATTAAGAGATTTTGAAACAAACCTGAACCCTGATATAACCATTCCGTTTGCATTGAATGCTTATTACGGCAAAACCCATCATGCTGAAGTAGGTATTGGCCAAACTTTTACGAGTATTGTTGGGGCAAGTACAGTGGATTTTAGGGTTAATCGACAAAATAGTCTTAGCTCTAATTTTACTGTTGGGTATCGTTATCAGAAAAGTAATGGGGGTATGATGGTTCGTGTTAATTATAGTCCGATTGTTTCTATAAACCAATCATTCAAACATTGGTATGGGTTGTCTGTGGGATACAGCTTTTAGGTCTGAATTAAGATATATGAATTTATATGAACAGAATCCTCCGGCTTTTCTTAATACTTGTTATGACTTCTTGTGAAAAAGAGGAAATTATTTTTGAGATTGATAATCTTAACCGTGATATGATTACGGTCTTAGGGCATGGGGGAATGGGTATTGCATCAACGTATCCGATGAATTCTTTTGAGTCTATAGCCAATTGTATTAATCTTGGTACAGACGGAAGTGAGATAGATATCCAGATGACAAATGATGGGGTATTAGTTGCCTTTCATGACAATGATTTATCGACCAAGACAGATTTAACAGGTATTGTGAACTCGCTGACCTGGCAGCAGATCAGGAACGGACAGTATAATGAATCTCCATATATGACTTATGCTATTGTTTCATTGGAGCAGTTATTTTCAAATATCCCTGATGTATCAAGTTATCGTTTTACTTTTGATTGCAAGCTTTATAGAGAAACAACTGATAATGCTGCTTATTATGATCAGTTTGCTGAGGCCATTATTGCAATAGTTGAAAAATACGACTTACAAAGAAAGATTTGTATTGAGTCAGCTGATGAAGAATTTCTTAAAGTTTTACAGACCAAACGAAGCCGGTATAAGTTGTTTATTTATCCCAAGAATTTTGAGGAGGGTCTGATTACCGCAAAAAAATTAGGACTTTATGGTATTACCATTTCTACCAATCAGATTTCTGCAGAAGAGGTAGAAATTGCACACAATGCAGGTTTAAGGATAACGGTATGGGACGCGCATAGTGAGCAGGAGAACTATGAGGCAGTACAAAAGAATCCTGACTTTATTCAGACAGACGATGTAAAATATCTGGTCGATTTACTGAGTGCCACACTGGAGGAAACCCGTGCCAGAAATGCAGCAAGGTTGGATTCTATAAAAAACAAAAGAAATTTACCTTTTGATTCTACATCACAAGCAAAAAACAGATACCTGTTAATTAGTTTTACGTTCAATAAATTCTTTGAATGCCTTCCGGTAAGTGTCGCTGATGGGAAGGAAGGTTTTAGCAGGGGCACCGGTTTGATAGGTAATTGGTATAATCTGTACTTTTTCTTTATCAATAGCCTCAATAGCATCGAAGGAGACAATATAAGAGTTATGGATACGAATAAACTGGCTCGATGGTAGTTGGTTTTCAAAGGATTTAAGTGTTTGTAGCGGAACAATTCGCCTGTCTTTTGTATAAATGATAATATAATCTTTTAACCCTTCTACATAGATGATGTCTTCTAATTTAATTTTTACTTGTTTGGTACGGTCTTTTACAAATATAAATGATCTGGCAAGAATGTGTTCCTGATTCCCGGCAAGTTTAATAGTCATCAATCTGCTTTGAGCTTTTTCTATTGCTTGTAAGAACCTCTCAAAAGTAACAGGTTTCAGAAGATAATCCATTACATCTAATTCATAACCTTCAAGAGCATATTCAGGGTAAGCTGTGGTAAGAATAATGAGGGGTTTTACAGGTAAAATTTTTAAAAGACTGATACCCGTCAGTTCCGGCATCTGAATATCAGAAATGAGTAAGTCAATAGAGTTCTGGTGTAAAAAGTCTAATGCCTCTAATGGATTAGAGAATGACTCTGCTAATTCAATATAAGGAACTTTTTGTATATACTGTTCTAATAAAGTACGTGCCAAGGGTTCATCCTCAACAATAATACACTTTATGTTCATCACAAATCTATCTTTAACTGAATACTATGTTTACTATCTTTATTTTCTACTTTTAATGCGTATCCATCAGGATAACTTAATTCGAGACGCCGTTTCAAGTTTTGTAATCCTATGCCTGAACTTTCTTTCATTGGCCCGTTCATTGAATTACGCATACTATTTTCGACGGTGTAGATACAATTGTTGCCATCGATATGCAATAAAACTTTTACCCATGAGTTAGGATCATTACCGTTTACTCCATGTTTAAAGGCATTTTCGAGAAAAGTAATTAAAATCAAAGGTACTATCATAACCTGACTTGTTTTACCTTTTACCTCAAAATCTATAGGTATCTGATGATTTAACCGGAGCTTTTCAAGACTTATATAATTTTCTATGTATTCAATTTCTTTGTCTAAAGGTACTTTTGAGTGATTTGAGTCGTAGAGCATATAGCGCATCATTTTGGATAGCTTGGCAATTACTTCGGTAGTATTTGGCGAATTGGTAAAGGCTAACGAATATAAATTATTGAGCGTGTTGAATAAAAAATGTGGATTGATCTGAGCTTTCAGAAAGCGTAATTCAGCCATTAGTTTTTCGTTTTCTACCTCCTTTTTCTTACCCTCTAATTCAAACCAGTCTTCAACAAATTTGAGCATTCCGACAAAAATAACGATGAATATGGCACTTATGAAGCTTTTGATAAAGAATTTGGTACTATAAACTACTTCGATCCTGCGAAGGTCACCACTATCAACATATATCTGTCTTTTTATATAAATCAAAAAAATATGAAGTAAAAAAAAGGGAATGATAAATTCCAAGAGGTACCGCCAGATATTTTTGTGTCTGAGGAAACGAGGTAGAAAGTAAAAGTAATTCATATAACTGGCAGCCGCTATTACCATTACATGTGCAAAAGCATCTGCCAACAGACGGCTGTAACTACTTTCATCACCATTCTGAAAGCTGATCTGATAAAAGAAAAACGAAAAATAGGCACACCAAAAGGCAAGATGAACAACTAATATCCGATGCCGTTGTACGAAAGCTTGAATTACCATATGAGGAAAAAATGATAACGAAATAAGCATTTATTGTTTAATAATCAAATGTTATGATTTATCAGAGTTGGTAGTTTTATACTGTTTATGGTGTTTTACCGACTTATTGTCGAAAAAAATCGACTGTTTTATAATAATTGTGCTTACTTGTCGAGAAAATATGCCAAATGGTATAATAGCTGTTTGAACATACATTATTTGTTATTTGTTTTGAATAAAGTTCGGGCTTGAAAGTTGCATTTAATGAAGATTAAATACTTATTAAATGTAATAAATGGTGAAACCCAAACCTGTTGATATGCGTCTGTAATAAAAAAACTGAATAGAAACCATCGGTATTTACGGACTTCAGCTACAAGACATTAAATGTCTTTTTCTTATAATATTGAGACTATAAAGATTTTAAATATAAAATTAGGTTAATAAAAAGGCTTGTTGCTTTGCGACAAGCTTCTTTTTTGTAAATTTGACAAGCAAGAACTGCGGCTAAAAATAAAATTTCTTATAAAGACTGCTTACTGAAAAGCCTCAACATATTCGCTAATTACAAGTATAATAAGTTCAAAATTTAAAGCATACGTTTATGAATCAAGAAATTATTAATTTGTTTGACGAGTACACTCACAAACCTTTGAGTCGTGACGAATTTATGAAACGTCTGGCAAGACTTACGGGAAGCACTGCTGCTGCTCTGGCAGTATTACCTCTTTTAGAAGTTAACTATGCTTATGCGGCAACGGTAAATGAAGATGATGATGATTTAATGATTGAAAGTATTACTTATGCAGGTGATGATACTACTATGAGAGGGTATCTTGTCAAACCTAAAAAAACAGCAGGAAAACTCGGATCGGTAATAGTAATTCATGAAAACAGAGGTTTAAATCCGCATATAAAAGATGTGGCGCGGCGTGTTGCTAAAGCAGGTTATTTAGCTTTAGCTATTGATGCACTATCACCTTTTGGCGGTACGCCCACCAATGAAGATGAGGCAAGAGGTTTGTTTGCTAAATTAGATGCACAAAAGAACGTTAATAATTTTCTGAAAGGTTTGGATTATGTACGAGCAAGACCTGAAAGCAATGGAAAAACAGGTTGTGTTGGTTTTTGCTGGGGCGGGGGATTAGCTAATCAACTGGCGGTTAATTCGCCTGAATTAAATGCAGCGGTAGCTTACTATGGCCGTCAGGCTGATGTGGCTGATGTACCTAAAATAAAGGCAAAGCTGCAATTGCATTATGGTGGATTAGATGAAAGAGTAAATGCGGGAATACCTGCGTATGAGACAGCATTAAAAGCTGCCGGAACGAGATATGAGTTATACGTATATGAAGGGGCAAATCATGCTTTTAATAATGATACTGCACCTACACGCTATAGCCCGGAAGCGGCGAAATTAGCCTGGGAGCGTACACTGAGATTGTTTAAGGAGACGTTATCATAATAGCTAAAATCAGCTAAAATATCATAGAATCTTTAATGAAGATTCACGAATCAGCAGTTCGGGGGGAAGTATAATTTTTTCAAATTTTATTTCCCCTTCTTTTTCTATATTCTGGGTGTTCAGAAAAAGCTGGGCTGCTTCTCTACCAATTTCAAAGCTTGGCTGAGAAATAGTGGTAAGTGAGGGTGTTATATAAGCTGATGAGGGATCGTTATCAAAACCAACGACTGCAATATCTCCGGGCACACTTAATCCTTCAGATCGGATAACAGAAATAGCTCCGATTGCCACCCGGTCGTTTACAGCGAAAATACCATCAGGCCGATTGGGATTATCTAATAAAGTTTTTGTCGGGAAAATAGCTCTGTCTGAAAGAAAACCTGCGGTTTGAATCAGGTCTTCATCTATTGGAATATTGTAGTTTTTAAGGGCGTCAATATATCCTTCCAGTCGTTTTTCTGCTACTGAGGTCCCATTAGGGCCTTTAAGGTGGGCAATTCTTTTGCAACCCATCTTAATCAAATGTTCTACAGCAATATATGCTCCTTTATAATCATCAACAACTACCCGACTTGATTTAAAACCCTCGTAGTCACGATCAATAAAAATAAGGCTTTTGTTTGCATTAATAATCTGATCAAAATGCCCATAAAAACCTAAATTGTATGTTTCCTGACTTACTGAAAGAAAAATGGCATCAACACGGCTGGCCAATAATTGTTCTACATTCTGGGCTTCAATTTCATGACTCTCCTGAGAAATAAATATACTGATAGAATAGCCCAAGGGTTGTAGAACAGATTGGAGACCTTCAATGACTGATGCTTCAAGATTGCTGTATTTGAGTGAAGGAACTACGACTCCTAATGAATAGGTTTTTTTATTTAGCAGGCTCAACGAAACCTGATTTCGTTGATAATTCATTTTTTTTGCGTATTCCTGAATAGTTTTACGGGTCTCAATATTGATAGCATCGTGATCATTCAATGCCCTCGAGACTGTCGAGGGCGAGCATTTGAATTTTCTTGCAATGTCTTTAATGGTAATTTGAGACTGTCCACTCATATACCGAGGTTCTTTTTTATATAATTTCTTGCTATTATGGCATATTCTAAAGGATTGGCCTTAGCAGGGTCTTGCTCAGCTTCTACTATTGCCCAGCCTTTATAGTTATTCTCCTGCAATATAGAGAATAAAGCCGGAAAATTAATACAACCCTCCACATCTCCCGGCACAGTGAATACGCCATTCTTAACAGCGGTCAGGAAACTCCATTTCTCTTCATGTACTTTTTTTAATACTTTGGGTCGAATATCTTTTAAATGCACATGCCCTACACGACTGATATACTTTTTCAGGGCTGTAATAGGGTCTTCACCTGCAAAGTAAAAATGGCCGCAATCGTAATTCAAAAATACATAATCAGGGTGGGTATTATCTAAAAATTTATCGGTTTCTTCAATAGTCTGGATAATTGTCCCCATGTGATGATGGAAAGATAATTTAAAACCTCTGTCAGATGCGATCCTGCCTAATTCATTCATATTTTCACCGTATTTCTTCCAGTCGGCAGCCGAATGCAACATTCCTTTACCCTCAAAAACCGGGATTGGTTTACCCTGACAGCTATTACCTGTTTCTCCACCACCTACAATGGTGCAACCCATTGCCCCTAAAAAATCGAGCAACTTATTAAATTCTATGACATTTTCCTGTAAGGATTTAGTAGTCAATTCGTAGCTGAACCATTGGTTAGCAATCTGGAGGTTTCTCAGATTTAGTGCTTTCTTAAGTACCTCAGTATCGCGAGGATATTTATTACCTACCTCACAGCCCTCAAAGCCTGCAAGTGCCATTTCGCTGATACATTGCTCAAAAGTATTTTCTGCACCTAATTCCGGTAAATCATCGTTTGTCCAGTTGATAGGGGCTACACCTAATCTGATATTTTGAGTGCTCATATTTATAATATGTTAGTACGTTGTATGTCTTTATAGAATTATAGATAAATCTTCTGAGTCTTTTTATTCTCTTTATAAGTTTCATAAGCTTTTTGTACGCCATCAGATTCTGAAACTTCTGCTATCGGTACTTCCCACCACGCATTATAGCCCTTCACTGTGCGATACAGACTGGTTTCTATATAAATTACCGTCGTTCTGTTTTGCTTTTTCGATTCAGCTAAAGCGTTTTCCAAAGAGGTTCTGTCAGTTGCTTTGATAACCACCGCACCTAAGCTCTCTGCGTTTTTAGCTAAATCTACTGGCAGGAAATCGCCGGAAAGTTGTCCTGAGTTTTCATCACGATACACATATCTTGTTCCGAAACGCTCACTACCAATGCTTTGCGACAAGCCTCCGATGCTGGCAAATCCATTATTGTTTAAGAGTAGGATAGTAAACCGATAACCTTCCTGAATAGCAGTGATGATTTCGTGGTTATTCATCAGATAACCGCCATCGCCGCAAATGATATATACTTCACGAGAGGTATCTGCCATTTTTGCACCTAAACCTGCGGCAATTTCATAACCCATGGTAGAGTATCCATATTCCAAATGGAAGTTCTTAGGATCGGTTGCACGCCAGAGTTTATGTAAATCTCCCGGGGCTGAACCAGACGCATTGATCATAATGTCTCGGTCGTCCATGAAACTATTCAAAGTACCGATGACGATGGCCTGGTCGATAGGAGGGACCGTCCCATTACCTTCAGCATAAATCTGGGTTACTTCATCATCCCAGGCCTTATTCATTTGTTTGATTCTTGCTCTGTAATCAGCAGAAACTTCAAAATCTCCCAATAGTTCAGCCAATTCTTCTAAAGTTGCTTTAGCATCCCCTACCAATGGCAAGGCCGCATGCTTGAAAGCATCAAAATCAGAAATATTAATGTTGATGAATTTGACCTCAGGATTCTGGAAAATAGACTTGGATGCAGTAGTAAAGTCGCTGTAACGGGTACCAATCCCAATCACCACATCTGCTTCATTGGCAATTTCAATAGCATATTTAGTTCCTGTTGCTCCTAAGCCTCCTAAAGAGTAAGGGGCATCATACCTTATAGCTCCTTTTCCGGCAAAGGTTTCGCCTACGGGAATACCGGTTTTATTAGCAAACTGATGCAATACTTCATTGGCATCACTATAAGTAGCCCCACCACCTGCGACAATTACAGGAGATTTTGCATTACTGATGAGTTCAGCCGCTTTTTTCAAAGCATTCGCGTCCGGGCGTGGGCGAGCTACATTCCATACTCTTTTCCTGAATAATTCTTCTGGATAATCATAAGCAAAGGTCTGTACATCCTGGGGCATTGAAAGCGTAACTGTACCCATTTCAGCTTGTGAGGTAAGCACTCGCATTACTTCGGGTAAAGAGTAAATCAACTGTTCTGGACGGCTGATTCTATCCCAGTATTTGGATACAGGTTTAAAACAGTCGTTTACGGATATATCTTGTGTAACACTACTTTCTAATTGTTGTAAAACAGGATTTGGCTCTCGGGTAGCAAAAATATCACCAGGCAAGAGTAGAACAGGTAAACGATTAATGGTGGCCAATGCTGCTCCGGTAATCATATTAGTTGCGCCGGGTCCTATTGATGAAGTACAGACCATTGCGCCTAAACGGTTTTTTACTTTGGCATAGGCAACAGCTGTATGTACCATTGATTGTTCATTACGGCATTGGTAATACCGGAAATCAGGATTTTGTTGTAATGCCTGACCCAGACCAGCCACATTGCCATGACCAAAAATACCAAAGCAACCTCCGAAATAAGGCTGTTCAATCCCATCTCTTTCGATGAACTGATTTTTTAAGAATTTTATAGTTGCCTGTGCAACAGTAAGTTTTATTGTCTTAGCCATGAGAATCACGAATTAATGAATAAGTGAATTAGGGATTAGTTTTAAGCATTTTATTTCATCAACTAATTCCAAAATCGATTCCTTTGCCAGTTGTGCCGAAGTCGTCAAATTTATTAAGCATGAATTTTACGTACTCTTCCATCAGCACTTTGCCCGGTGTTGTAGGAGCAAATTGCTCAGGGGTATCTCTGAAAAATTCCCGTACTACTCTTGTCCAGAGTAAACGGGTATCAGTAGCTATATTAATTTTGCATACACCTAAACTGATTGCTTTCTGGATTTCAGCCATTGCCACCCCTTGCGCATCGTCTTTTAATGCCCCTCCGGCATTATTAATCCTACGAATTTCCTCAGGATTGACTGAAGAACCTCCATGGAGTACTAATGGAAATTCGGGTAAACGCTGCTGAATTTCCTCTAATATATGAAACTGAATCCCTTGCTTTCCTTTGAATTTATATGCTCCATGACTGGTTCCGACGGCAATTGCCAGGCAGTCGCAATCGGTGGCCTTGACAAATCTTTCTACATCTTTTGGATTAGTATAAGATGATTTTCCGGCTTCGATTACTATATCATCTTCAATACCTGCCAACACACCCAATTCAGCTTCTACACTTATTCCCTTCGCATGGGCTCTGTCTACTACTGCTTTAGTGCGAGCTACATTTGTATCAAAATCATCATGCGAAGCATCAATCATTACTGAGGTATAGCTTCCGCTATCAATCGCATCATAGATATGTTCTTCTACGCCATGATCTACGTGTACGGCATATACCACTTTTGGATAAATCTTAGCTGCGGCTTCAATCATGGCAATGAGCATTTTGGGGTGCGCATAATCACGGGCAAAAGGGGTGGTCTGTACAATAAATGGAGCATTGGCTTTTTGCGCAGCTTCAAAGAGGCCATGGACTTCTTCCATATAAAATACATTTACGGCAGGAATTCCATATTTGCCATAGCACTTTTTAAATATTTCTTTGGTTGTTAAAAGCATTTTGAAAATTTTGTGGTGCGAACCGAGCAACGGTTGGGTCTCGGTCGCAGTAAATGGATATTACTAATTTAAGGTTAATTTAAATACTCTTACCAGAAAGCCGTGTATAAAGCTACTAAAATACCACAGATAAGGGTGCTATAAATAATAAATCCGGTAGTGAAATTGGGTTTTGGTATGCCTATATCCATACCTTTGGTATTGTCTGTGTTTTTAGAAGTCAGACTTATTGCTACCATAATAGCCACAAGAATCAAGAATATAATACCCATACGGTCAAGGAAAGGAACATCTTCATACCAGATTTTTCCGCCCAAAGATAATGGAATAGTCAACAATGCAGCGATTAAGGCAGCTGTACCTGTAGTACGTTTCCAGAATAAGCCTAAAAAGAAAATAGCAAATACACCCGGCGTAATAAAACTTGAGTATTCCTGTACGAACTGATAGGCCTGGTCAAGCACACGTAGTTGTGGGGCAATCAAGGCGGCAATACCCATAGCCACCCAAACAGCGATGCGACCTACTCTTACCAGATGTTTGTCTGAGGCATCGGGCCTGATATAAATTTTGTAAATATCTAATGAGAATATCGTAGATATACTATTCGCTTTACCTGCTAATGAAGCCACAATAGCGGCAGTTAAAGCGGCAAAAGCTATTCCTTTTAAACCTGATGGGAGTAAATTTAGCAGAACCGGGTAAGCATGGTCTGGTTTCACCACTCCAGTGGCATCTAACATTTCTTTCTGAAAAACGCCGTTCTGGTATAGTACAAATGCTGCGATACCGGGAATAACTACAATTAGTGGAATTAATAATTTTAAGAACGCTGCAAAGACAATCCCTTGACGGGCTGTTTTTAAATCAGCTCCTAATGTGCGTTGTACAATGTATTGATTACAACCCCAATAGTTCAGGTTATTGATCCACATAGCACCTATAATTACTGTCAAGCCTGGAAGGTCTTTGTAATAAGGGCTTGTTTTAGGGAGAATCATATGGAAGTGAGAATCAGTTTGCTGTTTTAGTGTACCAAAAGCACTTAAAATATTGGGTTTATCAAAGTGTTTTGCCACTAAATCCATCGCTAAATAAGTAGTTATAAGCCCACCGAGAACCAAAACTATTACCTGAATCACATCTGTATAGCCTATTACCTTCATGCCACCAATTGTAATAATAATGGCAAAAACTGCCAAGGCTATAATTGAAAGATTAAAGTCTACTCCCGCAGTTACCTCCAAAGCTAAAGCCCCCAAATACAGAATAGAAGTCAGATTTACAAAAACATAAAGCAAAAGCCAGAAAACCGCCATCGTTGTTGCAACCACAGGATTATAACGCTGACGAAGAAATTGAGGCATAGTATAAATCTTGTTTCTGAGATATACTGGCAGAAAAAAAACTGCAACTACTAAAAGTGTAGCAGCCGACATCCATTCATATGAAGAGATAGCTAAACCAATGGCAAAGCCTGAGCCAGACATACCGATAAAGTGCTCTGCCGATATGTTAGAGGCAATCAATGAGGCACCAATTGCCCAGAAGGTAAGAGAACCCTCTGCCAGGAAATAGCCATTGGCAGTATTGTTGTCTGCATTCTTTTTCTTAAATACCCAGTATCCATAGCCAAGTATGAGCACAAAGTACAGAAAAAATACTATATAGTCGAGCGTGTGTAAACCTGGTGTTTCCATTCGAATAATACTCTGGTTATAGGGTTGAATAGCTGTATTTCAGGCACTCTGTGACATTTATGCCATTAGAGCATTGAGTATTTCTTCTACTCTGATGGGTTTTTCTTCCTGACAAGATTGTTTAGCGGCAATGGCGATTGCTGTAGCCATCAGTCCATCATGTGCACCTACAGGTACGTTTTCGCCCGATAATATACATGAAACAAAGACGTTGATTTCGTTTACATAAGACTCGGCGTATCTTTCTAAAAAGAAATTGAGTGGCAATGATAAATGCCCACCTTTTTCATTATAATATTCGTGTGTATCAGGGGTATTGTTCTTTGTTTGGGTCATACCTCCTGAACCGAAAACTTCAATGCGCTGGTCATAACCATATACGGCTTTACGGCTATTGTCAATTACTCCGATTGCCCCATTGGCAAAAGTAAGTGTAGTGATAGCTGTATCAATGTCACCTTCGTCTCCAATACGGGAATCGACTAATACTTTACCTTTGGCATAAACCTCTACTACGTCACTATTCATTACATAGCGTGCCATATCAAAATCATGAATAGCCATATCCATAAAAAGGCCGCCAGATGATTTTACATATTCTATTTGCGGAGGATTCGGGTCACGGCTGGTAATTTTAAGGATGTGAGGGTCACCTACTAATCCACCATGAACCATCTCTTTTACTTTCAGAAAGTTGGCATCAAAACGACGGTTAAAACCTAACATTAACTGCACATTGGCTAACTCGACAGCTTCTTTAGCAGCTAATATCTGCTCAATATTTAAATCAAGGGGCTTTTCACAGAAAATATGTTTGCCATGTTGGGCAGCCAAAATCGTATATGGTACGTGCGATGGAGTAGGGGTACAGATAATCACGGCATCAACGTCAGGGTTTGTCAATACCGATTCGGGACTTGTAGAAACGTTTTCTACGCCGTGTCTTCTGGCAAAATCCAGTAGATTTTCAGATATGTCAGCCGCAGCAACAACTTCTGCATTTTTTATTCGGGTAGCTATATTAGCAAGGTGTATCTGCCCGATCCGGCCAAGCCCGACAATACCGATTTTTAAAGTATTTTTCATTCAATTTTATATAGGTAAGTGTACGAATAGTTCTGTTTTATTAGTAGATTCATCAGAATTTGCGTGTCCATTCTTTCAGCCAGCGTTCAATTACCACTTTGGTTTGTGTAAAGAACTCAACAGAGTGCATACCCTGCCCATGTAAGTCGCCAAAGAAGCTGTCTTTCCAACCAGAGAAAGGGAATTGAGCCATAGGGGCAGCTACCCCGATATTAATACCGATATTTCCGGCATCGGCATCATGTCTGAATTTCCTGGCATTGGCACCGCTACTGGTAAAGATACAGGCGGCGTTGCCATATTTGCCACTATTGATAAACTCAATGGCTTCATCTACATCGTTCAGGTGCATTAAAGACATGACAGGTCCGAAAATTTCTGTTTGCGCCACATGACTGCTCAATGGAACATCTTCTAAAATGGTTGGTAAGATAAAGTTACCGTTTTCATAGCCTGATACTTTCGCATTGCTACCATCAACCAGCAATTTTCCTCCTTCTTTCACTCCTTGTTGAATCAATTGTTCAACTCTATTTTTGCTTTCAGCAGTTATTACCGGACCCATCAGGCTTTTTTCATCTAATCCAAAGCCTGTTGTGCGGCCTTTGGCTGCTTCAACCAGGCTTTCGGTAATTTGTTTATGGTCTCCAACAGTGATAATTGTTGAGGCTGCCAGACAACGTTGGCCTGCACAACCATATACACTATCCGTTATAATCTGGGTAGTCATTTCTATGTCAGCATCCGGTAACACCAATACCGGATTTTTCGCACCACCTTGCGCCTGTACTCTTTTGCCATATAAAGCACCTTGCGAATACACATAGCGAGCTACATTACTCGACCCTACAAAACTGATGGCACGGATAACCGGGTGTTGTAAAATACCATCAACTACTTCCTTTGTACCATGTACCAGGTTGATTACACCATTTGGCAAATCCAGTTTTTCCATCAGTTCCACTACCTTGGTCATGGTAAGTGGCACTTTTTCTGATGGTTTAATGATATAAGTATTTCCACAAGCAATGGCGTAAGGCAAAAACCAAAACGGAATCATTCCCGGAAAGTTAAATGGAGCAATACAGGCACACACGCCTACAGGCTGGCGAATCATAAATTCATCTACTCCTCTGGCAATATCTTCCGAGAAGGTTCCCTGCATCATAGTTGGGATACCACAGGCGTTTTCAACATTTTCAATGGCACGTTGCATTTCTGCTTTTGCTTCACCAAAAGTTTTACCACTTTCTAAAACGATGGTTCTCGAAATGTCGTCAATATTATCTTCTAAGAGTATTTTTAGTTTAAAAAGGTATTGTACCCTGCGGTGGGCCGGAATGTTTCTCCATTCAGGAAATGCTCTGGCAGCAGCTTCGGCTGCTTTTTGTACATCCTGTACTGAACCCTGTGGTACTTGCGCTATCACCTCCTGATTGGCAGGGTTTTTCACATCTAACATTCCTTCTGAGTAGCTACTTACCCAATGTCCGTCTATATAGTTATTTAATTTTACCATTTATTTTAAAAGAATTTTTCTGAATAATTATAGTCCTCCTTTGCTATTGGCAAAAGCTATCGCTTCTTCAAGTGTTGCCATAAAATTGGCACAACCATGTTTGGTTACCATAATTGCCCCCGTAGCATTGGCCATTCTTACAGCCTTGTACAGATCCCAGCCTTGCAGATAACCGTACATAAATCCGGCGGCAAATGAGTCCCCGGCACCTAATACATTAATTACTTCTACCGGAAAACCGGGTACTTTTATCTCGTCTTCACCTTGCCGGAAAATTGAAGCACCATCAGCCCCACGCTTCACAATCAGGTTTTTTACGCCTTTATTTAAAATCTCCTGAATTGCATTGTCAATATTGCCTCTGATTTCAGGCGCGGATATTTGCTGATGCTTGATTTCTAATTGTTTGGGATCAGTCATAAAAGCAGCAAGAATTTCCTCTTCTGTACCCAGGACAAAATCCATGTAAGGAAGCGCGGCTCTGATGGTTACCCCAAAAGCTAAGGGATCAAACCATTGGTCAGCACGGAAGTCGATGTCGAGTGCCGTTACGGCTCTATGCTTTTTAGCTTCTTCAATGGCATAAAACATAGCTGTACGGCTGGGATCTTTACTAAATGCCGTACCTGAAAACATAACCGCGCGATATTGTGAAATATCAGCCTGACGTATATGTTCGAGATTGATCTGAATATCGGCGCAATTATCACGGTAATAGACTAAAGGAAACCTGTCAGGTGGTTCAATTCCTAAAATAACTGCTGAACTACGAGCAGTATTGATGGTTGGGATTGATGAAGTATTGATTCCTTCTTTATCTAAAAAATTAAGAATGAATTTCCCTACCTGATCGTTGCCAACGGCTGTTAAAAAGGCTGTATTCAAGCCTAAACGTTTACAACCAACGGCAATATTCAGAGGAGAGCCACCCACAAAAGCACCAAAGGAGGTAATATCAACAAAAGGTGAACCTATATCATTAGAATATAAATCAATAGATGAACGTCCTATTGTCAGAATATCGTATTTTTTAGTTTTTTCTTGCATGTAAATCAGTTATACGTTCATGTCGGCTGTTACCAATGGTAATCTGGGGTCTTGTGTTTTCCAGGTACCATAAATCCATTCATGGTCGGGGTCATTAGTAGCTGTGAGAACCTGGTCGCTTCCGGCTAAAAAATTAAGATAGTATGCGTGATACCCATGACAGGCAGCAACCGGATGATAACCTTCAGGAACCAAAACTGCCTCATTATTGCGTGCTCGAATGATTTCATCTAAACTTCTATCATAGGTATATACCTGTTGAATGGCATAAGCCTGCGGAGACTGGAACTTGTAAAAATAGATTTCTTCTAATTCGGCTTCAATGAGTTTCCCGTCCTGATCCACAATCCTTTCATCATGTTTATGCGCCGGAAAAGAACTCCAGTTACCGGATGGAGTATAGACCTCTACACAAACAATTTTATGACAAGGCGAACCGGGTTGTATAAGACTGTTTATCTGGCGGTTAGCATTATCGCCCCCTCTAAATTCTATTGCACACTCATCGGGCTGTTTCAGATATGGCTGAAAATCCTGATCGGTAACTACCCAGGAATAGGCAATATCGAGCGTATCGCTGGTTGCAATAAGTGTGAATTTAGTATTACGGGGTAAATAAAGGGTATGAGCAATGCCGCTGAAAACATCTTTGCGTCCGTTGGTTACCTCCCAGGAACCTTTGTCTGAATCTACTTTGAAATTCCCCCCTAAAATCACTATCGCCATCTCATGATCCGTTGTGTCATACTCCCATATTTCACCGTTTTGCATGAGCCTTGCACCAAAATTCAGGTATTTCCAGCCAACTTCATCGGCTGTGAAGTTTTGATAAATTGGGTTTTGTTGTGGCTTAACTAATAGATTCTGGTCTTTCATACAAAGGTGGTACAGCTAAAAAGCAGAATTTAGGTTATTCTTTATTTATAACTTGTATAGACAAGTTAGGGCAAAATTAGGTTTTCTGTCTGGTATAGACAAGTTTTAAAATGGCAATAATTGTATATTAGACAAATAATAGTTACAATAGTATTATATAAAGACTAAATATAAAAATATTTATTTTTGCAAACGTTTCAAATCGTCGTGCAAACGTTTTAAATTGTTTCAGTAAAAATAAGATATTCTGACAGGGGTTTTCGGGATCAAGATTTTGACAGATTCGGTAATTATGGAGGAATTTTTAAAATCTGCTTAATATTAAAGAATGCCGAGTAATTTTAGGAGTATGTCGACTTGCCTGAAAGTATTTTGCCATGTATGCCCATCTTTGTTGAACTTAATTAAGTTAATATTTTGTTAAACCCTGAAAAATACTTGTAGGTAAATAATATGTACCTACATTTGTTTCTTAATCAATTCACTATTATTAATTAAAATTACAAAGACTAATGAAAAAAGCAGTTGTTTTGGTATTTAGCCTATTGGCGTCAGTTAGTTCGTTTGCTCAGACTTGGTCAGTTGACAAAGCACACGCTAAAGTAAACTTTACAGTAACACACTTGATGTTATCAGAAGTAGATGGTACTTTCAGAAGTTTTGATGCGAAACTTACTTCGTCTAAAGAAGATTTCTCTGATGCAGTTTTTGAATTCACAATTGATGCAAAAAGTGTAAACACCAATCAAGAAAACAGAGATGCTCACTTAAACAGAGCTGATATGTTTGATACAGAAAAATATCCGACTATCACTTACAAAAGTACTGCCATCAAACCTGTAGGTCCTAAAAAATTCCAATTAACTGGCGATCTGACAATTAAAGGCGTAACAAAACCTGTTACAGTAGACCTTACGTTAGTTGGTACCGGACAAAACCGTCAGGGCAAAAAATTAGCTGGTTTCAAAGCATCGGGTACTATCAAACGTACTGACTTTGGTGTTGGTGCTATGCCTGCAGCAGTAGTAAGCGAAGAGGTAGAGTTAAGAGCTAGTGGTGAATTTGTAGCCAACTGATTTTAAATAAATTGTTAAAAAGAGACTTCCTGTTAGCAGCAAGTCTCTTTTTTGTTACATTTACTTTCAGAAATTGTCTAAGTTAAATTTTAAACATCTATTACTTATGAAAAAAACATCTTTACTACTAAGCTTACTGACCCTGTTTGTCTTCAGCTTTTTGAATGCCAGCGCGCTTGACAAAGAGCAAATGGTAAAGGAGTGGGAGAGAGCCAAAGCCTACACTAAATTATATCTGGAGACAATGCCAGACGACGGCTATGATTTTAAACCATCTCCTGATATACGTTCTTTTGCGCAACAGTTGCTACATCTGGCAGATGCGAATTATAACTTTGCTGCTTTGGCAAGTGGTATAAAAAGCCCGGTTGAAAGAGGAGCTTCTGAAAAATCGGAAGACAAATCAAAAGCGGCAACAACCAAAATGGTATTAGATAGCTACGATTTTGTCATTAATGCCTTAAAAGGTATGACCGACGAGCAAATGAAAGAAATGGTGAAATTTGGGAATAGAGGGGATATGAGCAAAGAAATGGTTTTTGCCAAAGCCTTTGAACACCAAACTCACCACCGAGGGCAAACCACGATTTATATTCGAATGAAAGGTATAAAACCACCGAATGAAATGTTATTCTGAGCAAAATACAGCCCGTCTGAAGATTTCTTCGAACGGGTTTTTTATTTTAGCAAATACCTTGAATAAATATAAAAAAGACCGAACAAAAGTATTTCTTTTGACGTTTTATTATTAGAAAAATCCAAAATTGCTTCGGCTACAAATACTATGGAACCTAATATTCCTGATACTTCCCAAAAGCGCATCGTGATTGTTGGTGCGGGTTTTGGAGGTCTGGCACTTGCACAGAAACTTGCTAATCGAGATGTTCAGATTGTACTGATTGATAAGAATAATTACCACCAGTTTCAGCCGCTTTTTTATCAGGTAGCTATGGCTGGACTTGAACCCAGTTCAATCTCTTTTCCTCTTCGTAAAATATTTCAGCGAAAGAAAAACGTGCATATCCGTATTACTAATGTTACAAAGGTATTGCCTGAAAAAAATGTAATACAAACTGATCTGGGAGAGATAAAATACGATTATCTGGTATTAGCTATGGGAGCAGGTACAAATTTCTTTGGCATGAAAAATATGATTGATAATGCTATACCGATGAAATCGGTTTCTGAAGCTATTTACTTGAGGAATAGAGTATTACAGAATTTTGAAGATGCTTTGACGGCTGAAGATACTGAAACCCGTGAAGGCCTGATGAATATTGTTGTGGTAGGTGGAGGACCAACTGGAGTTGAGGTTTCGGGGACATTGGCGGAAATGAAGAAAATCATTTTGCCAAAAGATTACCCGGAGCTTGACTTTAATATGATGAAGATTTATTTGTTTGAGTCTTCACCAGAAGTATTAGAGGTAATGTCAGATGAAGCCTCGGCTAAAGGAAAAGAATACCTCGAGCGTTTAGGTGTGATTGTAAAAAATGGCGTAAGAATTACTGATTTTGATGGTAAATATGCCTTTACGAGCACCAATGAAAAGATACGAACCAATAATGTTGTATGGGCAGCGGGGATTAAAGGCAATACAATTGAAGGGTTTGCACCTGAAATTTTTGGAAGAGGTGCCCGTATGAAAGTAAACGAGTTTAATCAGGTGGAGGGTTTCAGGAATATTTTTGCAGTGGGGGATATTGCTATCATGAGCGGAGATGAGAAGTTTCCGAACGGACACCCACAAATGGCACAACCGGCTATTCAGCAAGGGAAGCTATTAGCAAAGAATATTATTAAAATAATGAGGGGTGAATCGCCAGAGGGATTTAAGTATAATGATTTAGGCTCAATGGCAACCGTCGGAAGGAACCTGGCAGTAGTAGATTTACCTTTCTGGAAGTTCCAGGGGGCTTTTGCCTGGTATGTCTGGATGTTTGTTCACTTAATGTCGATTTTAGGTATTAAAAATAAACTAATGGTATTTATTAACTGGCTATGGAGCTATGTAACTTACGATCAATCTCTGAGGCTGATTATCAGACCTAAGACGAAGGTTAGTAATTCTTAAATGAATATTCAGAAAGAGAGAGAAGGGTACTTTTCTCTCTTTTGCTTTTTTGCATAATCATGAGGCATATTTATATTTTTAGTGGCTTAGGTGTGGATGAAAGGGTATTCAGATACTTGGATTTTACTGGATTTGATATAACTTTCATTAAATGGATAAAACCTGAGGCAAATGAGAATATTGCAGATTATGCAAAAAGATTGACTACACAGATAAAAACTGAAAATCCTATTTTAATTGGTCTGTCATTAGGAGGAATGATGGCAATGGAAATAGCCAAGTATATGAATATTGAAAAAATTATCCTGCTTGCGTCTGCCAAAACCTGTAAAGAGATCCCTTTCTATTATCGCTGGGCTGGTTATTTAAAATTACACAAGATTTTACCTGCTAAATTGCTGAAGCGCTATACTTTTATGAGCGATTGGTTTTTTGGAACAGAAGAGAATGAACACAAAGCAATGCTTTCTGAAATCCTAAAAGACCTTGATGAAGTTTTTTTGAGATGGGCAATTGATAAAATTGTCTATTGGAAAAATCAAACTATATACCCAAATATTATTCATATTCACGGTGATAATGACCATATTCTACCCTTGAGTTTCGTTAACGCTGATATTGTCATAAAAGGAGGAGGTCATTTTATGACTGTAACTCAAGCAAAAGAACTTACTGCAATACTTAAGGAAAATCTTTCTTAAGGTATTAGTGACAAAACTACTGTCTTTTTATAAGAAATTATGAAAATTATCAGATATTCTATAAATTCAGAAGTTTTTCAACCTTATATAAAATAATTAACCTATTCAACCGATACTCATGAAGAAAATACTACTTCTCCTTTGTTTCAGTATTTACGCGTTTGCCCAGAAAAACTCTTCTCTTCCACGAAGTACACCCGAAGCGGAAGGGGTTTCAAGCGAGGGTATCAATCAGTTTTTAGAAGCTGCTTCCAAAAGCAAGCATGAGTTTCATAGTTTCATGATTGTGCGTCATGGCAAAGTAGTAGCAGAGTGCTGGTGGAACCCTTATCGGGCAGATTTAAAACATACGATGTACTCTTGCAGCAAAAGCTTTACTGCTACGGCCGTAGGATTTGCAGTTTCTGAGAAAAAGCTTACCGTGAATGATAAAGTTATTTCTTTCTTTCCTGATGATTTACCAGCAAAGGTTAGCCCAAATCTTGCAGAACTTAAAGTAAAAGATTTGTTAAGTATGAGTGCCGGACAAGTACCAGACCCCACAGGGCCTGTGGCAATGAGCGATAACTGGGTAAAAACCTTTTTAAGTACGCCAATTGTTAATGAACCTGGGACTAAATTTTTATATAATTCAGTAGCAACGTATATGCTGTCGGCAATTGTTACTAAAGTAACCGGTGAAAAGATTGTAGATTATCTGAAACCAAGATTATTTGACCCACTTGGCATTGAAGGTATTGATTGGGAGGTTAGTCCACAGGGAATAAATACAGGTGGATGGGGTTTAAGGGTAAAAACCGAAGATATGGCAAAATTTGGTCAGTTATTCTTACAAAAAGGGATGTGGAAAGGCAAACAGATTTTACCTGCTTCATGGGTAGAAGAAGCTTCAACCATGAAAATCATGCAAGACCCAAGTGCACCGCAGGCTAAGAAAGATTCGAGTGATTGGCTACAAGGGTATTGCTACCAGATGTGGCGTTGCCGGAACAATGCTTACAGAGGTGATGGTGCTAACGGACAGTTTATTATTGTAATGCCCGACCAAGACGCTGTCGTATTATTAACTGCCGAAGCGCCGGATATGCAATCTGAAATTAATCTGGTCTGGAAATATATTTTACCAGCGTTTAAACCAAAGAAATTACCTTCTAACCCGAAAGCATTAGCGAATCTCAGAGAAAAAACCAGTCAGTTAGCCTTATCAATTCCACAAAAAAATGCAAGTTCTTCTTTAGAAGCAAAGATTTCGGGGAGAACTTTTGGAGTAATTGCTAAAGACAGATCACTCGAAAGTATCAGTCTTGATTTTAAAAATAATGTTTGTTATTTAAGTTTAAAAACAGATTCAATTACCCATCGTATCCCATTCGGCAAGGGTAAGTGGGAATATAGCGAAACAACTAAATTCGGGCCTTATTTAGTTGCAAGAGCTAAGGCTAACCGGAATAACCTGCCTCCTTTTAAAGTAGCAGGTAGCTACACATGGAACGACGATAATAATTTAGAATTAACTCTCCGATATATTGAAAGCCCGCATACTGAGACTATCAAATGTACCTTTGATGGGGACAAAGTGGCTATTGAGTTTGCCAATATTTTCAGTAAATCAAGCAAAAAAGGAGTTTTGAGAAAAAATCTGGCTAATCCTCCTAAGCTGATTGTCAGGGGCGATGATATGGGCTTTTCTCACTCGGGTAATGATGCTTTAATAAAATGTTACAACGAAGGAATTGAAACTTCTATAGAAGTAATTGTTCCTTCGCCCTGGTTCCCTGAGGCGGTTAAATTATTAGAACAAAACAAAACAGTTGATGTTGGGTTACATTTTGCTATAACAGCTGAATGGGATAATATTAAATGGCGTCCGCTGACTGATGCTCCAAGTTTAAGAAACAAAGACGGTTATTTTTATCCGATGCTCTTTCACAACAATAATTATCTGCAACAGGCCGTAATGGATAATGCCTGGAAGGTAGCAGATGTCGAAAAAGAATTGAGAGCTCAGATAGAAATGGCTTTAAAATATATTCCAAGACTAAGCCATATCTCCGGGCATATGGGAAGTACGGGGTTTACGCCAGAAGTAAAAGAAATGACAAAAAGAGTAGCTAAAGAATACAATCTGGCTATGATTGACACTGATTCTGGAATTAATTACACCGGGTTTGATTTCAGAAATAAAACTACTGAAGAGCGTATTGAAGCATTTATTACTCTGTTGGATAAACTGGAAGAAGGGAAAACATATGTGTATGTTGAGCACCCGGGGCTTGATAATGACGAACTAAGGGCTATTTACCATATCGGTTATGAAGATGTAGCCAAAGGCCGTCAAGATGTAACTAATATCTTTACAAGTGAAAAAGTGAAAGAAGCCATTGAACGGAAAGGTATTCAACTGGTGAGTTATAAAGATGCGATTAAAGCTATGAAGAAATAGCTTTTTAAGTTATTAAATATTTTTGGTGCTTAGAGACAGGGCAATGCTCTGTCTCTACCTTTTTTGAAGAGATTAAATTACTTTTAAATTAAAAGTCTTACTTAGTTTTCTCAAATATTAAGTATATTGTTCACTTAAAACCTTATCAACAATACTACTTTTGAAGCATGAAAAAACTCGTATTACCTGTTGCTTGTATTGTCTCGTTAGGTCTGGGTGCTTTTATCACTAAAGTTATTGAAAATCCTCCTATAACTATCGAAGTGATTAATCAGGCTGAAAAGATTTTAGGATTAGATTTTACTGATGCAGAAGCGGACTCGATGATTAACGATTTGAATGATAATCGGAAAGATTATGAGAGTATCAGAAAAATTCGGTTGGACAATAGTGTTGCTCCGGCTTTATACTTTAACCCATTACCAGTAGGTTTTGAATTTGAAAAAGTGTACCTGCCATTCAAGGCCTCGCAGATTGGGGCAATCAGTGTGCCTGCTAATCGTGATGATTTAGCTTATTATTCGGTGCGAGAGTTAGCCGAGTTAATCCGTGCAAAAAAGATTTCTTCTGTCGAACTCACCAGGTTTTTTATTGAAAGATTGAAAAAGTATGACGGAAAGTTGCATTATGCAATTACCATTACTGAAGACCTTGCTATGAAACAGGCTGCCAGAGCTGATAGCGAAATAAAGGCAGGGAAATACAAAGGCTTGCTTCATGGTATTCCTTATGGCGCGAAGGATTTATTGGCTGTAAAAGGTTATAAGACTACCTGGGGTTCGGTACCCTATAAAGATCAGGTGATTGATAAGGATGCAATAGTGATACAAAGATTAGAAAAAGCAGGGGCTGTGCTTTGTGCTAAACTGACTTTAGGAGAATTAGCTATGGGAGATGTATGGTTTGGCGGCAAGACGTTGAATCCCTGGGATTTGAATAGGGGTTCAAGTGGTTCATCAGCAGGTTCAGCTTCATCAGTTGCAGCAGGGTTATTGCCTTTTGCTATTGGAAGCGAAACCCTTGGTTCGATTGTCTCTCCCTCAACAGAATGTGGTACTACAGGCTTACGTCCTACTTACGGTAGAGTTCCTCGTACCGGGGCTATGACTTTAAGTTGGAGTATGGATAAATTAGGGCCAATTTGCAGAACGGTAGAAGACTGTGCCATTGTATTTAATGCTATTCAAGGGGTAGACGGCGAGGATTTTACCTGTATTCAGGCACCATTCAATTATGATGGTACCAAAGGCTTAAAAGGCATCAAAATTGCTTATCTGAAAGGCGATTTTGAACGTAAATACCCAACCAAAAGTATGGATTCAATGAGTTTGGTTATTCTTCAGAAATTAGGAGCAGAATTAATTCCTATGGAATTACCTGATTTACCTTCAAATGATATAAGCTTTTTGCTTGGAGTAGAAGCTGCCGCTGCCTTTGACGAATTGACAAGGTCTGGTAAAGATGATTTAATGGTGCGTCAGAATAAAAATGCCTGGCCTAATGCTTTTCGTTCAGCAAGATTTATTCCTGCCGTAGAATATATTCAGGCGAATCGTCATCGTACTTTGCTAATTCAGGAAATGGAGCGTCGTTTAAAGGGTATAGACGTGTATCTGTCACCATCTTTTGGGAGAAACCTGACTTTGACTAATCTTACTGGCCATCCTTGTGTGGTTTTACCTAATGGGTTCAGAACCGAAGGAAGGCCAACCAGCATTACATTTATGGGGAAACTATTTGGAGAGGCTAAACTACTACAAGTAGCCAAAGCCTATCAGGATGCGACAGATTTTCACAAAAAGCATCCAAAACTTTAAATTATTTTATCCGTCGTCTCCAACTAAATAAGTATATACATCCCATTACCATACAGATTATCAGGAGGTTTGAGATATTTTTAACTACTTCCTGATAATTTGTCTGAATAGTTGAAGTATCTAACTTATCAATGCCAGCAAATATATCTTCTGAAGTACCAGACTCTTTATCGGCTATGGCTTTGCCCAGGATTTTTATCTTTATTTTTGATTTGAGCGTATCGTAAGATTCAGTTTTAGTATTAAAATATATCCAATAAAAATATTTGCTCAAGGCTTGCTGACCCGAATCTTTAGGAACTACCCGATAACGAAATTCCTTTTCCTGAATAGTGAAATCGTTATTATGTATTTCCTTTACTTCTGGGGGGTAAAAATCGAAGAAGCTATCGTTGGAAGGAGATGAAACACTAACAGTAGAAAAATTACCCTGACCTACTATCCTGAAGCTGTAGTTGAAGCTTTTGCCAGTATTAATTTTTCTGGTTTCAATCTGCTCAACCAAATTAAAATTACCTGCTACTACTTTATCTTTTAGCGGATGTTCGGGTAAGTTCAGTACTTTGACCGTGAAAGGCTTATTTGTGAAACTAATTGATTCCTTTTCAGCATTATTTTTTTTACTTTGATCCATTCTCAGCTCCACAGCAGGAATTTTCACCGGTTGATTATTCAGCGGGAAATAAATGGCTTCGAAAAACTTATAGGTTAAATACTTTTTGCCATTTATTGTACGGTGACCTTCTACAATTTTTGTAATATTGATTCGTTCTTCTAAGCAATCCGGTGATTTTATTTTTTTTGCAATTAGATCAACCTGAGCATTGAGATCATCAGGGAATCCCATTTGCATGGTATTGGTTTCTGCAATATAAAATGCGAGTGATACTCTGAATCCTTCTCCTACGTAAACTGTACTTTTATCAACATTCAAAGCCAGAAAGGCATTATCTTTTATATTCTCTAAACTAATTACCTCATTATTTTCTTCTTCCGCTTCATCTTTGGGGGGGGTTACCACTATAGTTGTTGATTCAGATTCGTATATCTTTCCATTGACAGTTAATTCAAAAGGGGGGATCCGAAAAGAGCCTTCCTTAATAGGGGTATAGTTTTGCGTAATAGTGTGAGACTGACCTTTAGCGTGTATTATTTTTCTATCTGCTTTGGTAAAGCCCTGTATTTCGGGAAAAATACTTACATTTGATTTATCGTTGCCCGTAATTATTACGCTAATCACTAAATTCTCGTCAATCAGGAGATTCTTTTTCCCGAATCCTATTATTACTTCTTCCTGTGCCTGAGCAAAAAAGCAACTTGAAAAAAAGAAAATGATTGAAAGAAATATGTATATTCGTTGGTTCATCGTACAAAAATAGATACTATTCTGAATGATTAATATGATTCTCTTTATTTTTAAGAAAAAACGTTTTCCTCTTATTTTAATTTTATCGATAACTACTGTAAAAGCCCAATGGATTAAACAAGAAGCCGGAACTGATGCTTCTTTTCGTTCTATTAGTGCAGTAAGTAGTAAAGTAGTATGGGCTGGTGGAACCAAAGGAACTATACTTAAAACAACTGATGGCGGGCAAAAATGGCAGGTGTTGAAAATAGAGGGGGCAGAAACTTTAGATTTTAGAGACATATATGGTGCAAGTGCAAAAATAGCCTATGCCATGAGCGCAGGTGATGCAGATAAAGGGGCTGCCAGAATATATAAAACTAAGGATGGAGGGAAATCTTGGAAGATCATTTTTCAGACTACTGAAAAAGGAGCATTTTTTGACTCTTTTGATTTCTGGAATGAAAAAGAAGGGATTTTAATTGGAGACCCGATTGATGATAAACCTTATATTTTGCGAACTTCAGACGGTGAAACATGGATTAGAATAGCTAAAGAAAAGCTCCCCACAATTAAACAAGGAGAGGCTTCTTTTGCCGCGAGTGGTACTTGCGTAAATGCACGAAATGAAAATCTGGCCTGGATTAATACACAAAGCAGGGTATTTTATACAACTGATAAAGGTGAAAGCTGGCAAGTAGTAGAAACGCCTTTCAAGCAAGGAGAGACCTCTGGTATTTTTGGTCTGCACTTTTATACGGATAAAGATGGTATTGCTACCGGAGGTGATTATAAAGAAGATAAAAAAGTAGTGGATAATGTAGCTATCACCCATGATGGCGGAAAAACCTGGACTTTAACGGAGCGAGCAAACCCGGATGGATTGAAAGAATCGGGTTGGGTATTGACAGATAAGAGCCTATTGGTAGTGGGTACCTCTGGAACAGGTATATCGGCAGATATGGGTAAAACATGGAACGCCGTCGATACTGAGGCTTTCCATGCTATATCCTGTTATAAAAATGACTGCTGGGCTATTGGTGCAAAAGGTAATCTGGCCAAATGGAAAAAATGAAACCATTCTGAAATTAAAAACTATTTATGTCTTTCATCTAATTTCAGTTGTATATAGTAAGACACCAGCAAACCCAGACCGCCAAAGAATAAAATCAATGCAGGATACAAGGCCTCTGAATCTTTGTTTGTTACATTCTGGAATATATTAGCTATAAATATTCCTAAACCAACACCCATAAATAAGCAACCCCAACGCAAAGCAGAGGCTGGGTTTACTCGCATACTACCTTTTTGTGGTGGGGTAAGACCTTTTTCAATCATGGCCATTCGTTCTTCATTTTCAAATTTTCTTAAAATAGCCAGCAGACCTGAAATACAAACAATTGCGGTTACTGGAACAACTAAAGCTACTGCAGGAGACATAATGTATTTATTTTTAAATGTGAAACAATATTTTGGCATAGGATGCAGATATTTTATTTGAGGTTACAAGCCATTTAAAAAAATATTTTCTCTAATAGAGTGTAACGTTTTTTAGAAAGCTGCATCAAATGGGATAGTGAACGACGAACAAAAAGATATTACCCTACTTAAGCGTATTCAGGCAGGTGATAGGTTAGCTTACAAAGAGTTAATTAATCGCTACAAAGACTATGCGTTTACTGTTGCATTTCGTATCTTAAATAGCCGGGAAGATGCAGAAGAAATAGCACAAGACGCTTTTCTACAAGTATATAGGAATGTTAATACTTTTAACTTTGAAGCTAAATTTACCACATGGTTTTATAGGATAGTTTTTAATGCGGCTTTGATGCAGAAACGAAAAAATCGTATCTTTACAGAAGATATTGATACGTCGACACAGGCATCGATAGTAAGTAATATGAGTGATTCGAGCGAAGAAATCAGAAGAAATGAACGCCAGAATGCTATCAGACTGGCAATGCAACGGCTTCAGGGAGATGATGTTTTACTAATAACTTTGTTTTATCTGAAGGAGCAGTCTTTAGAAGAGATTGCGGCCATTACTCAAATCAGCGCAGAAACTGCCAAGGTAAAGATTCATAGGGCGAGAAAACGGCTGGCAGAAGAAATGAAAAAACACTGGAAAGAAGAAGTAAGAAGTTTAATATAAAAAAGCGGGCAGGTGCAGAGCGTAAAATTAAACAAAAGAATTATGCTGACAGACGAACAAATATTTGATATTCTTGATGGAGTTGCTGATGCAGAAGTTTTGCAACAGCATATTCATCTTTTGGCTGATTCAGTAAGCTATCAGCAATATTTTAATGAATTAGCAACTATTCACTTTGAGTTGGCAGAAATGCCATTGGAAAAGCCATCACTCAATTTTACGGCTAATGTATTAGAGATGCTATCGAATGAAGAGCCAGCATTTGTATTGGCTAAGAAAAAAGCATGGAGTGCAAAATGGACGTATGGGTTCATTGGAACAATGCTTGTAGTATTATTAACTACCATCCTTGTTGCAATATTCTATCAACCAACAGTTGTAATAACTGTAGAGCAGCCTAATGAAGTTTTAGAGTTTATTAACGGTTTTATGACAAGTTATTTTACTCAAATTGCGATTTTATTAAATCTGATAATATTATTGGTACTTTTTGATAGAAAGGTATTGCAACCCTATTTCAAACATCGCAGAATTACTTTAGGTTAATTCCATCAGAAAGCTAAAACCGTGTTTTTTAAAACCTAAGGACTCATAAAATCTGTGTGCCTGTTCCCGTCGGAGGTTGCTTGAAAGACTCATTTTATAGCAACCTTTTTCTTTGGCATATTCAAGGGCATATTTCATCATTTCTTTTCCGATTCCTTTTCCTTGCAGGCCCGGCAATACGCCTACATCTTCAACTACTGCCGATGGGGTGCCCATATGTGCCATGTTTTCCATTACTAATAGGGCAAAAGTGCCAACAGCCACATTGTCAATTTCAGCAAGAAAAACATGATAATCTGGATAAAGGCTTTGCTGAATAAAAATCTTTTGTGCTTTTTCTACTGAAAGCACTCCATTATTGTCTAAAGCTGCTGCATAGATGCCAAGAATGGTAGGCACGTCGGCTATTGTGGCCAGACGGATGGTCAAATTCATGCGATTAAGGAAACGTTTAATTGAAAACAAAAGTTAATAGAACAAAAGAATAATTCAAAATTGGAGACGAGAAAAAATAAAAAGGGAGATTCGCATTTGCCACCGTTGAAAACAGAAGATTATTATATGGAGGGTGATTTAATGGTTTTTACCGATATATATCACAAAAAAAGGGGATATTGTTGCAAGAGTGGGTGCCGGCATTGTCCTTATGGATTCAAAAAAAAATGACTGATACTTTTTTATTTCCAAAAAAATTACGAATTTTGCACTCCCGTTTAGGAATTATCTTTTTTTCATAGAAAATATTAAATAAGACAATGGCAAAGGTTTGTCAAATCACTGGTAAAAGAACGCAAGTCGGTAACAACGTATCGCACGCTAATAATAAAACAAAGCGTAAGTTTTTCCCAAATCTTAAAACCAAGAAATTTTTCCTTGAGTCAGAAGGTGTATGGGTTTCATTGAAAGTTTCTACTTCTGCTCTTCGTACAATCAACAAAAAAGGCTTAGAGGCTACTTTAGTTGATGCTGCTCGCAAAGGTACATTGGCGTTGTAAGATATAATCTGGTTCACAGATTGAAAAGCATGGCTCGGAGAGTCATGCTTTTTTTAGTTTTATTTTGTACCTTGTCTTTGTAAATCATTTTTTATTATCTACATGCTTAAATTATTTGAGGAATCTACGGCTTATATACAATCGCAGACAGGAGATTTCAGACCACAGTTCGGAATTATTTTAGGAACAGGTTTAGGAAAGCTTACAGATGAAATGGAGGTGGATTTCACGCTTAATTATAGTGATATACCTCATTTTCCGATAGCAACGGTTGAATTTCATAAGGGGAAATTGTTTTTCGGCACACTCAATGGTAAAAAAGTGGTGTGTATGCAAGGCAGGTTTCATTACTATGAAGGTTATTCCATGCAACAGGTTACTTTTCCGGTGCGGGTAATGAAAATGTTGGGCATTGAAAGATTATTTGTTTCTAACGCTGCCGGAGGACTAAACCCTACCTACAAGGAGAGTGATTTAATGATTATTGAAGACCATATTTCATTGTTCTTACCTGAAAACCCATTGGTAGGAGAGAATATGATGGGCGACCGTTTTCCTGATATGAGTGAGCCCTACGAAATGGAAATGGTAGAAAGAGCCTTGTTAATAGCTACACAAAACGGCTTAGAAGGACTTCATAAAGGTGTGTACGTGAGCGTGGCAGGACCGAACCTTGAAACTAAAGCTGAATATAGATTGCTACGAATGTTGGGTGCTGATGCAGTTGGAATGAGTACTGTCCCGGAGGTTATTGTAGCAAGACAAATGGATATTCCTGTTTTTGGTATTTCTGTGATTACTGATATGGGGATTCCTGAGTTATTGCAAAAAGCAGAGCTTAGCAGAATTCTTGAAGCTGCTTATCGGGCTGAACCTACAATGACTTTTATCATAAAAGAATTAATAGGGAGTTTATAAGATATAAATAAGAAAGAGTATAAACACAATTTATACTCTTTCTTATTTATATCTTAAATTATATTTCAAGCAAAAATCAGATTCTTCATATAAGCTGCATCTGTTTCTGCTGCTTTTAATGGAGTTGTTCCGTCAAAACGTTCCTGCTCAACAATAAAATAGTCTACTCCATTCTGTTTAGCTACATTTAATAATCTTGGAAAATCAATTTTGCCTGTGCCTAAAGTAGTTGAGAATGAGAAAAGAGGATCTTTTACTTTTTCTTTTTCTGTTATTTCAGCAACTTTCACATCGGAATATATATCTTTTACGTGTACGAGGCGGAAACGGTTTTTGTATTTAGTAAGCCATTCTTCCGGATTTTCACCTGCAGCTACTACCCAATATAGGTCTGCTTCAAAATCAACTAATTTAGGGTCAGTACCTTCTAAAAGGATAGTTTCAGGCATTGAACCATCTGCGAATTTCTTGAACTCAAAATTATGATTGTGGTAAGCAACTCTTATTCCTGCTTTATTAGCAATCTCTCCCTGGCGATTCAATCCTTCTGCGGCTCTTTTCCATTCATCAGCTTTAGTCAAACTACCTAAAAAAGGATTGATTAAGTATTTCATACCTATACTTGCTGCATCATCAACTAATTTTTTGAATTCGCTTTCAGTTTCTTTTTTCATGGTATAATCAGGGTTGCAGTGGGTACTTATCAGATTACTACCAATATCGTCCATTAGTGTTTTAAATTCTTTGGCTGTCATTCCCCAGAAAACGCCTTTATCGCCCTGAAAACTCTCTATTTGTTTATAGCCGTAGCTTGCCAGTGCTTTCAACACGCCTTTCGGGTCTTTAATAAGGTCTTCTTTTACGGTCCAGAGTTGAATTCCAAATTCTTTTACTGAGGGTTCGGCTACCATTGATGAAGTAGCAGTTGAATCGGCACTTTTTTCTTCTGTTTTTGACGAGGGAGTACATGACCATAATTGATTGGCTAATAAAGGAGTAGCTGCCAACAGGCCTGTGTTACGTAAAAAATTTCGACGGTTCAGTTTCATAGTACTTATAATCATGTTAAGGGGTTAGAAACAAAGGCTACTTGGATTTTAAGGAAGGTAAATGTAAATATAAAATCGTAAAAACGTTTTCTTTAAATGCTATATTTTCTTCTTTTGTCAAAGAATAAGAATTTAACAATAGAATATGTACGCAAAAGTATTTTTACAGGCAGGTAAAGAACAGGTAGTTAAACGGCTACATCCATGGGTATTTTCAGGGGCAATTGCTAAAACAGAAGGACAACCTGATGATGGAGATATAGTAGAAGTATGTGATAAAAAAGGTAATTATTTAGCTACCGGGCATTTTTATAAAGGGAGTATTACCATAAAAATTTTCTCGTATGAGCAGGTTACTGTTGATGAAGATTTCTGGTATAAAAAGCTAAATAATGCTTATGAGCTAAGAAAAAATATACATCTCGATGCTCATACGACCTGTTATCGGTTAGTACATGGTGAGGGTGATGGTTTTCCGGGGTTGATTTTAGATTATTACCAGCAGGTGATTGTTTTTCAGGCACATACGATTGGTATGTGGCGTGAAAAGGAAAAAATAGTCAATGCACTAAAAAGGGTGTATGAAAATGGTTTGGTAGCGATCTATGATAAAAGTGCAGAAACGTTGCCCGATGAGTTTTCAAAAACCGTAAGCAATACATATCTATTTTCTGAGGGAGACACTGACTATATTTTACCTCATTCGGTACTGGAAAACGGTCATAAATTTTTGATTGATTGGGTAACCGGACAAAAAACAGGTTTCTTTCTTGATCAAAGAGATAATCGGACATTATTAGCAAAATATGCCAGAAATAAGAGGGTACTTAATGCTTTTTGTTATTCAGGCGGCTTTTCTATTTATGCTTTGCAAGCCGGAGCTGAATGGGTACATTCTGTAGATGTTTCGAAAAAAGCGATTGAATTAGTGAATCAGAATGTAGTAGCCAATTTTGGTGAAGTTGATAATCATAAAGCCTATGTCGAAGATGTAATGGGCTTTTTGAAACAAAATGACCAGATTTATGATTTAATCGTGCTCGACCCTCCAGCTTATGCTAAAAGCATCGCCAAACGTCATCAGGCCGTACAAGGGTACAAAAGATTAAATATAGAAGGTATCAAACGCTTAGCTAAAGGAGGGATTCTTTTTACGTTCTCATGCTCGCAGGTGGTTGATAGAGAGCTTTTTTATAATACTATTGTTTCTGCTGCTTTGGAAGTGGGAAGACAAGTAAGAGTATTACATCAGCTCACACAAGGGGCAGATCACCCCGTGAATCTTTTTCATCCTGAAGGAAGTTATCTGAAGGGATTGGTGTTATTTGTAGAATAGGGATTGGGATAATGTTTGCTTACGGTAAATCCTGTAAGCAAACATTATATGTATGTTGATCTGAAAAATTCTGAAAGATCATTAACGGCCGAAATCGTCTTGAACTCTAACAATATCCTCTTCATTAGATGGATTTTCGGGGTCGGTATGCTGCCAGATTTCTGCAATGATACCCCACTGGTCAAGACCGATTAAACGGTGTCTTTCGCCTTGTTTCAGGTTAATAATCGTTCCTAAAGGTAAGGTTTGTATATCGTTTTCCTGATCTGTATCGCTTGTAACTACGCCTGCAATGCCACCAACCACTTTCCAGATTTCAGCCCTGCGAAAATGATATTGCCATGAAAGACGTTTATCAGGAGCAACTATCAGGATTTTTGGACTTAGTTTTTGCCCAACGCCAAAATCGTTGATAGTTAAATGTGGGAAGTATGTTTGGATAAATTTAGGTGCCTGCGACTCATCTAATACAAAGAAACCACCCCATGGACGGCTCTGATCCTGATTGGCAATAGTGAAGCCTAAATCGGTAATTACTTTTTCTACCTCTTTAAAAACAATGTTTTTTTCTGTATCTGCCGAAAAATTCATGAGATGAAAAGATTAATGGATATATTTAAGAATTAGTTTTGCAGGCAAAATTAAGTATTGTTAGAAAACTATTAGCTACATGATTGAAAAAATCATGAGAAGCCATGATGCAAGTTGAAAAAATAGATACATTTACAGGGCACAGAGACTGTGTATATGCTTTAGAGAAATCAGGAGAAAACCACCGTTTTTTTTCGGCTGCGGGAGACGGCTACGTAGTAAGGTGGAATCTGCAAAAACCTGATGTAGGGGAATTAATTGCGAAGGTGAAAAACTCAGTTTATGCGTTAGCTTATGTACCAAAGCACAATCATTTATGGATAGTTCAAAATCAGGAAGGTATTCATATCATCGACCTTAATACCAAGCTGGAAATCGGTTCACTAAAGTTAGCTCCAACGTTATATTTCGATATTCAATTATACGATAACCATGCTTTCGTTGCAGGTGGTAATGGCGTTATATCGGTAATTGATATTGAATCACTTAGTTTTCGTAAACATATTAAAGCATCGGATTCAAGTGTGAGATGCCTGGCAATCAACCCCATTGAAAGAGAATTAGCCGCAGGATATAGTGATAATACGATTAAAATATTTGATTTAAAGACATTTGAGTTAAAGAAAGTAATTGCGGCACATAGTAACTCTGTATTTACCATCAGATATTCACCTGAGTTTACTTTATTGCTATCGGGGAGCAGAGATGCCCGACTAAAAATATGGAATGTGGATCAAAGTTATACTTTGGAGGAAGAGATAGTTGCGCATACTTTTGCTATTAATCATTTATCGTTTAGTCCTGACGGTCAGCGATTTGTTACCTGCAGTATGGACAAGTCAATAAAGGTGTGGGATGCTGAAACAATGAAGTTGTTAAAGGTAATTGACCGTGCCAGACACGCCGGGCATGGTACCTCTGTAAACAGGGTTTTATGGTCAGATTATGAAAAACAAATTGTTTCATGTAGTGATGACCGTACGATTTCAGTTTGGAAATTACTTGAATAATACCCTTAAGTAAAAAATATATAATCAAAATCTTAACAAAATAGTTATAGTAATAGCGTTATAATATATTAGCAAATTAAACCTGTTTTAATTACTGACTTTCCTTGCAAAATCGAAGAAAATAATCTGAATCAAGAGTACCGATAGTTTTTTTATTAATTTTGCCTTAATATTTCCATAAAACATTGACAAAATGAAAATTACACCGCTCGAAATACGCCAACATGAATTTGAAAAAACTTTCAGAGGCTACAACATCGAAGAAGTTGATAATTTTTTAGCAAATCTCTCGCAGGAGTGGGAACGCATACTTAACGAAAGCAAGATGCTCAGAATGCAACTTGAAATGGCTGAAAAAGAAGCAAGTAAGCTTAGAGAGATTGAAATGACCTTATTTAAGACACTTAAAACAGCAGAAGATACCAGTACCATGATTACTGAACAGGCTAATCAACAAGCCGATAAGCATATTCAGGAGTCTAAGCTAAAAAGTGATGAAATACTTCAGGAAGCTCGTGCTAAAGCCGAAGAAATATTGCGTGATGCCCATACCAAAGCGAAATATATAAAAGATGAAGTTTTGGGAGAGGTAAAGGCACTGGAGAGAGATTTTAAGGCAATGGATCACTACAAGACTAATCTGCTGGTACAGATGCGCAGCCTTTCTAATGCTACTTTAGAACATGTGCAACGATTTGAAGACAAATTCGACAAAGAAGGTATTAATAAAAAAATTCTGGAAGCCTCTAATATACTATCAGGTGGTATAGAGATACCAGATTTAAGGGAAGATGAGCCAGAGGTGCCTGAAACGGAAGCAATTGTTGAGGAACTGATTGAAAGTGAAGAAATGTCTGTGGAGGAGTTACCTGAAACAATATCAGAAGACGGCATGGAAGAATCTTCAGAGGAGATTACTGGTGACGAGACTGAAGAGAGAGTTGAAGAAACTTTGCCTGAAATTGAACAGGAAGACCAAAAAAAGGAAGATGTTGCTTTTCAATCATCTGCGAATGATATTATAGAAGACGGCCCAACTGAAGAGTTTGCGGAAACAGAGGAGCCAAATCATAATTTGATACAGGACATTCAAACTCCTATTGTTCAAAAAACTTCAGCTACAGAATCTTCTAAAGTTGATGAATTAGACCTTATTGAAGGAATAGGTCCAAAAATTGCAATGTTATTGTATGATGCAGGCATATTTACTTTCAAAGATCTGGCTACTACTCCCGTTTTCAAAATTCGTGAAATACTGGAAAATGCCGGCCCTCATTATGCTATGCACGACCCAAGTACATGGGTAGAGCAAGCTTTACTTGCAGCAGAGGGACGTTTTGAGGAATTAGAAGAAATGAAAGGCCGTTTGGTTGGGGGTAGAATAGTAGAAGATGTAGAAGAGAAAGGTATTGATAGCAATGTAGCTTTTTTTGATACTATCGGTGCAACGAAAGAAGAAGAGAGCGATGTCAAGACTGAGGAGCATGAAATTCCTGTTAGTAAAGCTGAAGATTTAAAGGAAGAGCCTAAACCCATAGTTGACAATAATATTGAGTCTATTACAGAAGAAATGCTTGAGAAAGTTAATAAAGTAAAAGCAGCTATTCGCAAGGCTATGGTTGAGAAATCAGATAGTCAGGCAAAAGACAGTACTCCATTGCCAACGGTGAATGACGTAATTGGCAAAAGTAATGACAATGGCAGCGGAGGCTCATTCTTTGATAATATCTGATTTGTATAATTCAAGTTTACCATCATCAGAATTAGTAACTGACTAAATATAATTTATGGGAATAATCTCTCTTGAAGGCTTAGAATTTTTTGCTTATCATGGCTATTATGATGAAGAGCAAAAAATGGGTAATAAATATTCGATTGATATTGCTATCACGGCCGATTTGAATCGTGCCGCACAGGAAGACAGATTAAGTTTGACAGTAAATTATGAAGCGGTTTATACTATAATAGCCGATGTAATGAAAATCAAACACAGGCTATTAGAACATATTGCCTATAAAATTATTGAAGCTGTTAAGGAGCAATTCCCGGAAATTCAGCAAATTACTGTAAATGTTTCCAAGTTTAATCCACCAATAGGGGGTGTTTGCGAACGCTCAAAAATATCTATTACTACACCTTTCAGCCTTCCTCCGGTAGAAGAAGGCTGAAAGATTAGCTGATTAATTAACTTGTGGTGAACTATATCTTGTGGGTTTCCACTGATTATTCTTAGCATTAACATCAGGTAATTTTCCATCAGGATCTATTACGACGGATTCGATTGTAGAGGTAGATGGGTATTTAAAACTCCAGGAATTGCCTCGTTGCCATATTTCGACAGGTAAATCTACTCTTTTAGTTGTGCCATTGGCTTCTTTTATTTCAACAACTGCCGGCATTGGCATTTTCTCTAAATTTTCAATCGTAATTACAGCTCCTTTAGTGGCATCCTGCTGAATATAGCTGACGTCTTTCACACCCTGGTCAATTTTCCAGTCATTTACGTACCAACCTTTCCAGAACCAGCCTAAATCTTCACCAGCAGCATCTTCCATGGTTCTGAAAAAATCTAAAGGTGTAGGGTGCTTAAACGCCCACCGGTTTACATATTCTTTAAAAGCATAATCGAATCGCTTCTCACCTAATATCAATTCTCTTAACATTGTAAGTCCAAAACCGGGTTTTACATAAGCCGCCAATCCTAAGTTATTGCTTTGTACTACATCAGGGATATTCATGATAGGATCCCGGTCGTAGAAATATGGAGCATACTGACGAGCATTTTCAGGCTGATAATACTCCCCATTATTGAAGTTTTTAGTGGAAAGTGTATTTATAAAGGTATTAAAACCTTCGTCCATCCAGCCATACTTTCTTTCATTTGTACCTACGATCATCGGAAACCAGTTATGGCCAAATTCGTGATCGGTTACTCCCCAAAGACTTTCATTCTTGTCTCTGTAGCTACAAAAAACTATACCCGGGTATTCCATACCTGCCACAACACCGGCTACATTGGTGGCAGATGGATATGAATATTCATAAATATATTTAGAATAAAACTCAATACAACCTTTTACGTATTCGGTAGAACGGTTCCAGCTATCATCAGTTGCACTTTCGATTGGATATACCGATTGGGCAATAGAAGTTTTACCACTTGGCAAATTGATTTTGGCTGCATCCCAAACAAAAGACTTTGATGATGCCCATGCTACATCTCTTGCTTGCTTACATTTAAACTTCCAGGTTAAAGTGCCACTGTTTCTTGGTCTTGACTTTGGGTCTGTTACCTCTTCTTTACTTCTGATAACAACCGTCTTGTCGCTTTTTTTAGCCTCGTTAAATCTCCTGATTTGCTCCGTTGTTAAGACTTCGTTTGGATTAATCAATTCACCTGACCCTGCCACAATATGATCCCAGGGTACAGTTATATTATATTCAAAATCACCATATTCTAAATAAAACTCTCCAGCACCCAGATATGGCAGGGTATTCCAGCCCTCAACATCATCATAAACGGCCATTCTTGGATACCATTGAGCCATTTCGTAGATAGTTCCGTTTTCGGTGTCCTGCTTTCCCATTCTATCTGATCCGTAACGAGGAACTTTAAACGAATAACTTATTTTAATTTTCAATTCTTCACCATTTGCTAATGGTTCTGATAAACGTATCTGCATACGGGTATCATCAATCAAGTGTTCTGCATATACAGAGCGTGTCGAAGACTTTTTACCTACAATAACTTTTTTTTCAGCACTTACAAACTGTACTGTATAGCCACCTTCAAAACCTGTATTTCCAAAGCGACCACCCACTATTGCAGTTGTTTTTCCTCCACGGGAATTATCATTAAACTGATTCTGGTCTAATTGGAGCCAAACAAAGGGAATTTTGTCAGGGCTATTATTTTTATAGGTAATTTCTACATCTCCGGTGAGTGTATTGGTGGTTTCGTTAAGTGCGGCATTTATTTTATAATCTGCTTTATTCTGCCAGTACATTGGCCCGGGTGCACCTGTGCCACTTCTGTAGGCAGTACCAGGCATAAAATTAAACAGAGGATTAAATGCATCTCTGTGGTCGTATTTAGACGCAGCAGGTGTTTGTGCCTGTATAAGGTGTGTTGCAGCTAAAAGGCCAACAATAAGTATCTTGCGAATTTGCATGTTTGAAATGAAGATAATATTTGTTTAAAAATTATTAAATAATGCTCAATTAACGGTAAAATTAATGTTTTCGTTTAATGAGAAAGGTTAAAATTCATAAATGTTTGTTGAACAAAGTCTCAATATGACAGTTTTTGTGTAATATTGGCAATCAAAATCAACCCCCTTTAATACTTATGAATAATATAAAAACGCAATCCAAATTATTTTTGGCAGGAATTCTGTTAATGTATGCAAGTATTGCCTGCCAGTCTAAAAAGAGTGAAGATACAATGGAAACAACAAAAGCATCTATTACGAAACAAGCATGGGGTAAATTGCCTGACGGACAAGAAGTAAGCCTTTATACTTTAACAAATGCAAAGGGCATGGAAGTGAAAATAAGTGATTATGGTGGATTGATTACGCACTGGACAGCACCTGATAAAGAGGGTAAATATGAAGACATAGTATTAGGATATGATTCACTTTCGGGATATTTAAAGGCAAGCCCCTTTTTTGGTGCGTTGGTAGGGAGATATGGTAATAGAATTGCCGATGCAAAATTTACTTTAGACGGTAAAACGTATAATCTTTTAAAAAATAATGGACCTAATCACTTACATGGTGGTAAAATAGGGTTTGATAAAGTAATATGGAAGACTGAAGAACTAACTGATGGGAGAATCGGATTGAAGTTGAATCATGTGAGTAAAGATGGTGACGAGGGTTATCCTGGGAATCTGAACGTTGAAATAACGTATGTTTTGACTGATGATAATGCTCTTGAAATAAATTATAATGCTACTACAGATAAAGCTACTGTTATAAACCTGACGCAACATTCTTATTTCAATTTGACAGGTGGTAAAACTGACCATTTGGAACATGAGGTGATGATAAATGCGGATCATTTTTTGCCAGTTGACAAAACATTAATACCAACAGGCGAGTTAAAAGCAGTAAAAGGTACAGTTTTTGATTTTACAACACCTAAAGCAATTGGCATGGGAATTAATGATACTACTGATATTCAGATAAAACTTGGAGGTGGATATGACCACTGCTGGGTGCTGAATCAGCCTAAGAAAGATTCGTTGATTCTGGCGGCAACGGCCTATGAACCAGCTTCTGGCCGCTTAATGGAGGTATCAACTACTGAACCTGGAGTACAGTTTTACACCGGTAACTTTTTAGACGGATCCATTACAGGGAAAAATGGAGTAGTATATAAGAAGCGTTCGGGATTCTGTTTTGAAACAGAGCATTTTCCGGATTCACCGAATCAGACCAAATTTCCAACTGTAGTATTACGCCCCGGGGAAACGTATAAGACTACTACGATATATAAGTTTTCGAGCAAATAAAAATTTAATAAAAGCCTGTTTAAAACGTTCGATGCAAAAAAAAATATAGAAAACCATCAGGAGCTAATAACATTATCTGTTAGTTTTTGTTTTTAAATTAAATAATTACCATTTTTGCGGGAAAGAGTCTCGTAATCATTCTCTAAAGCACCTAATAGAGACCTAAAACTCACAAAACCTAATAGATAGAAATAGTTTTTTCCTAAAGAATGTGTTTCTGTCACTTTAATTTAAATAAATTATTTTTGTATCCGATTGGATTAGAAATTTATTCAGACACTTTAAAAATCTAAAAAAATGAAAGCTTCTTCATTTAGAATTCTCACACTTGTGGTATTATTACCGTTGTTGGGGTATGCCCAGCAGAATCCAGCGCCCAGTCAACCACAGAACCCTTGTAACACATTACCCTATAAAGTATTCCAGGGTAATTCTGATGCAAAACGTGTTGTGTTGAACAGACTTGGCACCAGCCCACAATTCGGAGAAATTCCTAAACATACGGCACAATCTGCTTATAGCCACCTGAAGAGGGTTTATCAGAGGAATCAGAGGGGTATTAAAAAAGAGATGGATGATTTATTGATTGCTTTAGGCTATACAGGATTTAACGACCCTTCGTTTACTGTCAGCAGCATCACTCCAGAAATTCTTCCTAAAGGAGCAACTGGCTGGATGGGGGCTTATGCCAGAGGTCACAAGTATGTTTGGTCTGAGTTAGGAAGAGATTTTGAAACTTTCAAAATAAAAGCAAAATCAGGTGATTGTTATATTTATATTATGAAAAAATGCGGTAACGCTTTTCATATTCCTTCTTATTTTCCTTATTTGCCACCAACTCCTCCAGTACCTCCTACTGTTTGTGTTGAGCAGCAAGTTACGATTAGCGCAAAGGGTGAAATTTCAAGTGGCGATGTAATGAATGCCAGCAAAACAATGGAAATTGTGGCTGTAAACGGAACTAAAGGTCTTTGCTTAGGATCTTATCCTGTGGCTTCTCGTGCTACCTATGATTTTAATGTAAAAGGTGAAATGTCTTATTCAAAAACAATCCCTGTTTGCGTTGATCAAGGTGCGGCACTTCCTGCAGCCATGAATCTTACTTTACCGTTGAATCTGGATTATAAAATCACCAAATCGGAAGTAATGGTGGGTGAAGGAGATAAAATTTATCTGAATGTAGATGAAAAACAATTCAAAGCCTTAGGAAAAGCATATAAAGATTGTCCTGTTACTGCAAGTGCGGCAACTACAACTACCCAAGCGATTGAGAAAAAGGTTTTATCTGAAAGCCCGTCTGATGTTACAATCGGAACAGCAGGTGCAACCAAGTGTGCTGATCAAAAAATCAATTTCATGGGTAGAACCGAAATACAGGATGGTAGCATTAAAAGTGCAAGCCCAAGCGTAACAGTAATAGGCGTATATAAAAAAGCTGGCAAGTTGGCCAAAGGCGAAATGCCAGAAAAATACCTATGTTTAGGTTCGTTCTCGGTACCGGTTAAATCAAGCTACGAAGTGGTTACTTCTGGTTTAAGTAATGTTTCTAAAATATTTAAGGTATGTGATGCAAATGGCAACCCACTTCCAGAGCAAAACGTAAATATTCCGGTAACATTGAATTATAACTTTACAAAACAAGATGTAATGGTTGGTGATTACAATAAATTATATGTAAGTATAGATGAAAGCCAATACAAAAAACTTGCTAAATCTTATAACCGTTGTTGCAAAGATGGAAAAGAAGGTTCTTGCGTAGAAAAATAAGAAATCGTAGTTTTCTCACATAAAAAATACCCTGCAGGTTTTGTTGCAGGGTATTTTTGTTTAAAGTCGAATAGGACAATAAAGCAATATAAAAATTACCAACCAATATACCCGATTGGGGTAACTCCATTCAACCTTAAATAACAGATGGCCTGTCCACGATGATGTATAATGTGGTTTTCTAAGGCATATAATAGTCTCCATACAGGGATTTTGTCTCCTGCATAGCCCTCAATCTGTGCAAATTTATCCGGTTTAGTTTCCATTACAGTCTTTTCAACCCAAGCATAAAAACCTTTCAGTTCAGCCTCTAATTCCGTTTTTGAAAGTTTCGCCCAATAACCATTCTGCTTTTCTTTTTCATCGTATGGATTAGGGAGGTTTAATCTACCACAAATTTGAGCCGTTGTAAAAGTAATGCAATGCACAAACTGGGTTCTGAACGAAAAAGACTCTGGTGTATATTTATATTCAAATTTCTCTTCCGGCATCTGATTAAAGATTTTCAGCGTGTAATCTAATGAACTTTTCCAGGCAGTGCTAAACTCATTTTTAAACCCTAACAGGTCTTTTTTATCATCAGTTTTTGCTAAAACTGGTAAGCCTATCAATGTTCCGAACAAAGATTTTAAGGCATTTTTGCGTGATATTTTCATAATATTTATACGTTAAAGCCAGGGGCTAACAAGTGTTTATATTCTTCATAATGTTTTCGCACGTATGTGGCCATAAAAGGGCATAAAGGCATTAATTTCAAACCATTTTCTTCGGCATATTGTAAAGCATTTTTAGCCAGTAAACTACCCAACCCTTTGCCTTCCAATTCTTTTGGTACTTCGGTATGTGTAATAATTATTTCATTCTGTCTTTTAATGTATTCCTGATAAGCCATATTTTCTCCGATATTAATGAGAAAGAGATGATCATCGGGTTGATGTTTTACGGTAGGAGAATTTGTCATAGTATGAATTTTAAAGCCATTGGTGAATAGAAACCGTATAAATTTACTTATTTTCCTGAAAATAAAACGGTTTTTCCTGTTGGTATCGAAATAATTTAAGCAACAGTGGGTTTTCAAAGAATTATTTACTGAAATTTAACGATTTTCAAATGAAAACGATTCATTTGGATTTTACAACGGCTTAATAGCGATTTTGGGGCATTCAATCTTAAATAATTTTTATTGTTAACATTAAAAACCTTATTTACCATTACTTTAAAGGGGATATAAAAGAAATTTAAATGAACGCCATTATTATAGAAGATGAAAAACTTGTAGCACGTGAACTCGTTGCCAGTATAGCTGAGATTGATTCCGGATTAAATCTGATTGAGATTCTGAGCAGTGTAAAAACATCAATGCGTTGGTTTGCAGAGAACCCCGAACCAGACCTCGTTTTTGCTGATATTCAGTTATCTGATGGTGTAAGTTTCGATATTTTTGATAAATTTAAACTTACCTGCCCAATTATTTTTACAACAGCCTATAACGAATATGCGATCAGAGCCTTTAAGGTTAACGGAATTGATTACTTGTTAAAGCCCGTAGAATTAGATGAATTGCAAAGAGCTATAGACAAAGCAAAAAATATTGTAAAGAGCAAATCGAAAGTAGCGCTTGACCTGACAAAGTTAGTTGAGGCATTTGGGAGCTCAAGTAGTAATCGAAATGCTTATAAAGAACATTTTTTAGGAAATCTACGCAATAGTTTAGTACCAGTTAAGACTAAAGAGATAGCCTTTTTTAACCGGGAAACAATTAATTTTTTTGTGACTAAAGCAGGAGAAAAGTATATACTTGATATAGATACTTTAGACGATGTTGAAGTGTTGCTTGACCCCAATATATTCTACCGTGCTAACAGGCAAATAATTATTAACATTGATGCTATTCAAAGTGTGAAAAGCCTTACCAATGGTAAACTTGTACTTAAACTAAAATCCCCTAACCATGCCTTTGAAATTGATATAAGCCGCGATAAGGCTCCGGTATTCAGACGTTGGTTAGAAAAATAATTATTCATGTTTCAACAGGTATTCCATACATTATTATTGTCGTTATTTCTTTGTGCAGTGTCTTATGCTCAAAAGAAAGTCTCGTTTGTTTTTTCGCACTTAAATGAATCTACAGGACTGCCAAATAACTCAATCTTCTGCTCTTTACAAGACAAAGATGGTTTTATATGGCTTGGTACTGCTGATGGACTTCTCAGATTTGACGGAAGCCACTTTAATGTCTTTAAAAGTAATTATAAAACGAATAATTCGCTGTCACATAATTCGGTTACTGATTTATTTGAAGATAAAGATGGTAAAATCTGGATATCAACAACTTATGGTGTTTGTTATTTTGATAAAAAGAAGTTAGCGTTTGTAAGTTTTTTAGAGGATAGTGTATCAAAATTTGGTCGATGTACTTCTATTATGTGCGATGACTGGGGCAATGTGTGGTTTGCTGGAGAAAACTTTATTTGCTCGTATTCAAAAAAAACAAAGAAATTTATCCGATATAATCATGATCCAAGTATTGTTGGTTCTGTTTCTTCTCCTGAGGCTTTTCTCTCATCAATCGCCAATGATCCTGTTAATGGTGGAATTTGGATATCTACTTTTAAAGGATTGAATTATTTTGATATCAGAAAGAAGCGATTTTTTAATTATCTCAATAACCCTGATAAAATTCCGATATTTGATGATGAATTAAAAGGAATAATAAAAGTTATAGAGGGTAAATTATACTATTATGACCAAGGTCTTAAATCGTTTATAATATATAACCTTAAAGCAAAGCAGATAGAAAGGACCATCTCTTGTGTAGCATGGAAAGAAACAAGTACATTGTTATCATTTTTAATTGATAAGAATAGGAATATTTGGTTGAGTTTTTTTGAGAGTTCGTATTATATTGATTCAACAGGCATACCAAAAGAAATAGAATATGATGACAATAAAAATACCTCAATAGGAGGGAAGTATGCTTCTACTATCTGGCAGACTGAAGATGGTACTATTTGGATGGGAACAGCAACAAATGGAATTTCATATACGAACCCGGATAAAATTTTTTATCAGGTTCATAGCATTCCTGATATTGATAAGTTAACTCATGATAGAAAGACCTATGAAAGTATTAATTCATTTGCAGAAGCAGAAGATAAAACTTGGTGGATGGGTACATGGACAAGCAGGTTAATTCATTTTAATCCTCAAAAAAAAACAACTGAAATATTCTCTGTACCTATTCCTAAAGTTGCTAACCGCCTAAAATACATACATAGTGTGCTCGACTCTAAAGATATTGTGTATGTTGCGGCTCAAGAGGGAGTTTTCATGTTTAATAAGATAGCCAGAAAGTTTTCTACTTTAACTTTACCACCAAAAATAGATCTGAAGAGGGTGGGTACAATGGCTATCCTGCTAAAAGATGATTTTCTTTGGATACGGACGGATACTTCTGCTGTTTTTTCTTACCAGATAAGTCAAAAAAAATGGCGGGAATATTATTTGCCCCATAGTGTTAAGAAAGGGTTTTTTACAACAAGATTTTTTTTAGAAACAGACCTCAAAGGAGATTTATGGACAAATATATATCCAGAAGGATTAGCCAGATTTTCAGAAAAAAAAGAAGCATTTATCTTAGAAGATATATCTAATCATCAGCCATTTGAAGAATGGTTTTATCAGTTTAAAACAGATTCTTCAAATAACTTCTGGATTCCAAGTTTAGGGTTTGGCTTAATAAAATATGACAAGCGTAAGAAACAATATGAGAATTGGCGAGAAGCCGACGGTTTGGTTTCTGATTACTGTGCAGCTGTTTGCCCGGATGAATTTGGTAAAATCTGGATAGGAAGCCTGAATAAGTTCTCAATATTTGACCCTCATACTAACCAATTTCAGAATTTCCGACTTCCATATAATGATACAGAAGCTGACTATCGAAATTATATGTTCCGGTTAAAAAATAAACATATTCTTACGGTTCTGAAAAACTATCTTGTAGAGTTTATGCCTGAAAAAGTAGCCAGCGCAATACCTAAAAGTCCGGCCTTAATCAGCAGTTTGCAAACACCAGATAGCACATTCCTGATTAATTCTGAAATTAGAGAAATTACCCTTAATGCAACACAAAACAATTTTAGCATTTGTTACTCGGTATTAACTCCTTATCATGAGCAATATAAATACTACTATAAGTTAGAAGGATATGATGAGAACTGGGTAGCAGCAGATAGTAAAACAACAGCTAACTACACTAAAATACCTGGAGGTAAATATGAGTTTAAGGTAAAAACTGTGATGAATAATAAATTTATAGAGAGTAAAATGCTTATTATTGAGGTAGATACTTTTTTTTATAAAACACAATGGTTTTTATATCTGGTATTATCACTGATAGGAGGTTTAAGTTTTGCCTTTTATCGGTATAATGTACAAAAAACTGCTGAAGTGCATCATTTGCAAATACAAACAGCACGGCTACAGAAAGATAAAACAGAAATACAATATCAAAATCTGATTAATCATCTGAATCCTCATTTCTTGTTTAATAGTCTTACATCATTAAATAGTCTGATAACTATAAATCCGAAACAGGCCTCGAAGTTTTTAAAGCGGCTTTCGTTGATTTATAGGTATATATTGCAGAATAAAGAAAAAGAATTAGTAAGTCTTGATGAAGAAATAGCCTTTGTACAAAATTATATCGATTTACAGAAGTCAAGATTTGAAGAAGGATTGCAGGTGTCTATTCAGATTCCAGAGGAATATTCTATGCTTCGGATAGTTCCGGTAACGCTTCAAAATCTATTAGAAAATGCTATCAAACATAATATCATTGAGGATGAAATCCCATTAGTGATTTTTATTTATGGAAAAGATGACTATCTGATTGTTGAGAATAACCTTCAGAAAAAGCATTATGTTGAGACCTCCAACAAGCAAGGATTAACGAGTCTTCAGACACTTTATTATTATTTATCAAACCGTAAACTGGAAATTATTGAAACAAATGAAAAATTTATTGTGAGAATACCACTTCTTTAGTCTTTATCAGAAGGTGGGTGGCATAGATATTTTATACTAAATATGAGAATTGTATGAATATTTTCTTAATTTGGTAGAGATTTTGCTTTTAAATGAGTAGAGTCTATTGTAATCGCCATGAAAACTCACTTTCCAATGAATCCATCGTTTACCCTGCGTTTTTTGAGTGGAGGCAAATCGAAGTACATTCGCCCCGAAGAGATAATATTTCTCGAAAGTAAAATAAACTATACGATTCTGTATCTAACTAATGGAAGAACCCTGCTAAGTGCAAGGAATTTACAGGTTTACGAAAATAAACTTGTGGGATTTTCGAACTTTTTCAGAATTCACCGAGGTGTTATTATTAATATGTTGCATATCGAAAAAATAAAGCTGGAAAAATTTACAGGCTCAGTTTATCTAAATTCTGGTGAAGAGTTATGTATTTCAAGAAGAAGAATTAAAGATTTTGAAGCTAAATATAAGCAGATTTAATCAGAGAGATCAAATTACATCATGAAACGGTGAGATGAAAACTTTTTATCTCACCGTTTTTTTTAAGTTGTTCATAATAAGTGTATTAGTGTGATGATGAATGAGGTTCTTCTCTATGTATTACTGGGGTATTTGCTCCACTTTTTTTTAGTTTCTGTAAATCTTATAGAAATTTTCAAAATTTTCTTAAATCCCTTAATTGGAAAAAAGATACTCAATTTGAGGAATAAGTTTCCCATATATAAGCCAAAAATTGATAAGATTTGATGATGGCATAAATAAACATTTTTTAATTAAAAAAAATGTAAGTAGAAATTAAACCCCAAAATAAACAATTTAAGGATTGGCATAGCTTTTTTTTGATCATGGTGTGTAAACTAAATCCTTTTTTTTATCATGAAAACAAAAAGCATTTTATTGAGTTCTGCCATTTTTATAGGGTTAGGAATGGTATCTTGTAATTCAAATTCATCTGAGGATTCGAAAGATTCTACAGAACAAGTAAACAACGAGGCAATTGAAGCCACTGCACCTACAGACTCTGTAGCAAAAGCTCAAAAAGATGATGCAGAGATGGTGGTAGATTTGGCAAGTGGGGGGATGTTTGAAGTTGAATTGGCAAAAGTAGCGGTGCAAAAGGCTACATCAAAAGATGTTAAATCGTTTGCTCAGATGATGATTGATGATCACACCAAAGCAAATACTGAACTTAAAAATATTGCAGAGGGCAAAAATATTGTTTTGCCAACTACGTTGAGTAATGATCATCAGAAAACTTTAAATGATGTCTCGGAGAAGAATGGAAAAGACTTTGATAGAAAATATATGGATCTTATGGTAGAAGACCATAAAAAAGATATTAGTAAGTTTGAGAAACTGGCTGATAAAGGCAATGATGGTGATTTAAGAACATTTGCCTCGAAGACGCTTCCTACCTTAAATCATCATAGAGAAGAAGCTGAAAGAATTGAGAAAATGACAGACAAAATGTAAAATGAGAATTTGCACATTCTCTTAAATAGTTATGATTATGCCTTGGACAAAATCAGATTATCCGCCCTCCATGAAGAATCTTTCTGCTCCTGTCAGAAATAAAGCGGTAGAAATTGCCAATGCTTTATTGGAAGATGGTCGAGAAGAGGGTTCAGCTATAGCAATTGCCACTTCAAAAGCAGAAGAATGGGCAAAAAACAGAGGTAAGAAAGTTAAGAAAGGAGATTCTTGACTAAAATAAGAAGGAGCTCATAAGTCTGGCTTATGAGCTCCTTCTTATTTAATATGAAAGAAGATCAGGTCTTCAGTTTTTTCTTCTTAGCCGCAGGGAATAATACATTATTCAGAATGAGGCGATAACCAGCTGAATTAGGATGAAGGTTTAAATCAGTTGGCTCTTCACCCACATAGTGCTGATAATCTTCGGGGTCGTGCCCTCCATAGAAGGTCCAGAAACCTTTGCCTGCTGTTCCATGAATATATCTGGCTTCGCCTAAAGAACGATTCTCGGCCATTGTAATTACCTCGGGTTTAATATACTGTTTTTTGAAGGCGGTTGTTTGCCCCATAAATCCTTTAATAAGGTTTGCGTGATTCTGGGTAAGCATGGTTGGGATTGGATCCCACTTGGCTGAAAACTGGAATAATGAGAAATAATCGTTGTTTTCATTAACACCCCGTTCTTCCTGCTGATTGTCAATTGTTGAAAACTCCATTTCATACGGATTCAGATAGAGTCTGAAATTCTGAAAAGCGAAGCAGTTTTCAAAATTCAGTTTTTTATCCGCATTTGGGTCTGCACCGTCTCCGTCATAAGGAGATTCAACAATATCTACTCCATCTGCTGCCAAGGCAATATCAAATGTATCAGTTGCATTACACATGGCAAACATATAGCCTCCACCAAAAACAAAATCACGTATTTTTTTTGATACTGCCAGTTTTAAATCTGAAGTTTTTGAGAAATTGAATTTTCTGGCAATCGTCTCGGCCTCCTGTTTTTGTTCCTGATACCATGCCTGACCCCGCATACGTAGAAATTTGCCGAATTGCCCGGTAAAATCTTCATGGTGCAGATGTAGCCAATCATATTCTGGTAATTTATTTTCTAATACCTCTTCGTCAAATATTTTGTCATAAGGAATTTCGGCATAGGTTAAAACCAGCGTTACAGCATCATCCCACGGCTGGGTTGTTTTTGGAGAATAAACTGCTATTTTTGGAGCTTTATTTAACTTAACAGCATCCATGTTGGCATCAGGAGAAGCAATTTGCGCTAAAATAGATTGAGACTCTGCATCTGAAATAGTTTCGTAGCTCACACCTCGGATCACACATTCATTGATATAACTTTGAGAAGCATCAAATAAAAAGCTTCCTCCTCTGTAGTTTAGCAGCCATTCAACTTCTGTTCCGTGCTCTTTCAGCAGCCAGAATGCAATGCCGTAAGCCTTCAAGTGGTTTTTTTGGCTTTCGTCCATAGGTATCAGGATTTTATTCGCAAAGACCTGTGACACAAACGAAAGTGAAAGGGTTAATAAAATTAGTATTTTCTTCATACTCAAAACCAAATTAATTTAAGATATTACAGCAATCTTTATACCAACTAACGAAAAAAAGGTGGTCTTATTGGATATCTGCTGTTCTTTGTAGATTAGCTACCAGGCAATTTAATTTTTTTTTTTGAATGATTGTCCGAAACTGAAAATTTGATTCGTCTTCAGTAAAAAAATTAATTTAATCATTTTTTAAAATTAAAGAATCATGGAAAAATTTATGCTTATCTTCCGTAATGAAATGCAAGTTGAATCAATGTATGAGAATTTTTCACCAGAAGACATGCAAGCCGAATTGCAGAAATGGAATACCTGGATAGGCGGAATAGCAGCACAAGGCAAACTTATTGCTACAGATGCGCTTTATCCGACCGGAAAAACTGTGAAGGGGTTAAATCATGTAGTAACTGATGGCCCATACACAGAGGCAAAAGAAATTGTTAGTGGATTTATGCTTTTAAAAGCAGATTCGATTGAGGAGGCGATAGAACTTTCAAAAGGATGCCCTATGTATGATTATGACAGCATTGTAGAGGTAAGGCCTATTCAGAATTTTGAATAATATTGACAGAGAAAAACAAATACGAGCAAGTCAATCAGTTAGTTAGTCATCTTTTTCGCCATGAGGCAGGAAAGATGACTTCTGTTTTGGCACGTATGTTCGGCTTTGACCGTATTGAAATTGCTGAAGATATTGTGCAGGATACGCTTCTTAAGGCTTTGAGTGAGTGGAGGAATCAGGTTCCGGATAATCCGGCTGCCTGGCTTTACAGAGTGGCAAAGAATCAGGCTCTTGACATTTTAAGAAGACAAAAGTTATATGGCGAAATAAGTCAGGAGTTAGGTTATTTGGGTGAACAGGCAGAGAATAGCATAGGTAAAGTTTTTCTGAGCGATGAGATCGAAGACAGTCAGCTAAGAATGCTGTTTGCCTGCTGTCATCCAGCTATAGCTTCGGAGTCACAGATTACTCTGAGCCTAAAAATTTTAGGTGGTTTAAGTGCTGCTGAAATTGCAAGGGCTTTTCTGACAACCGAAGAAACAATCAATAAACGGCTTTATCGAGCGAAAGAAAAGATTAGAAATGAGCATATAGTGCTGGAGGTTCCTCAGGCAAAAGAACTGACAGGTCGTCTTGAAGCAGTATTAAAGATCATTTATCTAATTTTTAATGAGGGGTATAGCTCTTCACACCCCGACCAGCTTATCAGGCATGAGCTATGCGAAGATGCCATTCGTATCTGTTTGCTGTTAACTCGAAATTCCCTGACCAATTTACCCAAAACAAATGCGCTTTTAGCTTTAATGTGTTTTCAGATAGCGCGTTTTCCTGCAAGGCTTGATGATAAAGGAGCCATTGTTTTACTCAAAAATCAGAATCGTAGGTTATGGGATAGTTTCATGATTTCACGAGCATATCAGTTTTTCAGAAATTCATCGACAGGGAATGAAATCAGTGAATATCATATTGAAGCTGCTATTGCTTCATATCATGCCTCGGCAGAAAGTTTTGAGAAAACCAATTGGGAAGTAATTTTAAGGTTGTATAACATATTGGCAGGTATAAAACCAACACCTTTTGTATATCTTAACAGAGCCATTGTAAAAGGTTATGTACATGGTGCAAAATCGGCATTAGAAGACCTGTTAAAATTAGAAAGCCTGAGTAAGAATTATGTATATCAGACAGCTAAAGGAGATTTATATGTTGAATTGAAGGAGTATAACTTAGCTAAACAATGCTATGAGGAGGCTTTGAATTTAGTTACTTCAGAGCCTGAGAGGAGGTTAATTGAAAAGAAACTTGTCTGGTCCTAAAAATACGATACAAGATTTATTAATATTAAAGGTACACTTTAAGCAGTAGTAATCAATTGGTTACTACTGCTTTTGCTTTATAAGATTTTATGTTTAATTGATTTTGATTG
>NZ_JACETV010000005.1 GCF_013912375.1 Emticicia sp. BO119 | reverse complement strand
GCGGAAAGCGAGTAGTGTTATTAATGCCAGTAACAAGGTGACAGCTACGGGTAATGTGAGTTATCAGGCAGGAAATAGTATTGTGCTTACACCCGGATTTGTGGTAGAGAGTGGAGGTGTATTTAAGGCTGAAATTGAGGGGTGTAGTAATTAGTTACAAAAAATAGCCTTAAAATGAAAGTTAAAAGCACGCATGGTTGGAGGTTTTTCTGACCATGCGTGAATTATACAGGAATTAATTGCAATGCGAGAATAGCCCGGAAATGGCTTAAGGAGGTAGCTATTTAGTTTTGATTAGTATCCTTCAATTGATTCATTTTTTGGAATTTTACGATTCAGACCTCAATCATAGTTTGCTCGAATAAGTATGGTCTTGTATGCCGATTATCTTGAAAAGTAATAAAGATAATTACCTCTTTTCATTTGAATCAGGTTTATAAAATATGATTAATTTTCTGCCAATAAAGATGATGATTTAAATCCTTTTATAATAAGATAAATCCCTATTGAAAACTCAAATAATGCTACAAGAACGGCGGATAAACCTGCTAATGGAGATACCCGATCTATAAAACCAAATAGTATGGCAAAATAACCTATCAGGAGTGGTAAGCCACCTACGATTCCTATTAATGAAAGGTAACGCGGAACTAAACGAGATTGATAGAGCATAATTCCCAGAAGCAAGTCGTTTATAGCAGGAATAAACCCTTGTCCTAACAGAAAAATACGGTCGTATAAAGTAACAAATGCCTGACTAACTGGTAAGGCATCTGCTCCTGTTCCTTTCTGATGCAGAGTTACAACTGTCAATAGAAATGCCACACCTGCAAACATAGTACTGGCTTCTAATATACGAGAGGCTACAAGACCCAAAGCAAGGCTTTTGTTTTGTTTTTTAAGAACCGGGTATAAGGCAACTGCCGTAACGATACCACAAAGTGCCACTACTATTTCTAAAATTCCTCCTACAATTACTTCGTTATCATTGCTTGTTCCCAATATATAATCCGGCTCATGGATATGACTATAAAGGGTAAGAGTCGGGATAGAAACAAAGGTTAATATATAGAATATACCTGCCCAAAGTGATGTCTTGCGCCGGGCATTCACCAGCTTATATTCTGATGAATGCCCAATAGCTGTTATGTTCATTTTCTTTTTAGTAAAACTGATTCAATGAATAGATTTTTGCTTTTACCAACTATTTTTTATTCAATGCTTTAGAAAAATTGACACTGATCATCAACCCCCTGTTGAACATTTCTTTATTGTAGGAAATATTGGTTAAACCATAATTATATCTCACATCCAATGCAATTCTTTTTTGTTTGAGTGGAAACGAGAGACCTCCACCAACCTGAACACCTGCTTCAAAGCGTTTAAAACCGTTTGCTGAATTGCCAAAGGCAATTTTGTTCGTAACCTCACCAATGGTGTTTTTACCACTCATATTGTAAGCAACAGAGGGGCCTGCATTTAGATATAATACTTTACCTATATGCACACGAGCCAGTACAGGCAATTCTAAGGTATTAAGGCGTAAGTTAGATTCGGCCGAGGTAAAAGGGTTACTTGCAGTTAGTTTGCCACCTTTACGCATAAAGTAGAGTTCTGTTACCAAAGAAAATGCAGGTGTGATACCTTTCTGAACAGATACTCCTGCCTGTATGCCTTTAGCAGATTTTTTATAGTCTGATAATGCAGTATTCGATGCCCCATAATTAAGGTTAGTGCTTGCCATATTCACCATAATATCAATATAGGTATTGGCTGTTTTTTGTTTGATACGGGTGGCTTCCTGAGCCTGTCCAAAGGTAAGTGCTGATAAGAAAATGATGCTTATAAGCATTGATGCTTGTACTATCTTCTTCATGATTATTTGTGTTTATTGTTTATAAATAATTTGATGAAGCAAAGGTACAGGACAACAAAAAGGGGGGCAATTTGACTATGCAAAGGCTGTGGGGATGTCTGCCAAATCTTGATTTTAATCTGCCAAATTAAGAAGAGTTTTACGCCTTAGCGTTGATGAGTTGCAGAAATGAGTCTTTGTACGTTTCAGAAACCGGAATCAATTGGTTTGCAATTTTTATACGGCTTCTTTCTACAGATTCTATTTTATTAATAGCTACCATATATGATTTATGCACCCTGCATATCAGGTTAGAGGGTAATAGTTGTTCCAGTTCACTGAACCCCTGCAAGGTCATAATTTTCTTATGCAAAGTATGAATACGCATATAATCTCTCATACCTTCGATATAGAGGATGTCGTTAATCATAATTTTTTCAAGACGGTTTTCTGTTTTTACAAAAATAAACTCAGGCTTTTTTTCTTCTGTCCGATGGCTCAGATTCTCCCTGGCATTATTGACTGCCTGCAAAAACCTGTTGAATGTAAAGGGTTTTAACAGATAATCTGTTATTCGTAGTTCATAGCCTTTAAGAGCATATTCCTGATAGGCTGTTGTGATAATTACCTGACTGGTAATTGTAGAGCTTTCCAGCAATTCAATACCTGATAACTCGTCCATATTGATGTCGAGAAAAAGTAAATCAACCTTATTATTATTTAAAAAATCAAGCCCTGCCAGTGCGTTGTCGAAAGTAGCGGTCAGGTTTAAGAAAGGGATTTTCTGAATAAAGGCCCTGGTTTTATCAAGAGCCAGAGGCTCATCTTCAATGATGATACAGGTAAGTTTATTCATAAGGAATGGTTAGGTTAACATGGTATAAATCTTCAGTTTTTTGTATTTCGAGCGTATGTCGATCGTTATAAATCAATTGAAGCCTTTTTTCAATCAATTCGTTGCCAAGCCCCCCAACAGAATTGCCCCCAACAGCATATTTAGTTTTTTGTTTAATATCAATCTTGTTTTCACATATCAATTGTATTGTCTGCTCATGAATGAAAACCTGAATAGTAATTGCATTAATCATTTTCTTATTAGTAGCATGTTTAAAAGCATTTTCAATAAATGGGATAAAGACCATCGGAGCAATAAACTTATGACCAGCCTGCCCGTTTATGGTGAGCTGGACATAGTTTTCGTTGGCAGTGCGTATTTTCTGTAAGTCTATATATTTTTGTATGTATTCAATTTCTTTAGCTAATAAAATTTTATCAGTCTTGGTTTCATACAGAATAAATCTCATAATGTCTGATAACTTATTGAGGTATTCAGAGGCTGCCGTGGCATCTGTTATTATTAAGGAGTCAATATTATTGATGGTGTTAAATAGTAAATGCGGGTCAAGCTGCAATTTTACGAGAGCCATTTCCATTGCATGATTTTTTTCCTTTAGGGCTTCTTTGAGTTTTATTTCATTGAACCAGTCAATAAAGCCTCTTAATATCCACCCAACTACACCACAAATTGTTCCGATCACAGTCATTACTATAATTGTTCTCAGGGCTGTTGACCTACCGTGTCTACCCCCTTCATCCATATCTATCACTTGTCCGGTTTCTATGAAATAACGATGTAGTATATACCCCAGCACTGATGTAATAAAGGATACTGCCAAACCTGCAAGCAGAGCCGTTACATATTTTTTTTGCTGGATATATTGAGGAAACAAAATGAAATAATACAGGTAAAAAGACACTGCTGAAGGGATAAACGCAAACAGGAGGATATTTTGAAATGCATTCATAATTCGAGCCGTATGATCAACGGCATTCACATCAGTTTTGGAATAAACCACGAGGACAATACCCACCATTAAGAAATAAATGAGCCAAACCCCGATGTGTAACAAAATCACAAATGACTTTTTCATGATTTAAAATTACTGATTAAAAGAACAATCTCTTTCAAGTTATCACAAAAAAAATCTGCAAACTGTTAAAGTGAATCTGCAAAACCGGGAAGATAAAAGGCAACCCGATACTTAATATGAATAACAGGCTGAAAAGAAGAAAGAACTTCTATTAAAAATACATTTTTAATGGACTGAAATAACAATAGAAGCAAAAGACAGGGCTTAAAACAGACAAATAGCCATTCACAGATTAGATGGAAGAAGATGATAATGTTTATGGCAATTGCTGTGCAGGCTTTATAGGTCATATTATCGAGCAATTGGGAGTAGCTTCAGATTAGAGTCAATTATATTAGAAAAGGTTTTTAATAGTTGTTGATGACAAAATCTCCTGTGATAGTCCGATATTCGATGCCATTATATTCGTTTTCAAGTGTTACATTGAAAGTACCTCCTACTTTAGAGGCATCCAGTTGAGTTATTTCCAGAAAACCACTATCTACTCTGAAAGGAATAAAATCGGCACCGTTGGTATAAAAAATATTTTTGATGGTCAGGTTAGGGTACCTGCCCGTCTGTATCAGATCGGGCAGGTAGATGGTTAATCTCTCATTTTTATAGCCAAAAGCATTCAGGCTTACTTGTTTTTGTTCGGGTTGCCAGGTGCCTTCTACCCGCTCCATCAAAACATATTCTTCGTCGTCAACAAACTTTATACTCAGATAAGAATAAGGTTTTACCATTTCTGCCTTATTACAGGCAGCACAGCCCACCCATAGCCACATAATCATTAATAGTCTCCTCATGGCAATTCTTTACCGGAACGCTCTGTTAAAGTCGGATTATTCGTTGGTCGTTTCTTTTATTTCATCAGTAGCACTTACTATTACTTTATTACCTATTTGCAAATCGCCATACACTTCTACTTTATCAAGTGTCTGGTTTCCGGTACTAACATCTATTTTTCGGATAGACCCATTATCAGAAACTAAAACATACTTGCGTTCAGTAGAAGTAACTACTGCTGACTTAGGTACGATCAGGGCATTTTTGTTGCCTTTCGAATAAATCAATACATCGGCGTACATACCAGATGACAATACACCCGTATTATTTGGTACATCAACTTCTATTCTTTCGCTTCTGTATTGTGTATTGATACTTCTTGATTTTCTGCTAATTTTCCCTTTAAGCCTTTTTCCTTGCAGAGCACTGACATAAAAAGAAAGGGTATCATGCTCATGCAGATTAACCGCAAGCTGTTCGGGTACATCTACCTGCAGGCGAAGATGCTCAATCTGTTTCAGTTCTAACATGGGCTTATCTTTAGCTATTGAACTTACCAAAGCACCGGGATGGATATTACGTTCGGTAATTACACCACTAAAGGGAGCAGTTACTTTCAGATAGCCAAGCATAGCTTTTTGCATATCCCAATTAGCTTTTTCGGCATTTACTAAAGCTGTATCGGCATTCATTTTGGCTTTGATACTTGATAAGTCCATAGGAGAAACAGCTCCTTTGGTTTTTGAGGCTTCAAGCAGGCGTTGATAGTGTTCTTTATCAATTGAAAAATCTGCATTGGCTTTAGCAAACTTTTCTTTTGCCAACAGAGCTGCCTGCTCTAACTCAGGAGCTTCTAATTCCATTAATAAACTACCCTTAGTTACATGTGAACCGAGATCGACCAGTACATTTTTTACATAACCGTTCACTTTCGGAAAAAGGCTGACCTCCTGATACGCGTTTAGTTGTGCGGGTAACTTTAAGGTAGTGGGTACGCCACCGCTTTCAACGGTGGCTAACTGGTAGCTGGGTGTCTGAGATTTTGGTGCTTCTACTTTCTTTTCTTTGGCTCTGTTTTCTGTGCAGGCACTTAATGACGCACCTGCCAGTAATAGCATAAGGCAGTATTTCATATAGGTATCAGATAGTGTTTTCATTTTCGGGTAATAAGGAAACTGATTTAAAAGATGCTTTTTGTTGAATCCAGCCATAGACTAAAGGTACAATAAGGAGTGAGGCGAAAGTTGAGAATATGAGCCCTCCGATAACAGCTCTTCCTAAAGGGGCTGATTGTTCTCCGGCTTCACCAAGGCCACTTGCCATTGGTATCATTCCGGCAATCATGGCAAGGCTTGTCATCAGGATAGGCCTGAAACGGACACTTGCGGCAGTTGTGGCAGCCTTGAACGGATTTTTATAGGTGATTCTAAGCGATTCTGCGTTAGTGACAATCAGAATGGCATTAGCGACTGATACCCCGATACTCATAATGATACCCATATAAGATTGCAAGTTGAGGGTAGCGCCAGTAGCCATCAATAAGAGTAAAGAGCCTAATAATACAGCCGGAACTGTAGATAAGACTGAAAAGGCTACCCCAAAAGACTGATAGTTGGCCGCCAACAACAGTAGCACCACAATAATGGCTACAGTTAAGCCTGTCTGAAGCGAATCGAGGGTTTCGGTGAGCAACGATGCCATCCCTTTCATTTCTACTACCATGCCTTTAGGTGGTGTGCCTAATTTATCTATGGCTTTTTTTACGGTGCTGGAGGCCTCTCCTAAATCCTTTTTGTAAATATTGGCACTTACCGTCAGGAATCTTCTTGGGCCTGTCCGGTCGTATTGGCCCGGGAGCGTATCAATCGACATCTGGGCAACGTCTGAAAGTATAGGGCGGGTTTTCCCTTTTACCAACGATATAGACTGTAGTTGCTCCATAGAGTTCATCAGATATTCGGGTACCTGCACCTGTACCTGATAGGTATAAGAAACTCTCTGGTCGAGCCATTGCACTTTTTCGGTAAAGCGACTTGAAGAGGTAGCATCGGTAATACTTCTGGCAACCTCTTGCAGATTAAGCCCCATCTGGGCCAGCCTGAACCGGTCAATATTGATTTTAATAACAGGAAATTTTAATGGTTGTGCAATCTGTACATCGCGCAGATAACTAACCTGTCTGAGGCTATCTACCAATCGGTGAGAGTAAGATTTTATATCTTCAAAATTCTTGCCCATTACTCTTACCTCTATCGGAGTAGCTGCTCCCTGAGCCATTATCTTTTCGGTTAGTTCGATAGGCTCAAAAGAGATACGGATCTTAGGGTAGGCTTTTTTGATATTGGCCCGAAGCGCATCCTTTAATTCATCAAGATTACCCTTAAAATGTTCGCCCATATTTGCCTGCATAATGGCTTCGTGTGTACCACTGTTAAATACATACAGGTTACTTGAACCATAGCTGCTTGGGATAATCCCGACATAAACCGAAGATATTTCTACTTTACCTTTGATGGTGGAATCCATAATAGCCAGTATGCCTTTTACGTCTCTTTCGGTTTTTTCAAGTCTTGTGCCTTCAGGCTCTTTTATACGTAGTTGCACCTGACCGTTGTTGGTTTTAGGCAAAAGGTCTTTTCCGATATAATAGAAACAGAGGCCAGAGGCTGCCAAAGTGAGTAACAGATAAAGGCTCACGATTAATTTTCTGCTCCGCATCCATCTTTCTAAAAGATTTGCCAGCCTTACTTTTACCTGCTGAAAAAACGAGTTTTCATCTCCATGTTTTATATCCTGCGCTGTATGTTCGTCTATTTCCTCAATTTCGCCTGAATCTAAAGCCAGACCTGCATGTGCATGAAATTTTGAATGATGGTACTGGAACATTTCTTCTTTCAGTAACCAGTTTGAAATAACAGGTACAAGCGTCTGCGCTGCAACAAAAGAGACAATCATAGAGAAACCTATCGACAAAGAAAGCGGTAAAAACATACCTTTGGGTACACCTGTCATAACAAACGAGGGGGCAAAAACAGCTAAAATACAAAGCAGTATCAACAGCAGCGGGAAAGAGATTTCTTCGCAGGCATCAAGTATGGCTTGCTTCTTGGTCTTACCCATCTCGAGATGCTGGTGGATATTCTCGATCGTTACGGTTGCCTGGTCAACCAATACCCCAATTGCCAATGCCAAACCACTGAGAGTCATGATATTGACGGTCTGCCCAGCCATTTTTAAGAATAATAAGCCGATCAGAATAGAAATAGGAATGGTAATAATAACCACCAGACTACTACGCCAGTCTTTTAAAAACAGAAGAACCATGAGCCCTGTAAGTACAGCTCCGAGAATACCCTCTGTCATTAAACTTTTTACGGCATTAATCACAAACACCGATTGGTCAAACTCATAGCTTATGCTTACATCGTCAGGCAATAGTGCCCTCATTTCGGGTAGTTTATTTCTTAGCCCTTGTACTACTGCCCAGGTAGAGGCATCGGCAGTTTTTACGATTGGAATGTAGATAGAGCGTTTGCCATTTACCAGAGCATAGTCTACAGTAACGTCTGCCGCATCTGATACTGTGGCAACATCATGTATAAATACAGTAGCCGATCCATTTGTAGTAAGCGGAATATCTGCAAAATGCTGTACCTTCTCTTCAAGTGAGTTTACAGTAGTTACATACATTAGATCATTGACGCGAAGATTGCCTGAGGGAGTCATTGCGTTGTTTTTAGCAATAGCTTCAACAACCTGATCGGGAGAGACATTGTATCTTCTTAATTTCTCGGGGTCGACGTTAACTACTACAGACCTTGAATTTGCACCCAGCGCGTGTGGGGCTGTTAGCCCTGGTACTGTAGCAAACATGGGGCGGATATAAGTAGAGGCCAAATCGTACATTTCCTTAAGCGATTTAGTCTTGCTATCAAATACCAATTGACCGACTGGCATAGACGAGGCATCAAAACGAACTACCTGTGGCGGTAAAGCCCCCGGAGGGAAAAATTTTGCTGCGCGATTTACCTGTAATGCTACCTGTGCCGATGCCTCTGCCATATCAGTTCCTTCATAAAAGGTAAGCTTAATAAAGGTTAACCCCTGTATATTTTTACTTTCAATGCTTTTAACTCCATTTACGTATAGAAACTGGTCTTGCATACGGGTTGCAAAGAAACCTTCCATTTGCTGGGGGGACATCCCTCCGTATGACTCCATAACATAGATGGTGGGCAGATTTAATTGTGGGAAAATATCAATCGGGATTGTTCGGATAGCCATGATACCAAACAGGAGCAATCCGGTAAATAGCACTATTATTGTAATGGGTCTTTTTAAAGCGAGCCGTACCATATCAAGGATTATTTGTTATTCTGCCGGGCAGGATAGGTTAAAACTGGATTATCTGATTGTTTAGCTTATTTAGCCGCGACCTGACTAAGGAATATTGATAGATTACCTACTGAAGCCGCTTTCATCAGGAGGGTTCTCCAGACATTATTTATGGCTATTGACTGGTCGACTTCTGCCCGGTTGAGTAAAAGGAACGCCTGTGATACTTCGGGTAATGTAGCCAGACCTGACTGGTATCGGGCAGTAGCTTGCTGATATGCCCCAAGAGCTGCTGTTGTCTGTACGGGAGCTTCGAGTGCCTGTTGCATAGCGAGTTCAATCTGAATATCGGCGTTTTCGCTCTGGCTACTCAGTCTTAACTCTTCTTCCTGTAATAAATAATGCAGTTGTTCGGCTCTTTGTAGTTCGGCTGAAGCCTGATGGCGGATTCTGTAAATGCGAGTCAGATTCCAGCTTACCCCTATACCCAGAAGATAATTTCCTACCTTATAACCAATTCCATTAAGAATATTAGAACTGTACGTGTCAGGAGCATTATTAACTCCTGAGCCTCTGCCCCACATAGAGGCATTGAGTAGGATACTGGGATAATAAGATTTTTTAATAGCAACCGCATTGGATCTGATAAAGTCAATCTGAGAGTTGAGGACTTTGAGAACCGGATTCTGGGTTATATCAGGATAAACTTTGTGAAGTATTGGTAGTCTCTGGTAAAATTGCATGGAGTCGGCTATTATGTTGCCAGTAGGCGTACCCATAAGTTGTCCTAAACGAATGCGCTGGGTTCGCTCATTCTGCTGACTTTGTAAAAGTAAGAGTTTTGCCTTTGATACCTCTGCACTGGCAAATGAACTATCGATACCCGCGCGTAAACCTGAAATTACTTTGGCATTTGTTGCATCACGAAAAGTAGTGGCTCTTTGCAGGTTTATTTCTTGTATTCTGACAGTTTTCTGGAAAACCAATAGTGCCAGATAGGCATCTATTACCTTGACCTGTTGCTGAAACAGCTCATTTTCGTAGTCAAACTGCTGACGTGCAACTGCTTTCTGTGCTACATCAATATTGGCTTTAATCTTACCGAATGTAAAAGCCTGCCAGTTTACCTGCAGACTGGTAAAGCTACCCCAAACAGGTTGATAGATGTTTTCTGTACGGATACCTCCTGAAACAGATGGAAGTGGATTTTGTAAAGGGAAGGTCGCTCCAGCAATACTATTATTTGTGGCAAACTGATACTGATGTTGGGCAAGCACATCTGGCATACCTTCTGTCCGGGCAGCTTTTAGTGCAAACTCTGCTACATTTTTTTCTACTCTCTTGGCTTTGATAGAGGGGTAATTCCTGATTGCAGATTCGACGGCTTCTGACAAACTTATTTTGTGTGGTGTTGGTACTACCTGCTGGCTAAAGGCTAAATTATGGATCAGCAGGCAACTCACAAACAAATACTTCTTCTTCATTTAAGGATAATTAAGGCAGGTGTGATAGACTACGTACATAGTTTATTATATGCACTGAACAAAAGTCTATGCCTATCCTTAGAAACTCCTTAGTACGAAATTAAAAATTTCTTAAATTGATAGATGGGGTAAAGAAATAGTAAAGACAGAACCTTGCATAGGCTCGCTTTTCACAGCTATACGGCCACTATGAAGGTCTATGATTTTCTGGCATATTGATAAGCCAACTCCGAATCCTTGTAATTCAAAGGCATTTTCGCCACGGTAAAAGGGTTCAAAGATATTTTGGAGGTCTTCTTTCGGAATCCCGATGCCTTTATCAACAATCTGAACTATACAGTCTTTTTCATCAAAATCAATCAATACATCTACAGGCTGGTGATTGCTGTATTTTATGGCATTATCTAACAGGTTCAGGAATGCGTTTTTTAATAGAGACTCATTACCTTTTATAATGGTTAAGTGTTCATCGGGTGGGATATTCACAAAATTGGCTCTGATAATAGCTTCTGGTTTGCTATGTTGAAGTTCATTTTTAAGCGAAAGGATTAATTCCTCTATACGGATACTTTCGATTTTTGAGAGGTTAAAATTGTCAATCGGCCGGGCCATCTGAAGCAGACTATTGGATAGTGAAATAAGTTTATCTGTATCCTCAAGGATATTCTGTAGAATTTTTTCATATTCAACTGAGCTGAGTTTTTCATCTAATCCTAATTGTACTTCTGATTTAATAGCTGCCAATGGCGTACGTAACTCATGTGAAGCATGCGACACAAAGCTGCGTTGTTGTTCAAAGCCTAACTCGAGCCTGTTGAGCATCTGATTGAAATTATGCGCCAGTTCAGCTATTTCATCTTTGTTTTTGCCTTTGTCTACCCTTTTTCTTAAGTTTTGAGCTGTGATCTGGCCTATCTGATAGTTGATAGTTTTAATAGGCTGCAAAGCCTGGCCGGCCAAGAACATTCCGCTGATAATTACTACTAATATGATTAGTAAAAAGCTTATCAATAAGGTCTGGCGCAGGCTTCTGAGGTTATTTTCTCCATCAACATCTATTCCTGATTCTATCACTATAAAGTTGTCGTATTTGCCGTCAAATAAAAGGCCGAGGTTTTCACGGTCATTAACTTTGAACTCTACTACATTCTGCATTTTTATTCTGTCAAGAAGAGCTACATCAATATCTTTCGGTACGGTTTCGGCATTAGAGAAAACCAGCTGATCTTTTGTATTGAAAATGTAAACTTCTTCACCATCCAGCCGGTTCACTGAGGTTTTGTCCATGATCCGTAGGAGTTCGGGCGAAAAGCCCTTTACATCAAATAATAGTCTGGCAGTAGTAATAGCCCTTTTACTCAGGCGTCCTCTGAAAGTTTCCTGGCGTTTCTGCTCTTCTCTATAATAAATAAAGCCGGAAAAAATGAGGAGGTTAAGTGCCACAATCAAAGAAAACTGAAAGACAATTTTATATCTGATTTTCATGCATATAAATTCATTGAGTAAATGTGTTATCGGGAAAAGAGCGATTAATAAAAATTCAGACTTTGTTCAATATTTCTAATTAAACTACTCACTCCTCTCTTAGAACATACCCTAATCCAGATTTGGTATGAATCAATTTAGGTTCAAAATCCTTATCAATTTTTTTACGAAGATAATTGATATAGACCTCAATAATATTGGTACTTGAGTCAAAATTCAAATCCCATACATTTTCAGCTATATCCATTTTCGATAGTACCCGCCCCTGATTTCTGGCTAAATATTCTAATAAGGCAAATTCGCGGGCTGTCAGATCAATCATTTTGCCCGAACGCACAGCGATTTTTTTATCTAAATGAATTTCAAGGTCAGCTACTCTTAATACCTCTTTTATTACTTGTATGGGTGCTTGAGAAGTACGCCTTAATAGCGCATTGATCCGGGCAAAGAGTTCTCTGAAATCAAAGGGTTTTACAATATAATCATCAGCGCCATTGTCTAAACCTTCTACTTTATCGTCTACTTCACCCATGGCTGTCAGCATGAGTATGGGCAAAGCTGGCTTATGACCTCTGATAGCATAGCATACATCAAAGCCATTCATAAGAGGTAAATTAATGTCAAGAATAATTAAATCAAATGGAAGAGAAATAGATTTTCTTAAGCCAGCGTGTCCGTCGAAGGCTACGTCTGTTTCAAAGCCTTTTTTAGATAATCCTTTTACCAGATTGTCCGAAATCCGACGATCATCTTCTATGACGAGTATATTCTTTTTTTCCAATGGTAGTAAGGATAGTCTTTTATTTATACCTGCAAGATTTTCTTAATTAACTTAGAAAGCCATTAAACCTGTATTAAATTTACCTTAAAATATTGAACAAAGTAATTGTAATTTAAAAAACGGGGCAAGTAATAGCTGGCCGGATTTCAGCAGATTATTTCTGTATTGTATTCAGAAAATTCATAATTTTAGCTATTGAAGCCAGCAATTATTAAAAATGAAAACAATTCCTGTAAGACATATTTCTGCAACTCAAACCGAACCCGTTTCTGAGGGCAGGTTTAAAATACGGGATATACAGGAAGTGCTTGACGGGAAAGATTTAGTCCATGACCTGCATAGACATGATTTCTTTTTTATTCTTGCCTTACAAAAAGGAGAGGGCATTCATGAAATAGATTTCGTGTCTTATATAGTACATAATCATTCTATTTTTATTTTACGTCCGGGCCAGGTGCATCAACTTCAGTTAAAATCAGGCTGTCAGGGTTTTCTGTTAGAATTTGATTCTTCTTTTTATTATCCCAAAGATACCGTAACAAATCAACGGCTGGTTAGAGCCGGGAATAAAAACTATTGTGAATTTGAGGAAAACAGGTTTCAGAAACTATTGAATATCCTTGATTGTATGTTTAATGAGTTTATTCATAAGCAGGAAGGATATATAGCCGTTATCAAAGCGAATCTGGATATATTCTTTGTAGAGTTTATACGGCAAAGTAGAAGTATTACCGGGGAGCCTGGAAATAAACATTCGTATGCACAGGAGAGATACGAGGATTTTCTGGAGCAATTAGAGTTACATATAAGTACGCACAAGCAGGTTTCCCAGTATGCCGATATGCTGAACCTTTCAATCTACCAGCTGAATGCTATTACAAAAGCAATTGCTGGAAACGCCGCTTCTGAGGTAATAAACAAACAAATTGTTTTAGAAGCTAAAAGGTATCTGTTGGGCACGTCAAATCAGGTAAAAGACATAGCTGATATCTTGGGCTATGAAGATATTTCCTACTTTATCAGGTTTTTTAAAAAGCATACAGGATACTCGCCTGATTTGTTCAGAAAGAACTTCCGATAAGTGCTATTCAACTCCATTTTTGTCCTATCAGCCAATCTGTTTCAGAAAGTAATTTTGTCAAAAAAATAATTATCAAAATACTTTCTGAATCATGAAATCAAAATTCAAATTAATCGCTGCTTTTAAAATCTGGATTGTCATATATCCTTCTATTACCTTATTTCTTTTTCTATTCGGTGAGCAACTTTCTCTTTTGCCCTTATATCTGAGAACATTTATTCTCACCATTGCTCTTGTACCCTGGGTGGTATTTGTTGGTATTCCTGTTATCGATTCAATTATTAATCAGATTTCTACAAAGGATAAATGAATAGTACAGGCAAAGAAAACGCTATATGTTTTCAGTCAATGCTATTTTCGTTTATCAGTCTATTTAAGAAATAATCCGATGCAAACACATACGCAATTCGATGTAATAATAGTAGGGGGAAGCTTTGCAGGGTTAGCCGCTGGGATGGCTCTCGGAAGGGCACTTCGCAAAGTCCTGATTATTGATAGTGGCAACCCTTGTAACAAACAGACTCCTTATTCTCACAACTTCATGACACAAGATGGGATGCCGCCACAAGAGATTTCTACCATAGCCAGACAGCAGGTTGAGAAGTATCCGACAGTACGTCTGATGAGTGGTATGGCAGTAACCATTAGTAAGACCAGAACAGGTTTTAAATTATTAACCAAGGCAAATGAGATATTTACTTCAAAAAAGTTGGTTTTTGCTACAGGCATTAAAGATATTTTACCCGATATTCCAGGACTTGCTGATTGCTGGGGTATCTCTGTGCTGCATTGCCCCTATTGCCACGGCTACGAAGTAAAGGGGCAAAAAACCGGAATTTTAGGTAATGGTGATTATGGCTTTGAGTTCAGTTCTTTGATAGCCAACTGGACTAATGACCTTACGCTATATACTAATGGAAAATCGACATTAACAGATGCACAAATATTAAAACTGAAAGACCATAAGATAAAAATAATAGAAGAAGAGCTTCTGCAACTGGACCATAGTAATGGTTATGTGCATAGCATAATTCTTAAAAATGGTAGAAAGGCACCAGTTAAAGCCCTATATACGCGCACTCCTTTTATGCAACATTGCGGGATCCCTGAGCTATTAGGATGTAAATTAACCACAGAAGGGTATATCCAGGTTGATAATTCATACAAAACTACTATTCCGGGGGTTTTTGCCTGTGGCGATAACTCGTCACGTATGCGTACGGTAGCTAATGCAGTGGCGGCAGGTACTATAACCGGAATGATGGTCAACAAAGAATTAATAGAAGATAGTTTTTTATCCTTAAAAAAAAGTAAAATGAAAATAATTATTGTAGGTGCAACAGGCACTATGGGTACTCACCTGGCAGGTGTCTTTGAAAAAGAACATGAGGTGATAAAAGCAGCCAGCCATGGCGGCGACATTCAGGTAGATATAACATCTACAGAATCTATTAAGTATTTCTTTAAGCAAGTTGGGACATTCGATGCTTTAATCTCAACAGCAGGCCCTACTTATGTCGGTCCATGGAAAACGCTTACTGAGAAGGAATTCAGAAAAGGGGTTGAAGGTAAGATGATGGGGCAAATTAATTTAGTATTGATAGGCCAGCACTATATAAAACCTAAAGGGTCATTTACGCTCATTTCCGGAGCATTAACATATGAGCCCCAATTAAACTTTGCCAACGCCTCTGCCGCCAACGGTGCAGTTGATGCCTTTGTGAGAGCTGCTGCGATTGAATTAGGTAATGGGATTCGGATTAATGCCGTAAGCCCGACGGTTATAGAAAATTCGCCACAGTATTTTCCATATTTCCCCGGAGATATTCCGGTTACTATGCAACAACTGGAATATGGATTTCGCAAGAGTGTTTTCGGGGCAAATACAGGGCAGATAATCAAGCCTTATTAGGGTAAGAACACATTTTCAACTGAGCCATTATTCATTGTGGGTAATGGCTCTCACAAAATTCTGGTATAGAGATATTAAAAAGTGAATTGTATGTTATGGGTGAAAGATTTCAGCAAGAAAGCAAGTAATAAATTCTATCTGTCTGAACTTTGTGGTTGGGTTTTTATGAAAAACATAATTTTACTGATTATATAGTTTATATTGCAACTTTCTGAAATACATAGTAATTTTAACCTTACATGCCAACTAACTTCCATTATTAGCTTAGCTAATCTGCTGTTTTATAGATGCCCAGAACTATATAAAGCTTAATATCCTGATGAAATATCCAGTCATCATATTCCTGTGTTTGTTTCCTGTGTTTGTTTTTGCACAAATCATAAAGCCGGAGATTAATACGCAACCCAACAATATCACCTCAAAAATCCTGTTGTATGAATCAGAGGATAGCACTGAAACTATTGACAGGATTAAGTCAAAACCATTCAGACCTTATACAAAAAATGATATTATTTTAGGTTTTACAGATAAAACCTACTGGATTAAATTTACGGTAGAGGCAGCCAAACACTCTCAATGGGTTTTGGAGTGGACAAATCCTATTGTAGAGCAAATAAAATTCTATTTGCCAACAGGTGATAACAAATATGAAGTCAGGAGAGGAGGAAGCCTGATTTCTTATGAAGCACGCGATTATTCTACGGCTCAGCCAACTGCATTAATAGCATTAAAAGCGACAGAGGCCCAGACTATCTATATAAAAATAAATAGCCGCAGGGGATTTTATGCGCAATTGAAATTAACTCAGGCAGATATTTTTACCGCAATGGATAAGTCGGAAGACCGGTTTACATGGTTTTTTGATGGCATGCTTTTTCTAAAAACACTCTATATAACCATCTTAGCGTTTTTTATTGTTAAAAACAGCACTTTCAGGTATTTTACTTTACATACATTTCTGATTTCAGCTACTATATGGGGAATTGATGAAACTCTGGGGAAATTATTTACGAAAGATCCATTAAGCGTAGTTATCATCAATGCTTTGCCTTATCATTTATTGCCCGTCAGTTATGTACTTGTTACTAAAAGTATCTTGTCAGTCCGAAAAAAATGGGTTGATTATGTACTCCATATTTTTGTAGTTCTTGCCATTGGATTGTCGGGTTTATTAATTGTTGATTATAGTGCCTGGGGCTTGAAGGCTATTGTCTGGAATCTGGTATTATGTGAAGTCTTTATTGTATGGCTTTTTGTATGGGCTCTCATAAAAAAACAAAAATTTAATTATCTATACGCAGCACCGTTTCTTTTGTCTTTTATAGGATATATATTCCTACAACTGCGACTTCTCGGTTTTATTAATTTTGGTTGGATTACCTCCTTTTCTTTACTGGTAGTAATGATAGAAATGATTGTGTTTATTTTCTTTGTAGGGAGGATCATTCTGGATTACGAACAAGGGAAATCAAAGGCGGAGAAACAACTGATACTGAAACAGGAACAAACCGATAAACTCGAGGAAATCAATCAGTTGAAAACACAGTTTTTTACTAATATCTCTCATGAGTTCCGCACACCTCTTACATTATTGACGGCACCACTTGACAATTTCCGTAAAAAATATCCTCAAGAGAGCCTGATTCCGGCTATGCAACGAAATGTCAAACGTCTGCAAATATTGATTAATCAACTGCTTGATTTATCAAAACTTGATGCAGGACAGATAGTGGTAGAAGTACAGCACGCCGACCTTGCCTTATTTATGCGGCAACTCATGGCAAATTTTGAATCATTTGCCCAGAACAAAAGGATTATTTTTTCCTTTCAGCAAAGCCATCAGAGCTTTTTTACCTTATTTGATGCCGATAAGACAGAGAAAATTGTAACGAATCTGGTGTCAAACGCGATCAAATTTACGCCTGAAAACGGAAGAGTAAGCGTAAAAATAAACTATACCGAAACCTTCGCTGATTTAATCATAGAAGATAACGGACAAGGTATTGAGGCTGAGAGATTAGATAAAATTTTTGACCGGTTTTATCAGGGAGATAATACTTTGCAGCGAAATTATGAAGGCACCGGTATTGGTCTGGCCCTGGTAAAAGAAATGGTAGAACTATTGAAAGGTACTATTTCCGTCAGTAGTGAGGTCAGTAAGGGGTCAGTATTCAGGGTTTTGTTACCGATAGGCAATGTGTGGAAAGCAAACCGGAAAGAAGGAGCTGTGGAAGTGAAAAATAAAGTAGAAGATTTTGAGACAGATACTTACAGCTATGTGGAGGCTTCTGAAAAGAAAGAAGGCTTATTAGTGCTTGTGATAGAAGATAACCCAGACTTACGCCAGTATATGAATAGCCTTTTGTCGGTCGATTACCGGATTATTGAGGCTCGCGATGGAGAGGAAGGTATCAAAAAGGCATTTGAGCTGATTCCTGATCTTATTATATCTGATTTGATGATGCCCCGTAAAAATGGGTTTGATGTTTGTAGAACGCTTAAATCTGACGAGCGTACAAGTCATATTCCGATTGTGATTCTGACGGCTAAAGCTACACAGACAGATAAACTCGAAGGGCTGACCATTGGTGCAGATGAATATCTGTCGAAACCTTTTAATACAGATGAGCTTCAGGTAAGAATTGCCAACCTGATCAGACTAAGAGAAAAGCTACGCACCAGATATAATCAGATGCCAGTTGTAATACCGGAGGCAGTTGAGACACCCGAGGATAAATTTATAGAGAAAGCCCAGCGGGTAATAGAAAAAAATATGGGTGATAGTAGTTTTGATGTTGAGCGATTCTGTGAGGCAATGGCCATGAGCCGTACCTCTATGCATCGCAAGCTAAAAGCTCTGACCAACCAGTCGACAACTGAATTTATCAGAAACTATCGCCTTGAGCGGGCAAAAACACTTCTGACCAATCGGGCAGGGTTTGTTTCAGAGGTTGCCTTGCAGGTAGGTGTTGAGAATCTGTCTTATTTTTCCAAAATATTTCAGGAGAAATTTGGTGTTTCTCCGTCAGAATTTGTTTGAAAAGTGCAAATACTTGATTATCAGATGTTTACGGTCTCTCTTGAAACATGAGTGTTAATGATTGGAACATGAGTGTTAAGGGAGTATAGAATCTTCACAAAAAAAATCATTGCTGAAACATCAGCGTTAAAGATTGGAACAACAGCGTTAACAGCCTTCGCACTTGCCGGAATAACTTTGATGAGCCTAAAATCAAAGTTTATTCTACCATGGAAAAACTCAATACTATTCACCTCGGTGGTCGGAAAGAACTTCCACCTGAGCAAATCGTTATGCTGAAAGCAGATAGTAATTATACCAATGTCTATCTGCAGAACGGCACTTCTTTTATTGTAGCCACTAATCTTGGCGAACTTGCCAGAAGGGTAAAGCACCTGGCATTCTTCAGACCCAATCGTTCTATTGTGATTAATCTTGAACACCTGAAACTATTTAATACGGAGGATTTGCAGATAGAAATGCAGAACGAAGAAGTGGTTTCGTTATCAAGACGCCGCACCAAAAAGTTTAAGAGATATTACAGGGTTTTCAGTCAGGAAAACCCCAGATGAACCTGCCTGCTGATAGAGCCAAAACAGCCTTGCTAAAGAGCTTTCATGGTAGAAAGAAAAGTTGGGGGGAGGATGCAAAAGATAAGCTTTTGAAAATTCCCTCCGCTTTTATCCCGCATACCTGAAAAAACTATTGAATTGAAACCTACTTAAAGATTTTGAACACCCAAAATGTCCTACCATGAAAAAACTATATATTCTGCTTTTATGCTTCGTATCTAATATTCTCTTTGCGCAGTACAAAAACTGGACAGGGGATACCAATACTGACTGGACAGAACCCTCTAACTGGGTTCCTGCAGGTGTACCTGGGGTAAATGATGCGGTTATTATTTCAAGCGTATTAAATATGCCTGTTATTAATACAGAGGTCAGCATAAAAGAATTAAATCTTTCCAATAATGGCAGTCTTGTCATCAACGGTACATTGAATGTTATCAATACGGTTGCCAGTACTACAGTAGCATTAAATAATGCCACCAGCATTACTATTAATGGTAAGTTAATTGTAAGCAGTCAGGATATTGGTTTTGCTTTCGGCGGAACTGCCACCATTCTCGTAAATTCAGGTGGTGTGCTATCAGTTACAACAGCCGGAAACAACGCTTTATCGATAAGTGAGGAGGCTGTATTGACAAATAACGGGACTGTGCGATTATCAGGTACATCGGCATCTCTGTTTTTATATGGCAACGATACGGGTAAAGAGATGGTAAAGAATTACGGAAGAATGGACCTGGTTGGCCAGATAGAAAAATACACAGATGGTATTCATAATTACCCCTGTGGCAGGATTTATCTTAATACCGGAGATTTATATAATAACGGAGGGACTTTTGTCAATGATGGATTACTGGTAATGCCCAATAATCTGAATAATAATGCTAATAGTTTTACAAATAACGGGATTGTCAGAATAGATGGTTCGGGTACTTTTACAGATAATGAAACCCGTGTGCTGAACAGTTCAACGGGCAGCCCGATATTCAATTTCGCTTCCGGCAATTCTGCTATTGTAAATGGTATCTTTACCGATAGTCTGGCTACCACCTCTGCCGGAACCTATACACAAGGCACTAATACCTTTACGGCTTCGGGTTTGCCAACGGGCGTTCAGACCCTTTATGCCCAAATTACTCTGGATGCCTGCACTTATATTGCTCCGTTTACTTATGATAATTCTATTTTTGTTCCACCACTTACTATTAATAACCAACCAAAAGACGCTCTATTCTGTAGCGAAAGTGTAGGTAGTGCTACTTTTACCATCTCAGCTACCGGGGCTACTACCTATCAATGGCAGAAGTATAATTCTACTTTTGGTTATTATGAAGATTTATCCGAAGGTGGCTTATTTGGTGGCGTAACAAGCAATAGCCTGGTGATTTCTAATATCTCTGGTTTATGGAGTACGGAGTATCGCTGTAAACTGAGTGATGGAATAAATGAATTAAATTCGGATGGTGCAAAAATCGTGCCTTTGCATTTATTTGGTGAAGCTAGAGTCACAGATCATCCGACTCAGTCAGTATCAACTGGTACTATTGATTTGTGGGTTAATTACTTTAAAAAATCATTTGAATATAGTATTAATGGTGGGTCAAACTGGCAAAGTTTAACAAATTTTTCCGGGGTGGCTGCAGGAAATTATTCTGTCCGGTTCAGAATGACAGATAGCCTGAATTGTGCATTTGATTATAAGGAGAATCCATTAAGGGTATTTGCTTATGAACATAGTACAGAGATAAGCCCTATACCTACACCGCCCGGCTTTAGCGAGTTCGAGAGTTCAATCACCCCCTTTGCCGTCAATAATTATCTCCATTTAGCATATTTGAATAATGATGGTGTGCAAATGGTGAAATATAATGGTGCATTTATACCGGTGGTTTTACCGGATAATTATATCTTTTATCCAGTAGCAACTTTTGAATATGCCAATAACGCTTATATGTTTCTGGCTAATACTGATGGTATTAGTACTATAGGTAAAATAAAACCCGATAATACTGTAGAACCCATCGCTGTTCCGGCAGGGTATAGTCTTAATGAAGTACTGGGGGTATATCAGGGAGTATTGTACATTACCTGTAAATACCGGGGTGCAGTCCCGGCAGGAATAGCAAAATATGATGGAACAACTATCACAATTGCAGAGTATCCTGAAGCCACCGATATAACCGGGGAAGATTTTATAGAATTTCAGGGGAATCTGTATATGAAATTCAGAAGAGACAGTACACCCTCAAAAACTCAATTAATGAAATATGATGGAGCAAACTTTACCCTGATTGAAAACCCGACTGCTGATTTGAATGGAGGAGTGATAGGAAATTTTATCGTATATAAAAATAAGCTCTGTTTGAGGTATGAAACTGTAGGTGTTACTTCCCTGGCACAATTTGATGGGGCTGTTTTTACAATGATAAATAACTCTGGTTATCGTTATGTAGGGTCTCAGATTATATACGATAATAATTTATACCTGCGTTATGAAAACAGCGTGGATGCAAGAGGTGTTCTGGTAAAATTTGATGGAGCCAACCTGACAATTATTCCTAATCCGACTTCCCCTGTAAATATGTATTGGGGGGGCATTAAGATTACTTTTAATAATAAACTGATGCTCATATATAGATATGTTTCAAGGGATGCAATAGGGTATCTGGCAGAATTTGATGGAACCAGTCTTCAGGTATTAACTATTCCTTCAGATTTTTTGGTATATACGGGTAACCCTGCAATGTTTATTTTTAACAACAAACTTTACTTTAATGCAGTAAAGTATGACAATGGGAGTTTCCGTAATTCAAAGTGGAGATTAGGAATGTATGATGGCTCGTCAGTTCAGTTAATAAAAAACCCGGACGGGTATGATGCAATAGGTGTTGGGGGGGTGGTACGTAGTAAATTCGGATTGGCCAGGTATGACGGAAAACTATTTTTCGGCCATAGAAGTGATAATGGCTTGGATGAATTGGCAGTACTTAACAATGTCTGCGAAGCTCCTGTCATTACTAATGTTGCAGTTACGGAATCCACCTGTTCTACGGGAGGTATCATTACTATCACAGCAACGGGTACGGGTAATTATGAATATAGCATAGATAATACCAGCTGGCAGGACTCACCCACATTTTCAAACCTTTCAGCCGGAAATTATACCATCAGGGTTCGATACAAGGCCAATCCAACCTGTTTAGCTACTTATTCTGGTAATCCGGTTATCGTAAACCCACCGGCCTTACCAAACCCGACAGGTGTATCAGCCAATAGATTAATCATTTGTTCGGGCGGGTCTGTAAGTCTTTCAGCCACTTGTGCTACGGGAACTATTACGTGGTATAATCAGATAACTGGTGGAGTAAGCATTGGCACGGGCTCACCACTCACCCAGAATCCAACCATTACTACAACCTATTATGCGAGTTGTAAGAATCCTGGCTGTGAAAGCAGCAGGGTTGCTACCATTGCAGTAACTGTTGACAGGATTGCCACCGCCACCGAAACTATGACCTGGACTGGAGTGGTTAGCAAAGATTGGTCAAATGCCTGCAACTGGTCACCTACCGGAGTTCCTACTGCTACTAATCCGGTAATAATTAATAGTCATGTTCGGGACACGGTTATTGTTTCTGGAACTGCCCGGGCAAAAAGCATCTTTATAGAAACCACGCTTGGAACAGATTTCATCATCAATAGTGGGGCTGAACTAACAATTGTATCAACTAACGAAGATGCCTTTGATATTTTCGGGGCGAGTACTTTAACAAATTACGGTACCTTAAATGTGAGTAATCTCAATGGTGACCACAATTTATTTCGGGCTATTAATGTTTTGGTTAATGCTACCCTGAATAATTACGGGACTATTTCGCTTACCTCCCCTGATAACATGGCGTTGAATGTAGACGGTATTTTTAATAATAAATCAGGTGGAACGCTAAACGTAAATGCGTATAATGGCATCAGGATTTTAGGGACATTAAATAACGAATCAGGGGCAACAATTAGTGGTTTCGGAAATGTCTATAGTATTCAGATGTTAGGTGGACAATTAAATAACTATGGCTTGATTAGTATGATGGGGCAGGTGGAAGTTTATAATTCGGTTACAAGATTGAATAATTATGCCTGTGCTACTTTTAAAACAACAAAGGATTTTTATAATAACACCAGTTCAGTAATAACGAACAGTGGTTATATGGAAATTGGTCTGGATTTACACGTAACCGGAACGTTTAACAATAATGGGGTATTAAAATACCGCTCATTAATTAATGGTGCCACTTTCAACAATAATACCAACTCATCAATTATTGTTAATAATACAACAACCCTTATTTTTACGTATGGCGGCACTTTTAATGGTACAGTTAATGGTATTTTTACCGATGCTAATGCAATAACCTCAGCAGGGACATTTATCGCGCCAAATACCTTTACACCCAATGGAAATGTAGGAATCGGTTCACAAACGCTTTATGCTAAAATAACTCCAAATCCGGGGGGATGTGCATTTATTATTCCGTTTACTTATCTGAACTGTTCTGGAGCAACTATCAGCTATTCTGGTACTCCTTTTTGTAATTCAACAAGTGCGGTAGATGTTACTTTAACCGGGAGGCCGGGAGGTGTATTCACCTCTTCGCCTGCAGGATTAGCTATCAATAGTTCTACGGGGCAGATTACGCCGGGCAGTGGTTCAGCAGGCACTTATTCAGTTATTTACAGGGTTGCCGCAGGCAGTGGCTGCACCTCGGCTTCTGCCACCACAAGTGTAACCATTACCAACAACCCGGCAGCGAATATCAGCTATTCAGGCACACCTTATTGTCAGTCAACAGGTGCATCCAATGTGACTTTAACAGGTACATCAGGAGGAATATTTAGCTCTGCTCCTGTGGGACTGATCATCAATGCTTCATCAGGCCAAATCACCCCGGGCAGTAGTGCTGCCGGAACATATACCGTTACCTATTCGATGGCAGCCAGTGGAGGTTGTGCTTCTGCTACCGCAACGACCCGTGTAACGATTACTACTAACCCAGGTGCTACGATCAGCTATACAGGTACGCCTTATTGTAAATCAGCAGGACCATCCAATGTAACCGTAACGGGTTCTTCCGGTGGTACATTTAGCTCTGCACCATCAGGGTTAATCCTCAACGGTTCAACTGGGCAAATCACACCGGGCAGTAGCAATGCAGGCATTTATACAGTTACTTATACCATTGCGGCGAGTGAGGGTTGTGCATCAGTTACAGCAACAACAAGTGTAACCATTACTAATACGCCAGGTGCAAGTATTAGTTACACAGGTACACCTTTTTGTAGGTCAATAACTGCAGTTAATGTAAACTTAACAGGTACAACAGGGGGAACATTTAGCTCTACACCTTTCGGCTTAGCAATCAACAGTTCATCAGGAAGGATAACTCCAAGTAGTAGCACCGCAGGCACATATATGGTTACCTATACCCTTGCAGCCCACGGCGGATGTGCTTCTGCTACAGCAACAACAAACGTAACCATTAGCAATACGCTAAGTGCGGGAATCAGTTATGCAGGCAATCCTTATTGCCAATCAGCCGGAGTCGCCAATGTAACGAGGACAGGTTCTTCTGGCGGCACATTTACTTCTGCACCATCAGGTTTAACCATCAATGCTCTATCAGGGCAGATTACTCCGGGCAGTAGTTCGGTAGGAACTTATACAGTTACTTACACGATTGCAGCTACTGATGGGTGCAGTTCTGCTACCGCAACTGTAAATGTAACAATAACCAACAATCCAGATGCGACGATTAGTTATGCAGGGACACCTTACTGCCAATCAGTCGGAGTCGCCAATGTAACGAGGTCAGGTTCATCTGGTGGCACATTTACTTCTGCACCTGTGGGATTAACCCTCAACAGTTCATCAGGGCAAATAACCACGAGCAGTAGTACCGCAGGCACATATACGGTTACTTATACGATTGCCGCCAATGGAGGATGTGCTTCCGCTACCGCAACAACGAGTATAACGATTAGCAATAGCCCAAGTGCTACAATCAGTTATGCAGGGACACCTTACTGCAAATCAGCAGGCACATCCAATGTAACTTTGACGGGTTCATCAGGTGGGATATTTTCTTCTGCACCATCAGGTTTAACGATCAATGCCTCATCCGGGCAAATCACACCAAATACCAGTACAGCAGGGATATATACAGTTACCTATACGATTGCAGCCAATGGCGGTTGTGCTTCTGCTACCGCAACGACCAATGTAACTATTACCAACAATCCAACGGCAAGCATTTTTGGCTCTGATAACCTGACCTGTACCACCACAAGTGTAATAAGAACGGCATCGGGAGGCGACACTTATCAATGGTCGAATGGTTTAGGAACAACAGCGAGTGTGAATATTACCTCACCTGGCATATATACAGTCACTGTAACAGGCAGTGGTGGTTGTACAGCGACAGCTACTACACTGGTAACTGCTACTAACAGCCTGACTGCTACAGCATCCAATACGGGGCCTTATACAATTGGTCAGACAATACAACTCAATGCTGCCGGAGGAGGTTCTTATAGATGGTCAGGGCCGAATAACTTTGCCAGTAATATAGCAAACTCTACTATCGCCAATGCCCTGGCAGTTAATGCAGGTATCTATACCGTCACAGTTACCCATAACGGATGCACAGCAACGGCGACCACTCAGGTGATAATCAATGGAACAGATTCGTGTACTCAAATTGTTGATTTGCACTATGTAAAAGCTGGAAATCCTTATCAGTATCTGTTTTCATTGCAAGACGGAATGACTATTCAATATAGTCCTGACCTCGTCTCGATTATGGCAGTTCCTATCTGCCAGAGTATTCCGATAGGAAGTGTTGATTTAACCATCACAGGTCCTAACCTTAACTGGACGATTCTACAGAATGTTGAGCCATTTGCAGTATTTGATAATTTAGGCAGTAGTTTCAAGGGACGAGAGCTTGTAGCGGGAACTTATAATTTTACTGTGACAGGTTATCTGGAAGACAACCGGACAGGAGGTACGGTTTATGGCCCGGTAGTCACTACCTTTACAGTTGTGGGAAATATAGCAACAATTAGTGCTCCCACTTTGAGTAATGCAAATCTTTGTGCGGGAGGAGATGTGGAAGTAAATTTTAGCACGACAGGAAGTTTTGCATCCGGGAATGAGTTTGAGGTGCAGCTATCCGATTTAAACGGCAGCTTTGTTAACCCGATAACCATAGGTAGAAGTCCTACAGCAGGCAATATTATTTGTCAGATTCCTCAGAATATGGCGGGGGGCAGTGGATATTTAATCAGAGTGGTATCAACTAATCAGGTGTTAGCAGGAAATCCGTTGAATACTGTTTTGACTATCATACCATCAGTTAAAAGTTTTATGACTGATATCATTGGTGGAATTATTACAGAGAAGGTATCACAAAAAATTACAGCCACACATAAAATTATATCAGCGGCAAATGTAAGTTATCGGGCAGGAAAAGCCATAGAGTTGAATCCTGGTTTTGTAGTTGAGATTGGAGCTGTATTTAAGGCTGAAATTGAAGGTTGCGGTAATTGATAAAAACAAAAAAGAGTATAAGTTGCTAATAATCAGCTTCTTATACTCTTTTTATTTTACTTTTGTTATGCTGTTTTTTGCATAACTGGTACCGGGGACGGGAACTTAATATAAAATTGTAATATATTGATTACTAATTGTTTGTATAATAATAAAATACTATTTGGGAAAAATGGGGACTAATTAGGGACTATTTTTAAATATTATGTAGTATATTTGTTAAATGAAAACAAAAACCAAACAAAGGTTTATCAATGGCAAATATATCAAAAATCCAAAAGGTCAATTTAAGAACTAAGCCTACTTCAACAAATACTTTATCTCTATTTTTAGATTGGTATGAAGGTAACGGAAAAAGGAAAAAAGAATACTTAGGTCTATCTATTCTCAAAAATCCAAAAGGAGTTCTGGAGCGTCAGAATAATAAGGATATTTTGGCAGAGGCTGAGATAATAAGAAAGAAAAGAGAATTGCAGGTATTTAGTGGAGAGATAGATGAAGTATTAGAGCAAAAGAAGATAAAGAATCAAAATTTCTTAGACCATTTCAAAGACTATTTAGATAAATATAAACAAGCTGATAAACGTGTAATGCAAGCAGTTTATAAGCTATTCCAAGAGTTTGCTCCTAAAGACCTTACAGCCAAGGAAGTTGATAAAAAACTTTGCCTTGAATTTAAAACTTTCCTTGAGAGTCGCCTAAATGGCGAAAGCCCTTCCAGTTATTTTGCAAGATTTAAAAAATTCTTAGAAGCTTCCAGCGATGAAGATAGTAAACAGCAATTATTTAAACTGAATCCAGCACATAAAATAAGAAATACAAAGAAAGAAGATTCGACTGAAAAGGATACATTAACAGTAGAAGAAATTAAATTGTTAATAGGAGCCAATTGCGGCAATACAGACGTCAGGAACGCTTTTCTATTAGCTTGTAATACTGGGCTTCGTTTTGTTGATATTAAAGCCTTAAAATGGCAGAATATCAAAACTGATAAAATTGAAATAATTCAGGCCAAAACAAAAAAGATTGTTGAAATCCCATTAAATGAAAATGCTAGACAATTCTTATCTGAAAGACAGCAGGATAATGAATTAGCTTTCAAACTGCCAAGTCATAATGCTACAGTTAAAACTCTTGAATATTGGGCAAAACGAGCAGGGATAGAGAAACATATTACATTCCATTGTGCAAGACATACGTTCGGCACTCTCTTAGCCTTCTACAAAAATGATATAGCTACTATTGGTAAACTTATGGGTCATACTTCATTAAAACATACAATAAAGTATGTTAGGATTGCTGATGAAATGAAAAAGAAAGCTGTTGATTCAATACCTCTCTTTTAATGAATTTATCAATTTCTAATAATAATTTAGTTAACCATGAATGCACAAGAAGATAAGGACGAAGGATTACCAATAACTATGTACGAGTTTAAAGAAAACAAACGGCAAGACTTTTATAACCAAATTAAATCTGATTTTATGAAATGGTGTGGGCAAAAAGATGATGAATTTCCTATAGAATATAATTGGATTTTTGAATTAATAATTAAGATTAATCACGATTATTTCGGACAAAACAGAGTAAACCTTTTAGTTGCACTTGAATATAATGTTGATGACGAAACCACAACATTTTATGGACTTCTAAAAGCATTCATTAGTAATTTCAATTTATTTAAGAAACAACTTGAATTTATATCAGAAGATTCGGTTAGAGCCTTAATTGAAAAAGATAAACAAAAACATGAAACTAGTTATTTAGATATAATAAATCAATTTAGTAATCCAGAAAAATCAAAAAATGCTTTCAAAAGGTATATAAATGAAAAGATTTTAGGAGTCCCTAATTTTAAGAAACAATTTTATTCTGTTCATAAAAGTTTTGACGAGGGATTAGAAAAGGAGTATCAAAGGGCTAAAAGCAGCTCTTATCTAAGGGGAGAGGTATGGATTCGATTTTGTAAAGAATGCTTAAATAGACTTTTTCCCGATAGAGAAAATGATAGCAAAGTAGTCCCAAATACTAAAACTATTAATCATAACGAACAATCAGGCTTTAATTTGAATTATACCAATAAACAACTAAAGGAATTATTAAATAAATTGATTGAGAGTGATTTTTTACCCAAAAACACGTCAGATAAACATTTTATAAATGCTTTTGATGGTAATTTATTGTCTGATGATTTTAAGCAACTTGATTGGAACAAAGGAATCACTAACTTGTCATTATTTATTGGGATTTTTAAGCACAAAAATAAATGGAAAAAAGCTGAAGTAATATTTCTTAATATTAAAAGCGGAAATCTTAGAAAATCTTATAATATAGCGAAAGAGCTAGATATTCATAAATCTACAAATAGACAATTTCATAATATATTAGACAGTATAGGAAGTGTCTAATCTTGTCTATTCCTTTATTTTCTTCATCTATCTATGTTTGCAGAGTAATTACTTCAAAGGCTTTGCAAAGCCATTTATTAATAATTCACTCATTAAAAAAATGGCAGAAAATCAAATTCAAATTGCTGAATATTTTCAGCAAACAAATGAACGTTTAGACCGTATCGAACAAGGACTTTTATCCCAAAAGACAGTGTTCACATTCGAGGATTTTTGTAAATATTGTGGTTTCTCTAAATCTTGGGGTTATAAATTAACCTCTAGCAGAGCCGTCCCTCATTATAGCCCTAATGGAAAAACACTTTACTTTGAGAAAGTGGAAATTGATAAATGGCTTTTACAAAATCCAATTAAGACCCAAAAACAACTTGAAAAAGATGCTTTAGGAGGAAGAAACAAATGATTGTGTCATATCTAAAGTTTCGACAACTTTCAGATTATTATTTGATTAAGGACAAAAGTATAAGTCCTATATAGTAACATGGAATTACTGTCAAAAATTGACACTAAGACAAATGTATGATACTATAAAGTTATGGCTACCATTAAATGGTCTCGATAGTGGCTATATCAATCAAATAACTGATAAATTAATTTCTCCAAAAGTAAAAATTGATTTAGAAACTGGGGAGAAATCAGTTCATGGGCAGATTTTAGGGATGGATATGATGTTAAAGCAAAAAGGATTATATCTAGGAGGCAGTATATGCAAATCATATTTAAAAGACAACTTTCAAACATTAACAAGGCAAGATAGTAAAGAAGCAATAGCACAATTATCAGATATTTTGCTTTTACCTATAAAAGATTCTAAGGTTTGTAGGATAGACATTGCTCAAAATTTCTTTATGAATAATAAAGTAGAGAATTACTATAATCATCTAGGACAAAGTAATTATTTCAAAAGATTGGAACAACCTAAAAGTGTATATTACCAAAATGGATTAAGAACGAAATTGTTCTATAATAAAATAGAAGAGGTAAAGATTAATGGTAATCCAATACCTTTTTTCTGGCATAATAAGAATGTTTTAAGATATGAATTAAGGTTTACAAAGAAGTTACCAAAACAATTCAATAGAGCCGAGTTATTAGCTAAAAATCTTTATGATGAAAAATTTTACATTGAGATTATTAAAAGATGGCAAAGAGAGTATGTACAAATTAAGAAAATTAATCTTTTAAAACCTAAAAGTAATGATATGACAAGCAAAAATGCCAATGATTACCTGCTATCAAGTTTAATAGAAATGCAAGGACAGGATGCAATTTTAAGTATGACAGAACTTTGGAAAAATAATTTTAAAAGTGACAGAGAATTTTATCGTTTTAAGGCGAAAATTAAGAATATGAAAGATATGGTAGAGCCAAGTGAACTGGTAGCAGAATTAGATAGCAAAATCGAAAAACAGTTGGAATATTATTATTAAGCGCAGTAAAAATGGATTCAATAAAGCATAAGTTTATCAAATTGAGAGCAGAGGGCTATTCTTTTAATACCATTGCTAAAAAGCTAAACAAAGCAAAAGGGACACTTATTGAATGGAATAAAGAGCTTGCTGAAGAGATTTCAAATTGCAAGGCATTAGAACTTGAAGCACTCTACGAAAAATATTTTCTCCTCCAAGAAAATCGTCTACAGTTATTTGGAGAAACTTTAATTGGAATAAAAGAGGAATTAGCGACAAGAAATTTTGCCAATATCTCAACTGAAAAACTTCTAGAACTTTTACCGAAATATCATGCTTTGCTGAAAGATGAATATTTAGAGCCAAAATTTAGTACTGAGAATGAAATTCAAGAAAATAAGGCAGAAAGGCGGGATTTAGAGAAGTTTATTTCAGTGCTTTCTAAGAAAGAAGAATAAAACCATTTTTGAACTGATTTTGAACCATGAATGAAATAAATTCTCTTAAAGCAAGCGATATAAAGCAATTACTACTGAAAATATATATACAGTATAAAAAGGGAGAAATAACTCACTCAGTAGCATATAAAGAATCATTTTTATTAAACTCTATCCTAAAGGCTATCCAGATAACAGATTTACAGAAAAAACTTGAAACGATAGAATCAATCTTACATAAAAATGAAGAATATAAATAACATTTTAACAAAAGGTTCTGCTAAACAAAGAGCCTTGTTATATTTCGAAAATTTATTTATCGAGTCACTTGATAAAAAAACAGGAGCAAAAGGTTTTTTAACACAGGCAGAGCAACAACGCCTTCGCAATAGTTTCAAAAAAAAAGATGAAATCATTTTATTCCGTAAATACTGTAATGCATATGATGCTTCTATTATCGCAATAGGTAAATTAGGTATCGTGCATTTAGAATTTGTAGCTCTAGCTGCATCACTTCCTTTATTACGTGCGATACATCAAGACCACCTCCAACTGCTAGAGGCTATAAATCTACTATATTATGAACTGATAACTCAACTCAAAGTAGAAAAGTATAAATGTGAAAGCATAAATACTTCTCTTGCTTTTAGTAATTTAATACAAAGCGAGGATGGTTTTTTTGATATAGAGTACACTAACGATATGGAAATAGTTACTAAAAGGAAAAGTTGGAGAGAAGAGGCTATTAAGTCACTAATAAAAGTAAAATCTGCGATAAATGCTATTGAAGAGTATCTATCAGAAATGGAATTTGATATTGAAGTATATAATAATTTTTTAAAAGATATTGCTGAAGATTGTAATAAACGTGCTCAAATTGCAAGGAGCAATATTTTTTATCATGAAATAGAAATAGATAAAGATTATTATAGCCAGTTTAGAAATAATTTTGTATCTTAAATTAAAAGAAATTTTATTTTTGTGCCAGTATTATAAAATTTGAAGCTATAGAGTAAAAGTAGTAATAAAAGACATATTAGTTTTTAGCGTTTAGCGAAACAAACCTGTATCCTGAAAGGTCGAAAATTCAAGTTACACAGGGGTAGTTGAGCCAAGCGTCCACCGTATGCGTGGACGCTGTTCTCTACTTTGTGTAACAGGGATTCGACCCCCTCAGGATGCAAGTAGTGGCAGCGTTTCACGCTTTTTTTATTTGCAATATGGGTGGTAAAAATCTAATGTTTAATTATAAATCAATTACAAAATGAAAAAAATGCTTACTCTCCTTTTTCTATCTTATGCTTTATTTTCTTGCACTGGGCCTAAAAGTATACCTATAAAAGGATCTTATTTAGAGAAACCTTTCACGGTATATTCTGAAAAATCAGTTGAAGATGTTTGGTCAAAAGTGATAGATATTTTTGCCACTTCTGGAATTACAATTAAGATAATTGATAAGTCAAGTGGATTAATAGTAACTGATGATTATTCTTTTCTAAAATCTTATACTTTTGAAACAACAGGTGGAAAACTTCAAAAACCGAACGCCTGGGTAGTTTGCAGTACATTAATGAATGGGTTAGGAGAAACAATGATTCCAGAAAAAATAACAGGTAGCTGGAATGTAAGAGTAAAGCCAGAAAATAATAAAACTGTTATAAATATTAATATAACTAACTTAACTGCAAGCCGCTATTTCCCTCCCTCTCAATATACTTCTTCAAGAACTCTTTATTTAGATGCAAAATCTACTGGTAAGTTTGAGGGAATGATTGCAGAGATGATAAAGTGAAAGGAATATAAAATTTATTCAAGAAATGGATTAATAATTTCTGAGATTATAAATCAAATTGTATCTAGGATAGAACTAGCTTTTTAGCTCTATTCTAGACACAATTTAATTTACAGTCCCGACAAAAATTTAAGACCGACTTTAAATTTCAAAAGGTACTAATGTCATTTTCTATATAAATAGCGGAAATTAGTGCCTTTTAATAAGTTTCTTTCTTATCCTTCCTTTTTATTTTTATATTGCCATTCCTATTCCTTACCTACATTCTAACCCTCAAAAATGGCAAATCAGAATCCGGAGCAAATCGCCAGAGATACTATTGATGCCGCCCTTGTAAACTGTGGCTGGATTATTCAGCATATAAAAGAAGCCAATCTATCTGCCGGACCAGGCGTAGCTATCAAAGAATATCAGACCGATGTTGGCCCTGCAGACTATTTGCTGTTTGTAGATGGTAAACCCTGCGGAATCATAGAGGCCAAAAGAGAAGAAGAAGGACATAGATTGAATGTGCATGAGATTCAAAGTGAAGATTACGCCAGAGCCAAACTGAAATATCTTAAAAACGACCCTCTCTCCTATGTGTATCTAAGCACCGGAGAAATAACCCTTTTTACCGATTATACCGACCCCAAACCAAGAGCTAGAGAAGTGTTCAGTTTTCACCGTCCGGAAACATTGAGTGAATGGAGAAGAACAGGTAAAGCTTTAAGAACCAGACTTCTGGATTTGCCTCAACTTCCGACAGACAGATTAAGAGATTGCCAGATAACTGCCATTAATAACCTCGAAACATCTTTCAGACAAAACAGGCCCAAAGCACTGATTCAGATGGCTACTGGCTCTGGTAAGACTTTTACAGCTATTACTTTCATCTATCGCTTATTAAAATATGCCAAGGCTAAACGCATTTTATTTCTGGTTGATACCAAAAACTTAGGAGAGCAGGCTGAGCAGGAATTTATGTCTTACCTGCCAAACGACGATAACCGGAAGTTTACAGAGTTGTATAATGTACAACGATTGAAGTCAAGCTATGTGGCAACCGATAGTCAGGTTTGTATCAGTACTATCCAAAGACTTTACGCGATATTGAAGGGAACAGACTTAGATGAAGCATTTGAGCAGGAGAATCCGAACGAAAGAAATAATGCTTTAGCCATAAATATTCCACCCATTGCCTACGATGCCAAATTACCGATTGAGTTTTTTGATTTCATTGTCATAGACGAATGCCATAGAAGTATCTATAATCTCTGGAAGCAGGTATTAGAATATTTCGATGCCTTTGAAGTAGGTTTAACCGCTACACCAGATAACAGAACTATCGGGTATTTCAATCAGAATGTTGTCAGCGAATATAACCATGAAAAAGCTGTTGCCGATGGGGTAAATGTGGGCTTTAATATTTTTCTTATCAATACAAAAATTACCCAACAGGGAGCTACTATCTGGCAGGGGGAAGATATTGAGCATAGAGAGCGGCTGACCCGTAAAAGAAGATGGGAATTACAGGATATCGACGAACAATACGCTGCAAAGCAACTGGATAAAGACATAGTGAATCCGAGCCAGATACGCACTATCATCAAAACATTCCGGGAGCATCTGCCGGAGATGTTTCCGGACAGATATAATCGAGAAAATGAATTTGAAGTACCAAAAACTTTAATTTTTGCCAAAAACGACAGCCACGCAGACGATATAATCCGAATAGTGCGTGAAGAGTTTAACGAAGAGAATAAATTTTGCAGGAAGATAACCTATAATGCCGAAAACCCACAAAAGGAACTGGCTGATTTCAGAGGCTCATATCACCCTCGTATTGCTGTAACGGTTGACATGATAGCCACAGGTACCGACGTAAAACCCTTAGAATGCCTGCTGTTTATGAGAGATGTAAAGAGCAGGAATTACTATGAACAGATGAAAGGCAGAGGCACCAGAACGCTTGATTATGACAGACTAATTCAGGTTTCGCCAAGTGCTAAATATGCCAAAGACCATTTTGTGATTGTGGATGCCATCGGGGTTAGCCATAGCCTTAAAACAGATAGCCAGCCATTAGAGAAAAAACCATCGGTAGCATTAAAAGATTTACTGAGCGCTGTAGGTATTGGGGCAAGAGATGAAGAGCTATTTTCTACACTGGCCGGAAGGTTGGCAAGACTGAACAGACAGATAACTGACAGAGACCGGGAAAAATTTAAAGAAAAAGCGGGAGGCATAGCTATTACCGATGTAATTCACCGTTTGCTTGATGCCATTAATCCGGATTCGTTGGAGGCGATAGAAAACCAGGTAAAAAAAGAAATGCAAGGCCAGGCACCCAATAATATAGAACAAGAAATCAGTAATAGGATTGCGCATTTGCAAAATCAGGCAGCCAGAGTTTTTACTGGTGAGTTGAATGGATTTATTGAAAATGTAAGAAAAGCGCTGGAGCAGAAAATAGATGCAACAAATATTGATGAAGTTTTAAATGCAGGCTGGCATCAGGATACGCAGGATAAAGCCAGCGCGCTTGTCAGAAACTTTGAAGAGTGGATGCTCGAAAATAAAGATGAATTGGTAGCTTTGCAGATTTTTTATAACCAGCCTTACCGGAGAAGGGAGCTGACCTATACAATGATTAAGGAGGTATTGGAGAAATTACAGACAGAGAAGCCAATATTGGCACCTATCGGTGTCTGGAATGCTTATGCCGCTTTAGAAAAAACAAATGGCTCACCTAAAAACGAATTAACAGCCATTGTAGCTCTCGTTAGAAAACTGAGTGGGATAGATGAGACCCTGACAGCCTATGATAAAACGGTTGACAGGAATTTTCAGGAATGGGTATTTAAAAAACAGGCAGGAGCCACCAAGTTTAACGAAGAACAAATGCAATGGCTACGCATGATAAAAGACTATATAGCCAATAGTTTTCATATCGAACAGGATGATTTTGACCTCGACCCATTTAACCGGAATGGCGGTTTAGGCAAGTTTTATCAATTATTTAAAAATGATTATCAAGTAATTATCAACGAACTAAACGAAGCACTAGCGGCATAATGATAGATATAAATAAAATACCTGAGCATTGGGAAGTGAAGAAATTGGGAGATATAGGTAAAGTAGTTTCAGGAGGAACCCCCTCAACTAATATTTCTGAGTATTGGAATGGAGAAATCTCTTGGATTTCTCCTGCTGATTTATCTGGGTATGAGTCTAAATATATTGCACGAGGAAGAAAATCTATTTCTGAATCAGGTCTTAAAAATTCTTCTGCTAAACTACTTCCAAAAGGTGCGGTATTATTTTCATCAAGGGCACCCATCGGATATGTAGTAATTGCTTTAAATGACGTATGTACAAATCAAGGTTTCAAGAGTATAATTCCAAATAAATCTATCTTAAGTGATTTTTTGTATTTCTTTCTTAAATCCGCAAAGCAAGATGCAGAGAAAGTAGCTAGTGGTACAACTTTTAAAGAAATTTCATTAAAGGCTTTTTCTGAACTTACCATCCCTATTCCTCCAATTTTCGAACAACAAGCAATAGTAGCAAAAATAGAAGAGTTATTAAGTGATTTAGAAAATGGTAAACAGCAACTTCTAACAGCACAAACGCAATTAAAAATATATCGGCAAAGTCTTTTAAAATGGGCTTTTGAAGGTAAACTAACTAATAAAGATGTAAAAGAAGGCGAATTGCCAGAGGGGTGGAAGAGGGTGAAATTAAATAAAATTTGTACTTCTATTTCTGACGGTGACCATTTACCTCCACCAAAGTCAGATTCAGGGATTCCATTTATTACAATTTCAAATATTAAAAATAATACGATTGATTTTAGCAATACAATGTTTATGACGGAGGATTACTATTATGCGATAAAAGATAATAGAAAGCCTCAAAAGGGAGACATTTTATATACGGTAACAGGGTCATTTGGTATACCTGTATTAATTGATTATGAAAAGAAATTTTGCTTTCAAAGACACATTGGTCTGATTCGTGTCAAAGATGGAATTCTACAAAAATGGCTGTACTACTTTTTACAGTCTCCACAAATTTTTAAGCAAGCGACAGAAATGGCTACTGGAACTGCTCAAAAAACAGTAGCTCTTAAATCATTAAGAGATTTTGATATAGCACTACCTCTTTTTATAGAGCAGGAACAAATTGTATCAGAATTAGAAAACAAACTAACAGTTTGTGATAAATTAGAAGAAACAATCAGTCAAAGCCTACTCCAAGCCGACACTTTAAAACAGAGTATTTTAAAGAGGGCTTTTGAAGGTAAATTATTGGCAAATCAGGAAATTGAAAGCAACATAATACAACCTGTTCCAATAAGTATCCCTAACGTAAGTGGTGAGATTAAGCCGATAGATTTGCATGCAGGTATAATTGCCATGGTAATAGATGCACATGAAAAAAATCCTCTACATCGTACTAAATTGAATCATGTGAAAGGAGAAAAAATAGCGCATTTAGTTGAATATAAATTAGGTATTTCTCTTGGGAGAACTCCTGTAAAAGATGCTGCTGGCCCTGATGATTATAATCATCTAAAAAAAGTAGAACACAGAGCTAATATGGCTAACTGGTTTGGGGTTAAAAATTTAGACATAGGTCATACTTATTACTTAAAACCCGGTGCAGGAAATATTATCAATAAGGTTGAGGCCAATATATCTAAAGAAGAATTGGCGGATATAAATAAACTGATAACAACGTTCTTGCCTTTTACAATGGAACAGGCAGAAATTGTTGCCACGCTTTTTGCAGGCTGGAATAACTTATTGCTTGAAGGTAAATTACCAACGGATGAAGAAATAGTCTTTGAATCAAGAGAAAATTGGTCTGCTAGAAAATTAACTATTGAAAGAGACAGATTTTTTAATGCATTACAATGGATGAAAACACATAATTATATGCCAGAAGGAAGAGGTAAAATGGTTTTGAAAAGTGAGAAAACTAAACCTGATAAGAAGAAAACTTTTAAAAAGGGTAGTAGTAAAGGTGATTTATGAGTTAAACTCTATTTAATAATCATTTAAAGGTATTCTGGAAAATTAAGGCACCTATAATAAGTTAGAAGAAGCAATTAGTCAAAACCTGCTTATGCCCAAACTTTAAAGCAGAGTATTTTAAAAAAGGCTTTTGAGGGGAGGTAATTAACAGTAACTAATGAGTTATAAATTGAGAAGACAAATAATATTACATATATGAGCGAAAAAGAGTTAAAAAAAATTTACGATTCTAAAAAGGAAAAACTTGTAAAGGGTGAAATTATAGAAGGTTTTAAGGTTATTCAATTTTCTGATTTTAAGAGATGGTTCAATAAAGAGATATTTGAAAAAGGATGTAATTATTGTAGAACTACTAATGAGGAAAGTCAAAAGCTGACTAAATTAAGACCATATGCTACCCGTGGAGGTAAAAGAGGAAACCGATTAGAATTAGGAAGAAAAGATACTAATCTACCATTTGATAATCTGAATAATTTAGTTTGGTGTTGCTATTGGTGCAACAATGCCAAAACTAATTTCTTTAGTGAAGAAGAATTTATCCCTGTTGGTAGAGCTATTGGAGAGTCATTAAGAGAAATAATGAAAAAGGAACTTTAAACAATTGCTGTTGCATAATGAAGAATGTTGAAAAGGCTGATAGAATCCATTTAGGTAGTTTAATTGAAGACCTAAAGAAAGGAAGATTTGTAATACCTGATTTTCAAAGAGATTTTGAATGGGAGCCTTGGGATGTGCTTGACTTGATAAAATCCATATTTATGGATTATTATGTCGGTACTTTACTGCTTTGGAAAGGCAGTAGAGAAAATTATCAAATGTTAGATTGCAAGCCTATTTATGGATTTACTGAAAGAACAGACCCTCAACATATTGTTCTTGATGGGCAGCAACGTCTTACGGCTATTTATTATGCCTTTTTTCAACCTGATTTTCCTTTTCCCAGAAGAGCAAAACCAATAGTTTATTTTCTTAACATAAATGCTTTACTTGATGAGAACTATGAGAAAGCTATCTGGTATGATTCTCTTACTAGAAAAAATGCAAGTTTACTAGCTGACAAAAATCTACAGTTTGAATCTCACATATTCCCCTTAGGAGTGATGAAAGAGGGGTCTTGGGGTACATCAGATTGGATTAAAGAATACAGAGATTATTGGCAAAATCAAAAGGATAATTATACTGTTGAACAGATTGCCTTTGATACAAATAAGTTTGACAGATATATTTCAAATGCCAGAAAATTTAAAGACGTTATTGAAAGTCTGTTTAACCAGTATTACATAAGTTATATAGAGTTAGACAGAGATATTGATGTATCTAAGGTTTGTGATATTTTCACCCAAATCAATTCAAAGGGAGTATCCTTAGATATTTTTGATTTATTAAATGCTATTCTTAGACCCAAGGATGTTTATCTGAAAAGAATGTGGCAGGAAGCCGAAAGTAAGATAAGATTTACTGACCCGAAAAAAATGAAGATTTACGTGCTTCAGGTTATGTCAATTTTAGAACAGGCTTATTGTAGTTCAAAATACTTATATTATTTAGTACCTGAAGCGCAAAAGGTAATAAAGAAAGAAGATGGTAGTAAAGAGCAAATAGTATTGGTAAATAGTAGTGAAGATTTCGTTAGTAAATGGGATAAGTCAGTAAAAGCTATTGAAAAAGCTATTCAAACATTACAAAACCCAAGAGATCTAGGTGCAATTCATTCTTCTTTAGTGCCTTACCCGTCTATCCTATCTGCCTACGCAGCTATAAAGGAGCATTCTAATGAACAATTTTATGAAAATAGACTTGATATTAAGAGTAAAATAAAGAGATGGTATTGGGCATCAATCTTTACAAATAGATATTCAAGTTCGGTCGAATCTAATTCTGCTAAAGATTTTCAAGACCTTAAACGTTGGTTTTTAGATGATAATGCAGTGCCAGATTTAATAGAAGAGTTTAAAAATAGCTATCAAGCAATAGATTTAATTCATAGTAATCCTAAAGGCTCGGCAATTTATAATGCTATCTTTAACTTGATGGTAATAAACGGAGCAAGGGATTGGCATACGTTTGAGCTACCAGAATATGATAATTTAGACGATCATCATATTGTCCCTCTATCTAAATTCAGAGACGAGGTTGGTGGAGTAATAAATAGTGTTTTAAATAGGACACTTTTAACTCCGGCAACAAATAGACATGTTATTCGTGATAGAATGCCTAATATTTATTTACAAGAAATGCTTGATAGAAACAGTAGTAGAGAGGAAGAAGTATATTCAACTTTAGCCTCTCATCTTATTAGCAGAACAGCAGCAGATATTCTTTTACGAGAACCATTTACTAAAGCAGATTTTGAAGAATTTTTAAATGAAAGACAAAAAACTATTATTGAAGCCATCACTAGCGATATAATTAATAAATAATTTTATGAGTCAGAGCACATCCAGTATAGTAAGTAAAGTATGGAGTTTTTGTGACCCTTTAAGAGATGTAGGCGTAGGATATGGAGATTATTTAGAACAATTGACTTATTTGTTGTTTCTGAAAATGGCTGACGAATACAGTAAGCCACCTTATAATAGAGCCTTTCAATTCCCAAAGCTAAAAGATGAAAAAAATGAAGAGATAGAAGAAGCTGAAACCTGCTCTTGGGAAAATCTTGTCGATAAAAAAGGAGCTATACTGGAGTCTTTTTATGCTTCATTGCTAAGGTCGTTGTCTACCGAAAAAGGAATGATGGGACAGATTTTTACCAAAAGCCAGAATAAAATACAAGACCCTGCCATGCTCGCCCGAATCATAGACATGATTAACAAAGAGAAATGGCTGATAATGGGAGCAGATGTAAAGGGAGATATTTATGAGGGGCTTTTGGAAAAGAATGCGCAGGATATAAAAGGTGGAGCAGGCCAATACTTTACGCCAAGGCCGCTCATCAGGGCAATGGTAGAATGTATCCGTCCTCAATCTATGCGAACCATTGCTGACCCAGCCTGTGGTACAGGTGGCTTTTTCTTAGCGGCTTATGATTATATAGTGGCTCATGCTGAATTAGACAAAGAGAAAAAGGGATTTCTGAAAAACTCAACTTTCTTTGGAAACGAAATTGTAGCTGCTACCCGTAGAACAGCATTAATGAATCTGTTTCTGCATAATATCGGCGATATAGAAAGCGAAAACTTTATTTCTCCTGCGGATGCATTAATTGCAGCCTCACCCGACACCTATGACTATGTACTGGCCAATCCGCCATTTGGCAAAAAGAGCAGCCAGACATTTACCAATGAAGAAGGTGAACAGGAAAAGGATGATTTAACCTATAACCGTCAGGATTTCTGGGCGACTACCAGCAACAAACAGTTGAACTTTGTGCAGCATATCCGCTCGATGCTAAAAACAACCGGATTGGCAGCAGTAGTATTACCGGATAATGTTCTTTTTGAAGGAGGTGCAGGTGAAACGGTAAGAAAAAAATTGCTTGAAACTACTGACTTCCATACCATTCTGAGATTACCCACAGGTATATTCTATGCGCATGGAGTAAAAGCAAATGTTGTCTTCTTTGATAATAAACCAGCCAGTAAAGAACCCTGGACGAAAGAAATATGGGTATATGATTATAGAACCAATATTCATCATACGCTCAAGAAAAATCCGCTTAAAATAGACGACTTAAAAGACTTTATAGCATGTTATAATCCAACTAATAGGCATATCAGGAAAGAGACCTATCATCCTGACACTAATCCAGAAGGCCGTTGGCGTAAATTCAGCTATGAAGAGGTAATAGCTAGAGATAAAACAAGTTTAGATATTACCTGGCTTAAAGACAAATCATTAGCAGATCTCGACGATTTAACAGACCCAGATGTAATAGCCGGAGAAATCATAGAAAACTTAGAGGCAGGTTTGGAAAGTTTCAGGAGGGTTATGGTTGCTTTGGGGGTAGTGAATAGGGAGTTGCTTTGATATTATAACTCGTTGGGGGACATTAATAGATATTTTAATTTCACCCAACAAGGAGACTGTAAATTAAACTTTGGTGGTTCAATAGGTTTGCCAAGCATGTATATAAATGATCCCCTCTTTACTTCCGATTGCAATATATCTTCCATCTGGTGAAAAAACAATTTCATTATTATATTCATACGTATTATTTATAGAAGTTAAAAGTTTGCCATATTTCCAGTCCCAAATATCAATTTTATTGATGCTTTTTATCGCAATAAAATTTCCATCAAGAGAAAATATCACAATGGTGCTGTTTTTAATATCTAATGGGAAATAACTTAAACGCCTTCCAGTTTGTAAATCCCATAAATTAATATTAACTCCATCAAAGATGGCAATATATTTGCCATCATTTGTAAAACTTATATTTTTATTAATATTCCCTTTTAAATTGCTTACTAATACTTTTTTCTTCCAATCCCAGATAAAAACATTATAATTATTAGCGCCAATAATATATTTTCCATCAGGAGAAAATTTGATAATATTAAATTCTTCTCCTTTAAGCTCTTCAAAAGCTTCATTGCGTTGCCAATCCCATATTACAACAGAACCATTCTTTCCTACATATGCTATATACTGATCATCATAACTGAAATCAGAACTATTAATCGAGTAGAGTTCTTCTTTTTCAAAAACAAGGTCACCATATATTGAATTAAATATTTCTATTCTATTTCCACTAACTACTAAAAGATATCTACTATCATGTGAAAACTTTATTAGTATAGATTTTGTGTCAGCAAAAGACATAGAAATTTTATTAGTAATTCGCTCATTTTTCCAATCCCAAATTTCAATTAATCGATTTTGACCTGCTGAAGCTATATATTTACCATTAGGAGAAAAGGCTAAACTTGAAACATTGTAAGCACGTCCAAATAAAGTTATTATTTTCTGATTTAATGAAGCTGATACATTTGAGTTATGCGTTGGTAATGTTCGAATATTTAAATTCAATGAATCTGTGCTAGAATAGTACTGTGTTCCTCCAAAATATAATAAAATTTTCTGTGCCTCAATAGAATCAAGTGAAGAATAGAAAGCTTCTAATTCAGATGGAGGTAACTGTAAAATTGATATATTATTTTTATATTTTGATAGAAGAGAATCATACTTGCTTCGTGCTTTATTAATTGAACTATCAATTAAAGAATTATTTTCACTGATTATTTTTTTAGATATATTACTATATTCTTTTAATATATTTTTCTTAATTGAATCAATAGTAACTAAAGGGTGTCTTAATTTTGACAAATAGTCTGAAATTACTACACTATTGGGGATCCATTTTTTATTTGTTATAAAAAATGGCATCATAATAGTTTCAAAACGTTTTTTTGACGAATCTAATATTGTTTGAATTCTATTTGAAGGTGGTAAAAATATATTATTAGCAGAAAATAGAGCATAATTGTATTGCAAAGCATGTAAATTATAAATAGCCTCCTTAGTAGTTTTGATTTCTAATGATTTGGTTAAATAGAAAAGGCAACTGTCATATGTTCCATGAGAACCATATCTGCTATGCTGCCAAGTTTGAACTGCCAAATTATTATAAATTGCTAGGCTATCTTGTGATTGAAGTTCCGTATGAAGTGGTTTTGAAAATAAGTCTGGAGCAAAGTTTTTCTTTTCATTCCAATAAGAGGTTGATGAGAAAAATAATAATAAAGCACTAAAAACATATGATTTAATAAGTCCAATATTTGGAAAATTATTTTTATTATTAAATTCTTTTAATAATTCTTTATTAGTTAAAAAATTATTATAAAAGTAATTTTTTAAATCTTTAAAAACATTTTGCCTTTCTAATTGAAAAGATTCATTTTTAGGATGCAATTGTAACCACTGTAAACCCTGCTGTATTCTTGCTTCTATATATGCATAACTATTTTCGATAACCTTACCATTTTCATCCTTAGGAATAGCATTTTTTATTAATTCTAGAATACTTATACGTATTTCAGACTCAAGATTTTTATCTAATCTATCATGAAGCCTTTTTATTAATTCGTCTGATATTTTTTGTTCTTTTGTCCAAGGTAAAGAAGATATTTTAACTAAATTATTTGATGTTACTAAATATTTTATCCTATAGTATCTTTCAATAGTCTTACCAATATCTAAAGTTAAAGCCCAATGGGGTTCAGGATATAAAATGATAGCACATGCCCATTGGATTAAAGCCTCCTTTTCGACGGAGGAAATATCTTTTCCTGTTAGTGATTCTTTTAAATAATTTTCTATTTCTTCTATTGTTAATTCATCACTTTTTTTATTAGACAATCTATGTTTTTTTGATAAAACTTTTAGAAATTCTTTTTTTTGTAAGTCAAATGAAATTGGCTCTTCTAGATTTTTTAATAAATAATCTCTTAATAATAGTTGTCCTTTAGGTGTAGCTGGTAAAATAATAAATAAAGTAGAAAGAATTCTTTCTACTTTATTCCAATCGTCTACATCTTTAGGTGTTAAAATACATCTATTCTCCCATTCTAAAAAAAAATGTTTAAACCACTTCTTTACTTCACCTTTTTTATAATCAATTAATTGAGTACCATCAGTAATAAGTACTAAGTTATAACTATTGTAAACCCGTTGTATTTTTTCTATTTGTATTCCACTTCCGTGTTTTTCACTCCAACAAAAACGAGGATCGGCGTGGAAAAATAAAATTTCCATTTCAACACCGCGTTCTTCTAAAATTTGAACCATGTAAGCATACAGAAGTATTTGTTGATCATAAATTGAGCTATTATCAATAAGTATCAAATATTTCTGTTTTATATCTACATCTTTAAATATTAAAGTAGAAAAACCTCCAGTTTTTATAGTAGAAACTATTGATTTTTTTATATTTAACTCTTGCTTATAACCTCCGTCTAACTGATTTAATTGCTCAGCCCAAAGCTCTAAACTTTCGCTTGCTACTATACCACTTTCTTGAGGATAAAATTTAAGAGAATAAGGGGGGACTAAATTAAAAAAATGCTTGTTTCTTCTTTTAAACCTCTTTAATAAGATTACCCAAACCTGAGCTATAAAGAAAAGAATTGTAGTCAAGAGTATTATTTTTATAAAAAATAATATACATAATTTCCAGTATTCTATATGATAAGTTGAAATAGAATTAGGACGAAGTAATTTTAATGAAATTGGCTGAGGTTTAAAAGTCTCAGAGCTACTTTTCTTAATATTAGGATTAATAATATTAATATTTCTAATTATAGTATCGTCATTAATTACTGCTTTTACTATATAACTACTGTCAATAAGTGGATAAGAACAAATTAATGTATCATGACTTGTAAAACTTGTATTTTTATCATTTAGAAATTTATAATCATCATTAATTAAATTGGAGTCAATAGAAATGTTGTCTTTTTTCTTTATAATTGTTATATCTTCATTTCCAAATAACCATTTTATATTGATAGAGGGTTTAGCTCGTGTGGAACTATCAAGAAAAAATTCCTGCATATTCCAGTGCTCTTTATCTATCGAGTTCGCGATAATCAAAGCATTGTCATAATTTAATCTATTATTAGTTTGAATTACTATTGTCAATATCACTATTGTTAAAAGTATAAGGCCCAATAATAATTGATAACTACCTTTTACCTTGTATGTTTTAAGAGGTTCAGGATCTATACGCCGCTTACATTTTACTTCGCTATTTTTTATTAATTCATATATTTTATAAAATTGTTTTTGCTTCTCTTTACTATTCGCAAATATTGGACATAAAAGCTGCTGAATATCTTTTTCAGTATAATTCTCTGGTTTCTTTTTAAGATAACTTATTAGATTTAAGGCATTTATGTATTGCTGTGATGTAATAATATATCCATTTTTTTCAAGTTCCTTCATTAACTTGTCGAATATGCTATCAAGCACATCAATAGGATGTAGAAAGTCCATCATTGAGCTATCTATCTAGAAACGTAGAATTTTTTTTGATCTTCTGAGTGTTTGAACAAAGCTGAAAGGCTGGCATTAAAGATACTTGTAGCCTCCCATTTTAAATTTTGTATTTCAACTCCCTTTTCAATGTAGTCTTTTAAATATCTTAGCCAATTAACCAATTCAGCAGTACTCGGCTCCTTTTTTAACGTTTCTCCTTCATTTTTTTTCATGCGTTCAAACTCATCAATATATGTATCTATAGTATTATTTGGAATTCCATTGAAAACTTGTTCAACTACTATTTTTCTTAGAATATATTCAGAAGGCTCTTCAATATGATAAAAAATACATCTTCTTAAAAAAGCTTCAGGAAGATTCTTTTCAGAATTACTAGTTATTAATATTAGAATATTCTTATCTCCGATGTTATATTTTCTGTTTTCATCTTCTTTTACATAAAATTCTAATCGATCTAATTCGTTTAGTAAATCATTAACAAAATCACGCGGAGCTTTATCCACCTCATCAATTAGAACTACTGAACCAATTGATTTTTTTTCTTTAATATTTTTATCCAGTATATTTTGTTGAATTTCTCCAATTTTCATTGAGTCATATCTAATATCTTTAAGCAGTTGGACATTGCTTAAAAAAATGGCCTGTCCAAGCGCTTGTAACAGTATATAATCTTTAGACTCCTTTCCTTTAGTCTGAAAGTGAGAAGCATGAAAGTGCCCTAAGGCATCATAAATATAGAATAAATCACTGCTTGCAGAATTTGTTTTGGTATTGAAAATCAATGGAAAAGGTAAATAGCTTTCAGGAAATTGACTGGAAAAATCTGCCGCTAATTTTTCAGCTAAACGAGTTTTTCCAGTGCCAGGCTTACCCGATAATAAAAGTGGCATTTTAAGCATAATAGCTACTTTGACGGCATTATACAATCCCGACTCAATAATATAATTTGTAGGATTAGGAATAGGCTTACTTATATTAAGTAAATCTTCAAAATCTTCTCTCCTAAATTCACGTTCATATTTATTAAACATTTTATCTATTTATTTAGCTCAAAAATAATATTTTCTAACTTTGATTGTAACTCAATTACACCATTATGAATAATTTTATTTATATTTTTACCAATATGTTTCTCACTTAATTCCTCTACTTTTATAGGATTATTGGAACTGGTTTTTAAGCTAATTATCCACTTTCTGTAGTCCAATATATTTGGGGGAGCAATATATTCGTAATTGATATTTATAACCCAACTTTTGGTAAACTCTAAATTTTTCATACTAAAAAAATATATATCATCACATTCATTAAATTCTTTAATAAAATGCTTAGCCAAAGTTTTTTTTCTGAAAATCCCAAAAATGTTTGATATTTTTTTAGAAAACGGCCTTAGTGAAATATTCCAAAAAAAATAGAACTTGATTGAATTTTCCTTGTTTCTAAGTATTTTATTAAATTTATCAATAAAAACCTTTAGCTTTTCGAAACGCTTTTCTTCAAATAAAGTTTCATTCATTTTAATATGGAAGAAACAATAACAAGAATCACCTCTTTGTTTTTCTACACTTTGTACTATGGCATTAATATATTCTTCAAAATCACCGTCGTTTAGTAAATTTTCTTGCGGCGTTATGACTTTCTTGTAAACCTCATATGCAATTATATTCTCATTACTAAGAAAAAGAGGTGAATTAAGCTCAATGTACTTTTGTTTTGAGTTTGGATTTGCTAAATAAAGATAACTTTTATCATCTATATCACGAGTAAACCTTTCATAAACAATTTTGTGAGTAAGACCTTCTGGAGAATCTTCTTCAGAAGTAATTGTAAAAAAATGTTTTGCTTTTTCTTTATTTCTCTTATTAAAGTTATCGAAATGAGGAATATATTCTTCTCTACCACATGTATACTTTAAATCTTTATCAATAATCACGCTTGATTTTTCTTTAAATACGTAATACCAATTTGGGTCATCAATTATTTTTTCACCTTCGTCTCCATTAATGTATAGCTCCCATTTGTCTTTATCATCTTCATCCCTTTCAATAACCAGTCCTCGTAAAATGATTTTTGGTTCATTTCTAATGTTATTCGGAATAAACCTTTCAGTCTTCAATACATTTATTGCATGTTCAAAAGCACTTCTTATAGTTGATTCAGGTTTAAATAAAAATTTGTAAAATTCGACAGCAAACTTCTTAGCAACTCTATCCTGTATTTTGGATTTAGTTGCTAAAACCACTTTAATATTTTTTTTAAAAAGTGATTCAATTAAGTTAAATGAAGAACAGCTATTTAAAAATACCATTTTTAGATTTTTAGACTCTTTTAACAGACTGGTAAGCCCATCAAAATCTGGGGACCCATCCTTTAGTTTTAGCTCCATAACTTCAGAATGCCCACTAAAATGAAATATTCTAATTTCATTTAAATAATCTCTAATATCTTTACCTATCCTAGAGATTTGAGGATCTTGCCTAGGTAAAAACTCTATATTTATGTTAGTATTTCTTCTAACCTCTTCTATTATTTCTCTAATAGCTTCAAGTTCTTCTTTTAATGCACACAAATACGGGTCTTTAGGGTCATTACTATTTGCGAAATAAGCTATAATTTTGGAAAGTCCCATGTAATAAAATGACGTTTTATGTTAATCTAAAAGATAAATTGATGAATTTTAACTTACACTATATTAGAATGAACTTTATTGACGCATTCATGTTGTTAGTTTTTTTATAAAAATATAAATTGTACCGATAAATAGAAAATTTTATTATTATTCGGTAATTTTAGGTCAGGTAAAATGTATTATTTATAATGATTTAGTCTAAAAGATAATGCTTTTAATAGAATTATCCCTAATAGATTAGAGTATTGAAAATACTTACTAGCGATTATCCAATTATTGATATTACCGAATTTTGTATAATTACCTTCATATGTTGATTACAGAAAATATTTAAGAAAGCAAACTCCTATGTTAAATTAAAATTATTACAAACATACTCTTAACATGGCAACTCAAAAAAATGTATTTGCTCTACTTATAGGTATTGATAAGTATAAAAATATTAATAACCTGCATGGATGTGTTAACGATATTGATGAAATAGAGAACTATTTATACCTAAATAAAAATTTTAATGTAACAATTCAGAAACTTATTAATAACCAGGCTACACGAAAAGAGATTATTAATGGATTCGAAAATTACTTAAGTGAGGCAAAAGAAAATGATACTATTCTCTTTTATTATTCAGGTCATGGTACACAGGAGAGAGCAGATAGCATTTGGAAAGAGGAGACTGATGGTCTTTTAGAATGCTTAGTTTGTTATGATGAGACAAATAAGGTATCGGACTTTCTGCTTGCAGATAAAGAACTTCGTTTTTTAATAGCAGAACTCTATGAAAGAACCCATGCTCATATTGTAACAATTTTTGATTGCTGTCATTCTGGAGATAATACTCGTAATGGTGCTTTGGTAGAAGCAAGCTTTAAGAGTGTTATTAAGAAAATTGTTTACGATAAAAATGGTGGTCCTTTTCCCCAAAGACAATGGAGTGAGTTTTTATTTAGTAATTCTATTAAAGAACCTACCTCGAATATACCTCAAGGAGTTCATGTACAACTTGCTGCTTGTGAATCTAATCAGACTGCCATAGAAATTGCAGGAGAAGGTGTTTTCACTAAGACATTAATTAAAGTACTTAAAGGTTGTGGAGGGAATATTTCTTACAATGTTTTAAGAAGTAGATTAAGACAGTATATGAGAGCGAGTTTTGAACAGACTCCTAGAGTTTATATTCCTATTAATGCCTCCAAGATACTCGATTATGGCTTTTTAAATATTTCTATTGATTCTAAAAAAATGTTAGCTGAAGTGACAAAAAATAACAAGAATGGCTGGCAACTTAATGTAGGAGCTATTCATGGTCTAAATGTTACCTCTGGAGTCAATATAGTAAATGTTGAAGACCCTACTAAAATATTTAAGGCTAAAATTCGTGAAAATGGCATTTTTATAGATTTCACGCTTATTGATGCAGAAGGGCTTGAAAGTGATAAGGTTTATAAAGCAGAGGTTTTAGGGTTATTGACTCAAGAATTGAAGCTTGAGTTTAAGAACCATGATGCTACTCTTGAAGAAGCAAGCAAACTTTTTAATGAGCTGACTGCAACGGCATGTGGTAGCTTTTCATTTAGAGAAGTTAAAGGTATTGAGAATAATGAAAAGGATAGTGGTAAAATTGAAGTGGTAGATTATACGTTTCATGTTCGTAGTGGAGAAGTGTTTATTACTCTACCTAAAGATCCATATCGTCCACTAATACGCCCTATCCCGTATATAGGTCAAAGTAACTACGATAATATAATAGGAACAATTCAGCATATTTCACGTTGGCACTTTATTAAAAATCTTCAGAATACAAATAGAGGCAAAGACTCCTTTGATAACCCACTTGAAATTAAAATAACTCAAACTTCAGAAAATACTATTATTTTTCCAATCAATAATGACTTTGCTTCTATAGCATATGAAAAAAAAGGCAATGATTGGAGTGGTACAATAAAAATTGAAATTACTAATACAACTCATAAGGACTTGTATTTTTGTGCGCTTTATTTAACTAAAGAATTTCAGTGCTTTCTTGATTTATTACCTCAAAGAGTTCAACTATTAGAGGCAGGAAAATCAATTTCTTTAAGCATTAATGGTAGTGAAAATATTGAATTAGAATTAGGTAATGTAGAAAAAGAATACAATTGGCCTAAAACGATTGAAACTTTAAAGTTCATCATAAGTACATCCTTGTTTGAAGCAGAGGCTTTAACTTTAGACGAATTACCTAAACCATTTACAAGTGATGATATAGAAGAACTCACAACTAAGAATTTTCGAGGCCTTAAAATTAATAAGGCTATAGAGTCTTCAAGTTGGATCACTCAGACTTTAAACTTGGAATTTATTAATCCGACTTATAATAGAATTTCAGCAGGCCTGCTGAATAAATTACTTCAATATGAAGAGACAGTTTACTTTGCTTCAAGATTATATTATGAAATAAAACTAGATAAATTTGGCCAACCAACTATCTGGGAATTAAAAAAAGGTCTGATTATACCTGAAGACGAGAAAGGCTTATATGATGATATTAAGATTTTCTTAGGTAATAAGTACGAAACCGCAATACGTAAAAATCGATATGAAAAACTTAAGCAGGATCCATCTCGCCTAAGAGTTGTAGCCGAAGGTGACTCATGGTTTCAATACCCCATTCAGTTACAAGATATTGTTGATCAGCTTTACAAACGCTATGCGGTGTTAAGCTTGGCTGAGGCAGGAGATACACTTGAAAACTATTTAAAGAAACGAGAATATGTAAAAGCAATTGGTGACGAAGGGTCTAAAATCTTCTTAGTAAGTGGAGGTGGGAATGACGTGTTAGGAAAAGAATTTCAATTTTTTTTAAAAGATGAGCCTGACCGAGATGATGATTCTCCTAAACGTTACTTGACTCAGAAATTCTTTAACCAACTAGAAAAACTAGAACGTTTGTATGTAGAAATGTTCTCTGAACTAATAAGTCAATATAAAGATTTACACATTTTTGTACATTGTTACGATTATATTATCCCTTTAGACACTACTATTTCAGGGAATAAGAAAAAGACAAGTTGGAGTGGGAAATTTATGATTGAGAAAAAAATTATTCCTCAAACAGAACGAGAAAAGCTAATATCATATATTTTAGATCAATTTGCAGAAAAAATTAAAAGCCTTATTAGCAAAAATAATTTTCAAGACAATGTGACATTAATTGATACTCGCAATTTAGTTGGACGTAATAATTGGAGTGATGAAATTCATCCTACAAATATAGGATTTGAGTTAATAGGTAATAAATTCATTGAAGAAATAGAAAAGATTGCAATTAAGAAGAAGTATTATTAACTGCATAATGTTCTCAAAAAAGCAATTAATTACAAAGAATTAAAGTTTTTAAATTCTTAATTTAGATAAAGTAAATTTCCTGTCAATAATTTTATATATATTCATGTTATTGTTAAATGTCCATATTGATTGTTTTCTATAAAAGTATAACAATTTAAATTCAATATTAGAGTTAGAAATTTTGAGCCATAATAAAATCGAATAAATAGCCTAAAGAAGGAATCAATTTTTTATGGTTTTCATCTTTCTAATCTTAACCTAGATAATAGAATTTTGCAAAAGTGACTTTCTGCTAAACCATTATAAAATATTAATTTTCAATGCGTTTAATACATACTCCAGTCATGTTATCTTACTTTTCTCAAAGTGAACATGATAATTATTTAACACATTTATTAGATGAACATACAGCTATCGGAAAAGCTTGGGAACAATGTAAAATTCATGATAACCATGATAAGTATTTAAATGTGGATTTTCCGTCACGCCCCAGTGTAAAGGGAGAGGATATTATGAACGATATTAAAGATTACAAGCATAGAATTATTATTTTTCATTTTAGTGGTCATGCTGGTGACAAGCAATTGTTTTTTGAAAACGGACCTTTATATGCTAAAGGAGTAGCAGGTCTTTTGGCAGAAGCTCAAAACTTGAAATTGGTTTTTTTAAATGGATGTTCAACCTTTGATCAAGTTAATTTACTCTTTGAAAATAATATAAAAATAGTCATTGCAACCAAAGGGAAAATAGCTGATGGGATCGCTAAAGAATTTGCTAATATATTTTATCAAGCTCTTTCTGATAGAAGCTATACAATAAAGTCAGCTTTTGAACATGCTATAAATGGACTTATCGCAAAACAAAAAATATTAAGTGAGACTTCTATTCAACCAATTATCTGGCGTAGTAGCCTTAAGATCCAAACTAAAGATGAGAATGATCGTTGGCAACTTTTTGTCAAAGAGGGAGAAGAGACGATTTTAGATGATATTTATTGGTGGAAATTAAAAAATTTACCAATATCAACGGCTAAGCAAGAAGGCTCGACAGTTCCTGGATTATACTTTATTTACGATAAATGTGCGATAAATGAATATAAATTATTTAAAGATAAATTAGTATCTAAAATAACAAAAAAAAAAGTAACTGTAAATGGTACGTATACTGCTGAAGAAGAAAATAAATATTTTTATAAAGAAAATCTGGATCTCACTGACGTTAAAATTGAAATTAAAGCTGCTGATATTCTGATTATTCTAATTAAAAATAATGAATTTATTACTTTTTGGGATTCTTTGAAAATAGATAAAAAGGATATTAAAAGCAAATCTATAATTTTTGTGTCAATTAAAGATCCTAAAGACTCTATAGAATATTTAAAAGAGGAAGGTATAATCCCTGAATTAACTATTCCCTTTGGAGACTGGAAAAGTAGCTTTACTGAAATCGCAGGGATAAGTGATGATATAAAAAAAATAATGTTTGGACAAATGTATAAGGAATTTATTGAAGAACCTTCCAATAAAGTAAGTCAAATAATTAGAAATTTCAATTTTAAAACTCAAAAGGAATATTTAGAATTAGCCTTACAAAATGATAAAAGATTAATCTTTACTTATATTGAAGGGACGAAATATTGTGGTCAAAACATCCTAGTAAAATCCTATAAAGAAATTCTTAGAAGAAGAAATATCGTAGCACAAGAAATTAAACTTTCATTAAAGCATTACCAAATTCAAACTTATGAAGATATAATTAAATATTTAGCTGAAGAACTAAAATTTGAAGGTGAATTTTATAGCAATTTTTTCAAACTAAATAACAGTTATAATTTATTAATTCTTTTTGAAGATTTATTTATAGAGTCTACAGGAAGAAGTAAAGCAGAAATACATGCCAAAGCAATATTCCAGTTTGCTGAAGAATTAGAAAAAAAAACATTAGCGTCTCAAGGTAATAAAATATTTATAATAGCTATCAATAATGCTTATGATAATGTTTCTCTATTTGAGAAATTAAATACTAATAATAGTTTATTTTTTTTAAGAAATGATCCTATAAAACAAGTGGAAAAAGAAGAAATTATACTTTGGGCAGAGACAACAACAACTCCAGAAGATGTAAATGTTAATAGAATAGATTTAGATCTTCCTAACTATATTACACCTGTCGTGCAAGCTATATGCAAGCAATTAAATATTCCCCCTTTAAACCTTAAACAATTATTTGACTAATAATTTTATGGAAAAACTTTATGCTGGAAAAGCTCTTCTAAAAGCACAGCCTGACTATGATGAAAATGGCGAAGAACTATCTGTAAAAATCCCTCCCTATTTACCAAGTGAAAGCTTGAAAAAAGCAGTTGAGTACGCTCGTTTACTTAATCGACCATTGCTAATAAGAGGAGAACCAGGATCTGGAAAAACAAGATTAGCACAAGCAATAGCTTTCGAACTATATGGTAAAGAGTATAGAAAATATTTCTTTGAATGGTATGTGAAATCTACAACAAAAGCCACTGAAGGATTATATACTTATGACTACCTTGCTAATTTGCGTGATTCGCAAAACAAAAGTAATGAGCAACTGCCTGAGAAAGAAGAATATGTTGTTTATGGTCCAATGGCCAAAGCTTTTCAAAGTCAAAAACAAGCTATTCTATTAATTGATGAAATTGATAAAGCCGATATTGACTTTCCTAATGATTTATTATTGGAACTAGATCAAAAACGTTTCTTTATTAAAGAGCTTAATAAAAAAGGGGAATTACCCCATGAAGAGAAAGCAAAAAACTCACCTATTGTTATTATTACGAGCAACGATGAAAAAGAGTTGCCTAACGCTTTTTTAAGGCGCTGTGTATTTCATTATATTGATTTAGATGAAAGTGATGATTTAGACAATAGTAAAGAAAATATTCGTATTTCAAGGAGAATGGAAATTGTCAAAGCTCACATTGCAAGTTTTTCAGAAAATTCTAAACAAGGTGAACTTCTGTCTGATGAAGTAATAAAAGATATTGTCTCTCGCTTTATTTCACTTGTTAATGAAATGAAAGCAAATAATGCGATAAAAAAGCCAGATACTAGCGAGCTTTTAGATTGGGTTCGTATTATACATTATTTTTGGTTAAGTGGTTCTGATATTAAAGAAATACTACTAAAAAAAGAGATACCATATCCGGAAATATTATTAAAAAATTTAGAAGATTTTTCACGCTTTAGTAAACTAGAGTTATGAAAGTAAGCTTCCAACCTATTTTTTTAGATTTCTTCTATTCCTTAAGAACAAAACTCGGACTAGAATTAGATTATAGTCAATATGAGGCTTTTTTAATTTGTTTTTTTAAGTCAGATATTACTTCTAAAGAGCAGTTAAAATATTTATGTAAAACGCTATGGCTTACCCGTAATCAACATCAAGACAAATTTGACTATATATTTGATATTTTTTTTTCAGAGCTGGGAGACTTTATTTTTGAAAATGAACAAAAACCTCCTTTTGAAGCAAAAATGTCTACCATTAGTTCAGATATTAATGATATTAATAAAAATTCAGAGCAAGTCAATAATAAAGAAAGAGCCTCTGATAATAAAGATGAGTTTAATTCAGAAGAATCTAATTCAAATTCAGAATCATCCTTTAGCACCCTGCAAGAAGAATGGCCAGCGGTAGATCTTTTAATAAAGGATAGTAATTATGGTATAAAAATAGAAGATAAAGCCGTAAGAGCTATAAATGAGAAAGCTACATTTAAATTCTGGGAAGCCAAAGCTCTACCATTTAATATTAGAAAAACTACTCAAATTTTGAGAAAAGTAGCCACACAATTTAAACGAAAGCCTACTAATGAATTAGATATACAGGATATTACCAAACAACTTTTTGAAACTGGATTTATTTATCGCTTAAAATACGATAGTAAAAAAAACTTAAACCAACATATTATATGGTTGTCAGACCACTCCAATTCAATGACACCATTTTCTAGTTGGGAAGATACTATAATTCGTATAGTTACTAATACTCCACAATATTCCCTTATTCAATCACATACTTCTATTTTTGATAGATATTTTTTTCGTGATATTCCATTAAGTAGTTTAAATAAGGAAAATTTTCGAGTATTTACTACACCGGCACAGACTGATTCTATTTTTTGGAGTGATGTGGCAAAAAAAGTAAGATGGAATAAAAACTCATTAGTAATTTTCTTTAGTGATGGAGGAGCAGCAAAGCGTGAGTTAGATTTTAAACAAATAAAATTATTTTATGAAATCTGTAAAGTTATCCGGTCTACTACTCCACGTCTATTATGGATTAACCCAGTAAGAAATATAGAAGAAACGTCTGCCCGTTATATTTCGTATTTCGTGAACATGATTTATCCAAACGATACAGATTTTCAACGCTATTCCTTTAAGTTGCCAACCTTAACTTTTGAAGAAAATATAAACTTTTCTAACTATGAATCAAAAGATATTATTTATGATGTCAACTGGGCTTTAAATAATATTAAAAACTATAATTTAATAGATGATTTAAATAAAATGCGTTTAGAGGCTTTCTGGGAGATATGTCCTTCTGAGGCACATTGGTGGATAATTTGCCATGCCTCCTTTCCGGTAGCTCTAAACGTTGATTTAATGCATCAAATCTGGTTAAATTTTCAGGTAGATGAGAATGAAACTCTATTCCCTATTCCATTATCGGTAGTTGATGAAGTGTTGCATTCATCATTAGTGCGTCAGCTTAGCCATGATTTATATGAAATATACCCACTTATCCGTGAATTACTTTTAGAGTATCTAAGAAGTAAGAATAATGATGAAATCGTATGGGGTAAAAAAAGAGAAATGAGACTTGCAAAATTTATGGAAAAATATGTAGAAGAAAGAAAATATAAAATTTCTACCCCTGCTTTATTAGCTGCAGAGACTATAAATTATCAGATTCTTACCTTAGTTCCATCAGAATTAACCAAGAAAATAAATCAACTTTTAAAAGCTTCAAAAGATACTAATTTAAAATATAAATCAGAGGCCTCATCTCAGATTGAATATTTATTAAGTAGTACAAAATATAGAGATATTATCAAAACAAATGAAATTCACCCTCAAATTAAGGTGCTTTCTGCTTTATATGAAGGAGAAAAATTAATTGAAAACCATGATTCTATAACCAAAACTAAAGTCATTTTTAAAGATTTAGCCCCTCATTTGCAATTAACTTCGTCACAAGAAGGTTTTCAAGTAAATTTGCCTATGGAAATTCAAAATCAGTTAATTAGTAATAATTTAAATAGTGAAGAGAATAATACAATAAATGAGATTGAATCTTCAATAGATAACAGTCAATCAAAAATATTAGATTTTAGCAATAATAAACGAGTTGATTATCATTTATTAGAAGAGTTAAAATATTTGCAAGGTTTAAACTTAAGCAATAATCAAATTGATGATTATAGTTTTTTAAAAAATCTAACTCAACTAGAATCTTTGGACCTAAGCTCAAATCAAATTCGAGATATTAGCTTTTTGCAGAACCTTACTCAATTACAGACTTTAAATCTTAGCTATAATAAAATTCAAGATATTAGTTTTTTGCAGAACCTTACTCAATTACAGACTTTAAATCTTAGCTATAATAAAATTCAAGATATTAGTTTTTTGCAGAATCTAACTCAATTACATTCTTTATACCTTAACTCCAACCAAATTCGAGATATTAGCTTTTTGCAAAGTCTGACTCATTTACAAATCTTAGAAATTAGTTCTAATTTAATACAGAATATTAGTTTTTCCCAATACCTCACTCAACTACATTCTTTAGATCTTAGCTCTAATCAAATTCAAGATATTAGACCTTTATTACCCATAATAAAAAATGGCTTGAAAGTGAGCCTAAAGAAATATAAAGGCAATGAAATTTCATTGTATGATAATCCAGTAATTAACCCTCCAAAAGAGATAATTGAGATAGGAAGAGAAGCTATTTTAAGATATTTTGAAAGAATAGATCAAGAAGGATATGATTTTATTTTTGAAGCCAAATTGACCTTAGTAGGTGATGGAGGCTCTGGCAAGACTTCTTTGCAAAGAAGAATTTTAAATGAGAATTCTGAACTACCAGCTGGAAATGATAGAACAAGAGGTATTAAATTATATGATTGGCAATTTAAAGATGCTGATGAGAGGACCTATACAACGCACATATGGGATTTTGGAGGACAAGATGTTTATTATCCAGTTCATAGGTTTTTTTTAACTGAGAACTCTGTCTATATTCTAGTTGCCTCTACACGTTTTCCTACACATAATTTTGAATACTGGATACCTACTATTTATCAGTTTGCTGGAAACAGCCCCATTATATTAGTACAAACCTGTGACAATGGGAATCAGAAAGAATGGACAGATATCAAAACTTTTTATGGAGTTCCAGAGTATAATCTGAAACCTCTATATAAAATAGATCTCTCCTCACCTAATAATTGGGGGTTAAGAAATTTAAAAGGATTCATTCAACATCAGATAACAGAATTACCACATATAGGGAAAGCTGTACCTAGGTCTTGGGTAAAAGTACGCGAAAAGTTAATTGAAAAATCAAAAACTGAGGATTATATTTCCTTTGAGAAGTTTTCAGAGTTATGCAAACAGACAGATAGCCAAGGTTTTAGAAGACCATTAGACGTAGAGGATTTAGGACTTTTTCTTCATAATATTGGCATTATCTTGTGGTATTATAATAAAGACCTTCTTAGAAATTTTGTTATTCTTAAACCTGAATGGGCAATGAATGCTGTTTACAAGATCATTGATGATACGATAATTCAGGAACATAACGGCATAATATCTCAAAATGATTTTTATAGAATCTGGGCGGGAGAATCCCATTTAGCAAGATTAAGTGAACTGAAAGTAATGTTGCAGATTTTTAAAATAGCATTTCCCAAACAACATCAAAAAAATAACTACCTTCTTCCTGCTCGGTTACAACCTATTCCTGAAGATAAACATTGGCCAATCCATGAAAAATATTTAAGATTAGAATATCATTTTGATTTTATGCTACGAGGCATTGTTAACCAATTAAGTGCTGATCTTAGTAACCAAATTGTATCAGATGAAAGTGTGTGGAGTAATGCCGTTATATTAAAGCAGAATAATAGTTATGCTCAGATAGTAGAAGAGGCGCACAAGAAAAAAATTCTTATTAAAGCTACAGGAAATGATGCAAGAGGACTAATGTTGTTAATCATGAATTCAATGTCCAATATTATTAAAGAGTATAGGGGAGTGGTTCCTCAATTAAGAGTTCCATGCTATTGTAAAAAATGCCAAATCCTTGAAAAACCAACTGTTTTTGAATATGAAGAATTAATTGATTTAATAAACGAAGGTAGAGTAAATGTGACTTGCTATAAAAGTGATACTAAGCTGTCTATTTTTCAATTATTATATTCAGTCGGCTTAGAAAATATTGAAGAGAAAGATGAAATTAAAATAAAAACTCTTAATAAAGAATCATTAGATACCGAAATAAAAGTATTCGTTACATATGCTACGAATGATAAGGATGGCAATGTTGACCAGCCACATTATAACAAAGTTCACCAATTAGTCAATGCTTTACGAAGCCGAGGTTTTAATGCGACTTTTGATAAAAATTTGAATGATAATGAAACCGATACGAGCTTTACTGAAATGATGATAAAAAGCATTAAAGAAAGTAATAAAGTAATTGTTATTCTTTCAGAAGGATATGCATTAAAAACCAATGATTTCAAGAGTAGTGTTGGATTTGAATATAGTTTGATTCTTAATGATATTGATGAAAATCCAAATAAGTACATATTAGTAACTTTCACAGATAAAACTAAGGAAATCTATCCATTTGCATTAAGAGAAAGAGATACTATCGATTTATCTAATCTTGAATCAAAAGAAATAGATAGATTGCTTAGAAAGTTAGGTAATACAGTTAATATTCTTTTTAATTCTGTTGTGAAAAGAAATGAATCTAATGAACCCGAAGATGTCGGTAGTTTATTTTAATTTTATCCTAAGAAGTATATATGAGTGAAATGGAAACCTCTAAAAACATTTTTGAATTATAGCCATACTTTTTCCAATTAGAACGCTTTAGTTGGGCTATTGGATAAGAAATAAATTAATATCTACATGTACTACAATAATTTTATTATTTTTATAGGGACTAAATGGGGACTATTTTAAAATAAAGAAGAGCTAAACAAAAGCTACCTAACAGAAACAAAAAAGAGTATAAGTTGCTAATAATCAGCTTCTTATACTCTTTTTGTTTTACTTTTGTTATGCTGTTTTTTGCATAACTGGTACCGGGGACGGGAATCGAACCCGTACGAGCGTTTCGGCTCACAGGATTTTAAGTCCTGCGTGTCTACCAGTTCCACCACCCCGGCGGATGGTGTGTTTTTTTGAAAAAAAAAGCACCTTGTAAAGGGTGCTGAACTTTCCGAGCGGAAGACGAGTCTCGAACTCGCGACCTTAACCTTGGCAAGGTTACGCTCTACCAACTGAGCTACTTCCGCTTGTTACATCCATTTGGTGTTGAATGGGACTGCAAAGGTAGCAGGAGTTTTTATATATGTCAAGAGCCTGGTGAAAAAAAATCAATATTTTTTTTGTGCTTAAGTATAAACGCTTGATTATAAGATTCTTTAAAAGTGATATTTTTTGAAGAAATTTTTGCGAATTCCGCAAACCGGAACAATAGCTCATGTTATATCTACAAATTTTCAGGTTTTTATAGGTAATAGTTTTTGAACATCTGTACTTTTGTGGAAAATTATGGATGAATGGATAAGAAAATTGATTTTAATAAATCTCCTGACGGGCTCGTACCTGCCATTATACAGGATTATCAGACAGGAAAGGTGTTAATGCTGGGCTATATGAATGCAGAAGCCTACGAAAAAACCAAAAAGGAAAATATCGTAACTTTTTTTAGCAGAAGCAAACAGAGACTCTGGACAAAGGGAGAGACATCTGATAATTTTTTGCACGTAAAAGAAATACTGATTGATTGTGATGGTGATACTATCCTGATTCATGCTTCGCCTGATGGCCCAACCTGCCATACCGGAGCTGATACCTGTTTTAATGAGGTAAACAGTGCTGATTATAGAAAAATTTTATTTGTAAATCATTTGCGTGAGGTTATTAAAGGCAGAAAACAAAACCCTACAGATGAGTCTTACACAAGCCATTTATTCAGAAAAGGTATTAATAAAGTAGCACAGAAAGTAGGAGAGGAAGCGGTAGAATTAGTAATAGAAGCTAAAGATGATAACAAGGAATTATTTTTAGGTGAGGCTGCTGATTTATTTTATCATTATTTAGTACTTTTAGAACAGAAAAACTACGAGTTTGACGAAGTACTCGATGTTTTAATAAAAAGGCATACCCCTCGCCCTTAGTGGCCACCCCGGGAGGGAATGTTAGTATTAACTCTAAACCTGATCTCCTGTGGGGAAGGAGGACCTCTTACCTATGCTCAGTTATATTATCCGTTTGATATGCTGCGGTGCCGCAGTATATTTTATGCCTGCCATTTTAAGTAAAATTCATGTTGATACTTTTACAACCGCAGTAATTGTAGCTTTTGTAATGAGTATTCTTAATACTGTTGTTAAACCAATCCTGCAATTAATCTCAATACCCATTACTATTCTTACTTTAGGGTTTTTCTATTTGGTTGTAAACGTATTTGTGGTTTATATCTGTGCCTATTTAGTGCCGGGCTTCACTATAGATGGCTTTTTACAACCTTTAATTTTTGGATTTATACTTTCGATTGTAAATGGAATTGTGAGTGGGTTTCAGGATTAAAAAATAGAATCCCCCTCTTGTTCTGGCAAGAGGGGGATAATGTAAAATATAATTTATAAACTTTCTAAGGTGTTTTTAATTGCTACAAAATCCGGCACTTCGCTTGCTTTAGGCAAAACCTCTGCATAACGAATAATTCCTTCTTTATCAATCACAAAAGCCGAACGTTTAGAGACCCCATGCATTCCAAAAGCAAAGTTTTCGTAATAAGAATCAAAAGCTAATGAAGCCTCCTTGTTGAAATCTGACAGTAAAGGAAAAGGTAGTTTTTGTTCTTCCTTGAATCTGGCTAACGTGTAAAGTGAATCTACCGAGATACCCAATACATCAGAATTGAGTCTTGAATAGGTAGCTATGTCGTCTCGCATCTGGCAAAGCTCGGCTGTACAAACGCTTGTAAAAGCCAATGGAAAAAATAAGACTACTACATTTTTACCACGATAATCAGAAAGGTTTACTTCCTGTTTATCACTGCTGTATAATTTGAAATCTGGTGCCTGGTCTCCTACTTTTAACGACATAATCAAAGGTGTTTAAATAAAATATAATAAGTGCAAAACATATAATGTATTGAAACAGTTTCTTAATAACTCTAAACTTACAAACGCTTAAATTTATAGCCTTTCTTTTTCAGAACCTTAATCAACTCATCTAATTTATTATAAAACTTCTCTTTTCGTCGTGGGTCAGTGCCTAAGTGCAGGAGCAGTACAAAGCCACTAAGATTATCTTTGGCATTGGCTTCATATTTCAGAATATCGTTCATGATAGTCTGGTTATCGGCATATCTTGCCCCCAATTCCGGGTAAGTATAATCTCTGTTAGAACCTGTGCCGCCAGTAAAGTTGATAAGTTGCAAACCAGAGGCTTTTGTCCATTCGGCAATTGTTTCATTATACCACTCATAGGGTGGCATAAAGTAGAGAGCTTTTTCTTTACTGATGCCAAATTCTTCCATTACTTCATAATTGGCTTTCAGGTCGTTTTCAAATTCTTCCCTGCTTATTAACATTGAATCTCGTTTTGTCCAGTCATTATAAAGAAGGTGTTTGTTTGAATGCCCGCCTAAATAATGCCCGTCGGCTTGGAGGTTTTTAATGAGCGATTGGGTTTCAGAATTTCTATAAAAGTCTCCTGTGAAGAAAAAGGAGGCTTTTACAGCGTTTTTCTTTAATGCATTTCTGACAGTTTGCCCGCCTTCGTAAAAATCATGCCCAGTAAAAGCCAGACGGATTACCTTTTGCTGTGAATTGAAACGGGTAATTGCACCTTTAGTAAGGGTTAAATTTTGAATATTAACAGGGGCCGGAATCGATGTTTCTAAAGTTGACAAATAATACGTCAGAGAAGCGGTACCATCCATTGTTGGTTCGTTGGTGGAGTAATCTCCGAAATCATCATGATAAACCGCCATTGCTGACTGGAAATCAGCATATTCATCAGGAAAGCGGAGTGCCACATATTTTAAACCTGAGAAAATAGAATTTCTCACTGGCCCATCTACCAAACCACCATCAATCGGATAGTTGTATTTGATAGTGAATGATGAATGAGGGTCTTCCGGAGAATCACCAATTCTCGGTAATCCTACTATCATGGCTGTGCCCCAGGGGTTACAGCCAAATAACCAATCTCTCAGCGCAGCTTCCATTTCCTCAAAACCCTTTCCACCCATTTGACGGTAGAGGCAGAGTTGTGTAAGCGTAGCAGATACCAGATTGTTAGAACACCAGATAAACGGAATACCATTCATAAATGGGTTCTTTTTGGCTCTCTCTTGTATAGCACCTAAGCCTTTTGCATAATAGTTTATATAGGGTTGCTTATCAGTAGTCTGACTGGCAATCTGATAATGCCCGGCATTCATAAACGGATACCATTGGTAATGTCTGGCGGTATCATTAATCATCCATGGGGTAATGGTTTCCTCCTTACTAAAACTGATGGCATCTTTCAGATAGGTCTTGTCGGCTGTTAGTTTTGCTAATTCTGCTCCTGCTAATTCCATGTCGTCTGTCCAGTTGTCTTCCTCATAAAAATATGGAGCTTTACATGGGGCTGTCTGGCAGGCACCTGGATTCTTCTTACCCCAATCATAGGCTTCAATAGCTTTGGTTTTCAGGGCTTTAGCATAATCAGGGTAGAACTTTTGCAGAATTTTTGAGCCAAGCGCAAAGGTTGAAGCATATTTTCCGGCAGTAGAAGCAATACCTGTCGCCCGGCTTTTGTACTGAAAAGCCCCTTGTGGTTTGCCGGTACAAAAATAAACAGGGCGCATTTTTCCATTGCCATAATTGGCTACATCTTGTGTTGGCAGGCGCAAACCTGAATGGTCTCTGTCGTCGGCTATCTGGTTATACATTTCTCCATAAGCCGGATTCATTCGTAGCAACCAGTCAATACCCCATTTTACTTCGTCTAAAATATCTGGTATGCCATTAGCACCTGGTTGTCCGGCGGCGTTATAAGCGTCTTTAAAAGCAACAGGGTTATGCTGATAAGCCAAAAGCATCTGATAAATGGCATTAGCCGTAGTGGTGGTATATTGCAGATAATCAGAGGCATCGTGCCAGCCACCCACTACATTAATATATGTGGAGTCTTTCTTAGGGTCAGGATGATAAACAATGAATCCGTCCTGAGTATGGCAGGAGTCTTTCAGAAAAGGGTTATAGCCACATCTTTGCTGGCGCATATATTTCAATAAAAAATCGGCTGTTCCTGCATATACATCATTGGCTATTCTGAATTTTACCGATTTGGTTCTGGGTAAATAAATGTAATAGGCTCCCTTTTTCTGGAAAGCTGAAAAATCCAATCTGTAAGAAGCTGTAAAATTGCCAAATGGGCCTTGTGAGCGGACTTTGTTAGAAGTAAAAACAGTCTTATCTGTCAGGGCATCTCTGATTTCAAAAGAATGAACAGACGTATTGTCTCTTGATAACAGCACTGCTACTTTTATACTGTTTGGCAGATAACCTAATTGATTGACTCTGACAAATTGCTGTGCAAAACTGGCACAAGGGATAAAAATTGTAAAGAGAAGTATTTTCAGAAATTTCATTATTGGGTGATAGTTAGGATTAAAGGAAAATGTGTACTTTGCATAAAGAAAATAACCCCTGTTGTAATGTCTCCTTTTGAGCAAAAGCCTCTCGAGAAAACTATCACGTCAATCCTTGTTAGTATCAGGTGGATTGCTGCTATCGTTTCAATAGTGGGTTTTATCATTTTGGGTATGCTGATGAAAGAGTTTTTCCATCTTCCGGAATCGGCTTCAAATTTATCTGCAATTGAGAAGAAATTTATTAAAATTGATACAAATTTTGTAAATCTCTGGACGGCTCCCTCCGATTGGCGAATGGATAGACTGGCCAAAGAAGAAAAAGAAAAGATTCTGTATGGTAGAGAACTGATAGCGCATACAGCCAGGTATTTAGGGCCGAATGGTAGCATCAGGCAGATGTCGAATGGTCTGAATTGCCAGAATTGCCATTTGCAGGCAGGCACACAACCGTGGGGAAATAATTATTTTGCAGTCTACTCTACCTATCCGAGATTTCGGGCGAGGTCAGGTACTAAAGAAAGTATTATAAAGCGGGTGAATGATTGTCTGGAACGTAGCCTGAATGGCAAAGCATTAGATTCAACAAGCTATGAAATGCAATCGATAAATGCTTATATTAAATGGTTAGGGGCGGATGTGCCGAAAAAAATAACGCCAAAAGGGACGGGCATTTTTAAAGTGAAATATCTGGCAAGAGCAGCAAATCCTATAAAAGGCCGCACAGTTTATGAGAAAAACTGTCAGTCGTGCCATCAGACTGACGGACAAGGTGTTATAGCGGCAGATGGCAAGACTTATACTTATCCGCCGCTTTGGGGCGATCATAGTTATAATACAGGGTCAGGATTATTCAGAATATCCATGTTTGCCGGATACGTCAAATACAATATGCCATTAGGTACCACCTACGAGAAACCGAAATTAAGTGATGAAGAAGCCTGGGATGTAGCTGCATTCGTAAACTCAATGCCTCGCCCGGCAAAAGATTTAAGCACTGACTGGCCGGATATAGCCAAAAAGCCGATAGACCACCCATTTGGCCCATATACCGATTCATTCAGTGAACAACAGCATAAATACGGCCCATTTAAGCCTATAAAGGAATGGTACAATAAAGGAAAGTGAATAAAACAAATTAAACCAGATATAATACAATGAAAACCTTTATTCAGATTTTTGCCATAGCATGCGGAATGATGCTAATGACTTTCTCAAACAGTTATGCACAGGGCAAAACACATAAGCTATTAATTGACCTTAATAGTGCCGATACAACCGATCAGGCGACAGTATTACGCCAGATCAGGAATTTGTGGCGTGAAATGCCCGATACTAAAGTAGAAGTGCTGATACATGGGCCTGCGGTTGCTGCCATTAAAAAAGATACTTCTCCTTTTGCTGTTCAAATAGAAAAACTTCAGAAAGACGGGGTAGTTTTTGCCGTTTGCCGTAATACCATGAAACGCTATAAATTAACAGAAGCTGATATGTTGCCCACAGCTTCTTTTGTGCCCTCAGCTATTGCCGAAACTGTGCTGAAACAGGAGGAAGGGTGGAGTTATCAGAAAGCGGGGCATTAATAAATTCAACCTACCTCTATGCAAGCCCAATACCCAAAAGTATATCTCTACCGAAGAATTGTACAGGCGAAGCTATTTATCGATAAGCATTATCCCGATAACATTGATTTGAATGATATTGCCGATGAAGCGTTTTTTTCAAAATTTCACTTTATCAGGCTTTTCAGGAATACTTATGGCAAAACACCACATCAATATCTTACTTATGTGAGAATCGAGAAAGCTAAAGGATTACTGAAAACTGCTATACCTGTGGCAGAGGTTTGTTACGGGGTTGGTTTTGATAGTATTAGTTCTTTTACGGGTTTGTTTAAGCGAAGTGTAGGTAAAACACCATCAGTCTATCAGCAAGAACAATTAATGCGACAGGCAGAGATTTTAGCAAAGCCTTTGAGATATATCCCCGGTTGTTTTGCAGAGGCCAAAGGCTGGAAGCAAAATAGCAATTTTGAAGAAGTGGTTTCATGAAAGATTATCGAAGTTTGTCTTGATAACCATTTAAACAGACAAGAAAATGATTTCAAAAATCTCGCATGTAAGTGTCTATGTCTTGAATCAGGACAGTGCCTACGATTTTTATGTAAACAAATTAGGTTTTCAGGTAGCTACAGATGCTCCGATGGGGCCTGGAATGCGTTGGCTGACAGTAACACCACCCGAACAACCCGATATTGAAATTACACTTATGCCCATTGTTTCAGGTATGATGTTCGATGACGAATCAGCCGAGCAGATGCGTAATTTAGTAAAGAGGGGTACTTTTGGCTTTGGGGTATTTCAGTGCAATGATATTTATGCTACTTATGAAGAACTGAAAGCTAAAGGTGTGGAGTTTACCAAAGTGCCTAAAGAAGAGTTTTATGGTATTGAGGCCTTGTTTAAAGATGATTCGGGTAATTGGTTTAGCTTAGGTCAAAAACAATAAAACTATGGACGCAACCGCTATTTTTAAGAAACTAAGATTGAATGATAAGGGGGCTTTACTCGTAGTTAATGCCCCTGCTGAATACACAGCTATACTAAAAGATATAGCGCACGATACCACAGCAGAAGCAGGTAAAAAGTACGATTTTGTACAGGTATTTGCCACCAGCCAGGATGAACTCGAAAGACTTTGTGCCGAGGTAAAAGATGCTGGCAAATACGATTGCCTGTTCTGGGCATGTTATCCGAAAGGAACAGGGAAAATCAAAAGTAATATAAAAAGAGAAACGGTCTGGGTAGCCCTTGAACTGGCAGGTGTTCAGGCAGTTACGCAAATTGCTATTGATGATACCTGGAGTGCCTTGCGGGGGCGTCCGACTGAAATGATTGGAAAATAAAAGATTAGGCCGAATGTTGGTGATTTGTCTGAAATGGTATTAATTCGTGAAAGAATTAACTTCATCTACGACAATGCTTAAAGAACCTATTACGACTTCCGTTTTTGATTTATTCAAAATTGGGCCGGGTCCGTCAAGTTCGCATACTATCGGGCCTATGAAGGCCGCTTTTGATTTTCTACAGCGGGCAAAAGCTTTGCCCGAATCATTATTGACAGAACCTCTTCAGATAAAAATACATTTATATGGCTCTTTAAGTGCTACAGGAAAAGGGCATGGAACCGACAGGGCTGTAATGGCAGGTCTGTTGGGTTGGTTACCTGATACCTGCGAGCCAACAGCTTTTACAGCTTTATTGAAAAATACCGACGATACTTATCCAATTTCTATTCAGGCTAAACCTATCACCCTGACAGCGAAGAGCATTATTTTTGAGAGAAGCCGTTATGATTCTCCGCACCCTAATACTCTGGTGTTTAAGTTAATATGTAATGGATTAATAATATCAGAAGAAGAATATTATTCAGTAGGAGGGGGGTTTATTCAGCGTAAAGGAGAAGAAGATATAAGGGCGGCTGCCAATAAAGTGCCTGCTTTCCCATTTTCAACGATGGATGAGTTAATTGAACAGTTAGCAAAAAATAAACTTTCTTTAACCGACCTGATGATAGCCAATGAAATGGCTTTAACAGGATTGACACGTAAAGAGATATATCAGAAGATTGATGATATTTTAGAGACCATGCACAAGGCTGTTAAAAGAGGCTTAAGGCATAAGGGGGTTTTACCCGGTAGCATTAAGTTAAGAAGAAAAGCCCCTGTTTTATATGAACAAGCCAAGAGCCATGCTTCAGCGACCGATAGCTTCATGGTGTTTCTGAATGCCTACTGTATGGCAGCTTCTGAAGAAAACGCCGCAGGAAATATTGTAGTAACTGCCCCTACTTCCGGAGCTTCCGGTGTGATTCCGGGTATTACTTATCTGTTGCGGAATCATTATCATTATGATAAACAAAAACTGAGAGAGGGGATGTTGGCCGCGGCTGCCGTTGGTTTTCTTATTAAACACAACGCAAGTATATCGGGTGCTGAAATGGGTTGTATGGGAGAGATAGGCTCTGCCTCTGCCATGGCTGCCGCTATGTTGGCTTATTGTGCCGGACGTTCGATTGAAACTGTTGAAGCTGCCGCCGAAATAGCCATTGAGCATCATTTAGGTATGACCTGTGACCCCATAGGCGGCTATGTACAGATACCGTGTATCGAGCGCAATGCTATGGGAGCTATTAAAGCTTACAATGCTTATCTATTAGCTTCTTCGGGCAACACCGGCTATCAGAAAATCTCTTTGGATAGTGTAATTAAGGTCATGCGGGCAACTGGAAAAGATATGTCTAAAAAATACAAGGAGACTTCTCAGGCAGGACTCGCATTGAGTGCTACAGAGTGCTAAACCGTAAGATAAATACTTTGCCATATAAGGGGAGAATCACTTGGTTCTTCTTTTGTTTTATAAAAGCATTTGTATGGCTTCGTCATGAAGCCTAAACATACTTTCGAGTGGGCGTAGAGGATACCTTCAGATGATTTTACAGAGGCAGGTATAATTTCTGCTATTACATAGTTTTGCCACAATAAAAAGCATGATTTATACTGTTGAAGTATTTAATGGCCTGGCTTTTGTATCGTAAAGACATTAAATGGTGTTGCATTAGTACCATATCCTATATGGCAGCAAAATTATGTAAGTATTGGTAAGTCTGAAAAATCATCTGAAAGCCTGTTTTGATAATTAATGTTTATTTAAAATGAAGATTTAAAATTAGTTTCGTAAAATTGTTGGAATTATTCAACTCGGCGGCACTCGCCTTTATAAACTAACAAAATACCTTATGAAACGAATTTGTTATTATGCATTTGCCTTATTTTTACTAACCAATACCAGCTTTGCACAAAAAAAATCAAAAGATGGTTGGTACTCGCTCTTTGATGGTAAATCGTTTGATGGCTGGAAAGTCGGCGACAATGCCAGTACTTTTAGTATCGAAAATGGTAGTATTGCCGTTAATGGCCCGGTAGCACACTTATTTTATGTAGGACCAGTCAACAATCATGATTTTAAGAACTTTGAGTTTAAGGCTCAAGTAATGACTACCCCGGGTTCAAACTCAGGTATGTATTTTCATACTGAGTACCAACAAGGGAGCTGGCCTGATAAAGGGTATGAGGTACAGGTAAACAATTCGCACACAGATTGGAGACGTACCGGAAGTTTATATGGTATTAAGGATGTAAAAGATACTTTAGTAAAGGATAATGTATGGTACACCGAAACTATAATTGTGAAAGATAAACATGTAACAATTAAAGTAAATGATAAGGTTGCCGTTGAATACGACGAGCCTGCTGATTTACCGGAAAATAGAAAAGGGCGACGAATCAGCAGTGGTACTTTTGCGTTGCAGGGTCATGACCCTAAAAGCAAAGTATATTTCAAAGATATAATGGTAAAACCTTTACCTTGATTGTATTATTATATAAAGTATAGAAGCCTCTTGCTAAACAGTTAGAGGCTTTTTATATGACTTATCATATCATGAGAGATAAAAAAAGGAAACCAAGCACACCATTAAATGGAAGCTCAGTTTCCTTAAAATATATGATAGTATTTTGAAGAATATTAATATCTGCGTCCGCCGCCATTGCCGCCACGGTCACCGCCACGGTTATAACCGCCACCGCCGCCACGGTTGAAATCTCCACCGCCACGGTTGAAGCCACCGCCACCACCTGATGGTCTTTCTCTTCTTTCTTCTGCTTGATTTACCACGGCTGTGCGGCCACCGATGTCTGCGCCATTCAATTGAGCGATAGCTTTCAGAGCGGCAGCATCGTCTGGCATTTCTACAAATGCAAAACCTTTGCTTCTTCCTGTAACTTTGTCGATAATAATTTTTACAGAACTAACTTCACCATATTCTTCAAAATATTGCTTTAATTCACTTTCCTCAATTCTAAATGGTAGACTTCCAACAAAAATGTTCATGATAACTTGTATGATTTGATTGATAAATTTATACAAAAGTATATTTATTTTATTGAATAACTATTAATAATGATTTTTTTGATGTTAAATAATAAAAAATTATGCATTCACGCATGATTTTATGTCATAAATACACCTTATTGATCTATTATTTGCCAATTTTTGTTTTTTGAATCTATAAAAACAAAAAAGTGTGAAGCATAATGTTATGCTTTTCACACTTTTTATGATTTTGTTGTATATATCGTTCTTACGGTATCGTCTAAGCGTTCTTATCTCAAATATAATAAATTAATTTGCCATTTCAGATAAAAATTTAATACGCATTAATCGTAATTCTTCTTCAGGATATTCATCGCCGTCAAAAATCTTTTGAGCAGCACGTATATTATCGGTTTCAGCACTCATGAAATAATCATAAATTTCTTCCTGATGTTCATCATCAACCACCTGATTGATATAATAATCAAGATTGAGTCGAGTACCCGAATAACAGATATGTTCAATTTCTTCAATTAATTCAGCCATTGTTAAATCTTTTGATTCAGCAATTTCATCTAAATCAATCTTACGGTCGATTTGCTGAATAATGTAGATCTTGATTTTTGACTTATTAATGGCTGATTTTACTACTAAATCCTGAGTTGTTTCAATTTCGTTTTCTTCAACATATTTGGAAATCAACTCCAGAAAAGGCTTACCAAACTTCTGTACTTTGCCTAAACCTACACCATTGATCTGCGCCAGATCTTGAGAAGTGGTTGGATAAGTAGTTGCCATCTCTTCTAAAGAAGGATCCTGGAAAACTACGTAAGGCGGAACATTCTTTTCTTTGGCAATTTTTTTACGGAGTGCTTTCAGTAATTCGAATAATGCCGAGTCGAAAGCCCCGCCACCACCTGATGGGCCGCTATTCATTGGTACATCATCATCGTCGCTACTTTCAGTGTTTTCGTAGTTATGATCTTCGGCAATCGTAATCGGATAAGAGTCCTGAATAAAGTTTTTACCTTTTTCAGACACTTTTACAACTCCGTAAGCGTTTTCAATATCTTTCTCAATATAACCTAACACCATCATCTGGCGTAGAATTGAGACCCAATAATCGTTTGGAGTCTTTTTATTGTCAGCCTTTTTAGGTTTTTCAGTTTTCTTTGGTGAGTGTGATGGGCTTTTGGTTGCTACTGGTGCATCATCTTCATCATCATCAGACTCATCGTCGCTTACAATATCCAATTCCTCTTCGTCATCGTCCTCTTCATCATCGTCCTCTGCTTCAACAAACATACTTTTACCTCTGCCATACACTTCTAATTTATCATGTTCATAGCTACGAATATAAGCATTTGCAGTATTAGCCGTTAGTACATCTGCAATATGCTGAATATCAAATCTTTCACCTACCTGCAAGATCGCCTTTAATGCCAGAACGGCTTCGTCTTCTATCTTGAATTTCTTGGTAGGTTTCAGGCAGTTATCACAGAAACCACAATCTTTTTCAGCATACTCACCAAAATAACTTAATAATTGACGACGACGGCAGATCCCTAAATTAGAGTAGGCTACCATTTCCATCAATAAGGCTTTAGCGTTATCTCTTTCCGTAACGGTTTTATCTTTATTGAACTTCTCTAATTTCAGTATATCGTCGAAACTGTAGAACATCAGGCAATTACCCTCCAGACCATCACGCCCTGCCCTTCCGGTTTCCTGATAATAACCTTCAAGCGATTTCGGGGCATCGTAGTGAATCACAAAGCGAACATCCGGTTTGTCAATTCCCATTCCGAATGCAATCGTTGCAACAATTACATCAGCTTCTTCATTCAGGAAAGCGTCCTGGTTTTTCATCCGGGTATCAGCATCTAAACCGGCATGATAATGCAAGGCTTTAATACCGTTTACGCTCAATAGATTCGCAATCTCCTCAACTTTTTTACGACTCAGACAGTAAACAATACCTGATTTACCTTTATTGTTGAGAATATAGCGGATCAGTTGTTTTTTAGAATCTATTTTAGGACGAATCTCATAATATAAATTCTTTCGGTTGAATGACGATTTGAAAATCATCGCTTCATCCATATTCAGATTTTTCTTAATATCCTGTTGCACTTTTGGGGTAGCGGTAGCTGTAAGCGCAATAACAGGTAAGTTTGAGCTGATGTCATCAATAATACCTCTGATACGACGGTATTCAGGTCTGAAGTCATGACCCCACTCTGAAATACAGTGGGCTTCATCGACAGCTACGAAAGAGAGATTGGCTTTCTGTAAAAACGATAGATTATCTTCTTTGGTAAGAGATTCAGGCGCAATATACAATAGGCGACACTCTCCACTTAACACATCGTTCTTCACTTTGGTCATTTCAGCCTTATTCAAAGTCGAATTTAAAAACTGAGCGTTAATGCCAAAGGCGGTCATCTGGTCAACCTGATTTTTCATCAAGGCAATAAGCGGAGAAATAACAATGGCTGTGCCGTCAAGTACCATAGCCGGTAACTGATAGCAAAGCGATTTCCCGGCTCCTGTGGGCATAATAACAAAAGTGTTTTTTCCTGACACAATGTTATGAATAATCACTTCCTGCTCGCCACGAAAAGCATCAAAACCAAAAATTTCTTTGAGTTTTTCTTTTAATGATTGTTGAATTACTGGTTCTACCATAAACGCAAAATTGCTGTACGGAAAATTTACAATATTTTAAAAAATAGGTCAGTATCTGAGCAATTTCATGTTGACTTCTTTGATGAAGCTATCACCAAATTAACTTATAATAATACTTTACTGTAGTAATATTGCTGTGTCGATAGATTAAAAATAGTTGGTTGAGATAATCGCATGAACAACAGCCGGATAATTCTGATATTTATAAAGTCAGAAACAGTTTTTGCCTGACTGATAGATACACAAAAGTTTCAATTAATTTAAGGTAATTACTTAAGCCTTTGCTAAGATACTATTTTTTTACTTGAGTTTTACAAATTTTTAATGCGGTTTTTTTTTAACAGATACATTCAGTGTTTTAGAAAATTGTTTTGTTGTCAATCGGTTTTTTTATACAATGGTTTTTATAGTACCCTTCGCTCACTATTCTTTTGAGGCTTGGTAAACAAACACTATTTTTGTGCAAAAATATCCTGTCAAGAAAAGTGAAGACGAAGTTAGAAAAAAAAATACAAAGCGTAGCGAAAAAAGTTTTGCAAGATGAAGCCGAAGCAATTCTTTCTTTGAAAAGTTATATTAACGAACAGTTTGAATTGTGTGTAGAGGCGATTTTAGCTTGCAAAGGCAGACTTGTAGTAACTGGTATCGGGAAAAGTGCAATTATTGGGCAGAAAATTGTTGCTACTATGAACTCTACAGGTACACCTGCACTCTTTATGCACGCAGCAGATGCAATACATGGAGATTTAGGGATGATACAGAAAGAAGACATAGTATTGTGTATATCAAAGAGTGGTGATACCCCCGAAATCAAGGTCTTAGTCCCCTTGCTAAAAATGCATGGAAACCAGATGATTGCAATGGTGAGCAACGAAAAATCTTATCTGGCTATTCATACTGACTTTATTCTGAATGCTCATGTGGAGAGAGAAGCCTGCCCCCTCAACCTGGCACCTACCACTTCTACCACAGCGGCTTTGGCATTGGGTGATGCATTAGCTATTTGTTTATTAGAAATGAGAGGTTTTACAGATAGAGACTTTGCAAAATATCACCCTGGTGGAAGTTTAGGTAAGAAAATGTATCTGAAAGTAAGTGATGTGTACCCAAATAATGCTCTGCCAAAAGTAGCATCCGAAGCAGATATACATACAGTTATATTGGAAATGACCTCAAAATTATTGGGAGCAACAGCTGTAACAAACGAGCAGAATGAACTGCTTGGTATTATTACTGACGGTGACTTGCGAAGAATGTTGAATAAACAAACAGATTTTTCGACTCTGACCGCAAAAGATATTATGACAGTTACTCCTAAAACCATTTCACCAGACGATTATGCCGTAACAGCGTTATCTTTCATGCAGGAAAAGAATATCACACAATTGGTAGTTGTAGAAGAAAATAAATTAATGGGTTTTGTCCATTTACATGATTTATTAAAAGAGGGTCTACTCTAAGAAAATGCTGATAGATTGCTTAACTTTCAAACACCTCCTTTAGCACAAACTTTTATGCAACATTCTGCAATCTATTATGATGGCCAGGCCAGTAAACCGAATCGAGCGCAGGTTGAGGTGTTTGGTAATTCATTGAGCATTTATTATGATGAGAAAAAAGTAATCTGGGTTATTTCAGAAATTCAATATGCCGAATTTTCAGGTAAAGACAAAACCATGCTGAAGTATGGCGCGTTTCCTCATCAGTATTTAGAGTACCATAACGAGGGCTCTTTATCACAAAATTTACAGGGATATTTACCTAAGCCAGACAATAGTTTTGGTGTTGTGGCAAGAGAATATAATGCCCTTATAAAAGTGACTTTGATTGGAATTTCTGTTTTTTTAGCAATTGGAGCGATAATCTACTTCGTTTTATTACCAAATCTCGCCTCTTATATTTCAGGAAAAATTCCGGTATCAACAGAAATAACTTTAGGTGATAAACTTTATGAAAGTTTTATCAGTAACACTGAAATTGATACAGAAAAGACAAAATTATTGAATGATTTTGCCAGAAAAATAGACTTCGAAACCAAGTACCCTTTGAAATTTACAGTAGCTAATAATAAAGAGGTGAATGCTTTTGCCCTACCAGGTGGAAATGTGGTAGTTTTCAGTGGCATTATAGAAAAGATTAAATCTTCAGAAGAATTAGCTGCGTTGTTGTCGCATGAAGTTACACATATAAAAGAAAGACATTCATTAAAAGGACTATTAAGAGGTCTCACAGGTTCTTTACTTATTTCAGTAATTTTCGGAGATACTGGTTCAATAAGCAATCTACTAGTCAATCAGGTTGATAATATACATCAACTTGATTTTTCAAGGTCTATGGAGAAACAAGCAGATATAAAAGGTCTACAAATAATGTACCATAATCGAATTCATCCTGAAGGAATGCTTTATCTGATGAAACGATTGGAGAATGAGGAAAAAAAACAAAGTGATAAACAAACGTGGTCTTATCTGAACTCTCACCCAATGACAGAAGAGAGAATAAGGTATATTAAAGAAAATATTGAAAATAAAATAGCAGCTAATAATAAAGGACTTGATGACATTTGGAAACGCATACAAAGTCTAACAGATAATAAATATTAGAAAAATTGTTTCAAAGGAACAAATTTTGCTTAAAGTAATTCTACAGTTTCCACTCAGTAAAATTTTGGAAAATTTAAACCCTAATACATAACATTTTCGATATATTTGTGTTAATAACAAATAAAACGACCTAAAGTATTACTTAAAATTGTCCCGAATCTGTTAAATTGTTGATACAGATTACATTATAAGTTTTTTTTAGCGAACAGCACTACTAATTTTTATAATAGACTCAACATCTAAACTTAATAAAAATCACCAAAAGTTACGAAATAATATAATCAGGATAATTATGTCCTTATTATAAATTATAGCCGTTTGTTTTTTGTACATTGGTGTATGCTACTACCTTCTAAAATTGTTATTATTATAATTTCAATGGTTTAATTTAATTTCTAATAATTTGAAATGAGCTTACCTCTATTTGTGTTTCAAAGGCGATTTAAAATTTGTCAAGGAATAACGCTTGTTCTTTTGATCATTTTTTGTGGAGTAAATACTTTTTCAATAGCACAGCAGAATGTAACTTTTGGAAAAGGAAAAACCACAAACGTTACAGTAACCTCTTCATCCAATGCCAGTAACCAAACGGGCATTAAAACCCTCATGAGTTCAGGCTATTTACCCAATAAAAACGCTGCTGCCAGATTACTTTCCCAAGCAACTTTAGGCACAACCTACGCCGACATTGAAAATGTAGCCACAAATGGAATTGAACAATGGGTTGACCAACAACTGGCCATGCCTAATTCTTTTAGCATTAATAATTATATACAAAGTTTGCATGAGGCTTTAGCTGATTCATTGAAACGAACTAATCCATCTAAAACATTGGCCAATACTTCTGTTGGAGATTATTTTTTTGATGTCGCATGGTTTCAGGGTAATATGACAGTTCCGGATTTGTTACGTTGGAGAGTCGCTTTAGGGCTAAGCGAGATTTTTGTTACCTCTCGTGTTTCTGCTTTTGATAATAACCCATAAGCTTTGTCTAGTTATTATGATGTTTTACTAGAAAATTCATTTACTAACTACCGGACACTTATAGAAAAAATAACATACCATCCATCAATGGCAGTTTATCTCACCTATATGAATAATCGTGCCACCAATGTAGAAAAGCAGACATTTCCTGATGAAAATTACGCCAGAGAAATAATGCAGTTATTTTCGATAGGCTTGTTTCAGTTGAATTTAGACGGTACAGAAAAGAAGGATGGTGCCGGAAAATCTATCCCCACATATAACAATGATGATATTGCCAATCTGGCTAAAGTCTTCACGGGCTTATCATGGGGTGATAGCAAGTATTTAGGAGATTTTGTTAAAGACTATTGGAGTTATACAAAAAAACTTAAATTTTATCCGATTGACTCAAGTGATGCCTATCTTAGAGATTGGCTTCCTCCTAGTTCTTGGGTCATTGTAAATGGTCATGAAGTTGGGCCTAAAACATTCTTAGGAAGTACCATTCCCACCCGCTCTGTTCAGCAAGGAGAATTAGATATTAAAGATGCGCTGGATATTTTATACAATCACCCGAACGTAGGGCCGTTTATAGGCCGCCGCCTGATTCAACGATTGGTTACATCAAATCCTAGTCCTGCTTATATACAACGGGTAGCAACTGTATTTAATAATAATGGAAGTGGGGTCAGGGGAGACCTGAAGGCAGTGGTTAGGGCAGTCTTGCTGGACCCCGAAGCCAGAGACTGCTGTAACAATGGCGATACACAGTTTGCCGGAGCATTTAAAGAGCCATTTATCAGATATACGAATTTAGTAAAAGGCCTTAATTTAACTGCCTCAGGCGGTGTGTTCCGTAATGTTATGAGAAGGGCTTATGATAAAATGGGACAAATTCCTATGTATTCGCCTAGTGTGTTTAACTTCTTTGCGCCTGATTATATGCCTGATGGCGCAATGAAAGGTACAGGTAAGTATGGTCCTGAATTTCAGACTTTAAATTCTCAGACTTTAACGGGCTATCTGAATGCATTGAATAGCTGGATTATTGTAGATGATGTGATAGAGTACACTACCTATTTTAGCGGAGAAACTTATAAGCCACAACAAGAGCCCGGATTTATTTTAACAGCCGACTATCCATTGACGAGAAACGACAGGTTGCCACAGCTATTAGATAAATATAACCTGATTCTGGCTCATGGTAGGCTTTCTCAAAAAACGCTTGATATCATCAAAGGGGCTTTACTTCAAATGCCTATTAGCGTAACTAATGGAGTTCCGAACGCTGACGATGCTTCGAGAAGAGTTCGTCTGGCAATTTACTTAATTATGGTAACTCCAGATTATCTTATTAATAAGTAAAATACTAAAATGAATAGACGCGATTTCATAAAACAGTCTGGTTGTGCCGCTATGGGAACAACAACCCTACTGAGCACACTAACCAGTTTAGGAGCGGTAAATGGAGCTCTTGGGCATAAAAACTTTCCTTCAAAAGAGGCCGCTGCTGCTGAAGACTATAAAGCATTAGTATGTGTGTTATTCTCAGGTGGACTTGATTCTTATAATCTGTTGGTTCCTACAGGAACAAATGATGGTGGTGATAACGGCTATAATGAATATGCAAATACAAGAGGAGACCTTGCTTTAACTAACGGCTCGCTTTTACCATTGACTAACCCTCAGTGTACAGGTTTCAGAAATTTGCCTTGCAATTATGGTGCCTTTGGTATTCACCCTCTGATGCCTAGTATGAGAGACTTGTTCAATACAGGTAAACTGGCATTTATGGCTAATGTGGGTACCTTAGTGGAGCCGATTATGAATTTATCAGAATTTAAGAGTGGTTTAAAGAAGATTCCTGATGGTATCTATTCTCATTCTGATCAGATCATGCAGTGGCAGACCTCGGTTCCGCAAAGTAGACGTGCGTTGGGCGTGGGCGGTAGAATTGCAGATTTGTTGAACTCTGGTAATTCGAATTCACAAGTCTCCATGAATATCTCTTTAGGAGGTAAAAATATCTTTCAGACCGGAGAAAGTGTTACTGAATATTCTATCGGTAATAATGTTAGCCCAAGTACAGTAGGGCTGGAAACATTACCTGCCTGGTGGAGTAGCTCAGGCTTGATGACAGATTTGAGAAATGCAGCAATTGATAGTTTAGTTGGGCAAACATACGCTAATTTACTTCAACAAACCTTTGCGGGCTCGGCCAGAAGTGCGATTGATGCGTATACCTTCTTTAAAGAGGCTATTAAAAAAGTACCAGCCATGACTACCCAGTTTCCAACTACAAGCTTGGGGGCAGATCTGGCCGCTGTGGCAAAAGTTATTAGTGTAAGGAGCTACCTTGGGGCTAAAAGACAGATTTTCTTTGTAAACTATGGTGGCTGGGATATGCACGATAACCTTGCCGGAGGCTTAAACCAACGCTTACCGGTAGTAAATAATGCCCTGAAAGCATTCTATGATTCTACTGTAGAAATGGGCCTTGCTGATAAAATAACAACATTTACCATTTCAGATTTTGGTCGTACAGTTACTTCTAATGGCTTAGGTTCAGACCATGGCTGGGGGGGAAACTCTATGGTGATAGGTGGAAGTGTGAAAGGAGGTAAGATTTATGGGGCTTTCCCGAGGATGAATCTTACAGACAATACGCAGACTATTTCGTTTAGAGGAAACTTTATCCCTGCTGTATCTACTGATGAACTATATGCCGAAATGGCTCTATGGTATGGTGTAAGTCCTGCCGATTTATGTTATGTTCTGCCTAATATCGATAATTTTTACAGTTATACACCTGGTAATTATCCGATAGGATTTATGAATTTTAATGGTACTACTATTTCAACCGATAATAAACCTCAATCATGCCTGACATATTGAGATGATATAGTACATGAAAAAAATCTATAGAATATTTTTATTGTTTTTACTTATCCCGATAGCGGATATTAAAGCCCAGAGTTGTATCGGCCCGGCAGGACAGGTTAAATGGGGGTATTGGGGAAATTTTCCTTTGTTTCCGGATGTAACCGATGTATGGGCCTTAGAAAACTTTCCGAGCAGACCTGAAGGCACTCAGATAATCAACTCTTTAAGAGCACCAATCAATTATAGCGATTTCTACGCAGGTATGATCAGAGGCTTTATTAAAGTACCTCAGACTGATAACTATATTTTTAATCTGACTGCCGACGACAAAGCCGTTTTTTATTTAAGTACTAATCAACTACCAGCAAATAAGGTGAAAAGAGCAGAAGTGGTAGTTTCTACTACCTTAGATCAGCATGATAAAGACCCTGCTCAGACTTCAGTAAGTATACAATTGGTAGGAGGACAGTATTATTATTTTGAGATGTATAATTTCGATTGGACAGGTAATGACCACTTGACTTTATCATGGAAAAAAGCTTCTACTCCTGCGGCTCCCTGGGCTATAGTAGATTTCAATTATATTTATGAATATACCTGCGGACAAGTATGCCCTGAAAGAGGAACACCTTGTAATGATGGTAATTCGGCAACGACCAACGATCAGCAGGATGGATTCTGTAATTGTGTAGGTACTCCTGCTACGGCTAATACCTGTATAGGTGAAAAGGGACTTACTGAAGCGTATTATTATGATAATATAGTGGGTAATTATGTATTCAATGATCTGGTTAATGCCCCAAAATTTCCCTTATCGCCAGATCGAAAAGAAAAACTTCCGGGAGCCTATGGCCCTTTACCGGCTACCCCAACTTATTCTGCAGATAATTATGGAACCCTCGTACAGGGCTATTTAACAGTACCAGTCTCAGGTAATTATGAGTTTAATATAACTGGTGATGGGAATGTGCTATTTTACTTAAGTAGTGATGATAATATCGATAATAAAACGGCTCATCAGGCAAGTGTTTACCAGACAGATGAAACTGATCATACCAATAATGTTTCTCAAACAATAGCACCATTTTTCATGGAGAAAAATAAGTACTATTATTTTGAGTTCAGGCATAAAGAAAATACCTGGAGAGACCACTTTAACCTGTACTGGAAAACTCCGTTTCATGAAGATAAGGAATGGAAAAGGGTACCGGCTTTTTATTTATATGATTATAAGTGTGAAGTCTCTTGTATTCCTGCCGGAACTGCCTGTAATGACGGGAATCCTTTTACGAATGATGATAAAATAGTTAACTGCGAGTGCGTAGGAACACCTTGCTCCGGTCCTGATTGTGACGATGAATCTGCCAGATATAAGGTGTATGATTCTTGTAGCCCAACAGATAATCTAACTACTTTATCAGAAGCTGCCTGGCTCTCTTGTGGCACTCTTAAGCCTAATCCTAATCCGGCACGGACTAATAATAAAAACTGGATTAGGTATGAATTCAATAACGCTTATAAATTTCAGGATACCAGAGTGTGGAATTATAATGTAACAGGAGAAACAAATAAAGGTTTTAAAAGTGTATATGTTGATTATTCAATAGATGGTACTACCTGGCAACAGTTAGGAGGCACCTACACATGGCCTCAGGCACCTGGTAATGCAGATTATGCTGGTTTCATTGGACCAAATTTTAATGACATTAGAGCCAAATATATTCTTATTTCGGCTATTAATAATTGGGGAGACGCTACTTGTTCTGGATTTAGTAAAATAACTTTCAACGCCTCACTTTGCGATAGTGAAGGTACTATCTGTGATGATGGAGACCCGCTTACTATTAATGATAAGTTTGATAATAGTTGCAATTGTAGAGGTGTAAACATTAATTGTGCCAGCGACACTATTAAATTAGATCGCTCTCCTTTGAGTGATGGTGATTATAAGGCCATTAAAGCCATTGCCGCAGAAAGTCTTGTGCCAACTACAAAGGATATTTCGTTCACAGCGGGAAATAGTATTGTTTTACTACCTGGTTTTGAAGTAAAGAACAATGCGGTATTTAAAGCTGATATTGCTAATTGTGTGCAGCAAGCCTTTGTTAATAATGAGAAATTAACTAATGCTACTGATGACGAATCGGTAACTGAGTTTTCAACAGACAGTACTGAAATAAATAAACTGAAGCAGATTGTTTTCAGAATTAATAAGCCGGGATATGTGAAACTCAAATTAAAAGATAAGAGTGAAAATACCATAGTAACTATCATAGACAATTACTATGAAAACCTTGGTACACAAATCAAATTATTGCCTACAAATAAATTGCCAAAAGGTTTATATTGGATAGAATTAGATTATGACGGAAAAATATTGAAAGAACAGTTAGAAGTGAAAGATTAGTTGTTTGATAATCGTTATAGATATAATTAAAAACCTGCAAAAATAATGGATAAAATCATTAGGGTTTTCTGATAAATGTCTGAGTTCATTTCTCCTTTCAATTTTTGATATTAAGGGAAGATCATTCAAATGATTATCAATGCATTCAGTGAAAAGCAAATAGGGTGTCAGCACGGGAGGAATTTATGATTTTAGAAACAAAACCCTAAAAGAGAGTTAGGGTCTTTCAGAAGAAAATATTTGTAAATAAATTATGAATTTGCACTTTCTAGAGCAGTATGCCTCCTTAAAAGATAAGCTTTTCCGTTCCTGATAACCAATTGGTAAATATTTTTAAATTTTAATCTTGGCTTAATTGTAAATTGTATAAATTTGTGGTAACAACCGATAAAATACTACCTAATCCTGCATTATATTAATCTTATGTCTATCTGAATTATCAGAATAGATTGCTTTTAAGTTTTTTAAAAGTAGATTTAACTACTAATCCTTAATAGAATAAACTCAACCTTAATTTAGACAAATCACCAAAAGTACAAAATAATATAATTGGGATTATTACGCCCTTTTATATTTCGCAGAATGTTTTTTGTATGTTGATGTTTGCTGCTACTTTATAAATTATACCGTTACTATATTTAGAATTATTTACTTTAATTTCTATTAATTTGAAATGAGCTTTCCTTTGTTTGCAGTTCAGAGGCTTTTCGGAATCCGTCAGGTATTAACTATCGTTTTATTAAGTGGCTTCTTAGGCATAACTTTATTTGCCAATGCCCAAGAAATAGTAACATTTGGCAAAGGGAACGCTCCGAATGTTAAAGTTTCTGCTTCTGGTATCGCTAACCAGACTGGGATCAGGACGCTTATGAGTTCAGGCTATCTTCCCAATAAAAATTCGGCTGCCCGATTACTTTCTCAAGCTACTTTGGGTACAACTTATGACGAGATTGAGAATGTAGCAACCCTTGGTGTTGAGAAGTGGGTTGACCAGCAATTAGCCACGCCTAACTCCTTCAATATTACTACCTATCTGCAGAATCTTCATCAGTCTATTGTCGATTCACTAAAACGAACTGAGCCTTCAAAAGAGCTGACTAATGTATTCCTGAGCGATTGGCATTTTGATATTTCATGGTTTCAGGGAAGTATGACTGCTACTGATATTTTGCGCTGGAGGGTTGCTTTAGGCCTCAGCGAAATATTTGTTACCTCTCGGATCTCAGCATTTGATGGTAATCCATATGCACTGGCAAGTTATTATGACGTTTTGCTGGAAAACTCTTTCACCAACTATCGTACTTTAATAGAGAAAATCACTTATCATCCTTCAATGGCGGTTTATCTGACCTTTATGAACAACCATGCAACTGATTTCAATAATGGTAAGCAGACCTTTCCTGATGAGAATTACGCAAGAGAATTAATGCAATTGTTTTCGATAGGATTGTTTCAACTGAATTTAGATGGAACTGAAAAGAAAGATGGTAACGGAAAGTCGATTCCAACTTATAATAATAATGATATAGCCAATCTGGCAAAGGTGTTTACAGGGTTATCATGGGGTGATAGTAGATATATTGGTGAAAGAAGCAAGGATTATTGGAGTTATACAAAAAAACTAAAGTTTTATGCAATAGACTCAAGTGATGTTTATATAAGATGGTGGGTGACGAATCCAAATAATTGGAGAATTGTAAATGCGCACGAAGTTGGTGCGAAAACATTCTTAGGCAGTACTATTCCAGCAAGATCAGTATCACAAGGTGAATTGGATATTAAAGATGCTTTAGATATAATATTTAATCATCCTAATGTCGGTCCTTTTATTTCAAGACGTCTGGTTCAGCGATTAGTTACTTCAAACCCAAGCCCAGCTTATATTCAGCGTGTGGCAACCATATTTAATAATAACGGGAGCGGTGTAAGAGGAGACCTGAAAGCGGTCATTAAAGCTATTTTGACTGATCCGGAAGCCAGAGATTGCTGTAATAATGGTAACACACAATTTGCAGGAGGGTTAAAGGAACCATTTTTAAGATATATGAATCTGGTTAAAGGATTGAATCTAAAATCTTCTACCAATGTATATCGGAATTCGATGAGAAGAGCATATGAGAAAACCGGGCAAATACCAATGTATTCGCCAAGTGTATTTAATTTTTTCTCTCCCGATTATAAGCCAGATGGTGCATTAAAAGGTATGGGTAAGTATGGCCCTGAGTTTCAGACATTAAACTCTCAGACACTGACAGGTTATATGAATGCACTCAATAGTTGGCTTATCAATGATGACCCAATAGAATACTACGGATATTTTGGTAATGAGACATATAAGCCCGAACAAGAACCCAGATTTAATTTTACGGCAGATTATCCTTTAACCAGAAATGATAGACTTACGCAATTATTGGATAAATACAACCTTATTTTAACTCACGGAAGAGTATCTGAGAAGAATCTTGCTATTATAAAAAAGGCACTGTTAAATATACCGCTTAGCTTAAGCAATGGTGTGCCCGATAATGACGATGCTCTGAGAAGAGTACGTATTGCTGTGTACCTGATTATGTCGTCCCCAGATTACCTCATTAATAAGTAAAATAGAAATGAATAGACGTGATTTCTTAAAACAATCGGGGTGTGCTGCTATGGGGACTACAACCTTGCTTAGTACATTGACAAGTCTGGGTGCTGTAAATGGCGCTATGAGCCATAAAAATTTATCTTCTAAGCCATCTGTTTCGGAAGATTATAAAGCTTTAGTGTGTGTACTATTAGCAGGAGGTATAGATTCTTATAATGTTTTGATACCAAGAGGAACAACGGTTGGTGGAGATAACGGATATAATGAATATGCGTCGACAAGATCAGACCTTGCCATAACAAATGCCTCACTTTTAGCTTTAAATAACCCTCAATGTACAAGTTTCAGAGGTTTGCCTTGTAATTATGGAGCTTTTGGGATTCACCCGGCTATGACTGGAATGCGTGATTTATTCAACGCTGGGAAATTAGCATTTATGGCAAATATTGGTACCCTGGTTGAGCCAATAATGAATGCTACTGAATTTGAGAATGGGCTGAAAAAAATCCCTGAAGGCATTTATTCTCATTCTGATCAGATTATGCAATGGCAAACATCAGTGCCGCAAAGCCGTAATGCATTAGGAGTAGGTGGCCGGATAGCTGATTTGTTGAATGCGGGAAACGTAAACAACCAGATTTCGATGAATATCTCTTTAGGTGGAAAGAATATTTTTCAGACTGGTGAAAATATCAGTGAATATTCAATAAGTAATAACGTAAATCCTAATAATGTCGGTCTTGATATTTTGCCCTCGTGGTGGAGTGATTCCGGCTTGATTAATGACATAAGAAATTCGGCTATTGATAGCCTGGTTGGGCAAACCTACGCTAATTTACTACAGGAGACCTACGCAGGTACTGCGAGAAGTGCTATGGCATCTTTTGAAATATTCAAGGAAGCACTTAAAAGAGTACCAAGCATTGCTACCCAATTTCCTAATACAAGTTTAGGAAATGACCTGGCAGCTATTGCGAAAGTAATAAGTGTGCGAGCTAATCTTGGAGCAAAAAGACAGATTTTTTTTGTAACATATGGTGGATGGGATATGCACGATGGCTTGGCTAATGGCTTAAATCAAAGATTACCAGTGGTAAGTGATGCTTTGAAAGCTTTTTATGATGCTACTGTTGAATTGGGCATAGCAGAGAATGTAACGGCCTTCACGATTTCAGATTTTGCCCGTACAGTAACTTCCAATGGTTTAGGTTCTGATCATGCGTGGGGAGGTAATTCAATGGTAATTGGTGGAAGTGTGAAAGGAGGAAAGATTTATGGGGCTTTTCCTAAAATGGATCTGAATGCCAGCCCGCAGAACATCTCTTTCAGAGGTAACTTCATTCCGGCTGTTTCTACCGATGAATTGTATGCAGAAATGGCATTATGGTACGGTGTTAGTCCCACTGACTTATGTTATGTATTACCTAATCTTGGTAATTTTTATAGCTATACACCGGGAAATTACCCGATAGGCTTCATGAATTTTAACGGAACTACTATTTCGACTGAGGATAAACCACAATCATGCTTAGTTTATTAAGAAAAAACAGGAAATGAAAAGAACTTTATATATACTATTATTTATTTCGTCAGCCTGTTCAGTAATTGTTAAGGCACAAAATTGTATAGGGCCTGCCGGGCAAGTCAAGTGGAGTTATTGGGCAAATTTTAATAGTTACCCCGATATGAATGATTTATCGGTTTTAGAAAATTTTCCGAGTAAACCTGATGGTTCTGAAATATTGGGGTCTTTGAAAGGCCCTGTCAATTATACTGATTATTATGCAGGCATGATTAGAGGGTTTATTAAAGTTCCCCAGACGGCTAATTACATTTTCAACCTCACAAGTGATGATAAAGGTTTTTTTTATCTGAGTACCAATCATCTTCCTGCCAACAAAGTAAAAAGAGCAGAAGTAACTTCATATACTGGCGAAGACCAACATGATAAAGAACCCGGACAAACTTCTGCGAGTATTCAATTAGTTGGCGGGCAATATTATTATTTTGAATTATATAATTTTGAAGGGGGTGGTGGAGATCATTTGACTTTGTCATGGAAAAAAGCTTCTACCCCTGATGCTCCATGGGTGATAGTTGATTTTAATTATATTTATCAATATGCCTGCGGACAAGTGTGTCCTGAAAGAGGAACTCCTTGTAATGATGGAAATGCGACAACTACTAACGACCAGCAAGATGGATTTTGTAATTGTGTGGGTGTTGCCCCGACTGCCAATGCTTGTGTAGGCGACAGAGGACTGATAGAAGCATATTATTATGATAATATTGTGGGTACCTATGTAGAAAATGACTTGATTAATGCTCCGAAATTTCCATTGTCGCCAGATCGAAGAGAGAAGTTAAAGGGGGCTTATGGTCCATTGCCTACAACTCCTTTGTATGCGACCGATAATTACGGGACTCTGGTTCAAGGGTTTTTAACTGTTCCAGTCAGCGGTAATTACGAATTTAATCTGACTGGTGATGGACAAACTTTCTTTTTTCTGAGTAGTAATGATTCTCTTGAAAACAAACAGGCCCGTCAGGCACTTGTAATGTATGGTGTAGATGAAACAGATCATACCAATTCGGTTTTTCAGACAATAGGGCCTTCATATCTTGAAAAAGGCAAATATTACTATTTTGAATTCAGGCATAAGGAAAATACCTGGCGAGATCATTTTAATCTATACTGGAAAACACCATTCTATGAAAGCAGGGTCTGGAAAAGGGTACCGGCTTTTTATCTCTTCGATTATAAATGTGAGGTATCTTGTATTGCACAAGGCACACCTTGTAATGATGATAATCCGTTTACAAATGATGATAAAATCAATGCCAATTGTGCATGTGTAGGAACGCCATGCTCAGGACCAGATTGTGATGATGAATCGGCAAGATATAAGGTCTATGATTCTTGTAGTCCGACTGATAATGTAACTACTTTATCAGAAGTTGCCTGGGTTTCTTGTGGGGCTAATCAGCCAAACCCTAATCCGTCACGGGCAGCCAATAAAAACTGGATTATGTACGATTTTACTAATAGGTACAAATTCAGAGATAGTAGAGTATGGAATTATAATGTAACAGGAGAAACCACTAAAGGATTTAAAAACGTTTATGTCGATTATTCAGTTGATGGCACCACGTGGCAGCAATTAGGTGGAACTTATACATGGGCTCAGGCACCAGGAAATGCAGATTATTCTGGTTTTACGGGCCCTAATTTTAATGAGGTAAAAGCCCGGTATGTTCTTATTTCGGCTATTAATAACTGGGGTGATGCTACTTGCTCCGGCTTTAGCAAAGTCACGTTTAATGCTTCTTTATGTGATTCGGAAGGTACTGCCTGTGATGATGGCGATCCGCTGACACAGTATGATAAGTTTGATAATAGTTGTAATTGTAAAGGTATTAATATCAATTGCGCAAGCGACACTATCAGATTAGATCGTTCTCCTTTGAGTAATGGAGATTTCAAGGCCGTTAAAGGTATATCGGCACAAAGTCTTGTTCCCACTACCAAAGATATTTCGTTTACCGCAGGTAACAGCATTGTTTTGCTTCCGGGGTTTGAGGTAAATGCGAATGCCGTGTTCAAAGCAGATATTGGGAATTGTATCCAACAGGCTTACGCCAATAATAACAAAGAAAGGGTTACCAATGCAACTGATGATAAATCAGTAACAGGATTTCAAACGGATAGTACAGATATCGGCAAACTGAAAAAGATTGTTTTCAGGATTAACAAGCCAGGTTATGTAAAACTGAAACTAAAGGATAAAAATGAAAATACAATTGTAACTATCATTGACCACTACTTTGAAAACTTGGGTACTCAGGTTAAATTATTACCTACCAATAAGCTGCCTAAAGGGTTATACTGGATAGAACTGTACTATGCCGGGAAAATTTTACGAGAACAATTAGACCTTACAAAATAGGGTATTTGCATTATTTATTTGGGTCTGAATAAAGGTGATTAAAGGCAACTTTAATCACTTTTTAATTAATGGCCTTACTGTTAAGCCCTAAAATACCTATACCTTAGCATCCTGTTTTTTGTATTTTTTTTATATATCTGTTTTTAGTAAAATTGATTTCTCTAAAAATATAGTGGTTTAAAAAGCGTATAAATCAGGCACTACCAAGGCTATAATTGAATTTTATGGAGATTTTGAGTAAGGTTCTGAATGAAATCATTGATTTCTTTAGAATTGGTGGACTATTAAGTATCATCCATTCGGGGCATTATGAGGTATTATTAACATTAGAAGGTTTTTTGAGTTTTCTTTCTCCTATTGCTCCTTTATTAATCATTATTGAAATAGTTTGGTTACTTATTTCCCGACGTTTTAATAAAGACACTTATCGGATTCCGTTCATGATTATTCTTATTAATCGTGTTTTATCACGCTTAATCGGGGTCTCTGTTATTCTTCTCTGCATCAGAATTTTTAGCAAGTATGCTCTCTTTCATATTTCACTAAAATGGTACTGGTTTGTGTATGGCTACCTTGTCTATGAACTAAACACATTTATCCGGCACTATCTATCGCATAAAATTAGATTATTATGGTGCTTTCATTCAGTGCATCATGCACCCGAAAGCCTGAATGCCTCAATTACCCTGAACACCTCCTATGTAGAAAATATCTACACTGAAATATTTACGGCTACTTTTTGTACTTTATTGGGAATGAACCCGGTTATGCTGTTTGCTATCATGATTATTGATAGCATCTGGGGGGCATTTGCACATATCAGTGAAAACTCATTGAAAAATGCGAGATTAGGGTTTTTAGAAAAGATTATTCTGACCCCTTCTCACCATCGTGTACATCATGGGCGTAATTTTTTATATATGGATACCAATTTCTGCTCTATGATTAATATCTGGGACAGATTGTTTCGCACTTATCAAGAAGAAGAAGAGAGTGTTCCTGTAGAATATGGGATTACAAGAGAGGTAGATTCAGGAAAAATAGTAGATGTCTATTTTGGAGAATTTGGCGAATTATGGCAGGATATTAAAAATGCTTCGGGCTTAAAGAATAAATTGCTTTATATTTTTATGCCCCCGGGATGGAACCCTGATGGAGAGGATTTAAGAGCCAGAACATTAAGGAGTAATTTCATAAAGACATTAAAAAACGAGGCTTAACAAGCCTCGTTGATCTCAATGATGTATTTATTGTAATTGTTTCACCACATCCACCTTCTCAACAAACCCTACATTTGACCACGCAAGGGCTTTGTTTTTGTAGAGATGCAACACAGGCAGCGCATCTACTCCTAATGCTTTGCATAAGTCAGCGTTATCGTCTGCATTTATGCGTACTACCTTTACTTTGTCTTTCATATCTGCTGCTATTTCTTTCAGATATGGCTCCATTCTTTTGCAAGGCTCGCACCAATCGGCATAGAAATCTATTAATACCAGCTTATCAGAATTAATTAGTTGGCTGTACTGCTCCTGGGTCATACCAGCCGTTTTGGCTGTACTATCAGTAGTTTCAGGCAGGTTAGCTGCTCGCCATTTCATCATTCCTCCGTCTAATTCATATACTTCCTTAAAACCCATGTCACGCATTTTTTTAGCTGCGGCAGCACTACGCATACCACTCAGGCAATAAACAAATACAGGTTTAGATTTGTCTAATTGCTCTACACTATTCGTGAAGTCGTTGTCTTTCCAATTAATATTTTTAGCATTTGCCAGGTGTCCTTTACTATATTCCTCAGGGGTTCGTACATCCAGAACGGTTTCATTCGAAAGAGCTTTTATTTTCTCTGAAAATGCATTAGCTGCAAGAGTGGTTGACTGGCTTTGCCCTTGCGAGCAGGCTGTTGCAGATAAAACAAGGGCTATCAGGCTGTTAAAAATGTATTTTCTCATTGTTTGTTGTAGTATTAGAAATGCAAATATAGACTATCTGTTTTAATCTGTATGTGATTATTGTTACATAGCCATTAGCAATAAAGATTAAAGCTTTTAAGTAAACGTTTTTTAGGTGGGAGTTTGTTCCGTTCAGCTAAAACCAAACATAATTAACGCATAATATTGACTTAACATTCACTTAATATTGGCGCAGTAGTTTTGCACCGTGAAAATTATACACGGAAAACCAATATGAACAAGATAAAAATTTCTACAACGCTCTTTTTGCTATTTGCTTCAATTATCACTTTTGCCCAGACGGGTACCATTCGCGGAACAATCAAAGATGCCAAAACCAATGAAGATTTAATTGGTGCTACTGTTAAAATTGAGGGGAGTGCTTTAGGTACAGTAACCGATATTAACGGTTTCTTTTCTATCGGCAAAGTTCCGGCAGGTAAAGTAAAAGTAATGATTACTTATGTTTCTTATAAAGATAAAGTAATTGCTGATGTTTCAGTTATAGCTGATAATGTAACAGAAATTAATACGGCCCTTGAAGAAGAAGGAGCAGTTTTACAAGAAGTAAAAGTTACCGCCAGCCGATTAACAAATACTGAAGTATCGGTGATTTCAGAAATAAAAGCAGCACAAATGGTGGTAAATGGTATTTCGGCACAACAGATTGCCAAAACGCTTGACCGCGATGCCGCACAGGTAGTAAAACGTGTACCAGGAATTACGATAGTAGGTGACAGGTTTATCAATATCAGAGGTTTGAACCAACGCTATAACAATGTAATGTTGCATAATGCTTTTACACCCAGTATGGAAACTGACGTAAAATCGTTTTCATTTGATATTATTCCAAGCTCACAAATTGACAGAATGTTAATTTATAAAAGCCCATCGGCTGAATTACCAGGTGAATTTGCAGGAGGGTTGGTAAAAATCTTCACGAAGAATATCCCGGATAGAAACTCTTTGGTAATTGATTACAGTACTTCTTACCGTAGTAATACTACTTTCGGAGATTTCTATCAGCCAAATCAAGGCAAAAACTACTGGACGGGCTTTAATAACGGATACTACGATTTACCTAAGTATTTTCCGGTAAATATCAGTCAGATTTCAAATAACCCTGCTGCATTAGAAACTGCCGGTAAATCATTAAAAAACGAATGGATAGCTAATAATTCAACAGCGACTCCTGACCAGAGAATTGGGATAACAGGTAATTACAGATTTAATGCCGGCAATGTAAAAATTGGTAATGTAACAGCTGTAAACTACTCTGACACCCGTACCAATTTTGTGATTAATCGTAATGATTTCAACGCAAATATCAATAATACACAGTCGCCGATTTATAATTTCAACGACCAGCAATACAGCCGTAATATCCGCGTTGGAGTGATGCATAACTGGGCATTTCGTTTGAACGAAAATAACTCAATTGAATTTAAAAACTTATTCAACCAGTTAAGCAATTCAAATTATACCCGTCGTACTGGCCGGGCTATTGAAGCCAACTATAATCCTGACAACCACTCATTTAATCAGGTATATCGTGGTATTTATACCGGACAACTAACTGGTAAGCATACGGTAGCCAAAGGTAAAACCACCATCGACTGGGTGATTGGCTATAATAATTCATATCGTGACCAACCAGATTACAGACGTTATCGTTCTGATGTTGATCAAACCAGTGGTACAGAATCAGTATATATTCCGGTAGGTACTGCGCAGGCTTTCTTTTTAGGAAGATGGTTCTCAAAAATGAAAGAGAATGGATACACAGGAGCAGTTAACCTGACTCAGAAAATTACGCTTTCTAAAGAGAAAGATAGAGATATGGAACTGAAAGCCGGGGTATTCTATGAGAAAAAAGACCGTACATTTGATGGCAGAAACTTAGGATATGTACGCGGGTCAAACTTCAATGGGGAGCTTTTCACTGCGCCAATCAATGTTATCTTCAATAATATTAATAATACCAACGGGATCAGAATTGACGAACAGACTAACCCTAATGATTCTTATACAGCAGGTAATAAACTATTAGCTTATTACGCCAACGCTAATATTCCTCTTACAAAGAAACTGAATATCATTGGTGGAGTTCGTGTCGAAGATAATACACAAAGCTTGCAAAGTGCCTTTATCGGTGGCGCAAAAGTATCTGTGAAAAATCCGGTGATGAGTGTGCTTCCATCAGCTAATCTTTCTTATAATTTCTCTGAAAAAATGTTGGTAAGAGCCGCCTACGGACAAACAATCAACCGCCCGGAGTTCAGAGAATTAGCACCTTTCTCTTTTTATGATTTCGATTTCAACGTAGTATATGAAGGATATACTGGTCTGAAAATCTCAACTGTAAATAATTTTGATGCCCGTTGGGAGTTTTATCCGACACCATCTGAGGTTATCAGTTTTGCAGCTTTTCATAAAGATTTCAGAAATCCCATTGAAATTGAAGTTGAGGCAGGAAGCGGTTCATTAGGAGCCAAAACTTTTATCTACAACAATGCAAAAAGTGCCAGAAGTACAGGTATAGAATTAGAAATCAAGAAAGGTCTGGCAAGTATTTCTTCATCAAAATTCCTGGAAAGAGTAAGCGTATTGTTTAATACTACCATATTGGTAAGTAAAGTGAAGCTAAGAGATGGCTCGGTAGGCCAATCAGACAATCGTCCGTTACAGGGGCAATCACCATACATTGTGAATACAGGTATCAACTACAACGATCAGGATAGCGACTTTCAGGTGAATGTTCTTTACAATGTAATTGGTAAAAGAATCTTTGCAGTAGGTTTTGTAGGTTATCCTGACTTATATGAAATGCCAAGAAATGTACTGGATCTTACTTTCTCAAAAGGTGTAGGTAGTAGATTTGTAATTAAGGGTGGAGTGAATGATATTTTCAATCAGGCGGCTCTGATTTTACAAGATGGTAACCAGGATGGCAAATTTGACCGTAAGAAAGATGAGATTATACAACAGTACAAACCGGGCAGATTATTCTCGATAGGTGTGAGCTACACTTTAAGTGGCAAATAATTCGGATTAGACTAATCAACAATATTATTAATTAAGCAATTAAACATTCACTGAGTTTACATTATAAACCCCAAAAATTATGCAATTTTCTAAATTCTCTCGATTATTTGCAGCTTGTACAATGGCAGTTTCGGCTGTGTTTGTACTAAATGCCTGTAAAGAAGATGAAGAAGTGTTCCCAGCACCAAGTGTATCGGCAGGTACAGAAGCGTCAGGTGTGCCGGGTGCTAAAGTTAATGTTACGGCTTCTATTAGTGCTCCGGCTGGGTTAAAAACCTTGACAGTTTTGAAAAACGGAGCTGCGTTTGATACAAAAACCTATGCTGGTACTGAAACATCAGATAACTATACAAAAGAATATACTATTGAAAATCTGGCTGCTGGTACTTCAGTTAACTTTACTATCATTGCAACTGATAGCAAAGGTCAGCAATCAACACCTGCTACTTTTGTTGTTAAAACAACAGCCGTTCCTCCTAAGGAAATAGTAACAGTTAAGGGCTTGTTAACAGGAAATATTACCTGGACTAAAAACAAAATCTATAAAATTTCAGGTTTTGTACGTGTAGGTGGCGATACCACTGCTACAACGGCTGCCGGTGTGGCTACAGGTACTTTAACCATTGAGCCTGGTACGGTTATCATTGGTGAGCGTGCTACTAAGGGAACTTTGATTATTCAGCGCGGTAGTAAAATTATCGCTAACGGTACAGCCGCTGAACCAATCGTGTTTACATCAGAACGTGGTGTAGGCGAGCGTGAAGCAGGTGACTGGGGCGGTCTTGTAATTTGTGGTAAAGCCCAAAATAACCTGCCTGGTGGTTCTGCCCAACTGGAGGGTAGCTACAAAGGCTGGCATGGTGGTACTGAAGACGCTGATAATTCTGGTAGCTTGAAATATGTACGTGTTGAATATGCTGGTGTACCTATCAATCCTAATCAGGAAATTAACTCTTTCACTTTTGGTTCAGTAGGTAGCGGTACAGTATTAGAAAACTTACAGGCATCTTATGGTGGCGATGATTCTTATGAGTGGTTTGGTGGTACTGTAAATGCTAAATACCTGGTTGCGTACAGAGGTCTTGATGATGACTTTGATATGGATAATGGTTATAGAGGTTTCATTCAGTTTGCAGTTGGTCTTCGTGGGGCTACAAATGCCGATCAGTCAGGTTCAAACGGTTTTGAAGTTGATAACGATGGCCAGGGAACTTCTGCTGAACCTTTCACTTCACCGACTCTTGCCAACGTTTCATTGATTGGCGCTAAACAAAGCCAGGAAACATTCATCAGTACTTTGTTCCAGAATGGTATGCACTTACGTCGTAACAACAAAATCAAGGTATATAATACATTTGTAACGGGTTATCCGAATGGTATTTATATTGATGGCAGTACTACAGCGGCAAATGCTGTTGCAGGTCAATTGGTATTGAACAACGTGATTTTGGCTGGTGTAACTGGTTGGGGTAACAACGGTTGGGGACAAGGTGCTGCTACTCAGCCACAAGGATTCCCCGTACGTGATGTTAATACGGCAACTCCTCCGGCTGATTTGATGATTGGTACACAAAAACCATCAGCCTGGTTTGCAGGTCTTGCCGGTAATAAAACTCTGGCTTCATGGACAACCTCTGGTATCAATACCTCAGTATTTGGTACTGGCCGCCCAACGTTTACAATCACTGGTACTGCTGCAGATGCTTTAACGAAAGGTACTTCGGCTGTTACTTTGCCAGCCTTCTTTACCGCTACCGATTATGTAGGGGCATTTAAAGACACAGACTGGACTGCAACCTGGACAGAATTCAACCCGAGTTCAGTAGTGTATATTAAATAATTTTTCTCATAAACCTCTTCCTTGACTCTTCCCGATAGCAGGATTTGAGTCGAAATTCTTCTCCTCCAACTGGGGGAGAAGAATTTAAGAAGTGGAGTTTTATGATAGTTTTGTTTTTTCTCAACACCAATATGAAGAAGTTTTTTTTAGCAAGTATAAGTATTTGTCTGATTGCTCTATCGTGTACGAAAGACAAGTATAATGTGAATACCTATTTTGATAAAACACAACAAGATACTTTACTGACAAATATTATAACTTATATTTATCGTAAAGCTCCGCAATCAAGCAACGAAACAAAATTTCAACCACAGTTCCGGAAGTTTTACCTTGCTGTTCTACCAAAATTCAGTATTCAGAATTATTACATCGCACCCGATAGTACGCATTATTTTTTTGTGATTCGTCCCGTAGGCAATTTGCCATATAGAAGAGGAGTGGTTGGGCGATATAAATTAGGCAAAAACCTGAGGCCGACAGATTTTGAAGAAATAGTGAATACACCGCATTTAGAAGAGAAATTAGTGAAAGAACGAGGCAGATTTTTGTTTACTGAGTTTATCAGAAACGGAAACTTAGATAAGTATCTACCTATGAAACATTATGTAGAGTGGCCTGATGCCAACCTGATTTATGATAAAAAACTGAACGAATGGGTAGCACCTACACATGAATCCATACAATAAAAGATATTAGTTTAACCACTAAAAGACTATCAGCCCTTTGGTTGAGAATTGAATCAGCAGATTCATATTGGTGTTAAATCAGAAAAGTCAGAAGCCTTGCTTCTGACTTTTTCTTTTTGCCTAATTATTCAGTAGTAAGCAGATGTTTAAATTTAATCACTTTCCTTCCTTCTTCTTCGCCCGTTTCTCTAACCCCTTGAAATTAAATGCCACTTTGCCTACTCTGGGTTGGTTATCACCTATCAGGAAGCCTAATGGTTTCAGATCGTCTATTCTATCAAAAATCACTTTCAGAATAGCAGTTAATGGTATAGAGAGGAACATCCCGGCTATGCCCCATAATGCCCCTCCGATAAGTACAACTATTATTGAAACAAGGGCATTTACCTTTACTTTGCTTGCTACAATATTCGGTACAATCAAATTATTATCTACAAACTGCACCACTGAAAACAAGGCAATTACCCAAATCACATAGCTTGGTTCTTTGGTTGTTAATGCCATAGTAATAGGAAAAACCATTGCTATCATATTGCCAATATAAGGAATCAGATTCAATAGAGCAGCGATAATCCCCATCAGGATTGCGTATTGAATACCCATAATTAACAAGCCCGCTGAAATAAGAGTTGCAACAATGACAGCTTCGATAAGTAGACCTATTAGATAACTCTGGATCAGAGTTTTGGTTTCAAACAATACTTCTTCTGCTATTTTTTTCTTGTCGCCATGAAAAAGCAAAGCAACGAACTCCAGTAGCAATGGTTTATAAAAAAGAATCAGGAAAATATACACAGGCATCAGAACAAATAAGGTAAATATATTGCTCATGGCACCCAAGGTGGTAGTAATTACAGCTGTGCCGTTTTTCATGCCTTGAGATTTGATATTTTCTATGGCTTGCTGAATTTTCGGTTTACTTTGATTGAAGGTCTGTGAAATCCAGTTGATTGCATTTTGAGCAAATTCGTCAAACTTTTGTTTAAACTGAGGGGCAGAATCACTGAACATAACCAGTTGCGAGCCAATAAAAAACATCACTCCACCAATTATAATAGCTGCCGTCAGAATAGCCAGAACAATAGCTAATATTTTATTGACATTTTTACTCATCAGAAAATTAACTATCGGGTTCAGCAGAATAGCTACAATAGTTGCCAACAGGAATGGAATGATAATGCCTTGCCCGATATATAATATATAGAAAAATGCCAGCAGACCCATTGTAATCTGCGAAAACTGGAGATATACAGGTAATTTAGAAGATGTAGGATTCATAATTTTATGTATTAATAGGTATTTGCATTTATTAGTACTTAATGTATCTTTCTAAAAACCTTAGCCAGTAGGTTTTATATGCTTATACGTAGAAAGGGAGTTTTTCTGTGGAAGGATACGTATATAGATTGTAGAATTAATTCCACAGCTTCGGATTTGTTATTTAATACTGGCTTAACACTGAGTTTATATGGGGTGCCGAACTTACAAGTTCAATTAATAAAGGCAACCTGTGAAGAGAATCCTTGCGAAGTCTGAAGTATTGTTAATAGTCTGGTGTATTATTGCGGCTTTTGGTACGTATTTCTGTATGTATGCTTTCCGCAAGCCTTTTACAACAGGGTTATACGAGAATTATGAGTTGTGGGGTATGGGATACAAGAGCATTTTGATTATCTCTCAGGTATTTGGCTATATGCTCTCCAAAATTATTGGTATAAAAGTAATAGCCGAATTAAAACCTAAAAGCCGGATATTGTTGATAATAGGTTTGATTACTTTTGCAGAAGTTGCTCTTTTAGCCTTTGGCTTTGTACCTTTTCCATATAATTTTGGTTTACTGTTTCTGAATGGCCTGCCTTTGGGTATGGTGTGGGGAGTTATTTTCAGTTTTCTGGAAGGACGTAAACTAACTGAGTTTTTATCTTTAGGATTAAGCCTGAATCTGGTAATGACATCGGGTGTATTAAAGACTATTTATCTTTATCTACAAGAAACGTATCAGATAAACGAATTTCATTTGCCGTATGTTATCGGGCTGATTTTTTTGCCTTTTTTCCTGTTTTTTGTATGGATGCTGGCACAGATACCACCGCCTAATCACGAAGATACTCTTTTAAGAAACCAAAGAACAGCCATGACTAAAGACGATAAAAGAAAGATTATTAAAGAATTTGGGCTTGGGTTGTTCTGCTTTGTAGGTATGTATCTTTTAATGGCTACCGTGCGCGATTTCAGAGATAATTTTGCTGTGGAAGTATGGCGCGAAATTGATCCTGATTTTAGTAAAATTATTTTTTCGGAGATAGAAACAACTATTGGTTTAATAGTAGTAAGCCTCATCGCCCTGATAGCTTTTATACGTAATAATTTTTATTCCTATCTTACTTTCACGGCGATGATGCTCATGGCTGTAGCGGCTTGCGGAGGTAGTACCTGGGCTTTTCAGCAACAGATAATCCCGGCAAAACTGTGGATGTTAAGTTTAGGAATTGGGTTATTTCTGCCTTATTTATTAATACAAACAGTTGTATTTGAGCGTTTGATAGCTCTTTTCCGAGTAAAAGGTAATGTGGGTTTTCTGGTTTATATCTGTGACTCGATCGGGTATTTAGGTAGTGTATCGCTTCTGATATACCGTGAGTTTTTTCTGAAGCAGATTTCTTTTCTGAATGTACTGATAAACTTTGGCTATATTATTTCAGGCGTTTGCCTTATATTATTGATCATACAACTGATTTATTTTACGAATAAGCATTTAAAAGGAAGGATATGGTGGAAATTGTCTCCGAAGTCAGTATTGAGCGATTAATTATATGAACTTTGATTTAACTTTTGGTTATGATCTCACTGAAACCACAGGCAGTATTCTCAGATTGAATGCGTACCTTACAGGGCTATAAGAATATCATATTAATCATTCAATAAGTTAAATCAAAGTTCAGATAATTCTTAATTCACCCCCACCTCTGCCAATGGCCTGAAATTGCCGTGTTTCAGTTTCTCATCTACTTCTTCATAAGGGATTACCTCCAGGATATTCGTAATATTAATGTCTGTAATCTGATAGTCTTCTACTGTGCCTAATCTTTCAGAAATAAGCTGATAAGCTTCTAATGGGTTTTCGGCATTGATAAGCATATTAAAAGGGGTACGCTTCTCTTTCTGTGACTTCTCGTCAAAACTCATAAAGTTTACTTTTACTTTAAACCAGGTTTCGGCGCCATCTTCTACAAAATATACTTCCTGTAGTTTCATGCGTGAAAGCCCGAATAAATGGAAGTCGGGGGTATTAGAAGCAACAGTTGAGTAAATTCTGGCCTCTGCGTCGGTATAAGATACAGCATCTACTAAATAAACTTCTGTGATTTTAATGGTTTTGTCTTTCTCGTCTACTTTCTGATAGCGAATTTTTCCTTGATACCAAGCTGACATAGTGTAAATGGATTATTAATGAATGGAAAACAATTATTAGAGTATATTTAAAATTTGTTTTTCTAACCAAAAAAGATGCCTTTGCAGGTCGAATCATAATTTTAAACATACTCATACCGCAAAAATACAGAGGCTAATTTAAACTAAAGGTATATACGAAGCAATTAAATTAAAATCTGGTTTAATCCTTGCAAGACTGTGCCTTCAGGCTGACGAAATCAATATACGCCGGAATGGCAGGGGTATCTGGCCTAAAACCCTTCAAAGCAAATATACCAATATATTTAGGCTCGATCAGGATATCTCTGCTTATGATTTCTTTAAAAGCAAATAGGTCATTCTCTCCTGAAGCATATAAGAACCGATAGGTGTGATTTTGTTTTTCAATGCGTAAGGCAGACTTCTTCAGGTTTTGGGTAACAATAACCGATTGTGAAGAATCCATATTAAAAATAACAGAATGCGCTATTTCTTCGGGTTTACTATGATTGCCATCAGTAGCACTGATGGCTTGCAACAGAATTTCACCCGGTTTGATTAACCCTCCGAAAAAATTATTGAATGAAAGCGAAAGCCGGACACTCTTGCTGCTAAAAGTGGTATCCTCCATTAATAAGATACCGACTTGCTGCCAGTTTTCCTTAGGTATAAAATTAGTAAGGTGTATTTCTGATGAAAAGCAGGAAGACTTTATTTCTTTCAATAAGAGATTTTTGATACCTATTCTGCCAGCGGTGTCTATATAATTATCACCATCTAATGTATAGAGTGTCAGATGTCCTGCTTTCTCATCGCGCTTCTCCCAATAGATTGGATCTTCATTTTTTAGCATCCAGCCTCTTTGTGTCAATGAGTCCAGACTCACCGAGGTGAAATTATCAACAAAGTCAGTTGATTGAATGGTATTCCTGTAGATATAAACTGTTATTGTTGTCAATAAAACTATGATGGCAATTATATCCCAGAGCTTAAATTTAAATACAAATGCGGGTTTATTTCTTTTTCTCCTGGTGCTGTGGGCTTTAGCAAAAGTATCGCGGTAATTATACCAGTACCTGAAATGCGCCTCATTCTTTTTACGGGTAGCTTCATCAGTTTTAGAGGCATTGCTTATATATCGGGCAAGTGTATCTAAAGTTGCAATACTTGGATTCTCTTGTTTCTTGATATTAGGATTGAGTAAATGAATTGAATAATTTTTTATACTCTTCCAACCTACTATCAGGCCTGTACGTTCTAAAATCTCGTTCGAAAAATGCTTGCTTTCCGTCTCCGAAAGAGGAGTCGTTAAATCTTTCCAGAAGCATTTTTCGTGGGCTTCATAGAATAATCTGAAAAAAGCTTTTTCGTCCATTGTGCTCATACGTAGGATTGATGGTATGCGTAATTAACGTTTACGGAAGGTTTATGCTTGAATTACGAAGCAATTTTTTTTTTCGGGTGAGATTTGACTCATTAAAAAACAAAATTAAAGATTCAAATGAACTCACGCATGAAAACAAGCCTGATTTTTCTTAGCATTTTTCTAATACCATTATTATTGAGATCACAAGACCTGCAAGTTCATTATGATTTCAGGCACACGGTTGACCCAAAGCTGAATCAAAGGAATTTTCCTATGATTAGCTTTCAGTACTTTAAAGAGATAGATACTGTTGGTACAGGCTCGTTTTTATTTAAAGTACAAACCTTTCTGGATGGAGAGAAAAACAATACCAATCAGGCATTTCTGCAAATCTCTCAATCTTTACGGTTCTGGAAACCTAAAGTATATCTATCTCTTAATTATAGTGGCGGCCTGGGTATCGCAGATCCATCATTTGGGTATTATATAAGAAATTCTTTTGGTATGGGAGTCGCTTACCCCTTTCAATGGAAAGGAGCATGGATAAGTACTGCTGTACTTTATCGCTACAATGCCTTTCCAAAAGGCAGCCATGACCCTCAATTTACTTTTTATTTTGGCAGAGGTTGGCTGAACTATAAAATCTTTGCAGAAGGTAGCATCGTTGCATGGACAGAAAACCGCAATCAGGGCATTGACTATACCAAAGGACAAACAGGAAAGAAATTTGCCCTTTTTGGCGACCCGCAAATCTGGTTTAATATTAAAAAAGGTTTTGCAGTTGGCTCAAGAGTGAGTTTATATTATCATCTGTTGACCGATAGAAATATCATTCAGGCTTATCCCACAGTTGGGACAAGGTATAAGTTTTAAGATTTATAACAATCCATTAATCACATGCTCGGCATACCCGGCACTGGTGGTCATACCTTTACCGCCAATGCCAGTACGGATGTGTATATTCTGACTGATGTCATGCTCGAATATCTCGTCTGGGTGTTGAGCATAAAAACCTGCCCATGACCGGGCAATCTTCCTTAAAGGAAAACGCATAATGCGTTCGGCTTCTTTCAGCATTAAGTCGTTGATATAATTTTTGGTATCGAAGCCCAATTCGTCAGTATGGCCAACAGGGGCATACTCGTGTGAATCACCTATGATAATAGAACCATCAATAGCTTGTTTGAACAGGATATGGATACCCCATTTTTTTAGCTCAGAGTAATGATCGGGGGTAGAGATACTTTTAAAAGATGGGCATTGCTCAAAAGACTCATACCGACGGATAGAAAGTCCGGTAAGGATATTTCCTTTGATTGAGACATTCGTCATTGGTACAGTCTGAAGCATCTGCAATTTGCTTACAATCATGCCGCTTTGTGCATATACTTCCGGAAAAAGCAGGTTAAATACATATCCACTACAAATAATGGCTTTATCGGCAGTGTACTGTTCTTTACCGCTTGTAGTAAGTGTAACAAAACCTGATGCCTCGGTACAATCAATGACGCTGGTATTGGTCAGATAAGTAACTTGCAATTGTTCCTGTAAAAACTGGAGTATTTTGTAGATCAGTAAGTTTGGCTCTACACTTACCTCGTTTGGATAGTAAATAGCCCCACGCACGTAATCTTCTTTTAGCTCTGGATATAAATCCATACATTGCCTCTTTGAGAGTAGCATACAATCATAGCCAAAACCTTGATGTATATCGTACAATTCATTAGCCAATTGCCATTCGGTTTCGTCAGAGGCAAAGTAAATTGTTCCATTTTTTCTGACCGATATATCAAATTGCTGCTGGATTCCTTTGTAGATTTCAAGGCTTCTGTGACCAAAATCAAACCATTTTCCGGCTGAACCTGAAGGAACCGCCTGTCCGAAATTACGGACGGTAGAACTGACCGGGAAATTATCTTTCTCAATAATTAATACTTTCTTACCTTTTTTAGCAGCGTGATAGGCATGAAAAGCCCCCATAATTCCGCTGCCAATTATAATAATATCAAAGTTTTTCATTTATGCTTCACTAAGAACACCTAAGTTAATAATAATGTCTTTTAAATCTCTTAAGGAATCTAATAATCCATCATTGCGTAGAATAGTTAATTGCTGGCGGGTATGTGTACCGTTGATAACACCTAAAGAGAGCCGGCACCCTGCCCTTACACCCGATTTTAAATCAGATGGGGTGTCGCCTATGTTAATAACCTCATAAGGGTCAGAAATACCCATCAGTTTCATAGCTTTCTGAATCATATATGGTTCTGGTCGGCCTTTAGGTACTTCATCACTGGCAATAGAAACATCAATGACTGACCTGCCCGAAGTATTCACATAGTTGTATTCCAGGCCATCAAGCCAGCCTAATTTTTCTAATATAATATTGGTAACAATCCTGTAGAAACCTGTTGTTAAGGCTATCTTAATATTATTCTTACGCAGAAAATCAAAAATCTCTAAACAGCCTTCGGTAGGCAGAACCTCGTTTTTACGGTAATGGTCTTCCAGAATCAAACGGAAATAGTCATAAGAATAAATCACGTTTTCATGATATTCAGGGTGATCTTTACCTGTTTTTTCTTCCCAAAGCATTTTGAAAACCTCTACTTTTGAGTATCCCTGTAAGGCCAGAATGCGTTCTTCAGAAACATTTAGACCTACATACTCGCAAGCTTTGGCAAAACAGGTCTCGACTTCCTTTTTATCCTGAACGGTAGTTCCGGCCATATCGAAAACAACTAATCTGATTGGGTGCATAAGTTGCTGTTTTTTGACAAAAATAAATCAACGCCCTGTATAAAACATATTATGTTTTTGTTAAGCCCTAAGTATGAATGCCTCATAAACTGTTAATCTCACACTTAAAAAAATACTTTTTTTATATCTACATTCTTAAGAAGTACGTCTTCCTAATCTTTTATTTCATAGAAGTGTTTCTCAGACATTTTTAAAGAGAGAATTTTGATTTTGGGGAATATTTTCCCCGTAAACGACTCAAAAATTCATTTTCCTCTTTAGGAATTCTTGTTGAAAAATGAATTTATTTTTCATGTAAATGATTGATTATGAGTGGTTTATTATGATTTTTTAATTGTGACTGAGTTTTTTCATGAGTAGCGGACTCAATTTTTTTATATGTATGATAGCTGATTGATTTTGGCTGATTAACGAAATTTTAAACTTTTAAAACGTGCTATTGTCAATAAACCACAAATAACACGATACAATTATGAAAAATGTACTAATTGTCGCCTCACTTGTAGCAGCTACAATGGGGTGTAATAGCAGAGAAAACACAAACGAAAAAATACAGGCAGCCAGACAAGCTGCAATTGACTCGGTAAACAGAGTAGTTGAAATCGAGCGGATGAAACAAGCAACTATTGACTCGATGAATCTGATACAGGAAAAAGAGTTAGCATTAGCAGAGGCTAATAAAGCCAGTTCAGCAACCAAAACCAAAGAGACCGTAATATATAAAGATGGTGGTTATGCAAATACCGGTTATACGCCAGTATCTTATGGGCCTACAGCCACAGCTAAAAAGAAAATGAATAATACTGTGAAAGGTGCACTGATCGGAGCTGGTGTAGGTGCACTGACAGGAGTGGCTATTGCTAAAGATAAAAAGGGTAAAGGAGCCTTGATTGGTGCAGGTGTGGGTGCGGCAGCAGGTGCTGTAACAGGGGTGATTGTTGATAAACAGAAAAAGAAAAAGCAAACGCAACCCCAGATTTATTATTAATTCACAACCGATTATATAGATTAATGATTTCATGGCATGAAGCAATTCATGCCATGATTTTTTATGTGCTATTCTGTTATTTCTTTAATTAACTTAGACCATTTCTCTACATTATCCTCAAAAATACCACGATAATAATGGATTAAATCGTAATGCTTTTCCTGAAATTCGGGGGTCATTCGTTTATTAAAACTCCTGTCTCTGAAAACACATTCAAAATTATTGATACTGCCAATCAGAAATTTGTAGTCATTGATAAGTGATGCACCCGCATGATTCTTAAGCGCTCTTTTGATTACTTCTTCGTGCATAAGCAGTGCTGTTTCGTTGACTGCTAATCCTTTTTCGAGCCATTTATTTTCTAAACAATCACCTTCAACCGAATAAAAATCCCCATTAAATAAGCTTTTACCGGGTTTTTTAAGTGATGGAGAAGAATAAAACAAGAAATTTTCGGGTGCTTCAACAATACACCGGTAGGCTTGGGTATTGAGGTGAGCCAGCCATTCTTCACGACTTAAAGGAGCGTATTCTGAAAAATTGAAATCGAAAATCAACTCCTGAGCACCAATCTGAATCAAAGGGGCTACATGGTAGCCCCAACGAATGTAGCCACGAGGAGCAATATGGTTTGGGTCTTGTATCCGGAATACTTCATTTGAAGACTCTGAATAGCGGCAAGGAGCAAAAACCCAGATTTTTTTATGCGGAATCTCTCGTTTTTTCAGTAAGAGAGAACTCAGGTGAGCGTTGCAGTGACAGTTACCCTGCAGATATCGGTAAGATGGATAAAGATAATATTTGATTTCAGTAAATAAGCCATCTATTGAGGGTTGAATAAAAGCTTTTGATTCAGATACATTCAGCATTTTTGAGTGTTGATTAGGTTTCAAAACTACGAGTTAAAAGCCTATTGAAATATTATGATTTGGTAAAGGAATTGTAACGCAGAAGTTACGGGCAACTTGTTGTTTTGCAGGAAGCGAAATAAGGGAAATAACCGAAGATTAGAAAAGAATAAAATAGAGTAAAAACAAACAGCAGATTTATAAAAAGCTATTGAATTTTGCGTTTAATAGCATATAACTCTTTTTTGTTATTTGTGTCTTCAGAGGTAAACACCCACTTTACTTTATGAGAGAAACACACCTTGTTTTTAGGTTATTAAAATTTTTATCAGATATACTTAAAAGCACGTGGCCTATTATTATGAACATCAATACCTGTAAAAAAGAAAATCATCAGGATAGCTCATTCATTGGCTATCAGGTTTATTGAAACGTATCAATAAAAGAGTATAACCAAACACACCTTTAAACTTTTCTTCAGACTCAGGAAACCAAGCCAAATATTACTTTTAATACCAGTATTGGCTCAACATGACTTTGCTTCTTAGTGGTGTTATCATAGTACTACCTTTTGCATAAGTAAAATTACTCAATTCTTAAAAAATGCCTGTTTTTTCATGTTTATGCACAAAAAAGCTCAAAAAAAGGGCGGTTTCAGGCATTTACTTAACAATAGCTTAATTACGCCTTAACATTCACAGAATGTTATAAACGTACTTTTGCATCCTGAAAATCATGCTGGTAAATTATAAAATTCAAGAACGACTTAACTCTTTCAAAATCAAACAAAAACAAAGTATATGAAAAAACAATTCCTATTATGTGTGGTAGTTTTTCTGATGGGTCTGTTTATTAGTGAGGCGACTTACGCGCAGACCTCAGTAAACGGGAAGGTATCTTCTGCCAATGGCGAAGGTATCCCCGGTGTAAGCGTGTTGGTAAAAGGCACTAATCAGGGAACTAACTCTGATGCCAGCGGAAATTTCAGATTAAGCAATGTAAACTCAAACACTGTTCTTGTGTTTTCTGCCATAGGGTTTATAACAGAAGAGCGCACGGTGGGTAACCAGACAACCGTTAATGTTACCTTAAATGAAGATACGAAAACCCTGAATGAGGTAGTGGTTACAGCGCTTGGTATCAAAAAAGACATCCGTCGTATCGGGGTAGCTATCCAGTCAATTGACGGTGCTTCAACAGTGAAAGCACGTGAGCCCAATGCGATCAATGCATTGGCCGGTAAAGTAGCTGGCTTGACGATTGGGGCACAGCCAGAGTTATTGCGTAAACCAAATATTTCGTTACGTGGTAATACAGAGATATTATATGTGGTTGATGGTGTGCCTATTAACTCTGATACCTGGAATATCAGCCCTGATGATATTGAGACCTATTCGGTTTTAAAGGGAGCTTCTGCTTCGGCACTTTATGGGTTCCGTGGTAAAAACGGTGCGATTCTGATTACTACCAAACGTGGTTCGAAAGATAAACGTGGATTCTCAATTGAAGTTAACTCTTCAACAATGATGGATAAAGGCTTTTATGCAATTCCCAAAGTACAGGATATGTATGGCCCTGGCGACCACGGTCGTTATGCATTCGTAGATGGTAAAGGTGGTGGATTGAATGACGGTGACTACGATGGTGGCTGGGGACCTAAATTTGAAGGCCAGTTGATTCCTCAATACGATAGCCCGGTTGACCCTGTTACTGGTGTAAGACAAGGTACGCCTTGGGTAGCTCGTGGTAAAGATAACTTAGAGCGTTTCTTACAGGCTGGTATTCTTTCTACCAACAATATCGCGGTTTCAGCTTCTGGCGAAAAATATAATTTGCGCTTCTCTACTTCTCAAATTTCGCAACGTGGTATTGTACCCAATACCAAATTGAATATCTCGAATTTCAATGTAGCTGCTGATTATAAATTCTCGGATAAACTTTCGTTTACCTCGAACCTGCAATATAACAGACAGTACACACCAAATATCCCGGATATTAACTATGGCCCTAACTCAATTATCTATAACATGACACTTTGGGCAGGTGCCGACTGGGACGTGGACGATATGCGTAACTACTGGCAACCAGGTAAAGAAGGTATTCAACAGATATATGCTGAGTACCAACGCTACAATAACCCGTATTTCATGAGTTATGAATGGTTGAGAGGTCATCAGAAAACCGATATTATCGGACAGGCGGCTTTGACTTATAAATTTACAGATTATTTAGAGGCGACACTTCGTTCGCAGATTACTACCTGGAATTTGTTCCGTAACGAAAAAATGCCTTATTCTGCAGGTGCCTATGGCCGTGATGAGCGTCGGGGTGATTACCGTGAAGACCGTCGTAACCTGTTTGAAAACAATACCGACATATTAATTAAATTTGATAAAGATGTTGTAAGAGGTCTGAATGCAAAAATCTGGGCAGGGGGTAATATCCGTACTTTTGAGTATAGTTCACAATTCGGTTCGACTGATTATCTGAATGTGCCTGGCTTATATAATTTCAGCAACTCGGCTAATCCTGTTCGCACAGCTAACTTTAATTCGGCCATGCGTGTAAATTCAGCCTATTACTCTGCTGACTTTACTATCAAAAACTTCATTACTATCGGAACAACCGGTCGTGTTGATAAATTATCAACTTTGCCAACAGGTAATAATACATTCTTCTATCCATCAGTATCGGCCTCAACAGTTATATCTGATTATATCAACCTGCCATCGGTTATCTCATTCTTTAAACTGAGAGGTTCATATGCCAACGTAAAAGATGGGTTAACGCGCTCGACTATTGGTACAACACCAAGTTTGGGTGATGGTAACCCATTGGGTTATGGAGACCAGTATTATTCTCCTTATGATGGCCCGGCCTATAGCAACTCAGCGGTTTATTCTACGCCATTTGCCTATAACAATCAACCATCGGCCTACTTTACAGGTACTTTGAACAACCCGGGGTTGAACCCAAGTTCAACTTCTCAGACTGAAGTCGGCCTTGATTTCAGAGTACTGCAAAACCGGATTGGTTTAGATGTAACTTATTTTATATCGAACGAAGGCCCAAGAATCTTCTCTTTACCTATTTCATCAACAACTGGCTATACAGCAGCCTTGGTAAATGGTATCAAAACACAGAAAAAAGGTTGGGAAGTTGCTCTGACAGGTTCACCAATCAAAAATCCTGATGGATTTAACTGGGATGTAGTAGTAAACTACTCGACTTTCCAGGAGAGATTAACAGAGATTTATCCGGGTGTTGAGAGCCTGAATACATTCTTTAAAGTAGGCGATCGTCTGGATAAATTCTATGGATCTGCCTTTGCAAGAACACCAGACGGACAGATTATCAATGATGCCTCTGGCCGCCCGATTACAACACCTGTAGCACAGTTCTTAGGTTATATCAATCCAAAGTTTGTATTTGGCATTAACAACAAATTCAACTACAAAAACCTGAGCTTCAGCTTCCAGTTCGATGGCCGTATTGGTGGGGTAATATCTAACTATATCCAGCGTCAGACTTACCGTGGTGGCCGTCATATCGGTACTACAGAAGGTGTAATGGGTGTAGCACGTGAGCAAGATTATTTAGGTGTAAAAGCCTATATCGGTGAAGGAGTACAGGTATCAAATGGGGTACCTATTCAGTTTGACGCAAATGGTAAAATTACCAACTACGCAGAGTTACAATACAAAGCCAATGATACCAAACAGTTTGTACAAGACTATGTGAGCCGTTATTATAATACAGATGACGGAAACCTGATGAATCGTTCTTTTGCCATGTTACGTGAGGTTGTTGTAGGATATTCATTGCCTGAAAGATGGTTTGGTGGAATTGTAAGAAACGCATCAGTATCATTGGTAGGTAGAAACCTGTTGTATTTTGCCGAGAAAAAAGACATTGATTTAAACCAGTATATCAATGATGCGGGGTCAGGTCTGCAAACACCGTCAACCAGAAGATATGGTATCAACCTGAACTTTACTTTTTAATCCAGTTATTGTTCACTAAGCTTATTTCAACATCATCAAGATAAAAATATTTAAAAATGAAGATAAATCAATTATTCGCAGGGGCTTTTGCAGTTTTAGCTGTTACCCTTAGCAGTTGCGAAAGATCGTTTGAAGACCTTGAAAAAGACCCGAACCGCCCGGTAAATGTGCCAGCTTCGCTGGTTTTGCAAGGGGTTGAGTCTGACCTTGCCAATAATACAGGTCGCCCGTTTAGTGCAGAGATGCGTTGGAACCAGTTCTACTGCTCTAACTATAACTATTATGCTACTAATGAATATACGTGGTCGTCGACTCCAAACCATTATAATACACTTAAAAACGTAGTAAAAATGGAGGAAGAAGCGAAACGTGCTGGTTTGGCTGATGTGAATGGTTATTCTGCGCTTGGCAAGTTTTTCCGTGCCTATTTCATTGATGAAATGACCAAACGTGTAGGAGATATACCTGTATCTGAAGCATTAAAAGGTATCGAAAACATTACCCCTAAATATGATAACCAAAAAGCTGTGTATGTTCAGATTCTGAAATGGCTGGAGGAAGCCAATGATAATCTTGCTGTTTTGATTACACAGGGGCAGACAGTACAGGGAGATTTTTATTTTGGGGGCGACCTTCGTAAATGGCAGAAAGCAGTTAATGCTTTCAAACTGAGAGTATTGATTTCGTTGAGCAAAAAAGAAGCAGAAGGCGACCTGAATGTAAAAACACGTTTTGCGGAAATAATTGGTAACCCAACCAAATATCCTTTATTTGAGGGTTTAGCCGATAATTTAGAGTTTAAATACAATCAGTTTAACAAATATCCGTCGAATCCTGATAACTTTGGGTTTGATGCGACACGCCAGAACATGGCCAAAACTTATGTTGGTTTGTTGTCGGATTTGAAAGACCCACGCGTAATGGTTACTTGCGAACCGGCCGGTGCAGCATTGAAAGCAGGTAAATTGCCATCTGATTACTCGTCATTTGTAGGGGCAAGTTCGGCAGAAGATCTGGCTGATATGAGCGAAAAGGCAGGTAGAACCAACGGTGCAGGGTTTGCTCCGGGTGTATATTCGTTCCAGAATCGTTATCGTTATTATCGTAATTATACCGCTGAAAACACGTTTATTGTGGGTTATCCTGAAATGTGTTTCAACATTGCTGAAGCTATTCATAGAGGTTGGGCAACAGGTGATACTGAAACATGGTATAAAAAAGGTATTCAGGCGTCAATGAGTTTCTATGGAATCGTAAATGGCAGCAATACGATGACCTATTCAAAAACAGGAGGCAGAGATGCAGCTGATTTAGCTAACTATACGGTTAACTTTAATTTTGATACATATTATGCGCAGGATATGGTAAAATATGATGGTAAAACCACCAAAGGGTTGCAACAGATTATCAGCCAGAAATATGCGGCATTCTTTATGAATTCGGGCATGGAAGCCTATTTTAACTGGAGACGTACGGGCTTTCCTAAATTTGAAACAGGTGTAGGTAATGGTAATTCGGGCCGTATTGCTCTTCGTTGGCAATATCCGGTTTCTGAACGTACTACCAATTCCAAAAATTATAATGAAGCTATCGGCAGCCAGTATGCCGGTAAAGACGATATTAATGATAGCGTCTGGATAATGAAGTAGTTTTTGTACATCATAGGTAAGAGTTGAAAGTAGCGGAGCAGTGTTCCGCTATTTTTTAATTCAGGTTTTATTAACTCATTATACACATGGCAGATATTAGCAAAGTTATTGATGAGATTCGTGTTATATTTCTCTCACAAGGCGGCGAACAATATTATGGCGAACCTGTAAGTCAGTTTGAACACGCCGCTCAGTCGGCAATTCTGGCAGAGAAATCCGGCTTTGACGAGCAGGTGCAGATAGCGGCTTTTCTGCACGACATCGGGCATCTTTTGCCTGCTGCCTCAGAAGAAGAATTAATGGAAAGCTATGGCAGAAAAGACCATGAAGGTGTAGCTGCCGATTGGCTGAGAGATAGGGGTTTTTCTGAAAAAATAGCGGTTTTAGTAGAAAACCACGTGAATGCCAAGCGTTATTTATGTTATGCCAATCCTGCTTATTATAATAACCTTTCAGAAGCCAGCAGGCAAACTCTAATTTTTCAGGGTGGGAAAATGGAACAGGCAGAGGCAGAGATGTTTGAAAAGAATCCGTATTTCGATATTATTATCAGAATGCGCAGATGGGACGAAGCCGCCAAAGCAGAACACCAACCACTACCAGATTTAGACCATTTTCTGAAAATCTGTGAGAATTATTTACAGCAGAATTAAATAATAATTTTTCAGTTTTTACAGAATAGATTTACTTTGTTAGTTCCTCCCAATGTATTTAAAAACATCTATCTACTATGAAGAAAATACTCGTATTACTCTTATTGGCTATTGATACATTCGCACAACACAAAACCGAGAATGTATTTATTATTACAACTGATGGTTTTCGTTGGCAGGAAGTCTTTGGTGGTATGGATCCCGAATTACTGAACAAAAAAGATTTTGTGAGAAACGAAGATCGTCTGAAAAAGACGTTTGGTGGTGAGTCGGCAGAAGAAAAAAGAGAAAAACTATTGCCTTTTTTCTGGAATACTATTGCCAAACAAGGACAGTTATATGGAAACCGCTGGCATAATAATAAAGTAAACGTTTTAAATCCCTACTGGTTTTCGTATCCTGGGTATAACGAAATACTGACTGGATACGCCGATGATAAGGTAAATTCTAATGATAAGAAGCTGAATGAAAATATTACAGTATTAGAATTTCTGAATCAGCAGAAAGGCTTGAAAGGGAAAGTAGCAGCCTATTCTACCTGGGATTGTTTCCCGTATATTATTAATGAGCCACGCAGTGGGATTCCGGTTAATTCAGGCAAAGAATTAGTAGAAGGTAAAACGACTGATAAAGAGGCTATACTGAATGAGATTCAGACAAATTATCCAAGTTTAGCAAGCGACCGCCACGATTTTGTTACCTATTATTTAGCGAAAGAATATATTAAGAAAAACAACCCGAAAGTGTTCTTCCTGTCGTTTGATGAAACTGATGAATTTGCACATGAAGCTAAATATGATGAGTATTTATTTGCAGCCAATACAGTAGATAAATTTATAGGAGATTTATGGAATTATTGCCAGAGCAACCCGAAGTATAAAGATAAAACAACGTTTATTATTACAACTGATCATGGTAGGGGAGATAAAAATAAATCGCAGTGGACGAGCCACGGACAAAAAGTGTCTGACTGCTACCAGATATGGTTTGCAGTTATCGGCCCTGATACTCCGGCTCTGGGCGAGATCAAGACAGAAGGGCAGCTATTTCAGAATCAGATAGCAAAAACAGCGGCTAAATTCTTAGGTTTTGATTTTCAGAACGGAAGGGAGATAGGTAAAGAAGTAACTACGGTGATGAAATAGGGAGACTGTCTTGAACTGTGATTTAGCTGATTTTATGATTTTACCGATTTTAAATCATATTTATTTTGAATCAAAATAATCAACGAAATCAGGTTAATCAGCTAAATCACAGTTCAAGACAATAATCTCAAATAGCATGATGCACATAAAAAAGATGCCCGTTCAGGTCTCTGATCGTAAACTGACGTTGATTCCAGGGCTTGTTTTCAATATGATCAATTATATCTGCTCCTTTGTTCATTAATTCTTTATAACTGGCATCTATATCTTCTGCAAAAACCCAGTGAATATTTGGTGTAAAAGGAGTTTCAGTTTTTCTAAAAAAAATGGCTATATCGTCTCTCTGTACTGAGCCTATCCACTTACTGTCATCTAACCAGGCTATATAAAAACCTAATACCTCTACATAGTAAGCCTGTGCTTTTTCAACATCTTCAACAGGTAGCTCAGCAACAGGCTGGGCAAGTTTAGTCGTTACCATAAATTTTGTAGTTTGATAGTATAAATTTAGTGAATTATGTCTTGAACTTTGATTTATCTGATTATAATAATTTCACTGACTTATTTTAAAATTGTCAACTGAGAATAATCATCGCAAAATCATATTAATCATCCAAATCAGGTAAATCCAAGTTCAGACAAAATCATCACTCAATAAAAAAAACGAGCCTCTGCTCGTTTTTCAATATATCGTTTTCATGACTATGGTTGTATCAACAAATCTTCTATTGGTGTCACCACATACGTTAATTTATGATTTAATTTCTTGTTAAAGGAGATACAAGTGCTAATGCGAAGCGTTTAACAAACTGGGGTATTAGCTCTCTTTGACGGATAGTCTGCCATATTGTTTGGCGTTTAGGAGTATTAAACAGGTCTTCGATTTCTCTCATAAAGATAAAATTGCTACGACTATGCCATGCCCTGAAATTATGGCTTATGTCTTTATGTGCAGGCAGATAATCAATAAAGGCTGTTAAATCAAAGTTGTTTGCTGTTATTCCGGCTCCGGCTCTTCGGGCATCAATAGCATTACAGGCTTGCTCGTAGTGTTTAGGCACAGGAATCATTAGCACCGGTTTACCTAAATACATGGCTTCACATACAGACTCAAAACCCGCAGTAGTTACTAATCCACGGCAATTCTGCATCATTTCCAGAAATTTTCTGCCGTTAATTTTATGAAAATGCAAGTTAGGTGAATAGTGGAAAGTATCGTCATAATCCGGATTATCCCAGAAACAGTGTACCTCTGTATGGGGGTTTGTATCGTGCCACTTTATTATCTGCTCTGCTAATGAATGTTGAGTTACATAAGCAAGCAGATAATTGTGGCTGCTGGTACTTAAACGCGACAGATCTGACCGAAGCAAAGGAGGAATAGGAAATATTTTCTGGTTTTTATCGTCGTCGAATGGTGTAAAAGAAAGGGCGAGTTTTTTAGCAGCCCCTAAGGCGGTAATCCGTGTATTGGTGTTGACCAATTGTTGATCTAACCAATGATTTTTCGGGTGGTGAAAATTGGGATGAAGCAATAAATATTGGTGCGCAATACAAATCATCGGTATTTTAGGACGAAATAAGAATTGATGGAGGCCACCTAAAACGTCATAAAAATTAATGATTACATCAGGTTTCAGTTTTTTAGTCTGAAATTGAATTTTTCTAAGACTATGCCTGTAAGCTCGCAGGTTTAGAAGAGTATTGCAAATAGTTTTGGGTACATCGAGTGCCTTTGTTTTCTGATTATAGGCAAGATAAGGGCTTGAAAACGGAATGACTGGACTTTTGAAGTTCTCATGAAAGAAGGCAGGTATATCTCTGCCATTGGCAGTTCCTATTAAGGCACCTGCAACTGTATGACCATTGTTTTCCAATATTTCGGTCAGTGCAATGGCCTGGGTCAGATGCCCGCGTCCTTCTCCTTGTACAATTAACAAAAACCTCATAGAGTTGCTGCTATTCTTGGTAAAACAAATCTTTCTTCTTTATTGAGATCCTCACCCAAATCAATATCTTCCTCAGGGTCTTCCTCGGTTTTGCAGTCAGTTAATGAGTAATATACCAGACTCCAGTTGCCATCAAAATCTTCTACCAATGCCGACATAGTTTCTACCCAGTCTCCTGAATTGAGATATAAAATACCATCAATATTTCTGATTGCCGGCTGATGAATATGCCCGCATATAATGCCATCACAGTTTTTGGCTTTAGCCAATTCGGCTAATTTCTCTTCAAAATCTGTTACATAGTTTACAGCCAGTTTTACAGCTTGTTTTACCTGCTGCGAAAGAGAGTAATAAGACAGGCCTCTCCACTCGCGATATTTATTATAATTTTTGTTCAACCAAAGCAGAAAAGTATAGCCTAAGTCTCCTAAGTGTGCGAGCCACTTCATATTTGTAGTAATACTGTCGAAAACATCACCATGAGTTACGTAAAATCGCTTATCGCCCGATTTCAGTATATAATCTCTACGTATCTGAAATTGCTTACCGATTACCAAGGGAAGTATCTGGTCAAGAAAATCGTCATGATTCCCACGTAGATAAATCACTTTGGTATCATGTTTATCCATCATTTTTAGCACTACTCTAAAAAAGGCGGTATGTTTCTTTTTCCAGTTTCCGTATTTCTTTAATTGCCAGCCATCAATTATATCTCCGTTAAGAATGAGGCGTTCACAGCGGTATTGTTTAAGAAATTCAGTTACCTCTTTTGCTTTGCAGCCACTTGTTCCTAAGTGAAGATCCGAAAGCACTATTGTCCGAAAATGTTTTCCCTTGTTCATATTTACAAATTTCTAAAACGATTGTAAATTGTTGATTAAGAGGATATTACGAAAATGTAAAGAAAAAAAATAAAGCAGAAGAAAAATTCCTCTGCTAATCTTCAATCAATTAACCTAAACAAACTATAATAATATACGTATGAACCGTTTTTAAGCTACGAGTCTCATCTCTTTTATTGCGATTTCATCTTCATAATATTCATCAAAATCATCGCCTTCGAATACTTCCTCGTAAAATTCGTCGTCCGAATCGTCATAAATGCGTTCTTCACTAAAACCATCAGTAATTCTGATGGTGTATTTCCAGTGAAACTGATTCAATTGATAGGGTATTTTCTTCATAATTCTTTCATTTTGACGCCACAAAGGTCGGGTTAAGATTTAAACTTACTATTGCGGTAATATTAAGAAACTGCAAAGTGCTTACTTTCTAATGGTAAATTATTGAGCACAAACAGATTATGACTTCCAGATTTTATCTTTTCTTAATATTTAGATAAACTCTATTTAATCTGAAAGCGGCTTTTTTGTGTAAAATTTCTATTTCTATAAAACAATGCTTATTCTGCGACAGACATACTTTCAGAATTTCTTATCCGTTCTCGTTTTTATGCTAATCATTTGTTACTATGCTTTTAATGGTATTCCTGAAGAAGGGTTGGAAAGACGTAACTATCCGATAGAGAAAGCTACCGAGTATGAAAATAGTGTTGAATTTGAAAAGAATGCCAGCCAGTTAAGAGCGGCGATATTAATGGATGCAGATGTGGTACAGATAAATGGGTTGCTTTATCAGTTAGAAATAGCTGTTGCCAATCTGAGTTCAGAACAGGAAGCCAGAGCACAGATTAAGAATATTTATGATTTTTTATCGAAAGACAACAAGAAGGCAGCTATTAAGAGTATCAGTCAATTGCGTACCTATCTGTTGAAAAAATCTAAGCAGTAGCTTACTATATATAATAGAAAACACAAAGGAGACCTTTTATCTAAAGGCCTCCTTTGTGTTAAGATATACCAATTATTGAGAAGAGACAACTGTTGCAGGCGGGGCACTGACAGCATTGCCAATCATCTGATTATTGCCAAACGAAATTACTTTCCCGGGCCCGGCGGCAATACCAGTGTTATTATTAATAATACTATTATTTGAAAGACGTGTAATCGAAGTAGCATTCTCGGGCGAGATTGCTATGGTATTATTAGAGATATACGAATTAACTACATTTACCCGCGCCTTATCTTTAACTATTATAGCTGTTGATACCCCTTGTATATGTACATTATCAATAAATGCTACCACACTATCAGTGGCAGTGGCAGTATTGCATCTGATGTTTATTCCGTGCATGGTGTTGATTGGCCCTGTGATAGTTGTATTTTTAATAGCAATTATACCGCCTGTTGCAGTATTTTCAGCTACAATACCACTACCATCTTCCTTAATACCACTAATTGTACAGTTTTCAACATGAACCTGTGCGGCATTGAGGATTCTGATTCCATTTACCCCTGTTCCACCACCATTGATAGATATATTTCTAATGGTTACACTGATGCCAGCCCCATTAATGATTATACCGTTAGCTCCAGATGATAAAATACTCGCTAAAGTTCCATCGCCATTGAGTGTTATAGATTTTGTAATAGTAACCGCTCCATAGCCAGCAGGGTCTAATACAGAGATTTCTCCACCCACCGCAGTTTTGGAAATAGCTCCGGCAAAGGTTTTGCAAGGAGCTGTTCGGCTACAGGGGTTGACATCATCTCCTACACCTGAAACCCACGTGCGGGTAGCCTGGGCAAAAGTCTGTTGCTCAATTGAAACAGAAACGAAGGCAGCAATAAATAAAATGTATATTTTTTTCATGAGAAATGTCATTTAGATATTTTAATTTTAGAATCGTCGGATAGGTCTTACTCTATAAAGTGAACTTTTTGCACCAGAACTCTGGCCGCCTGTATTGAAGTTGAGAAACCAGGCTGTTTCTGAAACATTACCATATTCGGCAGCTACCTCTGTAGAACTCCAATAAGTATTGGTTACAGCACCCATACCAATATTTGCTCTTTGCTGGTACATCAGAAGGAGTTCTAATTTTGAGGGTAAATACCAGTCTCCGTAGTTGCCCCCATCGAACCTGGCAGCGGCCAAAGCAGCAGAAATCCCATTTCCTTGTACCTCATTAATCCGTTGGGTATTATACTCACCGCCAAAAATACCTGATCTGACTGCATTGGTATTTATATTACTGGCGGCTATCCATTTAACCTGCTGGCTGGCGTTATAGTCGGCTGTAGCCACTACAAGGCCGTGTTGTCCGGTGTCATCTACATAAAATATTTTCCCTCCTTGTGCACTTTGCCCTATACTATAAGTAATACCGGCGGTATTAAACATAGGTACCCAAACGGCACCATTATAAGTATAAGCTCCTGCTCCGCCAGAGCAGTTGGTACAATAAATCTGAATACCAGCTACCGGGCTACTGATAGCATTTCTTTGTGCTTCAGTCATGCGGGGCATAAGAATCCCCTTTTTGGTAGAGGTAGCTTCAATGGCATTTCCGGCAGTTAGATTACTGGGGTCGATGGTTACACTTTGTGCATGAGAAGGGAGATAAAAACCCATAGCAACACAGATAACCCATAAAATAGCATACAGATGTTTTTTCATGGTCAATGTACGTAATGGTGATATATTATAGATTACTTTTTAATTTATCAAAAATAAGTAAAAGCACTCAATTACCGGTGTAATACGGTGCTGATACAACATATTTTTTTATGAAGTGGTAAGCCTTGATGAAATCATTAAATATCAGCCTTATGAAAAGCTGATAGAGCCTCAATTGTTTATTTATTATCTTTGCTGATATATACACAATTAATATGAAATTACCCCACCTGCACGATACAACATTGTATGAAAAAAATACTTCTCGTAGAAGATGAAATCAGCGTGGTTAGCTTTATCAGAAGTGGGTTGTCTGAAGAAAACTATGCTGTTTCGGTTTCTTTAGATGGCTCTACAGGTATCAATATGGCCTTGGCTAACGAATTTGACCTGATTATTCTGGATATTATGTTGCCTGATAAAAATGGCCTGGAAGTATGTAAAGAACTAAGAGCCAATGATATACAGACCCCCATTCTGTTTCTGACTGCTTTGGGTACTTCTGAGAATATTGCTTTAGGTTTAAACACCGGTGCCGATGATTATCTGGTAAAACCCTTTAAGTTTATTGAACTGAGTGCCCGGATTAAAGCATTATTGCGCAGGTCGGTTATCAAAAATGAGATACCGGGCGAATCTCTGCAACATATTTATTCAATGGCAGACCTGAAAATCAATGATAATGCAAAAACTGTTGAAAGAGGTGGAATAGCCATTTCGTTGACTGCTACTGAATACCGGCTGCTTTTGACTTTAATGAAAAACAGGGGTAGAGTGTTATCAAGAATGGACTTACTGGAAAGTGCCTGGGATATTAATTTTGATTTAGGTACAAATGTAGTTGATGTATATATTAATTATTTACGCAAGAAATTAGATTCAGAACATAAACAGAAATTAATCCATACGGTTATTGGCATGGGGTATGTCTTGAAAGAAGCATGAAAACACAAACCAAAATAGCGGTCTCTTTAGTGATATTTAATATAGTTTTATTGCTACTATTTGGTATTGGGATTTATTTTTTCCTGAACGAGTACTCTTATGTAGATTTCTACAAACGGCTGGAAACCCGTGCAGCCATTGGTGCTAAATATAACCTGAAAATTGATAGTGCCAATGCAGAGACTTTTAAAAAAGTAAGGGAGCAACACCTCGAAAGATTAGAAGCAGAGAAAGAATATATTATCAGAATCAGACCTGATGTATCATTAGAGCAGCAGGCCATTAATTATGAGGTGCCATTGTCTTTGCTTGAAGCCATAATGAAAGAGGGCAAAGCAAGGCATCAGGAAGGCAGTATATTTTATGGCGGGATTAAACTTCAGCATAACAACGCTACCTACCTGAGTATAGTATCAGCTAATAACCGTTTTGTCTCACACCATTTAACTTTTTTACGGAACATACTGCTGTGGGGTTTACTATTCACGGTTGTAGTAACGGTGTATCTCTCCATCTACTTTTCAAAACATTTCTTCGACCCTATCAAGGAAATGATAGACAAAGTAAAACAGATAAGTACCGAAAATATACATTTAAGACTGAAAGAATCAGAAAATAATAATGAAATCAGTGAACTGGCAAGTACTTTCAATGATTTGTTGAATAGAATAGAAACTGCTTTTGAAACCCAGAAAAATTTTATCAGCAATGCTTCGCATGAACTGGCAACACCCCTTACCGCAATTATGGGCGAAGCCGATGTGGCACTCATAAAGGAACGGAAACCAGAAGAGTATCAGAAAGTATTGCATAATGTGCTGGCACAAGCCGAAAGGCTCAACCAGATAACCAAATCGTTGCTTTTCCTCGCACAAACAGGCTATAAGGGTAAGAAAATAGTGTTTGAAGTAGTAAGAACTGATGAGTTGATATGGGAAGTAAAACGTTTAATAGACCGATTAAACCCTGACAACAAAATTTTGGTAGACTTGAGTCTTTTGCCGGAAGACCCCAGAAAACTAAAAATCAATGGTAACAAACAATTGTTGCACTTAGCTTTGGCTAATATATTGAATAATGCCTGTAAATATTCTCATAATAAGCCTGTAGCGGTTCATATAGGTGCCAGTCAGGATCAGGTACTACTTTTCATAAAAGACCAGGGGATAGGCATTCCTGAAAGTGAACTTCCGTTTATTTATGACCCATTCTTCCGTGCTTCAAATACTCGTTTGTTTGAGGGGTACGGCATTGGCTTGCCTCTGGCCCGTAATATTATCAGACTGCATAACGGCACGCTTTTAGTTACTTCTAAAGCCAGTCAGGGAACAAGTGTGCAAATCAATTTCCCTTTAGCAAAGATTAATAAATGATTTTCTAATCTGATTCTAATCTCTCTTATCATATTCTAATTCGGCTCTTAGACGAGACTAATGTTGTCTGCAAAACTTTGCACCTGTTAATCAAATACAGCAGGTATGTCTAAAACTATATTAATTCCTATTGACTTTCGTGTAGCCTCTCTTAATACCTTGAAATACGCACTTGAAAGAAGTTCCGGTAGCCCTCACCGTGTTGTGCTTATCTACGCCGAATATCTCGAAGATTCGATTTCAGAATTACTTTTTTACAGACCTGAAAGTAAGATAGCCAGTAAAATCACCCCCGAATTCAGAAATGCGTTAGAGGTATTGAGGAACAGATTTGAATATCAGATTACAGACCTGAGCATTAAACTTTTTCATAACAGAAGTAGAAGAGGATTAAGACGCTTTATTGAAAATCAACAGATTGATGAAATTTATATTCCGCAAACGTATCGCCTGAAAATGCCAAAAAAGGCTTTTGATCTGGTAAGTATAATCAGACAGACTTTTATTGATTATCAGGAAGTAGACTGGCCTCAGGATAATACAGTTGCTTCAGAGAAAGACCACCTCGAATTTCTATTTAACCGTTAAATACTATGAGCAAAAATTCTTTTCCTACCACTCCTTTAGGAAGGATAAAATTGTTTTTTACTTTTTTTGATTCCCGATGGGAAGACATTAACAAAGATAACTGGGCAAAAGTTACCTACAAAGATTTTAGCGCAGGCCTGATTGTAGCTATGACAGCCATCCCGATGGCGATGGGTTTTGCTATGGCTATGGGTATGAGGCCTGAAAACGGGATTATTGCCGGAGCATTAGCCTGCGTAATCGGGCGTACATTTGGCGGTTCAAAATATCAGGTTTATGGGCCTACAGCGGCTTTTATTCCGGTTATTGCTGCATTATTTACTAAATATGGCCCTGCCAGTGGCGGCACATTTGAAGCAGCTCATGGTTTTCTCGTTTTTGTCTCAATCATAGCAGGAATAGTGCTTATTATCATGGGAACTTATGGCTTTGGGCGGTTTGCCAGATTAGTGCCTAACTCTATTATTGTAGGCTTTACTGTAGGTATTGCAGTAGCGATTGCCCTTACCAATTTGGAAGATGTATTAGGGATAGAATCCTTTAAAGATTTGCTGGGGCAGGACGAAGAAATAAAGGGAGGAATTATACATAATCTTCAAAGTGCTTTTCAGAATCTTGATAAAATCAATATCTGGTCGATTTTTCTGGGGGTATTAACTTTTGCTCTTGCCAAAGGACTACTACGCATTTCTATTTTTATTCCGGGTCCGATTATCGCATTAGGAGTTTCTACCTTGCTTTCGGCCACCGTTTTGTCTGACAAAGGAATTATTCTGGTAAAAGATATTTATGGCTCAATCCCTAATAATTTCTTCGTCTTTACCGCCCCAACTATGCCCGACATAACCACCCAGGTAATAATCGATATCTTTTATTTTGTAGGGGCAATTGTATTTGTGTCGGGAGTAGAAAGTATTCTTTGCTCATCGATGGCCGATAGATTAGCTAAAAATACCAGAACACCGTTTAATCCTGACAAAGAGTTTTTCGGGCAGGGTCTGGTGCAGATAATTACACCACTGGTGCAGGGCTTTCCGTGTACAGGTGCTTTGGCCAGAACGGCCACCAGTATTAAAGCAGGAGCTACTACGCCATTGGCAGGATATTTCAAGGCTGTATTGAAATTAGTGATGGCTTATTATTTAGCTCAATATTTAGAGTTGATTCCTATGGCTTGCATTGGGGGTATTCTGATATGGGTTGCCAGTAATATGATTAAGCCAGCCGAAATCAGAGAGGTAAAGCACTTAGGTAAATTCGAGTTTGCCATGTTAGTTTATACGGCCGTAATGGTACCTGTAACTGATTTCCTGACAGGAGTATTATCAGCCTTGATTATCTATTTTGTAGTAAAGGCTGTTTTCAAAAGAAGGGTTAAGAGTATATTATAAAATGAAGCACACTTTTATGAGGGCCATTGGGAAACCAATGGCTCATTTTTTATTTTAATCAATTGTAGCAGCCTGGTGTTTGTATTCGCTGGGTGATACCTTGTATTTTTTCTTGAACATACGGTTAAAATAAGACAAGCTATTGAAACCGCTTTCAAAATAAACATCTTTGATACGGAACTCCGGATTCTTGAGCAGGCTCGAAGCTAATTTTATTCGCTCCTCAATAATAAATTCAATAGGCGAAATGCCTAATTCTTCTTTAAATACACGATAAAAATTAGATTCGCTCATGCAGGCAATTTTACACAATTGCTCAACCTGAATCTGCTCACGTATGTTTTCTCTGATATAATTGACTACATGTGCAATACGATTATTTGAGGCCAGCTTATGTGCATTTTTCGAGTAAAAAGTCCTGGTTTCTGTCTGAACGATTCTGATTATTAGCTCCTGAATCATCAGATCGGCAAAAATATCTTTTGAGGGGTGCTGCTCGGTAAAGATGAAAATCAGGCGCTGCAGAATATGATGGATAGCCACATCGTTCGTGAAGTGAAAATTACTGTTTGTAAATTTCCATTCCTGATTATCTATTTTGGGTTTTAATTCGTTGAGACTATGAATGATTTTATCTAATCTATCCTGCTCAAATACCATAGCCAGGCATTTGGTTGGGTTCTTGATGGTAGCTACCGGGAAATCAATACACATTACTTCATCAGAAGGTAATATAACCGACTCGCCAGGTAAAAAATCAAAATCCATGTGCTGGTTCAGGTGCATCACTTTTTTACCCGTTAGCATACTTGCCAAAACAGGGTCAGAAAATTTAAGATAGACGTCTTCTGCCTGCTGATGTGTCTCAAAGATACTGAGTTCAGTGTGATTTAAGGTAAATGTAGACCTGTTCTCTACCAGTGTTTCTATTCTCCGGCTCTTCAAAAATGATTCTGTTAATTCCATCACTTATAATCAGTTAAAATATAACTATTCAAATATATAATATTAATAATTGTAAAAAAATGCATTGCATCATATTTGGAGTATTGTTCATCTTTTTGAGAGAAAAGGTAAAAAGAATATGAATTTGTCAAGATAGTTTTGCACAGAATTTATCTCTTATACTATTAAAAGACCAAAACTATGGCAGAATTACTTGAACAGGAGAGGGTGTATATTGCCGCTCCGAAATTTAAAACTCAATATGAAAATTTCATTGGTGGCAAATGGGTACCACCTGTGAGAGGAGAGTATTTTGACAATATTTCTCCGGTTGACGGTAAAGTTTTTACTTCGGTAGCAAGGTCAACCGAAGAAGATATTGAGAAGGCATTAGATGCTGCCTGGGCAGCCGCACCTTACTGGAATAATACATCAGCTACCGAAAGAAGTAATATCTTATTAAAGATTGCTGATATGATGGAAAAGAACCTGGAAACGCTGGCAAAAGCTGAAACCTGGGATAATGGCAAGCCTGTCAGAGAAACAATGGCAGCTGATTTACCTTTGGCTATTGACCATTTCAGGTACTTCGCCGGAGTTATCAGAGCAGAAGAAGGCTCGGTAAGCGAATTAGATTCAAATACTGTTTCAATGAATATTCTGGAGCCATTGGGTGTAGTTGGGCAGATTATCCCTTGGAATTTCCCCTTGTTAATGGCGGCATGGAAGGTAGCACCGGCTTTAGCGGCAGGAAATTGTATCGTACTGAAACCTGCTGAACAAACACCCGTAGGTATTCTGATATTGATGGAGTTAATACACGATATTTTACCTGCAGGTGTATTGAATGTAGTGAATGGCTTTGGTATTGAAGCAGGCAAGCCGTTGGCCTCAAGTCCGCGCATTAATAAAATTGCTTTTACCGGCGAAACAACTACTGGGCAGTTGATTATGCAATATGCTTCTAAAAATATTATTCCGGTTACCTTAGAGTTGGGAGGCAAATCTCCGAATATATTTTTCAAAAGTATTATGGATGCCGACGATGAGTTTTTTGATAAATGCCTTGAAGGTGCCGCCATGTTTGCGCTGAATCAGGGTGAAGTATGTACTTGTCCGTCAAGAATATTGGTTGAGGAAAGTATCTATGACGCCTTCATAGAAAGAGTCATAGAACGCACCAAAGCTATTAAATTAGGTCATCCGCTTGACCCTGCAACTATGATGGGCGCACAGGCTTCGAACGACCAGTACGAGAAAATCCTGAATTATATCGAAATAGGGAAAGAAGAAGGAGCAGAGGTGCTGACAGGCGGAGATGCTGCTTATAATGAAGGCCTCGAAGGTGGCTATTACATTCAGCCAACGATATTTAAAGGCAACAACAAAATGCGCATTTTTCAGGAAGAAATCTTCGGGCCGGTAGTTTGTGTAACTACCTTTAAAGATGAAGCCGAAGCATTAGCCATTGCCAATGATACGCTGTATGGATTAGGGGCAGGTGTATGGACACGCGACACTCATCAGGCCTATAAGGTAGCAAGAGCAATTAAAGCAGGGAGAGTATGGGTAAACTGCTATCATGCGTATCCGGCACATGCGCCATTTGGTGGCTACAAGAAATCGGGTATTGGCCGCGAAACTCATAAAATGATGTTGGGTCATTATCGACAAACCAAAAATATGCTGATTTCTTATGATAAAAATAAGTTAGGATTCTTTTAATGAGAACTCCTCACCCCGTGGCAGCGTTCGCTCTGAATCTTTTACTCTTTGAAACAGGAGAGAGAATTTTAAGAACCTCCCTTTTGAAAGAGGAACGTCCGGACGTTGCCATCGGAGTGAGGCAAAACACCCGTATCATGAAGCAACAACGAGTCGGCATAAGCCCGGCAGCAACCCAGTTGGTTGAAAAGCTAAAAAAAGACTACGGTAACCTGATATTCCATCAGAGCGGTGGTTGTTGCGATGGCTCGGCACCAATGTGTTTTCAGAAAGGAGAAATGTATATTGATGATAATGACGTCTTACTTGGTTATATAGCCGGGTGCCCGTTTTATATGTCAAAAGACCAGTTTGAGTACTGGAAGCACACACACCTCACTTTAGATGTAGTCAAGGGTAGAGGAGCAAGCTTTTCTTTAGAAATTCCTCTGGGTGTTCGGTTTGTAATCAAATCCAGGTTGCTGACACAGATAGAATACCCTGAGTAAAATTGATTTAATCGGTAATTAAATTACTTTTTATTGCCTCAATATTTTAATTGTAACTAATAGCTGTCCTACATGCCTCGTTGTATGTTCAGCGGAGTGGGTTAAGAGTCCGATGACGGTTGAAGGGAGTTTTGCTCTGCCCACTTCTCTGGCATCTGTTAATATTTTTTCGTTGGTCTTTGCTAAGGCCGAAATCGACTGCTCAATTTGCCTGTCAAAGGCCGATAAAAGCCCTTGTACTGTAACTGATTTGTTCAGTTTTCCTTCTGAAACTAAAGCATTTAATTGTGCAATGCTTAATGCTTCGCCACGCGCATAGGTGAATAATCGGTCTAAAACGCCTGTGAGGTGTTGTAAATGAAAAGCAGGAGAGGCTATATTGGCAGGGCGTTCCCATAAAAGATTTTCAGGGAAATCAGCCATTAGGGCGTGTACTTCTTCCTGAACCTGCAATAAGGCATGGGCAATGGGTTGCAATAAGGCAGGAATATCTGGTAGTGGCCTGCGGAGCCATACTTCTAATTTCGGAGCATCAGCCATTTGTCGACTTTTTTTCTTTCTTACTTTTTTTATTAGGCTTTACCTCAAAGTCAAAACTCAATCCTAATACATTAATCGTATCTGGGTGTTTTTTATTAACTTCCGGTTGCCAGCTATAATACAAAGTTACAGATTTGTTTTTCTTGTATTCGTAAGAAATACCTGCATTGTTTTGCAAGAAGGCTATTTCAGTTAGTTTCCCTTCTTTGAAGGGTAGAAAAGGCACGGCATATACATAAGTATCCCAACGTTTGCTGATTTGATATTTAACCCCAGTCCTTAAACGAAGATAGCTATTTGCTCCGCCTCTGTTTTCATCGTCACCAACAAAGTATTTCTGTTGCGTCTGAACCATCGGGCGGATAAAAAAAGTAAAATCATTTGCTTTAAACTGCGCATTTGCACCAAGCAGGAAACGATGATAATTATTGCCATTTACTAAAGCCAAACGATAATTGCCTAATACCTTGAAGTATTTGTTGAGCTTCTTTTCTCCCTGAAGAAAGAAATATGAACCTTTATAGTGAGAAGAATTCTCATTAAAACGTACTCTGTATTGTCCGCTTAGTTCCCAACCTTTTTTCAGATTCAGTTTCAATTCTGCATCATACCACGACTGAAAATCCTGTGTTGATTTTTGCGCAAATACGTTTATTGTTAGCAGGTTTATGATAATAAAAACAAACAATTTATTAATCATCGCTGTCGCTTCCTCCGTAAGCTGCACTTTTGTTTTCATTTTCGTCAGAATAATAAAAGGCATGAATACGTGCTACGTCTCTCAGAAAATCAACATTCAGTATTTCAACTCTATGAATGGGTAATCCAACTCTCTTTCTTAAATCTTCTATCATTTCTTCGCGGCGTTCCGGTGTTACTAATTCTACCTTTTCGTAGCGTATCTCTCTGAAATTCTCATGTTTGAGGTTCAATCCATGTTCTAATCCAAATGTGAGTGCCACCAATAATATATCTGCCATGATTAACTCATAATGTGTCATACTTAGTGGCGTGAGTGCATTGATAATGCCAATAGCCACACAGACAAAAAAATAACCCATTTCGCGCACTGGTACCGTGACCGTACGGTAACGGATGATAGAGAATATAGCAAAAAGCCCAAAGGCAAAACCCATTTTCAGTTTGGTAGTGCTGAGAAGGAAGCAAATCAGAAAATTGACAACATTGAATAAAAAGAAAGTAAAAACGAAGTCTTTATTCTTGTAGCGATTATAATAAATACCACGTACAAGAATCAGAATCACAAGCATATTCAGGAGAAACCTGACGCCAAATTCTATTGCTAAACTATCTCCTAAAAATTGGTTAATGGCATGCGATGTGCCTTCGAGTTCTTCCATGAAAGTTTATTTAGTGATTGAGTGATCAGTATAGTCCCGAACTTTGATTTATATGATTGATATGATTTCAAGAATGGATTCTAATTGAATATGAGGAAGTTGACATAGGTGATTTGATATTACAGCTTAATATTCATTAAAATAAGTCGGCGAAATTAGATTAATCAGCTAAATCAAAGTTCAGACAAAATCTTATCTAACTTCCGCAACACGGGTTTGAATGAATTGCGCTTGACGTTTTCTAAAGTAGCTATACCGATTGAATATTTACTGAAACTTGCCTGTGCAATATGTCTTTTTTTGAAACTTTGTACAATTGGACTAAATACAGAGCCTTTATCCTGCTTGATTTCGGCTACAATCAACCCTTGATTAGCCTTTCGTAATTCTCCTTTCTGAAATACTAAATTAAGGTCTAAAGTCAGGCGTTCGGTAAAATCCTTTCTGACCAGAGTAATGCGGTCGAAATAAATCCAGAGTTGGTCGTGTAGGCGTTCGGGTTCCTGCAAGAAACTTTTAAAGAGTTGATAATCGGCACTCAGGAGTTCTTTATTCAGATTAATTCGCTCTTCTCTGTATTTAACCGTGCGGCTATTACTGATTTTCTTTTTTACTTCAAAAAATACCAGCCCTGTATCCGAATACCGCCGATAGCGAACTTTGAGCCGGTTAGGTTTCCCATTATGATGCTGATAATACAATTCATAGTCATCGGTATCAAAATACAAAGATTCGTAGCTATGAGAACGTTTCTGATTAATTTCAAGAATATAATAATATGGCTTGATTTCGGCCAGGATACCAGCCAATACGTTTTTATGAAAGATATACTTGCTATCTACCCTGTTGAGTAACTTCACCGCCTCAATATCGGCTAAAGAGATACTTTCAAATGTTTGTAAATCAATCATATCGGGGGTAATAGCTTTAAAGAGCCTGTTAAACTACGAAATAATTTGTTATTTTAAAAATGTGGCTACAGCTTGGGTGCGTGTACTTACATGTGTTTTTAGATTTGCTAACTCGCTTGTAAAGGCCGCTGTATTTGTCAGGTTTGAATAAGGTTTTTGTTCAACTTCACTTCCGTTTACATACGGAGCTATCATATTATGATATTTTTCAAATAGCGTACCCATCTTGGCAACTGTAAATACATTATTACTGAATTCTGCTACATATTGCTTGTATTTGGCATAATAAACGGCATCATCTGCTACATATCTCAGCAATGGCCATATTCTGGCAACTTCTGTCATCGCTAAAGAGACAACGTTTCTTCCGCTCATTTTCATGGCTTCATTATGATCCCAGGGAATCCAGATCAGTTTTTTTGTCGGTGAATTATAGAGGTAATAATTATGTGCCATTGCTCCATATACGTCCCAATTGACAATCGTATTATTGACGGCCAGATATTTCAGGTAGTGGTCAACATTGAAAGTCTTTTCTAAATTGGCTCGCCAGAGAGATGCATCTGAGGTGCGATTAGTTGCATTAAGTGCTGAAACAAAAGCCTGTACATCGCTATAATCTGCTTCGGTCTTGTTATTTTTCTTCTCAAACTGGCTTTGTAAAAATGATTGCAGGTTAGATTCTGGTTTGTAAATATTGCCTTTCGCTTCTGGGTCGTCGGTAAACTGTTCTTTAATCATTGTATCATCAATTACCTCAACCATTGTATAAATACCACAGTATTTCTTTCCCTCGCCAAAATCAATATACACTTTGTAGAAAGAAGTTTTAGCGGCTGGTACACCCGCTTCACGGAAGATGTCGGCAGCAACTTTTTCTCGTATCAAAGAATTATCTCCAAAGCCAGGTGACATCGATAATTCCTGAAAACCATAAAAGCGTTGGTTTTTAATGGCTGGAAACCTATCTTCAAATTCGTCCATATTTAATCTGAATGGGAGTTTATAGATTCCCGACCGCCAGATTGAGGATAAACTTGAATTACCTTTCAGCCGAAAACCCACATTTGTCCAGGTTTTCTCATTGAATTTCATCGTAACGGCAAAATAGGCAGGCTCTGCGGTTCCGAAAGAAATAGCACCACCACCGGCAGGACCTCCGCCATTACCGCCCATTCCTCCTCCGCCAGCCCCTCCTCCTCCTGCGCCAAAGTCGTTTCCGAGCTTAGATTTCATATCAGTTCTGATACTATCCCATTGTGTTTTTCTAAATGTAATTTCTAAACTGTTAACAGCTTCTTGCGGAAAAACGACTGCATAATTGGGCGACACATCCTTGCCATGCGATTCGGCTGTCCAGTCGGGATTTGTAGTGGCAGAGGGGGGCACTTCTTCTTCTCTGGGCTTACAGGCCGCAACCCAAAGTAAAAAAATGACCGTGGGCAATACGAATCGCAGTTTCTTCATAATGGTGTTAAAAAGGGTGTTTGTCGGGATAGACGCAAAAAGATTAAAGCAGGTTGCTTGTAAAATCTCAATAGCGTTTTTGAGAATGTTGATTAACTTGCAGGTAGTAAGTTTTTTAATTGGGTAGATGCAGGGTACTAAAAAATAGAGGCAATGCCTGAAAACTGACCAAACGCCAGGAATTTATTTATACATGAGCGCTCCTTCGTTTAAATTTAAATACTATAATTAATGGAACACCTGCCTTTTTATATAGCTTTAGTAATGGGTCTCAGCACTTTTCTGAGTGTATATTTTTTAGTAAGGGCCTCAAAAAAATACATAACAAGAATTCTTGTTATAGCCACAATCTGGCTTGCTTTACAGGCCCTGATAGGGCTAAGCGGCTTTTATACCAATATTGAGACGATGCCACCAAGATTTATTTTAGCCATTGCCCCCCCTTTATTATTAATTATCGGTTTATTTGCCACAAAAACAGGTCGCAGTTTTATAGATAATTTAGATATTAAAACATTAACCCTCCTGCACATTGTCAGGATTCCCGTAGAACTGGTTTTATTCTGGTTGTTTTTATACAAAGGAGTGCCGGAAATCATGACTTTTGAAGGGCAGAATTTCGATATTTTTTCGGGCATCACAGCCCCGGTTGTCTATTACCTTTTCAAGAAAGAGTATATAGGAACAGGTATTATGTTAATGTGGAATTTTATATGCCTGGTGCTTTTAGTAAATATAGTCTCTACCGCCATTTTATCGGCTCCCTTCTCTTTCCAGCAATTGGCATTTGATCAACCCAATATAGCAGTTTTGTATTTTCCCTTCAACTGGTTACCTGCCTGTATCGTGCCTGTTGTATTATTTGCGCATTTAGTGGCGATTCGGCGATTGATGGAGGAATAACGTAATTCTATTGAATAAAATAAAGATAAAGAAAATTTGGGAAGGAGGTGCCTGGGCGGCTAATGGCACTGAAAAACCTTAAATTGAATTTAGGAAAAGAAAATTATTTATTGGTGTTCCCGAAGGGATTCGAACCCCCATCATCAGAACCGGAATCTGACATTCTATCCATTGAACTACGGGAACTGATACTATCAGTATTTCAGAAACGCAAAATTACAAAAATCTTTCTTAAATACTACTATGGATTCAAATGATAACAACGGCGACAACGGGCTTCGTAGTTATCAGACTCGCCAAGGAGTACTTGCGGGCCATCGGCAGTTTTACGATAGGAGTAATGCGCAATATCACCACACACCACACAAATGGCGTGTACTTTGGTAACATATTCTGCAATAGCCATAAGTTTGGGCATCGGGCCAAAAGGGATACCCCTTGAGTCCATATCCAGACCTGCTGCTATTACTCTTTTCCCTTGCTCAGCCAGTTTATTAACCACCTCTACAATGCCCTCATCAAAGAATTGAGCCTCATCAATCCCCACTACCTCACAGTCGCTGCACATCAGTAAAATCTCTTCTGATGCATTAACAGGTGTAGAACGAATAGCCGTCTGATTATGCGATACAATGTCGTTTTCATGGTAACGAACATCCATTGCAGGCTTGAATATCTCTACTTTCTGTTGGGCAATTTTAGCACGGTTCAGCCGACGAATTAATTCTTCCGTCTTACCCGAAAACATTGAGCCGCAAATTACCTCTACCCAACCTGTCTTATGCCCTTGTCCTCTACCTCTTTTTGGTTCAATAAACATTATTTTTGTAATTTTTTCGTTCTATGTAAAACTGGCAAAAAAGTTGTAGTAAATTTACTGTCAGTTAGCAGAAATGATTCCTCCACATGACTGGCTAACATTAGCTTCGAGTTATAAACCATTAGCTATTTAAATTACAAAACAAACAAATTTAGGAATGTCGAACAAATTGAATTTGTCCGCCGTCGAACGGTACAGCAAGGCTTATGCAGCCCGCGTGTGTGATGAATTTTTTGCCCAGAACAATACTATTTCGGGCAAGCAAATCCTTTCTTTATGTAATGTTCAACAGGTAAATCTGTTGACTATCAGGGCTTTATTTGAAAAATGGCAGGGCGATACACAGCGTTTAAGAAGCCCATATTTTGATTTTACTGCGCCAGAAGTACAGCAAGCATTAAAGAATTTTATGAATATAGTATCACAATTTATTTCTGTAAAACGTGAACAATTTGAGCCATTATTAGTCGATTCAGTAGGAGAGACCCTGGTATTGATATTAGAACCTCAGACTTTTTATAAGGAATTGATGCGTGACCTGCCTAATTTCAGATTTACTCAGGAAAACGCAGCTCCGCTTACCAAATATATTCAGATTAATAAACAGGTTATTCCGGGTTTGGTTGAAAAACTTAACGGTAAAGAATTTGTATTTGCTAATCAGGCAATGACCTGGATTGATGAAATGCCTATTACTGCCGAAAGTCCAGAAAAATATCTGTCACTTTTTGCACAGAAAGTGGCTATCCCTGACGAACTGGTGCCTTCTAAGGCTGTTTCGGTTTCAGAAGTAATCGGTAATCCGGCTTCTGCTTCTTTTTTTGATTTAGAACTCAGTAAGCCTATAGCAGAAGAAAAATCATACACGCCTCCACCGGCAGTAATACCCCCTCCGGTAATGATTCCTGAACCAAAAATACAGGAATATAACGCTTATGTTGAGCCTCCGAAGTATGTAGAGCCGCCTAAACCTGAACCTGTAAGAGAGGTAGTGATTGAAAGACCTGCACCGATATTTGAACAAAAACTTAATTCGGTAACAAACAAAGTAAACGAATCATCATATGATAAATCTCCTGCCAAAGAGATAGAAGAAATGCGCCTCAATGAAAGACTGGCAAGTGAGCAAAAAAGTCTGAACGACCAAACCAAAGCAAACAGAACTATACTTGACCACCATCAGAATAACCGAATTGAGGGAATTAATAGTGCTATTTCGTTGAATCAACGATTCTTGTTTACCAATAATCTGTTTGGAGGTAATATACAGGCTTTCTCTCATGCACTCGATGAAATTGAATTGTGTAAAGACTTTGGAGAAGCCAAAGAACTGATTCTGAAAAAGTATGTGCCCCGTTATCTTTGGGATATTACAGGCGCAGAAGCAGAAGAATTTATTGAAATTGTAAAACGCAGATTTAATTGATATTCTAAGAAACTGTTTGAGTTAAATTTTGAAAATAAAAAAGGATAACTTTTGTGCCAGAATAAGGTGTAAAAACCGGAGTTTAGCAGAGCTAAATGAGGATTTTTCACTGCAGTATTGGTCAAAAAGCAACTTCTTTAGTTCAATAAGATTAACTCAAACAGTTTCTAATATTTGCCTTTTTCTCGACAACCCCGTATTTTGCTTCAAAAATCAAATGCATTGGCTAAAAAAGAAGCAAAATACAGGGTTTTATTTTTTCAGAAAGCGAGCCTGATAACTTTTTATTGTGTTGCTGTTTTTTCTGCTGATTATAGCCGGGCTTCTGGTGAGCCATTCCCGATAGGAGCCAGAAGCTGGGGCTTAGGCAATGCCACAGCAGCAATTGCCGACAAGCAATCTGTTTTTAATAATCCTGCCGGATTAGGTTTTATTACCGATAATTACATCAGTACTTCATACCACAACCGCTACACCATAGCCGGGCTTAATACTTTTTCTTTGGGGGGTAATTTCAACCATAAAATTGCGAATATAGGGCTTACGATAGAAAGGTTTGGCGATAAACTCTACCATGAACAGAAATTGGGGCTGGCATTAGCCAGAAGCTCCAATAGGGTTTCTTTAGGAATAAAAGTTTCTTACCTGCAAGCGGCTATTGAGGGATATGCTTCAAAACATACCCTTTTAACTGAGTTTGGGGTGATGGCAAAGCTGAGTTCTGCACTACATTTTGGTTTCAGTGCTTATAACCTTACTACTGCCAGGCTTTTTGTTTCTCAACATGTACCTACGGTGCTTCGTTTAGGGTTTTCGTATCAACCTGCCAGACAGTTGCTATTAACAGGTGAAGCAGAAAAAGATTTAGTCTTACCCACTTTATTTAAGGTAGGTCTGGAGTATGAGATAGTAAAAAAATTTTATCTACGTACTGGTATCACCTCTAAGTTAAATAATGCCCACTTTGGAATTGGTTTTCAGGCTAAGCAGTTTATTTTTGATTACGCCGCCAGCAGTCATTCGGTATTAGGCTTTTCACATCATCTGACCTTGGCTTATCAATTAGTAAAAACACCACAGAAATCATTATGAAAATCACATTTTTCAGTACAAAGCCATATGACAGAGAATCGTTCGAAAAACATAATCAAACTCATCAGATAAGTTTTTATGAGGTCGCTTTAAATGAACAATCTGTTCGCTTGGCAGAAGGAGCTGAAGTGGTTTGTGTATTTGTAAATGATAACCTGAATACTCAGGTAATTGGCTCTCTGCAAAAATCCGGAGTTCAACTCATTGCGCTTAGATGCGCAGGATTTAATAATGTAGATTTAATTGCTGCCAGAAACGCCAACATTAAAATCGTGCGTGTACCTGCCTATTCTCCCTATGCTGTGGCTGAACACGCTTTGGCTTTAATTATGACCCTGAACCGCAAAACTCATAAAGCTTATAACCGGGTGCGCGAAGGAAATTTTTCACTGGAAAAACTGACAGGTTTTGACCTTTATCATAAAACAGTTGGAGTAGTAGGAACAGGTAAGATAGGTGGTGTATTTGCTAACATCATGATGGGTCTTGGGTGCAAAGTCTTGGCCTATGATGTGTATCCTGATGAGCATTTAACCACAAATGGTGTCAATTATATGAGTTTTGAAGAACTACTGGTACAGTCAGATATCCTTTCATTACATTGCCCATTGACGGAAAATACCCGACATCTGATTAATGCAGAAGCATTGGCGAAAGTGAAAAAAGGTGTGATGTTGATTAATACCAGTAGGGGAGCGTTGATAGATACTCAGGCGGTAATAGAAGCCTTGAAGAACAAAACATTGGGTTATTTAGGTATCGACGTGTACGAACAGGAAGAAAATATCTTTTTTAATGATTTATCAGAACAGATTCTGCAAGACGATACTCTCGCTCGCTTAATGACTTTCCCGAATGTTCTGATAACGTCGCATCAAGGATTCTTAACAGAAGAGGCACTCACCCAAATTGCTATTACAACCTTAAAAAATATCAGCGATTTTGCTGATAAGATTATGTTGATAAATGAAGTAAAGTAGTCGGGAACTTTTAGTAAGGGCTAATTGATTTTTTAGATAAACTCTTAATTACAGCTATGATTCATGCACAGACACTTCAATTTTTAGGGGAGTTAAAGGATAATAACAACAAGCCCTGGTTTGATGCCAATCGCAAAACCTACGAAACCGCCAAACAGAATTTTGGTGAAGTAGTAACTCAGCTCATTAATGGTATTGGAAAATTTGATAAGGCTATAGAAGAAACTAATCTGCAAGTAAAAGATTGTATCTTTCGGATAAACCGTGATGTGAGGTTTTCGAAAGATAAATCGCCTTATAAAACTAATTTTGGTGCATGGTTTAATGCCGGAGGTAAAAAAGCACAAGGCGCGGGTTACTACTTCCACATTGATGCCAGCGAATGTTTTTTTGCCGGGGGTGTATGGATGCCCGAAAATAATGACCTAAAGAAAATACGTGACGAAATTGATTATAACTACGAAGAATTCAAGGCAATTATCAATGCCGCCCCTTTCAGAAAATACTTCCCGAACGGCCTTGACCGCGAAGCCGCAACCATCCGACCTCCAAAAGGATATGACGAAAATAATCCAGCCATCGAACTACTTAAACTAAAAAGTTTTACCGTTTCTCAGTCTTTTCCTGTTGCTAAAGTACTTGACCAAGGTTTTGTCGACGAGATTTTAGCAGGTTTTGAAGCTATGCACCCTTATGTGCAATTTTTGAATAGGGCGATAAGGGGGTAAGAATTTAGTGAGGGATTGATTATTATCTGAATTTTGATTTACCTGATTATTTGATTAATATGATTTTTAAGAATCAATTATTTAAGAGTATTTTAAATGAAAATGGTTATAGTGTGGCATCAGAGTAATCATTCAATCAGCTAAATCAAAGTTCAGACAATAATCATTCAATGATATTGAACTATTTCACTTATATATATGTATATACATTAAATGTAAATGTATAAAAATGAAAACAATATATTATAAAGCTGACGAAAGAGGTCATGCCAATCATGGGTGGTTAGATGCCTGGCATTCTTTCAGTTTTGCAGGATTTCAGAACCCTGATAAAGTGCATTTTGGGGCATTAAGAGTACTGAACGATGATATGATAATCGGTGGCAGAGGCTTTGGTATGCACCCACACGATAATATGGAAATAGTTACTATTCCGCTGTCCGGTGATTTGGAACATGCCGATAATATGGGTAATAAAGGGGCAATCAGTAATGGAGAAGTACAAGTGATGTCGGCTGGTACAGGAATTTACCATTCTGAAAGAAACAAGAATATCGATAGAGCTTTGAAACTTTTGCAAATCTGGGTGTTTCCGAAGCTGAGGGATATTCAGCCACGCTACGACCAGCGAGCTTTTCAGGTTGAAGGAAGAAAAAATCAATTTCAGACGTTGGTTTCACCCCTTGGTTCGCAAGATGGTGGATTAGGTATGAATCAGGATGCATGGTTTTCCATAACTGACATTGAACAGGGTAAAGAATTAAGCTATGCCCCCAAACTCGCAAACAATGGCGTATATGCCTTTATGATTGAAGGAGAAGCTGAAATAAACGGACAGTTGCTAAGTCGTAGAGATGCTTTAGGTATCAGCGAAACTAATGAAATTCTTATGAAAGCCAACACAAACTCGGAGATTCTCTTAATAGATGTTCCGATGTCATTTTAAGAAATTTAAACCAGAGAAAAATGAAAATTGAGATCATTTCAGGAAGCCCAAGGCAAGAAAGCCTTTCGGTAAGAGTAGCCACTTATCTACAAAAGCATTTAAGCGAAATTACAGATGCTGAAGTAGGCATAATTGATGTGAGAGAATACGAATTGCCTTTTGTTCAAAGAGTATGGACTTCGGTAGACGCCGTTCCGGCTCAGTGGAAAGAATTAGGTGAACGTATGTTTTTGGCAGATGCTTTTATTCTGGTAACACCCGAATATAATGGTAGCTATTCGCCTGCAATGAAAAATCTGTTAGACCATTTCCCGAAACAATTGCATAAGCCATTTGGTATTGTAACAGCTTCGCCGGGAGCAATGGGTGGAATGAGAGCAAGTCAGCAAATGATTAGCTTAGTTGCTGCTTTGTTTGGGATTGTATCGCCTCATATGCTGATTGTTCCGGCAGTAGACAAGAAGTTTGATGCCGAAGGAAATTTAACAGACCCTGCTTTCTTTAAAGCTATTGAGCTATTTACCAATGAGTATATCTGGCTGGTAAATAAAATTGCAGTTAAGCAGGAAAAGCAGGTATTACAACCACTTTAATAACGCGTAAGGACGTATTCAAACTAAAACAATGAAAGCTCGTACTATTCAGCATATCAGTTTTGCTAATGAGCACCAAATGGGGCCAATGCGAGTAAAACAACCTTTGCCTGCTACTAATATCAGACAGGTGAGCCCGTTTATTTTGTTACACCATGCAGGGCCGACTTACCATAGTCCCGATGCCAGTAAACCACGTTTAAGCCCGCACCCTCATAGGGGATTTGAGCCTGTCACCTTTTTATTTCAGGGTAAAATTCATCATAAGGATTCTTTAGGAAATGAGGGTTTTTTGAATGCAGGAGATGTGCAATGGATGACTTCAGGTAAAGGCATTATCCACTCAGAGGGGCCTTCGGCTGAGTTTATGCAGGAGGGGGGAAATTTTGAGTTGATACAATTGTGGGTAAATCTGCCTCGTATCCATAAGATGACCGAGCCTAAGTATCAACATCTGACGAAAGAAACCATGCCTGTTATCAAGGAAGAAGGGATAGAAATACAGTTAGTTGCAGGAAATTATAAAGGGCAGACCGGTACAGCTTCTACTTTTTCGCCGATATTGGCGATGATGGTAAATTTTGAAGCAGGAGCTAAGACTTTCTTTGAGTTACCCAATTCTTATAATACTTTGGTTTATGTGCTTGACGGAGAAATTAAAACCAACAAAACCACAATAGAAAAACTGAATATGGTCACATTTGATCATGAGGGTGAGGGGATAGATTTTGAAGCCATTACTAAGGGTAAATTGTTATTTCTGGCAGGCGAACCTATTCAGGAGCCGCTTTCTACCTATGGGCCTTTTGTGATGAATTACCCAGCCGAATTGAAACAGGCAATTGAAGATTATGAAATGGGGTTGATGGGTGTATTGGAGGATTGAACTTTCGTGACTGATTTATAATGATAAGGGTGGTATTATCACACCACCCTTAATTTTACTTCAGCACTCCCTCTTTCGGTCCTTGCTGTTTGTAAACTCTTTCAGCCACTATTTCATCAGGCGTAATATTGCTCATTGCTACTTGTAATTTATTATTTAAGCCAGATACCACCATGTCATCGCCATTCATTAAGGCATTGTATCCGTCCATGGCTACATCTGCCGGGTCAGCTAAATTTCCTTCTTGTACAGTTTTAGAGTGTAGCATATCAGCTTTTCTGAAAAAGTCGGTTACGGTGGCTCCAGGCAATAATGAGGTAATCACCACACCACTATCTTTTACTTCGGCGCGTATGGCTTCTGTAAATGAGTGAACAAAGGCTTTGGTGCCATGATACACTGCCTGAAAAGGCCCCGGTACTTTGCTGGCAACCGAGGCAAGGTTAAGAATTTTACCGCTCTTACGCTCTATCATCTCTATCAGAAACAGCTTTGTAAGTACTACCAGGCTGCTGATATTCAACTGAATAATATCCATCTCCCGTTCAATATCTGTATTTATAAATTCACCATATTGCCCTTGTCCGGCGTCGTTTACTAATATATCAATCTGCAAACCTGATGATTTTACAAAGTCATATACCTCAAACGCAGCTTTTTTCTTAAATAAATCTTTGGCAAATGTCATAACATCAATCTTATAGGCTGAGGTTAGTTCATGTGCAACTCTATCAAGTTCTTCCTGACTGCGGGCAACAATGAGCAGGTTATGACCATCTTTTGCTAATAGACGGGCCAATTCATAGCCTATACCGCTTGTACCTCCTGTAATCAATACATATTTTTTTTTCTTAGCCATAACTGTTTTATTAAATGATTTGATCGAGTAAGGCACAAAAACAACACCATTGGATAATTTATACAAAAAGCCATTTAGTGGGGGAAGAAGTCAACAAAGAAGGGGAATAATGCCTACATAGAGAGGAGAAAGATATAGTTATCTATTACAAAAAATTACACCTGGTATTTCTTCCTGCCCAAAATAAAGTAATCAAGTACTAATAAGGCACTTACACCAAACAAGCAAGCCAATATCAAGGTGGGCATTCCATTAATCCGCAAAATGAGTTGACTGGTAAGCTGATTAATATTATTAGCAAATGTAAGAGGTTTGTTGACCGTTTGTGATGATTTACTGAAAAGACTGACTATGGCCACAAGCAGAGTAGCTGCTACGCCTATACCATACCAGACTTTTTTGCCGATAATAGGCTTGTAAACTGTTTTTTTATCCAGGTGTTCTATACCTGTCATTACTTTTTGCGTAAAATCAATAGAGGGCGTTTCGATAATATGCTGTGCCAAGACAGATTGTAAAACGGTGTTTATTACAAGAGATTCCTGCAACTGAATTTCTTTCATAATCAATTCAGTAAAATCGGCTTTGGGTTGGTCTAACTCAACCGACTGAATCAGTTTCCGTAGTTTTTTTTCGTTGCCTTGTGCCATCTTATCCGATATTTATAACAAAAAACGTAATTCCTGTTCTAATTTCTTTCTTGCCCGAAACAACCTGATTTTAATATTGTTCATGGCCAGTCCGGTTATTTCTTCAATTTCTTTCAGCGAATTTTCATTCAGATAATACAAAGTAATCAACAGTGCTTCTCCTTGAGGTAATCGTTGAATAGCCCCTTTTACATATTGCTGGGTTTCTTTAATAGTCAACGATTCTGGTGGTGTGCTTGTTTCATCAGCTATATCGTTTTCGTATGAATTGTCATTAATAGCTAAAAACTCTGTCTTGTTTTTGGGTAATTTGTTCAGTGCAGCCCTATAGACAATGGTATAAAGCCATGTTGAGAACTTTGATTTGTTTTCAAACGTATGAATCTGCTGATAGGCTCTCAGAAAACTCTCCTGAATGATGTCTTCTGCATCCTCTCTGTTGTTCACAATTTTCAAGGCTACCGTAAAAGCCATGTTCTTGTATTTATTCACAAGAAATGTATAAGAAGCCGAATCTCCCTTTTTTACTCGTTCTATATAGGCTTGTTCTTCTGAATACATTAATGCTACCTGTAGTCTTTATTATTAAATGAGACAAGAATTTGCTGTAAGCGGTTACATAATACCTGTTCTTTTTTACAGAATTTATTTTTGCAAAATTCTGTAACCAACGTTTCATCGCTCTTGTCTTATGAGTATTGGTTCAATAACTATCTAAAATTAAGAAAAAATGGATGAAATATTAAGAGATATGATTGTTTCGGTGGCTTCCTTTGCTGGTATCTTCGGGATAGTCTATGTTTATCTCACCGCCCGGAACCGCGAACGGATGTTGATGATAGAACGCGGTACAGATGCTTCAAAGCTTTTTAACTCAAGAAGTCGCTTGCAGATTCAGACGCTGAAATTCGGAATGTTCTTCGTAGGAATTGCTTTAGGGATTCTGGTAGGAAACATTCTTTATAATAAGTTTGGTTTAGATAAGTTAGTATCCTTCTTATCTATGATATTCCTGTTCGGTGGTCTTAGTTTAATGGCTCACTTCCTGATTGACAGAAAGATCAAAGATTAAATTTTAACAGACAAAATTATACAATGAAAAAGCAAAATATCTTACTGGCAGGTATCTGCCTACTCAATCTTTTCGTGCCTTTAGCAAAGTTGCAGGCACAGTCAAATACCAAATCACAGACTATTTTCAATGAATTAGCTCAAAAAGATAGTCTTCTGTTCAAAGCTATATTTGATTGCGATTTGAATAAAATAGATAAAATACTAAGCAAAGACTTTATGTTCTATCAGGATAAGGGTTATTTTGGAGAAACCAGTAGCGAGTCATTTACAGATTTTAAAACCAGTTTACAAAAGAATTTCTGTGATAAAGGCATAAAGCTGAAAAGACAGATAGTAAAAGGCAGTTTGCAGGTAATTCACGTGAATGAAGAAAAAACACTCCAGAATGGCGTGCAACGCTTTTATATGCAGGATAAACTGGTAGAAGAATCGAAATTCTCACGAGTTTGGCAAAAGCAGAAAGGCGAATGGAAAATGACACAGGAACTGGATTTTCTGGTAAATACAAAGTTTGCTTCAAGAACAGAAGGGAATACGCTCTACAATGAAATTGCCCATATGGATAGTGTATTATTCAATGCTTTTAATAATCGCGATAGCGTGACTATCAAAAATATTTTTGACGAAAGCCTTGAGTTTTATCATGATAAGGGTGGGCTTACCAATTATGCACAAAATATAGAGTCATTCAAAATCATCTTTGGGAATAATAATGGGCTTCATCGGGAACTGGTAGAAGGAAGTATGGAGGTGTATCCTGTGAAAGATTATGGTGCTATGCAGGTAGCAGCACATACCTTTTGTCATAAGGAAAACGGACAGGATGATTGCGGAACCTTTAAATTTCTGCACATCTGGCAAAAGAAAAATGGGGTCTGGAAAATTACCAGAGTGGCAAGTTATGATCATTGAGACTGGGGTTAACTATAGCATGGCTTCGTATCCATGCTATAGTTACTGACTTATTTTATGCCCTGCAATACCTTATTTGCACTACCTGCCATATAGCCAAGCCCATCATAATTGTTATAAAATTTCATTTGCTCAGTCAGTACTTTTCTGCATAGTTCTTTTATATCCTCATTTTTAGTGTTGATATATCTACATAGAAGATTCCTCTTTTCTTCGTCAATAAACCATTGAGATAGAATAAAACCATAACTCAATAGCGCATGAGGATTAAATATTTCAACAGCATTTACTAATTTCTCTGCAAAAATCTCTACAGGATAATCTCCCATGATTTGATTGAGACACTCGGTTAGCCCTTCTGACAAAAAATCAAAATCCTCGGTATCATCAAAGAAACCATTGCATAAAGTGTCAAAATCTTCAATCGTTAAAAATCCTTGGCTTGCAAGGTTGGCTATATCTTCAAATACCTTAAAGTCTTCTTCGCTTTTTAGTTCTCTGGCCTTAATGAGTACTTCTTTATTTAGTTGCGTGTTCATAAATACGATTGAGTTAAGCGTTATATACATTCTGGAACTTGCTTGTAATGTTGGCTTCGGGCAGAATCACCCGTAAATGGTGTTTCATATGTTCTACATAATCTTCCATAATAAATGCCAGAGTAAAAGGCTTGCTTCCGCTAATGCTTATCGTATTTTGCAGATATGCCGGATTCACCGATTCAATGATGTGAGCAAGATGTAAATTATAGACATGCCAGAAAGTAACAATTTCCTCCCAATTTCTACTATTATAATATTGCCCGGCTACCCAGAAATCCTGTGCATAGCCAACAAACTCCATATGTGGTTGTGCCATTGTTCTCACAAACTTATGGTGGTTGTTCGTAGCAGAGTCAATAAGGTGTCCTAAAATCTCTTTTTTCGACCATTTCTGAGGTAGAGGTTTAATGCTGGCATCTTCATCTGAAATAGCTTGTAGGGCTGGTAAGACCTCATATATAGTCTGGCGTAGGTAATCGGCAATAGCTTTCATTTTATAAATATATTTGTATCGGAATTAAATTTGCTGATTGATGGTGTGATGTGCTAACATTTACCTGCAATTTACGGTTCATAATCTAAAAAATAAAAAGCAGATGAGCACTTTGTTGAATGATGATTACTGGAGCCAACGCTATGAAAGCGGACAGACGGGGTGGGATATCGGATATATATCTACACCATTGAAAGAGTATTTCGACCAATTAGAAGATAAGTCTGTTTCTATCCTGATTCCGGGTTGTGGGAATTCCTACGAAGCCGAATATCTGCTCCGGCATGGCTTTACAGATATTACCCTGATTGATATTTCGGCGGTTTTAGTAGAACGTTTGCAGGAAAATTTACAATTTTACATCGAAAATGGCACCTGTCACGTAATTCATCAGGATTTCTTCTTTCATCAGGGGCAATACGATCTGATTATTGAACAAACTTTTTTATCAGCTCTTGACCCATCTTTAAGGCCAAGGTATGTAGAACAAATGTATAATCTGTTAAAACCTGGAGGTAAGTTAGTAGGGGTTATTTTTGATTTCCCGTTTGATGGCGGCCCACCGTTTGGCGGCTCGAAAGAAGAGTATCTGACGATGTTTAAACCCTATTTCCGACCTGTTATTTTTGAGCGATGCACCAACTCTATTCCGCCCCGTGCAGGAAACGAATTGTTTATCCGGCTCGACCCGAAATGGTAATTATCAGCGTATATTAATCAACAAACATATCCGAATCATAATTTTATGCCAAAAACCAGAAAAGCACAAGAATCACTTACAGTAATGACCGAGATGGTTTTTCCGAATGATACCAATACATTGGGGAATCTGATGGGGGGAAACCTGATGAGATTGTTAGACATAGCAGGAGCTATTGCTGCCCAGAAACACTGTAATCGTATTGTTGTGACCGCCTCGGTTGATAATGTTTCTTTCAAAGAAGCCATCCCTTTAGGGTCGGTTATTACCTTACAGGCCAAAGTAACCAGAGCATTCAATTCCTCTCTTGAAGTAGGTATTGATGTTTGGGCCGAGAATATTCCGGCAGGAACAAAAATTTACACCAACAAGGCTTTTATGACTTTCGTAGCTGTTGACCAGACAGGCCGACCAATTGAAGTGCCTGCGGTTGAACCTGAAACAGCCGAAGAAAAAGAGTTATATGCCGGAGCTTTGCGCCGCCGACAGTTAAGACTGGTATTGGCAGGAAGAATGAAGCCCGAAGAAGCACAGGAACTGAAAGAGATATTTAAACTCGACGCATAGGCTAAGCCTATGCGTTTTTTAATGCTCGTTCAGGAAACAGATAAGGTTGCTCTATCAACCAGGAAGTGGTTCTGAACACAAAACCTTCACGTTGTAGAAATGCCATCAATAAATTGAACCTCTCCTGCATTTTGTGCCCATTATTTCTATGTAAATAAAAAGGATACTTTGCCCCGTTAGGCAAATCAGTATAATCGGTAAATTCCCAGGGGTGGAAATACAAATGGAGGTAGCCGTCTGCTTCGGCTACTTTTTTGCATAAATAAAAAAAATAAGATAGCGGATAATTATGAAAAGCTATCCAGAATAAGGGTAACCGCCATTTAGGTGAAACAGAGGCCGGTACATGAATGAGTCCGTTCTGCTGAAAGACAGATCTCGGAATATGCCTGTAATCATATCTGCCAGGCAGGTAAGTAGGATTGTAAGAGGCGTTATAAATATAACCTGCGGCCAACAAATCTGCGTCTGAAACTGGTGCCATGCGAGGCATTCTGAAGCCTCTTACATCTTTTTGGGTAATATCTTCTAAAACCTGTTTAGAGGCTTGTAAGTCTTCTGTCATGTGGCTCGAATGGTAATAATTGTGTGAGGCAACCTCATGTATCTGGCTGACTGCCCTGATTCTATCTCTTTGAGACAGGGCAAAAACTCCTGTACAATAAAAAGTTGCCGTTGCTTCGTATTTTTCCAATATTGAAAGTACACTCTTCAAACCAGTGACTGAGGTAGCAATCTGCTCTTCCATGGAGGGCTTACCGCCGTATTCAAAAGGCATATCAAATTCTTCTACATCAAAACTGAGAATAGCTGTTTTCATAAATATTATGTTCCTGAACAATGTATAGCGGGCGTTCTTTATTCTGAATAAGTATTTTGCCGATATACAACCCTATGATTCCTAAAATAAATAAATTGAGTCCACCAAAAAAGGCAATAGTGATGATTACCGAGCTCCAGCCATCAACGGCATCGCCGCTAAAATAACTGTAAAGTACATAAGGTAGATAGAAAAAAGAAGAAAGGGCAATCAGAAGCCCTGCATAAATAGCCCCATGAAGCGGTTTTACGCTGAAAGAAGTAATACCTGCCAATGCCAGTTTTATCATCTTCGAAAGGGTATATTTACTTTCACCCGAAAAACGTTTATGTGGTTTGTAAGGTAAATTGATTTGTTTAAACCCGATCCATTGAATCATTCCGCGCAGAAAAACATCCTGTTCTTTTGAGTTTTTCAGGGTTTGTGCTACCTGTCTGTCTATCAGCCGAAAATCTGCCTGTCCGGGTTCTAACGACAGGTTACTCAGGTTGTTGATGATTTTATAGAACCATTGGCTTGATTGCTTTTTAAACCAGGATAAATCCCGGTCTTCTTCCCGAAGCGTATTCACGATGTTGACACGCTTCTGTAGCCATGTTTCAATCAGTACCGGTATCATCGAAGGAGGATGTTGCAGGTCACTATCCATCATAATAATAGCATCAGCATCAATCGAATCGATACCTGCTTTCAATGCTACTTGTTGACCGAAATTTCTTGAAAAAGACAGGTATTTTACCATATGGTCTTCTCTGGCCAGATTTCGGATAACGCGTAGCGTACCGTCAGTACTACCATCGTTTACGAAGCAGAACTCAAAAGAATAGGGCAGCTTGTCTATGACATTTTTTACAGTATTATAGAAAACGAGGATATTTTCGTTTTCGTTATAGGCAGCTGACAGAATACAGATTTTTAATCTTGAAATATCCATTTTTTGTCGGTTAGGGAGTGTTTGTCGGTTAGTAATTGGTAAATGCACCCAAACCATAAAATACAACAAGGAAATGCCTTGATAGAATAGATGATGAACAGGTGCCGTATATGAGATGGAAAAAGGTCAGAGGCTGAAAGCGAGGTAAATATGAGTACTGCACCAAACAATGCCCATACCCAACGCTTAATGGGATAATCTTGTGTAATAAACCAGATAGCAACCCCCGAAACGGCTACTATATACGTAGAGGATTCGGAAGAAGAAGAAAAGATTACTACGAAAATCAGGAGAGTAGCCAGGTATCGTAGCTGGAAAATGATATTGTTATAATAGTTATTCCTTAGTAAAGGCGCCAGTTGTAAAACAAGACCCGGGATAATAAACGTTGCGTTAGAAAGGTTTAGTCCACCTACACGTCTGAACAAGCCCATCATAGACACATCCTGGTAGCTGCCAATGCCCTGGCTTCCGGTCTGATTAGAAAGGTTTTTCTCAATCAGACTATGATACCAGTCTGCATAAGATTGCAATACAAATGTCGGAGAACTGATTAGCATGGGCAATACAAACAATATTATCGCCCAGAATGCCGATGAATAAATATATTTGAATTTATGTTTTGAAAAGAGCCAGAAAACCAGACCTACAATGCCGTAGAGTTTCACAAAAGTACCTATCATAACAAATAACGGTGCCCAGAAGTCTTTTTCTTCTTTTACAAAATACCAGGAGAGAATAATCAATGCGCCGATGCTCGGATTTACCTGTACGTTATGCGAAGAGGTATTCAGGTCAACAATACAGATCATGAGTACTATCCAGAGGTTGGCATCTTTTAGTGGAAGGGTTTTAAATGCTTTGTAAAGAACAAAGGCATGAAAGGTTGTCCATAATACTAAACCGATGTAGTCGGGCAAGGCTGCAAAAGGCATTACAATCAGGCCGAAAAACGGGCCGTAATGGTTGCTATCGAAATACTCGTTTGGGTAAAGACTATAGAGATTGGTTTGGGCAATAAGATGATAGAATACACCCTTGTAAATGGAGTAATTGTTGTACGAAGGTCGAAAATAATGAATTAATCCCACAACTGCGGGCAAGATAAACCACACAAGACGTGGAATGTCTTTTTTTCTTCTCATAAATAATAGGAATAAACCAAAATCCTATGCAAGATAATGAATAGATTCTGTCGGAATAAGAAATTTCATGGATTAAATTTTTATTAATTGGTTTGATGAAATTTTAAGTTTTCGGGTGGCCTGTATTCACTTTATAGTCTCGCAGGTGCTTTGTCCAAAACAGAACAAAAGGTTATAAAGAATTGAAAGTGATTTAGAAAAATGTATTCTGTGAATAGATAAAAGAAATAACGAATTACCAAGACAGGCTGATTAAAATTGATCTTTATAGGTACCTGTTTTAACATTTTTTGCAATATTTGTGTAATGAGTAAGCTATTATTTATAATAGTAGCTGATTAGTGTTGTCAATAGAAGTCAATACAGATGAAAGGATTCAAAAAAAAATTTTATACTTTTCGGGGCCTGTTTTTTACTTTCCTGTTATCGGGTATTTTGTCGCAAATAACATTGAAAGCACAGTTACCCGATGATTCACCTGCGGCACGTGAGGTAGCTATTGCCCGACTACGAAATACCTCTCCATGTGTAGTATGTGATGATGGGTCTAAAATGAGTTCACCTTATGGAACAAGCTGCAACAGTCGGGCTTTTCGTGCGCTGCCTATATTGGCTGCTCCGCAAAAACAATGGGAAATTAACCCTGGCTGGTGGGGTGTCTGGCCACCTTTTATAGTGGGTAACCTGATACTAACCGGAAGTTGCAACAACGATGGTAATGCAGGACTATCGGCAATAGATAAAAATACTGGTAAAACCGTTTGGCGCATAGATAATATCTGTAATACAGGCAATCGTAAAGGGTCTATGGGGTATGTGAATTTTTTTGAATTAGCATCCGGGGAAGTGCTGCTTATCTATCCTCGTGAAGATGGGCTGCCCACCGACCACTATGTAATTGACGTAAAATCAGGCCGGATTGTTCGTACACTTACTCCTGCAAAAAGAGGAACTATAAGGGGCAGGGGCGGAGTATTTACTGTACTCAATCAGAATACAAGTGAAGGGAATAGTTATATTAGTGCCCTTAGTACAGATATGAGCAATATTTTATGGCAAAACAAAGATTTCCGCCTCGCTATGCCAGACAAGCTCAATCCATTCTATACACCTACTTTTAGCGCACCTGCCATATCAGGAGGAATTTTGTTTCAAACAGCAAGAAGTAAAGAACAGAAAGACCCACCCACCCGCCAATTGCATGCTATTGATTTAAAAACAGGTAAGACTCTCTGGCGGCACATTGATCAGCCGGATATGGCAAGAAGAGGTAATACAGTTTATCGTTCAGACGATGGCATCCCGATTGTGGCTGATGGCAAAGTAATTATCAGAATAAGAGCCGAGAACAATGGTCTACAATACACAAGTGCATTACGTGCTCTGGATATTAATACAGGCCGAATTTTATGGACAACTAAAACCAGTGCGTCAAATCCGGTTACTGAAATATTTAATCGTGTGGTTGCCTGCAATATTTTAGTAACCGAGATAAAAAATGGCAAAGAACATAGCCTGGTGGGTTTTAACCTCGCTGATGGCAGTGTTGAATGGAGTCGTCATATAGATCAAAAGGCGCAACTGATGGCATCTTCCGGTGGTGTGTTTTATGTGGGTGAACGCATATTAAACAACGATAATACCTGGAAGGAAAACAAATTTCAGGGGTTTGATGGCAAAACAGGTACTTTACTCTGGACAACAAACATACCTGAATACTATCTGGGTTTGGGTACCAATAATCAATGGGATATTGAAAATCCAAACGCCATTACACCAAGCTGGACAATTGATAGCGATGGTGCTATCTATGGTGTTACATTGAAAGGGGTGTTTAAACTGAAATAAATCCGATAGGTAATTTTCTGACTAACTGCCTTGATTTTAACCAGGATACCCAAACTTATTTCAAGGTAGGTAACAAAAAAAGCAGCAGCCTCTTACGAAACTGCCGCTTTACTTATCTGATAACCTGATTAATATTCATCTTCTACCAATTCTTCTGTTTCTACTAATTCAGGTTTTTTATGTTCAACTATATTTTTCTTGTCTTTAAATTTCTTAACCTGGGACTTCAGCACTTCAATCAATAAATCTGTTGCCTCCTCAAAAGTATCTCCTTTTTGTTCTACAAAGATTGTCTGGCCCGGAACAATTAATTTAACTTCAACGAATTTTTTTTGAACTTTACTTTTTTCACCTTTTCCTAATTTCAAAAACACTTCAGCGCTTGTTACACGGTCGTAAAAGGTTTCTACTTTATTTAACTTGTTTTGAATGAAACCAACCAGTCTTGGGTCAGCATCAAAGTGGACTGCATTCACATGAATCTTCATAACTCACTAATTTAAAGTTAAAAAATATATTAACTGTTCAAATTCATAGATTCAAATATTGCCTTGGTTTTTGCCAAAGCTAAATCTATCAATCTGGTTTTTCAAAGAACTTTCTTAGAACTAACCTATGAAAAAAAACAATACCAGTCAAGAAGAATTTAAAGAAATTTATCGGACGGGTATATAAGTTGTCGAAATTCAAAGTATTGATATTTTTTATATACTTCGGGTATTTAATAAGACCAGTGAAACGAATAATAGTTCTGCGTTTTCTGTGAGTTTACCATTTTAATTTACTTGTAAGTGATTGATATTCAATAAATTATATATTTTTATTGAGATTGAATCTGTAAAAACAAATATAAACCCGGTAATGAAGAATATATATTCAGATTTCATGGATTCTTAAGCAAATTCTAAACCAATTTCATATTTTTGTTATATATAAACGAAATTTCATGAAACGCTGCCTTATCCTGCCCTTATTGCTATTTCAGACCCTCATTTTTGCGCAGAACTCACTTACCGAACAGGTCAGGAAATACCGGCAGGCCCATGAACACGTTTTCTTATCTGAGTTTATGGGTTTGTTATCTATTCCGAATATAGTCTATGATACCGTGGGTATTCAACAAACGGCTGCGTATATTGTAAAAATGATGGAGGCGAGGGGCATAAAGACTGAACTTTTAGAAGCTAAGACCCACGGGGTGCCTCCGGCAGTATATGGCGAAGTGAAAGTACCCAACGCCACCAGAACAGTAATATTTTATGCTCATTACGATGGGCAGCCTGTAAACCCGAATCAATGGGCAGAAGGAATTGAACCATTCAAATCGGTATTTCTTGATGCATCTTTAGAAAAAGGCGGAAAAATTATACCTGTACCCAAAGCCAACGAAGCCATTGACCCTGAATGGCGTATTTATGGTAGGAGTGCCTCTGATGACAAAGCAGGGGTTTTTGCTATTTTGTCGGCTTATCAGGTATTAAAGAAACTCGATATTCAGCCATCGGTAAATATCAAATTTTTCTTTGAGGGTGAAGAAGAAGCAGGGTCTACGCATCTGGCCGAAATATTAGAGAAACACGCTGATAAACTTCGCTCAGACCTCTGGATTATCTGTGATGGCCCTGTGCATCAGTCGGGGCGTAAACAGGTTGTATTTGGTGTGAGAGGAGATGTAAATATGGAAGTAAAAGTATATGCTTCCAGAAGACCTTTGCATAGCGGGCACTATGGCAACTGGGCTCCGAATCCGGCTATGATGTTGGTTAAATTATTAGCATCTATGAAAGATAATGAGGGACAGGTACTGATTAAAGGATTTTATGACGATGTAGTGCCTTTTACAGAAACAGAAAAACAGGCCATAGCCAACGTACCGTCGGTCGATGAGCAAATGCGAAACGAATTAGGCTTTATGAAACCCGATGGAGGTGGGAAATCTCTGGTTGAACTAATTAATCTTCCCTCACTCAATATTAATGGTATCTCCAGTGCCAATGTGGGTAAAATGGCAGCCAATGTGATTCCAACTTCGGCTACTGCCGCTTTAGACCTACGATTGGTTTTGGGTAATGATGTACAGAAACAGGTTCAGAAAGTGATAGACCATATCCAGGCACAGGGATATTATGTGACCCGAAATGAAAGTATCACTGACGAAGAGCGTATGAAGTACCCAATGATTGCCCGTGTACAGGTAGGTAAAGGCTACAATGCCCAACGAACCAAAATGGATTTGCCCATTGCCAGAGATGTGATAAAAGCCATACAGTCGACCGTTAAAGAAGAAATTGTGCTGATGCCAAGTTTAGGTGGAAGTTTACCCTTATTTTTGTTTGAAAAGTATCTAGGCACTCCAACAATTACCGTTCCCATTGCCAACCATGACAATAATCAGCATGCGGAGAATGAAAACATAAGGATTCAGAATATCTGGAATGGGATAGAGACCTATGTTGCCTTGATGAAAATGTAATAATCAGCGTACTAAAAAAGTTATATTATACACACATTCAACACTTTAATTATGAAAAAATTACTGTCAATCTTTGCTGTTGCTGCTTTGCTGTTTGCCTTTACTTTTCCTGAGGGGCTGGCTGATAGTATTGTGAATCAATTTAACAAATATGCGGGGGCATATCCACAAGAAAAGGCTTATCTGCATCTGGATAAACCTTATTATACTGCCGGAGAAACCATCTGGGTGAAGGCGTATCTGATAGAAGCAGCAACAAACCTACTCGATACTGCAAGTATCCCGCTCAATGTAGAACTGATTGACAATCAGTTGGGCAGGGTGGTTACCAAAAAAATATTGAAACTGGAAGGAGGGATGGCTACCGCTGATTTTGAATTATCTGACAGTCTTCATTCAGGCTATTATCGCCTGCGGGCCTATACTAACTGGATGCGTAATTTTGACGAAAGTCTGATGTTCAGCAAAGAGTTTAAAGTGCATAAAATCGACGAACAGATTGTGCCTGTGAAATTCAGTGCGCAGGAAATTGACTTTCAGTTCTTCCCGGAAGGAGGGCAGATTGTAGAAGGTATGGACAATAAGATCGCCTTTAAAGCTACCGACAAAGTAGGAAACGGAATAGATATAACCGGGGTAATTGTAACAGCTAAAGAAGATACGGTTATGGTATTCGGGAGTGAGCATCTGGGTATGGGTGTTTTCAATTTTAAGGCTGTACCCGGTGAAACCTATGCTGCAAAAATTAAATATCGCAACATTTTTGAGAAAGAAGTGCCGTTTCCTGCCATCGAAAAAGAGGGCTTTATTATGGGGGTTGAAGGAGTAGCTGATAAAAACCTGATACGCTTGTATGTGGGGCATAACTACAATAAACCCAAAGGTAGTGGCGATATAGTAGTAGTGGGGCAATCGCAGGGCAGAATCTGCTATGTAGCCCGAACTCCGGCGCATAACAAAGCCATGTCGGTGAAGATTCCTAAAGATAAATTCCCGGAGGGAGTGGCGCAATTTACAGCTTTTGATGAAACAGGCCGGCCTCGTTGTGAGCGACTGGTATATATCTATAAAGAAGATTATATCAATATCAGCATCACGCCTGATAAAAGCACTTACAAGCCTAAGGAAGAAGTAAAACTGGCAATTGAGGCCAAAGATATGGACGGTCAACCTGTAGAGGGTAATTTCTCGGTAGTGGTGTCAGATAGCAAGCAGGTATTAATGCCACCGCATGAAGAAAATATCCTGACGTATCTGTTATTAAGTTCAGATGTTAAAGGCAAGATTGAACAACCTGATTATTATTTCTTGCAAAACAAGCCGGAAGTACGCAGACATATGGATATTCTATTGCTGACACAAGGCTGGAGGCGTTTTAAATGGGAGGATATTCTGAAACCAACTTTGCCAGAGCCTGTTTTTGCTTTAGAGCGAGGCATCGGTATTTCTGGAGAAATTACAAGACCAAACGGGAAATTATTCGAAAAACCTGTGAATATTACTTTTATGCTATGGTTAGGAGAAGACGACCGCCAGTTTGGAACCGGCGAAGCAGATGTTGAAGGGAGATTTGCTTTAGAGAACCTTGATTTTACGGGTACAGGTAAAATTCTGGTGCAGGCAGTAGTAGGTAAAATGAACCGCAATACCAAGATTTTCATAAACAGACCAATGCCGCCTAAATTACAGAGGAATCTTCTGCCATTTAACCCTATTACCTTTGATGAAAACGATTTAGCCGATTATCTGAAAAGAACGGCGGATGATTTAGCCATAGAAAAATTGTTGAAAGAACGTAGAGAAAGAATGTTGCAGGAGGTAACCATAAAAGCCAAAAGGGCGAAAGAAAGAGAGGACAGAGTGTTATATTCTCATGCAACCAATTCATTGAAAATAACTCCTGATATGCAGGTTTCGGGCAATGTGATTGATTTATTAAGAGGGCGGGTGCCTGGGGTACAGGTATTGGGTAGCGCAAGTGATCCGACTGTGATTATCAGAGGAATTAGTTCTATAATGGGTTCGACAGAACCAACCTATTTATTAGATGGTATGATGGTAGATAAAATGACCTTACTGAGTATCCCGGTGTTTGATGTAGACAAAATAGACGTGCTAAAAGGAGCCGATGCAGCTATTTACGGGTCAAGAGGGGGGAATGGGGTAATCTCAGTACTTACCAAAAGAGGCAGCCCGAGCCATGATGGCGGACCACCACAGGGTATAGATGTAAGTGATATATATGGTTATGCAGTAGCCAGAGAATTTTATTCACCAAATTATGCCGAAGCGAATATAGAAGACTTCACGGCAAATACAAGACCTGATTACAGATCAACTATCCATTGGGCACCAACTGTAAAAACAAAAGCCAATGGTAAAGCAATGCTTTCTTTTTTCAATACCGATGCTGAAACTACAGTTGATATAAGGTTGGAAGGAATGGCGCTGGTAGGGATGCCCGTAAGAGCTAAAAGTAGTTATTTAGTAAAAAAATAACTAAATTAGCTATAGAAATAAGTCTTAGGTGATTTTAATAAGCACCATACAGGAGATTTATTGCAAAACCAAGAAAAAATTTTACTTTTGTTTGATTCATCTAAGAATATAGGTATATATGTGCCGAAAATGAATCAGATAAAACTCACGTCAGCATACTAATAAATGATTTCTAAAAAAGCAAAATATGCACTAAAGGCTTTGAAATTACTTTCGGAAAGGTATGAATCAAAGCAACCTGTTCTTATTGCTGAGATAGCCGAAAAAGAAAATATTCCCAAGAAATTTCTGGAAGCCATATTGCTCGAACTGCGTAATAACGGAATATTACATAGCCAGAAAGGTAAAGGAGGAGGCTATCAGCTGAGACTCCCGCCTGAGCAGGTAACAATTGCGAAGATTGTCAGGATTGTAGATGGGCCTATCGCTCCGATGCTGTGCGTATCGCTCCACTTTTATGGTAAATGCGATGATTGCGCAGATGAGGTAACCTGCCGGATCAGACCGATTATGGAAAAAGTAAGAGATGCAAATCTGGCAGTTTATGAGCACACCACCCTGAGAGATCTGATAGAAGAAACACCAGTAATGGCGGTTTAATGAATTAACAGAAAAATATAAAATGGCCCTCGGAAAGAGGGCCATTTTTGCTTATGTGGCTATGGTGTTTTAATAACTCCTGTGGATTTAATAGCGAGGAAATATATTCAGAGAAAAAAGAGAGGAACGACCCTCTCTTTTTCTGATGTTTGTTCATTGTGCAATTTAATGCATCATCACACGTATGTTTTAGACGCTGATTTTGTGATACGTCACTTTGGGGTAATAAAAAACGATGGAACGAACTTCCGGAATTGTACCAATGTGGAGGTTTATATAAATATTTTATCCGCCAATTCCGTAGCACTCTTTATTCAGGAAATTCCAGATATTACCTGAAATAGTCCCCAGATTGACCCGAGTATTACCAAATAAGATAGTTTGTCGGCATATTGAAAAAGGAATATTGAGGTTAGCAACCCGGCTACAAGCCATACACTTCCTCTGATTATTTTAATTCGGGCGCTGCTTTTTAAAAATCTGATATACGCTTTTTTCGAAATTCTGGAAGCCATTTCTTTTTCAATGCCATTATCAATTAATATCCTTCGTATCTGTACAGGCGATTGACCCTTTTCAAGATATGCCTTTGCATTGGCTATTTCATAGTTTATTTCAAAATCTTCCATTAATGTAAATTAAAACTATTTTTCATTTTACGCCCTCGAGCGCCTTTTTCTCTTCTTTTCTTCTATTGGCTGTGGTTCAGTTTTTGTGGCTGGGGCCTTAAACGAAAGTGTAGGTAAGGTCTTAGGCTTTATTTTCAGAAGCCTGAAATTGATGTGTAAGGCTAACGGTTTCAAATCTGCGGCAATTCTTGGGTCAAGCAGGGTAACGGCGTTTTTTAACCAGCCGTAAGTATTCACAGGGAAGGGGTTTCCTTCTTCGTCGATCCTCAGGTAAGTCAGGTGCAAATGCGTATCAGAACGCTTCATGGCAGCATTGTATCCGGTACGACCAATGATTGAGATTTTTTGCCCGGCTTTTACCACATCGCCTGTTTTAACATAGATTTCTTTCTGATGCGCATAGTACCAGAGTCCACCTGTGGTGGTATCATAAACCCAGATATAATTGCCACCTCTGTATTCGCTTCCGGGTTGCCAGTTATTTTCAGTACCTATTACAATCCCGTCACTAACAGATAGAATGCTCACATAATCTCCGGTTCGGTCATCTTTACAATCCTGATTTTTGTCTTTAATAAAAATATCGTGCGCTGGATGGCTGCCTTTGGCATTCTGGTCGAATAAATCATAGCCTTCTGCTCTGAAACCGCTGCCATTTCTCCCGCCAACCGCTCTGTAATCAAAACCCATTAATGGAAAAAAGAGACTAACTTCAGAAGAATCATAAGAGACTGTGGGGTGTGCCTCTTTCATTGTATGCATAATCTGCTGAAATCGGCTACGAGCCTCTTCGGGGGTAGTTTTATACGCTCTTATATCAACTAATAGGGGTTTATAATCATTAATCGCACGCTGGTAGTCTTCGTAGGTAATGCCGGAAGTATCCTTCTGAAAAATCAGAAGGTTTAAGCAAAAGGCAAGAATATTAATCATACTTTTCAATTATTAAATAGCCTGTATGTGGAAATGGGATCAACATTTTACTACAAATTACGCCATTTTTATCGGAATTATTGCGTTGAATTTATCAAATGGCTTTGTTGGGTTAACAGGTGAGATTCGTATAATACAACCGTGAGCTTACCAAAAACCGGATAGCAGCCTATCCGGTTTTTGCAGAAAGTATTATCAATTATTCCAGATCTCTCAACGTATGCACATTGTGGCGATAGAAAAAGCGATAAATAATCGGGAAAATCAGTAACGTAAGAATCGTAGCTGAAATTAAACCACCGATAACCACAATCGCCAATGGTTTCTGGGTTTCGGAGCCGATACCTGTTGAAATGGCTGCGGGTAATAAACCAATAGCCGCCATCAGGGCTGTCATTACAACAGGGCGTATCCTTGACTTGACTCCCTCCCGAATGGCTTCATCGAGCGACATTCGCAAGGCGAGATTTTTATTGAAAACCGAAATCAGAATTACGCCGTTCTGGACACAGATACCAAACAGAGCTATAAACCCTACCCCTGCCGAAATCCCAAAAATAGTGCCGGTTGTATGCAATGCCAGAATACCCCCAATCAAGGCAAAGGGTACATTGACCAGTACTAAGCCTGCATCCTTGGCGTTGCCGAACATAATAAAAAGAATTACGAAAATAGCCGCCAGACATAACGGCACTACCTGGCCTAAGCGTTGGCTTGCACGTACCTGATTTTCAAACTCTCCTGTCCATTCTATGCTGGTGTCTCTGCCTAACTTTACTTTTTGTGCTACCTGAGCCTGAGCTTCGGCAATGGTACTGCCTAAATCGCGTTCACGAACAGAGAACTTTACGCCGATAAATCTTTTGTTTTGATCACGATAAACAAAGGCGGGGCCAGTTACGGTTTCAATAGTGGCTATTTCTTTGAGAGGTACTTTGGTGCCTCTGGTTGTTGGTACCAGAAGGTTGCTCAAATCATCTTCATCTTTACGGTATTCCTGCAGGTATCTGATTCTGATGTCAAATTTTCGCTCGCCTTCATACATGATTGAGGCCGTTTTTCCGCCAATTGCCATCTCAATTACTGCCTGGGCATCGCTGGTTTGTACACCATAAAAAGCCATACGCCGCAGATTCAGATTGACCCGCATTTCTGGCTGACCGACATTGCGCAAAATACCGATGTCTTTAATGCCCGGCACATCTTTGATTGCTTCTAATACCTCATCGGCATATTTGTTCAGATCATCTAAATTACTACCAAAAATCTTTACTGCATTAGAAGCATTCATACCGGCTACAGCCTCTGCCACGTTGTCGATGATGGGTTGCGAGTAGTTATAATTTACCCCCTGAAACTGTTTTAACTCTTTATCCATTTCTTCAATCAGTCCGTCGGTACTGATTTTCCGTGTCCACTCTTTTTTAGGCCTGAGGTTTACCTGCATTTGCACATAATAAAAACCAGAGGGGTCAGTACCATCATTCGAGCGGCCTGTTTGTGAGAGTACCCCGTTTACCTCGGGATACTGCCCTAATTTTGCCCGCAAGGTATGCACCATTTTTACGGTTTCGTTCAGCGACATACTCATAGGCATTTTGGCTTCTACCCATAATGCTCCTTCATTTAGTTGCGGCAAAAATTCAGTTCCTAATAAAATAGTAGAGGCAAAGGTAACGCCCATAAAAATAAAGGCAATCAATACACTTAATCGTTTATGGGCATAAGTCCGGTTAAACCATGTGGTAATGCCCTTATCGAAGAAGCGGACAATCGGATTGTTTTTTTCTTTTACGTTTTTATTCAGCAGAATTGAACATAACACAGGCACCAGTGTAAGGGTAAATATCAAAGCTCCTAACAAAGCAAAACCTAATGTCCAGGCCAGCGGACTGAACATCTTTCCTTCTACTTTCTGGAAGCTGAAAATTGGCATCAGTGCAGTAATGATAATCAGTTTTGAAAAGAAAACGGCTTTCCCCATTTCGGCTCCTGTCTTTTTAATCAGACCTAATTTGGAAAGTTTGTTGAACTTCTCCATGCCTGCTTTATGAGAGAGATGGTCGAGTGCGACAAATATTCCCTCAACCATTACGACAGCTCCGTCAATAATAATTCCGAAATCAACGGCTCCCATCGAAAGCAGATTGGCTGACATACCTTTGAGCCGCAGACAGAAAAAGGCAAAGAGCAGGGCCAGTGGAATGATGATTGATACTATAACGGTGGTTCGCCAGTCGGCCATGAATAGCAAAACAATCACCGTTACCAGAATAATTCCCTCTGCCAGATTGTGCAAAACAGTTTCTGTACAGAATTTCATCAGATTATCACGATCGTAGAAAGTAACCATTTTTACGTCTGAGGGCAGAATTTTGTTATTCAATTCATCTATTTTATCTTTTACTCTTGCCAATACCTCACTTGGGTTTTCGCCTTTTCGCATTACTACAATCCCTTCTACTACGTCGTCATTGTTGTTTAAGCCTACCTGTCCTACCCGAGGGAAATTCGATTCAGTTATCTGTGCTACATTCTTTACATAAATAGGAGTGCCATTGATGTTTTCAATAATAATATTCTCTATGTCTTCTTCTTTAGTTAATAGACCTAAGCCTCTGACCACATAAGCCTGCCCATTTTTTTCTATGACATCGCCACCAACATTTACGTTGCTTTTGCTAACGGCATTATAGACCTCTAAGGGCGTAATATCATATTTATGCAGCAGGAGCGGATTTACCATAATCTCGTAAATTTTCTCACGACCACCGAACGCAACCAGGTCGGCTACACCCGGCACTGCCCTTAACTGACGGTCAATGACCCAGTTCTGAATTGTCAGTAAATCTTTAGAGTCGCGGTTTTTACTCTGTAATGTATAGCGGAAAATTTCTCCGGTAGGGCCATAAGGGGGTTGTACGTCGGGTTCTACACCTTCGGGCAGGCTGACAGTCCTGAGCTGGTTATTAACCTGTTGCCGGGCAAAAAAATCATCTATGTCATCTTCAAAGATGATTTTCATGACAGATAACCCAAACATCGTGATGCTCCGTACATTGGTTTTTTTTTGTACGGAGTTCATTGCTACCTCAATCGGAATCGTAACAAAACGTTCTATTTCTTCAGCACTTCGGCCATTCCATTCGGTTACAATAATTATTTGTGTATTAGTTACATCGGGAAAGGCTTCTATAGGGGTATTGAAGTAGCTCACTAATCCGGCAATGGATAGCACCCCTACAAAAAAGAAGGTAAAAAAGCGGTTCTTTAAAGAAAACGCTATGATATTTTTTATGAATTTGTTCATGAGAAATTTGCAAATATTTTATGATTAAGAATCCTTCCCCAACCCTCATATGTATAGAGGGGTATTTAATTAAAGAAGCTTTTTCTATCTCCGATAATTGAGATTTGACCTTTCAGAAGAAGGATTGGGGTAAGCAGATACCCGAAATCAGAACTCTACGTGCACTCTTGCCCCGAAAACGTTGGCAGGACCACGGTCCTTATTATACGCAGGGTGCATAATGAACTGATAATCGGGCGATATCCAGAAATGATCTTCGTGTAAATAATAGCGATAGTAAACCTCCACTATGTCTTCGGTGCGATAGTTCAGTTTACCATCTCCTACCATAAAGCCGATGCCTCCGGCATTCAGATAAGCCCTGTGATCTTTAGAAATGCCATTGGCTACCAAGGCCATGCCAATGGTATCTTCTTCACGATGCCATTTTGTGCCATTTAGCACGATACCGACGCTTGTCGAGCGGTCAATTTCGGTAAAAGCCCAGGTTTCATTGCGGCCATCGTTGAAACTGTATCGGGCAAACAGCCCTAAATCATCAGAGAATTTCTGCTCAAAATTTGCTCCGAGACCTGCTTTTGCCCGGCTGTATTGTCGGGTAGCTGTAATGTCGGGGTTTTGCATACGGGCGGCCAGTGCATAATTGCCCATATTCGCTCTGTTGAAAAAGCCTGACAACCTGATTTTAGAATTACCAAAAGGTTTTTCGATTTCTACCTGATGCGAAAGTGCCTTGCCAAGATGCTTATCCAGTTTCGCTCCGTTAGCCTCTTGCGGCACCTGTGCCGCTGCGTAGCGGACACTGTAAGATGGGTTTACGTATTCGAGCATGATGCCTTGTGTATAACCCCTTACGTTAGCGGCGTAGTCATAGGCGCCATTGCTCATCAGCGACCAGTTCAGAAACTGGGTGCGGGGGTCATGGCTATAAGTGTTTCCATCAAAGAAATCAGCTAAAGAGAATTTACCTAAAACAACCGATAGGTATCTGGCAGAGTGTAGCCCTCTCAACTGGTTTGGAGTATCTTCTACCGGCCCGGTTTCTTTGCTTAAAGGAATGTACTGTCTGATATAAGCCCTACCTACATAAACTGTCGGTTTCGGATTACCCACTCTGAAAGTTTCTCCGTTCGGGAAACCCGCAATCCCTGTTGCCCGGCTCAGACCACTACCACCTGCCAGCTCGGGGTTGAAGTAAAATTCGGTGTTTTTTCCTAATCTTACACCCACAAAAAATGTAGAGGTAACAGAGGTTTGTGCTTCTGCCTTCACAGAAAAGCTATTAGTGCCAGAATAAGACGCTTTTACGCCAGGCTGGTATTGTGTCACAACTGTTTGTTGAAAATGGAAGTTAAACCGTTGATTGACACGTTTTTGTGCAAAACCTTTGTAGCTTAATAACAGGAGAGTGAGCGTTAAAACCTTTTTCATTTCTTTGTTTTTTGGTATAATCAGGTTAGTTAGTCGTTCAGGGCATCATATACCAGCAATTGCTGATTAGAGATGATTTTCTCACCGGCATTCAGACCAGAGGCTATGTAAGCATAGTCTCCTACGGTTTTAAAAATATTTACCTGCCGTGTTTCTATATGTTTGCGGTCTTTAAAAACCATCACCCATTGCTTACTCTTATCGAAAATGACAGCCTTGGCCGGAATCGCTAACATAGATTGTGGTTCTTCATGATATACCCTTACAATGGCAAACATCTGCGGTTTAAGTGTATAGTCAGGATTTGGTAGCCTGATACGCACTTTCATTACCCGGCTTTCGGGGTCGAGTACATTGAAGATTTTATCTATTTTGCCTTTGATTTTCCTGTCGGGGTCGGCTAATGTCGTAATGTCACATTGATAACCTACTTTTACCTTGTTGATGTCGGTTTCATAAACATCGGCCAATACCCATATATCACTCAAATCAGAGATAGTAAAGAAATTATCGATGTTTTCGATATTAAAATCCATACCTTGTACTGCGTTTTTTTCAATCAGAAAACCCGAAATCGGTGATTTAATCTGATAAGTGGCTTCTTTGCCTATATCATATATCTTCATGGTTTCGTTGACGCGCTTCAGCTCTGACTCGGCCTTCTGTACTTCCTGCCTGGCATTTACCACGTTTCTTTCGGGTTCAAGACCTGACTTGAAAAGCTCTTCTTCTACACCTAAGTTCTTACGGGCTATCTGAAGGTTTGATAGCGCCATACTCAACTGATTATCCATTTCGGCTACCTGACGGCTACGGATAATAGCCAATACTTGTCCTTGCTTTACATAGTCGCCTAATTGCACATTGAGTTTTTCAATATTGCCATCTACACGTGGGAATACCTTGGCTACTTTGTCTTCATTAGCGGTTACTTTTCCACTTAGTTTTACTTCTGATAACAATACTTTAGTCGTTACTTCATCAAAGCCTAACTTTGCCAGCATGGTGTCGGTGAGCATGAACGCCTCTTTGGCGGGTTCTTCTTGTTTTTTATCACTTCTGCAACTCTGGAAAATCAGTGTAATGATAGTCAACAAGCTCAATAAATGAATGATCGCTTTTATATTTTTCATGAAAATTTAATTTGGTCTTAAATTCGTTTTTGCACTATGGTAAACTGATTAGTTCTTTACCTGCCATAAAATTGATTTCTTCAATGGCATTGATACGGTCGTTCTGTAGCCGGCTCATCTGTACGGCACTACTTTTATATGATTCATAAAAATCAATAAAATCGAGCATCGATATAATCTGTTTCTCAAAACTGGCTTTTACATTATCAAACAGTTTGTCGAAATCAATCATAAAGGCTTTGTCGTAACCCTTATAGAGCTGGTCGGCTTCAAGGGCTTTTCTATAGGCCAATTGTATGTCGCCTATCACACGGTCTTCCTGACTTATGATCTGTTTTTGCGCAGATTGAATCCGGTATTCAGCCGCTTTTATATTCCCCTGGTTTTTGTTAAACACCGGCAGACCTATCTGAAAAGTAGCGGCAAAGTAGTTGGGTACACTGCTTCCCGCACGGTCGTACGTAAGCCCTGCTTGGAAATCTGGTACTTTAAGAGCTTTCTGATAAATCAGATTCTGTTGTTCGAGTTTGAGAGACGATTGTCGCAATCTTAAATCTGGTCGGTTTTCGAGTGCCGTCATTATCAGTTTATCTAAGGTAAGATGCTGAATGCTAAGGGCATCGATCGCATTTTTATCTGCTTGTGGCATAAAGAATACTTCGTTGCGAGTACCTGTAATGATTCTTAAATTAACCTGACGCTCCAACATCTGCACCTTCAAATCTTTACGTTCGGTTTCAAGCGAAAACTGTAAAGCTCTGATACGGGTAATGTCTTTGATAGGAATAATTCCTTTTTCAAGCAGTGTATTCATCCCTGCGAGGGTTTTTACAAGCGAGCCGATTTCTTCATCATAGATTTTTACAACACTCTGCAAGTAATAGAGGTCATAGAAATTATTGTGCAGTTCATACTTCAGGCCTCTTAGTGCATCATAGTAGGCATCTTCTGCTATTTGTGTGCTTGTTTCGGCAAGAGCAACACGTTTGGTGCGTTTCCCGGCCAGATAAAACAACTGTTGCAATTGCACGGCCTGCTGGGTGGTAGGAGAGCCTTTGGCATCATTTAACCCTAATATTGGCAGAATACTTCTCGTACTATTATTGTAGAGCATTTGCTCATACGTCAGGGTGGGGTTGTCCCATAGCCTGGCTTGTATGATCGTGGCGCGATTGGCTTCAATATCGAACCGGTATGCCATCAATAAGGCATTTTTTTGTAAGAATATCTCTTCTAAATCTTTCAGATTTACTTTTACAGAGTCTATGGAGGCAAAAGCCTGGGCACAGAAAAGCCAGAGAAAAACAATTTTTTGTATCCTTTTCACGGTAATAGTAGATAATATAAATACGATAGAAAACACAGCGTTACGACCTCAGGTAGTATAGCAAATGAAAATGCACCTGAGTGAATCAGACTTGAACGGAATTAGAAAAATAAGCAGAAAAGAGGTATCAGATAAGCCAGATACAATTAAGTAGATAGATAGACCGGCTTTTAAAAAAGTTTAATGTTTTTTGAACGAATAAACCTGATAAAGCATTGTTTTTTAAGAGCGAACATGAATAAATACCAGCATGGGCTAAATCGTCCGGTTTGTCGTTCTGAACCCGTACAAAGTAATAGTTGGTACGGAAATCTTTAGTTACTATATCATCGGCACTTGGTGGTGTGTTGTCTCCTTTACTGGCGGTTGTACGTATGCCATTAACGTTAGTAAGCAAATGAGAGGCTCTTCTCCGTTCTTTAGAAAAGAGTAGCCCACTCAGACTTAAAAACAGTATAATATATATTAACCGCGCCAACATCGTTTATAACAATAGGTAGTACTTTATTATAATAGCCCAAAAAGGTTTTATAGCCTGAACGGATGAAACTGGCAAAGATTGTTTTAATACCATAATCTATGTCGAACTTCAAGTTACAAAATTAGGGCATACCGAACACTTAACCTGTCAATTGTTCCTTAAGATTTTATTAAAAGTTATTTTTTAGTGCAAAAACTCATTGATATTGTCCTATTCGTTCGGCACTAAACTTGCTTGCTTTTATGTTATATACTTGGAAAAGTACAAATAGGAGTTTACCTTTGCAGGGAGGATTGTTATAAGGAGTGAAAGGATAATTATGAGTAAAAACGCATCAACAATGGAAACCATTTATGAGAAAAATCTGGGTACCAAGCAAAAGGCATTACGGATTAATCTGAACAAGCAGATTTATGGGTGTTTTGCCGAAATTGGTGCAGGTCAGGATGTGGCAGCTAATTTTTTTAAGGCAGGTGGAGCATCGAATACGATTGCCAAAACGATGTCGGCCTATGACATGACTTTCTCTGACGCCATTTATGGGGTAATGGAAAACGGGCGGTATGTGTGTGAACCCCGCTTGATGAGTATGCTTGATCATGAATATGGGCTACTGATTGAACGATTAGGGGAAAAGAGGGGAGAAACTTCTACGTTTTTTGCATTTTCGGATACGGTTGCAGCATTGAATTATCATAAAACCAATGATGCACACGGGTGGATGGGAGTGAGGTTCCAGCTAACACCCAAAGGCGATTATAACGATATTATTATCCACGTAAAAATGTTGGATAATGATAACGTTTTGCAGCATCAGGCTTTAGGAACACTTGGCGTGAATCTGATGTATGGGTGTTATTTCTACCATAAAGACCCCGAGACTTTGTTGCTGTCGTTGATGGACGACCTGACAAAAGACCGGATACAGATTGACATGATTCGTTTTGAAGGGCCAGACTTCAAGCACGTCGATAATCGGTTGATGAGTCTTCGTCTGGTGAGTTATGGTTTTTCGGATATTGCCCTTTTTGGTGCCGATGGCAAGAATTTACAACCATCAGAAGTGCTTTTCAGAAAACACGCCTTAGTGCTGAGAGGAAGATTCCGCCCCTTGGTAAACGTGCATCTTGATATGCTCGAAACCGGCCGCAAGCAGTTTATGCGCGAACCTGACGTTGAAAAGGATAAAGTGGTGGTACTCTCTGAAATTACTTTACAGGGGTTGAAACAGAACGAGGCAGAGATTGATGAAAAAGACTTTTTAGACAGGGTCGATATTCTGTGTTCGCTGGGGCAAATGGTGATGATTTCAAATTATCAGGAATATTATAAATTAGTCGCCTATCTGTCAAAAATCACCAAACTGAAAATGGGTCTGATTATCGGTTATCCGAATCTGGAATACATTTTTGAAGAAAAGCACTATACGGATTTGCCCGGAGGGATTCTGGAGTCGTTTGCCACCTTGTTTAGCAGAAATCTGAAATTATTTGTGTATCCGACCTATCAGAACAACAATATCATGAACAGTATGCGCTTTATGCCTCCCATGCATCTGCTTGATCTGTACAGGTATCTGATTGCCAACAACAAGATTGAAGATATACATCATTACAATGAAAAAAACCTTACCGTTAATACGGATAAAACCCTTGAACTCATCAAACAAGGTGAGGAAGGCTGGGAAGAAAACGTACCTGACGAAGTAATAAAAATGATAAAAGACCGTTGTTTGTTTGGCTTCCCTTGTGTGGTTGTACCGGGTTTGAGCAAACAGGATATGGCTACAGAAGAGAAGTAATTGGTAACTGGAAAAGTTGATTATTACTTTATTTACCAATTTTAAATTATTTACTGTATGATTAAAATGAGAACTAACATACTGATTTTTAGTTTATTAGTGTTCTTTCAACAAGTATTCGCACAAGACTCACCAAGAATTGTTTTACCTAACGGTACTGACTGGACCCAACTGAAAGAGGGCCTGCCGGTCTCGTTTGGATTGAAAGTAGAAGGTAAAAACTGTGAAAAATACCGGTTTTCAATAGAGCAGGGAGAAGTAGATGGAATGAAGCTCGATTCGTTGGGTAAATTTACCTGGACACCCTCTTTTGACTTCGTTGACCGCCTGGCCGGATTTAAGTATCAGCAAGTTATTTTTGAGGCTAAATGTGATTCAATCAATGAAGTTATTTCTTCAAAAGTTGAATTCAGGGTTCAGCATGTCAATCGTGCGCCTGTAGTAAAAGATCTGAAACCTTTCTATGTACAGTATAATACAACCAATATCTATAAGATAGATCGTTATTTTGTATTTGACGAAGACAATGACCCGATTGTGGTGGTGCCGTCGATGGAGACTTTGCCGGAAGGCATGAAGATGTCGTCGCAGGGAGAGGTTTCCTGGACACCATCGCTCACACAATTCAAACAGATAAAGAATCAGCCTATCTATATTGAGTTTTATGTTGAAGACCAGCCATCTAAAACACATGTAAAAGGCCGGTTGAAAGTGGAAGCCACACAGATAGATTTATCACCTGAAATTGTGGTAGTACCAAGAGAGAGTAATTTTGTACTGAAAGAAAACCAGACGGTTAGCTTACGCTTTTATTTGTCTGACCCGAATGGTGATGACGATATACAGGTATTTGATTTTCTGACAGATAATCAGCAGATTACGAGAGATATGCTGGTGAAAAATACACCTAACCAGTATGAATTTATATTTAAGCCCAGCTATGATTTTGTAAGAGATCCATTAGATACAGTAGCTTTTACAGTAGATTTCTTTGTGTTGGATAAGACCAAAAAGAGAGATGTGAAAACCATCAGGTTTGTTGTGAAAAACGCTATTAATGAAGCCGAAACAGACCAGAAATTATATAATCTGTATAGGGGTACCTTGCTGAGAGGCTGGGAATTGATGGAGCAGATGAAAGAAAAAGAATCAGAGTTGAAAAAACTTTATTCTCAGGCAAAAAAAGGTAAAAAGAACCGCTCTATTCTGAATGCTTCGTTAGGGGCTACTACAAGCTTATCGTCTTTTTTAATTCCTAAGGAGAAGCCAGATCAGCAAAGACTCGTATCAACGCTTGGAGGAACTACCGTACTGACTATCGGTACTTTAGAAGCAACAGAGGTAATTGGTAAATCAATGAAAGACCTGATAGACCGCTTGAATTATATCATTGAGAAAAAGAACGAGATACAGACCAAGGGAGATATTTTTGCCAGAGATTTTTCTCTGAAATCGTCTCGCCGTGGGCAGGATTTTATCAGAAAGGTCGATGATTTTATGAATGCCATGAATCTGAAAGGTCTGGTAGTGCTGGATTTAGATGCTGCCTGGGAACCTAAAAACAAGCCTACAGATACCAATATCAAGAAAACTTTTAAGGATTTTAACCCGGAACAGCCCACTCCATATTGATTCTTAAATTATTCTTAAGTATTTCTTAAAATTTTCTTAAAGAAAGCATAATTATAGCTGATCGCATACGTTTTTAAGGTATAATCAAAACCTTAAGAACCTATGCGATTTTATTTTTTATCCAATGTAGTGCTATTCGGAGCAATGGGCTACTTCTTCATGGCTTGTTCAGGCAACTATGAATCTAAATCTCTTAATTCAACAGAACAGTACGCAGCCTTAGATTCTACTATGGCAGAAGAACCCACTAAACCTAAGAAACCTGTTATTCAACAACCTCAACGAAAATTTGTCCGCACTGCCGACCTGCAATTTAAAGTAAAAGACGCAAGAAAATCTTCTGAACAGATAGAAGACCTGACAACCAGGTATGGTGGTTTTGTCACTTATTCTCATCTGCAATCAAATGTATTGGAGAAGAAGACGATAGCGATAAGTCAGGATTCATTAGTAGAGGTGAGTTCGGTAAATATCGAAAATGCCATTAACATCAGAGTACCTGATCAGCATTTACTAAGTGTATTGAAAGAGCTAAACACGATGATGCTCTATATAGACCACCGGACGATTAAGGCCGATGATGTAAGCCTGCAAATGTTATCAAATGATTTAGCCAATAAACGGCAGGAGAAATTTGTAGAGCGCAGCCAAAGTGTACATCAGAACAGAAAAGGCAATATTGGTACGGCTGTTGAAGCAGAGGAAAAATTATTAGATCACCAGACAGTAGCCGATAATCATAAAGTCCAGAATCTTAGTCTGCAAGATCAGGTTGATTTCAGCACTATTACTATTAAACTCTATCAGGCTACATTCCTGCATAAAGTAATGGTCGAAAACCGCGAGAAAATAGAGAATTACAGACCTAATATCTTCGTACGCATCTGGGATTCTGTGAAAATCGGTTGGTTATTTTTAGAAAACCTGATTGTAATACTGTTGAGGCTTTGGGTGTTTTTGTTGTTGGGTGGAGTGGGTTATTTCTATTGGCAGTATAGAAAGAAAGTACGAAATACGGTTAAAGGCTGACAGGTTACAGTACTTGATATTGTGAAACATTGTGCCAATTAGTGTAGATTGTAGTAAATTAGAGTTTTATATAAAATTGCCAAAGTAACACTATGGTTCACTATTTACTCGTTAGGAAGTCCGTTTAATAGCCAATAATCACTATTCCAAGATTCTCTTGCACATTCAAGCGAATTTCTTGTAACTTCGTGGCTGGATTCAAACAGCAACAAATATGGTCAATTCAAAAATAGCAGGGATAGGTTTTTATGTACCTGAGCAGGTAGTTACGAATGCAGATTTAATGAAGGTGATGGATACTTCTGACGAGTGGATACAGGAGCGTTCGGGCATTAAAGAAAGAAGATACGGCAAGAAACACGAAGAGACTCCCACCACAATGGCAGCGAATGCGGCCAGAATCGCGTGCGAAAGAGCAGGTATCAAACCGGAAGAAATAGATTTTATTGTTTTTGCTACCCTAAGCCCCGATTATTATTTCCCGGGTTGTGGTGTTTTGTTACAACGTGAGTTAGGCATTACCCAAAAAGAAATGGGGGCTATTGATATAAGAAATCAATGTTCGGGCTTTATCTATTCACTTTCGGTAGCCGACCAGTTTATCAAAACCGGTATGTATAAAAACATATTGGTAGTTGGCTCTGAAATGCACTCAATGGGGCTTGATTTCACTACGCGCGGGCGTAACGTAGCCGTTCTTTTTGGCGATGGCGCAGGCGCAGTAGTGCTACAACCAACTACCGAAGAGGGCAAAGGCATCCTGACAACCCATTTACATTCGGATGGTACTTATGCCGAAGAGCTGGCTCTGATTAGTCCGGGTAGTCATGGCGGAAAGCATTTAGGCAAAGAGCAATTTGGTTTCCCTGATGCTTTGTACGGAGAGATTTTTGTGTACGAAAACCTGATTGAGAACAAAACCTATTACCCGAATATGAATGGGCAACTGGTGTTCAAGACCGCCGTAACTAAGTTCCCTGAGGTAATCATGGAAGCACTGAATAAAGTAGGTTTAATGCCCGCTGACATTGATATGCTTGTACCGCATCAGGCTAATTTACGTATAGCCCAGTTTGTGCAAAAGACTTTAAGACTACCCGACGAGAAAGTGTTTAATAATATCATGAAATACGGCAATACCACAGCCGCCTCAATTCCAATTGCCCTATGCGAAGCTTGGGAAGCAGGCAAAGTAAAGGACGGAGACCTGATATGTCTCGCTGCCTTTGGCAGTGGCTTTACCTGGGGCTCGGCGCTGATTCGGTGGTAGGAATTTTGTCTTGAACTTTGATTTAGCTGAAAATAAAGCTGAAAGGTTTTTAATCATATTAATCATAAAAATCAGGTAAATCAAAGTTCAGACAATTTACAAAAGTCATTTTAGAATTTTATTGCATCAACATCATAGCATCCAGGCTTACCTGAATATCATCTCCTACCTTCCTGATACTATAATTCATTGGGTAATACCCAGCCTTCTCAAACTTGGTCGGTAACGGCAGAAGCTTATTTACATTCGGGCTACCCTTCAGAAACTCATGTGCAATCATCGGCTCAATAAAAGTCATTTTTCCATCATAGGAGCCATAAATCAATGTCTCGGTAAACTTGCCTGTTCCTGCCAGTTCGGGTGATTTCGGGTCGGCCCAGTGAACACCCATCGCAGGTACACCTGCCGGAAGGCGTATATAACCGTTAGGTATATAGCCAGCAGGGGGCAGATTGTCAAACTTGGCAGGTGCCACCGGATAAGCCGGAATAGCCTCACGCTCAGCCTGTGACTGAATGTAAAAGTGCATATCAAAATGTGCTACATCATACGTGCCTGGAGGTTCATGACCTGTATGCAGGTAATCAATCATGATGTGGCTAAAAGGTGTTTTGCCAACCGCCTGAGATGGTAAGGCTAAGACTAAGGCTACACCTGTGTGAGGAATGTTGTCGAGTGCGCCTTTGGTGAGCGTGATACCAATGGACAGAGGGTTATTATCGGCGGCAAAAGTAACCCAGGAATAGACTTTGCCATTTCCTAAAGTCTGTTCAGTACCCTTGTAGGTCGGATTGCCCGGGTCTTCTTCGTTTTTCTCGCAGCCCATAAGCAAAACTAACGTTACCAGCGTTAAAGTAAACAGGTGTTTCATACTTGAAATATTTTAGTTGATCGGAAAATAATTTGTAAAGGGTAACAGGCAGACGACGGGATAACACAAAATTGATGAAATTTTTAAGGTAAACCTTAGCTCAAATATAACGATCTTTAACTCATTTTTGACATTCTTATCGAACGATAGGAGTTTGGGCTGTTTATAAAATTAAAATATTGGGATTGATAAGGTTCTTTATGGAAAAAACTATTTTTGTAAAAAAAGTTTTAATAATTAACAACACGCTGTGGCCTCTACTGGCTTTGCTTTTCCTGACTAAACAAATGCGACTCATTACTTTTCTTTGTGTACTGATTACTGTGTGTGCAAATACCTTTGCCCAATCTAAAAAAGTACAGGTAAAACTGGTTTCCCATCCAGGGGTCAATAAAAAGAACCTCAGTATTATGTATGATAATGGTCTTGCTTTCCAGCGGGTTGTTCTATCAAAAAATGATGCATCAAACGAAGAAATGATTGAGACAGAATCGTACACGTCTTATTTACGAATAACTATCGTGGGTCTTTATAAAGAAGAAATATTTGATAATAATGAAGATTTTTATATCAGTTCGGAGTCAGGTCGTATTGATTTTTTTAAGAATCCAAACCGGAAGGATAATCTAAAATACAAATTGCTATTGAATGGTATATTAGATGATATTGGTCAGAAAAACCATAAAAATGCTATTAGAAAAGAAGTAAATGAAATGGCTGCTATCAGACAAAACCCGACCTTAGCAACAGATGAATCATTAAGAAAAATCTATAATGACAAAGCAATACTAATACAGAGAATAGAACAGAATTTAGTTAAAACTCATAGCGATAGTTTCTATTATCAGGAAATGTTCTATAAAAAAATCGGAATGTGGAATGCTGATTTTACAGAGAAAGAACTGAGAGATTTTTATGTAAGCAATTTTGATGAAAAGTTCAGAAAGTCTGTCTATGGTAAAAGAATAGCCGAAACCATTGCAGACTTAGAATTAGATGAAGGAAGTATTGCTCCAGCCATATCTCAAAAGGCATTGAACGGGAGAATAGTAGACCTCAGCAACTTTAAAAATCACTATGTCTTGATTGATTTCTGGGCTACTGATTGTAAACCTTGCATACAAAAATTACCTGTAATACAAACAATCGCTGATAAATATAAGAATAAAGGTTTAGTAACCATCCTCATCTCAAGTGATATTGATGAAGATGACTGGAAAAACTTTATTATAGAGCATAATCTGGATATGATTCATATTCGTGACAGTGAAGAAACGTTGGGAATATTCTGGAAAATAACCTATATCCCTCAAACTTTCTTGATTGATAAAGAAGGGAAAATTATCTACAGCGCAAAGGCAAGTAAAGATGATAATCTGGAGAAATTGAAGAATATTCTTGAAGGAATATAATCCTTATCTATAGCAATTCCGTTAACGATAAACTACCAAATCGGTGTGGATAGTATCAAATCTTCTGATTTGAGAATAGTTCAGATGTATAGATATATGAAAACAACAACAGCCCAGAAAAAATTCCAGGGCTGTTAATTTATGGATGGGTTTATTATTATTCTACTTCAATAATCTTGAACTCAGTACGACGGTTAGTCTGATGTTCGTCTTCGGTTCTGGCATTCTTAATCAATAGTTCACTTTCGCCATAGCCTTTTGCAGTAATACGGGCTTTATCAATACCTTTAGAAACAATATAGTTCACGGCAGACTCGGCACGTCTTTGAGACAGACGTTGGTTATATATCTCTGTTGCCCGGGAGTCGGTATGTGAGCCTAACTCAATTTTAATAGTGGGGTTATCAACCAATACCTGCACTAATTTATCTAATTCGATAGCCGCATCAGGTCTGATGTCCCACTTATCCAGATCATAATAGATATTCTCTACCCTGAAAGTTTTTTCCAGAGCAATTTCTTCAAGATTCAGACTGGTATAAAACGTAGTATCAGTAATTGCTTTGGTAAGCAGGGCTTGCGGTATAGCCCGACCATTCATAGAGAAGTCTTCACGTTTGGCCAGATAATTCTTTTTGCTACCTAAAATTATATAATCACCATCTTCCTGTAAATTAATCGGGCCAAACTTACCGTCTTTCCGGGTAACAATCTCTGTCATCGGTTCCTCCTGACCAGTTGTCAGGATTTTTATTCTTACCGAATCCAATGGTATATTTTCGTTATTTGCATTTTTAGTATAAACCGTTCCTGCCAGATAATACCTCACCGTTTTAATTTCAGTTGGTTTACTCAGGCTATCAGGCGTTGCAATCGGAATCATCGGTTTGTTTTCTGCAATTTCGGTTTTTTGTGGTGCTTCATAATAATAAATATCGTCATCGCCCGTCCCTCCGGCTCTGTTCGATGAAAAGAAAATATCCCCTTTTTTACTCATCACCAGTCCGAAATCGTCCATATTTGAGTTATAGGGTGCACCCATATTCTCAACCGTGATTTTTCCGGCTGACCGAACAGCTATAAAAAGGTCTAATTTACCAAGACCCGGATGCCCGTCAGACGCAAAGAATAGTCTTCCGTCTTCTGATACATACGGAAACATTTCATCACCTGCGGTATTGACTTCTTTACCTAAATTCACCGGATTCCCGAAACGACCTGATGCGTCCATGTTTACCCGATACAGGTCAATACCACCTAAACCTCCCGGACGATTAGAAGCAAAATAAATGGTTTTACCATCACGCGAAAAAGCCGGAGAACCATCCCAACTGGCCGAATCCGAAGCACTAACATAGCGGGGTTCCGTCCAGCCGCTGCCATCTACATAACGGGATATATATAAATCCATATCAGGCGACAAGTCTTTTCTCTTACCGGTATTACCTCTGGCATAAATCATGGTTTTGCCGTCTGGCGAAAACGTAGGTGTCCCCTCGTTACGTTCTTCATCAAAAATAGCGGCACTGAATTTCTCAGGTTTACCTATTTCAGCCATAGTGCGGGCTAATCTTGCCTTGTATAATCCTACATACGGCAAACCATTTGAATAGGTTTTAGCTTTGCGTGAAGCAGTAAAAACTAACTCATCACCAAGGATCGCCGGAGAAAACTCTGCGCCTGATGTATTAAGTTGCGATAGGTTTTTGAAAGTAATGTCGGTTTGTTTCTTTTTTAGCTCGCCAATAATTTTTAGCGTGTTTACTTCGCGGTAGGCTTTTTCGTTATAGGCTTTAATGGTACTTTTAGAGTCGATAAACTGTTGAAGTTCTCTTAAAGCCATATCGTATTTCTCGGCTGCTTTCAGGGCAAACGCATAATGGAAATGCGCTTCCGGTATTAATAATTTCGCTTCAAAGGCTTTTTCATAATACGGGATAGCCTCCACCCAGCGGTTTGATAAGCGATAGGCTTCTGCTATTTTGTAATTCAGATTCGCTTTTTCACTTTCAGCAATATTATTTACCTTTGCCAGGTCTTTAATGGCTAAATCGTACTGACCTTTATCGAAACTTGCCAGCCCACGTTTGTATAGTTGGAGTTGCGCAAAAACACCACTTGAAAGGAGCAGAAATGTAAAGAGAGAAAGTATTTTTTTCATTGTATAAATGGGTAGGGCCATCACACACGCCCACAATTTTTATAGGTTGTAGCTATAATGTTATTGTTCAATCACCGACACTAAACAGAGGCATGCAACAACGCCTTGAATTTCCCTCCAATTTATGTGTTTGACCTAATAACTCAAACGATTTTAGATGAGAAATGTTGTGTCCGAAAAAATATAAGTAAATATGGCAATAATTATTACTGAAATTAACATTTACCCTATTAAATCTTTAGGTGGAATTTCGCTTCACTCGGCGCAGGTAGAAGACAGAGGGCTGCAATATGACCGCCGGTGGGTACTGGCTGACGGGCAGGATAGGTTTATGACCCAAAGGGAAAACCAGCAGATGACCCTGATTGATGTAGCCATAGAATGTGATGGACTGAAAATATCTCATCGCACAAAAGATATTGATCCGTTAAAAGTACCATTCGACCCCCAGACAGACGATAACCATATGATTACTATCTGGGACGATGTGGTGAGAGGTGTAAGAGTCAGTGATTTAGCCGATGCCTGGTTTACAGAAGTTTTAGGGAAAGAAACACATCTTTTCTATCAACCTGATGAGTCTATCCGGCCAACAGACCCCAAGTATTCAATTACCCGTAAAGAACATACAAGTTTTTCTGACGGCTATCCTATATTAATCATCGGGCAGGCAAGTCTGGACTTTCTGAATGAGAAACTGGACGAAAAAATAGAAATGAGACGCTTTCGCCCGAATCTGGTTTTTTCAGGTGGAGAAGCCCATGATGAGGATAGCTTCCGGTATTTTCAGGTAGGCGAAGCTAAACTGGCAGGTGTAAAACTTTGTGCCCGTTGTGTACTGACAACCATTAATCCTGATACTGCTGAAAAAGGTAAAGAGCCTTTAAAAACATTGGCTCAATACAGAAGCAATGGTAATAAAATCTTGTTCGGGCAAAACCTCTTGGTAGTAGAAAAGGGTGAAATTAAGATTGGGGATGAGATTGTGTTGGAGGTTTAGTAGTTTCTGTCTTGAACTTTGCCGCGACGGCGGACCGTTTTATCTGATTGTTTTGATTACACTGATTTTATATGAGATGTTGATTTATTTATTCCTTAAAATGATTATCTGTGAAATCATAAAATCGGGTAAATCATAGTTCAAGACCTAATTCTTCTATGAAAAGCAAAACTACTACCATCCTCCTGACCCTCCACTACCTAAGCCTCGATGTAGTGGCTGGAGCAATATTGAGTAGCTGGATGTTTTGGAAAATGCCTGATGGGCAGAGCCAACCTGATGGATTAGTATTGATAGTTTTAGCAATATGTACCTGGATTATTTATATTTTCGACAGGCTTCTGGATAATATTAAATCAGAGCCACAAGATGCACGGCATCAGTTCCATTTCGATAACCAGTATTATTTGCAGGTAGTTATTATTGTGTTATCAGTCTTAGGTATTTTTTTAGTTTTTTTTCTGCCCGAACCTGTAATTATTTTTGGTATTGTCTTTTCAGTTTTTCTGCTTGTTTATTTTCATGTTCTTCAAAAGCGGGCTTCTGCTTCAGCCTATCATTATTATAAAGAGATTGCTACGGCATTGTTGTATAGTGCGCCTGTTTTCGGAAGTTCGTTTGTTGGTAGAGATATGGGTTTCTGGCAGTATCTATCTGCTTTTAATTTTATTCTGCTGGTTCACCAGAGTATTTTGGTTTTTTCTTGGTATGAAATGCAGGAAAAAGAAGGCATAAGAAATTTTGCCCTGAAAATGGGCAAAAAACAAACCCTGATAATCGTAATAGCGATTACCGTGTTTGTTGGTTTTACGCTGTTAACAAGTATTGAAGGCTATATGAAGAAAGTATTCCTGATAGAATTACTAATGGCCTGTACCACTTTAGCAATCATGCTCCTTTCTAAAGCACTGTTACCAAACGAACGCTATCGCTGGATTGGCGAGCTGGTATTCTGGCTACCGGGTTTGCTTATTTTTTCTTGAGACGTTGCTCAATCTTTTTCGGCTTTTCTTCTTTCCTGGCCTCGGCTTCCTTTTTTTCCTTGATTTTTCTTAAACCCCTGCGATACGTATAAAATAAGAAACCTGCCAATGAAAACATCAGGAAAAAATAACTGTCGCTTAAAGGTACTTTCTTATAAAGTGCCTGATCGACAAACATGATTAAAAATGCAAGGCTTGCAAAAAGTATGATTGATTCGATGAGTTTCATAAGTGAAAAATTTCTTGAACTTCGATTAAACGGATTTACCCGATGGCTATGATTTGCAATTGCATGGATGAGCAATGATTATTTGATTTAATTTCTCAGCGAAATCATTAAGTCAACTCAATCACAGTTCAGGACAGAGACAATTCCTAAATCAATCTCCCAATAACTTTAAACCTTTCAAGTACACTGACAGTGTGCGGGGCATCTTTTAGCTCGTCAGTCAGATCCTGTCCCGCCCAGTGTTCATAGTGTTTGCCGTTCCGCCATAATCTCGAATGCGTTACATCATAGATAATCGACTGATAGGCTATCCAGATTTCTTCCTTGTCCTGCCCGTTGCGCAGTGCCAGCTGATTTCGGGTGTATTCTTTCAATTGGATTTTTTTGCAAAGGTCGTAAAGATTTATGAATGCAGGCAATGAAAATAAACATTAATTCGTTTCAAATCATAATTTGCTATTTTATTATTACAACCTATTACTCAAAAATTACGTCAATATTATCAGAGAAATTTTTTTTTAGTTTATATTTAAGCCATATTTGTCGGGTATTGAGAATATACAGCGATGATGTTGCTAAAAAAGCTTGAACGAACATATTCAAAAAATAACATTCTATGAAAAAGGTTGCCATTCTATTGTTTGCTTGTAGTTTTTTTATCTTTTCTTGCGGAAAAGATAAAGTTGTGCCTGTGTCGGAAAAAATTAAAAAGAACTGGATTGCCAATACTGTAAAAGAGGGTAGTGCAATTGTATATACCAAAGGAGCGGCAAGTAATACTAAACCGGGTTATTCAAGTTTTCAGTTAAGATTATTAACTGCCCCATCAGCTACATTGGTAGAATTTGATGGTAATACCTTTTCTGGCCAGTACGAATTAGTTGGAGATACAAAATTAGTTCTGAAAAACCTGAGCCCGGCCCCAACAGGTACTGGTGGAACAATTGAGTTCAACATTGATTCAATTACCGATACACAATTGATATTGACCCGTACTACGCCAAGTCAGAAAACAGGTGGTACTACAAATATATATACCTTAACTATTCAATAAGGTAACAGGGCATTGAGACAGAGGTGGGCTGAAAAGTCCACCTTTTTTTATGTATCTTTGCAGAAAAACAGAAATTAGCTGAGAAGTTGTATGGAAAGAACAGAACTGAACACCTTAGGAGAGTTTGGCTTAATTGACAGGATAAAATCAAAATTTACCACAAGAAATCCTGAGACTATCACGGGTATTGGTGATGATGCCGCGGTGATTGATATAGGCAATCAATATTTGTTGGTATCGACAGATATGTTGTTAGAAGGGATTCATTTTGACCTTTCTTATACCCCGCTTCGTCATCTGGGGTACAAAGCTGTAGCGGTAAATATATCTGATATTGCCGCAATGAATGGCATTGCAAAGCAGATTACGGTAAGTATTGGCTTAAGCAACAGAATATCAGTAGAAGCCGTTGATGAAATTTATGAAGGAATTAAATTTGCTTGTGAAGATTATAAGGTAGACTTGATAGGTGGAGACACCTCTGCTTCAAGATCAGGCCTGGTAATCTCAATCACTGCAACAGGTGTAGTAGATAAAGACAAAATTGCCTATAGAAATGGTGCTAAAGCTAATGATATACTCTGCGTAACAGGAGATTTAGGTGCGGCGTATTTTGGTTTGCAGATTCTGGAAAGAGAGAAGCAGGAATATATAGCTAACCCGAATATGCAGCCTGATCTGGAAGAAAAATCTTTTCTGGTAGGCAAGCAGCTAAAACCGGAAGCAAGAGCCGATATTGTGCATGAGTTAGCAGAAGCAGGGGTGGTACCAACTTCTATGATTGATATTTCTGACGGTTTGGCTTCTGAAATTATTCATTTGAGTACCCAGTCAGGGGTAGGTGCCTTGATTTTTGAAGATAAACTGCCAATTGAAGACATTACGATGCTTACAGCTTCTGAATTTAATATAAGTCCTATCACTGCCGCATTGAATGGCGGAGAAGATTATCAGCTATTGTTTACTGTAAAACAGACTGATTTTGATAAGATAAAAAACCTGTCAGACATTACGCCTATCGGTTATATGACAGAAGACAAGGACTTAGAACTTGTATTGAAAAGTGGAGCAAAGGCAGGCATTAAAGCCCAAGGCTGGAATCATTTACAATAGTTATATACCCAATGTATTATCCCCTAAACACGCGCACTAAACTTTATGTATTATTTGTATTGATTGGTCTCAGCAACACGCTTTTTGCCCAGATAAATCAGATACCTGCCACTCACCCTACTGTTCAGGCAATTATTGAGCAGGTGAAGAAAAAATATGCACCTGATAAACGGACAACTGTTTTTCAGATAGCATTAGACAGCAATCTATTAGTTGGTAAAACCAATCTTCCGTTAGCCAAAAAAGAATTATTAAATCGTTTGCATACCAGTGGCTACGCGATACCCGAAGAAATCAGAGTGCTGCCAGATGAAGAAGAATTAGAAGGCAAAATCTTTGCTCTGGTAAATGTATCGGTAGCCAATATTCGTAGTATGCCCAGAGAATCGGCTGAGTTGGCCACGCAGGCATTGTTGGGCACAAGCCTGAAAGTACTGGAAAAAGATCGGAACTGGTATCTGGTACAAACCCCTGACCATTATATAGGCTGGGTAGACGGAAGTACAATTAAACGCAAACTTAAAGCCGAAATTGATACTTATCAGAGTCAGATGAAACTTATGTTTGCCAGGCCATTTGGTTTTGCTTATACCAGTGCTGACGAAAACACACAAACAGTTTCTGACCTTACCTGGGGCGATTTATTTGTGGTAAAAGATACTTTAACCGATTTCTATGAAGTAGCATATCCGGATGCCAGAAAAGGATTTATCCCCAAAAGAGAGGCTATTTCATACCAGGATTGGAAGCAAATGACCACACCAAGTCCAGAAGCTCTGACAAAAACGGCTTTCCGTATGATTGGCTTGCCATACTTATGGGGTGGTACTTCGTGGAAAGGGGTTGATTGTAGTGGTTATATGCGTATGGTGTACCAGACCAATGGTATTCTGTTGCCAAGAGATGCCTCTCAGCAGGCTTTTGTTGGTGAAGATGTAGCCTTTGAAAACCTGAAAGTAGGCGATTTATTGTTCTTTGGTGAAAAAGCTACCCCCGAGAAACCCGAAAGAGTGGTACATGTAGGTATGTGGCTGGGTAATAATGAGTTTATTCATTCGTCAGGAATGGTAAGAGTCAGTAGTTTTGATGCCACAAGTGCAAATTATGATGCCGGTAATGCCAACCGTTATCTGAGAGCGAAACATATACTGGGCTTAGGTGTAGAAAAAGGAGTGGTTTCGCTGAAAAACTGAGTAGTGAATATTTTATTTGTCGAATCAACACTTATTCTATAATTTTAGCCTATCTATTCAAAGCCTATAACGACAATCATTTACAATGAAAAAATCAATCATTTTTTCTCTCTCCGTTTTATTGCTGGCAAGTGCCTGTAAACAAGCTCCTGCAACGCTGCCTGATGAGGAGTATGCGAAACTGACAGACGAAGACAAACGTAAGGTTGAACATGCCCTTGATGGTGTACAATTAGCCGATCCTGATTTGGAGGTAACCTTGTTTGCTTCTGAACCAATGATGATGAACCCTACCAATATGGATATTGATGCCAAGGGAAGAGTCTGGATTTGTGAGGGGTATAATTACCGTAATAAACTGAATCCGCAGAACCCCTATAACAAGAAAGGAGACAGGATTCTGATATTGGAAGATACAGATAAAGATGGGAAAGCAGATAAAACCACCGTGTTTTACCAGGGCGAAGAGATTAACTCTGCTTTGGGTATTTCGGTTTTGGGCAATAAGGTGATTGTTTCATGTAGCCCTAATGTCTTTGTATTTACCGACGAGAACGGTGACGATAAAGCAGACAAAAAAGATTTGCTGTTTACGAATCTGACCGGAAATCAGCATGACCATGCAATTCATGCTTTCAGCTTCGGGCCCGACGGAAAATTGTATTTCAATGCAGGTAATGAAGTACAAACCTTGCATGATAAAAATGGTGTTGAACTGAAAGATGATTTAGGAAGACCATTCTCCGCATACAGACAAGGAAAGGTTTTCAGATGCAACCCTGATGGCTCAGATGTTGAGATTTTAGGACAGAATTTCAGAAATAACTATGAAGTAGCCGTTGATTCATATGGTAGAATGTGGCAGTCGGATAACGACGATGACGGGAACAAGGGTGTACGGATTAACTACGTGGTAGATTTCGGTAACTATGGATTTAAAGATGAAATGACAGGTGCAAGCTGGCAGGAACGTCGCACCAACTGGGAAAGCGAAATACCACTACGCCATTGGCATCTGAACGACCCGGGGGTAATGCCTAACCTTCTGCAAACTGGTGCCGGTTCGCCTACAGGTATGATCGTATATGAAGGCGATCTATTGCCTGAAAAATACCGCAATCAGGTGATTCACTGCGATGCAGGCCCTAATATTGTGCGCTCTTATGCCGCAGAAAAAGACGGTGCAGGATTTAAAGCTACCATTAACAATATTCTTGATGGCTCAAAGAGAGACCAATGGTTTCGCCCGTCAGATGTCGCAATGGCACCAGATGGTTCTGTTTTCGTAGCTGATTGGTATGACCCGGGTGTAGGTGGCCACGCAATGGGTGATAGTTTACGTGGTCGTATTTATAGAATTGCACCAAGAGGTGAAGATTATTCAGTGCCAACCTTTGATTTTGAAACACCAGAGGGCTGTGTAAAAGCCTTGCAGAATCCGAATTTAGCAGTACGTTATCTGGCATGGACAAAACTCAACGGCTGGCAGAAAAAAGCCGAAGATGCTTTAGTTGACTTGTGGGAATCAGATAACTCTCGAATGCGGGCAAGAGCCCTTTGGCTGTTAGGGAATATCAAAGGTGAAGAGAAAAAATACATTGATGCGGCCCTGGCTGACAAAGACGAAGACATCAGGATAACAGGTATCCGCCTGGCTCGTGAGTTGAAAATGGCAGATATTGCGCTATTGAAGAAATTATCAGAAGACCCTTCTCCACAAATCCGGAGAGAAGTTCTTTTAGCACTTCGCCATAATACAAGCCCGGAAGCGGCTGATATCTGGACAACCTTGGCGACACAGTATGATGGGAAAGACCGCTGGTATCTGGAGACTTTAGGTATTGCTGCTGATAATCAATGGGATTCTTTTTTTGCTAAGTATATAGCCCGCATAGGCGATAAATGGAAAGTAGATAATAGCTCGAAAGATATAGTCTGGAGAAGCCGTTCAACTGATAATGTTTTTCGTCTGGCAGAATTATCTAAAACTGCAACCGGTAGCGACAAGCTACGGTATTTCCGTGCTTTTGATTTCCAGACAAGCCCTGATAAAACCAAGGTATTGTTTAGTATGCTGGACGGTGGAAATGCACCTGCTGATATTAAGACTTTAGTGTTTAAACACCTGGATATCGAAAGTGCAAAAAAAGACCCGTTATATGCCAGCCTGTTACCAAAAGTACTGGAGGGTATCCAGAATCCGGCAGATTACCTTGATCTTGTAAAGCGTTATCAGTTAAAAGACCAGTCGCCACGATTGGTGAATATGGCAATGACCGACAGTATTTACGGAGGTGAAGCTGCCAGAACACAAATAAGAATTAATGGTATCGGAGAATTTCAGAAACTCACCAGAAACAAAGACGAACAGGTAGTATTAAAAGCAATTAATATGTATGGCAGTGTTGATGATAAGCCTGTAACTGATTATCTGATAAGTTTATTCAATAATAAAAGCCTGAGTCTGCCAGTACGCGAAAGGGCTATGCAAGCAATGAATGGCTGGAATAGCGAGGAGATTTTGTGGGAACTGGTAAAGGCGAAAAAAGTGCCGGAAGAAGTAATGCCTATTGCTAAAAAATTGTTGTTAGGCACATGGCATGGTGATATTCGCACAGAAGCCATGAAGATGTTTGGCGCAGATGTCGATAAGTCTGTGGGGAGTGTGAGCGATTTGATAAAACTGACAGGCGATGCCAATAAAGGGCATGAGGTATTTAAAATGTATTGTGCAACCTGCCATTTAGGTAAAGGTGAAGGGGTGAATTTCGGCCCGGCGTTGTCAGAAATCGGGAGCAAACTATCAAAAGAGGCTTTATATACGGCTATCATGAACCCAAGCCAGGGGATTAGTTTTGGCTTTGAAGGCTTTAAGGTAAAATTGAAAAATGGTACAGAAGTAGATTGTATGATTCTGACAAAAACCGAAAATGAAATTACTGTCAAAGCCCTCGGTACGGCTACTCCTACTACTTACAAGCGTTCAGAAATAGCCTCGCAGGAAGCATTAAAAGAATCATTAATGCCTAAATTTCCATTACAGAAACAGGAATTTGTAGATTTAGTTGAATATTTGTCGACATTGAAGAAATAAAAGCCTACCCATGCCACAGTATGACAAGTGGCATGGTAGAATACTATGAAACCAAAAATTACTTTAGAATATTGCCCCAAATGTCATTGGCTGATGCGCTCGGCATGGATGGCGCAGGAATTACTGACAACCTTTGAAGAGGAGTTAGGAGAAGTTAGCCTGCGCCCCAGCGAAATAGCCGGGAGGTTTCAGGTATTGTTGAATGAGGAGGTCATATTTGACCGTAAGCGTGAAGGACATTTCCCTGAAATCAAAGAATTGAAACAACTTGTGAGAGACCTTATTGCACCTGAAAAATCTCTGGGGCATAGTGACAGGAAATGATAATTTGTGGCGCGAACCGGAAGTTCGCGCCACAAATTTTTTTAATAATTCGGAATATTCTTCCCAAGAATAATGTCTCGCTTCCCAATCCAGATGCCTTTATCATTTTTGATAAGTTTAATGAGGCCGCTACCCCCACGATTTTCGTCTCTGGCAATTTCTTCTTTAGTTAAAAATCTATCTCCCTCAAAGCGATATTCATCAATATAGTATTCATTTTTGTTTGGCTCTTTAATAGTTGGGTGAATATGTGCCGGAATAGTAGCATTGGGGTAGGAGGCAGGTCTGATACTGACAAACTTGTATCGGCCCATATGATCAGTTTGCATCCAGCCACGGAGTTTCCCATGACGTTTGGCACAGGCATCGCCTGTACCTCTCGAATAATTGCCTTTGGCATCGGTATGATACACATACAGAATCACATTTGGGGCAGGGGTTTTCCCGTCTTTCTGATAGATAATGCCTGTAATCTCCATAGGTTCTCCTTCTTCGTCTTTATCTGAAATCCGGGTTTCCCATGAGAGGGTTGCGGGCATGCGCTGATAAATAGCTTCGCAGCATTCACAGGAGCCGCCTACTTGTTTCTGGGCAGAAAGCCCTAAGGGTAATAGAAGCAATAGAACTAACTTTTTCATGTGGTAAATGTTTAAAAATGAACAATTGAAATAAAGATTAAACAAAAAACTAACCGAATGATAAAGCCTTAAACTCTATCATCTACCCTTATTTCAAGTATTACATACAGATTTTTTAGTAAAATTTCGTCTTGAACTTTGCCGCGACGGCGGACCGTTTTAACTGATTTACCTGATTATTGTGATTTAATAATGACTCCAATAATTGATTGTCATTTGATTTAATCAGTGAAATCAAAGTTCAAGACAGGAATAATTCAATGAATCAGATTCTCCTTATAATTCCGGCTCATACGCAGGACTTTGGTGTTTTTCAGTAATACTGAATAATCTCCGTTGAAATGAGATTGTATTTCTTTAATAAAATTAATATTAACAATAGTAGAGCGGTGAATACGAACAAAAGTCTTGGGATTGAGTTTCTGCTCAAAACTCGTCAATGTTTCATAGAGCAAGTGCTTCGATTTTTCGGTCTGCAAGGATATATAATTCCCCTCAGCTTCAATATACATCAGATCAGCGGTTTTTAGTAATTGGATACGTCCACCATCTTTTACCGTAACAATTTCAGGATAAGCAGGTTGCGAAAATTGTTGAAAAAACTGGCTGTATTTATCAAAAACGTTCGTTAAATCTTCTTTATTCGTTAATTGCAATTGCTTCAATGCTTTCTGAAACGTCTTGTCGAAACGCTCTTTATCAAAAGGTTTCAGCAGATAATCAATAGCATTGGCTTCAAAGGCTTGCAGGGCATAGTTATCAAAAGCGGTCACAAAAATAATGACCGGTAGTTTTTCAGTATTCAGGCTTTTGGCCAGGTCAATGCCGTTTAGTTCCGGCATCTGAATATCTAAGAAAACCAAATCAGGTTGATGCTTTTCAATAGAATCAAAAGCCTCTTTACCATTTTTGCAAACAGCCACTACTTCAATCTGCGGATACTCCTGCAATTGTTTTTGCAGAATGTCTCTGGCTATTGATTCATCGTCGGCTATCAGAACTTTGTAGGTCATTTCAAAAGAGGTAAAATGATGGTAACCGTAATGCCATTATCAGGTGTATTGCTTGCAATATCAAGTGTCGCCTCCTCTCCAAAAAGATTTTTCAAACGTTCCTGCGTATTCATCAGTCCAATCCCAAAATTGAAATGCTGAAACGTTTCTATCCCATTATCTTTCACTGATAGCTTAAGCTTATCCTGTCCGTTTTGAGCTGAAATTTCTAATTTACCTTGTTTGGCAAAAGGCTCGATACCATACTTTACGGCATTTTCTACCAAAGGTTGCAGGAGCATAGGTGGCACAAAGGCTTTTTGTAATTCGTTGTTGATGAGTATCTGATAATCCAGACGCTCTTCAAAGCGCACTTTCAGAATATCTAAATACAAAGTCAATAAATGTACTTCGTTTTTAAGGGGCACCAAATCGGCATTGTTTTCTCTAAGGCTCAGGCGCAGCAAGTCGCTTAATTTCATCAACATCTTGGTGGCTTTTTCAGTATCACCTTTTTGCATTAAGCCGATGATGTTATGATGCGTATTGAACAGAAAATGCGGCTGTAACTGCATTTTCAGAAAACCTAATTTAGCATCAGATAATTGCTTCTCAAGATTGGCTTTATCGACCTCTGATTGTTGAAACTGCCGGAAGATGGTATAGGCTTTATGAGCCGCCAGTATAATCCAGTAATTGACAAACTCATTGAAAAGTGAAACTGCTAAATTCCTTTTTAAAATTACCGGGAATTGGGTTTGCCCGATAAACAGATTCCAGAACCAGGTAACAAGTACTGAATAAACTATCACAGCCAGAAAACTGACTGCTAAAGAAATAAACAGGTTTAAGAATAGGTTTTTTATAAGGTGAGGAGGCTGCAAAGGTAGTTTTTCTCCTAACCAGAATACAATAAAAGTAATAGGAATATATAGCAACCACTTGATTTTGAAAATCAGCGTATCTGTCCATACCACCAGATTCCCTTTTAAAGCACTGAACAGTAGGTCTTGTCCGATCATCAAGAGGGTAACGATAAGCCAGAATGCAGGAATCAGGTAGTATTTCAGTTGCTTGATTTTCATTCTACTGGTTTCTTCTGAACCCTGTTGAGGGTATAGTTAAAAAGCTCGTTGCCTGTCAGAATATTTTTATCATTATCCAAGAAAAACAATACATTATCGTCTCCTTTCAATAAATAGATTGTTTGTTGGTTGTCGGCTTCTAATGCAAAAACGATGTCATCAGGGTCTGACTTTGTACCTTTTATATTATACCAGTTGCCTTTACGGATGGCTTGTCTGTAAAATGAACCCTCTAAAACATACGTACTCGGGGCTTGCGTATCAGGATTCTGAAAAAGCGTAAGCCCCCATTTGGTTTTAAAGCAATCTGATGAAATTTCTTTCTTTAATACTGCCGCTAATTCCTGACAGGCGCATCTGCCCTCAAAAATACCATAGACATCTTTACCTGTAGAAATAGGTTTTGATGAAGTAGTAAGGTAAGGTTCGTTTTCTACACCTTTTGTTTGAGCATTAACCTCAAATCCGGTTAAAATACCTATAAATATCAGCATAATATATTTCATAGTCAATCAGAGTTTTGCTTTGCTAAAGGTATAACTATGGCCGGCATTTCCTATCATCAACCCTCGTTGACTATCCAGCATATGAATAGAATTATCGCTCAATTTAACAAAAAGTAGATTTTTATCTATACCGTGCACCGTTACCTGATAAACCGTTGCATTGGGTTTTGTTTTAGTGCCTTTCTGGATAGTCCAGTGGCCTTCAAACTCTGCTCTTTTTTCGTCCATAAAACCGCTTGTATTAGGTTTGCTTACACCATATCGATAGACCAGTTTTACCATGGCAGGCCTGTTGGCCTTTGGTTGGTAGAGCGTCAGAGTCCATTTGGTAAAATCACAATCCGGCTCATTGGCAACTCCTAAAAAGGGTTTAAGAATGTTGCCACATGGGCTTGTGCCTACATACGTGGCAAAGGGCTTAGCATCCTGTGCGGAGAGGCTGATGGTAGCTGATAGAAAACAAAAGCTACTGATGATGAGATGTTTTATGCTTTTTTTCATATTAGTATTCTCTTTTTTTGCCGTCTTTATCTGCTAATACAAGGGTAGTTTTCTCTTTTTTAGCTACTGCATGAAATCCTACTTCTGTTGAGTTGTTGAGCATTACCAAACCAGAACCGTTTTCGTCTGCACCCAATTTTATTCTGATGGTTCCTGTTTTGTCTATCATTCGCATAATTACTGAGCCATCATTTTCAGTTTTGAGAGAGGCTCGTTTAATACCTGCTTTATCGACCAGTTCAAATTCTTTTACTCTGATTTTGTCGAAATTTTCCTGACTGGGCTTAGCGGCAATAAACAGAATCAGCAATAAGTTAAATGCGCTGATTAATAAGGGCAATCGTTGATTTTTCATTGCTTTACACAGTTATGGTTGAATAATTAAAAATTTACTAATGCACTGAAATTCTCATTCCCCGTATCGAAATTGACGAATTTTTTTGTAATAACCCGTTTTTTGTAAGCAAAAATGGTGTTTTTAACTTTAGGGTTAATCTCATAAACTCCAGCGGTCTCAGTATCAGTAGGAGAATTGATAAAAGTAAAGGCCACATTTTTCAGATCTAATTTTCTGGTATAATCACTTAATTGCCGTTTCAGTAAACTTTCCTTTTTATGGTTGGGATTCATGAAAACAATAAAAGTTTTCCAATTGTTGGCGTTTTTGGTGAGGTATTGTCCTTCTAAAAAGCTCAATAGCTTTTCGTAATTCTGCAAATCGTCGTTTATCCATACCATAAGGCCATCGGTTTTAGCACCATATTTACACATCGGACAGGTTTTTGTTCCTTTGTCCTTGCCTGATACATGATAAGGGTCAAAGGCAGGGGCATCTTCGCCAACGGCAAGGCCAGAGTTTTGTGCCAGAGAATTGAATGAAACAAAACAAATCAAAAAAGTAGTTTGCAGCATAAGCCGGAATGATTTCATAATCGGGAATTTTCTGATGAGAAAAAAGAGTAAACTACCGCCAACCAATAAGCAGAAGAGATTGAAAATCATAAAGTTTATATCAGATTTTTCAGAAGCTACTTTGGCTAAATCACCACGATTTACCTTCACTACTCTCACCTGATTGGCAGAATTGTTTTCTAAAACCCAAAGGTTACCATCTTTATCGAAGAGGCCACCAGTCGGATGCCAGCCTACTGGAGCAGTATAGGCAACAGAGACTTTTCCATTGGTCTGAATCTTACGGATTTCTCGGTTTTCATATACAGCTACATAAACGTTCTCAGCATTGTCTGTCCACATACCAAAAATGCTATGGTTGGGGGTAAATCTTATTTTACGCGCTCTTACCTCATCTAAATTCAAGGAAACAGTACTTACTTTGCCATCTTTTATTTTAAAGAGATCGTTATCGTCTACATAAAAGAAAGTGCCGTCTTCCTGACAATACTGCCATCTCACATCAGTCGTTTTGAGGGTTTGTAAGATAGATACTTTTCCTGCTACGTCACGTTTCATCAGGATACTTTCTTTTTTTCCACGCTCTATCCAATACATATTGCCTTGTGCGTCACGAGTGAAACTGTAATTGCTCAGAAAGCCTTCAGTATCGGGTTTTACTTTAATGAATTTGCCTTCGCTGTCATATTTCCATACAAAATGTCCCCATTTGTCAATGGCTTCACCTTCATACCATAGATGTTCTCCATAAAGATTATCCTGTTTATCCATGTAGAGTTCGTGAGTATGTACCTTGGGAACTACAATTGTTTTGGTTTTGCCATCGGCAGAAACCTTCCAGACACGAGATAAATCGCTGTAAAAAATCTCGCCCTTCGTATTGGTAACAATGCCTATGCCCGGATGAGTATAAGCAATAAAGCATGTCAGCAGACAAATGATGATAAATAATAGCTTTTTCATAATCCCTATTGATTTTGATGAACAAATCTATATCGGATATAAAAACTACTAAATAAGATTATGACAAGGCGATGGAATGATGTGGTGAGGTGTGGGAAGTAAGGTTCTTCAGGAATTATCTGATTGGGTAGAGACGTATGGCATTACGTCTCTACGGTTTGTGGCTTAAACCATTAAGATAAACCCTGGCTCTCCTAAGGCTTTTTTAGTTGTTTAATCCATTCTTTCAGGAGTTCGATACTTTCTTTATGAATAGTTTTTCTCCCTACTTCGGGCATCATTTCACCGGGGTCGGTTGATTCAATGCGGTAGAGTAAGATTGACTCATCAGGCTTGCCCGGCACAATATCAAATTTACGATTGCCTGAACCACGACCCGCCGCTACCGGAGTTTTAAGAATACCCATAGCCAATGGGTCTGCCTCATGGATACTCAGATTCAAACCTGAGGTCTGGGCCGGGCCACCTAAACGATGGCAATGGGCACAATTAATATCTAACCAGATTCGTGCTCTTTCTTCAATGCTTCCTGTTTCGGGTTTATTCCAGATAGGGGCTTTAGGCACTTGTTCAATAGCTGGTAAATTTTGCAGGATTCCTGTTTTTTGCCAGGCTGTCAGCTGATTCTCTATGCCTTCGGGTAGTCCCCATACGTGGTAAGTACCGTTCAGTTGTCGGGCTGATGGGCCAATAGGCGACATCTGTTCGTTTCTGTTATGACAACCCTTGCACTGGTTCAGATTCGGGATACCGTAAGGGTGTTTTTTCTTTTTGCCGTTCAGGTCAATATAGCTTACCTCTTTTGTATCGCCTGCTACTTCCAGATAAGCATCTGTCTGTTCATCATTCCATACATATACCAGAGCTTTCCAACCATCGGTTTCGTGCATTAACAGACGGGTTTCTATGATTCTCCTGCCTTTTTCTGTATTTCTGAAATCGTTCGGAAAGTAAAAGGTTTTGATAAGTGTTGTACCTACCGGAAAATCTAATACCTCTTTGTCGTTATAGATAGCTTTGGTACCTTCGGGTAGTTTTACAAAGCGGAGCTTCTCTGCATAATCGCTGAATAAGGGTGTATTGAGCGAGAAAGGCATTATACCTTTTGCAGGCTTTTGTTCGGATATATTCCCATCAAAAAAGGCATATTCCGAAAGTTTCCCCTTGGGCATTATTGTCTTGTTTTCCTGTGGCAAATACTGCTGATTAAAGGAAGACAAACCGAAAATGCTCAGGGCTATTATTACTGATAAAAATCTTTGCATTGTATAGTAAAAAGGTTACGCACTGGGCTTCCCCAACTGGGCGTCCCTGCATTACTCCCTATTAAGATTAATCAATTTTTGCCATTTTAAGACTTTCCAGGCTACAATCATGGACGGTAGCATCACGCGAAACATTCTTGAAATTATGTTCTACATCCAAATTGGCAAATGATACATTCTTATTGTTTTTGATACACAAAACTTTACCAGAATTCTTTTCGTCTGCAATACCATCCCATTGAATATGCGGGACATTCTTGCCAAACCGTAGTTTAAACTTATACATTTGCCCGAAACGACCTTTTCCGGTTGCTTTCACGTGTTCACGCTCATAGACGTTATCATGAATATTAATTGCTACAGGGTAAGGATAATAGGTCGGGTCTTTGATAGGATTTTCAGTAGTGAAATAAGAAATAATACCTGTACTGACAGACTTATTATTAATAATCTGATTATCAAATATCTCTACGTTGTTAGCTGCTAAAATCAATACCCCTGTGCCATCAGGTACTTTGCCAACAATATTGCCTTTGGGAGCAAAGTTAGGCAGATTGTTATGGTGAATATTGTTTTTGTAGACACGCGTATAGCCGCCTTTTTTCAGAATCAGATCTGGCAGATCAAATACAAGAATACCGCCTGTATTTTCTGTTGCTTCGTTTTCATAGACATCGGCATTCAGTGAATTCTCAATTTCAATTCCGGCCACGTTATGATAGGCACGTGATTTACGGACAATAATATCTTTCGACTGGCCCACGTAGATTCCTGCATCAGAAGCACCAATGGCCTCACAGCCCTCAATCAATACTTTTTCGCATTGCACAGGGTACAAGCCATAAGAGCCATTTTCTTTCTTTGGGGCGCCTGTCCATTCAGTTTTTACATTTCTGAATGTAATACCCTTTACATTCATAGTTTTTACGGCATCGCCTTTACTATCCTGTACTGTCAGGTCTTCTATAATAATATTTTCGGCATTAGAAACCCTTATTCCTTCAGCACCATCGGTTTGTCCTTTGAACGACAGAATAGTTTTGTCTTTGCCTTTTCCTTTGATAGTTACATTCTTTTTGCCTTCCATAGAGAGGCTTCCTGTGAAAGTAAAAGAGCCTTCATCTAACTGAATAGTTGAGCCGTTTTCAGCCATGATAAACTGGGTCTGGTAACTTTTCTGGATGTCTTTTTGTGCAAAACCGACGGTAGCGATTAACAGGGAACTTAGCAAAAAGGTGATTTTTCTCATGATTTTTTCAGAATTAGGTAAACCGAGTTCAAAATAGGGTTTTTTTATTGAGATAAGTATTTGATAAATGTCAAATTATTTATAATACATACACAGACTATAAGCACATAACCAGCCATTTAGTAAAAACTTTTACCATTTAATAAATGGTTTAATTTTTTTTAGATTACTGATTATAAACTTGTAGCATTATTGAATTTTAAACAACCTTTTATCATGAAAAAACTTCTCCTCCTATTATTTATTGTTGCTTCTTATAAAATTTCTATGGCACAAAGTGTGACCCTTACACCTAATAATATCAACAGCAAACAGTCAAGCTCGACGGATAATATTGTTTTGCAAGGTACGAACCCACCCAATATTGTGGGTATCAGGCATGGAGGTACTTTAGCGGCTCCTTCAACAACTGTCAACGGTTCTTATTTACTCAGCTTGGATGGTAAAGGACACAATAGTTCGGTAATCAGCCCTACCAGAAGCCAGATCAGGCTCATGTCTGCAGAAACCTGGACTACAACAGCCAACGGAACCAAGATAGAATTTGCTACCACTGAAAATGGAAATACTTTACTATCTACTCGTATGTCAATAGCTCATAATGGGAAAATCGGGATTGGCACTATTTCTCCGACAGGCAAGCTACATATTGTGCATGATGGCTCTGATTCTGACCCGCATTTGCGCATACATACCACAGGGTCATGGTCAAGAATAAACTGGTCAACCAATACGAATGCTAACTACTGGACTGCCCAAAGTGATTTGGAGAGCGCAACAGCCTCAATTAATTATTGGAGATTAGAATATAACGGTTCTACCAAATTTACAGTAAGAGGTAGCGGAGATGTAGGCGTGGGTACATTTAGCCCCTCAGCCCGGCTACACGTATTAGGTGATGAAAATACTGGTACTACAAGTGCTTTAAGAATTACAAGCGGCACACAGAATATGCTTATAGATGGTAATGAAATAGATGCCTTAGAAACCGGACTTTACCTGAATAATAATACTAACCTGAATGTTATTTTAGCGCAGGGTGGAGGCAGAGTAGGAATAGGTACTACAACACCTGATAATAAATTAGATGTTTTGGGAGTGATACGTGCCAATGAGGTAATTGTAGAAACCGGCTGGGCAGATTATGTTTTTGATGAGGGCTTTGAACTAAAATCTTTGAGCGAAGTAGAATCTTTTATAAAAGAGAATAAACATTTGCCTGATGTGCCTTCGGCCAGAACTGTGCAGGAAAAGGGAGCTCATGTAGCTGAATTAATGACAAAAATGATGCAGAAAATTGAAGAGTTAACGCTTTATAGTATCCAGCAGCAGAAAGAGATTGATGCTTTGAAGAAAAGACTGGACGAAAAAAAATAAGCTGACTTATTCTTCCATTTTAAAACATTATGAACATGAAAAAGATACTCTGCATCGGTTGTTTAATAGCGTTCTTTCATACAGATATTTTTGCCCAGAAAGTTGAATGTAAAACAAGAATTACAAAACCCGCAGTAAAATTCACACAAAAGCAGAAAGATAGCCTTAATACTATATCGGCTATTAATACGCCTTATTGTGTACGGGTTTATATTACGGTTTTTGCCAATAATGATGGTACACTCAGGGCAGATAACGACGCTAATATTATGACTAATTTTCAGTATATGGTAGACAGGATGAAACCACACAATATCTGCATGATGCTGATTAACATAAGACAGGTAAACAATACTGATCTGAACACCCAGGATACAGAAACCGAAGAAGGCGAGTTAGCCCCCTATTTAATCTCTGGCTGTCTTAATATTTTTATTCATAGAGCTATGGATGGTAACGGCAATGCCTATGCAATTCCTAATACTTATCTGAGCCTTGATGGGCAAGCCTACAATATTGCCACAATGGGGCACGAAGCCGGACACTGCCTCGGTTTGTATCATACTTTCGAAACGTATTTTGGTGCAGAAAACGTAACCAGAAATAGTGGCAATGCTTGTTATGATTGCGAGAATGATGGGGATTTGCTGTGCGATACACCTGCCGATGATGATGGCGGGGTGAATGGCTCATGTAATTATATCGGAGGTAATACAGATGCCTGTGGGGTAGCTTACGCACCAATGACATCGAATATGATGGGATATGGGAATTTTATTTGCAGAAACGCCTTTACTGCCGGACAAGGGGCACGTATGAGGGCAATGATTGCTGTTAATGCCGGACTTCAGAGTATCACGGCACATGATATTGTCTACCGGCCTACAGGTTCTAATTCAGCGGTCCTTTATAATACAGGAGAGTGGCATCAGACCGCTCGGGATCATTTGATTTTAAGTAATTATACCAATGACCCCTATTCTGTAACGGGAGCGGCCGTGATGCATATACAGGCCAAAAAAGTAACGCTTAAAGAGGGAACACATTTTAGCCCCACATCGGGTAGAGTAAGAATAAAGTCCAATACGTATTGCGATTAAGAAACTGTTTGAGCATAACAAGATTAACTCAAACAGTTTCTGAAATAGGTTAGAGGGTAGTTGTTAATAGCAGATTAGCTTCGGCAGGTCTGCTATTTTTTATTTCTGCCCTCTTACCCGGCTCAATGTTTCGAGTTTGATGCCTAAGAAAGAAGCCAGATATTTGAGAGGAATGCGCTTGATAAATTCAGGTTTGTTCTGGAGCAGGTATTCATACCGTTGTCTGGCCGATAGGGTTTGCAGAATGATTTTTATTTCTTCAATCTGCACCAGGTATTGTTCTGCCAACAGCCGCCCCAATCTTTCGATTTCATGAAACTGATTGAAGAGTTTTTGCAGGTCTTCATGTTTAATAACAATCGTTTCGGTGTCTTCTAATGCCTGAATATTGGTTAAGCTGGGTTTCTGCGAGAAAAAACTATATGTAGAAACAGCTATGGCATTTTCGAAACCGAACCATGTATTGATTTCATTAGCATTGGCATCTTCAAAGTATTCACGTACACAGCCCGAAACAATAAAATGTAATTCATCAGAAACGTTACCCTGATGCACTAAAAAATCTTTTCGGGCAAAATTTTTTGGTACTAAAAAAGGTACAAGTGCTTCGATACTTTCTTGAGAAAGCGGATGGATTTGCTGAATAAACTGGAGATAGTTTTCTAAGGCAGGAAGCATAAGAAAAAGAAATAGCTATACAATATTAGTAGAAAAGTGTCAGAAACAATATTTTTTTTCAACTTTGTAAAATAACCATCCATGAGCCGGTGAAAACCTGCTCCAATATTCACCCTATCAAAAAATCGCTCAATGAAAAAATTGTTTTTAATGCTATTCGCCATGACACTTATGTCTGATCTTTTTGCCCAAAACGAAACTATTCTGCTTTATACAGGCACTGCACCGGGATCGACTGGAAAGCAAGTACCGGAAGATGCTAAAACTACCGATGGTATTACACGTGTGAGAGATGTAACCCAACCTGCTTTGATTGTGTATCCGGCAAAGAAAAAAACCTCTGATGCCACAGTAATTATATGCCCCGGTGGTGGCTACAGCATTCTGGCTATCGACCATGAGGGACATGACATTGCTAAATGGTTTAATGCACATGGCATGACAGCCTTTGTATTAAAGTATCGTTTGCCACAGGAAGATTTGTTTGATAACGACGAAATCAGACCTTTACAGGATGCCCAGCAGGCCATCAGACTGATACGCAAAAATGCGGCAAAATATGGAGTTGCGCCTGATAAAATAGGTATCATGGGCTTTTCGGCCGGTGGACACTTAGCTTCTACGGCTTCAACCCATTTCAATACTCAGGTAGGAGAAATAACTGACCCATCAGTTAGTGTAAGACCTGATTTCTCTTTATTGATTTATCCGGTAATATCATTTAATGATAGAATCGGGCATTTAGGCTCAAGAGATAATCTGATTGGCAAAAATCCTCCGGTTGATAAAATAGAATTGTATTCAAATGACAAACAGGTAACGAAGGATACCCCACCTACATTCCTGGTAAGCACAACTGATGACTGGGTTCAACCAGAAAATAGCATTGCGTATTTCTTAGCCTGTAAGAAAAACAAAGTACCTGTAGAAATGCACATCTACGAAAAAGGCGGTCATGGCTATGGCTTAAAAAAACAAAACAGAGGCCCTGTAGAAACCTGGGCATTCCGTTTGGAAGATTGGTTGAAAGATAGGAAGTTGATGAAGTGATAATTTTTGAGAAAAATATTAAAATGTACTTGACAAGGCTTTTTTTCTTAATTATTCTTAGATAAAAAACCTTAAATATTACTATAATGGCTCAAAAAAGACAAAAATATATGAAGCATGTATTAAAATACTTCGTTAATGGAGAAGAAATTATTACAACACCAAAGGATTGGGCACGGGCAAATAAACACTATTTTCGTTCCTTTGGATTTAAAAATAATAGTGATGATATTCCTACAACGAATGAAATTGTAAGGTTTCTAATTAACAACTTTAATTTTATTCAAAAAGAAATTAATGGAGTAATGGTTTGCTTTAATAACTCACCTAATTTTCACTCATTAGAAATACAAAAAGAATCGAGTATAAAGGGTAAGGTTATTCTTCAATATAGAGGAACTAACACTGTTTTAAGAAATAATACTAATTCTGCTCGAATTGACGAAACTAAAATAGTGCCAAGAGAAAAACTTATAGTTGGTAGCGAGGATTTTCCTATATTCTTTAAACTTTTTGATCAAACTGAAGTAATGCTATGTCTCTTATCAAAAAGTATTTACTGGAAAGGTAGTGCAAATGGAGAAAGCTTTTGGATACATAGTTCTGAAAGTAATATACTTGAGAATGAATTGTTAGTTGACAATGAAAATATCTTTATTATTGGAAGATTTGTTTATAATAAACCATTAAGCCTTGGAGATGTTAGAGCAGAGGAGTATTGGTATAATGCTATTTTCAAAAAAACAGATACTCTTAATCCAATGATTTTTGCTTTGAGATAAAAAGATAACTTTCTAATACAAAATGATTAATCTATGCCCGAAATTGTAAAATTTTGACTTAGATTAATCATTTATAGATTAATGTACACATAATCACCCCAACCGTCTCATAATCAACCCCTTCACTACCTCATAAAATAAATGAGGTTTCATGGTCCGCCAGTTGTCAATCATCTGTAGCGTGCCACCTGAATTGATATAAGAATCAATATGGTATCGCTTGAATTCTTCTAAAATGAAATTGGGGAAATTTACAGCCGCTATCCAACCGTCTTCTACATCTTCAAACCATTCCTCATAATAATCCTCTTCACCTCCATGAAACTGAAAGAGATTTTCTCCTATCAGAATGTATTGATTAATGCCTTCTCTGGTTAAGTGGTCTATTACGTTCCGTTTCAGCCACATCACATCATTATGCAGGGTATCATTCCATTCGCCGAATAGCTCAATAACCGCGTAGCGGAGGTCATAATCGGCCATCAGAAGTTTACAATATAAGGTTTCAGATTCTATGCTATCCCAGTTTGGGTCAATGTAATAGCCGTAAATGGTATCTTCATATTCTATCCCGTACGTGCGGCCATAGAATGGCGATCGCTCATCTTCTTCGGCAGAATAATATCTCTGCCAGTTATAAAAGGGTTCAATTTCGTGCATGTGGAGTTGTGTTTTACTAAAATAGAAGTATTTTCTTCTTTAGTTGGAAAATCAACCTTTATAACGATTGATCAGCATTTAATGTGTTATTACTTTGATGCTTTTTTAGTAGCTCTTTTGCAGGAATTTTTTGAATATTCCCATCCTTGTCACTAATAACAAGAGACTCATTTAAGAGAGCTTTTTTTTCTATAAGTCTCTTAATTGCGAGATTTAGTCCATACATGAACTGCTCACTAAATTCCGTCGATTTCATCTTTTTGACTGTTTAGTGCTTTCCAAATATCATCATCAATAATATCCAAAAAATCATTTCTTTCTTTCCTATCAATTATTTCAGGAAAATCATTAGAATTATCAATAATTATTGCTCTGTCTACTACTGGTAAATATAGTTTAAAAAGATTTTGTATGCCTCTAAAATATCTTCTTTGTATTGTTTCTGGGGGTATATTATGACCACCACTTTCTACTCTCAGTAAAACTCTTTCTTGCGCTACTTTTGGTGAAGCAAGCCAGAAAAAAGCTAAAGTAATTTCATAACCTTGCAATTTTGCCTTTTTTATTAAAGAAACATAACTTTTGGTCGCTAGTGTTGTTTCAAGAGCAAAAGTAATTTCCTCTGTCATTAAGGTATGAATATGTTGCAGCATGATTCTCCCAGCTTCAATAGCCACGTTTTCAGGATTGAAAGGCGAGAGCCCTGCTGCAATATTATCCGCATTTACAAACTCTCGACAGTTGAGTATCTCCGGCAAAGTTGCATAAGAGGCAGTTGTTTTGCCGCACCATTGCAACCAGCTATGATATAGAGTTGTGGCATAATTCCTACTTCAATTCCACTACAGTCTTCATTCTTCTAACCGCTTCCACTAAATTACTCATTTGCGTACCAAAATTCAGACGAATAAAACCTTTGCCATCAAAGAACATTTCTCCTTCCGAAATCCCCACACCTGCCTCTTCAAGTTTCTCTGCCAGATTTTCGATACCTGTTTCACGCACATCTATCCATGCCAGATAAGTAGCCTCTAATGGCAACATCTTAAAACCTTTGAAACCATTCATCTCTTTCAGAATGTACTCATGGTTTTTGCGCAGATATGCCAACAATTGTTGGTGCCATTCTTCACTATCTTTATAAGCCGCCAGAGCTGCATAATAGCCATACGCCGAAACCATTGGCTCCAATATATAACGCAAACTGGCATATTTGGCTCGCAATTCAGCATCAGGAATAACGGCAAACGAACACCCTAAACCTGCTATATTAAAAGTCTTGCTTGGGGCCAATAAGGTTACCGTAAGCTTTTCAGCCTCCGGGCTCAGGGTAGCGATAGAAATATGCTTTTTGGTTTCATCCAGAATCAAATCGCAATGGATTTCATCGGCACAAATCACAATATTGTGAGCTATGCAAATATCCACCAGCGTCTGTAACTCCTCTCTCGTAAAAACTGTACCAGCCGGATTATAAGGATTGCACAACATAAATATCCTTGTGCGAGGAGTAATGGCTGCCTTGATTGCCTCAAAATCCAGTGTCCAACGATTATTTTCTTCTTTCATTGGTACTTTTACCAGTTTCTTTTTAGCAGCAATCGGGGCTTTTATAAATGGCCCGTAAACCGGCACAGTAGTTATTACTTCGTCGTCGTCATTGCCTACACACATACAAGTGAGCGTAAGCCCCGGAACCATGCCCGGTAGCCATACCAGCCATTCTTTAGGTACTTTCCAGTTGTGGCGTTCTTCGAGGCGTTTCAGAGTTACCTCAATCAGTTCGTCTGGGGTTTGCCAGTAGCCTATAATCCCTTCTTTGGTTACTTTGTCTAAGGCATCCAATATGGCGGGAGAAGCTTTAAAATCCATATCTGCCACCCACAGCGGAATAATATCTTTGCCTGCATATCTTTTCCATTTCACACTATCCGTTTGTGTGCGGTCAATCACTTCATCAAAATCGTAAATCATGTAATAGTAATTATCTAAAGTTTTTTAAGTATTTCTTTTACTAAAGTGGCCGAATTATCAGAGGCAATTTTTTTAAACGTCTGAAAATCTACCGATGCTTTTTCATTAGCCTTATCGCTGATGCTTCTGATAATCAGAAACGGAATATGCTGCTGAAAACAAACCTGAGCCACCGCCGCTCCTTCCATTTCTGTGGCGCTGGCCTGCAATGTTTTTTCAAAGTGCCCCACTGCCGTACTTGAAGTAACAAAGGTATCTCCTGTAACAATAGTTCCGGCACTTATGTTCGGTTGAGAAGCTTCTGCCGACATTTTTTGCAGCGTTACCTCTTTAGCAACACTCAGGGCTTGCAAAACCAAAAGTGAATCAGAAGCAAAATAAAGCGGATTCAACTGTTTGGTAATGGGATTCCGGGTAGCATTGGTACTTAAACCCTCATTGGTTAGCATACCATAATCGTGGTAAGTCAGCTTATTACCAATCACAATATCGCCTTGTTTCAGTTCTTCACTAATGCCCCCGGCAATGCCTGTAAAAATCACTGATGCCGGATGAAATTCTTTAATAATCAGTGTTGTTACTACAGCAGCATTTACTTTCCCGATGCCAGTTTCGGTTAATACTATTTTTTTACCATTCAACTTGCCTGTTTTGAACTGAAACCCCAGGACAGTTTTGGTATTGATATGGCTCATTTCCGATTCCAGCAACTGAATTTCTTCAGGCATAGCACCTAAAATCGCAATGCGTTGAGCAAATGTCGGGGTTAAACTACTGAATAGAAAGCATAATAAAAATATACGAATTGAGTGAAATAGATTTAAAGGCAATAATATATCGTCCCTACGGGACTTTGAATTGAAATAAGCCATTTCGTCTACCGATATACTATCCCTATGGGATATTTTTAGTCCCATTAGGGACGATATATCTGTAGTAGGAATAACATTTTCTGAATATCTGTATCCCGTAGGGATGATATATTGTAATTTCATCCAAAGAGTATATATATGTTTCATTGATGAAGATTTTAATGTCCTAAATATAAAGCCCAGAGCGCAAAAATATCAATTACGATAAGCATCCATGAAACTTCTTTTGATTGATTGGTGGCAATTTTGATGATAGTCCAGGCCAGAAAACCCCAGATAATGCCTTGGGTGATAGAATAAGTAAAAGGAATCAGCACCATAGCCAGAAAAGCCGGAACGGCATCGTCCAGCTTATCCCAATTGATTTTGGTAATAGGTTTTATCATTAATACTCCCACTATTATCAGAGCCGGAGCAGTAGCAATGGCAGGAATGATACTCAATAAGGGCGACAAAAACATAAAAGGCAAAAACAGTATTCCGGCTGTGATGGCAGTTACACCAGTTCTTCCTCCCTGACTAATCCCTACTGCTGATTCAATATAAGCCGTACCGGGACTGGTTCCCAATAAACCAGCCATTGTTGTAGCTACTGCATCAGTCAATAATGACTCTTTGATATGGCGTGGCTCGCCGTCTTTATCATAGAGATTAGCCGCTTCGGCTACCCCTACGAAAGTAGAAAGGCTGTCAAATAAATCGGTAAATACAAAGGCAAAAATAACGGGTATCAGGCTTATTTTCAGTGAATTGATAATGTCTAACTGAAACAGCAAACTAAAGTCAGGCGCTGAAAATATGCCTTGCCAGGTAACTAAGGTTTTCTGACCGAAATTGACAGCAGAGGCATCGCCCCAGTATCTGCCAATAGGAATAGCTAACAGAGTAGTTAATAAAATACCAATGATGATACCTCCCTGAATCCGTTTCACTAATAAAATCATGGTGATAGCCAGACCCACCAGAAAAGTAATGACAATTGGATCGTGCAGGCTTGTGATACCGATAATCGTTGCCGGATTGCCCACAATAAATTTGGCATTAGCAAAACCGATAAGCGTAATAAAAAGCCCGATTCCTGCTGAAATCGCATAGCGCAAAGGCTTAGGAATAGCCTTGACAATCTGTGAGCGGATATTGAAGATAGAGAGCAATAAAAACAAAATACCAGCCCAGAAAACCACCCCTAATGCCACCTGCCATGAAATGCCCATGCCTTTTACGGCTGTAAAAGTAAAGAAGGCATTCATGCCCATGCCGGGTGCTACTACAATCGGGTTTTTGGCATAGATGCCCATCATAAGGCTACAAAAAAAGGAAAGCAGAACAGTAGCCGTAAGTACGCCATTGAACGACATCCCCGATTGGCTCAGAATAGCGGGGTTCACCACAATGATATACATCGTAGCTAAAAAAGTAGAGACACCCGCAAGGATTTCGGTTTTTAGTACAGGTTTAGGTAGCATATAGGGAATCTTTTACAAATTGTTTTGCAAGATAAATGGATAAAACTTAATTTTCTGAAAATCTATTCAAAACACTTATTTTAAATCATGAATCGTAAAGATTTTATTCGTACTTCTGCCTTAGCTACAGGGGCTTTAGTTTCCCGTCCGTTTATCACCTATGCCACACAAGCTAAATATAAAACTGCCCTGATTGGCGCAGGCTGGTGGGGTACAAACATTGTAAGAGAAGCCATCAGATCAGGCGAATGTCAGATTGTGGCTGTCTGTGATGTGGACGACCGACAAATCAAACAATGTCTGGGAGAAATAAACAAACTGACAAACGACCAACCGAAGATTTATAAAAATTACCACGAACTACTCCAAAAAGAAAAACCTGAAATCGTAATCAATGCTACACCTGACCACTGGCATGCACTCATTGCTATTGATGCCATGAAGTCTGGCGCACACGTATATTTAGAAAAGCCAATCGGGCATACCATCAACGAGGGTAAAGCCATAGTAAAAACTGCCCGTGATACGCAGAAAATCTGTATTACAGGTTTTCATCGTCGCTATTCCCCACATAATGTGAGTGGGCAAGAGTTCTTAAAGTCGGGTAAAGTAGGTAAAATCAAAGAAGTGCGCGCCTTTGTAACCTATAATTTCGGACAGGGTAAAAAGGTAGAAGATGAACCCACTCCGGCAGAAATAGACTGGAATATGTGGTGTGGTCCGGGTCCATTAGTGCCTTATAACCGAACCATTCACCCAAGAAACTGGCGTAACCATTTAGAGTTTGCCAATGGGATGGTAGGCGATTGGGGGCCGCACTGGTTTGACCAGATTCTATGGTGGACAGACGAAATTGCGCCTAAAAAGGTATTTTCTATTGCCAGTAGCAAGTTTAATACTAACAATAATAACTCCCCCGAAAGTCAGATTGTAGTATATGAATTTGAAGATTTTACCTGTACCTGGGAGCATAGTACACTAAACGGAAGACCCACTTCAAAAACCGAAGAAGTAGGGGTATATTTTCACGGTACTGAAGGGACATTCCACATGGGTTGGACAAAAGGCTGGACATTTTTCCCGAGAGACCAGAAGAAAGAGGTTATTCATCAGGACCCTGTCTTGAATTTACCCGATTTACAGAATATTGATCTGGTTTTTGCTGATTTATTAAAGTCTATCAAATCTAAACAATTACCGTTGGCTGATATTCTGAAAGGCCATAAAGCTACTAATATGAGCTTATTGGGGATGGCTGCTCTGAAATCAGGCAAAAGCCTTGAGTGGGATAGAGAAAAAGAAGTTTTTCTTGACCCAACCGCTAATAAATACCTTAGCCGCCAGTATAGAAAGGGGTGGGTGTATCCGAAGGCGTGATAAATTGTATATAAAAAAGTGGATTTGCTCGTCTCAAAACAGCAAATCCACTTTTTTTATGTCATCTCTCAACCATTAAATAACTTAAATCGCTTAATAGGCAGTCCTTTCCTCAATAAAACAGCATGATAAGCCGTAGGTATATCATGATCCCACTTCTTAAGTAGAATGTAAATAAGAACTCTATTGAAGTGTACTAAAAGCCCTATACTCAGCGCAATTGTAAAATGAATGCCCGATTGCTTCAGTAATAGTAACGAAAACTCTACCAGCAGATAAAGCGCCCAGAATTTTGAACCAATATCATGTGGAGAAGGTAATTTCTGAAAACGAATCAGGCTAATCAGATACATGGATGCTTCCAGGGTTAATATCCCACTAATCAAGATAATATTATCAGCTATGACATCCGGCTTGAATTGATAAATGAAATAGACGATTGACAGATAAAAACTAAGGTCAAAAAGGGTATCCTGTACCCGGAAATCCTGAGTGGATATATTCAGTTTTCTGGCAATAATTCCATCAAAAATATCCGAAATAACGCCCAGATGCATTAATGAAAGAACAATGATATTGCTATAAGGCACATGAACGAATGATAGCAGAATAATCACTAAAGTAAACACCAGTCTACTATAGAGGAGAATAGTTGGAATATAGTTCATCGAGTCACAATAGGTTTTAAATATTAGTCACTCATCAGACAAATATAAACGATATTACCCTCATTCCAACACCTCATCATATATCAGTTTGCATTGTAGCAAAATATCGACTTAATTTATTCAAAAATTAGCTAATCGAAATGCCAACTTACGGACAAATTAAAAGACAGATTGATTTAAACCCATTCGCTTTGCTGATGCTTCGGAATGAATTCAAAGCCCTGCCAAGCATTATTCAGGAAGAAGAATACATTGATGCCTCAGTGCATGGCTACTGGAACAACCGCCATGTATTGCTTCTGGCTACTACCAAACGCATATTATTAGTTGATAGCGACCAGTATGGCGATGTAGAGGTAGTTGAATTTCCCTATGATAAAACCGTAACGGTGCGTTGTCCGACACCGGATTCGGTAGTTTTTGGTACAGCCGAACGAAAAGTAAAAGTAGATAATACCATAGAAGAATATATTGCCGCTTTTTATAAAGTGGTAAATGATAGACTGGCAGGTAAAGAACCTCAGATTTATCGGGAGCGGGATATTTACTCAAAAAACGCAGAGGCTGGGCAAGAGCAGTATTCTGAGCAAAATCAGCCGGAATATGGCAGTAACCCGTTTCATGTATTACTGAAAGGGTTAGATGGGATTACAAAGATGATTAACCCGGATGTCAAAGTCAATCAGTCAGAAAAAAACAGTGTTACCGAGCCAATCAAGCAGATACCTGCTGTACCTGAGCAAACGTTAGACGAGTTATTAGCAGAACTGAATGCTCTGATAGGCTTGCAGAATGTAAAAGATGAAGTAAGCAGTCTGGTCAATGTCCTGAAAATTGAAAAAGTCAGACAGGAAAAGGGCATTAAAGTACCAGAGCGTTCGTTACACATGGTTTTTCATGGGAATCCCGGGACGGGTAAAACTACCATTGCGCGCTTGTTAGCCAAAATCTTCAAGGCTTTGGGCGTGCTCAGCAAAGGACATTTATACGAAACTGACCGAAGTGGTTTAGTGGCAGGATACACCGGGCAAACCTCATTAAAAACCCGTGAGGTTTGCAAGAAATCTAAAGGTGGTATTTTGTTTATTGATGAAGCATACGCCTTAAATACTGATGATACCTATGGCCCGGAAGCGGTGAATACCATAGTGAAATATATGGAAGACCACCGCGACGATTTTGTGGTGATTGTGGCAGGTTATGAAGAGAAAATGACCGAATTTATTAACTCTAATCCGGGCTTGTATTCAAGATTTAACAAGTATATCGGCTTTAAAGATTATACACCCGAAGAGATTCTGGAAATCTACCTCATACAGGCCAGTAAAGTGCAGTTAAAAGTAGAAGAAGCCGCCAAAAAAAAGGTTTACAAACTTTTCAAAAAACTCTACGAAGACCGGGATTCATCGTTTGGTAATGGACGTCTCGCACGTAATATCTTTGAAAAAACCTATGAGAAACAAGCCAGCCGTTTAGTAAAAGAAGGTATCGAAAAAGCAGATATCAGTCTCATAAAAGAAGAAGATATTCCGGTAATGGAATAATTGGCTTATCCTTAAAAAAAGCCTGTTATCCAATCGTATATCCACCTCTATAAATGTTGAATAATAGTATTCTGAAAATTTTATATTTGCATAGTAAATGAAAATAAGATGAGAAGCACGTTCAACTATTTTAAAAAAGCACTCAATAATAGGATTAATATTTTAGAGAGAGATGCAGAAGTGGGCTATGTACAGTTCGACACCTTTAAAACGGGTGTTGAAGGGGAGTTTAAGCAAAAGAAATACGCATTTAAAAAGAAGAATTTCTGGAGCAGTAACTATGATATTTATAGAGAAGATAATCAGCAATTGATAGGCGAAGTAATATTTTCAGTCTGGAAATCAAAGGCAGAAATCACCCTGATAAACGGTGAGAAGTTTACCATGAAAGCCAAAAACTTCTGGAGCACAAAGTGGGGCCTTGATGATACAAACAGAGAAGTAGTAGACTTTGAACAAACCCGGCATTTCTGGACAGACGAGGGTACTGTTACAGCCAATGTGAATGATAATGAAAAAATGGGCTTGCTCGTTTTGCTAAGTGTATTTGTGAATTTCGTTTACAGAAGAAGAGCCTCAGAAGCAGCTTAACGTATTGTTGAGCGAACAGCCAATTATTTAAGAAATTGAAGAGCGGTTGATAGTTTATATTAACCGCTCTTTTGTTAAAACCGCCCAGTAAATTTTCAGATAGCCTTTCTCATAAACCTTTGGTTTTGTGTGTGTCATTGCAAACTTTTGCGTCCACAAATCCTGATATTAATTTTATGAGAACCTGCACTTTACTTTTCTTATGCTTGTCATCGGGTCTTTATTCTTTTGCTCAATCTTCGGCAGTCACAGTTTTACCTGATAATGCTTCCTTTATAAGCGATAAAGCCAATGGTTATACAGGCTATTTTTTATCCACAAATCCATCAAATCCAGCGCCCACGATTGGGGTTTATACTAAAACGTTAGGTCCGGCAGGATGGTTTTCAATCGCTAATAGTAATAATGTTTCACCGGCGCTTTATAGTTATACCGAAGGCTTGGGATATGCTCTTCAAAGCAGAAATTTCGGTAGAGGCGTTACCGCAGGCTTCTCTACCGAAAATAGCGTGAATACTAATGCCGTGTTGTCTTCTACAACTATTGGCTTGGGTAGTGCTGCTTATTTTCAACAAAATAACTCAAATGCCACTTTTCATGCCCTCAATGTAACAACTATGGGTAAAGGCTTTGCTATCAATGGTATAACTACGGGTACAGGTGGTGCCGGACGATTTGAAATCAACTCAGGTGGCAATACAGCAAGTGCTGTCTACGCCACTCATACAGGCAGAGGAAGAGTAGGGTATTTCGTGACAAATAATGCGAATAATGATTCTACTACACTGGCCGCTTTTACGAATGGGAAAGGAAATGCCATTGATGGTATTACAACAGGAAGCGGCAGAGGAGGGTATTTTCAGATAAATAATAGTGGTAGTACCAATCATGCATTATTGGCCGTTTCTAATGGATTTGGAAGTGTAATACGCTCACAGGCTAATGGTACGGGCAGAGCCGCAGAGTTTAGTATATCTAATAACAATAATGCAAGCCAGGCAGTATATGCCTATACCTTTGGTTCTGGAAACTCGGTTGAATCACTTGTTTATGGAGTAGGGAGTGCCATAAAAGGCTTAAGCGCTGGCCCGGGAAGCGCAGGTTATTTTGAAGTTAACTTTCAGTCAAACTCAGTTCCTGCTTTACGTAGCCTGACAAATGGATTTGGGAATGCCGGGTATTTTCAGTCAACCAATTTTCAAAGTACAGCGGCTACTATCTATGCTTCTGGCAATAATGCAGCCAATACCATTGAAGCATATAATACTGGTACAAATCGGGCGGGTTATTTTGAGATTAATAATAATAGCAATACTGCCACAACTGTTTTGGCAAAAACAAATGGTACCGGTATGGGTGTTGAAAGCCAGACCACAGGCACAGGTAAAGCAGGGCATTTTCAGATTACGAACACAAGTAATAGCAGCTCTGGTATTTATGTAACCACCAATGGTACTGGCAAAGCTGGCGAGTATTATATAAGTAATTTAAGTAATAATAGCAGTGCCCTCTATGCCAGAACAATGGGAACAGGAGGGGCAGGCTATTTTGAAGTAGACAATCAGCTCGGCACAAGTCCGGCGCTATATGCAGTCAGTAATTCAAGCAACGGAGCTGCTTTAATAGCACGAACAACCAATGGATTAGGAGATATAGCCGTTTTTAAAGACCAGGGGAACTTTAATGTAGCTCGTATTAATTATCAGGGTATTGGTTTTTTTAATGGCGGTACACAGAATGGCGGTGCCGATTTAGCAGAAGCCTTTGAAGTAGAAGGAGAAAAAATCGAATATGAACCGGGGGATGTACTGGTAATTTCAGAAAACACTGACAGGACTGTTGAAAAATCGAGCCAGCCTTATTCAACTTTAGTAGCTGGAGTATATGCCACCAAACCTGGAGTCTTGCTTCGTGAAGACGATATCAGCCATGATTTGGGCAAACAAGTACCAATGGGTGTGGTAGGAGTGATTCCGACCAAAGTATGCGACGAAGGCGGAAAAATAAAAAGAGGTGATTTGCTGGTAACCTCATCAAAAACAGGGTATGCCATGAAAGCTGACCCGGCAAAGCTGGGTTTCGGCCAGATTTTAGGTAAAGCTTTGCAGGATTTTGAGGGAACTGCCGGTAAAATTAAAGTCTTGGTAAATGTCAGATAACCTACAACATACCGTCAGGATTAGGCACAAAGTTCAGAAATGAATCTGAATGTGTCTGATATTTTTCGGTATCTAATTTATAAAGAAACGCGCCTTTTTTAGAAAATCCTTTTTGCTTCTCTTTTAATTTGATAAGAAGTCCCGTAGAGAGGATTTTCCTGCTGAAATTACGTTTATCAAAATTACTCCCATAAATCGCCTCATACAGGTTCTGTATCTGCGGAATCGTGAAGGTTTCAGGCATGAGTTCAAAGCCAATCGGATGAAAGGCCGCTTTGTACCGCAGGCGTTCAATCGCCATTTTTATCATATCAGCATGGTCAAAGAGTAATTCAGGTAAATCGTGCATCGAAAACCAATGGGCATGGTAGGTATCCGAAATCTTCGTTTCATAATCTTTTACATTCACTAACGCATAATAGGCTACCGCTACAGTTCTTTCTACAGGGTCTCTGGCAGGGTCGCCAAAAGCACCTAATTGTTCTAAAAATACCCCTGTCAGGTTGGTTAGTTCAAATAAAATTCGGTCAGCAGCCTGGTCAAGGCTTTCGGATGGTTTAAGCCATCCTCCCATCAATGACCACGTATCACGGTCGGTCTGTACGCCTCGTTTAACTAATAATAATTTTAATTCTTCACCATCGAACCCGAAAATAATCGAGTCGAGTGCTACCAGGCACTTGGTTTGTTGCTTATAAAGTTCTAACATCTCATCTATTGAGCTTGCAGGTATTTTCTAATATTAGGTTAATTATTAATTAACAATATTAGGAAAGTGATCGACCATGCACAACAAAAAAGCAGAATTTCTATAAAAAAGCCCTAATTTTGCAAGAAAAACAAATGTCATTGCTCAGAATTCAAAATCTGCTCAAATCTTTCGGAGATAAAAAAGCGGTTAATCATATTTCATTTACCTTAGAGAAAGGAGAGATTCTGGCGATTCTGGGCGAAAGCGGTTCAGGAAAAACTACATTATTACACTTAATAGGGGCCTTTCAGGAACCAGATGAAGGAACCCTCCTTCTGGAGAATAAACGTATTACTCCCCCTTCTGAAAAACTTATTGCCGGCCACCCCGATATTAAATTAGTCAGACAGGATTACGGACTTTTTCCGAATATCTCTATCCGTGAAAACATCGCTTATGAGCTTCGGTATTATGAAGAAACCTATCGGAATAAAAGGGTCGATAAATTATTAAAACTAAGCGGGTTAGATAAGGTACATACTCACTTGCCACGTGAAGTATCAGGGGGCGAGCAACAAAGGGCTGTAATAGTAAAAGCCATCGCCGAGCAGCCCAGACTCTTGTTATTGGACGAACCTTTCAGCCATCTGGATGCCGTTAATAAACGCAAACTGAAAGCAGAAATACTAAAACTGATTAAAGCCGAAGAAGTAAGCTGTATTTTTGTAACTCACGATGTAAGCGATGCCTATGGTATGGCAGATCATCTGGCTATTATGCGCAAAGGCAAAATGCTGCAAATGGATGCCCCGCAAAAGGTGTATCAGAATCCGTTAAATCAATATGTAGCCGAAATTACAGGAGAGGTTAATATAGTAAGTAAAGAATGGTTAACAACTATTGGATTCTTGGATACCTCTATTGTATTTATCAGGCCAGAACAGATCTTTGTTTCCCCATCGTCAGAGATAAAGGCTGAAATTCAATCCCTTAAATTTCTGGGTAGTTATTATGAAGTGCTGATCAGAATTGGAGCTCAGGAGCTGAAAATGTTCAGTTTTGAAGCATTGAAATTGGGAGAGGAGATTGGTATTGATATTCGTTATTGATGGTTTTTCATTGAGTTCAGTGCTTTATCAGATTTTGACAAAGCACTGTACAAAGCACTACAAAAGCACTCCTCAAAGCATTGATAGTATAGTCAAACAAAGACTACAATAAACTATTAAGCAAAAAAGTATAACCTGTCGAAACTATAGTTAACACAGAGGGTTCAGGAAAATTCTTTGAAGCTGTTCTGACAAGACCAGACCACCAAAACTATCCGCTCGCAAAATCAATATATTCAAACTCATGTAAGGGCAAGACAACAAAATTATAAATTACTTCCCCAATAGTTTGATTCTGCCAAAAAACTCCGCATACGCTTTGAAAACTCAATCCTGTGTCAGAAATTTAGGGGAAGCTCAGTCAGTGACGCCAGGTATTGGATAATTATTCACTGAGCAATTAGTAAAATGGACAAACCATAAAAGGTTACCAAAGTGGCAGGAACTTTTCTGAAAGAGAATAAGGTGTCAGGAAATCCCTCTAAAAGACCGGTTATCTATACTTATTGCAGGTAGATTCAGTATGTAAATTCTTAAAAACAACATGGAAAAAGGTTACCGGTATGGTCTGAAAAGGTTACCAATATGGTGGGAACCTTTTTGAATGAGGACGGTAGCAACAATTGAGATTCGTGGAGTACACGATAGCATTATTACAAAAGTTGAACAAGTTCTATTGGTAAATTTTGAAATGTCAATACTTTTCAGAATTTACTCCCTAAATTTGTTGTAAAAAAACACTATTCAAAAAGCAATGCAGAAAATTCTTTTTATCGACCGCGACGGTACTATTATTGATGAGCCAAAGACAGATTTTCAGATAGATTCTCTCGAAAAATTATTCTTCCTTCCTAAAACCCTTTCGAGCCTTCGTAAAATAGCCGAAGAAACTGATTATAAACTGGTAATGGTTACCAATCAGGATGGTTTAGGCACTGATTCTTTTCCGGAAGATACTTTCTGGCCTGCGCATAACAAAATGATGCAGGGGCTTGAAAACGAGAATATACACTTTGCCGCCGTTCATATCGACCGTAGTTTTCCGCATGAGAATCTGCCCACCCGCAAGCCGGGCACAGGTTTGCTGACTGAATACCTGAATGGAGAGTATGATTTAGCCAATTCATATGTCATTGGCGACAGAACAACTGATATACAGTTGGCAGTAAATTTGGGAGCAAAGGCCATTTTTATCGGCGAAAACCCTATCCTGAATATTGAACATGAGCAAGTGACTAAATTAGTAACTACCGACTGGGATAGTATTTATGAGTTTCTGAAACTGCCACCACGAACAGCTACCATAGAACGTAATACGAAAGAAACACAAATCAATATAGAACTGAATCTTGACGGCAAGGGAAAATCGGATATACATACAGGGCTTGGTTTCTATGACCACATGCTCGACCAGCTTGCCAAACACTCCGGCGCAGATCTGACTATCCACGTCAAAGGAGATTTACATATCGACGAACATCATACCATTGAAGATACAGCGTTGGCCTTAGGAGAAGCTTACTTGAAAGCTTTAGGCGATAAAAAAGGAATTTCACGCTATGGTTTCTTATTACCTATGGACGATGCTTTGGCACAGGTAGCCATTGATTTTTCAGGTCGCCCCTGGATTGTATGGGATGCTGAATTTAAACGTGAGAAAGTAGGGGAGATGCCAACAGAAATGTTCTACCACTTCTTCAAATCATTCTCTGATACTTCTAAATGTAACCTGAACATTAAGTGTGAGGGCCAGAACGAACACCATAAAATTGAAGCCATTTTTAAAGCTTTCGCCAAATCTATCAAAATGGCTGTAAAACGCGACTTGAAAGAACTGGACAGTTTGCCAAGTACCAAAGGAGTACTATAGCACAGTTTAGTTAAATTGTTAAGCATAAAAGATATAACAAACATCAAATGAAAGTAAGCTTTTCTGCATACCTGAAAATCCTTCCGTTTTTGTTGACAGTAATAACCTGTCATGCGCAAAACCAATCATTCAAATGGCCCGAAGGCGCTCGTATGGCAATCAGCCTTACCTTTGATGACGGACGGGGTAGCCAGCCTTCAAAAGGTGCCCCACTATTAGACCAATATGAGGTAAGGGGTACATTTTATGTGATGCCCTCAGCAGTGAATGGGCAATTGGAAGGTTGGAAAAAGGTAGTTGCCAAAGGGCATGAAATAGGAAACCATTCTATGAATCACTCCTGTAGCGGTAATTTTGTCTGGTCCAGAAAGAACGCACTTGAAAATTATTCCATAGCTCAAATGCGTACAGAGTTATTAGAAGCTAATAAACAGATTGAAGCACTATTAGGTGTAAAACCTGAATCTTATGCTTATCCATGTGGACAAACGTTTGTCGGACGAGGCAAAAATACCCGGAGTTTTGTGCCGGTTATTGCAGAACTCTTTGCCTCAGGCAGAGGATGGCTCGACGAAGCCCCTGTTGATCCAGCCTATTGTGATATGGCCCAACTCACAGGCGTAGAAATGGATGGAAAAGACTTTGAGCAGATTCTCCCGATTATTGAAGCAGCTAAAACAAACGGTCAATGGTTAGTGCTGGCTGGGCATGAGACCGATGTGTCGGGGGCTCAGACAACCCGATTAACCATGCTCAGCAAACTTTGTGCCTATGCTAAAGACCCTGCAAATGGTATTTGGATTGCTCCTGTTGGCGAAATAGCGCATTATGTGAAATCAGAACGGAAAAGATTGGGCTTAACAGAATAGGTTAACACCTTAAAAACAACATGGTATAAATATTTCTCAATAATGGATAAGCCGAACCGACTGACTAATAAAATAAATGTAGGAGTAATCGGATTAGGTCGCATGGGTAAGATACATCTGAAAAACCTTATGCAAGCCATTACTCATGCTAATGTAGTAGCAGTCGCAGACCCTGTATATCCTGAAGAACAATTTAGAAAAGAATATGGAGATTTACTTTTTGTAAAAGATGTCATAGAGCTTATCACCTCGCCTGATGTAGATGCCATTATTATTGCTACTCCCACCAGTACGCACGCAGCATTAGTAGAACAATGCATCGATAATGACAAGTCAGTATTCTGTGAAAAACCATTGGATCTTTCACTGGAAATTACAAAGACCTTGCTTCAAAAGGCAGAAAATTTGGGTGTACCACTGATGATAGGCTTTAACCGCCGCTTTGACCGGGATTTTATGGAGGCAAGAAAAGCTGTGAGCGAGGGTAAAATCGGCAACCCGCAAATAGTAAAAATAACGAATCGTGACCCCTCTCTGCCTTCCATTGAATTTGTGAAAACATCCGGCGGGATGTTCATGGATTTTACCATTCATGATTTTGATATGGCAAGATATATGATGGATAAAGAGGTAGTAGAAGTATATGCCAAGGGGCTGGTGTTCTTTGATGAAGAAATGGCCAAAGTAGGAGATGTTGATACGGCACTCACAACCTTAACTTTTGCTGACGGAACCTATGCCGTATTGGACAATAGCCGGAAAGCCGTATTTGGTTATGACCAGCGTCTGGAAATATTTGGTGATAAGGGAATGATACAGGTTGAAAATAATCTTGCTAACCGGAATGTATTATATAATGAAAATGGTATTCACCAGGCCCTTCCGCTCAATTCATTTACGCAACGATACATAGATTCTTACTGTAAAGAAATGGAGGCATTCATTGGCGCATTGTTGAATAAAACACCTGTGCCAATAAAGAATGAGGATATTATTATGGCAACCCTATTGGCATACGCAGCAAAAAAATCAATGGATGAGCAAAGACCTGTGAAGATTGCGGAAATGAAATAAGGCTTAGACAATATAATTAGTTACTAAAATTACTTTAGCCTATCAGGGTTCTCACTCACAAAAGCACTCCAGCCTTTTTTCTTTGAGGCGTTCCCTGTCAAAGCTTTGGTTTTGCCGTGCATATAATGGCATACAGCTACACCAACGGCATCGGTTGCGTCATTAAACTGAGCGTCTAATTTCATTTTTAGCAGGTGTTCAAGCATATAAGCTACCTGCTCTTTGCTCGCATTTCCATTACCCGTTACCGATTGTTTTACTGTTTTTGGAAGGTATTCTACAATAGGCACATCACGGTTAAGAGCGGCAGCAATCGCTACGCCTTGGGCACGGCCTAATTTTAACATTGATTGCACATTTACCCCATAGAATGGTGCTTCAATTGCCATTTCATCAGGTAGATACTCTTCAATGAGTTGTGTCATTCTTTCGTAAATCTTCTTTAGTTTCAACTCATGTGTACTATATTTGTCGAGTCTTAATACACCATATTGAATCAGGGTAAGGGCATTTCCATCAACAGAAATAATGCCATAGCCCATGATTCTCGTACCGGGGTCGACACCCAAAATGATTTTCTCTTTATTCATACATGCAAATTAACTCAAAAATCTCAGACTTTACGGCAAAGCAAGGATTCAGGCTATTAAAAAATATCCTTTTTGCTGGTGTTTTGTATGCGGTATATATTCTGCTGAAAGAAAAAGGAGAAGGCATTGAAGAGGTGTTTACATATTTTCGAAAGATGCCCATGAGCCTGAGTATGTGGATAATACTACTGTTGATTCCTGTGAATTGGGCTTTTGAAGCATGGAAGTGGCAAAGGCTCGCCGCAAAAATAGAAAAAATTAGTTTTCGGGAAGCTTATCAGGGAGTATTAGCCGGGTTAGCTTTAGCTAATTTTACTCCGATGATGATCGGAGATTATGCCGGAAAAATACTGATGCTTAAAACCCGGAACCGTACGGCAAGTATTGGGGCAATTTTATTAGGAAATGGCATGCAGTTATATGTGTCCTTATTGTTTGGAGCTATCAGCTATGGTTATTTTCTTTGGGTGGCAAAACCTGAACCCTTCATTTTACATATAAGTATAGTTGAATTGCTCTTCGTACTTTTGCTGACTGGCCTCTGGATAGCTTTTAATTTACAGAAACTGAATTTATTTAATAGCAGCAATAAGTACTTTAATTCCATTAATCAATACCTGACTATATTAAAGGATTACAGCTTGTCTGAAATCAGATATATATTTCTGATAGCTGCAAGTAGGTATGCTGTTTTTAGTATTCAATTCTTATTAGTGTTGCAATTGTTTCAGATTGATTTGCCAATGGTTGTATTATTGGTGGGTGTAGGTATAGTATTTCTGACTAAAACACTGGGAGCAGCGTTTAACTTTTTAGGGGATTTGAGTATGCGGGCCATTACATCTGTTTATTACTTCGGATATTTTGGTGTCAGGCTCTCACTTATCACTACTGCTACTTTTACTATCTGGCTGATTAATGTATTGGTGCCTGTTATAATCGGCAGTATGTTTATCTTAACTTTGCGGCTTTCAACCAGAAACCTGAAGACTTCTACCAAATGATTAACCTTTACTAATTTTCAAATCCTATTGCTTACTATTATTCTTATATCAATAGTTTCTGTTTACTTCCTGATGAATATAGGGTTAACTTTTGTGTGGCTTACTAACCAGACTTACCGGAGGCAGACTGACAAGCAATCTTTACTAAATATATCAGTAATAATTCCAGTAAGGAATGAAGCTGAAAACATCATTAATCTATTAAAAGATTTAGCGAGACAAAGCTATCCGAAAGACCGGTTTGAGGTGATTGTAGCAGATGATGATTCGACAGATGAAACGTTGGCGCTCGTCAAAAATTTTCAAAAGGTTGTGTCCATAGAACTTGTGATTAATACGATTTTGCCCGATGAACGCAACGTTTCTCCAAAGAAAAGAGCTATTGAATCTTCCATTCAGTTAGCCCGGGGAGAATTGATTGTTACCACAGACGGAGATTGCAGAGTAGGAGAAGAATGGCTTGAAACTATCGCCAATTTTCAGACCGAGAAAGATGCTTATCTCATTAGCGCACCTGTTACTTTTATAAATGATGCTAAGAACTGGTTAAAAAGCCTCTGGCAGCAGATACAGACTGTTGAATTCAGTAGCCTGATTGGATCCGGAGCTTGTTCCGTAATAATGAAAAAACCTAATATGTGTAACGGAGCTAATCTGGCTTATCTGAAATCGGTATTTTATGAAGTAGGTGGGTTTTCAGGGAATGAAAACTTAGCCTCAGGCGATGATGAATTTCTGATGCACAAAATTGCGACCCGGTTTCCTGATAAAGTGCATTTTCTGAAAAGTCAGGCAGTAATTGTGGAAACTCAGGCGCACGATTCGCTGAAATCATTTTATTATCAGCGTAAAAGATGGGCGAGTAAGTGGAAGTATTATGATAGTTTTTTTACGACGGTCTTAGCCGTATTTATTTTCTTGGCCAACTTTTCGCTTATTGTTACGGCAGTCAGCTTTGGGTTTCGACAACTTGATTTAACACAGCTATTGATTATCTTTTTGCTTAAATTTTCGGCAGAGCTGCTATTTTTAATCTTCGTTCTTAGTTTTTTGGGCAAAAAAAACTTAATTTGGCTCATTCCTTTTGTACAACTTATGTATCCTCTGTATGTAACTTTTTTTGGATTGGTTACACAGGGAAAAAATGAATATATCTGGAAAGGGCGCAAGCTCCGATAAACACCAACCATCACTAAACTAAATGAAACAATTACTTCTGCTCCTCTTTTTACCTGCAATGGTTTTTGCACAAAGTAAAAAAGAACAACGCCTTCTTAAAAAAGCTGATAAGATTCATGCAAGTGCCTATACGGTAGATACTCACGCTGATGTGCCGATTAATATGATGGAAATGAAGGGTTTTGATATTGGTAAAAAGCACAATTATGCAGAAGATGGCACACAGATAGATTTTCCTCGAATGAAAGAAGGTGGCATGGATGCCATGTTTTTTGCGGTATATTTAGCTCAGGGGAAGCGCACACCGGAAGGAGAGGCTGAGGCCAAAGAAAAAGCACTGAAGATTTTTCAGACTATACATGATGCTGTAAAGAAATACGCTGATGTGGCCGAACTGGTTACTACGGCCAAAGCAGGGTTTACTGTGCATAAAAAAGGGAAAATAGGGGTATTTATAGGTATGGAAAATGGCTGGCCAGTGGGGCACGATTTGTCGAATCTGAAATTGTATTATGATTTAGGATTGCGTTATATTACGCTTTCACATTCTTTTAACAATGATCTGTGCGATTCGTCAGGTGATCCGGAAGGTGGCGAATTTGGTGGGGTAAGTAAATTAGGAGAACAGTGTATAGCGGAGATGAACAAATTAGGTATCATAGTTGATGTATCTCATATATCCGATTCATCATTTTATGATGTTATGCGTTTGAGCAAGGCTCCGGTGTTTGCCTCTCATTCTTCCTGCCGCGCTCTGAGCGATGTGAAAAGGAATATGACTGATGATATGATAAAGTTATTGGCATCGAAAGGTGGGGTCATTCAGATCAATTTTGTTTCTGACTTTTTAAAGAAACCATCGAAGGAAATAGAAGTATCTATCAGGACACTCAGAATGCAGGCTATGAAAGCCGATGCCACGCCAGAAGATAAACAGCGGATTAATGCGGAATTACGTCAATTAAAATATAAATTTCCGGGTGAAGTACCCAGTGTGAAAACAGTGGTTGACCATATAGACCACGTAGTGCAGATAGCAGGGATTGATCACGTAGGAATTGGAATGGATATGGACGGAGGAAGCGACGTAGTAGGTTGTGAAGACGTAAGTAAAATAAAGAATGTAACGATTGAGCTTTTACGTCGGGGTTATTCTGAGAAGGATATACGTAAAATATGGGGTGAAAATACGATGCGTGTCTTAGCTGCTGCTGAAAAAGTAGCCAGAGAATTGAGTACTGGTACTGATTAAACGGTATTATAAGGCAAAAACTGAGAAAATTCTCTCTCTACGGTACAATTTTAGCTTAAAGTATTATAATCTGATATTTTTCGATTAAAAAAAAAGTATAAATTGACTTTTATGATGTAAAATTTATATCTTTGTCAGATTATAACATTTTTAATAATGTTTATAATAAAATAAACTTCAGATTAGTTAATATATAAAAATACTAAGAAAAATTTGGAAGGATTATTCAAAGTGTTTAATATTGTATCCAATTGATACAATATTAGCTTAATCAAACTAACTATTATTTCCCTTACGTGATTTTAATGATAGAACCGCGACAATTAACCTAATTTATTAGCTTTTGCATAGCCTGGCTTACTTCATCGAACAATTAATTCACATTTTAAAATTCCCACAGCAGAGATATAAATTTGAATTTCGTTACCCTTTTCAGGGATAGTATATTTTAAAGAAAAAAATAGTAGGATACAGATGTACCATAACCTAATTTTAACAGAAACATCTTAATTCCGAACTTTCTATTTTCCACAGCTTCATAATTAGTAGTAGATTTTTCACAAAATAAGTTTTTTTTATTCTGGCGAAATTTTATTTGGCTCAAATAGAATATGAGTTTATCGTGGATATTTTAATTTATAAAAATAACGTGAAAAATTTGGAAAATTTGAAGTGTGTTTTTATAATTGTGCCAAATACACTTATTAAGATAAAGCAAGAATTTCTTGATATAGTATAAAAACTTTAATTACAATTTATTTTTTACTTTTTTTTTTAACTAAAACAAAACTATGAAACAAAACTACTTTGTGCCCATACGGGGTGCTCTGATTTGTGGACTACTTTGGATGATGTCTATTGTAGCGTTTGCACAAAAATCTGTCAGTGGTAAAGTAAGTGATTCAAAAGGAGAGGGCGTTCCGGGAGCCAGTGTTTCTGTGAAAGGAACTACTACAGGTACAATCTCAGACGCAGAAGGTAACTACAAAATTAATGTTCCGAATTCAGGTGGTACATTGGTAATCAGTTCAATTGGTTACAAAACTGTAGAGATTGCAGTAGGCAATCAAAGCACTGTGAATGTTACACTTGAAGATGATGCTGCAAGTCTTGAAGAGGTAGTTGTAACAGGTTATACGGTTGATAAAAGACGTGAGTCAACCGGTGCTATTTCAACTGTAAAAACAAAAGACCTTACAACGGTTCCTTCAGCAAGTGTTGAACAACAGTTACAAGGTAGAGTAGCTGGTTTAACAGTTGTAACAACAAGTCAGCCGGGTTCTGGTAGCCAGATTCGTGTGCGTGGTTTTGGTGCATTTGGTGGTAACCAGCCTTTAGTGATTGTGGATGGTTTGCCAGTAGGTGATGTAAACTATATTAACCCTGAAGATATTGAGTCCACTACTGTGTTGAAAGATGCTTCTGCAGCTTCTATCTATGGAGCAAGAGCTGCCAATGGTGTAATTATTTATACTACCAAAAAAGGTAAGAAAAATGCTAAAAAGCTGAATGTTACTTATGATGGCGTATTTGGTTTTACTGATCCGGGTAAAGGTCAGAAAATGATGAACCCACAAGATCAGGCAGACTGGACCTGGACTGCCCTTAGAAATTCAGGTGCACCATTGTCTCACCCTCAATATGGTACGGGAGCAACTCCTATCATTCCTGATTATCTTAAAGTAGGTAATAGAAGTGGAGTGGTTGGTACGATTGATTTAGAAGCCGAAAGAGCTAAATACAACATTACCGGGCCAACCATTGGTGATTATTATCAGGTAATCAAAGCTAATAAAGCAGGTACAGACTGGTATAAAGAATTGACTCAAACCGGTACAATCACAAGACATTCATTAGGTTTTGAAGGTGGTGGTGATGCCTCGCGTTTCTTTGTTGGTTTATCTATGCAGGATCAACAAGGTATTTTACCAAGTCAAAGAGCAAAACGTTATGCCATGCGTGTAAACAGCGAGTTTGACCTTTTCAAAAATGTGAGAATCGGCGAGAATATCCAGCTTACTTTCCTTCAGATCTTAGGTCGTCAGGGTGGTAATAATGGTCTACAGTCATCACAGGATGAAAATGATATTCTTGGTGCTTTCAGATCTCCGACTATCATACCTGTTCGTGATGAATTTGGTGGATGGGCCGGTACAACTGCGCTTGGTTTTGGTCAGGGTTCAAACCCGGTTGCTAATCAGCAAGCAGGAAAACTGAACAAAAACTATAATGCTTTAGCATCTGGTAACTTCTATATTGAGATTGATCCAATTAAAGACCTGACATTCCGTTCTTCTATTGGTGGAACTTTCAACAACTTCTATGGTTGGGGATATGGTCGTCCGATTTATGAAACTCTTGAAAACAAAGGTGTAGTATGGTCTTATAACGAAAGTGGCGGTTTCAGATTAGGCTGGACTTTCACGAATACGGCTACTTACAAAAAGAAATTTGGTGTTCATAACATAGAATTATTGGCCGGACAAGAAGCCCTAAATACCGGATTCGGTAAAGACCTTAGAGCTGACGGTCGTGCGCCATTCTCTGGTGACCCTAACTACATTACCATTACTACCCTGGATATCAAAAACCCTGCTACCAGTAACAAAGAAAATGGTATTACGTTTAACTCATACTTTGGTAGAGCTATCTACAGCTTTAAAGATAAATACATTCTTACCGGAGTTATCAGACGTGATGGTTCTTCTCGATTTGGTTCAAACAACAGATACGGGGTATTCCCTGCGGTTTCGGCTGCCTGGAGACTTTCTGACGAGTCGTTTATGAAAGGTCTTGCCTGGGTAACTGATCTGAAGATCAGAGGGGGATATGGTACTATGGGTAACTCAAACAACGTTTCGCCTGTAAATCAGTTTAATTTGTATGAGCAAAATGTTGGAACTTCGGGTTATGACATCAATGGTACAAACGCCGGAATCGTAGGTGGATTCAGACAATCAAGAATTGGTAACCCTAATGCTAAATGGGAAACCAGTGTAACCAAAAATATTGGTTTTGATGGTTCATTCCTGAAAGGTAAATTAGACATCATCTTTGACTTATGGCAAAAAGATACTAAAGACCTATTGTACACTTTACCAATTACACAAACAGTTGGTGCAGCTACTGCCCCTTCAGTTAACGTAGGTACTATGGTAAACAAAGGTATTGATATTCAGGTAATAACAAGAGGTAAATGGGGTAGCGAAGTAGGATACGAATTTGATGTTACTGGTAGCTTCCTTGATAATGAAATCACTAAGATTGGTGGTGGCCTTAAATACTTGTTAGATGTTAATCCTGGTTTCAGAGGTGTAAACCCTATCCGTAACCAATTGGGTTATTCATTGTCTTCTTTCTATGGATACAAAGTTACAGGTTTATTCCAGACTCAGGAAGAAGTAGATCAGGCTTTGAAAACAACAGCTACTCCTGGTGCCGCAATACCAACTCAAACAGGTGCAGGTCTTGGCCGTTTCCGCTATGCTGATTTGAATGGTGATGGTGCTATTACAGCAGACGACCGTACCTATTTAGGCAGCCCGGTTGCTAAATTTACAGGTGGTTTGAATTTCAGAATTACTTACAAGAATTTTGAGGTACTTTCTTATTTCTATACTTCACTTGGTAACAAAATCTTTAACATCTCTAAAAGATTTACAGATTTTTATCCATTATTTGCTGGGTCTGCTATCTCTGAGCGTGTGAAAGATTCTTGGTCTCCTGAAAACAGAGATACTAACATTCCACGTTTTGAACAAAATGATGGTTTCAGTACTGGTTCTCAATCAAGTAGCTTCTACGTTGAAGATGGTTCGTATCTAAGATTCCAGAACCTATCGTTTGCTTACAATTTCCCAACGGCTATTGCCAACAAAATGAAATTAAGCAGACTTCGTGTAAATGCTGCGGTTAATAACTTATTCACAATCACTAAATATGGTGGTCTGGACCCTCAGGTAGCTGGTGCTGCTGATACCAACTTTGGTGTAGATTTGGGTAACTTCCCAATGACTCGTCAGGTAACTTTTGGTTTAAATGTTGGATTCTAATCTAAGTTAAATTAAATTAAGACAATGAAAAAAATAAAAATATTGATTTCCAGCTGCGTTCTATTTGCGGGAATGTATGCTTGTAAGGATAGCTTTTTGGAAGTTCCCCCAACAGGCTCTCTTGCTAAAGAACAATTAACCAGTACGGCTGGTTTAGAAGGTTCTTTGATTGCAGCTTATGCTCAGTTAAGTGCATTGAGCCAAACGCACTCTGGTCCATCAAACTGGCTTATTGGTAGTATCAGAGGCGGAGATGCCAATAAAGGAACTGACCCTGGTGATGGTACCGAAATGATTCCGATTCAAAGGTATGAGTATGTTTCTACTGATGCGGTAGCCGGAAACGTTTATGCAAGTTATTTTGATGGAGTTGCCAGAGCAAATTCAGTTTTGGCCTTATTGAAAGAAGCTCAGCCAAGTGTTAAAGATGCTGATAAAGCCAGAATGACTGCTGAAGCACGTTTCATCAGAGGACACTTCTATTTTCAGTTGAAAAGAAACTTCAATATGGTTCCTTATGTAGATGAGAACATAGGTGTGGCCAACGGAATTGAGAAAGTGAAAAATGATGTGGATTTATGGCCAAAAATTGAGGCTGACTTTAAAGCGGCTTATGATGCCTTACCGGAAACTTTAACTTCTGTGGGTCGTGCTAACAAATGGGCAGCAGCCACATACTTAGCAAAGACTTATTTGTACCAAAAGAAATATGCAGAAGCAAAAGCACTATTTGACCTGATTATTGCTAATGGTAAAACAACTGGTGGTAAAAAATATGCACTATTGCCTAAATACTCTGACCTTTACAGAGTTGCTAATGACAATAACTCAGAATCAGTTTTTGCTGTTCAGGCAACTGTAAAATCGGGTAGTGGAAATAACGCCAATGGTGACCTTCAATTGAATTTTATCCAAGGTGTTGATCCAGGTACTTGTTGTGGATTCTTCCAGCCATCATTTGAGTTTGTAAACTCTTTCCGTACTGATGCGAATGGTTTACCATTGTTGGATAATTCTTATAATAGTCCTGCAAATGCTGTTAAAACTGATATGGGTATTAAATCTGATCAGCCTTTTACATTAGACGCTGGTCCGTTAGACCCTCGCTTAGACCATTCAATCGGTCGTAGAGGTATTCCTTATCTTGATTGGGGTCCTCACACAGGTTTCAGTATGATTCGTAACCAGCCAAATGGTGGCCCGTACTCTCCTAAAAAGTATGTATTTACTAAAGCAGAAAAAGCTGCCGGTCTGACAGAGACAGGTGGTTGGGGACACCAGACCTACAATGCTTATAACGTAACGATCATAAGATTTGCAGATGTTTTATTAATGGCCGCAGAGGCTGAAGTAGAGGTTGGTTCGTTAGCAAAAGCCCTTGAATATACAAATATGGTAAGAGGTAGAGCTACCAATGCTGCTGATTTTGTTATGCTTGATGGCAAGCCGGCTGCTAACTACAAGATCGGATTGTATCAATCTTTCCCTACGAAAGAATATGCAAGAGCAGCTGTTCGTTTTGAAAGAAGAATGGAGCTTGGTATGGAAGGATACCGGTTCTATGATTTGGTTCGTTGGGGCGAAGATGTTGAAGCAATTAACCGTTACCTGAAATATGACCAAGTGTTATTGCCAGGTGCTTTTGGTGGTGCTACTTATACAGCCAACAAAGCCTTGTTCCCTTTACCACAAGGCCAGATTGACCTTGTTGGAGCAGATATATTGAAACAAAATCCTGGATATTAATATCTCGGTTTGCGTAATATTTTACCAAAAGAGATGGCTAAATGCCATCTCTTTTTTATATCCCTAATTACCAAAGTATGAAAAAGTATTTTGTTTATTTTACTTTACTTATTACGGCTTCGGTTTTAGTAGCCTGTCAGGAAGACGAAAAAAAAGTTTTTACTTCACTACCTGTTGACCAGACAGGCATAAGGTTTTCTAATAGAATCAATGAAAACGATACACTGAATATCCTTACATTTGAATATGTTTATAATGGCGGTGGTGTCGCGATGGGTGACTTTAATAATGATAAGCTGGTTGATGTCTATTTCACGGGTAATACTACCCCAAACAAATTGTATCTTAACAAGGGCGATATGAAGTTTGAGGATGTTACGCAAGAGGCAGGAGTAGATGGAGCAGGACGTTGGGCATCGGGAGTGGCTGTAATAGATATCAATAATGATGGTCTATTAGATATGTATGTGTGCGCTACAGCAAAAAAAGTAGCAGGGCAGAGGGCTAATTTATTATATGTGAATCAGGGTATTGGAAAGAATGGTATTCCGTTGTTTAAGGAAATGGCAGCAGACTATGGTATTGCTGATACAACACATACTACCAATGCTGCTTTTTTTGATTATGATAATGATGGTGATTTGGATTTATATGTATTGATAAACGAAATGGATGATACACGTTTCCCGAATCAATATCACGAAAAGATAGCAGACGGCTCATCTAAGCGTAATGACCGTTTGTATAGAAACGATTTTGATAAGATAAAGAATCATCCGGTTTTTACTGACGTAACTAAGCAAGCGAAAATTTTTGATGAAGGCTATGGCTTGGGTATCAACATTACGGATATTAATCGGGATGGGTGGAAGGATATTTATATTACGAATGACTTCCTGACTAATGATTTGCTGTATATCAACAATCATGACGGAACATTTACCGATCAGGCTGAAAAATACTTCAGGCATACGTCTTATTCGGCAATGGGGAATGATGTTGCTGACATTAACAACGATGGAATGGTGGATCTGATAGCATTGGACATGATGCCCGCTACTAATAATCGTAAAAAAATGATGACTCCAGCCAACAGTTATATTACGTATCAGAATAACGATAAATACAATTATACTTATCAATATGCAAGAAATACACTGCAGGTGAATCAGGGTAAAAATCCCGCTACAGGCCAACCTATGTTTAGTGAAGTAGGATTACTGGCTGGTATAGCACAAACCGACTGGAGTTGGGCACCTTTAGTAACCGATTTTGATAATGATGGTCTACGAGATATTATTATTACTAATGGTTTTCCGAGAGATATTAACGATCAGGATTTTTTGGCGTATCGAAACGAGGTATATAGTCTTATGTCTAAACAAATGCTGGTAGCTTATGTACCTGTTATAAAGCTTAAAAATTACGCCTACCACAATAAGGGAAACTTTCAGTTTGATGATGTAACTGATAAATGGGGAATCACAGATCTTACTACATCAAATGGAGCGGCTTATGCCGATTTGGATAATGATGGAGACCTTGATTATATAGTTAATAATATTAATGATTCCGCCTCGGTTTATCGTAATAATTCGATTCAACTGAAACCACAGGAAAGTAATTATCTGCGTATTCAGCTGCAAGGGACAGGCAATAATATGATGGGTATCGGAGCGTGGCTTGAAATTCAATATGGCAACGGGCAAAAGCAGGTATATGAACATACGCCATTCAGAGGTTATTTATCATCTGTAGAACCGGTTGCGCATTTCGGTCTGGGCAAAATACAAAAAGTTGACCAGGTGAAAATAGTATGGCAAAGCGGGAAGTCGCAAATATTGAAAGACTTAAAGGCTAATCAGGTAATTACTTTTAAGGAAACCGATGCCACTATGCAGCCATCTACATTAAATGCTGCTAAGCCAACAGTAGCAGCATTGTTTACTGATATTACTACTCAACTCAATGTGCCTTATAAGCATGAGGAAACAGACTTTATCGACTTTAATGTACAGAAATTACTGCCGCATAAACTTTCACAATTTGGCCCTGCTATTGCCGTAGGCGATGTAAATGGCGATGGTCTTGAAGATATGTTTGTAGGAGGGGCGAATCAACATAAGGGTAAGTTTTTAGTGCAGAACAAAGAAGGCAAATTCAATGTGCAGGATTTATTGCAGGGAGAAGACGGACCCGCTAAAACTACTGAAGACATGGGTGTATTGTTATTTGATGCTGAAAATGACGGAGACTTAGATTTATACATTGTCAGTGGTAGTTATGAATTTAATCCGGGCTCGGCATCTTTGCAGGATAGATTTTATCTGAATGATGGCAAAGGGCATTTTCAGTTAAGCCAACAAGCAATTCCTCAATTCCTAAAAAGTGGGTCGTGCATTAAAGCTGCTGATTTCGACCATGACGGAGATTTAGATTTGTTTGTGGGTGGTAGGGTAGAACCAAATAAATATCCTTTGCCGGTTTCAAGCTATATTCTTAGAAATGATTCTTCGAAAGAGCAGGTAAAATTTACCGATATTACAGCACAAGTAGCTCCGAAATTACAGAATATCGGCCTGATTTGTGATGCGCTCTGGAGCGATTATGACAATGACGGCTGGCAGGATCTGATCATGGTGGGTGAATGGATGCCAGTTACAATTCTGAAAAACAATAAAGGTAAGTTAGAACCTGTTATTCAGACAGGGGCATTGAGCGGAAAATCTGGCTGGTGGACCAGTATTGTCGCAGGTGATTTTGATAATGATGGCGACACCGACTATATAGCGGGGAATCATGGGCTAAATACACTGATGCAGTCAAATGATGGGCAACCGGTGAGTTTATATGCAAAAGATTTTAATAACGATGGTTTCTTTGATGCTATTCCAACAGTTTATTTTCCTGATAAGGAAGGTAACAGGAAAGAGTTTCCATTTAATACCCGTGATGATTTAGCCAAACAGTTTATTCAGACACGCCAGCGTTTTCAGAATTATGCCAAGTTTTCGGAGGCAACTATTAATGAAATACTAAAGCCGGAAGAAATGAATGATGCGTTGGTATTAAAGGCTAACTGGATGAAAAGCAGTTATCTTGAAAACAAGGGCAATGGCATATTTGATATAAGAGAGTTGCCTGTGCAGGCACAGTTTGCACCGGTTTTTGGCATGATAACGGAGGATTTTGACCAGGATGGCAACCTTGATGTATTGATTGCAGGGAACGATTATGGAACAGAAGTGTCTATAGGCCGCCATGATGCCATGAATGGGTTATTATTAAAAGGAGATGGCAAAGGTAATTTTACCTCAGTTTTGCCCGAAAGTAGCGGGTATTGTGTTTGTGGAGATGCTAAAAGTTTAGTGAGGCTAATTAATGCAAAAGGAGAAATGTTATTGGTGGCTTCACAGAACAGAAGCGAGTTGAAATTCTTCTCTTATAATAATCAGGTGAAGCAGGTTGCTTTAGCACCTGATGAAACCACAGTTTTGTTTAAACTTAGAGGAGGAAAGAATCGTAAAGAAGAAATCGGTTTTGGTACTTCATTTTTTTCACAATCTTCGCGCGTTATTATAGTGCCTGTAAATGTAGAAAGTATTGAAATTATAAGTAGTATTGGTAAGAAACGACAAGTAAAACCATAATAAATAAACTATTTTGTTTTACATAAAAAAGAAGTGTTTGCAAGACACTTCTTTTTTATGTACGTATAGTGGTGTTTCAGGGCTTTACAAATATATTTTTTTAAGAAAAATTAAAAACATAAGCCTTAATACTAAAAAAAGTTAAATGGAGATTAAAATTTAGAAAATAAATAGAAAAATTTGGAAAAATTAAAGAATAGCTATAATTTGTGTCGACTAAAGTTAAAAAGTCGAAATTTTGTTGCATTAGCTTTAAAAATGTACTAAAACCTATGAAATATGTCTGGTTTTGCTATTTTTAGCATCATAAAAAAGAGATATACTTCAACAATTAATTAACCTATTTCTAACTAATACTAAAAAAGCCTATGAGAGAAATTTCCTTTGATAATTCTACTGCATCATAATAAATCTCCACATCTTACCTCAGAATACCCTATTTATTCTGAATATTATATAACCTAATTTTGAACTGATACTATAAAAAGCGTATGAAAGGTATTTTCCTGTTGTTTTGAGTTGCCCATACTTTGCTCTGATTTAACCAGAACGCGTAAATAATTGTACCCATGTTTTGCTGTTATATGATTTTTTAAAGCGTATGAAAGATTAATTTCTTTTCCTGTCAGTGATGTACTTTCCGGTTCTCATAAGTGCTGGCTGATATTTTACAATTCATAATTTATTTTTTTTAACCAAATAAAACAAAGCGTATGAAAGAAAACTACTTTGTACCTATAAGGGGTACTCTGATTTGTGGCATACTATGGCTAATGTCCATTGTTGCATTTGCACAAAAATCTGTTAGTGGTAAAGTTAGTGATCCAAAAGGTGAGGCTATTCCTGGTGCCAGTATTTCCTTAAAAGGAACAACCACCGGAACAATCACTGATGCCGAAGGAAATTACAAAATAAGTGTTCCAAACTCAGGAGGCATTTTGGTAGTGAGCTCAATTGGTTATAAAAACCAAGAAATTGCTGTTGGTAATCAATCTACTTTGAATGTAATTTTAGAGTCAGATGAAGCAGCCCTTGATGAAGTGGTTGTAACCGGATACGGTACTCAGTCAAAGAGAGATATTACCGGAGCTGTAACAACCGTGAATGCGAAAGATTTGCAATCAGTGCCTGCTACTACCTTTGCACAACAATTGCAAGGACGGGCCTCGGGTCTAAGCATTGTGAATGATGCTACTCCAGGTGGTAATGCAACGGTTCGTATCCGTGGTTTTGGTACTATCGGTAACAACGACCCTCTATTCATTATTGATGGTGTTCCTACTGAGAATCAGGGAAACCTTAACCCCAATGACATTGAAACCATCCAGATTCTGAAAGATGCTTCGGCTTCTTCTATTTATGGTTCTCGCGCGGCGAATGGTGTGGTAATCATCACCACAAGAAAAGGGAAAATCGGTCCTGCTAAGATCAGCTTTTCAGCCTATTATGGCGTTCAAAAGGTTTCGGAAGACGTACAGTCATTAAATGCCAAAGAATTAGGTGAATACCTGTATTTAGCAGATAAGTATGCAGGGAAAACGCCATCACACGGTCAGTACACTTTTGGATCTAACGGCGAGGTTTCTATTCCAGACTATGTATTCCCAAGTGCAGGTAAAGAAGGAGCAGCCAATACAAACCCTGCTTTATATTCATTGACACCTGATAATATTTATCCGATTACCAAGTCGGCTGATACCTACTGGTGGGGAGAGGTTACACATTCAGCACCTATTCAAAACTATCAGTTAACAGCAAGTGGTGGTTCAGAAAACAGCCGTTATGCGTTATCTGTAGGTTATTTTTCACAAGATGGTGTAGTTAAATTTATTGGCTATGACCGTTATACCTTACGTTCGAACACTGAGTTTTCAGCCATCAACAAAAAATTGAGAGTAGGCGAAAATTTCACAGTATCATTCGATAACCGCAAAGGCGGGTTTGGTAATAACGACGAACAAAATGCTGTTTCTGGTTCTTACAAACACCACCCATTGTTACCAATCTATGACATCAATGGCTTCTTTGCTGGTTCACGTGGAGCGAACTTAGGTAATAACTCAAATCCTTATGCAACTCTTGCACGCCAGGCGGATAACAGAAGATACCGTTTGAGAGGTTTTGGTAATATTTACGGAGAATACGATATTCTCCCGTTTCTTACCTTCAAAACCAGTTTAGGTATAGACATCACTACTGAAAACGGCAAGTACATTGGTCGTGCTAATCCTGAATATATTGAAGGTAGCTTCAATAATGGTTCAGAATCAAATACCAGCTATGACTACCAATGGGTTTGGCAAAATACATTATCGTTCAGTAAGGTTTTCAACAATGTTCATAAAGTGGATGCCTATATTGGAACTGAGGCTATCAAACAGTTTGGTGAGTACTTTGGAGCAACCCGTAACGGTTATGCTTTCGAGACTTTACCAATTATCAGCTACTTAGACTTAGGAGACCCAACCAGAGTTGGTAACTATGGTAGAGTAGGAAATGACTATACCTTATTCTCTGAATTTGGTAAGTTCAACTATGCCTATAACGATAAATACCTTGTACAGGCTATCGTTAGAAATGACGCTTCTTCTCGCTTCCTGTCTGCTTCCCGTAATGCTCTTTTCCCTGCGTTTAGCTTGGGCTGGCGTTTATCTGAAGAGAAATTTATCTCTACTAACCTGCCATTTGTAAGCGATCTGAAATTGCGTTTTGGATGGGGTAAAACCGGTAACCAGAAGATTGGTAACTACAACGCTTATACTACTTATCGTTCGGATATTTACCATGCTGGTTATCCGATTGATGGTAGCCAGGGTACACCAACTATTGGTTATGATACACAGGCATTTGGTAATCCTAATGCTAAATGGGAGGCCACTACATCAACTAACTTTGGTATAGATGCATCGTTATTTAAAGGTAAATTAGGTTTTGAAATTGATTTCTGGAAACGTGTAACATCTGATATGTTGTTTACAACACCATTAACCTTTACTGTGGGTGATGCCAATGCACCAGCCTTCAACGTAGGTCAGATGACCAATAAAGGTCTTGATGTAGGTATTAACTATAAGAGCAATATCAACAATTTCCGTTATAGCATTGCTGCAAACTTATCTACTTATAAAAACAATGTAGATAGATTAGATGCCAGCCCTAATACACGTTATTTCGGATACGGATCTCGTGTACCTGCGGTTACTCTAACACAAGCTGGCTTACCGATTTCATCATTCTATGGTTATCAGGTAGTAGGTATTTTCCAGTCTCAATCAGAAGCTGATGCCTGGCCTAAATACGAAGACTATAACAAACCTGGTAAATTCAAAATTGCTGATATCAACGGCGACGGTAAAATTACAGATGCAGACCGCACTATTATCGGCAACCCGCACCCTGATTTTGTATATGGTTTAAACCTGAACTTCGGTTACAAGGCATTTGATTTAACTATCTTTGCTAATGGTACACAAGGTAACGATGTATTTAACTATACACGTTATTTCTCGGATTTCAATACTTTCCAGGGTAACCGTTCGAAACGTGCTTTGTATGATGCGTGGCAGCCAACTCATACTTCAGGTACTGTACCTATTATGGATGCTAACGACCAGGTATCCAGCCGTCCATCAAGCTATTTTATAGAAGATGGGTCATATTTCAGAATCAAAAATGTTCAGTTGACTTACAATCTGCCAGCGAAATTAGCAAGTAAAACGGCTTTGGATCATGCACAGATTTATTTACAAGTACAAAACTTAGCTACGTTTACAAAGTACACTGGTCTTAACCCTGAAATTCAGACAGGAACTGACAATACTTTGGGCTTTGATGGTGGATATATGCCAGTATCAAGAACATTTATTTTAGGGGTAAATCTTGGTTTTTAATACCAGGACCAACGAATTAATAAAATTAAACAAATACGATTCAAAATATGAAAAGTAACAATATTGTTAAAGTATTTTTGGCCGCAGGACTCACCGTTGGATTTGCCATTGGTTGTAGTGATGAGTTCCTGACCCGTGAGCCACAAGCCCAATATAGCCCCACTTCTCTGAAAACTGCTAAAGGTGTAGAAGGGGTATTATTAGGTGCCTATGCGATGATTGACGGAACCGGTCTGGACGGACAAGACCCCTGGATGAATGATATTCATAATTGGGTTTTTGGTGGAATTCCTTCTGACGATGCCTATAAAGGAACTGATGCAGGTGACCAGCCGGAAGAGTCCTTTCTGGAAAGATGGGATTTTCAGCCAACTAATAACCATATCAAAAATAAGTGGAGAGGTTTATTTAAGGGTGTAGCTCGTACGAATGACGTTATCAATACATTGAAAGATGTAAAAGATATAACTGAAGCAAGAAGGGCACAGATTTTGGCTGAAGCTAAATTCCTGAGAGCTTTTTTCCATTTTGAAGCTAAAAAGATGTGGAAGAATATTCCATACATTGATGATGCTACTTTTAATTTAGATGATCTGGAAAGTACCAAAATCCCGGTTGATGCGAATGCATGGGCTAAAATTGAAAAAGACTTCTCAGAAGCAGCTTCAGTATTACCTGCTACACAGGCACAGGTGGGCCGCCCAACCAAGTGGGCTGCAAAGGCTTTTCAGGCTAAAGCATTGATGTATCAGGGATTTGATGTAAACACAGGAGCAGCTAATGCAGCTAAACTGACAGCAGCTAAAGCTATTCTGGAAGAAATCATCAATAGTGGTAAGTACCGTTTAGTTGATCTTTATCATGATAACTTTGATGCCAGCACCCGTAACAATGCTGAGTCAATCTTTGAAGTGCAATTTGCTTCTTCAAGTGCAACCGGTGACGCAGCTAACCAAGGTGTAGGATTAGCGCATCCATATGCTTCTCCTTGGGGGTGCTGTGGTTTTTACCAGCCATCACAAAACCTTGTGAACGCTTTCAAAACAGATGCGAACGGCTTGCCTTTACTGGATACTTTTAACGATTCTGATGTGAAAAACGATCAGGGCTTAAAACTGGAAGATCCTTTCACACCCTATGATGGAATGCTGGATCCTCGCTTAGACCATACGGTGGGCCGTCGTGGTATCTTGTTTATCGACTACAAAATTCATAATGTAGACTTTATCCGTGACCAGACGTATGCAGGGCCGTATTCTCCAAGAAAACATATCCCTTCTAAAGCATTTACAGGTGTAAACGGTTGGGGTAACTTAACCAGCAATAACTATCGTATTATGCGTTATGATATGATTTTGCTTTGGCTGGCTGAATGTGAGGTTGAAATCGGAAGCCTTGAAAAGGCAAGAGAGTTGGTAAACATGATCCGTTCTCGTGCGGCAAATCCGGCAGGTTTTGTGCAAAAAGCAATACAAGGTGCTACACGTGATGCATATACTCTTGTATTTGATGCACAGGGAAATCCGGTTCCGGCTGCTAACTATAACATTAAAAACTATACAGCTCCATGGACAAGCAAAGAGGTTGCCCGCAAAGCTGTACGCTTTGAAAATCGTCTGGAGTTTGGTATGGAAGGCCATCGTTTCTTTGATCTTGCCAGATGGGGTATAGCTTCTGATGTATTGAACAAATATGCCGAAATAGAAGGAAATAAACGTGTGTATATGAAAGGGGCAAAATTCGTAAAAGGTAAAAACGAATTCTATCCGATTCCACAGGAAGCCATAGATCGCTCTGAAAAAGATGGTAAAGCTACTTTAGATCAGGATCCGGCTTATAAATAATTTTTGAGTTATTGTTTTAGAAAAAAAAGTTAATTTTACAGAGATGGTAGTTTTACCATCTCTGTTTTTTTAGAACATTACCTGATTTTAAGAATGAAGCCTATTTTTTTTTCCTACTCATTTCAGAAGCTCTTGCTTCTCTTACTAATTCCTGCACTTTTTTCCTGTAGCAAGAAAACAGAAACAGTATTTACCAAATTATATCCTGAAGAAACCGGTATTCAGTTTTCTAATCGGATTACTGAAAATGATACGATGAATATTGTGGCGTTTGAATATGTTTATAATGGTGGTGGCGTAGCTATGGGCGATTTTAATAATGACAACAAGGTAGATGTGTATTTTACCGGAAATCAGGTATCGAACAAACTGTATCTGAATGAGGGAACTGATCAGAATGATGAACTGAAATTTAAAGATGTTACGGCAGAAGCCCATGTAAGTGGAGAGGGTAGATGGTGTAATGGCGTAGCTGTTGTAGATATTAATAATGATAATCTTTTAGATATTTATATATCCGCCTCTGTAAAAAAAGTAGCAGGCCAAAGGGCTAATCTATTATATGTGAATCAGGGCGTTGGGTCGAATGGTATTCCGTCGTTCAGGGAAATGGCAGCAGACTATGGCATTGCAGATACCACGCATACCACCAATGCAGCTTTTTTTGATTATGATAATGATGGAGATTTAGACCTCTATGTTCTTGTTAATGAGATGGAAGATATTAATATTCCGAATATGTATCGGCAAACTTTAAAAGATGGTACTTCTAAACGGACACACAGACTCTACCGCAACGATTGGGATGAAACTAAAAAGCATCCCTACTTCACTAATGTATCAAAAGAAGAAGGAATCCTGATTGAAGGGTTCGGATTAGGTGTAAATATCACGGATATTAATCAGGATGGTTGGAAAGATATTTATGTAACCAACGACTTCCTGACTAATGATTTACTCTATATTAATCAGCATAGTAATGGTAAACATACAGGTTTTGCTGAGCAAGCCAAAGATTATTTCAAGCATACCTCATACTCGGCAATGGGAAATGAAGTGTCTGATATAAATAATGATGGTCTTGTAGATATTATTGCGGTAGATATGATGCCGTTTACCAACAAACGGAAAAAAATGATGACAATGGCTAATAACTATCAGACATTCCAGAACAACGACAGATTTAACTATACGTATCAGTATCCGCGTAATACCTTACAAATTAATCAAGGTAAAAATCCATTAACAGGCAAGCCTATTTTCAGCGAAATCGGTCTGGTAGCAGGTGTGGCACAAACCGATTGGAGCTGGGCTCCGATGGTAGTTGACTTTGACAATGACGGTATGCGGGATATTATTATAACCAATGGGTTTCCGAAAGATATTACTGATCAGGATTTTATGGCTTATAGACAAGAGGTAAATAGCTTAGCGTCGGCTACTTATTTATTAGATTTTATTCCGTCTGTAAAAATCAAAAACTTTGCGTTTCATAACAAAGGTAATTTTCAGTTCGAAGATGTAACTGAAAAATGGGGTATGGCCGAACCTTCGTTCTCTAACGGTGCTGCCTATGCTGACCTGGATAATGATGGCGACCTGGACTACATAGTTAATAATATAAACGATTCGGCCTCTGTTTATCGCAACAACTCAATACAGCTCAAACCCCAGGAAAGCAACTATCTAAGGGTCAAATTTAACGGTAATCTGCCCAATATTATGGGGCTGGGTGCAATTGTAGAGATTCAGTACAATAATGGTCAGAAGCAAGTTTATGAGCATACACCTTATCGTGGATATATCTCGTCAGTTGAGCCTGTGGCACATTTCGGGTTAGGTAGAGTTCAGAAAATAGACCAGTTGAAAGTAATCTGGCAAAGCGGAAAAACCCAGCTATTAAAGAATATAAAATCCAATCAGGTATTGAGTTTAAAAGAAAGCGATGCCACCACACAAGATACTATTGAAGAGCCTAAGCCCTCAACGCTTTTTACGGATATAAGCGACCAACTGAAAGTGCCTTATGTACATGAAGAAGAAGACTATATCGATTTTAATGTACAGAAGCTCTTGCCTCATAAAATGTCTCAGTATGGCCCCGCCTTAGCGGTTGGTGATGTGAATGGAGATGGTCTGGAAGATATTTTTATTGGAGGAGCCAAATTTAGAAAAGGTAAGTTTTTGATTCAGAATAAAGAGGGGAAATTCAGCGTTCATGACCTTTTACCAGGCGAGGATGGTTATAAAAAGATAGGCGAAGATATGGGTGTTTTGCTATTTGATGCCGATAATGACAAAGATTTAGACCTTTATATTGTAGGTGGTAGTAGTGAATTTAATGTGGGTTCACCAGCTTTGCAGGATAAGTTTTATGTGAATGATGGTAAAGGGCATTTTACTTTAAATGAGCAGGCGATACCTTCTTTTCTGAAAAGTGGTTCATGCGTAAAAGCGGCAGACTATGACCATGATGGTGATTTGGATTTGTTTATTGGTGGGCGTGTAGAACCCAATGCTTATCCTAAACCTGTATCAAGCTATATTCTTAGAAATGATAGCGCTAATGGTCAGATCAGATTTACGGATGCTACTGCTCAGATAGCTCCGAAGCTTCAAAATATCGGGTTGGTATGTGATGCTCTCTGGAGCGATTATGACAATGATGGCTGGCAGGATTTGATTGTAACAGGTGAGTGGATGCCTGTTACGATTTTAAAGAATAACAAGGGTAAACTTGAGCTTATGCCGGAAAGTGGAGCATTAGCAAGTAAAGTAGGCTGGTGGACGAGTATTACATCGGGCGATTTTGATAATGACGGAGATATAGACTATATAGCAGGGAATCTGGGTATGAACACATTGTTGCAAGCAAGTGATACCCAGCCTATAGGTATTTATGCCAAAGATTTTAATAATGATGGCTTTTATGATGCAATTCCTACGGTGTATTTCCCTGATGATGAGGGAAAACTGAAAGAATTTCCATTTAATACCCGTGATGACCTGGCGAAACAGTTTATTCAGACACGTCAGCGTTTTCAGAACTATGCAAAATTCTCAGAAGCGACAATAGATAAAATTCTAAAACCGGAAGAGTTGAAAGACGCTCTGGTGTTAAAGGCTAACTGGATGAAAAGCAGTTATATAGAGAATAAAGGCAATGGACAATTTGAAATGAAAGAACTACCTATACAAGCTCAGTTTGCACCAATCTACGGAATGGTTGTTGAGGATTTTGATCAGGACGGAAACTTAGATGTTCTGATGACCGGAAATGATTACGGTACAGAACTATTAGTTGGCCGCCACGATGCGCTTAATGGGTTATTATTGAAAGGAGATGGAAAAGGGAATTTTACTTCAATTTTGCCCGAAGCAAGTGGTTATTGCGTAATGGGTGATGCTAAAAGTCTGGTACTCATAAAAAATGCAAAGGGGAGAATAACTATAGTAACTTCACAAAACAGAGGAGATTTAAGATTTTTTTCTTACCAGAAGAATGGAACCATTATTAATCTTGCTCCTAATGAGACAAGTGCTATTCTGAAGTTAAACAATGGCAAAAGCAGAAAGGCAGAGTTTGGTTTTGGCTCATCATTTTTATCTCAGTCATCGCACAGTCTTTTTGTTCCGAACAATGTTAATAGTATCGAAATTATGGATATAAAAGGGAAAAAGAGTTATGTAAAACCTTAGACTACCCAAGGGAGTCGGTATAGTATCATTTACCGACTCCTTTATTATCAAAGCTATATAAGTAAGGCGCTTTGTGTGCGCCACCTGTTATTTTTTTATCCAATCGCTTAAGTATATGCATTCCCAGAACTTTTCTTTGAAAGTTAGAACGGGCAATTTTTTCTCCTAAAATGGTTTCGTATAAATTCTGAAATTCATTCATTGTAAAGGTTTCCGGCAAAAGATTCAATCCTATCAGCTTTTCATCGATATTTGACCTCAGTGTACGTAAGGCTTTATTCAGAATAGCATCATGGTCGAAAATAAGAGAAGGAACTGTTTCCAGATCATACCATTGGCAAGAGTCTGAAAGAATATCAGGCACCGGGGTTGCTTTCGAGAAGTCGATCAAAGCATAATAACCTACCGATATAAACCGGTTTAGCAAAAAATGACCTTCTTTTAATTTTAAACCACTACCACTCATAAGTTGGTGATGTATTTTATCAAAGCGTCTGCTCTTGTCGCCGAACACATAGAACTGTTCGAGATAAATATCTTTGAGCCTTGTACGTTCTTCTAAAATTCTTGCTGCAGCGTCTTCTAAATTTTCATCTTGGTTGATAAATCCTCCCGGTAGAGCAAAAAAATCAGTGTTTTTATACTTGAGTAAAAGTATTTTCAATTGATTATCATGAAATCCGAAAATAGCACAATCAATTGAAATACTGGGAAGCAACATAGAACTTGCCTCCCAATACTCTCTCAAGTCGGGATTTTCAGTCATAAGATAAGGTTAAAGAAAGATTTATATAAAATTAGGTTTGTACAAAAATAAAGAAAAATTTGTAATATACCAAGAATGTTTGTATTATTGTCACAAATTGATACAATGACATTGATTGATATAAAAGAATATTGAAATAGTTATAATAATTTCAAGTTCTTTCATTTGAAATTTAAAGAATCGCTACAAAAAAGCGATAGATAGGCTAATTCAGACATTAGGTCGATTCATGAAAAAGTAAATTTTATTCCTTTATTAATTTAGATACGGTTCTTACAGATTAGTTAATTGAAATCAGCCATTAATCATGTATTTACGCAATCACTCACATATCTTTCAAACCTTTTAACTATATTTTATGAAATCTAACAGACGTAACTTTATTCATACACTTGGCCTTGGTGCTGCTGGTGTAGGTATGGGTAGCGTAGTACCTTTCACAGCCAATGCCCATGATTTTGGTAAAGAGAAAGAAGATGAGCAGATACTGTTTGTAGGCGATAATATTGCTGTAGCTAACACAAACTACGGGAAAGTGCGGGGATATATCCTGAGAGGAATCAATACTTTTCTGGGGATTCCGTATGGTGCTGATACCGGAGGGGCGAACCGTTTTATGCCACCACAGAAACCTCAACCCTGGACAGACGTAAAACCAACGGTATGGTGGGGTAACAGCGCACCGCAAATCATGGAAAGGCGGTATGCCGACCAATATTCTTCATTTGTCGATCACTGGAATTATGACGATGTGAGTGAAGATTGTTTGAGAGTTAATGTCTGGACTCCGGCGATAGATAATAAAAAAAGACCTGTAATTGTATGGCTACACGGTGGTGGATTTGTAAACGGAAACGGTATTGAGCAGGATGGATATAGTGGCGAAAATATCAGTCGTTTGGGTGATGTTGTGTATTGCTCCTTGAATCATCGTCTGGGTACTTTGGGCTTTACAAATCTGGCGGGTGTGGGCGGTGAAAAATTTGCAGCATCGGGCAATGTAGGTATGTTGGATATTGTAGCAGCTCTGGAATGGGTAAAAGATAATATTGCCAATTTTGGTGGCGATGCCAATAATGTAACCATTATCGGTCAGTCGGGTGGGGGAGCTAAAGTAACTACCCTCATGGCTATGCCATCGGCCAAAGGGTTATTTCACAAAGCAGTTGCCTTAAGTGGCACTTCACTTGCAGGTGTGCCAAAAGAATATTCTGAAAAATTGGGTGCGGCTGTTTTAAAAGAAGCAGGCTTAGGGCCAAATGAAATTGATAAATTACAGCAGATTCCGTGGCGACAATACATTGATATTGCCAACAAAGCGGTAGCTGCCGTAGCAGATGAAGCTAAAAGAATGAACCTGCAACGCGGCGGATACGCTCCGGTAGCAGATGGCAAGTTCCTGAGCGATAAGCCATTCTTTTCTGAAACCAACCATTTCTCTTCTGATATTCCTCTCATTATCAGCACTACTTTCAATGAAATGTCCCCAAGCAGAACTAATGCGTCACTTGAAAAAGTTTCATTAGATGAGGTGAAGGAAAAGATAAAACCAAGATTCGGCGAAAAATCGGGCGAAATAACTGACGCCTATGCCAAGGTATTCCCTAATAAGAAACCCATTGAAATCTGGTCGATGATTATGAGTAACCGCAAAAATGCCATAGCTGCCGCTGATGCCAAAACCAAACAGAAAGCACCCGTATATGTGGCTTGGTTCGGCTGGCAACCTCCGTTATTCGATGGTAGAATGAGGGCCTTCCATTGCGACGATATTTGTTTCTGGTTCTATAATACCGACCTGATGCTGACACATACAGGGGGTGGCGCAAGACCGCGCCGGTTGTCAGAGAAAATGGCAAAGTCGTTTCTGAACTTTGCACGTACTGGCAACCCTAATGGTGGAGGCTTGCCAAACTGGGCACCTTATACAACTGCCAACGGTGAAACAATGATTCTGGATGATATACCTATGATGAAAAATGACCCTGACCGCGACGCACGGAAGGCGATTGTTTAATAGTTAACCTATGATTTTTTAAATTGTTTTTGGTAGAGATGTGCCTTGCGCGGCGAACCGTACGTCTCTGCCAAAACATAAAAACAACCGACCTATTATTATGAAAAACGTACTATTAACAGGCTGCTTGGTGCTGGCTACTCTGGGAATGGCCTTGGCTCAAAATGTGATTCCCTTATATGCCAGCAAAGCGCCCGGTTCGGAAAACTGGACCTGGAATGAAGCAGAAAACAACAAAAATATGTTCAACACAAGGGTAGTGTATAATGTAACCACACCAACACTCACCGCCTATTTGCCCGACCCTGCCATTGCCAACGGAACCGCCGTAGTAATTGCTCCGGGAGGAGCTTTCCACACGCTGTCTATTGATAGCGAGGGGATAGATGTCGCAAAATGGCTGAATAACAAAGGGGTAACCTGTTTTGTACTTAAATACCGCCTGGTACATTCATTGACCGAAGACCCTGTAAAAGAACTAATGGCAAAAATGGGTAAGCCCGAAATGGACAAACAAAATGCCGAGGTCATTCCCTTAGCCGTAAATGATGGACTTGAAGCCATGAAATATGTGCGCACCCATGCCGCAGAGTATAAAATAAAGCCTGATAAAATAGGCTTTATGGGCTTTTCGGCTGGGGGCACAGTAACGATGGGTGTAACCTATCAGTACACTGCTGAAACCCGCCCTGATTTTATTGCACCCGTTTATGCCTACACAGGCGCATTTCCAAAAACACCTGCACCGAAAGATGCCCCCCCTGCTTTTATTGTAGTAGCCAGCGACGACCAACTGGGTTTAGCACCACATAGTATTCAGCTATATAACGATTGGTTGGCAGCCAAAAAACCTGTTGAGTTGCATGCTTATGTAAAAGGAGGACATGGATTTGGTATGAGAAAAACGAATCTTCCGACCGAAAAATGGATAGAGCGTTTTGGTGAGTGGCTGGAGGTAGAAGGATTACTAAAAAAATAGAGATTAGCCCGAACCCTGAAATAGAAGTCCTGTGTGTCATCTCTCTACTCGTCCGAGAAAAGAGGTGGCACGCTTAGGCACTCAGCAAATTATCTATTAACACAAAATAATATTTTAGAATATAACTACAGACAGTCTTTAAATTTGGATATAAAGACTTTATGATTGTATATTTACTACTTATTCACCTTTAACCTCTACATTGGCAATGAAACGCATTTTATATGTGCTGTTTTTATTGATAACTTTTACTACGTTCGCTCAGCAAGGTATTGTAAAAGAAAGTCTTACTATCAAAAGTTCCCTTATGGGTAAGGATGTTAAATATAATATTTACCTTCCTGCCGACTACACCACTTCCAATCGTTCTTATCCTATTCTCTATTTATTACATGGCTTTGGCGATAATGAAACCGGCTGGATACAATTCGGCGAAGCTAATGGTATAGCTGATAAATTGATACAGGATGGCGAAATTGCGCCTATGATTATTGCCATGCCCGATGGTGGCGTAAGTGGCTACGTAAATAGCTATGATGGCAAAGTGCCTTATGAAGATTTCTTCATCAAAGAGTTTATCCCATATATCGAAAAAAACTATCGTGTTCGTGCCCAGAAACGTTACAGAGCTATTGCAGGGCTTTCGATGGGTGGATATGGTACGCTTATCATGTCAACAAAGCACCCGGATTTATTTGCTGCTTCAGCACCATTGAGCGCAGGTGTTCGGACAGACGAAGAAGTACTGGCTTTGCCAGATGCCCAATGGGCTACTTCTTATGCCCAACGGTATGGTAAGGATTTGGTTGGCAATGCCCGCCTGAACGAGCATTACTACAAAAACTCTATCCTGAAAATTATTGAAACGGCTAACCCGGACGAGATTAAAAAGGTAAGATACTACATCGATTGCGGCGATGATGATTTTCTGATTAAAGGTAATATGGCCTTACACGCCCTGATGATAGACAAGAAAATCCCGCATGAGTTCCGTATACGTCAGGGAGGTCATACCTGGACATACTGGCGAACAGCTCTGCCGGAAGTTCTGAAATTTGTAAGTGAAAGTTTCCATCAAAAATAAATCCTTAAAGCACCCGAATGAAAAAAATAAGCGTATTATTTCTGCTACTGGTTTCAACGCTGAGCTTTGCACAACAAGGCATTGTGAAAGAAAGCCTGACACTCAAAAGTAGTACTTTAGGCAAGGAAGTGAAGTATAATATCTATCTCCCGGCCGACTATGAAAAAAACAACCGTTTATATCCTGTTTTATACTTGTTGCATGGTTATACCGACAATGAAACAGGCTGGACACAGTTCGGACAAGCCCCTGAGATTGCTGATAGAGTAATAAACAGTGGCGAAGCTCCACCAATGATTATTGTGATGCCAGATGCGGGTGTAACCTGGTATATGAATACCTTCGATGGCAAAACAAAATTTGAAGATTTTTTCATTAAAGAGTTCATTCCCTATATCGAAACAACCTACCGTATTCGTTCTAAGAAAGAATTCAGGGCTGTGGCAGGTCTGTCAATGGGAGGACTTGGAACGCTCCTTTACGCAACAAAGCACCCGGATATGTTTACAGCTGCAGCACCTTTAAGTGCGGCCATCTGGACAGATGAAGAAGTAGTAACAGGAAACCAGGACCAGGCACGTTATGATTATGTTTTCGGAGACCTGTATGGTAAAAACCTGAAAGGAAAAGAACGCCTGACAGACCATTATTATAAAAATGCGCCAATCAAGATTGTAGAGACAGGCAATGCCGAAGAAATAAAAAAAGTAAAATTTTATATCGATTGTGGCGATGATGATTTTCTGATTAAAGGTAATATGGCCTTACACGCCATGATGATAGATAAGAAAATACCGCACGAATTCAGAGTAAGAGATGGCGGCCACACCTGGACATACTGGCGCACGGCACTGCCGGAAGTATTGAAATTTGTGGGAGATAGTTTTCATAGATAATCCATTGAGTGATTGTGTGATTTAGTGAATGAGTGATTATTTTTAATCGTAAATGACGAATAGCGAATTAGCGAATAATTGCGAGGTCTATTTTTAAATATTCACTAATTCGTAATTCACCATTCACAATTAATCACTAAATCACTCATTCACCCAATCACTAAATAAATTTTAAAAAACATTATCCATTTTATTAACCTTATCAAGAATGAATCGTAGAGAAGCTGTTCAGAGACTTTCCCTGTTAGTTGGAGGGGTGTTGTCTCCACCGGTCATTGCCGGGGTAATGGGGCAAGTATTGAATACAGGCGAAAGCGTAAAGACTACCGCCGGACAAGAGGCTTTGATTGCCGAAGTAGCCGACGTGATTATTCCAACAACTGATACACCGGGCGCAAAAGCCGCCGGAGCAGAGAAATTTATCGTGAGAGTAATGCGTGATTGCTATGTGAAAGAAGACCAGGATAAATTCTATGCAGGTCTGGCAAAACTGGATGCCGATAGCAAAACCAGATTTGGCAAAGACTTTACCAGCTTGAGCCCAGCCGACAAAATTGAAATGGTAAAACAAACCATGTCAACTGATAAGGCTTTCTTCCTGAGAATGAAAGAACTCACAACCGTAGGTTATTTTACTTCTGAAATAGGTGCTACACAGGCATTGGAGTATCTGCCAATTCCGGGTAGATTCGATGGTTCTGCACCATATAAACCAGGACAAAAAGCCTGGGCTATCTAATTTCTTAACCTATTCACAGATTAAAATTTACAGACAAAAATGAACTTAAATATAGATGCAATAAAAGCTCAGACCTACGATGCCATCATTATTGGCTCGGGTGTAACCGGAGGTTGGGCAGCTAAAGAATTAACCGAAAAAGGTATGCGTGTGATTATGCTTGAAAAAGGCAAGCAACTCGAGCACGTAACAGGATACGAAAATGCCATGAAAGACCCTTGGCAGATGCAATATAACGGACGTCTGACAGTAGAACAAAAAGAATCGCATCCGAAATTATCGCGTGATTATCCGTACAATGAAATGACAGAGAAATACTGGATGAACGATTCAGATTCGATGTATAAAGAAGATAAAAGATTCGACTGGTTCCGTCCGGGTATTGTGGGCGGTAAATCAATCATGTGGGGACGTCAGTCGTATCGTTTAAGTGATATAGATTTTGAAGCAAACTTAAAAGACGGTATCGCAGTTGACTGGCCTATCCGTTATAAAGATATAGCTCCCTGGTATTCTTACGTAGAGAAATTCGTAGGTATTTCAGGCGAGAAACTAAACCTGCCTCAATTGCCAGATAGTGAGTTCTTGCCTCCAATGGAAATGTATGCCGTTGAGAAAGAAGTACGTAAACGCATAGAGAAAAACTTCCCGGGCCGCCACATGACTATTGGCCGTGTGGCTAACCTATCTGAGGCAGCTAAGGCGCAGTTGGGCGTAGGTCGTGCGTCTTGTCAGTATCGTAACAAATGTTCGTTGGGCTGTCCATTCGGTGCGTATTTCAGTACACAATCCTGTACGCTTCCTCCAGCAGCTAAAACGGGCCGTTTAACTTTGCGTCCAGATTCAGTAGTAACTGAAATAACCTATGATGAAAACAAAAAACGTGCAACAGGCGTAAAAGTAACCGATGCTGTTACACTTCAACAAACTGAATACTTTGCCAAAGTTATCTTTGTTTGTGGTAGTGCTTTAGGTTCAACAGCTATCTTATTAAACTCAAAATCAAACCGTTTTCCTAATGGTTTTGGTAATGATTCAGGTGAATTAGGACATAATCTGATGGATCACCACTTCAAGATAGGTGCATCAGGTGTATGGGATGGCGATCTGGATAAATATACTTATGGCCGCCGTGCAAATGGTATCTATGTACCTCGCTACCGTAACATCGGTAATGATAAACGCGATTACCTACGTGGTTTCGGTTATCAGGGTGGCGCAGGTTCGGGTCGTCAGGGATGGCAACGTAATGTGGCAGAACTAAGCTTCGGTGCTGACTACAAAAATGAAGTAACCAAACCAGGTTTATGGACGATGGGTCTGAGTGGGTTTGGTGAAACATTGCCATATCATGAAAATCGCATGTATTTACATACCACCGAAAAAGATAAATGGGGTATGCCATTGGTGGTTTTCGATGCAGAGTTCAAAGAAAATGAGAAAAAAATGCGTATTGATATGATGAACGATGCCAAAGAAATGCTGGAAACCGCAGGAGTGAAAAATGTCCGTGCCTACGACAACGGTTCTTACTTAGGTATGGCGATTCACGAAATGGGTACTGCCCGTATGGGTCGTGATCCTAAAACTTCAGTATTGAATGGACATAACCAGGTTTGGGGCGTGCCAAACGTATTTGTAACTGATGGTGCTTCTATGGTTTCGGCGTCTTGCGTAAACCCATCGTTGACATACATGGCGCTTACTGCCCGTGCAGCTGATTTTGCTGTGAATGAGATGAAGAAGAAGAATATATGATTATTCAGACGTTTCTATAAACTCCGTAACCTCTCCGGCACCTCTTCGGAGAGGTTAATTTTATCAATTACTCCTACCTTATACAATGAAATTCTTTCGGATAATAAGCTCCTTTTCCTTCTTTAGTTTATTATTCATTAACAGCTGCCGATACATACAAGAATCTGATCAGCAGACAGGCGAAGAATTAGCCAAAGTACATTGTGCCTCCTGCCACCTATTTCCTGAGCCCGAATTATTAGATAAATCTTCATGGACGAATAATGTATTACCCGATATGGCCTTGCAATTGGGTTTTCAGATCAATGGAGATATGGTGTATCCAGATATTCAACAGGAAAAACGAGGGGATTCAACCTATTGGGTTAGTAAATCAGCTATGAGTATTGATGATTGGAATAAGATTGTAGCCTACTACACCGAAAAAGCGCCGGAGAAAATCGCCCGGCAGAACCGTCCACCTATTAAAGAAATTACTGGTTTATTTGATGTTTCAGCCAGTCAGGTACAGAAGAATGGCTTTCCGGCTGTCTCTTATCTGAAAATTGATGAGGGGAATCAACAGATTTATGAAGCCAGTTATTTTGACAGTTCGCTCAGTGTATTTGACAAAAACCTGAAACCTGTTTCATCAAGAAAACTTAAAGCTACTATTGTAGATATTGATTTTAGCGAGGATTTGAAAAAGGCAGGGGTAAGGAGTGGATTTATGACAAGTATTGGCCTTATGCATCCGAATGATTTCAGGAAAGGCAAGTTATTAGATTTTAATGCCACTGTTCAAAGTAAAGCATTGATAGATAGCCTGCAAAGACCTGTGCAAAGCATAGCGGTTGATTTAGATAATGATGGTTATAAAGACCAATTGATTTGTAGTTTTGGGAATAAAAACGGAGTGTTGGCCTGGTATAAAAATCTGCAAAATAAGGGCTATGTTAAAAAAGTAATCAGGGAATTACCTGGGGCTATTAAAGCCTATATCACTGATGAAAACAAGGATGGCTTACCTGATATCTGGGTACTATTTGCCCAGGCTCAGGAAGGAATCTTTCTGTTTATGAATAAAGGTAACGGCGAATTTGATACGAAGGAGATTTTACGCTTTCCGTCTGTTTATGGTTCATGTTATTTTGAAATGATAGATTTGAATAAAGATGGTTATAAAGATATTCTGTATGTCAATGGAGATAATGCTGATTTGACAAGGCATGTGCTGAAAAATTATCATGGGGTTTATGCTTATCTGAACAATGGTAAGAATCAATTCAAACAGGCGTTTTTCTTTCCGATTAATGGTTGCTATAAAGCCATTGCCAGAGATTTTGATAGAGATGGCGACATAGATATTGCGACCATTTCGTATTTCGCTGATAAGAAAAACCAGCCACAAGAAGGATTTGTCTATCTGGAAGGTCAGGGGAAATTAAGCTTCAGGCCCTATACCATAAAAGAGGTAAATGCTGGTAAGTGGTTGACAATGGCTGCAGGAGATATTGACGGAGATGGCGATGACGACCTGATTATCGGAAGCCTTGACTGGAGCAAACAGTATAGTCAGGATATAGCCCGGAAAGATACTGCTTTTTTATTATTAAGAAATCGTACAATCAAACCTTGATATAAACTATGAAGAAAATTCTGTTTCTATATTTAATAGTTTTTTTTGCTAAGGCACAATCAAAAGTGCCTTTTGAAACAGTGGCTATAAAAAATGGAATTGTGTCAGGTATTTATAGCAATGGAGTAAATGTTTTTAAAGGAATTCCGTTTGCCGCTCCCCCGATAGGTGACTTAAGATGGAGAGCCCCGCAACCTGTTGCCAACTGGCAGGGTGTACGGAAATGTGATACTTTTTCGGCCAGTGCCATGCAACCGAAACCAGCGCCGTTTATGATGTACACAACAGAGTTTCTGGCTCCACCTGAACTATTAAGTGAAGATTGTTTATATCTGAATGTATGGACTGCAGCTAAATCAGCCAATGAAAAAAGACCTGTGATTGTGTGGATTCATGGCGGAGGTTTTTCAAGTGGCTCAGGGTCAGTGCCTTTATATGACGGAGAGGATTTAGCTAAAAAAGGTGTAGTGTTTGTAACGATAAACTATCGTGTGGGTGTTTTCGGTTTTCTGGCACATCCTGATTTAACCAAAGAAACCAATGGAAAAGGGGTAGGAAACTTTGCCTTCCTCGACCAGATTGCTGCCTTTGAATGGGTGAAGAAAAATATAGCAGCCTTTGGCGGAAACCCGAATAATGTAACACTTTCAGGGCAATCAGCAGGGGCATTTAGTGTGAATGTATTAATGGCATCGCCTTTAGCGAAAGGATTATTTCATAGAGCCATTGCAGAGAGTGGTGGTATGTTCGGCATTTCTCTTCGAATGAAATCTGTAGCTGATGCTGAGCAAACAGGTGTAGCTTTTGCAAAGAAATTGCAGGCTAATTCAATTGCAGATTTAAGAGCCAAATCGTCAGAAGAGATATTGAAAGCAGGAGGTGGAATTACCAGTCCGGTATTAGATAATTATGTAATTGTAGGGGATATGTACAGCATTTTCTCTAACGATAAACAAAACGATGTACCTTTGCTAACAGGCTGGAATGCAGGTGATAGATTTCCCTCTCCTAAAACTCTGACAGCTGCAGAATTTAAAGCAGATGCCGAGAAGAAATATGGCACTATGGCCAATGATTTTCTGAAAGCATATCCTGCCAATACTGATGCAGAAGCCAAAGAATCTCAAATAGAAGTTGGTGGACACACCCTTTTTGCCTGGCAGAATTATACATGGGCAAAATTGCAAGCCTCTAAAGGGAAGAAGAAATCGTATCTGTACTTTTTCAAGCACGTACCACCTCAACATTCTGACAAGCCTGATTTTGGAGCATTCCACTCAGCAGAGTTTGGCTATGCTTTACATACACTAAGAAACTGGGATAGGCCTTTTACAGAAGCTGACCGAAAACTGGAAGACCAGATGTCGTCATACTGGGTGAACTTCGCTAAAACTGGCAATCCCAATGGCAAAGGTTTACCCGAATGGAAAGCATTTAATGCCAGAAATCCACAAGCCATGATATTTGGCGATACACCTGTCACAGAAAGGCTGCCTTTCAAAGCACAGTTTGAATTCTGGGATAACTATCAGGCGAGCCAGAAGTAAAAGCCTTCATAAACAGAAAAATGTGAACTTTTAAATTTTATATTTTCAGGCTTACATTTTTCTGTTTAATGCTTGTTGTGTTTTAATTACACTCAGTAGTATAAGCCCATAGATGCTCGTCGAATTTTACCCAACGATGGTCGTCTTTGATTTTCTTCAACAATTCAGGACAATCTTTATATAGACCCAGATAGGCTTTATCATAATCGGTCTTTTTTATTTTTACTGCGGCAGCATCACCTACTTTTACATAATATGATTTATCATCGCCACCAGCCATTGTGATACCTGCCACGCCAAAACGCATGCTTTCCTGTGCACGAGGGTCATGGTAAACCTTGATTTTCTGGCTGAACGAAGGATTCACCATTTGCATTAATAAGGTTTCAACGTCTTTTTTGATACCAACGGTTGATTTCTCAAAATAAGCATACCCCTTGTTGATGATTTCCATATTTACATTATTGTCTTTCCATTTCTGGGCATTAAATGCCTGTTCGGTAGAATTGACAAATTTGTTGTACCCGCTGGCTGGCAAGTACATAGTTTTAATGTCTTCAGCTTTAATCTTGCGTTTTTTCTTTTCTCCGGTGGGCTGAATAACTATTTCTTCTATCAGACCTTTTTTGCGGTCAATATTATCAATAGTACCTTCTACTTTAGTACCATCTTCTAAATTAATGTAGGCGATTTCTTTGCCGGAAAAACGGTCAAAGGCAGGAATAAATGATTGAGCAAAAGCATTAGAAGTGCCTAATAAACAGCAAAACAGGACGATTTTTTTCATAAGAAGCATTCAGGGTTAATTATAAAATAATAGTTTTTGCGTTGGTAAAAGAAATATAGACAAAAATATAAAACCGGAAAAGATTAAAAGAAGAATACAAAAAACTTTTTGAAGTTTACATTTCTCGGTTTTACATTCTTAGTTTGTTTACAGATTTCCTCTTTTCAACTCTGCCACAGCGTAATCAGCAGCACGGGCAGAAAGAGCCATATAGGTAAGAGAAGGATTCTGACAGGGCGATGAAGTCATACAGGCGCCATCGGTACAGAAAACATTCTTCACAATATGGTGTTGATTAAATTTATTAAAGACTGAGTTTTTTGCATCAGTCCCCATACGAGCAGTTCCCATTTCGTGGATACTCAGACCGGGATGTGCTTGTCTGTCATAGGCTTCAATATTAGAGAAACCGGCTTTTTCCATCATGGCAACAGCCTGTTCTTTGGCATCTTTTCGCATCAGAGCTTCGTTTTCTCGGTAATGTACGTCCATTTTCAATACAGGCTGCCCCCATTTGTCTTTTTTCTTATTGGTAAGCGTTACTTTATTGTCATAATAAGGCATACACTCGCCAAAGGCATCTAATATCATTTTCCAGTCGCCATAAGTAGTGGCTACTTTTTCTTTAAATTCGGCTCCCATGCCATCCATGTCTATTGAGTGTTGCCAGCCATCTCGCCAGGTATATACTTCAAAGCCATAGCCGCGATTAAAAGTCTGTTTTTTCTGACCAGGTAAGTTGCGGAATCGAGGTACATATAAACCTGCCGGATGCCGGCCATAATATATCTTATCTAACTCTTGCTGATAATCAGCTGTTGCTCCCACATGAAAATGATGATCCATCAGGTTGTGTCCTAATTGTCCGCTATCGTCCATTCCATTCGGGAAACGGTCAGAAGTGGAGTTCATCAGAATAAACGTAGAGCCTAATGCAGATGCATTCAGAAAAATGATTTTTGCCGAAAACTCCAGCCATTCGTTGCTCTGCTCGTCAATTACTCTTACACCCGAGGCTTTACCCGTTTTCTCATCATAGATAATGGAATTAACAATTGAATGAGGTCTGAGAGTCAGGTTGCCTGTTCGGCGGGCAGCAGGCAAAGTAGCTGATTGTGTACTAAAATAAGCTCCGAAAGGGCAACCCCTCATACAACGATTACGATACTGGCAACTGGCACGGCCCAAAGCTAATTGCTCTTCTGTAGGGGCAGTTAAATGTGCTGCACGGGCAGAAATTACCTTTCTGTCTTCGAAATTACTATTAACTGTATTTCTGAAATGCGATTCGATACAATTATCAGGCATAGCAGGCTGAAATTGCCCATCGGGTAAATGAGGGAGACCGTCACGGTTTCCGGCGATACCTGCAAATGTCTCTACGTAATCATACCAGGGAGCTAAATCTTTATAACGGATTGGCCAGTCAGTAGCAATACCTTCTCTGGCGTTGGCCTCAAAATCAAGGTCAGAAAAGCGGAATGAATACCGACCCCACATCAGCGAACGGCCTCCGACATGATAGCCACGTATCCAGTCGAAAGGTTTTTCTTCCACATATGGGTTCTCCAGATCATTTACAAAATGATGGTGGGTCGATTCCATAATGGCAAATCCTGTGCGGTTCTGTATAGGATATTTTTTCAGTAAATCATCGGGCATCTGCAAATCATGGTGCGGAAAATCCCAAGGATTTTTATTTGCGGTAACATAATCTGTCACATGTTCAATCATGCGACCGCGCTCCAGCAATAATACTTTTAGCCCTTTTTCGCAGAGTTCTTTGGCTGACCAGCCGCCCGAAATACCCGAGCCTACCACAATCGCATCGTATTGAATGTTTTCTTTTGTTTTTCCTTGAAAATTCATCGTATAGGTTAAAATAGAATCAGGTTTAAAGTTAGATAAAATTAAGATAGCTGACAATTAAAATGTGGTACATGACGCAGTAAGTACTCGTTATCAAAAGCAGGTGAATTATTTAGGCAATAAAGAAAGGTTTGGTTTATCGGGTTAATAAAGTGTAAAACAAGTGTGAGAGCCAGAAAGTAAATTTCTTAACTATGCCATATTGTGATAAACTAATTTCAAATTGATGGCGTTGTATGACAAACACTACAAACAGAATTAGATGAACAAAATCGGAATTTTATGGATTGCTTTGGTAATAGTAGTATCTTCATGCGCTAAATCTGATTCATTTACAGGTGTAATTCAGGGCATTGAAAACGGAAAAGATGGCTATGTGGCTACGATTAAAGATAGCAAAGGAAAGGTCTTTGAAGCCATTTTTTCGATTCCGAATATGGGTGCAAATTACAAGCGTTTGGAAGTAGGCGATCAGATAAGTATTAAAGGTGATACGATTCATATCAATAATATCTATCGGGTTATTGCCAGAGATGTGGAGAAGAAGTAATATCTGCACGGCACAGACGAGATACTATTTCAATTTATTATACTTCTTACTTAATTCCAGAACCTTATCGACAGGCAATGCCTGAATTACTCCGTTAGCTCCTTTAGTGGTTTCGGCAGCAAATAAAGAATTGATGATGGCCTCTTCGGTAGCCTCTATAACGGCCAGAAATAAGGGCGAAACATCATCATTGCGAAGCTCGGTTGCATCATAAAACTTGGTAGGGTTGCTATGCGGTACACGCAGTTGTTTAGCTGTTGAAAAAGCTATGACATAATCACCACTTCCATTGGAAGCAATACCGCCGGTTTTTGCTAACCCGAAAATGGCTCTTTTAGCCAATCTTTCTAAATTGCGAGAGGTCAATGGTGCATCAGTTGCTACTACTATCATACAAGAGCCATCAGCAGGGTCATTCAACTGGTCGTTCATAAAATACTGTTTCAGTTCTTCGCCCACAGGTACACCGTTCACTTGCAACACTCCACCAAAATTGGTTTGTACCAATACCCCTACCGTATATCCACCCGATTTTGAAGGTAATACCCTTGATGCTGTGCCAATGCCGCCTTTCCAGGCAAAGCAGATTGTACCTGTGCCTGCCCCCACATTACCCTCTTCCACTTTGCCGGGTATAGCTATTTCTATGGCTCTTAGTACATCTTCTTTCTTTACATGACGGCCTGTAATATCATTCAGATAACTATCGTTGGTTTCTCCTACTACCGGATTCACCGAGCGCACTTTTTCGTTGCCTTTTTGCGCTAAGGTATAATCAATCACAGCATCAGCCGCTGTAGGTACTGAGAGCGTATTGGTCAGAATAATTGGAGTTTCAATATTTCCTAATTCTTGAACCTGACTGATACCCGCCAGCTTGCCAAAGCCATTGGCAATAAAAATAGCCCCAGGTACCTTATCCTGAAAAAGATTGCCTTCATGCGGAATAATGGCGGTTACACCTGTTCGAATTTTTTCTCCTTCTATCAGGCTCATTTGGCCAACCTTTACGCCTCCAACATCTGTTATGGCATTGTTTTGTCCGGTTTTCATCACGCCAATTTTAATACCTAATTCACGTGGGCGTTTATTTTGTGCATGTGCTATGATGCTGAGAAATGTAAAACAGAGAAGAAGGAATTTCATGTATAATTTTTATTGATGATATGGGTTGGTTGTCAATGGATTCCAGAATCAGATAGAAAACTGCATTTTATTTTACCTTGAGAAATTATCCTCAAATACAATCTTCCCATTACCTTTAGTTATTTTTACATTATCTACCAATCCGGCACCATGAAAACGGTAGGTGATTCCCATGATTTTACTGATAGGGCTTCGGTAGGGAAACTCATAAGCCAACTGATTATCAATAAAGACTTTTACCTTCCCGTTGACAGACTCACAGCGGACTTTTACAAAATCCTTGAAATCGGTTCCGAATTTTGAGAGATCGTGTTCTTTCCCTGAGATATTGTGGTCGATAAAATAAAGGTTATTTTCTGAAATACAGCCTTTGGCAGACAAGCGAATCATGATGGCTGTCCCCTCGCAAAGCAAGCCTATTTCGGTATATTGACAAACTGAAGCTCCTTCACGATAAGTATTCTTTACAGAGGTCTCCAGAATAAAATTATCAGTTTTTATATCTCCGAAGTCTTTCAGATTGGCGTATTCTACCACAGGAGCAGTAGGTTTCAGAGAGATATTCTGGGTCTGTATTTGTTCTACTGACAGGCCAAGTTTGCCGTTATTGATGGCTTCTTGCTGCTTGAAATAGACGGGAACAGGTTTTTGGCTAATCATAGGCAACCAGCCATCGGTTTGGATGAACAGATTATGCTCTTGTACCACCTCATTACCCACCACCAGTTTTGCCTGAAACGAACCCGGGTAATAATAAACAGAAGTATGCTGCCGCTGATTTTTAGAAACCTTGACCCGTTTGGATGGGTCCCAATCTTGTTGAATATAGACAGAATCATATGGGGCTTTCAAGGCATCATAATCAAATATGACCGAATTAGGCACTCCAACAGATACTACTTTCTTGCTACTGAATGAATAATAAGCAGGATTGATAAGCTCTTGGGTGGGTTGGTCTTTTGAGAGAAAATACCAGCTTACTGTCCCAAGAACCAAAAGCAACGGTAAAATAAACGAAAAAAGATAAGGCCGCTTGATGGTTTTTGATTTGATTTCTTCATCATTGATATGAACCGGAGCTATGGCAGGATTGGCATCGTTATTTTTTTGGAAATGATTTTGACGGAAAGCTCTCCAGTGTTCAAAGCCTATAAACTGAGCCAACGTATTAAGTGTAGTGATGGTTGGTGCAGAATCATATTTTACTTTTCCCCAGATTCGTTTCAGAGTAGTAGGGCTAAGGGTAATAGCTGTTATCTCAAAAATTCTTTGAGAAAGCTCTTCAAAATCCTGATTTGTCCATTGCTCACTGTTTCCCCATCCCAATTTTTCTTCAATCAGTTTTTTGCAATGTGCTAATAATATGTCTTCCGATTCAATAATCACTTGTTGATAAATGAGTTGTATAGATGAATGAACTTGAATGAATTTGGAAAGTTCATGACTAAACTTGAACAGGTGGTCATGCTTAGTTTTGCTTCATCAATTCGATAACACAAATTTTTAATTCAAAAACATCTAACAAAGCTATGCAAAAGAACACAAAAAAAATGGGTCTAATGGCGATTTTTTTCGCTTTATCTTTTCTTTCGTTTACTGTTTCCGCACAGGAAGATAAATCGAAAAGACCTTCTCCTCCGGCTACAACAACTGGTAAAATTAATGGTAAGAGTGTAACAGTTAATTATGGGCAGCCTTCAATAAAAGGACGTGAAGTATGGGGTAAATTAGTGCCTTATGGCGAGGTGTGGCGTGCAGGTGCCAACGAAGCTACAACTATTGAGTTTTCGAAAGATGTAAGCATTGAGGGCAAGACACTCCTTGCAGGGAAATACGGTTTCTTTGCGATTCCAAATGCTGATGAATGGACAATTATTTTCAACAAAGTGCCGAATCAATGGGGAGCTTTTAAATATGATGCTGCACAAGATGCGCTTCGTGTAATGGTGAAGCCTAAGAAGTCGAAATCCTTTAATGAAAAGCTGATGTATGCTGTCAACAAAAATTCAGTGAGTTTAGCCTGGGAAAACGCCGAAGTAGCATTTTCTGTAAAATAATATTAATAAAAAAGCTATTATCATAAAATTCATCGTAGGTCTGATAAATACCTGCCGCTGGTGGGTATTTATTTTGAGAACTCCTCCTAACTGTACGACGGATCGCCCTAAAGGGGGACTTTTACTTTGTGTTTATATATTCTACTTCTCAATTGATGGGTTCTCAGGTCACTGTTAATAGGACTGCAATAGCTATTCTCCATACTCTTGCCCCTTACCCCCTGCACTACACCCAAAAACACCCTTTTCGGCATGGACAAAATATGGACAATTGGGTTTTGGTTCACGTATAGTGTTGGCGTGAACTGTATGAGGTATATAATTTTACTGCCACAAGGGAATCATCCACCTCATTAACTAGTAACGTAAGCCTTCTGATGAAACAGATTTTTACTTTTAAACAACTGCTTTTTTTAGTTTTATTTTTGTGTCTGGCAAAGCCAGGCTCTGCACAAGTACCTTATATCGTGAAGGATATTTTTAAAGACGGTAGTGCTTCTGTTAATAATCTTACAGCAGTAAATGATATTCTCTATTTTACTGCCTACGATACCAATAACGAGCATGGTGAGGAGCTATGGAGAAGTGATGGTACAAAAGCCGGAACTTTTATGGTAAAGGATATTAAACCCGGAAGTGCAAGTTCTGACATAATCCAGTTATTGAATGTAAACGGAACCTTGTACTTTGCTGCCAAAGATGCCAATTATATTTACAGATTATGGAAAAGTGATGGTACCGAACAGGGTACAGTAATGGTGAATTCTACAGTTTCATTTGCTAATACAATGACCCATGTTAATGGAACAATATTCTTTTCGAGTACAACTGATGAATATGGTACTGAATTATGGAAAAGCGATGGCACAACTGGGGGCACCAGTTTAGTGAAGGACTTAAATCCGGGTTCAGGAAACGCTTTTATTAATAATTTAACCAATATTAATGGTACTTTGTATTTTACTACTTCACACAATAATTTCTGGGCATTATGGAAAAGCGATGGCACTGAAGAGGGAACAGAGATAGTGAAGCAAGTTGACTCTCCATATGCCATTATGCAGAGCCTGACTAATGTGAACGGTAGTTTATTTCTTATAATAGACGATACTGTGCATGGAGGCGAACTATGGAAAAGTGATGGTACTACAGCAGGAACAGAAATGGTGAAGGATATTAATACAGGTGTAGAAGGGTCTATCATAAACAGTATGGTTGCTGTTGGGGATATTTTATACTTTTCAGCTTATACTGATACCTATGGCCGTGAATTGTGGCGAAGTGATGGTACAGAATCGGGGACTAAAATCGTAAAGGATATTTATATGGGCTTTGCCGATTCTAATGCTATGATGTTTGTAAACGTGGATGGTACTTTATATTTTGGGGCAGATGATGGAGAACACGGCAGAGAATTATGGAAAAGTGATGGTACTCCAGAAGGAACCGTGATGCTAAAAGAGATTATGGGGGGGTATGAGGGTGGTGCTATCTATTATTTAGCAGTGGCTAACGGAATAGTTTATTTTACGGCCAGCAATAGTGAAGAACCCATTCAGCTATGGAAAAGTAACGGGACATCAGAAGGCACAGTGCTTTTAAAAAGTATAGCCCCTGGTAGTGATTATATGGGCATAGAATATATGACTGATGTTAATGGGAAATTGTATTTTAAAGCCAGTGCTTCAGTGAATAGTAACATATATAATTCAACACTATGGAGCCTAGGCACTTGTACACCTGCTAATTCCACAATCAATACTCTTGAAAAATCATCAACATTTGGCAGCCAGGTACAGAGTCCATCAAATACTACGTGTTATTGCAATGTTTTTAACGAACTAATTACTACAATTGAGGCATCGGGAGATGCACCTGTGAGTGGTAATATCTCTGTAAAAGAATGGTTGTATCCACCGCTTGACGGAAATTATGTGCGCCGTCAATATGAATTGTATCCAGAAACCGACCCAGATAATGCTACAGCTAAAGTAACGCTCTATTATACTCAGAGCGATTTTAATGAGTACAATAGCTATGATTACACGGCAAATGCACTTAAACTACCTGTAGACAGTAGCGATATAAAGGGTATCAGAAGCATACGCATCGAAAAACATGGAGGCACCAGTTCTAATGACACAGGTTGGCCGATTACTTATCCTGGTGCTATGACTGAGATTAATCCTGATGATGCCGATATAGTCTGGAATAGCACCGCCAAACGCTGGGAAGTGAGTTTTGAAACTACCGGTATGGGCGGATATATTATCAGAACCCTGACATTAACTGACCCATCAGATGTTTCAGTAAGTGACACGGCAATTTGTAGTGGAACAGATATTACGTTATCAGCCAACTGTGCCCAGGGAGCTTTAAACTGGTATAAAAGTGCTTCTGGCGGTAGTAGTATTGGTACAAGTTCGGTGTTGGTTCTTTCCCCGACTGTCACCACAACTTATTATGTTGCTTGTGAATATGGCCTTAATAGCACGAACAGAATAGCTACCAGCGAATTAGTAGTTACTACAACGCCAACGACACCAGAGGATGTCTCAATAGATAAGACCAGTATTTGCAGTGGGACAAACGTTGAATTAACGGCTACCTGCCCGATAGGAAGCGTAAAATGGTACACACTATTAAGTGGTGGAAGTGCTATTGCTACCGGATCAGGCCTGCAAGTATCTCCTCCTTATGACACTTCTTATTATGTAGCGTGTGAAAACGGTGATTGTAAAACCGACAGGGTTTGGGTAGGAGATGTAGTAGTAACCGATCAGCCAGGCAATCCGACGAGTGTTTCGATTGACCAGACTAATGTATGTTCTAACAATTATGTCGGATTCTCTGCCAGTTGCGACTATGGTACTGCCACCTGGTATAAAGGCGAATATGACCAGACAAGTGTAGCTACAGGTAATTGGGGGGAAGTACCGGGTATCACGAAGTCTTATTATGTAGCTTGTGAAAACGGCGATTGCAAGAGCGAAAGAATATCGGCAGGTACAGTAACCGTAACAGAGCAACCGGTTGACCCTACGGACGTTTCGGTAAGTGAGACTGCTATTTGTAGTGGCACGAATATTACTTTATCAGCTTATTGTTCGATAGGAGAGGTTGCCTGGTATAAAATAGGACAGGACGAAGATATATTTCTTGAAACGGGGTCAATTATTACTCAAGCTCCAATGACCAACACTAAGTATTATGCTATGTGTATAAACGGTATTTGTGAGAGCGGCAGGGTAATTACTCAACAAGTTGTGGTAACTGCTACGCCTTCCAAGCCAACAGGGGTTTCAGTAGATAAGACAGCTATTTGTAGTGGAACAAGCATTACCCTGACCGCTACCTGTGATATTGGAACAATTACCTGGTATAATGATTCCATAGCCGATACAAGCATTGGCACAGGCAACAGTCTGAGTCTTACACCAACAGATACCTACACTTATTATGCTGTATGTATTAATGGTGATTGCAAGAGTGAAATGGCCAATACCGATATGGTTGTGGTGACTAAGCAACCAACTAATCCACTGAATGTGACAGCTTATAATTCTGTGATTTGTAGTGGTGAACCTGTTTATCTGGGTGCTGATTGCGCTATAGGTGAGGTAATCTGGTATGATTCAGCTACTGCTACAACTGCTCTGGGAACAGGTGAACATTTTGACCATAACCCAACTGTGAATACCACTTATTATGCCGCATGCGAGAATATTAATTGCAAAAGTGAGAGAGTAGCCACAGGAGAAGTAACAGTAAGACCAACGCCAGGCAAACCAACTAATCTTTCCCAATGGGATACAAAGGCTTGTGGTGAAATGTCTATAGGTTTAAGCGGTTCTTGTGCTACCGGAACACTTAAATGGTATGATTCTGCTACTGCTACAACACCTGCTTATGAGGGAGCAACTGTTTACGCTGCCATAACCAAAACCATTACTTATTATGCTGCCTGCAAAACCACTTATTGTAGCAGTGAAAGAGTAGCTATGGAAGAAATTGTGTTTTATGTGAGACCATTAGACCCTACCGGAGTAACAGTCAGTAAAACAGCTATTTGCAGCGGTGATAGTGTTACTTTATCGGCCACTTGTTCTGTAGGAGAGGTAAAATGGATAAGAGCCTATACAGCCGTAGGAGTGGAACAATATGACCTTGTGCCTAACCGCACACCTACCGAAAACAGTGTTTATTATGCCTATTGTATGAATGGGCCTTGTATAAGCAGCTATTTACCTACTGAGCCAGTATTTGTAACCGAGCAACCAACTATTCCAACCGACTTGTTTCAGGGGGGAACCCAGCTTTGCGAGGGTACTGGTGTTTATTTAAATGCTTCCTGTGCTAAAGGCACTATAACCTGGTATAATTCAGCAACCGGAGGAACAGCCCTGGGAACCGGAGAGTATTTTATTGGTCGACCGACCACTACGACAACCTATTATGTTGCCTGTGAGAATGGCAATTGCAAAAGTTCAAGAGTCGCTTTAAACGAGATAGTAGTTTATCAACAAGTTAGTAATCCAACAGGTGTGGCTGTCAGTAAAACAGCTATCTGCAATGGTGAAACAATTACTTTGTCGGGCTCATGTCTGGTAGGAACTCTACACTGGTATAAAACAAGTATGGACCCTGATACGGCCTTTACCTATAAACCGAATGTAAGTACGGTTTATCATGCTACTTGTTCAAATGGAACTTGCTTTAGTGAAAGTGTTGCTACTGCTGAAGTAGTAGTAACCGAGCAACCGACTAATCCTGTTGGTGTGTCAGTTAGTGATACAGAAATCTGTAAAGGAGAGGAAATTACCTTGTCGGCTACTTGTCCGATAGGTACCGTTAAATGGTATAACTCAGCTACTGGAACAACCAGTATCGGAACAGGTAACTACTTCAATCACGCTCCGGTATCGAATATCAGGTACTATGTAGCCTGTATTAATGGTATATGCAATAGTGAAAGAGTGATTACTGATGATGTCATTGTTAAACCAAAACCAGCAACGCCTATTATATCAGGTAGAAACACTCTTTGCAAAGGTGAAAGTGTAATATTATCGACTTCTGGTCTGACTAACAATCCGGCAGCTATCTTTTATTGGTCAGATGGGGCAACAGGTCTTTCTACTAATGTTTCACCAGCTGTTACTACTTCATACCGAGTCATTGCGGCTTATGACGGTTGCAATAGTGATTCATCTCTTGTATTTACTGTGAGCGTAAATCGGGTGCCAGAACAACCTGTCATTACAACCGATAATGCCACCATCTGTAGGGGTAATACAGTTGTACTTACAGCCCAATGTACAAGTGTATCAGATATTTTTTACTGGAGTAACTCAACACCATCTAATGGAGATGTACCAAGTGGATATGTTAAAAGTACAAGAGCTGTAACCGAACCGGGTACATACAAAGGGTGGTGTGAGTCGAACGCTGGTTGTAAAGGTGCTGAAAAGAGTATTACAATAACAGCAGGCACAAATTGTGGTAGTAAAAACATTATTACCGTTACCCCTGAAAAACCAGTGATATGCCCTAATTCATCGGTTATGCTGACTGCAGGAGGTTGTAGTGGAAACATCACCTGGTTAGATGGAGTAAGTACAAGAACTGGCACTTCTATCACGGTTAGTCCTGCCGCAAGTACTACTTATCTGGCACAATGTAGTGCAGGTGGTTTTGCCTCAGTTGATGTAACTGTAACGACCTCAGCTGTGGCAGTGAGTGCTAATATCAGCACAGGTACTGAACTGGTAAAAGCTGTTGATACCATAGAATCGAATAAGAAAATCGGTGACCCTGATTTTACACCAGCGCCTGTGGTGACATTTGAGGCAGGCAAATCAATTTTACTGAAACCGGGCTTTGTGGCTGATTCAAGAAGTGTGTTTAAGGCAGAGATTAAGGGATGTAATTAGAGCAATGGGGCAGTGAGTGGCAGAGGACTTCAGGAAAGTTTTAGATAAAGATTACTTCAAGGAAAACTTCAGTGTTTAATCATTTGTTCCTTGCTCTATGCAAAAAAAACTTAAGGAAATGTTAATGATTTTGTGCCAATCAGTTTTCTTCTTTACTTTGTTGCTTGATTAAAGCCTTATTATGAAGAAAATATATGTATTGTTTGCCTGTGCGCTGTTTGCACAATTGAGTTTTGCTCAGAGCATTGTCTGGGAAACAGATATTGACACTGCATTCAAGAAAGCAAAAGCTGAAAACAAACTGGTATATGTCGAATGTTATCTACCTACTTGCCCAATCTGTATGAGTTTTGAGCCTATACTAAAATCGGCGAAAGTAGGGGAGTTTTATAACAAAAATTTTATTAATTATAAACTCAATGGAGAGAAAGCAGATCAGGTAAAGTTTCTGAATAGTAAGAATATTCATTTGCCAAACTTTCCATTGTTTCTGTTTTTCGACCCGGATAAGAATTTAGTGCATCAGACAGAGGCAGGCGAACCCAAGGAAGACGGGGTAATTGCCATAGGAAAGATAGCACTCGATCCTGATAAAAGAGCATCAAGTTATAAAAAGCGCTACGAAGCCGGAGAAAAAGATTTGAATTTCTTAATCAGTTATGCTTATTACAGCCGTGTAGTAAAAGATACGGCTACCAACCTGGCAGTTGCCAAAGCTGTGTATGATGTATTTCCTAAAGAAGACCTGAATAGCCCGATTAGCTGGGCGATTACCAAAAAAGTAGTGGAAGATATTGATAATGGTTTTGCCCAATATTGGCTCAACCATGTGGAGGAAGCCAAAAACTATGAAACAGCCGGAGGGCACCCAAGAGGCGAGCAGAATATCTTTGGTGTGATAATCCAGAGCTCTTTGTATAGTTTGAGAGGACAGTCCTATCCTTCGGCTAAAATTAATAAGGTTAAGGAATACATGAACAAGGTGGGCTTTGGGCAATATGCCGAAGGTGCTACGTGGCAATTTGAAGCTAAAGCATTGGTAAGAGAAGGTCACACCGACCAGGCGATAGGGGTCATTGATAATTTTGCCAGAAAATTAGCCACTAATGGCGCTGCGCTCACCTTTATCGGGTCTTTTGTTCTTGACATCACTACTGATAAAACTTACGTGCTGCAAGCTGAAAAGTATATTATGCAGGGACGTGCACTTCTGAAAGATAATAATCAGCTGACAGAATCTTATTACCAGTCTGCCCGTGTACAACAACGGAAAGGCAATATACCTGCTGCCAAAAAAGATTTAGTTGAGGCCAGAAAATATGCTACAATAGGCAAATTGGATTTGAAGAAAATTAATGATTTAGAGGCGGAGTTGAGATAATAATATTTTTAAAACTTCCTCAACCCACTCAAATACGCCGGGCCACCCAATGCTCGCATCTGGCGGGCGATTTGTCCGGTGCGACGAACCACATAAGGCCCCGGCTTAGCAATAGACCATTTAATAGGGCTTGGTAATACTGCCGCTATACGGGCAGCCTGATCGCGGGTAAGGTCTTTGGCTGATTTTCCGAAATAGCGTTTAGAGGCTTCTTCTACACCAAATGTCATACTACCCATTTCAGCTACGTTCAGATATACTTCCAGAATACGTTGTTTACCCCATATCAATTCTATAAGTGCTGTAAAATATACTTCAATGGCTTTTCTGATATAGCTTCGGGTTTGCCATAGAAATACATTTTTAGCTACCTGTTGTGAAATGGTACTGGCACCCCGGATTTTCTTTCCTTTCATATTGCGCTGAAAAGCATTACCCATCGATTTAAAGTCAAATCCATAATGCTCTGGAAAAAGCTGGTCTTCGGCGGCTACTATAGCCAGAGGCGCTTCTTTTGATATTTTGTCGTACGATTTCCATTCATAATAAATCTCGCTGTCTTTTCCGTCAGCAATGGCTTCAATCTTCCTTGAAAGCATGGTTGCTGTAAAAGGTACAGGTACGAATTTGAAGAGGATAACAGCACTGATAGTAGAGGTAAAGAAAAATATGATAAACCTGAAGAGCGTGCGCTTGAGCCTGACCCAAACTGAGGATAGTCTGGATTTGGATGAGGCGGCTGATGCTTTGGCAGGTGGAGGTGTTTTGCTTCGGAATGTATTTTTTGCCATCGGGCTTAGGTTAAATTGTTAAGTGTTCAGGTCGGTAGTACAAAAATCGTAAATTTTTGCTTCTACACAAACCATTTGCCCTGTGCGACGAGTTGAACTTTACCACCTACCTGTAGTTTATATTTTCCTTCCTGATTCAACTCCCCTTTGATATTGATTAATGACGGGCGTTTTATTTCGTATCCCTGCTCTACTAATTTGTGTATCATCGGTAGTTCGTATTTAAGCAGATAAGCCAATAAGCAAGAGTTAGCGCTTCCTGTAGCAGCATCTTCTACAATTTTATCGTTTTCCAGACAGAACATACGCGCATGTAAATGATTGGCGTGTGCATGAGTCTCGTCTGTAAATACAAAAAAAGCAACTGTCAGCCCATCTGGCGAATTGGTTTTGTAAAGTTTATGCTCTGTCAGCCATTCTTTCACAGTTATATCTTCGAGATGGATTTCCTGAACGGCTCTCAGGGTTTTTACTGGAATAATCAGATAGGGTAGCCCGGTTGAAACTAATTGTACTGGTAAGGTTTCGTCAATATCTTCCGGATATAAACCTAATAGCGCAGCTATGGTTGTTGTAAAGGTTTCTCCGAAAGTCGGATTGCTTATTTCAAGCCAGAGGGTTTCTTCAGTTAAAGTTACGGGTACTCTACCCGCTTTCAGATTCAGGGTTATTTCGGTATCAGACTCTTTCTTCAGCACGAATGCTGTTCCAAGAGTCGGATGTCCGGCAAAAGGTACTTCGTATTCAGGTGTAAAAATTCTCACATCATATGCACCTTCATCACCCTTATCAGATATTACAAAAGTTGATTCCTGAAAACCGATTTCGCGGGCAATCCTGAGCATTTGTTCATCTGACAATCCATTTGCATTATGAAAAACAGCTAATTGATTACCTTGATATTTTTGCTCGGCGAATACGTCGACAATTGAAAAATCTAATACCATGATTGTATGAGTTAAGATTCGCAAAAATAAAGTTTTCTATTACTATTATACAATTTTGTACATAGATGTTTAGCCACGAAGACAAGCTGAAAGAGGTATTTGAAGAGGTAGAAAAGGTGTTCTTATGTAATAACAACGAAATATCCCCAAAAATGGGTGATAGCAAACATATTTTTTTTTAGTTATTTGCCATGCTTCTTAAAAGCTTCGAATAGGGTATATCATAATACTGTATCATAACTATTATTTAATCAACAATCTCAAAATCATGACAAAGACAGTTTTACTTGCTTTTGCCTTGCTATCGGCAGGCCTGATGACTTATGCACAGGGCGATCTGACTTCTGCTCCAGACGGAGGTAATAAAAAAGCTACAGTATCTGAGCAAATAGGGTTAGTAAATATCACTATTACTTATGGGCGTCCGGGAGTAAAGGGCCGAGAAGGAAAAATCTGGGGAACGCCGGTAGCTCATTATGGTCTTGTTGATTTAGGTTTTGGCACAAGCAAGGCTGCTCCTTGGCGGGCAGGAGCTAATGAAAATACTACGATCAGTTTCTCGAACAATGTAAAAATAGAGGGAAAAGACTTAGCGGCTGGCACGTATGGGTTTCATATTATTTTAGGAGAAACAGATAATATCCTGATTTTCTCAAAGGCTAATAATTCTTGGGGAAGTTTTTACTATGACCCTGTACAAGATGCTCTGCGTGTAAATGTAAAAAGCGAGCCTTTAGAAAAAAGTGTAGAGTGGCTGAAATATGAGTTTATGAATCAGACCGATAATTCGGCTACTATTGCCCTGTTGTGGGAAAAACGAATGATACCATTTAAGGTAGATGCTGATGTAAACAAAATTCAACTGGCGTCTTTCAGAAACGAATTGCATACCAAGCCCGGCTTTAAGTGGGAATCCTTTGTTCAGGCGGCCAATTTTTGTTTGCAGAATAATATAGAGTTAGAACAGGCACTTGCCTGGGCCGACGAGGCTATAACGGCTCGTTTTGTAGGACAAAAGAATTTTCAGACACTAAGCACCAAGGCGGCGGTATTGGCCAGACTAAATAGAATGGCAGAAGCCAAGGCCATAATGGACGAAGCCGTGCCTATGGGTAGCATGATAGAGTTACATCAGTACGGTCGTCGGTTGATAGGTATGAAACAGCCACAAGAAGCTCTGAAAGTTTTTAAAACCAATTATGACAAAAACCCAAATGTGTTTACTACCAATGTAGGTTTAGGAAGAGGATACTCCGCCAATGGCGATTACAAAAAAGCCTTAGAATATTTAAGAGCAGCTTTAGCACAAGCCCCTGACGATTTGAATAAAAACAGTGTAGAGGCAATGATTAAAAAACTGGAAGAGGGGAAAGATGTTAACTGAGGTTAAAAGATGAATCTTGTTTTTGACTCATGGCTAATGAATTTACCGTCATTATCAGCTTATTGATTTCTCGGTCTATTTTATAGTCTCATACGAATTGGTAACTTTGCACGTTTTTAGAACCAAGTGAGTTTTATTTTAACAAACTATAATTAAATATCTATGAAAAGAATAGCTTATATGCTTCTGACTATGGCTGTAATGACGGCTTGTACCAGAAAAGCATCTGTGAGTAGCTCTGCCACACAAAAAGATAACCTCTATCAATTTTCTGTCGATTTAACCAAAGTAGAAAACGACAAATTAGAGGTTACTTTAATTGCGCCGAAAATCAGTTCTGATGAAATAACTTATTTTTTGCCAAAAATTGTACCAGGTACTTATGCCAATTATGATTTTGGTCGTTTTGTATCAGACTTTAAAGCCTATAACGCAAATGGAGAGGTGTTATCTGTCGAAAAACCTGATGTAAATAGCTGGACTATCAAAAATGCGCAAAGTCTTAGCAAAATCACCTATAAAGTAGATGATACCTGGGATTCACCTGAAATTAAGGGAGAGAAAATCTTTGAACCTGCCGGAAGCGATATTGATGCCAATAAGAAATTTGCTGTAAATACTTTCTGCTTTTTCGGGTATTTCGAGGGTATGAAAAAGGTACCGTACCAGATTTCGTTTACTAAACCAACGGGTTTCTATGGAGCTACTTCTATGAACTTTGCTTCTACTACAGCCACTAAAGATGTATTTGAGGCAGCCAATTATATGGATTTATCTGATGCACCTATTCTTTATACACAACCTGATACAACAGTATTGAAAATCGGTGGTGCAGATATCCTTGTATCGGTATTCTCGCCTAACAAAGAGGCTAATTCTAAAGAGATTGCGGCTAACATCAACTCTCTGTTGAATGCTCAGAAGGAATATTTAGGTGGTAAATTGCCGATTCAGAAATATGCCTTCCTGATTGTGTTGTCTGATAATCCGAATCTGATGAGCTATGGTGCTTTGGAGCACTCTTATTCATCGTTCTATTATTTACCAGAAGGTACTTCTCAGGAGCTTTCACAAACGGTGAAAGACGTGGCATCGCATGAGTTTTTTCATATTGTAACGCCTTTGAGTATCCATTCTGAAGAAATCGGTGATTTTGATTATAATAAACCAAAGATGTCGAAACACTTGTGGTTGTATGAGGGGTTGACTGAATATGCCGCCGGACACATGCAGATTAAATATGGTCTGATTGAGATGCCGCAGTATCTGGATATGTTACGTCAGAAAATGACGACCATGAAGATGATGAACGACAAAGTGCCATTTACTGAAATGAGTCTTGGCGTATTGGATAAATACAAAAACCAATACATGAATGTGTACAATAAAGGCGCTTTAATAGGTTTATGTTTAGATATTAAACTACGCCAGTTGTCAGACGGCAAATATGGTACTCAAACCCTGATGCGTGACCTGGCTAAAACTTATGGTAAAACGCAATCATTTAAAGACAATGAATTGTTCGATAAAATTACTTCTTTGACTTACCCTCAAATCGGTGATTTCTTTGCAAAATATGTAGATGGCCCTGAAGCATTGCCATTAAGTGAAACCTTACAATTAGTAGGCATTGAATATCTGCCAGAGGCAACTATCAAGAAAATCAGTCTGGGAGGGATCAGTTTAGGATTCAATGCTCAAACCAAACGTATCAAGATTGGTAACATAAGCAAAGTTAATGAATTTGGTAAGAAAATGGGCTATCAGTTGAACGACGAAATCGTATCATTGAATGGCCAGGCCTTTGATATTCAGAAAGCGCAACATATCTTAGATGAATATAACAATAATACCAAAGAAGGAGATATCGTAACTATGGAAGTGGCACGTAAGAACAGCGAAGGCAAAGAAGAAATTATCAAGTTGTCGTCGCCTGCAATGGTAGTTGATGTAACCGAGAAAAACGTATTGAAACTGGTTGATAACCCAACCACAGCACAACTGAAATTAAGAAAAGACTGGTTGAGCACAGAAAAATAATTCGGGTAATCCAACCTTTTTATAAGAGTAACAGTCAAGGGTGTAAAAGCGATTTTACACCCTTGACTGTTTTATAAGAATCTGACTGAATGCTTGGATTATATAAAGAAACTAAAAGGGCATATAAAATTAAAATTGTGATATACCGTTAATCTTTTTTTGAATTTTGCCTTTACACCCCCAAGATTGTGAATAAAAGAGTTAGAAAAAGCCTTATTTATTCCCTTATCGGAATAACTGCTGTAGCGTGTACCAATGTTGTTCCTGTGCCATTTGAATCGTTCAACGACCAGCAAGCAGTGAGAACAGGTAGTAAACCTTCTTTGAAACCTCCTGTTGAAAATGAAGATGGATTAGTAATTCGGCCTGATACCCTTACTACTTCTGTGATGAAGAATACTCCTGTAATGAATGGCGATTCGGGCGTGCATATATTTAATTTCTATGCGGTAACATCTCCTGATATTAATTTCGATTTTCCTTCGCATAGTGTTGTCATGATGCCTGTTACTTACATAGGTGTCGATAAAGGTGTGGCTAACAGTTACTGCGAATACTGGCTTTATACTAAATCAGGACAGTTGGTTTGCTATTGTAAAAATACTATCAGTGGTTTACATCCTGTATATGGCAATAGTTTTAATACGAATAACCACCTGCCTGAGTTTACCAAAAAAATTGGTTATGGTGAGTATAGGCTGGTGTATAAAAATATTTCTACTGTACCGGTAAAACAGGATTTGATTTTTGGACTTATAGCGAATAACGGCAAAGACCAGATTGACACTAAAGTATTAAGCGGAGAAACTAAAGAGTATTGGATTAGCATTTATCCGTCTACCAGTGAGTTTAAGATGAATAATAATAATAAGGAGCCAATGTAGAAAATAATACATTGTTTTTTCGTAGAGGCGTATGTAATGCGCCTCTACGAACTGGTATCAATAAGTCTTCAATGCTTCAATCAAACTATCATTTTCTGCATCTGTACCAATAGAAATACGGATGCAACCTTCACATAATTGAACATTAGAACGGTCTCTGGTAATGATTTTTCTATCAATCAGATATTTGAAAACACCTTTTGCATCATCAAATTTTACGAGTAACTGATTGGAATCTGTTGGATAAATATGCTTCACTACAGATAAATCATTTAAAAGACTAATCAGATTGGTACGGGCTTTCAGAATTTCCTCTACATAGCTGTTCTTCTTTTCCTCATTATCCAATGCTTCTAAAATCAAGGCTTGTGTAACGGCGTTAAGATTATACGGATATTTGATTTTATTCAGTATCCTGATTAAATCCTCAGACCCAAAGGCCATTCCGAAACGCAGTGCTGCTAATCCCCATGCTTTCGAGAAAGTCTGTAATACTACCAGGTTCGGGTAAGCATCTAATAATTTCGTGAATGACTCGGCTTCTGTGAAATCTATATAGGCTTCGTCAACAATCACCAAACCTGTTTTGAAATTATCTAAAATTGTAATTACTGATTCCCGATTGGCTAAATTTCCCGAAGGGTTATTTGGCGAACAAATCCAGATAAGTTTAGTATGCTCATTGACTGCCGCTAAAACTTTATCTACTTGTATCTGGAAATCTGGGGTGAGTGATACCTGTATAACCGGGGTATTTTGAATATCTGCACATACCTTATACATACCATAGGTTGGCGGCATTGTGATGATATTGTCTTCTTTGGGTTCACAGGTGGCACGAATCAGTAAGTCAATAGCTTCATCAGATCCATTACCCAGAAAAATCTGACCCGGGCGGACACCTTTGATAACTGCTAATTTCTCTTTGATTTCAGCTTGATACGGATCTGGATAGCGGTTGTATTTGCCAGCAATAACTGCCCCGAATGGATTTTCATTAGCATCTAAAAAAATACCCTCTTTTCCGGTATATTCATCACGCGCCGAGGCATATGGTGTTAGAGTAAGGATATGAGGACGAATAATATTTTGTAAAGAGAACATGAGAATAAAGTCTTGAACTTTGATTTAATGATTCTAATAATGAACTTCTGAAAAACATGATTTGAAAATAAAGATCTTTAATTAAATATGATGTACATCAATTGAATAATTAATATAATGATCAAATCAGGTAAATCAGAGTGCAGGATATTTACTTCGGAGCCATCCGAATAGCTCCATCCAAGCGGATTACTTCACCATTGAGCATGGCATTCTCTACTATGCTTTGTGCCAGTTGTGCATATTCATCAGGGCGACCTAAACGTGAGGGGAATGGTACCTGCTGACCCAATGATAATTGGGCTTCGTCTGGTAATGAAGCCATTAGAGGTGTCTTAAAAATACCTGGGGCAATGGTCATGACTCTTATACCATTTCTTGATAAATCACGGGCAATGGGTAAAGTCATGGCTACAATACCACCTTTTGATGCAGAGTAAGCCGCTTGTCCGATTTGTCCATCGTAGGCTGCTACCGAAGCAGTATTGATAATTACCCCTCTTTCTCCGTCTTCATTAGGCGTATTGTTCGACATCTCAAAAGCCGCGAGGCGAATCATGTTAAAAGAACCTACCAGATTGACGTTGATGACTTTCTGAAAATGGGCCAGTGAATGAGGGCCTTCTTTACCAACTGTGCGGGCAGGTGGGGCAATTCCGGCACAATTCACAAGAATATGAATAGCCTTGAATCGGGTCATTGCCTGACTCATTACTTTTTGTGCATCTTTCTCAGTAGAAACATCACATTTGACGAATTTTGCTTTGCGCCCCAATTCAATGGCTAAGGTTTTGCCTTTCTCCTCATTCAAATCCACAATAATGGCATTTGCCCCCGCTTTCACGAATCTTCTTACTACGGCTTCTCCTAAGCCTGAAGCTCCTCCTGTAATTATGGCAGTTACTCCTTTTAATTGCATATATATTTCGAGATTGAGCCTATAAGACCCGGTGATTTTGTGATTGAGCGATTAAAAAATGCCTCAATATATCTTTCCTTATCCGATAAAAATAAAAATTATTATTGATAGCTCTTGAGAGAGAGCTAAATTTGCCACAAAATTTGAAAAGAATCTTATGTTATCCAAAGAAAATATTGCTGAATACTTCAGGACTCTCCAAAATAGTATCTGTCAGGCCATAGAAAATACAGATGGTAAAGGGAAATTCCGTGAAGATTTATGGCAACATCATAGTGGTGGTGGCGGGCGTACCCGTGTAATAACCGACGGAAATATTATTGCCAAAGGAGGTGTGAACTTCTCGGCTGTTTCCGGTGAAGTATCCGATGCTCTACAAAAACAACTGAAAATTACTGAGAAAACTAATTATTTTGCAACCGGGGTTTCTATTGTGCAGCATCCAGTAAGTCCGATGGTGCCAATTATCCATATGAATGTACGCTACTTTGAAATGGCGAATGGTATTTGCTGGTTTGGTGGGGGTATTGACCTGACACCGCATTATGTAGTTGAAGAAGATGCCTGCTGGTTTCATCAGCAACTAAAAGCTGCTTGTGATAAGCACTCACCAGCCTATTATCCGAAATATAAAGAGTGGGCAGATAATTACTTTTTTATCCCGCACAGAAACGAAACCCGTGGCATAGGCGGTATATTCTTTGATTATCTGAAACCAAATGAAGAGATACCTAAAGAAGATTTGTTTACCTTTGTAAAATCAGTAGGTGAAAGCTTTGCTCCAATTTATACGCATTTAATGGCGAAAAATAACCATTTGCCATATGGAGAAGCTGAATCTAACTGGCAGATGCTACGTCGCGGCCGATATGTGGAGTTTAATCTGGTATGGGACCGTGGTACAAAATTCGGTCTGGAAACTAATGGGCGGACGGAGTCGATACTTATGAGTTTACCTCCGGTTGCCAACTGGGAATATGGTTACCGGCCCGAAGCAGGTAGTCCAGAAGAAAAGACTCTGGGTCTGTTGAAAAAGGGGATTGAGTGGGTATAGCCCGCCACTGGCAGGTAATGTCTATCCCCGCTTATAAAAGACTGTGGTAAGCATAGTTGAGGATTGTCGATTAATTATGGGATCAGCATCCTAAAGCATATAATCAAATAATATTGAAGCAGGAAATTAATGAGTGCGCGAGTGTATGCCGCCCATGAGACGTCCGGCTCATTTTCGGACGATTATTAGTGTAACACGCCTACAAGGGGTACTGAATCACAACAATTAGCAGCTATGAAATATAAACTTATCAAGGCAAATCTGAAAACCATCAGGTTTATTCAGAAGGTAGCAGGGCCTGTCAGAGTTTTTCTGAAAGACAGGTTTGATTCAATCACCAATGCCAGACTTCAGCAGAATCTTCTTAATGCCATACCTTTCTGGCTGGGAGCTTTGCTAACCGGGATAGTGGCTGTTATTTATGCTAAACTCTTTCTGATAGCCGAAGAGGGAACTATCTACCTTTTTCAACTAAATAAATGGTTGTTTTTTGCTGTTACTCCTATATGCTTTATTGTGTCATGGTGGCTGGTGAGTAAATACGCGCCTTTTTCAAGAGGGAGCGGAATCCCGCAGGTAAGTGCCAGTATAGAATTAGCTAATCCGAAGAAGTATCATCTGGTTAATCAATTATTGAGTATCAGGGTATTGTTAATTAAGATTATCTCAAGTCTGATTATGGTTTTTGGTGGAGGTGTAGTGGGTAGAGAAGGTCCAACAATTCAGATAGCAGGTTCAATCTTTAAAAAGATTAATGATTGGTTGCCGGAATGGTATCCGAAAATATCTAAGAAAAACATGCTCATTACTGGGGCAGCCTCGGGGCTTGCTGCCGCTTTTAATACACCTTTGGGTGGAATCGTATTTGCTATTGAAGAGCTAACCAAAACCCATTTCAGCTATTTCAAATCGGCCTTATTGACCGGAGTAATTATTGCCGGCCTTACTGCTCTGAATATCCTGGGACCTTATTTGTATTTAGGATTTCCGACTGTCAGCCATCTTTCCTGGTGGATTATTTTTCCGGCAGTTGTTTCCGGCGGACTTTCAGGGTATTTAGGGTCTACCATGACCCGTATTATTTTATATGTTCTTAAGCGTAAAAGTGTTTTGCATACAAATACCAGAAGAATTATTTATTGTATTGTCGGAGGCCTGCTGATTGCAGCATCTGGTATTTTGATTAATGAGGAAACTTTCGGAACAGGTAAAGAACTAATGCAGACTGTATTACTGACAAATAATAAATATGTAGAATGGTATGTGCCGCTTTTAAGATTCTTTGGCCCCATTATCTCCTTTACGAATGGAGGAGCAGGAGGGGTGTTTGCTCCGGCTCTGAGTGCCGGAGCAAGTATCGGGTCAGCAGTAGCAGACTGGTTTCAGTTGATAGATTCTAATGCCAATCTGATTATTTTGTGTGGGATGGTAGGTTTTCTTACAGGGGTTACCCGTAGCCCTTTTACTTCTGCTATCCTTGTATTAGAAATGACTACTGCTGAAAGCATTATCTTTTATCTGATGATTGCCGGGCTTATTGCCAATCTTGTTTCGTCGATGGTCAGCAAACATTCTTTCTATGACCAGATGAAAGATCAGTATTTAAAAGAACTTGAAAGTGAAGAAAAATGATTGACTACCTACCTATCTCTTCAGAAAAAGTGTGTGGAATGATTCGCCCTTTTTCATATAAAAAGAGAGGTGTCAGACAAATTTATTCCTTCGGTTTTTTGTTCAGCTCTTCATCAATATATTTATCTACCATCTTCTCTAAAATGGACATCGTTACTGTTCCTTGCGAGAGTACCAGGTCGTGAAAAGACCTTACATCAAACTTGGGGCCTAAGCGTTCTTGCGCTTTTTGTCGTTGTGTTTTAATAGTTATTTCACCGATTTTATAGGCTAAGGCTTGCCCTGGCCACGAGATATAGCGGTTGATTTCGGTATTTACTTCATGAAGTGAAAGGGCGGTGTTATCTGCTAAGAAATTCACTGCCTGGTCTCTTGTCCAGTCTCTATCATGAATACCCACATCAATCACTAATCGGCAAGCACGCCACATTTCATAAGTGAGGCGACCAAACAAGCTGTAAGGGTCTTTATAAAGCCCTAATTCATAGCCGAGGTATTCACCATAAAGACCCCAACCTTCGCCATAAGCATTTACATATAGGTTACGTCTGAACTCTGGCAGGTTTTCTAATTCCTGTGTCAAAGCAATTTGTAAATGATGCCCCGGGACAGCTTCGTGTAAAGTCAATGCTTCAAGCGTATAGAGTGTACGGCTCGGCAGGTTGTAAAGGTTTACCCAGTAATTCCCAGAGTTTTTAGATTTGATGTTCGCACCGCTGTATCGCCCTGCTGTATAAGTCGGGGCGAGGTAGTCTGGTACTTGCACAACTCCATAAGGCTGGCGAGGCAATTTGCCGAACAGCAGCGGGAGCTTACCATCGATCTTTTTGGCAATAAAGGAAGCTTCCTTCAATAATTGTTCGCCTGTGGTTGGGTAAAATTTGGGGTCGTTCCTCAGGTAATTAATGAAATCTTTGAAAGATCCCTTAAATTTTACATCATCTAATATTTGTTGCATTTCTTTTCTGATACGCTTTACCTCTTTCATACCCGTATCATAGACCTCGTCAGGAGTCATATTGGTAGTGGTATAATGCTTTACTTTCTCTGCATAGTATTTCTTTCCATTCGGAAAGTGCGATGCCCCTAAAGTTGCCCGGGTTTTTGGGTGATATTCTTTCTCAAAAAAATCACGGATTTTACGGTAACTTGGAATCACACTTTGTTCAATCTGCTTTTTGCCTTCTGCCTTCAATTGTTTCCAGTCGGCTTCTGTAATAGCAGCAGGTTTTTCTTTAAAAGGTTGCCAAAACGCTGATTGCTCATAATTGTCTACAATCTGGCTATTATAAGTAGCCTCATAGCCGTTTAATGCTATGCTGGGTTGCGAAATACCTAAAGATAGTCCCTTCCGCATTAATTCCAGATTTTCATCTACAAACAAAGAGATACCTCTCAATGAATTAAGATAACGTTCTATCTCTTTTTTGGTGGAATAAGTACGCGAACCCATACCCGGTAAGCCTGTATGAAATCCCGCATCAGACAAAATCGGGTTCAGGTACTCTTTGTATTCGTAAGAAATTAACTCATCGTTGACTATATATTTTAAGAGAGCCATATTTATCTGGTCATTGAAACCCAAGCTTTTCTCAGAAACACCATTCAGCTTGTCAGATTCCTTTTTATAGAACTGGTATTTGCGAGAGAAATCTTCTTCACGGTTTCTACCGAAGGGGTAAATTGAATCCGCCGCAGATTCCTGTCTGTTGAATTCATGTATTTCATCAAGCACAGAAATGATTGTAACATTTTCTATCTTATTTTGTGAGAAAGCCGATGAAGCAATGAGGCATATACTGATAATAAAAAAATATTTTTTCATGGAGTCGTTTGTTGAGGTAGTTTTCAGAAGCCTAAGATAAGGAAAAAATGGGAGCTGTGAAGAAGACTTTAGCAAATATGAGCTTTTTCAAAGTTTAGGATATATGAAAATATATCCGTCTTCAAAAAAGCCATTCTCCCTAATAATTAGACCCCTTACCCCCCAAATACGGGCTATCCAATAATTTCTGAAAACCTACAAATTTTATGGGCGTTTTCTGATACTGGTAGGTTGTGCGTAGTGATTGCGTGCGGTTATTGTCGCCCATAGCCACGTCTACGTCGTCCATCATAAACTGGCTTGGGTGTTCATAGCCGCAGGCGTGGCATATCTCCAATATCTCTTTGGTAATAGTTTTCAGGTAATTGCAGACTCTTTCACTTTTCAGAGTAGGGTCTAAGCCTGCCTGTAACCATTTGTTTTGAGTGGCTACTCCGGTAGGGCAGGTATTGTTGTGGCAAACCTGTGCCTGAATACAACCAATCGAAAGCATCGCTTCGCGGGCTACATTTATTACATCTACTCCCATTGCAAAGGCCATGATAGCTGTGTCGGGCAAACCTAATTTTCCGGCACCTATGAAGGTGATTTTTTCGGTTAGGTCTCTTTTCTGGAAAATCCGGTAAACTGATGAAAACGCATAAACAAAAGGTAAAGAAACGTGGTCGGCAAAACTTGGAGGGGCTGCCCCTGTGCCGCCTTCACCACCATCAATATTGATAAAATCAGGGCCTTTTCCGGTTTTTTTCATCAGATCGGCTAGTTCTTCCCACATCTCCAGTTTACCAACGGCAGATTTAAGCCCTACGGGTAGTCCGGTGGCAGCTGCCATCGCTTCAATGAAATCGACCATTTCAGGCACATTAGAGAAAGCACTATGGCTGGCTGGGGAAATAACATCCTTGCCCAAAGGTACGTGTCGGATCTCGGCTAATTCGGGTGTTACTTTAGAAGCTGGCAGTACTCCACCCTTGCCTGGTTTAGCCCCTTGTGAGAGTTTCAGTTCAATCATTTTTACACAGGGATTATTCTTACAGAGGTTTACCAGTTTTTCCATCACAAAGTTGCCATCGTCGTCTCTTACACCAAAATAGGCTGTTCCGATGTTTACTACCACGTCAGCCCCTTTTTTATGATAAGATGATACACCTCCTTCGCCTGTGTTATGATAAGCACCAAATTTATGAGCCCCGATATTTAAAGCCTCTATGGCCGGAGCTGATAACGAACCAAAGCTCATACCCGATATGTTAATGACCGATTTAGGTAGATATGGGTGTTTACGCTTGTGGTATTCGCCAATAACTTTAGCTGACGGGCAGATATAGGGGTTTGCGATGTTCGGGTGTCCTGATGGGAGTTTAAAAGGCAATAGAGCAGGTTTTATAAAGTTATAGCCCGCGCTATGAATATCCTGATCGGTGCCGAAGCCCTGAAAGTTATTTTCTTTTTTAGAAGAGGCATAAATCCAGGAACGTTGCCGACGGTTAAATGGAAGTTCTTCCCGATTATTAGCTACTATATACTGTCGGAATTCAGGACCAATACTTTCAATGAAATAACGTAAATGCCCAACAAGGGGGAAATTATGAACAATGGTATGTTTTTTCTGTAGAATGTCTCTTACTGCTATTAAAACGAGTATTAATAGCAGATATGCCCACCAAGGGATATTGCTTAAAAATGAGAAAAGGGCTTCCATAAGTTAAGGTTTGTAGTGTTGAATTTAAAGTATTGTTTAGCCTGAATATTAAAATAGAAAGAGTGAATGTATAAGTTTTTGCCAGATGAGTAGTAATATATTGCATTAAATTCGTATTAATCAATGATATTTGGCAAATAATTACCATTTATTTATTAAACGTCAGGTGTTTACATGAATGTGTTATACGTAAACCTTCCTAACTTACAACTATTCACTCAAAACTATTGTATCCAATGAAACTTCAACACCTATTGATTCTATTTTGTTTATTATACGTAAAAAATAGTTTTTCACAGAGTACTGTTCTGAAAAAAGAAGATATTTATGAAGTTGCGCCTTTCCCTGAGTGTCACGCCTCTACGATTGTAGAGTTATCTAAAGATAAAATGCTGGCGGCCTGGTTTGGTGGCACACGTGAGTCGAATCCTGATGTATGTATCTGGCAGTCGAGACTCGAAAATGGCAGGTGGTCGACACCTGAAAAAATTGCCGACGGAATTATTGATCAGGACTTACGTTACCCGACCTGGAATCCGGTGTTGTTTAAAACAAAAGAGGGTAAACTTTTCCTTTTTTATAAGGTAGGTAAAAACCCAAGAGAATGGTGGGGCGAAATGAAAACCTCTACTGATGATGGGTTAACGTGGTCGAAGGCTGAAAAATTGCCGGAGGGTATGTTGGGCCCAATTAAAAATAAACCTGTGCAACTGACAAACGGAGATATCCTGTACCCGACCAGTACTGAAAGTGTAAAAGGGAATATCTGGCATATTCATCTGGAGAAATCGGATAAGAACGCCAAAAACTGGGAAATGATTCCGATAGAGAACGATACCTTTGGCGTGATTCAGCCGAGTATCCTGCAGTATGCCGATGGTCGTATGCAATTACTATGTCGTAGCAAACAAAATCATGTAGTAGAAACATGGTCTAACGACGGCGGGAAAACCTGGGGACCACTAAAACCTACAAGCTTGTTGAATCCGAACTCAGGTACTGATGCGGTTTCTTTAAAAAACGGGAAACAGGTAATTGTCTATAATCCATTAACACGGGGTAAACAATGGTCTAATGGGCGTCAGAAACTAAATGTGGCGGTTTCGACCGATGGGGTCAAATGGGAAGACATAGCTGTATTAGAAGATGAAACTAAAGGTGAGTTCAGTTATCCTGCCATCATTCAGGCCTCTGATGGGTTAGTACATATAACTTATACTAACAACCGTAAGAAAATAAAATATGTTGTGTTGGATGTGAAGTAGAGATTGATATAACCCAATACCCGCCCCTCTTCTTGGCAATAGGAGAGGGGCTTTCTATTGTATTGCCTACACTTTAGAGAAGCAGCCCGTGAGGGGGGCTGGAGTAGGAATAAATCTTCCTGTTTATACTTCTATTTCTACCAAAAAACTAAAAATTCTGCCACTTGTCTAAAATATACTGCCATTTACCTCTTTATTGCTACCAATTATCCAAATAATGTTTCCGAAAAGGTGTCATTTCGTGCAGTTCATCGAAAAAGGTCAAATCAGTCTTTAAGTAGGGTATAAATTTGTATCAACAAACCGAAACAACATAAAACCGGATTTGAATGGTTAAGCTATTAGAGTGCAAAAGTTTAGTAAACAATTGTTATTGAGTGAATGCCAAACGGCAAAAAATACCAGAAAGTATCATTGCTATTAAAATAACCCTAAAAAGTATTCTATAATATCGCTGTAAATTTATAAGAGAGAGAAGTTGACAATTGCTATTGAAAGAAAATTAGAGAAGCGTACAAACTGCTGTTTACTATAAATTTTTTTTAAGTTGAGGTTGAATAGAAAGACAATTGCTATTGAGAGAATTTAACACTAAGAACAAACTGCTGTAGTTTAATTACAAATTGAGTAAGTAGGATTGAGTAAAGCACGTTGAGTAACCCAAAGAGTAAGAAGTAATTAAAAAGAAAAGTGGAGTTGAAAGTCGACTCCACTTTTACTGACAATTGCTATTGAGTGAATATTCTTATTATATATTGAATTATATAAATCATTTGAAAAATGAAATTGTATTTTTCTAATATTATCCGAAAGAAATATTTCGCTAACATTAGAACCCATTATTAAAGAAACAAAACTTACGAACTGTCCCCTTAGTTTTTTAATCACTTCCAACACCTCCCTACAATGAGCATCTTTACGCATTAATAGGAGAGCAAAAATGCTCATTCACGGGAGGGTTGGAGTGACCATTACGATGTCCCATAATTATCCAAGAAATAATCATACCAAAACCTTGTAAATAAGGTGATTTGTATTTATTTTTGTTTAAAGGTGCCTGAAAATAAGCTTAAAATTGCTGTGTTTTTTGCTGATTTTATGCCGCTTAATCATAAAGACAAACTTTTGCTACCTTTTGATAATTTTCTGAGAAAAGAAAAAAAATCTGTTTTCAAATTGTCAAAACCTTTAAAACAAATTAAAAACTTATCGAACGGTATCAAAAGAAAAATTCAAAAAAAATGGTATGAAATTTGTTGACGTGTGAGACCATTTTTAAAGAACTAATTTGTACTTTTTTACGTGACATAAACTTCATAAACCCAACATAAGATGAAAACATCTACAAAGAATACTTTGAATACTATTGAGGAAGTTCTAACTGAAATTAACAACTTAATTGCCCAAAAAGAGAAGGAAGATTACGCAAAAATTTTTATTAAACGCAATAACCTTTCAACCACTTATCAGTCAAATGAATATCTGACGATAATGGACACAAGTTCGACACTTTTTGAAAAGTGTGTCGCATGGCAGGCTGACTTTAGCCTGTAATGAAAAGCGTGCTAAACTACTGATTCTTGAATCAAAGACTGTACCAAAATAGGATAAAACACAGTTTTATTTTTACCTATTTTACTAATTTTCGGTAGAGCTCTGTTTTTGATGGGTCAATTGAAGAAAGCACCTGAAATGCCTTTTGTTTTTCATCCTTTGTTGCTTCCGAAAAAACGTTTACCAGTTCTTGTCCTTTTGCATCTAAAAAACTATTCATTAAGACTGAATTTGTTCTTGACTGTTGCAGTGTTTTAATTGAGTTCATAAACTCAAGTATTTGCCTGCGCCCATTACCTGGGTCGTTTGTGAAATTATCTAAAGCTAAACGATGGTAGGTATAAAAACCCTCGCGGAAGGGCATTAATTGTTGATTCTGTAGGTTTTCGATCAACCAATAGCGGTTTCTCACGTCTCCGGTCTGCTCCCAGCCCGCTTGTCCGGCACTAAAGGCCATATTCGCTACATTATATGCACGAGTTAGATATTGACTTCCACCCGCTTTTGAAAAACTATCGTAATCGAGTGTTAATGCAATTAATGAATAAAAACCTAAAATTGAGGTAAGATTATTAGTAAACGTCTGCTCATTGAAATTCATCTGACGGTCTTCAGGCAAAAATGAAATATTGAAGTTTCTGTCAACATATTGTAACAGCAAGGTTTCATAAGTAGTATTATACACAGGTCTGATTACCTGAAACTGGGCATTCCCCTGAAAAATATTCTGCTTTGGAGATTTCGTAAATGTAATGATGAGGTTACATTTAATACGCTCTTCTTGCGAGTAAATATCGTTTGTCCAGCGTTTGTTATTCATAAAGTCACGGATAGCAAGCTGCATATCTACAAACACCTGTTTTTCAGCAGCCTGTTGTGCATTTATCTGGTCAGAGATTATAGTTACTTTACAATCAAGTTCTTGCGCATGACTTACTACTGAGCAACTGACAAACAATATTAATATAAGTATTTTTTTCATATCTGGTTTTAATCACTATGCATTTTTAAAAGTTTTGTTCTGAAATTTTTCTTCAATGGATTAAGATTTAAAAAATAATTATTCGTCTTCGAAACTCATCTTATGTGTCAACAGAGGCCTATGAATTCTGGAAAAATCATTTATTGTTTTTTTATATCTAACAATAATTGCTGAATTAGGTAATCCTCGGAGACACACCATATGCGTTTATACAGAATAATAACCAAATATTTACAATATCTTACTGACCACCATATTCAGAATATCACCGGCCACTTCCTGTTTTGACTTCAAATCAAAATCGTATATATTACCATCTCTGTCAAGGATTTTGATTTTATTGGTATCATAACGAAAACCTGCGCCCTTATCTTGTAAAGAATTGAGTACGATCAGATCAAAATTTTTCCTTTCCAGTTTTCCTTTGGCATTATCCAGTTCATTATCGGTCTCTAATGCAAAGCCTACTATCAGCTGATTGGCTTTTTTATGTTTGCCCAAAGTAGCCGCTATGTCGACAGTCTTAGTTAGTTCAATATTAAAAACCTCTTCTTTTTTCTTGATTTTCTTATTGGCTACGTGGCTTGGAGTGTAGTCGGCTACGGCAGCGGCAAGAATCACAATATCGCTTCCTGCAAACTGCTTTTCTACGACTTCATACATTTGCTGAGCCGAAAAAACTTTTTCAACTTTTATGCCAATCGGTGCCTGAATCGAAACCGGCCCACTCACAATGATTACTTCGGCACCAGCCATGTTAAAGGCTTCGGCAATAGCAAATCCCATTTTGCCTGATGAGTGATTACTGATAAAGCGTACAGGGTCGATGGGTTCTTGGGTTGGACCGGCAGTTACCAATACCTTTTTGCCATGCAAAGCAGGGTTTTTTAGAAAATTGCGTTGCAGTTCATGTATTATGTGTTCAGGCTCAGCCAATCGGCCTTCCCCAACCAATCCACTTGCTAACTCTCCGTAACCCGCTTCGATAATATGGTTGCCATACGACACTAATTTATCCAAATTGTTAAGCGTACTTGGATGTTTATACATATCCAGATCCATTGCCGGAGCAAAAAAGACCGGGCATTTAGCCGATAGATATGTAGCTACTAATAGGTTATCAGTAATGCCATTAGCGCATTTGGCAATGGTGTGTGCAGAGGCCGGGGCAATAATCATTGCATCTGCCCATAGACCTAATTCCACATGGTTATTCCACTGACCTATTTCATTTTTGGTGAATGAAGATAGAACAGGATTTTTGGAGAGGGTAGCCAGTGTAAGAGGTGTGATAAATTCTTTGGCTGAGTCTGTCAGTATTACTTTTACCTGTGCTTCCTCTTTTACTAACAAGCGCACCAGCAAAGCGGCCTTGTAAGCAGCAATACTTCCGCTTACACCCAGCAGGATTTTTTTATCTTTTAAACTCAAGGTATTTTACTTTGGTATGATTTTTTATTAATCTTTAATATTACACAACAAAAATAGGAAACATCAGATTAAGTCTTTGATATTTTCGTTAAAAGTATATAGTTTTAGCAACAGGAAGCCCAAATAGATTTTGATGAAACGACTTACACGCATTTTTTTATGGTTTATTGTTGGAATCTTGGCGCTGGTGGGGTTAATAATTGTCTTCGTGCAGTCTCCAACAGGACAAGACTTCCTAACCAAACAAGCAGTTTCTTATCTTCGCAAAAAATTAGGCACACCTGTTTCCATTCAAAAAGTACGTTTTCGCATTCCCGATTGGATTACATTAGAAGGAGTATTTATACCAGACCTTAAAAAAGATACACTTCTGGCAGGTAAGCGTTTACATATTGATTTAGATATGGTGGGTTTGCTAAGCAATAAGGTAAAACTCAATCAGATAGAATTAGAAGGGATAAGAGTAAATATTAATCGTACACTACCGGATACTGTTTTTAACTTCAATTATATTCTTGAAGCCTTTATGTCGAAAGAAGTGGATACTACTTCTTCATCTGACCCTTTCGACATCAGTCTGAAACATGTAAAACTCAATAATGTAAAAGTTACGTATAAAGATGCTATTATCGGTACCGATGCTGATTTGTATCTTAAGGACTTATCTACTGAATTTAAGGAGTTTAATATCAATAAATCACAATATCATTTTGCTAACGTAAATGCCAATGGGGGTTCTGCCAGGCTAAGATTATTCAAATCTGTTAAACCCAGCACGGTAATTCAACGAGATACTTTAAACCCAGAAGTTGCCGCCGCTGATACACTTGATTTAAATGTAGGAACGGTTACTTTAGCCAATTTTGACTGGCTATTAGAGAGTGAAGAAGATGGTATGAGAAACGGGGTGAAATTAGGGAAATTAACACTGGAAGGAGACAAAATTTATCTGAGTGGGCAAAAGGTCATCTTTAAAAAAGTAGCGTTAGAAAATACTGAAGCCTTTGTCGAAATGGCTAACAAACCTAAGAAGGAACCAGCAAAAAAACCAGAGGAAAATAACACTGACAACGGCCCTGGGTGGGCAGCAATAATTGGCAATATTGAAGTAAACAAAGTAAGGGTCAAATATGACGATAAATACGCACCACGTCAGTTGAAAGGTCTTGATTATGGACATCTGGATATAGCAAATCTTGAAGTGGTATTAAACAATTTTGTTTACAGCCAGGATAATATTTCAGGTCAATTGGCAAAAACCACATTTACCGAGCAAAGCGGATTAAACCTGCAAAACCTTACAACTAATTTTACGTATAGCAGTAAAGAAATTGGATTGAGGAATTTTTTCCTCAAAACTCCCCAAACTGTGGTTCGTGATGAGATGGTAATGCAATATGATACCATTGCTGATTTAAGTAATAATTTAGGCAGTGTGCGGATTAAAGTGAATCTGAAACGAAGCCAGTTAGCTATGAAGGACCTGCTGATTTTGGTGCCTGATTTAGCAAATAACCCAACTTTTAAAGAAAACCAGAATGATATAATAATGGCTGACGGAATTGTTACAGGAAGGGTCAATAATTTGACTATTCCGAAGCTATCTATCACTGGATTCGGAGCTACACGAGTAATTGCCAAAGGGAATATAACGGGCTTGCCGGATGCGAATAAAATGGGCTTCAATGTAGATATAGAAGAGGTGTCTACTACCAAAGAAGACATCATAAAACTGGCGGGCAAAGATGTAATACCTGAATCAATTGAATTACCTGAAAAGATAACTATCAGAGGTAAGCTGACAGGCAAGGCAAACGATTTGAATGCAGATGCTTCATTGAATTCTGATTTAGGGGTAGCTACTTTTACAGGCAACCTGAAAAACTTTGTAACAGGTAACAATCAGGCGTATGACGGTAAGTTAACTTTAGAAGATTTTGATGCAGGCAAACTGATTAAACAGTCCGAAAATATAGGTAAGCTGACTTTAGAAGTGAATGCCAAAGGCACTGGTATTGATCCTAAAACCATGAATGCAACCATTGATGGAACTGCTAAAAAGGCAGTTCTAAAGGGTTATGAGTATAATGACCTGATATTGAAAGGAGATATTCATAACCAGATAGCGAATATTAATGCGAATTTAGATGACCCAAATGCTGATTTTAAATTGATAGCCAAGGCTGATTTATCGAAAGAGTTTCCTGCTGTAGAAGGAAATGTATCTATCAATAATCTTGACTTGAGAAAGTTGAATTTATATGCTGAAGATTTGAAAGTAAAAGGTCACATAAAGTTAAATATGGCATCAACTGATCCTAAAAACCCAATCGGCACAGTATCAATTAACCAAGCGGTGATTGAAACAATGGGTAAGGTAATTCCGTTAGATACCACCAATTTAACTATTCAGAATGCACCGGATGGGCATCATATAATCTTGAAATCTCCGGTAGCTAATGCAGAGGTTGACGGAAATTTTGATTATACCCGCCTGCTTGATATGGTACTTACTGAAGTGAATAAGTACTTCAAGGTTCCTGATATGCCTTTTACTCCAGTGGCCGAAACATATAATATACACATTGATGCCCAGGTAAATCAACACCCAGTTATTCAGAGCTTTGTTCCCGAACTTACCAAACTCGGTACTGTAACGCTGGTGGCAGAAATTGACAACCGGAAAGATACAACCTTACAGGCATCTGTAATTGTACCTTTAGTAGAGTACGACTCTTCTACTGTACGTAATGCTAATCTGAAACTCTATGCTTTAGGTAATAAAGTTAATTATAACGGAGCAATAAGCGAGATTAATGTCTCTGATTTCAGTATTAAACGTACCTCACTGAATGGAGAAATAGCGGATAATACACTTACGACTAATATAGCTCTGAAAGACTCTCTGAATAAAGATCGCTTTGCTTTTCATACCCGATTACAGTCTGTTGAAGACAAGTATCGTATTAATCTCAGTAATCAGGGAACACTGATAGATTATAAAGAATGGCGTTCTGACTCAACAGGCTATATCGAATATGGCAAACAAGGTTTATTGGTGAAACAATTTTTGTTAGAACAAGATCAACAAAAGCTTTTAGTAAATAGTACCACAAACGAGCCAAACTCTCCTATTACAGTTGAGGTTGATAGTCTTGATATTAAGCCATTTGTAACTATAGCCACACTTGACTCAACACTGGCAGGCGGAAAACTCAATGGTGATTTTAAACTGTCTAATTATATGACGGCTAACCCTGCTTTTACCGGTGATTTAATGATTAACAATTTTACACTTACTCAGATACCTATTGGAAATGTGGCTGTAAATGCAAACAATGAAACCGCTGATAGGATCGCCACAAAAGCCTCAATTTCCAGCAATAAAAATGATATTCAGCTAACTGGTAATTATATTCTGAAACCTAAAGGCACACTTGATTTTAATGTGGATATCAAAAGACTGGGTGCTGAAACCGTACAGGCGTTCAGCTTCGGGCAACTAAAAAATGCCAAAGGAAACCTGACCGGAAACCTGACATTGAAAGGCGAACCTAATAAACCGCTAATCAACGGACAAATCAAGCTGGATGATGTTTCTCTAAGCCTGACTCAGTTAGGGGCGAAATATGTTTTTAATAATCAGACTCTTGCCTTTAATAATAGTGACATAAAGTTTAACAACTTTGTTGTTACCGATACACTGGGGCAGAAACTGACGGTAAATGGGAATCTTAATATTCAGAATATCCCTGATTTTAGTTATAAATTAGATGTTGATGCCCGCAACTTTATGGTGCTGAATGGAAGTAGAAAAGACAATGATTTCTTCTATGGCAAGGGCTTCATCGATGCTGATCTGAATGTGACCGGAGTAGGGGCAAAGCCTTCGATTGATGGGAGTGTAAAACTGAAAGAAGGCAGCGACATTACTGTGCTATTACCTGATGATTCTATTGGAGAAACTGAAACTGATGGCATTGTTGAGTTTATCAATATGAAGAATCCGGCTGCAGATTCTCTTGCGAAGGATAGCACAGCTTTAGTAACTAATTATAGTGATATAGCCTCTGAAATGGCATTGAATATTGAGGTGGATGACAAGTCTCAATTAACCATAATAATAGATGAGGTAAACGGCGATAACCTGAAAATAAAAGGCAATGCGCAGTTAAACACAGGTATTACACCAAGTGGGGAATTCTATATTTTTGGTTTATATGAGCTTACCTCCGGTCAATATGATTTGACATTCGAAGTACTGAAAAGACAGTTTACTATAGAGAAAGGGAGTACATTGTTATGGACAGGTGACCCAATGAAAGCCCAGATAGATATTACGGCTGCCTACTCACTGAATACTGAATTAACTTCTTTAAGTGATGAGGCCAGAGCCAGATATTATGGCAAGGTTCCGGTTAAAGTGTTACTGAAAATGCAAGGCAATTTATCAAGCCCTGATATTAGCTTTGGTATTGTATTAGATGAAACTCGGGCCTCAAGCGATGTGAAAAATTTCGTTGAAGAGAAAGGGTTATTCAAAACCTTTGAAAACGACCCGGTAGCTATGAATAAAGAGGTGTTCTCCTTATTGATATTGAATCGCTTTTCTGGGCAGCAATCATCAGATTTCTTTTCAGGTGCTGGCGCTGAGGCTATCGCACGCCAAAGTGTAAGTAAACTATTAACCGACCAGTTGAATGTACTGGCGGGTGATTTAATTAAAGGAGTGAAACTGGACTTTAACCTTAATTCAGATTTCTCAGCCGCGCAGACAGGGGGTACTGGAGTAAGAACGGATTTGAATGTTGGATTAAGTAAAGCGTTTTTGAACGACCGTTTAACGGTATCAGTAGGTCGTAATTTCCAGATTGAAAACACTACAGGTATTCAAAAAAGCTCTACAGAGATTTTTGACAATATTGCCTTAAATTATAATCTGACAAAAGATGGTCGCTATCTTTTCAGAGCGTATCGTAAGAACGAATTCTTTATTCTGGATGGATACGTACAGGAAACAGGGGTGAGTTTTGCCGTTACTTTAAATTACGAAACATTTAAGGAGTTATTCAGCAAGAAAAAATGAGAACAGCTAAATACATACTACTATTGAGCATGATAGGCTTATGGAGCTGTTCGGTTACGAAGCATATACCAGCCGGAGAAAGCTTGTACACGGGAGCAGACATAAAAATAAAGACCGATTCAACAGTAAAAGTAAATAAGGTTGAGACAAAGGCATTGGAAGAACAGATTGAAGAAATTATACGCCCGAAGCCTAATAGCACTATTTTTGGCTGGCCATATAAAGTGTCATTCTATTATCTTTTTGGTGAACCTAAAAAGGAAAAGGGTTTCAAAAGTTTTTTCAGAAAACGATTTGGCGAACCACCAGTTTTGGCGAATAAGAGAGCGGTTACTACCAGTTCGGCTATTATAGCCAATACGCTTGAAAACGAAGGATACTTTCGCTCTACGGCTACAGGAGAGTTAATAATTAAAGGAAAAAAAGCCAAAGGAGTTTATACCGCCTATCTTAAACCACGCTATACGATTAATCAGGTTCAGTTTATGATCAAGGATAGCAGTATTTTTCAGGAGAATTTCAGACTTTCTGAAAGAAGAAGTCTATTACAGGAAAATAACCCTTATCGCTTCGAGGTAATCAAGCTCGAACGTGAGCGTATAGACCAGTTCTTGAAGCGTAGAGGATTCTACTTTTTTCGCCCAGATTATCTGATTATCAAGGCTGATACTAACCTGAATAATAATAAAGTGAACCTGTATGTAGATTTAAAGCCCAATGTAAATCAGACTTCGATTAAACAATATTATATTAATGATATATATGTGAACACCGATGCAACTGATACTACCATCAGGAATTATGAACAAGGCGAATTTATGAAGATTTCAGACCTGAGTCGTTCTTACAAGCCAAGGGTGTTTAATGATGCTATAGGTTTCCGTTCGGGCATGATTTATAGTAGTACTGTCCATGATGCCTCTTTATCGAGGCTGATTAACCTGCGCAACTTTAAATTTGTCAGAAATCGATTTGAATTAGTTCCACGGTCAGACTCTGCGCTGATAGATGTGCATTATGATATGACTCCGCTTAAAAAGAAAGCACTTCGTTCAGAAATTTCAGGTGCTTCTAAGTCTAATGGTTTATTGGGGTTTCAGTTGGGAGTAAACTGGTCGAACAGAAATATGTTCGGAGGAGCAGAGATGCTTCAGATCGGGGCAAACGTAGGAACTGATATTCAGGTAAGTGGAAGAAAAAATTATAATCTGAATAATTTCCGCAGGTACAAGGCTACAGTTGATTTATCTTTTCCAAGATTTGTGATACCTTTTTATAAGGTCAATCCTGCCCGTAATCAGGCATTGCCTAAAACAAATCTTAATCTCACCTACAGTTGGTTGCAGCAAAGAGGTGTAGCTTATAATGATGATAGTACCACCTATGCTTATACACAATATGTACTTACTTCTATTGAAGGCTCATGGGGGTATGAGTGGAGACCTAATCCAAGGGTAATTCATACATTAACCCCATTTTATGCCAATGTGGTAAAACCTAAAAACATCAGTGAGGAATTTGTAGATTTAATTTTTAATAGTAGTAATCCGAACGATATTGTCCGTTATATAGAGGTACTCAGAAACAGGTTGATATTGGGTGGGCAATATAATATTACTTTTACCCCTCAACAAAGGAATAATAAACGGCATTTTCTTTTTCTATCCGGTGGGGTTGATGTGTCTGGAAATATGGCAAGTTTATTTGCAAAAAAGGGCTCTGACGAAACCTCACCCAAAACCCTTTTTGGTATTGCTTATGATCAGTATGTCCGCCTTGATGGAGAAGTAAGATATTATTATGATTTATCGCCAAGTCTTCGTTTAGCTAATAGATTGGTAATAGGTTATGGTATTCCATATGGTAATTCTAATGAATTGCCGCAGATAAAGCAGTATTTTGTTGGGGGAAGCAATAGTATGAGGGCGTTCAGGGCACGGTCTTTAGGACCAGGAAGTTACTATGCTGATTCGCTGACTGTTTCTATTTTCGGCTTCCGTTCATTTGGAGATATAAAATTAGAAGGAAATACAGAGCTAAGATATAAAGCAACCGACTACATTAATCTGGCTTTGTTTGTTGATGCAGGGAACGTATGGCTAAAAAAGTATAATCCTGCTACCTCATTTTATGATTCTGGCTCACAATTCGGCAAAGATTTTTATAAGCAGTTAGCCGTAGGTGGTGGTATTGGTCTTCGATTAGATTTCAGCTATATCAAGTTGAGGTTTGATTTAGCTACACCATTCAGAAAACCGTGGTTGCCACAAGGTGAACGATGGGTATTTAAAGATATCGCTCTCTCTAAAAAAGCATGGCGACAAGAGAACCTGATTCTGAATATTGCTGTAGATTATCCGTTTTAAATCAAGGATTCTCACATCTGTGTAAGAGTTATGCAAATATAAAAAAGCGTTGATCAGTTCAACGCTTTTTTATAATAACTTATATTAACGACAGATTTATTTTAATCATCATCATCATCTTCTTCTTTCAGTACTAAAAAAGCACTTCTTTTTGGAGCTGGCATCTGGCTATTCAGGCCTTTTATTGACTGCCAGACAATCTGGCTGAATTCGAGATCATTAATCAAATCTGGTTTAGATAGGTCAAATTCAGCTGACTTAATAGAGTTTCTGTTGACTGCTACATTTCGTTCATCTAAATTAATAGTATTTTTAAGAGCTGTGAATGGTTTATAATCAGGGGTTTTACTGAAACACCGCCACATTGGAGTAGCTGCGGCATCATACTGGCTCATCGGAGGAATTCCTAAAATCAATTCCATTGTCCGTAACATGCTTGAAGTTGAGTACATGGTATGGTCTACATATCCACGTTTAACAAATCCGCCTGCAACATAGGCAGTGGAGCGGTGCGCATCTACATGATCTGAACCATTCTGGGCGTCATCTTCGAGAATAAATATGACTGACTGCTCCCAGATACCTGATTTAGAAATATGCTCGACCAGTTGTCCAACCGCAAGGTCATTATCAGCTACCATGGCTTCAGTAGTGGGCATTCCTATTCTTGCTCCTGCTGTATGGTCGTTTCCGAGACGAACAATGTTTAACCTGGGTACCTTATTGATTGCTAATAATGAATCGAAATCGGCTTTCCAGGCCTCAACACGTGTAATATCTTTTATAGAAAGATTATAAGAAGGGAACTTTACACTACAGTTTTCTTTCAGATTCGGCAATTTTGCACGTTGCTCGGCAAATTCTCCATAAGACCTGAAACTTATGCCTTTACGATGAGCAAAATCCCAAATAAAGCCATTTTTAGGATAAGCAATTTCTCTGCTTCCTTCATAGTCGTAAGTGCCACCCCGTCCGCCGTAGCTTGTTACCCAGGTTTTTTCTACGTAGTCGTTGGCATACGCCGCCGTTGACCAGTTATGGCCGTCAGCACTTACTTCGGCGTCCACGTAAAAATTATCCAGCAAAACAAACTCTTTCACTAATGCGTGCTGATTCGGGGTGATTCTCTCAGGAAACAGACATAAGGTTGTATCACCGTTCCCGTTTTTTACATCACCTAAAACCTGATCATAAGTACGGTTTTCTTTAATGACATAAAAAACATACCTGATAGGTGATTTCTGACCTAATTTTGTCGGTATCGGATTACCTTTCTGACCCTCACTCTCTATTTCTCTTGTTTTGGAATAAGGGGTGTTTTCATAAACTATCATTGAATAATCAGCTAATGTTTTTTCGTCGGGAAAATCAAAAATAGATAATGTTCCTTTAAATAGCCCGCCTATGTATTGTGTTCCTCTGACAGCCTCAGGGTTTGCTCCCTTGAACTGAGGGCTTTTGGAACTTACAGGATTAGGTCCTTTAGGATTCGGGGAGGAAGAAAGCCCTTTTCCGTTGGTTACGTAGATTTTCTTACCGATAGTTTTGACAGAAGTCGGATACCAACCTGTAGGAATAAAACCTAAGGATCGGCTTTTACCTTTTTCTTCTACCTCAAATACAGCCAGACAGTTATTATCTGCATTCGCAATAAAAAGGTATTCTTCATCTTCACTCAATGTAACACCATTAGGGGTTGAGCCTATGGGTGAGTCGGGATATAATGCACTGGAAAGTGTTTCTATTCGTTGTTTTTGTTTGGTATCAATAATAGAAACCGTATTGTCATTGCCATGCGAAACATATAAGTACCGCCCATCTTTGGTAAGAACTATGTCGTTAGGGTTTTTATCAACCGCAATTTCATCAACGATTTTTGCTGTATCAATGTCGTAAATCAGGATTTTTGCTCCACCCCAGAGCGATATATAAAGCAGATCTTTATCTGGCGAGAGTACACATGTATAGGCTTCTGCCGCAAGAGGTACTTTTTTGAGAATGCTTTTAGAAGCAATATCAAGCTGGTAAAGGGTATTATTCTCTTTTGTTACTACAAATATATGCTTTTCAGTTGCGCAAAGCCCTGCAGGAGAAACCTTGACAGGCCAGGGCTTATCCAGAATAATTTCACCATCTTTTTGCAACTGGTCGTTTTCAATTTTATAAATATTGATTTTATTGTCATTACCGGCAGAAGCGTATAGGTAATTTTCATCAGGGCTAAAGGCTAAACCTAACCATGATTTTTCGATTGGTTCATCGTCTAATATTGTCTCAGTTCTGGCATCAATAAGAGTAATGCTTTGGGTACTTTGTCCGTTATTTGTAACTGCCAGATATTTTTTTGTAGGAGAAATCACTAAGTTCAGCGGTAAATCCTGTAGTTTGAGGTTTTTGCCAATTGGAGTTAATGCCCATCCATTGGTTAGTTTTACTCTGTTTACACCCAGTTTTTTTACTGAAGAGCTTTTTAAATTGCCGTTTGTTTTCTGGTTTTTACAGCCAGTAACGAGGCTCAAAATTACAATAATTATGGCTATATTTTTCATGTGTTTAAAGTTTGTTAGAACAAGTGACAGAGCCTTAGAAATTAAATGCCTAAACTCTTTTTGGGTTGAATATAATATTAAAGACTAAACTTTGAAGATTATGCCTAATAATTCATGAAATTAGATGGGTCTACTTAAAACCCTAATTTATAATTTTTCAGCAAATCTACTCTTCTGATGTTAAGAAAACATTAACTAATATTTGCCAAAGCATTAATACTTAAGGTTTTGAAGGAGATAAATTGATATAAAATCTAATTGCGGTTTCAGAAGCCGAATTATGTATGGCAATAGATTTCAGGTAAATCAAAAAAAAGCGTTGCACTCAATAAGAATGCAACGCTTTTATATAGGCTAACGACCAGTTATTCTTCGTCTTTCCAACGGTATTCCACTTTATCTTCTGTGAATTCATCTAATGCGATAGACGTTGGCTTTGGCTGGCGCTCATAGAAACGTGAGATTTCTATTTGCTCACGGTTTTCAAAAATTTCTTCCAAATTGTCAATATTCGAAGCAAATTCTGCCAGTTTCTGCGTCAGTTCTTCTTTGGTCTTAACAGCCACTTGTTTCGCACGTTGCGAAACAATAAATACAGACTCGTACACATTGCCTGTTTTAGCGGCAAGTTTATCTACGTCTCTTGTTACTATTGAAGGATTTACTGCCATAATATAAAAACCCCGTCCTCTTGTAGGGGTATTGTGTTTATATGTAATGATAGCAGATAAGCAAGTCTGATCAGAGGCTACAGACTTTTCACTTATCCTTTGTTTGCAGTATCAGCCTTCTGGGCTTCGGCTGCTTGTTTTGCTTTTAGTTCTTTTAATTCCTGTTCTTGTTTAGCAATACGCTCTATGGCTTTAGTAGCACCATCATAGGCTTTCTGGCCCTGCTTAATGTATTTGCTATTCGGATAGGCATCAACAAATTCTTCATAGAATTTCAATACATCCAAGAAACGTTCTTTCTGTTTGTTCTCAAAACTAACCATTGCAAGATCATACTGAGACTGAACTTTCAGATAAGCTAGTTCTTCATTGTAAGGCGAATCAGGGAAATCTTTCTGGAAATTATCAATGGCTACTACTGCCGCTTTAAAATTGGCAATGGTTACACCACTGGTTTTATAATAGAGCTTTGCCTTTTCGTAGGCTTTTTCTTCTAATCTATGTCTTAAATCAATCAGATGTTCATTACATTTCTCGGCATACTTACTTTCAGGGAAACTATTAATGAATGTCTGCAAAGCATCAATGGCCGTCAGTGTATTAGTCTGGTCGAGGTTATAATTCGGCGAATCCTTATACATTGAGTAAGCATACATGTAAAATGCCTCTTCAGCCAGGGGGCTATTGGCATAAGTAGCATAAAAACTCTTAAATAAATAAGAACTCATACTATACTGCTTTTGCTGATACTGTGCATAAGCATTATAAAACTGTGCATTCTCCGCCAAAGAATCTCCCTTCAATAACGGTATAATCTCCTCAAAAAGTAGACCAGCTTTGTAATAATCTCCCTTTTTGTAGTATTCGTTAGCCGCAACATATTTTTCTTCGGTTGTACCTTTTTTCTGCAATTTGGCAAACTTGGCCGAACAAGCTGAAGATAATACAATAACGACAAATAAAAGGGCGGTATATGGTCTTTTCAAAAACATGGGTGCAAAGATAATAAAAAATATATGCTTTCAGAACGAAAAATTTTGCATAATTATTCTTTATTAAGATTTTTTAAGACATTATTTCTCTCAAACTCTCTTCATTCGCCTGCAATATGGCCTGAATATGTTCATCGGTAAGAGCGGTCGATAAGAACAGGGCTTCATATTGAGATGGAGCAAGGTAGATTCCACGCTCCAGCATGGCATGGAAATACCTGCCAAATCTCGGGATATCAGAGGTTTTGGCTGTTTCAAAATCAACCACTGGAGTATCGGAGAAGAATAAACTATACATTGAGCCGATATGGTTAATCTGATAGTTTAGTTGAAGTTTATTAAATGTCTCTCTGATGCCACCGACAAGTTTGGCTCCGGTGTTTTCCAGTTGCGTATATACTTCAGGGTGTTCATTAAGATAGGTCAGCATAGTACAACCTGCTGCCATCGCTATAGGATTACCAGACAAAGTACCTGCCTGATAAACAGGACCTTGCGGAGACACACAATCCATGATTTCCTTGCGCCCGCCATAAGCACCTACAGGCATACCGCCGCCTATGATTTTACCAAGTGTGGTTAAATCAGGCATGATATTGAAACGTTCCTGTGCTCCTCCTCTTGATAGGCGGAAACCTGTCATTACCTCATCGAAAATCAGTACAATTCCTTCTTTGGTACATAATTCGCGCAGACTTTCAAGAAAGCCTTCTTGCGGTAATACGGTACCCATATTACCTACCACAGGCTCTAATATCAAAGCAGCAATCTGGTTTTTGTTGGCATCTACGAGTTGTTGTACTGCAGCCAGATTATTAAAAGGGGCAGTAAGCGTATCATTCGCTACTCCTTTTGTTACGCCAGGACTATCCGGTACACCCATCGTAACAGCCCCACTACCTGCGGCAATCAGAAAGGAGTCACCATGTCCGTGGTAGCAGCCTTCGAATTTGATAATCTTATCACGACCTGTGAAGCCTCGCGCAACCCGGATAGCTGCCATTGTAGCCTCTGTACCAGAGTTTACCATTCTTACTTTTTCGATAGAGGGCACCATGTCGATAATCAGTTCGGCCATTTCTACTTCTCTACGGGTTGGTGCGCCGAATGAGAAAGAGTTCTGGATAGCGGCTCTTACGGCTTCTTCTACTGGCTCGTAGGCATGCCCTAAAATCATAGGTCCCCATGAATTGATGAGCTCAATATATTGGTTGTCGTCTTCGTCGTAAATATAGGCGCCTTTTGCTTTTTTAATAAAGATAGGATGACCACCTACCGATTTAAACGCTCTCACCGGAGAGTTTACCCCACCCGGAATAAAGTTTTTGGCCTTAGCAAAAAGAGCTTCACTGGTCGTATGTATCATTAGAATGTCGTATTTTTTATTCAGGCTGCAAAGTTCGTGAAGAAATGGGTAGAATGCAATGGGAATGTTGGGGAGGTTGTGTTTAGAAAAACACTTTCAGATTTGGTAGAACCGTTTGAGCTAAAGGTACTCTTGAATCCTTACCTGTGCACATAGGAGACTCTGCCCGGACATTAATATTTTATAAAACTCGAATATCTTCTATACTATACTCTTCTGTTTCATAAATTGTAATACTTAAAGTTAAATCGCTCTCTACATCATCGAACCAAAGATTAAATTCAATGAAATTTTCCTTTTCATTTTCTCGACTATAACCAACGTAATTGTTAAAGGCATGAGCAGGAGGAAATGTAATAGTACCACCATATTCTTTTATTACCGTTTCAATTTCAACAATATTTAACCTTTGATTTTTATCGCTTTCAAAAACTAAATTAAAATTTCCTATTGCCAAATTTTTAACAACTGATTGAAGAGTTTTGTTAATTTTCTCTTTTTTCATACTAATTATTATGTTTTCCGGTATTTTCTTTAGTATATCAAATTCAACAAAAGATGATAACAACATCTAAATCGGCAAAACCGTAGTACTCTTCACCTCTGACATCACAAAAAAACTATGAATCAAGGAGACACTGGGCAGAACTGAAAGTTTTTGCTGATGGAAGAGGTGATAACTCTCCATATCAGGTACGACTATTTTCAACAGATAATCGAAACTACCGGATACGAAATCACAACTGATAACCTCCGGCAGGTCTAAAATCGACTGATTGAAGTCTTCGGAGGTATCATGCGTTTGCTTGATAAGCGTTACCTGACAATACACTGTCAGGTTCTTCCCTAATTTCCTTTTATTCAGAATCGAAACATACTTTTCAATGATACCTTCCTGCTCCATTCGCTTGATGCGGTCATGAACTGGTGTCAGCGAAAGATTAATCCGGTGGGCAATTTCTTTGAATGTAAAATGCGCGTTAACTTGTAAAAGGCGCAAGATTTTTCTGTCAGTTTCGTCTATCATTTTTATACAGTTTAGAGCATTAAGCCGTGAATCCTTATAAATGTGAGAAGTGTAGGCAGAAAAATTTTCTTCCGAACATTAAAAATATTGTATATGAAAGAAATAATTTTTGCAAATATATTGATTCAAACAAACAATTTCTTATTTTCTTAAGGATAGAAAAAATATTTTCTTCATGTATTAATTTTGTTGTGCAATTATACTTCATCAATAAACTATAAACCAATTCAATCGGTAAGTCTACAAATACTTAACTGTATTGAAACGCTTCATCAACAAACCTTTCAGAGAGAATGATTATCGGAGTACCCAAGGAAATCAAAAACAACGAAAATAGAGTGGCCCTTACACCTGCAGGGGTAGCTGAATTCAAAAAATACGGACATACAGTTTACGTACAGTCAACAGCCGGAGAGGGCAGTGGTTTTAAAGACGAAGAATATACCAAAGCAGGTGCGGCTTTGTTGCCAACGATAGAAGAGGTATATGGCATTGCCGAGATGATTGTGAAAGTAAAAGAGCCGATTGCGTCTGAGTACAACCTTATAAAAAAAGACCAGCTATTATTTACTTATTTCCACTTTGCCTCATCAGAGGAACTAACTCATGCCATGATTAAACAAGGTGCGGTGTGTCTGGCTTACGAAACTGTAGAAAAAGCTGACCGTAGCTTGCCTTTATTGGTGCCGATGTCGGAAGTAGCCGGACGTATGGCTATTCAGGAAGGAGCAAAGTATCTGGAGAAACCATTGAAAGGAAAAGGTATTTTGTTGGGTGGAGTACCGGGTGTACCTCCTGCAAAAGTATTAGTATTAGGTGGTGGAATTGTAGGTACGCAAGCCGCTAAAATGGCTGCAGGTTTAGGAGCAAGGGTTGTGATTATGGACGTAAGCCTGCCACGTCTAAGGTATTTGTCGGATATTATGCCTCAAAACGTGGTAACGATAATGTCGAACGAATATAATATCCGTGAGGCTATCACAGAAGCTGATCTGATTGTGGGTGCAGTGTTGATTCCTGGAGCTAAAGCCCCTCACCTCATTACGAGAGATATGCTTAAAACCATGCGTCCTGGTACAGTGGTAGTTGACGTAGCTGTTGACCAGGGTGGTTGTATTGAAACCTGTACACCAACTACGCACGAAAATCCAACGTTTATCATTGACGATGTGGTGCATTATTGCGTTGCCAATATGCCAGGGGCCGTGCCTTATACTTCAACTCTGGCTTTAACTAATGCTACTTTACCGTATGCTATTCAGTTAGCAAATAAAGGCTGGAAAAAAGCCTGTGCCGACAATGAGGAATTGAAAAAAGGCTTGAACGTAGTAGATGGCAAAGTAGTGTATAAAGGGGTAGCAGATGCTTGGAACTTAGCTTTTGAAAGTGTAAACTCTGTTTTGTAACAAACGCGAATTACCAGAATTATAGATAACCTCTTCTTTAAAAGGAAGAGGTTTTTTTGTCACCTATCCTCTAAATCTTTCTCTCCCTTAGGAGACCGCGACTTTTTTTTGCACTTTTGCAGCATGGAAAAGAAACCGAAATTTTATACTGTATGGGAAGGCCGGAAAGCAGGTGTTTACGACTCATGGGATGAATGTAAAAAACAGGTGGAGGGTGTTCCGGGAGCGAAATATAAGTCTTTTGACAGCAAGAAGGAGGCCGAAGCAGCATTGAAAGAAAATTACTGGAAATTTACACAAACCCAAAGTAATACACAAAAGCAGACCAAGATTCCTAAATCTGCTTTTCCGCCGCCTTTGTTAGAGTCAATTGTGGTAGATGCAGCCTGGAACTCGGTAAAAAAAGACATGGAATACCAGGGATTTTATCTGAAAACCAAAGACCGGATTTTTCATAAAGGGCCTTTCCGGAAAGCTACCAACAATATCGGTGAGTTTTTAGCAATTGTACACGCCTTAGCCTATCTGAAAAAGAATAATTCTACCCTGCCAATCTATTCAGACTCCCGAACGGCCATCAGTTGGGTACGCAACAAAAAAGCCAATACTAAACTGGCAGAAGCCGACGGTAACGAAGAGATTTTTAACCTTTTGGAGAGAGCCGAAAAATGGCTGCAAGCCAATACTTATCCCAACAAAGTATTAAAATGGGAAACAGATTATTGGGGTGAGAACCCTGCGGATTTTGGGCGTAAGTAATTAATAGTCTTATTTATCTCCTAATGAATTAATCTTTCTTATCGCAAATCCAGGTGCAATCCTTGATAACCAATAAAGGATTTTCACTCCTCCAATTCTGATTTCGAGACTATTCTTTTTCTCCAGTTCCTTCAATACTTCTGCAACTGCCTTTTCAGCCGGAATTGCAATTTTAGGTGGATTGCCCTTGTGCCAGGGGGTATCAACAACCGGTAATAATACTTCGATGATTTTGATTGGCTGATTTATTAATTGTAATCTGAGCGTTTGAGTAAAAGAGTGCAGAGCTGCTTTGGTAGCATTATAAAAAGGATAAACCGCCCGTGGTGCATAGACCAATCCAGTAGAAATATTGATGATTTGTGCATCAGGATTATTTAATAGTAAAGGCAAAAACAATTTACTCAACCGGATGGGAGCCAAGATATTGGTCTGAAATTCGTTATTCGCTTTTTCTATGGCTTTATCGTCTTTTAAAAATTCGGTGTTGCTTACAATAGCAGCATTGTTGATAAGAATATTACATTCGGGATAATTAGTTTCTACCCACTCAATTAATAGAATACATTCTCTTTCTGACGAAATATCGCAGCGAAATACCTGAACTTCAGGGAGTTGCCTTTTGGCTTCTTCTAACTTTTCTTTCGAGCGACCGCATATTAAAACTGAATTGTTTTTTTCTGCCAGTCTTTTGGCTAATTCAAGCCCCACACCGGAGCTTCCTCCTGTAATGAGTATGGTGTTGTTTGTAAGCATCTTTTTTGTTTGGTTAATGGCACAAAACAAACAGATACTGCAACAAAAAACATTAACTTATGTTAATGCATCAGTTTACTTCTGATTCTGCTTAAAGAAATTGGGGATATGCCTAAATATGAAGCTATCATGTGTTGTTTAATACGGTTTTCGAGTGTTGGAAATTCTTTTTTAAAAATATCGTAGCGTTCCTGAGCTTCGAGTAATAATAAGTCCCGCTCACGGATTTCTTTGATAGAAAATGCCTTTTCTACTATTGCCAGCAAAAACCGATTCCAGCATTCATGCCCTTTTTTAAGGTCGAGCCAATCGGTATAACTGATCTCGTAAACATAACTATCTTCTAAAGCCTCGATAAACATACGGGAAGGCTGTTGGCTAATCATGGCAGAGTAGGCTGAAATAAAATTATTTTCCAGTATAAAGTTCTTGGTAAATTCAGTTCCTTTATAATTGATATATAAGTACCTGAAAAGCCCCTTTTCAACAAAGGCGAATTTTTTAGGTACTTGCCCTTCTCTGATATAATACTCACCTTTAGCGATTCTTACAGGTTTGATTAATTTCAAAACCTTTACTCCCTCAACTTCCGGAAGGTCTATTATACGCTTGATAAATAAGATAAATTGGTTATCCATTTAAATACGTTTTGCTATAATGTACAAGTGTGAATTCATGTTTTACAACAATATTTAAAATATTCACCTCCCACCTGAAACATCTAATGTAGCACCTGTTATATAAGAGGCTTCGTCTGATAATAGCCATAAGATAGCTTTGGCTACTTCATCAGGCTGACCACCACGTTTCATAGGTATAAATTCTTTTACCCGATCTACCCGACCTGGTTCGCCGGCTTTGCTATGAATATCAGTAATAATTGTGCCCGGACGAATCACATTTACCCTGATCTGGTCTTCTGCCACTTCTTTCGATAAACCGACAGTCATCGAATCAATTGCTCCTTTGGTAGCAGCATAATCAATGTATTCAAAGGGTGCGCCTAAACGGGAAGCCATAGACGAGATATTAACAATGCTTCCCCCATTACCCTGAAACCTGACTGACATACGCTTAATAGCCTCTCTGGCACATAGAAAACTGCCTATTACATTTATAGCAAATATTTTTTGCAGACGTTCACCCGACATATCAACTAATTTTTGTTGCGATTCGATGATACCTGCATTATTAACCAAAGCAGTAATACGGCCAATCTGATTATCAATAGAAGTAAACATATCAATCACTTCTGATTCGACTGAAATATCTGCCTGAAAAGCGTAGGCAGATCCCCCTTCATCGTTGATTTTTTCTACTATCCGATTAGCGGCAATATGATTTTGATGATAGTTGATACAAACGCTGTACCCTTCCTTAGCTGCTAATTGGGCAGTTACGGCGCCAATTCCGTCGCTGCCACCTGTAATTAAAATTATTTTGTTCATGTGGTTTGTTGATGGTTATTATAGATAGCAAAATAATAAAATCAGCGGATTGATGGTAGAATTATATGGGGAAATGTAATTGTATTTTTAATTGAAATCTCTATAAAACAGAAATCAGGTCGTAAAGACCTGATTTCTGAATAAATAATATGTTAATTATCTCATTGAAGATTGAAACTTGCCAGTTTTTTAAATTCATTGATACGGTCATTGATCTCCTCTGTCGTAAGATTCTGAATTCTTTCTGAACCAAATTTTTCTACACAAAAAGAAGCCATTGCCGAGCCATATATTATGGCACGTTTCATGTTTTCAAAACTTAAATCATCAGTTTGTGCCAGATATGCAATAAAACCACCAGCAAAAGTATCCCCTGCTCCGGTTGGATCAAATACCTCTTCTAAAGGCAGCGCGGGGCAGAAGAAAATGTTATCATCCTGAAACAACAGTGCTCCATGTTCGCCTTTCTTGATAATTAGGGTTTTCGGACCCATAGCCATAATAGTCTTAGCCGCTCTGCGGAGTGAGTAGTCGCCCGAAAGCATACGTGCTTCTTCATCATTGATGGTTAAACAATCTACTTGCTTCAGTAATTCTTTCAAATCACCGTTTGCAATATTGATCCATAGGTTCATGGTGTCTACCATTACAAACTTAGGTCTGTTATGTAATCGGGTTAATACAAGCATCTGGATTTCAGGTGAGGTATTGCCCAACATCAGATATTGACAGCCCTGATACGATTCCGGGATTTTAGGATCAAACTCACCCATCACATTTAATTGTGTTTCCAGACTATCGCGCGAATTCATATCATTATGATAGAGGCCCGACCAGAAAAATGTTTTCCCACCCTGTACAATTTCCAGTCCTTCTGTATTTACTCCATGAGATTCAAGCACATCAATCATGCCCTGCGGGAAATCCTCCCCCACTACGGCTACAAGGTTATTTTCTTTAACAAAATAAGAGGCCGTAAGGGTAATAAAAGTAGCGGCTCCGCCAATAATTTTATCTGTTTTTCCGAAAGGTGTTTCAATTTTATCGAATGCCACCGAACCAACTGTGAGTAAAGACATAAATGCTGAGTCCCAATATAGTAATGGGTAATTTGTTGTTTAGAATGAAAAATATGAAACTGCTACTGTTTTGAAGCAAAAACGGTGCAAAATTAATAAAAATGTTGATTAAAATGGCCTGAGTTCTGATTTACATGATTTAATGATTTTATATGATAACAGTTTCTTATTTTACTTCATCATTTAATTCAGTTTAATTGAAGTATGGTAAATTAAGATTAAGGGATTCGTTATACAAAAATCAGCTAAATCATAGTTCAGACAAAATGATTCGCTCAATCAAATAACAGGATGTCTCTTAAACACCTTTGTGCGGTCAAATAAATAACGATAAGTAATATAAGTTTTGAATTTCTTTGCGCCTAATAGTTGCGTTACCTTGAGCATTTTGGGGTTAAAATCAGCAATCCAGTTCAATTCTATGGTTTTATATTGGTAGTTGGGTCGCCAGCAAGCCCTTGAAAACGCCAATGTAATAGCCGATTCTATACCTCGTCCCTGATACTCTGGAATTACCCCAAAAATAACACCCCGGGCTTTATGATTGGTTTTCATGAATGTATGATACAACCATTTTAGTTTACCAATCCAATTCAGCCTGCCATTCAGATATTTGATAATCTGATTCAGTTCAGGAATCATGATTGAAAACGCAATGGGTTCGTTACGATGATACCCAAACCACATCAGTTCTTCTTCCAGTATAGGTTTCATCATCTGCATAATGGCTTCGGCACGCTCAGCAGTCATTTCACCTGCTGCCATATTTTTAGCCCAGGCTTTGTTGTAGATAGTACGAAAATCCTGCGCAAATTTCGACAAATATTTCTTATCAATATGCCGGAAATCATAGCCAGGGGAATTATAAATCCGATCAGCAATTTCAAAAAGAGCAGGGCGTACTACCTTTCGGGCTTCTTTTTCTTCAAGAGGCAGCAAAAAAGTATATTGCTGAAAATAATCTTGAAAACCGTAGTCTTCAAAGAATTTTCGGTAATAAGCATGATGGTATAACATTGACCACGTAGGCTCAGCGTCGTACGGCTCCACCAATAATCCCCACCAGTTATCGCGTTCACCAAAATTTATGGGGCCATCCATCGCTTCCATTCCTTTGGTTTTTAGCCACGTTTTGCATTGGTCAAACATGGCAAAGGCTACTTTTTGGTCATTGATACACTCAAAAAAGCCCATGCCGCCAGTGGGTTGATCGTTGCTGTGAATTACGGTATTCGGATTAACAAACGCAGCAACCCGGGCAATGGTACGCCCATTTTCGTCAATTGCCAGCCATCTGATACAATTATCTTTTTTCAGAAGGGGGTTCTTTTCAGGGTCGAAAATCTTCTCAATATCATTATCAAGGGGGCGAATCCAATAGGGATTTCCCCTGTAAAGTCTTACCGGAAATACTAAAAATTCTTTCTGAAGTTTCCGGTTATTACCAACTTCAACAATCTGCATAGTGGGTCTTTCATATCTTTTATTGATACAAAGTTAATGCAATATTATAGATACGATTAAAACAAAAAATAAATTCGTTGGGGTAATTTTTCCCTGCCGTTTAATAAATTTTTTGTTAGGGTTCATCTTTTTAATACAACTAATCGTATGTAAAAAAAGTCATTTAGTCAGCTTTAAGAAATTATTAATTAATTGCAAAGCACCTTTTTTTAGAAATTTGCGTCTAAATATTAACAAGTATAGTTATTTAATTTAAAAAGTAAAGAATGAAAAGACACGTATTAATTAGTTTTGTTACCTTAGTTTTGCTGGGCTTTAGCCATCACTCATTCGCACAAAAAGTAACGTTAGAAAGTTTGTTAGAGAAGGCTATAAAGCTCTCAGAAAGTGGAGAAACCACAGAATTAGCATCAGTGATGAAATCAGGAAGTTTTGCATTGGAAGGTGAAGCCAACACGAGAGGAAATGATTTTAAAGAAAAGTTGTTAGGGCAGGCAGGAGCATTGAAAAATCTTATCCCATTGGCTACTGCTGGTACATTAAAAACAGAGATTTTAAGTAAAGTGATTAATTCTATACGGTTGTTGGTTGGAGCAAATCAGATTAATAATTTGTTAAGTGAAGGAAAAGAAGGATTGATAGGTAATGCTGAGGCACTCACTGAGAGTATTAGCTTATTGCAATCCGGTAAAGCGGTTTTAGAATCTAAACAAAAAGAAAAGTTAGGTGATTTTTTAGAGGCAGTTTCAGAACCGGTAAAGAAATTAGATGATGAAGACGGGAGTGCTAAAGTTGCGGCATCTGCTATTAAAAAAACTTTAGGGAGAATCGTTGATCTGGTAAAGGAAGCTACTTGAATCAAGATTAAGCTATAGAGTAAAAGTCACCCTTATTGATTATTATGGGTGGCTTTTTTTATGAAAAAACTGGTATATTGCATAAAAAAACTGTAATTAACATGAAAATCCGTTGTCCTAAATGCTCATGGGAGCCTGATGGAGGCGAATACTGGCAATGCCATTGTGGCCATATCTGGAATACCTTTGAATCTATTGGGCGGTGTCCTTCCTGCCACTTTCAACATGAATACACACAGTGCGTACCTCACGCCGGAGGATGTGATAAGAGCTCACCTCATCTCGATTGGTACGAAGGGCTTGATAAAATTATAGAAGAATTAGTTGAAGAAGTATTGGCAGAACAGGACGTATATCAGTTGAGAAAGTAAAGGATTCATCTATAATTGGACGAATGAGAGTAAAAATATAGCATGTAAATGAATGGATTATCTATGTAATGAAATACCTTTGTAGTCTAATCAACCTCATCTATGAAAACATTATTCTCCCTGTTTATGGCTCTACTAATCAGCCAGATTGCCTTTGCAAAAAATACTGATACGCGTTATTATGAAATGCGTATCTACTATTGCCATCCGGGTAAATTACCCGATTTATTAACCCGTTTCCGTAACCATACTACTAAGATTTTCGAGCGTCATGGTATGACTAACGTAGGGTACTGGGTACCTGTTGATAATAAAGATAATGCTCTTTATTATGTATTGTCTTACCCAAGTAAAGAGGCCAGAGATGTTTCATGGAAAGCTTTTGGTGCAGATCCTGAATGGAAAACAGTAGCTGCAGAATCGGAGAAAAACGGCAAAATTGTAGCTAAAGTAACATCAATATTTATGAATACAACCGATTTCTCTCCGGCGGTGAAAGAACAAAAGAAAAATCCGGAAAGAGTTTTCGAATTAAGAACTTATACAGCTGCACCTGATAAGCTAAACGATTTATTAGCACGTTTCAGAAACCATACTCTGAAACTTTTCAAAAAACATGGTATGACGAACGTGGTTTACTGGACAACCATTGAGAAAGATGGTTCTCAGCCTAAATTGGTGTATATTCTGGCCCATAAAAGTGAAGAAGCAGGTAAGGCTTCCTTTGATGCATTCAGAAAAGATATGAAATGGGTAAAAGCCCGCGATGAGTCGGAGAAAAATGGTAAGCTAACGGAAAAGGTAGAGTCAATGTATATGACTCCTACTGATTTCTCTACCATTAAGTAGATTTTATAAAGTAGCAAGACTTCTGTTAAAAAGTGTGCATGATTTACTATTGCACACTTTTTTGTTTTATGAGATACATCCAGAAGGGTTTGCACTCAATGTTTTGTGATAAAAGGTCCGTTTCCGGTTTTAACAGAATGCTAAAAGGGTATTACGAACGTTTATGTATTGGTGAAAATCTACTTAATTAAATCAGCAAAAACAATGAAGCATACCTCTACCCGATTAACGTTCTTGCTTCTGGTAAGCATTGCCTGCCTTAACTGTTACTCGCAGAATAGCACCATAACTTTTCATACTAATAAGGAAATCAGTGCTGAGAACTCTAAAAACCCCTTTCGAAAATTTATTGGTGAATGGACCCTAAAGGATAATAACTGGTCTCAGAACTGGGGTGGGAAAGATGAGTATATAAAAATTCTGAATCATCATACGGTTTGTACGGCTATTAATACAGATAATAGCCTGATTGCTGTTATTGATGGTGCACTGCCACACGGCCATATTTTCTGGTCATATAATCCGGTAAAAAAAGAGGTAGATCATCTATCAAGTTTCGGAACAGCCAGAGCGGGGGTAGGTAAAGGAACTATTAATGAAAACGGAGACGTCTTCCTGAAAATAGCTTTTGCCGACGAAGCCGCAGGAACCTACAGGAGATATTCTTACATATGGATTTCGGAAAATGAATACGAATTAAAATCTGTGCAATATGGCGCAAATGACAAACCAACCGGATTTTTTTATGGAGGAGTGTTTGTGAGGATTGAGAATAAGAAATAAAAAGATTGTCGAATGCCGATTAAAAAAAAACGGCATTCGACAAGTAAAACATTATTTCTTCGCTTCTTCTCTAACAGTCGGATATTTAATACCCAATTGCTCCAGATACGTTTTGTATTTGGTTGGGTCATAATAATATTTGCTCATTTCAGGGCGGAATTTCTCCATGATTTCCTTATTTAACTGGATAGCCGGTTTATCATCTTTAGAAATCAGAGGTGTATATTTAATTTCTTTCGTTTGCTCTTTATTATAATACTCCCAGGCTTTCTGAATGATTTCTGGCTTGAAGAGCATATCGAGGACCGTTAATGCCTCTACTTTTGCTCCGGCCGTGCAGCCTTTGTGTGCAATTGGTGTGGCCATTGTAATAGCGTTGGCCCAATGGTGCCCGGGCATACCAGGCATATTGGAAGGATAGCGCAGAACCACAGTAGGTAAAGACCATGAAATATCAGCAATATCGTCAGACCCTCCCTGACGGATAATGTTTGGAGAATAAACCGGCTCAGCCATTGTATCTAATTTAACAGCTAAACCCTCTGCTTTGGGAGCTTGCAATTCTTTCTGGCTGGCTTTGGCTAAGAGCTGATCTTCTTCTGACCATTGCGGCAATCCTATGCGCCTGATATTATAAAACATGGTTTCGGCTATAGGTTTGTTAAAATGTCCGGGCCAGGCACTGCCTAATATTTCGTAGGTAAACCTGGTGTCAGTCATAATAGAAGCCCCCTGTGCCATTTTCAAACCATTCTCAAATAGATTCCTGATTTTCGGGTAAGTGCGCTCACGGAAATAATACCATACTGTGGCTTTTGAAGGCACCACATTTGGTTGGTCGCCACCGTCTGAAATTACGTAATGAGAGCGTTGAGTAGTTTCTAAATGTTCACGCTTATAGTTCCAGGCAATGTTCATCAACTCCACAGCATCTAAGGCACTTCTGCCACGCCAGGGTGCCCCAGCGGCATGAGCGGCTGCTCCCTCAAAGTGAAATTTTACTGATACTAATCCTGTGTTTCCGGCGTCTCCCCACGAAACCCCGAGGTTATCGCCAACATGGGTAAAAATACAGGCATCAACCTCTTTAAAATAGCCATCACGCACATAGATGGCTTTGGCTCCTACCTGCTCTTCGGCAATACCCGGCCATAGCATAAGCGTGCCTGATATTTTTTCACGTTCCATAATCTCTTTCAGTGCAAGCATAGCTGTGATATTTAATGCCTGCCCTGAATTGTGGCCTTCGCCATGTCCGGGTGCTCCATCTACAATCGGATCTTTGTAGGCAACACCTGGTTTTTGAGAAGCTTTCGGAATACAGTCAACATCAGAACCAATGGCGATTACAGGTTTACCCGAACCCCAACGGGCTATCCAGGCGGTGGGCATTCCGGCTACACCTCTTTCAATAGTAAACCCGTTTTTTTCTAATAGATTGGTAAGGTACTTGGTGGTTTCAAATTCCTGAAAACCTAATTCACCGAAACTGAAAATCTGGTCGTTGACCTCCTGCGTAAACTTCTGGCGGTCGTCAATTTTTTTGATGACTTCTTGTTTCAGCAATTCAAGTTTGTCGGGTGGGGGAGCAGTTTCTTTTTTCTTTTTCTGAGAAAAAGCGATGCCACTGCTCAAAAGGAATGTAAGAGCGAAGATGAAGTGTTTCTTCATGTTACTATGTTTAGTTTAGGTTTACTTTGGAAACTGGCTCTTGTCGAGACCCGGTACAATTTTCAGGGCGTTCTTGTAATACACTTTCTTCAACACTTCGTCTGGAAGTCCCAAACCATACATCCGCCAATAAGCATGATACTTTTTGTGGTAGGGGAAATATTCATCTTCTGATTCTAATACACGGAAATAGGTCTGATATTCATCTGGTACCCATGAGTCTTTGCCAAACAGAATTCTGTCCTGACGTTTTTCGAAAAATTTCCTGGCTGTACGTGGCTGACGACCTATCTCGGCAATAACTGCTCCGATTTCGGCATACATATTCGGGAATTCATCCATCAGGCTATCTAATTTTGCCAGATTGTTGGGATACCAACCCATGTGAGCGTTGATAAAAATCGTTTTAGGGTTTTTTCTGAAAACATTGTGTTGTTGTTCAATTAGTTGCTCCCAACTATATTCTTTCGATGCATCACGTTTACGGCCCGGATGTGTTTTCAACTCCAGCCAACGCTCGTTCTGAGCATTTAATGGATCCCAGAAAGAAGAGGGGTCTGCGGTATGAATCAACACCGGAATCCCCAGTTCTCCTGCTTTTTTCCAGACAGGGTCGATGCGCGGGTCATCAACAGGCACTAATTTACCATTGTCTTTTACACTAAACCCTAAACTTTTATAAATTTTCAATCCCTTTGCACCACGAAGTTTTACATCGTCTTCCAGTGTTTTTACAGCTTTGGCTGTCCAGTCAGGTTCATTGATTTTAGAAAAATCAATATTGGTAAAAACAGCGAAACGAGTAGGATAGTAGTTTTTCACACTTTCGATCTGCTTTACTAAGCCTGCGGTACTTCTGGCTTCATCCTGATTAAAACCCCGCCCACTTAAATTTACCATAAGACCCATATTCATTTTATCCATTTCTGTAATAAGCTTATTGAGGTCTTCTTTGCTGTTCATCTCCCATTGATGGTTATGAATGTCAATAAATGGGAATTTGGCGCGTGTAATCACCTTTCCGGGCACAACAAGGGTTGATTTTGGCTCGTATTCTTCAAAGGTGACGGCTCCGGCGTTGTCGCCGATTTTTATTTGTTGAGCGTGTAATTGGCCGGCAGTGAATAAAATAGCGATGGCTAATGTAAACTTTTTCATTAATTATCTCAGGGAGTTTATAAATGTTTTATGCAATATAATGAAAAAGATAAAATTCTGACAGAAGAATGGAATCTTTCAAGACAAGACGCTGTAAATTGATGGGAAAGTTCAATAAAAACTTTCCAACCTATTAGTTTTATAGACTATTAATCAAAATATAAACTTGTTTAACTTTTTTATTTAATTACCAGAAAAGGTTCCCACCATATTGGTAACCTTTTTAAGTTTATTGGTAACCTTTTTGGCCCCTTTTTATAGGTGGTACTTTTACATACTCCTTGTGTAAAAAGGTATTCATCTTATGGACTACCTTTTCTGATACCGATTGAATAACTGGTATGTAGTCAGTTATAACTCTGCCACTTACATTTGTCATATTCTTTTCCTAAGCCAGAATTTTACTATTATTTGGATTTTAATCTATAGCGGCGCGTTTCCTAAATTTCTGTCTTTATATCAGATTTTCAAAGGGTTTCGGGTGATTTTGTATAGAATCGTACTGTTAAGGACAGGAATGTAGTAACTGAACTTGTTTGAAAATTTTTGCTGGATATAATCCGAACATCGTTGTCTACAGTCAAAAGAAATAATTCTGAACACATATATTAATAGATCTGATACTATTGATTGCTTGTTTTTTGTCAAATCAATGGGGGTGTGTTTGCGACATTGAATCCGAACCAGCGGTTTCAACAACTAAGGTATTTTTGTTTAAGTATGTCATTTCTTTTCATTTTTTAGCCCGGCAAAGGTACTACGCGAGAAGAATTGCTTGTACTGTGGAAAAACCATAATTATTGTGGAGAAAAGTCTGATTTTTTGATCTATTTCATGAAATATATTCTAATTGACATCTTGGATATACTTTATATTAGCAATATTCTTATTTTTACAGGCTTATTTAATGGTGTATTATTTGGAAATTATGAAAAAGAAAAAACTTATTATATGGTCTATACTGGCATTGTTTATTTTATCAATAGCAACAATTTTTGTTTGCGATGCAATTATTAAAGATAATGCCAGAGGAAAGATTTATTCAAATATTGACGATATTCCGTATAGAAAGGTAGGATTGCTTTTAGGCACAGCCAAATATACCAAAAGGCGAGGTTTTGATAACCCTTATTTTACTAATAGAATAAAGGCAGCTACAGATTTAATGAAGGCAGGTAAAATAAAATACCTGATTATCAGTGGCGATAATGGGCGACCAGAATATAACGAGCCCGAAATGATGCGTGAGGACTTAATAAAGAATGGTATTGACTCTACCCATCTTTATTTAGATTATGCGGGATTCAGAACCTTTGATTCGATGGTGCGGCTGAAAGAAGTTTTCGGGCAGGATTCAGTCACGGTTATCTCACAGTTATTCCACAATGAACGTGCCCTTTATCTGGCTTCTAAGGAGGGAATCGTAGCCAATGGCTTTAATGCCAAAGACAGACCGGGCGGAGAAGGCTTTTATCTGAGAGAAAAACTGGCCAGAGTAAAAGTATTTGTTGATTATCTGATTGCTACCAAACCCAGGTTTTTGGGTAAGAAAATAGTATTGCCTGACTGATACATTAATTTTTATAAATCAATGCAATGGCGTGAGCCTCCAGACCTTCTTTTCTACCCACAAAGCCCATTTCTTCGGTAGTTGTAGCTTTGATAGAGATACAGTTTTCTGGCAATTTGGTTACTTCGGCAATGGCCTTGATCATGTCTGGAATATACTTACCGATTTTAGGTTCCTGCAGGCAAACGGTTGAATCTATATTGCCGATTTTATACCCTTCTTTTTCGAGCATTTCTACTACAATCTTCAACAGGATTTTGCTATCGATGCCTTTCCAGCGAGGGTCTGTGTTTTTGAAATGTTTGCCAATGTCGCCCATGGCAGCGGCACCAAGAAGTGCATCACACATTGCGTGCAAGAGTACATCGGCATCCGAATGACCCACTGAACCTACTGTGTGAGGAATTCTGACACCTCCCAGCCACAAATCATAACCCTCGCCTAATTGGTGTACATCATACCCTTGCCCGACTTTGATATTCATGGTTAGCCCGTTGTTTTACCTTTAATTATTAAATGTGGGGTAAAACTACATAATTTTAGTGAGAATAAGGAATTGCAGTTTATAAGAATCCAAAACAGTTCAGCCGTGGGATATAAGCAGGGGACAGGCTCCTATCGTATATACTTACCGTAAGCAGGGTTTAAAAGTAGCAGTTTTGGTTATTGCTTTTGAGTGGAAACAAAATTATAATAAAAACTTATGAGTACTGTCAGAATATTTTTCCCCAGAAAATCTGCCAGTGAATCTTGGTGATTTCCCAGGTAGAAAAAGGTCTGCCTGTATCTTCCCATTTTACTTCATCAAATATTTTTTCAGCTTTTTTTGCCTCTCCGGTTTCAAGATAAGCCACCACGAGCATCCATTTAGCTTCATTCTGATAGTTTTTACTTACATTTTCGTCGGCTTTCAGGCGTTCTAAAATCTTAATGGCCTCTGTCGGGTTTTCACCTTCTTCAACCAGACGAGTGGCTTTTTCGTAATCATTGGCTCGTATTTGAGTTTCCGAGCTTAGAGCAATGCCATCGCCCCGATAGTTGAATTTCTTAGGTGAAAATGTAATTGAGGTTGACAGGAGGAAAAGTACTATGGCCGCTGCTGCACTAAACGAGCCTAATACATAGGTTAATCCTCTTTTGGGTTTATGAATATATATACGAGCGTTAGCCACATTGGCACGTACTTTGGCGCGCAATACAGCTTCTCTTACACGTTTAAGGTCTTCTACTTGTTGTTGTAGATATAGGTCATTTTTAAGTTGTCTTTCAAATTCCAGTTTAGTGTTTTCTGGCATTAGTCCCGCCACATAGTCTTCAATCTGATTTTGCAGAATATCATCCATAGTGTTATGTAATTTATTGATGATTAGAGGTGATCAAATCCATTATTTTTTTGAGGCATTTACTTTTGGCATTTCTTACAGTCTGGTCGTTTTCAAAAGTGCCATTGGCAATGAGTTTTTGTGATATTTCCTGCATTGATAAGCCTTCTATGAGTCTCATATCCAGAATTTGCCTACAATTTTTCCCTAATTTATTAACCAAGCTGATATAATGTTCCCAATTTTCTTTTTCTATGAGCATATCGCTTACATCGTCTTCCAGTTTATCCCATTCTGCCATATAGCGATTCTGACGCTCCTCTCGAGAAGCCTCTTGTGAAATATATCTAAACCATAAGTTTTTACAAATACTTTTCAGGTAAGTTTCTAATGTGGCATCCTTGAGGGTAAAAGTACCTTTTTTTACATTCACAACAAATGCTTCAATAGACTCCCAAATAATATCCTCTGGTTGTTTGGCGTAATCTCTCCCTGTGCTTCGATGGATAATGAACCTTTCCAAAGAAACATGAAATTTCTTATACAAAGCTACTAACGCCTCATGTTCTTTACGTCCACCTGCCAGAATCCCCTCTACAATCGATTCATCTGACGGATGTTTGGATAGGCCAAGGATCATATTACGGTTATTAATATCAATAGCCCCCTCTTATGTAACCTTTTTAAAGATTTTTTTTTAAAAGGGGATTTTTAGTAAGGAAATCACTCAAGGGTAATCTAAAATTATTGCTTTTTAACGGATTAAATATGAATCAATTATCATGCAAAAATTATGCAAAACAACCCACTATTTCGGTAACAAAAAAAAAAAATAAAAAAAAAGAAAAATCAAGGTTACAAAACCTATGCTGGTTGATATTAATGGACAGAGTTTGTTGCTAACTAAATCTACACAAAGACGATATTTTTCTTTTTTTTTGAAAGCCATGATAACCAAATAAAAAAAAATATCTGCTTTGTGGTTACAAAAGACTACCTGGAAGATATTAATACACACAATTTTAACTCTATAGCCATAAAACAAACCCCTCACCCAAAATTTTACTAGGGTTAGGGTTAATTAGCTCAAGATTCCCCCTCATTTTTGAATAAAAAATAGGGGGATATTGACTTTGTTCAAAGTTATATGTAAAAAAAATGTCAACAAAGTTTTTCTTGCAACAAAAATTGGAGATATTTGTTAGGTTACGTAAATTTTTGCCAAAGTCTATACTATACTTAATCAATGACGTTGTAATGAAAAATATTTTCCTTCCTTTACTCTTACTATTGATTTTAACAACTGGCGCTTTCTCACAGTCAACAACCATAACAGCCGGCCAGACTGCAAACATTCAACTGCCTGTACTGAAAAATGAAGAATTAACCTCAATCGCTTCTCCGAAGGTAGGGATGATGGTATTTGACCAGACCTTTAATGTGGTCAGAGTTTTTAATGGCACTACGTGGACTTGCATCGGCTGTAGCGAGCAAGTATATTCGAGTGTTCAGTTAGCAACTGTTGAATCTTTTACGCTTGGTAGCTCAAAGGTTGGTATCAATACTGTCTATACAGCCAATAATATTGGTGCTTTTAAGATAAGCGATAACGGTATTGGTAATGTAAAACCTGTTCTGAGCAATAGCGGTACCCAGCCTAATGGGTTTTTGATGGATAATCAGGATGTGATTGTGTTTGAAAGCACGCTTCCGTGGCAATTGCAGATTCTTTCACAATACGATTTATTGAATATTATTAACAGGTGTCAATGGGTAAATCCTTATACGTATAGCCAGCCCGTTGATGTGGTTACCAATGCAGATACTACTAATCTTGTTTATACCGTAAGAGAAGCAGGTAGCTTTGAGCGAAGAGAAGGCAGTATTTTTGGTATGAGAGCCTATAAGTTCAGGAATAAGGTGTTTACTGAAAAATATTCTCCTTTTATAACCTTTTTTGATAAGTTAATTACAGCTAATACCTCTGTTAATTTATACACAAAAATGGGTATAAGTCCACAGGCGTATAATATCATCAGTAATTCGCCCTGGTTTGCAATAAACGATGGGGTCCTGACTTTTCCGAGAGGTGAAAATAAGCCTCAGAGTAATTATGGAATTATTTATTTCATAGCTAAGTCTAATACACTTCCGAGTTTTCGCATGAGAATTTTCACACATCGCCCGAGCAGAACAAGTATTGAACGATACTTTGATGCCAACGGAAATATCCGTAACCGCTCCGACTATCTGAATAACTATTATTATGATACCATGAATACTGATATGCCTGCTGCGTTGAATTTCTCAACAACGACTCCTAAATTAAGGTTAGCAGGGGATCCGCCACCAAGAAAAGAAGTACCACCACCAACTGCCGGTACTGAAGATGGCTTCTATTAAGGATTTAAGGGTATTTAGTCATAAAGCTAATGTTTTAATATGAGAAAAAGTCTTCTTATATCTGTTTTTGCTGTATGCGTGTTGAATGTGTGGGCGCAGTCGAAAGGCACAGCATCGCAGGTTCAACGGGTAATTGATGAGGTGTATATGAAGCTGAACAACCAGACGATTACTCCTGAACAAGCCTTATTGAGGTATAAAAGTCTTCAGAAACAGCTTCTGATTCAGAAAGATTACGAAAATTACTTCAAACTATTCCTGATCTCGGCAGTAGATGTCTACGTTCCAAACGAAGATTATGATCATGCAGCAAAAGTTCTCGAAGAGGGTTTAGCAGCACTAAAATATGTTGACGGTGAGCTAAAGGATTTGTATTTCTTTAAACTGAACGCAGAGGTATCGGAGTATTATCGACGAATGCCTAGCAAGCTCAATTTAGCTGAAAAGCATTTCAAAAAAGGCTATGATTTTTTGTTACAGCACAAAAGCCTTCAGAAAAAATTACCTGCATTTATTATTACTTTTTTGAGTAATTATGGGCGCCTGATTGATGACCTGGGCGATACTGAACAAAGCTTTTATTATTTCCAGCAAGCCAGACAAATTGCCAAGCAAGAGAAAGTTACGTTGAATCAGTATGCGGTTTTGAGCAATATGGCTAAGTATTACAGAGAAAAGAAGCAATATGAAAATGCTTTGGGTTTACTGAAAGAAGCATTGCCATTGGCTGAAAGTGATGATAGAACGGCCATTATTTATTTGTCTATTGGCCGTTGTTATAATCAGATGAAACAGCCTGCTGATGCAATAAAAGCACTTGCAGAGGCAGAAAAGTACTACCGGAAACCAAAAGAGCAACAACCCCGGCTTTGGATAAATATTCAGACAAACAGGGCTGAATCATACATGCAGTTAAATAACCTGGCAAAGGCTGAAAGCACCTACAAAAGTGCATTGAAAGATTTTGTGAGTGCTTTCCATCATTTTCAAGGAATTCAGGTGGCTAAAATTGAAAATGGGTTAAGTGAGATTTATGAGAAAAAAGGTAATTTTAAAGAGGCTCTCATCCATAGCCAGAAAGCTATGATTGCGGCCGATACCTCTTATACACAATTAAATGTACATTCTAACCCTACTTTTGAGGCTGTAAATGCACCGCAGGAGTTATTTATTGCTTTGAATCAGAAAGCAGATTTATTGTCAGGGTCAGATCCGGGCTTATCGGCTGATACTTATATTACAGCTATTAAATTTGCTACACATCTACGCAAAACTTTTGATATGCCTGAATCAAAGCTGTTTTACAGCGAAAAGGTGTATCCTGTCTACGAAAAGGCGTTATCTAAAATATTTGAGCAGTGGAAAGCCACGCAATCGCAAACCTGGGCAGAGAAGTTTTTTTATACGTTAGAGGCCAGTAAATCGGCTACTTTATGGGATGCAGTAAAAGAGCAGAAGATACGCCCCAAAGTATTAGACGAAAACTTGTTAGATCAGGAGGCTACTTTGCGCCAAAGGATTGTTAAGCTACAAATCAGACTGCTGGAAGCTGGCAATGAAAAGACACTTTCTGATTTATCAGATGCCAAGATACAACTGAGCCACCTGACTAAAAAGATTGAACAGGAATCAAAAAATTATTATAAACTCAAGTATGATAATTATCTGATTTCTCTGAAAGAAACGCAGCAGAAAATCGATAAAAAATCGGCTTTTATCAGTTATTTCTTAGGCGAAAATGTTTTGTATTATCTGATTGTCGATAAAGAGTCTTATAATATTGTCAAGAAAGAGAGGGCTTCGGATATACACAATCTTGTACTTGAGCTATATGCTAAAGTAAATACACCACCCAGTATTGATGCTTATAAGGGCCACGATCTGGCCAAAAGAACCTATAATGTTTTATTGGCACCGATTGAAGGGATGTTAAAGAAATCAGAAAAGCTGATTATTGCCCGCCATGATATTTTAGGTTTCTTACCATATGAGATTCTGGAGAAAAAAGGAGAATCTGATTATCTCTTGTTTGATTACACGATTTCTTATGCAAACTCTGCCTCCTTGCATTTCGATTATAATATTTCAAAGCCGCAAAGTGATATAATTGCCTATGCGCCATTTAGTAATGGCAAACAGTCAGGTATTTTCAGAGATAAGGGCTTTAAAACCTTACCTGCGTCTATCAATGAAATGGGGGAAATTAATGGTCAGATTTTTCAGGATAGTAAAGCGACAAAACTGAATTTTCAGGAAACCTACCGCAACAAAGGCATTATTCATTTTGCTACCCACGCGCAGGTAAATGATGCCGAACCTTTGAAATCGTTTATTGCTTTATACCCCGAAGGAAAAGATTTTAAGTTATACACGCCAGAGTTATATAATTTGTCTTTGGAGAATACACAGTTGGTAGTATTGAGTGCCTGTGAAACTGGTAAAGGGCAAATAAGAAAAGGCGAAGGCATTATCAGCCTTGCGAGAGCCTTTCAGTTCGCAGGCTGCCCGTCTGTTATTACCACACTCTGGAACGCACACGACGAAAGCATTGCCAAATTATCGGAGAAATTTTACTATTATCTGAAAAAAGGCTATCCTACTGACGAAGCCATCCGCTTATCGAAAATAGATTTGATTCAGACCGAATCAGACCATCCTTTCTATTGGTCAAACTTTGTACTGATTGGTAAATCTTCGGTCATTCCGATATCATCTTTCAATATCATTTATCTCTGGTTGGGATTGTTTTCGGTGCTAATGGTATGTATGTATCTGTTCAGAGCCAAAATTGCCACTTTTTTCTCTAATCTTTCGAGATAAAATTATCACTTACATTTTTGGACTTCCCATCGAAACCTTACATTTGTGATTGGTGTTATATCAGAATATGCTTAATCGTGCGTTAAGGATAGACTAAAACAAATCACAACCTGATGATTAGCTACGAGCATTTTACGTTACAAAATGGCCTGGAGGTTTATGTGCATGAAGACCATACAACGCCCATGGCGGCAGTGAATATATTATACAATGTAGGTTCGAGAGACGAAGACGAAAAGAAAACGGGCTTTGCTCATCTTTTTGAACACCTGATGTTCGGGGGCTCAAAAAATATTCCTTCTTATGATGAACCCCTCCAGAAAGTAGGCGGCGAAAACAATGCCTTTACCTCGCCGGATATTACCAATTATTATATTACGCTTCCAGCCAAAAATATCGAAACGGCATTCTGGCTTGAATCTGACCGGATGATGAGCCTTTCTTTTGATGATAAAGTGCTGGAAGTACAGCGAAAAGTGGTAATTGAGGAGTTTAAACAACGTTATCTGAACCAGCCCTATGGCGATGTATGGTTGAAACTCCGTCCGTTGGTCTATGATAAACACCCGTATCAGTGGGCAACTATCGGCAAGGAGATCAGCCATATTGAAGAAGCTACGATGGATGATGTAAAGGGGTTTTTCTTTAAATATTATCTGCCTAATAATGCCATACTGGTAGTGGCGGGCGATGTAACCGTTGCACAAGTAAAATATTTGTGCGAGAAATGGTTTGAGCCGATTCCGGCAGGAGAAAAATATGTGCGAAATCTGCCACAGGAAACTATACAGACTGAAGCTAAATTTATGGAGACTTCAGCGAAAGTGCCATTGAATGGTATTTACAAAGCTTATCATATGCCGGGGCGTTTTGACCCTGAATTTTATAATGCCGATTTACTGAGCGATTTGCTGGGCAGAGGGAAATCTTCAAGGCTCTATACGAGGCTGGTAAAAGAGAAGCAGTTGTTTAATAATATTTCGGCCTATATTACTGCCTCGCTTGACCCGGGCTTGCTGATGGTACAGGGGAATCTGAATGAAGGTGTGGCTCTGGAAGAAGCTGATGCTGCTATTGAAGAGATTATTGCTGAACTGGTGAATGACAAAGTAGAAGAAACAGAACTGCAAAAGGTGAAAAATCAGAGCGAATCTACTTTGGCCTTTGCAGAAGTTGAATTGCTGAACAGAGCGATGAACCTGGCCTTTGCCGCTAATGCCGGCAATGCCGAATGGTGTAATCAGGATGCAGAAAAGATTGCTGCCGTAACGCCCGAATCGTTACAGATAATGGCAAAACATATCTTAAGAAAAGAGAATAGCTCAACGATGTATTATCGGGCTAATTGATGGTCTTTTGTAGCGCACAAGACCTGAAAATAAAAGAGCCACGCTTTATTAACGAAGCGTGGCTCTTTACATTTATTTTAAGAATATCAGACTGCAAAACTTTCTCCGCAACCGCAGGTACGGGTAGCATTCGGATTTTTGAACTGAAATCCTTTTCCGTTCAGGCCATCCGAAAAGTCTAATTCAGTACCAATCAGGTACAGAAGGCTTTTCTTATCTACAAATACCTTGATTCCGTTATCTTCAAAAATATGGTCGTTTGGCCGGGTTTCAAAGTCAAATTTCAAATCATACATCAAGCCCGAGCAACCACCACCTTCTACAGCTACGCGTACACCATGCTCACCTGTTAAGCCATCTTTTTCTCTTAATTCAATGATTTTATTTTTTGCTATTTCTGTTACTGTAACCATGACCTTTAATTATATTATTTGTATGCTGATATAAAAACGACTTTCTGCTATGAAAAGTTTCTTAAAAAGTCAATTATGTAAATGGGTCGTATAATTTTGCAGTTTTTTTGAGTGAATGAGTGATTGAGCGATTGATTAAATTTATTTTCTTATCTCAATCATTTGTTTTCATTTCCTTTGATTCTATAGAAATCGTTTTAATCAGTCTAATAGCATTTGACATTAAATAATCGCTCAATTGCTCATGCACTAAATCACTCAATTCCCTTAAAACGGACTTTCTAACCCTGCTACACGCTTGTACCAGAACTCACTGAAATTAGTTCGGGGATTACGACAAAGATATACCTGTGTGCCATATTCGCGTGCTAACGGGTCGCTGATTTTACCTGCTAACTGTACATCAGCAAATAGCTTATGGATATCGTCGCCCAGTTCGTCATTTATATAAATGAAAGTATCGGTTGTGGCAGGGATTTTACGTGGTGCCCAGTAATAATAGTTATCCGAAAAGCTGACGGGTTCGGGCAAACCATATTTTTTGCCTAAAATATTGATAGCTGAGGCTTGCCCGTAGTTTTCGGCATAAATCAAAACATGGCTTTTATCAGGCACCTGATTATAAGCTGTAGCCGTGATTCTGGCTAATTCTTCCCAACCTATCATATCGGCATAGTCCTGAGGTAGAGAATGAATTTTACCGTCTTCGTGGCGTAGCATCCCGTCCATTCCATATTTTTCTGAGAAGTTTTTGAAATGGGCGGCTAATTTTTCAGGCTTATATACTGGTACACCAATCGGAAGTAAAAAGATAGATAAGGTGAGTAGAACACCCATTAATGCCACTCTGAAATACCATTGTTTCAGAAGATCTTCCCACCAGACAGCCCCTGCTGCCAAAGATAGAGGAAACACCCCGGCTGTGTAATATCCTTTACCTTTAACTATAAATAAAACCGTGATTATGAGTAGGATAGTAATGCCTAAAAGTGAGTATTTGCTCAGTTTCTGAGCGAACAATAAGGCAAGCACTCCGGCGCAGGTGATTAGCATATAGCTACCAGGCATGAGTAGCTGTTCTTTCAGAAAATTAATCCGGCTCAGATAGACCAACTGGTATTTATTTAGTGCATTAAAATGCCTGACACCCGAAAGCCCGTGGCTTAATTGCCAGATTATATTAGGCGAGGCAATAATGATACAAAGCCCAGTGGCAAACCAGAAAGATTTTTGCGCAAGCACTTTACGCTCGGAACTTAACAGGAAGGCAATCACCAACGACCCTAATTGCAATACCACCAGATGCTTGTTAAGTATGGCAAAGCCTGCGGCAATGCCTAAATAGAGCAGATAATTGTTGTTTCGGGTATTCAGAAAGCGGATTGTAAAAAAGAATAGTAGTGTCCAGAAGAAAATATCGAAACCTACCGGTTGATACAGATAAAAAGGACGGACAAAAACAGGTGCTATAAAAATGCCCGATGCTGCCAACAATTGAGCAAACCATTTGCCACCCAATTCTTCGGTTATTTTTGCTGTAAGCCAGACCATTACACCCCCAATTATGGCAGGTAGAATTTTAATAGCAAACGCTGAAAATCCGATGGTTTTCATTAATAAAAACGCCAGTATGCCTATCATGGGCGGAACAGAAGCATAGCCACCGGCCGGGTGCGTGCCTAAAGAGAAATAGAGCAGCTCGTCGCGGTGGGGTTCAAGCATATCATAAAAATACAAATGAAAGGCTATTTTGAGCAGAGCCAATGAGAGTATCAGCCATTTAAGGTGCTTAACTTGCATAGTGGAGGTTTTGAATCGTACCTGTGAAAATACAATATTATACTGTCAGAAGGAAATGTACAGGAAAGTTTATGATGAATGGTTCTTTTAGTGATTGAAAGTAAGGCTTTTGCTCTGTCAGAGAAAATCGTCCATCTCATTGCGGAAATCATCCATTTTAAAGCAATGAGGGCCGCTATACCTTTGCATCATCAAAACGAACTATTAATTTAAATCAAAGAAAAAGATGAAAACTTTCGCAGTACCAACCAGAGAAGAAGTAACCACAACCAATCAGGAAATTTTTGATAACCTTAAAAAATCATTAGGCTTTGTTCCGAATCTATATGCAACAATGGCGTATTCAACCAATGGACTTGCCAAGTTTCTTGCTTATCAGAATGCCAAAACATCGTTGAGTAACAGAGAAAAAGAGGCCGTTAATCTGATAGTAAGTCAGGTTAATGAATGTATCTACTGTTTGAGCGCGCATACCACAATAGGTAAAATGAATGGCTTTACTGATGAACAGATCTTAGATTTGAGAAGAGGAAAAAGCGAAAATCCAAAACTGAATGCGCTTGTGAAACTGGCAGCCGATATTACCAGAAGCAAAGGAAAGGCAAATGAAGAACTGGTAAGTGGGTTCTATGAACAAGGTTATACCAATGAGAATCTGATAGATTTGATTTTGCTCATATCAGATAAAACAGCAATGAATTATACCCATAATCTGACTCAGATACCTGTTGATTTTCCGGTTGCTCCGGCTTTATGATAAGATATATGACAGGCTGATGAGGCGAGTCTTTATTGGCCTGCTATTAAACAAATACTACAATGGAAACAGAAAAAAGATACCCGCTGCCACCATTTACTTTAGAAACGGCTACCCGGAAAGTGCAGATGGCGGAAGATGCCTGGAATACCAGAGACCCTGAAAAAGTGTCGTTGGCTTATACGATTGATACAGAATGGCGCAACCGCACAGATTTTATTAATGGGAGAGAAGAAGTAAAGACGTTTCTGAAAAAGAAATGGGAGAGGGAACTGGATTATACGTTGAAGAAAGAATTGTGGGGATTCAGGGAAAACCGCATGGCTGTGAGGTTTGAATATGAATGGCACGACCACAACGGACAATGGTATAGAAGTTATGGCAACGAATTGTGGGAATTTGACGAAAACGGGCTAATGGCCAGACGTTTTGCCAGTATAAATGATTTGCCAATTGAAGAGGCTGAGAGGAAGTTCAGAGAAAAAGCAGAAGAAGATGCTATCGTTTTACCGGATGAATGTGGAGATACACTTTGGGAGGCTGTGCTGGCACAGGAAAATCTATAAACTGATTGAATTATGAGTTACTACGGGAAAATCGCTTTTGGCGAAGCCGCCAAAGCCTTACAGGAGGAAGCAGGGAGCAGAGCTGCTTATGCAAGGCAGGAACGTGAGAATAAAAAAGAGGGTATAAACACCTATGAGGCGTCTTTTATAGCGCAGAGAGATAGTTTCTATATGGCCAGTATCACCGAAAGCGGTTTTCCTTATATTCAGCACAGAGGCGGGCCGAAGGGCTTTCTGAAAGTATTAGATGAGAAGCGTTTAGGGTTTATTGATTTCGGAGGGAATAAACAATATGTGTCGGTTGGGAATTTTGAGACTAATCAGAATGTTTCACTATTTTTGATGGATTATGCACACAAAATCAGATTGAAGATTTTTGCCAGGGCAGAAGTGGTAGAATTGGATGGGAACGAAGAACTCTATGAAAGCCTTGACCTGAAAGACTATAAGTTCAGAGCAGAACGGATGATTGTTTTTCATGTGGTGTCTTTCGATTGGAATTGTCCGCAACATATTACACCCAGATACACAGCCGGAGAAGTAGAGGCAGTAATAAAGCCACAACTTGAATACATTGCTCAGTTAGAAGCAGAAATTGAACAACTCAAAGCACAGATAAATATAAATAATGCTTAATCAGGACACTTTTACATTGGTTGACCCTATCAACGGAAATCTTGCTTTTAAACTCTTTTCTTTTACCGGAAACAGCTATTTCGACCATATTGAACGGCATAACTATTTTTCGGTTATCTGGGTAAAAGAAGGAAATGGTACAGCAAAGGTAGATTTTTCGGAATATGAATTTGAGAAAGATACTGTTTTTTGCTTTACACCTTATCAGCCTTTTATGATAACACAAAAAGAAGAAATAGAAGGGATAGTTCTGAATTTCCATCCTGATTTCTTCTGTATTTTCAGGCACCAGCAAGAAGTTGCCTGCAATGGCGTTTTGTTTAATAATATTTATAATCCGCCATTTGTAAAAGTGGATGAAACGGCCAGACAAACTTTTGAATTGATTCTGACACAAATGAAGGCAGAGTTGCAGACGGTTGCTCTGGCGCAATATGAGCAGTTGGTGTCTTATCTGAAGATTTTTCTGATAACGGCTTCAAGGCTGAAAGTAGCTCAACAACCAAAAGCCCAACAAGATTTTGCCGATAAAAAAGAACCCTTTATTTTACAGAATCTGAAAGACTATATTGAACAGCATTTTAAAACAAAGCATTCGGCAAGTGACTATGCCGATATGCTGAGTATTACCCCAAAAGCCCTTGCGAAAATCACAAAGACACATTTTAATAAAACGATAACCGATTTGATTTCTGAAAGAATTGTGATTGAGGCAAAGCGGGAACTGTATTTGACTAATAAGTCTGTGAAAGAAATTGCACACGATTTGGGCTATGACGATGAATACTATTTCAGCCGTTTTTTTAAGAATAATGCGGATGTATCGCCACAAATGTATCGTGAAACTGTGGGCTTTGCGAGAGGCGCGGCGTAGCATCTATTAATCTTTATAAAAACAACAAAGCCGCCATTTAGGTAAATAGCGGCTTTGTTGTTTAATTTTAATTCTTACTTGATATAGCTGAAATCCTGTCCGGCTTCTAATTTGAGCAGAATTTCGTAATATAAATCAATACAAGCCTGAATGTCTTCTTTGTGGCACATTTCTACTGTTGTATGCATGTATTTCTGCGGTAATGAGATTAACGCTGAAGCCACACCCTCTGCCGAGTAGGCAAATGCATCTGTATCTGTACCGGTTGAGCGGCTCGCAGCGGCTCTCTGGAAAGGAATAGATTTTTCTGCTGCTACATCAATCATAAAGTTCAACAGATTGTTTTGCACCGCCGGGCCATAAGTCAATACCGGGCCTCTGCCACAAGCGATATCTCCATCCAGTTTTTTATTATACATCGGCGATTGTGTATCGTGAGTAACATCACAACAGATAGCTACATCGGGTTTCAGTCTTCTCGAAATCATTTCAGCTCCACGCAACCCGATTTCTTCCTGCACCGAATTGACAATATAAAGCGTATATGGCAACTGTATATTATTTTCTTTCAGTTTACGGGCTACTTCTGCAATAATATATCCACCCATACGGTTGTCTAAAGCACGCCCTACATAGAATTTATTGTTCAGTTCCATCAGGCTGTCTTCAAAGGTAATCACACAACCTACATGGATACCCATTTCTTCTACTTCTGCTTTTTTGGCTGCACCCACATCAATAAAGATATTTTTTAGGGTTGGTCTCTCTTCGGTAGCAGATTCACGTACATGAATGGCAGGCCAGCCAAAAATTCCTTTTACGATACCTTTGCGCGTGTGGATATTCACTCTTTTAGAGGGGGCAATCTGATGGTCGGAACCACCATTGCGACGCACATAGATGTAACCGTCTTCTGTAATATAGTTCACAAACCACGAAATCTCGTCGGAGTGCCCTTCAATTACTACTTTATAAGGTTGACCTGGATTAATAACCCCAACAGCTGTACCATAAACATCAACCAGTTGTGTGTCAATATATGGCTTTATGTAATCGAGCCATATTTGTTGTCCTGATGCTTCAAAACCAGTAGGAGAAGCATTGTTTAAATACTTGTAAAGAAATTCAATATTTGGTTCTACCATAATTCTCTTACCCTTTGGTGAAAAATTTGTGCAAAGGTAGGGAAATTAGTCGATGATTTCTTCTGAACATTGATTTAACTGACTGAATTGTATGGGTCATTTTTGTGGATAACCATATGAAATAGTAACAATCGGTTTTATCAATACCTTTATTTAACCTGATTATCTTGTAATAATTCTAACGCCGCCTCTCTGTGCCGGATTAATGCCTTTGAGTGCATAAGTGAAACTTAACAGAAAATATCTACCCAAAGTGGTAATGCGTTCGTCTTGCACAAAGTTTAGTTGTGCTGTGCGAGTGATGCCTGTATTACGGTTCAACAGGTCATTTACAGATAGTTTTAACTCCCCTCGTCTGTTTTTCAGAAAGAATGTTGAAACAGACATTGCCCATAATGGTATCTTCTGGTTGTAACCTCCGGAAAGGCCTGAATATACATTATAGTCGAAATCAGTAGCAAAGACCAGATTCCTGGTGATGGTCCAGTTTAAATCAGTAGAGAATACATTATTGAAATATTCCTGGTTCATCTGTTTGTTTACCGAGTAGTGCGTCTGATTATAGATGATACGTCCCTCAACTGAGGCATCAAAGTTTTCTTTCTGATAACTCAATCTCAGGCTTGTAGAGGCTTGCAGGCCCCTGGTGCGGTTTTCCTGCTTGTTTACAAAATTAATCCCCCTGTTTGCCGATAAACGTTCACCTAAATCGACTCTCAGTTTAATTGGTCTGATTCTGAATCCATAGTTCAGATTTCCACTTAACAGGTAATCATCTTTTACGTTGATAGGCTGAGAGGTCTGCACAAAGGTCGGGCTTATTTCCTGCGCATTGTTAATCTTGTTGGTAGTATAGATTAAATTTGCTGCTGCAAAGAAATTAGTGAAGTTTAACTGGTTAAAAGAGTTATAGTTCAAGCCAAGGCGATGAATATATTCCGGTTTCAGGTTCGGATTCCCCACATAAATATTCAGCGGGTCACGGTTATCAGTAATAGGGGCTAACTGTGTGATGTTTGGTTCCTGGAAATTGGTTTCATAATCAAATCTCAAATGCTGGCTTTGCTGAAAATCATAGTTGAAGTGCATATTGGGCAATACATTCTGGAATGTCCTTGAAATATCAGTGTCCAGCAGCAATAATTTTCCTCTCAGATTGGCATGCTGGAAACTCACGCCTGTTGAGAAATTGTATTTCTTCTGCACCAATCTGAAATTCGCTCCGAGGCGATTATAGAGAAAACTACTCTCAAACTTATTACTCAGCTGGTTGTTATAAACCGGCACGCCGTCTTTAATATCATTTACCAAAGCATCAGACAAATAATCGTTTTTCTGCAAGGCATAGTTTATTTCCAGATACTTGCGTTTGCCCAATGGTTCGGTATAAGAGGCATTCAAGCCATAGTTTATGCGGTCAGACTTCTGGGTGCTTTTCTGCCTGATGTTGTCGGTTCGGGTCAGATTCCCGTCTGTATAATAGTTATTCAGTGCAGCTAAATCTCCATTGCTATCGGTATTATTGATCTGAAAACTAAGGTTGGTTGAAAGAGTTCTGCCTTTTTTATGGAATCGATGACGGAACAGTAGGTTACTATTGACACTTAGCCCTTCGCTACTACCGCCATAATTACGATTCCCCTCATTTTCTAATATATTGCGGCTGTTCAACGACTGGCTATTACTGAGTGTATTGGCTTTAGTATGGTTATAATTGATATAAGATGACCATTTCAGCGAGTTCATCGAATCAATCTTCTGGTCGAGGGTGAAATTGAGCCTGTGGTTATCATTCAGGGTATTCTGTGAGGTTTTCTGCAGGGCAGTATAGTTATCGCCGTTTGGCAGGAAATTCAGGCGGTTTACACTTTTGTCAATTACCTGATTGATATTATTAAACATATAACTACCGTTTATCTCGGTCTTTTTGCTGATAGGATTATTAAAGTTAAGTCCTCCTGCCCAGTTCCTGACAAAACCGTTCTGGCGATTACCAAAATTTAATGGCAGACCTCCGTCATTATCAGAGCTGAATTGCAGACGAACCTGTCCGCCGCCCATCATGCGCATCAGACCACCCGAAAAATTCATATAATCATCAATCGAAAAACCCTGTTGATTCACGTTATTACCCATGGCCAACACCGAGAATTGCTTATCTTTATTGAATCGGTTAATATTCAACCTGCCAGCATAGCGTTCATCAAGCCCTGCGCCTGCGGTAATATTTCCAAAAGCTCCTTTCTTGCGGTCTTCTTTCAGTTTGAGGTTGATATTCTTTTCACGTTGTCCGTCGTCAATGCCTGTAAAGTCGGCCTGGTCAGAGCGTTTGTCGTAGACCTGCACTTTATCAATAGCATCGGCGGGCAGGTTTTTGGTTGCCATTTTGGGGTCTCTGCCAAAGAACTCTTTGCCGTCAACCGTAATGCGCCTTACGGTTTCTCCCTGCGCTTTCACGGTTCCGTCTTTATCTACTTCTACGCCTGGTAATTTCTTTAGCAGGTCTTCTACTACGCCATTGGGTTTTACTCTGAACGACCCTGCATTAAACTCTACTGTATCTCCTTTGATGCTCACGGGAGCTTTTTCGCCTTTTACAATTACCTCGGCCAGTTCTTTACTGATGGCTTGTAGCTTGATTGTGCCTAAATCTATTCCGGTAGCACCGTCGGGTACAATCAGTTTATAAAAAGGCTGATGCCCTACATAAGTAATCTTGAACAGATAGTTGGTCGGATTAAGGTTTTTCAATTCAAAAGTGCCTTTATCATTGGTGCGTCCGAAGTTTACTAATGATGAATCTTTAGGGTTTAATAACAGTACGGTTGCATATTGTAAGGGAGTTGCCGCGGAGTCAGTAACAATTCCTTTGATGGTGATTTTTTGTGCAAAAGCAGGTAGTGAAAACAAAAGAAGAATGAAAAGCTTTCTCATAAGTGGTTTGATTTTTTGTCGGAACAAAAGTAGAAACCACATTCCTCAACATAGGTTAAGAGAGATTGAAATAATGTTAATTAAGGTTAATAGTTCAATTTTGAGTAGAAATATTGTACAAAAAATAGGTAGAATTATCTATTTTTAAGAATAATTTAGTTATACGTTAGGTTTTGTCAATTAATAATCGCACCTTTGTACTTTAAGTACAAAATACAAATTTTTTCAAATGTCTACAGGAATTGTTAAGTTTTTCAACGAAACCAAAGGTTATGGTTTTGTTAAAGTTAATGGAACAAACCAAGAGGTTTTCGTCCATGTTTCAGAATTAAAGGATCAAATCCGTCAGGATGACGAAGTTACTTTCGAAATCCAGGAAGGAAAAAGAGGTCTGAACGCCGTGAACGTGAAATTGGCATAATTATATCGATATATATAATTATCAAAAAAAGCTCTCAAATCGATTGGGAGCTTTTTTGATTTTTGTGCCATTTATAAGAGTTTGGTAATGCCTGGCTGTTTAAATCTTCTGGAATTGCCACAATAAAATTATCTGCTAACTCACAATTTATCATATAATCACTCAACTCCCTACACCAACGCTTCCTTATACTGCATCCGGTACAAATTGGCATAGAAGCCGTCTTTTTCCAATAGTTCTTCATGGTTGCCTTCTTCCATAATCTGGCCTTTGTCTAAGACAATAATCTTGTGGGCTTTCTGAATGGTGCTCAGGCGGTGGGCAATCACAATGGCTGTGCGGCCTTTCATTAATAGGCTGATGGCATTCTGAATGAGTTCTTCTGTTTCGGTATCGACAGATGAGGTGGCTTCATCGAGGATAATAATCTTGGGGTCTTGCACCATAGCCCGCACAAACGAAATCAACTGGCGCTGGCCAACCGAAAGAGTTGCGCCGCGCTCTTGTACATTATAGTCATAACCATTCGGTAGCTGCATAATAAAATCATGTACACCAACCAATTTGGCTGCCTCAATGATATTTTCTCTTGAAATAGAGGTATCTCCTAAAGTAATATTGTTTTCGATAGTATCCGAAAACAGGAATACATCTTGCAGCACAACGCCAATCTGCTCACGCAGGTGTTTTAAATCATATTGTTTTATATCTATACCATCTATGTCAATTTCGCCCTTATTTATCTCGTAAAACCTTGATAAGAGATTAATGATAGATGATTTTCCGGCTCCGGTTGCTCCTACAAAAGCGACGGTTTCGCCCTGATTGACTTTGAATGAAATATCTTTCAGCACATAGTTTTCCTGATTATAAGCAAACCATACCTCTTTAAATTCCACTTCACCTTTCAGGTGGGTGGTGTATCTGCCATCATTGGCGGTGTATTCGTCGCTATCTAATAGTTTAATGATACGGTCGGTGCTCACAATCCCCATTTGCAGGGTATTCATTCTATCTGCCAGCATTCTGATTGGGCGAAAGAAGATATTGATAAACATGATAAAGGCCGTAACCGTACCATAACTCACCTCACTATTCAACATCTGTTTTGCACCAAACCATACCACCAGGCCCGTACCTAAAGCGGCAATGACCTCTGCCACCGGATAGTAAACTGAATAATACATGATAGACTTAATGTTGGCATCCCGATGCTCCTTATTAATATCAACAAATCTTTTGTACTCAATTTTTTCAGAGTTAAAAATCTGTACAAGGCTCATACCTGTAATGTGCTCCTGTACAAAGGAGTTCAGGTTAGCTACCGCATTACGAACAATATTAAAAGATTTCTTAACCTTTTCTTTGAAAATATAGGTACTGATGAGCATAAGGGGTACAGTACTCAGGCTTATCAAAGAGAGTTTCCAGTCAGTAATAAACATGACCGTAATAATCAGTACCAATTGCAGAATATCTCCGGCAATAGCGGCAATTCCCTCGCTGAATACATCGGCTAAAGTTTCAATATCCGAAATCGTCCGGGTCACCAATCGGCCGATAGGGGTATCGTCAAAGAATTTCAGGCGTAAATGAATAATTTTCTGATACAGTTGGATACGGATATCACGAATGATATTCTGCCCCAGCCAACCAGCCAGAAAAGTATTCACAAACTGGATAAGCGACTGTAATACCAGTACACCAACCATGATTAACATCATTCGGGCCAGTCCTGAATAGTCTCCTGACGAAACCGGGCCATCAATGGTCTGCTTAATGAGTAACGGAATAGCAGGTGCCAGGGTTGCTCCGATTAAAATGACAAATACAAGTGTATAAAAACGAAACTGATATGGGCGTATAAACTGAAACAACCTTTTCAGTACTGCCCAATCGAAAATTTTACCGGAAGGATTTTGTTCGCTCATTCAATTTGGTTTTGCTATAGACGTATTGCACTACGTTACCAAGGATCTATGAATATAAGACAAATCTTCTATCGTTTTAGCCTTCACTAATAACATTTATCAGATTAGACATACTAATGGAGAGGTATTGCAATACGTCTCTATGGATAGAATGATTTTTTTAAATTAAACTAAATTAATTCCCCTATTATTGTTAAAATATTCTCCGCCAATCTCCTAATTTTAAACTCATAAAGATAAATAATCGTTCAGAACAATGATTACTTTTAAGACTATCATACACAGATTTGAAAAACAAGGCGAAAAAACCGGCTGGACGTATATTGTTGTTCCTGCCAATATCGCCAACCAGATTAAACCTGATACCCGGACGTCTTATAGGGTAAGGGGTAAACTTGATTCGCATCTGATTGAACAGGTAGCTTTATTACCGATGGGCGAGGGGGATTTTATCATTCCGGTTAATGCCGGAATGCGGAAAGGTATTAAAAAGAATGAAGGGGCAATGATTGAGGTATCGTTAGAACTGGATACCAATGAATTCAGATTATCAGAAGACTTGCTCGTATGCCTTGAAGATGAACCTAAGGCTTTAGAGAAATTTAATTCGTTGTCGCTTGGCCATCAGAGATATTTCTCCAACTGGATTGAAAATGCCAAAACTATTGAAACCAGGACCAAGCGGATACATCAGGCGGTTTGGGGTCTGGCTCATGATATGGACTATGGAATGATGATCAGACACTTCAAAAATAAAATTTAATCATTTTTTAACAATAAATGAACGAACATTCATTTATATTTGTGTCTGCTTATGAGATACAGAGACGAACATAAAGAACTGCTTGTAAAAGAAAAGGCCATTGAGATGATTGTAAGAGAGGGTCTTGATGGTTTTAGTATGCAGAAATTAGCCAGAGAAGCAAGGGTTTCGCCTGCCACTCTTTACATTTATTACAAAGATAAAGAAGATTTAATAGTTCAGTTGGGGTTAGAAGAGGCTACACGATTAACAACAACGCTTCTGAAAGACTTTGACCCTGCTATGAGTTTTGAGGAAGGTATGAGGGTGCAATGGCGCAACAGGGCAGACTACTGGTTAGAAAACCCGGTAAAAGCGGCACTTCTGGAGCAATTAAAACATTCGCCATTGCGGACACGTGTTTTTGATACATTAGATAAAGGATTTATAGATTCATTAGGGAGGTTTGTACACAATGCCATAGCCAATAAAGAGATTCTACCTATGACTCGTGAGGTTTTCTGGTCGGTAGCTTATGCTCCTTTATATAATCTGATCCGGTTTCATACGGAAGGAATTAGCCTGGCAGGAGAGCCCTTCAGATTTTCAGAGGAAATTATGTGGGAGACATTTGCTGTGGTGATGAAAGCTCTGAAAATATAGACAACTACCTACACATTGTTTTACGAACCTGATTTTTACGAAAAAGCTATTGTTTATGGAGTTATTTATTCTGAAAACCAACGTGCGTAGCCTTACCATGAAGGAAGAGCTTGCCTTACAGCTCGATGGGATTCCGCAAATCATCACATGGTCGGTCGATTATCAGGATTGCGATGGGGTGCTTCGTGCCTCTGTGGCAGGAATCTGTATTGATGAACTCATAGGGGTGGTGAAGAAATCGGGGTTTGAATGTGAAGAATTAAACGATTAAATATAGAATGGAAAAAACATCTTTTACAGGGTATCAGAAGTTAGTGATTGCGCTGCTTGCTGTTACTCAATTTACAGTGGTTTTAGACTTTATGGTGATGTCGCCTTTGGGAGATATTCTGATGAAATCATTGGATATTACTCCCAAACAATTTGGCGTTGCTGTATCGAGCTATGCTTTCAGTGCGGGTATTTCGGGCTTACTGGCGGCAGGCTTTGCTGATAAATATGACCGCAAAAAACTTTTATTGTTTTTTTATGTCGGGTTTATTATGGGTACGCTATTTTGTGGGTTAGCACCGACCTATGAGCTTCTGGTAGCTGCACGCGTCATTACAGGATTATTTGGTGGCGTAATCGGTTCAATTGGTATGGCAATTGTTACTGATATTTTCCCGATTCAACAAAGAGGGCGGGTAATGGGTACCTTACAAATGGGTTTTGCTGCCAGCCAGGTATTAGGTATTCCGATAGGGTTGTATCTGGCCAATATCTGGGGTTGGCATGCACCTTTTATTATGATTGTAGGGCTGAGCATTATCATTGCTCTGGCGGTTATGCAAGGACTAAAACCTGTCACTAAACATTTAGAATTAAAAACCGAAAGAAATGTTTTTGAGCATTTCCGCCATGTATTAGCCACCAGAAACTATCAGGTAGCCTTTGCCGGAACGGCCTTATTGTCGGTAGGGGGATTTCTGATGATGCCTTTTGGGAGTGCTTTTGCTATCAACAATCTCAAGATTACGCAAGAGCAATTGCCGATGGTATTTATGGTTACGGGTCTTTCATCGATAGTTATCATGCCAATAGTAGGTCGGTTGAGCGATAAGTTTGATAAATTTAAGGTATTTGCCTTCGGTTCAATATGGGCAGTAATCATGACGGCCGTTTATACTAATATGACACCTATGCCCATCTGGATTATATTGATCCTGAACGTATTGCTGTTTGCAGGTATCATGTCAAGAATGATTCCAGCAACTTCTTTGATGACTGCCATACCAGAAATGCAGGATAGAGGAGGTTTTATGAGTATTAATTCATCCTTACAACAAATTGCAGGAGGTATTGCTTCTATTGTGGCAGGGCTTATTATTGTGCAAAAAGACCGTTATAGTCCGTTAGAGCATTATCCGACATTGGGTGTTATTTCAATTGTGATTATCCTTTTGTGTATATGGCTGGTGTATCGGGTAAATGTGATTGTGAAGCATAAATTAGGGCCAAAAAAGCAGGTATCTGAGACGGCGTAGTAAATGACTTTCTCATTACAGTGTAGAATCGAATGATTTGGACCCAAGTTTTGGCTAAAGCCAATTAGGACATTTGTTTTGTTTACCCCCATTTAAAAATGGGGGCTATTGATTTTTAATTGCCCCCAGCTTTAGCTGGAGGATTACTATGACTTAATCTTACTTGGCTTAAGCCAAAATCTTCTATGTGTCGACGCAATGGTATCTCTTGATCCTTTAGCCATTATAGTGAAGGTCTGACGAATTTATTCAATGGATTAATCCAATGTGCATTTTTTTTTGCATAAATTGAACAATCATTATCCGTTCAATTTATGCAAGAATTACTTATCAGCCTTTGTGTGGGTATTGCTTTAAGTGCCTGTTCGGGCTTTCGTATTTTTGTGCCGATGCTGATAGGTAATTTAGCTACACGATTCGGGGTACTTGATTTTTCTCAAGGCTTTGAGTGGCTGGGTAGTCCGGCTGCAACTTATATCTTAGGTGCGGCTACCATAGCCGAAATCCTTGCCTATTATATTCCTGTGGTTGATAATTTGTTGGATACTATTGCGATGCCGGCTTCGGTTGTGGCGGGTACTATCCTGACAACCTCTTTTCTTAAAATTGATTCTCCTGAATTGAAATGGACGCTTGGTATAGTAGCCGGGGGCGGCATGGCCGGAACCATTCAGGCTGGTACCGGATTATTGCGATTAGCCTCTACCAAGTTTACGGGTGGGTTTGGCAATTCTATAGTAGCTACTATCGAAAACTTTATTTCCATTATTTTCTCTGCATTGACACTCTGGATTCCGGTTTTTATTGCCATTCTGTGCGTATTGTTATTTGTGTTTTTACTCAGGAAAATCGTTAAGCGTTTTCAGAGAAAGAAAAGTAAAATTACTTATGAGAATAATACCAATTTTTAAATAAAAAATACTAACTTACTGCTCGATCAAAGACCCCTATACCTAAGCAAGCCCGATTGTTGTCGGGTGATAACTCTATGAAAGAACAGTCCTCGCTTCGTTATGCCTGGTATGTATTAGGCATACTCTTACTGGCTTATATCTCCTCATTTATTGACCGACAAATTTTAGCACTCCTTGTGAAACCTATCAAAGCATCATTTGGTATTTCTGATACCCAGATGGGCTTGTTGATGGGGTTGAGTTTTGCACTGTTTTATACCCTTTTAGGGATACCTATCGGTCTTATGGCTGATAGAATGAACCGCAAGAAAATTATTGGCTGGGGCATTGCTATCTGGAGTTTAATGACAGTTCTATGTGGTTTGGCCGGAAGTTTCTGGGCATTGTTTTTTGCACGTGTAGGTGTGGGGATAGGTGAAGCTGCGCTCTCTCCTGCTGCCTATTCGGTTATCTCAGACTATTTTCCGAAACGGAAACTGGCAACAGCTATGAGTATTTATAATCTGGGCGTTTATCTGGGGTCAGGGCTTTCTATTCTGATAGGAGCTGCTATCAGCTCAATGATTGGGAAAGAGAATATTCAGATACCATTTTTTGGAGAAATTTTCTCATGGCAGGTAATTTTCTTTTATATCGGCTTACCGGGTATCTTAATTGTATTGCTGCTTCAAACCATCAAAGAGCCTAAGCGCAAAGAACTGGATAGTGATATAGAATCAACCGCAAAAGCTACTGTTGCTGAGATAATCTCTTATTTTAAAGCGAATAAAACTACTTTTTTAAGTCTGAGTTTTGGCATTTCGTTTATGTCGCTGGCTTCTTATGCAGGTATCTATTGGGTGCCTACCTACCTGAATCGTGTGCATGGCTGGGAAGCACAAAAAGCCGGGGTGGTTTTTGGCTTAATCATTACAGTTTTTGCTACTTTAGGTGTGCTTTCAGGGGGTAGATATGCCGACTATCTTTCTAAAAAAGGGGTAGTAAATGCCAAGATGAAAGCAGGTTTTATCGGAATGGCAATAGCGGTATTCTGCACTATTGGTCTGGTAATGTCTGACCCGAATATCGGATTGATTTTTATTTCATTATTCTGCTTTTTTGCGGCTTTCCCTTATGGTTCGGCAACGGCCGCAATTCAGGAGGTGGCTCCTAATAATATGCGGGCTATTTTTTCGGCTTTTTTCCTGTTTGTGGTAAATATCATCGGTCTTGGCTTAGGGCCTTTATCGGTAGGGTTGTTAAATGATATTGTTTTTCATGACCCGCTTAAAATTCAGTATTCGATCTTTATTACGCAATTTACAGGCTGTTTGGTTTCGGCTGCATTGTTGTTTGTGGGGTTGAAACCATTTGTGAGGAGTGTGGATTATCTGAAGAAACACCTAACAGCCGCCCCTAAAGGGAGATTTTCATAAGGGGTTAATATTATTGTGGTAAAAGTTATTATTTTAATGAAATTGCCAAAATGTACACAATGTAGCACCATTATATATTGTAATAGAAATCATTAAAATTGTGTAACATAGTGCAATTAGTGTACATTGTGGCAAAATGGTATTGTAGTTAAACACTTTTAAATTTCTCCTGCATAAAGCCTATGCCATAGGCGAATAGCTGAATGAAACAGGCGATGATGCTTAGAAAACCTACTTTCAGGCTTTTGTTCCTGATGGTGGAATCTATGAATATCAGGAGTATATACAGGGCTGTAATAATAAGTGAGAGCATAAGAGTGCCATGAAAAAAAGGGCTGACAAAACTCAGCAGATATTGCACAGGAACTGAAAGGCAAGCTAATGTAAACAGCATCGGGAAGAAGTGCACCAGTTTCAGTTCAGACGGGAGCATTCTGGAAAGATTGATACGCCCACGACCAAAGAAATGTAATTGTTTATAAAACTGCCGGAAGTCTGTGCGTCTTTTGTGGTAGATGAAGGCTTCCTCTATCAAACCAACTTTAAAACCCTTATCAATAATACGAATACTAAATTCAATGTCTTCTGCCATGCGGGTCATGGTATAGCCTTTGGTTACTTCCCATACTTTTCTGGAGATACCGAAATTGAAACTACGTGGGTGAAACTGTCCTCCGGCATTGTTTTTCTTTCCTCTGATACCGCCTGTTGTGAATACTGATGTCATAGCATAATTAATGGCTTTCTGAGTATCAGTAAAACTCTCATGGGCGGCATCGGGGCCACCGTAGGCGTCTAACCAATGGGTAGATAGCTCATGATCGACAATTGCAAAATATCTTTCGGGAATAATAGCATCAGAGTCTAATTGGACAAAATAATCGCCTGATGCTCTTTCGAAACCATAATTACGGGAAAACCCCTGCCCTGAGTTGGGCTTGTAGAAATATTTGAGATCCAGATGATTTTCGAAACTTCTGCAAACGTCTTCACAACTGCGTGTAGAGCCATCTTCTACAATAATTACCTCAAAGTTTTTGTAAGTCTGCTTTGTGAGACTTTCCAGTAACTCTCTTACTTCATCAGGACGGTTATAGACAGGTGTGATAACTGAATATTTTAACATAAGGTAATATCAGGGAAGTGATTCTTTCTGCAAAAAAGCCATATTCTGTTCGTTTTTCCAAAAAAAAGGGGAAGCGAGCCGTCGCTTCCCTGATAGTATATCTTTCTCAAATGCTTAGTTATGTCTTACTAATAATTTTTTGGTTACTACTTTTTTGCCGTCTATAACTAACTGATACAAATACACACCGGAGTCCCAGTTGGTTGTCTGAACTTTAAGCTTACGGTCACTTTTATCTAATTCAAAACTGCCTACTTCATTACCTAAGAGGTTATAAAAAGACATACTTGCGTCGTTTATGTTACCTGTAATAGAATAGTCAATTGTGGCGAAATCGTTGGCAGGATTAGGATAAATATTTGAAACGGTAATTTTATCGTTTGAAAATAGTTTATCAGGTTCGCTACTGTTACCTACATTTCTATCTGTGCTGGCAGTAAGTGTTTCTGTGTTAGTTGTTTTTACAACCGCTGGTTTTGAAGAACCATTCAGAAGTGCGTTTCTAAAGTATTGATTTACCACAGTGGGCTTGTCTAACTTTACTTCTTTGGGCATTGGTTTACCCACATAGCTCAATTTCTGAGCCGGGGCTTTGGTTGCTGGTTTTTTACCAATATCAAGGCGTGACTTGCCTTTCTCGACTTGCGCCAAGGCCACGTTTGATAGTAGAGCCATTCCAATCAACACCAATATATATTTTCGTAAATTTTTCACCATATTTTAACTCAAAACTTTTATAAGATTCGTTATGTGATTTGTAGGGATTGTACAAATATATATTACAAGCAATAAAAACCAAATTAATTTTTTATATAAGGACGCTAATTATGATTAAATGGTTGCAATAAGTTATAAATTTTATCGTTAGAACTAATTTTTAATCCACTTTTAATACTGTATAACACTAAAAAAGTGTGCCAGTCTATTGTTTTACAGCAAATTTCACACCAAGAACATCTTCTTTTGTAGGTTTTTCTTTTTCGCGCCAGCTAAAGCCATCTAAACGGTTTGCACTGTTAGTCAGTTCTTTAGGTGGAACAAGCCTGGAATCGGGCTTGCCAATAAAAGCTATACGCTTTACCTGGTTTTCTTTGAACCGGATATTCATTCTGCTACATTCGACATGATTTACGCCAATTAGTTTATTGCGGTCGTCTAAAGCATAATAAATACTTTCGCCGTTACCTTCTACAATCACCTGCTCAAGGCGGGTTTCTTCATTAAACAGTGCTTCGATTTTCCGCCCTTTTACCTGATTATAGTTTGATGAAGTATCTTTGGCTATTACAAATCCCTGATTGATGAGGTACATCCGGTTTACCTTACCGTTTTTCATATATACGTGAATTGTATCGGCTTCAGATTGGTTTTTAGGATTCCATAATACAGGTTTTGTATAAAAATGTATTACAGAGTCTTTCAGGTCATAGAGCAACGAATCACTTTTGCTCTGCAAATCTATTCTGTAAATCTGTACATTGCCTTGAGCGATCAGTTTTTCCATCTTTTTCTCACGTTTTACCGTATCTTTTTTGCTTCTGGTGATAGTACTATCGTCCATCATTTCATAGGCATACAGGGTATCTGCCCGCATATAAAGTGTATCTTTTTCGGAGCCATTTCTCATAATGGCATTGCCCATTATTTTGGTAAAACCTGTTTGCCCGTTACGGATAGCCCGGTTTCCGGTCAGAATTACCTTGTCTTTCTTTGAAATCAGCTCTACATTCCCCTTTGCTACGCCTGATTCGGTCTTCTGGTCGAAGGTCAGCGTATCTCCAGTCAGTGTATAGTTTTCATTGATTATTCTGGATCGACCCTTAAAGTTCGATAGCTGGGTTTCGGTATTATAGGTACTGCCGCTATTGGCTATTATATCTCCATCTTTACTTTTAATAAGTGTCGGAGCCTTAAACAAAGCCATTTTTGTTCGGGCATTGTATTGTAAACTATCAGTTGTGATGGTATATTTAGGATTGATAATCTCGACGTTTTCTTTATAATTAAAAATCTTTGAACGTGTGTTATAGTATCCTTTCTCACTTTTCAGGGTGCTCGAATCCTGCACAATTACTCCACGAACCGGATAGTAAGCTCTGTTGCGTGCCATATCATATTCTATTACCCGTGTGGTAAGCGTTACCTTTGAATCAGTTAAGGTTACTTTTTTCCCTAATACACGGGCAAATCTTGTGTTGCCATCATAATAGAGAGTGTCGCCTGTTACGGTCAGTGTATCTCCTTGTTCAATCCGGATATTGCCAAATGCTTCAATGGTATTGCTTAGTTCGTACTGGGTTGCTGTATTACAGTAGAGTACTGCCCCTTTATGCTGAAAAGCCACATTACCAATGAACTGCCTCGATGCTGCCTGTTGCTGATTATTTCCAACGATGCTATCGGCATGTAAGAGGTTAATCCGGGTTTTGGGAGTGGTGGGTACGGGAGGATTGAGTGGTTTCTGTGCATAAGATATAAACGAGCATAGCAAGCCTGTCAGCACCATTAACAAAAGTCTACTGGAGCTGGGTGAGCTTACTATTTTTATATTTTTCAGGTCAATCATCAACATCTTGTGAGCAATATTCTAATTTTGTTTGCAAAAGTACGTAATTGCGTTTATGCTTCAGCCTTTCTTAACATATATTAACGAACAATGTCTGTTTACGCCCAACGATAAAATCGTATTGGCAGTGAGCGGAGGCAAAGACTCTGTTGTATTATTTGACCTGTTCAGGGAGGCGAAGTTTAATTTTACAGTGGTTCATTGTAATTTTCAGTTAAGAGGTGAGGATTCAGACAACGATGCCGTGTTTGTACAGCGGCTATGTGAGCGCCACGGGATACCGTTCCGTGCTGCTACCTTCAGAACGAAAGACTACGCCAGAACTCATAAACTCTCTATCGAAATGGCTGCCCGACAGCTACGCTATGAATGGTTTGAGCAGGTCAGGCAAGAGTTAAACTACCAATATATTGCTACGGCTCATCACCTGAACGACAGCATTGAAACTATTCTACTGAACCTCACCAAAGGCACGGGGATTTCAGGGTTAAGAGGGATTCTGGCTAAGAAGGGCCATTTGGTCAGACCTCTGCTTTTTGCTTCAAGAACCGACATTGAAAATTATGTGGCAGAGAAGCAATTGCATTGGCGGGAAGATAGCAGTAATGCATCAAATGATTATCAGCGGAATTTACTGCGCAATGAGGTAGTGCCTTTACTCAAAAAAATTAATCCTAATTTAGAGCATACTTTTGCCCGAAATATTGAACGCCTACAAGCCATTGAAAACGGTTTTAAGGGGAATCTGAGTGAGTTTAAAAAAGCTATTTGTAGAGAAGAAAACGGCGTATTATTTCTGAATATTGACGCCATAAAACAATGGCAATCGGCAACATATTTTTTGGAGGAAACTCTTAAGGAATTTGGGTTTAACTATTTTCAGTCTAAAGAAATTCATCAATCGCTGAATAAAACCTCCGGTAAAACTTTTCATTCTGCTTCCCATACGCTCATCAAAGACCGTGAACACCTGATTATTACGCCTAAAGAAGAAAAGACTTATGAAGAGGTATTGATTGAAGAAGGTATCCAGAATATTGAATATCATGACCTTTTTCTGCAAATAAATCAAAGTTCGATTGAAGACTGGCAAGCCTATCTGACTACCGAAAGAAACCCCAATATTCTGTGGGTAGATGCTGACAGACTCAAATATCCCCTAAGTATCCGTCCCTGGCATGAGGGCGACTGGTTTATTCCTTTGGGTATGAAAGGCAAAAAGAAAATCAGTAATTTTTTAGTTGATACAAAAGTACCTTTGCATCTGAAGAAAAGTATCTTTTTGCTGTGTTCTGGTGGTGATATTGTCTGGATTATCGGGCAGCGGACTGATGATCGGTTTAAGGTTGGCGAGCAGACGAAGGAGGTGTTGAGGGTGCAGGTTTTATAGCTAACACTTCTCGTGTCAGTGAATAAAACGGCCTACCCTTGCCGTCTATCACAACAAAAGTATTCCAGCCACCGCATCGGTGGTCTGACCAATTCATTGGGCGAAACACAGGGCTGTAATTTTGCCTGAATAATTTTTTAATCGCTTCCAACTAATTATTTGCTCCATCCTCAACAAACAATCTCCTACCTCTAACTTCCTTTTGGCACGGCTTTTGACAAGGTTAAAATTGTAACCCAAAAAGTTATAAAATTTAACCCGTTTAATAAAAGTCAAGTCCATGATAAAAATCAGAATTGGGCTGTTGGCATTTGCTTTCCTAATAGTCCAACATACTTTTGCTCAAAGTAATAAACTAAAAATTGCGAACCGCAGCTTCGATAACATCAGTTATATCGAGGCTATTCGTAATTATGAAGATTATCTGAGAGCAGCCAAAAGAGGAACCCCCGAAGTAAAAGAAGCCTTAACCAAATTAGCGTATAGCTATCGAAAAGTACAGGATTCACGCAATGCTGAACTTACCTATGCCGAACTATTAGAAGCGTACGGCAACGATGTAGAAAGCGAAATCTACCTGTATTATGCCCAGGCACTTGCCAATAATGGTAAATACAAAGAGTCTCAGAAAATGTATAGTAAATATGGGCAGGAACAAACCGCCGATATGCGCGGGCGCAAGTTTACGGTGGCTTATATGGACAATAGTCGTTTTTTTGAGGATTCTTCTACTTACAAAATAGATTACCTCTACGCACTCAACTCACGTCAATCTGATTTCAGCCCGATGTTTTACAAAAATGCTTTGGTTTTTGTATCGGCCCGTGAAGAGGGCGGTATTATCAAACGGGTGTTTATGCAAAACCAGACCCCTTTTCTTGACCTATTTGTTTTTCCTGATACGACACAGTTGAGAAAAGACAACATAGCTATGAAAAAAGCCGGAGTGGGAGCAATTTCTACTTCAAACAATGTATTAGGAACACTTGACAAAGCAGAAGATGATGAGAAAGAAGAAAAGCCGCTGACCAAAGTTGAGCAATTCAGCAAGACACTCAATTCAAAATATCATGAAGGGCCGGCTACGTTTTTTAAAGATTATAAGAAAATCATTTTTACGAGTAATAACCGCAGTAAAGGCAAAAACCGCGTTGGCTCAGATGGTATTACCAAACTGAAATTGTATATGGCCTCAGAGACCAACAGAGGTTGGGGTAATATTGTTGATTTACCTTTTAATAGTAACGAATATTCATGTGGGCATCCGGCATTATCGCCTGATGATACCAAGCTCTATTTTGTATCTGATATGCCCGGTGGATTTGGCGGAACAGATATTTATGTAAGTGAATACCGTGACGGGCAATGGAGCTCGCCTGTGAATTTAGGTAGAGAAATCAATACTGAAGGCAATGAGATGTTTCCGTTTATTGATGAAAATGGGGATATGTATTTTGCCTCTGACGGACACGAAGGTTTAGGCGGCTTAGATATTTTTTATGTTGAACTGAGAGAGGGGATTGCAATGAGTGAGGTAAAAAACTTAGGTGCACCCATCAACTCATCAAAAGATGATTTCGGGCTTATTACTGATGCAGGACGGAGTCGGGGCTATTTCAGTTCGAACCGGAAACGAGGCTATAACGATGATAACCTGTACTCGTTTGCGCATGGCTGCCGCCAGTTGAATGTACTGGTTTATGATAATGATACCAAAAAGCCGATTGAAAGCGTTGACGTACGCTTATTGAAAGATGGATTAAATAAAGAGTTACTGGTTACTGGCCCTGACGGGAAAGTATCGATTTGCCTCGAAGCAGGAACAGATTTTGAGTTTAAAGCCAAGAAAGAAGGGTATGAACCCAACAGTATAACCTATGGCACGTTTGCTACTTCGCTGAAAAACAGAACATCTATTACAATGTATCTGCAAAAGGCTAAAACTCCGCCTCCGATTATTAAGGGAACTATTGTGGCCGAAGTAACCAGGATACCTATTGAAGGAGCTACGGTTACTTTAGAAAACGAAAAAGACGGCTCAATAGAGTCTGTAGTAACGGGTGTTGATGGGAAATACGAGTTCCAGCCTAAAAAAGAGGGAGATTACAGCGTAACTGCTATTAAAGATAAATATGCGGTAAATACCGAAAACCTGGGTAAAGTAAAGCCTACCAGAAAAGGCCCCAAAACTGTAGAACAGAATTTAGGGCTGGTCAGTGAAGGTGATATTTTCAGGTTAGAGAATATTTATTATAACTATGGGCAGTTCTTTATCCGGCCGGATGCCGCCAAAGAATTAGAAGCGAAGCTGGTGCCGTTATTAAAAAAATATCCTGAAATGCGTATTGAAATCAGGTCACATACGGATAGCCGTTCGAGCGACACTTTTAATATGAAACTCTCTGAAAACCGGGCGAGAGCCGTAGTAGATTACCTTGTTACACGTGGCATAGAAATTGCAAGAATTGAAGCAAAAGGGTATGGGGAGAGCGAATTGCTGAATAATTGTGAGAATGGAGTAAACTGTTCAGAGGCACAGCATCAGGCTAACCGCAGGACAGAGTTTAAAATCTTATCGGTAGCAGTCAGCAGCCGATAATCAGAAATGAAAATGAAAGAGTAGTTTTTTTCATAGTTTAGGGTTAGGGTTTATGAATCAGAAAGCATTGTCTGTCTCAGGCAATGCTTTTTTATTTGGTATGTATGACTATTACTCACATTTGGTGAATTTATTCGCGGTCATTCGCATCATTAGAATATTACTTACAAAAAAATCCTGCCCTTCAGACAACTTCCCATCAAATTTCTGCATATATACTATTGAAAGCGATAATCATTGTTACGAATGCAAGAACTTCAACTCATTCAGGAGCTACAGAAACAGAATCCGTTTGTACAGAAACGTGTCTACGACCGTTTTGTGAAACGAATGTTCAGGCTGTGTCTACGCTATGTAAAATTTGAAGCCGATGCACAGGAGTTATTGATGAATGGGTTTCTGAAATTTTTTAATTCGGTTGCTAAAATTGAATACCGGGGTGAAAATACACTGGAGCCTTATCTGAAAAAACTGATGGTAAATGAATGCCTGATGTTTATCAGGCAAAGAAAAATGGACTGGGTGCTGATGGAAGAAATAACAGACCAGGAGCCAATCAGTGATTTTTCGGCCTATGAAACATTTGATGAAGAAGTGATTTATCAACTGGTTTTAAAGTTGCCTGATGGTTACAGAACTGTGTTTAATTTGTATGCCATTGAGGGCTTCAGTCATAAAGAAATAGCGGCTCAATTGCGTATCAGCGAAAATACCTCGAAGACCCAGTTGTTTAAAGCCCGATTGATTTTACAAGCAGAACTGACGAAATTAGGATATAATTATGGAACATAAATCAGATGATTTCTTCCGCAGAAAGATAGAAAATATAGAAGATTCTCTGCCCGAAAATTCAACTTTTGATGAGCAATTATTCTGGGGTGCATTACAAAAGAATCTTGATAAATCTCATCGGAAAAGCTGGTGGCAATGGGTGGCTGCTGCTGCTTGCATAGTTGGATTGATATTGTGGGGGATTTCGACCTTTAGAGCAAAACCAGTAATTCCTGTTACGATTAACAGAAAGGAGATTACACCCGATAAGAAAGAAGTGAATCCTGTGCCTGTAGTAATAGCTGAAAAACCAAAAATGAAAATGTATAAGTCTAAGAGAAAGGTGGAGGTTCAGCCAACAAAGGAACTGAAAATTGAGGTTGAGCAATTGGCTGTCAAGGTTAATATTATTCCGATGCAAGTCCCTGTTATAAAACAGGATTCTATTCAGTTTAAGTCTGTTATGGCCGAAACGAAACCGCAATTCAGGACTATTCATGTCAACCAAATTTCAAATACCGAAAAATCACCAGTGCCACAACCTAAATTTAAAATCAGATTCGCTGCAAGGAATCAGCATTAGCAGCATTTAAAACCATACTATTATGTTAAGAACCATCATTATTTTATCAATGCTCCTAACGGGCATTGCCGGGGGAACTATATGCCAGACCAGAGCCAAATACGATACCATGAATGTATTGGAGGGTATTCGTCCACCGATTCTGTTGAGTAATTTCGGCAAAAGGGCCGATGTATTTAATCGCGAGGAAGTACTAAAAAACACAAATAAAATAACTATTGATTTCGGAAGTAAAAACCAGCTGTTAATAGATTTTTATGGCAGTGATTTCGATTTGAAAATTAATGCCGACTCCCTGCTCAGAGATTTCTGGGCAGATTACTCTTTAGTAAAAGACAGTTTCAGAAAAGATGCCAATAAAAAAATTACTTATTTTGGTAAAAACCGGTACGTAAGTGGTAGCCCTCTCATTGACATTGTTTATTATTCACAGAAAGAAGTACTTCGGATAGCGCAAGACCGGGAGGTGCAATCGGTACAATTGTTACAGGATACCCTTGTATTGGTTAATTATCAGGATATGCCTACTTCAGAATTAGTAAAATCGCATAATCGTGTATTCAGAACTTATCCGCATCAGCAGTTTACGTTTGTCCTGAATAGTCTTGAAGATATTCAGGATATTTTAGAAGTAAACATTAACCGGACCATTATTGAGGCGGTTGAAAGAGCAAGAAACGAGCGGAAAAGTGCGGCGGCCTGGAAAATGGTGAAGGTAGAAAATGATGTGATGAATCAGAAAATTAAGTCTTCGGTGGTTGGTGGACCGCTCTTAGACTACCTGATGATAAACGCCGATATTGGTATGGGTACTTATCAGGACAAGCTTATGCCCTCTACCAGTCTTACGGTTAGTTTAATGTCTGATAATTACCTGAAAAAAGGTTTTGCCTTTGGTGTACAGGCGTATTTTCCGCATGAGCGCAAAATTGATAATACTTTTAAATTCAGTACTAAATATATGCCCTATATCGGAATGACATTTATTAAGAAAAAAGGAATAAAGAGCACTGAAGTAGAGCTAAAGGCAGGTGTATTTGCGGGGTATGCCGAAAAATCGCTCAAGCTTTTTGCCTGGTATCAGGTTACTCCCTGGCTTAAACTTCAGCCCGAAATTAATCTTTTCAGCAAGCAATCGCCCGTTGGTTTGCGTGTTGCAGTAGGTTTTTAATTTGCCTTATTTAATCAAATTAAACAAACTATTAAAAACGCATATAAACTGTATTGATGACATCGGCTGAAACAATACCAATCATGAACAGGATAAGACTTATTGTTACTATAATAATTAACTTTTGTGTTGGATTCGGGTTAGCAGCCCAGAAGCAGCCAGACTACCTGAAGTATCATCAGGATATTATAAAGGCTGAAAAGCTTATAATCAATGGAAAATATACTGAGGCACTTGTGGCATTTGAGAAAGTCTTTGACTCTTATGAGTATATTTTTTTAAGAGATTATAAAGTGGCTGCACAACTGGCTTTTTTGATACAAGATGAAACCAAAGCATTTGACTTAATGAGGAGAGGGATTTCAGTTGGCTGGACATTAAAAAATATCAGAAAAAATGAATTTCTTAGACCCTTGCAAAAAATGAAAGGATGGGAAATGATAAAATCTGAATATGGCTCACTCAGAAGCAGATATAAAAACCGGATTAACCTGAAACTAAGAGCTGAGGTTCATGAAATGCTTAAAAGAGACCAGTGGCTTGACTTGCCGTATTATCTAAGAATCGGGCAAAAGGCAAAAGAACGTTATGCCATAAAAAAGTTTAAGCCTAATAATGAAAAGCAGATAAAAAGGCTGAATGAAATCTTAGAGGAGTACGGATACCCTGGTGAAAAACTCATCGGTAATACGCTATGGATGTCTACAATTCTTGTGCATCATAACTCTATTTCAAGTGAATATGCAAGAAGAGATACGCTATATCCGACTCTGAAACCACGGTTATTGGCAGCGATACAAAGAGGAGAAATGGCGCCTGATGATTATGCAATTATAGAAGACTGGTATGTAGTAGTGAAATCTAACCGTCAGCAAGCTGCTTATGGTTATCTGAATACCCTTACAGAACAGGAATTACCCAAGGTTAATGAATTGAGAAAAAATATCGGCTTGCGTTCAATTGAAATCAGAAATAGTCTGGTTGATATTCAGTCTCAAACAGGAATGAACTTTTATCTGGACGGTAAGCCGTGGGTAAACGGAAAAATAATTATTGTCAATAAAAGATAATTACCTGATCATAACTTTTAATAAGCAGACTTATGCAAAAATTATTTTTTATAGTATTAATTGCCATGATTGCAGCTGCCTGTGCTTCGGTAAGTACAAAAAATACTGAACCCATTCAAAGGCTTGATAAAGAAATAAAACTCTATTCAGAAGCAGTCAAAGACTCTTTTTATATCAAGGTTCAGTTGCCGGACCAGTATAATGAAAAACCAGAGAGGAAGTATCCGACGGTTTATATAGTAGATGCTAATTTCTATTTTCCGATGCTGGCAGAGGTGGTAAAACAATACACAATTGCAGGCTTATTACCACCAGTAATTCTGGTGGGTATAGGTTATAAATCTTTTACTGCTATGGATTCTTTGCGTGAACGTGACTACCTGTATCCGGCTTCTATTCCGTCTGACGAAATGAAAGCCGTAGGTGGTGGTAAAAACTTCAATAATTTCGTTGTCAGCCAGCTCATACCACATATTGATGCCGGTTTCCGTACAGATACAAGCAACCGTTCATTGATGGGACATTCGTTTGGGGGCTATTTCAGTCTATATGCTTTATTGAATCAGGCCGAAAACAACCAGACTACTTTTAGGAATATCGCCTCTGCAAGCCCTTCGTTATGGTACAATAATTTTTATCTGAGTCAATTATCTGAAAAACTTCAAAACAGAAAAACGGGAAATCCGTTGAACGTATATATGACTGTGGGAGGTTTGGAAGACCCGAAGTGGAATATTAATCCCGCAAAAAAAATGGCTGATGAGCTTTCAAGGGTAGATGGGCTGAATATGCACTACACGGTTTATAATGATTTAGAGCACATGGATGTAGCGATGATAACCTTTAGCAGAGCCTTGCATGCGTTTTATAAAACTGATTAGATAATACTTGCCTGATAAGCGTGACAATTATATTTATAGTTGCGTTATATATCTGGAGTCAATCTTTCAGGTCATGGAGCATCCTGATGTACAGATCCTCAACTTTTTTTCGGGCCCAGGGGGTTCTGCGCAGAAAAGTAAGGCTTGATTTAATGCTCGGATTATTCGCAAAACAATTGATACGGACATGGTACTCCATCTGTTCCCAGCCATGATAAGCCACCAGTTCATTGAGAATCATTTCGAGGGTTTTGCCATGCAGCGGGTTATTGGGTTGTTGCTGACTCATTTTTTGCCTTTGCTTTTCTTTCGTTTCATTTCTTCAAATTGTTCGGCTTCTTTCAGTAAAGCTTTTAAATCGGAGCTGGTTGTATCTTTAGAGAAGTCGATAGTGGCAGCATACTCCATTTTATCAAGCTCCATTACCTGAACAGGCTTGGTCAGGAATGCCTCTATCTCGGCTAAAACCGGTTTTTCTTCGGTGCTGCAAAACGAAATAGCATTGCCTTTTTGAGTACCCCTACCAGTGCGGCCAACGCGGTGTACGTAGTTTTCGGGCACATCGGGTAAATCGTAGTTGACAACGTAGTCTACATTGGCAATATCAATGCCCCTGGCACTTACATCTGTTGCAATTAATAGCTTGACTTCCGCTTTTCTGAACCGGTTCAATACCTGTAGCCGGTCTTGTTGTTCTTTGTCGCCGTGCAGGGTTTCGGCGGTTATACCTACACGATCCATAGCTGCTTTTACGCGCTCGGCGCGTACTTTGGTACGCACAAAAACCAGAATTTTGCTATCGGGGTGTTCGTTTACCAATCTTTCCAGAAAAAAGCGTTTGTCGTCCATTTCTACATATATCACGGCGTGCTGGATATTGCGGGCAACTTTATCGTTGGGTGAAATCTGGATTCTGATAGCATTATGTACCAGAGAATAGGCTAATTTCTTGATAGTTTCGTTGATAGTGGCCGAGAAAAACAATGTCTGGCGTTTGCGTGGAAGAAACCTGATTAAATCCTGAATATCTTTAATAAAGCCCAGATCAAGCATATGGTCGGCTTCGTCTAATATCAGAATTTCTACATGGTTAAGTTTCAGATGCCCCTGGCTGACTAAATCGAACATCCGGCCGGGAGTAGATACCAGCACATCAATGCCTTGTTCTAATTTCAGAATCTGAGGGTCTTGTTCTACTCCTCCGAAGAGTGAAAAGGTCTTTACTTTTGTGCCTTGTCCTAATTTCTGAAAAACCTCTGTTATCTGAATGGCGAGTTCGCGTGTTGGGACCATCACCACACAGCGAATGGCATCTGCCCTTGAACTCTTTTTAGTATCATTAATCAGGTGTAGCACCGGAATGGCAAAGGCGGCGGTTTTACCAGTGCCTGTCTGGGCAATAGCCAATACATCTTCGCCACGCAGAATAGGGGTGATAGATTTATACTGAATATCTGTTGGCCTTTTAAAGCCTAATCTTTCTAAATTCTGTTTGATTTCGGGTGCAATCCGGTAGTCGTCAAATTTCATTTCTTTTTGCGTTTATCATAGCCTTTTCCAATGCCTCTGAAATTTCCCGAAGGTTTTCCTAAATGATTAATTCTAAAATTTGTGCTGAGTTTAGGTTTGGGGTCTTCTTTCTTTTCTGAAATACCCACCTCTATCGTACGGCCCATCAGTTCGGTGCCGTTCAGGTCGAGTATGGCGTTACGCACGGCATCTTCGTCGGGCATATCTACAAAGCCAAAACCTTTGTTTTGCCGTGTTACCTTATCTTTTACTATTTTTACGGAGGTTACCTCACCGTATTTCTCGAATAAGGCTCTTAAATCTTTTTCTTTTAATTTGAAAGGAATGCTCCCCACAAAAATATCCATTGCCTTGTTTGGTCTGATTGAGTCACAAAAGTACGAATTTTATGTGAAATGTTGGGGTGCTTTTATGGCGCAAACGTCCCGTTGGTGGTTAGTAGAGGCGATTTTAGTAATTATATAAAGAAAAAAGGCTTTATTACAGTTCATGAAGTATCTCTAAAAAGAAAATTAAATTTCTCTTTTAAAAACCAACCGCGAGCCTGACGTTCGCGCCACCAATTATTTCACAACGCCACCTCGAGCAGTTTTTTAAACGATGGTTCTGAAATAATAATATCAGCGTGGTGATTTACGAGGTCGTCTTTTGAGCAGAAGGCTATACCTAAGCCTGCTTCTTTAATCATCCAGAGGTCGTTCATGCTGTCGCCAATGGCAATACAATTCTGTTTCTGTATATTGTATCTTTCTAAAATGGCCGTAAGTGCATTGGTTTTGCAAATAGCTAATCTATTGACACTCCTGGGATTATTGAACAGGTATGAAGGGATTTTTACCTCTCCTGTGGCTACACCTTTAGAGAACTCCAACTCGTTGCCGAGCGAGAAATCCATGCCCAGTTTATTTTTGATATGGTTGGTTACGAAGTCATAACTATCAGAGATAATGCCTATGATGTAGCCTCTCTCTTTTAATTCCTGAATAATCATTTTTGTTTCAGGTACTATCTCGATTGTATCCAGAAGCTGAATCAACTCTCCGTAACTTCTTCCTTTAAGCAGATTGGCTACTCTTTTGGTAATAATAACGGGGTCGTGCTCAAGCAAGCGTATCTCCATCAATTCTTTTTTGAAATGAAACCTTTCAGCACAAACGTCAATAAATCTGCCCAGCAGTAAGGTATTGTCCATATCAAAAACAATCATTTTCTTGAGTTTTTTGAACTGGCTTTCCAAGGAAACCTCCATTTGTGAACGTATCTCGGTAATCGTACCTAATTCTTCAAAATTAAAGTTGGAACTATTGTTTGATGCCGCCTTAGAAATAATGGTCTGGGCTACTTCTTTACTCATTTTTCCTAATGCCTGCCAGGGTTTGCTTTTGTTCTCAAGATAGCCGATAGCTACTTCTTTCATACGGGCATTCATCAGGTGCATATCTATCAGAATGCCGATGTCTACCCCGTAATCGTCACGGAAGTCAATCTGGTTTAATAAATCTTTACGTCCGGCTATCATACCACTCAGTGGCTGGCTGAAAGAAAGCAGATCAGGAAAAAATATACTTAATAAAGGTTTGGCTACCAATTCGGTTACCCGGCCCGCGTTGCGGTTAAATGATGATTTCGTGAAGTCTACTTCGCCTTGCAGAATAGGTTCTGTCAGTAATTTAATGGTGTGATGCGGATAAGGGTTTATGTCTCCGTCTAAGAAAACAAGAATGTCATTCTTTGCAATTTGTATCCCGTCGCGCATGGAGGCTCCTTTGCCCAATTTAGTGCTGGTTATTACATTGGCTCCATGCTTATGGGCATTTGAAACGGTTTTATCCTGCGACTTATCGTCAACCACAAGTACCTCTGTTACATGGGGCTGATTTCTGGCAAAATCAACAACGCTTGCAATGGTTTCTTCTTCATTCAAGGTAGGTATAATAACTGAAATCATAGCTTTTTGCGGGTTTTAGATTGAACAATTTTATACTACTGATTAAAAAAACAACGTCTGAAAAGTGTTGCTTAGTTCCGGTGTGGTTCTTACTATCTGCGCAGAACCTCTGTTTCCTGTATTGCTTAGAACTAAGTTACGGGCAGAGTTGTTTAACGATATGACATTGATAATAAAGGAATTGTACATTTTTTCAGGAGGTGAATTTTTATGGGTTAAATAAAAAAAATTAATTTTTCCTTAATAGCAACAGGATATTAAAGAAATCTTTGGCATTTTCTGTAAATTTGCCGTCAAATTAATGCCACCTCCTTTCAGGTTTCGGCTCTCTACATTCCTTAAATTGTTCTACATTTTCCAAAGACTTTTATGCTTGCTATATTATTGGTATTTTTTTTCGTATTAGGGTATCTTGCTATTGCTTTTGAACATCCACTGGGCGTTAATAAAGCTGCGTCAGCTCTGATGACAGGGGTATTATGCTGGTTAATTTATTTCTTTGAGGCACATACTCCTGATGAAGCCACCGAACAACTGATGCACCATTTGGGCGATATAGCCTCTATTCTGTTTTTTTTACTGGGGGCAATGACTATCGTTGAAATGATAGACTCACATAATGGTTTTGAGATTATCACGCAAAAAATAAAAACGACAGATAAAGGTACTTTATTAGTAATTGTTTCTGTTCTTACTTTTTTTATTTCTGCCTTATTAGATAACCTGACTACTTCTATTGTCATGACCTCTCTTTGTGCCAGAATCCTTAATGATAAAGAAGACAAGCTCTGGTTTGCCGGCATGATTGTAATTGCTGCGAATGCGGGGGGGGCGTGGTCGCCGCTGGGCGATGTAACCACCACCATGCTCTGGATCGGGGGGCAGCTTACGGCACTCAATATTATGGCAAAAACATTTCTGGCGAGTCTGGCTGTATGTGGTGTTCCGCTTCTGATACTCACCAAAAAATTTAAGGGGAAGAAAATCCAAAAACCATCGGATAAAAGAGATAAGCCTTCTAAAGAAAGCAATTTTATTCTGCTGATAGGGGTTGGTTTATTGGTTTTTGTGCCTGTTTTTAAAACCACTACACATATGCCGCCATTTATGGGTATGCTGTTAGCATTAAGTGTTATCTGGGTTATTACAACCTGGATTCATGCCGATAAGCAGTATCATGAGAAAAAGAAGCTGAGTGTGGCTACAGCTTTACAGAAAATAGATACGCCCAGTATTTTGTTTTTTCTGGGTATTTTGTTGGCCGTAGCGGCTTTAGAATCGTTTGGAATGCTGAAAACCTTTGCCGCTTTTTTAGATAATAATCTCAAAAACGATTATCTGATAGGTACAACGTTAGGCTTGTTGTCGGCTATAGTAGATAACGTACCCTTAGTAGCGGCAGCGCAGGGTATGTATGATTTCAATACTTTTCCTCAGGATCATCGTTTCTGGGAGTTTCTGGCACTTACTACGGGAACAGGCGGTAGCACGATCATTATCGGCTCGGCGGCCGGGGTAGCAGTAATGGGTATCGAAAACATAGATTTTATGTGGTATCTGAAGCGCATCAGCTGGCTGGCTCTTATGGGCTTTATAGCAGGTATATTTGTTTTTATCGGGCAACAATTGTTGTTGCACACCTGAGAATCAAACCTCACTTCTTCTGGAGCAGGACTATAAAAAGGCTGTCTCAAAAGTAATTTACTTGGTTTACTTTAGAGACAGCCCCTTAGAGCAGATTTAGCCCATGAGAAAAAACTTTTCTTGTTAGTTTGTCCGAATCATAATTCTTGGTCCTGAACCACCTTGTATTCCCATTTCTTTCATGTAGTCGTCGCGAATTTTCTTAAATTCTTTGGCAGATACTTTTTTTCCGCCAGAAGGCACCTTTATTTCATTGGTGAGTTTCTTCAATTCTATTTTAGAGGCTGTAATCATGGTTGTGCCATCGTTCAGGTCTGCCTGAAGAATTAAACCTGGTAAGCCGTAGAAATTCTGGGGTCCGGCTGGGCTGATCAAGGCTTCGGTGTACCAAGCAACTACTTCCTGTTTGGCATCTTCATTATAAAAAGTAGCCTTTTTGCAATCATAACCTGCTATTTTTCTGGTTTCGTCAACAAATTTCCAAGGGTTGGTTGTCAGCGAATCTTCAATACGGAATTTCTTGCCGGCAAAGTCGGTGAGAGTAACAAACTTTGATGTCTCAAAATTACGATATAAATCTAATTGCGGACGTGTGAAACGCATCTGAACATTGGCTCCACCGGCAGTAGTATTCACATCTTCGGGGTCTTCTTCAATATTGGTATAAAATGATTCGGTAGGGGTAAAATACAAGCGGTTTTTACTCGTTCTGAACTCAGGAATCATGCTTTTCATGTTTTCCTGGTCTTTGCCCAGGCCTTTGTGCATATTTACTTTGAACTCATATTCTATTATGCCTTCCTGAACTTGTGCTATTGCTAACTGGCTGATAACTAAAGCGATAAATAAAAATAACTTTTTCATCGGATGCTGGTTTGAAATGTTTCCAGCAAAAGTAGAGTTCTGCCCGTAGCGAGGAGGTTAATCATTATGGAAATAATGTTAATTAAGGTTAAAAAATAGCAGGGAAACCAAAAATGTCGTTTAATTTTGAGTGAGCGGCCATTATTGGATACCAACTTGCGGGTGTACGACGGAATAGTAAGACGGCACCCAAGCCCTTGACTTAAAGATTTATCAGGTTAAAAACTTTGACAACAGGATTAAAAAACCGGACCCATTATGTATTGATAGGCATGAGTCTATTGGTACTGACGCTATTTAATGTTTTCTGGCTCAGGCAAAATTTTATAGAGCAGAAAAAAAATCTTCAGAAAGATATTACCAATAATTTTGAGAAAACTGTTTCATCCATGCAGGATTCTATCATTAAACGCAAAGTGGATTCTTCGTTTAAGGCTGGTAAGAAAACAGGAACGGTTAAAGCGAAAAAGCCTGTAAAAAAAATAGATACTTCTGTAAGCGTATCGACAATGAGAGGGTTGTTTATTACAAGGCGATTCCCGCCTGTTCCGATGCCACATGATTCGCTCAAAGGAAAAGTCACGACTATTTATGCCAGCAATAAATTCAGCTTTGTTGATACAACGGGTAAAGATATGCTGGCAAAAATGATTCAATCGATAAGAATAGACTCTAATCGCAGTAATATCAGGATACAGCTAAAAGCTGATACCACAATACATGATGATGGCTTGCCTAAACGCCCAAGACAAATTATGTTAGTGTCAGATATGAATTTCGATCCGGCGGTTAAAGGAGAGAAAAAAGAATTCGATCATCTGTATTTCAAAAGCTCAAAAAAAGAAAAGGAAGAACCTCAGAATATTGTCATAAACCTGGTTGCTGACACACTGAACCCCCGGGAAATTAAACAGAAGTATCAGGCAAAATTGTTGAAACAGCAAATTACGGTTCCGTTTGAGGTGGCCGTAACAAAGACCTCGAGGGTAGATACATCGGCCAGGCTACGGGCACAAGTGCCGTTTGATGGCATTATGTATCAGGCCAGTTTTGCCGATGCCGACTGGTTTCTTGTCAGAAAAATTGTTCCGCAGATACTCTTCTCTATTTTTCTGATAGCCATTACCAGCCTGTCATTCTTGTTGATTTACAGAAATCTTCTGCAACAAAGGCGCCTGACTGCCCTTAAAAATGATTTTGTAAGTAATATTACTCACGAGCTTAAAACGCCTATCTCTACTGTAAGTGTGGCTATTGAAGCCCTGAGTAATTTTAATGTTTTACAGAATCCGGTTCAGACGAAGGAGTATCTTGAGATATCGAAAAATGAATTGAACCGCCTTTCTATACTGGTAGATAAGGTACTGAAAATGAGTGTTTTTGAACAGAAAGAATTGGTGCTGAATACCGATAATGTGAATTTCAGAAGTTTGGTAGAAAGTGTACTGGCTACTATGAAGCTACAATTTGAAAAATGCCAGGCTCATGTAAACTTTGATTTACTGGGTAAAACCTTTACTATTATCGGCGACTCTATTCACCTCACAAATGTTGTGTATAACCTTTTAGAAAATGCTTTGAAATATAGCAAAGACCCACAGATAAATGTGGTATTGCAGGAAAACGAGGAGAGCCTGCAACTAAGTATTGAAGACAACGGCATGGGGATTTCGGAAGAGTTTCTGCCTAAGATATTTGATAAGTTTTTCAGAGTACCTACCGGAAATGTACATAACATTAAAGGCTATGGTTTAGGCCTGAGTTATGTGAAAAATGTAATTGAACGCCACAATGGCACTATAGAAGTAAATAGTAAAATAGGTGAGGGGAGTACGTTTATAATGAAGTTGCCATTGTTGAGTTAATTGAAATTTACGAAACTGGCAGAGACTTAAGGCGTTAGGTCTCGAGGGACTGTCCTGACCGATACATTTTAATTGAGAGAAAATTCTGTTCATCGTATATGGATTTCTCCTATTTACAGACCACTGGATACGTAATCTATTACGTCTCGACGAATGGAAATTTGAATAAAATGACAAAAATATTATATGTAGAAGATGAGCCTTTTTTGGGCAAAATAGTCAAGGAAAGCCTCGAAAGTCGGAATTTTGAGGTAAATATGGTAACTGACGGTAATCTGGTATTGAAAGCATTTGAACAATTTAAGCCGGACATTTGTGTGTTTGATGTAATGCTGCCCAACAAAGACGGCTATACTTTAGGGAATGAAATCAGACAGATAAAGCCTGCTTTGCCCATTATTTTTCTGACTGCCAAAACTCAGACTGATGACGTGCTGAAAGGTTTTCAGTCTGGCGGAAACGACTATATCCGTAAGCCGTTCAGTATGGAAGAACTGATAGTCAGAATCAATAATTTATTGTTATTGTCTAACAGCAAGGGTATAACCCCCACAGGAAGCATTGCTTTGGGAAAGTATGAGTTTTTGCCTCAGAAGTATGAGTTGAGACTGAATGAGCATTGCCGGAAACTCTCGCACAGAGAAACTGAACTATTGAAGATTTTTACAGAGAACAGAAACTATACAGTAAATCGCAAAGAAATACTAATGAAAATATGGGGAGATGATTCGTTCTTTAATTCGCGGAATCTGGATGTGTACATCACCAAGCTGCGTGATTATCTGAAGGAAGATGAAACCCTTGAGTTGATGACAATTAAAGGGGTGGGGTATCATTTTACTACACCAATGGCTTAGTTACTAACTGATTAATCGTCTTTCAGTACATAACCCATACCTGTTTTGGTATGAATCAGCTTGGGTTCAAAGTCTTTGTCTATCTTCTTACGCAGAAAATTAATATAAACCTCAATTACATTCAGGCTGTTTTCGGCATTGTTGCCCTCCCATATTTTCTCGGCTATTTCAGCTTTTGAAACTACTTTTCCCTTGTTTCTGATGAGGTATTCCAACAGAGAAAATTCTTTGGGAGTCAATTCAATTTTAGTACCCTGGCGGGAAGCCGTTTTGCTTTCAAGATTTATTTCCAGATCGGCAATTCGCAGCAGACTTGAGGCATTCGGCTCATTTTCGGCATAAGCTCTTTTCAGAAACACATTCACACGTGCCAGTAGCTCACGGTACTCAAAGGGTTTGACGATATAGTCGTCAGCACCTTTTTCAAAGCCTAATATTTTGTCGTCGGTTTCGCCGAGGGCAGTCAGCATGATAACAGGTATCTGGCTGTCTTTCTCACGGATTCTGGCGCAAACTTCATAGCCATTCATGACAGGGAGGTTGACATCTAAAATTACGAGGTCGAACTTGCCCCCCAGCGCCAGTCGGAGCCCTATCTGTCCGTCAAAAGCAACAGAGGTATCGAAATCTTTCTCAGCCAGACCTTTGCTGATGTTTTCAGCTAAACGTTGGTCGTCTTCGACGATGAGTATCCGCTTTTTTTCCATAAGTTTTGAATCATCAACGCTATACCAATGACCAATGCACAGCCAATGGGGTTAAACCAAAGGTAGGCAATCCATTCTGTTTTTAATATTAACTGCGGAATCCCGATTCCTAAGATAATACCCTGGCTGATAATTGCTGCCCAGAAAGTAGCAGTGCCGCCAATATTTTTGAAATAGAATGCTACCAGAAAAACGCCTAAAATGATGCCATAGAACAAAGAGCCTAATACATTGACAACCTCAATCATATTGCCCAGTTCGCTTGCATATTGTGCAACAAATATACAAAAAATACCCCAGATAACTGTCGAAACTTTTGAGGCATTCAACTCTGACTTTTCGGTTGGTGTTTTTCTGGCGTACTTCCTGTACACATCTACAACGGTTGTAGCAGCCAAAGAATTGTAAGCTGAAGCAATTGACCCCATAGAGGCAGCAAAAATGACGGCTATCAAGAGGCCGATTAATCCATGAGGAAGATAATCCAGGACAAAACGCAGAAAGACAAAATCTCTGTCGTTGGTGGTAGCTCCCGGGTTATTTTTCTTGATTAAATCTACAACCTGCGATTTTACATTTTTGCTGAGAGAGTCGGACTCTTTCAGAGAAGATTTATAGGCTTGCAATTGCCCATTCTCTGCATCGCCTATATTGCTTAATAATTGTTGCTTTTTTTGGGAGATGGCTTCATGCTCTCTCTCTAATACCTGTAACTGCGGGGCATACTGGCTACTACGCAGTTTATCGACCTCTACTTTATTAAAGAAAACCGGAGAGGTATTGTATTGATAAAACACAAATACCAAAACCCCTACCAACAGGATAGAAAACTGCATGGGTACTTTAAGCAGACCATTCATGACCAAACCTAACCGGCTTTGATTGGTAGATTCTCCGGTGAGATAACGCCCGACCTGCGACTGGTCAGTACCAAAATAGGAGAGCTGTAAAAAGAAACCACCAATAAGCCCCGACCATATATTATAACGGTCTTTAGGATTAAATTCAAAATTTACCAGATTCATATGACCGGCTTTACCTGCAATCTTCAGGGCTTTTACCAGACCAATGTTTTCGGGGAGCATCTGTAGTACAATTACCCCTGCCAGGAACATGGCCACTGTAATTACTACCATTTGTTGCACATGGGTATAAGAGATAGCCTTTGTGCCGCCTATTACTGTATAAGTCAGTACAAGGCCCCCCATAATGATGTTTGTCCAGAAAATGTCCCAGCCGAAAATGGTTGAGAGTATGATAGAGGGCGCATAAATAGAAATACCTGTTGAGAGGCTGCGCTGTAATAAAAACAGGAAAGCTGTAAAGATACGCACTTTGCCATCGAAACGGTGTTCGAGGTATTCGTAAGCGGTATATACTTTGAGTCGATGAAATATCGGGATAAAGGTAATACAGAGCACTATCATGGCTAATGGTAGCCCGAAGTAGAACTGCACAAAGCGCATTCCATCATCAAAGCCCTGCCCGGTAGTTGATAAAAAGGTTATGGCACTGGCCTGTGTGGCCATTACCGACAGCCCCACGTGATACCAGGGCAACGATTGGTTGCCTAAGAGATAGCCGTCAATGTCTTTATCCCGATGGCTTTTATAGACACCATATACAATGATGATCAGGAGTGTAACTGTAAGAAGAGTCCAGTCGAGGTTGCTCATGCAAAATAGAGGGTAAAAAGGTAGAAAAGGATAATTGTAACAAGCAGAGCTCCGGCAACCAGTATATAAACGTTTCGCCAGGTGCCAAGAATAGGAGATTGCTCACTATCCTCTTCAATAGGAGTAGTTTTTTTAGGCTTTGTCATAATTATAGGTTATAGATGTTGTTTATTTAGTGAATGAGTAAATAATTAATGGTTGAATATTAAGAATTTACTACTTAAATACTTGCCATCTGGTTTACACAAGGAATTCTCTGAGATTATTATCTGGCAGTTCCGAGGGATATATTTCTGCCAATATTCACTATTTCAATAGATATTTTTTAATGTCAATCGACGAATCTTCAATATTAGTAGACTCTTTGAGAGACCAGGTATGTCGAGCATTCAGCAACAAATTATTTTATAAACCTTTATTTCTTATCCAAAACAGCCATTAATTCTTTGGCTTTGGGCATAAGGTTACTTGAGGGGTAGCCCTGGATAAATTCATTGAGTGCCTGTTGGTAAACGTCTCTTTGTCCGGTTTTAGCTAATAATATTATACGCAACATAGCAAATTTATCTTCGATACTGGTGCCAGTATAGGTTATCAGCCCGTCTTCTGCCATTTTTAAAGCCGACTGATAACTATCGTTACTATACAAATTAAATGCCTGTGTATAAACTACGTGTGCTTTTGATTCGGTGTCGCTCGTGATGCTTGCATTCCCTCTTAATAGTTGCCTTGCGTAGGTCGATGCCGGATGCTTACTGAGTAATGTGGCACGGTAAGGATTTGTTTCCTGATTTTCAGACATGAGTGCCAACAAATACAAAGCTTCTGCTTCATGGACTGTTTGAGGAAACTTTGCGAGGAGAGTCCTGAATGTAGCAATGGCGTTCTGAGGTTCGTTAAACTGGAATTTGTATATTTTACCTAACTGGTAATACGCTTCCTCCTGCTTACGTTGCGAGGCTACCAGTTTTTCAGGGGTTGTCGGAATCCGGGTATAGAGTTCTTTTTTCTTAGCTTCCATTTCTTTGGCGGCGGCGTCAGCTTTTTGCTGTTCGGCCTCCTGACGGGTAGGTGCATTGGCCTGGGCAGGTTCGCTGCCTACTACGCCACGCTCAACTTTAAAGCTAATTGAGCCCGCCTCCTTGTCTTTTCTGCGCCAGTTATCATCTAAAGGTCTTGTGCCCCATATCTGCTGGAAATCGCTTTTGTTTTTGGCTATCACAACGGGATCGTAGAGTGCCCATCTTTTAAAGGTTTCATCTTTGTCTGAAAGCCTGTCGACGGCTACATTGTTGTTTTTCTTTGCCGCCAGTTCGGCTGCCTCTTTTGCTTTTTGTGCTTCTTCCTCTTTTTGTTGGATTACTGTCTCCAAAGTTTTCTCCAAAGCTGCCGGATTCATAGCCGCGAGGTGCTGCAAACTATCTTCCAAGGTCAGTACACGCTGGTAAGTAACGAAGTCGCTCAAAGATGAGGCTCTTCTTGAAATACGCTCATAATCCGGCGAGTTTTTAGGCAGTGCTGTAATGGTGCTGTCATAATAGAGACTTGCCAGGTCATATTTCAATAATTTATTGTAATGTATCTCGGCCAGTTCAAGGTAGGTATAGGCATTCTGTGCACTATTACCGGTTGAATTTCTTAAAGAGGCATTGTAATACTCAATGGCTTTGGGGTAATTCTCTTTTCTGGCTTCTAAATTCCCCATTGTATAGAAAATCTTGTCTTTCAGATCGGTATTTTTGCGGTCGGTCAGCATCTTCTTAAAATTCTCCTGAACGCCTGCGGTGCTGCCTCTTCGCACCACGGCTTCATCGAGCAGGGCATTCAGGTGTGCATAAAACTCCATGTCGTAATTAGGGCGATTCTTAGGAACAGCCAGATAATGGGGCAATGCCTTTGCCGATTGATTGATGATGTCGTACATCTGTCCTACTGCATAATGTACGCGGGCTGTCTGTTCATTTTTCGACATCAGTTTGAGCGCTTCTTCTGCAATAGCGGCCGAAGTAGCAAATTCTCCTGTTCGTTGGTGCAGATAGGCTTTAGTCAGGTAGAAATCACGTGTATTGGTTTTGTTCAGATCGAGCGTTCTGATAACTTCTGATACTTTCAGCGCCATCTCATAATCTCTTTGTTCGGTATAGGCGCGCATCAGCCAGATTAAAGCCGTATGACGGCCTGTTTCATCTTTAGTAGTTGTATTTACATATTTGAATACCTCAATGGCATTGATAAAATCGCCTTTCATCATGCGGGCTTTGCCCAAGAGAATATAGGCTTCTGCTAAGTATTTTGAATTGGAGTGTCTTTCGGCAATAAGAGAGGTTTTTTCTATTACTTCTTTCAGATTTGTAGCTACTTCCTGTGCTTTGGTGGAGTCCATCGGCAATAAAATGGGCATCAATGCACTGTAGTTTTCTTCGCGGGTAGTAAACAACTGCTTGTCTGCCTCTTTCATGTTTTCGCGGGCAATAATCAAGGAGTTAAAATAGGCATTCGTATTGTGCCAGGCCTTACTGGTAGGCGAGTTGGTGAATTGCGAACACCCGGCCGTAACGATTAAAAACCCTATAATGATGGATAGTCTCTGCACTTCTGAATATATTTTTGGGTAATACGTCTGAATCAACCGAAGTCAATATCCCTTTTTTAAACGATAGTCCGCTTAAAAAATTATCCAATTTAATGCCAAAAATAGTAAATGATTTGATGTGATGGTGTTTATTTGATGATTTCGTGAGGAAATTATCAGATACTGTACACACAATGTTTTAGAATAGTGTGTACAGTGTCTCATATAATTAAACCAGAGGCAGGCAGCCGGCAAACAATATTATTCGTTATTATTAGTGTTTGCTTCTTGCTGCATAATTGCTTTGTACAAAGAGGCAAACGAGGCTTTTATCCAGATAATGGCGGGGAATATCCCCACAATCAGCGCTAAGATTCCTAAGAAAAAAATGAAAACAGAGGTAACAGCCAGCAGGAATATTTCCCAGGAGTAACCGTTGGTTTTTCTCCAGCTTGTTTCAATAGCGGCAATGGGATCCAAGTTTTTGTCCATAACCAGATAAGAAACCAGAGCAAGCCTGCAAGCAATAATAATTCCCGGAATAATCAGGGCGACTATGCCGATTCCGATTAAAGAAACCACCAGTAAATTGGCTAATATGATATTGAGGTAGTTATTGAATCCTGTGAAAATATCTTTTAGTTCAATTTTTCTGTCATAAACTGCCTGAACAAAGAGGTAATTAGCACCATACTTGATGACAGGTACAAAAAGAAAAAAATAAGCCAGCCCTAATACTTCTAATACTAAACGCTCGGTGGTTGGCGTGTCTGCCTCTGTTTTCAGAATCTTTAGGGGTGGATCAAAAATTGATGCCACTATCACAACCAGCAATAAAGGCAGAAAATATTGTTTCATTTTAGCCCAACCATACGACAGGCATGTGCCTGCACCGGGCAGAATCAAAGGATTGTTTTCCATAATTGTTTTGTTTAAATCAATGCTCAAATGTAGCCAGGGAATGAAATCTATAACAGCTACCTAAGTAGGAATTTGAAAAAACACTACTTTAGTATTGATAAGCTAAGAAGGATAGTGAATACTTTTATCCGAAATATCAGTGATTGGATTATGGACTTAAGAATGATTTTTGTGTGGGCGAGTTTTATCTTCTGTTTAGGTTTAACTACAGGGGGGATTCTTGTATTGTTCAGAGATACCAAATCAGGGAAAATTCCCTCATTCCGGTATTTGCAGTATTATCTGGTGCTTATTTACACTTTTGGGTTCTATGCCCTGTGGAGCAAAGTATTCTTTCTGATTTTCTTTAGCCAGAATACTACTCCAGAAGAAAACAGAATAGTAACTAACTTTCTGACAGTGCTTGGTACGCCATTCCTAATAACAGGGAAATTAATGCTTGTATGGTGGAGTATGAGCCTTTTAAAGAAAAAACCGGAGATTCTGCTCCAGGCATCGGCTTTAATAATTGTTTTTCTGATAGTAATGCTTTATATAAGCTATATCCGTTTTGCTGTTTTAGCAAATATTCCTCAAATCTATGGGGTTTTTGGCATTAGTATCAGTTTATTAATGGTGAGTATCCTGATATTTTCAGAAATAACTTATTTAACTAAAAAACAGAAGCAGACTTTTATTTTTTTAGTATTCTTTTCCGGCCTTGTCTATATCCTTTTGTTTCTTGCGAGTCACAATCCACCTGTTGTAGAGCTGATTTTTATCTTTTTATTCTTTCTAACCCATACGGCTCTTGCCGTTTATTTTACTTATGCCATAAAACTGACAGTTGAGGCAGAAAAAACACCTTCAGTTTTTTCATTCAATGCATTTATAGAAAAGTATAGTATCACTGCTCGTGAAGCCGAAATCGTGCAATATATTTATCAGGGAAAAACAAACCAGGAGATTGCAGACAAATTATTTGTTACGGTACAGACCATTAAAGACCACACACATAGAATTTATCAGAAAACAGAAGTGAAATCAAGAGCACAGCTTACTTTGTTGCTGAGGGATTTTCATATCTGATAATCCTAAACATATTTAGTTACTAAATCACTCATTCACTAATTGATTCAATTTTCCCTCACATTCCCTCAAAGCGCTTTCATAGCCTAATTGAAACATTTCTTTTGCCTTAGACATATTCAGTCCATTGTAGCGGTAAATCTCATGGGGTTCAATTCCAATATCACAGCGTTTCAGTTTATCTCCCGAATTATTTCGGATGGCTATAAAAAGACTCTTCATTAATACATCTTTTACCGAATTAATGGCCGCATTGTTATTGACTGGCATTACGTTTACACCAATGATAAAGTCACAGTGTTGTTCCAAGGGGCCAATAGGCAGGTTATCAGTTACTCCGCCATCAATTAAAGTTTTATTCTGAAAACGGATAGGTTCAAATATCCCCGGCAGGCAGCATGAGGCTAAAATTGGCATGGCCAGTTCACCTTTATTAAAATATACTGCTTCTCCAGCTTCAAGGTCAGTAGCGCAGATTGTGAGCGGGAGTTTGAGTTGCTCAAATGAATTGTGAGGTATGTATTTTAGAAATAATTCTACGGCCTTTTCGAGCTTGAACAAGCCGAACCGATTAAATGCAAATTTTAAGTGACTGAAGATACCTGCTGAAGCAATGGCTTCAAAAACATAATCAGGAGAATAGCCGGCGGCAATCATGGCACCTACAATAGAGCCGGCACTTGTGCCGGTAATCATACTTGGTTTCAGACCCATTTCATCAAGTGCTTTAATAACTCCCAAATGGGCAAACCCTCTGCTACCCCCTCCTGAAAGTGCTAATCCTATTTTCATGCAGTTATGATTTTTTTATTAAAGATAAAATATGCTTACACTTTTTCTGCTCAGTAAAATACCTACAAATTAAACATATCGGCTACTCTATACCCTTTTTCTGTCAGATGGATATGTGCGGCATCATGCACTGGGTCATGGTCGAAAATAATTGTCCAGTTATTGTCAGCCACCTGTTTAAGCAGGTATTCTTTTTCGCTCATGGTCTGCAAGGGGCGTATGTCATACCCCATCACATAAGGAATCGGTACATGGGCATGAGACGGAATAGTGTCGGCAATAAATAAATACGTTTTTTCTCCTTGTTTTATTTTAGGCATAATCATGTTTTCGGTATGCCCATTAGCATACAATAACTCAATTGAGTCGCCAAAAGTTTTTTCTGCTTTATCTGTAAAATGCAAAGCTCCTGTTTCCTGCATAGGCAAGATATTCTCTTTCAGAAAAGTGGCTTTCTCTCGCGGGTTAGGGTTTATGGCAGATTCCCAATGTGCCGAGTGTGTCCAGTATCTGGCATTAGGGAAGGTCAGTTCCAGTCGGTCTTTTGTTGTATTCCATTTCACACTTCCGCCGCAATGATCGAAATGCAGATGGGTACAAAGCACATCGGTGATTTCGTTTGGTGAATATCCTGCTTTTTTAATGGATTCAATCAGGTCTCCGTCTCCATGCCTGTAATAAAAACCCATCCATCTGGCATCTTGTTTATCGCCCATACCACTATCAATCAATATCAGTTGTTGGCCTGTATTCACTAAAAGGCAGCGCATTTTCCAGCTACACAAATTATTTTCATCGGCAGGTATTTGCTTATGCCAGATGGTCTTGGGTACTACACCAAACATGGCTCCACCATCTAATTTGAAATGTCCTGCATCAATTACATGAATTTGCATATTCTTTATTAAATTTGAGATGAAAACTTCGTTTTAAGAATGTCAGGAATCTGTTAAATGCCCGAATACATACCCAAATATGCAAATACGTACTAAGATAGCAATACAATTTACGATAATAATCGCTTGTATTCTGATTATATTCTCGTTGGCTGTCTATTATACTTCTGAAAATTTCAGAAAACAGGAGTTCTATAATCGCCTGCATGATAGGGGGATTCTGACCGCTCAGCTGCTCAAGGAATTAAAAATAACCGAAAAAGATAAGAAAAAACTGCGCGATGCCAATAAGTCTATTTTAGGAAAACTGAATGTAGAAAAAGTGTTGATGTTTAATGATAAAGACGAGTTGGTGTATGCCAGCTATGAGGCAGATTCTATTTTATATAATCCGGGTTTTCTGAAAGATGTCAGGCAAAAGAAATATATTGAAACAAGCGATTGGGATAATCAGGTAACAGGCTCACTGTATATCGACGAAAACGGCAAATCGTATGTAGTAATAGCCGAAGCTACTGATATTTATGGTAGAGAAAAGCTACAGAATATACGAGATACACTCATTACGAGCTTTGTGATTGGTATAACACTCACAATTATTTTAGGAATTATTTTTGCCGGGCAGTCGCTTAAACCCATTGCCGGAATCAATGAGGAGATTACCAATATTACCGCCTACAACCTGAAACAAAAAGTAAATGTAGGCAATAATAAAGACGAAATAGCACAGCTCGCCAATAATTTTAATAAAATGCTTGAGCGGCTGGAAACTTCTTTTGAACTACAGAAAAGTTTTGTATCAAACGCCTCTCATGAATTAAGAACCCCTTTAGCTGCCCTTAAATCGGAGATTCAGATTGCTCTGGAAAATGAGCGGACGGGTGACGAATATAAAAATATACTTAAGTCGCTACTGACTGATACACAACGCCTGATACAACTGACCAATGGACTACTACAACTGGCAAAGTCAGAAAATCAGGAGAACAATATGGCCCTGAAACCTACCCGTATTGATGAGATACTGTTTAAGGCGCAGGAAGAGATTTTAGGGCTTAACGCTGATTATAGAATAGCGGTAGATTTTGATGATATACCTGACGATGACAAATGGGTGACGGTTAACGGGAATGAAGCCCTGCTGTTGACTGTTTTTACCAATTTATTGGATAATGCCTGTAAGTACTCGATGCAACACGAGGCAGAAGTAAAGATACGTTTTGATGAAAAACAATGTATTGTTGCGGTAAAAGATAATGGAATCGGGATTCCTGAAAGTGAACTGAGCAAAATTTTTGAGCCTTTTTACCGCACTCATAATGCCTCGGGGTATCGTGGACATGGAATTGGCTTGTCGGTGTGCCGGAGAATCATTGATATACATCAGGGAAAGATTGAAGTACAAAGCGAGGTGGGTAAAGGAAGCGTGTTTGAGGTTACATTGCCGCATTTGTAGTTTTTTGCTTTACTCTACTTCAACAGAAAAGGAGTGGAGGTAGTAGAATGAAGATTATATTTTTTAATGTGGATTATTGCTGTTATATGGAAAATATAATTTAATTTAGCTGAAAAAAATCTGCTGCGTTTTAAAAGCGTACTTCTACCTTAAATAAATTTTGACCTACTTTTTAACCTACGCTATCAACACAGATTGGAATGAGATATTTTTACTTTTTTTGTTTCTTCATTATTGCTATTGCTGAATCAAAAGCCGCCCCGAACAAATCAGTGAAGTTTATCCATAATGAGGGGCAGTGGGAGACCTCTGTACTTTTCAAGGCAGACCTTCCGGGAGGGTATCTGTTAGTCAAGCGTACAGGAATACAATATGTTTTTTTTGATACCAAAGCTCTGGCCGCTTTGCATGCCGGAGGGATAACAAACGATAAAGGCGCAAGAGTGGCACCCGGGCCCATTAAAGGGCATGCGTTTGAAATGACCTTTCAGGATGCTAATCTTACTCCTGTAATAGAAACCGCAGGTAAAAATACTACAATTTATAATTATTTTATTGGCAATGACCCAGGCAAATGGCGGGGGGGAGTCTCGGCCTATGACGAGATTTATCTGAAAGATATTTACCCCGGTATTGACTTCAGATTATATAGTTTCGATCAATCGCTCAAATATGAATATATAGCCCGACCCAAGGCTGATGTGTCGAAAATCAGAATGAAATATACAGGGCTTGATGAACTGAGTATTCAGAATAAAAAACTCAGCTACCAAACCTCTGTAAATACTGTAACAGAGTTTGAACCTTATTCTTTTCAGGTAATTGGCGGAAAGACCGCTGAGGTTAAATCGGGATTCAGGTTACGAAACAATGAAGTGCAATTTGAGTTTCCTGAGAAATATGATGCATCGCAATCTCTCACCATCGACCCCGAATTAGTTTTTTCGACCTACTCCGGCTCAAAATCAGATAACTGGGCTCAGACGGCCACTTATGATGCAGACGGCAATCTGTTTTCTGGAGGTTCGGTTTTTGGTACTGATTTTCCGGTAACGAATGGCGCTTTTCAGGTTAATGGGGATTCCGGCAGTATGTCGAACGGGATGAATAACCCTAAGGGTTATGGCATCACAGACGTGGTAATTATGAAGTTCAGTACTGATGGTTCTCAACTCTTATATGCTACTTTTTTGGGTGGAGATGCCTCTGACGTGCCACATAGCCTGATTGCCAACTCTAAAGGAGAGTTAGTGATTTTTGGTACTACAGCCTCTGGAAATTTTCCGACTACGGGTGCTTCTTATCAGAAAAAGCACGCTGGTGGTAGCCTGTTTGGTGTGTATGGGTCTATATCGACGGCCGACGAAGATCCTAATTTTACAGGGATAGGGTTTGAACGGGGCAGTGATATTTTTGTGGCAGTACTGAGTGCCGATGGAAGAAGACTGGTAGGTAGTACTTATATGGGTGGTAAAGCCAATGATGGATTTAACGATACCCGTGCGTTGATTATCAAAAACTATGGTGATGAGTTTCGGGGTGAGGTGGTAGTTGATAAAGACGATAATATTTACTTTGCTTCTATTTCGGCCTCGACCGATTTTCCACTGGTAAATGCAAGCCAGACTACCAAAGGCGCAGGTTACGATGCGGTGGTTTGTAAACTCAACCCGACCTGCTCACAGCTCTTGTGGAGCACTTACCTGGGGGGCAATAATTTTGACGGAGCTTATGGAATAAAAGTTGATGATGCCGGAAAGGTATATGTATGCGGGCAGACATTCAGTGCTAACCTGCCAACTACACCAGGAGTACACGGGCAGGCTTATGGAGGTAGTGGAGATGGATTTATTGCCAAATTCAGTGCTTCAGGTGCCATTGAGCAAATGACCTATATGGGTACAGACGAAGCAGATGCCAATTTCTTTCTCGAAATCGATAACGACGATAATGTCTATATATTCGGGCTTACACAAGGCAGCTACCCGGTGTCTGATAATGTTTATCGCAATGCCAATAGCGGGCAATTTGTGCATTGTCTGGATAAAAACCTGTCTAAAACCATCTTTTCTACAGTGGTAGGTGCAGGTAGAGGCAGGGGGCGTATTGATATTGTACCAACGGCCTTTCTGGTAAACGACTGCGGGAATATTTATCTGGCAGGCTGGGGCGGGAAAGTAAACTCATCGGCCTCTAAAAACCTGAATCGCTTTAGTACTACCACAGGGCTACCTGTCACTGCCGATGCCTATCAGGCTACTACCACAGGTAGTAATTTTTACCTGATGATTTTAGAGAAAAACGCAAAGTCATTGCTTTATGCTACTTTTTTTGGCTCGGCTGCACCAAAAGACCCAACAGGAGAAGTAGGCGACCACGTAGATGGCGGCACCTGTCGGTTCGATAAACACGGGTATATTTATCATAGCGCCTGCGCTTGTCTGTCGCGTGGTGAAGATCATATTGCAACTTTCCCAATTAAAAATGCGTATCAGCCACAACACATGAGTACCAACTGTAATATGGCAGCTTTTAAGTTTGAAATTGATGCGTTGAGAGCCAATTTTGAAATAAAAAATGAAGCAAACCGCCCTGTAACAGAAATATGCGCCCCGGCAAAAATTAATTTCTATGACCTCAGTAAAGGTGCAAAAACCTATGAATGGGTAATCAATGAAAACGTGATTACACGAACCAAAGATATGATAGGGTATAATTTTACAGAACCCGGCACTTATACTATCAAACTGCGTATTTTTAATAAAATCACTTGTCGTACTACAGATTCTACCATCAAGACACTCCTGGTAAAAGGTTTTATCGCCAAAGCCAGCGGCGATACGCTGGTTTGTCCTAATTCTCCTGTACAGCTAACTGCACAGGGGGGCGAGAAATACACGTGGTCGCCATCGGCTAATTTAGATAATTCTTCAATAGCCAACCCTATTGCCAAACCCCAGAGTACCACTAAATACACGGTAACGATTGAAAAAGATGGTTGTGTAGTAAATAAAGAAGTAACAATTAAAGTAGAAGATAATAAACCGGATTTTCTGGCTAATGGAGGCAAAGAAATATGTGCAGGGCAGACTGTTGAATTGAAAGCTACCGGGTATGGAATCAAATTTACGTGGTCTGGGCCAGAGGTACAAGACTTGCCGGGTACAACTATTACAGTTACGCCTACTAAAACCAGTACTTATACTGTCACGTGCGAATACCCCGATGGTTGTAAACCAACCCGAAGTGTAACTGTGAAAATTGATGATACATTTCAACCGGATTTTGATTACTCCATCACGCAGGATTGTACAAAACCTTATGAACTCACTTTTACTAATAAAACACAGAATGCAACTGAGTTTAAGTGGGGTATGGGTAATGCCGATACGCTGAATGGCCTGATACCCCAGAGTTACCGCTATACTAAAAGCGGCACTTTTCAGGTTACACTTAAGGCTTATAACAAGATAGGGTGTGAGTTATCAGTGACCAAAAGTATTGATGTACCTGAAAATGATGGCAAAGTGCCGAATGTGATAACTCCAAATAATGACGGAAAAAATGATAACTTTGTAACCGGATTCAAGGACGTGACCATAGATATTTATAACCGCTATGGCAAACTGATTTATGAATCGAAAGATTATCAGAACGACTGGGGTAAAGGTATGCCATCGGGTACTTATTATTATATATTCAGTACGCCGTCGGGCTCTACCTGCAAAGGTTGGGTAACAGTAATTGATTAATCAATTTTTTACTTAACTTTGTACTAAATATCTAAAATTGCTGTTTTTAAAAATATCATATGATAAAATCTTGTGATTGACAGTTGTTTATTCTAAAAAAGTGTAATCAGTTTTATCATCAAAATTAATTCTATCAACAATGAAAAAACTTATTTCAATTCTTGTTATCTTAATTACTGTAAACATTTCGTTTGGTCAGAAATTCGACAGCTTTGGTGAAAAAATAGAAGCTAACGGAGCATTGCCAGCAACAGAATTAAGCAAAAAAGCTAAAGAAATGCCCGCTTTTGAAAGCAAGGTGTCGGGCGTGGTTGAATCAGTATGTCAGGTAAAAGGCTGCTGGATGAAAGTAAAATTAGATAACGGCGAAACCATGCGGGTTACTTTTAAGGATTATGGTTTCTTTGTGCCAAAAGATATAGCCGGAAAAACAGTAGTATTTGAAGGCAATGCCAAAACCAAAACTACCTCGGTTGATGAGCTTCGCCACTATGCCGAAGACGGAGGTAAAAGCAAAGAAGAGGTTGCCAGAATTACAGAACCAAAAACAGAACTTACCTTTGTTGCTAATGGAGTACTGGTATCGAAGAACTAAGGGATTTGATAAAATTTTAAGCCTCTCTGCACAACAGAGAGGCTTTTTTATTTATATTTACACCATACCTAAACTAAACTCATCAATGAAGAAAAGCTACCTGTTAGCCCTCTTACTGGGGGTATCTTCCACCACATTTGCACAACGCACTCTTATTCATTGCGGTACACTGATAGATGGTATCAGCAATACACCTAAATCGCAGGTGACGATTGTGGTAGAAAAAAATCGTATTGCCGATATACAGAATGGCTATACAGCTGCTCAGGCCACCGATAAAGTGGTTGATATGAAAACCCGTACCGTAATGCCGGGCTGGATTGATATGCACGTGCATATAGAAAGCGAAACCAGCAAAGACCAGTACCTGAAACGTATGAGTAGCAATATGGCTGACGTTGCCTTTGAATCGCAGAAATATGCAGCTACTACACTCATGGCGGGCTTTACAACTGTAAGAGATTTAGGCGGTAGCGGCGTAAATATTTCAATACGCAATGCTATTAATAAAGGTCTGGTAATTGGCCCGAGAATTTTTACGGCTGGTCGCACGATTGCTACGACCGGTGGGCACGGTGACCCTACCAATGGTATCAGCAATACCTATTCTGTACCTGATTATGTGACAAATGGCGTGGTTGATAGCCCCGAAGGAGGTCGTCAGGCAGTACGCCAACGGTATAAAGATGGGTCTGATTGTATCAAGATAACCGCAACCGGGGGTGTTTTGAGTATTGCCAAAAACGGAAAAGGCCCGCAATTTACAGAAGACGAAATCTCGGCGATTGTCTCAACAGCTAAAGATTATGGTTTTCATGTAGCTGCCCATGCACATGGTGCGGAAGGAATGAAACGCGCCATCAGAGCCGGAGTAACTACGATTGAACATGGTACTTTTATGGACGATGAAGCTATTGAACTGTTCAAAAAGCATGGAGCGTATTATGTGCCGACCATCATTGCCGGAAAAACGGTAGGAGATTCGGTAAAAGTGCCGGGGTATTATCATCCATTAGTTGTGCCCAAAGCCATTGAAACAGCCAAACAAATTGCTGAAACTTTTGCTAAAGCCTATAAGGCAGGGGTGAAAGTGGCATTCGGGACAGACGCCGGGGTGTTTCCGCATGGATATAATGCCAAAGAGTTTCAATATATGGTAGAAGGCGGTATGCCGATGATGGAAGCTATTAAATCTGCTACGATTGTGAATGCGGAAATTCTGGGTATGAAATCAGAATTAGGCTCTGTTGAAAAAGGAAAACTTGCTGATATTGTAGCCGTTGAAGGTGACCCGTTGAAAGATGCCAAAGTGATGATGAATGTAGCATTGGTAATGAAAGAGGGGAAGATTTATAAGGAGAAGTAGCAGAGGTGAAAAATATTTTATTTTACCCCTGGTCATAAGCCGGGGGTTTTGTTTTTTTAAGAGAAAACGCTTAATAACTTTTTGCAAAAAACTTGATGCAGAATGAATAATTCGACCCTTTAAAACGTAAATTTACTATTCGATTGGAATTTTCATCCAAACAACGGCATGCCATGAAAAATATTAGCTTCTATTTTTCAATAGTTCTGACCCTCCTCTATTCCAATAGCTTTGCCCAATCGGTTCGCTTGCCTGATCTGAATGATACTTTTAAGGCGGCTGACCTTGCCCGTAAACCCGTGAATGCCGATAGTATTTTTGTGGCTACTAAAAGGTTGTTTTACACACTTGAACACAAAACCAGAAACAGGACAGAAGATACCCTAATAGTGTTGGCCACAGAGCGACTGGCCTATATGTATTATAATAACCGGATAGCACAGAAAAACCCTGATTCGATGATGCGTTATGCGGAAAGATTATTGAAATATGCCACCCATATTCAGTATAATGCCCAGATTTTCAAGGCCTATGATTATATAGGCATTGCTTACACCATTAAAACAGATTACCAGAAAGCACTGGATATTAGTCTGGAAGCCAATAAAAAAGCCGAGAATCTGAAAGGGGCAGATTTAATACTGGCTACTTATTCATTAACCCGCATTGCCAGTAGTTATCAGCTCTTGCGTGATTACGAAAACGCCCTTATTTATCATAAAAAAGCCTTAGATATTATAAGTATCTGTCAGGCCAATGATTATAAAATGGGTATTGCCAAAGAAAAAATCGGTAAATGGGCTTTGAGCTATGCGTATAAATATGATGATATAGGTGTGATTTATGCCGAACAAAAGCAATTTGCCGAAGCACTGAAAAATTACCGGAAGGCATTGGATTATATCCATGAGGGTAAGCTGTCTACTTCTATTGAAATGGTTACATTGATGGAAATAGGCCGTTGCCTTATACATCTGGATAGAATTGAAGAAGGAATAGCTAATGTCAAAAAAGCTGTCAGGTATTTTGAAGAAACAAATAGCCGATTTTATCTTTTTGCTTGTTATACTTATCTGGCAAAGGCGGCATATTTATCAGGAGATTATTCTTTAGCTCTGCAATATACTACCAGATCAGAGTCATTGGCGCAGGCGGCAATGGCTATCAAACACGAAGCTGATAATTATGAAGTGCAGTATCTGTCTGCTAAAAAACTGCAAAAATATGATTTAGCCCTGACAGCCTACGAAAGATACAATATCATGAACGATTCAATAAGTAATCGTCGGAAACTGACACAGGTGTTGGGGTTGCAGAAGAAACTGGAGACAGAAAGAGCCAAAGCAGAGTTTGAGCGACAGGAATTATTACAGAAGGCGATTATCGATTCATCGCTGCGGGCAAATGAAATTTTACTACTTAAAAGCCGTAATGCGGAAGCTGAAAGGTTGGCACTTTATGAAAAGAATGAGAGAGACGAACTGGCAAGAAAGTTTCAGATAGAACAACTGAAAACCTCATCGGAAAAGACAAGACTTTTACAGCAGAATCGTATCGAAAACTTGTCAGCCGAAGCCGAAAGAAAACAGCAGACTCAGCAATTCTTGTGGGTTGGTGTTGGTTTGCTTGGGCTGCTACTGCTATCTCTGGCCTGGAACTTCAGGAATATACAGAAACGGAAAAAAGAAGCAGAATTGCTGAACGAACAACTGGAGCAAAAGGTAAGGGAAAGAACAGCAGAATTGCAGAAGTCTTATGATGAAATCAAGGAAGCCATGCAGCGTGGGCAAACCATTGAGCGTAAACGTATGGCCGCAGACCTGCACGATAATTTAGGTAGTTTACTGACGGCTATCAATATATCGTTAGATAATATCAGCCCCGAACACCTGTCTGAAAGAGAGCAGCAGATTTATGCCAATATATTATCTATGACTGAGAATGCTTATTCGGAAGTCAGGATTCTCTCACATAATCTGATGCCCGAAGAACTGGAAAAAGAAGGTCTGGCGAATGCACTTAAACGCATGATTCAGAAAATCAATCATAATCAGCGCATTTATTTCGACTTGGTAATTGATGAATTAACGTATCGTAATAAAAATATTGATCTGAATATTTACGTCATTTGTCTTGAACTGATGCAGAATATCATCAAGCATTCAAAAGCTACTGGCGCTACGATTTATCTGGCTCAGAAAGGTAAGGATTTGCTATTGGAAGTAATAGATAACGGACGTGGCATACAGGAAAACCAGCAGAAAGGCATTGGACTGAAAAATATTCAGGGTCGCGTTGAGGCTATAGGAGGAGAGCTGTTTATTGGTTCAGAATCGGGCAAAGGCACTAAGTTTACGATTTTAGTGCCTTTGGGTCAGAATGAATTGCTGGTTAATAGCCGATAGCCACGCAGTTCCATCTGATACTATAATCTAAACTGCTATTATCTGTGTTTATCAATTTTGCATTGCAAGTAGTATCTCCGTTTGTAGTATTTAAGGAACAGCCACTTAATACCAGTATTACCCGGTGTAATTCACCTGCCGTTCCGCCTGACAAATCAATATCTCCAACCATAACATAAGGTGTTGAAGTAAAACCTCCTGCAAATGTCACTGTAGTAGAAGTTGATGCATGTGCTGCTAATGCTACATGAATGTAGTCTGTGGTAAATCTGAATATTCTGAGATTTTGAGAACTACTGGCATTGTAGGCTACTCCTTTACCGCCTTTTATTGTTGCTACTCCACTCACAGATAGATTGTTATACCCATAAATTGAGCCATCTACCTCTAAATAATCACCAATGAATGAGGTGCTGGCAATGTAAGCACCGCCAGATATGTAAGTACTGCCTCCCACACTTAATCTGTATGTAGGGGAGGTTGTTCCGATGCCTACGAAACCGCTACTTGTAACTGTTATTCTATCTAAACCTCCCATAGCCAGATTCCATTTTGAGGTACTGCCATCATAATAATGATAAGCTCTTGAACTGTCGTTGACCGAATAACCATAAAAGGCCTTTCCGGTGGTGCTGCTGGCATCTATATACATACCTTCCAGATTAGTACCTCCCAGATTTCCTCTTACCGTCAGAAAAGTATTGGCATTAGTCATTGTTGAAGTACCCACACCCACTTGTCCGCTATGATGCAGCACACTCCCATTAACCCCCCACTGATTACCTAAAGAAGCTACCTGCCAGGACGAACCATTGTGGTAGTTGAACTGATTGGTGGAAGTATTATAGATTAGTAAACCTGCTGTCGGAACACTGATAACATCACGGTTAGCAGTTGTCATACGAGGCAATAAAATGCCTTTATTAGTACTTCTGATATCCAGAATGGCAGTAGAATGTGGAATTTCATTACCTCCGATCGTGCTGATGACTGTTCCATCGGGTGTATCAACTACTTTTGCTGTCTGAGCAAATATGATGTTTCCTGACAAGATAAATGCAAAGCATAAGTAAAGTTTTGTAGATGTTTTCATGGGTGGTTTTTTCAGCAAATATCTTATCCTGCTTTTTCAATGTCAATCACGGTTTGCCGTGATATTTATCTTAATCGGATTTATATCAGATTTCCAGAATATCTATTAAAACAATATTAACTCAAACAGTTTCTGAAATCTGACTTTGATTAATAGTAATTTTAAAGGCAAGAATTTCATAATACCTGATTGCGTGAAAGAAAAACTCAGAAATTACCTTCGAATCAATACAAAGCTTAACGATGAGCAAATCGATTCAATAGCCTCTTATTTTAAGCCAAAAACTATAAAAAAGAATACTTTTTTGCTTTCTGAAGGAGAGATTTGTAAGGAATTATATTTTGTTCATAGCGGCTGCATCCGTACGTATTACCTTACAACACAAGGGCATGAGAAAACAAGATATGTGGCCTTTGAGGGTTCTATTGCGACTTCCATTGCCAGTTTTATCTCACAACAACCCTCGCTTGAGCTGGTTGATGCCTTAGAAGATTCAGTAGTATATGTCATCAGCCATAAAGATTTTCATGGATTAATAGCCGAATTGCCAGCCTGGGCGGAGTTTTATAGAATGCTGCTGGAAATGGCTTATCTCTATCAGAATAAGAAAATAGAAAATCTGGTAACGCTTTCGGCGAAACAACGCTTTGATAAGCTAATGGCTGAAACGCCAATTTATATTCAAAGGCTTTCGAATAGGATTCTGGCTTCATTTCTGGATATAACGCAGGAAACCTTGAGCCGATTGAAATCTAAATAGTTTTTTTGATGTATATCAATGCTTCGGGGGTATAAGACCTATTACTATTGTAGCTCATTAATTAATAATTATAATGCAGTTCGACAAAAACAACAAAATCGTACAAATGTGCGGACAAGGCATGATGTTGGAGGGAGAAGGAAAAAAAGAAGAGGCGCTACAACTTTTTCAGCAAGCATGGGATGAAGCAGCCAATGATTTTGAGAAATTCACCTCAGCACATTATGTAGCGCGGCATCAGAAAACCATAGCTGATAAATTGAAATGGGACGAAACAGCCTTGCAGCATGCCTTGAACATCAATGATGATTCGATAAGGGCTACGTATCCATCTTTGTATTTAAATATTGGAAAATGCTATGAAGACCTGAATGACTTTGCTAAGGCCAGAAAAAATTATCAACTGGCTCTTTCATTTGCCGATTTATTGCCTGATGATGGTTATGGGAAGATGATTAAAGGAGGAATTTTAAATGGTATTGAGCGGGTCAAATAGCTCACCACGGCCTACGGTGTCACGCATATACTCATCCAAGAATGCGCCGGTAGGCTTAGCTCCTATATTTTTACTTTAGGATTTTCCTGTAGAGTCAGAGAGATTTCTGAGTGCATTAACCGTGGCACAGCCAATCTCGGACGAGTAGTAGCCGTGCCACGGTGGATATAGCTGTTTATCTTATCTTGGCCAAATGTTGTCTTTAATGTCCTTATCAGGGAATCGGCCATTCGGGTCTAAAGTGATTTGTCTGATTTTTCGTTTGCCGAAATTCATTTCAGCTTCAAAGGTACGATTACCATCAAACCAGACCGAAACAGGCCAGGTTACGAGAGCGGTATTGGCATCAAGCATTTTAGCATTGGCCGGTGTTTTAATAGCCGGACCTTCCGGCTCGAACTCAACTTTCAATACCACAGGCGAAGGCATTTCTCCGGCCTGATGTACTGTTACAATGGTTTTATCTTTGTTAGTCTTTACCTCCTGAACAGAGCCATTTACCGATTCAGTAGTAAATAACCAGTAATACCAGAACCAGTCAAGATTCTGGCCAAGTGCATTATTCATGAAATACATATAATCCCAGGGGGATGGGTGTTTGAAGCTCCATACGCTGGCATATTCTTTCATGGCTTTCATTACGGCTTCATCACCTACAATACCTCCTAACATAGAAAGCATCAGAGGAGTTTTGCCGTAGGTCTGGAACCGATACCCGCTACCTGCATCATTGGCACTCCACATCATTGGAGCTTCGTCCTCATCGCCGCTTTGTCTGCCATAGCTTTGGCCGAGGCCATCCAGTTTATAAGGTACACCTTTGCTATCAGCGCCTGACAGGATATTCATATACTGGTTGAAGCCTTCGTCCATCCAGCCATAGCGGGTTTCATTATTACCTACTACCATCGGCCACCATTGATGCCCCGTTTCATGGTCGGCGGCTCCCTGATTAGAGTTTATCACCATCGGATACTCCATTCCTGCACTCGGGCCATCCTGCAAAGTCATTTGTGGGAAAGGGTAGGGTGTCCAGAGGGCAGAATAAAACTCTAACGCATGGCGGGTAATTTCTCCTGCCTTTGCAAACATTCTGGCTCTTTCGGGCAGATAATACATATAAACAGGGATCGGCCCCTTGCCCGGAATGGTGGCACGTGTGGCTTTCCAGACGAATTTCCCGGCTGTAGCCCATGCAAAATCGTTTACTTTATCGGCCACAAAATGCCAGGTAAGTTTATCACCGGGGGCGGTCGCTTTGCCTGCTTCTTCTTCGCTTACGATTGTTATTTCATCGTTGCTATTCAGAACAGTTGTTAAACGTTTTCTGGTTGTTTCATTTAAAACCTGTTCAGGATTTTGCAGCACACCAGTACCACTTACTATCCAGCCACCAGGTACGGTGATGCTTACATCAAATTTGCCGAAATTGTTATAGAACTCTGCGGGCCCCATATACTGGCTGGTTTCCCAACCTCTCAGGTCATCGTATTTGGCCAGGCGAGGAAACCATTGCGTAGGCTGAAAAAGTCTGTCATCAAAACGTTGGGTCATACGGTGTCCTACACCATTTGGCCCACCCGGTAATTTGGTATGCCAGGCTATTTCTACCTCTGCGTTTGTTCTGGCCTTGATAGGTTCTTTCAAGGTAACGGTGGCAATAGTTCGGTTCAGCCCTCTTATGGCTTTTTGGTCAATCTCTGCTCCGGCTATTTTGATACCTGTTACTACCATACCCTCGGTGGCTTCTGCAGGAGTTGAAAAACCACGGGGTACTTCCGGGCGGAAAATGTTGTGATCGAGGCGCAAAACGAGATTCCTTAAATCTTCATTGCTGTTGTTATGCACCAATATTTTTTCAGTGCCTGTAATAGTCTGGGTAGATGGGTCAAGGCTTGCCTGAATGGTATAATCAGTTTCCAACTGCCAGTAGTTTGGCCCTGGTTTACCGGAAAAATCACGTGTACCTGCCGCAAAAGCCTTACGGATTGAGTTGGTCATGGGTACATCTTGTCGGATTGTACGTCTGGTAGTTTCGATTGCCGTTCGTTGCTGAACAGTTTGTTGGGCAAAAACAGCCGAAGAGATAAGTAGTAGAACTCCTGATAGGGCTCGCATAAGTTTGTTGAGGTTTTAAGAGACCCTAAATAAGCAAAATAATAGGAAAGTGGCAAGTTAAAAGTGATTCGCCTGCGGTGTTATACCTATCCTATCTAACGAAGGTGTTGTAAGGTTAGTAAATTGAATAGGCTTGCGCAAGGAAGGAGCGTATTTAAAATAGAAATTTTGTATGATTGAATAACTATTTCAGACTCATTTATGAACGGGAATAGGGAGTACATGGTTAAAGCAGGCAGATTTGCGCATGCACATTTTATTAAGTACTTTTGAAAAAGAGCTTTACTTCCTGTTTCAGCCAAAATTATCCCAACCAATGCAAAACCTGCTTCTATTTTTACTCCTTTTCCTGACAATTATCAGTTGCCGCACACAATCAGACTCTCAAACCGTGAATCTGACTTTTGAAAAAGACCTCATACCTGAAGGAATTGCAGTTGATGCCCGATCAGGTAAGTTGTTTTTAAGCAGCCTCAGAAAAAACAAGATTGTAACATCGGAGATAGACGGCCGCAATGCAACTGATTTTATTGAAAGTAACCAATACGATTACCAATCCGGTTTCGGAATGACCATCAAAGGTGATACTTTATATGCTTTGAGCAATAGTTTACAAAAACAGAATAACACTTCCGTTTTGCTGCTATTAAATACAAAAACCAGGCAATTAATTGCCCGGTATAAAACAGATATTGCGCCATACGGGTATCTGAACGACCTGGCAGTGAGTGCGTCTAACCAGATTTTTGTTACGGACTCTGAGAGTAATAAAATCTATCTTATCAAACGACCCGATAAAAATATAGAAGTGTATTTAGACACAGTGGCCGTAGGACATTCTAACGGCATTGCTATTTCTGACGATAATACCAGACTATATCTGGCATCGGTCAACGGAATCAGAGTGGTAGATGTGCAGACAAAGAAAATCCTCAATCAGCCAGATAAAGCATCAGCAGGTATTGATGGTATGAAATTTTACCGGAATAGCCTGATAGGAATGGTAGAAAAAGGATTAATGAGGTATTTCCTGAACGAAGACGGAACCAAGATTGTGGGCATTAAAGAATTAATTCATTTTGATGCAACTTTTCAATCACCGACCACTTTTGATATTGTGGGTGATACCGTCTATTTCATAAAAAATGTGCAATTAGCTAATTTTAATGACCATACCAACGAGGTAATTGATACCAGAAAGTTAGAATCGCTCGTTTTATTAAAGTATAAAATTGAAGATTAGCTATGTTCACACTTGACCAAATCAACGAAATCCATAATAACTTCGGCAAAAAATCTACCTTGCCTCAGTACCTCCATGCTTTAAATGAGATAGGTGTCATGAAATATGATTCATTCATTACTGACGGGCATTCGGAATATTATGGAGCCGAAAATCAGCTGTTGGTTTCTTCTGCCATACATGAAAAACTTGCTATTGCTGAAACGAGTAACCTTGAAGCCCTGAAAATACATTTGGAATTGCACGCGCAGGGCAAGACCGATTATTTTCAGATGATACAGGGGTTAGCTGATAGTGGAGTAGAAAAATGGACATTCAATACCAGCCAGCTAACCATTGCCTACTATGACAAAGCAGGCAATGAATTGCTGGCAGATGAAATAGACTGAGCTGTTTTATTCAGGCCCTACAATCAGAAAACTCCGGGTGTCTGTACTTTATATAGTTTTCTGATAACAATGGTACATTTTGTTGCCGGTAGTGTTAAGTACCTGTTTCCCTTTTTCTATTGAATTACATGTGGCCAGAGAGGTAACTCTGGGTACACTAAGTGCATCGGGCAAAATAGTTGTGGATTGAGCATAACTTCCTAATGGAGTAGCAAAGCTGAGTAGCAGGATTAGTTTTTTCATGGTTATCTATAAATTACAAAATAGAAGGGCTGGTCTATAAAGGCGAAACTGTTATTATTACTGAAACCGTCTTTCAGATACACATGACACTCGCCGTCTGAACAACCTGCTGAGGCCACTATCTGGGCATTGGAGCTATTAAGGGTTACGATAATAGTAGAGGTATAGAGAATACTCGCATTATAAATAGTATAATGCCCCGTCGATGTATTTTCAGAGGTAAAATTACTTGAACCTGAGGCACGGTCGCCACCAAAGCTTACTTTCCCGTAGCAAAGCGGCAGAAAACTCCCTTCTGCCACATTGGTCTTGGTAATTTCTCCGGCCATTGCAATACTGCCCAATATCCTTACATTGCCCTGCACATCTAATTTCTCTTGCGGTGTAGTGGTATTAATACCCACACGGCCGCCATTTGTAGCAAACAGAATACCATTCAGACCAACAAAATCGGCAGAATTACCCGAAGTTGCAATGTATAAATTGCCCGAAGAAGCCGGCGAAATATACCCGACATTAGCACCACCATAATTAAAATACATCCTGCCACCTCCGCCACTCCCATCTACTTCTATCTGGTCAGCGCCATGGGTTCTGATAATGAACCTACCTCCTGAATTGCTACTGTTTACGCCGATTCTGAGGTTATCACTGGCTAACTGAATAAACCCCTTGTCGGTATAGGTAGCACCTGAAGCCTCTTTTTGTCTGAACTGAAAAGTAGGGTTCACACCATCGAAAGTAATTCCTGCCGAGGCTGTAGAGGTTCGTACATGAAGTTTATCATCTGGCAAAGTTGTTCCGATTCCTACATTGCCTGAAACCTTGCTGTACTGATTATCGTTGAATATTTTCCAGCCCAGATCCGATTCATCAGCCAACCGATACCAGTAGGCCGTATTATACCAGTAAAATCCCTTATCACTATTGGCATTGACAGTATTCTGAAACACCAGCAGACCATTCAGCGGGTTACTGATTGCTTCTCGCTGGGATTTTGACATAGCTGGTAAAATAAAACCATTTATGGTACTGCTTGAATGAAGAATGGCAGTATTTGAAGTGGGCGAAATAGTGATACTTTGCCCTATTAATGGCAAACTACAAACAATGTAGAAAAGTAAGGTGAATAGTTTTTTCATGGACATTTTTTATACAAATCTCTCATGAAAAGAAACCGGAATCAATCACGGTTTGCCGTGATATTTTGCTTTAATACGAAATTTTCAGGCTATTTTGGACCAATAGCTACTAAATTCCAGGTACCGCTAAAGGTAATCTGGGCATCGCTTGCATTGTAAAACCTGAGCCTGGCAGAGTTGTTAGTTACCGCTACGACCGTTACAATAACTTTGTAATATGACCCAGACTGATTTGTAACATCGGCAATATATACCACAGGCTTTGAAGAAAAAGTAGCAATAGGTATTTCGTCAGAGATAAATGTACTAAAGGCCGTAAGGGTATATTCAAAACCGACTGTGCCTGTGTAATATTTCAGTTGTGTGCCGTTGGTATTCTGGATAATACCTTTGTCTTCCCCGACAAATACATCCCGTTTTACTTTTACATTTCCATCAAAATATCCGGCGTTTCCATAAAGTCCTGAACCATAAATACCATATCCTTCGGTGCCGTAGCTATAGCCATATACTGCATACTTTGTATAACTTGTCCCATATACCCCAATGCCATCTACCGATTGTCCACGAACACCGGCATCATCTTTACTCAATCCATGCAACCCGAAGCTTGTTTCACTTTCGGCTTTAACTGCCGACCAGCTTTTACTTTTGGCATAAAGCCCATAACCGGCTGTGCTTTCTGCCCAGACACCAATACCAGTGCCAGTGCCACCCATTTCTGCCGGAAAGGCCAGACCTTTTACACCGATTCCAGCATTAGGAGTAACCCCATAAACGCCAATGCCTGTGCCTTCGTGGCGCCCAAAAACCCCAGCACCTAAGGCATTGGTACTTTTATTCTGAGCAAAAACGGCAAAATTGTCAATATCCGGTGCTGTATGAGAGGCTACTGCCTGAATCCCTATGGAGAGTGCATTGCCCTGGGTTTCGGCATAGATAGCTCTGCCATTGCCTTCATTAATAATTCTGAAGAGGTTTGAATTGGTATCACCTGTGCCCGAATAGGGGAGCGTAAACCCTCCGCCAGTCATTTCCTGCCAGTCGGTGCCATTACAATAATAGGCTTTGTTATCGCTGGTGCGATAAACCATTCTTCCCATTTCATTGCTGGTGCAGGTAACTAAAGTAGCTACTTTGGGTAATTCAATCCTGTTTGGGAGCATCATCGTTGATTGTGCAGAACTCAGTAAAGGCACAAAGATGATGCAGAAATAGCTAAAATTTTTCATGGACATTTTTTTACAAATTTCTCATGAAATGTAACCGGAAGCAATCACGGTTTGCCGTGATATTGCAGGCAAAGACGATAGATTTATTAGTTAGTGGTAGTTTCAAAGATTTCAGACAAGTCAGATTTTAGTGTTCTGAGCGATATAATAAAGGCAATGCCGCAAAAGGCCAGCGCATCAAAACAGCTTGATACCTCGTTGGCTCTTGAAGCATGGGGGTCTTGAATGGCTCGTGGAAGATGCAATAAGAATACCCATAGAAATAAAGCAATACTGAATAACATTGCAATGGCACCACGTCTAATTTTTAAAGTAATTGCCATGCCAGAGGCTATTAATATGACGCCACTCAGGCGTGTCCAGAAAACAGGGTCAGGAAAATAAGGCGGAACAAGCGTAGATACTCCGTCTGTATAGAGAAAATGAGCGATGCCAAAGCTAATCATAGTGACTGAAAAGAATAACGGCCCGAATGGAATAAACTTTTCTGAAAATTTAGCGAAAGCTGAATGGTTTGAATCTCTTTTATCAAAAGAACCCGCCATCACAAATGCACCTCCTGCCAGAGCAAGTCCTTTTAAAGCATTTGTCCACACACCAAGATGCAGGCTACTATTGGGGTCACCAAAAAGCTCATAAGGAATCTGCACAAACAAAAACAGAAACAAAAAAACACTGCCTGTAAGTAACGAGGCTTCTCTGGCTTTTTTGCCCCATATAATAGCACCGCCTGCCACAATCAGACAGATTCCGAAAAGATATGCCCAGACAGGCAGTAACGGCAGATACGATTGCCATGCAGGCAACTGCACGGTACGGAAATCGGCATACCATAATTGTTGCAGACCATAAACTACTATTGCAATTCCATAAAACCATTGACCAATACGGGCGGGTGTCTTCATCGTTATTTGATTATTTTTCCGATAAAGATAGTAGCAGATGCAGCCATAGCGGTAGTCAAAAGACAACCAAAGTGTATCAAAAGCCGTTCAAAATGAGATTTAAGTGACAGATTTAAGTATAGGCGCATTGGTTACACCCATACTTAAAAAATATTATTTACCCGGCGGCATTGATGGCCTTACCTCTACCTTACTTGGCAAAGTACGGGCAGGCATTTTAATTAAATCAGAAACAATCTGCCCGATGTCTTCCGGTTGGATTTTCCAGGCGTCTTTTTCAGTTGGTGTATGGTTGTTGAAATAGGTAGCCACAGAACCAGGCATAATGGTAGAAACTTTTATGCCTTCGTTTCGCAGGTCCAGCATGAGGGCTTGGGTGAAACCTACCAGACCGAATTTGCTGGCATTATAGGCTGTTCCTTTATCGAAGAAATTTGCTCCTGCCAGACTGGCAATGGTAATGAAATATCCTTTCGATGCTTTGAGGGCTTCTAAAGTTGTTTTGGCAGTATAGAATACACCTGTCAGGTTAATATCAATGGTATTATGCCATTGTTCTAATGTAATATCCTGAAAAGGCACCAGATGACCTACGCCTGCATTGGCGATTACGTAATCGAGTCTTCCCCATTTTTCAATAATGGCAGCAACTGTTTTTTGTTGAGAGGTAAAATCTCTTACATCTGAAACCATTGGCAGTGCATATCCTTCTTTGATTTTATTTAGTGCAGCGGCTGCTTCCTCGACAGCTTCCTGCGAACGGCTCGTGATGGCTACCCTGATTCCTTCTTTGATTAGTACTTCGGCTACGCCATAGCCAATACCTTTTGAACCTCCGGTAACAAGGGCTGTCCGGATAATTGTTGTGTTGTCAGACATACAAGTATAATAAGTTTTATTAGCCTATAACAGTAGCCAGTAGCAGATAGTTTGGAAGAGCTTTCAGATTTTTCTTTCTTTCAATGGCTTGAGCAGATATTCAAGCCCATTGAGTTTGATTTCGTACATAGTAGCCAGCAAAGTTCCAAGTTTCCCTTCCGGGAAACCCTCTTTTTGAAACCATAATAGATAATGTTCTGGCAAATCGCAGATGAGCCTGTCTTTGTATTTGCCGAAAGGCATTCGGAAAGTAACAAGTTCTTTGATGATGGCAGAGTTTGCTTCGTTCATTTTTGTTTGAATTAGATCCCATCCCCAGCCCTTCCCCAACAGTGGGGAAGGGAGCGAAAACCCCTCTCCCCATTGTTGGGGCGGACGTTGCGCGGTTTACTTCTTCTTCATTTTCATTTCAATCGGATCCCAATACACTATTTTATTATCAAAATAGCTTAGATTACAAGCCAATGCCGGAGCTGCAGCACGGAAACCAAAGATTGGGTCTTCGATGGTTTTCTGGCTGTTGACACGCATATTATCAAAGAAATTCTTGAAGTGTTTGGCATGTGCATCGTCACCTTGTGGGGTGTCAAACTTCACTTCTTTTACAGGCTCTGCTTTTCTGTCGGCTTCCGAATATTTGGCATCGTATTCTTTCAAAAACTCTTTTTGTGTAGCTTCTGCAAACGTTGGGTAGCTTTCGCCATTACCATAGCCCGGTGCTTTAGGCAATTTACGTTTAGTAAGTGTCAGCCCCTGCGCACTCCATTGAATTTCTCCTTCGGTACCTACAACCCGTGTTACGTTTTTGATAGCGCCTGCATTGGCGAAGTTTACTCGTAATACCGCCTGAAATTTCTTGTGTTTTTCTGTTTCAGGATAATCTAATACGGTTACCATTACATCAGGTACATCGCGGCCGTCTTTCCAGTAGCTTAGTTCGCCCGATGAGAATATTCTGTGAGGCCCGATGGCACCCGTTGCATAGTGCATACCTGTAATGAGATGCACAAATAAGTCTCCGGCTACACCCGTGCCATAATCCCGGTAATTTCTCCAGCGGAAGAAACGCGTAGCATCAAACGGACGTTTGGGGGCATCGCCTAAGAATCTGTCCCAATCGATGGTTTGAGCCGAGGCATCCGGTGGAATAGAGTAGGTCCAGGCACCTAAAGCACTGAAACGGTCGTAGGTTGCTTCAATAAAGTTCAACTCACCGATTTCGCCTGCCTGTAATAGTCTTTGTGCTTCGGCATAAGCCGCTCCACTAATAGGCTGGCTCCCAATCTGCATTGTTTTACCTGTTTTTTGCCAGGTTTCTATTACTTTTCTGCCTTCATCAATGTGTTGTACCATTGGTTTTTCGCAATACACGGCTTTCCCTGCATTCAGAGCCGCAATAGAAATATGGTCATGCCAGTGGTCAGGCGTAGCAATAATCACCGCGTCAATGTCTTTACGGTTTAATATTTCTCTGAAATCACGTGTCGTGAAAAGGTCTTTGTTATATACTTCTTTGCCTCTTACCAAACGGCCATCGTACAAATCGGCCGCAGCTACCAGTTCTGCTTCGGGGTTGCGTAGTGCTGCTTTGGTATCAGAATTTCCCTGAATACCCAGACCGATGGTAGCAATACGGATTTTGTCGTTTGGACTTATTCTGAGGCTTTTAATAATATTGAATGGTTTGGCAAAGGATTCAGTAGCCATCAGGACTGAGGCTGCGCCAATCCCTTTGATAAACTTCCTGCGTGAAGGTGTCATAATGGATGATTGCTGGGTTAAATACGTGAGGGTATAAATTTAGGGGTAGATTGGATTTAATGCAAATAAATCTGTTGTTGTTTTGGTTATTCCCACAATGCATAATAATTGGTAGAGACAGGGTAATGCCCTGTCTCTACGTTTGCTATAAAAATGAGAATTATAACACCAACTGCTCATACAATCTGTCTAATGTTTCTTCCGGTTCAATACAAAAACCCGGATGGATTTTTGAGGTCTGAATAATAGTACTACGGGTAGCCGTCAACCACCGGAAACGGGAGGCAATGGGTAGCATACCAATTGGGCCGCCGTTTTTACCACCCATACAGATACGCTCTAAGGTGTGCAGGTATGCAGCCAGTTCTGAAACTTCCAGACTGCACGAAAAAGCCTTTAATCGTGCTTCGTCCAGATGATACCTGACTTTCAGAAAGCCTTTTTTAGGGCAATAGAGAATCACCCCTACATTGAGGAATTCTTCTCTTTCGACCAGTGGTACAATACGGACTACGGCATACTCATATAAGTAATTTTCTTGCATTCTGTGCTTCGTTAACAAAGTTCTGGGAGTGTGATACCCGTGATTCTAAAAATTGCGCATATACGGCTCGTCGTTCTTCTGCTGATTCCTCAGATGATGGGTCTATTAACCATTCATCGGGTACTAAGGCTACAATATTTTGTATAAGCTGTGAGGTGACTAGCTGGCAGTATTCTTCGTTTACCTCTGCTATTTCAGTGGCAAAAGGGAGTAGTACATGATCTTTTACCTGCACAAACGGGCGGAGCGATTGCTCTTTCCAGTTGTCCCATGAGTGGTGGAAATAGAGCGAGGCGCCGTGGTCTATCAGCCAGAGTTCCTTGTGCCACATGAGCATATTGGTATTGCGGGCGGTACGGTCAACATTGGTTAACAGACAGTCTAACCAGACAATCTGTGAAGCTAATTTTGGGTCGACTACATTAAGCACGGGGTCAAAAGTAATTGCACCTGATAGGTAGTGCACACCCAGATTGAGACCTACGCTTGCTTGCAGCAAATCCTGTATTTCTTCGTCGGGTTCGGTTCTGCCAAAGGCTTCGTCGAGGTTGGCAAAGACCATTTCGGGCATACGTAAGCCTAAGGCACGGGCGAGTTCTCCGCCTATGAGTTCAGCAATCAGGGCTTTTACTCCCTGGCCTGCACCACGGAATTTGATTACATAGAGAAAATCGTCGTCAGCTTCGGCAATAGCCGGCAACGAGCCACCCTCTCGCAGGGGGGTAACATAGCGGGTGATATTGACGGTTCTTAATTGCGCTTCGACTGTGTTCATTGTGTTTCTTTTAACTCATGGGCAAAAGTAGTGAAAAATGTATCACGATTTTTTAAATCGTCTCTTGACAAACCTGACGATTTTCTAATTCGTCGACAGGACGATTTGAAAAATCGTCATAGATTTAACCCCAAATAATTATCAAAAATCACTTTTTCCAATTCCTCCACTGATAAACCTTTCACCGTCGCCGCTTTTTGATAAATATCCATAATTGAAATGTCTTTATCGTCAGTTTCAAGAAAAAGTCTTTCCAGAGGAATTTCCTGTAAAACTTTCAGGGCGTTTGATTCTTCTTGTAGTAATGCTCCGCCTAAAGATAAATAGAAACCTTTGTCGAGTAATTGCCGGGCTATTTCAATTTTTGTATTGAAGCCATGCACCACGGATGGCACACGGGGTCTCACTATTTTTTTGATGGAAATCAGCTCGTTATAACACCGAACGCAATGGATGATAACTGGCTTTCTGACATCTTCTGCTATTCGGATTTGCTTGATGAAAATTTCTTCCTGTACAGATAGTGGAGAACCTTTGAGTCTGTCAAGGCCGCATTCTCCTATGAATTTTATGGTGGGTTCTTTAGCAATAGCAGCCAGTTTTTTTAGCTGGGAATTGGATAGCTTTTCGTTGATATACCAGGGATGAATGCCTGCTGATAGCCAGTTTTCAGTGTTTTGTAGCTCGAAATCCTCTAAGGCTTCTTCTGCGTCAGGGATTATCTCGTTGAAAATAATCTGTTCGTTGGCTTGTTTTTTCAAAAGATGTGTATGTAAATTGAGCAGCATTTTTTTCTTCCGGATTATTAATATTAGCCACAAATATATATGCCCGATTTATCAATTACTATCAAATGTGTACCTTTCTCTGAACTCAGTCTTGAAGAATTATACGCTATTCTTGCCTTAAGACAGGAGGTATTTGTTGTAGAACAAAACTGCCCCTTCCTCGATGCTGATGGCAAAGATAATGTTGCACTACATTTGATGATATTTGATGAAGACGAGAACCTGGTGGCTTATACAAGGCTTTTTGATAAAAACGTGTATTATGAAGGTTATGCCTCAATCGGTAGGGTGGTAACTTCACCGAAAGCCAGAGGTGGTGGTTTGGGAAGGATACTGATGAAACACTCCATAGAAAAAGTGCTTGACCTGTTCGGACAAGCACCTATAAAAATCGGAGCGCAAAAGTATCTCGAAAAATTTTACCAGTCGTTAGGTTTTGAACTGACTGGCAATGATTATATCGAAGACGGTATTCCGCATACTTATATGATTTATCCGGTAAACTAACTTTACTGTTGTATCATCTTCTTTACAATTTTATGTCCGCTTGCTTCTAATTGCAGCAGGTTAATACTGCTGAGGTGCAAAGTTGATGGTACCTGAATCATTACCTGATTTTCGCCTATCTGCAAGGTCTCCTGAATCCGGGTGAGTATCCTGCCATTGGCGTCATACAAAATCAGATTTGCTTTTTCGGATTTGGGCGAATGAATGTTTACGTAAATCCTGTCCAGAAACGGATTCGGGTAGGCGTTCATGGACAGTATATTCGGGCCGTTTTCTTCATTTCCAGTAATCCTCAAATCGGCTGGCTGTTTGATGTTCGCATCGAGCCATATCAATCTGTTGGCAACAAATTGTTTTAGTTCGTCAACCTCACCAAACCACGTACTCGAAATAGGATTTGGTTGTGGCCAGACGTAAACTCCTAAAATCGGCCATCTTTGAAAATTACGGAAAGCCGGAGCCTGTAACTGGGTAGTCAGGCTATCGATATACTTATAGATTTTGTCTAACTGAAATGCTCCCCGTTTGCGTTGAAAGGCGTATTCTTCTCCCAATTCACGTACAAAGGCAGAATCTTCCATCATACGTTCCCACCAGAATGGCACCTGAAAACCATCGTTCGGACAAACATTATTGAATTTATAAGAAAACCCCTGATAGTATTGGCCTTCGCAATAATTTCCGTTGCCATAGGCAATGTCGTAGTCCCAGGGTGGACCGGCCTTTATTTTCCCCCCTTTGCTGTCTTTATCTTTATAGAAAAAAGTACTGATCCGATACCCGTCTACGTTTTTTGAAATCTCATTAGTCAGAAACAAACCAATAAACGAATGTGTATCAAAATACTTCCGGTAGCCGTTTTCCTTATCTCTGAAACTACTGCTCTTTAGCGCAGACTCGGCATTGGATACATAGGTGCTGATATATTTTTTTTGTTCTGGTGTAATGCTTTTGGGGGCTTCGTACTGGTAATAGGTACGATTGGTAACGGGAGGGTTATTCTGGTATTGCGAGGTCCAGCCACCTAAACCTGTACCTGTAGTTTTATCTACTTTAAAAATATATCCGCCTGTAATATCATCGCCTGTCAGGTCGTCTTCTTTTAGTTTGGCTATATCTACTCTACCTTTTGCCCGTTTGATTTTCTCCATAAATACATATACCCCCATATACTGGTTGTTTATAAATAGTTCTACATATTGGGTACGGCTGGCATACATGCCCATCTCGCGTGCCAGCTTCATGGTAAGTACATTGTGCATCAGGCTTTTTTCGTTATAAGACGCATAGAGTATCCAATCAGATTCTTCGGGCATACCAAACAAACTGGCATCAATGGCATTGTTTTTATCGTCCCACAGTTCAAATCCATAGCTTTTTTTAGGAAACATCTGTGACGACGAACCACGGGTTTCGATACCGATAGAGCCACTATAATGATTGGGTTTGTCTGTCAGGTTATTAGTTTTACCAGGGCCGTTGTAGATGATTTCCATTTTAGCTTTCACTTTGGGGTCGTCATAGATCTGGCCTTGTGTAGTAATAAATATAATGGGCAGATTGGAAGAATCGAAATTCTGTGCCAATACAAAAGCTGAATGTGAGCAAAGTAAAAGCAGGTTAAAGTAGAATTTTCTCATAGATGGTTTATTTTTCCTGGTGTTATTATTGTCGGGTGGCAGATACCTTTATGGTGGGGCCATCGTCCATTCTACTTTCTAACGTTTTCTGAATAGCCGTTGGTACGTTCGACAAAAAATCATAGCCTGTTATTTTTTCCAGATCATCAACACTTAATCGGTATTCACCCCATTGGGTCTCCTTTATCGTTTGTTTATTCGGAATATAGACCGCAATAATACGTGTCTGCTCGTTGATTCTGTTTATATCATCTGTGCCAATCGGCAGAATAACAATCACTTTCCACACGTATTCGGGTACTACCATTTTGCCGTTGTCCAACGTAAAACTTTTTCCACCGTTCGAGCCTATTCCTGCCTTTCCATAAACTCCTGCTATTATATATAATTCATTTCCGGCTTCGGCTATTTTCCGGCAATAGGTCTCAAGGTCTGCCCATGCACCACGATTATTGTTGGGGGCTTGCGGGATGATATTGGTTAAGATAAAGGTGGATTCATTATCGGCAAGGGTTCTGTCTCTATCGTCTGACGGGCACAGATGTCCTCTATCGAAGCCTGAGCCGACATAATCGCTATTCTGCACCTTATACCAACCTGAAGGCAGGGTATCGTCAGGCCTGAAATTATCCGTTCTTTGTATATCCCCTTTCCAGGCGGTGCTTAAATGCCAGCTTACCCAATTAGCCGAGCTGCGGGCTTTGCTATAAGACAACGTGTATTGGGGTTTTATCATCAGATAATTATTCTCGTCTTTGGGTATAGCATTACTCGGATTGCCCAAAGTCAGATTATCGTCACGTGTAGGTTTGGTTGAATTGTTAGTAGGAGTGGGGATAGAGGCGGAGATAATAATCGAAATATCATCAATATTCAATCGACTGCTCCCTCCTGATACTTTTCTGATTTCAAAGCGGGCCTTATTGGGCTCGTTGATGGTTACCTGCATAAAGCTGATTTTGCTGCCATCTGTCTGGAAACGATTCTCCAGCCTTGTCCAGTTAGCGCCACTGTTTCTTGACATATATAGTTCCCATTCACTGTCTCCGTCACCTTTATAGGCGGCATAAGCCATTTTTATCTCTCTTACTCCCTGTATATCGTAGTTCATTCGCACAAAACCCTTTTCTCTGATTCTGATGGCTTTTTCGCCGTTACGGGTATCATTGGCCCCGCTACCTATCAGCGCGTCTTCAAAATACCAGTCACCGCCAGATAACTCTACATTCGCTGCTGAATAATTACCTTTTGATATGTCTTCCAGACCTTCCGGAAAGCCTTTGGCAAAGCTTACTTTGTTAGTATTAGTAGTGTTAGTAGAAGTTTTAACAGGCAGGCATGAACCGACAAAAGCAGTAATAAACAGGAGTAGTATGGATCTTCCGGGAAACGCAGACATAAGGAAATTTACATTTTTTCTCAAAAATAGCGAAAAAATTGGTAGGGTTTGTGGGAATGTTAAGAAGATGTTGTGTCAGTCGAGCACAATTTCTATTAACTAAGGAGTGTGATATTATTGTTTAAGTAAAATTCTGAAATGAATTTGAGTTAATTTTATTTTATTAGTTTAACGAGGAATATTGAGAAATAAGTATTGCCAAATTTATATGTGGTTTCAAATGGCGCCATAGTATAGATTCATTTATCTTTGCAGAATGAATACAGCGAATACAACCCACCAGATATTTATAGGTGCTTCCCAGCAGATGCAACAAATCAATGATAGCTCTATTGAGCTTGTTGTTACATCTCCGCCGTATCCTATGATTGAAATGTGGGATGAAATTATGTCTAAGCAAAATCCTCTTATTGAAGGAGAGCTCAGGAATGGCAATGGAACAAAGGCATTTGAGCTGATGCATCAGGAGTTGGATAAAATCTGGGCAGAAGTGGAGCGCGTGTTAATACCCGGAGGTTTTGCCTGTATTAATATCGGCGATGCTACACGCACCATTAATGGAGAGTTTGCACTCTATCCTAATCATTCAAGAATTATCACTGCATTTCAGCAATTAGGCGTGCCTAATCTGCCGAATATCCTTTGGAGGAAACAAACCAATGCTCCAAATAAATTTATGGGTTCTGGTATGTTGCCTTCAGGTGCGTATGTAACATTAGAGCATGAATGGATTCTTATTTTCAGAAAGGGAGGGAAAAGAGTATTTAAAACAGAATCAGATAAACAAAGACGAAAGGAAAGCTCTTTTTTCTGGGAAGAAAGGAATATCTGGTTTTCAGATTTATGGGATTTAAAAGGTACTAAGCAAAACATTAATGGCTCCGAAACTCGTACAAGAAGCGCGGCGTATCCTTTTGAATTACCTTACAGGCTTATTAATATGTATTCATTAAAGGGAGACACAGTCTTAGACCCATTTTTAGGAACGGGTACTACTACTTTAGCGGCTATTGCCACAAACCGAAATAGTATAGGATATGAAATTGACCCATTATTCCTCAATATCATCCGGGAAAATATAGAAGCAACCCCTGTTCAGGCTTTTAATAACCTTATTCAGAACAGAATAGAACAGCATAAAGTATTTATTACTGAAAGAAATGCTGACCCTAAAAAGGAAGAGATTAAGCACTTTAATACGAATCTGAACCTGCCAGTTATGACATCGCAGGAAACAGATATTAAACTCCTATTTGTTGAACAACTGAATAATATATCTTCTGATCAGATAGAAGTGAGTTATTCACCTATCAGGCCCGAAAAAGAAATATCCTTCAAAAAATCAACTAAAAAAGCTGCGCAGACGGCTATAGAGTTTTGATTAGTTTAAATTTTATTAGGACTTTTTATTATAAAAACTCATTTTCGTCAAACTCAACAACTATCTCACTTTTCTTTTTATCATAAAAAACAATGGGTACATCAATGACCTCGTTCAGACTCATTTTTGTTTTATAAGTGATAGGCTTTATGCTCACAGGTTTTTCTCCTATATAGCCATCAATGCCTCTACTTTCTTCTTCGGGTTTCGCTAAACGATAAACTGTATTACATTGCAGGGCTATTTTTTTCAGGATAGCTTCCTGATATTTTAAACCAGAAAATGTTTTTACAATCACAAGTTCTTCTATCCAGTCTCTGACCAAAGCCTGGTCAATCTGTTCAATGGCAGTTTTAAAAAGGGTGATCATAGTATAAACTTTTTCTGCTGCCGCATCAATTGCTTCCGGATGTTTCTCTAAATACCATAGTTCCCAGTCTGACAATGCCGCTCCTTGAAATTCCTGTATCAGATCACTCATCTGCCCCACAATCCTGGCTCTTGTTCCTTGCGCATTCTGGTTAGCCAGATTCATTAACTGAGTAGTATATCTTGGAAATTCATATTTCTTTCCCGACAAGAGTTCCTGTATTTCTGTATTAGGTATTTTTAGTTTCATTATAAATCTTTAAATAAATCACTAAGCGAAATGTTTAATGAGGTAGCTATTTTTTCTAAGTTTACGATTGAGATATTTCTCTGGCCATTTTCAACGCTTGCAATATAGCTACGGTCCAAATCGGCGGTATAGGCCAAATCCTTTTGAGACATATTCGCTATGTCTCTGTATTCCTTTATTCGCTTACCGACTTTTTCTTTAATATTCATAATACAAAAGTGAAATAATGTAGATTATAAGTCAAAGACTATAAGTAACACTTACTGTTATTTTGCGTTTAGCAAAGGCAGGATTTATTAAATTTGTCAATTTACTAAATCATATAAAAGAGATTAGAGCTATAATAGGCCAATTTAATCAAGGCCGATTTGAAAAATCGTAATATATTATTCACCTATTTCTCCTTACCTTTGAAGTTTATTAAACTTACTACACTTTAAAGAATATGCCTGCCTGGTTGTCTCGGTCCGAATTGTTGGTCGGAAAAGAAGGAATTGATACTTTACAAAATGCCCACGTTTTGATTGTTGGATTGGGTGGTGTAGGCTCGTTTGCGGCCGAGTTTATCTGCCGTGCAGGTGTGGGCGAAATGACCATCGTCGACGGCGACGTAGTTGACCCAAGCAACCGGAACAGACAATTACCTGCCCTGGCTACTAATCATGGAGTATCGAAAGCTGATATTATGGCCGAGCGCCTGATGGCGATCAACCCGGAATTGAAACTGCATATAGTGAAGGAGTTTCTGACACCAGAAAAATGCCGCGAGATTCTGACGGTGAGGTATGACTATGTAATGGATTGTATTGATAGTATTACACCAAAGCTGACTTTGCTATCGACGGCCTATGAGCAGAAACAGAAAATTGTGAGTTCGATGGGAGCAGGAGGGAAGGTAGACCCGACCAAGCTTGTAGTAGCAGATTTGTATGATACCTACGAGTGTCTGTTTGCGCAGTATGTACGTAAGCGTATCAAGAAACTGGGTGTTGATTATGGAATTAAAGCCGTTTTCTCTACTGAGGCCGTTAAGCGGGATTCACTGATACTGACAGATGGTAGCAATTTCAAGCGTTCGGCTTATGGCACTATTTCGTATATACCTGCAGCCTTTGGTGGTATTTGTGCGTCTGTCGTGATAAGAGAATTGTTGGGATACCCGATTGAGATGGTGAAACGCCCGAAGAAAATCAGGAAGAAGTCGAAGAAAGGAGGCATCAAAAAAACTGAAGAATAGCCATGTTCGGAGTTGTTGACATCGGAAATACATTTGCCAAAATAGGTCTTTTTGAAGGAGATGAACTGGTAGAAGTAAGCACTGGCCTGGAAATTGAAGCACTGGACGATTTTCTTTCGTTAAAAAAAGTTAAAAAAGCCCTGATTTCGTCTGTAACGAAAAATCAGCAGGAATTAGAAGCTATATTTGAGCAGGTTACGTTTGATAAACTGATACTGACCCCATCAACGACCTTGCCGATTGAGAAAGATTATGAAACACCGGAAACGTTGGGGTCTGACCGAGTGGCAGCGGCTGTAGGGGCAAATTTTCTGTATCCTGAGTGCAATTGCCTGATTATTGACATGGGTACAGCCATTAAATATGACTATGTGTCGATAGAGAACAAGTATGTGCCTACAGATGGAGAAAAGCGGAAAGGAGTGTTCTGCGGGGGCATAATTTCCCCTGGTATGAGGATACGATTTGAGTCGCTCCATACGTTTACAAAAAGATTACCCTTAGTGAGTGCAGACGGCATACCACACCTGATCGGGAAGAATACTATAACGTGCATTCAAAGCGGTGTTGTGAACGGAATCATTGCCGAAGTAAACGGGATGATAGAAAATTACAGCAAATTAGGCAAATGTCAGGTAATCTTATGCGGCGGAGACGCTTCTTTCTTTGAAAGTCAAATAAAAAAGCCGAACTTTGCGCGCTCATTTGAAATTGGCCTGACAGAAAACCCGCCGATTGATGATACAAAAATTGAACTGATACCAAATTTAGTCCTGATAGGGCTAAACCGAATTTTAATATACAATGTTGAAAAACTTACTACTCCTTAATTTTTTTCTCGTTTGCACACTTGTACTTACTGATACTTACGCTCAAAGAAAAGAATCCAGACTCACAGGTAATTCGCCTTATTCGGCCTTAGGTATTGGCGATATTCCTTCTTCGGGTGCAATTCCGAGTGACGCGATGGGCGGAACGGGCTTAACTTTCGGTAATGGTATCTATGTTAATACGCTGAATCCTGCCATGTTGGTGAAAACCCGTTTTGTGGCATTCAGTACAGGAATGCGTGGACAATACAGAACTATTTCGGACGGTACTAACTCACAAACTGATTTTGGTGTAAACCTGAGCCATGTGCTGATGGCGTTTCCGATAAAACCTAAATGGACAATGTCGGTAGGATTAAGACCACATTCAAGTGTAGAATATGAAGCAAGATATACTTCACCGATTCAGGGTACAGAAAATTCGGTACAATATATTTATAAGGGTCAGGGTGGTTTTTCAAAAGCTTCATTAGGAACAGGCCATCTGATTGGCAAATCTTTGTACGTTGGTGCTGAGGGATATTATTATTTCGGGAGTGTAAGCCGTGACACTACTTCAAGATTATTGCTGAATGATGGTGAAGATTATTACCTGCGCTATACTGACCGCATTAATGCCAATGGCTTAGGATTGAAAACCGGATTTATGTGGCAACAGAAACTCAGCAGCAAATGGTTTCTGAATGTGGGAGGTACTTATGAGTTACAAAGTAAACTGAAAGGTAGCCAATTGCGCAGTTTATCGACACTAATAGAAGGACAAAACGGCCCGCAGGTTCTTAAAAAACCTGATACATTAGGTATTGCCACAGGTAACCTGAAGCTGCCCTCGCAATATGCTTTGGGAATCAGTATAGAAAGTCCGTTGAAATGGATTTTTGCAGTAGAATACAGCAAACAGGATTGGGCTGCCTACCGTAATTTTCTGGGCAGAGCCGAGAGCAATCTGACAGCCGGCGACCGTATTTCGGTGGGGGTAGAGTTTTTGCCTAAAGTTACCTCAACGGCTTATTTCGACCAGGTATTCTATCGTGTGGGTTTTCAGCAAACCAAAACACCTTATTTAGTAAATTCTACACAGGTAATGGACAGGAGTTTCTCCTTTGGGCTCTCTACACCGCTCGGATTCAGGAACTTGAGCTATATTGATTTAGGTTTATCTGTCGGGTCAAGAGGTGTTACCGGTAATGGATTAGTGAAAGAAAACTATTTCAAGGTTTCTTTGGGCTTCTCGCTGGTTGATACCCGCTGGTTTATTAAACCTAAAATTGATTAATAGCTTTTGCTATGAAAAGTATGGCTACCATCAGTATCAGAAATCTGATTCTCTGCCTGTTTGTGTCTGGCAATCTGTTGCTTGTCTCCTGCGAGGACAAAAAGAAAACAGGTGCGCCTCAGAAGTACAATGGCCCGATGATGGTAACCGATAACCTGTCAATTATGCTGAGCGATTCGGGGAAGACAACAATCAAGGTTACTACAGCCAAACAAATAAAACTACAGAACGAAGACGAGATTTATCCGAAAACAGTATATGTCACTTTTTTTGATAAAAATGGCGTTGAGTACTCTTCCCTCAGGGGTGATTCAGGGCGTTATTTCAGAAATGAGGGATTGTATAAGGTAATGGGAAATGTCTTCTTCTTTAATCGTCTGCAACAACAAAGCCTTTCAACCGACCTTCTCAACTGGAGCTCTACCAGAAAAATAATCTATACCGATTATCCTTTTATTATCAAGACCAGATTCGATGAGATTCATGGAATAGGAATGGAAGCAGATCAGGATTTTACCCATTATACCATGCGCAAAACCAAAGGTGTCTTTGCCATAGATTCCTTAGAAACAGGTGGAGCTGCGGAGGTGGATACTACGAGTAATTAATGGAGAATTTGTGAATAATAGGGTACTATGGCTTTATATTTATTTCGATAAGGTAAACGGGAGTTCTTGTTGTTTTACAATTGACTGCTCATTACGCCACTTTTGGTAATTCATTATTTTTTATTCAGTATCTTTTCTACTTCCTCTACCGTTGTAATCTTTCGCTCATTGCTCCATTCGCTGTAAATATAGGTAACAACTTCGGCAATGTCCAGACTTTGCAGGTGGCTGTTGGCTGGCATGGGTTGGTTATAGGTTTTGCCGTTTACTTTTATTTCTCCTGCCAACCCGTTTTTAATGGCTAAAATTACCGCTGATTTATCTTTTAGATAATCACTTCCGACAATGGGCGGATAGAGGTTTTGTAGTCCTTTACCATCTTTCTGGTGGCAGTTGGCACAGTTTTGCTCAAAGATTTCTTTTCCGCCTATATAGTATTGTTCCAGTTTTACCTTTTCTGGTGATTGGCAGGAGTTGAGGAGGATGAGGAGGGGAATATATTTTATTTTTTTTATCATGAATCTGTACAATTCTCCGAATTAAATTCTATCTTTTTAATAAATCTATTCCTTTTCCTTCAGCAAAACCTCCATATCTTTCATCAAACGGCTTACCTGGTCTTCTTTAGTGCCATCGTACTGCCCACGTATTCTGCGCTTTTTATCGACTAATAAGAAGGCACCGCTATGTATATAACCGCCTGCGGCAGCAGAATCTTCATTTGCGGTTACCATGTATTCTTTTTGACCTAATTCATAGATGGTTTTTTTATCTCCTGTAACAAAGTGCCAGAAATTACCTGAAACACCCAGGCGTCTGGCATAGGCTTTCAGAACAGCCACCGTATCATGACGAGGGTCAATTGTATGCGAGAGAATACCTACCTCAGGATTATCCTTGAATTTATCATAGATGCGAAGCATCTGGGTCTTCATAATCGGGCAAATTGTCGGGCAGGTTGTAAAGAAAAAATCAGCTACATAGATTTTGTTTTCGTAGGTTTTATTAGTAACCAGATTGCTGTCCTGATCAACCAATTGAAAATCAGGAATGGTATGATACACCGAGTCGCCGTTTATAAATTCACGCTCGCCCAATATGGGCAGTTTTTTAGGCTGGCAGGCACCAGTAATGATTGCCAGACCAGTTAATATAATCAATAAGTGCTTCATATAGTAAAAAACCATTCGGGATAATCCTGCCCCGAATGGAGATAGTTTTTCGTTAAAACCCTGGTTTCTCTACTTTAAAAAGTCTTCTGCTTTGTTCTTGGCATCAAGGGTTTTTTGCTTAATCTTGTCGCCGTCTGCTTTCAGTTCAACCAGCGCATCTACTTTTTCCTGGCTGTCTTTCATATCAGCGGCATCGCCCAGTTTAGGCATCCAGATTTCCATATCATTATAGGCCTGGTCAAGCGCTTTAGAAATGGCTAAGGCCTGTTGTTTAGCTGTTGTATCCATTGTTTCGGCTTTTGCCATTACTTTCTCACGATAATCCTCCAGTTCCATACTTACTGGCATTATCTCGTCATGAAGTTTAAATGTTTCTTCTTTTAACCTGATTGCCTCATCAGCAAACTTATTGGAACAGGAAATAGCAAAAATGATGACTGATACATACAATAGTACTTTCATTGTAATTGGTGTGTTGGTTTATAATCTTATACATTTACTCCTAAAATCTCTATGGCACTGTGGATAGCGCTTTCTGAAGGGTTTTCGCCACCTATCATTTTGGCTATTTCTACAATGCGTTCATCGGCTTTCAGCTCACGCATTCTACTGACGGTTCTGGTTGAACTATTATCTTTATACACAAAGAAATGGCTTGTGCCACGGCCTGCTATCTGGTGTAAATGCGTGATGGCTATTACCTGTAAACTCTGTGCCATTTCACGCATCATTTTACCTACTTTTATAGCCACCTCACCCGAAATACCTGTATCAATTTCATCGAAAATGATGGTAGGTAACGAGCGTTTGTCGCCTAAAACATACTTGATGGCTAACATTAAACGAGAGAACTCTCCACCCGAAGCTACGTCTTTCAACTGGCGTGGTGTAATACCCTTATTGGCACTGAAAAGGAAGTTAATCTGGTCAATACCATCGTTGGTGAGTTTGCCGGTATCGTGGTTGATTTTCAGCGTGGCGTTTGGCATACCTAATTCTATCAAAAGACCAACTACACGTCTTTCAAGTTCCGGTAAAACTTTCTGACGGGCTTTTGATAATACCTCTGCCGATTTGGTAGCCGTTTCAAAGGCTTTGTCTACACGCTCTTTGGCTGCGGACAGATTCTCACTCAGATTCAGTACCTTGCTTACTTTCTCTTCTAAAATCGCCTGTATCTCCAACAATTCACCGTTCGATTTTACGGCATGTTTTTGTTGCAATTTGTACAGTAAATCTAAGCGGGTCTGAATCGTTTCTATCTGATTGCTATCTAATTCAATACTCTCTTCTTCCGATTCAATATCACGGGCTACATCTTTCAGTTCGAGCAGGCAAGACTGGATACGGTCTTTATATTGTTGATATTCAGGAGAATAGCCAGATATAGGATTCAGATTGCCTACTGTACTTTGTAATACCGACAGCACCGATTGCTCGGTGTCAGTCAGGTAGGTATAAGCCGTACGCAGTCGTTGCTTTACTTCTTCGGCGTGTTCAAGAATATTCAGTTCCTGCTCTAATAGTTCTTGTTCGTTGGCTTCTAATTTGGCTTTTACGAGCTCATCTAACTGGAAACTATTGTATTCAAATTCTTTCTTGTTCTGGTCTGATTCGGCCTGTAGCTGCTCGTAGGCATCCTGTAGTTTTTTATAGGTACGATATTTATCCTGATACTCTACCAGTTTGTCGTAGGATTGCGCATAGGTATCTACAATTGTCAACTGATATTCATTCGAGCCCAACTGGATAGAGTCGTGTTGCGAGTGAATATCCATCAATTGCGAAGTGATTTTGCGAAGCGTTTCAAGCGTAACAGGAGTATCATTAATAAACGCACGGGATTTACCACTTGGCGCAATTTCGCGACGGATGATACAGGGGTTTTCGAAGTCAAGTTCCTCTTCGTCAAATATATTTTTTACATAGAAGCCCTCCATAGAGAAAGTGCCTTCAATGATACATTTCTCGGCTTCATTGTAGAGTGTTTTTACGTCAGCACGATTCCCCAGCAGTAAACCTATTGCACCCAGCATGATAGATTTTCCTGCTCCGGTTTCGCCTGTAACAATATTCAGTTGGGCATCTGGAGAAAGTTCGAGGTGCTCAATCAGGGCATAATTCTTAATCAGAAGATGTGAAAGCATGCAAAAAGCTTTGTTTGAGTGATTAAGCTATTGAATAATTTAAGCGTTTAAAATAGCTTATAAAAACGATTGAAATACCTGTTTATATACAAAAATATGTCCAGAATTATTGGCTATAAAAGTATTATCCCAAACTAATTCAACGCCGGAATGTTATAAAAAATTCATTAGGTTGATTGGGCAAATTTAGGAGTAAAAAGAAGAAGGTATCAATGTTTTACATAAATTTTTTGTAAAACATTGATACCTTCTTTTATTAATACAGACTTTATAATGAAGGGTCTTTACTTCTTCACAAACTTCAACGAAACCGAGTTCATACAGTAGCGTAAGCCTGTAGGTTTGGGGCCGTCGTCGAAAACGTGTCCTAAATGGGCTTTACAACGGTTGCACACTACCTCTGTGCGTACCATGCCGTGGCTGGCATCTACTTTGTTCTCCACACTACAGTCATTGAGAGGCTTATAGAAACTCGGCCAACCAGTACCGGATTCAAACTTGGTATCTGAACTGAAAAGGTCTAAATCGCAGCATACACATTTATAGATTCCTTTTTCGTGGTTGTCCCAGTATTCGCCTGTAAAAGCTCTTTCGGTACCTGCTTTGCGGGCAACGGCAAACTGTACAGGGCTCAGTTGTTTTTTCCATTCAGCCTCCGATTTTTGTACTGTTTCAATCTTGCAATCGGGTTTAGCGTTTGCTTTGGTTTTATTCTGTGCATAGGTCTGGATGGTCATTAGCACACACACTATTACAGCGATGCTCTTCCAGAATGTTTTATTTTTCATTGTTTTTATAAATAGATTTTATTGAATTTATATGTTTTCTATGTGTGACAGTTAATGGATTTGTAGAACGACCACACCTTTAATTACGGAAAAATTAAATAAAAAGTTTTGAATTTTTATACTTTGGCATAATTTTAACGTTAGATTAAAAAAATGCTTTCCAAACGTGCCTGACTCAAGAAAACTAATCAGAACCTTATACCTGCTCAGTATATTGTTGAGCGTTTCGGCCTGCGAGGTTTTGCGCTCCAAAAGCAAAGCAGAAGAATTAGCGGCTAAAAACAAGCCTAAACCTGCCTACGAAAAACGCCCGGTAGTAAAAACCAAAGCCAGAAAACCGGAGGTGTATGTTTCAGCGAGTGTCAGGAATCTGATTAAAGTAGCACGCTCATACACAGGTGTACCTTACCGTATTGGGGGTAATGACGAGCGAGGTATCGACTGCTCTGGTCTTTTATGTAATACTTTCAGAGAATTTGGCATTCAGCTTCCCCGAGTTTCGTGGCAACAATCTGAGTTTTTTCCTGCGATTGACATACCTAATATCCGTACAGGCGATCTGGTTTTCTTTTCAGTTAACGGAAAAGTGGTCAACCATGCCGGGATTGTGACAGAAGTAAGAAGTGAAGATGAAGTCATTTTTATTCATGCTTCAACAAGTAAGGGGGTGATTGAAGATAATATGATGACCAACTACTGGAAGGCCAGATTTGCCAGTGCCTGTCGTCCTGATTTCGCTAAATAAATTTTCGGGGTAGTTTTTAAGCTATTTTCTCTTAAATTTCGTTATAAGAAGAAAATAACACTACGTCGCAGGTATGAGAAAAACCTTGTTGGTAATTATAAGTCTGATTATCAGTAACTTATCATTTTCACAATCGCAATATTTCGGACAAAACAAACCTCGTTACAAATCATTTGGTTTTAAAGTTTTACAAAGCCCTCACTTTGAATTATACCACTATTTTAAAGATAATACCGTACCGAACGACATTGTTATTAACAGCGAACACTGGTATAAAATCCATCAGGAAGTTTTCAAGCTCGCTTTTATTAAACCCAATCCCCTTATTATTTATCAGAATCACCCCGATTTTCAGGAAACAACTGCTATCAGCGGACAAATAGGTGAAGGCACTGGCGGTGTAACAGAAGGGTTGCGCAACAGGGTGGTGATGCCCGTGATGTATTCTAAACGCCAGACAGATCATGTTTTGGGGCACGAACTGGTACACGCGTTTCAGTATCAGTTAATGACCGCCGGAGACTCCACAACCTTAGCCAATATTCAGAATCTACCACTTTTTATGGTTGAGGGCCTGGCCGAATATATGTCGTTGGGGAGAGTAGATGCTCACACGGCTATGTGGATGCGTGATGCTGTGTTGAGTGACGATATACCGACCATTAAAGACCTCGTAACCAAAGAATACAAATACTTTCCGTATCGTTGGGGGCAAGCTTTCTGGGCTTATATAGCCGGCACTTATGGCGACGACATGATTCGCCCACTATTCAGAGAAACCGCTAAATATGGTATTGACGCAGCCTTTAAACGCAACCTGAAAATGGATATAGAACGTTTTTCTAACCGATGGAAAAAGGCTTTGGTTGATACGTACACTCCCTTGCGACAAGGTACTTCTACCATTCCGACCGGGAAAGAAGTGGCTTCGGTGAAAAATGCTGGTGAAATGAATCTATCTCCTGCCATTAGTCCGGATGGTAATTTTGTTGCCTATATTTCTTCAAAAAATGTTATTTCATTAGATATTTTTATTGCAGAAGCTCATACGGGTAAAATTGTCCGAAAGATTGAAAGTACTTCTTTTGGTTCTCACGTTGATTCTTACAGTTTTCTGGAAACTGCCGGAGCGTGGTCGCCGGATAGCCGGAGTTTAGCTTTAGTCATACAAAGCAAAGGCCGTAATAAATTATCTATTATCGATGTGGGTACAGGTGGTAAGCGCACTTTTGAGCTGAAAGGGGTTGATTCTTTTACTAATCCGGCGTGGTCGCCTGATGGTACTACCATTGTGGTTTCGGGACTAATGAATGGCACAAGTGATTTATATGCCTTTAACCTTAAAGATGAGACTGTCAGAAATCTGACTAACGATGATAACTCAGACCTGCAACCGGCGTGGTCGCCTGATGGCAAATGGATTTACTTTGTATCAGACCGCTCGCATAATTTTGCCCGCTTGGAAAAAGCCGATTTTTCAATTTCAAGATTAGAGTTAAGCTCTTCGAAAGTTGAAACCTTTGCCTTCTTTCAGGGGGCAGATAACCTCAATCCTTTAGTAGACCCTACCGGAAATTTTGTGTATTTCGTGTCAGATGCCGATGGTTTCAGAAACCTGTACCGTTATTCGCTTGCAGAAAGCAGTATTGAAAAACTAACCAACTATTTTACAGGTATCAGCGGTATTACCATGTATTCTCCTGCGGTGAGTATTGCCTCAAAAACAGGACAATTGGTGTACTCCTATTTTCAGGGAGGTAAATACAACCTGTATGTAGTAAAAGAGGGTGAACTGACAGGCAGGCTGGTTGATAATAAAGTTGATAAAACCGCAGCCACCCTGGCTCCGGTAGAGTGGAAAGAGGGCCGGAACATTGTGCAGACTAATCTGAATAAACAGCATATTTTAGGCAGAATACAAACCGATAAACTGAAAACGCTCAGGTATAATCCGAAATTCAAATTAGATTATCTGGGGAGCTCGGGCGTTGGGATGTCTACCAGCCGCTGGGGAACGGGTCTTGGTGGAGGTATAGTAGGTCTGGCCAGCGATATGCTCAATAATAATCAGGTATCGGGTGTATTGGCTTTGAATGGAGAGTTACAGGATTTTGGCGGACAGTTTGCCTATCTGAATCAGAAAAAACCATTGCAATGGGGGGCCAGTATATCACGGATTCCCTATCGTTTTTCTGACTATCAGCTGACTAACAAATATATTACCGACCCTAAAGTAAAAGCAAGTCTGGGTATTCCGGCTACTGATTCATTGATACAGTCGAGCTATAACCTGTATCGTTTGTTTATCAATGAAGTGGGTCTTTTTGCTTTTTACCCACTCAGCAGAAGCAATCGCATAGAGGTTGGGGGCAGTGCCAACTGGTATAGTTACAGCGGTCGTATTTATAGTGATTATTATGGTGTAAGCGATGCAGCAGGCAGCTACTACCGGGGCAGCGAAACTCCGCGAAGGATTCCGCAGGCAGAGTTGCTCGAAAAAGGATTCAAGCCTTTTAATCTACAACAATTATATGTGGCCTATGTGGGTGATAATACTACCTTTGGTACTACCGCCCCGCTGAACGGCTATCGGTATCGCTTTGAGCTTTCAAGATACTTTGGCGATATTGCCCATAATGCCATTACTGCCGATTACAGAAGATATAAATATATGAAGCCGTTTACAGTGGCGGCAAGGTTGTATTATTATGGCCGCCTGAATGCAAAAAACATAGATGATTATAACAGATTATACCCGATGTTTCTGGGGTATCCGTGGTATATGCACGGTTTCTGGGGTAAGTCATTGGGGAATCAGACCTCTACCCTTGCTTTAAGCGAAGAGCAGCTAAAAGGCTCACAAATGGGGCTTACCAATATTGAATTGAGGCTACCTTTTACAGGCCCCAGGAAATTGGCACTGATTGATTTTGCTTACGTGCCTACCGACCTGAATTTCTTTTTTGATATGGGTATGGCCTGGGATGACACACGCTCGCCCGGGAAAACCTACGAATATATTTTCAGCGATGGTGAGAAACAAAGATTAGCCTTAAAACCGATTATCAGTACAGGTCTGAGTTTGCGTATCAATGCTCTTGGTTACCTGATATTAGAGCCTTATCTGGCGTTTCCGATATACAACGGTAAAGTACAGAGAGGCGTAACGGGAATTAATTTTATGATTCCGGGCTGGTAATGTTTGGAGTATTGAGAAAAATTTGCATTTTTGCGTTCCCTAAGAAAACTCAGGTTCATTTTTTCGGGGACACCCAGTCGGGGACACCCAGTCGGGGATGTAGCTCAGTTGGCTAGAGCGCTTGACTGGCAGTCAAGAGGTCGTGGGTTCGAGTCCCATCTTCTCCACCCCTTAAAAGCCTGACAGTCAATGGGTTGTTAGGCTTTTTTTATGCACTTTACTTTCTTCTCTACTAGTACTTGCAATAAAAGTTGCAATAAACGATTCATTTTCAGTGAAATTTCATCGAAAATTAAATTTCTATCTTCTAAACAAATTGTGTATATCAGTAATTATTAAACTCTTTTACTTTTGCATTATTCTTGCCTTTCCTTACTTACTTGATATTACTTTGCTGATTTTTTAGAATCCCAATTGTACATTTAAACTTATAACTCCAATGAATCCCCTTATTTTCAGGAGGAGTGAAAACTCTTTTGAGTTTTATCGCTTCGACCCTCACACACCTTTACAAAAAATCCCCATGTACCTGCATACAGTACAAGCAGGGTTTCCTTCTCCCGCAGAAGATTACATTGAAGTAGCAATCGACTTAAATAAGTTTTTGGTTGATAGACCTTCTTCAACATTTTATGTTCGTGTCAAAGGATTGTCAATGATTAATGCAGGAATCATGGACAATGCTTTGCTCGTGATAGACCGAAGCGAAAAACCCAAGGATGGGAAAATAGTCCTCGCTGTTGTGAATGGTGAATTCACTGTTAAAACCATTCAAAAGATCAACGGTGAAACGTATTTAATGCCTGCAAATGAAGCTTTCAAACCTATCAAGGTAGAGCCTGAAATGCAGTTCATTGTCTGGGGCGTAGTTAAATATATAATCAATGAAGCTTGATTATGTTCGGCATAATTGATTGTAATAATTTCTACGCCAGTTGCGAGAGGTTATTTGTACCGAAGCTTGCCAAAGAGCCGGTTGTTGTGCTATCAAATAATGACGGTTGTGTTATTGCCCGGTCAGAGGAAGCCAAGGCATTAGGTATTAAGATGGGAGCAGTTGCACATGAAATTGAAGATACAATCCAAAAATATAGTGTAAAAGTATTTTCAAGCAACTATGCATTGTACGGAGATATTTCTAACCGGGTAATGGAAGTAATCAAAAGTCTTGCGCCGGCTATAGAAGTATATTCTATTGATGAGGCTTTTGTTGATTTGTCAGATATGCCTTATCATGATTTGGAAGGGTTTGTGCATAGTATCAGGCAAACAATTCTGCAATATGTAGGTATTCCTGTAAGTATTGGCGTAGCCAGAACAAAAACATTAGCTAAAATCGCTAATCGTTTTGTAAAGAAACATTTAAGAGAAAAAGGTGTCTGTGTATTAGATAATCCTGTTGACATTCAAATTGCACTTCAGGCAACTAAAGTCGAAGATATTTGGGGAGTGGGTTATCAGTACTCGAAAATACTTACTGAATTGAGTATTTTTAATGCCCTGCAATTTTCCCTGTTGAATCCAAATTGGGTGAAAAAGAAAATGACTATACAGGGCCTTCGTACACTTCGGGAGCTGAATGAATTTCCTTGCTTAACTCTTGAATTACAACCAGAACCTAAAAAAGCTATCCTCAACAGCCGGAGTTTTGGGAAGTCACAGAAAGATAAGGTAATTATAAGTGAGGCAGTATCCACTTTTGCTGCTCGTTGTGCAGAAAAGCTCAGAAAGCAAAAAAGCAGTGCAAATCTTTTAAATGTTTTCTTATATACAAATCGTTTTCGTAATGAACCACAATACAATATCTCACGAACCATTGAAATAGAAAATGCTACGAATGATACAGGTGATTTGATTGGTGCCGCTTTACGAGTGTTAGATATTATCTATAAGCCCGGATTCAATTACAAAAAATGCGGGGTAATGGTTAGCGGCATTGTGCCAGAAGACTTTGTACAAACTAATCTTTTCTTTGAAATTGATTTGGAAGTTGGAAAGAAAAACCGGGAAATCATGAGGCGTATGGATGAATACAATAAAAAAGTTGGACGGGATACTATCCGAATGGCGGCCATGGGTTTTGGCCGTGAATGGAAGTTACGACAAGAATATAAGTCTCCTCGCTATACTACTGTTTTAGGTGAAATACTGACAATTAACAATGATTAAACAAAAAAAGGCCGTTCAATGAGCGGCCAATTTCAAGTAACCCAAAAAGTAAAAAATACTATAAAAACTTTCGTTTTTTCTTTGCTCTCTCAAGGTCTTTTTCTAATTCAAGTACCTGAGCCTCTAATTTCGCTCGTTGCTTATTAATCACGATCACACTATCCCTCATCACTTTAATTATTGATTGCACAGAAGGAATTAAGCTATTATTTAAGCTATATAATTCGCTTTTGTTTTTTGCTTCAATAAAGGCTTTTGTCAGGCGTGTTTTATAGATTTCAACCGAATCACTAAAAGCATTTATATGATATTGTAAAGAGTCTTTTTGCTTCTGTTTGTCAATTTTCAATAATTTATACTGCACTTCAAAAACATCACGTTCTGCTGCTTTTTTGAAAGTTGCTACAATAAACCACACAAAAAAAGCTATACTTGCAATACCTGAAAGCGATAGCCAGAATTTTATACTTTTAAACATTGTCTTTATTAGTTAATTTTGAAATATCTTGATCATCTACAAATTTCTCAACTCTACCCATCACAGATGATGGCGTTTTAATGCCATAGGCATTTTTCAGATTATCATTAATACTAAGCATTTCCACCCCTGCAAAAAACAGGATGGAAGTCATGAGAGGTATATTCAGTAAAGAATCAGGTATATTGATAATTGTATTATTCAGATTCAATACAAAGAGCATTATTGTAAATGCACCTAATGCCAACAAAAATATAATATAGCCTAATACCTTGTTGACCGTCTTTTCTTTCATTATCCTATAATCATACGCGCCTGCTTTTTTTGCCCTCCTGACTCCTGTGAATGTATCTATTACTATCAAGAAAAACAGGCCTAGAAATAGAATGATATTGAATTGCCAGGTTTTTATGATAAAGCTGATAATGCTCGATAACAAAGCAAGAAAAGCAACCATGTCAGGATGAGAGAATATTTGCTGTTTAAGTTGAATCAAAGCAAACTTGATATTTTGATAGTTTAACATGGTTGTTTTTATTTATTTTGTTTACATTTGAAACATAGGCCAAGCCTATATAAAATTTTTTTTAACAATATCGACGTAAGGTAAGGGCTATCAGTTTGATAGCCCTTCTTCTTTTATAGGCATAAAATATAAATCAGCCTCCCTCTTTCTACGGTTAGTCAATCCATCTATTACTACCAATTTGCCACTTTTGGTACCTTTATTCCATTTGAGGAATTCGGCTTTTATTGATAGGTCATTTGGGTTGAGAAGTATTTTCTTTTTAAGCGTCGAAAGATTGAAATTTCTTGAACCAATATTATAGATCAGAGAAGCGATAGCATCATACTGATGCTGATTCAATCCATCGGGTATATGCCCTGCATAATTCTTTTTGAATACCTCAAGCAATAAAAGTTCAGCTTGCTTTTCAGTGATAGGAGGGTCTGATTTTGATACCCTTTTCCCGTCCAGATAAAAGGTACTACCATAACCAATTGTCCAGATGCCTACACTATCCTGATAAGGCCTTGCTTTGAATGCTTCAGATGATTTTATTTCTGCTAACCCTTTTTCTGATAATTGCATGATTGACAGATTTTTTGATTTTTGACAGCCTCAAGTACCTTCTCCAATTCATGATAAATCTCAGTAAATGTCTTTTCCTGAGCCGATTCAGCCGTAAAACAGGCATTCTGATACTGTAGCGTAGCATTATCCTGCATGGATCTGTAGAGTAACACAAAAAGCACAATGCAAGCAGCAAATAAAACCACTACGCCAAAATAGCTATTTCTTTATAATTTTCCATTGACGTTGATTTTGATGGTCCTTTGATAATCTGGCATATCACGCAATCCAAGCAGATTAGTATCAATACTATAATAGGCAGTTCCAGACCCTAAATCTTCCCGGTGCAACCTTCGTTCGGTGCCGTCCGAACTCCAGGGGAAATGCACCCAGAAGTCTACCACTAAATCGCCTCTGTTTTCTACCTGAATCGTATAAATATTGCCTAAAGGCAGAAATACATTACAATCCTCTGATAGTTGAGGTAGGTATTGTTTATCAGGATGATTATTTCCAAACAGCCCGCCCAACCGCCCCTCTACTGTCGGTTGTTTCTGAAATACCTCTACCCAAACCTTTCCTGTCTGGTCGGTGATTTTGTAGTTAACTATTGATCGCTTTTCACCGATATTTTCACCAAGGCTGATGCTATGCGTAGCTAATTGAATATTCAACCTGTTAGGGTCTTTGTGTTTCAGGATTTCTTCTGATAGGAAAATGTCTGATACCTCAGCATATCCGGGTATATTGAGCTTTACATTGCCTATCTGATTGTCAGGTTGAGGATTGACTATTACAGGGGCTTGAGGCAATGACGGTTTGCTGACAAAATCCCAGATATTCGGATTAATAAATTGAGGCGTTGTAAAACCTACTAATTTAAGCGAACTGGCATTGATAGTAATAGATTCTGCAATAGTCGCTTCATTGACAAGCACAGTCCCATTTTCAACTTCATACCAGGTATAAAAAGAATTGTTTGCAGGAAAAATCACATAGGCCTTGGCAAAGGTTTTAGGCACAAGATTCTGAGCAGTACTCAACAGGCTTGTAAGGGCAAATAGCCCTATAAACAGGAGTTTTTTCATTTTTATTTATTTAAGTTGAACGTTTGTTTTTTATACGTCCCAGCGGTTATTGTTAATTTTCAATACCCGTTGATTAACGTTTGTTTGTGTTAATTGACTACCGTACACCCTGATAGTCCGTGAACTACCTGCGGCATCTGAATTTACCCTTGTCGAACTGTATGCAATGCCACCGGGTGCGGTATCATCTGCGTGATATACCTCAAACATACAGGCAGCACCATAGACGTTTATAGTTATGTCATAATAATTACCTGAAGAGGGTTTGGGCAACCAGAAACGACAATCCTCAGGCAAATTAGGGTTATCCAAGAACCTGTATTCAGGGTGGTTATTAGAATAGTTTACCCCGTTTTCAGAGGTATATACCCCAAAAGTCTGTACCACTTTTACCCATTTCACGCCTGACTGGTCTACTATTTCAATCGTACTATACGTTTTGGTGCCGGCTTTATAGGTGATGCCGAACGCTGTGAGAAGTATAGGCACTCTATTGAGATTATAATCCTGTTGCCTTGCGGTATAGGGCTTGCCGTTACTTTCATCTTGTGAAGACCTGAATCCGTAGTAAGAATTTTTAATATCCTCCTGTCTGAGGTAGTACATCTGATTAGGCATATACTGAAAAGTAAGAGGATAATCCGCATTTCCGGCAAAGGCAGTACTATTGTCAAAATTAATATTAATGCGGTTTCCTCTTCGTCCCCCACCAACAGACCATTTATTGATACCTCCTGCGATGTTTCCAGTGTACAATAATTCGCTTAGGCTGATATTAGCTAATCCGTTGACAATGCCCGTTCTTGAATTGCTGTTGTCTCTCAGAAAAACAGGTTTCAGAGCCTTAAGCAGCCGTAAGGTCATATCATGCCATTGCCCCTGAAAAGGAGCCGAAATAAATAACAGGTCTTTCACTCCGTTTGCTATTGCATCTTCTCCTGACTGAAGCATATTAGGTTCAACAACAGGAACATTCAATCCATTGAGTGACCCATAATCTATATGATGTAACTCAGTCATGAGCTTGTTAGGGTAATTCTGAACAAAATCAAGCGTCAATGAAACATCGTTGAAACGATTATCCGAAGCAAAGGCGGTTTTTAGTCCGTTACTTATCTGCCCCCACTTGATTACATCATAACTGGCCCTCATAGGAACCAACTCATCATTGGGCGAAACACCACCGAAAGACAATACCAGTTTGATATTGGTGCTATAGGTTGAATTTGCCGATGTAACCGCACTTTTGCAATCATTGCAAAAATCGTATAACATGCTTTCTCTGAACAAATACCAGTCTACACCTCGGCGTGAAGCAAAGACCGCATTCAATCCCTGCACATCCTGCGTTCCTTGTGCTAATCCGGTATTTGGCGGCTGAATATCTCCTGTGCTACCATGCGATATACCCCAGGCAGAATTTAGTGCTCCAAGGCTTCCATAAGCATTCGGATTATTGACCCCATCAAATAACCAGGTCCTGAAAGCAGCTTTGGTAACATTTGAATAACCAATAATTGCCTTAAACTTGGATCCTGTTCCATTTTCGTAATTGAATCCATATTCGGCTTGTTGGGTGATGGCAGGGATAACATAATTAAACTGTGCTCCTAACCTGTTCGCATAGTAATTGGTGGCCTTTGTGAAAAAGTCTAACATCATGCTACGACCGGAACCATTTGTTTTGTCAGATAAGGGAGCATGTGCATCTCCATATCCTTCAATCCCCAAATCATTACCAAAACAATCTTTTTCATTGTTTGCTGTTCCCCAGAAACCGGGTATTCTTCCGGCATTCATTTTTAACCATATTAATAAACTGATTTTTGCATTAGGGTAATTGTTCTTTACGAAATCAACAGCCTGATTTTGCTTATCATACGACGAGTTAAGGTTCTGGTCTTGTCTCTTTGTTGAGGGCGTACTATAAGATTCAAATACGTCAGACCAAAGTACTGGAATAAGTATATTGTTTGCCCCCTCAGAAATAAACTGCCCTACCCCTGTCTGAAACTGACCTATATCCTGGAATGGGTATAGGTTCATGTAAGACAGGTATTTGGTAACTGGCCAGGCATCTGTATAGGTATTGAATCCTGACGGCTTGCTTGCAATGGCTGATGAATCAGAGCCAAATGTGCCATTCATAATATTTACCCGAAAATCAGCAATATCACCACTACTATTAGTAGGTAGCCAGTAGTATTGTGTAACGGCACTACCGGTTACGGGTACTATTCTACTTTTGTATAGTCCGCAAAAGTTATTACCACTATCCTTTAGTACGATATTCTGAAATTCGGGCTTGGAAGTTGCCATATAAATATATTTTTTATTTTTTAGAGGCTTGTGATTCTAAGTATTCAACCAACGCGCCATGGACTACCGCTGGCCACTGAACGGTAGAACCTGCTCTAATTTCTGCAACCTCTACCGTTGATAGGTCAGGCTTCTCCTCTTTTTGAATTTTTGTGGCCAACATATATTTATTGAACTTTTTTTCATCAGTTTCTTTTTCAGAAACCGGAGCTAACGCAGCTAAAACAATTGCCCTACGATAGGTTAGATTAGTGCCTTCTATTTCAGTAGGAAAAGGCTTCTCTGTGAGAAAATTGACCATTTCTTTGTCTAAATTCTGTAATTCCATAAGATGTTTTGTTTATTTTTTGGTTATTGTTTACTCTTGTTCAAGTGTTATTGTGTATTGGCCGCTTCCATTAGGGGTTAATCTAAGTACACATCTTGCACCAGATAATGCCCCTAATCCTGACCCGGATGGAAAATTGAAATAAGCATCATTTAGTTTAAATTTCCCAAACAGGTTTATTTGTCCGGGAACTCCAATATTATCCACTCCATAAGTGCCTATTGTGATATGCCCTCCTCCATAAGCGTTCAAATTCAACCCATAGTGTATATTTCCAGAACTGCCTGGTCCCATGTATGGCAATCCTCCATATACTTCACTCGTAAATCCATATATCCCGGGTCTATTGTCATTAAAAAAGAGTTTTGGGTACTGAGTATTACTACTTGTCATTGTCATAGTAAGTCCATTATATGATGTTCCTCCATCAACAATATAGCCATTATTTCCCCCTGAAACCATATCAATAGTCGCAATACGTGAACGTGTGCCATCTAATTTCCTGTGGTAGAGATACCCATCAACATCTAACTGTATTCCAAATTCCTTAACTACATCTGAATCTCCTACAGAATAACCATGCAATCCAAGTGCAATACCTGCATCCTGATTAGAGAAAACAAGGGCATTTGCGTATGCTTTTGTATTATCAGAATATAGCTGAAATCCTCGTTCACCGTTATAGGTGTCAAGCATTACAATGTCGTTCTTGTCCTGCAATTCTCCTGTATTCAGGTAAGCCCATTCATTGGAACTACCGTTATATTTGAGAAACTGGTGGTCAACACCTGTACTGCCTGCTATTTTAAGTTTTCCAAGAAAATTCACATCACTTGCAAACTCTGTTCCGGTGCTTTTCAAAGTGACCTGAGTAACATTGTTTCTTTCAAGAGAAAAGTCAAAAGCATCGTTTGTGCCTACCGTGATTGCTGATCCTGCGGTATTTCCGCCTATCACCAATCGGCTATTTATTTGTCCCTGTACTTTCTGAAATGCCTGCAAGACTGTATCGCCAGCAGCTAACGCAGTATTTGAACCGACTGAATAACCTGTCAAGGCGGTAGTTAAAACACGCGCGGTTGTAAAATACAGGTTAGAGCCCTCAGTAAGTGCACTCGTAGAGGTTAAGGTAGAGGCAAATGTATATGCCGTATTCCATTGTCCGATTCGCGTCGGCGTAATATCCTGGTCTGTCTTGAAAGCATTCCAGATAGGGTCAGTTTCCGAACCAAAATCAAGCGCATAGGTAATGGCAGTTGTACCCACTGTAATGGTAGTCGGATTAGTGTTAATATACCTTTGATTGGCATAGGTGCCGTGGGTAACCAGGTGATAGGCTCCTCTAATCTCGCTATCAGAATCGTTGGCAGTCGAACGGGACCAACCCCCGGCCGCTACGACATATACTCCATTCTGACTGGCTGTTGATTGTCCGGCTACCAATACCAGATCCCCTGCTATAACTGACACGCCGTTAATTGTTTGTGTTCCTGAAAGGGTGATATTTGCCAGCGAAATAGTTTTGACAGTATCTCCCCTTTTGACAAAAGAAAGACTATCTACATACGCCTTATTTGTCAGGTGATTAGCACTTGTAGGGGCAGTGGCACAAATGGCATTTGCATCAAATGTTACATTCTGCGTGAAATGCCCTGTTCCGGCAACATCCAGTTTATAGGTAGGATTTGTAACCCCAAAACCTGTATTGCCTGCAAAATAGTTATCAGCAGTCCCCGCAGCATAAAAATTCCATCTTCCGGATGAAGAGGCTAAATTTGAATGAAAACCGTAATTATTAGTGGCTCCTGTTAGTGAAGACCCGACAGAAAAACCCATCTGGTTTGTTGCTGACCCCGTGAAAGTTCCTTGAAGTGCTGCATAATGGAAAAGCGTTGTCAGGGAAACATCACCGGCAATAGAGGAATCCGTTCTATGGTAGTAGGCATTTGTAGTTCCACCTGTATTTTGCACTTGTCCGTTCACCCAGCTTGAAATACTTGTACTCGAGCCGCTAATAGGTCTTGAAACACGGAAATTCACCCCTGTAAATCCCGTCCCACCAATGCCAAAAGCGCCAGCTGTATAATTAGGAGCGGTTCCAGGTAAAAACAAATTCCAATTGCTATTGCCCGATTCGGGTATTGTGGAATAAAAAGCATAATTATTCGTGGCACCTACCATACCACCATCAACCCGGAAACCAAACTGATTAGTCACTGAGCTACCTTCACCGATTGCACCCTGAACGGCATAGTAATGAATAGCTGTGTTAACGTTGAAAGCGGCAGCTTGTGTAGACAAGTCACTCCTGAAAAAATTGACACCACTTGTTACAGGTGATTGAATTTGTCCGTCTATGCGTATGCCATAAGAAAACGAATCAGTAAACGCCCGTCCTATTCTGAGATGATAACCACCTATTGCCGTTGTTCCAATTCCTAAGCCCCCAGCCATATAGTTATTAGCCGTTCCATTCATGAAAAGATTCCATCTTCCCGAACCTGAGAAAATATCCCCATAAAATGCGTAGTTATTGGTTGCACCTGTCAGAGACGCTAAAGCATGAAAGCCAATCTGTGTCGTAACAGAGCCGGAAAATGTACCTTGTGCAGCTGCAAAATGTCTGAGCGTAGTTACATTAGCATCTCCGGCCGTTGTTATACTACTCAGAAAAATGTTGGCGCTTGTTACACCTGTCTGAACATTCAACTCCGCAGATACCCCGTAAGAGGTTGCGGCACCTGATAAACCTTTTGTTATGCGCAAGATATATCCTGTCAACGTATTAGAAGTTCCGATGGCAAGATTCCCGGCAAGGTAATTGTCAGCAGTGCCAACCATGTACAAATTCCATCGCCCCGTGGCGGCAGGAATGTTCCCACGAAACCCGAAATTATTAGTAGCTCCTGTTAAAGAACTGTCTACTAAAAACCCGTATTGATTTACGACGGTGCTCCCTGCACCGAAAGTGCCTTGTCCGACACTGTAATGAACAAGTGCATTTAGGCTGAAACTTGTCGCCTGTGTGTTAGCTAATGTCTGAAAGTATGTCGCTGTTCCGGTAACCCCTGTTCTTATCTGACCATTATTAAGAAATGCGGCAACAGACGACGCCCCAGTCATATAGGTACTCAGGCTTAATGAATTAACCGCATTAGATGCTGTGCCAATACCTATATTCCCTTCGGAACTAATATATATTGAGTTAAGCTCGGTAGGCGCTGTAGTTGCGAGGTCTCCAATTAAAGTGCTATAAGAGCCAATGACCAAACTATCATCCGAACGCCAGTATTCTATACTACGCTTGTATCGGTTCGCAAAATCAGCACCGCTGTAGTATCCGAACTTAATCCGGTTTTTTCTTGAAGCATTGTTGGGGTTATCCTGAGTCGTATGCGCAATCATGTTCAGGTCATAGCTGTTCTGGGCAGTTGAGTTCCAACCGCCAATGATCACGTTACCGCCGAAGGCGGCAATAGCCTCAAAAGTATCAAAAGCACCAGGCCCACGCCCAACAACTATTTTTTTTATATCAGCAATACCCTCTGAGCGGATAGTAGCAGCCAGAACATCATTGTGTACGAGCTGGATATTGTAATTGTTCGTCGAGCCTAATTTTGTTGTATTGCTGAGGGCATTGCCGCCCATTGTCCAATATCGCGCATCAGAAGCTGTTTTGTCGTAGTAGCTTCCTGTGCTTTGCAAGGCCATCGTATCTAATACACGCTTGGTAACATCACCGGAAGAGCTACGAAACAAAGCATCCCACGAAGTCGCCTCCGTAGCTACGGAAGCAACAGTTAGTTTTCCATCAATATTTAGGTCGCTTCTGAAATCCATTATGCTACGACTTTTCTGATAAGAACCCTGAACTGTCCTGTTGAGGGTGCTGTATTGTAATTAAGTGTTACGACTGATGTAGAGGTACGAACAACATCTACAAAAACTGTTGCACCTGTAGAAACCCTGAAAACTTCTACCGCCACATCTACAGTCCCAAGGCTATGAGTTACCGCTATTGCTGTAGCAGAACCATTGCCAATATTCGCAACATAAGCCCCGGCTTTTGCGTCGAAGAACGTTTTGAATTTCAATGGCGTGATGTACCTTACATCATCTGTGCCTGTATTAGTTTCAGTCTGCGTAGCTATTTCTGCTAAACCTGCCCGTGTTTCAGAAGCAGTAAGAGAAGCTAACCCGGCAGGCGTGACCGCTTTTAGTGTTTCTGTGCCTGTTTGTGTTTCGGCATTGGTTGCGTAGGTAGTCAAGCCCAACACAGAAGTACTTGCCTGGCCTCTGTTCGATTCAAGAAATATATAATGGCCGGGTGTGGTAACTGTTGGAGCATCCTGATTAGCCACAATTACATCACCTACATTGAAAACCTGTGATTGCACAGTTCCTGCCACCGTCACATACCAGTAATCACCTTTTTTGGTAGACCCTGTACCAGGAAGATTGGTAGCTACACTGGCATCGAAACCCCCTTGAAGAGTACCTATGCTTGCTATTCTACCATCAACATAAGTTTTTACACTCGACTGCGTGGGAAGGCCTGTTGAGCTATTACTAACCATGTCATTCTCGTTCAAAATAGATATAGCTGATGGCACTCCGGAGCCACCTGCTGTACGACCGATCACAGTCATGGTAGGTATATCCTGTATCTTCGCAAATGTTACATTCTTGTCAGTTATTTTGATGGTTGTAACCGCATCAGAAGCTAACTTTGCCGCTGTTACCCCTCCGTCTTTGATACGTACGGCATTAGAACTGATTTCAAGGGTAATAGTATCCACATTAACAGCAAGCGTTACTGCGCCGGAAGTACCACCTCCGGTAAGCCCGTTCCCGGCAGTCACTGCAGTAATATCACCCCCGATATTTATCCAGGTAGTGCCATTCCAGTTATAATAGGCATTATCAACGGTATTGTAATAAACCTGACCTGTTACAGGAGTTGAAGGAGCTGAGGACCTTGTATCAAGAACCACATTAATAATCTGATTCTGATTGAGATTGATATTACTTAGATAATCTATATCTGCCATTGCCTTATTTGTTAGATACCCATCAACAGTGCGTAGCCTGTTTCTGGAGTATTGAATGTTATATGTAACTCGTTATCGCTGATGTGTTGAATCTTGCCAAATACCTGTTCTCCTGAAATATTAAATGCCTGGCAGATCACTTTTTTTCCTATCCCGTGAATAATCGTCCATGTGCTTGCTGGTGTATCCTGCTGAAAAAAAAAAGTTGGCTTTGATACGATATAATTCCAGTCATTTAACACGGTTATGCCATCTGGATTCGCGTCCGGGAATTTGAAAGTATAATCTGTATTGCTTTGCAATAGATCTGTCCCGATTTTTGCCCTGCCACCAATGACATTAGTCATCTCCACACCGCCCAAAAAACTTGTAATTGAATCACCATTACCTAACGTTATCTTCTCCGACTTACTCCCGATAGGGAGTTGCTTTGTTTCGTTCAAATGCCTCGGTATCTCAGATAATATCTGCGTATCACTTCTCCAGTTTGTCAGGGCCTTGGTAGGGTCATCAAGACCCTGTAACTTCATAAAATCTCTGATATAGTTATTCTGAACTATAAACCGTCTGGCAGCATTATTTTGCGGTGTATCCTTGATAACAAGACTGTACTTGTATGGCCTGAGCACATCTCTTGTATATTCAATGATCCTGATTCGTGAATTGATATTCAGTGCAACATCTTCTATATTGACAGTATCCCCAACTTCAAATACATTGAGCGTTTCAGCTGTACTTTTGATAAAAAATTCATCAAGCTCAAGGCTGTATTTGACGGTTGGTACCGAATTATTTTCCAGATATTCCAGTGCCTTTGCCTCCAGTTCTGATTCAGCCGCATTGATATATGACTGAGGCATAACAATATCCACTATCACATAAGTATCACCTGTGGCAATCTGGAAGGCCGATTCCGTCGCTGAGGGCATATCAATGCCTTTCGGGTCTTTGTTTTGTTTGAGCGTGAACTTTTTTGTGCTATGCACGTATTTTTCAATCTCAAATTCATAGCCGGCCAGATTCCCTGTCTGAAAAATGATTTTCGCTACGTTTCCGGGTATCAGATAAAGTGTATTTCCTCCACTGGAAGCATTCAAATCAAAATCCATCGCACTATCAACAAACTCAAATCTGTTTTCTGTATTGATTGCTGAAACTACCCCTGTTCGGTGTGGATACACCTCTTCAAAAGTGACACTCCCTTCAAAAATGCCGTATGCCGTTCTTGAAGTAACTTCGAGGATTGGCAAATCCTCATCTAACCCTAATCTTAGCCTTGGAGAATTGTCTTTATAGGTGGCAGGCAGGTTTTTGGTGCTACCATACGCCCAAAGGGTATTTACAATGTTTTTGCTGTCTACGTTTTCTCTCGACAGCGAATAAAGGCCTTTTCCTTGTCCATACATGAAATTATATTCCAGTGCTTCACCTACTTCTCTGACGTGTAAGAGCTTTTGTAAAGGGGTTTCAGTAATGGTAAACTGGTATTTATATTCATCACAAAGCCTTTGAAGGACAGATAAACAGTTTTCGTTATTGAATAGTAAATTTTTGGTTTCCGTATTTTCCGGAAAAGTAGCTAATGCCCATTTATCAGCACCAAATACCCGATTGGCATTATTAATCAATACATTCAAAAACATCTCAATATCCCCGATCAAACTAAAATCTGACGAGTTATTAAAACTGCTTATATCAGTATTTCTATAGGATACTCTCCCCAGATCATATTGTAAACCTTCAAAAACAAGGTCATATACCAAATTCCTTGCTGCATTTTTTCTTACAACTGGTATCTGATTGATTTTGTAGGTAGGCAGATCTAATATTTTGATATAATCGCCTATTCCAAAGTTCCGGGCTATTGCAGATTCTACCGTCATGGTTATGACATCCTCCCCTAAAAGCACTTTTCTATGCGTGGCTTCTTTGATACCACCAATTGGGCTATTAGAATTAATAGCTTCTGAATCTCCATTGGGTTTGTATATCAGAATTTGCTCCATACAAAACTCGCATCAGTTTCAAAATCCTCAATCTCCTCAATCACGCCACATATTAAAATATAATAAGTACCTGAACTGCTATAACTATGTGTAATACTCACCTCTCCAAACTTGCCAAGGTCTTTCGTTCCATCGCCCCAGTATATATCAATCGGATTTTCAGAGGAGAAACTCAGAACAGATACACTGCCTGTACGTTTCAACAGTCTCTTGACAGGTGAAGGCTCTATCAACTTAAGTGTGAAAGTGCCAAACATATCATTTGCCCGCCATTGCTTTTCAATATTCACACCATCAGCCAGATATACCATATAGATCACTGGCTTATCAGACATCCAGAACTCTAACTTGCATAATTCAGGCTTTTGAAGGGATTGCAGGAAAGTACGAACCTTATTGAAGAAATCTAATTTGCCAGCCGCCCTGATAAAACAGTCTAATTCTATCTCTCTTGCATTATACCGAGGCACAACTAAGTCAACCTGCAATCCATGCCCGTCCGGCCAGTCTATTATCAAAGGTTCTTTCATTGTAGGCATATCCTGCATACCAACACTTTTCATGACATAAACACCCAATGAAGCAAAACTGACATTGTCAATTTTATAGGTCACACCTGAGGTTTCAGTACCTGATATTTCTGTAAAAATCTCTTCGGGCATTTTTCATTTCATTGCTCAACAAATATATAATATATATTTATCTCATACATATAAAAATAGTAATTTTATATTTATATAGTAATAACAAAATTGTTCACTTAAACATATAAAGCCATGCCAAACGGAAGCGGGCCCTTAGATTTTAATGCTTACCTGAAAACGACTGATTTTGAGGCAGGAACTCAAAGGATAATTAATGCAATAAGAAATACTACAACCCATGCAAAAAAGGAAGCTAATGAAATTGAAAAAATCTATAAAAAGCTTGGCGGTGTCATTGGTGGCTATTTAGCAGCCAATGAGCTCAAAGCTTTCGCTTCTAAAATCGTAACGGTCAGAGGCGAATTTCAGCAGTTAGAAATAGCCTTTACTACCATGCTGAAGTCGAAATCGAAAGCCGATGCTTTGATGGGACAAATAGTAGATTTCGCAGGTAAAACCCCTTTCAATTTATCAGAGGTTGCCACAGGAGCCAAGCAGCTATTAGCCTATGGTTCATCTGCTGAAAAAGTGATAGGTGAAATCAAACGGTTAGGAGATATAGCCGCCGGCGTAAGTGCGCCTTTAGGTGATTTAATCTATTTATACGGTACACTCAGAACGCAAGGCCGCGCCTATGCAGTAGACATCAGGCAGTTTGCAGGTAGAGGCATACCGATTTACGAGGAACTCGCCAAAGTCTTGAAAATCAATACAGCTGAAGTAAATAACTTCGTAGAAGCAGGTAAAGTAGGATTTAAAGAGGTTGAGCAAGCATTTGCTAATATGACAGGCGCAGGCGGTATTTTTGAGGGGTTGACAGAAAAGCAGTCTAAAAGCCTCACAGGTTTAATATCGAACTTCAAAGATGCGCTGGATAGGATGTTTAATGATTTAGGCAAAAGCCAGGAAGGAACTTTGGCCGAAATCATTAAAGGAGCTACGTCTGTAGTTGACAATTATGAGGAAGTGGTAAAAATATTGAAGGTTTTGATTGCAACCTATGGCATATACAAAGCTGCTGTTATTGCGACTTCTGTCATTCAAGGGGCCTCTGCTGCTGCTGGTACAATCTCGGCATGGTTAAGCCTGGCTAAAAGCATTCGAACAGCCGCTGATGCTCAATTATGGTTTAATCTGGTTTCTAAAGCCAATCCTTATGCGATTGTAGCTGCTGCTATTACTGCCTTAGCTGTGGCAGTGTTTACCTATACTGAAAATCTATCAGCAGCAGAGGTTGCCCAAAGAAATCTCACAGAAGCAGAAAATCAATCAAAGAAACAAAAAGAGGAGCTAGCAAAGACAACAAACGACCTCGTAAATGCTATTCGAAGTGAAACAGCTACGCGCTTTCAACAATTAGAGTCTTTTGAGAAGTTAAAAGAGATGTATCCAACTTTATACAAAGAAATGGATATTGATACTTATAAAAAGAAAGATGCTATTGAAGCCCAAAAAGAACTCAATAAAGTTCTTGATGAGATAAATGTATCAGAAGCTGAAGACCAATATAGAAAAGCTATAGTCAAGGTTCAAGATTTAACAGCTAAAGTCGAAGAATTAAAGAAAACAGCAGACGATAGTAATATTATTGATTTAGCTCAAGCAATCACAGATCTACAAGCAGCAAATATTGAAGTTGAGACTCTGAATATAAAAGTAAAAGAGCAAAAAGAATTATTTTATAAGGCTAATACTCCTCTGGAAGATCAAATAAAGCATTATCAAGCCATCAAGAATAATTTAGATGAAACCAAGAATCGGATAGAATCTACTTTGCCGCCATTTGTTTCGGTTAAAAAAGAGGCGGGTTTCATAGAAGATATTCTTCGAAAAATGAGCCTTCAAAATCTTATTGCCGACATCAACAAGGTAGATAATAATCTGGCTGAATTGCGGGGGAAATTAGGAAAAGATAAATTTGATTTTGCTATTGGGCTATCAAAAGCAGTTGAAAACCGAGATGTTAAAGGATTGATAGGGTTACAGAGTCTTGCCATAACCGAAAATCAAATCGATGACTTAGCAAAAGCAATTAAACAGATAAAATCTGATCTGAAAATACAATCATCTGATTATAAAGCTTTAGATGCCTTGTACAATAAACTAACTACCAAACCTAAAAGAGAAGAAATCACTCCATTTGGTAGTTTATCTTATTGGGAAAGAATTCAGAAAAAGGCCAAAGAATTGATTGAGAAAATCAATCCTTTCGACAAAAGTAAAGAACCTCAGTTAGCGAAGTTGCAAGCTCAAAAACTGGAAGCTGATAAAAAAATTGAAGAAATCAATAAGAGAATATCAATAAAAACTTTCGATGAAACCTTAGAAGAAAAACGGAAACTCTATGATCAATATACTGAATGGGTAAAATTAAAAGGTCAACAAGTTGCTAATCAGGATCTTGCTGATTTATTGAAATCAGGTGAAAGTTATAGTGCGTATCTGAAAAGCCAAATCAGCACTTTAGAAGCTAAAATAGGCAGTGGCAAGGCAAGCGACAAAGACCGAGCTAATCTTATTCAGTTAAAGAATGAAGATACCAGGGTTTTTGAGCAAGGATTAGAGGAAAAGAAAAAGCAGTATGAATTATACAGCCTTTGGGTTGTCAAGATAAACAAAGAAACCGCTGATAAACAATTTGTCGAACTCATAAAATCAGGTAGCACTATTCAGGAATACCTGCAAAATCAGATTGAAGGCTTACGCAATAAAATCAATGTAGGAGTAGCTGTTGAAGATACAGACTATCAGGAGTTAGTTCGTTTTGAACAGGAATTAGAAAACATCAACGGAGGTTTTGAAAAGTATAAGCAAAAGATTCTTGACGCTTCTGAATCTCTTGGTTCCCTAACTGAGCAAATCGCATTTTTTAATACTGAACAGACTAAAATCAGTCCTTTTGATACAGACAAGATTTTGTTTTTGGTTTCTCAAAGGTTGGAGGCAGAGAAGCAAAGAAAAAGGGTATTAGTGGAGTACTTCAATGATTCAAATTTGTTTGAGACAAAAAGGTTTGCTATTGAGAAATACTATAAAGATCTCAGGGATCAGTTAGAGGTTGAGACTTCGGCTGGTAGAATCAAAAACAATAAAGAAGCACTTGATAAAATCAATCAAGATGAAAAAAAGGCTTTTGCTGAACTTGCTGAATCAGATGCTCAAGCTATTCTGAAAAACTCTAAAGGCTATCAGGAATTGCAAAATATTATCCTTGGTGGAGATAATACAGTTTTGAAAAGCCGGATAGAGAGTACTAAAAAGGCCTTGCAAGAATTACAGGACGAATACAAGAAAACTGGAAAATCTGGGCTCGAACAAACAGAGACATATAAAGATTTTCAACAGCAATTATTGGATTATCAGAACCAATTATTAGATAATAACCTAAGTTATTTTTCTAATATCTCCAGAATTCTTGCAGGCATCAAAATAGAAACCAGAGGAATTATTGGAGGAATAGGTAAGCTTGGCGAAATAATTGCAGTAGCAGCCCAGCAAATGGAAAATCTTTCCAAATTAAGCAAGCTCACTAAGCAACAATCAGCCTTATCTAATATAATTAATAATCCAAAATCATCTGTAGCAGAAATTGAAAAAGCTACAAAGGCACTGAAATCTACACAAAAAGAAATCAGTGCAAATATCTATTCCCTCGTTATTCAACAAGGGGTTGAGTTTTTGAATGATTTAGGAAATGTAATTCAGCAAAACAAGCAGAGAAACAGAGATTACTACAATTTGGTGATTGCTCAACAGGCAGCGTATAATATACTTCTGAACGATGAAATACGCTTGAAATCACAAAAGAACTCGCTTTATAAAGGCCCTATTGGTTCTGTAATTGCTGATTCTTTAAGCGCAGAGGCTGACGCAGCAATTAAACTCGATGAGGCATTAAATACCTTATCTGGAGGTAAAGCGAAAGATGGCACAACCTACGGAATTAATGTTTTGGAAGGTCTGAAAGGAGCTCTTACAGGCGTGTTTGGCGCATTGAAAGGAGTAGAAACAAGAGATAAACTTAGCCCTTTACTTGAAAAATATGGAGATCTAATTAAAGTATTACCTGATGGCACCAAACAATTAAATCTGGAATTAGCCAAAAGCCTTGTTGCTACGAATGCCTTAGACGATGAAACTACTAAACTCCTGCAAAATGCAATTGATTGGCAAGAGAAAATGATTGAGGCCAATGAACAACTAAAAAACTCAATCATAGACCTCACAGGGGAAATAGGTAATAATCTAACAGATGCTTTAGTCAATGCTTTCAAATCCGGTGAAACTGCTGCATACGCACTTGGAAACACTGTTGCAGATGTGATTGAAAACATTGTAACAGACTCTATCAAAGTTCAATTCATTAAACCAGTGATTGATCAGTTTGCACAGGAAGTGCAGGCTTCTTATTCAAATACGGGGGATATGTCAATTCTGGATGATTTGGAACGCCTGAACAAATACGGCCTGCCAAAACTTCAAGCAGGATTTGAAGAATTTCAGAAAGTACAAGAACAGATACAAAAAGCCACTGGTTTAGAAATCTTCAAAAAATCAGATGGCTCCGGCAGTAGTCTCTCTGGTGCAATTAAAGGCATGTCAGAAGAAACAGCCGGCGTATTGGAAGGACAGTTCAATGCCCTTCGTATTACAGGCGCACAACATCTTGAAGTTTCAAAAGTCAATTTAGATGTTTCAAGGAATATTCTATTAGGTATTTCAAAAATCGCTGTTAATTCTGATTATCTGAAGTATCTGGAAAGCATAGATAACCGATTGAAAAAAATTGACAGTGGAAGTGATTTGAGAGCGGGGGGGTTATAGGAAATATAAAATAATATTGTTTTTAATACTTTTGTTTTGTAATATTGCCTCAATCGCACCATAGGGAATTGAAATAGAAAGAGCCTTTTGAGCTTTTTACCTCCCCAATCAATCGCACCATTAAGGATATTAGCCTCCATCAGGAGGCTTTTTTTGTTGTACTTTTCCAATAATTATAGGATTTTATAAAGAATCTTTCTGTTTTGATAAAAATAATTGCCATAATATTATGGCAATTCGAATATTCTTCTTACCTTTATAGTGTTATCAGCAACGAAGCAGGTAACGTAAACTTTTAAGAAAATGTTAAAATTATCATTATCTCCACAAGTATTCGTAGTAAAAACTACAGCAGGTTCAAACGATTGTACCTGGAATCTTTTAACCTTAGATGGTTCAGATCCAAATGAAACGGTGTATTTCTTTCATAAAGATGATGCTCCGTCTGATGCTCAATCATCACAAATTGCACAGGCTGTAGAAGATGAGAACTGGGAAGAAACCTATTTTATTGAAAGTTCTGATATTTTGGATTACTCGATTGATAAAAGCATTTTTGAAACTGCGGGTGAGGCTTATTCTGAAATAAATGACGAATTGGCGCAACTATTAAGATAAAAACAAAAAATCCCCTCTTTGATGCTGCTACATCTCCGAGGGGATTAAAACTTTTAAGAATATGCAAGCTAACAAAAAATATTCAAAAGAAATAATTACTTTCTTAAAATCACACCCTTTTATTTCAGTCAATGCGATTGAAAGGGCACTTGATTTGCCTTTTACGACACTATCCAAGGCTATGACAGGACAGCGTGATATTTCTGAAAAACACCTTTGGAATATCATACTCGCCTTATCTTCATACGGATTGACAATTAAGGGTTATTCATGCAAAGTAACTGAATCAGGAAACCTAAAGCTCTGGAAAAAATGGAGAGATGGCGGGAAAACCGAGCACGTTTTTAGAGGAAACGGGGCTGATCAAATTTACAAAATATCGTACGACTTAGAAGAGTATAGACATACTGCCACCAGTTTAGCTGACTTAGACAATCTCTATACAGAAGATAAAAACCCTTACAAATCCCTTGAAACAGTCTGATTATGCTACTCAAAACCCTGACTTACTCCCAGATTTGCGATTTCCTGATCGCAAATGAGAAAGACGCTAAAAGCCTTTATTTAGATAGAGACTTTACAGCAAAACAAATTGCCGAACACTTTAAGATAGTCTATAATAACAACTTTCAAAAGGCTTGTTTGAGAGTTTTGGGTGAAAAAGGGAAAGGTTTAGGCGGTGCCCGACAAGGGGCAGGGAACTTCAAAGAAAAAGAACGCGTGCAGCGGAAAAGGGACTTTGAGCCTATTACCATAACCTTACCCAAAGAATGCATTGAAATACTGAAAGCACAAAAAGATACTTATAGCAACGTAATTACAAGAGCAATTCTTTATTACGCTAAAGTTTCTACAAGAAATATCGAAGATTAAAGCCGGATTATACCGGCTTTATTTTATTGCGTTGCATTCAACTTATTCAAATACTCCATCATCTCAGCCGCATTTTCATTAGTCAATTTAATAGCCTGTTTTAAGTTTTTAGGTTTTCCACTTTTATCTTCACTTTCATAATGATATTGCGGGGCATCAGCCATCATACGCTGTACAACTCCCCATTTAATACCCCATAGTAGGTATTCATAAGTCCAGCCAAAATGTGCGCATATAGAACCACGTGAGCCATAAGGGCTATTTAAGCCGCTTGTTCTTCCTGTACTCGAGGGCTCGTTGTCCTTATCCTCGACGCTAATCGAATACAGGCGATAAAATCCGATAAATTACTGATTTGGGTTAATCCGATAATGATGGTCAATAAATTATTTGGCTTGATTCGCCAGAAAAAATAGGAAGTCAATAGGCCAGAGAATAGCTTTATTTTCCATTTATCCTCCAGCACTGCAATAGCAATTGCCTGAGCTAATTTCTTGCCATGCATTGAAAGTCTTTTAGTTTCGGTGAGTGGGTTATCTTTGATTGCATTTTCATCAAATTCAATATCCAGGAATATACGGCTCATCATGTCGAGCGCACCGCCATAGGGCTGTTGAATCACAAACCGACGTGTTTTTTTCTTTGAAAACCATTTTAAAACACTTTTTTTAGGCACTTCAAAGAAAAAGCCTCTATCAATTAGCAAATCCCCTTCATTCTTTTCGGCTTGTAGTGCATCAAAAATTTCGTTCATAGCATTTTGGGTTTAATCAAAAAATGCCGCATTTCTACGGCATTTTAGATAGTAAGAGAGTTTGGCTTATGATTCACCAGCTACCAAGGATAGCAGCATTGGTTTAACACCAGATTTTAAAGGCTGTAAGACAGAAATAGATACTTCAATTTTCAAGGTATCTGCACGTCCAAACTGGCCAGTAAATTTAGGGACCATTTTTCCTCTTGGGATTTTGAATACAATCCCTTCTTTAGGTGTTATTTTAATTGACTTCTCTAAGCCTGTAACTGCATCAGGGTATTCCCATGTTTTGGCAGTTCCTGTTCCTGTTACAGTCCCTCCAAACACAGCCGCACATTGGTCAAGGTCTGGTGATGCTAACTGAAAAGTAACGGTTGTAGTTCCTCCCTTTGCAGAGGTATGGATTGCTGTATCCACCTCTTCAGCGAAAAACTCCTGAATTTCAGGATCAGTTGTTTCAATTGTACAGCTTCCTTCGGCCGTGTATCCAACAGTGGCTAAAGTCGTACCCATACCTTCATCAACTGCTTTGTCGCCAATTTCAATCTTGGATAGGCCAATGGTTATTAAATTTCCCATTTGATTAATTTTTAAGTTGAACTATCAATTCTGAATTCTATTCTAAAACTAAGCCGGGTTTGGTTGATTTCCGGCTCATCGAAATCCTGTTGCCTTGAGGCCCATAAAGAATAATATGAACCATACGACTCTTTCAGCACTTCCATCGCGACAATCAAAACCTGCTCACAACGAGCAGTATTTTTGATTGTCTGACTCTTGCCACCAATATTTGCAACACTTTTCGGAATATAGATATTGACATTCGCAACGCCTTCTTGTAAGGTACCCTCACCAATCATCATGCTCGTAATAACTATATCTTCTTCTCTTGAATCCAAAGGCCTTTCACCTTTGTACAACCCACCTAAAACCAGTGTTTTCAGGGCAGATGTATTGATTAAGTTATATAAGATGTTATCCTGATGAGCCGTTGTTTTCATTTCATTTTATCGATATTCTTTTTCAATTGCTCAAGCATCTTAGGCAATTTCTTTCCAGCATACTTCTCTGCCGAGGTCAAAACATTCTTGCTTTTTGATTCTACTGATGCCGCGTAACTCATACCCGCCACTACAATGAGCACATACCCGCCTGAATAGTTCTTTGCCAGCGTTTCAGCGTAAGATCTTCCAGTACTTTCCCCTTTAGCTCCCTCGTCTTTGTTAGCCTCTGAAAAAACGTTTTCAACGATTCTTCCATTCACTACAATAACATACCCGATAGAGCTGCGAAGATTGCCTGTCTGGTCTGTGTATCCACCGTTTTCACGCGCTTCTGCCACACAAAGCTCACCTAATCGTCTGAGAACCTGGATAACCGCTTTATCAATCCGATTTTGCGCTTTTTCCAGATGCTTTCTGATGTCAGCGAGAGAGAAATTTGGCACTATACCCATATTCTTGTGTGAAACTTGCCTTTGTCACAATACACTACCTCACCTTTCAACCGAACTAATCCACCTGTTTCAATTACTCTTATTTGTTCACCTGCAGCTAATGCCAAAACACCCATCGGGCATTGAATCAGATGCGTAGCAGACAAGTATGAACCATCGTCTTTAGGATACTTTTTTTGTGAACCATCTTCATTCCGGCAAGGGCTTACATCAACCCATTCCGATACTCCAGCAATAAAATTTCCCTGTGCATCTTGTGTAGAGGCAGGAACAACTAATTTTTGCAGGGTATATGGATATTGAACTGACATCACCAGAGTCTTCTTGACATGTTTCGGATTTTCGGTTGCTTGCTTATCGTTTTATCTTCTAATCCTAAATCGCTGCATAGTATCTTGTAATAGGCCAAAATTCCCTGTCTATCGAATTTGATTGAGAAACCACCTTCGGATATATCCGGCAAGGCTAATAGTTCAGGAATGTAGCTATGCAAGGCTATGTCAGCTTTTTGGGTATTAGAAGCTTCGTAGACTTCATCAGGCGCGATGCTATTTTTCAAAAGCAAACCTTCCAGTTCATTATCATCTAAGGTGATATTAAACTTGGATAGTTTGCTTTTTATGTAGTCAGCTATGAGCATTTTAACGTGTCCAGGTTGTATGAGTCGCGTCTAACAACCATTTCGATTTGGCTCCGTTCAGTACAGGGAAGGCATTAGCCATAGCCAAACACACCTCAGTCAAAGGTTCCTCAACAGCATATCGTTTGATAAGAACATGATCGCGTTTGTACTTCAAAGCAACTGAACTTTCTACATCCTCATCTGCCAATCTTGAGTAAGCTGTATTACCTAAAACGGGCATTTCAGAGAACAACATTACACCTGACTCCCAAGGATTTACTGGAGTACGCACTCCTTTGATTTCAATTTGAATAAAGCTTTCAACCAAACCGATTACAGGAAGACCTTGCGCCTTTAATGCAGTATTCAATTGAGCAAGGCTCAATGTAGCATTCAGGTTCAATGCCTGTACAATGTAAGGCGCTACGAATGATACAGTTTCAGCTGATGCGAGAATAGCATCGATAGTCTCTTGGTCAGTGAAGATGTAATTTAGCTTTTTACCTGCGTCTTTTGCTAATTTCACAACTGCGCGAATGTCTTTGATTGGCTTTGAAGTAGCAGCGTTATCCATTGTAATAGCGACTGTAGCACCTTTTTTGTTGGCAGTTGGTATTAAGAAATCAACATTTGACTCTGTAACGATGCCATCATTGTTTGCATTTGTCAATACAACTTTACCAGTTGATGCAGCTCTTAAAGCCAACCATTCCAAACGAGCATTAACGCCATCAAAACAGAACTTCTGATCTTCCCAAATCCAGTTAAGGATTTCTGTTTTTGCTGCACTATCCGTATATCTCTTTAAATTATTGTAATAATTCATCTGAGATTCGGTTTTTTCACGAGCAATACTGATTTTTGGAATATCTCCGTTCAATTTTGAAACAATTTCTCTTCTTTTACGTGGCGCACGAGAATCCCACGAAACAACGTCACCCGCAACAGGTGCGCCAAAATCAGCCTCCAACGACTCCCATTTAAGTGTAGGAGTGAATTTGAGAGGAAAAAGTGTAGGGAAATAGAACTCTGATAATGTATAAACATTTACGATTGCCTCTATATCCTTTTCACTTAATTTATCAATTAATGACTTTATCATTTTACAGTTATAATTTTAAGTCGAACATTTTAATAAATGAATGAAATCAATGGGTTTACAGCCAAAGGACTTGAGGCAATGCGGCTTTTATCTGTGTTGTAGCAACAGGAGCATTTACTGCAAACAATGATGCTCTTATCCAAATATCTACTACGTTGTTATCACCTGCATTCAACTGAATTCTGGAACCAGTAACCCCAAAAGGAGTATACTTGAACGCAGAGGTGTTAGATGTAGCTTGTGCTGATGCCTGGAATATTCCATCATATTGGTTAATTACTACCCCTAAAGTTGTCCCTACAGTTAAAATATCGTAGTCGGCATTAGTTGTATCAATTGCAGTTATAGCGTAGGATTTTGCACCTGTTAAGGCCGCAATAAAATCACCAACTTTGAAACCATGTTCTTTTGCTACCTGATAAGTAGTATCAGTATTTCCGGCTGCTGTAGTAAGTTTTGCAACTTTCAATACATGGAAAAGACCATTATTGTCCTTACCTACGACCGAACCTGCCGGAACTATAAAACCGTCTACAAAATCAGCTACTGCAACTGTACCACCTCCGATTAAATCCTCAATTTTGGTAGCGAATACAACCTTTTCTGCGGCTGCATCCGTTTCTCGGAAATTTTGCATTTGCTTGTTTTAAATTTTAAGTTAAAAAATTTGCTTTCCTATTGCTGGTGTTTTGCCTTCATTGGCGGCTTTTTGAGCTTCAATATAGGCTTGAGTATCACTTGATACACCTGATTTGTCCTTTTGAGCCATCACCGGTTTAGGAGTTTTACTTTCCGAACTTTGAGAACCTCCAAACATGTCTTTCATACCTTCCAACCCTTCTTGTAGTTCAGTTTTGTAGGCATCAAATTCAGTGTCATCTTTAAAAACCATTCTGCCAAAATCCTTCAGTTTCATATTTCTGAATGATTCAGGCGTGTCTTTCAAAATAGCCTCAAGTTCTGTTTTTCGGGTGTCAGTGGTTTTGCCCTTTTCTAAAGCCTCTACCTTTGAAAGTAAAGTTTTATTTAGTTCAATCATCCCCTTCGCCCATTCTGGTACATCTTCATTTGGCGGTGTTTTTACCTTCTCAGTATCATCCCCACCTTTACCTTTTTCCTCTTTGTCTTTTTCGGTTTTGGCTTTTGCAATTGCAGTATTGATGCGTGCATCTGCATCGCCTTGAAAACCTGTTAAAAGACCTTCTACCCCTTCAATGGCGGTATCAATTTCAGTTTCTTCGGTTACGGTTGCATCAAGAAAGGTAGCAACAGCATCGAATGCCTTTTCTCCAAACCCTTTGTTTTTGTGTTTGGCTTTTAATGCTTGAATAATCTTCGCCTTTAACGACATGGTGTAATTTTAGATGAAAAATTAAATGAAAATGTATTTATCAGATAAATATAAAAAATTTTAAATTATATGTATTGTGTGAATATAAAAATAATTATTTAGCTTTGTTGAACAGTCTTTTAACACGGGTTTATCTAATGCGTTACAGTCCTACAAATATCTATTTAGTGGAGTTTTTAAATGGAGATAATCCAGAGTATTACAACAAACTCAAAAGCATCTACAACCATCATACGCGCATGGATATAGGTTGCTGTTTAGGGCATTTGTATGATTGCCACATCAGCCCGTCAAATCCTTATCAGAATAAGAAAGTAAGGATCCGTTTAATTGAACTTAAAAAGTGAAAGCATGGAAGTTACAATTTATCCTGACAGTTCAGGAAACCTCAATTCTAAAGAATTGAGTGTAGATAGATTAGATTTCAAAGTTGAGGAGAGTGAAGTAGATGAAAAATCGAAATACTCATTTGTAATTCCTATCAACGATGGCAAAGGAGAAATATTTTTGTATTTAACGAGGAAACAGGTTGCTTTTTTGGCAAATAGCATGCAGTATTTTTTAGATGAATAACATAAATAGCTATCCGTTTTTGCTAGGTTTTTGATTGCAGCTACGTCGGTAAAGACATTTAAAACGGCTATATAAGGAAAGGCATACTGAAAACAGGATAACCTACACATCCTGATGCCGAGCAACTGAGTGGCAAGATGAATAGAGAAGAGAATAACACTAAACAGCCTGATAGCCATTCATTGGGCTGTTTTACAAATTTTTTCAAATAATGAAAAAAGAAATCAATGATGTATTATTGAAAGCTTTGGGTGCTGAATTCAATCTTGAATTCTTATCTATATTGAATGGAGTGGAACGCTACAAAATTACTTGTAGAGAATCAACTAAAGTAGTTGTCTTGGGATTTTTCAAAATAGAAAACAGTATTTGTATAAAAATGGGGAATATAAAATACTTTGAGCTGACTGAAGCAAATCTACTTCGTGCTTTATTTTTAACAGTTTATTTTACATAGTTTATTAATATGAACCAACTAAAACCCAAAAAGATGCAATCAGAATCAGATGAGATAGCAAACAAAAAAGATAAACTCGTTTTATCAAAAGAAGTGGTTCGGGCTCTTTGGTGGAAACAACCTTATGCTAATGCCATGCTCATCGGAAAAGTAGAAACACGAACGTGGTGTACAAACGTGAGAGGTAAGGTTTTAATTTGTGCCTCGGCAAAGCCTTATTCAGTTAAACAAGTAGATGAAATAAGTGGATTACTTGTTCCAAGTTTGTTTGATGCTGTAAATCCTGATGGTAGTTTAAATGGCCATGCCATCGCCATAGGAGACCTGGTAGACTGCCGACCAATGCAATATGAAGATGAGTCAAACACCTACGTTCAATACCGCGAAGGCCTTTGGTGTCACATCTACGAAAACGTTCGCCCAATTAAGCCTTTCAAAATCAAAGGCGCGCAAGGTTGGAGGATTTTAACAGATGAACAAAAAGCAATGATTGAATTGTTGTAATATGGCAGAAGAAAAGAAAACAGCAGCTTCTTTCTCCTCTGTAGAAATGAATGTAATATTCAAACTTACAGAAGAAGAAGCAAGGGCATTGTATAACATGACAGTTTACGGTGCTGATCCGTTTGTGAAGTGGTTTTACAGTAATCTTGGTAAACACTATTTGAAACCACATGAGGACGGTTTAAGGAGTCTTTTTAATACTATCAAAAAAGAATTGCCACCTCACTTTGATAAAATTGACAAAGTTCGTAAGTCTATAAAGGATACTTGACAAACATGAACGAGACATTAACTTTAAATGCAGAGGTTGTTTTTGAGTTTAAAAGTTATTTTGATTGGATAAATAATGCCTCAAATAAATTTAAGCCTTATGGTAATAGATTTCCAATAGTATGTGTAAATACAGAAGGCAAAATTTGCCACAATGGAGCAGATTTTATGTATTCTCTACAAAATAATCTTTATCCTATCAAAGCATATTTACTTCAAAGGGCAGTTAATTTACAAAATGAACTATGAGCGAAGAACAAAGAAAACAACCAATCCCACCGGCACAGGAAGAAATTGACGAAACCTACGACCTAATCGTCGAAAAGCTGGATCATCCTTTAATCGATAGAAAAGAGAACGAATCAGTGAAATTTGGTTTTGAGTTTGTGCTTGATATTTTAGACGGCAAAAAGAAAGAAAGCGATATATCAGAGCTGAAAACAATTCAAGCCCGGGCCATTGCCTCGCTGACATTCGATTATTTGAAAGGCCTTATAAGCCAAAAGAACTTTATTGGCGTACCTTTGAAAGGTGGAGGGATTAAACCGACGATTAATTAATTAAGAAAAAATGCTTCTAATCAGGTAACTTGCAAATGATTAAAACTAATATTATGACAATTGCCGAATTAGAAGCCTTTTTCAAAGACCGAGAATTACCAAACAACATACAACTGAATAATGGTGAGAAAATAATCAATACAAAAATCTTTGTCAATACGCAATTCCAGATACTCAATAACAAGGATATGAAAATAAAACAACCTTATTTGAATAGATTACTGATGTTGAAGGAGATTTTAGAGAATCAATAAAAATATGAAAGAAGAACTTACAACTAAAATACACTCTGAATTCACTGTTTCGAAAGAAATTGATGAAAGAAACCGCGTATGGACCTTATTATCTGAATGCGATAGAAGAAATATGTTGCCTAAAGAACTAATTGGGGTTTATGGCCTGTCAATGGAGCAAATTGAAAAACATCAGAACAGCTATTTAGAAAACAAATAAGATTCAAATATACTTCTTCTTGTTTTATCCCTCAAATCAATAGAACCATACCAGTCAGTACCTAGCAATAGATTCTTTCCATAAGACCGATTAGCAATTTCATTCATAGGAAAAAAATTATTTTGCTCACAATTCTCATACCATTTTTCGAAGTCTTTTAAGTCTGCATCTGACAAAGAGGTTTTTGCTTTATTGACCACATCTCTAAGGTTCCATTTGTCAGTTGCAGCAAATCCATATTTTCCCCAAGTATAACCTCCAATGTCAATATTTGCATGAACTTTTAGTATTTCAACATTTGTATTATTATATTCTCTATAAAGAATATTGAAAAGTTTCTTTGATATACCACCTCCTTGCACATGATCTGGAAGTTCAAAATAGTTATGGTCTACTGTTTTTAGCCCTTTACCAAAATAAAATGTTCTTTGAAGCGCAAAACCTCTTTCTTGTCCTTTTTGTGCAGGAGATTCATAAGTAATAGTGACCTTACCTGCTCTCATTTCTATTGATTTATCTTTTATTTCAATTCCATACCCGCCAAACAATTCAGTTACCTCTTTATCAAAATCCCTCAAATTAAAACCAGATAGAATTTTATTGTACTCATCAATAGTACCATTACCCCAGAATCTAATATTTCTACTGTCTTTTAGCTCGTCAATAATATCCTGTGTAAGTTCAAATAAAACGGGTTTTTCTTTAGCTATATTTGGTAAAGCTATTTTAAATCCTCCGTCCAGTTTCCCACCCTTAAAATTATCCTGTATAAAATAAGGCTGTGATTTCCAGTTCTTGGAACGTTCAGTATTGTTTTTAACCCAATCCTTGAAGCCATCTGGTAAATCATTCACCTGATTAGCCGGTTTAAAACCTTTTGGCAATTCTTCCCCGTTGAGCGTCGCTTGTTGAATTAAGTCAAAATCATCGTCATTCACCAGAATAGGTACTTTAAAACACAAGCATGAAGTATGCCAGCCAACAAACTTGAAGTCTTTAGGATATTTGCCTTTCAAATCATCACACATATCCCTCACTTTATGCCGATTAGATAATTTAACCTCAAATCCTACTACAGTAGGGTCAGATTTCCAGCGCAGGTGATCAGCTGTGCGATAAGCGATATTGATTTCATTGGCATTGAGACGAACAGCGTTTTTGTATGAGGAACGATACACACCCTGCCCCGGATTATAGGCTTTGGCTTTTTTGGATAATTGTAGAATGCCATGTTTATCCCTAACCCTTCTAAAAACTTTATCAGGCTCTTTTAATAGATGCTTGGTAGCTCTCGCCATTTCAGCGGCTGACTTACCCTCTATCAGCCCCGTTGACATAACTAATTCAAATTCCTGTTGAAACTGTTCAGTTATCCGCCAAACTCTGTCTGATAACTTTAAACCTCCTGATACACGTTGCTGAAAAGCCTGTAAAGCTTCTTTGCTTCTAAGGCTGTTAGGTGTGTTTAGGTATAGTTTAGTATCTTTCTTGTCTAATGCAGCATACCAGGCTTCTGAGGTACCTTTATTGATAGTTGATTGCAAGCCTCCTGCATAGCTTTTCAGGATTTCTTTGAGGCGTTTTTGAGTAGCCGGGTAATCTGAGAAAGAGAATATCTTTTTAGGATCGATGGATAAATTAGCAGAAAGACCCGAAAACTCTTGCAAGGCAGATTCGTAGAGCTGACGTACTTTTAGTTCAAATCTATTGATTCTGTTTCTGTGTGCAATTTCGTCTTTCGGGTCCTTTGACATAAGTTTTAATATAGTTCTGGACTCTCAACTTTTATTCCATTACCATTCATAGCTTTCAAAAGAATTTCTTCTTTATAGCCTACCCATATTTCTTCGATAGGTGTAGTTTGAAGCACATAGGCACCTACGCGATCCTCCAGATATGTTTTAAAACCTCCAAAGTACTTTCTACCATACCATTCAAAGAAGAATTTGATTTTCAATTGGATAGGCAGTTTTATTACTAACAAAACATCTGACTTTTTAACACTAAAAAAGCTGGGTGTTAAAGGTTTATTGAAAGTCATAAGCGATACCCACAACTTACCAGTAAACAGAATCATCAAGCGTTCTTTAAACGACAACTTCCAACACGAGATAAATTCGCCTTGTGGTGAATCGGCTTTGAATCCCGGTAGAGGTTGATATTCTGGTTGGTTTTTGGCGTAGACTGTGTTTTGCCCTAGAAAGTGGATTGGTTTCATGAATTTTGGGTTTGATTGAAATTATTAAGAAATTAACTCACAACATTTTTTTAAATAATCGGTGTTGCACACACCATAATTCCCATCTTCATGTTTTGTTACCCAATCGCCAACGCTGGCGAATTTATTATCATTAATGATAATCACATTTGCCCGGGAATTGAATTTGCAATTTTCTTGAAATGAATCTCCCCATAGTTCTATCATTTCATCGTAAGTGTATATGCCTAAAAATTGAACAGCTTCAAGTGTTGCTGGAATGGTTCTAAACTTATCCATATTTTTGGGTTTAATTACGCATTTGAAAATTTATCGGTAGGCAGCACCTTCCTTAAATTGACAATTGCTATTGAGTGAATATTTTAAAGTACTGCCTTCAATTCATCTTTCTCCCTCGAAATCTCACATTCCAAATGCCATGATTCTTTTGCCCCTTGCAAAAGCTTATACACTAAACCGCCATCAGCTCGAGCCTCAAAAGCGGTAATCATCCACATTTCTTGCGCTGGGTCATGTTTAAGAAAAACTAACTCTTGAAAATCGTATTTGGTAGTGATTGTCATCTGGAGATATATAATTTCATAAGAATTTTGTATATAATAATACGCGATTATTGTATTTCTAAATAGTTGGATTTGAATCCTCAATCAACCTGGCCGCCTCTTCTTCCTGCTGAATCAACTCAAGCTCTCCATCCACATCATCCACCAAACCAGACTTGGCAACAGAAGTTCTTTGTGATAGAATCGGCTTACCACCATTGGCCTCAATCAGGTTTTTAATAACAGAACCCATATCATTGATCATGAAAGGAGTAATCTCTGAACGAATATCAAGCTTATCCAATAAAGCCTTAGAACCCGGATTCATCCACGCAATAAAAGCTTTTATCACGCTGATTCTTCTCTGCAAATACTCATCGAAAATCTCTCGTTTCTCCTGCACCTTCAAATGAGCATCCATAAACAACATTTCAAGCGCAACGCCTGAGATACCTTGCTTGAGGTCTTTTAGCGTGTCAAATGAAATGTCAGGCGTTTGAGTGAATGAATATATAACCTTGAATAAGTTGTCTATTTCAAGCTTGATAGATTCAGGTGCATGGTCCCAACTCAAATATTCAGCCTTAGAACCTAATTCACCTTGAATTACCGCCCCAGGTTCTCCTTTACCTGCCCACTCTCCAATTTCTCCTTGAACAAATATTTTTGGATTTGCATGATAATCATTGATTTCAGCATGATTACTCAAAAGATTCTCTAATCTTTCAATCGCTGTTTGTACATCAGCCCAATCAGACTGCGCTTCCTGGGCAAAAACAATAGGTATTTTTTTGATTGGGTTATCATAGGCCTCTACTTCCTCCCATTTATCGCCTTTCTCAAAAAGCTTGTATTCTTCATCCGTATATACTTCAAAATACGATATTTCTTTGCCTTCTACCTTTCTACTGTAAGCCCGGCAAAAAGCTGTCATATCCCCATACTTGTCAAAATAGGGATAGAGCTCATCACCTTCCCAAGGGCTAAGCTTTAAAACTTTAATTCTATAAGGCGTATCAAAACCATAATCTTTATGAGTAGGATCAGTTTTCTCACCATGAGCAAACCAGATTTCGGCTACCTGAGTGGCTCTGTATAGGTCTCGGGCAATCTTTCTATTAAAACTATCTACTTTGTTGCTGTAGAGGATTTTCTTGATAGCCTCCAGTAGCGAAACTTCCTGCTTGCTCTGAGTCTGACAAACAACTTTAACAGGATTACCGAAAATGAAACTGACAGAAGCATTGACAATCTTTTTTTGAAAAGGCAGTCCTAACCGGTTAACCTTTTCTATCCGGTCAAGAGACTGGCCATCTTCTTTCATGATGTTTCGATCAGGCCTATTGACAGGATCAAAAACAGGATGCTCAGTTACTTCATACTGCTTTTTTAACTCATTAATTTTTGGCTGCTCGGCATGATCCTTGAAAAACTTGATGGTCTTTTCTATATCGTCAACTTCGGAGATGTCAAATACTTTCATCTATCATTTTTTTATCAAATATAATTAATTATTATATGTATAACATACATATAAATTAAAATAAAAAAGGAGGATTGATTCAATCCCCCCTTTAGTAAACCCTAACCTAAACTAAGAAAAAAACTACTCAGAAATTCTACCGCTTGCCGTAGCACCTGCGCCTACTTCAATAAAGGAACTATATTCATCTTTTGTTCTGTGCGAATGGAAGAGGACTCGAACCTCAATAAAACACCTTGTATTCTATTCAAACAGGTTCAGATACTTTTACATAGCTGAACCTGGTAATAACCTGGCCGGATTAGACGGATAACAAAGATAGTCGTTCCGGTATTTCCTTTATATGATTGCTTCCTTGCACAACTAATTCACTGCACCAAATCCACTTTTTATGGGGTTTATTAGTGAATTCTTGTGTTTTTAATGGAGGTTTTTCTTGCAGTGCTGTAAATCCTGATTCTGTCTTTTCAAATGAATAGTCAATTGATTGGCCTACAGGTGCATATACATCCAAAGGCAAATAAACTGCTACCTGGAAACCTAAATCGAGTGAGGGTGTCACTGCTTCGATTTTGGCAACCTGTTTTTGAAGATCTGAATCATGATTTTGTGGTGCAGCCAATGCTACTGCTGAAAAGCAGAATAAAAGCAGAGATGCAATGAGTTTTTTCATGATACTTGATTTGAGTTTGTGGGAATAGTCCCGATTTGAGGAGTAAATATATATGATATTTTTATATGTACAATATACATATAAAAAATTTTCAAGAATGAACTTTCACCTAAATAAAGATCCCAGATTCTTTTTTATTTTAAACTGTTTCAAATCAAACCATTCCCGTAACATAAACATATCCAATAAGTCAGGAGATTCATTATTAAGGATTGTTTTCATTTCTTCTTTTGAAATAATACGCTTCTTGCCATCTGTATCAACCTTATCTTTTTTGATAGCCTTTCTCTCATGAAGAAAACGCTGCCTGACTGTCATTTTCTGATCATACATCAGGTTAGCTACTTCATCAGATATGTGATATTCTCCATCGGATACTGCATAGCCGGAACGATAATAGAGTTGTGTTTTGAGGTTAAAATAGTTTTCTTGTATAGTTTTACCGCTAACAGGGTCTTTTACATCTACTACCTTTCCATTCCCTCTAAAAGGGATAGCCCCTGTAATATAGCCATCAATAAAACCTCCAACGCCATCTGCATCATAAATAATATTCTTATTTTGTACATGATGAGCTTTGGCCATGTCTGCAATTTCCTTCACTACCTCTGGCCCTTTAGATTTATCAATAATAGCTATATCCTCTAATGATTTACCTTCCCAATAACCCACAATAAACTTATTAGAGCCTTCTAATGCTATGTCAGCCGTAATAAACCTTTCAGAAGTATTGACCTGATATAGATTATTAAACACCCCTAAAAAATCCTGATACTTATAAATGTCTAAATCGGATGGAACAAACTTCCAATTGCCCTTGAACAATTGCAACTGAGTTTGTTCATCCTGTGCGAGTAGGTTCCCCAGATATGCTGGGTCAACTTCTAAGAGTTTCTTGTTTTCGTAGATAGATCCTGATATAAAGGTGATAGACTTTATAAAATCCTCTTTCCTTAATCCTGATTCACCTATAATATCATCTAAAAAATATGCAGCCTTTTCATATACCTCATCAATCGAATTCCCCCAGATATAATTAGCACCACTTTTGACAAAGTATCTTAATTTACCGTTTCTTTCAGCTATTGGAAACCCATCTTCACCAATCCACCATTCAATCAGGTTATACACCCAGCTTTCGGGGTCTGGATTGCAGGTAGCTCTTACATAAGGCTTGATGCCACACACCGACCTGTTACGTGATAGCAGGTAAAAAAACATTTTTTCCGAAAAATGCGTGAGCTCATCAAAGGCGATGAAAGGTATTTGAGAGCCTTGCCAGTCCAGCACATTCTTTTCATGCTCAATATGTGCAAACTTTAGCTTATTATTCCTGCCATTCTCCAACTCAAACAACCATTCCAGATTAGATTCACGAGGTCGAGCCTTTGGTAGTTTTGAATATAGGCTCATGGAAGTGTCCCACAAACCACCTTCATTCTTCACCTGTGTAGTTGTACGTCTGAATACTACACCACCAAATCCAGGGGTTTTAGTGATGTGTTTGAGAGGATCTAACAATAGGCAGAAAGTTTTACCAACACCTGCTGCTGCGCCACCTATCACTATATCAGCGCCAGAAGATAAGGCCATCATCTGATAGCCTATTTGGGGTTCTATATACTCAACCGTTCCTGCCGTCATCTGGTAGTCTAAAAATGGTTACTGGTGGGAGTTTTTCGCCTGCTGAGGTATGGTCAACTTCCTGTTTATCTCTCCAGTATTTTGGCTGGCGGTTTTTAAGCCAGAAGATTTGCGCTGTGGTATCTGGAATTACTTCTTTAGTAACAACTTTTGTTTTTGTAAAGCCATTTCCCTCGTCCGGGAGAAAATCTTCGTCGAGTATTTCTTCGTCAACATCTTCTATACTTCCTCCCTTTTTATCAAACTTTATAGAGGTCACCTCTTTGTAATTATATCCAGTGGCTCTTTTATAGAGGCTCTTGACAACCTCAACATCGGCAAACTCCTTTGCCTTTTTTATGGACTCCAAGAAACTTGGATTGTTTTTTTTCCAATTGTTAATAGTAGATTCAGCTACCTCAAAGAATTTAGCCAGGTCCTCATCAGTTGCTCCTAAAAGACAGTAGTTATAAGCCTGCTTATCATATTCAGGTTGGTAGGTAGTTCTTTTAATTCCCTTGGCATACTTATTTCCTTTTTCCGCTGGCATAATTTACCTATTTATCTATTCAAATATACTAATATTCCGACACTTTCCCTTCATAGGTTCGTTCTCTAATTATTTTATTCAATTCTCTAAACCTCACTTCTTTTGCCCCTAAATTCAATGCTTTTGCTTTTTTTGAGAGGCAAATATCAAAGTGTTCGCGTGCGGTGTCATACTCTTGAATCCACTTGGTATTTACACCTATTTTTCTTGCCATATCAAGCAATTCAGCTCTAGTGTCGGCAATCATATGACACATAGTCATTTTGCCAAATTTAGCATTGAAATCATCTATATATACCATTTCGAAAATATATCAGATAAAAGTGACTATTAAAGAACCTCTAAAAACTACATACATATTTTTTGATTTTCTATCTAAATACGAACCATCCTTATATTGGCTTATAAAAATTTCGATAGTCCTGACGGTAGAAATGTTTGCCCGATAGCAATTAACTATTCACCACCTCAACCGCATTCAACTGATTGCCTTTTCCTTTCAAGTTAGCAAAGTTTTCAGCGAAACTTATGAATCTTCCATTGCCATGAGGCTCTGAATTGTCATGCACTAAATAGCCAAAAGCACCGCGTTGATAAACTACACTATAACCCATACCACTATTTAACATTACAACGTCCTTATGATAAATTTCCTTACCATTCCGGTCTACAAGTCCCGTAAACTGTCCAACCTGATTAGAGTGAGACTCTGAAAACTCTAACGTGCTCCCTGCTTCAATATCTTTAAACTTGATTATTCTTTCCATGTTTTTAATAGGCTTGGCTTAATTCCTTATTTTTCTCTGTCAGATACGACTGCCCCCAGATACATTTAGCAGATAAGCTATTAGCAATTGAAACAATCAATGATTCAGGTGCTTTATTTTGATGTAACCTGGGAGCTTTCTTGATTACTGTTACATACTTTTCATTGACGTAAATCAAACCTGCGTAGGACGGCACTTCATGTTTCTTTATCAGGTTTTCAGGACAAGCGAAATAAAAATAATTGACTCCTGTTTCTATGCCCTGCGAAAAGTACTGATGCTTTGTTTTTGCGAAATCTCGATTAAAGTCAGAACGGCTTATTTTGATTTCGATGTCTGTCAATAGTTTTTTCTTTGACATTATCAGAATATCAGGATTGAATATTTTCCAGCCTCCCGAAAATCCGCAAATCTGTAAGGTTTTGCCTTTATGGTAATAATATTTTTGAACCACAGAGGCTATTTCTTTTGAGGTCATTGTTTGTCAATTATATCGTTGACGACAACGTTATCATCCTCATCTAATTTCCAACATTTAGGACAATAAGTTTTCCCATCATTAGCTACGTGCCATTCGGACTCCATTAATCCGTTTTCTGTATCACTTTTATCAAAGTGACCAGCACAATCATTATCATCCAACCATGGCTCCCCGCAGTCATCGCAGGTTGCAACGTATATTGTTTCAGTTGTTATCATGTGAGTGTTTTATTGAATTTTGCTTTTGGTTTTTATTACTTTTTTTTAACTCTGTTTTACTCGGTCACAGATTTCATCAAAAGCGTCAAAAACGGCTTTGAGCCACGGCTTAACCGATTCCCCATAAGGGATACTTTCATACTCAAATCCTGATGGCCTATGATTATAGGCATAATCCTTATATTCTCGCCCATCATAAGTATGATCAAGTAACTCATTCAAATATTCTTTTTCTTCCTCATTCCAATCTTCCTGCAATAGTTCTTTGATCGATTTTTCTGTTTTTTCAGAATCGTATTCATGAGTAATTTGAGTTGAACTAATGACAGCTTTTTCGCACCAATACCCATCACTTACCTTTTCATCTTTGCTTGGGTAAAAACTCCTGCAAAATACCCAATTCCCAAAATCACCTGTCACTAACAATACACCATCGATATTTGTAAACTTAACACTATGGATATAAGTGTCAGGTTTTTTAAGCAAATGAGTTGTTGCCTTTTCATTGATTTGCGTTATCGTCAATTCATGTTTGCTGAAATCTATTTTTGTTCTTTTCATTGTATTGATATTTAACTCCTATAACAAATTTACTTTTTGCTTATCATCACCTCTTCAAGTGATTTAGTTAATTGATACTTTTTCAACAGTGCATTGTATTCCTCTACAAAACTATCCTGAACCGCCTCCGGCTTTTGCGCCAGATTAAAATGCATTTCGAAATACTGCCCTATCTCAATAGTGCCAGCGTGGAGTTGCTCAAGCTCTTCAATACTCAAAGTATCTTTAGGCTTGTTTAATGGATTACAGAAATCATTTATCTGTGATTCCAGGGCATTACAAAAATTTCGTATGAAATTTTTAGGCAGTTGTTTAAAGCCCTTATGATACCAGAGGTTATACTCTTCAATAAAAATGATGATATGCTGAATATAGAAATTCAGCACTAACATGGCTTCGTCACTGGTTAGTGGTTTCATGATTTAACTATTAGCAATTTCTAACAATAAATCCCCATGGCAGGCAACACCTACCGGGCAATAACAGGCTAAATTCTTGCCTTTTAATTGCTGTTTAATCAGTTTCAAAGTCTCCTCATTCGAAATGAGTTGTTTGAACTTCTCAATACTTTCCTCTCTTGTCATCGTTTCACCGATTTTGAAAGGATTGCCCCAGCGAGTACCTCTGGTTACGCAGACGGTGTTTGCTGGTAGTTTGAACCCTTTGGTTCTTTTGCGTTGTATTCGGGTTGGGTTAGTTGTCATAATTTTATTGTCATTGCCCAGAATAGCGGTTTAATGAAGAAATATAAGCTTCTAATTTCTGATCAAACTCTTGAATAGACTCGCAGGTCTTAACCAACTTCTGGAGTTCAACAACAGTTTGATATTTTGTAGTAGCTTCAAAGCTATATTCTTTCTTCTCTCCTTTAAAAGTTACTTGAAACCGATACGGTTTGGTCATATTGTCCCTGAGTCTTTTAGCAGCAAAGTAATAATCAGAGTTTTTCGTGTCATTATATAATGCTAATACCCTTCTGTATTCCCAATACCTTCCATATCTTTCAAGTGTTGTTTTCTTTTTATTAGTTTTGGGCTTGGTTTTCGACTTGATGTCTTTATCAAAGTCTAATAAAGAATATCCTTCTATTTCCTTTGAAAGAGTTTCATAAGCGAAGATTGGAGATTTTTTCCATAAACGCTTCGCCCTTAGTTTTCTCCTTCGAGATTGAATAGCCGCTTCTGAAAATTTATATCCTTTCTCCATTGAAAAAAATCAGATATTAAGATTTGCTAATGCCTCTATCCAGTACTTCACCACCAAAGGCACTACACTATTACCGATAAACTTCTTTTGGTCTGACTGATTTCCGACTAACTTATAATCAGATGGAAAACCCTGTATTTTCAATAATTCAGGTACTTTGAGCATACGCATCTTTATATCGACAATGCCATAAAGAGCCATAAACTCTTTGATTTTTACCATCACCTCCGAATCAGTTTCATAAACAGGTATTTGATAAGAGCCTTCAACAGCATTCATCAAATAAAGCGGAGATTTGTCCTGTCTTGCAACAATCACCGGACAAGGATTTTCGATTGATTGTGTATGCCCGCCATGCGAGGGGTATAATAAATACATATGGCGTCTACTTGATACTATTGTTGGTGATGGATTGTCAATAGATGAGCCTTGATTAGCATAGTTTGTATTGACAATGAAAGGTTGGCAACTCATTAGACAGTGTTTGTCATTGGATAGAATAGCACCTGCAGGTTGCTCAATAGATTGATGGTTTAATGTTCCTGAATACTGTTTGTCATTCCAATTCTGATTTTTGACAATATTTACCAATCGTTGTTTAGGTGTATTCAAAAGTGTTCCGCTTGGACTATCAATAGAAGTAACCTTTTGCCCTGATCCATACTGTGTTTCAATGAAACTGCAATTGACCTTACACATTCTATCCGAAGTAGTCAACGTTGCTGATGGTACCTCAACCGACTGAATTTTGTTATCCGGGCGGCCAGAATTGTACTTAGTCAAAAAACACTCGACTTTAGCAATTCTGTCTTTGGTGGTAATAGTGCTTGCAGGATTTTCAACGCTCAAAACGTTTTCGCCTGTTTTATGGTATTTGCACAAAAAAGAAGATTGCACTAATGAATGATGGTCAACTGTGGTTATAGTTCCTGCTGGGTTATTTATTGATTGAACTTTACTATCCGGATGTCCGCTGAAATTCTTTTGTAGAAAAGCTGCATTAACTACTCCCAATCTATTCTGACAAGCGATTGTCGGACATGGTTCATCCGTAGATGGTGCCTGATAGCCTCCTGATCTGTTCATCGAATTATACTTAATCAGAAAGTTTTCTTTTCCACCTGCCACGAACCTAACTAAGCCTGCATAAATACGCTCCAATGAGGCATCAACTAAAGGAGTATTTCTATTGAATATACTACTTCCTTCGTCTGAAAAATCAAGTACTTCTTTAACAGGCATCCACTTATGCAGATTACCGAACAAAGGATTTTTGGCAGGAACTTTCGCATGGGTAGGTTTAGGAAATACAATTGGTAAGATATCTTTGGCGAAAATTCCAAACAGCCTGTTTCGGCTTGTGTAAGCGCCAAAGTCTGCGCTATTGAGTTCCTTCCATTCATCTCTATATCCAAACTCCTGACAAATGAACTCACGCCACTTAATCCAGTCAATACCGTTCTTCCTTGATTCAGGCTGAGCATTCCAGATTGGCTTCCATTTTCCTGACAATAAATCTTTATTTTTTGGTTTACGATTAGTGTTTATATCCAAATTTTCGTAAGCATGTTCCCATTGAAGCGCATATTCAAAATTACAACAAGGGTATCCATCCTCTGATTTAACTACCTTTGCTGTCAACGGCCCCCAGCTCATAAATTCTACCACATTCTCAATTTGAATGTAATCGGGCTTAAGCGCATCAACATATCGAGGCAACCCCCAAGCTAATGTTCTACTGTCAGCGTCGCGCGGCTGTCCGCCTTTGGCTTTTGAAAAGTTTGTACATTCTAAACTCGCCCATAAAATCACTTTCGCTTCTGGATAAAGCTTTCTATAGTGATTTGTCAAAGAAATAAGTTCAGTCAAATCAAGTGTTAAAATGTCTTCTTCAAAATGAACCACTTCAGGATGATTAGCCCAGTGGCTTTTAATAGCCTTTGGGTCATGGTTCACACAGGCAATCACTTTAGCTATTCCATTTTTAGCCATTTCAAAGCCTAATGTAGTTCCACCAGCTCCACAAAAGAGATCAACAATTATAAATTTCGGTGCTTGATTCATCCTTAAAAATTCCCTCTCCGGTTAGGTGCTTTACTATCCTGTGTAATCACATTAAACATATCATAAATCCGGCTTGCGGCTGCTTCTCCGTAAAGTGCTGATAACTTATCCTCATACACTTCATTCCCTTTGATTTCAGCGTTTGAAATCATATGAATCCGAACGTTAGGCTTGTCATAAAGCTCCATGATAACCCTTTCCATTACATTGACCGGCGTACTCTGATAACCTGCCCCTTTCGGAATGACACTTAACTGCTCACGGCCTACCTCTTCAATCAGGATTTCATATTGTGTAAATCCGAATTCGTTCTGTTCTTCAGAAATCGGTGCTTCTGTCAGAATCTTATTCATCGTTCTTTCAGGATCCTTCACATAGCTATCTACAATATCCTGAGCTTTGTATATCCTGAATGATGCCATCGGATTGTCTTTGAAAGCTGCCAGAAGTGTAGATTTTCCGGTACCTACAGGCCCTAACAAACAAATACCTTTATTCCTGTCAAACGGTTGAGGCAAGAAACTACCCGGATGAAAGTATCTCAATAGAATTTCGAAACTACTTTTTACGTATTCATCCATCAAATACTTTTTGCCAGCGTTTCTTTCGCCTACCAGCGCATCCAGGTTTTGAAGAACCTTGGCCTTTAAATCAGCATCAGAAATACTTCGCATGGCTTGCAAATGCTTAATTCTGAATTCTGCTGATTCTTGCGCTATTCTTTCGGCCTCCAGTCTTTGTTGTTTTTTCAGATAGTCGTATGACTTACCAAAAAAATCACTGGCCATTTTACCGGCTAACTCTCTGATGAAATCCTTTTTCAAATCTTCACCAATAGCCGTAATATGGCTATGAGTTGACAAAATTTCAAACACAGCACTATAAATGCTATCCTGCAAAGGTTTTAACTCCAGCTGCTGAAATTCGCCATTTGAACCCGTTTTCATCAGTTTCGATTCTTGAATCGTCTGTCCCGGGTTGTTCGACGATGACGCGGCCGGTCTTTTTGGTACGCTGTACGCTCCCTGATCTTCCATTTTGCTCTTGTCTTAGAATTTGTGGTAAAAACTTCACCCATCTTATAAAATGACTCAAGGCGTCTGATATATCCACCCATTTCAGATTTTCTTTCAGTCCAAATTTCTCTGAAACAAACCTCTCAACAACCTGAGAATAATTTTCTTTCGGTATTACAGCATTTTTGACCGCTATCTTACAGGTTTCGTTGTTGAGTAATTCTTCTGTCAGCTTCTCAGGCGTTACCTGATTTCTTGCAATCTCTTTGGCGGCATCCGTATGCACCTGAACGAAAGAAGGTTTTTCGCTTTCAATTTTTTTTTCAAAAACGCTTTTTTCTGTAGGGGTAGTTATTTCATTTAGTTTAGTTTCGTTTAGTTTAATTAATGGGTATAGGTTAGGTTCTACATTAGGTTGTAGGTTAGGGTATGGGTTAGGTTGTAGGTTAGGTGTCAAATTTTGATACCTAATTGAGTTATCCACATTTTCATCTGTAATAGATTCTACTTTAGGTTGTAGTTTAGGTGTCAAAATTTGATACCTTGTTTTATCGCCATGTCCTTTACCACCTATAAAAAAATCAATTAATCCTACTTGTTTGAGACGGTTACGAGAAGTCTTCATCGTATTAATACTCATTCCGACGTTGACAGATGTCTTTGCATCTGAATGCCAGAAATCATTCACCCAGCCTAAACCATTTGCCGTTTTTACGAGGTAAAAATAAAGCTTGGTTTCCCAGCCCGTAAATTGAGCACCGTCGTCTAATTTCCAAAAATTATTAATCAATTCTATATAGTTCATTGCCTGCCCACACTTTTACGTAAACTGATACATCTCGTTCTCTTCTACAATCGTCGTTTCAAATGGAAATCCGTCTTTTGGTACCTTTTGAATAGATTCTATCAACATTTTAGAGCCAGTGAAAACCAGATGTTTTTTATCGCCGACTTCAATTTGCAGATAGAGACATTTACCTTTGAAAACCGTTGAATCTTTAATTTCAAAACCTAACACGACTATCTCCTTGTTGAGGATTTTACTAATTTTGATTTTGTCACCTACAAAAGTTTTTTGTTCATTTTTAATTTCAAAGTCACTGAATTTCTTCATTTGATAGCAATTTCTTTATCAGATTCCGGCAGTTACCATGCTTTGCCCAGCCTTTGTAAGAGGCAATGCTCGCAGGTCCTTTACCTGCTTTCACTGCTCTGGCAAATCGTTGTTTGATGGATTTCCTAAGTTTTGTATGCGTATGAAAACACACATACCCTACAAAGTCTATTCCTCTTGCATCAACCGGAAACACCTGATAATTAGGTTTTATAATCAGCTTTAAGTTGTTTAGTAGATATGCTCTACATTCGGCCAGAAGTGTATGTAAATGCACTTTACTATCTGACAGTATTACAATATCATCCGCATAACGAAAATAATACTTCACTTTTTTGACTTCTTTGAGCCAATGATCGAAGTAGGTCAAATAGAAGTTAGCCAGATATTGACTAAGATAATTGCCTATAGGCAGACCTGGCGCACTATCAATGATTTCATCCAGTAACCAAAGCAGATCATTGTCTTTGATTTTTTTTCGCAATAAATCTTTAAGAATGTCATGGTTTACTGATGGATAAAATTTAGTTATATCAAACTTCAAACAATACATAGTACCTTCGACGTCTTTGAGCGCCTTTTTAAGGTTTCTTAATGTATTATGTATGCCCTTCCCTTTGATACAGCTATATGAATCTGCCGTAAATACTGACATAAAAACTGGCTCCAGAATATTCAAAATAGCATAATGTAATATTCTATCTGGGAAATAAGGCAACCTATAAACATCTCTCTCTTTAGGCTCAAATACTTTAAAAACTGCATAGGCAGAGGTATTGTAGGTTTTGTTTATCAGCATCTGATGAAGCGTATGTAGGTTCTCATCCTGATTGCGATTATGAACTATCACACCATATTGTTTAGCTTTTCCTTGCTGTGCAAGGCGATCAGCTCTATACAAGTTATTGATGTCGTATATGCTCGTGTATAAATTGCCTATTCTTTTCATTGCCTCTGTTTTAGTAGGTCATTTTCCTTTTTAGTACTCATGCCCGTTAGAACTTTTATTTTTTGCATTGTTAGCAAGGTGTACGCTGCAAAGATTTTACAGATATGGGAGCTGACGTTCGAGTTATCGTTGTCGTTATCGTAGTCGTTATACGAGAAACCCGAGGGCGAACCCGACCACGCAGCGCAGCGTACCACCCAATATTTTATTGAATGACCATCAAATCTTTGTAAAGCTCAAGGTGCGTTTGCCCAACATATCTGGCAATCTCCCTTGATGGAAAAACGAGGCGGGAGCCGACGCTCGAGTAAGCGAAGTCGTAACCGAAGACGTTAAACGAGAAACCCGAGGGCGAACCCGACGAATTCTCCATATCAAACCAAGGATAGTATTTGTACTGGCCAAAGTCATTCCAGTCAATCTTTTTATCCTCAGCTTTCCAGGCTGCTTCGCTTATAATAAAAAGCTTATATACTGCTGTGAGTGCCTTTGCATGGCCTTCATCAATACCTTCTACTTGTGGTAATATATTTGGGTCTTTACCTAAACTGATGGCAGCTGCTTCGAATGTTTTTAAATGTTCCATTAGTTGATATACTGATTATAGATTTCAATAAATTGTTTACCTGCATAGATGGCTATTTCTCTGCTTTTGAAAGTGAGGCGGGAGCCGACGCGCGAGTAATCGTTGACGCTAACGTAGCCGCAATACGAGAAACCCGAGGGCGAACCTTTCGCATAAAACCAAGGATAATACTTATATTCATTTGTGCTCTCATAAGTCATCCACTCGCCACCATTGATGGCTTTAGTTATATGAGTCAGTTGCATATAAGCTAATACATCAGAAGGTAATTCTTTGTGCTTTTCAAGCCATTCAGTATAATTGATATCTAAAAAGCTAAAAGCATCTTCTACAGTTGTGATTGTTTTGTAATCAAAGGTTTGTCTTCTTACCTCCGCCTCCTGATCAGGCGTTAAAAGAATTTCTACCTTCTTTCCGTTGTGTTCTGCTATTGCTTTCATTATTTTATAAATTGAAAAGTTCCAACACACTATTTTTCTTTAGCTCTGCATTTCGGCAGTGCTTTACTCCATCATCGAAATAAGATGCGTTTAATTCTATCCCTAAACCTTTTCTATCCATTAGAAGGGCTACATAAGGCACTGACATTATCCCACCAAAAGGATCTAATACCCATTCACCTTTATTGGAGTATCTTTCAATTACTCTTTCAGTTATATCCAGTTGTAGCGGGCAGATATGCTTATTAAGATTCTTCTTAGCCTGATCTGAATTCAGCGTTTTCATACGGGTAATATCATCCCATACATCAGGGTGATGTGACTGCGGAGGTACTGACATAAAAGAACTTGGTAACTTGCCAATTGAATCTAATTTCTCACAGATTTCCACATGTTTGTCATAATTATATCCTTCTGCAAATTCCAGTTCTTTCCAGATTGTTAAAACATCTGATAAATCAAGCTTTTTCAAAGTATCAGTATCAAATAATCGTTCTCCTGAGCTTTTCCAGAATGCATGTGCATCTAATTGCCATTTGGCTCTTGTGTACTCCTGTTTTGAATGCACAACTGGTATATCTGCATAAGCATTGGATGAATCCGTGGGAGCTTTTCGGAATATCAGAACATATTCAGGAAGACCGTTCCCCATCTTTGTACCGTCTTTGCATTTCTCCGACCAGCCTAAACGGTAGGTTTGATTATTTTCCTGCACTACATCAGTTGTGATAGTAATGCGTGAAAGCAAATGAAAGCCATGTTTGCGGAATGAAGTCACAGTCTCATCTGAAAACGGGTCAATTGACGTGAATCCTGTTCCATTCATATAAGAATACCTGATGCGGTCCTTTACATGTATAGCTGCAATTCTACCTGGTTGTAGCACTCGATAAAGCTCTGGCACTAGAAAATCCATTTGCCTAAAAAAGGCTTCGTTTGTCTCATTATGTCCGAAACAATTGTAATTTTCCGAATACTCATAATGATTGCCAAATGGGATAGAAGTAACTATCAGCCCAACTGAATTATCTGGCATATTTCTGGTTTCCTCTACACAATCATTATTGATTACTCTGAAATTATTTCCTTTCACTTCCCGACGTCCAACAAACATTTCTCTTTTCAATTCAGATTTATATAAATCCGAATTAAGACCGTATTCCTGAATAATTTCAGTCATTTCAGTTTGAAGCGTGATATGGTTCTGCCATTTCTCTTCAAGGGCCTTTAATATATCTTCTTCTGCGTCAGTGTAGATAATATGCACTTCAACCTGTTTTTCCTGCATGAATCGGTAGATACGATGCACCGCCTGAATGAAGTCATTGAACTTATAATCAATCCCTACAAATATGGCTTTGTTGCAATAGTATTGAAAATTACAACCTGAGCCTGCTATTTCCGGCTTAGTTGAAAGGTATTTATATTTACCCTCAGAAAACCCGATGAGATAATCTTCCCTCTGGTCCAGATCCTGTGACCCCCAAACACTTTTGCAATCAGTCCCTAATTCCCGCTGAATCTCTTTTCTCTCATCTTCTAAATGATGCCATAATAGAAAATTATCGTCCGGGTTTTCTGAAAGAATCTCTTTCATTTTTTCAAGCCTATAAGGGATTGATTTGCGCTTTTCTACTGCTGCATCGGGCAAAGACTTGGAACTATTGGCAATAATAGTGCCTTGTCCTGTTTTCTTATCAAATCTGGCTTCTCTGTCAAACTTTACCAGATGTCTATGTATTTTGATAGGAGGAAGGTCATAGCCTGTATTGTCATAACCTAAATCCGATGGCTTGGTAATAAAACAGGCCCAGCTACTCATCCAGAACCAGAATTCTTTGATGCGTTTTTCGTATAAAGTAAGATTCCCTGCAGTAGTACTATCACGTTGAAAGAACCTTGTAAGTGCCTGACCTCTATCCATGATGCCCAGAAATTCAGCGTAGTTGATAAGCTCCAAATATCTGTTCGGTGATGGCGTAGCTGTACAGGCAAATATGAAAGAAATTGACGAGAATTCCTTCATGATTACATCTGTTGTTTCCGTTGACAAACCTCTTAAAATAGATGACTCATCCAATGTCAATGAGATAAACACCCGGGGATTTATATCACCTTTTCTTATACGCTCATAGTTAGTGATATAATACTTACAATCACCTGTTACCTGATTTGAGTTTGTGATATATCTGATTTCTTCAATACCAATTTTCTTGGCATCACGCATGAACTCTAGTTTAACTCCAAGTGGACAAACGATTAAGTGATTACCCCCTTCACACTCATCTATCTGGCGATGAATTTCTAATTGAATCAGTGTTTTGCCTAATCCAAAAGAGGCGAAAATCGCTCTTTTGCCTCCGGCTATAGCCCACTTAACTAAATCCTTTTGATGTGGCATCAAAACAGGATGTATATCTGTATAAGCTATTTCAAAGCCTGTTTTTTCGGCAAGCTTTATTTTATCGTTTAAGAAATCCTGATAAGCACTCATAACAGTTCAACAGTTATAATATTTTTCAAATACACGCTAGCAATAGCTAACTTAGGCTCTCTTGTAATATTTCCTACACGAATCTTTCGGTAATGCGTTTGCTCAATATCGATTCTTGCTAAACCTTTGTCTGAATCAATCACATCAAGCACTTTTCCTACTACTGGAGCACCTGTTTTACAAGATGCCTTTACTTTTTTACCGATATATTTTCGAAAGCTTTCGGTGATAGTTTCTTTCATAATTGCAGTTATTTTATTCAGGAGTTATCTCCTTCAATACCTAATCACCCTGGAGAATCGTTATTTTATCTCCAGACATTTTAGCCAAAGCTTTTAAACCAGTTACTTTATCGTCCTGATTAGAGAAAAGATCAAATTGAATAGATGGTTTTCTGTCCAGACAAAACCGCTCAAACTGATATTCCAGCTCTTTGACACATGTTTTCAATTGCTCATGCTTCTCATAAAAATCATAGGCAATCAAAGGCGTTTTAATTTCCACGGTACCAACACTTGTATTGATTTCAAAAGTAAGTACAATCCCTAAAGCACAATTATCTTTACTCTTAATTTCAACCCCTCGGATATATATTTTAGTATCCTTTCTCAATTTGTCCACTACTTCAAAAACGTGGCTTTCAAACCCCTCCAGAGCTGTATAAAATGCCGCTTGAGGTGTATGTACAAAAACCCTGGACTTATTGACAAATCTGGTATCATTATCGTATTCCTCTGAATACTTGGCTTCTACCAGATTATCATCATTGAGTTTTATTTTTTGTAAGATTATTTCCATAATGCTTGTTGGTTTATTACTACCGTTTACTTATATACGCAAAACTTATTTTTTATGAACTGGCAACAAAAACCTTATTTGGTTTAGGTTTAACTTTCCCAGCTTCCAGCCAGGCTTGCAGATCCGATTTTTTAAAGTAAAGCTTTCTCATCCTTAGAATAGAAGGCACATTTTTATTTTGTCGGAGAGCTGTCTTAGTAGTGCCCAGATATTCGGCCGCACTTTCCAATGTCAAATAAACTTCATCTCTTTCTTTAGGCTCCGAAAGCCGTTTCACCTCCTGTTTAAGCTCCCCTATTTGAGTTAACAATAGGGCTACGGCTTCCGGTAAATTGTTATGTGTTACTTCCATGTCACCATTGTTTTAATTTAATACAAACCGCCACCGCAAAGCAGTAGCGGTGTATAATTCACAACTTTATTTACGACCTATGCCACACGCTCTAAAGCTTTCTTTTTTAAAAGTTCTTCGTTCGGCTTAGTAACTACATACTTCTCTCTGATTTTTTCAATTTTCCCTCCATTCACTAAAAAATCAACTGCTCTATTCCATTCATTTATTTCTGACATAGTCAGTTCAGGCAATTGAGGTATTTTGACAGATGGTTGTGTGAGGGTGCTTGATGGGTTATTGGGTTTAATCGTTTTTTGTTGGTTAGTGGCAGGAGAAGGCGTTTCAGGAGCAGGATTATTGATTGATTTATCATAGCTATCCTTACCTTTTTTAATATGAAAAAATTGTTCTACATAATACCTTTCCCCATAGGCAAGCGCAGAACCAACACCCTTATCCCAATCATTCATGCCATTGGCAGAAAAATGGCCCTCAAGAAACTCTCCTGTTTCACAGCAAATCCATGTAAATTTCATGTGTACTGTTGACAGAATCTCAGACTTTGCTTTGCCTGCATTAGTATTGTAGTCTTGGCGAGTATTTTCTATGCCAATAATTTCATGGTGAAGCAAAACGCCTACTTCATCCATCAAAGGACGAACGACGCTAAATAATTTATCATCACTCGTGTAGGTGTAGCTAACACCCCCTACATCCCTTTTTTTATCATGTTCTAAGGTTCTGATAGCTTTCTGAATCTGCCAGAGCTTCTTTAAAATCGTTGTATTATTCTGTGTCATGTCAGTAAATAAGTTGATTGATTAATTGAACTTTAAATAAAGGTTCTTAAAACAAAATACAGTACAAACAAGCCCCCTATAATTGGAAATACCCAGTCGAGGATATGCCAGATTTTATTGAGCGTTTTCATAAGCATTTCAAAAAGAAGATAACGATAAAAGGAATCGCTATCGCAATCAGTATAAACATATCTCGTTTGAATGAACCAAAATCAAAACCTTCACTATGATAACCTTTCGGTTTCAGGTTGGGCGCATCACCTAATCTGATTGTGAGCATAAGCACCAAAGCTAATATACTTACCAGGAATAGCACGGCTATTCCTACAGAGGGGTTTGTTAAATTGACAGGACCTTTCATAGTTACCAGATTTGAAAAGTATGAAAACATAACCATTTGTTTGCACCTAAATCCCACACCCGAACCAAATCATCCTTTACCCATATTTCACCAACCACCTCAATCTGGCGAGTCGTTTTTTCAGATGTCTTTAGTTTCCAGAACGTCACTTCTCCTGTTACCAAAGCCTTTACCAGCTTCCATGCCTGCCGCATGGCTTCTCCCCATGCATTTCGGCCTCTACAGCCTTTCTGTTGCATTTTTTTGTATATCATGCGCGCATACTCCCATGCTGCGCTTGCTTTTTGATTAAATGTTGCTAAATTTGTCATTGTCATGTTTATTGATATTTATGAATGCCCTGTATCGTCGATGCCAGTCGCCTTACAGGGCGTTTGTTTTTACAGTGTTTTTAAAATATCCCCTCCCTCATTGAAAGAGGGGTATCTATCCTCCTTTTATCTAACCCTAAATCATTTATCTTTGACGTTCAGAAAAAGCACCTCCTACAAGCGCAGGAGGGTTTAAGTCTATGTTACTAAACGCGATACTCTTCTCAGACAACTGCCGCTCATAAACCCGGGCCTCTTCAATACATTCCCACAAAAACCTATATACATTCACAAGCTTTGCCGGTTCAGCTATAAATTCTTTTTCTTCCAGAATCGCTTCGCCTTCTGTATTTATATCTCTGATGAACGACACCATCACTCCCTCGGCTGTAGTAACTACTGTAAAGCCTTTCGGTATCTGATAGATACCTTCTAATACATAAAGCGATAGCTCCGTGTAATGCAGGATTTTTAGCTGTAAAGCTGCTGGGTTTTCGGTTTCTGTCAGGGTGTTCATGGTTATTCAGTTAATTTGTGTTTTGAAACGATTTCATCAATGACCACATCATGCCATGGCTTTATACCTGAGCCTCTTTTAGTTAAACCTCTGAAAACCCATTCCCCGAAACCCTTAATCATAAAGTCTTTTTTGAAAGTATTGACCAACGCAGGATACTTCTCTATCAAAAGTTGTAAACGGTTAAGCGGAATTTCCCTCTTTTCATTAGGGGTTTCTACGTGATTTTCGACAATATCTTTTGTTAATTCCATTTTTGTTGTCTATTTTGTGTTGACATTGTCAACCTTTTTGTTTGACGTTTCAAAATTACAACTTTTTTCCAACATTCAAAATATATTCCAACTTTTTTCAAACATTTTTTGGAAGATTAATTCTTTATGACTGATTTTAAGGATAGTATTAACAACATTAAGTTTAATAGAGCGGTTGAAATATTGAAATTAGAAAGGCCAGTAACCGAAATTTCATTAAAGACTGGTCGAAATAAAGGAAGTATTAGTGCATATCTAAATAATAAAACTCATGTCACAAAAAATTTTTTGCAACTTTTTTGTGAAAAGTTTGAAATTGAGGATTTAGATACATTTTTAAGTAAAACGGATTTATTGGTCAATGGAAATAATAAATATTTATATAGAGAATTGTCTGATGGTGGCTACGAAATTCAAGTCCCACTTATTCCATTTGAAGCATACGCAAAATACCTTGATGTATTTAATGATGCACATATAATAAAAGATTTTAAATCCATCGTATTTATTATTGAGAAAATTGAAAAGGGAAATTATTTAGCATTTAAAGTATCTGGTGATAGTATGAATGGAGGTTTAATCGATGATTCACCAAATAAATCCGTTGTATTGGGTTTTGAAATACCAGTTATTTCTTGGCTTGATGGGGGATTAAAAGAAAGTCAGTATGGATGGGTGATTTTGACTCATAAAAATATCCTGTTTAAAGATATTATAGGGATTGACATCTCATTAGGAACAATAAAATGCCACTCACGCAACCCCTCTCCGGAATACTCAGATTTTGAGCTTTCTTTAAATGAAGTTTATCAGATATTTAAAGTAATAAAAAGATTTTTTTAATTATTAATCAACAAACATTACTATGACAAGATACATAAGTGTAGTTCTTATTATGGCATACGTATCTTCTTCGTGTATGTCTACAATTTACTACAATACAAAAATGACTGAACCAAGATCAGGAATAATATCCGATAAATTGATAGAGTTTGAAATTAAGGAAATGCCAACTTGCTCAAGACTAATATATAAAGTTAAAAACTTAACAGATAAGAGTCTGTTTATCAACTGGAACAGAGCCTCTGTAATCATAGATGGAGAAGCCTTTAGGGTTTATGATGGCGAGATGAGAGGTATTGATTCAAACAAAGAGCAATTAAGTATGCATATACCGGCAAATGCATTTATCAACAGTGTATTGGTATCAGGTAGAAATCTTGAATACATCAGTAGAATTGGCTCATGGACATCAACATGTTTTTTTGAAGGGAAAAAAAGTATAGGAAAAAACATTATTATTCATTTCCCACTTGTTTATAACAACCAAACAATTGACTATCATTTCAAATATGAAATAACTGGTATTCAAAAGAAACGGGAAAATATTCTATTGCATTAGTATTTTTCAAAAACAACAAATCGAAATGAAAAAACTCACCATTTCAAATGGTTTATTATTAGTAATCATACTATTGATAATAGGAGCATTTATTTATTTCGGTTCAAAAGACATGCCTGACGATTATTATTCAAAGAAAATAGAAGAATATCAAAAACAAGAAGAGGATTTATTATTGAAACATTATTTGCCTGACTCATTATATACCGATACTAACAACTAAGCGTGATGAAAAAACTATTACTATTCTTATTTATTTCTTATTGCTCTTATAGCCAGATTGAAACCGGAGGTATCGGAGGCTCAGTTACAATATCTCCCAATGGTTTTCACCGCAATTATTATTTACAAGCTCCTCAATATCAACTATCAGGAGATATTGCTATTGGCTCACTGGCACTTAATAAAAACCAATCCGGTCTCTATAATATAGGAATTGGAAATCATGTCATGGAAAACATGTTTGATGGCCTGGCAAATATTGCGATAGGACAAGAGGCGATGAAATATAGTCCAAGAACCGAGCTTAATATTGCAATTGGAATGAGAGCCTTAAGCAATACGTCAGGATGGAATAATTTAGGTTTGGGCAATAATGCTTTAGCAAATAATACCTCTGGCACATATAATATTGCGATTGGAGCCAGTGCTTCAGGTGGAAATACAACTGGTTCTAATAATATCTCTTTAGGCACAGGAGCCCTGGGCACCAATACAAATGGAAGTTTTAATACTGCTATTGGTGTTCGGGCAATGGTTCAGAGTTCAACGGGTTCAGATAACATTGCATTAGGCAATTCTGTACTTTATTATAATCAAGGAGAATTGAATTTTGGTGCTGGTCACGAATCGCTTTATAAAAACATCTCAGGAAGTTATAATGTAGCATTAGGTAGAGGTACTTTATACAATAATTTGTCTGGCAATTATAGTACTGCTATAGGTTATCAGGCAGGTAGCAATAACACTGGAAGTTTCAATACATTCGTTGGTCACAATGCAGATATTTCCGCAGGAGATTGGATAAACGCCACCGCATTAGGATATGGAGCAACAGTAGACGCCTCCAACAAAGTACGGATAGGCAATTCAGCTGTATCAGTAATTGAAGGACAAGTACCATGGTCCAATCCATCCGACCGCCGCTTAAAAGAAAACATACTTTACACCAACCGGTTAGGTTTAGATTTCATCACCAGACTACAAACAGTCTCTTACAATTACATCGCAGACGATAACAAAACCCGGCATGATGGCTTTATCGCTCAGGATGTTGAAAAGGTCATGCAGGAGCTTGGTGTACCTTTTAGCGGCCTAAAAAAATCCTCAACCGGCACTTATTCTCTGGCTTATTCTGATTTTGTCATGCCATTGGCCAATGCAATCAAAGAGCAACAGGCGCAAATAGAGGAGCTAAAAAAACAGTATCAATTGCTCTCAGCCAGATTATCGGAGATTGATGAGATAAAGGCTGAATTGGAAAGAATGAAAGTAAGTAGCAAGTCAGAAGCATCTAAATGATAAAAACAAAACATAAAACACACACAACAAAATGATCATTTTAGAATCGAATGCCCGGATTATTGAAGACCCTTTGTTTATTGAAGTTCCGCTGGTAAACAGAAAATTCAAAATGTATTTTCTGGAATCATTATCCAGAAATACCTTTATTCACTTGCCAACCTATGAAGTTCTTTGCGATTTACCTCAAGACGTTGAAGGCTGTTTGGTTTTTGATGTAGAGTTAGATGATTATAGTATGTTATATGCACCACAGACGAAACTTCTTGTCAAAAAAGTTGAAATTGAGGTTTGGGATACTATTGCCAGCGGTGTTTATGCAGTGAATTTCAATACAAATCAAATAACCATCAAAAGGATTAGAGAAAATGATTTGATTGAAAAATCCACCTTAACACTCTACGCAAATCCTGATACCAGTGGTGAAGGCTCAATCACATTGAAGAAAAGCGATATAAATCATATTTGGAAGGCTTATAAAATGGTGTCAGCACCTTTGCCAGTGAATGATTGAGAACCAAAGTAAAAATAAGTAACCCATATACAACTATAATATGCTGACCAATCACGGAGGAGAATACCCTTATAGAATGACTGAGCTTTATGAAAAGCTTGAATTGGCTCAATCTAAATATGCCAGATGGATTAAATCAAATCTATTGGAATCATTTCGTCCCGGTTTAGATTATCAGGTTCTCGACATAATGTCGAGAACTCCAAAAGGAGGTCATTCTAAACAGGATTATGCCTTAACTCAAAAGTACACCTAACATAGAGTAAACGACAGATAATATATGAATAGTCATGAAGCAGTAGTTAAAAGATTTTTTGAAATTCTGGATGAGCTCGTCCGGGATAAGAAACTGTCATATGTGAATGATTTCTACAAAAAACATAAAATCAATATTGGTAATATCACTCAACTTAAAAAAAATCACTCAAGAAATATGCTAAAAATGGCATGGCTCATTGATTTGGTTGAGACCTATCGAGCATCTGCTCATTACCTTTTAACAGGAGAAGGCCCACATTTTGAGTATAAAAAAGGCCGTGAGAAATCACCTAAACATATAGGAATGGAGAAAAGGATTGATGAGCTGGAGGCAGAAAATCAACAATTAAAAGAGGTTATCAATGAATTTAAACTGATCCTTTCAAATTTTGATAGAGCAGCCTCTAAAAAAAGAAAACACGCTTTAATACAATCTCCGCTGCAAACTGACTAAATCACATGAATAAAGTAGTAACTGTAAGCTTATTTCTCGATACCAGGTCTAAATTCTTGCCTAAAGGGGTTGGTATGATAAAAGTGAATGTTTACTACAATTACAAAAACCGACTCTTCACAACCGGAAATAAAGCGCCTGAAAAAGAATTTAAAATCCTGCAAAGGTCTATCGATGAAAACGGCCTGTCAGGTAAGGTAAAAAATGAGTATGTAATATCTATGTACCAGGAGCTTTACGAAAAACAGGATTCTGACTTAAATCGGGCTAAAGAAATAATAAAAGTTTTGGGTGATAATTTTGAGTTTGAAACTTTCAAACATTACTTTGAAAATCCTCAAATATCTGTCAATCATCCAGAAAGCAACAAAATCACAGATGTAATCATCGCCTTGCAAAAAGTATCTCAGGATTTATTTCAGGAAGAGCGAATAAGTACAGCTACAGGCTATGAAATGGCTGCAAAATCATTGAACAGGTTCTTAGACTCTCTTTCTAAAGATGAAAGAAGTGTGCTAGGGCTATCTTTACAGGCTGATGGCTTGCCTTTCAAAGTTATTACCATCTCTTTTCTGAGAAAATACGAAAAATGGATGCTCAAATATGGTAAATCTCCACAATCAAAAGAGGGCAAACCATCTCCAGCATCCCCCACCACTACAGGTATATATCTGCGTTATGTCAGAGCTGTATATAATACTGCTATTGCCGATAAAGTTATTTCAAACGAAAACTATCCGTTTGGTCCAAAGGCCTTTGTTATTCCATCCGTGCAGAATATCAAAAAAGCACTATCTAAAGCTGATATAGAAAAGATATTGAATTATATCCCGACTGACAACTCTTTCGAAGAACGAAGCTGGATATTGTGGGTTTTTAGTTACCTGGCTAATGGAATGAATTTTTCTGATATATGCCGGCTAAGAAGGGCGGACGTTGATTATAAGAACCAGGTTATTAGATTTATCCGAAATAAAACAAAATCAGCTACTAAATCGAAAGAAAAAGCGGTAGTAGCTATGTTGTTTCCTCAACTTATACCATTACTCGAAAAGTTAAAAAACAACAATGAAGATAGTGAATTGTTTTTCCCTTTTCTCGATGGAGCAGATACAGAGTTAAGAAAAATAGCTGTCATAAAACAGATTATCAAAGTTACCAATAAACATATGCGGTTAATCTCTGAAAAGCTAGAAATTGATGCTGAAATGGATACCTATACTGCTCGACATTCATTTGCAACTATACTTTTGAGAAGTGGGGCACCATTGCCATTTATCTCCCAATCCTTAGGGCACGGTAATCTTTCCACTACACAAAACTATTTAGGTTCATTTGAAGATGACCAGGTAAAAGAGTACCTCAAAGCGCTTTTATAGTTGCAATAAAAGTTGCAATAAATAATTCATGCGTCAGTATAATTTACTATAAAGACATGAGTAAAAAGAGTCGTATTTTAAGCTAAAAAAGCCTATTTCTATTATAAAACATTACGAAATATAAAGCAATATAAAGAAAGGTTGGTGACTGGCAGTCAAGAGGTCGTGGGTTCGAGTCCCATCTTCTCCACAAAATTGAAGTGCTTATGGTTTTATGACTATAGGCACTTTTTGTTTTTATGCTAATTAGAGATTGGAACAAAGTAAATTAATCAGGGTCTTTGTTTTGTAGGCAACTTTTCAGACCTGTTTACTGAAATAATACAAATTCCAACCTTTCGTTTGCGTGAGCAGTCATGCAGTTAAAATTCATTCTTTGACTAATTCTGCAATGAAAAAACTACTCTTCTTCTTTTTTATAATGAATGCGTCGTTCGGACAAATAAGAGTTACCAGTATCTATGAAGGCTCAATTACTTTAACTCCCCAGGGATTTTTAACAAATAACAATAAGCCACCTTATACCTTTGAAATAAATAGTGACATTGCTTTTGGGAGTTATGCGCTTAATAAAAAAATGGCTGATTATAACAATATAGCTATCGGAAATCACTCCCTGCAAGACATTGATACACCAGGAGGCGGCAATATTGCCATAGGTAAAGCATCTATGCAAAACAGTACAACAGGCTTTAATAATATCGCTATCGGTGCATTTGCATCAAAACGCAATCAGTCATACGAAAACATCGGTATCGGGAGCTTTTCCTTATATTTTAATGAGTCAGGAAAATATAATGTGGTAGTGGGTGGGAACGCACTTAATACGAATGTGTCTGGTTCAAATAATTCTGCTCTTGGCAGTTCGGCACTGGCAGGTAACACTACCGGCAATAATAATGTTGCAGTAGGGTATTGGTCGTCTATTAGCAATAAAAGCGGCTCAGGAAACACCAGTATAGGTAGTGTAGCTTTATATGATAACTACACAGGGGAAATGAATTTTTCAGGAGGCTACGAATCAATGTATAAAAATAAAACCGGGAGCTACAATGTTGTCATAGGCCGTGGTGCTTTGTACAATAATATATCAGGCAATTACAACACCGCCATAGGTAATCAGGCTGGTGCGAATAGTGTCGGCGGATTCAATACCTTTATAGGCCATAATGCAGATGTACCTTCTGGTTCCGATTATATAAACGCAACAGCTATCGGCTATGCCACTACAGTCGATGCCTCCAACAAAGTCCGAATAGGTAATTCTGCCGTTTCAGTCATTGAAGGACAAGTGCCCTGGAGTAACCCATCCGACCGACGTCTAAAAGAAAATATTCTTTACACCAACCGCTTGGACTTAGATTTTATTACCCGTTTGCAGACTGTTTCTTATAATTATATTGCTGATGGTAATAAGACTCGTTATGATGGCTTCATTGCACAGGACGTTGAGAAAGTGATGAAAGAGTTGAATATACCTTTCAGTGGCCTGAAAAAATCGGATAATGGTATGTATTCTCTGGCCTATTCTGATTTTGTAATGCCTTTGGTGAATGCTGTACAAGAACTCAATACCATCAACAAAAATCAACAAAATCAGATAGATAAACTGACAAAGAAAAACGAATTGCTATCTGCTTCAATTGAAGAAATAAAGGCTGAGCTGGTGAGGCTGAGAAGTGCTGTCAATAATGGAACAGAAAGTAAATAATTAATTCTATCCTAAAAAGAAAGCGGTTTATTACCAGAAAACTTGTAGTTGACTAATTAAATAAACTAAGCCTTAATTTGTTTTGCAAGTATTTGCATTTATATGCAACTGGAAAGTATGGTAGACCGCAGGCTAATATGCCAAAAGGATGTGAATTGGACTCTTATTTTATCTGTAAACAGACGCAAGCACCTTATTGTCAGGTGGTTGCGTTTTTTTTTGAATATTGATTCAGCCAATTGAAGGAAATAAACTCTGTAAACAAATGATTGCAGGAAGAAGTAGTAGATATATTATGAAAATGGTTATTCATTAAGGAAAACCATTGAAACCAAGAGACCACTAAGGCAACGTAAAAGGGTATTAATTATTTATATATGGGTAATTTCTATAAACTTTTCTGAACAAAAATTAGGTTCAAATAGAGATAATATAACTTTGAATATAATCACATCAATCTCTAAAAACAATTTAATATATAATTGGTTTTGTACTTATTAATATTATTAATCTGGTGCAATTTTTGATGGTTTATTTTTCGTAAAAAAATTAATAACTTTTTAATTTTTTTACGAAATTTGTAATTCAAAAATCATCAACTTCTGCGACGCCTTAATTAATAATTCAAGTATCATAAAATTCTAAAAATTTCATTTTTGAGTTAAAATGAAGGATTTTAAATTAGCTGAAAAAAGGAGAATAGAAGCAGTTCATCAATTTCTTCAAATAGATTTTGATAAATCTAAAGAATATCAGGAAATAGTAGATCTTGCCGCTGAACTTTGTGAAAAACCTGTCGCTTTATTATCCCTGTTAGATAAGGACGTAAATTGGCTGAAAGTACGCTCAGGAGTAAGTATTCAAATTATGCCAAAAGAAACTTCCTTTTGCCAATATGTTGTTCAATCAGAATCTTTGATGGTTATTGACGATGTAACGAAGGATAGTAGATTTGATGATAATCCGTTAGTTTATACCGAACCCAAAGTCCGTTTTTATGCCGGAGCCCCTCTTTTATTGAGTAGCGGTATAACTATTGGTTCATTGTGCTTATTCGATTTAAAACCCAATACTCTTACACCTCTTCAACAAAAAACGCTGGCTGTTTTATCAAGTCAAATTACGAACCTGATGGAACTTGATCTTAGTCATAAACTTCTTAAGTTAAAAGTAGAAGAAATAGAAGAAAGAAATAAGTCTTTACAAAAAATTGCCTTTATACAATCACATGAAATTCGTCATCCTTTAACAACTATTATGGGGTTGGTAAATCTTGTTAGATATAACTATCAGGAAGTCGATGAAGAATGGATACAAATGATTGTAGAAGCAACAAATAATCTGGATAATAAAATTTTGTCTATTGTAAATGAAACTATTGAGAATAAGGATATCCGGACAAACAGGTTTTATAAAATGGTAGAAGAGATTGAAGACTACGCGATTATTCTTTTAGATAAAGAAGGAAATATTGAAAATTGGAATAAGGGAGCAGAAAAAATAAAAGGCTATAAACCTATTGAGATTATAGGTAAAAATTTTTCAGTATTTTATACAAGCGAAGACTTAGAAATACAACGCCCACAAAAATTAATTAATCTTGCTACTGAAAAAGGTTTTGCCAAAGATGAGGGTTGGCGAGTTAAAAAAGATGGTTCAAGATTTTGGGGTAGCATACTTATTACTGCTATTCATAACCAAGAAGGCGAAGTAATAGGGTTTACAAAAGTGACCAGAGATTTAAGTGAAAAGAAAGAGAGAGAAGAGGTTAACATGGCCTATATTGCATACCTTGAAGACCAGGTTAAAAAGCTAAGCGCCTGATAATCAGATAGAATTGTTAAGACTTGTATCAGTAGTTTTATGAAAAGAAAATAACCAATTTTGTTAATTAGTTGTTTTTCAATTAATGTGAAACAAAAAGATGTAGATGAATCAAAATGACTTTTTAAAAGAGATAAACTGCTTTTTATTAGTAGACGATGATAAGATTACTAATTTACTTCACACAAAATTACTTAAAATCTGCCATGTACAAAGCCATGTCGAAGTAGTAACTTCCGGTGTGCAGGCTATTGATTTTCTGACTTGTAAAGGGGCATATACAAGCAACAAAAATTTCCCTCAATCGGGTATTATCCTACTGGATATTAATATGCCGGTAATGAACGGGTGGGATTTTTTGGATGAGTATAAAAAATTTGACAAAATAACGAGGTCGAAGTTTTTTATTGTCATGCTCACTTCTTCTATTGACCCAAGTGATAAAAACAAAGCAGATGAAATAGAGGATATAAAAATGTTCTTGAATAAACCATTAACAAAAGAAAACTTACTAAGTATTATTCACAACTACTATTTATATGTGTCTGGTATGAATTGAGATAACAATTTTCTTGCAATTTGTTTATAAATTGTAAGAAAAGAACTATTGGTTTTATGGCTGATATATTTGCATGGTAAAATATAACAAGCGTACCGAATCCTGATGCATTTTTCTGCCATTCAAATGTTTCAATAAATTTTCAAGCAAAGGAATATTGCTCTATAGAAAGATTAACGGAGCGACTTTACCTGAGATTTCAGAAGTGTTGAGCGAATAGGCTCATCCATTCTTTCCTGCGAAGACGAAGGCGATATTGATGTAAGCCACTGGATGAAGTAAAATCAATTGATATTTAATTTTCCTTAAGAGTTAATACTGAAAGCAAGCAACCACCTCTCACAAAGAGATTTGCTGTAGGGGGGCAAATACTGGTAAATGACCAATAAAATAAATTATATTTCTTGGTTATTTGCCAGTATTTGCAGTTATTTGTCTATGGAAAGTATGGTAGACTTCGGCTGATAGCCAAAAGATATAAGCTCGAGTTCTATCTTCTCTATAACAATAAAATTTTTCCGCTATTTGAGCAGGCAAATTTTTCTTACCAAAACTTCTTGCGCTGTCCTTTCGATGTCCTATACAGAGAATGTGTTTTTTGACTAAAAGAGAATACATTTTAATTTTTTTGTCAACCAACTTGTTTAGCATCATGAGTACAGAAGAAGAAAAGGCCAAAAAAAGTCGCGAGTATCAGAGAGAATATCACAAAAAGTACCGTGAGAAACACCGCGACCTCCTGAATCAAAGATCGAGAGACTATGCGATTAACCATCGTGAAGAATTAAGAGAGAAATCCAAAGAGTATCGTCAACTGAACAAAGAAAAATTAGCTGCCTATGAAGCTGCCCGTTGGCCTAAGAGAAAAGAACAACGCAGATTGAAAAGAGAAATGCTGAAACAACAGAAGTTAAAAGCTTTAGCTATACAGGATACCCCGGATACTTCAACCAAGTAAAATCATGCTAACAGAATTACGCCCCTTATCAGATAAACCTACAGACAATCAATTGTCGATTTATCACAAAAATAAAGGTGAGGATTTTGTTAAGGCTTTGCTAAAGCCCTTGAAAAACCGGAATGTACTATGGATAACACTTTTGTTCCTGTTTCTGTTGTCAGTTTGGTACTATTTGAATTAAATCATTCAGATTGATATGGTCTTATACCTTTTGAGGGTATGAGCGTGGGTAACTATGAACTGATAGTTACCCACTTTTTTATAAACTCCCAATCACTATCTGTTGTCAGCTGCTTTTATCTTCAGTTTGTTTTACGGTTAATTTATTGTAAAGTACTTAAGGATACCTTTAAATAAAAATGATGTAGAATAGTTTTTTAGCCAGATTATTGTCATTACATTTAGACAAGAATGCCTAATCTATCATCTAAATTTTTATTTCAATGGTTAAACCAGCCATACGGAAATTAAAGGGCTACGCCTTTGACCCCTCTCTGTCAATACGTTTAGATACTGCACAGGTAAACAGGGTGATATACACAATAGAATGGGAGGATCTGGAACGTGTATCAGACGACCCTGATTCAAAGCATTTTAACCAGAGCCTGCCTATTGGTGAATACATTGAAATATTTGATATTGACCCTGCTTCCGGCGAAATGTGGTATCCTCCGGTAGATTTAAACAACAAGTATTTATTGGCGCAGGATGGTCTTGAACCGAGTGTCAGTAATCCGCAGTTTCACCAGCAGATGGTATATGCTGTGATTATGACTACCATCAAAAATTTCGAGTATGCTTTAGGTAGAAAAATTCAATGGGCTGAAAGAACGGTTCCAAAAAAAGATGATCCGCTGATGCCTGAATATAAGTTTGTCCGGAGAATCAGGGTTTTTCCACATGCGCTTCGTCAGGCAAATGCCTATTATAATCCTTTTAAGAAATCGATGTTGTTCGGGTATTTTCCGGCTCAGCCTGCCAGACCAGACCTGCATATTCCGGGGGGAACGATTTTTACCTGCCTGAGCCATGACATCATTGCGCACGAAACAACCCATGCCATATTAGACGGGCTCAAACGAAGATATATTGATGATACGCACCCCGATACCAGAGCCTTTCATGAAGCCTTTGCCGATATTGTAGCACTTTTCCAGCATTTTACCTTCCCGGAGGTATTAAAGCATCAGATTGCAAAAACGAGAGGCGACCTTAATTCTCAGAATCTGTTAGGGCAATTAGCCGAGGAGTTTGGCAAAGCCATGGGTGGGCATGGCAGCCTGAGAGATGCCATTGGCCATACTGATCCTAACACAGGTAAATGGACACCGCATATTCCGAACACGAGTGATTATGCAACCAAACTGGAGTTTCATGAAAGAGGGTCAATTCTGGTAGCGGCGGTATTTGAGGTATTCCTGAATATCTATAAAAGTAAAATCCGGAAATACCTGAGATTAGCTACCAATGGTACAGGAGTATTGCCCGAGGGAGAACTGCACCCTGATCTTGTGGATATACTTGCCAAAGACGCCTCCTCCACGGCGTTAACCGTGCTGAGAATTTGTATAAGAGCTATTGATTATTGCCCACCTATTGACATTACGTTTGGCGATTATCTGCGGGCCATTATCACTTCAGATATGGATGCTGTGCCCAACGATACAGAAAATATCAGGATTGCCTTTATTGAGGCTTTTCAGAGAAGAGGGATATTCCCGAAAGGCATAAAGGCTATGGCAGCAGAGAGCCTTGTTTATGAAAATTGTCCTGAGCTTAACCTGGGCGATACCAATGCCAAAGTATTTAATGATTTTTTGAAAGAGTTTAAAAATGCGATTGGATATGAAACCAACCGTGAAAATATTCATAACATTACAAAAGCATTTATCGCAGGAAGTGGTGCTACAAAACAGGGCATTCATGGAAGGATCAACAGTAAATTTATTCAGTCGCCAGGTGGTGAACGATTTAAAGAACTTACAGGCCTGAATTTTGAACAGAATAAGCCTGATTGTGAAGAAAAAGGATTTAAATTTTCCTCATGGTCAAGCACAGCCTCGTATTCGGTTGAGAGTTTGTTATTAGCCAACCGGATTACACCTGACGGAAGAATTAACAATCATGTGATTGTGGCGTTGGTTCAGAAACGTGGTATTAAGGCGAGTATTGAAGATGATGTATTCAGAATAGATTCATATTTTGTTCCTAAATCAGAGGAAAATTTTAACCAGTCTCATAATGAATTTATTTTCAGAGGGGGTTGTACGTTGATATTCGATTTAGACACAGAAAAACTGAAATATGCTATCTGTAAAAATATCAATGATGAATCAAGGATGGAGGCGCAGTTCAGGTATAGGTCAGGTTATTTCAACCCTGATGCAGGCTCTACTTATTTTGACGATCATATGCTTATAAATCTTTCAGGGCCTTTTGCTTTTATGCACTCACATTAATAAATGCTCATTATGGAAACTATCAATTCAATAAAAATAAAAATGTTCCGTCATGGTTTTGGCGATTGTTTTCTGTTGCGGTTCTATCATCAGACAAAACTGAAATACAAAATTCTTATTGATTGTGGTTTAAAACTGCATGATAAAGTAGAAGGGGTATCTATGAGCGATATAGTAGAACAAATTAAAGAAGATACTTTTATTGTAAAAAATAACAAGAAAATACCTCATTTAGATGCGCTGGTAATTACCCACGAACACTGGGATCATGTGTCAGGCTTTAAACCTGAAGATAAACTCTTTGAAGGGTTTCAGATAGATAACTTATGGCTGGGATGGACAGAGGACCCAAAAGATGAGGTAGCTAAGCAAATTAATAAAAGGCTTGCAGAGGGGGCAATAGCTTTGAACTTTGCCGTAGAAAAGTTAAAAGAAGAAACCGCAGAAGCAGATACAACATCTATGTATATGGGTGATGTATTAAAAGCAGTAAAGGAAGACTATAACCGTATTCTTGCCGATATTGTCAATTTCAACGGAGAGTTTTCTGCTGCCAAGAAAACAGAAAGCGGCATTAGTATTAATAAGGATTTGAAAATCAGTATTGATACCCAAAGGGCTTTGGAGAATGTCATTCAGAATTTAGCTAAGAAATCGGTCAGAAAATACCTGAACCCGGGCGAGATAATTGATAATATTGAACAACTGACTGGTGTGAGAATATATGTGCTCGGGCCTCCCAAAAACAAGCAGATTAATAAAGATGCGCCATCGAAAGGCGAAAAAAAAGAAGTATATATGAGTCTTGCCAATGCTCAGATGGACGGCTTTATTAAAGGCATGTTGAATATGGAACAGGCCGGTAAACCTACAGTGCTTGATAACGGTGAGCCTTTTTCAGGTATAGAAAAACTTCAGGGTATTCAGGAGATTGAAGCAAACGAATGCGTGAAGGTGATGCAGGAAAAATATAAGAGTGAACCCTGGCGAACAGTCAAAAATGATTGGTTAGATGCTGCCGGAGCACTGGCATTGCAAATGGATAGCGACACCAATAATACAAGTGTGGTATTGGCTTTTGAGTTTATCAGTTCTGGTAAAGTGTTGTTGTTTCCGGGCGACGCGCAGGTAGGCAACTGGCTAAGCTGGCATGATTATACATGGAAATTGAAAGATACCATTTTGGGCACTAAATCGGTTACGGCTACCGACCTGCTCAATCAGACTGTTTTCTATAAAGCCGGACACCATGCCAGCCATAATGCAACACTCAAAAAAGAGGGGCTTGAATTAATGAATAATGAAGAATTGGTGGTATTTATACCGGAAAAGAAAGGGGCGTATCCGGGAATACCTTATGATAAACTCGTAGAAAGGCTAAGAGAAAAAGCAAAAGAGCGGGTCATATTTTCGGCTGATGTTGACTATGACCCTGAAGAAAAACTCAAAAACAAACCCGATAATATTATCAGCGATAAAGACTGGAAAGCATTTAAGGATAATGTTGTTATAGATAAAAAATTTATTGAATATACAGTTAAAGGCTGAGATAGGGTAGTAGCCCTATTGAGCATACTGTCTCTTTCGAATTATACTTATAAGGAGGAGACAGTATTTATTTAATACTATCCTGCTATAATTTCCTCTTCTACCTTATATTCCTCTATCTGCGCTAACACTTCCATTGATTTCATCATGGGTGTCCATTCTTTACCGTTAAAGATTAGCTGAAACCATTTTTTATCCCGGTTTTCATAGTTGATATTAAAAAACAACCAGAAAGCCAGATAAATAAAGGCAGCTGTTAATGGAATATGTATCATATATACCCAGATATTGCCATTGGTCCACATACGCTCCGTCCAGTAGAAAGTATTCCAGACCGGAATTTGCAGAAACAGGAGTCTGGCTATCCAGATAGTAGAGGATTTCAGTCTTGCGATTTTTTCCTGTGTGGCTAATATCGAATCATTAATATTAACAGCATTAATCAGCACTAACTGATAAATATAGATACCTATAGCCAATTTGGTTAATATTACCTGAATAAGTGCGGAGATTAGCAGGAATATTCCTCCTGCCTGATAGGCAATAAAAATCACCCCATCAACAAACAATATCCAAAGAATACCGATAATAATCGTAAATACTTTGATAGGTTTCATAGATGATAAAAACGACTGTACCTTAAGTTTGGTAATCTCTTCGGCGTTCTTTTTATTAATTGAAAGGGTCTCCTCCAGCTTCTTATCATAAGCTTTCCAGAGATTGATGAGTTCTTTATCTTCCATTATTTTACTGTTTGACATTTAAAAATTTTTGTTTGAGAATAAATTTGATGCGCCCGATTTTGGTGGCTACATTGGTTTCCGAAATCCCGATGATTCCGGCTATTTCTTTATAGCTTTTTTCTTCCAGATAAAGCAGCATCAGTGCCTTATCTAATTCTTTGAGTTCAGCAATGAATCGGTGCAGAATGCTGATGCTTTCTTCTGTTTCTTCAGTAGCAGTATTATCTGCATAGTTGAGAATACCCTCACAAATAGGATTGGCAATGTGCTGCCGACGGCTTTCTTTACGATAAAACGAGATAGCCACATTGAGCGCAATCTGGTAAATCCAGGTTGAGTATCTGAATTGTTCATTGTAGTTTTCGAAAGACTTCCACAACTGAATCATGATTTCCTGCACAAGGTCATTCCGGTCTTCTGCATCTTTGCAGTAAGCATGGGCTACTTTGTAGATAATACCTTTGTGTGCTTGTAGCACAGTCAGGAATTTCTCTGATTTCAGGTCAGGCATCATAATTCACTATCGATTTTATCATCATGCACGTAAATGATAGTTTCTGTTTGTGTCAGTTTTTGCGAAGTACCGCTATAATAATAATTTTTGGTAATACTTATATGACACCTGATTGACAGAATTGTGATCAGTAGTAGTGCCCAGGCAAGTATTCGTAATTTTTTGTAGGTCATATTAATAAATAATTATTTACTCAATTATTCGTGGAGGAGAATAAAAAATCACAGGAAAGAAGATTTTTTTACTGAAGACATACCAACGCAATTGAAAACAGAAAGTTTTTTCATTTAATCCGGCAGAAGATTTAAAAAATCTTTATGTAAAACACCAACTGATAAAAAACAGTCATTTCTACTAAAAATTCCTTCGATAATTAATAACTTTGAGAAACGGCGTATGTATAAAACTTCCAAGCGTACTTTTCTTTAGAAACTCCTGTAAATTTTAGGCAGCACGTCGGGTTATAGTCATAAATCAACCCTATCCTTAACTAATAATGAACAAAAAGACGCTTTTACTTTTTACCTTTTTTCTGTGCGTGACAGTCTTCGTATCTGGGCAGACCAATACTACTTTTACTTCTGAAAAACTGCACGAGGGCTTTAACAATCCCTGGGGTATGACCTGGCTGCCTGACGGTAGGCTTTTAGTAACCGAAAGAGCCGGAGAAATATTAGTATTTAAAAACGATAAGTTTACAGGAGAAAAGCTATCGGGTGTACCAGCAGTGGCGAATCGTGGGCAGGGGGGCTTGTTAGATATTCAGTTAGACCCGGATTTCAAGTCTAACGGATGGATTTACATTTCGTATTCAAAACCGATGGAGGATGGTGCTTCTACTGCTGTGACACGTTTTAAGCTAAAAGGCAACCACCTAATTGAGAAAAAAGATATATTTGTTGCTAAACCGGCTTTAAAAGCCGACTTCCATTTTGGCAGCCGTATTGTATTTGATAAGGCCGGATATCTGTATGTAAGTGTTGGGGAGAGGGGCACACAGCCTAAAGTACAACAATTAGACAACGATCACGGAAAAATCCACAGGATTTACCCTGATGGCCGAATCCCGTCAGATAACCCCTTTGCAGGTCAGGCAGGAGCAAATGCTTCTATCTGGACACTTGGACACCGCAATCCGCAAGGAATGATATATGATGCCGCTAACGACAGAATCTGGGCGGTAGAACATGGCCCAAAAGGAGGGGATGAACTGAATCTGATTGAGAAAGGCAAAAATTATGGCTGGCCTAAAACTTCTTATGGAATCAATTATGATGGCTCGATTCTGACAGAGTTTAAAGAAATGGAAGGTGTTGAAAACCCGGTACGCTATTGGGTACCATCAATCGGTCCATGTGGAATGGCAATTGTAACCAGCAATAAATATCCTGATTGGAAAGGGAATCTTTTAGTAGGGGCATTGGCTTTTCGCCATGTAGCGCGTGTGCAATTAGACGGAACAAAGTACGTTACTGAAGAGAAATTATTGCAGGATGTAGGCCGTGTACGCCATGTAGCCCAAAGCCCTGATGGGTTCATCTATGTACTTACTGAAAGCCCCGGGTTATTGTTGAAACTGGTACCTAAGAACTGATATAAGGTTTATAGAATGAATTTACTGTCATTTATAGTTGAAAACGAAAATCTTATAAATGAGGCGATTCATTCAGCCTCCTAAACAAGATCTGCATGAAATCTTTATTTTTCTATTCAACCATTATCAGCATTTGTCTGATGAGTTTTATACCTCCTGTTTCTGTAAAACCAGTCAGGCTTTTTGATGGCAAGACTTTTAAAGGCTGGGAGGGAGACACTATTAATACCTGGCGTATCGAAAATGGTATGCTCATTGGCGGCTCAACCGAAAAAACCGTGCCTCATAACGACTTTATCGTTACTACCCGTCCTTATGCCAATTTTAATATGAAACTGAAAATCAAACTGACAGGTACGCAAGGCTTTATCAATTCGGGTATTCAGTTCCGTAGTAAGCGTCTGAAAAACCCTGCACATGAAATGGAGGGTTATCAGGCCGATTTCGGAGAGGGTTTCTGGGGTGGGCTATACGATGAATCGCGCAGAAACAAAACTTTGATAAAACCAGACTCGGCTCAGGTGTTAAAATGGATAAAAATCAACGACTGGAATGATTACGAGATACTGGCAGAAGGCAGACGTATCCGCTTGTGGATAAACGGCAAACAGACCGTAGATTATACAGAACCGGATATGAGTATTCCTCAATCGGGCTTGATAGGCTTTCAGATTCATGGAGGTGGCGCAGCACAGGTAGCTATAAAAGAGGTGTTTCTGGATGAACTGCCAGATTGATTTTAATGGCAAATTAAAGAATATTTAGAACGTGAGGGTCACCAGATGATTAAGCTTCATAAATACTGTTCTTTAGAAATGTCGGGTCTGGTACAGACAAGGCACCGCCATATCTGTACTCTGCACACCTTTGGAGACGATTTGATAAGAAATTTATTAAGTTCAATAAACGCTTATTTTTTTGAAAGATACTCATTCGGTGAACGGCGGAAAAGTGCTTTTAATATTAAGAAACTGTTTGAGTGAATCTTGTTGAACTAAAAAAGTTGCTTTTTGACCAATCCTGCGGTGAAAAAATCCTCATTTAGCTCTGCTAAACTCTGGTTTTTACACCTTGTCCTGGCACAAAAGTCATCCTTTTTTATTTTCAAAATTTAACTCAAACAGTTTCTAACTAATTCACTATTTTTCATTCTAAATTTATTCAACTCTATAATAAACCTATATTTAACTATTTTACCTTTAACTATGAAAAAATCCCATTTGCTCTTACCCTTACTGGTATTACTATTGGCTATACCACAGGTATTTGCCCAGCAGGATGCCGAAAAAGTAGATTTTGATTACCGATTAGACGCAAGTATGCTGGGCTACTTTGCCAAAAACGGAGCTCGCAACCCTACCCTCAAGGCGTCAAAAGGCAGTACAGTGCGCATCACAATTGTGAATACTGAACTAATGACGCATGATGTGGCCTTAGAAAAAATGGGTATTAAAAGTAAAGCGGTTAACGAAAAAGGGCAATCTGCCAGCATTACTTTTAAAGCCGAAAAAAGCGATACTTATTATTGTACTGTTCCTGGCCACAGGGCAGCAGGGATGGTAGGAAAGTTTGAGGTAGTAGACGGCCCGATTACCGAAGCCGTAGTGGCCGGAAAACTACCAACAAAAGATGGTCAACCGCTTAATCTGAACTTTGAAACAGGAACCCTCAAAGACTGGACAGCCACCGGTACGGCTTTTAACAATCCACTTTACAGCACAGACCCATCTCCTGTACACGAAAAAGAAATGAGTATTGGCTTTGAAGGCAAACACTTTTTAAGCAGTGGCGGTACAGCCAATTTCCAGCAGATAGGTACACTTACCTCAGTACCGTTTAAAGTAACGCAACCTTATGCGGCTTTCAGTGTATCTGGTGGAGCCTTGCAGGATACCCGTGTAGAAATTGTCCGGGCAGATACCAAAAAAGTGATTTTCCATTCAACAGGTCAGGGGCGGGCTACGCTGCAACCCGTAGTGGTTGACCTGAGAGCGCATCTGAACAAGAATATTTTTATTCGCATCATTGATAACGAAACCGGAATCTCTCAGATACCATATATTCCGAACGATAAATGGGCACATATAAACTTCGATAATTTCCTGTTTTATCCATCACGACCGGATTTTCCGAACGAATTAAAACAAAAAGATATTATCATTCTTCCCCCGCTTGACCCTGTGATTAATGCAGGACTTTCAGGTACCGAAGCTGCGAAGGCAATGACCTTGCAGAAAGGCTTCAAAATTAATCTGGCAGCATCTGAACCCGAAATTGTGCGCCCTATCTGTTTTACTATCGACTGGAAAGGTAGATTATGGGTTGTAGAAGGGCATACGTACCCTGTACCTGCGCCCGAAGGACAAGGGAGAGACCGTATTCTGATTTTTGAGGATACCAATGGTGATGGAACGCTTGACAGCAGAAAGGTTTTTATGGAAAACCTGAATCTGGTGAGTGGGATAGAGTTGGGTATGGGTGGCGTGTGGTTAGGTGCAGCCCCTTATTTTATGTATGTACCGCTTGATGCTGCCAACGACAAGCCTGCTGGTCCTCCGCAGATATTGTTAGATGGTTGGGGGACACACGATACGCATGAGGTGCTGAACAGTTTCCGTTGGGGACCCGATGGCTGGCTATATGGTACACATGGTGTATTTACCCATTCAAAAGTAGGTAAGCCGGGTACACCTGACGACCAGAGAGTGAAACTCAATGCCGGAGTTTGGAGATACCATCCTGTTACAAGAGAGTTTGAGGTATTTGCCGAAGGTTCGAGTAATCCATGGGGATTGGATTTTAATGATTACGGACACCCATTCATTACGGCTTGTGTGATTCCGCATATGTATCACATGGTTCAGGGTGGACGTTTCTTCCGTCAGGCAGGCAAGCACTTTAATCCTTATATTTATGATGATATTACCACCATTGCCGACCATCGCCACTGGTTAGGCGAGAGAGGCCCTCATGCAGGTAATTTCAGGTCTGGTGCGGCAGGCGGCGGACACGCCCATGCCGGAGCAATGTTATACCTGGGGGGTAGCTGGCCACAGGAATACCGGAATAAAATTTTCATGAACAATATCAATGGTGCCAGAATGAACGTGGATCAGTTGACAAGGGCAGGTTCAGGTTACGTGGCATCGCATAATAAAGATTTTGTGATTATGAACGATTCCTGGTCGCAATGGCTGAATTTCAAATATGATCCAAGTGGTTCGGTATTTGTCATTGACTGGTACGATAAAAACCAATGCCATAGCCCTAATCCTGATGTTCATAACAAAACCATGGGCCGTATCTTTAAAATTACCCACGAAAACGACAAATGGGTACAGGTTGATTTATCGAAAGCTACAGACATGGAACTAGTGAACTACCAGCTGCATAAAAATGAATGGTATGTCCGTCAGGCAAGAGCTATTTTGCAGGAGCGTGGCGCAAGTCAGCAGGTACATGAGGCTTTGAAAGAAATCCTGACTAAAAATCCCGATGTAACACGCAAGCTGAGAGCTTTGTGGACATTGCACGTGACGAAAGGACTAACCGAGAAAGATCTGGTAGCTTTGTTGGCAAATCCAAGTGAGTATATCAGAAGCTGGGCGATTCAGTTATTAGCAGAAGATAAAAGTGTTTCAACTGAAACGCTTAAACGCTTCGGTACAATGGCAAAAACAGATGCTTCGGCATTGGTAAGATTATACTTGTCGTCGGCCATGCAACGCATAGAACCGAGCCAGCGATGGGAAGTAGTAGAGGCCTTATCGCAGAAAGTAGCAGACAAAGCTGACCATAACCTGCCTCAGATGGTATGGTATGCGGCTGAACCATTAGCTACGCTTGATGCGAAGCGTTTTGTACAGATAGCAGAAAAAGCCAGATTGCCTAAATTCCTGTCATATGCCATTCAGCGAACAGGCGCATTAAACACTTCTGAAGCTAAAGGGATTTTAAAGGATTTAGACGTACGCTTAGGCAAAGTTCCAACCAAAGAGAATCAGGATAATCAGGCACTCATTGCTAAAATATTAGCCCCTCCTGCACCAGTACAAGATGCACATGCCGGACACGGAAGCCATTAAATCGAAAAAATCGAATTCATATGAAAACAAATATAAAATTAGCAACTATATTATTAAGTTGTCTTTGCCTCGAATCTGCTTTGGCACAAACCTCTCCCGGCTGGAAGAAAACTACTATTACCAGAGATTTTATTTCTGAAGGCGTAGCAGTAGCTGATCTGAACAAAGACGGCAGGATGGATATTGTGGCAGGCTATTACTGGTTTGAAGCTCCTAACTGGACACGCCATGAAATGGCTCCCTCTCGTACCTTTGAACCTCGTAAAGAATACAGCGAATCGTTTCTGAATCTGGGTATGGATGTAAATTTAGACGGCTGGGACGATGTAGTGATTATTGATTTTCCGGGCAAAGTGGGTTTCTGGTTTGAAAACCCTAAGAATAAACCAGGCCAGTGGGCTAAGCATATTATTGATGACTCAGTAGGAATATCCAACGAGTCACCGGGTTTTATTGATATAGATGGCGATGGCCGTCTGGACATTCTTTGCGGTGATAAAAACAAAAAACAGATTGTATGGCTGCAAGCACCGACCAAAAAGGGAGAAACTGCATGGAAACGCCATAACCTTACGAAAGAAAATGTGGCTGGTACAGAGATATTTTCGCATGGCATAGGCTTTGGAGATATTGATAAAGATGGTATCAAAGATGTGGTAGTGCGTGAAGGTTGGTATAAGGGAACAAAGGATAAGAGTGCAGGGAATTGGGAGTTTCATCCGGCAAATTTAGGCGAACCTTGCTCGCACATGCAGATATTAGATGTGAATGGCGATGGCAAAAATGATGTGGTGAGTGCTTCAGCACATGCATTGGGTATCTGGTTTCATGAACAAATAGAAAAAGATGGCAAAATAGATTTCGTAACGCATACCATGAGCAAGACTACAGCACAGACTCACTCTTCAATCATGGCTGATTTGAATGGTGACGGCAAGAAAGAATACATTACCGGAAAAAGATTCTTAGCCCACCACGGCCGTGACCCGGGCGATGCGGATGCAGCCTATCTTCTATATTTTGAGTTTACACCCGGTAAAACACCTTACTATACAGAACACGTAATAGACAACGATTCAGGAGCAGGTTTGAACATCGTAGCCCAAGACATCAACAAAGACAAAAAAGTTGATATTGTGATAGCAAATAAGAACGGGGTGTTTTTGTTTGAGAACCTTAAGAAATAATTTAGTCTTGAACTATGATTTACCTGATTGAATTGATTACCCTGATTGTAATTACGCTATTTGATTTTTCAATACTATTCAATCAGTAGATCATAGTAATCCATTGATAATGAGTATTATTCAGCTCAATCATATTAATCAGGTAAATCATAGTTCAAGACTATCACCTAATCACTATATTAATACCAAAATGAAAAAAATCTTACTTATACTATTGACAACCTGCTATGCCATAGCATCCTCAGCACAAACACCCGGTAAATGGATTACTCTGTTTGATGGCAAGAGTGCCGATGGTTTGAGAGGCTACAAGATGGATAAATTCCCTGATGGCATCTGGGTTATTAAAGACGGTAGTCTGCAAACTATTCCAAAGACCAAAAATGTGGATTTAGTAACCAAAGAACAGTTTGGCAATTTTGAATTGGAGTATGAATGGGCAGTTGATACTGCTGCTAATTCGGGTATATTTTTTCATTTGCAGGAAGATAAGGCGATGGTGTCCAATAACGGCAATAGCCCCAACTGGTTGGATAATTTTGAGATTCAGATATTGGATGATAAATATTTCAATGATACGGCCGCTGTACGTTCGGCAGGTTCATTGTATGATTTAATCAGACCTATGAACAAAAAACTCATGCCCATCGGACAATTCAATAAAGCCCGATTGATACAAAAAGATGGCCATGTAGAACATTGGTTGAATGGAGCTAAAGTATTAGATTTTGAAATCGGTAGTCAGGCGGTAAAAGAACTTATTATCAGAAGTAAATACAGCAAGAACCCACGTTTTCAGGCTTATAAGGAAGGGCATATTATGTTGCAGCATCATGGGCAACGAGTTTATTTTAAGAATGTGAGGGTGAGGCGGATATAGTACATCATTACTTGGAAATTTGAATTGTTATTCTAACCCAAAAGAGACAGACAAAATATGTTTCTTTTGGGTATGGTGTTGTAAATTACTTTCCAATACAAAAAGTAATGTGTATTAATTATCAATGAATTATATATTTAAGGTACAAATGAGATACAAATCTTTCTTTTCAGTGTATTAATTTCTGCAAATCTAAAACAAGGTGGTTTTTTCCTTTGACGCTGCACGGAACATTTTTAAATTATCTCAAGAGAAGTTTATTAAATTCTTAATAAAGTAATTTTCATTTTTAGAACTAATTAACATTTTTGTTTTTTACTTTACGGAATGAATGATGGGATTTTTAAATTTGCTCTATATGACATTGAATAATGACAAAAAAGTATCTGAATTTACAGTTAGACTTACAATTACACAAGATGCCCATAAACCTACTACAATAGGCACTGGAGTACTATGTTATCAAAAAAACTTTGGTGACAATGTCTATATTATTACAGCCTCACATTGTCTCTTCAGTGATGGTGATAATTTTCAAAGTATCTTATCAGAAATAAATGTAGATATATATGAAACTCATACTAAGTCCTACAAAACAATAACAGTTAATATACAGGAAACTCTCCTTTTTAAGGACAAAGACAATGATCTAGGTATTATACTTTTGAATAAGAATGAAGTCTTAAAGATTATTGGAGATATTCCGACAATTCAATTAACAAAAGAGCGCCTTAATTTTATTGATTTTGTTGTTAAAGGATTTCCAAAAGCAACTGCTGGCAAAGAATTAGCGGCAATTAATCCTACTTGGCTGCAAAATATGACGGGAGTAAATAAATTCCAACTCAAATTAAATGACGATTATACGGATTGGGCAACTGAAGGGTTTTCTGGGAGTGGGATATTCTTGATTGCTAATAGGGAAGTCTACTTATATGGAATTTTTACAAGGTTTAGATCAGAAGATAAGGGTCGTGTTATATACTGTCAATTTTTAGATAGTCTAAATGAATTATTAGATAAGAATTACCTACCTAAATTACAGTTTTCATATTTAGGAGAGTATGGGTTTACGGAAACTTTTTTTAAAAATCATATTGAAAAATCAATTCAGGGTTTAGGTACAAGGTATAGTGAAGAATTAAATTTCAAATTACCAATTGCACAGAGATTTGATGATGTTGCTAGAAATGATTATTTTAGACAAAGGCTTATTAAAATAATCGATCAATGGTTAACTGAAGATTCTTGGAAACGATTTAAAAAAAACGTTGAAATCAGTAATATTGAGAAGAAGCTAAGTGACTTATATAGTAAAGTTGAAAATTGGCTATTAAATTTAGATTTTGCCCCAGATAAGGAAATTAATTTTCAATGGCTATTTGATGAAATAGAAATATTAAAAAACATTATCGAGGAAAAAATTGATTCTTTATATTCTAAAAGAAGAGAAGAAGAGATAAAAGATAAAGATATAGAAAAAGATCACTCTTATAGACCCCCTTTCGAAGATGAAATTGCAAGGCTAAGAGAAATTAGAATTAGAAATAACAATTTTACAAGTAACTTTTTTGAAAATATTAATATAAAGTTAACTAATAGTCCTTTAATGGTTATAAAAGGTGAAGCGGGTAGTGGTAAGTCTCATCTATTAGGAGATATTGCTAATAAAAGAATAGAGAACAACTTACCTACTGTTTTGTTACTTGGTCAATACTTTAATGGTAGAAATACAATTGAAAAACATATTCTTGATATTCTTGATTTAAAATGCACATTTGAAGAATTTCTGCTTACGTGTAATAATATTGCGAAACAAGTAAGTTCGCGCTTTTTAATTTTGATAGATGCAATCAATGAAAGCAATAATGCTCAATTTTGGAGTGCTCAGTTAGCCGGTTTTATAAATCAAATTGGAAAGTTTCCATTTATTGGTTTAGTATTAACTATTAGAGATACTTACTTTGAAGATATTATTCCTGAGCATTTAAGGAATGGCGGGAATATCACATTTTTAACCCATGAAGGTTTTAAAGGTAATGAGTATGAGGCACTTCGATTATTTTGCGATGTATATCAACTAGAGCAACCAAAATTTCCCATACTTGCTCCAGAATTCACTAATCCTCTATTTTTAAAACTACTGTGTGAGGGCATTAGTAATTCTAAAGAAAAAAGTTTCCCAAGCGGATTTCAAGGAATAAATAAAATTTTTGATTATTACATAGAATCATTAAATAGAGTTTTTCAAGCAAAAGCGGATTATAAGCTAAGAAAAGAATTAGTTAGAACTGTAATACAAAAAATAGCTAATTACTATTTTCAGAGCAATACAAGGTACTTAACAATTGAAAAGGCATTAGGATTTTTTGAAGAAAACTTTTCTGGATTTCCCTCATTATTGCTTGATTTAATTCAAGAGGGAGTCTTTACAAAAGGATTGATAAAGAATTATAATTCCAGTATAAATGAAGAAGTAATATATTTTACTTATGAAAGGTTTGGAGATTTTTATATAGCATCAGAACTATTAAAGAGGTATCAAACAAATATCGAAATATTAGCTGCTTGTCAAAAGAACAATGAATTAGGGAAGCTTTTGATAGATTATAAAAATAATGGTATCATTCAAGCAATGGCAGTGATTTTACCTGAAAATTATCAACTAGAAATATTCGAAGTATTTGAGTGGATATTTAAAAAAGATAATAGGGGAGACGTTGAGCATTTTTATATGGATTCTCACTTCTTAAATTATTCTTTATTAGATAGCCTTAAATGGAGGGCAATACAAAGTATAGATAACAAAAAAATTACTAAATGGTTAAGGAGTAAATATTGTGAAATAAATGAAGATAATTGGCTGTATAAACTTCTTGAACTAACAACTATAGAGAACCATCCTTTCAATAGTGATAGACTTTTTAAAATACTAAATCAATACACAATGCCGAAAAGAGATGGATTTTGGCTGGAACATGTAAGACAATTTAGTAGACATAATGACAATAACCAAGCATATCCAATTCAGAGGCTAATTGATTGGGCTTGGTCTTTCAATATTTCTTCTCAAACTACATCTGAGATTGCGAGATTAACGGGACAGACTTTAGCTTGGATACTTTCAGCAACAGATAAAGTATTAAGAGACCAAACAACGAAAGCAATGGTTAATCTTTTAGAGCAACATCCTAAAGCCTTAATAAGCATTCTGGATAAGTTCAAAAATATTGATGATATGTATATATTAGAACGTTTATATGCTGTTGCATATGGTTGTACTTTAAGAACAGAACAAGATACTTCAATTCAGGAAATTGCACAATTTACATATGATAATATATTCAAAAATGGCAACCCTCCTACACATATTTTGCTAAGAGATTATGCTCGAAATATTATAGAGTATGCAATCTATAAAAAGATTGATATTAAAAATCTCAATAAAAAATTAATAACGCCTCCTTATAAAAGTACATTCCCTTTACTCCCAACGAAACAAGACATAGACAAATATCATTTAGATCATGAAAGTGAAGTTTATAAAAAAAACAAATATGGCAGATTATATAATTATGTACATTTTTCAGTAGTAGAATGGGATTTTGGTAAAAAGGTAATTGAACCTGTTATGGATTATTTTTCTCCTATAAGCTTTGATTTTAATAGGCTTTATAAAGATTGGTTAAAAAGACTAACACAAAAACAGAAAAAAATTATCAAAGACACCATAACTTCATATATTAATAGAGAGACCTTTATAAATTTAAAACAAAAATATAATAATCCGTTTAAGAAACCAGAATTGAATGAACTTTTCTCAGAAAGTATAAATGAAATTATTGATTATTATGAAAGTCAAATAAATCAGCAATTCAGCAATGAGGATAAAGATTTTATCCAAACTGAAATAATTCCACATTTTATTTTAGAGTATAAACTAAGTATATCACATGCACGAGAGTATGTACTTCCTTCTTCGTCTATAAAAAATTGGATTGTACAGCGTGTGTTTGAATTGGGATATGATGTGAAAGAACATGGTCATTATGATTCTTTGTATTCAAACTTTTCTAATATAGAATATAATAACAATGTAGAAAGAATTAGTAAAAAATATCAATGGATAGCCTATTATGAGATTTTAGCTTTTTTGACAGACCATTATAAAATTAGAAATTTTTGGAGAAATAGAGATAAATATCATTATTATAAAGGTACATGGGAAATGTTTTTAAGAGATATTGATCCTGCATATATTACAAAAAATATACAGGAAGACGACGAGAATGATATAATTTCTTCTTCAAATATAAAAAACTGGTATGCTGAACAGGAATATTCATATTGGAATGGCGAAATATCTAATTCTGAATGGGTAAATAATGTTAATGATTTACCTAATCCAAAAGATTTTATTATTAAACACGATGAAAAAGATAGAGTTTGGGTAAGTTTAAAGAAACAAAAAACTTGGCATCAACCGAAACCATTAGGTAAAGACAAATATAATTCTTATAAGCAAATATATTATTCTTTGAATTCATATATAGTGAAAAAAAAAGATAAGGTTAAAGTTATAAAATATCTTCAGAACAAGAATCTTTGGCATAGTAATATACCTACGAATGACCATGACATTAGTCGAATAATAGACAGGGAAAAATTTTGGGCACCTGCATATTTAGATGAGGAAAAAGAGGTTATGTGGCAAAAAATTTCAGGGACAGATTATAAACTGATTATAGCAACTACAAATGCAAAAGGGAGTATGGAAAAAGATAACTCTGGAGCTAATCAAAACTATAATATTCCATCTAAGATATTATTTGAAGGGTTGAAACTCCAATATGCACCATTAGATGGAAGCTTTAAAGATGAGACAGGTGAAATAATTGTTAAAGCCACTGCTTCAAAAGGGCTAATGATAGCGCAAGATAAATTATTCCAATATTTAGAAGTAAATAATTTAGATATTATTTGGACTATCTCAGGTGAAAAAATAATTAAAGAAAAAATGAATGAAGGACATAGAGATCAATTTCATTCAAGACAACCATGTGGAGTTTTTTATTTTGAAAAAGGAGAATTTAAAGGAGAATTAAAAACATTTAAACGTATATAAGTTAAGATGGAAATTTCATTTTATCAAGCTGAATGTGGTGATGCAGCAAAAATTAGTTTTAAAGGTAATGATGGGTTAAATCATCATATTATGATTGATGCTGGTTATGAAAGAACTTTCAGACATATATTAGTAGATGAAATAAAAAAGATAATTGGAAAGAAAGAGAATATTGATTTATGGGTCATTTCTCATATTCACGATGACCATATTGGTGGTATAATAAAATATTTAGATGCAATCAAGAGTGGTGAGGTAAGAGATATTGTAAAAAACTGGTATTATAACCTACCACGTAGTTACAATCATCCCTCATCAGGGATGCTTAGTGAAATTGTAAGTTCTGCCAAGAGTATAGATCAAGGAGACAAACTATATTATTACCTTAAATCACAATCTAAATTGTCTAGTCTTGATATTTCTTCCGAATCAGATGAGCAAAATTTATTTGGTATGAGAATCCAAATATTATCACCATCTTCTGAAAAATTAACTAGCCTTAGAAAAAAATACAGTGATCATAAATTTATGGCATTAGAACGTTCTGAATTAGATTCTATAAGTGAAGCAAAGAAGGCCAAAAATTATGATTACTCAACCAAGTTAGATGATTTTGATTTTTCTTTTTGGGAGGAAGACGATTCAGAAGAAAATGGAAGTAGTATTTCAATTTTAACAGAGTTAAATGGTAAACGAATTTTATGGTTAGCCGATAGCCATCCATCTGATGTTATTAAATCTCTAAAGGCTCAAGGCTATTCTATTGGTAATAAATTAAAATGTGATTGGGTAAAAGTGGCGCATCATGGGAGTAAAGGGAATAATAGTAATGACCTTTATGATATTATAGAATGTAGTAATTATTTGATGAGCGTAAATGGAGAAAACAAGCATTATTTACCAACCAAAGAAGCAATGGCAAGAATCATCCTTAATAAGAATAGAGATATAGGGACAAAATATTCCTTCTATTTCACTTATGATAACCCTACTTTAAGAAGCATTTTTGATGTAGATGGAAAGGATATTTTTGATAAATATAATTTTGAAATACATTATCTGAAAAATGAGAAATTACTATCTGTAAATTTATAGTCCCTAAATGTTTATAAAATTAAGGTTCATTTTAATTTATATTCAATTTACTAATAAATAAACATGTATCCTCTAAGGTTGAATTATAATCTTTTATTCTAGCTAGCTTCCAATTCTAATAAACAAAGATTCAAATTACTTTTTAAGCAAAATACATTATGTATTTAAGATTTGGCTTTTATAGGTTAGGTCTCTCTTTTGCTATTCTTAAAAGATTCAGAATATTAACTTCTATAAATGTTCATCCTTTAGGTTTGAATCAATGTAAATTCATTCTATAATAAAAGTAAAAACCTGATTACAGAGTTACCATCTAATTAGGTTTTTACTTGCTTGAATATTGAAAGTTTTTTCAATAAGTTAAAAATAACTTATAAAGTCTTACAAAAAAATGCCCCACTCGGACAATGAGTGAGGGCTTATGAATTTTTTCTTTTAGAAAATTAATTTCTATTATATATGCAAATATAATAACGTTTTGATTATTGCAAGCATTTATCAAAAACAATTATTTATTTAGTGATTGTGCCATTCGTTGGCTTACTGATCTTTGAACAATGTTTTGAACAGTTGAGTTCATATTTCTAAGTCTAATTATATTATTAAATCCGTAAAACCCAAGTTCAATAAGCAATTTTCCTATTACTTCATCGGCAAAAGATGATGTAATTAATACTATTTCATCAAAATCAAGAACTATAACCTTTTTTGTTTCTTTGATAATATTTAAAATATCGTTTCTTGTTCTTAAACCTGACGGTCGTGTCCCAGAACCTGTTACCCTTTCGTTAATTTTGTAGTGTATTTGGTTATATTCATTTTCCAAACTTTCCAATAGAATGTTTTGTATTTCATAATTTTTTTCTCCAAACTTCAGAGCATCAGAAATAGATATTTTGTTTCCGTAATCTAGTTGAAAATCAATAGTAGTGCAGCCTACTTCTCTAGAAATAGTAGGAACATTTTTAAAACTCTTTGCAATATCCTTTTTTAAAATGTAAGCTGCTGAATTAGAAGTTATGGATAGTCTCCCCTCATTGAATTTTACTATTTGATGTAGTCCAAATATTCCATTCCCCTGAAAATTTTTCTTGTCTCTTGAGACTCCTTCTTTTACAGACAATGTTATAGCATCCAATGGGTGCCTTGGGGCATAAGTAGAATCCTTTAAAGAATTGTAAATACCTTGCCCATAATCAAAAACGGTAAAAGCTATATGCTTTTTAGATTTATGAATTTGCCCCATAATGAATCCTATACTTTGACTTGAATGATTCAAAACATTATCCATTATTTCATTTACACACCATTCAATACCAACTAATACACCCTCTTCGAATATATCACTGCGTCTAAGTTCTTCAAGAAACGAATTTACCAGCCAAAATACGGATTCATGATTAGAGAATTTCCAAATTTTATTTAACGTATTCTTTAGCTTTAATTGTGATCCATCTTGTGGTTCAATAGGGTCAAAGAATTGTGTAGAACTAATTATATTATCACTATTGTCAATATAGCTAAAGACTACACCTGTATTTTTATAGTACTGTATCAGTCCAGAAATAGGGACGCTTGCATTTGGAAATATAGGATGGATTTTTGAAAAGTCTAAGATAAAATCTCTATATCCAGCATTAATACCTTTTTTTATATTTTCAATAAAAGAATTTACAACTACTGGATGGTCAAGTGTATCAAAAATAACTTTGTTGTCTTCTCTATTCGTACCAGTCCTTTTACTTGTTTTTGTTTCCATTTTCAAAATTATTCTCTACTAAATTTATCTCTTTATTTATCTTAAATTAATCTATAAAGTAACACTTTACCAATAAGTGGATTTGATTTTATAGTAGATACAGCTTTCCATAACTACTGTTAAGGTTATATTTAGAATTTCTTTATTTTCAACTTCTTGGATTTACTCTCGCTATCTGCTAATATCAAATATCTGAATATTTTTTATTCTTTTTACTTTGCTATAATATTATCCTAATTTTTACTGCTTTAATATTCTTCATTATATTTACACGGAACAACTGACCCATACCTATTTATGCAATCGACTAAATTTTTTACTAACGATACTCAAAACACCCTACTCCAAAAAATTGAGGGAATTTTCAATCATCGTAATATACATTTTTTTGATGCATTGGTAGGGTATTTTCGAGCTACTGGCTATTTCCGAATACGCCCTTTTATTGAGAAAGCAAAGGAAATTAGAATCTTGGTCGGTATAAACGTTGATAAACTAATTTATGAAGCACAGAAGCAGGGTATTTTATTTGAGGTAGATGTTTTAAAATCACAAGAAGATTTTGTAAAAAGCTTAAAAGAAAATATTCAAAAAGCTGCTTATAAAAAAGAAATAGAAGATGGAATGTTGCAACTAATTGAAGACTTACTAACAGGTAAAGTACAGATTAAAGTCCATCCAAAACAAAATATACATGCTAAAATTTATATTTTTCGAGAACAGACAAAACACTCTCATGGATATGGTGCAGTAATAACTGGTTCTAGTAATTTAACAGAGGCGGGATTAGAGAGGAATTTTGAATTTAATGTTGAATTGCGGGAAGATGCTGATATTGATTTTGCTACTGATACCTTTGAGAAGCTTTGGACGGAGGGGATTGCAATAAGTGAAGAGTTTATAGAAACAATAAAAAAAGAAACCTATTTAAATAATTCATTCACTCCATTCGAAGTATATATAAAGTTTTTAATAGAGTATTATGGCAAAAGTGTAGATTTTGACCCAAGTTCTGTTACTGACTTACCAAAGGGTTTCAAAAGATTGTCTTATCAGGTCGATGCAGTCAATGATGGATATAACAAAATGATGAAACATGGTGGATTCTTTTTGTCTGATGTCGTTGGGTTAGGAAAAACAATTGTTGCTACCCTAATTGCTAAGAAGTTTTTCTATTTTAATGGATTTCCAAGCTATGTATCCCGTACGCTTATCATTGTTCCACCGGCCTTAAAAAGCAACTGGGAAGAAACACTTGAAAAGTTTCAATTTATCAATTACGATATAATAACAAATGGAAGTCTTCATAGAGTAATTAATCTTGAAAAATACGACTTAGTGATTGTAGATGAAGCGCATAAATTTAGATCTGATGCTGCTGAAATGTATAATTATTTACAAAAAATATGTAAATCACCAACCAGAAAGACCAATCCCGATGGAAATTTAATGAGTAAAAAAGTAATTTTGGTTTCTGCAACACCACTTAATAACCGACCTGAAGACATTGCTAATTTAGTCTATTTATTTCAGGACAGTAAAGATTCTAGTCTTGAGGTAAGTAATCTGCAAAATTTTTTCCGCCGTAAGATTGACGAATATAGAAAGCTAAAATTAGAAACAGATATTAAGAAAGTCCAACAGAGTGTTAAACAACTATATGAGGAAATACGTGAAAAGGTTATAAAACCCTTGATGGTAAGAAGAACTCGGACAGACTTAAATATTCATGACCAATATAGTAAAGACCTTATTGAGCAAGGAATAAAATTCCCAGATATTCAAAAACCTGAAAAGATATTTTATCAACTTCATCCTAGGCTAGAGGAGCTATATGATTATACAATTACGTGTTTGAGTGGATTAAAATTTGAAATTGAACCAATAGATGGTAGTGAATCATTTATGGAAACACCTCCACCTCCTAAGATTCTTACTGTGACTTCTCCAAACGCTCTTACGTATAGCCGCTATCGAGCCATTTCTTTCTTAAAACCTCATAAAAAAGCTAAATATAAAAAAGCTGATATAATTTCCGGCCAGTTAGCTATGATTATGAAAACGCTTTTAGTAAAGCGGATTGATAGCAGTTTCTTCGCATTTAAGCAATCAATTAAGCGTTTCCTTGAGGCAAATGTAGCAATGATTAAAATGTTTGAGAAGGGAAAGATCTTTATTGCGCCAAACTTGCCTATTAATGACTATATAAACTCAGATAGAGAGGATGAACTTTTAGAGCTAATTTTAGAGAAACAAATAGAAGACCCAAGTATTGAAATCTGTGAACCAGATGATTTTGAAAAGAATTTCATAGATTCTCTAAAACATGATACTCAAATCCTTACAGAATTAAATGAACGTTGGAAAGCAGTTGAAGAAGACCCCAAACTGGATGTATTCTTAGATTATATACAAAATCGCTTGTTTGATTCTTTAGTTAATCCAGAAAACAAATTAGTAGTATTCTCTGAAAGTAAAGAAACAACCAAGTACTTAGAGGAAAACTTAAAAAATCGTACTCAGCACAGAATTTTGAGTGTGGATAGTGCATCCAGAACCGATAAAATGCCAACCATTAGGGCTAACTTTGATGCTAACTTTACTAATAGAAAAGAGGATTTTGACATAGTTATTTCAACTGAGGTTCTTGCAGAAGGGGTAAATCTTCATCGCTCTAATATTATTGTCAACTATGATACGCCTTGGAACTCAACAAGGTTAATGCAGCGCATAGGACGTGTTAATCGTATTGGTTCTAGAGCTGAAAAAGTTTATGTTTTTAATTTCTTTCCTACTGCTAAAGTTGATAGAGACATCGATTTGCAGAAAAAAGCTATTATGAAATTGCAGGCTTTTCATGCTGCCTTAGGTGAAGATAGTCAAATTTATAGCCCTGATGAAGAAATTGAAACTTTTGGTCTTTTTGATAAAGACCCTGATGAGGAAAGAGACGAGTCTTTAGTGTTTTTAATGTTTTTACGTAAATTTAGAGAAGAAAATCTTGAAGATTTTAAGCGTATTAAAAATATGCCTCTCCGTGCGAGAGTAGGGCGTAAAGATAAGACACGTAAAGAAAGTACAATTACTTTTATTCGTACTCAGAAACGAGACGCTTTCTATTATATTAAATCAGATAATTCTTTTGAAGAACTTACATTCTTAGAAACTGCAAAAGTTTTTAAATGCGAGTTAAATGAAAGAAGCATCCCTCTACATAACCTACATCATGAGCAAATTGAAAAGGTAGTAGCTGTATTTGCTCACAAAATCAATGAAGAAAAAGCTAAAGACAAGAAAGTAAGTATTACTGCAGGGCCTAATGAAAAAAAAGCTCTTGAGTTTCTTGAAGGATTTTTATCATTGCCATTTATTAGTAATGAAGAAAAAGAGTTAATAAATTTAGCAAAAAAGGCTATTTCTAAAGGTCGCTTCCAGAATTTACAACGTGATATTAACAAGCTCAAAAAAAATATAAGTAGTATTAAATTAAAACCTGCCATAATTCTGGAAAAACTGATAGTAATATTAAAATCATATCCGCTTAAACAAGAAGCACTTGAAACTGTACAATTAGAAACTGAATTAATTAGCATTCCAACAAATCAAGAACCAGAAATCATTATTTCAGAAAGCTTTAATATAATATAAAGTAAATCAAGAAAAGATTTATAAGTTTGTTAATTACGATTTTGAAGCAACGCTCTGATAATTGAACTTTTGTTGAATTACCTTTTATATTTTTTAAAAGTAAAACAAGACTAAAAAAATGACCTATCCTGAACAAAAAAACCTTTTACAACAACCCTATTCTCTCAATAACTTTAAACAAGTTCTTGACGATATTTTTCCTCAAAGTAACAAGTATTTTGAAACACATCAGCAACTTTTTAAAGACTATGGTAGAGTTGTAGAAGGTTTCCAATTTGGAAATATCATGTTGTCCGATGGTAAAAGTATTGCTTTATTTGATGTTAATGTCACAGATAATACCAATATCATAAAGAATAGAAAAGGTCTTCGGGATATTGCAGTTAAGTATATTGATAACGGTATTGTCAATAGTGCATTAGTGGCGTTTCATAGTTCTAATAAGTCCGACTATCGTCTTTCTTTTATAGCCAGACAATCAAACTTTACAGAGGATGGAGATTTTGTAGTCAACGAGACCGCTCCTAAAAGATATACCTTTATTTTAGGGCCAAATGAGTCCTGTACAACTGCTGCAAAACGTTTAACCGAATTAAAGGAAAAGGTAGCCACTGATGGATTAAAGGCGCTAATTGAAGCCTTTTCAGTTGAAAAGCTGAATAAAGACTTTTTTAAAGGTTATAAGGAGCATTATGAAAGATTTTGCAGGTTCCTAAATGTACAACCCGATTATAGAAGCATTTTAATCGATTCTGAACAAAGCACTCAAGATAAGGCCGAAAAACCTATACGAGATTTTGCAAAAAAGCTACTTGGGAGGATTGTTTTCTTATATTTTTTGCAGAAAAAAGGTTGGATGGGGGTACCTGTTACCGAAAATGGGTGGGCTAATGGTAATCTTAACTTTGTCAAAAAATTTCATCAAAGTTTTTTGGATAAGTCTAAATTTTATTCAGTAGGGTTAGTGAATTTATTTTTTAAGACTTTAAATCATGAAAGGAAAGATGATATTTTTGAGCTTACAGATACGAAAATTCCATATCTAAATGGTGGGCTCTTTGATAATGACCAACCAGAAACTAATCACTTCGATTTTCCTGAAAATTATTTCTCGGAGCTATTTGATTTCTTTGAACAATACAATTTTACTATTGATGAAAATGACCCAGATGATGCTAATGTAGGTATTGACCCAGAAATGTTAGGCCATATATTTGAAAATTTACTTGAAGAAAACAAAGATAAAGGTGCATTTTATACTCCTAAGGCAATAGTGCAATATCTATGTCAGGAAAGTCTAATACAATATTTACAAACCCATTTGGGGGAAGAATCTATTGAAGAAATAGCTAGATTAGTACGTTATAATGAACGAGGTAATATTAAAGGCTTTATAGTAAAAAACGCTCGAAAAATAGAAGAGCTACTTGATAATGTAAAGGTTTGTGACCCGGCTATTGGCTCAGGAGCTTTTCCGGTAGCAATGCTCAATGAAATATTTAAAACCAAGCTAACACTTGACCTTACACTTGATCCAGCAGAAGTAAAGCGCCATATTATACAAAATAGCATCTATGGAGTAGATATTGACAAAGGTGCAGTAGATATAGCTCGACTTAGATTTTGGTTAGCTCTTGTGGTAGAAGAAGATGTCCCTAGCCCTCTTCCTAACCTTGATTATAAAATTATGCAGGGAAATAGCCTTTTAGAAAGTTTTGAAGGGATTGATCTAAGAACAATACATCAGCAAAAAGCACAATTATTTGAACCTCAGCTTGACCTATTTGGAAATATTGTTGATTCACAAATAACCATTTTTCATACTGACCAAACTGAAAATATTCAAAGTTTACTAGAAGAGTATTTTCACATAGAGAATCTAGATAAGAAACGTAGTCTTCGTAAAAGAATTACAGAAGCAGTACATAATCATATCGAATATAATATAGAGCTAAGAGAGAAACAGTTAGAAAGAAGGATATCCGAAGCTGGCAAACCTGCAAATATGAACACTAAAACTCGGAAGGACTATGATAAACTCTTAACTGACCTGCAAAAACTGAAGAATAGTCGCCAGCAGCTTCATACTTTACAAGACCGCACTGAACGCCCGTATTTTTTATGGCGTTTGTTCTTTAAAGATATTTTTGATAAAGGAGGTTTTGATATTGTTATTGGAAATCCACCATATATACAATTGCAAAATGACGGAGGTTATTTAGCAAAACAATTCGAAAATGAAGAATTTGAAACTTTTGAGCGTACCGGAGATATTTATTCTTTATTTTATGAGCTTGGCTATAATATCTTAAAACCTAATGGATGCCTTGCTTTTATTACTTCTAATAAATGGATGAGAGCAGGCTATGGAGAATCCTTGAGAGGTTTTTTTGCTCACAAAACAGACCCTATTATATTAATAGATTTTGCAGGACAGAAAATTTTTGAGAATGCAACAGTTGAAACAAATATTTTAATTTTTTTAAGAAGACCCAACACTGGAAATACAAAAACATGCACTATAAAGAAGAAAAAGAGTGGACATATAAATGATTTCTTTGAACAAAATAAAACGATTAATAGGTTTCATTCTAGTGATAGCTGGGTGATACTTAACCCAATAGAACAACGAATAAAAGCAAAAATAGAAAAAATTGGGACACCGCTAAAAGACTGGGATATTCAAATAAATTATGGTATAAAAACAGGCTTTAACGAAGCTTTCATTATTGACGGAAAAAAACGAGAAGAGTTAATAAAATTAGACCCAAAATCTGACGAAATTATACGCCCCATTCTTCGCGGCAGAGATATTAAAAAATATGGAAACGAATTCGCAGATTTATGGCTTTTATTTATCCCTTGGCACTTTCCACTTCACTTTAATACTAAGATTTCGGGGGCTTCGGAGGTAGCAGAAAAGGAATTTGAAAAACAATATCCGGCGATTTACAAGCATCTATTATCATTTAAAAAGCAATTATCTGCTAGAAATAAGGATGAAACAGGGATAAGATATGAATGGTATGCCTTACAACGTTGGGGAGCCAATTATTGGGACGATTTTTCTAAACAGAAAATCATATGGGGAGAGATATCCGATAAAACTAAATTTTCAATTGATTTAGATGGAAAATATCTCAATGAAGCTACAACTTTTTTAATGGTTGGAGA
>NZ_JACETV010000004.1 GCF_013912375.1 Emticicia sp. BO119 | reverse complement strand
ACTATCTGCCCCTTTATCATAACTTACGGTATTGCCCGTAATCAACAGGCCTGTCGGGTTGCTGGCATTCACCCGATAAGTACCATAATTGATGCTGATTGCATTTCTTAAACCATAAGAAGGGCCATAAGCTCCACTCCGGTAAGGAACAAAATCATTGTCCTTTACTGTCAGGTTATCTATATCTGAAGCACTCGCTAATATGGCACTCCCTATTTTGGTTAAATCAACTTTGAATCTCAGGCCTTCGATAGTTACATCAGGTGAGGTTACTTCAAAAGCTGTCAGTCGGCTGCTGGCTAAGCCAGGTGTCCCGCTAAAGTTAATCTCTGGCTTGGTTGCGCCTGTACCTTTGATAACCAGACGCTTGTTTACTAATACCTGTTGATTGTATAATCCAGAGCTGATTTCTATGGTATCTCCGGCTATTGTAGTAGCATCATTAATTGCCGCTTGAATCGTGGCAAAATACGTGTTGCGTGTTGTATTTACTATAGGAGTACAGTTACTTGGCACAGGCTGAAAACCCACAGCATCTTTTGTATCTGTACCCTCTTCTAATACAGGTAAATGTGTTGGTACTCCTGCCGCCTCTGCTTGGGTACCCATAATATAGCGGTCTGTTGCTGAAACATTTGGGTTTGTGCCTCCGAACTGAGATGGGGATTGATCAGCGTAACCTGGTTCTCCTGCTGATACTGCATTTATTCCTACTGTTGAAGCTCCAAACCAGTTACACCCAAAACTTGCCCCCGTGTAATCTCCTGCATTTGTTGGATGAGCATTTCTTTGAAAATTAAGCTGGCTGAACCAGTTTCCTGCAATGAAGTTATTCTGGATTTTAGCGTTTGCAGCGTTAATTGGTGAGGTATCTAAATTAAATACAATTCCGTGAGTGAAGTTATTACGAATTATATTATTGGTCATTACCAGACCGCTCACATTATGTGTAAACTGGATACCTGTGCGGTTATCTTCTATTGTACAATTGATAATAGTGGCGTTTGGTGAATTAGCACAATAAATACCGTTTCTATTACCTTTTACCAACAAACCCTCTAATCTTACATTTGAACGGCTATTGAAATTTATTCCCTGATTGACCGTACAAGCATACCATTCTTCTACAGTAGTTCCATAGTCTCTGGTTATAGTCAGGTTTTTTAGGGTTACATTATTATTAACAATCAATACTGCATCAGCAGTACCATTATTATAAGGTGCTTTAATGATCGCTGCTGTGGATACCCCCTGAACAGTAATCTCTTTATTAATAGTAACATTCTCATTATAAGTGCCTTCAGCTACTTCTATCACATCTCCGTTTACGGTAGCGGCATCATCAATTGCCGCCTGAATTGTGGCAAAATAAGTATTGCGTGTAAGATTAATAACCGGTGTACAGATACTTGGCACAGGCTGAAACCCTGTAGCATCTTTGGTATCTGTACCTACTTCTAATACTGGTAAATGAGAAGGAATACCTACTGCTTCTGCCTGTGTTCCTCTGATATAACGGTCGGACGCCCCTGCATTAGGGTTTGTTCCACCAAACTGTGAAGGGACCTGACTATTAGCAGGGTTTCCTTCAGTATAATAGCCAGGTTCACCTGCCGAAACAGCATTTACACCGACTGTTGCCGAACCAAACCAGTTACAACTTAACACTGCTCCTGTGAAATCTCCTACGTTAGTAGGAGTAGGTGCTATATTTCTCTGAAAATTAATTTGACTGAACCAGTTATCTGCTATGTAGTTATTCTGAATTTTAGCATTTGTAGCCGTCAGAAGTGCGGTATCGAAAGTAAACCCTATTCCATGCGTAAAATTATTACGAATAATATTGTTGGTCATAACTAACCCACTTACATTATGTGTAAGTTGAATACCCGTGCGGTTATCTTCTATTGTACAATTAATAATAGTAGTATTCTGTGAGTTAGCACAATAAATCCCGTTTCTATTCCCTTTTATTATCAAACCTTCTAACCTGACATTTGTAGCACTATTGAAATTAATCCCCTGATTTACCGTGCAGGCGTACCATTCTTCTAAGGTGCTTCCATAATCTCTGGTAATTGTCAGATTTTTAAGGGTTACACTGCTTCCTATCAGAACTGTATTTGCATTGCCACTATTATAAGGTGCTTTAATGATAACGGTTGCAGCAGATACCCCCTGAACAGTAATAGCTTTGCTGATAGTAACATTTTCGTTATAGGTACCTGCACCCACCTCTATTATATCTCCGGCTACAGTAGCAGCGTCATTAACAGCTGCCTGAATTGTAGAAAAAGTGGTGTTTCTTGTAATATTTTTTACTTCTTGCCCCCATACAGTACCTGAAATGACAAGACCTGTAATCAGACAGACGAATTGCGCCCAAATGCGTAAAAAATTAAACCGGTAATCATTTGTAAAAAAAGTTTTCATATAAAATATGGGGTTTTGAGGGTATTTTTCTTGATTTTTGGGCATAGAAAAGCCTCCCGGGCAAATTTTGCACGGTTGGTTCTGTCTCTCACTTCGTCAATACATCTTTAATAACGACTGGCGATATTGTGTTGGAGAAACACCATAAAACGCTGAAAATAGGCGGCTAAAGTAATTGGCATCTGAAAAGCCAACCTTATAGGCAATACTGGCAATAGTCTGGTTATCTTTGAGCAAAGACTCTCTGGCTTTTTCCATTCTTACCTGTAGTATGAATCCAGACGTTGAAATATTCAAAGCTTTTTTTATTTTCCGGTGCACGTGTGAGCGACTCATATGAAGCGCATCACAAAGCTCCGGGCATCCAAAATCTTCGTCGTCATAATTTGCCTCTATTATTTCTCTGGCCGTTGCAATAAAATTTTCATAAAGCGGTTTCATTTTTAGTCATAATTTTAAGTACACAGCGTTTACTTTTTGGGTACGTTGTTTTATTATTAATCTTATTTATTGCTGTATTTATCCATTAATAATTTACGAAATTGATAAATTTACATCAATAAAATTCTTGAGTATTGTTGCTTTTATTAAATGGGCAAGGTCAATAAAGACTATCCGGATTATTCGCAAATACCCTTTTTACCATATTAAATTTACGCCTTGAGATAGGCAGAATAGAACCGTTCTGCATAGTAGCTTCACCCCCTCTGCCATTGTCTTTTATTTTAGAAATATGCTTGATATTAACCAGAGACCCTCGGTTGATACGAATAAAGGCTTTGTCAAAAATGCGTTTCTCTAAAATTTTAAGGGTAAATGAAGAGAGAATTATGCGGTTGTCGATCGTGTGTACATTGGTGTAGTTCCAATCAGATTGAAGATAGACGATGTCGTCGGTGTTGATTTGATTTTTACTGTTTAGTCGAAGACTTTCATTAAAATCACAGGGGAAGCTAAGGCTTCCTTTTTGCAAAAGAGTCATAGTTTTACTTGATGGTTTATTTAATAATACACAATAGCTCCATATATGCTATAATCAAATAGCATAGTTTAACTTTTACTGGCGTTATTCAATGAAATGTGTGAATATGAAGTAAGCATAGAACCAGAACAGTACAAGCCCTGGTTTTATGTTTTAAAAGAAATAAGGGGAAAGAACGGGTTTGGGTCTTATTTCAATACAAAGCTATAATAATGAAGAAATAAAACTTCTTCACTAATGTTGTATTTATTTTCCGGCAGTTTTTAGAGGGATTTCAGCTTAAAAAAGAAATAATAATGACAGAAGCAAATACATTTAACCCAACTCAAACCAGCCTCTGAACTGGTGAGCTTTTTCTTTACTGATAATAATTTCTTCTTTAGTGGACACAAGCAGTTTTAATTCTATTTTGCCCGTGAAATGCGTACGGTAGCTTTCAATAGCAGATTTATTAACAATAAACTGGCGATTTGCCCGAAAGAATTGTTCTGGGTTTAATAGTTCTTCTACCTCATCTAAAGAATTATAGTCTGTTATTAATCTTTGGGAATCTCCTTCCGAAAAAGTTTGAAGCCATATTACTTCGTCTCTGTAAAAACATGCTACTTTGTTTTCAGTTACTGCAACTATGCTTCTTTGATGGTGAGCCGTAAAGCGGGTTTTGTATTTAGGAGTTGTTACCCGATTCTTTAAGTCTGAAAGCAGATTTTCTATTTGTCCCTGATAAACATCTGATCTGTCTGTATGCTTATTTCGTCTGAATTTTTCAAAGGCACAACTCAGTTCTGATTTATCGATGGGTTTCAGCAAATAATCAATGCTATTGAGTTTAAAAGCACGAATGGCATACTCGTCGTAAGCAGTTGTAAAAATAATAGGACAGCTAATAGCAGCCTCTTGAAATATATCAAAGCTTACACCATCAGATAGCTGAATATCTGATAATATCAGGTCAGGTGCCTGATGCACTTTAAACCAGGTTAAAGTGTCTTTTACGCTTCCGATAACAGAAACAATTGTGGCCGATGGTTCAAGTTCCTGTACCAGCTTTTCAAGATTTTTAGCTACCAGAGGTTCATCTTCTATAATCAGTAATTTCATATTAAATCAAAGGTATTTTTACCAGAAAAATATCTTTTTCTGTGCTTATCTCTATTGCTGTATTACTCAGAAAACTATATAAAGTTTTCAAATTTATTAATCCTTGCCCATTAGAAGTCTCTACCTGCTTTTTTTTCTGAATATTATTCTCAATCAATAGTGTATCTTCCTGACTTTTAATATGGATAGTCAACGGATTATTTTCATTGATAATATTGTGTTTGATGGCATTTTCTATTAGTATCTGCAAGGTAACTGGCGCAATCTGTAAATCTAAAACATCTTCTTTAATCATAAACTCTACCTGCAAAGATTCTCCGAAACGGGTTTTGAGTAAGCCGACATAATATTTGATAAATGTTAATTCGGTCTCAAGACTTACCAGACCTTTTTCCTTGTTTTTTAACACATAGCGAAAAACCTTCGACAATTGCTGTAAAAAGTCTCTTGCCAAAGGTGGATTTTCCTGAATGAGTGAATCTAAAGAAGTAAGACTATTAAATAAAAAATGAGGGTTCAACTGGTTCTTGAGATTATCAAACTGCACCTGTGATTTCTCCTTTTCGAGGTTCGAAGCTCTCAAAGCACTCTCACGCCATTTTTGTAAAGAATAATAGGTAAAATGTCCGACATTGAGCAATACTACTATCAATAACTGCGCCAGATACCCGGCAATTTTGGCTAATTGCGTAAGTTCAGTTCTTACAAGATAATCAAATTTCTCAATTTTGAAAATTTGAATTGCCATATACAATACAAATTGAGTAAGGGAATTCAGGAAAATAAACGTTATTAAAATCTGCAAAACAAGCCGTTTGGCAATTCCTGAATCATACGGCAATACGCTGTCGAAATAAGCATAGAGTCTACGAAAGAAAATAACCGTACAAGTCAAAACACAGGTCGAAATACCTGCAAGTATCAGATTGGTTTTATGGTCAACCTCAAAGATATACCATCTAAAGAAAGTTGATATACATACAATTACAAATACAATTATAACAGCTATTTTATTCCTCCTTTCCATCAACTCTTGATTATCTGTCCGTCTGACATCTCAATGATTCTATCACTCCCTTTAGCAAAATCAGGATCGTGTGTTACTGTAATAATGGTCTGATGGTTGTCGTGGGCAATCTGTTTGAAGATATTAAACACAATCTCTGAATTCTTCTTATCCAGATTACCTGTTGGCTCATCACCCATAATAATGGTCGGGTCGTTAATCAAAGCACGGGCTATGGCTACTCTTTGTTGTTGCCCGCCCGAAAGTTTCGAGGACTGCTTCCGTGCATGGCTTTCCATATCCACTAACTTCAATTTCTGGTAAGCGCGTTCTTCTACCTCTTTGGCTGAATATTTCCCTAATTTCAGCGCAGGAAGCATTACATTCTGCAATACGGTAAATTCGGGTAGCAAGAAATGGAATTGGAATACAAAACCTAAGTGTTCGTTCCGAAAAGCAGCCAGCTGGTCTTGTGATCTACCCGTGAGCTTCTCTCCGTTCATTTCCAATACTCCTTCATAATCAGTATCCATTGTCGAAAGGATATACAGAAGCGTAGATTTACCGCAACCCGATTTGCCAACTAAAGACAAAAACTCTCCTTTTTTGACATCAAATGATATATTTTTCAGAACCTGAAATTTTTCTGGTTCGTAGAAATACTTGTTTATATGACTTGCTGATAAGACTTTCATTGGTCGTTACTAAATAACAATTATTAATTTTTTAATTTGTCCCACACGCCGTCCACTCCTTTTTCCAAAGGAGCGGAAACTATAACTGTATAATCTAACCTCTTAATATCGCCACAGGGTCTATTTTTGCCGCTTTCCGGGCTGGCATGTATCCGGCCAGAATAGTTGTGATTACTCCAAAGGCAAGCCCCATCATATAATACTTGACATTGAAAATAACAGGAAAGGTTTTCACATCTAAAAAATCACCAGCGTTAAATGGCGTAATTGATAACAGATAACTCAACGAAAACCCTATCATCAACCCTAATAAAGCTCCTAATACACCAATAATGATTGATTGAATCAGAAAAACGGCTACAATATCTTTACCGCCAAAACCTGTGGCTTTTAATATGGCAATGTCTTTCATTTTATTAATTACGTTCATATTCATGATATTGTAAATACCAAAACCTGCCACAACCAGTAGTGTGATAGATACAATAACCACCATCGCATTACGTATCTTATCGCCTGTCATAAAAGCTGAGTTTGCCTCTGCCCAGTCCTGAGTCTGATAGCCATACTGATTTTTTAATACTTTAGCATAGTCAATAGCAGCCTGGGAGTCTTTCATTTTGATGTGAATATCCGTCACATAGCTTTTATCTTTCTGCAAAATCTCTTGTACCATCGACATATTTGCATAGCACCTTACGCCATCCACTGTCTGAATACCAAAGCCGTAAATACCTACAACTTTCACTAATTTGAGATTTCCTGTCGGTGTAGTAATAGTTAATTTATCGCCTATTTTTACATTGAGGTTTCTGGCTAAGATAGCCCCCATCAGAATACCATTAGGATTCGAAAGCAAGGCTTCCATGTTACCCGATTTAATACGTCGCTTGATGCTATAAAGTTTATCTTCTTTCAGAATATCCACCCCGGCAATCTGTCCGGCAACCGGTATCGGCCCTTTATTGAAAAATACCTGTGAGCCTATCTGTGGAGAAACACCCAGAACGCCAGGGTCTTTTTCGATATTAGCCACTATCTGTAAGCCGTTTTTGATATTAGCCAGTTCGTTTTTAGGCAATTGATGGTGAATCACGTTAAAAGCCGTTGGATTGGCTTCTTCTATCAGGCTTGGGTGATTACTCGTAATTTCTTTATAGATTCTTACATGAGGCGTGGCATCAAGGGCAGAATCTTCAAGAAACTTATTAACACCCTTGATAAATGATATCATAACAATAAACATGGCAATACCAAAGGTTACTCCTAACATGGCAATCAGGGTCTGCCGTTTTTTGGTAAGCAAATGCGTTTTTGCTATTTGAAGAGATATTCGTATGTTCATCTGTTTGCTGTTAAATATCCGCAATGCTTAGTTTCCTCTTACAATCACTGACTTGTCGGTTAATCCGCCTTTTACTTCTACGAGGTCAAGATTTTCTACCCCCTTAGTGATTCTGATTTTCTTTTTATCACCGTTTTCTTCAATCCAGACCGAATCTGTTCCTACCAGATAATTTTTGGGGATTGTCAACACATTCTGATTCTGAGAAATAATAATATTACCTTCTACAGTCATACCGTAATAAGCATTAGGTTTGTCGTCTGCAAATTCAGCATCTACCCTGAAAGTCTGGTCGGCTTTATTTAGTTTTGGGTAAAGCTTGCTTACTTTTGCTTTAAATACTTTATTTTTATAGACATCTATTTTTATCAGTACCTCCTGTCCGGTTTTTACTTTCGAGAAATCGCTTTCATCAATAGCCAACTGCGCATAAATCTCGTTAGCATCGCCTATCAGAGCTATCTGCTCACCCCTTCTCACCAATTCGCCTTGCTTTTTATAGATTTCATAAATCTTTCCGGCTTCAAAAGTTTTGATTCTGAAATTATCCCCCTCTCGGGCATTGACACGGAAGTTAGATTGAGAATTCTGTAAATCTACATACAACTGGCTTTTGGTTCTTTGCAGTGCCTTCTGGCGGGCAAGCACATCATTTTTCGAAGTCTGGAAAGCCAGCTCCGCACGCTCATATTCTATTTTGGTTGTTGCATTTCGGTCATATAGTTCTTTCTGACGATTAAAATTGACAGAATCGTTGGCCAGTTTTGTACGTGCGTTACGTAGCTGAGTGTTAAGTTCTGCTAACACCGGAGAATTATCACCATAATTAGTTTCTGCCTGACGCAGAATATTACTCGATGCCTCCAGACGTGCATCCTGCGATACACTCTCTAATTGAAAAATCAATTGATTTTTAGTGACCACATCTCCTTCAAAGGCTGTCTGACGTACCAAAAAACCATCGGCATTGGCTGTGAGTTTATATTCATTGGCAGGATAGATATTCCCCGAGGCATATACCGCTTCGGTCAGAGATTTATATTGAGGTGAAGTAGCCTGGTCGTTACCTTTGTTACAAGAAATCAGAAACGTTGTAGTGCTAAAAAGAAAAATGATGGTCTTCTTCATGTTTTGATGTCAATGAGACGATTTACGTGTCTTATAAAAATTGAGGAACACACCTTATTCGGTGTTCCACCATACAAATTGAGGGGTAATTTAGAAAACCATCAAGAAATTATGAATGAAACGGAAGAAAATATTCCTGAGACCAACCACAAGCCTGACGACCACCCCATAGTAATCAAATCAATTTCAGAAAACATCATTGTAGAAAACAAGCATAGTAGTATATTCGCATCAACTTAACCAATTTTTCATCCAAAGATAATTTTCATGAAAGCTTCTTTAGTAATCCGCAAATTAACGGTTCTGCTTGTATTATCAGCAATGGCATTGTTTGTTATGAACTGCTCAAAAAATGATGATGATAGCCCTGCTCCTGACGCTTCTTTAAGCACCCAGATAAAAGCAACTTGGAAAGTTAAAAACGTATATGAGAAACAAGGGTCTGCTGCCGAAACTGACCAGCTCCCTGTTTACTTGCTTTTATACCCTTGTATAAAAGATGCAAGTTTTACCTTTCAGGATAATGGTAATTTAACCGGAACCTTCAGTAATGATTGCAAACTGGCTATAGGATTAATTCTTGGAGGTAGCGAAAATTTAAAATACGAAATTAAAGATAATAAGCTTATTATAACCGCCAGTGGTAATACTTCAACTTCTTTTGACTTGTCTTTCAGTGGTAGTGATATGATATTAGCTGCAACAACTTCGGGCGTTACAAGAAGAATTGTTTTTACCAAACAATAAAAATCAACGAATATAAAACAAGAACGCCAGGCAATAGTCTGGCGTTCTTGTTTTATTGCTTTATAAGCAACCTTCCATGCCAACAAGAAAGCAATGAAAAACAAAACAACCGACCGCTTGATAAATAATTATATGTCTTTTGTAACAAACATTCTTGCATAAGATAGGTGAGCCGTATATTCGTGGCAGTTTATTTTTTTTTAATCCAAAGACAATTTTTCATGAAAGTTTCTTCTGTAATCCGCAAATTTACCGTATTGCTCGCCTTGTCATCATTAGCATTAACAATGATGAACTGCTCAAAAAAAGATGAGGATACTCCTCAGGCTCAGATAGTTGGTACCTGGAAATTTTCTAACTTCTTTGTGAAAGAAGGGAATGGTCCTGAAACGGATTATTTCCCGATAGCTTTATTCGGTGCACCTTGCCTGGCTAATGTTACTTTTACTTTTAATTCAAATGGCAAAGCAACTACTTCTATACCGAATGATTGTAAAGATGTAGCTGAAGATTTTGTACCTGACGTTGACCAGGCCACTGTTGAGGTAAAAGACAACAAACTGATTGTTACTTCCTCTGGTGGCACAGAAGAAATTCCTGTTTCTTTTGAAGGCAATAAAATGTTCTGGACATTCAGTGATACTGACAATGGTGTAACTACAACTGTCAGAATGGGTTTTACCAAACAATAAAAACGCTTAAAACCAGTAGCAATAAAGCCAGACTATTAATAGTCTGGCTTTATCATTTCTCCAGTTTATTTATAATATTCCATACTAAATCTCCTTCAAAACCTTTACTCATAGCATAGCGGGCTAATTTCTGTCTCAAAACCAAGGGTTGTTTTTCGGCGCGTAACTCCCGTTTTTTCTTTTCAATCAAAGTACACAGCGTTTCTATATATTCATCCTCATCAATTTCTGCCATCCCCTCTCTGATTGAGTGTTCGGATAATTTACGGGCTTTTAATTCATACAGAATCTTTGTCCTTCCCCAATGTTTTACCCGAAACTTGCTTCCGGCAAATATTTTAGCAAACCGCCCTTCGTTCAGATAATTTTCTTCTATCAGATAAACAATCATCTCATTGGCTTCATCCCCTTCCACACCCAGTTTTTGTAGTTTTTCACGTACTTCTGCCTGTGTACGTTCCTGATACGCACAGAAATTGGCAGCTTTTACGAGCACATCTTTCCGAATAATCATAGCCTTATAAGGTCTGCATCAAACTCAGTTTTTTATAGAACCCATCCTGAATTTTAAGTAAATCTTCATGCGTGCCACGTTCGATAATCTCCCCTTTATGAATCACTAAAATCTCATCAGCGCTCTGGATAGTACTTAAACGATGGGCAATCACTAAAGTTGTGCGGTTTCGCATCAGATTCGTCAGGGCATTCTGCACTAATTTCTCTGATTCCGTATCTAAGGCTGAGGTAGCTTCATCTAATACCAGTATCGGAGGGTTCTGCAAAATGGCTCTGGCAATAGACAAACGCTGGCGTTGCCCACCAGAAAGTTTGGTACCTCTATCGCCAATAACAGTCTGATACCCTTCAGCCTGTTGCTCAATAAAATCGTGCGCATTGGCAATTTTTGCAGCCTGTATTACTTCTGACTCTGATACATTTTTACCGAAGGCTATATTATTGAAAATGGTATCATTAAACAAAACAGCTTCCTGTGTTACAATCCCCATCAAATCACGGAGCGATTGCTGCGAGACCTTTTTCAGGCTAATACCATCTATCAGAATTTCTCCCGTTGATGGGTCATAAAACCTTGGCAAAAGGTCGGCAATGGTCGATTTTCCACCACCTGATGAACCCACCAAAGCAATGGTTTTGCCTTTGGGTAATGTAAAATTAATATCCTTCAGTACCTGAATATTTTCATCATAAGAGAAGTTTACACCTTTAAAAACTACTTCACTTTTGAATGATTTTATTTCCAATGCATCAGGGGCATTCCTGATTAAAGATTCGCTATCTATTAAACTCAAGACTCTTTCACCAGAAGCCAAACCCCTTTGTGCCGAACTAAAGGCATTAGAAATATCTTTTGCCGGACGCATCACCTGTGAGAAGATAGCTATATAGGTAATAAATTCTGCTGCTTCAAGGCTTGAATCATTAGAAAGAATCAGTGAGCCTCCGTATAACAGAATACCAACAACCACAAATACTCCCATGATTTCAGAAAAAGGAGAAGCCATTTCACGCCTTGCAGCCAAGCTGAAAATTGCCTTACGATAACCCTGGTTTTCTTGTCTGAATTTTTCGGTCACAAAATTTTCAGCTACAAACCCTTTCACAACCCGCATGCCTCCAAATACTTCATCCATCAGGCTAATCAGATTACTCAATCTTTGTTGCCCTTCTCCGGCATTATGCTTCATTTTCTTAACTAAAGTGGCAATGAAAACCCCAGAAACAGGAATAACCAGAAGTGCAAAAAGAGTGAGATTCCACGATATAGCAAACAAAGAATAGATATACGCCAGAAACAAGAATACTTCTTTGGTAGCTGCCGAAAACGTATTAGCTATCGAGTTTTCAACTTCCTGCACATCTGTCACGATACGTGAAATCAGGTTGCCTTTGCGTTCATTACTGAAAAAACCTAAATGCAGGTGAATGGCTTTATTGAATACTGTCTGGCGTAGATTAGCCACCATGTTAGATTTGAAATTCTCTAAAAGCCTGATACTGATATATTTGAATACATTTGATAATATAATTGTAACAGCCACAGTACCGCACACAAACTGTAAAGCCCCTTGCTTTCCGTATTCTTTCAGAAATGTAGCAAAATAGAAGTTAAACTCCTTGATAGGGTCAAAACCAGAAGTAGGTTTCAGCATTTCGCCTAATTGCTGGGCATCAACCTGATCAAAAAGTACTCTGAGCAAAGGTATTAGTAAAGTAAAATTCAGTACGCCAAAAATACTTGCTAACAAAGAAGTAATCAGAAAAGGAACAACAAAATTTCCTAAAGGTCTGGCATACGAAAGTAATCTGAGGTAGTTCTTCATTGAGGCTCACATCAACTCTTTTTTCAGAGTTTCTAAATACTACAATTTTAAAAGCAGCAAAGTTCGGAAAGAAGCAAGGATAATACCAAGAAACAATTTGAATTAACACTAAAAAAACGACTGTGATCAATTAAAGACATTTTTCAATTACCTACGCAACTCTCTTATTTAAAAGTCCGTAATAGGTTTATTAATCATCTAAAAGCGTTTATTAGCCATGAAAAAAATTCTTATGATTGCCTCTATTCTTTCAGTTATGTTCGTTGCCTCATGCAAAAAAGAAGAGGTAAATTCTAATGAAGTGAAATTCGGTGCTTCTCTTTGGGGTGCAGAGGAAGTTCCGGCTGTTACTACCAATGCCACAGGTACTTTTGATGCCACCTACAACAAAGAAACCAGGATTCTGACTTATACGGTTACTTATACAGGTATAACTCCTACTGCCTGGCACATACACAAAGGGGCCGCAGGTGTGGCTGGCCCGGTTGTTTTCAATTTCGGACAAACGTTTACCTCTCCTTTCAACGCTGCGACAGTTGCTCTAACCACTGACCAGGAAACAGACTTAATGAATGGTATGTATTATGTAAACATCCACTCATCAAAATCCCCTTCCGGCGAAATCCGAGGGCAACTTTTGAAAAAGTGAGTTTTATAAAGCCCATCGCATCACACGATGGGCTTTATTTTTACATCAGCCTGATTTTTCATCTGCAAAACCCCATGCCCCTTGCCCTCTGCTATTTACACCTGCTTGGTTTTCCATTTTCCCCTTCTGAATACAAAAATGGCAATAACAGCCAGTATTGACTCGCTGATAGCTATTGACCAGAATACACCTGAAGGCCCCCAATCAAGCACTTTCGCAAAAAGGTATGCCAATGGTATTTCAAGAGCCCAGAAGCAAATCAGATTCATGATAGTTGGTGTTCTGGTATCGCCTGCTCCATTCAATGCCTGCCCGATCACCATCCCATAACCAAAGAAAATATAGCCCAGACAAATAACCTGAAGGCACAGTACACCTGTTTCAATTACTTTAGGATTATCGTTAAAAATACTGATAAATTCCCTCGCAAAAACAGAAAAAATAATACCTATCAATAATAAGAATCCCATATTATAAACAGCAGTTCGCCAGACTGATGCTTCTGCACGTTCTGGTTTTCCGGCACCTAAATTCTGCCCTACTAATGTTGAAGCCGCATTTGACAACCCCCACGATGGAAGAATAGTAAATACGATGATTCTGATCGCAATGGTATAACCTGCTACTACATCGCTTCCGAAACTTGAAAGGATGCGAGTCAGGAAAATCCAACTGGCTGACTGGATCAGGAATTGACCCGTCCCCCCTGCTGCAATATTAATAAGACTTTTCATCACTTCTCCATTAGGCGAAAACTGGCTTTTTTCAATCTGCATATTGCCATTTCCTTTAAGAATGGCATATAACTGATAAACCACCCCAATAGTACGTCCAATAGTAGTAGCAATGGCCGCCCCCTCCACACCCATTCCCAGTACAGGAATCAATAGAAAGTCCATACTTATATTAATAAAATTGGCCAGGATAATAGACCGCATGGCAGTAGATGCATCGCCTGCACCACGTAAAGCACCGCTTAAAGTATATAACAGAATAATAGACGGACTACTCGCAAAAATAATACGCGTAAAGCTTGCACCTTTATCAATCAGATGTTGGTCGCCACCCATTAGACGTAAAATATCTTCAGCATACACAAAACCTAATATACCCACGATTACCCCAAAAATTAATGAGATAATGATTACCTGAGCCATAGCCACTCCGGCTTCTTTTTTATTGCCTTCTCCTACACGACGAGCTACAACAGCAGTAGCAGCTGTACTTAAGCCAATAGCCACTGAATAAATTAACGTTAGCACTGATTCTGTAAGCCCTACTGTAGCTACACCCTCAACGCCCACATAACGAGCCACAAAGAATGCATCAACAATGGCAAAGAGCGATTCTCCCACCATTTCTAAAATCATAGGCACTGAAAGGAGGAAAATAGCACGATTGATGTTTAATTCTGTATAGTTTTGTTCTTCGCCACGAATGGCTTGTATCAACAAGTCAAAAAATTTCCGCATGGAATCAAATAGTTTACAGCCAATAAAAAACGGCACAATACCGCCTGTTGGCTGATATAAATAATAGTTCTAATGAAAGGATATAAGAGATAATAATACCAAAAGTTAATAATGTAACTTTGGTAAACAGAGAGAAAGAAAATTGTTCGTCCTTAACGGATACGAACCAATGCGGACATATACATGGGCTTTTTCAGTTTTACAGCGCAAAGATAGACTTTTGCTTTTTGTGAAGCAAAAGTTTAGAAAATAAAATTTCGTATATACTAATCAAATAAAAGCGTACACCTTCGTAGTTGATGATGTACACTTTTGTTCAATATGATTCAATTAATACTATACCTTTAACTCTTTAATCAACTTCAAAGCATGGCCAACAATAGTAGTAACCTCAGCAAAATTTTTACTCGCCAATACCTCTTTAGGCACTAATTGTGACCCGATTCCAACAGCGGTTGCCCCTGCACCAAACCATGCTTTCAGACTTTCACTTGTAGGAGATACACCTCCTGTTACCATCACTTGTACATCAGCCATCGGTCCTTTTAATGCTTTTACAAAAGCAGGCCCTAATACCTCACCCGGAAATATCTTGATAAATTCTGCTCCGGCCACACGGGCATTATAAATTTCTGTAACGGTCATTACTCCCGGCATCCACGGAATACCTGCTTCCTGACAAACCGCGCCTACTTCGGGATTCATGATTGGGGCTACAATAAAATTTGTACCCACCTCTATGTATTTTTTAGCAGTAGCTGCATCGTAGATAGTACCAATTCCTAAAATCATTTCAGGCATTTCGGTTTCAGCTATACGAATTAATTCCTTGAAATTAATATAAGAATTTTCAGTACGATTCGTAAACTCAAAAACCCGCACACCAGCTTCATAACAGGCGCGTAATACGCCCAGACAAATGTCAAGGTCATTGTGCGTAAATAAAGGAACCAGACCTGTTGCCTGTACTTGTGCCAAGGTTGCATTTTTATCAAATCGTGCCATTGCTATCCTGAATGCTTAGTTTTTTTGTAAATTCTTTGTATAATTAACGTTTTAAACGACCTGATTTGTCACCCCCCATTACAGATTCTACTTCGGGTACAGTTACTAAATTCTGGTCACCTTCAATCGTATGTTTTAATGCGCCTGCCGCTACACCAAACTGTAAAGATTTAAGATCATCCTGTAATACTATTTGTCCATAAATAAAGCCCCCTAAAAAAGCATCACCCGTACCGATTCTGTCTACAATATGGGTAATATCCTGATAGTCGGTTTCTATCAGTTCTTCACCTGTCCACATTTTAGCATTATACTGGTTATGCGAAGCACTTACCTGCACACGATCAGTATCAATTACTTTCTTTATATTCGGATACGCCTCCATCAGCATTTTACAGGCCTCTACAAATTTACCTTTTTCGGCTGTCACTTTCATTGAGAATATTTCTTCAATGTTCTTCCGGCTTGCCAAAATAATATCAGAGTAAGATGCTAATTCGGGTAAAATATCTTGTGGGGTCTTGCCGTACTTCCATAAGTTACTGCGATAATAAATATCTGATGATACAGTTATACCCAATTTCTTTGCGGTTTTTACAGCCTCTAAGCAAGCCTTAGCTGCGCCTTCTGACAAAGCCGGAGTGATACCACACCAGTGAAACCAGTCGGCGCCTTTCAGAATCTCTTCCCAATCAAACCACGAAGGGTCAAGGTTGGCAAAGGCAGAGTCCATGCGGTCATAGACTATCTGGCTGGCTCGCATCACAGCACCGGTCTCTAAGAAAAAAACGCCAATTCTATCGCCTTGTAGTTTTACATAAGAAGTATTTATGTCTAAAGAACGTAAATAAGCTTTTGCTTTTTGTCCCATCAGGTTATTGGGGAAGCAGGTTACGTGAGTAGCGTCAAAGCCAAATTTCACTAACGATGCCCCTACGTTCATTTCAGTACCACCAAAGGTTGCATTGAATGATTGAGCCTGCTCAATTTTCTGAAAATTAGGAGTCGACAGACGAAGCAGTATTTCTCCAAAGGTTACGATTTTAGGCATTTTCTTATTGTGCTGTATCGGTATAGTAAATCTTATTCCACAAAGGTAAAAATTAATCCTACTTCTTAAAGTAAGTACGGGTAATCCCCAACTCTAATCCCCTTAATTCGGCCAATCCACGTAAACGTCCAATGGCAGTATATCCAGGATTCGTTCGTTTACCTGCATTCAGGTCATCAAGCATTTTATGGCCGTGGTCAGGTCTGAAAGGTAGTCTTATATCCTGCCGTCCTTCATCTACTCTTCTTTGCTGTTCAGTAAGTAAGGCTTTCATTACTCTAAACATATCTACATCACCCGTCAGGTGGTCTGCTTCGTAGAAATTCCCCTCAGCATCTCGTTTAGTAGCACGCAAGTGAATAAAATTAATTCTATCACCCAATCTATCCACCATTCCCACAAGGTCATTATCATCTCTTACACCATAGCTGCCAGTACAAAAGCATAACCCATTATATTTGCTTTCAGCAGCGTTTAAAAGTGCTTTAGCATCAGCTTCGGTACTCACTACACGTGGTAAACCTAAGATCGGATAAGGGGGGTCATCAGGGTGAATAGATAATAAAATCCCATTTTCTTCTGCCACTGGAGTAATAGCTTTGATGAACAAATATAAATTTTGTCGGAGCTCAGTATCACCAATATGCTTATAGGTATCCAGCATATCTCGAAAAGCCTCTATTGTAAAGCTTTCTTCACTACCTGGCAATCCGGCAATGATATTTCTGGTGAGTCGGTGAATTTCAGCATCAGTTGCTTTCTCAAACCATTCTTTTGCTTTTTTGAGCTGGTTTTCAGAGTAAGATTTTTCAGCATCTCTTCTTTTGAGAATGTGTACTTCAAAAGCACAGAACTCATTCATATCAAACCTAAGGGCAGTTGAACCGTCAGGCATTGAGTAATCTAAATCTGTACGTGTCCAGTCAAGAATTGGCATAAAGTTGTAGCATACAGTATCAATGCCACAACTTGCCAGATTTGTCAGGCTTTCTTTGTAGTTTTCGATGTATTGTTTGTAGTTACCTGAAGCCTTTTTGATGTCTTCATGCACAGGTACACTTTCTACCACCGACCAAGTAAGACCGGCTTTTTCTATCTCTGCTTTTCGGATTTCTATTTCAGATTTTGTCCAGACTTGTCCGTTTGGAATATGATGAAGAGCCGACACGATTCCTGTAGCACCTGCCTGTCTTACATCAGATAAACTCACAGGGTCGTTCGGGCCGAACCAACGCCAGGTTTGCTCAAGAGCCATAAGTATAAGGTTGAAATGTTATGATGCAAAATTAGGTTTTAGTACCTAAGTCTTCAAATAATATTCTGTTAAAAATAAGTACTTTTTTGACAGCGATGAGACTTATTTTCTTATAAAATAAGACAATTATTGTACTCAATAAATTCAAAATATAATTTTACAAAGAAAATAAAGAATTTTGATTTTTTTTTGAGAGAATATTTGGATAAAAAAAAATAAGACTGCACCTTTGCAGTCCCAAATCACAACGGGGATATGGGAGTTTAGCTCAGCTGGTTCAGAGCATCTGCCTTACAAGCAGAGGGCCGGGGGTTCGAATCCCTCAACTCCCACACTGATAATCAAGCACTTAGCAGTAATGTTAAGTGCTTTTTTGTTCTTGTTGCATAACAATTGAATAATCTCCTTAATTTAGAATTAGCCCAAAAATCTATGGGAATGATCCGCAAAAACTTTGTTATTGATAACTTTCACTTCGTTTGGTCTGCTTTTCTCCAGTAAGCAATTGTTGCAAAATAACCCATAGTTCCAGTTAAAATCAGAATTGAATAACTATAGTTGTTTAACAGTTTTTTGTATTCACCTCCTGCTCCGCTGAAAAGGCCCGGAATAGACCAGGGAAAATACGTTCCGTACCCGGTTGCTGCAATTATTTGAGAAAATACAAGAGTCAGAGCTACAAATGCCAAAGGTGCAAGATAACCTTTACCCCATATTGCAAATAAAGCAATGGGAAACCCCACTATAATTGTCATAAAGGCTGTGATGAAATAGTCGTTTAATAATAAAAAAATACCCCGAACATCGGTAAGAGGTAAACGCAAAATAGCTGCGATCAGAAATCCAATCAGAAGGTTAGATAGTACAAGAGCTAAACACCATAATACATATACAACAAATTTAGCATTTAATATTTTTGTTCTTGATGTTGGCAAGGAAAGTAAATCTTTTGCAGTACCTTCAGAATATTCTCTTCCAAAAATCCAACTGGCCACAAAACCAAATACTAATACACCCCCAACAGCTACAGCTTGTGTTAATAAGCCCATGTATGATTTCCAGTTAGCTTCAAAGTTCATGGCATTTGCTTTCAAGGCAAGGCTACCTGCCTTTGCTAATGCATCAGTGTCCTGAATAATCAGAATAAAAACACCCCCGATAACCGGAGCAATTCCGAAAGCAATAAAAGTACCCCAAAGCATATTTGAGTTTCTATTCTTGATTATCTCTGCCTGAAATGCCCGTATCTGATATTTCATAATTCCTTAGTTCTGATTGTTCTTAAAAAATACATTTCTAAATCTTCAATAAATAAATAAATTTGCCTGGGGGGCAATTTTTTTTCAACTAATAATTGTGAAATAACCTCGGGGTTAGCAATAGCGTCAGCACTCATAATTTCTATTTCTTCCTTCAGGTTTAATTCAGCAATATAATTTACATCAGTTAATACATTTAATGCAGCTGAATTATCAGTTGTTTTTACAATTAACTTTTTAGTAAGCTGTCTTGTAAGTTCATCTGTTGCAAGCTCCTTCACTATTCTTCCTTCATGGATGATACAAATTCGATTAGCAAGTTTTGAAATTTCTCCAAGAATATGGCTTGAAAGAAAAATAGTTGATCCTTCATTTGCAAGGGCTTTAAGCAGTTCTCTGACCTCTACGATACCTTCTGGATCCAACCCATTAATTGGTTCATCTAAGATCAGAAGTTTAGGTCCATGCATCAGAGCCTTTGCCAATCCGAGTCTTTGTTGGTTGCCAAGTGATAATTCTTTTGCTTTTTTTTCTTTATATTTCGTCAATTTCAACTTTTCTATAATACTGTCAACCAGGGATTCATTTTCTAAGCCTCTGAGTTTGTAATAAATTTTCAGATTTTGAGTTACCGTAAGATTTGGGTAAGCATATGGCGTTTCGACCAAATACCCTACATCATTCCATAGATTAAAACCCGAATCAAGCTTTTTCCCGAAAAGCATTATTTTTCCATTATCAGGTTTTATCATGCCCAAAAGCATTCTTATCAGGGTTGTCTTTCCAGCCCCATTTAGCCCAAGAAACCCATAAATTTCACCCTCCTTAACATCTAAAGAAATATTATCTGTCGCCTTGGTTTCTCCGAAAAACTTTGTCAGAGAATTGGTTTGAAGGACTGTTGTCTGGTTATTCATAACTATTATTTTCTTCTTTTTTACCCGCAATTCCCGTCTTGAAAATTTCAATAAACGGTTTAGCTACATTTAATATTTCCTGCTCAGGTAGGTTATAAAATGGTTTTTGATTTTTTATATTCTGACGAAAATCCAGTTTATGCTTTAATTCGAGGTATTCTAAAATTGTAAACTGCATTCTATAAACCAAAAAAGAAATGGCTTCTATATCAATATCTCTTCTGAATACATGGTTCTTAAAAGCTTCTGAAACTAATGGCTTAACTGCCTCTAATGCTTTTAATTTTACTGTAAGTTGAATATTTCCGATTTCATCATTGTTTTTTTCCTGCATTACATTATACAGAAATGCACTATGTAAAGGGAATCTTTTATCAAACTTTGCCTTTGCTTTGAGGTGTTCTATCATTAATTCAAAAAAATCAGTCGGTTTTACAGTTATAGCTTCCTGATCATTCTTCAATCTGGTTTGAATACAATGGTCAAGCAAGAAAAAATATAATGATTGTTTATTTTCAAAGTATCTGTAAAAACTCCCTTTAGCGAGGTTCAGCCTTGAAACAATATTTGAAAGTGAAGCAGTTTGATATTCATGAAGTGCAAACTCTTCGAGACAAACAGAGATGATTTCTGTTTGCCGTTCTATTGATAGATTATTAAAAGTTTTTAAAGCGACCATACATTAGCGACTATACAGTCGCTAATGTAGTTCAATATTTTTTTGTCGCCAAGCTTCCCTGCTATTTTTTCTGTTTTTTTTTATTTAATGAACTTAACTAAGGTCTATCCTGCAATTATCTCTGTTCATCAAAGATGATATAAAAAGTAACGATACTCGTGTAATTATTTTCTTGACTTCCTGTCAGTCCAACCAGAAACAAAAGGTTTCGGGTAATCTGCTTTTGCTGATTCTTTACAATGTTTCCTACGAACTTACCTACTATATCAATTTGTCATCAGCTATCATAGATAAGTACAAAGTAACTATCAGTTTTTCCTTTCTTTTCCAGGCCCATACCACCATTTTTCTCTTGAGTCCGTCTATGCTTTAGAAAACCGATAAATTTTTTAAAACAATCACCAATATGAATAGAAGAGGATTCGCGGTAGTCAGTTTATGGCTGACAATAGTTTTAATTTTTCACTCCTGCAAAACTGATGACATATTAAAAGCACCCGGTATTTCTGCCCTTAATTGTTCAGATGCCACATTTTCGGCAACGGCCACAAGTGGTGTATCTTACACAGGTACTGCCAGTGTACCTTATTCGGGAGGAAATGGTATTGCTTATCCAGCCGGAACAGCCGTGGCTTCGTCAGGGGTAATGGGCCTTATAGCCACTTTATCAGAGGGCACACTGGCTACTGGAAGTGGTGCAGCCAGTTTTGTTATTACAGGCACACCTAACATGGCCGGAACAGCAAGTTTTTTAATAGAATTAGGCGGACAGTCATGTATATTAGCCTTACCTGTTGTTCAATCCAAAGCCAGTATTTCGACCTTAACAGGTAGTATTTCGCCAGCCAGTGGCACAAGCGGAACTGCTTATACAGGTACTCTTACCTTAGATTATACCGGGGGGAATGGTGGAACTTATGATGCATCTACAGCCTCATCAACAGGTGTTGAAGGTCTGACAGCCACTTTAACAGCGGGAACATTGACTAATGGCTCAGGTAAACTCACCTATGCTATTTCAGGCACTCCTGCCTCAGCAGGTACTGCTACCTTTAACATTAGTTTTGGTGGGCAAACTTTTACTGTCACCTTAACAATAGCTACAGGCACTACAGGCACGGCCAATCCTGCTAAAGATACCGTCGTGATAGTCTATTCAGGTACAAGTGCGGCCGTCAATAATGCCTTTGCCAATGATGGCGTAAATGTAGCTGTAAGCGGTGCTGATGTAATCGTAACCTCCAAAAACACAACTAAAGAGATAGTATATCTTTTATCGGGTAATGCCACAAAAGGTAGTTTCAAGATTTATAGCGACTATAAATTTAATATTACCATGAAAGGCGTGAGCATTACCAATAGCACAGGACCGGCCATCAATATTCAATCAGGTAAAAAAGCTACAATTAATGTATTGAGCGGCACAACTAACAACCTGACCGATGGTACAACCTATGCCACAAGCAGCGAAGACCAGAAAGGGGCATTCTTTAGTGAAGGTCAACTGAGTTTTATGGGCACAGGTACACTGAATGTAACCGGGAATAACAAGCATGGCATTGTATCCGACGATTATATTGCCATTAGTGAAAGTAATATTATTATAAAATCGGCAGTGAAAGATGGTATCCGCGCCAACGATTATGTTACGATGGATAACGGCACATTAAATGTAACAGCATCAGGCGATGGGATTGTTGCTGATGAGGGCTATATCACTATCAACGGGGGCTCGGTAACTGTCAATAGTGTAGACGATGGCATCACCGCCGCTTACGATGGTACAGATACCTCAATTACTCCTTATGTTTTAATAAAAGGAGGAACAATTAAAGTAAGCACAACCGGAGATAAAGGGAATGCCATTAAAAGTGCCAGTTATACTTCAATAGGCACTGCCGATGCTGTAACCCTGAACGTGACTGGAAAAGGTGCAAAAGGAATCAAAACTGATGGAGACTTCAACTTATCGGCAGGGACAGTAAAAATCACGGTTTCAGGTGCTGCCTATTATGTAACTGCTGATGCCGACATTGCTGCCTCTGCCGGAATCAATTGCGATAAAAATTTAGCGATCAAAGGTGGGAATCTCAGTATTACTAATACGGGTACAGGCGGAAAAGGTATCAGTGTAGATGGTACCGCAACCATTAGCGGAGGCACAATTACAATTTCGGCCACAGGTAGTACTTATACTTATACCAGTTCTATGACCAGTGAGGCCAAAGGCTTTAAAAGTGACGGAGCCTTTACTATCACAAATGGTGAACTGAATATTGCGGCTACCGACGATGGCATAAAATCAGAAACCTCAGTTACTGTAAGTAATGGTACTATTAATATTACAAAATCGAAAGAAGGAATAGAAGCACCTATCATTACATTTGATGGCGGTATAACTAATGTCGTATCTTCAAATGATGGTATTAATGTAACAAAAGGAATCGTTAAGGGCGGAACAGAATCGAATGATGGAAGTAATCTGTTTATCAATAACGGGATTATAATCGTGGCTGGCAGCGATGCAATAGATAGTAACGGAAATATTACAATCAAAGGCGGAACAACCATTGTATGCGGCCCGAGCAGTTCGCCGGAAGAAGGAATTGATGTGAATGGCAATTTTCTTGTCAACGGAGGAACCTTAATTTCGGGTGGGTCAAATTCTAATATGACAAAAGCAATGGGAGCCGCCTCTGCGCAGGTGAGTATGTACCTTAAATCAGGTACCCAGTTGGCCGCCTCATCTGTAATCCATATCGAAAATGCCACTGGTACAGAAATGGTAACATTTAAGCCTAAAAATGCCGTTTCTTATTTTCATTTTTCTTCTCCGGGTTTATTAAAAAACACGCAATACAAGATCTATTTCGGTGGCAGTTACACCGGAGGGACTTTCGTAGGTAATTCATCAGGATGGGGTCTATACACCGGTGGTGCCTATTCTAATTCAGGTGGTACATTAAAAACAACCACAACTACCTCAACTACGAATACCGTAAACTCCATTACTTTTTAAGAATATAAATTAAAAAACACTAAAAAGACTGCCTCAAAAGGGTAGTCTTTTTTAATATTTTCACCTACTACACAAATTGTATAGACACTATTACACGTATTGTCCATAACTTTATGGCATAATCCCGGAGGTGCTATCAAACAGCCCCTGCTAAATCCATACATTTTACCACACACTTTTATGAAATCCGCTCAGCTTGAGTTATTCGAGCTATTCGTGAACAGAGAGGAGAAGGAGCGACGAGAGAAATTCGGGCAGGCCAGTGTTTCTTATCATCAGGCCTCCTCGATTCTAACAGCAAGTAAAGGCGCAATGGGAGATTTTGATTTTACACTCAATCCTTACTCCGGTTGCACCTTTGCCTGTAGTTATTGTTATGCCGCTTTTTTTACAAAAACCGATGAAGAACAAAATAACTGGGGGCGTTGGGTAAGGGTAAAAGAAAATGCCTTGCAATTACTGATAAAGTATAGAAAAAAGCCTCTGTACCGCAAGTCAATCTATATGAGTAGCGTGACAGACCCCTACCAACCTATAGAACGTGAATTGGAACTAACCAGAAGCCTTTTACAGGAATTTATCAAATACCATGATATCCGGCTCGTAATACAGACCCGAAGCCCTTTAGTGGCACGTGATATAGAATTATTCAAACAGTTCCGCGATATTCAGGTAAATATGTCTGTCACGACCGATACCGAAGAGGTCAGGAAAGTTTTTGAACCCGTTTGTTCTTCTATAGAAATGCGCTTAAAAGCGATTCGACAAGTCCGTGAGGCCGGGATAAACGCCTGTATCTCTCTGGCTCCTCTATTACCTATCCATAATGCCGAACAATTTGCCGACAGGCTCTTGGATACCGGCATTCAGAAATATTACCTCAACAGTTTTCACATGAACAATAGCAAGTTCGTGTCCGGCACACGCGAGGGAGCTATCAAATTAGTGAATGATTTAGGATGGAATGACTATAAACTCAACAAAACAGTAGTCACTTTAAAAGAGCGTCTGCCTGAGCTTAGAGTTGGAGGATGTTGAGCCATATGACTACTCTTCCGGCACAACTACATCAAGCGCATTAGCAATGAGTTCGACTTTCAGGCTTTGTATTTTTCCGAGATATTCTCCATCAATCTGAAAATGTACTCTCTTTTTTGTGTGCATAGATAATGAAGTAGTCTGAAAAACTTCAGTTTTATCCAAATCGTACGCTTTATGCGTAAAAATCATTTTGAAAACTTCCCGAAAGGATATTTTTTTTATCACTACCACCTCAAATAACTCATCATCCAACCGCCCAACCGGATTAATAACCGCACCAGTACCATATTTGGTGGCATTAGCAATCACAATCATTTCAGCTTCCATTTTCACCGCCTTTTTATCAATATGCATACTTATCTCCATTGTTGGATTCTGCATCAGCACTTTCAGCGAAGCTATAAAGTAGCCCCACATACCCCTAACCTTCTGATTATTAAACCTCTTCATAGCATAGGCATTAAGCCCAATATCACTTAAATGAATACAGAGTTGACTATTAATATTGGTTAAATGGATTTTCTTTGAATAACCCTTAGCTATTACATCCAGCGCATTGTGTGCATTGATCTTAAATTCAGCGGCCATTCCGTTGGCTGAACCTGCCGGAAAAATCCCTAATTTAATATGAGTATTGAGCAGGCATTCGGCCACTAATTTGATGGTTCCATCGCCTCCCACGCCCACTACCTGCTCAGGAGCAAATAACTTAATCTGTTCTTTTATGGTTTCTATATTACAGTTTTTTGTCAGCTCATAAATTTGAATAGCATTTGGCTTTGATTTAAAATAATCTGTTATTAATTCAGTCCGGTTTATGTTATTTCTGCCAGAAACAGGATTGACTATAAATAGAATCTTAGAATTAGTTTGTGTCATATGGGAAATAAAAATTCAGACGCTTTCGTAAAAGTATATCATGGGTACGGGCACACCCATAATCTGGTTGTGTATGGCCATGTGCTGACAGGAAAACCAGCCAGGCCTGATAAATTTAGTGATAATATTCTCACAAATCTGGTACAGTTAGTCAAACTGTTTTTTGTAAAACCATTAGCCAACGTTCGTGTAAATCTACAATGGGGTAATCAACAGTTATACAGCTCAACCGAATCTGATGGTTTCTTTAAATTTGAATGGCAATCCGACACCGAAGTAACTGCCGGATGGCATGAGATAACTATTCATGTAGTAAATGAGCAAAACGAACGAATTGTTTCAGGGCAGGGTAAAATTTTTGTTCCACACTCAACCCAGTATGGTTTTATTTCGGATATTGACGATACCGTTCTCGTTTCTCACTCGGCCGATACGGGCAAAAAACTACGTACCATGTTTACTAAAAATCCCCGTAGCCGCAAAACTTTTGCTGATGTAGTCAAGTTTTATCAGTTGCTTTCATTGACACACACAAGCCCCGATTTACTCAATCCATTCTTCTATGTTTCAAGCAGTGAGTGGAATCTTTATGATTATCTCAATGAATTTTTTAAGCATAACGACCTCCCTAAAGGTGCTTTTCTGTTAAATCAGATAAAAAAGTGGTATCAGTTGCTTAAGACAGGAAAAACCAAACATGAAGGAAAACTGACACGGGTAATCAGAATTTTGCAGGCATTTCCGAAACAGAAATTTGTCTTGCTCGGCGATAACTCACAAAAAGACCCCGAAATTTATATGACCCTTGCCAATAAATACAGCGAACAGATTGCAGCAATCTATATCAGAAATATTAGCTTGGAAAAAGAAATTGCAACCTTAGAAATGCTGAATACTATTACAAACAAAAATATTCACACCTGCCAGTTTAAGCATACAGATGAGGCTATTTTGCATGCGAGGGGGGTTGGGTTGTTAAGGTAGGGAGGTATGGGGTATATCATGAAGTAAATCTTCTCAGATATTCCCCTCTTTCAGTAAAACCTTTTTTGCCTAACCTCTTCTCTTTTGAATAAATGGTTAAATTTCTGCTATTCTGATTGGATATTGGGCACTGGGGTAGGTATCGGTTTTAAGGTAGTTATTTACAAAAAAGGGTTTGTTAAGAAACAGTAGGTAAAATTCGAAACTTACTTCAAAGCTTTTCGTTCCCTCAAAGTCTGCAGTGTTTATAAGCCAAAGGACTCTCAGGGCAAGGGTTGATGCGAAAAGTTTAATAGATTAAACACCAATTTAGATTTTTATTGCTGCTCTTATAGCTCAAGGCACGGCAGAGTCCCCTTGCTTATCGCTTTTGCATGCGCTCACAGGAGACTCTGCCGGGGCAAATTATCCGTATTGGCTTTTGCCAAACAGACCAATTCTTCTCCCCAACAGTTTGATTATCCCAAAAACATCTCCAGATACTTTGAAAACATAATCAAAAACCGGAAATTTAGAATATCAGTCTTGGATAACAATTCACAATAGCCCTCCGCATAACAACTATTAAAATGAAGAAAAAGAAAGTCAGAACCTGCAAAGAATTAGCCTATATAAAGGTAACCGGAAGTAGTAGAGCCGTATTTAAAAGAGTGATTGGCTATACCTACCAACAAATAGTTTCGGAGTTTGTCAAAATAACAGGGGCTAAAACGTTCCCAGAAAAGGTTACCAATATGGTGGGAACCTTTTTGAAAAAAGAGTCTATGATAGCAAAATTGAGTAAAATGTAACCCAAAAAGGTTACCAATACTGTGGGAACCTTTTAAAAAAAAGAGGCTATGAAAGCAAAAGTCAGTAAAAATGAACTCCAAAAGGTTACCTGTACGGTGGTAACCTTTATAAAAATAGAGGATGTGAAAGCAAAAATCAGTAAAAATGAACTCCAAAAGGTTACCTGTATGGTGGGAACCTTTTGGAAAATAGCGTCTGTGAAAGTAAAAATCAGTAAAAATGAACCCCAAAAGGTTACCAATATGGTGGGAACCTTTTTGAATGAGGACAGCCCTGGTTTAAATAAGTTCCAATCCGTCGCTATTCATTTTTTCCTTATCTTCGCAAAAAAGTTTTCAACAAACAACACCTGAGAGAATTCTATGAAACGAGCGTTTTGTCTTTTGCTTTCCCTTTTACCCTTGCTGGCTTATACCCAAAAGCCTTTAAGTAATGAAGTTTTAGCCGCTATCAACCAGATTGATACCAACCGTATTAAAGCCCATGTAATATATCTGGCCGATGATAAACTAAAAGGCAGACAGCCCGGCAAAGAGGGGTATATGATGGCAGTAGAGTATATAGAGAAGCAATATAAAGAAATTGGCCTGCAACCTGCCGGAGAAAACGGCACCTATCTGCAAAAAGTAACGCTGAGAAAAAGCAGATTGAATAAAGATAAAACAGCATTAGTCCTGACTCTGCCTAACGGTGATAAAAAGCCATTGTCATTAGGCAGTGATTTCTATGTGTACCCACACCCCGAAAAAAAATCGGTCGACTTTGATGCGCCTTTAGCTTTTGTAGGCACAGGTTTTGATGCGCCAAAAATCAATATACAGGATTATAAAAACCTCGATGTAAAAGGCAAAATTGTGATTATCCTTCGTAAAGTACCTGATAATCTTTCGGCCAATGTGAAGTTGCATTTGCAGTATCCGGCTACTTTGCAGGAATACGCCGCAAAAAACGGAGCTATTGGAGTCTTGGTTTGCAACTATACTACCAATACGGTTCAGTTCAGAGCAATCACCAATAATATGTCGGTCAATGGTATTGGGGCATCTATTCTGCCTGATGGCAAGAGAGCCAGTTCGGCCTCCGCTTACGGCGGCAAGATACAGGTAGCAGGCGGTATAACAGTAGCTTTATTGAAAGAACTGATGCAGGCTGAGGGCGAAGATTTAGATACAATCTGGAAATCGTTAGAAAAAGGTGAATATGTGAGTAAAACCCTGAAAAGTGTCATTAGCGGGCATTATGAATCGAGTTTTGATGATATTGAAAGCTACAACGTAATAGGTAAGTTCGAAGGCTCTGACCCTAAACTGAAAAACGAGTTTGTGATTCACTCAGGCCACCTCGACCATGTCGGCGTTGGCAGACCAGTGAATGGAGATTCTATCTACAATGGGGCGCATGATAATGCCTCGGGTGTAGCCTGTGCATTGGAGATTGCCCGCGCTTACTCAAAACTAACTACTAAACCAAAACGTTCAATCGTATTTGCCTTAATGACAGCCGAAGAATTAGGGCTGTTAGGCTCGGGCTATTTCACAGCTTTGCCCACTTTACCAAAAGATAAAATTGTAGCAGACATTAATACAGATATGCCTACCTTGATTGCACCTTTAGAGTCGGTAGCACCGCTCGGGGCCGAACACAGCAGTTTGCTGAAAATAGTAGAAGAGGCCGCCAGTTATGTAGGCTTGAACGTAGAACCTGACCCCGACCCGACAGAAGGACGTTTTGTAAGAAGCGACCAGTATAATTTTGTAAAAGCGGGTATTCCTGCACTACATATCAAATACGGCTACAAAAAAACCACAATTGAGAAAGATTTAGCTGCTAAAGTGAAAGTATGGAGGGAAGCGAACTACCATAAACCGTCTGACGAAGTAAATGATTCTTTCGTATGGTCGGCAGGAAAGAAATATGCGCAGGTAAACTTTCTGGTAAGCTATCTGGTAGCACAGAACCCAGATAGACCCACCTGGAATAAAGGAGATTTTTTTGAGACAAAGATAGGAAAATGATACTTTTGTAGTATCGAACAATATAATCAGAACTAATGGCTCATCACTGCTACTTTAATGGCAAAATAGGCTCGGCAGAGCAAACCAGTGTGCATATTACTGACCTTGGGCTTCTGCGGGGCTATGGTCTTTTCGATTACTTCCGTACCTATAATGGGCGTCCGTTTCAATGGGATTGGTATTGGGAAAGATACGAGCGTTCGGCAAGGCTTCTCAGATTACCCAACCCGGTTCAGAAAGAAGAAGCCTACAAGATAGTAATGGAGTTGGTAGAAAAGTCAGGTCTGGAAGATTGTGCCATTCGTTTTATACTCACAGGTGGTTATTCAGAAGATAGTGTATCGAGTAACAGTCCGAATTTATTGATTATCAGCGAAGATATACACCCTGTGAAACCTGAAGAATATCTGAATGGGATAAAGGTAATTACTTATGATTTTGTAAGAGATTTGCCGGAGGTGAAAAGCACTGACTACAAGCATTTCATGATATTGCAGCAAGATATTAAAGCGGCAAAGGCCTCTGATGTGCTATTCCACAAAAATGGCTATATCAGCGAACTGAGCCGAAGCAATGTTTTTATATTTAAAGGCGATACTTTGATTACCCCTGATACAGATATTCTAAAAGGCATTACCCGCCGGACAACATTAGCCTTAGCAGAAGGGCATTTCAAAATTGAAGAAAGAGGGGTGACATTCACCGAATTATTAGAAGCCGACGAGGTATTTACAACCAGTACTACCAAAAGAGTATTGCCTATTACCAGGGTAGATGACCATGTTTTAGGCTCAGGACGTATAGGGCAAAAAACACAGTTTCTATTAGACCTGATTAATGAAAAAGTAAAAAATTGGTAAAATTTTAGTTTTTTTCTTTGGCACTCTTGCTTCATTAATCAGAAAATACTACTTTTGCACTCACATTTCAGGATTGACCCATAGTATAAGGGTAGTACAACAGATTTTGGTTCTGTATGTCTAGGTTCGAATCCTAGTGGGTCAACAACAAAAAGAGGTAGTTATTTGATAATCAAGTAATTACCTCTTTTGCTTTTATAGATTGTAAAACAGGAGAACAAACGTACTAAGCAGAATCCGACAGTATTCAGGATTCGGACTAATGATAACAATTCTTCATCTTAAAATATCAGATATGAAAAAATTAGTTTTAGCAGCAATATTGAGTAGTTTAGTAAGTGCCGCTTATTCTCAAACCGATACCCTTACTACTGATAAAGTAGCGGCTTATGTTGACAAACAAGTAATCGTGAAAGGCGTAGTAGCAGGTGCCCGACGTTTTGAAACAGGCGAAAGAGCTCCGCTATTACTGATAAACTTGGATGAAGCCTATCCTAATACTCCACTGACAGTTGTATTATATAAAGAGGTATTAGAAAAAGCTACTATCAACGAGCAGGAATTAACAGGTAAGAAAGTAGTAGCCAGCGGAAAAATAAGTGTTTACAGAGGCCGCAATCAATTAGTGATTGAGAAATTAGAGGATTTGAAGATTGGAAATTAATCTATTACGATTTTAAAAAGGCGATGCATTTAAAACAACAAAGCCACAGCTATTCCAAACTGTGGCTTTGTTTGTATGAAACCCGATATTTCTAACCAATCATTAAAGACTCTCTTCGTCTCATTTTACCTGCCGGAATACCGAACATCATTTTAAAACGACGACAGAAATAAGCTGTATCCTTATATCCTACTTCATGACCAATGGCACGGATACTTTTCTTAGAAGTACGAAGTAATGTTACCGCTGCTTCCATACGCTGATACTCGATATAATCCTGTGGATTAATACCAGTCAGCATTTTAAAGTATTGACCTACATAATCTTCCGATACGTTAGCCACGTTGGCTAATTGCTTGTTAGACAAATCACCGGCCAGGCTATTTTTTATATAAGTAAAGATGTCAATCAGACGTGGGTCTTTGAAATAAGTACTATTGGTTGCCAGTTGCTCTACAAACATTCTGTGTTTTAAGATATGGCGCACAATCTCAATAACTATTTCTTCGGTTTTATTTCTGATTACCCGTCCACGACCAACTTCATCTGAAAAATCTTCTTTCAGAATATCATGAATTAATAAACCAAGTTTTGAGTGCTGCTTTATAAAGAACGGCGGAATATCTAATGAAGTAAAGAAGTTAACAGAGTCAAAAACTTTCGCTTCAAAAGCTATTAAGCCAAATGAATTAGGCACTCTACCAACATTCGACGAATCGGTCATGGTTTCCCAATAACTCTCGCGACGAGTCATAAACTCTTCGAACGAAATATTTTTTGGTTCCCCTGCGCCATAGGTAATTGTAGCGGCTTTTCCGCCGGGTATAAAAAGCAAATCGCCGGGTTGTACACGTTCATCATTACCCGCCAGTTTCACATCACCATCATATAATATAAGAATAGTGTTTTCAACGTCATACACATTTTTAATCTTGACAGTTTGCAAAATTCTGATATGGCGTGCTTTGGCAAATTTTACACCAAGAGATTCGATAATCTTATTGTAATCTTCCATTTTATAGGAGCATTTTCGTGATAGCTTAGAATTCTAAACGCAATGTATTAACTAATATTGGACAAAACTAATATTTTCTCGTTTTTTTTCAAACAAATAAAAAATAAAAGATGTTCCTTTAGTTATATTTTTTTACAAAAATCAGTACATTTTTCTCAAAAAAGTCTAATTTAATTTATATGTATGTACATGAGCTTTATTGTATTTTTAAGTAAAATTCCAATATTTTACCCCCATTCTATACAAAAAAAGGCTCAAAAAGAGCCTTTTTTAATACAATGAATTATAAGTTTTGTGCTACTGACTCATTAATCATTTCAGGATTTCACGAGCAATTACCAGTTTTTGTATTTCAGAAGTTCCCTCATAAATCTGAGTAATCTTTGCATCACGCATCAATCGCTCTACATGGTATTCTTTCACATACCCATATCCGCCATGAATCTGTACTGCTTCTGTAGTGGCCCACATGGCTACTTCGGAGGCAAATAATTTTGCCATTGCCGCAGCTTGTATAAAATCCTTATGTTCGTCTTTCAAACGTGCCGCCTTATATACCAATAAGCGAGCCGCTTCTATTTTTGTAGCCATTTCAGCCAGTTTAAACTGAATAGCCTGATGTTCGCTGATAGTCTTACCAAAGGCTTTACGTTCTTTAGAATATTTCAGTGCCAACTCATAGGCACCTGCCGCAATACCCAATGCCTGGGCCGCAATACCGATTCTACCGCCATTTAGAGTTGTCATGGCAAACTTGAATCCGAAGCCATCTTCGCCTATTCTGTTTTCTTTAGGCACTTTTACATCAGTAAACATTAACGAATGTGTATCTGATGAACGAATACCCATTTTATCTTCTTTCTTGCCAACTACAAAGCCATCCCAGCCTTTTTCTATAATCAATGCGTTTATGCCTTTGTGTTTCAATTCTACATTAGTTTGCGCTATTACTAAAGAAACCGAAGATGTACCACCGTTTGTAATCCAGTTTTTTGTACCATTTACAAGATAATGGTCTCCCATATCTACAGCTGTAGTACTTTGCGAAGTGGCATCAGAGCCGGCTTCTGGTTCTGATAAGCAGAATGAACCAATGATTTTTCCACTTGCAAGAGGAGTCAGATATTTTTGTTTTTGTTCTTCTGTTCCAAAGGTCTCTAATCCCCAGCACACTAAAGAGTTATTTACAGACATCACTACCGAAGCCGACGCATCTACTTTAGAGATTTCCTCCATCGCCAATACGTATGAAACCGTGTCCATCCCACCACCTCCATATTCAGGCGATACCATCATGCCTAAAAATCCCAACTCTCCCATTTTTCTGATTTCTTCCGTCGGGAATTTAGAATGAGTATCACGCTCAATTGCGGTAGGGAGTAGTTCAGTTTGGGCAAATTCACGAGCGGCTTCTTTTACAGCTAAATGCTCTTCTGTTAAATTAAAATTAAGACCTTCTATTGTTGCGGCTGCCATTGATTTATAGTATTTGATTGATGGTTTGTGATAGATTTAACAAATATAAACAAGAGAAGAATAGTATGCAAGCATACTATAATACAGTTAATGCAGAATTAATTTCAGTTGATGGTTCTGTTATAACAGAAAACCACCCAATTAATTGAGTGATTTGGTAAAAATGTGCTTCAGATAGCTAAGCTTATCAGATTAGCTGTTAGATTCTCTATCTTATAAATCTTTCAGGATATTCTTTAAAACTGCCTGTGCCGACCACTCTCTGTTAGCAGCTTGCTGAATAACCACCGATTGATTATCGAGCACCCAATCAGTTACTTTCAGATTTCTACGTACAGGTAAGCAGTGCATAAATAAACCATTGTTGGTCAGTTCCATTTTTTGCTGTGTAATCATCCATGAGGTATCCTGGGTCAGAACTTGTCCGTAATGCGTATATGACGACCAGTTTTTACCATAGACAAAATCGGCATCTTTCAAGGCTTCGTTCTGGTCATAGATTATTCTGGCATTCCCAACAAATTCTGGCGCTAATTCATAGCCTTCCGGGTGGGTAATTACAAAGTCATAGTCAGTCTGGTTTACCCATTCGCAGAAAGAATTAGCTACCGCCTGTGGTAGTGGCTTAAAATGAGGCAGCCAGGTTAAAACTACTTTAGGTCGTGCCACTTTCTTGTATTCTTCTATGGTAATCAAATCGGCCAGAGATTGACATGGGTGACGAGTAGCCGATTCAAGATTCACAATAGGCACACCTGCATATTGCACGAATTTCTCCATCACAACCTCCTGATAATCAGCCGCGCGGTCTTGTAGTCCGGCAAAAGCTCTCACAGCTATTATATTGCAATAGCTGCCTATTACAGCAGCTGCTTCTTTTACATGTTCTGCTTTATCGCCATTCATCACCACACCATCTTCCATTTCCAACTGCCAGCTATCTTGCCCTACATTCATAATCATCACATTCATACCCAGATTTTCGGCTGCTTTTTGTGTACTCAGGCGTGTTCTTAAACTCTGGTTAAAGAAGATTAAACCTATGGTTTTGTTTTTCCCCAATGCTTGCTCGGCGAAAGGTGCTTTTTTCTGACGAATTCCTTCATTTATTAATTCCTGAACATTCTCAACATCTTTCAACGAAATAAAATTTCTCATCTTTCTTTGGTAAATAATCGGATACTACAATTAACGATATAACAACTGTCTATCAACTTTAGCGGGCAATGGCCCTAAAGTATTTAATTTCAAAGCGGCAATATTAGCGCCGGCTCTGGCACATATTTCGGGCGAAAATCCATCAATATAAGCTGTCAGAAATCCTGCCCAATACGAGTCTCCTGCACCTGTTGTATCTATCACTTTTATTTTCTTTCCCTCGATTAAAATCTTCGATCGCCCCTGGTTGCTCGATACGATACTCCCTTTACTTCCTAATGTAAAACATATCAGTTTTGCTCCCCAGGAATGAAAATCTGCAATGGCTTCATCCGGTTCGACAGGCCTGTTGTAGAAACGTTCGACATCATCTTCACTCATTTTCACAAAAGCCCCATTGGCTACATAGGCTTTTACAATTGCATGCGCATTGTTTCTGTCGGGCCATATTTGCGGCGCATAGTTTAAATCTATACTTAGCTGACAATTGTGCCTGGCGGCCCTTCCTGCCGCCTCTACAATGCTCTCCTGCGCAGGATTTCTACTTAATGCGAAACAGGTAGTATGAAAAACTGATACATTCTTCAGTAAATCATCCGATATATGCGCCGATTGAATCCGGCAGTCGGCTTCACGGTAAGTAATAAAATCAGGTGTTCCTTTCGAGCGCGAAACCACTACTATGGTAGTAGGGGCTATATTATCAATTACTACGTAAGCAGTATCAACTCCTGTTTCCTTAACCTTATCTATCAGATAAGTTCCAAGATTATCTTTACCTACACAAGAAACAATGGCTGTCTGATTGCCTAAGCGGGCCATATTAGCTGCCAGATTCGATGGGCTCCCTCCCTGAAAACGCTGAAATTTTTCTGTGGTAAGCAGATTATCTGTCAGGTCGGTACCAATAAAATCAGCCAGCAATTCTCCAACGGCCAGAAGGGCATATTTTCTCTCGCTCATAGGTCACGAAATTTGCCACAAATATGGCTATTTGAAAAACAATAACAAGAAGCTATTGATTTAATTTTTTAGTCAATAAGAACAATGGGTAACTGATAACCAGGAAGATTAGCGCATAACCACTACTCTCGATGTCCTGATACACGGCCCCTGTCAAAAACAAGAGAGAGATGATAATTAATAGCCATGGTATAAACGGATAACCTATTACTTTATAAGGTCTTGGCAATTCTGGTTCTTTTTTACGCAACATAATTAAGCTGGCGAATCCGGCAATGTAGCATAATACAAAAAAGAAAACGGCAATATCAGAGAGTTTCTCGCAAGTATCTTTCCCACTTAATATTAATAGTATAGAGCAGATTCCGGTTAATGGCATTGCAATAGCTGGTGTACCACCACTGTTTACTTTTTGTGCGGCTTTAAAGAAAAGCCCATCTCTACTCATAGAATAAATAACCCGTGGTGAAAACATAATCTGGGCATTCAGAATACCGAAAATAGACAGCGTAAGAAAGAAAGTAACTACCATTGCCGATTTTTCGCCAAATATGAGCTTAATGGCATCTGAAGCCGCCAATTTTGAGTTAGCCAACACATCCATCGGCATAATATATAAGATTGCTATATTAACCAACAGATAAATAGCCACAATAACTAATACACCACTAATCATCGATTTTGGCAAATTTTTGGCAGGGTCTGTATTTTCTTCTGAAAAATAGGCGGCTGTATGCCATCCATCAAAGGTATAAAATACCGATTGCAGAGAGACGATTAGCCCGGTCAATAAAGCCGGTTTGCTTACTCTTTCAGTAGTAGCTATCAACTCAGTATTTTTTACATCTCCACCATAAACGAAACAGATTAGCACAAAAGCAAATAAACCAACTGCCTTCAAAAAAGAAAGGATTTCCTGCGAACGCCCTGCTGATTTAGTACCCAACCAATGGAACGACATCAACAAAATCAAAATAGCTATTGCCATAAACCTGATTACAGGTTCTGTATCTGGCAACATCAGTGCAATAAACTCACTCATGGTATAAGCTCCGAATCCGAGTGCGGCTACTGTACCCATCCAGCTTGTGATACCCGTAATAAACCCCACATAATCGCCAAAGGCTCTGCGGGCATATATATACCAGGCTCCTGCTTTGGGAATGGCTACTCCTAACTCAATAGCACACAAAACTCCTAAAAAAGCATAGATGCTCACCAGAAACCAAACCAACATAATAAGTGAAGGATCACCGAGGTTAGCAGCAATAGGGCCGGGCTTCCGTAAAATACCTGTACCGATTGTTCCACCAATAGTTACTGCTATACCAAAACCAACACCAAGAAGTTTGAGAAGTTCACCTTTATTTTTTTCAGGGGCCATGCTTTCGTTTTATTAATTTTAACGAATATAGCAATTAAACAAATAAATGAAACAAATAGAAGAAAAACAAGATTTAGCTTTTCTGAAATAATGCGCAGAAATAATAATAGGTTAGCACGTAAATCAGTAAAAGTCAATTCATTAGGTTTGAAAGATTTTACTTATAAAACGTTAACAAAAATTAGTTTATTTTGATATTGCTGAAAAATTTTATCATCAGGTCTTAAACAATTGACAATGCTATAAAAACAAAAAGATCGAACCAAGCGTTTCGACCTTTCCCATAAACCATCTATTTAACTAAGGTAAAAAAAGTGTATATAACATCAAAAATTATATCAAACGCAAAAAATCTATCTACTCATAAAATCATCTCTTTGATGAAACCTTTGGAATCACTGTTAAATCAGTGATTTCCAAAGGTAATTTTTTTCATCATAAGTTACAGTATAGGTTAATTGATGCAAATATATGCAAAAAAATAATATGATGCAAGCAAATATTGCAAAATTTTGCAATATTTGCAAAATACTTTGCAAAACTATGCTTAAAGAAGAACGACAATCGCTCATTTTAGAAAAACTTACCACCGACAAGAAGATTAATTTCAACGATTTAAGTAAGTTTTTAAAGGTTTCCTACGATAGTATCCGACGTGATATTATTGAACTTGAAGATAAAGGGCTGCTGAAAAAAGTTCATGGCGGTGCTGTTATCAATTCTTATCTGCCATTGGTTAGTGACTCAAAAAAAGGAACCGGTGGGAGCGAAGAAATAGGCATATTATCGAAGAAAGCCCTTACTCTATTTGAAAACCACCAGACTATCATTATGGATGGCGGCACAACTAATTTCTTTATGGCACAACAATTGCCAAAAATGCTGGAAGCTACCGTTGTAACCAATAGCCCTGCTTTAGCTATGGTATTAAATGACCACCCCACACTTGATGTAATCCTGTTGGGCGGAAGCTATTTTAAACGCTACCAGATTACCTTAGGTACTGAAGTGTATCATCAACTAGAACACATTAATGCCGACTATTATTTTATGGGAATTAACGGGGTTGACGCAGAAAAAGGTTTAAGTATCAGGCATTACGAAGAATCTCTGATAAAACAGAAAATGATGCGTTCGGCCAAGAAAACTGTCTGTTGTGCCATTGAAGAAAAACTACATGTGAAGGAAGCCTATAAAGTGTGTGATTTTGCAGAAATAGATTATCTGATAACACATCTGAACCCGACTGACGAAGCTTTGCAAGCATTTCAGAACAAAAGAGTGGAGATAATATAAAAAATCTCATCTCTGGCTCTTTCTGCCGATAGGACAAATCCTTTGCAGAAGAATCAGAGATGAGATTTAACACTATTCTATTTACACATTAGATTCTTACTCTTACAGCAAGCAAGAAATTAGCTCCCGCTTGTGGGTAGTAAAAGTTTTCAGTAACCACCTGTCTATCATATATGTAGCTATAAGTATAGCCATTAGACTCATATAAATGGTTGAAAACGTTATTGGCTAATAAGCTAAAGGTGATTTCTTTAACAATTTTTGGCCTGATTGTATAGTTGGCTCGCAAATCGTTGACAAAAAAGGCATTCAACTTACGGTTATCGTCTGAGGTATTGTCCATATATTGTTTTCCTACATATTTTGACAACCAGGCGAATTCCAGGTTTTTAACGGGCGAATAAGATAACTGCCCCCCTGCAATTACATTTGGAGAGAACGAAATATCGGTTTTGGCAAAACTATTAATTTTATCAGCCTCACCATCATAATTCACAATGGTTTCAGTAAAGTTTTTAATCTTGTTCTGGCTGAAGGTTGCATTGGCATTCAGACGCCACTGTGTGGCAAACTTCCAGTTAGCAACCAGCTCAACTCCTGCCCTATAGCTTTTCGGCACATTAACCCGAATCGCCTCTCCGACACTATTTACCTGCCCTGTTAATACCAACTGATTTTTATAGTTCATATAATAGAAGTTTCCATCAAAACTGAATGTCTGGCTTGCCCATCGGTAACCGGCTTCCAAATCTTCTAAATGCTCAGCCTTAGGTGCTTTTACATTATCTATAAAATCAGTACGATTAGGCTCTTTATTTCCTACTGCATACGAAGCATATAATGACGCTTGTGAATTTAGCTGATAATTCAGCCCCAGCTTAGGGTTAAAAAACTCAAAAGAAGTATTACGGGTAATATCCTGCAATTTGTCTGCAATACCCTTCCTATCGTATCCTACTGTACGGTACTGAATATCGCCGAAAAGATTAAATTTGTCGGTTACCTGATAGAATATTTTGCCAAAGATATTAAAATCGGTTTTGATAGAACGACTTTGATACCACCGATAATCGTTTGAAGGCAACATGGCAAATTTTGTCCAGATTACTTCGCCGAAATGATGCCCATCATAACGGTTCCATGCGCCACCGATATTGGCTGATAATTTTTTATGGCTTTGGTAATCGAATGAATATGTGATTCCATAAAAATGATTATCCAGCCATTTTCTTCGTACCAGGTCGGTACTTGATATGGTATCTCCACCAATAGTTACATCAGGCAGATTATACCCAGCCAAGTCGGCTGCTTCTTTAAACTCTTCATAATACCCTTTACCTCTGGTATAATGTAAAGTAGGGTTGAATGTCCAATGGTTAGTCAATTTAAAAGAAGATATCAACTGATAATGATCTTGCTGATAATTATCAACCTGATTAGGATAGGTATAAGTGTTATATCTGCGATCAGTTTTCAATAAATTTTCAGGTACTCCATTCCACGACTGATAGGTAATTTCTTTGCCTGAAAAGACATTGAACCTGACAAAATTGCTTTTGTTATAATAGCCCGCAGAAACATAGAAAGATTTCAAATCTGAACTGGCTCTATCGACATATCCATCCGATTGTAATTTTGATAAACGAGCATCTACCACAAAATGGTTATTTAACAAACCTGTGCTTGCCAGTACATTTGCTTTCATTGTATTAAAAGAACCATACGAAAGATTAGTCTCTCCAAAAGCTTCTCGGTCATACCCTAAAGTATTGATATTCAAGCTCGCACCGAAAGCCCCTGCACCGTTGGTTGAAGTGCCTACCCCACGTTGCACCTGAATGCTTTGCACACTTGAAGCAAAATCGGGCATGTTTACCCAATACGTACCTTGTGATTCAGAATCGTTATAAGGAACACCATTGAGAGTGATATTAATGCGAGTAGGGTCTGAGCCTCGGATACGGATACCTGTATATCCTACTCCGGCTCCGGCGTCAGAGCTAACTACTACTGAGGGTAATTGATTAAGTAAAAACGGCATATCTTGCCCCAGATTCTGCTTCTTGATGTCTCGCTGATAGACATTCGTAAAGGCCATACCAGTTTTTTCGTTGGCACGGGTAGATTTTACCACCACTTCATTTAATTCTTTGATTCGGGTAGAATCGTCTTGAGCCCAAACGTAAATAAAAACCGCATGACATAAGATAAATACCGAAATAGTTTTTCTAAGGAATTTTTGTTGTTTGATAAGAATTCTTAGAACATTTTTTGTTAATTTTTTCATTGCATAACGAAAACTTTAACAAGGTAAAGGAGTAAAATCTTGTGAGCCAAAACGGCTCTTTGGTGAAACAAAATTTTAATTGGAAATCGTAAATAGTTCTGTAGCTGCGCACACTATAGTACTATTCTCTCTCCCTTCGGCAGAATTACCTGCATCAGGTTCGATGGGTATAATCTCAGCCCGTTATATTGAGGCACCCCTTTTGAGATAAGTTTTGCAAAGAAAACGTTTTTTAAGGAAAACTTGTTTATATTAGTGAAAAGAAATTTATACCTTACCGAAATTATTGATAATTGAGAGTCAAAAGTAGGTAAATGAGTGTGGTATAGATTTTGTGTATTGTTTTATTAAAATCAGGAGAGATTATGACTCAATTTATGGTGGAATTTGATTTGCCAGTACCTTTTCCAGAAGGTTTCATTGCCAAAATTCCCTATCAACGAATTGCTGTAAATCAATTGTTAGAAGAGGGAAAACTACAATCATACGCGCTATCGTCTGACAGAAGTCGACTCTGGTGTATTGTGAATGCTCAAGATGAATTAGAAGTAATGGATATCATTGCAGAATTTCCATTAATTGATTATATGCGCCCAACTATTACAGAATTGATGTTTAATAATTCTGTTGTAATGAAAGTGCCGACTTTTTCATTGAACTAAAGCTACGTGGTCTACTTCAGGCCACGTAATACATATTATCTGCTAACCGAGCCCATGCCGAATTTTCTTGTTACCAAAAATTTAGAACTTCCTGACGATTACTCAATCATTGAACTTGATGGCCATAAAACGCTTACTTTAAGGGGGTTTTATGAAGAAATAGGCGATGCCCTTGCTTTTCCGGAAGAGTTTGGTTTTACCAGCGAATCGCTTGATGAAATGCTAAGTGATTTATCATGGCTGGAAGACGATAAAATCGTTGTCTATATTTCCCCGTCTAACCAGTTCATAGAAAAAGAACGTAATCCCGAAAAAATAGGCACTCTGCTCAATCTTCTGGATGCCATTTGTGAAGATTGGCGCTGGGAAGACGATAGTGAGGATTTGCCAAAGAAAGAACTCATCTTTGCTTTTGCAGATAGCCCCCGCATCCGAGAATTGTTAGACAAACAGGAAATCAGCTACCGAAAAGATACCAAATGAATTTCTTCCTGAGAAAATGGCAGTCGGGCGATGAACAATCATTGGTCGAAAACGCCAATAACTACAATATCTGGAAAAACCTGAAAGATATTTTCCCGCATCCTTATACCATTACAGATGCGTATGAGTGGGTAAATATCGCTTCAGATTCAGCAGAGAGCTTTGCTATTGAGGTAGGCAACAAAGCAGTGGGTGGCATTGGCATCTTGCTGAAAGATGATATTTATAGAAAAAACGCCGAGATAGGTTACTGGTTAGGCGAAGCCTACTGGGGCAACAAAATTATCTCAAGCGCAATATCTGATATAGTCAATTATACTTTCGCCAATTATGATGTTTATCGCATTTATGGTGGCGTATTTGAATATAATACCCCCTCAATGCGAGTGCTCGAAAAAGCAGGCTTTGAAAAGGAAGCTATCCTGAAAAAATCACTTACCAAAGAAGGAAAGCTCTATGACGAACATATTTATGCCAGATATAGGGGTTGATTAAATCCCCTCTATCTTAATATGCTTCGTTTCCAGATATTCATAAACCGCATTTCTTGAAAGTTCTACGCCATAGCCCGAATCTTTCCAACCTGCGTAAGGCGCATAATTAGTATTTACAGCACCATTATTGATACATACTGTTCCGGCCTCCAATTGCTCACCTAAAAGCATACTGGTTTTAAAATCTCTTGTAAAAGCATACGCTACCAGACCATAGTTCGTATTATTCGCTTTTTCAATCGCTTCATCCAATGTTTTAAAAGTCTCTATTGGTACTACACAACCAAAGGTTTCTTCCTGCATGACTTTCATTGTTGCATTGCAGTTATCCAGGATAGTTGGCAGGAAATAATGGCCTTTTCCATATTGCTCACCTTCAGGTGCTCTGCCACCTGTCACTAATGAAGCACCTTTGCCAATGGCATCTTCTACGTGCTGTTTTGAAGTCAATACACCATCCGCTGTAGCCATTGGACCTAAATCTACTGACCCATCACTCACCCCATCACCAATAGTCAGTTTTTCAGCATGATTTTTCAATTCTGCTACAAATTGCTGATGTTTGGATATGTGCACATATACTCTATTGACACTACTACAAGATTGCCCCATATTTCTGAATCCCTTGTAAGCCACTACAAATGCCGCATTCTTTATATCTGCATCTTCACAAACAATGGCAGGGCATTGCCCTCCTAATTCTAAAGATATTTTCTTTAAGTATGGTGCTACTGTTTGCATCAGTTTTTTACCTGTTTCGGTAGAGCCTGTCATAGCTACTTTTTTTACGAGAGGGTGTTTTGCAAGACTATCGCCAACTACTGCCCCCTGGCCCGTTACTACACTAATAACCTTAGCCGGAATTCCTCCCTCAACCAAAGCCATACAAAAAGCCATCGGCGATAGCGGAGTAACCGTTGTAGGCTTTACCACCACCGAACAACCTACCGCTAAAGCAGGCCCTAATTTCCATGATAAGAGCGAAACCGGATAATTCCATGGAGTAATCAAAGCACATACCCCAACCGGATAATATTTTACCATTGAAAACAACCCTGCTTTCTCTGTTTGATTAATATATCCCTCTACTCTTACCCCCTCCGCTGCAAAATAATCTAAGGTATCGCAAGAACCGATAATTTCTGATTTAGACTGATTGAAAGGCTTGCCCTGTTCTAAAGCCATAAGCATACCAATCCGGTCAGCCTGGGTACGCACATAAGCCGTAGCTTTTTTAATAATGCTCTCCCGTTGGTAAGCTGTCAGTTTCGACCATTCTTTAAAGCCTATCTGCGCTGTTTTTACGGCTTTGTTTACATCTTCAGTGGTTGCCCGTGCAATAGTAGCAACGGCTTCACCATTAGCCGGAGATTTAATAGTTAATGTAGATTCATCTGCTGCCTGATTTGATTTCCCATCAATAAACAATCCCCATGTTTGCCCTTTCACCTCAGCTATTAATTCAGTATTCATAGAATATCTTACAAATTAGGTTTAATACTTACTTTCAAAGCCTCGCCCGACTCCATTAAGGTAAATGCTTCGGTGATTCTGTCTAAAGGTAAAATATGAGTAACTATCTTATCGGAGGGAAAATTCTTCTTTTGAACCAAGGCGGTAGCCGCCTGAAAATCACTCATTTTCTCTGAATAAGAGCCACTAATCCGCAATTCTTTATAATGCAGGTGGTTGGTATTCAATGTAGCAAAAGGATTTGTTTTTGGTAATCCACCAAAGAATTCAACTCTTCCTGCTTTTCCAGCTATTTCAAGGGCTTCAACCTGAGCTTGCGCTGAACTGACAGCTACTATTACTACATCGTATCCTAAGCCTTCTGTCAATTCAAGGGCTTGTTGCAAATGCCCATTTTCTTTATCCACCTTCACCACATGATCAATATCAAATTGTGTTGCTTTTTCTAAGCGGGTTTGCATCACATCATATATATCTACCTGTTGTGCCCCCTGAAAACGGGAAACCAGCGCATGCATCACACCAATTGGCCCCGCACCAATAATAGCTACTTTATCCTTTAATCCAACTGCTAATCTTCCTTGTCCATGTGCATTAATCACGCAGCCTAAAGGCTCGGCCAGGCTCAGATATTCTGAAGGTATTTCTTCGTTTACCTTAAACAATTGTTTCCGCCGAACAGCCTTCGACGGAACTTTCATATATGTTGCAAATGCTCCATCTAAATGATAAGACATCGTAGTTCGATTCTGACATAAATTCTCACGCCCGGCTTTGCAATATCTACATTCTCCACAAGACAATACAATGTACATCAACACTCTATCGCCCACTTTTAAATCTGTATCAGAGCTTCTTGACTCTATTACTCTCCCACAAAATTCATGGCCTAAAATACGGGGAGGTGTGATTTTCATATCTCCGTGCCGATAGGTTCGTAAATCTGTTCCGCACACATTACAGGCTTCTATTTCAAGCAATACCTCCCCGTCTTCCAAACCTGGAATATTTACTTCTTCTACCAATATTTCTTCTTTTCCGCGATAAACTGCTGCTTTCACTTTGTTGTATTTTAATTGATTTAAATTGATGAAAGGGTTATAAATACAAAAGGTTCCCACCATATTGGTAACCTTTTATGGTCTGCTTTGGTCACCTTTCCTGCCCATCATTTCTTCTATACCTATAGTTGTTATGTGGATTGTAATCAAGACTTGTTGTCCCTGAACAGGCTCTGCTAAATTTCTGACTTAAGTCTGTGTTTTCAAAGTATCCGGGAAAGTTTTTGATATAATTGAACTGTTAAATCTATTTCGTTCAACTAATTAATTTTAATAATTCTTAAACCTAACTTGTCTATACAAGTTGGAGTTGCAAATGTAGCTACACCTAAAAGGATAGACAAGTTTTTCAGGAAGAAAATTTAATAAAAATGACTTTCTGAAATAGGATAATCTGAAAAAAGAGTAGTAAAAATAGACTTCGTTCGATAAAAATTTTGCTTTTCATAGATTAGTATTATCTTTTTTTCGATAGTTTTGGAGAATATACCATAACAAACATCTAAAACTCAAATATCTACATATCCATGAGTAACTCACTTTTTCGCAGGAAAGATGTCAACAAAGCAATAGAAGAATCAAAAAAAGGCAATGACGGACACTCTCTGGCTAAAATTCTTGGCGTAAGAGACCTGACTACCCTCGGGATTGCCGCCATCATTGGTGCCGGAATTTTCAGTACCATTGGTCTGGCAAGTTTTAATGGTGGCCCTGCGGTATCGCTCCTGTTTGTATTTGTTGCGGTTGCCTGCGTTTTTACCGCTTTGAGCTATGCACAATTTGCCTCAATGGTGCCTGTGAGTGGTAGTGCCTATACTTATGCCTATGTATCTTTCGGAGAAGTCCTGGCATGGATTATCGGCTGGGCTTTGATTCTCGAATATGCTGTTTCTAATATGGTGGTAGCCATTTCGTGGTCAAGCTATTTTATTTCCATGCTCGAAGGCTTCGGCATTCATTTCCCGATGTGGCTGGCCACCGATTATACCTCTGCCAAAGAAGCCTTTGAAGTGGTTATTGCCAACGGAAAAGATATTACAGAGGGCCAAAGAATATTGGGCAAAGCTTTTCAGGATGCCCCGGATTTTGGTTTTACCAAATTGATTTTCAACCTGCCTGCCGGATTGGTAACGGTTCTGATTACCTCCCTCTGTTATATTGGTATCAAGGAATCACGCAATGCGAGTAATATATTAGTTGCGCTTAAATTAGGGGTTATTTTATTGGTAATTATCGTGGGCGTATTTTATGTAAAACCTGAAAACTGGTCTCCTTTTGCACCAAATGGTGTCAATGGGGTATTGAGTGGGGTTGCTTCGGTTTTCTTTGCTTTTATTGGTTTTGACTCTATTTCTACTACTGCTGAAGAGGCCAAGAATCCGCAGAGAGATTTGCCAAGAGCCATGTTATTGTGTTTATTGATTTGTACGGTTTTATATGTACTGATTACTACGGTATTAACCGGAATGGTTAATTATAAGGAATTAAATGTTGCTGACCCTCTGGCTTATGTATTTTCAAAGGTTGGTTTTGATTTTGTTGCCGGGGTTATTTCGGTAAGTGCCGTAGTAGCTATTACAAGTGCGCTATTAGCCTATCAAATCGGGCAACCTCGTATCTGGATGACTATGAGCCGCGATGGGTTGTTAGGTAAAAAGTTTGGTGAGATTCACCCTAAGTTTAAGACTCCAGGCTTTGCTACTATCATCACAGGTATTTTAGTGGCAGTTCCTTCGCTTTTTTTTAAAATGAGCTTCTTTGTTGACCTTACCAGTGTGGGTACATTCTTTGCTTTCATATTGGTTTGTGCGGGGGTTTTATTTTTAGATGCTAAAGGACTAAGCAAAGATGCTAAATTTAAAATTCCTTATCTTAATGCCAAATACTTTGCAGTACCTCTACTGCTTGTTGCTTTATATCTTACCTATAAAGAAGGAAACGTAATGCAACATTTAGAAGAAAAACCGCTGCTTTTTGTTTTCTGGATAGTATGGTTGGTGTTGGCCGTTATGAGCTTCAAATATAACTTTTCACTATTGCCTGTATTGGGTATTTTAACCAATCTGTATCTGATGACCGAATTAGGTTGGTCTAACTGGCGTATGTTTATCATCTGGATGATTATCGGTCTGGTAATATATTTTGCTTATGGCTATCAAAATAGTAAATTAGCGAAGAAATAATTGCATGCGATGGATAGATAAAATTGCCTGGCTCTATATCAGAGACCGTAAGGTTTTAAGCACGCGAAGCAGAGGGAAAGATACCTTGTATTTTCCGGGGGGTAAGCGTGAGGCAGGAGAAAGTGATGAAGAAGCTTTACTTCGGGAAATAAAAGAAGAATTGACGGTTGACCTGATACCCGAATCTCTGCAATTCTTAGGAAAATTTGAAGCACAGGCTCATGGACACCCTAAAGGTATTATGGTTATCATGACCTGTTATCAAGCAAATTATCGGGGAGAATTGAAAACCGATTCTGAAATTGAAGAATTAGCCTGGTTGACCTATGCAGATAAAGATAAAAGTTCTGCCGTTGACCAGCTTATTTTTGACCACCTGAAAAATCATAATTTCATCGATTAACTCAAGAATATGCTTAACCATTATGATTCGGCATACAAAGACATCTTTTTAAGCAATACTTCGTTGTGTTTTTTCGTCGTAGCTGCTTGCTACGTCTACAAAACACGCCTTGTCTTGCTCAAAAATCTGTTCTTTTCAGCCAGAATAACCATATTCAAACATATTCTATAAATCCTAACCCCTAATTAAATTGGCAAATTTTAAGAAAGAAATCCGCTTGTACGATGCTGTGATGCTCGTGTCAGGGTCTATGATTGGCTCTGGAATCTTCATTGTAAGTGCTGATGTGGCGCGTCAGGTTGGCTCTACTGGTTGGTTATTAGCCTCGTGGCTATTGGCTGGCGTACTGACCATGATTGGTGCCTTATGTTATGGTGAATTGACAGCCATGTTTCCGCACGCGGGTGGGCAATACGTTTTTCTGCAAAAAGCTTATGGCAAACTTACTGGTTTCCTGTATGGCTGGTCATTCTTTGCAGTAATCCAGACGGGCACGATTGCAGCAGTAGCAGTAGCATTTGCTAAATATTCGGGTGTCCTATTTCCTGATTTCATTAGCGATAAACACGAATTTTTTGCTATTGGTGATTCTTCTTTCAAACTCACCTCGCAACGTTTACTGGCTATTGTCAGTATTATTATATTGACTTATGCTAATACCAGAGGGGTAAAGGAGGGAAAAATTATTCAGAATATTTTCAGCACAACCAAATTAGGTGCTATTGCTTTACTTATCATTTTAGGTTTTATATTAGGTGCGAATGCTGATGTGATTTCTCAGAATTTCTCTCATATGTTTGAAGCTTCAAGCACTATCAGAATAGGTGATGAGTGGGTAACAACTGCCATAGGGGGCTTTACGATTATATTAGCCTTAGGCGTAACACAAGTAGGGACTTTGTTTTCGAGTGACGCCTGGAATGGCTTAACCTTTGCCGGAGACGAGGTGGTGGAGCCAAAGAAAACGATTCCAAGAGGCCTGGCGATCGGAACAATGGTTGTAACAGTTCTGTACCTATTAATGAACGTAGCTTATTTGTGTATTCTGCCCCTGAAAGGAGACCCTAACGGTGCTGATGTAATGAGTAGAGGTATTCAGTTTGCCAGTGAAGACCGCGTAGCTGCCGCTGCCGCTAACCTGATTGGTGGGCAAGGGTTTTCGATTGTGGTTGCCTTGTTGATTATGGTATCTACTTTTGGGTGTAACAATGGGTTGATTCTTTCTGGAGCCCGGGTGTATTATACAATGGCTAAAGATGGTTTGTTCTTTAAAAATTTTGGTAAGCTTTCAGATAGATCTGTACCTAAAAATGCACTTTGGTGGCAGTGTTTCTGGGCTTCTTTCTTATGTTTAACGGGCAAATACGGCGACTTATTAGATTATCTGATGGGCGTTGTGATTCTGTTCTATGCGTTTACTATATACGGGATATTTATCCTGCGCCGGAAGATGCCTGATGCTGAACGCCCAATCAAAGCTCCCGGCTTCCCGGTTATTCCGATGCTATATGTAATTATAGCCTCTGTTATTGTGTTAATATTAATTAAAGAAAAACCACAGTTTACTTATCCCGGTTTAGGGATTGTAGCTATCGGGATTCCGGTTTATTTCTGGTTTAACCGACAAAAATAAAAGTTTGTTATATGACTCAAACGCTCTTTCTTTGCAAAGGAAGAGCGTTTTTTATTATTATTTATGAGAAAAATTCTGTTTTTTGACACCGAAACTACTGGCTTACCTCAAAATTATAATGCCCCTATCAGCGCAGTTCATAACTGGCCGCGAATGGTGCAGTTAGCATTTTTAGAATATTATGAAGACGGCTCGTTAACGAATCAGCACAATTATATTATCAAGCCAGAAGGTTATGTGATTCCGGCCGATGCCACCAGGATTCATCGTATTACTACCCAGCAGGCATTGGCTAAAGGGTATGACTTAGCGCAGATACTTAATTTATTTCATCAGGTAATCAGTGAGTCTGCTATTCTGATCGGGCATAATATTGCGTTTGACAGATCTATTGTAGGTGCGGAATTTATCAGAAAAAAGATAGATACAAATGCTTTACTATCTAAGCGCAGCTTTTGCACCATGAAAGACAAAAACATTGTGAATTTCTGTAAGATTCCGGGCAAATTTGGCTTTAAATGGCCGACTTTGGAAGAGTTACATTTCAGGCTTTTCAATGAGCAGATTACCGAAGCCCACGATGCAAGCATTGATATTGAATCTACTGCGAGATGTTTTTTTGAATTACTGAAGCGGCGGGTGGTGAAATAAAAAATGGCGAGATATTATCTCACCATTCTTTTTACCTTATAAATTATCTATTCTTAAGCATACACATTCAATGCAGAAGCCACTTCACGTACGCCTATCATCATCATATTAGATAAGTGTGTACTCACGTTCTCTGCAAAACCTGAGAGCTGGGTTAAATCACTGCCCCAAAGTTCTTTGTTTGCCAATACTTGTTGTACTACCTCATCGGCTGAATGATTTTGCCATACCTGATAAAAATAAGCAGCTGCATCGCACTGAATCGGGTAATACTCATCTCCTTTTTTGCCAAAATATTTGCCGTTTTCTTCTTTTACTGCTTTCATAAACAATAAATAAGCAGCAAAACCCCGGGCAAAATATTGGGGTACAGTATTAAATTCCTTGTAATAATTCAGTAATAAAGGGATATTCCGCATACGCATCTTCATGGTGTATTGCAAAGTAATGCTTATCCATTGATGCTCTAAGTATGGGTTACGGAAGCGGTCTAATACCTCTCTGCCATAACGTTGACAAACTTTTGCCTGTATCTTGTAAGGGATTGCGGGAACAATCTCGGTTGTCATCAGGATTGTGATAAATTTCTCAGTAAGTTCATCTGCCAAGGCTTCTTTTACAGTCTCAAAGCCAGACAAATATGCCATGCCACACATGAGTGTATGTGTACCATTTAGCATACGCAATTTTAATTCGCGATACTGCTCTATATTTTTCTCAATTTTTACTCCCTGGTCGGCTTCATGGAAGGATAAGACATCTTTTACTTTTTCATCTCCCTCAATCGCCCATAATCTATATACTTCGGCAATAGTCAATAAGTTATCCTGATAGCCCAATTTTGCCTCTAATTCTTTCAGACTCTCTCCTTTGGGTTTACCTGGCACGATTCTATCTACCAACGAATTGCAAAAGCTATTGTCTTTCGTAACCCACTGTACGAAACCATCAGATAGTTGGTTGAAGGCACATAGTTGCAGAACAATTTCTTTCAGCTTATCACCGTTGCCAACTATCAGTTCTGTCGGAATTATCACAACACCCGAAAGCCCTGCCTGAAATCTTTCGTATAACCAGGCTGTTAATTTAGCCGGAAAAGACAAAGGAGGAGATTGGCTGATGCTTTCTTCTACATATTGCAAGCCTACTTCGGTAGTATTAGAAATGACTATGCTGATTTCAGGTTTTTTGGCAGTTGCCAGAATATCTGCCCATTGGCTTTGTGCAGATAAAACCCTGCTGATTGCCGCAGAAATGATGTTTTCTTCTTTGGCAACACCTTTGTCGATTCCTCTTACACAGATAGTATAAAGATTATCTTGTACGGCAAAAGCATCTGCTCCGCCTGAGTCGGTTGATTTAACAACAACAATTCTACCATTAAATATACCTTCTTTATTGGCTTTGTCAATAAAATAATCACATAAGCCACGAAGTAAAACACCTGTACCAAATTGTAAGACTTTTTCCGGGAGTTGCGTTAAAGAAGGGTCAGAGAGTAAAGATTGATTAAGTTTCATTAAAGGTTAACGTAAAATAGATTGAATAGAACAAAAATAGAGAATCATATAGCTTATATCAACTAATATTCCATTTAATTCTAATACTTTTTTGCGATAGGTTTTGTTTTCATCAGGTTTTTAGATGTTATTGACTTAATTTATAACCTTTTATCAAATTCAGATTTGGGTGTAAGCCCGAAAACTGATAATTTCGCTTTCAAATAAACCGTAAAAAATAAAGAATGGAACAAATTCTAACAACCGCTGCGTTGACAAGTATAGTAACACTTACACTTTTAGAGATCGTATTAGGAGTAGATAATATTATTTTCGTTTCTATTATATCTTCTAAACTCCAAAAAAATGAGCAAGGAAAGGCACGTCGCATAGGACTTATCATGGCTATGGCTATTCGTTTGGGCTTACTTTTTGTGTTGGGTTTCATTTTAGGTTTAGAAAAAGAACTATTTAACCTTGAAGATATTGGGTTGCCATTCAACATTGGCTTTAGCGGTAAAGATCTCATTCTGTTAGCAGGTGGTATTTTCTTATTATATAAATCAACTTCGGAAATTCACCAGAAACTGGAAGGACATGAGGAGAATGTATCGGGGAACAAAACAGCAGCCAAACTCTCAAAAGCTATTATTGATATTGCAGTTATTAACCTTGTTTTTTCGATCGACTCGATCATTACTGCTATTGGTATGACGGATAATATTATTGTGATGGCAGTTTCAGTAATATTGTCAACAGTGGCCATGCTTTTATTTGCAGGTGGTGTAGGCGAGTTTGTAGAAAGACACCCTACTGTGAAGATGTTAGCCCTGGCTTTCTTGGTTATGATTGGTACTCTGTTAATAGCTGAGGCATTTAAAGTACATGTACCTAAAGGTTATATTTACTTCTCTATGGCTTTCTCATTCTTTGTTGAGGTATTGAATATAAAAATGCGTAAAAACGCTAAACCTGTTGATTTACACGACGAGATAAAATAAGCTGAAAATTACAAGGGGGAGTGATTAAAATATATATTTGTGTAATCATTCCCCTGAATATACCCTGATGCGAGGTTTTTTAAAACTATTGTCCTGGCTTTATACTGCCTGGTGTCTTTTCTGGTTCTTACTCATTTTCTTTTTACTTTTTCCAATTGTCTTTATCAGTCTGCAAAAAGAAGAGTGGAAAATCATGGTTCATTATTGCAACCGTATCTGGGGACGCATCTTTTTTTTTATGGCGGGTATGCCTGTCAAAATTACTTATGAATCAAAACTTGACTCTAAAAGAGCATATGTATTCTGTGCTAATCATTTCAGCTATTTAGATATTGCGCTGATGGGAGCCATTATTAAAAACTACTTTGCATTTTTAGGCAAAAGTTCAGTAAAGAATGTCCCGTTGTTTGGTTATATGTTTGCTAAAGCGCACATTCAGGTGGACAGGAGTGATAAAGGAAGTAGAACCAAAGCATTGACGAGGTCAATTAAAGCGCTTAAATCGGGCCGGAGTATTATGATTTTTCCTGAGGGCGGTATTCATACAACTGATTTTCCACAGATGGTTCAACCCTTCAAAGACGGTGCTTTCTCTATGGCTATCGAAAATCAGGTACCTATTGTACCTATCTCTTTATTAGATAACTACAAAGTAATGCCTAATGTGCTTATGAGGTGGCATCCTATCAGGGTTATTTTTCATACCCCTATCGAAACCAAAGGCAAAACCAAAAGTGATATTGAAACGATCAAAAAGCAGGTGTACGATATTATTCAGCCTACTTTAAATAAATATAAGGATTAGCTGTACATTTGTAGTAGCAAATAACTATGATTTAATTCTGATAAAGAAGCAGAAAATATCAGCATGAAAATAGAACAACAGACTGTAAGAAAAATAGCGCATCTGGCGCGATTGGAGTTATGCGAACAAGAGGAAGCTAAAATGGTAGAGGATTTATCTAAAATTTTAGACTGGATGGATCAGCTGAAAGAATTAGATACCACCGAAGTAGAACCGCTTACCCACATGAGCGAAGAAGTGAATGTTTTCAGAGAAGATGTAGCTATGAATCAGCTCTCGCGTGAGAAAGGGCTAAAGAATGCACCAAAGCAAGATGGTGAGTATTTTTTAGTGCCTAAAGTAATTGAGCAATAATCAATGTATCTGATGACGTGCGGCTTTTCCGAAACAAAAAAGACTAATGGCTAATAAATAATGGTAAGTATCTATATTATCAATAATAGAGTTAGCCATAAAGCTTTTGTTATAAGTGCCCATAACCAGGGCTATAACTGCTAAAATCAACCATGCTCCTACCGAACGCTCTCCTTTAATTAATGCCCATATCCCCAGAATTAAAACTGCGGGTACACAAACAGTCAGGATAGCATTTAGAAGGTGTAGATTGTCTGTTAATCTTACTACTGCGAAGGCTACAAACCCTAAAGCTACTGCAATGTAAGCAAAATTGACCGGAACTGGCTTTTTTAGTACTAAAAAAAGCGTAACAAATACGAGACTGAAACCTCCTACGGTTCCTGCCAGATGCTGAAAAAATTCTGAGATAATTAAGGGGTAAGGTGAGAAACCGAGGAAACGAAATGCACCGAACAGTGCTGCTACTGTTACTGATAATACAAAAGCCTCCCAAAGCAGACAAGCTACTAAATCAAGTTTGAATAGATAGCGAAAGAAAACAAAAAAGCCAACTAAGGCTAATACGAAGTCAGAGATAGCATGAGAGAGTTCCATAGTTAACAACACAGCATAAAGTGGGAAATGAATAGAAACGGGAAGTATCACAGTAAATACCTCCCTTAATATTGCAATATCAAAAACACAAGCTTGCTGCACCTAATAACCCGGCATCGTTACCTAAAGTTGCTTTCTTGATATTTAATGTTTTGATATAATATGGTGTCAGCCAATATTCTAATTGTTTGTTGACGGCAGGCATGATGTAATCGAATGATGCTGACAAGCCTCCTCCAATCAGAATAGTTGTAATATCAAGGATTCTGATCATTGAAACCAGACCACTACCTAACATTTCGCCTACTTCATCAAATACTTTTTGCGCCAATTCATCGCCTTCGCCTGCGGCAGCTACCAACCCGGTAGTTGAGATAGTGCCATCATCCGGCAATTGAGTTTTACCTGGATAATCCTTTCTCATGCTATTGGCTAAGTCAAGTAATTCGTTTTTACCTATATTACGTTCTAATACTTTACCATGTTTGGATGGGATATGGCCAGGTTCCATAGCATTACCTCCACCGCCTTTAAACACCAGTTTATCTATAATAGCTGCGCCACCGATACCGGTTCCTAAAGTAATCATGATATAGTCTTCCGGGATATCACCTTCGCCGAAGTAGTATTCGCCTAATGCTGCTGCATTGGCATCATTTTCTAAAAAGAAATCATGATTCGGGAAACGCTCTTTTAAATCAGGGATAATAGGAATACCGTTAATTTCTGGTATTGCTGTAATTTCAATGAGGGTTGAACGGTCTCTTGTAATGAGACCCGGAACACCAATACCTACTTTCTGAACATCCTTATTTTCGAGTAATTGAATTGCTATGGCATCGCCCAAGCGTTCTACAAAATGTCCTGATTTTCGCCAACTTGCTGTATCGTGGCTATAAAAATTAGAAAGTTTACCTGTTTCTGCTTCTACAATGCCCATTTTGACATTTGTGCCGCCAATATCAATTCCCAAATATTCAGTTGCCATTTATTATAGTTTTGTTATTTTATTCGGTAAGTATCTATAAAATCTATTTTAAAACAGGTTTTTTTATATTTTCCTCAAAATTAAAAATAAATCTCACTTCAAGACAATTTGAGCAAGGAAATATTGTATTTCTGCATTAAATGTCTATAAAATCGGTTACAGGAGATAGTTCAAATTCCATTCCAAACAATTCGCTTATATGTCTTTTCAGTTTATCTGCCACCTCTTCTACTTCAATCAGCCGACCTAATTCTAATGCTATTGAAGTTACGGCTTTATCATCAATGCCACACGGTATAATGTTATTAAAATAATTCAGGTCAGTATTTACATTCAGTGCAAACCCGTGCATAGTTACCCATCGGCTCGATTTTACCCCCATTGCACATATCTTTCTCGGATTTTTCTGTTCTTTGTAATCTACCCAGACACCGGTCAGTCCCTCAATTCTACCTGCATCAATGTTATAATCGGCCAACGTTCGGATAATACACTCCTCTAAAAACCGCATATAGCGATGTATGTCTGTGAAGAAGTTTTCCAGATCGAGAATAGGATAACCAACCAGTTGTCCGGGTCCGTGATAAGTTATATCACCCCCACGGTTAATTTTATAGAATTTTGCTTGATTGATTGAAAGGCTTTCTTGGTCGAGTAAAAGATTTTCTATTTTTCCGCTTTTCCCAAGGGTATATACGTGCGGATGCTGGCAAAACAAAAGATAATTATGCGTAGAAAATTGAGTCTCTGGTTCCAGGTGTCTGTTTTTTACTTTAATATCTATAATCTCAGCGAAGAGTTTTTCCTGAAAATCCCAGCCCTTCTGGTAGTCAATTAGCCCTAAATCAATAAACCTTACTTTTTTATTAAGAATATTATTCATCAGTTTTGTAACTTTGTAGTATGAATACAGGTGCAAATGTAACAATCAGGTGCGGTACAGTTGCTGAATGTGTAGCTATTTCTCAATTAATTCCGGAATTTTCTGATGGAATTTATGATGAGAAAATCTACGAAACCCGATTATTCAACACCAAATCTCTGATTTTAGTTGCTGTTGCCGGAGACACCCTTGTTGGTTTTAAAGTTGGGTATAAAAGAGATAATGATGGTAGCTTCTATACTTGGATGGGGGGTGTATTACCCAATTACCGGAAACAATCTATTGCACAACAATTGGCCGATGCACAGGAAAGATGGGTAAAACAGGAGGGTTTTAATGCTATTGTGATGAAAACCCGTAATCGTTTCAAAAGCATGCTCTTATTTGCCCTCAAAAACGGCTTTAATGTAGAAGAAGTAGAACAAAAAGGTGCGATTGAAGATCATAGGATTATTCTTCGCAAAAAATTAAACAATAAATAATATACAATGATTTATCCTATTGTAGCCTACGGCGACCCTGTGTTAAGAAAAGAAGCCCGTGATATTGTTCAAGGCGAACTTGATATAAAAAAACTTGCTGATGATATGTTTGAGACCATGTATGCCGCGGCAGGTGTGGGTCTTGCAGGGCCACAGATTGGTTTAGACCTCCGTATTTTTGTAGTTGACGGAACCCCCATCAATGAAAGCGCGGAAACAGAAGAAGACATTGACCAATCATTAGTAGGGTTTAAAAAAGTATTTATTAACGCCGAAATTTTAGAAGAAGAGGGTGAGGAATGGGCGTATGAAGAAGGCTGTTTGAGTATCCCTGGTATCCGTGCGGATGTGTATCGTCCTGAATACGTAACTATCCGCTATTTTGATACAGATTGGGTAGAGCATACTGAAACCTACGAAAGTATGGCAGCCCGTATTATTCAGCATGAATATGATCATATAGATGGCATTTTGTTTACCGATCATCTGACGCCTTTGAAAAAACAAATGCTAAAGAAAAAATTAGCCAATATCACTAAAGGAGATGTAGACGTAGAGTACCGCATGAAATTCCCTAAATAATATCCTAAGCATTCATAAGATGTCCGAACAAAACGCTTCTCGTCCCGATTTAAATGTTACACTCGTACAAACCAATATTCATTGGGAGGATGCAACCGCTAATATGGCGATGTTGGAAGAAAAGATTTTCGGCATTTCAACCCCTACCGATTTAATCATACTGCCGGAAATGTTTACCACCGGTTTCACTATGGCTCCGGCAAAGGTAGCTGAACCGATGAACTTGCACACTACCCGCTGGATGAAACAAATGGCTGCCCAGGCAGGGGCAGTAATAACAGGCAGTATTATTATTAAGGAAGATCATTATTATTATAACCGCCTTTTATGGGTAAGCCCTGACGGTGAAGTAGATTCTTATGACAAACGACACCTTTTCAGAATGGGGAAAGAGAATGAAGTGTTTACCGGGGGCGATAAAAGGATTATCAAAAAACTTAAGGGTTGGAAAATCTGTCCGCTTATCTGCTATGATTTACGTTTCCCTGTCTGGAGCCGAAATGTTGACTTAGCCTATGATCTGCTGATTTATGTAGCCAACTGGCCGCAGGTAAGAATGTATCCATGGGATTCACTCTTAGTTGCAAGAGCTATCGAAAACCAAAGTTATGTGATTGGGGTTAATAGAATGGGCCTTGATGGTAATAATATAGCTCATGCGGGTCATTCAGCAGTTATTGATTTTGCTGGTCAGGTGCTTTTCCGTGAAATTAATAATGAAGTGATACATCAACATTCTATCTCCAGAACTGCCTTAGACGTATTCCGTCAGAAATTCCCTGCTTATATGGATGCTGACAGTTTTGATATAATGTAATTAATCATAAAGTGGTGCGGGCTGAAAACTCGCACCACATTTATTGACTTACGAATACAGGCTTAGCGTTTTTGACAGCAAACTTCACTTTATATTTTTTCAAAATTCTTGAAGCAATTATGCCTACTACTACTCCTGGTAAAACCCAGGTCAGAATAAAAACGAATGAGGGAGTATTTTTTGGCATATACCTTGGCACTACATTCACAAAGAAAGCAGTTAAAGCCGCAGAATAAGCCCCCATCATTTTACCACCATGCCCCAAAAACCAGTGCATTTTCTCAGGTTTCTGAAAACCCAGATATACTTTCAAATCTCCATAGGCATTTACCAGACAAACTACACCAAAAATGGCAAATAAGATAGCCATTCCATTGAATCCGACAGGATTCATAAACCCATAAACTGAATAGCCAATCATCACGATTCCACAAATGCCTACACCCCAGGCAGCTATCCAGTCAGTCAGTTTCGGAACAATCGCTTTTTTCATGCTCAATAATCTTTTGCCCGAAAAAGTCGGATAAAAACTGATAACCCCTATTGTGAGGAAGAACTGATACTTTAATTGGCCTGGGTAGATAATAAAGAAAATAATAGTAGTAATAAATATTCCCATCATCGACCAGTAAAATATTCTGCCGCTTAAATTATGTATTCTTTTACCTTTCGGGGCAATCATGGCTACTAAGCCACTTGAAAGCGATAAAAAACCACAGATTATGTGTATAACCAAAAAGAAATTAAATAGTAGCTTTTCCATAGTTTTGTCTGTTTGAATGTTGATTAATCAGGCACATGAATCGAAAAATCAGAAAGCCATTAAGCCTATAGCTATCGTTTTATTTTCGTTTAAATCAAAAGCGCATTGCTCAAATGACGGAGGTCCCATCAGCATTGTCACATTCGAGAAACCAAAGGGTTCGGCTGGCATTTCACCATTCATATCCAGTTGCTTATTATCGTTCAGATCCTGATATAATACAATGGCATATTTACCTTCTAAAACATTATCAAATTTTAAAGACATCTCGCCTTCGGGTGTGACTTCTGCTATGGCTGATTTGATGCCCCCTCCTCTTGGAAAGGCGTTTGTATCATTAGTAATTGAGGCATAAATTTTGCCATGGCGTTGTTGCATTCCTTTCACTACTACTGTTACGCTATACTTGCTTTGTGCAAAAGAAAAAGTAGTGATGAATCCTGAAATAGTTATTAGTACGATTGATTTTATCAGATTTTTCATTTGTGTTATAGTTTTTGTTTCGATGACACAAATGTATAGTGACCGGCAAATAATAGTCAAATGAAAGGGCTGACTATCAAGCCTTTGGGGAGTTTGACAAAAGATAGGGAAGAATGGCGTGTTTCAGGGGAGAATGACAAGGGTGGTGATCAGGATTTCATCATCAGAGGTTTTCAAAATTATCGGATAAAATCTAATACTTACCTAAAGCAGAGACAAGGCAATGCCCTGTTTTTACTAATCCTGACATTTATACTGCGTTTATTTGAGAAAAGTTTATTAGAAGCACTATTTAAACCTCTCGACAATCTCTGAATATTTCCGGGCAACCGGAACGGTTAAATCAATTGATTGTAAATGTAGTTTATAGCCTTGGGCATTGCCCGTTACTTTCCCGACTTTATCAAGATTAACTATATAAGACCGATGGCAACGGACAATATCAGGTAGTTGTATCTGCGCTTCCAAACGTGTCAGGCTACTTCGGAGTAGCTCTTTTTGAAGTACGTTATTCTTCTTATAATAAACAGTTGAATAGTTATCTGAAGATTCTATGAAAAACAAATCATCAGGATTTATCTCTACAATATCTTTTTCATTTTCGGCAATCAGTTTAATCGGACTTGTGGCGTTCTCCTCTTGCCTTGTGGTTTCATGCGGCTGTACGACTATGGTCTGATTATACTTTTTAAGCTGAAGGATATAGTTGGACATTACTCCAAATGAAATCGGAATCAGTCCAATTAATGCCACAATCAGGAACATAATAATAAAACCTAAAGGTGTAAGCGGCAGGTAATGAAAGAAGACTTTTGAATAGAACATATTGGCACAGGTAATAAGCAAAAGCAGACATAATATATCTGCTATTTCTTTCCATACTAACCATTTTTGTTCATTGAAAAACTCTGGAAAAAGCAAGGGCAAAATTAACCGATTGAATGAAGTGCATATACTTACAATAGCACCAAAACCAATAAGCACCCATAATTTATGCGGATGTTGCCATTCATTCAGACCAAAGGGCTGAAAAATGATAAAAAATAAAGCGACGCCTGTTCCTTCAATCAGACTTTTGCGTAAGCAAACGCCCACGGACTTATGCGGAAAAGGATAAGGTTGCTGTAATATTTTAAACATTAGCGGAAACTATCGGCAATTGTTTGAATGAAATGCTGAACAATAGGCGGGTAAGTAAGAATTAAAAAGACAACACCCCAAAGAGCACCCCACATATGAGCTGTGTGGCCTATATTATCATATTGTTTCTGAGCCATATATCTTGAATATAACAGATACAAAATTCCGAATATCCAGGCCGGAATAATAGGTGGAAGAGGAATAAAGCCCATTTTTGCCGTAGGCTGAAACATAATAAAAGCAAACACTACTGAGGCTACACCGCCTGAAGCCCCTAAGGCATTATATCCTGAATTGTTTTTCTTAGTAAAAGTGTCTGGTAAATTAGCCACGATAATCCCTAAAAGATACAGCAGAATGTAGAAAAAATCGGCTTTATTACCAAATATCTGACGAAAATAGGCTTCTACCCCCTCTCCAAAAAGATAAAGGCTAAACATATTGAAGAACAAATGCCCGAAATCACCATGTAAAAAACCTGAGGTAAGCAATCGCCACCATTCATTTCGTCTATGCACCGTATAGGGGTTCAGAATATATTGATGCATCAGGCGACCGTTATTAAATGCCGCAATGCTCACAACTACTGTAATAGCAATAATAATTACCGTTAAAGACATATTTTTCTAATTTTCTCGTTCTATTAACATTTCTATCAGGTCAAGCAAAGGTTTTTTTCTATCGGTTGTTGCTGCCAATTTCTCCAAATCACTTAATCCATCAGTAAAAAATTTATTCATTTTATTTTCAGCCATTTGTTTAATACCTAAAGCATCATAAATCGCTGTAACTGCTTTTACTTTCTCATTTTTGTCAAATTCTTTGGCAGAAAGCCAGTATGCCAGTTCCTTTTCTTCTGGTTTGCCTTTGGCTTGCTCCAGTGCCTCTATAAGCAGAAACGTTTTTTTGTTTTCGATAATATCTCCGCCTACCTGTTTACCGAATTTCTTAGGGTCGCCATAAACGTCTAAAATATCATCTTTTAACTGAAACCCTATGCCCACATTTGTTCCTATTTCATAGAGTAATTTAGTATTGGTTTCTCCTGCATGAGCAATCATGCCACCCAACTCTAAGGCAAAGCCCAGAAGAACTGAAGTTTTGAGGCGAATCATATCAATGTATTCTTCTTCTGTTACATCATTACGTGAGGCAAAGTTCATATCTAACTGCTGCCCCTCACAAACTTCTGCGGCTGTACGGTTGAATCTTCTGATTACCTGTTTAAAAATTCCATCATCAACCGCCGTCATTAATTCATAGGCACAAACCAACATGACATCACCTGAAAGAATAGCAATATTAGGGTTCCATTTTTCATGTACTGTAGATTTACCGCGGCGCAACGGAGCAGCATCCATAATATCGTCGTGCATCAGCGTAAAATTATGAAAAACTTCTACACCAAGGGCAGGTTTAATGGCATTCTCCCAATTATCAGAAAAAATATTTGTGGCCATAACCGTTAGCAAAGGGCGCATTCTTTTGCCACCTAATGACATCAGGTATTCAATCGGCTCATATAATTCAATGGGGGTTTCGCCATATTTAGTGCGGGCAATTTCCTGGTCAATTGCTTTAAGAAAATTCTCTAAAGACATCTATATTATATTCATTGAGCAACAAAATAAAAAAAACTTGGCAAGACTACCAAGTTGTAATTTAAGGGATCGTGTCAGACAAATAAAATAACATATATAAATGACCTTACTACTCAACCCTTATATACTTCTGAATAGCCTTTACTACTGTGTCTTTTATGAAAGGCTTAGTAATGTAATCGTCCATGCCTGCTTCCAGACATTTTTCTTTTTCGCCTTTTACTGTTCCGGCGGTAAGGGCAATAATGGGTATTCTGCTTTTGCCGTTTTCTATTTCACGAATAGCTAAGGTGGCTTCCAGACCATTCATTTCCGGCATTTGCATATCCATAAAAACAATATCAGGAGCTTCTTTTTTGAAAATATCAACCGCTAATTTCCCATTTTCAGCCTCTAAAATACGCCCATTCGGGAAGACTGATTTAAAGATTGTCCGGGCGAAGAGCATATTCACTTTATTATCTTCAACAATCAGAATCGTAAGGTATCGCTCATCTACGTATTGTGCTGATTTGGGGGCTTCTGACTTCTGACTTTCTTCAACTACTTTGGTTGCGATTTTTGACATCCCCTCAAATACTTTCTGAATCGTTACGGGTTTTACCAAACGTTGCCTTATTTGTAGTTTTTCAGATTCACTATTTATATATTCGTGGGCATGAGAGCTATACAATAATATGATGGGCAGTTTGTCGGCATTAAACTTTGGTTTTTGTCTGAGTATGCGAACTGTATCCAAGCCATCTAAATAAGGCATGTGGTAATCTATAATCAACAAGTCAAATTTTTCACCTTTACCTAATAAATCTATTACCTGCTGCCCGTTCTCTACTTCTTCGTAGCTGATATTCCTCAGATCAAGCATACTTTTCAAAAGCGAACGGTTGGTTCTGTTATCGTCGGCAACGAGCACCCGTTTAAAAACATCAAGATTTTTCCATTCATCTACTTCTCCTGCTTCTGACCTCAGGTTTAGGTCAAAATAAAATCGGGTTCCCTTATTTACTTCGCTTTCTACACGTAGCTTGCTTTGCATCAAAGCTAATAGTTTATTAGAAATAGTAAGACCTAAGCCTGTTCCGCCGAACTTACGGGTTGTAGAGGAATCTTCTTGTAAGAATGCCTGAAATATTTTCTCCTGATTCTGCGGAGCAATTCCAATACCGGTGTCTTTTACTGAAAACCGGAAGCTATTATAATTACTTTTAATATCACCCAACATCTCAACCTTCAATTCTATCTCCCCTGCTTCTGTAAATTTTACGGCATTACTCAGCAGATTTACTAAAATTTGCCTTAAACGCACCACATCAACCCATATATAGCGTGGAACATTGACCGGAATATTCAGCAATACCTCTAAGCTCTTCTGGCTTGCCTGAAAGGTGATCATATCAGCTACCTGGCTCATCAGTTCATGAATATTCGTCTTTTCTACCACTATTTCGAGTTTACCTGCTTCAATTTTTGAGAAATCCAGTATGTCATTGATAATGTCGAGCAAAGCATTGGCTGACTGGAAAACTGTAGACATATACTGTTGCTGAGTGCTATCAAGTTTGGTTTTCATTAATAAATCAGTAAAACCAATTACTCCATTTAATGGTGTTCTGATTTCATGGCTCATGTTGGCCAAAAACTCTGATTTGGCTTTAGCTGCCTGTTCTGCCTCGCGGCGGGCTTTTCGGAACGAATACACAAATCTATGAGAGAGGATAAGTGTCTGAAAAAGAATAAAGCCAAAATATCCAAAAAACAGGTAATACGATGAAGGGCGTAAATAGCCAAAGTAACCTAATATATTTAGCGTGACTGCCAGTCCGATAGAAAACATACTTAATAACGCAAAGACGGATCCCTTACGCTTACGAATTACTGCAATAACAGACATATAGAAATTATATGCCACAAAAAACAATATAATAAAGAAAAATAACTGCGATACATAAGAGATAATATAAGTTGGTGCGAAAATCAGCAAAGCTATATAGAAAAGACTTATATACCCTACTCCCATAACAAATCTACTATTGCTTGCATAAAGCGACCTTACAAATCGGGTGAAGAGGTATATACAAAAGAAGATGGTGAAATACTCAAAGAAAAAAGTGATTTTGAAAGGAATGTTCGGAAAAACCTGATGGAGATAATAAATCTTATCAACACCTATTAACCGATAAATATAAAACACACAATACAGTGCAAAAAATACAACTACGGGGTCTTTTTGTCCTAAGAAATATAACCCGAAGAATATCAAGGCAACCATCAGCAGGATTCCTGTCAGAATCAGGGTAATAGACAATTCAGTATCCCACAGGTCTTCTGTATAATTGTTGCTCCCTAAAATGATTGGTTGTGAGAACCCACCCCTGTAATGATCGAAATTAGCTACCTGCATCACTAACTGCAAAGTATCGGATTGCGCAAGATAAAGCTTTTTGATAGGCAACCAGTGTGGTTGGTAGGCTTCTTTAGTGGTGGCTACCACACCATTATGTGCAAACAGATCGCCATTAATCCAGAGTTTGTAACTGGAATAAGGAGCAGGAATGAAAAAGGAAAGCTGCGGATTCTTTTTATGATCAATATAAATTTTTAAAGTATAGGTAGCATAGCCAAAGGCTTTAAAAGGTTTGCCTAATTGCTCGTGCTTGTTCCAGACATCGGTAAAAGGGATATAATAATCGGGTTTAGTAGTTGCTATCTGCTCAGGGCTTAATAGTTTTTGCCAATAAAAAGCCCATTCACCTGATAAATCAACGTGATTTTTTGTATTCTCGAATTGAATGGCTCTTACATCTGCTTCACCTTGTTTAAACGACTGCGCAAAAGAAACAGATGAATATAGCATTAAGAATAAGACCAACAATATAGGAGAGATGCACAGGAAAGCATTCCGTAAACGGTATGTTAAATATCTATGCAATAGGTTCTTAATGTCCATCTTTAAATCCAGCCACCTTTAGATGAATAATTGTATGAAAATCATAAATATATAGTAGGGTAAATCAGGCTGGCTTAACCTTTTACCTTTAGTTGTAATATTTTTTGTTATACTGGGTTGTTACTCCCGAAATTATAAAAAATCTCAATAGAGACTCACAATCCAAGCCAAAATGTTTCTTAAAAATACTTGCTTAGAACATAATTTGAGCAACAAATGTGCCTAAAAGAAATAATTGTCAACGAAATACTAAAGCATTAATCATAAAATCATTCAAATACTGATTAAGTGGATACAATCCAATTCTTTAAGGGCATGATATTATTATTCATCAATTAAATATTCGGTAGTTACCTGATTTTTTTCGTTTTAATAACGTCAAAATTAAAAGCCCGATAATCAGATTATCAGGCTCATTTACTACTTCATTTTTATCAACTTATAGCTAAAGTCTATACACTTTGCCATCAAGCTTCATTTCTTTTAATTTGTTTTTTCCGCCTATACAGGCGCCATAGCATTCCTGCTGAATAAAGCCTATGCCCGACGCCAGCCAGATAGCATGTTCATCATCAGCCATTGGTGGAATATCAAAATAGAAACGATAACAATTTTTAATTTCTTGTCCACCTATCTTAATTGTTTCGGTTTTGCTGGTAAGTTTTACTGTATAATCTCTATATTGCCAGGTATCATTTACGTCAGCGTTCAGGTCAAATATCACTGAGGTTTTTCCCTGATAGTATTCTATAATTTTATCCCCTTCGTTTCTGACATACGAAGTATCATGGCTTTGCATAATGGCATAGTACGCTTTACCATCAAAAACTTTTGTCTCAGTAATTTCCCTTAAACCAAAGGTATCTAAGTTCCAGTAATTTCCAACAGCTAAAGGCAGATAGGCATTCGTTAATTCGCCTAACGGAACGACCTTGTCCTTGCAAGCATTCAATACTAAGCAGGTAATAATGCCGCAGAAGCCGAATAATTTTTTCATAAATTATATCAGATTAGGTTTGAATAAATATTGCTTTTAACTGTGTGGAAACCGTAATCCCATCCTCTTCCCTTCCTCAGCAATGTGAGGAAGGGAATAAGAAGTGGGTTCTTAAAATTACTGAGCAGCAGTAACTTCTGTCAGGTTTACTTTTACGCCTGTGTAATAAAGCGTAGTTGTAGCTTCAAAGCCTGAATCTGTTCCTACTATTACCCAAAGGTTACCGTTAGCATCTGATTTACCTGTAAACTCACCAGTTCTTTTGATGATTTTGTATTTGTTTTCGGTTGTACCATTAGCTATATTACCAATCACTTTCATGTCCTGACCGCTGGTTGCCTGTTGCATTTTTTTGATATTCATCTCATAGCTCTTCGTAGTGGTATTTGCCACTTTCTTAGGTTCGATTGATGTCAGACCGATGCCCATATACACGCTTTCAGCCGGAGAGCCGCCTACACCAACAGAACCATCCGGTGCATTAGATGCAAACTCAACCTCAAATGTTCCTTTGTAAGTCTGACTGGCTTTTAGACCTGTCATCTTTTTGGTTAGAAACATAAACAAATCATCGCTATGATTATTACCCGAAACACGGAAACCTTTCTTCAATGTATCTAAAGGCGCTGGTAATTTTGCATCCTTTTTAGTTGATAATTCATAGAATGTTTCCTCACCTACCGGATAATCCGCAAAATCTGCACTCCAACCCGTTGTTGAAACATTAAACTGGTCATTTAACGATAGTTGTGGGGTGGTGGTTTCCTCTTTTGTACAAGAGAATAAAATAGCTACCGAAACGAGACTTAAAACGATTTTTTTCATTAATTTTTCTTTGGTTTATTTCCTACATAGATTCAGTTGAAAAAAAAATAGTTGGAATTAATTTTAAAAAACTGTTCAGAAAAAACCCTATCTCCCTGATTTTCAGGTGGATAAAAATCTAAAAAAACACGAAATTTTATTTTGTTGCGTGTAATTGAGCAGGCTCTTATGTGCTGTTGGCCTTATATTAATTCATTAGTTTTTCCTGGTAGAATCTATGTTAAAAGATTCATTTAATGGTATTTTATTTAATTATTGATGGCATCTTTTGATTTGTTTATCTGACAAACGTTTTGTCTGTAGCGAACACAAGGTTTGCTATTCAGTAAATCAATCAATGCCTATAATTCGAAAATTTTACCGGCATTTCTATTTTAGAAATTTGATTTCGATGTAAGAAGTTATTTGCTGTTATTTCGGATCAATCTCATATCTTAATTTATTGGCTTTAAAGCATTTATCTGCTTAAAACTTATCTAATATGAAAATGTGGTTGTAACTTTGCCCATTATTGTCATAGTATTGATTTTTTGTTTAATGAAGATGGTTGTACCTTATAAAGAAAAAGAAGCAGGAAAACGTGAGCAAATTGCAGAGATGTTTGACAACATTTCTCCTAAATATGATTTGTTAAACCGTTTGTTAAGTGTTGGTATTGACGTTTGGTGGAGAAAAAAAGCCATTTCGATGTTGCGTTCGGCCAAGCCTAAATTCATTTTAGATATTGCTACCGGAACCGGTGACCTTGCCGTTGAGGCTGTTAAACAACTGAAGCCTGAAAAAGTAATAGGTGTAGATATTTCGGAAGGTATGCTTGCTATGGGCCGAGAGAAAATGAAGAAGATTGGCATGGAAAATGTGATAGAACTCAGAAGTGGGGATTCGGAGAAATTACTGTTTGACAACAATACTTTTGATGCTGTCATCGTTTCTTTTGGAGTAAGGAACTTTGAGAATTTAGAGAAAGGGCTCACCGACATGAACCGGGTAACAAAACCCGGCGGTACTTGTCTGATCATAGAATTCTCGAAGCCTAAAACACCTATTATCAAGCAGTTATATTGGTTCTATAATTCTACTATCGTACCTTTAATCGGGAAACTCATATCAAAAGACAAAGCAGCTTACAGTTATCTGCCCGAGTCGGTTAAGGCCTTTCCTGAAGGAGATGATTTTCTTCGGGTTTTTGAAAAAGCCGGATTCACAGAAACGAAAAGTGTGCCGCTTACTTTTGGCATTTGTACGGTCTATCTTGGTAAGAAAAAGACCTGAGATTGCTATTGATTAATAGATGTAACCTTTTCTTAAAGTTTGAATGAAAAATATTAAGGTCTCCTTTTCACGTAATTTAACTTCATCATTAAAAAAGACCATCCTTGTTTCTAAGGGCTGTTTGATTCTATCTTTTGTAGCAATGCACTCTTTATCGGCCCAACAAAACAAACGGCTGTTTCAGGGAGATTATGATGCTAAAACCGTGAAATTCGGCTACTTTTTAGGCTTACCTTATACCAATTTCAATATCAGATTTAATAATTACTTTGTCAATAGGGATAAAGTTTATGCTATTACTTCACCCGGCACTATTGGTCTGAAAATGGGTGGATTGGCTAATGTACGCCTGAACGATTATTTCGACTTCCGTGTTCTGCCTACAGTAGCCATTTATGGAAGGAAATTAGAATATCGCTTTGCAGAGACTGATCCGTCAGACCCTGACAATGTAGTGGGCTTAGGAGAGAAAAAAGAATTGCGTGAAACTGCATGGTTTGAGCTACCGGTGATGCTAAAATATAAGTCGGAACGGAGAGGGAATGTACGTATGTATATTTTTGGAGGGCTACGATATGCTGTAGAAACCAATGCTGTAAACAGGAGAAATCGTCAGCAGTTTACGACCCGAACCAATGATTTTAGTATTGAATATGGTACGGGTATTGAGTTTTTCAGGGAGTACTTCAAGTTTTCGCCTGAAATCCATTTTTCTCATGGCCTTATTAACTTAATCAATCCTGCAACTGCGGCAGGCACTGCGATTGGTGGCATAGATAAACTGACCACTCATACAGTTACTTTATATATTTCATTTGAATAAATTATGAAATACGTTGCCATATTTCTTGTGCGTTTGTATCAGGCCGGGATTTCTCCCTGGTTTCCTGCCTCCTGTCGCTATACGCCTACCTGCTCCCAGTACTCGGTTGAGGCATTTCAGAAATATGGTTTTTTCAAGGGTTTATTACTCACTGTCAAGCGCATTGGCCGCTGCCATCCATGGGGTGGTCATGGATATGACCCCGTTCCATAATCCTCAGAATTTACTATATTTGCAAATCTTCTTCATCAACTATTGATTTTGAATCTGTTTAAACTTATTTCTTTCGACTACAAATGGCAGGTTTTCGATTATACTTCAGAGAAAATTTCGTACGTAGTTCTACTACGTCCTCAATTTTCTTTTCGTCTAATCGAAAACCTGCACATTTTCATCATTAAATAAAAAGTTTAAACAGGTTCATTTGTATTATATCAAGAATATTCTTGAAATTTCCTTTAATTATTGAAAATCAAGAGCTTAGCTCATTTTTACTACTAAAATAGTCTGTAAATTTGAGTTTGCAACAAAACCTCCCTAAAGCAATGACTCTCGAAGAGCGTAAGTTTCCAATCGGTAAATGGACACCCGAGAATAGCTATTCTGACGAAGCAATAGCTCAGAACATCAGCATTATTGAGCAATATCCGGCTAAGTATGAGCAATTGACAAAGAGCCTCTCCGCAGATGAGTTAGCAAAGTCGTATCGTGAAGGAGCATGGAGTATCCACAGTTTGGTGGTTCATATCTCAGATATGCACATCCTGCATTTTGCCCGTTTCAAACAGGCACTATGTGAAGATAATCCGCAAGGCTATGGCCCGAATATCAATGGCTGGGCCAATAATCCCGAAGTACCCAGTGTACCGCTGGCTGATGCACTCCTGTTACTGGAAGCTACCCATAAACGATGGACACATTTACTAAAAACGATGTCCTCCGAAGATTTCAGCAGAACTTTCTTTCATTTAGGCCGACAGATGAACCTGACTTTGGCGCAAGCCTTACACATGGCGGCATGGCATTGTGTGCATCATTTAGGGCATATTCAGATTGCTTTGGAGAATCCCGAATAAATATTCGTATCAATCAGACTTTTAACATCAATACCTATTATCGAGTTTTTGATTCATGACTAATAATCCTTATTTTATTATAGATTTCGACAGCACTTTTACGAAAGTTGAAGGGCTGGACGAGTTAGCCAATATCGCCCTGGCAGGCAATGCCAATCAGGAAAAAATTGTAGGCGAAATCAGAAAACTGACCGAAATGGGCATGAATGGCGAGATTTCATTTTCTGAAGCCCTGAGCAGAAGAATTGATTTACTGAAAGCCAATCGTGTGCATATTGATCAACTGGTGGATTTCCTGCATACCAAGGTATCAGACTCTTTTCAGAGAAATGAAAAATTCCTGCGTGAATATGCGGACAATATTTTAGTGGTTTCGGGTGGTTTTAAAGAGTTTATTGTACCTGTTGTAACAGAAATGGGGCTGAAACAAGAGAATGTCTATGCCAATACTTTTCAGTTTGATGATGAGGGTAATATCACAGGCGTAGACGATACCAATGTATTAGCCCATGAAAAAGGCAAGGTAAAACTTCTGGGCTCATTAAACCTGGATGGTGATGTATATGCCATTGGCGATGGTTATACCGACTACGAACTAAGAGCCTCGGGTTTAGTAAATCGTTTTTATGCTTTTACAGAAAATGTAGAACGTGAAAAGGTAATTGCCAAAGCCGACCATGTAGTGCCATCCTTAGACGAGTTTCTATATTTGAATAAACTGCCTCGCAGCCAGTCATATCCTAAGAGCCGTATCAAAGTGCTTTTATTAGAGAATGTGCATCCTGTGGCTGTAGAATCGTTTAAATATGAAGGTTTTGATGTAGAGTTTCATAAAGGTGCGATGGACGAAGCTGAACTGGCAGAGAAAATCAAGGGTGTATCTATTTTAGGGCTTCGTTCAAAAACCAATGTTACCAGAAAGGTTTTAGAAAATGCCGATAAACTGATGATTATTGGTGCTTTCTGTATTGGGACTAACCAGATTGATTTAAAAGCGAGTATCGAAAAAGGTATCGCCGTTTTTAATGCCCCTTATAGCAATACCCGTTCGGTAGTAGAACTGGCTGTTGGGGAAATGATTATGCTTATCCGGAATATCTTCGAGAAAAGCATTGGTATGCATGCCGGCAAGTGGGATAAATCAGCTAACAATAGCTTTGAAGTACGTGGTAAAAAATTAGGGCTGATAGGCTACGGACATATCGGCACACAGTTATCGGTTATCGGTGAGGCATTGGGTATGGAGGTATATTTCTACGACATTGTAGATAAAATGCCTATCGGCAATGCCAAGAAATGCCGCTCATTGGATGAGGTACTTCGAGTAGCAGATGTAGTGAGTATGCACATTGATGGCCGTAAAGAGAACATCAATATTTTTGGCAAACGTGAGTTTGAGTTAATGAAAAAAGGATCGATATTCCTGAATCTGGCCCGTGGCCATGTGGTTGATGTACCTGCTTTGGTAGAAGCTATCAAAGAGGGCAAAGTAGCAGGTGCCGGGGTTGATGTATTTCCGTACGAGCCTAAGACCAATAACGAAGAGTTTATCAGCGAATTAAGAGGTCTGCCAAACGTAATTCTGACGCCACATATTGGTGGAAGTACCGAAGAGGCCCAGGAAAGCATCGGGCATTATGTACCAGAACGTCTGTTGGAATTCATGAATAATGGTAGCACGACAGGCAGTGTCAATTTCCCGGAATTGCAATTGCCGTTATTGAAAGATTCTCACCGTTTATTGCATATTCATAAAAATGTACCGGGTATATTGGCAAAAATCAATAATATCTTTGCTAAACATTCAATCAATATCAACGGTCAATACCTGAAAACCAACGAGAAAATCGGTTATGTAATTATGGACATTGATAAAGGCTATACCGACGAGTTTGTGCAGGAGATTAAGGATATTGAAGAGACGATTAGGTTCAGGATGTTGTATTGATGGTGTATCACGATTTAAAAAATTATCATAAATCAAAAGCCCTGAAAGAAATCTTTCAGGGCTTTAATTTTATAATCTGATATTAACTATCAATCCTTTTTATCATAAATCGGGTCATACTGTAAGCCGTATTTATCTAATACGTCTTGCGGTACACCTTGCCAATCATTTGGGGTATTACCCATATATCCTAAATCATCGAAGCCCATACGGGTTGTATAGAAGCCTGTTACTGTCAGATTACGGATTTGTGAGAAAAACGCTGCCCCATGGCTGAATTCCGGTTTTACATCATCCGGGTACGCAATATCTTCTACTATCTCGATACGCTGTGCAGGCGTAATCTGTCCAAAAGATTTACCGAAGCGTTTGGTGCTATGGTTATCCAGCCATCTCAAACCACCTCTGATAGGTGTCTGATACTGTGGCATATCTTTTACAATAAACTCGATAAAAGCAGGCACACCTGCTTGTGTAGCACTGCCCGACTTACCTTCTGCCGGAATTATGATATCAGCTAAAATTCCGATAGTAGCCAACTCTGCCACAGTCAGGAATTTTTCAGCCATTATCTTTTTATCTCTCTCTATTTCTTCCGGAATACGCGCTGGGGTGGTTTTAAACGGCTTCGGGTCCGGTGGTGCTGCTACGAGGTCGGTGGTTGGTAAAACAGCCATTCCCAACGAGCTCAATGAAAGTGCTTTTAATGTGTCTCTACGTTTCATGTCTGGAAAATGGGTTTAAAGGTTTTTCGCTTTTCTCTGCTCAATGATGTAATCTGAAGTACGCCACGAACTGGCAAGGATTGTCCAGGTTACGTTTTTATCCCCCTGCGATACGAATGGCGCCGCATCTACTACAAACAGGTTCTTTACATCATGCGCTTGTTGCCAGCCATTGAGAGCCGATTTTTTAGGGTCATTGCCCATACGAACAGTTCCTACTTCGTGAATGATTTCACCCGGTTGAGCCAAGCCATAGTTATTACTTGCATCAGGTTTTCTACCCATCGGAATCCCCCCCATTGCATGGATAATCTGCTCGAAAGTATCCTGCATATGTTTGGCTTGTTTTATTTCGTTTTCGCTCCATTTATAGTGATAACGTAACGTTGGGATACCATATTTATCTACACTATTAGGATCAATCTCACAATAGTTTGACTCTAATGGAATAGGTTCTCCGCGACCTGCCATGCCGATATAAGCACCATATGTACGACGAATATCGTCTTTCAGACCCAGGCCATAACCACCTGCTTTTTTCTTATTGCCGTTTTTGTCGGTAATCAATCCGTTTACACGTTCAATACCCATACCAAAGCCAAAGCCCGGCATCCCCATACCGCCACCATACTCAATATGGTAACCACGAGGAAAATCAAGTTTTTTGTTATCTACCCACCATGGCGTAAATACGTGCATACCCCCTACACCATCTTCATTATAGCGTTTACGATCCATCAAAGCAGGGATAAATGCCGAACGGCTTGCACCTGTTGAGTCGTTCAGGTATTTACCGATTACACCGCTATCATTGGCTAAGCCTCTGGCAAATCTTGGCGATTTAGAGTTAAGCATGATACGGGCGGTTTCGCAGGTACTTGCTGCTAAGATTACAATTTTGCCTTTTACTGAATACTCTTTCAAATCAAGCTTGTTTACATACGAAACACCCGTTGATAGTCCAGTATTAGGGTCTGTCAATACCTCTCTTACCATCGCATTGTTAATCAGTGTAAGGTTACCTGTTTTAGCCGCAGGGATACATAATACTGATGATGACGAGAAATCGGCATAAGCCTGACAGGCTCTGCCACATTGAGCACAGTAGAAACAAGCCCCACGTGAATCGTTAATAGGTTTGGTAAGCATCGCCATACGAGATGGGATAACCGGAATACCAATGCTTGTAGCTGCTTTTTTCAACATCAACTCATGCAGACGTGGTTTCGGCGGAGGCAGGAAAATACCATCCGGTTCGTTACGGATACCTTCTTTAGTACCAAACAAACCAATCAATCTATCAACTTTATCATAATACGGTGCGTAATCGTCGTAGCTGGTAGGCCAGTCATCACCGATACCTGTTAATGAGCCTCTGCGGAAATCATCAGGGCCGAAACGCATCGAAATACGTCCCCAGTGGTTGGTTCTACCTCCCAACATTCTTGAACGGAACCAACGGAACTGAGTACCGGGCATAGCTGAGTATTGTTCGCCTTCGATGTCCCAGCCTCCCCAGGCAGCATCAAAATCACCAAACGGACGGGTGCGGGTACTTGCGCCACGACGAGGAGATTCCCAGGGATTTTTTAATTGTGTGATGTATTTAGGATCTGCTGGGTCGAAGTAACCGCCCGCCTCTAATAAGCAAACCTTTGCACCTGCTTTAGTTAGTTGGTATGCTGCCATACCTCCTCCTGCACCAGAGCCTACAATTACTACGTCATAGACCTTCGGTTGCTCTTTGATTTCAAATAGGTTCATGTTTAACCGGTCGTAAATAGAAGATTAAAAAATATTTCGAGTTTAAAAGTAGTACTTTTTTTACAAAAAAAAAGACCAATCAGTAGGCAAATTTTCTTTTGCGCAACATATATAAAATAATTCCAAATAAAATCACAACTACTAAAGGCAATGCAATGTTGATAATCTGCCATTTGGTGCGCTCATCACGCGTGCGTAATTTATCTAACGGGCGAAGTTTTACCTCTTTGCCACGGGCTTGTATAACCCCATTTTCATCAATCATATAATCAATGGCATTCATCACAAAGTCTTTATTACCAAATACGTGTTGGGTGGTTTTATCAAAACCCAATGGCAATGGATTACCCGTTTTAGGGCTTAAATCATTCACAATCAAGTCACCATCAGAGCAAACTAACATTTTAGTAGGCACGCTCTCAGCCTTGAATGATTTATATTGCGGGTCAGAAGGTAACAAACGATTTTTGTATAAAGATTCAAATTTTCCTTCCAATAAATAAGCTACAGTTTTTACACCACCATTATATTCATCCTGCTGGGTTTCTGTATGCGCTTCGTTATAGGTAACCAGTGCCGGGGCATTCAATACCTTGGTATAAGGGGTAGTCATTAATAAAGGTATCTTATTTACACCTGCTGCCTGCACCGTATCAATAGAGGCAACATACTTACAGAAAATCAAATCAAGGTTATTCGTAATCAGGCTTTTGCCAAAGTTGTTGATAACAGGGTAATATCGATAAGGAATCGGCTGTATATTCGGTCTGTCTCCCATATTCCCTACTACCATTGGTATAGCCGCAGAGCTTGCGCCATCTTTTACAATATTACTATTGATTCTGACGCCATATTTAAAGAATAAATCAGTCAGATTCAATTCTAAAGGCTGTGCAAAAGTACCTTCCAGACTTACTGAATCTACTTTGAGGCCATCAACAAAGAACAAAGCCCTGCCCCCATTCATCACATACTGGTCTATTTTGTATTTGGTACTATCATCAACCGGAAGAGTAGGCTTAGGCAGAATCAAAGCATCAAGCCCTCCAAAAGTAGGCGATTGTTTGGCATCTATGATGAATAAATCGTAACGCTCCTGTAAAGACGTAATCAAATCAGCAAAGCTGATAGGTTTCAGATTAGTAAACTCAGCCAATAAACCAATTTTCTTTTTCTCCTTCAAAGTCAACTTACGAATGGCAGTTGCCAGTTCATACTCTACATTTTCGTATGATTGGTTCAGTTTTTCTTGTGCCGTTCTCCCTTCCGTTCCTTTCAACAATTGCACTGGTACTTCTTTGCCCTCATAACTCACAGAAGCATATGGGAAAACAATATTCTCCACCTGACGGCCACCTTTAGTATCTATCACTCTTGAAGGTTGCATACCTTTTTTCATCAACTGGGCATAAAAGTCTTCCCGCTTTTTGGTATCGCTTTCAGCACTTGGGTCAATCGAACGAAACTCAATTTTAGTACCACCATATATCTGAAATTCCTCTAAAGTTTCATTGACAGCACGTTTCAGTCTTTCAAATCCGCCCGGTAATTCATCCCCATCCAGATATACCTTTATCAATATCTCTTTATCCAGATTTTCTAAGAGACTTTTTGTAGCATCAGAGATAGAATAGCGTTTTTCTTCGGTGAGGTCCAGGCGAAAGAATACAAAAGAGGCCAGTACATTTAGCAAGACAATTCCGCCAACAATAGCGAGGATTTTTATAAATTTACTTTTCATTAAGATAATCAGGGAGAACCTTTCTGTTTATTTTGCCAAAAATAAGATATTCATTCATCTCTTCCACATGTAAACATACTCTAATATGAAAACAGCCACATATTGGGTTGAAAAATACCATTTGCAGGCACATCCAGAGGGTGGATATTTTGCTGAAACGTATCGTTCGGCCGAAATCATTCCGCATGATGCTCTTCCTAAACGTTTTGAGGGAGAAAGAAATTTTAGCACAGGCATTTATTTTTTACTCGAAAGCCATCAGTTTTCTGCATTACACCGTATCAAGTCTGATGAAATGTGGCACTTTTATTACGGTTCGCCTTTGAATGTCTACTATATAGATAATCAAGGGTTTGTACAGACAATCAAATTAGGAGACAACCCAGAAAACGGAGAAGTTTTTCAGGCGGTAGTTCCGGCAGGTGTATGGTTTGGCAGTAAACCTGCCTTATCAAATAGTTATTCGCTGGTGGGCTGTACTGTTGCGCCAGGTTTTAGCTTTGCTGATTTTGAAATGGCAAGCCGGGAAAAACTAATGCAAGAGTACCCCGAACATAAAGAGATTATCAACATTCTGACTACTCAATAAAAAAAAGTGCAGGTTTCTTAAACCATTTGCACGATTATTTACCTTTGTACTGATATTTGTTTTTAATAATTCTTAATTATTTGTTGAAATGTTACAACGCCCTCAATCACTTTTACTGCTTCTTACTTCTATCTGTATGATTTTGTATTTAGCCACTCCGGTATGGCATAAGGTAGGTGTAGGAGAAGAAGCGATTTTGAATCCTTATTTTTTATTACACATGAAAGGCACGCTGGCCGAAGTAAACAAGCCTGTTTATTATCTGGCGATTCTGGCGGTACTTTCAGCAGGTACATCGCTTTTTACTATTTTTCAATATAAAAATCGTGTTCGTCAGATGCTTTTTGTAGCGCTTAATTCTCTTATTGGAGCTGCGTTATTAGGAACAACGGTTTACCATATTCAGTTTGAAGCGACCAAGTTTTTTGCACCAGACCAACAAGGAGAATTTGGTATTGGCTTCTGGGCTGCCTTTGTCGCTTTGGTATTCAACTGGATTGCGAATCGTTTGATTCGTAAAGATGAGAAAACTGTAAGAGACGCTGACAGAATGAGATAAAATTTCTGTACATACGTATCTAACCTATTATTACCTTGAAAATTGCCATAAAAACACTCAAAATCACAGGTCTTGTTATCCTGACGTTGGTTTGTCTGATTGGGGTTTATCTACTCTCTGCCTACGTTTTATCAAGAATAAGCGTAGATAGAGAAAGCCAGACCCAAAGTGATGTTCCGGTCTATATTCTGACAAATGGGGTGCATACAGATTTGGTTGTACCTATTAAAAACGAACAGATTGACTGGAGCCAGGAGGTGAAGTTTGTCAATACAACTGGTAAAGACAGTTTGTTTGAGTATGTGGCATTTGGCTGGGGAGATAAAGGTTTTTATTTAGAGACACCTACCTGGGCAGATTTGAAAGCCAGTACTGCGTTTAAAGCAGCATTTGCGCTGAGTACTTCTGCCATTCATGCGACTTTCTACAAAAGCATGAGAGAGGGAGCAGATTGTGTGAAGATAAATATTTCTAAAGAACAGTATTCCAGACTCATCAAATATATTCAGGAAAGCTTTACAACCGATTCGCAGGGACATCTGATGTATATTCAGACCAATGCGAATTATGGTAAAGAAGATGCTTTCTATGAAGCAAAAGGCAGTTATCATATCTTTCATACCTGCAATACATGGGCTAATAACGGGCTGAAAAGCTGTGGACAAAAAGCCAGCCTCTGGACACCTTTCGATACCGGAATTTTTTATCAATACACATCTAAATAAATAACAATATGTATCAAAAACCATCAGCAGCCTTTGTAGGGGCATCTTGGGTAGCATTAGGAGCCGGAATGGTCGGATTTCTGGTTGGCCTATGGCGCTCAGAGATGCTGCTTAATGAAAAAGGCTATTATTTTGCAGTATTAATGTACGGTTTATTCTCGGTTGTATCTGTTCAGAAGAGCGTAAGAGACCGCCTCGAGGGTATTCCTGTAACTGATATTTACTATGGTATCAGCTGGTTCTCTACCATCTTGTGTATAGTGCTACTGGCCGTAGGTCTCTGGAATGCCACCTTATTACCAAGTGAAAAAGGCTTTTATGCTTTCGCTTTCTTATTGGCATTGTTTGGCGCTATTGCCGTGCAGAAGAATACGAGAGATAGCACTCAGGGTAGTGGTAGTGAGAAAAGAAATTCTTAGTAAAACGGCATTAAATCCCTACGGGATTTAACTCGCATTTAAAGAAAAAGGCCAAATCAATTGATTGATTTAGCCTTTTTCTTTATTTCTATAACTTATGTACTAAACACGTTTACTGATATTATCATACATCTGTGTTAATGTTTCTTTCAAATCATATTTCCAGGTCCATTCAGGGTAGTGAGTTTTGAACTTGGTAAGGTCAGAAATATACCAGATATGGTCTCCGCTACGGTTATCTTCTGCATAGCTGAAACTCATTTTGTTTCCGGTGATTTCTTCACAAAGCGCAATTCCTTCCTGCATTGAGCAGTTAGCAAAACGGCCACCACCTGCATTATATACTTCACCCGGACGAGGGGCGTTATAAAAATGCCAGAACATATTCACTAAATCCCAGCTATGGATATTGTCACGTACCTGTTTGCCTTTGTATCCGAAGATAGTATAGTGATTTCCGGTAATGGCGCATTTCATTAAATAAGCTAAGAAACCATGTAGCTGTGCACCTGAGTGATTAGGGCCAGTTAAACAACCTCCACGGAAAACTGCCGTTTTCATGCCAAAGTAACGACCATACTCCTGTACCATCACATCGGCCGCTACTTTCGAGGCTCCAAAGATAGAGTGTTTCGAGTGGTCGATTGACATCAATTCATCAATACCATTTTTGTAATAAGGGTGAGTCTGGTCAATTTCCCAACGGGTTTCTAATTCTACCAATGGTAAGTAGTTTGGCGTATCACCATATACTTTATTAGTAGAAGTAAAGATAAATACGGCATCAGGACAATGCAGACGGGTCATTTCAAGCATTACTAAGGTACCATTGGCATTTACTGTAAAATCAGTAAAAGGCTCACGGGCAGCCCAATCGTGGCTTGGTTGAGCAGCTGTATGTACAATCAGTTTAATATCATTACCGTATTCCTGAAATATCTTACCGATTTGTTCTTCTGAACGAATATCTGCGTTGTAGTGCTTGTAATTGCTGAATTTTTCTTCCAGACGATTACGATTCCAATCTGTTGAAGCTTCCGAACCAAAGAAATAAGAGCGAAGATTATTATCAATACCTATAACCAAGTCAAATTTTTCTGCAAAAAAGGCTACCGATTCACTACCTATCAAACCTGCCGAACCTGTTACTAATGCTATGTTCATTTTGGGTTTTTTGTTTTATTTACGAAAGTGTGAAAAATAAAAATAGGCATATTACAAGCACGCAATAGCTAAGATGCTATCATGACTGTAATTTGCCTATTTGATGAGCTATGAATTAAGCTCCGGTTTTCCCATACAACTTTTCACGAATCTTGTTTGCTTCCGCCTCAAGTTCTGGTTTGGCCGTATATTTATTCTTTAATTGTCTCGCCGCAGAATCGGGGCTTACACCATAAACCCACTCATCTCCTTTGCGGACATCTTTTTGCTCTATATTATTATTATTCTGATACTTGCATGAAGTTAATGAAACTGCAACTACTGCAAATACTAACACGCTTAACTTTCTCATGTTAAAAATGATGTTCTTTAAATTTGCACAAATTTAAGTTCATGAATCCAAACTGCCAAAATAAATTGTATTTTTTAAATGCCTAAATTTTATTTATCCAGTAGATTTAATAAATTTACACATGGCACAATCACAAGAAGAAAAATTACAGAAAAGCCTCACGCCTACCTTATTGTGGGGTTTAGGGGTAGGTTACGTTATTTCAGGCATGTATTTTGGCTGGAATTTAGGGCTCGAAAAGGGCGGCACACTGGGTATGGCTATTGCCACCATAGTAGTAGTTATTTTATATATCACCTTTTCGTTAAGCTACGCCGAACTGGCTTGTGCTATCCCGAAAGCAGGCGGTGCTTTTGATTATGCCAATCGGGCATTGGGCAAAAAATGGGGATTTCTGGCAGGTATGTCTCAGAATATTGAGTTCCTTTTTGCCCCTCCGGCCATTGCTGTAGGTATCGGTTCTTATTTCAATGTTATTTTTCCTCAATTTTCAGTCACGGCTATTGCCATTACAGCTTATCTACTCTTTACTTTATTAAATGTATTAGGTACTCATTTAGCCTCTACGTTCGAACTGGTAATTACTGTGCTGGCAGTCTTGGGTATGATTATTTTCTGGATAGTCGTATTCCCTGATTTTGAAGTAAAAAACCTGAGCATTAATCCATTACCTAATGGTTGGGCTGGGGCTTTTGCGGCTTTGCCTTTTGCTATCTGGTTTTTCTTAGGCATTGAAGGGCTGGCCAATGTAGCCGAAGAATCGGTGCATCCACAAAAAGACATTACCTGGGGTTTTGGCTCTGCCATGACTACCCTGGTTATACTTTGTCTATTTACTTTTCTTGCAGCAGTAGGCGTAAATGGTTGGGAAGGGATTGTTTTCAAGGCTGACGGAAGTACTTCTGACTCACCACTACCAATGGCTATGGGTAAAGTAATAGGTAATAGCAGTGTGATTTACCAGATAATTGTTGGCATTGGTACGTGTGGATTGATTGCCTCTTTTCATGGTCTGGTGTTAGCTGCCGGACGTTCAACTTTTGAGTTCGGGCGTGTGGGTAACGCCCCTGAATTTTTAGGCAAGGTTCATCCAAAATTCAAAACTCCAGCCAATGCTTTATTACTGAATATGGTCTTAGGAATAGCAGCCTTGTTGAGTAATTCTACTGCCGACATAATCATTCTTTCGGCTTTTGGTGCTTTAACTATGTATATTTTTTCGGTTGTTTCTCTATTAGTTTTACGAAAAAAAGAACCTGAGTTAAACAGACCTTTCCATGTGCCATTGTATCCGCTTTCTCCGATTGTAGCTTTAGTGATTGCTTCTATTGCCTTGCTGGCAATGATTATTTATAATCCTATGCTGGCACTTGTCTTTTTTGCTATATTAATTGGGAGTTTTTTACTGGCAACTGTGCTGAAGAGGGTGTAGCATTATATTTCGATTTTTTAAATCTATAAAATGATAAAAGCGCTCAATGAAGCATTGAGCGCTTTTGAATAAATAAACACTTCTACACCCTCAAAAACACCTTCTTATCATACATAAACTTCAAAAATAACCATTTAGCAGCAATTACCCCTGCGGCAATCACTACGCCATAATAATTTTCTCCCATAATATCCCCCAACCATTGAAATAAGCCCTTAGAAGTATAATACCAGTTAATGAATCTCCCTGACATATAAATCAAAATAGAGTTTGTACCAATAATCATGAAGAAATATGCCCAACGTCGGAAACCCAATACATCAATTACATAATAGAAAATAGCTAAAAGCAATAAACTACAGCCTCCCACATAGAGTACGAATGAACTCGACCAGAGGTTCTTATTAATTGGAAAGAATAAATCCCAGAAACCGCCGATTATCAGACAAACCACCCCGGCAAGTGCTAATGATGGTGCTTTACGGGCTTTATCCATTGGATTGTTTTTCAGGAAATTGCCTGCAAAAATCCCTAACAAACCTGTTCCGATAGCTGGAATAGCTGATACCAATCCCTCAGGGTCGTGAATATCTCTGTGTAAGTGCCCTGGAAGAATACTTCTGTCAATCCAGGAGGCGAAGTTGCCTTCCATAGTTAAATCTCCCATGGGAAAACCCGGTGCAGAAGTAAATTTTAATAATAGCCAATAGCCAATCAATACTACCGCAAACCAGATATACTGGAATCTTTGACTGGCATATAAATAAATGATAGAAGCAAACATATACGCTATCCCTATACGTCCTAATACACTTGGGAAACGCACCTCTGCCAATGGCTTAATGTGTAAGCCATTATTATAGATAATCCCGAATAGTACCAGGATAAGCCCACGTTTCACTACGCGCATTAATAATTTGGATTTATCCGTTCCTTTTTCTAAATCACGGCCGACAGAATAAGGGGTAGATACGCCAGACATAAACAGGAATAGCGGAAAAATAAGGTCATAAAAACGAAAGCCATTCCAATCTACGTGCGAGAGTTGGGTAGCTATCCAGGTAGTTGCCGGGTGATTAGTAGCTTCAGCTAATTCATGGAAAAAATCTTCTGCACCCATTATCCAGAACATATCAAAACCTCGTAGTGCATCTAACGAATAGAGTCTTTGTGAAGAGGAGCTTTCACTCATTTTTTTAGGGCTTAGGTTTAAAACTTAAATGTACACATTTTACTAAATTCTTATACATTAAAAAAGATATTTATGACTACTATATTCTTAGATTAATAACTGCTCATTTTGAAGTGTTGAATGCAAACGTTTTAAATCTATTCTCATTTTTTTGAGTCTTGCTTCAAAGTCTAATATATCTTTTATTTGTAGAAAACTATTATTTACCCATGCTAATCAGACTTGCTACTCCAGCCGATGCACCTCGCCTGCGCGAACTGTCAGAAATTACCTTCCGGGATACTTATACTACCTACAATACACCCGAAAATATGGATAGACACGTAGCTAAAAATTTCACACTACAACAAATAGAAACAGAATTGCATGACTCAGCCAATCAATATGTTGTTTGTGAAAATGAGGGTGAATTGATAGCTTTTGTTAAGCTTGTGAAGAATCATTCAACGAAAGGATTGACCGAAAAAAAAGTAGTAGAAATAGAGCGGATTTATGTATTGAAAGCTTTTCACGGACAACAATCAGGCAGAAAACTAATTGATTTTTGTACGGATTGGGCAAAAGAGCAAGGCTTTGAGATAATATGGTTAGGTGTTTGGGAACATAACCCCAATGCCATAAAATTTTATGAAAAGATGGGTTATGTACGATTCGGAGAACATACTTTTACATTAGGCGATGATGTGCAGACAGATTTTGTGATGAAGAAGTATATAAGATAGATTTAACTTATGCTCATTTATACTTGGTAGTCATGTGCTTTCGACCGTGCGGCGGCCGCTCAAAGGCATTATCCTAAGAATTGAAAGCACTAAGTAATTACACAAAAAATCATCCCTACTCCGGTATCTCCATCCTGATACGCCATTCTTTAGGTAGATAATTATTGATTCTATCGCCTATCAATTTCATAAACCCTAAGTTTAAGCCTTGGTAATGAGCCAATAGCCAGCCTTTTGGTTGATGGGATAAATCAACACCCAGATTTTCTTTTTTAAGAAATTTCAAGGCATCTTCTTTTGAGAGTTCAACTGCTGGCAAATCTTTAGCTATAACAGTGCTTAAAGCTAAATCATGGCTTGGAATAAAATCAGTGCCTTTGAACTGTCCGATTTCTAAGCCTGAGGAACGCTTATGTAATGCTCTAAAAATTACCGAATACTCATTACTTAAATTAGCCGGAATAGCTACTATCTGTCCATCAGGTTTTTCATAGTATTCAAAGGCATTAGGTATTTCTAACCATTCTTTCAGTACGTCTATTTTTTTTTGAGGTAATCGGTTTAACTTAATTTTTCCTCTTGCCTCCTGTTTCTCTCCTCTGGTTTTTCTGAAAACTGATATATAAAAGCCTTCTCCACGTACTTTATGCGGGAAAAACTGATAGCCATATTTCTTTTCTACAATTCCCCAATCGGCAGGTATTTGTAATTTTATATGCTCAAAATCTGCTACCTGTGTCAGCCATTGGGCATTTAATTCATTCTCCTTTTCATTATAAGTACAGGTAGAATAGCACAGAATTCCTCCCGGAGCAACCAGCATAGCTGCTGCCTGCAAAATTCTTTTCTGACGGGCACTGCATAATTGCACACTATTCTCTGACCATTCGTTCATGGCATCGGGGTCTTTTCTGAAAAGCCCTTCTCCTGAGCATGGGGCATCAGTCAAGACTACATCAAAGAAACCCTCTAAATCAATCATTTCCTCTGGGTCATGATTACTCACTATATAATTCGGGAATCCCCATTTTTCCAGATTCTCTTTTAATACACCTATTCTGCTTTTAATTACCTCGTTGGCAACTAACAGGCTATTATTATTTAATAAGGATGCCAATAAGGTGCTTTTACCCCCTGGAGCAGCGCACAAGTCCATTACTCTGAGCGATTTCGAAGTATCAACTGTCTGTCTGATGGCCTCTGCTACAAACATTGAAGATGCCTCCTGTACATAATAGGCTCCGGCATGAAATGCTGGGTCGAGCGTAAAAACTGGTCTTTCCGCCAGGTAATGGGCATTCCGGTGCCACAAAACATTACCATTTGTTATAACGGGTTCTGAGGTCTTTTTCCTGTTATTCAGTCTGATAGTAACAGGTGTCGGTTCGGCCAGACTTTCTACAAAAGCCCGGTATTCTTCTCCTAAAATGTGCTGCATTTGCAGCGAAAATGCTTCCGGTAATTTCATTAACTTTTCGTTAACAACAATTCTGCAACGCTGCCAGTCTAAACGACATCTTGCTTACACAATCATTATTTTCATTTAAAAATATCTGCCTATTGCAAGACCAATACTCATTTTTTACACAAATTTATAAAACCTGAATTAAAAATGAGAACCATTTTCAAAACACTTGCATTGTTGCTAATTGCTCACTTATCATTCGGCCAAACTATACAGATAGGTGCACGAGGCGGAGCTAACTGGTCGACCATGACTAAATTCGACTTAATCGAAAACATTACGCCTACTTTCAGGCTCATGCCTTCAGGCGGAGCCGCGTTTTTTGCTGAATTTCCGATTACTGAACAGTTTTCTATCAGACCTGAATTTGCCTATACCCAGAAAGGTTTTCTGGTGAAAGAATCGCTAAATATGAGTGGGACAGAATTTCTGGGAGTAGATATTCCTATCGGCGGAACCTTAGCCTTTAAAACCAATTATATCGAACTACCTGTTTTAGCTAAACTTAAATTAGGCGACCCTTCGCTACCGCATGGGTATTTAATTATTGGTCCGTCTGTCGGGTATATGACCGATGCTAAAGCAATCATTCGGGTACTTGGTCTTTTTCCACTAAAACCATCTATCGGCACAGATTACTTCCATCGTTTTGAACTAAGTGGCGTTGGAGCTTTGGGTTTTGAAGTTCCAGTTGGTAATGGGAATATATTCATTGAAGGCCGCTACCAACATGGGTTTTCAAGAGTATTAGATATTTCTTTATTAGAATTGCCTGTTCGTAATCGGACGGTAGGTGTTTCGGCAGGTTTTTCATTCCCAATCGGGTATCGCGAATAAAAAGAAAGCCCCTCATGAGAGAGGGGCTAATTTTACTTAAACACCGAATCAAAATCGTGCGACAAATTAGATTTGTACACGTTTGAATGATGTAACTTTCAAACCTTTTTGTGTATTTTCAAGTAATTGAGCAATATTGATAGAGTTATCTTTTACAAACTCCTGGTTCAACAAAGTATTTTCTTTGTAGAATTTACCCAATTTACCCATCGCAATTTTCTCTAACATTGCTTCTGGTTTACCTTCCTGACGAGCGATATCCATACCGATTTCAATTTCTTTTTGAACAATCGCAGGGTCTACATCATCCTTATCCAGACCTACTGGTTTCATAGCAGCAATTTGCATGGCAATATCTTTACCAACTTCTGTTACATCGTTACCTTGAGTATTGCCAAATGCTACTAATACACCCAATTTACCAGTTGAGTGGTTATAAGAAACAACCTGGTCTGCTTCTACTTGCGCATAATCAGTAATTACTAATTTCTCACCGATTTTACCTACCAGTTCAGTAATGCTTTCGGCAACTGTACGGCCGTCTGCTAAAGCAAAAGCCAATAAAGTTTCTTTATCTTTTATGTTGTTAGCCACACCAGCCGCAAGAATATCATCGGCTAATGTACGGAAAGCCTCTACTTTAGAAACTGGTTCAGTTTCACAAGCAAGTGCTAATATAGTAGCGGTTTTGCCGTCTTCGCTTACATTTGTTAATACAATACCTTCTTTGGTCTCGTTGTCAGCACGTTTAGCTGCTACTTTCTGACCTGCTTTACGAAGAATCTCTACGGCTTTTTCGAAATCGCCTTCAGCTTCTGTTAAAGCTTTTTTGCAGTCCATCATACCTGCTCCGGTCATCTGACGGAGTTTATTTACATCTGCTGCTGTAATATTCATGTTTTTATAAAATATAAAGAGTTTCTAAAAAGATTTAATCAATCAAAACATTGATTTTTGATAAAAAACCGCTAAGGGCTTCTATTCGGGGTGCAAAATTACAAGTTTTTTTGTTAAAACCAAAGCGTAATCTTTTTAGAAAAAGAATTTATATATTGCTAATATGGGATGCTATTGTGGAAATTTCTCTGCTACCATTACAGCGAATGAAACGTGAGGTAATATGTATTGATTTCAATCACAAATTCGAGAAAAGAGCGGCTAAAAACACAACGACAATTATACCTAATAATAGTAGTGCGGCCCCTAAAACAATACCAATCACAGCTAAAATCCTTTTGGATGTACTTCTTAAGCTGATAATACCTGTAATCATAGCTGCCAAACCGAGAACAATACCTATCCAACCGCCAAAGAGCAATGCTACTATGCCTACTAATCCAAGAATCAGAGAGACTATGGCTAAGGTATCATCCGAATTTGATTTAGTTTTGCTAATATCTGTAGAAGTAGCTGATTTTTCAGAGACATATTTAGACAATTTATTGAGTTGCCGGAAAGTCTTTACTTTCTGGATCAATGTTAGTTTTTTCTTACCAGTTAAATCCAGATTAAGTGGTTTTGTTGCATCTAAAGCTGGTTTTTCTGTCTTGGGGGTTACTTCAGTTTCTACTATTATAAGCGCCTCGTTATTAGCAGAAACATTTTCTGTAGGCGGAGCAGGTAATTCAATTTCATCATTTGTTACTGTAGCATCAGTAGGCTTTACTTCTGAATTTGTTGTTGTTATTCTGGCTTTTTTAAGATTGTGTGAATAATCGGCTTGAAAACCATTCTGAAAAGAAGCGTATTGTTTTTTCTGGCATGACATCAACGAAAGTAAAAAAAAGCTAAAAAGGAAAAGGAGAGTTTGCTTCATGATTGGTAATAGGTTTTAAATTGAAAGATTATACCGGATTTTACTAAAAACAATATTCGCAACAAAATGTTAGATTATCTGCTGTAATTGTGTTCGTTAGCTTACCAAGTCATAAACTAACGCCGCTATCCGTAACGGGCTTTATTGGTTTTCTTGAGTGTATCTTTTATCTGTCTATTATTATCAGATTGTTTTATTCGTAAACCAACTTGTTTAAGCCTGAAAAAAGCTTTATTCATCTACAAAAACCTATTTTTTGTCGACGACAGCCAAAATCCGCTAAGTAAATTTTATTAAAAAATATTTCTGAAAAAACTCGTTTTTTTAAAATAGCATAGTATATTGCGAACATAATAAAAAACTATTCTTTTGACCATTTTAAAACCATTTAAGTAAATGAAAGGAAAATTATCTATTATCTTCGCAACAGCCATTTCTTTCTTCTTTGTAGCTTGCCAAAAGAAACAATATGCGTATGTTCAACAAGGGAAAGTTGACACTTATGCCTATACTCAAGCGCCAAAAGCAAAGGTGGTAGAAGCGACTCCAACTGCGGTTGAAAATGCCCCAGTTGTTGCTTCAGAAGAAATTGCTACAGCAGCTATCGTAAACCCTACAGAATCACTGACAGCATCTAACGATGTTACTACTCCTCAAGTTGAAGCATTGAAATATGATGAAAAAAGCATCAATGCTGAGTTTGAAAAATTAAACAAACTGGAAGAATATGTAAATACCAACGAAGGTACTACATTGGCCGATGTACAGGATTCTGAACTTACTAAAGATTTGAAACTGGATACTAACGTAACTTCAACAGTTGCCGCAGGTGATCTTCCATTAAACATTCCTGCATTCTGGTGGGGTTGTGTATTGGGCTTAGTAGGTGTATTAGTTGTGTATATCGTAACAGACCAAGACAAAGATCAAACTAAAAGAGCATTGTATGGCTGTTTAGTTTGGGTTGGTGTATGGTTATTGTGGTGGATTTTCGTTGTATTAATCGGTGGCGGAAGATTCTTCTTTTAATTAATATAAAATCGATATTGGAAAGCCCAACCGCTTGTTGGGCTTTCTTTGTTTAAGTACGTACGGAATAATGAAAAAATTAGCTTTTTTAATCTTTCTCTTTAGTTTTCAATACTCTTTCGGACAAGAGTTTTTTCGTCTGAAAGCCGATGTTTCTATCAAAGATAAATTGTCTACTGGTGCCTATCGCCTCACTGTGGGAAAAGTTTATTATGATAAACCCACAATGGGTCTTGTTTATAAGCTGCATTTCCCACAAGAAGAAACTATTATCATTAAAGATACTACTTTATACAGACTAAATAAAAAAGACTCATTGCTGGCTTCACAGACGGTTACCATCATGAATGAGTTTTCTATATTTCACTTATCGTTATCTGGTAAACTGGCCGATTATGGTATTAATTCAGGCAAAGTAACCGGCGTGTACAAGATAGAAAAAGTAGAGAAAGATGCTAACGGACGGGTAATTACAACCTGGAAAGTGGTAGAAAAACGGTTGCTGAAGATTCTTGGTAAAATAAAAATGGCTAATATTGACAAAAAATTGGATGCCATTGCGTTTTATGATGTATCGGATAAACTGCTGAGCCAGCAATTTTTCAAGGATTATGTAAATGTGAAAGGTGTCGTTTTTCCACAACAGGTTACGCAGATTTCTTATAATTCTGATGGCACACAAAATATCCAGCAGACAACCTATAAAAATATTGTTATCGATGAAAATGGCGAAGATACTATCTACAATCACTCTATCCCTGTTGCTGCTCTGCCTAAATCAGGCAATAGCCCAAAGTAAAGACGAAATAAGCCTTCATAGAAACGTAATACAACAAGCACCTAAAAGAGTGTATAAAGAGGCAAAGGGCAATAAGAATGAAGTTGAGTATGTCTTTTCAGGTCTTTTCCTGTTTTATAAAACATTCTTCTCATCGCAGGATTTAACAGTCTGTACCTTTACACCTTCCTGTTCTGAATATGGTATATTATCTGTGAAAAAATATGGAGTTGTAATGGGGGGAATCCGAACGATGGACAGGCTGACCCGATGCAATGGTTTAAGCCCTATGAAGTATGAGATTGATATAAAGGCCAAGTTGTTGATTGATAAACCTTAGAAACTGTTTGAGTTAATCTTATTGAATGAAAAAAGTCGATTTTTGTTCAATACTGCGCTTTAAAAATCCTCATTTAGCGCTGCTAAACTCCGGTTTTTAAATCTTGTCTTGAATCAAAAATCGCCGCGTCGGCGGACCGCTCTTTTTATTTTCAAAATTTAACTCAAACAGTTTATTAACCCTGATGAAAAAAACCTTATTACTACTTTTTATTATACTGAAATTCTTAAATTCTACAGCACAAGACCTTTACAACTACGATAATTCTAAAAAATTTGCCGAATATCTCTCTAAATCTGGTCAGTATGAATTAGCTACGCGTGAGTATGAGCGTTTGATTTTCATGCTCCCTCAAAACGATAGCCTTAAAACCTCTCTTTTATCTATGTATCGTCGTTCGGGCAAATTAGATGAGGCATTATTAAGAGGCAGGCAATTATATCCTGATATTACTGTAATGACCTCCCCTTCTGCTGTTGAGTATAGCCGGAGTTTATTACTAAAAACCGATTATAAAACTGCGAGAGAATTCTGGTCCTCTAACACAAAATTATCTCAGCCAGATAAAATAATTTTATCTGCTACTTCTGAAATTCTACAGGATGATTATACGGCCGCGAACGAAATTCTATCGGTCTTAAAAGACGAAGACCATAAGTTAGCAGCAGATTACAAAGCTTTGGCCAGTCAGGCAGTTAAAATTAAAAGGAAGAGCCCTGCCTTAGCTGGTATCATGTCAACTATTGTACCGGGTACTGGGCGTTTTTATACTAAAGACTGGAAAGACGGTATCGTTTCGATGTTTTTTGTGGGCACTATGGCATTTCAGTCTATCAGAGGATTCAACAAAAGCGGAGTAAATAGTACGCGTGGCTGGATATTCGGAGCTGTTGGTTTTGGATTTTACTTAGGTAATATTCATGGCTCCGTAGTTTCTGCAAAGGGATATAATAAAAAAAGCCATCAGAGTATCAGAAACCGAATAGATAATCTGTTTAACAGCTATTTCTGACTCTCTAATCCAAAACTTTTCTCCTTACGTATATTTTACAGGAATTTATGATAAGATATTTAAGCATACTTATTTTGTTTATCCCTTTGCTGGTTCATTCGCAAGACCTGAAAGAAACATTTGATTTTGCGAACGAACTTTACGATAAGAAAGATTATTCAGGTGCAGCCAACACCTATCGAAGAGTGATTTTTTTTGACAAACAAGAGGAGTTCCGAAAACGGTGCTATAAAAACATTGCTGATTGCCTGTATGCTACCCAAAACTATGAAGAAGCAGCAGATTACTATGAACTGGCATTTTATCAGCAAAGAACTGATAGTACAAAAGCAGAGGTATTATTCAGAAAATTATCCTGTTTTTTGATTTTAGGTAATTTTGAGTATGCAGAAATTGAGCTGGTAAATATTCCTGATAAGCTGACAGATGAACAACAAAGGCGAAAAACTTTTTACTCGGCTATTCTGCACTTTTCAACTGAAAAGTACGATGAATCAAAAAAAGAGTTTTTAACCCTGATTGAGCCCAATAATTCAGAAGCCAGACAAAAAATTGAACAATTATTTGTAAAGAATGATAAAATCAGTCGTTTAAGCCCCAAAAAGGCAAAAGTTTTAAGTATTATTCTTCCGGGTTTAGGGCAATTTTATGCAGGAGATGTAAAGAACGGGTTTAATTCATTGTTATTAACTGGTGGGGTAGTTACATGGGGGATTTTAGCTGCGATTGGTAGCCCAGCACCGCTTGATATTTTTATAACAATGGTGCCGTGGTTTCAGCGATATTATATGGGTGGATATAAGAAAGCTGAAGTTATTGCCGAAAACCAGAAAAAGAAACGGAGGTCGAAGGTTTATAACCAGATTTTAGATGAGGTTTCGCAATAAGGGTTGTTACAGTTGGCATTTACAATTAAACCCTCATTTTCGACCGTTTAATATATTTTTCATTCAATTCATGTCAAAAAATAGTGTCAGAATATTTTACATTATCTAATTTTCGGCTTTCAAATTAAAAATCGTTGTTATGAAAAAATTACTTACCATTACTGCTGTTGCAATGCTTTGTTGCATTTTTGCAGAAAACACACAAGCTCAGGCATTTCAAAAAGGAACAAAAAATCTGAATGTGGGTCTTGGATTAGGATACGGAGTAGGCTTAAACGCTTCTGTTGATGTAGGGATACATGAATTAATAAGCGTAGGTGCTATCGGGGCTTTCTCTTCAAGAAATTACAGTTATTATCTTGCAGATAATTTCCGTGTAACTTATATCGCTATTGGTGCCAGAGGAGCTGTGCATATAGGCAAGTTTGTGAATGAAGCACTAAGCATTGATGATGATAAGTTTGACCCTTATATTGGTTTATCAGGAGGGTTCAGAATGGTAAAGTATAACGATGCTTATTCTACTTACTATGGTGGCACAAGTGCCGGTATATTTTTCGGGGGGTATGCAGGGGCTCGTTATTACTTCAAGGATAAATTAGGTGTATATGCCGAGGCTGGCTTCCCTTATACTTCTTTAGGTATTACACTGAAGTTCTGATATGTATTGCTATTAATTGAAGAGGAGGGTGCACTTCAGCTCAACCCTCCTCTTTTGTTTTACAATTATTGTAATTCTCTTATTCTGATATTTCTGAATGACACCATATCGCCATGATCTTGTAAGGCGATTTTGCCTTTGGCGTGTGGTTTGGCGTACTCCCAGGTTGGAAATTTACTTTTGGCTACCATTGAGTGCCAGTCGGTACTACCATATTCATATTCTACTACTTTCTCGCCATTCAGCCAATGCTCAATATGACCGTCTTTGATAATGATTTTCCCCTTGTTCCATTGTCCGGCAGGTTTTACGATGCTGAAATCTTTTGGCGGTTGCAGGTCGTAGTTAGAAGCTGTTTTCTGTGTATCTTTCAATTTAGCCGGATAATTGGCATCGTCAATAATCTGATATTCAGGACCCGACATATAGCTTGATTCCTGATCGAGCGTTTCAATTACTTTATAAATCACTCCACTATTACCTTTTGGTGCTGCTTTAAAGTCAAACTCCAGTTCGTAGTTTTCATATTCTTTGTCTGATACGAGGTCGCCACTACCGCCGTGAGTCATCAGCACGCCGTTCATTACATGCCAGCCTTTCACTTCTTTTGCTTTCCATGTATGCCAGCCGTTAGTAGTTTTTCCATCAAATAATTTAACCCATTTTCCTGTTTGCGCTGAGGCGTTGAGCGCACAAATAGTTAAAGCAGAAATCAATATTTTTTTCATTGTCAGATATTAGGTTGATATATAGTGAAAATTTGTACTAAGAAACGAAATTTACACTTTAAAAATTAATTTTCTTCTATAAAAAACCCACAGAATAATAAACCATATAAGTACATAGACCAAAGCTCCTGCTAAAGAAGCATTCTTAGGTTCGCTGAAATGTGGAGCAATGCCGTAATTATACATCCATGAGATTAAACCGGGGCTTTCTTCAGCGGATTTGTCTGCCACCGGAATTTTTATCATATTCAAGACACGTGGAATGATCCCTGAAAAGAAAAATACTACCATCGGATTCACACCAAAAAACACAAAAGGTTTAGTCCAGAAGTCGAAGCGTATCACGTCTATCAGAAAATACAGAATACCCAATACCAATAATGCCCATCCGGCAGTGAATAATACAAATGAACTTGTCCAGAGTGCCTTATTGATAGGGAAAATCATACCCCATAAGAATCCAACCAAGAGGCATACGGCTCCGGCTACAACCAGATAAATGGTTTTCTTGTTTTTTTCAAAATTATTAGTGAGCAAAGTACCCGTCAGTACACCGGCTATTCCCGTTCCGATAGCAGGTATAGTACTTAAAATTCCCTCAGGGTCCCATGTTTTTGAGGTTGCCCATAGATGCCCCGGCAACAGAAAATTATCTAACCAAGCAGCCAGATTAGTGCCTTTTTCGACATTGGCCGCACCCACACCGGGTACAGGTACCAGTGTCATCAAAGCCCAATAGCCTAACAAACATACCAGCCCTATAATGATTTGAGTAGTAGTGTTGGTAGTGGCATACAAAAAAGATACAATCATATAAACCACGGCAATGCGTTGCAATACCCCCGGAATACGTACTTCTTTGAAGTCTTCGGCCACAAATGCTAAAAGCATCATCAATATAAATAGTCCTGCAGCTATGAAAAACTGTCTCCGTTTATCATACTCGCCTAACAAGGCCATAGTAATCAGAGCAGTAAAGCTTAAGCGAATCAGCATCAATGGTATGCCAGCCAGTGAACCTATATGTATTTTGGAGAAAAAATTGAGAAACAGACCTAAAAGAAAAATCCGTAGTGTGCGCGTGATTATCCGCTCAAAAGTAGAAACATCAAACCTTTTTATAGGCATTGATAAAACTGTAGAGATACCAACAATGAAAAGGAAAAATGGAAATACCAAATCGGTAGGTGTACAACCATGCCATTCGGCATGTTCAAGTGGTGGATAAATATTGCCCCAATCACCTGGATTGTTGACAATTGTCATAAGCATGATGGTCATACCTCTGAGAACGTCTAATGACGTCAGGCGTTGTCTCATTTTCTGGTTAGGTTTATTTTGATGGCAATTTACTAATTATCTGATTGATTTTGTTGCAATTCGGGTCTTTTATCCATTCTGACGACAGCAAGCAAAGAAATTTTTGTAGTTTTGAAACGTCAGTAGTAAAATTGAAAAGTTTCGCTGCCGAGTATCAGAGAATGTTAATTTCTGACTTCTGATACTATTAAGTTGCTCTTTAAATAATTATTCTATCATTCAAAACTACCCTCAAGGGGGCCTTTAATATGCAAATTGGAATTGTTGGTCTTGGTAAAATGGGTTATAATTTAGCCCTCAATTTACGTAATCATGATTACGAAGTAATAGCACAGGATGTGAATGCCGAGTCGGTGAGCAAAATAGGCGAAGAGGGCGGTATTATTCCAGCCAATACATTAAAAGAGGTATGCGAAAAACTGACAGGCAGAAGAGTTGTCTGGTTGATGGTGCCAGCAGGAAGCATTGTTGATAGTGTAATAGAAGAACTACTGAATTACCTTTCGCCCAACGACATCGTGATTGATGGTGGCAACTCTCATTATAAAGAGTCTGTGAAACGTTATACATATCTGAAAAGCAAAGGAATTGATTATTTAGACTGTGGTACCAGTGGTGGTACCAGTGGCGCTTTGCATGGCGCATGTACCATGATTGGCGGAGATAAAGAAACATTTGAATATGTTGAACGTGTATTTAAAGATATATCCTTAGAAAACGGGTACCTCTACACCGGAGCATCCGGAAGCGGGCACTTTGTAAAAATGGTGCATAATGGCATTGAATATGGAATGATGCAAGCCATTGCCGAGGGTTTTGAGGTTTTTGAACGCTCGGAATATGATATTAACTTTGAAGCGGTGGCTAAACTTTTCAATCATGGCTCAGTAGTAAGAAGCTGGTTAATGGAACTGACTGAGAATGCTTTCAGAAAAGACCCGCATCTGGATGCTATCAAAGGTATTATGCACTCATCGGGCGAAGGTAAATGGACACTCGAAACAGCCCTTGATTTAGGTGTGCCAACACCCGTAATTGCTTTGTCTTTGTTGATGCGTTATCGTTCGCAACAGGAAAATACTTTTTCAGGAAAAGTAGTAGCCGCATTGAGAAACGAATTTGGTGGACACGCCGTAGAAAAAGCGAATTAAGATTTTTGCATGGAAGAACTATTGTATGAATATTTTGTGGGTATTGATATTGGCACTACCGCCACCAAAGCTGTTGCTTTCGATAAAAACGGGAATGTGCTGAACCAATTCAGTAGTGGCTATGGCATGACCCACCCACATCCGAACTGGAGCGAACAAAATCCTGAAGAAATCTATGAGGCTTTTCAGAAGTCACTGAGTGTGATTGTCAGCTCATCTACAGCAGCGAAAAGTATTGTGTCTTTCTCATCGGCCATGCACGGGCTGATAGCAGTTGATAGTAATGGCAAACCACTAACTAACCTGATATTATGGGCTGATAATCGGGCCACAGAGTTGGCTAACCGATTGAAATCAACAGATACCGGGCAGGAATTATATCATCGCACAGGTATTCCAATACACCCCTTTTCGGTTTTCAGCAAAATATTATGGCTGAAAGAAAATGAACCTGAGATTTTCAGCAAAACTCATCAGTTTATTGGCATAAAAGAATATCTATGGTTCAGATTATTTGGTGATTATACCATCGATTACTCATTGGCCTCGGGTAGCGGCCTGTTTAATTTCAGAGAATCAAACTGGGATACGCTGGCATTAGAAACGTTGGGAATTTCAGCAAAGCAATTACCTGAGTTAGTTCCGACTACATATATTCAAAAAAACGATAAGAATCCGAATCTGCCTTTAGTCAACTACGTGATTGGTGCAGGTGATGGTCCTTTAGCTAATCTTGGCTCTGGCGCTATGAATCCCGGACAAATGGCTTTTACAATGGGTACGAGCGGGGCAGTAAGAATGTGTATGAGCCAGCCTTATACGGACCCCAAAATGCGGACATTTAATTTTTGTCTTTTTGAAAACCAGTATATCATTGGTGGAGCCACTAATAATGGTGGAATAGTGCTACAATGGCTTGAAGAACAAATACTGGCTTCCAAAAATCCGATTGCCAAACTGATAGAAGAAGCGCAGAAGTTAGAAATAGGCAGCGAAAATCTTTTGTTTCTCCCATACATTTTAGGTGAACGAGCCCCTGTCTGGAATGCAGAGGCCAGAGGTGTATTTTTCGGATTAAGCATTACGCATACACAGGCACATATTGTAAGGGCTGTAATGGAGGGTTTAATACTGAATATGTATTCTATTGGTAAAATACTAATGGAACAACAGGATATTCATACTATTTATGCCAGCGGTGGTTTTGCCAAAAGTGATTTCTGGTTACAATTGGTAGCTGATGTTTTTCAGAAAAAAGTGGCTATCTGTGAAACCGTTGAGGGTTCAGCCTGGGGAGCGGCCTTATTAGCCATGCGGGCACTCAATATGAAAGAGGCCGCTAATAGTGTGGCTGAAGGAAAAGTATTTTTACCCAACAAGACCGTTGCTGAAAGATACAACCAGTTGCATCATAAATTTGAAAGGCTTTATGAAAAGCTGAAAGATGAATTCTGATTGTGTTGTGAGCCGGGCGATGGTCGTTTGAATCTTGCTGTTTTCTATGACGATTCTAAAAGTTATGATATAACTACCCTCTCTGAAAAAGCAATTTGAAATTATGGTAGATACCTGTATTCTTAAAAGTAAAATGCTTGTGCGAAATAAAATTAACTACAAAGCTCATTCCCATACCAAAGAAGTGAGAAATCAATCCAGCAATATCAATACTTTTATTCAGGATAAGTTGCTCTTTGCCAAAAATACCCCATTCATCTAAGAAGTACTTACAATAGAATGCTCCTTTTACTGTAATAAATCCTGATACAAAAGAAACCAATAAGAATTTTATGCCTTCTCTGAATGAGTTTTTAGAATGGCGTTGATTAAAGGCAAAGATTTTAGTGAGGAAGAAGCCAATAATAAAAGCAATGATATAGCCCGTAGCTATTGATAACTCAAAAGAGAAACCGAAGAAATCCTGGGTAAGAGAGCTTACAATTAACTGAATGATTACACCCGAGCAGGCGATTAAGAAATACGAAATCAGTTCTTTATATCTGGCAAGCTTGCCTTCTAATTTTATCACTTTTGTTTCTTTACTTTTTGATTAGTTCACTCTATTAGCAATAGAACGACAAAAGTAAGAAAAATTTATGAGGTGGGTATATTAAATATTGTTAACTGCTTACATGCGGGCGAACGTCTCGTTTGCAATTACTAAAATCGAAAAAGCTTTAATAAAATCTTTCTATCTGAGTATTACTGCGAACGAGACGTTCGCGCCACAAATTTAGTACCTCCAGCTTTTCAGATCAGCTCCTTTAGGCGCAGTTTTCTTTACTTCTTCTGCCCATTTTGGCACAAACATACGATGATAGCGTAATCTTGAAATAGCATTCGGTTGGGTGTGGTCTCCGTTCCAGCAATGTTCGGCTCTGTCGCCATAATCTACTTCTCCATCGTATGAAGGGTTTGATAAACCCTTGAGCATATCTTCTGCCAGATACACAGCATTATTCAGGTAGTAGTTATCCATATCTCCACAATAAATATGTATTCTACCCTTCCACTTTTCACCGTTTTTAGCCCAGTCTCTTTTCAGGATGTAGGCTAAATCATAATTTTCTTTCCAGTAGTTTGCTACTTCTTTATCTATCACACCTGTTTCTTTATCCCAGATTCGCTTAGGATACCCGTCTTTACCTACAGGCGAATAAACTGCTTCCCAGATGTCGAATTGCTGGCCACTACGTGTCTTTGTACCTAATGCCAATTCCCGCATATTCATTTCCTGTACTGTGGCTGATACCTGCCCAAGATAATCTCTGTGTCCGGGCTTGGCTAATTTTTTGAACTGGCTATCATACCAGTAGGCATTTTTATCTTCGTAGATGTTTACGGTTGTAAAGGCTCTGAAATCAATCGGGTCAGGGCAAGCCGCGTAACAACCATTATATTGGTCAGGATATTTTACCTGCACAGCCAATGCCTCCCAGCCACCTGTCGAGCCGCCGTAGGTAAATCTTGCCCAACCTTCGCCAATACCTCTGAATCTTTTTTCTATCTCAGGAATCAGTTCGTAGGTAATGGCATCGCCGTATGGCCCGATATTCTCTGAGTTTACGGCATAAGAATCGTCATAGAACTGGCAAGCATGCTGAATCTCAATGGCAAGTACACGTGGAAAATCTTTACCTGTCCACATTTTATAAAAATCATAGGCTTCCTGCTGTACTATTTTGTTATAGCCATAGAGTTTAAAACGCGCATTATAATCATCAGTTTTTAGATTTTCATCTGGTGGAACAGTCCGGAAGCCATCAAAATCATCTGGAAAATGGCCATGAAAGATAGCTAAAGGATACTTTACATCTGGATGTTCGTCAAACCCCTCAGGTAGCAGAATATGTGCCCCTAAATACATAGGCCTGCCCCAGAACTCAGTCAGCAGTTTACTTTGAATCTTAATATGTTTAATATACTTGGTATCCTTCGGCTCTTCAATCGGAGGTATTATCTGATCTAAACTTAATTTTACTACCGAAGCACTTTTAGGGTCAAATTTTATTTTGACAGGTTTTGAGTAAAGATTGCCCGGTGCTCTGTTCCATTGTTGCCCTTCTCCTCTATCCATTGGCATTTTTACAGTATGCCCGTCTTTACGATGAAAGGTTTCATATTTATGTAATAGCACCTGTACATAGTATTCTCCGGCAGGTATTTCTTTCATAGATCTCTTGGGGTAGCCAAATCCATTGGCATTATTCACTATCTTGGCCTGAGCACCATTCCAGTTTTCAGCATCTATGCCAAATACCAGTTGGGTGTTCAGGGCGTCGGTTACATCAAAGCGTGGCTCTCTGGTAGCATTAGTTGAGAGCATTACCAATAGCCTGCCATCTAATAAACCTTGCTGATTGGGTGCTGTAATAGAAAACTGTGTCTGTGCAAAGGCACCTGCCGATAAAAGCAGAAAAGCCCAAATGAGATTTTTCTTCATGAGAGTTTAGTTTAGTAATGTATTTGTCTGTTAATGGTGTTGCTTGCCATACTTTTTCAAAGCAGTCTGTACATCCATTTTCGGGGCGCGAATAAGGCCGTTGCCTGTTTTTTCTCCGGCTTTTATATCAATATTATGAATATCGTATTCTTTTCCGCCTAAATCAAGCATGATTACATCAAAAGTAAAAGCAGTTTCGGTATTAGCTATAAACCAATGGATATTATTTTTTTCATCTGAAATTGATGAACTACTGCCTACTTTAGCCGTTTTCTCAATGGTGGGTTTTATAAACAGGTTTTTATCGTCTTCGTGCACTTTATCATAATGTTTCAATGCAAATTCTCCTTTTAAAACCAGATGAGCCGACGACATATTAGAATGCCCATGAGGAATAATGGCGCGGTCTTTTTTCATCCCAAATATTTTCTTGATGAATACCGTCTTTTCAGGTAAGCCATCCAGTTTTGGGAACATAATCATTTTGGTATTGACACCTAAATCGGGATACTCAAAGTTTCTGGTTAGCGTTTCAAAATCTATGAATTTCAGCATTTCATCTAATGGTATATGATTGAAAAGTTTCTCAACCTGACTTTGCCAGAGTACCGGAGAAATCTTTTCCAGTTTTAAATCATTACAGATTTCACTCAATTGCTTTGCCCAATGGTTGGCAATAGGAGCTACCGGCCTTGCAAAAGCCTGTGAGCTAAAAAGGCTTTGCAGAAGAAAATAGTTGAGGGCTGTACCCAGCATTTGTTTACCAAAATCCCGTCTGTTTTGTGTTTCCATTGATTTACTTTTCTTTAGGTGTATATTGGTTTGCACGTATGTTTTTTTCTGCAAGAGTTACAATTTCTATAATTCTTTTCTTGCGGGTTTCTTCTTGTCTGGCATTGAGCAGCCATTCTAAAATACTTCTTTTTACCGACCTGGGAAAGGCATCAAAATAAGTCTTTGCTGTCCGGTTATTATCTAATGCTGTTTGTAAATCTGCTGGATTTATCAGGTTTTCAACATCGTCAAGGGCTGTCCAGTAACCATTCTCTTTGGCAAAATCAATTATTTTTAGCCCTGCCTCTGTCATTAAGCCTGTCTCTATCAGTTTTTCAACTTTAGCTTTATTCACTCTGCTCCAATTGCTTTTAGGGTTACGCCTCGCAAAAAACTGATAATAATATTCTTCATTACCGCTTTTAATTGAGCTATCAACCCACGCAAAGCAAAGTGCTTCGTCTACTGCTTCATCATACGAAACACTGGGTATCTGGCTTTGCTTTTTATAGATTTTAATCCAGACATTCTTTTCTTTATCATGATTCTCCATCAGCCATTCTCTCCAGGCCTGCCGATTCTCAAAAGTTAATGCATTTGTATAATCGTTGCCTGCCATCGCCTATTCTATTTAATAATTGGAAGTTTAAGACTATTAATGATTGTTGACAAACAATAGATTTTCTATCGGCTTTTACCTAAGCCGTATCATTAGCGTAAGTCAGAAAAGAGAGGCTCATCGGTTTGTGTGTAACTGTATTGAGGTAGAGATACCTTCAACAAATATACTTATCGTTTAGCAAGGCAGAAAGTACAAACGCAATTTTAATTTTACGTGTTTTTAGGGTAGTATGGCTTTTAAAAATAATCTCTTACTTAAATAGTTCTTTCTTCGATAACGGAATTTCCTGATTACCTAATATCACACTTTTAGAGTTATATTTGTCAATTTTATCTTTATTTACTATAAAAGCCCGGTGGGTTTGAATGAATTTTGTAGCTGGCAGCGTCTCTATAATTTGTGAGATGGTCGAACGGGATTTATACGTTTTCTCATCAGTATGAAAGAGTAAATAGTTTCCCTCTGATTCGATATAATTGATTTCTTCTAATGGCAATTCGACCTTATATTCTCCATCTTTTACCAGAATGGCGGGCTTAGGTCGGTCTTCCTTTGCCGATTTGATGATTGCTAATTCGACAGAGGCGATTAAATCACTATTTTTGAAAGGTTTTGTCAGATAAGAATAGGGCGAAGTGGCCACCGCTTCACTGATAATTCTGGCGTTTTCGTAGGCGGTAAGATAGATAAACGGGACTTTTTGTTTATTTTGAATAAGTTGTCCTAAACTAATACCATCTATTTCACCATCACCGAGATTGATGTCGAGAATGGCAAGGTCAACGGATTCTTTATTGAGAATTGTCATTGCCTCGCTGGCATTTTTTGCTTCTACAACCTGATATCCATTTTCCAGTAAAATTTTTTTAGTCAATCTTCTGTTCAGAAAATCATCTTCTACAATCAAAATTACTGTTGAATTCATTTTAAAAATAAATTTTCAGTTCAAAACCTTTTTTGGAATTTGTTTCAATATTGCCATTCAGTTGGTCTATCAATCCTTTCATGATTTCTACGCCAAGCCCTTTTGTTTCTACATTTATAAAATCAAAACCTTTACCATTATCAATATAATGTAAACATTTCTTTCTTGAAGCTTCGTCCTCAATAATCTCGATATTCATAATGCCATTATTCTGGTTTTTGAAGGCATGTTTCATGCTATTGCTTATTAATTCTACAATAATTAAACCCAAAGGCAGAGCCTTTGATATAGGCAACGTTTTGATTTTACAGGTAACAAACAAACTTACATTTTTCAGTTTGTTATCATAGGAGTTTTTGACAAGCTCTGAAAGGTCTGTTATATATCTTTTCAAATCAACATCATTGACACTGTCATTCAAATCCAGTTTTTTATGAAGCAGCGCAATTGAATGAATCCGGTTCTGGTTACTCTTAATCAGGTCATCAATATTACTATGATTAACCGACTCTTTCTGAATTTCCAGAATACTGATAACGTATTGCAGGTTGTTTTTTACCCGGTGCTGCAATTCAGAAAGAAGAATCTGTTTTTGCTCAATCGTTTTTTCAATTTCTTCTTTCTGAAGACTTATTTCTCTGTTTTTATCTTGCAGAATAGCATTGCCTTTTTGTTTCTGACGATTATTTCGTAAGAGGACTAATGTCAGAAATCCTAAAAAAACAAGGAATCCTATGAGTGCGTTCTGTCTGATTGAGTTATCGTAATCTTTTTTTGCTGCTTTTAAATCAAGCTCATGTTGTTGTATGGCGCTTACAATGTTCTGCGTCTGAATAATTCTTGTGGTTGTGTAAAGGCTGTCATTGGCTGTATTAAAAATTTTCAGATACGTAATAGCTTTTGACGGATTTGTACGTTCATAAATCTGAGCTAAAAGTTTTGCTGCGCTGGCCGTGAGAACCAGGTTTTTGAATTTTCTGCCGCCATTTAAGGCTCTTTCAGCATAAAAAATAGCTGAGTCAGGTTCATTTATTGCATAAAAAACCCCTGCTAAATCAGCCGACTGTTCTGATTCTAAAAAAGAATTACCTACTTTATTCGAAAAATTAATAGCAGTTTTTAAGTATTGCAGTGCCGGATTATAGTTTTTTCGTTTTTTTTCTACTCTTCCCATAATCGCATTTGCATACGATACTTCGAGCGGTACATTCAGTTTTCTGCAGTTAATATCTACTATCCTGGCATAGTACATGGCAGAGTCTAAAACATTCAGGTTTTCGTAAACCTCACCAATATTATGGTATATCAGCCATTTTCCATTATTCGGAAGAGAATTAATCTGAGGATGATGATAGGCTTTCAGCAGCCATTCTAACCGATGTTTGCTATCCTGCTGTTTTTCGTAAACAAGTGCTATCAGATTGTAAAATACCAATTCTAATGAGGGGTATTTTGTCTGGCTTAACTGCAAGCCTTCATAAGCTGCCTGCATACCGTTTTGCCAGTCGCCGGTTATGGTTAATACAAAACTTAAAGCCTGTAAAGAGATAAGTTCACCATAAGTATAATTAAGTTTCCTGGCAAGAGTAATTGCCTGGTTTGCATATTGAACCGCCTGGTTAGGCGCTGTCATTGTATAATACCTTGCCAACCGCCATGAATTGATAACTGCATTGGTGTCTTCTACAAATACAGCCAATTCCTGCTTTAACCCAACCACCTCTTTTGTACTTAAATTAAGCGGTTGCCCAAACCCGGGTATAGTTGTGAAGATTAAAATTGAACCTATTAATTTAATAATCAATTTCATGAACCGTTGATTTATAATAACGCCTTTACGTCACCTTCCACAGATTTTCGCCGTTGCCGGGGTCATATAAACAGACCGCTACGCTAAAATATCAAAAAAAGGCAAAAATTTTATAAGCTTTTGAACTATCTATCAACGAAAACAAATTGTCATTTTATTACGACAAGTATAAATTGATTATAGATATTAAAGCTATCTATTTGCTGAATTTCCTTATTTATACCATAAATATCCTGCCCTAACACAGAATAACTGATCAAAGGTATCAATTAATAGAAATCATATCTGCCAAGCATAAGATAACCTAAGATAACGAAGTGTGAATATACAAAATAACTTTGTTTCTCTGTTTTCAATTCTGGTATTCTCGAGCTATTTTATGCCTGAGAATACCAGAATTGAATTGGTTATTGGGGTTTAGATAATATATTGATGTTGCTTATTTTATTCTTCCAGTTAGAATCTGCAACCCAGTCTGAAGTTAATTCAAGGCTTTTGCCATTATTAGGGCCATTTTCGTAGATAACAATTTTATAACCGGCGGGTACTTTGATAGAGTTAATTTTATCGTTCCACGCCATATTGCTTGCAGCAGACCAATTACCGGCTATATCAAGTTTTTCGCCTGTAAAATTAGTTGATTTATAGAGACCAATCATATTTGGCTCAACCGAGATATAACTTATTCTACCCCCAAACGTGGCATCTCCCTTCCAATCTGAGTATAATACTTTGCTGTTACCGGCTGGTTTTCCTCCATTAACATGTTCATAAATAGTTACTTTATACCCGGCAGGTATTTTGATAGACATCGTTCTATCATTCCAGGGTGTGCCAACTGCCGACCAATTACCTGAAACATTCAGGCTCTCTCCTCCAAAATTGGCTGATTTATAAACGGTTATCTGAGCCTTCAGATTTGTTATACCAACAAATACTAAGGCCATGAAAGATAATGCTACTTTTGTTTTCATTTTTTTATTTTTTATAAGGGTACGTGATTTTTGCCTACTCTAAAACAGCATTTTCGGCTTCCTGCTTTATTGATACAGCTAACCTACTTATTAGATACAGACCAGTAAAATTTCCGGGATAGAAACCCGATTTCAGGGATAGATTGAAGCATTCACTCATTAAAAGTGTATAAAAGGCTATAATAACCTTATAGAGGCTATAGATGGAGTCTTTTATTTTAGTTGTCCTATTTTAAAGATTACAGGAAGAGTTTCGAGGCAGACCCGTTTATCCCGGACTGATAATGGCATAAGACTTTGAAGAAATTATAAATTGCTTATACAAAAGCAGAAAAAACAGTAAAGTATGTACTAAAAAAAAGATACAGAATAAAATTCGGGAAGGCTAAAAAAAACTGAAACATTACTGACATACTGTTGTCAATGGGTGGTAGTACCTTTGTTATGGAAATAATAAAAGACCTTAATTATGGAACTATTAACAACTCTTCAATGGATTTTAGTAGCGCTTTTTGTAGGGCCTACTTTTTATTACGGTTATGTAAAAATGATTGCAGAACCTGCTAAAATCAAAAAGTTTTCAGCGTGGGGCTATCCGATAAAAATAATGCAGGTGATAGGTGTAGTAGAGATCATCGGAGCTGTATCTATTCTTTTCCCCGAACTCCGCCTGGCTGGCATTGCCATCTGGACAGTTATATTAACCGGAGCTGTTTTTACTAATATCTTGCATCGTGAACCCAAAAAGGAATTATTTACTGTGCTGACTGTGTTGGCACATCTGACGCTTATTCTGGCCTTGAATGTCTGGCTAAGTACTACTATCAAATAAAACAATTAATCCACGCAACTATTAAAATTAATCCACACACACCGCTACCTTTTCTATACATCTTTTTAAAAAGCTATACCTACTCTATAAACAGAAGAGGTGTCCGTTTGGACACCTCTCTGAAAAATCTTAAGCAGCAACGTTTGGTTCTTTAATAGCCAATTGCCCACAAGCTGCATCAATATCTTTCCCTCTACTTCTCCGCACATTTACCACCACTCCTTTATCTTCGAGAAATCTGGCGAATTTACCCAGCTTATCTTCTGTGGTATTCACAAAGTCAGCTTCAGAAATAGGGTTATATTCTATTATATTTACCTTAGCGGGTACTTTCTTAGTAAATTCCCAAAGTTCCTTAGCATCTTGTAAAGAGTCGTTGAAATCGTTGAAAACGATGTATTCAAAAGTAATACGGTTACCTGTCTTTTTGTAAAAGTAATTCAATGCCGTCGCCAGATTTTTCAATGAGTTTGTTTCATTGATTGGCATAATTTCATTACGCTTCACATCATTGGCGGCATGGAGAGATAGAGCCAGATTAAACTTTACTTCATCATCGCCTAATTTCTGAATCATTTTGGCTATACCTGCCGTACTTACTGTGATACGCTTGGGCGACCATCCGAGACCATCAGGCGAGGTAATCCGATTTATAGACTCTAAAGTATTAGTGTAATTAAGGAGGGGTTCTCCCATGCCCATATATACTATATTGGTCAGTGGGGCCTGATAGTGCTGTTCGGCCTGTTCTTTGATTAATACAACCTGGTCATAAATCTCAGCAGCATCTAAATTTCTCTTGCGGGGCATATAGCCTGTTGCGCAGAACTTACAGGTAAGCGAGCAACCTACCTGTGATGATACACAGGCGGTCATTCGGTCATCTGCCGGAATCAACACCCCTTCAACAAGGTTACCATCAAATAAACGGAAGCCCGACTTAATGGTTTTATCGTTCGATACCTGTTTTCTCAGCACCGACACGGGTCTGATTTCAAATTTCTCTTTTAACAGGTCTCTTGTCTTTAATGAAAGGTTGGTCATTTCATCAATACTCCTCGCCGACTTCTTCCACAACCACTCTGAAATCTGTTTTGCACGAAAACCCTGTTCGCCATTTTCTGAAAGCCATGTTTTCAGTTGGTCAACAGAAAGCTTTCGTATATCTTGTTTTTCCATATTTTCTTCAAGTATTTTGCAAAGTTCTGAAATATTCATGGTTTTTACCAAAATCTATGGAATTATCATGTTAGAACCCCGGTTTATTTAAACAATAATTAAAGATTAGAAGTTTTGTCGCTTGAAAAGAATTAACAAACCCATGAAAAGATTTTTAAATAAGGTTGTCTGGATTACAGGTGCTTCATCGGGTATCGGAGAAGCCACCGTTTATGAATTTGCGAAAGAAGGTGCCAAACTGGTTATTTCTGCCAGAAGAGAGGAGGAATTGCTACGAGTAAAGAAAAACACGAACCTGCCAGAGGCTGATATATTGGTATTGCCTATTGATGTAGAAAAACAAGGGGAATTTCCGGCCAAAGTAAATCAGGTAGTAAAGCACTTTGGCACTATTGATGTCTTATTTAATAATGCTGGTATTTCTCAGAGAAGTTCGGTTTTAGAAAGTGATATGGAGGTCTATCATAAAATTATGGAGATTAATTTCTTTGGAGTAGTAGCTCTCACAAAAGCTGTATTGCCCATTATGCTCAAACAAAAAAGTGGGAGCATTGCCGTTACCAGTAGCGTATCTGGCAAATTAGGCACGCCTATGCGATCGGGTTACTGCGCTACCAAACATGCTCTACATGGTTTTTTTGATTCATTAAGGGCTGAAGTATGGAAAGAAAATATCAATATCACTATCATATGCCCAGGCTATATACGTACCAGCATTTCTATCAATGCCATTTCGGGCGATGGTAGCAAACATGGGAGAATGGATCAAAATCAGGCTACTGGCATATCGCCGGAAGATTGTGCCGAAAATATTGTTAACGCCATAGCAAAGGGTAAGGAAGAAGTATATATCGGGCGCAAAGAAGTATTAGGTGTTTATTTAAAACGGTTTTTCCCACGCATACTTTCTAAGATTATGAGAAACCAAATGCCCAAATAATATTCTGTCATAATCAATTTCTGTAAAATCTTTGTAAACACAGGAGCTTTTCCGATACTTCATTTTTCTAAGAATAATCCTATGTTCTTAGGCTATTAGTATATTTCTTTGTAAAAAAAATCAAAAAAAAACTTTTTTTTGATTGAAATTATGTTTGGAATTAAAAAAGTTATTAATTTAACGTTTCAATATGTGGCCTAACACACATATCCAAACTAAATTAAACTTAAAAACAAACTAAACAAACTGTATGAGGAAACTTCTACTTGCCTGCATGATGCTGGTATGGGGTAGCTATGCTTATGCCCAAAATGTCAATGTAACTGGAAAAGTTACGGCTGATGACGGCTCAGTTCTTCCTGGTGTGAGTGTCGTGGTAAAAGGCACAAATCAAGGTGTACAAACAGACGCAAATGGTATTTACAAAATCTCTGCAAAAAAAGGATCTTCCCTTTTATTCAGCTTTATTGGTTTTGAATCTCAAAATGCAACTGTCGGTAATTCTACTACTATTGACATCACATTAAAAAGTGATGCTGCTCAATTAAATGAAGTGGTTGTAACCGCCCAGGGTATCCGTAAAAACCTTAGAGAGGTTGGTTATGCGTATTCTAAAGTAACTACTGAAGATGTAACAGTAGGTCGTTCTCCTCAATTAGCTCAGGCCCTTTCAGGAAAAGTAACAGGCTTGGCAGTTTACAACGTTAACAATAGTGTTGACCCATCGGTAAAAATCGTATTACGTGGTTTCCGTTCATTAACAGGAAATAACGAAGCCTTAATCGTTGTAGATGGTATGCAGACTACCTCTACTGTATTAGCGATGATTAACCCTAATGATATTGATAATATCTCTATCCTGAAAGGTGGACAGGCCGCTACATTGTATGGTTCGGCAGGTATTAACGGTGCCTTGGTTATTACAACCAAAAGAGGTTCTAAAGGTAAAATCAAAGTAGGATACTCAAACAGTACAAACTTTGAGCAAATCAGTTTTTTACCTGAATTCCAGGAAAAATACGGTTCAGGCTCTCACTATTATCCTTCGTTTGGTTCAGCGGGTTATAGCAACGACCCACTGGTACGTATGAAAGGCAACTGGCGTGCTTATGAAAACCAACAATACGGTGACCCTTTTGATGGCACAATGCGCCAGTTGGGCCGTAGTGCTGAAGATGGTACTACTAATATGGTAAAATATTCTCCTGTTGATAAAATGCGCCTGAAAGCATTTGATACCGGTGTTTCTATGAATAACCAGATCAACTTCCAGGGTGGCGATGAGAACAGTAGTTTCTATATGTCATTAGAAAATCAGAAGATTCAAGGTATTGTTCCGCATGACAAAAGTGAAAGAACAGGTGCACGTATTTCTTCAACCAGAGAATTCAATAAATTATCTGTTGGTTTTACTGCAAGTTATACGCAAGCACAATATGACAGAACTTCTTCTGACTTCTATAATGACGTAATTAACCAGCCAGCCAACCTTCCACTAATGGATTATCGCGACTGGCAGACCAATAAATTTGCGAATCCGAACGGTTTCTTTAACGATTATTATAATAACCCATATTTCAATGCGGATAATAACCGTCAGGTTTACAAAGATGCTAACATAAGCGGAAACCTGAATGCTACTTATAAAATCACGCCTTGGGCTACTATCAGTAACCGTTTGGGTATCATGAATAACTCACGTACTCAGAAAAACCGTACTGGCAAATTCTTATATTCTGACTACGCTAAAACAAAAGCATTTATTGCAGACCCATTCTTCCGTGATGGTGACGGTACCGGTATCTATCGTGCAATTACCGATATCTTAGGTTCGGTAACTGATTATACAAAAACTGAAAACGTATTAAACAACGAGTTCCAGATATTATTAGAAAAAGACTTTGGTCCGTTTGCCAATAAATTAATTCTTGGGAATAGCTTATACCAACGTTATATTAAAGAAATAACGGTAGGTTCAAGCTCAATTGTAGTACCGGAAGTGTATAACGTTTCGAACCGCCAGGGTGAGTTAGGTGGTGGTGAAGGAAACTATTTACAACGCCGTGTTGGTTACTATGCTGACTTAACAAGTAATTTCAAAAACTGGTTGATTCTGAACGGTACTTTCCGTTATGACCAGACTTCTTTGTTCTACAAACCGACCCGTCCGAAAAATCTCTGGTCATATCCTTACTATGGTGTTGCCTTGTCGTTCATCCCAACAGATGCGTTCCCGTCTTTGAAAAGCAATATATTGAACTATGCGAAATTGCGTGTAAACTACAACAAAAACGCCAACGACAACATTCCGTTCTATGGTTTGGACTTAACGTATCCTAATGGTGCGAACTTCCCTTATGGCAATACAGTAGGCTTAACAGTAGGTAATACTTTGCCTGATGCTAACCTGAAACCAGAAACCGTTACCTCTGCTGAAGTTGGTGGTGAGTTCCAGTTGTTTGATAACAGAGTAAACATTGACGTATCGGCTTATACGCAAAATTCAAAAGGACAGGTAATCACAGTAAAAGTTCCTAACTCAACCGGTTTCCCTAACTTGTTGATCAACGTTGGTGAAACTAAAAACTGGGGATATGAAGCTGAGTTTAAATATTTGATTTCAAGAGGAAGCAAGTTCTCCTGGGATGCAAGTGTGAGATACTCATACAACGATAATAAAGTACTTGAGTTATATCCTGGTATCAACGAGTTCTTAGTGAGTGGTTACTCTTATGCTAATACAAACGTTATCAAGGGTTCACGCTTTCCGATGTTGAAAACAGATGGTTATCAGTATGCTCCAGATGGCTCTGGCTATCGTTTAGTAAATGCTACGACAGGGTATCCGTTGCGTCAGACAGCCTTGACACCAAGAGGTGGTACATTACCACGCCATATTGTTGGTTTAGGTTCAAGAATGAGCTATGGTGATTTTGCCTTTACATTTAATTTCGAGTATCGTGGTGGTAACTATATGTATAGTGACTTAGGACGCCAAATGACCTTTACAGGTTCTGGTAAATGGACAGATAACAGAGAGAACCAAATCTTCCCTAACTCAGCTTACTTAAGCTCTGACGGAAAAGTTGTACCTAACACAACTGTGTATGTTCGTGAGCCTGAATACGCACTATGGGTTGATAACTATCGTTTAATTTCTGAAAACTTTGTAAACAAGGCGTGGTTTATCAAATTACGTGATGTAAACCTTTCATATAGTGTTCCGCAAAGTATTCTTTCAAAAACAAAGATTTTCTCAGGTGCAAGTATTGCTTTGTATGGTCGTAACCTGCTTACAATCGTAGACAAAATGAACTTCTATACTGACCCTGAGTATAGCTTTACAACAGGAAACGGTTTGGGTATCAATAACACTGGCCAAACACCTCCGGTACGTCAGTATGGTGTGAACCTTAACCTTACATTTTAATCAACAATACAATTGACTAAACATGAAATTAAAATCATTATTTATATCAGCATTGGTTGTTTTGGTTGGTAGTAGCTGTAAAGAATCATACTTTGACATCAACACTAACCCAAACTCCCTCCCAACTGCATCGCCAAGCTTTATATTTACAAATGCAGTAAATGTAACGTCGACTAACATGCTTGCTTACAATGAAATCGGCTCTTACTGGTCGGGTCAATGGACACAAGGAAACGGGTATATTATTAATACAGCGCAATTTGCTTATAACTTCACGGATGGTGATTTCAATTACTGGGATGGTATTTATGATAACCTTTCTGATTATGAATACGTAATTCAGAATGCCGATGCCAATAATCAAAAATACTTCAAAGGCCCAGCAAAAGTAATGAAAGCCATGACCTATCAGCACTTAGTTGATATGTATGGTAATGTGCCTTATTCAGATGCTTTAAAAGGAACTGCTTCTTTAGCTCCTAAATTTGATGATCAGAAGACTATCTATGATAATTTAATTAAATTATTAGATGAGGCAATTGCTGACATGAAAGCAAATCCGTTTGCGAGTGCATTTTCAGGTTCAGATATTGTGTTCAGAGGTAATCTTACCAAATGGACTCAATTTGCTAACTCTTTAAAATTGAGAATACTGATTCGTCAATCAAAAGTTGCCGGAAAAGAAGCTTTTATCAAAAGTGAAATTGCTAAAATTTTAAGTGAAGGCTCTGGGTTTATCACTGGCGAAGAAGTTGGTGTTGGTGGCTCATTCTTCTATTTAGCTACTGCAGGTAAATTGAATCCGGTGTATGACCGTTGGGGTTATGACGCCAATGGTGCTAAAAGAGCATTGAATAACTATCCTCGTATTACAGAGTTTTTTATTAATAGTCTGAAAGCATCTGGCGATACTTTACGTATGAAAAGAATTGCCTATGCTAATAGCGGTGAAAATGGTAATGTACCTGGCACAAGTCTCCTGAAAGAAGTTTCTACCAACTACAGAGGCACTCCGTTTGGTGTAAGTTCTGGTTATTTACCTGCTAATACTGTACCTCTTGGGCCAAGTTTATTAGTAAAAGGTGAGTATAACCGTCCTTATATTATCATGACGGCAGCTGAAGTTCAATTCTCATTGGCTGAAGCGAAACAAAGATTCTCTGATTTAGCTCTACCTAAAACTGCACAAGAGTATTTTGAAGAAGGTATAGCTCAATCGTTCCGTGTATTAGGTGCCGGAGCAGCAAATGCAGCAGTTTATAAAGGAAGTGGTGTTGTAAATTATGACTGGAATGCTTCTCCTGATAAGTTAACTGCTATTGCTATTCAGAAATGGATTGCCCTGAATAACTTCAGTGGTTTTGAGGCATGGACAGAATACAGAAGAACTAACCTTCCGGTTACTCCTCAAAGTATTCAGATTATTGGCGAAACCAAACGTCCGCTTCGTTTCTTCTATCCTAATACAGAAGGTGGCTCAAACACAGCTAATGTGAAAGCCCAGGGAACTGTCGATGTATTTTCAACAAGAATTTTCTGGGATGTTGATTAATCAATATTCAGATATAGTTTTTAAAAAAGGACCTCCTTCGAGGTCCTTTTTTATTGTTTACTACTTGATAAGTCTCATTTTTTATCGATAAAATGGATTATTCAGACATTTTATTTAAAAAACACGATCAAAATTATTTATGCTAATCTTGTCGAAAATTGTAAGAAGACAGTCGCTTAATTTGCGATGTTCATCGCACCAGATATTTAATTTTTTTTAAAAAGTTTCCGTTTTATCAGAAAAAGACTCTAACTTAGCATTAAAGTACAATTAATATTGTATAAAAAATTAATTAAAACAAACTAACGAACTGTATGAGGAAACTTCTACTGGCCTGCATTATGCTGGCGTGGGCGAGCTGCGCTTTTGCCCAAGACGTGAATGTAACCGGAAAGGTTACTGCTGATGACGGATCTGCTCTACCTGGTGTAAGTGTTGTGCTACAAGGCACCAACAAAGGTACACAAACTGATGCTGATGGTAATTACAAAATTGCTGCAACTAAAGGATCTTCTCTTTTATTCAGCTTTATCGGCTTTGAGACGCAGACTATTCCCGTAGGCAATATGTCGGTAATTAATGTAACATTGAAGAGCGACGCCGCTCAGTTGAATGAAGTTGTGGTAACGGCTTTGGGTATTTCTCGTGAGAAAAAATCATTGACTTACACAGCCCAAAGTATCGGTTCAGAAAAGTTAACTGTATCACGCGATGCAAACGTAGGTAATGCCTTAGCGGGAAAAATTGCAGGGGTACAGGTATTGGGCCAATCTGGTGCTAAATTTGGCTCGCCTAATATCCGTATCCGTGGGGTAAACTCTCTGACAGGTGGTGATCCATTATATGTAGTAGATGGTACACCTGTAGGTAGTATTGCAGACGTAAACATGGACGACGTTGAAAACCTTACTGTGTTAAAAGGACCATCTGCAACGGCTCTTTATGGTAACCGTGCTTCGGGTGGGGTAATTGTTATCACTACCAAACGTGCTAAAGCAGGTGAAACCACGTTTACAATCAACCATAGTACTACTATGGACAGAGTAGGTCTTTTACCAAAATATCAGAATGAATATGGTGGTGGTTATTCACAGGATTGGGATACATTCCAGTTTAATCCTGCTATTCACCCTGCTGCCTGGTCTTCTTTTGACGGACAAAAAATACTGGATTATTCAGCTGATGAAAGCTGGGGACCACGTTTAGACGGCTCACCGCACCGTTCGGCTTTCTCGTGGCAGCAAGGCCCTGAGTTCGGGCAACTGACTCCATATGTGGCTTCGCCAAACAACGTAAGAGATTTCTTTGACAAACCATTCAGCCATAATACTAACTTGTCTTTTGCCAAAGGTGGTGAAAACTTCCAGAGCCGCGTTTCTTATACGCACTTAGACAATAAAGGTATTATTCCGAATAGTAAGCAGATGAAAGATTATATCAGTGCTAAAAACACTTTTAATATCACCAAAAAATTTGCTGCAACACTTGATATTACCTATTCGGCTACACGTGCCAGAAATGTACCTGCCGACAACTATGGTTCATCAGGTAGTACTACGGGAAGTTTAGGTTTACCGACTGGTGTTCCTGTGGCAACAGTTGGATATAATCAGACTATCGGTTCTTTCAACCAATGGTTCCAACGCCAGTTAAAAATAGAAGACCTGAGAAACTACAAAAATCCTGATGGTACATTCAGAAGCTGGAATATCGGTGGCCCGCTTGATCCTAAACCAAAATACTGGGACAGCCCATACACCCAAATGTATGAAAGTACAAACCTGAATAATAATGACCGTATTTATGGTAGTTTTGGCTTAAGCTATAAAATCTTTGATTTCCTTACAGCGTCAGTTACTACTCGTAGAGACTGGAGAAACTACTATGGTGAAGGACGAATTGCTTCGGGTACATTAAATGCTGGTGGATTAGGTGCGTATGCAAACTATGCTACTACAGGTTATGAAAACAATCATGAGGCTTTGTTAGCATTAGATAAATCTTTCGGCAAAATCTCGGTAGTGGCTAATGCCGGTGGTAACATCAGATATTCTAAAACTACTGTGGTGTCGCAGGCAACTGTGGGGGGACTTACAACTCCTGGATTCTATAATATAGCGGCATCAAAAGATCGTCCGGCTGTTTCAAACAGCTTGTTTGAAAGACGTGTAAACAGTTTGTATGGTAGTTTAAGTTTAGGATATGATAATACTTATTTTATAGAAGGTACTATCCGTAACGACTGGTCGTCAACGCTTCCTGTAGCTCATAACTCCTATATTTATCCGTCTATTGGCGCAAGTATCGTGGTTTCTGAGTGGATACCTAAAAACAGTGTATTATCATTTGCTAAAATCAGAGGTAGCTACGCTCAAGTGGGTACTGATGTAGGCCCGTATAATATTTATCAGGTTTATACTACCGGTAATCCGTTTGGCTCTAACCCAACACAATATTTGCCAACCCAATTGCCAAATGCCGATTTGAAACCGGGTCTTTCGTCAGCTTATGAAGGTGGTATCGACCTGAAATTTCTCAATAACCGTGTTAGCTTAGAGTTTACTGCTTATAAAAACAATAACAAAAACCAGATTCTTCCTCTGACAGTTCCTGCTGCCAGTGGGTACTCTTCTACGCTTATCAACGCAGGTTTAATTCAAACACAAGGATTTGAATTACATATTGGTGCTACTCCTGTGAAAACCTCATCAGGATTTACCTGGGATACTGACATCAACTTTGACCACAGTACTTCAAAAATTGTTGAATTGGCTGATGGTTTGACCAACTACCAGTTAGGCGGACCAACCTGGAGAACGCTGACAGTAAATGCACGTGTAGGTGAGCAGTGGGGTCTTTTAGAAGGAAAAGGTTATGTAACTAACGATAAAGGTGAAAGAGTAGTTGGACCTGACGGACACTATTTAGTGAAAGATACCAAACCTTTAGGCTCGGTACTTCCTAAATTCAAAGGTGGATTCCTGAACGTGTTTACATACAAAAACTTCTCTTTGCGTGCTAATATCGATTTCATTGTTGGTGGTAAATTCTTCTCGACTACCCGTATGTTTAATGCGTATGCAGGTCTGGCAGCTGAAACAGCTGGTTTGAATGAATTGGGTAATCCAAAACGTGACCCTGTTGCAGATGGTGGTGGTATCTTATTACCGGGTGTAACTGCTGATGGTAAACCAAATACGGTTCGTGTAGAAACACAATCATTCTACGAAGATAAAATGTTTGCTTTCAATGAAGCCTGGATTTATGACCAGACTTATGTAAAATTAAGAGAGGTTGCTTTAGGTTATAATGTTCCTAAATCTTTATTCCATGGAAAAGTATTCAAATCGGCTAAAATCGGTTTAATTGTACGTAATCCTGTATTGATTTATAGTGCTGCGGGTGGTGGTATTGATATTTCAGAAGCAGAAGTTTACTGGACAGAAGGTGGCCAGTTGCCTCCGGTTCGCTCATATGGTATCAATCTTAATTTAGGATTCTAATTATTAGAGATTCGGCAATAATTCTTTCTTTTTACCGTTTAAAGTTATTGTCGCTAAATACTATTAAAAAAATGAAAAAAATAACAGCATACAAATCATTAGCAGTGGCTCTGAGCTTAGCAATTGCCACTACTTCGTGCGATCCGGGTGATTTTGGCAATATGAACATCAGCCCAAACAACCCATCAACCCCTAACACAGCAGGGTTTCTGACAGGTGCTTTGCGTAATATCGGGCCTATGACCACGGAGATGGTTCCGGCACTTTATACGCAGCAATTTGGTGATGTAACTTACATTGAGGATTCTCGTTATAAAACCATCAATTTTAATTTCAATGGTTTTTATACCGGCCCATTAAATACATACCAGGCCATTATCGACCTGAATACCAATCCTGATACAAAAACTACAGCAGCGGCAAATGGCTCAAATAACAACCAGATTGCTATTGCCCGTATCGCTAAGGCATACACCTATATGTGGATGACCGATCGTTGGGGGGATATTCCTTACTCTCAGGCTTTGAAGGGTAAAGAAAATTTCAGCCCGGCTTATGATACCCAGCAGGCAATCTATACAGATCTGTTTAAAGAACTGAAAGAAGCACAAGCACAGTTTGATGGTGGAACAGCCGTAAAAGGTGATATTCTGTTAGGTGGTAACGCTACCCGCTGGAAGAAATTTGCCAATACATTACGTATGATTATGGCACTTCGTTTATCGAAAGTTGACCCGGCTAAAGGTAAAGCTGAATTTGCTGCTGCAATGGCAGATGGCCCGTTGGCATCAAATGCTGATAACGTGAAATATGGGTATCTGGCGGAAGCTAACAATGAGCACCCTTTGTATAATAACTATATTACAGCTAACCGTAAGGATTTTGCTGTAAGTAGTACTTTTATGAACTATCTGACTAAAACCAATGATCCTCGGATTCCGGGCATGGCAGACCAGAACATTCTACAAAAATATGTAGGTGTGCCTTATGGTGTATTCCCACCAACATGGAAAGCACAAGATGTGTCGTTGGCGGCGAGTTCAATACGTCAGCAAAATTCACCTGCTAATGTAGTAACTTATGCTCAGGTATTGTTCTCTGAAGCAGAAGCTGCTAAATTGGGCTGGATTTCAGGTGATCCTAAAGCACTATATGAAAGTGCAATCAAAGCCTCTATCCAACAATGGATTGGTGCAGCGGCTACTGATGCTGTTGTAGATGCTTTCTTGCAACAACCTGAAGTAAAATATGATGATGCCAAAGCGTTGGAACAAATTGCTACACAAAAATGGGTATCGTTATTTTATCAAGGCAATGAAGCATGGGCTGAGTGGCGTCGTACAGGTTACCCCATGTTAACCCCGGCAGCTAACCCACTGAATCCGAGCGGACAAATTCCTCATCGTCTGGCGTACCCTGTTACAGAACAAACACTTAACAAAGCCAACTATGATAAGGCCGTAGCTGCTCAAGGACCTGATACTCAGGATACAAGGGTATGGTGGGATAAAAAATAAGCATAATTACCGAAACACATATATCGCAAAGAGGCAGTCAATAGGCTGCCTTTTTTGTTTTCAGGAATATAATTTAGAAAAAATTAATGCTTATAACAGCTCTCTATTAGAGCTAAAAAAAATACCTAATTTGAATTTTATAAAAAGCTTATAGTCAATTAGATACAAAAACATTTTTTAGTATTTTATTGAAAATATTCAAACTTGTTCTTTACTTTTTTTAAAAAAAACTGTTGTTTTTTGAATTTTCTCTACATTATTTTTGTAAAATGATTACTCTAACAAGGGTATTTTTCCAGTAAAAACAAACTAAAAACCAAACAAACGATTATGAGGAAATCTCTTCTACCAAGCCTTTTCTTGGTGTTGTTTTGGAGCGTGCAGGTTTTTGCACAAGACAAAACCGTATCCGGCAAGGTTACATCATCTGACGATGGTTCTGTTCTTCCGGGTGTGAGTGTTACAGTAAAAGGCTCTACCAAAGGTACAACAACAAATGCAGAAGGTGTCTACAGCATTACAGTACCAAGCAATGCCACGCTTACATTCAGTTTTATTGGCTTTGTGACACAACAAGTTCAGGTAAATAACCGTACTGTTATTGATTTACAATTGGTTTCTGACGCTCAGGAGTTGGCTGAAGCTATTGTAGTAGGTTATGGTACAACTTCTAACATCAAGAAAACAGGTGCTGTGGGTGTTGTAAACTCTGAGAAAATCGAGAATACTCCATTTACCTCTGTTGACAAAGCTATTCAAGGTCGTGTGGCAGGTTTACAATCTGCTGGTGGTTCTGGTCAGCCTGGTTCAATCCAGAATATCCGTATCCGTGGTATTGGTTCAATGACTGCTGGTGCAGACCCACTCTATGTAGTTGATGGTGTACCTATTAACTCGGGTGATTTGACAAGAAATACCACAACTGCAAATGCTTTAGCAGGTATTAACCCTAACGATATTGAGAGTGTTTCGGTATTAAAAGACGCTGCTTCGGCCTCTATCTATGGTTCTCGTGCTGCCAATGGCGTTATTCTGATTACTACCAAGAAAGGGAAAGCCGGTAAAACCAAAATTCGTTTTGATACTGAAGTCGGGGTAGCAAATATTGCTTATTTAAGTGATGCTAACCGTCCGTTAACGAGCTCAGAATGGCGTGAATTAACTGCCGAAGGTATTGTAAATGCAGGTATTGCCTCTGATATTACCGCAGCAGGAGCTTTAGTAGATCAGAACTTCAGAACTAACAATGGTGTAAATACCAACTGGTTAGATGAAGTTACCCGTACAGGTACTCAGCAACAATATAACCTGTCTGCAAGTGGTGGTAACGAAAAAACACAGTTCTACTTCTCAGGTGGTTATTTCAAACAAGAAGGTACGGTTATCCAGTCACTTTTCAATCGTTATACAGGTAACTTGAACCTGACTAACAAAATAACTGATAAATTGACCCTGAAAGCAAACCTGATGCTTTCTTCTACTGGTCAGAAAGGCCCTGGTACAGGTGGTTTGTTTGCCAATCCTGTCTTAACAGCTTATTTCTTATTGCCATCATACTCTCCAAGAAATGCTGATGGCACACCAAACATTACCGGCCCGGACTTCCCTGCAGGTGCTCTTTTCAACCCGGTTTCTATTGCCGAAATGGACAAAAGAAAAACATCTGGTATGAAGGGAATCTCAACTGTGGCGTTAGAATATCAGGTATTAAGAGATTTGAAACTTTCTTCTAAAATTGGTTTAGATTATAATAACTACGAAGAAGACGTTTATAACAACCCATTTGCAGGTGATGGTAGAAATGATGGTGGGCGTGCATCAAGGTTATATACCCGTTATTTCAACTGGGTATGGACAAACTTAGCTGATTATACATGGGATATTACTAAAAACGATGATTATGTATTGAATGTAATTGCCGGATATGAAGCTCAAAAATCGCAACAATATTTCTCAAATGCAGTTGCTTATGGTCTGCCAGCAAACTTAAACATCATAGTTCCATCAGCAGGTTCGGTATATAACTCAGCTGTTGGTTCGAATAGTGATTACTCTTTCGCATCGGCTTTGGCAATGGCAAACTTCTCGGTGCAAAACAAATACGTTTTATCAGGTAGTTTCCGTAGAGATGGTTCGTCAAGATTCGGTAGCAATACAAGATATGGTAATTTCTGGTCTGTAGGTGGTGCATGGAATATTCATAAAGAAGCATTTATGACTGATCTTACCTGGATTGACCAATTGAAGTTAAGAGCGTCTTATGGTGTAAACGGTAACGCAGCAATTGGTGATTATGACTGGCAACCTACTTATGCTTATGGTGCAGGTTTCAACTATTTAGGTGCAACTGGTAGTGGCCCTAATGCCGTAGGTAATGTAAACCTTACGTGGGAAGAAAACCGTCCGCTGGATATAGGTTTTGATGCGACTTTATTGAAAAAACGTTTGAATGTTACGGTTGAGTGGTACACCAGAAAAACAACCAACCTGTTGTTAGATGAACCATTATCAAGAACAACCGGATTTACCAGCTTTAAAAACAATGTTGGTTCATTACAAAACCAGGGTGTTGAGATTGCTCTTTCAGGAACACCATTGATTTTAGGTGATTTTACATGGGATGCCAGTTTCAATATTTCAATGAACAAAAACAAAATCCTGACACTTGTAAACAATGCTGATCAGGTAGCAGGTGCGTTTATCAGAAGAGTGGGCGAAGATTACCAATCATTCTATGTTAGAGACTGGGCAGGTGTTGATCCGGCTACTGGTGCGCCACAATGGTGGATTGACCAGACCCGCACTGAAAAAACCAGTACCTACAACAGTGCCAAACAATTTATTGTAGGTTCAGCAACACCAAAAGCATTTGGTAGCTTAGGTTCTACTTTTGCCTATAAAGGATTAAGCCTTGATTTCTTGTTCTACTACAACTTCGGAAACATGGTACGTGACAGCTGGGCTAACTATACACAAAGTGATGGTTATAATGCAACATTTAACAGAGTAGCTATTCAGTTGACAAGATGGCAGAAACCTGGTGATGTTACTAACGTTCCAAAATATGTTTACGGTGGTTCAAGCGCCTCAAACTCTTTATCAAGCAGATATTTATATGGTGGTGACTATATCCGTTTAAGAGACATCTCATTTGGTTATACATTACCTTCAAATATTGTTTCAAAAGCGAAATTGAGCAATGTGAAGCTATATGTAAGAGGAAGCAACCTCTGGACCTGGGTAAAAGACAAAAACTTACCTTATGACCCAGAGACTTATATCAACAGTTCTACCAACTTAGATATTTATCTTCCAAAAACGTTTACAGGTGGTTTACAAGTCGCGTTTTAACACAAAATTTCTAAAGAATTATCATGAAAAGATTCAATTATAAAATAGTAGTCTTGGGAGTTCTTATGACAGGTTTTCTTTCTTCTTGTAAAGAATCCTTCTTAGAGCTATCTCCTTATACTCAAGTTCCGAACGAAGCGGCAGTTGCCACAGAAGCTGACTTATTGGTGGCTTTAAGAGGAAATTATGCACAGTTGAGAAGTGCTAACCTTTTTGGCCGTACGATTCCGGTTATCGGAGATTTAGGTGCAGACAATGCCTTTCTTTCTTCAAGAAACTCAGGCCGATATTTTGCATTTGACCAATATGTAATCACTACTGCAAGTGCTGATTATGAAGGTTACTGGAATAATGCTTATTCAGCTATACTAAGAGCAAATAATATCATTGATGCAAAATTGACTGAGAATGCGAACGTAAACCAATTGAAAGGTGAAGCATACGCAATCAGAGCTTTATTATATTTCAACTTGCTTCGTAGTTTTTCAAAATCAGGCGACGCAGCTTCTGAAGGAGTGCCTATTGTATTACATTATGACCCTACATTGAAACCAAAACGTAATACTGTTCAGGAAGTTTATGCACAAATTCAGTCTGACTTAGATAAGGCTTATGCCTCTATGACTGAATATACCGGCTCTGCAAGATTCTCGAAATTTGCAGCACGCGCTTTGGCTGCTAAAGTGAGCTTTTATCAAGGTGATTACGAGAAAGCTTATACTACTGCAACCGAAGTAATCAATAGTAGTGGTTTTACTTTATTAACTTCTGATAAAGTATTAGCTTACTGGGCGAATCCGACTTCTAATGCTGCATCGGTTAAAAACGAAACTTTATTTGAAGTATCGGCTGACGCTACCCTGAATGCAGGTACTGATGAGTTAGGATATATCTACAATCAGGCTGGTTATGGTGATTTATTAGCTAATGATGAGTTATATAAATTGTATTCTGATACTGATGTCAGAAAAAAACTAATCGTGATTGGTTCAAGAGCGCAAGCTGAAAATCCTGCATATATTGTTAATAAATACCAAAACGTAGCAGGCGACAGAGATGATAAGAAAGTACTTCGTTTATCTGAAGTTTATCTGATTGCAGCTGAATCTGCCGCTCGCACTAACAAAGAGGCCGACGCATTGAAATATCTTAACGCTTTGGTTGCACAAAGAGACCCTTCATTAGTTTATGCTTCTACAGGTTCTACTTTGATTGAAGACATCATCACAGAACGCAGAAAAGAATTAGCTTTTGAAGGAGACAGATATTATGATCTGACTCGTCTGAAAAGAGATATCGTTCGTGTAGGTGGACGATACGCTGTAAGAAGTATTCCATATACAAGCAATTTCAGAATCGGGCCAATTCCGCAAACTGAAAGAAATGCGAATCCGAATATTTCACAAAATCCTGGATATTAATTCTGTTTTTTCCAGAAAAGCCCGGCTTATCTTTAAGTCGGGCTTTTTTATACCATTAGTACTTAGCCTATCGTTGTATCATCATTATATTTGCTAAAAACTATTCTGATTATGAAAAAAACTATTTTATATGTCGTGCTTTTTTTGATTGCTTTCACAGCCCGGGCTCAATATATGCAGGATGTAAACGGAAAACCTCTGATGGCGGGTAAATATGTGGATGTAGTAGGGACACCCTATCTTTTTGAAAACTGGACAAAAGGTGAAGTAACATTGAGCGATGGAAAGAATTATAAAGACCTTGACCTGAAATATGATCAGATAGAAGGTATTGTGTTCTTTAAAGGCAAAAACGGTGCTGATTTAGGATTTACCTCTCCTGTAAAATCATTCATACTCTACCCTAATAATATAGCTATGAGTTTTATTGAGGTTCCGTGGATAAAAGAGGTGGATAAAGACCCGTATTTTGAACTGCTGAACGATGGCAAGAAAGTGAAATTTCTAAAAAAGACAATGAAGGTAATCAGAGAAGGTAAAGCCTATGGCTCAGCTACTACAACCAAGACGTTTTCAGAGAATACCGCTTATTACCTACTAAAAGCAGATGGTAATTATGCCAAAATCAAGAAGGATAAAAAAGCACTTTTGGGTGTGTTAAACGATAAATCGGCGGAATTAGAGCAGTATATCAAAGATAAGAAGACAAATTTTAAAGAAGATGCCTCTGTTGCTGCATTGGTAGAATATTATAATACGCTATAAGTTTTCATCTCACCGCAACTCCTTTCTTTTGGAAGAGGAGCTGCGGTGAGTAAAAAAGCCTAAACCAATACCTTTCTGGCGTAAATTTCTGTGAGCACTTCTACTACTTTATCTATTTCTTCTTCGGTATTATATTTTCCGAAAGAGAAGCGAACATTACCTCTGTCAGGGTGTACTTTTAAAGCTCCTAATACATGAGAACCCACATCTGTACCGCTTGAACAGGCACTTCCTCCCGAGCAGGAAATCTGCGCTATATCTAAATTAAACAGAAGCATATCATTATCTGCACTGGGCGGGAAGCTCACACTCAAGACGGTATAAAGGCTGTTTTCTATATCTGCTGAATCTCCATTAAAAGTAATACCCGGAATATTAGCCATCAGTTTTTCAATCATCCGGTTCTTTAATCCTTTAATATGATTTTGGTGTGCTTCCATATCACGATAGGCAATTTCAAGGGCTTTTGCCATCCCTACAATACCATATACATTTTCTGTTCCGCCACGCATATTGCGCTCCTGCGAACCTCCATGAATAAACGGGTGTATTTTATTGCTGGCATTGATATATAAAAAACCTACGCCTTTTGGCCCATGAAATTTATGTGCTGCTCCTACGATGAAGTCTATGTTTAACTCTTGCAGATTGTGGGTGTAGTGTCCCATTGTCTGAACAGTATCAGAGTGGAACACCGCATTATATTTTTTACAGATTTCGCTTATCTGTTTTAAATCTATAAGATTACCTATTTCATTATTCCCGTGCATTAATGAAACGAGCGTACGGGGTTTAGTGCTCAATAATTCGTCCAGATGAGTTACGTCTATACGGCCTTTTTCGTCCAGTTTTACATAGCTCAACTCAATAATTCCTTGCTTTGCCAGATGCTCCAAAGTATGTAATACTGCATGATGCTCAGTTGGAGAAGTAATGGCGTGTTTTAGCTGGTAAGTATCAATACTGCAGGTAATAGCGGTATTATCTGCCTCTGTTCCGCCCGATGTAAAGAATATTTCTGAAGGTGATGCACCCAATAAAGTAGCTATACTTTTACGGGCTCTTTCTATAGCCGAACGTACCTGACGCCCATGGGCATGGATAGAAGAGGGATTCCCGAAATTTTCTGTCATCAGGGGAAGCATGGCCTGCAAAACTTCGTCGTCAAGACGGGTGGTTGCGGCATTATCAAGATATATACGAGGCATTTTTATTTGGTTTCTGCAAAATTAATATTTGTTTTTGTATTGTACAACCCACAAAATCAATAGACTAAGCAAATTTTATTTGGCAAAATTGGGCTTGTCGGATTTATAGTTCTACGCTTACGTTTCTCTTGAAAGCTGCGCCAAAGTCAATCATCGATTCTGTTTTGAGTACTCCGTCGATATTATCAATTTTATCGTACAATACCCTTCGCATATGTTCGCTTGATTTCGCCACTATGCGGGCATATAGCGTGTATTGGCCTGTAATATAATAACACTCGGTTACTTCAGGTATTTTTCTAAGCTCTTCAATAATCAGTATGGAGTCTGAGTCTTCTTTCAGAATAATGCCTGTAAATGCACTCCACTCATACCCTAACTTGCGTTCGTCCAGAATAATTCCTGCCCCTTTCAGAATCCCGACTTTCTTCATACGTGCTATGCGTTGATGCACCATTGTATTGGAAATGTTCAGATTTTTGGCAATTTCTGAGTAGGGTTTTCTCCCATCTTTCTCTAACTGTATTAATATCTGTTTATCGAAATCATCTAAAAATTCCTGATTAATCATAAGTCAAAATGAATTTTATTGGGAATATAATTACTATTATTTCCTATTTTTTTTATCAATTAAGTAAATATAACTTATTTATTGATTATTATAAGTCATTTTAACATTTTTGTCGTATATACCAGAGAAAAATTAAATACCAATACTATGTTAGTAGATACTCATTTAAGCGAACAACTAATTGAATTGGAAGAACGCTACGGAGCCCATAATTATCACCCACTTTCGGTGGTTTTAGACAAAGGCAAAGGTGTGTATGTATGGGACGTTGAAGGGAAACGTTACTACGATTTTCTATCGGCATATTCTGCGGTTAATCAGGGGCATTGCCACCCACGCATTATCAACGCATTAATTGAGCAATCTCAAAAGCTGACACTCACTTCACGGGCATTTTACAATTCGGTGCTTGGTCGATTTGAAGAATATATTACCCAATACTTTGGCTATGACAGAGTATTACCCATGAATACAGGTGTTGAAGCTGTAGAAACAGCGATGAAACTATGCCGTAAATGGGGATATCAGGTAAAAGGTATTCCTGAAAACAAGGCAAAAATAATTTTTGCCGGAGGGAATTTTCATGGACGAACCTTATCGGTTATTTCTGCCTCAACCGACCCAACAGCCCGTAAAGATTTTGGCCCTTATATGACAGGCATAGAAGTAGTGCCTTATAACAATATAGAAGCGTTAGAAGAAGCGTTAATCAACGATCCCTACGTTGCTGGTTTTATTGTAGAGCCAATTCAGGGAGAAGCAGGGGTAGTTGTGCCTGATGACCCGTATTTACCAGAGGTCTATAGATTATGTAAAGCAAGCAATGTACTGTTTATAGCTGACGAAATTCAGACAGGCATTGGCCGAACAGGTAAATTATTAGCTACTGACCATTATGATATACGCCCTGATATGATTATTTTAGGTAAAGCCCTTTCTGGTGGAGTTTTGCCTGTTTCAGCAGTACTGGCAGATGATGAAATTATGCTGACGCTGAAACCTGGTGAGCATGGTTCTACTTATGGCGGGAATCCATTGGCCTGTGCAGTGGCTATGGAGGCATTGCAGGTAGTAAAAGATGAGAATCTGGCTGAGAATGCTGATTGTTTAGGCGATGTTTTCCGCCGTGAAATGCTGAAGTTGGTAGATGAGACCAGTATTATTACACAAGTACGCGGAAAAGGTTTGCTGAATGCCGTTTTGATTGATACTACAGAAGATTCTGACCTGGCCTGGGATATATGCAATCAACTTAAAGAGAATGGCCTGCTGGCAAAGCCTACACATGGCAATAAAATACGCCTGGCTCCCCCCTTAGTAATGACGGAGTCGCAATTGTGGGATTGTGTAGATATTATTTCTGACACTATCAGAAGTTTTGAATAGGCGAATTGTCAGCTTAGTTCTAATACTCCCAGCTTTTGGGTAAACCCATTTGCCGCACATAATACGCAGGAGCATAGTTATTAACCCGCTCTAACAATTTATTAACCTCTTGCTCAAACTCTATGTAATAGTCTTCATGGAGTTTGGGCAATTTTTTTAGTATAAACTCTGTTCGTTTGGCAATATATAAGGCGATTGTATCAGATTTACTACTATATTTCTCTAATAGTTTCAACTGGTTATCGAAAAAACTATTGAGCAGGTATAAAGTCAGTTCTATTTCGCCATATTTATCTTTAGTTATTTTTACATGGTTCGTAATCCGACTATTCAAATCCCTCATATCCATCATCATCCAGCCGGGCGTATCATGATACATTTTTGAAACCCTCAGAATACTTTTCTTGATTTCATCGCGCCTGTCACCTAAAAAAGATTCATTTTCAAGTAACTGATATTGTAATTGTTGTACTAATAATTCATTCTTGCCTATTAGTCGTAAAAGCATTTTATCTTTCTCTTTGGCAGGAAGTTCGACAATTGCTTTTTCAAGTTCTTTAGGTATTTTCGACATATTTGTAAAAATCTATTGAAACGATAAAGCCCCTGAAAAATTCAGGGGCTTTAAAATTACAGAAAATAATGATTTTATTTTGTGCTCTTAACCTCTACAACAAAGATTAAAGGTGAATAAGGCGGAATTTTATAAGTATTAGTTGTCTGATCTGCTATTCCTTGTGTTCCGTAACCAAGTGCTGACTTGAAAACCAGCACCGCTTTCTCTCCTACTCTTAATTTTTGCAAACCCTCGTCAAAGCCTTTTACTACACCTCCGCCTCCTAAATATACATCTATCTGCCCGGTATCAAACTGTTTGATAGTACTTGCCAGATACCCTGTATATTTTACAGTGGCTGTCTGGCCTGCTGCCAATTGTGTACCGGTTGTTTCAGTTATTTTAAGAACTTTTACACCAGACGCCGTCGTATCTGTTGATACAAAGGTTGTATTAGTACCTGTAGCAATATACTCTTCGATCTGTTGATCTTCTGAACGGTATCTGACCGCTTCCAGATCAAAAACCACAACCGAATTAGCTGGAATTTTATTTTGCGTTTGAGAACCAAAAGCTAAATAAGACGGAATCAAGAAAAGGCCTCTTTCGCCTTCTCTTAAAGTATTGATCGCATCTAATAATCCTTGTAAACCTATTGTACCACCAAAAATACCTGAGAATGGAGCATTTTTCAGTCTTTCTGTACTATCAATTCTTGTACCATCCAATAAAGACAAAACAAAATGCAATTTTACCTCATCTCCTAAATTTACTTTCTTCCCTGAAGCATTGGTTTGGGTAATCTGGTAATACATACCGTTGTCTGCTTTGGTCATCTGCAGATTTTTGGTGTTGATATAATTCAACATCTGTTGTTCATTCAGTTTCATGGTCTCTTCCAGGTCATTGGTCAGAAAACCATTACAGGCATTCAATAAAACAGAGCAAGCTACTACAACTAATCCGAGTACTATCTTTTTCATTACAATTAAATTATTTATTTCACATCGATAATTTCCATTTCAAAAACCAATGGGCTGAAAGGCGGAATAGGACCACTACCCTGCTCTCCATAAGCCAAGTTTGATGGAATAAAGAAAATACTCTTTTCTCCTTTTTTCATCATCATTAATGCCTGTTCCCAACCCGGAATTACTGCACCTTGCCCAACCGGAAATTCAATTGGTTGTTTACCTACTGAACTATCAAAGACGTTTCCGTTCATCAGTTTTCCCGTATAATCTACTTTGACGGTATTTCCTGCCACAATGGTTGCACCAGCACCTTCTTTCAGAACGACCCGATACATACCATATTGTGTTTTTGTGGCATTAGGGAAGTTTTTCCTGGCAAAATTATCCATGAGTTTCAACTCATTATTTTTCTTTTCTTCCTGTGCTTTCTGATATTGTGCCTGGTTTTGAATTGCTTTTATTTTCACAATAAATTTCATATCAGAACCCTTGGCTACCCCTTGAGGTAAAGGTTGTTGCACACGCATAAACAATGAGTCTGCACTTACAAAAACAGTTGCGCTATCGCCCTCTGATAAGTGCATAAGGCTGTTTTCAAAAGAGCCTTTAAACTGGCCTTTAGGTAAAGGCATTACAATTGGTTCTTTTCTTTTATAAGTATCGGTAAAAACTGTATCGTTAGGAGCTTTTATTACTAAATCAAAAGTTACGATATCTCCTTCTTTTGCCGTTGTTTTACCATTTCCTTTTTCGTGAATCTGGTATTTTGAGCCATCGGACTCCTGGGTTACTTTAAAGTTGTCGCAAGAAAAGAGCAAACCTGTTGCTACCGCAAGACCCAATGTAGGTTTCAAAAATTTTGTCATGAAATTTATTAATTATGATATATTACTTAATCAGATATTTATTCGCTTTCTAACAGCTTTGCTTTATATTGAGGCAAAAGACCGAGAAACTTCTCAAGTGTTTTTGCCAGACTCACATAAGAACGCCCACCTGCGGCATTTTTGTGCCCACCACCATCAAAATGATTTCTGGCAAATTCGCTTACAGAAAAATCTTTTACAGAGCGGAACGAAATGCGTACCATATCTTCTCTCTCGACAAACATGGCTGTCATTTCGACGCCCTTAATCGAAAGCCCATAGTTTACTATTCCTTCAGTATCGCCGTTTTTAGAACCAAACTTAGCTAACTCTTCTTTGGAGATTGTCATGTACGACACTCTGTACTCAGGCAAATAGACTAATTTCTGGCTTATAGCAAATCCTAAAAACTGAATACGCTCTAAAGAGTTATTATCAAAAATTTTCCGGTGTATGCTATTTGTCTCTACACCTATTTCTATTAATTCACCTGCTACTCTATGTAAATCTTTGGTAGTGCTATCAAACCGGAATGACCCTGTATCTGTTACTAAACCTGCATAGAGACACTCAGCAGCAGGAATATCAATTAGTGCTTTATCGCCCAGAATTTCTATCAGTTGATAAATCAATTCACAGGTAGCTGCGGCCTTTTCATTCCAGAAAACAAAATCAGCAAAATGTTCCGGTTGTTGGTGGTGGTCTATGAGCACTTTTTTTGCTGAAGCTTTCCTAACATATTCCTCCATGCTTTTGATACGCCCCAGCGCTGAGAAATCAAGGCAGAAAATTATTTCTGCATCAGCTACCAACTGTCTGGCCATATCCTGTTTGTCACTCTCAAAGTTAATTACTTCCTTCTCGCCTGCCATCCATTGTAAAAACTCAGGGTAGTCGGTAGGTGTAATAACCGTTACAACATGATTCTTTTTCTTTAAATAGGAAGCTAAACCCAACGACGAACCAAGTGCGTCGGCATCTGGGTTTTGATGAGTAGTAATAACAATTTTTCGGGGTGACGCCAATAAATCGTTAAATTCTTGTATTTTTTGTACCGAATCCGTGAAAAACTCTTGCATAGCGGCGCAAAGGTACAAAGTAATGACGGGAAAACAAACATGAGAAAACTAATGCTAAACCCTTGATAATATAATTCTTATAGAATTTTAAATGTGTTTATATATTCTGTATAATTAGAATATTCTGAAAATTCAGAATATTATGAAAGTAATATAATTAATCAAGATTAGCGACTTGAATTGATAATTTCTTTTATGTTTGTATATAGATTTCCCTAATCTTTATCCTATGAAAAAACTTATCCTTGCTTTGTTTCTGTTTATCAGTTCTGTAGTTTATGCCCAACAAGCATCTACCGAACAGTGGAGACCTAATTTTCATTTTTCGCCTGCAAAAAACTGGACAAACGACCCTAACGGGCTTTTGTATCATGATGGCGAATGGCATCTCTTTTATCAGCACAATCCTTTTGAAAATAAATGGGGGCATATGAGCTGGGGGCATGCCGTAAGCAAGGATTTAGTGAACTGGGAACACCTGCCAGTAGCTATTCCAGAAGATTCAGTATGGATTTTTTCAGGTGGTGTGGTAGTTGACAAAAATAATACGAGTGGTTTTGGTGCTAATAGTTTTGTAGCAATTTATACGGCCGATTATCATGGCAAAAAAGAAAATCAGCATTTGGCCTATTCGACCGATAAAGGCAGAACATGGACAAAGTTTGAAGGCAACCCTGTGATTCCGGCCCCTCAACCAAGCGGAAAGGCCATGAAAGATTTTCGTGACCCGAATATGTTCTGGCATGAACCCACTAAACAATGGGTGATGGTAGTTGTATTACCTCTCGAATATAAGGCACAATTTTACGGCTCTAAAAACCTGAAAGACTGGACACTATTAAGCGAATTCGGCAAACAGGGGGATTTAAGAAAAATGTGGGAATGTCCCTCACTGATAGAACTGCCAATAGAGGGCGAACAAGGCACCAGATGGGTATTGATGCTTTCTTCTAACGGCCCTCATCAGGATTTTATAGGTATGCAGTACTTTGTCGGCAATTTTGACGGGAAAACCTTTACTAATGAAAATCCAGCAGATACAAAGTTGTATGTTGACTATGGTAAAGATTTTTATGCGGCTATTCCTTTCAGTAACGCACCTAAGAAAAGTATGTTGGGCTGGATGGCGAGCTGGAACTATACCGATGCTCTTCCGACGTTTCCGTGGAAAGGGCAAATGAGTATTCCGAGAGAAATTTCTTTAAAAAGAACCCGGGAGGGATTAAGACTTTTGCAAAAGCCTGCTGAAGAAGTTTTAAAGGCAAAAAACTGGCATGGGGTTGTGCAGATGGAAGAGATGAGTATAGAGGAAGATAACGGCATGATGTGGCGGAATCAGGCTGGATCTTATATGATCGATGTTGAGTTTGAGTTGGCCGGAGCCAGAGAAGTAGGGGTAAAAGTAATGAAAAATGCAGCGAATAATCAGGAAACGCTGATTGGCTATCAGAAAGATAGCGAACAACTCTATATTAATCGTATTAATTCGGGTAAAGTCATTGCTCCTAATTTTTCTTCAATGGATGCCAGCCCTATGAAAATAGCAAGAGGAACGGTAAGATTATTGATTTTTGTTGACCAGTCGTCTATTGAAGTATTTGGCAATGACGGCGAAGCAGTTATAACCAGTCTTATTTTTCCGGAGGGAGATAATGGTAACTGGCAATTATTCAGCCGGGATGGCAGAGCAAAGGTTACAAAACTGAAAGTATGGGAGTGGCAGAAGGATTGATCTACCTGAAAACAGAAGCTGAATAAACCTGTTAGTTTATTCAGCTTTTTTCTTTTGCTGGCGTTGCTTAAACAGCAGAAACAGGCTTACAACAGCACCTATTCCAACTGTATAAAACTGAATTTTCTGGATTGTAAGTGCTAATGCCTGATGGCCTGTATAATAGGCCACCAATACTGCCGCTGTGATAATAACCATAACAACAAGCATGAAAGCAGGCACTATCTTTACTAATTTTCCTTGCATTAATTGATGTGTTTGTGTTTATAGTATATTTGCAAAAGTAATCAATTTTAACGATTCTACCCTAAATGGACAGTTTTTCAAGACGAGATATTCTTAAAGCCTTTGGCTTAACTACTGGTGGTTTATCATTTTTCAATACCGATGCTTTTGCAGAAAACCCTGATAACGAACCTATCGAACTACCACATGACGAACGATACATTGCATTTGAACAACCAGTAACAGCTATTGTTTTAGGGGCAGGTAACAGAGGCAATGTATATGGGCGCTTTGCCCTGGCATTTCCGAATGAATTGGATATAGTAGGGGTAGCAGAACCCATCCCATTCAGAAACAATAAATACACTAAAGATCATAATATAGCAGAGAAAAATCGTTTTAAAACATGGGAAGATGTTTTTAAGGTACCTAAGTTTGCCGATGCCATTATCATCTCAACTCCTGACGACCTGCATTACGGCCCGGCTATGAAAGCACTGGAAATGGGCTATCATGTACTACTTGAAAAACCTATTTCACCATCATATCAAGAATGTTTAGATATATTGGCAATGGCTAAGAAAACCCAAAGAATTATTGCTGTTTGCCATGTATTACGCTATACGCCGTATTTCAGAAAACTAAAAGAAATCGCACAAAGCGGCCAGTTCGGACAATTAATCAGTGTCAATCATCTGGAGGGTATTGAATACCAGCACATGGCACACTCGTATGTGCGGGGCAACTGGCATGTGGCCAAAGACACGAATCCGATTATTCTGGCAAAATCCTGCCATGATCTGGATATTCTGCGCTGGATTATCGGCAAACCCTGTAAAAATATTGCAGCTTATGGCTCATTGAGTTGGTTCAGAAAAGAAAATGCCCCTGAAGGTAGCACGGAGCGTTGTACAGATGGCTGTAAAGTAGAAGCTGAATGTCCTTTTTCGGCTATTAATATTTACCATAAACAACGCCTGCGCATAAGAGTACTTGATGTAACCGATGACCCGGCTAAGCAAGGTGATGAAATTTTAGAGAAACTGAAAACTTCTCCATACGGTCGTTGTGTTTATAGAATGAATAACGACCAGCCTGACCATTACACTACATCAATGGAGTTTGAGGGGGGTATTACAGTAAACTTTGCTATGGAAGCCTTTACGTCTTTTGAAGCCCGTAAGACCCGGCTGATGTTTTCGCATGGGGAAGTGTGGGGAGATATGGACGAGATTCAGACTTATGATTTTCGTACGAAACAGAACACCAAATGGCGAGCCAGCGAATTGCCCGAATACAAAAGTCAGGCATCAGGCCATGCCGGCGGCGACTATGGTTTAGCCCGCAATTTTGTGCAGGCAGTAGCCCAGAATAAACCCGAATTATTAACATCAACTATTGATGCGTCTATTGAAAGCCATGTGATGGGCTTTATGGCCGAGAAAAGCCGATCAGGCAAACAAATGGTAGAAATAAAAATTTAAAAGTGATGCGTAAATTATTAATTATTGCACTTTTAGTTTTAAGTGCCTGTAAAAATAAAAAAGCTGATTTAGGAGATTTTGACTTACAGAGTTTCAAGACTGACAGAGGTGGTTGTGAAGACAAACGAGTAAAACTGATTGACCCTCTGAAAGCACTCAGACCTAAAATACTTGGTCTGAGTGAAAACCTGATTATAGAAAACTTCGGCCGATATGACTACCAGATTCTGAGCCGTCGTAACGAAAAGGTCTTTGTGTTTTTCTTAGAAAAAGGCCCTCAATGTGAGCATATTCAGAATCCGACTAACTCGCGCTCAATGTTATTGTATTTTAATGCTGCCAGTTTAGTAAAAGAAGTTTCGTTTCAGACAGGAGGGATTATTGATACATATAAGTAGCCCATTTTCATGAAAAAGATTTTAATCATATTGTTATTTTACCCTTTCTTCGGATACGGGCAGTTTGAAATAAAAGGCATTATTATTAACAATCAAGACCAGACACCTCTCCCAGGCGCAAATGTGTTTCTGGCTAATTCGACTAAGGGCACTCAAACAAACTCAAACGGTACTTTTTCGCTTAAAAATGTACCTCCAGGAAAATTCAATCTGGTAGTTTCTTATATAGGTTTTGAAACACTGGTGTTATCGATTCAGGCAGAAATTGCTAAATCGTATCGCATTAATTTAGTCCCTGGTAACAATGCCTTAGATGCTGTTACTATCAAAGCACACCGTAAGAAGGACCTTTATTGGCAGGATAACGTAGATTTTTTTTCTAAGAATTTTATTGGGCAAAGCGAAAATGCTATTCAATGTAAATTGGTTAACCCGGAAGTGTTGTATTTTGAGAACGCGCCTGAGAAATTCACTGCAAGGGCGCAGGAGCCAGTTATTATTGAAAACAGAGGCTTAGGCTATAAATTGAAATTTCAGTTAGACGAGTATTCTTTGAACAAAGAAAAACACCGGATTTTTTACAGTGGTCATGTAGTATATGAGAGCTTGATTCCAAATAATGAGAAGGAAGAAAAAAGATGGGTAGAGAACAGACATAAAGCCTATTATGGCTCGATTATGCACTTTATGCGTTCCTTGTATCAAAGACAGTTATTTGAAGAAGGTTTTTTATTGAAGAAAATTGTTAAACGCTATGTTCCTCGTAAGGACACTTTATTAGTAGCACTACCCGGCGATTCTACCGTTTATATTACCACAAAATTTTTTAATAAGAGCAATCTCCCTCAACAAACCCTTACATACAAAGAGATTATTGATAGTACGCTTTCGACAAGAGGTCATCCGCTACTAAAATTTGATGATTTACTTGAGATAACCTATGTGAACGAAGCAGAGCCTTATACCTATTTCAGAAGTCGTAAAAAAGCTAATGATGTTTATAAGACTGCACCGCAAGTATCTACCATAAAACTACTCAAACCTAATGTTACCGTTGAAAGTGACGGACAATATTTTGATGCCGAGGGCATTCATTACCAGGGCTATTGGAGTTGGGAATTAGTAGCAGAGGATTTACCCATAGACTATACCCCTTGAAAATACTGGCTATAGCAAATACCTGGTTTTACAACCAGAACAGTAAAAAACCTTAGCTATTACCAGATAATAAAAAAAATATTCAGAAATTCTTAAAAAAATTTTGTTTTAAAAATTTACGCAATACTTTTGTATCAACAATTTCAACACAGACAATGAATCGACGAAATATCATAGCTAACATCTGGTGGTGGCGTTCTTCCGGCAAAGGATGAACAGCATAGCTATGTATTGAGTAATCAAAATATATTCAGCGGCTTACAGTTCATCCTGTGAGCCGCTTTTTTTGTGCTATGCATCAAAGATTCCATTCAAAAATAAGTTACTGGCTTTTTGCCCCCCTTCTATGTTTTCTTATAGTATTGGTGGTAATGACAGCCCTTGAAAAGATCTGGATAATGGTGGGAGTGCTTATGGTAGTGAAAGTCTTGATTCTGAGTTTCTTATTCAGAACCTATTACCAGATTGAGGGAAATACTTTGAAAATTGTATGCGGATTCGTGTTTAATGAAACAATTGAGATAAAAAAGATAAGAAAAATAAAAAAAACAGCTAATCCAATCAGTTCTCCGGCTTTATCAGTAAGAGATAGAATTGAGATTTATTATGATAAATTATGATTCTGTGATTATTTCACCGGAACGACAAGCAGAATTTATTCGAACACTGAAATTGATTAATAAAAATATTAGTACAAACCTCTGATAGAAATGCAAAAGTTTGGTATAACAACCCGATATAAACGTTTATTGGCCGATATGCTTACTCCGGTCGGAATTTTTCAAAGAATCCGTAGTCAATACCCCCATTCGGTTATTCTCGAAAGTGCCGATTACCACGCTATGCACAATAGTTTCAGCTATATTGCCTGCGACGAAGTAGCCAGTTTTCAATTAGACAACGATGTTGTTACCCAGAAATTCCCGGACGGCACCAAGAACCAGTTCGCTTTAGCCAATCGTAAAGAGGCAGTAGGCGTTTTACAGGATTTTGCAGCTAAATTTGAGATGCCTAAAAGTGAGTTTTCTTTTATTACGAATGGGTTGTTCGGGCATATTACTTATGATTCTGTAGAATATTTTGAAGACATAGAGATTCAGGAAAAAAGTGCTGAAACCACCATTCCGCAAATCCTCTACCGTGTTTACCGATATGTAATTGCTATCAACCATTTTAAAGACGAATTATACATTTTTGAGCATACCTATACGCCTGAAGGCCAAGAACCTCAACCAGACAAAGATGGCCTGGAAAAACTGGAGCTTTTTGTCAAAAACCCTAAAGTAACCACTTCAAGATTCAAGGCTGATAGCGAAGAATTGACTAATATTAACGATGACGATATGCGAGAAATCATCCAAAAATGTATTGGCCATTGTTTACGCGGTGATGTATTCCAGATAGTTCCTTCCAGACGTTTTTCAAGAAAATTCGAGGGCGATGATTTTAATGTTTACCGGGCCTTACGCTCTATCAATCCTTCTCCTTACTTATTCTATTTTGATGGTGGTGATTACCATATTTTTGGCAGTTCGCCTGAAAAGCAGATTTATATTAAAGATGGGCAGGCAGAAATTCATCCGATTGCTGGTACTTTCAGACGTACCGGTGACGACGAAAGCGATGCCGAATTAGCCCGCCAGCTACACGCCGATCCTAAAGAATCAGCAGAACACGTGATGCTGGTTGATTTAGCCCGGAATGACTTATCCAGAAGTTCAGACTCAGTAAAAGTTGATATTTTTAAAGAGGTACAATTCTATAGTCACGTAATCCATCTGGTTTCAAAAGTAACCGGAAAAATGCACAAAGGTACTAATCCTTTGCAGTTGGTTGCAGATACCTTTCCGGCAGGTACGCTCTCAGGCGCACCTAAGCACAATGCCATGACCATTATTAACCGATTCGAGCCAACCAACCGGAGTATCTACGGAGGTGCTATTGGTTTCATGGATTTCAAAGGCAATTTCAATCATGCCATTGCTATCCGTACTTTCTTAAGTAAAAACAATACGCTTTTCTATCAGGCAGGTATGGGTATTGTGGCAAAGTCAGATATAGAATTAGAAATGAAAGAGATACATTTAAAATTGGCAGCTCTTAGGAAAGCCATTGAAATGGCAAGCGAAATATAATTTGTGGCGCGAACGTCTCGTTCGCCATAAGGGAAAAATAAAAAATTGATATAACAATTTCAATAAAATATTAAAAAATGAAAATTCTGGTTCTTGATAATTATGACTCATTCGTTTATAATCTGGTCTATATTCTGAAAGACTTAGGTGGAAACGTAGATGTATTCAGAAACGATAAAATAGCATTAGAAGACGTAGCAAAATACGATAAAATCCTGCTTTCACCGGGGCCGGGTATTCCTGAAGAAGCAGGTATCATGATTGACCTGATTAAAGAATATGCATCCAAGAAAAGTATTTTTGGGGTATGCCTGGGTCATCAGGCAATCGGAGAAGCATTCGGAGCTAAATTGCATAATATGGGCGATGTGCTGCACGGGGTTACAACCTCTTGTATTATTACAGATAAGGGTGAAAAGCTTTTTCAGGGCGTACCCGAAAAAATAGAGGTGTGCCGTTATCATTCCTGGACGGTTGTACCCGAAACTATGCCCGAAGAGCTTAAAATAACGGCTGTTGACGAAAAAGGCTTTGTGATGGCTGAAGCTCACACCAGATATGATGTGCGAGGCGTTCAGTTCCACCCTGAAGCATACCTGACACAACATGGCGTAAGAATGGTTGAAAACTGGTTGAAAAATTAATTTGCCTAATTATTATCCTAAAATGAAACAATATCTGCAGATTTTATTGCAAGGTCAAACCTTATCAAGCAAGGAAGCTAAAGAAGCCTTGTTGACAATAGGAAGAGGAGAAAGTAACAATTCACAGATTGCCGCTTTTCTGATGGGTATTCAGATGCGAGGCATTACTGTGGAAGAATTAGAGGGTTTTCAGCAAGCCATGCTTGAGTTAGCCGTACCTATTGATTTAACTGATTTCGACCCGATGGACGTATGTGGTACAGGGGGTGATGGTAAAGATACTTTTAATATTTCTACAACATCAGCATTTGTTGTAGCCGGAGCCGGACAAGCCATTGCCAAACATGGCAATCATGGGGTTTCATCTTCGGTGGGTTCAAGTACGGTTCTTGAATATTTAGGCGTAAAGTTTACCAATGATGTCGATTTTCTGAAACATAAAATTGAAACAGCAGGTATTTGTTATATGCATGCCCCTCTGTTTCACCCGGCGATGAAGCATGTAGCCCCTATCCGAAAAGAATTAGGCTTAAAGACCTTTTTTAATATGTTGGGGCCGTTGTTGAATCCGGCAAAAGTACAAAAACAACTGACGGGCGTATATGATATGACTGTATTTGATTTGTACACGCAATTATTCAACCGTTCGGCAGCACAGTTTGGTATTATACATGATTTAGGGGGTTATGACGAAATTTCGTTTACTAACGACTTTAATATAGGCACTCGTCATGGTGTATTTGTTCACTCACCATCGCATTTCAGCTTTGATTTAACTGCGCAATCTGATTTGCACGGAGGGAGTACACTTGAAGATTCGGCCAGTATTCTGATAAACATATTAGAAAATAAAGGCACAAATGCACAAACTAATGTAGTGCTGGCCAACGCCGGAGTAGCCTTAAGCGTAGCCAGAGGTATTAGTATTGCCGAGGGCATTGCACAAGCCAAGGAATCGCTCGAAAGTAAAAAAGCCTTGAATGCCTTAAAAAAATTAGTTGAAGAATAAGCCATAAAACTACCTATTGATACATATAACATGACCATTTTAGATAAAATAGTGGCTCGTAAAGCCATTGAAGTAGCGGAAGCTAAAGCAAAAACTACTATAGAAGATTTAGCAAAAGAGCCGCTTTTTTCGAGAAAAACCATATCCTTAAGTGAAAGATTAAAAGCCGATGGTTCTTCGGGAATTATAGCCGAACATAAACGAAAATCTCCTTCTAAAGGCATTATCAACGACCAACTGACTGTTGAATTTGTTACAAACGGTTATGCCTCGGCAGGGGCTGCGGGTTTATCGGTATTGACTGATACTGATTTTTTTGGAGGAACAAAAGAAGATTTGCTCAAAGCCAGAGCAGCTAACCCTGATACGCCAATTCTGAGAAAAGACTTTATGATTGATACCTATCAACTCTATGAAGCCAGAGCGTGGGGTGCCGATGTTATTTTGTTAATTGCCGCTTGTTTAAGCCCCGCACAGATAAAAGAACTAAGCCTGAAAGCGCATGACCTGGGTCTGGAAGTCCTTTTAGAGATACATGATGAGGAAGAATTGGAAAGGAGTCCGTTAGAAAATGTAGATATTATTGGAGTAAATAATCGGAATCTGAAAAACTTTGCGGAAAATAACGTCAATGCATCTTTAGCATTAGCTGATAAAATTCCGGCAAGAATTGTGAAGATTTCTGAAAGTTGTATTAGTCAGCCCGAAACAATTAACCAATTAAAATTAGTAGGATATAAAGGGTTTCTAATTGGTGAAACCTTTATGAAAGATGACAATCCAGGTGCAAAACTCGGTGAATTTATTGCTAAAATCTAATAAAAAATGTTAATTTTGACATCTTTTATTAGATTTTTCTACAATTCATGCTTTGGTCCCGAGTATGAGTAAAATTAAATTTCCTTTGGGGGCAAGGAAATAATTTTTATGAAACTGAAAGTCTGTGGCATGCGAGATGCCGAAAACATTAAAGAGCTTATCGAGCTCAAACCTGACTTTATCGGCTTTATTTTTTACGATAAGTCTCCACGATTCGTTGGTAATCTGTTAGATGTTGAATTGATTCAATCCATAACCAGAGAAGTCAGAAAAGTAGGTGTTTTTGTGAATTCAACAGTCGATTATATTTTACAGAATGTGAAAAAATATAATCTTCAGTATGTGCAGCTGCATGGCAACGAAACGCCTGATTTTTGTAAAAGTCTACGATTAAAAGGGGTTAACATCATTAAAGCATTCCGTTTGGACGAAACTTTTATTTTCAGCCAATTGAATAACTACAAGCCGCACGTTGATTTCTTTTTATTTGATGCCAAAGGAGACGGCTATGGTGGCAATGGTGTTACATTCGATTGGAGCATTCTGAAAAAATACGATAATCAGAAGCCGTATTTTTTAGCCGGAGGAATCAGTCTTGACAATTTAGACGAATTAGCTACTATTACACCTAAACCTTATGCTTTTGATGTAAATAGCAAGTTTGAAGTTGAACCCGGCATAAAAGATATTGAAAAAATAGCCGAATTGATTACAAAAATGCGTGAACGAAAAAGCATACAGGTATGATAAAGAATTTACGATAGAAAACTTAATAAAATGACAAGCATAGAACAACATAAAGGACAAGAAACAGCCTTTGGGGTAAACGCAAAAGGCTATTATGGGAAATTTGGTGGTGCCTATATTCCTGAAATGTTATATCCGAATGTAGAAGAATTACAGCAGAACTATTTGCAGATTATCAGTCAACCGGATTTTCAGGAAGAATTTCAGGATTTATTGAAAAATTATGTAGGACGCCCAACTCCTCTCTATTTTGCTAATCGCTTGTCAGAAAAATACAAAACCAATATTTATCTCAAACGTGAAGACCTGTGTCATACAGGCGCGCATAAGGTAAACAATACCATCGGGCAGATACTCTTAGCCAAACGTCTTGGTAAACACAAAATAGTAGCTGAAACAGGTGCAGGACAGCATGGAGTTGCCACAGCTACTGTTTGCGCCTTGATGGGTCTGGAATGTATTGTCTATATGGGTGAAATTGACATTCAGCGTCAGGCACCAAATGTGGCTCGTATGAAAATGCTTGGCGCAGAAGTTCGACCCGCTTCAAGTGGCTCAAAAACCCTGAAAGATGCTACCAATGAAGCCCTGCGACACTGGATTAATAATCCGGTAGATACACACTATATCATCGGCAGTGTTGTTGGTCCTCATCCTTATCCTGATATGGTGGCACGTTTTCAATCGGTTATTTCAGAAGAAATCCGCTCTCAGCTCTTCGAGAAAACTGGCAAAGAAAACCCCGATTATGTGATTGCCTGCGTTGGGGGTGGTTCTAATGCCGCCGGAGCATTTTATCATTTTTTGGACGAACCCGATGTTAAACTCATTGCTGCTGAAGCAGGTGGACACGGTATTCATTCGGGTATGTCGGCCGCTACTACATTTTTAGGTAAGCCGGGTGTTTTACATGGCAGTAAAAGCATCCTGATGCAAACCGAAGACGGACAGGTAGTTGAACCGCATAGTATTTCTGCCGGATTGGATTATCCAGGCATTGGGCCATTACACGCGCATTTATGGGATTCGGGTAGGGCAAAGTTTTATGCCATTACTGATGACGAATCTATCGAAGCAGGCTTTGAATTAACCAAATTGGAGGGTATCATTCCTGCCATCGAATCGGCCCATGCGCTTAGTGTCTTGAAATATCTCAATGCTGGTGCAAACGAAACGGTTGTTGTGAATTTATCTGGCCGTGGAGATAAGGATCTGGCTACTTATATGAAGTATCTGTAAGTTACTTTTTTTAACTGCCACAACGTAATTGCCACAATGTACACCAAGCACACAATGTTACACAATTTTATTGCGGCATATTAAATAGGGCAATATTGTGCCTACTTTGTGTACATTGTAGCAGAAAATTTAATCAAACAACAATCCAAAATAAATAATGAAAACTCTTCTATTAACCATCGCTTTATTACCCTTTTTTTATATGGCAAATGCACAAAAAAAAGAGCCTGCGAAACTCCTTCGCCACGCTGTTTTATTCAAGTTTAAAGATACCAGTAGCCCTGAAGATATTAAGAAAGTAGAAGAGGCTTTCAAGGCACTCCCGACACAAATCAAAGAAATTGCTGATTTTGAATGGGGAACCAATAACAGCCCGGAAAATCTGAACCAAGGATTTACTCATTTATTCTTTGTGAGCTTTAAATCAGAAAAAGACCGCGAGGTTTATCTACCTCACCCGGCACATAAAGCTTTTGTTGGGGTATTAGGGCCACATTTAGATAAAGTTCTGGTGCTCGATTACTGGGCAAGTAAGTAATGTCTTCTGTCAGGCGAGCGAGCCTATATCTATCAGTTTGGCTTGCCTGTTCTTTTCATCTTTATCTATTTTTATTTTATTGATTTTATGAATCGTATTACAAAGCTTTTTCAAACCAGGCTTCATAATGTATTGAATCTCTATTTTACGGCAGGTTATCCGAAATTGGCCGATACTATGCCTATATTAGAAGCTTTGCAAGAGGCAGGGGCAGATATTGCCGAAATCGGGATGCCCTACTCTGACCCTGTAGCAGACGGTGAGACCATCCAGCAATCAAACCAGATTGCTCTGGATAATGGCATGAGTTTGAAAGTACTCTTTGAGCAATTGGCAGGAATGCGATCAAAAGTACAGATACCGGTTATTCTGATGGGCTACATTAATCCGGTGTTACAATTCGGTATTGAAAATTTCTGCCAGAAATGTCAGGAAGTGGGAGTTGACGGTTTGATTCTGCCTGACTTACCAATGGACGAATATTATGAAGAATACAAGCCCGTATTTGACAAATACGGTTTACTGAATATATTCCTGATAACACCACAAACAACTGCCGCTCGTATAAGGCGTATCGACGAGATTTCAGATGGTTTTATTTATATGGTAAGTAGTGCCAGCGTAACAGGTAAGACTTCGGGTATTTCTGATGAAATGGAAGCTTACTTCAACCGGGTAAACGCCATGAATCTTAAAAATCCAAGACTAATCGGTTTTGGTATAAAAGACCATGCTACCTTCACAAAAGCATCAGAATATGCGGCAGGAGCTATAATTGGAAGCCAGTTTATTCGTGTGCTACAGTCTGCTTCAGACATCAGAGCAGACGTGGTAGAATATATAAAATCTGTAAAAATAGGATAAGATAAAGGAAATTCAGAACAGCAGTCTCATTTTTTAGCGGTTTTTCCCAAAAAAGCATTAAAAATTGGCTAAAAAGCTAAAACTCTTTTAAAAAAACTTTTGTTTCTCTATAAAATATTCTAAATTTCCTTAGAATTTTAATACCTATATTTACAGAAAAGGCTATAGCTATGGAAAAGTTTTACAGACTCTGTATAATAGCTATCTTGTTGATTTCAAGCCAATTGGCTTTTGCTCAAAAAGACAGGAAAAAAGATACCAGATACGGGTATCACTTTAGAGGGAAAAAACAGAAATTTGCCAAATTCCCGTTTGACCTACATGCTAATCTTATCGTTTTAAAAGCTACTCTTGACGACTCAGATACCCTGCGTTTTATTTTAGATACGGGGGTAACTTCAACTATCGTAACCGACCCCAAACGAGCACTGACATTAGACGTGAAGTATGTACGCCGTGTCAAAATAACAGGTGCTGGTGAAGGAGGAGACCTGATGGCGAATGTGTCGGTAGGACATACGATTAGAATGGGAGATATAGTGGCAACGCAACAAAATATTGTTGTGTTAGATGAAGATGTATTGAAACTATCGGAATTTTTGGGTGTACCTATTCATGGTATTTTCGGACATGACATTTTTAGCAATTTTGTAGTTACTATTGACTTCGAGCATAAGATGCTCTCTCTTACAGACCCCAACAAGTTCAAGTATAAGCGGTCAATGGGTACTATTTATCCGATTGTGCTGACGCAATCGAAACCTTATACTGATGCCATTGCAATGGTGAGCAACGATAATAAGGAAATTCCGATGCGACTGGTAATTGATACAGGTGCAGGACATGCACTCCTATTAAACGCCAGCGAAAAAGAACCTATTCAATTACCCGGCAAAGTAATGAGAGCCAATCTGGGAAGAGGATTGAATGGTGAAATAAATGGCCATATTGGGAGAGTAGATAAAATACGTATGGGGTCACTCGAAATGAAAGACATTTTAGCTTCATTCCCTGACAGCCTTTCTTTCAGTATGAAATTTCCGCCTACCACTCAAGGCAGGCAAGGTAGTATTGGTTGTGAACTATTGAGACGTTTCACGGTAACTCTCAATTATAAAGATGGCTATATGATTCTGAAACCTATCAAGAATCGCATCAAAGAGACCTTTGAACACGATATGAGTGGCATGGATGTTCGGGCAAGAGGAGACCAGTTTAATCAATATTATATTAATAAGGTTATTGAAAATTCTCCTGCCTATGATGCAGGCTTAAAAGAAGGCGACGAAATTATTTTTGTTAATAACCAGAATGTAAAGGATATGGCTATCAGCGAAATTTACAAAATCTTATCAAGAAAAGAAGGCAAAGATGTAGAGCTTTTCATCAGACGAAAAGGAGAGTTGAAATTTGCCAGCTTTAAATTGAGAAGAATGATTTAAATTTACTATTTCGACAATCAGAAAGGGGGTAATTGTGATGCAATTATCCCTTTTTCTTTGATAAAAGTGACACTGATTTTGGCTCACGTGACTTCCCAAAAAAAACTCAACCAATACATATAAGGGGAAACCCCTATTTTAGGATACAACAGAAATATTTAAGAAAATTTCGTTTAATTTTGATTGAATACTTTTACGAAGACCATTAATTACTCTTAATATATGCTCTAACCTACCATACAAGCCCCATGCTGAGATTATTTATCATTCTACTAATAGCTCCTATAGGCTTTGTATCCTGTTCAAAGGGTGATACAAGTGAAAAAATCTTTCAAAAAAAATCTGATGAAAAACTGGATGCTTATTGTAGCTATCTGAATGCCGATAGTAGTCTCCACGACAGCACCTATCTACCTCTTTTTTATAAGCGGTTTAATCGATTAGTTTCTGAAAATAAGATTGATTCAGCTTCACAGATTTTGTTCTGGGCCGGAAGAAATATTGCTAATAACTTTAAGTATGATACGGCTTTCCTTCAGGTATCAATCAATTTTGTAAATAAATATAGTTCAAAGCTACAAGACCGCTATTTTTCAGGTATCTATCATAATATCGGTATCACTTACTGCGATAATGGAGAGTATGATAATTGCTCTTATTATCTTAACAAAGGGGTTATTCAACCTAAAGACTTTTATACATTTCAGAATGTTGCTGATATAAATTATGGTCTATTGTTCGGACATCTCAATAATGGCAAACTTGAACAATCACTCAAATCGGCCTATAAAGCACTCGAGATGTTTGAAACACAAAGAGATACTGTATTTATATCTGCTTGTTATTCGGGGATTGCCTGTATCTATCGTTCTCAGGACGATTTCCCCGAGGCTATGAAATATGAAAATCAAGGCCTTAGGGTTGTCAGAGAAGCGCGTGACACTTCTGGTATTCTGACGGTTTCATTAAACAGGATGGATCTTTATGACCAGATGCAACATCCTGATTTATATCCGCTTATTGATTCTACGATGACTCTATTCAGGCAATGGCCTCATAAAACCGAAGATGATAAGCTGGCGATTAATAGCTGGTATGTCTTGAAGTTAATACATGATAATAAATTAGATGAAGCAAAAAAAACGCTTGACGAAATAAAACCTTTCAGTCTGGAAAGAAGCACCGGATCTTCATTAGATTATTATAACTACGCAAAATTTGTTTATGACGAAAAAGTAGGGGAAAAGTCAGGTAATATTAGTTTTTATTCAAATGCTCTGCCGAAACTAAAAGAGAATAAAGATTATGCCCGTCTTGCACTATATAATCAGATACTTTCGGAGAACGCCAATACTAAAGGTAACTATAAAGCTGCCATGAAATATTTAAAAAATGCGCAAACAGCCCAAGATAGTGTTAGTAACAAAGCCTTACGGATAAAAGTAAAAGAATTTGACAGAAAATATCAGACTGAAAAGAAGGAACAGCAAATAGAATTGCAGCATAAAGAACTGACTCAGAAAAATACTTTTATAGCCCTTCTGATTGCCTCCATTATTGGCTTAATAGCGGCGGCATCAGCTTATTATTTATGGCAAAGACAAAAAACATTAAAACTGGAAAAAGAGAGTAGCGCTAATTTTACCAGACAACTTTTAGAGAATACAGAGGAAGAACGTAAACGCATTGCCGGAGATTTACATGATAGTATAAGCCATGAATTATTGAATCTGAAATCGTCATTAAGTAAAGACACAAAAGCAGTTAGCAGTAAAATTGATACAATTATTAATGATATAAGGGGTATCAGCCGGAACTTGCATCCGGTTATGTTTGATAAAATTGGTTTAGTGCCCAATATTGAACAATTGGTTGAACGGATTCAGAATCAGCATAATTTCTTTATCAGTACAGATGTCAATTATACAGGCTCATTGAGTTCGGCTAATGAGCTTCAGATTTACCGGATTATTCAGGAGACCTTAAGTAATATCATTAAATATGCTAATGCACACGCAGCCAAAATCACTATTAATGAGCAACCAACATATATTCTGATAGAGATAAAAGATAATGGGAAGGGTTTTCATGTAAAAGAAACATTGAATAGTGGTAAAGCTTTTGGCTTGCATAATATTATTGAAAGAAGCCGTGTGATTGGTGGAGAAGCACATATTAATTCTTCGGCAGATGGTACTGTTATTACGATTCATATCCCTAAAAAATCATGAGAATACTCATTGCAGACGACCATCCTTTTACATTAATGGGCACCAAAGCTTTTGTTGAGTCTTTAGGTTATAAAGTAGAAGATGTATGCTCGAACGGGATTACAGCCTTCAATTTAATTTCATCGCATCAGCCTGCTGTAGCCATTTTAGACATCAATATGCCGGGAATGGATGGCCTTGAAGTTTTAGAAAAAGTGTATCGCCTGAAATTACTTACAAGAGTTATTCTCCTGACCATGCACAAAGAAATGACTATCTTCAGAAAGGCAAATCAATGGGGTGTAGCAGGTTATATTCTCAAAGAAAATGCGCAGGAGGAGTTACAGAAATGTATAGAAATTGTAAAAAAAGGAGGTCAATATATAAGTAAAAATCTTGAAAATGATTTAGTGATAGATACTCACTCAGGTAGTCAAAACTATCCTATCGAGAGGCTTACTTTTACCGAGAAAAAAGTGTTAGAGCTGATAGCCCAACAAAAAACCTCCAAGCAAATTGCCGATATGCTTTTTATTTCAGAGAAAACAGTAGAAGGACACCGAACAAGTATTATTCAGAAACTCGAATTACCCAAAGAAAAAAATATTCTGCTTATCTGGGCTACCAGGTATTTTAAGTGATTGGTTGAAACACAGGCAATGCGTTTCAACCAATCTAATGAATCATCTACTCTATCAGTTCTCACAACCTCCGATTGTAGCCTGAAAAACTGCTCCGTTAGCTACTTCAAAAGTAGTACCACCTCCATTGGTGCTTGGCTTCAATTCTATTCTATTTCCGGCTTTTAAGGCTACTTTTGCTGTTCCCGAAATAATATGGCTGGCTTCGATAGAATTACTTGCTTTCAGATTAACTACCCCTGAAGCCACGTTATTTGCAGGATTCACTAAGGTAAGGGTTGGTGGGCATGGGGAGGTTTCTCCTTCTAAAGTAATAGTAATAGCTAACCTTGCACTTTCACAACCATTAATCATCTGTGAAGCATAATAGGTGGTTCCATCCATCAGTTCAGCTGAGCTATTCAATAAATTACCTCCTGCAGCGGCATCATACCATTTAATGTCTGAACCCGTAACTACTATATTGGCAATTGTGGAACCGTTGGCTAAGGTCTGATTCGTATTGCCTGCAGGTGCAGCCATCATAGTTCCTGTTACAACCATTGAAATCAGTCTTGCAGCAGCAGGCGATGAGGTTTTCTTTCTGATAGCAATTCTATATTCCTGATTTGGTGTTGGGGTGGCTATTTTTACCTGTTTATAATTATTACCATTGCCATCAAACCAGGTAGTAGAAATCGTGGCAGCCTGTGTTCTATTAGCCATTGTCACTGGCTTCCAGGTTCGGGTTTCGGCATTAGTACCCATATTTTTCACTAACATATCAAAATCATAAATCATTCTGCTTGCAGTATTGTCGACGCCATCTTCTTCCATTTGTTCTACACCTTCATCATCAGTCCAGGCAATAGAGACAATCAATGGCTCACAACCGCTGGCTTTAACTGTACGATATAATTCAGCTGTTGAGTTATTAGTAGGGTTAACTGTAATTTCTTCAATATAAGCACCTTTACTGGTAGCATCGGCATGTGTTTGACTTGTCGGATTTACCGAACTACTTCTATATTTAATGGCATTAGCCGCTTTTTCAATATTTACCAATCCCCAGCCAAACTTAGAATCAGGGCCAGTTAGTCCTAAGTCTTCTGCTGTGCCCAGCAGTAATGCTTTTAAGGTTGATGCCTTCATATAAGCATTATTGAGTTTATTATAATATTGCTGTAATAACAGCCCAGATGCTGCCACAGCAGGTGTAGCATAAGAAGTTCCGCTCGATTCGTCTCCATTACCACTATAAGCATTGTCAGAGGGGGTATTAGTGCCTTCAATAGCAAAAAGTGAAGAGTTAATACCTGTTCCTTTGGCAACAACATCAGGTTTTACACGGCCGTCGTCAGTTGGGCCCCAGTTACTGTAGGTTGACATCGTTTTATCACCATTCACAGCTCCTACTGTTACCACATTTTTTGATGCAGAAGTTCCTGTAACCATATCAAAACCACCTTTAAGCCAATTGCCATTCATATGTTTATTCTGGTCATCGGTTGCATTAGGATCTTGCTCATTGCCTACTGCTATAAACGGCAGATAATTTGGTGCATTTTTTACAACCACATCCAAAGCTACAGATGAGGCATCATAAGCACCGAATCGCCATATCGGGTCGCCTTCGCCATTAGTATAACCATAAGAATGGTTAGAAATCAAGTAGCCCTGGCCAGCAAATGCTGTCATTTCAGTATAATCATTATCCCAGTCATAGTTTTTGGCAGTTGCACCGTAGGCAATTCCACGCGCAGATGGCTGATTAGGGATATCTTTCCCGACCATAGTACCCGAAACATGCGTCTGGTGGTTATTTCCTTTATAATTATCTCCACTTCCGTCCATAGTTTGTCCTGGTTGCATTGCTACTTTACCCGACAACAATTCATGAGTAGCTCTTACCTGCCCCCCATCCCATACACCTGCTACCATATTTGTGCCCGTGATATTATCTCCGATAGAACCACCACTATATAGCTGGTTTGCTTTAATCAATTCGCCAGATGCCTTGTTTTTGGTATTGATATACACAGGATTACCCTTAGCATCAATAAATTTCAGATAATACAAAGAGCCGTTTTTTACGAAGCTACGGCGTAATTGAGTATTCTTTGCTAAAAACTCCTGTACTTTCTTCTCGTCTTGTTCAAATTTTCTTTGGGCTTGTTGCTGTAAAACACTGATACGGGTATTGCTATTAGCATACGACTGAACTATTTTTTGTCTTTCTTCGTCAGTTTGTGCTTCTACAGCAAACATACAGCCCCAAAGCAGAGCAATGCATAAGCAGGTAAAGGTATTTTTCATGATTAGAGAGGGACTTAAATTTATGAGAGAGATTTGTATTTACGACGGGAATAAGTAAATCTTGAATTATCAATAAGCTCTACTTCAAAACTTGTCATAGAATTGATAACTTTCTGTGGGTTAATCAGTACAGCTTTATTGATACGCTTGAAATCCTGAAAAACACTTTGCCAATAGTTAAGACTGTAGCTCACAATTATTTTTTTACCACATTCAAACTTTACTTCATTATAAGGCTGGATTCCAAGGTGTTTGATATAGATTATTTTCTGCTCCTCTTCGAGTCTTACAATACGAGTGTTTCTACTAACAGTTGAATACATCTTTTTGGTTGCTAAGGTTCAGGTAATGGTAATCTGGCTGCTTCAGGAAAGTGAATAGTTATAATAAGCTGTGTAGCGGGCTGATAATCAACCGTACAAATGTAACGGAAGTCTCTTAGGTGCGGAATAGGGGGAAACCCTTGTTTTAAGGTATATTAAGAAATATCTCTATAGTGCCACAATAATAAATTGTAAAATATAATTTAACAGTCTATACATACTTATATATTTCTTATAGTCTTTCTGCTCGTGTTATTTTTATTAATTTCGTGCCGTATTAAATATTTTGCATACCATGACTATTCTCATATTAAATGCACTTGTAGTGAACGAAGGGAAAATTGAGCCACGTGATATATTTATTAAAGATGGTATTATTGATCAAATTGGTCCAGACTTATCAGGTCTGAAAGCCAATCGTATCATTGATGCCACAGGGAAATACCTGCTTCCGGGTGTGATTGATGATCAGGTACATTTCCGTGAACCGGGGCTTACTCATAAGGCTACTATTTATACAGAAGCTAAAGCAGCTGTAGCAGGAGGTACGACCAGTTTTATGGAAATGCCCAATACTGTTCCGAATGCGCTTACACAAGAATTATTGGCAGATAAATACCAGATAGGCGCTGAAACCTCATTAGCCAACTACTCTTTTTATATGGGTACATCGAATGATAATTATGAGGAAGTAATGCGTACGGATATTCAGAATGTTTGTGGATTGAAAATATTTATGGGGAGTTCGACAGGCAATATGTTAGTTGATGACGAACACGTATTATCGAAGGTTTTTGCCAATTTCCCTGCTCTTATTGCTACTCATTGCGAAGATGAAGCCACTGTAAAAGCAAGACTGGAGCAATACAAGACACTATATGGGGATAATCCACCTTATGATATTCATGCAATTATCAGAAACGAAGAGGCTTGTTATAAATCTTCTTCTATGGCAGTTGAATTAGCTAAAAAGTATAAAACCCGCTTGCATATCCTGCATATTTCGAGTAGTGAAGAAATTCCTTTATTTGCCAAAGGGCCAATTGCTGATAAACATATAACATCTGAGGTTTGTGTCCATCACCTATGGTTTGATGCCGAAGATTACAAGCGATTGGGTAATCAGATTAAATGTAATCCTGCTATTAAGCATGGGCATAAAGAAAAACTATTACAAGCCTTACTTGACGACCATTTCGATGTAATAGCTACAGACCATGCACCTCATACCTGGGAAGAAAAACAGCAACCTTACTGGCAGGCACCATCTGGCCTACCATTAGTACAACACTCGTTGAATGTGATGCTCGAGTTTTATAAGCAAGGCAAAATATCGCTCGAAAAGATTGTACAGAAAATGTCGCACGCTGTTGCCGATTGTTTCCAGATTGAACGCAGGGGATATATCAGAGAAGGGTATTGGGCTGATTTGACTCTGGTTGATTTGAATGGCACTACCATAGTTGATAAAAACAGCCTTTATAGCAAGTGTGGTTGGTCGCCGTTTGAGGGTACAGCGTTTCAGTCGAAAGTGACACATACGATTGTTTCAGGCAATATAATCTATGCCAATGGCAAGTTTGATGAAAGCAAAAAGGGGCAGCGTTTAAGATTTGAAAGATAGAACATTAACGCATCATTAACAGTTTTATGAATAGATACTTGTAACAATTGGAAGACGTATAGCGTTATGCTTCCGAAACATAACTTTTATTCTCAACAAAAACTGATACACAATGAAAAGATTATTGTTTGCCTTTCTCTTATCAGGCTATACATTTATTACTCACGCGCAAGATAATATGGCAAAAGACCCCATCAAGAAAATTGAGGTAACCGGTTCGGCAGAAATGGAAATTGTACCGGATGAGATTTATTTTTCAATTTCGCTTAAAGAATACTTTAAAGATGAGAAAAATCAGAAAGATAAAGTAACAATTGATGTACTGGAAAAACAATTGATTGCCGCCGTGATAAAGGCTGGATTTCCGAGAGATAACCTTACCATTAAAGCTATAACGGGTTATAGAAACTGGACAGGTAAGAAAAAACCACTGAATTTTCTGGAAAGCAAACGCTATATTCTGAAAATGAACAACCTTTATAAAACCGATGTGATTTTAGATGAAGTAGATGATAAAGGAATTGAATTTGTGAATATTGACCATGTAGACCATTCAAAAATTAAAGATTTCAGAAAAGAAATCAAGATAAATGCCTTAAAGGCGGCTAAAGAAAAGGCCACTTATCTATTGGAATCTATTAATGAAAAAGTGGGTGATGTTTTAATGATAGAAGAATTAGACGAGCAGTTTTATGCCCCACAACCCATGATGATGTCTAATATGCGCATGATGAAAGCAAGCGGTGATGCCGCTCCAATGGAAGATAGTAGTCTGGAATATCAGAAGATTAAGCTAAGTTATAAGATGAAAGCGGCATTTAAGATTAAGTAGGTATTTGTTTGCTCTTTACACAAAAACACCTGTTTTGGCAATAAAACAGGTGTTTTTGTATTTTGGCTACTTCTCTACTTCCATCGCACGTTTATCTAAATGTTCATCTAAAGTCAAACGATCTACACCTTTTTCTAACCAATCCGGGGCAGGTTTGCCTTTGAGGTGGTAGTCGAAGAATTCCATCATGCGCACGGCATAATCTTTACGGTTGGTTAATTTAGCCAGACCATGATTCTCGCCTTTGTATTGAATCAATACTACCGGTTTTTTCAGACGGCGAAGCGCATTGTAATACTCAATCCCTTGTGTAAAGTCTACGGCACCATCGGCATCGTTATGCAACATCAACAAAGGTGTATTTACTTTCTTTACATGATACAAAGGCGAGTTACGGTTATACGCTTCCCAGTTTTCCCATGGTGGTAATAAACGGCCTTGTGAAGCCTCGAATATTGCTCCGTTTGACGAACCGCTGTTTTTATAAATCAGGTTATACATCGAAATCATATCTGTTAAAGGTGCTCCGGCAGCAGCAGCCTTAAACATATTGGTCTGGGTAATCAGGAAACTGGTCTGATAACCACCCCAGCTATGCCCGTGAATACCTATTTTGGTTTCATCAATAATACCTGTTTTAATGGCAGCTTTCACACCCGGAAGCACACACCAGACAGCCGACATACCCGGGTCATTGAGTTTATATACAATATCTGGTATAAATACTGCATAACCATTAGAAGTATATACACTTGGGTTCCAACCTGTACCTGAATATGCCGGATTGGCAAAATTGTGAAGTGTTTGTGAGAGTTTTTCGTAATAGTAAATAATAGTCGGGTATTTTTTGCCTGCTTCATATCCAGCAGGTAAAAACAAAGCTCCCTGTAGCTTATCACCTTTATCACTCTTGTAATCAATCAATCTTACTGATGGAGACCAGGCATATTTTTCAAAAGATGGTGTATTCTGAGTAATTTTCTGCCCATTTTCTAAATTTGTTGAAGCAGTCAGATAATATTCAGGCGAAGTTTTAAAAGTCTGTCGGGTATAAACAAAAGCATTGGCTTTTTTTGCTTTATTCAGGTTCCCAACTGAAGTATCTTCCCATAATAAACTTTTTATCTGTCCATTCTCCAAGGCCACAAAACCACTCTTCTTGGTCCATTCACCATACATCTTAAAATATTGTATTTTGGCTAAATCAATGCCTTTTTCCTCAGGGTCCAGCACATAGCGGTTCTGATATCGGATTTGCCCGGTTTTACCATTCTTTGTCAGATTCTGTGGACTGGGTGTGCCATCAACTGATAATTGCCAGATATCCCAACCATCACTTACCAGTACAAAATGGTTATCGCTTGTCCAACCTATTACAGGATACGGAGGTTTACGCACGTTGTGATCATCTTCTACATCAATAAATGAAGTCCCTGCTTTGTCTGAAATATTGCGTAAAGTCTGATTATTCAAATCAAATACTATCCAGTTACCGTCTTTCCAGTATAAGAATTTAGTGCCATCAGGCGAAGCACTTGGGTTCGCATAAAAATCAGGGATATAGTGTTTTTCTATTACTTTCTTCCGGTTTCCGGTTTTCAGATCTACTATGTATATATCACTATAGTTTTGTCCATCAAGGTTATTGTCTAACTCATAATTAGAAATATCCTGACCTATGCCATACAATTGCTTAGGGGCAATACTCAGATTTTTAAGGCTACTATCTGCTAATCGCAAAAATTTCTTAGTGCTTACATCATAGTTAGCTATAAAGCTGAAATTCTTGTCTTGTGTTTCCTGCACTTGCTGGCGAGACTGCAAGCGTTTATCCTGCCAATGCCAGATAGTCATATCCGGTTTTTCTTTGTCTGCTCCCTGTGCAGTGGCTATTTTTTTTGTTGAGTCAGTCTTGATTTTAGCAATGGCTTTGGCTAAATCGTCAATAGTTTTGATGCTTGTGTCTGCCTTTATTTTAGCTAATTTTTCAGCATCCGTTTCTTTTTTCGTAGAATCTGTCTTGACATCTGCTTTTGGGGTTTCTTTCTTAACCAATTCAGTTTTGGTGATACCAAAGAATAAGCGTCCTAAATCTTCTGACCAGTAAGGCGTTCTGTTAGCACTAATGGTCATACCTTTAGGAAAAGCCAAAGTATCTTTCTTAGGTTCATACATACTTAATTCAGGCATTGTGCTAAAGTTTTTCACGCCTACCACACTATTCAATTCGGTTTTAAATTTTTCATCTTTTATACCCTTCAGTAATGCCAGCCCATCTCCTTTTTCTGTCCAGTTCAATGATTTATAAGTGGCTTTATCATTATCTAAAATCATTACTACATTTGTATTCATGTTCCGTAGCCATAGGCCATTGCCTGCCTTTTCGGCGGCATCTACCGTCAATGCCAGCCAGTCTCCTTGTTTATTGAAAGAATATTCCGAAATATTCCCGATGTTCTGGGTTTTGCCCAACGTTAAATCATATAATAGTAAATCAGAACCTTTAGGAGCATCTGCATTTTGACTACCTGAAGCATTAGCAGGAGTCAATTGCAGGGCTAATACCGAAGATTTCTCTCCATTAAATGCAAAAGATTTTACCCTTTCAAATTCTGTTTTCTTTTTGTTGGAGAGATTTATTAAAAAGACCTTATCAGGAACAGGTTTGCCGCCTGGTTTCGCCGCTGCTTTTTTATCCTTGTCTTTCGGATACACTTTAAAGGCCAACCATTTGGCATCGTCAGAGAAACTCATAGAGAAAGAAGTACTTGAACCAACAGGGTATTTGACTCTGGTGGTATCGCCGGTTTTTCTGAGAATTAGTTCTGCGTCTCCCTCATTAGGATTCAGAACGTATGCAAACCAGGCACCATCGGACGACAATTGTGTGCCTCCAAAAGCAGGAATAGCTTTCCATGAGGCAACATCTTTCCAGGTAAGTGGTGGTTTAGGTTTTTCCTGCGCCCATACGACAACAGAGCAGAGTAGTAAACAGGTGATGAAGTATTTTTTCATTGTTAAAGAGGTATTGTTAGTTTTTATAAAATTATAACAAAAGTTTTAAAACAGAAAACCGAATAGATTATTGAGCGTTATATGCCGATATAGATACTTTCAACTACTTATTTTTCTTACTACTTTAATCGAAAATCTATTTCAAAACAGTAGATATCTTTGTTTTTAGGCCTCATTTGAAGAAATATTAGTAAAATCTAAATCATTCTTGAAAAACATCAAAAACTTGTTTTAATTTGCCCAAAATCTTTTACAATTAAAATCATTCGGATAGTCATGCTACAGAGTCTTAAATTAGATACAACAGCAGAGAAGAATATCAAAACCTGGCTTAAAGGCAGGTATGATGAAGAAACCAAAACTGCTATTCAGAAACTCATTGACGACGGTAACGCCACCCAACTGACCGATTCTTTTTACAAGAATTTAGAGTTTGGTACGGGTGGAATGCGGGGAGAAATTGGTGTAGGCTCTAACCGTATGAATAAATATACCGTTGGTGCTGCCACACAGGGTTTGGCAAACTATCTGAACAAGGCCTTTCCTGGTCAGGAGATAAAAGTAGCTATTGCACACGACAGTCGGAATTTTTCACCTGAGTTTGCCCGTGTAGCAGCCGATATTCTTTCAGCTAATGGTATTACGGTTTATTTATATAAAGAGCTTCGCCCTACCCCACAATTATCTTTTACGGTGCGTCAGTTAGGTTGCCAGAGTGGTATTGTTATCACGGCATCGCACAACCCAAGAGAATATAACGGTTATAAAGTCTATTGGGTTGATGGCTCGCAAGTGGTGGCGCCACACGATAAAAACATTGTGGCAGAGGTAAATGCGATTACGAATGTAAAAGACATCAAGTTTAAAGGTGTAAAGAAACGCATTAAAATGATTGGTGAGGTACTTGACAAAGCTTATCTGAAAGCCGTAAAAAGCATTTCGGTGAATCCACGTATGATTAAGCGTCAGGCTGATCTGAATATTGTTTTCTCCTCTATTCATGGCACGGGTATTACAATGGTGCCAAAAGCTTTGGCGCAATTGGGTTTTACCAATGTAAATATTGTCGAGGAACAAGCAACACCCGATGGGAACTTCCCGACTGTGGTTTATCCGAACCCTGAGGAGCAGGAAGCCATGAGTCTGGCATTGAAAAAAGCCAAAGCAATCAATGCTGATCTGGTAATTGCTACCGACCCGGATGCCGACCGTGTAGGTATGGCTGTTAAAGACCCGAAAGGCGAGTGGCAGCTACTGAATGGTAATCAGGCCGCGAGTTTGATTATTTACTATCTGTTGAAAGCATGGAAAAAAGCTAAAAAACTGACAGGTAAAGAGTTTGTAGCGAAAACCATTGTAACGACAGATTTGATTGATGAAATGGCAGCCAAAGCAGGTGTATTTTGTTATAATACCCTGACAGGTTTTAAATACATTGCACAGGTTATCAGAGAACTCGAAGGGCAACAAACCTTTATTGGTGGTGGTGAAGAAAGTTATGGTTATCTGATTGGTGACAAGGTGCGTGATAAAGACGCTATTGCCAGTTGTGCCATGATTGCTGAATTGACGGCCTTCGCCAAAGATCAAGGCATTAGCTTATTCGATTTTCTGGCGGAAATGTATCAGAAAAACGGCTTCTATTATGAAGGTCTGATTTCATTAACTAAAAAGGGCAAAACAGGCGCAGAAGAGATTCAGCAGATGATGGTTGATTTCAGAGCAAAGCCTCCGAAGAGTCTGGCAGGTTCAAAAGTTATCCGTATGGACGATTATAAGGCTTTGACGACAACTGATTTAAAAACAGGTGAAACCAAAGATATTCCATCAGGTAAAATGGGAATTGAATCATCAAATGTACTGCAATTCTTTACGGCTGATGGCACTAAATTTACCTGTCGCCCCTCAGGAACTGAGCCTAAAATCAAGTTTTATGTGGGTGTACGAGCCAAGTTGAAGAAGAAAGACGAGTTTGATGCTACTTTAGTTTCGCTTAAAGAAAAAGTAAAAATGATTCAGACAGAACTGAATTTAGTTTAATTGATAAAAAACGTCTGGTTTAGCAAATAGACCGGGCGTTTTTCTTTTAATGACTTTCCCCTCTGCGTATTTCTACTTTTCTTTACATTTACCAACTCTAATTGGTACGCTAATTGCTTCATAAACAAGGTAAACAATTAACAAAAAGCAGCTACTGCTTTTAGATATTCATTTTAAAATGTATTTTTACATCAGCAGGTTAACCTATTCTAATCTACCAATTTTCCTGATGCCAAAGCCGCTCTTAATAATTGTTTTGATATGCTTATTCGCCAATTTTACTGCTCATGGTCAAACGACAGGTGCTCCCCGAAAAGCAAGCAACTTCAAGGCTAAAATTACTCGTGTTGAAATAGCAGGACGAGATATGCCTCAGCAGGAAAACTACCATGTTGATTATGATAATAATGTTTTAGAATTTGAATTTAATGCTACCCCTGCACAAGCTAATCTGACTTATAAATACCGGATCATAGAAAACAGTTTTGAAGGAGCTAAGCCCTCTGCCTGGTTTTATACTCCTAAAACAGCCGTAAAAGTTGATAGTCTAAAACCTGCCGTATATCATTTTGAATTGGTAGCCATTGATGCCACAAAGAAAGAAAGCCAGCCAGCTATAGTTGAGTTTAAGATAGAATACCCCTGGTGGCGTTCGTGGTGGTTCTGGGGCTCATGCTTTGTAACCCTATTCGGACTTTTCTATGGTCGTGAGCGTTTTCTGAAATTCTGGTCAGACGAAGAGCAACGGCATCACCGTCAGGTTACTGAATTAGAGTTGCGGACTCTGCAATTACAGATGAACCCTCACTTTGTATTTAATGCCCTGAATGCCGTACAAAGTTTTATCCTGAATCGTGACACTATTTCTGCCAATAATTATTTATCAAAATTTGCCAATCTGATTAGGCTCTTTTTAGATTCGTCGCGTAGTAAATATATTACCATTGCCGACGAAATAAAGCTATTGAGCCTTTATATTGAAATAGAAATGTTGCGTTTCGAAAACAAGTTTGAGTTTCATCTGAATGTAGCCCCTGATGTAAATCGTTTTGTTGAGATTCCGACCATGATTCTACAACCATTTATCGAAAACGCGATTAATCATGGGTTAAGGTATAAAGAAACCAAGGGGAATCTATATATGAGTTTTTTTACTCAGGGTAAATACCTGGTGTGCAGAATAGAAGACGATGGCGTAGGAAGAGAACGTGCTAAACAGATTCAGTCTAAATCAAGGAAGGGCTATAAATCGCAGGGTCTTAAAATTACAGAAGAGCGCCTGCAAACCTTTAATTTAATTAATGATGCAGACATTCATTTTTTAGTTGAAGACCGTTTAAAGCCGCCATATGAACCCGGGGCTGATATTGGCACGACAATTGAAATTAAATTTCCAAAATTTGGTTAATTTGGAATGTTTCTTTTCTTTTGTAATTAGTAAGTATCCCTCTCCCTATACATATACATTATTAATCATTAATATTTATGTGGCTATTGGCATGAGTCCTATGGCTGATGCTAATCTTATTGACAGTAGAGTAAACTTGTAAACAAATCCTTTTTATGTATAAGGCTATTATAGTTGATGACGAAAATCGAAGTGTTGAAACCTTAAGTAGTATTATTTACCTTTTCTGTTCGTCAGAGATTGAGGTAATTGGTACGGCTAATTCAATACAAGAGGCTTATCAACTTATTCAGGAAAAATCGCCCGATATTGTTTTTTTAGATGTGGAGATGCCTCATGGCAGCGGTTTTGACCTGTTAGAAAAATTCACCAACCCTAAATTTGAAGTTATTTTTACTACCGGATTCGACCATTATGCCGTTACAGCAATCAAATTCAGTGCTTTAGATTACCTGTTAAAACCGATTAATATTGAAGAGCTTAAGCAAGCTATTGGTAAAGCTAAAGAACGTATTGAAAAGAAAAACAGTCAGCAGAATTTCGACCATCTGATTCAGAATTTAAGAAATCCTCGCGACAAATCAAACAAAATACCACTTCCTATACTCAATGGTTTTCAGTTTGTACCTGTCAATAATATCATTTACTGCGAAGCAGATGAAGACTATACTCATATTTATCTGAACGACAACTCAAAGATTACGGTCTCTAAAAGTATTAAAGACTTTGAAGACTTACTGGCCAATTATGATTTTTTCCGTATTCACCATTCTTTCTTAGTTAACCGAGATTATATCAAACGTTATACAAAGGGTGAAGGTGGAACAATCACAACCGAACAGGGTACAGAATTGCCAGTTTCACGCCGACGTAAGTCGGAATTTCTGGAGTGGTTGAGTAATATTTAGTTTTCAATACCTGGCTGGCTACATTCTTTTTTTTAAAAAAACAGTTCTTAATTAAATACAAATTTAATCTTGCTTTGTTTTAAAACTGGCATGTTTTTTATACCCATTACAGGTGCAGAAATACTTATTTCTGCACCTGTTTTTTTGCATTTTATAGTTAAGATTTTTGTTTATAAACGTATCCGTTCAATCATTTTTTCTTAGAAAGATTAAAAAAAAACACCCAATTATACAAAAGCAAATTTTCATAGCATTTTTCTGCCTTCGCAAAAAGTTCGATTATTTAAGATTATCTGCCACTTATCTAATTTATTCTGCCACTTACCGAATCGTTGTTGTAATAGTTATACGTCAAAATTAACTTGCTATAAAATTCAACAATTTTAACGCTTTCCTTACGAATGAATAAGCTGATTTACAAGACACCGTTCAATCCTGAAGGGTTTACGGTCGTCCAAAATGTGGAAAGCCAAGCTACTGGAGCGAATATGTCCATGCGAGTTGCTGGCAAACGTAACATGGTTAAGCTCGGTGATATCTTATACTTGAAGAGCGCAAAAAATTACACGATTTTTAAGCTTGCTGATGGTAGAGAAATTATTAGTTCTAAAACGTTAAGAATCTTTGAAGAGGAATTAGACGAGATTACTAATTTTGTAAGGCTTCACCGTTCGTACATCATTAACCTGGAACATGTAAAAGATTTATATTTTAATTGTCGTGGAGGAGAAGTTCTGATTCATGACGAGAAAATCATTATATCAAGAAGAAAAGCTGCGGAGTTTCGCCGTAAGTACAGAAGGTTCTTACGTACAACAGGGCAGAACGTTACTTCTACAATAAAATTAAAGACAACAATACGGATGTCCTGAAAACATTCGAAAAAATTATTTTTTACTTTTTGGGTTACGATAATAAAGTGCTGGCTAATCTGGCACTTTATTTTTTTGGGGTATTCTGAATTTTTGGTATAGCCCCTTAACTTACTTATTGGCTTCTTAGAAACTGTTTGAAATTCTTATTTTTTCAGAACCTGCATTACCTCTTTTGCCATTTCTTTAGAACTAAACGGATCTTGCCCGGTCAGCAAGTTTCCGTCAACAACAACTTTTGAAGTCATAGGAATAAATGCTTTTTTGTAGTTGGCACGTGTCTCGTTTTCTAAACTTTTCTTCTTTATCTCTTCTAACAGCATAGTAGCCATTTTGCCTTTACAACTGATTTTCTGCCAACAGGAGAAAACCGACTACTTTCTGTTTATGGTTCTCTGGTTTTGGCATACATATAGGTATTGTCAAAAAAACTGCCTACATTGGTGTCTCTTACATGCGTCAATTACATTTTGCATTATTATAGAAAACTGCTTTTCCTATATTTCTGTATCCATAGGTAATCCAACATTCAGATAAGCAATCTCACTTTCTTTAACTGCCTGGTATGTTTCATATGGATCTAACAAATTGACACGAAACAGCTCATCTCTGACATTTATTACTTTAGGATTTCTGCTTACCAATCTTATAGCTTTCGAATAATTTCTATTTAGTTCTTTTGCTAATTCTTCAGCTATTTATTCATTAGCTCCAAGTATTGTTTGCATACTTATGATATATTTAAGAGCAGATACTTTTACAAAATAATCTGGTTTTGTTGTTATCACTGATTCTATTTGTTTGAGTGCTTATTGTTTCAGTATTATAGCTAAATATATAATTCATTTGTTGTAGTTCTTTCTTAGCAGGGTATTTTAATTACTACCTTTCATATTTTGTAAATGAACAGGTAAGAAATTCAGTTTGAAAACGAGATTTTATTGAATAATTCCTCATTTTATTAGTCGAAATACGAATTATTATTGAATTTAAGGTATGAGTCAAAATTCTTTCTCATATGAGTAACATCTTACAGGAGAGTACATGAAGATTTTTAAAAAAAAATCTCCAAATTTGTGATTGATAGTAGATTATGTCTAAACATCTTAATTCAACCAATAAATTCTGCGTCTCAAGCTATTCTACGGTTTGAATGGAAAAGTTTAAATATATTCTTACATATTTACAGCAACGAAAATTTTAACAACACATGGAAAATACCCTAACATTCAAGTATGTTAGCTACCTATGGGACGACAACAAAGCCGCTGAATTAGCCAATAATGAAGTTGATTTATTTATCTATCGCTCCAATCTCCTTGGGGCTGATTTAAGATTAACAAATTATGCCGGTGGAAACACCTCCTGCAAAATCACAGAAATAGACCCGCTTACAGGCGATCCTGTTGAAGTGATGTGGGTAAAAGGCTCTGGTGGCGATATTGGTACACTTACAAAGAAAGGCTGTGCCAACCTTTATGTTGATCGACTACATGCCCTAAAAAAACGTTATAGAGGTTTAGCCTTTGAAGACGAAATGGTTGGCTTATTTGACCATTGTTTGTTTGATCCGAAATGCGCAGCACCTTCTATTGATACCCCCCTCCACGGATTATTACCTTTTAAACATATTGACCACCTCCACCCTGATGCTTTGATTGCTATAGCCGCCAGTAAAAACGGGGAACAGATCATGAAAGAAATCTGGGGGGATACTATGGCTTGGTTACCGTGGCAACGTCCCGGTTTTGACTTAGGGCTGAAATTAGAAGAAACGGTTAGGAATAATCCGAACCTGAGAGGTGTTATTTTGGGTGGTCATGGTTTGTTTACCTGGGGAGATACTTCTTATGAGTCTTATATTAATACTTTAGAAGTCATTGAAATGGCTTCGGTATATCTCGAAGAAAACTATGGCAAGAAACGGCCGGTTTTCGGTGGAGCAAAAGGCCAGTCAAAAGCTGTAGAAGATAGAAAAACTGCTGCTGCCGAGGTGATGCCTACACTCAGAGGCTTAGCATCAAGCTATAGAAGAATGGTAGGACATTTTACTGATGATGCCCGCGTGCTGGAGTTTGTTAACTCGCATGATTTAGAGAGGCTCGCACAGAAAGGCACCAGCTGTCCTGACCATTTCTTGCGCACCAAAATCCGGCCTTTAGTATTAAAAGGAACTGATAAAGCAGAAATAGAGGCACAATTTGAAGCCTACAGGGCCGATTATATTGCCTATTATGAACGTTGTAAACACCCGAACAGCCCTGCTGTAAGAGATACCAACCCAGTGGTAATCCTCTATCCTGGTGTAGGTATGTTTTCTTTTGCAAAAGACAAACAGACAGCCCGTGTAGCATCAGAATTTTATATTAATGCCATTAATGTAATGAAAGGGGCTGAGGCCATTTCGGAATATGTGGGATTGAGCGAACAGGAAGCTTTTAATATTGAATACTGGTTGTTGGAAGAAGCCAAATTACAAAGGATGCCTAAACCTAAATCGTTGTCAGGCAAAATAGCATTTGTAACAGGTGGCACTGGTGGTATAGGTAAAGCGATTTGTGAAGAATTATTGGCAGACGGGGCTTGTATAATAGCCGCTGACCGCGACCGTTTGGAAGAGACCCAGACAGAATTAAGCAAGAAATATGGCAAAGATGTGGTGATTACGGCCAAAATTGATGTAACTCAACCTGCTTCTATTGCCGAAGCACTTAAACAGGGAATATTGCAATTTGGTGGGGTTGATATTGTAGTGAATTGTGCCGGATTGTCTATTTCTAAACCATTGGAAGACCATACTTTAGCAGACTGGAATATATTGCAGGATGTGCTGGTGAAAGGCCAGTTTCTGGTATCGCAAGAGGCAGTGAAAATTATGCGCCAGCAGGCTTTAGATGGAGACATCGTAAACATTGCCAGTAAGAATGCCCTGTTTGCAGGCCCTAACAATGTAGGATATGGTACGGCTAAGGCTGCACAGGCACACATGAGCCGCTTATTAGCCGCCGAACTGGGTAAAGATAAAATACGTGTTAATACGGTTAATCCTGATGCTGTATTACGTGGTAGTAAGATATGGGAAGGCGAATGGGCAGAAGGCCGTGCAAAAGCTTATGGCATCAAGGTAGAAGATTTGCCCAGGATGTATGCAGCCCGCACATTGTTGAACGAAGAAATACTGACCGAAGATATTGCCAAGGCAGTAAGAGTATTTGTAGATGGTAGTCTGTCAAAATCAACCGGAAATATCCTGAATGTAGATGGTGGTGTGGCAGTGGCCTTTGTGAGGTAAGATTTACCTCACCCTCTAAGTCTCTCGTGAAAAAAGAGTGGACAAACCTAAGGTGGGAGATTTTAAAACACCTCTTCCGGGAGAAGAGAAAGGGCGAGACGTTTTTTTTAAATTATTCGAAAAAATGTATAAGTTACAACTCAACCCCAATGATAAGACCCCAAAATACAAGCAAATTGTACGCTCTATCATCACCGATATAGAGCGAACTGTCTTAAATAAAAATGAGCAACTCCCTTCTATAAGCGAATTAAGCGAAGAGTATTATCTGGCACGAGATACTGTAGAAAAAGCTTACCGGGAGTTAAAAGAACAAGGTTTTATTACGGCGGTTCAGGGCAAAGGTTTTTATATCAATGGTAAAGAGCACAATAAGATGCGTATCTTATTGATTTTTAATAAGTTAAGCTCTTATAAAAAACTAATTTATTATGCTTTTCTGAAAGTATTAGGAGAAAAAGCTGCGGTAGATTTACAGATACATCATTACAATGCCCGCATTTTTGAAGAAATCATAGAAAAGAACTTAGGCAAATATAATTATTATGTTATTATGCCACATTTCTTCCCTGAGACTGATAAACACCTGGCACTGAAAACCATAGAGAAGATTCCGACAGATGAACTGGTGCTGTTAGATAAAGATTTACCCGATTATCAGAAATCAATCTTAAGTGTTTATCAGGACTTTGAAAACGATATTTTTGATGCTTTAGAATCTGCCAAAGATTTACTCGAAAAATACCAGCGTATGGTATTGATTTTTCCGAGTGATGGCAATTACCCGAAAGAGATTGTCAAAGGCTTTCGTTTTTTTTGTATCAATTCTAATAAAGAATATGCTATTAAAGAAAATGCCTTTGATGAAATCCTGCAACCCAAAACCGCTTATGTTGTAGTAGAAGAAACTGACCTTGCCGAATTAATCAAGAAAACAAGACAGACTAATTATCTGATTGGGCAAGATATCGGGATTGTTTCTTTTAATGAAACCACGCTGAAAGAATTATTAGAAATTACGGTTATTACTACCGATTTTGAAACGATGGGTCGAACAGCCGCAGCTTTACTACTGGATAAAAAACAAATCAAAGTAAAAAATCCTTTTTACATTATCCGCCGTAAAAGCCTTTAATTGATTCAACCAAAACCTTAACATCATGCTTACTTCAGATATTATTCAAAACCATAACAAAACCTTAGAAGCCGACCACCAGTTTAAATTAGCTTATATAAGCGAGCTACTTAGTCGAAAAGGAATTAATGCACAAAGTATTATTGATAAAATCAAAGCATTTCAGGTAGCTATTCCCAGTTGGGCTCTGGGCACAGGTGGCACACGCTTCGGGCGTTTCCCGAATGGCGGAGAACCACGTAATCTGGAAGAAAAAATTGAAGACGTAGGCTTGATTCACCAGTTGAATGGCTCTTCTAATTCTATCTCTTTACATATTCCCTGGGATATACCGTCTGACGCCACAGCTGTTAAACAATTATTAAAAGAGCATGGTCTGACTATCGACTCTGTCAATTCAAATACCTTTCAGGATCAGAAAGACCAGCCATTTTCTTATAAATTCGGCTCCTTGTGTCATACGAAAGAGGAAAGTCGTAACCTGGCGATTCAGCATAATATTGAATGTATAGAATATGGCAAACAGTTAGATTCTAAAGTACTGACAGTCTGGTTGGCCGATGGTTCAAACTTCCCTGGTCAACAACATTTCCGCAAGGCTTATCAACGCACAGCAGATTCACTGGCAACTATTTATGGAGCCATGCCGTCTGACTGGACGATGTTGATTGAATACAAGCCTTATGAGCCGTTTTTTTACTCAATGGTGATACCAGACTGGGGTACTTCTTATTCGCTTTGCCAGCAAGTAGGCAAAAACGCACAGGTATTAGTTGATTTAGGGCATCATTTACCAAATACCAATATCGAACAGATTGTAGGTCGGTTAATGCACTTTGGCCGTCTTGGTGGTTTCCATTTTAACGGCTCTATGTATGGTGATGATGATTTAACAACCGGAAGTATCAAGCCTTATCAATTTTTTCTGATTTTCAATGAACTGGTTGATGGTATGCAAGACCCGAATGTAAAGAATCCGCCATTGGCATGGATGATTGATGCGAGCCATAATACCAAAGACCCTATTGAAGACCTGTTGCAATCGGTGAATGCTATTTTAACTACTTATGCGAAGGCTTTATTAGTAGATAGAGCTATTTTAGCAGATGCGCAGGAAAATAACGATGTATTAAAGGCAGAAGAATTGCTAAGAGATATTTTCTTTACTGATGTAAGAGCACTTGTAGCAGAGGCAAGTCGTCAGGCAGGGGGAGCCCTTGACCCAGTGGCTACTTTCCGCGACAGGAAAGTACGTGAGAATTTAATCAGTAAAAGAGGGAAATTCAGTATAGCTACAGGTTTGTAAAACTATACCAGAACATTTTCATGTAAAATACTCGTCAGGTGTTGTCTTTCTTTGCAAAACTTGATGTTATTTTGTATTGTTAGTTTAATTTACTCACCAACTATTCATCTAATGAAAAAACTCCTGACCTTTTTAAGTATAATATTTTTTCCGCTACTGACTTTCTCACAAACCCAGACAGTAGACCCAAAAGAATGGAAACAATTGTTTAACGGAAAAAATCTTGATGGCTGGCATGTCAAAATACGGAATTACACATTAGATGATAATTTCTCAAATACCTTCAGAGTTGCCGATGGAATGATGCAGGTACGTTACGATGGCTATGCTTCGTTTGAAGAGAAATTCGGACATATTTTCTATAAAGACAAATACTCTTATTATCGTATAGCTACCGAATACCGTTTTGTTGGCGACCAGGCCAAAGATGGCCCGGGTTGGGCAACCCGTAATAGTGGGATTATGATTCATTGCCAGGCTCCTGAAACAATGGGGAAAGACCAGGATTTTCCGATTTCGATTGAAGTACAATTGTTAGGGGGGTTAGATAAAGGTAAACGAACTACCTGTAATCTTTGTACGCCTGGCACTAATGTGTTTTATCAGGGCAAGTTAGATAAACGCCACTGTATCAACTCAACCTCACAAACCTATAATGGTGACCAATGGGTGCGCGCAGAAGTACTGGTTTTAGGAGATTCGCTTGTTCAGCACTTTGTGAATGGTGAGAAGGTATTGGAATATACAAAAACACAAACCGGAGGTGGCAACGTGAGCGGACATGACCCAAGCCTAATGGTAGAGGGTAAACTTTTAGGAGAAGGGTACATCTCGCTACAAAGCGAAAGTCACCCTGTTGATTTCCGTAAAGTTGAGTTATTGAATCTTTGTGGTTGTACCGACCCTAAGGCAAAAAATTATAAATCTTATTATGTGAAGTCTGATAATACGACTTGTGAGTATAAGAAGAAAAGAAAGAAAAAGGCTTGATAAATTCATACCTGCCTATCATTTAGTATTTGAATCATGAAAGTAGCCCTTTTTATACCGTGTTATGTTGACCAGTTTTATCCGAATGTAGGCATTAATACCCTGCAATTATTAGAAAAGTTAGGTGTAGAGGTAGCTTATCCGCTACAACAAACCTGTTGCGGGCAACCGATGGCCAATAGTGGTTGTGAACAGGATTCAAAAGATGTATATCATCATTTTGTTGACACTTTTGCCGATTATGAATATATCGTTACTCCATCCGGCAGTTGTACTTATCATGTTCGCAAACATTACGATATAATAGACCAGACACCTGCCGTGCAACAAGTAAGAAAAGGCGTATATGAATTAGTCGATTTCCTTGAGAATGTATTGAAAGTTGAAGAAATTCCAGTCCATTTCCCTCATAAAGTAGGCTTGCATTTAAGCTGTCACGGTCAGCGGGGGCTTCGTCAGGCCAATGCCTCAGAAATTACAGGAGACAAAGGCGGGCAGATTCTGACCCTCCTTAAAAAACTAAAAGGTATTGAAATAACCCACTTAGAACGCAATGATGAGTGCTGTGGCTTCGGAGGCTCTTTTTGTATTACAGAAGAAGCCGTGTCAGCCCGCATGGGACAAGACAGAATAGCCGACCACGTGCGTCATGGAACTAAAGTTCTAACAGGTGGAGATATGTCTTGCCTGATGCATCTTGAAGGAATAGTAAAACGGCAACAAGTGCCAATAAAAGTAATGCACATAGCAGAAATTTTGAACGGAAGCCAACCATGAACCACCCTGCATTAGCTGAGAAATTTGCCAGAGATTTTAGCCGGACTACCTGGCATGACGAAACATTGTGGTTTGTCCGTCAGAAGAGAGATAAGGCCATTTACCCAATTCCCGAATTTCAGGAATTACGCCTGCTTGCCTCCAAAATCAAAGATCATACGCTAAGTAATCTTGATAATTATCTGCTTCAGTTTGAAGAAAATGCCAGAAAAAACGGTGTACAGGTACATTGGGCTACTGATGGTGAAGAGCATAACCAGATCGTATTAGACATTATCAGAAATGCGTCTTCTATCAAAGATAAAACCGGAACTATCAAGATGGTAAAAAGTAAGTCGATGCTGACCGAAGAGTGCCATCTGAACCCTTTTTTGCAAAAAAATGGGGTTGAAGTAGTAGATACCGATTTGGGTGAACGCATAGTACAGTTCAGAAATGAGCCGCCAAGCCATATTGTGATGCCTGCTATCCATTTAAAAAAGGAAGACGTAGGCGAAACCTTTCATGAGCATTTAGGCACACCTAAAGGTGAAAAAGACCCACAGGCACTTACAGAAGCGGCCCGCCAGCATCTAAGACAAAAATTCATAGAAGCCGATGTAGCCCTGACGGGTGTCAACTTTGCGGTTGCCGAAACAGGGAGTTTCGTTGTATGTACCAATGAAGGCAACGCTGATTTAGGAGTTAATCTGGCAAATGTGCACATCGCCTGTATGGGCATGGAGAAACTTATTCCGAAAATAGAGCATTTATCAGTCTTTATACGCTTGTTGGCTCGCAGTGCTACAGGCCAACCTGTTACCACCTATACTTCTCATTTCACCAAGCCTGCTGAAGGAAAAGAAATGCACATTGTGATAGTAGACAATGGCCGGACCCAACAATTAGGCCGCTCAGATTTCAGAAATTCGTTGAAATGTATTCGTTGTGGTGCTTGTATGAATACCTGTCCTGTGTATCGGCGTAGTGGTGGGCATAGTTATGACTTTACTGTGCCGGGGCCTATTGGGGCAATCTTATCGCCTAATATTGATTTGCATAAGTATAGTTCACTTCCATTTGCCAGTACTTTGTGCGGCTCTTGCTCTGATGTATGCCCGGTGAAGATAGATATTCATGTACAGCTCTATAAATGGCGTCAGGTGGTATCGAAAGAAAATGAATTACCAGCATCTAAAAAATGGGGGATGAAAGGGCTGGCAAAAATGTTGGCTATGCCGAAAGTATATGATTTAGGGGGCAAATTAGCGAGAAGTGCTCTGAGAGTATTGCCTCATGGCATGACTCACGCTAAAGGATTAAATCCCTGGGCAATAGCCCGTGAATTGCCTGATGCACCCAAGCAAAGCTTTAAGGAATGGTATAGTAAAAACAAAAAGTCCTGAAATGAGTAGCAGAGAGAAAATATTAGCCAGTGTTAAAGCCCATAAACCGGTTTTGATTGACTTACCTACCATTCCGGCTTTTGAAGGAGATGGAAGCATAGAAAGGTTCAAAACAGTTTTATCGGGCATTGGTGGACACGCTATTGAAGTAGAAAGTAAAACTGATTGTCAGGGAGCAATTGATACCCATTATTCTGATTTAAAAAGCGTAGCCTCAAAGCTCGTAAAATCAAGTGTTGAGATAGATAAAAATACCTCTAAAGAGGTTTTAGAGCGTGTAGATCTGGCGGTAATAGAAGGAGTAGTAGGTGTTGCCGAAAACGGAGCGATATGGGTGCCGGAGGTGAATATGATTAACCGGGCACTGCCTTTTATTACTCAACATTTAGTTTTAGTACTCGAAAAACGCCAGATAGTAGCCAATATGCACGAAGCCTACAAGAAATTAGATACCGTAGGTAGTTACGGTGCATTCATTGCAGGTCCTTCTAAAACAGCCGATATTGAGCAATCATTAGTGATTGGCGCACATGGCGCAAGAAGTATGATGGTGATTTTGTATGGAGGATAATGGTTGTTTTGCAGAGACGTATTGCAATTGCGCGGCGAACCGTACGTCTCTACAAAAATAATAACAAAAATGTTACTCCTTAGGCTTGGCTTTAGCCTTATCAATCACTGCTTCCGCTGAGTTAACGGCCATTATTCCAAAGAAACCTACTGCCTTTTTTGTGGATTGAGAGTTATAATTAATAATATTGGTTGGTATATTAGACAATGGTGTAGCGAAAAGCCCTCCGTTTGAAGATACCTGCTGGACAATCTGTAAATAATAAAACTGCTCTTTGGTAATTGAATACAAATCGACTGTCAGGGTATCTTTATCTGAATACAATTCTCCTCCTAAGGATTGTCGGATGGGCAATATAAATAACAAGCCATCTGATTTTGACCCCGGGCTAAAACCTGCATCGTATGCTACACTAATCTGATTAGACTTATTGAAGTATTTATGATTCTTAGCCGATTTTATCCAGTAGCAATCACCTTCTCCTTCAAAATCATGCGCATAAAATTGGGGTTGAAAACCTTCCTGAGGCCCATTGTCTGGTTTTACCGGAAACTTCTCCACTGCATAATTAATTGAATCAATTTTTGGCACTCTGTTCAGTTTCGATAAAGATACGTACTCTTCTCCCTGATATTTAATATACAGTACGTATTGCTTGCCTAATTTATCTAAAGGTTTGGTTTTGCCATCATAGACATAATTTCCATCATTCTTGAGGTCTATAAAATTATGCGCTACGCTATCTTCATCAAATACAGTTACTGTTGCCCCTAAAGCAGGTTTTACAGGCGAATTATCAAAATAGGCTTGCGAAAGACTGAGTTTAATGGTCTGAGTTTGCGCTTTGTTAGTAATCAGGGCATCAACAGTCAATTGTGATACACCCTCCTGTACATCAATATTTACTACATCTTCGCATGACAAGAGCGAAAAAGAGGCAAATGCTATCAGTATGCTTAAAAATATATTTTTCATTGTTTTTGTCTTGTTATAAGTGCCGGATTTATCAGAATTTAAAATTATAGGTTACTGCCGGAATAATACTTCCGAAAATGGCATAACGTACGGCCTCAGTCTGGGTCTGGTTATTTTCGTTTTGTCGTACAAATACCGAGAATGGATTGCGGCGGTTATATACATTATATACCGAAAATACCCACTCACTTGTACCTTTCTTAAAGAAAGCGTGTTTATTTTGTCGGGTGGCAGAAATATCTAAACGATGCGAAGCCGGAATACGGTAGGTGTTTCGGGTATCGTAGTAGTTGTGAGGCAGAGCAATATCCTGCCATATATATTTATTGGTCGGGAAACTGGCCGGGGTACCTGTGCTAAAGGTAAAATTGGTTGAGAAGGTCCATTTACTGTTTAAATCATAAATACCTACAATGGCTAAATTATGCGTTTTATCAATTCTGCTCGGAAACCAATTGTTCAGATTTAATCCTGGTATCTTTCTTTCTGTCCGGGCTAAAGTATAGCTTACCCATCCATTGAATTTACCTTTGGTTTTCTTTACATAAAACTCTGCTCCATAGGCTCTTCCATCACCAAAGAGTAAATCTCCCTCTACATTAGGATTCAATAGTAAATCTGCATTTCGTATATAATCAATCTGATTGTATAGCTTCTTGTAATAGACCTCAACCGAAGTTTCGTACATATTATCTGCCAGATTATGGAAATACCCTAAAGCAACCTGATCGGATAGCTGAGGTTTAATATTATTACTACTTGGTGTCCAGACATCTAATGGAGAAGAAGCTGTCGTATTAGATAACAGGTGTAGGTACTGCACCAGACGATTATAACTTAACTTAATTGAGTTATTCTCACCTAAACCTATATTAGCGGCAAAACGTGGCTCAAAATTACCATATTTCTTAATAGATTGCCCCCAGTTAAAAGGTGTGCTACTTGTTACAGGCCGGCGTTCACCCTCGGCCGGGGCTTCTCCTAAAATCAGAGCATTGCCTTTTCCCAGATAATCATATAATGAATAGCGTAATCCGTACTGTAGCGATATTTTAGAGGTAATTTTCTGTTCATTACCCACATATAAGGCTGCCTCTGAGGCAAATTTATCATCTAATCCAATGGACCTCTCTACTCCACCTGAAATGGCTACTGCTTGCCCCGGATTAAAGGTATAATAGGTGAGTTGTCCACCAAAAGTGATGGTATTATTGGCATTCGGATAATAAGTAAAATCGGGTTTTATGCTATAGGTAATAATGTTCGATTTCCAACGGAAGGCATCCTGGGTATTCTTCTTTTTTAAATCAGTCTGGAGGGCGTAATCGTAGTTGCTATAGAAAACAGTATTGTTCAGAAATAACTTATTATTAAATACATGATTCCAGCGAAAACTCGTGGTTGCATTTCCCCAGTTAAAGCCGAAATCTGCTCCGAAAGTATCTCTGCCAAAATAACCTGACAGGAAGAGCGTATTTTTATCGTTTACACGTACATTCCCTTTAGCTGTAAAGTCATAGAAATAGAAACGGGAACCTTTCAGATCATCCTTCAGAAAAGGTTTGGCTAAAATATCAATATAGGAACGACGAAGTGCAACAATAAAAGAACCTTTATCCTTAAAGATAGGCCGCTCATAGGTAAAGCGCGAAAAGATACTACCAATACCGCCAGAAAATTGTGGCTTTTTGGCATTGCCTTCTTTCATTCTCACATCTAATATAGAAGAGACCCGTCCGCCATACTGTGCCGGGATACCTCCTTTAATCAGTTTCACATCCTTAACGGCATCAGGGTTGAAAACCGAGAAAAAGCCGAACAGGTGAGACGAGTTGTAAACAGGAGCTTCATCCAGCAAGACAAGATTCTGATCAATACCACCACCCCGAACATTAAAACCTGATGTGCCTTCACCAACGGAAGTTACACCTGGCAGGAATTGAATGCTTTTGATAATATCAACCTCACCTAATAAGGCGGGCATTTTCTGGATAGTTTTAATGTCTACTTTATTGACTGACATCTCCAGACTCTTCACATTTTCATCAGCCTTTTTAGAGGTTACAATCACCTCTTGCAAGACCTTTGAATCGTCTTTGAGTTCAATATCCAGTTTCACGTCGTGGGTGACTAAATCAATAGTTTTTACCACTCTTTCATAACCTACATACGTAAATACCAGATTATATTGTGCCTTAGGCAGCGTAAGCGAATAAAAGCCATAAGCATTGGTAGTAGTTCCGGTTTTAAGCTCCTGCACATATACCGAAACACCAATCAGCCCTTCGCCATTGGCAGCGTCTTTTATATAACCGCTAACAGTAGATTTTTCTTGTGCGTACAGTTGTGTCAAGTAAAACAGGCTCAAAACTAATAGGAGTATTCTCTTCATAAATTGGATTTTTTCAAGTAATTACCGTTGATAATAAATGTTTTATGTGGAAATAATAAAACAAAATGTAGTTGACTGCAAAATTATTAACGTTCAGGAAAGAGAGAAAGTTTTAAATGATAAAGCAGAATTTTTTGAGGATGAACGTATGTTCTAAGTGCGTAAACTCAGTTGCGTTATGCTTCTTTAAATTTTAAAATGAAGAACTAAAAAAATAGTTATTGAAAATTTGGAATTTAATTCCTTATTTCTACATCTGTAGAACAACCTCTAATATTGTAGAATATGAAACTATCCGCTACTGAAGAAAACCAGCCTCACAAGCGATTGGATTAACTTTAACAAGCAACTTAAATTTACAACTCACTAAAAAACGATTATTGATGATGACTAAAATCACTTCCCAGTCAACAGCTTTTATACGTAAAGCTATATGCTTTCCGCTATTCGCCGCACTGGCCTTTTGCCTGATTGATTTTCAACTGATGGCACAGGAACCCACTAAATTGAAGCTAAGCTCTCCTCCTACTGTTACTTCAGGTCTAAAATCTCATAAACTGGCTAAGGAAGATGTCAATTATCAGAATGCGACAGTAATGGTTACAGGAAAAAACAGATTACCCACTCCTAAAAAGTATAGCGAATTGGCTGAAGAGGAAAAAAGTAAGCCTATGAAAGTCATGTATTTTGAGAAATCTGCTCCTACACAGGAAATAATTGACAAATGGAAAGAGAGTTCCGAACAGAAAATTATCACAATATAAACCAGGCGATATATCATGCTTTTTTACAAGCAAACTTGCAAAAAATGCGATAGACTATGGGAAACACTATTATCAGATAGATATAATGACCAACGATTATTATGAAAATGTTTATATTAGACATATAAAAGAATCCCCTACATTATTTTTTATTGATAAAAAAGAATAATCAGGTATCTCCTCTCTTCAACCATTTATGATGCGGGGTAGGCTGAAAGTTTGCCATCTTTTGTAGCAGGTCATCGATATTATCTGATACTAATAGCAAATCACAGCTCTCCTGTTTCAGGAACCCTTCTTTCACCATCACTTCTAATTGTTTCAATAAGAAATCATAAAACCCGTTGACATTCAGAATGCCAATGGGTTTTTGGTGTAACCCCAATTGTGCCCAGGTTAATATTTCAAAAAGTTCATCTATACTTCCGAAACCGCCCGGCAAGGTAATAATCCCATCACATAGCTTTTCCATCAAAGCTTTGCGCTCATGCATTGATTCTACCACATGTATTTCGGTTAAACCTCTATGCCCAACCTCCATCTTCACCAGAAAATCCGGAATTACCCCTGTTACTTGCCCGCCATTAGCTAAAACAGCATCAGCAACTACTCCCATTAATCCTACGCTTCCAGCGCCATAGACTAATCTTATATTGTCTTTGGCGAATCTCACTCCCAACGCTTCGGCTGCTTCTTTAAAGGCCGGGTTCTTTCCGAAATTGGCTCCACAATACACTAAAATGCTTTTCATTTGTTCTCTTAAATAGTATTTTTTACTAATAGGTTTGTCTTATAAAAAATAAAACCCAACAAGGTGCTGGGCTTATTTGTTCGCTAAATTTGTCAGGAAAAAAAATCTTTGTTTTTCAATGGCTTTTTTCCTAAAATCTTTTTGAAACAATATGAAATTTGAATCAAGACCTTAGTATAATTTTCTGCAATTTATAGAGTTAGATGTAATAATGCAAGTATTTTTTCAGAAGAGACTCCCCTGTACAACCTGTGGTGTTATCTTAGGTTCGGCTATACGTAAATTATTATCGTTATTCAGTTTTTTTATCCAATATTGTGTCAATTCCGGGGCATATTTATTTTCGCCGCAATGAATAAAAATAAAAATATTCCTCAGCCCTTTTTGTATCCAATCTGTTATTCTGTGGCACCATTCATCTGTTCTTTTATAATCTGTCGGGTGCAACTCATTGCCAACAAAGCGTAGCATCAGGTCGTTGGTCGTAAGCGTCATGTGCAGTACATCTCTTCTGCCGGCAACGTCGGACATAACCGTACCAACCCCCAATTCTTCAAGCATAGTGCAGGTTTCTTTCCATATAGCTTTATTGGCAAACCATTGCTCATGCCGGAACTCTACCGAAACCGGAAAGGCTTCAGGTAAAGACTTTAAATACCTTTCAAGGTTCTTTAATTGCTTCGGTTCAAACATGGGCGAAAGTTGCAGAAAAGTTCTGCCCAAATTATCTCCCAATTGTAATACTGCATTACAAAATTCTTCAGTCAGTGCTTCTGCACCGATTAATTGCCTGTCATGACTGATTGCTTGTGGAAACTTAGGGCAAAACTTAAAACCTTTCACAGCTTCCTCTTTCCAACGGACAATCATGGCAGGTGTAGGAATCTGGTAATGCGTTACATTGAGCTCTATCGTATTGAACTGCCGGGTGTAAAAATGGAGATAGTCTTTTTCCTTAGCGTTGGAAGGGTAAATTTTACCTACCCAGTCTTTCATGGCCCATATCGGAGGGCCAATATATACCTCAAGGGGCTTATTTATGCTTTTCGATAATAGTATTTTGTCAGTAATCGGATTTTCAGGTGGTAATGTAAAATCTACGCCTGAAACGTCCGGCAGTTTTCCGAAATCCATTGGTGTTAATTTTTATAAGACTTTCGTCTAAAGTTATGTGTATTATCGTATATCGCTATTTCTTGATTTTAATTCAGCATATACACTCTGCACTCATGCTGTGGCAACTCAGGTGCCGTATCAAAAAGCAAAGTAAGCGGGTGATTGAATGTTACTTCTTTTAAAACGCTTTCGTCGACTTGATTGTTTGGATCAAGGTTAGCCACAAATACATATTTTGAATGATCTTGCAGTGTCCAGACCATTAGTTTCTGGTTTTCTGATGGAGTTAATAGCCAGCGTACTTCTCTTTCCTTGATTTCATCCCAGATATTTTCTGCTAATGCCCGTAATTGTTCAATCATCGCAAATTGCTCAAAGTTTTTCCCCCAGGTATAAACTCCATGTGTAACCTTATCTACGGCTGCATCGTCCTGAATTTCGAACACATATAATTTAGTATATTCTTCATTTGCTCCACGCTCTAAGTGCAAGTTACGGGTCTCAAATCCAAGGCTCATATAGCTTGGCATATCAGTCAGAAACAAAGCCACAAAAAAACGGAGATGATTGCCTGTCTGATAGAAAATATCAAAACGAGGGTCATCTTTATCTGCTGTAATAAGTGTATAGTTTGGGGCAAACTTCCGGTTTTTCAGCCAATGATTATAGTTAACGATTTTCTGCATGTATTCAGCAGAGCCCACTACTGTCGATTGCAGGTCGCCTAAAGTGGAATCGGCCTCAATAGCTTCCAGATGGTCTAATTCGTCTCCGTAGCCCATAAAATCAGGCTCCACAAGAAAAGTCTCTGCAAAAAAACCGAAATAAGGAACACCTTGTTTCTGAATATATTTCTTAACGGCTCTCAGAGGATCATAATACTCGTCAATTTCTTTTGGTACTCCATCAGACCGAGGTTGTACATGTGCCATATCGCCCCGCATAAAGTCAAAATGGTAGGTCTTCTGGCAATCATACACTTTCTGACAGAAGAAGGTCCAGACAGGTTTATTCGGATTTTTGAAATCTAATTTCCATTGGGCGTTATCATCTTTAGAATGATAAAACTTATACCGCGCCAATGGTCCAAATACCCTCGACATAGCCTGGGGCTCATCGAACTCGTAGGTGTACCAACGATTGCCGTTATTATCTAAAATAAATTCTTCGTGGTTGATATGCAAGCCTCTGTATGGGGGAGCCATAGTCATCGGAAGTGTCTCATAACCCTGATACACAATATCCTGCATCAGTTCTATCCTGCGGCGCAAACGTCCCTGATAATCTGTTTTATGACCGAAAAGAATTTCCAGACGCTGTTCGTCAGTAAGAATCGGAATTTCAGGAGAGAAGAAAACATTTCTCGAATAAGATAGTGGAGAACCATTAGCTGTGCCATGACGATGAAGATATAACCAAATAATTTCTTCTACCTCACGATATAACGTTTCTGAATGGCTTGAAATCCTCCCGCCCACACGTCTTATCCACTCAAAAAAGCGAGGGTTGGCAATCACCATTTCTGAGAATCTATCAGTATGAGGTATCACGTCCATACCCACACTTTTGCCCATTGCATGAAGCACATTTACCACAAAAACCAGCTGTTTCTCAACATTATTTAACTGAGGAATAGCCGAAGCTAACTCGTGGCTGAAAAACTGTGGATTGATATTAAAGCTTGTCATACCGTATAGACTTCCTACAACGCCCGGCTCCCAGACAGGTAGCAGATGAATAGAATTCTGCGATTCCGGAATCGTAAGAGCATATTTAATAACATTAAAGAAGTTTCCAATGGTGCGTACATTAATACCCACCATATTTACCTTTTTTAACCAGTTCCCATTCTGGTAATGACTAACAGGGCTTTGTATGAGCTGATTGGGATCTAAAGCCTTCTGAAGTATTTCAGTTCCTAAACGCCTTTGAAGAATATCCAGAATTTCATACACGTTGAGCTGAACAGCTATTTCAGGCAAGAGGTTTTCAATGTACGACGTCTGATGCGAGGTATATTTGTCTTTATATATATAATGATTCTGACGCCACAAATCGAACATCATAGGCTTGGCAAGTGTATCAGTTGTCATCAGTCAATACTAAATGGGTAATATACAAAGTTATGAAATCGGAACAAATTACAAGAATTTATAGTTTTTTTTTATCAGGCGGCTGAACATAATTACCTGATTTACAAGTTAAAAAGGCAGGGTTGTTGTAGATTTGAGAGCTATATTAAATGTAACATAATAAAAGCGAATCTTTCGGAGTTGACAAGTTATAATTACAGATTTGCATAACAACTTTGGAGAGGTATTGTCATACCTCTCGTTAATTGGAATATTTATTCATTGAATCTTAATTATTCCATCGAAAACAAAATAATTATCATAAGTTCCAACCATTTTGGAAATATCAGGGTCTCTTTGAATAAAAGACCTTTTCAATCCATACAGTTGGATAAAAATTTACCCTTTTCATGCACCGTGAATATGAATTAGTGCAGGCTTGCATTCGGCAAGAACGGATTGCGCAGCGACAGCTCTATGAGATGTTTGCGGGTAAGCTGCTTGTTACTTCTATGCGGTACATGAAAAACAAAGCTGATGCGGAAGATATTTTACAGGATGCGTTTATAAAGATTTATCAAAAGCTACCAACCTTCAGGTTTGACTGCCCATTAGAGGCCTGGCTTAGAAAAATAGTAGTAAATACCGCCTTAAAAGAATTGCAAAACCAACCAAACTGGATGCAACATACCGATAGCGAACTGGTAAGTGATAAGGTAGAAGAGAAAGATTTTACACTATCAAATTTTCAGTTTACTCAATTGATGGAAATGGTAAACAGCTTGCCTGATGGTTGCAGAACCATATTTAATCTTTATGCCATAGAGGGGTATCAGCACAATGAAATAGCAGAACTGTTAGGTATCTCTGAGGGAACATCAAAGTCGCAGTATTCGAGGGCAAGAATACTCTTGCAGCAAAAACTGGGGAATACCGGAAGAAAAGTGGACAATAAAACTCCGGCAAACAAAATTTAAGTTAAACAATCATGATTACGCGGACTTCATACGTTCGTGATACAAACAAATGGAATTTCAAAAACAAAACAATTTTGAAGAAGAATGGAGGAAGGCATTTGATAATGCTTCAGTACCTCCTTCAGATGAATTGTGGGGACGCATTGAATCGGAATTAGATAAGAAAAAGAAGAGAAGTCCTTTTTTATTTTTCCTTAAACCATCTTTTATGGCAACGGGGCTGGCCGCAGCCTTAGCTTTAGTGTTAGGGGGTATTCTATTTTTTAACCGAACAACAAAAACTGATTTAGCACAAGATACTATAAAACCTGCGATAAGCAAAGGTAACCATGCGGCCTCACAGCCAACAATCCCGAATAATATAGAAAAAACACCCGTAGAGCAAGAACTTGTGGCTTCAGATCAAACTTTAGCTTCAGCAAATGACATCAAATCAAAGCAGGCAAAGGCAAATGCTCAATCAGGGTTAGCAAATACAGGAAACATTGTTTCATTAAGCTCCCGCAGTGTTGATAGTAAAGTTAGTAATTTACCTGCTATAGCGATTAATAATCCTGTAGTAGTGAGTAATCGCACTAATATTACTGCTACAAACCAGGATAATGCTGCCAAAGCAGTTATTACACCAACGAACGCAGAATTGTTAACTGATACTAAAGTTACCCTGGCAAATATTGATAATTTAGAGGGAAAAAAATATCGTTATTTTGGTAGCAGATATACTATGAACCGAAATAAACTGGCGTTTGATGCTGAGGCACCCGAAAATACAGAGAATGTTGCACTGGCATCTAACGATTCAAAAGTATGGATAGGTTTGCAGTCAGGAGTTTCGCCGTTTGATCCTAATATGAAATTCAGTAATCTGAACAATCTGGCTTATAGTTCAGCTAATGAATACGCACAGTTGGCTAATGGTTCTGCTGCCAGTCCGGGAGATAAAAATGTACAGGTTTCTCAACCTCAAAATGATATAAAAGCAGGATTAGCTATTAATAGTGGTATAGCAGTAGGGTATAAAATTGCTAAAAAATGGCATATAGAAAGTGGCGTAAGGTATCTGAGAGGTAATTCTACCTTAGAAACTAATACCTATGCCTTTCAGAACAATGGCTATGTGAATACTTTCTTAGGTAATTATTTATTACAAAATTCTGCCAAAGATTACTCTTTAGTAGGGAATAGCAATACGGTTGTGGCGGATGCTTCTAAATTTGGCAACAGATACGAATATCTGATGGTACCCATGCAATTAGGTTATGAAATAGGTATTACCAAGAAATTAGGCCTGAATGTATTAGCAGGTATCTCGACTGACATCTTTTTACAAAACAGTATTTTTACAGACAATGGTCTGGTGAGGAGTAAAAATACGATCAGCAATGATAGCAAGATTTATAAACCTGTCAATTTCAGTGGCTTAGGCGGGCTGAAAGCCAGTTACTTAATTAGTAAACACTGGCAGGCTAATATCGGCACTTCGTATCAGAGAGCCTTGTTCTCAGGCATGAACTCATCGGTAGATCTGAATATGAGATTACAAATGTTTGGAATCAATTACGGCTTTAATTATCGGTTTTAATTAGACGGAAACGCCGGTCCCATTGGGAGAGGCGTTTTTTATTCAATCAATCTTGTTCTTACTCATATACTCCAGGTACTTCACTATCTCTTCTGCTTCATTTGGTTTTATCCCCAGATTCGGCATTTTTACTTCGTTACGATAGCTCTCCGGCTCCTGAATAAAGCCTTTCAAATCTTCTGTTTTCCAATATTCTGTTACACTTTTCGGGAAGTTCAACTCAGGCCCCATTTTACCACCAATTTTATTAATACTATGACAAGTCTGACAACGGCTCTTAAATAATTCATAACCTGCTTTAGCAGATTCTATTTTAGGCACTAAAGCTGCATCGTTCTCGTGCAATGGGGCTAAGTGTATTTTTACTAAATTATAAGGCCACTTATAGTCTACATCGGTAGGTGATACTCCTTCATACACAACATAAAATGGCTCCATTTTTATTTCCTCTCCATTGCTTTTTTTCACTAACGCCCACTCTTTGTCTTTAGGTGCATCAACATCACTCACCGCTAAATAAGCCTTTGACGAAAGTAACTTTTCGAGTGGCATTTCAGGCTTATAGCCGTCTTCGCATTCAAAAACTACTTTAGTTTCAGCAGGATTCTGCTTTTTAGCTGAGGTATAATTTTCTAATATTTCCTTTAATGATATCGCATTGAATCGTTTTTTCTTTAAATACACGGGGTCTTCATTAACTGTAATCACTTTTGTTTTTTCTAACAGGCCTTTTTCTTTCAGCTCTAATAAATCTATAGAAATAGAGTCTGTTGAACTTAATAAGATGGGCTCAGGTTTAGCTACCTGTAATGAGTCGTTCTCGGAAGATTCTGATTGATTACAAGAGAGATAAATAAGAGGTAGTAAGAGAATTAACAAAACCTTTTTCATCGGTCAAAATACGGATAGTTTGGTATCAGAATTTAAAATTAGCTTAAAATATCCGATGGGAAAATCAAATTTGATTTTTTTTATAAAAGCAGTACTTTTAGCGTATAATTTAAAACTTTACCTATGAAGAAAATCACAATCGGGAAAATCCTTTTCCTAAACCTGCTCACGCACCTATCCTTCGCTCAATGGCAAATAACCGCCAGGGACTTCGACCCCTTCAATTATTATGGTGTAACTGTAGCCAATGGAATGGTTGGTATTGTATCTTCACCTGAACCCCTGAAAGTAAAAGATATAGTACTGAATGGAGCTTTTGATACCTACGGCCGTGGTCGGGTTTCTAATATCATGAAAGTGTTTGAATTTGCAAATATGGAGTTGATTGTAGATAATCAGATGATTGATAAGAAAAATATAAGCAATTTTGTTCAGACTTTAGATATGCAGAATGCCCTCTTCACAACTACTTTTGATCTGGGTAACAAGGTGTCTGTTAAGTCTAATGTTCTGGCTCTGCGTCATCTTCCACATTCGGCTATGATTGAGATGGAAATTACTGCCAAACAAGACATTGAAGTTACGCCTATCAGTATTATGCAAACGCCAGATATGCTGAGAGATGTAAACAATTATTATCACCTGATTGACCGCCCTCATTCTTTGATTCCCTTGATGACTTCGGTCGCTAAAACCCCCACAGGCAAACATACTATTGCAGCTTCCAACTCCTTTTTATTTGAAGAAGAGAGAGGCAAAGAGCCACAATTGATACATGAAGAATGGGATAATGGCATGCACCGCATGAAGTTTACCAAGAAACTGAAAGCAGGCGAAACTTATAAGTTTTCGATAGTAGGCTCCGTTATTTCTACCGCTCATGTAACCGACCCACATAATGAAGCTGAACGATTAACGATTTTCGCAGCATTAGAAAAAAGAGAACGCCTGTTGAAAAAACACAAAGAAGCCTGGGCTAAACTCTGGGAATCTGATATTATTATTGAAGGTGACACTGAAGCACAAAGAGCTGCTCATTTTTCGCTATACCATCTTTATTCCTTTTGCAGAGAGGGACAAGCCTATAGTTTATCACCAATGGGCTTGTCGGGTTTAGGTTATAACGGACACGTTTTCTGGGATACCGAAATATGGATGTATCCGCCTTTACTGGTCATGAAGCCAGAATTGGCAAAGTCGCTTTTAGAATATCGCTTTGAACGTTTGGGTGCAGCTAAGGCCAATGCCAAAGAACATGGGTTTCAGGGAGCTATGTTCCCCTGGGAATCCGATGATTCAGGACAGGAGGCCACCCCTGTATGGGCTTTAACAGGGCCATTTCAGCACCATATTACGGGCGATGTAGGTTTTGCGTTCTGGAAATATTATCAGGTTACGAAAGATAAGATATGGCTGAGAGACAGGGGTTATCCAATGCTGAAAGAAGTGGCCGACTTCTGGGTAAGCAGGGTTGAAAAAGGCACTGATGGCAAGTATCATATTATTAATGTGGTATGTGCTGATGAATGGGCTGAGAATGTGGATGATAATGCATATACTAATGGTATGGCCAGAGAAGTATTAGGTTTTGCCAATCAGGCGGCTAAAGAATTAGGCTTACCAGAAAATCTAAGATGGAAAGAAGTACAAGAGGGAATTGTAATACTAAAATTCCCTGACGGCACTACCCGCGAACACGCCAGTTATAATGGCGAGCCTATCAAGCAGGGTGATGTAAATCTGTTGGCCTACCCTATGAAACAGATAACAGATACCAAAACCATTAAAAAGGACTTAGATTTTTACTGGAAAGTGCTGGCCGACAATCTTCCTGGCAGAAGAGGACAAAGCCCTGCTATGGCACATGGCGTTTTTTCCATTCTGAATGCCCGATTAGGGGATACAGAAACAGCTTATAAGCAATATTTAGATAGTTATAAGCCAAATGAAGTACCTCCATTCGGTGTATTAGCTGAAACCGCAGGAGGAACTAATCCTTATTTTGCTACCGGTGCAGGTGGTTTCTTACAGACCTTTATTAATGGATGGGCAGGGTTGGATCTTACTGATGCGGGTATCATTCAGCTAAAGACCAAACTCCCCACCCATTGGAAATCATTAACGATTAAAGGTGTAGGAGTGGAGAAGAAAACTTTTACGGTTAAATAGGGTTTAACAGAAAAAGGGTTTAGTTTTTAAACCCTTTTTCTATAACGGAACCGACAATACTATTAAAGACCCCTAAAGGCAGTAGTTTCCGCAGGGTCAAAAACATGGAAGATTGTGGACTGGCAGGATAGCGCAATTTAAAAGAACTATCGTTAGCGGCCTTAAAAATAGTTTTTGCTACAACCCTACCATCTGGCGCACTTTTATAAGATTCATCCATATTTTTAGTCGTAATCTCTTCATATCTATCGTAATCTTTCAGGCTCTCTTTCTTGAATATATCCATTGATCGACCCAGAAAATCTGTTTTAATAGCACCCGGTTCAATGTTTTTTATTCTGACTCCAAACTGACGCACTTCAAATTGTAAAGACTCTGCCCAGCCCTCTAATGCCCATTTAGTTGCATGATATACGCTATATAGAGGAAAAGTAATTCTACCACCCATTGAACTTACGTTGATGATAGTTCCACCTTTCTTCGCCCTGAAATAAGGTAATATCTGCCGGGTAACATTCATTACCCCAAATACATTGGTATCAAATTGCTTCTGGATTTGCTCTTTAGTAGCCTTTTCAAAAATACCAACAGCACCATACCCGGCATTATTTATGAGTACATCAATTTTTCCGAAATCTTTGATAGCATCCTCTATCGCTTTTGCAATACTTGCTTCATCAGTTACGTCTAATTGATAAAGTTTAATATTAGGTATTTGTTTCAATTCTGTTTCTTTTGCAGGTGTACGCATAGTAGCGGCTACATTCCAGCCATGTTCGGCAAAATACTTTGCTGTGATTTTACCTATACCCGAAGAAGCTCCTGTTATTAAAATGGTTTGCGTATTCATTGTGTTTTAAAATTAATAGTGAATATTTATTCATTTATACATTAAAAAAATAGGCTTTAACTTTTAATACCGTCCCAGATAATACCAAAAATTGTATCCCACTCGATGTCTGAAATACTTTTCCGGGAGTAAAATGCTACTTTCGCTACCGTTTCCAACATTCCGCATATCAGTGTAACTAACAATTCTGGATCCGTTTCTTTCACAATCCCGTGTTGCTGACCTTCTATTATTAAATTATAAAAAGGCTGCATTACCATGTTTTCCTCTGCCAGTACACTCTCTGTTTCATGAAAAAAAGGTGAACGAAAGTATTGTTCGAAAAAAGCTCCGTTTTCAGGATACAAGAGATTATTAATCAGTAAGTTATAGCAAATTTTATTAACTCTCTTTTTGAGTGGTTCACGAGTAGAAATATCCTTTATAACTTCTTCAGAGGATTTTCTCAATAAATATAGATACAGTTTTCTGATCAGTTCTTCTTTATCTTTAAAATAGATATAGAGAGTTCCGGTAGCTACATGAGCTTCTTTGGCAAGGTCTGACATCTTTAATCCGGCCAAGCCGATGCGAGCAATCATTTTTAACGCCGCTTCTAATATCAATAGCTCCTTATTTTCGTCTTTTGCTCTCATCAGTTATAATTTCACTACAAATATAAATGAATAAAAATTCATTTTACAAGAAAATTTTTATTAATTTTTTAAAGCTCATATACGATAGCGCCCGCATGAACAGAGTCGAAGGTATGCTCCCGGAAACTTTGTATAAAGGGATAAATATTACAAATAAATCTACAATGCAATAATAAATTTAAACCTTCCTCTCTCCCACCTCAACTGTCTTGCCATTCTCTAATCTGATAATCTTATCTACACAGGCGGGTATCTCGTCGGGATAATGAGTTACATAGACCAGGGTCTTGTTGAGGGCAATTACCAGTTCATTTACCAGCTCTCTGAAATACACCATGTGGTTATAATCGAGCCCTTGGCAAGGTTCATCTAATAAAAGCAAAGATGGGTTTTTAACCAAGGCTCTTGCCAGAAATACCTGTCTTTGTTCACCCGATGAAAGTTGTATAATCTGCCGGTTAGCTAAATGCTGGATATTTAATAATTTCATGTAGTCTTCAACAATCTCATATTCTTCAGGTGTCAGTTTTTTAAATAACCCTGCCGAATCAAAGAAGCCGGAGGCAACGGCTTTCCAGACTTCGGTATGACGATTGAAATATAAATGTAATTCCGGCGAAACATAGCCTATGCGTTGTTTAATATCCCATATACTTTCGCCAGTTCCCCGCTTCCAGTCAAATAGTTCATAATCATTCTGATAACCTTGTGGATTATCTGCTGTAATCAAACTCAATAATGTACTTTTACCAGAACCATTTGGCCCCATCAATGCCCATTTTTCTTGTTTTTTTACCTGCCAGTTTACCCCATCTAACACATTTTTGTTCTTATATGTAACAACAATGTTGCGCATATTGATGGCATATTCAAACACGTGATCAGGCGGATTGCTTTCTATTTTTTCTAAAATTTCGGGATACAATAATTTCTCCTTTTTTGAACCCTTATCAATAAACTGAAACGGCTTTGTGTAAATCTTTCTTACCTCACCCTCTTTCAGTTCAATTAAGTGCGTAATACATTCAGGTATCTCCCTGGATGAACTTACAATAATAACCTGTATATCTGATTGAGCTACCTGATTGAGTACCTCATGCAAGGTATGGCGACTCTCTGTGTCTAAACCAATGAAAGGATTATCTAATAAAAGAAATTTCGGTTTCTTTAATAACGACAGAGTAATGAGTGTCCGGCGTGTTTCTCCGTTGGACAGCGTAACAATACTACGGCCTAATAAATGATTGATTTTCAGCAGATCTGCTACTTTAGCAATTTCCTCATCTGAAAATTCCGGAGGGGGCAGCTTAACAGATTTCTCGTCAACCGTACCCACAGGCTTGATTCTGTTTTGCAGAATCTCTATAACTGTAGGCGCAATTTCTGCATCCATTGAGTTAAACCGCTGCTGATAGTATTGCGTGGCTGATTGCACAATACGGTTAAAGCTATAATCTTTAGCCACAAAGGCAATCTGCGAATAATGAGGCGTATGTGCAGTACCTTTATAAGGAAAGATCTTTCCGGCTATTACGTCAAGCAAAGTGGTTTTACCTGCCCCATTACCCCCAATAATTGCCCAGTTTTCATTTTCCTTGATTTGCCAGTTAATATTGTGCAGCACCGTGCGGTCGCCCTTTTGTACAGATACTTTGTGTAATTCAATCATTTGGTCAGAGATAGTCTGTACTCACGAGGGCTTTTGCCCTTGAGTTGCTTAAAAGTTTTATTGAAATGCGAAATGTTATTAAAGCCTACCTCAAAACATATATCAGCAATGGAAAGATTTTCAAATAATAATCTGCAAGCCTGATTCACCCGATGCTCATTCACAAAATCAGTATAAGTCAGGTGAGTGATTTTTTTAAAGTAACGGCAAAAAGAAGGTACTGTAAGGTTGATTAAATCAGCAACTACTTCAATAGCTATTGGCTCACGGTAATGGTGTTCTACATATTCATATACCTTATTAATACGATTTTCGTCTTTATGGCTAAAATCAAATAAAGCTTCCGACGAATTAAGTACAGAGTATTCATTAGTGGTGGCAAGGGTCTGAAAGATGTTTAATAGTTCTACCAATCGCTCAAAATGTGAAAGATTCAGCATTTTTTGTAACTTGCTACCTACCAGTTTTTTAGTCTTACCATGAAAAGAGAGTCCTTGCTTCGCTTTCTCGAACAAGTGCTTAATCTGCTGCATTTCGGGGGTATATAAAAAACTTTCTCCTAAAAAATCTTCCCGAAGTTGTACTACTATTTCTTCGTGTTCGCCAATTACACCATACCCAAAGCCTGTATGTGGCAGATTCGGGCCTATAAAAACCAATTCGCCTTCTTCGTAGTTAGTCAGGTGTTTGCCTATATGCAATTTGCCAGACCCTTTACGCACAAAAACGATTTCGTATTCAGGGTGATAGTGCCAGAAGTATCTGTCGTTTTCTGATTTCCAATAAATGAGACGGAAAGAGCTGCCCGTATCGGGGGAGATTTTCTCGTATTCTACTTTCATGCTTTATTATCATTATCAGTAAAACAAATTTATAAAATATGTTAATAAAGTACAAGTATTTGATAATGATGGAATAGTTTATTGTAGAAAAATAGCTGAATTTTGTAACTGCAAAACACTATTATTTAGCCTTTCTTTTGACAAATATACTTTACCTATGATAATTAAATCAGCGAAGCCAAGGCTTCGCTTTTTTATTTTAACAGGTAGTTGTAATCTTTTGTAAAAACTAAGCGGTTGATTATTATGCTTTTGGCAAACTTTCTAAAAACTCAATCAGCTGAACTACGGCTAAACCACGATGGCTGATAGGATTTTTTTCCTCGATACTCATTTCGGCAAAAGTTCGGTCATATCCGTCAGGAACAAAAAGCGGGTCGTATCCAAAGCCATAGGCACCTCGCTTTTCTTGCGTTATACTTCCTCTGATAATTCCATCAAACTGATGAATATCATCACCTAAAATCAATGTAATCACGCATCTGAATTGCGCCCTACGGTCTTCAATCCCTTCCAGGTTTTTAAGAAGCAATTCCATATTCTTTGCATGATTTCCATGCTTTCCAGCATACCGGGCCGAGAAAACACCTGGTTCGCCATTTAACGCATCTACTTCCAGACCCGAATCGTCAGCAATGCTGTTTACTCCAAATCTTTCGCGGACAAAAAGTGCTTTCTGACGGGAGTTACCCTGAAAGGTATTCTCGGTCTCAGGAATCTCGTCATAACAGCCAATATCTGCCAGTGTTTTTAACTGATATTTGTTACCCAACAGGGCTTGCAGTTCTTCTACTTTGTGTTGATTATTCGTTGCGAGGCATAAAATCATGGCTAATGATAGATATTTGTTTGGAACAAGAAAAATGGAAAAAAGAAAAAAATCTATTCGTAGACTGAATGATGGAGAATGAAGAAAGTAAAGATTTGACTTTCTTTATTCTCCTTGTTTATTTCTCCAAAAGGTAAAGCCTTATGCGCCCAGGCCCTCTTTCATTTTCTCAGCATTATCAGCAATGCGAAGTTGTTCGATAAAATCGTCAATGGCGCCGTCCATTACGCTCGGCAGGTTATAGACTGTCAGTCCAATACGGTGATCGGTTACACGGCTTTGTGGGTAGTTATATGTACGAATTTTGTCTGAACGGTCACCGCTGCCAACCAATGTTTTGCGAGCATCGGCAATCATGGCATTGTGTTTAGCCAATTCCATTTCATACAACCTTGAACGCAGTACTGAAAGGGCTTTTTCACGGTTTTTAATCTGTGAACGCTCATCCTGACAAGAAACCACTATCCCTGATGGAATGTGAGTCATACGCACCGCCGAATAGGTAGTATTTACCGACTGCCCACCCGCACCTGATGAGTTAAAAGTATCTACCCGAATATCATTCATATTCAACTGAATATCTACCTCATCAGCTTCCGGCATAGCTGCTACTGATGCCGCAGAGGTATGCACACGTCCCTGAGATTCGGTAGCAGGTACACGTTGTACACGATGCACGCCTGATTCAAATTTTAATTTGCCATACACATCTTCTCCCTCTACCTGCAAAATTATTTCTTTGTATCCTCCAGAAGTACCTTCGTTGTGGTCGAGAAGTGTCATTGTCCAACCTTCTTGTCTTTCAATATAACGCTGATACATTCTGAACAGGTCTCCTGCAAAAATAGAAGCTTCATCTCCACCGGTTCCAGCACGTATCTCCAGGATCACGTTTTTGCTATCATTCGGGTCTTTTGGTATCAGCATCTCTTTCAGAATAGCCTCAGCTTCTTCTTTCTGAGGTGTCAGAATATCCAATTCTTCTTTTGCCATCTCACGCATTTCTTCGTCCTTTTCATTGGCGATAATATCCTTGGCCCCTTCTATATTTGAAAGGATATTCTTGTAGGCATTGAGTTGGCTGACTATCTTCTCAAGGTCTTTATACTCTTTGCTCAATCGTTTAAATTTTGCCATGTCAGATACCACTTCTGGCATCGTAATCTGTTGAGATACCTCTTCAAATCTTTCTCTAATGGCTTCTAACTGCTCTAACATACATTTAACAAATTAAAAAAACTCCCAAGCTTATTACGAAAACAGCTTGGGAGAATTGCCGGATAGGCGCGTTTATTTTTTACATTGTGCAAAAACATTCTGATTCAGCTTGATATAAGCATCATCTCCTGCTTTCTTTGCCAACTCCATCGACTTCTCAGCATTTGGTAAGGCTACCGCACAATTTCCTTGTTTAGCTGCTACACGGGCTACCAACTGATACGCCCAGTATTCTTTGTTTTGTTCGATCACCTTATTGGCCCAAACCAAAGCTTTATCTAAATGAATACCCTTTTGGTAATAATAATCAGCGGCTGCGAAATAGGTATCAATCGTAGCATCTGCCTTTGATGTTTTCTCTTCTATCTCTGCCATGATTTTGTCATTAACCGGTTGCTCTACTCTGAATTTTGCTTCCGTGTTTTCCCACTTAATGGCTATGTCTGAAATAGTCGGGTTGATACCCTCAATATCAATGGCCATTTGTTCTACAAAGCTTTTGCTTTTGGCTGGCTTCACTTTGAAACGATACACATCTTTTTTATCATCATATCCGTAAGAGCCCCATTGCTTATCGTCTGTATTCAGGATAACTGTCCATTCAGTGGCAGTTGGTATTGTATAAAGCCCATAGCTACCTGCTTTTACCGGTGTGCCGTTTATTACCACATCATCATCAAACTTAATTGAGGTGATTTTGTTTGCGCCTGTTCTCCAGACTTTTCCGAAAGGCACTAAATCACCAAAAATTTTACGCCCTTTCACCGACGGGCGGCTATAATCAATTGTAATTTTCGTCAAACCAATCCCTTGCGAAACAGTAGCCGAAGGGCTTACCGGAGGTGTATTGATTTGTGCAAAACTTGAAATGGATATAAAGGTACAAGCTATAAATAGCTTCAGGTTTAAACGTTTCATTGGTTTTTGTCTGTGATATTAGGTTTCGGGTGCGAAGTTAAGATTTATCTTCCGTTGGCGTGTGCTTTTTGGTTAGTTTTTTAGTATTACTACTAAAAATATCTTAAAAGTTGTCCTTTTACAAGCAACAAAACGTTTTGTCCATACCAACAAATTTACACAAATAATACCTTTTAATAGTACAACCAAATCTTTAAATTGCACAATCAATAAAACCTGTTACACTATGTTTAACCTTTCAACCATTTTAGAGCACCATGCTCGTAACTCACCTGCCAAAGAAGCTCTTATTTTTGCTGATAAAAGAATTACCTTCGGTCAATTAGATGCCGTTGCCAATCAGATTGCTAATGGCTTAAAAGCCTTGGGAATCGGGCATGGCGATAAAGTTGCCCTTACCTGTCCAAACCTACCATATTTCCCGATGATTTACTTCGGGATCCTGAAAACAGGTGCTACGGTTGTCCCATTAAGTGTATTATTGAAACGCAATGAAATTGCTTTTCATTTGCAGGATTCTGATGCCAAGGCTTATTTCTGCTTTGTAGGTACACCCGAAATGCCGATGGGACAGGAAGGCCTCGCAGGTTTTGAAATGATTGATACCTGTAAAAATTTCTTTATGATAACCCCTGCTTTTACCGATGCGACTCCTATTGAAGGCACTAAAACTTTAGGTATGCTGATGACCGGGCAATCACCTGTATTTCAAAGCCATTTTACTTCTCCTGACGATACAGCAGTTATTATCTATACCTCCGGCACCACAGGCCGCCCGAAAGGTGCAGAACTAACTCATTCAAACCTTTTTCTGAATGCCTGCCTGAGCAAAGATTTACAGGATTTATCTTATGACGACAAATCTATGTTAGTGCTTCCATTGTTTCATATTTTCGGGCAAACGGTTTGTATGCTGGCAAGTATCTATAAAGGGGCAACCAGTGTACTTGTGCCCCGATTTGATGCTGAAATGGTGCTTACCCTTATGCAGAAAGAAAAAATTACGCATTTTGCAGGCGTACCTACCATGTATTGGGGTTTATTGACTTACGCTGATACTGATAAGTTTGATATGGGGGCTATTAAAAATAATCTCAAGCTTTGTATGTCGGGTGGAGCGGCATTACCTGTACAGGTTTTACGAGACTTTGAACAAAAGTTTGATGTGGCTATTTTAGAGGGTTATGGTATGTCTGAAGGATCGCCGGTAGTAACTTTCAATCAGAAAGACCGCGGCCGCAAACCTGGGTCGGTGGGTACTCCGGTATGGGGTGTCGAGGTTTGTATTATGGATGAAAACGGGAATGAGTTAGGCAACAATGAAAAGGGAGAGATTTGTTATAGAGGACACAATGTTATGAAGGGCTACTATAAACGACCTGATGCCACGGCTGAAACGATTATCAATGGTTGGTTACACTCAGGCGATATAGGTATCAGAGATGATGATGGTTTCTATTTTATTGTTGACCGTACCAAAGATATGATTATCAGGGGGGGATATAATGTATATCCACGTGAAGTTGAAGAGTTGATGATGCAACATCCGGCGGTTTCGATGGTAGCAGTGATTGGTATTCCAAGTGAGGAATACGGTGAAGAAATAAAGGCTTGTGTGGTTCTGAAACCTAATACAACTATCAAAGATAAAGAACTCATTAACTGGACAAAGGAACAGATTGCTTCGTATAAATATCCGAGAGTAATTGAGTTTATGAGCAGCCTGCCAATGGGTGCATCGGGCAAGATATTGAAGCGGGAGTTGAGGTTGAAGTAGGTATTCCTTTGGTGGAGATGTTATGTTTCAAAAACATTCTCTGGAAATTCCAAATTTGTAGAGATTGGGCAATGCATTGTCTCTATTTTTGTACCAGCGGTAACGTTTTTATATTACAGCCAATCAACTTCAAAAACCCAGTAAAACAAAAGGGTCTGGAAGAGGTTTCTTCCAGACCCTTTTGTTTATCAATACAGGAAATCAGTATTTAAACGGTTTTCCACCTGCTAATACCTCTTGCGTTTTCTCATCAAACGTAACTTTCAAACCTGTACGATAAGCAGCGTTCGACATGATCGTAGCAATTGAGTGCGAATAACCGGCTTCAATTGGCGCATGAGGGGTTTTACGGCTACGTACACATTCCATCCAGTTTTTGATGTGTGCAAATGTTAACGGGTCACCGCCTGTATTGGCACCTGATTCTACTTTTGCACCTTCCAGTTTCACGGTTGGCAACAAGTTTGGTTGTAAGCCCATAGCTTTTGCTTCACGCTCACGTAAACCACCTGTGGCAGAGATTTCGTTCGTATCTAAGTTAATCATACCACCGTTTGAGTAGTATAACTCTTTAGTTTCACCTGCTGAGTTTGAGAAACGGGAAGTAAATTGTACCTGGAAGCCAGTCGATTTATCATTTAATGGGCCGTAATCAAATACCACAGTTAGCGTATCTGCATTACTTCTGCCATCTTTCCATTGATAGATACCACCATTGGCAACTACCGAACGTGGATGTGGTAAACCTGAGAACCAGTGTACAGTATCAATCTGGTGGCTCATCCATTGGCCAGGAATACCAGATGAATAAGGCCAGAATAAACGGTACTCTAAGTATTTACGAGGGTCGAACGGAACCATCGGACGGTTCATCAGATAACGTTTCCAATCAACATCCGATTCTTTCAGATCTTTTGTTAATTCCGGTCTTCTCCAACGACCCGGTTGGTTTACATTCCACATTAACTCAACCATCACAATCGGGCCGAATTTGCCAGATTTAATGAAATCTTCTGCAGCAAAATAGTTTTCACCACTTCTGCGCTGTGAACCAATCTGAACGATTTTACCCGATGCTTTTACCGCTTTCAATACTGCACGGTTATCTTCCATTGTTTCAGCCAATGGTTTCTCCGTATAAGTATCACAACCGGCTTTTACGGCCTCTATGGTATGTAAGGCGTGTTGGAAGTCAGCAGTTGAAATGAAAACTGCATCTACCATTTTCGATGCATACAGCTCTTCGTTATTACGGAAAACTTTCACATCGCTACCTAATTGTTTATCTAAAAAGGCTTTTCCTTCTTCACGGCGGCGGTTCCACAAATCAGAAAGGGCAACCATTTCGAAGTTCATTTCTTTTTGCATGGCTTTGAAAGGGCCTACGTGAGAAGCACGGTGGCGGTCAGAGAAACCAACACAGCCCACACGTACACGGTCGTTTGCTCCGATGATTTTGCCATAACTTTTTGCCGAAAAACCAGTGGCTGCAGTAGCCAGAACTGATTTGATAATAAAATCTCTGCGGGTTGTCATAGTTTTATTGGATTGAATATTACTTGCTTGAGTGTTTATTTAAATGAATATAAGACTTAGATTTCTAATGTACTTCTCTACCAAATTACTTATAATTCAGCCCATCACCAAATTTGAATAGTGCATAACCAGGCTCCATAAATCCTGGTACATCTGATTTGTTGTCCTCTGCTGCTTTCTGCGAAACAGGCGTGCTGAAAGGCATTTTTCCGCTTGGATCAAATTTGCCAGTTACAATATCCAAAACAGCATCCTGTGTTGTACTAAAGGTGGCCAGAATCGTTTGGGTCTTCCCTTTATCAATTTCATCAATCACCCACGGATTGGTATAATTAACCACTACTACTGTCGGTTTCGAATTGATTAATTCGTTGATATGCGACACATTGATTTTGTTTTTAGACAAACTCAAATCTATCGGTTTTCCTTGTGAGCTGAACAACCCACCCCCTGTAGGAATAAGCCAGACTAAAACTACATCTGCCTCTTCTTTATTGGCTACAAACTCAAGATTCCATTTATTCTCTTTCGGAATATTTATAGAAACAGGGTTTTGTGCCTGTCCACCGGGAGGGCCTCCTCTTTCGTAATAAGTCTCAAAATAAACCTTTCTCTTTTGTGCGATTGGTAATAACTGAGCATCGTTTCTCAACAACACAATCGATTTACGAAAAGCTATATCGGCCTTTTTCTGAAACTCCGTATTGCCAACCGTTTTTACAGCAAGTTCTGTGTCAACAAATGGATTTTCGAATAAGCCCAGTTCAAATTTTTCTCTTAGCAAGCGGGTAACAGATTCGTTAATTCTTGCTTCAGAAACCAATCCGGTCTTAACGGTTTCGAGTAAAAGAGCCGGGTCAGCACCTCCTGAGAAAATATCGACACCTGCCTCAAGGGCTTTCTGATAGCGTTGTATAATCGTCAGGTTTTCAACACCCCAGGGCATCATATCAATAGGCCCTGTATCTGAATTAATAATACCTTTAAAGCCTAATTTTTTGCGTAATAAATCCTGAATGATTGCCTTATTATAAGAAAACCCAACCTCCTCCATACTCTTATCTTTCGGGGCTGAATAATAAGGCATAATGGCAGAAGTACCTGCATTGATGGCAGCAATAAAAGGTTTTACATGATAATCAAACATACCCCCCGGATAATGCGCATATTTACCCCAGTCAAAGTGTGAATCTTGTCCGCCTATCTGTGGGCCACCACCCGGAAAATGTTTGGTTGTCATGGCTACCGAATTTTTATTCAGTTGTTTGCCTTGAAAACCTAAGACAATCTCACGAATCATGTTCGAAGTTAGGTCAGCATCTTCACCAAAGGTGCCTTCAATACGTTGCCAACGTGGTTCAGTAGCTAAATCAGCCATATACATATAGCCTTTTCTTAAACCTACCGACACCCATTCCTTTGCAGCTATTTCGGCAAACTCACGAGTCAGCTTCAAATCTCTCATGGCTGCCATACCCAATTCGCCAGGCCATTTCGAAAAAACTGTAGTGCCCACACTTAATCCGATAGAAGCATCAATCGTTATATGATTACGCGGGTTAGAGGCCACAATAGCAGGAATACCCAAGCGTGAACTTTCACACAAAGCTTGCAAATTATTCGACCACTCGGCCATCGTTCTGGCATTCGTATTCGCTCGGAGAATAAAATGACGAAGATGAAAATTTGTTACACCCTTTGTTGTTCCTGCTGCTGACATCATCGGTACAGGCAATGGCTTTCGGGTAAACATATTGATGGGTTGCATCAAATCTTCTTCATTGAACCCATTTGAAATCTCTGCTCTTGCAGCACCAGCCTGAAAAGAATTGTCTCCTGCGAGGCGCGTGGTGCTGATAATCATAAAACCTATTTTTTCCTCAAGAGTCATCTGAGAAATAAGGTCTTTTATTCTTTCGTCATTCGGCAACCGCCAGTCTTCGTATTTATCAAGTTTACCGTTTTTATTCAGATCTTTAAAGTCTAAACCAGCTATTTTCAGAATTTTAGCCGAACGATAACCTAAATCTGCCTGCTTAACTTTTTGAGCAAAACCATTACTAAACCCTACCACCAGTAGTATGATAGAAAGATATTTTGATTTCATATCATTGTTTAGTTTAGATGATTATTTCAACTCTCTGATCTTCAGATTCTTAAACGAAACATTATTGCCATGATCCTGCAACAGAATGTGACCTTTATCGCCTGCTCCAAAGTTATTATACTTCGCATATTTACTTCGGGCTACTAAAGCGTTAAAAATATTACTTTTTCTTTCGTATTCTAATACTTTAAAGCCATTCAACCAGTGTTGAACGATATTATTCGGGTAAACTACGAGGCGTGCCTGATTCCAGTCGCCAATCTTACGCTGGAAACGTTTATCCAGTTTATAAGATGGTATCAGGTCATATAAACTCGCCAGTGTACGGTTGCCTACTACACCCATTTTTGCATCAGGGTGACGTTCGTCGTCCAATACCTGAAATTCAAGCCCTATGCCTGATTTTCCGCCTGAATCAAAATCTTCGTTCACGAAGTATTTTAAACCCGAATTAGCTCCTTCGGTTAGTTTAAACTCAAAAGTCAGTTCAAAAGCCCCGAATTGCTCATCTGTTACAATATCATTGCCCGTTTCAGAACCATCTGATGGGCTTATGTTAATTGTACCATCAGTTACACTCCAACGCTTTCCGGGCATAGTAGTCTGGTGTACCCCTCTCCAGCCCGTGAAATCCTTTCCGTTGAAAAGCATTTTAAAACCCTGTGCCTTTTCTTGTGGTGATAAGTTATTCAATAACAGGTTTACTACGGGCGTATTATCAACAGGGCTTGGTTTCAGATTATCTGTCTGGATTCTGATATTTCTCCAACGAATCTGTTTACCCGGTGTATCATTCTTGCCAATAGCGTGTACTTGCAGGGCAATAAAGCCGCTTGGTGTTACATCATCAACCAGATAGGCTACGGGTACGCCATTTACCCAGGTGCGGATAATATTGCCGATAGCTTCGATGCGATACTTATTCCATTCGCCTTTCTTAAAGGCTTTTTTACCCTCCGGGTTAGCATTCGGAATATACAGCCAATCGCGGCGGGCTTCATCATAAATGCCGCCCGACCATGCCCGGTCTGATGGGTCAATTTCCATCTGATAGCCATGCACACGGCCATCTTTGTAATCAGATTTTGACAAACTACGGAATTGTATGCCTGAATTCATCGAATTATCGACTTTCAGCTCCAATTCGAGGATGAAATCGCCATAATCTTTCTCAGTAGCCAGAAAAGAGTTAGGGGTGTCTGATACTGTGGTACCTACTATTTCGCCGTTTTCAATGGTATATTTGGCTTTACCGTTTAGTTGTTTCCAGCCTTTCAGATCTTTTCCATTAAAAAGTGAAGTCCATTTCTGTGCTGCAGCCGTGTAGAAAACTGACTGAACAACCAGAAAAACAATTAGTATTTTTTTCATTCAGGTATGAATAGGATTGAATAATTTTTATTCAAAATTACAATTTATACACTTATCTGTCTAATACCTATCTGTCTAAAAATTCCTAAAATTTGATAAACATTCTGCCTGTTCCTATAAAATTTTCTGATGAATTTAATAGTTAACGATATTTACTTTCAAAGCGTATTGATTTATTATGAAAACTCGTTTGCTGATTCTGAAACCCAAATTAAAGTCTTGACTAAAGCTCAGACAATGGGAGTAATCCACGGCCTTCCTTCAGGCCGTGGCAATTGATTCAATGAGCAAACTTGAAAAGTCTGGCTAAAGTCTTAGTGATTCCGGCTTCTCCTTCAATTGATGAAGCTGACCTACAGGTTCTGCCGATTAAAAGTAGTGCTCAGGAATTATGCTGCAATCAGGAGAATTTAATATTTATTGATTCCAGATACTTTTTGCTGGTCTGGCCGCTCTCGAGGGCTGTTCTTCCTTTTACAGGCACCGAATCTAATTCTATTACATTCCAGCCTTTGAATTTAATCTTTTCTAATGCTTTAAAAATAGCCGGAAAATCGACACGCCCCTGCCCCAACTCTACAAACTGATACCCTGATTTGCTTTCGGCAGGCTTCGTATCTTTGATATGTGTAGCATACAGAATATCTTTATATTTAATAACGGCATCAGCTGCATTTCCGCCTCCTTGTGTATAGTGAGCCACATCAAGTTCCAGCTTAATATAGTTGGTATCCATGCTTGTAGCGACAATTTCAACCTCCTCTGGTGTTTCGCCCAATTGGTGCATATGATTGTGCCATGCCGGTTGAACACCCGTTTCTCCTATTATTTGTTTAGAGATTTCCGACATATTCTTTGCATATTTCTTCAATTCTTCTGTTGTCGGCATCCTGTCTTTCGGACGTGAATTATTGGTTATCTGTAATGATTTTCCTCCTAAGGCTTTTATGAAACGTGCGTGGTTGAGATGTGTTTCCAGATCTTTAGAAATATCATCACTTATACCTACGTTTCCGCTTGAGAACATAGCTAAAGTAAGGCCGTTCTGGTCTAAAATATCTTTTAAGTCTTGTGGCTTATCTTTGAAAGGTGCGTAGGTGTTTGCTCTTAACTGTATTCCTTTGAAGCCTAAAGCGGCAATGTCTTTGATAGCTACGAGGTCGTTACCATTCCAGGTAATAGCCGAATATGCCATTTTATGTTTAACTTTTGCAGCGGCCAAACTTTCAAACGAAATGAGTGAAGATGCAGTCAGTAGCGACGCCTGAGCGAGGAAGTCTCTGCGGTTCATGGGGTTGATTATGTTTATTATGAATAAATGTTGAATTACTAAAACTTAAAAAGAGAGGACTCCTTGAAATGAAGGAGCCTCTCCAATGAACTATGATGAAACAAAACTAACTAAAATCCTGGATTTTGTGCAAACGCCCCCTGTGCTGATCTGTCGATTTGTGTCTGAGGGATTGGACGCACATAGTGTTTATCTGTGATATTACCCGCTGCTTGTGGGTTATATTTTTTCACTCTGTCTACTAATATTCCCCAACGTTTCAAATCTACCCAACGCATTTGTTCGCCAGCCAATTCTCTCGCTCTTTCTTCGACAATCATTTCGAAGTTCATTTGGGCATCTGTAATTAGCATAGCATCTTTTTTACCCGGCCAGCCCGCTCTGTAACGAACCATATTAATTGCTTTGGTTGCTTCAGATACATTTCCAGCCTTCAATTGAGCTTCGGCTAACATCAGGTAAATATCTGCCAAACGGAACACGAAGTAGTCACGGCTACCTGCTTCATAGGTAAGGTCGGGACGTTTGGTATCAAAAAACTTCATTAAAGTCGGGAACAAGGCTTCGCTATAAGCACTTGGTACCAATACCTGATATTTTTTCTTCGCGCGCTCGTCTACAGACATTTCGTAGCCAGGAATAAAGATAGCGGTATCTCCAGCAGCAAACGTAAGCTTAGATTTTGAGTTATCAAAAGAAGCATTCAGGTTAGCTCCTGGGTTATTACTCAACCAGGTATCTCTGAAAGTCTTTTTGTAACGAGAATCATTGGTTCTGTCGGCAAAAACAGTATTCAAAAGATAAGCTGTAGGACGCAGACGTTTAAATGGTCTTCCGTAGAATACGTCACGTTTCATACCCGGCTGTACGTCATATTGCATACCGAAAAACAAGTGCAGGTTGTTACCACCATTTACCGCACCTGTATTGTTGGTTAGGTTGGTTAGTGGGTCAGAGGTGTATTGTACTGCATATACAACCTCACTATTCTGCTGATTGTTTTCATCATGTACTGATGCAAAATCGTCTAATAATTTGAAACCGTAATTATTAATTACACTATTACAAAGTGTTGCAGCTTTTGAGAAATCATCGGCAGCTTTTGAAGACGAATAGGCTTTTGCCAGATAAACTTTGGCCAAAAGTGCTTCTGCAGAGGCCTTAGTTGCACGGCCATAGTCTGACGAATGACCTTTGGCTTCCAGATTAGCTACTGCATCGTTCAGATCATTAATGATGGCTGTGTACATCTGGGCATCTGTAGCTCTTGAGGTTTCCTTGGTAGGTGCCAGTGTTTCAGTCAATCTTAAGTCTACTCCACCCCATTGCATGAACAGGATATAATAGTAATGTGCTCTTAAGAATTTAGCCTCTGCTACTCTTAGCTTTTTGACAGCATCTGATACGGCTGCCTTGGGAGCTCTGTCAATAATAGCATTACAGGTATTGATACCACGATATAGCTCGTCCCATGTATTAATGAGATAATCAACAGTAGGCTGCATCTGTGTATCGTAGAAGTGAAAGCCTTTATAGCCACCATCTGCGCCTGTTGCATAAATATCAGTACCATATTCGGTCAGTGTTAAGCCTTGCTGGCTTCCGTAGAAATATCTGAGTGATGAATACGCTGATTTTACCGCATCTTCAAACCCTTTTGTAGTGTTCATATAATCGTTGCCGATACCTGATACTACTTCCTCGTCCAATAAATCCTTGCAAGACTGAGTTGCCAGAAGCATTGACATTACTCCTAAGACTTTGATTGGTTTTAATATATTTTTTAGTTTCATTTTCTTAATAATTAGAGTTTTTCGACTTAGAATCTCACGTTCAGACCAAAGGTAGTAACCGAAGTAGCAGGTACAACGTTTGAACTAACAGAGGTGGTACCATTACCCGAAGAAGTAATCGTTGCTTCTGGGTCAATACCATTGTATTTGTCACGGTATGAAGACCAGATTTTAGGCTGTTGAATACTTGTGTACACACGTAGAGACTCCATGCCCAATTTTTTGGCGATTTTTGGTGAGAAAGTATAGCCGAAATTAACATTTCTTAATTTAACAAAAGTACCATCAAAATAAATCAGAGTGGTATTATAAACCGGGAACTCCTGATTACTTTTCGGACGAGGGAATTCGTTGGTAGGGTTATTTGGTGTCCAGTAGTCAACTTTAATCTGTTCGTATCTACCAGCCAACTGGTTTCTATCCTGATGGAAACCACTTACAATCATGTTTCCGAAACGACCAAACAAGAAAGCAGATAAATCAAAGCCTTTGTATTCGAATCTGGTTGTGAACCCAGCACTGAAATTAGGGATGTCTGAACCTAACAATACACGGTCGGCAGCTGTGATTTTACCATCACCATTTGTATCCTGTACTCTGATCTGACCAACCTCGCTACCAAACGATTTTGCCAGGTCAGCTTCATTTGTTTGCCAGATACCCACTTTCTTGTAATCAAAGTAAGAGTTTAATGGCTGGCCAATAAACCAACGGTTTCCTAAGTCATCAACTTTACCATTATATAATGAGATGATTGCCTCTTTGTTTTTAGTAAAGGTAAAGTCAGTTGTCCATTTGAAACCACTTGGAGAGTTTACGTTTACGGTTGTTACACCCAACTCAATACCTTTATTACGGGTCTGGCCTACGTTTCTGGTTACAGAACCGAAGCCAATTGATCCTGGAAGTTGGTCAGATAATAGAAGGTCAGTAGTATTAGTTTCATATAATTCTAATGAACCCTGGATTCTACCTCTTAAGAAGCTGAAATCTAAACCGATATTAGCTGTAGCAGAAGATTCCCATTTCAGGTCAGGATTTCCGATAGTAGATGGTCTATAACCAAATGCTGCTACTGATCCCCAGGCATAGGCTGTTCTGGTTAACAAACCTTGTGTCTGATAAGGAGCTACCCCCTGATTACCTACTACACCCCAACCCGCTCTCAGTTTTAATAAGTCTAACCAGGTGATTTGTTTCATGAATGATTCATTGCTGATATTCCAGCCCAAAGCTATACCAGGGAAGTTACCATATTTGGTATTAGCCCCGAAACGGCTTGAACCATCACGACGTAATGTAGCAGTCAGGAGATACTTATCATTAAAATCGTAGTTCACACGAGCCATGTAAGAGTTGATCGTCCATTGTGTCAAACCACTACCTACCAATAATACTGAACTTGCATTACCTAAGTTATAGAATTGTTGCGATTCTGCAGGCACACCCTGTACTTCTGTTCTGTAAACCTCGAAATTATCTCTTTGAATTGAGTGCAATAAAGTAACACCCAAATTATGTTTGCCACCAAATGTTTTGTTGTAATTAACGATGTTTTCAAGTGTCCAGTTAAAGCCATTGTTATTCTGAACTGAGGCTTGTGGATCACCAAGTTTACGAGCATTAGTGGCTGATCCTACAAATCTTCCCCATCTCTGAATAGTAAAGTCAGGACCGAAGTTTATACGATATTTCAGGCCTTCTATGATTTTAACTTCCGCATACAAGCTATTGAACAAGCGATATTTTTTAGTCTCGTCAACTTGCGCACCCGGTACAATTTCAGCTAACGGGTTTGTCAACAAAGCATCATTAGTTGGCGAGAAAATGATATTTCCTTTATCATCATAAGGCACTGCCAATGGGTTTTGCTGGATTGTCATCCCGTAAGGATTCAGGTTTTCGCCATTTCTGATGCTATACATTGTGTAAGACGAGATACCTACTTTCAGGCGGTTATTGATATTGTGGTCAATGTTAATTCTCAAAGACATACGGGTGTAATCAAGACCAGCCGTAATTCCTTTATCCTGAAAATAGCCTCCTGAAATATAAAACTGCGTTTTATCATTGCCCCCTTGTACACCCAATGAGTGGTTTTGCATTACACCATTACGTAAAAGCAAATCCTGCCAGTCGGTGTTAGTACCATTGGCAATACCTTTCGCAACAGCAGGGTCACCACCTAATACGGCTACTTTTGCATCAGCGGCAGGGTCGCCCACACCTGTTGGTACAGGGTTACCATTAGCATCTTTATAATTATTGGTAGCTCTGTAAGCCTCTCTTACATACTCTAAAAACTCTGGGCCGCTAAATAACTGGATTTTATCTAACGGTGTAGAAACTCCACCATAAGTATCAAAACTTACTGTTGTTTTTCCTTTTACCGCGCCTCTCTTAGTGGTTACAAGTACAACCCCATTAGCACCTCTGGCACCATAGATGGCTGTAGCGGTAGCATCTTTTAAAACCTCCATTGACTGAACATCGCTTGGATTCAAATCTTCGTAACCTGCTGAAAGCGGAATACCATCAACCACATAAAGTGGGTCGTTACCTGCATTGAACGAACGACGACCACGAATCAGAATTTTTGGCACTGAACCTGGTCTTGAACCTGATTGTGAAACGTCAACCCCAGCCACACGGCCTTGCATTGCCTGGCCTAAACTGGTAATAGGCATTTCCTGGATCTGTTTCGCACTTACTGACGAAATAGCACCGGTAGTCTGGCTTTTCTTTTGAGAACCATAACCAACCACAACCACTTCGCTTAAAGCGGCCGCATCTTCTTCCAACGATACATCGATTGTGGTTCTTCCGGCAGAAGCAATCTCCTGCGCTTTGAACCCGATGTAACTAAATACTAAAACCGCATTACTTGAGGCTTGAACTGAAAATTTACCAGCCGCATCTGTGATGGCACCTTGCGTAGTACCTTTTACCGTAACACTAACACCCGGAAGAGGAGAACCTCCTACGTCAGAAACTTTTCCCGAAACAGTTCGGTTTTGAGCTTGTGCAAACTGCCAGCTCAGGAGCACGGCAAACACAAGCAGCATTTTTTGTAGTAGTTGTTTCATACAAATAATTAAGGTTAATATAAAATTAGGCTTCCGCTAAAAAAATGAAAATTTAATATTGGAATAATTACAAAATTAGGAATAGATATAGGCTTTTACCACTAAAATTTAGTCATTTTCTAATATTTTTTTGACAAGTTATTTGTACATTTAATCAAGAAAACATAGTGTAATTGAATTTTGCCATTATATTTACATGATTTTTATCATTAGCTATCAAAAGTGATAGAGCATAGACTGAACAGGCATTAATAGCGACCAAAGAAATGAAGCCTCAATTACTCAAAATATCGAACCCTGCTGATTATTCGTTTAATCTCTTTGTACAGGAGTGCCCTTTTTTTCCGACTCCCTGGCATTATCACCCTGAGTACGAAATTGTACTAATCTTAGAAAGCACCGGAAAGAAATTTATTGGCAGCAGTATTACTGACTACGGCCCGGGCGACCTGTGCATGATAGGTTCGTATCTACCTCATTATTACCGGAATGATGAAGAGTTTTATGTAAAAGATTCTGGTTTAAAGGCCCGTTCGCTGGTGATTCATTTTCTGGAAGATTTTTTAGGCGATAAATTCCTTGAGGTTCCTGAAAGTCAGGCTATCAAGGCTTTACTTGAGCGCTCGAAAAGAGGTTTGTCATTTGGTGAGAAAACCGTACAGAAGGTTGAGCCTAAATTTAAAAATCTGCCTACCCTGAAAGGTATGAGCCGGTTGCTTGAAATGATTTCGATTCTGACGATTCTGGCTGAAAGTGAAGATAAACAGGATTTAACAACTAATCCTATCTCGTTACGTAATGAGGTAGATTCGGCTCGTATGAATAAGGTATTTGAATATGTAATGCAGAAATACCAGGAAGAAATACAACTAAGCGATGTAGCCGAACTGGCCAACATGAGTGAGTCGGCCTTTAGCCGCTACTTTAAAAAACGTACACGCCGTACTTTCTCGCAATTTCTCGCCGAAATACGTATCGAACACGCCTGTAAACTATTGATGGCTGATAAAATGAGCGTTGCCGAGATTTCTTTTGAGAGTGGCTTTAATAATCTTTCTAATTTCAACAGGCAATTTAAGGCAATTAAAAAGATAACTCCGCTGACTTACCGGACGAAGTTCCTGGAGTAGATTAATGTTTGGGGCAATCGCACTGGTTTTTGCCTTTGAACAAACCCCATAAAAAGCCTTTTTTCTTTTTGTAAGAACCGTTCTTCTTTCTGCGGCCTTTACCTAATTCTTTTTTCATGCTTACGGTTGTTTTGCTATCAGGCATAGCTGCCTGCGAAAACTCAGGGGTGATAGTAAAAAAACCTATGATACAAAGAATTGCTATTTTTTTCATTTGGTTAGTCTATTTTCAATTGGAACGAAAAAACTCTGACAAAAATTACACCACTACTACACTTTCCACTGAAAAAGCCATAGGTTTATCGGCAAACAGTGGTTTGGTTTTAGCCCATGTACTTTTAAAAAGAGCGGAATCACGATAATTATTCAAATCATCTTCTGAAAGCCAATGACTATGTGTCATAAAAACTGAAGGTTGATTAATATCACGCATCAGTTCGAGATACTCACAACCCCTCATAGCCCTGATTTGCTCTTTCGAGTCATCAAAAACCTTTAAGAAATCGGCCACTTTATCTTCCTGAAAGGTCATTCTTACGTAGCGTATAAGCATGGAATACATTTTTTACAAATATACAAGAAAAAACAAAAACCTCCTGCGGCAAAGCTACAGGAGGTTATCTAACCCCTAACCTAAACAAAATATGAGAATGATCTATATATGTAATCCTGATTTAATACTGTAGTTTCAAAGGCACTTCTATTAACTCTAACTACAAAAAAGATTTTTGTAATTAGTTTTCATGGCTTTTAAAAAATATTTGTCTATACTTGATTGTTAATTGTGTGTGTTTGATTGTCCAAAATTAGTGAATGCCCACTCTCTCCAAAAGTCAGAATTGATGGATGGACAGTAAGAATATGCTTGTGGCAGCTTTTGGCTCAAATATGGCTTAACAACTATATATCATCTATCATTACCTATATTTATATTATGAAAAAAGCTACTCATACGCTATACTTTGTCCTCTCTCTTCTGCTTTTCTATTATCCTTCTTATAGTCAAGGTCCCAAAGTTCTGATTATAACTGCTCATCCTGATGATGAAACGATGTTTCCGGTAACGGTTTTTAAGGTTACTCACGAAATGAAGGGTACTGCCGATGTAGCCCTGATAACCGACGGTTCGGGTGGGTATAATGGTCTGGTGGCATCAAGTTATTATGGTAAAAACATGACCGATTCGGCAACGGGCCGTACATATCTGCCATTAATCAGAAAAAAAGAGCTGCTTTGTTCTGGCGAGGTAATGGGTATCAGAAATTTTTACTTTTTCGACCAGATAGATGATTTTTATCAGATGAACCCTGAGCCATTTTTATCCGGCGAGCGTTGGGATATGACCTATTGCGAGAAAAAACTGGATAAGATTATAGAACAAGGCAAATATGATTTTATTTTTTGTTTAGTACCTGATGCGGGGCAACACGCCCACCACAAAACAGCCAGTATTATGGCCATAAGAGCAGCCCAAAGATTTAAAGGTGCTGACAAACCGATTGTATTAGGCGGTAGATCGACAGGTAAGGATTCTGATTATAAGTTCATAGAATTGGAAAATTATCCTGAAACCAGGACTTCGGCTAAAGCCCCTGTGTTCTACTTTGACCGCTCTTATGGTTTTGGCGAAAACAATAAACATAGCTATATGATAGTGGCCGACTGGGTAAAGGCCTGCCATAAATCTCAAAGTGGTGATATGAACGCCGCCATGCACAAGGGAGATCTGGAAACATTCTGGTATTTTGAAATAAACGGCGACCTGAATATTGAGAGAACCAAAACCTTTTTTGAGCAACTGAAAAGTAGTGGGTTTCCTACCAAATAGGGATATCTGATAACAGATAAACCGTTTTATCGGATAAGTGTCTGTTTTACATTTTTAAAAAAATTTAAAAATTAGCGTTTTTGCCAGCAAAAAAAGTGCTTTGGTAATGAGAAAAGCCTTAAATTTGTCGAAATTTCCTACGTTCAGTGCCTCTAAAACAAAACTACAATTATAATGGAACAGCAGATTATCACAAATGAACCTATTGCTTACGAGAAGATTCCAACCAAACTTTTTAAAGATTCAAAAGAAGCCTCTAAGGCTGTTGCCCAGGAGATAGCAGACTTGATTCGGGAAAAACAAAAACAAGGGAAACCATGTATATTAGGTTTAGCCACAGGTTCGTCGCCTAAATCGGTTTATGCCGAGTTAGTGAGAATGCACCGTGAAGAAGGACTGAGCTTTAAGAATGTGATTTCTTTTAACCTTGATGAGTACTTTCCGATGGAGCCAGACTCCCTGCAAAGTTATGTTCGATTTATGAAAGAACAGCTTTTTGATAAGGTTGATATTCCGAAAGAAAACTACTTCATTCCTGATGGAACTGTTCCTGCCAGTAAGGTAAAAGATTTTAGTGATGAATATGAACGTAAAATAGATGCGGTAGGTGGGCTTGATTTTCAGTTGTTAGGTATTGGTGCGAATGGTCATATTGGTTTCAATGAGCCGGGTTCATTGATTAATTCAAGAACCCGGCTGATGATGCTTGATCACTCAACCCGTGTAGCGGCGGCATCAGATTTTGGTGGTAGTCTGGTAAAAGTTCCTAAAAAAGCCATTACGCTTGGTGTGTCTAAAATAATCAATGCTAAAAGAGTAGTTTTATTGGCCTGGGGTGAAAGAAAAGCCCCTGTCATTGCTGAGGCTGTTGAAGGGAGAGTAACCGAATCGGTACCTGCTTCGTATCTGCAAACGCACCCGAATGCGATGTTTGTAATAGACGAAAGAGCGGCTTCGGAGTTAACACGTATGAAAACTCCGTGGCTGGTTGAAGATGTGGAATGGTCAAGCAAAATGGTAAAAAAGGCTGTTACGAATCTTTCACTTTCGTTGGGTATTCCGGTATTGAAGCTGACAAATAAAGATTACAACGATAATGGTTTAAGTGATCTGCTGGCTCAACACGGACAAGCCTACGAAATCAATATTGACGTATTTAACCAGTTACAACATACTATTACAGGCTGGCCTGGTGGAAAACCCAATGCCGACGATACGAATCGCCCGGAAAGAGCCTTACCTGCTAAAAAACGTGTGATTATTTTCAGCCCTCACCCGGATGATGATATTATTTCGATGGGTGGGACTTTCCAACGTCTGGTTGACCAAGGACACGATGTGCATATCGGTTATCAGACTTCGGGTAATATTGCGGTAGCTGATGATGAAGCTATCCGTTTCATTGATTTTGTGGTTGATTTTAATCAAAAATTCGAAATTGAAAACAAGGCAACCCGTGATTTATTCAGTGAAGCAAAAGAGTTTTTGAAAAATAAGAAAGACAGCGATGTAGATACTGCCGCGGTGAGATATGTAAAAGGTCTGATACGCAGAGGTGAAGCGAAAGCCACCTGCCGTTTTGTGGGTATTCCTGATAAAAACGTGCATTTTATGGATATGCCTTTCTATGAAACCGGCCGTATTGAGAAAAAACCACTAAGTGCAGAAGATATTAAAGTTGTGGCAGATTTGATTGAAGAGGTAAAACCACACCAGGTATATGCTGCCGGAGACTTGGCTGACCCACATGGCACACATAAAGTTTGTTTAGATGCTATTTTTGCTGCTATTGAAGGTCTGAAACATAAAAATTTCATGAAAGATTGTTGGGTATGGCTATACCGCGGTGCCTGGGCAGAGTGGGATATTCATGAAATCGAAATGGCAGTACCTATGTCTCCTGACCAGGTGTTACAAAAACGTATGGGTATCTTTAAGCACCAGTCACAAAAAGATGGGGTAGTATTTCAGGGTACTGATGCCCGTGAGTTCTGGCAACGTGCCGAAGAGCGCAACAGAGCTACAGCAGGCCTTTACAACAAACTGGGGCTTGCCGAGTATGAAGCGATGGAAGCTTTTGTGAGATGGAAGTTTTAAGAGCTTGATTAATATTAAAAAAGGCGTTTGATTTTAAAATCAACGCCTTTTTTAATGGTATAAAATGAAGCCTAAATAGTCTTCACTTCAAACTTGAATTTATCTTTATTAGGCACACATTTACCATCTTTGTTAGTACAGGTCTGGCATTCTATTTTGCCTTCAATCACCGGGTTTGCCTTCATGATCTTTACTTTCTGAATAAACCTGGCTTCATGTTCAAAGTAATGCACTTTACCGCCCCATATATCATCAAATTTTTCTTTCGGTTTCACAGGCACTAATTTACCTACCAGAGTATAAGTATCGTTTTTAGTAAAATTAGCTGCGGTTGGCAAAGGGCCATCTACTTTCAGGTCAGACGAATACATGTACCAGTTATCATCAATCTTGGCTGTGAAAACCAAATCAATGGTTTCACCTACTTTTGCCGAAGTCTTTGATGGAGTGAATGTCCATTTGGCAGGTTTAAGAATCTGTGCTGAAGCTGCCATTGAAGAGGCAAGTAACACTATAAAAAGGATTTTTTTCATGCTTATAAAAAAATTAATACTATAAAATTACTTCTATATTATCTTGATTGATTAACGACCAATTATTCATTTTCATATATAGTTGTGTTAAAACTATAATGTAGTCGGCGCAATACTGTTCAATTTTAGCTTTATTTTTTTCTTTGTAATAAATATCATTGATAAGCTCGCCACTAACGTCCGTTTCGCCTCCGGGAATATCAAATAGTGCTGCTAACAAATCTAAGGAGGTATAATTCTTGTAATCGCCAAACTTCCATAGGTCAAGCGTATCAATATGATTGATTTCCCAGGGTTTTTTGCCTGATACCTGTAAAACCCTCGGAAGAGTAATTCCGTTCACTAACATACGGCGACAAATATAGGGGAAGTCAAACTCCTTGCCATTATGGGCGCATAACATCAGGTTTGACCCTGCCTTATGTTTTTCGAGTATATTTTTAAATTCTTCTAAAATCTCTTCTTCGGTTTCTCCCCTAATCATTTTAACACGAAGAGCTGGTTCGTCGTTATCATCAAAAAAAATGCCACCAATACCGATACAAATAATTTTGCCGAATTCGGCGTAAATAGAGGAGCGTTTCAGATAGAGGTCTTCGTCTGAGAGGTTATCAGTATTCTGAAAGTAGCTTGCTTTTTTGAGCCACAACTGTTTTAATCTGGTATCTAATGCGTCTAAGTGTGCTTCCTGCGACACTGTCTCAATATCTATAAAAAGAATATTTCTAAGATGTTTTATTGTATTTTCCGCCATTGTAATTGTGTGTATTTAACTACCAAATTTACAAAATTTATAGCAGAAAATAAAGTAATAATCCCAGTAAAATCCAGTAAATGGGCAAAACAAACATTACAATTCCACCTGTTATAGAATCAAAGAAAACTGACCCGCGGGTAACCTTTCTTGAAACTGATTCAGCCAGAAAATTGACTGGGAAATTTACAACCCGACCAATATAATAGAAAGGGTTTTTCCAGAAGCCAGCCTTTGGCAAAGGTACTTCTATCAATTTGGTTAGTCTTTCACTTAATATGCGGTTAAATTCTTTAAGGAATAATCCTTCTGTGGTATCCTGTGGCAATTCTTCTTTTTGTAAAGCCTCACCGATATTCACTTTAACTATTTTGCCGAATCTATTATAGTTATTGTAAGTAATAGCAACAGGTACAACTGTTACCTCCATATTATCTCCCCAGGCCTTTTGCGCCAGTCTGCCTGTTCCTTTTTTTAGTGGTAATAATTTTGTCTGATTTGTACAGAGTCCTTCCGAAAAGATTAATACTATCTCACCTTGACTGAAAAGTTCTATGCACTTCCTGAAAGTATCATCGTTATCACCCAGATACTCCTTTCCCTCTGATAACCTGTACATAGGCATCATATAAAGGCTGTTCAGTGCTTTTTTTGCCAGGGGTTTCTTAAATACATCACCACGCGCCAGCGACCAGATTCTACGTTCATAATGTCCGCAAAGCACTACGGCATCAAAGAATGAATTGAAATGATTGGAAGCTAAAAGCACAGCTCCCTTTTTTGGTATATTTTCTAAACCTGTAAATTCAATACGTTTAATAAAGAATTTTAAAAGAAAAGGAGAAAATATTCTCAGGAAATCGTAAAGCAATGTTTAAGTTTATTTAGGTAATAAAAAATTCTGTTCAAACCTCAAAATTCAGAAGAAATAAGGTCATCTGCAAATATTAAGGCAGATTAGTATTCGTTTAACACAGAGTAGTAGTTTTTTGCCCAATATTTCATAAAAATTAAATTCTCTTTGGTTTTCTTACAGGGGGCTGTAATTTCGTCGCTGTTTTACAACAAAACTTCACCAGAGGATGTTTAAATAGTGTTTTTCTGACTGAAGATTAATGACAGCCGTCGGATTCTATTATTTAAAATTACTCATAAGCCAAAGAAACAACATGAATAACCTACAAGAGAAAATCACGGCTATCTTCCCTACGGCCGATCAGATCCCGGATGCTTATCAGATTCAACCGCTTCACCAGAGAGAATATTTGGTAGGAGGTGAAATGCGCCAATGGGCAGGGAAAACACAGGATGTGTATTCGCCTGTTTATATTAAGGGAGCAGATGGCCAATTTGAAAGTAAGTATATTGGTAGTTTCCCGATTACAGATACTGCAGAAGCAATGGAAGCCTTAGATGCTGCAGTAAAAGCATTTGACAGTGGTCGTGGCGAATGGCCCACCATGAGTGTAGGTGAGCGTATAGCCTGTATGGAGAACTTTGTTAAAAAGATGTTGGAAAAGAAAACTGAGATTGTCAACCTGTTAATGTTTGAAATAGGGAAGTCTCTGGCTGATTCAATCAAAGAGTTTGACCGTACTGTTGAGTATATTTATGATACTATTGATTGCCTGAAAGATATTGACCGTGCTTCGTCGAGATTTAAAATTGAGCAGGGAATTATCGGACAGATCCGTCGGTCACCGTTTGGAGTAGTGCTTTGTATGGGGCCGTTTAATTATCCGCTGAACGAAACTTATACAACGCTTATTCCAGCAATACTGATGGGTAATACAATTCTTTTCAAGCCGCCGAAACATGGTACACTTTTGCATTATCCGATGTTACAGGCATTTAAAGAGTGCTTTCCTAAAGGTGTAGTAAACACCATCTACGGACGTGGGGCAAACGTTGTACCTCCTATCATGCAAAGTGGTAAAATTAATATTCTGACCCTTATTGGCTCAAGCAAAGTTGCTAACGATCTGAAGAAAATGCATCCTAAACTGAACCGTTTGAGAGCGGTCTTAGGTTTAGATGCCAAAAACGCAGGTATCGTATTGAAAAATGCGGATGTAGAACTTGCGGTTAAAGAATGTATTTTAGGGTCTTTGTCGTTCAATGGTCAACGGTGTACTGCTATCAAGATTATATGGGTACACCGCTCAATAGCAAAGAAATTCCTGAACAGATTTACCGAAGAACTCGAAAAACTGAAATTCGGTATGCCCTGGGAAGCGGGCGTAAATCTTACTCCTCTACCAGAGCCAAACAAACCTGCCTACTTAACCGAATGTATTGCTGATGCCAAAGCCAATGGCGCAGAGGTTATCAATGAAGGCGGTGGAACAGTTGTTAATTCTTTCTTCTATCCGGCAGTTTTATATCCTGTAAATGCTCAAATGAAAGTATATGTAGAAGAACAATTCGGGCCGTTAATTCCTGTAGTGCCGTTTGATGATGTAGAAGAACCTATTCAATACCTGATTGATGCTTCACACGGACAGCAGGTAAGTATTTTTGGCACTAATCCAGATCAGATTGCGAATCTGATTGACCCATTAGTAAATCAGGTAAGCCGTGTAAATATTAATGCCCAATGCCAGAGAGGACCGGATACTTTCCCATTCACAGGAAGAAAAGACTCGGCAGAGGGTACCCTTTCGGTTGAAGATGCCCTGAGAGCTTTCTCTATCCGAACGGTAGTAGCCACCAAAGAAACGGCTGAAAATAAAAAGATTTTCAACGAAATTGTAGAAGACCACAGTTCACATTTTCTTTCTACAAAATATATTTTCTAACAAAAATGCCCCGCCACAACGGGGCATTTTTTTATGCTTCTGTGTTGAAAATAATTCTCATTTAATTTATACGTGTTCTTATTTTTATTCTACCCGTTTTACTACCCCTTGGCACAAATCTTATCCAGATCGAGTCGCCTTCATAATAATCATACTGTGTATTAATTCTAATTAGCCCCTTTTTTAGTTCATAAGTCACCGGATCGTGATTGTTAGGATAGGAAGCATAAGTTATCGTTGCAGAAGAATCTATTTCACCTGTGATTAATACTGAAACATTTGCATGATTAATATCAGTAGAGGCTGATGTAGAATCTATAAAATACATCGCTTTAGATACATCATCTATAGAAAATTCAGCAAACTTACGTTCGGAACAGCCCATTGGCAGTAATAAACTTAGCGTACATAAAAAAGCGAAACTTATATGAGTGCGGTTTTTATTCATAGAGTTTAACGACATCGGTTAGCATTAGTTGTGATATTGAGTGTCTGTAAAGAAATATCAACATTTTCAGGTAAAAGCCTCCTTCCTTGCCCTTGTGCGATTTTTTGAAGAATAGCATTCAATATAATGCCTGTTTTTTTATTCGCTATTGGTTCGGCAGCTACTTGACTACTTATTTGTTTAAATGTATTTATTCCAAGATTATTATTAAATAAGTCCATACTTTGATTAACAGCGTCTTGCCCAACTTCATGATTATCGGTTATTTCTAATGCTGTTCGAGGTCCAACTGTAGCTGATAGCATTGCAGCCCAAAATGCATGTTTAAAGGCATTCCAATTCCCATCATCATTATTATTACAATAATAAAATAATACATAATCTTCAGCGGCTCTATATGCATTATAGGCATCAGGCAAAAGCCACCATTTAGCTGTAAAGTAAGCCTGCTCTGTAGCATTTAAATGACTCCATAAATCTTGTATTCCAGGAAATTGAAGCATACTGCTTAGCGATGATGAACTTCCACCACTCATTGCCGCTTCAAGTGCAGTTGTGAAAATTGACCCCGCACTTCCATCAATATTTACAGTTGAACAGGTTGTGTGTGTATAAAGCCAATCATAACAGCCATAACCATCAACACAAACTTGTGAATGCCAGTCAACACAAATTTCAACTTGGTCTAAGATTCGGCTTTTCTTAATATTATTACCCAAATCACCCACTTTTTTACCGTCCTGATATAATAACCCAGAAACAAAATTTTTGTTATTATCAAAGATATAAACATATCCATCAAAATCATTTAAAGCCAATTTGGTTTTTTTCTTTTTTAAATAATAATCATCTTCACTGATTATTCTCATTTCAAATGATTCTATTTTATCTTTAACTTTTGTAAAAACTAAGTTCGTTTTAATATCAGAACTCATAAAGTTGTCCTCCTCTTTTTTAGATTTTCCAGCTCTTTTATCTTTAATTTTGTAAGCTATTTGTTTGTTATGGATTAAAGGGACAGTAACTATGCTTTCATCTTTTGAAACCGTTTTTTGTACTGCGTCGCTCCAAATTGGTTTATCCGCTTCATTGTCTGATCTATATGCTTTTTGATTGTTTTGATACCAAGTTTTTGCTTCTTCAACTGTAATACTATTAGAGATTTAGGAAATTTGTTGAGGCTCGATTATATTTTGTTTGTTACAAGAGACAATATTTAGCAAGCATATAATTGAAATTATAATTTTTTTCATTTTTCGTTTTTTTGATTAATTAGTTTTTGCAAAAGAGTTAATTTAGTTTTTTATATGTTTAAGTCACTGCATAGTTATATCATTCTCCACCTCCTTTTTCTTGAAAATATTTAAATAATGCTAAAAAGTTTTATTCGTTATTCACAGCAACAAGGACTTTGAATAACGAATAGCAAAGTTCCGAAAAATTAATTTTATTTCAGTAGTGCATTGTTGAAAGTTATTAAGCGGCGTTATTCTTGTTTTATTTTATTGAGGTTACTGGAGTTAAAAACTATAGTCTTTATATTAACTTTTTTGCTCGTTTAAAGCATATCCGAAATATAAGCTTACCCCAAACGTTTCATACCAAACAGAAATAAGTTTAAACAGGTTATATCTTCTAAAAAGAATATTTTTATAATTTTGACAAAAATTTATCCCAATTAAAAACAAAAACCTATGAAGATTTTCCCGAAAATAGTATTTTGTCTTTTGCTGACGGGTGTTTTTTATTCTTGTAAAAGAGCTGCCACACCAACTAAAAGCACATCTATAGGTGAATACGAAGAGGATTTGTCGCCTGTTCGCCTGACTTATGATAAAAAGCCGGATATTGACACCAATGATGGCAAGGTGAAAAGAGACAATGTATATAATGCCGTTAAAGACGAGATTCCGATGAACGACAACAAAGAAGTTGATAAAGCTCTGGATTCTATGTCGATACATAATAAGAATATCCGCTACTCGGCTGGATACAGAATCCAGGTATATGTAGGAAATGAACGCAAAGAAGTTGATGAGGCGAGATCTTATATTTATCAGAATTTCCCTGATTTGAATGTCTATCTTACATTCAGTCAGCCTACTTACCGGTTAAAAGCAGGTGATTTTACAAGCCGGATGGATGCCGAAAGATACTACAATAGTATTCGTCAACGCTATTCTATGGCAATGATTGTACCTGAACGAATCGATATTCGTAAAAGTATGCAGATACGCTAATAACCAACAGACCACCATATAAATTGTTTACTATGACAGCTTACGTTTTTCCGGGGCAAGGGGCTCAGTTCAATGGAATGGGCAAAGACCTGTACGAAAATTTTCCCCAAGCCAAAACACTTTTCGATAAAGCCAACGAAATATTAGGTTTTGATATAACCAAGATCATGTTTGAGGGTTCAGACGAAGACCTTAAGCAAACCAAAGTTACCCAACCTGCTGTTTTCCTTCATTCGGTTATTTTAGCATTGAATCTTCCTGATTTTAAGCCTGATATGGTCGCTGGACACTCATTAGGTGAGTTTTCTGCATTAGTAGCTGCCGGAGCCTTGTCGTTCGAAGATGGTTTGAGACTGGTTGCCCAGAGAGCCGATGCCATGCAGCGCGCCTGTGAGTTAAACCCCTCAACGATGGCCGCTATTCTGAACTTAGACGATAAAGTTGTAGAAGATATTTGTGCTGCTATCACCGAAAAATCGGCAGAGAATGTGGTAGTTGCCGCTAACTATAACTGTCCGGGACAATTGGTTATTTCGGGAAGTATTGAGGGGATTAATATCGCTTGTGAAGAACTGAAAGCAGCCGGAGCAAAAAGAGCATTGGTTTTACAGGTCGGCGGAGCATTCCACTCACCTTTAATGGAGCCTGCCCGTGAAGAATTAGCAAAAGCTATTGAAAACACCAGTTTTTCAACCCCTGCATGCCCGATTTATCAGAATGTGAATGCACTGCCTTCGACAGATATTGCTAAGATTAAGGCGAATCTGATTGCTCAATTGACAGCTCCTGTTCGCTGGACGCAATCGGTTCGGAATATGGTAGAAGATGGTGCAACCAAATTTGTAGAATGTGGCCCCGGTAAGGTTTTACAAGGTTTAGTAAAGAAAATTGCACCTGATGTAGAGACTGCGGGTGCGAGTTTGTGATAACATATCTACGAAGAATAAACAAAATAGCCGCATTGCTGCGGCTATTTTGTTTATTCTATTATCAGGTTATGCCTTCCTTAGATTCAACACCTCTTGTATTGCGGCCTTTGCTTCATCGGCAACCTCCTTTGTGGTTTTCCCTTTAGGTTCAATACCTTTCAGGGCTGTCCACGAAAGTTTTGAGAAAGAAGTTAATGGAAACATCCCATTGGTTGGGTTGAATTTGCGTGTACCCTGAATAGCTATCGGCACTATCAAAGCATTTGGGGCTCTTTTCAAAAGAGCTGAAATGCCACCCTCTGCAAATGGTTTCATTTCTTCTGTTTTTGAGCGTGTGCCTTCCGGAAAAATAACCGCTGAAAAATTATTTTCATGAATATACTTACTCAGTTTCAGAATTTCGGATACTGCTTGTTTACCATCTTTGCGGTCAATGAGAGCTGCTCCGCTTTTACGGAGGTTATAAGATATAGCCGGAATACCATGAGCTAATTCTTGCTTAGATACAAAAATGGGTTGGTGTTTTCTGAGATACCAGATTATGCCCGGAATATCAAAAGTGCTTTGATGGTTAGCTATGAAAATAATAGGTCGGTCAGTTGGGTATTCTTCTAATTGCCTGAAATGAACACTGGTGCCTGTTACATAATAGCTTGTATTAAGTGCCAGATTAAAGATATCAACCGATTTTTTGTGTGCTTTTTTGCCAAAAATATTGAATGCAATTACCTGAACCACATGAAAAACAACTAATAATAGTCCAAAATAGAGTAAATAAATGACACTAAGTATGTAATCGAGAATCTTTTTCATGCAATTTTTTTTTGCACAAAAGTAGGCAGAAAAAGGTCTTTATCACAAATTAAGTCAATAATTTACTGTTTTTAGCTAAATAAGACTTACCTTGTAACGTTTTTCTAAATAAAAGAGCTTTAAAAAATATTATCATGGAATTATCCAATTTAAGATTAGAGGTGATGAAATTTGTAGGTCAGAAAATAGATTATTTTTTTGACGAATTTCTGAAACCCATCGAGACTAATTGGCAACCAGCGGATTTTCTTCCAGATGCAACAAACGAAAATTTTTTCCAAGAAGTAAAACTGTTACAAGAAAACGCCAGAGAATTGCCATACGATTATATAGCGGTGTTGATAGGTGATACCATTACAGAGGAGGCTCTGCCAACTTACGAATCGTGGTTAGTAGATGTAGTGGGAATTGACCAGGTAGATGAGCCAAACGGCTGGGCAAAATGGGTTCGTGGGTGGACAGCCGAAGAGAACCGTCATGGAGATTTATTAAATAAGTTTTTGTATCTCTCTGGCCGTGTAAATATGCGCGCAATGGAAACATCGACGCAATATCTGATTGCAGATGGTTTTGATATTGGTACGGGCCGTGACCCCTACCGTAACTTTGTTTACACGTCTTTTCAGGAGTTAGCCACTAATATTTCTCACCGCCGTACGGCTACTTTAGCCAAAAAATACAATAATAACCTATTGTCTAAAATGTGTGGGGTAATTGCGTCTGATGAAATGCGCCATGCAAAAGCCTATAAGACTTTTATCAGTAATATTTTTGAAGTTGATCCTTCAGAAATGATGTTGGCTTTTGAAGATATGATGAAAAAGAAAATCGTAATGCCGGCGCACTTTTTAAGAGAATCAGGAGTAAAAATAGGGCAGACATTTTCTCATTTCTCTGATGCTGCGCAACGTCTGGGGGTTTATACTACCATAGATTATATAGAAATTATGGAGTCTTTATTGGATGAATGGAAGATTTCCAGCATATCAAGCTTAAATGATGCTGGCGAGCGTGCCAGAGACTATCTGATGGCCTTACCAAACCGTTTAAGAAGAGTAGCAGAACGCACCAAAGTACCTACTTTAGAATACGAATTCAGCTGGATAGCTTCGTAAGAATATATTAGTGAATGAGTGATTATAATCGCTCATTCACTAAATCACACAATCACTAAATTACTTATTACAGAACTTATTCCATAGCTCTGTTCCTTTTGCCTGTTGCAGATTTTTCAGATGCAACAGATCTTCACACATTTTTTTTGTATCTTTTTTCATGGCATAGGCACTTGCTCTGCCATAATATGCATCGATATTCAGGGGGTTTTTATCCAGACTCCAGGTGTAGTTTCTGATGGCTTCGTTATAATTCTTTAAAGTAAGATAATACTTTCCTTCTGCCAGATATTCATTTGATTCCTGTAGCTTTTCATCTTCAGACTGCTCTGAGGTTGAGGCACTTCTTTCTGTCTGTTTCTCTGTCCAGCCAAAATCAAACCCCATCATTACTTCTACATTTACAGGTTTTCCTTCCCACATGGCAGGCTTCCACTTTCCTTCCGATTTCTTGATGGCGGCAATGAGTTTATTATTGTATCGATCGTTGGTAGTTCTCAGAATCTCAATACCTTTTACTTCTCCGTTTTTTGTAATGATAAATCTGGTATAAAAATCACCTGTTCTGAATTCGGGAAAATCGAAGTTTTCTGAAATATAATGGCTTGCGTTCATGTCGGCATCTATGAAGAAGGGTTCCAGATAATTAGGCTTAAATACATAAATTGTGTCCCCTCCTTTTGTCCGGTATTTTTCCGGCATAAAGCCAACATTATATAGATGTGCCGGGGTGAACATAATTTTGAGTGCAGTTGCCGACGAGTCGGCAGTGATTTGCTGCAATACCATTTTAATATCACTAACCTCTTCTATCTTATAAAACGTATCTCCACCAACAATAAGCGTATCATGGTTGACCTGATAAGGTCTGTCACCAGCCCTTCCGTCATAAACAACCCGGGAAGTTCCGTTTTTTTCAAAAATATAACGCAGTTGAATGTCCCTGACAGTCTTATCTAAAATCGGGCTTCCGTCTTTTAAGCGAATATCTTCTTTTATCCAATCTCCGACCACTTTTTCTCTGATACCCTGCGCAACAGCCACCGACGAAAAACCAATCAAAATCAAAGTTTTAAGCATACAATAGATTAATAGTTGAAAACGAAGTTAATAAAAACAGACAGAAATTTGTAAGATTATCACAGTTTTTTGTCAGAAATCCGGTGCTTTACTGTGCCATCAGTTTATCATAAATGGGTTTCAGCTGTGAGTCGCCAAAACCATAAACACCTTCGCGCGCACTGAATTCACCAAAGACTTTGTAGAAATTAGTCTCTCCTTTTTGAAGGATATCTTTCAGGATACGTTCGGGTCTGCTTAATGCTCCGCCTGAGGCAAAACGTTCAATATGTGCTACGCAAGCATCTTTCAAATAAGGGAAACAAGCTGATTTTCTCTCGGCCAGTTGCACCAGAGTAAGTAAATCCTGATTTTTATAGGCCTGCCAGAGTTCTCTTGCTAACTGAAAATCGGTCTCTCCAAATTGGACTTTATTTGAGAAGCTTACTCTTAAATCTTCAGCATCTGCACGACCGAACTCTTTCCAGATGTCTGCCTCTTCCAGAAAGGTTGGATAAACAATATAAACCTCTCTCCGAATAGCAAGACTATCAATCAATGAAAGTACAAACCATACATTTGCCTGGCAAAATAAATCATAGCCGAACCAGAGATTAAAGGTTGAGTTATCCGGCGCATTCAATATTTTCTCAAACTCACTCACTGAGTATGATTGATACTCGTCTAAGCTGATATCTAAACTCTTAGCTCTGTTTTGCCAGAATTCGGTCAGGGTATCTCCTGACAGATTTCCATCAATCAGAGCTTCCCTACATACGATAATTTCTCCTGCTATGCCTGCTTCAGGGAAGCTGTATGCCAAGGAGTCTCCGTTTAAAATGTTGTAAGTCATGGGTTAAATAATTTAGTAAATGAGTGATTACTATTAGTTATTTTCTCCTATTTTTACTTCTCCAATCAGCATGCAACCTGCTACTTTCAGACCACCTTTTAGCAAAGTAGCTTTTGAAGCTTTGTTTTGAATATTACAACGAGCGGCTGGTACTTTTCCTGCTATATAACAGACTTTTTTTAATTCCTGTATTAAGAACGACCCTAAGCCCTTGTTTCTATGGCTCTCGGCTACTTCCATATACAAATCTGCAAAAGGTTTGTTATAATGCAATAAAAAATCTCCTGAACCTACTACCTCTCCGCCTTTCTCCAATACATAGCCGCTGCCATCTTCTACCTTTTTGCCAAAAGTAGTTTCGTACTCTTCTTTTGAACGAAAAACTACATCAGAAACTGATAAATTTGTGGGACTATCTGCTTCAAACAAAATAGCCTCTGCCCTGATATTGGTGGCAAATTCATACAGCATTGCCGTGAGCAAGGGAGCATTGCTTTGCGGCTCAATAAATTTTGCACCGCAGGTATCTAATAAGACCGCAAAAACACGGGTGGCTAAACGCTGATACTGAGGAAGCAGATAAAACTCGAAAATGGTATCTCTATCTGCAATTTCCTGCCCTTTTACAGAGCCATAGCCAATCACAGCCTCATCCGCATACAAAAGATAAGAATCTGACCAGCCACGTTCATGGCAGGCATTGTATCTGATTTGTCGGTTCATTTCCTGTAAATACAAATCCCGATAGGGCAGAATATTCTTTAGAGGGATTTTGGTGGCTTTGACGTGCATGATAGATATACGTAAAATTCAATAATCAGATTGAGTGGGTATTTATTGTGGGTGAGCAATAATTTTTGCGGAGTTATTGATGATTTAGCTATTTATTAAAAATTTACTGGCTTTGATGCCTTTATAAATCTGATAAATTCTTTAGTAAATATCAATAGCCTTCTCACGTAAAATGTTTGACAATACGAGTAATGTTTTATAATATTTTAAAAAAAACAGGGTCTATTTTACCTCCCGTAAGGTTGCTGAAGTCTCTGCCAATTACCATTTAAAATTGATTTGCATGACTATTAAAAGTTTACCTTTCTCTAAATTTCTTGTATCAGCATTATCATTAAGTACCCTTTTTCTTGATAGATGTAAAAAAGGCGCAGATGATATAACTCTATCATTTAATGATGTATGTTTAATATCAAACCTGTTTAAACTTATTTCTTTTGCCTCCGAATAGCACTTTTTCAATCATATTTCACCGATTTATTTCGTCTGTAGCTTTGCTACGCTCTCAACAAATCCGCTCATCTGATTAAAAAATTGTACATTCTCGCCATAAAATAAAAAGTTAAAAAAGGTTCATCAAAAAAGACAACATTTGATGCTCAAGGGAAAATAAAGTATGAGGCGACTTATAATAGCAAAGGGCAAGCATCTTCAATAAAATATTATAATGAATCAAGTAACCCCTCTACAAGTACTGTATCATACGAATATAATTCAGATGGGCAGGTAACAAAAGAAATATCTAACTTAAGCACTACTACTTGTAGTTATAGTAATAAACTATTGATAGAAGAAAATACGATTCAGGGGTCGGTTATACTTTCAAATAATTATTTTTATAACGCTGATTCCAGAAAAAGTAAGGTTATTTATAAAACTACCGAAAATAATAAGGTTACGGAGAATTTTGAAGTGGTTTACTTCTATAAGGATACTTTATTAATCAGGACAATGTTCCGCAGGCTAATTGCTGACGGTTAGATTACAGGCTTAGATCATGCATACAAATATGACGCTCAAAACAGATTAATTGAAGAGCAGGCTTTAAGGCAGAATAACTCTGTATATGAAACTAAAAAATACCAGTATGATTCAGATAGGAATGTTATAAAGATGACACATTTTAATGATACTAATTATAAGGAATATGAGGAGCTATTTACTTATGCAAATAATAAATTAGTTGAACAAACAATGTATAGCTTTTATAGTAAAGTGCTACCACCCATTATTTCCAAAAAAGTTTTTGAATATAAACAGGATAATATCACTAAAATGACTTATTTCTATGAAGGAGAAGCATATATATATGAACAATATTCTTATACCTGTGATAAATAATGTTTATTATAAAGTCTCTATTTGTAGTAGCTCAAAAACAAAAATTCCCCTCGAAAAAACATTTCAAGGGGAATAATCTAAGGGAGGAGTATGGGGCTCGAACCCACGACCTTCGGAACCACAATCCGACGCTCTAACCGACTGAGCTAAAACCTCCATTCCGTTTAAGGACTGCAAATGTAACGGCTTTTTTACAAAAAATCAAAAAAAATTTGCTCAAATTTGCCCTTACTACTAAATTAGGGATTATGAGCGAGCGAAGAACATCTTTTTTTGATACAAAAATTGAATTCCTGAGAGGAGTAGGTCCAACCAAAGCCGAACTTCTCAATAAGGAGTTGAATATCTTCACTTATGGCGATTTAATCGAATACTATCCTTTCCGCCATGAAGACCGCACACAGTTTCATCGCATCAGCGAATTGAATGAAGCCATGCCTGCGGCACAAATCAAGGGCCGTTTACGCTCATGGGAACGCATGGGTGAGGGTCATAAAGAAAGATTAATTGCCCAGTTTACCGACGGCACCGGAATTTTGGAACTCAGCTGGTTTCAGGGTATTACTTTTCTGGAAAAAACGCTTCGGCTGCAAGGTGATTATATCGTTTATGGCAAACCTACTTCATTTAATGGCAGATGGCAGATTAGCCACCCGGAAATGGATGTGCTTACACCCGAAAATGAACGGGGTGGTTATTTCCAACCTGTCTATTCGCTCACTGATAAGATTCGTAAACGATACGTAGATAGCAAGCAGATAAGCCGCTGGATGAAAACGCTGCTGGAGTCAGCCGTGCAACATATACACGAAACTTTACCTGCATCTCTGGTTCAGAAATTCCGTCTGATATCCAAGCAGCAAGCTATCTATCATATTCATATCCCAATCAATTTTGATGCCCTTAAACAAGCCCAGAGGCGACTGAAATTTGAGGAATTATTCTATAATCAGTTTCGCCTGATTAAACAGAAACTGATTCGTAAGGATAATTATGCCGGGCAGATATTTACCAAAACCCAGTTACTGACCGAATTTTATCAGCATCACTTACCCTTTGAATTGACTGGTGCACAGAAACGGGTAATCCGGGAGATTTTTGAGGATTTGCGTTCAGGTAAACAAATGAACCGTTTATTGCAGGGTGATGTAGGAAGTGGTAAAACCATTGTGGCGTTTATTACCATGCTACTGGCTATTGACAACAATGCACAGGCCTGTTTAATGGCTCCTACGGAGATCTTGTCTGACCAGCATTATACAAACCTTAAACGTTTTGCTGATTTAATAGGCATTAAAATTGCAGAGCTGACGGGCTCAGTAGGGAAAAAAGCAAGACGTATTATTGCGCAGGGATTAGAAGATGGTAGCATAAATATTCTGGTTGGCACGCACGCTTTGCTTGAAGATTACGTGCAATTCAAGAATTTAGGCTTGTGTATTATTGATGAGCAACACCGCTTCGGAGTAGCACAAAGAGCTAAATTATGGGAGAAAAACCCGAATTTCAGGCCGCATATTCTGGTTATGACTGCTACGCCTATCCCACGAACGCTGGCTATGACACTTTATGGAGATTTAGATGTGTCAATGATTGATGAGCTACCCGTTGGGCGTAAACCTATCAAAACCATTCATCGATATGATTCTGACCGCCTGCGGGTATTTGAGTTTCTGCGGAGCGAAATCATCAAAGGCCGGCAGGTGTATATCGTATATCCGCTGATTGAGGAATCAGAGACACTTTCTTTCAAAAACCTGATGGATGGCTATGAGAGTATCGCCAGAGCTTTCCCTGAATATGCTTTGAGTATTGTACACGGCAAAATGGGCTGGAAAGAGAAAGACTACGAAATGCAACGTTTTAAGAATAAAGAAACCCAGATATTGGTTGCTACAACCGTAATTGAGGTGGGAGTTGACGTACCCAACGCCTCGGTAATGGTCATTGAAAGTGCCAATCGTTTCGGGCTTTCACAGTTGCATCAGTTGAGAGGTCGGGTTGGGCGAGGTGCCGAACAATCGTACTGTATTCTGATGACCGAATATAAGATAGGCAAAGAAACCCGCACCCGCATAGAAACCATGGTGCGAACCAATAATGGATTTGAGATTTCGGAGGTAGATTTGTCGCTAAGAGGGCCTGGAGATATGGCAGGTACGCAACAAAGCGGGATGTTAGACCTGAAAGTGGCCGATTTGGCCAAAGATGGTGAGATACTGAAATATGCCCGTGAAGCAGCTATGGAAATTTTAGATAACGACCCCGACATTCAAAGTGCTGAGAATGCCCCCATCAGACACCATATACAGAACCTACGGAGCAATGAAACCAACTGGAGCAGAATTAGTTAAACAAAATCATAATTTAATCTACCTGATGAAATATTTCATGACTGGTTTTTGTTTCTAATCAAAAAGAACCTGAATGCTACGAAGATTTACAGCTAAAATTTTTATTGGCTATTTATGTATTTTGCTGTTAGCACAGCTTTTTTCGGGCTGTATGTCTTTCAGAATGAACGATGAGGATCTGAATGAATATTTTGCAGGGCATACTATTCCGAAACAGCATACCATTCGGGTATCAGATAAAAATATAAATTATGCCGAAATTGGTAATGATTCGCTACCTGTTGCCTTTTTTGTGCATGGTTCACCGGGTTCCTGGAGCGCATTTGCAGATTTTATGAAAGATTCAATTTTACTACAAAAAGTAAAAATGGTTTCGGTTGACAGAATTGGTTTTGGCTATTCAGATTTTGGGCATGCCGAAAAATCATTAGCCAAGCAGGCAGCCTACCTGAAACCCATTGTGGCCAGGTATAAAGCACAAGGCAAAAAGATAATATTAATCGGACATTCATTAGGTGGCCCTGTAATTGCCCGAATGGCCATAGATTACCCCGAATTAATTGATAACCTGGTTTTTGTAGCAGGGTCTATCGACCCTACCCTGGAGCCTTCCCGTTGGTATCGCTATATTTTAGATTTTGCAGGTGTAAGATACATGATTCCCAAAAGCTTCAGAGCTTCTAATTATGAAATTCTTTGTCTGAAAGAAGAGTTGGAAGAAATGCTACCTTTATGGCAAAATATTAAACAGCCCTGCATTGTGATACAAGGCAATAAAGACGTGCTGGTTCATCCGCAAAATGCTGCTTTTGCTAAACGAATGTTGGTGAATGCAGAAAGCGTAGAAATGTGGCTGAAAGATGATATGAATCATTTTGTTCCGTGGTCGAACCCTGAGCTCATCAATCAGGCTATATTAAAGAGCATTGAAAGATAATTGATTAAATAGTTATCGTCATAAAGATTTTATCTCCTAACTTTGATAAAAAGTGTTTTCCATGTCCTTTTCCCGGTTATTTAAGGTAGTCAAAAAGAATTTTCAGGAACCAACGCCCACAACTCCGGCTGCCCCTTTACAGCCCACAAATAGCTATACACCACAAGTAGCCCGCAAGATGCACGAAATGCTTACAAAACACGTACCTGCTGGTGCAGTAGAATATTGTTTTGCCTTGTGGAAAGAACAGCCTTTTTCGTTTAAAATTACCCGAACACGCAGTACCTGTTTTGGCAATTATAGTTACCGTGATGGGCAGCATAAAATCACTGTCAATAATGATTTGAGTACATATGCCTTTGTGATAACCTATATTCATGAAATTGCCCATCAAAGGGCGTGGCTTGGGAAATCCCGACGAAAAATAGAGCCTCATGGCAAGGAGTGGAAAAAAAATTTCCAGTTGCTTATGTCACCAATGATGACTCCGAACGTTTTTCCTGAAACAATATTAGTTCCGCTTACACATTATATGAGTAATCCTGCGGCTTCATCAGTAAGTTATGCTCCATTAGCAAAAGCTTTGCAGTGTTTTGACTTAACTCAGCAAAATGGTATCCTGTTGGCAGAAGTGGCCGATAACCAATGGTTTACGTTCCGGAATACTGTTTTTCAGCGATTAGAAAAACGCCGCACACGTATATTGTGTATGGAGCGAACCAGTAAAAGACGATATACTATTCTGGCCACAGCAAGGGTCGATTTAGTAGATATTTAACAAATGAATGAATCTTTACTTCTCAAATAAAGCATTATACAAAGTTCTGTTTAACTCCTTGAAATACAGAAGATGGCTTTTTATTGGATTTATATGGTTATTATATCCAACGTTTATGCTGGCACAATCTTCAGTTTTAAGTAAAGGCACATGGTACAAAATTGCTACTACGCAAACAGGAGTTCATAAAATTAATGCTGCTTTTCTGAGAAAAGCTGGGATGGACATCAGTAAAATTAATCCGCAAAATATCCGTTTATATGGTAATGGCGGGGCTTTACTACCACAAGCAAATAACGAGGCACGTCCGAATGACTTGATAGAAAACGCAATTGAGGTAATCGGTGAAACCGATGGCAAATTTGATGAGAGTGATTACGTGCTTTTCTATGCAGAAAGTCCTCATACCGTTTTTTATGATGCCAGTATCCGCAAAATAAGCCATGAGAACAACTATTATTCAGATTCTACCTTCTACTTTCTGACAATTGGAGATACCAAAGGGCTAAGAGTAAAAACTGCTCCAGACATACCGTCTTCTCAGACGATTACTACTTTCGACGATTTCAGGTTTCATGAGCTTGACCAGAAAAACCTGATAAGTTCGGGTGCTAAAGAATTGAGTGGTTCGGGAAGAGAATGGTATGGCGAAGCCTTCGGCATTAATACCGAGCAGTCTTTCGACCATACTATTGCAGGTTTAGTACCTAATTCCACAATAAAAATCACTACTTCTGCCGTAGGCACTGCTTATATTTCAACACAATTAGGTCTGAAACTCAATAACGCCAACGTTGGCAATCTGGTATTTAATCCTATCAGGGCAGGGCAATACGATATTAAAGGTATTTATGATTTGAAAGGCACAGAAACTACTTCAACTTTTACTGCCAGCATCCCAAGTGGAAATGCGCTTAAACTCACCTATACTTTCAATAAGGGCAATCAATCATCAGCTACCGCCTATCTGAATTACTTTGAGATTCAGTCGAAACGAACTTTGCAGTTTTATGATACCCAAACGTTGGTAAGGTCTTTAGAAAGTTTGAACAATGTAAATACTCTATTTAAAGTAACCAATGCCAATGCCCAGTCTAAAATATGGGATATTACTCATGCACAAGTCCCTGATAATATTGCTTATACACTGAATGCGGCAGAAGCCTCCTTTGGTTTAGCAACTCAAGATAGCCTGAAAACCTTTGTTTTATTTACTGATAAAAACCTCTTAGAGCCAGGTACTATTCAGGCAATAGCTAATCAGAACCTCCATGAAACAGAAGTGCCGGATTTATTGATTGTTACACTACCTGAATGGAATGCCCAAGCAGAAAGGTTAGCAGATTTCAGAAGAACAAATGATAAGCTCTCGGTGATGGTAGCTACCATAGATGAGGTTTACAATGAATTTGCATCGGGCAAGCCTGATATCAGTGCTATTCGTGACTTCGCCCGTTTTTTATGGCTGAAAAATCCAACAAAGTTTAAATATCTGCTTTTATTTGGCGATGCTACCTATGATTATAAAAACAATAACCAGTTTGCGTACGTCAATCCTGCACTCTTTATACCTACTTATGAAAGCCGTGAATCGCTGAATCCGATTTTCAGCTTTGCATCAGACGATTATTTTGGATTTCTTGAAAACCATGAGGGTGAATGGGCAGAAAACAACCAAGGAGATCATACACAGGATATTAGTGTGGGGAGACTTCCGGTTAAATCGGTCGAAGAGGCTAAAAATGTGGTTGATAAGCTGATTTATTATGCCAACAATGCCCGTACAATTGGGAAATGGCGGAGTAAAGTGAGTTTTGTGGCAGATGATGGTGACGGTAATATTCATCAGGAAGATGCAGACAGAATTGCCAGCCTGATTGAAAATCAGGACGAAAATCTTTTTATTAATAAAATCTACGTAGATAATTATAAACAAATCTCTACTTCGACCGGTACTATTGCGCCCGATGCCAACAAGACCTTAAATAAGGTGGTAAATGAAGGAAGCCTGATTGTGAATTATAGTGGACATGGAGGGCCAGACGGCTGGACGGAAGAAAAAATCCTGACGATTGACCAGATTGAATCGTGGAGAAATCTGAGCAATATGCCTTTGTTTCTGACAGCTACCTGCTCTTTTGGTCGTTTTGATGACCCTTCAGTTGTATCAGGTGCTGAGATAGCCATGCTTAGCCCGAGAGGTGGTGCTATTGGTTTATTAACCACTACCCGCCCAGTTTATTCATATACAAATTTTTTGCTAAACAACGCATTTTATTCAGCTTTCGTCTTAGAGAAACAGCAGATGAACTGGCGGTTGGGCGATATTTTCAGACATACTAAAAACAATTCATTAAGTGGGGTAAATAACCGAAACTTTTCATTATTAGGAGACCCTTCGATGAAATTAGCGTATCCGACAGATAAGGTAACGATTACCAGAATTAATAATCAGCCCCCTGAAAACCAGACATTAAAGGCATTAGCTAAAGTAAACATAGAGGGGATTATACAGGAGTCGGGCTCTGACAAACTAAAAACTGATTTTAATGGTTACGTAATTATTTCAGTATTTGATAAGCCCTCTACTGTAAGCACACTGGGGCAGAAAACAGATAAATTCAGTTATCAGATTTATCAGAATAAGATTTTTGAGGGCAAAGTAGCTGTAAAAAACGGTAATTTTTCTGTTAATTTTATTGTTCCCAAAGATATTAATTATCAGTTAGGTACGGGCAAAATCACTTGTTATGCGGTTTTAGCAGATAGTAGCAACGATGCCATCGGGAGTTTTGAGAGAATATTGATTGGCGGTAGTGAAGCCGTTACAGGCATTGATACCAAAGGGCCTGAAATTGAACTTTTTGTAGATAAAAACAATATCCTGGAAGCTAAAATTTCAGATGATAGTGGCATTAATTTATCACAAGCCGGAATAGGTCATGAAATGTTGCTTACACTTAACGACACCTTACAAGTTATTGTTAATCAATACTTTATGAGCGATGAAGACTATACCAAGGGACTCTTAAAATATGCTTTTGGGAAGCTCCCGGCTGGTGTCTTCACCGTTAAATTAAAAATCTGGGACATCTATAATAATTCTACGGAGGCATCGTTAGAGTTCATAGTAGAGAATGAAAAGTTCAGGTTATTGCAAGCATACAATTATCCTAATCCTTTTCAGGGAGCAACCAGTTTTCTGATTGAACATAATGCTGAAGGTGAAGACATTGAGTTTGAAATCAAGGTTTTTGACAAATCGGGCAGAACAATTTTTGAGAAGTCGGAGTTATGTTATTCGTGCTTTCAGACACTGAATATTGGCATGAATATTGACCCTCAAGACCTAACGGTAGGTATATACTTTTATAGGATTACTGCCAGATTTTTAGACCATAGAATAAAAACTTATGCCTCCGGAAAATTAGTATTTTGGAAGTAAGAAAGAAAAACTGTTATATTTGATGCCTTAAATTAACAGAATCCAATACAAACAATATATTAAAGTACCCCATTTTTGGGTAGAATGAAAAAAAAGCTCTCATGAAAAGCAAATTTTTGGCCCTTGTGGCAAGTTTAGTTTTAATACATTCTTTTTCGGCGCAAGCGCAAGTCTCTGCCTCTACTGAAAAAAGGGTAGTTTCTTCTGCTGTTCCGTTTCTTACTTTTTCACCAGACTCAAGAGGAGCAGCTTTAGGCGACGCAGGGGTAGCTTCTACACCTGATGCCAACTCTATGTATTGGAATACTGCTAAATTACCTTTTCTTGACCGTAGCCTTGGTTCGAGTGTTTCGTACACTCCCTGGCTCAGAGATCTGGTAGATGATATGGGTCTTCTTCATGCTTCTATCTTTAAGAAAGTTGCGAGAGATCAGGTATTAGGTTTATCCATGACGTATTTCAATCAGGGTAATATTGAGTTTACTAATTCTTTCGGCGAAAATGTAGGCACCTTCCAATCAAGAGATTTTAATATTGCTGCCGGATATAGCCGTAAACTGAACAGAGATATTGCTATGGGGCTGAATCTGAAGTATATTCACTCAAACCTGATAGGCTCACAAGTAATCAATAACGTAGCCAGTAAACCAGCTAATACAGTAGCAGGTGATATTTCGTTCTATTATACGCAGGATTCTCCAACCATAAGAAACCGTGAAAAAGGCCCTGCATTTTCGGCAGGTGCAGTTATTCAGAATCTGGGAGGCAAAGTAAACTATGGTCGTGACCGTTATTTCTTACCGACAAACCTTAAATTAGGCGGTAACCTGAATTATAAGATAGATAACTACAATCAGTTCAACTTCTTAGTTGATGTGAACAAATTATTGGTGCCTACTCCTCCTTTGAGAGATAATAATGGTAACATTATCAAAGGTAAAAACCCTGCAGAATTAGGTTCTATTCAGGCTATTTTCTCTTCTTTCTCTGACGCCCCCGATGGCTTTAAGGAAGAGTTGAGAGAATTTACTGGTTCTTTAGGAGTAGAATACTGGTATAACAATGTTTTTGCTGTGCGTACGGGTTATTTTATGCAAAGTAGTTATAAAGGTGGTGATAAATATGTAACTGCAGGCTTAGGATTACGGTTGAAAAACAGCTACGGTATTGATTTCGCTTACCTGATTCCGGTATCACAAGGTAATGCTTTAGCCAATACATGGCGTATTTCCCTGATTTTTGATATGCAATCGAAGAAAGTGGCTGATCCATCTGAAGAGCCTGCTGAATAGTATAGTAGAGATTTATAAGATAATTCATACACAAAACCTCATAGTTTTAAGAAACTGTGAGGTTTTTGTTTTTTAGCTTTGTAACTTTACTGGCTCAACCTTATAACATATAAAAAACTTTGAAACCTGTTTTTGAAAAATCTTCTTACTTTACCCTATTTATATTCCTTTTTGTTTTTCTCTCTCTTACTACCTATGCCCAAAAGAAAAACGATAAAATTGAGTACCGCATTCATCCGGCTACCTCTCCCATCAAGGTTGATGGTATCCCGGACGAAAGAGCCTGGGCAGAAGCACAGTTAGCTACGGATTTTTATCAGGTTTTGCCGATGGATACCAGCAAGGCTTTCGTAAAAACAGAAGTAAAAATGACCTATGATGATAAAAACCTGTATGTGCTTTTTATCAATTATGAATATGCTCCCGGTCCTTATATGGTTGAATCTTTGAAACGGGATTTCACTTTTGGAAAAAACGACAATGATTTATTATTTATAGATACTTTTGACGACCAGACCAATGGCTTTACTTTTGGTGCCAATGCGCACGGGGCACAATGGGACGGCTTGCTCTATAACGGGAGTGCGGCTAACCTGAGCTGGGAGAACAAATGGATATCAGAAGTAAAATATGACGATGATAAATGGATCTGGGAGGCTGCTATTCCGTTTAAGACCCTGCGTTATAAAAAAGGCATAACCCGCTGGGGGGTTAATTTCAGCCGACTTGATTTAAAAACTACTGAAAAATCATCATGGGCACCTGTTCCACGACAGTTCCCTACGGCTTCACTGGCGTATTGTGCTTCTCTGGTGTGGGATCAGCCACCACCACAGGCAGGCTCAAATATCTCAATTATTCCATATGTTCTGGGAGGAGTAAGTGCCAATCAGGAAAGCCATTCACCAACTAAATTACGAGGAGACATAGGTTTTGACGCGAAAGTAGGACTTACCTCTTCGTTGAATTTAGATCTGACAGTGAACCCTGACTTCTCGCAAGTGGAAGTTGACCAACAACAAACCAATCTCGATCGTTTTGAACTGCTTTTTCCAGAAAAACGACAGTTTTTTTTAGAAAACGGAGACTTGTTCTCTAATTTTGGCTATACTAATATCCGTCCTTTTTTCTCCCGGCGGATTGGTCTGAACGCCCCTATTAATTTTGGGGCAAGATTAAGCGGGAAACTCAATAAAGATTGGCGTATTGGGTTTATGGATATGCAAACAGGGAAAAATGAGACCGGCGTGCCTGCGCAAAACTTTGGTGTAATAGCCTTACAACGCCGTATGTTTGCCCGTTCCAATATAGCTATCATGTTTGTCAATAAGGAGACCTTGAATTATGGGAGCCTTTCCGATTCATTAATCAGATTGAATAGCCTTTCTCAATTTAACCGGAATATAGGTATTGAGTATAACCTTGCTTCTAAAAAGAACGACTGGACAGGTAAATTTTTATACCTGAACTCGTTTGGTCCAAATACGATGAATAATGATGCCGTTTTTGCCGGGAACATTCTATACACCTCTAAGAAATGGGTGACTGGTGTACAAGTGGAGCAGGTAGGGAATACTTATTCGGCAGAAGTAGGCTATGTTCCACGAATCAATTATGGAAAACTTAATCCACAAGTAGCCTATCTGTTCTTTCCTAAACCCGGAGGTGCCGTGCTAAGTCATGGGCCAACTGCCATGTTGACCCATTATTTTACAAAAGATTTTTCACAGGAAACAGAAAACGAGAAGTTTATAGGTTATAAAATCAATTTTCGTAAGACCAATACCCTACTGGTTTGGGCCGCACATAATTATGTCAAACTATTGAGTCCTTTTGATCCAACCAATTATGTCAAAGCCTTTTTACCAAAAGGTAGCGAACATCAATGGAATTCAGCAGGATTTGACTATACCTCTAAACCCCAGGCTCTATTAACTTATCTGATTTCTACGCGTTATGGCGGGTATTATGCTAATGGTACACGCCTTCGTCTGAATGGTGAAATTGGTTATCGTTTTCAGCCTTACGTAGCTATAACAATGAGTGCCAACTATAATCGTCTGGAATTTAAAGATGACCCTTTGTTGCCGAAAGAATTAATAAATAAACAATACAATCTCTGGCTGCTGGGGCCTAAAATAGATGTTACCTTTACAAATAAATTGTTTCTGACTAATTTCGTGCAATATAATAATCAGAACAACAATTTTAATATTAATACCCGTCTGCAATGGCGGTACAGCCCGGCATCAGATTTATTTTTAGTTTATACTGATAACTATTTTTCTGATACATTTAAAGTCAGAAACCGTAGCTTAGTTGTGAAATTCACCTACTGGTGGAATGTATAGATATTATATTTTTTCTTCATTATTCAATCCTAAATACACATGAAAGTCTTAGTATTATTTTTATTTCCGATTTTAACATTCGCTCAAACCATGCCTTTTCAAATTGAGGGTCATCGTGGTGCACGTGGCCTTGTTCCTGAAAACACCATTCCATCGTTTAAAAAAGCCATCGATTTAGGTGCACACGTGATTGAATTAGACGTGGTAATTTCAAAAGATAAAAAAGTTGTTGTTTCACACGATACGTATTTTAATCCTGATATCACGACCGCCCCCAACGGTGAATTTGTAACTAAAGAAACACAGGGAAACTTGTACACACTTGACTATAAAGAAATAAAAAAGTATGATGTGGGCTCTCGTGGCAATAAGGGTTTTCCTGAACAGGAGAAAATGAAAACATATAAGCCTTTGTTTAAAGACATGATACGCGAGATTGAGAAATATACCAAACAAAAAGGCTTACCTCCGGTTAAATATAATGTTGAGATAAAAAGCAGCGAAAAGGAAATCGGTAAAACACAACCGGATTATCCTGAGTTTTCAGATCTGGTTTATAGTATTATCGTAAAAGAGCTGCCTTTAACGCGAGTGAATATACAGAGTTTCGATTACAATGTGTTGAAATTCTGGCATGCTCAAATGGAAGCCGGGAAATACAAAAGGATAGAGCTTGCTGCTTTAATAGAGCCAAGAGCTAATAACGATGTACAGGTAAATTTAGATAAACTGGGTTTTAAACCTGACATCTGGAGCCCTTATTATACACAGGTAAATACTGAGCGTGTGAAGCAATTACACGATTTAGGTATCAGGGTAATTCCATGGACGGTGAACAAAAGAGATGAAATGGAAAAAGTAAAAGCAGTAGGTTGTGATGGCGTAATAACTGATTATCCTGACCGGGCAAAGGGATTATAATAAATTATAGCAAATGATTCAATATCAATGCTTTGACTGCTATGAGGAAAAACAAGCTTTTTTAAATGATGTGCGAACAAAGAAATTTATATAATTTAGGCAGTTTTTAAAGCATATTTTAACGGCGTGGGCATTTTAAACGACATACTTGGCTTCTTTATCAAGAGACGTATTGAGCGTATTGAGGAGTTCCTGCAATATCCTATTGAAACGCAACACCGTATGTTCCATGAACTGATTGAAAATGCCCGTTATACAGAATGGGGATTAAAATATAGCTATGGAAGTATAGAAACTATCAAAGATTTTCAGGAAAGAGTCCCTATTTCTACTTATGAGGAGCTATTCCCATATATTGAAAGGGTGCTGAAAGGTGAGCAGAATGTGCTTTGGTCTTCAGATATTAAATGGTTTTCAAAATCATCGGGTACTACCAACTCCCGAAGTAAATTTCTTCCGGTTTCTGAAGAGTCACTGGAAGATTGCCATTATAGAGGGGGAAAGGACATGATGACCTTGTATATTAACAATCGCCCTGATGCCAAGCTTTATGAGGGTAAAGGATTGTCGATAGGTGGTACATTGCATAAAAACCCTTTTAATCCTAATACGCAGGCAGGTGATATATCAGCTGTTATTATGAAAAACCTGCCCACCTGGGCAGATTTCATTCGTACCCCACCTATTGATATAGCCCTGATGGAAAACTGGGAAGAGAAAATGGAACAGATGATTGAAATCTGCTCGCAGGAAAACGTAACCAGTATCTTAGGTGTGCCTACCTGGACTGTAGTACTTCTCGAAAATATTCTGGAACGAACCGGAAAGAAAAATATGTTAGAGGTATGGGAGAATTTTGAGGTTTTTGTGCATGGTGCAGTAGCCTTTCAACCCTATCGTGAATTATTCCGAACTAAATTTTTCCCATCCGAACAGGTAGCTTATCTTGAAACGTATAATGCTTCAGAAGGTTTTTTTGCGATTCAGGACGAATTAGGGCGTGTAGGTGAAATGCTTCTGATGCTCGATTATGGTGTGTTTTATGAGTTTATCCCAATGGAAGAATGGGAAAAAGACCATCCTAAAACCCTTTTGCTTGACGAAGTTGAATTAGATAAAAACTATGCCTTAGTGATTTCGACCAATGCAGGTTTATGGCGATATAAAATTGGTGATACCATAAAGTTTACCTCTAAGTATCCATTCAGAATTAAAGTAAGCGGCCGTACCAAACATTTTATCAATGCTTTTGGTGAGGAGGTTGTAATTGAAAATGCGGATATTGCTATTACTGAAGCCTGTAAGTCAACGGGTGCAACAATGGTAGATTACACAGCCGGTCCGGTATATATGGGCGAAAATAATAAAGGTGGCCATGAATGGGTAATAGAGTTTTCGAACAAGCCTGACGACGAAGACGTTTTTACCAAGATTTTAGACGATACCTTAAGAAAGGTAAATTCAGACTACGATGCCAAACGCTTTAAAAATATGGCTTTGTCGGAACCTAAAATACACTTTGTAGAAAATGGCACTTTTTATCAGTGGATGTCGAAACGCGGGAAATTAGGAGGCCAAAACAAAGTACCTCGCCTGAGCAATTCGCGTGAGTATCTGGATGATATTTTAGAGATGGTAAAAAGCTGATTTTTCGATGTGTCCTGATCAATTAAAGCCACTCATTTTCTGGAATTGGTGGCTTTTGTTTTTTAAATAAATCAGAATTCATAAAACTAAGTATTCTGGAAGGGCAATCGTAGAGACAAAGTACGGGGCCTTGTCTCTATCCGATCTGGCTGTTCTGGAGCATTTATTTTCATGAAATTAATTACCTGATTCCCAAATAATAAGTACAATGAAAATCTTACATACTGCTGACTGGCATTTAGGTAAAAGACTGGATAACTATCTGCGTCTGGGCGAACAACGAGAAGTGCTGGAAGAAATCTGTGAGATTGCCGAACGTGAGGCTGTAGATGCAGTGATAGTAGCCGGAGATTTATTTGATAATTTTAACCCATCGTCAGAAGCGATGGAATTGTTATATTCTACCCTTCATCGGCTTTCGGCTAATGGTAGCCGGGCAGTCGTAGCTATAGCAGGAAACCATGACTCGCCCGAACGAATTGAAGTACCAGATGCGCTGGCTCGTGCCTGTGGAATTGTCTTTGTGGGTTTCCCTAATTATATAGTAAAACCTATTAAAACCCGGGCAGGATTAGAAATTACCAATGTTGATGTAGGTTTTATAGAAATACAGATACCTGGTTGTGATTTCCCGTTGCGTGTTTTACTTACTCCTTATGCTAACGAGCAACGATTAAAGACCTTTTTAGGAGTTGAAGAAACAGACGATGCCTTGCGTGTGCATTTGCAAAAACACTGGCAGGGTTTAGCCGATTTATACCTCGACAACAAGGGATTTAATCTATTGGCCTCTCACTTGTTCTTTATGAAAAAAGGTGGTGAAATGCCAGAAGAACCCGAAGATGAAAGACCCATCCTGCATATTGGCGGAGCATCGGTTATTTATTCAGAGAATGTTCCGAAGCAAGTACACTATATTGCTTTGGGCCATTTGCATCGTTATCAGGTAATAGATACAGTTCCTTGTCCGGTTATCTATTCAAGCAGCCCGCTGGCATATAGTTTCTCAGAAGCCAATCAGACCAAATATATTGTACTAATTGAGGCCGAAGCAGGTAAATTAGTTGACTATACTCCTATTGCGCTAACCAAGGGAAAAGTATTGTTGAAAAAGAAATTTGATAATATTGACGAAGCTCTGGTATGGCTTGCCGATAACCCCGATACATTAGTGCAGTTGACAATCGTTTCAGATAAATATCTGGAAGCAAGTGAGAAAAAACGATTGTTAGACGCGCATGAAGGCTTGATTCAGATTATCCCCGAAATCAAAAATCTGAATGGTATGGCTGGAGAGGGCATGACAATAGATCTTTCGATGGGTGTTGAAAAGCTGTTTGAAGAGTATTTCAGAAACCGCAAAGGGCAGGAGGTCTCTGATGAACTGATGCTACTTCTGAAAGAAGTGCTGGCAGAAGGTAATGAGTAGTAAAAGCTTAAATTAATTTACCAATGATTCCTCAACATCTAATTATAAAGGGGCTTTATTCTTATAAAAACCAGCAGGAAATTGATTTCAATAACCTGACAAGCGCTTCGCTATTCGGTATTTTCGGCTCTGTTGGTAGTGGCAAATCTTCTGTGCTTGAAGCCATCATGTTTGCTTTATATGGTGATACGGAACGTCTGAACAAATCAGGCGACGAACGATATTATAATATGACTAATCTAAGCTCTGACGAATTAATCATTGATTTTACTTGTCTGGCCGGAAAGGAGGATAATAAGTATCGTTTTTTTGTAAGAGGCAGAAGAAGTCGCAGAAATTTTAAGGAAGTAAATATAGAACGTAAGGCTTATCAATGGATGAACGATAACTGGAGTCCGATTACAACTGATGATGTAGCCGAAAAAGTAATAGGGCTAAGCTACGAGAATTTCCGCCGGACAGTCATTATTCCACAAGGCAATTTTCAGGAGTTTATCGAATTAAAAGGTAAGGAACGCTCAGAAATGATGAAGGTGCTATTTGGCCTTGAAAAATTTGATTTATTCGAGAAGAATAAGCGATTAATTGAGAGAAATAATGCTGAATTAAGTGTATTAGATGGGCAGTTATTAAGTTTAGGAGATGAAACCCAGGAAGCCATTGAACAAAGAGAACACGATTTAAAACTTAAAAGAGAATTCAGCAAGAGTATAGATATACAATTACAGCAGCTTCGTAAAGATGAAAAACAACAGGAAGAACTCCTGAAATTATTTTCGAATTTAACACATACAACACATAAATTAGACACACTCAAAGAGCAGGAAAACTGGTTCAGACAAAGAGATGAAAGGCTAAAGCTCTATGAAAAGTGTGTCATTAACTTCAAATCTTTATTTGAGCAGAAAGCCTCTAAAGAAGCAGATTATAAAAGAGATAAAACCGAATCAGACAGGAATCAGATAATATTATCTCAAAATCAGCTACGATTGCAAACAATTCAACACGAGTTGGATACCATAAAGCCTGATTATGAGAAACGAGAAGAGCACCTGGCAAAAGCTAAAGAACTCGACGTATTAAAAGGTTTAAGAAATCTGGAGCAAGAGCGATTGAAAGCACAACAACGCATTGCTAACGGGAAAACTAAACTTCAGGAGAAAGAATTATTTATACAAAACCTGCTGAATGAAAAAAATCTTCTGGAGCAAAATCTGGATAAACGTAAAGAAGAGATACGCTTACAAAAAATTGAGTCTAAATTAGATGAAGAACTATTGCATCTGAAAGTACAAAAATCACTTCAGCAATTTGCCGATGCATTGAAGGATAGCGAGCCTTGTCCTCTCTGTGGTTCAGTTCATCACCCCGATGTATTGAGTTCAAATGAAGATTTCGATAGTAAAATTAATCAATTGACTACTCAAAAAGAAAATCTCAGGACGGAGTTAGTTTCAGCAGAAAATGCCATTAAGAAACTATTCTTAACTATTGAAGGAGAGAATAACGATAAAGTTGAACGATATGAAAAAACTCTTAATACACTTATCGGGCAACTGGCAGGTTTCGAAGGACAAAAAACTATTCTATTAAATCAGTTAAGTATTTTCAAATGGGTAGATTTTGAGCAAAAAAACCTTGAAGAGATAGAAACGCAAAGACTGTACACCGAAACACATCTCAAAAGAGTTGTTGAGACTTTTAATCGCTTAGATGTGGAACATCGTACGGCAGAAGGGAATATCAAGGGTATTGAGGGAAGCCAGAAAACTCTGTTGGCAAATCTTGAAAACCATACAAAAGACTTAGCATTGATTGAAAAAAGTATAGCGGAGCAATTAAAGGTTGATGATTTTGAATCGGCAGAAGCGGTATTGGCTATTCTAAAACAAAATATATTAATTGATCGAGAAAGAATAGAAATACAGACATTCCAGACTGATTTACAGGCCACACAGCAAGCTTTGGAGCAATTGACCAAAGATACAGAGGGGAAAAGGTATGAACCGGAAAGACATCACTTAATTAAAGACACCATCAAAAATAATGAGGCCAGATTTAATGAACTAAAAAAAGAAGAAGGTAGCCTGGAAAAAGAAATTGAAAGCGGGAAAGAGAATCTTAAAAACAAACAAAGGCTATTAGCAGAAAAGAAAAGATTAGAGATCCGAAAAGATAATCTTGATACACTCTACAAACTCTTTAAAGCCAATGGCTTTGTAGATTTTGTGTCAAGTATTTATCTGAAAAACCTTTCTCATGCGGCTAATGAGCGTTTCCATCGCATGACTCGCCATCAATTGCATTTAGAGGTGAATGCTGATAATGATTTTGAAGTACGTGATCTGCTGAATGGTGGTAAAACGCGATTGCTCAAAACCCTGTCTGGTGGTCAGAAATTTCAGGCAGCCTTATCATTAGCGTTGGCATTGGCCGATAATATTCATACCCGGGTGCAATCCAAGCACAATTTCTTCTTTTTAGATGAAGGCTTTGGGTCTTTAGACCGTGAGTCTTTATTGATAGTTTTTGAAACTTTAAAATCTCTGCGCAAAGAAAACCGCATTGTAGGTATCATTTCTCATGTAGACGAGTTGCAACAGGAAATACAGACTTTTTTGAAAGTTGAGAATACAGAAGATGGCAGCAAAGTATCTACAAGCTGGTAAGCATTTTTAGGCACGATTTTAGCAAATAGGTTTATTGTAATCAATAACCCGTGCTTGGAAAGTCTGTAATCAGACTTTCCAAAGTATTAAAATCAATGAAAAATCTCCTGTTACCCCTTTTACTGTTTGTAAGTTATACGGCTTCGGCTCAGCAAACCTGCCTATGCTCTCAGAACTTCGATTTTGCTTATCAGAAAATAAAAGATAATTATGCCGGATGGTCAGATAAAGTGAGGCCTGATAATCAGGCTGCTTTTGACCAGCTATCTACCGAAATTAAAGAAAAAGCCAAAAGCATCACAAACGAACGTGAGTGTTTCTTCCATCTGAAGAAATGGCTTGATTTCTTTCAGGACGGCCATGTATTTATTACCCCCATTACTCCTTATACAATTGATGACAGCCCTGAGGTAGTAGCTATCCGTGCCAGTAAAGTTCCGGCTTTATCCTTTAATGAAATAAGTTTTACTCAATATCTGAAAGAGAATGAAAATAAACTTGAAAATGTAGAAGGCATCTGGGAAAGCGATGATAAGGCTTATCGGGTTGGGATATTGAAAGATAAAAAAGACTCTAAAAAATATACAGGTTTTTTATTAGGAGATAGAGATGCTACCTGGAAAACGGGCAAAGTAAAGTTTGAAATGAATCAGGTTTCACCTTTACGCTTTATAACTACCTACTATTATGCTGATTTTTCGACAGAGACGAGCTTTACAAGAGAGGTAAAGAATTTTCTTATTATGGAAAATCTATACAAGTTTACCAAGCTATTTCCGATTCCGAAAGAAGAAGTAAGTGATGAGGATATTAAACAAAGAATCATTGATTTCAGAATTGAGCAATTAGATAATGAAACGGCCTTATTTGTGCTTCCCCCTTTTACGTTAGTAAATGGTCCTGAGTATATCAAGGAAATGATTAAAGACAGTAAACCTATTTTAGATAACTCTCCAAACCTTATTATTGATCTTCGCAATAATCCCGGTGGTGATGATGCCGCATATGAGTCTTTATTTCCATATATTAATACCAGCAGTATTGTACGAAAAGGTGGGGTATTCAGGTCAACTTTTGAAAATATTGTTTCTGTCAGACATGAATTAGAAGCTATACAGAGCTATCCGGCTTACAAAGAACGTCTTTCTCCTAAATTACAGCAGGTCTTGAGATTGATGGAGGGTAATGGGGGCAGATTTGTCAATGGGCCTGATAAAGAATTCGCTTTGGTAAGTGTAGCACCTAATCCTAAAAAGGTAGCTTTCCTTGTCAATAAAAACACAGCCAGTACGGCAGAGCAGTTTATTTTAGAAGCCAGACAAAGCAAGAAAACAATGGTTTTCGGCGAAAATACGAAAGGATTAGCCGATTATATAGAAGTAAGAGACTGGGGAATGCCTTGCTATGGCTGGCGGGTTGCCTTTGCCTTAGCCAAAAGTGCACGTTTGCCGCAGAATCCTATCGACAACAAAGGTATTGCACCTGATATTAAAATCAGTGAAAAAGAAGCAGATTGGGTTGAATTTGTCAGGAACTATCTAAAAAAGTAAGTAAAATGCCCACTTACAGGAGTGGGCATTTGCTTTTTAATCAGCCAGTCTTTCTTTAATACTTTTCAGAATCTCCGTTCCACCCTGAGCCAACACATTTTCGGCTACTTTTATTCCTAATCCTTCGGGGTCATCAACCGAACTTTCCTCTGTTACCTTAATATGTTTTTGACCATCCAAACTGATAAGCCCGGCGGTCATTTTCAGATGAAGCCCTCCGTGATCATTTTCTTCCAAAGTTGTGTTTCCATAAGACGGAATCGAACAACCACCTTGCAGTTTTTTAAGATAAGCTCTTTCGGCAAGTAAGCATTTTTCTGTCTGTGCGTCGTTAATCAGGAGCTTTATCATCAGCCTTTTTTCTTCTTCCAGCGCTTTAGCTGCTTCAATAGCAACACAACCCTGGCCAACCGGAGGCACAAACTTACTCAACGACAGATGTTCTACTATCAAATCATCATAATGCATACGGTGTACCCCTGCATAAGCCAATAGCAAAGCATCGCATTGTTTTTCTTCCAGTTTGCGCAAACGTGTCTGTAAGTTACCTCGCATATCAACTATCTGAATATGCGGATAATAATGTTTCAGCATAGCTACCCGACGCGTTGAAGAAGTGCCCACTATGAAGCTCTCACCGCTTTGAAGCGATAAGTTTTTATTAAAGCTTACCAGCACATCATTTACCTGTTCACGCTCGGTAAATGCAATAATCTCTAAATCTGATGCCAATTCAGATTGCAAATCTTTAGCTGAATGAACAGCAATATCAATCTCGCCCGTGCGAAGCTGGTCTTCCAACTCTTCGGTAAATACCCCTTTGCTACCAATTTTTGATAAAGAGCGATCCAGTATTTTATCGCCTTTGGTTTCAATAATAACAATTTCTGTATCTACTCCTTTAGCTTTTAGTTTATCTTCGACATAATACGCCTGCCACAAAGCTAATTTGCTTCCACGAGTACCGATTTTTATTTTCATCATATACGAGACTGTTTATCCTTTCGTCATTAACCTTGCAATGATTAAAGAAATATCTAAAAACACTATTTTAGCTCTGGCGTTTCGTTCTATATGAAAATGTGATTCGCTGAGCACTTCTGTAATCTGTTCTAAATTATTAAGGTTGATGGCTGCTGAAAATTTCTGTACAAAAACCAATTCATCATTTTCTAATCTGATAAGTGACTGCCCTCCGTTGCGATACAAAAAAATCTCTCTGAAAATACTTAAGCCATACTCTAATATACCTTTCTGTTGTTCTTTGCTTTTGGCATCAAATTCATCAGCCATCGGAACCAGTTTTTGTAGATTCAAAGCGTAACACATACGCATCCAGTTGGCAAACCAGGCATGGTCGTCATCATCTGATTTATCAACAATCTCCAACGCCCTGTGTATATTTCCTTCTGCCAGAAAGGCGATCTGCCTGACCCTTTCTTGTGAAATATCCTTATACTTTAATAAATATTCTGTGATTTCAGTCTCTGAAAACTTCCTGATAGCTACCCTTTGCGTTCGTGAAATAATGGTTGTCAGTAATCGTTCCATGCTATTTACTACTAACAGGAACAAGGTTTGCTCAGGGGGTTCTTCCAGAATTTTCAAAAGGGCATTGGCTGTTGTATTATGCAGGCACTCTGCCTGCCAGATAATTACAATCTTGTAACCACCCTCGTAAGATTTGAGCGATAGTTTCTGAATCAATTGCCGGGCTTCTTCGGCAGGGATATTTCCTTGTTTTATTCCGATTTTTTCGAGCCAGTCAGATAAATTGCCAAAGGGTGTTGCTTTTACAAAATTACGCCATTGAGGCATAAAGTTTTCAGAAAGTACGCTTTTACCCCCTGCTGTCGGGAAGATATAGGTGACATCCGGATGTGCCAATTTGCTCATCTTTATACAGCTTGGGCATCGGCCACAGGCATCGTCTGCCTGCTTATCTTCGCAATTAACATAGGTTGCATAGGCTAAGGCCAAAGCGAGATTGGCCGTTCCTTCATTTCCATGAAACAACTGGGCATGCGCCACATGATTATTGGCAATAGTACCAATAAGTGATTGTTTAATATCGGGAAGACCAGTGATTTCACGAAAAAGCATGGGGCAAAGTTACGATATTCTCATCAAATAGAAGACTCTGTGTCATGAATGTATTGAAGAATTTGCAGGTCTGTCTCTGTCAGTTGCTTATCTCTTCTTTTCATGGTTTCGTTAATTACCTGCATGGCTTTATCGAAACGGTAAAGCGCATAGCCTGAATCTACCCCACCCCACTTAAAAGACGGAATATGCTTCTCCTGAAAACCCGCACCAAAAATATTGGAACATACCCCTGCAACTGTACCGGTATTGAACATGGTGCTGATACCCGCTTTGGTATAATCTCCCATAAAAAGGCCACAGAATAATTCGCCACTTTTTTCTAATTGTTTAGTAGCATAACTATAAAGTTTTACATCAGAATAATCGTTTTTCAGATTAGAATTATTGGTATTTGCGCCAAGGTTACACCATTCACCAATTACCGAATTACCCAAGAACCCATCATGCGCTTTATTGCTATAGGCCGATAAAATAGAATTACCAACTTCGCCCCCTGCTCTACAAAATGGCCCAAGTGTAGTATTAGCCCGCATTTTAGCCCCCCATGCCACAATACTCCCCTCATCAGCCGAAAAAGGCCCGATGATAATAGCCCCTTCTTGTATGGTTGCATTTTTACCGATATAAACAGGGCCATTTTCGGCATTAATAATGGCGGCTTTGATACTTGCCCCTGCTTCTACAAACACATTTTCAGTTGCATAAACGCGTGTAAAGAGGTCGGTAATGGTCTGTGATTGTCTGCCTTTTGTAATTAACTGGAAATCAGCTTTTATCTGGTCTCCGTTTTTTAAATAAATATCTGGTAGATTCTGGATGATTGTTGGTCTATGCCCCACTAATTCTTTAGTCTCAAACTGGGTATAATCAATCGGGAAACTTAATTTCTGTGAAGTTCTGATAGCGATAGCGACATTACTTGTTATTAACATTTCATCCTCTTTTAGTTGCTGAATTGTCGCCAGAAGATGCGAATCCGGGCACACGCACCCGTTCAGATACAAATTATCTGATGCGATAATATGCTTGAATTTTTCTTGCAGGTAGGTTTCGGTCAGATAAGAGAGCGTTGTCCCAAGTACCTTTTCCCATTTCTGGCCGATAGTCAGAATCCCACATCTGATTTCGATTACAGGTTTGGTAAAAGTAAAAGGTTTCAATTGATTTCTTAGCTGAAGGTCATCAAAAGCAATATAGTTCATCTTATTTTCTTTAGTTTTTCCTGCGGTAAAGATAAATAAAGTTTTCCCTTCATCTAAATTTTGTTTGTCCTGAGAGACGAAATCTAATACCTTTGAAATCAATTGACTACCCTTAATTTTAGCTGATATATTTATGAAAAAGATAGTAATTTTCGGTTCGACGGGTTTATTAGGCAAACCTGTAACGCGGGCATTAATTGATGCTGGTTTTGATGTTACAGTGCTGGTAAGAAATGAAACCCTTGCCCTAAAACTCTTTCCGAAAGCTACTATTATTAAAGGTGATTTAAAGAATGAGTCCGATATAGAAAAAGCTATTGAAGGTCAGGAAGCTATTTTTCTAAGTTTATCGGTAACACAAACCGAGAAAGAACATGGATTTCATACCGAGCAGGAAGGCTTAGATACAGTTATAAAAGTTGCCAAAGCCCGAAATGTCAAACGCATAACCTATCTTTCTTCTTTAGTACACCTGTATCAGGGCATGGATGGGTTTGACTGGTGGATATTCAGAATTAAAAAAGAAGCAGTCAGAAAAATTAAAGAATCGGGCATTCCTTATACTATTTTTTATCCTTCTACTTTTATGGAAAGTATAGCGTACCAGTCAAGGCAGGGAAATATGATTGCTATTGGAGGCAAATCAGAATATCCGCTCTATTATATTGCTGCTGAAGATTATGCCCGACAAGTAGTGGGTTCATTTAAAATACTGAAAGACGAAAACAGAGATTATGTTGTGCAAGGCCCGGATGCTTTTACGCAGGCTGAGGCAGCTAAAGTTTTCATCAAACATTATAAAAAAGAGAAACTTCACACCATGTGGGCACCAATGTTCCTGATGAAAATCATGGGGATTTTTGCCCGGAAGTTTGATTATGGTTATCACATTGTAACAGCTTTGAATAAATACCCTGAAAAATTTGAGGCTGCTCAAACATGGGAAGAGTTAGGGAAACCTACTATTACGCTGAAAGCATTTGCTGAGAGGATTTAACTTAGAATATAAGTAGAAATATATTGATTAAGCAGTCGCTGCGCCGATTCAATCAATAATCGTTCTGGCTAAAGACAAGTAAATCTTAATCCATTTCAGGTATTCTCAGGAAAAGAAAATCCCCTAATGGTAAGGGGATTTCTAATTTAATTACAATTTATTTTATTTAACTAAAACTTACTTTTTTGCGATTCTGTATAGTCTCCCCTGATCGGTGATAGCATAGATAGCACCATCTCTGCCCTGTGTTACATCACGGAAACGTTGGTATTCTTCTGAAAGCAAACGCTCCTCGCCTACTACTTTATCGTTTTCAATTACCAGACGCGCAATGTGCATCCCGCTCAAACAGCCAACGAAAAGGTTGTTTTTCCACTCAGGCATCATATCTCCACTATAGAAAGTCATACCGCTTGGTGATACAGACGGATCCCAATAATAGACTGGTTGCTCCATTCCTTCTTTTTGTTGGATCACCTCACCAATTGCTTTCCCACTATACTCAATACCATAAGTAATTGTTGGCCAACCGTAGTTTTTACCTGCACGCACATGGTTTACTTCATCACCACCTCTTGGGCCAAATTCATTTGAGTAAAGTTCGCCTGTAACCGGATGAAAGGCTAACCCTTGCACATTGCGGTGGCCATAAGAGTACAATTCAGGTTTTGCCTCAGTATTACCCGCAAACGGGCCGCCTGCTACGGCTTTGCCCTCAGTAGTAATATGAATAACTTTTCCTAAACTTGAATTAAGTGCCTGCGCCTGCGGACGAGTAACCAGATCAGAGCGTTCGCCTGTGCTGATAAAGAGATTCCCACTTTTATCAAATACTATACGGCCACCATAGTGTAAAGTACCATTGTGTGCAGGTGTAGCACGATAAATCACCGTTGCTCCTTCAATTTTGGTTTCATCAGCCGAAAGTTTTCCTTTGCCCACAGAGGTATGCGTTCCTCCTGCTACATTCTCTGAGAAAGTCCAGTAAACCATACGGTTTCTCTCAAAGGCAGGATCGATGGTAATACCTAAAAGACCTCCCTGGCCGTCTGAGTTTACAGCCGGTAAACCTGTAATGGGTTTACTTAATTCTCCGGTTGCTTTGGCAATTCTTAAAGTTCCCTCTTTTTGAGTAATAATTAATCTTCCGTCAGGCAGGCTTTTTATGCCCCAGGGAGAGGTTAATCCCTCCGTAAGAACCTTAAAGCTATAAGGAGTTTTAGTTTTTATACCATTGGCTCTGGTTTGTCCGGCAAAAGCCGGTTTATAGGTAGCGTTTGGTGCTTTTGTTTCAACAGGAGCCGAATCGGCAGTGCCTTGTGCACATGAAACATAAGTTAATGAAGCAAATACAAATGAAACTAATGCTGCTTTTTTCATATAAATTTTAAAATTAAAGATACTGATTTAGAATATGGAGAATGGAAAAAAGGAACATCAAGGAAGACGAATAGAAAGCAGAAAAGGGATTTTCCTGCTCATAGCCTGCTTGTCAGTTATTCCATTTTCTAATCTCCGATTGCTTTTTTTCTTAGCTCCCCATCTTATTTAAAAACACCTGTTTGTACATCCGACCTATCGGTATTTCCTGCTGGTGAATTTTCAAAGAATCATTATTATAAGTATTGATTTTATCAATGGCTACAATAAACGATTTATGCACTCTGATAAATTTTGATTCAGGCAATTTAGCTTCCATATAACCCAATCGTTCATAAACCACATATAAATTTTCGCTGGTGAATACCTTTATATAATCCTTTAAACCCTCAATGTATAGAATATCATTCAGAAAGACCTTGACCTGGTCTTTATCAACCTTCAGAAATAAATAGGCGTTATTAAAAGCATTGGGTTCGGGGCTGATCGCCTTGGTTATCTCCTGAAAATGCAGGAATTTGGAAATAGCTTTTAAAAACCGCTCCTGACTGACAGGTTTTACTAAATAATCGAATATCTCTAAGTCAAAAGCCTCAACTGCGTATTCACGAAAGGCAGTTGTCAGAATTACTTCAGGTTTTTTATGCAAGGCTTTCAGTAAATCCAGACCAGACATTTTGGGCATTTGTATATCTAAAAACAGCAAATCGACTTCGTTGCTTTGCAGATAAATAAAGCCATCAATGGCATTATCGAATAAGCCCACTACTTCGAAATCGGGCAAAATTTCCAGATATGCCTTGATTAATTCTCTTGCGGGTAGTTCGTCATCTATAATTAAGCAACGATAGCTCATTATTCAAATTCTAATTTTAAGACTACTAAAAAACTATTCATTTCGCTATAGGTTTTGAAATCATGCTTGCCCGGATACAGCAACTCTAAGCGTCGTTTTACATTACTCAAACCTAAGCCACCATTATGCAGTTTGGGACTTTGCGCATCGGGTTCTACACTATTTTCAACCTTTACAACTAACTCGTTTCCCTTCACAGAAATATCAATTCTCAACCATGAGGGCTTAATTGAATTGTTTACACCATGCTTAAAGCAATTCTCAATAACAGGCAACAATAACAATGGCGGAATTAGAATATGATTGATGTTATCATAAATATTAAAAGACACATCCACCTTATCCCCAATTCTTACTTTCTGTAAATCAACATAGTTTCTGATATACTTTAACTCATCTTCCAACGCCACCTTTTCTTTCTTTGAATCATATAAAGTATATTCTATCAGATTAGATAGCTTAATAATCTGCTGCGCTGTTTCAGGACTTTTCTTAAAGGCTTCGGCATAAATACTATTGAGCGTATTAAAGATAAAATGCGGTTGAACCTGGGATTTCAGTAGCTCTAATTCAGCAGCGGTTTTTTCCTGTTTAAGGTCTTGCATAGTCTGTTGTTGCTTGTACCAACCCCGCATAAAATAGAACATACTGTAGAGAAATACGAGAAAGTACAGGTTTACAAACTCATATAGCAGCTTAGGGAAATAAACAAACGGGCCAGGATAAGGATGCGCCTCTATATAAGGGTAAATCAGGTAATAATTGATAGCTCGTTTAATAAAGATAAAAACAATAGCTACAGAAATCAAACCTACCCAAAAGATAGTTTTGTGGTCGGTCAGGAAGTATTTTTCAAATAAGATATGAATCGAAAGATAAGATACTATAAATGCCGCAGGCATATAAACGCAGGCCTTGATAAGAGAGGCATGGTAGTTTTCGGTCATAGCCCCTCCGCCCAACCATTCATACAAAAAGTAGAGTAGCCAGAATATCAGATTGAAGCGTATAAAAGTCTTCTTATCAATCATTACACCCTCGGTAGTGTTCAGAACGCAAATATATCGGCTATTTTTCGTTTCAGATTGATAATCCAGTGAATTTAGACCAAGCTGTTATTTTAGCGACAAACGCCGTTGGTGGTTTTATAAGATATGCGGGTATTAATTGAATTTTATTCCCCTTAATGAAACTTTTTACATCAATTTACCTGTTGTCAATTTCCCCACTTACATTTTCATTGAAATTTCATCATGAGTCAGTTTATTTACGGAATTGATTTTGGCACTAGTAATTCTGCCCTCGTTATTCTTGATACTAAAACCAACAACGTTGTTAAATTATTCACTACCCCCTCTTTGCTGTTTTTCCCGGAGACCAAAAGTGCACAAGAACAAATCACTTTTTCGATAGGTAACGAGGCCATAGAACGCTATGTAGAGAACCGAAGACGTGGACGTTTCATGAAGTCTATCAAAAAGGTACTACCTAATAAAAGCTTTATAGATACTGTAATTGGTTATAAAAGATATAAAGCCGAAGATTTGGTTTCCTTGATTCTGATTCACCTCAAAAAACAGGCGGATGATTTCTTGGGTGAAACTGTTACGACGGCTGTCATTGGACGCCCTGTGGTATTTGATGAAAATCCAGAAAAAGATGCCTTAGCACAAGAACGCTTGTCAAAAGCAGCTCGAATAGCCGGATTCACCGATTTCTATTTCCAGATGGAACCAATCGGGGCCGCATTTACTTACGAACGCCAGATTCAAAAAGAAGAACTGGTATTAGTTGCCGATTTCGGTGGTGGTACTTCTGATTTTTCCTTGATGCGCCTTAATCCGGAAGCTGTTAACCAGGCTGATAGAGGAGCTGATATGATTGCACAAGGCGGCGTGTATATTGGTGGCGATAGTTTTGATTCTGATATTATGTGGCATAAGGGTACTTCGCACTTTGGCAGAGGGGTGAAAGAAGAATTCACACCTGGCAAGCAGATAGATTTACCTTTGTCTTACTTTCAGAATATATGCTCCTGGGAAAAAATGAACTTCTTAGATACCCTCCGCATGAGAATCAATATCAGCAAGTCTTATAATTTCTCAGGAAAAAACCCCAAAGTCAAAAACCTGTTGACCTTGATTGAAGATAACCTGGGCTATGTGCTTTTCAAGCAGATAGAAAAAACCAAAATAGACCTGACTCATAATAATGAAACCTCTTTTGAGTTTAACCAGAACGAAATTGACTTTAAGGAGCCCATTACGATCGAAAATTTTGAACACGAAATTATTAACAAGAATCTGGATAAAATTGAAGATTACCTGTTAGATTTCTTAGAAAAATATAGCGTTAATACACAGGATATTGATGTGGTTTTTATGACTGGTGGTACTTCAATGGTACGTCCTTTAAAAAACATTTTCGTTAAACTTTTTGGCGAGAACAAGATTAAATCAGGGGATAATTTTAATAGCGTAGCTATGGGACTGGCTTATAGCTATAAGGTTGTTTCAGCAATTGCTTAACCCAAAAAGCATAGAAAATCATAATCATACCTATAAAACCACTTAATAAATTAATCGTGTGGTTTTCAATTAATTGTTTTTATTTAATTAAATAAAGTACTTATTTTCAGTCAGTTACAAACACATACTGACATGAAAAAATTATTTTTACTTCTTCTATTAATTACAAATGGAGCTTTCTCACAAGGTAATTATTACTTACACAATAATTCGAGCAGTGTTACTATTTTGCCAAGCCAGATAAGTGCCAAGCATCCTTTAGGAGAGTTTAATACATCTGTAGGGCAAGATGCCTTAAAGGTAAACACGCGTGATTTTAATACGGCTGTGGGTTATAGAGCACTTTACAATAATGCCAGCACCCCAGATGGTGGTGGTGATGATAATACGGCAATAGGGGTTTATTCCCTTCTGTCAAATACTACGGGATTCTCTAATATAGGTTTAGGTAAAAGTAGTCTTCAGAATAATACTGTAGGATACTGGAACATCGCTATTGGTACCAACGCACTTGATGAAAATGTAGGGGGCTATACAAATGTTGCTATTGGCTACGATGCCGTTGGCAGAGCCACAAGTGCCAATTATAATACTGCGGTAGGCACTTATGCCATGCGTTTTTCGGCTGGCGGATTTAATACAGCGTTGGGGGGTAATGCTTTGGCCGGCAATGGGTTTACGCCTTCAAATGGTACACTTAATGTAGCATTGGGTTATGGTGCTTCTTATGCTAATATTTCAGGCTCCAATAACGTAGCAGTAGGTTACGATGCGCTCAATAATAATACAACTGGAAACAGTAATGTAGCTATTGGTTATAACGCAGGTTATTCTGAAACAGGTAGCAACAGGCTTTATATTGATAATTCGGGAACTTCGTCGCCACTTATCGGGGGTAATTTTTCAACCGATAAAATTGGTATTAACCGCTCAATGGCAAATCTTGATTCAAGATCAGAAAATTTTCAGGTACAAGGCTCTGCTTTTATTACGGGTAACCTCTGCGCAGCCAGTTATAATTGTGTATCGGACTTCCGCTATAAAAAGAATATCTCTCGTCTACAAAACTCACTAACTAATCTGCTGACACTACGAGGTGTTAATTATGACTGGCGAATAGACGAATTCCCCGAACAGGCATTCACTTCACAACGTCAGACAGGCTTCATTGCTCAGGAATTAGAACAGGTTTATCCTGAAATGGTGGCAACCGATGTAAATGGCTTTAAATCGGTTGATTACGCCCGCCTGACTCCTGTATTAGTAGAAGCTATTAAAGAATTGAATGAAAAAGTACTTGCTTTAGAGAAAGGAAATGAAGTGTTGAAATCAGAAAATGCCCGGCTTAAAAAACAGTTTGATTTGTTTGAAGTAAGGTTACAGAATCTGGAAAAAGAAGAAATGAAGTAAACAGGTAATTTAACCCATTTTTTTAGGCTGAGTTTGTATGTTGAAATTGTACTATACAAAGTATTACCTGTGATTATATGGTAAAATGAACTGAATGGTATAATTTTTCCGTTATTTTGGCAATATGATTCAATTTCAGGAAAAGTAAATAATTGAGTCATAAGAAAATTATGGAAACCTTAGGATACATTGCGGGCATATTAACTACAGTTGCTTTTGTGCCGCAATTACTACAAATCTACAAAACTAAATCGGCCAAAGACGTGTCTCTGTCCATGTTCTTAATCTTTACTACAGGAGTCATTATGTGGTTAATCTATGGTATTAAAGCTAATGCTTTCCCTGTTGTTGCAGCGAACGGTGTAACCTTGATACTCGCATTGATTATCTTATTCTTCAAGTTTAAGTATAATAATCACTCTTTGAAGTAAGAGAGTTTGCTGCATCTTTTTTAAAGTCAAAATTTTATTTCAATTTTGAGCAGGCATTTCCATGTCTGATTTTTGTTGTTTGTACCTATTCTTAATGATATATTCTGAATAGAATGATAAAAAACAGAAAAATAATTGTAAATTTGACACTTAATAATTTACTTCGCATCATATTTAAAAATTATTCATATTCAACCGAGCAGAAATCATGACAAAATTGAAAGTTACGATAGGTGAAAAAGAATATTTTCCATTCATTAAAGAACCTATTGCTTATGAGGGAAAAGAATCTAATAATTATTTGGCGTTTAAATACTACGATGCTAACAGAGTAGTAGCTGGCAAAACAATGGCAGAACATTTACGTTTTGCAACGGCTTACTGGCATACCTTCTGCGGAACCGGTGGAGACCCATTCGGCCCGGGTACAAAAGTTTTTCCTTGGGATTTAAACAGCAATCCGCTACAAGCGGCTAAAGATAAAGCAGATGCAGCTTTCGAATTCATGACCAAGTTAGGTACACCTTTCTATTGTTTTCATGATATTGATATTGCTCCAGAAGGCAATTCACAAAGCGAGTTTGAAAAGAACGTTCAAACCATTGTTGCCATTGCGAAACAAAAACAAGCCGAAAGTGGTGTAAAATTATTGTGGGGTACAGCCAACTTGTTTTCTCACCCACGCTATATGAATGGTGCTTCTACCAATCCTGATTTCGCGGTAGTGGCTCATGCCGGTTTACAGGTAAAAAATGCCATTGATGCCACAATCGAATTAGGGGGAGAAGGCTACGTATTCTGGGGAGGTCGTGAAGGCTATATGTCTTTGTTGAATACAAATACAAAACGTGAAATTGATCACCTGGCGCAATTCCTGACTATTTCCCGTGATTATGCACGTAGTCAGGGCTTCAAAGGTAAATTCTATATTGAGCCAAAACCATGTGAGCCATCGAAACACCAGTACGACTACGATGTACAAACTGTCGTTGGTTTCTTGCGTCATTATGGCTTAGATAAAGATTTTCAGTTGAATGCTGAGGTAAACCACGCTACGTTGGCAGGTCATACCTTTGCACACGAACTACAAATGGCTGCTGATGCAGGTATGTTGGGTAGTATTGATGCTAACCGTGGAGATTATCAAAATGGCTGGGATACAGACCAGTTCCCGATTGATTTGTTTGAATTAACAGAAGCCATGTTGGTTATCCTGGAAGCAGGTGGATTCTCGACAGGTGGTATAAACTTTGATGCGAAAACCCGTAGAAACTCTACTGACCTGGAAGACATCTTTATTGCACACATTGCAGGTATGGATGCTTTTGCAAGAGCATTATTGATTGCCAATAACATTCTTGAGAAATCAGACTATAAAAACCTACGTACGAAGCGTTATGCTTCGTTTGATGGTGGTGATGGTGCTGCCTTTGAAAAAGGTAAATTATCATTGACTGATTTGAGAGGTATCGCCCTGAGAGATGGGGAGCCTGCACAAATCAGCGGAAAACAGGAGTTGTTTGAAATGATTATCAATCAATATATCTAAAAACTTATTGATTATAAATGAAGCCCTGTAAAATATCATTTGCAGGGCTTTTTATATTAATTTTTAATTAATTCATAGCAGGCAATTGCCATTCCAAATATTTTCCGTAATTTTGCTTGGCAAATAAGAAAACGAAATTATTTGCTATGTTAGATTCTTCAAAGTTGCTTTACGAAGCACTCACCTACGACGACGTTCTCCTCGTTCCGGCTTATTCAGAAGTTCTCCCCCGCGATACGCAAACGAAAACTTATCTGACCAAAAATATACAGTTAAATATTCCTCTCATTTCTGCCGCTATGGATACCGTGACAGAGTATGAAATGGCTATTGCAATGGCGCAGGAAGGAGGTATCGGTATTATCCATAAAAATATGACTATTGAACAGCAAGCCGAGCAGGTACGCAAGGTGAAACGTTCAGAAAGTGGTATGATTATCGATCCTATTACATTAAGCGAAGGAGCTACCATAAGCGATGCCCTACGCCTGATGGCAGAATTTAAAGTAGGAGGGATTCCGGTTATAGATGAAAATCATAAACTAAAAGGAATCGTTACGAATAGAGACCTACGTTTCCAGACTGAAATGTCGAAACCAATTGTAGAAATCATGACCAAAGAAAACCTGATTGTAGGTCATGAAGGCGCAGGTCTGGCAGAAGCAGAAGAAATTCTGAAAAACTATAAAATCGAAAAGCTACCGATTGTTGACAAAGACTACAAATTAATCGGCTTAATTACCTACCGAGACATTCTTAAAAAGAAAGACCGCCCCAATGCAGCCAAAGACCGTTTAGGTCGTCTGATTGCCGGAGCAGCTGTAGGTGTAACGCCTGATATTGAAAAACGTGTGGCTGGTCTGATAAAAGCAGGGGTTGATGTAGTGAGTATTGATACAGCCCACGGCCACTCAAAAGGGGTAATAGAGACATTACAACGTATTAAGGCTGCATTCCCGAAATTAGATGTGATTGTAGGAAACATTGCTACTGCCGAAGCGGCCGAGGCTTTAGCCAAAGCAGGAGCAGATGCTATTAAAGTTGGTGTAGGGCCGGGCAGTATCTGTACCACCCGTATCATTGCCGGTATTGGTATGCCGCAATTATCAGCCGTGGCCGATTCTGCGAAAGCTGCTGCCAAATATGGTGTTCCGGTAATTGCTGATGGGGGTATCCGTTTCTCAGGTGATATTACCAAAGCCATTGCAGGAGGTGCCAGCACTGTGATGATGGGTTCGTTATTGGCTGGAACAGAAGAAGCACCGGGTGAAATGGTGATTTACGAAGGACGTAAATTCAAAACGTATCGTGGTATGGGTTCAGTAGAAGCGATGGAAGATGGCTCAAAAGACCGTTATTTTCAGGATGCCGAAGATGATATTAAGAAATTAGTACCGGAAGGTATCGTAGGACGTGTACCTTACAAAGGCCGTGCCGCCGAAATTCTGTATCAGATGGTAGGTGGACTGAAAGCAGGGATGGGCTACTGTGGCGCTGGCGATATAATAAGTTTACAACAGGCAAAATTTGTAAAAATTACAGCCGCAGGTATCAAAGAAAGCCACCCGCACGATATTCAGATTATGCGTGAAGCACCGAATTATTCGAGATGATAATTCCAATTAGTAATAAAACGAAAAACGGCTCCCGAAAGAGCCGTTTTTTTTGTATCATGATTTTTCAAATCGTCTGCACAATGTCCGCTTATAATTCTTTAGTTTCTAATCAAATTCAAGAATTAAAGGGATTGTCATTCTCAATTTTGTTACTTTATCTTCTACCTTTCCGGATTGCCATTTAGGCATATTCTGGAAAGCTGTAATTATCTTCTGCTTTAATAAAGGACAATTTTCAACCCCTTTCATTATTTCAACTTTACCATCTACTGATACGTAAAATTGAACATATATTTTATTACAGTTCCTATCTTCAGCTTTATAAGGTTCAATTTTAGCAAGGATGTATTTATACATTTCTATTTTGCCACCTATTAATTCAGGGGATTCTATTTTTTGTACTGGCAGAATACATTCAAATTTCTCTTCAACTATCGTAACATTCATTTCCTTTTTACAGCTATAAAAAGAATAGAGTATAATTAAGAGCAAGAGTTTTATAGATTTCATATTCAGTCACATTAATAAACCAATATACACAAAATCCCCAATCTCATGGTTTTATGCTTACTTATTTTATATTTGCATAAACAAAACCATGACCTATGAAACGCATTCACCTATTACTTATCCTATTATTTTGCACAACAGTCAGTCTGGCGCAAAGCCCACAACTAAACATTGCCAAGCCCAAGCCATTTAAGCAGAAAACCTTCTGCAACCCGATGGATATTAACTACCAGTATAACTGGGAACAAACTAATGAGAAAATATCCTATCGCTCAGGCGCTGACCCTGTAATTATTACGCATAAAAATGAATATTATCTCTTTCATACCATTCAGGGAGGATATTGGAAATCGAAAGATTTATTAAACTGGCAATACATTATTCCAAGTCGTTGGCCCATGGAAGATATGTGTGCCCCTGCTGCTATTTCAGTGCGTGATACGCTTTATCTCTTCCAATCAACCTTTCAGCAAAGACCTATTTTCTATACAACCACACCCGAAAACGGCAAACTGCATTTCTATAACCGTTGGCTACCCCAATTACCAAAAGACATAGGTCCTTGGGACCCGGCTTTATTCCATGATGAAGACACCGACCGTTGGTTTATGTACTGGGGTTCCTCAAACGTCTATCCGCTATTTGGTGCAGAATTAGATAAAAGCAAAAACCTGACTTATAAAGAGAAAGACAACTACAAAGGCTTAATTTACCTACACCCTGAAAAACACGGATGGGAACGCTTTGGCAGAGACCACAGAGATACTATCAAACCTTTTACAGAGGGTGCCTGGATGACGAAGCATAATGGCAAATATTACCTGCAATACGGTGCTCCCGGTACAGAGTTTAATGTCTATGCCAATGGCACTTATGTAGGCGATGACCCATTAGGCCCGTTCACCTATGCCCCATACAATCCGGTATCTTATAAACCAGGCGGATTTATGACAGGTATGGGGCATGGCAATACTTTTCAGGATTTATATGGCAATTATTGGAATACAGGAACCCCCTGGATTGCAGTTAACTGGAATTTCGAACGCCGGATTGAAATGGTACCCGCTGGCTTCGATAAAGACGGACAAATGTATGCTAATAGTCGCTTTGCGGATTTTCCCCAACTATTACCCACGAAAAAGTGGACAGATAAAAACGAATTATTTGCAGGCTGGATGCTGCTATCTTACAAAAAACCATGTACATCTTCGTCCGTTCAGGAAGACAAGTTTTCTGCCAACTTAGTTACTGACGAAAATCCAAGAACTTTCTGGGTAGCTAAAACCAATAAAAGTGGAGAAACTCTCTCGATTGATTTAGAAAAGCCGCAAAATGTACATTCTCTTCAAATCAATTATACCGACTATAAGTCAGATATTTATGATAGTGCCTTGCCTAAAGTATATATTCAATACAGAGTTTATGCTTCTCTGGATAATAAGACATGGATAAAAATTGTAGATAATACCAACGAAAAGAGAGACCGCCCGAATGCCTATGAAGAGCTCGCAAAACCTGTGAAAACACGATATATCAAGTTTGAGAATATACACGTGCCAATGCCAAACCTGGCCATCAGCGATATACGCATTTTCGGGAAAGGTACAGGAACTGCCCCAGTTACACCACAAGGTTTAAATGTAATAAGACAAAAAGATGACCGTAATGCAGATATTAGCTGGCAGAAAGTGCCTGAGGCAGTAGGATATAATATATTATGGGGCATCGCACCGGATAAGCTGTATCAGACTTACCAGATTTGGGGAGATGCCCCATCTAATCTTGAACTAAGAGCCTTAACAGTTGGACAGAAATACTATTTTTCTATCGAAGCCTTTAACGAAAACGGTGTTTCTGCTGTAAGCGAAGTAATCGGCCCCAAGTAATTTATTTTAAAAAGAATAAATATGGAACAACAGGATACTTTTAAGTCCCTACGGGATTTAAATTACCGAACTACGTTTATTTCAATTCAATGGTTTTCTTAGCCTTCGATGATTTCACGGCAGCATCCAGAATCTCCATTGCCACCATATTGATTTTCAATGAACCCAAATCATCTTCAGATTTTACTTTGCCTCTTACCACAGCGGCAAAGTAACTGAAAGGATCATTCATGGGCGAAGCCAAAGGTTTAATTTCCACTTTCTCTTCCGGTGGCGCATTTCTATTACCTTTTCTTACACGCATTTGCAGGCTTCTATCAGCAATAATATAACCAGTTTTGCCATAAAATTCTGCATCTTTTCTATCAAAAGGCCAGTTCCAAGAGGCCTGAAATATACCTTGTGCTTTGGGGTAAGTCACAATGATTGTTGCCTCATCATCCACATTTGGATACATATCGGGTTTGATAGTCTGGGTAATAGCTGTTACCGAAGTAGGTCTTTCCCCTTTCATCATCCACGCCATAATATCGGCACCGTAGCAACCAAAATCTATAATGGCTCCACCGCCATTTTTCACAGGGTCACCCAACCAGTCCATAAAGGTATTGGTCACGCCAATCTCTTTAGGGCCAGAGTGACCATCATGAATCACTATTTTTCTGATGTCACCAATGGCATGGTCTTCATTAATCATTTTATAAGCTTCGTGGTTGCTGGCATACCATGTAGTTTCATAATTGGTCAATAACTGAATATTATATTTCTTAGCCAGGCCCTCCATTTGTTTAGCCGCTGCCAGATTAACTGCTAACGGTTTTTCTACCATTACATGTACGCCTTTAGGGGCACATTTCTGTACGGTTTCCAGATGTTCGATTATACTTCTGAAATCACAAACTGCTTCCGGTTTTGCTTTTTCAAGCATTTCGTCGAGACTGGCGTACCAAAGGCTTTCAGGCAATTTATATTTGGCAAAATACTTCATGGCAAGAGCTTTGTCGGGTTCGGCAAAGCCTACTACTTCTACGCCGTCGTGTTTAACATTATTAAGAATCTGGAACACATGGTCGTGTGTCATGCCAACAATACCTATACGGACGACTTTGTCTTGCGCAAAGGTAAACTGAATACTGATAAGGATTAACAGGAGTGTTTTTTTCATCGCTTGTTTAAATGGTTGAATACGAACAAATTTAATTAAAAAGCGCAGTAAAGATATTTTTTAAAGAATCTTTTCACGATAAAATCTATTTTTGCGTTAAGAATGAGTAATTAATTCTTTATACTTACAAAAATACTGGTTTTACAAGCTAAAAGCATCAGTATATATACCATAGAACCGCTCGGCAATGTCTATCAAAGTTCAGAATCTAAGTAAAGTTTACGGCACCCAAAGAGCCGTGGATAATATATCGTTCCAAGTCAACAAAGGAGAAATCATCGGCTTTCTTGGCCCGAATGGGGCAGGAAAATCAACCACCATGAAGATTCTGACGGGGTATATTCCGGCTACGGAGGGCACGGCAGAAGTCAATGGCTTTGATGTAAGAAACTCGCCTATGCAAGTGAAAACCAGCATCGGTTATTTGCCTGAACATAATCCTTTGTATCTGGATATGTACGTGAAAGAATTTTTAGATTTTGCAGGCTCACTCTATGGCTTAAAAGGCAGAACACTACAAATCAAGATTGATGAAACCATAGAAAGGGTAGGCTTGGGACTTGAAAAACATAAAAAAATCGGACAATTATCAAAAGGCTATCGCCAACGCGTAGGTCTTGCTCAGGCTTTGATTCATAACCCCGATGTACTGATTTTAGACGAACCTACAACCGGACTTGACCCTAATCAGTTAGTTGAGATACGCGATTTAATTAAAAACGTAGGTAGGGATAAAACAATTATCTTCAGCACCCATATCATGCAGGAGGTAGAAGCCATCTGCGACCGTGTGGTAATCATTAACCGCGGCAAAATAGTTGCTGATAGTACATTGTCTGAACTCAAAAAAGGTGACAAAGCCATTGAAGAAGTTTTCAGGGAATTGACTACATAAACTTCTATTTTAAATCTTAAAGAAATCTCCTGCCAGATATTATCCTGCCAAAATTATCTGTATTTTTGCGACATCAATCCTGATGAAGTTGTTAAACTGTTTTGCTTGTTGATTAAAAACTTCTTCTGATTATCAAACCAATCACTATCTATTTTTATTATTTGCTATGGCTAAACGTCTACTGCTTTTTTTTGTTTTATGTATTGTTTCAGTTTCTTTCGTTCAGGCTCAATGTAATAAGGAATATACTTTGAGTATCAACCAGACTCCCATTCTAACATCTGAATATAATGGGAATTCCTATACTCGTGTAAATATCTGCAAAAGTTTAAAGGCAAATTTTCAGGTAGATTATTTAGAATCAGATAGTTTAAAATTTCAATGGTTCAGAAACGATACCCTTGTAGCTCAGACTCCTTCACTTGAAACGGCCATAAGTGGTAGATATGCCGTTGAGATACAGGGTAAGAATTGCTTATATAAAATCGGAAGAATTGAAATTATATTTACAGAGAGCATTGATTTACGGATTTCAAAAGAAGAGTTAACTATCTGTGAGAATGTGTCATCTCCTTTTGATGTAACAGTATCTACCGATTTATTCTTACCACAAGTTACCTATCAATGGCAAAAAAACGGCAAAGATATTCCGAATCAGAATGAATACTTTTTTTATCCTTCTTCTTCGGGAATATATACTGTACGAGGTTCTTCAGGCGCTTGTTCCACTACTTCTTCCCCCATAAATGTTAAGGCGAGCAAAGAAAATATAGTCAATAGCTACTTACGTTTCGAAAATGGCATAGACGTAAAGAGTGACACGATTCTGTTATGTAAAGACAATACTTATTCCTTCACTACTGCCTATCAAGCCGATTGGTACTTGAATGGACAATATGTAGAAAATATCTATAGCTTTACTCCAACTAAGTCGGGTATTTATTATGCTTCTACAGAATATACAGATAATTGTATCATTAAAACAAAGCCTGTATATATCTCGCTTGACACAAAAATCTCGCCCTTAGACTTTAATTCAATGAGGCAGTATAATTCCTGTACACAGAGAGATATTTATCTTACTGACCCTAATTTAAAGGGTAATAATAAGCTGCAATTCTATGACCTTAATACCAATGTATTAAAGTATAATATATCAAATGTAAAAAATTTCTATCACCAGCGAATTGATTATGGTGATTATAGGGTAGAGTATCAGACAGAAAGCTGTAAAAGTGACCCGGTTCGTTTAGATTTGACTAAAAATAGAATTTCATTACTTTATAATGAAAAGAAAATAGGAGGTAAAAAAATCACATTATGCAACAATAGTCATATTGAGATATATACAAATCACTTATACGTTAGTGAACTAAAGCTCTATAAAGATGGTGTACTTGTGCAGACCAAAAATACGGCCTACGTTTATTCTGGCTTTCAGATTTCTGAGGCAGGTAAATATCATCTCACAATCACAGACCCTTTTTGTTTGTCAGGTGAACCGGTTTTCTCTGATACAGTAGAAATTATCGCTCCAAAAGCTATCTCAACCAAGTTAAGTATCAATTCAGCATCTTGCGACTCCAGTATTCTTACAGCTACTCAATATGAAGGCATCAGCTATTATTGGTACAAAGACAATGCTATTATTCCTGACCAAACAACTGCTACGTTAAAACTGACTAAAAATGATAATGGTACTTACTATGCTGTTTTGCAGAAGGATTTATGCTCTGTAGCCACAGAATCTATTGTCTATGGTAATCAAATATTAGGTGAAACAACGACCCTTTGTGAGGGTTCAAAGCTTAGCCTTGAATCAAAATTAAAAAACGCTGATATTTCATGGAAAGGTCCTAATGGGTTTACATCAAGTATGCCTGTTATCAGCATCGATAGCATTAAATCTCAACAAGAAGGATGGTATGTTCTTTCAACAAAGATCGATAATTGTTCATTTAAAGATTCGGTACAAGTGCTTGTCATTAAAAAACCTGCTTTCTCTTTTGAGTTTGCCAGCCGCTTTTGCCTTAATCAGAATCTGATTGTCAAATTTAGAGGCATTCCAGGTAATTATTATTTAAATTATAGCCTGCTCGGAGGTAATTCATTTGGGAGTTCTGTTAATTTATCCGGCAATGGTATTCAGGAGAAATATGTGAATCTGGGTAAAATAGAAATGAAGGGTAATAAAGAGTTTTTTACATTTCAATATTATAATAATAATACCTTTTGCATGTTTCCTATGGATATTCCGCCTCATGGGAGTACACTTGAAATCTGTACGGATAATTTTGAGTTTACAAACCTGAAAGACAGCTATTGCTATCAGGAGAAAATTAAGCTTAAATTCAAATTACCTGCCGATTTACCCAAAAATAAAAAATTTAAAATCCGATTAGAAAACTACTGGTCAAAATATGAATTAGGCATTTTTTCAGGCGATAGTGCGCAGATAACATTGCCTGATGTAAATGGCATTGGGTTGTATTTTATTATTGAAAATGAAGATGGCTCATTCGTGGCTCTAAGTAAAAATTTTAATATCAACGGAAGAGCCCGTTATGTATATGCGTTGGTGGGAAACAGATATTATTCAAGCGAGGCATCACATTGTGAAGGATATGCGACAAAACTGACATCAAATAGTGTTGGTAATGTTTCTGTTCAATGGAAAAAAGATGGCATGAATGTGCCAGGAGCCACACAACCGGATTTTGAGGCAAAAGAGAGCGGTATCTACTTTTTTGAAGTAAATGATAACGGCTGTGTAGTTGCGTCAGATTCTATACGTATTAAAACAGGCACTATACCCAAACCTTCTGTTTCGTCTGCATCCGGTATTACAAGTGCCTGTGTAGGCTTCGGTGTACCTTTAAAAGAAGATAATAGTTTTACTTATACGTCTTACGAGTGGGTGAAAAATAATAAGGTTTATGATAAAAAACCGGCAAATGAGATTTTTACTGCCAAAGAAAGTGGCTATTATAAACTCGTCGCCTCTCAGGGGTCTTGTAAGGCAGTATCTGACTCTATCCTGATTCAAATAGGACAAGATTTACCCAATACTATTTGGGCTTATAGCGAGAATAGCTCAAGTAATAATAAAGTATTTGTGTGCGAGGGATTAGAAGTCAGATTTTACAGTAATGATTATTCGTGGCAGATAATGAATAATGGCCTGGAAGCATCAAGCAACTTTAATCTTCAGTGGAAACAGAATGGGAAAGATATTAAAGGAGCCAATAATTATAGCTACTCTTCTACAGAACCGGGCATTTATTACTTACAAATAAAACAGGGTGATTGTGTTGTGAATTCTAATAAGGTGGAAGTAGTAAAACAAAACACCATGCGTATAGAATTATTAAATTACTCTGAATACGAAATCATAAATCCCAAAGAAACCATTACTTTATGCCAGAAAAGCAGTGTTGAGATGGGACATTATCAGAGATCTGAAGAGATGTATAGTTGGGAAAAAGAATTATACAAGGATGGTAAGTTGATAGAAAAAAGATCTTTTGTAAATGATGGTAACGGTTCACAATCATTTACCATAAAAGAATCAGGAGCTTACTCTCTGAAGCTCTACCCTGCTGACCAGAAAGGCTGTATAGCTTTTTCTGATACAGCCCGATTCAGATTTGTAGAGAAATCTTTTGTGTTGCCTGTTGACACTGTTTTTACATGCACAGACTCCATGAATCTTTATACTAATTACAGGCCGGACTTCATTAAAACTTATCAGTGGACGTATAAAGATAAAGTCATAGGTACTAATAATTATTCTATAAAAGTACCTACCGAAGAGGGCTTATATATAGTAGAAAGCCGATATACCGAAACCTGTAGTACTTTTCAACCCATATTTTTAGGAAGGAAATTAAATCCGGTTATATCCTTTCCGGGTAATGAATTAAACAATTCGGAAATCAGTACCTGTAAAGGGAAAAGTATCGATTTGTACTTATCTGAAGTAAGTAATCTGCAGTTTGGCAATGACCCAAAATTTACAGTTGAATGGTATAATGGGCAGCAGAAAATATCAAATAATAAAGAACTTCTGGCAATAGAGCAGTCAGGCAACTATTTCGTTAAGACAAAATATAAAGACTGTAAGGCTACATCTAATGCTATCAGAGTAGACGTAAAAGAGCTCAGGAACAGAGTTTATCCGGCTATTGATAGCCTTGCTATTTGTATCAATGGTGGTTTTCAGCTACTTAATGCCAACAAAGAGAATGGGTACACCTACGAGTGGTTTAAAGATGATATAAATTTAGAAAATAGTGCTTCTACTTTAAAAGCTACTCAACCGGGCTCGTACAAAGCACTTATCCAATCTGGTGATTGTGCTGCATTTACTCCGAAAGTCAAAATATATCCAAGCACGCAATTACCCACAGCAACTATTGCAGGTGATACAACCGTAAATTTCGGAGACATTGTTAACCTGAGATTAGCTTTTGCTTCAAGCCCTCCATTCACTTATAAACTCAATAATAATCAGGAAGGAACATCAGAAACCTCAGAAAGAATTCATCCGGTTAAGATTGAAGAGAATTATATATATAAACTGATTTCTGTTAAAAATGCCTGTGGAGAAGGTACGGTTTCAGGTGAAGCTAAAGTAAATGTGATTATTTTGGGCAATGAGCCACTGATTGGTCATAAAATCACCATAGCTCCGGTTCCGGCTGAAAGTTATTGTGAAATCATCTTTGATTTACCAGTATCGCAGGAAGTCTCGTATCAATTATTGGATATGAAAGGTCAAACATTATCAGAAAAGAATCTGGGACAAGTAACCTATAAGAAACAATACCTGAACCTAAATCATTTGGCCGCTGGTGAATACCTGATTAGAATGCAGATAGGGAGAGACTTTGTGACAAGGAAGTTGATAAAGTTCTGAGACCATATCTTATTTAAACCTAAAGAAAACAGATTAGATGCGTAATCAAACGGCATTTAATCTGTTTCTTTGCATAAAAGAACCATAGAAATAGAATGTTAGAAATTTGTTGCTTTTCCTTAGAATCCTGCCTGACAGCACAAAAGGCAGGTGCTTACCGTATCGAATTATGTGGAGGTATGTTTGAAGGAGGTACAAGCCCCTCAGCAGGCTTAATAAAACTGGCGCGCCAGAATCTCACAATTAAACTATACGTCATGATTCGCCCACGTGGAGGTGATTTCTGTTATTCAGAAACCGAATTTGATGTCATGAAGGCGGATATTCAGATAGCTAAAGAATCAGGGGCAGATGGCGTAGTATTCGGCCTTTTAAATCCTGATGGAAGTGTTGATGTATCTCGCACCAAAGAATTGGTAGAGTTAGCCCACCCGATGAAAGTGACTTTTCATAGAGCTTTTGATGTTTGTGCAAAGCCATTTGAAGCTTTAGAAACTATTATTGAACTTGGTTGTGAAAGAATACTTACTTCAGGACAGAAAAATAATGTCAATGAAGGATTAGACTTATTAAGAATCTTAGCTGAAAAAGCAGGTGATAGAATTGAAATCATGGCAGGAGGTGGCGTAACTGCCAATAATGCGGCCCACCTATTAGAAGCAGGCGTTCATGCTCTACATATGACGGGCAAAGGTATAGTCAATAGCCAAATGGAATACCGGAAAGATGATGTAAGTATGGCAAGTGCCGTATTGACTAATGAGTTTGAAATGTACGAGGCCAATTTTGATAATTGCAAAGCCGTAGTAGATATTATAACTACTAAAAAATATCACCTATAACCCTTTATGGCAATGAGAAAGTATTCAGGTATAGCTTTCTTGCTAGTGATAGGCATAAGCCTATCGGCATGGTTAAACACACCTAAAGTTACTACGCCTAATATTATTTTTATTATTGGTGACGACATCAGCCATGATGATATTGGTTGTTATGGCAATCCTTTAGTGAAAACCCCCAATATTGATAGAATGGCGCAGGAGGGATTATTATTTAATAATATGTTTGTTACTTCCAGTTCGTGCAGCCCAAGCCGTACAAGCATTCTTACAGGCAGATACCCCCATAATTCAGGCGCAGCCGAATTACACACTCAACTTCCTGCGCATCTTACTTATTTTCCTGAGCAATTAAAAGATGCTGGCTACTATACCGCATTAATGGGCAAATGGCATGAGGGCAAAAATACCAAACGAGCCTATGACACCTTACTGGCTGGAGAAAAACTGAATGGTTCAGGTGGGGAAGAGCAATGGATAAATATTCTTCGGGCAAGACCTAAAGATAAACCATTCTTTTTCTGGCTGGCACCTTTTGATGCCCATAGAGATTGGTCGGCAGATAATTTTAAGATCACACATAATCCAGAGAAAGAAGTTCAGGTTCCTAATACATTGATTGATACTAAAGCTACTCGTCAGGATTTAGCTTCTTATTACAATGAAATAGGTCGATTGGATTATTATATTGGGGAACTGTGGAAAGAACTGGAACATCAAGGCATTGCAGACAACACCATTATTATTTTTACAGCTGATAATGCCCGTCCTTTCTCAGGCAATAAAACCTTATTATATGACAGAGGTATCAAAACACCTTTTATTATCAAATGGAGAAATGGGATTAAAAGCAAGCAACAAACAGATGCTTTGGTGAGTACAATTGATATTGCCCCAACTTTATTAGCATTAGCAGGTGTAAAGCCAGCTAATACTATTCAAGGACAAAGCTTTGCCAATTTATTAAAAACACCAAAAGCCAATTTCAGACAATATATTTTTGCAGAACATAATTGGCATGATTACGAAGCCTACGAACGAATTATACGTACCAAAGATTTTCTTTACTTAATTAATCTTCGTCCGGAATTAAATAATGGTGGCCCGATTGATGCTAATCAAAGCCCGTCGGCTTTAGCTTTGAAAAAGAATAAAGCCCAATTAACCCCATTACAAAAAGAAGTATTCGTAAAACCCCGCCCTACTGCCGAGTTTTATGATATGAGATATGATGCTGCTCAAATTAATAACCAGATTAATAATCCCAGATATAAAGCAACAATCAATCAGCTTAAAAGCACTTTAGCAGTCTGGCAGACAGAGACAGGGGATACAAGCCCGGCGAAACTGACACCTGACTGGTATCATAGAGAAACAGGCAAAGCATTGCAGGAAAAAGATATAAGGGGAGAGATGCCCGGAGCAGCTAAGCAGGCTGATAGGATTAATGCGAAGGGGCCTTTTTAAATGTCGTTAAATTGTGGCGTGAACTGGAAGATCGCGCCACAATTTAATGGGTTCATAAAACGCTAAAACCCCATAAATATCTCTATTTATGGGGTTTTAATATATATAACTAAATCTTACTTCTTAGTAGCCAATTCAGCTATTTTCTCATGAATCATTACCTGGTTTGACATGATTTTCGAGAAACCTCTTACATCATCACCACTCCACGCATTATTCATTTCGCCATAGCTACCAAATACCGGCGACATCATATCGTAATCAGATTTAATACCTAATAATTGGAAATGATAAGGTGCTAATTGTACGCGCACTTCACCTGTTACGTTTGATTGTGTACTTTCTAAGAAAGTTTCAATATTACGCATTAATGGCTCAAGGAATTGTCCTTCATGCAATAACATTCCGTACCACTCAGCTAAATTCTGTTTCCAGTATTGTTGCCATTTGGTTAATACGTGTTTCTCCAGCAAATGGTGCGCTTTTATGATAATCAACGGAGCGGCTGCTTCAAAACCCACACGACCTTTGATACCAATGATTGTATCACCCACGTGAATATCACGACCGATACCATATGGAGAAGCTAATTCCGATAAACGACGAATAGCATCTACCGGATTTTTGAAACGACGACCATTGACACCTTTCAACTCCCCTTTCACAAACTGTAGCGTTACTTCACTACCTTTCTTCTTCGTAACCTGCGTCGGGAAGGCACTTTCTGGTAAGAAACCATCTGACGTTAAAGTTTCTCTACCACCTACCGAGGTTCCCCACAAACCTTTATTAATAGAGTAAGCGGCTTTATGCCACTCACGAACAACTCCCTTTGATTTCAAAAACTCAATTTCTGCCTCACGCGATAAACGTAAATCGCGGATTGGTGTAATAATCTGTGCATTTGGTAGTACAATTCTGAATACCATATCAAAACGTACCTGATCATTTCCGGCACCTGTACTTCCATGTGCTACAGCTTCTGCGCCAATCTGTTTGGCATAATCAGCCACAGCAACCGCCTGAAACATACGCTCAGCACTGACAGAAAGCGGATAAGTATTGTTTTTCAGGATATTGCCATATACCAGATAGCGAATACACTTCTGATAATATTCATCTACCATACGAGCTGTATGATGGTGTTTCACGCCTAATTCATAAGCTTTTGTCTCAATATCCTTGATTTCTTCTTCTGTAAAACCACCCGTATCAACCAATACAGAGTGTATTTCATGACCTAATTCTTCGGTCAGGTATTTTACACAAAACGAGGTATCTAATCCTCCACTATATGCTAAAACAACTTTCATATTACATCAGCCGTTAAAACGGAAATATTGGTTTTAATAAAAATTTTGCAAAAATAGGACTTCTATCCCTATATTCTCGTATATATGTATAAATATAATTATACTTTAATCTTTAATCTTGTAAAAAAGGCTCCGTTTTTATATGTCAAAAATCATCACTTTCATCTTATCTATTGGTTTATTTTTATCATGCGCCATGACCGATACAACCGAGATGGTCTCTATTCCGAAACCAATCGGAACAGGCCCGGACAGAACTTTTTTAGCCTTGGGTGATTCTTATACCATTGGTGAAAGTGTGCTCGAAAAAGACCGCTGGAGTATGTATCTGATTGACCTACTAAAAGATAAATTTACGATTACAAAACATGATATTATTGCCCGCACAGGCTGGACAACCGAAGAGTTGATACAAGCCATTGCTGATAGTAAAAATACTAATCAATATGATATGGTGTCTTTGCTCATAGGCGTCAATAACCAATATCGCGGACAAAGCATAGATAAATACAGAGCCGAATTCAGAGAGTTATTGCAAATCAGTGCCAGATTTGCACATGGAGATTTTAAAAAAGTATTTGTCCTATCAATTCCTGATTATGGTGTAACGCCTTTTGCTGCCTCTCGCAATACGCAGAAAATAGCTAAAGAAATTGACGAGTTCAATACAGTAGCTAAAGATGAGTGCAGAAAAGCAGGTGTGCCTTTTCTGGATATTACCTCAATTACCCGTGAGCATACCGATGCCGCTTATATTGCCAGTGACCAGCTACATTTTTCAGGTAAAATGCACGAGTTATGGGCAATTAAAGCCAGAAGTACGGCAGAAATAATTTTGAGAGAATAATTTATATTATAGCTATATTATCTTGGAACTGTAAAATACATTACCGTTCCGATAATACCGAAAACAATATTAGGTAACCAGACAGCTAAAATAGGTGGCATATTTCCCGATTCGGCAATCCCTTTTGACATAATGTAAAATAGGATATAAACAAACGCCAAAACAAATCCGATAGCAATCTGGAAACCTACCCCACCTCGGGCTTTACGGGCAGATACTATCAAACCCATTAAGGATAAAATAATTACAGCGAATGGTGTAGCAAAACGCTGGTATAGTTCAATCTGAAAAGTTTCTATACCCTCGGCACCACGACTATTAATCAGGTCAATTTTCTCTTGAAGTTCGGGAATTGTGAAAGACTCCTGTATCTGACGTTCACTTTCAAAATCTTTTGGAAACAAGTTAATAACCGTGTCTTTAGGACTTGTACCATATACCATCCTGTCTTTCATAATTCCTAAAGTACGGATTTTATAATCATGCAGTTTCCACTTCTTAGTGCTATCGTCCCAGGTAATGCGTTTGGCTGATAACTTTTCTACCAATTTATTATTAACTATTCTCTCTAAAGTAAAATCGTATCCTGTTTTTGCTTCGTTGTTATAACTCGACATATAAGCGTAGGTATTTGGTGCTACGGCTGTGTGGAAATCACGGGCAGAAAAATAAAACTTATCGTTGACATACACATTTTCAAAAGCTAATCTTTCAGTATTAGCACGCGGCAGAATCCACCCTACCATTACAAATGAAAAAACAGCAATGATAGACGCCCCAATAAAATAGGGGAGCATCAATCTTCTGAAGCTTATACCGCTACTCAGAATCGCCACAATTTCGGTATGTGCGGCCATCTGAGCCGTAAAAAATACGGTAGAAATAAAAATCATTAACGGGCTGATATAATTGGCCCAGTAAGGAGCAAGGTTGGCGTAGTATTGTAGCAGAATAGCCCGCATAGGTGCTTGCTTCTGAATAAAATCATCGTTTTTTTCTACAAAGTCAATTACCATAATAATCAGAACGATAACAACAACAGCAAAAACATAAGTGGTAAGAAACCGTTTGATCAGGTATTTATCTAATATATTCATGAAAGACTCATTAATGGTTTACCAAACCTCTCATGTCTGGTTTGTTGTAAACAACAAAGAGAATAGTGTCTATTCTCTTGTGTACGAAAATATTCTTTCTAACGCCCAAAATTATAAAATGATACTTATTCTGAGTTGAATTTATAAAACTTTAACAGACCTTATTTTACCAGCAGATTTTTCGCTACTTCATTACTGATAAAAACTGACTGGCTATTATTGAGTAAAACAATATATGATTTATCAAACTCACTGATTTCCTGTATCTTGATTGTACTACCTAAAGTGATCTGGTTTTTGTCTAAATGCTGCAAAAAAGCGGGTGAATGTACTAATACTCCCACCATCACTACTGTTTGGTCAATAGGCACTTCCGACAATTTACAAGAGGTCATCGATGGCATTTTACCTTTTGCATCAGGAATCGGGTCACCATGTGGGTCAAATTGCGGATTCCCTAAAAATTTGTCTAACTTCTCTGTCAGTTCTTTTGAATCTATATGTTCCAGTTGCTCGGCAATATCATGAATCTCGTCCCAGCCAAATCCTAATTTCTCTACCAAAAAAACCTCCCATAAACGGTGTTTGCGAATCACCCCTAATGCTATATATTGCCCTTCTTTCGTTAGTGTAACACCCTGATACTTACGGTAATTAATCAAATTCTTTTCCGCCAGCTTTCGTAGCATATCTGATACCGAAGCAGCCTTTGTTTGCGTATGTTCGGCCAGTTCGTTTGTACTTACTTCATTCCCCCCGTTCAGTTCAGTAAGCATATAGATTATTTTAAGATAATTTTCTTCTGTGAATGAAGTCATAGCCTTTAGCGTGATGATAATACCCTGCAAAAGTACGTTTTCTAACCAATTAATCAAATTTTTAGACAAACCTAAAAATTAATTTTGATTTATATATTTTTATTTTTAATATTGCATAAAATATAGATTCAGTGCAATAGAACCACTATGAATAAGTCAGTAACGGTTGAACAACACAAAGGTTGGAAGAAATCATCAGACAATGTATCATTACCAGAAGTACACGGCAGTATAAATATTCCTGACAAAGGAGGTTTCTGGAAAAAGTTTTCGGCATTCATCGGGCCAGGATTGATGGTAGCCGTAGGGTATATGGATCCGGGAAACTGGGCTACAGACATTGCCGGAGGTGCCAAGTTTGGTTATACCCTACTGTCGGTTATTTTAATATCTAATTTATTTGCCATGCTTTTGCAACACCTTTCATTAAAGTTAGGTATTGCCACAGGCAGAGACTTAGCACAGGCTTGTCGGGATGCTTATTCCAGGCCTGTTTCGTTTGTTTTATGGATTTTAGCCGAAGTGGCCATTGCGGCCTGTGATTTAGCAGAGGTAATAGGCGCAGCAGTAGCATTAAATTTACTTTTTGGTATTCCGCTTACTTATGGTATTGTTATCACAGCTATTGATGTAATCTTCATTCTGTTTTTACAGAACAAAGGTTTTCGTATCATTGAAGTAATAGTAGGTGGATTGATTCTTATTATTTTATTATGCTTTGGTTATGAAATTATTGTCTCAAACCCTGAGTGGTTTGGAGTAGCCAGGGGCTTAGTACCTGATGCACAAATTGTGGTGAATCCTGAAATGCTCTATATCGCCATCGGGATTCTGGGCGCAACAGTAATGCCACATAATCTGTATTTACATTCAAGCATTGTGCAAACACGTAAAATTAAGAATACAAGCGCAGCCAAAAAGAGCGCTATTAAATTTGCTACGATTGATTCTACGGCTTCATTATTTATCGCCTTCTTTATAAATGCGGCTATTCTGATAATGGCTGCTGCAACATTCCATTTCTCTGATAATCAGCACGTGGCCGATATTACCGATGCCTATCACCTGCTCGACCCGATTCTTGGTGTAAAACTGGCCGGTTTGTTTTTTGCGGTAGCCCTTTTAGCAGCAGGACAAAACTCTACCCTGACAGGTACACTGGCCGGACAAATAATAATGGAGGGTTTTCTGAATATCAAACTCAAACCTTGGCTTCGCCGATTAATTACTCGTTTAATTGCGATTATTCCTGCTTTGATTGTAGCCATTATCTATGGCGAGCGGGGTACTTCTGACCTACTGGTACTTAGTCAGGTAATTTTATCCCTGCAATTAAGTTTTGCTGTAGTGCCTCTGGTAGCTTTTACATCAAGCAAACTCAAAATGGGTGAATTTGTGAACTCAAATCTGATAAAATATACTTCGTGGATAGTGGCAGTTATCATTATTTCCTTAAATGCGTATCTGCTTTTTGATACTATTTTTTAAAATTTTTTATGTATCTTTGTAGGAGTAGGAATCGTATTCTTACTCCTTTTTTTATCCTGCTTATATCCTGTTCAATTCTTCATTGTTTTGAATTAAGTATCTACTTTAACTGTTAATTACCTGAGTTTTTAATATCTTAGGTAGCCCATGAAACAATGGCCAAGCAAATAATCGTTAATAAACATTTGTGTGCTGTTGTATTGTTAAATAGTGCTTATTTTTATTTTTAATCCATTATCTGAAGATGACAGAAGATATTTTTTCAACTGAAACCACCTACTTTGCTGATGTAATTTTGCCCGTACCTATTCCACGTATGTTTACTTACCGCGTTCCACGCCATCTGGCAACTGATATTAAAATCGGGGCAAGAGTGATTGTACAGTTCGGCAGAAATCGAGTTGTAACTGCTGTAGTCGGAAAAATTCATACTAAACCACCCGAGAAATATCAGGCCAAGTACATTTTAGAATTGTTAGACACTGACCCCCTCATCACCCCTTCACAATTATGGCTTTTTGACTGGATCGCCGAATATTATATGTGCTGTATTGGCGAGGTAATGAATGTAGCCGTTCCGTCGGGTCTGAAAGTAAGCAGCCAGTCAAGGATACAGGCAAATCCTGACTTTGATCACCCTGAATTATTAGAAGAAAAAGAGGTGGAATTTTTAGAGATTCTTAAAATCCATACTTCTCTTACCTATGACGATGCCATCAAGTTTGTGGGCGAAAAGAATATCAATCCGATGATTAAATCATTGATCGGTAAGCACGCCATTATTATGTATGAAGAGGTAAAAGAAAAATACAAGCCGAAAATCGCCAAGAAAATACGCCTGAAAAGAGTTTACGAAGGGAGTGAAGAAGTGTTGAATCTGATTGATTCGCTTACCAGATCACCCAAGCAACAAACGGTTATTATGGAGTATCTCCGAAATATCCCCATAAATGAGTTGTCAGAAAAAAATCATCAAGGTGTAGATAAAACACTTTTTACACAGGGTGAAACCTCTGATTCTGCCCTGTCAACCTTATTAGATAAAGGTATTTTAGAACAATTTGAAGTAGTTGTTTCACGCTTTGGTGACGAAGCACCTGATGAGCCATTAAGAATAGAATTAACTAATACTCAACAAGTGGCAAGTGATGAAATTATGCAACAATTTTCTGAGAAAGACATTGTGCTGTTGCATGGTATCACGGGTAGTGGTAAAACCGAAATCTATATTGATTTGATTCAGAAAGTATTAGATGGCGGTTCGCAGGTACTTTATTTATTGCCTGAAATTGCTCTGACAACCCAGATAGTTGTAAGGCTCAAGCGGGTATTTGGTGATAAAATGGGGGTATATCATTCTAAATTTTCTGATAACGAACGAGTAGAGGTATGGAGGGGCATTGTAGACGGAAAATATCAGTTTGTAGTTGGTGTGCGCTCAGCAATATTCTTACCATTAGATAACTTAGGTTTAGTGATTATTGATGAAGAGCACGAAACTTCTTATAAGCAGTTTGACCCTGCTCCGCGGTATCATGCCCGTGATGTAGGTATTATGCTGGGTTTAAAACAAGGAGCAAAAATACTACTCGGTTCGGCTACACCATCTATCGAAAGCTATTACCAGGCACAAATGGGTAAATATGGGTTGGTAACACTTAACCAACGGTATGGCGAAGCACAATTACCTGATATTATGCTGGTGGACTTAAAAGCAGAGCGAAAAGCTAAAACCATGAAGAACGACTTTTCGAGTGTACTCTATAACCAGATTCAGCAGAATTTAGCAAATAAAGAGCAGACCATTATTTTTCAGAACCGAAGGGGTTATTCACCCTATCTTAATTGCCAGGAGTGTAACTGGGTATCTGAATGCCAACAATGTGCCGTGAGTTTGACTTACCATATGCACTCCACTGAGTTAAGATGCCACTATTGTGGGCATAAAGAGGAAATACCAAAGGTTTGTCCGGTTTGTGGTTCGGGTAAATTGCGCACGATTGGTTTTGGAACAGAGAAACTCGAGGAAGACCTGAAAGCAATGTTTGACACTGCACGGGTTCAGCGCATGGATTTAGATACTACACGTACCAAAAACGCCTATCAGAATATCATTACTGAATTTGAGCAGGGAGGAACAGACATTCTGGTAGGTACGCAAATGATTAGCAAAGGACTTGATTTTGACCAGGTGAGTCTGGTAGGAATTTTCGATGCCGACCGCATGATTCATTTCCCTGATTTCAGGGCTTCGGAGCGGGCTTTTCAGATGCTGACACAAGTAAGTGGAAGAGCCGGACGACGTGCCAAAAAGGGACTGGTGTTGATTCAGACTAATGACACCCAGCAATCTTTATTACAAAAAGTAGTAATTAATGATTATCAGGGATACTATACACATGAAATAGCCGAGAGAGATAGCTACTTTTATCCACCGTTTACCCGGATCATTTCAATTACCTTAAAACATGAAGAACAGGAAAAAGCAGAGAAGGCAGCCCATTGGTTAGCCGAAAAACTTCTGGAAAAATTAGGTAAAGCCCGGGTATTAGGCCCTGAAAAATCGCTGATTGAAAGAATACGTAATAAGTTCTTATTTGATATTATGCTTAAACTTGAAAAAGACAAGCTGAATATCAAAGCTGCCAAAAGCTTTTTAAGAGAAAAAATAGACGAACTGCATCAGCAAAAAGAACATAAAGAGGTGGACGTAGTGGTTGATGTTGATGCTGTATAGCACACATCTTTTCAGGCTTATTTTAATGACTGTAAACGTTCATTCGGCTGACATTTACAGTCATTAAATAAAAAAATTAAATGGGTTTTTCAGGTGTTTGTTTTGCCAGAAAATATTTTCTTTACATTTGTCTTTATTCAAACGCCTATTAAATATGTCTCAGCCTATAACCCGTATATTCGATTTATTAACCGAATCGATTGCCCAGTACAATAAACCCGATGTTTTTGCTTCTAAACTTCAAGGAGAATGGGTAAAAATCTCAGCCAATGAATTTATTGACAGTATCAATCAGCTTAGCTATGGTTTTTTAAAGTTAGGTGTAAAAAAGGGGAATAAAATTGCCATTATTTCTGAAAGCCGCCCTGAATGGAATATTGTTGACTTTGGGATTCAGCAAGTAGGAGCAATCAGCGTTCCTTTATATCCGAATATTACGGTTGAGGATTATAAATACATTTTTCAGGATGCCGACATTACCTATGTGTTTGTAGGTGATGAAACCTTATTGGAAAGAGCACAAGAAGCCGCTAAGACAGCTCCGGGTATTAAGGCAATCTACACTTTTGATAAAATCAAAGGGGCTAATTACTGGAAAGATATAAGTGAAAATGAGGATAAGGAAAATAAATCAAAAATAGAGACCATTAAAAAGTCTATTAAATCTGATGATTTACTCACATTGATTTATACCTCCGGCACTACTGGCAAGCCGAAAGGTGTAATGTTGACACACAACAACATTATCAGCGACTTTGAAGGTTGTAAAGATTACTTCCCGATTGACGCTGAATGTCGTGCCTTGAGTTTTCTGCCATTGAATCATGTGTATGAGCGTATGGTATTGTATCTGTATATGCGCTTGGGAGTATCTATTTATTATGCCCAGAATATGGGTACAATTGCAGAAGACCTTAAAGATGTAAAACCTCAAATATTTACGACTGTACCTCGTCTACTCGAAAAAGTCTATGATAAAATAGTAGCCACGGGTTATGGATTAAGTGGCTTAAAACGCCGTATCTTCTTATGGGCATTAGATTTAGGGCTTAAATATGACCCTAATATGGATGGTGGCTGGTGGTATAATCAACAATTAAAGCTTGCTCAGAAATTAGTTTTCAGTAAATGGCAGGAAGCCCTCGGCGGCAATATAAGAATGATATGTTCGGGGGCTGCAGCTCTGCAACCTCGTTTAGCCAGAGTTTTCTGGGCAGCGGGTATTCCGGTTTCAGAGGGTTACGGTATGACTGAAGCCTCGCCTGTAATTGCTACCAATCGTGTAAAACCTTTAGATTTAAGAATTGGCACAGTAGGCCCTGTTATTGACGGTGGCACGATAAAAATAGCCGACGATGGCGAGATTCTCTACAAAGGCCCTAATGTGATGGTAGGTTATTATAATTTACCTGAACAAACCAAAGAAGCTATTGACACCGACGGCTGGCTTCATACAGGCGACATTGGCACTCTGGTAGAAGGAAAATTTCTGAAAATAACCGATCGTAAGAAAGAAATATTCAAGACATCAGGGGGCAAGTATGTAGCGCCACAGGTATTAGAGAACAAAATAAAGGAATCGGTTTATGTAGAGCAAATCATGGTTGTTGGTGAGGGACAGAAATTCCCGGGGGCATTGATTATACCGGAATTTGCGGCATTAAAAGAATGGGCTAAATCAAAAAATATCCCTTATGCTTCTGATGCCGAAATTGTAAAAAATAATGATGCAAATAAACTGATTATGGAGGAGGTAAATCGTTTTAATAAAGAATTTGCACCCTATGAACAGGTAAAAAAAATAGCGTTATTAGCTACTCCCTGGACGATAGAAAATGGTGAAATTACCCCAACCCTTAAACCTAAGCGAAAGGTAATCATGAATAAGTATAAAAATTTGATTGATGCGATGTATGAATAAAATCTCCTGACAGGCTGCGTTTCTTTGAATGTTTAAAAACTTACCAGATTGAGAATAGTCGTAAAAATACGGCCTTACCTTAGTTTTTAAATACCAGAAACACACACTACATAATAAGTCGTACGCCATTTAATTCTGAAACCCGATAGGGGAATTTATCACTTGGAGCACTTATAAACATAAAATTATTAGGGATTTTCCATTTTTCGCTCAATTCCTGAATTAACTCAGGCCCAAACTTACCTTCTACCTCGATATATTCTAAGTCAATATCGGGGTATGCTCTATCCAAAGTCCGAAAATCGTTCATGAATTTTTCATCTACCTTTTTATTCTTATCAATCACAGTCACAATTTTTAGTCTTTTTGTAATTTCGTTTTCTTCAACATACATAATTACTTTATTGAGTAATGCTATATTATCTCCTTTTGAAAAATACACAAACTCCTGCATTGATAGTTTATTGATGGTTCTTGTTATCTTTAGTTCGATATATCTTACGTTCTTTTTGAAAGACTCAAAAAAAGTACGCATCAAAAACAAAAAGTATTGCAATACATAATTTCTATTTAAAAAAAGAGAAATAACGAGAATAGTCGGAATAAAATACTGTAGAAAAACAACCAGATATTTAGGATGTAATTTGACATTTCCGTATATGGCAGCTAAAATAGCCAGAATGGCAATCACTACTACAAAAGGTTGGGCATATTCGGGTCTTGGAAGTTTTTCTCTTTTTACTTTTAATAAAAAATTACCTACACCAAAGTATGCCATTACTAAAAGAAAGGATATGGTATATACACCTGCCAATGGTTCTAACTCTCCCTTTGTTATCCACAAAACAGAAATACACAATAAAAAAAACACGACTAATATTCTTGGCGAAGAGCCTTTACTATTTTCTTTTATTAAAAATTGCGGCAGAATTCTATCTAAAGTCATTCTTTTCATTAATCCCGCAACACCCACGTAAGAAGTAAGAACAGCACCGCTTAATACTAAAACAGCATCAATTGAGATAAGTGTTGCCAATGTTGAACCACCTGTGACACCTCCTAAATGAGATAAAAGAACCTCCTGGTGTTCTTTAACTGCCGAAATCGGAACTACCGTTATAATAGCAAGCGCCATTAGCGGATTGATAATACTTACGGCAACCCACATATTCCTCAGGGTTTTTCTAAATACCCCTTTATCTTGTTCTTCAATAAAATTAGCAGAGCTTTCGAAACCCGATATGCCAAGCATAGCTGTACAGAATCCGAAAAAGAGGGCCACCGGAATACTACCTTTAACGGGTTCTTTAAAATTCAGTTCTGAAACAGAAAAACCATTGTTCAACACAAACCAAACCGCACTAAGAATCAATAAAATCATTGATAACATATGAACAGTAAAAATAAATATAGCTACATTAGAAGATTCCTTTATGCCTGAAATAATAAGAACAAGGAAGAAAAATAACAAACCTACAGTTGCCCATATAACTGGTGTTGACTTTACTAAACTATGCAGATAATGCATGGCCTCAGTTGCAGATATTACGGCCGTAGCCATATAGGAAAGAATAGTAAGACATGCGGCAACAGACGCATTGCTTTTAGAGGTAGTATTGAGTAGAATGTTGTAGGCTCCTCCGTTAAGTGGTAAAGCGCCGACGGACTCCCCATAAATTTTTCTGAAGAGATATAAAACCCCAGCTACTATGATTAGTGAAATCCAGGCGTATTGTCCGGCATATAAGATAGACAACGCCGAAACATATAAGCAGGAAGAGGTAATATCGTTTCCACAAATAGCGGTAGCTGCAAATTCACTTAACTTTTTATGTGCGTTCATATATAGGCATCTTATTTCATGTGAATATCGTGCTGAGGGAATGGAATGACGATTTTATGTTCTTTAAATTTTTCAAATATACTGAATCTTAATTCACTCCTTATATTTTCGACCCTAAACAAATCATTTGTCCAGAAAAAGACCGAAAAGAACAAGGCAGAATCACCAAATTCTGTGAATCTTACAAAAGGCCGGGGTTCGGGCATGACGGCACTATGCTCACTTACCAATTCAACCAGAATTGCTTCTACTGCTCTTATATCTGTACTATAGTCAACGTTGGCTTTTACTTCGAAGCGTGAAATTGCCCCTAAATGAGTCCAGTTCTGAATATGATTTGAGGTAAGCATTGAATTAGGAAGAATAATATATTTATCGTCGCGTGTGAGGGCTGTGGTAGTCCGAAGGTTAATTTCGCTGATCTGGCAAACAATTTCATTTACCTCAATAATATCACCAACTTTTATTGATGCATCAACAAGTAAAATAATACCAGATATAAAATCTTTAAAAAGTGTCTGCAAACCAATACCCAGACCGACTAAGAGTGCAGCTGAGCCTGCCAGAATTACAGAAATATCTAATCCAAAAATATTAAAGCCATAAACAATAGCAAATATCAGAATGGCATATTTAAAAAGGTTAAAGAGAGAATACTTTTTTCCTTCATCAATTTTTTTAGTCCGGTAAATAGCCCTTTTTACTGTATGAATTACAAATATAGTAAAGAAGAATAAAAGAGCGATTCCAAGAATAGATGACACTCGTAGGTCGAATGCTCCGATTTTTATAATAGAATAATTAAGGATTTCCTGAAGGTTCATAAGGTTTGTATTTAATTATCAATCAGAAAACAGATATTCCTAAAATTGATCAATTTCAACCAGAGAGTTGGCATTTTATGCATTTACCCATGCAAAGTAGCATTATTTATTTTTTCTTCAAATTTAGATATATATAATGTTCTATTTTTTCTTTTCTTATTATTATAGCTTGTTTTGCTACGGCTTGTTACTTAGGTCTTGCAATTATGGCCTTACTACCTATATATAGGCGTGTTTTACAGATATACCTATTGATAGGTCTTTTGTAAATTTTTGCGCTTCAGGAGTTTATAATAAGGTTAGACTTATTAATTCAATATAAAAGCTCAAGACTGAATATTATATTTTGATATCTAATCTTCTATTCTTTAGAATTATCCGGTATAAACAATACTGCATCGGCAATCACAGCTCCATCCGCACCCTGATTAGTAATTTCAAGTGTATTCCCGAATCCTCTTTCGAAAAAAAACTCCCCTACATATAGCCAATCGCTTTCTGTATTTTGCGGTTTCAGCATTACAGTTTCTTTGCCTGAATTAGTTAAGATATTGACCTGGATTTGCTTGGATAGCTGTTCGAGGTGTGGGAAATAGATATAAACCTTATACTTCTTTGTAATAGGAATGCCGGGATTATAAATAACCGATTTTTCTTCTGCTCCTTTCGATTCATCAAGCAGGTAGTTTTTACCGTATCTTCCATAGCCTTTTGGCGCAACCGTCCAGTTTCCATTTAGTTTTACCTGATAATAATCATTATCCACCAGTATCTCAGCCTGACTTTTATTGGCTAATGGATTGCCATTTAATTCATGTTGCAATTTTTTAACGTCAATTTCATGTAAACCTATATTCGTATCAATCGCCACATTAGCAGCTGTCGCAGCCGATTGCCCTAATACCATAAAAACAGGCTCCATACGGATAGACCCATAGGCGATATGTGTGGCCGACAAACAAACAGGAACCAGAAGATTCGTGCATTCAGTCCTTTTAGGCAAAATAGACCAATAAGAAATCGGATACGGAGGTAAACCGCCCAAACCCTGCTGCACATCGCCCTCATTCTTTACCATCCCATTCACTACTATTCGCTGGCAATTATGTGAATCCATCGTATAAGCCGCCATGCCTATGCCGTCTCCTGCGGTTTGTCTGCCTTCGCAATGATGTTCAGTCATCACATATTCTCCTATCATTCTGCGGGCTTCTCTTACGTACATCTGCTGACTAAAATGATTATTCTCTATATATTCATCTTTCGGATACCCCCATTTCTTCATCTCTGTTCTCAGATGCTCCGGCACTCTTGCGTCATTGCCTAAGAAATACAGAAACCCCTTGATATAATCTTCATGCTTCTGCTGAATCTTCTGACGAGTTGCATAATTTGCTTCTGGATAATTGTAGTTTTCCCCAATCATATCTGTAGAAAAAGGCCCGGAATTATTAATATCTGTCTTCCGGTGCGGCATCGGCTGAATGTGCATCAATGCCCAATTTAATTCCTTAGGTTGTTTCTTTTCTATATAACGTAGTAATAACTCATATTTCGAGGCATCATAATTAGCAGGCTTTATAATAGGAAGCTGATTTTCAATACTATCTGTCAGACAAAGCCTGAAATTATAGGTTTGTACTTTCTTATCTCCTGATCCTGTTTTTGCCAGTTTCTCATTACTGATTCCCCAAAGCAATCCACTTGCCGGATTCCCGGGTACTATATAAGGGTCAATACCATCAGGAAACTGATGTTTATCTAACAATTGTACCCCATTCCATTTTTCATCATAGACCAAATTGGCTTCCCGACCTATCGTATAACTCACCCCTGCTTTCGCCATCAAGTCTCCTTCATAGGTGGCATCAATAAAAACCTTTGCCTGAATCCATTGGTTTGATTTACCATTTTCTACCAGAATTTTTTCAATCTTAGTTCCGCGCTTTTCAGCTTTCTTTAAATGATGCTGATAAAGCACCTCTACATTGGCTTCTTTGATATATTGCTGAAAGGTCTTTTCAGCTACAGATGGCTCGAAAGTCCATTGCTCGAATCGGCCATAATGTTTGCCGATTCTTCTATAAAAATCTCTGGCTATACCTGTAATAGCATATTTATTTCCAATATCTGTTTGCCCAAGTCCTCCCGAAGTCAATCCACCTAATCTTCTGGTGGGTTCTATTAATACGACTGTTTTTCCATACATTTTGGCAGTGTAGGCAGCTATTACACCTGCTGATGTTCCGCCATAGACACATACATCGACAGATTTGACCTGTGCTAGGCAACAACTTGATAAGAAGAGGAATAATAGGAGTGTTTTCATAAAAAAGTCACATTTATTCTCAAAAATAGAATTTATTTTCGTTACTCTTTGTAAGTAACGAAATGAGTATTATAAAATTTATTCCCTTAAATAATATCCTTTCGATTTAGTATATTTGAAACCTGTCTATTCTTTTTCGTGTTATTGAAAAATAAAGAAATCGCGCCTAAAATATGCCCTCGCAAACCTTAGAGTTAAAAGCCGTCGGAGCTTTTCCAAAATTGTTTTTAGATTATATCACAAAAAACGAAACGCTTGCTACTTTTTATAATCAATTTCCTGACATTGAAGGATTCCGAAAAGCTATTCAATCAAGAGTTTTCACCCAGAAAAAGCGTCAGATATTGGTAGATGCCTTAGAAAGACAATATGCAACGCTTGATTCTAAACCAGACTTCTCTCCTCTATTAGATGATAAAACCTTTACAGTAACCACAGGCCACCAGTTGAATATCTTTACCGGTCCGCTTTATGTGATTTACAAAATTGTAACCATTATCAACTTAGCTAAGAAACTAAAAGCCGAGTTTCCGGATTATAATTTCGTACCTGTTTATTGGATGGCAAGCGAAGACCATGACTTTGAGGAGATTTCTGTTTTTAACTTATTTGGTAAAAACTATAAATGGGAAACTACGCAGAAAGGGGCAGTAGGACGTATGAATCCGGCAGAATTAAGGGCGATTTGCGATCAGATACCTGAAAGAGTAGAATTTTTCCAGAATGCTTATCTGAATCACGGTACGTTGGCTAATGCCGTACGATGTTATATGAGTCATTTGTTTGAGAGCGAAGGCTTAATTTGTTTAGATGCTGACGACGCAGCATTGAAATCTGTTTTCAGCCCGATTATTAAAGACGACCTACTACAAAATACAGCCAATAAAATCGTCACTGAAACGTCCGAACAACTTCAGTCTACGGGTTATCATACCCAAATTACTCCAAGAGAAATCAACTTTTTTTATCTGGAAGACGGCCTCAGAGAAAGAATTGTTAAAGAAGAGAGCAAGTATAAGATCCTTCACACGAATATTACATTTTCAGAAACTGAAATCCTGCAACTGGTAGATAGTAACCCCGAAAGATTCAGCCCGAATGTGGTTTTAAGGCCATTATATCAGGAGACTATTCTACCTAACCTGGCCTATATCGGTGGGCCATCCGAAGTGCCTTACTGGTTACAGTTGAAAGGGATTTTTGACCATTATCATGAGCAGTTTCCCCTATTGATGCCACGTAATTTTGCCTTGATTGTGAATGAAGCCAGTAGAAAGAAAATAGATAAACTTGGTATTACCACAGAAGAGCTATTTGCCGATGAGGTAATACTCCGTAAGAGTTTTGTTGAAAAGAATTCAAGAAAATCATTAAGTCTTGCTTTTGAGATTGATGAAATCAGCGATATTTTTGAGCGTATTCTTAAAAAAGCCTTGATTATCGAGGCAACTATGAAAGGCCCTGTAGAAGCCGTAAAAGCCAAAAGTATTCATTCTTTAGAACATCTTGAAAAACGCATCAAAAGAGCAGAAGAACGTAACCAGGAAGGCTCGGTGACTCAGCTTTTAGCTTTGAAAGAAAAACTGTTTCCAGGCGGAGGGCTACAGGAAAGAAAAGAAAACTTCCTGAATTTCTATCTGAGCGATAATCTATTTATCAAAAAGCTTTTAGATACTTTAAATCCACTTGATTATAGTTTTAATGTGATAGAGATATAAATGAATCGAAAGCCCAAATATACGGGCTTTTTTTACTTTCAAACTCCTTTACTACCTCTCATCATTTTACACTTCTTGTGTTTTTCAATAAAAAAATCAAAAAACACTTGCTTTACTGAACACCGTTCATTTTATTTGTACTGTTAATTAACATAAGATCAGTATAGATGGGGATTACCGAAAGAAAAGAAAGAGAAAAAGCCGAAATGAAGCGACTCATTATGGATGCCGCCCGTAAGCTTTTTATTGAACAAGGATTTGAAAAAACAAGCATTCGTAATATTGCCGATGAGATTGAGTATAGCCCCGGAACCATTTATCTGTATTACAAAGATAAAAGCGAATTATTGTTTGATTTACATCAGGAATCGTTCCAGAAGCTTATAGAACAATTTCAACGCGTGTTAAATATCAGAGACCCCTTTGAAAGATTAATCACAATGGGGCGATATTATATGCAATATGGTTTTGAGAATCCGGAGTTATATGAATTGATGTTTCTGATGTCATCTCCTATTGAAACCGTTGAGTGCCGTGAAGAAATATGGGAAGATGGACACGTTGCTTTTGATATGCTTCGCAATATTGTCCGGGAGTGTATTCAGGCAGGATACTTTAAAATTGATGATGTAGAGGGAACTTCAATGATGATATGGGCAGCAGTACATGGCTTGGTAACAATTCATTTACGAAAACGCACGACTATGTTCCGTGAAGGAGAGCGTATTCCACGCCTGGAACATGCTTATGAGCGATTTGTAGAGCTAATAAAAGGAAAAATTTAGTTTAATCCTCACAATATTCATTAAAACAAAAGGCATGAATCCGGTTATAGAATTTTTTAAAGCCAATATTGGCAAATACGCAGCAGATATAAGTCCGTCGAGTTTAGGCAGATGGATGAACGGTAAACTGATAGCAGTAGAAGAAGGCTCGATTGAAGTAGAGTTTGTAGTAAGAGAAGAAATGACTAATCCGCTAAAAATTCTTCATGGAGGCACTGCTGCTTCTATGTTAGATGATGTAATGGGGATGACCGTTTATATGTTAGGCCGGGAGACTTTCTACACTACTGTTAATTTGAGCGTAGATTATCTTTCACCTGCGAAAGAAGGTGATACCTTGCTGGTAAAATCAAATATTATAAGGGCAGGCAAGACTGTAATTCATATTACAAGCACAATATATACTGCTGACAAGAAAATAGTAGCCAAATGTACTTCCAATATGGTAGCTACAGGCTTGAAAATTTAAGTATTTTTCCCCGTCTGCCAAAAGACGGGTTTATTTGGCACTTTTACTTAACACTGTTCATTAATTGAAAAAGCTTCAGTGAAATATGAAAAACCTAATTTTACTCTTAACCCTCTGCCCTATTTTTGCATTTTCTCAGGTTTCTTCACCTGTGCTTGAATCCTATATTCAGGAGGGGTTGAAGAACAATTTGGCTTTGCAACAAGAAACTTTTGAAATAGCCAAAGCGCAGGAAAATGTAAAACTTGCAAAGGCCAATTTTTCACCTAAAATTACTTTTGCCCCTACTTATACTGTAGCAGCAGGCGGACGCCGTTTGTCGTTTCCGGTAGGCGACCTGCTTAATCCGGTGTACTCTACGCTTAATGCACTGACTCATTCGAGTGTTTTTCCACAGGTAGAAAATGTCAATGAGTTATTAGCCCCCAATAACTTTCATGATACCAAATTCAGTTTTCAGTATCCCGTCTATAATACAGATATCCGGTACAATCTGCTTATCCAACGAGACTTGCTATCGGCACAGGAGGCTAAAAAACGAATCGTTGAAAACGAAGTGCGCTATAATATTACCATCGCTTATCTGCAATACCTGCAAACTTTAGAAGCGCAGAAAATCTTTTCGGCCTCTCGTTTAGTGTTGAGTGATTTTGTAAAACTGAATGAAAAATTAGTTAATAATAACGTTGCAACCAAAGATGTTGTTTACTCGGCTGAATATGAAGTTAGTAAACTTGACCAACAGGTTGCAGTAATGGATAAAAACCGATATACAGCCCAGGCGTATCTGAATTTTTTGATGAATCGTGATTTTGCTACTGAGATTGTTGCTGATACGATTTTTCTTGACGCAAATATACAGGTAAATATAGCTGATACACGTGAGCAGTCTATTGCTAACCGTCAGGAAATAAACCAGCTAAAGGCTAACATTCAGGCCAGTCAATCTGCCATCAAATTGCAGGAAATGAGTTCCTTAAGACCACAGGTATTTATAGGCGGGAATACCGGTTTTCAAGGTAAAGGATATACTTTTAAAGACCAGGCTTATGTTGTTGGCCAGATTGGATTAACCTGGGATGTATTTCATGGGCATGAGAAGAGAGTGAAGATTCAGCAGGCAAAAATTCAGAAGAATCAGTTGGAGACAAAACTGGAAGAAGTGCAAAAACAGATTCAATTACAGGTTTCACAAGCCTATTTTGAATTAGAAGCTGCACAAAAGACACTTCCAACAGCTAAAGATGGCACTATAAAGGCCGAAAAATACTTTAAAGTTGTTGATAGCCGCTACCGTAATGGACAAGCTATTTTAGTTGAATACCTGAGAGCGCAAAACGAAGTAATAACAGCCAAATTACAGGAGTCATTGGCAAAATATGACATTCTGTTAAAAAAAGCCATGTTAGATAAGGTAGCAGCAGTCAGATAATTTGATTATTTATCATAAACATAAGTAAATATGTTTTTTGCCATCTTTAATGCTATTCTTTTAGGTTTTATTTCTTTGATACATTTCTATTGGCTCGTAGGAGGCAGATGGGGAAGTTTTGTGGCCATACCTACCAGTAAAGAAGGAAAATCAACCTTTCAACCTGGTATGTTTGCAACACTCACAGTAGCCTTAGGTTTATTTTTTATGGCATTATTGCATATAGATAAAGCAGGATTAGTAGAATTAACTCTGCCAGATTGGATAGATACCTACGCTCTCAAAATTATAGCCTTTATATTTCTGATCCGGGCCATTGGTGAGTTTCGTTATATTGGTTTTTTCAAGAAAATCACAAATACTCCATTTGCAAGATCAGGTACTTGGCTTTATTCTCCACTTTGCCTTTTATTAAGTTTAAATGCATTACTAACCTCACTACAAATATGAAAAAAGTATTACTGATACAAGGGCACCCAGATAGTGAAAGTTTTAATTCTGCACTATTTGATGCTTACAAAAAAGGATTAACCCAATCCGGAGCAGACGTTAAAGAAATAATCATTAACGAATTATCCTTTGACCCAAACCTGCATTTCGGATACAGAAAGCGCACTGAATTAGAGCCAGATTTGGTGGATTCTATAGAGAAAATTAAATGGGCCGAACATCTCGTATTCTTTTATCCGGTCTGGTGGGGTTCGGTTCCTGCTTTGCTGAAAGGTTTTTTAGATAGAGTTTTTCTTCCCGGTCTTGCCTTTAAAAAGCGTGAAAATTCCCTTTGGTGGGATAAACTACTGACAGGCAAAACTGGTCATCTCATCAGCACACTTGACCAACCGGCCTGGTTCTATTGGTTTTACAATCGCAGACCTACTTATTATGCCATGAAACAAATGACACTGGAATTTTGTGGGGTAAAACCAGTGCGTACCACAACTATAGGCCCCTTGAGGCTCTCAAAAGACAGTTACCGTGAAAATTGGCTGAAAAAAGTAGAAAAATTAGGTTTTAATCAGAAATAAACAGACTTATATATGAAAACGAAATTATTTCCACTCATTTACGCTTTTGTGTTCCTTGTTTTGCTGAGTTGTGGGAAGAAAAAAGAAACCAAACAGGAAACTGAAGAGATTATTGCAGTTGAAGTGCAACCAGTTGGGAAAAAACCACTTAGCGAGCCTATTGTTGCCAGTGGTGTGCTATCATCAAAATCAGAAATGAAACTGGCATTTAAAACAGGAGGTATGATACGAAAAGTGTATGTAAATGAAGGTCAATTCGTTAAAGAAGGACAATTATTGGCCGAACTTGACTTATCAGAAATAGATGCACAGGTAAAACAGGCGAAATTAGGCCTTGAAAAATCGGAAAGAGATTTAGAGCGTGTAAAAAAACTTTATGCTGATGAAGCCACTACACTGACCAATGTACAAGATGCTACTACAGGGTATAATGTTGCCAAAGAAAATGTACAAGTAGCAGAGTTCAATCAGAAATTATCTAAAATCTATGCTCCTGCTAATGGTCGTATTCTTCGTAAAATATCAGAACAAGGTGAATTAATCACACCTTTTTCGCCAGTATTTATTCTGGGGACGGGCGAATCTGCCTATATCGTCAATGTAGGTTTAGCAGATAGAGATGTAGTAAAAGTAAAATTGGGCGATATTGCTAATATTTACTTAGATGCCTACCCCAACGAACCCTTTCATGCCCGAATCACCCAGATAGCACAAACGGTTAATCCGGCTACAGGTACATTTGAAGCAGAATTACAGATTCAGCCTAATGGTAAGAAACTTATTTCGGGCTTTGTAGCCAAAGCCGAAATTTCTTCAGGTAAAGGACCGGTTTCGTTAGTTGTTCCGGTGGAAGCATTGGTGGAAGCAGACAAAGATAAGGCGTTTGTTTACATACTGAATGCTGATAGACAGTCGGTCAGCAAAAACAACGTTGGTATCGGCGCGGTATATGGAAATGACGTGGCTATTTCTTCTGGTCTGGCAGAGGGTACACCTATCATTACCAAAGGAGCTAATTTCCTGAGCGATAAGAGTAAGGTAAAGGTTATAACCAAATAAGCCTTTCTTCAAGAATATTTATATGATTTTGTCTGGCTACGTTTGTTCATAGCCAATTAGTAGAAAAATGTGTCAATTGTAGATATAGGTCGCTAAAATCTAATTAGAAGCGGCAAATCAATACACTTAATTCATCATTAAAATGCGCCTTGCAGAATTTTCCGTTAAAAACTACCAGTTTACTATCATTATTTTTATAATGGTATTAGCCATTGGTATCAACTCTTTGTTGAATATGCCCAAAGCCGAAGACCCGACTCTGAAGGCAACTTTCAACAGCATCATAGTCGTATATCCCGGTACGTCTCCGGCTGATATGGAAAAACTGATAGTTGATCCGATAGAAGACCGTCTGGCTGAAATCAGCGATATTAAGAAAGTTACTTCAGTAGCAGATGAGGGAGTAGCCAGTGTTGTAGTTGAGTTTCAGCATAGTGTAAACACTGACGAAAAATACAATGAAGTGGTAAGAGAAATTAATGCTATTCGTAATACGCTCCCTGCTGATATTTATAGTGTTGATATTCTCCGCCAGACGCCTGAAGGTGTAAATATTATTCAATGTGCCTTATTATCTGAAACAACGCCTTATAAGGATTTAGAAAAAGAAGCCGAAAACCTGAAAGATGATTTATTGAAGGTGAAGTCTGTCAAAACCGCAGAAATCTGGGCTTTCCCGAAGCAACAGGTAAGAGTTTCAATTAATCTGGACAAAATGGCTCAGTTTCACATTCCGCTTAATAGAGTTTTAGGAGCTATTCAGTCTGAAAATGCCAATATCCCGGCAGGTAATATTGAAATAGGAACACGTAAGTTCAGCGTAAAAACATCTGGTAGTTACGAGAGTCTCGAAGAAATCAAAAATACGATTGTTAGTACTTCAGGCACAACTGTTACTTATTTAAGAGATATTGCCGATATTAAGTTAGATTATGAGGAAGAAAGTTATATTGGGCGTCTGAATGGTAAACGTGCGGTTTTTGTCACAGCAACAATGAAAGCCGGAAGTAATATCTTCAAAACCGGGGAACAAATCCGCCCGATTATCGATAATTTCAAAAAGAGCCTGTCTCCCAATATCAGATTTGAACAAAGTTTTGATCAGGTCAAGAGTGTTTCCACCCGTTTGTTGGGGTTAGCCAGAGACTTCGGCATAGCTATTCTTCTGGTTTTAATCACGCTGATTCCTTTAGGTTTCAGAGCCTCGTTGATTGTAATGATTTCAATACCCTTATCATTAGCTATGGGATTAACCATGCTCGATTTAGCCGGTTTTGGTATTAACCAGCTAAGTGTGGTAGGTTTAGTAATTGCTTTAGGCTTATTGGTTGATGACTCTATTGTGGTTGTTGAAAATATTGCCCGTTTCCTAAGGACAGGAATGTCTCGCACGGAAGCTGCTATTGAGGCTACCAAGCAGATTGGGCTGGCTGTATTGGGCTGTACCGCCACCTTGATATTTGCATTTTTACCTCTCTGTTTTTTACCAGAATCTGCCGGAGAATTTATCCGCAGTTTACCGATGGCCGTTATCACGACTATTATCGCCTCTTTATTTGTTTCATTAACTATCGTTCCGTTTCTGGCAAGTCAGTTAATGCCAAGAGAAGACCATGGCGAAAATGTAGTTTTACGATTAATGAAACGAGGTATTGAAGGTTCATATCGTAAGATTCTACACGTAGCATTAGCGCATCCGATTATCAGTCTTTTAATGGCTCTTGCTATTTTTGTGGGTAGTTTAACCTTGATTCCTATTGTTGGAACCAGTGTATTCCCCCGCTCTGAAAAACCACAGTTTTTAATCAATATCGAGACACCATTGGGCACAAATATGTCGGAGACGAATCAGGCTGCCCGTTTTGTGGAAAACGAATTAAGCAAGAATGAGATAGTAAAAAACTATGCTACTAATGTAGGCAAGTCTAACCCCCGTATTTATTACAATATTATTCCTATGGGGGGCACAAGAGCAAATTATGCACAGATTTTTGTACAGTTACAAGATAAAGTAGAAGTACCTGAAAGAGAACAGTTTATTGATGAATTAAGAGGCAAATTTGATTCTTACGCCGGAGCAAAAATCAGGGTAATTCAGTTTGAGCAGGGTCCTCCGGTAGAAGCACCTCTCGCAGTAAGAATCTTTGGTGAAAACCTTGATTCATTACGGTCGATTGCCTTTCGTGTCGAAAAAGCCTTTAAAGAAACCAAAGGAACTATCTACGTAAGCAATCCGCTATCTGCCCAGAATGTTGATTTACGTGTAAATATCAACAAGGACAAAGTAGGTATGTTGGGGATTCAGACAGTAGATGTTGACCGTACTATCAGAATGGGGATTGCCGGGATAAACATAGGCAGTTATAATGAAGGAGATAATGATGATATAGATATTAATGTAAGCCTGCCCCGCGATCAGTATGCTAATATGGACGTTTTCTCAAAAATGTTTGTTGCTAACCAAATGGGGAATCTGGTGCCATTAAAACAGTTAGCTACTGTTAACTTTGAGACATCTCCCAATAGAATCAATCATTATGATAAAGAACGATATACTATTATTTCCGCCTTTGTGCAAAGTGGTTTTCTGACACCTAAAGTAACTCAGGAAATAAGTGCTAAATTACAGGCTATGGAACTACCTAAAGGCTATGAAATAAAAATGGCAGGTGAAGTAGAGCGTTCACAGGAAACATTTGGTGGCTTAGGTACAATCATTATCATTACCATCTTCGGAATCATGGCAATTCTGATTCTTGAATTTAAAACTTTTAAAAGTACTATTATTGTATTATCGGTAATTCCTTTAGGCATGATTGGGGCAATTCTGATTCTGCTCTTTACAGGCAATACACTTTCTTTCACAGCTATTGTCGGCATTATTGCGCTGGCGGGAATTGAAGTAAAAAACTCTATTCTATTAGTTGACTATACCAATTATTTAAGAAAGGAGCAAGGTTTGAGCATCAATGCAGCTATTGAGGAAGCTGGTGAAACCCGATTTATACCTATTGTTTTGACAACCATGACAGCTATCGGCGGCTTGATTCCATTGGTGTTAGAACACTCTCCTCTTTATTCACCGTTGGCATTAGTTATGATTGGGGGGCTTATTTCTTCATTGATTCTAACCCGTATTGTAACTCCGGTTATGTACAAGTTATTGCCTCCAAAAATCTGATTTTCGTTTTCAGTCTCTGCAAAGAATTTTATAGAGACTGAAAATTTTCCTAAGTTTTTTGCAAGGTGCTATGTTTTATCTACCTTGCATTAATCAAAAAGCGGGTATATAGTACACCTGCCAACCTAAACAATAATCTGAAAAGGCAATATGGCAGATTTGCTGAAAATAAACGAGTTCAGAGACAATGTCGTTAAGCTCATCGAAGCAAAGTTTGAATTAACAAAGCTTGGGTTTCAGGAAAAAATTGAAGGAATCGCTGTAAAGGCCATTTATACGCTACTTCTGTTTATTCTCTCTATTACCGTTATTATCTTCCTTAGTATTCTCGTAGCCGTTGGCCTCAATATCTGGTTAAAAAGTGCCTGGTTAGGTTATCTCATTATCTTTCTCATTTATGCAGGTATTCTGGCAACTTTCATCTTTGCCAAAGACAAAGTTCAAAACACAATCAAAGAAAAAGTCCAGGAGATGATTGATGAGAATCAGGGACAAGACCTCCCTGAATAAATATCATTCCTCTATACGGGTTTGAATTTTACAAATAACAGTTTGAAACTCGCAAGACTCATCTTATAAGCCTCCTATACCTTTGTGTCATCAAATTAATACATAAAACAAGATGACAACAACAAGTAAACTCGCTTTAGTTACCGGAGGTAGCAGAGGTTTAGGAAAAAACATGGCATTGAAAATTGCCGAAAAGGGAATCGACGTAATTCTTACTTATCATACTCAAAGAGAAGAAGCTCAAGCCGTAGTAGCTGAAATCGAAAAAGCAGGACAAAAAGCGGTAGCATTACAACTGAATGCAGGAGATATTAAAAGTTTTGGTAACTTCTTTGAGCAACTAAATACTGTTCTGAAAGATCATTTCAATACTACTCATTTTGATTTTCTGATTAATAATGCCGGAATCGGCCGTCATACTGCCTTTGCAGAAACTACGGAAGAAGAATTTGACCTACTTTTAAATATCCATTATAAAGGCGTATTCTTCCTGACTCAAAAATCATTACCAATCCTGAATGATGGTGGACGAATCATTAATATTTCTTCAGGTTTGGCTCGTTTTTCTACACCGGGTTATTCAGCTTATGGTTCTATGAAAGGAGCCATTGAAACATTAACCAAGTATTTAGCGAAAGAATTAGGTTCACGAGGGATTGCGGCCAATGTAGTAGCTCCAGGAGCTATTGAAACCGACTTTGGCGGTGGTGTTGTACGAGATAATGCACAAGTAAACCAAATGGTGGCGGGTATAACAGCCTTAGGTCGTGTAGGTTTACCTGATGATATCGGTGGTGTAGTCGCTTTCTTATGTACAGAAGAAGCCAGATGGATAAACGCCCAGAGAATCGAGGTCTCAGGGGGAATGAATATCTGAATTTCAGACAAATAGTGTTAATCACCAAGTTACATAGAGTGAGTTTCGCATGATTAGTAATCAACCGTGCGACTCTATGTAACTTGGTGATTAAAAGAATAATATCCTAAAACCAAAAAAGTTATCCGCAAAACAGATAACTTTTAAAACCTTCCTCTTTTTATCAGAGTCCCACTTGACTCGAAAAATTCTTTATTCACGGTTCAGCACTGAACCATTTTCATAACTAATGTTATTTTGTATAGTAATGTATTAATAAGCATATACCTGTAATTTTTCTTTTAGTTCTTTCCTTGCAATATGTATTCTATTCTTCACGGTTCCAATCGGCACTTTTAGTTTTTGTGCAATTTCGTGGTATTTAAACCCACTAAAGTGCATCATAAAAGGTTGTTTATAGCTTTCATCTAAAGTCTCAACAGCATGATTAATATCTTCGAGAGCAAAAGTAGAGTACGCATTATTTTCGACACTGCTATCTGTACTGTTAATAAAATGTAAGTTATCAGTGGTATCAATAAAAGTATTTTTCCTCAGCAATCTCTGATAATTCGTAATAAAGGTATTCTTCATGATGGTATAAAGCCATGCTTTTAAATTGGTACCATCAGTATATTTATCGCGGTTCATAAATGCTTTTACAAGCGTATCCTGCAATAAATCATTGGCGTCTTCTAAGTCTTTTGTTAATCTGAATGCAAAAGGCTTTAGAGACTTCGAGGTCTTTGAAATTGCGTAGTTAAATTCAAGAGTTGTCATGGCTTGTTTATTTTTAGCGTTATAATAGTTAAACAAAACTAAATAATAAGTTTTTATAAAACCAAAGTTTTTTAAACTTTTTTATTGAAAAATCGTCAAAATTTATCTAACGTATTAATTTCAACGATTTTCTTGTTCATTTTTTTTGGCCAAATATTAAACAAACCAGCAATTGTAGAAACATTTCCTCAATACTGTTTCTACTTTTCTACATATACGAGAAATAATTGAATCTGGTTGTCGAAAAATGGAAAAAAACTGATTTTCTTTCCTACCCTATCTCATAAACGTTTGCTTTTTTTTCGATGATTGAACAAAAAGACTTAATTTACGCCTCAGATATCAACCTCCTTCATACAATTATGTTAAAACTCGGTTTTGTAAGTGCTATTCTGGCCGATTTCGGCTTTGAACACGTCGTAGATTTTGCTTCTAAAAATGGTTTTTCTTGTATCGAAATGATGTGTTGGCCTAAAGATAATGGCGATGCTCGCCGTTATGCAGGAGTAACACATATCAATGTCGATAATTTGGACGATAAACATATTAAGTATATAAAAGACTATACCCACGAAAGAAGCATTACTATTTCTGGATTAGGCTATTACCCAAATCCGCTCGACCCCGACATCAAAAAGTCTGAATTTTATATTGAGCATATCAAGAAAGTAATCAGGGCCTGTAATAAATTGGGTGTTCCGGTCATGAATACGTTTATCGGCCGTGACCCTCAGAAAAATATGAAGGATAATCTCGAAATTTTCAAGAAACTCTGGAAGCCTATCATCGAAACAGCAGAGCAGGAAGGCATCAAGATAGGCATCGAAAACTGTCCGATGTTTTTTACAAATGATGAATGGCCGGGTGGAAAAAACTTGGCAATCTCTCCTGCGGTATGGGACATAATGTTTGAAACTTTCCCAACCCCTCTTTTTGGCTTAAACTATGACCCATCACATATGATTTTCCAGATGATGGACGAGATAAAGCCAATTTATCAATACAAAAACCGCCTGCATCATATTCATATTAAAGATGTAAAGGTATATAGGGATAAACTTGATCGAGTTGGTATTATGGCAAATCCTTTAGAATATCATTCTCCTAAATTGCCAGGATTAGGAGATGTAAACTGGCGTGGATTTTTTGCAGCTTTAACAGACGTAAGATACAGAGGCCCGGTTGTGATTGAGGTAGAGGATAAAGCCTATGAAGGTAGCATTGATGATGTTACAGCTGCTATTCTTACAGCTCGTAATTACATTAAGCAATTTCTTTGTTAAATTAAATCAACATTCCATAGATACTCATAGCGAGGCTTAACCCCTCGCTATTTTATTGTTCTGTTCTTAAATGTGCTCAATTACGGCTTTGAGTAGAGATTTATTTAAAAATTATCTTATTATTTCTTAAAAAATTATCATTTTTGAACAAAATCTGTTCATACAGTCAACATATTCAATTTTAACCCTAAAAACTACTATGGCTTCTATTTCCGGGAACAAACAGAGCTTCCAGACTAACGCTACTCAAAACAACTACCTCGTTCCATTTATTTTAGTTACCAGTCTTTTCTTTTTATGGGGCTTTGCTATCAGTATGCTCGATGTACTGAACAAGCACTTTCAGGAAACCCTTAATCTTACTATTTCACAATCTACATGGGTACAGGTGGTTACTTATGGTGCTTATTTCTTAATTGCGCTTCCGGCAGGTATTTTCATGAGAAAATGGGGATATAAGAAAGGAATCTTAGCAGGCTTATTATTGTATTCGGGAGGAGCATTTCTGGTATATCCGGCTACTGAAGCACAATCATGGACATTCTTCCTGGTTTCATTATTCATATTAGCTTGTGGGCTTGCGTTTCTTGAAACAGCAGCCAACCCTTATGCAACAGTGTTGGGTCCACAAGAGTCCTCTGAAAGACGTCTGAATCTCGCCCAATCTTTCAATGGTTTAGGTGTGATTATAGGGCCATTGGTAGGACGAATGTTGGTGTTCAGCGAACATAAACAATCGGTGGAAGAAGGTTTCAAATCTGTTCAGCTACCCTATCTGATCGTAGGGGGAATAATATTATTAATAGCCTTTTTATTTCTGAGAACTCCAATGCCCGAAATTCAGGAGGCAAGTTCGCATGAAGAGGATAGAGGCACAGATAACGCCTCATTTGGAGAATCGTTAAGTGCTCTCTTTAAACATAAGCATTTTGCTTTAGGTGCATTCGCTCAGTTTTTAAATGTAGGTGTGCAGGGCTGTGTATGGGGTTTATTCATCAACTTCGTGATGGAGGCCATCAGCGTTACTAAATTAGATGCTGCCAGCTTACTTTCAGTGGGTATGTTAGTGTTTATGATTGGTCGTTTTGTAGGTACTTTTCTGATGCGATTTGTTAAGCCCAATATATTGTTAGGTTTGTATTCAACAGGTATCGTATTGGCATTATTGGTTGCATCACAGGTAAAAGGTCAACCGGCTGTTTATGCTTTAATGGCATTCTTCTTTTTTCAAAGTATTACATTTCCTACGATTTTCTCTTTAGGTGTAAAAGACCTGGGGAAATATACAAAACTGGGCTCTTCATTTATAATTATGGGTATTGTGGGTGGTGCAGCATTCCCACCAATTATGGGAGCTATTGCAGATAGCACCTCAATGGCCACATCAATGCTGTTACCAGTTGCCATGTTTGCCTATATTGCCTGGTATGGTTTCTCAGGCTCAAAAGTCAGTAAATAATGTTACAAAATAATACTTGACAGAACTCAACCTCATTCCCTGGATCCCTCTGCCTATTGTTGGTGAGAGGGACTTCAGCCCTCTTCCACATTGTTAGGGAAGGGATAAAGACGGCGTTCAAATCCTACTATTCAATCCTATGAAATACATTGCATCTATCGACCAGGGTACTACCAGTACCCGTTGTATTATCTTCGACCGCAAAGGAAATATCGTTTCTGTCGGACAAAAAGAACATGAGCAGATATATCCTAAACCGGGCTGGGTTGAGCATAATCCGGAAGAAATATGGAAAAATACACTCGAAGTAATTGCTAAAGCCCGTATAGAAAAAAGTATCAAAACAGAAGATATTGCTGCTTGTGGTATTACTAACCAACGTGAAACAACCGTTGTCTGGAACAAACGCACAGGCAAAGCCTACTATAATGCTGTTGTATGGCAGGATACCCGTGTAGATGATACCGTAAAGGCCTTAACAAAAAGCCACGGTTCACAGTTTTTTCAGGATCGCACAGGGTTACCTTTGGCTACTTATTTCAGCGGATTGAAAATTAAATGGATTTTAGATAATGTACCAGGTGTAAGAGAAGACGCTGAAAAGGGCAATGCTATTTTCGGTAATATGGATACATTTCTCATCTGGCATCTGACAGGTGGTATTAACGGAGGTTTACATATTACCGATGTAACCAATGCCAGCCGTACGCAGTTAATGAATCTGAAAACGGTAGCATGGGATGCTGAATTAGCTGAAATCATGAATATCCCATTACAAATGCTTCCTAAAATAGAACCAAGCTCAAAGGTATATGGAAATATTACTTCAGAAGTATTATCAGGTATCCCATTAGCCGGAGATTTAGGAGACCAACAAGCAGCGTTAGTAGGGCAAACCTGCTACCAACCAGGAGAAGCCAAAAACACCTATGGAACCGGCTGTTTTATGTTGATGAATACAGGAACAGAATTAGTACCCTCTAAACATGGCTTACTCTCAACAGTAGCATACCAGTTTGACGGGCAACCAGTACATTATGCCTTGGAGGGCTCGGTAGCTATTGCTGGAGCATTGGTTCAATGGCTACGTGATAACTTAGGCATGATTCAGAAAAGTACAGATATTGAAAAATTAGCCAAAAGTGTAGAGGATAACGGCGGGGCTTATGTGGTTCCTGCTTTTTCAGGGCTTTATGCACCTTACTGGAAATCATCGGCAAGGGGAGTTATTGCCGGATTAACCCGCTATGTCAATAAAGGACATATTGCCCGTGCTGTATTAGAAGCAACAACCTACCAGACCAAAGATGTACTGGAAGCGATGGAAAGTGATTCGGGCATTGAAATCAGTTCTTTAAGGGTAGATGGGGGCATGGTAGTGAACGAATTGCTGATGCAGTTTCAGTCTGATATGTTGAACGTACCTGTTATCAGACCTACCATGATTGAAACCACCGCTTTAGGTGCTGCCTATGCTGCGGGGCTGGCAGTTGGCTATTGGACAAGTTTTGACGATTTGCTGCAAAACTGGGGTATAGATAAACGCTGGAAACCAAAAATGAAAGCCAGACAACGAAATATCCTCTATAAAGGTTGGAAAAAAGCTGTGAAGCGTTCGTTTGACTGGGAGAAGTAATTATGAATGTATGCGATAAACAAAAGGCTCAGTTTACTGGACAGCCCTCCAAAATTAGTGTCTAACTTTTAGGGCTGTGCATAACATAGAGCCTTTTTACTTTTACACTGCAAACAAAATCTCCTCTTGCATGGCTCTGTCATATTTCTCTTTATCAAATCTATATAGGAAAGGAGCTTTAAATGCCCCTCCAGTTCGCTTTTCTGGGAGTTTCTCTAAAATATCGTAGCTCAGCATAAGCTTCTGGAAATTCCGGCGGTCCAATTGTTTACCCAGAATAGTCTCATATAAACGTTGCAATTCTGGCATAGTAAATTTCTCAGGTAATAAATTATAACCTATTGGTTGGTAGCTTAATTGTCGTCTTAGTGCTTTTAATGCCACCTCAATCATTTCATTGTGGTCAAAAAGTAATTTGGGTACTGCCGATATTTCACACCACATACACTCATCTGTGTACCAGTCTGGCGTTGCAACTACTTGTTCAAATTCTACCAGAGCCATATATCCTAATGATACATTACGTTTTATGTATTTTTCATCATAGAAATCCGAACCAAATGCCCACTCCAGTTTTTTGACTAAAGCTTCTACATCCATATTTTTATATCTGTCATTACTTCCGAAAGTATAAAACTGTTGCAGAAAGATTTCTTTCAATCCCGTTCTCTCTTGCAGAATACGCACCGCCGCCTCATTAACAGATTCTTCTAAATAAATTCTTCCACCGGGTAAACTCCACCCATCTATTCCTTTCCATTTCAATAATAAAACTTTTAATTCTCCGGCATGAAAACCAAAAATCACGCAGTCGATAGAAACTTCTTTCAAGGTACTTTCAAGGTATATTCTTAATCCTGGATCCATCATTGGTTGTGTTAGAAAATCAAAATTAAAAAAATCTTTGTGTTTCTTGTACACAATGAAAAAAAATATAATATTGTGTAGTTTTTACGCATTGGCCTATTTATTCACCTAAAAATAATCTTTCCTTATCTGTTTTAAATTCTATTCCTTTATTATTCAATTCAAGCGTAGTATTTAAGGCTCCGAAGGCTTCAAATATTCTATTAAAAACTCTTATTTAATCTATGAAAACATTATTCAATAGCATTCTGACAGGTCTTCTGCCTTTATCTCTATTGGCGCAAGTACCAGAAGAAAATCGCTTTCAGAAAGTGGTTCTGACCGAAAATCTGAATGAACCCCTTGAACTGGCTGTTCTGCCTGATGAAAGAGTAATATTCATTGAGCGTCATGGCTTAGTGAAGATGTATAGCCCTGTGACGAAGAAAACGACAGTTATCGCATCAATTCCGGTAAGTACCAAGTATAATTTTGCAGATGGTGGTCAGCCCGAAGCTGAAGATGGTTTGTTGGGGCTGAATATAGACCCCGATTTTGCTAAAAATCATTGGGTATATCTTTACTATTCTCCTGCCGGAAGTGAGCCTAAAAATATTCTGACACGCTATGAACTGAAAGGTAATACTTTAGACCTCAATAGTAAAAAGGTTATTCTCGAGATTCCTACCCAAAGAGACCAATGCTGCCATACCGGTGGCTCTATTGATTGGGATAGTGCAGGCAATCTGTATTTATCAACTGGCGATAATACAAGCCCGAGAGCGTCAGACGGTTATGCACCAATTGATGAGCGTCCGGGTAGAAGTCCTTATGACGCTCAGAAATCATCTTCTAATACTAATGATTTAAGAGGAAAGATTATTCGTATTCACCCGGAGGTTGACGGCACTTATACTATACCTGAAGGAAATCTTTTTCCAAAAGGAACACCTAAGACCCGCCCGGAAATCTATACGATGGGGCACCGTAACCCTTATCGCATTGCCGTTGATAAAAAGAATGGCTTCTTATATTGGGGTGATGTCGGCCCCGATGCAGGAAAAGATTCAACAGGTTTAGGGCCAGCCGCAGAAGACGAGTTCGGACAGGCACGAAAAGCCGGCAATTTTGGCTGGCCATATTTTGTCGGTGATAACAAAGCTTACTGGGATTTTGATTTTGCTACAATGAAATCCGGAGAAAAATTCAATCCTGAAAAACCAGTTAACAATTCGCCCAATAATACCGGGCTTCAAGAATTACCTCCTGCTCAAAAAGCCTTTATCTGGTATCCTGCCGGCGAATCCAGGAAGTTTCCATTATTAGGCTCAGGCGGGCGTAGTGCCATGGCTGGCCCTGTATATCATAAAGAGTTTTTCCAGAATGCCAAACGGGCATATCCCGACTATTATAATAACAAATTGTTTATTTACGAATGGATGCGAGACTGGATTATTGCTGTAACGATGAACGAACAGGGTGATTATGTAAAAATGGAGCGTTTTTTACCTAATCTAAAACTGGAGCATCCGATTGATATGGCTTTTGGCCCGAATGGTGATTTGTATATGATTGAGTACGGTCAGGGCTGGTTTCTGGCAAATCCAGAATCAAAAATTATCAGAATCGAATACAATGGTGGCAATCGCAAACCAATGGTAGTTGCTAAAGCTGACAAACAAGCCGGAGCACTGCCCTTAACCGTTCAACTGTCGTCAGAAGGCACTATAGATTATGATAAAGATGAATTAAAATATGAGTGGAAAATAAGCTCTCTGGCAGGTGGTGCTCCGACAATATTCACAGAAGCTAATCCCAGCTTTACATTTAAAAAATTAGGCACTTATAGAGCAGTTCTGACAGTCATTGATGCGCAGGGCCTAAAAGATTCAAAAGAATTGATTATAAAAGCCGGAAACGAGCCTCCGCAAGTTTCTCTTGAACAGACGCAAGGCAACAAAACATTCTTCTTTCCGAATAAAGAAATTGGTTACGAAGTAAAAGTATCAGACAAAGAAGACGGTAGTCTGGCAGATAAACGTATTCCTGCTTCAAAAGTAAAAATTACGGCTACCTACCAGGATTCGGAAGATGCTCTACAAACGCAGGGACATCAGACAGCGCCAGTTACTTTTACCGCAGGTAAAAACCTGATTGATAAGAGTGATTGCAAAGCCTGCCATTTTCCTGATAAGAAATCGGTGGGGCCTGCTTTTGTTGAAGTTGCCAGAAAATATAAATCTAATAACAATGCAGTTGCCATATTATCTGATAAAATAATTAAAGGTGGTGCGGGTGTATGGGGCGATGTGGCCATGTCGGCGCACCCGAATATTGGTTTGCCAGAGGCAAATCAGATGATTCAATACATTCTGAGTCTGGCAGACAAGAAAATCCCACCTGTGTTATTACCCCCTAAAGGCAATGTAACGGCCAAAATACCTGATGGCGGAGACCCAAATAAGGGCGTTTATAAACTATTAGCTACCTATACCGATAAAGGAGCGAATGGTTTACCTGTACAAACAGCCGAGCAATTAATTGTTTTGAAAAATCCAACCCTATTGTTGGGCAATGCCGAAGAAACTTCAAAAAATATTATGAAGTTTAAAATGGGAGAAACAAATCTGCTGATTGTGATGGGGACTAATACGTATGCGGCTTTGAAGAACATCGACCTTACAGACGTAAAAACATTGAGCTTCGTTGTGGCTGCACCCAAGCAACAACTGAACTCACAAGGCGGTATTATAGAAGTACATACTGGTTCAGTCGATGGCCCACTATTAGGTAAAACAGACTTTGTTGAACCAAACGACGACCCTAATGCCTTTTCAGGCACTAAACCGCCTAAGCCTTATAAAGTTAGCATCCCGGCAACTAATAGCTTTCAGGATTTATACTTTGTTTTTAAAAACGATAAATCTAAAGGTGCTTTGTTTGTACCATTTTCGGTAACTTTTGAACCATAATCTTTCACTCTATAATATCAAATTTATGAACAATCGTCGTGAATTTCTTAGCCAATTAGGTCTTGCTACAGCAAGTCTTGGCTTATCATCTTTACTACCCGAATCTGTTTTTGCGGCGGAAACCGCCAAAAAGTTTACTTTCGAAATATCTCTTGCCGAATTTTCTTTTGCTTCTGAACTATTCTCAGGCAAAATGAAAAATATGGACTTCCCGGCGAGAGCAAAAAATGAATTTGGTGTTTCAGTTTTAGAGTACGTATCCGGCTTTTTCAATAATAAACATACCGACCAGGCTTATTTGAAAGAATTGAAACAACGCTGCGACGACTTAGGCATGAAAAACCACTTAATTATGGTAGATGGTGCGAACATTGCTGCCCTGGATGCCGAAAAACGTCAGAAAGCAGTAGAGGCGCATTACCCTTGGGTAGATGCTGCTAAATATTTAGGCTGTTCAACTATCCGTGTCAATTTAGGTGATGCAATGGCTGCTATGTCGGGTAAAGGTGAAGAGGGGTCTATGGAAGAAGTAGGCAAGGCAGCGGCAGACGGCTACGAAAAGGTATGTGAATATGCAGCCAAAGCAGGTTTGAATGTGATTGTAGAAAACCACTTTGGATACTCAACAGATCCTGATTGGCTGGTAGGTGTGATGAAGAATGTAAAATCTAAAAACAAAGGCTTCTTACCTGATTTTGGCAATTTCTGTGCTGAAAGAAGCAAACCAGCATCTTCTTCCTTGAAAGACCTTATGGCCACCAAATGTGTAAAAGAGCACGATAAATATGAAGGAACAAAAAAAATGATGCCTTATGCAAGGGGTATCAGTGCCAAGACCCATAAATTTGATGCCAATGGTAATGATATTGATACTGATTTCATCAAAATGTTTAAAATCATTAAAGCATCTGGCTGGACTGGTGGATATGTAGGTATAGAATACGAAGGAGGTTTAATGAGAGATATGGGTGGAGACACCAGTTATTTATCAAATGCTGATGGTATTATAGCTACCAAAAAACTATTGGAAAAAGTACAGAAAGAATTAGCGTAATTTTTAAATTTCAGTAGCTATTACAGCCATCATCTTTCAAACAGGTGATGGCTGTAATTTTAAAGTGTATCTTGAAATGGTTTATCAATTTTTGCTGTTTCAAAGTAGAAGTACCCATAAAAGGCAATTTATCAGATTATGGAACGTTTTTTGCAAATACATCTTCATTATTCATACCAAACACAAGCCTGTTTTCGATGAAAAAAATACTTTTATCTACTATTTTTCTTTTAAGTTTTTGTCTCGCTTTTTCTCAGGGTATTAAATGGGAGCCTACCATACAAGGAGCTTTTGCCAAAGCTAAGGCGCAAAACAAACCTGTTTTTGTAGAGTGTTTTCACCCAAACTGTCCTATCTGTATGGGGCTTGAGCCTACTTTAAAAAATGCAGAGGTTGGAAAATTCTATAATCAGAATTTTATCAATTATAAACTTAATTTAAGCGACGCCAAACAGGTAAAGTTTCTAACCGAGAAGAAAATCTATCTACCAGGATTCCCTTTATTTTTATATTTCGACAAGAATCAGAATATTCTTCATCATACTGATCCTATTAATACGCCAAAAGATTTTGTAAATCATGGCAAATCGGCTCTTGATCCTAACATTCAGTCAGGTTCAGCATGGAAAAGGTATCAGGCAGGTAGCCGTGATGTTGGCATGTTGTCTAATTTAGCTTACTTGCTCCGTATCACCCAAGACACAACTCGTAATATTAAGGTGGCCAATGATCTGTATATGGCCTATCCAAAAGACAAATTGAGCTCTCAGGAAAGCTGGGAAATAGCCAAAAAATGCCTGATGGATGTGGATAACGGCTTTGCAGAATTCTGGCTGAGGAATCTGCCTACTGCCAAAAAATACGAAGATGCAAAAGGCCATGCAGGCAACGAAACCAATGCCATGGGTATGTTGGTTCAAATGGCTATTTATAGTCCTAAGGCAAGCAAGTATTCGTTAGCCAAAGTAAATAAGCTAAAACAATACATGAATCTGATTGGAGCAGGGCAATATGTAACAAGCAATACCTGGCAGATTGAATCACAAGCATTGATTCGTGAGCAAGGACAGGACAAAGCCATGTCTTTTATTCAGAATATGGTGAGTCAGACGGCACAACCACAGATGCTGGTCTATTATGTGACTTTCTATAATGTCAATTTCCCTGACGGAAAACTGGCTTCACAAGTCCGTAATTGGATAAACACAGCATTACCTCAATTAAAAACACCCCTTGATATAGCTAATGCAAGATATGAGTCGGCACGTTTGTATAAAAAAGCCGGAGATACTGCCAAAGCAAAACAAGAATTAGCCTTAGCCAAAACAAGCCTGACGGGCGCAAAAGCTAAAGCAACCGATGCTAATAGTAAAAAAGTGGCTGAGAATCTTGGCAATAGTATTAATCAATTAGGTACGCAGTTGAATTGATTATTATAGAAACTGAAAAGCCGCAAAACTGATCAGTTTTGCGGCTTTTCTTTATTTAAAAACCAATTAGTTTTTCTTTGCTGCCGGGGTAGTGGCTGGTGCAGTTGTTGTAGCAGCAGCTTTAGCCGGAGGTGTTACTCCTAATTTTTTGAATACAAGGTCAGAGATATTATCAGCATCTGGGGCTACTAACAAAATAGGTGTAGTACCAGGGCCAGCATCAGTATTGAAAACATAAATATAGCCGTTTTCTTTAGCTACATCTTTGATAGTTTTGTCAATTTTGTCTAACACTGGAGCTAACAATTGTTGTTGTTTTTGTTGTAATGCGCCTTCAGAATTTTGTTGGAACTCCTGAATAGCATTGTTTTGGTTTTGTAATTCTTTTTCGCGGTCAGCTTTGATTACCGGAGACATTGTAGCTGCATTTTTTTGATAATCTTCATATTTTTTCTGAAAATCGGCAACTTTGTCCTGCAACAATTTATCATATTGTGCTTTTTCGGTTTTCAATTTGGTCTCTATATCTTTAGCGTCTGGTAGATTATTGAGAATGTAGTCAACATTGGTATAGCCAATTTTTTGTTGGGCATTCGCAGTAATACCGACAAACATTATAGCCGCAATCAAAGAGGCAAAAAGCTTTGTTTTCATTTTGTTACTAATTTTTTGGTTTGGTTACTTGGTTATTTTGAGTTTTATCTTCCTTTAACGAAATTCCTAATGACTCCATCACATAATCGGTATAATCATGGCGTGGGTCGGTATAAATCATGCTCATATCTGACGCTTTATCAAAAATAAACATTAATTGTTTCTGGCGGGCAACTTTTGAACAGGCTTTATAGATATCGTCCATGATCGGCTTCATTATTTCCTTTTTTTTGGCAAATAGCAACCCGTTCATACCAAAAACTTTATTGTTAAGTTCTTTTACTTCTTTCTCTTTATCTTCTAATGCTTTCAGTCTTTCACGCTTCATATCCGCAGTTAATAAAATCTCCTCCTGTTGATATTGCTGACGCATTTTTTCTAATTCTGCGTATCTGGTCTGTATATCCTGCACCCACTTTTCTGAGTACTTTTCCATGTCATCCTGGGCTTTTTTATACTCCGGCATTTTACTGGTAATAAACTCAGAATCAATGTACCCAAACTTTTGTGCAAAAGACTGTACAGAAAAGAGTGTCAAAAATAGCAAAATTATTGTCTTCTTCATTCAAAAATAATTACGAATGGATAATATTAGCTAATAATTTATTCTTTGGTCAAATAGTAACGTCTTTTCAGATACTTAATTGCCTTATTAACGCCAGTAATGCCCGGCTTGTATCTTATTAACAGAAATTAACAAACTTATCTGATTTGTTGACCTATACTAAAGGTAAACGATTTCAGTCCACGATTCGGAATTCCAGGAATAGGGTCGAAGCCCTGCCCGAAGTCAAGCCCTAATAAACCGAATGCAGGCATGAAAATTCTGGCACCTACCCCTGCCGTACGGCGGAGTTTGAAAGGATTGATATCTTTGTAGCTACCCCAGCTATTACCTGCCTCCGCAAATACCTGCAAAAAGATAGTTGCCTGTGGGTTTAATGATACCGGGTACCGGATTTCGGCAGTGTATTTACTATAAGCCAATCCACCCAAACGGCTCAGAGTAATTTCACCTTTTCTTAGTCTTTCAGCTTCATCCATTGATAACTCATGCACTACACCTTCGTCATATCCACGCAAACCAATTAGCTCGGCACCTACGTTCATGGCATTTTGCATACCTAACCCGGCACCTCCTAAGATGAAACGACCAAACGGGCTATAGGCTGAGCTAGCACTGTATTTGCCCAGGAACCCTAAGTTAGCCTTAGCATGTAATACAAACTTGCCTACCAATGGTGCATACCAGTCTCCGTCAAACATCCATTTATGGCCTTCAATCCATTTGAATCTATCTGTTGCCGGCCCACCTCTCAATACCGAATACGGAGGGTTAAATGTGGCCGTCAAATTGAACTGAGAACCTGAACGGGTAAATTGTGGATTATCTAAAGCATATCTTGAAATCGAGGCAATTAACGAAAGGTCGTTAGCCACTCCTTTCTGAAAACCCGGAATAAAATAACTGTTATCTACATTATATCTTTGATAAGATAATGATGTATTAAAACTAAAGTTTCTATCAGGCCAGTTTAAGCGTTTTCCGTACGTAATTGAGGCACCTGTATTTTTAAAGTATCCGTTATAAATGCTACTTGTGCCTCCATATAGTGCAAGCAATGCCGGATTATTGCCATATTGTCTTTCGAGAGCTCTCTGATAAGCTCTGTTGTCAGAAGAGGTATGGAAAATACTAACAGTAAATGAATTGGGTTTTTTACCTCCCAGCCAGGGCTCTGTAAATGAAATGGAATAGGTCTGATAGAATCTACCACTGGCTTGCAGGCGTAATGCTAATTTCTGACCATCTCCTGCCGGAAGCGGACGCCACTTAGACCAGTTAGTAATATTTTTGGCCGAGAAATTGTTGAAGACAACCCCGAATGTCCCTACAAAACCCTGTAAACCACCCCAACCACCTGAAAGCTCAATATTATCACTTGGCTTTTCTTCAACATTATATTCAATATCTACAGTACCATCGGCTTGTGGAATCGGTTTCGGTTCAATTTTCTGAGGGTCAAAATAGTTCATTCTGGCCAATATCTGTTGCGACTCTATCAGGTCTGTTTTGCTGAATTTCTGACCCGGACGGGTTAAAATCTCACGCATTACCACGTGGTCGCTGGTTTTGGTGTTTCCATTCAGAATAATACGGTTAATGGTGGCCTGTTTTCCCTCAATAATACGCATTTCAATATCAATAGAATCTCCCTCAACCGATACTTCTACCGGAGTACAGCTAAAGAACAGGTAGCCATCATCCATATAAGCCGAACTCACATCCCCCTGCGGAATACCATTGATTCTCTTATTTAATTCTTCAGGGTTATAAATATCTCCTTTTTCAATTGCTAATATTCTCTGTAAGTCTTCTGTTTTACGCAGGTAGTTGCCTGTCCAGGTAATATTACGATAGTAGAAACGATTACCTTCGTTGATATTTAAAACAATTTTCAGGTTGTTGCCATCAGTAGAGAAAGTAGAATCAGAGGTAATCTGTGCATCACGATAGCCTTTCTTGTTATAATACTCTATAAGTTTCTCCTTATCTTCTTCAAATTTCTTAGGAATGAATTTTGAAGGGGTAAAAATTCTTAACGGAGCTTTGATTTTAGTACTTTTCAGTTTGGCTAAAACTTTCCAGTCAGGCAGTTCTTCTACACCATTCAACTGAATATCGTCAATCTTTACTTTCTTTTTCTTATCAACATACACTATCAAGGCCGCATTATTGGCACGGATTGTATCTATTACCTGTTTGATCTGCACATTGGTATTCAGGAAGCCTTTATCAACATATATTTTCTTTATAGTCAACTGAATGTTTTTAATCAAAGCATCAGTAATTACTTTACCTTTGTTTCCCTTTACTTTATCGCTCACGGTTTCAATCTCTCCTTTACGTAAACCTTTAAAAGTAAATTTATTCAGACGAGGGCGTTCGCGCAGGTTCAAGTCTAACTCTACTTTATCTCCATCTATTTTAGTAATATTAATCGCTACATCTTCAATAATTCCCTGCTCCATCAAGCGACGGATAGCAGTACTGATTCTTTCACCGGGTATAGAGATTTTATCGTTGACGCTCAAACCAGATACAGAAATGAGCGTATTAGGATCAAGAAATCTGATACCACTCACTGTTATTTTTGAGATAGTATATTCCTGCGGTCGTTCGTAAGACACGGTATTGTCTTTGGCCTGATCGCCCTGGCGTCCCACACCGATTCTTAATTGAGCAAATATTCCTGTTGAAGAAAAAAGAAGGGCGATAAAAAGGATACCTTTTTTAATAGTAGTAATGTTTATCCCGAAAGGGTGGTGGTTAAACTGATACTTTTTACTTGTAAAAATCATTATCATATATTTTATACCTTTACAGAAGGTAATTGCTCACTTGTTTTTCCGAAGCGTCTTTCGCGCTGCTGGTACTCATAAATAGCCTCGAACAGGTGTTGCCGACGAAACTCGGGCCAATACAAATCATCCATAAAATACAGTTCGGCATAAGCCAGTTGCCAGAGCAGATAATTACTTATGCGGTGGTCGCCACCGGTGCGAATCATTAAATCTACATCTGGAGCATCTTCTGTTGCTAAATACGAAGAAAATACCTCTTCTGTTATATTTTCAATGGCTAATGCTCCTGATTTTACCTGTTGAGCAATTTTCTTTGTTACCTCCACAATCTCCCATTTACCGCTATAACTCAAGGCCAGGGTCAAGGTAAGACCCTTATTATTTTTTGTTAATTCGATAGAATCCTGTAATGTTTTTCGTGCAGATTTGGGTAGCGATTCTATGTCACCAATAGCTTTAAGCCGGACATTATTTTTATTCAGGTCGGGTACTTCTTCGCCAATTGTTTTAATAAGCAATTGCATGATACCATCCACTTCAAGCTTAGGGCGATTCCAGTTTTCAGTTGAAAAGGTATAGAGTGTAAGGTATTTAACCCCTAATTCCACACAGCCTTCAACGGTCTCTCTTACAGACTTGATACCATGATGATGACCAAATATGCGCATGGCTCCCTGTTTCTTGGCCCAGCGCCCATTACCATCCATAATAACGGCTATATGTTTGGGTAAATTGCTTAAATTAATGTTTTCTTTCACGTAAAAAACAATTATCAATTGATGAATTATTAACCAACAATGATGCTAATTAATAAAAAGGATTGCAAAGTTAGGAAAAAAGAACTTTGTTTGATAAGTTTTTACAGATTTGTAGACTTTTGTTAATATTTTTTAACAAAAAACAGCAGAATCTTTCGCATCAAGACCTGAAACAGATTAATTATCTTCTTGGCGGGCAATGCACTTTGTAGAATAAATAGCTGATTGAGATATTGGTATAGTAATACATATCTTTGGCTCTTGTGCCCGGTACACTGCGTTTGCGATTAAGCAAAACAAAAGGCGTAATAACAGCAGGCAAAGGATCGTTATCATAAGTACCGTCTTTATAATAGCCTAAGCCATCCAGAAAATCATCGTTAATCCATCGTGTACCAAACTCTACTCCCCAGTTCCAGCGGGCATTTAATTCTTTTTTTAAACCAATACCCAGAATCCATGAATTAATACGTGTATTACTACTACCCGATGAAGTGCCGTTAAAAACAAACCCTGTACCCGTATCTATTAAGTTTGTTAAAGAATATTTAGTACTTCTCATAGTAATCGCCCCACCGCCAAATACGTAGGGAGTCCAGTTGTTCACAATACGTGAAGCACTGGTTCTGAAATTCATAAAATTATATTCTATCTGCCCTCCGGCCTCCAAAATACTTGCATTAAAGCTAAAGCCTCTTATTCTATGAAACGGATCGCTCACATCATTGTCATTTCCATGTATTTTACCAATTAAGGCATTTGCTTTCAACGAAAGCGAACGGCTATAATTCATCCGGGCAAATACATTCGCTCCCGGGCCTACCGAAAAGGGTTTAAATGTTGGTAGTACATCTCCTTTATAATTCATTCCACCTACACCTGCGCCTATCTCCCACATCTGGGCTTGCAGCTTTGGTAGTGTTCCAATAAGTAAAATCAGAAAAAGGCCTTTTTTCACAGATAAATTAAGCTTAACTAAGAAATTGATTGAGTGATAGTTTTATTTAATTGGCGGACATTTAATAGTACTACCTATGATATAACTGATTGTTATTTGAGATACAAAATAACTGTCCCATTTCGGAGTCCCTCTGCCTAATCCTGCGGCATATCCTATACCTATATTTTGCTCACCCATTGCACTTGGCGTTATTACTCCAGACTTATTAAGTCCATAAACCGGATTGGTCATAATGTCTTCAAATACTGGTATTCTATCTTTACCTGTTCGGGCAGAATAATCTTCTGCCGTACGGTTAGAATAAATTTTGGCGTCTCCCAATAAAGTAGGATTAGGATATTTGTCTGCACTTACATCATCTAAATAATCAAAGGGGGTTATTCTGAGCCCGCATTCGAAATTGAGATCAAACTTCTCATTGATTTTCATCTTTAGCCCCAAAGCCCCTGGAAATACCACCTGCAACAAAGAATATGATTTCGGAAATGAGGGATCTAAGCCTTGTCCTGCTGTTGTTTGCGTTTTCAAAGGTACCCACCCTTTAGTTACGCTTACTACACCACTCTCAATCGTTACCGGAGCTTTTGCCACCGGATTATGGCCATAGAAGCCAATTCCTAAAACAGCATAAGGCATAAAGTTTCTTCTACCCTGCTGTCCTTTGCCGGTTTGTGGTAAAAGGTTGAATACCCCCGAAAGAGTAAATTCCTTAATATCATTTCTGAAATGTAAATTTCTTAAATAATTCGCATAATATCTGGTTAAATTTCTTTGTGCAAAATTAAAGTCGTCCCCTGCAATTCTGGCATAAGTAAATCCTATTCTGGCACCAACCCGGGGCGAAAGCTGGCGAGTATAATTAAGAGTAGCATTCCAACGAACATTGGTATATAAGCTATAATAAAAAACCCTGTAAGGTGCCAAATCGCCAAAGTAGTGTGAAGAGCCTCCTCCTATGCTCAGATAAGAATATCTATTTATTTTGTTTTTCTTACTGAATATACCATCCTGAGCCAGATTTTCTCCAGCAATCAACAGTACCAGAGAAAAACACAATGCAGTCTTTAATAATGCCCCTTTCAAGTGTTGAAATTTCATATGGAATAGCAATGTTAGTCTGAATTATTTAACGTATGATTAAAAGTTTTATTATTAATTGCGGGCATCTACCCCCCATTTTAGTTTGCTTCTTAGTGTATTTAAAAAATTATTACCATCTATTCGGATCATTCTTGCCTTGAATGCCTCTTTTTTTACAGTAATTGTAGCTTCTTCTTCAGAGGCTATAATCTTGGCTCTTGAGTCCATAGATACCAGATAATTATTACTACGGCTCTCTACTTTCAGCGAAATAACGCTATCGTCTGATACAATCATGGGGCGGACGAAAAGATTGTGCGGACAAATAGGCGTAATAATAAAATTTGCTGAATGAGGCATCACCAAAGGCCCTCCACAACTCAATGAATAGCCTGTTGAGCCAGTCGCAGTTGCTACCATCAGTCCATCAGCCCAATACGTGTTCAAAAACTCTCCGTTGATGTAGGCGTGAACCACAATCATCGAAGATGTATCCGTTTTAGAAATGGCTACTTCATTTAGTGCAAAATTCATGCCCTCTTCAAACAATTCGGTTTCAGAATAAGCAGAAAGCATCGTTCGCTCATCAATATCGTACTGCCCATTCACTAATTGGGCAATGGTTGTTTCGATTTGTTCAGACGAGACTGCGGCAAGGAAGCCTAATCTTCCGAAATTAAATCCAAGAATAGGAATCTCTCTTTTGCCTACATGTGAAAGTGTTTCAAGAAATGTGCCATCTCCACCAAGACTGAAAGCAATATCTGCGTTGAATATTTCCTGAGAGGTGGTATAAACATTTTTGCAGTGCAGCTGAATGCCCGATTGGAGTAAAACACGCTTGAAGGTTTCTGATAGCTGAATTTCGACTTTGTATTTCTGGAGTTCATCAAAAACCTGCTGTACATAATGTACAGACTCCACATTGAATTTTCGGCCGTGAATGGCGATTTTCATTTGGAAAGTTTATTAACGCTATTAATCATAGCAAATGAAGTGCAAAGATGTTAATAATACCTAACATCTGAAATTTTTATACAAAGCTATGATTAATTTCTCTAAACAGGAAAGATTCTTATGAACCCTCCTCCGATGGCTATGGCAGCTATAGTTTCCCTTTTTATAAGTGTTTTATAAATCGAAACCTTCACCTTGCGCGGGTATCAGGATATTGTTGAAGCCTGCCAATGACAAACGGTTTTTAAATGCCAGTTGGCTTGATATTTCTCCATGCACAAGAAACAAGGTTTTTACCTTTGAAGCCTCCTGACATTTCAGATAGGTAATCAGCTCTGAATAATCGGCATGCGCAGAAAACGAATCCATTATTTCTATTCTGGCATTTACCCGATGTACTTCACCAAATATTTTTACGTGTTTGGGTTGTGCTTTCAAAGCGGCTCCTAAACTTTCAGGGGAGCAATATCCTACCAGAAGAATCGTATTGTGCGGATTCTCAACATTATTGGCAATATGATGTTTTACACGCCCTGCCTCTGCCATTCCTGAAGCTGAAATAATAATACAAGGCTCTTTATAAGTATTTAAGGCTTTTGACTGGTTAACATCACTGATATAATGCAGATTATCAAAAGCAAAGGCATCACCATCATGCTTGATGTAAGCTAAAATTTCGGGATTGAAACAGTCTTCATTCTGTTTCATTGCCATAGTAGCTTTTACCGATAGCGGGCTATCTACATATACCTCTATTTTGGGCAGTCTGCCCTCACTTTCTAACTGGTCTAAAGCATAGACTAACTCCTGCGTACGATCAACGGCAAAGGCAGGAATAATCAGTTTTCCACGACGAACAACACAGGTATCGTGTACAATCTTAAGAAGATGGGCTTTCATATCAATCTCCGGCTCATGTAATCGGTCACCATATGTTGATTCACAAATAATATAATCAGCCTGCGGAAAAGCTTCCGGGCTACGGAGTATTTTATCGTTAGGCCGGCCAACATCGCCTGTAAAGAATAAAGTCTTTGTAGCATTCTGCTCTTCGAAAGTTAAATAGATACCCGCGCTCCCCAGAATATGACCACTATCATAGTATTCTGCTTTTACACCTTCTTCTAAATAAAAAGGTGTATGATAATCAATGGTTTTAAACAGGGTAAGGGCGGTTTTTACGTCTTCCTCGCTATACAATAATTCGAGGAGTGGCTCACCACGCTTCTTTCTTCTTTCATTTACTCTTTCCAGATCTTTTTCCTGTATATAGGCCGAGTCATATAACATAATATCACATAAATCTTTGGTAGCGTGGGTTGAGTAGATATCCCCTTTAAACCCTTTTTTTACCAATCTCGGCACCAAGCCCGTGTGGTCTATATGTGCATGGCTTAGTACTAAAATATCTATCTCTTTAGGATCGAAGCCAAATTGCAGGTTCAGGTCAGAGGTATTGATACCTTGAAACAAACCACAATCCAATAAAATTTTTGTTCCTTTCTCGGTGGTAATCAGATGTTTACTTCCGGTTACGCGTTGCGCTGCTCCGTAGAATTGAATTTTCATAAGTCCTTTTCAAATAATATTTTATGAGAAATAAAAACATTTATAAGAAATACAAGTGGCAAATACGCCCATCATTTTGACAAATGTATTTAGAAATATTTTTACTTACAGAATTGACTGCTAATTTTGACGAAATTTTAAGATACAAGCACAAATTTAATCTATTAATTTTTCGTAAAATGTTTCGTCTTGATAATAAAGTAGCCATCGTTACCGGAGGTGCAAGCGGCATAGGTCTTTCAATCTCCAGGCTTTTTGCTAAACAAGGAGCGGCTGTACATATATTTGAATTGAACATTGACCAGGCAGAACGTGAGGCTGACCTCATTAATGCCAACGGTGGTGAGTCATATTTTCATAAAGTAGATGTATCAAAACAGAAAGAAGTAAAAAAAGCTATAGATAAAATAGCCAAAGAAAACACTATTGATATTTTAGTTAATAACGCAGGCATTGCACACATAGGCACTGTTGAAAGTACTACTGAAGAAGATTTTGATAAAGTGTTTAATGTAAATGTAAAAGGCACTTATAATTGCCTTCAAGCTGTTATCCCACATTTCAGAAACAAAGGAGGAGGTGTAATTCTGAACATTGCTTCTATTGCCGCCACCGTTGGGATTCCTGACAGATTTGCTTATTCGATAAGCAAGGGGGCTATTTACACCATGACTTTACAGGTAGCCAAAGATTATCTGAAACATAATATCCGTTGTAATAGTATTTCTCCTGCCCGTGTACATACCCCATTTGTAGATGGATTCCTGAAAAAGACGTATCCGGGCAAGGAAAAAGAAATGTTTGATAAACTTTCAAAAACACAACCGATTGGCCGTATGGCAAAACCGGAAGAAATTGGCGCATTAGCTGTGTATTTATGTTCTGACGAAGCCGGATTTATCACAGGTTGTGATTATCTGATTGATGGAGGGTTTGTAAAGCTCAATAATTAATACCAACATTTGAATGACCTAACGACCACTACTCAATAATTTTTATTGAAAAGTATTCAAATTTTATCTCGATGCAAAAAGTAGATTTTTTAGTGATAGGTTCTGGTATTGCAGGTTTAAGTTTCGCACTTAAAGCAGCAAGCAAGGGAAAAGTATTGGTTCTGACAAAAGTAAATGCCGACGAAACCAATACAAAGTACGCACAAGGTGGTATAGCTGCCGTTTTTGACCCTGAAACCGACTCTTTTGAAAAGCATATCAGCGATACATTGATTGCCGGAGACGGCCTTTGTGACCGCAAGATTGTGGAGATAGTTGTAACCGAAGGCCCTGACCGCATTCAGGAGCTAATAGATTATGGCACCAATTTCGACAAGCACGGTTCAGAGTACGACTTGACACGCGAAGGCGGACACTCAGAAAAGAGAATACTACACTATAAAGACATTACGGGCAAAGAGATTGAACGTGCCCTGCTCGAACAGGTAAGTAAGAATCCAAATATTGAAATTCTGACCCATTATTATGCTGTCGAAATCATTACTCAACACCATTTGGGGATTCAGGTTACGCGTGAAACTAACGATATTACCTGCTTTGGCGTGTATGCGCTTAATGTGCATACCGGTCAGGTTGAAACCATTCTTTCAAAAGTTACCCTGATGGCTACAGGTGGGGCAGGCAATATTTATTCTGCTACAACAAACCCTGTTATCGCTACAGGAGATGGTATCGCAATGGTATATCGGGCAAAAGGCAGAGTAAGAGATATGGAAATGATACAGTTTCACCCGACATCCCTCTATAACCCGGGAGAATATCCGAGTTTCCTGATTACTGAAGCCGTGAGAGGTGAGGGTGGTGTGTTGAAAAACAAAAAGGGCGAGGAGTTTATGCAAAACTACGATCCTCGTGGTTCGTTGGCTCCACGTGATATAGTAGCTCGTTCGATAGATGCAGAAATGAAGAAATCGGGGGAAGATCATGTATATTTAGATATTTCTTTCAAGTCAAAAGAGTTAATCCTGCAACATTTCCCGAATATCTATGAAAAATGTTTGAGCATAGGGCTTGATATTACTAAAGACATGATTCCGGTAGTTCCGGCAGCACATTATCTATGCGGAGGGGTTTTAGTTGATGAATACGGGCATTCAACAATTCATAGGCTATTTGCCTGTGGAGAATGCTCTTCTACCGGCTTACATGGTGCCAATCGTTTAGCATCTAACTCCTTATTGGAAGCAGCGGTTTTCGGGCATCGTATTGCCCACCAGGCTACGGAAGATGTAGACAAAATCAGATTTCAGGAAAATGTACCTGACTGGGACGAATTTGGCACAGAGCAATCGAACGAAGAGATTCTCGTTACCCATAATTTACGTGAAGTTCAGCGCATGATGTCTGACTATGTGGGTATTGTCCGTTCTGATTTCCGTTTAGAGCGCGCTTTGCGCAGATTAAAATTAGTAAAAGATGAAACAGAAGAGTTTTATAAAAAAACCAAGCTTTCAGTAAAGCTTTGCGAATTACGCAACCTGATACAATGCGCTGAATTGGTGATTCGCTGTGCCATGAAACGCAAAGAAAGCCGGGGTCTGCATTATACTACCGACTATCCGTATAAATTAGGTGGTAAACCTGAGAATTCCGTACTTTAATTTTAGTGATTTCGTCAAAAATTGAATACATTTGGTTTCTATTCAACTATAAGCCTAATGTATTCAATTCTATGAAATTCTTACTTTATATATTCCCCGTTGCTGTGTTTGCCCAGACACCCCAGAACGTAGAAAGCACACTGGAAACCATTAATATAAAATCAGGCAAACGAACCATCATTCTTAAAGAAAAACGTCATTTTGAAGCACCCAACTGGTCGAGAGACGGTAAATACTTTATTATCAATGCCAAAGGCTTATTAGAAAAAATCTCTACTACCGGCGAAAAACTGGGTACCATCAATACCGACTTTGCCAATAAATGCAATAACGATCACGGCATTAGCTTTGATGGCAAAATGATTGTTATCAGTCATAATGACGATCGCATGAAAGGTACACCAGGTGGCTCTTCCCGCATTTTCACACTGCCGATCGAAGGTGGTACACCAAAATTAATTACCGAAAAAGCACCTTCTTACTGGCATGGTATTTCGCCTGATGGACAAACGCTTGTATATTGCGCTTCGAGAAACGGAGAATTTGATGTGTATAGTATTCCGGTAACAGGAGGCGAAGAAAAGAGACTAACCAATGCGCAAAGTCTGGACGATGGCCCCGAATACTCTCCTGATGGTAAATACATTTATTTCAACTCGCACCGAACCGGAAAAATGCATCTCTATCGTATGAAACCTGATGGTAGCGAGCAGGAACAATTGACTAACGATGAATACAGCAATTGGTTTGCGCACCCTTCGCCCGATGGTAAATGGATTGTATTCATCACTTATATAGAAGATCAGAAAGCCTCTCACCCATTCGGAAAAGATGTGAAACTCCGACTGATGGACTTGAAAACCAGGAAAATAAAAGACTTAACTGATGTTTTTTTTGGCGGGCAAGGAACTATCAATGTACCGAGTTGGTCGCCGGATAGTAAACAATTAGCTTTCGTAACTTATCGTATAGATAAATAAACTATTTAAACCCTAATCTAATGGCCGAAAATCAATCCCGTCGTTCATTTTTACAAAACTTAGGTGTGGGACTTGGCACCACAGCTGCAGCATTTGCTGTGCCCTCTCTGGTGAGTATTCCTGAATCTAAACCCAAGTATGAAGGCAAGAAGCTGGGTATTGCTTTGGTTGGCTTAGGAAGTTATGCCAAAAACCAGTTAGCCGTTGGTCTGGAGCAAACACCTAATTGTTATCTTGCAGGTATCGTAACAGGTACCCCAGCTAAAGCCGAAGAATGGATGAAGAAATATAATATTCCGAAAAAGAATGTCTATAACTACCAGACTTTCGACCAGATAGCCGACAACAAAGATATTGATGTTGTATATGTAGTGCTTCCCAACTCTATGCATCACGAATACGTAATACGTGCCGCCAAAGCAGGCAAACATGTAATGTGCGAAAAACCAATGGCAAATAGTGTAAAAGAATGCGAGGAGATGATTAAAGCCTGTAAAGATGCCGGAGTACAATTAGGGATAGGTTACCGTATGCACTTTGAGCCATTTACCAAAGAAATTATCAGAATGAGTCGGGAAAAGGTTTTTGGGAATGTTAAATTCATTAATACAAACTTTGGTTTTACTATAGGTGACCCCACTCAATGGCGATTGAAAAAAGCAATGGCTGGTGGTGGCCCTTTGATGGATGTAGGAATTTACTGTGTACAAGGCTCCCGATATATAACAGGTAAAGAACCTTTATCAGTCACTGCTCAATTCGGTCCAATTACAGACCCTGTGCGCTTTAAAGATGTTGAAGAATCACTCTCATGGCAGTTTGATTTCCCCGATGCCGTTACTGTTAACGGCTTTACTTCTTACAAAACCAATATTGAACAGTTATATGCCACTTATGAGAAAGGTTTCATTCAATTAAGCCCTGCCTATAGCTATGGGCCTATTAAGGGTCGGACAAGCCAGGGAGAATTACATATGCCAGTTGTGCATCATCAGGCCAATATGTTAGAAGCTATTGCGCGGGAGTTTCAGGAAACAAAAATGTTTCCAAGCCATATTTCAGGAGAGGAAGGTTTGAAAGATATGAGATACCTGACTGCCATTTATGAAGCTGCACAGACCGGGAAGAGGATAATATTAACCTGATATGTCAGGTACAATTATAGCTTTATTACAAAATCGTTGGATAATACTATCCAACGATTTTGCTTTTTATGCAATTATGCTGAAAATCTGGTACTGTTTGCTGAATTTGGAGTATCTACTACACCCATCAAAATTACAATTTTGTAATACCTTTTAATTTCTTTGACCATGAACAATGAAACCCTGGTGCACGTAGGTGGACGAATGAAGTTTGCACCATCTAAAATAATCTTGCTTGAAAGTGATATTAATTATACCCGCCTATATCTTTCAGATGGCTCCATGTTTCTTACTTCTACCAATATTGGTCAGTTAGAGCGTCGTTTTGCCGCTTATCCTTTCTTTCGTATTAACCGTACCTATCTGATTAATCTGCAATTTATAGAAAACCAGCAGGATACTAATTTAAGAATGTGCAACCAGATGGAAATGAATATTTCTCGCCGCAGAACTACCCATTTTTACAGGTTTCTAAGAAAAACTCTTCCCAAAACCTTAAATAAATGAAAATATAGTATTATTTGAATCCATAATAGCCGAGCCTTTTAGGCAACATCGTTAACGCGTACTCATTTCTGGAATCAATATCAAATAATGCCTGATTTTTTAAGCATGCACACCAAAAATAAAATAATTCTTCCCATTTATTAAAGCACCTTGCGAGTATTTGCCCGATTTATCATCTTTGATAAATCAAAAGCCGCAACCTGTATTGATAAAACTTTTACCTATATTTCTTTTTTTTTATTCTTTAACAGTTATTGCCCAGACTGATAAAGGTGCGAATGCTTTTTCTTATCAGAACCTTCGCTTCGATAACCTCACCCTGAAAGACGGACTTTCTTCTAAAGATATTTCTTTTGTTTATCAAGACCAACGGGGGCTTATCTGGATTGGTAGCAAGGATGGTCTGAATCGTTTTGATGGAATTAATATCAAAATCTTCCGGAAATCACAAAAAGTAAATTCTTTACCTGATAATCGCCTGAATTCTATCGTAGAAGATAATGATGGTACTTTATGGATTGGCACTCAGGGCGGAGTCAGTCATTTCAATCCTTTTTCAGAAACTTTTGAGAATTTTGTACATGACCCGAAAAATCCAAAAAGTCTTTCTGATAACTGGGATTGCAATGTTTTTAAAGACTCAAAAAAAAGGCTTTGGGTAATGAATAATAATGGCCTTCATGTGTTCGACCGTAAGTCCGGAAGCTTTACCACACGGTTTAATACTATCCATAACCCTTTTTATTGTTTCGAAGATGAAACAGGGAATTTCTGGTTGGCAGCCTGGAACGGTATTACAAGATATAATCCTGATAACGGACGGTTTACATATTTAGAAAAAACCAATAGTGTGGCTAACTGTGTACTAAAAGATACCCAGGGAAACTGGTGGTTCGGCGCATGGGATATAGGCTTATGCCGATTTGACCCACAAACCGGAACATATAAAAAAATTCCTTTAAACCCCAAAAAGACTGACGAAAAATACAATGTTTTTGGTCTGAAAGAGATTAACCAGCAATTGTGGGTGAGTACCAATACGGGCTTATTTATTGTTTCTATAGAGCAACTAAACAACCTGAAGACTTTGTCTGAAACCAATCATTATCAGTATCAAAATACAAATCCATTTAGTTTAACAGGCGTAACCTGTACTGGTGTTTTCGGTGACAGGCAAGGTACTATCTGGATTTATACTGATGGAGGTATAAGCCGGGTTTTTCCTTCTAAACAATTATTCAGCAAATTAAGTATTCCTAACAAGGCATTAATCAGTGAGTTTTTCTTTGATGAAAACATTAATCTCATAGGCGGTTGGGGAATGTCTGCACTCACTATTACTGACAAAAAATTCAATATTATACAAGCTTATCGGCATTTCCCCCCTCAATTGAATACACAAGCCAACCATGCCATCAATGCTATTATTAAAGATAAAGACAAGTACTGGATTGGCACAATGAATGGCCTGGTATATTGTGATTTTCTACAAAAGAATTTCAAAGTCTTTCAACATGACGAAAAAAAATCAAATTCATTGGCTCATAGACGCATTAATGCCTTACTGAAGGATAGTAAAGACAGGCTATGGGTTGGATTATATGATTGGGGATTGGATTTGTATGTTCCTGAAACAGAATCATTTATTCATTTTAAAAAAGAAGATAAAAACCCGGATAGTCTTGGTGATAACCTTGTGTGGAAACTGATTGAAGACAAAAAAGGCAATATATGGGTAATACAAAACCTTTGCCTGAGCCGATTTGATGAAAAAACAAGAACATTCAAGCATTTCAGACATGAAGCGAATAACCCTGAAAGTCTGTCGGGTGATAGACTGACTTCTATTTTTCTTGATAAAAAGGGAAGATTATGGATCGGAACAGATAATGGCCTGAATCTATTTGATGAAAAAACACAGAGCTTTCTACACTGGACAACCGACGAGGGTCTGGCAAATAATGAATGTACGAATATTCAGGAAGATGATGACGGTAATATCTGGATTGCTACAGCTAATGGTTTATCGAAATTTGATTTACAAAAACAAAAGTTTTTCAATTTTACAGAATTAGATGGCCTTACTGGCAATGTATTATCAGGAGATTTTGAAAAAGACAAAGATGGTACTTTCTACATCGGGCATTACGAAAGAATAGATAAGATTAATCCTAAAAGTGTAAGAACCAATGATTTGGCTCCTGAAGTTTTATTAACAAATCTGAAAATCTTAAATCAGGAGAAACATTTTGATAAACCTTTAGAGCAAATCGGTGAATTACATTTACCCTATTATGAAAATGAGTTTTCCTGCAATTTCGTAGCTATCAATTATAACAATTCAGCTAAAAACCAGTATGCTTACCGACTGGAAGGCTTAGAACAAAAATGGAACTACGTTGGCAATCAACAACTGGCCACTTATTCTAACTTACGCGAAGGCACTTATGTATTCCATGTAAAAGCAACTAATAATGATGGCATATGGAATGAAGAAGGGGCAAAACTTAAAATCATTATCTCTCCCCCATTCTGGCGAACCTGGTGGTTTTCTGCCTTAATGGCTATTACAGTAACTGGTATAGGTTATGCTTTCTTTGTATTCAGAATTAGCCAGGTGCGTAAAGAGGAAGCACAAAAAAGCGCAATCAGCGAACAAATTGCTGAGCTTCGCATGAGAGCCCTACGTGTACAGATGAATCCGCATTTTATGTTCAATTCATTGAATGCCATTCAGGAATGTGTCATTACAGGTCAAACCGATGCTGCTGTTACATATCTGGCGCAATTCTCGAAATTGATGCGGATGGTTCTGGAAAACTCTGACAAAAGACGTATCCCGTTAGATAAAGAACTGGAGACTATTCGCCTGTATCTGGATTTAGAGAAGCTGCGATTTTCGGAAGTTTTTCATACCGAAATAAATGTCCAAACACATGAGGAAAGCAGTTTGTTAACCATCCCTCCGATGATGATTCAGCCTTTTTTAGAAAATGCAATCTGGCACGGCTTATTAAAGAAAAAAGGAAACAAGATATTGAAAATAAACATCAGTTCAGACGAAACATTCTTATATATTCAGATAGAAGACAATGGTATTGGCAGAGAAGCTGCCGAAAATCAGAAAAACCAGATAAAACCGGAACATACTTCTAAAGCGCTGAGCATTCTGGATGAGCGCATGAAGATTATTACAGAAATCAATCAGATAAAAGCAGAATTTACAATTGTTGATTTATTCAATTCAGCACAGAAACCTTTAGGAACAAGAGTAGAAATAAAGATTCCGATTTAAACACACCAGCCCATGAAAGCTATCATTATTGACGACGAACAAAAAAGCCGAAACTTACTGAAAGAGCTGCTTCACCGCTACTGCCCCGAAGTGCAGGTATTAGATTTAGCAGCGAATGCGCAACAAGGCATTGAAATGATTCAGAAAAACACGCCTGATGTAGTTTTTCTGGATATCCAGATGCCCGACCTGAATGGCTTTCAACTGCTTGATAGTATCAACGAAATCAATTTCGACATCATTTTCGTAACCGCCTATAATGAGTTTGCCGTAAAAGCCTATAAATACACCGCTTTTGATTATCTGCTAAAACCCGTAATACCTGAAGACTTACAAAAAACTATAGGTCGGCTTAAACTAAAGCATGAGAAAAGCAAAATAAACGATCAACTCTCACTTTTACTGAAAATCTGGAAAACACCGAAAGAATTACCCAATAAACTCATCATTAATGCCTTAGAAGGAATTACACTACTTAATATTTCAGAAATAATCTGTCTGGAGGCTGATGGGCCTTATACTACTATTTACACAGTGAATGATGGCAGAATTGTCTCTTCAAAAAATCTCCGTGAATATGAAGATGTGCTGACCGAACACCATTTTTTCAGAACACACCATAGCTTCATGGTCAACCTGAACCATGTGAAGAAATTTATCAAATCAGATAACCTATTGGTACTCACTAATGGGCAAACGGTAGACGTAAGCAAGCGTAAAAAGGAAGAATTTCTGGAAATGTTGAAGAATATCTGATGTGCGCTTTAAATTCTCTCCCGATTATTAAGTAAAACTCCTCACTTATTAAATATTGTAGTTCAGTTTAGTGGTTTTTATGATTTTTAAGTTGCCAAATCGGTCAATTATGTCAATAAAAACAATTATTCTATTTCTATATCTTTCTATTAGTGCTTTAGCCCAAAGACCTGCAGGTGTCACAAAGCAAGATTTGGACAAAGCGTTTGCCGAGAAAGGTGCCCGGCTCTCTTTAAGAGCAGATAAAGATTTACTGGAATCTAACGAAAGTACTGTTCTTTCTATCTGGCTTCTCATTCCACCTAAGACGAATGCAGACGACATTCCAGAAGGGATGCCCTCCGAAATTAAACTCCCTGACACCGAAATCTCTCCATACAGGATTACGAACTGGAGAATTGTTGAAGGTGGTGGGAATCTCATTACAGAAAGTCTGACTGCCTCTTATACTGCCCCGTCGGAAGCTCCTGAGAAAAAAATCATGATTGTCTCTGTGGATTGTGAGCCACTCAGTCCCAATTATCCGAAAGTACAACTCTTAAAAACGCTTTATTTTTCCCGAAATGAAACGGCTGTGGTACTGAATATGCCCACTATGGGCATTGTTAATGCCAAATTTGTAAGTAATATCAGCGGTGGGATAAAAATGCCTGATATCCCTGCCAATCTTAAGCTCCCTCCTGATGTACAGGCTAAGCTAAAGGCTGCGCAGAAAATGGCTCAGGCTCAAAAATCGGAGACGAACGCATTGATGAGTAATAATATGGCGATATACAATGCGAAAGAAAATATTACTGCTGTACGCTTCTCGGATTTAGGAATACAAGCAATGGACGGAAACCTCCAGACAATTCCAAGAATGGGGATTTTGGGTATCTCCTTTAAAGGAAAAGGACAGGGGAGCTATTCTCTTATAGGTAAAGATGTAGGCTTGGTGTTTGCGATTCCGAGTGAGCAAAATGCTTTTGGGTGTAGCAAAGATGCCAAAGACAATGATCATGATTTTAGCTGCACAGGCAATGTGGTAATCACGAAAGACGACGGCAAAAGCATTGAAGGTTATTTTGCAACCAAAGTCTTTTCGGCAGTTGGAAAAGAAGTAGTAGTTGGCAGTATTTATGGTAAATTCTCAGCATTGAAAGCTAATTAAAAATAAACTCTATGAAAAAACTATTGATTGTTATGACTTTACTACCTTTTTGCTCTTTCGCACAAGAAATAAAAGCCTATCAGAACTATGATTTTGTAGCAGGCACTAAAATTATTTTCTCTGATGATTTATCTGATACTCAGGATGGCGAATTTGGCATTCACTGGAAATTGAATGGTGGTCAAGCGGTAGTGAACAAAGTGGGTGATGAAAAAGTGTTTTTTATCACAAAATACTATACTGCTCTATCGCCACGTATGAAAACGCCTAATTATTTACCTGCTGAATTTACTATTGAGTTTGACACCTGGTTAGACGAAAGCTACGATAGTAATCCTGGCGTATCGCTATTATTCAAGAATGGCGAAGACATCCCTGCAAGAATATCTACCAATAATATGTATGTCTCGTTTGAGGGGCCTGACGGTAAACTGAACGGAGATTTTCCAGAGGGTATCCGCTCAGAACAATACTTCAACAAATGGCATCATTATGCCATTGCCTACAAAAATAACCAGATGAAAGTTTACTGCGATCAGTATCGTGTTTTGGTTGTTCCAGATTGCAATTTCAAAGCGGTATCTATCGGTATCGCCGGTGATGCCAGCGATGGCAAGAATATGATGTTCAAGAATTTTAAATTAGCAGCAGGTGGAGATATGAATATGATTAGCAAAGCATTTACAGAAGGCAAATATATCTCACATGGTATCCGTTTCGATGTCAATAAAGCCACCATCAAACCTGAATCAATGGGAGAAATCAATGCCATTGCTAAAATTCTGAAAGATAATGCGGCTTTAAAATTCGAAATCGGTGGACATACTGATTCGGACGGAGATGAAGCCAGCAATGTAAAACTCTCACAGGCTCGAGCAGAAGCTGTAAAAAATCAACTAATTTCTTTAGGGATAGACGCTTCAAGATTGTCTACTAAAGGGTACGGAGAAACCAAACCTATCGGCGATAATAATACCTTTGACGGAAAAGCAAATAACCGCAGAGTAGAATTTTCTAAAATGTAATTTAACTATTATTTGACATATCAAGAATACATGCCACGGTCTTTTACGAACAAGTATAGCCGTGGCACAAAAAAACGGCATTTTAAAGCTTAGGCGCAGCCGGTTTGGTGGGTGTATCAAAAGTATTGGCTCCTTTGACTTTTACTTTTCTGCGATAAACCTTATCTACACAGGTAATATACATCACATCAAAGTTTGGCCCACCAAAACATAGGTTTGAAACCTGCCCTTTGGTTTTGGGTACTGGTAAAATAGCATTTACTCGTCCGGTCTGGTCAAGTACCTGAATACCACTCAACGTGGTAACATATACCCGTCCGTCTCTATCGCATTTTAAGCCATCCGACCAGGCATTTTCATCCGTATCGCGTACATGTAGCCAACCATACTTCTGTTTATGAAAAAGTCTTCCATCGGGCTGAATCTGATATACCCATACCCAATGAGAGGCAGATTCTGTTACATACAATTGTGTCTGGTCAGGCGAGAGCGTTAAGCCATTGGCAAACTTCAAGCCTTCATCTACTTCTACTTTTTCACCATTTGGTCTGATTAAGTATAATTTACTTGGATTACTCACCCCATTTGGTGCTGTAATATATACATTTCCATTTTTAGCTACCACAATATCATTGCCAGTCTGATTATCTGCCACTACTGTTTCTTTACCTGTGGCGTCATAGCTGATAATTTGTTTTGCTCCTCCAGCCACAACATAGCGTTTACCATCAGGGCTAAAAGCTGTACCACTTGATTTTTTAGCATCAATCTCTAAGGTTGTCAGCTTACCATCTATGCCTACTTTATAGGTTTTTGAGTTAGGAATATCCTGATAGAATACTTCACCTGCTGCATTGGCTGCCGTGCCTTCTGTAAAAGTATAGCCCTCGCCCACTAATTCCCAACCTTCATTATCTATCAGAATATCGCTTAAAAACGGGTTCTTTGTTTTGCTCCCTGTTACAGGTTTGGGATAATCTTTCCAAAGCCAGCGCATAGCTTCAGGGAAAACAGCGGTTCCATGTTTGCCATTATGACCTCCTTCACCCCACACATGATTCACTTCATAGCCTGCAAAAATCAAGGCTCTTTCCATCAATTCATTCGATTTCCACCAGTCGCCTGCATAAATATTCAAATCATTCGTACCATCCTGTAAATACACACGAATTGGCTTTGGCTCATATTTACGAATTAATGTCGGATATTCGTTAGCCCCTCTCAAACCCACATACGTACCAATAGCACTAAATACTCTCGAAAAGGCATCCGGGCGTTCCCAGGCAGCCGTAAAGGCACAAACAGCACCGCTACTTGAGCCACCAATGGCTCTATCATTACCGTTTTTAGATAAACGAATCGCACGACCATCGCTTGTTTTCTTCTTTTCTACTTCGGGCAAGATTTCATCCAAAATAAATCTCGCATAATTATCTCCTAAACCATCGTATTCATAACTACGATTAAAACGGTCGAGAGCTGTTTCACCATTGGCTGCCTTAACTCGTCCATGCATCACAAAAACACCAATCGTCACAGGCATTTCTTTTTTATGAATCAGGTTATCAAATACTGTCGGGGCCTTCCATTGAATACCATCCTGATTCACATATACGCAAGCAGGTCTATCAGGCGTATATTGCGCCGGAATATATACCCAGTATTCTCTCCAGGTACCCGGAAAAATTTTAGAATCGGCAAATTCAAACTTTAGAATCTCTCCTTTAGGTACGCCCACTTGTTCAACAGAGGCGGGGTCTTCTGTATATTTTTCATTGGGAGTTTGAGCAAAAGTAGTCACTTGCCAACAGGCAAGCAGAGTGAAGAGTAATTTTTTCATAGTTAAGGTTTAGAATAGTTGAAATAGAATAACCAAATATAACAAAAATCAAAAGACAAATCCTTGCTATTTAATCAGATAGCCTGATTTTTAATTTGATATCAATCCAATTATTGATTCAATGATACACTTGGTTAAACCAATTAGAGCATCTATTAAATACAGGACAACCAAAAATAAATACTTTCGACCTTTCAGTAAATTTTATAGACCAATAATCATTAAAAACTTATACTCTCAATCAGGAATGGCGTTATTAGCATAATCTTTCGGGAATTGTTTCCCATCATTATCTAATACATTTAATCAGTAAATACATGAAAACCTCTTACGCATTCATCATTCTGCTTCTTGTTACGGCAAATACTTTTGCACAGATGTCAAACGATAACACCATGAGTGTCATGATTAATGGCACTGAATATAAAACACAGCCCCGCCAGATTAAAATCGGCAATTATGGCTATTTTACAGGCAACTCTAACAAACCAGACAAAATGGTAAGAATCTGGTTAGGTGATTTCTATGGTCGTTCCGCCGTAGAATCAGGTACTTATCTGATTGTAAACGCAGACCACCCAGATACCAAAGAAAATATCAAAAAAGCACAGGATTTAGGCAAATACAAAGGTATTGCGGCTATCAGATACGTTGAAGAAATCAAAGAACCTCGCATGGAATACCACATGGGTGAGTCACAGAATAATGACGAAACGCTGGAAGTGAAAAATAATGGGGATGGTTTTATCGATATAACTTTCAGTAGCAAATTGGCGGGTACTTACTGGAAAGAGAAAACGTCTGCAACCGTATTCGGCGGCTTAGGCCGATTGAAAGACAAAATGGAAAGCAAAGTCATTACTCAAGCTACTGGTTTCGACTCAAACATTGACCCGGAGGGTAACGGTTACAAGAAACAAGACAAAAAAGACGAGATTATCCTGACTGAAGGGAAGATGCACCTGAAGAACAATTAATCCCAATTTCATTAATGATATTTTATTGCTTGGGAGAAAGACTTATTTTTTCCCCTTTTGTTGTTGCCATGACTAAAAAGCCAAAGTACTGTGTATAACATCCATTTTTCAGGGGCTTATTTAAAGCCATCTATCCTCACAAAAAGCAAAATGAGCTGCTAAATCCCACCAGAAACTGTGGCTAATAAAACATCAGGTCTACCAGATTCTTCCTGGATGAATTTAGATGGAAAGCGTTTTATGAATACCTGTTTGCAATGATATAGTAGCAGTGAATTAAGCTTAATGAAAAAATGCACATAGTGATGGATAGTAGGAATACGGGTAGTTGATGTAGCCAATCAGTCTGAAATTGATGCTGTAAAGGCTTTAGCAAAGGCTTTAAAATTTTAAATAAAAAAACATGAAAAAACTAACCTTATTATTTGTCCTGTTGATAGGAGTAGTTTCGCTCCATTTTACTTTTGATGATTTGAACCGATTCGGAACGAATCAGGAAGAATTTAAAAGCCAGATAACCTTGTTGGCTTCATTTAAAGAGTTTCCGGGTTTTAAGTTCTATTACTCCCCCACTATTAAAAAAGCTTGTATGAGTATTCCAGCGGCCGAACAGGCCTCTGCTGCTAAAATGTTGGGCAAAATGGTAAAGGCATTGGTAATGGGGGCCAGTTTTAAAGCTGATTACGAAAAAAGTTTAGCACAAGACCTCAGAAACACTGACAGGAATTCGGCTGAAATGAAGGAAAAGTATGAAAATGATTACAATAGCAATCTGGTGTCAATACAGACTATCTCTAAAATGCCTGAATTTACCAATCAATTATTCCCTTTGCAGGAATCCATTGCAGAAAACAGTAAAAAGGCTTTAGATGATATTAATAGTAAAGACTTGAATAGCGCATCAGCAGAAGAAAAACAAGCCTTTAAAAGTATGCAGACCCTTTACAAACGTGGTTATGATAATGCACAGGCAATTCTGAAAATTAAACCACTCTTAAAATCAAATCCTGTTGAATTTAATAAGCAATATGCCCGAATAATGGCAGAGCAATCGGTAGAATCAGAAATTGAAAGCAATAAAATATCTAATGAAGAGCTATTGGCTCAGGCTGCTGCAAAGAAAGACTATAAAGCCAATATCAAATTACAGCTGCAACAATTTTTAGATGAATCGGCTGATGTAGATTTCGGTGCGAAAGTACTAAAACAATCGAATGGTTTTGAAAACTTTGAAAATGAAGCTTACAGAGAAAAATCAAGAATCTGGAAACAATGCTATCGAATTGGTAAACCAGCTACAATGGCTTTCAGAGAAATAGCCCAGGAATGGATAAAGGAGTTATAACAAAATCTTCCACAGTTTTTGACATCATAAAACCTACAACCCTGTTTTATTCACGTGGAACAGGGATTTTTTGTATCACGATTTTTCAAATCGTAAAAGCTTCTTATTATAAGATTAAATTCAACCCATTAGTCATCAATTGACTATTTAAAAAATCGTGACACACAGTTTTCTTGCCCCTAAATAAAATTATCCAAATAAAATTTATTTTAACAATAATTTATCCTAATTTTGTCAGTAATTTAGAAAAACCAACTAAATTAACAATTTATTAAGGATAAATTAACTTAAAAGATAATGTCAACAAAAAATTACATTCCTTACAAAGTAAAAGACATAGCCCTTGCCGATTGGGGTCGTAAAGAAATCAAATTAGCCGAAGCAGAAATGCCAGGCTTGATGTCTATCCGTAAAGAATATGGCCCATCTAAACCTTTAGCAGGTGCACGTGTAGCAGGTTGCTTACACATGACTATCCAGACTGCGGTTTTGATTGAAACATTGGTAGAATTAGGTGCTGAAGTTACTTGGTCGTCATGTAATATCTTCTCAACACAAGACCATGCTGCCGCTGCTATTGCTGCTGCGGGTATTCAGGTGTATGCCTGGAAAGGACAAACAGCAGAAGAATTTGACTGGTGTATTGAGCAGACCTTGTTTTTTGGCGAAGAACAAAAACCATTAAACATGATTCTTGATGATGGTGGTGATTTAACCAATATGGTGTTTGACAAATATCCTGAGTTAATTGGCGATATCAAAGGTCTATCAGAAGAAACAACTACAGGTGTTCACCGTCTGTACGAACGTCAGAGAAACGGCACATTACACTTACCGGCTATCAACGTAAACGACTCTGTAACCAAATCTAAATTTGATAATAAATACGGTTGTCGTGAGTCATTAGTTGATGCGATTCGTCGTGCAACAGACCTGATGCTGGCTGGTAAAGTAGCGGTTGTAGCAGGTTATGGTGATGTAGGTAAAGGTTCTGCGGATTCATTGCGTGGCGCAGGTTGTAGAGTATTAGTAACCGAAATCGACCCAATCTGTGCGCTTCAGGCAGCAATGGACGGTTACGAGGTAGTTACGATGGACGAAGCCGCCGCACGTGCAAATATCTTTGTAACAGCTACTGGAAACATCGACATTATCCGTGACCGTCATTTCAAAGCTATGCGTGATAAAGCTGTGGTTTGTAACATTGGTCACTTCGATAACGAAATCGATATGGCCTGGTTGAACAAAAACTACGGACACACAAAATCTACTATCAAGCCACAGGTTGATATGTATGAAGTAGATGGGAAAGAAATCATTATTCTGGCCGAAGGTCGTTTAGTAAATTTAGGTTGTGCTATGGGTCACCCATCATTTGTAATGTCTTGCTCATTCTCGAATCAGACATTGGCACAAATCGAATTGTGGACTTACAGCGATAAATATGAAAATAAAGTATATGTATTGCCTAAGCAATTAGATGAGAAAGTAGCTGCTTTCCATTTGGCTCATGTAGGTGCTAAATTAGATACCTTGAATGAAGATCAGGCCGCTTACATCGGTGTAACAGTTGAGGGTCCATTCAAATCCGAAATGTACCGTTATTAATATTGCTGAGATATTCAACGCACAGAGAGGAATTCGCAAGAGTTCCTCTCTTTTGTTTTATTCGGTTTTAACCATTACAGAAATTGTACTGCTTCTGCCTTTATCATCAGTACACGAAATTCTTAGCTTACCGGCTGTGGGTATAAAAAAGACGGGTTGATTAGCCTTAGACTTTTTAAGCAATTTATCATTAAGGTACCAATATACTTCTTTCACGTCATTAGCCGCCTGACAAGCCAATTGCATTTGCTGAGGGTCTTTGGCATTGATATAGTATTCGCTACCCTCGTTTGGATTAGTAATTATCGGTCGGTTATCTATAGCCCCAAAAACTCTTGTACAAGCCGGATTATGCGGCGGAATCCGCTCATAAAGAATATGCTTTAATTCATAGAAGCTAATCAATTCAGGAGCATAGTTCATGTAGTTTTTCTCCTTATAATTGCCATCAATCGGTAAGCACTGCGTGCAATAACTGAGAGACTCAGCATAATTGACAAAAAACTTCTTGATATGGTTACACTTAAGGGTATGAGAAACATTTCGGATAGAATAATCCAGAATCTTATTAGAGCAATACTCATTCGGCAAATCACCTGATTCGGCACAGACCTGACGAGAGACTACACTCTTCGGTTGCTGAAACCATTCATTGCTTGAATTGTAATCAATACTATTGAAGATTTGAAATAGCAAGGGAGTGGCTATTTCTGCCCCACTCAATTCGGGAACACCTTCTCCCGAAAAGTTACCCACCCAAACACCAATCGTGTATTTCTTATTATAACCAATGCTCCATGCATCGCGTTTACCAAAAGAAGTACCCGTTTTCCACGCGATTTTGGGTAAGCGATAAGTATAGTCAAAATTATTAGGCAAATCAGGTCGTTTAATCTGAGACAAAATCTGCGTAGTCAGGAAACATGATTCTGGCGAAATTAATGGTGCAGCACCTCTTCTTTCTTTCTCCTGTCTTTTCAATCTTGCTCTCTCCCATTTTCCCTGATTGGCAAATACTGCATACAATTGGGTCATTTCTTCCAGCGTTACACCACAGCCTCCTAATACAATTGATAGCCCTAAATCCTTTTCCTGCTTTTTTATAGTCTGGAAACTGGCTTTCTTTAATACTTCAATTAATTCTTTCTTACCTAAATCTCTTACGACCTTTACCGCCGGAATATTCAACGAATTAGCCAAAGCAAATTCTACTGTTACTTTACCATTGAACTTCTTATCAAAGTTTTCAGGTTCAAATCCGCTGAAATTGGTCGGTACATCATTAATGATATTCTTAGGCGTAATAATTCCTTTATCAAAAGCCGTAGCATAGAGCACAGGCTTTAATGCGCTACCTGGTGAACGAATGGCCTGTATGCCATCTACCTGCCCCCCATCAGTTTTATTATAAAAATCTGCCGAACCTACATAACTCTCTACCTGCATGGTTTCATTATTGATAATCAAAATCGCGGCATTATGAATATTCATCGCCCGAACTCTATTGGCATAATTCCCAACAATCTGTTCTACTTTTGCCTGTACAGGTTGTTTAATATAGGTCCTGATGGTTGGCTCATCAGGATATTGCTTTTTGAGCCTTAAAGCTAAATGTGGCACCATCTTAGGCGCTTCGTGTCGGCTTACATGAAGAGGTTCTTTAATTGCGTCATTAATCGACTGATTCTCAAAGGCTTTTTCACTTCTGAATCGCTCTAACCATTTATTCCGTTCTTGCACAATCAGAGGATTTTTTGTGCCTAATTGCAGGCTTGTTGGGCGATTAGGTATAATAGCCAGCGTAGTTACCTCTGCCAGACTTAATCTATCAGGCGATTTCTGAAAATATAAATAAGAGGCTGATTTAATACCCTCAATATTAGACCCATAAGGCACCAGATTGAGATACATTTGCAGAATCTCTTCTTTTGAGTAAAATACCTCCAGTTGTACAGCCCGAGTTATTTCAGATAGTTTATTCCAATAAGTTCTTTTATTCGGATATAGCATACGAACAACCTGCATGGTAATGGTGCTTGCACCTGAAGTTCGCCTGCCCTTTGTAACATTGTTATAGAATGCCCTGATAATAGCAATAGGATTTACACCGAAATGATAATAGAAGTATTTATCTTCTTTGGTAATAATGGCTTTACGAAGGGTTGGGGTGATTTCTTTCAGCTCTACATACATACGCCATTTATCGTCAGGGCTTAGAAAGGCGTGCAACAATGTGCCATCAGAAGATGTAATCAGAGTTGAGTATTTTGTGTTTATTTTTAGCGGAAAAATCAGGTTCAGTAAAATCATTACTCCCAGTAATACAATCACTATTTTTCCATAAATGCTTTTGAGGAAGAAATGGAAAAGTTTTTGAGAGAGAGACTTAAACACGAATTTATTTTTTAGAATTTAACATGAATTAAACGAATTTACACGAATATTGTGATTAGAGTCTGTTTAAATTTTGTCTTTCTGACCGAAAAGAGTATATTTTTTAGATAGGCAAGGTATATTTTGTAGACGTAGCCGGCAGCTACGGTGAAAAAATATAACGCAGTATATCTGAAAAAGATACCTTTGTAGGTCGAAATCCAATTTTTAAAGAGACTCTTATAATCACTATAATTTTTCATGAACCTAAAATTAAAATCCAAGCTTCGTAAAATCACTACCTTTATTTTTGATATAGACGGTGTATTAACAGACTCAACCGTACTTGCCCTCCGAGGAGGCGAATTAGCCCGTACTTTTAATGTAAAAGATGGCTATGCGATGGGAAAAGCTGTAAGATCGGGCTATCATATTGCTATCATTTCGGGGGGAAAAGAGGAAAGCGTAAAAGAACGACTTTCACCATTAGGCATCAAAGATATTTTTTTAGGAATACGAACTGACCAGAAATTGTCTGTTTTCGACCAATATTTAATAGATAATAATTTAACAGCCGATCAAACCATCTATATGGGAGATGATTTGCCTGATTGGGAGATTATGAAGCATAGAAATGTGCTTTCAATTTGCCCTGCGGATGCGGTAGACGAAATCCAGGAGGTGGCTTTATATCGTACAACAAAAGACGGAGGGAAAGGGGCCGTAAGAGAGGTGATAGAAATGGTAATGAAAGAACAAGGGAAATGGATGAAGATATTTTAAAACAAAACAGGGTTAGAACGAACCCTGTTTTGTTTATATTAAAACCCAACCGGTTTCAATTTCAACCCTGCGGTTTCATCTAAGCCAAAAATCAGGTTCATATTCTGTACCGCCTGTCCTGAGGCTCCTTTGGTGAGGTTATCAATGATACTGCTGATTAACAGGTTATCACCATGCTTTTCAAGATGTAAAATACATTTATTTGTATTAACTACCTGCTTTAAATCTATCTCTGACTCATCACTTATATAAGTGAACGGGTGAGCAGCATAGTATTGCTGATACAATTCCTGCGCTTCTGCTATCGTGCCATCAAACTTGGTATAAATATTCGCCATAATGCCTCTTGTAAAGTTTCCACGATAAGGAATGAAATTGATGGCTTTCCCGAAATCAGCCTGCAAAGACTTAATGCTTTGGTTGATTTCTTTTAAATGCTGATGGGTAAATGCTTTATAGATAGAAATATTGTTATTTCGCCAGCTAAAATGAGTAGTGGCTGATAATGATTGCCCTGCTCCTGTGCTACCTGTAATCGCGCTTACGTGCACATCTTCTTTCAAAACGCCTGCATTAGCCAAAGGCAATACTGCTAATTCAATACTTGTAGCAAAACAACCAGGATTAGCAATTTTACTGGCAGTTTTAATTTTTTCTCTTTGCAACTCTGGCAAACCATAGGTAAATCCATTACTTTCGTCACGGAAATCAGTGCTAAGGTCAACTATTTTTACATTTTCAGAAATACTATTTTCGGCTAAGAATTTCTTTGATTCGTTATGGCCAGAACAAAGAAATAGCACATCTGCTTTACTGAAATCCTGTTCATCGGCAAACTTCAGGTCTGTTTCTCCTAATAAATCGCCATGAGTAGCATATACCGGTTTCCCTGCCTGACTCTTCGAATTAACAAAAGCTATATTTGTATTCGGGTGATTTAATAAAATTCTTAGTAATTCTCCGCCTGTATAACCTGCTCCCCCAATGATTCCGATATTTATTTTCATAAATGAGTAAAAAATTTAAAACGATACTAATCGTTTAATTGCCAAAGAGTAATGAAATTATTAAAATATTGTTAGTACAAAGAAATTTTGCCCTATTAAAAGGATATGTAGTATAACAACAGATAGTTTGCAGAAGTTTCTGGTGCAATTTACGAATTTTACAACCATGTATCGGATAAAACTTATAATTTTGAGAAAAAATCAAACCCCTACAACATGATATTTTTAGAAATTCCCTGGAATGTCAATCCAATTATTACAAAACTTGGCGGATTTGAACTGCGTTGGTACGGATTATTATTTGCTTCGGGCTTCCTGATTGGCTACCAGATTATGTCTCATATTTTTAAAAAAGAACATAAACCAGAAAAAGACCTTGATGCACTTTTATTTGTAATGATTATTGCCACAGTGATAGGGGCTCGGTTCGGTCATTATTTCTTCTACGAATTTGATAGTTTCAAACAAAACCCGGGTAAGTTCCTGATAGATATGATTGTGCCACCGTATAATGGTCTGGCCAGTCATGGAGCCACAATTGGTATTTTAACTGCTTTATTTATCTATGGGCGCAAACACAAAGATCAGCCTTTTTTGTGGGTTACAGACAGAGTGGTTATAACTGTAGCTTTAGGTGGGGCGTTTATCCGATTAGGAAACCTGATGAACCACGAGATTTTAGGCAAACCAAGCAATGTACCCTGGGCTTTCAGATTCAACACATTTAGCCTGAACCCTGATGGTTCTATGAAAATGACTCCCGAAGCATTTACCCGCCATCCGGCGCAATTATATGAAGCGCTTTCATGCCTTATTCTTTGTGGACTATTATTTTATTTATGGAACCGGATGAAAGAAAAAATGCCGCATGGCTTATTATTAGGTATATTCCTAATATGGGTATTTACATTAAGATTTTTCTATGAATTCCTGAAAGAAAATCAGGAAGAATTTGAAAATAGTATGGTTTTGAATATGGGACAGATTCTGAGTATTCCGGCGGTCTTACTGGGTATCGGTATTCTCTATTATGCTTTTACCAAAGGCAAAAAAGATGCAGAGTATTATTCGACACATACATTTGAAACAGGTAAAGCCGTTAAATCCAAGTAAAGAAAAGATGCCCGTGAGACAGTCTCACGGGCATCTTTTCTTTACTTGCTTTATACTTTTAGCTGGCCATTAAATAGCCCTTGATAAACTCATCAATTTCTCCGTTTAAAACAGCTTCAGTATTTGATGTCTGAATATTGGTGCGATGGTCTTTTACCCGACGATCGTCTAAGACATAACTACGAATCTGCGAACCCCACTCAATTTTCATTTTCCCTGCTTCGGTTTCTGCTTTGGCTGCATTACGTTTTTCGACTTCTAACTGGTATAGTTTCGATTTCAGCATCTGCATGGCATGTTCACGGTTGGCATGCTGGCTACGTTCTATCTGGCAGGTAATCATAATACCTGTTGGTTTATGAGTCAATTGCACTTTGGTTTCAACCTTGTTCACGTTTTGTCCACCTGCACCACCAGAACGGGAAGTCTGAATTTCAATATCTGCATCTTTTACTTCAATCTCAATTGTATCATCTACTAATGGATAAGCATACACTGAGGCAAAGGAAGTATGGCGACGGGCATTAGAATCAAAAGGCGATACTCTCACCAAACGATGCACGCCATTTTCTGATTTCAGGAATCCATAAGCCATCGGGCCTTCAATCTGCAATGAAACAGATTTTACTCCGGCGGTATCACCATCCTGATAGTCTAATTCGGATACTTTGTAGCCTTTTTTGTTAGCCCACATCATATACATACGCATGAGCATACTTGTCCAGTCCTGGCTTTCTGTTCCACCTGCGCCTGCGTTTATTTCCAATATGGCACTAAACTGGTCTTCCTCATTCGAAAGCATTTTTTTCAATTCCAGTTCTGCCAGTATTTCATCAAATTTCTTTCCTTCTTCGTCTACTTCTTCTTCGGTAGCCTCTCCTAATGTATAAAACTCAAATAAAGTTTCAAGGTCTCCGATGGCACTTTCTGCCTTTTCGTAGCCGGTTGTCCAACCTTTGAGGGCACGTACTTGTTTCATTACACTTTCAGCCTTTTCGGCATCTGTCCAGAACTCAGGTTGAGCCGTCTGGTTTTCGAGGTCATCTAATTGTTCTTTCTTACTATCGTAGTCAAAGATACCCCCTTAAAGCCGCTACTCTGGCTTTTAACTCCTTCAATTGTTCGGTAGTCATATTATTGTTTAAAGATTATTTAACTATCTGATGGATTTATCATTTTTCAAAATCAGGGTGCAAAATTACTCAATTTTATTCATTATCTTTAAAGTTGCTTAAACATAAATATCTGTTTATTAATTTTTAAACAAATTCTACTTGTTTAAGTTATATCTATACTATAACAAATACTGTGTTGAGTTCCCTCAAAAAACATCACCTTTATTTATGCACCACCTTTCAAGCGAAAACCTAAAAAAATAATGAGTAATTACTCCATACGAGATTTAGAGCAGTTATCAGGCATTAAGGCACATACCCTCAGAATCTGGGAGCAACGTTATAATATTATTACTCCTAAAAGAACAGATACTAATATCCGCGTTTATGACGATCAGGACTTAAAATTAGTGCTGAATATTGCCCTTCTGAAAGAACACGAATATAAGATTTCTGAAATTGCCAAACTCTCTACAGAAAAACTATCAAAAGAAGTTGTCAGTATAACTGACAAACAACAGAATTATCCTGACCAGATTCATGCCCTGACGATTGCCATGATTGATCTCGATGAAGAGAAATTTGAAAAGATTATGGCTACAAATGCGCTGAAATTCGGTTTTGAGGAAATGATGATTAATATCATTTACCCTTTTTTAAACAGAATTGGTGTTTTATGGGTGACAGGCTCTATTGGCCCGGCACAAGAGCATTTTATCTCAAACCTGATTCGCCAGAAACTAATTGTAGCCATTGATGGGCAGGTAATACGGGCAAATCCCTATGCTAAAAAGTTTGTTTTATATCTACCAGAAGGAGAGCTACATGAGCTTTCGTTACTATTTGCTAATTATGTAATAAGAGCACGCAACAACAAAGTCATATATCTGGGGCAGACCTTGCCTTTCGATGAACTTGTTTACGTATGTGAAACACAACAACCTGACTATATGTTTGCTGCCATTACTTCATGCCCTGCTCAGGACGAAACACAGAAATATGTCAATAAACTGGAAAAAAGGTTTCCAGATATTAAGATTCTTCTGACTGGTTTTCAGGTAATCGGACAGGGTATAGAGACCAGACCAGATACCAGGATTATAACGCACATTAATCAATTGATAGAGATTGCAGAGAGTATATAAGGTGTAAAGCCTTCTTTCACAGGATTTTATAAACAAAAAAAATCTTTAACTTGAATTCGGTTAAGCCTGAAAATGAAAGTATTCGATTCTTTCAATATTTAGTTCAATTCTCACTGAAATAGCATTTAATGCAGAAGGAATTTACTATTACTCCCGGGCTATATTTAATCATTCTGCCTTTTTTAGTTTTACAATATATGAAAGCCTGGGGGCATTGTTATAATCAATATTCATAGTAGATACTACGCCATACAAGGTGTTTTCTTTTTGGGATAAATAAAACCTTAATGAATAAGGCTCATTGCCCATATCTTCATCAATGGGGATTTTATGTATTAAATTAAACGAAACAACGCCATTTTTATAATTGATGCTGGTAACTTTAATATCATTATCTATTTCAATTTTATTTTCACTATTACATTGAATACAAAGTTTTACAGGCACATTTCCATTAAAAGTTTCGATTTCACCACCCCACTCTCCTTTTAAATCTTCAGAGAATAATTCTCCGGGATTATTTAAGGTTGATGATGTTGTTTTGGTTTGTTTTTCAAAATTCTCTTCAAAATTCTTGTTCAATACGGATAATATCTTGTTTGTAATGGTATTACAATCGGCATGCCCAGAGTTGGCAAGGACTATTACTGCAATTCCTTCTGTAGGAATCAGCCTTATACTTGCCTGAGCATCGGTCGTTCCACCCTGTGCATAAAAGCTTTTAAAACCGAAATAATCCTGGTTTACAGACCAGCCAAAATCATTATTCAGGCTTGTTTCTTTTAGTTTTATTGTTTTTAAAGATAGTATTTCCCGATCTATATAACCTAAGTGTAGAAGAGCAAATTTTGTAAGATCGTTAACACTACTATACGCAGATGAACTTGCCGGAGTATTTGAGATTTTTAATTCTGCCGCACTGAAAGGTGGGCCTCCTCTGTATCTTAATGCGGTATTGGCAGGAATTGCAGTTTCGGCCAAAAAGGAGTTTTTCATTTTTAAAGGACTAAATATTTCTTTTTCAAAATATTTAGCCAAACTCATTTTTGACTGTTCTTTTATAATCTCGCCCAATACCTGGTATCCGATATTTGAATAGTCGAATTTACTTCCAGGCTTCCAGATTACATTGGCATATCTCGAAAAAGTGGTTGCCATTGTAATTGGGCAAGTCATTTTATCCGGATAGCAATCTCTGTCATGAGTAGTAAACCCGGCAGTATGTCCTAAAGTCTTGCGAATAGTTACCGAATCAATATTCCAAAATTTGCTCGTTACTTTGTAGTGGGTCAGGTATTTGTTTACCGGGTCATGCAAAGAAATTTTACCTTTTTCAGCCAATTGCAAAATTGCGGTGGCAGTTATGCTTTTGGTAACTGAAGCTAAATAATAGGGTGTATGGATAGTTGCTACAATTTTTCTTTCTTTATTAGCATATCCATAACTTTCCTCCAGTATTACTTTCCCTTTGTTAATTACAGCAATAGAAATAGAAGCTACATTATTATGGTCAACTTGCTGGATCAGTAAATTTTTGATTTTCTTTTTGTCGATATCAGATAAACTCTGACCAAAAATAAGCGTAGAATTACTTAATAAAATGAAAATTATTATTCCTTTATGTAAGCCATATTTGATTCCCAGGAAATTTTTCATGATTAAAAGATTTTATTTTTTTGCATGAAAACCTGAAAGCTCTGAAATGGTTACAATAAAGCTGTTTAAATTTATTTCTTTTGCCTGTAAATGGTGCTTTCTCGTTCGGATGAATAGTTTTTATCTTCCCCCTGATTACTGCCTATATATATTTATACTTAGATGACGTAATATTCTAATAACCTGCGTTTCGGGATAAAGTTTCATCCCGAAACGCAGGTTATTAATTAAGCCTTTTTAGATTTCTTGGTTTCAACTACTACCGGAGCAGCTGCCAGCTTTTCTTCTTCTTTCTTAATATCACGTTGCATACCATCAACAACGATTGGTGTTGCTACGAATAACGAAGAGTAAGTACCTACAATTACCCCGATAAACATTGCAAATACGAAACCACGGATAGTTTCACCACCAAAAATCAATAATACAAGGAGTACTAACAAAGTAGAGAAACCTGTTACTGCCGTTCTGCTCAAAGTGCTGTTCAAGGCATTGTTGATAACCGTTGGAATATCTTCTTTTACACCACGCTTTTCAGACAGGTACTCACGTACACGGTCGAATACTACAACGGTATCATTCATTGAATACCCCATAATAGTTAGTACCGCACCAACAAAAGCCTGGTCAACATCTAACGAGAATGGCAAGAAACCACGCAGGATAGAGAACACCCCAAGGATAATCAGGACGTCATGTGATAACGCTACCAACGCGCCATAACCGAAAGCGAGTTTCCGGAACCGTATGTAGATATAGGCAAATACTAACGCTATCGACAGTAATACTGCTTTCACTGCACCCCAGATTGCGTCATTGGCAATGGTTGGTCCAACTTTAGACGAACTTACTACCTTACCTGAATTACCGTTTACATTAGCAATAGCCTTATTTACGCTGGCTTGCAATTCTTTTTCAACATCTGTATTGGTATTCTCGATTTTGTAAGGAGTAGTAATTTTTACCTGTTCGAAATTTCCGAAAGTTTTTACCTCAATTGCCTGACCTTCGAAAGTTGGTTTCAGAGCTCTTTCGATATCCTCAGTATTCACCGTTTTCTCAAACTTTGCAATATAAGTACGACCACCTAAGAAATCTACCCCTAAACCAAATCCTTTAAAGAAAATTGAAACAATACCAGCAATAATTATGGCACTTGAAATAGTGTAGTATAATTTACGTTTTGATACGAAATCGAACTGAGAATCTTTGAATAATTTCTCAGACCACTTAGTAGTAAACGAAATATTTTTCCCTTTACCAATATAGTATTCAAACAATAATCTCGAAATAAAGATAGCAGAGAATAAAGAGGTGAAGATACCAATTAAGAGTGTAGTAGCGAAACCAAGAATTAGACCTGTACCAAAAGCAAATAAGACAACCCCTGTAATCAATGTAGTTACGTTTGAGTCGATGATAGATGACATCGCATTTTTGAAACCATCTCTTACTGCGTCTTTAAAGGTTTTGCCCAAAGCCAATTCTTCCTTGATACGCTCATAAATCAGTACGTTCGCATCAACTGATACCCCAACTGATAATACCATACCAGCGATACCCGGTAGTGTCAGAGTTGCACCAAATGAAGCCATAACTCCTAATAACAGGAATAAGTTAACGATAAGGGCGATATCGGCAATTACACCGGCTTTGTTATAATAAATTAATACGAAGCCTAATACTACCAATAGACCTATCAATGATGATATAATACCCGCACGTGCTGCTTCTGACCCTACAGTTGCACCCACAACGTCTTCAGAGATAATGTTGGTAGGCGCAGGTAATTTACCGGCTTTCAATACGTTCGCTAAATCTTGTGCTTCTTCTACTGTAAAGTTACCAGCAATACTTGAACGACCACCACCAATTTCACCATTTACATTTGGTGCAGAATACACATAATTATCAAGAATGATGGCAATCGGACGGCCAATGTTAGCTCCTGTTAATGCTTTCCATTTTCTTGCACCTTCAGCATTCATCTGCATTTCTACGGCCGGTTTTCCACGCTCGTCATAATCCTGATTAGCATTTGTTACTACATCACCTTCTAACGGAGCTTTGCCTAAATCTTTTACGAAATACATATCTACAATTTCCTCATTCACATTTGTGCCGTTTGCACGTGGCTTAATATCAAATACATAACTTGCATTGGCCGGGAACAACGCACGCACATCTGAACGATCCATTACCTCTTTCACACGGGCTATATCTTTTGTACGAACAGCCACGCCATAACCCGTTGGAATAAACAAGTTACTGAAAGCATTGTTCTGACGCTGTGCCAGAGAAGCAGAATCTTTTTTGGTAGAATCGCCTTTTGCACCACCACCTGCTAACTGTGCACTTAAACTGTTTTTAGAGGTATCGGTGCTGGCAGTTGTTGCAGTAGCAGTTGTGTCTTTTTTAGTCCCGCTCGTGGCTGTTGCCTTACTTTTGGCATCAATATCCATTTGCAGTAAAATACCTGCCAGACCATCGAACGAAGGCGCAATTTCCTGCATGGTATATACTTCGCAGAACTCTAATTTTGCTGCACCTGATAATAATTTACGTACACGGTCAGGATTATCAACACCAGGTAGCTCTACCTGAATACGGTTTGTACCCGACAATCTTTGTAAGTTAGGGTTAGCAACCCCGAATTTATCGACACGTGTCTGGATAATTCTGAAAGCACGGTCAAAAGCACCATCAACTTCTTTTTTAATATAGCTAACGACCTGACTATCTGAAGACTCCAGGCTAAGTGTACCACGGTTAGAACTATTGGAGAAAACCTTTGCCAGTTTTACATCTGAAGCCAGTTTTTTGAATTCTTCAGCAAATAAATCAACAAAATTTGCACTGCTTGTAACTGCCCTTTTTTGTGCGTTGGCAATAGCAGTAGCTACTTTAGGGTCTCTTGAGCCTCCGGCTAAAGAACGAACGATTTCGGCAGGAGAAACCTCAAGAATCACACTCATACCGCCTTGCAAGTCAAGACCCAAGCCTAACTCCTGTTTGGTAAGGTCTTCAGTTGTTGTACCTAAAAATACAGGTTGTTTCCACAAAGAATCAAGGTATCTTTGTTTCTTGGCTAAATCTATTTTGCCTGTTTTTTTATCAGTAGCAAATGCTTCTGCATCATTTCTGATGTCGTTTGCTTTCCAGGTACGTAATAAAAAGTAAGCACTAAGTGTTACAAAAGCCACTAAAAGTGCTATAATTCCACCTCTGTTGTTCATTATAGGGAATAATTTAAAAAAATAAAATTGAATGATTAACCGATTTCATGAAGAACTCATGAATGAAAAGAAGGAGACACCCCATACAGGGTCAGAAAACTACGGTGCATTGGGAGCAATATAATGCTCAAACAATTTTTCGAAATACGATAGCCTGTAAAGTGGTTTTGTAAAAGTTTTAACAGACGTCTCAACGATTACATAAATAATTTGCGGAGCAGGTAAAATGATATCGTAGTGTCCAAAATCGAAAGCATGGCTCGGCACAACTACCTCTAAAGATACTTCACTTACAACCGTCTGTTCTTTTGACTGCTCTTCTTTATTGGTCTTTTTGGATTTTATTTTCTCTGCTGCAACAGGTACCTCATTGGAGTGTGTATGGTAAATCTGTTTACCTAAAACACTCGTCAGAACCACCATCATAAACATGAGTAGCCCAAAAGAACGTGATATGTAAGTATTTTTTCTCATTTAGGGTTGCAAAGCTACTATAATTTCTCCTAATAAGTCAAATCTAATGCCAGAATTTAAGTAATTTAAACTAAAACGTGCTTTGTTCCGGAAAATTATATCCGGAACAAAGCACGTCTGCTCTATTAAAAAAGAGTACTACTATTTAAAAACCACCACACCAGAGGCTTTCATTTTATCAGCTTCTGCAGCTGGTAGTGTCCAGTCATTATTGAACCTTCCGCCAGATACTACAGTATTGATAGTTCCTTTGAAGAGTACAAAATCCTGAAATCTGCCTAAAATGTTCATCGGTGCGGGGGAGTTCTGACGTGTGGGAGCATTCGGATTATCTGATAATGTCCACCAGGGTAAACCCGAATTTACCAATACGTAATGGTTTCCTAAAGGAAATACATAGGCCAGCCCATAACTATCTGCTGATGCTTTTAATGATAAAGGGAGCTTATCATTATATTTCTCAATCAGACTATTGGTTTCTTTGTTACCAAACAGAATCAGATTAGAGCTTTCGATATCACTTGCCCGAACTTCTTTATCACTTAATAAACGCGGAAAAACCATTACTCTCCCTAAGAAATCGCCTCTATAAGTAGACCATTCCATAGCCTTTTGGGCCTCTGCACGTCTTTTGGCTAATTCATCAGGTGACGGACTTCCACCTGTTCCATAAACATATATGTGGCGGCTGGCAATAGCCTCAGACATCGGGCCTTCAGCTCCTGTTTTTTTGGCAGAGGTTAGAGTATTCAGCGCATTTACTGCCCAGGCATCTCCACTTTGTGTTAGTGTTAGTATGGCACCTGCATCTGCCCGAATTGTCTGACCGTTAATCACCAGTTCTAAAGGTGATTTTGATTTGAAGCTTGGGTGGTCTGTCAGATTAAGCGTAAAGGTTTTCAAGCCTTTAGTAGTAATTTCCAAATGATTCTTGCCTGTAAATTTAGCATCTATCAAAGCGGTTATACCCGGTGTCAATTCATCTAAAGTTACCCAGTAAGCCTTATTATGTTTATACTGGCTGGTAGCAAAGCGTACACGCTCAGGCATTGGATTACGTTTATGCCTGGCAAACCAATCAAAAATAAACTCATCTTTATAGGCATTTACCCAGCTATCATGTTTCACTCCCGGATACTCGGTATATTCAACCTGTGTTCCGGCGTCTTTCAGTCGTTGAACCCATTTACGCGTTGAATCTACTTTCACAGCAGGGTCGGCGTCTCCCTGAAAAAAATACACCGGAAAATTAAGGGCATTGGGCACTAATTCTAAAGTTCCGCCCGGAGGAGCCGGACAAACTGGTGCAATAGCAGCCCAAATATCAGGACGGCTCAGGCCAATCCACATAGTTCCACCGCCACCCATTGATAGGCCTGTCAGATACGTGCGGTTTTCATCAATATTAAAACGCTTTTTAGTATCTGCAAGCATATCCATTACATCTTTTTCCACTACTCCCTGATACCCCATAGTACCTCGGGCGAAAGAGCTTATTACAATATACTCAACATCTTTCCACTCAGGGAAATAACGGCTTGCTTCTACATCTGACTCTCCTTCGGCATTACTTTTACCAAATACCCGGCGTAAAGCCAAACGGTGGTTAGAGCCGGCTCCATGCAACATCACAACAAGCGGATACTTTTTCTTTGGATTATAGTTTTTAGGTAGATATAAACCATAAGGTTGCTCTGTGTCGTCGGTATCTGAATGAAAAGTCAGCACCTGTGGACCAGAAGATAGTTTCTGCCCGAACAAAACCAGATTGAACGATAAAAGAACAACCCCTGAAAGGATTGTTCTGAATTTCAGGATTTTCATAATATACAAGTAGGTTGAATAGTTTAAATGATTTTACAAGTTACCATTACTTTTAAAATCTATTCCCATTAATTGCATTACAATTTGCGTAGCTAATGCTTTTTCGTTTTTAAAGACAAAATATACATCATGGAAACCCTCTGCTGATATTTTTACAGGGGCCATAACTGCCCCTCTTCTTACAGCCATCACCATTTCTGGTCTTACACCCGGAAGGTCATTTGCCTGCGCTTGCTGCCCTTGTGTCGGCGGGCGGAACGGGGCTGGTTCTTTTACTGCAATCATTTCTGTCTTACCTGCCAATGGGCCAGTAGGAGAGTCAAGGTGGATTTCTATTATCCCTCCTGCGGCTCCTACACGGGTGGTTGCCTGTACATAAAAGTCAATCTGGCTTATATTAGTGAAATCTATTTTATCATACCCAATATAAGAATCATTACCTACCATAAAGAATGATTTCGAAGGCGTCATTACTTTTTGTGTACCTCTGGCTTTATTAGCTAATTCAGGGTCTAAGAAAGAGTTTCTTAAAACAATCGTCTGTTCTGAAGCTAAAGCCGGCATGAGTTTAGTACCCCTGTCTTTATAAGAAGCCCTTAATACAAAAGAACCGTTTTCTTTTTGCCCGGCAGGGATAGCTGTTGTATAACTGCCTGTGGTAGGATAGGTTTTTATATCTTTTTTCTCACCTATGCTTAAAATGTATTCAACCATTGAGGTAGCATCACTTTGTGAAAGTTGCGGGTGCGCACTCATAGCGTGTTCGCCCCAAACGCCCATTCCCCCATTAATTACTTTTTTAGCCAATGTTTCTACCATTGCGGTATTCCCTCTGTACTTATTGGCAATATCATTATAACTTGGCCCTACTGATTTTTTATCAATCACATGGCAGGCTTTGCAGTCGCTGGCCTCAATTAAACGCTGTCCGGTTGAAGCAAAAGCCGTTGCATCAGCCCCCCGGTGGTTTTGAGAAACTTCAATTTTATCATAGCCGATAGGCATATAATCTATATTTACGGCTACCTGTTCGGGTTTGATTTTTCCATTCTTCAAGCTACCATCTTCTTTGTCTTCTACTTTTACATCATATTCTATTGGCTTATTCGGGAAGTAGAAAGTTTTATTACCTTTCATAATATCAAAAGCCACCACCGGAGGCTCATTTCCTACTTTAATATCTAACGACTGGCTGTTTTTAGCACCTTTAGAGTCTGTTACTGTTAACGTAGCTTTATAAACACCTGCCTTATCAAAACTTACAATAGGGTTAGCCGTTTTAAATACCCTTGTTCCGGCCGTCTTATTACTTACTTTCCATTCATAAGACAGTACATCGCCATCTGCATCTTTACTGCCTTCAGAAGATAAATTTACTTTAAGCGGAATAGCCCCCCCTGTCTTATCAGCGGCAATCTGTACTTCGGGCTTACGATTACCTGCGTTGTATTCTACTTTTACCAGGCGTGCGTTGTCATTACCTTTAAACCAGGCAGTACCATATTCTAATACATATAAATCTCCATCAGGGGCAAAGTCTATATCAATGGCACTACCAAAATCAGTATTAGGCATAAAACGCTCCATTGACTTATAATTACCGTTTTCATCCATTGTTATACTCATAATCCAGCCACGCATAAACTCTACAATCAGCCATTTGCCTTCATAATAATCTGGAAACGGACGTTTGGCATTCGGAAAATCAGAGCGGCGGTACACAGGGCCGCCGGTAGCACTACGACCTGAGCTTCCGACCAACGGAAATTCTTCTGAGATAGCATACGGATACCAGATAAAGGCTTTCTGTGCAGGTGGTAATTCTCTTAACCCTGTGTTATTCGGAGAATCATTAATAGGTTTGGCAGGGTCAAATTGTGAGTCCGGTTTGGGTTTATTGGTTACAAAATCCCAGTCTGTATAAGGCTTGCTATCGCCAATAAAGTATGGCCAGCCAAAAAAGCCTGGACCTTTGGCCTGATTAAACTCATCATACCCACGTGGGCCACGCTCTGAATCCTTGGAGGCATCCGGGCCTACTTCTCCCCAGTATAAATAACCTGTTTTGCTGTCAATGCTTGGTCTCCAGGGGTTACGATGACCCATTGTATAGATTTCCGGGCGGGTTTTAGGGGTACCTTCCGGAAAAAGATTCCCTTTAGGGATTGAATAGGTTCCATTCGCTTCAGGTTTAATTCTCAGGATTTTCCCGCGTAAATCGTTAGTATTGGCTGCACCACGTTGGTCGTCCCAGTTTTCCTGATTCGGACGTTCGTCAATCGTGGCATATCCATCTGAATTACTATTGCTGGTATTATTACCAACCGTCAGAAACAGATTCCCGGCTTTGTCAAAAACCATTCCACCACCTGTATGACAACATTCTTCTCTCTGGGTTGGTACTTCCAAAAGAATTTTCTTTGAAGTTTCCACTAATTCTTCACCTTTTAACTCCCAACGAGCCAGCACATGTTTTGCTACGTCAGGGTCGGCATAATACATATAAATCCAGTGGTTCTTCTCAAAATTCGGGTCTTGTATCAATCCCATCAGACCTTCTTCCGCCTCACGTTTTACTCCCTGGCGATTAGTATATTTGGTATTAACCGGAATCGTAGCCAATGTTTTGATTTCCTTAGTAACAGGGCTGTATTGTTTCAATGCACCCTTACGCTCAACAAATAAAACACGACCGTCTTTCAATAAAGCCATTTCCATAGGCTCGTCCAATTTTTCGCCTAAAACTATTTTAGTAAAACGGTTTTCTTCAGGTGCCTGAGCAAGGCTTTGAAGGGCAATAAAAAGCCCCCCTACAAATAGATTTGTAAACTTTTTGTACTTCATCATAGTAAAATCTGGTGAACGGGTTTTATTTGGAATAATTTAAGAGTTTCAATAAGTCGTCAATACTTGATTCACTTACCGGAATATCGTGTGTACCAATTTTAATGCGCTGCCCTCTAATTGATTCTATTTTATCGGTATTTACGATAAAAGATTTATGAATACGCATAAATTGTTTAGGCGGCAATTTTTCTTCAATTGCCTTCATAGTAGATTTGGTAAGAATTGGTTTGGTCTGAGTTGTAAGAAATATTTTGATATAGTCTTTCAAACCCTCTATATGGGTAATGTCTTTTATGATAATCTTGACTAACGAGTACTCGACGTTTATAAAGAAAAAATCCGGAAATTCGTCGGCTTTTGGAAGATGTTCAGCAGATGATACAGCCGATGCCGACGTTGCTGCCACATGATTTTTAGTATATATTTCGAGGGCTTTATAAGTAGCCTTAGTGAAACGTTCTAAACTTACCGGCTTCATCAGATAATCTACCACATCCAAATCGTAACTTTCTACAGCGTAGTTGGCATAAGCGGTTACAAAAATAACAAGGGGTTTTTCTCTTAAACTCTGCAAAAACTTAGTACCTAACATACCAGGCATCTGAATATCAAGAAACATCAGGTCGATTTTCTCCTCTTGTAAAGCCTGCATTGCTTCAAAAGGATTTTTACAGGTACGAACCAACTCCAGGAATGGTATTTGTCTGATATTCTCTTCCAGGAGTTTGCGCCCCATACTTTCGTCATCAACGGCAATACATCTGAGTGTCATAAGCCAATTGTTTTTAGTTGTAAAAATAGAGAAACAATAAACCAATTATCCTCTTTTTTAATCTCTAATTTGTGCTTCTCAGCATATAATAATTCTAATCTGCGTTTAACATTCTTCAAACCAATGCCTGAGCTATTGTCTTTGTCTTCTGCTAATTCAGGGGCTATTTTATTTTTTACTTCATAAAACAGGTTATTACCATCGCATCTTACCAATACATCAATTATAGGCGTGTCAATCATGCCTACACCATGTTTGAACGCATTTTCAACAAACGGAATCAGTAACATTGGCTCTATAATCTGTGAGCCTATATTGCCTTCTACTTTCATATTTATTTCTACATCTTCTTCAAATCTTACCCTTTGCAACTCTATATAGTTATTCAGGTAATTGATTTCCTTATCTAAAGATACCTGTACATCATCTGCCTCATATAACATATAGCGCATGAGTTCTGATAGCTGAATAGTAACCGGCTCTGCTGCACTTGATTTAGTACGAATGAGATAAACTATGCTATTTAATACATTAAAAATAAAATGTGGGCTTATCTGTGAGCGTAGAAATGACAGCTCGGCCTGAAGTTTTTCCTGTTTTTCCTCTCTTTTTAATTTCTCCTGATCGGCCATGTAGAGAATAAGACCATATACGGTACTTATGGCACTGACAAAGAGAATAGGAAACATGGTCTTCATCTCAAAAAGTTTGATTCTATGCCCACTCATATCGACAGGATTATCCCACAGTCCAAGTTTCAGTAAATACTGAATGATAACAAAAGCGAAACTCAGGATAATGACAGAAAACACATAAGACCCGACACCTCTTTTCCGAAGAAAAAATGGCATTAAAATCAAAGTATTAATAAAAAACTGAGGAACATGCGTAATAGACAACGGGGCAATATGACCTAAGTACCATCTGTCTCTTTCGGTGTCATTTAAGTATGCATTAATAATAGGCCATACCACCCATACTCCCCAGAACAATATATGAAAAAGCAGACGAAAGAGGTATTCAACAGATATTTTTCTATTAAGTATTGTCATTAATTGTTAAATTGTTTTTATATTTTTTTGCACTTTTTAAAGTTTATAACTTAGTAAGGCTAATTAATACCGAAAGTACAAAACGCAAACAAATCTATAATATTAAAATAATTCAATTACCATCAAACAGACCAAAGTTCTCAATTCGACGACAAAAAACCCTAACACGCAATCAAAACTGCATTTCGGGCTATTTTGAAGGGTTTTCATGTATATATAAGCTATGTTTCTACTTTCATCTTCTCTCTTGTGTATTTCATCTATTCTGCAAAAATGTACAAAAAACATACATTTATTTTGTGTCGTTAAATCATTGACATAGAAAAAAACAAAATATAATAGATCAATACAATGAAAAAGTTTATCACTATTCTAAGTTTGCTTGCCCTGGTTGGTACTACAGTAATGGCACAATTCCCCGGAGGTGGCCCTGGCGGTAGAGGTGGCCAGAGAGGAGATGGAAATGGACGTCCGGGCAATCAACAACAAACACCAACTTTAAATCTTGAAGGCAATGCCCCAAGAGGTAACTCGAAGATTACAGGCTTTGTAATTGATGAGGCCGTAACAACCGCTGTTGAATTTGCAAGTGTTGCACTGTATAATAAAGAAAATAAGGTAGTAGACGGAACAATGGCAGATGAAAAGGGCAAGTTTACTCTATCAAGGATAGCCCCAGGTGAATATAAATTAGTGATAACTTTTATTGGTTATGCTGATAAAACCATCGATAATATTAAAGTTGAAAAAGGTAAAGATGTTGATTTAGGTGTAATCAAGCTATCTACAAGTACCAAGCAATTAGATGAAGTAACTGTGACAGCCGAAAAATCAATGATTGAGGAGAAAGTTGACCGATTGGTTTATAATGCAGAAAAAGATATTACTTCGAAGGGTGGAGATGCTGCTGATGTACTACGTAAAGTACCTCTATTAACAGTTGATTTAGACGGTAACGTATCATTACGCGGAACATCTAATATTAAGGTTTTAATCAATAACAAACCCTCTACTATCATTGCAAGTAGCATTGCTGATGCACTTAAGATGATCCCATCTGACTTAATCAAATCTGTAGAGGTAATTACCTCTCCATCGGCAAGATATGATGCAGAAGGCTCTGGTGGTATTATCAATATCATTACTAAGAAAAGCACGATTCAGGGTTTGACATTGAATGTGGATGCAGGTGTGGGTATTCGTGGCTCTAACTTAGGTTTGAATGGTAGTATCCGCAAAGGTAAATTAGGTGTAACCATGGGTGGCGGTGGCCGTGCTTTTTATAATAAAGCAGCTACTTCTTTAAATCAAAGCACATTAGTAAATGGCAATACTGTATTAACCAAACAAACAGCTGACGCTTTTGATAATGGTTTGTTTGGTCGTTACAACTTAGGGTTTGATTACGATATTTCTAAAAATCAGGCATTAACCGCAGGCATTAACTTTGGTACCCGTAATTTTATAAGAAGTCAGGACTATACCACAAATCTTTATACTAACAACGTATTTAATTCGACCTCGTTTAGGAATGTAGATAGCAAAGACTTGTCAAACTCTGTTGATATTAATTTAGATTATATACGTACTTTCAAACCTTCACAAGAATGGTCTGTTTCAACCCAATATAGTAAAAGTAACCTTAAAAATAATTTCCTGGCAGATTTGCTAAATGAATCAGGAATGTTAGCAAGCCGTCAGAAAAATATCAACGGAAATGTGAATCAGGAGGTTACATTACAAACTGATTTCCAGACACCAATTAAAACAAATCAGATGTTTGAAGTAGGTGTGAAGGGTATTTTCCGTCAGGTAAATAGTGATTTCAGTTATTTGGTTGCAGGTGCAACGGGTGATTTTGCCTCTGATGCCAGAAATCCGGCAGGTTTATTAGATTATTCACAAAATATTGCTTCTGGTTATATGTCATATACTTATTCTACAAAGAATAAATATACCATCAAAGCAGGAGCTCGTTATGAATATACCACAATTGATGCACAAGATCAGATAAAAGATATTAATATTCCGGCTTATGGTAACCTTGTACCAAGTGTAAACGTATCGAAGACTTTTGGAAATACAACTTTGAAAGCGGCCTATAACAAACGCATTCAACGCCCGGGTTTACAACAGTTGAATCCGAACTTCAATCTGGCGAATCCACAAAACATTACCATTGGTAATCCAAGTCTACGCCCTGAAATAACTGATAATTTTGAATTAAGTGCCAGTTCAAGCATCAAGAAAGTATATCTGAATGCATCGGTGTTTGGTCGTCAGACAAATAATTCAATTCTTCGTCTGAGTTCTCCTTCTGATACTTTGGTAGGTGCTATTATCACCACATTCCAGAATATCGGTACACAAAAAGTATTTGGTTCTAATGTATTTGGTAATTTCACTATCACACCAAAATGGTCAGTAAACGGAGGTATTGATGTATATTATAACTATCTGGAAGGACAAGTACGGGGTGCTGACGGGCAATCTTTCTTGACAAGCAATACAGGAGTAGTAATTGGTGGACGCCTTCAGTCACAGATACAACTTAAAAACGGTTGGGGTATCCAGGCTTTTAGTTTCTTCAGAGGCAGACAAGTGCAATTGCAAGGAACACAAGGTAGTTTCTATATGTACTCGGTTGGTTTCAGAAAAGATTTCAAAAATAAGAAAGGAAGTCTTGGGTTAGCTACAGAAAACTTCTTTGGTGGAATAGTAATGAAGTCGACATTGAACACCGCTCAGTTCAGTCAGACCAATATCAACAATATTTACAATCAAAATGTACGCCTTACTTTCAGCTACAAAATTGGCAATATGAGAATGGTTGAGCAGAAGAAAACAAAATCGGTGAAGAATGATGATGTGAAAGCGGGAGAAAGTAATAATATGAACAACTAAGGATTTTCAAAATTAGGTTTTTTATAGTTTTGTTTTAGTTAAAGGAGCTACCACTTACGATTGGTAGCTCTCTTTCTATTTTTCAGACCCGATACTTTTAATAACTTCTGCTTTCTTCAGAACAATACTCCAGATAGCAAAACCAGAATCATCACTAAAACACAATTTCCCAACGCCTTTGTCAACACCAATAGGGGCAGTATAAACAAAAAGTGAATCATCTATACTCTGTATATTGTTGCTTAAAGGCAATTTTTGCATGGCATTATCGGCATAAGCCTCTAATACTTCTTTCTCTTTAAGATATAAACTATTATTACTCCCGATATCTGGTTGACCTAACAAGCGAATCGTGAGTTTATATTTTTTTGATAGAGAATCTATCACCTGCATATTTTTCAAAGCGCAGATTTCCTCAGTACGATTCGGTGAAGCATCCTTCATCTGCTTTTCAAAATCCTTAGTAAGTATAATAGTTATTTTACTACCTAAAACCTCTACTTGTTCCATAATCCGGGCAGGAGAAATCCGCCTGATTTTATGTCCTTCCATTTCTTCTTTTACTTCGGTTGTATCCATACGTTGCACGTTTGAACACCCGAATTGTGTCAGAAACACCCCTATTATCCAGATACTATTTTTTTTCATAATCAAATCTATACAAAATCCTTCCCTTTATTTCCGGCGGCAGCTACAAATTCTTTAACCTTTTGCTCATCTTCTTTTTTACAGATCATCAATACGTTATCGTATTCGGCCACAATGTACCCGTTTAAACCATTAATAACCACGAGTCTTTCATCCGGGGTTTTTATAATACAGTTTTTTGTATCATATAATAGTGTCTGGCCATCAATTACATTCTGATTTTCATCCTTATCAGATACATCATACAATGACTTCCACGTACCTAAGTCAGACCAGCCAATATCAGAAAGCACCACGAACACATTTTCCGCTTTTTCCATCACACCATTATCAATCGAGATATTCTTACATTGCGGATATGCCTTTTTGAGTGCCTCTGCTTCGCGTTCTGAATAAAATTCCTTTTTGATTTCTTCGAAGGCCTCAGCCATTTCAGGCAAAAACATTTCAAAGGTTTTCTTTATGGTTTGTACATTCCAGATAAAAATACCTGCATTCCAGACAAACTCGCCACTCTCGATAAACTTGACAGCCCATTCTAAGTTGGGTTTTTCGGTAAAAGTCCGTACACGTTTAATATCACCCTCCGACTCCGTAAACTGAATGTAACCATAGCCTGTGTCAGGGCGGGTCGGTTTAATACCTAATGTGACTAATACATCATTTTTTTCAGAAAAATGAAGCGCAATGTTGATTCTCTTTCTGAATTCTTCTTCTTTCAGAATAATATGATCGGCAGGCGCCACTACTATATTTGCTTTGGGGTTTTTAGAAGCAATTTTATAGCAGGCATAGCCAATACAAGGCGCTGTATTTCTGCGGCTTGGCTCTAATAGTATCTGATCGTCTGACAGATACGGTAATTGCTGCTTACATAAATCGTAGTATTCTTCGCTTGTAACGATATAGATATTTTCCTGCGGACAAATTCCTTCAAAACGCTCAACAGTTTGCTGAATCATGGTCTTACCTACTCCTAAAACATCATGAAATTGTTTGGGATTGGTAGTACGGCTAAAAGGCCAGAATCTTGTTCCGACGCCTCCTGCCATTATAATCACGTAATTATCTTTCATTAATACTGCTTCAATGTTAAAATGCACTTATCACAGATTGTTAAGCATCTGCGGTTTAAGTACTGTGCGATGAGTCGAAAATTTTAATTAATGTTGAATTATCAGAATTCAGTAAGCAAATTTTAATCCAATGATTTAAAGCTATTTGGTATCCGGATAATTATTGAAAATGTTAATGAATAATAGATTGATATTTGTTATATGAAGTGAATAAATGTTTTTTTATTGTTGATTAAAGTATCTTTCTGTACGTAAAGCTACGTTTTCTCTGATATTCATCCAAAATAAGTTTATATCTGCTCTATGCCATATCTTCGTTCTTAAAAAAGCCCGACCTCTTACATAAGGTTTATTAATCCATAAAATCCCCTCATGTACCTGGGCATCTGCGGCTTCTTTCACAAAGGTAAATTTTAAGCCTACTCCTCCTCTGTTTTCTTTTTTTGAAACAAAATCCTCATTCAGTTTCCATGAAAGAGGGTTAGTGCAAATGGCTTTATCTAAACCATCATTGTAATAAGGCGGAATAAAGTCTCTGGCAAAAGTATTCCATGAAACAAAGCCACCTGTTTCTTCAGCCGACTGGCTGGGTTTAATTTTATCAAAGGTATCGGGCGCTGTAGCAATGCCTATCAGATATGCCTCTACTAATTGCTTTTGTAAAGGCTTGCCATCAAAAAACTCTTTCAACAGCCGTTTGGCTAAAACAGTTCCCTGGCTGTGCGAAGCGATAATGATTGGCCTGCCTTGATTCCAGTGTTGAAGATAATACTCAAATGCTGATTTTACATCAGTATAGGCCAGATCTAATGCCTGTTTCTTATCATCTGCATTTTTTGTCAGAAAACTATAGTAGTGTGCCTGTCGGTATCTTGGAGCATAAACCCTACCTGAGCCATTGAAAGCAGTCGCCTGATTCAGAATCGTCGAATTATCAACCATTGTGTTCAGTTCTTCATCATGTACATCAGCATTCCAGAGATACTGATTTTTGGGAGCGTAAGTATAAATAGTCGGATGCAAGAAAAAAACATCGACTCTGGCGTCTTTCTGGCCATCTTTCAGCTTAGAGTTCAAAGGTATTTTATCCGCGGCATCTTCCTTATCCGGAAGTGCCGCCCAAGTCTCTTTTAGGGCATAATCTGGCACTGGAGGCACATTTGTGGCATCAAAACCGGAGTTAAGAATTATGTACTTCTGGGCATGCACAGAGACCCCCGACAAAGTGAAAAACAAAAATAAATATGAAAAAAAAACTTTTCTCATCTTATATGATTATTTTTTGGTAAAATTGTAAAATTTCTATAAAATCTAACAATAGTATGCTTGCATATTATTGTTTTCTTTTCTATGTTTGACACAAAATTACGTTTTGTTAACCCACTAACCAATACCCTCATGTACAAACTTTCCGCAAAAAAATTGTTGGTCGGAATCTGTTGCTTTTTTATCACTCAAATGGTCTTAGCTCAGACCAAGGTTTCCGGTACAATAACAGACGCCGTTACCAAAGAACCATTGATTGGAGTAAGTGTACAAGTGAAAGGAAAAGTAATCGGAACTATTACCGATACTAAAGGAAATTTCTCTTTCAGCACTTCAACACCCCCTCCTTTCACGCTGTTAATTACGTCGGTGGGTTATGAAAGTCAGGAAGTAAATGTTTCGGGCAATAATGCTGCAATAAACATTTCTCTGAAAGAACAAGCCATCTTAGGTCAGGAAGTAGTAGTAGCCGCCTCACGGGTGGAAGAGACCGTGATGAAATCGCCTGTTGCCGTTGAAAAAATGGATATTCGTGCCATTCGCGAATCAACTTCTCCTTCTTTCTATGATGCGCTTGCTAATATGAAAGGTGTAGACATGACAACCCAGGGCTTATTATTCAAATCAATCAATATGCGTGGATTCGGCGCAACCGGAAACCCCCGTACTGTACAGATGATTGATGGGATGGATAATCAGGCGCCAGGGCTAAATTTCCCTGTTGATAATATAGTAGGCATGCCTGAATTAGACGTTGAAAGCGTAGAGCTATTACCAGGCGCAGCATCTGCCCTATACGGCCCTAATGCCATCAACGGTTTGATATTAATGAACAGTAAAAGTCCATTCTTATATCAGGGCTTAAGTGCTACTGTAAAAACCGGAGTAATGAACGCTTCTAACAGAGAAACAGTTACTACTCCTTTCTACGATTTGTCTTTACGTTATGCTAAAGCATTTAATGATAAATTTGCCTTTAAAGTAAACCTGGCTTATATCGGTGCTAAAGACTGGGAAGCAACCAATTATACTAACCTGAACGTGGGTGGTTTAGAAAATGGTACTCGTGGTGCTGGTGTAGATACAGATTATGATGGGATGAACGTATATGGTGATGAAGTGCAGGCCAATATGACTACTGTTGCAACCGGCTTAATAGGTAAAGGCTTACTTCCTGCAGCAGCTGCCGGGTTGATTCCTGCTAATACGAATATCAGCCGTACTGGCTACCTCGAAAGAGATATGCTTGACTATAATACCAAGAGTTTTAAAACTAATGTAGCATTGCATTACAGAATTAACGAGAAAGTAGAGTTGGTAGGACAGGTAAACTATGGATATGGAACTACCGCCTATACAGGAACAGGCCGCTATTCTTTAAGAAATTTTAACCTGACTCAGGCTAAATTAGAGTTAAGAGGTGATAATTTTACCTTAAGAACCTATACAACTCAGGAGCGTTCGGGTCAATCCTATTTTTCCGGATTAACGGCTGTTAATATGCTTAATGAAATTAAGCCTCATGAAACATGGTTTGGTACGTATGTGGGCGCATTTGTGCAGGCAAGAAGTGCCGGACAAGCCGAGGCTCAGGCACATTTGGCTGCTCGTGCTGCCGCCGATCAGGGTATGCCTCAACCGGGAACTGCTGCTTATGATGCCCTATTGGATAAATATAGGGAAAAAGCCATTGTTGATGGAGGTGGCGCTTTCTTAGATAAAACCAATCTATACCATACTGAAGGCGTTTATAATTTCAAAAATCAGGTTAAATTTATTGACCTTTTGGCCGGAGCCAATTACAGAGTATATCAATTACGCTCGAATGGAACGCTGTTTGCTGATCAAAAAGATGGCAGAAACGGTACCATCAATATCAACGAATATGGTGCTTTTTTACAAGCTGCAAAAAGTTTATTTGGCGATCACTTCAAACTTACTGCCTCAATCAGGTATGATAAAAACCAGAACTTTGATGGTCAATTCACTCCTCGGGTATCTGGGGTAGCTTCTTTTGGTGACCATAACATCCGACTATCATATCAATCAGGCTTTAGAATTCCTACTACTCAAAACCAATATATCGACCTTAAAACCCCTGCAGGTACACTCATTGGTGGTTTACCTGAATTTAATGCAAGATATAACCTTAGCAACGGTATTTCTCTGGCTGTTTTAAATGACTTTCAGGCAAACCCATTAAAATATATTACTGCTGATGTAGTAGCTAAAGCACAGGCTTATGCAACACAGGCGGTTACTGCACAAGCAACACCCGCAATTACGGCAGGTGTAAACGCCGCTATTCTTCAACAAGTAACTGCGGGAGTTACAGCTGCCATTACGCAACAAGTAACTGCGGGAGTTACAGCACAGGTAAATGCGGCAGTTCAGGCAGGACAAATTCCGCCTGAAGCTGCAGCAGCAGCTATTCAGGCAGGCGTGGCACAAACCCTGCCTGGCGCATTGGCGCAAAACCTTCAACCGGGTATTGACGCGCAACTTCCGGGTGCTATTGCTGCAAATTTCCAGGCAGCATTTAATGCTGAGTTACAAAAAGTATTAGTTGCCAATGTGCCTGGTGTTACTCAACAAGTTACTCCAGCATTTGCTTTGGCAACATTACCTAAATATTCGGCAAAAACGCTTCAACCAGAGCGTATTCAATCTGTTGAGATTGGTTATAAAGGCTTAATTGGCAAAAAACTTTTTGTTGATGCTTATTACTACACCAGCACCTATAGAAACTTCATCGGTGGTGTTTCTGTAGTTGTACCTACCGCTGCGGCGGGTCCAGGTTTACCAATTGAGTCTGGCGTATCAAGTGCAACTACCCGTTTAGGCTATTCAAGACCTGCAAATACTTCCGAAAAAATTAAAGTGAATGGCTGGGCTCTTGGCTTGAACTATTCTTTAACTAAAGGCTTCTTTATCAATGCCAATATAGCTAATAATGAACTGAAAAGATTTGTACCAAGTGCCGAGCAACAATACGCAGGCTTCAACACTCCTGATTATCGTTACAATCTTGGTTTTGGTAAGAGAATTGGTAGTGGTGATAAATTCGGTTTTAACATCAATTTCAAACATCAGAATGCTTTCTTGTGGCAGGCCAGCTTTAATCAACCTACCACTACCGGAACAACTTTCTTCTCTAATACTACTGTACCGGCCATCAATAACCTTGATGCACAGGTTAGTATGAAGCTTCCGGCTATGAAGTCTATTATTAAATTAGGAGGAACAAACATTGGTGGTAAACCATATATTCAGGCTTATGGTAGTGCGCTTATAGGCTCAATGTACTATGTAGCATTATCTTTTGATGAGCTTCTGAATAAATAAGATTTTATTAATTTTCATAATTTTCTTTGGTTTAAGTTAAAAAGAGCTTCCGTTTGGGGGCTCTTTTTTTATGCTTTTCAATAGAAAATTCGACCTAATTAATAATTTTTTCACATTCTGTTTATAACTTTACACCGCATTTATTAATTAAACAAATAATCATGAATAAGATTAAAGTAGCAAACCCCGTTGTTGAGTTAGACGGTGATGAGATGACCCGAATCATCTGGCGTTTTATTAAAGATAAATTGATTCTACCTTATGTTGATGTAGATATTAAATATTATGACCTTGGCGTTGAATACCGTGATGAAACCAACGATCAGGTTACCGTCGATGCAGCAAATGCGATCAAAGAATATGGTGTGGGTATTAAATGTGCTACTATTACTCCTGACGAAGCACGTGTAACAGAGTTTAATCTGAAACAAATGTGGAAATCACCTAATGGTACTATCCGTAATATTCTTGACGGTACTGTTTTCCGTGAGCCAATCGTTTGTCAGAATGTGCCTCGTTTAGTTTCTAACTGGACATCCCCAATCATCGTAGGCCGTCATGCTTTCGGTGACCAATACCGTGCAACTGATTTCGTAGTAGATGGCCCGGGTAAATTAACTATGAAATTTGAAGGAGCCGATGGAACTGTAAAAGAATTTGATGTATATAATTTCAAAGGAGGTGGGGTAGCAATGGGTATGTATAACACAGATGAATCAATCCGTGGTTTTGCACACTCTTGCTTCAATGTTGCCCTGAACAAAAAATGGCCTTTATATTTATCTACTAAAAACACCATTCTGAAAAAATATGATGGTCGTTTCAAAGATATTTTTGAAGAAATCTACCAGGCAGATTACAAAGCCAAATTTGAAGAAGCGGGAATCGTTTACGAACACCGACTGATTGACGACATGGTAGCTTCTGCTTTGAAATGGAATGGTTCGTTTGTATGGGCTTGTAAAAACTACGATGGCGACGTACAGTCTGACTCAGTAGCACAAGGTTTCGGTTCATTAGGTTTAATGACTTCTGTATTGGTTACCCCAGATGGCGAAACAATGGAAGCAGAAGCAGCTCACGGAACAGTAACACGCCACTACCGTGACCACCAGGCAGGTAAACCAACGTCTACTAACCCGATTGCTTCTATCTTTGCATGGACTCGTGGCTTGGAATTCCGTGGTAAAAAAGATGGTAATCAGGAGTTAATCGACTTCTGTCAGGCTTTAGAGCAGGTATGCGTTGAAACGGTTGAGTCAGGCAAAATGACGAAAGATTTAGCAGTTTGTATTCATGGCAATAAAGTAAGCCATGGCGAACATTACCTATATACAGAAGAGTTTTTGGAAGCATTAGACCAAAACCTGAAAATCAAATTAGGTAAATAAGACTTTTCTTCTTACGGTGCCCCTTTTATACGCCTTGGCTCTTGTAGTCAGGGCGTTTTGTTTTTGGTGCCTGTATGGTATGATGTTTGCACAAATTAAACATTAACCCATCAGGATTATCAGATGAAACCGAGTTTTATAGGCTTACTCTACTTTTGCTTGTTTTATTCTCCACGAACCATTGCACAAACTGCTCTCCAATGGCAGAAGAGTATGGGAGGAAAAAACAATGAATATGCCTATGCTTCTACCCCTACCTCCGACGGTGGCTATATTATTGTAGGCTCAACTAATAGCAATAACGATGGAGATGTACCTGCGTCTAAAGCATTTAACGGATTAGGCGGTACTGATATCTGGGTAGTGAAAGTGAATACCTGGGGAGAAATACTCTGGTCTAAAACCTTTGGCGGCACAAAAGATGATATTGCTACCGATGTTATTGAGACTAAAGACAAAAATATTCTGGTTTTAGCCACCACCGCTTCTACAGACGGTGAGGCATTAGGAAATGGTTCTCGCGGAGGTTTACTCTTATTGAAATTAAAGACCGATGGCAGTACAATATGGCGGAAAGTATTTGCCGGAGGCTACAATATCGGCGAATTGGCTTTCACAAAAGCTGATGCTTATTCAAAGCCCACCATAAAACCTGCCGCAGATGGTAATTATATTATCGGAGCTAATATCCTCCCTCTTATTAAAACAGACGTATGGTTGGCAAAGATTACCGAAAACGGTGAAACCTTATGGTCAAAAACCTATGGGTCTAACCAGAACGATTGGGTAAATGAGGTAATTGTCTGTGCCGATGGAGGCTATCTGATGATAGGAGGAACAGATGCCGGTAATAATGAAATACCTGGAGCTGGTAAAGGCTTTATTGATATTTATATTGTAAAGGTCGGTGTTAATGGTTTGCTGCAATGGCAAAAAGGCTTAGGCGGCGCAAACTTAGATGAGGCTTTTTCAGGCTTGCAATTAACTGATGGGTCATTTCTGATAGTAGGAGAGAGTAATTCCACAAACGGCGATCTGGAAGAAAATTCAGGCGAAAAAGACGGCTTTATTCTAAAATTATCTGACACTGGAATGTTGCTATGGAAAAAACAGGTGGGTGGCTTATACTCAGACGGACTTTACACCATCCGTCAATCCGTTAACGGCAAAATCTATGCTTTCGGCCAAAGTAATTCTACCTTCGGTAATGTAAAGCCGAAAGGCTCTGTAGGAGACGTCTGGATTACACAAATTGATGAGAATAACGGTAGCCTGAAAGAGAATCTTTTATTAGGTGGAGCAGACATTGAGATTGCGCGCGGCGCTTACCCAACGGCTGACGGTGGCTTTATTGTAGCTGCCAATGCTAATTCTGTCGATGGAGATTTAACACAGAATAATGGCAATACCGATTTCTGGTTAGTTAAAACAGGTACTCCTTTACCTGCAACATTGGGTAGTTTTTCGGCCACACTCACCAATGAGCAATATGTAAAACTTTCCTGGACATCGCTCAATGAAGCAAAAGCCAAAAACTTTGTCATTGAAAGAAGTTTTGATTTGATACGCTTCTCTTCTATTGGACAGGTAACGGCCACCGGAACAACAACAACCGTAAAATCTTACTCATTAATTGATACCAAGCCGGTTTTTGGCAAAAATTATTATCGGTTAAAATTCTATGATGAAGCAAACAAGGAGTTTATCTATAAAACAGTATCTGCTACTGTTTCTTTGTTATCTGCTGAATCAGAATTATCAGATGCTGTAAATGTTTATCCTAATCCTATCATAGGATCTTCTTTTTATATAAAATCAGCCGGACAATTGAATACTACCCCTTATTTACTTGATGCCACAGGTAAACCAATAGCTATTGAATCAGAATATTTGGATATCTCACAAAGCATTGTCTCTATCAAGCAAAACCTTACTGCCGGCATATATTTCCTTATATTGAATAACGGGCAGAATAAAATCATTAAAAAATTGATTGTTCAATAAGACGTTTTATTCCTACATTTAAAGTTTCAACCAATAATCTTACTATTTCGTACATCAGTCAGATACCTGAGTATCTGATTATATATTTTTATAAAAATGGCTAAACCAATCAGATGGGGTATTATAGGGCTGGGTAAAATTGCAGAAAAATTTGCGACTGACTTAGTGAATGTGCCTCATACTCAATTACATGCAGTTGCATCTACTTCAATAGAGCGTGCGCAAGACTTTGCCCGGAAATTCAATGTGTCTAATTACTATGATTCGTATGAAGCCATTTTTAAAACCCCTGATTTAGACGTTGTTTATATTGCAACACCCCATACATCGCATGCCGAAAACGCGATTCTATGCCTGAAAAACAAAATACCTGTACTTTGTGAGAAGCCATTTGCCATGAACATAAAAGAAGTACAGAAAATGATTGATACCGCTCGGGAAAATGATACATTTCTGATGGAAGCCATGTGGACAAGGTTTATTCCGGTAATTCAGAAAACACAAGAACTGATTGCAGAAGACAGAATAGGCAAAATAAAGACAATCCACGCCGATTTTGGCTTTGTAGCACCTTTTACACCCGAAAGAAGAACACTTAACCCAGCTTTGGGAGGAGGAGCCTTATTAGATATTGGTATTTATCCGGCCTATCTGAGCCTTTTATTATTAGATTATCCGACCGACATTCATGCGGTTAGCACATTTGGTCAGACAGGTGTTGATGAAACCACCAGTTTTGTATTCAAATACCCGCAGGCAACTGCTTTAATGAATGCGACGTTTGCCTCCCGTACACGCACAGAAGCCCTGATTTATGGCGAAAAAGGTTACATACATCTACCTGAACGCTTTCATGAAAGCAGAACTCTCACACTATATGAAACAGATAAAGAACCCATAACTTTTACATTTGAGCGAGAAAGCAGAGGGTATAATTTTGAAATTGAAGAAGTAAATAACTGCCTGAGAAACAATAAAAAAGAAAGTGTAAAAATGCCTCTTTCAATGAGTGTTAAATTAATGAGTCTGTTAGACGAAATCCGCCAGAAAGCAGGTATTCACTATGAAGGTATTGATGGCTAATCGCTTTAAACTGTAAGCCAGCCGACAAAATAATTTTTCTGCATATCTCATCTTTGTCAAAAAAAACAAAATGATTATGACAAGGAGATTTTTTATTTCGTGGGCAATGATTCTTATATCTTTGCAGTTGTTTGCCCAAAAAGCCGAAGTATTTAGTAATGCAGAGGGTGCCATCAGGGGCTATGATGCAGTAGCCTATTTTACAGAGAGCAAACCTGTGAAAGGTAAAACAGATTTTTCGTATCAATGGAATAACGCAACCTGGTATTTTTCTTCTGCTGAGAACCTTAATAAGTTTAAGGCCACCCCTGAAAAATATGCACCACAATTTGGTGGTTATTGTGCGTATGGGTTATCTGAAGGGCACAAATCCCCAACACAGCCTGATGCCTGGACAATTGTAGACAACAAGCTTTATCTGAATTATAATGTAAAAGTGAAAGAAAAATGGAGCGAAAATAAAGAAGAACGAATAAAAAAGGCAAATGAAAACTGGGTAGACCTGAAAGACAAAGAATAATAAATAAGCCCGGCTCAATAATTGAGCCGGGCTTATTTATTATAAAAAACCAATTAATATTGCTCTGTTACACCAAAGAAAAACGAACCTTCAATAGCTGCATTTTCATCAGAGTCTGACCCATGAATCGCATTCTCTCCTACTGATTTAGCATATATCTTGCGTATAGTACCATCGGCTGCATTAGCCGGATTTGTTGCACCAATCAATGTACGGAAATCAGTTACAGCGTTTTCTTTTTCTAAAATCATTGGAACGATTGGTCCTGAAGACATCATCTCACACAATTCACCATAAAAACCCCTTTCTTTATGTACTTCATAAAACTTACCTGCCAATGCTGGCGTAAGTTGTGTTTTTTTCATTGCCACGATTCTAAAGCCAGCCGCTTCAATCATAGCTATAATTCCACCAATATGATTATCCGCCACTGCATGAGGTTTAATCATTGTGAAAGTTCTGTTACTTGCCATATCTTTAGTTTTTTTGAAATTTTGGCAAAAATACTCAATTTAGCTTAATCGTATATGCTTTATTAAGAATATGTAAAAAATAAGACCTCATATCAACAAAAAACCATTTGCCGATTATTTGACAAATGGTTTTGAAATATCAATTAAGAATTCTTGATTCAGCCTCTATCAACCATACCCTCCACGGAATTTGTATGTGCTGGCTACTTTATCGATTGCTACAATATACGCTGCCAGACGCATTGAAACTTTGTGTTTTTGCGATGTTTCGAACACCTTGTCAAAAGCATCTTTCATCATACGGTCGCATCGGCGGTTAATTCTGTCTAATGCCCATTTATATCCAATCCGGTTTTGTACCCATTCAAAATAAGAAACCGTTACCCCTCCTGCGTTAGCCAGAATATCGGGTACTACCATGATTCCTTTTTCATTGATAATATCATCCGCACTGGCAGAGGTCGGGCCATTCGCTCCTTCCACAATCAGTTTTGCCTGTATATGAGCTGCATTTTCATGTGTAATCACATCTTCTTTAGCAGCCGGAACCAACACATCAACATTCAAAGCTAATAAATCCTCATTACTTATCAGTTCAGCCTCTCTGAAACCCTCTAAAGTGCCTTTATTGGCATTTCTATAAGCTATGGCTTTTTCAATATCAATACCTTTTGAGTTATAGTAGGCCCCTGATATATCACTGATGCCGCAAATACTGACACCCTTCTCCTGTAATAGCTGTGCTGCATGAGACCCCACGTTTCCAAAGCCCTGTACAGCCGCCGTTGTTCTGTAAGGATTCAACCGCAATTTTTCCATACCCGAAAGGGCTGAAACCATTACGCCACGTCCTGTAGCCTCCGTACGCCCTAAAGAACCACCTAATACCAAAGGTTTTCCGGTTACAACTGCATTTACAGTCATCCCTTTTGCCTTTGAGTATTCGTCCATCAGCCATGCCATTTCCCTTGGGCCCGTACCCATATCCGGTGCCGGAATATCCTTATCAGGGCCAAATATATCCAACATAGCAAGCGTGTATGCACGCATCAAACGTTCCATTTCACCGGCTGACATTTCACGGGGATTACAGGCAATTCCGCCCTTTGCTCCGCCGTAAGGTATATCCACTACCGCACACTTCCAGGTCATCCATGCGGCCAAAGCACGTACTTCATCAATATTTACCGCAGGGTCGAAACGAATCCCTCCTTTGCTCGGCCCTAAAATAGTTGAGTGAATCACTCTATAGCCTTCAAAGACCTTCACTTGCCCGTTATCCATTGTGACGGGTAGCCCAACTGTTACCTGACGTGCCGGAACTTTCAGGATATAGTACATTTCTTCGCTGATGCCTAAAATCTTTACTGCAGCATCAAATCTCGACATCATTGACTCCAAAGGGTTTTCTGTATCCTTAATCGGAGCCGGTTCTATGTAATTCATAACAGAATTTTCTATTGTTGATGATTATTTTTAGGGTGCAAACTTAGAAAAAAGAAAGTATTTCTTAAAATTGTGAAATTTCATAAAAACTTAACATTATCTTCATTTTTTGTGATATACTTATTTCCTGAACTGGAATTTTTACTCTTCACCAAATAATTTACTGTTTTTAAATAGTTGCCTTTAAATAAATTTTTTTGCAAGATTCCCAATATTTTAATCAAGCGGTTGTTTAAGCGGGCTAAAAACCTTATATTTGCGGTGTTTTTTGAAACATGTACCCAATTTTAACAATTTACTGCATTACGATTATGGCCGTAGTTGAAGAAAAAACCCGCTATTCAGAAGAAGAATTAAGGGAATTTGAGGTAATTATTACCAACAAATTGGAAGCCACCAGAAATGAGCTGAACTTTATTAAGGAAACGCTAAGTCGTAAAAATGACAATGGTACTGATTACACATCGAGCAGCACGAAATTATTGGAAGACGGTGCTGATGTAAGTGAAAAAGAACAATTGAGTCAATCGGCGGGACGCTTACAGAAGTTTGCTCAACAATTGGAAGCTGCATTAATCCGGATTAAAAATGGCACTTACGGTGTTTGCAAAGATACAGGTAAGCTGATTCCCAAAGAACGTTTAAGAGCCGTGCCTCATACCCAGCAGACCATTGAAGCCAAATTAAGAGCATCAAATTGATTTTTCGATTATAGTATTACATAGTTTCCTTAAAATATTAATCAAAGAGTGTAAATAGCTCTCTTTGAATCAGATTTTTAAGGTTTGTAGATTCTTTGTCTATACAAAAAGCCTCTGTGTCAGAGGCTTTTTGTATTTTTAGGCAGAAAAGTCTTTTATTGCTAAACAAACTACCCATTGCTCCCATGAAAAAAATACTACTCTTATTCTTCATCTTTGCAAACTCTTATGTTTTCGGACAAGTAACTGATAGCTATTACTTACCCCAGAATGTAACTTATGATTCCAGAATCCCAACCCCTAAACAATTCTTAGGCTATCAGGTAGGCGAGCAACATGTAACCCCCTACGAACAATATGCCTACATGAGAGAATTAGCCCGTTTGTCAGACAGATTCAAAGTAGAGGTTTATGGAAAAACCTTTGAAAATAGAGAGCTTTTATTGCTGACTGTAACATCTCCAAAAAATCATGCACAAATTGAGCAGATAAAAGCAGATCATCAGAAATTAGTGAATCCTTCACAATCTGGCAGTTTAGATATAAAGAAAATGCCGATTGTAGTATGGATGGGCTATTCGGTGCATGGCAATGAGGCCAGTGGTACAAATTCTAACCTGATGTCGGCCTATTATCTGGCGGCGGCACAAGGAGCAAGCGTAGATTCTTTATTGAATGAGGCGATTATCCTGATTGATCCCTGTATTAATGCAGATGGGGGCAATCGTTTTGCAACCTGGGTAAACATAAACCGTAGTACAAATTTAGTAAGCGATATAAACAGCCGTGAATTCGGCGAAACCTGGCCAGGTGGACGTACCAACCATTACTGGTTTGACCTGAACCGTGACTGGCTCTACCAACAAATGCCAGAAAGCAAAGGCCGGCTGGTTAAGTTTTATGAGTGGAGACCCAATATTTTAACCGACCACCACGAAATGGGTAGCGCCTCTACTTTTTTCTTCCAACCCGGTATTCCTGCCCGTACACACCCCCTTACCCCAAAGCGTAATATTGAATTAACTGCTAAAATAGGTAAATTCCATGCAGCGGGTTTAGACAAAATTAATTCGGCTTATTATACACAGGAAAACTACGATGATTTTTATTATGGTAAAGGTTCTACTCTACCAGATGTCAACGGTTCAATTGGTATTCTATTTGAACAAGCCTCATCTCGTGGGCATTTACAGGAAACAGCAAATGGCTTATTGAGCTTCCCCTTCACTATCCGTAATCAAGTGTCGGCTACGATGTCTACGCTGAAAGCCGCCAGAGCCATGCGTGTAGAGTTACTGGAGCATATGCGTAGTTTTTACAAAGAGAGTTCTACTGATGCTGTAAAAGCCTACGTTTTTGGTGGAGGCAAAGATGCCATTAAAACATGGGAAATGGTGAATATGCTGAAAAGAAACCAGATTGATGTGTATAAATTAGGCAAAGATGAAACGATTGAAGGCCAATCATTCGATAAAAATACTTCTTATGCCGTGCCTATGAATCAGCCGCAACACCGCCTTATAAAATCTATGTTTGAGAAACGTACCAAGTTTGAAGATAGCCTTTTCTATGATATTTCGGCGTGGTCTTTACAATATTGTATGAATACCCCAACAGCAGAAGCCAAAGGTGCTGTTTCATTGGGCGAGAAAGTAAGTGTGAATGAATTTCCGAAAGGAAAAGTGATTGGGAATAGCACATATGCCTATTTCTTTGAGTGGAATAGCTACTATGCTCCCCGGGCAGCCTATGAATTACTTAAGAAAGGTTATACTTTAAAAGTTGCCGTTGAGCCTCTTACAGCCCTTATCGGTGGTAAAGAACAGAAGTTTGATTATGGCACCATACAGATAGTTTGCAATGGTAATGACCCAATCGAACTGTTAAAAACCCTTGCAGAGAGAGATGGTGTTGATTTTTATGCTACCCCAACAGGTTTAACACCCAATGGCATTGATTTAGGTAGTGAGAAGTTCCGTCGGTTAAAACAACCTAAAGTATTAATGTTAGCCGGGCCTGGTGTAAATGCCAACGATGCCGGAGAAATATGGCACTTGCTCGACCAGAGAATCAATATTCCGCTTACGGCCGCTGATATTGAAACCGCCAATCGCGTTAATTTAGATAAATATACCCATATTGTATTGGCAGGGGGTAATTATAATAACCTGTCAGACGAAAAAATCAAACGCTTTGTGCAGGGGGGGGGTGTTTTAGTTGCCATGACAGAAGGCGCAGAATGGACTGCTAATAAGAAAATAGTCTCTGTAACTATAAAAGCTAAACCCACCAATGACAGTAATGAAAAAAGGCCTTATTCGCTACAAGAGAAATATAACGGTGCTATGGAAACAGCAGGTACTATTTTTGAAGCAAAAATAGACCCGACTCATCCGATTTGCTTTGGTTATACACAAGATAAACTGGCTTTGTTCAAGGATAACAATATCTTCTTTGAAGATACGAAAAATCCATATAATACCCCGCTGATTTTCACAAATAATCCACTGATAGCCGGATATGTTCATCCTAAAAATGAAGCCTTAATCAAAAATTCTCCTGCGGTTATTACCCAGAATCTGGGTACAGGGAGAATAATATTAATGTCTGAAAATCCTAATTTCAGGGCATTCTGGTATGGTACAAATAAGCTCTTCCTGAATAGTCTTTTCTTTGGCCATATCATTGGCGGCGGAAGATTTGGTGGAGAAGAGTAATTGAAATTAAAAACACTTCATAAAACCTTTCAAGGTCTTCTTGAAAGGTTTTTTTATTTTATTACATAATGTTTTCAGAAAAAGATGTGATTTTGAAGCATACTCTTTTCCCATCTATTATATTTATCAGAATATTATTGGCTGTATTATTATCAAATTAATTTAACACTAATCTATATAATGCAATGCTAAAGAAAATTCTTTTAGGGCTTGGGGTCATTCTGATACTGATTCAGTTTATTCGACCTGAAAAAAATGAGTCTAACGACAAAACGCATGATATTTCTACTAAGTATATGATTCCTACTGAGGTGAATCATTTATTGGAAGTAGCTTGTAACGACTGCCATAGCAATAAGACTTTATACCCTTGGTATTCACAGATACAACCCATTGCCTGGTGGATGAATCATCATGTTGAAGATGGCAAACGTCATCTTAATTTTTCAACATTTACATCTCTCCCAGTTGCTGTTCAAAACCACAAGTTTGAAGAAACCATAGAAATGATTGATGAAAAAGAAATGCCTTTAGAATCCTATACATTTTTAGGATTACACAAAGAAGCCAATCTGAGTGATGCTGACAGAAAAGCTATCATTGACTGGGCTAAAGCGCAAATGGACACACTGAAAGCTAATTATCCGGCAGACAGTCTCAAACTTAAAAGGAGAACGCCACCACCTGCAAATTAATGCTGGGTTTAAAGTATTTTTTAAAACAGCTCAAGCGGCTGTTTATTTATTAACTGCCGCTTCACTAAGTGTTATACTACCCTTTTCCGCATCAATAGTTGCTTCCAGACCAACCGGAATGGTAAATTTATCTTTAATATGTCCTATCATCGCACCCGAAAAGGCTGGGATTTTTAGCGGTTTGATATGATCTTCAAAAATATCTTCCATGGTCAATGAGCCATAGCCACCTTTTGAAGGTGGGCAATCAGTACATTTACCAAATACAAAACCTGAAAGTTGATTCAGTATCCCTGCAATTTTCAATTGCGTAATCATCCGGTCAACACGGTATAGGTCTTCACCGACATCCTCCAAAAATAAAATACTATCTTTAAAGTCAGGCACATAAGGTGAGCCTAAGATATGACTTAGTACAGTCAGGTTACCGCCAATTAACGCACCCGTAGCTTTGCCTTTATTGATTGTATAAATTCTATCTTCAACCTGTACTAAATTATCTCCTTTCTTCACCGGATTGGCCATTTGCATGGCTTTACCCTCTATCAGCATATTCCTGAAGTTTTCGACAGAGAAATTATTCCATGATGATGAGCCTACTGGCCCATGAAAGGTAACGAGACCGGTTTTGGCATTAATTCCTAATAAAAGGGCGGTTATATCACTATAACCAATAAAAACTTTCGGGTTCCGCTGAATGGTTCTGTAATCAAGAAGCGGCAATATTCTGGCGCAGCCCCATCCACCATGCATAGCCATAATCCCACTCACGCTCTTATCCGCAAACATTTTGTTAATATCTGCCGCACGGTCTTCGTCAGAACCTGCCAGATACCCATAGCGGTCAAATATATGCTCTCCTTTTTTTACTTTAAACCCAAGTACTTCTAAGCTCTCAATGGCTATCTGTACATCTTCTTTAACAAAGGCCGAATAGGCAGGACAAACCAGTCCAATAGTATCGCCCGCTTTTAACGCAGGTGGTTTTATGGTTTTAGCTTTCGTGTCAGAAAAGGAGAAATTCATATTAGCCAGACCCAAACCTGCTAATAAAGTAGTATTCAAAAAATGTCGACGGTCAGACATAGGCTTCAATGAAGTGGGTTTGATTAAACGTTTATCTATGCAAAGTAAATAAAAAAGGCGTTGATGATTGATTCAAAAACGCCCTTTTCAAGATTTTGCCGTACTATCTTTATACAAAAACAGTTTCTTTCATTAATACTACTAAGTCTTTATCATTTACTTCTTTAATTCTGTCTGCTAATTCAAGGAAACGATTATAAATATAATCCAATTCAGGTTTCTCTAATTTATAGCCTAACATTTCAAGGCGGTGCTTTAAAGCATGGCGGCCACTTCTGGCTGTTAATACTATCAATGACTTATCGACCCCTACTTCCTGCGGATTAATAATTTCATAGTTTTCGGTATGTTTTAAGAATCCATCCTGATGAATACCAGAAGAGTGAGCAAAAGCATTCCGGCCTACTATCGCTTTATTGGCTTGTACAGGCATTCTCATGGTTTGAGAAACCAGATTACTCAAAGGAGACAAAAGCGTACTTTCAATATTGGTATGATACCCCAGTTTATGTACTTTCAGAATCATGGCCACTTCTTCTAAAGAGGTGTTCCCGGCGCGCTCACCAATTCCGTTAATGGTAACTTCTACCTGTCTTGCACCAGCCTGAATACCAGCAATAGTATTGGCAGTAGCCAATCCTAAATCATTATGATTGTGCATCGATATAATAGCTTTATCAATATTCGGTACATTATTCATAATGTATGAAATACGCTCAAACATCTCATTAGGCAATACATACCCGGTTGTATCAGGTAGGTTTACTACTGTTGCACCTGCTTTAATAACCTCATCAGTCAGCTTTGCCAGAAATTCTAAATTCGCACGACCTGAGTCTTCTGCATAAAATTCAACATCTTCTACAAACTTTTTGGCATGTTTTACAGCAGAAACAGCCTGTTCAATAATCTGTTCTCGGGTACTATTAAATTTATGTTTGATGTGGATATCTGACGCACCAATCCCGGTATGAATACGTGGACGTTTGGCAAATTTCAGCGCTTCTGCAGCGGCTTCAATATCGCCTTTTACAGCTCTTGACAGGGCACAAACGGTTGGCTCTGTTACGGCTTTTGATACTTCCACAACTGATTTGAAATCACCCGGGCTTGAAATAGGGAATCCTGCTTCAATAATATCGACACCCAGTTTTTCGAGTTGTTTGGCAATCATTACCTTTTCATCGGTTGTTAACTGGCAACCGGGAACTTGTTCTCCATCTCGCAAGGTGGTGTCGAAAACATAAATCTTTTGGCTCATTGCTCAATGAGGTGTTTAGTTATTTTTACTACTTCTTTTACTCGCAAAAAAGCCCTTTCTCACCAAGTGTAAGAAAGGGCTTTTGATTTATACAAAGTCTCCGTTTCTCACACTGTAAAGCTGAGCAGAAGGAGAAGTGAAATTGCGAATGCGGTTTGTTTCAATTGTTTTTGAATTTTCCAAGGACACAAATTTAGTAGAATATTTTTTTCTGGCAAAGAATCTCTACATTTTTTTGCAAACGCAGATTCTTACTAAAATCCTATTGCTGTTATGAAAATGCTCAGTCGTTTTTTTTCATTTATTAATACGAATCATGATGCACTAAAGACTATTTTTATGATTTAATAACCACTATAGCCTTTCTTTATTATAATTAAATAAAGCCATAACTTGCTGACTATTAGCCACTTATCTATTGTGTTTTTTATTTTTTCAAAAGCCTGATTATAGATTTCAAAATACTTTATTCGGTAATTCTCATAAATAGTTATTATTTTTGCGAGATTCTCAAGGCGAAGAAATATTTTATTTTAAATATGCACAGAAAAACCAAAATTGTAGCTACCGTAGGACCTGCTTCTGAAAGTGAAGAAATGTTATTAGCATTAGCTAAGACTGGTGTAAATGTTTTCCGTTTAAATTTTTCACATGGAACCCACGAAGACCATCAGATACGTATTGACCGCATTCGCAAAATCAATGCCGAACATGGTTTTAAATGTGCCATCTTACAGGATTTACAAGGACCGAAAATCAGAATTGGTTTAATGGAGAAAGGAAATGATGGAGTTGAAATTTTTGCAGGCGATAAATTAGTTTTTACAAACGAAGATATAGTAGGAAATGCACACCGTGTAAGCACACCTTATAAGGGTATGTATAGAGATGTGCAATTGGGAGAAAGAATTTTAATGGACGACGGTAAGCTGGAAGTAAAAGTAGTAGGTGTTGAAGGCATGGATGTAATTACTGAAGTAGTTTACGGAGGCCTGTTGAAACAAAAGAAAGGAGTAAACTTACCTAATACAAATATCTCTCAGCCATCGGTTACAGAAAAAGACTGGGAAGATTTAAAGTTTGGTTTGAAAAATGACGTAGACTGGATAGCGTTGTCATTTGTAAGAACTGCCGAAGAAATAAAAGAAATTCAGCAATATATTAAGGAACAGGGCAGAGAGGCAAAGGTAGTAGCTAAAATCGAAAAACCCGAAGCAGTCACTAATATGGATTCGATTATTGAAGCAACTGATGGAATTATGGTGGCACGTGGTGACCTCGGGGTTGAGGTTCCATCAGAAGACGTACCCATGATTCAGAAACATCTGGTAGAAAAATCGAATCTGGCAGCTAAACCTGTGATTGTAGCTACCCAAATGCTTGAAAGCATGATTGACAGCCCTCGCCCGACACGAGCAGAGGTGGGTGATGTAGCCAATGCCGTTTTAGATGGTGCCGATGCAGTAATGTTAAGTGCTGAAAGTGCTTCGGGTAAATATCCGCTATTAGCCGTGCAGACTATGGTTAATACAATTCTGAAAGTAGAAGCAGAGGCTGATGAGAAAAAATTGTATTATCGCCACCATACACGTGTAACTGAGCCCGATTATATTTCTGACGAAAAAGAAAATGATAACGTTGTAATGACCGGATGCAGATTGGCCCGTGATTTACATGTGAAAGCCATTATTGGTATTACTTCTTCAGGTTATACTGCAGTTCGTCTCTCACATCACAGACCTAAAGCCAATACCTTTATTTTTACAGGCAACGAAAAACTCTTAACACAACTGAGTCTTTATTCCTGTATCAATGCTTTTAGATACAATCATCTGAAAGACCGAACTGTAGAACAAGTAGTAGGTAATATTCGTGATTTTTTAGTCGAGAAAGGTGAGTTAGAAACAGGAGACTTATTTATAAATACCTTAAGTATGCCTTTGCAGGAGAACAACCGTACAAATACAATAAAGTTAAGCAAAGTAGAGTAATACTAATCTGAATCATAAATAAGAGGCTCATCTGTAAAGATGGGCTTTTTTATTACTCAAAGTTCAGAAACTCAAGGTCAATTGTCTGCCAAGCATCTCATCTTCAAATTCAAGATTAGATAAATAGATACCCAACAAACGCACACCTTTAGGCATGGGTAGCAAAGCATGAAGCATTTCATAAGAGATTTTTGCGAGTAGTTTCTCTTCAAGAATAGGCAATTGAGAAGTTCGGCTACGGGTAATGCTTTCAAAATCTGCAAATTTTATCTTTAATGTAATGGTTTTCCCATAGGCTTTTATCCTCGCCATTCGCCGCCAGATTTGTTCAAGAATATCGTCTATCTCCCTGTAGAGGTCGTCAGGTTCGGTAAAATCTCTGTCAAAAGTATTCTCTACCCCTATCGATTTCCTGATTCTATCCGGGCTTACCTGTCGGTTATCCAACCCTTGGGCTATTTCAAAATAATATCTTCCTACTTTACCAAACTGATTCGTCAGAAAATCTACACTTTTGGTTTTGAGGTCTTTACCTGTAAAAATGCCCATTTTGTGCATTTTCTCCGCCGTTACTCTGCCAATGCCATGAAATTTTTCGATTTCCAGCTCTTCCACAAATTTTTCAGCTTGTGCTGGTTTTATCACAAACAAACCATCAGGTTTCTTATAATCTGAGGCTATTTTGGCTAAAAACTTATTGACTGAAACGCCTGCCGATGCCGTTAAGCCTGTCTTTTCTTTGATACGCTCTTTTATTTCCTGCGCAATCTGGGTAGCGGTTTCAATGCCTTTCAGGTTTTCGGTTACATCTAAATAAGCCTCGTCTAAAGAAAGTGGCTCGACTAAAGGGGTATATTCCAGAAATATTTCTCTGATTTCGTTGGATACCTGTTTATATACTTCAAACCGTGGTCTCACAAAAATCAATTGCGGGCATTTCTGCTTGGCAATACGGGAAGACATGGCAGAACGAACACCAAATTTCCGGGCTTCATAACTGGCAGCAGCCACTACACCACGTTCACTGCTTCCCCCTACCGCAATAGGCTTCCCTCGCAAATCGGCAAAATCTCTTTGCTCTACCGAGGCGTAGAAAGCATCCATATCAATATGTATGATTTTGCGGAGCAATTGAGGAGATTGTGGGTCTAAGAATCAAAGTAAAATAATTTAAAGATATAATACATTGTATAACTAAATGATATTTATAAGTTTACAATTGACTGTGATTCAAATAATTCTTATTTATTTCTTTAACATGAAGTTTATCCTTTTTTGTCTATTTCTTCAATTATTTTTTGTGTCTTTTACATTTGCTCAAGACGTTATCGAATGGTCTCCTGATTACAAAGTATCCATTTCTGATTTTCAATCTAAATCAACACAAATTGGCCATGTAAATCAGTATAGCATTTTACTTGCCGCCCATATGGACTTTTCTTTTCATATGAGTACATATGAATTTATGTTGACTAAAAATTTTAATTCAAAGGTTGCTACTACATTTACAAGAAGTGCCTCTGTACTTATTGCTCCAGACAGTAATTTCGCTCAAAAGCTTGTAAAATATGCTCAATTGAGTTTTGATTTAACTGAACTATATGCAAGAAAATTCAGAAAAAATTTATACGAAAGCAAAGGTTTTTTATCAGAGGTAAACTTTTTTCAGGAAGCATATAAACCAATAGAAATAGAGTATAATGCAAGAATTGCTGAGATAGGGAAATTAACAGGCTTAGGGCAATCAGAAGTACGTATAGAAGAAGCACACCAACAAGTCTTAAAAGAGATAGAAGAATTGCCTGATTTCTGTAAAACTTGTAAACCTAAAAAGAAGAAAAAGTAGGATAAAATGGACAATATACTTTTCCAATCTAACGATTTTTTCGAGGTAATGGGTTTTTCTTTATCCCATAAAGTATTATTAATAAGGAGTACTACAGTAGTAGAAGAAAATGGAGAATATGTTTCACATGAGAATATTGACTTACTTTTTGGTGGTACTCATTTTATACAAATGCCAACCTGGTTTAAGGGAGAAATATTGATAAAAAAAGTGGACAAGGATAAAATTATTAATGCACAAATAGTATTAAAAGCTGGACAGTACTTCGAAATTATCAATAATCATAACACCTATTATATACAAGCAGGCTTATTTGAGATTTTAAAAAATAAACTTAATACTGCCTTTAGCAGTATATATGCGAAAAAATACAGACCGCCTAGTGAATTTGTTATGAAAGAAAATATTGAGCAATATCCTTATTTATTAGATGGTCTTAAAAGCTATATAGAGACCTTTAAACAATCGTCTACTTGGAAAACATGGGATATAGATCAAAAAAATACGCAATTCTGGCTTTTATCCCACCCGGTTTTCGTATCAATGAAGAATCCATAATGGAAATTATTGCTTGATTTAGTTTTAAACGTTTTTAAGATATGCCCATTCCTAAGAAAATACCTATAGCCAGAGAAGAAGATTATCATACTCATTACATTGGAAGATATGACAATGGTAACCAATTTTTTGGATACGAAACTTTTGTATTCAATGCACCTTACCCTCCTAATGAAGATTGGCAAAAGTATAGAAAAGAGTATGTAGTTTTATACATTTTTGACCCTAAAGGCAATTTCATTGATTTTAAATACTGGTATGCCGGCACAACATCTGAAAATAAAGATACAAATGCTGCTTTAGAGTTGATGATTGAAAGCGTAGGACAATATGAGTTTTGTGATATTATTGTTAAACCCTTCGAAGTAGAAATTGATGGTGAAATCTTTGGTTTAATACCAAATGAAGAAGATGAGTCTATTGAATTAATGCCCAGCAGTACTATTGCTTTTTTTTCTCCATGGGATGGTTCTTATGATACATAGTTAATAAAATCGCACTTAAATAAATTTATTGCCATTCTCTCTACCCCATTTCTCAACCTCATTTTGATTTTATCCTTAGTTTTCAGACCTTTGCGTTTTATTGTACTAATAATTGAACCATACTTCAAGGCATTTACCTGTTAGAGACCTTGTCCCATTTTATATCCGAAGAAAAAATAATGAAACTAAGCGTTGTTATTCCTGCTTATAACGAACAAGAAAGTATCCCTGAAACACTTCGCTCTTTATATGCTACGCTGAAAAAATACGATATTCCACACGAAATCTGGGTTACGAATGATAATTCAAAAGACCAGACGCTGAATGTATTGTACGAACTTTCAAGAGAGATTCCAACCTTAGTTTTTGAAACCAATAAAGGGCCAAATGGCTTTGGATACGCCGTTCGCTACGGCTTAGAACGTTTTTCGGGTGATTGCGTAGCAGTTTTCATGGCTGATATGTCAGACGACCCCGAAGACTTAGTGAAATACTATCAAACCATGCTGCGTGAGAATGTAGATGCCGTGTATGGTAGCCGTTGGATAAAAGGAGGCAAAGTGATTGATTACCCACCCTTAAAGAAATTCATTAACCGCATTGCCAATTTCATTATTAAAAACATGATGGGTATCAAGTATAACGATACTACTAATGCTTTTAAATTATATAAAAGAGAAACGATTGAGGGCATCAAGCCTTTTTTGTCTCCTCACTTCAATTTAACAGTTGAGCTTCCGCTAAAAGCGATTGTGAGAGGCTATACTTATGCTGTAGTACCCAACAGCTGGACAAACCGTAAATACGGAGAATCTAAATTAAAGATTAAAGAAATGGGTAGCAGGTACTTTTTTATCCTGATGTACTGCTGGATTGAGAAGCATTTCTCTCGTGGAGATTATATGAAGAAATAACAAAAAGGGCTTTCAGCGAAATCTGAAAGCCCTTTTTGATTTTATTGGTTTTTATCTGACCCCTGTATTTTAGAAGCTCCTTTTTGAGGAATACCGGGTTGAGTAATTTCAAAGTTTTCTTTAGCTTTGGCATCTGCTACAATTTTGCGTACATCGGCCAGTAGTTTTTTGGCATCATATACCACCCCATCTTTCACGGTATATTTTACGCCCCCTACTCTCACAACCTCATTTTTATCATTAACTCTTATAGCCCCAGTCCCATACAAGGTTTTCAGGTTAGCTAATGGGTTCTCTTCTGTAATGACAAAATCCGCAAATTTACCTACTTCTACCGAACCAATCTGATCGGCCATACCCAAAGCCTCTGCGCCTTTCAAAGTAGCCGCTCTGATTACCTCTAATGGATGAAACCCTGCTTCACGTAGCAATTCCAACTCTCTGATATACGCAAACCCATATAACTGATAAATAAAGCCTGAATCTGAACCTGTTGTTACACGACCACCTTTGTTTTTATATTCATTTACAAAGCGCATCCAGATGCGGTAATTTTCTTTCCAGGCTACTTCCTGCTCTGTTCCCCAGTTTAGCCAATACGAGCCATGAGAAAGGCGGCTTGGCCCATAAAAACGCCATACCGAAGGCAGAGTATATTCATCATGCCATTCCGCCCTACGTGCCAGCATTAATTCACGATTAGCCTCATATATATTAAAGGTTGGATCAAGGGTAAAATCTAATTTTATTAACTCATCCATTACCTGATACCATTTGGCTGAACCAGGTTCTGCTGCTTGCTTCCAGAGTTTTCCGGCTTCCTCAAAGCGGTTCTGCTCATTGTTGTAATTATAATCGGCCGGATAATTCTGTAAGGTTCTTTCATCAAACAGAGCTTCCGGTAAACCATACCAGTGCTCCATACTTGTTAAGCCCGCCTTGGCTGTAGCTAACACATTCATGCGGCCTACTTCTAATTGGGCATGATGACAAGCGGAACGCAAACCTATTTTTTTGTTTTCCTCCAACGCCGCTCTGAATACGTCAGGTGATGCTCCAAAAAACTTGATGCCGTCTGCTCCCTTCGCCGCATTATCCCTTACCCATTGGCGAGCCTCTTCGGGTGTATTAATAGGTTTATCACTTCCCATACCAAAAGCAGTATAGGCTTTAATGCGGGGGGCTGTTATTTCATTCTTTTCACTTTTCTTTTTCTGGTCAAGCGTCCATTCCAAACCATTCCCTGCCGATGGGTCACGGATAGTGGTAATTCCATGCGCTAACCACAGCTTAAAGACATATTCAGCTGGAGTGCCTTGCGATTTCCCCCCGATATGGCCATGCATATCTACAAAGCCGGGCATCAGATACATACCCGTACAATCTAATTCTTTATCGCCTGCATTCAGTTTCGGCCGACGGCCTTCTTCAATGGGTACTCCCGGATAACCTACCTGACGAATCTGGGCAATCTTGTTTTTTTCTACAACAATATCAACCGGGCCAACAGGCGGTGCACCAGTACTATTAATTAAAGTGACGCCTCTGATAATTAAACGATTGGCATACTCACCCTCGGCTCTTGGAGGAGCCTTTTCAATCTGGGCGACTACGATAGTAGTAACAAAGCTGAGAAGAAGTGTAATTTTTTTATACATTGCCTGTTTAGGTTTTTAACAAAAATAATCAGGTTTCAGGATTATTCTAAGTTAATCTGAAAAATAATACTCTTAAAACTGGTGTATATTCGAAAAATACAATCTTATTTCGGCAATTTCATTCCATTTCCTTAAATTGCACCATTTTTTCACAAGATGAATCTTCGAAAAAGACAAAGGTTCTCTCATTCAAATCTATGGAAATAATAGGCTTTGGCTTGGCTTTTTTGATTGGTATCACCCTTGGGTTGATTGGTGCAGGAGGCTCTATTCTTACAGTAACGGTGCTGGTTTATATCATTGGTATTAGCCCTACTTTAGCTACCACCTACTCGCTTTTTATTGTCGGAATCAGCTCGTTAGTCGGTTCTATTGATTACTTAAGGAAAGGATTAGTAGATATTCGCAAAGGGCTTTACTTTTCCTTTCCTGCTTTTATTATGGTTTTTGTGATGCGAAAGTTTGTGATGCATCGCATACCTGATACAATTTATCAATCGGAGAGTTTTATCTTTACCAAGAACCTGATGGTAATGTTACTTTTTGGTTTATTGATGATTGGCGCATCCTATTCTGTCATTAAAAGTCGCAAAGAAGCCAAAGAGTTAATTAAAACACATGTTAGTTATTGGATTATATTCCTGGAAGGTCTTATCGTAGGAACATTGACTGGATTTGTGGGTGCAGGAGGTGGTTTCATGATTATTCCTGCTTTAGTTATTTTTGCGCAATTGCCTATGAAAGAAGCGGTTGGAACCTCATTGCTGATTATTACTATTAATTCCTTGTTCGGAGCAATCGGTGATTTTTCTGCCGGAGTGGTATTAGACTGGAGTTTTCTTTTAAAATTTATCTTTTGTACAATCAGTGGCGTCTTAGTTGGAGGCTACTTATCAAAAAGAGTAGATGGGGAGAAACTAAAACCGGCTTTTGGTTGGTTTATCCTGGTAATGGGCTGTTGGATTATTATTAAAGAAACGTTTTTAAAATAAATAGAATGAACAAGTTTGAAGCTACCCTACGAATGAAATGCCCTCGGTGTCATGAGGGAGAGGTTTTTGAAACCAAAAATCCATATAACCTGAGCAAAATGACGGCCATGCACAAACATTGCCCAAACTGCGGCTTGAAATATGAAAGAGAAATAGGCTTTTTCTATGGTGCAATGTATGTAAGTTATATGTTCAACATTGCATTGTTTGTGATTGCCACGGTCGCCTACTATTTGTTTTTCGAGGGACGGGTGTATTGGTTGTGGTATATCATAGGGTATGTAGTCCTTACTTTTCTATTGTTTCCATTTCTCTACCGTTTATCACGTTCTATCTGGTTGCAGGCTTTTATTAAATATGAACCTAATAAAACAGGTGCAAAATGATTTTCGCACATTATAACCAAAGATTAATCAAAGCTGATTTACCGATATGGGGTGTAATACGTGCCGAATCGCTCAATACAATGGTTGAGCCATCGGCACCTAAGTCCCATAAGTTGCCTTGTAGAAAAACATTCATGCCTTTGTTGACACCAGCTTCGGTTTTGGCGCGTGTGCCCATGGCATATTTTATCCACGCCTCTCCTAAAGTGATTTTACCTATATCTGCCTTTGCTTCTTTGGGTGTTTCCGCGCCTGAATAGCCACTCCAGGGTTTGTTCCAGTAACCAACTCCATTAGAATAAGACGGTGTTATCACAAAATCAACATCTTTTGTTTTCAGGGTTTTGTAGGCATCCGAAAACCAGGCATCGGCACAAATCAACACACCCATCCGGCCAATAGATGTCTGGAATACAGGTATTGATTTAGCATCAACCGGACAAATAAAGCTTGATTCGTCTGCTGTTGGGAATGCTTTCTTTATCAACTTTGAATTAATCTGCCCATCAAATTCAAAAACAACTGACGTATTATATAATTGCCCTTTTCCGGTTTTTAATACTCCATACTCAACCCCTGGCTCCGGTAATAGAACAGAGCCTCCTACAATGGTTATTTGATATTCTTTGGCTAAAGCAGAGAAGACTTCCTGATAGACCTTTGCAATTGTAGGTGCTTTCATCGCAAAGACACTGTATTTCACCTTATCCTTTACTGAATCCGGGCTACTGATATAGGTTCGTAAGAATTTACCGATATTTCTCACTACTATTTTTTGTAATCCCTCTTCAATTTTTGGGGTATGATAGATACTTTCTTTTTCATCTAAAGCTACCAGCCATGTGCCAAAATATTCAGGAAATACAACAATCGTTTTAGCAGGAATCAACCAGTTCTTCTTTTTGGCTTCATCTAAGTAAAATTTTATTTTTTTACTGAAATTTTCTTCCGACGCATAGTCAATCGGCTCCATAAATGCCTGTATCCCAACTATATTCCCTCTATTGCTTGAATCTCCATAGGCTTCTGCCACATCTATTTTCAGGGTCTGTGGTGCTTTTGAACCAATACCCTTATTAGCCCATAAAACATAAGTAATAATTATTAAAAATATACCTGTTACTATTCTGAGAGTTATTTTTTTAACCATTTTCATTAAGTAGTATTGCTGAGGACTGAAACCGATAGCAATTTCTGAAAAATGTTAGGCTAAATCCTATAGATTTTTCGTAATTTTGCGTAAAATTTCTTTATCATTCAAATTCAAATTAATCCTGCAGCTTCTTCGGGATTCGTAGCTTATGAAATTCGGCGTAGTAGTATTTCCTGGTTCTAATTGTGAAGACGATACCGTTTTTGCATTCCGTCATAACCTCGGACAAGAAATAGTAAAACTTTGGCACAAAGACCATGACCTGCAAGGTTGTGATTTTATCATATTACCAGGTGGGTTCTCTTACGGAGACTACCTCCGTTCGGGTGCTATTGCCCGCTTTTCTCCCATTATGAATGAAGTGATTGCTCATGCTAATAAAGGGGGTTATGTAATGGGCATCTGCAATGGTTTTCAGATTTTAGCTGAAGCCGGATTAGTACCAGGTGCTTTGTTAAGAAATATTGAGCGAAAATATATATGTAGCAATATTTACCTGAAACCCCAAAGTCATTCAGCCATGCTTACAGCAGGACTGGAAGACAGGGCATACAAAATACCAATCGCTCATGGTGATGGCCGTTATTATGCCGATGAAGATACTTTGAAGCAAATTAATGATAATGATCAGGTATTGTTCCGTTATTGCGACCAATATGGCAATATTGTTCCTGAAGCCAATCATAATGGTAGTATTGAAAACATTGCCGGTGTGTGTAATGCCGGAAAAAATGTATTTGGTATGATGCCACACCCTGAACGTGCCTCTGACGAAGCCTTAGGCAATATCGACGGACGATTTATCCTCGAACAAGTTATACAAGTATTAGCGTAAGTATGAAACCATATATTGTTGGTATTACGGGCGGAAGTGCGTCAGGAAAAACATACTTTTTGAATCAGTTATTAAGTTCTTTTTCCCCTGACGAAACCTGCCTGATTTCTCAGGATAATTATTACCGTCCGAAGGTACTAGTACCTAAAGATGCCAATAATATTGAGAATTATGACTTGCCTGAGGCAATAGATTTTGAATTATATGCCCGGCATGTAGAAGAGCTGAAAAACGGAAAAGTAGTTCAGCAAAAAGAATATACGTTTAATAATCCGGCTATTGTTCCTAATATCCTTACATTTAAGCCTGCTCCTATTATTGTAGTAGAAGGCATCTTTGTTTTTCATTCACCAGAAGTATCCCGTCTGCTCGATTTAAAGGTATTTATTGATGCCCGTGAACACGTAAAAATCAAGCGCCGGATCATCAGAGATGGTGATGAGAGAGGATATGATCTCAGAGATGTGCTTTATAGATGGGAAAACCATGTTGCACCTACCTATGAGAAATTTATTGAGCCTACCAAATATGATGCCGACATTATCATAAACAACAACACTCACTTCGAAAAAGGTCTGGCTATCTTAACAGCCTTCTTAAAGACCAAATTATAAGCCATTTAGCCCTCTTTTCCGGGGGCTTTTTTTATGACATTCCACTTCAAAACAGGCACGTTTTTTGCTTGATTTTACAATGCTATTGAAAGAATCTTTATTATAACATTGTATGAAACGTTTTGCCATTATTCTGGCTGTAGCCCTTGTTGGGCTTATAGCCTCCTGTACCCGTGTCGAAGACGGCGATATTGATCCCGATGTTTTATCGAAATTAACAAAATGTCCGCTCCGAAGTGTTAATTCCGGAACAGGTGCACCTGTATATTCTTTTGAATATACTCTGGGGCGCATCAAACGAATTGTTACCCGCGAAAATGGTGAAGTATCTTCTGTTTTTACCTACAACGTCAAAAACAAAATAGAAAAAATGGTCATTGAAACCGATAAAACGTCGGATGAATATACCGTTGTTTTTGAATATGATGCCGCCGGAAAAATAAGCAGGTCTAAAACTTCTATCAAAGAATATCAGTTTATGACCAATGAGTTTACCTACGACGGCGACTTTATTGTAGGGGTCAATACTGAATTTGATATTTTTGGAAGCACTGTAAAAGGTAAAACAAGAGTCGAATATTCAGGAGACAACATCTCGAAAGTTTATACACAGATAGATGGTTATCCTGAATTGCTAACTTTTGAAGGTGTAAGTTATGACGACAAACCACAATATATGCCAAGCGGGTATCGTACTATGGCTATGGGCTTTATAGGCCTGGCAAACAATTTCTTTGCTTCGTTAGGAAAAAATAATCCTACGATGGTAAAGATTTACGACGATAACGGTAAACTGAACGAAACTACCCAAACCAGTTACCAATACGATAAAAGTGGTATCGTAACAAACGCAGACCAAACCATGATTAATGCTGATAATGTAAAAACTGCCCGTAAAATTGCGTTTGAGTTTGTTTGTCTGTAAGCCATCTTCTTTATTTCTGCTGATTAAGGTTTGAAAAGTGTCAGTACCGACGGATATTTGCACCGCAAATATTTGTCAGAAACTTTGTTGTGTGCTCAATAACAGACATACAGCATTCAACACACTATCATTTATCTTAATTACAGGTATGCAAAATATAATTTTCTGGTTTAGAAACGATTTAAGATTACGGGATAATGAGGCTTTTTTAGAAGCTTCAAAAGCAGGTAATGTGGTTCCGGTTTATGTATTTGATACACGTTACTTTGAAAAGAACTTCCTTGGATTTAAAAGAACCGGAATTTTCAGAACTAAATTTTTAATTGAGGCCGTTGAGGATTTAAGGAAAAATCTGAGAGAGAAAGGTTCTGATTTAATTGTAAGAGTAGGCCATGCCGAGGATATAATTGCTCAGATAGCTACCGATTTAGATGCTTCTGCGGTGTTTGCCAGTAAAGAAGTAACGCAAGACGAAACTACTATTGAGGCGCTTCTTTCCAAACAGCTAAAACCCCTTAATATTGATATTGACCTTATCTGGTCTGCTACACTATACCACGCCCGCGATTTGCCATTTCAGATTAATTTTCTTCCTAAGATTTTTACAGATTTTAAAAAGAAAATAGAACAGTCAACCAGAGTCAGAAAAACATTTGATGTTCCGGCACAGTTATCCGAAGTTCAAGGTATTGACCCGGGCAATATCCCCACTTATCAGGATTTAGGCTTTGAGTCGACACCTGTAACTGATACACGTGCTGTATTTGACTTTACGGGTGGTGAAACCGAAGGCTTAAAACGGCTTCATGAATATCTTTGGAAAAAAGATTTACTCAAAAACTATAAAGAGACCAGAAATGGATTGATTGGAGCCGACTATTCTTCTAAATTATCTCCCTGGCTGAGTTTGGGCTGCCTCTCGCCAAGAACAATATATGAAGAAGTAAAAAAATACGAAGCAGAGAGAATAGCGAATGAGTCGACTTATTGGTTGATTTTCGAATTGCTCTGGCGTGATTATTTCTATTTTGTAGCTTTAAAAAGTGGTACACGTATGTTCAAGGCCAGTGGTATCAAAAACGACCTGATGAAACAGTGGAGCCGCAATAAACCTGCTTTTGAGACCTGGGTAAAAGGCGAAACAGGCGTGCCGTTTATTGATGCCAATATGCGCGAAATTCAATTAACAGGCTATATGTCAAATCGGGGCCGACAAAATGTGGCCAGTTATTTAGCTAAAGATTTAGGCATTGACTGGACCTGGGGAGCTGCCTATTTTGAAAGTACCCTGATTGATTATGATGTTTGTATTAACTGGGGTAACTGGAACTACATAGCAGGTGTGGGTAACGACCCGCAAGAAGGTAGAAAATTTGATATAGAACAACAAGCAGGCTTCTATGACCCCAAACAGGAGTATGTGAAATTATGGCTGGGCGAAAATGTCCATTCATAGCGGTTTTCACCCACTTATACTTATGTATTTCTTGGATATTATTTCCAAATTATTACATTTGAGCAAAAATTATCAGTTAAAACACAAACCCCTTTTGAAAAATGAAAAGAAGCACCTTAATTATAATTGGCGTTGTATTGATTTTCTGTGTATATGGTTGTTCGTCTTATAACGGTCTGGTTGGTAAAGACCAGGACGTGAAAGGGAAATGGGCTAATGTACAAACGCAATATCAACGTCGTTCTGACTTGATTCCTAACTTAGTAAATACAGTAAAAGGTGCGGCTGACTTTGAAAAAAGTACCTTAACGCAGGTAATTGAAGCGCGTGCCAAAGCGACATCGATGCAAATCAGCCCGGATAACTTGACTCCTGAAAATATTCAGAAATTTCAGGCTGCACAAGACCAGTTAAGTGGAGCTTTGAGCCGCTTATTGGTTTCTGTAGAGCAATATCCTCAGCTAAAGGCTAATCAGAACTTTCTCGAGTTACAGTCGCAGTTAGAGGGCACAGAAAACCGGATTGGCGTAGCCCGGAACGATTTCAATGCTTCGGTTCAAACCTATAATGCCTCTGCGCTGAGTTTCCCGACGGTTATTTTTGCCAAGATATTCGGATTCAACGAGAAAGGCTTCTTCCAGGCATCTGATGCTGCCCAGTCGGCTCCAACGGTTAAGTTCTAATCTCTCAGGCATATTATATGCACTTACAGGGTATAAATATTCTGTAAGTGCTATTTATTTTTTCAGAAAATCTTATCTCATACAGCCATGTTTCTGACAGAGACCGCCAAAGAAAGGATTGTGAAAGCAATCAAAGATGCAGAGTTGAACACTTCAGGAGAAGTGAAGGTTCATATAGAAGAAACTTGCCCGACAGAAGACCCTATAGAGCGTGCTAAGCAGGTATTTCAATACCTTTTGCTTGATAGAACTGCTCAAAGAAACGGTGTTTTATTTTATCTGGCGTATGGTAGCCATAAGTTTGCGATATTAGGTGATGAAGGAATTGATAAAGTAGTTCCTGTTAATTTCTGGGAGGGTATCAGAGACAGTATGAGACAATATTTTTTGCAAGAAGACTTTGCAGGAGGCCTACAAACAGGTATTCGAGAGGCCGGTAATCAGTTAAAGAAATTTTTTCCATATCATCAGGACGACATCAACGAAATCTCTGATGATATTTCAACAGACCCTATACCTTAGCCAATATAATGTTCAAAAAACTTTTCATATTTTTATTGCTACTGCAAAGTATTGCTTTCGCACAGGATATTCCGCCAAAAACGAACCCTCCGCGATTTGTCAATGATTTTGTAGGAGGTCTGTTAAGCCAGAGTGAGATTAATCAGTTAGAATCAAAACTAAAGGCTTATTATGATACTACCTCAACTCAGATTGCTATTGTAATTGTTAAGACCGTTCAGCCCTACGACATAAGCGAATATGCCTTTAAATTAGGTAGAACCTGGGGAGTAGGCGAAAAAGGCAAAAACAATGGTATTATTATTCTTTGGGCCCCAGGCGACAGAAAGGTATTCATTGCTACAGGATACGGCATGGAAGGCTCAATTACAGACGCTTACAGTAAACGTATCATTCAGCAGGATATAATACCTAATTTCAAAGAATTGAAGTATTATGAAGGACTTGATGCGGCTGTAGATAAGATTATCAGCTATGCCAAAGGCGAATTTAAAGCCGACCCCGATGATGAAGACGGCGGAGGAGCTTTTATAGGCATCCTTATCTTTATTATTATTCTGATTATCGTTTTTTACATCATCGGTAAAAACAATAAAGGGGGTGGTAATAACAGAAACCGTGGAGGCGGTGGCTGGATTCCATATACAACTTATACTGGTTGGGGAAGTTCTTCAGGTGGCTGGTCTGGTGGAGGAAGCAGCGGCGGTGGTGGCTTCGACTTTGGGGGCGGAAGTTTTGGTGGCGGTGGCGCCGGGGGAGATTATTAGAATTAATACTTTTAAGTAAAATAAAGAGCATAAAAAATAATCCCGGCCAAGGTTCTGGCCGGGATTATTTTTATATCCATGATTCTTCAACCCTTACTCTTTTATTTTCCCTTCTACACTAAAGCCCTTCTTACTTCCAACAAATAACTCCTGATAACCCTCAATTTTATAGGTTTTCAATTGATTATTCACCAAATCTGCCGTCAGTTTCTTATCTGACTCATACAGATAGTTATTTGTATGCATCGTGCTTTCTATATGTTTCGGCAGGTTTTTCTCATCAAATTCTATTATGAGCGAAGTAACAGGCAATTTTTCACCTTCTTTTAATTGATAGCTTATTCTTTTATCCTTTATATCAACAATATAGCCAGATTGATACGATTGCTTATTCAAATCGGCTTGCAGAAACAACTCCAGTTCTTTGTTCCAGTCAATATCTTTAGTTTCTATGCGCTCCTGCTTATCGGCCAATAGAACTGTTTTTTCAATCAACGGCTTCTTAGCTGATAAATCGCTGATTTGTTGATTTATTAATCCGACAAGATCATAATAGGTTTTTGACTGGATTTTGTTTTCGCTTTGGGTGCAGGAAACCAGAAAAAGAAACAGGAGTAATACGATACGCATTGGGCAGAGAAAGATAAGTTTTTGATTATAACACAAATAAAGGGTTCAGATGTTCCAAGAGATCAACACAACCCCCATAAAAAAACTTAACCCCACCGCCAGAAGCAGTGGGGTAAGCGTCCATCTATTCAACCCTAACCTATTAAACTATGAAAAACTTAATATTTTATTCTTTGCTAAGTTGAGCTTTAGCGACCTAACATTTCAGTCACAACCGGACTTACTGCGTTTTCCTGATCAACTGGCTCAACGTTTGATTGGTAATTCCACAACACATTCAAAATTTTTGTTGTTGCTACTACTTTGTTTCTCCAGGCTTTAGCCTCATCACCTCTTAGTTTTGCAACTTTTGTTTCTATGTTGTTTGCCGCTTCGTTAAATTCTGCTTTTTGTGATGAACTCATTGCCATAAATCTGGCTGGTGAGTTATTATATAATTTCACAACATTTACAAATATAACCCAATCTTCGGTCTTTACAAATTTTTTCGCTTTTTTCGACATGAAGTTCGCGAAATTTACTTCAGCTCCTTTTACCAACATTACTTCACTCTTAGCTGAATCACGGTCATTTGCATTTACAATATTTGCAGAAATCAAGAATGACCCAAGTGTAACTGCAAATATAACGGATTTAAATGAATTTTTCATTGTTTTGTTCTATTTTTCTTTCGTGGATGATGATGCAAAACTACAACGAAAATTAATATAATCCAAATGCGTATCAGACCCAAACACCGAATATTGTTCTAATTTTATTTGTTATACGAAACAAAAAAAAGAATTTTACCACTATTTTTTACAAATAAATAGAATATTATTTGTCTTAGAAAAGTGCAACTTATATAATATTCCAAAGTTGGTCAACACAAAAATTCTTTAAAAAGTACAATCATTCGTTGAAAAAATTCATTGTTCGCTCTACCCCAATGCTACAAAAACTGGTAATTATGTCGTCTGCCCGGTCTAATCTTGCGACCAACTGGCTCATTTCATCTTCGCTGAATGGCTCCAAAACGTAATTTACCTGCCTTCCGGCATGGAAATTATTGCCTATCCCAAAGCGTAAGCGATTATAATTTTGTGTACCTAATTTTTCCTCAATATTTCTTAACCCGTTCTGCCCACCGTGCGAACCCTTGGTTTTCAGACGTAGTTTACCAAAAGGCAATGCAATGTCATCACAGATCACCAGAAGATTTTCAACAGGTATCTTTAACGCCTGCAACCAGTAGTTCACGGCATTGCCGCTCAGGTTCATATAAGTAGTGGGTTTAATGCAATGTATCTGCTTACCTTTGTATTTAAATTCGGCAGTATAAGCAAGTCTTTCCATTTTAAAAGAGAAGTCATTTTGTGCTGCAAGGCGGTCGAGTACCATAAAACCTACATTGTGGCGAGTAAAAGCATATTCAGGACCAATGTTTCCGAGCCCGGCAATGAGATATTTCATTTTTTTTAATCTATGAATTAGTGAATAAGAGAATGAGTCAATAAATTTGTCGGCAAAGTTCCGAAAATTTAACGAGAATCTTTAGCTACAACAGCCATCACACCAGTTGAGTTACATTATTTATCATTTTTTGTATGAAACGACTTATTTTAGCTAATCCGCTTCTTGACATTACACTTAACCGTTTATGTCAGCAACTGATTGAAAACCATAAAGATTTCTCAAACTCTGTTATTTTAGGCTTACAACCTCGTGGTATTTTTTTAGCAGATCGCATTGCTCAGAAATTACAACATGAAACAGGGTTTTCTATTAAATTAGGATACTTAGACGCCACATTCTACCGTGATGATTTTCGCAGAAGAGATACCCCATTGAAACCCAATGAAACCAAAGTTCCTTTTGTAATTGAAAACAAAAAGGTAATTCTGATAGATGATGTATTAGCCACAGGCCGTATGGTACGTGCAGCCATTGATGCCATGCAGGCTTTCGGACGACCCGAGAAGATAGAATTGCTTTGCCTGATTAATCGTCGTTATGTGCGAGACCTGCCTATTCAGCCTGACTATACCGGTATGAAAGTAAACACCCTTGATAGCCAGCGTGTTTTGGTAGAATGGAAAGAACAAGGCCACAACGAAGATAAAATCTGGTTGATTGGTTAAATATATTTCTCAGCAAACTCATTACACTTCGCTGCCAGTAAATCTATCTGCTCAATATCATGCCAGGCACTTATCACAATTCTTGTATTAGGCTTACCGGTTTTGATAGGATAAGCAAAGCTATAAATGAAAATCTCTTCCTTAAACAGATAATCATATAGCGAATCCTGTGGTGTATAAAAAACAGGATAGGCTGGTTGAGAATTAAATACGTCTTTTACAGATTGTAATTGTTTAGAAAACCGCTCAACATTAGATAACAGACGTTCGAAATTCCTTTGATATATCTCATCTCCTTTTACATAAGCATATAAATAAGCCGGAGCTATTGGTGAGCAAGAGGCAAAAAAAGCAGTATGTCTTAATGCTTCAATAATAATTTCATCGCCCAAAACCACCCCGCCCGGAATACCCATTGCTTTATGCAAAGAAGAAACTACTACAAATCGTATATTAGGCTTGACAAAAACAGACTGAAAAATCCCTGCACCATTTTGCCCTGTTATGCCTAAACCATGAGAATCATCTATAATTAAAGTAATAGCCCGGTCTTCGGGTAAATCATTTATCCAGTCAAATTCATAAGCAGTGGCTCGCAGTCCATCGGTTGAGTTACATACAATTACCGAATGTTGCGCATTGGCTTCTTTGATTTGCCCTGCTATCTGTTTTGCCCACTCCTGAAAACGCATGGCAGGCAATTGCACAATAGGTTCATGGAAGTTCGCCGAATGGCTCTGTGGAGCATAAAAAAATGTTGCTTGCTGTGTTTTAAAGTATTGAGCCACTAATTGCCCTGCTAGCATACCCGAAGACACCGTGAGAGCCTTTTCTGCCCCTACCCATGCTGCCATCTTATTTTCGGCAGTTTCATAAATAGCTAATTGCAGATTCCCGTTTCGGGAACTTCCGAACGACATCCCGTATTCATACAGGCCCTCTATTAATAGTTGTTTAAACTCTTGGTCCTGATTCATCCCAAGATAAGAGGTACCACTAAAAAAATGATACTCTTTCTCTTCTAACCTGATTTTATTGGATGGTTGTTGATGAATAATAAAATCTTTGTGCATAAACGCTGTGTAATTTCAATACGCTACTATCTGATGGTGGCTACTCAAAATTAGTAGTTTCATTTTCTATGTTAGCTATTTTGAGATAACTCAAAATGACGCATTTACAGAAAAACTATGCAATTGTTTATCTACTTCATTGTCATTAAATCATTTGTAATTGCTTGCTCATCATAAATAGTTAACTCCCCATTTCTCTTAAAGGAGTAATATTTACGCCCAGCTTCTAATGCTTTTGCTTTGTCTTCAGATTTAAGCGCAGCTTCATAAGATTCTTTTAAGGTTTTAAGTGCATTATCATAAGACTCTTGTAACGCTTTGAGTTTTTCATTCCTTTTTTTGGTTTGATAAATAAAATAATCACGAAAACCCCAAATCATAATAATTATAAGAATTAGAATAAGTAAAGATTTTGGAATCATTGTTTTAGTTTTTATAGTTTATCAATACAAAATAATTATATAATATAGGTTTAGCACATATATCTTAAATTCGTTTAGTAATTTTAATATTGATTTTTACTCTCTACGAATTATACTGTTAAATTTAAAGCCCAAAGTAATATTTTGCAAAAGAGATGACAAACTCTATTCGTATTAATAAATAGAATTTATTATTTAAATCTCAATTTTTAAATCATATAAAAGAAACTAATCGCAATTAATATTTGTCTAAAACAATAATTTTTAGGCGTACTGATTTTTAATTCAAATCCCCAGAAATTATGAACGAAACATACTTTATTAGTAAATGTGATAAAATTATATCAACAATATTAACAGATAATGGCAATTTAAGGCAACGCCTAAAAAAACATTATGGCGCAATTCATCGAATAATTTTAATTCCTAAATTAGAAAATACTCAAGAAGCGCAATATAGAATAATGAACATTTTAACTTCTGAAAATGCAATCTTTAGAGACGGTAAGCAGGTGAGAAGTGGTTTTGATATTCTATATGAAAAAATTGATTTTAAAACAGCTAAAAAGATGGTTGAGGATTTATATTTTGTTTTAAAAGAAATCATGGCGGTTAAAAACTAAACGAGAAAAACTCGTTAATTGATAAACTTTTCTCGTCCTATTCTCCTTACTTTACTTATTACGACAATTTCTTTCCTTACAATTTTTCACTATTTATTTTGCCCTCTTCATTTCTTTTTCTATACTACTCTTGTACCCAAAGAAATCTACCTCTAAAGTATGCCGGGGTGATTCATCAAATTGTTTGCGTAGCTTTTTAGCATCTTCTTCTATCGAACATATCATTGCTTCTTTTGTTGGCAATTTACAATCTCCATTTATTATTTTAGCTATCCATTTGGTTTGTAGTTCAGCAAGCGGCATAATTGCGCCTAAAGGCTGTAAAAGTCCGATAAAGAAAATGCCCGGAAAATCAGGATGAATGACCCTTTTATAAAGCTGGATATTGTTGTTTTTTTCTATATCAAATTCTATATAGTGTTTCAGGAAGGGGAATGATATTTTATATCCTGTGGCATAAATCACCATATCAAAATCCTGCTGGCTACCATCTTCGAAAAACACTGTCCTTTCCTGAAACTTCCTGATATTAGGTTTAAACTTGATTGCACCCCTACCCGACAAATGCAATAAATCTTGTGAGACAGTCGGGTGTTCGCTTAGTAAAGCCCGCTTGGGCTTAGGCACACCAAAGTCTTCCTGTTTACCTCGTGCCAGCCACAAGACCAGTTTCAGAGTAAGCCTTTGCACTGGTAAAGGTAATTTTGACGTGAACGGATTGGCCAGCATATCAAACGGCATGCTAAAAAGCCAGCTTGGCGTAATATGTGCTCCACTCCGGGTCGAAATCACTACTTTACCTGTGTGCAATCTTGCTGCTTCAGCGGCTATATCTACAGCAGAATTGCCGATACCTACAATCAGTACATCTTTATCCTTTACTTGCTCTGATTCTTTATAATAGTGAGAATGTATGATTTCTCCGGTAAAGGCACCTTCAAATCCAGGATCTGGCATACGGGGTTTCCAATGATGACCATTAGCAACGATTATATATTTATAATTCCTTGTTTCTCTGTTATCAAGTGTAACTACATAAGTACCATCAGGGCTTTGACTTACCTCAGTAACTGTGGTATTGAATGTAATAGATTCACGAATGCCAAAATGCTCAACGTAACTCTCAAAATATTTAATAATATGGCTATGGTGCGGATACATGGGATAATCATCAGGCATTGGAAAACCGGTGTAAGCCATTGCTATCCGGTTAGTGTTGATGTGCAAGGAACGATACGCAGATGAAACACCGTTATCGTTATTAAAACGCCAGTTTCCGCCAATATCCGAGCCTTTTTCAAAACAATCGAAACTAATACCATTCTCTTTCATGGTTTTAGCAGCAGCAATTCCGGAAGAACCTGCGCCAATAATACAAACCTGCTTCATAAATTATAGGGTGATAGACTTTTAAAAACTATTGGGTTACTGATATAAATTCTTTTACCAAATCCCGAATTATTCCTCCTGAAACCGAATTGAGATGAATATTATCCGGTGTAAGCTGATACCCATGTTTCCTGCTCGTATAATCCCAATCTTTGCCAAGTATATAATGATTAATAATTGAGAATATCAGCAGTTTGAGGGTTTCGTCAAATGTATGTTTCAATGGCTGAGGGTTGGCCTGCAGATAATCTTTCAGTTTTTCTCGCAAAGGCAGATAACTCAAATGTTGTGTCTGCGCCATTGCTTTAATATATTCGCTATAGATATCTGCTTTTATATTTGCCTCGTGGGTCAGGTCTTCGCTTATCAAGGGCAGAGACATCACCGCAATTTTTGCGTGAGTCTCTTTTTTTAGTCTATCAATAATTTCCTGATAATTACTTTTGAACGACCCATAATCAGGCATCATCTCTTGTGGGATACGGTTTATTTGTTTAAAACTATTTGCTAATTCCTGGCTTATAGTTGCACTCACATCATTTGTTCCGACAAGGATCGTAATAAAATCAGGCTGACAGGCTATTACATCGTCTATTCGTTGTAACAACGAATACGTCAGGTCTGAATTAACTCCTGCATTTAGCACCTGCAAATTCTGAAAAGCCGTTTCAATATCACTTACCCAATTATAACTAACATTGCCATGAGTATTACTATCTCCAAAACAAACCAATATCTTCTTTGAAGAGTTTAATTTTTGTCGGTTCTGTAGTGTGGGGTAGTTCCGGGGTTTATCTCTGGTAATTTTTTGCCACAGCCAGATATATAGAATTACCAGTATTATCAGGAAGCCAGTTACTAAAGGCCAGAACATTTAAGGTAGGAATATGAGTTAAAAATGTAAACCTAAATATAATATTTGATGTTAAAAAGTGTTAAATAAGACAAATTTTTGTTTGATTGGCGTTAATTTCGTGGAATAACTTTGTTTTAGAATAAAGTGATTGTTCAGGTAAAGAAAATCAGAAGATGAATTTCAGGAATATTATCATATTTATGCTTATTGCCATGATAGGTTTAATCACCTTTCAATGGTATTGGATTGAAAATGCTATTTCTGTCAGACAAGAGCAGTTTGACCGGAATGTGAATGATGCTTTACAGGAGACGGTTAAGAAGATCGAAAAACAGGAGATCATTTTTCTTGCCAACCAGAAAATGAAAATAGAAGAGCAGAAAAAGCTACTGGCTATTACACAAAAGAAACAGGAGAAGAAAAAACTACCCAAACCGCCGAAAGCTGAACAGCTGGAAGACTTTGGTGCGGCATTTACTCCTGAAGCTCCTTTAAGCCCAGTTTTCCCGCAAGAATTTAATAGCTATAAAGGCTATAATACCTATTATGCTCCGCAGGGTTCGGAGCCTCTGGCAAAAGTGAGACAAAGAGCCGGCAGAGGCAGCAACACAGTAGCTGTAACTGATGTATTTGGCACTACCCGCCTGCTTGAGATTCCTGTTCGCCAGATGGATTTAATCAAAGAAATGTTAGAAGAGCAAAACATGGCACTGGAAGATTTAAATCAACCTCTGCGAAATAACGTGATGCGCCAGAAGACTGCCGATGATTTGATTAAAGAATTTAACCGTCAGGTCTTGATTCTGAATAAAAATTCCAACGAAAATCACCAGATTTTAAGTATCGGGGGTATTGAAGACCAAAGTAGTGGATTCAGTTTTGGCTATACTATTTCTACTCCGGTAATTGATAGCTCACATACCGTTTATGTAAAACCTAAAAAACACAAGGTTGTAGAAAAGCCAAAAATAAAAACAGAAGAACCCACTGTTACTGTTGCTCAGGAGGATATTGAGCGTACTAAAAACAAAGCAGAATTAGTAAAAGATGTTTTAACAGATGTGATTCATGGTTCTCGTGATATACACGAACGCCTTGACCGCATTTCTTTAGATACTCTTTTGAAAAAAGAACTAAAAAGCCGGGGAATTACAATTCCTTATCAATATATTGTAAAGAACAGTTCAAATTTAATATTCGCATCTTTTGCTGAAAATACGATACCGAATTTTATCAGAGACTCGTATAGAGCACAGCTTTTCCCAAGCGATTTGCAACCACAGAATCATTTCTTATATGTACACTTCCCCGATACTCAGGGATTTATCTTGCGTAATATGTGGACAGTCTTCGCCAGTTCTGTCTTCTTGATTCTGATGATTGGTGGTATTTTCTATACATCGGTTAATACAATGTTGAAACAGAAAAAACTGGCTACTATCAAGAATGATTTCATCAATAATATGACTCACGAGTTTAAAACACCTATCTCTACAATCTCTTTGGCTGTGGAAGTAATGAAAGACAACGACGTGAAGAAAGATAATAACAAGATGAATCGCTATCTGAATATTATTCAGGACGAAAACCGCCGATTAGGTACACAAGTTGAAAAGGTATTGCAAATGGCTTTACTGGATAAGGGCGATGTAAAACTGAAATTAGAGCCGGTAAATATTCATGAAACTATTGAGCAGGTTTTGCATAACCTGAGTGTACAGATTGAACAAAAAAATGGTACAGTAAATTTAGAGTTGGATGCCGAAAACCCTGAAATTGAAGCAGACGATGTGCACGTAACCAATATTATCTATAACTTGCTCGACAATGCCAATAAATATTCGCCCGAAACTCCTGAAATTACCATTAAAACCGAGAACGAGGAGGGCTTCCTGAAAATTACGATTGCCGATAAAGGCATTGGTATGACCAAAGAGCAACTGAACAGGATATTTGAAAGGTTTTATAGAGTACCAACCGGAAACCTGCATGATGTAAAAGGCTTTGGCTTAGGCCTAAGCTACGTAAGAAAAATGGTAGAGTCGCATCAGGGTGTAATACAGGTTGAAAGTAAAATAGGAGAAGGTAGCAGATTTGAAGTATATCTGCCTTTGAATAGACGAGTGTAGTGTGTTGTACTTATAAACACTTTTAAACTCCCCTTAGGGCTACAATATGAAAGTTTTATTGACAGAAGATGACCCAAACTTAGGTATGCTTTTGCAGGAATACCTGAATGCCAAAGGATTTGAAACTGATTTAGCGAAGAACGGCGAAGAGGGCATCAGGATGTTTATTGAGAAAGGCAATTACGATATGTGTATCTGTGATGTGATGATGCCGAAAAAAGACGGGTTTTCGCTGGCGAAAGAAATTCGTATGAAAGATAAAGAAGTGCCTATTATTTTTCTGACAGCCAAATCAATGAAGGAAGATACCATTCAAGGCTTTAAAGTAGGGGCTGACGACTATATTACGAAGCCTTTCAGTATGGAAGAGCTATTAATGCGTATGAAAGCCATTTTTCGTCGTATTCATAAACAGGAAGCGGATACCCCGATCAATACCTATCAGATTGGTGAATATTCATTTGATGCGCAGACTAATACTTTAGCATACAATGGTAGCCAGAATAAGCTGACTACTAAAGAATCTGAACTATTAAAACTCCTTTGTCAGAATAAAAACCAGTCTGTTAGCAGAAGTTTTGCCTTGAAACTAATCTGGGGAGATGACAGCTACTTCAATGCCCGTAGTATGGATGTGTATATTACCAAACTCCGCAAACACCTGAAAGAAGACCCGGCAATTCAGATTATGAATATGCATGGAGAGGGTTTTAAGTTAATTGTTTAACTTTTTTTGGTAGGAGTACAATACCAGGCAATGGTGTATATTACCCCCTATCAATATGAGATAGATTAATCTGTTAATCAAGATATTGGTTATAGAAAGTGACTGCCTGTCAATCTCTATAAAAAGAATGATAGCTACTGTGATAGCCAAACTGAAAATTATCCCGTCCAATACAGATGCTGGTTTTAAAAAATGCCTCTTCTGATAACCCCCGGTCATCATATTTTTAAGTTTATTTTATCTTTTCCAGGTGTCTGAGATTTTCCATTATCAGATATAGCCCCAGAATAGCTACAATCTTAAAACCTATTATAACCAATACTATATTCCAGAACCGTAGTTTAATGCTAATAATTATTTCCTTCGTCTGTTTTTCATACGCTATATGTATGATTGACAATAAATTCATAGCACCTGCTATTATTGGGAACAATAAAAATACAATGGGATTAAGCCACCACGCATAAGAGGTATGGTCAATCTTCGCAATAGTTTCTAAAAAAGCATCTATTATATGAATATACTGCCCGCTTGTAAAGATACTCCTGACAAAAACTGACACTAAGAAAAAAAGCGGGATAGCCACCAGCCACCAGCCCAATGTTGCCGATTTGCGGGCATTCAATAGAGGCAACTTAATGTATTCTTGATGTGAGGTTTGTGAAATTTCAGGTTTTTTCAGGCGCTGAAGTTTATTTACAAAATCTTCATTTTCCATAGTTATATTCTTATTAAAAATCTATACTCTTACTTTTATACCAACTTATCTCTTAGCTTTTCAACGCCTCTCGAAAGTAGTGACTTAATAGTTCCCTCGGGTTTGCCCAAAATTTCACTTATTTCTTTTATGGCTTTATCCTCAAAAAATCTCAAAGCTATTACTTCCTGATATTTCAGCTCTAATTTTTTTAGCTGCTCCTGAATCTGGCGAAATTCATCATATTCTTGTTGCTGTCTCTCCAATTCGGCTTTTTCTTTCTCAAAAATGCTATGTAATACTTCATCATCTATCAAGTCTGTTGAAAACCGACTGAATAAATCTGGAGAATAGCGTAAACTACGAAAAAACAAATTCATCTCATTAGTAGCAATTTTATAGAGCCATGAAGCAATGTTATCTCCTTCGAAACCATATTTTCTGATATTCATAAATGCCTTCAGGAAAGTCTCAGCAGTAATATCTCTGGCTATATCATAATCACCTATCCGGCGATATACATAACCAAATATCTTTGAGTAGAAATAATCGTAAATTTCTCCAAACGCTTCAGGTTTATCCTTATTAAAATTTACAGATACTTCTTTTTTCATTAGAAATCCGATTATGCCCTTTTTATGATTATTTACTACTTATAGAATACAAGAAGGCTTTAAAGGTTGCAGAAATCAATAAAAAAAGTCAGCACTTTTCAAGTTGCTGACTTTTATCTTGTAAGGTTTTTTGAGAGACTCTGTAAGAAAATTATAATTGCTTACGCAAACGAGCAACCGGAATATTCAATTGCTCGCGATATTTAGCAACAGTACGGCGGGCAATATTATAGCCGCGCTTATTAAGCATTTTCTCTAATTTATCGTCAGAAAGTGGCGAGTTTTTAGGCTCGTTTTCTATTAGTTCTTTCAGAATATTTTTTACCTCGCGGCTTGAGGCATCTTCACCCGAATCAGTGGCAATGCCCTCAGAGAAGAAGTACTTCAGCGGATAAATACCAAAATCAGTTTGTACAGCCTTACTATTTGCTACACGTGAAACCGTTGAGATATCCATTTCGATACGATTAGCAATATCTTTCAGAATCATCGGTCTAAGTTTCGACTCATCACCATCAAGGAAAAAATCTCTTTGATATTCAACAATCGCTTTCATAGTTTTTAAAAGCGTTTGCTGACGTTGTTTGATGGCATCAATAAACCACTTAGCTGCATCTAATTTCTGTTTAACAAAGGTTACTGTTTCTTTAATGCTTTTATGCTGTGCCGAACCGTTTTTATCTGTTTTATCGTAGGTATCAAGCATTTCAGCAAACGAGCGGCTTACACGAAGTTCCGGTGCATTTTTAGAGTTCAGAATAACATCTAACTTGCCATTGTTATTCGTTACAATAAAATCTGCCATCAGATACGCCGCTGTACTATCTCCATTACCGGTATTACCTGGTTTCGGATTCAGACGTGTAATAATTTTGATAGCCTCTTTCATGGTATCATCATTAATATCAAGCCGTCTTTGAATCTTCTCGTAATGTTTTTTGGTAAATTCGTCAAAATAATCAGTAATAATCCTGATAGCTACTTCAACAGCTACCTCATCCTGATCTTTCCTGTCTAATTGTAATAAAAGACATTCTCTTAAATCTCTTGCACCAATACCTGCAGGTTCAAAAGATTGTATTTTTTTTAGTGTAGTAGTAAGTTCGTCTTCTGTAGTATAAATATTTTGTGTAAATGCCAGATCATTGCAGATAGAACGTAACGGGCGACGGATATAACCATCTTCCTCAATACTCCCTATCAATTGCATACCTATAGATTCTTGTCTTGCATCAAGGCGCAGGTAGCCTAATTGCTGTACTAACGACTCCGCCAATGTACTGGTGGCAACTACCGGCATTACGTCTCTGTCATCATCTCCCCAACCATCTCCGTACATTTTATATCCTGCGTAATCATCCTGATCTAAGTATTGTTTTACATCAAGCCCCTCGTAGCGTTCATACTCGCCATATTCATCGTAATCATCGCCATAGTCGTCTTCCTCATACTCATCTTTCACTCGCTCGTCCATGTCCATGCCTTCTTCCAGGGCAGGATTGACTTCAAGCTCTTCTTCTATTCGTTGTTCGAGTTCAGCCGTGGGGATTTGCAACAGCTTAATAAACTGAATCTGTTGAGGAGACAGCCGCTGTTGAAGAGATTGGTTGAGACTTAGTTTCTGCATGTGAGACGTAGAGTTTTTTCATTTATAATAGGGCCTTTTACAGACCCTCTCCACATTTTTCGTGCCAAAAGAATGTGAGACAATGATTAAAGGAATAGATTTTTTTATTAACGAACAAATTTTTTGCCGAAAAAATTGTATTTTCAAACAAAAAAATATTTAACACATTCATTATCAATCAATTACACGGACAGCATATTTCCTAAAAAAAACACTTCTGTTTTATAAAAAAGTCTCATTAAAAAAAAATAAACCCCACAGGATAAGTATATCTTGTGGGGTTTAATAGCCTGTGGAAAAGCTATTTTAAGCAACAACTTCTTTGGTTTCAGTTAGTGTTGTTTTCTTGTTTTTTCTAAAATATTTATCCCTTACTCTTTCATTAATATAATACATACAAGGTACAATAACCAGAGTAAGCACTGTTGAGAACGACAAACCGAAAATAATCGTCCAGGCAAGGATTCCCCAGAATACCGCGCTATCTCCACCAATGAAAATATGAGGATTCAATTCCGTAAATAAAGTAAAGAAGTCTAAACTTAAACCCAATGCTAAAGGCACAAGACCCAATACCGCCGCAGAAGCCGTTAACAATACCGGAGTCAGACGCACTCCTCCTGCTTCAATAATGGCTTGTTTTAATGGATAACCCCTTTCTCTCAACTCATCAGTAAACTCTATTAGAAGAATACCATTTTTTACTACAATACCTGCCAAAGCAATAATACCTACACCTGACATAATTATTGAGAATGTCATGCCAAATATCATGAATCCTAAGAATACACCAATAAACGATAGTAAGATCGTAACAAATATGATAATCGGCTTAACAACAGAATTAAATTGGGTAGCCAGAATCAGATAGATTAATAGTACCGCAGCACCCAACGCACCCATAAGGAACATCATTGACTCCATTTGCTCTTCCTGTTCTCCTCCCATCTTTACAGAATATCCGCTCGGAACCTCCATTCTGTCAATCACCTTACTTTGAATCTCTGCCACTATTTCGTTGGCATTGTATCCATTCAACACTTCTGAACCTAAAGTAATGATTCTGGATTGGTCTTTACGGTTGATCTGGCTGAAAGTAGTTGAATAAGATATATTAGCTATTGAGTTCAAAGGAACCTGACGCAACACCCCTCCCATATTCATATCACGGTAAGTGATATTCATGCTCAGAAGTTTCTCAACCTGATTGCGGTCATCTGCTTTCAAGCGTAACTGAATCGGGTATTCATCTTTATCATCTCTGAATTTTGATATTTCAGCACCAAACAACGCCGTACGGATAGCCATTGCCACCTGAGAGGTACTAATTCCCTCACGCTGTGCTTTTACCTTATCTACATCAACAATGATTTCAGGCTTATTGGTAATCAAATCAGACTTTAACTCTTCAATACCTTTGATATTCTCTTTCTGAATCTCATTACGAACCTGTTTTTCAAGTTTAATTAGGGTATTGAAATCATCTCCCATAATCTCAATCGAAATCGGTTTACCCGTTGGAGGTCCGTTATTTTCCCGTTGTACTGATATTTCAGTTCCCGGAATACCCTTAATCTCATTTCTCATTTCATCCAGAAGCTTCTGTGAAGATATATCTCCACGCTCTTCTTTTTTCACGAAGGCAACCGTTACTTTCGATTTATGCGGCGTTGCCGAGCGATCAGGATTGAATGGATCTCCCGCATTTTTACCAACGTTTGAGATGACCGAGTTAATAGCCGGTTCTGCCTTATTCTTTTTAATAACTCCAAAAACTTTCTTTTCAATCACTTTAGTTACGGAGTCTGTTACGCGTGCATCAGTACCTACCGGCATTACATTATAAACATAGATATAGTCAGGGTCGCCACTTGGAAAGAAAATCACCTTAGGTTGTACGACGCCTAACATTATAAAGGTGAAAATCAACAATCCGAACATACCAATTACCGCGAATACCGGACGGTAGCCTGTGATAATCCATGCAATCAATTTTCTATATCCATTTTTAAAACGTGGAAGTGCGCTATCCTGAAAAGGAATAATCACTTTTGGTGTCAATACAAAATGATTGAATACATACAGTATCGCAAACAATACGATAAGGTTACCGATACCTACATTAATAAGATAAGCCGGTACAGCTACAATAGCCATAATAATAAGCGGACGACGGATACCTTTAAAGCTGGTGTCTTCGTGTTGCTCGTCCTCATGGCGTCTCATGAATGAGATAGCAAATACAGGGTTTATCACATATGCTACAATCAATGAAGCAAATAATGTATAAATCAAGGTTATCGGCAGGAACTTCATAAACTCACCAACAATACCCGGCCAGAATAAAAGCGGGAAGAATGGCGCAATAGTAGTTAAAGTACCCGATAATACAGGCAGAAACACCTCCGATGCTGCAAGGCTCACGGCTTCTTTAATGCTCAGGTTCTTAAATCTGTTGAATAGTCGGTGAGCATTTTCGATAACCACAATGGCGTCGTCAACCACGATACCCAGCCCTAACAGAAAGGCAAAGAGAACGATGGTATTCAAAGTAAAACCTGAGAACCAAAGCGGAATAAAGGCAATCAATGCAGATAACGGTACTGAAAGACCTACAAAAATCGCATCTCTCACGCCCATAAAGAACATCAATACAATTACCACGAATATGAACCCTAAAACCACCGTATTAATAAGGTCGGCAATTTCACTTTTCACGCGCTCTGAGGTATCGGCTGTAACTCTGGCTTCCAGTCCTCTTGGGAAACGTTCTTTACGATATTTTTCCAGTAATACTTCAATACGTTCAGATACATCTATTACACTTGCGCCGGCTCTTTTGATTACGTTCAGCGTTACTACACGATTATTATCCAGACGGGCAAAATCCTGTTGCTCTTCGCTGCTGTCTACTACCTCTGCTACATCTCCCAATCTAACTGTTGCACCAGTTGAGCTGCGGATTTGTACATCCTGAATCTGATATACATCTTTAAACTCTCCTTTTACTCTGATAGTACGACGTACATTATCTACATTTAATTCACCACCCGAGATATTAATGTTTTCTCCTTGAATAGCCGATTGAATATCGTAGAAAGTCAATCCGGTTGATTGCATCTTGTATAAATCCAGATTAATCTGGATCTCTCTTTTCAATGTACCAACAATATCTACTTTGGTAATTTCAGGATACGATTCTATATCATCTTGTAGTTCTTCTGCATAATCTTTCAATTTTTCTAATGGAAAATTACCCGCCAGGTTGATGTTCATGATCGGAAACTCCGAAAAGTTTACATCCTGTGCCGTTGGGCCGCTATCAACTTTTGTAGGCAAATCTCTTCTGGCTTTATCTATGGCATCGCGTACACGCTGCAAGGCAGCTTCAATCTGTACATCCGGGTTAAATTCAACCAGTATAACCGATACATCCTGCAAAGCATTTGATTTGATACGTTTTACCCCCGTGATAGTCTTTAATTGCTTCTCAATAGGCTTATTGATTACGTTCTCAATATCAGCAGGTGTGGTACCAAAGTAAATAGTCTGTACATAAATCTGTGGCACCTTGATATCAGGAAACTGTTCTTTCGGAAGATTGAAGTATATTCCTAAACCCGCCAGAAATATCATGGTCGTAAAAATATAGACCGTAGTTTGGTTATTACCTAACCAACGAACCATATTGTAGATCATCCCGCTACCATGTGGAAGATCCTGTTCTTGTAATTCTTGAAATTTGTCTTTTTCCATAATCTAAAACCTCTGAAAGGCTTTTATGATTGTTTAAATATTTTGATATGAAGACACAGAAAAGTATGGATTGCCTGAATAGTACTGTCGATTCAATACCATACTTCTCGTTTCTGATTAGAAACTTACTGCCTGGCCATCTACTAAATCCTGATAGCCCTGAGTAATCAACAAATCTCCCGATTGTAATCCTGATGTGATTTCAATATCGCCACCGTAAGTAAGGCCTGTCGTAATTTTACGGCTTCGAGCAACTTTCTTGCCACCTTCAGTCACAGCCACATACACAATATTACCAGATTCGTCCTGTTGAATCAGGTTTCTGTTGATGATAATGGCATCTTTTTTCGACTGGTCGTTTACATTCATTACGGCAGTCATATTTGGTTTTAACTGAGGATCAATTTTAGGAATAGATGCTTCAATCGTAAATGTACGCGAAGCCTGATTCACTGTCTGGCTAACAAAAGATAATTTTGCGGTAGTTTCTTTACCTAAATCAGGAAACTTAATGGTTACCATATCACCTTGCTTCACCGTTCCGGCATACGTATCAGCTGCTTGCGCAACTACTTTCAGGTTATCTGAATTAACGAGTCTTACAATTCCCAGGCCCGGAGCAGCTAATTCACCTGAGCGTTGACGGATTTCATCTATGAAACCATTCATCGGAGCGGTTACTTTGGTCATACTCAATTGGGTTTGTAAAGTAGCCAGGCGTTTTTCTAAGGCTTCTACATTACTTTTCGCCTGAATGTATTGTACTTCTGTACCAATTTTCTGATCCCAAAGATTCTTTTGTTTGTTATAGAAAATCTTTGCTGTTTCTAACTGTACTTCAATCTCCTGTTGAGATTGTTTCATTACCGAGTTATCGATAGTGGCAATTATTTGCCCTTGTTTTACGTAGTCTCCTTCTTTTACATAAAGATTAGTAATAGCCCCACCTACCTGTGGAGAAACAAGAATATTATTTTTAGCATCTAATCTGCCCTGAAACTCAACAAAGTGCTTGAAATTCTGAGAAACAATTGCTGTAGTTGTTACATTGATAATTTTCTCTTCTTCCTTGTTTGGGTCAAGAATATTAAGTTCTGTTTGTAGCTTCTGAATTTTTTCTGAAAGCGTTTTTTCTTCCGCTTGTAGTTTGGCTAACTCCGCTTTCTTTCCCTCTATAGTATTACCGCCACCTTTTGAGCAAGAAGCAACCAATACTATAAATGTTAAGGCAAAAGCTATACTTGAAAATTTTGATTTAGCCCCGTAATAAATAAGAGATATATTTTTCATACGAAATGTGTTTTATTTAATGCTTATAATCGTGAATTGTTGTGATTTGATAGAATTACTCAGGCAATAATTTTCCCATTGCCTTATCTAAATCTACTTTTGCGATAAGCAAATCATATAAAGCTGCGAAATAATTGGTTTGTGCTTCTTTTAGAGCCGACTCGGCATTGACTACCTCAATATTTGAACCCTGTCCTGCCTGATATTTAATTTTAGTAACTCTCACTACTTCTTTTGCCAGATCCAGATTTCTCTGTTGTATGTCCAGGCTTTCCAAACCATTTTTAATATTGATACTGGCAGTTTTTGCCTGTAAATCGAATGATTCTCTTAACAGTATGGCACTTTGGTCAAGTTTAGTCAGAGCTAATCTTTGTTGTTGTAACTGGATTTTTCTCAAACCGCTATCATAAATCGGAATCTGTACACCCAAGGTCAAAGCCGACGAACCAAACCAACGTTCAAACGGATTGAATCTTGTATTACTATGCCCTGCACCTAAAGAGCCACTAAAAGATACTTTAGGAATTACGCCTTTTTGCGTACGCTCCATATCTAAAACAGAGAGTTGTCTCTGCACCATCAGGGTAGAATATTCTATTCGGCCCGCATAATCAACTGCCGGATATTCCAGCATAGCAAAAGGTCTGATGTCAACATCTGATAACTTATCAGCCAATACAATTGGCTCGTCAATTTTCATACCCATCTGAAACTTCAGAAGGCTTTGGCTTAATACGATAAGATTCTTTACCTTTTGTGTTTCAGTAATCAGGTTATTGCGTTGTACTTCCAGACGGTCAAGGTCTATTTTTTCAATAAACCCTTGTTGATTCATTACTTTCATTTCTCTGATTAATGAATCGATGCGTGCAATGTTTAAATCCAGAATTTTGCTTCTTTCTTCTGCTACTAAAACTGAATAATACGCTTTGGCTACATTTTCAGCCACTACAATTTTATTGTTGGTTACACCTTTTCGTGCCAACTCACGATACACCGGCGCAGCTTTGAGACCTACCAGCCAGGTAGCATCAAATATTAACTGGTTCAAACCAATACCCGTCTGACCTGCCCAGGGCACACCAAATTTAAATTTGGTTACGGCACCGTCAGGTGCATTCGGGTCAAAGTTTTTAGCGTCAATAAGCTGTGTCGGAATAATTGCGTTGTAGGTATATGAGAAATTACCGTTGATCTGAGGCAATCCTGAAGCTTTGATTTGTTTGATTGTCAGCTCGGCCCCCACAATATCTAACTCGGCATTTTTTACGGATAGGTGGTTTTTAATTCCGTACTGTACTGCCTGTTGCAAGGTAAATGCCTGCTGGGCCTGTACGGAAATACCACTAATTAGGAAAAAAATCAGGTACTTTATTTTCATATAGTTGATTGTTTAATTAAAGATTAATATGCTCAGGCTCATTGTCCTGTTTGCATTTTTCATAAAACTCCACTCCCTTGGGGCTCATAATACCTCTTAGAAAATGGTCTATAAATGTGGTATGTACGTCTGTCTGATTAAACTTTTCAGGAGGAAAAACATCGCGGTTGAAAGCAAACTCCACCTCTTCCATCCGTAGTCGGGCCAATATATCAACGTTGATGTCAGCCCTGTAAAAACCCTGAGCAACCCCCTCTCTTAAATTATTCTTCACAATCTCCAGAAAATTAACCTTGTTGTATTCCTGAAACAATTGCCAGGTTTTAGGATGATACTTCTTTAAATCATAAAATACAGCAGGATTAATTGTTGATGCCTGTTTGCGCAGCAGTGACGCTTCTTTAAAGACCTGCTCAATCGGATTAGCGGACTCTTTATGGATGCGTTCTGACTCTTCCATATCGCACATCATATTCAGTCGGGCAATCTCATGAACAATAGCATCTTTGTCTTCAAAATTCTGATAAATCGTCTTCTTTGAAATCCCTAATTCGGATGCTATATCATCCATTGTAACACTCCTGATACCAAACTTCCGGAAGAGCGTTTCAGCGGTCTGTAAAATTCTGTCTTTGATTTCCATTTACATTGTTTAAATCTTTATGCTATCATATAGTAAGGTTATCTAAAGACAGAAACTATGGAAACTTTTAAAAGGTTCAAAGTTTTTATGATTTTTTTTAGAACCGCTTTCGGTAAGACAAAATTGAATCAGGAGCAGATAAATCCCTACAAAATTATGATGAACCGCAAAAATTTGGGGATGAGCTTGGTTTATATTATCGTAGAACAGTTTTACGGAAGAAATGATTGCATTCATATTAGTTATATATCAACAAAAAATTGTACTTTTTTAATTCAACTTTTTTAAAGCAAATCTAATAGTTAAAAAACTACCGGAATTTGAACGGTAAATCGTAATTTTGCATACTATTCTTATTCTTCTTCCTGATAGTATTTAACAATTTGTTTACGTACAACAATGCCCGCATAAGGCACCTTATTTTTAATGAGTTTTTATAAGAAAGTTATCTTCCCCTATCTGACTCGCCACGATGCCGAGAAGATTCACTATGCAGTAATGGATGTACTGAAGTTTGTGTGTAAAATTCCATTCATCCCTGCTATTTTAAGAATGATTTACGAAAAGAAAGATAAACGGCTGGAACGAAAAGTCTTTGGTTTACGCTTCAAAAATCCGGTTGGCCTGGCAGCTGGCTTTGATAAAAATGGTATATGGACAGACGAGCTATCGAATCTGGGTTTTGGATTTATTGAAATCGGGACGGTAACACCAAGAGCACAGTTGGGCAATGATAAACCTCGTCTGTTCAGATTGAAACAAGACGAAGCTTTGATAAATCGTATGGGCTTTAACAATGAAGGCTCAGGAGCGGCAGCCAATCAGTTACGTAAGCGCAAGACAAAAATCATTGTTGGTGGTAATATTGGCAAAAATAAACTGACCAAAAATGATGATGCCGTTTATGATTACCTCAAATCATTTAACGACTTATATCCTTATGTAGATTATTTTGTAATTAATGTGAGTTCGCCAAATACCCCCGGCTTACGTGCCTTACAGGAAAAAGAGCCTTTAAAGTATTTGCTGAAAACCTTGGAGAGAGATAACGGGCGTAAATCAAAACCGAAACCTATTCTGTTGAAAATAGCTCCCGATTTAACCGAGGAGCAATTAGATGATATTATTGAAATAGTAAAAGAAACCCGTATTTCGGGTGTGATTGCCTCCAATACAACTATCAGCCGCGAGGGGCTTTTAACAGATACGGCAGCAGTAGAAGAAATAGGTGCTGGGGGGTTAAGCGGTAAGCCCTTAGCGAGGCGTTCTACAGAAGTAATCAGATATTTGTCAGAAAAATCAAAAAAAGCATTTCCTATTATAGGGGTCGGTGGTATCCACTCTGCTGAAGATGCCATTGAAAAACTGAAAGCCGGAGCGTCATTAGTGCAAGTGTATTCAGGGTTTATATACGAAGGCCCTGGAATTGTAAAAGAAATATGTGAGGGAATATTAAAAGAAAATTTCTGAGATAATATACTGATTACCAGCTATTAGTAAAAAAATCATGTCTGTACTGGCATGATTTTTTTGTTTTTGGAAACTATTTTAAAGTGTTTTTGTTTTTATATGTATATACATACAATGTAAAAACAGCATTTACTCACTATTATTATAAAACATTAAAGACAATGGCAAAATGGACTATCGATGCTTCTCATTCAGAAGTACAGTTTAAAGTAAAACATTTAATGATTTCGACCGTAACCGGTACATTCGGTTCTTATGAAGGTAGTGTAGAAACTACTAACGACAACGATTTTGAAGGAGCAACTGTTAATTTTTCGGCTGATATAGACAGTATCTCAACCGGGCAGGAGCAAAGAGACGGTCACTTGAAATCAGCTGATTTTTTTGATGCAGCCAATTTTCCGAAATTGACTTTCGCTTCTACATCATTTGAAAAAACAGGAGATGATACATATACGGTAAATGGCGATTTGACAATAAGAGGTACAACGAAACCTGTAAAATTGATTGCAGAGTTTGGCGGAATTATGACGGATTTTTACGGACAAACAAAAGCCGGATTTGATATTCAAGGTAAAATCAATCGTCAGGATTTTGGATTAGCCTGGAGTGCAGTAACAGAAGCAGGTGGAATTGTAGTAAGCGACGACGTGAAACTGGTAATGAATATCCAGGTTGTGAAAGGATAATATACCCTTTTCCGAAAGGTAGAATCAAAGAAAAACCTCTACTTTATGTAGGGGTTTTTCTTTTTTATAGCCCGATATCAACATTAGCTGATCTCTTCCCTCAACAGTTTGATTTTATCAGGAATCTCCCAAAATGCTTTGAAAACACAAGCCAAAACCTGAAATTTCGCACACCGATTTTTTTAAGTATCAGTTATTAAGATAAAAATAGATGAAGAAGCATCAGTGCTTTTGGGAATCAGTCAGAACCAGAAAAGAACCCTCAGAGATAAAAGCAGACGGAAGCCTGTTTAAAGGAGCAATTAGCTATAATTATCAGCTGGGGTTTTCGGAGCGTGTGATAATACCAACCACTAAAACTAACCAGAAAAAGGTTCCCAATATGGTGGGAACCTTTTTCAACAAAGGTGCCACTGGTTTCCGGACATTCAGAGTAACAACTACAAAGAAATACCCTGTTGCCACATGAAATAAAATTTAAAGCATACGCTACTATAAAATGAAGAAACCTCTGCCTTGCGACAGAGGTTTTATTCTCCAAAATTATGATTTAGTTTAGGTTTATTGCTTGTTTTCTGAAATGTTAAGTCAAATATATTGAGTTTTTTACTAAATACAATACAATTTTTAAAATATTTTATTTTTATTTTCGTTAACCAAACACCTAAAATCTTAGTTATCTGTCTTCTTTAATTACAAGTTTTTATTCAAATATTGCAAGAGAGTCCCGATAAGCAGGCTTTTAGTTTTTTTTAATCGGTAAAGGCTGTTTTTTGATTAATTTTGTAAATTATTTTCTTTACTGCTCATTATGAAAAAAGTTATTTTACTGATTTACATTTTTTCCTGCTTTTCTCTCCTTTCTTTTTCTCAGACATTTCCCATTCATATTCAACTCACAGAAAACAACCAGTCTCCTGTCATTGGTGCTACTGTAAGAATTGTAAACCGTGCCGATACGACTAAAATCCTTAACAATACAACCGACACACTGGGCATAGCCAGATTTAATCTGACAGCTAATCAGCAATACATCATGACGGCCACCTCTGTCGGCTATAAAACCTTGCTCAAAGGAATCAATGCCACAGGCAGACAATCGCTTTTGACGTTTGTGATGGAAACTGATAACCAATTATTAGGAACAGTAGTAGTAACTGCCCGCAAACCATTAATGCAGCAGGAAGACGACAAAACCATTGTTGATCCAGAACCAATTGCTAATACCAGCACAAGTGCCTACGAGATAATGGAGAAAATTCCGGGGTTATTTGTTGACCAGGACGGGAACATCTATCTGAGCAATTCAAGTGCCGCTACTATTTATATCAATGGTCGGGAGCAAAAAATGAGCACTGCCGATATTGCCGCCATTCTCAAAAGTCTACCACCGAATAGTATTGAAAAAGTAGAAATACTCAGAACACCCTCGGCTAAATACGATGCCAGTGGTAGTGGCGGAGTAGTAAATATTATTCTGAAAAAAGGTGTAAAAATAGGATTTACCGGAAGCCTGAGTACCGGAATGAATCAGGGGAAGTATGGTAATCAGTTTATAGGTGTTAGTTTGAACAATAGCAGTGGCAGGCTTACGTCTTTTTTAAATCTCAATTATTCACACCGGAATACCTTTGAGCAGATACAGACTACCCGCAGTCTTTCGGCGGATAAAGAACTATTCCAGAATGCTCTTACCACTTTTCCGGGTAGTCAGACTTATATCGGTTTTGGTCTGGGATACGAGCTAAGCAAAAAATGGGAACTGAATTATGACGGACGCCTGAATTATAACCAGAGTAAATCTTCTGCACACAATGAAAGTATGATTCGTCAGCTCAATTCATCAGAAGTAATAACCAACAATATTAATACTGCCAATAATAAAGGAAATAACTACAGTATCAGTCAGGGAATCAATGCCCGATATAAGATTGATAGTTTAGGCTCTGAATGGACAACGGATGTAGCATATAATTATTTCAACAACAAAACCGACCAGATTTTTAATACCGCTTATGTTTTACCAACTACCTCTGATATAGGTGGAGCCGGTGACATTGGTAATAACCGGAATTTCATTTCAGCGCAGACAGATGTTAAATATAAGCTGCCTCATAAAATTACTTTAGAAACAGGATTAAAAGCCACTTATCAACTATTCAAAAGTACTACTACCTATTATACCAAAATCGGCGAGCAACAAAATATTGATATTTCCCGTACTAATCAGTTCAATTATAATGAAAGTATTTATGCGGCATATATACAAGTATCTAAGACTATTCGAGGATTTATTCTGAAAGCAGGCACAAGAATTGAAAACACCAATATGAACGGGCATCAACTTATACCTACTGATACTTCTTTCAAAGTGAAACGAACAGATTTATTCCCTTATATTTATCTGAGTCAGAAATTAGGTAAAATTGCTGGCTATGAAATGCGGGCTTATCTGGTACATCGTAGGTCTATTACCCGTCCTGTTTATGAGTATCTGAACCCTTCACCCCGATTTATTGACCAGTATTTATACGAAGCCGGAAATCCATCTTTAAGGCCCCAGTTTACTCAAAACTTTGAAGCAAATATCAGCTTTGAAGATCGACCAATCTTTGCAATAGGACGTAACTATACACAGGATATATTCACTAATGTAATTTATCAGAACTCCGATAATCCAAGTGTTGCGTATCGGACTTATGATAATTTAGGTAAAAATCAGGAAACCTATTTCAGACTTTTAGGAGCAGTCCCTCCCGGAAACCGATACTTCTTTGTTGTCGGAACACAATTCAATTATAATGATTATAATGGTTTGTACGAAAACGCCCCTCTCTCTTTTCAAAGAGGTAGCTGGTCTTTTTTCACTTTCCAACAATTTAAAGTAGATAAACTTACCAATATCAGCCTGAATGGCTTCTTTCGGTTAAAAGGTCAGCAGCAGTTCTATGAATTAAGCAATTTCGGGAATCTGAACCTGAATGTTAACCGCCAGTTCCTGAACAAAAAACTGATGGTCGCTTTAAGTATAACTGATGTATTTTATACTAACAAAAATCATTTTACCATCAATCAGGGAAGTATCTCAGCCTTTGGCTTTCGTCAAGGCGATACCCGTCGGGTAGGCTTAAATGTCCGTTATAATTTTGGTTTCAGAAAAAAAGAAGAACGCAATAATCCTTTCAATTTTGAAAATCTGGAGAGAGGTAGTAATTAATTGCTGATTTTTTGCTAAAAACACTTTACCGATGGTCTGAAATCAACATGAATTTGCTAATTTTCGGCACTATTTTCAATCTCTAATCTTTATAATACCTCATGACCTTTAAAAACCTCTTCAAAAGCAAGGTTCCTCTCCTGCTTGTATCAATCGGTTTGGTTGCTTCATGTATGCGTACGTCTACAACCAAAAACAAACCGATAGTCGTTACAGAAGACCCCGCACAAGCGTTTACCAAAGCCAAAGAAATCCGTGAAAAAACGGCGGCTAAATTAGCTGACGGGCTTCAGATGACACTTTGGGCTTCTGATTCGCTGGCACCCGACCCGGTTTCTATGACTATCGATGACTATGGACGTGTGTACCTGACCCGAACAAACAGACAGAAAAACTCTGAGTTCGATATTCGTGGACACCGTGACTGGATGACCCCTTCTATTGGCTTGCAAACCGTTGAAGACCGTCGGGCTTTTTTAAGAGCTACGTTTGCGCCTGAAAAAAGCAACGAAAACTCTTGGGTGAAAGACCTGAATGAAGACGGTTCTCACGACTGGAAAGACTTAGCTGTTGAACAGGACGAAATATGGCGTGTAGAAGATAAAAATAATGATGGCATTGCGGATATTTCAACCCGCATTCTGAGCGATTTCAATGAAGAAATTACCGATGTAGCAGGAGGTATTTTAGCAAGAGAAAATGATATGTTTGTTGGTATTGCGCCTGATGTATGGCGATTGAAAGACACCAATGGCGATGGCATTATTGATCAGGAAACCTCTATTAGTCATGGATATGGTGTACATATCGGGTTTAGTGGTCATGGTATGTCTGGTCTGATTGAAGGCCCCGATGGAAGAATCTACTGGAATATAGGAGATATTGGTGCCAATATCACTACTAAAGACGGTAAAAAATACGAACATCCTAATTCGGGTATTATTGCCCGTTCTAATCCTGACGGGAGTGATTTTGAGATATTTGCAGCAGGTTTGAGAAACACCCACGAATTTGTATTTGATGAATATGGCAACCTTATTTCATCAGATAACGATGGAGACCACCCGGGCGAAAGTGAAAGATTAGTACATGTGGTTGAGGGTTCTGATGCAGGCTGGCGTTCAAACTGGCAATATGGTAAATATACCGATCCTAAAAACAACAAATATAAAGTATGGATGGATGAAGGTTTATACAAACCTCGTTGGGATGGCCAGGCGGCATATATCATTCCCCCTATCAGAAATTATCACAACGGCCCAACAGGGATGGTCTATAATCCCGGAACTGCTCTAGGTACAGAATGGAAAAACAAATTCTTCCTTGTAGAATTTGTAGGAACACCTAACCGCTCGCATATCTGGTCTTTTGGGTTAAAACCCAAAGGCGCCTCATTTGCATTCGATAGCGAAAAAGACGTAGTAAGTGGCATCTTACCAACAGGTATCCGTTTTGGTCCTGATGGCGCATTATATGTAGCTGACTGGATTAATGGCTGGGGTACTAAAAACTATGGGAGAATTTGGAAAATAGATGTAGCAAGCGATAAAAATGACCTGAAAGCCCAAAGAGAAGAAACTAAACGACTGATTCAACTGAAATACCCTGCGCAAACTGATGACATGCTGTATTCGTTATTAATGAACGTAGATATGCGTATCAGACAAAAAGCGCAGATGGAGTTAGCCAAAAGAGATAAAAGAGGATTTGCCGTATTCAATAAGGCTATTGCACAAAGAGAAAACCAATTGGCCCGGGTTCATGGTATATGGGGTATTGGTCAGCTGACACGTATGAATAGCTCTTATGCTTCTCCGCTTGGAGAATTATTGAGTGATACAGATGAAGAGATTGTTGCCCAGGCTGCTAAAATCATTGGTGATGCCCGTGTTAAATCTTTAAGCGGCCAATTAATACCATTATTGAAAAGTTCAAATGCTCGTGTAAGATTCTTTGCAGCAGAAGCACTGGGAAGAACCGCCAACCAGGATGCTGTTCAGCCTTTAATAGATTTGTTGAAAGCTAATAATGATGAAGATGTTTATATCAGACACGCAGCCGTGTTAGCATTATCAAGAATCGGAAAAGCCGACCCTATTATTGCTTTATCAAGTAATTCGAGCAAGGCATTAAGAACAGCCGCAGTATTGGTTTTGAGAAGAATGAAAGACCCGAATATCAGTGTTTTCTTAAATGACGCAGATGAATATATTGTAGCCGAAGCCGCCAGAGGTATCAATGATGATACATCTATTGAGGCTGCTCTACCTGCTTTAGCTGCTACTTTGAAAGATACCCGTTTGAAATCGGAGGTAGTTCTCAGAAGGGCTATCAATGCCGCTTTAAGAGTAGGCGGTGAGAAAGAATTAGATATGCTGATTGCTTTTGCTAAAAGAACAGACATTAAAGATGAGATAAAGGCTGAGGCATTAGCAACTTTAGGCTCATGGGTAAATCCGTCAGTATTAGACCGTGTCGATGGTCGTTACCGTGGTAAGCTGCAAAGAGATGCTGCCATGGCAAAAGGTAAAATACAGCCTTATATCGCAGAGTTTCTGAAAGAGAAAAATCCTGAAACTCAAATTGCAATCGCTGGTTTATTGGCCGACTTAAACATACCTGACGCAAATAACCAATTGGTAGCTATTTATGATGCCAGCACTGATGCCAAAGTAAAAACAGCTATTTTGGGTTCTTTAGACAGATTGAAATACTCTGGTATGGACGCTCTCATGAAAAAGGGTATGGACGATAAAGATGAGAATGTAAGAACCGCTGCTTTAGGACTATTGAACAATACAAACGTAACAAAAGAGTCTTTGCCAGTAATTGTTAATTCTATCTTTACCAAAGGAAGTATCAGAGAACAACAACAGATGTTAGTGGTATTATCGAAGATGGACGCAGATAAAACACAGGTAATCCTGGATAATTTGGTTACACAATTAATCGATAATAAATTGTCTCCAAATATCTCCTTAGAATTAACAGAAGCCGTTAATGCTTCTGGTTCTGAAAGTCTGAAAGCCAAATTAGCTGCTAATAGTGTACATAATTCACCAATGGACGAGTTCAGAGAGTCCCTTTTTGGTGGGAACAGATTTGCGGGTCGTCAGTACTTCAATACCAATCCTACCGGACAATGCGTAAGATGCCATGCTATTGGTGGGAGTGGAGGTGCCGTTGGCCCACCTTTAACACATATTGGTGATGTATTAAGCCGGGAGCAGATTTTACAGGCTCTGATTGAGCCAAGTGCCAGAATTTCTCCTGGTTTTGGGGCAGTTACACTTAAGCTGAAAGATGGCCAGGAGGTAACCGGAACATTGGCCAAAGAAACAGAAAGCGAACTCACAATCACTACCTCTGATGCTGAACCATTGGTAATTCCGGTAGCCAGAATTACCAAAAGAGAAAATATGCCATCGGCCATGCCTCCTATGGGCACTTTGATGTCGAAGAGAGAGGTGAGAGATATGGTAGAATTTTTGTCTAATCTGAAAAAGTAATTAGCTTTATATTCTGAAAAGGCTTTTTAAGTTCGAAATGCTTAGAAAGCCTTTTTTGTTTAAGACAATTTACTTTAACCTCTTTCTGAACTTTGAAAGGTATTTATCATACCATTCTTTTATGCTTCTTCTTTCCCTTATTAACTTTTAGCCAGGGAAATGACCAATGTATTGGCCCTAATATCGGTACTGGTGCTTTATTTACACAAGAGACCGTTGGTTGTGTACCCTTTACTGTTGTGGTTGAAAAGACAGACGATAACTCTAATGACCATCAGTATGTATTTAATTATAAAGGAGGCCCGCCCACTAATACTGTCAAAGAAAAAACCTATACTTACACACAACCCGGTGCGTATAAACTTATGCAGATTTCATTCAGAAAAGACAATGGACAGGAACTAAGAATCTGTGCTGTCATTACAGTATTAGATACTGCCAGAATTGAAATCAGCTCGAAAATTTGTGACAATACTGTTAACTTGAACCTCAGCGATATAAGAAAAAACGGAACCATTCCTTATGACTATTGCTTCATAAACTGGGGAGATGGTTCTATGCTTGAAAAAGTCTATTTACCAACTGTTCCTGTTTCCCATACCTATGCTAATAAAACAGATAAAAAAATCAGTGTGACGGGCGGATACATTGTAGAAGATTGTGGGGGAACTAACAGCATTAATTTGAAATTTCCGGTTATTAACGAACCAAAAATTCAGGAACTGATTAAAACAAGCACAAACAAATTTGCAATCAGTTTTAATAATGAAACAGGTGATGATTATGCTATTTTAGCCAACGGGCAAGTCTTACTTTCTCAAAAAGGTAAATTAGGCCAAACACAGATTTTGTTTGATAACCAAAATTCTAATGCCTGTTATAGCATCCAATTACAAAATGCGTGTTTTACCAATACAACCTCAAAAGAAGTCTGTGATATTAACTTTAAACTAAATCCAACAGCAGAGGGTAATGAATTGACCTGGACAAAGCCTATGCCTGAGTCTTTCAAAGACGTTAAACTAACTAAGAATAATAGCGTTCAAATAACTGTCAATAATACTTCTTATATGGATAATGAGATTGTCTGCAATGAAGAGAATTGTTATCAGGTAAGTTATACAAGTAATGGTAGTATTTATATAAGTGAAAAACTTTGTGTTAAAAATAATATGTTTTTATGTGAAACAGGAATTCCTATTCACATACCTACTGCTTTCAGCCCAAATGGTGATGGAAAAAACGATGAACTAATACTATTTGGCGATTTAGAAAAATTTATCAGTCTCAAAATCTTTAATCGCAGAGGCCATGTCGTGAAGTTAATTAACTACCCTTATGAGGCATGGAGTGGTGACGAACAGCCTGCAGGCTTGTATGAGTATCTTTTAAAAATTAAAAATAATACTAATAAAGAAATTACTTTGCAGGGTACTATTACTTTAATAAAATAAAGAACTGACTATTATCTGAACTTAACTATTACATGCTTTGAGCTTGATACTGGTTTTTCTTCTTTAGTAGCTGGAAACCATTTAGGACCATTTTTTATCAGCCGGATGGCCTCTTCATCACAACCATAACCCAAACTTTTTATTATTGTAAAATCAGATAATTCTCCTTTTTCGTTGATTATAAAATTGACTATTACGCGCCCTTTAATATTCATTTGCAAAGCTTTGGGGGGGCGTTTTGTATTTTCATTCAGATATACTTCATAGGCATCCCATCCAAATTCGGGTTTTGCATAAGTAGCTGCTTTTTCAAACATGCTATCATTTATACTACCCGCAGGAACTTTAGGCTTACTTGGCAGATTGATATTGTGCTCGCTATAGACAATTTTATTAGGCAGGTTATTGAACGGTATCTCCATTTGGGGCATAACCTTGCTATTGAATACAATTATGTCACCTCTCCGGGCATCTCTTAAGCTGAACTTTCCTTCTTCATCCGTTCTGATACCATTTGCGTTACCTTTTATATTAACTGTTACGTCCTTCATAGGCGCATTGTCTTCATCCACTACTGTACCTGATACAGCCGCTCCTGCCAAACGACCTGCCCCACCTATTGACCTGCTTTGAACTATAGCTTCGTCTCTATCTGCAACAGCTTTTTTTTCTACAGCCATCGGCGCTGATGCTACTCCTGCTGTTGGCGATGGAGTATCCGTTGCTAATTTATCTGCCTCATGTGGGTTAGCAATAACACTTGCTATTGCCTCCTTCGCAACAGATAACTCTTCTGACTCTTTTACTATCGCTTCTGCCTGAGTGCTGTTTTTAAGGGCTTGTTTTCGTTTTTCTTCAATGTAGGCCACATTTGCGCCTTTATTTGAGGTTGCTGTATTATCTTCTTTGGCAATAGGCACATTCGCCACAGGCGCTGATAAATTATCTTCAACGGCTTCATTTTTCATTAAAATAGCCTTATCTGCTTTATTTTGCTTATTATCCATTAAATAATAAGTTCCTGTAAAAATAAGTAGCAAAGTTGCCGCTATACTCACAGGTTTCCAGATTTTGGCTATCGTAAATATAGGTGCTGGCTTAGTAAATGTTTGATTGGTTCTGTTTCTTAATTTGGCTTTAAGGTCAGTCAGGTTTTTATTGGTTGAAATCTGGTCTTTTTTAATTTCCGAAAACCCTTCCACGGCATCAGCATAGAAAGGCTGTTCGAGTAATATTCTTTCTACCCGATTCATTTCCTGGAAAGTCATTTCTCCGGCTTCATACCTTTTCAGGTCTTCGGCTGAGAGTGCATTGTGTTCAGTATTAAATATTTGCTTTTTCTTTGCCATTATTGGTTCTTTTCCATACAAATTTTTAAGTTCCGCTTCCCATTCTGAATATAACTTTTTACCTTATTCAAATCAAACCCTGTTGTTTCAGCAATGTCTTTGTAGCATTTTTCTTGCAGATAAAACAACTCAACACACGATTTTTGTTCATGTTCTAATTTACCAATACAATTTTCCAGTTTTAGTAAATCCTCCTCCAAATCTATTTCATCATCTGTTAGATGCATAAAAGGTTCATTTTCCACAAAATCTTCATCCGAAATTTCTAACCCACCGACTTCCACCTTTCTTGTCCTCAATTGCATCAAACAATAATTACGGGCTACACTATGCAACCAACTCTTAAAATTATTTACCTGATGCTTCTTTAAATCACTTATCAACTGCTCAAAAATCTCCATCGTAGCATCCTTACTTTCCTCTTCATCTCGCAGGTATTTGTAACAAATGGCAAAAACCATTTCCATATTGCGCTCATACAATTCTCCCAATACATTCAAATCGCCACTGGCCTGAAAGGCTGCTATATATTCAGCATCAGTCTGGGGTTTAGATTTGCGTTTCAAAAATTGCATGAGTCACTATTTACAGGCGTTGAAAAAACAAATTTAATTTTTTTCTAAAAATTTTATGGAATTTTTAGAAAGTCTTCATCAATAGGGAAATCACGAAGATTTCATGTTCTAACAATTACCCCAATACCATGAAAGCTTCTTACAAAATTGATTGGGGATGATAAAATTATGGGAATTAAATTATTGCTTCTGACTTTGACTCTCTATTTAGGGTTCATTTTTACACAAGAGCGTACCATTAAGGGTATTGTTACTGCTGCTGACGACAACGCTCCTATACCGGGTGTTAACGTAGTTATAAAAGGAACCAGCAATGGCACAGTAACAGATGCGAATGGTAAGTACAGTATTAAAGTTTCAACAATGCGAAGCACGTTGGTTTTTAGCAGTATCGGTTATGCTACTAAAGAAGTGAAAGTAACAGATGAAAAATCTGTATGGAATGTGAAACTTGAATCAGATAATGCCTCTTTAGATGAAGTCGTTATAACGGGTTACAGCACGCAAACGTATGATAAAGAAGCAAAGTCTGTCAACATGAGCAAAGCTAAAACAATGCCCGGTGGTGGTTTATATGCTCCTGCACCGATAATGAATAGCATCAGAGCTGCCGAGTATAATACAGAAGAGTACAGCATCTTTGAAGAAAATGTATTTCATGAAACCAAGAAAGATGCTCTTACTACTTTCTCGATTGATGTAGACAGAGCTGCTTATACCAATATACGCAGAATGCTTAATAACGGACAATTACCTCCAAAAGATGCGATTCGTATTGAGGAAATGATTAATTACTTCGACTACAGTTATGAGCAACCAAATGGTAAAGATCCGGTAAGTTTTCAGACTGAAATCTCCGATTCTCCATGGAATGAAGGATTAAAATTGTTACATATTGGCTTACAGGCAAAGAAAATGCCTGCTGATAATCTACCAGCCTCTAATCTGGTTTTCCTGATTGATGTGTCCGGCTCTATGAGTGATTATAATAAATTGCCTTTATTGAAACAGGGTTTTAAGCTATTAGTTGATCAACTACGCCCTAAAGACCACGTAGCTATTGTAGTATATGCTGGTGCTGCTGGAACGGTTTTACCATCAACATCGGGTAAAGAGAAAAATAAGATAAAAGAGGCTTTGGAAAACTTACAAGCAGGAGGTTCTACAGCCGGAGGAGAGGGTATTAAATTGGCATATAAAATTGCAGCAGAAAACTTTATTAATAGGGGAAATAATCGTGTAATTCTGGCAACTGACGGAGACTTTAATATTGGCACTTCAAGCGAAGCAGATTTAAAAACGCTTATTGAAACTAAAAGAGAGTCTGGAGTATATCTGAGCGTGTTGGGTTTTGGTATGGGTAACTATAAAGATAATAAAATGGAAACTCTGGCCGATAAAGGCAATGGTAACTATGCTTATATTGATGACCTGCAAGAAGCCAGGAAAGAGTTTGTGACAGAATTCGGCGGAACACTTTTTACTGTGGCGAAAGATGTAAAACTTCAATTGGAGTTTAACCCTAAATATGTAAAAGCTTACCGTTTGATTGGTTATGAAAATCGGAAGTTAAACAATGAAGATTTTAATGATGATAAGAAAGATGCAGGAGAAATGGGGTCAGGACATATCGTAACTGCTATTTATGAAATTGTCCCGACCGGGGTTGAAAGTCAATATTTAGGAAAGGTTGACCCCTTGAAATATCAGGAAAATAAAGACCTTACTCCCTTGAGTAATTCCAAAGAAGTGTTGACCATTAAGTTACGATATAAACTGCCTGATGAAAATACAAGTAAATTAATTAAAGAAGTAGTGTATGATAAACATACTACTTTTGACAAAACTTCTGATGATTTCAGATTAGCGGCTTCAATAGCAGAATTTGGTTTACTATTGAGACAATCACGCTTTAAAGGGTTTGCTAATTACGATCATATTATTTCTACTGCAAAATCGGCCAGAGGAAATGATGAAGAGGGGTATCGAGCCGAATTTATTAAATTGGTTAAGATGGCACAATTGTTATCAGGCAAAGAATTAGCACATGATAACTAAGAATAAAAAGAATCCCTGACTGTTTTATCAGGGATTCTTTTTATTTACAATTATACATAAATGTTTGTTCTTCTTTCTGTATACCAAATGTCGTTTCTCTTGATATTGTCATTCTTGAAGCATAACCCTCAGCAGTATAGCCATAATCATAGGTGCCCGGTATAAATTCCTCTAAAAAAGGTGATAATATCTTATCGTTCAATATATTATTTGCATTACTCATATAAGTAAGATTTACTCCAAAATCTGCTCCTATTAGTACCAATGGCAAAAATGCTTTTGATATATTCGTATTAAAATAAGGATTTGATTTATCATCAAATTTTAAATTTTCGACTAACGTTGTCTTTATTCCGTCCTCTACAAAAATTATTTTTGTTATATTATTTTTTCCATCATACTCTAATAAATAGTCATAAAAATCATCATCATCTGATGTCGTTTCTCTTATTTTTTCTACTTGTCCTTTTGCGTTAGTACTAAGCGCATATTCCATTATATAAACCTCCGATTCAGAATCTTTTATTTCAAATTTTATTTTTGTCATGTTCCCTTTACCATCATATTCATATGAAAGAGTTTCAGAATCACCTGATGAAGTCGGAGAACTCAGTTTAATAAGGCGGTTGTTTGCATCATAGGTAAATATCGTTTTTTCTCCATTATCCTCTCTGCTTTCAATCAGATTTTTTGAGTTATAAGTAAATTTAACGATTGTTTCTTCTTCATCTGGGTCATCTGACGCCGTTCTTATTTCAGTCACATAGCATTTTTTTGTATTACCATTATTTCCACTTGTATTCGGATTTGTTGGATTAGAAGCATTAGGATCAATAATTTGTACATCTTCTTTGCCACAGGATAGTAAGATAAAATTTGATAAAGCAGCTATAATCACAAGCAGTAAAGTTTTTTTCATAAAGACAACATTTAGTTTTTTTTAATTTGTGACAAAATTACGAAAAAAACTATTCTTAGCAATTAACCAAAAGTCTGACTATTTAATTACTTATTTCCCCTTGAACGTCGCTTTTCTTTTTTGTAAAAAAGCCATTACTCCTTCTGCGAAGTCATGTGTTTTGCCTAATAAATCCTGATGAACGGCCTCCTTTTCTAATATTTCGTCAAGGCTATTATTAAACGATTGATTAAGTACTTTTTTCATTAAACCTATTGACTTTGTGGCTGAAACTTTATATACCTCAACCAATTCATTCACCACCGTATCAAGCTTCTCATAAGCCACTGTCTTACTCACAAGCCCCAGAGTCAAGGCTTCCTCCATATAAATCTTTCGACCAGTGCTACATAGTTCAAATGCTTTTTGTACACCTAATATACGGGGTAAAAAAAACATAGAGCCTGCATCCGGCATTAACCCGATACCTACAAAAAGCTCACTCATATAAGCATCCTTGTTAGCAATGATTATATCACAGGCTAATGCTAAAGACATTCCCGCTCCCGCGGCTATCCCGTTTAGCCTACAGATAACAGGTTTTTCTGCATTCCTTATAGCCTTTATCATAGGATTATAGTTTTCTCTGAGAGAGTCCCCTAATGCAGTTAGCCCCTTATCCAACCCGGCTTTTAAGTCTGCTCCGGAGCAAAATGCTTTATCGCCTGTACCTGTTATAACAATTACTCTGACGGCTTCATCCTGACCCGCCGTTTCAACAGCCAGGGTAATTTCTTTTATCAATTCAGTACTCAAAGCATTAAACACTTGTGGCCGGTTAAGGGTTATCTTTACAACACCCTCCGAGACTTCATAGATGATATTATCGTACATAATTGATAATCAAGTTTTTATTATTCAGTAAAATTTATTCACTCTAAAAATTGTTATATAATATACACAAATAAGAAAACTAATGTTACTTTACAAAACATTTTTATTCAAAATTTATAGGATTTCACAATGATGCAATATATTTGCAAACTTTTTTTTAAATTTTCTTCAAATGGAAGTGAATCAACCGTTAAACGGTAATGGTAGTGGTCATCACCACAATCATAATCTTGACAAAATTTCTGCTGCCGGGCTTCTCATTGCATTAGGTATTGTTTTTGGTGACATTGGTACATCTCCTTTATATGTATTAAAAGCTATTGCCGGTTCTGAAAAAGTAGACGAAGAAATTATTCTTGGAGCTTTATCTTGTGTATTCTGGACATTGACTCTTCAAACCACTTTTAAATATGTAGTGCTGATTCTAAGAGCCGATAACAGAGGTGAGGGGGGTATTTTTTCTTTATATACATTAGTCCGTCGTCATGCCAAATGGCTGACAATTCCGGCAATTATCGGTGGTAGTACCATGCTCGCAGATAGTGTGATTACACCGCCCATTTCGGTTTCTTCTGCTATTGAAGGACTTACTAAGTTATACCCTGATATACAAACGGTTCCTATAGTAATTGTTATCTTATCAATATTGTTTTTAGTACAGGCATTAGGAACAAATGTAGTTGGAAAGGCCTTTGGGCCAATTATGTTGATATGGTTTTTAATGTTGGGGGTTTTTGGTGTATTAAATGTTGTAAAAGACTTCGAAGTATTAAAAGCTATTAACCCTTTATATGGCCTAAGATTACTGACTCACCACCCTGGTGGATTCTTTTTATTAGGTTCGGTTTTCTTATGTACTACCGGGGCAGAAGCTTTATATTCTGATATGGGTCACGTAGGGCGTGCCAATATCCGTACTATGTGGGTTTTTGTAAAAATATGTTTGTTACTTAACTACTTTGGTCAAGGGGTATATGTCATGAGTCTGAAAGGTCAGACTATTGATGCACGTAACCCGTTCTACGATATTATGCCCGAATGGTTTCTGCCATTCGGTATCGGTATTGCTACAATGGCGGCCATTATTGCAAGCCAGGCTATGTTAACCGGGGTTTTTACCTTGATTTCGGAAGCTATTCGTTTGAACTTCTGGCCAAAAATCAAGATTAACTTCCCATCAGACCAAAAGGGGCAAATCTATGTGCCAAGTCTCAACGTTTTGCTTTATATAGGGTGTATAGGCGTTGTTTTATACTTTCGGAAATCATCATTGATGGAGGCAGCTTATGGTTTGGCTATTGTTCTTACGATGATGATGACAACCTTTCTTTTTAGCTATTTCCTTTACGCTAAAAAAGTAAATATGTGGATTATCTTAGCCTATTTCTGTACGTTCATATTTATAGAAAGTTGTTTCTTGATAGCCAACTTGCAGAAATTTACCCATGGTGGTTGGGTATCAATGCTTATAGCTACTATCATGATTTCGGTGATGTATATCTGGTTAAGTGCATCGAAAATCAAAGCTCGTTTGACAGAATATGAGAAACTGGATAAGTATGTAGAATCTCTAAAAGAATTAAGTAAAGATATTACTGTACCGAAATATGCTACACACTTAGTATTTTTAAGTAATGCCTCCCGATCTTCTGAAATCGAAAATAAGATTATTTATTCTATTTTTCAAAAACGTCCTAAACGAGCTGATGTATATTGGTTTGTACACGTAGATACTTTAGATGATCCCTATACAATGGAATATAAAGTAAAAACCATTGAACCCGATGATGTGTATAAAGTCAATTTCCGTTTGGGTTTCAGAGTACCGCATAAAGTCAATTTATATTTCAAAAAGGTATTAGAAGACATGGTTAAGTGTGGAGAAGTAGACATCAGAAGCCGTTATGAGTCTTTGAATAAACATAATGTGATTGGCGATTTCCGTTTTGTTGTATTAGAGAAATTCCTATCTTATGATAACCAGCTCTCGTTCTTTGAAAACCTTATTATGAAAGCTTATTTCTTTATCAAAGGCTTTACGCCTTCAGAAGATAAATGGTTTGGTCTGGATAGCAGCTCAGTAAAAGTAGAAAAAGTACCCTTAGTAATCCGCCCGGCCGAAAACGTTAACTTAAAACGAATTCCATGGCAAAACAACGGTTAATACATACATAAAACCTTATATATGCGTATTTTAATCACAGGGGGAGCCGGATTTGTAGGCTCTTCTTTAGCTATTGCGTTAAAACAAAATTATCCTTCTTACGAAATCTTCTGTTTAGATAATCTTAAAAGAAAAGGGTCAGAACTCAATGTAGCACGGTTAGTAAAACAAGACATCACCTTTATTCATGGCGATATTCGTAGTAAAGAAGATTTTGATGCTTTACCGATCGTAGATTCTGTAATTGAAGCCTCTGCCGAACCATCAGTGCTGGCAGGTTTAAATGGATCGCCCGATTACCTGATAAATACCAATCTGTTTGGTACAGTTAACTGTCTGAACTATGCAGTAAAGTGTAAAGCTAACTTTATCTTTCTTTCTACGAGCCGTATTTATCCGATAAAGACGATTGAAACTTTAGATTTTATAGAATCTGAAACACGTTTTGAATTAACCGATAATCAGAAAATAAAAGGAGTTTCGGCAAAAGGTATTGCTGAAGATTTTCCGTTAGATAGCGCAAGGTCATTGTACGGCACAACCAAATTGGCTTCTGAATTAATCATTCAGGAATACAACGAATTCTATAATCTGAAAACAGTAATCAATCGCTGTGGGGTATTAACAGGCCCCTGGCAGATGGGAAAAGTTGACCAGGGTGTAATGGTTCTCTGGATTGCCAAGCACTTTTTTGAGCAACAATTAGCCTATATTGGTTACGGCGGAACAGGTAAACAAACCCGTGATATATTGCACGTAGCGGATTTGTACCGCTTGATTGATTGGCAATTACACAATATTGATCAAGTGAATGGCGAAATTCTGAATGCAGGTGGTGGGGTAGAAGTAAGTGTGTCTTTACAGGAATTGACTAAAATTTGCCAGAAAGTAACCGGTAAAACTATTCCTATCAATACAGTTGCAGAGAATCGTCCGGCAGATATCAGATTATATGTGACCGACAATTCTAAAGTAACTGCTCTGACAGGCTGGAAACCGAAAATCGGCGTTGAGCAGATTGTAACTGAGATACACGAGTGGCTGGCTGAAAACAGAGAAGCCTTAGAGCCGATACTTAAATAAGGCTTATCAAATAAATCTATAAAATCAAAAACCTTTCAGAGATTCTGAAAGGTTTTTGATTTTATAGCAATCCTTTATAACGAAGTTCTTTTTTTGCATATTCTGCTATTTCTGTTATTTTGCTATCGCTCAATAATTTTAGTTTCTCAATAGCATTTTCATCAGAAATGGCCGAAAGAGCCTTGATACATTTTCTTGCGAATTGATAAGTATCATCATAATCTAAATATTCGAACGCTAATTCCGAAGCTTTATATAAACAATCTACAGTTGTCGGGTCAGCAATCTCTTTAAGTAATCTGGCAATATCTTCATGATTGTAATGCCAAGGCAACTGCAATAATTCACATAGTTTTGGCAAAAAGTACTTGATAGAAAAAGAACCTACAAAAATCAGGGTCATCGCTTCCTCAATCTCAATAGCATTTCTATTATTTATACCTTTTTGTATGAGCGCTAAAACATATTCATTACTCCGAGGTATATGCTTGAAATATTCTTTGAGAAATTCTTCTTTACTTATTTTTCCTGCTACTAAAGAAACAATTAGTGGATTAACTTGGTTGGTCATTTTTATATTTACACCGAATAAGTTTTCACAGTTTCAAAGAAGCACTTTACTTTTTCAGGGTCAGTATCGGGATAAACCCCGTGTCCTAAATTAGCTATGTAACGTTGTGTCCCGAATGCCTTAATCATCTTTTTGGTTTCTTTTTCAATATCTTTGAAAGAGCCATACAGCACACACGGGTCTAAATTACCTTGTAAAGTTTTATTCGGAATCATCTTTCTTGATTCTTTAATATCCATATTCCAGTCTAAGCCTACTACATTACAATTGAGCTTGGCCATGTCTTTTCGGGCGAAGAAAGCGCCTTTGGCGAAAACAGTTACCGGAACTTCATCAATGGCATTACAAATCTGCGCGATATACGGCAACGAGAACTTTCTGTATTGTTCAGGCGATAGGATACCTGCCCATGAATCGAAAATCTGCAATAAATCGGCTCCGTGGCGCGTTTGGGCTTTCAGATAGTAAATGGTACTATCTGTTATCTTCTGAAGCAGCAGATGAGCTAATTTGGGCTGAGAGTACAACATCTTCTTAGCTGTCGAAAAAGTCTTCGAACCTCTGCCTTCAACCATATAGCAGAAAATAGTAAATGGGGCTCCGGCAAAACCTATGAGAGGCACTCTGCCATTTAGCTCTTTCTTTACTATATCTATGGCTTCAAGAACGTACCCCAAATCTGTTTCCGGGTCGCTTACTTTTAATAAATCAATATCTTTTTTTGATTGAATTACCTTCGGAAAAATAGGGCCTTTGGCTTCCACCATTTCGTAGGGTAAACCCATAGCTTCTGGCACCACTAAAATATCTGAGAAGATAATGGCTGCATCTGTTTTCAGAATATCAACCGGCTGAATAGTTACTTCGGCTGCTAAAGCGGGCGTAGTAGCTAAGGCAATAAAACTTCCAGCTTGTGCTCTTACTTCACGGTATTCGGGTAATATTCTACCTGCCTGACGCATCATCCAGACTGGTACACGTTCTACGTGCTCACCCTTCGCCGCACGTAAAAGCAAATCGTTCTGTAATTTCATGCCGCAAAGATAAGAACGAAAGCTGATTCTACAATTGGGATTCGGGACATAAAAAAAGCCATGAGCAAGCTCATGGCCATTATTAAAACCGTTAATTTTACTGGGTGTTTACGATTCTAATTGTTTACAGCATCTGACGTTAAAAAATTTTTACCTGTGCGAGATTTATTTTTTTCCAATTCTTTTTTCAAGTAATAGGCCGGAAAAAAGCCTTTGTATCGATTAACGTACTTATTCTTCGTATCCAATTGAACCAAGGTTGGATAAGCATCAATGTTGTACTTATCTGCTATATCCATTCCATCAAAGGTATCAATATTTACCTTATATACCAAAAAATTTTTGTTAATATATGCTGCAAATTCAGGGTTAGAAAAAGTCTCATTTTCCATTTTGCGGCATGGGATACACCAGGTAGCCCAGAATTCTATAATAATCGGTTTCTTTTGCTTTCTTGATTCGCGGAGAAGTTCGTCGTAGGAGCCGTCGTAAAATCTTACTTCACTCAGCTCAATTTTTTTTTCATTTTTGTAGGAAGCTAATGTTATTAGCGCTATTCCTAAGAAGCCAAGCACTTTTAGTTTCATTATTTTTATGAGTTTCTGTTAATAAATGGAGCCTTAAAACACGTAAATGACCCGAAAATTGATATTTTTAATCAATTACAAATATTAAGCCATTTTTTTCCTGATTTTTGTAATCCACTTTAATAACGGATAAATAAGAGTTGTCATTATGAAAATCTCAATGATTGGGGCAGGAAATGTAGCCTGGCATTTGAGCATGGCTTTCGAAAATCATCACCATCAGGTATGTGAAGTATATAGTAGGCAGTTGACAAAAGCCAAGGCGCTTACCTCTATGCTCTATCAGGCCAATGCAACCGACCAACTTGATTTTTCAGATAGTAAGGCTGAATTGTTTATACTGGCAGTATCAGATGATGCCATTGCTGAAGTCTGTTCGATGCTGGTCTTACCTGAGAATGCTATATTAGCACATACTTCTGGAACTAAGAGCCTGGAAGATTTACAGCAATTAATGCTCTCTCATCATGATTTACCTATTAGATGTGCTGTATTGTATCCACTTATGACTTTCAGCAAACAGAAGAAAATTAATATAATTGAAGTACCTTTCTGCGTTGAAGCGGATGAAGAAGTGGCTGAGAATCAATTGGTGAAATTAGCACAGAGTTTAAGCAAAACTGTTTATCTGGTCAGTTCGAAAGAAAGAAAAGTACTCCATGTAGCAGCTGTGTTTGCCTGTAACTTTACCAATCATTTATTGGCATTAGCCAAAGAAATCACCAATGATGAAGAGCTGGAGTTTGACTTGCTGAAACCTCTAATCAAAGAAACTTTCCAGAAGGCTTTAGCGGCTCAACATCCGGCGGATGTGCAGACTGGCCCGGCTGTAAGAGGGGATAGGTCAACGATGAATAACCATCTGATTTATCTGAAAGACCGCACAGATTTGTTTGAGATATATGAAATTATGAGTGAGAGTATTCAGCAATGGCATTCATGAAAATGGTAGAGACAGAGCAATGCCCTGTCTCTACACGTATATTCAAGATTTTACTATTGCTTAGTAAAGACCTTCGCAACGGTTGATACAATCTAAGTCTTCGAAAGCAACTTTCAAACGGCTGATCATACTTTCTTCACCCTTACGCAACCATACACGTGGATCGTAATATTTTTTATTTGGTGAATCTGCACCTTCTGGGTTTCCTAATTGCGCTTGAAGGTAACCTTCTTTGTCTTTATAGTATTTTAGAATACCTTCCCAGGTTGCCCATTGTACGTCAGTATCGATATTCATTTTTACTGCACCGTATTTGATAGCCTCTCTGATTTCTTCACGTGAAGAACCTGAACCACCGTGGAATACGAAGTTTACAGGTAATTCACCTGTTTTGAATTTCTCCTGAATATAATCCTGAGAGTTTTTCAGAATGATTGGTTGCAATTTCACATTACCTGGTTTGTAAACCCCGTGAACGTTACCAAAAGCAGCCGCAATTGTAAAGTTAGGAGAAACTTTCAATAGCTCTTCGTAAGCAAAAGCTACTTCTGATGGTTGTGTATATAGTTTTGAGCTATCAACGTCAGAGTTATCAACACCATCTTCTTCACCACCTGTTACACCAAGTTCGATTTCAAGAGTCATGCCCATTTTGGCCATTCTTTCAAAATATTTAACACATATCTCAATATTCTCTTCGATTGGCTCTTCTGAAAGATCTATCATGTGAGAGCTGAATAATGGTTTGCCATGTTGTGCGAAATATTTTTCACCTGCATCTAATAAACCGTCAATCCAGGGTAACAATTTTTTTGCACAGTGATCAGTATGTAAAACTACCGGAATGCCATACATTTCGGCAATCTGATGTACGTGGATAGCACCTGAAACTGCTCCGGCGATTGCTGCTTCCTGATTTTTGTTTGGTAAAGATTTACCAGCATAAAAAGAAGCACCGCCGTTTGAGAATTGAATAATAACTGGTGAGTTAACAGCTTTTGCAGCTTCCATTACACCATTTACTGAATTAGTTCCTACAACATTGACAGCGGGTAGGGCGTAATCATTTTCGTTAGCATGACGTAATAAAGCAGCAAGTGCTTCACCTGTAACTACGCCTGGCCGAATCAAAGATTTACTCATGTTAAGTTTTTTGAATTTTAAAGGGAAAAAATATTATTATAATTGTAGATGAAGCCGATTTCGGAATTTCAATGCAAATTAGCTATTTTTGAATATATTGGAATGTAAAATCCCGAAAAAATTCACTTTTTGATGTAGTTTAAATATACTCCAGATATATTTTTTCATTTGGACAATTATTATTTCTTCTCGTATAATGCCTTAATATCAGCCGGAATTTCTATTTCCTTTAAGGTTGTTTTCTTTTTATCGGTCATTCTCCAACGATGCAACCAAGGGAAACCTCCGGTAGTCAGCACAGTATCTTTGTGTTTATAAATTTCATCAGTTAAGGCTTCATCTAAACTAATAAACGTAAAGCCTTTATCAATCATTACCTTGCATAGTTCATCGAAATAATCGGCATTAAGGGCATTGGCATGACAAAGAAAAATATGTTTAATAGGTCGGCCAACTACTTCATTTGTTAACTTCAGATAATAATCAAAATAATCATTATTATGCTTAAGGTATTTTTCTGCAATAGTTTTCATCAGTTCTTTTTTACCGGCTTTCATGGCATCCATATAAACTTTATTGAAATACCAGTCATCGGCCTCAATAGTTACTGGAGCATTAACATAGCCTTGTTCGGCCAATATCTTTTGAAAGCCATACTTTTTCAGACTGTCAGGCCCCGTATGTAAAAATGGATAGCGAAAATACTTTTTGGTTTCTCCATACTTCCTGTTGAGTTCCGAAGTAATTACTTCCCCTTTTAATAATTCTGTTTTAAAATCTTCTATGCTTTTGATATTGAAAGAAACATGAGAAAAAGTGTGATTCCCCAATTGGTTGCCGTTAAATAACCATCTTTCCAGCATTGCTACCCGGTCATCAATTTCACCCAGCCTTATTGCCGATTTTTCATTAACAAAACCCACGGCTCTTATACCGTTTTTCTTGATTTTGGCTAATAATTTTTCGGTAGATTCCTCAGCATGTTTAAGGGAAAGTTCCTGAACAAAAGGTAAGTCGTCAATTGTGATGGCTATTTGATTTTGCGCATTCGCATTTAATACCAAGAAAAAAGCGAATATATAAGTCAATATCTTTAGTTTCTTCATCATAAAAAAGAGCCACCGACTATTCAATGGCTCAATATTTTGTTATTTTACAATCGCTTTTAATATTAAGTCAGCTACCATCTGATTTCCTGTCTCATTTAGGTGAACACGATCTGTTGTCAAGATACCCGACTCTCTGTTCTGAGGATTATTCTTGAGATTATAAGCTATGAACTCTTTTCTTAAATCCACTAAAGGACAATCATATTTTGAGGCTAAATTTCTAATCAGATTTGAATAATGATTCATGTCTCCATCTTGTGGGTTACTATTATCATTACGTTCACCTATAGCTGCTGGTGTACAACAAATTACTTTAATACCTTTTGATTGAAGTTTTTTGATAATAGCAGTGTAGAATTCTGTAAACTTATCAGCATCTGTGCCTGTTCCGTAACTTGATTTATGCCATACATCATTTACACCTATATAAATAACTACCACGTCTGGATTCTGATTCAATACATCATCCTCCATGCGTAGAAACAAATCATACACTTTGTTTCCGCCGATACCTGCGCCAATCAACTGGTATTTATCTTTAATACCTTGTTTTTCAAGGGTTTCTTTCATTTTGGTAATATATCCTGTCGGGCCAACGCCGGCTTGGGTAATAGAATCACCGAAGAGAATAACTTTAGTGGGTTTATCTTGTGTTAATGAAAACATCAATAGAGACAACAGAATAAGGGTAAGAGATTTAAACGTATTTTTCATGTGTTTTGAGGTTGAATTTTAACAATTGTTAAAATTAGTTTTTTTGCGGTTATTGTCAAAATAACATATATTATGAACTAATTTTTTAATTTAATTCCCAAAAGAGCAGCCTAAAAAAAATAAAATCTTATTTTTGACCTTATTATATTTCATCTCTAAACTTTTGTATGTTAACAGTCATCGCTAAAATCATTGTCAGAGCTGATAGAATAGACGAAGCTAAAAGTGACTTATTGGCTTTAATTGCACCTACTTTAGAAGAAGAAGGTTGTATTGACTATGTGTTGCACCAAAGCAACGACAACCCTCAATTATTCTTCTTCTACGAAAACTGGACAGATAAAGAGAGTCTTGAAAATCATTTGGCTAATGAGCATGTAGCAGCCTTCTCAGCAAAAGCAGAAGATTTATTGGTTGAGCCTGCGGAGTTGTTTTTCCTCTCTAAAGTATAATTATAGAATTATAAAAAGTCTTATTCTATAGTAATTTATAGAATAAAAGGCTCATATTAGTCCTCTCAAAGTTATATTCCCGTAAAGACAGGTCAGTGCTTTGTCTCTGCCAAATTAGGCACTTTTCAGATTATATATTTTTATTAATAAAAAAAATATTTCTACCGATTTCATATTAACTTCTTCCACGTACTCTTGATATAATTGTACTTAAGTGTACTCGGTAATGCTTTCCAGAAGTATTTGTTGATTTCCACAGCAAAAGAGGGTTGCATATAGCAATTAATTACACAGCCTTCGCATTCCTTCAATCTTCCCTCTAAAGCCACGATCTCCTGTACCTCAGCTGATTGATATAGTTCGTAGAGATTATTATTAATTGCAAAATCCTTTGTGCCTAAATGATAACATGGGAGGACTAACTTGTTTTCAGGAGATATGACTAAAGTAGTTGAAGCAGCCTTGCAAACAGGATTATCCACATGGTTTCCACCATTTTTTCTTAGTGAAATGAACGCTTCGTTCAGATAAACGTTTTTTTGCTTACCCCACCATTGGAGTTGCTTTAACGACTGTTCAGAAAGACTTCCTCCTGTTTGTACACTATTATAATCGAACACTGGATTGAGTATTAATACCAGATCATTCGGTTGTGTAATTTCTCTCCATATGCGTTCTATCTTATCCACATTTTGTTCAAAAACTGTGAATAACACATCCGGTCTTTCTCCAATTGCTTTGGCAATAGTAATCGATTCCATCACCTTGTCAAAACATTTGACGCCACGTGAAACATTATGTTCTTCTTCATCCGGAGAATCCAGGGAGAAATGAAGCATATCTATTTTGCCTTTCAGGCGCTCGGCATATTTAGGGTAGAGCAGGCAATTGGTAGTAACTGTAGTTATCATGCTTGCTTTTTTCGCCTCTTCAAGCAAAACATCCAATTCGCGGTGTAGTAGGGGTTCACCTCCGGTAAAGTCAATGACTTTTACTCCTAATTTTTTAAGGTCATGAAGGTTTTCTCTGAAATTCTGAAATGTAATATACGGTGAAGGTTTCTCCCATATATCACAAAAATTACATGTAGCATTACAGCGATACGTAACGTAGTAATTGCACAATACAGGATGCTTGATAAGTCTCATACTTGCATTTTTAATGATTGATAAGTATGATTTACCCTAAACAATGAAACTGAAAACTAAGCAAGCATTTTCAATAAACTTGCCAGCTTATCTTTTAAATCTTTTCTATCTACAATGAAATCAAGAAAGCCATGCTCTAAGATAAACTCTGCTGTCTGAAAACCTTTTGGCAATTCTTTCCCGATAGTTTCTTTAATGACTCTTGGCCCTGCAAATCCGATTAATGCCTGGGGTTCAGAGATGTTAAAATCTCCTAACATGGCATAAGAAGCTGTTACTCCGCCAGTCGTTGGGTCAGTTAGTAATGATATATAGGGAATTCCTGCTTCGGCTAATTGTGCTAATCGGGCAGAGGTTTTTGCCATTTGCATCAATGAAAAACCAGCTTCCATCATTCTGGCACCACCAGAGCGCGAAATCATCAGAAATGGAATTTTATTATTCAAGGCGTATTCTATAGCTCTGGCTATTTTTTCGCCCACTACCGAACCCATCGACCCCCCGATAAATCCAAAATCCATACAGGTAACTACGATGTCAATATCTGACATTTTTCCATATGCCGATCGGGCAGCATCTTTTAAACCTGATTTCTTTTCAGTAGAACGTATTCTATCCGGATATGGTTTAGTATCTACAAAATGGAGTGGGTCTCCTGAGCGTAGATTTGCATCTAATTCAGTAAATTTTCCTTCATCAAATAATATGGAGAAATAGGCTTCTGAGCCAATCTTTTCGTGATAGTTACAATGAATACAAGTATAAGCATTATTTTTATGCTCACGCGTATGCATTGCTTTTTTACAGTTCGGACATTGATACCATAACCCATCTGGTGCTTCACGCTTCATTTCGGTTGGTGTCTGAATTCCTTTGACAGTTCGCTTAAACCAAGACATATCAGAAAAAAATCATTTTGAGGGGTCAAAGGTAAATAGGTTAGTGGTTGATTTAAAAGTTTTTTCTTATTTTTTTACAAAACTACATTATAAATCGTATAAAAAAAGCTGAGATTGATTCATCTCAGCTTTTCGGTTTTGGCTTAAAATGTGTTGATAATCCGCCCGTTGGCATCCCTATAAGTTTTTCTTTCCACGTCATTATCAAAATACGTTTCTTCTTTTCGTCCATCCGGGTACAATCTTAGGGCTCTTCCGGTTTTCTTATTATTTACTACCTTTACAACAAGGCGCATATTATTATTATATATAAAATAACCCCGTTCGTCATTCATCATTCCGTTCTTATATTTACCTACATATTTATCACCATTTTTGTAGAAATAAGTCCCATTTCCACCATATCTGCCGGCAATAAAATTACCAACATATTTTTTTTCTCCGTCTGCGTAATATTCTACTCCTCTGCCTTCACGTTTGCTATTTCTCCACTCACCTTCGTATCTTTCCTGTGTATATATATTAATCATTTTACCAAACCCATTTCCACAGTCTCCCTCGATACAGGCAGGGTTACGCACATTTGAATTAGAGTTATCCACATGATCTGGATCAATTTTAGCTACTTCAGATGGTCCACTTAAGTTTCCATCAGTTCTTCTGATTGGGTCAACTGGGTTATTCACATCTTTATCCACATTATCCACACTCTGTGGAACTCTTTGCGATTGAGTTGGATTCTGGACCTCTGTTGATTGTCTCGGAGGTATCGAAGTAATTACACTTCCATCGTTTTTCTTCACATTCGGGTATAATTCCTGTGCACTTCTGTATCCTTTTTCAATAGCAGCCAGACGTCTTGTTCTTGGTGGATGTGTCCCGCCATCATAATCAGAGGTCAGTTTGCTGATAGCAGCTTGTGCTTCTTTTAAAGATGCTCCCATCTGATACATCACAAAGCCTGAAAATTCATCAGCCTCCAGTTCTTTCTGTGGATCGCTACCACCTTCAATAATGGTATGTCCCTGCAAATGATGACCTATTTCATGGGCAAGTATGCTTAAGGCCCCCCAATCTGTTTTAGATATACTATTGGCTTTCTGCATAAATGCACCATCATATACTATCAGACGGGTTTGTCCGTTTATTGCTGCAAAACAATTGTCTGTATTAGGGCACTCCATCACATAAAAATTTCTTTTTAATCCACTTCTGCGCACTATCTCATCTACTGCTTTTTCGGCTACTTCTTTTGAACGAAAACTTACCATATTACAGATAGCCTTTTCGTTGATACGCTGACCGTAGTAGTTGTAGCCAAAAGTTCTTGTTTGTTCAGTTTGAGCGTTGGCCACATAGAACAATGTGCATAACATTGTGGACAATGTGAATAACCTACTTTTCATAGTGTGATTTTTGTTTAGCTTATATGAAGAATAACGAGGAAAGTTCTTTTCAATAGTAATGTAGAGGTTGGCTTAACAATACTTTAACAAAAAAGTCTCATAAGCCGATCTTATGAGACTTATTATCATATAAATGTGTAAAACCTTTAGTTTATTGTATCTCCTCTAAGATTTCTGAATCTTTTTCTGGCATCTGCTCCATAGATACTTCCAGGAAAGTTCTGCAGTATTTGCCTGTACAAATCCATAGCCTTGTCTTTCTGTCCTAATTTCTCCTGATAGATTTTCGCTTCAAGGTATAAGGCATCATCAGCCAAAATATCATAATTATAATTTTTGCGCAGTAGCTCCAGGTCGTCTAAGGCTTTATTTGATTGATTAATTTTTACGTACGTATTTGCGCGTAACCAGAGAATTTCATCGGCCAGACTATGACTCTTGTATTTCTGGAAGGCATTATCTAAAGCCACTAATGCTTCCTGATTTTTGTTTTGAAAAAGCAGTAAATCAATTGAAGCATATTCCTTCATTGCAGCTTCTGTAGTGTCCAGACCAATATTGTCCTGAATCAATAAACTTAATTGCATAGCATCATTAGCAATTTCCCGGGTAGTAGCTTTTTTAAGAATATCCAAAATATCTTTTGATAAATCAAATTCACCGCTATAATAGTGCAACTTGGCATTTTTCAATTTAGCCTCCTGCCCTAACATATCCTCTTTTTGAGATTTTTCGACTTGCGAATAGAGTAAGGTTGCCTCCCACGGCTCATTTTTCAGAATATAGATATCGCCCAAATCGAGTTTACATTTATCTCTGAAATTATTATCTCCTCCAGCAATACTGATGGCTTTTTCAAGCACAGCAATGGCAGTATCTCTTTCATTCAGGTAAAAGGCATATAGCTGTGCGGTATTACGCATAGCTTCCATTGTTTTCTGGTTCTGGCCTAAGTCTGTGAAAAGATTCTGATAATCTTTTATGAGGGTTCTGATGGAGGTCAAATCAACCGGATAAGTTGTCTTGATAACTTCTTCCTTGCAGAAGATAGCATTACGCCTGGCATAGGGATAATACTGGCCTTGTGGATATTCTTTCATCACGTATTCATACATCTGAATAGCGTTTTTGAAGTCTTTGTTTACCAGAGCTGTTTGAGCCAACTCAAAAACTCGTTGTCCTTCCAGTTTATACCTTCTGTCTAAAGCCCTTGTTTGCACAAAAGCCTTATAAAACTCTTTCTGTTGAATCAAATGCCAGATAAGCATATCAGCATAGTATTGTTCGTTCGGAAACTTCTGTACCTTGCTGTAAAGCACCTTTTCGAGCATATCTATTTCGGCGTCAGTTTTAAGATTATCCTGAAAAGTCGCTTTTACGTAATCAGTATTTCCTTCTGTCAATCCATACTTCATCATTTCGTCTATCATTGACTCTTTTTGTCCGTTGTATAAATATGCTCTGGCAAAGAAAATTGCATACTTATTTTCGTCTTTTGCAAACTCTCTGCCTTTCTTCAGTAATTGAATCACCTGTTCTGTTTTACTATTCCTGTAAAGGAAATCCTGAATTTCGTATAGGGTTCCATCTGACTTAGCCGCTAATTCAATGACATTATTAAATTCTTTTTGTGATTCATCGATTTTCCCTGTCATTTCTAACATCAGCGCGTAATCGGCTTTATAACTAATGGTATTTTCATTAGCCTTTATCTGTCGTTTTAGAAATTTTTCAGCCTCGTCCCAGTTTTTTAATTTGTAGAGTGTTTGCAAATAATTAGTATGCACTAATCTGACAGTATTTTTATCTTTCGATAATTTCACATAAATATCTTTGGCTTTTTCATATTCTCCTTGCTTAAAATACTCATTTGCCAATTCAAGGTCTTGAGCCCTTAGACTTACCCCGATGATTGTCATCAAAACAAGTAACAGATACCTTTTCATGCTTTTAAAAAAATAAAAATTAATTAATATTTTATTATTGTTTTTATTTGTTAGCCCTGTGGAAATGTGAATAAATATAATCTGTGGATAATGGCTTTCCAAGTATTCACATAAATAATCTGTTTTTCCACAGTTTTATTATACTCTTCCACACTTATTTTATTGATAATCAATTCTAATACCACTTATTTACATTTCATTAAAAATAGTTTGTGTTGATAGACTTGTGTACTATCCACATAGTGTTTCCACGTTAATCCACTTGGTGTGAATTGAGGAAAAGAGTGTAGTTTCGGGGTTATTCCACAGACAAAACGTTTTGTCCACGCAACCTATTAATTTCTACACAACCTATTCCACCTGTCAGTTCACATTCTCCATATATTGTCCACTTATTTATCCACAAAGTTTTTTGGATATTTTTTATTTTGAATTGACCTTTTACCTTTATGAAGAATAGATATACTAATTTGTTTTTTAGAAGGTGGTCTTGAAGATTAGCTATAAGATTTTAAAGGTTGGAGTAATAAAAAATGATTAGCTTAAACGATTTTATTTAATGCGCTTTGTAAACTATTAAAAAGCGAGAATTATAGTTTTACCTCTCATATATATATCTATTTAAGATGTGTCAATTTAAAGAGGATAGATTTTCTGAATTTTATTCAAAAGTGTAGAATAGAAAATAATATTGTTAACTTTAAATTCTAATGTTAATAGAATTTCAGGTTGTCGGACACAATTGAATTGGTTTGATTTTAGCAGTTGATACTAAAATGTAATATAAGAAAATCGGTAATTGTTAAGACTATATTGTAAGCATAAAAAAAAGTAGGTTTACCTACTTCTCTGGAATGGAAACTTTAATTCCCCTTAATTCGAAATTTGCCTTGACTCTGATGACTTCCTCTGAGAAGTGAACCTTTTCAGGCTCTATATCTTTATCTACATTTCCATAATCCCATTGTCCGTTTTCATTGCTGTCAACAATTATTCTGAATAGATACGCTCCAGGTTTTACATTTAAGAAAGTGAATTTGTTGTTTGTTGTTTTTTGTTCTGCTTCTACTTTATAGTTCTCATCTACTAATTGTACGATTTTATTTTCCTTATTTCCTTCAATGTTTCCTTCAACAATTCCATAATCTTCGGGTTTTAAAATTGGATTTCGCAGTATTAACCTTTCACTGGAATCTCCTTTGATATCTATAAATGCTCCTGTCTGAAACTCTAATTTTATTTCTCTTGTGGCTGAAATAACTTTAGTAATTTTTAACTGCGTTTTGTATGTGTTCCACAATATGGTCTTTTCATCTAAAGGTTCATTATTTATCGTATCACTTAATAGTTTGATTTTGTTGAAATCTATTTTAGCTATTGGTGTATCGAAGTATAAATCAAGAGCAAAATTCTTTTCTACAGCCTCTCTTGTTTTCGGATCAGTCTGAAATGGAAAATTATCCTGTCTGGCTCGTCTTGGTGTTCTTCTTTCGGTATCTCTGAATTTGATTTTCTGCAAATGAGTCATAGCATTGTCTGCTGAATCCCTTACTGTAATATTTACTTTGACTGTATCCGTTTTTAAAGGAATATTATAAAATTTTATTTCATTTCTTTGAGCTGAATATGGAAGACTATCTGCCGGATTTACGAATGAAACTTCGTAAGTCTTGATATTTTTATCATAAATTACAGTAAAATCTTCTGCTCTCTGTAAAGTCTTCTGATTTTTTGGTTTGTCGTTATTTGCCATATATAATGACATATTGACATTTGATATATTTGAATCCAGTTTAATAGTATCTTTTACAAAAGCAATCATTTCTGATTTGGCGTCAAACCTTAAGTTACTGTTTTTATCTGTATAGGCATATAATCTAAATTTTCCTTTTTTTAGATTTTCGAACCTGAAGTTTCCGCTTGAGTCAGTTTTAAGAAAATAATTGGGTTTGCTTTTTTTCAGATTTAAAGAATCATTTACTTGATATAAAGAAACCTGTGCATCCAAAATTGGTTGATTGGTGAACAGGTTTTTTACATTGCCCTGTAATTCTAATGAATCAATTTTTGGTCCTGTGCTAAACGCCAATTTTAGGTTTTGAACTTCGTTTCTCTCGTTCAGGTCTTTTACTCCTCTTTTAAAATTAAGTGTGTATGTTGTACTGTCTTTAAATGCTTGATCGAATTTAAGAACAACACTATTAGATTTAGTTTTAATATTATAAAATCCCTCTTGTTCTGGAATTATCACTAACTCCTGCCTTAGAGATGTAACATCTATTAACTCATCAAAATATAGCTCAATTTGTTTTCCTTTGAAATTAGTTTGCTTGTTAACAGGTATAGATTTTATTAAATTTGGAGGAGTCTCGTCTCTTTTTCCACCTGTTGGAGGTACAAACTGAGCACAACCCAATAATAAATTACTGAGTAATAAAATGATTATGATTTTATTTAAATTATTCTTTGACATGCTTTTGGCTTTGAACTTCAAAAATAAAACCCCCAAATGATATTTGAGGGTAATTAAGAAAATTTAATAGTTTCTATCTTCCAAGGTGCACCATCAGTACTGAAATATCTGCTGGTGAAACGCCACTTATCCGCGAGGCTTGTCCCAATGTCTGCGGTTTAATCTTTTTGAGCTTTTGGCGCGCTTCTATTGAAATAGATGTAAGTTTATCATAATCAATTGTTGAGACAATATTCAGGTTTTCTAACTTTGCCATTTTGTCAGCCATCAATAATTCTTTCTCAATATAACTTTCATATTTAACATGAATAACTGCTTGCTCCATTACCTCATCATCAAAACTTTCTAAATAGTTTTTTATTTCAGTGCTCAGATTCTTTATATCCTCAATCTCAATTTCAGGCCTTTTAAGAATACTATAATAGGAAGACTTTTCTCTCAAACCAGCTGATTCAATTGATTCCAGAAATCCATTTGCCTGATCAGGAGATATCTTCATTTCTTTTAATGCTTTTACCAGCTTTTCAGATTCTTCCCTTTTCTGAATCATTCTATCTAAACGAATCTCAGATGCTAAGCCAATATTGTATCCTTTTTGAGTCAGACGTATATCGGCATTATCCTGTCTTAAAAGTGTACGAAACTCCGCTCTGGAGGTAAACATTCTATATGGTTCTTCAGTACCTTTATTTACAAGGTCATCTATCAATACTCCAATATAAGCCTCATTACGTTTTAAGATAAAAGCCTCTTTATCCTTTACTTTATTGTGGGCGTTGATTCCTGCTACTAAACCCTGACATGCCGCTTCTTCATATCCGGTTGTACCATTAATCTGTCCGGCAAAAAATAGATTTTCAATTAAATGTGTTTCTAAAGTTAATTTGAGCTGAGTTGGTGGAAAAAAATCGTATTCTATCGCATATCCTGGTCTGAACATCTTGGCATTTTTAAATCCAGGAATTAAACGGAGTGCTTCATACTGAATATCTTCTGGCAAAGAAGTTGAAAATCCATTAATATACATTTCTACTGTATTCCAGCCTTCAGGTTCAACAAAAATCTGATGACGGTCTTTATCAGCAAAGCGATTAATTTTATCTTCAACAGATGGGCAGTATCGTGGACCTAAACCTTTTATTCTTCCGCTGAACATAGGAGATCTGTCAAAGCCTTTTCTAAGGGTTTGATGTACCTGCTCATTTGTATAGGTTACATAGCAACTTCTTTGTTTTGTTAGTTTAGGTGTATCTGTATAAGAAAATTTTTCAGGATTTTCGTCTCCTTTTTGTTCTTCCATTTCAGACCAGTCTAACGATCTACCATCTACTCTTGGCGGTGTTCCGGTTTTCATTCTCCCGGATTCGAAGCCTAATTCTATTAATTGCTCTGTTATACCATGAGCCGCCTTCTCCCCTGTTCTGCCACCCCCAAAGGTTTTTTCACCTATATGAATCTTTCCATTCAAAAATGTACCATTTGTAAGAACTACTGATCTACTTCTAATTTCTAAACCCATTGAAGTTTTTATACCTACTACTCTATTGTTATTTACAAGAATACCTACGGCCATGTCCTGCCAAATATCCAGGTTCGGGATATTTTCCAACGTATCTCTCCATTCTTGTGCAAACATCATTCTATCACTCTGGCATCTTGGACTCCACATAGCCGGACCTTTAGATCGATTGAGCATTCTGAATTGAATCATAGTTTTATCACTTATAATCCCAGAGCGGCCACCCAATGCATCTATTTCACGAACTATTTGTCCTTTAGCTACACCACCCATTGCAGGGTTGCACGACATCTGTGCAATGGTTTGCATATTCATTGTTATCAATAGTGTAGTTGAACCCATTGTTGCTGCGGCCGAAGCGGCTTCACATCCGGCATGGCCTGCCCCTACTACTATAACATCATATTCTGGAAACATTGTTTAAAATTGTTTATGGTTCCACGTGAAACTTTTGATTGCGAAAATATATTTGTGTTCCACGTGAAACAGAAAATTGACTTATACTTTTGGATAAAAAACTTCCAAACTTGAATATGGTAAAAACTTAAACCAGTAAGATTGGAAGAAGGATATCAGTTAAAATAAAAAAGGGACACTCCAAGAAATGTCCCTGCAAATTTACGAATAAATATTGTTACTTGATTTTTCTGAAATAAGTATCAGTTTGTTTCTTATAGAATGGTGTATAATTGGGCGGAACTGTTCTAATTAATTCCACTTGCTTTACTTTCTCCTGTAAAAACTTCTCCATAGATGGTGGAGCCTGTCTATTGAACTGTTGAGCTGTCCGAGACTGGCGAGTCGGGTCTTCCTCTTGTTGCTTGATAGCCTTTTCTGCTTCTAAAAGCCGGGTTTGCAATTCTTTAGAACGCTTCATCAGTTCAGGGTTTATTCGCTTGTTTACAAGATCTGTTTCGTTTTCATCCATTTTCTTCTCAAGGTCTTTCAGTTCATTACCTAACCGCTTACCTACTTCGGTGCCTTTTAGCTCATCTTGTAACTGTTGAATCATCTTACGAAGCTTTGCTTGTTCCTGTGCTAATCTGGCAGCTTCTTCTGACATCTGCCTGCCAGGTTTATTACCCTGCCCCATTTTCTCCATACCTTCATTAAGTTTTTGTTGCATTTCTCCTAAAGGCATTTGAGATGGATTTTTACTTTTTTTACCTTTTTTACCATTTCCGGGCATGGCATTAGCCATCATCTGTTGCATCTGGCTGAAGGTATCGCTAAGCATCAGTGCAAGATTATTGATTGAAGTCATAGCAAACTGTTGTTTTGCAGATGCTACATTTAATTTTCGTTCTTTGATAAACTTTACGCTTTCATCCATTGAGTTGCGCATTGTAGTTACTTCTCGTGTTACAAAAGACTGGATTTGCATTACGCGTTTAGCGAGAGAATAAAGACTGTCTTCAATAATCTTGGCATCATCTTGTAACTTTAACTGGTCTTGTGATAGCTTTACAAATCTTGGGTCAGAAACAGTCATATTTCTGAAGTCTTTCATTAAACTTTCCTGATCGAAAGAGAGTTTAACAAGGTTCTCTAAAATAGCTCTTAAAGCATCCAAATCTTCGTCCATTTCTTTCATCTCCTGACTTTGCATAGATTCTGACATCTGTTGTGCCATTTGTTTCATTTTATTAGCCGCTTTCTTTTGACTCTTAGAGGCAGAATTGTTTTGTTTCTGGTCGAGTTGCTTCTCTGCATTCTTTTGCTCTTTAGATATTTCTTCCTGATCTTCTTTTTGAGGGTCTAAGTCTTTTTTAAGTTCTTTACTCAATTGCTCAATATCCTTCATTTTCTCTTTCATATCCTCAAACTCCTTTGTAAGCTTTTCCTGCTCTTTCTTTAACTCATCACTTTTATCTTTATTACCATCCTGATTCTGGTCTTTGTTATCCTTAGATTCATCTTTTTTACCATCTTTAGAATCATCTTTCTTTCCATCCTTCGAGTCTTCCTTCTTGCCATCTTTATTTTCGTCAGATTTGTCTTTATCAGATTTTTCCTTGTCTTTATCCTTCCCTTGTTCTTTCTCTTTATTGATAGCATCCTTTCCTTTCTCTTTATTCAACTCCTCCTCCTTTTTGGTTTCATCACCCAATTTATCTTGTTTCTCGGCTAACTTCTCCAGTTCTTTAGCAGTTTTCTCAACCTTTTGTTGCAATTGTAGCTGTTTAAATAGTTTTAAAGTGCGATCAATCTCCTTGTCCATATTACGCTCCTTATTTTTTAACTTCTCTAATTGCTCAATGGTTTTTTCATCCATATCTTTATCAAGCAGTTTTTTCAACTCTTCATACATTTTATTGGTTTCATCATTCATCAACTCATTCATCAGCTTTTTCAACTGTTGCATTTTTTCCTGCAATTGCGGGCTTTGCTGTTGAAAACGATTGGCCTTCTCCTGCATCTGGTCGAATTGCTCCTGTAAGGTTTTCAATTCGTTATTCAATTCATCACGTTTACGAATCAGTTCTTCCAATTGTTTTTTCTCCTGAAAATCTAAATCCTTTTTACTTTTTAAACGATTTTCAAGATTAGCTAATTCATTTTTTAACTTTTTCGATTTTTCGTTCAGCTTCTCAAGCATATCCTCGGTTTTCTCTGTTGCTTTTTCTATTTCGGCATCGTACATTTTAGCCGATGGCAGAGCAAGAGTCATCGTAGGTGTTTTAGTGCTTTTTGCACCGTTTACGCCGTCATTGTCCCATAGCTGAAGATAATACTCAACCTTATCTCCCGGATTCAACTGAAGGTCTGCTAAAGGCATCTGATAATAGAAGCTTTGAGATACCTGTGATTTATTAAATGCTACATCGGCTGAGGCATATGGTTGATTCTGGTTATTATCTCTGATAGCTTTATAAAAAAGCTTAAATTGAGATAGACCGTAATCATCAGTAATGTTTCCGCCTAATACAATATAATTGAATAGTGTAGAATCCTTTAATTGCTCCAACTGAATTTGAGGATACCGGTCAGGAATAACGTTAATATAAAAATCAACATTTTCACGGTTACTGCTATATTCATTTTTTAGGTGTATCTGATAAGAAGAAGAATTTTTTAAACGTTTTACATAAGAGAAATTATCTCCGAAACCGTCTTTAGCTAATAACTTGCCTTCATTGTCAAAACTTAGATATAAAGAGTCTGTATTTACTGCTTTGAAATTCCATTGAACTGTAGTACCTTCTGGTACCACTAAATTTCCTACATTGTTGAAGGCCTCATTAGCTTTATTCAAGTAAGAAGGGTAATTCAACGCTACATCGAAAGAAAGCAGATTAGGGCGGCTGATAAGCTCCAGTTCGAAGGCATTCGATTTAAAGCCGGAAGCAAGAAAATGAAAGTCGACAGGATTCTGTACTTTTGAGAAAGTAAAAGAATAAGTCTTATTATCGGCTGAATTCATCTTGAATTTTCTATCATTGGCAACCAAATACACTGCTTCAGGAACAGCGTTACCGATCAACTTTAAATTAAGAATGAAATCTTCATTTTTTACAGCCTTAAGTTCTTCGTTAGTAATCTGAAACTTAAAGGGTGCTTCTTCTGCAAAATCTTTCTGAAAGTACACGATTCTTTCAGTACTATTTTTAAAAAACTTTGGTGAGACAGCTGCAATTAATAGAACCAATACTAATGGGGGTAAAGCATATTTCAGATACTTCTTATTTTCACTAAACTTAATGGCATCTGCAAATCTAACAAACTTTAAGTCTTGAGATTTCTGGTCGATACTTGCCTGTAATAGGGCATTTTCTTTTTCGGAAAACTGAGCTAATTGAAGTGTATTCAGTAGCCTATCCCCTACTTCAGGAAAGAACTTCCCGATTTCGTTAGCCGCTTTTTCATATGTAAGAGGTTCGTTGAAATGCAGTAAATATAAAATAGGCTTGATTACCCAGAAAACAAGCGAATAAAGAGCTACTCCTATGAATCCAAAAAGTAAAGCACCTCTGATAACAGAGCTAAAACGGCCGAAGTACTCAATGGCATTGAGTAAGAGAAATGATGATAACAAGAGAGCCAAAGTAAACAATGAACCTTTAATCAAAAGGTTTTTGTAATACTGCCGCTTGTACTCATCAATCTTCACAAAAAGAGCTTTAACTGAACTTGACATGATTGTATAAAAGATTAAGGATTTTTAACGAAAAAACCGGGTGAGAACTAAATTTAAGTGAAACATTATTTAATCTAAAGTTAGTCTTATTAACTGAATAATTTAACTTTCAGACTCAGATATAGTAAAAGAAACCATAGAATAGAGTTGAGATTTTAGCATTCTGAAAAAACTCAATCAAATTTCAAAGGGCATTAGTCTGAAAGTCAGGATTCCAGATAAAAGATAAAACGTAAATTAGAATACCATTCTAATTTAAAACAAAGGTGCATTCATTACTAAAACAACTCGCTATAATTGTTTATTTTGTCGACCAACCCCCTCTCATTAACCTTAATATTTAGCTTTTAAGCAAATTCTAAACAAAGTTCAATAGGACAATGGTCAGAAAAATGCAATTCAGGGTAAATGGCAGCACTCTTTAAATGAAGTTGTAATGAGTTAGAAGCAAAATGATAATCAATACGCCAACCTAAATTTTTTGCTCTTGCTCCGAATCTTAAAGACCACCAGGTATAGTTATGAGGGCTCTGGTTAAAAAACCTGAAAGTATCAATATAACCACTATCAAGAAACCTGCCAACCCATGCCCGCTCTTCCGGTAAAAAACCTGACGATTTTGCATTTGCTTTGGGATTATGGATATCTATCTCCTGATGACAAATGTTTACGTCTCCACTCAATACAAGGTTAGGGTGAGTCTTGCTGAGTTTTTCAATATAAACGAAAAAATCTTCTACGAATTTCATTTTAATGCCCTGACGTTCATCACCTGACGTTCCTGAGGGGAAATAAGTACAAACCAGGGAAAAATTATCAAAATCGGCACGAATCATTCTACCTTCAAAGTCATACTCTTTAATTCCCATGCCATATTCCACGTGTTTTGGTTTTACTTTTGTGAGAATAGCAACACCGCTATATCCTCGTTTCTGGGCAGGATACCAATAACAATGATATCCCAGGGCTTTAAAATGATCTTCAACTACCTCGGTTTCGGATAGTTTGATTTCTTGCAGACAGATAGCGTCTGGTTGATGATTTTTGAGCCAATCTAACAGGCCTTTTTTGATGGCGGCACGGATGCCATTGACATTGTAGCTGATGATTCTCATATGTGTAATCCGACTTCTTTTCTGAAATATTCTATTACAAAATGTTTTAATAGTTTCTCTTGTGATAATAAATCAAAATTAGGCAAAGGTTTTATTAATTTCCAATGAGGCCAGCCTTCTTTATCTTTGCCTTCGAGTTCGTAATAGCCTCCATAACTCAAAACCCTGCAGATAGCTATGTGCATCAGATCCTGTTTTTGTTCTTTTGTAAAGAACTTCTTGCCCTGCCCTAATTCCTGTACACCTATGACGAACAATACACCATTTAAATCTACAGGTTTCTTTCCGATATTTTCTTTTAGAAATTGCAACAATGTTTGCCAGTTTTCTTTTAATTTGTCTTCTTCTCCCATTCTCAATTTTTTTATATACAAACTTAATGAAAGCGTATGAAATGGCTCAATCATTTAGTAGATATAATCTATCCAAAAACCTGCGAAGCTTGCGGTGAACCGCTTTCAGGAGGAGAAAAACTGATTTGTACTCAATGCCTGATTGATTTACCCAGAACAAATACACATCTGAATCCTGATAAATTAATCGAAAGACGTTTCTGGGGTAAAATTAATGTTTCACATACAACAGCCTATCTCAAATTTTCAAAGAAAAGTAAGGTTCAACATCTGCTTCATCAACTAAAGTATAGGAATAAACCTGAAGTAGGTGTTATGTTGGGAGAATTATATGGACAGGATTTAAAGGCAGCCGGGTTCGGCAATGATATAGATATATTAATTGGGGTACCGCTACATAACGAAAAGGAAAAGCAGAGGGGTTATAATCAAGCCAATTGTATTGCTGAGGGGCTTTCTAATACTTTAGATATACCCTATGTAACGACAGCCGCTAAAAAAGCATTAAAAACAGAAACTCAAACGAAAAAGAGCCGCTTTGAACGCTTCAGGAATGTACAGGATGTTTTTGAAATAACAGATAAAGAGCTAATAAAAAATAAGCATATAGCCATTGTAGATGATGTTTTGACTACGGTTTCAACGATTGAATCATTTGCCGAAATATTGTTGGAAAATGGTTGTGCTGAAGTTTCCGTTATAACTATTGCCATAGCTGACTGAAAGCGTGAAAATTTTTTAAATTGGTAGAAAAGCGAAGCTCACTATATAAAACAAAAAAGCCCTTTCAAGTGAAAGGGCTTTCTAATGATAATTATTTTATCTCTATAGTTTACGTTTTCCTTTAGGACCAATAGCAATCATAGCACAACGGAAACCAATTGTTGCTGTTGCAGAATCCTGATCTAAATAACGACGTGTACCTGGAGATAACCAATAGGCTACATCGTTCCATGAACCACCTTTGTAGACACGTAGCTTGTTGTCTATCAAAGAGTTAAAGCCTTTTTTATCGTATAAACTTTCTTCATCTAAATAATCACTACGACGGATCGGATTTAAATCGTTTACATCCTGGAATGTATTCGGGCGATATAAGTCCATTACCCACTCATTTACGTTTCCTGCCATATTATATAAACCGAAGTCGTTGGCCGGGAATTCATAAACTTCCATAGTGATAATACCACCATCGTTTTGGTGTCCGGCAATACCTGCAAAGTCTCCACGACCACGTTTGAAGTTAGCTAACATGGTGCCTTTCTGACCACCTTTAGGTTTACGCATTGAAGAACCGTCCCAAGGATAGATACGCTGACTTGACTGGTTTTCGTCCATATATTGAGTGCCAATCATAGCTTTTGCGGCATATTCCCACTCAGCTTCAGTTGGAAGACGATACCCAGGTAATACATTACCGGTTTCGATAGCTAAACGACCTCCTGTTTTAGCCTGTGGTGCTTCAGTAGTGGGGGCACTTCTGTCTTTTTTAGAGGTTTTTGCTTTAGGACCAAAACGAAGAGCCATTTCGCCATTTACTGCTCCTGTTCTCCATTTGCAGTAATCGGATGCCTGTACCCACGAAACCCCAACAACAGGATACATTCTGAAACCCGGATAGCGCAAGTATTGCTCAGTATATTGGTCATTAAATGATAGCCGGTTCATCCAGACGGTAGTATCAGGTAAGGCTGTTTCATAAAATTCTTGCGACGAATCCTTTTGAATACCATGTAAATACTCAAGCCAGTGAAGATTAGTAATTTCTGTTTCGTCCATATAGAAAGAAGAAACAGTTACGGTTCTTTCGAGGTTATCACGTGCAAAGGTCACATCTTCTTCTACAGTTCCCATAGTAAAACGTCCACCTTCTATATATACAAGGTTTGGACCGGCAGGCTGACCTTTAAAGGAGTTTACCTGAAAACCATCAGTTTGTGCAGCCTGTCCTTTTTTAGGTTTTTTACCTTTGTTGTCTTTAGAATAGGCAATCCCGGTAGCAGTGCTACTACGACCCGGGTCGATACTCGTTCTTTTTTTGCTCGAACAGCCACTCAGGATAAGCGCAAAAGCCAACGCACCCGTAATCGAACTAAAAAGTATTCTTTTCATTTTCGGAATGATTTTTGTTAATAGAATTCGTTTTGCAAAAATAGGTTATTTGATGTAAATATCTTAAGGTACTAAGAATCAATAATTTAAGAAAGACTATTCTTTCCCGACAAATCCACTCAATAATTTATCTAAATCGTCAATGCTTTGTAAATTTTCTACAGTAAGAAGAAGTTTAGATTTAATTTCCTTTAGCGAGCATCTTTTTGGATTATTTTTAATATAATCAAGAATTTTGCCAAACTTATCTGCCTGAAAATATTCTGTTTTCTCTGAAGAAACGAAATAGCATTTTAGGATATTGTTTTTCAAAGTTAATTTTTCAAAGCCTAATTGTTCGGCTTTCCATCTGATTCTTACCATTTTAACTAAATTTTCTACCTCCTGTGGCATTGAGCCGAAGCGATCAATGATAGATTTCCTGAATTCCTGCAACTCTTGCTCTTTCTCGATATTGTCTAACTGATTATATAAGGATAACCTTTCGGAGATATTACTTACATAATTTTCAGGGATAATAATCTGTAAATCTGTCTCAATCTGGCAATCAGGCAGGCGCAAATCTGTTGTGGTGGCTGTCATTTCTTTCATAAATAAGTCTTTAAACTCATTTTCTTTCAACTCTTGTACAGCTTCATCTAAAATCTTATGGTAAGTTTCATAACCTAAGTCATTAATAAAACCACTTTGTTCTGAACCTAAAAGGTTACCAGCCCCTCTTATATCAAGGTCTCTCATTGATACTTTAAAGCCATCGCCCAAATCAGAAAATTCTTCCAGTGTTTGCAGACGTTTACGGCCATCGCTTGATAGCACAGAAGTCGGAGGAGTAAGTAAATAACAGAATGCTTTCCGGTTTGAACGCCCTACCCTACCCCGCATTTGATGCAAATCTGACATACCAAAGTTTTGCGCCTGATTAATAATAATGGTATTAGCATTCGGAATATCAAGACCTGACTCAATAATGTTCGTGGAAACCAGTACGTCATAGTCTCCCTCAATGAATTTCATCATTACTTTTTCTAACCTATCACCCTCCATCTGTCCATGAGCAATACCAATTTTGGCATCAGGTACTAATCTTAAGATAATATTAGCGATAGACTCGATATCATTTACACGATTATGCACAAAGTAGACCTGCCCGCCACGCTTCAATTCATAACTGATAGCATCTCTGATAAATTCTTCTTTAAATAGACGTACTTCAGTCGTGACAGGCTGGCGGTTTGGCGGCGGTGTAGAGATAACTGATAAATCGCGTGCGCCCATCAATGAGAAATGCAAGGTTCTTGGAATCGGCGTGGCTGTCAATGTCAATACATCTACATTCAGTTTCATTTCTTTTAACCGATCCTTGGCTTTTACACCAAACTTTTGCTCTTCATCTATAATCAACAGACCTAAATCTTTAAACTCTATATCTTTATTTAATATGCGATGTGTACCTATTAGTATATCTATCTTACCTTCTTTGAGCTTTTTCAAGGTTTCAGTAATTTCCTTAGCTGACCTGAAACGGCTTATTTCATCAACATTGACAGGTAGTTTTGATAGCCGCTCGGCAAAAGTCTTATGATGCTGCATGGCAAGAATGGTAGTAGGTACTAAAACAGCTACCTGTTTGCTATCGGCCACAGCTTTAAAAGCGGCCCTTATAGCCACCTCAGTCTTACCAAAGCCCACATCGCCGCATACCAACCTGTCCATTGGATAAGGTTTTTCCATATCATCTTTTACAGCACTTGTAGCCGTAGCCTGGTCGGGAGTATCTTCATAAAAGAAAGAGGATTCTAATTCTGCTTGCATGAATCCATCACGTGAGAAAGCAAAGCCTGGGGCGAGGCGTCTTTTTGCATATAAACCTATTAACTCTTTGGCTATATCTTTTACCTGTCTCTTTACTCTTGATTTTTTGTTTTCCCACTCCGCAGATCCCAATTTACTCATCACTGGGGGAGCTCCCTCTTTACCTGAATATTTGGCTATTTTATGTAGCGAGTGAATGTTCACTAACAGAATATCATTATCCCGATAAATCAATCTTACGGCTTCTTGTTCTTTATCACCCACAACTATTTTTTCGAGACCCGCAAAACGTCCGATGCCGTAGTCGATATGCGTAACAAAATCACCTGTCTGTAATGCTCTCAACTCTTTCATGGTCAAGGCCTTCGACTTGCTGAATTTATCTCGCACCTTGAATCGGTGGTAACGGTCAAATATCTGATGGTCTGTGTAAAAAGCTACTTTGGTTTGCTCATCAATAAAGCCACCACGTAATGACACCTGTAACGACTGGAATTTCGTGAAGGGGTCAATCTCTTCAAAGATAGCCTGGAGACGACTTAACTGTTTCACCGACTCAGCTGATATAATAGTGGTAAAATGCTTCGACTGATTCTCTTTTATGTTATCAATCAAGCGTTTGAAATCCTTATTGAATGAGGGTTGATTTTTACTTTGGAAAGTTAACTTTTCGGAGTCTTTGTAATAATTTTTTGTACCAAATTCTATGATTTTAAACTTTTTAATTTCATTCTGAAACCCTCTTCGGGTTTCGAACAAAGCCTCAGGGTTTTCAATGACCTGAATACCTCCGCTTCTTCCGACTATCTCCTGAAAGTGCTGTTCCACAACTCTAAAGCAATCGTCGATTACTTCAAAACAATAACCTGCGTCTTTTATCCATATATTACTTGCATTGCGAATAAAATTAAAAAAAGTCTCTCTTTTTTCCTCTATCAATTTGCTCTGAACATCAGGTATAATGTTGATTTGGTTAACCGATTGCATCGATAATTGTGATTCAGGGTTAAACAAACGGATGCTGTCAATCTCATCACCGAAAAGTTCAATACGGTATGGGTATTCAGACGCATAAGAGAAGATATCAACTATTCCTCCACGGATGGAGAACTGGCCCGGTTCATAAACAAATTCAGCTTTTTCAAAATCGTAGCCAATTAATAACTCTGAAATAAAATTGATGTCGAACGTCTCTCCGACTTTTACCTGAAGAGTATTAGAAATGAGTGATTTCTTGTTAATTACCTTTTCTGACAGCGCTTCGGGGTAAGTCACAATCATGAGATTGGCCTTGTCATTATTAAGCTGATTGAGGATTTCGGACCTTTGTAGCACATTTGCATTATCAATTTCTTCGTATTGATAAGGTTTTTTATAAGACATCGGAAAAATAAATACGTTTTCCTCCCCTAAAAGATTTTGCAAGTCATTATAAAAATATGCCGCATCTTCTTTATCATTCAATATAAAAAGATTGTGCTGTGGGTTAATCTGATAGTTGACACTGGCGAAAATCGCGTCTGAACTACCGGCAAGTCCTTTAAGTTGTATGGTGTTATTTGTCTTTACACTTTCAATAGCTGAACGTATAAAAGCGTCTTCACTATAAATTTTTAATAAGTCTTTTACTTCCACCTTTCAGAATTTTATAAATAAGAAAGGGACGCAAAATGATTTTTTGCGTCCTGAATTTTACTACAAATTTAAAAAATAAACCTTAAACTAACTTTTTAGGCTGTTAATACTTTGTAAAGTAACACAACATAGACAAATTGAAGGTAATTTCATATCGTATTTTATTAAATATTAGGTTTTATAGCGAATATTTTAATTATTGCGACTCAATGATATGAATCAGGTTTTTGAGCTCTTTATGCCGCTCTTCGGTCGACTCCGGATAGCTCATATTTAATTTTTTCAGTTCGCGAACGATTGTCTTTGCTACTATCAATCGCATATTTTTCTTGTCGTCTGCCGGAATTACATACCATGGACACTTATGTGTTGAAGTAGCATTAATCAAGTCTTCATAGGCTTGCTGATAATCATTCCAGAATCCCCTCTCCTTCACATCCTGCTCATCAAATTTCCAGTTTTTAGTTGGGTCTTGTATCCGTTCTATTAATCTCTCTGCTTGTTCTTCTTTTGAAACATTCAAAAAAAACTTTACCACCCTGATTCCATTCCGGTGAAGATAGGTTTCTAAATTTGTAATATCTTCATATCGATTTTTCCATAGCTTATCCATATCATCGGCCAACTCCATCGGCAATCGTTGGGTTTGAGTTATAATTTCAGGGTGAACTTTTACTACCAGAACCTCTTCATAATATGAACGATTAAAAACTGTAATGTTGCCTCTATGAGGTAACTGTAAAATAGTACGCCATAAAAAGTCATGCTCAAGTTCTATTTCAGTTGGGCGTTTAAAAGAATATACACTTAAGCCTTGTGGATTGACTCCTGAGAAAACGGCTTTCAGGGTTCCGTCTTTTCCGGCTGCGTCCATTGCCTGAAATATAACCAGAAGACCGTATCTATTATGGGCGTACATCATACTTTGCAGTTCGTCCATCTGATTATTCAAGTCGGATAAAGAAGTTTCATAATCCTCTTTATCTTCATAAAAATCTTTAATTTTTGTTTTGGTATCACTGATTGAAAATTTTCCACTTCCGTCGAATACGAAATCGTCGATGTCAATTTTTTTCATAGGGGTTAATATTGAATTTGTCGGAACTTTAATTTACCTGATTTAATGATTATATATGATAAATGATTTAAAATTTAGTCATATCTAAAAACAGTAAAATAATGTCTTTATAAACGATAATCTAAATCAGTTTTTCAAAATCAGAGAAATCATTAAATCAGGTAAATTAAAGTTCAGGCCGTTAAAAAACTTATGCTAAATATAGGCGATTGTTTTCAATAAGAAATTTATAAATTGCACAGTTGAGTAAAAGGTATAATAAGCAAACTCAAATCGTTAATAATTCGTTTATTCAATAAAACGTTCAATCAAGAAATTTTGTTAACTAATGAAGATACAATCAATTATTTTATTAGGGGCAGCCATTGGTGTCATTGCCCTATCTGGTTACAAATTCAACAAAAAAGAAACGATAATGAATCAAGAAACAGAACAAGATAAGGCTGTTGCTACTTTCGGTGCCGGATGCTTCTGGTGTGTAGAAGCAGTATTCCAGAGATTAGATGGCGTTACTAAAGTAGAGTCGGGATACATGGGTGGCACAAACAAGAACCCAACATATAAAGAAGTGTGCACAGGCTTGACCGGACACGTAGAGGTTACCGAAATTACCTACAATCCTCAGAAAATATCATTTGAAGAATTGCTTGAAGTTTTCTGGAAAACTCACGACCCAACCACATTGAATCGTCAAGGAAACGATGTTGGTACACAATACCGCTCAGTAGTTTTCTATCATGACGATAAGCAAAAGGCTTTGGCAGAAAAATATAAAGCAGAGTTAAATACAGCAGGTATTTACAACTCCCCTATCGTTACGGCCATTGAGCCTGCACAGATTTTCTACAAAGCTGAAAACTACCACCAGGATTACTATAATCTAAATGGTACACAGCCTTATTGCCAAATGGTAGTAAGACCTAAAGTTGAAAAATTTGAAAAGGTATTTAAAGATAAATTGGCGAAGAAGAATCAGTAAGAGGTCTTTTAGATAAAGAAAACCCTTTCTATCGAAGAGATAGAAAGGGTTTTTGCATTTTATAGCATCTTTTTAACTTAAAGCGCATAGCCCGGTGGCTGAGCGTAGTCGAAGCCCGAGCATAGCCTTAACTCGGAATTACATTAACCACCAACCTCTTAGGTTCAGCCATAGATTCTTTATATTGAGTCTTCCAGATTGGGTTTTTGCCAATGCCTTGAATAGTTGTATCGCTTCTGATTAAATCGCCTGTTTCAAAAACATAATAAGCTATATTGGTAAGAACACCTGCAATTTCGCCAGGGTCGTATTTTCTGGTGAATCTGCATTCAAAATCTGCTAAACCAAAAGCATGAAGACCAAACGTATCCATCAAGACTTCTCCGTCTCCTATATTAAACAACCGGATATTCATCGCTCCATGCAGGAAATCTCCTTGTTCTTTGTCGCAGGCTTCAAGAAAGTCTTCCGGCTTTATAAACTTTTCGCTGTTCCTGAAATATATTACTGCTGGGTTTGTTGCCTTTACCACAGCACTTAAGAATTTTTGAAAAATTTCTAACCTTGTTTGGTGAGCCAGATTCTCAGATATAAAATCAAACAGTTCAAGTTCATAACTACAATCGTTTATTATAGGTTTTACTTCCCGCCAATGCCATGATTGTGGAAATGCTTTTGTAAATCTGTCTGAATATACTTTAGTGTCTATTGTCACTATAGTTCCTCGAGCAGGAATCGATTCATTGTTAAGGTTATTCACGTACCCTGGAAAGAAAAAATTCAAAGGCCGATCGTCAGATGATACTTCTACATTCTTGAATCGTAGTTTTAATTCTGGCAGAATTTTGTTCTTATGAGGTTCCGGCGAATTTTCATAAAATAAGCTCACGATTTGGAGAGCTGGTTCATTTGAAACGAGTTCTTTTGCGGCTGATTGAGGAGATTTTTCAGTTGATTTCTTTTTGAAGAGGTCAAATAATCCCATGTCTGGAATATAGTTTTAGATGGTTAACTTAATTTAATCACATTAATATGGGTAAGCAAGATATTAAATTTAACCGATGGGAGAAATAATTATTAAATAGATAATGCAAAATAGACTCATTCAAAAGCTTAAGGTCTCTTTTAAATGAAATCTAAAAGTATTAAAAGTATAGATAAATATTTTTATAAATTCTATGTATTAATTTGATTCAAATTCATGGATATTGAATAAGGTGAAGAACATTAATTGCGAAAAGAACAGAAATAAATGGTATTTTTCTTAGAAAGGAACTAATTTTGCACCCGAATTTTAGTGATAAGTACTTAGCTATCAATATTCAAGCTTAGGATTATGGCTAGAAGGTAAACAATTTTATACTTTTCATTTCAAAAAATCATGTCTGCATTAGTTGAAACAGCGAACCTACTCGCTGACAGAATCAATGCGCTGGAAGAATCAGCCACGCTTGGTATGTCGAAAAAATCGCGCGAATTAGCGGCGCAGGGGCACAAGGTCATTAACTTATCTGTCGGAGAGCCAGACTTCAAAACTCCAAAGCATATTTGTGATGCTGCCAAGGCAGCTATCGACAACGGTTTCCACCACTACACACCAGTAGCGGGTATTCCAGAACTCCGCAAGGCAATCGCAGACAAGCTCAAGCGTGAAAATAATCTGGATTGGAAACCTGAAAACATCGTTGTTTCTACAGGAGCAAAACATTCATTAGCAAACGTAATACAATGTTTAGTGAATCCGGGTGACGAGGTTGTTATCTTGGCACCTTACTGGGTAAGCTATTCTGAAATGGTAAAGTTGGCAGATGGTAAATCTGTGATTGTTGAGGGTTCTTTTGAAAACGATTTCAAAGTAACATCACAACAATTAGAAGCCGCTATCACTGACCGCACGAAAGTGGTAATGTACGCATCGCCAAATAACCCTACAGGTTCTGTATATAGCGAAGCCGAACTAAGAGCTTTGGCGGAAGTAATAAAATACCACGAGAACGTTTTTGTATTGGCTGATGAAATCTACGAATACATCAACTTTACGCAAGAAGGGCATTTCAGCATCGGTTCTATTCCTGAAATCAAAGATCGTGTAATTACGGTTAATGGTTTTGCTAAAGGCTTTGCCATGACTGGCTGGCGTTTAGGTTTCATTGCAGCCGCTAAATGGATAGCCGAAGGCGTTGAAAAATTACAAGGCCAGGTAACCTCTGGTACAAGCTCAATCTCTCAACGTGGAGCAGTTGTAGCATGGGAAGATATGTCGGCACCGGAAATGATGAAACTGGCTTATTTACGCCGCAGAGATTTAGTAATTAACTTATTGAGAGATATTCCGGGTGTGAAAGTAAATGTTCCGGATGGCGCATTCTATGCTTTCCCTGATATTAGTTATTACTTCGGAAAGTCAGACGGTAAGGTAACTATTCAGGATGCTGACCAGCTATGTATGTGGTTGTTAGAAACAGCCCATGTAGCTATGGTAGGCGGTGGCTCATTTGGCGCACCAAACTGTTTGAGAATTTCAACAGCGGCATCTGATGAAGCTTTGACAGAAGCAATGGGTAGAGTTAAAACAGCGTTGGCAACTTTGAAATAATTGAGCGTTGAGAAATACAGATAAGCACCTGAAACCCAGGTGCTTATTTCTTTTATTTTTTATCAAAAAGTATAATACTTTTAAAAAGTAATTTTTCAAGGGGAAACTATTTTTTAAATTCAAATAAGACACCGAAAGTCCAACGGAAATCGTTGTTTTTGCGACCGCTCACAACTACACTTTCATACGAGTCTTCAATCATGCTTCTGATCGCTGTACGTTTGGTAATCTGGTAACGGAAAATAAGATTACCATTCCAGCGGAAGTTCTTTTCAGTGAAGCTGGGTTGTAAGAACAGCGTATGAGAAATCGTCATTTTACCATCTGCTAACGAATATTCTCCAAAAAATCTGGTAGAGTTACGCCATAAATTTTTATCAGGAATATCTTTATTGTTGATAAAATCAGTCCATTCATATAAAAGTACATTGGTAACAGAAAGGTAATAAATTCCCTTGTCTATGAGTTTGAACCCGACGCCCCCAGCAGCAATTAAACGGTTCCCTATTTTACGAAGGTTACTTCTTTCATAAGAACCAAAACCCAGATAATAAAATCGTTTCTCATAAAGTACGGTTGTTCTGAAATCTGCAAAAATCTCCCGTTCATTTAGTTGTTTGTTTTGTTGTCCGTAAATAAAAGAAGGGCTACTCGAAAACTTTAAGATATTACTTAGATTCCAGTCAATACCTGAAGCAAATTGCATCAAGGCACGATTCACGTTTCCTGAGGTATATGTTCCATCAGCAGATAATCTGAATTTGAATTTAGCCGGTGTATTATCCTCCGGTTCTTCTTCCTTTTTTTCCTCGTCTTCTTCTTCCTGTTCTTCCTCTGTAGCCGTGCTATCAGGTGACATCTGAACTGGAGGAAGATTCTCTGGTTTGAGGGTATCAGGCGTTGTAGTCTGGGCTTTTAGAATTAAGCTAAATAAAGAAAAAATTAAGATTAATAATTTTAGTTTCATTGGTGTTGGCTTATTTATAAATTTCGCAAAATTTGCAATATCTTTTCGATTTTGCTAAACAAGCAGTCATTTTAAGTGTTAATGGTAATGTAGAATCCATACATAACAGTAATAAGGGATTATCAGGAAAATAAGCGATAGACAATGGAGGTGGCTAAGTATCTTTCAGTAATTTTTGCAAGCATGATAAAATTTTTCGGGGGGCCTTTAACGGGCCTGGCCCTGAAAATTACATGGGTAGAAACAGCCATTTGTTCGGTAATTGGAATGATGATAACCGTGGCATTAATTACCTTTTTTGGAGATTATATACAAAGGTTTTTTACGAGACTTTTCCAGAAAGGCGAACCTAAGAAAAAGAAAAAATTTACACGCTCTAACAGATTAGCTGTAAGAGTTAGAAGAAGGTTTGGGCTGATAGGAATATCCTTTCTGACTCCTATTCTCTTCAGCCCAATAGGAGGGGCAATTCTTGCTCTGGCATTCAGGTACCATAAAAGAGACATCATGCTTAATATGCTTTGGAGTGCCTGCGTGTGGGGGGTAATACAGAGTTTGTTTCTGTACTATGCAAAAAATATTTTATTCTAAAAGAAGAATAAACAATGATGAAGGGGGCTGATTTTTTAATTATCAGCCCCCTTCATCATTGTTGACCTATCCGGCTTATATCTTCACAACCCGAATACGTTTTAAAGAATTACCAGCTTTGTTAATTTCCAGAATATAGCTCCCGGCAATAATATCCATCATTCCTAAATCTATATAAGCCACATTATTCACCAGTTTAATCTGCTCTTTCTTCAGAGGTATCTTTTTTCCAGCAGAAGTATAAAGAACAAAATCAAGGGTGCTATAATCTTCTTCTAAAGGTAATTTAACATTACAGATATTTTCAAAAGGATTCGGATAAACTAACCAGTCAGTGAGAATATTTTGAGTTGAATCCGTGGAGTATTTAACAGTAAACTGAACCGTTTTAAAAGTAATCAAGGTGTCTTTCTGATAGGCATTGGCCTTGAGGGTATAAGTACCTATAGGAAACTCCAACCCTCTTCCTTCACCAAATAAATTATAAGGGGGACGTTCAGAAATGTTCTTGAATTTGTACGGCCCGGTCAACTCAAAATGGAAATTCACCGAATCCAAATTGCAGCGGGCCAATACATTCAGTTTCTCAGGCAGATCTTCTAAATAAAGTGTACGGTTATTAGTTAATAAACCCCAACCCTCAATCGGCACATCAAAGTAATCAGCCTTAATCAGTTCAAAGTCAATAGCCGGAGGAATACTCTCAATATACATAACTGACTCAAGGCTTGCGCCTTTGTTATCATAAATTTTGAGTTTTATTTTTGTTTTTCCAAGCGAGGGTGCTTTGCCGTAGAAACTAAACTCAAACTTATTAAAATTTACCCAATTGGGCGATTCTGTAATTTCAATATAAGCAATGTAACCATCAGGATCAATATACAGGTTTTCAGGGATTCTGAAAACAAAAGGTTGATTTACGACTATCTGCTGTGTATAGTCTTTGAAGTTTTCAATTGGTATCTCATTTGGTCCTTCTTGTACAGGGGGTTTGGGCGGATCTGGTGGGGTTACGGGTCCAGGCCCCGGATCGGGGTCAGGATCCGGACCAGGGTCTGGAATATCAGGCAAAGGGTTATCAATTACCTGTTTATCATGTACTAAATCTTCTTCGTAGATAATCCTGATTTTTTTCTTGCCATTATCTGACCGTATCCGCCAATCTTCTACTACGGCTTCACGGTTGTCGATTAACTGAGAAAGCCGATATCTCATAGAGTCTGCAAATACTATCGGAGGGTTAGGTTTATCCATCCAATAAACCCCTTCCTGCACAGCAGGCAATAATTTCTCAACGTCTTTTCCATTATCATAATCTACATAAAGCAGTACAACCTCGCACCCATACTCAATGGCACGGTCAACATAGTTTCTTAATGACTCAGGCGTTGATTGGTCAAAATGTGCAATCTCTGTGTAGTACTTCTGATTTTGCCTTAAATTACTTATTACCAAGTCAGCCTGAATCCCATCGCCTTGAAAGGCATCTACTGATGTTTTTATAATATCAGCCTTTTCCGTGAGATTTTTAAAGGCAAATGTACCCCGTAATAAAGACAAGTTGTCAGCAATTCCACCAAACTCGCATGCCACATTAAAGGTCGGATCGACCGACTTTACCGCATCAATCATCTGGTCAACATGGCTTTTGAGCAATTGATGCCGGAAAAGATACCAGTCTTTACCTCTCAGCCCTCTGAAAGAGTCTTTTGTATTGAACCAGTTTACATAGGGTTCAACTTCTAAAAATTGTTTGTATGAAGTTCCCCAATAACTATTCAGGGTACGTATGGTCTGATATTTGGTTTTAGCCCAGTCTTTCCATTTAAGCATAGACCATTTTGAATGGTCAAAGACAGCAAAATATGAGGGATTTGGATATTGTTGATTTTCGTAGGCATAGCCTAATTCCTGTTGTGGCGTATTTACAACCGAAATAAAGAGGATTTGTCCGCGTGCCTGTAAATCCTTGTAACGTTGGCAAACCTCTTTTACAAACCCCGCGGCTTTTGCGATAGAAGGCTGATGTGCAAAACTGAAATGGTCGTTATCGTAGTAATAGGTCAAAGGTTTTCCTTTAAAGTCGGCTACGGCTTCTTCTAAAGCCCAGAAACCGGGTGTCAAGGCGATATGCCTACCCAGATGGATTCTTAGTACCAGTTTTACATGGAGATTATTAATAGCATGGTTTATCTGATTATCTAATTGTGCCCAATCACCTTTTGAATCTGCTTTCGGATAAATACGATCCCACATTACTGTCAGAGCAACGGCATTGCACCCGGCTCTCACCATTTTATTCATGGCACTGATACCATGATTCATGGTTGGCTCTAAGTTCAAAACACCATGAACTATATATCTTTGAGGTGGGGTCTGAGCATAAGACGGTACCGATGAATAAAATAACAAGAAAGCAACTAAAGAAAAATAATGTGAAAGTCTGATCTTCATAAATTTATTTCATTTCGTAGTACACTTGTTCCAACTCAAAATCCTCTTTAAATCCGGCACGCCCTCTGACAACTTCCTGAATGTTGATAGATTTTACAATCTTATTTTTAATGTAGGGAGATTCAAAAAATTGCTTTGTATCCTGTACACTATCTATTTTAGAGTTAATAATTAAACCTTTCTCCAATAAAATTGACACACTATTGTAAGACGCCATTTTCCCGTCTTCCGTTGTAATTGTTATAGCGAAATGAGAAGGCTGAAAAAACAAATTCATTAATTTACCGAACCACGTACGGGCGGTTTTTATTTTTAATACACTAATAGTATTAACAGAAGTATCAGCCTGAATGTTATATTCTTGGCCGAAACGTAATTTTACCTTTTGATTTTTGATTTGTTTCAGCGTTTTAATGAAAGGTTGTTTTTGCAATAGTAAGCGATTGCCCCAAATCTTAACAGGTTTATAACGTTGTAGTAAAGCTAAAAGCGTTTGGGTTTCGTCTCCCCAGGCATATTTATTATCGGTGCTTTCAACGCCATATACTACAAAATCAGGAGCGGTGGCTGACAGATATTTCTCCCGATTCTTATTATCCAAATATTGATTATACGCCTGATACGATTGAAGTGTCGGGCGGGGATTATAATTAAGTCTGTTAAAATAAATCTCAGATATTTCATTCGGAATAATATCAACACTTTTGTTGCCTATTCTGGTGAGTACATCAGCCGGATATGTCTTATGGGTTTTATAACAAGGCAGATTAAAAATATCTTTAAAGTATTGCGGAAAAATATAGGTCTTGGTGCGCAGGTTGTCTGGTATCGAAAAAGTAACCCTCCCAAAAATGGGCTGATAGAAAACCAAATAAGAAATAATATTTAATGCAATTAATAGCCAGCCACCAATTTTAAGCAATCGGTGGGTAGTAAAAAAGGGTAAGAGTAATAAAGGCAAATTAGCCAGTTTAACAAAAGCCGTAATATGTCCGTCATCTGCCCGAACGAAAGCGTATTTAAACAAAATGAAAGAGATAACAATACTACACCCCCAGATAAAAAGATTATCTATTAATGATAAGCTCAGTTTTTTGTTTTGGACAAGATTTTTGATAGCGTAAAATATACCTAAACCGATAAGTGTTCCCCAAATCAGAAAAGCTGCAATTACCAGGCGTAAGCGACTTTCGGGAAACAAGGACTGAGCCTCATTATAACCACTGATAACTTTAATACTTGTATAAAAATATTGTAATAAATCGGTTTTGAGCCAAAAAGATAGCAACGCCAAGGCTATCATACTACCTATTATATAGAAAAGAAATACTGTAAACGTAAGACGTTTAGTGAAAAAAGAGTAGGTCGTTAATATAGCAATGAACCCTATAGCGATAATGCCATAATTAGCTTTAACAAAAAAAGTAATAATACCAACCAGAATAGAGTAGGATAAAAGCCAATGATTTTTTATTTGCAAGAATCTTACTCCTAAGAATATAGACGAGTAAAATAATAAAAAATGCACCCACTCGCCATACATCGAAGAAATAAAAAAGAATAAAACAAAATGAATTAGTAGCTGATACAGTCTGAGGAGTTTGGGCAATAAAAAGAAAAGTAAAATTCCGATATTTAAAAAGAAGAAAAAATCAAAAAGAAAAAAATCAAAAGGCGTGCTGGTAATGGCAAATCGCTGGGTAAGAGAGCCTAAAGGCCCGTAGGTGTAAATAATATCCTGACCGAAAACTAAACCTTTGGCCTTAGCTAATTCAAGAGCAATTCTCCAAGAATTATCAATACCGCCTTCAGGATTCTCGTAAATCCTGTAATAGGGGAAAACTAAAATAATCAGAAACAGAACATAGAAAAACTTTAACCAGAAACGGTCGATTTCCCACTTTAAAAATTTTACCATTATAAATTAATATATCAAGCCAGTTGAAAGGTAATTGCTTATTCAAGAGAAAGCAGAGAAAAGCATGAAGTACAAAGGTAGATACGCAAGTCTAAAAAAAAAAGGCTTTCAACCACTGGTTGAAAGCCTTTTAATATTTACTATTCTATTTACAGATCATTCAGCTTACTTTTATTACGGCTATAAATGAAATAAACAACGAAGCCGATTAACATCCAACCGATAGCAAATTTTTGCGCTTTGCTATCTAAAAGAGCCATTAAAGCAAAGTTAGTAACGATACCTAATGGGCCAATTATATAGACCATAGGGGTTTTGAATGGTCTGTCACGGTTTGGTTCTCTATAGCGCAGAATCAATACAGCTAAACAAACCATAGCAAAGGCAAACAAAGTACCAAAGCTGGTCATATCACTTAAAATCCCAATAGGAGTAAAAGATGCCACTAAAGAAACTACTAAGCCAACCAGAAGTGTGCTTTTCCAGGGGGTTTGCCAGGTTTGATGTACTTCTTTAAAGAAATTAGGTAATAAACCATCTTTTGCCATGCCTAAGAAAACACGGGTTTGTCCTAACATCATCACCAACATTACAGAAATCAAACCAGCTGTTGCAGCAGCGGTAATAATGAACACAGCCCAGGGCTGTCCTACTTTATCAAATGCAATCGCAACAGGAGCTTTCAAAGCATCTCCGGTTATATCCTTATAATTCATCATACCAGTAAGTACCAATGATACAAGAATATATAAAACAGTACAGATCAGAAGAGATGCAATAATAGCAAATGGTATATCTTTCTTAGGATTAACAGCCTCGCCTGCTGAGGTGGAAACTACATCAAAACCAATGTATGCAAAGAAAATAGCCGCAGCTCCACTAAAAATACCCTTCCAGCCATATGCTTCTTTAGCGATCCCATCTTCGTGTGTAACCAATGTTGGTTCAGGTATAAATGGTTTCCAGTTTTCATAGTTAACAAAGAAAACCCCTGCAATGATAACAAAAATAACGGCCGCTACCTTTAAAATTACAATCATGTTATTAGTGTTAGCCGCTTCTTTAATACCCTTAACCAAAATCCAGGTTACTACCCAGGTAATAACAAAAGCAGGTAGGTTGAGTGCAAATGAAGGAGCATCAAGGCCATTGGCCTGTGCATAGGTTGCAGCCGACCAAGGGTCGTTTCTTAAGTAAAATGGTATATCTATACCGAATAAGTGAACTAATTTGTTAAAGTACCCAGACCAGCTCACCGCAACAGTCATGGCACCCATAGCATATTCGAGAATCAAACCCCACCCGATAATCCATGCAAAAAGCTCACCGATTGTACCATAGGCATAAGCATAGGCCGAACCTTCAACCGGAAGCATAGAGGCAAATTCGGAATAGCAAAGGGCGGCAAATACGCAGCCAATACCTGCTATAATAAATGAAAGTGCTAACGCCGGGCCGGCATGATAGTGAGCAGCAGTACCTGTTAATACAAATATACCTCCTCCGATAATACCCCCAATCCCGATAGCGGTAAGACTCCACTTACCCATTACCCTTTTGAGTTGGTTATTCTTAATGTCAGCCTCATAAGCCGACATTGGCTTCTTACGCCAAATACTGTTTTCCATACGATGTTTAGAGTTGTTTTTGGTTTGTTTCGAATTATATTGCAATATACTGTAAAAAAGCATTGATTTACCAAACCATTTAATCAAAAAACGAAATATTCTTTTATTTTTTGACTTTTTACTTAGAAAAACCAGTTGATTTTCATAGCATTTGCCCCTACTATTCACCAGGCTTATTTCTCGTATCATTGTAGTTTGCCAGGCAAACCCCAAATAGTCAAAGAAGTTTGATACCCATTATAAATCCTGCGCCATCGCACAATTATTGTCCATTAAATAAATTTTATCTCACTTTAATAGAGGTTTGACAACAGTTGATTTACTATTGCTGCTGATTTATGTAAAACCTTTAAATAGAAGATTGAACTGTATTTCTTTTAGATATTTTCTTAATTAGGCAGGTAGTCAATTCTTTCTTCAGAGATATACACTGTATTATTCTCGTAATCAAAGTATAAGAAAATAAGCCTGCACAATAACAAAAGATTAAATACAATGGAGTTAAAAGCAAATTAGCCAGGTAAGATTCTTAGCAGAAAAATACAGAATTAACAGATTCTTCAAAAAACATTGATTGTAAGGGTTTTACAATAAGATTGATTTTTATTTTATACCGGAAGAATAAACTGATTTTAAAGGATAATATAATAAACCAACTTAAAAAACAAGAGCCTGATAGATTTCAGGCTCTTTAGGTATATATTAAAATTAAATATCAGAATTTAGGGCAAGATAACTCCTTTTTGATTCTTTTGCTTCTTGTCCGCTTCCTTTCAACAGGGTCAAACTGATAAGCAATTGAAATCTCGTGAGAACCACCCGTTGAAATACCTAAACTCGAGACAGTTATATCGTAACTATAACCGATTGAGAAGTTATCCTGACGTACCCCAACAAGAAAGATGAGGGCATCGTGGTTTGTACGGGTAATATCTCTTTTCTTGATCGGAATACCCCGATACCATAATCCTAAAGTAAGTGGTGAATAAGTAGCATAAAAGCCCAGATCCAACTGATCGAATTTCCCTTGTCTTTTATAGAGAAATGCAGGAGAAACAGAAAATTCTCTGTCGACATTGGCAGCATTTGAATACGGATTATCTAATGGTATTTTTAACCCCCCACTTACACTTATTTTCATGGGTACAAATGATTGTTCTCCACCAAGAGTGCTATTGAAGGTAAATGAGGGTTGTGTAAGGTGATTTGTAGATACACCCAACCATGACCTGCTATTATAAAATAGTGCTCCGGCACTATAATCTATATATTGAATAGGATTAATATTTTTTGGGTCTTTTATGAGGGGGTCATCGGTAGGTAAACCTGTAAATCCTGAATTGGTATATTGATCGCCAAAAGTAAGCCCCAGATAATTAAGAGTCTTATTAGCGTAGGTTCCCTGCACACCCAGGCGTAAGAAATTTTCCTCATTCAGTTTTACCTGATATGAATAAATCGCACTGATTTCTGTACTTTTTATTCTGGCCGGACCCTGCGAGTCGTTGGTCGCTAAAATACCAAAACCACTATTAATTTTTTCTATATAATGATCGAAAGAAAAAGAAGCTGTAACAAAGTTAGCATCTATAGAAGGCCATTGGTTGCGATAGTTGGCAATCAATCTGGGTGCGTAGGCTCCGCCTGCAAAAGCAGGATTCTGATATAAAGGAGCCGCATAAAACTGCGAAAACTGGGGGTCTTGTGCAAAGCTATTCAAGCAAACAGTGCACAAAAGGACAATTCGTAAATAAAGTTTTTCCATTGCCTATATTTTATAGGAGATAATGATGTATTTCTAAAGCAAATTTCATTCCAAAGCACATTTTATTTTATTACGAAAAGGTTTTTATACGAAGATACACGTTTTTATAGCATTTGGTCACAAAATAACGTTATACATATAGCTTTTGGTGTAAAGGCATTAAAAAATGTAGATATTTGACCGATAACGAAATGTTTAAGCTTGAATATCAAATATTTTTCTTTTATCTCTCGTTAAAATTTTCAGAAGCAAAAACTTAAAATTTGATTTATTTTTAATAAGTTAGTATTTATAATATTTAACGAACTATGTGGGGTGGTATTGGTACTAATCTAAGGATTTTTTTTATTGCGGCCACATTATCCCTTACTTCTTATTTATCCTTTTGTCAGGAGTTTTTTGTAGGTGGTAAAAAATGTATGAAAATGCCTGCTATGCCTCCAGGTCCTAATGGGCAGGCACAGAGTGCAGATTGTAATGAGCCGACAATTTTTTTTGATACAAACCCGGATGCAACAGCCTGGGAATGGAATTTTGGCGACGGGAGTACACCTGCTACTACCCGTAATCCACAGCATAGCTACGATCAGGCAGGTACTTATATCGTTACACTTATCCGTACTGTCAATAGTATTGTGCAGGCCCCGGTTACCGAAACGGTTATTATTAGTCAACCCCCGCAACAGCCTAAGTTTTTCGATAAAATCAGTGCTGATACTACAGTATGCGACGGCAAGACGGTCAGATTAGACCCTTACAAAGGTTCAGCACCACCTCCAGGGGTAACATATCTCTGGTTTCCGAAAGGACAAACAACTCCGACAATTGATGTAACAGAAGCCGGATGCTATTCAGTAGAAGTTTTTGATCCTTCAGGTCAATGTTCCCGAACCGCAAAAATCAATATAAAATTCTGTTTGCAACAATCTAATAGTAGTGGTGGCGGTGAAAAATGGTATTTTGGAACGGGTGCTACGCTCGAATTTGGTTTGAATCCTTCGACACCAATTGAACGAGACCCATTAGAGGATAATGGGGACCTGTTTGAAGACCCTGAAGAAGAAGACCCAACCTATGTTCCGGTTACACCATCGAAAGACAACCCTATTGATTCACCTGAAGGTGCGGCTATGGTATATGGTTCTAAAGGAGATCTGGTCTTCTATACCGATGGCGTGAAAATTTACAGAGGTAGCGACGACCAGCCAATGGCATTTTTTCCACCGTTAACCAATAGTGACCTGGGGGGTACTAATACTTCTATACAATCATCCCTGATTATCCCGAAGAACTCATGTAACGAGTGTCCCAATCATTTATATTATATCTATACCTTAAATGAAACAACAGGGATGTTGTCATATAGTGTAGTTGACATGAGGCGCGATGACGGGAAGGGTGCAGTAGTAGAAAAAGATGTTCCTGTAAGCTTTACATCAGCTCCACAGATTGCCACCCGAAAAGCCTTTGACGATAGCGGGAATGAAGTAGGATATTATATTTATTCACACGATAGTAAAACCAATGAGTTCAGAATACTGAAAGTTGACTCTACTGGTACTACTGAGAGAACACAAGCTTTAGGAATAGATGATGCTGATGCCACAGGTTATATGCGTATCTCACCCTTAGGGGATAAATTGGCAATGGCAATAGTAAAAAACGGGCAAAACTTCATTGAGGTATATGACATAGACCCTGAAACCGGAAGCCTGAAACTGAATGTAACGATTGATTTAAAAATTCCGGCACCTCCGATGGTATATGGTCTTGAGTTTTCTTATGATGCCCAGCTACTATATACTACTTTAAGAGGAGACCCGGCGACTGGCGTAAAATCTTATTTATATCAGCTGAATCTGAATCGCAAAGATCCGGCGGTTATAACTGCCGAGAAAATCAAAATCGATGAGTCGGCTACCTATACCTTTGGTGCTTTACAAATGGGGCCGGTCAATTCAGTTGGAGCTATTTATATGGCAGTAGATGGCCGGACGTTGCTTCCTTATATATCTCAACCTGATGCACTGGGTGGAGCCAGTATAGTAGGATATGTGCCTGTCAGCAATGTTTTTGGGGCAGAAGTAATCGGTGAGAGCCATTTCGGTTTCCCGAATGTGGTTCGTGCCAAACCACAACAGGATGGCGAAGGGCTAAGTGCTACTTATCAGGGTACTTGTCAGGGCCAACCCACGAAGTTTTCAACACAAGGGATATGTAGCCCGATGAAAGCTGAAATACACTGGGATTTTGGCGATGGTACAACCGGAACCGGGAAAGAACCTACGCATATCTATGAAAAAGAAGGAACCTACAAGATTATAATGACCGTAGATGTTTTTTCAGAAACGGTGCTTAGCCAGAATGTCAATATTCCACTTTTAGGCAATGCCCTCAAACAGAAATGTAATACCTTTGTAGTAACAGATGAAATTTATATTAAACCAACACCTGTTCCTAACTTACCTGATGAGGATTATCTTTGTGTACTTAAGGGATTAACCAAGGTTTTAAACCCCAAAGCAACAAATACCGTTGATCCACAGTATCTCTGGACTCCGACTTCTGAAACTACTCCGACAATTACGATTAGTGCTTTAGCAACGTATGGTGTTACGGTATCAAATAAATTTGTTTTGCAGAGTGGTACGCCTGTATTCTGTAAAGTTAAAGATGAAGTGGTGGTAAAAGAAGGGTGCGAACCACAGTTATTTGTGCCCGAGGCCTTTACCCCGAATGGTGATGGGAAAAATGATAGATTTGAGTTACCACATGAATTTATTACAGATTTTGACCTGAAGATTTATAACCGCTGGGGTGAAATAATTTTTGAATCGTTTGAACCTGATAAACTCTGGGATGGCACCTATAAAGGTAAATTGATGGCACCGATGCTCTATGCCTTTGTGGTAAGTTATAAAAGTGAGTATTTTCCGGAGCGACCGAAAATAACCAAGACAGGGGGGATTCTGCTAATAAAATAAGATTTCTTCAAAATACGGATAGATTATTATTCTCACTTTCTACTTTTGAAGGGTAACCGGAAGTATTTGTAAATTATCAGATAGTTATACTTTAAGAGGTTTTTATGTAAAAACCTCTTAAAAAGATTGTATATTTGATAAATAAAAAGAGAGGTTTCTCATAGATTTCATGCGACAAGATTATATAAAAGGAGATAGCGATGGACTATCGCCCATTGAAAAAGAAATAGAAAAAGCCCTTCGACCTCTTTCGTTTGACGACTTTACAGGACAGGATAAAATTCTTGAAAATCTTAAAATCTTTGTTTTAGCGGCTAAACAAAGAAAAGAGGCTCTCGACCATGTATTGTTGCATGGCCCTCCAGGCTTAGGGAAAACGACACTCTCGCACATTATTTCTAATGAGTTAGGTACCAATATTAAAATAACATCTGGCCCGGTTTTAGACAAACCGAGTGATCTGGCTGGTTTGCTAACTAATCTTGAAACATTTGATGTACTGTTTATTGATGAAATCCATCGTTTGAACCCAATAGTGGAAGAGTATCTTTACTCAGCTATGGAAGACTACAAGATAGACATCATGCTTGATTCCGGCCCTAATGCCCGAAGCGTACAGATTAGTCTGAATCCCTTCACACTGATTGGCGCAACCACCCGTGCGGGTTTATTGACCTCGCCGCTTCGTGCCAGATTCGGGATTAATTCGCGTCTGGAATATTATGATGCCGAATTACTTTCTAAGATTATCAAACGCTCTTCTTACATATTAAATACACCTATCAGCGATGAAGGGGCTTTTGAAATAGCGCGCCGAAGCCGCGGTACGCCGCGTATCGCCAATAACCTGCTGAGACGTACCCGTGATTTTGCACAAGTAAAAGGCAATGGGAAAATTACTTTAGAGATTGCAGAAATAGCTCTAACTGCCCTCGATGTTGATCAGGATGGCCTGGACGAAATGGATAACCGTATTCTGCAAACCATTATTGAGAAATTTAAAGGCGGCCCCGTAGGTTTATCAACTATTGCAACGGCAGTAGGAGAAGAGGCTGAAACCATAGAAGAGGTTTATGAGCCATTTCTGATACAAGAAGGCTATCTGAAACGCACTTCACGCGGAAGAGAGGCTACTGAAAAGGCATATAAGCACCTGAATATCCTTCCCAAGTACAGAATGGGAGAGTTGTTTTAGAAGAATACATCTTCAAATTGCCGGATTTCAAAGTTTTGACCGACAACAATGGCTATAATATCAAAACGGATTTTGCCGCGCCAGTCTTTCTGATAAATATAGTTTTCCGCTGTTTTCATGATAAGACTGGCTTTGGCTTTAGAGATGGTTTGCTCAGGAAAACCATAAACAACTTCTGAGCGGGCTCGTACTTCTATAAAAACCAGCCAGTTGTCTTTCAACGCAATAATATCTATTTCGCCTTTTCCAAATACATAGTTTCTGTCAAGAATACTATATCCTTTCTTTAGAAGAAATGTCGCAGCCATTTCTTCTGCTTTATTTCCGGTATCGTTATGCTGAGCCATCGGGGTTTAGAGTGTAACAGATTAAAAAAATTATAAAATACCTTTTACCTGGCTTCTTAACGCATTTCTCGCATTTTCCCAAACAATAACAGTAGTTGTTTTTTTACTTGTTTCTCTCTCAATACCTTTATTATGAATCGCATCAGCCTCAATAATAAACGGTTCAATCTGTTTTGCCCAGGTATCTAACTGGAAAAGTATTTTGTCATTTTTTATAAAATTATTCAGAAAGTCATTTTTTATACTATTATATTCTTGTCCAAAACTTAGCCATGCAGCCGTTAGCTTGTCGCAAGAAGCAGAACGTTGCCTTCGACCTGCTCCAAAATTAAAAGGCATACAGTTATTCGATATTTCTCCTAATTTATCTGCCATACCAGTATATGGATTAGAGGTGAGTAGTACCTGCTCAAAAGCACCATCCATATCCCACGGAATAAGGTGCATTCTTTTGTTTTTTTTGTCTTCAAACCAATAATAATTATGGTTGAAACAAGAATTAACTGTTTCATCACTACAATACCAATGAAACGGGCCATCGTCATGCCTGATGGCTCTATCTACCACAATATATGAAAGTAGTTCATTGATTTGCATATATTTTCTTACCACGTCTTTAGTATTTGAAGAATTAGAAGCTACAATCGCCTGGCCAAATTCTTTGATCAGGCTGATATTCTGCTCTTCCTCATTGGTTTTCAGGGCGTCTATAAAAGCCTTATCAGGCTGAATTTCACCAGTCGGCTTTATCGGCCATACTTCCTTGTAAATATTCCCTTTTCCCTCCGTATAAAAATATTCAGCAAAGCGATTATCAATTTCTTCTACAAGACCGTAGAGACCCGAATATTTTTTGTTAATAATTAGCCTGGCATGAACTGTGCGAGGGGACGGGACACCCATCTGACCAAAAAGCCAATACGCCAGGCGTTCACGGAGCTGCGATTTATCATAATTTTGTGCGTGAAATTGCAGTTTGTTCAGGTCGAAAAAACGCTCTTTTCGACCATTCCAGTTGATTTTTATTTGCATGCTTAGCTTTTCACAAACTTTTCGTCCTGCAGGGTGTCCCCAGTCGGGGTCTGATAAACAGCCGGCAAAAGCTCCAACCGAACCCTTATATCGCACTCCAACCGGGCTGATGGTGTCGCCCTCAAATACCAAAGCACCTTCTACATATTCTTCCAGGGTAGGATTGTCATCTATTTTTGCCAGGTCATCTCTTGGAATAATCAGTTCAAAAGTTTTAATTTTTTCCTGGTCATAAATATAATCAGAGGTTTGCTTCAGATAATTTTCATTGCCTCTCACTTTTATATTGGGTAAGGCATCATTCGGAACAGCAGATTTTATGGGAGTAATTATATCTTCTTTTGAGCAGGAAATAATTACTACTACGCTTAAAGAGGCGAGCACCAATAATTTGTAAAACTTGTTTAGTCGACAGGCAGCCATTGTTTGGTATATTTTTTAGATAAAAAATAATGTTTATCATAAAACGAAGCCTCAATTTAATAATTTCAAGGCATCAATGGATGAATAAATAACCTAAATATTTTGGAAGAGGAGTTAATTCTCAGAAAATCAGTAAAACGTATTTTCTGATTTAAAAAAGATAGCGGGCATTGAGCCGAATAAACCCGGATAAGGTATAATTGAAAGCTATATCTTAACCAGAATAATTGGCATTAGGTAGATGATAGATTCAGTTAAGAAAGAAAATATAGTAAATATTAAAATGATTTAATCAGGCCAGTTCGGCAATCACGGTTTCTCCGCCTACCGGGCGGTCGTCAATATTAACCAGAATTTTAGCATCAAGAGGTAAGAAAATATCAATTCTTGACCCGAATTTAATAAAGCCGAATTCGGTGCCCTGCTCTACTTTTTGTCCTTCTTTTACATACCAGCATAAACGACGAGCCAAAGCCCCGGCTATCTGGCGGAAAAGTACTTCTGTGCCATTCTCATGTTTTACTACAATGGTTGTTCTTTCGTTATCTGTGCTCGACTTAGGATGCCAGGCTACCAGGTATTTCCCGGCATGATATTTAAAGTAAGAAACAATACCAGAAATAGGGTTAAAATTGATATGGACATTAATAGGCGACATAAAGATAGATACCTGTCTGCGAGGGCCGTTGAAATATTCAGTTTCTACCACCTCTTCAATCACCACCACTTTGCCGTCAGCAGGAGCAATGACGTGTTTGGAATGAATGGTTGTCCGGCGGGTAGGCTTACGGAAAAATTGAAGAACGATAATCAGTAAAACGATACTTACACCCAAGAGTATAGCATGCACAAGGGCATTGTCTGGCAAGAAGTACCGTATTAATCCATTAAGAATTACTAAGCCGATAATTGTTAGAGAAATGGTTCCTGTACCCTCTTTGTGTAGTGTCATTGTCAGTCTGCTGGTTTTTTAAAAGCACAAATATAATCAACGCAAAGATTTTGCGTTATCTTCACGGCTCAAATATTTATCATGATGTGTGAATAACCTGTGGATAAGTGGGTGTTTCACGTGGAAAACTTTCTAATCGTCTATGTATCGTTTAGTTTTTTGGCAAAATTGGTCTAAAACAGAAAAGTTAATATGTTTGTGTATTTTAATCGCTTTACTGCTATCGTTAGCACTGTTAGGAGTTTATAAGTATCAAGGTCTTGAAAATGTAATTCATTGGGATACCCTCAGCGAATTAGATGAAATTCCGACCATTACCGATAGTTTCTCAGACGGACAGCTAAAATATACTGTTCATGGGAATAACTATTTAGTAAAAGAGCGTTTTTTAGCTTCGATAATGCAAACCAATACCTGGGCAACCTATGTTTTTCTGGTTTTTTTTGTAATAGGGCTTAATCTGCTAATGTCTGCTTTTTGTGCTTTACCTCGTTACTGGTTTTTAGGGGGTATGGTAGCTTTAGCAGGAGTATTGATTACTTTCAGATTAGAGAATGTTTTCAACCTTACAAATCAAACAGGTTTTCTGATAGCTTTCGCTGTAGTTGCCGGATTAGCTTTCTACTTCAATAATTTTGCTATCAAAACCAGTTTCATTCAACGATTTTCATGGTTTCTTTTATTGAATACCGTTTTGATTGGGGTTATTCAGTATTTTTCAAAGATAAGTCATCCTTTTTTGGCTATTGCCTCTTATAGCTTTTTATCGGCAATTGTCTTTACAGTGCTGTTTATACTGTTAATTGCACATGAAATTGTGGCATCACTGGTTTGGGTTATCTCAAACTCAGGTATCAGAGGCAAAAGCTCACTAAATCAATTTCTCATTATTTCGAGTATCTATCTGCTGAATATTCTCTTGATGTTTTTAGAGAAACATAAATACATCGACTGGAATATCCTTGCCATAAGCCCGCTTGTTTTATATGTTATTTCAACTGTTTTAGGGGTATGGGGTTTCAGAAATATTGCCGATGAGTCTGCTCATTTCAATTTCAGAACCATTGGTGTATGGTTGTATGCGGGTCTGGCTATTATTGCATCAGCAACTATCGGCCTTGCCTACGCCACAGGCAATGATCCGTTAATTGATGCTTTTGAGAGTTTTATAGTAGTCGTACATCTGACAATGGGCTTTGCTTTTTTCTTGTATGTGATACTTAATTTTATACAAGCCTTACAAAAAGGGCTCCCAATTCACCGGATTTTGTATCGCCCGCAGTTTTTAGAACTTTCATTATTTCGTTTAGGCGCATTAGTCGGTGTGGTTACGCTGTTTTCATTAAAAACCTTTTATGTATATTATGAGGCTAAGGCAGGATATTATAATCAGATAGCAGATTTTTATAAAGCAACTAATGACCTCTCTTACGCTGAGGCCTTTTATAAAGAGGCTACACATAATGATATTCGCAACCATAAGTCTAACTACGCACTGGCTACACTGGCAATGGAAGCAAATGATAAGGATAATACAGGGGCTTTTCTGAAAAATTCTCTGGAGAAAAACCCAAGCCCTTTTGCTTATGCTGGATTAAGCAAGATTTTGCAGGAAAAGGATATGTTTTTTGATGCGCTATTTACCCTGCAGGAAGGTGTGCGTAAGTTCCCGGAGAGTCAGCAGTTATTAACCAATCTGGCCTGGTTGTATGAAAAAACCAAGGTAACTGACTCAACATTTTATTATCTGAACCGGGCTAAAGAAAACTGTACAGATTGCGATTTGGCCGAGGCTAATTTGCTGGCATACCAATTAAAGTATAATAAAGAAAATGGTCTGAAGAATGCACGTGGACAAACAACAAATGCCTCAATGAGCCTTTTAGCCAATCTATCGGCATTGAATAACGAAAAAAATGATTTCAATGCATGGATTATAAAACCGGGAAGCGATTCAATATTGAATGTCAGCCAATTTGCGTTGATTTATAACCTTACTACAGCAGCTTTGGCAAATATACCCTTTTCAAGCATAGATTTACAAAAGATTCAACAAAAAACAGGGAATGAGAGTTTTTATGAGGATCTGGAATTTGCCATTGCCTCGCAGAATTATTATCGAGAAGATAAGATAGAAGGTTTAAAAAGACTGACGGTCCTTGCCAATGACTCAACCAGAAAAAAACCATTGTATAATCAGGTTGTAGGGATGTGGTATTTACAGCAAGGAGTTGTCGATAAAGCTATTGTACATCTGACAAGGGCCGGAGACAAAGCATCTGCTGAAGTTTTACAAAAACAAGATTATATAATGAGTGTTCCTGAATATCAGCAGGCACAGGCAGAAGAGCTGTTGAAAAATGTTAAAGCCAAAGCTGATTACGATAAGGCCTTAGCGATAAGTCCGCTAAACCCGGTTCTTATCAGCAAAACGGTAGATTTTTATAATTCAAAACTGAAAAAACCGAATGAAGCCTACAACCTTATTTTCAAGGCTTTACAGGTCAATGACAATAGCACGGCATTATTGAAAATGTACATATTGCAATCGTTAAAAGTAGGGGTAGAAAACTATGCTGAAGAAGGGCTTGAAAAACTACACGCTTTAAGCAGCCCTACCGATTATCAAGCGTTTCTTTCCACCTATCAAGCCCAAAAAGCATTGATGGAAAAAAACAAGGTTGGTTTTGAATGATGAAATATATTTGAATTTGAAATAGTGGGGTAGCACCTAAATGCCCCATACACTCATGTACTCACTCATTCATAATTACTAATGAAAATAATTGAGACTACCAATATTTCTAAGCGCTACATTATGGGTAGCGAAATAATTGATGCTTTAAAGTCAGTTACCATTTCAGTAAACAAAGGAGAATATGTGGCGTTTATGGGGCCATCTGGTTCGGGGAAATCCACACTTATGAATATCATCGGGTGCTTAGACTCACCAACAGGGGGGCGTTACGTATTAAATAATCAGGATGTGAGTAGTATGAGTGAGAACGAACTGGCTGACGTAAGAAACAAAGAAATAGGTTTCGTTTTTCAGACATTCAACCTTTTGCCTCGTCAATCTGCTTTAGAAAATGTAGCTTTACCACTTATTTATGCAGGTTATACCAAATCTCAGCGTACAGAGAAAGCCATGCAAACCCTCAAAAATGTAGGCTTAGAAAACAGAGCGCACCATAAACCTAATGAATTGTCGGGTGGTCAACGCCAGCGTGTAGCTATAGCCAGAGCTTTAGTAAACGACCCAAGTATCTTATTGGCCGATGAACCTACCGGTAATTTAGATACTAAGACCTCTTATGAAATAATGGAGCTATTTGACCAATTGTACTCAAAAGGCAATACAATTGTAATGGTAACTCACGAAGAGGATATTGCCAAGTATTCTCATAGAATTGTGCGTTTGAGAGACGGTCTTGTAGAGTCTGACAAGATTAATCCGACACCAACCAATCCTCGGGAAATGGCAAAATTATTTGCAGAAAAGACCAAAGAATAATTTTTAACAGGGTGTTTAAACTAAACACAATAGTTTTTCGTTAATATCCATATACCATAACTAATTTAACTTTTTACTATGAAAAAAACAGTATTACTACTCTCATTCTTATTTTCGATTACTTCATTAGTTTTTGCTCAAAAAGCAAGTCCACATGTGACAGCTGAAAGTAAAAACGTGAAAGTAAGTTATGGACAACCATCAAAGAAAGGACGTGTAATTTTTGGAGGCTTAGAAAAATTTGGAACAGTGTGGAGAACAGGTGCAGATGAAGCAACGGAAATCACTTTTGCCAAAGACGGTAAATTTGGTGGCAAGCCAGTAAAAGCAGGTACTTATACACTTTTCTCTAAATTAGGAGAAAAAGAGTGGACAATCATATTAAACAGTGAGTTGAAACAATGGGGTGCTTATGGCTACGAGAAAATCAAAGACAAAAACGTGGCAGAAGTAACAGTACCTACTAAAACATTATCAACTCCGGTCGAAAAGCTAACAATCACTACTGATGATAAGGTTTTAACCATCGCCTGGGATACCACAAGCGTGAGTGTTCCCATGGAGTTTTAGGGTTTAGGTAAGTGTAGTGATAAAAAGCAGAGGCATGTGCTTCTGCTTTTTTTGTGCCTTTATGCAAGAATCTGGCATGAAAGATGTTATTTTTACATAAAATCATGAAGTCCTGAAAAAGATTGAAATTTTTTCAGACAATGGGCGTTTGTATAAAGAAGAGAAAGGTGTTTATTAATAATGAGATTTCTACCAATAATTATATTAAGTACAGGCCTTCTGACAGGCTTTGAAGCTGTGGCACAAACTTCGCCTCCCAGCTCGGTTCCGACTGCAAAAAAAAGAAAGGCGAAAGATATTATAAAAGATGCTGTTCAGGTAAGTGGTGGCCCTAAACTGTCGGCAGGAGCTTCTGCTTCCGGTGGCGTTTCTTCTAATTTAGGAGCTAAAGATGGTTCATTATCCTCACCGAATCTTAATATTTCAAACCCTGAAGATGCGAAGAAATTTGCTACTGAAACTTTACCAGATCTGGGGTTAAAAATCGCAAAAGGGTATAAAAAAGTAAAGAAAGAGCTGAAAAGCCTCAAAAAAGAATTTAATGGCCGTGATTATGAAGGTTTGAGAGTAGAAAAACAGATTCTACGTCAAGGTAGTGGTAGTAGGTTGACTTATAGTGAATTTTATACACTAAGAGAATACAAACAACCTGATTTGTATAGCCGTCATTTATATTGGTTTGACCACAGGGCTAACAGAATTGTAGAGGGAATAGGTCGGGATAAAGAAAGAAATGACTTGATGCATGGGCCCTATAAAAAGTATTTGGGTGATTTGCTGATAGAAGAGGGATGGTATTATATGGGTACGAAACATGGGCGCTGGGAATTATACGATAAAAATAATAATCTGCTTAATAAAGAATACTACGAAAAGGGCTTTGCACGCGATGCAGATATCAGCTATTATGATGAATCGCAGAAGAAAATAAAAGAAGTGCTTCCACGAAACTATGATAAAGTAACAGGCGAATACTTTTTGTTTAATGAGAGCGGTACATTGGCAGAGCATGGAATGATGGATGATAGTGTAAAAGTAGGGCAATGGGTAGAGTATTATCCTACCGGAAATCGGCGCAAAAAAGAAGTACAGTATGGCAGAGATTGTTTTGATACAGGTTTTGAATCGTATGTAATAAGAGAATATGATGAGCGTGGCAAGATGATTTTTGAATCGCCCAAGGTAAAGAAAAACTAAGAATTCCGGCTGAATAAATGTCAGATTTCCATAGTTTTTCTCATTTTTTTTCTTATCTTTGTTAGTATGCTTGCTAAGCAAAGAGATGACGACACTATCCGCTGATGATTTAATTTATGGCTATATGAACGGGATTTTCCCGATGGCCGATACTGATGGTACACTTTACTGGTACTCTCCTGACCCACGTGCTATTATACCTATTGATACTTACAAACCACCCAAATCTCTCAGACCAGTAATTAATAAAAACCTTTTTGAAGTTCGCTTAAACCATAATTTCAGAGCAGTAATGGAGGCGTGTTCTAAACCACGCAGAGACTCGGAAGAGACCTGGATTTCAGAAGAAATCATAGATGCCTATACAAGTCTGCATCAGATTGGCTTTGCTCATAGCATAGAAGCCTATAAAGATAACCGTTTGGTAGGTGGTTTATACGGGGTATCTATTGGAGCGGCCTTTTTTGGTGAGTCAATGTTTTACACCGAGCCAAACGCCTCAAAAGTAGCGTTTAATTATCTGATGGAATTATTAAAAAAGCAGAAGTTTGAACTATTAGATACTCAATTCATCAACGATAATGTGCGTCGTTTCGGTGCTATAGAAATTGGAAAGGCTGACTATATGAGAAAGCTGAAAAAAGCCACAAGCCGTAAAGCAAGAATGGTAGAATCAGCAATTGAACACTTTTTTACTTCTTAAAGTTATTGATTCCTTCGTCTAAGAACTTAATAAAGTCTTCTTTTGAACTATACCCAATCGCTTGTTTCACAATCAGTTTACCTTTGGTATCTTCAATGACATAGTAAGGCTGGGCATTGTTGTTATACTTGGTAATTTCAAGATCCATGTTTTTATCGCCAATGGTTTCTTTCAATTCCTCGTCGTACTTCGAGGTGTATTGTTTTTCTTTTGGTAAAACCTTTTTATCATCAACGTACAGAGAGGCAATTACGAATTCGTTTTTAAGTCTTTCTAAGACCTCTGGTTTTGGCCATACATTCTCTTCCATCTTACGGCAATTGGCGCAGGCATAACCCGTGAAATCAATAAAAATAGGCTTGTTTACTTCTTTGGCATAGGCCAGAGCATCATCATAGTCATAAAAGCCCTGTAAATCGTGCGGAAGGGCACGAAGCTTAGAACCGTCAGCCACGGCCGTACTTAGCGTTTTAGGAGGCAATAAACCCGATAAAAGGCTTAATTCTCTCCCCTTTACAAATCCTGATGCCATATAACCTGTAAATACAAAAAACAGAAGCGCAAAAACAACTCTCTGCACACTATATTTCGTAACCTTATTATCTTTAGGTAAACGGATAACACCTAAAATATATAAACCGATAGCTGCAAAAATAACTATCCATATACCTAAGAAAAGATTGCGTGAAATAAGATTGAAATGATAAGTTAAATCAATATTACTTAGAAACTTCAAAGCTAAAGCAAATTCTAAAATCCCGAAAACGGCTTTCATTTCATTCATCCAACCACCTGATTTTGGCAGGCTTTTCAACCATTGCGGAAACATGGCCAATGAAGTAAAAACTACGGCAAAAGGTAGTCCAAAGGCTAACATACCCCAGAGTGGCCTCCACACTTCGCCTTTAGCTGCAAGAATCAGTAAAGAACCTACAAATGGTGCTGTACATGAGAAAGAAACCACTACCAAAGTAAGCGCCATAAAGAAAATACCTAAAAAACCACCTTTTTCAGACATTCTGTCGATGTTGTTTACCATATTATGCGGTAACACAATCTCAAATGCCCCTAAAAGTGAAATACCAAAAATGACGAAAATAACAAAGAATATAAGATTGGGAATCCAGTGTGTACTGATGAAATTAAGGAATGGAGCGCCAAAAAGAGTAGCCACCAAACCTATAATAGCAAAGACAAACATAATAGATAAACCATAAAATGTAGCTTTGCCTGTACCTTGCGATTGTTTCGTAAAGAAACTAACCGTCATAGGCATAATCGGATAAATACACGGCATGAAGATAGAAGCGAAGCCTGCTAAGAACGCAGTCAATAGAAATCCAATCAATGTAGTACTTTCTTGCATAGAGTAGTTTGTTGTTGGGTAAGAATAACCCCTTTGTTCTAATTAAACAAAAAACTGCCTGAAAAATTTCATCTCAGGCAGCTTTTAACAAAACTTTTACAAATATTATGCCTCTGTTTCAGTAATGTTGATTTTTTGAATTTTATCTCCCTGACGGATAGCATCAACTACCTCAAGACCTTCAACTACTTTGCCGAAACAAGTATGGTTACGGTCAAGGTGAGCCGTATTAGAGCGGTTGTGGCAGATAAAGAACTGCGAACCTCCTGTATTACGACCTCTGTGCGCCATTGAAAGCACGCCTTTGTCGTGATACTGATTATTTCCGGTTAACTCACACTCAATTGTATATCCTGGGCCACCTGCCCCTGTTCCGGTTGGGTCTCCTCCTTGAATCATGAAATCAGGAATAACACGGTGGAATTTCAAGCCATCGTAAAATCCTTTTTTAGCAAGTGTTACAAAATTATTGACGGCTATAGGAGCATCTTGTTCGTAAAATTCGATAAGCATTGTTCCCTTATCGGTAATCATTTCAGCTTTTAACATGTGTTTGTTTTCGTTACGGCGACCCGTTTGAAAATTTAAGAATTATATGGAATAAATTTTTTCGAATAATCTAACCACCTATGGTAGTCATAGACTCTGAAACCAGATTTTTGCGGTTTCTTTCGGCTTCAAAGCCATCTAAAGCACGGCTTTGGAGGGCTTCACTAATTAATAACTTAATTTGCTCATCAGAAAGTTTCTGACGCATCATATCACGTATATTAAAAACGCCATCATCATATAGGCAGGTTTTAAAAACACCCGTAGGTGTTACCCTGATACGATTACAGGTGCCGCAAAAAGTGCGGCTGAAAGCAGCAATAACGCCAATGCTGCCTTTAAAGTTCGGAATCTGGTAATTGTATGAAGTAGAATTAGGCTCGTCTTGCAATCGATAGATTTCAGGATAAACCGAGCGGATTAAATCCATAATCCTGCCATAACTCCAGAAATCCTGAATCTGGTCAGGGCGGAGGCCCGCGCCATTAAAAGGCATTTCTTCAATAAATCGTACAGATACATTCTGCTCTCTTGCCAGTTCTACCATTGACAAAATATCTTCATCGTTCTTGCCCGACATGACTACCGTATTGATTTTTACAGGAATATCATGTGCTAAGAGCGTCTCTAATGTTTCCCAGACTTTATGAAACTCATCCCGACGGGTTATTTCAAAAAAACGTTGGCGGTCAAGTGAATCCAAACTAAGATTTACCGAGCTGACGCCCAGCTTTTTCAATTCAGGAACCAAGGGTGCGGTTAATACACCATTAGTTGTGATATTGATTTTATTGATTCCCTCAATCTCTGATAATTTCCAGAGAAAAGGCATAATATCTCTTCTTAGAAAAGGCTCACCTCCGGTAATGCGTACTTTGCTGATACCCATTTCTGCCAGAATACTCACTAACCGAATCATTTCTTCATAGCTCAACAAATGAGGTTTCGGCAGATACTGAATACCTTCTTCGGGCATACAGTAAAAGCATCGCAGATTACAGCGGTCTGTAACTGCTAACCTCAGATAATTGATGGGCCTGCCATGATTGTCTATGAGCATGATGGGAATGGTGTCTTGAACTATGATTTACCTGATTTATGGATTACACTGATAAAGAACTTTAATGATAACAATAAAAAATCATTAAAATCAAATCAATCAGATAAATCATAGTTCAAGAATAATAACAAATTTTTCAGTAAAATTACTCACAATCCTATAAAAAACAAAAGAGGCATGGGTGTCCACGCCTCTTTGAATGCTATATTGAAAATTAAGCTACTGCCTCGGCAAGTACCAGAATTTTGTTTTTTACTACTTCTACCACGCCACCATCTACTACAAATGTTTGTTTTTTGCCATTTGTTTCGATCACCAAATCACCTTTGGCAAGTGTACTGACAATAGGAGCATGGTCTTTCAAAACCTGAAAACGACCTTCGCTACCAGGGAAAGAAACGGAGTTTACTTCGCCAGTATAGACTTTTTTATCGGGGGTAATTATTTCTAAATTCATGATTATTGTTTGTTCGCTTCTGCAATCAATTTTTCGCCTTTCACAACAGCATCTTCAATCGTTCCAACTAAGTTGAAAGCTGATTCAGGAAGATTGTCGTGGTGTCCGTCCATAATTGCATTAAAGCCTTTGATTGTATCGTTAATATCAACCAATACACCTTTCAAACCTGTAAACTGCTCGGCTACGAAGAATGGTTGAGATAAGAAACGTTGTACACGACGTGCGCGTGCTACAACCAGTTTATCTTCTTCTGACAACTCTTCCAAACCAAGGATAGCGATGATATCTTGTAATTCTTTGTAACGTTGTAAGATATTTTTTACACGTTGTGCTGTGTTGTAGTGAGCATCGCCCAATACAGCAGCAGAAAGAATACGTGAAGATGAATCAAGTGGATCCACCGCAGGATAGATACCCAACTCAGAAATTTTACGGCTCAATACCGTGGTAGCATCTAAGTGGGTAAAGGTTGTTGCAGGAGCAGGGTCAGTCAAGTCATCGGCAGGTACATATACTGCTTGTACTGATGTAATTGAGCCACGTTTGGTTGACGCGATACGCTCTTGCATATTACCCATTTCAGTTGCCAGGGTTGGTTGGTAACCTACCGCAGATGGCATACGACCTAATAGGGCAGATACCTCTGAACCAGCCTGGGTAAAGCGGAAGATATTATCGATAAAGAAAAGAATATCACGACCTTTGCCTTCGCCATCTCCATCACGGAAGTGCTCAGCAACTGTAAGACCAGATAAAGCTACACGTGCACGTGCTCCTGGAGGCTCGTTCATCTGACCGAAGATAAAGGTTGCTTGTGAATCTTTCAAAGCTTCTTTATCTACCACGCTCAAGTCCCAGCCACCTTCTTCCATTGAGTGTTTGAATGCGTCACCGTATTTTACGATACCAGATTCAATCATCTCACGAAGTAAGTCATTACCCTCACGTGTACGCTCACCTACACCTGCAAATACAGAAAGACCTGCATAAGCTTTAGCAATATTATTAATTAACTCCTGAATCAATACGGTTTTACCTACGCCCGCACCACCAAACAAACCGATTTTACCACCTTTTACATAAGGGGCAAGGAGGTCAATTACTTTAATACCAGTAAAAAGAACTTCGGTTGAAGTTGCTAATTCTTCAAATTTCGGTGCCGCGCGGTGGATAGACATACCCGGAGTGGTTACTTGCTCCAAACCATCAATAGCTTCACCAACTACGTTGAACAAACGACCCTTGATAGCATCGCCTGTTGGCATAGTGATCGGTGATCCTAAGTGTGCAACGTTCATACCACGTTGTAAACCTTCAGTACCGTCCATCGCAATGGTACGTACGCGGTCTTCGCCAAGGTGTTGTTGTACTTCAAGGATAACTTTTTGACCATTTGCCTTTACTACTGACAAGGCGTCAAGAATAGGGGGGATAAAAGAATCTTTACCCTCAAAGCTCACGTCAACCACGGGTCCGATAATCTGTGAGATTTTACCAATATTAGCCATTTATGGAGTATTTTAAAATTTAGATAGATTAAAACGAAATGACACGTAAAACAATACCATGCCGTTTTGGGACGCAAAATTAATACTTCTGATTTGCAAAAGCAAAATCTTACGCAAGGATTTTGTATTTTTTTTAGATAGCCCCCCTGTTTCCCGACATTATTATTAATAAAAGCAAAATATGATTTTGGTAAAAAATTGAGAAATTCTCGTATAAACCATCGATGAATGCTATAAATACGTCTTTACTACCATTGAATAAAAAAGAATTAAAGCCGAATTAAAATATAACGTAAAAAAGTTACACCCTTTAAATCAACTATATTTCCATTTTTTCCGTCCCCTCAGAGTCTCCCGTGTGCAAGGCCTATGCTTAGCAAGGGGACTCTGAGGTTTTTTAGAAGTAGATGTATCTCTATCGACAGAGTACCCTTACTGTGGTTTGTGCAAACGCACACGGAGACTCTGTTGGGACAAGAGATCAACTATACTTCCATTTCTCCTCAATATCTTCCAGACTCATGCCTTTGGTTTCAAAAACGATAAATTTAGCAAAAAGCAGTCCTAATAATACCACAACGGTATAAATGCCAAAGATACCACCATTGGTGCCCAACGAGGTAGCAGCCATAATCGGGAAGGTATAAGCCACACAAAAATCGAAAACCCAGTGGTTGAAACTACCCATACTCGAAGCAAAACCTCTGATTTTCAAAGGGTAAATCTCCGAAATCAACAACCAACCTAATGGCCCTAAGCTAATGGCAAAGAAAATAATATAGGTATATACGCCCCCTACCAACATAAATTGTTGCAAGCTCGGATTCAGGGAGTCTTTCAGAAAAAATGCTAACCCTACAGTTGATAAACAGATAGCTGTACCGATAAGCCCGGTGTAAAGCAGAGGTTTGCGCCCCCATTTGTCTAAAAACATAATGGCAAAAACCGTAGCGATTGAATTAGTTACTCCAACCCCCACTGTAGCCAAAGCGGCAGTATTACCCTCAGGGAATACATTTTTGAAAATATCGGTAGAGAAATAGATAATGGCATTGATACCCGAAAACTGCTGAATAAAGAAAATGCCAATGGCAATAAACAACGGAATACGCAGGCGTTTGCTGAATAGCATTTTCCAGCTTGCTTTATTATGTTTCTCGTTGTCTATAACTCTTTTGGTGTTGGCAAGTTCTTGTTTGGCCTGCTCAGGGTCACGTAAGCGATGCAATACTTCCAATGCCTCAGCCTCACGTCCTTTACTAATTAACCACCGCGGACTTTCAGGTACAAACAACATTCCTAAAAACAAAATAGCCGCCGGAACAAAGCCTGCCCAGAACATGCTTCTCCAGCCATCTTCATGCTCGGCAAAGAAATAACCTACTACATAAGAAAGGAGAATGCCTAATGTAATGGCTAACTGGAAGAAAGTTACCAATTGTCCACGCATATTGGTTGGGGCAATTTCGGCCAGATATAATGGTACAGTAGAGGCTACGATACCAATGGCTAATCCTAAAAATAAACGGCCTATAATCAGAAAGGTAATACTTGGTGCAATAGCCGTGATAATTGAGCCTACCACAAATACTAAAGAAGCTACGATATTGATTTTCTTTCTGCCCAGAACGTCGGTTAATGGCCCGCTGATAAATGGCCCGAGCATACCACCTGTCAATACAGCACCCACAATCCAGCCCTCTGTTTCCGGGCTTGGGTTGAAACGTGCTCTTAGTGAAGGGAGTGCCACGTTAATAACGCCTGTATCAAAACCAAATAATAGTCCACCAGTAGCGGCTACGGCAGCAATGAAATAAAGGAGAGTGTTTTTGTTCATAAATCCATAGGTTAAGGTAAAGTGAGGGTACAAATAAAGTAAAAATTCGCGAAAAATTTTGTAATTTCGTGATACGGTTATTTTAACCGATGCGTTAGATATTGGTCATTGAAACTCGCAGAATGTTTTTAGAAAAAATCTATCTCTCTAATTTTAAAAATTACGAAGAAGCCGCTTATACTTTCTCTCCACAAGTAAACTGTATTGTTGGTGAAAATGGTAGTGGAAAAACCAATCTGCTTGATTCCATTTATTTTCTTGCACTCAGTAAAAGCTCTATACACCATCAGGATGCCCACAATATCAATCACGATGCCGAGTTTATGCTGATAGATGGGGTTTTCAAAAAAAATAACCGGACGCACCAGATTACCTGCTCTATTCAACGTGGTCAGCGCAAAATTCTGATGCACGAAAAGAAGCCCTACGAGCGGATTTCCGAGCATATCGGGCAATTTCCGGTAGTACTGATTGCCCCCGACGATACAGAACTCATTAAAGAAGGAAGTGATGAAAGACGACGATTTTTTGATGGGGTTCTCTCACAAATGGATAATGAGTACCTGAATGATTATCAGCAATACAACCGCATTTTAGAGCAAAGAAATAGTCTGCTAAAAATATTTGCCGAACGAAACTTCATCGACCAGGATTTACTGGATACGTATTCTGACCCTTTAGTAAAGCTGGCTTTGCGCATCTATAAACAAAGAAGAAATTTTGTAGATACATTTCTGCCGATATTCAAGAAACATTATGGAATTATCAGTGATGGACGGGAAGAAGTAGAGATTATTTATGAATCGGAGGTAGCAAGTGGTGAGTTTCCCCAAGAGTTTCGTCTAAATAGACAAACCGATGTAAGAGCACAACGCACCACGAAAGGCATTCATAAGGACGATTATATATTTGAGATTGATACTTACCCGATCAAAAAATTTGGTTCACAAGGTCAGCAGAAGTCATTTGTCATGGCACTTCGCTTAGCCCAGTTTGAAATGATAGAAACGCTGAGAGAAGTGAAGCCGATTCTACTCTTAGATGATATTTTCGACAAACTGGACGACAGAAGAATTCATAGCCTGATTGAAAGCATTAATAACAATACTTTCGGACAGGTATTTATTACAGATGCCCGCCCTGAAAGAACGCAGAAGATTTTGGAAGAGGTAAGGGTGGAGGTGAAATATTTTACTATTACTCCTGAGCATAAAACTATCAATTCGTAAAGGTAGTTTTTCCGTTCTCCATTCTTCTTTCTGCGATTTTTCTTTTTATTTCCCATTCTCCGTTCTTCTTTTTCTAAAAATTTTCCGTACCTTTGCACCCGCGTTGAAAAAATCGACGCATTTTTTTGCCCCTTTTCTGAAGCAAATGGTTCTTTCGGAGGGGTTCATCTAAAAATTTTTGAACCAATGTCACAAAAAATCAGAATCAAATTAAAGTCATTTGACCACAACTTGGTGGACAAATCGGCTGAGAGAATTGTGAAGGCTGTAAAATCTACAGGAGCCGTTGTAAGCGGACCAATTCCGTTGCCTACTCGCAAAGAAATCTTCACTGTATTACGTTCTCCGCACGTTAACAAAAAATCACGTGAGCAATTCCAGTTATGTACTTACAAACGTTTGATCGACATTTATTCGGCAAGCCCGAAAACGGTTGACGCGTTGATGAAATTGGAATTACCAAGTGGTGTTGACGTAGAGATTAAAGTATAGTTATCTCTTAATACTGATGTGAGAGGCCTCTGGATTTGTTCAGAGGCTTTTTTTGTACACTTATAATTCGTTTAGTAGAGATGGATTTGAAAATTTTAATATATCGTCCCTACGGGACTTAGAATACAAGATCTCCATTATTTTCTACCAATATATTATTCCTACTGGATACTAAACAATGAATTTGAATAGATTAAGTCCCGTAGGGACAATATATCAGTAGATAAACAAGTGCTCCCTTTTTCTTAATATCCCGTAGGGATAATATATTAATTAAGAGGCGCATACTTTATTAGATCAATATATTTAGAAAAAATTAATGCCTTAATTCTGCGTTATTGCCTACATAAATCAATAGAATATCTCAATATTTTTCGTGCATAATGATTTAATTCCTAAATTTGCTACCCACTAAGCAAAAGACATTTATAAATTTTAAGCAAAATAGATTCAGATGGCAGCTACGAAAGAAAAAGCACCAAAGGTAAAATACAGCAAGGAAACATATATGTATTGGTACGAGTCTATGTATCTTCAAAGAAAATTTGAGGAAAAAGCCGGACAGTTGTATGGACAGCAAAAGATTCGTGGATTTTGTCACTTATATATCGGCCAGGAAGCATGTTCTTCAGGAGCCGTTTCAGCATTAACCAAAGACGACAAGTGGATTACAGCTTATAGAGACCACGGTCACCCATTAGCATTAGGTACAGACCCTAATAAAATAATGGCCGAACTTTATGGTAAAGAAACAGGTACAACCAAAGGTAAAGGAGGGTCGATGCACATTTTTGATAAAGAAGTAAACTTTATCGGCGGTCACGGTATCGTAGGTGCGCAGATTCCATTAGGTGCGGGTATCGCTTTCGCTGAAAAATATAAAGGCACACAAAACCTTTGTATGTGTTATTTTGGTGATGGTGCCGTACGTCAGGGAGCATTGCACGAAGCTTTCAACATGGCTATGACCTGGAAATTGCCGGTTATTTTCATTGTTGAAAACAATGGTTATGCTATGGGAACCTCAGTAGCTCGTACATCAAACGTAAGAGAACTATATACTATCGGTGAGTCTTATGATATGCCGGCAGAACCGGTTGACGCGATGGATGTTGAAATGGTACACGAAGCTGTAAAACGTGCGGCTGACCGTGCAAGAGCAGGCGAAGGTCCAACTTTCTTAGAGTTCAAGACTTACCGTTTCCGGGGTCACTCAATGTCTGACCCACAAAAATACCGCTCAAAAGACGAAGTAGAAGAGTGGAAAAGCCGTGACCCATTGGAGCTTTGCAAAGACCGTATTTTAAAGAATGGTATTGCTACAGAAGCAGAATTGGAAGAAATCGACAACAAAGTGAAAGCGAAAGTTGAAGAAGCAGTAAAATTCGCTGAGGAATCTCCATTCCCAAAAGCAGAAACAGCATTTGATGATATCTACGTTCAGTCTGATTATCCTTTCCTGAGAGAGTAGTTGTTATAAATATTCCGAATTATTGATATTTGAGAAGTAAACGTTCTTAAAAATTCCCGACTTGGTAGAGACAAGGCATTGCCTTGTCTCTAATTTTTTACAGGTCTTTGAATCTTCGAATTCATATTAAATATCTCCCTTCTGCGGCCGCATTACAATCTCCTCAATTACAGCACTATCCGATAAATTATAGGCTGTCCAGATAGTTTTAGCTACATCATCTGCGCTCATAAATCTTTCTGCCGGAATATCTACGCCTGCCCAGCTATCGGTTAATACAGCTCCGGGCATAATAGAAGTAACCTTTATATTATATGGTTTCATTTCTTCTCTGAGACATTTACTAAAGCCCAATAGGGCAAATTTGGAAATACTATAAGACCCGCCATTCGGATAAGCCATCAGGCTTGCCACTGAGCACATATTAAATATATGTCCGCTTCTCTGGGCTATCATTTCTTTTATTAACCCTCTGGTCAGATTATAAGCACTATATAAGTTGGTTTCGATAAGGCTTTCTAATACCCCATCCGCTTCCTCATGGATATTACCTGGAATAAAGTTACCAGCATTATTCACTATCACATCAACATTTCGGTTAAGTGATTGGATAAAACTCCCTAAACCAAGTACCTGGGTTTTTACTCCTAAATCGGCAGGATAGATAAAGCAATTAACCTTATATTCAGTCGTAATAAATTGCTGTAATTGCTGTAAATCTTTTTCTTTCCGGGCGGAGGCTACTACATCGAATCCGTTTCTGGCAAATATTTCAACAATTGCTCGTCCGATTCCTCTTGTACCCCCCGTAACAACTATTAGTTTGTGGCTCATTATCAGGTTATTTATTGATTTTTATGATTGGATTGGTTTTTGAATATAAATTCAACAACTAAAATGCGTTATTAAACAATTGCTTATCTTTGCAAATATCGTTAAAAACTTAGCTTAAAATTATGTTTTCTATTGTAGGAAGGTATTTAATATTTCTGGGAAAACTATTTACCAGACGAGAGACATTCAGAGTGTATTGGAACAGGTTTTTAGACGAGTGCTTAAATATTGGCATCAGTTCTATTTTCATTGTGGCAATTGTGGCAGTCTTTATAGGCGCTGTAACCTGTGTGCAAACTCGAGCGAACCTTGTGAGCCCATTAGTACCTGTATATATTGTAAGTAATATTGTGCGGGATATGACTCTCCTTGAGCTTTCTTCAACATTTATGTGTGTGGTGTTGGCCGGAAAAGTAGGCTCTAATATTGCAGGCGAGTTGGGAACGATGAAAATAACGGAACAGATTGATGCCTTGGAAGTAATGGGCATTAATTCTGCTTCTTATTTGGTATTGCCTAAATTATTAGCTTCTGTATTTACTTTCCCGTTATTGGCTATTATCTCTGGCTTCCTGGGTATTATGGGTGGTTATCTGGCAGGTACTTTAACAGGCATTATCACACCAGAAGATTATATCTATGGTATCCGATACTCCTTTATTCCTTTCAACGTTTTTATATCTATTATTAAGGCCTTTGTGTTTGGCTTCCTGATTTCTACCATCTCTGCTTTCAAGGGATATTACACCCGTGGTGGAGCATTGGAGGTAGGACAAGCCAGTACTTCGGCCGTAACCAATAGCTGTATAGCGGTTTTAATAGCAGACTATCTTCTGGCCGAGTTATTGACATAAGAACAGATTTTAAAAGTAAATCAGAAAACATAAGAATAAAGCGCCTTTACAAAGTGTAATTCAGGATTGAGATTATATGATAGAAATCAAACACATTTCGAAATCTTTTAATGGCCGTCAGGTATTAGATAATATTAGTGGCATATTTAAGAAAGGTCAGACAAGTCTGGTAATCGGAGAAAGTGGCACAGGAAAAAGTGTGCTTTTAAAATGTATGCTTGATTTACTACGCCCTGAAGAGGGAGTAACCCTTTATGATAGACGGGATTTCTATATAGGTGAAGAAGAGGATAAGAAAAATATCCGTCGGGAAATGGGAGTACTTTTTCAGGGAGGGGCTTTATTTGATTCGAAGACTGTGCATAACAATATACAATTCCCATTAGATATGCTTACTGAAATGCCGGAAAGTGAAAAAAGAGATCGTGTGGAATTTTGTTTACAACGAGTGGGCCTGGAGGGAACAGGTAAGCGAATGCCCTCTGAAATATCAGGAGGTATGAAGAAAAGGGTAGGTATAGCGCGAGCTATCGTAATGAATCCTAAATACTTGTTTTGTGATGAACCCAATTCCGGACTTGACCCGCTTACCTCTATAAAAATCGATGAGTTGATTAAGGAAATCACAGAAGAATATAATACAACTACAGTTATCATTACACATGATATGAACTCGGTACTCTCTATCGGAGATTATATCATGTTTCTTTATCAGGGAAAGAAGATATGGGAGGGCAATAGCCAGACTATTCTTGAAACAAATGTGCCTGAATTAGAAGAATTTGTTTTCTCTAATAAAGCCTTAAAGAAAATGAGAGAAGATAAACGCCATTAATGCTATGCTTCGGGTTCCGTCTTCTATAAGTGCCAATGAATTTGAATCATTGAAGATTCAGGATATGACATTCGTTGCCTATCGCAATAACGTATATCCACCGCGTAATGAAATCTTTTTTGAAGAGCACGCCATTATTTACGTATTAGAAGGAGAAAAGAAGTTTATTTCTCCGACACAGGATATTCACGTACAAAAAGGGCAGATTTTATTCTTTCAGCGGGGATGTTATTCGATGAACGAATCCATCGATACCAATTACCGAAGCCTTGTTTTTTTCTTCCCCGAAAATCTTTTAAAAGAATTTGTTGCGCAAAATTTATCCCTATTCGAAGATTCAACCGAAGGGCCTTTTGAGCAGATATTGAGCTTAGAAAGCACTGAAAACTTCAATAAATTCGTCGATTCATTGATTCCTTTCTTTAGTGCCAGAACTAACCTTATGAATCAGTTTCTAAAACTGAAATTCACCGAATTGATGCTACACTTACTTGAACTTGACCGTAGTAATCAATTTAAAAGAACCTTATTCAAGATATACCAGGGACAAAAAATAGATTTAGGCTACTTGCTTGAAACCTATTATCTGAAACCCTTATCCATTGAAGAATTAGCGCGTATCTCTGGCAGAAGCCTTTCGGTATTTAAACGAGACTTCGAGCAACAATTTCATACCTCTCCAGCTGCCTGGATAAAAAACAAACGGCTTGAATACGCTTCTTTCCTCTTACAAAACACTTCCAAAAACGTTTCTGAAATCAGCCTTGAAATAGGGTATGAGAGCGTCTCGCACTTCATCAAAGCATTTAAAGAAAAATACGGTTTTACGCCCAAGAAAAACCATTGAGCTAAAAACACTATTTTTTGGGCGTATTTCATTAATCCTTATTGAGTTTTTATACTCAATTTTGTATTGTTCAATTTCCGCAAAGGAAATAGGCCTATACACTAACAGAAAAAAACGCTTAAATATAAAATGTCAACACCAAAATCACTATTCGACAAAGTATGGGACGCTCACGTTGTGCGTAAAATCGAAGATGGTCCGGATGTATTCTTCATCGACCGTCACTTTATTCATGAAGTAACCAGTCCGGTGGCCTTCCTCGGCCTCGAAACCAGAGGAATTGATGTTCTGTTCCCGGAACGTACATTTGCCACTGCCGACCATAATACACCAACAATTAATCAACATCTTCCGGTGGCAGACCCGCTTTCAGCTAACCAGTTAAAAGCATTAGAAACGAATACTGCTAAATACGGTATTTCTCACTGGGGTTTAGGACATGCAAAAAACGGTATCGTACACGTAGTAGGGCCAGAAAATGGTATTACTCAACCGGGTATGACGATAGTTTGCGGCGATTCTCATACTTCTACGCATGGTGCTTTTGGTGCCATTGCCTTTGGTATCGGTACATCAGAGGTGGAGATGGTACTTTCTTCGCAATGTATCATGCAGCCGAAACCTAAGAAAATGCGTGTGACGATTAATGGCAAATTGGGTGCTGCTGTTATGCCGAAAGACGTAACACTTTATATTATCTCTCAATTATCTGCCGCAGGTGCAACAGGATACTTTGTAGAATATGCCGGAGACGTATTCAGAAATATGTCGATGGAAGGCCGTATGACCGTTTGTAATATGTCTATCGAAATGGGTGCCAGAGGTGGTATGATTGCCCCCGATGAAACGACGTTTTCTTATTTGAAAGGCAGAGAATTAGCACCAAAAGGAGAAGCATGGGATAAAGCAGTAGCTTACTGGAAAACCCTGCCAACCGAAGAAGGCGCAACATTCGATTTAGAATATAATTTCGATGCCGCTGATATTGAGCCACAAATTACCTATGGTACAAATCCGGGCTTAGGAACAGGTATCTCGCAACATATTCCTACCGCGAATCAGGTAAAAGACGGTGAAGCCAGCTACAAAAAATCATTGGGTTATATGGGCTTTGCAGAAAATGAGCAGATAACTGGTAAACCAATCGACTACGTTTTCCTGGGAAGTTGTACCAATGGCCGTATCGAAGACTTCCGTGCCTTTGCTTCTATTGTAAAAGGACGTAAAAAAGCTGATAACGTAACGGCATGGTTAGTACCGGGTTCGCACATTGTAGAATCACAAATCAAAGAGGAGGGTATTCTGGATATCTTGAACGACGCCGGATTTGAACTACGTCAACCGGGTTGTTCGGCTTGTCTGGCGATGAATGATGACAAGATTCCTGCAGGTAAATATGCGGTTTCTACATCCAACCGTAACTTCGAAGGTCGCCAGGGACCGGGTGCCCGTACCCTATTGGCCAGCCCATTAGTAGCTGCTGCTGCCGCTGTTACAGGTAAAGTAACGGACCCAAGAGAATTAATTTAATACACTAAACACCGATTGTCAGATATGAAATGTTATATCTGACATAAAAAATATTACGACAAATGGCTTACGATAAATTTACAGTGCTTACAAGCACCGCAGTACCTATGCCTATCGAAAACGTAGATACTGACCAGATTATCCCTGCACGTTTCTTGAAAGCAACCAAACGTGAGGGCTTCGGCGATAACTTATTCAGAGACTGGCGTTACAATGGCGACGATACCCCAAAACAAGATTTCGTATTAAATAACCCGATTTATTCAGGTAAAATATTGGTGGGTGGCCGTAACTTTGGTAGCGGTTCAAGCCGCGAACACGCTGCCTGGGCTATTTACGATTATGGTTTCCGTTGTGTAGTATCAAGCTTTTTTGCTGATATTTTTAAGGGAAACTCTATCAATATCGGTCTTTTGCCAGTACAGGTAAGTCCGGAGTTTCTTGACAAAATCTTCAAAGCGATAGAAGCCGACCCTAAAGCGGAGTTAGAAGTAAACCTTCCTGAGCAAACAATTACGATTGTAGCAACGGGCGAACAAGAAAGCTTTGCTATAAACGGCTATAAAAAACATAATATGCTAAATGGCTACGATGATATTGATTATCTACAAGCCATGAAAGACGAAATAAAAACATTTGCTGAGGCAAGTCTCTATTAATCCAAACAGGCATAAGAAGACAACAAAACCACTGCTTTAAGCAACAGCAAAATGAAATATATAGAAATAATGGATACAACACTCCGCGATGGCGAACAGACCAGCGGAGTGTCTTTTTCGTCTACCGAGAAACTGGCCATTGCTCAGATATTGCTGACAGAAGTAAAAGTTGACCGTTTAGAGGTGGCTTCTGCGAGGGTATCGGATGGTGAGTTTCAGGCAGTGAAAAAAATTACTTCATGGGCAGCGGAAAACGGATTGTTGGATAAGATAGAGGTACTAACCTTTGTTGATGGAGACACCTCTGTAAAATGGATGCTGGACGCAGGGGCGAAAGTCATGAACCTGCTTACGAAAGGTTCATTGAATCACCTCACCCATCAGCTGAAGAAGATACCTGAACAGCATTTTGAAGAGATTTCACAAGTAATTGCTTTAGCACAATCTGAAGACATTAAATGTAATGTATATCTGGAAGATTGGAGTAATGGCATGAGAAATTCTCCTGAATATGTATTCCAATATCTGGATTTCCTTACAAAACAGCCAATTGAACGAGTGCTCTTACCCGATACACTAGGTGTATTGACTCCAACAGAATCTTACGAATTTGTACATGCCATCGTTCAGCGGTATCCTGATACGCATTTTGATTTTCATGCACATAATGACTATGATTTAGGCGTAGCTAATGTGATGGAAGCCATCAGGGCAGGAGCGAAGGGTTTGCACCTAACCGTCAACGGTATGGGTGAAAGAGCCGGAAATGCTCCTTTAGCCAGTACGATTGCTGTAATAAATGATTTTTTTCCTGAGGTAAAGACCTCTGTTGTTGAAAACTCTTTGTATTCGGTAAGTAGATTGGTAGAAACATTCTCGGGTTTCCGTGTGCCTGTCAATAAGCCTGTAGTAGGGGAGAACGTATTCACCCAAACGGCAGGTATTCATGCCGATGGAGACAACAAAAATAATCTGTATTTCAATGACCTGATGCCTGAACGCTTCGGGCGTACTCGCAAATATGCTTTAGGTAAAACTTCCGGTAAGGCTAATATCGAGAAAAACCTGCAGGAATTGGGAATTAAACTCTCTCAGGAAGATTTAAAGAAAGTTACGCAGCGTATAATTGAATTGGGGGATAAAAAAGAGGTGGTTACCAGAGAAGACTTACCCTATATTATTTCCGATGTAATTGATACGAGCGCTATTGAGGAAAAGGTAGAAGTACTTAATTATGTGTTAACTCATTCGAAAAATCTTCGTCCATCAGCTACTTTGTTGGTAAGAATTGATGGACAAACTTATGAAGAAAGTGCACAGGGGGATGGGCAGTACGATGCGTTTATGAATGCCTTGAAGAAGATTTACGATACAAAGAAGATTCTTCTTCCAATGCTGACAGACTATGCCGTGCGGATTCCACCGGGGGGTAAAACAGATGCCCTTTGTGAAACTATCATTACCTGGGAACTCAATAGTAAAGAATTCAAAACTCACGGACTTGATTCTGACCAGACCGTATCAGCCATCAAAGCCACCCAGAAAATGCTTAATTTGATTCAATTTTAATTATTTAACCACGGAGTTTCACTGAGTATGGCACTGAGCTACACGGAGTTAAACACAGTATCAGGCAATGTATTGAAAGCCGCGTATGAAGTTCATACTGCTTTGGGGCCCGGGCTTTTGGAAAGTGCTTATAAGGAATGCTTGTTTTATAAATTATTTCGAGCAGGTATTATAGCTGAAAAAGAAAAGCCAATGCCATTGATATTTGAAGAAGTGAAACTTGAATGTGGATATAGAATTGATATTTTAGTTGAAAATCAAATTGTATTAGAAATTAAATCAGTTGATGCCATTAATGATGTTCAACGAGCACAAGTATTAAAATATATGAGGTTAGGTAAATATAAATTAGGCTATCTGATGAATTTTAATGTAGTAAGTTTAAAAGAAGGAATAAAAAGATTCGTATTATAAACTCCGTGAAACTCCGTGCAAAACTCTGAGTCACTCCGTGGTTAAAATTTAAACCAAATAAATGAAAAAACATATCTTAGTTGTTCCCGGAGACGGTATCGGGCAGGAAGTAACAGCCGTTGGAAAAAAAGTAGTAGAAAAAATCGCTGAAAAATTCGGTCATGAGTTTACTTATGACGAAGCACTAATAGGCCACGTAGCAATCGAAGCAACCGGAGACCCACTACCATCTGAAACATTAGAAAAAATGCGTGCTTCTGATGCCGTACTTTTCGGCGCTGTCGGTCACCCGAAATACGACAATGATCCAACTGCCAAGGTTCGTCCGGAGCAAGGTTTGTTGAAAATGCGTAAAGAGCTTGGTCTTTATGCTAACTTACGCCCCATCAAATTATTTGATGAGCTATTAGGGGCTTCAAGTATCAAACCTGAGATTCTGAAAGGCTCTGATATTTTATTTTTCCGTGAACTGACAGGAGATATTTATTTCGGAGAAAAAGGCCGCAAAAACGATGGCGATACTGCTTACGATATTGCGGAATACAGTCGCTACGAAGTAGAACGCATTGCTCGCAAAGCTTTTGATGCTGCTATGACTCGTGGGAAAAAGGTAATGTCGGTAGACAAAGCAAACGTTTTGGAAACCAGCCGTTTGTGGAGAGAAACTGTTCAAAAAGTAGCGAAGGAATACCCTGAAGTAACCGTTGAGCATCAATTTGTTGATTCGGCGGCCATGTTGCTCATCAAAAATCCAAAGCAATTTGATGTGGTTGTTACTGCCAACCTTTTTGGTGATATCTTGACTGACGAAGCATCTCAGATTGCTGGTTCAATGGGTATGTTAGCTTCTGCATCAGTAGGTGACAGCACAGGCGTTTACGAACCAATTCACGGTTCTGCGCACGATATTACAGGTAAAGGTCTGGCTAATCCAATGGCTTCAATTTTATCGGCTGCATTAATGTTAGATATTTCGTTTGGCTTGAAAGCTGAAAGCGAAGCTATTATCTCAGCAGTTGAACAAACATTGAAAGCAGGTTTCCGTACCGGAGATATTGCAGATGCTTCTACGCCAAAAGAGATGATTCTGGGAACAGATGCCATTGGTGAAGAAATTTTAAAGAGAATCTAAGTATTTATATCGTTTTCTTATTTATTAGACACGCCGCATACGCCTTATGTGGCGTGTTCTTTTTTTCATCAGATTTATTAATTAATTTTGATAAAAAATTTACTTAAACCCTCCCAATGAAAAAGATATTTTTTGTTTTGATTGTCGCTCTTGTTAGTCAGGTCTCATTTGCTCAACTCCCCAAAATCGGTTATGTATATGAAGATTATGTGATGATAAATCTAAAAGAAATAAAAGATTTACAGGAAGATGTGACTACCAAGCGAGAAGAATTTACAAAGCAACTACAAGCAAAGGGTGATTTGTATCAGGAGAAGTATGCGTTATATCAGCAATCACTGAAGAATATAACAAACGTAACTACAGAATCATTAAATGCTGCTTTGAAAGAAGTACAGGATCTGAAAAAAGCAGCAGATGAGTATCAGGCAAGTGCAGAGACAGAGTTACAAACATTTATACAGACCAGATATAATGACATTCGTAGTAAATTAGACGAAGCCACAAAAAAGGTAGCCGCCGAAAAAGGATATAAGTTTGTTTTCAGAAGAAATGCTGACGCGGCTAACAGAGAATCAACACCGGTATTGTTGTATGCGAATGATAACGGAAAGGATAATTTATCAGATGCTATTTTAATAAAAATGGGCAGTACACCTCCACCAAAACAACAGGTAACCCCACCCGCTGCGTCAACACCTAATAAGCCAGCGCCGAAAAAGTAATAGTCATTCAGCGTAGAGGAAATAAAAGGTATGGTTGATAATAGTTTCAGCCATACCTTTTTATGCAATTTTTATGATACTATCTCTTCCAGATTGTATCAAAAGCCTCCTGCAATACTTCTTTATCATCAAAATGGTGTTTCACACCCTTGATCTCCTGATAGGTTTCATGGCCTTTGCCTGCTACCAGAATAATATCTTGCGGACGGGCAATTTTTACTGCCTCAAAAACTGCCTGATGCCGGTCTTCTATGGTTTGCACTTTATTTACATAAATCATCGGGACACCACTCTCCATTTGTCCTAAAATAACTAATGGGTCTTCATTTCTTGGGTTATCAGATGTCAGAATCACACGGTTGCTGAGTTTACAGGCAATCTCTGCCATAATAGGGCGCTTGGTGGCATCTCTGTTACCTCCACAACCTACTACGGTGATAATCTGTTGGTTACTGTCTTGTTGCAAGTCTACTATTGTTTCCAGTACATTTTTAAGCGCATCAGGTGTATGGGCATAGTCTACAATACCTACAATATGATTTTGTGATACTACCTGCTCAAATCTACCAGCCGGGGGTTGAATATCCGATAATTGCATCAGCACTTCATCGGGATTTTCACCTAATAATACTGCCGCACCATAGACACCTAAGAGATTGTAGGCATTAAAAGCACCAATCAGTTTAAACCATACCTCCCGGTTATCAATGTCCATCTGTAAGCCAAACAAACCACAAGCCAGGATTTTACCCTTAAAACTGCCGATATTCCGTAAAGAATAAGATTCTTTGCGGGCAAAAGTATTCTGAATCATAATTTTGCCATTCTTGTCGTCGGTATTAACCAAGGCAAATGCTGAGGCTGGCAATTGGTCAAAAAACCCTTTTTTGGCTCTTATATAATTATCAAATGTCTCATGAAAATCAAGGTGATCATGAGTGATATTGGTGAATATTCCTCCTGCAAAATGGAGCCCTGCAATGCGTTCCTGCACTACTGAATGGGAACTTACCTCCATAAAACAATAACTCACACCCTTTTGAACCATTTCCTGTAACAGCTCATTAATTTTTACAGAATCAGGGGTAGTGTGCGTAGAAGGAATAATTTCATCATCAATCTGGTTTTGAACGGTAGATAACAAACCACAGCGGTAACCCAGCTTTCGGAATAAGCGGAATAGTAATGTAACAGTAGAAGTCTTGCCATTTGTACCTGTTACTCCTACTAACTTTAATTTTTTCGATGGATTGCCATAAAAATTAGCGGCCATTAAACCCATAATACGGGCCGAATTTTCTACCTGCAAGAAGGTAATGTTTTCATGTAATATCTCTGGCAGATGCTCACAAAGAATTGCCGATGCACCTAATTCAATGGCTTTCTCGATGAAGTGATGCCCGTCTACCTGTGTGCCACCAATAGCTACAAACAAACTGCTTTCCTTTACTTGTCTTGAATCAAAGACAATGTTTTGTATAGCAATATCGGTCTTACCAGAAACTGCTTTCAGAGGAACTTTATATAGGATGTCGCTTAATATCATAGGATGTGTCGGAATGATGATGTTGGTAATCATCAACAAATATATTACATATAAGATTTATCTTTCTGCCAACTAATAGGATTATTTATGGTTTTTTTATTCTATCGAAAAGGCATAGTTTCCGCTTAAAACCTCAAAAATAGCTTTGTCTTTTTCAATTTTTACAAAAGTAATACCTTGTATTCGGGCTTTGGGAACTTTATTACCTGATAATATCAGTTTATCAGATTCTTTGATAATAGCATTGGTTTTGCCAGATAATGGCAATTGAATCTGGGCAGAGGTATTGGCAGGAACAGATACTTTTAACACAAATTTTGTACCTTGCAAATTCCAGCCTGAAGCAATCGGGCCATAGCTTGATTCATATTTGCTCTCAACCCATTTCAAATCCCCGGCAGGCATTGGAGCAATAATAAAATGTTTGAATGCAGCACTCATCGGGTCAGGCTTTATGCCGGCCAGATAAGAATAAAACCATTCCCCGATAGAGCCATAAGCAAAATGATTACGGGAATTCATGCCTTCAGGTTTTTCGGTATCTGAGTTCCACAACTCCCACATGGTGGTGGCCCCTTTTTCAATCATATAGCCCCAGCCGGGATAGGTTTTTTGAGTAGCTACTTTATAGGCCAGTTCATGCTCTCCCGCTTCACTTAGTGTCGGTAAAAGCATTTCGGTTGAAAGGAATCCCGTAGTCAGGTGGTCGTTTTTGGCTCTTACATTGGCTGCCACATTCTGTGCTACTGCCAAACGGTCGGCTGGTTTTGTAATACCCAGGCTAAGTGGAATAAGGTTTGCTCCTTGGGTGTTACCTTCATAGGTTTTGCCTTGAGGGTCAAAATAGACCTCATTATATTTATCTGCTACCTTCTGCGATACCTCGGCATATTTTTGTGCATCGGCAGTTTTACCAATCACTTTCGCCATTTCAGCCAGTAATTTATTTGAGTAAAACTGATAGCTGCCGCCAATAGGCTTGGTAGGAGAGTTCTCTACAGGCACCCAGTCGCCATAACCATAGAAATCCCCCGCCTGAAAATAATAGATGCCATCTTTCCGGGTATTCGGATGGTTATTCATGTATTCCACCCAGTTTTTCATAGCGTCATAATTTTCTTCAATGATTCGTTTATCGCCATAGAATTGGTACATGCGGTAGGGCACAATCACAATAGCATCTCCCCAGGCGGGTTTTGATGGGCCGCCTACTACAATCTTAGGATTTACATCATATACATATCCTGACGAATGCTGAGAATCGGAAATATCTCTTACCCATTTGGCAAAAAAGCCATTCATCTGCATAATATAACTGGCAGTTGGTGCAAAAATCTGCGCATCACCCATCCATCCTAAACGCTCATCTCTTTGCGGACAATCAGTAGGTACGCTATGCATATTGCCACGTTGCCCCCAGGTGATGTTCTTATAAATACTATTCAGTAAATCGTTTGAGGTAGTAAAACTTCCGGTAAATGGCGTATTTGTATGAATTACTTTTGCCACAAGTGTATTTTGGTCTGGTTTTTTAGGTAAACCCTCTACCTCTACATATCTGAAGCCGTGATACGTGAATTTAGGCTCCCACTCTTCTACCCCATAGCCTTTCAGAATATACTTGTCGGTAGGTCTGATACTTCGCAAATTAGCCTGGTCGGCTAAACCTTTGTCTGTTAGTAATTCGGCAAATTTCATTTCTACTTCTTTCCCTGCTTTGCCCTCCACTTTCAGATGCGTAAAACCCACCAGATTCTGGCCAAAATCAAAAACATAATGCCCCTTACGCGGCTCAGTAATTTTTATGGCTTTTATTTCCTGCATTACCTGAATCTGTGGCGCAATAGAGGCAATCAGTTTGGTATTTTTTGTACTGAAAGATTCTGCTTCATCATTTCTGTTGTCTTCGGGCTTGGGGCCGAATAACGTAGTTTTGTTTTCTGCCTCATCAAGAATAACAGCATTTTCCCAGTCTTTCCCATATTCCATTCTACCATCATATACCTCGCCATTATAGAGCGAATTGGAGACAATCGGAGATAACCGCGTTTTCCAGCTTACGTCAAAGAATAAAGAGATTAGAAAAAACGAGTTTTTTCATGGGCATTGCAATAATAGGATTCTGTTATAATTTAAAAACGGTATCTATGTTTAAATTCTTCCAGACATCTGAAAACTTCAAAAGTCAGGTCATAATCATTAGCAGTCAGCACAAAATTGTCAGGCAAATTACAGAATTTCATAAAATCTTTTAGTTGCTGACCTTTCAGTTTGGTTACATAAGATACATATTCGGCACTGTAGCGGTACTCTACCAAAAGCTTACGGAGGTCTTCCTGTTTCATAGCTTCCAGTTTACGGCGGGTTTTGCCCTCTTTACTGAAAAGCTGGTAAAGTCCATCTATAGAAATACCAATCCCGCCGCCGGGTGAAGATGTATTGGTATTAATCAGGTTAGAAATATCTTTCCATTTGAGCTTTGTTGAGGCTTCAGGAGCTGCCAGTAATTCATCAATTTGTTGCCTGATTACCTCTATTCGTTTGTCTTTTATGGTTACTTCCGGCAATACGATAGCGTCTTGGGGCAGTTCAATAACAGGCTCTTTGTTGACACCATCCCAGGCGATACCAGCATTTTTATACCCAATGGAAGAAATCTTGATTGAATCACCCTTTGCCGCTTTCACTAAAAAATTTCCGTTATCACTTGTTTTGGTTATCTGCTTTGTGTTTTTATTAACAACTGTTGCAGATGGGATAGGCTGTTTGGTGGTTTTATCAATTGCTCTGCCTAAAACATAAGATTGCTGAGCAAAAACGGGGATGTTTGCTAAAATAAAAAAAAAGAAAAGGTAATAATACTTACTCACACGGCTATTCTTGCCAGGCATACTATTTGATTTGTCCATTCACAATTACATATTTAACTTCTTTGCCTCTTGCTAATACAAAGTTTGCTTTCTCATCCAGATTCAGTTCTTTATCCTTAATATCTTCTTTAGATAAAGCATAGGTCTTTATTATTTCAGGAAAGTCAGCCAGGGGCCTGACCCGTAGTCCGGTAGCATCAATTTCTTTGATACCCCAGAAGGTCGAAAGGTCGCCCATATCTTCAATAACGCTCTTGATTGTAAAACTCGTAGCATTTCTGATATTTTTTTCAATCAGGTCAATAGCTATATCTTTAACTACAATTTTGCCATGATAATCAAACTCGGCATTACGAACTAACAGGTCGTATAAGTAACGATCATTGTTAGGCAAGGCTTCGTATGTCGCTAAAGTATAATGGGTATAAGATTGCTCGGCAATTGCCTGTAAACCAGTCAGAATAGCCACAAAATTCAGTTTCCGTATAAACTGCTTTTCTGTGTCGTCTTTATATCCGCCAGATTCTATTAATATCAGGCTACTTCCCCATTTGGCTATATTGTCTCCAAAGGCACGGGGCTCGTGTTCGTCATTCCAACGCCCCAGATGCCCCGGAATAAACCCTTGTAGTGTCTCACTCATTTGACAAATTACCTGCATAGCTTTTGTTCGGGCGGGGTTCCAGTTTCTGTCATAATCATAAGACGTAGCCAGGAATGAAACAGTGGCCTGCTTCCCACTTCGGCCGGCACTATAACGGGTGTTTTTATCATGCAGATTAAAAGAAAATTCCGGTTTAAGTTCGTCTTGTAATTTCTTTAATAAAGCACCTTCCGGTGTTTGAAAACGCAACGCATCACGGTTCATATCTATTTCAGTAGCTGTGCGTCTCTGATAGCGTTCTGCCCCATCAGGATTTAGCATGGGTACAAAATAGAGTGTAGTATTAGTTAATATACTCTGCCTAAGCGCATCAAAACCATCATTTTCTGACTGAAAAAAACGAAAAATATCAAGTAGGGCCATCGTAGCAGTGGGTTCGTCTCCATGCATCTGCGACCACAACAATACTCTGGTTTTGCCACTACCCATTTTTATCTCATATAAATCTCTCCCTTCAAAGGATTTTCCCGCTACCTGCTTCTCAAACGGCAGTTTCTGAATTAGCGGCACAAGGTCTTTATGTTTGAAACGACGATTCGTAATTGCTGTTTCTTTATAATGATCATACTGAGCGAATAAATCTTTTGAAAAATCCTTCGTTTGGGCAAAACCAGGCATATTAAATGAAATAAAATAAGCGATAATAGCAAAGGTAAGGGGTTTGAGATGAAGAACCATACAATTGGAATTTTATTGAGTATATTAACAAAAATAGACTTATTTCGGTAATATTCTTACCTTAAAATAAAATCCCTATTAAAATTAATTCTGCACTTTGAAGAATGCCGCCGTATTCCTATTTTTGCAACTATACACTAAACGAACCCGATTATAACCGACATCTACCTTTTTTGAAATTTACCACTCAAATAGCTTTAAGCTTTTTAATGATATTCTTATGCTTAGACACCAAAGCACAAGAGGTTTCTATTAAAGTTCTTCAACAAGGAATCACTTATGCAGATTCTTCCTATTACGATATTATCCCTGTTGAAGATAAATTCTGGATTGGCGGCAAATACGGCACCTTGAAGTCGATTGATACCGAAGGTAACCTCACAAATATAATCTACCCGAGCCAGCATTTAGATATTTATAAGCTTGATAAATTTGACGAGCAAACCATCATAGCCTGCGGCGACAAAGGAATAATCTACAAGCATAATTTAAAGACAAAAATATGGCAGACCATTAAAGTGAAAGGGTATGAAAATGCCTGTTTCTACAATATGGTGGTTGTGAGCGAATCAGAGATTTATATCTGTGGTGGCCGTTCGGCTATTGCCCATTCAAAAAAGACTGTTCCGAATGGTTTTATTCTGAAATCGGTGGATGGTGGACTTACCTGGAAGAAAATCTACTCAAACCCTTTCAAAATGGTTTGGTGTGTAAAATACAATTCTTTTAATAAAAAAGTATATGCGTTGATGTACACACTCAATAAAACCCATTTATATGAATTGCAAGGAGAGAAATGGCTGCAAAAAAATAAGCTGGGCAATAGTATCTTTCATGAAATTCAGTTTTCAGATACCGATAATTATGTGGTAACAGGTGGCTGGATGGGTAAAATGGGCAGGATTTATAGTAATCATGAGAAAAAGATATTACAGACATCAGGGCTTATCTGGGGAAGAGTAGAAGGCCATAAATACGATATTTATTCGGCAGGCAATGGACAGATAATCCTCGATGATAAATCAGGGAATTATCAGGTGCATGGAGTAAAGCTCAATAAAGCATTTAATATCTACGAAACAGTTTTTACTTCTGATAATACAGCCATTGCTATCGGCAGTGCCCGTACTGTATTGATGATTACTATAATCGACCGAACCAAGTTGGTACTAAATAATATGTAATCACATCAATTGTATATACTTTTGAAAAGCCAATATCACTAATGCCGTTGTGTAGGCATCAGAAGTAAAGAAAAGGGTCTTTCTCACCACTGTCCCCCCTGAAAAAAAAACGCCTCCTTTCCAATAAACCATCTGATTATCAAAACTTCTTTGAGACCTTAAATAAGCCATAGAATGATTAATTAAGGCCGACGGGACTTTCATACCGGCTTCTTTCAAGTAGAGTAGACTCAATAATCCATAAACGGTTGATTGTATTCTATCATGGTTGTTTACTTTTTTATCGCTTTTATAACTTCCATCAGCTTGTTGGGTTTTAGAGAGATTATCCAAAAGATATTCTCCCGTTTTAGCCAAAGCGGTATCTCCGGCAGCAAAAGCCCTGCTGGCAGTATAATGAAAATGAAAGCGGTTAGGGTAATAGATACCCATACGTGCCCATCTGCCTCGTCTGGCGTGTTTTTCAATCAATATATGAGCCGCATGGCTGCCTTTACTGGATAGGGTAAGTCCACTTTTGGCGAGGTAAGTTAATACATTGGCGTTTACTACTACATCTACATCATTCGTTCCCCAAGGGATATAAGGCTTGTAGGCCTGAGGAAAACAAACACTATAAGGAATATAGAAAGTAAGATTATGCCACACAGCTTTAGTAATATTCCAGTGATCGAATGCTTCTTCTTCACCTAACCAGGTCAGGAAAGCTCCTGAATTTTTGAAGCCATGATAAAGATAATTATACCAGTGCCTGTTCTTACGGTCTTTGTCAAGATACCTGTCAAATAAATTAGATTTAGCAGTTCTTAGAGTGTCAATGCCAAAAATTTTTTTATGATACCATACCGCCAGATTACCCATTGACGTATCATCAGCATCGTTTTCTACATTAGCGGCTTTGTTGATAAATCTGTTTTTTAAAGTAAAGGTAGTTGGTCTTCTGACTAAAGGTAAAGGGTCAGGCTCTGACCCCAGAAGCAGATCCCGATTGGGTGGGAGTTGCTTCCAGAAATTAAATCTTTGCCCTGTGGCATAACTCAGCACTTCCGGGAATACTTTTCGTAGCATAGGTAGAATCTCTTTCCGGGAGGTATCTGCTAAATATATTTCAGCCAGTATATTATGAATACCTGCCATTGTAAAGCAGTTGGAGTCTCGATAATTGCTTTTTGAACCTAATAACAAAATAGAGCCTTCCATGCGCATATGCGCTTCCCATTCGCCAGCATATTGTTTTCCATCTATCGTTTGTGTGCATTGCCGGGTACTCAGATACAGTAAACAGGCGTCAATATCTGTCTGAATTGAGTCGGTTGAGATAGTTTGGGAAAATAAATGGAAATGGGAAACAAACAAAAGAAAGAGTACTTTATAATGCATATTATGTCGGCAACTAAGGAATGTTCAGCAAAAATACTCATTTTTAGCGAATAATTTTGTGTGACGAATTGACCAACCGCTGCTTAATTCACTCATAAAATTTAAACGGATGAAAATCATTACGTACTTCCAACTCCTTTACCCAAAAAAGTATCCTTTATTAAATATTTCATTTAATCTCAAATTTATAGCAGACAATAAATAGCAATTGTGTTTTTTGCTAATAGCATAAAAGTCTTCAGATTTTCGGAGGCTTTTTGTTTTTATAGAGCCATGAAATTGAATAAAAGGATTAGCCTTTGAAAACAATTTTCAAGTTTAACACTAAATTTACCGCAAAATGTAATTCTAAAATTATATCCAGTAGAAAGCAATGTCAATAGCTGAAATATACGAGAAGTTTAAGACCAGTACGGGTGTTTCGACAGATACCCGTAAGATTGATGAAGGAGTGATGTTTTTTGCATTGAAAGGCGATAAATTCAATGCGAATGAATTTGCCAAGGAAGCACTCGAAAAAGGAGCAAAATATGTAGTGATTGACGAAAAGCAATACGCTACTGAGCCAGCATGTATTCTGGTAAATGATGTGCTTTATACATTGCAGAAATTGGCAAACTATCACCGCCAGCAATTCAATATCCCATTTATTGGCCTGACTGGTTCAAATGGTAAAACTACTTCTAAAGAACTGGTAGCTGCAGTTTTATCTAAAAAGTATAATACTTATTATACTAAGGGTAATCTGAATAACCATATTGGCGTGCCTCTTACACTTTTAGGACTTAATGATGGTTATGAGATAGCTGTAATAGAAATGGGGGCAAATCATCAGGGAGAAATAAGAGATTTGTGTACTATCTGTGAGCCTACGCACGGTTTTATTACCAATGTGGGTAAGGCACATTTAGAAGGTTTCGGGGGTATTGAAGGGGTAAAAAAAGGAAAGGGAGAATTGTATGATTTTTTGGAGAGATCAGGCGGAACGGTTTTTCTGAATGCAAAGAATGATGCCTTGACTGGTATGGCTCAAAGCCGGAAGTTCAGTCAGACTATCGAGTATCTGAAAGATAATAAAATTGTATTGGTCAAAGATTCTCCTGTAGTTGTTTTCTCTACCCAGGAACCACATCTTGACCCGCAAACTTATACAACTAATCTGCCAGGCTGGTATAATTTTGAAAACATAGCGGCGGCGTTGGCTATCGGGAATTTCTTTGGTGTTTCTATTAACGATGCTTCAGAAGCAGTTAGTACTTACAACCCGGATAACAACCGCTCTCAGATAATTCAGAAAGGTACTAACAGTATTTTATTAGATGCTTACAACGCAAATCCGTCGTCAATGTCAGCAGCGATACAGAATTTTATTAACCTGAAAACCGATAAAGAAAAAATAGTGATTTTAGGAGATATGCTGGAGTTGGGAGATGAAGCGCCTGTTGAGCACAAAGCAATTGGCGAATTAGTAGCCAAAGGAGATTTTGCCTTAGTGGTTTTAGCCGGAAAACTGATGGCATCTGCGCTTGATCCGCTTCCGAAAGCGTATTATTTTCCTGACAAATTTTCTTTGCATAACTGGCTATTAGACAAGCAGATACAAAACTCTTTTATATTAATTAAAGGCTCTCGTGGCATGGGTCTTGAGAGTACATTACAGTGTTTTCAATAGGCGTTTATACCTAAAATAGCCCTTTTATCATTTTTCTCCAGTCAAAGGAAATTTATTTGTTAAATTTTCGTTATAAATTGGATTGATTTTTGAGTCAGGAAAACTTAACGAACTTATAACTTAACCGAAGGAGATTAAATTTATGAGAAAGCCGCATATATTGTCTTTAGCTCTTATAGGGGGTATCGTTGGTTCTGTATTTATGGCAGCCATGCCGCTGAACGACGACCCACCAACCAAAAACGAAACTATTCTACGAACAGTAGGTATGATGCTCGAACAAGGGCACTACAGTCCTAAAAAAATTGACGACCAATTCTCTAAAGAAATATTTACAGAGTATCTGAAACGGGTAGATCCAAGTAAAAGGGTGCTATTAGAAAAAGATATTAACAAACTTCGCAAATACGAAACCAAGATTGATGACGAAGTACATGGCGCATCTTTGGATTTCTTCAAAACCTTAGACGAAATCTACAAAGTACGCATAGTAGAAGCTGAAGATATTTATAAAGAACTGATTAATAAGCCATTTACGTTTGATAAAGAAGAAAACATTGAGTTAGATTGGGACAAAGTAGATTTTGCCGCTAATGAAGCTGATAGAAAAGACCGTTGGAGAAAATACCTGAAATGGCAGACCTTACAGGGTTTCAATGACCTGCTTGACCAACAGGAGAAGAATAAAGACAAAAATGATTTTGTTGCCAAAAACAATGAAACCCTGGAACAGGAAGCACGCGCTAAAGTGAAAAAGGCGATGGACAAGTATTTTGACCGTCTGAAAAACAAATTTGACGAAAACGAAAGATTTGCAGTATTGGTAAACACCATTACGAATCAGATGGATCCACATACTGATTTCTTCCCACCGGTTGAAAAACGTTCTTTTGATGAAAGACTAAGTGGTCGTTTCTTCGGAATTGGTGCTTTGTTGATGCAGGAAGATGATAAAATAAAAATCAGAAGTGTATCTGCCGGAGGACCAGCCTGGAAATCAGGAGAGATTCAGGCCAATGATATTATTCTGAAAGTAGCCCAAGGTGCAGGCGAGCCGGAAGATATTACCGGGTTCACGACAGACGATGCCGTGAAAGTGATTCGTGGAGCAGAGGGAACAGAAGTAAGATTGACCATCCAGAAACCTGACGGTACTCAAAAGGTTGTACCAATCATCCGTGCAGAATTGAAACTGGATGAGACCTTTGCCAGAAGTGTTATCATTAATTCTGATAAGCATAAAATAGGTTTAATAGACTTACCTGCTTTCTACGCAGACTTTAATCGCCCACAAGCAGCTCGTTGCTCAAAAGACGTAGCGAAAGAGGTAGAAAAGCTGAAAGCAGAAGGCGTAGAGGGTATTATTCTGGATATTCGTGATAATGGAGGTGGTAGCTTGCAGGAAGTAGTAAATATGGTAGGATTGTTTATCAAAACCGGCCCTGTGGTGCAAATCCGCGACCGTGCCGGCCGCCCGTCCCAGATGGGAGATAACGACCCCTCAGTATTATATGATGGCCCGCTGGTTGTATTGGTAAATGAGCGTAGTGCCTCAGCCTCTGAAATTTTTGCGTCTGCAATTCAGGATTATAAACGTGGTATTGTTGTTGGTTCATCATCAACCTATGGTAAAGGTACTGTACAAAGAGCGTTTCCTGTAGGTGGCCAGGGTAATGGTAGTGGTGCGGGTGATTTAGGTGCTGTTCACTTAACATTACAAAAATATTACCGGATCAATGGTGGTGCTACACAGTTGAAAGGAGTCGAGTCAGATGTTGTTCTGACAGGCCTGTATGAGGCTTACAAAATGCGTGAGAAAGATTCTCCGAATGCTTTGATATGGGATGAAATGCCTAAAGCAAATTATCAGACATGGCAAGCCGCTCCAGATGTAGCTTTATTACAACAGAAAAGCAAAGATCGTCTGGCTGCCAATAATGTATTCAAAGCCATTGAAGACAATACCAATATATTAGCAGACAACCGAAAAACTTCACGTTCTTTAGAACTGGCAAAGTACAAAGTACAATTGAAAGAGATAAAAGATGTTTCAAATAAAGTTCGTGATTTAACCAAACTGAAAAATGATTTATCGGTAGAGAATCTGCAAGGAGATTTAGGAGTTATTAATTCTGATTCGCTGAAAAAAGACCGTAACGATTTCTGGGTTAAATATCTTAAAAAAGATGTTTATCTGAACGAAACAATCCATGTGATGGACGATGTAATTCAGCAAAAAGGAATGGCTGTTAAAAATTAAGCTGTTCCAGCATAATAAACAGAGTACTCCATAACAATAAAAATAGCACAAGAGGCCGCTCCAAAAGCGACCTCTTTTTTTATTCATACTATCTCTGATTTTACTACTATTTTGCCCTTTTTTGGCCATTTTCATAACAATTAGATTACATGGCGGTCATTTCGTATTAATAGTTGCTTGCTTGTTTTGCGGTTTATTTTAAATCATCTAACAATGAAAAAACAAGTATTCAAAACAATTCTCAAAACGTTGGCATGCTTCGTAATTTTTGCATGCTATAAGTTACCTGCGGCCGCGCAAGGTCGTCAGGTCAAAGGTAAAGTTACGGAGGCAGAAACAGGGCAGCCGTTGCCAGGTGCTTCGGTTCAGGTAAAAGGAGCATCAACAGCAACACTGACTGATGCAAAAGGGGAGTTTACACTATCTGTTTCTGCAGATGCAACTACGCTTGTCATTTCATTTATAGGTTTCAAAGTAGCAGAAGCACCTGTGAGTTCAAATGTAAATGTGGCACTGGAAGCCGATGCGCGTTCATTACAAGAAGTTGTGGTAGTGGGTTATCAGACGATGCGTAAGAGCGATATCACAGGGGCAATTGCCAGTGTAAAAGCAAGTGAACTGAACCTGACTACACCAACCGTTGGGCAGGCTTTGGTCGGTAAAGTAGCCGGGGTTCAGATTTCGCAGGTAAGTGGGGCTCCTTACAATACTACAAAAATTCGTGTACGCGGTACAAGTTCAATCAATGCCAGCTCAGACCCATTGTATGTAATAGATGGTTATCCTGCCAATGGAGACCTATTCCTGAATATGGAAGACATCGAGTCTGTTGAAATATTGAAAGATGCTGCTTCGGCTGCTATCTATGGTTCAAGAGCTTCGGGTGGGGTGGTTTTGATTACTACCAAAAGAGGGAAAGAAGGAAGAACAACTGTAACCTACGATTATCAGTTCGGAATCAATCAGTTGGCGCGCAAGGTTAATGTATTGAATGCACAACAGTTTTTTGATTTGTTTGTAGATGCCCACAACAAGACCTATAAAGATTTGATGATTTCGCAGGGTAAAGTATGGTCTGATGAATACGTAAAAGATAACAACACGGTTCGTACAACCCGTACTAACAACGTAAATGCGAATACAATCAGAATACCTGACTATATGTACGACTTTGCCACAGGAACAATCAAAAAACCTGAGTACGATACTGATTGGCAGGATGAATTATATCGTAATGCAGGAAACCACAGACATAATCTATCTATTGCTGGCGGACGTACCGGAGTGCGCTACGCCGTATCAGGTGGTTACCAGGATCAGGATGGTATTATGCTTAATACCGACTTTGTAAAATACAATTTGCGTTCGAACATTGATTTGGATATTTCGAAAAAGATAACAATTGGGGCTAATCTGGCTTATACTGATACAAAGAATCATGAGGTAACGGAAGGGCGTTTCCACCAAAGCCCAGTGATGGCAGCTTTGATTTATCTGCCTTTCCTGAAACCATACAATGCAGACGGCACTCCGGCACAATACGGAATGTCATCACAATCAAGTGATTATGCCTTCCAAAGCGACATCGAAAATCCGATAGCTTACACGCAGATGGTAAAGAACTTCCGTAAAACAACAAGAGCTACGTATAATGTGTACGGACAATATAAAATCATGGATGCATTGACCGCTAAATTGTCTTTTGGTACATATAATTATACAAACAACTGGGAGTACTATCGCCCGACAAGTATTACATCAGGTGTAAATCCGCCATATTCTCCTCAGGCAATTACGGCAGCCAATGCACAGAATACCCGTACAGATGAAAGAGATTATCTAACAGAATTTACCCTTAACTTCAATAAAAAAGTAAAAGATTTCCATTTGAGCGGTGTATTGGGTGCTTCTTCTCAATCGCACCTTACAGATGTAATTGCTGTAACAGCCAACGGATTTACCGACGATAAAATACCATACATTACAGGGGGAGGTTCAGACCCTGCCAACTTTACACGGGGTGGAGGAACAGGTATTACCCAATATGCCATGGCTTCCGGTTTCGGTCGTTTTAATGCTAACTATCTGAATCGTTATCATATTACGGCTTCTTTCCGTGGTGATGGTTCTTCACTATTTGGTCCTAAAAATCGCTGGGCTTATTTCCCTTCTATTTCTGGTGGATGGACAATTTCTGATGAGGTATTTTACAAAAATATGTTGGGCGAAAGGTCTTCGTTAAAGTTCCGTGCCAGCTGGGGTGTGAGTGGAAATAACGGTATTGGAGCTTACAATTTCCAACAAGTGGTAGGTAAATCAGGTACTGTTATCGGTAATGCCGTACAAACAGCTATGTATCCGGGAGCTTTCCGCGATGATAAATTAGGCTGGGAGTCAACCTCACAAACCAATATTGGTTTAGATTTAGGTCTATTCAACAATCGTCTGCAAGTAATTGCTAACTACTACGATAGTTATACCTATAACCTTTTGTTCTCAAAGTCAATTACGGCGGTATCAGGTTCTACTTCGATGCTAACCAACTTACCTGATTCAAAAATCAACAACCGAGGTTTCGATTTTCAATTAGACGGAATCGTATTATCATCTAAGGATTATGAATTACGTGCCAGCGGAAATATCTCAATGAATCGTAACAAAGTACTTGACCTGGGTGGTGCCTCTACTATTCTTACCCGTGGTGCCGAACGCGGTTATGATACCCACATTACAATGGAAGGCCAACCAGTGGGTATGTTCTACGGATTTAAAGTAATTGGTATGGTAAAAACACAGGAAGAAGCCAATGCTATCAATAATGCCCCTGATGTAAATGATGATATTCCGGCACGTTCGGCATCTCAAAGCACAAAAATTCAGCCAGGTGACTTGCTGTTTCAGGATACAAACAAAGATGGTATTGTGAATGACCTTGATAAAACTATTATCGGGAATCCATATCCAGATTTTATATACGCTTTCAATCTTTCAGGACGCTACAAGAAATTTGACCTTTCTATTTCTGCGAATGGTACTAAAGGCAATATGGTGCTTGACGGACAAAACTATTATAACCTGAATATGGAAGGCTCTGGTAACCAGTATGCCATTGTAGACGAACGCTTCCGTACACCCGAAAATCCGGGCAATGGACAAATCTATCGAGCCTCGCGTGGTGGTACACAAAGTAATAGTACTCGTTTGTCGACATTCTACCTGAATGATGGTTCATTTCTGAGAATTACAAACATCACTCTTGGTTACAACTGGAACATGGCAGCTTTGACAAAAAATACAATTTCAAACGTGCGTATCTACGTTTCGTCTGATAACGTGTTCACGTTCCAGAAATACAGAGGGTATAATCCTGAGGTGGATTATAACAATGGGTCAAACTTAACTCCCGGGGTTGATTATGGTAAATATCCGTTAATGAGGTCGTTCAACGCCGGACTAAAAGTACAATTCTAAAACAAACCTGAATCATGAAAAAAATCAGTTTATTATTTATATTTATTGCACTGATATCTTCATCTTGCGAAGATTATCTGCAAATAGAAAATCCGAATGCCATTACCAGCGATAAGTTTTTTTCTTCTGAAATAGATGTTCAGAAAGCAGTAGCAGGTATATATAATGCCATCCGTAGCAATAGCGCCCTTGGAGAAGGCAGCGATTTATATAGCGAAGAACGGTCTGATAATGCAGGCCGTACAGATAATCAGTCTAATGCAGGTACACCCTTTCAGTTTACGAACTTTACATTGGTTCCGACTAACCCTGAAATGACAGGCCACTGGAATGCCTTGTACACCATAGTATCACGTGCCAACTATGTATTGTCTAATATCGATAATCAGGCGATTCGTTTCACCGACGAAAAAAACCGTGCTGTCTATAAATCAGAAGCACTTTTCCTCCGGGCTCTGGCTTATTTCCATTTGGTGCGTAAATGGGGAGATGTACCAATGGTAACACAGTTTGCGACTTCATATGATGAAATTGTAGCCAGTACATTCAGAGTAGAAAAAGGGCTGGTCTATAAACAGATTACCGAAGATTTAACAGCGGCTTTAAATTCAGATTTACCAAATATTCAGAATGCCGCTAACAAAGGCCGTACTTGTAAGGCAGCTATCAATGGGTTATTGGGGCAGGTGTATCTGACGATGGGATCTGTTTTATCAGACGAAAAACCGGCAAATTTCGCAAAAGCGAAACAATATCTTGATACCGCTTATGGAATGAGAACCTTTGGACAACTCTCAGAGATTCCTTATGAAGATGTATTTGATGTAGCTAAAAAGAATACCAATCCTGAAATTATTTTCCAGATTGTTTACAGACAGGGCGACCAGAACTATGCTTCGGGTCTGGCTTATCGTAACCAATCGATTGGTGAAACAATCAACTCTAAAAGACCATCAACCGGCCGTGGATTCTTTATTAATCCGGATATAGTGAATGAATATGAAACAGGTGACATCAGAAAAGAATTTTCAGTAAAATATGCCGATCATGCCAGCGCCAAAGCCTGGTTTATTACCAAATACCGCGATGTAAGTGATGCAGCAGCAGCCAATGGCTGGGGAGGCAATGATTTTATTCTGATGAGATACGCCGATATTGTATTGATGCTGGCCGAAGTAAACGAAAGATTAGGAAACAATTCTGAAGCAATTGGCTATTTGAACCAGGCACGTAAACGTGCAGGCTTGCCTGACTACGATGCTTCTGATGCCGATTATCATGCTAAATATCCTACCTTAAAACTGGCGATTCTTCACGAACGCAGATCCGAACTGGCATTTGAGAATCATAGATTATTTGATTTATTACGTGCTTTTGGTGATAATCCTCAAGGATTTGCAGATTATTTCAGACGTAAAAACGCGGCTGATGTAGGTATTTCAGACCTGAAGAATGTGTCAACAAAGGACGTTCTTTTTCCTATCCCTTTTGATGAGCAAAAATTGGATCCAGTAAAAATGTATCAGAATCCTGGTTATTGATTTTAATAGAAGAGGGTGAGTCACTTCACCCTCTTTATTTTTTAATATTGACCTACTATGAAAACAAAAATCATATACTCACTCTCCTTTGTTATACTGTTTGTCATGAATGTGGCAGGGCAGGGATACAATAAAAATTACCGCCCGCTTGCTTCCGGCGATTTAACAGTAGATAAAAATTTTTATCTGATTACAGTTATCGAGAAAACGCCTGAAGTAAAAGCGATTTTGACCAATAACACAATATTTAAAAACTTTCTTCAAAACAAAGTTGAGATATTGAAAACGCATGTGACAGATACTTGTTCACATCCGGTATCATTACTAAGCGATTTCTTCTGGAAACCAGATACCGCTGCATTGGCTAAAGAATTGAGCTCGGTTTATGCTGCCAATAAAAAAACTTTTGATAAAATCATCGATGGCCATCTACGCCCTTCAGGTTATTATCAGCGTTTTGTTGGTTTATCAAATGAGGTTTTATTAGCTAAAGCATGGAATCAATGTTTTTACGGGATGGATTACATCATCAACCAGTTTGGTCTCGGTAAAAAAATGAGATACCCGCGTATTGATTCAGCAAGTTATATAGTAACCTCTCGTTCGTATCGTATTATGTTGAAAGATATGATGGCCTTTCTTGATGAAAGCAGTAATAGCCTGGATGTTTTCTATAAACCATCATTGGCCGTAGCTATGCAATTGATGCAGGCAAATGACCGTGATGAACCTGCGCGTTTAGAACCTTTGGAGAAAGGTATCAACAAAGCCGCCTATGATCAGGTTCAAAAAACCGATTGGAAGAAATACAAATATGCAGCCATCATCCTTCCGGGAGCTGGCCCTGAATTAAAAATACCTATCGGCCATGAAGGAAAACTACATGCTGATGCGGCTGCCCGCAGCTATTTGAGAGGCGAGGCACCATTCATTATCCCAACAGGTGGTTATTGCTATCCGTTCAAAACGACTTATTGTGAGGCGGTAGAAATGAAAAAATACCTGATGGAGAAATATAATATTCCGGCTTCGGCCATTATTGCTGAGCCACAGGCAAGACATACCACAACCAATATCAGAAACTCGGTTCGTCTGATGATTCATTATGGTATTCCGGTGGATATGCCATCGTTATTTGTCACTTCACTATCCCAAACTAAATACTCAGCAGCAGACAGTTTTGATGCGCGAAATATGCGTGAATTAGGTTATACGCCTTATACCCATAAAAAACAATTATCAAATCATGTGATTGAGTTTTACCCGGTTATCGAATGTTTGCACATGGATCCATACGATCCGCTTGATCCTTAGCATTCTGTTTACCCTAAGTTTGAGCAAAAACGTCATCTGTCTTTATGGATGGCGTTTTTTGTTAGGTAAGTATTAAGTGGATATAAGTACTAACAGTTTACCTGTCTGCTTTTTAAAAGCTTCTACTAAAATAAAAGGTGGTTTTGCCCTATATTTGCATAAAAAACTACTCTATATACTTGAATATGACCTACGATGTAATTGTTATTGGTGGAGGTATTGTCGGGCTGGCTACTGCTTTGAAAATCAAACAGGGGAATCCGGCATTGAAATTATTGATTATTGAAAAAGAAAATAAGGTTGCCCAACACCAGACAGGACATAATAGCGGGGTTATACATTCGGGTTTATACTACAAACCGGGTAGTTTAAAAGCTACCAATTGTATCAAAGGCTACGAAATGCTTTTGGATTTCTGCAACAAAGAAGACATTAAATACGACTTGTGTGGAAAAATAGTAGTTGCTACTCGCCCTGAGCAAATCTCCATTCTTGATGGACTTTTTGAAAGAGGCGCACAAAATGGTCTGGATGGCTTCAAGATGTTGAATAAAGAACAATTGAAAGAATACGAGCCACACGTAAACGGGCTAAAAGGTTTTTTTGTGCCCCAGACCGGAATCATCGACTATATCGAAGTTTGTGAAAAATACTTACAGAAAACCCAGGAATTGGGTGGCGAAATAGTTTTTGGGGAGAAAGTAGAGAGTATTACAGATAAGGGTAGCACGTCAGTAGTCAATACCAATAAAGGTGCTTACGAAACTAAACTGGTAGTAAACTGTGCCGGACTTTACTCTGATAAAGTAGGCCAAATGACTGATGTGCGAGCCAATAAACTAAGAATTACACCTTTCAGAGGGGAGTATTTTGAGATAAAACCTGAAAAGCAATACTTGGTTAAAAATCTGATTTATCCTGTACCCGACCCTAATTTTCCTTTTTTAGGTGTACACTTTACGCGTATGATTCACGGAGGAGTTGAGGCCGGGCCTAATGCTGTTTTAGCTTTCCGTCGCGAAGGATATAAGAAACTGGATATTCATTTCGGTGAACTTTTTGAAACTTTGACCTGGAGAGGTTTCCAGAAAGTAGCCGCTAAATACTGGCGCACAGGTTTAGGCGAAATGTATCGCTCTTTCTCTAAAAGTGCTTTTACTAAGGCGTTACAGGAATTAATCCCTGAAATTCAGGAAGACGACCTGATTCCGGGTGGGGCAGGTGTAAGAGCGCAGGCCTGTGATTATGATGGCGGACTATTAGATGATTTCGCCATCTTCGAAAATGAGCGCGCTGTGAATGTCTGTAACGCGCCATCTCCTGCCGCAACTTCTTCATTATCTATCGGGCAGACGGTTAGTGAGTTGGTTTTGAAGAGGTTTTGAATTGTAAAATGATTTATCAAATCGTCTTGGTGGATAATTATACTATTAATGCATTGCCACGAAGTACTCCATGTACACAATGTGACACAATTCTATTTAGGCAATAGCTTATTTTTATATAGTGTAACATCGTGATCACATTGTGGCAAAATCATTAAATTTTCAAATAGGAACAAAACTATCTATACTCATTTTTGTCTTATAATATCTACTTTTTAGCTTTTCAATCAGAAAAAACACTCCCTTTCCAACCATTTCTAAATAATAAGTATCTATAGTATTGAAAAGGGTACTGAGCCTCAGTCAAAACGATTGTTTATGTCAGGGGAAAAACATTCTCGTTTGTTTATTCCCTTGGCCGACTGAGTGAAAAGCGTACTATGCCATAACAGTTGCGCCCTAATTTGTCAGGAATTCACATAGAAAATTAAGAAAATAAGTAAAATGAAAAAGTTAATTATTTGGTTGATGACCAGTAGTTTATTTCTGGCATCGTGCGAAAGCGAGAAGATAGATACACCAAGTGCTTCATACGATGCCCTCAGAGCTTCGACATTGTTAGGGCAATGGAAGTTTAAGGGTTATACAGATGGTAAAACGCCTAAATACGATGTATCATTAGAGTTTAAAAATGAAGAAGATAAGCTTACCATCAATGGCAGGAGTTCAGTAAATTTTTATTTTGCTGAAACAGAGATTGATGAAAGTAGAAAGACAATCAAAATTCCGGTATTAGGCTCTACTAAAATAGCTGGCACACCAGAAGCTAACGCCTTTGAAATGACTTATTATGAGAGCCTGAGAAACGTAGAAAGATATGAGTTTAAAGATAAAAACACACTGGTAATTTATCTTTCTAAACCTGCCAATGAGGCACTTTATTTTGAGAAGAAATAATAAAATCCTATAACCTGATTTTTTAAACTAACCAACCAATTTATGAAAACGCTTAAAATTGCCATACTTGCTGCCGTTTGTTCTGTAGCTGCTGCCAGTTGTGATAATAAAGGTACAGCAGTAGATCCCAATACATTAAAGGCAAATAATGAATTAAAGGCTATTCCGGCTACTTTTTCAGACCAGACAAGCGAATTTGCATTTGATTTCTGGAAAAAACATAATACTATCGAAGAGGCAGATAAAAGCTACTTTGTTTCACCGCTAAGTCTGCACATTGCTCTGGGCATGTTGCTGAATGGGGCAGACACACAAACAAAAGAAGAAATTCAGAAAGCGCTGCGGGTCTCGGGCGATATGGCTACAACCAACGGTATCTATAAAGATCTGATAGATAACCTGCCATTGAGTGACCCGAAAGTAAAAAACACCATTGCCAACTCAGTTTGGTATCGGAATACTTTCAAAGTAGAGCCATCTTATCTGGATAACCTGAAAACTTATTTTAATGCAGGTGTATTCGGTGAGAATTTCGACGATAAAGCCACTGTGGGTAAGATTAACAACTGGGCAAGTGATAATACCAACGGTAAAATCAAGAAGGTATTGGATGAAATAAAATCTGACCAGATTTTATTCCTGATGAATGCTCTATACTTCAAAGGTGACTGGAAAACACAATTTAAAGAGGGGAATACACAAAATGCAGACTTCACAGGCACAAAAGGCGTGAAAAGTGTGAAGATGATGAATATGACCGAAAACGTGAAGTATGCTAAACGTGATAATTATCAGGCAGTAGAATTGCCTTATGGTGATGGTAACTATGTAATGACAGTCATTCTTCCTGATAAATCGACTGATGCTGCTTTAGCGAGCTTGTCTGTAACTGAGTGGAAACAACTGAATGGAGCATTACAGGAACAAAAAGTGATTGTGGGCTTACCGAAATTTACCTTGGAGTACGAGGCAGACTTAAAAAAGGTTCTGATGCAAATGGGCATCAATACAGCTTTTTCTGATGGAGCAGATTTGTCGAAAATAGCCAGCCCTGCCGGGAAATTAAAAGTTGGTATGGTGAAACAGAATACCTATGTAGGAATTGATGAAAAAGGAACAGAAGCCGCAGCCGTAACAACTATAGGAGTTGTACTTACCTCCGTTCCCGTGTATCCGACTGTGGTTTGTAATCGTCCATTCTTGTTTGTTATCAGCGAAAAACAATCGAATACTATCTTATTTACAGGTAAGATTTCTAACCTTTAATTCTTATTTGTATGAAAAAACTTTGGGTTATGTTTTTCTGTATCGCGGTCTTTCTGGCTTGTGCTAAAAAAGACATCGATGTATCTCCTGTAAGTGATATTGATAATTTACCAACTATACAGACCTTCAATAACAAAGAAGGGTATCTGATGAAGGCAAACGAAGACCTGACAGTGATTGTCGTGCAGAGCGAAATGGATCCTTTGTCGTGTGCAGCTCAACCATCACATCGATTTATAGTAGCTAATCTGCCGGCTGAATTAAAAGGTAAACATGAAACTAAGATAATATTCAGCGGCGAAGTGAAACAATTCGACCAGACAGAGTTAATACTCTATGCCGGAATGCCGCTAAAGCTGACCAGAATAAAGTTAAAGTAAAAACTATCAAGTGCCATGTCGTATAGGGATACTAATCACTACGCATGGCACTTTTCTATTCTTTATACCTGCTAAAACTATGAAAAACAACTACTTCAGATGGCCTGTAACTATACTTGGTTTAAGCTTGGCCATTGGCAATCTATCATGTACAGATGATTGTGAGACAACCCGCACGTACCGCACAACTGTACCTTTTGTGCTTACAGTAGACCAGATTCGTAATGAAATTGCTTCGCAAGGCCCGCAAGAGTTAGTCAATCTGGGCAAAATCTATGTTAAGGATAATTATATCTTTATCAATGAGCTTAAGAAAGGATTGCACATTATTGATAATTCTAATCCGCAACAACCGCAGAATATTGCTTTCCTGAAAATACCGGGAGTAATAGATATGGCCGTAAAAGACAATATACTCTACGCCGACAACTATATGGACGTAGTGTCTTTTGACATTACCGACCCAAAAAACATCAAACTCACAGGAAGAGTAAAGGATGTCTTTAATCAGGGCACAGCCGATGGTATTACCTGGGGATATAGTCCAGGCTCTCAGACTATCACCGATTATGAAACCAAGATTATTACTGATAAAATTCGTACTAATTGTGGTTTTCTGATAGTTAATCCAAATCCTATTTACTACTATGCCAATGACATGGCTTATTATGCAGGCTCAAAAGGCCCTACAGGTCCTTCGGCAAGTGGTACTGGTCAAGGCGGTTCAATGGCAAGATTTACCATTTATGACGATTTCCTCTATACCGTTTCGCAGAGTGATTTGCTTCTTTTCAATATCAAGGCACCTACTCAGCCTGTTCAGGAGAGTAAGATTAATTTAGGATGGGGTATTGAAACCATTTTCCCTTATAAAGACAAACTCTTTATAGGATCAAACACGGGTATGTATATCTTTGATAATAAAAATCCGGCTAAACCAGAGCGGATAACAATGTTTGAACATGCCCGTGCCTGTGACCCTGTGGTGGTGGCTAATGATATTGCGTATGTTACTTTGCGTTCAGGTTTCTGCGGGGCATCACCTAATCGTTTAGACGTAGTCGACGTAACAAATATATACGCCCCGAGATTACTCAAAAGCTATGAAATGCAGAATCCTGCTGGGTTAGGCATTGATTTTCCAAGTCTGTTTATCTGTGAGGGGCAGTATGGTTTAAAGTCTTTTGATGCATCAAGTGCTATGGATATAAAACTGCAACAGCATATTGAAAAGATAAACGCTTTTGACGTGATTCCCTTAGGCGGAAAACATTTATTAATGGTTGGTAAAGATGGATTATATCAGTATGATACGTCAAATCCGAAAGACATGAAGTTGTTAAGTATCATTCCTGTGAAAAAAGAATCCTAAACCCCTGAACCTACTTCAATATGAAAAACATACTCATATATATAAATAAAATCAGCCTGATTTTCGTGATATTGCTCTTTGGCAGTACTGCCATAAATGCACAAGATGAAAAAGAGGGGTTCTTCCGCAAACATAAGTTTGTGAACATGACCGAATTCGGAGGACTATTTGGTAGACTTAAGTATCAGACCAATTATTACGGAGGATGGTATCCTTACCCTTATCCGGGTAACTATCCTGATCAGTATCAGATAAAGAATAAAGTAAATCTGTCGATGCAGACTTTTAACGGTGTTTATATCGATCGTAAAACGGCGGCAGGGATTACCATAGGGGTTGATGGCTATGGGGAAACTGTATTGATGCCCATAGCTTTAGGGGTACGCAGAAGCTTATTACAGAAAAAGGAGGGGGGAAGCAGTTTACAGGCAGGAATAGATGCAGGTTATTCAACCACCTGGCTGAATGAAGACAATACAGGGTTTCATACAAAGGGAGGTCTTTTAGTAAGCCCTACCATAGGCTATAGATTACCGATGCGAAATGGCTCTGCGTGGTTGATTAATATAGGGTACCGATTCCAACGGGCTGAATATAAGATGGATAGAAATGGAAATGAGGTGTATTGGTCGGAGACGAACGAGGTAAGAAAATATAAGCGGATGGTATTGCGATTGGGGATTGAGTTTTAAAAGCTCCTCTAAGAACTTCCAATAATTGTGTAATTGTTGGAGGTTCTTATGACAGATTTTTACTTTAATGGTATGTTTTTGAGGCATTTGTTTAGGTAGAAACATCTGACAACTCTGAAGCGGTCTTGATTATTGTATATTGCTATTGCCAATGTTTCTGAAAATGAACTTATTCCATTCATCATTAACTCTAAAAGGATTTGAATCTCAGCCTAAAGGTAGTACCTACATTCACAGCACTATCAACTTCAATCGTGCCACCCAGACTCTCTATTTGAGATTTAATCAAATATAGACCTAAGCCCTTGCCGTTAGGACGGTCATGAAAACGCTGATATAAACCAAAAACTTTCTCTTTCTGGCGTTCGGCATCAAACCCAATGCCATTGTCAGCAAAAGAAAGCATTATGCCTTTATCAGTCTTTTGGGTTTCAATCCTAATTCTTAACTTACGATCATTGGCTCTGAACTTAATGGCATTGGTCATGAGGTTCATCAGGATACTTTCCAGATAAGCCTCATTAAACATGACACTTGGTGCATCCACAAACAAGGTTTCGATATCAGGTTGAGCTTCCTGAATCAGAGATTTGAGTTGATTTTTTACCTGTGAAAACATCTGACCAAAACCAATCTCTTTTTGCTCAATAGAATTATTATCTCTGATTATCAGAATTTTTATGAGGTCGTTAACGGTATTATCCAGTTGAATCGTCGATGTTCTAAAGCCATCAATAATGGCGTTCAGCATTTCGTCTTCGATAGGTATATCTTCGAGCAATTGAGTAAATCCTAACAGATTCGATAAAGGTGCTCTCAAATTATGAGATGTAATAAATGAGAAGTTTCTTAAATCATTATTATTTTCATTTAGGTTAATTATCAGTTGTTCACGCTCAAGTTCCTGATTTTTCCGCTCAGTAATATCTCTGAAATTCACCACAATAGCACCCACAGCCGCATCATTCAGCAAATTTTGGCAACTGGCTTCCAGCCATTTGTACAGACCATCTTTGCAAAGGCTACGATACTCAAAGAATCTGGTTTTTTCAGGGTCATTTATCACATCTACAAAGGCTTGAGAAACAAGCTCCAGATCATCGGGGTGAATCAGGTCATATCTGGCCATTCCAATCAATTCACTGTCATCATACCCCAGAATTTTCCTTCCTGTCTGGCTTATATCAAGCATTACACCATCAATACCCAGCAGGCTCAACCCATCATGGCTGTTTTGTAAAAGGCTTCTGAAACGTCTTTCATTATTGCTGATTTTTTCTTCAGCTTTCCTTTTTTCAGAAATATCACGGGCAATTTTTGATACTCCTGTAATATTTCCTTTATTATCTTTAATAGGCGAGGCCGTTAATGATATATCCAGCAATCTTCCCCCTTTGTTTAGCCGTTGGGTTTCATAATGATTGACGGGCTTGCCTTCTCTTATCCTGCCAAAAATTTCCTCCTCTTCGTAATAACGATTAGTTGGAACTATCTGATAAATACTTTTACCGATTACCTCCTTATCGTCATAGCCAAACATCTTTTCTGCTCCCTTATTCCAGCTTAGTATATTTTTATCAGTATTAATACTCACTATGGCATCATCTGAACTATTAATAATTGATACCAGAAGAGCCTGCTGTTCTTCAAATACTCTACGTTCGGTTATATCTCTGAAATTAGCCACAAAGGCATTAATCTCAGGTTTGTGTAGCATATTGGTTATTGTTCCTTCAAGCCAGAGATAATTATTGTCTTTATTAAGTATTCTTAGAGCAACTAAAACCGGAACTTCAGGAATTGTGAAAGCTCTGTTTAAATGCGTCATTACATTTTCTAAATCATCAGAATGAATTCTATCAAGAATATTAGGTATTTCTGTTTCAGCATTCGTGTAGCCAAAAACCTTCTGAATAGCCGGACTGAGAAACTCAATTTTACCACCAGCATCAAAAAGGAACAGCAAGTCATGACTGTTTGCCAGGATAGACCTGAACTTTATCTCCCTTTTCGCTATTTCTTCCTCAGCCACTTTTCTTGCTGTAATATCCCGTCCGGCAATACACATACCTTTTATCTGCCCATTTTCAATGACAGGCCTGATGGTATAATCAATCCATAGCGTCCTATCACCTTGTATATATGGCCGATCATATTGAATAATCTCACCTTGCAATACTTTATTGAAGAATGATTGAATAATAACTTTTCTATCGTCGGCAACAAGATCTAAAATATAACGCCCTTCAATCATTTCATTGTCGGTATTGAGAAAACCAAACAATCGGGCATTAGAATTAAACGCTTTTATCAAACCATCGGTATCTAACAATACAAAGGCTTCGGAGGCATTTTCAAAAATAGCTTTCAGGTTGGCTTCAGATTGTCTGATCAGCTCTGTAGCCTTTTTGCGCTCTGTAACATCTATATAGTTCGAAACAATAGCCTGTACGTTGTCATCATGTAAAAGATTAGTGATATTTCCTTCTACCCATCTATATTCTCCGTTTTTGCATTTTAGGCGGTTTAGCCTTGGTACAGAAAACTTCGGCTGTTTCAATAAGCTTTCAAAAATAGTGTTGGTTTCTTTGACCTGCTCTTCATGCATGAATAACAGGTTCAATTTACCTATCACTTCATCGCTGTCATAACCCGTTAGTTTTTCAAATGCAGGACTCACATAAGAGATGATTCCATCCGGTTTGGTCATGATAATGATGTCCTCCCCTTTTTCAACCAAGGCTCTGAAACGGTTTTCACTTTTAATCAGTTTATCTTCGGCTACTTTTCGTCCACTGATGTCTCTGTAATTAGAAACCATAGTACCTACGTTCTCATCGTGCAGAAGGTTAGTAATAAAACCTTCAAACCACAGATAATGGCCATCTTTATGCTTTAACTTCAACAAGCGGGGAATAGGAACACCCGGCTTTTTGGTAGCTTCTAAAGAAGTTCTTATGGCGTCTTCCTGAAAATCCGGATGTAAGTTTTCCCTTAATAAGTCAGGGTTGTTTTTAGCATCCTCGAGGGTGAAGCCTGTAATTTTTTCAAATGCAGGACTCACATATTGTATAATCCCCTTTTCATTACTCAGAATAATCACATCACTTGCGTTTTCAACCAGTGCCCTGAAACGGTTTTCACTTTTAACAACCTGTGCCTCGGCTATTTTCCGTTCAGTAACGTCCCGATAATTTGAAACTACTGCCCCTACGTTTTCATCGTCCAGCATATTGGTCACAAATCCCTCCAAGTATATAGCATAACCATCTTTATGTTGAAATTGCAAAACGCAAGAGATGGGAACGCCAGGTTTTTCAAGTGCCTCCACAAAAATCTTTCTCGCCTGGTCAGCATAATCAGGATGTAAACGCAAAGAAAATGATTTCGGATTTTGTTGAAGTTCTGAATAGGTAATTCCAGTGATTTTTTCAAATGCAGGGCTTACATATTGTGTAATTCCACTTTTCTCATTTAAAATAAGAATATCAGAAGAGTTTTCTATTAAAGCTTTGAAGCGTCTTTCGCTTAGTTCTAATAGCTTTTCGCTTTTTTTCCTGATACTTATATCGCGAATAAAAGTACCAACCTTTACCTCGTCATTGATTTCCTTATAGGTAACTGATGAAAGTTCAACCGGGAATCGCTCGCCATTTTTTCTTATACCGGTAGCCTCACCATGCATCTTTCCGGTTTTATTCCTTTCCTCTAAATAACGTAAAAACTTTTCATCAGAGTGATCAATTAATACTTTTCTGTTTAATTTCTTAAGTTCTTCTTTGTTATACCCAAACATATCAACAGCAGAATCATTAACATCAAGAGCTTCACCCTCAAGATTACCCAAAAAGAACGCATCTAATGAGTTTTCGATGATTGTCCTGTACTTATTCTCATGCTTTAAGAGTTCTGATTCTGCCTTTCGAATAAAAGATATATCAAAAGCCGAGACAAAAATGCCTACAATTTGCTTCGTTTTATTATAAATAGGTTTGTACTTATTTCTACAGGTAAATATTGTATTATCGGCCATTGGTAAATCTACCTCAATTTCGAGTATTTCACCATCCAAAGCCCGCATATAAAAACTTCTGGCAATTTCTTTTCTGCCTTCGGGTGCATAGTCCAGGATACTATCACCTTTTTTCACTATCCTGCCGAAGTATTTCTGGTATTGTTCTTTAAAATTAAGGCCAAAATTGACTATGATTAAGTTTGTATCTATAATCAAAAAACTGTCTTCAGTGTAGTGGGTCAGCAAATCTTCATAATCGGGATTTTTTAATGAAGAATAAGGAAGACTCTCTTGAAAAGTGTAAGCTTTCATATAAGCAAAAGATTGTTTTAATTATCAACCTTACTAAAACAATGAAGGTGATACGAGTATTTGAGGTTAATTTCTAAGGAAAAAATAATAATAAAATTTCTACTCCCCTAAAGGCAGGGCTTTCAGTGCATGAATAGTTAGAGATTTTGATAAAAAATCAATAACCATCGGATAATTCAGCCCCTTAGCTTTTTCTGATGGCGTAGTAGAAGACGAAAGAATTACAATTCTGGTCTTATTAAACTTTGGATAGTAGTTTGTGGTAAATTCATCCAGAAATTCCCACCCATTCATGACAAGCATATTTAAATCCAGAAAAATCAGTCCAGAATAACTTTCTATGAATGTAGCAGATAATTCTGCTGTAATAATCAATTGCCTCTTTGCTATTCATTATAGTGATTGTTTCTTCAGCGAAAGAGGCCTTTGTTACCACAAGTTTAATAAAAGTTAAAGTAATTTTGTCGTCATCAACACAAAGTAATCTTTTTATTATCTATATATAGTTTAAGTAATATTCAAGCAATAATCTAATGTTTTTCTTAGGAAGCCAGGCTTTAGTAAAATCAGTCGTGGAGTCTTTAAAGAATTGCGTATGAGTTGCAGCGTTTTGGAAAATTAGGCAAATCTTGTGCCATTTACAAAGGAAAATAAGTAAAAATACTTATAAATTATACTCGTTGAAAATAGTTTAGCAATACTGATATTTTATTGCATCAAACTAATATTATTTTATCCGAATTGATGAGACAATAGCCACCTAATATATTAAGAGGGCATGATAAAACGCTGGCTTAGGTAAACAAATTAGCATTGGCATGGATTTGAATCTGGTCGAAAATCAAATATATGGTACTACAGCCTCATAAAAGCACAGATATTTTATCAATAATCTAAGTTTATCAATTATTGGCACCCAAGAGGCTCTCTGGTAAAATCATCATTTTCAATATAATAAATACTGATCTTATTTAAGCCAATGAAAATCTGGAAGAGGCAGCAAGGGGTGAACTTGTAGACGCTTACAGGTCAAAAATGAAATCCATAGAGTACAGAGGTAAAATAGCACTTTGTTGCTCAAAACAAAAGCCTTAGAATCACTTCTAAGGCTTTTACAAGTAATGATATACTGATTCAGAATCAGGCTTCGCCCATCGGGCCGCCGAAATTCATCGGAAACGGCACAGGCTCGTTGGTCTGACGGATGGTGCCAAAATTATCTTCATATTTTGAAATATTATCTTGCAGGGCAGTCAGCAAACGTTGTGCGTGTTCCGGAGTCAGAATCACACGTGATTTTACTTTTGCTTTGGGCACTCCGGGCATCAGACGAATAAAATCAATCACAAACTCAGTGTTTGAATGAGCTATCATTGCCAGATTCGCATATACCCCCTCCGCCATTTCTTCAGACAGTTCGATATTAATTTGTTGTTCCGGCTCTTCCTGAGCATCTTTCTTTTTTGCCATATGCATGAGGAGTGTTAAGTGGTTGGGAGTCATATTCTACTATAAATATAACAAAAGTAAAGAATCTTTCCTGAAAAAAAGAAATACAATTCCTATTTGTTATTTAATGGCCAAATATAGACTCAAAATGAACAATATGGTTATTTTAAGGGTATTTTAATAGCTATTTATTAGTTTTTGCGCACAGCTTCGCGTATTCTGACGAGTTTTTCCAAAAGCCTTTCTAATTTATCTAATGCTAACATATTAGCTCCATCAGACTTTGCAACTGCCGGATTCTTATGTGTTTCAATAAAAATTCCATCAGCTCCTATGGCAATAGCCGCTTTAGCAATGGTTTCTATCATAGCAGGGTTACCACCTGTTATACCTGAAGATTGATTCGGCTGTTGTAATGAATGCGTACAGTCCATTACGACAGGCACATTAAATGCCTGCATTTCGATAATATTCCGGTAATCAACCACTATATCAGAATACCCAAATGAATTTCCCCGGTCAGTTAGCATCACTTGTACATCAGGATTAACGGCATTAATTTTCTCTACGGCAAAGCCCATACCTGAGCCATGCATAAATTGTCCTTTCTTTACATTAACGGCCTTGCCTGTTTGTGCTGCTGCAATCAGCAACTCGGTTTGGCGGCATAAAAAAGCAGGAATCTGCAAAACATCAACATATTGCGCCGCAAGAGCGGCCTCGTCTGACTCATGAATGTCTGTTATGGTTGGGAGTGAGAAAGTGGTGCCTACTTCCTTTAAGATACCCAGCGCGAGTTCGTCGCCGATACCCGTAAACGAATTTAATTTGGTTCTGTTGGCTTTGCGGTAAGAAGCCTTGAAAATATAAGGTATTGCAAGACGGTCGGTAATTGCTTTTACTTTTTCAGCAATTTCAAGTGCCATATCTCTTCCTTCTACCACACAAGGCCCGGCTATAAGGAAAAAATTCCCGGAATTCTGATTTTTTAATTGATTGACTTTCAGCACTTTAATAATTTTTTAAACCTATTATTTAATTGATTTTTCGGAATTAAGTAATTGAATATTTCTATTCTCAGGCGTTTTTCCAAAACTTCTTTCGTATTTATTTGTTTTATAATAAAACAAATACAAAGTTCGGAAGTTTTCTGATACTAAAAAACTTTCGTGTATTTTGTTGTTTTCAGTTAAAAGCATTTTCTTTGCAGTCGTTTTTCACCAAACTACAGTTCAAAATGTCAGCAATTGCATCTAAAGTAACGAAAATTATCGTAGAAAAACTCGGCGTTGATGAGTCAGAAGTAACTCCAGAAGCATCATTCACAAATGATTTAGGAGCAGATTCATTAGACACTGTGGAGTTGATAATGGAATTTGAAAAAGAATTCAACGTATCAATCCCAGACGACCAGGCAGAAAATATCCAGACCGTTGGTCAGGCTATTACTTACTTGGAAGAAAATTCTAAATAATTTTCGAGTTGCAGGTTTCAAGTTTCATGATATTAGCCTGAAACTTGAAACTTTATAACTTTGAAACTTCAAATCTCATTTTATGGCTTTCAAACGAGTAGTTGTAACAGGATTGGGGGCTATAACGCCTATCGGGAATACGGTAGAAGAATTCTGGCATGGATTGTCCAATGGTGTTAGTGGCGCGGCCATTATTACTAAATTTGATGCCAGTAAATTCCGTACGAAATTTGCTTGTGAAGTCAAAAATTTTGACGTAACACAGTTTATACCGAGGCAAGACGCCCGTAAAATGGACTTATTCACCCAGTATGCGATGGTAGCGGCAGACGAAGCTATTAAGGATTCTGGTCTGGATTTAGAACAAATTAATAAAAATAAAGCCGGGGTTATCTGGGGTTCAGGTATTGGTGGGTTAAAAACTTTTGAAGAAGAAGTAATTAACTTTGCCAGTGGAGACGGTACTCCGAAGTTTAACCCATTCTTTATTCCAAAAATGATTGCCGACAGTGCCTCGGGTCAAATCTCTATCAAATACGGATTCCGTGGGCCAAACTACATTACTGTATCGGCATGTGCTTCTACCAACAATGCAATTATAGATGCGTTTAACTATATCCGCTTAGGTAGAGTTCAGGTATGTATTTCAGGAGGTTCAGAAGCCGCTATTACCCAGGCGGGTATTGGTGGTTTTAATGGCTTGCGTGCCATGTCTGAAAGAAACGATGACCCGGCAACCGGTTCTCGCCCATACGATAAAGACCGTGATGGTTTTGTATTGGGCGATGGTGGCGCGGCATTGATTCTGGAAGAATACGAGCATGCCGTAGCCCGTGGAGCCAAAATATATTGTGAAATTGTGGGTGGTGGTATGTCTTCAGATGCCTATCATATTACAGCACCACATCCTGAAGGGTTCGGTGCGTTCCTTTCTATGCAGGATGCGCTTGAAGATGCCAACATGAAACCTGAAGATGTGGATTATATCAATACACATGGTACATCAACCCCATTGGGTGATCCACAGGAAATCAAAGCTATAGAACAATTGTTTGGCGATCATACATACGAAATGAGTATCAGTTCAACCAAGTCGATGACAGGCCATTTATTAGGGGCTGCAGGTGCAGTTGAATCTGTCGCCGCTGTTCTCGCCATACAACATCAAATGGTTCCGCCAACAATAAATCTGTTTAATATCGATGAATCAATCGATTCAAGAATAGATTTAACCCCTAATGTAGCGAAATCTAAAAAAATAGATGTAGTTTTGAGTAATTGTTTTGGCTTTGGCGGACATAATGCTACGCTAATATTTAAGAAAATCTAATTTCGAATCGTGTTGTCGGAGGCTAGTAATTTTTGGGGAATTTTCAAATCAAGTTCTAAAGAACGTGAGTTTAGGAAAGCAGTAGAGCAAATTATTGGTGAAAAGCCGAGTAATCCGTTGCTCTATCAGTTAGCCTTTAGACATACTTCTGCCTCAAAAGAAACAAATATTGGTGGTTTCCGCGAATCTAACGAGCGATTAGAATACTTAGGCGATTCGGTGTTGGGTATGATAGTTGCCGAATATCTATTCAAAAAATACCCCTTTAAAGACGAGGGCTTTCTGACCGAAATTCGTTCAAGAATTGTAAACAGAGAGTCTTTGAATCAGGTAGCCCGTAAAATTGGCTTGGAAAAACTGATCCAGTTTGACGGTCAGCGTATCGCCCATAATCGTACATCGATGTACGGCGATGCCATGGAAGCCTTGATTGGTGCAATTTATTTAGATAAGGGTTTCAGGTTTACAAGGTCTTTCATTCTGAAAAAGCTGATTGCCAATTACTTCGACCTCGATACAGTTATCCAGACTAACACCAATTACAAGAGTATTTTGTTAAGTTGGGCACAACAAGAAGGTAAGAAGATTGCTTTTGAGATTGTGCAGGAAAACGGTAAACATCACCATAAGGAATTTGTGGCTCAGGTAAAAGTAAACGGCGAGGCCATTAGTACCGGTGGCGGTTGGAATAAGAAAAAAGCCGAACAGGAAGCCGCCCGAAGGGCTTGTGAAAGTTTAGAGATAAAATCATCACAATAAAGAAAAAAGACGCATTTCCTTGCGTCTTTTTTCTTTATTAGAGAGACAACAAAAGTTGAGTAAAGAACGAAATCTACGTTAAGCACCCTATTACATGAGTCAGTTACCTACCCTTGTCATAAAATTCGGAACAGCCTCTATTACCCAGAGCAATGGCGAGCCGGACGAAACCATCATTGCCGATATAGCCCGCCAGGTTTCCGAACTCCATGCGCGGTATCATATCGTCATAGTATCTTCGGGGGCCGTTGGGGCAGGTAAGCATTTTATCAGAAATTATTCAGGGGAAATTGCTGAGCGGAAAGCGGCGGCAGCTATCGGGAATCCACTTCTTTTGAATATTTATTCTAAATATTTCTCTCAATACAATATTCAGATTGCGCAGAGTTTGTGTGAGCGCCAGCATTTTGGCAATCGCGAGCAGTTTCTACAACTGAAAGAAACCTATCAGGAATTATGGGCTAATGGCATTATTCCGATTGCTAATGAGAACGACGTAGTAAGTAACCGTGAGTTGAGATTTTCGGACAATGATGAACTGGCAACCCTTATCGCCACTGGCTTCGGAGCAGAAACACTGATGATTTGTACATCGGTAGGTGGTTTATTAGATCAGCAGAAAAACATTATCAGAAAAATAGAAACGATTGATAATCAGATATTAGGTCTGGTAGATAATAGTAAATCGGCTTTAGGTTCAGGTGGTATGGCATCCAAGCTCACCTTTACCAAATTAGCAACCCGTATGGGTATCCGGGTAATTATTTTCGGCATGAAAACCGAAGAGGGAATTCTGAAAGCCATAAAAGGACAAGCAGGGACTGAGTTTTCGGCACAAACAGCCAATTTATCATCCCGTAATAAATGGTTGGCCAGTGGCAGTGTTGCAGTAGGTACTTTACAGGTTGATGCAGGAGCTGTAAAAGCCTTGCAAAAACGGAGTAGCTTATTAGCCGTAGGTATCAAAAAAGTAAAAGGAGACTTTGAAGCTGGCGAGGTAGTAGAAATAACGGATAGTCATGGAATAATGGTGGGAGTGGCCCGCATCAGAGTACCATCAGATGAATTAGAAGCCAACCTGAAAACGCAGAATTTTGAAGTAGCAAATGCCAATGATATTGTTTTAATATAATTCTTGTGGCACGAGCCGGACGACGGTCGCCTCTAACTCGCAATTTTATACTGTATTTGAGAACTTATTTAAAACAAAATTCTTTTCAACTCTTGCCATAATTCCATAGAAATTGTAATTTCATAATCAAAAACCTTATTATTATGAAAAAGATACTTCTACTACTCTTTATCTCTAATCTGACGATGGCACAAACCAAACCTGAACCAACCCTCAAATCTGTTTTGTTAGAGCAATTGAAAACAACACATACCGATAAAGACTGGTTTGTGCCTGTGAATATTGCTTTAGAAGGTGTAACGGCCGAACAAGCCAATTGGAATGATGGCAAAGGCAATCACTCTATCGGGCAATTGGCTCATCACCTGTTATTCTGGAATGGGCGTGTGCTGGCACAATTCAAAGGGCAGGATGTCGCTAAATTCGATGGAGATAACGATAAAACATTCACTAATTTTGATAAAAAAAGTTGGGAGGATGTCGTTAAACGATTAGATGGTGTTATGGTAGATTTAGAGAAATTTGTAGAAACGGCAGATGAAGCCAAGCTGAAAGAATTGTATTCAACTATAGCCCATATCGGTACGCACAATGCCTATCATACCGGACAAATTATTTTTATCCGTAAACAACAAGGCTCCTGGGAGGCTGATAAGGGTGTTAAATAGATAGAATTATGGCTCAAGTAAAAACAGAAATTATAGAGGCACTTCGGCGGACAGCCGATAAAATGCAAAACGGCAGCCAATATATGTGGGGTCACATGGGTAGCTGCAATTGTGGGAATCTGGCACAGGAAGTTACACATAGAACTAAGGCGGAGATTCATGCCTATGCCATGCAGGGGCACGGAGATTGGAACGAACAACTGAACGACTACTGTGAAACCAGTACGATGCCTATTGATCTGATAATCTTTGACCTGTTAACAGCAGGTTTCTCGATTGAAGATTTACAGAATCTGGAGAAACTTTCAGATAAAGAGATTCTCATTCGTCTGCCCGCAGAAAAACGTTATTTACGCCACAATGTTCGTGAAGATGTTATCGTTTATTTACAAGAGTGGGCAAATATGCTTGAAGAACGATTGTTAGAGACCATTAAACTGCCTGATTTTTTACAAGAAACCACAGCATTGACATATGCGTAAATTTTTTTTAACCATTACCCTCATTACTTGTGCATTTATGGCATTTTCGCAGGAAGAAGAACCACAAGAAAAAGAAAAGCCCGAATTTTTTGAGCAACCCAAGCCCGCCTGGAAAGATAAACTACGCTATGGCGGAAATTTCTGGTTAGGCTTCTGGGGAGCATTCTACATAGACGTGTCTCCGATGGTAGGTTATGAAGTAAGTAATAAAGGAACAGTAGTCGGATTAGGGGCAAACATTATATATCAGGGTGTATTTAATGGCGGCGGTGATTTTATCTATGGTCCTAAACTCTTTATTCGTCAGCCAATATTCAGGTCGATTTTTGCGCATGCCGAATATGAGATGATGAATGCCTATTCTAATAATTTTTATTCTTTTAATGCCAATACACCTGTCACTGATATAAAAAAGAAATGGGAGGGCTCACCCCTGATTGGTGCTGGATTTTATCAGGGCAGGCAAGGCCAAAGAGGAAGCTATCTTGCCTTAATGTACAATTTAGGATACCCTAACCGGGGGTTTATCAGTCCACAAGGTTTGGGAGGTAATAATTCGCCTCTTGTAATCCGTTTCGGAATTCTTCTATAAATTATAGTTTCGGTTTTTTCTAATTTGTAATTTTGTGGCTAAAACACTTAGCCACACTTGAAACAGGTTAGAAAATACTCTTTTGCCCTTATTTCATCGGTTTTCTTAACGATTGTCCCTATAGTATTCACATCAATTATTACATTGTGGGTAATTGCCCATGAAAGAGAAATTGGTGGCTATGAAGAAAAATTCTGGGTAATTATAACACTTGCCTGTTGCATTACGTCTACCATAGCAATAACTCCCCCTACATTTTTAGCATTGGTTTTTGGATATTTTCTGGGCTGGCATGCCATTCTGCCACTATTCTTGTTAAATATGGTTGCTATATTTTTAGTGAATATGGTAACCCGATGGTTAGACAAAGACCGTTTTCGAACATATTTGTCAGAGAATCAAAGAGTTCGGGAGATATTGGAAAACATTAAAGAGCAGGAATTAAAGATTATTTTCTTTGCTAAACTATCGCCTGTTTTACCGTTTGCTTTAACTAATTTTGTTTTTGCCCTGTCAGGTGCAAAACTGAAAAATATATTGTTAGGCGGCTTTTTAGGCATGATTCCACGTACGGTTTTAGCGGTCTGGACAGGCCATCAGGCAAAAGAAATCAGAAAATTATTAGAGAATCCGAATGAAGGGAATCTGCAACAAATATTGTTGATTCTACTGTTGGTAGCTTCGGTGGCAGGATTTTTTTATTTTTTGCAGCCGCGAAAGAGGAAGTAATTTAAAGAATAGTGAATCTTAAAAGTGCCTGATTTGGTAGAGACAGGGCATTGCCCTGTCTCTACTTTGTGCGTCTTTAGACTTTTGGTCTAATAACTAAATATTAACTTCTAAAATCCGAATGTCTTAAAATGATTTGGCGATATTCACAAATTCTCTTGATTTCAAAGAAGCACCACCAACTAAACCACCGTCTACATCAGGACAAGCGAAAAGTTCTTGTGCATTAGCACCATTCACGCTACCACCATAGAGAATGCTGATTTCCTCAGCCACTTCTGCACCGTATTGAGAAGCTAAATGATCTCTTAAGATTTTGTGCATTTCCTGAGCCTGGTCGTTAGAGGCTGTTACACCTGTTCCGATAGCCCAGATTGGTTCGTACGCAATTACCACTTTCTTTAAATCGTCGGCTGATAAATGGAAAAGACCATTTGTTAACTGGCCTTTCACGAAATCGAAATGGATACCTTCGTTGCGTTGGTCAAGTGTTTCACCACAACAGAAGATAGGGGTTAATCCGGCTTCAAGGATAGCGTTTGTTTTTTCGGCTAAGAAAGCATCAGATTCATTGAAATACTGACGGCGTTCACTATGGCCGATAATGATATGCCCCACACCTACCGATTGTAACATAGGTACAGAAACCTCACCGGTATAAGCACCAGAAGCTTTTGGATAACAGTTTTGCGCACCCAGAGATACTTTAGGTGTATCAATCAATTTTCCGAAAGTGCTTAGGTAAGGAAAGGGCACACAAAGTACAACCTGTACATTTGGATTAACGACTTCGTCTTTCACCATATTAACTACTTCTGACAAAAGGATTTGGCCTTCGTCGAAAGTTTTATTCATTTTCCAGTTGCCAGCGGCGATTTTTTTTCTCATTGACTTTAGAACTTTGGTTGTTTGAAAGTGCGAAGATAATAGTTTTTCACGAAAAACTATAAGTACATTTCCATCGCTACATCGGCTCTTACATAGGGAGAAGTGAAATTTTTAACCTGCGAAAATCCTAATTTTTTGTACAGATTTAAAGCAGGACTAAGACTGGAATTGGTTTCCAGATACAATCTTTTAGCTCCTGATTCTTTTGCTTTTGTGATAGCTGCCTCTCCAATAGCGTAACCTATGCCCAAGCCACGAGCCGCTTCACTTACTCCCATTTTACATAGTTCTAAGCTATCATCTCCAATAGGTTTTAAGGCGGTAGTTCCTAAAATTTCATCACCACGACAAGCTAATAAAATTGCACCACCTGTGGCTATGAAATACTTTACAGGATTTTCTAAGGAATCCAGATCGCCTTGCTCAACTTTGAAGTATTTGTTTATCCAGTCGTAGTTAATGTCTTTAAATGCCTGATAGTGCTTCAGATTACTGGTATCAAATTCAACTACTTTTATTAAAAGGCCAGTAGCAATATTTACAATAGTGTTGACTAATAAATCTAAATCTTCCAGGCGGGTACGATGATTGGTAATATTGGCACGAATAGCATATTTGCCATGAATAATAGTATAAGATGGTGCGGCAATACCCGACTCGTGCAAGCGCATCAGAATCTCCTTATTCAATTGATTCAATGCTTCTTCAGTATGGGCGCCGTCGTTGAAACGGAAACAGACTATATTCATACTTATCGGAACAAGCAATTCTAAATTCATAGCTTTAGATACTTTTTCTCCTAAATATTCAGCCTGATTGATATTCTGTTGCACCAAACGGCCATATTTCAGGATACCGTGCTCTTTCAACGACATCCATACTTTTAAAGCCTTGAAACTTCTTGATAATTCTATTCCATAATTCGTTAAAGGCTCTGGACCTGCTGCAAGTCCTCTTTCATGGGCTGATAAATAATTAGGCACTGATGAGAACGCTGCCTGATGTAGTTTTTTATCTCTGATTAAAACACAGGCAGATTCATAAGGAACGTGTAGCCATTTATGGAAATCGAAAGCCAGACTATCGGCTTTTTCTATGGTTTTTAGTTTTTCCGAGAATGAAGGGGTAAGCTTTGCCAATGAACCAAAGGCACCGTCTATATGAAACCATAAACCAAATTCCTGGCATATCTGATAGAGTTCTTCTAATGGGTCAATTGCGCCGGTATTAACCGTTCCGGCATTCCCCACTACACAAAATGGTCTGAAACCGGCTTCAATATCCTCTTTAATTTTGGTTACCAGCGCAGGAACATTTATCTGGAAAGTATCAGTTACGGGAATTATTCTTGTACGCTCACTACCAATACCTAATACTTCGGTAGCCTTTATGACACAGATATGGGTTTCTGCCGAGCAATAAACGGTTAATTTGTTGTCGGTTCCTTTTACTCTTATTTGTAAATCTTGTAGTGAGTTTCTGGCAGTTGTAAGTGCCGTGAGATTAGCCATTGTTGCGCCACTTACTAATAAACCACTGGCACTTTCTGGAAAGCCAAACATTTCTTTTGACCATTCTATCACCTGTTGCTCTACGTACATAGCCGCGTGGTCGCCGATGGTAGTATTAGGATTCATACCCGAAGCCAGCATATCAGCCAACATTCCCAACGGTGTCCCATTGCCTTGTACCCATGCGAAAAAACGAGGGTGTATATTACCTTTGTTATAAGGTAGTATATAAGAAAGAAATTCCTGATAGATCTCTTCGGCTGGCTGGCCTTCTTTTGGAAGCGAGCGATTCAATATTTCTTTTACTTCTGCGGTAGGCTGTTGCCATACGGGTTTATTGCTTAATCCTTGCAGATAATCAATCATATCGTCAATCATCTGATGGCCTAAGGCTCTTATTTCATTCCAGTTATTAGGGTCAAGTGTTTCTTCTGTTGGTTGTAAGTTTTCTGTACTCATGCGTTTGTCGATTAAGCTTCAAAAATACATATACTCAGCCTAATATATCAGTCTGTTTTTTGCTTTTTCTGCGAACATAGCAAGATTCGGTTCGACACTTATCAATCATTTACTCATTTTTGCCGAAACAAATACAAGAACATGTCAGAAACAATCGCTCAACGCATAGAAAACTTAGACTGGCCGCGTTATGCCGAAAGTCTTCATGAGAAAGGATATGCGCATTTGCCGGAAATTCTTTCAGCCAAAGAGTGTAAGGCATTAACAGCCTCTTACGATGATAATACACTTTATCGAAGTACTATTAATATGAAACGCTATCAGTTTGGTAGTGGAGAATATAAATACTTTAAATACCCTTTGCCAGATATAATTACAGATTTGCGGCATTCAATATATCCATATTTAGCAAAAGTAGCTAACGACTGGGCGTTTAAATTAGGAATAAATGAGGTCTTTCCCAACCAATTAGAAGAACTCTTAGAAAAGTGTCATCAGGCAGAACAAAATCGCCCAACACCATTAATATTAAAATATCATACAGGTGACTGGAATGCTTTGCATCAGGATTTATATGGAGAAGTATATTTTCCATTTCAGATAGTGTTCTTTCTGACCCAAGCGCAAGTTGATTATACAGGCGGAGAATTTGTGATGGTAGAGAATCGCCCTCGTATGCAATCAAAGCCTGTCGTATTGCAGCCTGATAGGGGTGAGGCTGTTATTTTTACTACTAATTTCCGTCCGGTATTGGGTACAAAAGGTTATTACCGAACAACCATGCGGCATGGAGTAAGTGAGGTAAAGACTGGTGAAAGAATTAATCTGGGAATTATCTTTCATGATGCGCAATGATAAGACACAAAGATGTAGGCAATAAAGCTTTTGCACGTTCAAAGGATTTATTATTAAAGATACAATCTGGAGAAATAGCTTTTGGTGGAAATAAAAACCTGAAAATCTATGGTCGATTAGATTGCAGGGCAGGTAAAAGAATGAAAATAGGAAACAGGATATTTTTTGAAAACGAAGCAGAGGCGATTGATTCTGGTTATCGCCCCTGTGCGGTCTGTATGAAGAAAGAATATTTACATTGGAAATCGCAACATTAAGCCCGCGCCATTTCCCAACCCAAAATTGCCTTTTTGCGGGTTGTACCCCAGCGATAGCCACCAATGCCTCCGACTTTTTGTAGCACTCTATGGCACGGAATAATATACCCTAATCGGTTACTGCCGATGGCGGTTCCTACGGCTCTTTGCGCGGTTGGCTGGCCGATGGTTTGGGCAATCGTTTCATAGCTTACCATTTGTCCGAATGGGATTTTCAATAAAGCCTCCCAGACTTTTATCTGAAAATTAGTGCCTCTTAGCAAAAGGGTGACGGGAGAATCTGTAGACTCAGTTGCGTAGAATATCTGGTCTATAAAAGGTCTGGTAAAAGCATTGTCGAAAATGATTTCAGCATTGAAAAAATCTTCTTTTAGTTCCTGAATTACCCCTTCCTTGTTTTCGTTTTCCAGAAACCGCAAATCGGTAATACCACGCCCGGTAACAGCTATCAGGCATTCGCCGAATGGTGTTTCATGAATACCATAATAAATGGTAAGTCCTTCTCCTTTAGATTTAAATTCGGCTGGAGTCATTGCCTCGTAATTGACAAATAAATCATGCAGACGGCTGGTGCTCGATAAGCCCGACTCAAAAGTAGCAGCTAATAAGTTATCGCTTTGAGCTAACTTTTCTTTGGCAAATTCTTTGGTCAGAAAACGCATGAACCGTTGCGGACTTGTACCTGCCCATTTGCTGAAAAGCCGGTTAAAATGAAACTCTGATAAAGCTACATGGTCGGCAACCTCTTTCAGACTTGGCTGGTTCTGAAAGTTTTCTTCAATAAAATGAATAGCGCGTTCTATTCGGTTATAATCTATAAGTTCCTGATTTTCGATAGTTTCCATCTTTTCTGATTGTTTTGTTATATCAAAATTACGATGGTTTGAGCACCCCTACAATCTGATTATTGCTGACATTATGCACGCCAATCCCATAGTACAACCCGCCATATTTCGTTCAGTTCAGTATCATGAAAATCTTTGATATTCTGAAAACCGATACGTGCATGAGCCTTTTGTGAACGTAGGTTTTTAGATGAAATATCTGTGATACACATGGCATATTTATCAGCTAATTCTTCCCTTAATTTTTTATACATCCCGTCAAAAAGCCCCATACTTCGGTATCCATCACCCACACATACCTGCCCCATTACTACATAATTAAACTCCTTTAAGGGGTGGCCCTCAAATTCAATTAAATCAATAGTATCAAACAGGCTCCTGATTTCAGGCACATCGTTTCTGAATTTTGGCAGCATGGCTAAGCAATACCCCACAACTGTATTACCATCTTTTGCTATCACACTTGGCTGAGCATCGTTCATAGATTTTAAAACCGAAAATTCATGCTCTACGGTTACAAATCCCTGGCTCTCAATTTGCTCAGGCGTAAGATTTTTTTTTAGATTTCTTTGTTGAAGTGCCAGAATGCCTCTCACATTGGCTTCGCTTTGTACGGTAGTAATTATCAGGTTTTGCATATATGTATTTGAAAGCGGTAAACACACAAAAAAACGAAAAAGTATCTATATTTGACAGATTTTATATTCGAAACTATTCAACCTATCTTTAACTATGTTATTCAGGAATATTTGTCTGTCTTACTTGACTTTTCTACTTATTCTATCTTTCAAAGGCTACTCGCAGGAAGGTAATTATTATCTTTTAGTGGGCACCTATACCCATAAAGGAAGCGACGGTATGTATGTCTATAAATTTAATACACAAACAGGAGATTTTTCTGCACTTATAGATAAAACAACAGCACTCAAAAACCCTACTTTTTTAGCGGTTACTCCTGATCAGAAATTTGTCTATACCGTAGGCGAAACACAAGGGGGCGCTGTGCATGCCTTTGGTTTTGATAATAAAACAGGTAAACTGACAAAAATGAATACCCAGTCGGCAGGAGGTGATGGCCCATGTCATGTATCAGTCGATAAAACAGGTAAATGGGTTTTAGTAGGCAATTACGGAGGCGGTAGCCTGAGTGTATTACCCATTGAAAAAGATGGTTCACTGGGTGCACCGACTCAAACAATTAAACATGAAGGAAAGAGTGTAAATGCCACCCGCCAGGAAAAACCTCATGTTCATTCGGTAAATATTGCCCCAAATAATGTAGACGTATTTGTGCCGGACTTAGGTATTGATAAGATTGTGAGTTATAAACTGGATGTTAAAACCGGGCATTTGGCTAACGGAACACCAGCAGCCACCAAAACAGCCGATGGCGCAGGCCCCCGCCACTTTACAATTCATCCGAATGGCAAATGGGCATATGTTATTCAGGAGCTAAACGCTACTGTTACCGCTTATGACTATGCTCATGGTGCTCTCAAAGAAAAACAAACGATTTCTACATTACCACCAGATTATAAAGGCAACAATTCTTGTGCAGATATTCATATCTCCGCCGATGGTAAGTTCTTATATGGCTCTAACAGATTTTATGACCATGTAGTAATATATAGCATCGACCAGAAAACGGGTAAACTGACTTATATTACCAATGAATCGGTTTTAGGCAAAACCCCTCGTAATTTTATGATTGATCCAAGCGGTAAATGGGTATTGGTAGCCAATCAGGACAGCGATAATATTGTACTCTTTAAACGCGATGCAGTAAAAGGAACTTTGACACCTACAGGCAAAGAGATAAAAGTATCAATGCCCGTGTGTTTAAAGATGGTGAAGGCAAATAAGTAATAGAAAGAAATTACTCATAGCTTAATTAATAAGCTAAAACCCATAAGAATAATGTATGGTTAAAACATTATTCTTATGGGTTTTTTGTGCTGTTATTTTATCAGATTTTACTTCTTACAGATATACCCTAACATTCCCGCCAAACAACCAGTTTCTGGCGGGAGCAGGGTTAAAAAACCGATTTCCTACCGGATTCAGGTCATTACCCAGACTATATAGTTTATTCAATAAGTTATCACCGCCTACGTAAAGATTAATAGCCAGAGGTTTGAATGTTTTCTGATACCCGATTCTTGTATTCCATAACCAATAACTATTGGCATAAACAGTATTGGCATCATTCACAGGCAAACGGTCCGTAAAATTAATCGTCGAATTCAGATAAAAACCGGGTTTTGTGGTCATATCCAACCCTGATACCCACACGTTACGCGGCACACCTGTCAGGCTTTTGCCTGATAAATCAGTTTGTAGTTGTTTATAATTTTTAAACTGGTAATCCGCTAAGGTATAACTGGTAAAAAGTCGTACTTCCTGAATCGGCCGTGCTTCGGTATTTCTGATTAACCAGCCATTTAAAGCAATTTCCAGACCGTTCTGTGTCGTGCCTCCGGCATTAGTGAAGATTTCCCTTCCTGCTTCATCTACGCGTCTTACAATGGTATTTTGCAGGCGGAAGGCATAAGCTGTGGCATCAAAAGATAACCGACGATTGAATAGATAGCCTCGTGTACCAATTTCATAATTAATGCCTCTTTCAGATGCCAGCGAAGGTAAAAAACTTGTGCTCTGGTAACCTGCTATAAACTCACTTACCAATGGTGGTGAAAAACCACTGCTCACACTTGCAAAAATGGCTGCTTTATCTTTTATTTTCTTCAATAATGCTACTCTTGGCAAAAACGCAGATGGTAAAAAATTATCAATAGGCTTAATATCAGGGGCATCTGAAATCCGTAGGAAATCATATTTTACCCGATTGTAACTTGCACCTATAGTTAGAATAAAATCTTGCGGCAGGTCTGTTTCTAATTGAGTAAACAGGAAATAACTGAAAGCCCCAACATTATCATTGGTTTGCAGGGTATCTATTTTGCCCCCTCTGTTACCAAAATTACGTATTACCCAATTTGATTTCTGAAATTCTCCGCCCATAGTCAAACGATTCGATAAATTGCCTGTTCGAAAAGCATAAGTAGTACGGGTGCGCCCTCCAAATGTCTGTTCGTTACGGATTTCATAATTAGTAATGAAAGGATTTTGTAATTCCGAAATCATGCCATAAATGGCTGTAACGTTCGTCCAGTGTTCATTAAAGCGATATTCCTGTGAAAGTCCCAGATTAAACAATTTCTGGTAAATTCCTGCTTTTTGTTGGATTGGCCCTGGAATGGTAGCTGTTGGCAAACGGGCTGAACGCGGATTAGCATCCATTTGAGCTTGTGTAAGCCCCCCCGGAGTCTGATAGTGCATATCAGAGTATAAAGCAGATACATTAAATGTGCGGTGAGAAGAGGCAAAGAAATTAGAACGCCAGCTTAATACATCTCTCACCAAAGCACTATTCTCCCGATAACCATCAGACTGTATATGAGCATAGCTTACTACTGAATTCACTTTCTCCGTAGCCAGATTCCACGAAATTGCACGATTCTGCAAGCCATAACTACCCCAACCTAAAGAGCTATTGATATAACTTGCGGGCTTCCCTTTCATATTCTGTGACGCATCTGCTTTATTTCCGCCTAACAAAAGAACGCCACCCGTTCCTGCACCATAGATACTTCCGGCAGGCCCTTTGATAATCTCGATATTACCGACTGTATTCATATCAATGGCATTCAGAAAAGTACTGCCATTACCGTCGGTGAGCGGAATTTCATTCCAGTAAATCTTCACATTACGAACACCGAATGGTGAGCGTATAGAACTACCTCTGATAGAGAGACGATAGCTTCCGGGAGAACGCTCTTCCATGCGTACTCCTGGTAAAGTATTAAAAACAGGCACTAAGGTTGTATTCTGAAATCGCTCAATATCTTTTATGGTAAGCACCCCTACCGAAGCCGCTGTTTCGGTGAGCTTTCTTTCAGTTTCAAAGCCTCTTACAATTACCTCGCTTAGCTGTTTGGTGGTTGTAGTGGTATCAGTTTCCTGAGCTAAAGCAGATAACGAAATAGTAAGAGTGAATAAAAGAAGGGTAAAACATTTAAATTTCATTATATATCTGGGTTAGAGACTTTTAGATTCTTATAAAAGACTTACTAATTACCTATAATAGAATAAGCACCTGTATCTCGCAAGGCAATAAGATTTAAACGCAAACTATCGGCCTGACGTTTCAGTTTTTCTATCAGATAGCTTTTGTTAGAATCATCTATAATAATCAGCTCATTCTGAAAACTACCAAAAGAAGAAGCCAGATTCCTTATGGCATTATTTGATAATAAAACATAATCGGCATTGCCTTGTAAAGTGCCTTTAAAAGGCTTTTGCAGCCAGATAATTTTCTTCCCCTCAAAATCCAGGAACATCATACCTTGCTTATTAGTATGGGCATCTAAATTCAACAGGTTCAGATTAGAAACACCTCGTTTGTCATAATAGTTTTTCAGATGGAAATTATATAATTTCCTGTTGTTAATTACGCCTGAATCCGCAATAAAAGCAACAGATTTCCCATCAATCACACTGATGCCCGTTTGTTTGGGTAAAAAATGAAAAGTCAATTGTTTTTGCCGACTTTGCTGATAATCTTCATAGACATTGACTAAAGCCAGACCAATAAAGAACACTGCCGAAACCCTCAGATACTTTAATTCTGAATGGCGAAAAAATGCAATCACTAAAATGATAATAGCATACCATGCTAATAATTCAGGTATTGAGATAGAAAAGCCTTTGAGTGTTGACAGGGGCAGTTTCTCAATAGCAAAGATAGTTTCATTTAATAAATAACAAGAGCACTTTAAGATGACTGCCACAAAAGTAGAGACAACAGGAACCCAGGAAAAAATGAGTAATAATAAACCCGCAGGCAAAATCCAAAAAGAAAAGAAAGCTACGAAAGGATTCGCAATCAGAAAATAGGTCGGAAACTGATGGAAATAATAAATGCTCAACGGCGCAGTAAATAACTGGGCAGCAAAGCATACAACTGTTCCTTCCCAAAGAACCCGAACGATTGGATTGGTAGGATTAATTAACTGATTTAAATACGGATACAGATAAACAATGCCCAGAATAGCTAAATAAGATAACTGAAAACCAACTTCAGCCAACCAGTATGGATTATACCAAAGCAAAACTAAGGCCGATACCGCCAGGATATTATAAATATTATGCCGTCGGTTAATGGTAGTGCCAATCTGAATAAAAGAAAACATAACTGTAGCCCGAAGCACAGTTGACGATAAACCTGTAAAAACGGCATATGTCCATAAAAGAAGCAAAACAATAATTGTGAAAACCCAGTTGCCGTATTTAATCCTTGTCTTGATGCTTTTTAATAGGGTAGATAGAACCAGAAATAAAATCCCTACATGCATACCCGAAACTGATAAAACATGAATAGCACCGGAAGCCGAATAAGCACTAAGCAACTCATCATCAATATCGTCGCGCGTACCTACTACCATTGCATTGGTAATGGCATATTCATTGACAGTCTTTAAATGAGCTTTAAAAACACTATCAGCATACAAATTGGCCTGATAAGCAATTTTGAGTATGGTAGCAGGAACTTGATGGCCAATCTTCAAATATTCGTTCTGCCATAAAAAATGATGTCCATAAATGCCTTTATTACGCAAAAACTGTCGGTAATCAAATTCTTCAGGGTTTTTTGGTGGGTCTATTTCTGATGGCATATTCTTTATCAGAAAAATATCACCGTATTGTGGTTTTTTTGCTTCTGCCTTGTTGAAGTAAAGCAGTATCTTTCCGGTTGCTTTCTGCCATTTTTCCGAAGTGCGTACCTGTCGGATTTCTGCTTCAACCTTATAGGTTTTGGCTTTTATCTCAGCATTAGAAGTAATAATAGCCTGATAGTAGGAAAAGTTCTTCTGATTAGTAAAATGTTCAGGATTGTTAATGACGGTTTTCTGATAAGCCAGCACCCAGCCAGACAAAAAAAGAAGCAGGCAGGCACTTATACCTCTGAATAAAGGACTGCGAAAGAAAATGCTGGTTAGCAATATTAAAAGCAAACCAGCACCGGTATAATAGAAAACTGTATTGAAATAGTGAGTTTGCAAATACGCCAGTATTCCTGCAATTAAACACAGTAGGTATCTAACTACAGGAAAGGCGTTGAATTTCATTTGGTTATTAGTAATTTATCATATAACCAGTTCATTACCATTTCATTTTCTTCAGGGAACGTCCAATGGCCTGTTTCCTGATACAGTTTTAGAGTTTTGTTCGAGCTGATCACGTTATATGCTGCCCACATAGATGTTGGCGGACAGGTTTCGTCATTAAAACCCATTGAGTAGAAACAAGGTATTTTCATTTGCTTGGCAAAATTCACGACATCATAATAAGACGCTGTTTTGATTTTAGCTTCGGTATTATTATGTGGATTGTTTTTGTCGAAAATATGCGGCCATCCACCTGCACGGCCTTTCAGATAACCAACCATATCAGCTAAAGCAGGGTAGGTAGGGGCAGTCCATTTTACACGTGGGTCAAGGCCTGCCGTAACAATAGATAAGGCTCCCCCCTGACTACCACCAGTAACCGCCAGATTTTTACCATCATATTGCGGCAGACTTACCAGAAAATCATTGGCTCTTACACAGCCTAAATACACACGTTTATAATAATACAGGTCTCTGTTATCTAAATTATAAGTCCAGTAAGAATTTAAAGCCCCTGCGCCTAAATTGGTATAAATATATGGCTCCATTGTTACCGGAATCCCATGAATACCTATTTCAAATGTGATAATCCCTTTTTCGGCTGTTCTTATATCACCTCCATAAGGTCTTACACCTGCACCCGGCACTCTTAATAAAGCCGGATATTTCCCTTCTTTCTTAGGCACACATAAAATACCATATAAGCGTACAGTGCCATACTCACGATAGTTTTGCAGGCTTACATGATACACGTTTACTGTTTCTGTACAACGCTCAGGCAACAAAGTCATTTGGGCATCCATAGGTACTTTGGCTAAGTCGGCTTTAGCTTTATCCCAGAATTGGACGAAGTCAGAAGGCAGCTCTACCGCAGGTTGAATTTTCTCTGGCTCAAAGGCCGCAGTAGCCAGATTTCTGTACTCTTTACCATCTACTTTGGCAATTACGGTGCATCTTAAAAAACCGGCTGTATTCATGGTACCGCCATCTAATTTGATGATACCGTCTTTTAGAACAGTACTGTCTTTTCTGGTTTCAAATTTCTCTGGCCCGATCTGATAAACGATTTTAGCATTTTTTACCGGATTCCCGTATTTTAAAACCATTACCGAGAACTTCACAGGTTCTCCGATTTTATACTTCCAGTCGTCATGCTCAGGAGCAACAATTACTTTAATCAGCTTTTCAGTGGGTTGAGCAAATGCGAGGGTCGCCAGCAAGCTAAGACCCAGAATGAGTAAATTTTTTTTCATGTTAAATAGGGGTTGAAAACAGGTTGTTATTTATTGTTTTTAAGAAGAACAGGTCTTATAACAGAAGTCCACTGCGCATATCCTTTTGGAGTCATATGTAAACTGTCTTTAATAAAATATTCACCATTTACAGTTCCATTCGGTCTATACATCACCGGCACAATGTTCATGTAGGTAAAGTTTTTATGCTTGTCTATATATTCCTTAATTAAAGCATCGGCTTTAGTGGTAAGGTTCCATTTATCTTTTCTCGAAATAGAAGGCTTCATCGAAATATAATACACCTTTGCTTTAGGCAATCGATTCTGAATCAGCGTAGCCAGTTCAGCAAAAGCATCAAATACTTGTTCGGGTGTTTTTTCTTTTCCCGAAAAAAGGTCGTTTTCACAGTAAAGTACAATCTTTTCAGGCTTATAAGGTACCAGCATGCGTTCGGCATAGTAAGTCATTTCAGGGAAAGTAGAACCCCCAAAACCGTGATTAATCACTGGCATTGGCGCAAAATCTTCTTTCAATGACTTCCAGAGACGGATACTTGAACTGCCATAAAAGACGGTCTGTCCTTGTAGTTTATCTAAACCTATAGCCGCATCAGCCTTTTCATAAGCCTCTATTTCTTTTTCAAAACGATTGGCCTCATAATTGAGTGTGAATTTTTCGCCTATTGGGGTGTGGGTTAGCGTTTTATGACAGGCAATGGCCAGAGCAATAAGTGCAACAATTAACAGTAAGGGTTTTTTGTTCATAGTTTAATAGATTATTTTTACGAATTACTTGAAAAATGCAAGAACTATCAATAAAAAAGCAAAAAATTAGGCAAAATACCTGATAGCATAGACAATCGAATCTTTATCAGCAACAGATTGTTATTTATATCAGTTTATTGAAATAGCATTATCGGAAAAATATATATTTGTGCCACATTTATTAAGTTCAGAAAAACAGAATTATGGAAGAAATAGTAGTCCCTCAGCGAAAAGCCCGCAAATTTATAGGAGAAGAGTTTTTGTTGACTTCGTGGGAAGAAGTAAAACCCTTATATGAAAATCTGGTTAACCGAACGATTGCTGATGTGCAGGATTTGCGCCAATGGTTTATCGACCGGAGCGAACTGGAGTCTTATCTCTCTGAAAATATGGCATGGCGCTATATAAAAATGACTTGCGATACAGCCAGCGAAGAGAAACAAAAAGCATATCATTTTTTTGTTGAGCAAATTCTGCCCAACTCGTCTGCTTATGACGACCAATTAAACAAAAAGGCTTTGGAAAGTCCGTATCTGAGCCAATTGCAGGACAGTGGCTTTGATATTACGGTTCGCGGCATGAAAAAAGCCGTGGATATTTTTCGTGAAGAGAATATCCCTCTTGCTACGCAAGTACAAACCAAACAAACCGAGTATCAGGTTACAACAGGCGCAATGACTGTTATTATGAATGGTGAAGAAATGACACTTCAAAAGGCCGGTGATTTTCTGTTATCGCCAGATAGAGCCATAAGAGAGGAAGCATGGACAAAGATTTCAGAACGTCGTTATCAGGATCATGAAAAACTGGATAATCTTTTTAATGAGCTAAGAGACATACGTCACCAGATGGGGGTCAATGCTGGTTTTGCCAATTACCGGGATTATATGTTTGCCGCGATGGGTCGGTTTGATTATACGCCACAAGACTGCTTCAATTTCCATGAGGCTGTTGCTGAAACAGTAGTACCATTGGTTGATAAAATGGCTAAGGAAAGAAAAGAGAAATTGAAAGTAGCAGAATTACGCCCATGGGATTTGAAAGTAGATACAGATGGCAAGCCTGCTTTAAAACCGTTTGCAGGTGGAGAAGACCTCTTAGATAAAACCGTTCAGTGTTTTACAAGTATAGATGTGCGCCTGGCTAATTACATTCGTATTATGCGCACAATGGGGCATTTTGATGTAGAATCAAGAGTAGGGAAAGCACCAGGCGGGTATAACTATCCATTAGAAGAAATCGGTGTACCTTTTATTTTCATGAATGCTACCTCAAATCTGAGAGATGTAGTGACGATGGTTCATGAGGGCGGACATGCTATTCATTCTTTTGAAACCAGAGATTTACCTATCAACAGTTTCCGTAATACGCCATCAGAAGTAGCAGAATTAGCCTCTATGTCGATGGAATTAATTTCAATGGAGCATTGGGATGCCTACTTTACTAACGAAGAAGACCTGAAACGTGCAAAAGTAGAACATCTGGAAGATATTCTCGAAGTGTTGCCTTGGATTGCCACCATTGATAAATTTCAACACTGGATTTATGAGAACCCAACCCATACTATTGAAGAGCGGCAGGAAGAATGGGTGAAAATCTTTGAGTTATTTTCAGATTCCGTTACAAACTGGAAAGGTTTTGAGCGTTTCAAAAAATATGTCTGGCAACGCCAGCTACACGTTTTTGAATTACCATTCTATTATATCGAATACGGTATGGCGCAATTAGGAGCTATCAGTGTATGGCGTAATTACAAACAAGATACCCAACAAGGTCTGGCAGGGTATCTGAATGCACTGAAATTAGGCTATACCGCCCCAATCGGTAAAATCTATGAGGCAGCCAATATCAAATTTGACTTTTCGAAAGAATACATTGCTGAATTGATGGCCTTTGTGGAAAGTGAATTAGAAAAGCTGAAATAGAAAATATATTTAATAAAACGCATAAAAACCTTGCAAAGAGGCTACAGAAAGCCCATTTGCAAGGTTTTTTATGTAAAACACCCCTCTGCATCCAGTTTTTACCCTACTATATTTAGTAGTTTTTTTGAATCTCCTCTCTCTCTACTTTTGAATATCCAAATAGTTTAAGGCTATACGGGCTATCTGGTGTCCGAAAATATCTCTAATTAAACACGGTAATTAATAATGCTTTTAGGCGCTAATGCTTAAATCTAAACTTTATTTTAATCATTTAATGCTATGAAAAAATCTCTTTTACTTCTGCTTTTTCTGGTAACGCTTTCTCAGGTGCAAGCTACAATCCGTCGGGTTAATAATAATCCTGGAGTAACTTTGGTCAGTGGATTAGTTTTTGCCGATTTTAATGCAGCACATACAGCTGCAGCAAACGGAGATACCATTTATCTTGAGCCTTCCGATATTAATTATGGTAGCCTTCTCATTTCGAAAAAAATCACTATGATAGGTCCGGGTTATCTGCTTAATAAAAACCCTAACACACCTTTTGATAAACGCTCGGCAAAAGTAAGCCAAATTACATTTAGTACGAATAGTGCTAATGGCTCTAAATTGTATGGAGTAGAGGTAAGAGGCACTAATGGTGTTTTGGGAGATATATTTTTTAATTCCGTAAGTGGCGATATGGAAATAGCTCATTGTTTATTAAATGACCTTAGAGGGGCAAGTTCGAGTCTTTTTAACTCTATTATTTCAGATTGTTTTATTTTAGGAAGTATAGACAATAGTAGTTTAAGCATAAACAATGTGATTATTTCTAATAATATTATCTGGGGATCGGTAGAATCATCAAGTCATGATAGTATTGTGCGTAATAATATTATTTTTGGAGGTGCAAATTATATCGGACAATTCTATAATAATATTATTTACCAGAGTGGCGATCCGAACTTTGTATTTTCTACCAATAACTCTGTTTACAACAATGTATGTGTAGGTTGTACCGGCTCTCCCGCCAACAATAATTTTTTTACAACTGCTGCTAATACGGTTTTTGTAGTATCAGAACCCCGTACATTAGATGATTTAGAGGATGACAATTTTGTGCTCCACGCCAGTTCGCCTGCAAAAACCAAAGGAGTAGGAGGAATAGATTGTGGTGTTTTTTCAGGACTTCGACCATATATACTATCAGGGATTCCTCCGTTTCCAATGATAACAGCCTTTACACAAGGAGCTCCTTCAGGCGGTAATATACCTATAACAATCAGTATCAAACGCAACTAAAACTGTATTGAAATGAATCATAAAATTAGCCTTTGGGGGTTAATAGTGGGCATTTTAATCACAATCCATACGCTCGGTCAGAATATCAACAAAATTGAGTTTTTTGTAGATACTGACCCGGGCATAGGCTTAGGTACAAATGTTCCGATTAGCCCGGTTTTACAAAAACAAGTAACTAACCTTAAGTTCAATGTACCCACTGGTAGCTTGTCGCCAGGGATACACAAACTCTATATAAGGGCTCTCGGCGACGATGGAAAATGGAGCATAGTATTTGAAAAAACAATTCTGGGAGCCTCTGTTTCTCCACAGCCCGCACTTGTGAAGGCAGAGTACTTTATCAATACTGACCCCGGCTTTGGATTGGGAGTAAATATTCCTGTCTCGGCAGGACAAACGAGTTTATCAAATGTAAACTTCACCATTCCCTCGGGCAGCCTGACGGCAGGCACCGATTATCTGCATATCCGTACTAAAGATGAAAGTGGAAGATGGAGTGAAGTATTGATGAAACAACTGGACAATCTTGTCACCCCACCAACACCTGCGCTTGTCAGGGCAGAGTACTTTATCAATACTGACCCTGGCTTTGGATTAGGAGTAAATATTCCTGTCTCGACAGGGCAAACAAGTTTATCAAATGTAAACTTCACCATTCCCTCGGGCAGCCTGACGGCAGGCACCGATTATCTGTATATCCGTACTAAAGATGAAAGTGGGAAATGGAGTGAAGTATTGATGAAACAACTGGACAATCTTGTCACCCCACCAACGCCAGCGCTTGTCAGGGCAGAATATTTTATCAATACTGACCCCGGCGTCGGATTGGGAGTCAATATTCCTATCTCGACAGGGCAAACAAGTTTATCAAATGTAAACTTCACCATTCCCTCGGGCAGCCTGACGGCAGGTACCGATTATCTGTATATCCGTACTAAAGATGAAAGCGGAAGATGGAGTGAGGTATTCCGGCAACAGTTAGATAATATAGTGAGTACTCCGCCGCCTGCACTTGTCAGGGCAGAGTATTTTATCAATACTGACCCTGGCTTTGGATTAGGAGTCAATATTCCTGTCTCGACAGGGCAGACGAGTTTATCAAATGTAAACTTCACCATTCCCTCGGGCAGCCTGACGGCAGGCACCGATTATCTGTACATCCGTACTAAAGATGAAAGCGGAAGATGGAGTGAGGTATTCCGGCAACAGTTAGATAATATAGTGAGTGCTCCGCCGCCAGCACTTGTCAGGGCAGAGTATTTTATCAATACTGACCCTGGCTTTGGATTAGGAGTCAATATTCCTGTCTCGACAGGCCAAACGACTTTATCGAATGTAAACTTCACCATTCCCTCGGGCAGCCTGACGGCAGGCACCGATTATCTGTACATCCGTACTAAAGATGAAAGTGGAAGATGGAGTGAGGTATTCCGGCAGCAGTTAGATAACATTGTGAGTGCTCCGCCGCCTGCACTTGTCAGGGCAGAATATTTTATCAATACTGACCCCGGCTTCGGATTAGGAGTCAATATTCCTATCTCGACAGGCCAAACGACTTTATCAAATGTAAACTTCACCATTCCCTCGGGCAGCCTGACGGCAGGCACCGATTATCTGTACATCCGTACTAAAGATGAAAGCGGAAGATGGAGTGAAGTATTCCGGCAGCAGTTAGATAATATAGTGAGTGCTCCGCCGCCTGCACTTGTCAGGGCAGAATATTTTATCAATACTGACCCCGGCTTCGGATTAGGAGTCAATATTCCTGTCTCGACAGGGCAGACGAGTTTATCAAATGTAAACTTCACCATTCCCTCGGGCAGCCTGACGGCAGGCACCGATTATCTGTACATCCGAACTAAAGATGAAAGTGGGAAATGGAGTGAAGTATTCCGGCAGCAGTTAGATAATATAGTGAGTACTCCGCCGCCTGCGCTTGTCAGGGCAGAATATTTTATCAATACTGACCCCGGCTTCGGGTTGGGAGTAAATATTCCTATCTCGACAGGGCAGACGAGTTTATCAAATGTAAACTTCACCATTCCCTCCGGCAGTCTGACGGCAGGCACCGATTATCTGTACATCCGCACTAAAGATGAAAGCGGAAGATGGAGTGAAGTATTCCGGCAACAGTTAGATAACATTGTGAGTACTCCGCCGCCTGCGCTTGTGAAAGCAGAATATTTTGTAGATACAGACCCAGGATTCGGCTCTGGTATAAATATTCCTATTACCACAGGGCAAACAACGCTTTCAGGGATTAATTTCAATCTGAATTATGGTAGTCTAAGCAATGGCAAGCATTTGCTTTGGGTGCGGGCCAAAGATGAGCAAGGTAAATGGAGTATAATTGCCATGAAGCAAATTATTAGGGCTGCTCCGCATATTATGGCTGATGCCTCACCTAATCCGGTTTGTTTAGGAGCACCTGTTGCAATTAATTTTACCACCAATAATACAGGGAACTTTACTTATACGGCTTTTATTTCTAATGCCAATGGCTCGTTTTCAGAGAAAATTGCTTTAGGAAATCTTACGACCAATGCTCAGGCGGCTACTTTTAATGGGATAATACCTTCGTACATCTCGAAAGGAGAATATTATAAAGTCAGAATTGAGTCATCGAACGGTGTGGAAGGTATAGAAACAGATTACTTTATTGTAAATGCCTGCACTGCCGATTGTAATCAAACACTTACTTTAGCCAGCCCCACAGATAATTATAATGGGCAATACCTTTTAAAACAGAGTAATCAGGCTATTACGGCAACTAATATTATCGCCGCAGGCTCTAATGTCATTTATAAATCAGCTAAATCTATTTTATTAACGCCGCAGAATGGGGCAGGATTCCTGGTAGGGGGTGGCGCAGTTTTTAAGGCTGAAATAGAAGGTTGCCCTCAGTAAACACAAAAAAGAAAGCCGACGATTACCATCGGCTTTCTTACCATTTATATGCAAGGATTATTAGACCGTTTGTTTTTCAAGATTGAATAAGTCGTTCAGCACATCAATCAGGGTTTCGGCTTCGCCACGCTTACAGGCAGCTTTTAATTGTAATACAGGCAGTTTTATTACCTTCTGCATCATGCTTGCTGTAATTTTCTCCATTTTCTCTGCTTCTTCTGCCGACAGGTCTTTTAAGAAACGAGCCATTTCTTCTTTTCTGATTTGCTCCAATGCTCCTTTCAGTTTCTGTATGGTTGGCGAAACAATCATTTCCTGAGACCAGTTGTTGAATTCAACCAAGGCATCTGAAATAAGGCTACGCACTTGTGGCACAGAGTCCATGCGACGTTGTAAAGCCTCATTGGCACGGCGTTGAATCTCATCTAAATCATAAGATACAATACCTGTCAATTCTTCGACATCAGGGCTGATACTACGAGGAACCGAAAGGTCAATCAGGTATTTAACAGCTAAAGATTTCTTTTTAAGAGTATTTTTGGTAATCAAAGGCTCCTCTACACGTACCGACGAAATCACAATGTCAGCGGCTAATATCTGCTCATGAACCGTCTGGAAATCAGAAGCCCTGAAACCTAACTCCTGAGCCAAAGCCTCAGCTTTAGCGGTAGTACGGTTAGTAATGGTTATATTCTGATAATTTTTATCTGCCAGCGTTCTGCACACATCTTCACCAATTTCACCCGAACCAATCACTAAAATTTTAGGATTAGTCAATAAAGGCAAGAAACTTTCCAATACTTCAACCGTCGCATAAGAAGTAGAAGCTGCTCCATCTCTGAAACCGGTTTCCTGCACGACTCTCTTGTTTGTAAAGAAAATGGTGTGCAACAAACGGTGTAAAAATGGCCCTGCCATTTGCATATCAGCCGACCATTGATAAGCATGCTTCACCTGATTCGGGATTTGCAAATCGCCCACTACTTGTGATTGCAGGCCAATGGCTACTTCAAAAAGGTAATTTACTGCTTCGTTATGGTCGTTTATAAAATCAAAATAGGGAAGAATCTCGTTTGAGTTAAGAACTTTTAAACTGGCTAATAAGCGAATAATTTCTTCGCTGATGTTATTTTCCGAATAATAATATATCTCAGTACGATTGCAAGTAGAAAGAACAAGTGTTTCTGATACCTCAAAAGTTTCACGTATTTTGAGCATCAGATTCTTACATTCCTCTTCATTAAGTGCAATTTGCTCTCTGATATTCAGAGAAGCATTCTTATGAGAAATGGTTATTGCTTTAAAGTGTCCGTACATATCTGTCAATAATTCACTGCAAATTTACTGCGGAAAGGAATATGATTGTTATGAAAACGTATGATTTTCGTCAGTTTTTGTAATTTAGAATAGTTCTAAACTCAAAAGTTTATTTCAGGATTTTTCAACTAAGAAAAATACAAAAGTAGATTTAGTGAATAGTCAGTAAATAACTGTCGGTAATTGATAACGTAAAACCTACTGAAACAATTCAAAATTAGCGTCTAATCTTACACCACACTATTCTTTTTCTACCAATGTACAAAAAAACGATTTGAATTGACGAATTGATATGTTCAATTGATTTTAAGTTTGAGAAATTCACCTCACTCCAACGACAACGACCGACTCCTGAAAAAGGAGAGGGGCTTAAAAATCTTCCTTTCCCACCAGGAGAAGAAGATTTAGAGGGTAAGGCGTAACAGTTTGATTATATTAAAAGCCTTTCTGAATGCTTTGAAAGTACAATTCTAAATCAGAAATTTAGGGGATCATCAGTTGGGGATAATAATCCATAACTAGGCATCTGCACAACAACGATAGATATGGGCAAAAAGAAAGCGAATACAGGGGGTAGAGTACCAGCCGCTCAAATCATATCAGAAAAGGTTCCCACCGTTGGACTACCCCCCAAAAGTTAGACACTTCTTGGAGGTATTTTTATGAGTAAAAGAAACAAATACAATTACGAATTCAGGCTACAATGTGTAGAATTAGTTCTGAAAGAACATCGTTCCATTATTTCAGTAGCCACAGAAAAAGGATTTAATCCATCAAATTTAAGGTTATGGATAATGTTCTACAAACAATATGGCCAATCAGGTCTCCAACAGAGAACTAAACAATGCTATGAAGTATCTTTTAAGCTTAAAGTGTTAGAAACGATCAATAAAGAGTGTTTATCTTTGCTTACAGCGTGTGTTAGATTCAATATACCTACAGAGTCAGTAATTATAGGCTGGCAACGAGAATATGAATCAAAAGGGTTGTCGGGTTTATTAGCTCAACCTAAAGGAGGTTCAAAAAAGATGCAGCATCCTATTAAAAGAAAATCAAGAAAGTCCTCTGCCCCTTTAACAGACTATCAAAAGCTACTGTTGGAGAATGAACGTTTAAAAGCGGAAAACGAACTGCTAAAAAAGTTACAAGCCTTAACTCAAACCAGCAAAAAGCACAAGTCATAATGGAGTTAAGGCATAAGTACGATTTAACTGTGTTGTTAGATTGTATAAATATGGCCAGAAGCAGTTTTTACTATTATGCAAAGAAAACCCAGCATACAGATAAATATGCAGACACTAAAGCTTTAATCCAATAAAGGAAAACAAGGCAAAATCGCCCCTAATCTTTTGAAGAGAGCATTTAAGGCAACCAATCCTAATCAAAAATGGGCAACTGATATAACCGAATTTAATGTAGCTGGCAGAAAATTGTATCTCTCACCTGTAATAGATCTGTTTAATCAGGAAATTATTACCTATGAACTTTCTGAACGTGCTGACTTTAAGTGTGTCATGAATATGCTAAGTAAGGCTCTCAAAAAAGTAGACAGACAAACATCTTTGTTATTACATTCCGACCAGGGTTGGCATTACCAAATGGAACAATATCGGCATCTACTAAAGAAAAATGGAATCATACAAAGTAAGTCCAGAAAAGGTAATTGTTTAGATAATGCGATCATAGAAAACTTCTTCGGTATCCTGAAGTCAGAATTATTTTATCTCAACAAATACAACTCAATTGATGAGTTGAAAAAAGAAATTAAAAAGTATATTCAGTATTATAACATTGAAAGAATTAAACTTAATCTAAAAGGAATGAGCCCCATACAATACCGAGCTCAGCATTCTAAAACTTAATAATAATTTCGTCCAAAATTTGGGGTGCAGTCCAATAGCAGAAACCTTTTTGAATCAGGGTGGGGATTGTATTAAGAAACTCAGAAAAACTGGTAATAAGCCAGTAATAACTACTAAAATGGAGCGGAAAAGGTTACTGATATGGTGGGAACCTTTTTGAGTGAAGATAGACGAGCAAAACAAAATATATTGTTTGAAGAGCATTAAATATAAATCTGAACCTAATATGTAGGTTGACTAATAGAAGCGAATCTTTATATTTGCTATGAATATCAAAGAAAATATGAAAAAATTGCTCTTATTATCTCTCGTTGCTTTAGCATCATGTAAAAATTCTACTGAACTTAAAACAGGCACCTGGCGTGCTACTATTCAGACCACAGGCGGAGAATTACCTTTTGGATTAGAAATACAAAAAGAAGGTGATGGCTACGCAGTATCGGCACTGAATGGTGATGAAGAATTGAAAATGGACAAGGCGTTCATTAAAGATGATTCTTTGCATATCCCGATGGAGATATTTGACGCTGAAATAGTAGCCAAGGCTGAAGGTGAAAAATTAACAGGCTACTGGAAAAAAATGCGTTCGAATTTTACTTTTATACAGTCTGATTTTAAAGCCGAGTATGGCAAAACTTATCGTTTTGCTGAAAACCCCGAATCGCCCGAATCAGGATTAGCCCCTGTCTATGAAGTTTTGTTCGTTTCTGCTGATAAGCAGGATTCGACCGAATCAGTAGGGGTTTTCAAAACCAGCGGTTCACACGTTACAGGTAGTTTCCTGACTACCACAGGCGATTATCGTTATCTGGCTGGTGACATTGTCGGTGATAGTCTTAAACTTTCTTGTTTTGACGGGACGCATGTATATTTATTCAAAGCAAAAATTGATGGCAATAAATTAATAGGTGGAGGGTATTGGTCAGCACCATCAGGTTTTGAATCATGGGCCGGAATTAAGAATGATAGCGCCAGACTACCAGATGCAACAAAGTTAACTTACCTGAAAGAAGGTTATAAAACAGTTGATTTCTCTTTTGTGAATACTGATAATAAAAAAGTATTATTGAATGATGATACCTACAAAGGCAAAGTAGTGGTGATACAGATTATGGGTTCATGGTGTCCGAATTGTATGGACGAAAGCCGGTTCTTGGCTCCCTGGTATAAGAAAAATAAAGACAGGGGAGTAGAAATTATCGGATTGTCTTACGAAAAAAGTGCAGATACTTCTTTTGCCTTCCCTAAAATTAAACGTATGAAAGAGCGTTTCGGGATAGATTATGAAGTGCTTCTGGCAGGAACAAACAATAAAGATGAAGCCTCTAAAACCTTGCCGATGCTTAACAGGGTGATAGGTTTCCCGACAACCATTTTTATTGATAAAAAAGGACAGGTAAGAGAAATTCATACAGGCTTCTCCGGACCCGGCACAGGACATTATTACGACGAATTTGTTAATGATTTTAATCGCCTGATAGATAAACTACTGGCAGAAAAATCTTAAAATTGCCGTGTATTAAACATTTTAGATATAGTTGGTGTTTTGGGTATAATCAAGCAGATAAAATATGAGTGTTGATACAACAGAAATAATAGTAGTGAATGATATAGATGAAGAAGTAGGTAGTGGTGAAAAACTTCGGGTACATCAGCAAGGCTTATTACACCGGGCTTTTTCGGTTCTGATTTTTAATGATAATAATGAGTTGTTGATACACCAGAGGGTTTTTAATAAATACCATTCAGGCGGGCTCTGGACAAATACCTGTTGTGGACACCCTAATGTGAATGAATCGATAAAAACAGCAGCCGAACGACGTTTAGGAGAAGAAATGGGCTTTACCTGCAATTTAGATTTTCTCTATAAGTTTCATTACAAAACTACCTTTGATAATCAGCTCACAGAAAATGAAATAGACCACGTGTTTACGGGCGTGTATAACAATACTTTTGAAGTAAATCCGGCAGAGGTACTGGATTATAAGTGGGTTTCAGTAGCAAACATTGTAGAAGCAATAGCTAATAACCCACAGAATTATACTTTCTGGTTTAAAAAGATTATACAAAGTGAGGCTTTTCAGGAGTTCGTAGCCACTAATCATGTTTTGTCATAAACCTATATAAATACTATTCTACATGGAAAAGCGAGTAATTGGTATTGGAGGCATCTTTTTTAAATCAGAGGATAACGCCGTCTTAAAAGACTGGTATAATAAGCATTTAGGGATTGAATCAGAATCTTGGGGAGCTGTATTTGAATGGAGGAGGAAGGATAATCCGGATGATTTAACTTCTACTGCCTGGAGCATTTTTAAAAAAGAGACTAAGTATCTGGAGCCCAGTAAAAAAGACTTTATGGTTAATTATCAGGTAGAAAACCTCCAGGAACTAATGGCGGCACTCAAAGAAGAAGAGGTAAAGATTGTAGGAGATATTGAAGAGTCAGAGTTCGGTAAGTTTGCTTGGATACTTGACCCAGAAGGCAATAAAATTGAATTGTGGGAACCTCCAAAAAATATTTAAAGCTTTCAATAATTATTGTATTTTTGTGCTTCTATCACTTATAAAAGCATGAAAAAGAGCCAGTTTATTGTTAGTTTTTTGTTGATTACTTCGGTAGCTTTTGCTCAAAAAAAATCTAAAAAGGATTACCTCATTACTCTTAAAACTACCTACGGAACCATGCACATGGTTTTGTTTGACGATACCCCACTACACAAAGCCAATTTTATCAAATTAGTCAATAAGAAATTTTTCGATAGCTTGTTATTCCATCGGGTTATTGAAAATTTTATGATTCAGGGAGGAGACCCCAACTCAAGAACTGCTAAACCTGGCGAAGCACTGGGTAGTGGTGGCGGAGATATGGAGCGGATTCCATTTGAGTTTAAATCTAATCATGTTCATACAAAAGGAGCTTTAGCGGCAGCTCGTGATGGTAACCCCGAAAAAAAATCAAGTGCATGTCAGTTTTATATTGTTCAGGGTAAGAAGTTTACAGATGAACAATTGAATGCCGTTGCGAGCCGGAATCAGATGGCTTATTCTACCGAACAAAGGGCAGACTACATTGGTATAGGGGGTGCTCCGCATTTAGATAATAATTATACCGTTTTTGGCGAGGTTATTGATAATTTAGGTGTGATAGATACCATCGCCCAACAACCAGGAGACGAAGCCAACCGACCTTTGAAAGACGTAAAAATGGCAATGACTGTAAAGAAAATGAAGAAGAAGAAGATAACGAAGTTGTATAGATATAAATATCAATAGCCAGGAGTTAAGGAACAAATTCTATTGATTGGTTTATAGATTAACAATTCATTAGGAAAAGACAGCCATTGGTAGAAACAGAGCATTGCCCGGTCTCCACAACACATATTAGAGTAAAATAACACAAAATTCAGCTTTCTATAATAATTCGATAAAAACAGCTTTAAGCAATAAATACTTGGGGTATGAAAAAGATATTAATTACAGGCTCAAATGGCTTGTTAGGTCAAAAACTGGTAGAGTTGCTCACTAAAACAAACAACTGCGAAATAATAGCCACAGCAAGAGGTGAAAACCGTCTGCCATTTAAGGATGGTTATATTTATACAGCTATGGATATTACCGATAAGGCACAAGTGCAAGAGGTAATCGACCGTACACAACCTGCTGTAATTATTAATACAGCTGCCATGACCAACGTGGATATGTGCGAAACCGCTAAAGATGATTGCTGGAAGCAGAATGTGAATGCCGTAGAATATCTGGCAGAAGCTGCTGAAAGAAACAATTGCTTCCTTCTCCACATCTCAACCGATTTTATATTTGATGGTAAAAACGGACCTTATAAAGAAGATGCCGAAGCCAATCCACTCAGTTTTTATGGTTGGAGCAAATATGCTGCTGAAAAGATAGTAATTAATAGCAATGTCCGATGGGCTATTGCCCGCACCGTTCTGGTGTATGGCATTGCTCATGACATGAGCCGTACGAATATTATCTTATGGGTGAAGAAATCGTTGGAAGACGGTAAAAATATAAAAGTAGTTACCGACCAATGGCGCACCCCTACCTTAGCCGAAGATTTAGCCAAAGGCTGTGCCTTGATTGCCGATCAGGAAGCAGAAGGCATTTTTAACATTTCAGGTAAGGACTTCCTGACGCCTTATGAAATGGCTATTATGACAGCCGATTATTTTGGCCTTGATAAAGCACTTATCTCACAGGCAGATTCCACCACATTTACACAGCCTGCCAAACGTCCGGCAAGAACAGGTTTTGATTTAACCAAATCCCGTGAGATATTGGGCTACGAGCCAGTAAGTTTTACAGAAGGTATCGGTATTTTAGCGGAGCAGATTAGTGTGAGTGCCTGATTATAAATAGAATTTTTTCCATCGGATATATTCCTCGACTACATCGCTAACCATATAACGGATGGGCTTGCCTGATTTGATGCTATTACGGATAAACGTGGCCGAAATATCTAATAGTGGAGCTTCAATGAACTTTACTTTGGGATGGTTCTTAAAGTTATGTTCAGGCGTATTTGGGCGAGGATAAACGTATAGCTCATAATACTCAAGAATCTTGTCGTAATTCTTCCAGTTCTCAAATTGCACCAGATTATCTTCACCCATAATGAGTTTGAATTCATGTGTTGAGTGACGTTCAGTCAATTTTGCGAGGGTATCAATCGTATAGCTCGGTTTAGGCATTGAAAACTCTATATCACTGGCTTTGAGCCGGTAATTATCAGCAATAGCTTTTTCTACCATTGTCAGGCGGTCAAACTCATGCAGAAGTCCTTTGTTTTTTTTAAATGGGTTCTGTGGCGAAACAATAAACCATACCTGCTCCAGGTCGGTAGTATATGCCATAGTATTAGCAATAATCAAATGCCCCACATGAATAGGATTAAACGAGCCAAAAAACAAACCAATCTTCATTATGCTTCCATATTTTTAAAGGCACAAATATACGAGGAAATAAAAAACGGCAGTGATTCTTTCAATAGAACGACTGCCGTCTTAGTAAATATAGTTAAAGAATTATACCGTTACCCAAGCTTGTTTGCGGTGGCTTTCGATGATTCTTTCGCAAATGATTAATTCACGTAACCCGTCGGCGAATGTAGGATACGTCGGGTTTTCTGGTTGTTTACCTTCAGTTACGGCTGCATATACTTCTTTGAACAATTGTTTCGAAGTATCAGGGAAACCTTCGTTATGTCCGCCAGGGAAGCTGATTAAACTGGTTGCTTCACGATAGAATAATGATGGGTCTTTCATCAATACCTGATTAGCACCATCTCGTTTACCAATCCACATTTCGTTTGGTTTTTCAGAACACCACTCAAAATTAGCTTTAGAACCCGAAATCTCGATATTCAAACGGTTTTTACGCCCGGCTGAAACCTGACTAACGGTTACACTACCTTTGTTGCCATTATCAAAACGCAACAATACATTAGCATGATCTTCGGTATTAATAGGCACTTCCTGATAATCAGAAGCCTGTAGCATTTTACCTGAGTAGGTTTCAATGGCTTTCAAAGGTTTCAAACGTGTTTTATGAACCGTTGAGAAATCAGCCATTACTTCAGTGATTTTCAACCCTGTAATATACTCTGTTACATCTAACAAGTGCGAACCAATATCGGCAATAGCTCTTGAATCGCCAGATTTGTCCGGCTCCAGGCGCCAGTTATAATCTGTTTGGTAGAAAAGCCAGTCTTGCAAGTACGACCCTAAGATTGAGTAGATTTCTCCTAAATCACCTTTTTCACGCATAGTTTTCATCTGGCGAACCAAAGGATAATATCTCAGGTTAAAGTGTACGGCATTTACCAGACCAGTTTCAGTAGCAATTTTTACCAGTTCTTCAGCTTCTTCAATTTTAGTAGCTAAAGGTTTTTCACAAACTACATGTTTGCCTGCTAATAAAGCTGCTTTTGATTGCGAATAATGTAAGAAATTAGGTGTACAAACATGGATACACTCAATGTCTTCCTGTTTTAATAAATCATCAAAAATATAAGCTCGTTCGATACCCAAGCTCGCAGCTTTTTCGGTAGCCAGGTCTATATTGGCTTCGCAAAGAGCGGCTACTTCTACATTTGGCAGGCGGCGTAGGGCTTCAATATGAGCTGGCCCGATAAAACCCGTTCCGACAACGGCAACTTTAATTTTTTTCATAGTTGAATAAAAACCCTTATCCCCTGAAAGGGAATTTTTTGGTTAAATAATAACCCCCCTTCAGGGGTGGGGGGGTGACCGTCTCGCGGCATCCTTAGTTAAAACTACTTATTGCGTATTTTTCAGTATTACAATAAATTAGACTATACAGATAAAAACCTTCTTTTGATGTACCATAGCGCCGTAGAATCTGCAAAATTGGTGACTTTGCCTTGGTTTTCAGCAAACCGGCAATTTCTTTGGTAGCAGCAATGGCTCGTACCTCTTGCTGCATACTATTGACATCTACCTGATAACGCATAAAAAGCGTACGGAATAATGAGCCATCAATCAAAGGCTCTTTTGTCAATTCGGAAAGGTTTTCGTTTGGAATGTAAGTTTCTTCAAGTATCACCGGAAATTCCTCTACCGACCGGAGACGCTTCAAAAATACAAATTCTGTATGAAACTCTTGATGAAGTAAATGTTTAAAAATAGGTTCGGTAATCGTCTTTATTACGAGCCCTTCTAAAATAGAGGTAGTTCCATGTCGGTCGCTTGCACCTACTACTTCTGTCCACCCTTTCAGTGAAAGTAAACCCAGAGACTTACGCATGGCAGATACAATACTGCCTTTACCATGCTGCCGGGTAATGTAGCCTTCTTTTACCAACTCGTTCAATGCTTGCCTGACGGTCATACGCGTAGCATTGAACTCTATACAAAGGTCGTTTTCAGAAGGGAGTAAATTGCCTTCTATGTATTGCCCGGAAGTGATTTTCTCTTTTAAATGAGCCTGGATTTGCCGATAAAGCGGTATCTTCATAGTTTTACCCTTGAGCGATAGAGTGTCGGGTGTAAAGATGCAAAAATAATAGGCTTTTGCCTATCAGCACTATTTTCAAGGCTTCTATTTATCAAAAAAGGCACTCAGGATCCCCGAATGCCTTTCCAAGACGAAAATACTTTAACCTATGATGAATACCCCGACGGGCGGGGAACTCAAAATCTTTAATACTTCTGAAAGAAGTTTAATAAATATATTTAAACATTATTATAGTCTTACCTAAGAATACCATACAAAAAAAGAGAAAAAACGTTGTATAGACAAATATTTATCAGGTTTTTTTTGAGGAAGATAATTTTGGAGTAGGTATTGGTCAAAAAAGTATTAGAAATTTTAAAAATTTCATGTTCGGCACTATATTTCTGCTTATTTAAAACAACTATACAGAAATATAAAAAATCTGTTTTTTGTATTTCAAGAGTTATTTGTATGGGAATTTTTAAAAAAAGGTGGTTTTTTTTCTGAAAACTTCAAAAAAAACTATCTTTGCTACACTTTCCTAAAACTTAATGTCCTATGCTTTATTATCTGTTTACTTACCTTGACAAATCCTTTAATTTTCCCGGTGCAGGGGTGTTCCAATACATCACTTTCCGTGCCATGGGTGCTATTGTTTTCTCGCTTTTAATTGCTGCAATCTACGGTAAAAAACTTATTAATTATCTACGGAAATTACAAATTGGAGAAACCATCCGGGATCTGGGTCTGGAGGGGCAGATGCAGAAAAAAGGCACACCAACTATGGGCGGGTTTATCATTTTAGCCTCATTGCTGATTCCGGTTTTGTTATTCGCAAAATTAGATAATGTGTATATCGTATTGCTGATTATTGCTACTGTATGGACTTGTGGAATTGGTTTTGCCGATGATTATATCAAGGTTTTCAAAAAAGATAAAGAGGGTTTGAAAGGCCGCTTCAAGGTGGTTGGACAAGTGGGTTTAGGCTTGATAGTGGGTCTGGCCCTGTATTTTAACGATTATGTAAAAATAAGAGTATATGAAAAAGCTAAAATCAGCACGGCTGTAGGAGAAGTACAGAAGTACGTAGATACACATTCTTTGACAACCACATTACCATTCTTCAAAAATAATGAAATAGATTATCAGCTTCTTGGCAGTTTCCTGCCCGAAAGCCTTGCTTGGATTCCTTATGTAATCATTGTTATTTTTATTATTACAGCCGTATCGAACGGAGCAAATATTACCGATGGTATTGATGGCCTGGCTGCAGGTACTTCTGCTATAATCGGTCTTACGTTAGCAATTTTTGCTTATTTGTCAGGGAATAAGGTGTTTTCACAATATCTGAACATAATGATGATTCCCAATTCCGGAGAGGTGGTAATTTTCTGCACTGCTTTTGTAGGTGCCTGTATCGGGTTTTTATGGTATAATGCTTATCCGGCACAGGTATTTATGGGAGACACAGGGAGCCTGATGTTGGGGAGTATCATTGCAGTATTGGCTCTGGCGCTTCGCAAAGAATTATTGATACCGGTAATGTGTGGGATATTCTTAATGGAAAACCTGTCTGTTATTATGCAGGTAAGTTATTTTAAATACCAGAAAAGAAAGCGAGGTCTGGAGTATGCCCAGAAAAACCGACTATTCCTGATGTCGCCATTGCATCATCATTTTCAGAAAAAAGGTTACCATGAGGCAAAAATCGTTACCCGCTTCTGGATTGTAGGTATTGTGTTGGCAGTTGCTTGTCTGGTAACCTTGAAACTGCGCTAATAGAAATTATTTAAGAATTTCGTCCAGCTTTGCCTGGTATTCTTTAAATTTATCTAAACCCCGATGACGTCCTCCATCTAAAGTAGTGAGAATGTCTTTGGGGTTTTTATTTAAAAACTGAGCTAATTTCAGGCTGTGTTCATAAGGAATAATCTGGTCGTCAGTTCCATGAAATATATATATAGGGCATTTTACCTTTGTGATCCATTCATAAGTAGGCAACTGAAATTCACATGCCTTACTATAAGGGAATAGGGGGGCATGGCTCCAGGCCACATCAGGGATGCAAGTATATGGTGTTTCTAAGATTAACATTTTTACCTCATTATCCATAGCCAATTTAGTGGCTACTCCTGTACCCAGCGAGCGGCCATAAATAATCATATTTCTTGGCGGATAACGTCTCTGAATATCTTTCAGTACAGTTTGTGCATCACTCAAAAGATTTCCTTCGTCTAATCGTCCATTACTTTTGCCAAAACCCCGGTAATCGTACATGATTACGTCATATCCACGCGAGGTAAATTGCTTGGCATATTTGCCCCATACCCGTATATTATGAGAGTTGCCGTGCAGATACATCACTACGCCTTTTTTGGTACTATCTTTAGTCAGAAACATCAGGGCATTAAGGTTAATAGTCTGGTTTGGCGATACATAAAATTCCACGGCATCATCAAACTCAAACGCATAACCTTTTTCTAATTTATCAGGATGCAGGATAATAAAACGTTGAAAAAGGACGGCCAATCCAAAAACGGAAGCGTAAATAATTAGGGCAATTGTTATAATTCTCTTAATCACTGTATCTTTTGTTTTGCAGAAACTATTTCAGAATAGGTTTAAAGGTATTCAAAACACAAATCTATTCTATTCGGAATTGTTTGTCAAAAATTAAATCAAATCTGTCTAATAAAATATCTTCAAGGTGTTTATGGTATTCAGGAAATGAAGGCAGATTATTGTGTCCTCCGCCATAAATAGGCACTAAACGCGTATGCTGTGGCGCCAGTCTTGCTAATTTCACACTTGAACGAAAGGGAATCAGGAAATCTTTCGTGCCGTGGATAATATAAACAGGACATTTCACAAATTTAATGTATTCATCGGTACGGATAGAAAAACGGAGAATCATTGAAACAGGAAGAAAAGGCAAAAACCGGCTGGTTAGTTGTGAGAAACTATAATAAGGTGCATCAAGAATAAGCATTTTGGGATGATTGCGAGAGGCTAATTTGCAAGCAAAACCAGAACCTAATGAACGACCGTAAATAATGATGTGTTTTTCAAGGTAACCTTTTTTCAACATCTGATTATATACCGCTTGTGAGTCTTCATACATAGTATCTTCGTGGCGTTTACCTGTACTTTTACCGAAGCCTCGGTAATCAATCATCAGCACGTCATAATCATGAGCAAAAAAGTCTTTGGCATATTTGGCCCATCCTTTAATGCTTCGGGTGTTGCCATGAAAATAAATGACCAATCCCCGTGTAGATTCGTCTACATCATAAAACAACAAGCCATTGATGCGCGCACCATCGGGCATATCAAAGAATAATTCTTCAAAATGGTCGTCATATCTGAATTTGAAATCAGGTGAAAGTTTTTCAGGCTTAAATATAAAGTATTCCTGTACCTTATAGGCAATAATGCAGATTGCTAGATAAAGAACAACGACTAATATAATGATTTGGGTAACTGTCATGATTCCAGTGTTGGGTTGATTTCTGTCAAAACCAAATATTAAAACAAGCTACTGGTTTTCATCTACTAACATACGTAGTTTTTATTAATTATCAGAGATTCAGCTTTCTGGATTCATCTAATTTTTATCGAAATCATCTAATATCATAGAATCCTTTCTCATCATGGCATGTCTCAGATCATTAGCCTTATTATATTGTGTAGAGGCTTCATAGTGATCTACCAGTTCATATAAAATCTCCCTTAATGTTTCTAATTTATCACTACCTAATATTTCCTTAAACTTCTCATTTACATATTCCATACATCTTTTCCAGTCTATCAAAGCTTGTACCCCTTTTGCTGAATGTCGGACAATGAGTGCTCTGGCATCTGTCAGGTCTTTCTCTACGGTTACATACCCTTCGTTTTGCAGCTCCTTAATCAGTTTACTCATCGCTTGTTTGGTTATACACGCTTTATTAGAAAGCGTGTTAATATTAGTCCCCTCTAAATCTATATGTAATAAGGCGACAGCATGGCCTATTCTGAAATTTTTGTATCCGATGCCTTGCAGATACTCACTTGCTATCTCGCTCATGAAGCGGTAGCTTTTGCTTAAAAGTTTGCCAAAAAGCCTTCCTTTGGTAGCTTTAAAAACTGCCACTTCTTTTAATATATCCTCGTTCATTGTGTTATTAAGATTCAATGCGCTGATTATCAGCATATTGCAAAAGTAGTAAATTCTGTCCAATTCCTTTTCCTGAAACAAAATTAAGTAGAAAAAATAAATTAGTCAATATGCTTGACTAATTTAGTCAACTTAGTTTACCTTTGCATCGTCAATATGGTTGACTAATGAAGGAACAAAGCGAACATTAATATTACCAAAAGAAAAGATGGAAACTCCACAAAAAAAATCTGTTAAGAACTACATTCCCCGTATCATTTTAGTACTAATCCTGTTAGGGGCAGGTATCTACGCTTACCAACGTTATCAGTATAATCAGCACTACGAAACAACAGACAATGCACAGATAGAAACTTATACTGTTCCGGTTGTGCCACGTGTAGGAGGCTACGTGAGCAGTGTAAGTATGAAAGACTTTGAACAGGTAAAGAAAGGCCAGCTACTGGTTGATATTGACGACCGCGAACAACAACTGGCTTTAACTGAAATGGAAGCAACCTACCAGCAATTGCTGACAGACGTTGAGAATGCCAAGGCTAATATCAAAAATACCGGAATGACCATCAACGCCGCCGAAACCAATATTACAGCTACTGTTTTACGCAAAGATAAAGCACAGAAGGATTCGGAAAGAGATGCTAAATTATTTGCTGATAATGCCATTACAAGACGTCAGGCAGATGATAGTAAATCAAATTTTGAAGTATTAACTGCTCAATACGAAGGGCAAAAACAAGACATTGCCGCGTCGAAATCACGTATGGATATTTTATACAGTAATCTTCACAAAGCAGAAGCCTCTTTAGCAGTACAAAAAGCAAAAATTGAGCAACAAAAACTTCGCTTGACTTACTCGAAGGTATATGCTAACGAAAACGGGAAAATAGGCAGAAAAAGCGTTGAACCCGGACAATACATTCAGCCAGGCCAGACCCTTGCCACTATTGTGCAGGATTCTTTGTATTGGGTAGTTGCCAATTTTAAAGAAACGCAAATTGGTCGTCTGGCTATTGGACAGGAGGCGACTATTAAATTAGATGCTTTCCCTGAGCTGGAGTTGAAAGGTAAAATAGCTGATTTTTCTGATGCCACTGGTGCAAAATATGCGCTTCTCCCACCTGATAACGCCAGTGGTAACTTTGTGAAAGTAACGCAGAAAATCCCTGTAAAAATTGCAATTCATGGGGTAGAAAAATATCGTGATAAACTCCGCGCGGGCATGAGCCTTGAAGTAGAGGTAAAAATTAAATAAATCTACGCAGGTATTGAAGATACTATATAAACACGTTTCATGGAAAATCAATTAGAAAACAACGTGTCGGGTGCTTCAAGGTTTATCATCGTTTTGACAACCGTAACTGCCGCTATTATGGAGTTACTGGATACCACGATTGTAAACGTAGCACTCAACCAAATGGCCGGATCCTTAGGAGCAACCATCGAAGATATTGCCTGGGTTATTACATCTTATGCCATTGCCAATGTAATTATCATCCCGATGACAGGCTTTTTAGGAGAGTATTTCGGACGAAAAAATTATTACCTCGGCTCGATGATACTCTTTGGGATCGCCTCTTACCTCTGTGGTAATTCGGGTAGTCTTTGGGAACTGGTTTTATGGCGCTTTATTCAAGGGATAGGCGGTGGTGCCTTGCTATCGACCTCTCAAGCCATTTTATTCGATGCCTTTCCGCCCAAAGACAGAGGAACAGCCTCGGGGCTTTTTGGAATGGGTATCGTATTAGGTCCAACTTTAGGCCCGACTCTTGGCGGATACATCGTAGATAATTATACATGGGGAGATATTTTCTTTATTAATGTTCCTATATGTATTGTAGCTACTATCCTGACTATTTTGTACATTCCTAAAAAAGCCGATGAGGGTAAGCACAAGGATAAAATCAAAATAGACTATTTAGGTATCGCGCTCTTAATGATAGGTATAGGTGCTCTACAATATGTCTTGGAAAAAGGCGAATCGAAAGACTGGTTTCAATCAAGAGAGATTTCGGTTATATCGTTGGTAGCTTTAGTCGGTATTGTAGGTTTTATCAGCCGGGAATTAAACACAGAGCATCCGGTAGTAAACCTGAAAATCTTTGGCAACAGAAACTTTGCCTTCTCCAGCATTTTCGTAATGGTATCCGGGTTTGGTTTATTTACGTCTGTATTCGTTTATCCGGTTCTGGTGCAACGTATCAATGGTTTTACCCCGTACGAAACCGGGCTTTCGTTGTTATTTCCTACACTTACTATATTGCCTATATTCCCGATTCTGGGGCGTCGTATGTCGGCTGGAGCATCGCCGATTCCGTTTGTGGTAGCAGGGATTATTATCTTTGCGGCATTCGGGTTTTATAGCGGAACGGCCACTACTGATATGAGTAAATGGGATTTTTATCCTATGCAATTGCTGCGTGGTTTAGGAACAGTACTTCTGCAATTACCATTAATTAATGCATCGGTTGCAGGTTTGAAACCGAGTGAATTTGGTGCAGGTATTTCTCTCACAAATATGATCCGTCAATTGGGTGGGGCATTTGGCATTGCCCTGGCTAATAACTACGTGGCGTTGCAATATGCCCAGCACCGTTCAGATTTAGTAGCTAATTATGTGCCGAACAATCCCCTGTTTGCTGAGCGATTCAATGCCATCAAGATGTCTTTTTTATCTCGTACAGGCGATGCGATGCAAGCTACTGCTCAGGCATACAGGCAATTAGAGCTGTTACTCGATCGACAGTCGTATTATCTGGCATATCTGGATACATTCCGCATTATCTCGATTTTCTTTATATGTGTGCTGCCTTTAGTGGTATTACTCAGAACAAAAAAGAAAAGTGCTGCCGAATCGGCTGCCGCAGCCAAGGCCGCAGCAGAGTCTCATTAATGATAGATTTTATCAAAAACATTTATGTTTCCGAAAATGAAATTTCAAAAAATATCCATAGCTATCCTATTACTTTTTGGTCAGGTAGCCATTGCACAAAACTCCAATGAGACATTAAATTCATTGGTTAAAATGACCCTTGAAGGGTCGTCGCGCATAAAAGAACAAGTACAGTTATTGAACGTGGGCGACTATCGTATCAAAGTACAACAAAGTGGAACGAAACCTCAGATTAACGGAGAGATAAGCTATACAAGGCTCGACCCTATTGCCGAGGCCGTTATCCCGATTCCGGGATTTGAGGGTAAATTACAGTTTCAGCCGCATAATAATTATAGTACTAATGTAGCAGCTTCATATGTGATTTACGATTGGGGCAGATTCAAAGCAAGCGTACAGAAAACCTTGCTTGAAATGCAACAACAACGCGAAGGTATCGAAAGCCTGAAACAAACTTTGGCTTATCAGGTAGCACAGTTGTATTATGGTATTATTTATCTGCAAAAAGCGATTGCTGTGCAACAGGACCAGGTAAAACTGGTGGATGAAAACAGTAAGATTATCAGCGATAGATTAAAGAGCGGCGATGCCCTTGATTATGATGTAGTACAAGCGCAAGTACGTTACAAAAATGCCGAAATCAGAGTAGTAGATTTACAAGGACAACTGGAGAAACAATACATTTTCCTGAGCGCTTTAATTGGTACTGATGCACATAATCAGATTCCGGCTAATGCCGAATTGCAATATAATTATCCTTATGCAGATTCCCGTGGAGCTATCAGCGAAGCAATCGTTAATAACCTGGATTTAAGAACTGCCGCTGCTCGTGAAAATGCTTTAGCGCAGGAAATCAAGATTTCATCTATGGGTAATTTGCCGCAATTATCTGCCAATGCAGCAGCGGGTATCAAAAATGGTTATCAGCCAAATATTGATGCCTGGCGTTTTAATACTTTGTTGGGTGTCAGATTAACTGTTCCGATTTACACAGGCAAGAGAAGTGCTTACAATACCCAGATCGCCAGAATTAATCTGGATGCTGCCAGAGAAAACACTGCAGCACAGAAAACGCAGATTAATCGTGATATTGAAAATGCTTTTAATGACATTAAAGTAGCTACGCAAAAAAGAGCATTAGCTGAGCGCAATGTCTTTCAGGCAGAGTATGGTTTGAAACTGGCTAAAATCCGTCTGACAAATGGCGTAAGTACTCCTTTAGAAATTCAGACTTCTGAAACAGCCGTAGAAGATGCCAAATTCAGTTTGTTACAATATGATTATCAGATAATATTGTCAAAACTGGAGATTAGCAGATTATCGGGTGTGAAGTTATAAAAAGCAAAATTAAACATAACAGAGACCCATCTGAATAAATTATTCGGGTGGGTTTTCTTTTTGATAGGCTTGCCAAAGCAAAGTAAACCGAAATGAGAATAATTGTGTTGTGTTTATAATTATGGTATAAAGAGGACAACAATACACAAAAGATTTATTCGAACTTATCTAAAATTTCCTCTAATTTTGGCAAAAAATCCCCTTCATCAATCATGAATAATACTATCTTTAAAGTACCTACGCCGGTTAATGAACCGGTTCTGAATTACGGTAAAGGTTCTCCCGAAAAACTCGCACTCAAAAAAGCCATTGCAGAGGCTCGCTCGAAACAAATTGAGGTGCCGATGTATATTGGCAGTGAACAAATACATACCAACAATAAAATCAAGCTTTCTCCTCCACATGACCATCAACACGTATTAGGCTATGCCAGTGAAGGAGACGCCTCTCATGTAGAAAAAGCCATTGAAGCAGCTTTAGCGGCTCGTCCGGCCTGGGCGGCGCTTTCATGGGAGCAAAGAGCCAGTATTTTCCTGAAAGCAGCCGACTTATTAGCAGGTCCATATAGAGCAAAAATGAATGCGGCCACCATGTTGGGTCAATCAAAAAATGCCTATCAGGCGGAGATAGATTCAGCTTGTGAGTTGATAGACTTCCTACGCTTCAATGTGGCTTTTATGGAGCAGGTTTATACTGGGCAACCTGATTCAGTACGTGGTTTATGGAATAGATTGGAATACAGACCATTAGAGGGCTTTGTATTTGCCTTAACTCCTTTCAACTTTACCGCCATTGCCGGAAACTTACCTTCATGCGTAGCCATGATGGGTAATGTAACGGTTTGGAAACCTGCTTATCCGCAAATCTATTCAGCGAATGTAATCATGGAAGTTTTCCGTGAAGCAGGTTTACCAGATGGAGTTATTAACTTGATTTATGTTGACGGCCCTGTAGTAGGAGATATAGTTTTCAAACATCCAGACTTTGCAGGTATCCACTTTACAGGTAGTACCAAAGTATTCCAGACAATCTGGAAAACGATTGGCGAGAATATTCATTTGTATAAATCTTATCCACGTATTGTGGGTGAAACCGGTGGAAAAGACTTTGTAATGGCACATGAATCTGCTGATACAAAGGCTTTGGCAACAGGCCTGGTTCGTGGGGCTTTTGAATACCAGGGACAAAAATGCTCAGCTGCCTCCCGTGCCTATATTCCATCTAATATCTGGGAAGAAGTAAAAGGCTACGTCTTAGCAGATTTGAAAGAGATCAAAATGGGTGGCACAGAAGATTTCACCAACTTCGTAAATGCGGTTATTGACGAAAAATCGTTTGATAAAATTGCTACCTATATAGATAATGCAAAGAAAAGCGATAAAGTAAGCATACTTGCCGGAGGGAACTACGATAAGTCGAAAGGCTACTTTGTTGAGCCGACCATTCTACTCACATCAGACCCTAATTATGTGACGATGTGCGAAGAAATCTTTGGCCCGGTACTCACGATCTATGTATATGAAGCAGCAGATTACGAAAAGACGTTGGAATTGGTGAATGCTACTTCTCCTTATGCCTTAACAGGCGCCATTTTTGCCAAAGATCGTTACGCTATTGATTTAGCAACTAAAAAACTGGTGGATGCTGCCGGAAACTTCTATATCAACGATAAGCCAACAGGTGCCGTTGTAGGCCAGCAACCATTCGGTGGTGCCCGTGCTTCTGGTACAAACGACAAGGCAGGTTCAATCCTGAACTTATTCCGTTGGGTACAACCTCGTACAATCAAAGAAACTTTCGTTTCACCTACTGATTATAAATATCCGTTTTTGGGAGAGGAGTAATAGATATAAACTTATATAAACCAAAAGGTGGCGCCCAGAAGCGCCACCTTTTTCTATATAATTCCTATTCTTCCCAGGCCCAATCAATACGGTGCTTCATATCCTTGATAGTCATGCCGTTTGATTTGAAGTAAGTTCTGATTTCGTCTACTTTGTCATATCTTTGGCTCGACTTATATTCTTTATAAAGAGACAACATCCCGCTCAGAATACCATCGCCTTGTGTTAAAGGCTCCTCTGTAATACCCAGAATCTGCTCCATAAATACCACAAACTTCTCTTGCAACAAGTTGAAAGTATCCTCACCCAAAGTCCTTGGGTCTAGCTGATTCATATAAATCATGTTCACATACTTCAACAAATTGAATAGCTGAGCGATAGCCACGGCTGTATTCAAATCATCATTCATTGCCTCATAAAAAGCCTGCACTGTTTTTTCAATATCCAGTTTTTTCTTTTCATCAATGGCAACCTTAACAACCGGAGCCGCTACAGTTTGCGTAGCTACGTTACCTGCTTGCGTATCGTCAATCAGCTCGCTTGGTATTTTATCAGCTACTTTGTCATTAATGTCTAATGTCAACGTCTTCACAATCCGCAAACCATTAATCAAACGTCTATAACCTTTTTGAGCAGCTCTTAAAGCATCGTTCGAGAAATCAAGTGTACTACGGTACTGCGATTGAAGCATGAAGAAGCGAACAGTCATTGGAGTATAAGCCTGCTCAAGCAATGGGTGACTTCCGGCAAAAAGCTCTGATGGTAAGAATGAATTACCCAAAGATTTTGACATCTTTTGCCCGTTTACTGTCAACATATTAGAGTGCATCCAGTAGCGAACCGGCTCTACGCCTGTAATACCAACACCCTGCGCAATTTCACATTCGTGGTGCGGGAATTTCAGGTCCATACCGCCGCCGTGAATATCAAACTGCTTGCCCAGGTATTTGGTACTCATACAAGTACACTCCAAATGCCATCCCGGAAATCCCATACCCCAAGGAGATTTCCATTGCATAATATGTTCAGGGCTTGCGTTTTTCCAGATAGCAAAATCAAGTGGATTACGTTTTTCAGATTGTCCATCCAATTCACGGGTTTCATTCAGCAAATCTTCCAGGATTCTGCCTGACAGTTTGCCATAATCATTACCTTCTTGATTATATTGATTAATATCAAAATAAACCGAACCGTTAGCTTCATATGCCAAGCCTTTATCAATCAATGTTTTTACCGCTTCAATCTGTTCAACCAGATGCCCTGTGGCAGTAGGTTCTATGCTTGGTGGCAGGAAATTGAATTGCTCTAATACTTTGTGGAAATCGTTGGTGTATCTTTGTACAATCTCCATAGGCTCCAGTTTCTCCAGTTTCGCCATCTTTCCGATTTTGTCTTCTCCTTCATCTCCATCACCCACCAGGTGACCCACATCAGTAATATTTCTTACGTAACGAACCTTATAACCAATTTCAGTCAGGTAACGGAAAAGCACATCGAAAGTCAGGAAGGTGCGAACATTCCCTAAGTGTACATAATTGTAAACGGTTGGTCCGCAGACATACATTCCTACATAAGGTGGACTAAGGGGTTTAAATTCTTCTTTCTGGCGTGTAAGTGTATTATAAATCTTCAGGTTTTGCATATAGGTCGTTCAATATCGTATGTTCTAATTCTATTGTATAACGTTGGTTATCTTATGGTTCATCTATCTTGATAGATGCAAATTTAAAGTTAATTTCTGTATTATATATAATGTATATAAAGGATAGGCTTTTATGCCACCGGAATTTCAAGCAAACAGTCATTCAGTTTTTCTTCATACAATGCCCAGTCTAACTTGGTAGGTGCAATCAGTTCAACCCGACTATCACGGCGATAGGCAATATATTGAACAGTAAACTCTCCACCAACGGCATTGATCAAGACCCAGTCTTTACCTGTTCTGAAAACTCCTTTGGCCCGGTAAACGTCTTTCAAGCTACTAAAAAACTGACGTAGCTTAGGAAGATTGAAAATCTCATCAGGCGAAAAAATCCAGCCGCAACCATGTAAACCTAAACCATGACTTTCCTTTTTAACCGGATTTCCAAGGGTTGGCACTGGTAATTCTCCTTCATGTGCATGATGATGATGAGCTTCATGTGCGAACTGTGCCTTTCTATCGCCAAATGGTTCAATATTTAGCCAGTTAAAATCAATCTCGCCATTGCTTACATGGGCTATCAATAATTTAGGTGGATACAAAGAATCTGCCCAATCCTTAAATTCCTCGGTTAATTCTTCGCCTGCCAGGTCTGTTTTATTCGCTATCAATACATCGGCCAGATTAATCTGGTCCTGAAAAGTCTCATTTGCTCTAACATCAGCATTCGCCCATCGACGAGGATCAACCAGACAAATCGTGGCTCTTACATCTAATATATCTTTCATGAATTTACCTCGAAGCAAATCCAGAATATTCTCAGGATGCCCCATACCCGTAGGTTCAATCAGAATCCGGTCGGGTTTCTGTTGACGTAATACAGTAGTAAGCGTATATTGCATGGGTACATTGGCCGTACAACAGATACACCCCCCGGCTACTTCACGAATCGTCAAGCCATCTTTTTCTTCAATAGCTGTATGATCGATAGAAACAGCGCCAAACTCGTTGATAATAATAGCCCAACGTTCGGCCTGGGGTTTGCTTGCCAGCAAATGTTTGATAGCAGTGGTTTTGCCCACTCCTAAAAAACCTGTAATCAGATTTACGGGAATTTTCATGCAATGTTGTTTAAATGAAAACTATACTCTATATATACTATGAACTTGTTTCGTTTCTTTCAAAAGGGTAGTCACCGTAGTGTCTACCTTTTCTGGTTCCAGTTTAGTAGCTGGTACCTGAAACTATCGCTTCGCTGCTTCGCTACTGTCTCCTTTCAAAAAGGTTCCCACCATAATGGTAACCTTTTCGATTCCACTTTAATTGCGCTTGCAACTCTTTTCTCTTCTTTCATTTCAATTATTACTCTGTGGATGGCGAGTGTGGATGGTTATCCAAGACTGGGTGTCACCTACCAGGCACCCCCTAAATTTCCGACTTACCATTGTGTTCTCAAAGTGTTTGAGGAGATTTCCGGTAAAATCAGACTATTGTGTCATTCTTCGCATGGCAGGGTTGAAAATCATTTGATGCAGGTGTAGTCAAAACAACACATTTTTAAAGAAATAACCCTAAACAACTTTTATAGAATATAACAGTAGGGGCATAACAACAATTTGATTTTTAAAGTTTAGAGTAAATGCGGGAAATATGAAGAACAAATAATAAGGATTGGGTTTTCTATACCATTTGTGACAGCATCGGTTTTTATACTAAATACCTAAGGCAATAGTAAATTCTGAAAGTTCAAGGCATATTAATATAAAGTAGAGAGAGACTATATACTCACAATTTAGAAAGTGATATATAATAGGTACTCTACTAAGCCGATTTAACCACCGTACCAATTTTAACCTTTGATGGTCCCCATAAGTAAATATACCTAAAAGCATAAAGGTAAAATAGTGTTGATAGGACAATTTCAAGAACTTATATAAAGGTTTTTGAGGGGTGAAACTGTAAGTAGTTAGTAGTAAGGAAAATAAGGGAAAGGCGTTAAAAAACTTTGAGGAGAGGTATTGACAAATGTAAAAAAGAGCCTTACCTTTGCAGTCCCAAAAATGAGGAACAGACTGAGCGTTACATAGCAGGAGCATAGTAAAAAGGTGGTAATCAGGAGATTGGGGGAGAGTTAAAA
>NZ_JACETV010000003.1 GCF_013912375.1 Emticicia sp. BO119 | reverse complement strand
ATATGATTTTCTGTTTAGAAAAATCGTCCCAATAACTTATACTATCTTGTGTTTCAAACCATTTATTATGGGTTCTTTTTCTCGCTCCTGATTCACCGGTTTGCTTTAATCTATCATATCCAAAACTCATTAAATGTTGTTTTATTGCAGAGTATTTTTCAATATCAATTTTTAAACTAGGAAAGGTTGTAATTAAATAAAGGTCTCCAAATTCACACCCATATCTCTTAATATCCCGCCCGCGAAGAATGGGGCGTTTATTGTTGCAAGGTTATTGTATAGATTAATTCTATAAATAACTTAAACAATTTTTAAATATGATTTACGGATACATTAGAGTAAGTAGTGACAAACAAACAGTAGAAAATCAACGATACCAGATTAATAACTTTTGTGAGAAAAATGAATTTATTATTGAAAAATGGATAGAAGAGACAATTTCGGGAACAAAGAATGTTGAGAATCGAGTCTTAGGTAGGCTGCTTAACAAAATGAAAAAGGACGATGTTCTCATTTGTACTGAGCTTTCTCGATTGGGCCGTAATTTGTTGATGATTATGGGCATACTTAATCAATGCATGAAGAAGGAAGTACAAGTTTGGACAATTAAAGATAATTATAGATTAGGGAATGATATAAATTCTAAAGTTTTAGCCTTTGCTTTTGGTCTTTCGGCAGAGATAGAAAGAAATTTGATTTCACAAAGAACCAAAGAAGCTTTAGCAAGAAAAAGAGCTGAAGGGGTTATCTTAGGGCGTCCAAAGGGTAGTAAATCAGCAAAAACAAAGCTTTCTGGTCAAGAAAAGAAAATCAAAGAATTATTAGATAAAAAAGTTTCGTACAGCGCAATTAGCAGAATACTGAATGTTCATAGGCTTACAGTATCAAGTTTTGTTAAGAATAGGCTGTAATTTTATTTTTTTAAGAGCATAGTTAAAGTTTATTTTTACCGAATTTAGTTTCTGACTGCTTGAACATCATTTTACAGACTGGATTCCCAGTTACATTTATAAATTTTAAATATACTCTTAATAGGCTTGTAGTGGCTGCTATCTACCCAAATGGCCACCACCACAAGCCCATTACTTAATTCAATTCAATCTTCCTCATAATAATCCTCGTCCTCTCGTTCGGAGATTCTGATTTCGTATTGGCAGTTGTCGCAGTAGGCGCCCATGTCGGAGAAGTCGTAGGCGGTTGTGCCTGCTGAAAATTGTTCGCAGCCGACCATAGGTTTTTTCAAGTTCTAAGTGGTCAGTTATTAAATTGCTTATTATTGGTAAAATACTGTATTTTATTTTCTCATCTATACTTTTTAGTGAACTTGCAAAAACACATTATCAGACATTCCATTTAGATTCTTTTGAACTATTTAAGTTTAGTTTTATTTGTTTCAGATATTCCTTAAAAAATCATTTTCAGATAAAATTTCAAGTTCTGCGCCATTTGCTATTAGGTTAACAGCTTTCTCTTGTTTATTACTCATTCCATCTTCGCCAACCACTCGATAATCCTGATGCCCTATAATTAAGAAATCTGTATCTTTGGTTACGCTATTACTGATGATACCGCCAATATCAGCTATGAGTTGTTGTGCTTCTGAGCGCACCATTGAAGATAAAGCACCTGTAAATATTACGTTGCGGCCATAAAAAATACTATTAGGTTTATGCTTTGAAGGGTCACCAATAATTTTTGAAACATCTTTGGGTTTGTATATTCGTTTTGACTCTGATGGTCTGTAACCCCCAGTATACAGTTGTCCGATAGTAGTTTTTAATTTTTCGGGGAAATCATCCACGGTTAGAACTTCTGCAACATCAAATGCTTTTAAAGCTAATTCGGCAGTTGCTCTACTATCTGCACCTGCTCTATGATGATTTAGATTTATATTGTTAATTCTGCAAAGCGTTTTTAAATCATAACCCGGTAAGCCTTGCCAAACCTTTTTTGAAAATATGTAACTGCAAGAGTAGTTTAATGATGGGAATGGGATTTGATATGTTTCAAGTGTTCTTCTTAAAACACTCATATCGAAACTTGCATTATGGGCTATTAAAAATTGATTTTCGATTAGAGGAAGAATTTCAGGCCATAATTCAGGAAATTCAGATTTATCAGCTACATCTTCTGGTCTGATACCATGAATGAGCATATTAAAATAGTCAAATCTATTATATTGTGGTTTGATAAGCCATGACTTTGTTTCAACTATTTGTCTATTTTTAACGAATGTCAAACCAATTTCACAGGGACTATTTCTATCTGCTGATGCTGTTTCAAAATCAATAGTTATGAAATCCATTGTAGGGAGTTAGGTTTTATAGATTTTAATAATTAATACGCCCCAAATATTAATTAAAATTATAGATACAGCAAGAAAAGTTATTAAACGGTATATGAAAAGTGAAGTTTTATCACTTATTTTTAGTAGTAATATAGTTGTCTTAGACCTTAACTTTTTATTCCGAGCAACTTTTCATATTTATCTGCAGAAAAATTATTTATAAATTCTAGTTGATTAAGAAGTTTTAAATATTTCTTTGTAGGTCTTCCTTTATAAGTCTTTTTTAAATTCTTTTTATATATTTGGTCAAGTAGTTGGTTAGCTTGAAAACTATCTCCAAATATTTTGTCAAATTCTCTATCCTTTTTACTCTGAGCCTGCTTTTTATACATACAACCTTCAAATGCTGAGCGATGCAAAAAATAAGCATTAATTCCATATAATTTTCTACACCTTTTTCCTGTTTTTGGACAAATGAAATACCATACAATTCCTCTACCAATATTAGACTTTAGAAAAATTAGCTTAACTCGGTAATGTATCGGCTTTCCATTATTTAGGTAATTTAATTCGAGGTAAGGATTATTAAGATAAGTATTTAGTATAAATGAAACACTGCTGGCTTTTTGGGCATATCTATTCCAGAAAATTGTTCCACTTGTATTTTTATTGGGTTGCAAGTTACCGCTTTTAATTAATGAGGAAATGCTAATTGTATTTACCTCATCATATAATATTGTGGAATATGGTAGTATTGACATAACTAAATTTAACTAAATGGATTGAACCTAAATTATTAAAGAACTTTGAGAAATTCGGAAAATACTGACAATAAATTTAATTTATTGTCAGTATATAATGAATTTAAATGGCAAATTTATTAGTAATTGCAACACTGGTATTACTAGAAGTTTGGAGATTAGATTTTCTTTTTAATTTTTATTCTCTTCTATCAATATGTTTAGAATGTTGCACCATTTTTCTACTTCTTGGTAATACTTATAACCATAATTAAATCTAAAAATAGGGTTGTTAAAGTCTTTAGTTTGTACAATCAATATATTATAAAGATGTTCCTCTTTAGATTGGCTATTACTAACTTCATTTGCAGTTGAAGCGCCTATTATTGCTCCAACTTCTCCGGCAATTGCTCCACCAATAACTGCCCTGCTAACAACACCTTTTTTCTTGGTTTCTGTTGTTGTATTAATTTGAGTTTTTCTTTCAATTACAACACTTCTAAGCTGTGATATACTAAAAATAAAGAGCTTATCTTGTTCTATTAATGCAATTTGTCTTTTCTCTTCATCTAATAAAAGAGCAAAAGGTTTTTGCTGAAAGCTAAAGAATTGGGTATTTAGCTGCTGTTCTTGTTCTGTCATTGGTGGTTGAAGAAAAGAACGGTTAATCGTAAAATCTATAGATTTTAGTTTATCTTTAATTTCTTCTTCAAAATTAGAAATTAGATTTTGTGCTTTTTCTTCATCTTTTTTTGTCTGTTTTTTCAAAAGGTGGTTAATAATTGGATAAGCTACCAATCCAATCAATACTAAAAGGAAAATTAATTGTAAGTCTGACATAATATAGAATATTTAAAGGTTATAAATAAAAAAGTGGAACGTTTCACAATGTTTGTCAATCGAGGCTCGCCAAAGCCCAGTACAACAAAGCAAAGTGAACGCCCACTATAACGCAGGCGTTTCGGCTTTACTCTCCTGTTGTACTATTTGAAATTGGCGATTTCGATTGACAGGGTCGTTAGCTAAACGCTAATATCTAGTATGTCTTTTTTACTATTCGATAGGCTAATAAAAATTTAATTAAATACTCACAAATTTAAGCAAATCTTATAAAAAGACTATTTTGTGAGCTTATTATGTTGATAAAATCATTGATTGCTCATCATTATATTGAATTATGAAAATTACTTTATCGCATCTTTTTAACTGAAAATGAAGCTATATTGCACTTTTCGATTCATTCAAAGTAAACTTTTTAAAGTCAAATCTTATAAGATAATCTGCTAAATCTAAACCATTTTGTCTTTCATCCTCAGTTGCTTTATGTTCGAGTAAATCTGAAACTTGAAAGAAAGCAAAATGAGAAAGTTTCTTTATTTGATTTTGCCATTGCTCAAAGGCATTTAAGTCAGGGAATAATGTAATACTTCGACCTTTTAAAATACTACATTTTTCAACTGTTAAGTTGTTTAGACCACCAACCGCTAACCAAAGAAACTGAGGAAGGTACGCGCTAGCTATTACAGCAGTCTTTTCGCTTTCAACTAGAGCAATAGGTAGATTATTGATTTGATCTGTATCACTCCTTAACAAATGTTCTCCAAATAGACATTGTTTTAAGTCAAACTTGCTCTGTCGCAAAGTTTTGTGTATCCAACTAATATAATTTATAGGTTTTTTTTCCCTCTTGCCAGTATGACAGTTATAGAGCATAACTTTTCCTGTTCTAATTTTATATTCAGAATCGATTTGCCAAAATATCGTAGAACCGTGCCATAATTCACTAGTTCCTATAAAATATTTACTAGTAATCTTATTTGTAATATCTATCCCAAATAAACTAATAAGGTACTTAATAAAGTTGTTAGATTGATAATCGCATAAACTGTTTTTAAATATGTCAGTATGGATATAGTCAATATTTTTCTTAGATGGAAGAAAATTTTGACTAGAACGATTTGTTAAAAAGGTTTTATTAAAAGAAATATTATTAGTAAGAAAATATTGTTTTGGTGAATAATGATACCCACAATTAACCTCACGGTTGCATTTGCCTACATTAGTATCTAGATACTCGTTTGTTTCACTATTAATATAACGAACAAATACTTTTTCCTTTAAACAAAGTGGACAAGCATAACGTGTTTTCATGCCTTTGTAAGGCTCTAAAATATATTTATAATTGCTCATTTAGAATGTTATAATGTAACAAGTGTAACAGATGTAACACCCTGTTACACTTGTTACAAACGTTACGATTTATCTAGTACTCGCTTTACTTTCATATGAGTGATTCCTAATTCTTTTGCTATTTCTCTGAGGCTTTTTCCCTGTAGTTTAAGTTCATTAATTTTATCTTTTTGATTTTCCTTTTCTTTTTCAGAAAGCTGTTTTAAATGTTCTTTTTCAGTGCCAAAGTTTAGAAATTCAAACTGTAAGAAATTAAAAGGTTTATCAATTTGACAAATAAAAACATTTTCACTATCGTATAATTGTTCTGTATTACGCTGTTTTATTTGCTTAACATATCTGAGACTTTTATCAGTATAGCTCTCACCAATAGAAAAACAACTGTCACAAAAGTTAATTAGCATTTTGCTGCCTTGTAAATCATTCCTTGTAATGGGCTTTGATAAATCTCTTTTTGGAGTATGTGCTAACGCTAGGATGGATAGATTATATTTACTTTTTAACGCCTTCAAATGCTTCATTAAAGGCAAGGCATCTTTTGCTTTTTCTGTTTCATTTTTTAAATAAGTCAGATTATCAATTATTAGGATTTTGGCTCCTGTTTCTACAATAGAACGTTCTAAAGAGTCATTCAAAAATGTTTCAAAAGTTTGCTTGTCTGGAATATTAGCTTCTGAATTTATTTCAATACGAATAAAATTGTCATCGAAACAATGATGATGTTGAAAATCATTTGAATATCTGTTTTCGAATTGTTTATCAGAAAGTTCAAAATCAAAGTACAAAACTAGTTGTTTAGAAGCTTCCAGTTTAAAACCTCCAATTGGCTTGCCACTACTTATACTATTACCAATTTGTACTGCTAATATTGATTTGCCTAAATTTGTATCTGCAAATAAGATGCAAACTTCACCTTCATACCATAGCTCGCTAAATAGCATTTTTGGAATAGGGCGAATTTTAGCTTGTTGTAACCATTTATTAGCAGTCTTAACAATAAATAGACCTTTATTTTCATGAAAATTATCACTTTTTTGTATTAACCTTTCAGCTTCAGTTTTGATTTCATCAATTCCTAAACTGAACTTTTCAAGACTAAATTCAGGATTGATACTCATAAGCTAAATGAATTAATGATTGTTGAGATATAAAAAGAGAATTGCGAAAAAGCTTTATAAATTTTGAATCTTTCTCTTTACTTGTATAAACTGGGTGTGCTTTATACACTTGTAACATTTTTATCTTTTTATAATATAAACCATCAGTTCTTGCAAATAGCAGTTGTTTTTTGAGGCTATATGTTAAAATAACATGAGTATGATTTAGAAAAAGGTTATAAAGGAGCTTAATACAAGTTTTTTGATTATCTTTGTTTTGAGTTTTATAGAAAGAAATAATGGAGGTAGTTGATGTTTTCAACATTGTCTACCTCCTTTTTTTCTTAATTTTGATAAATGTAAATCTGCTTCTTCTTTAATATCAAATTTGGTTTTTTTTCTGCCTTCTTTTAGCCATTGGTCAATTTCAGATTTTAAAAAGAATAATTTCTTTCCTTTTTTGTGATATGGAATAATAGAATTATGAACCCAGGTGTAAACTGTAGGTTTAACAGGTTTATCTGGCAGATACGCACATAAGCCGTTAAGATCAAGCCATTTATCTTCTATTATAGAAGAAATATTAGATTGATTTTTTAGTGCTTTTTCTAACGAATTTTGAATGAGAATTTCTAACTCATTAAGTCTAATTGGGGATAATAAATAATCCATTTGGCTCTTTTATTTAATTGAGCCTCAAATAAAATATAAAAAAAAATAGAAAAACAAAATTAGCAATACCTAAAATACTCTAGTGCATTTTAGGTATTTGGAGTATTACAGTGCGAAGGAACTTTTGCTATATTGCTGAATAGGGTGGGATAAACTCTAGGTTAAATTGATTTATCTGACTTTTTTTTATAGTGTCTATACTAATCTCTTGTCCAAAGGTAATTCGACAAATAGTCTTGATTTCTTCATTTGAAGGTTTTTTATTATCCCTATAGAATTTTTGATTATGTAAATATTTTATAATTGCTACTAATAAACCCTTGTTTCCTTTTGTACAGTCTTTCCATATATAAGTATTCTCTTGTAAATATCCTTCGGATACAAGTAAATTCATTATAAAATTGTACGAAGAAATTGTATTGAAAAAGCTACAAAAATTTGGTTTATTTATTAAAGATTCCTCTTCTGGATTATTAGTTGCAGGTACTACCTTTGAGTTATTATTATAATTTTTTGTAGAGCAAGTCGAAGAAGATTTTTTGGTTATAAGAATAGGAATGAGCTCATCAATAAATCTTTTTTCGTCTTTAAACCAGTCCTGTAGCATTAAAATATACTCCTTATTTTCATGTAAATTATCACTTTTATAGCCTTGTTTAGCTTTTAGTTTTCTTTCATTAACAATTAGATCTAATTTTGTTTTTTGAATATCTGTAATGAGGCCCTTCTCATAAAGAACTGCACCATTGATTTCTGTAAGAATTTTGTCAGTTAAATCAACTAAAAAAGTAATTAAACTACTTTTTGTATGTAATTCGGTTTTTTCTAATCCGTTATATCTGTTAATTTTAGTATTTCCTTTGAGAACTAGTAAATGATTGGCATAAAACTCTTTTAGATGTCCAAAATAACTTGTTAGTTCAAAGGGGAATATTTTAAACCATTCATTATACACGGAGCAAAGAATATTTAAATCAATATAGTTATCTTCTATTTTTTCATAGGCTTCAATATAATCTATTAGTTTTTGTTTTTTCTCGTTAGAAAAACCTGCTAGCTTACTTGTTTGAATATAATGTTTAGTATATAAGGTATATCTCTCTAAACCTACTGTCCCGAATCCTTTTGGTAGTTGACCAAAACTTAAAATGTTTGTTTCAAGGTAGTCTGTTATATCTTCAAACCAATCTGAATTTGTTATTCGTTTCGAAATTAAATATTCAGTGTAAGCACATTGATTCAAAATTTTAAAAACAACTTCTTGATACTTTTCTTTATTAAACCAATTTGTATAAATAAGTTTTCTATGGAGATCACAGCAATTTGGAAATTCTTTAAACCATCTCTGTGTATCTTCAAACATATTTTCATGATATGCACAGCAATATGGGAATGTTTTACCTGTCAAAAGATTTACTTCTTTTTCATATCCTTCAATAGGTTCTATACTAGAAAAGGGTTTTTCAAAATCTTCGCTTCCTAAAGAAACAAAATGGTCTTTGCCTTCTTCTAATGCCTTTAATAAAGCTGTGAAAGCTTCAGGATTAATGATATTTATATCTCCAAACATATTCTCTTTTGTTAGAAGTTAAAATCAAACTTTATAGTATCAGCTGCTTTTCGTTTTGTATCATCAACAATCTTTGTATAAATCTGCGTAGTTTTCAGTTCTCTATGTCCTAGCATCTTGGAAACAGTATATATGTCAGTTCCTAAACTTAATTGCAAAACAGCGTAACTATGACGAAAAGAGTGAAATTTAATCTCTTTATTAATGCCAGCTTTTATAATCCAATCTCTTAAAAGTTGATTCTCATAGGCGGAGTATTTAAGACCTTCAAAAACTTTCTTATTCGGTTCTTGACGTTCACCTAATAAATTATATGCTTGGGCTGATATTGGCATCATTTCGGCGCCTTTAGACTTTTGCTGTATAAATTTGATAAAGTGACCATTCCCTTCTATATATTCTATTTCATTCCAAATTAGCTTTTTTATGTCACTATGCCTTAACCCTGTAAGTGCTGAAAATATTGCTGCTTTCTTTAAAAGAGGATTTTTACAATCTGTTTTTATAAGTTGATTGATTTCTTCAAGCGTCAGTACACTTCTATGCGTCTCCAAAGGCTTTAGAGGCTGTATTTTTGTATTCAGGTCTATTTGCAAGAAACCATCTTTAAAAGCCTGTTTAAGGGCTGCTTTTATCTTCCCAAAATAAGATACTGCTGAGTTTTGAGAAAGATTAACTTTATCGCTTTTATTACTTTTAGTAGTTAGCAGGTATTCTTTGAGGTCTTCAAAAAATCTTTGATTAAGGTCAGCGAATTTTACATTTCCATCTGTGAAAGCTTCCAGATATAAATAAGCAGAAGTCCAATTATCATAATTAGAACCTTTACGTTTGTTCACTAATTTCTTAAAGTATGCTACAAAATTTCCTTCTCCTATTTCTTTTAATCTTAGCCTTTCTTTTTCCTGTTCAGTATAGATTTCTGGCTTATTCAATTCATTTTGCCATTTAGCTCTTATTTGCTCTGCAATTTGTAGTGTTTCTTTATTACTCTGTTTTTCAATTGGATTTTTAGGCTTTTTAGAGATATATAGCTTTAAAACTTCTCGACGCGTTAGTTTGCCTGTTTTGGGATTGGGGATAGGAGGATAGAAGTCTAAATATAGACTTTCTTTACCATCAGAAATTGTTTTTTGCCTTAGAGTAACTTTAGTAGCCATAGATAGGTTAATTTAGTATCTTATCAATCATAACTTTAGGTACATATACAAATTTTCCTTTTGGGAGTTTAGGAATATTATTTCGTTTTATGATTCCATACAATGCCTTTCCAGACACGCCAAACTTATCCTGAATTTCCTGCATATTATAACAGTCAGAAATATCATATTCAGTTTGTGTATATTTAATTTTAGGAATTATTGTTGTAGGATTATCGAACAAATTATCAATATCTGAACGTCTTAAAATGCTCCGTCTACCAGCCTTAGCAATAATCATTTCACCCCTTTCAATCATTCGGTAAATTGTACGTCGGCTAATTCCTAGAAGTTTGCTTGTATCTGCAATACTGAGGAATGCTTTAAATTTTAAATCTTCTACAGGTTTACTTTTGACAAGTTGAACTTGCTCATTACTTTTTTCTATTTTGGCTTTTCTTGTTTTAGCTTTATATGCTGAACTATTACACTTATGCGAACAATACGAAGTGGTAGTTGTACGAGCAATGAACTCCTTACCACAATGTTGGCAAATTCTATTAATTTGAATATGTGAACTCATTGTGTCTTAATGTTTACTAGTGTGTCTATATGTGCCATAATTTCGCAAAAAATACGGACTCTGTTATAAAATCCGTTTGAGGTACAAATAAGGTACAAATCTAATCAAAATAACCAGATAATAAAACAAAATAAATAATAGTATGAATAATAAAAAAGCCTTGAATATCAAGGCTTTATGGTGTTTTTTTATAATGTTGTTATTGCTTTATTTTGCCCGATTACTTTCCAATACAAAACTTACTAAAAATATTCGCCAGTAGATCATCTGTGGTTATTTGTCCGGTTATTTCTCCTAAATGGTATAAAGATAATCGAATATCCTGCGCCAGAAAATCCCCTGTAATGCCTGAACTTAATCCATTTAGCACTTCTCCTAAAGCATCATGCGCCTTGACCAAATGCTCGTAATGGCGTAGGTTGGTGAGCATCGTGTCTGATTGCTTCTTTAATTTTGCTTTCGCTACTATGACGCCTTGCAACTCTTCGATACCAATATTGTTTTTGGCTGAAATATGGATTGTTGAAATAGGTGTAGAGGCAACTTCTGCCGAATTAAAGGCACCTGCTAAATCAATCTTATTTCTTACCCAAATCACCTCCTTGTCTTTAATCATCTCCGCAAAAATATTGGCTAAGAAAAGCTGATCGATTTCGTTTTCGAAAAGCAGAATGATGATTTCTGCTTTTTCCATCGCCTGTTTCGAGCGTTCGATGCCGATGGTTTCTACTACATCTTTGGTTTCGCGGATACCTGCCGTGTCGATAATACGGAATTTGATGCCGCCTATAAAAAGTATGTCTTCGATTACATCACGGGTGGTTCCGGCAATGTCAGTCACAATGGCTTTGTCTTCGTTGAGCAGGATATTTAATAAAGTCGATTTCCCGGCATTGGGTGGGCCGATAATGGCTACAGGAATACCCTCTTTGATTACGTTTCCTGCATCAAAAGAATCTATTAATTTTTTCAGAAAATTCTGAATTTTCAATATTAAATGTCTTAAATCATCTCGTCCGGCAAATTCTACATCTTCTTCACCAAAATCCAGTTCCAGTTCTACTAACGAAGCAAAATGCACTAACTCTTCCCGTAAGGCTTTTAATTGTGTAGAGAACCCACCGCGCATTTGGTTTAAAGCAGTTTTGTGCGCAGCTTCTGAGTCGGCGGCAATAAGATCGGCTACTGCTTCAGCTTGCACGAGGTCGAACTGTCCGTTCAGGAATGCTCTTTGTGTAAACTCACCTGGCTTTGCCATCCGGCAACCATTCTGGATAAGTAACTTGAGAATATATTTAATGATATAATCACTACCATGACATGATATTTCTATTATGTCTTCTTTAGTAAAACTGCGTGGAGTTTTAAATACTGAAAGCAGGACTTCGTCGATGATTTTTCCCTGTAGATTTTGAGAATAGTCCCTAATTGTGCCAAAATGGATGGTATGGGATTCAACCTGAGTCAAATCTTTTCCTTTGAAAATGTTGTTTACAATTTCAAAAGTCCGTTCACCCGAAACCCGGATTACCCCGATAGCCCCAACGCCTTGTGGCGTGGCTAATGCACAGATTGTGTCTGACTGAACCATATTTATTGACTAAACCCCCACCATTAAGTCATAACTATTGAGCAAATTGGCTGGATTTCAAGGAAATTTGATTAAAATTTATTTATTTTTGCAAATCTACTTTTAAAGTTTTAAACTTTTGCGTTTAAAAGTAGTTCAGGCATTAAACGCCAACTTTATAAAGAATTACGTCGCTTTCTTATGATACGAACAAAATACCTGTGGTATATCAACGCCCTGTTGGCATTGGTGGCGATATACATAGCTTACCGCATCTGGTTTGCTCCCCGTAGGGATGCCTGGAATTATATTCCTGACAACGCTTTTCTGGTGGTCGAAAGTTCGCAAATTCAACATTCACTTTTCAATAAGAAAGAGCTCGATTCTACACAATTGGCTGATATTCCTTTTTTTTATGATGCGCTTCAACCACTGAAACAGATTGCCCATAGCATTGACGACTCTGCCACAGCCCAGAAATTTCTCTATAAAAAACGCATTACTTACTCGCTTCATCGGGAAACCAAAAAGAATCTTGAATACATCGTATATATTCCGGCAGGTGCTTTTGGTGACGCCAGTTTCCTGCATCAATTAGCTACTCCAGACCCAGCAAAAAGGAAAGCATACGGGCGCAACTACAGGGGTGTCAGATTAGAAGAATTATATTCAGTCAATAATCAGCTATTGTTTAATTTTTTAGTTTATGATGATTTCCTGATTTGCAGTGGCTCAAAAGTACTGTTAGAAGAAGTAGTGAATCGTATCAAATTAGGAACACCCTTAGAAAGTATGCCTTTCAAAGAAAGCCGAAGGGGTATCGCCCATATTTATTTCAAGAGCCGGAATCTGCAAGATGTGGCCGACATCCTGCCCTCGCAACTGTCACCAAACCTGATAGAGTTTTTTGGTAATATCACACCAAGAAATCCCGATATTGTTTTTGAAAAACCTAAAATACCCAATACCGTTTCAGCCTATATTTATTCGCAGGGCACCAATACCATTCCTTTTCTGGGTATTTTCAGCCAGCAAATGCCCCAACCTTTCACCTGTACAGACCTGATTCCTGAAAATACAGCCATCACCTTCCGTATCAGTTTTAAAAATAAAACAAAGTTAGCGCAGGATTTTAATAATTATTTCAGAGGAAACGAACAGACATTGTTAGCAGAAAGAGATAGCCTGAACCGCTTTTTAGGCGTAAATCTCACCAGCCTGTATTCTATTCTGAAAAACGAGGTGGTATTATGTGAAATGGAAACCTCAGCCGATGAACCCTCAAAAAAGATACTACTCATTAAAACTGATGATCCTGCCGAGGCACTTAATATGTTTGATGACCTGGCCGATGATGCCGGGAAACTCTCTTCTTACTTTAAACCTCAGCCTTTCAGCTATCTGAATAATTATGTGCGGAATATCCAGATAAGTCAGCTTCCGGCTTTGCTTTTTGGCTCTGTTTTCAGAGGTTTTGCCGATTGCTATTATACACAGATTGGCGATTATATGATTCTTTCGAGCGATGACGATGCCATGCGCGAATATCTTAACAAACTGAATTTCGGACAAACCTGGGCAAAATCTAATATTTATACAGATTTTGTAAAGAAGCTTCGTCCGCAGGCACAGGTTACAGCTATTATCAGCCCGCAAAGAATCTGGAACAATCTTTATTACTCTTTACCTCAAAAATGGCGAAGCAGTACCATCAAGCATGAGCAAAGAGCCAAAGACCTCCGCTTTGTGGCAGTAGAAAACTTCGTTATTAACAATACTTTCGGTACCAAACTCCTGATAGAAAAAGTGCCGCAAACCCAGAAAGAAGTTCTGGTCAATCGTTTCTTTTTGCAGGATAGCCTCAGCACTGGCACAGCCTTTATGGGCAAGCCCTTCATTATTAAAAATGCTTATAACACATCAGAGGAAATTCTATTGCAGCGAGCTGACGGTCAGGCTGTTTTGCTTAGTAATTCGGCTAAAGAAATCAATCAGATCCCTATAGGCCAGCCGCTGACGAGTACATATTTGTTACCAACCGATTATTTTCAGAATGGGGCTTTGCATTATTTAGCTACTACAGCCGATAAGCTCCTGTTTTTTACGAGAGAAAACCAGACTGGTCTGATGGCTAATTATGCCGATATAGATTTCAACGGGTCGATCAGAGCTGTTGCCGCCAGCGAAACAAAAATATATGTGGCCGACGACGGAGGTAATGTATATATTATTAATGAAGAAACACAGAAGATTAACCGTGTCAGAACACCCGTGCATCTGACAGATATTATCAGGATTCAGCCTGTAAAGTTCAAAAACAATACTTATCTGGCAATTCTGCAAAAAGACGGTACACTGAACGTAATTTATGAAGCGGGGCCGTTTCTGAAAGGCTTCCCGATAGTTCCGTTGTCGGCTCGTCCGGCAGAAATGGTCATAGAAGAGGGGCAGGGTAAAAACTCTATTATTGCGCTCATCTCAGAAACCGGCGAGTTAAAGAAAGTGGATATGAATGGTAATTCGCTGAGTGCAGCCAATATTCAGTTAGAACGACCTGATAAAGCCACAGTATTTGAGGTGATTTTCGACCAGAATCATAAAGACTGGCTGATTGTCCGCCGTACACCTACCTCATTACTGATTATGAGTAAGCAAGGTGGCCCGATTATAGAGATAGGTAGTACCAATTTTATGAAATCACAGTTACGATATTTTGATTTGGGTAATGATTTACGCTTTGTAGGCATTTTCGACGGAAAGAATAATACATTATTTGATTTTAAAGGTCAGATGTTAGGCGATAAACCTCTTGCTGCTACGGCCTTACCTGCGGTCTCGTATTCAGAAGCCTACAATAAACTCTTTATTTACAATACTAACAAGACACGGTTTGAGGTGTGGTCGGTGAAATTGAAGTAGGAAGTAAAGAAAACTCTTGATCATGCAAAAACGAATCCCTATAGTTCTGTTTTTATGTATTCTTATTTTCTCCTGCGAAAAGGATTCAATCATTGCAGGAAGGGATAACAATCTTGCTATGGGGAATCCGTCTGATGCCCGAACAAATGAGAATAATTTCCTGATGGAAAAAACGCAATTTGCCTTATCTTATAATCGTTCAAGAGGAACCGCTAACTGGGTAGCATGGCATTTGTCTATGGCTTGGAAAGGCGATGCCACAAGGGCAGAAAATTTCAGGTCTGACGATTCCTTACCGGAGAGCTGGTATAAAGTAAAAACAAGCGATTATGTGGGTTCGGGTTTTGATAGAGGGCATCTATGTCCGTCTGCTGACAGAGACAGGTCTGAGACAGATAATGAAGCGACGTATCTGATGACTAACATAGTTCCGCAATCACCTAATAGCAATAGAGATACATGGGTGGCGCTGGAAACCTATTGCAGAAAACTGGCTTCTGTCGGAAATGAACTATATATAGTAGCAGGTGTGCTGGGGCAAGGTGGCTCTGGCAGCAATGGTGGTACAACTAAAACACTGGAAGGGAAAGTGGTAGTACCTGAATCTCTGTGGAAAGTAATTGTAATTTTACCTTTAGGAGATAATGATATTGATAGAGTAAATAGTGAAACACGGGTAGTTGCCATAAAAATCCCTAACCGTCAGTCAATCAAAAGCAATTGGGGAGAATATCGGTTGAGTGTTGACGCCCTGGAAGATTTAACGGGCTATGATTTTCTTTCAAATGTATCCAACTCTATACAGAAACAATTGGAGAGTCGGGTTGATAATGGGGAGACTAATTAATGATAAGTTTTCTTACACCCACTTATTCTTCTTTGCCAGTTGCACGGCTTCTAATTTTGAATGGACATGGAGTTTCTGATAGATATTTTCGGTATGCTTGCGAGTAGTTCTGGCAGAAATAAATAACTCGTCGGCAATCTGGGTGTAGCTTAATCCGGCGGCAATCTTTTCAAGGATTTCGATTTCTCTTTTAGATAAATTGAATGATTCAGGTGAAGGATAAGCTACTGACGGTGCTTCTGTAATAGTCTGACTTCGTAAAATATCAAGAGTCCTGGCCGCAATAATCGGCGACATCGGTGCGCCACCGTCCATCAGTTCTTCTATGCTTTTTAGTATTCTGGTCGGCTTTTCGTCTTTCAGTAAGTACCCTGATGCACCTGCTTTGATGGCCTCAAAAATTTTGTCGTCACGGTCAAGCACTGTCAGCATCATTATTTTCTGAGACGGATTCCTTTTTTTTATCTCCCACGTAGCTTCAATACCATCCATAACAGGCATTTCAATGTCCATCAGTATAATATCAGGACTATGTTTACTAAGTTTCTCCAAAGCGTCAGCCCCGTTTACGGCAGTAAAATCAATCCTCAACTCCTCAAAAACCGAGAGGTTATGACTGATGTTTCCTAATAAAACAGGGTTGTCGTCTACAAGACCAATGCTGATAATACTCATACAGGCGAATAATATTTTACAAAGTACTATCTTATTTATCCCTCATCCAATACGGCAATTGCCGTATAAATGGGCAGAACTATACTAATTGTAGTGCCACCACCTGTTACTGATTCAATCATGAATTTTCCTTTAACCTCATCTATTCTGTTTCGCATATTCCTGACTCCGTAAGATTCTGTGTTTTTGGTGGGGGCTTCTGCCATACCAATACCATTATCACTGATAGTTATGCTGATTTCACCTTCGGTTTGTTCACAGGTAATGCTGATCTTCGAGGCTTGTGCATGTTTCAGTACATTCTGAATAGCCTCCTGAATAACCCTGAAAAGATTAATTGCCTGCATGGAACTAATACTTATAGCCGGATTATTCAATTTAAGATTGATACTTACGGATAATTTATCTTCAATTGCATTGAGTATGTAATTACGCAGGCGTTTATCGAAATCATCTAAACTGATGGATGTCTGGTGTGTAGCCCAGATGGTATCACGCAGATTCTGTACAGCTTCACGCACATTTTCATTGATTTTTTCGAGCTTCTGAGGTTCAAGTTTCTGTTTATGTGCCAGATATGTAGCAGCATCAAGGCTGGTTGCCACTATGGTTAGCTGTGAGCCTACGCTATCGTGGAGGTCTCGACTGATCCGTTCTTTTTCGTATTGCAAAGTGAGTTTGTTTTCAAGCGCCAGCCGGGCCTGTTTTTCTTTTTCTTCGCGCAAAGCCTTATAACGGATACTCAGACCGAACATCAATACTACGATGTCAAAAACCACGCAAGCCACCTGGACCTTCTGGTCGAGCAGCCAGTTATGTTCAATAAGTTCAAAAGTACGGAAATAAGAAAAAACTCCGAATAGAAAGAAAGGGGTAATGCCAATCAGGTAGTTTTTGGCCAGTGTGGCGTTGATATTGTTGAAATAAGCATAAACAACAAAATAAAAGGTAAGCACAATCAACAATAAAAAACAGCATACCATGCAAGCCAATATGATATAAGGCTGAAAACCATCGGTTTGTTGAAAATAAACGAGTACTGCCCTTTGAACGGTTAATGCCAATAGAAGCCCAAGAGTTATGCGCCAGATTATCCTATTAGTACGGCTTAATCTTTGCCCACCCATTACATAATTTTTGATAAACAGCATCAGAAATATCAATGAAGCGAACAGCATCCAGTTACGGAGTTCGGAAGCCGAGATGAATCCAATCCCCTTTTGATAAGCCGGCAGAAAAAAGCCAGCACCAGTAATGGTATAGCCCAGCAAAAACAGTACATATCCGGCATAGTACAGGTAGACCTGGTCTCTGGTGGTAAAAAAGATGGCCATTGCAAAAATAAAAACAATGGCCACAATACCCGTAAAGAAACTGTAATAGCCTGTATCTGCAATACGGTCAGAGAAAAAGGCTTCTTCGCTCTCAATATTTGCTTCCCCTTTAATCAGCATTCGTTTTTTATAGAATCTGGCATACAAAGTGGTGTCGCTGTGGGGTTTCAGCAAGACCGGGAGAATAAAGTTACGGTGAGGGTACAGCCTTTCGGGCAAAGGTGTTTGCCAGGTAAGTGATTGGATAAGCGTAAGATTCTGCCGGTAGAAGGCCACAGAATCGAGCCATACAAAGGCGATTTCAAAAAAGTATTTTTCATGATGTCTGCTATTATTATGAATAGATACTCTTAGCCAGTGATTGGCACTGTCTTGTCCGAAATTAATGAGGTTATCTTCAAGTGGCTGAAATGTCTGCCGGGCAATTACATGGGCAGGCAACTGCTTGCTTACATCTCTGAAATACTCAATCCTGTGTTGGGCATGAGTGCTTATTGAAAAAACGATACTACACAGAACCCAATAGAGTAGTACTGATTTCATGTATGGCTATTTACAGGTTAAAATAGGGCAATTGTGTTATTGAACAGGCCGGAATTTACAAAGTATTGTTCTATTAGCCTTTATGTTTTTCAGAAAAGATTAGCAAGTATTCAGAAAGCATGGAAATTTAATAGCTAAAGACTGAATCTCAGAGAGAAATCTGAAAAACAGATAAAATAACCCTATGTTTTTTCATTTAAGACAATTCTTGCCGTAAATGGTAAAACCTGTTAAAGATAGGTATGAATCATAAAGTCATTTCAACTCCTGAACCATCGAAAGGCAGGAGGTAGAGATTTGATAACCTGAGTTTTGCATTAGGGAGTTCAACACTTTCGAGGATTTTCAGGAAACGGGGCAAGTTCTGCCGGGTGTCTCCGCACCAGGTTGCGCCAAAAATCAATATTTCAATATCTTTTGTATTGGCTTTAAAAGATTGTGCAGAACTCGAATCAACTGTGTACTCACTATAATATTTATCATACCACCGGTTGTAGGGGTATCGCATAAATACAACCTCAGAGCAGGGGCCGAGCAACATGGTATTACCTTGGGCATCAAGGCTTTCAAGATTAATAAAAGGGCTTGAGCTTTGCCCGAAGGCGGCAAAACTCAAGCACACCATAAACAGTGTGTAATGCTTTTTCATAAATGTATATTTTGTTGAAACAAAGCTCAAAAGTAGCGCAACTACGTATAGGCAGGTGTTAAGGATTTCCTAACGATTTGTGAATGTTTGTTAATGGCCATCAGTATTCTGTGCCTGATGGATTTAGTAAATATTTTAGCAACATAGCATTCTTTAATTGATGTTGCCTATCTTCTTATTTGCTACTTTTGTAAAATATCATCTCTAAACTATATATTGCAATTGTATTATTCATTAGCATCCTGATTTGACCTTCTAAAAATAATGAGACTTGTTTCCATACTTCTTTTAACGCTTCTTGTGCTTGGCAATAGCGGCTGTTCTGCGCAAATTGCGGCAACAAGAAAGAATACATCCAAAAAATCAGAAATTATCACAGGTGCCGACCAGACTGAAAAATATCTGCCGTATCTGAAAGGAAAACGCATTGGTCTGGTGGCCAATCAGAGTTCCATCATTGGCAAGAAAAGCAGTGTAGACAGTTTATTGAGTCTTGGCATTAACATAGTAAAAGTGTTTGGGCCTGAGCACGGTTTCAGAGGCAATGCCAGCAATGGCGCTGCGGTGAGCAATGAGATAGATACTAAAACCGGGCTTCCAATCATCTCTTTGTATGGTAAAAACCAGAAACCAACCAAAGAACAGCTGGCTGATGTAGACCTGATGGTCTTTGATATTCAGGATGTGGGTTGCCGCTATTATACCAATATTAATACGCTTGAATATATCATGGAAGCCTGTGCAGAAAACAATAAAGAACTGCTGATTCTGGACAGACCTAATCCTAATGCCTATGTAGTAGACGGACCTGTAATGACTGAAGATAGATTTAAATCGGCAATTGGGATTCATTATACACCGATGACTCATGGCATGACTATCGGTGAATTTGCACAGTATCTTAATGGTGAAGGTTACCTGAATGAACCATGCAAACTAAATATTATTAAAGTTGCCAATTATAGTCATGATATGCCTTATGTATTGCCGATACATCCGTCACCGAATTTGAATACACAGCAAGCTGTAATGCTTTTCCCGAGTTTATGTATGTTTGAAGGAACGGCTATCAATGAGGGTAGGGGAACCTATATGCCCTTTACTATATTGGGAGCACCTAAGTTGAATGACAAGTATTCATTTTCATATAAACCGGTGAGTATTCCCGGCATGAGTGAGAGACCCAATCATAAAGATTCTGTTTGTTATGGTCTTGACCTCCGCAACTATGATATTGCCAATCTTCGGAAGAGCAAACAAATTAATTTAAAATGGTTAATTGAATTATATAATGCTTATCCGGATAAGGCTCATTTCTTTACTCCGGGAAGACCGGGCCAGGATATATCAGCTTTTGATTTGCGTATAGGTACAGATCAATTAAGAAAACAGATTATAGCGGGGGTATCGGAAGAAGACATCAGAAAAAGCTGGGAGCCCGGATTATCGAAATTTAAGGCTATTAGGGCTAAGTATTTGTTGTATCCGGATTAATATAAATCGGCAATTGAAAAAGAACCTTTGTAGTATTCTAAGACAACAAAGGTTCGGCTAAAGCCGATTAGATGATTGCTTTCTTGTTACTATTGAATCAATTGCCTCCAGCTTTAGCTGGAGGAATACTAATATTGGCAAAATTCAATTAATTGACTTTAGCCAATATTGTGTTCGCACGGCGAACCGTTTCATTCTGTGAACAAGGGTTCATGCAATTTTCCAACCAAACTCATCATCCCCCATAACCCCCTGACTACAAGAAAAATAATTAAAAAACTTTTTTGATTATAATTGTATGAATCAAAAAAACTTGTACCTTTGCACCTCAATTGAAAACGGAGTACTTCTCATACGGTTAAATGAAGTCCCGACTCATTCGGGAAACCAGTTTAACTTTGACTGTAAGCAATAACGAATTCGTTTCGTACATACTCATTCAGAACAGTCTCCGAAAGCTATGAATTTTACAGGAATCACTGCAAGGTAACAAGGAATCGTCCTGCGCCTTTAGTTTTTTTTGACCTTACCCAAGCGGCTTGTCTGCGACGGTTTGCAGTGTAATGAACAAGTTGGCAGTTGCTAACCTCTGGTAGTAGTAAATAATTTTTTGACCGAAGTTTGGTTTCGTGCATAATTTTTCGGAATTTTGCACCCCCGTTCGCACGCCGAAAGCAATTTTGGCCGAAGAAGAAACAAATTAGGTTATAATAGCAAAATAAAGCGTAAAATACCATGTCTGGAATTATCGGAAAGAAAGTTGGAATGACAACTATCTTCAACGCAGAAGGTCAAGCAGTACCATGTACTCTTATCGAGGCTGGTCCATGTGTTGTAACTCAGGTTCGTACTGAAGATAAAGATGGCTATAGAGCTATCCAGTTAGGCTACGGCGACAAGAAAGAAAAAAACACAAGCCGTCCGTTGGTAGGTCATTTCAAAAAAGCAGGCACAACGCCTAAACGTAAATTAGTTGAGTTCAAAGAGTTTGACAAAGAATACAGCCTTGGCGATACTATTCGTATTGAAGATGTTTTTGCTGTAGGTGATTTCCTTGATGCAAGCGGTAACTCAAAAGGTCGTGGTTTCCAGGGGGTTGTAAAACGCCACGGATTCAGCGGTGTTGGTGGTCAGACCCACGGTCAGCACAACAGAGGACGTCACCCTGGTTCAATCGGTGCGTGTTCATTCCCATCAAGAGTATTCAAAGGTATCCGTATGGCGGGTCGTATGGGCAACACCCGTACCACTGTACAAAACCTTAAAGTATTGAAAGTATTGTCGGAGCAAAATTTGATTGTTATCAGCGGTTCAATCCCTGGAGCGAAAAACTCATACATTACTTTACATAAATAAGTTGGTGTTGAGGGATATATAGTTAATCACTAAATCACTCAATCACTCATTCACTAAACAGGAAGGTCGAAACCGGACGACATCGAAAAAATACGGCAAACAAAATGGAATTATCAGTATTAAGTAAAGACGGAAAAGATTTAGGTCGTAAGGCAAGTTTGTCTGACGCCATCTTCGGAATCGAACCAAACGAACACGTGGTTTACCTGGATGTAAAACACTATCTGGCTAATCAGCGTCAAGGTACACACAAAGCTAAACAAAGAGCTGAAATTGCACGTTCAACCAAAAAGATTGTTCGTCAGAAAGGCTCAGGCGGTGCTCGTCACGGTTCAACCAAAGCTCCAACCTTCGTAGGTGGTGGTCGTGTATTCGGACCAGTTCCACGCGATTACGATTTCAAATTGAATAAGAAAGTAAAAGTTTTAGCTCGTAAATCGGTATTCTCTGCAAGAGCTAAAGAAAATAACATCTCAGTTATTGAAGACTTTACATTCGACTCTCCAAAGACAAAATCTTACTTAGCATTTTTGGGTGCATTGTCATTAACTGGCAGCAAAACACTTTTTATTTTGCCTGACTACGATAGCAATGTGTATTTATCAGCTCGTAACATTCCTAAAACTAAAGTTTTGAGTGCAGACGAAGTAAGTACTTATGACTTAATCAATGCTGATAAGTTAATCATTAGCGAAGGTGCTTTGTCGAAAATAGAATCAATATTGAACTAAGAAGCTGCCAGCAGCTTTGCTAATAAATTAAGAAAATGAGTGTACTTAAAAGACCAATCATCACCGAAAAATCACAAAAAAATACCGCAAAAGGTAAGTTTGTGTTTGAGGTAGCTATCGATGCGAACAAAATCGAAATCGCAAAGGCTGTCGAAAAGATGTACGGTGTATCAGTAACTGATGTAAACACCATTCGTCAAATCGGTAAAAAGAAATCAAGAATGACTCGTAGCAGAGCATCTTCTGGTGTTACCTCTACTTTCAAAAAAGCGATTGTTTCGTTGAAAGAAGGAGAAATGATTGATTTCTACGAAAATTTATAAGAATCGGTTCCAAGCAGAATCATTCCATCATTAAATTTCAAGTATAGCCTTTTAAGGCTGCAAAAGAATAAGTAAAATGGGTATCAAGAAATTAAAACCAATCACCCCGGGTCAACGTCATCGTGTAGCTCCAGATTTCTCTGAGATTACTGCAAGTAAACCTGAGAAAAGCTTAACTACTACGATTAAAAAATCTGGTGGTCGTAATAACGAAGGACACCGCACTGCACGTTACATCGGTGGTGGCCACAAACGTAAATATCGTATCATCGATTTCAAAAGAAGCAAAGTAGATGTTTCTGCTGAAGTAAAAACTATCGAGTACGATCCAAACCGTTCAGCACGTATTGCCTTAGTACAATATACTGACGGCGAAAAAGCTTATATCATTGCCCCACAAGGCTTGAAAGTAGGCCAGACTATCATCGCTGGTAAATCAGTTGCACCAGAAATCGGAAACTCGCTTCCATTAGGTAGCATGCCGCTTGGTACAATTGTTCACAATATCGAGCTACACCCTGGTAAAGGTGCTCAGATGGCACGTAGCGCCGGAACTTACGCTCAGGTGTTGGCCAAAGATGGTAAATATGTAACCTTGAAAATGCCATCGGGCGAAATGAGAATGGTATTGGCTACTTGTATTGCTACAGTAGGTACTGTATCTAACGCCGACCATATGAACGTAACTTATGGTAAAGCTGGTCGTAAACGTTGGTTAGGTGTTCGTCCACGTGTAAGAGGTGTTGCTATGAACCCGGTTGATCACCCGATGGGTGGTGGTGAAGGTCGTGCTTCAGGAGGTCACCCACGTTCTCGTAATGGCTTATTAGCTAAAGGTAAGAAAACGCGTGACAAAACCAAGCCGTCAACCAAGCTAATCGTTTCAAGAAGAAGTAAATAATCAAAATAAAGAATATAGATAAGTATTTATGGCACGCTCACTAAAAAAAGGACCATATATTGATTACCGCCTCGACAAAAAAGTTGTTGACATGAACAACTCTGGCAAAAAATCAGTCATCAAAACATGGTCGCGTCGCTCAATGATTTCTCCGGATTTCATTGGACATACTTTCGCAGTACATAACGGTAATAAATTTATTCCGGTATATGTAACTGATAACATGGTAGGTCACAAATTGGGTGAATTCTCTCCGACTCGTAACTTCCGTGGTCACATAGCAAAGAAAGATAAAGGAAAAAGATAATAATTGTACATTTGTAAAAAATGGAAGCAGTAGCAAAATTAAGTGATTATCCTACCTCGCCACGTAAGGCAAGACTGGTTGCAGACCTGATCAGAGGTAAAAAGGTAAGTTATGCCTTGGGAATTTTAAGTTTCCAACCGCAACACGCATCGCCTGTTATCAAGAAGGTCTTGTTATCAGCAGTTGCTAACTGGCAACAAAAAAACGAAGACCAGAAAATTGAAGATGCCGAATTAGTGGTGAAATCAATCTTCGTTGACGGTGGCCGTATGATCAAACGTTTAAGACCTGCACCTCAAGGGCGTGCTTACAGAGTCCGTAAACGTTCGCATCACCTTACTATTGTAGTTGATAGTGCAGTTTAATCATTCATAGCGAACGATATACTACTCGTATCGCATTAAAATTTACTACGACGAAGACGTCGTAAAATCAAGAAATAATATCTAATGGGACAAAAAGTTAATCCTGTCAGTCTTAGACTTGGTTATATCAGAGGATGGGAATCTAACTGGTATGGTGGCAAAACATTTGCCGAAAAACTTGTCGAAGACCAAGAAATCCGTAAATACGTTGCAGCACGTATTCCAAAAGGAGCGATATCGAAAGTAGTTATCGAGCGTACCTTAAAGCGTATCACTCTTACTATCCATACGGCCCGTCCGGGTGTGGTTATCGGAAAAGGTGGTAACGAAGTAGATAAGATCAAAGAAGAGTTGAAAAAACTGACCGGTAAAGACGTTCAGATCAACATCTATGAAATCAAACGTCCTGAACTGGATGCTAAACTAATCGGTGAGTCAATTGCTCAGCAATTAGAGGCTCGTATCTCTTACCGTCGTGCCATGAAACAAGCCATTCAGGCTGCCGTTCGTGTAGGTGCACAAGGTATAAAGGTGAAACTGGGTGGTCGTTTGGCCGGAGCCGAAATGGCACGTAATGAAATGTATAAGGAAGGACGTATTCCGCTTCATACACTTCGTGCTGATATTGATTATGCAGTATCAGAAGCCCTTACAGTATATGGTAAAATCGGTATTAAAGTATGGGTATTTAAAGGCGAAGTATTTGGTAAGCGTGATTTGACACCTGCTGGCGGTGCACAATCTCAAGGCAACGAAAGAGGCAATGAAGGTGGTGGACGTGACGATAGAAGAGGTGGCGGACGTGATGACCGCAGAGGCGGTGGACGTGACGACAGAAGAGGCGGCGGACGTGATGATAACAGAGGAGGAGATAACCGTGGGCCGAATAATCGTGGCGGAAACAACAATCGTGGCGGAAACAATCGCGGCGGAAACAATAACAATAGAGGTAATAATAATAGAAGATAATAAGTTTTGAGTTTCAGGTTCGTAGGTTTCCTTGTTGGAATTTAATGCCTGAAACTTACGAATCTTAAAAATGAAACTAAGCACAGCAGTGCTGAAAATATAATAGCGTCATGTTACAACCAAGAAGAACCAAATTCCGTAAGCAGCAAAAAGGCAGGATCAAAGGTCTCGCAACACGTGGACACGAGATTGCTTTCGGAACATTCGCTATCAAATCTTTAGAGCCGGGCCGTATCACTGCTCGTCAGATTGAAGCCGCTCGTATCGGGGTTACCCGTGCAATGAAACGTGAAGGTCAGGTATGGATTCGTATCTTCCCTGATAAGCCTATCACTAAAAAGCCACTCGAAGTACGTATGGGTAAAGGTAAAGGTGCCCCTGAGTATTGGGTAGCAAGTGTAAAACCAGGTACTATTCTATTCGAAGCAACAGGTGTGCCTTTGGCAGTTGCTACTGAAGCACTACGTTTGGCAGCCCAAAAATTGCCAGTACAAACAAAATTCATTGTACGTAGAGATTATCAGGAAGATGCAGAATAATTCATAAGGTACAAGCCCTGTGAAAGTAACCTGAATGAGACCTTTATTTTTTACTCATTCATTCATTCAAAAACAAAATGAAAAAGTCAGAAATCCAAGCATTGTCAGTTGAGCAGTTACAGCAAAATATCGCTGTTGAGAAAGACAGAATCAACAAGTTGAAGTTTGCTCATGCTATCACGCCTATCGAAAATCCGATGCGTATCCGTCAGTCTCGTAGATTGATTGCTCAAATGTTGACAGAATTGAATGCCCGTTAATATTTAAATACCCTGTTCAACAGGACATTAAGACAAATACAATGGAAGAAAGAAATCTTAGAAAAGAGCGTATCGGAACAGTAGTTAGCAACAAGATGGATAAATCTGGAGTGGTAGCTGTAGTTCGTAAACTGAAACACCCGAAATACGGAAAGTTCATGCTCAAAACCAAGAAATTCATGTTCCATGACGAGAAAAATGAAGCTGGTATCGGTGATACCGTGAAGATTCAGGAAACTCGCCCATTGAGCAAGAATAAAAATTGGAGATTAGTAGAAATCGTAGAAAAAGCGAAGTAATTTAAAGCTAATAGCTGTTAGCTTTATAGCTGATAGCCAACAAATCAAGACAATGTTACAGCAAGAATCAAGAGCAGGTGTTGCCGATAATAGTGGAGCAAAAGAAGTGCTTGTGATCCGTGTATTAGGCGGAACAGGCAAACGTTATGCTTCTATTGGTGACAAAGTTGTCGTATCCGTAAAATCGGCCTTATCTTCTTCAAACATGAAGAAAGGAACAGTATCTAAGGCTGTTGTAGTGAGAACCACCAAGGAGGTTCGTCGCAAAGATGGCTCATATATACGTTTTGAAGACAACGCAGTAGTATTATTAAACAACCAAGACGAGCCACGTGGTACTCGTATTTTCGGACCTGTTGCACGTGAATTACGTGAGAAACAATTCATGAAAATCGTTTCTTTGGCTCCTGAAGTTCTTTAATTTGAAAGCGACCATTAGGGAAAGCCTATGCCGCCATCAAGACGAGCTGCTCGCAGCTTTGTCTGATGCTTAACTATTCAAATTTTCAAATTTAAAAGTAATGGAAAGAAAATTCAATAAGCAAAAGAAACAACACGTACGCACTGGCGATACAGTTGAGGTAATTGCAGGTAACTCTAAAGGCAAACGTGGTAAAATCACTGAAATCAATGCTGAAAAACAACGGGTAGTTGTTGAAGGCGTGAACATTCAGAAAAAACACGTAAAACCTTCGGCACAAAACCCGCAAGGCGAAATCCGTGAGTTTGCAGGTCCGATTCACATCAGTAACGTTATGTTGGTAGACCCTGCCACAGGCAAAGCCACCCGTACTGGTCGTAAAGAAAACGACAAAGGCAAATTACAACGTTTCTCTAAAGAAACTGGTAAATTTATTTAATTTACATTAATCTGGTTGTGAAACCAGACCAACTCAAGAGGGTCGGAAATCCTCTCCCAAAAGCGATTTAAAAAAATGGCACGTTTAAGAGACAAATATACAACAGAAGTAGTACCGGCTTTGAAAGACAAGTTCGGATACAAATCGGTGATGCAGGTTCCTGTATTACAAAAAATCGTAGTGAACCGTGGTGTGGGTGCTGCAACTGGCGACAAGAAATTGATTGACAGCAGTCTGGAAGAAATTACAAACATCACAGGTCAGAAAGCTGTAGCAACACTTTCTAAGAAAGCCGTATCAAACTTCAAACTTCGTGAAAATATGCCGATTGGTGTAAAAGTAACTTTGCGTGGAGAAAAAATGTACGAATTTCTGGATCGTCTGACATCAATTGCGCTTCCGCGTGTGAGAGACTTCAAAGGTATCAGTGATAAAGGGTTTGATGGTCGTGGAAACTATACCTTCGGTATTAAAGAGCAAATTATTTTCCCTGAGATTTCGATTGATAAAATCTCTAAGATTCAGGGAATGGATATAACTTTCGTAACATCAGCACCAACAGATGCCGAGGCTTACGAATTATTAAAAGCAATGGGAATGCCCTTTGCAAGTAGCGCCAAAAAACAATCATAAGATTAGAAATTAATCATAAAGTCATACAATGGCAAAAGAATCAATAAAAGCAAGAGATAGAAAAAAAGAGGCAACGGTAGCAAGATATGCAGCGAAACGTGCCGCTTTGAAAGAAGCCAACGATTATATCGGACTGGACAAATTACCTCGCAATGCTTCTCCGGTTAGATTACATAACCGTTGTAAGCTGACGGGCCGTCCAAGAGGATATATGCGTAAGTTTGGTATCAACCGTGTTACTTTCCGCGAAATGGCAGGTAAAGGCTTGATTCCGGGTGTTACTAAAGCATCTTGGTAAGATAAGCGATATTGCTTAGGAGAATTTCCTGAATTAATGGTATTTAATCAGGAATAAGAAATTCTGCTAAATAATATTTGCATATATATATACTATTATTAAAAATATTTTCTAATTTTGCAGCCCAATTGAGAAAGTCGTGCTCACGATACTGCTCAATGTTGGCTTAGGTATCCAAAATTAAACAGCAAAATGATTACAACGGATCCAATAGCAGACTTCCTTACCAGAATCAGAAATGCCATCAAGGCGCGTCATAGAGTGGTAGAAATTCCTGCTTCGAACATCAAAAAAGCGATTACACAAGTACTGTACGATAAAGGTTTTATTCAAAGCTATAAATTTGAGGAAACAGCTCCACAGGGTGTTATCAAAATTGCGTTGAAGTACAATCCTGTTACGAAACAATCGGCAATTGTAGAATTGAAACGTGTTTCTAAACCAGGTTTACGTAAATACGCTGGTACAACTGATATTCCACGTGTATTAAACGGATTAGGTATTGCTATCGTTTCTACCTCTAAAGGTGTAATGACAGACAAAGAAGCCCGTTCGTTGAAAGTAGGTGGCGAAGTATTGTGCTACATCTATTAATAGGTTACACCTTTTAATAGCTTATCTCTCGTTGCAGCATTGCAACACAATTAAATGAATCGTTGACCGCTCTCGATAACTCGTTTCCCAACGAAAGTGTCCTGAAGCCTTAAACTCAAAAAAAATGTCAAGAATTGGTAAAAAACCAGTTGCTCTTCCTGCCGGCGTAAGTATCACAGTTGATGAACATAACATTGTAACTGTAAAAGGCCCGAAAGGAGAACTCACTCAGAAAGTTGATTCCGATATCAAAGTAGGTGTTGAAAACAACGAATTAAAAGTAGAAAGACCAACCGAACAAAAACGCCACAAAGCTTTGCACGGTTTATATCGCTCATTAATCAATAATATGGTTATAGGCGTAAGTACCGGATACAAAACTTCAATGGAAATTGTAGGGGTAGGTTATAAAGCTTCTAACAACGGAAACGTATTAGACCTAAGCTTAGGTTTCTCTCACAACGTATATTTTGTGGTTCCATCTGAGTTGAAAGTAACTACTGCGATGGAAAAAGGTAAGAACCCTTTGGTAACCCTTGAAGGAACAGACAAACAACTGATTGGTCTGGTAGCTTCAAAAATCAGAGGCCTGCGTAAAGTTGAACCCTACAAAGGTAAAGGTATTCGTTTTGTTGGTGAAGTTGTGCGTCGTAAGGCTGGTAAAACTTCAGGTAAGAAGAAATAATCATTAGATATACTGACCCGTTGCAAGGTCTTAAAATATTTACAACAATGTCAAGTGTAAAAACTGATAGAAGACAAAAAATTAAGTGGAGCATCCGCAGCAAGGTTTCAGGAACCCCTGAAAGACCACGCTTGTCGGTATTCCGCTCAAATACAGCCATATACGCTCAGTTGATCGACGACACCCAAGGCGTTACTTTAGCTTCAGCATCAACTACAGGCTTAGGTTTGAAAGGTGTAAAAGTTGATAACTCTAAAGAAGTAGGTAAGAAAATTGCCGAGATTGCTTCTGAAAAAGGTATCGAAGCCTGTGTGTTTGACCGTAACGGGTATTTGTATCATGGTAACATTAAAGCCTTGGCAGATGGTGCCAGAGAAGGCGGTTTGAAATTCTAATCTTGCAATTCTCAATCAATGAATAAAGCAAAAGTAAACGAGGCAGAACTTAAAGAAAGAGTTGTAGCCATTAACCGTGTAGCCAAAGTGGTGAAAGGTGGTCGTCGTTTTAGTTTCTCGGCAATCGTTGTGTTAGGCGACGGTAAAGGTGTAGTTGGACAAGGCTTAGGTAAAGCAAACGAAGTAACCGATGCAATTGCAAAGGCTATCGAAGATGCTAAGAAAAACCTGGTATCTGTTCCGGTTATCAACGATACTGTACCTCACGAAATTCACGGTAAATTCTCAGGTGGTTTTGTGTTTGTAAAACCAGCAGCCCCTGGTACTGGTATTATTGCCGGTGGTGCGATGCGTGCCGTATTAGAAGCAGCCGGTATCCACAATGTATTGGCAAAATCTAAAGGTTCATCAAACCCTCACAACGTGGTAAAAGCAACTATCGATGCTTTAAGCCAGATGCGTGCACCACATGCAGTGGCGTTCCAACGTAGTGTGAAAATGACAAAAGTATTTAACGGATAATAGCTTCCGGCCTTCAGGTCATTGCCACAAAAGGTTACCTTTGTGGTGGGAACCTTTAAGTACACGGAATATACCTACATAAAACAATGGCAAAGGTAAAGATTACTCAGGTAAGAAGTACGATTGGCAGACCAGAAGTACAAAAACGCACAATTGCGGCTTTGGGTCTTGGCAAATTAAACCGTACGGTAGAAAAAGAATTAAACCCAGCTATGCAAGGCATGATTAACAAGGTTCAACACTTGTTGATTATCGAAGAAGCATAAGCCAATTCTTACCCTTTATGGGTGAATGGGTAGGCACAAGCCAGGCATAGCCGAGTGATTCCGAAAATCGGAATTGCGTATGTTTAACCGATTAAAATAATCGAATTACAATGAAATTAAGTTCATTACAACCTGCTAAAGGTTCAGTTAAAGTAAATGACAGAGTAGGCCGTGGACATGGTTCTGGCGGTGGTGGTACTGCAAAACGTGGTCATAAGGGTGCAAAGTCTCGTTCTGGTTATAGCCAGAAACGTGGTTTTGAAGGTGGTCAGATGCCATTGCAACGTCGTGTGCCTAAGTTTGGTTTCAAAAATATTAACAGAGTAGAATACAAAGCTATTAACCTTGATACTATTCAGGCATTGTTCGACAAAACAGGTGCTAATAGCATGGATTTAGGCTTCTTATACAACAACGGTTTGACGCAAAAATCTGACCGTGTGAAAATCTTAGGTCGTGGTGAGTTAACAGCAGCGGTTGCTTTAAAAGCTAACGCATTCTCGGCATCAGCTATTGCAGCTATCGAGAAAGCGGGTGGTTCGGCAACAGTTGATGCAACTTTTGACCCTTCTGCTTCGGCAGGTGCGGTTAAAACAGGAAAACCTGCTGAAAAATTAGTAGCGCAAGAGGTTGTAGCAGCTCCCGCAGTAGCAGAAACTGCAGTTGAAGCAAAACCTAAAAAAGCGAAAAAAGCAGCAGAAGGAGACGATTTGAAAATCATTGAAGGGATAGGTCCGAAGATTGCCGATTTGCTTATTAACGAAGGAATCGTTAGCTTTGCAGATTTAGCAGCGACACCTGCAGAAAGAGTGAAAGAAATTCTTGATGCAGCAGGTTCAAACTATGCAATGCACGACCCAACTACTTGGGCAGAACAAGCGGAATTAGCTCGTGATGGTAAGTTAGATGAGTTAAAAGAATTGCAGGATAAACTTAACGCAGGTAGAGCTGAGTAATTTCAACCAACCCTTGTTTTTCCTAACAAAATGAACAAATTTATAACAACACTCAAGAACATCTGGTCAATCGAGGAATTGAGGAAGCGTATTCTTCAGACTCTTTTGATAATTCTTATTTTTCGTGTCGGTTCCCACGTAGTTTTACCGGGTGTTGATGTGGCGAAGTTAAAGGATTTAACAGCCAACAATGGCCTGTTAGGTCTTTTGAATACATTGGTAGGTGGTGCGTTCAAGAATGCTTCTATCATGGCATTAGGTATTATGCCTTACATCTCTGCTTCTATCGCAATTCAGCTATTAACATTGGCTTTGCCATACTTTAGCAAATTGCAGAAAGAGGGCGAGTCAGGTCGTAGAAAGTTAAATCAGATTACACGCTGGTTGACAATCATCGTAGCAGCTGCACAAGGGTTTACCTATGTTCAGACAACCATCCCAACAGACGCAATCATGATTAGCCAGGGCTTATTCTATATCAGCTCTGTTGTATTAATCATTGCAGGAACAGTGATGTGTATGTGGATGGGTGAGCGCATGACCGAAAAAGGTATCGGAAACGGGATCTCAATGATGATCATGATCGGGATCGTGTCAAGATTTCCGGGTGCTATCATTGGTGAGGCAAACTCAAGAGGCGGAAGCGGTCAGATTCTGTTCTTCATCATAGAAATCGTAGCTTTATTTATGGTAGTATTGTTTGCTGTAGCTATTACGCAGGCAACCCGTAGAATACCAGTACAATACGCAAAACAGATTGTAGGTAACAAGGTAGTAACAGGCCAACGCCAGTATCTGCCTTTGAAACTGAATATTGCTGGTGTAATGCCGATCATCTTCGGACAAGCATTGATGTTTATTCCGGGTTTGATCTTGACATACATGGCAGAAAGCACTAAGAGTGATACTTTCCAGAATTGGGCAATTATCATGAATAGTCCAACCTCCTGGCAGTATTGTTTAATCTATGCCATATTAATTATTGGTTTCACGTTTTTCTATACGGCTATCTCGATTAACCCAAATCAGATTGCAGATGATATGAAACGTGGTGGTGGTTTTATCCCAGGTATCAAACCTGGTCAGCCAACCTCTGATTATATCGCTAATATATTAGACAGAATCACACTTCCGGGTGGTATCTTATTAGCAGTAATTGCTATCTTACCTGCCCTTGCCGGATTATTAGGAATGACACAAAACTTTGCTTCTTTCTTCGGCGGTACGTCGTTGTTAATTCTGGTAGGTGTGGTGTTAGATACATTACAACAAATTGAAAGTTACTTGTTGATGAAACGTTATGAAGGCCTGATGCAATCAGGACGTATCCAAGGCCGCCAGACGGTATCAACAGTATCTATTTAATCAAAAGGTAGTACCATGAGCAAAAAGGATAGAATCATATATTTGAAGTCGGACGAGGAGTTAGAAATTATCCGAAACAATGGCCAGATTTTAGGCCAGGCTCAGGCAGAGGTGGCAAAAGTAATCGCTCCGGGTATTACTACCAAAGAATTAGACAAAATAGCTTACGAATACATTAAAGACCAGAAGGGGCATCCGTCTTTTTTGGGCTATGATGTCGGAGGGCTTAAGTTTCCTGCTTCACTTTGTATTTCTGTGAACGATGTCGTGGTGCACGGTATCCCAAGTAATAGAACATTGAAAGAAGGAGATATAGTATCAATCGACTGTGGTGTTTACAAAGATGGTTATCATGCCGATAGTGCTTATACTTATGCTGTAGGCGAGATAGCCAAAGATGTAGCTGACTTACTGAAATGTACCTACGAATCGCTTTTCAAGGGTATAGAACAGGCAAAAACAGGAAATCGGATTGGGGATATTAGTTTTGCAGTGCAAGACCACGCCGAAAAACATGGGTATGGCGTTGTACGGGAATTGGTAGGGCATGGTGTAGGAAAATATCTGCACGAGCCGCCGGAAGTACCTAACTTTGGCAAACGTGGCAATGGCCCGAAATTGCAGGAGGGTATGGTTTTAGCTATTGAACCAATGATTACGCTGGGCAGGAGAAGTGTATTACAGGAAAACGACCAGTGGACCATACGCACTGAAGACCGAAAAGCAGCAGCCCACTTTGAACATACTATTGTTGTAAGAAAAGGAGTCGGCGAAATACTAACCACTTTTGAGCACATTGAAACAGTATTGGCTCAAAGAAATTTAGTGATTGCATAGGAGTTTAGCACAGAGAGACAACAAACTAAAAACAATTTTTCTGTGTAACAGAATATATGGCAAAACAAGCAAATATCGAAGTAGACGGCATCATTACGGAAGCTCTTTCAAACGCTATGTTTCGTGTGCGTCTGGAGAACAAACATGAGCTGATTGCCCATATCTCTGGCAAAATGAGAATGAATTATATTCGTATTCTGCCAGGCGATAAGGTGAGACTGGAGATGTCGCCGTACGATTTAACAAAAGCAAGAATTACTTATCGTTATAAGTAAGAAGACCGCCCCCAACCGTTCCACGGTGGCCCCTAAAGGGGAGCTAAGGCAGGTAAAGGAACTAATGACGATGATTTAATAGTTTTATAATGAAAGTTTCATGTGTAAACACCCCAAAGCATGAAAACTTCTTACAAAAGTCCCCCTTTAGGGGTTAGGGGTTTGCATTATGAAAGTTAAAGCGTCAGTAAAGAAGCGTAGTGCTGAATGTAAAGTTATCCGTCGTAAGGGTAAAATTTACGTTATTAACAAAAAAAATCCGAAGTTTAAACAAAGACAAGGTTAATTATCTATGAGGATTGCAGGTGTTGACATCCCGGACAAAAAAAGAGGCGAAATCGCCCTTACGTACATCTACGGTATTGGTCGTAGCGCGTCAGTAAAGATTTTAGAAAAAGCAAACATTAGCTTGGATAAAAAAGCTGGCGAATGGAACGACGCTGAAGCGAATGCTATTCGCGGTATTATCAGCGAAGAATTTACCGTAGAAGGTCAGTTGCGTTCTGAAGTGCAGCTTGCCATAAAACGATTAATGGATATTGGTTGCTACCGTGGCGTTCGCCATCGTAAAGGTTTACCACTTCGTGGTCAACGTACCAAAAACAATTCACGTACTCGTAAAGGTAAGCGTAAGACTGTAGCAAACAAAAAGAAAGCTACTAAGTAATCCCGCGTATCTGGTTAAGATACTAAACAGGATTTTACGAATCACGGGAGTAAAATCGAACAGAATACAGGTATTTCTGTATTGCCAATCATTAAACACTGTTTTGTTACAATGGCACAAGCTAAAAGAAAAGATAAAGCCAAAAAAAGAGTAGTAATCGTAGAGCCGGTAGGTCAGGTACATATCCGTGCATCTTTTAATAATATTATTATCTCCATTACCAACAGCCAGGGACAAGTAATCTCTTGGGGATCGGCAGGTAAAATGGGATTCAAGGGTTCTAAGAAAAACACTCCGTATGCTGCTCAAATGGCGTCACAGAACTGTGCACAGGTAGCTTATGATGCGGGTATGCGTAAAGCTGAAGTTTTTGTAAAAGGCCCTGGTGCTGGTCGTGAATCAGCCATCCGTACGGTACAAAGCACAGGTATTGAAGTAACTTCAATCACCGATGTAACTCCTCTACCGCACAATGGTTGTCGTCCTCCAAAACGCAGAAGAGTATAGTAGCAAGCAGAAGAGTGGAAAAAATTAAACTAATGCCGGATAAATTTCGTTTATTTAGGCAACGATAGTTAAAGTTTTCATTCTTCTGTTTCTTAATTTTTAATAATCAACCAGAAGTCCTTCTAAGAAAGGCACCGGAAGTAACACATAGCAGCGATGCTATATAAGATTGATAGTTTGGACATTGGGGCTAATCAATCCGTTATTTCACTAAATCAAACAAAAATGGCAAGATACACAGGTCCGAAAGTAAGAATTTCGAGAAAGTTTGGCGAGCCGGTAATGGGCCCAAGCAAAGTATTAAGTAAAAAGAATTACGCTCCAGGCCAACATGGTAAAGGACGTAAAAGTAAAAAATCGGAGTACGGTCAACAATTAATCGAAAAACAAAAAGTAAAATATACTTACGGTATATTGGAGCGTCAGTTTGCTCGCTTTTTCCATATGGCTTCGGTAAAACAAGGACGTACAGGTGAAAACCTGTTGAAATTGTGCGAAGCCCGCTTAGATAATACCGTATATCGTTTAGGTATTGCTCCAACACGCCGTGCTGCACGTCAGTTGGTTACACACCGTCATATCACTGTTGATGGCGAAGTTCTAAACATTCCATCATTAGTGTTGAAACCGGGTCAGATTGTAGGTGTTCGTGAAAAATCGAAAGCCCTCGAAGCAATTACCACAAGTTTACAAGCTCGTAATGCCAAACGTTACAACTGGTTAGAGTGGGATAGCGCAGAATTTGCAGGTAAGTTTATTAATTTCCCTGAGCGTGATCAGATTCCTGAAAACTTCAACGAGCAAGCAATCGTCGAGTTATATAACAAATAATATTTGTCTATTAGTTGTGCCATTGCCGACAAAATCGGTGGTGGCACAGCTACGTTTTTTTATTGGTGGGTATAGCTAACCACCTTTTTCGTTAACGAAAACAAACACACTGCATACGTATGTCAATATTAGCATTTCAAATGCCTGACAAGGTCGTCATGGAAAAAGCTGACGACTTCCATGGCTTTTTCGAGTTTAAGCCACTTGAAAGAGGGTATGGTGTGACCATCGGGAACGCCTTACGTCGTATTCTTTTATCTTCATTAGAAGGTTATGCAATCACGTCGGTAAGATTTCCGGGGGTATTACACGAATTTTCGAGCATTGATGGGGTTGTAGATGATGTGACGGAAATCATCTTGAATCTCAAAATGGTTCGCTTCAAAAAAGTTTCTGATTATGTAGATAATAAGTTCACCGTCAGAGTAAAAAATCAAAGTGTTTTAACTGCGGGCGACCTCGGTAAATTCACACAAAGTTTCCAGATTTTGAATCCTGAACTGGTAATCGCCCGTCTGGACGACCAGAAGGAAATCGAAATTGAAATTATAGTAGATAAAGGCCGTGGTTATGTTTCTGCAGAGGAGCATAAATCAAACGACCTGCCAATCGGTTTTATTTCGGTTGACTCCATCTATACACCCATTAAAAATGTGAAGTATAGCATTGAAAATACCCGTGTAGAACAACGTACTGACTACGAAAAATTGTTGCTTGAAATCAAAACGGATGGTTCGATCCACCCTGAAAGAGCTTTGCAGGAAGCAGCTCATATTCTGATTCAGCACTTCTTGAAGTTTACAGACGAAAATATGGTATTTGATACCAAGAAAGATGACGAAGATAATATTGTTGATGAAGAATTCTTACATATGCGTAAGCTATTGAAAACTTCTCTTCAAGACCTTGATTTGTCGGTTCGTGCTTACAACTGTTTGAAGTCGGCAGATATTCGTACATTGGGCGACCTTGCAAGATTAGAGGTAGCCGATATGATGAAGTTCCGCAATTTCGGTAAAAAGTCATTAACCGAGTTAGAGCAATTAGTAGCTGATAAAGGTTTGCATTTCGGAATGGATGTGCAAAAGTATAAATTAGACGAAGATTGATATTGATTTCTTCCCCTCCTTATGACAGTCATACCGGAGGGGAATTTTTTGTATAATCGAAACCGCAGTATTCGAGTAAAATAAATTACTAATCGTAATAGGTGGAGTACCCAAGACTGCGTAGGGGATTCTGACCGTTACTTACGAAAATATTACAATGAGACACGGTAACAAAACCAATCATTTAGGCAGAACACATTCGCATAGAGATGCGTTATTGAAAAACCTGGCGATTTCGTTGATTCAATACAAACGTATTGAAACTACTCTGGCAAAAGCGAAAGAATTACGCAAATTCGTTGAGCCATTAATCACCAAATCAAAAAACGATACTACGCACTCACGCCGTACAGTATTCTCTTATTTGCAGGATAAAGAGTCAATCAAAACATTATTCGGAGAAATCGCTGAGAAAGTAGCCAGCCGTAATGGTGGATACACCCGTATCATTAAATTAGGTACACGTTTTGGTGATAACGCAGAAGTAGCTTTGATTGAGTTGGTTGATTACAACGAAGCATTCTCGACAGCAGTAGAAGAAAAAACTACTAAAACTCGTCGTAGCCGTCGTGGTGGTAAGAAATCTGAAGGTAATGCAGATGTTACTCCTGTAGCAGTAGCAGACGAGTCATCAGCAGAAGTAGTAGAAGACGAAGCTCCTGTAGCAGCTGTTGAAGCTGAACCAGCTACAGAAGTAGCAGACGCTACTCCGGCAGCAGAAGAAACTCCGGCTTCAGAAGAAGAAGGTACAAAAGAAGCGTAAGCTTTTACATACGCATGCAGAGAGCCCCTGAGAAATCAGGGGCTTTTTTGTTTCGCAGTGATACAATATATGTTAACCTCATTGAATTATCCGTTTCAATAAATGCAATTTGACACATAAAAAATAGCAGATAATTTATCTGTACCCAGAACCCATGCTGGCGTCAGTTGTTTCGTCTTTACAGCATAAAAAACATCTTTATTTTTCTCTTCATCAATCCAACCTTTCAAACGTATAGCCAGTCAATGTGGTATATTGAATTGCAAACGCTGTGCATACAGAAAGAAAGAGTATGGAAACAATTAATTTATGGTCGCTGTTTAACCCATTAGAATCATTTTTAGAAAAATCAATCCTGAGTAGCAAATACTGGAAAGTCAGGGTGGTGCTGTTTTCCTGTCTTTTTAGTTTTGCCTGGTTATTTGTTTTTAACAGAGGATATATCTATGAAAATTTCAGAAGTTTTTATGCTGATGTACTTCTGCATAATCCGCAGCCTTTCTTTTTCTGGAACAGTATTATAGCGCAGGGAGAAGCGCCGCTTGTCAGCCATCAATACGAATCCGGTTCACATGAAGCAAATCGTATTTTCAGGCTCACGATTCCGCTGATCGCACATTATTTTCATCTGAACAGCCTGGGGTTGTATCTTTTACAGGTAATATTAGGGGTAGGTTTTCTGTATTTATTAGTGAACCTGCTGGCAAAGATTTTTGATGATAAATTACTGACTTTTTATCTGTTCTTTGCCTTTGTGAATGTGTATGTGGGGTCATGTTTTTTCTTTAATTGTTTCGGACATGGCGATGGCTATACATTTTTCTTTATGCTATGTGCGTTAATAATCAGGCAACCAATGATTATGACGTTATTTTGTCAGTTAGCTTTCTGGTGTGATGAACGCAGCGTGCTTATGGCCATTGGTTTGTGGTTATTCCATCATTGCTATTATCACCTCCGCAAAAAAGATTCCATAAAGGCTTTAGCATTAGTTGCCACCAACGTACTATTGTATCTGGTAATAAGAGTCTATTTATCAAATACATATCATTTAGCCTCCGAAGATGTAGAACATTTCAGTTTAGACCGTTACATCTATTTCATTAAATTCACGAGTTTGTGGTATGGCAAACGTAGTTCGGTTTCAGTAGAAGGATTTGCTTTAGTGATTATGATGGTATTTATTATTTTGTATCGCGACAAACAGTATCTTAAAATATTACTGGCTCTGGGCAGTTGGTTGCCAATGGTTGCCGTTAGTTTTCTGGTTGGAGACACTGTAAGAACACTCTCTTTTACTTTTATTTTCTGGCTTATATCCCTGATAATTATCAAAGAGCGGATAAACTCAGTGCAGCTAAAGGCTTTGGTTATAGTAATTGCTTTTATTAATTTATTAATTCCTGTTTCGTTTCCGTAGTGTTTACCTGTCTCAGCTTCAGACTCAGTTTGTGGCGTGGAAGATGTTAAGGGAGTAGTTATATATATATGAGAATAATAGTTCTGCTTAGCATATTAATAAGTATCTGTTTTACCAGCTTTGCACAAGATGGTAGTAATATTACTTTTGGCATAGGCGAAAAAGTAATGGTTGATTATGCCATTGTTGATGCACAGGATAACCTCATAGCCAGTGGCAATTATAGGAAAGACCATATTGAGAGCGATCTGATTATTGAGTCGAGGAGGTTTGTAGTGCCTAAAGAGGGGGCAAGTTTTATTGTGAAATTTAATCCTGAAAAGTCTGTTCAATGGTTTCATTATATCCGTAGTTATAATACTCCTGAAATTACGCTTCTGAGTGATGATAGCAGTAATGTGTATATGATAGGGGTGTATGAGCGATTTCTTGATTTTGACGGTAAATCGACTTTTCTCGGTGGACTGGATAAAGAGATATTCGTAGCAAAATATACAGCCACAGGGCAACTGAAATGGATAAAAAGATTCGGCAGTATTTCTGACGAATCAATTGGAAAGCCAACTATTGATAAAGACGGGAATCTCTTTATAGTAGGTCGGTTTCAAGGAAATTTTCAAGCTGAGGGTAACAACTCAATAGTAGACATGGACGGGTGGAGGAAATCGTTCCTACTAAAATTGGATAGAAATGGTAAACTGGTCTGGATTCATAAATTTGACGATACCGGAATAATAGTAAACGCAGTTGAGGTGAATCGGCAGTCTAAAATTTTTATAAGCGGAACCTTTAGTGAATCAAGAGATTTCGGAGCCTGCAATATACTTACATCAAAAGGAGAGGATGATGTATTTTATGCTCAATGCGAGCAGAATGGTGGGATAATATGGGTAAAACAAATTGGAGGCATAGCTACTGATAGGTGTAATGATATTACTCTGGATAACTACGGCTATGTATTTGTATCAGGTCAGAGCTCGGATAATGCAGGGCAAAGAAGTATCTTCTTGTTGAAAGCGAGTGAAACGGATGGAGTTACGGTTTGGAGCAATTCTGTGACTACAAATACTGATAAACTTCCAGACTTCCTTCTGGTAAATGATCTGACAGTGAATAAAGCCGGAGAACCTTATCTGTTAGGCTTTGCCGAAGGAACCGAACTGACTTTTAATGATAAAATCAAGTTATCACAGCCTAACCAGCGATTTATTTTTTTAGCTAAATATTCGGCCGATGGAAAAGTGAGTTATGTAGATAAAGAATCGATTTTCGACCAGTTTGGTTATGCAACTTCAATGGCTTTAGATAGCCGAAATAATATCTTCCTTACCAATTTTTACAATTTCAATAATTTTACCTACTCTATTCTCAAAAGAAAGACGGAGTTGGATATTCAAAACTGCACCTCTACAAGTGTAATAATTGCCAATCAGGAGAGTTGTGCAGGCCAGGCCATGAAACTCTCCGAGAATGTAATTATACCCCATAACGATTTCGCTTTTCAATGGTATAAAGATGGTGAAATAATCAGACGAGCCACAGAACCAAGCTATCAGGCTATGGAGGAGGGATATTATAGCTTAAAACTAATTAATAAGGCCGATAAAAGTTGTGAGGTCAAATCGGCCAATAATGTATTAGTGTCCTCAAAAGAATTATATGCACACCGGACTACCGATATAGTTTTTCATTATGACCCGGATAATTACAGACTATCTACCAATAGTGATACCGACCAGTGGTATCAGGATAATCAGCTAATCAATGTTCAGGGAAATATGCTGACGAATCCACCAGACGGTGTCTATAAAATTAAAAGAACCGTACCTGGTTGTAGTGTAACAGTCGAATCGAAAGAAATTATCATACAGGATGGCTATGGGATTGAACTCCATAAAGAAACCATTGACGGCCTCGGCAATCATTGTGAGCCGTTCCCTTATTTCAGAATCTCAACTAATATTACCGGAGAAGGATTACTGTACCGATGGTTTCTGAATGACCAGTTGATTCCAGACTCTACAGAAACCCACCTGATGGCTGTTGCCTCAGGTGATTATCACGCCAGTATTATTAACCTCAATACGGGCAAAGTGTATGCTTCACGTAAGTATAGGTTAGACCGCAAAGATTATTTACAGGCATTGCCACTCTCAAAGGTAGACAATGGTTGTGGCACAGCGGCAGTTATTAAAATAGATGATGCTTTTGCCACCAAATACCTGATTGAAGATATAACCTGGAAACTAAACGGACAGGAATTACCCAATGAGAAAAATCTGTTTATCAGAGCCACCGCCAGTGGTGATTATACCTCTTCGGTGAGATACACAACTTTTTATTCTGAAAAGACCTCGTGTAATTATAATTCCTTTACACATTTTGAAAAGAAACCTGATTTTAATGTAAACATTGGGTATGGTTATGCGGGGTCGGGCTGTAAGGTAGATTCTTTTAAAGTATTTGTGGAAGCCAATCAGGCATATAAATATCAATGGGCAAGAAACGATACCCTACTTAACAATCAGACTTCTAACGAGTTATTTGTAAAAGATAAAAGCATTTACAGAGCATATGTGGACAGAGGTGATGGTTGTATTAAAGAAACAGACGAAATAAGCCTGTCGGGTTGTGCGTCTGATGCTTTTGCGCAATTTGTAATGCTTAATCCGCCGGTAATCAGTGCAGAGAAAAAAACGATTTTAGCCAATGAGAAAAGTTTTATCAAGGCAGAGGGTTGTACGGATGTGAATTTCCAGTGGTTGAAAGATGAAATACCACTGACAGGTGCAAATGAACCGGCGCTCGAACTCCGGCAAACGGGTTCTTATGCTTTGCAGATTGAAAAATTTGGGTGCAAGAACGTATCAAATACGATTGATATTATAGTTGAAAGCATCTTATCTGAAGAGGGAACAGCTGAAATTGAAATCAGGGCTTTCCCGAATCCTGCTACTGAAACACTACAAATCGTTATTCCTGTCGCGAGTGTTGGCAATAGTTCTATAACCTTGCAAAATAGCAAAGGCGAAACTCTGAGAAAAGCTTCTTTTACACAAACCACCACCATAAATTTAAAAGATTTATCTGAAGGTGTTTACCTGCTTACCATCGAAACCGATAAGCAGCGTTTTGTAAAGAAGATTGTGAAGAAGTAAGTAGGGTGATTGCAATTTGTTGCTGTATTATAAAGACTCCTTCTTACGTATATATATTTTTCTTGCTGCATACAACCATATCGACTCGTTTCAGTCAATACTTATAATTTTTTTAGCTGAAATGAGTCTGATAATGAGTAATTTTACTGATAAAATCTCCACAAAATTTCAGATACCAAACTTTTTTACCCTTAAGAGTAACCTGTCGGTCTTTATGAAGAATATACTATGCTACATATTTTTTTCTGTGTATTGGTGCCAGGCAGCGTTTGGATGGAATGTCGAATCTGAAAAGGGAATAGGGATACAAAAAACCAGCATAGATACCTGTATTATCGGGTCGTTTAAAATTGAAAAATCGGGAAATATACTAAGACCTACAAAAACCACAGATTCATTGTTATCAGAAAATGACTTTAACTACCAATGGTATAGAAATGGTGATAGAATACCTGATGGTGCAAGAAAGACTATTCAGGCAACAGAGACAGGATACTATACTCTACAGTTGACAAGTAAAAGCAATTCTGAGTGTACCAGTGCCTCTGCCAATTTCATCGGTCTTTATACCCCGGCAACTGATGCCTCTCTTGTGCTTTTTATTGATTATAACAGGAATAAACTGACTGTTATACCCACTATAGCAGGTAGTAGCCTTGAATGGTATAAAAATAATCAGCTACTTGCAGGAGAGACCTCAACTGCGATTAATTATGAAGCAGATGGAATCTATAAAGTAATAGAGCATTATCAGAACATCAACAAGGAATCGAATGAATTGGTATTAAACACAGGAGTTGCCATTGAAATAGTTAAAAATACCTTTTTGCAGTTAGACGACCCCTGCCGCCCCGGGCCTTACCTGAAATGTACTTTTGGGTCTGACATTCCAGTAGAATACCAGTGGTTTCTTAACGGTATTCCGGTAAAAGACTCAACCAATAGCCATTTTAATCCGGTTACTACCGGAGACTATCAGGTAAGTGTACATATCCCGAACCGAAACCGAACCTACCTGTCGGGTAAATATAGGTTAGTTCCGGCCGATTTCCCCAAATCATTACCCATTAACAGAATAGACAATGCCTGTACCGGCGATGCCCTGCTGAAAGTTGACGATGCTTTTATGCAGAAGTACCAGTTTAAGAGTATTGTATGGCGATTGAACGGGCAGGATATACCCAATGAAACCTTGCCCTATTATAAAGCAACTAAAAATGGCTACTATACTTTTTCGGTTAAATATTTAGTAGGATCAGATTCTTACGAATGTACCTATAATTCGTTTATTGATTTTGCTAAAAAACCTTCATCCGACCTTAACTTAGGATATGCCTATGCGGGTTCGGGTTGTGTAGTAGATTCGTTCAAAGTATTTGTGGAGCTCAACAAGGCTTTCAGCTATAACTGGACAAAGAATGATACATTGCTTAAAAATGAACATACCAATGAATTGTTTATCAGAGATAAAGGGATTTATAAAGCGATAATCAATAAGAGTGACGGCTGTATTTATGAAACCAATGCTATAACTTTAAAAGGGTGCACTGCCGATACTTCCAATAAGTTTCTGATGCTTAATCCGCCTATGCTTACGACGGATAAAACCACAGTATTTGTAAATGAACAGAGTTTTATCAGAGCCAATGGCTGTACGAATGTCAGTTTTCAATGGCTGAAAGATACCGAACCAATTGCAGGAGCCAATCAGGCTGAATTTGAGATAAAGCAGAGTGGCACATATCGGTTGCGGATTGAGAAATCGGGTTGTATGGCTATTTCAGAGCCTGTCAGTATTGTGGTTGAAAATCTGCTTTCGGAAGAACCCGACACAGATATACAGGTTAAGGTTTATCCGAATCCTTTCAATGAATCGGTTTCAATTGAATTACCTGCTTGGGTTAATACAGGTACAGAAATAAAGCTGACAGACATGGCCGGAAAGCTTATTAAAAGCTGGAAAATAAGAAATAAGTACAATTTAGAATTAAAAGAGTTGCCTGCTGGCGTATATCTGCTGACTTTCGATATAGGGGAGCAGCGGATAGTCAGGAGAGTGGTAAAGAGGAATTAACGCTTTGGTACATAGCCTTTTATTAAACATTATTCTTCTCTTTATACAAATACACAATCGATATTTACTAATTTTACACCTGATTTCCAATAGCGACCTTTTATAGCCCATTCTCCGTATTCAATTATCATGAGTGATATTTCTATAGTTATTCTGACCTACAACGAGTCTGTACACATCAAAAGATTATTGTCTAAAATTGCCGGATTGCATGCGCCCATATTCATTGTTGACTCAGGTAGTACAGACGATACTGTGGCTATTGCCGGGCAATATGGTGCTACTGTAAAAGTGAACAAGTTTGAAAATCATCCCAAGCAATGGGATTTTGCCTTAAAAAACTGCCCTATTACTACACCCTGGATAGTAGGTTTAGATGCCGACCAGTATCCATCAGAAGAATTACTGAAAAAACTCGGCTCTTTTTCAGATGCCGCTGTTCCGGCCGATGTGAATGGGATTTATCTGAACCGGCATAACTATTTTCAGGGCGAAAGATTAAAGTATGGCGGCTATAGAAATTTTTATATGCTCAAGATGTTCCGCACAGGTAAGGGCTGGTCTGACCTGAACGAAAACATGGATCACCGCTTTGTGATAGAAGGCAAAGCCATTATCTGGAAAGACGAAATACTGATAGAAGATAACCTGAAAGAACATGATCTGGATTTCTGGCTACATAAACAGATCCGGTACAGCAACCTGACAGCACAAGAAGAGTTTCAGCGTAAAAAAGGATTAAGAGGACAAACCCTGAAACCTAATCTATTTGGAAGTCCAGATGAAAGAAAAGCCATTTTCAAGAAAATATGGTGGAATATGCCGCTTTTTGTCAGACCTATGATTTATTTCTTCTATCGTTTTGTTATCCGTTTAGGCTTTTTAGAAACTACCTCCGGCCGTACCTTTCACTATCTGCAAGGTTTCTGGTTCAGGTTTTTAGTAGATGCTAAAATCAATGAAATGGAGCGGAAGGAGAAGAGAAAGTAATCTATATATTTTGCAACAATGTACACAATTTGACTATATCAACTGATTGTGTAACATTGTGTACATGGTGGCAATTTCTTTGTTGCAAAATATACTTTACTCCCCAATCGATGGCGTTTTGATTTTTCCTGATGACAACTGGCTCAGGAAATATACAAAATAGATGCATAGCCCTAAGTACACAATCTGCAAGAGGTATTCCAGCACATTAAGCATATTCCATCCAATGAACGAATCATAGTATTTCCCGCCTAAATAATACCATAAAGAGGGGTGAACAGCCCCAATGATATTCAGGAGTATCATCAATACCCATTGTCTGGTTTTAAACGACTCCCCAAAGAAATAAATAACTGGTAGCAGAATCGTATATAAATAATTCGGTAATGAATTTTTATGTACGATAATCGTAATCATATTGGTAAGTATAAAAGCAAAAACCAGTAAACGGGTTTCGCTATAAGGTTTAAGATTTTTGAGGTAATAGAAAGCCCCCGCCAGAATAATCAACAGCCCCCCCCAGTTAAGCAGTTTACTTTGGGGCTGTACACCGCCAATAACCGGACTCAGGATACTCACCAGATTAGGAGCAAAGGGCAAATCGCCTAACTGAAGCGGAGCCAGGATTTTTTCTCCAACCAGATATAGCATAATAGCAACAGAAGGAATACCAACAATTAAAAGACCGGTTAAAATCTTGCCTCTGAGTCTGGAAAAAATCAACAAAAGGGCTATAGGAATAATAAGCAGTATTTTTGTGCATAATATACCCAGACCTAATATAAATCCGATATGAATCGCATTGCCAGATTTTTTATAATACCAGATGCCCCAGGCAATAAATAGCCACAGAAATATGTCTTCCTGTCCGCCAAATAACAGAAAGATAAATGGTGCGGGTAGAGCCAGGTAAAGCACTATATAAAAAACAGTGTATTTATTACTAAACATGGCTTTGGTAAGATAGATAGCGATCAATTCGTAGATCATCATCAGAAAAATGATAGATTTAGGAGAGTCGACAATGGCTAAAGTGACGGCATTCAGATAGGGGAACAGAGGAGAGTAGGGTTGCCAGAAATCACGGTAGACTACCATTCCTTTTAGGGCTTGTCGGGCGGTGTCATAAAAAAAGATGACGTCAGACTTTACACTAAAATTCAGAAAAACATAAACCATACAAAAAGGCAGCAAACGCAACCCAAACCAGGCACCGATGATAGCTAAATGACTATTTACTGATAAAAAACCATTAATTTTTTCTTTTTTGTAGAGTAAAATAATAGTAAAAAGACTTAACAAAAGAGAGATAGATACTTTCCCTAAAACTACAGACATCGGTATTGTTTTTTATTTGGTTCGCAAAGGTACGATTGAAATGTTACATTTGCCAATAGTGACGAAACTGAGTGAATGTGTATATGATTGGTTTCGGCATAGCCCACTGTTTGAACAGAGGGCCAGCCGTTTGGCCAAAAGCAGTACAAGAGCAATACACACAATTCTTATTTCCCTGTCGGTGCTTTCCCCAACTGCGCTCCAAGGGCTGCCTCAAGTGCTTCCATTCGGGCAGTTAATAGCTCAATTCGCTTGTCGGTTTCTTTATTCTTAGTTTTTAATTCGTCATTTTCTTTAGCCAGTTGCTGAATGGCACTGATACCCAACATCGAAATAGCTTCGTAATCCACACTACGGAAATCGGTTACTTCTCTGCCATATACAAATATATTATCAGTGGGGTGTTCCCAGTCTTTTACAGTAAAACCATTGCCCGAAACTTCAATCACTTCGGCTTTGAGCTTGCCTTTTTCAGGGTGAATAAACTGGAGTTTTTCACCAACCTTTATAGCGTATGGCTTTGCCAATGTACATTTAAGTGTCTTGTTTGTTTGGTCAAAAACAACATTCTGAGCCAATGTATAAATATCAGGAATAATATCTTTGTCTTTACTGACTGCTTGCGGATATACCTTTTCTACCTGTTGTGCTATCACTTTTTTATACACCTTATTACCATGTTGTAGATAGTCTTTCATGGTATAATCTGTTATCTCCAAGGCTCTGATGGTGGCTAAATCCTTTTCTGAATTGCTGATACCGACAACGTTTTTGATACGTGCATCTGATATAGCCACAAATTGTATGGCACAAACACCCCACTCCGCATAAATTGAAATAGCAGCTGCATCACTGGAAGAATTGGTTAATGTATAGCTACCTGTATTAGAATTACGCTTTAAGTATATAAAAGGTGGTTGAACAGAAGACGAACCTATCACATCCAATGGGCCTCTTGGGGTAAGGGTGTTTATGCCAACCCGACCACCGCCTATACCTACTACAGTACTATTATTGTTAGCTCTGAAAAGAATGTCAGTGGTTGAAGCTATTGAAAGCCCTCCGTTTGACTGAGAAATGCCAGCGGCATTTGTGCCATTGCCAAAGGCAATATCATTGCCTGCATAGCCGGTTGAACCCATTGAACCGATTTGTAATAAGTTAGCAGGGTTTGCTACATTGATACCGACATAGCCACCTGAAGGATAGCGCGGCCGCAGAACAATATCAACCGAAGAGACCCATGCACTTGTGGTACTTGATTGGTAAAATGCTCCGGCATGTGTTCCATTACCAAAGGCAATATGATTTCCGGCAAATCCGGTTGGGCCTACTGACCCGACTTGTAATTTGTTGGTAGGACTTGAAGTACCTACACCAAAATTGCCCGTACTATGTTGTAAAATCATTTTTGTGCTGGAATTATCAGTGGCAAATTTCAGATCATGAGGCGTATGTGTCTGAACATAAGCACCACCTGAACTTGTATAAAAACCAACTCTGGTCTCTCCATCGGCGGTTTCCTGGCTTATTCCTATCCCACTACTTACCACTGTTAGTGGTCTGCCAGGTGTTGATGTACCAATGCCCACATTACCAGTATTGGTTTTATAAATATTAGTTCCGTTCAGTGCCCAGCCAGTGGCAGAGGCGGCATTTGTAATGGAAAGCCAGGCTGTGCCATTCCAGTATTGGAGTTGATTGGTGCTGTTATTGAAGTAAACTGTACCCTTTGTAGGGTTAGCTGTTGTGGTAGCCAATGTGACAGTCTGTGCAATAACTAACTGACTAAAAACCAGTAAGCAAAGAATAAGTAAAAATGTTTTTTTCATGGCTGATGCGGTTTATGAACTCATGAATAATGGACTTATCAGATATTAGGTAAAAAACTGATTAATTAAACAGGGCTTATTATAAACAGGCAGTTAGATAACCCCAGCGGAAAGCACTTTCTTTACAACAGAAAACAAAAAATGGAAAGGAATTTGACAAATGATTGAATATACATCGAAATTCCTGAACAGTATAATTTAAATATAACAATTTTGAGCGGGCATTGTTAAGGTTTCTTTTATTAAATATATCCAGCACTAAATTTTAAATAAACATAATTTTTTTTTACATTCATTACAACCTTTTCAAGACCTTGGCAGTCAAGACTGTAATTAACCAGAAAAATGCTTCGGAAATTATATATACTTATATTATTGGTGACAGTAATTTCTTGCGATATCGCTAAGGAAGATGCAATAGGCCCGACACTCGAAGACGAAAATCCGGCTAACACTTTCTTTACATTGCAGGAGAATAATCTTACCATAGACCCCACTGCGTTTGCTGAACTAAAGGAAGCTACTTCTCTTTCGATTAGCCAGTTGCCCAAAAATGGTGAAGCGAAATTTATAGAAAACGGATTCATTTTCTATCGCCCAACCAACAGGCTGGCTACCTCTGATGCTTTCTCTGTGGAAGGTAAAACCCCTACCGGAGGAAGCATCACAGAAGAAGTAAAAATCAACTTTGTCAGCAATCCCTCAGATTTACCTTGCTATGCAGGGGCCTTAGGGGATAATGCGAAGGTGGAGTCTGAAAAGAGCATTGAAATCAATGTCATGCTGAATGACAAAACCTGTAGCTCAATTGCAGATAACTCGTTGGTAATTGAGATTCCTCCAAAAAACGGTAAGGCAGAAGTAGTGAATCAGCGCATTGTCTACACACCCAACAAAGATTATGCAGGAGATGACATTTTGTTCTATCGGGTAGGGATCAATACTAAAAAGAACCCTGTGGCTTCGGTTGACCTGAAAATAGCTGAGTCGGCAGAGTGTATGAATGGTATCATTGACGATATTATTAATATCCTGAGCTATACGCCTAATTCAGAATTACAATTGGATGTATTACAGAACGACAGGTTATGTAGCTTGTATAAAGATGCCGAGTTGAGGATTCTGACCAATCCGGCTGTCGGGACACTCAGAATCGACAAAACGTTGGGTACACGCCCAATGATTATGTATAAATTAACAGAGCCTTATAAAGGCCAGCAAAGTTTTGAATATGCTTTGTATCGCTCTGAAAGACTTTTTATCAAAGCGAAAGTTACAGTGAATTTTAATTAATAGTGAATGACGAATTAGTGAATTGTGAATTAGCAAATCTCTCAAAGCAATAAGAATTATTCGCTAATTCGTCAATCCTCATTCATATTTCACACTGCTTAGCGGCCATCTAAATAAATTATTATTAGCCTCGATTTTTACCAGCTTTTGTGCAAACAAAAAGTGACCTTGAACTCTTAGAAGGGTGCTTAAGAAGAGATTCTAAAGCACAGGCGGCTCTTTACCACCAGTATAAGGGTCGCTTTTTTGGCATTTGCCGAAGGTATGCACAAAATAAAGAAGATGCCGAAGATATTTTTCAGGACGCTTTCGTAAAGATATTCCTTAACCTGAAAGAATTGCGTAGTGCAGACCAGCTAAGTGCATGGATCCGCCGGGTAGTAGTAAATGTGTGCATTGACTATTACCACAAGAAGGTCAACCTGGTGGATATAAGCGAAATACCCGAAGCCATGCCGTCAGACTGGCAGAGTGAATCGGTGATTTCGCAGATGAGTAATCAGGAACTATTGAGTGCGGTGAACGAACTGCCAGACGGGGCTCGTATGGTGTTTAACCTATATGTTATTGATGGCTATAGCCATCAGGAAATAGCAGAGATGATGAAGATTTCAGAAGGCACTTCTAAGTCTCAACTATTCTTTGCAAAGAAAGTGCTTAAAAAAAAATTACAGACCATTGGAGTAGCCATTGATTAGCCAGATAAAAGATGGAAAATTTTGATGAAAACTTGGAAAATGAGTATCGGAAGCGTTTCGGGAATTTTGACGAAATGCCTGACGATATGCTATGGGAAAAGATTCAGGCGCGCATAAAACCTGAAAAGGAACGGCCTTTTATTGTATGGTGGAGCAATATGCGCGGTCCTGTGGGCATTGCAGCAACTGTCTTGTTAGGCTTGCTATTGGGGGTCTATTTTTTCATACAACCGGATCATACTGTCCGGACAGGTGATTTGCCTAAGCAACCGAATGAGATTACATCGCAACCCAGAAAGCCAGACTTAACCCAAAAAGATAATACTGTTGCTTCAAACACCGCAACTGGTATCAAAACAGGAAATCCTGTGAATAATGAACCAAAGCCATTAGCCTCAACAGAAACGATTGGCAACCAAAAGAACAGGGTTGCCGCACAGACACCAGGTCTGAAAAAAACACAGTTAGCAACAACAGATACCCAAGAAACAATAGCTAAAGTATCTGTTGAAAAAAAGAATCAGGAAGAAAACAAACCGATTATTGCTGTGAACCCTGTTACTCAGGAATCAGGAACTGAGAAATCTGTTATAACAGAGACAAAGCCATATGAAACAGAGAAAGCAGTATTGGCACACAATGACGATAGGCAGGCAAAAGAAACAGCTAAAACTATTGCAGAAGAGAAAACAGGTGAACCTAAATTGGCGGTTAATCCTGTTCCAGATCAACCTGTGGGTAGTGCGGATGCTTTAGCAAATGAAGCAAACCCGGTGTTAGTAGTAAAGGATACCTTGTTTCCGAATATCAATACCCTTAATGGAAAAGAGGTACAACAATTAGCCGTAACAGCCAGGCCATTAGAAGCCCCGGAATTACCTGTGGCTGAATTATCTGTGGCCGAAGAAGAAAAACGAAGACTGGTGTTTATACCCCCAACAGAGATATTCGCCAATGTATCATCCACGCTTAGTTATTATATGTTTTCGCCTAATAAGGGAGACCAGATACTGGTCAATAACTTTAGCAGTTCTTCGCAGCGTTTAGGTTTTGCGGCGCAACTGGGGTTTGTATATCCATTAGCCAAAAAGATGGATTTACGTACAGGAATGAGCTATTTTCAAGGGAAATCGCGTATCAGTTATGGTATTACTGATAATTCTCAGAAAAGTGTAACCGTTCTGAATGATAATTCGGTTCAGATAAACCCGGGGAGGTCAACTAAAGATGAAAACAGAAACTGGCAGTATTTCGAACTGCAAAGCGATGTGCTCTACGAGGTAAAGAAAATGCACGCACTTTCGTTAGGAATGAAATTCGGTCTTCAGACTTCCGCTATAAATAAGCCTTTGCTACAAGCGCGCTTAGGATACAGGGTAAGCAAAGCCATTGCCGAACACTGGGCTTTATGGCTTGAACCAACCGTATCGGTATCTTTATCTTCACACCATGCCTTAGAAAACCTGTTTATGTATCGCACTACAGGCTTTGGACTGAATATGGGTGTTAGTTTGTTGAGGTAGGCTCGATGAGTAAATAAGTGACTCCTATGATAATTTTGTGACTGATTATGTGCCAGGAAATGGGTGCAGCGCGAACCCCACAAGACTAAATTAGTATTCAAGACTTTTTTTTATCATACAATTGACAGTGAGTTAATATTGCTGTTACAGGATTCTTGTTGCTAAAATTAATGTACTGATTATAGTTTTCTCATTTCACAGACTTAAAAACAAACCATTAAACGCATGAAAAAAATCATCTATTGCTGTGTACTGATTGGTTTATTGACTAAAGTACAAGCCCAGCATGTAACAATTACACCTGCGGGCATTACTCCTGTTATCTCTCACCCCCGGATCAGTTATGATGCTATTCTGGCTCTGCCTTCTCCTCAAGAGGGAGACCTGGCCTATGATACTACCTTTAAATGTTTACGTATCTATGCCAACGGCAAATGGTTGTGCAGCTATCAGAATCCAAACAATTATACACCTAATCTAACACCTTTGGTATCAATAAAAGGGTCATTATTTGATTCTACCCCATCAATAGCTGTAGATGGTAGCGGTAATTTCTACGTCGTTGGTATGTATTCGGGGAGTGTTACATTTGGAGCCACTACTTTAACCTCATCAGGGCATAGTGATATTTTTATAGCCAAGTATAATAAAGCCGGTGTTGTGCAATGGGCACAGTCGGCAGGAGGTACGGCCGGAGAGTATGGATCAGATATAGCGGTCGATGCCAGCGGCAATATCTATATCACAGGCGGTTTTTCGGGAACAGCTACTTTTGGCACATCGAGTATTACTTCCGGAGGTAATAATGATGTATTTATAGCCGGATATACTAATAATGGTGTTTTACTTTGGGTGCAGCAGGTAGGTGGTGCAGGTGATGCAATGGGAACAAGTATAGCAATTGATGAGAGTAATAATGTATATGTCACGGGTAATTATGCTAATACAGCAACATTTGGGGCAACGTCAATTACTTCACAGTCTTTTACATATGATATTTTTATAGCTAAGTATGATAGCAATGGTGCTTTTGATTGGGTGCAGTCGGCAGGTGGTGGTGGCAATGAATCCGGGTCAGGTATTGGCATTGATAATAGTGGAAACGTGTATGTAACAGGCTATTTTACAGGAATGGCTACATTTGGAGAAATACAAAAAACGTCTAACGGAGGGGGTGATATTTTTTTTACTAAGTATGACAACAATGGCAACTTTCAGTGGGTACAAACAGCAGGAGCGTCTGACTATGATATTGGACAGAATCTGGCTATTGATGGCGACGGCAATATTTATATAACGGGTACTTTTTTTGGTACTATCACTTTTGGTACAACTTCTATTGCTTCGCAGGGCGGGCGAGATTTCTTTATAACTAAGTATGATGGCAATGGTAATATAATTTGGGTGAAATCAGCAGGTGGAACATCAACAGAGGGTAGTGTAGGCATAGCTGTTGATGATACAGGTGTCTATATCACAGGGCATTACTCAAGCACAGTTTCATTTAGTTCAAAAATTATCACTCCTGAGAGTTATGAATATGATATTCTGATAGCTAAGTATAACAAATCTACTGGTAATTTTATATGGGTACAAACAGCAGGTGGCACAGAAAGAGACGAAGGAACAGATATAGCTGTTGATACTACCGGAAATGTATATGTTGTCGGTAACTACAGGGGTACTGCCAAATTTGGCCAAACATCTAAAACAGCTCAAGCAGATAAGGATATTTTTGTTGTCCGGCTTGACCAGTAACCAGAAAACCATTGAACAAAACCCTTGAAAATATTTTTAAAGCTTTTATTCTCAAAATAAATAATACAAACACTATAATTTTATTATCGGGTGGCTGTAGGTGCAAAGCATATTCTGCTAAAAAATAATGAGCCACCCAAAAGGTAGCCCTTATCTCAAAACATTTTGCTTTTTGACTAAAGAACTAATTTAGCTATTTTGCAGGCATTTGTCAAATAATTTTATTAAACGGGATTTTATTCAAAAAAACTGACACAAATTAATCGTCAAATGAAAAATTCATTGAAGAGTAATTGTTAAAAAAAATGAAAACAAACCTTGCCTTGTGATTCTTAAGGTGTTTAACTCTAATAGATATACGTATAAATAAAAACGCCTTAGATTTATTCTCTAAAACGTTTTTATTTATACATGAAAAAGAATTTGCATGGATTAACACTTTTGCTATTCTTCTTCATCATCATCTTCTTCTCCTTCATCCTCTTCTTCTTCCTCATCACTTTCCTCGTCATACTCCTCTTCCTCGTCTTCTTCTTCCTCATCACTTTCCTCATCGTACTCTTCATCCTCGTCTTCTTCTTCCTCATCACTTTCCTCATCGTACTCTTCATCCTCGTCTTCTTCTTCCTCATCACTTTCCTCATCGTACTCTTCATCCTCGTCTTCTTCTTCCTCTTCGCTTTCCTCGTCATACTCCTCTTCCTCGTCATACCCCTCTTCCTCGTCTTCTTCTTCCTCTTCGCTTTCCTCGTCATACCCCTCTTCCTCGTCTTCTTCTTCCTCTTCGCTTTCCTCGTCATACCCCTCTTCCTCGTCTTCTTCTTCCTCATCACTTTCCTCCTCTTCGTACTCCTCCTCATCATATTCTTCTAACTCTTCATATTCTTCAGGACCGTCTTCTTCATACTCAACTATTTCAATGGTGTCAAATACATCAAAATCATCATAATCATCTTCTGTATAGACTACAAAATCGTTGCGGTCATAACCTTTTCCACCGTCTATTACCGATTTCTTGTCTTCTTTCCATGTATCTTCATAATCCGGTATAGGAGCTGTACGTGCAATCATCCAGCTATCTCCCATATTCAGTTTAGTGTTTATTACATAGTCATAAGGCATATAACAATATCCTTTATCACCCCATTGCTCTCCCCACGAATTACGTACAATAAACATTTTATCAACCTCTGAATACCCCACACAAAGCATGGCATGAAGCCCGTGCGCCTGGCGACCGGCTTCATCTGGCGACGGCATGGGAACAATACCCTTGTTCTGATTGCAGCTATCGAATCCTTTAAAAAGGGCTATACCAAAGATAATCGGGTATCCCTCTGCCAGACATTGTTTCCAGGCTTTCAGGTCGGTAGGTACATATTTTGTTTCCTGTACCTTAAAATTTGCCGCTTCTGAATATGTATCAGAATGTGGTTTTTCATTTACTTTTTTAGTATCATATGGCCAGGTTTCTTCGGTACAGGCTCCTAATTTGTGTAAACTCTCAATTGCATACTGAATATAGCTGCCTTTATCCTGAATATTGCTACTGGCACGGAGGCGGGCATTGTAATACACAAATAAGCGGCTTACTTCGAAGGCTCTGTTTTTCAGATGTTTTTTTGCCAGATACTCATAAGCTCCGGCAGTAGCGTTAGCTGTACAGCTACTGAGATGTTTCTGGTTTTCGACCTTTGTCATGTACGGGCGTAGGTCAACTTTTTGTGGGAGGTCACTTTTCTTCAGATTTGACGAGGGCTTGTAGTTTTCTGCATTTGAGCTTGCTGCCATATAGGCATAGCCTTTCAGGACACTCTTAGTGCCATCTTTTTGCTTAAATTCCATACTCATAGATGTTTAGGTGTAATGTTAATCAACGCAATTAAAAATTTCGGGAAGATATGGAGAATAGTTTATTTCGGAAAGGGTTTTCGATCAGGGATTTGAATTTTAATTCGGGCAAATTGATACATAATACTTTAAAACAATTGTGGGTTGGTTTAATCAGATTAAATTATAATTTATTTTAAGGTATTATATTTTTATTATTACGGATTATTTGTAAAATTGTATCTTAACTAAATCTTATCAATTGACTGTGCTATGAAAAAAGAACTTACCTTAATGCTGCTTTTTTTCAGCTACCAACTTGTTGCCCAACGAAATATCTATGTAGACGCCACCAGTGGAAATGACGCAGGTAACGATGGGTTGACGCTCAATACTCCTTTTAAAACCATACAAAAGGCATTCATGGTAATGATAGATAAAGATATTATAAATATCAGAGGAGGTGTTTATTCTGCTACAAACCTCAACATAGTACGGTCGGGCACGGCTTTAAACTACCTGACACTTAAAAATTATCAGAACGAAACCGTAATAATTGATGGGGGTGCTGCTACAAGCCAGAAAATGCTGAATATTACGTCACAGAGTTATATAAAAATAGTGGGTGTCCATTTTAGAAACAGTAAAGGACGCAATGCCTACGGCCTCAATATTGATGGAAGCTCGCACCATATCGAAATCAGGGATTGTAAAATCAGTGATATAAAAACCAATGAACTGGTTGAAAATATTTCAAGATGCAATTTAATAAATGCCTTACCACTTAAGGTTTGCGGAAGTAGCCCGACAGCTATTACAGATATAATTATTGATGGCAATGAAATTTTTGATTGCCAGACTGGCTGTAGCGAGGGGCTTTCGGTAAGTGGCAATGTGAATGGCTTTCTGATAAGCAATAATTCTGTGCACGACATAAGTAATATTGGCATTGTGGCAGCAGGGCAATACGCGAATTTTTGCCCAGGAGTAGCCCAAAACGGAATCATCCGGGCGAATGTGGTATATAATTGTGTATTTCCCGAATTATCAGTTAATTCAAGTGCATCGGGCATCTATATTGATGGAGGGCATAATATTATTGCCGAACAGAACAGGGTTTTCAGATGTCAGGTAGGTATGCAATTGGGGTGTGAAAATGAAGGGAAAACCGCCAGTAATGATACCCTGCGAAACAACCTGGTATATGATAATGAAAAATGGGGGATTGGTGTTGGCGGAGATATAGGCTTTGTTGAAAACTCTGCAGTGCTGAACAATACACTTTTTAAGAATAATCGTTATTTTGATGGAACATATTATGGGAATTTCGGTGAGCTGTTGCTGCAAAAAGTAAGAAACTCGTCAATTATGAACAACCTGTGTTTTGTGCGCTATCAGGCAAGCAATGCAGTATTCATGAAGTGGACTAATCCGGTTGATTTAACAAATATGACAATTAACTATAATCTGTATTATAATGATAACGGAGTTAATTCGTTGATATTGGTCAAGCATATTGGCGGGTCTGATAATGTTTTTTCATATAACCATTATCTATCTTTAGGCTATGATTCAAACGCTGTTACAACAGACCCCCAGTTACTGAACCCAGTGTTCCCTCAACCTGAATTGCATCTGAAGAGTAACTCTCCGGCCTTAAATGCAGGCTGGGTCTCTATTGACAATAAAGCCGGAAACAATGATTTTGATGGAAATACCCGGAAAAGCAGCACCATAGATATCGGAGCCTATGAGTCTCAGCCTTGTCCATTCAGTTATCGGCTATATGGTACACCCCCTGATGGTTTAACCCAATTTAAAAGTTCTCAGAATATCTATTCTATCAGCAGTATCCCGAATACCACAGGTGTAAGCTATCAATCAGTTAATAAAATTGAGTTAATGCCAGGGTTTCAGGTAGCAAACGGGGCAGTTTTCAGCGCAGATCTTTCCGGTTGTAATTAAAGCATGGATAAAAATAAACCCTGTTTATTGATGAAAAACTGCCACTTTTATTGCTATTTTGCCAGTAGAAATCATCGATACACTATCGATGAATTAAATTTATTACTTTAACTTTTAATTCAACCTAAAAAATACCAGAAATGACTACTCGATTTCAAAAAATTGCCGGCATTTTCAGCTTTATTTTTATTTTAGGCCAAACCGTATCGGCGCAATTAGCACCCATTAAGCATATCGAAGGCCGCTGGGATATTACCATAACTAATAAAGATGGTAAAACCTCACCGTCGTGGTTAGAAGTGAATCACTCAGGTGTAAAATACCTGAACGGGTACTTTGTGGGCAGTGGTGGTAGTGCCAGGCCAATCTCGCGTATCACATTTGAAGGAGATAAAATGTCATTTTCAATTCCACCACAATGGGAAAATATCGATAAGGATTTAGTAGTAGAAGCCACTTTGAATGGCGATAAACTAACCGGAACTATGCACACCCCCAGCGGTGAAATGGTGAGTTGGACAGGAGTTCGGGCCCCTAAATTGAACAGCACCAAAACACCTGTGTGGGGCACACCGATTAAGTTATTTAACGGTAAAAACCTTGATGGCTGGGAAGCTACCGGAGCAACCAATCAATGGATTGTAGAAAATGGCGTGTTAAAAAGCCCGAAATCAGGGTCTAATCTTCGTACCGTTAAGACTTTCAACGATTTTAAACTGCATGTAGAGTTCAGATACCCTGAAGAAAGCAATAGTGGAGTGTATTTAAGAGGTCGTTATGAAGTACAAGTGACAGACAGCAAAGGCAGAGACCCTTTGAAAGACCAGTTAGGGGCGGTTTATGGTTTTATTGCTCCATTGGAAATGCCAGCAAAATCTGCCGGAGAATGGCAGAGTTTTGATATTACTTTAGTGGGAAGAGTAGTAACAGTAGTATTGAATGGCAAAACGATTATCTACAAAAACGAGATTCCGGGCATTACAGGTGGCGCATTAGATAGTAATGAAGGTGAGCCGGGTCCGATCTTCTTCCAGGGAGACCATGGCCCGATTGAGTATCGTAATATCGTGATTACTCCTGCGAAATAATTGAGAAGGTTTTATACTGAATGTCTGGTTTTGAAATAGATTTATATTAATTTTTTCATAACCAGACATTTACCTTTTGTTAGTGACACGAAAAAGAGATTTAATTATCTAATGGAGATAATAAACATACCTACGGCCCCGGAAGACTTTTTAGAGTTACCTATGCATAGCCATGTTTCTCTTTTTTATGAGAAATATCCTCCGCCCTACGACACCTATGAATCGAAGAAGCACAGCATTATCATTTTCAGGATTGATACTATTCAGCTATCTTACACCCATGATATTTTAGACTATATAAAGATAGATTTCAGCTTTAAGCAAAGTTTTACTTTCAAATTTAACTCAATAGAAGTCGATAGAAGCACATCGTATGATGACATCAGGCAGATAATAGCTGATGGAAACATGGAATACATGGAACATGTGTTCTCAGAAAATCAACTGAATATGGCTATCAATCATTGGGCATTATTCATTTTTGATATTCAGGAAGAGGGTACTTTTTTATATTCAGTTGCGATCCCTTTTAGTATGGATAGCCACCGGGCGCTTTTCTTTAATGACCCGCCAAAGAAAGGACGTTGAGAGAATCGGTTATCCCTGAAACAGACTCATACAAACCTGTTTCAGGTATAGATACGATTAAAAACACTTCTCTTAAAAAATCTGCATCACCAATCGGCCACTGAAAGAAATCTGGTTTTTTCCACCATCAATTAATTGTGCCACAATTTCTGCATTTAGGTCAATCCAGAGTACGTCTCCTACTTCCAACATAAAATCTCCACTAATTGTATGATGCACTGTCGGGCCAAATATATCAGACCCATCTTCGGTATAAATTCCAAATTTTGTATATTGTATGGTTCTGTTTACAGGATCTCCAATTCTTTTTCTTACCAGACTCACATAGGGTGCATAACCGCTGTTTGGTCCTTGTGTTTTTTTGTAGCTGGCTACATGTGTTTCAATATGATAAATTCCTCTCACCGGGGCTGTAAATTTCCCCGAATTAACCGAATACATTTGTCCAATATTATAATCTGGATAAGTAAACATCAATTGGACGGTCTGATTTGCGCCAACTGTCATATTAGCTTCTCCTTCCAGCCCCTCAGCCCTGAAAGCATAAGGTTTTTGCCAGTTGAGCGTGCCATTATTATCAATACTTACGAGTGTTGAACCTTTCACCGGGAAATTGCCCCTCACTCTCAGGTTTCCATTAATATCAAGCGTGGTAGTTGGGGCTTCAGTACCAATACCCACGCGGCCGTTGAGTAATACAGCATTGTTACCAGAGTTTACCCAATTACTTGGAGCAGCGGCGGTTGAAGGGTCAACCCAGGCAGAGCCATTGCAGAATAATACTTTATTCTGTGTAGTATTATAAATCAGCTTGCCTTTATCTGCCACCGCACAAGCCGGATTTGCAGCTACTCGAGGTAATTGTAAACTATTGGGGTCAAGACTGATAGATTGGGCAAAGCCTATTGAAATGCAGCCAACAAAAGCTATAGAAAAGAGTATTGATTTCATGGTTATAAAGCATTTTAATAATTTTGGGTGATTTGATTCCCAAAATTAGATTTGAACATGGGTTATAGGAAATTTACTTTGGCGAATGGCCACAAGCTGGAAATGAATGGTTAATTTTTAGAATTGAGTCGTTGGTTAACATTGGTTTTCAGACGAAAACATAGTATGGTAGCGTAAAAGAAGGTTTTTCAAAACAGACAAATCTGAACAAATTTTAGTATTAAGTGGTTGGTATTCGTAATATTACGGTTTGTATTAATCGTGCCGGATAATGGGCACTCATGATTACCGAAAATAAAAACTATTGATCTCGAAAACTTTCTATCTATGAAAACCAAAAAAATCTGGGCTAATTTCGGAGTGCAGGATTTAGCACGAACCACACAATTCTACCAACAACTCGGTTTCAAGCACAACGGTGCATCTGACCAATTAACGAGTTTCTTCTTTGGTGACGAAAATTTTATCATCCATTTTTTTAAAAAAGAGATTCTGGAACCTAATACAAAAGGGCAATTGATTGATACTAAAACCGGAAATGAAATCATCTTCACTCTTTCGGCAAATAGCAAAGAAGAGGTTGATACCTGGGCAGAAGAAATACAACAAGCCGGAGGAAAGTTAGTTTCACAACCTGAAGCTTTTGGTGAAGGCTATTACGGCTTTGTTTTCGCTGATCCTGACGGGCATAAGTTTAATGTGTTTTATATGTAGGGTATTCTAATATAGTCTCCTTATAATTGACTAAGAGCCAAACTATAGTTGGCAAAAAATGATTATGAGCTGACTAAAATTCTTCAAACTCTAAAGTAGACTCTTCTAATTCACCCTTCGAAAAAATAATGTGATTCTCTACTTTTTCATCTAAAATGGGCTTAAGGAGAGTTATTACATACGCTTTGTCAAATCGCTTCAATTGAACCGAATCTTCATTTGTAATTAAATGTATATAATGACCTATCAGCAAATCTCCTTCAATAAATACATCTTTCGAAATCCTTATCAGGTTCAATTGCTTTTGTATAGTTGGATTTTGTATAGTTGAATAATTTTCTACCTGAATCACGTCTTCTATATAACCAAAAGATTCAGATTTCCCTTCAGGTACACCATTAACCAGATTCATTGCATAAGAAATCGAATTATCTGAACGTCTGAAAATTACTTTTCCTGTAAACAGATTGTCGTTTTTATAATAAAATCCGTTTTTTAAGGTCAAATCTTTTCTTTCTACTTTATTTGGCGTACATGAAGCTAAGATGAGAAAAATACAAAGTAACTTTTTCATGAAATATTATTATAAAAGATTTTGCTGTTAGTTAACAGGTTTCATCCAAACAAGCAAAGGCTATTACAAGAACTAATATTATTTCTTCAATTCCTCACTCATCAACTTAGTAAGCAAACTCAAATCAATATCATTTTGCTCATCCCGTACATAAATGATAGTTCCGGTCGGGTCTATTAAAAAGACTTTAGGGAGGCTCATGTCACCGTATGATTTAAATAATTCCATATCTCTGAAAACATGTAGCCAGTTCATGTTGTATTTTTTAACAGCCGTTTCAAAAGCCTTGTATTTCGTATCCTGCGTAACTGCCAGAATTTCCAGTTGATTACTTGCATAAGTATCGTGTATAAGCTTGATAGCTGGTAGTTCTGCGATACAAGGCTCACACCACGAAGCCCAGAAATTAAGCAAAAGATACTTGCCTTTAAAATCTGCTAACGAAAGCGCGCGGCCTTTGATGTCTCTGGTAATAAAATCAGGCGCTTTTACGCCACTTTTTATGGTTCGGCTGTAGAGTACCCGTTCGATGGTTTTTCCTTCATAGGTATTTTTTAAACTATCGGGAAAGGCTCTATAAATAGCATTAAGACTGTCTAAACTGTTATCGGTATAGATAAGGTCTCGGTATAACCATAAGCTATAATAGTCTTTATTATTAGCCTTAACAAACGCGAGTTGTTTCTGTTGTAGTTGATCTATTTTCTGAGAATATAAGTACCTTAAAGAATCATTATCTGCGATTTTCTTAAAATTTTCTTCATAAAAATCGTCTAAATCCTTTTGCTCAACTGAAACATAGGCAGTGAATTTCTCGGCCTCAACCGTTTTTAAATCAATAGCATCAGTTAGTTTTTTTTCGCCTCTGTTTACAAACCTGATAGTAGCCGTTTTTTCCGTTACCCAGAAACGGCTATAGTAGAATAGAGAATCAGCTTCAAAACTAATGATGATTGTAGCATATCTCGAAAAAAACTCACCTGCAATTACACACTGATTGGCTTTTATAACATTCGCTAATTCATTATTGGCATCTCGCCCATTATCATAGCGAATGGAGATACTGCCAATGTTTGCTTTCGGTGGAAAACTAATCTTAACCGCGAATTTCTTCTGCGCCAGTAGTTGATACGGAAGTATCAGAATTGATAGGAGAATGAACGTTTTTAGTCGGGCACGCATGATAATTTTGGTTAAGTACTTGTGGTTGTGTAAAGCTATTTCAGAATTAACGATTTTCACAGGATAAACTGTAAACTTTTTTAGCGCGAATCAATCAATAAAACTTTTTTAAAAAATAATTTGCGAAACCAGATAGTTGCGCATATATTTGCAACCAGATAATTGCATAATGGAAACCAGACGAGATATATTTCAAGCGATAGTCGACCCGACGAGACGGGCGATTATTACACTCATTGCTTTACAGGCAATGACCCCCAACGCTATAGCCGAACATTTTGATACCACCCGGCAGGCTGTTTCGAAACATTTGCGGATTCTGACCGAATGTGAACTGGTGACACAAAAACAACAAGGCAGAGAAATCTTTTACCAACTGGAAATAGACAAAATGAAAGAAATTGACCAATGGCTGGCCCAATTCCGGGAGATTTGGGAGGCACGCTTTAATCAATTGGATGAAGTATTAGCAACACTTAAAAACCTGAAAAAATGAACTCAGCCCTATTATTCGACTTTGTTGTTGATAAAGACAACAGAACGATTACCATTAAACGTGAGTTTGATGCAGACCTTGCCATGGTTTGGGAAGCGTGGACAAACCCCGAAATTCTGGATAAATGGTATGCTCCGAAACCATTCAGAGCCGAGACCCAGACGATGGATTTCAGAGAGGGTGGCTTCTGGCACTATGCTATGATAAACCCGCAAGATGAGAAAGTTGGCTATAGCCGTTATGATTATCAGAAGATTGAACCTCAGAAGACCATCGTGGAGTTGAGAGGATTCTGTGATGCAAACGGAACTGTTAACCCAAATTTTGCGCGTACCACTGCCACAAATGATTTCAGAGAAGAGAATGGTAAAACACTGGTAAAAATTCATGCCCAGTATGGAAGTGTAGAAACGCTTGAATTTATAGTGAAAAATGGATTTATAGAGGGTATGTCTGCTTGTTTTGGTAATCTGGATGAGTTGTTGGGTAATGGGAAGAATTGAAATACCAATTAATCAATATGGCAACCCTTCGGCTGCCATATTGATTTGTTATAATAATATCTAACATGAACATAGAAGAGCAAATCAAAGATTATATTGCCAGCCAGCCCGAACCGAAACGTAAAGAGATGCAGGGGTTGCATGAACTTATACTTAGGCTGTTACCAGAAGGTAAATTGTGGTTTACAGATGGTAAAGACAGTGATGGCCGTGTTATCACTAATCCCACAATTGGTTATGGATTATACACTATACACTATGTAAATGGAACCACCAGAGATTTTTTTCGGATTGGTTTGCTCGCCAACTCAACCGGAATCTCTGTGCATATATTGGGTATAAAAGATAAAACCTTTTTGCCCCGAACCTATGGAGCAAAGCTTGGTAAGGCGAGTGTAACCGGGTATTGTATCCGATTTAAAACCGTGAAAGACATCAATATTGACATACTTGAAGCTGCCATAAAATATGGCGCTGAATTGCCGAACCACGAATAGGAGGTGGTATAATTTGTTTGAGCAATCAAAGAGGATTTTTTAGGGGTTGATACCCCGCGTAACAATTTTCGCAAACATTCCTTTGTTATGGTCGAAATATTCAAAACAAACGTAGAGGAGACTTCGGAGTCAATATTTCTTCTGCAAAAACTTTCAAATCAGTTTCCCAAACACAAAATAAATTTTGACCTGAACGATTGCGAAAAGATATTAAGAGTGCAGGGAGAAGATATTGCAATAGAGAAAATTATTCAACTACTGAATAAAGAAAATTATCAGTGTAAAGTTTTAGAATAAGTCGTGGCTATTTCAGGGCATGTCAGTGTGCATACTTCTGAGTAGCTCGTAGAATTTTTGCACGGCTTTCTTTTCATAGACTTCTTTAAGCGATAGAATCATGAGCGTGCGCTTCATGTTTTTCCCGTCGATGTGTATGCCTACAACTTCTGGGTCGTTTATACTCGTATCGCTCAATATGGTATGCCAATGCCCTGTTTTTACGATTTCGAATAGAGTGGGGATATCGTTGATTTCCATACAGATATTCGGGTTCAGGTTTTCTTGTCCGAATGATTCTACAAAGAATTGAATAGTGCTATAGCCACTGAAAGGCAATGCCAATGGCAGTTGGGCAACTTCATCAAGCGATATACTGTTTTTTTTAGCCAATGACGATTTTTTAGCTGTTACCAATACCATATTGGCTTTGAGAAGTGTCTGACATTTCAGATGCGACTCTATAGCATCTTCATGGAAGGTAATAATAAAATCAAAATGGTATAAATTTAGTTTTTCGAGCAGGTCTTTGGTAGTGCCGAATACCACCTGGATTTTGATATTGGGGTATTGTCTGGCAAACGCTATCAATGTTTTGGCAAAGAGTATCCGCATAGAGTAAATCACGCCGATAATGATTTTTCCGGCATTGAGATTTTTCAAATCTTTCAGCACCAATAAACCTTCATTAGCTCTGTTGATACTCTGCAAAGCATATTCGCCAAATATCTCTCCGGCTTCGGTTAAGGTTATTCTTTTGCCGACGCGGTTAAACAGAGGTACATTTAATTCATCTTCCAACTGCTTGATTTGCTGAGATAGGGTACTCTGGCTGATATTCAGCACTTTTGCAGCTTCTGTGAAATTTAATAATTCCTTCGCTTTTAAAAAGTATCTGAGTTGGCGTAGCTCCATATTTCTAAATCGGTTTTATCGATTGATTTTATCGAAAAATAGCGTTTTGCAAATATAGGCACTGTTATGATATTTGTGGAATACTATTTCAGATAGTGTATTTTAAAACTTAATTTTATATCAATCATGAAGTTGAAACTTATTACATCGCTATTACTAATGACCATTGGATTTACTGCATTTAGTCAGGAAAAACCATCTGCTAAACCTGAAAAAGGCTTGATTAAAATATCGGTCATGTACCCTTTTGCCGAAGGTAAAACCTTTAATATGGCCTACTACGAAACCAAACACATGCCCATGGTGGCAGCGTATTTAGGGTCAAATCTGGTAAAATACACCATTGAAAAAGGACTTGCCAGTGGTATTCCTAACCAACCACTACCGTATATGGCTATCGGCACCTTTTACGTAAAAAGCCTGAGTGAGTATCAGGCAGCCATCGCCCCAAACAGAGATGCAATAAGAGCAGATTTTGCAAATTATACGAATGTTGCTCCTGTGATTTTGGTTAGTGAGGTGGTGAGGTGATTGGGAGAAAACTTCACTATTTAATCAATTGCCTCCAGCTTTAGCTGGGGGATAGTAAATGAATATAGTCCTAATTGGCTTTAGCCAAATCATAAACATTGCTAGTCCAAAGATTTTGGCTAAAGCCAATCGGCATAATTATTCTCATTATACCCCAGCTAAAGCTGGGGGCTATTGAATAAAACAATTAATCAAAATCTATTCAACCCTTAAATTTTTCAAACCCATATCTCAACATAAATTCCTCATATTCCTGTGCAAATGTTTTTGTTTTATAATGTTCTTCTTGGTTCTTAATGTAATTTCTTACCTTTTCAATCATAGATTCTGATACTGACACAGCAAAGTATTCATCTTGCCATTCAAATTGTTGTTCTGTTATTTTCTGTTTATTTATCCAGAATGAGGCTTCTCCCTTTATGAGTTGGATAACTTTCTGAATACTCTGGTCAACTCCGAGTGATACAAGACAATGGCAATGGTCAGAGTAACCATTGATTGTATCTATAAAAATTTCTTTTTCTCTCGCATTTTCTCTGATGTGTTGCCAGACCAGATGCCTTTTTTCTTGGTTAGCAAGCAATGGTTCGCGGTTTTTCGTACTCCAGACAAAATGGATGTAGACTTTAATGAAGGGCATTTTGTGGGGTTAGAATTGGGTTGATTTTTAATTGTCTAATCTAAAATAGGTTTGTGTAAAGATATTCAGAATTAAATAGTTTTGTTCATATTGAGTAAGACAAATGTTTCGGCTAAAGCCGATTAGGACTGTATTAATTCTGTATCCCCAGCTAAAGCTGGGGGCTATTGAGATAGGAAACAATTTTCTCAATAGCAATTTTTCAATAGCCCCCATTTTCAAATGGGGGTAACAATAAAGCAATCATCCTAATTGGCTTTCGCCAAAATTATTTGTAATGAATCAGAACTTCTATAAATGATGTTTTACAAGATTTATGCAATCTGATTAGTCTTAAACTATGTAGTTATATTTCCAACATTTGTGGTCTAACAAAATTGCAAAATGCAGCCAAAGTATCATACTCACATTGGTCTGCCATCGTAAATCCACAATTTTTAAATGTTAACCTTAAATAATCAATAAAAGGTATATCCCAACCAATAAGTAAACTATCAATTGATGGTGAAGTAGTTAACTCAAGATTATAGCAAGAGCCACTTATATTATCTTTTTGCAAATAATCGCCAGACAATAGAATCTCATTTATATCATAGTCGTCATAAATCAAATCAGTCAGTAATGTTCTAATTGGTGGAATATCTATTGGGTCAGCACCTACCCAAGGAATATCAGGATAAACTTTCCAGTCCCAACAAAAATTGCAAGAGCCAACAATTCTATAAAAATATTCCAAAGACAAAGGGATATGTCCAGCGTTCTTAAGTTTCGATTTCAATTCAAATAATAGTAAATCGACATTTGGGTCTGGTGGCAGCACAGGTATCTGCCAGTTATATTGTATAGTAGATACAAACTTATAGTCAATATTTTTTAACGCATTATAAATTATATCAAGATTGAATTTAACTCTTCTAAAGGTTTCCTTTAAAATCAAATCAGTTTGAATAAAATTGTTTGAATTGAACGCTCCCTCTCTTAGAGCCGAAAGTTCGTCGTAAACTTTTGTTGTTTCTCCATTTATATATCTGTCGAAAAGTTTCATAATATAGAGTAATCAATAATTGTATTGTAAATATGCGAAACTTTTACAGTGCTTTTTATTAATCTGTACTATTAAAATAATCTTTAGTTCTAAAATAAGTTCCTCAAACCTATTTTAGAACTCTGCACATTAAACAAAAAAAAACGCCCCGAAGACAATCTCCGAGGCGTTTCCACATATTTTAGACGTATTAACAATTAGTTTCCGCTGCCTGTTCTGCGTTGTTCGGCTTCTGTGGCTGTGCTACGGTTACGAGCATTTTTAACGTTCTGGTTACCGAATTTGTACGAGAACGATAAACGTACCATTCTGCTATCCCAACGGTTGTTCAGCGTCATGTTTACACCTGCAAATTCGGTTTTGCCACGCCAGAAGCTTGTTAAGAAAATGTCGTTGATATTTAAACGAAGCGTTGCTTTCTTCTTCCACAAGCTCTTTTGTAAACCTGCATTTACTGCATACTGAGAGCGTCCTTGCATGATACCATACACGTTTGGTGAGTTGTACCACATCGAGATTTCGGCCGACAAGTCTTTTGGTAATTTAAAGTTCTGACTTGTATAGAAGTTATAAGCCCATTGTCCCACACTCAGATTCTGATCTGATACTACCCCTTGGTATTGGTTATGATAAAACGAGATGTTGTTCTGAGAATTCCACCATTTCGTAATCGGGATCGGTATGCTGAAATTTACATTCAGATTCTCGAATTTGGCAATGTTTTCCTGTGTCGCAAACGTGATTTTCTCAGGGTCAATACCTTGGATATTGTTGTATTTTTTCAGTTTCTCCAATACTTCTGGCACGTTTACGGCATTCTTGATAACCTCTGCCATATAATCATTGGTAACGGTATAGCCTACACTGGTTACGAACCCTTGTTTATAGGTATGAGTCAATTCAAATGAGTTGCTGTATTGCGGCATCAGGTATTCGTTACCCAACTGATACGTGTATGGGTCAAGGAAATAAATGAACGGATTCAATGAATTATATCCCGGACGGTCGATACGACGGCTATACGAGTACGTCAACTGATTGTTTTTGTTAATTGTTTGAGTCAGGAACACACTCGGAAACAACTTTACATAATTACGCTCACGAGACTCGTTCAGGGTTACTGATTTACCTTCTGAATGAGTATGTTCTAAACGTAAACCCGCTTGTAAGTTAAAAGCCTTGTTCAGTTTTTTGTTAAAGTTGGCATAAGCCGCGTTAATGTTCTCTGTATAGATAAAGTAGTTGGTACGTCCTTTGTCTACTGTTCCATTCTGGTAGAAGCGAATGTCGTTATCCGATGTCACCCAGCTACTTTTTACGCCAAATTCTAATTTTGCACCACCTTTTAATGGGTTCACATAATCTGCTTTTACGGCAAAGATATTATACTTGTTCGGCGTATTGCTGGTAATGTTCAGCGGTGTACCATATTCTGTTTCTACTTTATCAACATATTGGTAGAATCTTGACACCATCCCTCTTTCTTTTCCCTGATTGTTGTAAACCGAATAATCAATGTCAGCAGTAATCTCTTTTCCTGTCGAATCGAACGTATGTTTCAGGTTCGCATTGAAAGTGGTATTTACCCATGTTCTGATATTGCTTGAGGTTGTCACCAGACTTGAATCAGGTATTGCTGTGCTTGATTTGCGCATATAGGTGATGTTCTTGTTAGGATTCGAACTTTCCCATGCCCCTACGTTGCCTGTTATCAGAACACCTACGGTGGTTTTTTTAGTAGCGTAATAGTCTGCGCCTAATTTATAGCTAAGATTCTGGTTATTCTGATAGCGGTGGGCATATTGCTCAAAAATCTGGCCACTCATGTCTCTTACAAAGGCATTGTTATTAAAACGTTGGTTATCAGAAAACGTAAGATTCGTAAACGTATTGAATTTGCCTTGGCGGTTGTTTAGATTCAGGCTTGTAAAGTACTTTGGCATCATACCGGGCTTCTTTTCTTCTACGGCCGTTAGGTCTTTGTTTAGCCCGGTTTTTATAAAAGGGGGCAAGCTCAACGACCCTCCTAAAGATACACTACCATTCGTGCCAAAGTTTTTGTTTTTCTTCGTTACGATATTAATCACCGCTTTTCCGGCTGCATCATAACGTGATGAAGGGTTCGATACAATCTCGATTTTCTCAATCTGGTCGCTGTTCATGTTTTTCAACAAGTTAGCCAGATCGCTTTGCGACATATAGGTTTGTTTACCATCCATTAGTATCAGCACACCTTGTTTACCCTTTACACTGATATTATCGTTATTGTCAACAGTTACCCCCGGCGATTTCTGCAACACCTCCAGTGCTGTATTACCGTTGGCTACGATGCTTCCCTCAACGTTTACCACCAGTTTATCAGCTTGTTGCTCAATAAATGGTTTTCTGGCGGTTACGGTTACCTCTTTGAGGTTTTTGGTGTCCAGCTCCAACTGAATATTAGAGAGTTTAACCTCAAGGTTTTCGGCACTTAGTACAATTTTTGGAGAGAAATATTTGCGATAGCCGACCATCGAAACAGATACAATAAACTGATTCTGGGCTCCGGCACTGATAAACTGTTCGATTTCGAATTTTCCTTCCATATCACTTACACTGCCCTTTACTAATGTAGAGTCTTGTGCTTTAAGCAATAAAACGGTAGCAAACGGAAGTGCTTGTTTTTTTTCGTCGTAGAGGCTTCCTGAAATTTTTCCTTTGGTCGATTGGGCAAAAGAAAGTAGACTCGCTCCTGCCAACAGGAGTGTTAGTAATAGCTTTTTCATCAGATTTAATTATTTACTTAGTAATAGCTTTGTGTTTTGAATGCTTTTGTGAAGCAAATGCACTGTTGGTATATTGTTTTTATTAATGCTTTTTCAAAATTTTCTTCTGTTTTCTTTTAACTACCTATTAGATAGTAAAAGCCGGGTTGAGGTTACAAAGTTTTTTAAAAAACTGCCTCTAAAGCCTGAGACAGTTTTAATCTTTAAATTAACCTAAACTAAACTAAATGTCGTAAGCTTTTTCATAATTTTCTGATACAAACTTATAGTACTTTGTAATACAAGGTAACTGATATTACATAAGTGGTTTTAATAGTATGATGAGTGGCAAAACCTTGCTTTTGTTCTGTAGATGCAAGTATATAAAGTTGGGTTGCACTTAATTATGATTTTTTTTTTCAGATACAAATTCCAGTATATCTCCTGGCTGGCAATCGAGTGCTTCACAAATAGCCTCCAGGGTCGAAAAACGCACGGCCTTGGCCTTTCCTGTTTTCAGAATCGATAAATTGGGTAGGGTAATATCTACTTTTTCTGCTAAATCCGAAAGCGGCATTTTTCTTCTGGCGAGCATCACATCTAAATTTACTATTATTGGCATTGTTAATTAATTTTAAATGTTGAATGGGCATCATGGTGCTATACAGTCGTAATCAGCCCACTTTTAATGCATAAATTTGCTACTGTGGGGGCATACTTTCAAATCAATTTCACAGTTGAAGTCAGCTGTGAGGTATCTTAAACTGTCAGGTCGCTTTCTTCCTGTAGCTCAACGCCACGTTTAAAGATTTGAGCAACCACATAAATGATTCCGGCAAAGAACAGATACTGAAAATCAGTTTTGAAAGGATTGCCATGAATGCCATCCACAACTTTCGCAAACTGGTTCAGGCTGAAATCGGCTATGTAGCTTACAATCCATGAACTTAAAATGATACTACTCATTTTTTCAATCATTACAGCTACGTCGGTTGTGAAAGGAGAACTGAGGTCGATTTCTGCCAGAATTTTCCTCAACATCTGCCAGATTTCAATCTGAATAATCGCAATGGAAATAGCAAAAATAATGAGTGAGATATAAGGGAATAAATTATGGTTATCTCGCAGGTGATCAAGATTTGTTCCTGTCGAAACCGGAAATCTGTCTGTAAAAAAACCGATAACAAAAGGAACAACGATGCGAACTGCATGAATAACAGCACCGATATAGCCAATCAGGGCAATCGTGCGGGCTATGCTTAGTATTAGTTGAGCTCTGGTTTTCATTGATTTATTTAGTGAGTGATTTTTGTATAACTAATTTGACAGATACCATATAGCGTTTTTTAAACGGTTAAATCGTTTTCTTCCTGTATTTCAACACCACGCCTGAAGATTTGCGCCATTACATAGACTACACCGGCTGAAAATAGATACTGGAAGTCGCTTTTAAAATAATGTTTGTCAATCATACTAATGGTTTTAGAAAGATTGTTTGCATAAATATCAGCCATAAAATAAATCAACCCAATACCTGCAATAATATAGCTCATATTTTCTAACATCGATGCTATCTTGTTTGAAAAAGGAGAACTGAGATTTATTTCTTCCAGAATCTCTCTGAGTTTTTCCCAAACCTGAATTTTCATAATGGCCAGCACTATAATAAAAGACATCATAAATACGTAAGATAGCAAATGTGTTTCTTGCAGGCTATCGAGGCCCGTTCCGGTATCAAAAGAGAGTTTGTCTGTAATAAACCCTATAACAAAGGGAATCGCAATTCTGAGCCCGGCAACAATGGCACCTATGTATCCTATCAGGGCAATAATTCTGACAACGCTTAGTATATTTTGTGTTCTTGTTTTCATAAAGGTTTATGTTTCTGATTGATTTGATAAGACAAAGGTATATATTATTTATCGATAAACAATAAATATATGCTAATAAATAGTAAATTATTTATGAATAACAGTTTTTTGGTGATAAACGGACCGCGTGGCACGCCTCTACTCGGAATTAGACGGGCGTGTCACGCATAATTAGGAGTGATTGGTGGGAAGAGGAAAATATTAAACATCTATTCTTATAAGAGATATATGTAATTAGATAATAGTTGGTCTGCTGAGTTTATCCGTGCCACCCACGCGGTGTCCGGCCCTTTTGCGGACGAGTAGACGCGTGACACGGAGGCCATATTGTACTACGCTGGACAGCATGGTACTTAATAATAGAAAGAATACCTATATTTTGTCTTTCATTGAAATTAAAAGTATTTTGCAAAACTGTTGCCTAAAACAATGCAATATCAGATAAACCATATCTACCATATTTACAACCGAGGTAATAACCGACAAAAGCTTTTCTTTAAGAGAAACAATTATTTATTCTTTTTAGAGAAAATGAGAAGATTCCTACAACCTCATTGTGACATCTTATCGTATTGCCTAATGCCAAATCATTTCCATTTTCAGATTCGAGCTAACGAAAAATCAATAAAAACTGTTAAGATAAAAGACGAGGAGAGAAATGTTATATCGGAGGCATTAAGGAATATGTTGAGTTCGTATTCATTAGCTATTAATAAACAGGAAAGACGGACGGGTTCGTTATTTACACAAAACACAAAAGTAAAAGATTTAACCCCCGCACCTGTTGACTGGGAATATCCTGTCACTTGTTTTCATTATATTCATCAGAATCCTTATGTTGCTTTGTTGGTATCGAAGTTGGAAGACTGGGAGTTCTCTTCTTTCACAGACTATTATCTGCATAGAAATGAGACATTGTGTAATGAGGTATTAGCAAAAGAAGTTTTAAGAATAAATTTTGATAACTTTTATGAAGAATCTTACAAAAGCATAAATCCAGATAAAGTATTGAAAATCTGGTGACCCACAGTATCGTGGTTAAATTTAGAGCAAAATCATTATAGATTAGAGAAAACAAGCATAACATCCATGAAACAAGAAAAAATATTATTCAAAACAAGCAGCAATAATCCGTGGTAGGGTATTTATATCTCAACAAGCACCCTAAAACTCTTATTTCAGGGGTCGTTAAGAAATCGATTTCACTAAAGGACGTTATCGAAGGATATAAAGGCATTCCAGTTTATTTAGATTTTGATGAAAACGATGAATTAATAGGTATAGAAATATCTGGATAATTTTGGACTCATTTCAAATAGATAATATCAAGAATAAATTTCGACTAGTGTATGTTAAACATGAAGGAAATAGTCTTACTATTATTAGCATTCTTACAACTTTCATGTATTGACACTAAACAGCTATTCACTATAAAAGAAGAATATCCGGCCTATGAAATAAAAGCTACTCATAAAAAAGTAGCTGTTTTGCCTGTCAATTATGTAGCTGATAGTGATAGTAAAGATGCGGTAGAAAAACTGATCGACGGCAATACAGACCCGTTTGTCAGGCAGGAACAGAAAGCCTATAAGTTTCAGCATATTATTTACGAAGAATTGTACAGAGTCAATAAGAAAACAGACTGGCTTGACGATAAGCTGACAAATCAGCTATTGAAAGAAAAAAATATCAGTATTCAGGACATTGGTCAACTATCAAAACCAGAAATAGCGAAAGCTTTGCAGGTAGATGCTGTCATTTATCTGGATTTCTTTTTTAAGACCGAAACTATAAATACAGCAGATAAGAAGAGTGTTTTGCGCGCAAACGAGGGGAAAAAGTATGTAGTTGACCTAACAGTGGAGATTTATAGCAGCATAACAAATGACATAGTCTGGAAAGGAAAAAGTACTGTTGACAGACAGAAAATCTATTCACCCACGTTATTCCGAGACCTGATAGCTCACCAGTTAGAGCCCGTTTTGCCATTTAATTGAGTAAGAACATTTAGAAGAAATTATAAATAGTATAGAATGAAACTGATTAAAGTAGCTGCCGGAACATTGAACCAGACACCATTGGCCTGGGAACAGAACCGCAAAAATATTATTGACTGCATCAAAGAAGCCGATAAACAAGATGTGAGCCTGTTATGCCTGCCCGAATTATGTATCACAGGTTATGGTTGTGAAGATGCGTTTTATTCGTTTGATGTTGCCGAACAGGCAAAAGAAAGTCTCTTCGAAATCGTGCAACACACTTCGGGTATGATTGTATCAGTAGGTTTGCCAATTCGGTTTAATAACAAAATTTTCAATACTTCCTGCCTGATAGCCAACAAGCGTATTCTGGGCTTTGTGTGCAAACAGCACCTGCCCAACTATGGGGTATTTTACGAAGACCGATGGTTTCATCGCTGGCAAACTGGCTTGCGAGACGAAATTGAAATTGATGAATTCAAATATCCGATTGGAGATTTAGTGTTTGACTTGAGTGGTGTACGCATCGGCTTTGAGATTTGTGAAGACGCCTGGGTAGCTAATCGTCCGGGTAGAGTATTGTTCGATAGAGCCGTTGATATTATTCTCAACCCAAGTGCAAGCCCGTTTTCATTTTCAAAATTCATGACACGTGAACGATTTGTCATTGATGGCAGCCGTTCGTTTGCTTGTAGTTATATCTATACCAATCTATTGGGTAATGAATCGGGTCGCCTTATTTTTGATGGTGATGCCATGATTGCCTCTGATGGTAATCTGTTGGTTTCATCGCCTCGTTTCGGTTATAATGATTTTTATGTAACCAGTGCCACTATTGATATTGAAGCACCAAAGGTCAACCATTCCCAAATTAAATCGCCGATTCTGGCAAGTACCTGGAAAGTAGCTCTTCTGTTTGATTTCCCTGAGATTAAACCAGTTGCCAATCAATATGCCGAATTAGAGAAGTTTGAAAGAGGAGGCTACCTGAAAGAAGAAGAATTTGCCCGTGCGGTCTCATTAGCTTTATTCGATTATCTTCGGAAATCACGCTCTCAGGGTTTTACCGTTTCATTATCGGGTGGAGCAGATTCCTGCGCGTGTGTAGCTTTGTGTGGGTTAATGATCCGGCTGGCCGATGAGAGTATTGGTTTAGGTGCGTTCAAGCAAAAACTCTCTTATATCAAAAAAATACAGAATTGTAACACCGTAGAAGAACTAACCACAGAACTGATTCACAGTATTTATCAGGGCACAGAAAATAGTTCGGCAGATACCTATGAATCGGCAGAGACCCTGGCTCAATCAATCGGAGCAACCTTTTATAATATCAACATCAATGGGCTGGTAGAAACCTATAAAGGGCTCATTGAAGACCAGATCGGCCGTAATCTGACCTGGGAAACCGACGATTTGCCTTTACAGAATATTCAGGCACGGGTACGCGCCCCGGGTGTATGGTTATTGACAAACCTGTATAATCACCTGCTTCTGGCAACCTCAAACCGCTCGGAAGTAGCGGTGGGTTACTGCACTATGGACGGCGACACCGCCGGAAGTATCAACCCCATTGCAGGTATAGACAAATTCTGGCTTAAACAATGGTTGGTGTGGTTAGAAACAGTTGGCTGCGACGTAAAAGGCAAACATATTAAAATAGAAGGGTTGCATAAAGTAAATAGCCTGCAACCAACAGCAGAGCTACGCCCATTAGATAAAAAGCAGACCGATGAAAAAGACCTGATGCCTTATGAAGTGCTGAACGAGATAGAAAAAGTGGCTGTAAGAGATAAAAAACCACCTTTAGAGTGTCTGTTATTTATGGAAGCTCAATTTGCTGAGCGTTTCGATCGTGCGACATTAGCGGCATGGATAGAGCGGTTTTTCAGACTCTGGAGCCGCAACCAATGGAAACGCGAACGCTACGCGCCGAGTTTTCATCTGGATAGCCATAACCTCGATCCCCGTAGCTGGTGTCGTTTCCCGATTCTCAGTGGAGGTTTTGAAAAAGAATTAGAAGATATGAGAGAATATATAGCGAAAGGAGAAAGAAAAAAGGCGAAAGGAAGAATTGGATTTTAAAGCCATTGTGATACCCGAATGTTAGCTTGGAAACAACTGTAGCAATGTTGACCAATTAAATGTTGCCAGGTAAATGATAAAATAAATGCCACCAATGGTGGCTTTATTCCAAAATGTTTTGCTGTGACTAAAAAAGTTTTCAAACTTAGTACACAAGCAAATCATAAACAAATTAGAATTTCATTAAAAAAACTTCATTATAGTAGTACTTCTCTTTTTTTACGTCCTATCTGCCCTGTAAAAGTGTTTTTGCACCTCATTTTACTCTTCCTGACAACCCGCAGCGCTTATTTAAAATAATAGGGCAAATGCACTTTTTTGGTAGTAATTATACGGCAATTGCCGTATTGAACAGATACAGTTTAACACTGTACTTTGCATAAGTATGAGTAGCCTGTAAACCTGTCTTTATCCTCACCCTAATGAAAGTATTCGGTTTTTTACTGTTGTATAGTTGGTTAGTGTCTGTATCATTGGTGCAGACCCCTGAAAAACCTCACTTAAAAAACAACGATTACGGCATCTTGTATTACTACAATGATAGCCTTCAATTCGAAACCCATCCACTATCAGGCGGGTGGGGTTACCGTATATATATACGTTATAAATTGATTGTCAATCAGCCCAATATACCTGCCTTATCGGGCAACCAACCCTTTAAAACCCAGACTCATGCCAGGAAAATCGCAGAACTGGCATCTTCAAAAATTACTCAGGGGTATCTGCCACCAACACTTAGTATAGAAGAAATCGAGAACGAACTAAACCTCAGATTAAAATGATTAGAATTATACTGACCGCCTTTATACTCTTCCCGCTTTTTGGAATCAATGATTTATTTGCTCAATCGGGTACACTGGCAACCGACGGAGTGTACGTTCCGCGGATGTCAACTGTTCAGCGTAATGCTATCACTGCTCCGGTTAACGGACAAATGATTTATAATACCAACGAGGAATGTTTTAATGTGTTTCAGAATGGAGACTGGCAAAATCTCTGTGGTTCAGGATTAGAAATGACCACTTCGGACGACTGGACAAGAAAAGCTGACCTTAGCACCGGCCGACAATATGCCGTTGGGTTTTCTATTGGTGACAAAGGTTATATCGGAACAGGTGTTATACAGGGGTCACCTATTAATCCAACCACGAGTGAGTTCTGGGAGTTTAACCCTGCTACCAATGTCTGGACCCAGAAAGCAAATTTCGGCGGGGGGGTAAGAAGAAATGCAGTTGGTTTTGCAATTGGTAATAAAGGATATGTAGGAACAGGTGATGGTGGGACAGCCGGAGATGATTTCTGGGAGTATAATCCTGTTACTAATATCTGGACGCAGAAAGCAAGTGTCGGAGGAGGAAACAGAGTCAGCGCAGTTGGATTTTCTATAGGTAACAAAGGGTATATTGGTGCAGGTACTAATAAGGAAGATTTCTGGGAATATGACTCCACAGCCAATGCCTGGACACAGAAGGCCAATGTTAGTGGTGGTGCCAGGTCTGGAGCGGTTGGCTTTTCAATCAGAAACAAAGGCTATATCGGAACCGGCATTAACGGAAGCACACGAAAGGCCGACTTCAGGGAGTATGACCCTAAGACAGATACCTGGAGCCAGAAAGCAGACTTTGCAGGTAACGCACGGTCTCATGCAGTCGGGTTTTCGATTGGTGGAAAAGGATATGTAGGAACCGGAACAGATGGAACGGCTCGCAATGATATGTGGGAGTATAATGCAGGCAATGATACCTGGACAAAAAAAAGCAATTTCGGTCATCCAAGCTCTGCCCGCATAGAAGGCGTCGGGTTTGCTATAGGCAATAAGGGATATGTCGGAACGGGTAATAATGGAGGGTATATGTATGATTTCTGGGAGTATAACCCCAACCTGACCAATATGATTATCAGTGGGGATGTAAATGTAGGCGGAAAGGTGAACAGACCCATTCCGAATTTTATAGGGGGGGTATTACAGAATAACTGGGTGCATTTAAATAATGGGTATTCAACCATTGGGTATTATAAAGACAATGAATCGGTGGTGCATCTGAAAGGCATGATTAAAGATGGTACTGCTGTTAAAAATGCTGTGATATTCAGCCTTCCCACAGGGTATCGGCCGGCAGAGATCAAGGTTTTTGCTGTCCCAAGTGGCGAGGGAACCTTCGGCAGGATAGACGTATTACCCAACGGAAATGTACAGTTTTATAGTGGCGTAAATACTTTTTTGAGTCTGGATGGGATTTCATTCCGGACGGCAGATTGATACATCAGATATAAATTATAGGGTTAAATGAAGTGAAGGTTGGGTCGTAGTTGGGGACGCCCGACAGGGGGTTCAGAATTTTGAACCCCTGCACATATTTGTGTTCAGTTCTCCTTCAGGGAAGGTTCGCTGTGCGACCAGGCGTATGCCTCTTCATAGCAAACCTACGAAAACTATCTGGCAACCGGCCTATTACGCCTTGCGGGTGAACAAAGAAGAAATAACGCTCTATATCAAAATCATTCAGCTCTACTATCTGTAGTTCATCATTTTTCAGTTCTTTGGTAATAGCATGAACCGACAGAAAAGAAAAGCAATTGGTAGTTAGCAGAAAATTCTTGATGCTTTCTGTGCTGGCTAACACTACTTTTACATTTAGTTCGTGGAGGCCTATTCCTATTTTCATCAGGGCTTTTCTGATAACCTCATTAGTACCTGACCCTTGCTCACGTAGTACAAAACCTACCTCTTTCAACTGTTCAGGTTTAACGGCTTTCCCAACAGTAATCAACGGATTCCTCTGGCGGGTAACCAGCACCAGTTCGTCTTTCAGAAACTCCTCATATTTCATAGAAGCATTATCTGACAACCCCTCTACAATGCCCAGATCTATCTCTTTCTGCTGTAACCATTCTTCTACCTGCCTTGAGTTACCATGCAGTGTCTTAATCTTTATTGAAGGATATTGTGTATGAAAATCGGCCAGGATTTCAGGAATAATATAATGGGAGATAGTAGTACTTGCCCCCAGACGCAACTCTCCGGCGGTTCGACCGTCAAGAATATCTAAATTTTCGTTTAATTGATCATAAATCCCTTGTAATTGTTGGGCATAATTCAATAGTAACTGTCCGGTCTCTGTGAGCATCAACCGGTTGCCGTTTCGCTCAAAAAGGTTGCGCCTGGTCTGTATTTCCAGTTCATGGATATTTTTACTGATAGCAGGCTGAGAGATATTCAGCTCCTGTGCAGCCTTGGTAAAATTGAGATGCCTTGCCGCCGCAATAAAAACCGATATTTTGAAATCAATGGCAATCATAGAATTTGGTGTATCTAAAGAAATTGCCACAATGTACACAAGGAACCTCAATGTAACACAATAGAGCTTTATCAAATTTTGTAACACTTGGCAACTTAGTGCGCATTGTGGCATAAATCACTATCCACAGGTTTCCAACTCATGCTGCCTTTTTGAGTTTCAGCCAAAGCAGTATCTTTCCAGTATATATTCGATAACAGAAACAAACCTAATATTGATAAAAATGAAACAAGCAAAAACAAGATTGTCATGTATCTGATGAGTAAGGTTTGTTCGCTGTTTGTATGTTCGATTGATTCCATTGTGACATCATATTTAATACAACAAATGTATTCCTTTTCTTAATGCCAATAAAAGGATAGTTATTGAGTGTCAATAACTAAAGGTTATGGAATATGACAATTTTATCTACATAACAATAAGTTGATGTAGTAAAAATGTATGAAAGGTGCATTAACGGCTCAGCCATGTACTTTTCCCAAACAAATTTACATTTTGTTTACATCTTTTTACAAGCCATTCACATAGCTCAGAGGAAAACCTTGTAAGTTTGTCTAAACTCCTGGAAAAATGGCGAAGTACTTACACATCTATGCTTTAATGTTAATTGTTTCTTACACTTCCTGCGTAGGACAAAACAAAACTAATCCGCCACCGGACAATGTAAGTAAAGGACTATACACTGAGGCTTACCTTAAAGAAGCCGAAACCTTAGGGGTGCCTATGAGTATGGTTCGGCATGTAAAACAAGCCAGAAATGGAGACATTCTGATTGCTTCTTTCTTAGGGGTGTTCCGTTATAATGGAAAATCGTTTACCAATCTGACAAATAAAATAAGTCCGCCCCGTTTCTCCAGCTTCTGGGATGTCCTGGAAGATCGAAAAGGAAATCTTTGGTTCGGTTCCAGAGATTCAGGTGTCTATTATTACAATCCCAAACAGGTGGGTGGGGAAGCCTTTCAGCATTTTACAACAAAGGATGGGCTTGCCAGTAATATGGTTCTTCATATTTATGAAGATAAAGCAGGTTATATCTGGTTCGGAGCAAGCCGTTACGATCCCGCTCGGCGGTCCGATTCGACCGCAACGGCAGATACTCCGGTGAGGGCAGATGGGAAATATTTTCGAAATTTTACCACAGAAGATGGCTTCCCTACTAACAGTATTCGTTTGCTCCTTGAAGACAAAACCGGTAAGCTTTGGTTTTGTGCACAAGGAGAAGATATGTTCGTTTATGATCCTTCAGCGGCTGGTGGAAAAGCATTTACCGTTTTAAAAAACAAAGATGGCAAACCATTTAACAACGTTTGGTCAATAATCGAAGATAAAAAAGGAAACATCTGGTTTGGTGCCGATGGTCTTTGGCGATTTGACGGCAGCACCTTTACTAAAGTGTCGGATAGGGGGGCTTATGCTATCATCCAGGATAAAAAAGGCAACATCTGGACTACTGGTGGCGTAAATCCTAATGGGAACATATGGGCACTTTCCCGTTATGATTCAAAGACCCTGTACGATAAAGAGCCCACAGTAACCGAAATTATGTCACAGCCTGTAATGCTTTTGGGGATTTTAGAAGACGCTGAAGGAAATATCTGGTTTGGCTCTGGTGGTGGCGTATATCGTTATGATGGAAAAACCATCACAGACTTTAAAGAGGGTCAGAAATAATGTGTAGTGCCGGCCTGCTACTTTCCACTAAAAATTAATATTCAATATGTTTTACTTTAAATCTAAAAATATGAAAAAGTTATTTGTATTTGTTCCGGCTATTGTGCTGGTATTATTTCTACTGAATTCTTTTGTGCTGAAAGAAAAGGAAGCAAAAAAGACACTAGTAAAAAAGGGTAAATCATCGGATATTGCCAGCATCATTTTTAAATCTGATGATGGCGGACAAACCTGGCAGGACATTAGCAAAGGGCTACCTGAAAAATTGCAGAGAGAAGGTGTGTGGAGAGAAGGTTTAATGGCAACTGACAATGGTCTCTATTTACGTGCTGGCGATGGGGTTTATCATAGTGAACCAAATTCCACCACTTCTTTCTGGACAAAAGAGACTTTCCCTGGTAAACAACGTAATATTACCGCTGGCAAGAATGGGATATTTGCTTATGATTTCAGGGGTCAGTTTTTACAAAAAATAAATGGAACCAATGATTGGACTCCCATGTACACGAATTTTCAGGAGCAAGCCGTACGATTAGACCCGACGATAGATTGGATGTACAAGAATTATAAAGCGAGACAAGTATGCAGCGTTTTTGAAACCGCCCAAGGCACAGTTTTCATCGGTGCAGGCAACAGCCTTTTCAGATCTGCTGACAAAGGAAAAACCTGGGAACGAGTGCAGATTGGTGGTGGGTTAATGAAATTGATAGAGTCAGAGGGTGTACTTTTAGCTATCGACAAAGAAGGGATATTAAGATCTACTGATGAGGGTCAGAACTGGGATCGCGCGATTAGCGAAGGGGGGTATGGCATCGCTATAGAACGTATCGATGGAGGATTTGCCGCTATAGTAAACAATACAATAACCAAAACAAACACAATACACATTTCACAGGATAATGGAAAAACCTGGAATACCATAGGTGAAGACCTTCAGCCTTCCTGGAGTCATTTATTTATGAGAAAAGTCGGCTTAGTTAAATCTTCATCTGATATTTTATCTATCAAACAAATGGGTAAATATTTATTATGTGGTCGCGCAGATGGTATATTCCGGTCAGCTGACATGGGCAAAACATGGCAAAAACTATCACTTCCGGCTATAGAAAATTTTGGCTTCAATTTATCTGTTTCGGGCAATGTGATGTATATCCTACCCAATAAAGGATGTTGAAAACGCCAGACTCAGCAATAATGGTATTGCTGAGTTTAAAATCATTTGTCAATGAGTATTAATCATGAAATACATACACATATATGCTTTGTACCTGGTGTTTGTTTTTTGTACTTCCTGTGGACAAAAACAAACAAACGTACCAAAAGATAGTATCAAGTTAGAAGTAAAAGACATTGGGCCTAACCTAATGGCTCGCAATATAAAAAAAGGCAGAAATGGCACCATTCTGATTGCTGGCCCGAACAACGCATCATTTGGTGATGTTTTCCGATACGATGGTAAATCTTTTACTAATCTGACCAATAAAATAGGTCAGCACAAATTCTGGGATGTTCTGGAAGATCTACACGGAAATATCTGGGTCACAACTCTTGACTCAGGTATTTATCATTATGATGGTAAATTCTTTCGACATTTTACAACCACAGATGGTCTTGCCGACAATCAGGTTAAGTCTGTTTATGAAGATAAAGACGGCATTATATGGTTTGGCACCGGAGCTGGAATAAGTCGTTACGATCCCAACCAGGCAGGTGGGAAATCTTTTCGGAATTTTACATCTCCCAACGCTCCGCTTTTTTATAAAGAAGGGCATTGGAATAATGAAATTAATACAGTCATTGAAGATAAAACAGGGAAATTATGGGTTGGCACAAAGGGCGACGCCTTTGTTTATGACGGAGAAAAATTCACTACTTTAACTCATAAAGGTGAACCCTTTCTACATGTTACGGCTATAATGGAAGATAGAAAAGGCACTATCTGGCTCAGTGGTTACAATGGCTTTAGTGGAGGCCGTAGACCCGGTGGCCTCTATCGCTATAACGGCAGTACTTTTACTAAGGTGTCGGAGAGAGGGGCTTATGCTATAATAGAGGATAAAAAAGGGAACATCTGGACAACTGGCCCCGTAAATCCGGCCAATCAGGCGGTACAGGCACTTTCACGTTATGATGCAGAGACATTAGATAGTGATAATCCCACTTTAACCGAAATTATGTCAGGAAGAGCCTTCTTCGGGCTTCTGGAAGCTAACGATGGAAGTATCTGGTTTGGAGATGCAACCGGAGTGTATAGTTACAATGGGAAAACCATCACAGACTATTATCGAAAAGATGGACAGAAAAAATATGCCATAGATACGAAGCAAAGTGCTGTAGTATGGAAAGGCTCCAGGCTACTTGGTGCATGGGAAGGTACTCAATTTCTTGGTGATGGTACCAGTACCGGAGATGTAGATATATTAAAAGGAGAGTTGTTGATTGACAACCGTCAGCTGCTGAGTGGTGTAGTTGAAGTCGACATGAATACTATTGAAAATTTTGTTGATCAACGTTCACTCAATCAATTACTTCCATTTTTTGATGTCAAAAAATTCCCTGTTTCTACATTAACTATTGCAAAGGTTGAAAAATGGAGTGATGGAAATTCAAGAAATGAAGGAAATTTAAAAGTTACAGGGAACCTGACTATTGAAGGTATCACGAAGGCTGTTACTTTTCCAGCTAAAATGTATTTTAAGGATGGAATGGACGGAACTGTAGAGGTGAATGGCACATTAATCATTGATCGAACAGATTGGGGTATCAATTATAATTCAGAAAAACAATTCCCTAAGTCTGGTGATGCCATTCTGGATGACGTTAAACTCCTTATGCACATCGTAGCAAAAAAATAATAGCTGAATCCATTAGATTTCAACCAGGGGGCTATAGCCTTTCAGCCGAGCGTCAGTCCTATTCGCTCAGGGCAGAAAGAGCTATACGAACTTTAAAAGTAAAAAGATCAGCATTTATTTTCTGGTGGTATGTGGTCTCAAATAAATTAACAATTCATTATCTGCCTTTAACAAGGCATTAACAAAAGCCTGATAGAAAGACATTTATTTTTGTTGAAACTACTTATTAAAAAGATCATGAAGCACCTATACTTCTATGTTTTATTGCTATTTACTTCTTGTACTGTTTGTAACGCACAAAACCAACAAAGAAGTTATTACCCGATCGAACCAGAAACTAAAGAAGTAGTCACTTCACACGGGCCGCTGAGTATCACGCGTAATATCAAGCAGGATAAAAAGGGAAATATCTGGATTGCGGCATTTGATGGCATTTTCCGGTACGATCCTTCGGGTTTGTTGAAGATAGGAGGAAAGGCTTTTACCAATATTACGAGTGAGGTGAGCAAAGCCCGTTTTTTTGATGTGTTAGAGGATAGAAAAGGGAATTTCTGGTTTTCGTCTATTGGGTCAGGCGTGTTTTATTATAACCCTTCCAAGACACATAAGGATGCCTTTCAGCATTTTACGACCAAAGAAGGGCTTGCTAATGACCGCGTTCCTCATATCTACGAAGACAAATCCGGGAATGTCTGGTTTGGTACTGAAGGTGGCGCAAGCCTTTGGGACGGGAAATCGTTTCGGACTTTTAAGCCCAATGCAGGGCTGACCAATGCAGACCCTAACGATAATGATATAAACTCTATTGTTGAAGACAAAACAGGGAAATTCTGGATTGCTACAAGAGGAAATCTCTTTACCTATGATGGGAAAAAGTTTACCATTTTCACCCATAATGGTGACCCCTTTATCAATGTCCGTACGATTATGGAAGATAAAAAAGGGAATATCTGGCTTGCGGGAGCTCCCGGACTCTGGCGTGTTAATGGCAGTACCTTTACCAATTTTACTCTCAACTTTACCGGATATGTTTATGAAGACAGAAAGAGCAATATCTGGACGAGCTCAAAACCAGAGTATAGCTACAACGGAGGTGACAGATGGGCTCTTTCTCGTTATGATGCAAAGACTTTATTGAGCCCGAAGCCAACAGCAACCGACATTATGCAAGGATATGAAGATTATAAAAACATGCTTTTCGGGATTCTGGAAGCGAATGACGGGAGCATCTGGTTTGGCTCATTAGGTGGGGTGTATCGGTATGACCCTGCGGCACCGCTCAGGGCAGGAGAAAGAGTTATTACTGCTTTTAAGGATAAATAGTTCAGAGGGCAGACAATCTTAGAGACAATATGATGAATAGAATCAAATTAACTTTTCTCTCACTGTTTTGGGGGGCTGTTTTTCCCTGCACCGGACAAGTGAAAACAAACTTGCCAAAAGAGAATACAACTATTTCTGTTACACACCCAATACTTACAAAAACTAAAGGTTCACAACCTGCCGACAATGTGCATTGTAGTCTGCAAGACAAAGCGAGTAACCTCTGGTTTGGGACTACGGGTGAAGGTGTTTATAAATATGATGGGAAATCGTTCAGCCAATTTTCAGCCTCGAATGGACTTAAAAGTAATATGATTAATCATATTATGGAAGATAAAAATGGGAAAATCTGGATAGGCACAGCGGCTGGGGCTTACTTTTTTGACGGTAAAACTTTTGTTGAAGTTAAAATCCCCCTAATATTTGATACGCCAGCTACCAAGCATGATGTATTCAGTATAATGCAGGCCAAAAGCGGGAAATTATGGTTTGCAACAATTAATGGTGTATATGTCTATGATGGCAAATCTTTTATTCCTTTCGCCGTTAATGAGGGGGTAAGTGGATACATGAACGAAAAAAATAACGTAGAATATATTCTGGAAGATAAATCGGGTAACATCTGGTTTGGGGGGCGGGGTAATAAAGGTGTATTTTATTACGATGGTAAAACCCTCACCAATCTTAAACCCAATGGGGATAGTTGGGCCTGGCCCGCTCTGGAAGACAAACAAGGATACATCTGGTTTAGCAATTGGAATGGAGCGTATCGGTATGATGGCAAATCGTTCACCAGTTTCACTAAGGAAGATGGTTTATCTGGTGCTGTTACCAGAATCATTGAAGACAGAAAAGGGAATCTTTGGTTTGGAGGTGGTAATAGCGGAATTTGCCGCTACGACGCTCCGGCCTCGCCTCATTCTGATTCGCACATGGCGAAAGAAAAATCTTTCACTTGTTTTACCACAAAAGACGGACTAATCAATAATGATGTGTGGTCAATTCTGGAAGATAAAAAGGGAAATCTCTGGATAGGTACCAGGAACACAGGGTTGAGCCGTTACGACGGAAAAGGATTTATCGCTTTTTCGGAAAAGTCGGATATTTCTCTTTTCCCGCAGAACAAATAAAAACTGGCGATAAAAATTTACTATCAGGGGCATAGTATATGAACTTTAGTTAGCTTTGCTGCGGAAAGACATTATTTATTAATCTGAAACAAAAAACCAGTACAGCTATCAATTGATTTATACTATGAAAAAGCACAATTTCTCGATCTTATTAAAGGTATTTGTTTTTACATTTTTCATATCTATACTATTGAGTTGTGATGCCGGCAATAAAAAAGAAGAAAAGCGCGATTCAATCATGATTTCTGCTACTTCTGAGGTCAGTGAAGCAATACCAGACTCTACCGTTCAGTTTTTAATCACTTCTGCATCAATAGATTTTAGCAAACAAAAGCATCCAACTCCCATAGATTTCCGTCATGTAAAAGCGGGTTATACGCTATCAACTGGTAATGAGAAGATCTACGTATTATGTGGAGAGTTTCTTGCACAAGAGGATAAGGAAAACTGGCTGTCATTTGCTACGATCAAGACATCAGGGTATGAACAATATTTAGGAAATCAGGCGCGGGCATTCTGTGAAAAAGCAACCATTTCTTCGACAGGTAACGTTGATTTATCAGTTGAATTAAAAAATAAACTGGCAGTGTTGAGAAAGTAAAAAAGAATTAATGTTATGTACTCCTAAAAATGCGAAAAGCCTTGACTAGTCAAGGCTTTTCGCATTTTTAATGTCGTTACAGATGGTTTACAGTAACTTATTGATGAATGAGTGTTCGTGCTTTTCTTCTGGACACTACAATCTTGTCGCCTGTTGTCAGGTGGGCAATGTGCTCTTCACCTACCGACTCTATACGTTTGAGGTATTGCAGATTAAGCATGAACTTGCGATGAATACGGGCAAAGTGCCCTTTTTCAACTAATTGTTTTTCGTGAACTCCCAACGTGCGCGAAGAAACTACTTTCTTGCCGCATTTAAGATGAAACTCGGTGTAATTTTCAAGACTACTCAGATACACTACCTCGTCAGGCTGAACACAGGTTTTACCGTGGTCAAACCAGATCATCTGAGGGTCACAATAGGATGGCTTAATAAAAAATTTTCTCATGGCTGTTCAAAAAAGGGATTATAATATGGATTGTCAAATTTGACAAGAAAAATATAATCTCTCTACACCCATTTAGTATTTGGCGGATATAGCAGATATTTGGTAGGTTTCGGTTAGTATTTGGGAAGGAGACACCCACCCCAGCCCCTGAAGGGGAGCTAAAGATTCATGTTAGAATTTGTTTTATTCCCCTTCAGGAGCGAGGGGTATATGTATTGTTACTTTAGTGCCAAGCGGAGTTCCATCTTTTGATTTTTTATCTTCAATCATAATCTGGATGTGCAGGTCGTTGGCCTGGCTCAGGAGTTTGATGCGCTCTTCGTTGATATTCATACCCATCGACTGATATTTAGGTATGTTTTTTCGTAAGAGAGAAGCCTGTTCACGGCCGATGCCATTATCCTCAATCATGATCTCAATCGATTCTGTCAATTGCCTGATTTTCAGTTCCAGTACCCGTTTATCATGTTTGTTCATCAGGCCATGTTTAATGGCATTCTCAATATAAGGTTGCAAAAGCATCGGAGGGGTAAGTATCTCGTCGGTATCAATGCTTTGGTCTGATTCGTAGATAAACTCAAAATTATCTTCAAACCGTAATTTCTCTAATTTGACATACAGCACGGCTGTTTCAAGTTCATCAGTCAGTGAAATCAACTGGTCTTTTGAATGTTGAAGAATAGACCGCATCAGCATCGAAAAATCGGTCAGATACTCAGCTGCTTCCAGTGAACGATGGGTGAGAATATAACTTTTGATAGAGTTCAGGCTATTGAACACAAAGTGCGGATTAATCTGCGAGCGCAGCGTGCGCAGCTCAGATTCCTTAATTGCTTTAAACAGCGAATTCTGCTCTTTCTGTATCTGATAGCTCCGGCTGCCGATGGCAATAGAAAAGAAGAAGATTTCTATCAGTGTCCCGAGAGTAAAAACAATACTGGGTTCAATCCGCAGGATAATATAAGACTCATGGCTAAACCACTGGGTCATGAAACCAACAAAAGCCCCAGATACCAGAAAAGTACTGCCTATTTTGATATTTCGGGCGATTCTGCCCTTAATTCTAAAGACCAGCACTAAAAGAATGATGTTCAGAATCGGGAAAACTCCCTGAAAAAGCCAGTAAAAAGAATCACTCCAATCCAGTCGGCGGAAAACAAATAGTACTATTACATCCAGAATCAGAAATACAATCAGTGTTCGGATAACCCGTCTGAACACCAAACCTAAAACAGGGTATTTTTCTTTCAGTTCAAGAAATTCGTACACAAACAGGAAGTAAGAAATCTGCGTGAGCAGAATATACATATTGCTATTGCCAGTATATTTCAGAAATGGCAGGTAACTGAATAAAATATGGAAATAAGGTGAATGTTCATACTCCCATAAATTAAACAAGGCGAGAGAGGCCGTATAAAACCCGTAATAAAGATAATATTTTTGTCGGTCAAGGATGTAAAAGGTCAGTACAAACAACGCAACAAACAGTAGAATAGAAATGATTACCCCATTATTAATAAGGTAAATGTATTCATCGTAAAATGCCTTTACCTTATGATTATTCTCCCACAGATAACTTACCAGTTTAGGGGTTAGGGCAAAGTCTTTTTTGGGATAATCATTTACCTTGACATACAACTGATAATGCGCACCGGGCAGGAAACGAATCGGAATATATTGGTCATCGTAGCGGAACAGCCTTTGGCCGGGTAGATATTTTTCGTTGGTTCTCTGTAGTTCAATCAACTGGTTGTAAATATCGCGATACATAACCACTGAGCGGTGCAGCCCGGCAGTAAAAAGTAAATCAAGGGTGTCTTTGGTTGGATTGTGTATGGAAAGCTTCAACCAGTAATCATAGCGGTATCCTTCAGAAAAGGACTGAGGTTTGGTTAAATCGTTCAATCGTACAAATTTTTGTTTCGGTATGGCCTGCAAGGGTACTTTCCGGGCAGAATCCACAAATAAAAAACTGCTGTCGGCACAGGCTAAAAAACCATTTTTTTCCAGCTCAAAGTATAACGGAATCTGGGCACGGACCTGATAGGAGGCAGACATGATAACCAGACAGAGTAATATACCCCATTCGAACCCTCTCCGGCATTGGTTAGAGAGCCGAGAAAAACCTCTACGCCCTTTCCCGTTGTTGAGAGGGTCATCCTCGCAGAAGGGTTGGGGACAGGTAGCTGCCGTGTTGGGTTTCCTTAATTTTTTCATCTAATCAATGTCAGGCAGATAAATCATTACTTTAGTGCCGAGGGCTTTGCCTGATGCCTTTTTATCAATAATCTGTATATCAATGTGCCAGTCGTTGGTCATGGCTAAAAGCTTTATTCTTTCGTCGTTGATATTCATTCCCATCGACTGATTTTTAAATAGATGTTTTCTTAGCAGAGAGGCCTGCTCGCGGCCAATACCATTGTCATCAATCACAATCAGGGTTTTGTATGTTAAAGCTCTGATACTTATGGTCAGCCGTCGGTCAGAGGGTTTATTCATTAGCCCATGCTTGATGGCATTTTCGATATATGGCTGTAAAAGCATGGGTGGAATGAGGGTTTCGCTGGTATCAATTTTATTATCTATCTCATAAACAAACTCAAAGTCATTATCAAACCGTAGTTTTTCAAGTTTGATATAAAGAAGAGTTGTTTCGAGTTCGTCAGCTAAAGGAATCAGTTTTTCTTTTGAGTTCTGTAGGATAGACCGCATCAGTGTCGAGAAATCGGTCAGGTATTCAGCTGCTTCTACCGACCTGTGGTTAAGAATATAGCTCTTAATAGCATTGAGACTATTGAAAATAAAATGGGGATTAATCTGCGAGCGTAGTGTACGTAAATCAGACTCCTTGACCGACTTCATCAGCAAATTACGGTTACGCTGCCGCAACCATGTTTTATAGCCGAGTGCCGTAGAAAAACACAGGATTTCGACCAGCACACCAATATTAAAAGGCATACTCAATGCCAGCCGCATTAACACGTTTTCAAAGGGTTTCATCATGAGCAATTGTTCCGAAATACCTACAATTACCCCTGACAACAAAGCAACCGACCCCCACTTGATATATTTTACAAATGAGCCTTTCAAGGTAAGCACCATGATAGTTGAATAGATACCAAAGAAAGCAATTACAGGCTGGGTGATTATCCAGACATACCCGCCTGCCTGATAAGCCTGAAAAATGAAATTGAGCAGGGTATCAGCTATCAGTAAGAGAATCAGTAACCGAAGGTAAATCCTGACTGTTTTCTCAAACTTTGGCGCAATTTTACCAAGCTCAAGGAACTCGTTCAGAAAGAGGTAATAAAAGATATTGGCAATAAGTGCATAGGTATTATTGTTAGCAGAAAATTTCAGGAAAGGAATAAAACTGAAAAAAATACGCATATAGGGCGAATGCTCAATGCCCCAAAGCGCAAACAGCAGAATAAAAAACAGATATCCTGCATAATAGATATAATAGCGTTTGTGCTCTACAAAATATAGCACAAACATATACATGGCTACAAAAAAAAGTATTGAAGCAAAAAATCCATCAGCCATCAGGTAACGGTATTCATCAAAAAAAGCCCGCATTTTATCATCATATTCCCATCCGTAGCTCACCAGCTTTGGCTGAAGATTCATAAATAACTGCGGGTGTTCACTTATTTTAATGAGTAGCTCGTAGGTCTGATGCGGGTAAAATTTCAGCGGAACGTATTTCTCATCATAGCGGAAAGGCCGTTGGTGCGGCAGTAAATCCTGTTGAGTAGATTCCAGTACAACGAACCTGCCATTAACCTTTCGGAATATCTTTACACCCTTATGCACACCTGCCGTAAACAACGCAGGGATCATCACATCGGCAGGATTATTAATAGTAACTCTAAGCCAGAAAACGTAGTCGAAATAATCGAAAGCAAAAGGCTGAAAACGGAAAGTATGTAAAGGGAAAAAGGTTTGCCTGTCAATCTGCTGTACAGGAGATTTGCCGCTCGAATCAATGTAGAGTTGGGCTTGTTCAGAAAACAGAATAACCTTATTATCGATAAACTTTCTGGTAATAGTAATAGTGTCTGTTTTCTGCGCAAAACAGAGGACTGATAGAGATAATAATAGCGTTAATGTGAGAAGTAATCTCAAGGTAATTAGTTTGTTTTTACACGATGTTTTACCGCGTGTCGCGCCATTTTTAAATGCAGTAATTCCATTACTACAATGAAATTGGGAGTACAATGAAAATAATTATCCTTACTGGCATTATCCAAAAATGTTGTTTCTAAAGAAAACAGCAAAAAAATCACCTCACCAGATCCATCAGTTTCATTCTGTTGGCTCTCGAAACCTGCAAACTGGTGCCGTTGTTCATCACAACATAGCCCCCTTCGCCTTTGATATATTTTTTGATATGCGTCAGATTTACCAGGTATGATTGATGGATACGAACAAAAGGGTGATTGGAAAGAAGTGTTTCCAGGTCTTTTAATGTTCGGGAAATCAATACCTTTTCTTTGTTTGCCATCATGATTCTTGAGTAATTTCCATCGGCTTCAGCATAGATAATATCGTTAATCGAGATAAACTCCAACCCCTCGGGAGTCGGAACAGCCACATTGGGTTTATGATGGATACCTCCGCGCATATTAGCCAGAAGTAGCTCTAGGTTTTGGATATCAACCTGCTTGCTTTGTTTCTGGCGCACTTTATCAACCGCTCTGATCAGCTTATCTTTTGAGATGGGTTTCAGCAGGTAATCTATGGCGCAGAATTCAAAAGCTGTTAGTGCATAGGCATCGTAGGCAGTACAGAAAATGACTTCAAAATTGATTTTCGGAATCTTCAGCAAAAAATCAAATCCATTCATCTGTGGCATACTGATGTCCAGAAAAATCATATCAGGGCGGATAGTTTCCAGGACTTCAAGGGCTTTTTCGGCAGATTGGAATTTGGCAAGTACTTTTACATCGGCACAATAGGTTTGCAGTTCTATTTCAAGGGTATCGAGGCAACCTTTCTCGTCGTCAATTAAAATCGCTGTGAGCATGGCATCAAAGATTTTCGGAAAGTGAAGCTACAAACATTTCTTCAAAAATTGCGTAAGTTTTTATGAAAACACAAACTTTTTTGAAAAGGTGGGAGTTATCATTTAAGAAATTGTAAATTTGAAGCCGTGATTCTACAGGCTCAGATTAAATTTTAGTTGCCTTAACAAATATTTAATGGTTGATGGTTATTTTTATGCTTTTTTTGCTATTATTGCAACGGAATTAGCAAAATAATTCATCAATAAAATTGATAACCACAAAATAATCTTAATGTTTTTATGGCTGGTACAGCAGAATTAATACTTGACGGTAAATCTTACCAATACCCTACCATAGAAGGTTCGGAAGGAGAGAAAGCGATTGATATTGCTAAACTCCGTGATGAAACAGGATATATAACAATCGATAGCGGCTATAAAAATACTGGAGCTACCAAAAGTGCCATCACTTTTTTAGATGGCGAGGAAGGTGTATTACGCTACCGTGGCTATGCGATTGAAGACCTGGCCGAAAAAGCTAATTTCCTCGGAGTAGCCTATTTGCTTATCTATGGCGAACTACCAAACAAAGAGCAATACGAAAAATTTGATAATGCTATTCGCAGGCATACCCTCGTAAACGAAGATATGCGTCGCATTTTCGACGGATTTCCTGTAAATGCGCACCCGATGGGCGTGATGTCGGCAATGGTAAGTGCTATGAGCGGTTTTTATCCTGATTCGTATGATGATAAAGCACCAGACCATACCGAGACACACATCATCCGTTTGTTGTCTAAGTTTCCTACTCTGGCTACCTGGTGTTATAAAAAATCAAACGGACACCCAATCAATTATCCAAAAAACTCTTTAGATTATTGCTCGAATTTTCTACATATGATGTTCTCGCTGCCGGTAGAAGAATATTCTGTTGATCCGGTAGTTTCGGCGGCTTTGAACAAACTATTGATTCTTCATGCCGACCACGAGCAAAACTGCTCAACCTCAACGGTTCGTCTGGTAGGTTCGTCAAAAGCTAATTTATATTCATCAATTTCGGCAGGTATTTCGGCATTATGGGGCCCGCTACACGGCGGTGCTAACCAGGAGGTGATCGAAATGCTTGAAGATATTAAGGCTGATGGTGGCGATGTAATGAAGTTTGTGAACAAAGCAAAAGATAAAAATTCAGGCTTCCGTTTGATGGGCTTTGGCCACAGAGTGTATAAAAACTTCGACCCACGCGCCAAAATCATTAAAAAGGCGGCTGATGATATTTTAGGTAAATTAGGCGTAAATGACCCTGTATTGGAAATTGCAAAAGGATTGGAAGAAGCAGCTTTACACGATGATTATTTCGTGTCAAGAAAACTATATCCAAACGTAGATTTCTATTCGGGTATCATCTACCGTGCCTTGGGTATTCCGACCAATATGTTTACAGTAATGTTTGCATTGGGACGCCTTCCGGGTTGGATTGCACAATGGAAAGAAATGAGAGCCAACAAAGAGCCGATTGGTCGTCCTCGTCAGATATACACCGGAGCAACCTTGCGCCCTTTTGTAGAGTTGGAAAACAGATAAGAGTATTATGAATTATATATATAAAAGCCTTGGAGATTGGTCTCTGAGGCTTTTTGGTTTTATTGGGATGCCGGTTAGGGGGTTCAAAATTTTGAACCCCTACGTGATGTAACCAGATAATGTTTTATACGAATAATAATAGATAAAAATAGGCAAATCAAATTTTACCTCCTCTGCAAAATCCTTTGCATATACTTACCCAATATATCAAATTCAAGATTCACAGTACTACCCACTGCCAGCTGATGGAAATTGGTATGCTCCCATGTATAAGGAATAATAGCCACACTAAAACCATTGTCTTTTGAATTGACAACTGTAAGACTCACACCATTCACACAGATAGACCCTTTTTCAACCGTAATATTATTGGTTGAGGCATCATATTCAAACGAAATCAGCCAACTACCGTTCTGGTCTTCAAGAGCGGTACAGATACCAGTCTGGTCGACATGACCTTGTACAATGTGCCCGTCGAAACGCCCATTGGCAGGCATACAACGCTCCAGATTTACTTTATCGCCGATACCCAATTTACCTAAATTGGTTTTTTTCAGGGTTTCATCAATGGCAGTTACTTTATAGCGAACCGCCGCATCGCCGTTCGTTCCTTTGATGGTTTCGTTTTCAAGGTTCAGCAGTTCAACTACTGTCAGGCAAACGCCGTTATGCGATAAACTCTGGTCTATTTTTAGCTCGTGGGCTATATCAGATTCAAAAGTAAAAGTTAAATTTGTGCCATCAGGCTGAATCTCAATGAGGTGACCCATTGACTCTACAATTCCGGTAAACATATTAATATCAGGTGATTTTTCGTCTGCGAATTACGATATTTCAACTTAAAATAGCGAATAAAAGTTCTTATTAAGTATATTAGCGCAGGTTTACTTATAATCATACAACATTATGTTTAAAAACAAATTCGTCCTCTTTTTTCTTGTCATAGCCATTGCTGGCATCTTGTTTTACTCACTTCGCGGAACAGAAGATTATATTGCCACCATCAGCGAAAAACGTAATGAATATGCACAGAACCTGACAAATGAGAAAGATTCTCCCATTGCTAATCTGTCCGATTTCACAGGCTTTAAATATTTTGAACCGAATGTCGATTATCGGATAGAGGCAGAATTTAAGGGCACTTCTGATAGTGGAAAAAGCTTGATTCTGATGACCGACAGTACCCAAACTGAATTCAAAAAAGCCGGTGAAGCCACCTTCTTACTAAATGGTGAAAACTATACAGTAAGCCTTTTTGATGAAGGGAAAATTTATCTTCTACCTTTCCGCGACCTCACCAGTGGCAAGGAAACCTATGGTGGCGGTCGCTACATTAATATTGAGAAAGATAAGCTGGTAGGCGATAAAATAGAGATTGATTTTAATAATGCACATAATTTTTATTGCGCCTACAACGAAAGCTATATATGCCCGATTCCACCGAAAGAAAACTTTATAAAAGCCGAGATTAAGGTGGGGGAGAAGGTTTATAAGTGAAACCTGAATAAGCATACACCTCTGCGAATAACCCCACCACAAAAACCAACCATAAAAACAAACATATCCTCTATGAAACAACACTTCATCAAAACACTGGCCTTGCTGATAATCAGTGTCTGTTCAATGGCACAAGACCCCAAATCAATTGATGCCTTTACTACCGGAATGGATAAACGAGAAGGCTTTCTGAATTTTTACTGGAATGCCAAAGACGGCAAAGTGTATCTCGAAATCAACAAATTTGATTCAGAGTTATTGTACTACCCGTCGTTGGCACAGGGGGTAGGCTCAAACGACATCGGCCTGGACCGTGGGCGTCTCGGGCAGGAACACGTAGTGAAGTTTCAGAGAAGTGGCAACAAAGTACTGATGGTTGAGCCTAACTATTCTTACAGAGCCATTTCAGCCGACCCTCTTGAAAGAAATGCAGTAGATCAGTCGTTTGCTAAATCGGTACACTTCGGATTTGATATAAAAGCCGAAAGCAATGGCAAAGTATTAGTAGACCTGACACCTTTTCTGATTCAGGATGCCGTAGGGGCCATTCAGGATATTGCCCGTAGCAGACAGGGAACCTTTCGTTTAGATGCTTCCCGTAGTGCCATGTATCTGCCCAATACAAAAAATTTCCCCAAAAATTCAGAGTTTGAAGTAATTATTACCCTGACAGGCGACAACCCCGGTGGTTATCTGCGTGAGGTAGTGCCTACTGCCAATATTATCACGATGCACCAGCACCACTCATTTATTGAGTTACCTGATATAGAGGCTGATAGAAAAAGCAGGGCATTTACCCCAAGAGAATTTGACCCACGCATAGGCTATGGGGGCATTTCGTTCTTTGATTATGCTACCCCTATCAGCGAGCCTATCACGAAACGATACATTTCGCGCCATCGTCTGCAAAAGAAAGACCCGACTTCTATTCTGAGTGAGCCGGTAAAACCTATCATCTATTATATGGATCCTGGCGCACCCGAGCCTATCCGCTCTGCATTGATGGAAGGAGGTTCATGGTGGAATCAGGCGTATGAAGCCGCCGGATATAAAGATGCGTTTCAGGTGAAACTTCTTCCGCCAGATGCTGACCCTATGGATATACGCTATAACCTCATCCAATGGGTACACCGTAGTACCCGTGGCTGGTCTTATGGCGCCAGTATCATAGACCCACGCACCGGAGAGATACTTAAAGGCAAGGTAACTTTAGGCTCATTAAGAGTACGTCAGGATTTCCTGATTGCTCAAGGGTTTATCGGTAATTATGAAACCGATACTTCAAAAGTACAGGAAATCAACCAGATGGCCCTGGATCGCTTAAAACAATTATCGGCCCATGAAATCGGGCATACTTTGGGGCTTCCGCATAACTATATTTCGAGCATCAACGGCCGTGCCTCGGTAATGGATTACCCGCATCCCCTCATTAGCTATGCTAATGGCAGATTCGATCTTTCGCGTGCCTACTCAATGGGTATAGGCGAGTACGACAAGGCCTCTATCATCTGGGGTTATCAGGATTTTCCCGATAATCTGAACGAGAAAGCAGAGTTAGAGAAAATAGTACAGAATACTCTTAGAAAGGGGTTAAGGTTCTTAACCGATCAGGATGCCCGCCCGGAAGGCTCCGTGAGTCCATCGGCACACTTGTGGGATAACGGTGGCGATGCCGTAACAGAATTAAAAAGAGTGATAGAGCTACGCAGAGTTGCTCTGAGAGAGTTTACCGACAAAAAAATCAGGGCTAATTCACCAATGTCTACAGTTGAAGAAGTTTTAGTGCCGATGTATATGTTTCACCGCTATCAGACAGAAGCAACAGCAAAAGTATTAGGTGGTGCAGATTATAACTTTGCTTTGCGTGGCGACGGACAGGTAATCTACGACCCTGTACCAGCCACCAAACAGCGCGAAGCCTTCAATGCTTTAATGCAGACGCTGACACCTGAGTTTTTAGCTGTGCCTGACCATATCCTGAAAATGATTCCTCCAAGAGCATTCCGTTATCAGGCTAATCCGAGGGAGGTATTCAAACGCCGTACAGGTTTAGGGTTCGACCCGCTCGCTCCGGCAGAAGCATCGGCTGCATTTACTTTAAGATTGATACTGAACCCTGAGCGTAGCGCCAGATTAGTAAGCCAGAAAGTAATGAAACCCGACCTGCCAACACTGGCAGAGGTATCAAGCCTGATGGTACAAAAGCTCTGGAAAAAGCCTGAAATGTTTAAAAATAACAGCTATTATGCCCAGATTGACCGCATGGTAGCCATGTTATTCTTAGACCAGTTGATGACCTTAGCCAACAACAAAGATGCCGCTATGGAAGCACGCGCCAATGCCTATGGGGCCATTGACGATATACAGGACTGGCTGAAAAGCAATACAGTAGATGGTGCAGGTTTCGCACGACTGGCCTTGTTGAAAATCAAACAATTTGAAGATAATCCGGATATTACCATCCCGTCTAATTCTCTGGCTGCCCCTGATGGTGCTCCGATTGAGCCGGGCTACGAGTGGCTGGATGAGGATTGTGAGTGGAAGTAAATGTGCCCCTATCTGTTCGAAAGATCTTCCTGAAGGAGATGACAGGTTTGCGAATGGGTTCTTGTGGAAGTTTAACAATTGCCATACTTATGTACATAGTTCTGGCTAAAGCTAATCGGGAAGATTACATTTATTACCCCTTTATTAAATAGGGGGATTAAATTGTAAAACCCTGACTGGCTTTAGCCAAAATGTTTAGGCAGGGAAATCTGTTTTAGGTATGAAAGGTTTAAGATAGATGCATTCATGGCAGAGCCGCCCATGTGGGCAGGTAAAGAAATGAACGAGTTAATAATAATCTGGTTTCGATACCCTCATACAATCAGCTTCGAGGCATTCCGAAAACCAGAAACAAAAAGCTCCCGAAGCCGGAAGCTTTTTGCTAATCACAATTTGTTTTGAAAAAAACAAATTGTTCCTCATCTATAGAATTACATCTATATAGCCTTTATCTGCCTGATAACAGACCTGTATTTTTTAATTCATTCGATACTCATGCGGAGTTACACCAACTTTTTGTTTAAAAAAGCGGGTAAAGTGCTGAGGATATTTAAAGCCTAATTCATAAGAGATTTCGCTCAGTGATTTAGTATTATCGAAAATCCGTTCTTTGGCCACCTCCAGCAATTTTAACTGCATAAACTCAAGGGCAGTTTTTCCGGTTTCTTTTTTTACCAAATCACCAAAATAGTTGGGCGAAAGGTGCAGTTCGTCTGCAAAATAGGCCACCGAGGGCAAACCATTGACTTTAAGTTTTTCACCCGTGAGATACCCTTGCAAAAGCTGCTCAAATTTCTCTATAACGCCATGATTCACAGCTTCTCTCGTAATAAACTGGCGGTCATAGAATCTCGAACAGTATTTCAGCAATAATTCAAGATTCGCTACAATAAGCATTCTGCTGTGCTTATCCAGATTCTGCTTGATTTCTGCTTCTATATTGGCAAAACATATATCAACAAGCACTCTTTCTTTTTCAGAAACGTGAAGGGCTTCATTGGTTTTATAACTAAAGAAGGAGTAATCCTGAATGTGTTTAACCAGAGAAGTCCCTCTGATTAAATCCGGATGAAAAACCAGTGCCGTTCCATAAGGCTGGTGCATTTCGCCTTCAGGTTCGTGCGTAACTACCTGATTGGGTCCAAAAAATACGATGGTTCCTTCGTCGTAGTCATAGTATTGATTCCCATATCTGAACTCCCCACATCTGCTGTCTTTTATAACAATGGCATAAAACTCCATCATGAATCTGGTTCTTGGCCACATCTGTGACCTGCTCAGGTCAACCACATTAATTAGCGGATGCAACATGGGATTACTGAACATTTCGCTGTATTTCTTAATAGTATCGTATATCAGCATCTGCTTGTTTTGTTTAATTCCTAACCAAAATTAATCTGAATATTTCATATATAAATCGCCACCATTGAAATTGGTAAGTATTCCCGTAAAATGTATAAGACATCCCGTTTTATCCTGCCGTAATTTTGTATTGTTAATTTTATCGGATTTATAACCTATTACAAATGAGCGTTTTCAGAATATTTACCATCCAGACATTTTTAGTACTTTCACTTCATTGTATGTATGCCCAACAGCCTGATACCACGCAGTCTGTTGCTAACTTTTCGGGTTCAGTAGGGCTGACTAATAACGGGTTTTCGATTATACCGACTTTTTCTTTAAACAGCCCTGCTGTTATCATGAATTTATCGTGGCGTAAAAAAAGATTCAGTTTCGACCCAGACATACGCCTCGTACCCGATGCCAGCAAGGGAGGAATGTTATTCTGGTTACGCTATCGGATTATTGAGCAACAGAAATTCAGTGTAAGGTTAGGAGTGCATCCGGCCTTTAATTTACTCAGAACAGAAATTAACGATAATGGGTCAACTACCAAAATTACTGAGCTACTCAGATTCGGTGCAGGAGAAGTTGCACCCAGTTATCAGATTTCACCAAACTGGAGCGTCGGAGCAATCTATCTGTACGGAAAAGCCCTGCAAAAACGCGGGCCGCAGAATACCCACGTTTTGTTTTTCAATACTTCTGTGTCAAATATAAAACTGGGCGGACAAATGCGTTTTCAGCTGATTCCGATGGTGTATTTGCTTTATACCGATGCCTATAAAGGAAGTTATTTTACTGCTACGGGGATTCTGTCACGAAAGAATTTTCCTTTTACCCTGCAATCCACCATTAACCAGACGTTTAAGTCAGATATACCCGGCAACAAGAATTTTATTTGGAATGTACAACTAAGTTATAATTTTAGTAAGAATTTCAAAAAAGTATAAAATAGTCTGCCCGATGCAAATAAACCATCTGACCATATTCGAACGAATGCTTGCTGGTGGTATCATCACATACGATGACCCCGAATATTATAAAATTACTGAGGTTGTAAATACAACCATGCAATGGTCTGTCGAACTCAACAACGCAACAGAAAGGAACCAGATAAGAAAGTGTTTAGAGAAAATAATTGATAAAAAAGTTGATGAAAGTACAACGGTTTTTGTACCGTTTCATACTAACTTCGGACGGTTTATTCATATCGGGCGCAATGCTTTCATCAATAAAAACTGCACTTTTCTGGATTTGGGTGGTATCACTATTGATGATGATGTATTGATAGGGCCTAATGTTCAATTAATTACCGAAAACCATCCGGTTAAACCTTCAGAACGTAAAGCCCTTGAATTAAAATCTATTCATATTCAGAAAAATGTATGGATTGGTGCAGGAGCAATCATTCTGCCCGGCGTAACAGTTGGCGAAAACTCGGTAGTAGCTGCCGGAGCGGTGGTGTCAAAAGATGTTCCGGCCAATACGATAGCAGGGGGCGTTCCGGCAAGAATACTGAAAAATATAGAACATTAAAATAGTAGAACAATGAGAAATAATCAAATGAAAAAAATCAGATTAGCAGGATTGACAGCTTTAGTTATTTTACTTCATAGTTGCTCAGTTAATTCACGGAAGCAATCAGCTAATGCTATTGAAAAAGGGATATTTCCTAAAGGAGCTTTAGGCCCTTCTACAACCTTTACCGGCAAAGCCTGGAATACAGGACTGGTACCGCACGACTCAGTTTATACAACTGTGATAGGCAATGTGTATTTCGAGCCGGGAGCCAGAAGCAACTGGCATTCGCATCCTTCGGGTCAGATACTGATCATTACAGACGGAGTAGGCTATCATCAGATAAAAGGACAACCCCGCCAGACACTCAGAAAAGGCGATGTCATTAAATGTCCACCCAATACCTTACACTGGCACGGAGCAAGCGAAGAAGTGGGGCTACAACAAATGTATATCCTTCCAAACACTGATAAAGGTATTGTGCAATGGTTAAATCCTGTTTCTGATGAAGAGTACAAGGGGCTTAAATAAAACGGAAATTAACCCGATGCATTATTCCTTTAATATTAGGAGTACAAATGCTGCTTCCTTACAACAAAAAAGGGACGCATAAATTTTTATTAATCCGAAACAACAAGATTTAGTCATGATTTTAAATGAAACATTTACCCTGTCAAATGGGGTTGAGATTCCGAAGTTAGGACTCGGAACCTGGATGATTGAAGATAGCAAAGCGACAGAGGCGGTTCGTTCTGCTATTGCAATAGGGTATCGTCATATTGATACCGCACAAGCATACGGCAACGAAAGAGGCGTTGGCGAGGGTATCAGAACCTGTGGCGTGCCACGTGAAGAAATTTTTGTTACAACCAAACTTGATGCCGCCATTAAGAATTATGCGGCAACGGTGGCCGCAATTGAGGGGTCATTACAAAAAACAGGATTAGACTACATAGACCTCATGATTATTCATAGCCCTCAGCCCTGGACGGACTTCCGAGAAGGTGAACACTTCTTTGAAGGTAATCTGGAAGCATGGCGGGCGTTGGAAGAAGCCTATGCTGCCGGAAAGCTACGTGCCATAGGTGTTTCAAATTTTGAAGAGGTCGACCTGGAGAATATACTGGCACATTGCACTGTCAAACCAATGGTCAATCAGATTCTTGTACACGTAAGCAATACACCATTTGACCTCATTACTTTTTGTCAGAGTAAAGACATTCTGATAGAGGCCTATTCTCCGGTTGCTCATGGAGAAATGTTAAAGAACGAGGAGGTTTCGGCTATGGCACAATGCTATGGTGTAAGTATCCCGCAGTTGTGCATTCGTTACTGTCTGCAATTAGGTACACTGCCATTGCCTAAAACGGCCAAACCTGACCATATGCGTCTGAATGCAGCCTTAGATTTTGAAATTTCGGAAACTGATATGAAAGTACTTAAGAATATCAAACCTATAAAAAACTATGGTGATGCGAGCCTGTTTCCTGTTTTTGGAGGGAAATTAACCACCGACGGAACCTTGCAGGCGCGTAACAAATGAGTTATTTCAAGGGTGGCAACCAGTCGTAATATTCTGAAACGGGTTTGTACAAGCCTGTTTCAGAATATTGCATCAGTATTTACAAGATGAACCAGATTTATTTATACTTGTTACATTGCATATATATAAACCATATACAAATAAAAGAAAGCCAGAGAAATTGATAGAATCAAAATACCTATAATTGAGTTTTTGACCCTCATGCCTTTCAGAGATATTTCTAAATTTGAATGCAGTTTTTTTTCAATTTCTCTTATATAATCCTGAGATTCTTCTTCCATTTCTTCCTTATGTAACTTTACGGATTTGAATGAATTATAAAATTGTAATCCAGACATAATTAGTCCTGAAATTACAATAGCAACTACAAGCCAGAATATTATTTGAGAAGAAAATAGTTGAAAACTGAAAATTTTACTCTGGTGTGTGTAACCATTACTATAATAATCAAATTTAGCTTTATTATAGGCTAATGAAGAAATTATCACAGATTTGTAGTTTTCTCTGAAAATATTGTCAGATGCAGATATTGATAAAGGAGCGTTCTTTAAAATTGTCAGTAAAATTGAGTCATTACTAATAATTTTATTGGAAAAGATAAGCCCTTGAAAAAGCAGACTGTCATTGACAGAGTTTAGTGAAGGAGTATTGAAATAAGATTTGTGGGTATCAATAGAGGGGGTTTGTTTAGTATCTGGTGCTTTTTCCTTGCTGTAAACAATAATTGGTAAAAAAAGTATAAGAGTTAGTATTAGTGCTTTCATCTGTCTAAATTAGTTTTGAATTAATCTATGTGGTTAAGTTACATAATTATTATTTCAAAGACTGATTTTTTATTTAAAGGTATGTTTTTGATTCAGCCCAATATAAATTTTACAGTTTTGTCAGAATAAATTATATACTTGATAAAAGCATAGTTAGATAAAAGAAAGAAGATGAAATTTTCTCAACCTTAGTTAACATGGTTTTATATGCTTTTAAGAAATGCTTAGTATAGATAAGACTCAAAACTCAACCTACCCTATGAAAGAGTACTTCTTTTTTATTGATAATGGGTAGCATACAGTAGAGATAAAGAATAGAATTATATGTTCCAGATATAATAACCCTTATTGCCTATAAAAAAAGCTCAGTCCAATCAACTGTCCTGAGCCTTTCCCACTATGAATATATATTATTTTGTAATAAATCCTTCTTCAACCATTCTGTCGTACACAACTTTGGCTACCTCCCGCGTCATTTTATCAACTCCGCCCGGCTCAGTCGATTCCGTCAGCCCTGTCCAGATAATTCTGTCGTCTTTAATAGAAAAAACAGTCACCTCAACCGTATAGGTTTTGGTTGAATAGTATCGGTTAGGAGTAGAATAATACACCCAGCTTCTGCGGTAGAACCCACCAAAAGTACGGTAATAGACAGGATATGACGAAATAGTGCCGGGTACATAGTCAACATCTTTATCAACGTCAATCAATCGCATGATAATGGCTCCATCAAAGTTATCGGCTCTGATTTTATTTAAAATCTGCTGCTCATCCTGTTCGCTGATGCTTCTGTCAAGATAATTATAAGAAACAACCCCTTTTCCGTTAAGATATTTTTTCATCTGGTCTTCGGCCTTCCGGCGGCTGGTTTCATCTTTAAGCATGGCCACCACCAATACCTTATTCAGATTATTAAGTGTAACCGTTTTATCCGGCTCTTTCCAACTACTGGTAATGCGGGTTGAAGTACAGGAAACAAGAAAAATGGCACAAATGCCGGCGAGAAAAAAAACAGATTTGTTCATGGCAATTATTATTTATGTAAATAGACCCAACTTTTAAAATGTGTGCTACTTAACTATTCAAAGTCTATTACCTTAATGTGTAAAACATCAGGCCACCGCTGGATGTGGAAAATCTTTCTCTGCAATAAAGCAGGTAATTGTTTCGATTTGAGCATTTTTCTCTATATCACTATGTATATTCAGAGCCACAGCCCGAATGGCATATTTTTTTTGCCTTTTCGGAAAACAAAAAAAACAGAACCATGAAAAATTCAAGCAAAAGTATCTGGGATATTTTCTCGAAAGAAGAAAATGAAAATCTGAAAGAATTGTTTGTCGATGGCCTCAAAGACATTTATTGGGCAGAACAACACCTTACGGAAGCATTGCCTAAAATGGCAGAAGCAGCCACCTCTGAGGAATTAAGAACAGCTTTTGAAATGCACCTGACCGAGACAGAAAGCCATGTGTTGAGAGTAGAAAAGGTGTTTGAGTTGATCGGTGAAGAAGCTGAAGCCAAGCATTGCCCCGCTATGGAAGGTCTGGTTGATGAAGGAGAAGAAATAATTGATTCTACCAAAGAAGGGACCTTTGTTCGTGACTGTGGTCTGATTATGGCGGCACAAAAAGTTGAACACTATGAAATAGGTTCTTACGGAAGTCTGAGAAGTGTGGCACGTCTATTGGGGTATCATGAGGCAGCTGACGTACTCCAGACGATTTTGGATGAAGAAGGGGCTGCTGACCAGAAACTTACAGCCTTAGCCGAAGCAAATATTAACGCAGAAGCGGCGATGGAATAGCAGGCACACAATAAATCTTTACAAAAACGCCTCATGAACTTAAGTTCATGAGGCGTTTTGCTTTGCGATGTTCTGTATCTTAAATGAGGTATCAGTTTAATTCGCAGGTGTATCATACAATTCTACGTTCGCAATCAATGGCCTGGCTAATGTGCCTTGAATAGCCACCCGCACTTCTTTGCTGTTGACTCTCGGAAAATACACAATACGCTTATGACCGATAGTAGTGGCAGTGGCCACAGTTTTCCATTCATTGTTTTCTTTTACCTGCACGGCAAACTCACTCACCCGTTGTCCGTAACGAATATCTTCCTGTACTACCAGACAGTTAAAGCTCTGTGCCTTATTCATCTTAATATCAATGCTGTTTTCGCCAGTTGTTTTGGTAAACGTGCCTTTAGTTAACAGATTTTTCCTGAAGTATTCGTCACGCATTTTCTTAAATTCAATCAACGATTTTTCGTCGTTTTCATTCACAATACCACGACCATCCACCGGAATATTCAATAATAAATTGGCACCTCTGCCTACCGATTTATTCCAGATGTCCATCAGAGCAGCCGGAGTTTTTACTTTGTCGTCTTCAGCTTTGTGATAAAACCAACCCGGGCGGATAGATACATCGCATTCTGCCGGAATCCAATGTGTTCCGTTTTCGTCACCAACATTCAGGTGTTTAGGTTTGTCGTAGGCCGGGAACAGTTGTGCGCCATTGATGGTGCTCCAGCAGGTTTCTCCGGCAAAACCTCTTTCATTACCCACCCAACGAATGTCAGGCCCGGCATCACTGAAAATCAGGGCGTGTGGTTGGTAGGTCTTCACGGTTTTATTGAACAACGGAAAATCATAAACCTGTTTTTTGCCGTTCGGGCCTTCGCCATTGGCACCATCAAACCATACTTCAAACAAATCGCCGTATTGGGTTGTGATTTCTTTCAGCATGTTTACATATACCTGATTGTATTCGGGTGTGCCGTAAGTCGGGTGGTTTCTGTCCCACGGAGAGATATAGATGCCCATTTTCAAGCCATATTCCTTACAGGCGGCTGATAATTCTTTTAATACATCGCCTTTCCCATCTCTCCATTTCGATTCTCTCACGGTATGTGTTGAGTATTTGCTTGGATAGAGCGCAAAACCATCGTGGTGTTTAGCTGTAATGATGATACCTTTCATGCCTGCTGCTTTGGCGATGCGCGCCCATTGGCGGCAGTCTAATTGCGTTGGGTTGAAAACTTCTTCCTTTTCTGTGCCATCGCCCCATTCTTTATCGGTAAAGGAATTTGGCCCGAAATGCACAAAAGCATAGTATTCCATTTTGTGCCATTTGAGTTGGTCGGCCGATGGAGTAGCACCATAAGGCTTAGGAGTTTGGGCCATTGTAATGCCTGCAAGCAAGCATAAAAAGAGGATTTTTCTCATGAGTGTTTTGTAGTAGAGTGTGCTGGCCGACGGGTATCGGTCTTATGTGGGGGTAAAATTAGTGAATTTATGTTTAGATTGTAACGAGAAAATTGTAGGTAGTGAATAAAGCGGAAATAATTAAAGGTGCTTTAACACGGCCCCTCCGTGGTTTAAGTTTGACTAATAATGGAATAGCTTAAGTCAAACTTATTTTCGACCCCAGACAATAAAGCCTCTCTCAATTATTAATTAACAATTGAAAGTTATTATTAGTAATCTTATAAACAGTAATAGGTCTACCTACTTCGGATGGATATTTTAAAGAAGTTCTATAAACCAGATAATATAATAATTTAGCATAAGAATCAACCTTAAAAGTGCTAAAGCCTTTAATTTTTACAGTCGGAAATTGACTATTCTTTGCCTTTTTATCAATTAATTTACTTATTTCTGTTACGTATTTTGTGTTATCAGTATCATATTTTCCCATACTCCCTATTACCACGCGGTTGGGGGAGTGATTTAGTAAATCCTGATTTTCTATAAGATAACTTGTAATCTGTTCTTGGCCTCCCTTCTGTTCCAATATATATTCTAAAATTTCATATTGAACTTTCTTATTAACAAATGATACAAATAACAATTTAAGAATCTTGCCTTCTCTTTTAAGAATCCTGTCACGTACAGTATTATTATAAAATATGTAATCACACTTCACCAATATATTTATTATTCTTGTATCGATTTCATCAATAGTATTCCGATAACTTTTTTTTTTGGACGCAACTAAGTTTATTATTTTATTCACATCAAATTGATTACCCATAGCACTAAAACCCGAATAAACCCAACTTAAATTGTTGTTGTGTTGAATTTTAATATGTGAACTGTCTTTATGTGGCGTAGTAAAATTGATTTTAGTATCTGCAGCTATAATGACCTCTTTATCAGAGATACAATAAAGAATTGAAGTCCCGTATAAACTTTGTGAAATAACTTTAATCTGGATGAAGAATAGAAAAATAAATACAAGTAATTTCATCTTTTCCGATTTATTATTGGTTGTCAGTTTAATAATATAAAGATAAAGGCATATATTAAGCAAGCCATAATATTACATAAATATGCTAATTCTACTATTTTAATTATCACATTTAATACAATAAAACCATCATTCACTCTTATCATTTGAATACGCCAACAAAATTATAAATATTGCATTATCTTTAATCAGGAATACTTCAATCCAATAAACATTTATATGACAGCATGTGGACTTTTTGTAAGTCAGGCTTTAATTTTCGTTTCCTAAAAAAAGTTTAAGATACCTTTTGCAGGGCCATACAACACTCATAGAAGAAAGTAAACAGGCACTTTTCTAAATTAAACACATTTCATATCATAAAAAACCTATATGAAAAAACTAAGCACATTCCTGGCAGGATTGGTCTTCCTCCTGTTCTCACTGCAAGTCAATGCACAGACCAAAAACGGAGTTGATTACTTCGAGGGAAAATGGAAAATATCAATACCAGGAACGCCCATTGGAGATTTAAAACGATTGATTATTCTTGAAAAAAAAGATAATGGCTTAGCAGGCGTGGTAAAAGACGATGCAACTGGAACTGAAATTGCAAAAATTTCAAAAGTGGAAGTGAAAGATAATGAGGTAACCATTTATTACCACGCCAACGATATTGATGCGGTGCTGGTTATGACCAGAAAGGATGATGACCATATCACCGGCAATATACTGGAAGCATATCCTTTGGAAGGTACACGTGTGAAAGAAAATAAATAATAATTAATACTCCCCTGAGTCTTTCAAATCAGCGCACTTTACGTGCCGTACGGAGACTCCGAGGGAGCATGGGTGTACCTATTATTCATAAGCTTTACTTCTCACAATAGCCTGAATACTATTAATAAGTTTGCCTGCATTGATCTTGTTATTGATAAGAATAACACAACCACCCTGGTTATCAGGAAATCCTGATATATGTGCAGTTGAGCCTTGTTCACTTCCATTATGTTGAAAATCCCGTTTACCTTCTATCGTTCTTACACCCCAGCCCAACCCCATATTATTAGCTGTTGGTGTATGGGTAAGCCTGATAGCAGGATTCTGCTCTTGTAGTTGAGCCTCTAAATATCGAAGCATGTCCGGCAAAGTTGAACAAAGTCCTCCTGCCGGGTCAAAATACCCCTGGTCGGTTATTATAAGCGTTTTCCCATTTTCGCTATGAGGCAAGGCTACTTTTTTAGAACCTATGTTTTCTAAATAAAAGGTGTTCCTCATGCCTAAGGGTGTGGTGATATACCGTGCAATCAAATCAGACTGGGTCTGTTTATAGATATTTTCAAGTATATGCCCCAATAAGGCGATACCCCAATTGGAATAAAGAAATGTATGCCCCGGTATGGTATCTAATACTACTTTTTGCAATGCCTGATAAAACATAGAAGAATCATAATGCGCTTCAGGGCTTACAGGATTATAGTTGGGCTTATCGCCAATGTCTGCGGGCAAGGCAGGTAATCGAGAAGTATGGTTAGCCAGACTCTGAAAAGTAATAGGTGTATCCTTAAAACTCAGATTCGAGAATAGTGATGGCAGATATTTCCTTATATCGTCGTGCAGATTCAGTTTTTTATCAAGAACAGCTTGCGCCAGTAAGGTAGCTGTAAATGTTTTAGTAATAGAACCAATCTCATATAAGGTTTCAGCATCAGGTATTTTTCCATTCCCTTTGGTAGTTTCTCCATAGTAATATTCATATTTTTTGCCGTTTTTGATAATGCCGATACTTAGACTGGTGGCGTTGGCAAATTTAAAATATTCGCGCGCAGCCGAATCAACGGCCTGATCAATAGCAGTCTTTTTAAGATTATTTGTTTGTACAGCCGGTGCATCAGTGAGATACAGAGGAGATACATTCCTTAAACCAAAACTGCGTATTTGCTTCTTCTCATTTAATTGTATATCCATCAGCATCTCTCTTAGTTCAAACTCCAGTAGATAGACAAATTTGTCTTTTTCTACAGATTGGAGAGACGAATTTAAAATCCTGCCCGAATTCTGGTTGCCCTTAAGGAAGTTTACTAAAACTTTTTCAGAGATTTTGTTGCGGAAAGCGTCATCAAAAAGTGAATAAATACCACTATAATCACCTTTATTAAACTTTACTATAAATACCTCTTTTACTGCATCATACACTAACTTATTTTCTTGACTTTTTGAAATCAGGGGAGTAAAAAAAAGAAAAATGAGGGATAGCTTAATCAATATTCTCTTGTGTAAGTTTGTAAAGTCTTTCATAAGTATGGTCGGATAAAGAAGTAATAGAATGATGATTAATTAAAGCCTGGCAGAATCAAAATGCCTTTTAGTTGATTTGTGCTACTATATAGTTAAGTACTGTAAACCATCAAAAAAGTTACAAAAACTTTCATGATAATCTTAGTAATCACCTTTTTTTGAAACAGGTATTCTACCCAAAAATACATTTGCATAAACCTATCCTATGACCAGACAAAATTCGTTAACTTTACAAATGCTTCGGCTCTTTAAAAAATTAACGTGCAAAACTCCAAAAACACAAATGAAAACCATTCTAAAAACGCTATTACTCCTTGTATGTACTCTCTCTGTTTTTAATGGCAATGCCCAGAAAAAATCCACATTTAAACCTAAAGAAGTTTACAAATCCGACAATCTGATAGTGAATCAGATAGCCGAAAATGCTTTTCAGCATATTTCATTTTTACAAACCAACGATTTCGGGAATGTCCCCTGTAATGGGCTTATAGTCAGAAACGGAAATGAAACCATTATTTTTGATACGCCTACCAACGACAAAAGCTCGGAAGAACTAATCAAATGGGTGAAAGAATCGCTTCATTGCCAGATAAATGCCGTTATTCCAACCCATTTTCATAACGATTGTTTAGCCGGGCTAAAGGTTTTTCATGCAGCGAATATTCCTTCTTATGCCAATATAAAAACCACTGACCTGGCCAGAGAAAACAATTATACTGTTCCAGAAAACAGCTTTCAGGATTCACTGACTTTAAAAGTAGGGAAAGAGATAATCGTGGCAAAGTATTTTGGCGAGGGGCACACCAAAGATAATGTAGTGGGTTATTTCCCGAGCGAAAATGTCATGTTTGGCGGTTGTTTAATCAAAGAAGTAGATGCAGGCAAAGGGTATTTAGGCGATGCCAACGTAGCAGAATGGTCGAACACCGTAGAAAAAATTAAAAAGACCTACCCGAATGTAAAGATTGTCGTTCCGGGCCATGGTGCCTACGGCAATATACAATTACTCGATTTTACAATTAAGCTGTTTAAAACCCGGTAAAAAGATTTCAGGGTCTTCAATACTGAATCAATAGTTAACCCCCGGCTTTAGGTGGGGGTTAACAAAACCCAGGGTTTGTATTTACAGCAAAGATTACCTGACAGTTTCAATCATTTGTCTTTCCCTTTTTCAACCGCCGGAATAATATATTTCAGCAATATTTCAAAAGGAAGTTTACCCCTCCAGTTGCCGTAGTTGCTGCCTGTAAACACCGCCGTCAGGTTATAGTCAGGTAGGTACATGATGTATTGCCCGCCATTGCCTGAGGCAAACAATACCTCTGTTTTGATGTCTTTGTATGTCAGCTTCTCTTTATACCAGAAAAAACCATAGCGTGCACTTTCGTATTTTGCCTCCGGCATCTTTGAATATCGCACAAACGAAAAGTCGATAGGAATATGGCAATTGGTAGATTTTTCTATCCAGTCTGCACTTACAACCTGCTTGCCTTGCCAATGGCCTTTTTTTTTCACCAGTTCAATGATTTTGAGCATATCCGCAGGCTTCATATAAAATGAACCAGCCGTCTGTGCCTGACCTTTGGGCGAGAGCGTCCATTTATAATCTTTGATCCCCAAAGGTTCAAAAAGATTTTGTCTGGCAAATTCTACCACGGTCATTCCACTGGCTCGTGCAATAATTTCTCCCACAAGCATGGGTTCATTAGAATTATAAGACCAGTTCACACCGGGTGTCCTGATCAAATCAACGCCCAGACAGTAAGCTATCCAATCGTCAGTTTCCGACATTTTATCCTCGCATTCAGGGCCAATATCATAAAACTCCTCACAGTTCAGACCCGACCGCATTTCTAATAGATTCTGAATACTGATATTACGTTTAGCTTCATTTTTTAATTCAGGGAAAAAACGCCCGATCTTATCATCAACTGACATCAGTTTTTTGTCAATGGCAATGCCTGCCAGAATACTTGTGATGGATTTGAAAGACGAACGTGTATCATGTGGAGTGTCTTTTCTGAATCCATTAAAGTATTCTTCAACAATAATTTCATCACCCTGTTTCACAACAATAGCATCGATTTTAGGATAGGTTTTGTCAGCGATTTTATCTTTTAATTCTTTGATAAGTAGGTTATCCACCTGCTGTGCCTGGCAGTTTGTAAATACCATCATACAGAGGCTAAGGAGAAGGTTTTTCATTAATTGTGGGTAATGTGGTAAAATGTAAATATACAAAGGTTTTGTAATCAGGTGCAACAATTCCCTGCACTCATGAAGGATATTCTCAAAAAAGCGTATTTTCCCCTGTTGAATGTCGTTTTTGCCCCCTGTCAAGTAAAATAACTTTCGCTAATTTTACTAAAAAAAGACCATGCGAAAAATTATCGTTACTGAATTTATGACGCTCGATGGCGTCATTGAAGCACCGGGCGGCAACGAAACCCCTCACCCACATGGTGGCTGGGAGTTTAAATATGACGCACCCGAAACCGGGGAATATAAAGTTAAAGAACTTCATAGTGTAGATGCCTTACTCTTAGGCAAAAACACCTACGAACAATTTGCCGGATACTGGCCCAACTCGACAGATAATACCTTCGGCGACCCTATCAACCGGTATCCGAAATATGTAGTATCAACAAGCCTTGAAAAAGCAGATTGGCATAACAGCCATATTCTGCGCAATGTAGCCAAAGAGGTAGCAGAGCTAAAGAAAACCGATGGGGGTGATATACTCGTTTATGGTAGTGCCACGCTCGTCAAATCGTTGCTTCATCACAACCTTGTAGATGAGTTACGGCTGATGATATTTCCTCTTTCAATTGGCGGTGGACTAAGGATTTTTGATGATAGCCGCGAATTAAAGAAATTCAGCCTCAAACACGCTCAGATATTATCCAACGGCGTGCTCATTCTTGAGTATGAGCCGATTGGTGTATAGTTTTTTATGTGGAGTCGCTTGGGTTACCTCCATAGGCACAAAACCATATTACCATCTCGGATACCTCACTTTTTGCCAAATGGCAAAAAAAAATAGTTACTGTTTAATCATCTTTGCCAGATAATTAGTTAATTCAAAAAAGTGAAAATATGGCAAAGACGGTTTTAGTTACAGGCGCTTCATCAGGCATTGGCAAAGCTACTGCTATATATCTGGCACAAAATGGCTATAAAGTTTATGGAGCCGCTCGCAGAACTGAAAAAATGCAAGGCCTGACAACCTATGGCATACACCCGATTTATCTGGATGTGACCAAAGAAGAAAGCCTGGTTGCGTGTGTTGAACAGATGCTCAAAGAAGCAGGAAAAATAGATATTCTCATCAATAATGCTGGTTCTGGCAATTATGGTGCGCTCGAAGATGTGCCAATAGCTGATGCAAAGTATCAGATGGAAGTAAACGTTTTTGGCGTGGCTCGTCTCATACAATTGGTATTGCCTGCTATGCGAAAAAATCATTACGGGAAAATCATCAATATCTCGTCGGTTGGGGGTAAAATGACCTTACCTATGGGGGCGTGGTATCATGCCAGTAAATTTGCTATTGAGGGTTTGAGCGATGCCCTTCGGAAAGAGGTAAAACCCTTCGGAATTGACGTGATTGTAATTGAACCCGGGGGCGTAAAGTCAGAAATGTCAGCATTAGGCGGAGACTATCTGATGCACGTTTCGGGCAATACAGTATATAATAAACTGGCAAGAGGTATTACCGGTTTTTATGGAAAAGTAGGAAATGAAGCTTCCGATCCGATCGTAATTGCCAGACTTATCAAAGAAGCAATCGAAGCCCACAATCCCAGAACAAGATATGCAGGTGCTGCTGGGGCAAAATTATTACTGTTTTTCAGAAAAATTCTCTCAGATAAATTGTTTGATAAACTAATCATGAGTCAACTGAAATAGTTTTTCTATGGAAGCAATGATTAATTATTTACTGCAATTCGGGCATCTGAACAAGCAACAGATTGATTTGATTTTGAGCAAAGCGGTGCGCAAAGAAATCAGAAAAGATGAGTATTTCCATGAAGCAGGAAAAATACCACGTGAGGTTATTTTTCTGACAGAGGGTATTATGCGGGTTTGTTATTACAACAACAAAGGCGATGAGATAACCAAGTATTTTATTGATGAAAATAATTTTCTGGCAGATATCAACAGCTATAACCAGGAAATCCCATCGACTGAATACGTACAGGCCATAACAAATTGTAACTACCTTTCACTTTCAAAAAGTGCCATGAAAGAACTATCTATGACAATTATAGAATGGGACAACATCGTGGCCAAGATAACTGCCAAGAGTTTAGCTGAAAAAGTAAATAAAATTAGCCCGATGATGACCGAAAATGCCAAAGAACGCTATCTGTCTTTTCTTGAAAAGTTTCCTAAACTGGCTAACCGTATTCCGCTTTCTTATTTGGCTTCCTATCTGGGAATTACACAGTCTTCTTTGAGCAGGATAAGGAAAAACATCAGGTGAAACTCTTCAAAAAATTAATAAAATAGCCTGAATTAATAGCCCTGTGTGGTGTCCGACCATTTTTAAATATTGCAATTGGCAGTATCAACGAGCTGTATTGGCTTTAGCCAGACTACGATACTTTATAATTTTTTCAAAACGCATTAAACCATCAATCCTTAGATTCTTAAATAGAAACATTTTTCTCAAAAGCCCTATCCTTCACCCGATAATTCCCCACCTGATTTGTAATCCTTAATCTTCAGCACGCAACTAAATCACCCAAACAATTGCCTATACCCCAACAATTCATTAGTTTTGAACTCAACAATTATAGCCCTCTAACCCAAAACTGCAATGCCCATCCGAATCCTCATTGTAGACGACCACCAGATTCTATTGGATAGTTTATCCTTGTTGATTTCCTCTATCCCGAATATGGAAGTGGTCGGAACCCTGTACGACAGCCGGAAAGTACCGGATTTCCTGGAAAATTACGAAATTGATGTGCTTGTAAGCGATATGAATATGCCTTACCTGACAGGTATCGACCTTACCTTGAAACTTCGTAACCAATATCCGAATCTGAAAATTCTGATGCTGACAGTCAACGACGAGGCCGAGAATATCCGCCATGCGTTTCAGGCAGGTATATCCGGCTATGTTACCAAAAAAGCCAATCGTACCGAACTCGAACGGGCACTCACTACTATTGCCGCAGGAGAGAAGTATTTCAGCGAAGCTGTTCTGAAAGAACTGCTGACTCCCGTCTCATTCAATGCAAGTCCGGCAGAAGAAATTCACCCAGAGCCTAAAGCCCTGACCCTGCGTGAGTTGGAGATAGTAAAACTCATTGCCCAGGAGTTGTCCTCTTCTCAGATTGCCGACCGCCTGTTTATCAGCGTAGGCACGGTTGAAAATCACCGCCATAATATTTTACAGAAATTAGGTGTAAAGAATACCATTGGTATTATCAAATACGCCATTAAGTACCGCCTGATTTAAAGCGTTACATCAACCTGTACATTCGTGCCATGTGTGCTTTGTCGGGTTATCTGTACACGTCCGTTCAGATTATCTACTCTTGAGTGTACGTTCCGCAAGCCTACGCCATTCATATTCTGGTCTAAATCTATTCCCTTGCCGTTGTCTGATACCGTCAGCGAGATTCTGTCATCCTGCTGTGTCAGGCTTATCCATGCCTGTGTGGCCTGGGCATGTTTCAGAATATTATTGATGAGTTCCAGGGCAATATTATAAAGTTCATGTTCCAGTTGGGGTTCAAGCCTGTGTGTAACCCCTTCAGTCAGAAAATGGAAACTGATGTGTCGGTTGCTGATATTGTTCAGCAGTTTTTGCAGGGCTACTGGTAAGCCCTGTGTTTCAAGTTCTACAGGTAAGAGGTTGTGGGCAATCAGTCTGACATCCATATAAATATCATCTAATACCTTTACAAAATCTGATAGTACCTTACGGTCATGTTCGCTGTATTTCGAGGTATCCAACGCTTCAAACCGCCATTTCAGGGCAACAATTTTGGTGTTCAGATTATCGTGTAGTTCAGAGGCTACGCGTTTTCGCTCAAGGGTTTGTCCTTTAAACATCGCCCCCGAAATCTCGTCATTCTTGGTCTTGAGTTCTTCGTTTTTGATTTTCAACTGCTTGTTATTATAAAATACATAGGCTACCAGGCCAAGCCCTATCAACAGGCTTATAGTCAATGTGTTCCGAATCCATTCGTCTCGTTCGTTGCCACGTTTCAGGTTCTCGTTTTCAAGGGTCTTTATCTGGTTTTTCTGTTTTTCATCTTCATATTTTATCTGCCATTCACCAAAGTTCTGGTTCAGTTTTCGGGCTTCTGCATCATCTTCATATTTCTTTACTTTTTCTAAATAAGTAAAGGCTTTGGCAGGCTGGTTAAGTGCTTTGTAGGTCTGGTAAAGCGTTTGGTTCAGAATATTATTATAGTAGGGGAAATTCAGAAAATTGGCATTCTGCTCACCCATAAGTGAGAGTTGAAGCGCATTAGCGTAGTCTTTCTTTGCTAAATAATAGCGTCCTGCAAAAGCCCCGATCTGGCTCAGAACATATTTGGCTTCGTTAAGGTTTTTATTTTGCTGGCATACTGCAATAATCTCATTGAGCATCGCTCGCCCTTGTTTTTCTTTACCCATATTCAACAGGCTCAGGCTTTGCCCTAATTTGCTGATATAGTAATAATCAAACCACTTAAGGCGGTTTTTCTTTTCTATCAGTTGTATCACTTCTCCGGCATTCTCATAGCATTTCTGGTAGTCTTTTAATACAAAAATATAGTATCCTGCGAGCGTAATCTGGATATTGGCCCATACGGCTGTATCTTTTTTCACCTGAGGCAAAGATAGAGCATCTTTAATGTATTGCAGATACCGCTGTTGAGCCTCTTCAGGAATATCATTTTCAATCATATTCCAACTCATCAACGGAATAAACTTATTGTTGACTCTCAGATAATTTTCATAATCCTTCTGTTGTCTGAAAGCCAGCATCGCTCGCTCCAGATCATAAAAAGCTGCGTATAATTCATTGGTAAATAGATGCATCGTACCACTCATGAAATCATAATGCGCCTGTGCCTTGTCCCATGGTGTAAATGCCAGAAGTTGCTGAAAATACCGTTTCTGGGCGTTATACTGTGCTGTGTCTCCGGCAGGTATTTCATAGGTTATATCTCTGAGATTCATAATAATTAATGAATCCCGTTCGATGGAAGGATTTTCTTTTTTCAGGTTTTCAAGGGCAACCTGCAACGAATCAAGGGTTTTATTGGTCGTTTGAGCTGAAACAACCTGAAAAGAGAAGCAGTAAAATAATAAGAGGAGAACTCTTGGCATGGGGTTAGGTATTTAATTTTCTCAATTAAGAGAAATGGGATATGGTAAAGGGTAAATTCCGTAGAGACGTATTGCTCTACTGAAAAGACCATTGTTCAACATTCAATTCCTCCCAAAAGATACACTCAGAATACCTTTATTTCCAAGCGTTTAAGGTAAAATGTAGGTTTCCCTACATATTCCTCTTTAAAGAAATACAGGGTTTCCTGTAGAGGAAATGTAGGGGTTTGTAGATTTACATGTATTGTTGTAAAACAGTACTTTGTATGTAGAAATACAATACCCATCTTCCATGAAAAATCTATCCTTTAAATCTTACTTTTTTTATTTTTTGATACTTGCCACAAGTACTCAGGTTTCCGGGCAGGCCAGTCTGGTTGCCAACGTGCAGATTCCGACAACCGGAGCCGAGCCCGATGGTTTTCTGGTCTGGAATTTAAAGATGTATTTCAGTAGTCAGCATAATTATTTCAGCATTGTCAACTCGCCATATAGTGCCTTATGGTCGACAGACGGCACATCCGCAGGCACACAGGCCATCAAAAATATAGCTACAGGTAGTAATTTCGGAGGCACTTCTACCAGATTTTTCTTCATTGGCAACGACCCTTCCTCTACTTTTGCATTTCCTACGGGTGTTTGGGTATCTGATGGTACCAATGCCGGAACAAGCCTGGTGAAAAGTTTCTATCCGAAATTTGTAAAAAATCTGGTGGTTGGCACTACCAAAGCCTTTTTCTGGACCACCGACCTTAGCACAGGTGTTGAAGAACTATGGGTAACCGATGGTACTCTGGCCGGAACTACCTCAATGATTTCCACAGAATATAATCATAGCATTGCCACCAATCAGGTTGTGATGAATAATAAACTCTATTTTGCCGCCAACGACGGAAGCACGGGCATAGAGCTATGGGTAAGCGATGGCACTCCCGGCGGAACGGTGCAACTAAAAGACATCAATACTACTTTTTCAACTGCCTCTTCATCGCCCGATAATTTTGCGGTATTCAATAATAAAATTTATTTCTCTGCCACCAATGCCAACAATAATACTGAATTGTGGGTATCTGACGGAACGGCAGTCAATACATTTATGCTGAAAGATATTCACCCAACAAGCAGCTCATCACCCAAAGAATTTACAGCTATGGGTGCAAAACTGTTTTTTTCTGCTACCAACGATTTGAACGGAACAGAGGTTTGGGTAACCGATGGAACTACCGTAGGTACAGTTCTGCTAAAAGATATTAATAATTCATTTGCCTCATCTAACCCCATTGGATTCACGGCCAAAGGCACAACACTTTTCTTTCTGGCCGACGATGGCATCAATGGTAAAGAACTCTGGCAAAGCGATGGTACTGTCGGTAATGCTTCATTAGTCAAAAATATACGGGCAGGCTCAGGCAGCATTACCGAAAACCCGTTTCGGGCAAGTCTGGCAGTTGCCAATAATCTCTTGTTTTTTGTAGCAAACGATGGCATCAATGGCTCTGAACTCTGGAAGACCGATGGCACAGAAGCAAATACTGTAATGGTTGGCGACCTCCAGCCAGGTGTTGCTTCAGGTTTGTATTACAACGGTTTCCCGTCTAAACTCTATGTTTTTAATAACAAGGTGTACTTCAAAGCCAATAATCTGATCAACGGTTCTGAGCCCTGGATGTCTGATGGCTCTACTATTTCACTTTTAAAAGATACAAATCCCAGTAGTGCTTCCGTTGAAACCATCATCAGCAAGCAACTTTATCCTTCGTTTAGCAGCAGTGCCGGCGAGGCAAAATTCTGGATATCCACTACCAATAGAATATTCTTTACCGCCACCGACCCCACCGCAGGCGCAGAACCCTGGGTAACTGATGGCACACAGGCAGGTACTTTCAGGTTGAAAGATATTAATACGGGTGTTGGCGGCTCCGATCCCAATGGCTTTACGCTCTACAATGGTGCGGTCTATTTTACAGCGTACGACCCTGTTAACGGAAGAGAAATCTGGAAAACTGATGGTACAATAGCCGGAACAACCCTGTTGAAAAACATAGATGCCACCGTCAGAACCACAGGGCCAACAGATATGACGGTCTATAACGGGAAAATGTATTTTGCCACTAATAATTCGACAGAAGGGATTGAATTGTGGGTAACCAACGGAACAGATATAGGAACAATGATGGTAAAGGATATCAATGCGGGCATCAATAGTGCTTTGCCTAAAAACTTTACTATTTTTAATAACCTGCTCTATTTTGCTGCTTCTGATGGATCTAACGGTAATGAATTATGGGTTACAGACGGAACCGCCGCCAATACTATTATGGTAAAAGACATTTATTCAGGCTCAACCTCCTCTGACCCTTACGGGCTGACAGTCTACAACAATAAACTCTATTTTGGGGCAAGAGACGCTACCAACGGTATAGAACTCTGGCGGACTGACGGTACGGGTGCCGGAACAACCCTTGTGTATAATATCAGTAGCTCTGTGCTTCGGCCAAATAGCAACCCCTATGGTTTTACAGAGATGAATGGCACTCTCTATTTTGCAGCCGACGATGGCACACTGGCGCAGAGCTTTGTAGGAGCATTTACGCTCTGGAAAACCGATGGGACAACTACTCAAAAAGTAAAGAACATCAACCCGACTACCGATGCCGCGCCTTTTGGTTTTACCGTCTTTAACAATAAACTTTATTTTACAGCCTTAGATGGTACTACGGGCTATGAAATGTGGCAGAGCGATGGCACAGCCGCAGGTACAACCTTAGTACAGGATATGCTACCCGGCAGCGGGGGAGGAGCACCCTTTGGTTTTCAGGTTTTCAACAATCAGATGTATCTGTTTGGGGGTGATAATACCAGTGGTTATGAACCCCGAAGCATGAATACCTCTAATACTATCTCATTAATACAGGATTTAGTGCCTGGCCTGGCCGGGTCTGTTACACAAAGCTATGTGATAATGGGAAACAACCTGTATTTCTGGGCAATGGGTACCAATAACAGCACTGCTCTCTATAAAATTGCAGGGTCTCCCTGCCCATCCGCACTTACCCCGACAGGCACAACTACCACCGACCAGAAGGCATCAGTCAGCGTAATATCCATAGGTGCCAACACCATTCCGAATGCAGCCACTGTCATCTATCAGGCCCAATTCGTAGAATTAACCGCCGGATTTTCGGCCAGTACAGGCAGCGTATTTACTGCAAAAAATGGAGGGTGTGATTGAGAAAATTTATCTGGAAATTTGATTTACCTGCTTTTAGGGTTTTATGGTTAAGCAGACCAGTAAATAATTATTATAGTATCAAAATCATTCGATCGGGTAAATCAAATTTCAGGACATTCACAAAATTCAGTTACCTTTGTATTTCATTCTCTAACCTATGGAATACAAATTACTCAGCGACGAACTCTTGGTGAAGCTCCTGTTAGTAGGAGACGAGGGGGCGTTTGAGGAAATTTACAGAAGGTATTTCAGTAAACTACTCCGTACAGCCCAGTTCAAGATTCAGTCTAAAGAGATAGCCGAAGAATTATTACAGGATTTGTTCATTAGTCTATGGGAAAAACGGGATAAGGGAATAATTGAAAACCTGGAAGCCTATCTCAATACTTCATTAAAATACCTTATTATCAACCATATCAAACGCCAGATATTGCAGGAGAGATTTATGGAATATGCAGCGAACAAAACCGAGTCTTCGGTTACTGTTGATGAATCCATCGCCTTCAATGAACTCTCGACTGCTATTGAAAAAAGTATTGAAAAACTACCCGATAAAACCCGTCAGATATTTACCCTCAATCGGCTGGAATACAAATCTGTCAAAGAAATTTCTGAGCAATTATCTATCCCTGAACGCACCGTCGAGTATCACATTACCCAGGGCATTAGAACCCTGCGTGTACATTTGAAGGAATTCATGATTCTTGAATGCCTTATTTTGTGTATGGCACTTTAATTGTCTGCTATATCAATTACATCCCAATTCTCAACCCCTGATAGGCTACCTTAAACCCTTGTTTTGTCAGGCTTTTATAGGCCGCTGACTCTTTTCTTAAAAGCGGATTCGTATGATTCAGATGAATAAAATACACCTTGTTCCGTTCACTGATTGGTAAATCTTTTAAAAGTTCGATACTTTCAGTTACAAATGGGTGGGGTACTTCGCTCATAGGTCTGTTTATTTCTCCGTCCTTATAGAATGTTCCGTCAATTAATACAAAGTCATTTTCTCTGATAACCTGAGGTAGACTCTCTTGCCATTTTTGCCATTTATCAATATCAGGAATATAAATCAGCGATTTCTGAGCAGTTTTTATCTGAAACCCCACCGTTTCCGAGTACTCATCACGGTGTGGCACTAAAAAGGGTTGGATGCTGATATGCTCGTTTAATTCAATGGTCTTGTTTTCTGCAATACCGGTTAAATCAATATTTCTCAGATTTACCAACTGGCTCCACGGGCCATTGGTTGCAAGATAGCTTTTCATGCGGGGCATTGTATATACTTTCACATTCGAAGCCCCCATTACCTCCCGGCCCAGATTCATAAGCCCTGTATAATGACCGATATGTGCATGAGTCAGAAAGATACCGTCTATATCGTTTGAGTTATTTTTTGTAACCTTTTTCAATAACTGTAATTGTTCTTTAAAATCAGGTGTGGCATCAAAAATCCATCTTTGTTTTGTCTGTGGGTCAATCAATGCCAGACACGATACCCATTGAGGCAGAATATTCCGGTCAGACACGGCCTTGCAACACTCCCTGTTACACCCTGCCTGCGGGTAGCCTCCATCCTGCGCTATACCCAATACGACTATATAAGGCGATTGCGCAAACCCATTCAGCGAGATGAAAAGGGATAATAGTAGGGCTATTTTCATAATGATTTATTAGGTGTTGTAAATGTAATTAACCAATTTGAAATTTATGATAACTCACTAAAATAATAATTTTGCACTATATAAAGAAAATTTATAAAATCCATCATTTTTATATAAATTTTCAAAGAAATAATAAAACTATTTGCGGTGGCTTGCTACTTGTTTGACTTATACACAAAACCACCCCAAAATCATGAACCGCCAATCTTTCGCACTACTACTTAATAAATACCTGAACGGACAATGCACCGCTGCCGAACAAAAGGTAGTAGAGCAATGGTATGACTTATTAGATGAAACACCCACTGCCGAGTGGAACGCCGCAGAGCTGGAAGAACAGCTATGGCAAAAAATAAGAAAGCATACCAGAGGCGAATGGCTTCAGCCAACAGACGTCCAACGAACATTCAGTATATTCCATAACCGGAACAGAATGGTAACTATTGCCGCCTCAGTTCTCCTTGTTTTTGGTGTGGTATTGGCCTTTTACTTCAAAAGAAATATAGAACCGTCCGTTGCAGTGCATACCCCTGCTTCGCTCGAAGGTATGATGCAGACCACCAACAGCACTGGCAAAGCCATGAAAATTGCGCTGGAAGATGGTAGCCAGGTTACCTTACAGCCCCAAAGCAAATTACACTACCCCGAGAAGTTCGGCGAACTGAGTCGGGAAGTGTATTTAGAGGGCGAGGGCTTTTTTGAAGTACAGAAAAATCCGGCAAAGCCCTTTTTTGTTTATACCGGCAATGTAACCACCAAAGTATTAGGTACAAGCTTTTATGTAAAAAGTATTGATGGCATAAAAAAAATAGAAGTAGAAGTAGTATCGGGCAGGGTGTCGGTCTACGAAAAAGAAAACAGCAGTCTCAGCAAAGATAACCAGACCAACGGAGTAGTATTGACACCCAACCATAAGGTTACATTTTTTGCCGAAAGTAACCTTTTTGTAACCAATATCGTCAGAAATCCGGTTATTCAGACCCCGAAAATACAGGATACCAAAGTCTTTTTTGAGTTTGATGATACCCCCGTATTAGCAGTACTTAACAAGCTTCGTGAGGCATATGGGGTTGATATATTGGTCGAAAACGAAGCCATTAATAACTGCCTGCTGACGGCCGATATTACACACCAGACCCTCTATACCAAGTTAGACATTATCTGTGCAGCTATAGGAGCAACCTACGAAGTAAAGGGCACAACTATTCTGTTGAGCGGGATGGGGTGTAAATAAAAGAAATGGCATACGTCTCTACGAAACAAAAATTAAATTTATTACCTATTATCTATTAAATCTTAACCAAAACATAAACCAATATGATGACCTGATCTTTTCTGCAAACTCTATTTTTGCCCCCAGAAACAAAAAGCCAGCAATGTTGCGAGCATTGCCGGCTTTTCTGAAAAACCTTCCGGATCAGTTGCGAGCCGATTCAGCGGAAGGGCATGTTTTGCCAAATCGTTCGAAAACTTAACAAAACAATCAAAAGTATGAAAAAACCTCAACAATTTAGTCAAACCCTACTGGCTATTATGAAAATCTCTCTTTTACAGCTTACGATCGCCATTCTTTTTATGGGAGCGGCTTTCGCCTTTGACAGTAAGGCACAGGAGATGCTCAATAAGTCGGTATCGTTAAAAGTCGAAGATATGAAACTTCGGACGGTACTCAGCCAGATTGAGCAGCAAACCGAAGCCAAGTTTGTATATAATTCCAAAGCGATACAAGTAGATCGCAAAGTTTCGGTAAATATCAACGAAAAGAAACTTTCAGAGGTTTTAGATGTGCTTTTAAAACCTCAGCAGATTTCTTATAAAATCATAGGCGGCCAGATTATCCTCAGTCCGGCTAACACGGATAAAACGTCTTTTCGGCTCGAAACCAGTCCGGCAACGGCAGACGATGAAAAAATAGCCATTATACCCATTGACCAGACCGTAACCGGAATGGTGAAAGATGAATCAGGAAGCGGTATTCCGGGTGTAAGTGTTACCCTGAAGGGAACCAACAAGGGAACAAGCACCGACGGCGAAGGAAAATTTAAGATAGATGTACCTAACAGTACTGCTGTACTGGTGTTTTCTTTTGTAGGTTATACTACTCAGGAGATTGAAGTAGGAAACCAGAGCATAATAGATGTAGCATTGAAAACAGATACAAAGGTCTTATCTGAAGTAGTAGTAGTAGGGTATGGTTCGCAGAAGAAAGCCAACCTTACCGGAGCCGTTGACCAGGTAACAGGCGATGTATTTGATAATCGCCCGGTAACAAACATCAATCAGGGCCTGCAAGGGGTAATGCCTAATCTGAACGTAAGAATGGGCGACGGTAAACCCAATCAGGCACCGGCATTCAATATCCGGGGTACAACCTCAATCGGGCAGGGTGGCAATGCTCTTGTTTTGATTGATAACGTAGAGGGAGACCCCAGCCTGCTTAACCCAAGCGATATTGCCAGTATTACTTTGCTGAAAGATGCTGCCTCGGCCTCTATCTATGGTGCCAGAGGGGTATTCGGTGTGGTATTGATTACCACTAAAAACCCCTCAGCCGGAAAAACCAGCGTTACCTATTCAACCAACTATTCATTCAAATCGCCTATTGCCAAGCCTGACCTCGTAACAGATGGCTATACCTGGGCAACCATGTTTGCCGAGTCTTTTGTGAATTTCGGAGGTACTTTTCCACAAAATGCCAACAAAACCCTGAAATTCTCACAGGCATATCTGGCCGAAATCAAACGCAGAAAAGAAGCTGGTATTACCAATGAAGTAGAAATTGACCCCGTGACAGGTGAATATGTCTATATTGGCAACACTGCCTATTATGACCTGCTTTACAAAGACATGACAAACTCGAAAGAGCACAATCTGAGTATTTCTGGCAGCAGCGATAAGGCCAGTTTCCTGCTTACAGGCCGTTATTTCGGGCAAGATGGGCTGTTTCGCTATAATTCTGACGATTATAGCGTGTTCAACTTTACAGGTAAAGGCTCTATTCAGTTATATCCGTGGTTGAAAATCACCAATATGTCGCAATATTCTGATATGAAATACCACAACCCGCTCAACGTAGGTGAAGGCGGTGGTATCTGGCGGAACATCGCCGACGAAGGGCATCCACTATCGCCGCTACTGAATCCTGACGGAACCCTCACAGCTTCTGCTGCCTATACCGTAGGCGATTTTTACTATGGCAAAAACGGCATCGATAACAACAAGAAAGTGTTCAGAAATACTGCCGGATTTGCCACCAATTTCTTCAAGGATAAGTTCAGAATCAAAGGTGATTTTACCATTCAGAACACCGATAACAACGACAGAACCAAAGCAGTGCCGATTCCGTACAGCATCAAACCGGGGGTAATAGCTTATGTAGGTACAACAACCAATTATCTGAGCAATGTGTACAGAGAAACCACCTACATGACTACCAACTTTTATACCGAGTATGAGAATACCTTCAGAGATAACCACTATCTGAAATTCATGGTTGGGTATAACTACGAGCAGTCGACCTTCAAACGCCTGACAGCCCAACGCAATGGTTTGATATTTGAAGATGCCAACGATATTAATCTTGCTCTCGGGCAGGCTATTACTACCTCAGGTGGTTGGGAGAGATGGAAAATCATGGGAGGTTTCTCAAGACTGAACTACTCGTTCAAAGACCGTTATCTTTTTGAGGTAAACGCCCGCTACGATGGCTCTTCAAAATTCCCTGCCAACCAACGGTATGCCTTCTTCCCGTCGCTTTCGGTAGGTTGGAGACTTTCACGGGAATCATTCTGGAAAATACCCGAAAACATTATCTCAGACCTGAAAATCAGGGCATCTTACGGCTCATTAGGTAATGGTAATATCGGTTCTTATGCTTACCTCGAGCAATTCAGCATTTCGCAGTCTTCGGTGATTCTTGGCGGACAAAGACCACAGATTACCAGAAATCCAAGCGTATTGCCTGAAGGATTAACCTGGGAAACCGCCACCACCAAAAACATCGGGTTAGACCTCTCCATGTTAGGTAACCGCCTGAATTTTGTGGGTGATGCCTACATCAGAACCACAACCGATATGTTTACCGTGGGTCTGACACTCCCTGCCGTATTCGGTGCAACTGCTCCTAAAGGTAACTATGCTGACCTTCGAACCAAAGGATGGGAAATGATGCTCTCATACAGAGATAAGTTTACGGTAGGAGCCAAGCCATTCAATTATGACGTAAGACTCACACTGGCAGATTACTCGGCAACTATTACCAAATACAACAACCCTGAAAAACAATTAAGCGATTATTACGAAGGGCAGACAGTAGGCGAAATATGGGGCTATACTACCGACGGCTTCTTCAAATCGGCAGAAGATGTGAAAAACAGTGCCAGCCAGAATCTGTTCAGAACAGCTTCAAGTGGCTTGTGGTTTCCGGGTGACATTAAATTCAAAGACCTGAACGGCGACAAAGAAATTACCCCCGGAACAAGCCGTGTGTCGAATCCGGGTGATATGTCTATCATCGGGAACTCGACACCAAGATATACCTACGGCATAATGTTAGGTGCCGACTGGAACAACTTCTTCTTCTCGGCATTCTTTCAGGGAGTTGGCAAGCAGGATTGGTACCCAAGCCGCGAAGCGAGCCTTTTCTGGGGGCAATATAACCGCCCTTATGGTGGAGTTCCGAAAAGCCAGTTAGGTAATATCTGGACAGAAGAAAACCCCGATGCCTACTTCCCTCGATACGTATCACGTATAGCAAGTAATGCCAACGGTACTTTGTCGGCACCTCAGACCCGATACCTGCAGAATGTAGCCTATATGCGTATGAAAAACATTCAGGTTGGCTATAACTTGCCACGCACCACCATGTCGAAAATCGGTGCATCGGCAGCAAGAGTATTTGTTTCGGCAGAGAATCTCTTCACACTCTCGCCATTACATAAAATTACCAGAGATATAGATGTAGAAAATGCGGTCGCTTCCGACCAGGTCTTTAACCCTGGAGGTAACTCAGGAGATGGGTACAATTATCCATTGATGAAAAGCGTAACAGTTGGTTTATCTATTACATTCTAAATTCTTAATCTGAATACATTATGAAACTTAAATATATTTATTTCCTGTTTTTTGCGGTTCTGATTACCAGTTGCGATTTAGAAGAATTACCAGAAGCCACCACTTCAAAAGGCCCGATTTTCTCAAACGAAAGCGGCCTGATTCTCTATACCAACTCTTTTTATACAATGTTTAATGGCAGAAACCTGCATAGAGCCGATGCGATGTCAGATTATCTGGCGCGCAAAGACACCCCGCCATTTATTACTGAAGGTAACTATAGCCCACAGGTAAGCACAGGCTGGAGCTGGTCTGATTTACGTAACATCAATTATTTTATTGCCAACTGTACCGACCCCAAAGTACCGCTGACAGTCAGAAAAAACTATATCGGTATTGCCAAGTTTTTCAGAGCCTGGTTTTATTTTGATAAAGTAAAAAGATTTGGCGATGTACCCTGGATAGGCAAGCCTTTAGACGTAACCGATACTGATCTGCTGTACAAAGGCCGTGATTCTCGTGTGATGGTAATGGACTCTGTATTAGCCGACCTCGACTACGCCAGCCAGAATATTACAGCTACCAGCGAGGGTACACGTAGTCTGGTAACAAAATATGTGGCCTATGCTTTCAAGGCCAGAGTAGCCCTGCATGAAGGCACATTCAGAAAATACCATAACAGTTTAGGCTTAACAGGCTCGGCAGCTAACCTGCTTAATCAGGCTGCCACCGCCGCTAAAGAGGTAATGGATAAGGGTGGTTATAAATTATATGATGGTGCCGGCGTAGATAAATCGTATCGTCAGGTGTTTATCAATCCTGCCCCAATGGCAACAGAAGTAATGCTTTCAGCCGTGTGCGATCTGGCACTCAACACCCTGAACGACGCCAACTGGTATTGGACAAGCGGTACCTACGGCGATAAAGCCAATTTTATCCGCACATTTATCAATACCTATCTCAATATCGATGGCACACCGTTTACCAACAACCCCGGCTACAAAACCATGTTGTTTAAAGATGAGGTAAAAGGCCGCGATAAAAGACTGCAACAGACCATTCGCTCTGGCGATTACAAGAGAATCAGCGCAGGTTCGCTTGTGCCGGCTCCTCCGGTATTCTCCTATACTTATACAGGCTATATGCCCATCAAATGGGCTTTGGATGATGTATATTATGATACCCGCGATTTGAACATCAACTCGGTGAGTATTTTCCGTTATGCAGAAGTACTTCTGGCCTATGCCGAAGCCAAAGCTGAATTAGGTACTTTGACCGATGCCGACTGGGCAGCCACTATCGGGGCCTTGAGAAAAAGAGCAGGTATTACAGGCGGGCTCAATGCAAAACCAACAATACCGGATCCTTATCTGCAAGAAAAATACTTCCCTAATATCTCTGATCCTACGCTCCTTGAGGTGCGCCGTGAAAGAGGAATTGAGTTATGTTTAGAGGGTTTCCGCTTTGACGATATCGTAAGATGGAAAAGAGGCGAACTGATGCAGATGGAGTGGAACGGTATGTATGTGCCGGAACTGAATACACCTATGGACCTGAACGAAGACGGTATCCTTGATGTAGCCTTCTATAAAACCTTGCCTGCCAACAGGGTAGCTGGTGTAACGTATGTAGAAGTTGCTCCAACCGTAGCAGGTAAAACAAACCCTCAGTTATTATCTAACGGCGACTCAGGAGAACTAACCTGGCTGAACAACATTCCAAGAAAATTTCTTGATAAAAATTATTTATATCCGATTCCGGCCGGAGACCTGATCACCAACCCGAAACTGGGTCAGAATCCGGGCTGGTAAGAACCCATGCGGCTCGCCTGTACCTGATCCTGAGTACGGCGGGCCTAAAGAACCTTTCAGTAGTCAGATTTCATACGTTTTAAAAGTTAAAAAATAATCCTGATTATCAGGATTATTTTTTTGAGGTGAGTCGGATAGATAGTTGGAGGTACGTACATTTAGTTGTATTCAGATACCAATATTTGTATCCTTATCACATTAAAAAAGTTGCTCCCATTTTACTGGTGGCTGAGCGAAGCTGAAGCCACAGGCACTTGATAAATTGTACTCTCCGCTTGTTTTGTTATTTCAATCAGATAATTGGAAGGGAAGAACCCTCGACTGCGCTTATATACAAAATGTAATAATTTTGCTCCTTTTAATCGTCGGCCGAAGCATTCCTGACTGAGTGGAGCGAACGTCTTCCAGCTAAAGCATTGGTGCTTCGGGATTTTAAACTATATTTCATGAATAGATACCTTATAAAATATTCGGTTGATTACATCCGGTTTATATTTGGCTTCTCCTACAAGCCATTTTTATTAAGAAAATACGCAGATATAAGTTAACTGGATTAAAATGGACTCAAATACTTTTGTTGGTGTCAGGCATTTGCCATTTGATAAGGTCAATTCTTTTTCTTTTTAGACGTTGTTACTTTCTTGGTTTTATCGGCTCTTTTTTTGTCAGAAACCGACTTGACAATTGTATATCCATGTATAATTTGTTTTTGGTCTTTAACTTTTGAAAGGGCGTTTACGTATGCTTCGTTTACAAGTTTTTCTATATAGGCTTTGGGAAACTTCTCTCTGTCAGTTACCAGAACATAACGATACTGATTGCCTTGCCCCAAAAGTATTTTTTCAGGGTCTGCTATTTCGTTCCCCCAATAAAAACCAAAATGAACATTTTTGCTTGATCTTCCAACAGCAATTGAACAAATAATGTGTCCGACCTTATCTGTCGGAGACCAACCAAAGGCAACGGCATTGTAATTGTCATAAATTAGCTCATTTGCCTCAGGACATAGATCCCAAGCAAAGTCGCGAAGCCACATAACCAAATTTATTATTTCGTCGCCAAAAGGTTCTAAAAACTTTAAAAGATCTTTTGTCTGGTCTTTACTCATGCGTCAGTTTTTTAAGCATTGCACTTTATTTACTCTTACAATATACGAATTTGAATCATAGTTGTACAGTATTGAGAGCTTTAGAGTAGTATTTTTTTTCTACTTTCTGTATAGTCGGTTCGTTTCACAACGCAATGCCATATAATCCAATGAGCCGGAGACCTGATCACCAACCGAAACTGGGTCAGAATCCGGGCTGGTAAGTAAAAGTCTTTCAGTAGTCATATTTCATACGTTTTAAAAGTTAAAAAATGGGGGTGTCTAAAAAGTCCAGAGTCGCAAAATATTATTTGGCTAATCTCAACCCGCGCGGCGTCCGCCCACACCCTAAATCCCTCTCCCCAACTGTGGGGAGAGGGACTTTTTAGCCCTTCCCCATTGTTGGGGAAGGGTTGGGATGGGGTCTTTCCCAAATATTATTTGGCGTAAAAACCTTTTTAGACACTCCCATTTTTTTTGCCTGAAATACCCTCACAAAATCCCATTTCAGAACATATATCATATATCACAACCAGTCACTATCTTCCAGTTCAAAAATATCATCAGCTTTACAGTTGAGTACTCTGGCAATTTTAAAAGCCAGCACTGTTGATGGCACAAACTTATCGGCTTCAATGGCAATAATGGTTTGTCGGGCTACTTTCACTTTTTCTGCTAATTCTGCCTGTGTTAAATTCAGCCTTGCCCGTTCGACTTTGATAATATTTTTCATTTTTCTTCATTCAACGTTATCTGGTGCTTCAGATAATAAAAACTAACTGTAGCTATAATTAACGTGAGTGCCATAAACTGATAAGCAGAAATAGACAGAATTACATCATGATCAAGCTTAAAATTCCAGTTCAAAAAGAGATAATTATAAAAATGTGTAATAAAAAAAGCTACAATAATAGCCCTTGTCAATGCTTTAAACTTGAGACCCTGCATCATCTCATCTTCTGTCTTTTCTTTTGAAAAGAAAATAAAAACAAGTCCCCAGCTAAATCCTAAAGCCAGTTCATTCACATCAAAAACACCTTTTTTAAGATATTGCTGAAAAAAACTGAAAATGCCAGCCATAATTATTAATAGACCCAGAATTTTTGTCCAATAAGAGTACGGGAAAGAAGTATGCGTCATAAATGTAATGTTTATATTACCAAATGTAATGTAAACATTACATTTAACCAAGCATTAATTTAGATTTTTCGCAGAATTGCTAAAAACGAATCGTTCATTGCAATTGAAACATGGGTGTGTGGTCTCTCAATTCTTTTCTTTTGCTGTACTTTTAGGTATTTCTGCGTCCGAAGCAAGTTTCAGCGTAGAATGATTGGCTAAAGGTACTTTTGGGCATTTTTTGCCTGAAGCGTGTCAGGTAGGTCAATCTCCGAAGCAAGTTTCAGCGTAGAATGATTGGCTAAAGGTAGTTTTCGGGCATTTTTTGCTTGAAGCGTGTCAGGCAGGTCAATCTCCTAAGCTAATTTTACCTGACCGTTAGCAGGTTTGCTTAAAGAATTAACTGCAGGTAAGAGCAGAGCCGGCTTATCACTGGCTAACTGCGCCTGGGCAGTACCAATAGCAAATATCACTATAAACAGAATGCTTGGTATATTTTTCATAATGTTTTATTTTCTAAGTGAGTTCACAAGACTTTTCAATTCAGCCATTTCGGTTTTAAGTAAGTCTATTTCGTTTTGTTGCTTCTGAATAATCAGTTGCTGCTCCTGAATCGCTTTTATAGCTAAAACTCCAATGCGAGAATAATCCATCGTATAAAATGCTTCTCCGTTATCATTTTTATGGTTATATACAATCTCAGGAAAATACGCCAAAACCTCCTGAGCTATCAGGCCTATTTCTGTTTTAGTAGAGTGAGTCAGCTGATAAGATTTTACCCCGATTTTCATCAGGTTTGCAAGTGTACCGGCATAGTTCTGGATATTATTTTTCAGACGCACATCTGAGACCTGAGTATAAGCTCCGGTACCTGGGTCAAAGTTACCCTTCGTATTTCCGTTAGCAATTAATGCTAATGACCCACTACCATTATTAGTATAGAAAGTCCATGCGTTTGAATTACCTGCTGTATTAAAAATTCTCAGTCCTGACATTCCGGTTGTAATTACAAACGGGTGTCGGACCTCAAAATCACAATTAGAATTAGAAGTATATAAACCACCATAAGCGGTATTTTTCTGAACAATCAAGCCCGCGCCAGTGCCGGATACGTTGCTATGTAAAATATAAGCTCCCGCTCCTGTGCCATTAGTAGCTACTTCGAGTGCATTGGAACTGTTGGCTGTGTTTACGTTCTCGAAACGCCCTGCTCTTCCAGTTCCTCCACTGATACCAGCCTGCCCCAAAACGCCAATCCCGGTACTGGTATTAAAACCCTTTACGCCGTATCCGATACCATCACTACGCCCAACAACTGCGCCAATACCATTCCCCCCGGCACTAATACCCACTACAGCCTCACCTGTATTATTACGTCCAATAACCCCTGCATAAGATATACTTTCCGTTCTACCTTCTATTCCGTTTCCTCCGGTACTAATCGAAAATATACCCTGCCCCGTACCATTATGAACCACATCAATACCTCTTGAGCCATTTGAGGCATTGGTTAGCTGTACAAATATGCCATTGCCTCTGCCATTCGTGACAACATCAAGTGTATTGTTTGTATTTGAAGGAGTAGTGTTTATAAAACGTCCGGCGACATTATTCGTTGATTGGCTATAAAGACCATAACTTGCTTCTGATAAGGCAGACACACCGATACCTCCACCTGAAGAATATCCATAGACTCCCAGACCTCTTACGGTTGTGCCATATACACCATTTCCAGCCCCGGCATGAGAACCAAATACCCCGTTGCCGCTATTCCCGGTTCCATTATTCTGTGCCCTTATGGCAGTAGCATTAAATCCGGGATTTGTTCTGACAATAACCCCTTTTATAGCATAAGAATTAGTAAAAGAAGAATCGATATTGTTCAGAAAATCAGCCTGTTGTGGAACAATAGTTCCCGATTGTGCATAGGTGAAATAGGCAAAAAAGAGGCTTGTTAAAAATAAAAATAAACTTTTTTTCATAGAACTCTGATTTTTGATTTAAGCTCAAGTTAGCCCTTTTACTTTTGGTGAAAAACTACATTTTAAAGAATTTACTAAGCGGCAAGTACAATATGCAGCATCAAAACAGCAGGAAGTAAAGTATATAATCAAAGGATATACGTATCTCACTATACTAATCAGCTACCTGCTCATTCTAATCTCTACCATCTATAGGTTTCCCTACATAGCAAAAATGTAGGTTTCCCTACCCCCAAAATGTAGGCTTTTGCAGATTTACAAGCGTAAGTATTCGCCCTAATTTTGTATCGTTCAAAAAGCATAGCGATTAAACTAATACAAAACCAATCTATGAAACCCCAGCATACCCCCCCAGCCGAAACTACCGAAGACGATGGATTCTGGACAATACTTTATGATATTATTCAAAAACACCCGATGATTTTTACGCTTCTGTTTTTGATACCTTTAATAGCCCTCCTGATTTCTATGGCCTTCAAGTGGCACTATGTGTTCAGTGATTCGGTGCACTATCTGACTGATTACTCAGTAGTGAATGGTAAATGGAATGATACAAGTGTGTATTTCAGCCCCGGAATTGACCGATACATCAGAGAACTCGACATCGCTGGTTTGATGGGGGGGATTGTTGGTATTTTTATTGGATTATATGTAGCAGTTTCAACCGAGAAAATCAACCGCCAGAAAGAACGCTCCAACCAGCAGGACATGGAGCGCATCAAAACCCAGACAGGCCTTCTGGTGCAAGCAACACAATCGTTAAATACACTGATGATTGACGTAAGCGGCAAAGTAAACGAAAAAGTACAGTTGATGGAAGGCACAACCGAACTGCTTGATGGTATCTCGAAAGTGATAGAATCTTCAAAAAACCAGGGCAATAACTTATTGGTTTTATCGAATATGGCACGCATCGAGGGTATATCGCCTTATAGAATGGAGTACGTTGCCAAACACGCTGGACTAAAACCGCATGAACTCAAAAACGCTACCCAGTTCGACTACGCCCGCAAAGCCGAAGCCTTGCAGCGTGACTGTACCGACGTAGAAAACAAACTGAAAGAAGTGTCTATTTACCTCCAAAACATGGGTAGCGAGGCAAAGGTGGAATTCGTAACCCTGAACGACCAGAGCGAAGGTGCTACCCATGCTTTTCTGAAATATGTAGGCAAGGTTTTCAACGAGCACGTAGTGGTAGAAACCTACCGTAGTGGTAGTAATGCGGTGCTGAATAGCCTCGATGGCACACCACACCATAATCGTTTCTTAGTACCCAGCATCACTGCCGATGTGGATAATCCACAGGCATATCTGGTGCGCCTGTTATATGACCAGCAGGTACAGGCCATCAAAGAAATGCAGGAACTGGGTATAAGAGTTACCAAAATCAATAAAACGCTCCCTATCCAGTTGTTTATCTCGGCTCCGTTAGAAAACAAACCCGGTATCTATAAAGGCTTGTGCGTATGTATTTTAGGCAGTGGCTCAAGCACCAGCGGCAGGGCCTCAAAATTAACGGCCTTCCTGACCGACGACCCACACATTGTAGCCTCTATGACCGAACTATTCTATGATTACGAAAACGATGCCCAGATGAATACAAAGGAATTTATCCGGCCATTGGTGTAATGAATCGCGCTATACCTTTACGAAAACAAAATCTTCAATGAACACCCTGCATATATTAAAAAAATTATTCCCTTTCATCCGTAAATACCGCGGAAGCCTGATACTGGCACTGGTGTTGACCACCATCGGGGCATTGCTTTCGCAGGTTACACCACTGGTAATGGAATACTCGGTCAATACTGTGCAGGGGATGCTCGACAAACCGGTTGATAAGCAACGTATATTTGTGATCGTGGGTACACTGGTCGCCATTTTGTTGGGTAAAGAAATACTGAGTTTGTTAGTAGCTTTAGGACAGAAGTTTCTGAGCGACCGTATCCGTTTCCGTATGGCTGGCGATCTGTACGATTACACCATTCAGCGCATCACTTCTTATCATCTGTCTTTTTTTGCCTTGTCGCAGAACCAGACCGGAAAGCTCGAAAAACGTATCGATAAGGGTATTGAAAGCCTGACCAAAACCGTAAAAAACATATTTGTAGATATTCTGCCCATGTTGGCCAATGCTGCTTTCGCACTGCTGTTGATTTATAAAAAAAATGTTTGGGTGGGTATGGTTGCCACCATTATTCTGCCCTGCTACATTTATATCAGCCGTGAGCAGACCATCCGCCAGAAAAGCATCCGCCACAGTATTCAGCATGTAAGAGAGGAAAAAGCCAACTCTTTATTCGGATTACTGGAGTCCATTTTTGTAGTAAAATCCTTCGTCAGAGAACGCTACGAAACAGGTCGTCAGCAAGGCATTAATTTAAGATTAACCGAAAACGAAATCAGACATCACCGCACCAATTACCTTTTTGACGGCCTCAAAAGCATAGCCGAGCAATTAGGTGTAGTAATGGTCTTTACACTGACAATCTACTTTGTGTTGAATAAAGAAATGACCGTTGGTGCTATCCTGTTGCACATCATGTTGTTTAACAACGTATCGTCGCCTGTACGTCATCTGCACCGCATTTATGATGAGTACACCGAGGCTTTGACCTACTCCGAGGGCTTCTTTGATATGATAGAAAACGACAAATATCTGTCAAAAACAGGGGGGATACGCACCGCTAACCTGCAAGGTAATTTCAGCTTTCAGCACGTAGACTTTATCTATCCAAACGGCAAACAAGCCCTGAAAGACGTAAGTTTTGAACTGAAACATGGCAAAACAACGGCGCTGGTTGGTCTGTCAGGGGCAGGTAAAAGCTCAGCCATGAATCTCCTCGCAGGTTTTTATGACCCGACACACGGCAGCATCTTGTTAGATGGCAAACCTCTGTCTGATTATGATACTGATTTCGTCCGTGAGAATATCGGTCTGGTTATGCAGAAAAACCATATTTTCGCTGGCACTATCGAAGAGAATATCCGTTATGGCGATTTATCAGCTACCCGTTCAGCTATTGAGGAAGCCGCTAAAAAAGCCAGTCTGCACGAGCAGATACTCAGAATGCCTGATGGCTACGAAACACAGGCACGGGAACTCTCAGGCGGCCAGCAACAACGTATTGCTATTGCCCGGTTGTTCCTCAAAAATCCGCCCATTATCTTTTTAGACGAACCAACCGCAAGTCTTGATGCCATCACCACCGAGCAGATTAAAGAAAGTATTGACGCTGTAAAACATAACCGGACCGTCCTGATTATCTCACATAATATCAGCCAGATCATGGATGCCGACCATATCTATGTGTTGAGCGAAGGCGAGATAGTAGGGCATGGCAGCCATGAGTCGCTCTATAAAGAAGGCGGCTTATATAGCCAGATTATTGATTCTAATGCAAGAACACTCAACATTGGTCGCCTTGCGGCTACTGTGTTGGGGTAGACCAGGAAATTATTTAAAATAAGGTATTAATAATCGTTGTGCGAAATTAATACCCTCTGTAAAATATACTATCCCTACGGGACCAAAAACCATTCTTTTCAGTCCCATAGGGACGATATATCGGTAGACAAAGATGTTAACCATACACTAATTTAAGTCCCTTAGGGACGATATATTAATATCAAAAAAACTAATACAATTATCAATCGAAATCTATTTAAAAAACATTATCTAATATCTAACAAAGACCATGAGCACCACAGTACAAAATTTTGTCATTCGCCACATTGCGGGGGCAAAAGCCAACCAGATTGAAGAATTTGATTTTCAGAAGCATAGCGAACTATCTTTGGGTCGCGCAAGCACCAGCGATGTGCAGTTTGACCCTGATTTAGACACAGTTGTGAGCCGCGAACACGGCAGAATCGTAAAAGATGCAACCGACCCGCTCTCGTTTACGCTGATTGATAACAATAGCCGTAATGGCATAATGGTCAATAAAATAAAGGTAAAAGGCTCAACTAAATTATTCCCCGGCGACGAAATACAACTGGGAAACAATGGCCCGGTTTTCGTCTTTGACCTTGACCCGCGTCCGCAGGAATTTATGCCTCAAACACGCATGGTCGACATCAGCAAGCCAACAGCAGAGTTTATTCCGACCGAAGTAGCCAATACAGCTAATACCGGCAAAACAGGCATAGGCAAGCAGACCTTCGAGCGGGTGATTACCCACGAACGTAAGAAATCGCAACGGATGTTGTGGACAGGCCTGGCCGCTGCTTTGGTATTGGTAAGTGCCGTAGGTTTTGTGATCTGGAAAAACGGAAAAGATACCAATGATGAAATGACCCACCAGGTTGACAAAACCAATAAAGAATTAGACTCGCTCAGAAATACAGTCTCTGTCAAACAACAGAAAGGAGAATCATTATCACCAGAAGAAATCGTTGCTGCCAATCAGGATAAAGTCGTGAAAATTGAGTTCGGCTGGCAGTTGTTCGACCCTGGCACCAGCGATGAAATCTGGCATGTATATATTCCGATGAAAATGCAGGATGGTAGCGAACGCTACATGGCAGCTTACACCCAAAACTCACAGGGCCGAATCGAGCCTTATCTGAATACTAAAAGAAACGTGGCAATGGGCGTGCCAATCGGTATGTCGGGTGCATCCGGTTCTGGCTTTGTGGTATCAGAGTCAGGGTTTATCCTCACCAACCGCCACGTAGCTGCCTCCTGGAACACAGGCTTCTCATTTCCTGAATACGCCTTCCCGGGGGTTTTGTTAGACCAGCAGGGCAAGCCGACCAATCAGATGATTTCGGCAGGAGATGTCTACGGCTGGGTACCTTCTGAAACCTCTATGTTGGGTGGCCGCCCACTTAATTCAAGAGTCGAGGGCCGCAATACCTATCTGAAAGTAACCTTCGCCAATAATGTATTGCGCCGCAATGCAACCGTAGAGGCAGTATCCGACAATCACGATGCCGCCATGATAAAAGTAGCCATGCCAGGCAAGCTCGCAAGTGTGGAATTGCTGGATAACTATGACGACATCAAGGCCGGCCAAGCCGTTACAGTAATGGGATACCCGGGTGTGGCACCTGAGCAATATATGGTGCGTAAATCAAGCGACCCTTTCAAACCTAATACAGATTTTAACAGCGTACCATCTCCAACCGTTACACCAGGCAATATTGGTCGCCTCATCAAAACCTCAGCAGAGAAAACCAACTTATACAGCACCTTCGGCGACTCATATCAGCTTACCATCAATGCTACTGGCGGAGGCAACAGTGGTGGCCCGATGTTCGACGACAAAGGCCGTGTAATCGGTATCTACTACGCCGGCAAAAGCGATGCCCGCGGCACTCAGATCTCCTTCGCCGTTCCGATTAAATACGGAATGGAGCTGATGGGAAATCAGAAGGTTTTGTAGTGAAGAATTTAGTCTTGAATCATAGTTCAGGATCAATTCACGCAATAAATCAAATGTCAACATGCAGGAACCATTTTTAAATAAGAATATCAGAGGATACATACTCACACAATGGTTAGGCTCGGGTGGAATGGGAGAAGTGTATCAGGCACAACATCAACACTCTCGTCAGACTGCTGCTGTAAAAGTATTAAACCGTATCGACCAGGTAGAGCGTTTCCGTAATGAAGCCTACGTGCAATCATCGGTAAAGCACCCCAATATCGCCGCACTCTATGAGTATTCTGTCGAAAATGGAATCCCATGTATTGTGATGGAATATGTAGAAGGCCTGACATTGGAAAGGCTCATAAAAAGACAGGGGGCATTACCCGAAACCTTTGTCTGGAAGGTACTCGAGCAGATGGCCGCTGCGGTGGCGCATCTGCACACCAATACGATTTTTCATCGGGATCTGAAACCTGCCAATATTAAAGTAACCAAAGAGAGTGTAGTGAAACTGCTGGATTTTGGCATAGCCAAAGCAGCTTATACACCCAAACTCACACAAGAGGGATACATCGTCGGAACATCCTACTATATGGCTCCCGAACAGTTTCAGGGTAAAGGTAATATACAGTCTGACTGCTGGGCATTGGGTGTAATACTCTACGAAATGCTGACAGGACAACTGCCTTTTGATGGCAAAACCGAAACCGAAACCCGCATCAGAATCGAACGTGGCGAGTACATGGCTCCCAACCTGATTAATCCGCATATTTCAAAAAGAAGCAAGCGGCTGATAGAAAAACTATTACAACACAATCCCAAAAAACGCATCACCGCTGAAGCTCTCCTGAGCGAGCTAAGAGGCGAAACTGACCCTAATAATATTTTCAACAGGGTCAGTGATTGGGTTAGGAATGCGTTTTAGACCTATAAAAACCCCTCTCCCTAAATTCCCTCTCCGCTTCGGCGGTCCGACCCAACTGTGGGGAGAGGGACTTCAAAACTCCCTCCCCACTGTTGGGCAGGGCCAGGGTGGGGTTTAAATATTAATCAATCATTTAATCATCTACAAGATGTTTTGGAAAAAATGGTTATCGGGAGGCGAGCCTAAGCCTACAGAAGAACACCCCATCAGAGAAGAAGACCTGAGGGCGGTGGTGGTAACCGATGTAGGACGAGTACGCACCAACAACGAAGATGCAGCCCGGTTTGTGCGGCCGTCTAAAATAGTAGGGAGAACCCAGAAAGGATTTCTCGCTATTGTGGCAGATGGAATGGGCGGACACGCCGCCGGAGAAATAGCGTCACAAATGGCTGTGGAAACAATTGCCAAAGCCTATTACCAGCAGGAAGATACGCCCGAATCAAGTTTGTTTGTAGCCTTTACCAAGGCAAACCGGGCTATCTGGCAGGCTGCCAACAAAAATGTGATGCAAAAAGGAATGGGTACAACATGCACGGCTGTTGCCATTTGCCAGAATAGGCTGTATATGGCACACGTAGGCGACAGTCGGTTGTATCTGTTCAAAGACGGTCAGCTGATTCAGCTATCAACTGACCATACTTATGTGCAGGAGCTGCTTCAGCAGGGTGTCATATCAGCAGAAGAAGCCGAAAAACACCCCGACCGAAATATGCTCACACGGGCAATGGGCACGCACAATAAAGTAGAAGTAGACGTAGAGGCTATTCCGACCTTGTTTGAGAACAACGATCGGCTTATGCTCTGTAGTGATGGCCTCTATGATTATTTCAGTCCGGCAGAAATAGCCACTTTTTTAACCATTCCTGCGCTGAATGAAGCAGCTCAGCAAATGGTAGATGCCGCCAAACAAAGAGGCGGACACGATAACATTACGGTGCTGTTGGTAGAGCGTGTGAACCCTGAGGAATTTCAGCCCGCTAAACCTACCGAAAACATTGACATACCATGATAGGCCAGAAAATACAAAACTATAATGTAGAAGAGCTGTTAGGCGAGGGAGGTATGGGAACGGTCTATCGGGCAACAGATACGCTTTTGCAACGCTCGGTGGCTGTCAAGATTCTGCATCCGCATCTGGTGCGTGATACCACCTTTTTTGAGCGTTTCCGCAACGAAGCCATTTTGTCTGCCAAACTCAATCACTCAAATGTGGCCGTACTCTATAATTTTCTGAGAGACCGCAACGACAATTTTATGGTGATGGAGTTTGTTGATGGGATGAATCTTGAAAAACTGCTAAAACAAAACGGAGCTTTACCTCTTGAATCAGTGTTGAAAATACTGATGCAAACCCTGGACGGCCTGCATCACGCCCATGAAAAAGGTATTTTACACCGCGACATCAAACCTGCTAACCTCATGCTTACCCGTGACGGCACAGTAAAACTGATGGACTTCGGCATTGCCCGCATGGTAGGTTCACAGAGACTCACACGGGCCGACAGAATCGTAGGTACACTTGAATATATGGCCCCTGAACTATTAGACGGCAGCGAACCCAGTGTTCAGTCAGACCTCTACGCCATTGGTGTACTCATGTATGAATTGCTATCGGGCAAAATGCCTTTTGAGGCCTCAACTGATTCTACTCTCATAACACAGATTCTGACTAAGAAACCGATTCCTTTACGAACGCGCATCGGTAATCTGCCCAAAAAAGTAGAAGAAATCCTCGATACTTTACTCCAGAAGAAACCCGAAAGACGCTTTGAAAGCGCGGCAGACTTACGCCATATCCTGAGCACCATCGTAACACCCGGCAAGGTAGTGCCGCAGTCGCTACAGCCTAAAAAAGTAGAAATAAATGTAAACCCAACAGTAGCTTATACCAAAGCCAACACTAACCCGACCCGACTGGCCGACTACCACCAAAAACAGCAACAAGGAACAGGCTTTAAGCCTACAGTAGTACAGACAGTCAAGTCAAGAATGTTATCAACCGAAGGCATGATTTTAGGCGGAGCAGTGCTTGCAGCGGTGATGATAGTTATTGGAGGCGTTTTCTTTATGTCTCCAAAAAAACCTGATAACAAACAGGAGCAGAGCTTTACACCCACTACCCAGGTAGTAATTCCGCAGACAGTATCTGATACCGACTCTCAGAAAGTCAGCAACAATAGCGTTGGTTTCCAGCAACCTTTAGACAAGGTAATTAACCCCACAGAAAAAAAAGAAATCAGACCCAAAGATATACCACCTGTAGACAACAAAGAAAAGAGTAAGGAAAAAGACAAAACCAAACAACCCGTAGAGAAAAAAGAAGAGGAGAAAAAGAAAGAAGACCCTAAGCCAACCCCGTCAGAGCCGATTGTAAAGCAACCGGTTAATGACCCGGTAAAAGACCCGGTAAAAGACCCAGAATCCGTAAAAGAAGAACCTAAAGTCAGGGCCTCACGCAATGTAACGATCAGAGGTTTATCGGTAGCGGTAGCATTAGATGAAACCATTTCTTCCAACGACCCGGGCATCAAAGGCAAGAGTATTAACCTGCGGGTACTGACCGATATCCGGGTAGATGGCATCGTGGTTATTGCCGCAGGTGCCCGTGCGACAGCTAAAGTAACCAGTGCCCGCTCAAGCGATGCCGGAAAATCATTTCTGGAGTTCAGACCCGAGCGGGTGCAAGCCGTCAATGGCGACTGGGTACCCCTCAAAAGCCCTGAACTGGGTAAGTCCGGTAGCACTACCGAGCCTGTGGTTTTTACAAGAGGTATGCGCATACTGCCCGACCCCAAAACCGCCAATGCCATCTTAACTATTACACTATAAACTTTTAAATCATAAACTTTATGAAAACTATTTTGAAAAAATACATAGCCTTTATCGTCATGTGCACAATCATAAGCCTTTCCTCCCGGGCTCAGGATGCCCTTACGTTGCGCTCCAATACTGAGGGCTTCCATATCGGGCTGGGAGGCAGCTACAAGCATTGGGCCTCTTCTTATTTCAATCAGTTAGATGAACTCGAACCCACAGGTATAGGCGGTGGGCTAAACCTTGGTTTTGGGCTTACCCAGCATATAGAACTCTTTGCCACGCTCGATTACCATTCTTTTGCCTTCAAAAACGATTGGGACGACTACGGGATGACTATCGTAGGGGTAGGAACCCGTTATAATTTCGGAGGAACACTACAAAAAGTAAGACCTTATGCCGAATTAGCCTATAATTACCAGTATCTTGTCGTTAACCCCGTACAATTGAACGGACAACTCTTTAAATACGAACTAAGTGGTGGCGCGCTATCTTTAGGCGGTGGGGTTAATTTCTTTGTAAGCCCCAGATTAGCCCTTAACCTCAAAGCCGGAGCCAATTTAGGCAAATTCAGTAGTTTCCTTCTCAATGAAGACGGAATCGAAGACCGCCCCGATGTAAAGACTTTTCAGTTTGGCATTGGCTTGAATTACTTTTTTAATTGAGGGTGTGAGCTTTTTAACCACGGAGTGCCACAGAGCGACCGACGCCCGGCAATAGAACGAAGTTTCATCGAGGACTTTTTGCCTCCGCACTACTCCGTGACTAACTCCGCGCAACTCTGTGGTTAAAACAAAAACTCAAAACCGAATTTGAAAAGCTGTCAGCTTATCCTCATTCGTCTTCAAAGCATACTGAAAACCATGATTCACCAATACCTCACGAATGAGCGTCAGGCCTATACCCTGCCCATTTTCTTTGGTGGTGAAGAAAGGCGAGAAAATCTGCTTTTCTGCGTCGGGAGAAATCCCCACGCCATTGTCTTCAATCACTAATTGTTTGGGTTTGAAAGAGGTTCTGATAGTAATCAGGCCGGCAAGAGAAGTATCAGGATTCCGTAGCTTGCGTATCTCTATCGATTCAATCGCATTCTTGATAATATTAATCACCACCTGCTCCAGCTGGTGCAAATCTGCCGAAATCAGGAAAGGCATTTCTGTGAGTTCTACATTCAGGGTAATATCTGATTGTGAAGCTCTGAACTCCATCAGCCGGATGGTGTTTCGCAGCAACTCATTCAAATCTACTTTCTCGGGTCGTGGTTCCGGCAGGCGCACCATATCTGCAAAATTCCGCATGAAATAGTTCAGATGGTCGTTCCGCTGAATCGCAATTTCAAGGGCGTGTTTAATATCAGAGTCATTTTCCTGTAGCTGAATCGTGGTATCTAAAATAGAATTAACCGAGCCGATAGAATTATTCACCTCATGCGCCATCATCCGTATTACTTTTCCATAGGCTTTCTTTTCTGCTTGCAGAATCTCGGCTGTCAGTTCTTCTATCATTACAAAAAAACGTGGGAAACCCCTGTCGATAAAATGCGACTTCTGGCATTTATAGGTCTGTATGCCATTAAGCGAGATAGTCTTCGATTCGCCGGTTTTCAGTGTACTGATAGCTTGCAGTAAAACCTTATCAAAATCAAAAACAGATTTGCCGATGAGTTCCTCGGCAGGCGTACTCAATATCTCGCAAACCTTCGGATTGATATTGGCAATATGATCATCAAAATCTAAAATCAGGATTCCGGTAGGAGAGGTCTGAACTAATTTTTCGAGAAAGTAATGTTGCTGTTCCTGTTGCGTGCGTTCATGCCTGAGCTGGTCTACCATACCGTTGTACACATCAATCAACATATCCATCTCAAGCTTGCCAATCTTCAGAAACTTCACGCTGAAATCCTTATCCCGCATGGCATCCACGCCCGTCATCAATAATCGGACAGGCGCAATCAGATCATGATATAACTGCCAGGCAATAAACACCGAAAGCAGTATAAAAACCTCTGAAACAATAAAATAAATTCTGTTTTCCTGAAAAATATAGAAAGAAAGGCCAATCATTACAGAGTGGATAACCACCATGAAAAGCAAAAACTTAGTCCGGATCTTCATCATGCGGGATATTATATTTCTCCAATCTACGATATAAAGCACTGCGAGTCAAGCCCAGTGCCTTGGCTACCGTCATTACCTTACCCTTATGAAACTCCAGCGCACGTTTAATCATCTGCACTTCCATTTCCTCAAGTGTCATGCTTCCCACTTCCGGCAAGGCTACAGAGCTTGGCTTGCGGGCTGTTGGCTGCCATTGCGCCTGAAAATCTGCTACCTCTAAAGTATCATGGCTGCTCACTAAAATGGTTCGCTCTACCAGGTTTTTCAACTGTCGTATATTCCCCGGAAGCGGCAGTTGTTTCAACCATTTCATGGCTTCCTGCGTAACCCGCAGATTCGGACGGCTATAAATCTCCCTGAGATTCTGCACAAAGAAATTAACCAGCAACGGAATATCGTTCGGGCGTTTGCGTAAAGGGGGCAGATTAATCGTAATCAGGTTGATACGATACAGCAAATCTTCTCTGAAAGCATTTTTCTGTACGCTTTCCTCTAAATTCTTGTTGGTGGCACACACTACCCGCACATCAAGGGTTTTGGTACGGCTACTACCCAGCACCTCATAGGTGCGGTCTTGCAGTACCCGCAATAATTTTACCTGACTGCTCAAATCTAAATCCCCGATTTCATCTAAGAAAATAGTGCCTTTATTGGCCATTTCAAATCGGCCTACGCGGTCGTAGCGGGCATCTGTAAAAGCCCCACGAACGTGCCCGAACATTTCAGATTCAAATAAACTCGTAGAGATTCCACCTAAATTGACTTTCACAAACGGCTTGCGGTTACGCTGGCTATTCTGATGGATCGCCTCTGCAATTAATTCTTTACCTGTGCCGCTCTCACCCATTATCAGCACCGAAGCATCAGTAGAGGCAACTCTTCCAATGGTCTCTAATATCCGCAGAAACTCTGCATCTTCGCCTATCAACTGGCTGAAATTATATTGAGCATCTAATCTCTTGCGTGTCAGTGTCAGAGTTTTCTTTTCAGATAAATCCAGTATGGTGCGAATAGACTGCATCAGATGCGCGTTTTGCCAGGGTTTGTTGATAAAATCACTCGCCCCTAATTTCATGCCTTTCACGGCCAGATCAATCGTTGCCCAACCCGTAATCAGTATTACCGGAATACTATTATTGACTTTCTTGATTTTCTCTAACAAATTCAGACCATCATCGCCCGACGTATCATTCGAGAAATTCATATCTAAAATTACCAGATCAGGTACTTCCAGTTGTAAAAACGCCAGCGCCTCCTGCTGTGAACCCACAGCAACAAAATCAAACCCCTCTTTTTTCATGAGTAAAGAAAGAGAGGTTCGTACAGCTATGTCATCGTCGATGATTAAGAGCATGGGGGGTAAATTAACCCCACCCTAACCCTCCCCAACAGTGGGGAGGGAATTTGAGCCCCTCTCCCCACTGTTGGGGAGAGGGGTTGGGGTGTGGGGTATTTTTTCATTTCACAAATATAACGCAATAAACAATTCCATCCCTATTCCTCATGCAGCGCCACTGCCGGATAAATCTCTGATGCCTGTTTGCTTGGGAACAAGGCACAGGCAATAACGAGCACATAAATAGAAATTATAGCCAGCACTATCCCCATTACATAAGTAAAAGCATCTAAATCGAAAACATTCAGTAACGGGAACTGGATAGCAAAAAACAGCCCTAAAATAATACCAAAGGTGGTAATCACGGCCGTTTCTCCTACAAAATGCCACAAGATATGACTTTTGGTAGCACCAATGGCTCTGCGTACACCAATCTCCTGCTTGCGGCGGCTAATCGTCTGAAATAATACTCCGAACAGCCCCAGCGCCACATTGAAAATCAGGAAGCCGCACACAATCAGCAATATCAGAATCGGTACCCAGATGATGCGGTTTTTGTTAGCCTTCATATTATCTAAGTGTTGAATTTCTACCGACCAGTCTTTACCTAACTGCACAATAGCCTTTGATAATTTGGCTTCAGTTTCTACAGTCGTCCCAGGTTTTACTCTTACCAACATATCTGTATGCCAACCATTAAGAGGTTCTAACATACAAGCCGTCTCTGCCTGAAAGTCATTTTCAAATTTGAAATGACGGAGTACACCGATCACCTGCTTTCTGTCGTCTTTTTCGCCAATTATTTTCCCCAGAGCATTATCATTACCAAATAAATCATCTTTCATTTTTTGAGTAATTACTATTGGCTTGATCTTATTTACTTTGTCGCCCTCAGTAAACCAGCGACCCTCCGTTAATTTCATTTTCAGTACATCGGGATAGGTTGGGTCAACACTCATAAATTCAGGATGTGTTTCGCGGCCATTATACTTCATACTGCTATTAGAAGAACTAAAACTATAAGGCATATTGCTTGAAGTAAAGGCAAACGCTTCTATTTCAGCATAGGTTTTGAGTTTTTGTCTGACAAGATCACGATAAATCGTTTTCAGACTATCATTATCAGTATTGAAATTGATAAAAACTGCCCACACGTTTTCGTGGTCGATACCTGAGGGTTTTGAATAATTGCGATAATTATAAAAACTCAGTGTCCAGACCGCAAATAATATCAGAAAGGACACGAAGATTTCGAGCATCATCAGGAAACTGCTCTTTTTCTTCTTCCATATCAATTTAAAAAGATGTTTAAACATAGTTGTAATGTTTTGAATGTGATTGATTAAATAGCTATTACTCGCCCCCTTTAAGTGCGTTCACCACCTGTAAGCGAGACATACGCCAGGCCGGATAAACGCCCGACAATAGCCCGAATACCAGACTCACCAGAATAGCTACGACAAAAACTTTCCAGTTGATCGTTAGGTCGGCATAATTAATCATCCCGCTGGTATTGATAAAATAGATAACACCCACCGATAGAATCAAGGCAATAATGCCACCAATCAGCGTCAGAATGATATTTTCGGTAATAAACTGATAGGTAAGTACTTTGGATGATGCGCCAAATGCCTTGCGGATACCAATTTCAGAGGCCCGCTCCATAATACGGCTGATGTTGACATTGACCAGATTAATGGCAGGCAACGACATAAACAATAAAGCAAAACCCACAAGCACCATGTAGAGATATGCCTTTTTGGTGTCGCCGTCAGAATCGGTAAACTGGCTCATAAACGAACCTACATAAGTATCTGCAGTTGATTCTACTTTATTTGGCTTAAACCACTTGTCATCGCTTGTGATGGGTACTTTGCGCATGATTGAGGCATATTCGGCCTTGATTTTTGGAAAATCCTCAGGGCCATTGGCCAATAAGAATGCCATATAATTACCATTCAAACCTTTTTTGGTATGGTCTCTTTTGGAAGTATTATAAGGCAGATATACGTCTGATGCCACATAGATACGGGTAACAGGGCAACCACGAATTACACCGATGATGCGGTAAGTAATATTATCTAACTCCATCGTTTTACCAACTGCTGATACCCCCTTACCAAAGTATTTGTCGCGGGTGTCATCGTTAATCACCATCACGAAATCATTATTGTCGATATTTTGCTTGTTAAACGGCTTGCCCTCCAGGAAATCAAAACTGGTGATATTCCAGAAGTTAGCATCTGTATATTTAAACATCAGTTTTATTTTATTCTGATTGGCGTAGGCGTTCACCGTATTCGGATACGAAGCAAATCCTATCATTTGAGGTGTGGTCATTTTCAGGACAAAATTCTCAATGAAGTACATACTAACCGGGCCATTAGTTTGCCCGTTTTGTGCAGTATCTCGTTGAACCATTCTTTCGATATATAAAGACTTGTCCCGATTCCATTCGGGATAACCCGCCGAAACGAGGTGATCAATAAAAGAGGTAATGACTACCAGCACCAATAAAGTAAAGCTGATACCAAAGAGACTGATAAACGTGAAGAACTTCCGACGTTTCAGTACGGCAAATGTTATTTTTAAATAATTCTTAAGCATGAGAGATAAAATTTTAATGGTGAATTAGCGGTCCGCCGCTGCGGCGAATGGCGAATTAGCGAGTAATGAATGGTGTCACATAGAGTATTCTTTATGTACATTCTGCCAATTAGTTTAAAAAATATTTATTCACTAATTCGCTAATTCACGATTCTTACATTACCTGTGTTCCGTCAAATAGTCTTACTAAACGATTCGTTTTCTTCGCCATATTTTCATCGTGTGTTACCATCACAATGGTAGTGCCGTCATTTTTGTTGAGGTTGATGAGAATATCCATAATCTCATTACCCATGGCACTGTCGAGGTTTCCGGTAGGCTCATCGGCTAAAATAATTTCAGGGCGTCCCACAATGGCACGGGCAATCGCTACACGCTGCTTTTGACCACCCGATAGCTGGGTTGGGTAGTGCTTCACACGGTTGCTCAAACCTACTTTCTGCAAGGCTTCAGTGGCCAGTTGTGTGCGTTCGTTCGCCGATGCAGACCGGTACAGAAGCGGCAGTTCCACGTTGTCCAGCACGGGCAAGTCATTAATGAGATGGTAACTCTGAAAAATAAACCCTAATTTCTGGTTGCGGAAATGCGCCAGTTTTTTGTCTGAAAAATCTCTGATGGTCTCGTTATCCACGGTAATTTCTCCTTTAGAGGGTTCGTCAAGCAAACCCATAATGTTGAGCAGGGTACTTTTACCACAACCTGACGGCCCCATGATAGAGAGAAACTCGCCTTTCCCTACTTCAAGGTTAATCTCATTCAGGGCAAGAGTTTCGATGGTACTCGTACGATAAACTTTTTCGATGTTCTTTAACTTAATCATAATTTATTGAGCGTTTAATGTGATAATTTTCTTATTGAGTGAATGAGTGAATGAGTGAATGAGTGATTGAGTGATTGAGTGATTTTTTTTATTTAGTGATTAATTGCTTAGCGTGGCCTTCGACTCCGCTCAGACGCCGGCTAGGCTCTTCAAAAGTATTCACTCAACTAATCACTCAATCACTCAATCACTCAATTCTCTGCCAATAACTTCCGATTCCTTTCAAAATCATAGAGTGTCAGATAACGTAACTGGTAATGGGTTGACCAATAATCTTTCAGGGCATTGATATAATCGCGTTTGGCCTGGTCTTTTTCCTGAAACGCAATACTTAAATCTGTAATACTCAGGTTGCCCAGCACGTAGCGGTCTTGCGCAATCTGGTATTTTTCAGAGGCTATGCTATCAGCCCGCGAGGTCAGGCTTAATTGATTGCGCAGCATCTCAAAAAGCGTTACCTGTGTATAAATCTCCTGCCTGAAGGTCTGCTTCAATTGTTCAACGGTGTATTCAGTCAGTTTTTTCTGTGCTTCTGCCGTTTTGGTTCTCGATTTTGAACGCCCCCAGTCCAGAATCGGAATATCCAGTTGTAATTGTACTGTTTCCTGGCTCTGCGGTTTCTGATACAGCTCAGGGATTGTCAGCCCTCTGTTCGAAAACCCCAGGGTAGCCGTAAGGGTCATATTCAACCCATTGTCTCCGATGGCTTTAGACACCGCGCGGTCGGCCTCTAAAAGCAGGCGACGGAACGCCACAGCATCCGAACGATTTTCAAAGGCCTGTTCCAACGCTATCTGATTAGAGATAGGAATAGCCGATGTTTCGGCAGGTACTACCAGTTCCAGACGTGTATCTGTCTGCAAACCGATATAGGCTTTCAGGTTGAGTGTGGCAATTTCCAAATCTCTTTTGGCAGTACCAATAGCCTTTTGTGCCTTCAGCGATTCCAGTTGCAATTGCAGGATCTCGTTGCGGGTCGTTTTGCCGATGTCATATTTTTCGTTGGCAATTTTTACAATCGTTTCAGTATTACTCAGGTTGGTTTCTGCAATTTGCAGGTTCACCTGCGCCAGCAAAAGATTGAAAAAGTATTCCGTCGATTTTACCGCTATGCGCTCCAGCGATTCGATGAATACCTGACGGCTCTCGTCGTATTTCAGCGGCTCAATTTTTTTATCCCACTTCATGGGGTTAAATCTGAGTATGGGCTGCGAGTAGCCCACAGCAAAAGGTGTACTGTTATAAAGTGTATTTTTGCGGGCAAAATCATCAAAACGCTGCAATTCGGTGGTGGCATAGATTTGCCCGCCCGTTTGCATTACCGACTGGCTCAAAGATAAGTTGAGTGAGGAGTTGTTGTAGCGGACAGGCTGGAACTGGATAGTACCATCTGGTTGCACAACCTGCACAAACGAGCGGGTGAAAGCCGGCAGATTGCCATTTAAAGTCAACTGAGGTTTGTAGTTCGACTGAAACGTGCGCCACTCCCAGTATTTTGTTTCTTTGGTAGTAGCTGCCTGCCGTGCCGCGATAGACTGACCCTTGGCCATCTCTACCACTTCGGGTAGCGTGAGCCTTGTAACCCCCTGTGCCTGTGCTGCATAGGAGTGGGTCAGGAGATATGTAATGAGTATGCAAATTAGCTTTTTCATAATAAATTATAATCACAAAGAATAATACAAACCGCCCGGAAAAAATTGACAACTGAAAATTGTATCCTTAAAACATCATTCCCTGTCTGAGCACAATTAAAAATCTGGATATTGTCTATATATTAAGAAAAGACTAAAGGATTTTTAATTGTGTGAGTTTAAATGATGGCTGCTTTTTTGGTTACTTTTTTTCAGCTAAAAAAGTAACATCCCGAGACTATGAATACAAAATAGTTTAGGGTAAATTCTATAATCCAACCACACTATATGGATTTTTTCGTGATAATAAATACACAATTTAGCCTACTTAATCTCCAGTTCTTTAGTATTCTTGTATTCGCTCAGGTCTGAAATAATCACCGTTTCACCGGGTTTGATGCCCTCTGTAATCTCCACGTAATCAAAGTTGGCAAGACCCAGTTTTACCGTCCGTTTTTCGGCTTTGCCGTCTTTTCTCAGCACGAACAAATCCTGCATTGTTGCCCCTTTAAACGCCGGGCCATTGGCTACCCGCACCACATTCTGCTGGGCGGCAGTTACCAGAAAAACCTCTACTTTCAGTTTCGGGCGAAGCAAATCGGTGTTTTTGCTATCAAGTGCCACATCAAAACTCAGGATATTGTTTTGCACCGATGGCTGAATATTGGTCAGGCTACCGCGCAGTTGCGTATCATTAATGCGGATAATGACGGGCATCCCGATTTTTACCTGCTCGGCATAATTATCAGAGATAGACCCGATAATCTTGAAGCTCCCCAGATCAGCCAGACGTGCCAGGATTTCACCCTCCGATACCTTAGAACCTAAGTTTTTGTTCACATACGTAAGCACCCCCGGGCGGTTGGCAATGATATTGGCCTTTTGCAATTTGCTCTGGTACTCCATCAGTTGTTTTTCCTGAATCTGTGCCGATAACTCCGAATCCTTAATATCAGCCCGCATCGTTTGCTGCTTGATTCTGATGTCATTTTCCAGTTGTTTTTTCTCTAATTCGGCTATTCTAAGATTCATTTCTGCCGTTTCGATGGCCTCGCGGGTACCACCTCCGGCTTTTTGCAGGCGTTTGGCATTTTCAACATCAGCACGTAGGCTCGTAATCTTCATGGCTTTGATTGAGTCATCAATTTTCAGGTCATAGAAACTTTTGTCTAAATCAAGGCGCAGTTTCACCACTTTGTTTTTCTTGAGTTCTACCTCATCCTTTTCTTTGTCGAAAGTCAGTTGTGTAGCTTCTTTGTCCAGTTCCAGAATCTTCTCTCCGGCTTTTACGGTGCTTCCGGCATCGAGCAATACCTGCTGAATCACCGCCGTGATAGGGCTGGTAATCACCTGCTCAAATTCGGGCTGAACCTCCCCCGATGCCGTGAGCGTATTTTCTACATCTCCCATTTCGGCCACCGCTGTTCTGATTTCAGATTTGCTGATAGAAGACGAAAGTGTATTTCTGAGCCACCAGACAATCAGCAGAATGACGACAAGCGCCACGAAGCCAATCAGCCAGTTTTTACTTTTCTGTTTCCGAACCTCTTGTATTGAGATTTCCTTATCCATAGCTTTTTCAAATTTTGTATATGTGTTGAGGCTTATTGCTTTGCCTACTGTGTCACGCTTCTACTCGTCCGAATGCGAGCGTGGCACGGTTAGCTTAGCTTACTGTATCTGTTCATTTTTGAAACAAATACAATAGAAGTCCTCCAATCAACGTGCCAAATGATAATTGATTGATAGTGAGAGGTTTAAGTATTTTTGTGATTTGAAAAAGTGTCCGATAATGGGACGGAGTGTGCGGTTTTGGGAATGGGGGGTATAGTATGCTTATTCTTGGAAGGGAAGGGGCATAATAGGGTATAGATAAAAATGTTAATTCTTTATAAATAAAGATTAGAAATGTTATTTCTTTTTTAAGTTCGTCAATGAGTCCATACTTTGGTGGAGCTGTGCTTGATTTCGAGTAGTGTTATATTTACTTTCAGATTCCTTATTTAGTTTTTCAATAGTCTTTATAAGCTCTTCATTAATTTTGTCTTGTTTATTGTTTTGATACAAAGAATAAATAGTTACGATTATTGAAATAATTAGTGAACCTATTCCAGCAATTCCACCCCAAAAACTTCCCTTAGCATCTTGTGTGGAAAGTTTATTTTGCTTTTCTTTTTCCTTTTTAATTATATCTAAATAATTTGAATAAGTTTTAAATTCTTTAACAAATTCTAAGCCTCTTGCATTTGGATAAAGGATAAAATCTGCTCCTGCTTGCGTTGAAACATTAATCATTTCAAATAAGCCTAATTGTATTAATTTATCCCGAAGTATGTATGAATTGCGATTATTATACTCATAATCTAATTCTTCTAAAATCGTAGAAATGTGACCCATTTCTTTGTTTTGGTTATACATATAATCTAATAGTATGTCTACAGCCTGTGTTAAATCCATTTATATATGGTAAAATTAGCACATTAATTATTTCGTAAAACCTTTAATAAAGATTGTATTCTATTAAGGAAGTTGAGGTTTTCTCCACCTCTAAAAATATAATAATCCATTAAAAGGATTAGTATTCTTTCGTTGAATTCAGAATGTAATCCTTCATTGACATTTTCTTTAATATCATCTAAGTTTTCAGAATAATATCTAAACATACTTGATATTGTACCTGTAAAATCATCCATTTCAGAGATTAGTCGAAAAGTAGCGTGCATCCTTAATTTTCGAAGTTCTGTAATGTCGCTTACTATTTCATTAGATGGATTTAAAATTCCATAGTGTTCTTCACTTTTAATCATTTCAGTTAAATTATGAATGTGACTTTCAAGGTTCTTACCCTCTTTAATATCAATTCTAATTTCTTCTAATAAATTTTCCATAAGGATTAGATATAAAAACAAGTATTTAGCTCAACTCACTACTCCACTTTTAATAATCTCATATTCTTATCATAACTGAATAGCTTTTCGTCGGTAACTACAGCATTAAAAGAGTTTGTGCCTCTATATTTGATATATACCTGTATATGTGGAAAATTCCTCTTCTTTAAATCCTTCTTTTCTTTTATTACGAAATATTCTTTGTGGGCAACTTCATCATAGCTATCAGGATTTTTCATTGATTGCTTTATTGCTAATTTGGAAGCTACGTATAGTTTGATAATTGTGTCTTTTCGCGCTTTAGCCAAATCATTTTCTTTTTCCACTTCTGCTTGCGCTTTTGCAGTAGAATCTTGTTGCCTTTTCTCAATCGCTAATTCTTCCGGCGTCATAAACAGGCGCGAAACTCCTGTAGCAATAACACCAATAAAGAAAAAACCACCAATCCCCAATATTAGGTATTTGGTAAAGTTTCCTGTCTTTTTGGCTTCAATCACTTTACCACTCGAAGACACAATCACTGGCCTTTTATCTCCAAGTATTTCACGCTTTTGTTTTTCAAACTCTACCTCACTTATTATCCCATCTTTTCGTAAAGTATTTAACTTATGCAGTTTGTCTATTTGTTCATCAGTCATTGAAATAGTATTATTAGGTTATTTATTCAACAATTCATTAATCTCATCATCAGTAGCACCATTCTTTTTGGCTATTAGTTTCAATAATCCAATAATAAGTATTTGGTTATTAAAAATGCCTGTAGAACGAGAAGCATATCGAATTACTGAATACAAGATTATTATCCAAATAATTAAAGCAATAACAGAAAAGATTAGCATACCTTCAAAAGCGTTCCGATAGGGATTTTGATAGTCTAATTGTTCCATTTTAATAGAAGTTTATGTTAATAATCAAACAGTCAGTTTTGTAAAGTAATCTTGAAATTGCACTTAATTCCATTAATAATTATATGCAAATTTTATTGAAGATAAATAGTCACGAACTAAATAAAAAGATACTCACTTCACTAATCAGGCAACCTTATTTTAATTCTTCAATTTTCCCTGATTACTTTCTTAGAGATTTATTACAGCAAATTTAAGTATCTCCGATAGTCTTAATTCAAAATTATAAAACTGGATCGCAATTTCATATAATACGTGCTAATTTATTTTTCGGATTAATCTAATTTTGTTATAAATAAAAGAAGGAGTGCAACTTCTGTATTTTTCCTACCTCAACTTCTCCTTTCCAAAATAATCCCCCAACTAAAACTCACCTCCATTAACAAAATCCCTCTTGCAATATCAGGATATTTGTCCTATATTTACAGACAAATGTCCGAACAGCCTGTTATGGTAACTGCAAAATCAACTATCGAACATAAACTGGATAAAGAAATTACTTCATTCCTACGGCAATCGCCCGTTAAGGTCAAGTCTATTACTTATGAAGATTTCCTGTCCGACAAGATGCTTATCATCTTTGCCATAAGAACGGGCATACCTTATTCCCTCTTTGATCTGATTCAGGATTATACCCCTCTGACAGAAAACGACTGGGCAGATTTTCTGGATATTTCAACCAAATCATTACATCGATACAAATCGGCAGAGAATTACTCTTTCAAGTCGATTCACTCAGAGAAAATAATTGAAGTGGCCGAGGTCACTAAGATGGGGTTGGAGGTTTTTGGCAATATGGAGAAACTCCGGCTCTGGCTCAATACCCCCAATTATGCTTTAGGTAGTTTAAAACCTATTGAACTACTAAAAGATTCTTACGGAAAAGACCTTGTAATGAGTGAATTAATTCATATTAACCACGGAATATTGGTATAATATGGAGGTGTACAGACTTTCAAGAGAGAAATATGCAAGTCCGTTGTCAGGAAAAGGAGCCGCTATTAAAGGGGCAAGATGGAATTCGACTGGAATTGAATTGATTTATACAGCCGAAAACCGATCGTTGGCTATGGCAGAAGTGGCAGTCCATTTTACATTGGCTACCCTGCCAGATGATTACGTGATGATTAGCATCAATATTCCTGATGAAGTAGCTTTTACACAAGTGCAGGAGTCTGATTTACCACCCAACTGGAAAGATTTTCCTCACCCTGCCTCCACCCAGAAATTCGGTGACGACATTGTATTGGAAAACAAATATTGTGTTTTAATGATACCTTCGGTTGTTACGCAGGGAGACTTTAATGTACTCATCAACCCCAACCACAAAGATTTTGTTAAAATTGCTATTACTGCAATTGAGAAGTTTCCGTTTGACAAGCGGATATTCAAATGAAATTGGGGGCTATGCTTTTCCTGAAAAGGTTTGGGTAAAAAATTTTCTCAAACTGCTCTTCTCATAGTACCTTAGCAAATCCTTAACCACCTTAGCAAACCCACTATGGAAATCAAAGAAGGCGTTATAGCCATCCTTTCTCATAAATATTCTGCGTTTTTTATTAGTACCATGATATTTTTGCTATTCTCTATGCCTACCAGAGGAATCACCAGAGGCATGGCGAGCAGAGGTGTAAAAGTAACGGGTCATCTCGACAAAGTGGCGCATTTTGTGGCATTTGCTGCGTGGGCATTCTGCTGGCAGTTTGTCTTTAAAAACTACCTCCAAACCTTTCTGATAGGTATAGTATATGGAATGTTATTGGAAGTGTGGCAGGATAACCTGCCCGGCAAATACAGACGAACTTTCAGTTGGTATGATGGCCTGGCAGATGCCCTGGGCGTAGTAGGTGGATTGCTGATGTATTATATTATACAGCTATTCATACTAATAGAGGCTCCCTGACACATCAGCACAACATACCTGCTTCATTGCAATTCTAACAAAAACGGCTCAATAGCAATCTTTCGTCATTCAAAGGATGTTTTCTGTGGTTTGGCTCATAATTTTTTAGGGGTAGTAATTCAGCGTATAGTTTTGGGTATTCATCCATATTTAATACGCTTTATGAAATCTCATTACTTCGCCCGTCCGGTTATCAGATACACTATCAGAACCGTATCAGTATTTGTTTTGCTTGCCATTAGTTCTATGGCTTTTGCTCAGAGTGTTACAATCCTGCCCAACGGCATAACCCCCAGTCAGGGCGGTGTGCCACGCCTCTCTTATGAAGCTATTATGGCCATACCTTCGCCTCAAAAAGGTGATATGGCCTATGACCTGACCTTTAATACCCTTCGCTTGTATAAAAAAAACCAATGGGTTAAGGTATTAACCGGTGCCGACATTACGAATCCGTCAATGATTGCCTGGCAGGTGCGTGATTATTTTGCGTCATCGGTCAATGCTGTAGCTACCGATACCGCCGGAAATGTATATATAGCGGGCTTTTTTAACGGACCTGCTTATTTTGAGAATACAGTTATGAGTGCTGCAGAGGGCAGTGCGTGGTCGCTCTTTATTGCCAAATATAATAGTACCGGCAATCTGATATGGGTTCAGAGAGCAGGACACTCACCAGGGGTGATTCAAATCAATGAAATGGTGCTCGATGCCGCCGGAAATATTTATGTGGCCGGACTCTTCAATCAGAATGCAACTTTTGACGCAACTACGCTGACCAACGCAGGAATGACAGATATTTTTCTGGCCAAATATAATAGTACAGGAAATTTTCAGTGGGTACGAAAAGCAGGTGGGCCCGGCGAAGATGAGGCCAATGACCTGACTGTTGCCGACAATGGCGATATTTATATCTGTGGTTCCTATAAGAATAATGCTGTTTTTGGGCTGACAACCCTACCTTCAGCCGGTGGACAGGATATGTTTGTGGCCAGCTATAACAATGATGGCTTTTTTCAATGGGTACAGAAAGGAGGAGGTTCGGGTTCAGATATTGCCAGGAGTATTGTGGTAAACTCTGATGGAGATGTAACGGTGGCGGGCAATTTTCAGGGAAGTGCTACTTTCAGCACTAAATCGTTGACAAGCGCAGGAGGGTATGATATTTTTATGCTACGCTATAGTAGTGCAGGTGCTTTGGCATGGGCAAAGGGTATGGGAGGCACTGGCAATGATTATGGCAATGACTTATGCACAAATACAGCTAAAGAGCTATACATCGTAGGCGAATTTGAAGGCACAGCGAATATTGCCAATGAATCACTGACAAGCAAAGGTGGCTCTGATATATATGTAGCCAGGTTTTCAAATTTGGGTAATTCGCAGTGGGCGTTCAGAGACGGAGGGGTTAACAACGACTTCGTTAAATCGGTCTTTCTTGGTAATATGGGTAGTATTTATATTGCCGGAAGCTTCGTTGAGTCTACTCTTATCGGGGATACTGAACTAACCGGCAAAGGAGACCAGGATATTCTTGTTGCTAAATACGAATATATCTATGAAAAGAAATTTAAATGGGCACAATCAATGGGAAACACAGAACTGGACAGGGCTTTGAAGCTAACAGCCGATAGTAAAATGAATGTATATAGTGTAGGTACTTTTCTGAAGGAAGTGGTCTTTGGCGAAGATGTGCTTTCTACTAACTTCTCGAACAATGGTTTTGTAGTACGGCTCCGGGATTAGGCAATACCCGCAAGGCATCTCAAAAATCTCAGCCAACCAAACAGTGTTCCCTTCCAGTAAAATAAGCTATACATCTGCAAAGTCTCCCTCTCTTTCATGAAAGGGAGACTCTGGGCGGGTCGCACTGGGCCAGGTATCAGAATATCCGCCTCAAAACCTTAAAAATCTGATGCACTTCTCCCAGCGATAACTCAAAATCAGAATACTCCGGGCTGGGGTTGCGGGAGTGACAGGTGATGATGCCGCTTGATTTATCAAACGATACAATATCTTTAAACAGAATATTGCGCTCGGTCAGTATCACCCAGCCATAGCCATATTTGTCAATTTTCAGTCCGCCGTCAAACCAGCCACTTTTTTCTACTTCACGGCCCAGCACAATAGCTTTGTCGGGTGTGTCCGTCAGGCGGCCACCATTCATCGAATCTCCATATACTTTAAAGGCTAAATGAAACGCTGTGTCGAATTTCTCGACCACAAACGATACTAATTTCTCACTTTCATAGATGCGGGCTTCCGAGATTTCGTCCAGATACCGCGCATAGGCTTCATGGTTCAGCAAAGGCACTTCAATAATTATTTCGTCGTCTACTCTCGTAAAACGGTTTCCGTGTGTATTTATATATTCCTCAATGAGGTCATTCTCGTCCATCGACACCTCAAGGCTATCAACGGCATTGCGCTCAATCCTGAGCTTTCTTACCCGCTCATTCCGGCCTGTTGCCTGCAAACCAAACCCAAGCATAAATGTCTGAATTTTTTCCACAAGCTCATCTGTCAGGTTCCGTTCACCCTTATACAATTTGTACAACAGGCTCGTCGAAATCCCTAATCCTGTAGCAACCTCCTCAGTTTTAAGGCGTTGCTTTTTCTGAAAATCAATAAGGTTAATCACCTTATTATCAACATTTTGGGTTTTCATTGGTATAGATGCGCATAAATTGTGCAAATATTTTGTACAATTTATTGATTTTTGTATAAAAGTGCCATACATTTGTACAGTTCAATGACACATCTGTATTTTAGTACAAATCAAACAAAAAAAATGGACAACACAAAACCAAAATTATCACTTAATATAATTGCCCTTCCACCCAGCGTTTGTAAGATGTATCAGATACAATTATCAAAGCGCAAAGGGGCAAAAGAAAAGGCATTAGCCTATTCGGGCCTCAGTAGGTATTCCTACTTCAATATCATGAAAGGCGGCCATGCCAAACGCTCCACAGTGCAACGCGTAGTAAGCGCCAATCTCAAGGTTATCAAACTATTTATCAATCCCGAAAGCAGGTAATCAAAATTATTCTGAAACCTGAAAACCACACAATAAAATGCAACCACACAATCATTTCTCCGGCACACCATTGTTGCTGGCCGTCCTTTTGATAGTATCCATGCTGGCACTGATATTACTGCTGTCTGTCAGGGTTAATAATCCGGCAGAACAAAACCTTGATACTATTAACAAAAAGAAGGAGACACAAGGTATTTAGTTACAACTTTTTAAAACAACGAAACATTCATTCCGCCATCAGTAGTGAAATAACCCATAGTTCAAAAAGAGATGCTGAAATGAAAAAACCACACAAGACCATGATAACAGTAGAAGAACAAATCGACCAGTTAACCGAAGGCGACGAGATAATCGTTACTTCAAAACCCATACCAGTCTACCAGACACAGCCCTTGCCCGAACAGGGCAGATTTCTGCAACACCGGTTCACAGAATCTGACAAACACCCCCTCTGGATAGAGATTATCCAGCCAAGAGGCAACAGAAAAATAACCATGACATTCCCGATAGCCAATATTCAGGCAATTACAATTATTGAATGATTTTAGGCATTACGAAAAAATAATCACGGATCATATTGTTACAGCAATACATTCATTCACTATTTACCATTCACTCATTCACTATGAACGGTTATAACTTAACAAGACGCTGGTTTGACTGGGCCTTCGAAAATCCCGATCTCAACACACCTCTGCATACAGCCCTGTTTATGTGGGTGGTAGAAAAATGGAACAGGCTTGGGCAGAAAGATAAATTCGGACTCCCCACCTCAGAAGCAATGGAAGTGCTGAGTATCCGCTCTTACAAAACTTATAAAAAAGTATTTAATCAACTGATTGACTGGGGTTTTATTGCTGTATTGCAGGAGAGCAAAAACCAGTACACCTCTACAATTATTGCCCTGTCAGTATCTGACAATGCAACCGACAAAGCATTAGATAAAGCACTGACGATTCACACACCAAAGCAGGTTGAAAGCATCTCTCAAAGCATTAATAGGATAGATAAACAAGAAAGTAAAGAATTAAAAAAACCATTAAACAGAGAAACAGCCGGAACCGAAGTGTCAGTAACAGGGATAGTATCTGATGATGCCGTTAACCCGCCCACAGTATGCCCTCGACCCGAACAGCGAATGGATTGTGGCAACCGCCGCCCCGACGAAAAAACAATAGATTTCAGGACAATCTGGAACACCTACGATAAAAAAATAGGCGACCGCCAACGCTGCGAAAAAAAATGGAATGCGCTCAGCTATAAAGAAAAATGGCTGGCGTGGCAGCATATACCAGACTATGTACGCTCAACACCCGACAAAAAATACAGAGCTAATCTGGAAACCTACCTGAATCAGAAACGATGGAACAACGAAATCATTCATAACCATGCAAGACCAGGAAATAAATCTGCCACAGCCGCCGCAACATCGAGAACTGCGAAACCATTCCTTGAAAAACCAAGAAGCATTGGCGGAAACCCCATACGCAAAAATATTTTCGGAAAAGAAGAAACGCCTGTCTGATACCCTGCTGCCACACCTGAAAACTCTCTTTACAGAGGAAGCAAGGTTACATAAGGTAGACGCAACCTTGCTTGACAGAATGTTTGAAGCATTAGCGCACGATTTTGCCGGAAACTTCTATTATCAGGTAGCCTGCACAGTAGACGAGCAGAAAAAAGCAGAAGAACGCCGCCGGTACGAAGCCGCCGAAAAAGAACGATTAGAAGCCATGAAACCCTTACAACTGAGTTTTGATGAATTTAAAAACATAATAATAGCCAAATGGCGGTCTATTGTAACACAGGAGGATGCCCGGGCGCAATTTGCTATTGACCAGTACTGTGAAGCAGAATTACGTATGTTTTTAGAGTACTTTTATGGTCGTAACCTTTATGAAGGGATCGATACCCGCAAAGGGTTTTTAATTATGGGGCCGGTGGGTTGCCGCAAAACCTCTATGATGCAGGCCTTTCAGAACAACCCCTTTGCCTCATTCCGAATCGTTGAGGCGCAGGATATGGTGCAGGCCTACAAAGAAGCCGGAGACATGGCCTTCAACTACTTTTATATCTCCGACAAACGCAACAAATTCGGCCATGAGTCTTACGACATCTGTATCGACGAAGTAGGGCGTGAGGAAAGGAGCGTATTGGCCAAAGGAGCTTCTTTCTCCTCCACGCATATCAACTTTATAGAAGAATACATTTTCAGGCTCTATAAAAATCCCCGCCGCCTGCACCTCATCACCAACGCCACAAGCTACGAAGATCTGACCAGGACCTATTCAGAAGCCGCCGCCAGCCGCCTGCTAAAGTTGTTTAATGTCGTGATTTTCCCGGATAACAGCCCGAATTATCGGTTGGCGTAGGGTGTAAAGAATAGGTTTGGGTTATATTTATTTATATATGCCTTAAAATAAATTTCCTTGCTATCTTACTATAAAAATGATTAATGTTGTACTTATTTAAAGGATAAATTGAAAAATGTAAAATGAAAATATTTATACTGGTATTAATACTATTAAGCAATATTGTACGCACAAATGCCCAGGATGAAGTAGTAAACTATGATATTTCTTCAAATATACAGTTGGTTGGTCTGGCATATAATGCCCAGATTTGCACAGGAGAAGAAATAGAAATCAGACTCAATAATGTATCCATATCTACCACTAATACCCATTATAAATGGGCTAATTTTGATGATTGTATTGCCTATTATAATTTAAGTGTTGATTATCAGGAAGAAAACACATCATTGGTATGGAGTGGAGAGGGTATAAGATATGACCCTGCAAACCGAAATGTTGTATATGCAAGGCCAAATTCAGCTGGCGTTTATTCCGTAAAATGGGAAAGTATAGAGTTTTTTCCTGCTAATAAATGCAGGGGAGCTTATAAGAAAACTACACGGTATTCAGGTACTACAAGGCAGGTTAATATTATTCCACTGACACAAACCGCAGAAATCTCGGGCTATTCAACAAAATATCCGGGTACGTCTTCTAATGCCATAGCATTACAGGTTAATGGTTGTAGGGAAGATGAGTCTATTATCTGGCAATCAGCTTTAAGCAACTCAACTTATATTAATAACATTTACTATATTTTCGACACGGGTAGTTGTAATGAATATAAAGTAAGGTGTAATCAGCCCAGATGCAATTATCCTGAAAAATGGAGCAACCCGGTAAAACCTGCTAATTATTTCAAACCAAAAGATGCAGCTTACTCCTCTGAATATGCAAATTACCTGCAAAGAAAACTGAATGAAAGTATAAATAAACCAGAATTTTTATATAGGAAGCAATTTACCTGTATATATGATAAATCAGCTAATGAATATAATAAATCAGGTGATAATGGCTGGGGAGGTGGATTTGTGAAGCACCTTTTTGATAATATGGCTACACAGAGCCCGTGTGTATCAGGTATGGATAAAGAATGTACACCTGCACCATATTTACAAAAACTGGATTGCCTTAGCGAATTAGGCGACTATCATTTTGAAAAAGAACTAAGGCCATCCTTTTTTAATTACAATGTAAATACTGAGGAGGAAATAGCAAACTGGACTCATCAACATCAACAGTTTTTGACAAATGCAGTTGAGGCTTGTGTAGATGAAATTTTTACTGGAGATGACGTTTGGTCTGCGTTTAAAAGATGGGGTTTAAAACTGAATATTGTAGATGGGGCAAGTAGATTGAGAACCGAAGCACAAATTATGATAAGACTGAGGCTCGCTTACTCAAAACAAATTCAACAGCAAAATATAAGTAATATTGACATATTACCCGAGAATATTTTTTCGCCTCCACCAAGTAAGCAAGAATTGTTTTCAACTGAATTATTTAATGCAAGCAAGCTGAAAATAACTGCCGATACTAATTTCTTTGTTCAAGTAGGTAATAGCTATCAACTTAGAACCATTTTTGTAGACGATACTAACAATACAATTGATGTTACCCCAGGCTCATCTGGTACAACTTATATACTTAGCGTGGATACGACAGTTGCTACAATTTCCTCTAATGGACTTTTAAAGATAAAATCGACGACACAACCAATCATTAATGACCGACTGGTAATATTCGTGTATGCACAAAATAATGATATGATCGGGTTTGGGCAATTTGCCATTTATGATTTGGATAATGATAGCGATTATATTGTTAATTCATTTGAATCAAGGATAGGTTTAAATCCGAACGTAAAAAATGATGCAGAGACTTCTGACCTCGATTATGATGGTGTGTTAGATTTATTTGAGACTATAATTGGTAGTAATCCATTATCAAAGGATTCTGACAATGATGGATTCAGTGATGAAAGAGAATTGAAATCCCAGACCAACCTTTCAAATAGTAATTCATTCCCTATTCCTGTTTATAGCATAAACTCAGGGGATTGGAACAATCCTTTAGTATGGTCATGCGAATGCACACCTACCAGTTTAAATGATGTAATTATCAATGAGGGACATGCCATTATACTGCCACCAGACCTGAACGCCGAATCTAATACTATTCTCATTAAAACGGGAGCAGTTTTCAGCTCACCGATAGGTACTAAACTCAACATATTAAACCTTAATAAATAACTCGTTGGGTGAAATTAAAGTATATTATCCCTACGGGATACATTTTGTTGCGAAAGCTTATTTCTACTACCGATATATCGTCCCTACGGGACTAAAAAATATCCCGTAGGGATAATATATCGGTAGAAAAAATTAACAAAATTAGAAGCAAAGTCCCGTAGGGACGATATATTAAATTCTTTAAATAATTTCACCCAACGGGTTTAATAAATAGTATTTTCAGAAGCCGCCGCCAGCCGCCTGCTAAAGTTGTTTAATGTCGTGATTTTCCCGGATAACAGCCCGAATTATCGGTTAGTGTAGTTACGATGCAACGTTTATCCGAAATAGGGAAGAAGTGGTGGCCTGAAGATAGCCTGTTTAAAAGAAGAAACCCCACAATGATGAGTGACCAGACAAAACATTGTGTTGTTATGAGAAGCGTGCATGGGCAAAACGTTTTGTTAATAGTTAGAATGCTCTAACTTGATTTATCCCGATCAGCACAGAGAATAATACCAAAACATGGTTAGAACCCCTGATTTTTCCCAATCCGAAAAACAATTTACCCGTATATTGGTTAATGTTTGATGCAACCAATTAGAAAATTATATGGATAAAAGACCAGTAATATTGATTGAAGACGATGTTGATGATAAAATCTTTCTTGAAGATGCTTTTTCTGCATTAGAAGTAAAACACCCTTTAATATGGTTTGATGACTGCGAAGAAGCAAGAGATTACCTGTTTGCAACAAACGAGATTCCATTCTTGATTTTGTGTGACATTAATCTGCCCAAACAAACAGGTATAGAACTGAAAAGAGAAATACAGGCTGATGAGAAGCTCAGAAAAAAAAGTATCCCTTTTGTTTTCTATACCACGTCTGACCAGTCTGAATTAGTGAACGAAGCTTATCTGCAACTCAATGTACAAGGCTATGTGCAGAAAAGTACAGATTTTAAAACCATGAAGAGAAATATTCAGACCATACTCGACTATTGGGCCTTGTGTAAACACTCAAACAATACACAAAATTAAACCTGTTTGCTATCTATCAACCGTGTCTTTTATAGATGACACGGTTATTTTTTAAAATCTGTATGCCGACCCGTTAAATGTAACAGATTTCCGGCTTTTCGCCAGTAGTAGCTCATATTACTCCTGATAGCCTGCAAGCAGTTTTTTCCGCAGTTGAATTTTCTTCTCTTCCGGGATAAAAGCGTGTTTAAGGGCTTCCAGGTTACAATGAAGAAAATCATCTTTTCTCCAGCCGAATAATCGCTCCAGTGTCTGGTATTCGTCTGACAATGTAACATTAGATATGGCTCTGGCATCGGTGTTAATACTCATAGAAACACCACTTTTATAGATTTTATCGGCCGGGTGCTGTGCAATATTGTCAATTACGTTGGTCTGTACATTGCTTGTGGGGCATATCTCTAAATGTATATCTTCCTTTTTCAGAAACTGAATCAACTCAGGATCTTCAATGCTTCTTACGCCATGCCCGATTCGCGACGGACGCAGATGTTTTAGTGTTTCCCACACGCTCTCAGGCCCTTTGGCTTCTCCGGCGTGTGCTGTTACATTCAGTTGCTTTTCTCTGGCATAAACAAATGCTTCAACATGATTATCAATAGGATATCCGGCCTCATCGGCTGCTATATCAAACCCTGCCACATTGGTTCCTCTGAACGCTTCAACCAGTTTTACTGTCTGCATACTTTGTTGAGCCGTATAATGCCTGAGTGTGCAAAGAATAATTCCGGCTTCAACACCAGTTAAGGCAGTTCCCTCTTTTACAGCCTCATCTACTGCCCTCACAACCTCGTCTGGAGCCAGTCCTTTTTCGGTATGGAGCAGCGGTGCAAATCGTATTTCAGCATATAGTACATTGTCTTTTTTCAACCGTTGCATCAGGTCTAAAGTTACTAACCTGAGCTGCTCTCTGGTTTGCATTATTTCAAGGCTTTTCATTGCCCGTTTGATATAATCGGCAAGGTTGCTGCATTTGGGCGGAGCAATAAATGATTGCTGATAATCGGTATAACTTATCTCAGGCGCAATCTGATTCACAACCTCATAGCTCAACGAACAATCGAGGTGCAGGTGTAATTCAACTTTTGGTAATCGGGCATAATCAGTTTTTTTTACGCTTAGCATAGGTAAAATCATGTACCCTGCGATAGAAACAAAGGTTTTCAACATTTTAATAAAAGGTTTTAACATAATTCAGGAATTTTCTTCAGAGGCTTCCCTTATAGCCTTTATCATAGCTGATTTTTATAGAGTGCAGGAACCAATAAAAAACACCGCATTTTTCTATATTTGCTATTCAATAATACAAAGGTCTTGGTATTTGAAAAGCATTAAAAGGACATTTGTCCCGACCCTCAAAAAATGATACGCTACAACAATGATTTACTGAAGCTGATTTCTGAACTGGCTAAAACTGAGAAGGGTATTATTGAAAAAAACTATGCGCCAGACGAGAACATTATTCTGCAAAACGAAAAGTTATTTTATGTGTATATACTTAAGAGTGGGGTTGTTAAGTGTTATATTACTGAAAACAACGGAAAAGATTTTATACTGGAGTTTCTGGGTGAAGGTGAGATTATAGGCGAACTTGAAATTCTGAATAAAACAACAAGCCTGTCGAATGTAGTGAGTATTACTGACCTAAAGGTCTATAAAATACCCAGCAGTTATTTTATGGAAATGCTACAAAAAAACTGGAATTTTAATGAATTGGTGCTGAAAGTACTGGCTACCCGGTTAGTACAGACTGCCAGCCGCGCATCATATCAGCAGAATTATCCGCTCGAATATTCTATTCTGAAACTGGTTTATTTGTTTTCAAATCAGCCTCTGAAACTAAGAAAAATCGATCTGGCCGGTTATCTTGGTATTTCAACCCGCAGCCTCAACCGCACCTTGTTGTCGCTCTATAACAAGAATATTATCCACCCAGAAACGATGGATTTATTGGTAACTCCACAGGCAATTCTACAACTGCTGCAATCATTTGACCGAGGGTAAAGCCAGAGGGCTATCTTGTAGTTACTGTTTATGAATAATTGTTTTCTTACCCCTCACCCAGGCAATAAACCCTGCCATAAGCAATACAAAAACATTAAAACCAATCTGAGAGGACTCTCCTCTTGATACATGGAAAACAATGGCCGCCAGCATAAGTGCCAGAGTGCCACAAGCGGCATAGAGAGTCAATACCGGTCTGATAAGGAGTGCCATAGGTAAAACGAGACCCAACCCTGCCGCAAAATCAAAGACACCAGTGATTTTAGTGAGTAGGGGGTTATCGGCCGTCCAGGGCCACATTTGAGCAAGTTGGTCCATAGGTTCAAACCATTTCATACCTGCCGCCCAAATAAAAGTGATGGATAATAAAATTTGGCATAGCCATGAAGTCATGTTCAGGAGCTTAGAGTTTGTCTGGTGGGTTGTCATAATACTACAAATGCTATATTGTTTTAATTATGCCGCAAGATTACGTAATTTTGCTATCCGTATGATAGTACTATCCTTTAGGATAGCGCTATCATATAAGATAGCATCATAAAACGATACTTAAAATGCTCACAAATGGCACTTGCCCCAAAACCATGCTTTCGATAAAAGATGCGCTTGAAGCACTGGAAGGCAAATGGAAATTACTGATATTATTTGCTTTATCAACTGGGCCAAAGCGGTTTAAGCAAATAGCCAAAGAAGTAAATGGCATAACTGATAAAACACTTTCAAGAGAACTAAAGAACCTCGAAACCAACGAACTCATCAAACGCACTGTGCATGATACTTTTCCGCCGACGGTTGAATACACCATTACCGAACACGGCTTATCTCTGGAAAAAGTACTGGAAGAACTCCACTACTGGGGCTTACTACACCGCAAGCAGGTGATGGGGAGGTAAAAATGAACCTTGATTTACCGGATTTGTGGATAACATGGAGATAAACCGAAACTTTATTCTAATTCAGAATGAATTAACTCTCAGGTATCAGTTTAGTCAGATAAATCAAAGTTCAAACAACGAACTTCAATAAATATACATTAATGCCCACCAGGAGTTTTTTAATCAGTTTAATGAGTCACCTATAGTTTCTTAGTGATTATAAATGTTTTTAGCTGTTTGTACTCAAAAGTCTGCTCTTCGGCACATTAGGTCTTATTAAACTCAGTCCATCATGATACCACAGGTACCTTAGAATAAAATTATTTAACAGAATAGTTATTATTTAAGTATCTTAAAACAAATAATAATAAATCACCAGATTTTAAACAACTACATCATGGAATCAAACCAACCAAATGTACATGCTGAACAAGCTATCGGAAAGATAAGATTCAAAGGCTATCTGAAAAGCTTTTATTCTGTAATTCTGATCTCAGGTCTTGGCTTTGGGTCATTAGCCATAACAAATGGAGGAAGCAAGCCTCTGGTCGGTATGGTAAACAGGATAGCCAATAAAGAGGCCTTTTCTACTATCCAGAAATCATCACTAAAAGAAGAAATATATGTTTTGACTAATTCATGTTCAGAAGAACTTAAATATACAATTAGTTTATCAAATGTCAGTACCTCTGTAAGTCTCAATTCACCCAAGCTACTTGTAGGTGCCGAAAAAGTTATATACACCACCACAAAAGCAGAAGATCCTAATAATATATTAGTCTCAAAAGACGCAAGGCGTTACTTCAACTTAAGTTTGAATAATTATTTTTCTGCTAACAGAGACCAGTTGAAGATAATAATTTTCTATAGTAATGGTTCGGTTAAAGCATTCGGGCAATTAAAAAGAAGAAATTAAGCACCAAAATATCCTTAAAAGATAATAAAATTAAATTGTGTGTATTTGTTTTTTGCAAAAAAAACTATTTATATTTATAGAAAATACCGTGGCATAATTTTTTACTATTTAATAATATGTAAATGATTCCACATGATGAAAACAGACAATATATCCAAAAAACCGTCAGATACGATTTTGTATTCTTATCTGATTTGCACCTGCTTTGCTACTTGTTCGTATTTTGCTTTTGAAGGTAAGTATTTTGAATGGAGTGTACAGGTTGCAGTTATCGCTTTTCTATTTATCTGTACTCTAACAGCCATCAGAACCTCTTCGATTGATAATTTTTATTTACCACCAGTAGAAATACCGGTCTCTAATAAACGATGGGAAAAATGTATCGCCTGGTGGAACAGTTTATCAGACGATGAATTGTTGATTAATATCCGCAAACTAAAAACCATGAATAAAAAAAATGCCGATACCTTACTGAAAGCTTTCGAACAATCAGAACTTTTTGAAAAGTGCTCGATTATTAAGCGGGAGATTAGTTGAAAGATTGGATTGCATAAGAATTATAAAACTTTGAAGCAGGCCAAGGTCTGCTTTTTTGGTTTAGTATCAGGTGAAGTAAAAACAGATTTTTTTTTATCTGATTAATGTTTTTAATTTGGCGGTTATCTATCAATTTCCATGAATTAAAGAGAGTCTGGGTATATTACTAAAATGAATCATATCATGCAAAACAAAGAAGCGATATTTGATGGTAAGACATTTGAAGAAATAATAATGGAAGGGGTTGCACTTAGGGATCAGGTAGTTGATTACCTGAAATCAAAAGGCATTGAGTATATACCTGAAAAATGGTTTACTGTAAAGCGTTACTGCGAGCATTTTGGCATTGCCGATCAACAGATTGTTGAAGATTGGATTCGTAACGGTATTGTTCCGCCTGAAAATAAAAGGGATGTTGAAGAACTAAATAGACTACAACTTATTAAGGTGATTCCATATAAAGATTAGGAAATGTTAGCATTCAATAAACTTCAATAATATCGTTAGATTCCTTTTTGTAGGAAAAAATTCAGAATTGAAGAAAAAATACCACCCCCAATGAAGGTGGTTTTTCCTGAAAACCCAAAAGTAAAAAAGCTATAAAAATTTTCTCTTTTTCCGCGCACGGTCTAAATCCTTTTCTAATTCAAGTATTTTCGCTTCTAACGTAGCTCTATCCTGATTAATGCTGATGACACTATCCCGCATTACCTTAATTACCGATTGGAAAGAGGCTGTCATACCCTTGGTGAGGGCATAAAGCTCGGTAGCATTGCGGGTGTCTATCAGGCTTTTGGCGAGCCATGTTTTGTGCAGTTGCAGAGAGTCGGTCAGTATTTTATTGGTTGCCTGTAATACCTTATTCTGCTGCTCAAACTGATTACTTTCCGCCAGTCTTCTGAAAGCGTGCTGCACCCAGATTGTCGCAGCCACTATACCTGCAATACCTGCTCCGGCAATAATGAGTTTCAGCTTATTCATCTTTTTTTTGATCAGTTAAGTTTCCAAAATCTTTTCCGCCATTGCCTACAAAACTTTCTACCTTACCTACCACAGAAGAAGGGGTGCGGATACCAAAGATATGAGTGATGTTATCCTTGACTGACAAAAACTCTATTCCGGCAAAGAACAGGATGGTAGTCATCATTGGTACGTTCAGATAATAGCTGTTAATAACAGTTTCACCATCTTTGATGTTCATCAGAAAAAGCATCATCGTGAAAGTCCAGAGAGCAATCAGGAAAATAATGTAACCCAGTACTTTCTTGACAAACTTCTCTTTAAGAACCTTATAATCATAATTTTTCTGTTTTCTGGCTACTCTGATACCCGTCCAGGTATCAATACCAATCATCACAAACAGAAAAATAAAAAGAATGCCATCTACCTGCCACGATTGCAGAATGAATTTCAGGAGTGTAGAAAGCAATGCCAGAAACGAAATCATGTAAGGATGATTCGTTATCTGGTCTTTGAGAGCTAAAAGTGTGTTTTTCATGGTGTGGATTTTGTGTTGTGTATTTGTAATACGATAGACTTTGCTACTGCAGGGAAATGTCATAAAGGATTTCCCAGTACCTCAGCCATTCTTTCTACCAGCAAATCAAAAAAGGTATCATATTGCAGCATATCATAGTTACTGCTGATGAAACAGATTTCGACTAACAGGTTTTTACCTTGAGGGCGCATAATCCCCAGACGCTTGTGCTGACTGTTACTTTCGGGCTTTACACCTCTGTTTTTAATGCCAAGGGTTGTAGCAATAGCAGCACTTAGCTTTCGGGCAAGGGTTTGTTCGATGGCATCGGCATTTTCAGGTATATATACTTCGCAACCAGTAGCTGAGGGGCTTCCGGCATTGAAATGCAAATCACAGATAATGTTCTCTGGTGCTGAGTATTTCCTGATTTCGGCAATGGTGTGGCTTAAATCCCAGTCGTCAGAATCGTTCCATACAGCTATACCTTTTGAGAGTAACATAGTAGTAATTGCATTTCGGAGCCGTATGGTTTCATGGGCTTCTTTGCGGCTATTATAAGTAGCACCTGCATCTTTTTTGTGGTGTCCCGCAGTCAGAAAGAGCATAGTTATCCTTGTTTAAGTGGAATATTTAAACCCTGATTCTCTAACTGGCGGTTGACTTGCCTGATTTCCTTGAGGATTTTTGTTAAATCGTTAAAGATTTCGACAAAGGTTTTTTCCTGTGCTGTTTCGGCAGTAAAACAAGCATTCTGGTATTGTAGGGTGGCATTATCGGCCATAACCTTATAGAGTTTTATGCTGAGTAGCAGGCAGCACATAAAAAGCAAGATTGAGACTGAGGCAAATGCCCAGATAAGAATGGTGTGATTCATGGTATTGTTGTGTGGATAAGTGGTTTATTATAGAGAGCAACAGGCCAAGGTTCAAAACCTTAAACGGTTCATTGCTCTGATCTTTTAATTAGCTTTTTAAAACAGTCAAGGACGAAACAGTTTATTGCTTCCCGTTAATATTAATCTTTACTGCCCTTTCATAAGAAGGCATTTCCCGTAAATCATCGATATGAATAGTATAAGAGCCTGTTTCACTTATACCTAAATCACTTCTGTAAAGCCTTCTTTCTTGTCCGTTATTACTCCACGGATGGTGGATCCAGAAATCAACTTCCATATTACCTGTGCTTATGACTTTAACGGTGTAGTTTCTGTTCATAGGTAGATAAATATTACAATCTTCGTTCAGATACCCTAAGTATTGCTTGTCTGGATGGTTATTTCCGTACTTTCCACCCAATCGGCCTTCTATGGTCGCTTCTTTCTGAATAACCTTTACCCATACTTTTCCTCCGGCATCAGTAATTTCATAGTCAACCTTACTGCGCCGTTCGCCAATTCCTTCACCAAGACTGATACTATGCGTTGCCAGTTGGATATTCAATCGGTTATCGTCCTTTAGCTTCAGGCTCGTATCGGCCAGAAAAATGTCTGAAACCCCTTCATACCCATCAATATTCAGCCTTACCATATTTCCGGGTGCAGGTGTTGGCGTTGGTGCTGGTTCAGGCTCCGGATTACCTTCGGGAGTTGGCTGTGGCAATGGAACAAAATCGAAAATGTTAGGCAATATTTGCTGGGTACGGGCAAAGCCGACTAATTCTATTCCACTATTGGCTTCGATGATTCTGCCTATGGTAGCCTCATCAATAAAAACTTTTACACTATTAATTTTATAATAAGTGTCTATTGAATCACCTCTTTGAAATACCAAGAAGGCATTGGTGGCATCTTTTGGGATAAGTTCCGGCATTGGCTTATTTTTTAAGTGAATAATACATATTTAATACAGAAACTTGTTCGGATCAGCAGACTGTCCATACCTTAGTAGAATGAGGCAGGCTGAATGGCGTTGGTATCTGGTAAGCTTAAGATGGTATTATAATCTACGCCGCCATGTGCATTTGTTTAGAGATATCCCCTCAATTTACAGTAGGTGTCACATCAATCATATTCCTATTATAATAACCACAGCATTTGCATAAACTAATATAGCCAAGTATCTTACTGATTTAATTGATACTTCGGTACAATGTAGGTCTTGTTCTGGTATTCCACAACGATTTTTTATTTTAAGGTACCTAAATTATTTTGTGTTCACCACCATATTTAATGGTTTTAGCGAATTAATTTTTGATGGTTTAAAAACAGATAACCAAAACAATGAAAGATGAATGATTTATGGCCATCTGTTATTATTAATTTTTATTACCCGTTGATTGATATTGGCTTGTGTAAGCTGACTTGTATAAACTCTGATGGTTTCTGATGTACCAGTTGCCGTTGTAGATTTATCCGGGTTATAGGCAATTCCACCCGGAGCATCTTTATCAGCATGATAGACGTCAAACCTGCAAGCTGCTTCGAAAACGGTTATGGTAATATCGTAATAACTTGTCACAAAATTACCCGAACCATCTTTTACAGGCAGCCAGAAACGACAATCTTCTGATAGGTTCGGATTATTCAGAAATCTGTATTCAGGATGATTATTCGAGTAATCTACACCATTTTCATTGGTGTTAACACCACGTGATTGTACCATTTTTAACCATTTAATACCTGCCTGATCTACAATCTCAATTATACTTCTTGTTTTAGTACCAGCAGGATAAGTAATACCAAAGGCAGTCAATAAAATCGGCACACGCGTAGCATTATAGGTTTGTTGCAAGGAGGTATAAGGTCTACCCTGTTCTTCGTCTTGCAATGACCTGAATCCGTAAACCGAATTTTTAATATCTGATTGTCTCAAATAATACATCTGATTATCCTTAACCTGGAAGGTAACCGGATAATCGGCATCACCTGCAAATGTGGTAGTGTTCGAAAAATTAAGAGTAATTCGGTTATCTCTTCTACCATTACCACCAATCCATTTACTAATTCCGCCATTGATGTTTCCACTATATAATAGTTCACTCAGGCTGATATTGGCTGCGCCATTGAGTATCCTGGCTCGCGCTCCTTCATTATCTTTCAGGAAATCTGGTTTGAGGGTTTTCAACAGCCTTTCAAGCATATCAAACCAAGTACCCTGATATGGACCGCCGATAAATAATAAATCTTTGGCGCCATTAATAATGGCATCTCTGCCAGATTGAAGCATATTTGATTCGACTGTATCTATTGGCAGTGGATTAGCGCTGTCTCCCCAGTAATCAATATGGTGCAATTCGGTCATTATCTTGTTGGGATAATTCTGGACATAATCTAAAGTCAGCGAAGTATTCTCAAACCGATTATCTGAGCCAAATGCGGTTTTTAGTCCATCACTTATTTCTCCCCATTTTAGTACATCGTAACTTCCTCTGAGTGGAACTAATTCATCATTGGGTGATACTCCACCAAACGACAAAACAAATTTTATATTTGTACCATAGGTATTATTGGCAGATACAACGCACTCTTTACAATCATAGGCAAAATCATACAGCATACTTTCTCTGAACAAATACCAGTCTATCCCTCTGCGCGAAGCAAAAATTGTATTCATGCCTGCCACGTCATATGTTCCTTCTGGCAAAGAAGTATTGGGTGGAGTTATCTGGCTTGTATTATCATAGGCTATTCCCCATGCATTGCTCAGAGCACTTAAGCTGGCATATTTATTAGGATTAGCAGAAGCAAACAGCCAATATTGAAATGCATTTATGGTAGCAGTTGAATAGCCTGTAATTGCCTTATGAGCAGATAGACCATTGTCGTAATTGAATCCATACTCTGCTTGTTCAGTAATTACCGGAATTACATAGTTTAGCTTACTACCTAATCTATTAGCATAATAGTTGACAAGTTTCTGAAAGAAATCCTTCATCATACTCCGACCCGAGCCAGGGTTTTTATCTGCTAACGAAGGGTGGGTATTATTGTAACCCAATCGAATAAAGTTCCCCCAATTATCTTTCTCATTATTCAACTCTCCCCAGAAATCATTCGATCTTACCCAATCCATGTAAAGCATTGGCAAAAGACTGATTTTTACATTCGGGTAAGTTGTTGCCACCCAGTCTACAGCTAAGTTTTGTTTTGCTTCGTACGAAGAGTTAAGATTCTGATCCTGTCTTTTCCCTGTTGAGTTATAGGAATCAAATACATCAGACCAAAGCACAGGAATAAGAATATTATTTACTCCTGCAAGTATCATTCTCGAAACTCCTGCCCTAAATTGCCCTAAATCCATAAAAGGATAAAGGTTCATATAGGAAATATACTTATCACTCTGCCATCTGTCTGCTATTAAAGTTCCATAGCCCGGAGGTATGCCTGTAATCGGATTAAGCGCATTGGCTTCTGATGAGAAAGTTCCGTTCAATGCATTAGCCCGAAAATCTATGATATCGCCACTTTTATTAGTAGGTAACCAATACCATTGTGTCGTAGCAGTTCCATTTAAATCGACAACTCTGCGTTTATATAGGGCACAGAACAATGTTCCGTTTTGATATACATAATTCTGAAATTCGGGCTTTGAAGTTGCCATTTTAAGCTTTAGTTTTCTTTTCTGTTTCGATAAATACCAATAACAATTGTGCTTTGGTGAGATTAGGAAGCGATTCATGTTTTTCAATGAAATCTTTTACTATACTTTGGTCAGACTGGTCTAAATCAATGGCCTCGCCACAATAAAGTTTGGTTGCCATTTCCCAGAATTTCAGTGCATTACCTTTGGTAGCAATAGCCAATTGATCGGCCAAAATTTTACCCATATTTGAGCCTTCGATTACATTTCCGTCTAAGCCGACGATTGGCTGATTAAAATCAAGTTTCATGTTGTTGGATTTGGCGGTTCGCCGCCACGGTTGTTAATTAATCTGAAATTATTGTTAGTTTTTTTATGCCTCCGGTGGTTGATGATACTAAAAACCTTGCGTAGTGCCCGTCAGGTAGGGAGTAAGCTCCACTAAAATCTATTTCTACAGGATACAGGTCTTTTGTAAATAATAGTCTATTAGAAGTGATATTCAGTTCACCTGCAGCATTAATATACATATTTGCATTGCTATAAATCTGAAGTGCTTTTTCAACTGGTGAGGTGAGCGGCATCTTCCTGAATCCAATGGATGAGGGATTCAGATTATTTCCTGCTGTATCCCATAAGATATATTTATCAATAGGCATTTCAACACTATTACTTACGAAACCACCATTCCAATTTCCGCCTCCACTACCATTAATCATATCAACAGTAGCAATACGTGAACGAACTCCATCCAAACGTTTGTGATAGAGATACCCATCTACGTCGAGTTGCAAACCAAATTCCTGAATAATATCCGATGAATCTGTTGAATAGCCATGTATCCCAAGAGCTATTCCGGCAATTGAATTAGTAAAAACAAAAGCGTCAGCATAAGTTTTAGCAGAATCGCTGAAGAGCTGAAATCCTCTTTCACCAGCAATATCCTCAAGCATTACAATATTATTTTTATCCTGAAGTTCACCAGTATTCAGGTATGCCCATTCGTTGGAGCTACCATTATATTTGATAAACTGGTGATCTGAACCAGTGTTTTCATTCAATTTGATTTTTCCAACTATATCAACATCAAAAAAGAACTTTGAAACGCCATTTTGAAGTGTCAAATGTGTAGAATTATATCTTTTTAGTGAGAGGTCAAAATTATCAATAGTGCCCATAGTGATTGCAAAACCCATTATATTTCCTCCTATTAGCAATCGGTTATTTAATTGTCCTTGCACTTTCTGAAAGGCCTGCAAAACAGTATCTGTAGCGGATAATGAAGTATTAGCACCAACCAAATAGCCCGTCAAAGCAGTAGCTAATACACGTGAGGTTGTGAAATATAAATTGCTTCCGCCTTCTGCAAGGGCGTTAGTAGTTGTTAAGCTGGAGGCAATTGAATAAGCACTATTCCATTGACTGATGCGGGTTGGAGATATGTCATATAAGGTCTTATAAGCATTCCAAACAGGATCAGTTTCTGCGCCAAAATCTAATGCATAAGTAATTGCTGTAGTCCCAAGGGTAATAGACGAACTATTGGTATTGATATACCGCTGATTAGCGTAAGAGCCTGCAGTAATAAGGTGATAAGCCCCTTTGATTTCGTTCTCAGAATCATTATTGGAACTTCTGCTCCATGTGCCTGCCGTCACAGTATATACTCCGTTCTGGCTTGAGCTTGTTTGCCCGGCTACTAATATTAAATCACCAGCTATTAAAGATACCCCATTAATGGTTTGTGTACCTGAAAGACTAATGTTTGTTAAAGCAATAGTTTTTACTGACTCACCCCGCTTAATGGAAGACAAACTATCTACATAAGCTTTATTGGTTAAGTGGCTTGCATCAGTTGGAGCAGCATCACATATTGCATAATTATTAAATTGTACCTCTTGGGTAAAGCGCGCATTTCCATTGACATCAAGTTTAAAGCCTCCTGTGTTAGTTCCTATCCAAAGATTCCCTGCCAAATAGTTGTTAGCAGTACCATCTATATAAATGTTCCATTTATTAAAACCAGCTGTAACTTGTGTGCGAATAGCAATGTTAGTATTGCCTCCCGTTAAATTTCCTACGTAAAAACCTATCTGATTATTTACAATTGAATTTGCTCCGAAAACCCCTTGTACAACCCCATAATGATAAATATCTGAGATTGTAAAAAATGCATTTTGAGTATTAGAACTAGAGCGGAAATAGTACACAGTGGAAACGTCCGATTGAATTTGCCCATCACTCCAAATACCAATAGAAGTTCCACTTCCAGAAATATTATTTGTCACTTTAAGGGAGACATTGCTAAGAGAAGTACTTCCAATCCCTAATCTTCCCCCTATATAATTATTTGCATTACTATTCATATATAGATTCCAAAGTCCTGCTCCTGCAGGGAGGTTTCCATAAAAACCATAGTTGTTAGTCCCACCTGTTAGAGCTGAACTGGCAAAAAAACCATACTGATTTCCTATAGTTCCTGATAAAGCTGCTTGTGAAGATACAAAATGATAAAGTGAAGAGGCGTTCGCTCCTGTTGCAACATTTGCCTGAGAGTAGTTCATAAATACATTTGATGCATTTGTTTGAACCGTTCCGGTATTAATAAAACTATAAGGAGAACTCGATGAAAGTGGTAAATCTAAAGCAAAGTTCTTATCTGCTAATGAAAGGGTACCTACCCCTATTTTACCTCCTAAGTAATTGTTAGCAGAACCATCCATATAGAGATTCCAGGCACCAGTTGCGTTTGTTACACCTCCCCTGAATGCATAATTATTGGTCGCACCTATTAATGATGGAACATAAAAACCATTCTGGTTGGTAATACTACCATTGATGCTTCCATATACAGCAGTATAATGAGAAAAGTTAGTCAGAGTCACATCTGCCGCAGCATTTGCTTGTGAGAAGTACTGATAAGCATTGAAAGTTACGCCAGATTGCACCTGTCCATTGCTGATCATGCCATAAGCAGTGGTACCTCCTGTAATGGGTAAAACCAGTTGAAGATTTCTGTCAACTAAAATATTTGACCCAATACCTAATCGCCCATTCAGAAAATTGCTTCCCGTACCTGACATATAAAGATTCCAATTACCATTTGGTAGGGTACCGTAAAATCCATAATTGTTGTTTGCCCCTGTCATAGTGCTTTCAACCAGAAAACCATATTGATTGGTTACTGAACTATTCGCTCCTATTGTTCCTTGTGCTACTGAATAGTGGGCTATAGTACCAACAGTAAAACTGGCCGCTTGGGTATTAGCTAAAGAGCGATAGTAATAGGCATTTCCTGTGTTGGAGCTTGTGATTTGTCCATAGCTATAAATACCGTAAGAAGTAGAACTACTAAATGATTTGGCGAGTGTCAACGTGCTACCGGTAATGAGTGTTCCACTGCCACCAATGCCTAAACTACCTGCTCCGTTGAATATCAGCATCTCTGTAGAGGAAGCATTTCTTAGTTTTAAAACGTAGTCACTTGTAGAAGTTCCGGCATCAACTAATAAACCGAAGCTCTGTCCAGCATTTGTATTATTGTTATCAAAATAAGCAATTGTATTACCATTTGATATGCTCCCGGAAATAATCAGGTTAGAGGTCAGTCGGGCATTGCCATTTACATCTAATCTGTAGATAGGCGAGTTTGTGCCTATACCAAGATTCCCATCCCCCCTTACCCGCATCACTTCTGTATTATTGACAAAAAACTTATGCCCAAAGAGACTATTGCTACTTGTGCCTGAGCGATAGGTTACATAGCCTTCTGAACTTGCCGGACCAAAACCAATACCATAAGCTGGAAGCTCTCCTGCAAGTGAACCCTCCCTGAGGTTAATACCTACTGTTTCGGCACCAGTACTCCAGAATGTTCCTAATGATAATCTGGTGCTTGGCGAAGTAGTTCCGATGCCTACCAAGCCCCCGTTATCGTATATACTGCTATTGCCTAATGTGCCACTTCCGCTGTATTTGGCTAAATAGTTAGTAGTGCCAGTTCCTGAAAGTTTTGTGTCAGCATAAGTTTTATTCACAAGATGACTTCCAGAAGTTGGAGCAGCGGACAGAACAGCATTAGCCTCAAAGGTTACATCCTGGCTGAAATGACCTGTTCCGTTTACGTCAAGCTTATAATTACCCGTATTAGTGCCAATCCAGACATTACCATTAAAATAATTGTTGGCACTTCCTGCCATATATACATTCCAACGACCACCCCCTGCTGCCAGTGCTCCATAAAACGAATAATTATTGGTAGCACCTGTTAGAGTAGAATCTGCATAAAAAGCAAATTGATTACTTACACTACTATTGTTTCCAAATGCCAGTTGTCTGGCTGAATAATGAATGATTGCCGGTATAGTATAGGCCGAACCTGATGCCACTGTGCTGGCAAAAGTATTATTATAGTAAGCCGTAACTGTAATATCTGACTGAACCACCCCATTGTTCAGGATACCATATCCTGAATCCTGCCCGTCACCGGTTATAATCTTGCTTATTTTTAATGAAGATGCTGTCAATGCCGAGCTTGCAATACCTACGCTTCCGTCTGAACCGAAATAAACAGAATTGCCTTCTATAGGTGAAGTAGTAGCTGTATCGGTAATAAGCGTACTGTGCGAACCAATAACAATGGCATCATTTGTACGCCAGTATTCGATTGTCCGTTTGAATTTATCTACAAAGTTGGCTGCATCATAGTATCCGAATTTTATGCGGGCTTTTCGGGTGGCATTGCCCGGATTGTCGTTAGTAGTATAAGCTACTAAATTCAGATCATAACTCCCTTGCGTAGCTGAATCTTTCCCGCCAATAGTTACATTTCCTCCAAAAACTGCAAGGCTATCCCATGAATTCCCACCATAGCCACTGATACGACCTACAGCCAGCTTCTTAACATCTGTAATGCCGTCAACTTTTAAAGTAAGACCAGCAACCGAATTTCTTACTAACTGGATATTTTGGTCGGTGCTGCTACCTATTACTCCTGTATTTGAGAGAGAGTTTCCCCCTAAAGCCCATTTGTTATCTAAATTAGTTTGTAAACCCGTTACTCCCGAAATCCCGATTACAGGAATATCCCCCGCTACCAAAGCCCGGAACGAAGCCACCCCATTGCCAGATGCCGGAGCAGCAAGCACTTGATTCTGTGTTCGGCTTGTTGTGATGGAAGGGTATTTAGTGTCTAAAAATGATAAATCGGCAGCCACAGTTACATCACCAGTGCCACTATCTGCTCCGGTATAGGCAGTCATGGCTACACCGTTAGTGGTGATTATTTTGGTAATGACCGCACTGCCCGAAACAGTGGTGTTCAGGTCAGCTCTGCTGACAGAACCATCCAAAACCTGAGTTCCTTTGAGGTTTGTTCTTGCCATGACTTAAGCCATTTGTGTGATTTAATAGATAAATGATTAGAATTGTGTGCAAACCTTTTATTTAAAATAGCAAACAACCAGTTTGTCGTCAGAGGCAGGGGCTGTCAGCATAGTGATTGTACCACCTGAAATAGTATAGTCATTTCCTGCACCTGGCTCTTGTAAAACACCGTTCAGAAAAACCTCCTCAGTGTTGGCTGAGGGTGTAAAGGCGAGAGTAAAAGTGGTGTTTGTGCCATTTTTTACACCTGCCGGAGTTTCGCGCGTAACCCGGTTGGCAGCAACAGTAATATAAGCATTTGATGTTCCGGCCGTTACTCTGCCATACACATCAACAGTAACACTATTGTATGTACCTGCTGATGCACCGGAAGTTGCCAGGTCTATGTTATCGGCATTGACCACAATACGTGAAGCACTGGCCGTGCCAATATCAATCGAATTGCCGCTTTTGGTAAGCCCTGTACCCGCAATGATTTGTCCAACACCGCTGAATTGCGTCCAGTTGATAGCAGTTGAGCCTATAGTAATGGCCCCATCTGTTGAGAGAATCCAGCCGGAATCTGCGTTGACTGTTCCTTCAGTTACGAATACAAATGAGCCGGCTTTTAGTTCTCCTGCCGAATCTGCATCTATGGCGCGTGTCCAGGCACCTGTAGCGCATAGGTAGATACCATTCTGGGTGGCAGTGGTCTGATTTTTAACCAGGACCCTGTCTCCGGCCACAACCGAAACGCCATCAATACTTTGCGCACCAGAAAGTGAAATGTTGGCTGTGGTGGCTACTCGTACACTCTCCTTACCAGATAACCCTGCCTGTGTATTTTGCAAATCAACCAAACGCACTGCATCATTGGCAGATGCCGGAACACCCAACCCAGTGATTTTGAAACCACCCATGTCCTGATTGGCCGTGAAAGGCACACTGCCGTCTCGCTGAATAAAGTTCGCCCCGTCAGCCAGTTTAGCTGTAGCAATTGCTGCGCCTGTTGCCACGTCGGCATCTACAATAGCCAGGTTTTCTATCTGCCGTTTTTTAATTTTTGAAGTTGCCATTTGTTATGTGGATTTTATATAATCTATGATTAATCTATCGTCTGCTTCCGGAGCCACTATCAATTCAATTGACTGGTTGCTCAGTTCCTGGTAATCGGCTGTTATGCCTTTAAATTGCCGGACACCATTGACATATACTCTGGTAGTATCTGTTATAAATGGCTCGGAGGTCTGAAAAACTGTGTTGAGCCCATTGCGCGTGCCAATCAACCCATAATCGGTTTTGAAATAGCTGGCATCTGGCGGAAAACTCTCCGGTACGTCGCTCAGGTCGTTCCATTGGTTGACTTCAATGTCGCGGTCGGGAAAGCTATAAGCCCGGTCTTCGGTGTTTTCACCAATTAAAAATTCGCCTAAAAAATTGTTTGTGTTTTTGAGCCCGAGCCGACCAATGACTTCAGTTAAGCTTTCCAGATTGCCTAATTGAAGTTTTTTAGCCAGCGAAGAACCTAATTTTAAAAGCCCTTTATTATTGGCTTCAGGACTATTACTATCCTCAGGAAAAGAATCAATTCCTCCGTCAGAATGGATTACAGGAAAGACGTCACCTCCACCTCTTGACGTAATTACTGCATCAAAATTTTCATTAGCATCTATTTTTGAAGCACTTGTGCCATCACTTACGTCTATCTCTTTATCATCGTTAAAGAAATCAAGTTTTTTGTATGAAAAAGGTATATCCTGCTTATATAACTCTGTCAAAACAAATTCGGTGCTATCACTTTGCAGATTGTATTCTAAAAACAGCGGAACAAAGCGTTTGTCATAACCCTGAAGTACTGGTGTTTCAAAGAAATCTATATAACCTTTTAAACTGCCTTCGAATATATCTCCAAATTTAGCTGTAACAGATAACTTATCAATTAAAACCGATTCAACCAGACTATAAGCAACATCCTCGGTTGTTCTTTTCCATGCTGTTGTTCTGGTATTTGTCTCATTAACATAAGTCCTACCTCTCAACTTGATTAATCTCAAATCAGGAATAACATCATCATGAAAATAGACAGAATAAGGGTCTTTCTTTTTTGAAGAAGATAATGCTGTATTGGCATATACGTACATCCTGCCTTTGTAGTTGTCATCATAATTTTGTGGTGTTCCGGTTATGACAAGGTTTCTGAATTTTACCTTTGTATTTACCGGTTCACCCGCTCTGTATCTGATACCCGGATAGAGTAATACTTCCATGGTATCTACATATAGGTCGGATTCATCTGCCTTAATAGTGGACCATTTGACATCAAAAGAAAAAGCCTTGTCTTCTGTACCTTTGCTTATAAATATTGATGATGTATGAGAATAAATACTACCTGAAGTGCTAACGTAATAGACTTTTGGTGAAATGCCGGATGCAGTAAGTCTGATACCGATTCTTATCTCGTCAATATCATCATCGCCGTAGACATCGGCTGTAAACCTGAACGATTTTAGAGTGCTTATATCGACAGGGTCTGAAATCAGGTACTTCATGGGCGTAAACGGCTCATAAGGTTCTTCCGAATCAGGGTCTGCAGGAGGATTTTTCTGAATAACCGTATTTTCTATCTGCACCCCGCCACCATCAATAAAAGAAACATTACCAACTGACCAATTACCTTCTTTTCTGAAGTTATCGGGTAAACCACTTGTGAACTTTAACAGGTACCCGTTCACCAAAAGATTACCGTTTAGACCCTTTTCAAATTTAGCGGTATACGATTGAACAGGGATATCCTTCCGGATAATCGCTTTTTTCTTAATCTTAATGCCACCTGTATGAATCGTCTTGTCGCTTTCATAGTTGACAGTGGCCATGTAGAACCCATAATTAGGCTCAGACCGTCTCCCTGTTACACTACCATCTAATAGTTCAATAACTGACACAATAATCCATTTGCCTTTGCTTTGAAATAATCTTAAGTTATGGTGTGCCAATAAACGCTCTATAATGGTATAGAAATCAAGCCAAGTACCGTCTTTATTCTGGAGCGCATGAATATCAAAAAACTGTTGGGATAAAGGGCAGTCCATGGCAGCTTTTAGCATGGCTGCATCATATTTATTGTAATAGATTTCTAAATACAATAAATAGCCCAATTGCTTTAAGCCTAAGCTGATAACCTCCTTAAACGATTGTTTATTGCTCGTTCTTTCAGGATATTGATTGAAAAACGTGACATTGGATAATTGCTTGATGGTATCCTTTGCCATTACATTAATCACAACCGCACTTATGTCTTCAAACTCCTGGCTGGAATAGAAAGGCACAAGCCAGCCAACGAACTCCAGTACAGTATTTTTATAGATTTTTACCTGATATTTTCTTTCATCATCAAACTGAAGATCTTCCAGTTGAAAATCGTTTTTAGCCTTTAAACTTATTTCTGCATAACGACTGATGATTGGGGCAAATCTGTCTTCTTCTCTATCATAACCTATACGAATACCATTACCCATGAGTAGAAGTTCAATCGAATCGCCTGAATAATCTTTTTCAAGTAATTCCACTTTCCACTCAACAGAGGATATACCTGTTGCCGCAGCATAATATTTTAGTTCGTAAGCCATGAATTTAAAAGTTTCTGATTACTTCATACCTTTGCCCAGCCCAGTATACATCACTTCCTCTAAGATAACTTTCTCCGGACCCGCTTGAATTTTGTCCCAGACTTCCATAAACAGAAGATCCTGAAAGCCCCATACTAGGTGCTTTATTGGCAGACACTTGCTGGGTGCGTTTAGCTAAGCCTCCGGTAATACCAGCCCCGATGCCAGCAAGAACTCCTTTTGCTACTATTCCCGGGTTGACGGTAAAAATTCCTAACAGAATGTTTTGCTGTGCTATTTGTGCCAACATTTGTGATATGCTTGAAAGTGCAGCATTGGCTAAATCTTTAATTTTAGCTGTACCAGCTATCATTTCACCCACAATTACAGAAAGAGAAGAGATTGCAGTAGAGGACATATTCATAAAACTCTCCTTAATTCGCTGATTTGTTTCAGATATTAATTTTGCCTTTTTAGAATACTCATCAATATTCTTCCCTGTAATTGTGCCCTCTGATAATCCAAGAAACTGTTCAAGATTGTTTATTTTTTGTTCGTTTTCACCCTGTTCAGTAAGAGACTTCATAGAGGCATCGATTTTTTCCTTTAAGGATAAACCGTATTTTTCTATTCCTTCAGGTGATATACCGATGATAGCTGCAATCTTATCCTGATTACTTGATTTATCGTTTGATTTTAATGTGCCGAGGTTTTCAAATCCACTAAAAAGGCGTATTTCACTATCTTCTTTTTGATATTGTTTAGTCCGTTGAATCAGCCAGTCTGTATAGGCTTCAAGTATAAGTTTTTTTTGTTCTGTGGTTGCCTTGAGTTCATATAGTTCCTTTGCATGGGTACTTATCTCTTCAAGAAACTGTAAACGTAAGTTAGTCTTCTTTTGCTGAAAGTCGTTCGTCATAGCCGCCAGTTGTGCATGATTGGTTTCTTGTATAAGTCTATCACGCAATGCGGATACAGCTCTTGCAGCATCTTCATCTTTGTTTCTTCCACCGTTTCCACCTCCGATTAAATCTTTCCAGTTGAATGACACAAGGCTACTAATCGTTTTTTTAAGCTTGGTGGCATTGTTTGTGAGTTTTTCGGTATTGGCAGAGCAATTATCCACCGCTTTGTCTATGGTATTATTGATATCTAATATTTTTTCTGCGGCTGAATCGAGACCTACCATTTTGAACATCCTGGCAGTAACGATGACCACAGTTTTGACGGCTCCGCCTACTATATTAACAATGGTATTCCAGATACCTTTTACGATATTGATGAGATTCTCCCATACACCTTCCCAGTCGCCTGAGATGATATTGCCGAATAGTTCAAATATTTCTACTACCATTCCTAAGCCGTTAGTGAACAGGTTGGAGAATGTAGTCCATATGGTGTTGTCTATCAGATTCTGTTTGATAGCATCCCTTTTTTTGATTACATATCCCGCAAAAGCTACAATGGCTACAGTAGCAATAGCAACAGGTGCAGATACGGAGGCGAAAGCAATTTTTAAAGTACTTACTAAGGTGTTCAGCTTCTCAAAACCGGATTTTAGCAGAGGGAATGCTGCTATAAGACCACCAAAGAGGAGAATCATTTGCTTGCCCACAGGATTCATATCTGAGAAGCCCTGAATCACATTGTTGATAATAATGATGCCTTTGGTCAGGATGGGTAAGAGGGATTCGCCAAAATTGGTATATAATTCTTTGATTGACTCAGTGAAAATCTGCATCTGGTTGTCGGCAGTATAAATACCTCCAGCAAAGTCTCCCTGAGCTCCTTTGGTCGCATTCATTACGAAACCATATCTCAAAGCTGCTTTTTCGGCATCGGTCATGTGGGCATAGGTCTCATTTAAGCCCTGATTCAAAGCGAATTGTTCCAGATTGGTCTCGGTCATCACAATACCTAATTCCTTAAGTGCCTCAGTAACTCCAGATTCAGTAATAGCGTCAGCATCAGTAATAAATATACCTTTGAGTGCCGTACTGGCTACATCTAACTGCACATTTTTAAGCGAAGCGAGGTCTCCAGCAAGAGCGGTCAATTCCATGCCAACTTTAGCGGCGTTTTCCTGACTAAGGCCCATGACGGAACTCATGTCACCAAAAGTTGAAACCATTTCTAAGGCTGAAGATTCGGCAATGCCAAAAGAGTTGAGTGAGTTTTTAGCAAAGTCTTTTATTGTATCACTGCTTTTGCCAAAAGTATTTTCAACCTTACCTAAAGCCTCTTGAAGTTGAATAGCATACTTCACAGACTCACCTCCGAAAGTTGTGAAAGCATTGCTGAACGAATCAAGTGTTTCTTTCAAATCTTTGAATTTATCCTCTGTTTCTACCAGCTTTGCAAGACTCTCCTCTATTTTCTTTATAAACTCTTTCGTATTGGCATCAAGGTCTATTATTATCTTTTTATTCTCCTCTTCCATCGGATTTTGCTTTAAAATTGGCTTGTAAAACTTTGGCAAACTCGGTTAATGGCATACTTTTCGCCTCGGGTCTTTTATCAAAACTCAGCGGAAATGCCTGCTGTGGGGTAATCCGGTTGCGGGCTACAATATTGTACACAAGGGCGTACAACTCCCGCATGGTCCAGATATTCCGCTCAAATTCATTGTTGATTCTGGTGATGTATCCCCGGCGGATATTCATGGCCTGTCGCCTGGTCATTTCGTACCAGAAAACGTCGGGAGAGATACCTATTTCACCACAATAAAATTCCTCTAATTCGTCTCGGCTGGGTCGCTCAGCGTTTCCAGCAGTTGTGGATTCTCTTTGATCTGTTTCATTTTTTTTTCGACCCTGTCCACAATGGTCTGCCCCATTTTTTCGTAGGCTTCTGCAATGTTCGACTCCTCGACCAACACGCCATCTTTTGTAATCAGATTCATAAATGTACCGATAGGGTATTTCTGCGTTTGTACACCAGGGTTTCGCTGACAATAGATTTTATAAGAGAAATAGGCGTAATAACGGGCAAAGACAGCAAAACTACCTACGCCACTGAACAAAGCGCTGATTTCGGTTTCGGTATCAGATTCAAATTTAGGAATAGCCAGCTCCAGCGACTCGTTACAAACCTGCAACTTGCATTGTAATTCCCCGTGTTTTAGTTCTACTATCATGGGTTTTTGGATTTAGTGAATGGGTGATTAATCGTGAATGGTGAATGATGAATTAGCGAATAAATTACTACTGGTAATATCCTTCAAGATAGTGGGGTGAACTATTCACTAATTCATCATTCACCATTCACGATTAAATATTTACGCCACAGGCGTCAATTCGGGCAAGGTTACAATCTGCAATGAGAAGGTATATTCTACTATCCCATTATTCTCGTACTTGTTACCGATGCTTTCAAAGAAGGCATCGAAGGCTAACGTATAGCCGCCCTCTTCGTCAGTGAAAATGCGCATGCCATATTTCCCTCCGTTAGCATCTGCCTGCGTGTTTAACCAGTATCCATATACGTCTGTGTATGATACAAATCCTGAGCCCGGAGCCGTATCTTCTCTGGCTGTGCAGTTCACAGTGGTATCAAGCAAGGTTTTGATATAATCTTTGTGCTTGCCTGTATCCTTGCTGGAAACTTCAACCTTTTCAGATGAATGAGAAATATCAAAGGATATTTCGTGTTTGAATTTCTGCCAGGCTGGTGAGCCGGATGTACCCGTGTTGATTTCGAGTCTGTACTTTTGACCTATTAATTGTGACATATTATAATTGGTTTACGATTACTTCAAATGTGATAATTTTACGGACAATCAGGGCTGTATTACTCCGTTCATTGAAATTGGTTGAAGGTCCGCCTGATTTTACATTAACAAGCTGAAAGTCAGCATTGTCTGCCAGAGCTGTGGTAGATGGTGCAGGTAGAATCAACTCGCTGATACTGTTGGCTACATCGTTTACTTTATACTCAGTACGCTCACCACCTGTCAGTCTGTTAACTACTTCAAGATTGATATAAACCTTGCTGCCAAAGCTTGTTTTGGTATTAAACTCGGTAGTATAGGCGGCATACAGTCTTACAAAAAGGTTGTCAGTGTCGGCCTCATCCTGTTCAATGGCGAATACTTTAACCGGCACACTTTCGTAAGTGATGGCACCGTTAAGCACTCTGAAAAACTCGCTGAGGATATAGTTAGTGGCGTCTTTCATATATATCAATTTAGTGAATGAGTGATTGTGTGATTGAATGAATAAGCGATCGTTTTACGGCGAGTGTTTCAGTAATAGTATCATTCTTTTGTTGTCGTAATATTTGCTCCGTTGTCAATAATCACTCAATCACTAAATCGCTCATTCACTCAATCAATTCAAGCCCTCGCAATCAAAGTCAATACCTGCTTGGTATGGGTCTCGTTTTCTGCGATAGCTTGTATGGTGTATCGCTTGTTTTTCCATTCTACCTGAGTCGTTTCAGTAGGGATAAAAGCCGGATTCTTCCATATTTCAACCTTTAGCATCTGGTTGAAAGTAAGCTGCCCATCGGTACTTGTTCTCGGTAGGATCTTTTCCTGGATACTGGCCAATGTGCTTAAACTCAGGGTTTCGCCTGTGATGCTCTTGCCTCCCTGGTTGTCGGCCGACACCGTTGCGGTATAAAATCGTATTTCTTCCGTAAAAGCTAATCCTGCCATCATTACACTTGTGTTTTGGTGGTTACGCCACCCATTTTCAGTTGTTTGGTGCGGGGTCTGGTTTTTAATTCTTTCACAATCCCGCGCGCTATATAGCTTTTCAGCACTTCGGCTGATAGCTTTACTTTCGTTCCTGCCTGCTGTTTTTGGCCCGCACGATTCATGGTTTCTATCAGTGTTTCAGCATTCATATAGGTAGAGCGTTTACATGCATGGCCAATGCTTTTTGCATAGATGTTTTGTTCACAAATACCTCATATACCAGACTCTTAATCATCTGCTGATGGCTTGGGTCAATAGCCTGTCCTCCGGCCTGGTAGCTGATTTTTACACCCTCGGCAAAGTCTCCGGCGAGTGTTAAAAAGCCCCCTACGCCTTTCAATTCGTAGGCTTCTTCGGCTATTTCAGCATCCGATAAATCAGTAACCGAGATAGAGCCCGTTGTATTTACAGGCAGGTAGGGGAGCTTTGAAAAATCGTAGAACTCTCTCCAGGAGACTACAACCGACCGAGGTATCAGTGATATACCCAGTTTATCTTCAACAAGCCTTCTGAAGGCTGTATTTAAGGCATTCAGCGTATCATCATGCACGCCCAGACTGGCATCTATGCTGATAAAGCGTTTGATTTCTGAAAGGCTTACAGGCTCTTCAAAGCTATCGGCATCGGTTAATTGTACCGACATGCCCCGGGTGATTCTTTCAGTAATTTCAGATTTCATTTTGTTTGTTGTTTTTATTTTTTGGCCCCCCACCCCAACCCCTCCCCCTAACAGTGGGGAGAGGGGCTTTCCTTCATCTCCACATTTGCGGGTTTTATCCCCTCCCCACAGTTGGGGAGGGTTAGGGTGGGGTATTTTAATTCACATGTACCCACGCATTAAACGCCGTCGATTGCGTACCAGAACCTATCAGCCTGACTCTATAATAAGGATAGGCATGGGTAGTCAGTTTCCAGATTTTCAATTGCGTGTTAGTATTGCTGATAGCTACACTATCAGTGCCTATTTTCTCATAGGTAATTCCATCTACACTGCCATGAATGCTTGCGTATCCGCCAGGTGTGCCTGTGCCTTTAACCAGATTCAATTGAATCGTGACCGCCGTTGGACTGAACCCGGTTGATTTGATAGGCGCATAGACACTGGCATAAGCATAAGAAGCATTTGTCAGTAAGCCCGTGGCTGGTGTGGGCTTGAGTTTTGCCTGTGCCATAGCACCGAGCGAAATCACCAGAAATGTTATGGTTGTGAGTAGTTTTTTCATTTTTCGAAATTGTTGTGTTTTGTAGAGACGTATTGCAATCGCGCGGCGAACCGTACGTCTCCAAAGACTATCTAATCCAGTAGAATTAATTGTGTGGAACGTCTCAAAAGAATAGCTAATTATTCTCATTTTGACAGGACTCGGGAGACGTACGGTTCGCCGCGCGATTGCAATACGTCTCTACGAAACAAAAAAAATAATCGAACAATTTACCCCACCTTATTCAGCGCAGCAACAGCCGCAGCAAAACTTCCTTTTACTAAAACCTGGGTATCATTACCGCTAACGAACTGCACTAAACGTTGCTCGACGAGGATGGTTTTTTTGTTGTTGATGAAGTCGTCGCCTGATAAGCCAATCTGTACGGTTAAGCCCTCACGGTAGAGAACATTCACAACCGACATATCACCGCCTACAAACTCACCCGAGGCGATGGCTGTGGTTGGAATAATCTCCAGACCACTGATTACTACGCGGCCAGTACCGGCTACTTCGTACTCTTTCCAGATCGGGTGTCCGTCAGTATCTTTGATAAGCTGGATTTTTGCCCAGTCGGCCGAGTTCACGAATAAGGCATTACCGATACCGTAGGCTAATTCCACCTGCAAGGCAATGGCTCTGATAACATCCAGTTCGTTGGCCATCGGAATCTGTGCGGCTAAATCTCCGGCGCTGAAAGGGGTAGCGTAGTGCGTTAAACCGTATAAATTATCGTCTGCCCCATCGCCATCAATCAACTGGTCTTCAGTTTTTACCGACAGGCGTTTCGCCATATTGTTCTGAATGTACGAAATCAACTGTGGCAAATCGGCCAGCATTTCGGTAGTTACTTTGCCGTAAACTGCAATTTTGCGTACCTCAGCAATTTTCTCTACGTATTTCACCGATACCCTCGTTTTGGTTTCACCCTCGGCAATGAATACCGGCACTCCCTGTTCGTCAGTTTCTTCTACCCACAAGGCACGTGGGGCGCCGATAGTGCCCGGAGCAGCTACACTCAGGTAACGCTCTTCACGCTGACGGATTTTAGAGATTTGTCCGGTATTCTGCACGAGTGAATATTGCGTAGCACCTGCGCCAATGGTGTTGGCTGTGGTAAGGTCAACAGCGGCTTTAGTGCCTACCTGAAAAACCAAAGGCTCAGTCTGGCGGCCATTAGCTTTAACAATGGCCTCTATTTCGGTCTTTTTGGATTTGGCGGCACTCCATAAGGCATCTTCCAACGTAACATAATTGCTGGTTTTGGTATGTACCTGTCCGTTGATTTTGGCTGATAAATCATCATTCTGGGCCGATAGCATTTCGATGAGCTGACGTTGCTCGGCTATCTCCTTTTTGGTGGCGGTGGCGGGGTCTGTTGAGATACCCCGTAGTCGTTCGTCAATTAATCCGCCGATTTCTTTTACTGCTGCTTCTGAAAGTTGAGCCATTTTAGTGTTGTGTGTTAATGTGTAATAGTTGGTTAAGATTTAAAAAAGGTTCGTAGGTAGGTAATTTTGGCTAAAGCCGATTCGGATTATTGTCTTCTTGTTACCCCCCAATTCCATTGCGGATTTAAAAATGGGCGGACGCCGCGCGGGGCTATTGATTTTTTTTGCTTCAATTGGGGAGTGTCTAAAAAGGCTTTTACGCCAAATAATATTTGGAAAAGACCCCATCCCAACCCTTCCCCAACAATGGGGAAGGGCTAAAAAGTCCCTCTCTCCACAGTTGGGGAGAGGGATTTAGGGTGTGGGCGGACGCCGCGCGGGTTGAGATTAGCCAAATAATATTTTGCGACTATAGACTTTTTAGACACCCCCATTACTAAATTAACAGAATCCAATTGGCTTTAGCCAAACATTGAGAAACTGCATTCTATTTGAATGAAAATTTCGAAAAACGCTTATTCCCTGAACCTTTAAAAATCTGTATTATCAAATAAAAACGCATCAATTTCCTGCCTGACAGATAACGGCTTAGTGGGTGCAACAGCCCCCGGCTGAGTGTTGGCGTGCAGGGTTTTAAACTGACTGATTTTGTCTTCGAGGTTTTGTGTGGTAAACAGCAAATCCTGCTCCGACAGATTTTTTCTGAGGTTGTATCTGAGTGCCGAGAGGTCGGCTATTATTTCGTTGTACAATAGCTCAGGATTCTCCTGATAAGCCGTTTTTACGGCAAGGGTCGGGGTCTCGGGATTCGCCCCCCAAAGCACCACCGAACCCTCTAATAACCTCACTTCTGAAATCTCACGGTGGGTCTCAAAATCCTGGTATTTGATGGGGATAATACCCACGCTGTGCTGATTAAAATAACCTCTTTTGTATTTCGAATAATTGAGCATCTCAATAGGATCAGACTCATCGAAACGCGTAACACCGATAAGTTGCGAGCCCTCAACGTATAAATCCTGTAGTTTACCAACAATGCTGTCGGTGCGCCAGATATGGTCTTTGAGATGATATATTTTGCTGGCGCGACTTTTCGGGCCGTTCTCGGCTATAGTCTTGGTATAAGCACCACTCAGGATGACCTCGTTGTCGAAATCGATCATATCAAGGGTACTGAAAACCACCTTGACGGTTTTGTCGGCTTCTCCGAAATCGACAGACGCACTGATGGCTTTGGTGTACATTTTAGTCGAGCTTTGTTGTGGGTGCATGTGGTAAAGTATGATATTTTAACTTTGCGACAGCTAAATTATGGCAATAAAAAGTAAGAAACTAACTTGCAACACCAATCCACACATAACAACACGATAATGCACTTTATGACACTTTCAGAAAATTCGGTAGTAAGAGTAAAAGACGTTCAGGAGCTATTCCAATGCTCAGAGCGCACCGCCAAAATCAAAATGCGGCAGGTTAGAGAGGCTTTAGGGAAACCCATTAATAAAGACGGCAAGAAGGGCGGCGGGGCTATCACCTTGAAGCAGGTGAAGGGGGTTTTTGGGTTGTGAGGGGGGGCAAGGATTCGATATTTTAGAGCAGGCGAGAATCCGTGCTTTTTACTTTTTTGAGGGTTGAATTTCGGCAATTGTTTTAAATGAACCGTTTAATAATTATTTTTCAGTAGAATAATAATTATTCATAATATTGATTAAGCAAGAGTATAAAAATTAATAACTATGAAAAGAAAAGATATTTTTACTATTCAACTTGGTCAGCTAATTTCTCGAAAAGTAAAAAATGGTAGTTTAAAAATAGAGTTATCAGAAGATTACTGGTATTCATCTAAAATAAATGTGTATGCTATACCTAACTTGGACAATCAAGGTGGTAATATTGATATAATAATTTCTCCCTTCCCTCCAAATTCATGGAAAAATATTTATGCGCTCAAGGTTATACCGATACAAAAATTTGACTCCCCTGGTTTCATAACAAGCTTCACTGATATTTTAAGAGATAATAATATCAATATTTTAAAGTTGCAAAGTAACCCAACATTTGCCATTGAACCTTATTCTTTTTGGCTACTTTTAGATTTGACGAAAAGTCCAATTTTAACAGACATTGATTCGCAAATCTCCAACTGTTCACCCAACTTAGAAGATGAATATCATTACTATTATAGAAAAGAATTAATAGAACAACAATTACAAACAATTCTGGCAGAACTGATTGAGATAGCAGAAGCCAGAGGTACACAGTTTCTTTATAATTTTGTTCATAAAACTGAAAAAAATTATAAAGTATATTGGGATGAAATGTCAGGAACTGAAAATATAAGATTTGATATTGAAAATTATCAAGGCGTTATTCCTCGATTTGTTTTAGATAAATCAGAACTGAAAAGAGATGAAATCCAATATTCTATTATATCTAATCCAAATCAAAAAACATTTTTTATATTAAGGATTTTTGGAGATGAGCCAGTTATATATTTAGGAATTCAAAATATCGATGTTATAGGTTCAATTAATGAGATTTCAAAAGCTATAAGTAGGAATAAAGGTAATGTACTTAGCGCAACAGCTTTAATTGAGAAAGCGATCCATGGGAAATCGCATTATTTTACTTTGATTTCTATTAATTCAAATGACGTGAAGAATATGTTGAACGACTTATCACAAATTGATGATGTTCAGAAAATTATTATATATAATTATTCAGAAAATATAAAAAGTATAGGCTTTTCTTCTTTAATGACAAATTCCAAAATTGAAATTCTTAAGAAAGGCCCTTTTGCTCAAAAATTTATAGACTCATATAAAGTGTTTAAAGAAAAAAATTACTTTAGCTTAGACGTAATTATAAGGGTATTTTTTGAAAAAGCTATTGAAGTAGCGATTTTTACTTTTATTCTTTCATCTTTAGTAAAATTAAATATTGGAAATTATTTAAAAGATTTTTTTCAAAATACGATTTATTATTTCAAAGAGTTTTTCTACAAATAGACTTTTATTATGCCCCCTCAGAGTCTCCTGTGTGCGCAGGCCCGAGCAAAGTAAAGGGACTCTGAGGTTTGAGCAGGGGTATTACTTATAGGATATTATTATAACCTTATCAACTAAGCCTCCACCAACTTCAAAGAAGCCATTTGCCGCCCTAACTCATGCACAGCGTTTTCAATTTTAGCCACCTGTTCTTTGGAAGCTGCTTTTGAACCTGCGGCATAATGTCTTAACAGGCTTGGGTTCATGCCTGCTACTGCTGCAATTTTTGAGATTTTCAGATAGTCGAAAAACAGAAAGAAACTTGTTAAATCGTAAGCGAGTTCAAACTGAACTTCTTCTACCCCATGAAAATCAAATAATAACTGTTTGATTTTCGCTTGCAATTCTTCTACTGTCGGAGCTGAATCGACGATTAAATCGTCCTCGTGCAACACTCTTCCCCAAAGTAAGCCATCGTCTCCGTTTTCTAATATTAATGTTTCCTGCTTCATTTTTTGATATATGTTCGCAAAACACGTTGCGTCGTTTTAAGTCAAATAGAACTATTTCAATCCGGCTTGCTTCATAATAGAGTTTACTGTACCTATCGGAACATTTCCGCCATGAACGGGGACTGTAACTTTCCCCTTTTTGGTTGGGTGAACCAGTTGTAAATGGCTTCCCTTCTGGTCTTTTTCGAGCCAGCCATCATCATAAAGGATTCTTAGTAGTTCACGAACCTTCATTTTTAGGTGTGCAAAGTACAAAGTAAAGGTCGCAAATTTGCGTCATATATGCGAACTTTTTGGCACTTTTTTGTGACTTTTAAAACAGGCATCAGAAAACCCACCTTCCGCCTAACAATCAATATCGCCAAAGCACTAAAAGTAGACTGGAAACAATTGGCTATTTCTCCTATCACCAAAAAAATCGAATCATTAGATATTCCGGAGCAGGAAAAACAGAAACTGAATGCTGTTCTCAATAACATCGGACGCGCGCTTTCGTAATCATATCATAGCTCATCGTAGGTTTGCTCAAATCTCTAAAGTCTGATTTTATAAGATTTTCCCCATCATAGTATGATTTCGACATTTTTTTTGCCTTAAAAAATCTTCCTGGTTAACTTATTAATTATTTGATTATCAGTACATTAACTTCTTAAGAATTTTGTTTCCCTGTATGGGCACCATGTTTTGGTGCTGTTTAAGGGGTGTTGTTATTGATTTAGAATTTAGTAACTTTATACTGGAGGCGATACATTACAGAGCCTTAGCCGCACTCGCCAAAAAAGCAGGCGTGTCTACTGCGTATGTCTCTCATATTGAAACAGGTGTCAAGAAACCCACCTTTCGTCTCACAGTCAAAATAGCCAAAGCACTAAAAGTGGACTGGAAAGAATTGGCTATTTCTCCCATCACCAAAAAAATCCAATCATTGGATATTTCGGAGTTGGAGAAGCAGAAGCTAAACGCAGTCTTGACCAGTATTAGTGGTAGCCTTGCGTAAAGCTAATAAGTGCTTGTATCCTAAACTACCCTCAAAAATCAGAAGAAGATTTTTTGTAGGTAAAGAAGCTATCAAAATTCTTGGTAATGATTGGGTCATCAATTTTGAAGAAACTCGGGCGGGGAGTTTTTCCCTTGCTAAACGCCTTAAAGTACATTGTTTCAAAATCTACCAAATATCCCGGTGCATTTGGTGTTAAGTTGTTTACCCCGTCCACTACTTTAATATTGGAAAGCGTAACTCTGTATCTATCTTCTTTGATTTCAATTCTCACATCAGAGGTGAACATATTTTGTTTTAAGTAGATAGGCGTTGTTGCCCAGGGCGCTCCATAAGTATTGAGTTTAAATCTTTTTAACTTACCAATTATTGTAGATTGTAAAGTGTCAATGTCTTCAAGGACACCTTTAAGTTTGATGAAAGTCAGGTATTCTTTGGGTGTGACATTCATACTGTACACTTTTTGCCAAATCACAGCATTGTCTTCAACTTTAAACAAAGATGTTTCAGGAGTTGTCTCCTCCTGCGCCTGAACTTTAGAAATACTTAATACAGTGACTGAACAAAGTAATAGCAAATAAAGTACTTTTTTCATACAACAAATTTTAGAGTGAGTAATGATAAACGAGGGTTGATAATTAAGCAAAGATTAATAAAATTGTTGAATCAAACAAAGCTGATTTTATTATAAGGTTGAATTTTTTTGCAGAATATTATCCGGTTATGGATACCTCATAGACATACTTTTAGTGTGCTTGTATTTCTTTAACCCAATTTTGCTATTGTTTTGATTTTTCTTGTTTTTGGGTAATATTAACCATAGCACCTATTCAGATAAGAAGGATTACATTTTTCTTGCTGTGTTTATTTCTGCCCGGGGTTAAAACATTTTCTCAGGATACCCTGAATTTCGAACAGCTCACAAATAAGGAGTTCATTAAATATATAAAAAATTATCAGGAGTTTGTCTGGGTTGACAACACAGAAAAGCAATGAATTTAGATGAGGTGATTAATCCTGCTCTGAAACCAAGTAAACAACAGGCAATCAAGCTACCGGAAGAAAAAAAGAATTTACTTGACTTAAGGCTAATCACCACTAAAGAGTATAATAAGTTTAAGAAAGAATACGGTGAAATTATATTGAAATCAGGGAATTGATAAGATAGGGTGTTTATTTCTTCAAAACAAACGCCACTTACTTTTTGGTTAGTAGCGTTTGTTCTTAAAAAAATCACTTCCCTATACCTTATTTCCATTACCAGTACTATCCACCACCCAATATTTCTGTGGCAAATCCATGCGGGCATCTTTAACAGGTAATGGTGTGTACTCAAGCCACGCCCTTTTCTCGTTATCACTCAGGAAATCCATGTTGCGAAGGGCTTCTGATTGATATTTTATATCCTGACTGAATTCTTCAAACACATCGTAGTCGAACTGGAGTTCGTGGTCTTTGAGCGTGGGAGCAATCAGGAAATCATGAAGGCTCTCGCAGAGTTCCCGCATTTCAGGGAAAACCCCGTCACGCAAAGATATTTTACTCACCTCTTTCAGGTTGTTGTAGCTTGATGATTCCTGTGAGCCTAATAACACAGGATTGATGTGCCATACTGCTCCTAATATCTCTCTGATGGCTTTTTGTGCCTCTTGTGTACGGGATTCCGAAAGAGGGGCATCTAACCGGATTGCATCTAAGGGGAAGCCTGACACTGCCACATTCTGACGATTTTTTTGCCCGAACAACCGGAGAATAATGTCTTTGAAATTCTGTTTTTCCTGCGGTGATTGTTGGTTGTAATCCTGTGATACCTCTTTGTCTCTCGGGAACAGTATATTGGTGCTATCGCCTGTCTGAAATCCGTATAGTTCACGTAGCTTAGCGGCTTTGTAGGTGTCAATCTCGTTGAGAGCTGCCTGGATACGAGGTGTGCCATAAAGGAAGCTACCCTGGTTATCATAATTGAAAGAGTGATTGCGGAGTAACAGGGAGTCGTCGGCTCTGAACTCTTTAGTATAGGTGGCATTGATGAGTTTATAGCCCTGAATAGGATCAAAGGGCGTGCCACCAATAATTTGTACCAGATGGGAGGGTAGAGGATTCAGACTTTCAATAGTAACTTTGCTGAGTGAGTTACCCACCCGATTGGCCCATATAACACAGAAACCGGAAACGTCACGCGATGACATATAGTGATAAACGAACTGTTTCCAGGTAAAGAGAGGCGCAGGCTGCCGGAACAGCTTTTTGATTTTGCCATAGGTGAGGTCTGTTGGTGTAATGGTCGATAACTCTATTTCTTCATAAGCACGTTCTTTGAGCATAGCCAATTGTTTTAACTCGTAGGTGCTGAGGTAGACACCATTAAACTTTCGGTATTCTTTGGCCAGTGTTTTATCTTTTACCTGATAGAGACAAGGCTTTATCTCTGATGCCCTGCCCGCTTTCCAGTCAATAAGTGCAAAAACCAATGAATTATTGGCGTAGGTCTTCACATATTCGTTCAGATTGTACTCAGTAGTGATGGGCATTCCCCTATAAGGAATGCTGAAAAGTAGTTGATTGTACAAATTGCCCGACGAATTGGCAGTAGTGTTGATTGTTTTTTTGTTGGATGATTCAAAACTTAAAAATCCCATATCTGTCTGAAAAGATTATGGGTATATCACTAATGAGCCTGTTGGAGAGAAAGACAAAGGTAGGCAGGGTGTGAGAATGAGGCAATTTTTTTGAGCAGATTTTGTGATTTTCAGACTGTTGTGACAATGATATTCAGATATTCTGCAGGGCAACCATCTAATAGATGTTTGTCGCAGTTTTTTTATAATCCTTAAAGGAATAAATCGTTTTATTTTAATTGTAGACATTTGAACTGAAACCTTAATGACTTAACGTTTGTAAATCCACTATCTAAAGGTTATAGCAATTGAACCGGTTACATTGTGATTATTTAGATTCATAAATTTTAATTTTTAGAAATATACTTGCCCGGAATAGAAACTTATTATCTTTAGCTTTAATAAGCAAAGAATATACTAATACTTATGAATAAATTTCTTCTTATTCTCATCACTACCATTTCCGGCCTCAACATTGCTTATAACAGCAATAATAAGTCAGATACACACATCACCAAACCCCAAACCGAAAAGCCGAAAATAGCCTTTACCTTTGACGACGGGCGTACAGACAATATGGGTGGCTACCAACTGAAAGTTTGGAATGAGCTATTGCTCCAAAACCTGAGAAAGCACAAACTAAAAGCCATTCTGTTTTCATCAGGGGCTAATAAGACTACGCCATTAGGTAAGTACGTGTTGTCATCGTGGAATAATGCGGGGCATCTGATTGCCAATCATACTTTTACTCACCCCAACTTTAACAGCAAGAATACAAGCCTGGAATCTTTTGAGCTCGAACTAACCAGCAACGACTCTATCATCAAGGCATACAGCAACTATTGTAAGTATTTCAGATTTCCTTATTTAAAGGAAGGTGACACAAAAGAAAAAGTAGAAGGATTCAGAGCATTTATGAAGCAGAAAGGCTATAAAAATGGCCATGTAACCATCGATGCTTCAGACTGGTACATAGCCAACCGTTTAGCCAAAAGATTAAACGAAAACTCAAAAGCTGATATTTCGGGATTCAGAGAGTATTATAAAAAACACCTTTTCAATCGGGCATTGTTCTACGATTCTTTAGCTTATCAGCTAACTAACAGACGCATTAATCATGTGATACTGTTACATCATAATTTAGCATCAGCTTTATTTTTAGACGACCTGATTCAGTATTTTAAAGCCAATGGCTGGGAAGTGATGGATGCCGATAAAGCCTATACAGACAAAATTTATGAGACAATGCCAACCAATATTCCGGCAGGAGAGAGCCTGATATGGGCATTAGCCAGGCAATCGGGTAAGTTTGAAAAAGCATTAAGATACCCTGCAGAAGATGGCGAATATGAAAAGCCAATGATGGATAAACTTGGGTTATAAATAGCAGATAATGTGATTGGGGTTCAGAATTTTGAAATACGAAAAATTTACAATTACATTTTCAGAACTCATTACCTATTGCATTTCAGATTCTTCATGAGTAAGCAAGCGTTCTTTTAACAAGCTTTATTTAGATTTCTGGAGTTAGAAGACAAATGATATTAATGAGGTACGATTTTAGACAAATAGGGGCGTAACTTATGAGATTGATGCTTAACAGTTACAAATGCTGAATAAATATTTAGACTATATATTGTCATTGTTTAGCTGCAAAAATTCTCACATCCTTTTTGGCAAAATAGTACTTATTTCATTTATTTTTGTACATACCTCTAATTACCCTATTCTATGAAAAAAATACTCAAAAGAACCATGTATATATTACTCTTACTGATAGGTGTTACCCTTGTAATCGGATTGATATTAGCTTTTTGGCCTAACGAATCAAGAACCGGCCATGTGGGCGTTACACCTGAAGAGGCAGCAAAATTAAGACAAAATTATGTCGGCCCACATGATACCCTCACAACCACCGACGGTGAAGTGTTGTTTTTACGAAGATGGAATCCTGATAGCATTGTCGACTCCAAAAAAGACCTTGCAGTATTGATTTTTCATGGAATTACGGCCCATAGTGGTGCTTATGATATGGCCGGAAAAACCTTAGCCGCCGGTGGTTATACAACTTTTGGGCTTGATTACAGAGGGCATGGCTTGTCGGATGGTAATCGCGCAGATAGTCCGGGTAAGGAAAGATTTACGGCCGATCTGGCAGAGTCGATTAAGTATATCAAAGGGCTTGGATTTCCAAAAGTGGTAGTGATGGGGCATAGTCTTGGAGTAGTTTCAGCCATAACTGTGGCTAATGCTGTGCCGAAGGAATTGACGGGGCTGATATTGCTCTCTGCGGCGTATGAACGTAAAAAAGAAGCTGAAGTAGTATCACCTACAGCTTTCCAGAAAGCCAAAATTGTAGCTAACTCTATCCTTCGCCCATCGCATCAGGCGGTGGAATATTACCGCGAGGGGATGGTCGTTTCAAAAGATCCTTTGTACAATTATACTTATACACTTCGGTTTGTAACCATGATACCTACAAAAGACCTGAGAATACAGCAGGATATGCGTATTCCGATTATGGTAGGCATTGGTGATAAAGACGAGTTGTTTACAGTTGAAAAAGCCAGAGAACTATATGACCTTATACCGGGTAATCAAAAGGAATTTGTAGTGCTGAAAGATATGTATCATGCCAAAATTCCTGTTGAAAGCTGGGAAACCTGTGTCGAATGGCTGAACAAGACATTTATAAAGTAGTCATTCTGTCATTTTAATACATAGCTTAATAAAAACCGAACGTATTATGGGTAAAAATGGAGAGAAATAAATATTAATCACCGAATTAATAAAATTGTTAATTGATTGTGGTTCAAAGTTACTTTTTCATACTTGATATGCTCAACTTTTCGGCCCAGTATTTATACATATTATAGCAGGAAGTATCTTTACCACAAATAACTTTACAGCATGGAAAGAAACATAAGAATAAGCCTGAGCCATTGGGTTTTTATAGATGATGTCAAGTTTTTAGGGCCGGGTAGAATCCAGTTGCTTGAAGGGATTGCAGAAACAGGGTCTATTGTGAAAGCAGCTCAGAAAATGGGAATGTCATACAAAAAAGCGTGGGATATGGTAAGTTCTTTAAATACACTTGGCAAAAATCCTTACGTGATTACTCACAAAGGTGGTCAGAATGGAGGTGGTGCTGAACTTACTGAATCTGGTAAACAGGTGATAGAGACCTATAAAAAACTGGGCGATAAACTAAGAGCTGTGGCTGATGCCGAACAGGAACTACTCAATCTTATCTAATCTTATTTTAACGAATTTCATACTTCAGTTTTTTCATTATCTTAGCGATATATCTTTAAATATATATCGATGAATTATGGAGGAATCAAGTATTTATACTAAACCTTGTTTCTTACTATATTGTTCGCTCAATAAATGAACCATTATACGCACATATTACCCAGAATCAAACGCAAATGGTTGTTATTGTGTGTGGCTTTGCTGAAGGTGGTTTTGAGTGCTTTAAAGGTGGATGATGGGAAGCCTGAGCCTTATCCATTGGTCTATCCTGCTAATTTCGGTGGGAGGTTCACGATTCCCGCAGATAATCCTTTGACCAAAGAAGGGGTGCATCTGGGGCGGATGCTGTTTTATGAAAAACAACTATCGGCTGATAATTCACTTTCCTGTGGCAGTTGTCATCAGCAGAAACTGGCTTTCAGTGATGGGAGGGCTTTAAGTGTAGGGGTTGATAAATCATTGACGAGCAGGAACGCAATGGCATTGGTGAATCTGCTCTGGGTACGTAATTTTTTCTGGGATGGCCGTTCTGCAAGTCTCGAAGACCAGGCGGTTTTTCCGATGACTAATCCGCATGAAATGGGACAGTCGTTGGATGAATCGGTCAGAAAATTACAACAAACACCTGTTTATCCTGCTTTGTTTAAAAAGGCATTCGGCACAGCAAATATTGATGCCGATAAAATCAGAAAGGCTTTGGCGCAGTTTGAACGCACCCTCATATCCGCTGATTCGCCCTATGACCGTTATCTGGCAGGTACTTATCAACCCACTTCGCAGGAATTAAGAGGTATGACTCTTTTTATGGAAGCTCCTGCGCCGGAAAGAGGTATGAGAGGGGCTAATTGCGGACATTGCCACGGTGGGCCGAAAACTTTTAAAGAGCTATTTCATAACAACGGCCTGGATGCCGCCCCTAAAGACACAGGCATAGAAGCCATCAGCCACCAAGCAAGCGACAAGGGCAGATTCCGTGTACCTACGTTGAGAAATATCGCCCTGACAGCCCCGTATATGCATGACGGCCGATTCAAAACACTGGAAGAAGTAATTGACCATTACAACGAACACCTACAGGAGAGTGCCACATTGAGTACTTTTCTGAGAGGGACGTCTAATGAAAAAGGAGGGAAGACACTCTTGTTAAACGCCACCGAAAAAGCAGATATAATGGCTTTTTTACATATGCTCACAGATACAACCTTTATTAATAATCCGGCATTTTCAGACATTAATTATTCGCAGAAACAATGAGAAATATCAGAAACATTGGCTATCGCCTGCTTATCTTATTTTTGAGTATCTCTTTGCTTAGCCATGCACAAAATACGGCTACCCTAAGCATCAGCGGTGAGGTATTAACCCCGCTTGAACTAAAGAAAGAAGACCTGGCCAGCTATAAACAGCAGACCTATAAAACCAAAGGCAAAGAGGGCAAAGAACATGAATACAAGGGTGTAGCATTGGTAGAAGTACTCGAAAAAGCCGGAGTAACACTTGGCGGCAAACTCAGAGGAGAAAACCTGGCTAAAGCTGTACTCGTAAAAGCTGCCGACGGCTACGAAGTGGTTTATTCATTGCCCGAATTAGACCCTGAATTTACAACCAACGTAGTACTATTGGTTACAGAAAAAGACGGCGCACCACTCCCCACAGGCGAAGGCCCATTCCGACTGATTGCCCTGCAAGACAAAAAACAGGCAAGATGGATAAGAGAAATACGGGCTATCAAGGTGGTGTTTGTGAAGGATTAGTCCTCGTGTCACCCCTATACTCGTCCGCAAAAGGGGGTGGCACTGGTAAGCACAGGGAGCTGTTTTTGAGCATGGACAAGGAATAAATATAGCGAACAGGATGCGGCCGTGGCTTAGTTTTGTGCGGTAAGTTTAAAAAATCCCTAACTTAGCCGCAAATATCTATGCACCATGCAAGCCCTTATCAATCATTTTCAGAAATATATCCCCCTGAATGAAGCTGAAATACAACTGTTGGAAGGCAGGGTAAAAGAGCGGAAAATCAAAAGAAAACAGATGATTCTACAAGAGGGCTTTGTGTGTAAGCATTACTCTTTTGTTGTATCCGGCTGCTTTAAAATGTATGGCATTGACGACAAAGGCTATGAACATAATATCCAGTTTGCTGCCGAAAACGACTGGATTGCCGACATAGGGAGTTTCCATTCCCAAAAACCAAGCAAACTGTTTATTGAAGCCATTGAACCGGCAGAAGTTATTCAGATTGAGAGGCAGGATTTATACTTTCTCTATATCAATATTCCCAAGCTCGACCGTATTTTTAAGGTTATCATTGAGAACAAATTTGTAGAGTTACAAAACCGGGTTCTGCAAACCTTCAGTTCAACTGCCGAGCAACGCTATCTGAGTTTTCTGGAGCAATACCCCAATCTGGCCAATCGTCTTCCTAATACACAAATCGCCTCTTATTTAGGTATTACACCTGAGTTTTTAAGTAAAGTACGTAAAGATTTAACCAGAAAATAAGCGACAAATCTTAATCTACATTAAGGGTATTTCTTAAGATAGGTTAAGGACGCTAACCAGCCCCATAGCCTAATTTTGCATTATCAAATTAATCATAAATAATTAAGATAATGCAAGCAGCAAACACTTCAAAAATAGCTATCATCGGCCTTGGAACGATAGGTCAGGTTGTAGCAAAGAACCTGGTAAACAATAACAGGGCAGTAATTATAGCCGACAGAAACCTTGATAAAGCCATTGGCTTTGCAACGCAACTGGGCAGTCTTGCCACACCTTCAAGCATCGGAGAGGCCATCAGAGAAGCAGAGGTTATTGTTATGGCTGTCTGGTTTTCGGCTATCAAAGAACTTTTCTACCAGTATGAGACATTGCTACAAGGCAAAATTATCATCGACCCTTCAAACCCGATTGCACCGAACCAGAAAGGCGGTTTTGACAAAATCATCGGCACAGACGAATCTGCCGGGCAAATCAATGCTTCGCTCTTACCAAAGGGTGCAAAGTTAGCCAAAGCGCTGGGTACTTTAGGTGCGGCCTCTTTAGCCCATGCAGCCAACCAGCAACCTGCCTCAGTATTGTTTTATGCTACTGATGAGGCAAGCATCAACGAAGCAGTGGAAAACCTGATTGAGGCAAATGGTTTTGTGCCTGTTCGTGTGGGTGGGTTAGACCAGTCAATCCGTATAGAGGTATTAGGTGATTTGCATGAGTTCGGGGCGTTGGGCAAGACTGTTACGGTTGCCGAAGCAGAGGGAAAGATTTAATATACGATTTAAAAATCCAGTAAAATGAAAAAAATATCTGCGATTTTCTTATTAAACCTTTGCGCCTTCGCTTTACAGGCGCAAAAGGTAACTTTGAATAACCAGACCTTTGAACTGAAAAACGTGACAGGCTCGGTTGTTGAACTAAATGGTGAAAAGGTGTTAAAGATTGAAAGGGATTTAAAAGCGATTCCTTTTGATGTAAACAGATTGGGTACAACCGTTGATGAACCCACTTATGCCAGATTATTGAACCTCGACCTGGAAGATGGAATCATTGAAGTGAAGATGTTAAGTCAGATTCAGAACCCTTCGCCTTTTGCTTCTGCACAAGGGTTTATCGGGATTGCTTTCAGAATTAATGAAAACGATACAGCCTTTGAGAATATTTATCTGAGACCAAAAGTCGGGAGGTCGGATAACCAATTATTCAGAAACAAAACAGTTCAGTACTATGCGTATCCTGATTATAAATTTGACCGCTTGCGCAAGGAAGCTAATGGCAAATACGAAACTACCGCCCCTGTAGACCTTAATGACTGGATTACAATGCGCATTGAAGTAAAAGGTCCGTGGGCAGAGATGTATATCAATGATGTCAGATACTCGACTTTTATCGTAGATAAACTATTAGGCAAAACCACAAGCGGCACAATTGGCTTATGGGTTGATATTGGTACAATCGGATATTTTAAGGATTTGAAGGTTATCAGGTTTTGATTAACTGTGCCATGTCTGCACCGGACTTGCATTTGTAGAAGCAAATGTGAGCCAAACTAATATTTCCAGTAAAGATTTGTCTTCGCCTCTTGATAAATGATTCAATCCACTGCCATAGTCAGGCAGTGTCCGTTGCTTTTCTTCGTATATGACTATGGAATCAATAAGAACTTTTGATTTTTTTTTGTAATTTTACTAAATCCGTCAGTTGTGCCGCATACATTCAAGTCCCTTTTCAAGACATTTGTCCGAATGTTAAATTAGATGTAGAAAATGAAAAGACTGTATTATTTAGATAATTTAATGATATGTCTATCTATTCTGGTTGTACTCCATCATGTTAGTATTGCCTACGGGACAATGGGCGGCTGGTGCTATGTTACGTCTGAAAAACTACCTGGCACGGCTCAAATTTTTCTTTCAACCATAACCGGACTCGAGGCATCATTTTCTATGAGCCTTTTCTTTTTCATTTCCGCTTTTTTAACAATACCTTCATTAGAGAAAAAAGGCGTATCCAGATTTATAAAAGGAAGATTGATTCGCCTGGTGGTGCCTTTATTATTTGTAATGATTATTTTTGCCCCAAGTATTTTATATTTTATTGAAATACACAATCAGACAACCCAATTGTCGTGGTTTAATTATGTATTACAGCAAAACACAAAACCCTATACCTCTCATGTGTGGTTTATTCTGGTGTTGATAATTTTTGAATTAGTATATATAGCCTATTGGAAATTTATAAAACCTCATTTTTCTATTTCTAAAAGCATACCCGATAACATCCCTACACATATAAATATATTGGCGGTTATTCTTCTCTGTGGTGGTCTTACGCTAATTGTGCGACAATTTTTTCCTCTTGGACAAAATTTTATTGGTATAGAGTTTTCCAATATCACTCCTTACATTTTCATGTATGCATTGGGACTCTTAGTATTCAGGAAGCATTGGCTTGATGATATTTCCAGAAAAGTGGCAATAATATGGTTTCCCATCTCACTCATTGCAGCCGCTTACTTTTGCGTTATTATTTATCTTCTTTCAACAGAACCAACTATTGTTAATAAATTTGTTTCGGGCATTACCTGGGAGTCAGTTTCTCTTTCATTCGCTCAGGTTTTTTTGTGTATTGGATTCTGTGGTTTTTTCCTTCATCTATTTAACAAAAAACTCAATGCTACAAATTCTACATTATCAATAATAAGAGAAAATAGATACGGGGTTTATATTTTCCATTCTGCTGTTGTAGTTGGAGTTACTATTATGCTGGAATCTTTAATGCTTAAGCCATCTGTTAAATATATTATAGCCTGCATTTTAAGCATTGTATTTTCCTTTATGTTTGTTGGGTTGATTCGTAAAATTCCTTTAGTGAAGCGAGTAATCTGACTAAGAGAAGCAAGGTACGACGGCACAACAAAAGGTTTGCCGTAAGGCTGGCGGACGGAATAACCATCATCAGTTCTACTACTATCAGCGAATATCGGGCAGACCGAATTCTATTTAGCTTTTAGTATTTATAATATTTAATTTCAATATCAGTAATTTAATCGGCTTCAGTTGCCAGGCAGATACAGCAACAATTCCAACCCTGCGGCAAGCCTCGAACATAAAATTATACGGCCATGATTAATATTTCAGAGTTAGCATTAATCGAAGTAATTACAGGATTTAAAGCCAGATTTGTTCATACTGATAAACTTACTTTAGCTTATTGGGAGATTGAAAAAGGGGCGATTCTGCCAATGCACGCGCATATTCATGAGCAGATTACTACTGTTTTAGAAGGGAGGTTTGAACTGACCATTGGTCAGGAAACAAAGGTTTATGAAAATGGCCTTCTGGCAGTTATTCCACCCAATGTCATTCATAGAGGAAAGGCACTGACAGATTGTAAAATTTATGATGTTTTCTATCCTGTGAGAGAAGATTATAAATTGCTGTCGAACCCGCCGGTATCTACAGATAGTAAGTAAACAAATTATCCAACCGGCCTTGTGTATTCTCTATGAACTGAATGCTACAAAGGTGCGATCAGTTCTTGTAATGCCTTGTTTATACCCTCCTCAAATTTTGTCTGCTTTTCGGGGAGTATGCCTTCTATGCCGCCTTTCCAGACCAGCTTATTCTGGCTGGAATTTACAAAATCGAGTAACAAAGTCCCCTCTCTGTATCGTCCTGTTTCTATCTCCTCGCTTTTCCAGGAGTACCGCCGTTGGCCGATATAACGGGGGGCATCCGTCCGGAAATCGGTTCTTCTTGTCTGGATTTTTTCCTTTACTACTATGGCAAGGTTTATTTTCAAATCCGGCTCATTGCTTTGCGTCAATCCTTTGGAAACCAGATTACGGCTGATGGCATTTTTTATCAGATTAAGGTTTTCGGTGAATCGTTCCGGTAAGGTGTCACCTTTTGCTTCAATCTCATAGAATCCAAAACTTTTATATTGAGTGAGACTGAAATTATCCACCTGATTTGATTTCAGTATTTTATACTGTGGAGAACATCCTGCCAGTAATGCCATACAAACCACAAACAGATATATTGGTAGCTTCTGCATATTGATACTGTTTTAAAATTATTTATGAGTCATACCATTTCAAAACGAAATGGTATGAATACTATTATCACCGATACCCGTTACATACTTTGGATAGGTGCTGTAGAGTGTAAGGTTCATTACTTTTTCTTCAACTCTTCCTTAGTGTCTTGATAGACCTCATTGTACTCCTTTTTCTCATCGCTTTCGATGGTAGAGCCAATTGCACCTCCGATTACCAGACCTACAGGCCCGGCTACAATTGTACCTAAAACCGCACCTATTACGGCATTTTGGGTTGTATTGGCCTCAGGTGGATTGGGTGTATCATTGATGGCGTCTTCCACCGCCTTTCTGGTATTCGAATTAATATCCTCGTTGTGTTTCTCTACTTGCTCTTTGATGAACTTCTTTTTTTCTGCCTGTTTCATAGTTTTAAAAGATTATGTTGTGTGATAGACTGTTTAAAATGATAAACATATTGTAGTACACTAAATATTCGTGCCACTTGTGTAGAGAAAGGAAAACAATGGGTAATTTACCTTAGAATCATTGCCTTGTTATAAATTAACTTTTTAATGGAGATTGGCAGAAAGGTGTTTTTTTGAGTTGACAGTTTAATCACTGACAAACAACAATTCGGAAAAGGCAGATAGTTACATCTTTGTTGAACAGGGAATGATTAAGTCTTTTCGATTTAAATGGAGGCACTAATGATTTACATCTTCACTTATTATAGTTAGAATTTTCTTCCTATTTGACTGGGCAAAATTTCCCTACATATTCATTTACTTCTGTAGTATATATATTAAGTAATTGATCCATAATATAAGCATCAACTATTTCAGGTAGGTGATAGCTATTAGTATTACCCGTTTTAATTTCTACTCCAGTTGAACCAAATATAGCCCCCACATCTAATCCCAGCAAACCTTTTGTGTCATGAGCTTTTGAGGCATAATAGACTATGCCATGAATCGGTTTAATGGCCTTTACTTTAGGAAACGCAAATCTGATTTCATTATAGTAATTACCAATTACCAAGTACCCCCAGGCAGCCATTAAATCCGGGTGTTTTTTTGAGTATTCTTTGAAGATTTTTTCAATATCCGAGTTTTTTAATGTCTCATAGTTTATATCTTTAATATAATTGTCCCATTCTTCAAATGCCTTTAGAAACATACTTCTATTATCCCCTTTCAGGTTTGGGAAATCTCCTGATTTTAAATCTGCCAAAAAAGCCATCCGCATCTTTTCCCAGGTACTTTTGCTTCTTAATGCATTCATCTTTTCTGTAGCTATTTGCGCCTCTCTTTGAGCTTCTGCTTCAAGCAAGCGTTGAGCTCTGGCTTCTGCCTGTTCTTTTTGTCTGGCAACTTTTATCTCGGCAATTGCCAAATGCTCAAGGTTCTCTAAATACTGAATGTCAGTCTTATCTAATAATGTATTAATAGGAGAAGACTCGTTCAAGGTTATATGAGCCTTTTCATATAATTTATTGCTTGCTTCTATCAAAACTTTGGTAACTTTCTTTGTAAAATGGCTTCTGTAGTTTTCTGTGAGTAGGAGAGCGATTGCCTTCTTTATAGATTTGTATTCTGGCATATTTATAGTGTTCGATTTCAGGAAACCAGACAGGCCGTTATCTAATAGATAATCGAAAAGTGCCTCAATGACTTTTTCCCAGTTTCTTTGATAAGATTCAGAATTAATAAACTCTTTAATAGAGTTATTCATCTTGTTGCCTCGATCCACATTCCAGTTTTCTTCATTTTTAAGATAGGTTATCTGGCTTTCGTTCGATTGCGTTTTTTCTAATAATAAGCTAATTGATTCATGTCTGTTCTTACTGATATTATCAGTTTTTGTAGTCGTTAAAGGCTTCAGTATTATTCCATACTGTGAGTGAACGGCGGCATCGCTTTGGGCCTTTATTTGTATGATTAAATTATCAAGAATATTAGACTCAATCTGAAAAAGATGATTGTTGATTGTTTCAGGAACGGAGGATGTCAGGTCGTTTTTCAGTTCGTTTATTTTCTGAACTTTCGCGTTAATAAAAGCATTATTCTTTTCGATGCTTTCCTGAAAATCACTTATTAAAACTGCCTTTGCTACATTTACATAAATGTTATCATGAATTGCCTCAATCTCAAAAGCAAGTTTTTTCAACTTATCGCTTTTCTCCGCCACAAAATTTCCGGTCTTTGCTCCAAAAAAAGAGATAGATCCTAAGATACTGAGGTAAACAAGGCTATTGGTAAAATGCTTTTTCACCTTCTTTACTTTTACATCTTTGTCGTACAGCCACGGAATCAGCATACAAATAATGGCAAGTAATACAAATATCAGATAACGGTTGGAATTAAGGGTTTTGATATAGAAATGATTCTGTATCCATGTGAGTAAAACCTGGATTTCACCTAAGGTGATTGTTAGTTCATTGTAAAACAATTTATTTTCTGCCCATGCCTGGAGAAAATACCAGATGAAACTAACTACTAAATAGGGTTTGAGGAATGTAATGAAACCATCAAGGATTGTAACATTGCGTTTTATTCTTTTATTTCCTTCGATTTTATCATCAACCTTCCATTCGTCAGCCTTATATTTGAAAAGGTAGGTAATCAGGTATTTGAGGAAATTATCAGCAGTTTGAGATTTGTCTGAAAGTATGCCAGGGTAATCTTCTGCTGAAATAGTTTCAGAGTTAACCTTTTGTAAATACCTGATCTGATAAACCTTAAGAGAAGATAACAGAAGATACATCAATATCCCGATAATCGGATATAGACGGGTAAAAAGTATTAATGTATTGTCGGTTATCATTGTTTCAGCAACAGGATAATGTATAAGTAAAACTAATTAAGGATTATAAATAATTAAAAGACCATTTTGCCCATGAAAAATCACTCCTGATTCTTTCTGCCTACATCATATAACTGATACAGCTATAGTAGTTTTTAGCAACGGTGGCTATTAGCTCGGCTTTATCGGTGCCGTTGATGATTCTTCGGGCATTCTTCCAGTCTTCTTTGGTTTCGTTGAAATAGTCGCTTAGTTTCTTTCCTGTAAACAAACCCCTGAGCATACCAATAAAAAGGATTCTGGTTGAGTTGCCAAGCTCTAAGACGAGTTCGGGATGACTGATGAAGTCCTGATTTAAAATTTTACCCATTGCTTCATAGTTTTCGTACCAGGTAAGCTGTACAAAGCCCCGGCCGTAGAATATATTGGGGGTATTGGTGTAGCGGGTCTTTTTGTCAATTTTCAGATTCTCGCCATAGGGTCTGCCTTTCCCTTTGCCAAACTCTTCAATGCCCTGAAAAGTGGTGCTGGTTTCATGGTGCACCGTTGCGAGCATATAGGCAAGCCAGCGGTCGTCGTCGTCGTTGTGATTTGCCTCCCATTCATCAAGTATTGCAGTTAAACCCTGCACCTGTCTGGTTGAGAGCTTACCGTTGGGAAAGAAAGGCCGGCAGCGGTCGAAAAAGAATTTCCTGTTAATCTTTGCCATAGTCAGAAGACCTTGATTTTAGAGAATTGATTAATAGTGTTTTAAACAAAGATTGAATAAAATATAATAAGAAGCAATGTATTCTTATTTTGCGGCACCTATGCCTGAAAGCCAGTGAAAAACAGTTTGCCGGACTTAAGTTTTTCTGCCTATATTGCACGGTTTTTTTAAAACTAACCTATGGGCGGTAATCGTTTTTATCTCATTATTATTCTGGGCTTGCTTTCGGCTATCGGGGCTTTTTCGATTGATACCTATATTTCGGGGTTTCCGAGTATTGCCGCCGATTTTCATGTAAGTATTGATACGGTCTCTTATTCAATCTCAAGTTTCTTTCTGGGTATCTGTATCGGGCAAATGATCTGCGGGCCTTTGTTAGACCGCTTTGGCCGGCGCAAGCCTTTGCTCATAGGCTTGTTTCTTTACACACTGGCGTCGGTGGGCTGCGCTTTGTCTACCTCTATTGAAATGCTCATTGTCGTTCGTTTTTTTCAGGCATTGGGTGGTTGTGTGGGTATTGTGGCACCCAGAGCCATTGTCAGAGATATTTTTCCACTTAACGAAATTGCCAGGGTTTTCTCTTTACTGGTGCTGGTTTTAGGGGTTTCACCAATTATTGCTCCTACTATCGGGAGCTACCTGATTATTGGTTCTGGCTGGCAGTCGGTTTTCTGGTTACAGGTTATTATCGGACTTTCGTTGCTTATTACTGTATTCTTTTTCCTGCCCGAAAGTCGACCCGGCGATGTGTCAATGTCTTTACACCCAAAGGTGGTGAGTGTTAATTTCTTCAGGATTTTTACCAATACCCAGTTTATTACCTATGCGCTTTGCGGGGCTGTGGTGTCGTCGGGAGTATATGCTTATCTGGCCGGGTCGGCGGTGGTGTTTATGAAAATATACGGTGTAAACGAACAGCAGTATGGGTATATTTTCGGTATGACGGCAGCAGGGCTTATCGGCAGTAGTCAGCTGAATACCCTTGTGCTCAGGAGGCGAACCAGTATGGCGATAATCCGGATCGTATTGCCGATTCAGGCTGTACTGGGTTTATTGCTGGTGGGGCTGAGTGTTGCGGGTTTACATACATTTAATAGTATGGTGCTGTTTGTTCTGGTGTTTATCAGCTGCCAGGGGTTTATTCAACCCAATACAACGGCTCTATCGCTGGCTCCGTTCACCAAAGATGCCGGAAGTGCCTCTGCCTTGATGGGCGCTATACAAATGAGCTTCGGGGCGTCGGCTACTGCTTTAGTGGGGTGGCTGGGCAATGGTACGAGTATTCCGTTGACGGCTATTATGGCTGCCTGCCCTGTAATTGCTCTGCTTATTCTGCTGGCAGGGAAGTTGATTGCGCCTTTGCCACCTGTGCCACACCTGTTTTCGGAAGAAGACAGGCGTGGCACTGAGGATGTCAGTTAGGATGCAGACACCGTTTCCAGTATTCTACAATTAGCTGAATGTCTTTTTTGGTTTGTTCGAAATCGTGGCTTTTCTGGAAAAAACCCTGCACGGTTAGTTTGGTATAAGCCTCTTTGATATAATCCTGATTGGCTGTGGTGGTATAAAATACAAACGGGATAGTTTTTTCTCTTAACTCTTCGCTTGCATCTATTTCCCGTTTTAGCTCAATGCCGCTTTGACCGGGCAGATTTATATCACAGAAAATAATAAAAGGCTGGTCGGTAGTAGATTTAAGGAAATTCTTGGCTGCCTTGCAGGTATCAAACCAAAGCAATGGATTTTTAATGGACAGTTCAATAAATGCCTCTTCTAAAAACTTTTTATCGTCAATATCGTCCTCAATTAAAATAATTGGTCTGGTTGTCATTGGTTGTTATGTTAAATGCACTCAAAGGTACAGAAATAATTACTCATATTGTAGTACTAAAAATGTGTGCCAGAGGGGTGTACTACAAAAGATGAGGGAGTATTGGTATGGCTTGGTTAATAAGCTCCTAAATCATATTTTGGTTTTAGTTCAAATAGTTCACGCATCATAAGCATATCCATTAAATCGGGGGATTGGTTGTTGAGGGTTACTTTCATTTGTTCTTTGGGAATAATACGTTTTTTGCCATCGGTGTCTGCTCTGTCTTTTTTGATGGCTTTGCGCTCGTACATGAATCGTTGGCGGACAGTCATTTTATCGTCATACATCCGGTTGGCTACTTCGGCTGTAATTCTGTACTGGCCTTTGGATACAGCATAGCCTGAGCGATAATAGAGTTGTGTTTTGAGGTTGAGGTAGTCTTCTTTGATGATTCTGCCACTGAGCGGGTCTTTGACAGGGATAACCGCCGCCCCACCATGAAAGGGGGTAGAGCCGATAATAAAACCGTCGATGAAGCCACCAATGCCATCTGAATCATAAGCGATGTTCCTGTTTTGTACTTTGTATTTCTGTGCCATTTCTATAATGGTGTCAATGATCTCGTTGCCTTTGGATTTGTCGATGATGGCGAGGTCTTCGAGGGATTTCCCTTCCCAATAACCCACTACAAACTTGCTGGAGCCTTCCAGTGCGATGTCGGCCGTGATATATCTATCTGCCGTGCGGGTCTGGTAGGTATTGTTGAATACGCCGAGGAAATCCTCGTATTTGTAAATGTCGAGGTCTGAGGGTACAAATTTCCAGTTGCCTTTGAGTAGCTGGGTCTGGGTTTGTTCGTCTTGTGCCAGCAGATTGCCGATATAGGAGGGGTCTTTTTCGAGCAGTTTTCGGTTGTGATAAACCGAACCTGATACAAAGGTGATAGACTTGATGAAATGCTCTTTTTTCAAGTCTGATTCTTTGAGAATATCATTGAGAAAAAAAGCTGCTTTTTCGTACACTTCGGCAATGCTATTGCCCCAGATATAGTTAGAGCCGTTTTTAGTGAAATACCTGATAGTGCCGTTTCGCCCGGGTATCGGGAAGCCGTCGTCACCTATCCACCATTCAATCAGGTTGTAGACCCAGCTTTCGGGGTCCGGGTTGCAGGTGGCACGCACATAAGGTCTGATGCCGCATACTGACCTGTTGCGTGAGAGCAGGTAAAAGAACATCTTCTCGGTGAAGTGCGTCAGTTCGTCGAAACCGATGAAGGGTATCTGTGAACCTTGCCAGTGGAGCACATTCTTTTCGTGTTCGAGGTGTGCAAACCTGATTTTGTTGACCCGATTGCTGTCTAACTCGAAGAGCCATTCCAGACTCGATTCACGGGGGCGGGCATTGGGGATTTTTGAATAGAGGTTCATGGAGGTATCCCAGAGGCCGCCTTCGTTTTTTACCTGTGTGGTGGTTCGCCGGAACACCACTCCGCCAAAGCCTTCTACCTGTGTAATATGTTTGAGCGGGTCAAGGAGCAAACAAAACGTTTTGCCCACGCCTGCTGCTGCACCACCTATTACGATGTCGGCGCCTGACGAGAGGGCCAATAGCTGATAACCGGCTTGTGGGCGTATTTTTTCGATTGTCGGGGCTGTCATTGTATCTTTGTTGTGTGTTGTCGGGGTTATAGTGCAAACAAAACGTTTTGTTGAGACCTGCTGCTAAACCGCCTTTTGTGGTAGTGTTTTCTCAGTCGTTGCGGCCATCATTGGGGAGTTCAAAGATGGTGATGACGGGTAGTTTTTCGCCGCCTGTGGTGTGGTCTATCTCCTGTTTTTCTCTCCAATGCTTTGGCTGACGGTTTTTGAGCCAGAATATCTGTGCCCGGGTGTCGGGGGCCACTTCTCTTGTGATTATTTTTACGGTTCTGAGACTGTTGTTGCTATCAGGCTGAGATTCTTCACTGGCTGTCTCTTCCATTCCTGCCTTTTTTACAGGTATTTTTGCTGCCTGTGAAATGATTTCCTGATAGGTATAGCCAATGGCTCTTTTGTACAGGCTTCCGGCTACTTTCATATCGGCAAATTCTTTTCCGACCCTGATGGCTTCACGGAAGCTGTGGTATTTCTTTTTCCAGTTGTTGAGGGTAGTGACAGAAATTGTAAAGAAACGGGCGAGGTCTTCGTCCATAGCGCCCAGCAGGCAGTAATTGTAGGCTTGCTCGTCAAATTCGGGGGTATAGCGGGTTTTACCCCGGCCGCCTGTATTGCTCTTGTTTTTCTCTTCGGTCATAGCAGTAATTGTTGTGTGATTCCGGTAAATTTCAGGTTTTGAATCGGACTTTCAAAGTGTTCTGAGGTTTTTTGTCTGAAATTGAACTGTTGGTAGTCTGAGCGAATGAGTCTGGGCGAATCTATTATCGGGTTAAACAGACTTTAAATTTTTTTTCAAGGCTGTTGTCGGAACTATGGTTTCGACATTATACTTTTCTGGTTTAATGGTTTAAATAATTTCTTTGTTTATTTGTTTATTTATACTGTCAATGCTTTGGTGCGTGCTTTAGTGTTGCTTTAGCTTATGCTTTGGTGTATGCTTTATCGGGTGCGTTAGGTTATGCTCTGGTATGTGCTTTGTCAGATTTTGATAGGGCTATGAGGTGGTCCGGTTTGTAATATCTGAATGAGCTGTTGGGAAATAAGTAGCTAATCTTGTTGGCAGAATTAAAGGTTTTGTATAGAAATTTTTCACTGGGGAATGAACCCCACTCTGACCCCCGGCATGGCGGAGGATGAGAGAGTGGGGTCTTATCTCTTTAAAAAAAGTCTCGCCTCCATTACTTCTGAGACCAACGCCGATTGAATGAGCAGCCAACGGAAAGAAATGGATTATTGAGTGAGGATTTGCACCCACCCCTCAGTGCCGTTCACCCTGATTCTATCGCCATCTTTAATCAGTTTAGTGGCGTTTTCTACGCCTACAACTGCTGGTAAGCCGTATTCGCGGGCGATGACTGCGCCGTGGGTCATTAGGCCACCTACTTCGGTTACCAGGCCTTTGATGGAGACGAAGAGGGGTGTCCAACTCGGGTCGGTGAAGGCTGTGACTAATATGTCGTTTTCTTCGAGGTCGGCGTCTTCCATGTTCAGAATTACGCGGGCTCGTCCTTCAATTATACCAGAGGAAACAGCTAAGCCAATGATGGCTCCGCCAGGAAGATTTTCGCGTTTGTACTGACCTGTAATAATTTCGCCGTCAGAGGTCATTACCCTTGGTGGGGTTAGTTTTTCATAGTTTTTGAAATCTTCTTTCCGTTGGCGGATAAGGGTATAATCTAATTGATGGGTGGATACTGCTTCACGTAGTTCTTCAAAACTGAGGTAGAAAATATCTTCTTTTTCGTGGATAACTTTCGCCTGCACCAGCTTTTTAGCTTCTTTCAGCAATGCCTGTTTATAGATGAAATAGCGGCTAATCATGGCATATTTGGGGTATTCGCGATAACCCGCCAGGTCACGCACCAAAGCAATCATTTGTTTGGTTTCTCGGGCTTTTTGTTCTCCATCCGGCAACTGCTTCAAGCGTTCTGATAAGTCCTGCTCTTTTTTCAAAGCCTCTTGTAGCCCCTGTTCAAATTTCTGTTTGCTTGCTCCGGTTTCAAAGCTTTTGATATTATTAAGCATTGCCGGAATAAGTATTGATGGCTTTTCAGCCCAGCGGGTTCTCGTAATATCAATTTCTCCGGCACACCGCATACCATATTTATCAAGATAGGCTTCAATGGCTTTTTTCGCTTCTGTTCCCCCTGCAAAATCAGGTAGTTTGTCCAGAAAATTATCGTTTTTTGTGTGTTTCAGGTAGTCAATTAATTGAGGATAAGGCCTGATCAAATCTGCCACGTCTATGAGTTCCAACCCCATTTCGGCGGTAACATTATTGGGTACAGACTGAGAAAGGGTATCTGCTACGTTTTTCTCGCCTAACCATTCGTTCATTTTTTCGTTTATCCATACCGCCGCATTCATACCGGTCATTATGGCTCCAAAACTCTGCGGGGCGTGTACGGTCTGTTTTAATTCCTTAATATCTTCGAGAATAAAATCAAACACTTCTGCTCCGGATTTCAGCTGAATGTTTTGCTTTAAGGTCTCTATGGAGGCCGTACTATTTTTTATTAAACCAGCCACAACTTTTGCCGCTCCGCCGAGCGAATCATAGTTATTGAGGGCCTGGTAATTTGGAGGAGGGGTGCTTTTGTTGCCTTTATCTGAATCCGGCTCATTTTCATCTTCCGGCAGCGACTTTATAAAATTTCCGCGGTCAATCAGGGTAGTGAGGGCATCTTTTACGAGAGGGTCGAACCTGCCTAAAGTGTCAATTATTGATGGGCGGCCTTTTGGGGAAAGCAACATGGGAGTTACATCCACAAACAGCCTTCCACCCGCTACACGCATGGTGGCAGGCGTGGTTAGTAACCAGACAGCCAACCCGAGCGGTTTCATGGCGTCTGTCATCATCTGTGCATGGCCTACTGACAGGTAAACATGATTCTGTTCATCTTCTTGTTTGGGAATGGGGTATAAAGTGGTAACAGGGCGGCTCTGAACTATATAAAATTTCTGATTGGCCAGGCACCATTCAATATCCTGCGGGCTACCGAAATGGGCTTCAAGCTGCCTGCCCATGCGCGCAAGTGATAAAATCTGCTCATCGGCAAGCACTTGTTTATTCTGCTTTTCGGGGGCAATTTTCTGTTCGTTGGTGCCTCCGCCAGGTAAGGCATCAATGGCTATTTTCTTGGTTGCTATTTTTTTGTCGATAACTGTATCGTCAGCGACTTTGTAAACATCGGGATTTACAAGACCGGATACGAGTGCCTCGCCTAATCCGAAGCCTGCATCGATGGACAGGACTTTCCGGTTGCCGCTGATAGGGTCGGCAGTAAACATAATTCCCGATGCCTGTGGGAAAATCATGCGCTGTATAACCACCGAGAGGTAGACTTTGTGGTGAGGGAAGTTGTTCTGAATGCGGTAAAATATGGCTCTTTCGGTAAATAATGATGCCCAGCATTGACTGATATGTTGCAGGATTGACTCTTGCCCGATGACATTGAGAAAGGTATCCTGCTGGCCTGCGAAAGACGCCGTCGGGAGGTCTTCTGCGGTTGCACTTGAGCGCACAGCATAGGCTTGCTCCTTGCCCGCTGTTGCGAGATGCCTGATGATTTCTGCTGTTATATCGGGAGGAATGGGGGTGTCTGTGATGGAGGTGCGAATCTTGTGGCTTAGCCCGGCTATCAGGGCACGGTCTTCTGTTTTCAACAGAGATAGTTGCGCCAGTAGTTTGTTAATCACCGGGTTTTCTGCCATGATTCTTCTGAAAGCGTCTGTTGAAACACAAAAGCCATCAGGTACGCAGATGCCCTCAATCCGGGCAAGTTCGCCCAGATTGGCGCCTTTGCCCCCGACTATGGGGAGCTTTGCGTGGCTGGTCTGGTGAAAACCAAGTATGTATTCAGGACTGTTTTTCATGGGGATTGCTGAGTTTATAGGTTGTGTTTTCCATGATTGCAATGGCTTTTGAAAAATAGGTTTCAAGTATTGCCATTTCAGTATCGACAAAGGAAGCGAGGAGTTCTTCTGAGGCGCTGCGAAAATCTTTGTACAAGGGTACAAACAATGCCATGATTTTTTCGGTGTCGGCTTTGATGATTACCTTACGGCGGTCGTTTTCGACGAACTGACGTTTTACAAAGCCTTTCTTTTCAAAGCGATCTATAAGGCCGGTAACAGCACCTGTAGTGAGGCCTGACAGGTTGGCCAGTTCTCCGGCGGTCATTTGTCCTTTTTCGAGGAAGAATCCTAAATATTTATGGTCAGTGCCTGAAAGTCCGGCTGATTTGGCGATGGTTTCGTGCATCTGAAGAGAAGCGTAGGCGTAATGCTGGCTGAGTTTTCTTACTTTTCTTATCTGATTGTTTTCCATTATCTTTGTTAATAAGTATCTTAGCGATAAAGATAAATTAAAAAATTGAGACTGGCAAATGGGGTGGAGAAAATGGGTTGGGAATGGGTCTGTTTTTTTTCAGGTTTTTGCGTGTGCCTAATCCTTGATTAAGCATGAGGGCTTTGACGGAACAGTAAGATTCTGAAGGTCTGGGAAGTTCAAAATTAGTTACTACCTGATTTTCTTGCAGGATGTAAACTGACTATTAAAAAAACAGAGAGCAGTCTTTGTCTGACAGGCTAATACTCATTTCTTATCGACAGGATAAAAATTCTTATAGGTTCTGATAATACCCATAAATATAGCGAATTGAGCAAAGCTGTAAACAGATTTTATCAGAATTGACCCATTCGGAAACCGGATAATAAAAGAAAAATATATTTCACTGATAGTCACAATAGCCAACGACATGGCACCGGCAAGAAACCATTGGTAGCTACTTTTATTGGTTTTTCGCAAAAGAGCCGTGATATACAATAAGGCCAGAAAAACCATGTAAATCATGGAAGCAAAAAAGTAATCAGAAGGAATTTTGTAAAAAACGATAAGAACAGGCGAAACTATCAAAAGCGTTTGAGCTATTACACTCAGCAATTCTCTGCCGGATACTCCTAAAACAGCCTCTTTACGAACAGTAGCAATATAAAACGAATAACTAAGCATATATACCACTATCGCAAGCACCTTCACAGTCGTATTCCTGACTTCAAGCATAATATCTGCTGCTGCTGCCAGCAAAAGCCCGATACTATAGGTATAGTCTTTGAGCTTGTACTCTCCCTTGCGGCGCAGGTAATAAAAAACTAGCAGGCATAATACGGGTAAGGCAGTCAGGAAACTCAGCTTATCTCTGTAAAGCCTGTAACCTGCAATTTCAACCAGACAACACAGTATATAAATCAGTACTAATCTAAAGGGCATTAATCATACAGTAATTATCAGTCAAAAATAGGGTGTTTTTGTGGATTTTGGAAATAAATTGTGTTGATGGCTTGGTAGAGGCTTTCGGGGTGTAGCCTGAGTAGAGCGAGGGGACTCTGACTGGACTGTAAAACAGTATTTTGGCTAAAGCCGATTAGGATAATTGCTTTCAATTTACCCCTATTTGAAAATACGGGCAATTGATAAAAAGCAAGACTTTAAATCAATTGCCGCCAGCTTTAGCTGCGGACGCGGCGCGGGTGGTGCCAAAATGTAATACCTAATGGGCTTTAGCGGACGCCGCCCGGCCAAAATTCTACCCACAATAAACTATCTTTTGTCTCTCTTTTCTATTTGTAAAAACAAGCACAAGCTAAGTGCAAATCAATTTCTTTTTACCCACGACGATACATCCGTGATTTTATTCCATTCAAATACTATATCACCTATATTGTCAAGTGGGGAAGAGTAGTCTGTTTTACCTATGAAATTTGTTTGTAAGCTGCTGTTTGTACAATTACAGTTTAGCTGCTGAACACGGGCAGGAAAAAGTTTGTATAATTTCAGACGCTTCTCTAACAATACCTCATCTTTATTTACACCGTCTGGTGGAGCCTCTATTCCATTAATATAAAGTTTTGTAGCCGTTAGATCTACTACCTCATTTTTACAGGTATAGGTAAATTCTACTCTATATTCAGGTAATTGATTTTTTACTACGGGTATATAATAAAATCCGGTACCATCGTCTCTAAAAGTAAGCCTTTTCTCTAATTTTGTCACCTCAGTGTTTTTTATATCTTCGGCAGAAAATGCTTTTAAGGGGGTATTGCTGCCAAAAGTACCTTTAAGACATGGAGCCAGGTTCACGGTTTGGCTACCTCCGCAACCAACCACTAAGAAACAGATGATACTTAAAGAAAAGAATAAAAGAAGAGATTTTTTCATATAAAAAACAATTTAGATTTTAGTCACTTTGCTGTTTAAAATGAGCTATTTTTATAAAACAAAATTAGCTATAAATCATGGCAAATATACAAATTCGCTCACAACCCAAAAAACAAAAAAAACAGCCATAAAGCTGTTTACGTTAATACAAAAATTAAAAGACCCCCTTTAGGGCGGTCCGTCGCACGGTTAGGGGCTGCTCTCTACTCAAACCTCAAATGTTTCACAGACTCACCTGAGTTGGCTAATTCTTCTAATGAATCAATCCCAATCTGTAAGTGATTTTTTACGAAATTACCCGTTACTTTTTTGTCGCTTTCTTCGGTTTTTACGCCGTCCGGTGTCATTGGGTTGTCAGATACCAATAATAATGCTCCGTGTGGGATGGCATTGACGAAACCGACGATAAAGATGGTGGCGGTTTCCATATCAATAGCCATGGCACGTATTTCTTTGAGGTATTCTTTAAATACGGTGTCGTGTTCCCATACACGGCGGTTGGTGGTATAGACTGTTCCGGTCATGTAATCGAGTTCATGTTTTTTAATCATTGAGCTAACGGCCCTCTGTAAACGAAATGAGGGTAGGGCAGGAATCTCAGGTCGGGCATAGTCATTACTGGTTCCTTCTCCGCGAATGGCCGCAATAGGCAGTATCAGGTCTCCTAACTGGGTTGTTTTTTTCAGACCTCCGCACTTGCCTAAGAATAATACGGCTTTAGGCTGGATAGCCGAGAGTAAGTCCATCACGGTTGCGGCCATAGCGCTACCCATGCCGAAGTTGATGATGGTGATGTTTCCGGCCGAGGCAGTTTGCATGGGTTTGTCTTTGCCTTTTACTTCAACCTCGAACATCTCGGCAAACATATCTACATAATTGTGAAAATTGGTCAGTAAAATATAGGGTTTAAACTCTGATAGGGGGGTGCCTGTGTATCGCGGAAGCCAGTTTGCAACAATCTCTTCTTTTTTCTCCATAATAAATTTATTTTTGTTTTAAAATCAGGTGCAATTATCTGAAGCCCGAAAGTGGCCCGGATAATTTAACGCTTTGTTAATATGAAAAGATGATACAGCTAAACCTGCCACCTTTCGAATACAAAATTAAGGAAATTGAGGGAAAAATCTGCATTTTCGACGCTATCCGTCGAAAATACCTGGTTCTTACGCCTGAGGAGTGGGTAAGGCAGCACTTTGTGCATCTATTGATTAATCATTATCAGTATTCTAAAAACCTGATACGGCTGGAGGGTGGCCTGAGGTATAATCAATTGCAGAAACGATCGGATATTGTGATTTTTGATAATGACGGACAGCCTTTCCTGTTAATTGAGTGCAAAGCACCTGAAGTGCCCATTAATCAGGCGGTTATTGAGCAGGCATCGCGGTATAATCACACCATGCGTTGCCCGCATATTGCCATTACGAATGGTTTGAAGACTTTTTGTTTTGAGATTGATTTTGAAACACAGGGATTCAGGCAATTGCAGGATATTCCAAAGAGGAGGATGGAGTGAATGAGTGAATGAGTGATTGAGTGAATGAGTGATTGAGTGAATAATTATGATAGAAGTTTATTTATTAAACATTCGCTCATTCGTAATTCACTCATTCGCTATTAATCACTCAATCATTCATTAAAAAAAACTTCTATCATTTTTCATTTTACAGAAAAATTCCTACCTTTGCACCCTCATTTTTGAGAACAAAACATTAATTCTTAATTAAACACTGTTTTAGTATGTTTCAAAACCAGTATGAGACAGTTTTCATTCTAACTCCCGTTTTATCTGAAGCCCAGATAAAGGAAGCTGTCGAAAAATTCAAAAAAACATTAACTGATAATGGTGCTGAGTTAGTTCATGAAGAGCATTGGGGTCTTCGTAAATTAGCCTATACCATTCAGCACAAAAACACGGGCTATTATCAGTTGTTCCAATTCAAAGCAGATGCGAAGATCGTGGCGACTTTGGAAACAGATTTCAAACGCGATGAGCGTGTTATGCGTTATCTGACTACGAAATTAGACAAATATGCTCTTGACTACAGCGACCGCCGTAGTAAAGGTTTAATTGGTAAGAAAAATTCAGAACCTGCTAAAGCTGAAAAAGCAGAGGCAACAACCGAAGAAAACGCATAATGAAAAATAACACAATGTCATTAGTAAACGATCCGGTAGACAGAAAGGATACTGCTCGTAAAAAATATTGCCGCTTCAAGAAAGCCGGTATTAAATATGTAGATTATAAAGACCCGAATTTCTTGTTGAAATTTGTGAATGAGCAAGGTAAAATCCTTCCTCGTCGTCTGACGGGCAACAGCCTTAAATTCCAACGCAAAGTTTCGGTAGCCATCAAACGTGCTCGTCACCTGGCTTTATTACCATTCGTAGCAGATGGATTGAAATAAATTACGAATTAGCGAATTAGCGAATTAGTGAATACTTCCATTAGATTCGCCATTCACCATTCACTCATTCACAATTATTTAAGATGGAAATAATATTAAAAACTGATATAGTAGGATTGGGCTACAAAAATGACGTGGTGATTGTAAAGCCAGGTTATGCCCGTAACTACCTTATTCCGCAGGGCTTTGCACAATTAGCCACTGCGTCGAATCGTAAGGTTTTGGCAGAAAACCTTAAACAAGCTGCTCATAAAGCTGAGAAAATCAAAACTGCTGCCATAACGATGGCAGAAGCTATTGGTGATATGGTGATCGTGATCCCGATGAAAACGGGTGAGAGCGGTCGTATCTTCGGTCGTGTGACAAACACGCAGGTTTCTGATGCCTTGAAAGAAAAAGGATTTGAAATCGACCGTAAGAAAATTGCATTGGAAGATATCAAAAATGTAGGTGATTATACCGCTACGCTTGACCTTCACAAAGAAGTGAAACACAAAGTAGCTGTACAGGTAGTTGCTGAAGCGTAATTGTTATTGACGATATATTAAAAAAGGCCTTTCTCGTAGGAGGAAGGCCTTTTTTTGTGGGAGTAAATTAAGTATGGAGTCAGAAGTTTTACTAAATTAATTAGATATTATATGGTTTAATTGAAACGTATTCGCATATGGAAAGTAAAAATTAATGCGATTTAGATCTTGTTTTTAAATTTGATGTAAAGAAAATAAGTATTATGTTAATAAATTTGGTAGACTTTCATTATTCGATAACGTGTTAATTTTACCATTACTAGATAAGTTTTGTAACATTGAAATAGATTGCATGAGTTGCTCTTCAAGCAGTTTACCATTTGCTAAACCTCTGTTTTCTAACTTTATTATCTTGTCAGAAATTGATAAAAATTTGTCAAAGGCCTTTTCAATTCTATCCAGTTTATCAAGTTCAAAATCCTTTTTTTGAAGTTCTATGTCATTCAATGTTTTTATTTTCTTTCTTTCTTCTTCTAATGCCTCTGATTTAGCTTTTTCAATAGCTAACTTTAGTTGCATTTTATCATGAGTGCTTGAAATCTCACTATTCCGTATCTTCCAGAAGTTTTCAACCATTTTAACAATTGGTTCCAAAGTAATTATATTGGTCACTAATTCTTTTGTAGTTTTTATAACGCTTTCTTTTCCTTCAAAACCAATTTCTCCTGGAGAAGCATAGAAAATATGACTGATTTGCAATTCTTCAGCTGGCCTCAAGTAATAATGTAATCTGGCCTCCTTATAAACGTATTCTCTGGTTCTTGAACTTTCAAAAGATTCTATTTTTGAATCGAGTTTACTAATTACTGAGGATAATTTATATAGAAAGTCAACACTTTTAAATATTTGATCGAACTCAAATGCTCTCCAATCTTTATCAATAAATATCTTAAAAGTTTGATTTTGTGAGGAGTAAATTCTTCTAATTGATTTTGTATCAATTAGAAGGTATTTTTCAAAATATGCTATCCAACTTTCCAATTCGATTTCATTTTTTATAGAGTTATCTTTTCTGTATAAATCAATACTATTGGATAAGTTTGAAATAAAACTACTTAAACGTTCTTCATTTTTTTTGGAGATTGAGAGATAATCAAGGCCAAGAGTGATTAGTTGCAGTTTAGTTAATTTTTTTTGCGTTATATATTTAAGTTAAAATGTTCTTATATTTTGTATTGAAACAAATTTAAGTATTTCCAAATGTTTAGCAAGGATTATTTATTATCAGGAATTATATGGTTTCGTACGATGAATTAAAAAACTTAGAATTGGTAATTTTTAAAAGGTGATTAAAGATTTTCTCCCTACCTTTACAAAAAAATCATTAATAATCTCTACAATTCTTGAGAAACCATGTAACGCGTATCCAAACATCATTGACCGCAACTTGCTGAAAATCAGCAGGCTGCAATTGTATTGTTTAGGATTTAAATGAATTACAAAATGGCAATTTCAAGAAAATATGGAAGAACGTACCATTATCCGTTTTCTCCGGGTACAACTTCCGACGATAGAATCAATTATAATTATTGGAACGATTTCCAACAGATACCCCGCATTGTACACACCGAAAAACTCGACGGTGAAAACAATTGCCTGTCTCGCTATGGTGTTTTTGCGCGATCGCACGCTACCCCAACCACCTCACCATGGACACAACAGATACGCCAGCATTGGGAACTACTAAAAAATGACTTAGGCGATTACGAGATTTTTGGCGAAAATCTCTATGCTATTCATTCAATTGAATACAAGAGACTACCCGCTCATTACTTCGTCTTTGGCATCAGGCAATTAGACTATTGGCTATCCTGGGAAGAAACTCAGTTCATCGCCCAACTATTCGATTTACCAGTGGTAAATGTCTTGGGCGAAGCAACCATGCCTATGCCTCAACAAGATTTTGAGACAGATATTTTGGCAAAAATTACGTGCCCAAGCACCTTTGATTCGTATGATGTAGCTACGCAAAAACCATGTACTATAGAGGGTGTCGTAAGCCGTAATAAGGCAGAATATCCGGTTGATGATTTCTCTACGAATGTACTGAAATATGTAAGAAAAGGACACGTAAAAACCGACGAGCACTGGACACGCAACTGGAAACGCGCATCCCTGCTCCACGAAAAAGGAGATGAAACATGTGGCAATTAAGCAAAAACAAAACATGGGCGCATCTTTACGAAACCTTTTCGTGGGTGCGAGATATGCGAGGCGTACCACAGGATACCCGCCATCATGCCGAGGGAGATGTGGAAGTGCATACCCACATGGTAGTAGAAGAACTTTGTAAGCTACCTGATTTTCAGCAATTAGATACTCAGGCGCAGGAAATTCTATGGGCTTCGGCTTTGATGCATGATATTGAGAAGCGTTCAACGACAGTGCTCGAACAAGATGGCAGCATCACATCCAAAGGACATGCGAAGAAAGGAGAGAAGACAGTCCGGCAAATATTGTATCGGGAAATACCAACACCTTTTGCCATCTGTGAAGCCGTTGCCAAACTGGTACGCTATCATGGCCTACCATTATGGATTTTTGAAAAAGAGAATCCCGAAAAAGCCCTCTTTCAGGCAAGTCTGGAGGTGAATACCCAATGGCTCATGCTTCTGGCAAAAGCTGATGTATTAGGTAGAACGTGTGCCGATAAAGCAGAGCTATTATATAAAGTCGAACTATTCAAAGAGTTTTGTATAGAGAAAGACTGCTGGGGCAAACCCAAAGTATTTCCATCCGATTTAGCAAGGTTTGAATATTTCAATAAAGAAGCCCGCAGTGCCGATTACGAACCTTATCAGGATAAAGACAGCTTTTTTGAGGTGACTATCTTATCGGCTTTACCGGGTACTGGTAAGGATACTTATATTCAGAAGAATCTGCCTGATATACCTGTGATTAGTCTGGATGATATCCGAAGAGAACTGAAAATCAGTCCAACTGATAGGGATAATAATGGAAAGGTAATACAGCTGGCCAAAGAGCAGGCTCGTATTTATTTGCGAAAGAAGCAATCTTTCGTGTGGAACGCCACCAATATCACCCGCCAGATGAGGCGACAATTGATAGATTTAATGATTACTTATGGGGCATTTGTGCGCTTGATATATCTTGAAGTACCCTATCAGCAACTGCTTAAACAAAACAAAAATCGGGAATATGCAGTATCGGCTAATGTTTTAGAGCGCATGATAGAAAAGCTGGAAATACCACAAGCTGACGAAGCACATGAGGTAATTTATGAAATAGGATAGGCGTGAGCCTATCCTATTTTCTATATCCTATCCTTATAAGTCCTGAATCCAAACGATTTCAACAACTGAAACTCCTCACTCTCTTTCCAGATACCTATAGAGGGTAGGCCGACGCCATTGAAAGTGGTGGTTTTTACCATTGTGTAGTGAATCATATCATCGAACACGACGTTGTCACCGATTTTCAAAGGCTGGTCGAAAGAATAATCGCCCATAAAATCTCCTGCGAGACAAGTCATGCCGCCCATGCGATAGGTTGGCTTGCCCTCTACTGCATCAGTAGCTCCCCAGATACGTGGTTTGTAGGGCATTTCGAGGGTATCTGGCATATGGGCGGCAAAAGATACGTCCAGAATTGCCACGTCAATGCCTTGGGCATCTACAATGTCTAAAACGGTTGAGACTAAATAACCCGTTTGCCAGCCAATAGCCGAGCCGGGTTCAAGAATCACTTCAATATTATAGGTTTCTCTTAAGCGTTTAATCTGCTTTATCAGGTGGGCGTGGTCATAGCCCTCACGTGTCATCAGGTGGCCGCCACCTAAGTTTAACCATTTAATCTGGTGTAATAAATCACCGAATTTCTCTTCGATATGCACCAGCGTGCGCTCTAATGTATAAGAATCGTTTTCGCAAAGGGTATGTGAGTGTAAACCCTCGATGCCTTCGGGTAGTTTTTCACTCAGTAAATCGCGGGTAATACCCAGCCTTGAACCGACAATACATGGGTTATACATATCGGTGGCTACTTCGGCATATTGGGGGTTTATTCTCAAACCACAAGATATTTTTCTGCGGTGTTTCTGTATCTGTGGTTTAAATTGATTCCATTGGTTTAGTGAGTTGAAGGTGATATGGCTACTATAACGCATCATATCGGTAAACTCATCTGGCTTGTAAGCCGGGGCGTATGTATGTGCCAGACAACCCATTTCTTCTACAATCAAGCGGGCTTCGTTTAATGAACTGGCTGTTGCACCTGAAAGGTATCTGGCTACCGTCGGGAAAGTGGCATACATGGAGAAGCCTTTCAGTGCCAGTATAATCTGCGCGCCTGATTCGGTCTGTACACGGTTTAATAATTCAAGATTCCGACGTAATAGTTTTTCTTCTAAAACATAAGACGGCGACGGGATTTTAGCTATGTCAATGGGCATTTTCTATCATAAAGTCTATTCAATGGCAAAATTACTCATTTTCTGGGAGATTAGAGGGATTTGAATGGTTTAGCAGAAATATAATATGACTATTTGCGCTTATAGGTTACTATTACGGAAACAACTTTTAATATACCGTCCCTACGGGACTTAGAAACTTTGGGTTTATAATTATCTACCGATATATTATCCCTATGGGATACAAACGCAAAATCATTAAAAAATTTTAGCATGAATTGTTATTAAAAGCCCCTACGGACGATATATCGGTAGAAATATAACTAAAGCTTGCGTTCATATCCCGTAGGGATGGTATATTCTTTGCACGATATTAATTTCAATTTGTTCCCCCTCAAAAAAAACAGTCCGGACGAAAATCATCCGGACTGTCGGTATTACCTCAAATAAAAAAAATTTTGACGAAATCGAAATGAATCATTCCGGGGGGCTTCGGGGCATTAATTGTGTGCTCATGTTGCTACTCAAGTTTAAATGTGACTGGTATGGTAAATTTCACTCTCACGTTTCTGCCGTTTTGTTTTCCAGGAATCCACTTGGGCATCAGTTTTACAACTCTGGTTGCTTCTTCGTCGAGACCAAAACCTACCCCTTTTGCTATTTGTACATCGGTAATACTACCGTCTTTTTCTACAATAAAACTCATGTAGACACGTCCTTCTACATTGTTTCTTTGTGCTTGTGAAGGATATTTCAATGCTTTTCCTAAAAATTTATACATTTCGCTTGCACCACCAACAAAAGTGGGCTGTATCTCTACGTGCAAAAATGTTTCGTTGCTTTCTTCTATTTCTGCTATTTTTACTTCAGCAGGTGGAGCTATAACTGGCGGGGTTTCGGTAATAATATCGGTAGTTTCTTTGCCTTCTTTGTCTACATTGCTTATCACGGCTACTTCAAGTTCGGCCTGTGTTGGGGGAACTTCTTCCATTTCAGTAGTTTCTACAACTTTGGGCTCCATAAACTTTTCTTTTTTTACTTCTACAATCTCTTTTGGAGGTTCAGGCTCCGGAAGTGGTACAACGGGCGGTATTTCATCTGGTTTGATAAGTGAAGGATGTAAGTCTACTATAGTTACTTTTTCTACTTTCTCCTTCTGATGCGCAAAAATGTAAGAAGTAATAAAGAGTGCTGAAAAAGCCGTAATGCCAATCCACATGGCACGATTGACGGTGGATGTGTAAGACTTGCGAAGCTCATAAGCTCCGTAGTCTTTGTTTCGGTGCTCGAATAGTATCTCATCGAGCGTCACAGGCGTTGTTGCCGGAACGGGGGTTTCCATTTTTTTGTAAAGTTTAAGTTGAACATTTGTAGCTTTTGTTGGAACTACGATACAACATTAAGAAACAAAATTGATTCGTGCAAGGAAAATCTATAAATATTTAGATAATTATCTAAATATTTATTTTATCGATAATGTGAATAGATATTAATTAAGGAAAAGAAAGTATTCATTAAAATAAATGAGGAAAATAAGTAAGTGGAGGAGAAAGATATAGATTGTATTGTTAGATAATTATCTAAATTGGGAGAATAGTGATTTCGTAGAGCTGTGGTAACGACCAACCGAATTTATTGCGTCTTAACAGGTCTGTGAGACCCCAAAAATAGCCTTTGTAAAGATAATAGGTAATTTATACCCTTTGAAGAGGCATGGCATCTCTATAAAACCTAAAATCCCTTCTTCTGTAAATACAGAAAAAGGGATTTTTATACAAATAAACCTATCTTACAATGTATTATAATAATCTACCACTCTCGCTAAATCGTATTCGGTTCTGAAGGTTAGATTTTCTTTTTTAATAAAGGCTTCTATCTGGTCTTCTTTGTCGCCTAAAGCTTTTACAATAGATTTTTGCTTTAGTTTTGCTCTGCTTAATGTACCATCGGGCTTCTGGATAAAATACTCTGAATTATCGAGGTATTCGTCATAGCGGCGGTCAACATTTGAAACGGCCGAATAATTGGCCTTATTCATCATTTTACTTACGTATTTGAGCAATGAGGTTTTGTTTTTATAAAGTACCATCAGGTAAGCTACCGGTACTATGCCGCCTTCGGTTTTTAATGCTTCAATCTTTACAAAAGGAAAACTTGCGTTGTGTCTGGCATCGTGTAAGATGAAGCCCGTAATCTGATTGGGATTGACAACGATTGAATCGCCTACTGAACGTTTAAACAATAATTCTTTGTTCTGGGAGTCATATTTGAGTGGCACTGTTTTTGGTGCTTTGGTATTTTCTTTCACAAAAACCAGTTCGCCCGAAAGCCATTCGTCTATAAAATACTTTGAGCCTTTTGTGCCTTCGTAGCGCAGGTCGTAGGCTCCCATAGTGGTGAGCGTTCCGGCCGGAAGGCCGTTTGTGCGGGGCATATTATTGGTGGCTATTGCTGTAAGCACATTGGTTTCCTGTGCCAGTACAGCCGTAAAACTAAAGCAGAGCATGGCTGCAAAAGAGATAGCTTTCATCAGATTTTCAGGTTTATGTAATGCAATATACTCATAAAACGAAAAAAATCCGCTAAGTGCTTAGCGGATTCTGTATTTTATTAATATTCGTGCGGTAAAGGGATATTTACTTTTTCATGCCAGGGCAAACCTTGCGTATTCAGTAAATCCATAAATGGGTCAGGATTCAGTTCTTCGCAGTTCCAGACACCCGGTTTCTGCCACTCGGGGTTAGTTAGCATTAACATGGCACCAATCATGGCCGGCACCCCTGTGGTATAAGAAACGGCCTGCGCTCTTACCTCGCGGTAGCACTCGGCGTGGTCGCAGTTATTCCAAACGTAGTAGGTTTTATCATTGCCTTCTTTGTCAATACCTTTAATCTGGCAACCGATTGAGGTCTGGCCTGTATAGTTTTCGCCCAAGGTATCAGGCGCAGGTAATACTGCCTTTAAGAATTCTAAAGGCACAATGTCCATTCCATTGAATTTCACGGGGTCGATGCGGGTCATACCTACGTTCTGAAGTACTTCGAGGTGGGTAAGGTACGCCTGTCCGAAAGTCATCCAGAATCTGGCGCGTTTCAGTGTCGGGAAGTTTTTTACCAGCGACTCCAGTTCTTCGTGGTATAATACATACGATTCTTTTGGCCCGATGCCCGGATAATCGATTGATTTATGAATAGACATCGGCGGAATTTCTACCCATTCGCCATTTTCCCAGTAACGGCCATTCTGAGTAATTTCGCGGATGTTGATTTCGGGGTTAAAGTTGGTAGCAAAGGCTTTGCCATGATTTCCGGCATTACAGTCGATAATATCCAGGTAATGCATTTCATCAAATTGGTGCTTATTGGCATAAGCGCAGTAAACCTGCGTAACGCCGGGGTCGAAACCACAGCCGAGGAGTGCCATCAATCCGGCTTCTTTGAAGCGGTCCTGATAGGCCCATTGCCAGCTATATTCAAATTTGGCTACATCTTTTGGTTCGTAATTGGCTGTATCAAGATAGTGCACGCCCGTTTCGAGGCAGGCATCCATGATGGTTAAATCCTGATAAGGAAGTGCTACGTTAATAACCATTTTTGGCTGAAAGCTCTTAATGAGTGCAACCAACTCAGGCACATTGTCGGCATCGACTTTAGCAGTTTGTATTTTCACGCCGTGCATTTCCTGAATATCGGCGGCAATTTTATCACATTTCGATTGTGTTCGGCTTGCCAGTAGAATTTCGGTAAAAATATGGGAGTTCATGGCACATTTATGCGCCACTACACTGCCGACTCCACCGGCACCAATGATAATTACTTTTGACATTTGTATGTATTAGAGGATGAGTGAATTTTACTTATATGAACTAAGTAAATCCGCTAAAGTTTAAAACAAGGCGCAAAGATAATGGTTTCGGAAAAAAGAATGCGTAATTGTGTATTGTTTTTCAGTGAAGAATGCAGTTGACGATGAGAAGATTTTGGCTAAAGCCAATAGGACTGTTATCAATTTAATATCCCACCAGCTAAAGCTGGCGGCAATTGAATTATTCAATTGCCACGTGGAGTGCAATGCTCTGAGCACCCTTACAAATATTACCGTTAGATAAAAAAAGAATAAATCTTTAGCCAACCTGCATCTTTTTGCCTCTGAAATGCGTTATAGAAGTATAGAATTAAATCCCAGACCTTTATTACCATGCAAAAAACTACAAAAACTGAATCGCCCGTGAAGTATGCAGAGCTACTATTAGTGGGCATACTTACGCTTGTTGTTGCCGTTGGACTTTATTTTACGAATGTGAAGCTTTGGTAAAATAAACTGACTGATGGAAAGATATTAAAAAGCCCCTGTTTCTCAGAAACAGGGGCTTTTGGTTTATGGGCCTTTTTAAACAGGCTCTATTCCAAAGCGGCCACACCAGGCAAAGTTTTGCCTTCCATATATTCTAATAAGGCACCGCCACCTGTTGATACATACGATACGCGGTCGCCATAGCCGGCATTGTTGACGGCTGAGGCTGAGTCACCCCCACCAATCAATGAGAACGCGCCGTTTTCTTCGGTTGCTTTTACTACGGCTTCTGCAATGGCATTGGTACCCACAGCAAAATTAGGGAACTCAAAAACACCCATCGGGCCATTCCAGAGAATTGTTTTTGATTTCTCGAGAATATCGCTGAATGTTTTAATGGTATCAGGGCCAATATCAAGTCCTTCCCAATCGGCAGGAATTTGCCCGGTGGCTACTATTTGTCTGTTGGCATCGTTTGAGAATTTATCGGCACAAACATTATCAGAGGGTAAAATGATATTCACACCTTTTTCTTTAGCTTTTGCCAATATTTCTAATGCAAGCGGTTGTTTGTCGGCTTCTAACAAAGATTTGCCGATTTCGCCGCCTTGTGCTTTGGTAAAGGTGTAGGTCATACCTCCACCGATAATCAGGTTATCTACTTTATCTAACAGGCGCTCGATGATCAGGATTTTATCCGAAATTTTAGCTCCGCCCATAATGGCTGTAAACGGACGCTCGGCGTGTTCTAATATTTTCTGTGCATTGTCAATTTCGGCCTGCATTACGTATCCACAAACACGGTCTTCAAAGAACTGGCCGATAACAGCTGTTGAAGCGTGGGCCCGGTGGGCAGTTCCGAAAGCATCATTTACCCATACATCACCTAATTTCGATAGTTTTTCTGCAAAGGCTACATCACCTTTCTCCTCTTCCTTATAAAAACGTAAGTTTTCAAGCAATAATACCTCGCCCGGTTTGAGGTTGGCTGCTTGTTCGGCAGCAGATTCTCCGATACAGTCGTCAGCAAATTTTACCTGCAAACCCAATATGACTGAAAGCGGATTAACGAGGTGTTTCAATGAATATTTTTCTGTCGGCCCATCTTTCGGACGCCCTAAGTGAGACATCAGGATACAGGCACCACCATCTTTTAAAATCTTCTTGATTGTTGGTATTGTTGCAGTAATTCGAGTGTCATCCGTGATTTCATATTTTTCGTTCAGAGGTACGTTGAAGTCAACTCTAATGAGGGCTTTTTTGCCCGAGAAATCATAAGTATCTAATGTTTTCATCATTGATAGATAGAAAGTGAGTAATAAGCCTGAGCAAATGAGTAAATTTACTCATTCTTTTTTCGCTCAATCTTTTTTGGGGTCAGACGATTTTAGTAGGACAAATATAAATTTTCTTTTCGCTAACATCACGAAATTTTACTACGATTCTTTTAGTAAATACCAAAAAAACTTTTAATAGTTATATTTTTTCTTTGGTTATGAAAAATATTATTTTGTGTAACAACTATTTTGAAGTTTTGAGCGTCTTTGAGTTTGAGACAGGGGGGAGATTCATGGATTGGAGGGGAAAGATAATCTGGGGGTAGATTTATTGAGGGAAACCAATTACTTACCGCCAGGCCAAATCTGAGAGATTTGTCTGGCTGATACCTGATAAGAAAGCAGAATGTGGTTCACCTAAAGCTGATAGCCATTGAATCGGCTGATTATCTCTCTCAAAAACAATATTTTAGTTTCAGAGGCTTTCGTCGGTCTCTTTTTTTGTAAATTTGAACTCATTTCTACTATATTATGAAATCAGTTGTACTTTTAGCAGGGTTTTTATGGTGTTCACTGGTGGCTTTCGGGCAGGAGGAAGACGAGTATTACAGACCGCCGAGCCAGAGAAGTGATGTAAGAAATAATGCGTATCCGAACCTTGACCGTAAGTCTGTCAGTTTATATTTAGGAGTAGAGGGTGGTATGGAGTTTAACCAGTCGACGCTGGCTAATAACCTTGATGGGTTGATTGGAAAAGAGAAAGGAAAAGATTTATACTGGGGGGTGGTTTTAGGTTATAATAATAATGATACGTGGTCTATAGAAACCGGATATTATAAGAATCCTACGTTTCTGGTACAGTCGGTAAGCTCGGGCAGGTCTATTCCTTATGTGTATCGATTCGGAACAGGATTACAGACTATTCCGGTTCGCTACAAACGGAAGATTCTGACCATTGACCCTATTACTAAAAATGCGACTATTCATGTAGGAGCGGGGGTATTGCTTTCGCCGGATGCTAAAAATAAAAAAATAGGAGAGCGTAACTTTGTGGGTACATCAAATACGCCTCAGAAAAGAGATACGCTACGGTTGCAGAGTGAGGCTTTTCTGAGCCAGAGAGGTGTAGCCCAGGCAGAGTTTCTGGTTGAATTACATGGGAGAGTGTCAAATTCGTTATCGTTAGTGGTTTATGCCAGAGGGAATATTGCACCCAAAGGGCTGATACGGTCGGAAGTTGATTATTCGGTTAATGGGGTAACGATTGATAAAGCCCGGCAGCTATCTAATGGAATCAGCTTTAATTTCGGGCTGGTGTTCAGATATAATCTGATGCGTGGGTATAAATATTCTGATAAGGAGAGTACGGAGTAAGGCATTTTGATTAAAATCAATGCTGGCATCAGAGGGCTATTAATTTAATTACCTCCTGCTAAAGTTTGAGGCATTTGATTTAAAGAATGCGCGTTGTCTTCTTATTTTCATTTCTGTTATTATTGCTCTACCTTTGCAAGGCTTTAAATGAGCCCTGATTCATGTCTGATAATTCTGAAAAAAGACCCCCTGTCGTTACGATTATTAACCGTCATTATCCGCCTAATCCTGGTATTACCGGAGAGTCGGCATGGGATATGGCTAAATATCTGATTGAGAAATATCAGGCGGAGGTACACATTGTACATATTGACCGGACTTACGATGGTGGCGGACAGATACGCCAGCCTATTGGTATTCTTCACCCGGTCAGCACGATTTATGAGGGGAAAAACAGTTTTTTGAAACTGCTGTCTGGCACGTTAGACGGGCTTTTTCTGGTTCTGAAAGCCAGAAGGCTGAATAAGGGAAAAGTAATTGTGATGACAAGCCCACCCTTGCTGCCTTTCTGGGCTATGTGGTTTCTGAAAGATTGGGTGTTATGGTCGATGGATTTATTCCCTGAAGGATTTGCTGCCGCCGGAACTATTAAACCTACAAATTTTATATACAGGTGGGTACTGAAAAAAACGTATCAGAAGCCTCCACAACATCTGATTGCTTTAGGGCCTAATCAGGCAGTATTTGTAAAAAAAAGTTATGGGCAGGAAATACCTACTACGATTCTGCCTTGTGGGGTATTGTTTCATCAGGAAAATGACCTGAATGTGCCTGACTGGAAACAGGCCGACGGCAAAATTTACTTCGGCTATTGCGGCAATTTAGCCAAACCTCATTCTGACGAATTTCTGCTGAGATTTATTGATAATATTGATACCCAAAAGCACCATTTGATATTAGCCGTTTATGGCGAAAAGGCAGACGGCGTATTAGCCTACGCCCAAAACCGTGAAGGCATTACGATTCTGAAAAGTGTACCCCGAAGCCAGTTACATTTTATTGACGTGCATTTAGTGAGCCTTTTACAGGAGTGGACACATATAGCTGTGCCCTCGAAAGCGGTAAGCTCTATCTGTGCGGGAGCGAGTATGTTATTCTGTGGCAGCAAAGAGGCCGATACATGGGCTTTATTGCATGAAGCAGCGTGGCTGATAGAAGAAAACAAGCCATTAGATAGACAGATAAAGAGCTTTTTATCGGAGTTGACTGTGGCCAAAATGCAGCAAAAGAGATTGAATGCACAGGCATTGATGGGGAAGTTACAAACGATGGTGGTGGAGGCGTATGAGGATGTGCGAGGTTTGGCAGATGAATGAAAAAAAAACGGATTGTAGAGACCTAACGGGCGGTGAAACGCTGGTATATTCTGCAATTAATCTGTTAGTCTCTTATATATACCCAGATACTTCTCTTTCACGACTTCCTGCGAATAATTCTCTATGACCTTTCTCCTTGCATTGTTGGCTAAGGTTTCAGCATCTGCCTTAAATAATACCCATCTGATGCCCTCTGCAAAATTTTCGGCTGATTTGTATCTGGCCAAATATCCGGTTTGCTGGTGTGCAATCATTTCGGGGATACCGCCTACTTCAAAACCTACTGCGGGTGTGCCGCAGGCCATGGCTTCCATGATAGTATTCGGCAGGTTTTCCTGAATGGACGGGATCGTGAATACGTCAGCCGCTGAATAAATCAAAGCAATTTTTTCTGCATCTGCTATTCGCCCTAACGCATGGGTTCTGAAAGGGAGCGTTTTATTGAGTTCTGGATCACTTTCGCCTAAAATTACTAATTCAATTTCGTCTGGCTTATCAATGTGTTCTTTTAATAGTTGCAGAGACTCCTGGAAATAGCTGAATCCTTTCCAGATAACTGTCACCTTTGCTGCCGCAAATAAAATAAGCTTCTTATCAACAGGCAGATTCAGCTTTATTCTGGCTTCTGCTCTTTCCGTTGGTTTAAAAACCGTTATATCTAAAGGATTCGGAATAGCACCGATAGACAGGTTTTTAAACAAACTGCTTTTGCGTGCTCTGTTGGCTAACCATTCACTACAACCGATTATCTGAACAGGAGGGAGTTGAGTTGTATCTCCAAAGATTTCATTTTTGCGTTGCCACACCTTAGCCGATAAATCATCAGGGGATGGAGTCCGCAGATAAGGGAGGCAATTGCCACAATGATCCTGATAATTCTCGCAATCACCACTGTGATGACAACCACCTGTAAATGCCCACATATCATGTAATGTCCAGACGATGGGCTTGCCTAAGCTGAATAGTTTTTTGAGTGAAGTGATGGAAAGAAACCCGAAGTTGAGCCAATGTAAATGCAGAATATCAGCTTCTTGCACTAAAGGGTGCTGCGAAATGTCGATGCCTGTATTGGCAGGAGAGAACGCGAAGCGTACTTCTTTGGTTTTTTCATATCGGTGGAAATATAGCCGTTCGGCCATGAAACGGGCGAATGCCATTTTTTTGTCTAACCAGCCTTTCGCAACCGCTTCTACATCGGGTCTATTGCGTTTCTTTTCTTGTACTAATAGTCTGGCTTCTATGTCTTTTTCATGTTCTAAAACCGAAAGCAACCGCAAACAGGCAATGGCCGCGCCACCCATGCTATCGTCGGTATTTATGAGAAGGATTTTCAAGAAATAGTTGCTTGATTATGAGTGCGAATTACGTGAATTTTTGGCATATCTTTAGCAGGTGGAGAGGTGTTATTTACCACAGAGTGTCACTGAGTTAGAGACGGAGGTGCACAGAGTTGTCTCACCTGAACCCTTCGTGAAACTTAGTGTCTAACTTCGTGCACCTCTGTGGTTAAAAATTCCGTAATAAAAAAATCCTGACTAATATGTAAGTTTTTCCCTCAACCCACGACTAATTGTTTAAACAAAACATCAGCGAATGGAAAAGGATTTTATTCAATTGATTAATACAAACAGAGGCCTCATTTATAAAGTATGTAATCTGTATTGTCGTGACGACGACGATAAAAAAGACCTTTTTCAGGAGATTGTTTTGCAGTTGTGGACATCTTATCCGCGTTTCAGAGGTGAGTCAAAAAATACTACCTGGCTCTACAGAGTAGCACTGAATACGGCTATTTCCAATTTCAGAAAAGAAAGCAGAAAGCCGGAAAGAAGCAGTATTTCGGTCAGTGAGTTGCAGATTCCTGATATGGGTTTTTTTCAGAATGAGAACAACCATACAGGCTTGCTTCAAAAGGCTATTGAGCAGTTATCGGAGATTGAAAAGGCGATTATCATGCTGTATTTAGATGATAAAAGCTATGATGAAATCGCCGAAATCGTTGGCATCACACACTCGAACGTAGGGGTGAGGATTAACAGAATTAAAATCAAATTAGAAAAACTCATTAAATCTGACAGCATATGAATTTAGATGAATTGAAATCGGCATGGCAGGTCTACGACCAGAAACTACAAACTTCTCAGTTGCTAACTGAAAAACTGATTGTAGGTATGATTAAGGAAAGGTCAAAATCAAGAGTGGCACAGATTAAACGCGAGAATACCTTTTTCTTTGTGCTGATGGTATCTGAACTGGTGCTTTTAGGGGCAGTCTTTGTGGGTAATCCTTTTGATTTCATTTACCCAATCCAGTTTGTACCTTTTGTGTTTCTGGCTATAGGTATTATTATGGCATTGGTGGCTATTTTCAAGAGCAATGCTATTATAAATATGGATATGAACAGCACTACTCTGGGGGCGTTTCTTCAGCATGTGATTAGTGAATATGAGAAAAACAAGCGATTGGAACGATGGTTCGGGATACTGATGTTGTCTTCGGGCTGTCTGACGGTGCTGTCGTTTCTGCCTAATAAATTAGCGAAGCAAGCGCTGGTTTCTGCCCTGATAGATACGGCTATTCCGATGGGGATCTGTTTGGTTATTTACTTTCTGGCGTTTCGGTTCGGGCTGTTTAATAATCGTAAAAGTGAGGGGTTTAAAGAGGATTTACGTGAGCTGGAGGGATTAGCAAGGGAACTGGAGGTGGTTTAGGGATGTTAATTTTCAGTAGAGACGTAACGGTGCGCTGTTACGTCTCTACTGAAAAACAAATAACCAACTATCTACCCCACCTCTGGCATACTATTTTCGTATATTTCTGGTGTATTGTAAATTAATTAATTGTTTCGGTCGTTATGTTAAAAATCCAGAACTTATATGAAAAAAGTAATCATTCTAATCACTTTAGCAACACTTAGTACTTTGCTGGGCTTTAATTGTAAAATTAATTCAGACCCGACAGATGAGCCTGTGGATTCAACGGCTAATCCGGTTTCGAGAGAGTATCAGGCGGTTGTGGCTTTTCCGAATCTTACCTTCAGTAGCCCGGTTGAGTTTACCCATGCCGGTGATGGTACCAACAAGGTATATGTTATTGAGCAGAGAGGGGTTATCAGGGTATTTGATAATGTATCCACCACCTCGCAGGCAGCGGTATTTTTAGACATTGATGCCCGGGTAGATGCTGGTGGCGAAATGGGCCTGTTAGGGTTAGCCTTCCACCCGGATTTTAAAACCAATGGGTATTTTTATGTGAATTATAACCGCAATTCGCCAAGTCGGCAGACTGTTATTTCGAGATTCAGGGTTAACCCGGGTTCGCAGGTAGCAGATGCTAACAGCGAAAAGATTCTTTTAACCTTTGAGCAACCGTATTCCAACCATAATGGGGGTAAGTTGGCTTTTGGGGCTGATAGTTACTTATATATTGCTACGGGTGACGGGGGGAGTGGCGGAGACCCGCAAAACAATGCGCAGAACCGTAAAAATCTGCTGGGGAAAATCCTGCGGATAGATGTGAATGTGGCAGAAACGGAAAAATATACCATCCCTGATAATAACCCTTACCGGGGTAATACTGAGGGCTTTATGCAGGAGATATATGCGTATGGTCTGCGCAATCCGTGGCGATTCAGTTTTGATTCTGCCAATAATAATTTATGGGCAGGGGATGTTGGGCAAAATGAAGTTGAGGAGATAGATATTATTACCAAAGGGGGCAATTATGGCTGGAAGATCAAGGAGGCCAATGATTGTTATGGTGGAGGCACTAACTGTAATCAGGCAGGGTTGATAGCTCCGGTATGGTCTTACAAACAGGGGGCTGATGGCCGATCGGTAACGGGAGGAGTAGTGTATAGAGGGAAAAAACTGCCTGATCTGGTAGGGAAATATGTATTCGGAGATTATGTAAGCGGCAAGATATGGTCTTTGAAGTATGACGGCGCGAAAGCAACTGATAGTGGCGATATAATCGGTAATGTGAGTAGTGTTTCTGCCTTTGGTGAAGATGCTGATAAAGAATTATATATATTGAATTATAGTACAGGGAAGGTTTATAAACTTGAGAAGAAGGGAGAGTGATTATAATGCCCATTATTTGTAGAGACGTGTTGCATTGCAACGGCGAACCTTTACGTCTCTACAAATAATGTATAAACTTCTACCTCTTCCCAAACCCAACAACTGCTTTCCACAAATTCTTCATTGCCCCGTTCAATTCAGGAGAGACATTGCTCCAATAGATGATAACACCATAAATCAGGGTGATAGCCGTAGAACGGTAGGCTATATCAATCACGGTTTTGAATTTTGTGCCTTCGGTTATCGGTATCAGGCTTACAGCCAAACCAACCAGAACCATAATGAGTAATACTTTCGGAATATCAACCGTAAAAGGTTGCATACCTAATTTCCACCAGAGCAGGGCGTATCTTACGGCATTGTAATAAATAGTAGCCAACGCAAGAGCAAAGGCTGCGCCATTCATGCCGTATATGGGTATCAAAAGCCAGTTGAGAAAGACTGTCAGCCCGATAAGGCTGATCATGATGTAGGTATCGTAGCGATAATAGGGCGAGAGTGTCAGGATAGTACCGTTGAGCCCGGTGGCTAAATCGAATAATTTGCCTAAACTAAGGATAATAATTACCCATCTGCCTTCTTCAAAACCTGCCGGAAGAAACTCGAAAAGATTATCGAGGTTAAGATAAATGCCCAGGAAAATCCAGCAACCGACAATGAGCGAGGTAGTACAGCTTTTGCGGTAAATGGTATCAATGTTTTTGAGGTCATTGGCGGCGAAGGAGTCGACAATGATTGGTGCTGAGGCTTTGTTGAGGGCTAAGAGAGACATTCCCATGACGCTCCCGAAAAAGGCGGCTGTGCTGTAGACACCAGTTTCCTGCAAGGTTGTGATTTCTGCCAGCATGATTTTATCAATGTAGAGAATTATCATTGATGAAAAACCTGTCAGTATAGTCAGGAAACTATAAGTGGCAAATTCTTTCGTGAATCTGGGGGTCATCAACGAAAAATCCGGTTTCAAAGAAAAACCATCTAATCGTGTGGCTTTCCATATCATTGGCACTACATAGAACGACACCGCTAATACCCATACCCATATATACTGAGAGAAATCGAGCACCTTGAAAACTACCAGGAACAAGGAAGCCATAATGAGGAAACGTTGTAGAAACTGCGACAAGAAAGTGCCCGTTACGGTTTCGTAGAGGTTTTTGGCGTAATTATCAAACAGGTTAAAGAGAAGCGTGGCAAAGGTAATGGGTAAAAGAAAATAGAAACTGGTGGCGAGTAGGTCTGACTTGCCTTTACTGGCAATCATCCAGTCTTTCAGAAAAAATACACCGATACTGCAAAGGAGAAACCCAACCATGCCTATTGATAGCCCTAAAAACAGATAACCTTTATGACCCTGACGGGCATTGCGGAAATGAACAAAAAAGCGGCTTCCGGCGGCATTGAAGCCTAATGAAGAGAGCTGTACCATGACATACATATACGACAGCAATACGTTCAGCAAGCCGATCTCTTCTTTTTCGAAGAAATTGGGAAAAATAAAAAACTGTGAAATAAAGCCTACCAATACTCCTGCATAAGAGAAGATTGTACTGATAAAGGCTTGTTTTTTGATTACATTCATTGAGATAACCTGCATTCCTTATTTTACTTGTACAACATTACTCATTTCACTCTCATTGCTCAGGCGGTCGAGCGAGGTTACTACATAGGTATAGGATTTGCCTGGCTCATAATACCTGTCTGTATAACCCAATATGCCTTCGTTTCTGACAATGGCAATGATTTTTGAAGGGTTGTCAAGGTTTATTTTTTCGTTTTTATCAAACCTGTATAGAACAAAAGATGTGGGGTTATCACCATCTTTTGCCGGGAGGGCAGGGGCATCCCAACTGATGAGCATTCCTGCATCGTTCACCTTTTTTGCCTGTACGTTCTCGGGTGCGTTGGGTGGTATATTATCTTTCCAGGGCATGGCCGGAGGGAGTGCCGGATAAAAATACAGGTTGCGTAGTGAGTCGTTTACGGATAATTCGTTTTTGCTCAAAGGTTTGGCACTATAGAAAATACTCCCCGAAATCTGTGCTTTACTGCGGTTGTAGCGCACCTGTCGCGGAATCTGACTGGCTTTTTCCCAACCTGCCTCATTGCTGCCTGCTTTTACACGATACACCCCATGACCTATGTATAAATGCCTTTGGTAAGCGTTTTTTGTCCACCACTCAGCCAATACCCCATACGGGACTTTATTAAACTCAAAGCTAAAGTATATCTGTGGGGCAATGTAATCAATCCAGCCTTTTTGTACCCATTTTCGGGTATCGGCATAGAGGTTGTCGTAAGAGGTTTGTCCACCCTGTGTTTTTGAGCCGGTGGGGTCAACGGAGGCATTGCGCCATACTCCGACCGGGCTTATACCAAATTTTACCTTCGGTTTTATCTCTTTGATTCCGTCGCTGATAGCCTTGATAATGAGGTCTACATTATTGCGCCGCCAGTCTTCGATATTCGAAAAACCGTTTTTATTTCTTCTGAAGGTATCTTCATCTTTCAGCTTTTCGTTGGCTATGGTATAAGGATAAAAATAATCATCGAAATGGATACCGTCGACATCATAATTTCTGACTATATTGAGCACAATTTCGGTGATATACGCTCTTACTTCGGGTATGCCGAGATTAAACAACCGATAACCGCCATAGGTAAGAAACCATTCGGGTCTGGTATTAATGAGGTGGTCTTCTACAATGCTTTTGGATACTTTATGTGCGCCCCGGTTCATGTTGAGCCATGCATGGAACTCCATATTGCGCTGGTGGGCTTCATGAATCATAAAGGTCATGGGGTCATAGAAGGGGTCAGGAGCTTTGCCTTGTTGGCCAGTGAGCCACTCAGACCAGGGTTCTTTGCTTCGGGCATAGAAGGCATCAGCGGCGGCTCTCACCTGCACCAGCACGGCATTCATGCCATAGCTTTTCTGGCGGTCGAGCAGAGTTCTGAATTCTTGCTGCTGGGTTTCTGAGGGTAAGCCTTTGCGGGAGGGCCAGTCGATGTTATCAATGGTGGCGACCCACACGGCCCGGAACTCGCGCTTGGGTGCGGGCGACCGGGAAACAAACTCTTGGGTAATTTTTTTACTACAACCACTCAGGAAAGCATAAATTATAAGGTAGAAAGCAGCGTTTTTCAAATACATCTAAAATCAGTTTTGAAATTTATGTTCAAAATTAGATAAAAATTTAACCCAACGGCTAATTTTTGTTACTTTTGCTGTGTTTAGCAATAATACGTATAGAATTAACATTATTACGTATGCAGGATTGTTAATCTGTAGAGATTTATTTTGTGAACGAAATTTAAAATTCCTTAAATAAACGTTTAAAATGTATCGGATATTGGTAGAGAACTAACGGTTTGCCAGCGATGCATTCTATTTCCAGGGGTCTGTCAGGATACAAAGTATTTATCTATCCTTTCAAGACATTCTACATATAGTAAATTTATTGGTTTGGATAGACCAATGAGACGTTCGGTTCGCCGCGCCATTGCAATAGGTCTCTACAAAAGAATATTATAGCATCACTCATTACATTTTTAAAATATCGTGAAAGAATACGGTAGTAACATTCAGAAATTAACCGACTATATTATTAGTCTGCCCGATAAAGAGCAACGGACAAAATATGCGCATATCCTGGTAGAACTGATGCGTCAGATTCACCCGAATATGCGTGAAGGCATTGACTATTCTAAAAAACTGTGGGATGATTTATATATCATTGCCAACTTTGACCTCGATGTGGATAGTCCGTTTCCGGCTCCTCCGAAAGAGATATTAGGTAAAAGGCCTATGTCAGTTCCTTATAACCAACATCATCTGAAACATCGGTTTTATGGGCGCAATCTTGAATTGCTGGTCTTGAAAGCCATGATTACAGAAGATATAGAAGACCGCAAGGCTTTTATCTCTTATATGGTGCGGCTGATGAAAAACTTTTATCAGACCTGGAACAAGGATTCGATTGAAACAGAAGACTGCCTGCAACAGATATTGGAGTTGTCCGGGTTCAGATTTCAATCGGAAATAGATGCATTGCGCCGTGATGGTTTGATGGAATCATCACCTAAAGACGGAAACGGGAGCCGTCAACGCATTCCTCAGCCTCAACAAGGACAGGGCGGTAGCCAGTTCAGAGACAGACCTGAAAGGGGAGAGCGTGATAACCGGGACCGGAACCGTAATGATAACCGTGACCGTAACAAGAATTTTGGCGGTGGGTATAAAAACGACCGGAATAATAACAACAATAATAATAACAGAAATAATAAAAGGAGATAGTAAGGCGGGTGTTTTTCTTCGCTTCAATGGCATTGGCCGGCTGTTTCTCTGTCTCTGTGCTGAGAAATATGGTGCGTACTATTGATTGTATTCTTAGTTTAACACCCTCAACATTTCAAAAATAATAGCATTGATATTCTGAAATATGGCATCATTTAAAATAACAGGCGGAAAAAAACTACAGGGAGAAATTATACCACAGGGGGCAAAAAACGAAGCGTTACAGATTGTATGTGCGGTTTTGATGACGAAAGAGCCTGTAACGATTCATAATATTCCGGATATCAGAGATGTAAACAAACTGATTGAATTGCTGGCAGATATGGGGGTGCGCTGTGAAAAAACGGGAGTAGGGTCCTATCGTTTTCAGGCCGATAATGTGAATTTTGATTATTTTGAAACACCGGAATACAAAGATAAAGCTTCGGCTTTGCGTGGGTCTATCATGCTGTTAGGGCCGATGCTCGCGCGCTTTGGCAAAGGTAAAGCCCCTCGCCCCGGTGGTGATAAAATTGGTCGCCGGCCGTTGGATACCCACTTTACGGGTTTTCAGAAATTAGGCGCAGAGTTTATCTATGACCCTAATGACGCTTTTTATACAGTAGAGGGCTCGAAAATGAAGGGGGCGTATGTATGGATGGACGAGATTTCGGTTACGGGTACGGCCAATGTATTGATGGCTGCGGCCATGACCGAGGGAACTACCACTATTTATAACGCTGCCTGTGAGCCTTATCTGCAACAACTGAGCAAGATGCTGAACAGCATGGGTGCGAAAATATCAGGGGTGGGATCGAACCTATTGACGGTTGAAGGAGTAAAAGAACTACACGGCTGCGAGCATACGATGCTGCCTGATATGATTGAGATTGGCAGTTTTATCGGGATGGCAGCTATGACACAATCGGAGATTACGATTAAAAACTGCCGGATACCTGAATTGGGGATTATCCCTGATGTGTTCAGGAAATTAGGGATTCAGATGGAGTTCAGAGGTGATGATATTCATATTCCGGCGCAGACGCATTATGAAATCAGTTCGTTGATTGATGGGTCTATCCTGACGATTTATGATGCACCCTGGCCGGGCTTTACGCCTGACCTGATTTCGATTGTATTAGTAACAGCGATACAAGCCAAAGGTACGGTGCTGATACACCAGAAGATGTTTGAGAGCCGCCTGTTCTTTGTTGATAAACTGATTGATATGGGGGCACAGATTATTCTCTGCGACCCACACCGTGCCAATGTGATAGGGCTGAACCGAGAGCATAAGTTAAGGGGTATCAGAATGACTTCGCCGGATATACGTGCGGGGGTATCTTTGCTGATTGCGGCGTTGTCGGCTGAAGGCACGAGCATTATTGATAATATTGAGCAGATAGACCGGGGGTATCAGAATATTGATGGCCGCCTGAATGCGATAGGAGCGGAGATAGTGAGGATTTAGTGATTGAGTGATTTAGTGAATGAGTGATTAGAAGAATTAATTAAAAATAATCACTAAATCACTCATTCACTAAATCACTCAATATTTTTTATAAGGAATTTTGAATTGTAAACGCAAAGCCTTACCTTTGCAGTCCCAATTCGAAAGAATACCGAGGGATATGCCCAGATGGCGGAATCGGTAGACGCGTTGGTCTCAAACACCAATGCCTTCACGGGCATGCCGGTTCGACTCCGGCTCTGGGTACACAGTAAACAAATAGATGACCGTAATTAATTGATTTTCAATTAGTTACGGTTTTTTATTTTGTTGGGATGGTGGGTTTGTTAGTAGTGGTGTTAGTGACAAGAATTATTTTATTTTTTTCCGCTACGTTTTGTCATTTTAGTTACTCCTTTTCCTGGTACTATTATCGTTGCTGTTTTAGCATCTGTAAGTAATTCTTGCAAAATTTTTCCAACAGGTTTTTTTGTTTTTTTGCTTTCTTCAATCGCCTGTAGAATTATTTCACTTGAAATTGTTTGGCCTTCTGGAGCTTCAATAATCGTATGTCTATTAAATGGTGCATTTTCAGAGTCATCTGTAGTAATCATTAAATCATCTATTATTTCAAGGTTTTTCTCATCCTCTATAATACCAACACCATGTCCAAAAGAATGCCCCCATTTTACTCTATCACTAGCTTGTTCTAAAAGTTCAAGGACAAATAAGTCATGATCTGAAAAAGGAATATGAAAGTCGTTAAATTTAAGAAATATTCTATCATCGACTTTCATTTGTAAATGATAATGTGGAAATGCACCAATTTGTGCATTAGGATGCCCATCTTTATCTGTATACCCAATAGAAAAAGCCCACTCTATATTTTTGTACTTATAAGTAGTTTCAAGATATGAAGTTGTAGAGGTTTCTTCTTTTAAGTCATTTACATTGATAAACAACTTCTCACTATTTGCTAGCCATCTAAAATAAGAATCTAATTGAAAGAAGCCAAGAGGTTTATTAAGGTAGTTTTCGAAGTTTTTCTTTTTTATCCCATTGGGATAAGTAAACCAATGAAAGCAGGGTTTCTGTTCTACAAAATCACTCATTTTTTCTCCACAAATAAAACATTTTCCAACTTTCAAATTGTCTATGAATTCTTTATAAACACGTTTATTTTCTTCATCTTGTAAATGAGTATTTTTTTCAATCACTTCCTGTGGAATTGATGTTATAAATTCATTCAAGTTTTTGTTTTTATATGGATTCATTGCCTTTTATTTTATAATAATACAGAGTTAATAAATACTTTAAACAAAAGATACACATTACTTTTATATGGCTAATTTAAAGAGTATTTCGTAAAGATAAAATTATTTCTCGGTAGTTTTTTATTAACTACTAAAAAGCCTTAAAACTGGGTCTTAAGGCATTTAGCAAAGTCAAAATAAGATTCATTTGCGTATTAACTTAACATTTCCACTCCATAAATGTCTTTTCCATCAGTAAACCTATTAGGATATATAGTAAACTCATTATTATGAAATCTTTCATTGAATTCATTAAATGCTTTAATACCTGTCAGGTAATCATTTAATTCTGCCCAAGTCCATTTTTCATTTCCAATTAAGTTAAAATAATCTTTTATCTGGTCAATTGTTGCATTATAAACTAAAGAGCGTCTCGCGAAGCAATAGGTAATGAAAGACATTTCACATTCAGTCATTTGATACTCATCAAGATAGAAAGCCTGCATCTCGTTTGGTTCAACTGGTGTTTGTTCTTTCTCAACACTTCTTTGTTGATGTGCTTTTTGCTTGCAACTATTAGAACAATACATTGAATCGGCTCTTTTAGCTTCAAAGGCTTTGCCACATTGTTTACATTTTTTCTTAACCCTTTTTTTTGATTGGGATTGTTTGTAAATTAGTATTTGATTTTTTAGCAATTACTACTCATTCAAATAAATATCATGCTCAATGCCGAAGCATTTTATGACGCCTGCAAGACACTACCGGAAAGAGGTATGGCTTAATTGATAGAAGATGAAGTAGTTGCGAGTGTTCCTTAAAAACACAGCCGGGTGGGCAGATTCAGGATATTCAGTTTTGAAGTATTTAATCTAACGCTACATATAAGATTTAAAAGCCTCGTAAAGCGGACTTCACAATTAGGAGTCTAAGTCTTTACTTACCCTACATACAGGCAGGTTCGCTCGTTAAAAAGCTAAATTTTAACTAATTCCATTTAATCAATTCAACCAGTTTCTAATAAAATCTATGAAAAAACTTATTCTTTCCTCATGTATTTGTTTGATGACGATTCAGACTTTCGCTCAGCTATTTGTCACTGATGCTAATGACGGGCAAATCACGATAACCCCTAAAGGTGTTACATCCGGCCTGACAGCCGCTCCGGGAGGCTCACCATCCAAAGACCCAAGCAATATAGCTTTTGGCTATTATCCGTTTGGTTTTCTAACCACAGGTGTTTACAATACGGCTATGGGTTTGTCGGCTCTCTATTCTGTTAATACCGGAGTCCATAATACAGCTATCGGGGCAAAGACACTCTTTTCTACCGCAAATGGTAATTATAATACTGCCGTTGGGACATCTGCGATGGAAAAGAATATCTCAGGTACATATAATGTAGCCATCGGATCAGGGGCATTGTTCAATAATGTGTCTAAACGTATGAATACCGCAGTAGGCTATAATGCCATGTATTATGCTAATAATAGGGATGAATTCATTCTGAGTGAGACCTATAATACAGCTGTCGGATTTGAAGCCTTGAGGGGTACTGTGCAACCTGTAAATAATACAGGAATGTATAATACTGCTGTTGGTGCATTGTCTTTACGCGATAATGCAAATGGTGAGTCAAACAGCGCTTTTGGCGAGGGGGCTTTAGTTTTTAATGTAACCGGAAAGGAGAATACAGCTATTGGCAGAATGGCGTTGATGTCGAATATTCATGGAAATTATAATACTGCGGTAGGGTATAACGCATTAAGTCTGATAGCAGGTTATACTACTGCTACTTCAGGCCATGATAATACTGCTATCGGAAGAGAGGCTGGCAACCTGATAAGTTCGGGTAGTGACAATATTGTGATAGGGGCTAATGCTCAGGTACCAAATGATACAGCGGATGGACAAATACAAATGGGTATAGATGCTGCCACAATCACGGTTGCAAGAATAAGAGTTGCCTGGACTGTTACATCAGACAGACGCTATAAAGAAAACATACAGGATATACCGCTTGGTATCAGCTTTATTAAAGCACTGCGCCCTGTTAGTTATCATCGGGTTGGTAATACCAATAATGATATTGAGATGGGTCTTATTGCACAGGAACTGGAAGCAGCTTTACAAAAAGCAGGTAGCAAAGATTTAGGTATCATTCACAAAGACGCAAAAGGTTATTATTCTGTACGGTATAACGATCTGTTGCCACCCATGATAAAGGCCATGCAAGAGCAACAGGATATGATTGAGCAATTGCAAAAGGAGAATACGCAATTAAAAGCCGAAAACAAAAACTTTGAAGCCAGATTGACAAACATTGAAACGATGCTCACAAACAGAGTAAAACCTGATAGTAGTATAAGTGAGGATAAAAGATAGTGGTTTTGATTTTGAAAAAAATTATGGAAAACGGTAAGGGGAGATTTTGAATGTTATCCTAATTTGAGATTTAGAAACTGTTTGAGTTAATCTTATTGAACTAAAAAAGCAGTTGCTTTTTGACCAATAGTACACAGTAAATAAAAAATTAACCGTAATTACTTGATTTATTAGTGATTACGGTTTTTTATTTTGTTGGGGTGGTGGATTTGTTAGCAGGAGAGTCAGTAATATTTTTGATATAACTATTACTCAGCTACTAAAATTTAAGTAATTTGCTTTTTTGGCAATTAATTAAATTATGGAGGTTGTCTGAGTATATAGTTTTACAAGTGAGGTGTTTTCTGGCATGAACTGTTAAAGGTCTGTTATAATGTAATAACTTCAGAGAGGTTGTGAGATTCCTTTACAGAATAATTTATTTTCAAAATATATTCTTTCTATTGTTTTTTCTATGGAACATTATTTTACACAATTATTCAATTATATAGAGGAGAGCATAAAGTTACCAGAAGTTGATAAGACGTCTATTCTTCAATCGTTTCAGCCGGTATTTGTTCCTAAAGACACAATTATTGAGGCTGCCGGCCAAATTCCTCAATATCATAACTTTATTGTGTCAGGCCATATGCGGAATTTCTATCTGGATAAAGATGATAATGAAATAACTACTGATATTAATAATGGCCCCCGTTTTTTTACTTCTTATTTTCATTTTATGAATCGTACGGTTTCCAACGAAAACCTACATTGTATTTCTGACTGTGAATTGCTCAGAATCAATCGGGAAGAAGTTGAAATGCGGGCGCAGACCAGTATCACACAAAAAGACTATACGATTCGTATTTTACAGAAACATCTCGAAGAAGACAAAAAACGGATTAGTGATATGATTAACCTGACAGCAGAGGAACGTTATCTGAAGCTTTTGCAGAATCAACCCAATATTATCCGGCATGTTCCACTCCGCTATGTTGCTTCTTATCTGGGCATTACACAGAGACATCTGAGCAGACTTAGAAAGTTATTTTCTGCCGGACGCCTGAACTAATATACAACCGCTCATCCTTATTGGACATTTGTCTATATGCCTGCAAAAAGTCTTGTCTTAAGTTTGTTCTGAACTTAATGCTCAATTCTTATGCAAACTAATGTAGATATTCTTTCACCTCAGCCAACAAGTAATGCGCTGGCTACAAAAACGCTTACCTTTGCCGCCTCAACCTGGCTGATTATTGCTACTGCTGGCCAATGGGCATTTGGTTTTTATATTCTTCTGTTTTACGGGAAGGCCGCCATTGCCGGTGATTTTGAGCATTGGAATAAGGTTCTGCCTCATGGCTATGTTCCGGGTGACTGGAAAGGAAATCTTATCGTGGCTATTCATGTCTTACTCGCGGCCATTATGGTTATTGGTGGTCCTTTGCAACTTTTTCCATCCATGCGGCAATACTTCCCGGTCTTTCACCGATGGTTGGGGCGAATATACATTTTTGTGGTATTTTTGGTGAGTACTGCCGGCTTAACTATGGTCTGGACACGTGGTGCGGTGGGCGATTCAGGTCAACATATTTCTATCAGTATTCAGGCTGTTTATATCATTGTATTTGCTTTATTAGCCTTTCGCTATGCCAGACGCCGCCAGTTTGCTGCGCACAGGATATGGGCATTACGTCTCTTTATGGTTGTTAATGGTGTCTGGTTTTTCAGAGTAGGGCTTATGTTCTGGTTAATGGTTAACGGTGGCCCTGTAGGTTTTGATCCTGAGACCTTCTCCGGGCCTTTTCTTACATTATTAGCTATATTCACTTATGCTATTCCACTTTCATTGATTATTCTGGAATTGTATTTTTATGCGCAACGTAAACAAACTACTGGCTTGAGTTTCTTTACGGCTACAATTATTTTTGTGTTTACAATTATTATGGGGATTGGAATAATCGGTGCAGCGATGGGAATGTGGCTTCCACGTGTGTAAGGTTATAAATCTGAGTGCCAATGCAAGATTTATAATTCAGCAAAAGTTAGAAATAGTCTATCTTAAATCTCTCAGGATTATCCACCATTTTATTGACATACAAAGCAGTAAAAAAATAGCATTTATTTCTGAGACATATTTCCTGAATAAAAATGGTAAACAGGATCATTGTTAATGTGGCAGATAATAAAGAAAATTCATTAATGGAATAGGATCAACTCAAACAGCGCTAAAAGCAGGCTTCAAAGCCGTGAAAGTAAATAGTAATTTTTCTGTTATCAGATTTAAATAACTTTTATCTTTGGTGTAATTGTTGCGTTACATTACGGAACAAATGAATAAATTTTGCTGTTCAGACTTTAAGTTTTGCTATTTCAATTAATAAACCTACTGCATGAGATTATTTTACCTGGTTATTTTGCTGACTATACTATTGACTAAAGTTGTAGCACAAGATGTGTATAAAACCGGATACGTTGTAAAAAGCAACGGAGATACGCTTAGAGGAAGTATCTCGAATATCTATTCTTCCAAAGAAATAAAATTCAGAAAAGACAAAAAAGATAAGCCTGTGTTGCTTATGCCAAGCCAGATTAGTGCTTATTCTACTGAGGGGAATGTCTTTTATTCAAAGGTGGTTTCAATTACTAATTACAAGGCCGTGAAAACGCTGATGGGTGGAGGGTCTATTGAAGAAACATTTTTACTGAAAGATGACCATGCCGGAATTATAAAGGATACAGTGTTTCTGCAAAAACTGATTGATGGCAAAGTGAGTCTGTACCGGATGAGCTACTTGTCGGGTCTGAAGTATTTCTATGTTGAAAATTCGTTTCAGTTGGTTGAAATCCCTCAGAAATACTATGATTTTAAACTGGATGCACTTTCAGCAGAATTTTTAAAAACATTGCCGATAGAGCAGGTTCAGTTATCGCTCGGGAAATATTACAGGCAGTTGGATTACCTGAAGGTATTGATGGTTGCTTTTGAAGATGATAATTATTTTAAGGAGGCTACGCCTTTTGTTTACTCCGAAAAGAATATTATTAATGCTGTAGCAGACTATAATAAGGATAGGGGTATCAAACGAGGGGGAAAGATTTATAAAACTAATCTGAAAAGGATTTATGTCGGGGGTAATATTGGCATGCTCAAAGTAAAGAAAGATGATTATATTAATTTATTTCATCTTAAGTCTACGGCAAGTTATGATGTTTATGCCATGATACCTGTGTATGGTATTAATAGAAGCACGTTTATAAAATTAGGTTATTGTCATTACAGTTATGAATCTGATGTACGGGAGAGGTCTATCCGTAAAGCCTATCTTGGGTTCAGGTATCAGTTGATGGATTATATGGTAAAACCTTATCTGGGTTTTAATTTTAGCTATGGTAAACAATACCTGAACGAGATTAAATCTACCAATACTATATCTGCCATTTTTGAGTATGGCTTAATTGTGTCGATAAAGAGGGTGCATCTGGTATTGAATGGTGGGGTGACCCCTTTCAATTTCAGAGAACATGGCTACAAACTTAACTCTTTCTCGGTGGGGGTGTTGTTGTAGGATTTTTATTACATTCGTGGGAATTTAGGGAGACTTTGATGTATCCTGAAGATTTCGTGTACGCACAGGCCAGAGCCAGGAAAAGGGACTTTGGGGATTGCAGAGAGGTCTTCTTCATTCCTAAGCCCCGAGCCCTCAAAGTCCCTTGCGTGCCTAATGTAGACTCTGAGGGAGCACAGTACAAGAACCTACCTACCCACTCCCCACACCAGCCCATCAATCACCTCTCCAAAATACCGCCCGTTATATGGCCCGAACCAGTTCATTTCCTGGGTTTCCATTTTAGGTGTATCATAATATCGGTCAGGCGTAATATAGCCCACATAGCCTCCATTAAATGAGGTGATAATCAGATTTTTACCCATCTTCTCCGCCACAGAATCAGGCGACCAATATAGCATCCCTGAATAATCGCAGGGAGTACCTATCCAGACCATGTCACCGATGCGTAAGGCATTGATACCCACTTCCTGCTTCCCCATCAACCAGTTAAAGACCCACGGACGGAGACGGATATGTTTCGTTAATCGCAACTGAGGCTCATGCAAAGCCAATGGGAAATAAATCGTTCGTAGCAAAGAAGTAGTGTCTGTTTTAAGCGAAGAACTGCCCGATTTAATCATATTAGCAAGGTTATCAGCAATCAATTCAGCCCTTTCATACCCATCTTTACCATTGTCTGCCGGACGCATACTGCCTACTGCCCCTGCAAAAAAAGCAGCAAAATTATATAATCCCGATTTCTCCAGATTGCTCACCAACATACCCGGATAGTCCGCACTTATCCGGTTATCAGCTTTTGGAATATCTGTCGGGTGGGCGGCATACGTCAGTATCAGAGCAGATTCTTTGTTAGCCTTTTCTATTTTCATGATTCGCAGATAGGGGTCTTCTATGGCTGACTCTCCGAACAAACGATTGGTTATGTAGTCTCTGGCATTGATTTTCTGGAAGCCGATTTTGCAGACAGAAGCCGATGAGCTTGCTTTTTTAACACTTCTGATAATGGCATCGGCAATTGTTTGAATCATCTGGTCATTCCTTGGGCCGGCTATTGCCCGGCCCGCCAGTCCACCTGCCCAACCACCTGCACTGCTATGCGTATGTGTGGCACTGAAATAAAGCTGTTCACGGCCGAAACCCAACTTGGCAAGTGCGGTAATCACCTGCGCTGATACTAAAGGGGGGGCAATCAGTAGATCCATCGTGATCATGGCAACTTTTTGCTGGCCGTTATCTAAAACGATTGCCCGCACATAGATGCTATCATGTAGGGCAGATGCCGGATTTTCGCGAACGCCATATCCGGCGATATAAGTTTCAGCATTGGTATTGATGGTTTCTTTACTCCACCCGGCTTTGAGGGTTGTTCCGAAGCCACCATTGATTCTGAGCTTGTTGAGCTGGCTTCTGGTTTTTGTGTAATAGCCGGTTTCTTCAAGGGGTTTATTATCGGTAAAAGTGAGCAGGGTTATGGCTATTACTGCCAGTATGCCAATGAACCAGGTGAGGATTTTAACGAGTTTTTTCAACAGGTTGGTTGGGTTTTGATAAGAAGTGGGTTTCCGAAGACTTATTCATTACAATAATAGTCTTTTTAGGTGTAAGAATACAAGTAACATGTGAGTTTAATTGTTTCATTGTGCCATAGTTTGATATATTTGCGCATTGATGACAACCCGGGTTTAATGATTGAGATTTGCGAAGCAAACACTTCTTTCGTAAAGATGTATTGCTTTACCTCTGAAAGGGAACGGTAATTGTTGAATTATAATTAGTTGATAACCACATGGTTATGGTGTGCTGTGTGACTTGATAATATTTAAAACTCAGAAAAAATAACATTAACAATCAATTAAAAAAAATGCTTGATACTCAGGATTATACTAAAATGACACTCGAAGAATTAAAGGAAGAAGAGAAAAAAATAAAATCACAACGAGTGTTGATGGGGGTGTTTATAGGTTTTTTACTTGGTATTGCTATTTATTCGGCTTCAAATAAAGGATTTATTCTGCCTGTTATTTTGCTGATAGTTGCTTTTCTGGTTGGCCGCAGAAACTCACAAACCATGAAAAACCTCCAGACAGAAATAACCCGCAGAAAAAACGGAGAGTGAGTGGCTGGTTTATCCTGTAACAGGTTTATATAAACCTGTTACAGGATGATTACTTTGCATCAGTTTTGCTTATTGTTGTCTTATCATATTTTGCCAGACAACTATCAAGCGGTTGCCCCTGCTTATAAATACAATCGCAAAAATCCTGACAAGCCGCCGGATTTTTACTGCCTGCACATTGATTCCGGCACTCTTCCTCAGAGTTGCCCGGCCCGATTTCAAACAAATAGAAAGTACCGAAAATAATAAAAGCGAGGAGGGCAAACGAACCACCAAAAAATATAGCCCGAAGCCGCCATCTCAAAGGCTTTGTTATGACTGGTGCCTCTGTTCTGGCTTGTGCAAATGGCAGAATTTGTTTTAAATAGGTTTTATCCCAGATTAATAAGAAAACGTATTTCAAACGTTCATATTCCCATACTAATAGAAACAGGTTTGCTAATAGTGCAAACGTAACGGCACGTGTACCGGCAAAGCGGGTAGCATAAGTAAGTACAACAATATTAATCATAATAGGAAAATACATCAGAGCACCTAATAAAGCTGTTCTCGGAATCAGCAATAAAATGGCTGCTGCAATCTGACCGATGCCAATAAAGGTGTAGTAATAGCTTGTTTCATGTAAAGCATAAAAGTAATGACCTAAAGGATTATTGAAAGGTAAACCTTCGGCAAACCGTTCGCCTATCACTTTAACATAGCCTGCAATGAGAAAGGTCACGGCCAGAAAAACACGGCAAAAAACAGCAAATCGTCTGAACCACTTGTCGGCCTTTGCTTCATTGTATATTTCTTCAAATCTGTTCATATAATGGGTTAAATGAATTGAAATGAACCAATGCAGAGTATTTATTTAGAATTTTGGCATAAGCAGCAGCACAGGAGGCTGTCTGTGCATTTATGCTTTTTTGAGCCCGAATATCTTATTAAGCAGGTAATATATCACAAATGCGATGGCTGTCCAGTATAAAACAAACGCAAAAAGCAGGAAGGGTGGTGGCGGGTCTTGTAATTCAAATAAAAATGACAAGGGTCTCAGCAAAATATATTTGATGGGGAATATAATTGTGGACACGATGCTTTTCCAGGTTATGGGTGAGGCGGCTCCGGGAAAGATGTCGCCGTTCATCGGAAATAGTCGTACTTCTTTACCCAAAAGGGAATTAGAAACAAACTGAAATACAAGCGCCGAAACGACGAAGTAGATAATGAATCTTGTTGTTGAAATCTTCATAAGGAGGTATTTATAGATTTTAAAAGTACTTTGTGATTCAAAGTTAATGATCTGTTCCGGATTTCAAAATAGTTGAAGAAAATTTATTTGTCAGTCATTATTCACGATAAGACAATTCGGAGAAGAAATTATACGATTCTATATTGTCTTTTTTTTAGATATTAAAATAGTTTCCTACATTTGCTTTAGAAATGGGTGTAAAGCTCATGATTAAATATTCTCTAAAAACTCTTATCAAATGAAAAAAGTACTTTTTTTCAGACTTTTAAGTCTGGTTATCTTGGTGTCAGTGAGCTTGTCTGGTTTTTCTCAAAAAAAATCAGGAGGCATGACACTCTATACAGTGCGCAATGAGATGGGCAAAGACCCTAAAGCAACTTTGAAACAAGTGGCCGACCTGGGTTATAAATACATAGAAGCAGTAGATTATAAAGATGGCAAATTCTATGGAATGACACCCGACGAATTCAAATCTTATCTAAAAAGTCTGGGGCTTACACCGATTTCGGTTCACATGGGCTCTATGACACTCGACAACGCCGATAAACTCGTAGCAGACGTAAAAGCCGCCGGATTTACATACTTCATAGCTCCCGTACCACCAATGGGCATGTTTAAATTCGACGCCAAAACCAGAAGCCTGACAATGGACCCTGATGTGGAGAAACTGGCTAATATCCTCAATACAATCGCGCACAAAGCCAAAGATGCCGGATTGGAATTTCTATATCACAACCATAACTTTGAGTTCGAAAAGAACAAAGATGGTATAGTGCCGATAGATTATCTGTTGGAGCATCTCGACCCTAAATACGTAAACTTCCAGATGGATTTATATTGGGTAACCAAAGCAGGTGTTGACCCGGTAGATTATTTCAAGAAATACCCGGGTCGTTTTAAAATCTGGCACGTGAAAGACATGGATTCACAAGAACGTTTCGCTCCTGTAGGACAAGGAAAAATAGATTTCAAACGCATACTGGATAATAAAAAGCTATCAGGCATGAAATACTATATCGTAGAACAAGACCAGACTTTCGATGGCATGAAACCATTCGAAGCCCTTAAATTAAGCAAAGAGGGTTTGAAGAAGTTTGGGTTTGAGTGATTGGAGTAGGATTCTGATTTGTATTTGGTACTGAAATAGGTTTATATGAGCCTATTTCCGTACCAAACACTCAAAAATATTTTAAGGCTAAGCATCTCTCTCAATATCCTCAGCCCATTCCCATTCATCCTCTTTACTATTTCTCCAGGCTCGCCAGCCATATCGCAAATGATATATGTCGTTAATACTGGGGTCAAGCTTTGTGATTTCTTCTAAACATAACAGTTTAGCATCATCTAAATTCGGTTCTAAGCTGGTGTGAAATTGCCAATCACCATCTTCATTATGATAAACATATAAAATCGGCTCTCCTTCAAATGCCTGTCTGGTGGTATAAACCCCTAAATTTCGCTCTTCATAAAATTTATAATCAGTATTTCTATCGAGTAATGGTTGTCTGAACCTCCAGTCAGGATTAAAACCCTTATCCCACGGAAAATGATGTTGCTTGTCAGGCCAGACCAATTGCAAAACCGGAAAATCAAAATCCCTATCATAAAACCATCCGGCATATCCCAGATAGTCAGCATAAAATGCTTTATCAACCTCGACAAACTGAACGTCATACCCTTCCAGAAAGCCAGAATATAATTGGTTTGGTGTCAATGATTCACCTTTTTTCACTAAATCACTCGCATGATTGACGATAAATCCCATTACATCAGTCTTCAAACCAAAACAAATAATTTCAGGATGCCCGTAGTTTTTATATAAGCCAATAGAATAAACAAAACCGGGTAAATAATTATCAAGTTCAATCAGGGCAAGATGGCATCCAAACTTTTCAATGTCAGCTAGTATAGCCTTTTTTGATTCAATATCGTGTTGAGTGTGTTGGTCGTTCATAGATGATTAATGTGGGTTATTTTCTCTCAAAGCTTTTAAAGCTAAGTAAGGAAACTAAAGCAGGTGGCTATTAAAAAGGCAATTTAATCAATAGCTCCCATTTTTAAATGGGGTAGTAAAAGGAAAAATATCCTTATTGGCTTTAGCCAAAGGTGCTTTCGTCTCTTTCCCTTTGCCCTTCCCAACATTTTTCGTATTTTCCCACAAAAAATCACAAACACCCATCACTCATAAACAAACGCATGAAAAAACTCTTTCCTCTTATCTTTTTGGCTTTCGTGGGCATAAAAACCGCACAGGCACAAACCGTACATATTACCGACATTGACACGAGTGTTAAACCCGGTGACGACTTCTTTATGTTTGTGAATGGCAAATGGTACAATTCCGTCGAGATTCCATCAACCCAGACTGGTGTGGGGTCTTATTCATTCCTCAATTTTCCGCAGCGTATCCGAATGCAGGGCATTTTAGATAGTGTTTCTGCGGCTAAAAATACAGCAGGAAGCATCGAACAGAAAGTGGGAGACTTCTATGCTTCGGGTCTGGATATAGCTACTATCAACAAACGGGGTTATGAGCCTGTCAAGTCTTTGCTTCAACGCATTGATGGTATCAAAGATGTGGCTTCATTGATGAAATTTGTCATTGAACAGCAGAAGGTTAATAATTACTCAATTATCGGGTTTCGGGTAGGGCCTGATATTAAAAATAGTGCTATCAATATCGTAAACCTGGGTCAGACAGGTATCGGATTACCCGAGAGAGATTATTATTTCCGAACCGATTCATCGACCCTCAATATCCAGAAGGCTTATGTGACTTACCTGACTACTTTATTTATGTTAACGGGTACTGAGGCATCGGCTGCGGCTAAGATGGCGGCGGCCGCTTATGGCATTGAGAAAGAACTGGCGGCCTCGCACAAAACCAATATTGAGCGCAGAAATGTGCAGGCCAATTACAATAAAATGAAACTGGCTGATATTGTGGCGAAACAACCGAACATCGGGTGGGCGGCTTATTTTAGTGGTTTAGGTTTGAAAGTAGACACGCTGAATATGCAACAACCAGCCTACTACGACCGTCTGAACTCCTTACTGGCTTCGGCATCCATAGAAGACTGGAAAGCCTATCTGAAAGCAAAATCGCTCACGGCCTATGCTGATTTCCTGAGTAAAGACTTTACTACGGCGGCGTTTAATTATTCAAAGATTCTGACAGGGCAGGCTACCCAAAAACCACGTGGCGAAGAAATCACCGAAGCTGTAGACCGTTCGCTGGGGCATTTACTGGCGCAGTTGTATGTGAAAAAGTATTTCCCCGAAGAAGCCAAAAAACGGATGCGGGTATTGGTAGATAACCTGAAAACTGCTTTTGAAGCACGCATTACAAGGCTCGACTGGATGAGCGATGAGACCAAAGCCAAGGCCAAAGAAAAACTTTATGCTTTCACAGAAAAAATCGGGTATCCTGATAAATGGAGAGACTACTCGGCGGTGAAAATCAATCGTGGTACTTATTTTGAGAATCGTCTGGCTACAAGCCGGAATGATTTTAATTATATGGTTTCGAAACTTGGTAAGGCCGTCGACCGCACCGAATGGGGTACTACGCCGCCAACCGTTACGGCCTACAATAACCCTCCGCTCAATGAAATTGTGTTTCCGGCAGGGATTCTGCAACCGCCTTATTTTGATCTGAATGCCGACGATGCCCTTAATTACGGTGGAATAGGTATGGTGATTGGTCATGAGATTACGCATTCATTCGATGATCAGGGCGCGCAATTCGACAAAGTGGGAAATGTAAAAAACTGGTGGAAGGATGAAGATTTCAAGAAGTTTAAAGCTCGTACCCAACAGGTAATAGACCAGTACAACCAATATACCGTATTAGATTCGGTACACGTAAAAGGGGCATTAACCGTAGGCGAAAACACGGCCGACATAGCCGGGATTGCTATTGCCTTTGATGCCTTTAAACTGACTGACCAATACAAGAAAGGAGAAAAAATAGACGGGTTTACGCCGGAGCAACGTTTCTTTATTTCGATTGCCCGTATCTGGCGCGTAAAAACCAAAGACGCCTTTATGCGCATGTACGTCAACACCAACCCCCATTCCCCGGCCCAATGGCGCGTAAACGGCCCATTAATGAACTTCACGCCTTTTTATGAGGCATTTAATGTAAAACCGGGGGATAAGATGTATAAGGCTGAGGCGGATAGGATTGTGGTTTGGTAGGGAGCATTGAGTATATAAAGAGGTTAAAATTAAACGATGGATACTGGGATTGTTCATCCAATTTCTGACCGATTAGCCCCTTTAGCGTTTGCAACTGTTTCGTTGATAACAAAAGGTTTTGTCCACGTCAACGAAACCCTAACACAAGGTTTTTCAATAAAGTAATCACGGATTATTACTATTAATTTGTAGGAAATTTTATAAATGTCTTGTTTTAGTACAAATTTCAAATGACCCCTAATAATAAAAAATGCCTCAAGGGTTTCGTTGCCTACGAAACCCTTCTTCATAATTCTCATGTTGTTTGTTATGAGTAATGCTCATAAATACGTTTTTTTCACAAGCCTTAACCGCACAGAAATACTTTATACAAAAAAAGTATAATAATTGATATTGGCAAGTTAAAATTTGTAAAATCAGACTGTTGGGGTGGTTAGATTTTAGCTGGAATCGTTCAGTAATGGATGCCTTATATTTTTTGTTTTTCATAGTCCTTGGTGTTACTTTTTTAGCTGAAAAAAAGTAACCCTAGCCGGGCGTCCAAAAAGCAGGACAGCCTGTCTGGCCATCATTTAAACTCGTACAATTAAAAACCTGTAATACCTCTTATTTACGCATAAATCATCTCTGGGTTTTTAATCGTAGACTGGCTGTCCGCCTCAACAGGAAATGACTGTATAAGGTTACAATTTTTAGTTGTCTAGTCCTGAGGCTGTTCAAAGAACTAATATCATTCCCTACCCACACCCCTTAATCACCGCCGAAAAAACACTGTGCTTCTCTACCACAAATCCTGGCTTCAATGTAATAGAATTACCCGCCTCAAACGAAACATTTGGCGCAGGGGTGTAATCTGGCTCACCGATTTTTTTGGATGATTCTAAGGTCAGGATGGCTTTTATGCGTTCTATGCCTGTTGATGTATGGTTGGTTACTGTGGTGTTTGTCTGAGCTACTACTACATCTTTGCTGGATAGTCCGCCTGAACTGCATTGGGCCATATAGGTAGTGGTTACCAGCGGGCTTACCTTGATAGAGGTGCCTGTATGATTGGTGTTGCCGTCTGTCCAGGTAATTGCGCCGTTACATCCGGTGGCTGTGAGTGTAATGGTGGTATTGGGGCAAATGGTCGGTTTTTCGGGAGAGATAATGATAAAAGTCTGCCCGTTGCAATTGGCGGACTGTAGAATAACGATGCTCTTTTCAGGGCCTCTGCAACCCATCGCCGACTCGCTCCAGCCTTTGTAAATACCCGGCTCGGTTACCAATCTTGTACTGTTATTAGATGCGTTTGCTCTCATATTTTGTGTCGGAGTACTCCAGTAAAAATTATCTGTCGGGCTGACGGATTGTCCGGTCAGGATGGCTGAACCTCCTTTGCAGATAGCGGGAGTATTGGTGGTGATATTGGGTGCTGCCGGAGTGGGATTCACCACAATGCTGAATACCTCTGACGAGTCACTTGTGCAGTCATTATCTTTTGTACAAACCCTATATAGGGTATTGACAGCAGGCGAAACAGTAATGGATAAACCCGTAGCCCCATTAGTCCAAAAACAGGTACCACTGGCATTGTTGATAGAGGCCACTAACCGGATGCTTTCGCCGCTACAGATGGTAGCTGTACCTGTAATAGTGGGTTTGTCGGGTTTGGGTTTCACCATTAGCTGTGCTGAGGCTACCCTGACACTGCTACAGCCGCCGTTTTCGCAGGCGGCATAATAGATGGTGGTTATGGTAGGGCTATGGCTCAGGTTATTGCCTGTACCAATGGCTGTGCCGCCGGAGGCGGTGGTGTACCATTTAAGTGTACCGGCACCAAAATCAGCCGAAAGTATGACAGGGCTACCGCCGCAGACTTCTGCCTTGTCAACTGTTACGTTATTAGGTACAGAAGGGTGTTCATTTACTCTTACCTCGTTGGTGCGTATGCGCTCGCTGATACAAGCACCGTTTTCGCAGGAGGCGTAATAAGTGGTGGTGGTATCAGGTGTTACCGTAATTGAATTGCCTGAACCCACAAAAGTACTGACTCCGACGGGATATTGATACCAGGAGGCTGTTCCGATAGTACAAGTGGCCGATAAAGTAATGCTTTCGCCGAGGCAAATATCGTATTTACTGGCTACTACATAGGTGGGAAGTTCGGGCTGAGGGATAACCTCAACCGGATTGGTAGGTACTCTGGGGCTTTCGCACATCTGGTTGATACAAACGCCATAATAAGTAGTGCTTGCTTCGGGCGATTGTGTGCCACCGTCGAGTACTGACCCACCGATGGGGGAGTCGTACCAATATGCTCCGCCTGATGCGCAGGAGCTGGTCATGGTAACAGGGGTTGAGCTACATATTGATACTCTGTCTATTAAAACCTGTGTAGGAGCGTCTGGCACATCCAATACCATCACGGAGTCGGTTGGGATTCTGTTGGTGGTGCATACCCCATTATAACATGCGCCGTAATAGCGGGTATCCTGCTCCGGGATAATATTGAAACTATTGCCAAAGCCCATGCTATCGGCTTCGGTCTCGGAACGATACCAGACCAATGTTCCCCCGGTACACGAACCTGTCAGCTGTACTTCAGTACCTCTACAGACTTTCGTTTGATTGATTTGAACAATATTGGGCATAGTGGGTTTAGCAAATACCTGAACCTCCTGTGTGGCTACCCGGCTGCTCTCCTGAAAATCATGGTAGCAGGCAGCATAATATCTGCCATTGGTGATAGGCGCAATTTTGAAAGATGTTCCCTGGCCTATGAGGTTTGTGCCTGTGGGGGTGTCATACCATAAAACTGTTCCGGTATAGCAGGTAGCTTTCAGGTCGATACTATCACCCACGCAAACCCTGTTGGTAGCTGCCAGTACATACATGGGGGCATCTACTGCCTGTTTTTCGGGATTGTCTTTTTTTAGGTCAGGTGTATGTGCGAAAGTCAGGTTAGGAGTTAATATACATACAACTAAAGCTATGCACTTTGTAAGAGTAAAGACTTGTTTCATTTGCGTGAAATTTATTTTAAAAGGAAGATTTGTCTTAAATTTTAGTGTTTAGCTAACTGAGCTAATACTTAATGGGTAGAAACCTGATTACAGAAGTTACAAGGCTACCTACTGTAATGGGTAGACAGCTGTTGTTCTGCTATAAGCAGTTTGTTTTTGGGGAGATATTCAGGGAAAAACAGGTGAGATTGTATGAACTGTTTCAATAGGGTATAACTCTATTGAGGGTGGATTTGTTTGGAGGAATGAGGGTTTTATTTTTGTAGGTTGATCGGGGGTGTAAAAAGGTTATTCAGGGGCCATAGAAAACCCCTGAATAGTAGTTAGCTATTTCTATTTTTTCAAGGCCTCCAGCGCGTCTACCCAAACTTTATAGCCCTTTACTTCTCTGTTACCCACAGCATAATAGGGGATAGCAGTAAAGGTTAATTGTTGTGAACTGCTGTCGGTGGCTACTCCACGAATGACGTTGATGCCATCAAGCGTTTTTGGCTCAAAATCAAGTTTGAGAGAGGTGCTTTTCAGAATCTTCAGTTGGTCGAGGTTTGCATTATCTACATTTTCGAGGCTATAAATAATAGGGCCGGAAGCAAGAGCCACTTTGCCTGTTAAATCCTTTACGTTGTCGCTGGCAGTGATGAGTCTGGGTTGCATGGGCAGTTCTAAACTCACTACATCGCCTTTTTTCCATGTTCTGTTGATGATGGCATAGCCGTCTTTCAACTGTATATCCTGAACCTTGCCATTTACAGCCAGTTTGACACCCGAACCCGGCTGAGAGTGATAAAGCCCATAGGGGTTTTCTTTGCCCTGTGCCCAGCCGGGAATCCTGAGGTATAAGGCAAAGGGTGATTGCTTCTCAGGGTTCAGTTTCAACTCAATCTTGCCATTCCAGGGATAATTCGTTGTTTGCTCAATTGTTGTTTTGATGCCTTTGGTTACTTCTGCACTGGCCGAGCTTCCTACAAAAAGATTGACATATAAACGCTCAGGGGCAGTGGCATAGATATAATCAGGCATGGCCGACACGATTTTCAGAAACATAGGCGGACAACAAGGGCATGAATGCCAGTCCCACCGTGAATGTTCATGCGAATTAAGCGGATTCTGATAAGTATATTTAGTACCCGATAACGAAATTCCCGTCAAGACATTGTTATATAGCGTACGTTCAAATTCATCTATGTATCGGGCATCACCTGTCAGTTCGTTCATACGCTGGCTGAAAAAGCCTGCACCAACCGCCGCACAGGTTTCCAGATAAGCATCAGTGGGCAGGAAATTATCGGGGCCGAATTTCTCGTCGTTATGGATAGCACCCACACCACCTGTTACAAACATCCGCTTACCCACCATATTATTCCAGAGTGCATGAGCCGTACGGATATAGTCAGGCGAATGGTTTTCCAGAGCTGCGGTGGTAATACCTGTTGCCAGTAAAGTGGCTCTTACGGCGTGCCCTTCAATGGTTTTTTGCTGAAAGACCGGAATGGAGTCCTGCGCATAATCTCCCCATGTCGGGCGATTGGCATTGCCAAATTCCTGACTTTTATATTGCTGGTCTTTAATCCATTTTTCTGATTTATCATTACCCCAACTCAACCAAAGTGGATAGCCCGCATTTTTACCTCTGTTTTCTATCCAGAATGTAGCGAGATCATAATACGCCTGTGCGTTTACTGGCACTTTGATTTTGCTTTTAAGCTCAGGATTTTGCTTGTAAAGCCAGTATAACTTAATCAGGGCTTCTTCCGGGCCTGAGTGTGCAGGTACAATATTTCTTTTAGGTGCAGGCCCCATCAGTGCACTCATATAGTTGGCATATCTGGTGGCTACATCCAATAGCTTTGTTTTTCCGGTGGCCTTGTAATAATGCACGCCTGCATCTACCAGCATCCCTGCATTGTAGACATCATGTTGCCAGCGCAGAAAGCCACCATTATCGCCCCAGCGGTGGGTGGGTTCTTTGAGGTCGGTATAGGTATTGATATAGCCGTTGGGGTCGGCCTGTTGTGCCAGTGCAATGCGGTCAATAAGGGCATCGAGGCGGGCTTCTACCTGCTTATTGGGGTGTTGTTTTAACAAATCACCAATGCCACGGATAGATTCATAGACCAAGCCATCAAACCACGGCAGTCCGGCATGGTGATTGATGCCTTTTTTACCTTGCGCCACGTCGTCAAAGTTTTTGAAAACGTTGTTTTTGTTCCGTTCTTCGGCCGTTGTCAGGTTATTGGCTTCAAATTTATCCAGCACATCGTTGGCGGTAGTGGTAGCATATAAATCGAGTTTCGGCTTCCAGAACGCGTCGATGATTTTTACGTCTTTGACTGTCTGGATTTGATTGACTGTTGTTTGTGCCAGTACATTAGTTGAAGAAAGGCCGGCTATCAGAATTGAGATAATAGACCAGCCAGTTGAATGGTTTTTCATGAATGAGGTTAAAGTTGTCATAAGGTTGAATAATATATTCAAAGATAGGGGTAAATTTGATAGGAGGGTGGGAGATGGGGGATTTTTAATGTTGGGGTTGTCTCGACAGTGTCTCCCGTGTGCGGTTGCTTAAAGTGTAGAAGGGAACACTGTCGCCAGAGGCCTATCTGCTCCCCAAATGCCTCAGTGTCCCCTTTCTGACTATGGGCTTTGCGCACGGTAGACACTGAGGGGACGGAAAAATAAAGAATTAATCTTTCTCAAAACCTCACTATTTTATCTCTACCTATTCCTAAATCCACGTAAGAATAACATAAACCAAAAAAAGACCACCCCAAAATGAGGCAGTCTCAACAAAATATCTTCTCACCAAACTCTCACCCCACAACCCCCAAAACCTCCATCAAATCCCCAATAATATAATCAGGATTGGCTGATTGTAGTTGCTCGATAGTATGTGCACCGGTAGTAATACCGATACTTAAACCACAGCCTGCGTTTTGGCCTTCCTGAATGTCTATGATTGAATCACCTACTTTGGCTATTTGGGTGCTGTTGGTGATGTTGAATTTTTGCATCGCAAACTCTATCATGTCAGGGTTTGGGCGGTTGCGGGGTACGTCTGAGGCGGTTACCAGTCCGTCGAAATCTTTGCCTGTTTGCCAACCTAATTTGTCGATGATGGATTGGGCTGTGGTTCGGTCGTATCCGGTGTTGAGAACCGTTAATATATTCCTGTGCTTTAATTCGGTAAATAATTCAATGGCATTGGGTTGGGGGAGAATCTCTTCTTTGGCGTAGGCTTCTGCCAATTGAATAATAAAGTTATCGTAGATGCGGGTGGTTAATTCGGTATCGTTTATATTGGCATAAACTGATAAGATGGTTTCGATTGCCTGTCTTTTTTCTTTGCCTGCGCCTTCGGCCAATACCTGATCAAGACTAAAATCAAAACCCGCTTTTTTGATAGCCTTTTGCAGGGTTTTATATACTACATTATTTTCGTTGACTGTAGTGCCTGCCATATCAAAAACTACCATACGTATTTTGTTGCTCATAGGTTCTTCTATTGATTGTTTTAAACGGTTGATGCGCTGTTAGGTAATGGCATCTTTTCGGCAAAACAAATGCATTAATTGTCGGTTTTCTTTGAGTGGACTGTTAATTTTGTGTTAAACTTGTTTTTATACCTTTCCTAAAACCTCGCTTGGGGCAACGCCAAATTGTTTCTTGAAAACGAATGAAAAATGTGAGAGGTCTTCAAAACCTACTTCAAGGTAGGTATCTGATACTTTTTTACCTGTTTTTTCTAAAAGGAAATAGGCTTCATGCAAGCGTTTTTGCATAAGCCAATGGCTTGGGGTATCGCTGAAAATCTTTTCAAAATCACGCTTGAAAGTCGACAGGCTCCGGCCTGTCATATAAGCAAATCTTTCGAGGCTGACATTGAAACGGAAGTTGCGGTTCATAAATTCTTCAAGGTTGATTTTTGAAGGCTCCGTAAAATCGAAAAGAATCGTATAGAGTTCAGGGTTAGTTTTGAGCAGAATCAATAATAACTCCTCTCGTTTGATATCGGCAAAGAGCGGGTCTATTTGTCCGTTTCCATTATAATAGGGGGCTAATGATTGCAGAAAATTGGGTATCAGCGCATCATCTTTTAGTCTTAAAAAAGCATCACCTTTATCGCTTTTTATGATAGCAAACTGGTATTTTTCCTGACAACGTTTCAGGAAGTCTTCATCAAATATCACCACCACTTTTTCAAAGGCATTATCCTGTTTTTGCTTGTTGTAGCGAGCCAGATGGTTTTTACGCACCAGACAACATTCCCCGGCCTCTAATGTTGCATATTTATTACCATCATAGCCATTCATTCTGCCTTTCACGAGGTATAAGAAAAAGTGTTCAGTCACAAATTCCTCCGGCGAAATCTGAGGGCCCAGATAGCATGACGATATTTTTGTAGCCTGCATAATATGCATTTTGTTATTAAAAATTGCATTGCAGCGGTTCAAAATTTTGAACTCCTGCAATGATTTAGGCGAATATATTCGATAGATGCATTTCAATCAATTTCTTCCGAATTGAACCGAAACAAACTATCTGCAGTAGCCAGAAGTGCTTCTTCTTTCGGGCGTGGTTGCCAGCCTAATAGTTTTTTTGCCTTATCGTTACTTGCATTGCGGTATCTGCGTAGCATAGGGGCTAATGCTTTTGCTTGTGGGCTAAATAAGGCAGCCATACGTACTAACCAATCAGGCAATTTTCTGGTAGAGATTTTATCCCCTTTTGTACCTAAATGGCTTTTCAGAAAGGCGGCTATTTCGGGCAAACTCGTAACACCGTCTGATAGGGCTAAGAATCTCTCACCGTTTGCGGCCGGGTTGGTCATGGCTCTGATGTGTAAATCTACTAAATCTCTTACATCTACAATACTGAGCGTCATATTCGGAATGGCTTTCATTGAACCGTCAAGGATTTTCAGCAGCAACTCAAAACCGCTTGATAGTTTAGCAGTAAAAGCCGGACCAAAGATACCAACCGGATTAATGACAGATAATTCTAATTTGCCTCCCTCACGTTCCATAAACTCCCAGGCGGCTTTTTCGGCCATTACTTTTGATTTATTATAGGTTGATAACCCCCGTTCATTGGGGTTTGTCCAGCTTTCTTCCGTAATCACTTTCGAGGTATCTGTATGGCTATAACCCACTGCACCGAAATTGGAGGTCATTACTACCCGCTTTACTCCTGCATTGCGTGCTGCTTCCAGAACTCTCAATGTTCCCTCCACAGCAGGTCTTATCATCTCATTCTCATCTTTCGGGATACCTAAGTAGATAGGAGAGGCTACGTGTAAAACATAGGTGCAATCCTCCACGGCTTTATTCCAGTTGGTATCTGATAGCAAATCAGTTTCTACAAATGTAAGCTTTTCAAATGAATGGATACCGGCCACTTTGAGCATATCTGTTACTTCATTGGTACGTTTTAAAGAGCGTACTGTCGTTCTCACCCGATAGCCTTTTTCTAATAATTGTATAATGCAATGTGTGGCTACAAAGCCTGTTCCGCCGGTTACTAATACCTGTGTATCTTGTGTTAAATCGTTCATGTTTTCTTCTTTTTATGAGGCAAAATTAGGCAGGAAACTGATAGGGAGCTTTGTTGTGAAGTTCAATGTTATTTTGTTGTGGAGGTCATTGCTTCATTCTCTGCCTTTTTAACCGATACCCAAAATCTTTTCCGATACCCAGACTTAATTCGGAAAATGATTTGAGTCGATAATATCTGATGAAGGCCTCGAAGCCTTTAAATCTTCTTGCAAGTTGCCCTTGCAGTTCTATATTGTTTTTAAATATACCTACCTTACCTGAAATTGAACATACATAAGATTTCCATGTTTTTATATAGGTTTCTATCCCAAAAATAGGCCCCGTTGCAGATTGGTTTTCTGTTTTCAGGTTTAGATTGCCATATCCTACCGTAAAATTTAAGGAAGGTAAGAATCCTATTCTCTTGCCAATATTTAAATCGGTTTCAAAGGAGTAGGCTTTAGCACCGAACGTATTATTGTAAGAAACCTCCCGATAATGCCATCGGGCATCCATATCAAAATCGCAGGATACTGCAAAATGTATGAACCCGACTTGTGCATTCAGAAACTGATTATTACGTAAATCTGATTGCAAACCAAAACTACTGGTTAATGTCCCGGCTCCATAGATAAGAGGAAAGGAGAAAGATAATTGTCCGCCCACTGGATTATTCAAAACGCCACTATTGGCATAAATGCCTATTCGTTGTTCATCAAAAAAATCTCTGGTGCAATCATATTTCATTTTGACAAGAAGTTGTGTAGCACCTTTTAAATGATATTCCTGCCAGGCGAATCCAATCGATCCAAAAATTAAGGTAGCATGGGTATCAGAAACATTGATAGAAAAACTACCATCTAATGCGGACGTCGTGCCATTTTTAGTGCCTTTTTCTACAATAGAAACTCCCGGTATAGGTGATTTATCATCACGGCTTATGACTTGTCCGGTAATGGTTGTCTGACTCCAGACTTCCAGGGTTGTCAGTAAGAGTAGAGAAATGAATGTAAACTTTTTTATCACAGGCTGAATTTGTTAGTATAGCTATAGACGAGAAATCGGGGAGTTGTGCTTTGAAGAATTTTAATTGAAGCTAAGTAGGACGCTATTAAACCGCTTTAGTTTTGATGTTTTCATAGTTTTTATTCATATTTAGGATAAAATTACATCAAAATACTCTCATGCCGAACCTACCAAAATTCCTATCTCTCCTTACACTCCTGCTAAGCCATTCTCTCATCAGTTCAGCACAAAACACACCTGCATTTCCCTTAAAACTCAGTGAAAACAAACGGTATCTGATAGATAGCAAAGGGAAACCGTTTTTAGTGAAAGAGTTTTCGGCATGGGGAGCTATACAGGTGCTTTCTGAAAAAGACGAAGGGGCTTTTCTGGATAGTCTCAAAGAGGAAGGATTCAATACGGTGATGGTTTCGGTAGTAAGCAATGCTCCGTCGCAGATGGGGGGTAACCCACCTTACTGGCAGGGGATTTCGCCATTCACTACCAAATGGGATTTTTCGACACCTAACGAAGCCTATTTCAAGCACGTGGATAATTTCTTTACTATGGCGGCACAACGGGGGATGTTTGTGATGGCGTTACCTTTTTATATGGGGTACAGAGGAGATGGCTCGCAGGGTTGGTGGGATGAGTTGCTGAATCCGAATAATAGTCCGGCTAAAATGACTAAGTATGGGGAGTTCATAGGGGATAGATACAAAAATACGCCTAATGTGATGTGGGTAGCAGGTGGCGATAATAATACGGAGGGTGACTTTTATACCTTCGAAATTAATATGCTCAAAGCGATTAAAGCCAAAGCACCTCACCAGTTGTGGACAGGGCATTTTGATTGTAACCTGAGTAATTTCTGGTCGACCCAGAACAAGCTCTATGCTGATTTGATGGATATTGACGGGGAATATGTCTGGACGGAGTCGTTACTATTTGAAGAAGGGCCTCAATATGTTTCTGAATTGAAACAATACAAAAAAGGCAAAATGATTATGCAACTGGATTTGAGTTATGAACATGATGTGCCACACTACGCCGACAACGAGAACTACCAGTGGATGCGCCGGAAAATGTATGACGGTTTGTTGAGTGGTTGTGCGGGAACGTCGTTCAGTTCAGGGGAAATGACTAATCAATGTTATAGTTTTAAAAACTGGAAGCCCTTGATGAACACCCGGGGTATGAAACAGGTAGCGCATTGTTTCCAGTTATTTGATGCCCTGCCCTGGCATACGTTTGTGCCTGATGAAACCAATCAGATTATTATTTCAGGCAGGGGAGAGTTCGGGGCTTTGGATTATGTATGTGCGGCGATGTCGGCCGATAGAAAATACTATATAATGTATATTCCGAAAGGGCATCCGATTAATGTCAATGTAAAAAATATGTCGGGGAATGCGATGCGGATGCACTGGTATAATTCGGGTTCGGGACAAGCATTGAAAATAGGCACTGTTCAGCCCAGAGAGCGTTTTGGCATAGTACCACCCTCAGAAGAAGACTGGGTGATTGTTTTTGATGATGATAAGGATTTTAAGATGCTGAATCTAATGAAGTGAGGGACAGCTTAATTCTGATGTTTCGACAGAGGTTTATCTGCTCCGGAAAAGCCTCAGAGTCCCCTTGCCTGAATTGTGCCTGCACACACGGGACTCAGTCGCCAGAGGTTTATCTGCTCCGGAAAAGCCTCAGAGTCCCCTTGCCTGACTTGTGCCTGGACACACGGGAGACTCTGAGGAGACGAAGGGGACTCAGTCGCCAGAGGTTTATCTGCTCCGGAAAAGCCTCAGAGTTCCCTTGCCTGACTTGTGCCTGCACACACGGGAGACTCTGAGGAGACGAAGGGGACTCAGTCGCCAGAGGTTTATCTGCTCCGGAAAAGCCTCAGAGTCCCCTTGCCTGACTTGTGCCTGCACACACGGGAGACTCTGAGGAGACGAAGGGGACTCAGTCGCCAGAGGTTTATCTGCTCCGGAAAAGCCTCAGAGTCCCCTTGCCTGACTTGTGCCTGCGCACACGGGAGACTCTGAGGAGACGAATCGTGTCCTATAGTGAACATTGTGGCAAAATTGTATGATGGTATTCAAAAAAATATTAAATTAACCTGACATTCTCCCAAACCATGAAAAGAACCGAATTTATACAGAAAAGTTTTCAGGGATTATTAGGCTTAGCCCTTTTAGAGGCTGTTTCTACTAATGTTTTCGGTGCTGAAAAACTGACCGTTCAGCAGATTATTGATACTATTCTGAAAAATTATGCAGGTGAACCTATCAAAAACACTAACGATACCATCAAAGCCGGAAGTGCGGATATGGTGGTGACAGGCATAGTAACGACGATGTTCCCGACTGTAGAGGTCATCAGAAAAGCGCATGACATCGGGGCGAATTTTCTGATTGTGCATGAGCCTACCTACTATAACGGAAGTGATAACAAAACGCTCGTAGCCAATAATACACAGGTGCAACTGAAAGAAGAATTGTTGCAGAAACTGAATATGACTATCTGGCGGTTTCATGATTATGCCCATGCCATGCGGCCTGATTTTGTGAGTTATGGGGTTGTCAGAAGTGTAGGATGGACGCCCTATTATGAGAACAGTCCGATACTGAATATTCCTGAGACTTCATTGAAGAGTCTCATACAGCTATTTAAGAAAGGACTGAAAATCAATCATATCCGCTATATTGGCAATACTGATAAACCTTGTAAAAAAGTAGCCTTGTTGCCGGGTGCATGGGGAGGCTCAAGACAGATGTCGACCTTAGTCAATCAAAAGCCTGATGTAATTATAGTGGGAGAAGCTGTTGAGTGGGAGACGGTAGAGTTTATCAGAGATTGCCAGAGTTTAGGTCATGAATCTGCCCTGATAATTTTAGGACATAGCGTAAGCGAAGAACCGGGAATGGTCTATTTTGCCGAATGGCTCGGAAAAAAAATCCCTGATTTGAAGGTAACACATATACCGTCTAACGACCCTTTTAAATGGGACTAAAAGTGTATCACGATTTTTTAAATTGTTTTTCAAAGATGTAATTAATAAAAAAACAAAGAGGTTGTCTAAAAAGTCCAGAGTCGCAAAATATTATTTGGCTAATCTCAACCCGCGCGGCGTCCGCCCACACCCTAAATCCCTCTCCCCAACTGTGGGGAGAGGGACTTTTTAGCCCTTCCCCATTGTTGGGGAAGGGTTGGGATGGGGTCTTTTCCAAATATTATTTGGCGTAAAAACCTTTTTAGACACTCCCTTTTGTTGTATAAATCGAATCCTAATACAAATTCTCTGGATTACTTGTCTGAATAAGCTTGATTTTTCCGGTTGAGCCTGCTACCGGAGTGGTAATACTTGGCTGACCACCTATTGAAATTCCGGCACTTCCACCATCACCGCCACAAGCACCTCCGGCACCTGCCGCGGTAGAAGTTACACCAGTTTGAGAAGTATCGTTTAATCCGGCACCTCCACCAATAACGCTAACAGTACCCTGAGTTATAGTTGGTGAAGCAAAGATAACAATGCCTCCACCGCCACCGCCGCCACCTGGCCGGCCATTGGCCGTTGTTTTAACAATTCCATTAGAACCTTTTCCGCCTTTGGCATTCAAATTACCAGAGTTACTGACAGAAGTTTTTGACAATAATACTATTATACCGCCGCCACCGCCGCCACTTCCATTAGCATTAGAACCTAAATCAGTTGTAACTGCGTTGCCTCCGTTAGCATTAATTGTACCACTGCCACCAATAGTAATTGCACCTTTGGCATAAATGGCAAAAGAACCACCACCTTCACCAGCAGTATTGCCAAGACCCGTTGCAACCCAGGCTCCACTTGAGCCAGCATACTGAGGGATATTGATCAGACCAGAGATACTGGCCTCGGAAATTGCCTTCGAGTACTGATCAAGCGTTCCGGAAAAATTCCTGGTTATGCCTTTTTCGGCAGGTAAATACGTGGGAACTTCAGAACCTTCAACCGTTATCGTTCCACTAATTGAAACAGCTCCGGAAGCTCTCAATTTGGTTCCGGTTGGTACTGTAAATGTTACTCCGCTATTGACAGTGATGGTAGTAAACTGATAATTTGCCGAAGCTGGTGGAGAAGTAACCCAGTTGGTATTACTTGAAATGGTCAGTGCTCCGGCAGAACCATCGCCATAGATATTTACAGCATCTGAACTACCCCCGCTTATTGTAACCCATTGGGTATTATAATTAGTACCATCTATTTTAGAAAGCACCTGGTTAGCCGTTCCGCCAGCAGGCACTCCTTGTCCATTACTACCTGTGGCACCTGTATCTCCAGTAGCTCCGGTAACGCCTGTGCTCCCTGTTGGTCCTGTTGATCCTGTCGGTCCGGTTGGTCCAGTGGCACCTGTATCTCCTGTAGCTCCTGTGTTACCTGTTGATCCTGTCGGTCCGGTTGGTCCAGTGGCACCTGTGTCTCCTATAGCTCCGGTAACGCCTGTGCTCCCTGTTGGTCCAGTAGGTCCAGTTGCACCATTTATTCCATTCGTGCCAGTAGGCCCGGTTGCTCCGGTAACGCCTGTGTTCCCTGTTGGTCCTGTAGGTCCAGTAGCACCATTTATTCCGTTCGTGCCAGTAGGCCCGGTTGCTCCGGTAACGCCTGTGCTCCCTGTTGGTCCAGTAGGTCCAGTTGCACCATTTATTCCATTCGTGCCAGTAGGCCCGGTTGCTCCGGTAACGCCTGTGCTACCCGTTGGCCCTGTAGGTCCAGTAGCACCATTTATTCCATTCGTGCCAGTAGGTCCTGTAGCTCCTGTAACCCCTGTGTTTCCTGTTGGTCCAGTAGGTCCAGTTGCACCATTTATTCCATTCGTGCCAGTAGGCCCGGTTGCTCCGGTAACGCCTGTGTTTCCTGTTGGCCCTGTAGGTCCTGCTGCGCCATTTGCACCATTCGCGCCAGTAGGTCCTGTCGCTCCGGTAACGCCTGTGTTTCCTGTTGGTCCAGTAGGTCCGGTTGCACCATTTATTCCATTCGCGCCAGTAGGTCCTGTCGCTCCGGTAACGCCTGTGTTTCCTGTTGGCCCTGTAGGTCCTGCTGCGCCATTTGCACCATTCGTGCCAGTAGGCCCTGTCGCTCCGGTAACGCCTGTGCTCCCTGTTGCTCCTGTAGATCCGGCCGCACCATTTGCACCATTCGCGCCAGTAGGTCCTGTCGCTCCGGTAACGCCTGTGTTTCCTGTTGGTCCTGTAGGTCCTGCTGCGCCATTTGTACCATTCGCGCCAGTAGGTCCTGTCGCTCCGGTAACGCCTGTGTTTCCTGTTGCTCCTGTAGGTCCTGCTGCGCCATTTGTACCATTCGCGCCAGTGGGCCCTGTAGCTCCGTTCGTTCCTGTAGCTCCTTTTGCTCCCGTAGGACCCTGTGCCCCTGTTGCCCCGATAGGTCCTTGCGGACCTGTAGCACCGTTAGCCCCAGTAGGACCCTGCGCTCCTGTTGCCCCTGTAGGTCCTTGTGGGCCTGTAGCACCTGTAGCCCCCGGTGTACCACTGGTGGCAGCATATAAAGCATAAGGTACGCTCATCATCTGGCTTGCACCCAGATTTATGTAATTGCTTCCGGCGTTGGGGTCAATTTCTACCTGTAAAAATTTACTACCATTAGCCCAGTTTATGCTGCCGAAAGTTCCGGTCTGTGGTGTGCCGTTTCCTACGGTCAGGGTAAACAAACCCAGATTACTTGTTGTGGTAGTATGGGTTTCGGCATAGACTACCGAACCATTGATACTTCCTGTAAGAATGCTGAATCTGACACTTATATTCTGAGTCACAAGCACATTTCCGCTATTGTTTCTGGCAATAGCCTGATAAGGAATGCCCGGAGGTGCCTGAGCCTGAAGCACTATCGGAATCATAAATAATAGCAAAAGGATATTTTTCTTCATAAGCTATTTAGTAGTGATAAGTGAATAATTAGTTTGTGGTAATTCAATATGTTTATAGGTCTCAAAAAAACTGCTAAGTTTTTCTTGCTGAAAAGACCATACGTGTTCTGGAATTAATGATTGATACAGGTCTGAATCTGTGCTTTAAAGACGCCGCCTGTCTGGGTTTCAAAGCCGGGAGTTAATACCACTGCGCTGCCAGCCTGATAGGTTATATTAGAGGTATTGCCTACTTTGTTACCTGCACTGATGGTGCTTACCACTTGTTTGATTTCGGTATTGCCTGTCAGGTAGTCGTTGTCAGGACTTTGAAAGTATGCGTTCTGAGGATTGATTGTTAATTGAGAGATGGTTGGGTTTCCGGCATAGACCTGATTGGATGATACAACACGGATGAGGTAATTGTCTCCTTCGGAAGCAGTAGTTGGGATGGTACAGTTGACTACTCCTGCCGCGTTGGTAGTGCCTATGACAGTGGGATTATCGAATACGCCCTCGGGGCTGGAGAGTTGTACCTCAAACTGATTGCCCGGGTTAAAAGTGCCTGTGGTTGAAAAAGTTACATTGACGTTACTTCCGGCACAGATATTGGGTGTTGAAAGGCTTGGCATGGAGATGGTAGCCATGTTGCCCACCACAGTAAAATGTGTTTCAACAGGGCCGTAGGTAAGGCCGCCACCTTTGTTGTCTTCGGCATATCCGGTTACGGTAAGGGTATAATTGCCGGGTATGAAATTCCGGCCATAAACATTGTTGCCTAAATTATCGAACAGGGCACTTGGCGGCACATTCTGGATTATGTTCCAGTTAAGCTCAGGCCCTTGAATGTTCATTTCAAAACTTCCTATCGGTACATTGCTGCATACTCCGGTAACCAGAATAGATACCTGCTCTGGAATCTGATTGATGGTCATGCCGTTTACAAGAGGGAATAAATTCTGATAGGGGTTTCCTGCTTTCACGTACTGATAATCGACTACACTTACGCAGATACTTGTGTTTTGCTGAAAGCCCTGTGTGGCAGACAGGTTTGCTCCGTTTAATCCGGTGATAAACGTTTCACCTAATGTCCAGGATACTTGTAAATTACCCGTGGCAGCATAACCACCTGCTGAAGCAATGACTTTTGGGGAGAGTTCGACCTGCGCCTTTAAGGTGTGTATAAACGTGAGGAACAGAAGGCATATTAAACTGGTAAAGAGTCTTTTCATATAAAAAAGTTATATTACAGGCAGTAAAAAAAATGCCCGTTAAGGAATTATAAAAGTATGTAAAGGGAGCCTTCTGAGTGTAAGTCGTGTGTGAATGACGCAAATGTATAGTAAATACCTGCCCAGAATAAATCTGATTACGGAACTGATGGCATATATAAAATAGCAGTTATAAATTAATGATAAAGCATATCATAGAGTATAAATACTTATGATTGTGCTGAAATATACTCAAATGTAATGAAGCCCAATTGGAATGTCAAAAAAAATACAATTGATTTATTGAGCGTACTGAATTCTTGGAAAAGTACAATGATTTTGTCTCAAAACCGTTTTTTCAGGAAATTTTCATTCTGAATATTAACGTCTAAATGAGGAAGTTCTCACGATTAAGTCTACAGGGAAAACGATGGTCTGGGGTTCAGTTCTTTTGTCATCAGACGTGTCCATCATATTGAGCAGGTGATGAATGATAGTAGATGAAATTTGCTTTACGGGTTGCTTGATTGCTGTAATGCCAGGATTAAGAACATCATACAGGAGGTGGTCATCAAAACTCACAATTCCCATTTTTGCGTATTTCCCATCTAAGTGACTAAGAGCTTTCAAACCACTCAAAGTCAGGAAATTAGTACTGAAAAATACAGAGTCCAGTTCTTGGTTAGTTGTCAGGAATTGGGTGATTTCATGGGTTATCTGCTCGTAATCAAGTTTGTAGGGTAGTTTTAATATATGTTTATTGAGATGCCGGGATTCTATAAAACTGCTGTAGCCTTCAATGCGTTCATTCTGGCTGTATAAGTCGAGTGTGATAAAACCGATGTTACGGAATCCGTTTTCATAGAGGTGTCTGGTAGCTTCAAAAGCACCCTGTTTATTATCTACAACTACATTAAAGGTATCTAATTCTGGAAAATGGCAGTTGAAAATAACCATAGGTCTGTTATCCGACCTGAGATCTGCAATGGTATCTTCAATGCCTGTAATTGGCGAAATAATAAAACCGTCTACGTTGCGGTCGTTCAATAGTTTTATGACTGATTTCATCTGGTTCAGTTCATTATTTGAACTTGCCACAATGAGGGTGTATCCGGCTTGCAAGGCAATTTTTTCTATCCCGCTGGCTACTTCCGAAAAGAAAGGATTGTTGATGTCTCCTACAATCATGCCAATGGTTTTGCTTTTTCCGGTACTTAAACTACGGCCTAAATGGTTGGGCTGATAGCCGATTTCTTTGATATAGGTTTCGATTTTATGAATGACCTCCTTGCTGATTCTTTTCTCTTGGCCTTTGCCATTCAATACAAAAGATAGGGTTGTGACAGAAACTTGTAGCTCATTGGCCACATCGTAGATAGACCTTTTCTTTTTCAATGCAGATGGTTTGATTTAATTTTTCAAAAGTAGGAAGAATTTTTGGTTTTTTGCATAGCGCCTGTTGCAGAGGGAATGGTGCAATGGGGGAAAATGTCACAGCTCTATTAAAAAAAGAGGGCATAGGGAAGAAGGTTAAGTTTTAACCCTCTGCTCCATGCCCTGCGCCCTGTGCTCTTAAGCCAGTTTGCCTTTCTGTTTCCAGAGTAAGGTGATTCCTTCTGATTCAAAATCAAGAAACAGAAAATCGAACGGGTCGATGTACTGATTGTTTTTCTTTAATGTATAATGCAGATGCGGGCCTGTTACGGTACCTGTGGCACCTACCTTACCAATTAACTGTCGATGAGAGATTTTCTGACCTCTTTTGACAGAGAGTTTGCTTAAATGGCCGTAAATTGATTCAAATCCGTACTGGTGTTTGATTTTTACATAGTTTCCTATGTCTTTTTTATATCCTGCTTCTACAACCACACCTTCTCCGGTAGCATATACTTTATCTCCTGTGCTCCCTTTCAGATCAATACCTCTGTGAAACTTCGTTACTTTATGAACGGGATGGTTGCGTGAACCATAAAAGGAATTGATGTGAATGTCTTTGTCTAATGGGTAGCCTGCGGGGATTGCCTGTACGTAGTTTTCTTTGAAAGGGTCGCTGTAAATGTAGCGCAGAATGTCATTTACTTCGAGTAGTGAACTTAAACCTTTCCAGTTGTCTTCTTTGATTGTTTTGATTGGATTGTTAAGGGCAATGTTCTGGGAAAATCCTGATGTTATACCTCCAAAAAGCATTAAAAATCCTAATACTGTTTTCTTCATTCCTGACTGTTTTTGTTAAAAGATTTGCAAAAGTAACCAATTTCTATGAAACGCAACAAATTATATTATTATTGCATGGTCGAATAAATTGGACAATTTTTAGTTGTAAAGGTTTAATGAGTAGTTGAGTTTTATTGAGATTTGTATATTTTTGTTGGGATTTTGTCTGCAAACTTAGTAATATTTGCGTAATTATTTATTTTTACGTATAGTGTGTATTATCGCTATCATGGTTTTTATTGAGATATTAAATTGTATTTTACCAGTATATATACGAAACGCCCAGAGAGGGGCTGTTCTATGATATGCCATATGTACGATCAAATGCTGAGATAGTATCTTATCTTTGATTTTAAATTTACTGAATAAGCAAAAAGATGAATATTGAGATAACAAACCATAATGGTGTTTTTGTGGCCGAACTGATAAACAATGAAGAGATTTTGATAAAAGATGTGCAGGATGCGTTGGATATTATGGCCAATGCGGCCTACGCTGGTGCAACGACATTAATTTTTCATCAAAAAAATATAACGCCCGATTTTTTTGATTTAAAAACCGGAATTGCCGGAGAGATTTTACAGAAATTCTCAAACTATCAGATGCCCTTAGCCATTGTTGGTGATTTTTCTGAATATACCAGTAAAAGCCTGCGTGATTTTATTTATGAAAGTAATAAGGGCGGGAGAGTGAACTTTGTTGCAAGTTTGGAAGAAGCAAAGGAGAAGTTGGGGAGGAAATAAAAATAGTAAGCTTCTCAAAAAATAGAATCTGAATTATGAAATTGATAGCATATCTTTTCCCGAAAAAAGTGAAGCCTGACTGGGTGAATTACCCTGCTGAACTGAATGAATTAATCAATTCAGGACAAACAGATTTAACACCCTGGCGTTTGCTTGACAAAGAATTATCTGTCAGTATAAGTGCATCACTTAAAAAAAGATATAACAGGCAACTATTTCCATTTGCCATGAGGAAAAATAATGATGATGTTGCCTGTTTTGAAAAAAATTGTGGTGATAAAGTTAAAATCATCCACGACTTTTCCTCAAAAGGTTGGGAAAACGAAGGTGAGTTTCCGAATTTTAATGATTGGCTTGCTGAAGTTAAAAATGAGATGAGGGATTGGTAAATGATTTAATGATTAAAATTGGAAGATAAGCTTTAGGAGTGGATGATAAATATAGCCAAGAAGCAGATGTTTCAGGCAAAAGAAAAGTTGCATAAGAAATGACAAACTTCTCCATTACCTGAATCAGAATTGCAGACCTATTTAAGTCGTTTTTGATTTTGTGATGACAATCGGTACACAATTTTTTGGCTGGCAATCTACCTTGGCATTATCTGATTGAGAGGAGCCTTTTAATGTATCGTTTTCTTTAGACATTGCGGGCTTTTGTAAAGGCTTTTCGTTTAAAGGTTTATCTTCAGTAAACCTATTGGCTGAGGCAGAAGAAACGCTGATAAATAGTGTAAGAACGCAAAAGCTAATGCGCATGTTTAAAAAGAGGCAGTTCTGAGTTTTCATTGTATTGTTTTGATAAAATATACAGCAATCGTATTAAGTATTCAGGATTAGTCTATCAAAGACTATACCAAACAATAAAGCCTGTCTCTTGAAAGAAACAGGCTTTATTATAGAAACCAGCAATTTTCTTATATCTCTCTTACTTTAAGATTTTTAAACCATACTTTATTGCCGTGATCTTGTAGTGCAATTTTACCTTTAGCATATTTTCCGAAACCTTCCCAGGTTTTGAATTTGCTGTTGGCAACCATATTATCCCAACCCGGTCCGGTCAAATCAAACTGAACGGTTTGTTTGCCGTTTAGCCAGAATGTACCTTTATTGGCTTTGTGGTCAATTCTCATTTTGGCTGTGTTCCACTCACCTGCAGGCTTTACTATATCAAAAGAAGTGGGCGGAATCATATCATACAATGAACCTGCTTTGTGATTGCCATCTTTACCAGCTTTGGCATCAGGGTGTCCCTCGTCGTCTAATACCTGCATTTCAGGGCCGGTAGAGTATGGGCAGCAGAATTTTTTATCTTCAATTACTCCCCACATTACGCCACTATTGCCTTTTTCAGAGATTTTCCAGTCCAGTTCCAGTTCAAAGTTTTCATATTCTTTGTCAGTAACCAGGTCTCCGCCGCCTCTGCCAACCAATACCATAGCACCGTCTTCAACCTGCCATTTGTCTGAAACAGGCTCGGTTTTATTATAGGCATGCCAGCCCGTGAAATCTTTGCCATTAAAAATAGATACCCATTTGCCTGGTTTATTAACAAATGCCGTAGTAGCGCAAGTAATTATAACTGCCAGTAACGCTACACTTAACTGAATTTTTTTCATGTAGATATTTAAGATTGAGGTTGATTTGAATTCAAAAGTACGTAATAAATCAAAATCATCGCAAGTGAGAGAAATATATTATTCTTCGAGCTGCAAAGCGTTCATTAAAATTTCTTTATAGGTAGCGCCGATAGGGATGAGTTTTTTATGGATTTCTACCTGATTGCCAACAATCGCCTGAATTTTATCGAGGGCTATAATATAAGATTTATGCACTCTTAAAAAGGTAGACCGGGGCAGGAGCGTTTCTAAATTGCGGAGCGATTGCAAAGTGATAATCCGGTTGTGGGGTGTATAGATACTCACGTATTCTTTCAGCCCTTCAATATAAAGTATTTCGTCGAACCTGACCTTTACCAGTTTGCCATCTGATTTTACAAAAAGTTGTCGGGTTTCATTGCTTTCGATAGGTGTACTGGCAGATTCTTTATTATTCGCCTGAAACGATAAATAATGGGCAGCCTTATTGACGGCCTGAACAAACCGCTCGAAAGAAAAAGGTTTCAGCAGGTAATCAACGGCATCGAGGCGAAAGCCCTCAAGGGCGTATTCAGAATAAGCAGTTGTAAAAATAACTACGGGCTTTTGTTGCAACGTATGCAGAAACTCCAGCCCCGTGAGGTGCGACATTTGTATATCCAGAAAAATCACCTCTATTTTTTCTTTTTGTAGCATGCTCATGGCTTCAATGGCATTTTCGCAAAGGCTCACCAGCTCTAACTGTGGTAGTTTCTGAATATAGTTTTCGAGGAGTAACCTGGCCATATATTCATCGTCTATTACGAGGCATCGTATTTTCATAGGGCTATTTAAGCTTATGGTGTTATTTTTAGTTTTACGGCAAAGCTTTCTTTTGTTTTTCTTACTTCAAGCGAATGCTTGCCGGGATATATTAATTCCAGCCGCTGCCTGATATTCTGTAAGCCTATGCCACCTACTTTATCTTTCCTGTCTGTATTTTCAAGTGTACTGTTTTCTATCGTAAATTCTATCAGTTTATCGGTAATATAAAGACGGATACGGATAAAACCGTCGGGTTTTGACAAAGAGCTATGTTTAAAGCTGTTTTCCAGGAAATTGATAAACAACAGGGGCTCAATCATTACGTTTGTGCTTTCATTCTTTACCTCAAACTGTACTTTTGGTCGGTCTTTGGGGTTCAGGATATGTAAATCAATACAATCTTTCAGGTAGTTTATTTCTTTTTGCACCGGCACTTTAGGTATATCAGATTCGTAAAGCATATACCTGAGGATGCCCGAAAGTTTTAATAGCATAGGTGCGCCTTCATCTGATTTCAGATAAACCAGTGAGTAAATATTATTAAGTGTATTGAACAGGAAGTGCGGATTAATCTGTGATTTCAGGAATTTCAGTTCGGCCTCCAGTTGTGCCTGCCTGAGCCTGCTCTCTACCCGGATTGATTTAATCCGGTCGTCGAGCAATCTGAAAAGTGAACTCAGAACCCATATCATGAGGTAAGACAGGCTGATAAGGCTTACCTGCATCTGAGGTTTGTTCTGGATTCGGGTTTCGAGAATGGCGTTGCTTAAAAACTGCTGCTCCAGTAAAACTCTTGTGGTTATAAACCCAACGAGAATCAGGATAGTAACTACAAAGTAAAGAATGAATTTTTCTTTCAGGAAGTACCGGGGGATACAATAAAGCCAGTTGATGTACCCAAAAAGGAAATGCAGAATGAAATTTACTGTAAGCCTGACCGATACATCTTCTGGCGACATCAGATTGAGGAATGTATAGCCTGTGGCAAGCAGGTATGTGAGCCAGAAGCCCACATGAAACATCCATAATTGTATCTGAAATTTTTTCTGCATAAGTGCCGGATATGGTACGCTAAAATTAATATACTTCTCTCAAAACACAGACTTTTATTCAATCAACATCTGCTATCTATCAACAAACAGACCATTTTTTTCAATATTATCTTAAAACTTCCCTGAAATCATCATCTTGAAAAAACAGTGGAGTTAGTAGATGAAATAGCAAGGTTGGTTGAATAAGTTTTATGGACGTCAGGATAGTGAGCAATTTTGTGTCATCCTTCGGGAAACAAGTATTTATTAATCAAATCATTCTGATAATCAATGAAAACCATGAATCGTACTAACTTATTTTTTATGCTGTTAAGCTGTTTTGCCATTTGTTCGTCGTGCCAGCAAAACGAAGTAGAACCGACAACTGATAACGAGACACAGCTCAATCAGCTAATGCCCATGATAGAAAAACAAATGCAGGCACAGGAGGCTATCAAAAGCATACTGGCTTTTGTGCAGGAACTAAAAGGCCAGTATCTGCCTAATGGCAGGGCTACTGAGCAAGCGGCTGCTACTTATGACAATGTACCTGCCTGCGCTAAAGTAACAACCGATGTGAAAAACAAAACCATTACAGTAGATTTTGGTACAGGGAGCTGTAAAACTCCGAACGGGCAAACTACTGCCGGGCAATTAACACTAACGATTGTGAACCAGACGATAAAAGTGGAAATGAAGAATCTGAGGCTTGACGACGTAAGTCTGAATGGTGCCATGGAAGTAGGGGGAATGTATGCCAAGACCTCAACCCCCGAGATTTCGGTAATTGCGACTAATTTGCAGGTAAGCTATAATAATTCTACTTCAACCTTTAATATGAATCTGAAACAGAAATGGCAGGCGGGTTTTGGTACACCACAGAGCCAGACCGATGACGCTTTTCTGTTGAGTATCAATGGCAATATGGTGGTAAGTGAGGGAAATTTTGATGTAAGCACCCAAAAAGATTTACAGTACAAAGGCTCGTGCGACTACATAACCAGCGGCATTGTACAGTTTAGTAAAACTGATTTAACGGCCCGGATTGATTACGGAAACGATACCTGCGATAATAAGGCGACAATTACTGTGGGGAGTTATACAAAAGAAGTAAATTTAGATGATTTATATTAACCATTAACGATATGAACGCTTTTGAACACCTTGATATAACAAGCCGGTTTCTGATAGGTTTGCTGATTCAATTAGTCAGGTATGGTTTGGTGGCGGGGATAGCTTATTATCTCTTTTATGTAATAAAGAAAGAGCAGTGGTTTTTTATGAAAATCCAGAAGCGTTTCCCGAAGAAGACGGATATTCAGCGTGAGGTATTATTCTCTTTATTGACAATGCTGATATTCGGACTGGTGGGCGTGTTGATAATTCTGATGCGGAAAATGGGCTGGACTCAGATTTATACCGATTTTTCGGCGCATAGTGTGGCCTATTTTTTTCTGAGTATCGGCATTGCGATTTTTGCCCATGACACTTATTTTTACTGGACACACCGCATGATGCACCACCCGAAGCTTTTTCCGTATTTTCATAAAGTACATCATTTATCGCACAATCCATCACCCTGGGCGGCATTTGCTTTTCATCCGCTGGAGGCTATTGTGCAAGCGGCTTATATTCCGGTTCTGGTAGTAATAATACCGTTTCATCCGCTGGCAATGGTAGTATTCATGCTCTGGATGATGGTATTGAATGTGCTGGGGCATACAGGTTATGAATTTATCCCGGAACGATTTCATGATACCTGGCTGGGACGGCTGCAAAATACGCCTACCCACCATAATATGCACCATCAGCTGAATAAGGGTAATTATGGCTTGTATTTTAATATATGGGACAGGCTGATGGGAACGAATTTCAGAAATTACGAAGACGCATATCATAAAAATATCAGCCAGAAAGCTGAAGAAACCCAAAAAGTAGCATATTGAGTAAAAACGGGGGTGTCTAAAAAGGTTTTTACGCCAAATAATATTTGGAAAAGACCCCATCCCAACCCTTCCCCAACAATGGGGAAGGGCTAAAAAGTCCCTCTCCCCACAGTTGGGGAGAGGGATTTAGGGTGTGGGCGGACGCCGCGCGGGTTGAGATTAGCCAAATAATATTTTGCGACTCTGGACTTTTCGCCCCTTCGTTTCTTTATAGAAAGCAATTAAATGCCCAATGCCTTACGGTTCACTTTCTCGTCGGCACCGGTAGCCGCGAAATCATCAAATGCGCGGGTTGCTACCTGAATGATGTGGCTTTCGATGAATGGTGCGCCTTCGGCCGCTCCTTGTTCTGACGATTTGATGCAACATTCCCACTCCAATACTGCCCAGCTATCGTAGTTGTATTGAGACAATTTGCTGAAAATGCCTGAGAAATCTACCTGTCCGTCGCCCAATGAGCGGAAACGTCCGGCACGGTCAGCCCAACCGGCATAACCGCTATAAACGCCCTGACGGCCTGATGGATTGAACTCGGCGTCTTTTACGTGGAAGGCTTTGATGCGGTCGTGATATAAATCTATAAATGCCAGGTAATCTAATTGTTGTAGTACAAAATGGCTTGGGTCGTAGTTAATACAGACACGTTTGTGGCCTTTCAGGTAATCAACAAACATTTCGAAAGTTGAGCCATCAAAAAGGTCTTCACCAGGGTGTAGTTCATAACAATAATCCACGCCATGTTCGTCAAAAACATTCAGGATTGGTTTCCAGCGGCGGGCTAATTCTTTGAAAGCGGTTTCGATTAATCCGGCAGGGCGTTGTGGCCACGGATATAAAAACGGCCATGCCAATGCACCTGAAAAACCAACATGAGAAGTTAAGCCCAAATTCTGCGAAGCCTTAGCCGCCCAGATTAGTTGCTGCTCTGCCCATTTGCGGCGCGCTTTCTCATTGCCGTGTACCGAAGCAGGGGCAAAGGCATCGTACATGGCATTATAAGCCGGATGAGAGGCTATCAACTGGCCCTGCAAGTGCGTTGAAAGTTCTGTAATGGCCAGACCTTTGTCGGCCAGTTTACCTTTCAGTTCGTCGGCGTATGTTTTTGATTCGGCTGCTTTTTGCAGGTCAATCACACGGCCATCCCAGGTTGGTAACTGGATACCCTTGTAGCCTAATCCTGCCATGTAGTCGGCAATGGTATCTAATGAATTGAAAGGGGCTTCATCGCCCATGAATTGTGCTAAAAATATCGCTGGTCCTTTTATTGTTTTCATAAATCTAATTACGAATTAGTGAATAGTGAATTAGCGAATAATTCAGCCATTCATATAAGTGTTTTTTCTTGATTTTGATAAAATTAGTAGTACTTCACTACTATCGCTAATTAAATTACTAAGTTTTTCTTGTTTAAAATAATTCAGGTCAATAAGCATTTCCAACCAGAATACAGATTCATCTATTTCTTCGATGACAATACTTATTTTTGCATAAAATTCATTCTGACTTCTGGCTCTTCTTACAGCTCTGTAATTAGCTGCTGAGGATGAGGAAGACCGGACTAATTGGGTTTTAAATACATTGGCTTCTATCTTATTAGGAAGAGACTCTGATACTTTAATACATCTAATTGCAAAAGATTTAATTCGCTTCATCATAAACTCAGCAAATTCTTCTTTCGGCATATATGCGACCATTCCCTCCTCAAGAAAAAAACTCATGGCAGTGTTAAGTCAAAAATGTTAAAATTCTCCTTTGCAAACAAGATTTTATTTAATCACACAATCACTCATTCACTAAATCACTCAATTCTTAAATTTTACCCACTTACTATTACTTTTACCCGAAGCTATCACTGTTTCCACAAACTGCATTCCACGGATACCATCTTCGATTGTCGGGAAATCGAGTTCTATTTCTGTTGGAGTTTCTCCGTTTATACGTTTGCGGACCGTTCTGGCGAAGTTACGGTAGATGTTGGCGAAAGCCTCTAAATAACCTTCGGGGTGTCCTGAAGGGAGGCGGATGTTTGCTTTGGCTTCTGGGCATAAATCACCTACTGACGGGCGATATACCTTCTGGAACTCCTGCGATTTATGTGTCAGCGTATTGGGCTCCTGCTGATACCAATGCACACTACCTAACTCGCCATATACTCTGATATTCAGGTTGTTTTCATCACCATTGGCAATCTGGCTGCAATGAAGGATTCCTTTGGCGCCATTATCGAAGTGTAAAAGCACGTTGGCGTCGTCGTCTAATAAGCGGCCTTCTACGAAAGTGCTTACATCGGCGCACATTTCTGTGATTTTGAGCCCTGTGATGTATTCGGCCAGGTTTTCGGCGTGGGTGCCAATATCACCTACGGCTCCGGCAATACCCGATCGCTTAGGGTCTGTGCGCCATTCGGCTTGTTTGTAGCCACGTTTTTCTTCTAAGAATGCCAGCCAGCCCTGTGGATATTCAACAACTACTTTGCGTATTGCTCCCAAAGCACCGCTTTTCACTAAATGGCGGGCTTGTTTCACCATCGGGTAACCCGTATAATTGTGGGTTAAGGCAAAGGTCAATCCGGTTTTTTCTACGAGGTCTTTAAGTTTTCTGGCTTCAGCAAGCGTGAAGGTTACAGGCTTATCGCAAATCACATGGAAGCCGTTTTCAAGTGCCATTTTAGCAGGGGCAAAGTGCATGTGGTTGGGTGTAACAATCGACACCGCATCTATCTTGTCTTTGCGGCGTTTTTCTTTCTGAATCATTTCTTTGAAATCGCCATAGCAGCGGTCTGGAGCAATCATTAAATCTTCTCCTGATGCTTTTGATTTCTCGGCAGTAGAACTGAATGCTCCACAAACTAAGTCGATTTCGCCATCAATGGCAGCGGCAGTCCGGTGGACAGCACCAATAAACGCGCCACGTCCGCCACCGACCATTCCCATTCGGATTTTTCGTTGCATATTGTAGACTAAAGGGTTGAAATTATGTTTATTTATCAATTAAAAACCGCCTTTCATGAAATCTGCTGATGAAAAGCGATTGGGTATTAATGCGATGCAATACGTCTCTACGAAATGGAACAATTATTTTATGAATATTAACATAATATTGTCCCACAAAGAACATATTAACCTACCCCAAAACCCAATCCCTCATCCTCTGAAAAACTACTTCACAATATCATTAAATGCCTGAATTTGCAAATGAAAGGCAAAATTCTAACTTTGTGTAAAATAAAAAGGTTTCATCTGATTTTACAATGAACCATTCCTTTTATTTCTCTTATTTTCGCTCACTTTTTATGAAAACCTGTCTCAACTGCCATCAGCAAAATGCAGAATCTAATCATTTTTGCCCTTCTTGTGGGCAGAAAGCCTCTGTTCATCGTATAAATACTCATTTTATGATTCATGAGGTGATTCATGCTTTTACTCATGCCGATTCCGGAATATTTTATCTAATAAAAGAGTTGGCTATCAGGCCGGGTGAGGTAATAAAAGAATATGTAGCAGGAGCCAGAAAAAAATACTACAACCCTTTTAATTTTTTTCTGATAACCGTCGCTATTTCAGCTTTTCTGGCGACTTATTTTCATGTTTTTGATGGCAACCCTGATTCAACCAATCCGATTTCAAATATTGTAACGAAGTATGTCAACTGGATTTTTATTGCTTCTGTGCCGATACAGGCTTTTTTTACCTGGCTGTTTTTCAGGAAAAAGAAGTATAATTATGCTGAAAACATCGTTTTTCATTTGTTTTTAGGCGGTTTCAGGATTGTATTCTATGTGCTGATATTTGTTGTCTTTATCACCCTTTTCAGGCAATATTATAATATTATTTTATATACTTATTTCCTGATTTATATAGTGTTTGTTACGTGGGCGGCCAGGCGGTTTTATGAAGAAAAAATCTGGCTTACTTTTCTGAAAATTTTTCTTTCATTTGCACTTACACAAGCCTTGATAAGTGTTGTTATCGGCTTTGTTTATTACGCATTTTTTAAGAATACGCACTAAATAGTGTGATAATTGTATAAATTACAATTATAAATATCATTTTCTTTTGAAATAATATAAAAAAAGTTACTTTTACGATTAATAAATTATACAACCTAAAAAAACCTCTAAACTCTATGGTCAATGATTCGCGGCTGTTTAATGCAAGCTGTTTTGCGCTAATTACTACAGCATTTTCATTCAGTATCCGGGCAGGTATTTTGCCTCAACTTCAAACAGAATTAAATCTTACAGGTGAAGAAGTAGGAATTATTAATTCAATGTGGTTCTATGGCTTTCCTCTCTCTATGATCATCGGCGGATTGGTTTACCATTCGGTCGGACCAAAAGCTATTATGCAATTCGCTTTTCTTGCTCACTTTGTTGGTATTATCCTGACAATCTACGGCGGAAGCTACATCGGTTTATTGATTTCAACATTCCTTATCGGTTTAGGTAATGGATGTACTGAAGCTGCCTGTAACCCTTTAATTGCTGATACTTACTCCGGAAACAAAATGAACACTATGTTGAACAGGTTTCACATGTGGTTCCCGGGAGGTATCGTTATCGGAAGTTTGTTGTCAGAGTTTATGACAACTCAGGGCTTTGCCTGGCAAACACAAATCTGGATAATCCTTATCCCGACTATCATTTATGCTTTCTTGTTCTACGGACAAGCCTTTCCTAAACCAAAAGTTGAAGGGGTTACCTCTGTAGGCAACAACCTTAAAGCAATGGCTACTCCGTTGTTTATCTTTATCTTTATCTGTATGATTCTGACGGCAACCACTGAGTTTGGTCCGCAACAATGGGTAGGCTTAATTTTGAAAAGCAGTGGTGCTAAACCGATGTTGATTTTAGCTTTGGTTACTGGTCTGATGGCCGTTGCCAGATTCTTCGGAGGTGCTATTATTCATAGATTTGACCAAACAGGTGTACTATTAGGCTCGGCAGTGCTTGCCACTATAGGTGTGTACTTGTTCAGCACGCAAACAGGTACAATGGCTTACGTAGCAGCTATTTTCTTTGCGATGGGTGTTGCCTATTTCTGGCCGACTATGATTGGTTTTACTGCTGAAAGAGTACCTCTAAGCGGTGCACTTGGTATGTCAGTAATTGGTGGTATCGGTATGTTGTCTCAAGCATTCATGAACCCACAAATTGGGAAATGGCTTGATACTGCTAAGGAAAATCAGGCAAGTAAAGGGCTTGTGGGTGAAGCATTAGAATTAGCGGCAGGGCAGGAAGTATTAGGCATTCTGACGTTATTCCCATTAGCACTGATTGTATTGTTTACAGTCTTATATTTCTGGCAAAGAGGTAAACGACCAGTACACGCTTAATTAGTTTATATTGTATAGAAAAAAAGCCTTGTTAATTTGATTAACAAGGCTTTTTTTATTGATTCAATAAAATCAACACCAACGACCGTATCTTTATATTTTATAATATTATTATTTGACGACCCTGTCTCCGCGAATCAATCTCAATATAATTGCGATAACAGCAATTACAAGTAGTATATGAATAAGGCCTCCGGCACTATAAACAAAGAATCCTAATACCCATCCGATAATCAGGATTACGGCGATTAAATACAGTAAATTTCCCATTGTGTTTGAATTTAGTAGTTAAAAATACTTTCAGGAGTTTTTTTCCATATTAAAATCAATTGTATGGATACTCCTGAAAGTACTCTGAAAAAATTCATGCCAGAGACCTTAAAATTATTTAATCATGGCTGTTTTGTGTAAGGCCAATGAGACTCTGTATAAAACTGGGGTGTCTACTCCTCAATTTTTTGAACCTGAAGCTGTTGACAACACATAAGCAAACATTAACAGCAACGAGCATTGCTGATAAAAAAAGAGAGGGCTTTCTGAACCAAATGCCTTCGGGGTTAGTCGAGGCTGTTCAATAATTTAGCCCAGGCAGTTTTGGTAGCCTCAAATTCTTTGAAGTGTTTTTTAGCTTTTCTTCGGTAAATGGCAAATTCCTGATTTACTTTTTCGAACGCGGTGGTCTGGAAATATTTACACAATTTTGGAATTGCTATGGCTAATTTCTCTTCTATTTCAACCATGCTGGCTTCAAAGCCTTCCCGGTTAGTGATATATACCATAAGCGGTTTGTAGCGGATCCAACCGATGGTAGCGTTAATGAATCTTTTTAAAATGGTAGAAGAAATGTTTTCAATAGGAGAGAGTTTTATGGGCAATACACCATTGAGAATATTATTGTACATAGAAAACCCATCATGAAAGGTATAGCAGGGTACTTTTACTACTTTCAGGTCAGATAAGGCAGTACTCATAAACGTATCTTCGCCTCTGGCGCCCGGTGGGTTATAGAACGGAGGTAGTTGCTTAAAGTTTCTGAGGTTAAAGCACAGGTTTGCACCCGAAATAAACTTCATGCCTTTTTCTTCTTCTACTTCATAGGCCTCTGAGTTATCCAGAATATCGGCTTGTGCATAGGTAACGCCTTTTTCGTTGATGATCAGGTTTTTTATTTTTTCCCAGTTGATTATATCATTACTGATAGCTTCAATGAAATGCCTGAAGTCGTCTTCGGGTAAATCATTATTAAATTCCAGATACGGAATAGGGGAGATGTATCCGCAATGATGCCCGTGCGTGATGTCGGCGGTATCATTGAAGGCAAGATGTGTGCTAAGGATGCTTTGACCCATCCAGATAAGTGAGTCATTTTTTCTTTTTAAAGTGGCAAGTGGATATTCATCATCGTCTATAAAGATGAGTTTATCCATTTTGTGTTTCATAGCAAAATACATCACCACGTTTCTTTTCTTTCCGTATCCTTCGCCAAAAATTAAATCTGTTTCTTTTTCGGTTAATATATTCTCGCTTTGCAGGTATTCGGCTTCATTGTTTATCTCGGTTTCACCATAAAAATTAATGGAGTCGACCATCTTTGCTAATTCTGCTGGTATTTTTTTATAGTCACTTATTTTGGTATCCTTATATTTTAAATCATAGGCTATGTAAAGGTGTAGTCTGATGTCCTGATTCTGTATAAAACCGTGTTCAAGCCAATTATTTATGTAGGTTTTTAATACATTCTGAAAAAGTTTTCTACCCGTTACAAAGCCAATTCCTATATGTAGTTTCATAAAGTGTGTTATGGTTTACATTGTTTTAGAAATTACAAAGGTACGGCAAATTTGAAGGGGATTAAAGATAAAAAACGTTTTTCGATAGTTTAGACGTTTAATTAAACAACAAAAATGAGGTATTTCCGGTCTTTTAACCCATAGTAGTTGTATAGTTTATTCAGAAGGTGTTTAAGGTTGGGAAGCGCCTGAAAATAAAGCATTGGTAAGCGATTCGAATCACTTACCACTGCTTTATATATTTTTTTACAGATTATCTTTCACAAACCGCTTACAATATTCTTTTATCATTTCTCTCACACGTCTGAACTCTGCCTTTGTTTCATCTTCATTGCCCTCGAATCTGGCGGGGTCTGGAAAATTGTAATGAAATTTTTTTGCCTCGGTCGGAAAGTACGGGCAACGTTCCAGGGCATTGTCGCAAACGGTTATCACAAAGTCGAAATCGATGTTTGTATATTCATTCACATTGTTTGAGGTGTGGTCTGAAATATCAATACCGTCTTCTTTCATAGTGGCAACAGCTTTAGGGTTTACACCATGGGTTTCTATACCCGCGCTATACACTTTTGCTTTGTCTGTTGCAAAATACTTCAGATACCCTTCGGCAATCTGGCTTCGGCATGAATTGCCTGTGCATAAAACTAAAATGTTTTTCATACGATTAACAACAACCCGATTCTGGCGGGCAACAATTTGATTTGGTTAAACCTTCTTTTTCGGCATAAACGGTTACGCTGAAAATACCGCCATCCTGATTCTTGAAATTTTCTATTTCTTCAGCACTCAGGTAATTGCTTAAAATATCGTCAGGAATGCTGATAACTTTTTCTTTCTGCAAAGTTATATGCTGAAAGCCAGCTTCTTTAATCAGGTTCAGATATTCTGACTTCTGGATAGCACCCGATACACAACCTGCATACATTTCTGCTACATTCTTAATGTTGTCTGGTAGTTCACCCACCAAAACAATATCCGAAATACTGAAATGTCCGTTTGGTTTCAGTATTCTGTTTATTTCGGCAAATACTCCTTTTTTGTTTGGTACAAGATTCAGCACACAGTTACTTACTACCACATCAGCCATATTATCTCTCAGTGGAATATCTTCAATATCTCCTAATCTGAATTCTACATTGTTAAAACCATATTTGCTGGCATTTGCCTGTGCCTTTTCAATCATGGCTCCGGTAAAATCAATGCCATAAACCTTACCTGTTTCTCCTGTTTCGGCTCTCGCCACAAAGCAGTCGTTTCCGGCTCCCGAACCCAGATCTACTACGGTATCTCCTTTGTTGATTTTAGCAAACTTTGTGGGCAGGCCACAGCCTAATCCTAAATCTGCATCGGTGGCGTAGCCGTTCAATTCGGTATAGTCGTCCGACATGATATTATATACTTCGGTGGAGCACCCACCTGCGCCACAGCATGAAGCCATATTGGTTGCTGCATCCTGTAAGGCTATTTCGTTGTACTTCTGCCTTACCATTTCTTTTAATTCGTGTTCGTTTGCTGTCATGATTTTATTTGTTTAATAGTTAATTTCGTATAACGTAAACATACGACATTTCAGGGCAAAAAAAATCAACAACACCCGTCTGATGTCTCTTGTAATGAGTTTTCAAAAAAAGAGCCGAACAGATTTTTTACGTGTTCGAGTACTTTTAAATCAAGGCAATAGCAGACATTCAAACCGGTTACTTCGCCCTGAATGATGCCTGATTCTTTCAGTTCGTTTAAATGTTGTGAAACCGTAGTACGGCTCAAAGGTAATTCATCAGAAATATCTCCTGAAATACAAACCTGTTTTCTGGCTAATAACTGGATAATGGCTATGCGTGCCGGATGCGAAAGCACCTTGGCCACTTTAGCAATCTCTTGTTGGTCGGCCTGAAAAAGTTCTGTTTTAGCGTAGGTCATTTACTGATCTAATAAGTATGACGCAAACATACGACATGGTTTTGAGTTTACAAAGACATTTGAAATAATTTTTTTTTATTTTCTTAATTGGTTGCACAAAGGCTAATTTTGTTGTTGATTCAGTTATTAATCTTTTTTGTTTTCAGGAAACAACTATTTTCTGGAATTTAATAAATTGACAATAAATACTATCAACACTACCACAATACATAAAACATGCTAACTATTTCTACCCCAGGCAGAATATGCCTTTTTGGTGAACATCAGGATTATTTAGGCTTACCAGTTATTGCAGCGGCTATTTCCAGAAGGGTACAGATTAAAGGAGAACATCGGGACGACAACAAAATCATTATCCATCTGCCAGATATAGGGTCAGAATTACAAATGGAGGTTTCTGATACCCGACTACCTTATCTCGAGAAACGGGATTATTTCAGAAGTGGATACAATGTGTTGATTGACCGGGGTTTCAGGTTTTCTAAAGGGATGGAGTGTAGGGTGAATGGTAATATTCCTATTAATTCGGGCACTTCAAGTTCTTCCGCTTTACTCGTGACCTGGATTCATTTTTTATCGAAAATGGCTGATAATCCACATGAATTTTCGGCACAGGAGTTAGGCGAATTGGCGTTTGAGGCAGAAATTGTTGAGTTTAATGAACCAGGGGGTATGATGGATCACCTCTCCACTGCCATTGGCAATGCGGTGTATCTGGAGTTTGACCCAAAAGTAACTGCTGAAGCGTTAAACCCAGATTTAGGAGCATTTGTGCTGGCCGACTCGCTGGAACCTAAAGATACTATCGGGGTTTTGAAACGCGCCAAATTTGCCCGCCTCGATCTGATAGAAAAGATCAGACAGGAGTTGCCGGATTTTTCTTTGCATACTTTTGAAACCACACATAAGGAACAGACAAAAGCCTTTTTGAGTAATGATGAATATGAACTGTTGAGCGGCACATTGAGAAACCGGGATATTCTGAGAGAGGCTTTGGCACTATTTGAAAGTGAATCAATGACTGATGAGACTTTGGGTAAACTTTTATCTGAGCATCATGGTATTTTACGGGACTTATTGCAAATTTCAACACCGAAAATTGAAAAGATGATGGCAGCAGCCTTAAAGGCTGGAGCTTTAGGCGGCAAGATTAATGGCTCAGGTGGCGGAGGATGTATGTTTGTATATGCTCCCAATAAACCGGAGAAGGTAGCGGCTGCGATTGATGCCGTTGGCGGCAGAAGTTATGTGATTAAAATTGACAAGGGAACGATGAGTTTTTAAAAAAAAAATAGATTCGGATATTTTGGCATAAGGCTTACAGGTAAGAATAAGTATATATCCGTTTAATCATTTTATTCAAAAATGGGTGATTTGTTAAACAATTTTCTATTTTATTACGTATAATAGAAGATTTTTCAGTTTTTTAAAATAATTAGTATAATTTTTGCATTGCATTTGTAAAAACTGCAACCGAATGAAAATATGCCAAACTAAATTTACCAGCAATGGCTGGAAAGAATTATCGAGTGAAGAAAATTTCTCTGCACAAAAGGCGCAATTGGTTCTTGCTTTTGGTGAAAGAAAATTGCTGGAATCGAATAATCCGTATCCGTATTTACAAGAAGAATATCCTGCTGCCGAGATTATTATTAATTCTACTTCGGGCGAAATCTATGACGATAGTGTCCACGACGATTCGATTATAGTTACAGCAGTAGAATTTGATAAAACTACGGTAAAAACCACCAAAATTGATATTAGTAACCATACCGAGAGTTTTCGTGCCGGCGAAACCATTGCACATAATCTGATGAGCGACGACCTGGCAGCGATTCTGGTAATATCAGATGGAGGAAAGGTGAATGGGAGTAAACTGATAGAAGCCCTGAATATTGCGACTAACCATGAAATTCCGATTTCGGGTGGACTGGCCGGTGATGCAGGACGCTTCGAGAAGACCCTGGTAGGTTTGAACGAAGAGCCGACGGAAGGCCGCATTATTGGTATTGGTCTGTATGGGAAAGACCTGAAAATAGGACATGGCACTATGGGTGGCTGGGATGTTTTCGGGCCAGAAAGAGAAGTGACGGAATCTGAATATAACGTCTTATATAAAATAGGAGATAAAGCTGCGCTTGATTTATACAAGGAGTATCTGGGTAAATATGCCAAAGAATTACCCGGAGCGGCTTTGCTGTTTCCGCTATCCATGCGTGTAAAACCAGATTCAGAACCGATCGTAAGAACGATTCTGACGATTGATGAAGATAAAAAAAGTATGACTTTTGCCGGAGAGCTACCTAAAGGCGCAATGGTAAGATTTATGAAAGCCAATTTTGACCACCTTGTTGATGCGAGCGCAACCGCTGCCCAGAGCTCTATCAAAAACTTGGAGAAATCGCCCGAACTTGCTCTATTGGTGAGCTGTGTAGGCCGGAAATTGGTTTTAGGGCAACGAACGGAAGAAGAAGTAGAAGCCGCCAGAGAGGTTTTTGGTAAAGATACTGTTATGACAGGTTTCTATTCGTATGGTGAGATTTCGCCGCTTCGACCGAATGCGCAATGCGAATTGCATAACCAGACCATGACAATCACTACCTTTTCAGAGAATTAACAAATGGAGCTTGAGAATACACATAGGTTACTTGCTAAACAATTAAAGAAATATCTGTCTGAAGACTGCTTGCAAAATGAGGCTTTTCAGTCTTTTGTAAAGGCTGTAAATGACTCTTATCATAGTTTCGACCGGGATAAGGAGCTTTCTGAACACTCGGCGTCTCTGAACGAAATTGAGTTTTACGAGATAAATCAGAAATTAAAAAGTGAGATAACACAACGCCGGCAGTCAGTTGAAAAACTGATTGAGGCGATTTACTTGCTTGAAACCCCCGAAAGTGGCGAACTGGCAGAGGTAGATTATAACGACTTATCATCGTTAGTCGATTTGTTACAAAGACAGATTCAGGTCAGAAAACAGATTGAATCTGAACTGATTCATGCCAAAGAAGTAGCCGAAAACGCTACACAGGCCAAGTCTGAGTTTTTGTCGATGATGAGCCATGAAATCAGAACGCCACTGAATGCCATTGTGGGGCTTACTTACCTGATGCAACAGGAGGAACAGACACCATCGGTGATGGAAAACCTGAAGACTTTGCAGTTTTCGGCCGAAAACCTGCACCTGCTCATTAATGATATATTAGATTTCAGTAAGATTGAAGCCGGAAAGGTAGACCTCGAAGAAATACCTTTTGATTTGAAATTGCTGGTATCGAATGTGAAGAAGGCCAATCAGGTAAAGGCAGAGGAAAAAGGCAATAAGATAAAACTGATGTTTGATGATGATATTCCGACTACACTGGTAGGAGACCCGCTAAGAATCGGGCAGGTACTAACCAATCTTGTTTCTAATGCCGTGAAATTTACAATGAACGGAAGCGTAACTATTGAGGTATCGGTAATGAAAAAGAATGCGGAGAAAGCCAGTGTTTATTTTTCAGTAAAAGACACAGGAATCGGGATTTCGCCTGAGAAACAAAAACTGATTTTTGAACGGTTTACACAAGCCAACTCTGAAACCACCCGTAAGTTTGGTGGTACAGGTTTAGGCCTGGTAATCAGTAAAAAACTGGTACAATTGCATGGCAGTGATATTGAGCTGGAAAGTGAAGAGGGCAAAGGCGCACAGTTTTCGTTTACGTTGGATTTAAGAATCGGTAATACGGTTAAACAGCAAATGGCGATTGCGCTGTCGGAAACTGATAATAATGATGTGAGCCTGGAGGGTGTGAAGTTACTTCTGGTAGATGATTATTTTGTGAACATCAAAGTGGCTTCTAAATTCCTTGAAAAATGGAAAGTAGAATTTGATACGGCCGATAATGGGTTGGTGGCTATCGATAAGTTTAAGAATAATGAATATGATTTGATTCTGATGGACTTACTGATGCCCGAAATGGATGGCTATACCGCCGTAGAAAAGATACGTGAAACAGGTGCAGAGATACCAATTATTGCCCTGACGGCCTCGGCTACACTCAACAATCAGGACAGGGCCTTTAATGTAGGTATGAATGATTACGTAACAAAGCCTTTCAATCCGAAAGAACTGCATCAGAAGATTGCCAAGTATAGTGGGCGGATATGATGGAGTAAAAAGGTTAAATTTCAGGTAATTGTTTATAGGAGAGACAACCAGCATGGAATCTGCACAGACTGATAAATGAAGAAGTTTTTAAGTGGTTTTTAAAACATCTTCCAATTTGAGTATATCCGATATGATATACATCTGGATACCATATACATGTTGTCTCAACAGAACTTGCAATTCAAAAACTATTTGCTATATTAGTAGATTAGTTAATAGTTTTCAGGTATATAGATTTTGATAAAAACCTTAGTAATCTCAGAGTTCGGCGCCATAAAAAAAGCAAGTGATTATGACTCGCCTATCGATTCCTTTGCTGAAATATTTGTCTCAGATAATATCTTCCACCGTATCAAAGAACTGGTATTCAGCTATGCCAGCGACACCCTGCTTACTTACTCAGCCCAACGGGGTAGGGAGCAGATAAAAGTCAAAAATTATGTGGGTCTGATACCTGTTTCTGATACCATTCAGTTAGAAATTCTGCCTAAATCTACGGCTGACTCTCCTAAAGAAGCCCGGCGGATATTGCTGAAACTATTGCAGAAGATACCATCTTATCAGGCTTTAACCAAAGCACATTTAGCTGTCAGCAACCTGCCTTTACTGGAAATTTATGTGAAAGTTTTTTTAGATGAATTAGACAAACTTCTGAGTATGGGTCTGGGCAGGAATTATGAACCTATAGAGGCCAATGAAACTTTTATCAAAGGTAAAATATTGATTACTGAGAACATTCATCAGAATCTGCTGAAACAGCATAGGGTCTTTATCGGGTTTGATGATTTCATACATGATATTCCGCAGAACAGAATACTGAAAACCTGTCTGCATAGATTAAAAAACTATTCTTTTACTAATCTGACCCGACAGCGTGTCTGGCAGAGCCTCTCTGTTTTTGATGAAATCAGTTTATCTGCCAATCTACACCAGGATTTTACTAAAAGTAGCACTACCAGCCCTCATTCTGAGCGTTATGAAAACCTCCTGCAATGGGCATGGGTCTTTTTGAACGAACAGTCTTTTCTGCCTTTTTCGGGTAATTATGCTCAAATATCACTTCTCTTCCCGATGGAGATGTTGTTTGAAAACTATGTAGGTAAACTCTTTCAGAAGTATGCCAATTCAGACAATCAGATAAGATTACAGGATAGACGTAAGCATCTGGTGCTGAAGCACAGAGAAAACGCCAAGTTCAGGATGATACCTGATATTGTGGCAGAAAACAGTGCTGGAGAATTAGCCATATTTGATACGAAATGGAAACTGATTGATGCGTCAAAACCGAAACAGAATTATGGTATTGAACAGGCCGATTTGTATCAGATGTATGCCTATGGTAAAAAGTATCAGGCACAAAAACTGTATCTGATTTATCCTGCCAACGAAAACTTCCGGCAGCCTTTAGAAGTATTTGATTACGATGAAGATCTAATGCTTCACGTCTTGCCTTTTGACCTCATGAATGAAGGCGAGGCAGAGGTTAGGAAAATAATGCAATGAGAACTTTTGTAGGTAGGTGCTTTAGACATTTTTACTTATCTTGCAGATGCAACCTTCAACCTGATCTAAAAAATGCCTATTTTACTCACCTTATTGGCTATCATAGCACTTGTGATACTGGTAGCTTTCGTAAAACTCGACACCTTCATTTCATTCATTCTTATAGCTATATGTCTGGGTCTGGCGTCAGGCATGGCGATACCCGCCATTGGTAAAGCCATTCAGACGGGTATTGGTGGTACTTTGGGCGACCTGATTCTGATTATTGGTTTCGGGGCAATGCTCGGCAAGTTAGTGGCCGAAAGTGGAGCTGCCCAGCGCATTACTGATACGCTTATCACTATTTTTGGTAAAAAATACCTGCAATGGGGTTTGGCATTGGCGGGCTTTATTATCGGTATTCCATTGTTCTATAATGCAGGATTTATTATTGTTGTGCCGCTGATTTTCTCCATAGCAGTATCTACCAATATGCCGATTCTTTATGTGGGTATCCCGATGCTCTCGGCTTTGTCGGTAGCACATGGGTATCTGCCGCCTCATCCTTCGCCTGCGGCTATTGCTTCTCAACTCAATGCTGATTTAGGAAAAACGCTCATCTATGGGATTATCGTGGCTATTCCGGCTATTGCTATTGCAGGGCCGGTATTCGGACGTACCCTGAAAAAGTATAAGCCACAATTAGATACTACTTTATTTAATTTAAAGCCTATTCCGAAAGATAAACAACCAAGCCTGACCGAAAGCCTTTTGGTGGCGCTGATGCCTGTGGTATTACTGACTCTGACATCTTTCATTAAAAAATACCTGCCCGATAATCAGCTTGTGCAGTTAGTGGCCGAACCTTACGTTGGTATGTTGATTTCGCTACTATTGGCCATGTATCTGCTGGGTATCAAGCAGGGGCATAGCATTAAAGTCGTGAGTAAACAACTGGAAGAGGCCTTTAAGAGTTGCTCGGTTATTCTGTTGATTATTGCCGGAGCGGGCGCATTGAAACAGATTTTACAGGATAGCGGCACCAGTAGTTATATAGGAGAGCAATTGCAGGGTTTAGATATAAATCCCTTGGTATTGGGCTGGACAATTGCGGCGGTGCTTCGCCTTTGCGTAGGCTCAGCCACTGTGGCAGGTCTTACAGCTGTGGGTATTCTTGCTCCATTGATTCAGCATCAGACAGGTGTAAAACCTGAATTAATGGTATTGTCGATTGGTGCGGGAAGTTTATTGTTTTCGCACCTGAATGATGGAGGGTTCTGGCTCTTTAAAGAGTATTTCAATCTTTCAATTAAAGATACCATTAAAACATGGTCGGTTATGGAAACCATCGTTTCAGTAGTAGGTTTGCTGGGAGTATTGGTTTTGAATTTGTTTGTATAGGGTTGGTATCCCCGTAATATGAACATGGGTAGAGAAAGGGCAACGCCCTGTCTCTACTATGCACCCATAGGTTTATTTCTGTAGTCAAATTGATAATTATTAATTTAATTATATTCAACATTAAAGAAAATTACATTAAAAATGACAGCCGAAGAGAATTTCGCAAAACTTAACTTAGCATTACCCCCTGCACCAGCCCCGAAAGGTGTTTATAAACCAGCCCTGATTGTCGATAAATTTATATATGTATCGGGCCATGGCCCTGTGCAGACCGATGGCAATCTTATTTTTGGCCGTATCGGTGATGATATGGATATTGAGGCCGGAAAATTAGCTGCCCGTCAGGTTGGGCTTACCATATTATCTACGCTTAAAACCGCTTTAGGTAGTCTTGACAGGATTAAAAGGGTGGTGAAAATCCTGGGTATGGTAAACTGTACGGCTGATTTTGGTCGCCACCCTTATGTGATTAATGGTTGCAGCGAATTATTTGCCGATATATGGGGTACAGAAAACGGTATCGGTGTTCGCTCGGCGGTTGGCATGGGTTCGTTGCCGGAGAATATTCCGGTTGAAATTGAAGTATTATTTGAGTTAAACGAGGAATAAGATGTTGCAAATTAATAAAGTGCATCATATAGCTATTATCGGGTCGGATTATGCCAAATCCAAACATTTTTACACAGAAGTTCTGGGCTTGCGGATTATCAGAGAGGTTTATCGGCAGGCAAGGCAATCTTATAAGTTAGATCTGGCGATTGATGATAATTATGTGATAGAACTGTTTTCGTTTCCTGACCCTCCAGCACGCCCTTCACGCCCGGAAGCCTGTGGATTAAGGCATTTAGCTTTTGAAGTTGCCGACGTGGAAGCCGCCAAAGCAGCCATTGAAGAAAAAGGAGTAGCCGTAGAGCCTATCAGAATTGATGAATTTACAGGTAAGAAATTCACGTTCTTTGCCGACCCCGATGATTTACCGATTGAGATTTATGAGGGGTAGTGGTGCTAAAAATCAATCTATATATTTTAGTTTTTTAGGATTATTTTAAGGACTTATATAAATTTTACGACAATGAAGAATTCTACTTTTATTATAAAAATTTCTGAAGATAATTCAGAAATAATATCAGCCTTTGGGTTTAATAATGATTATCGTATTATGGAAGATGGGCTTAATAGTTCTTTAAATTCAGGAAAGGTGGTTTTTCAAACTCAAAGTAATCCTGATACCTCAGGTATAGTATATTTGACCATAACAATTGAGCATAATTAGTATAAAAATTTATATTTTAAGGTTATTTAAAATGTCATATCAAACTGCTTTAACAATCGCTTCTGTTGTAAAAGAAATACATGGAAAAAAATATCTTTTGCCTGCAATTCAACGTGAATTTGTATGGAATACAAGTCAAATAGAAAGATTATTTGATAGTTTAATGCGTGATTATCCTATAAGTTCCTTCCTGTTTTGGCAAGTTGGGAAAGAAAAAGTAAATGATTATCAATTCTATGAGTTTCTTAGAATATATCATGAAAAGAATCATAGACACAATCCCAAAGCCAATATAAATGGTGATGAGGAAATAATTGCAGTTCTTGATGGACAACAAAGGCTAACATCTATATATATTGGACTGAAAGGCAATTATTCAAGTAAAATGCCTAAAAAAAGATGGGATAATGAGCAGGCTTATCCTCAAAAAAAATTGTATTTAAATTTACTTAACCCTTCAAATGATTTTGAATTTCAATTTGACTTTCTCTTTTTAACAGAAGAGGAGGCACAAAAAAAAGATAGTGATAATTATTGGTTTCCAGTAGGAAATATCTTAAACCTAAAAGAATCCTTTGAAGTAAACAGTTATTTAATTGAAAATGGACTATTTTCAGACTATGGCAAAGAGAAGGCTTCTTTTGCTAATAAAGCATTGTCAAAACTTCACGAGATTATTCATATAAAACCTGCGATTAGTTATTATTTAGAAAAGAGCGATGAGCTTGATAAAGTTTTAAACATATTTATTCGCATAAATAGTGGAGGAACTGTTTTAAGCTATTCAGATTTATTGTTATCAATTGCAACAGCTCAATGGGAAGAAAAAGATGCAAGGGAAGAAATAACCAACTTTGTTGATGAAATCAATAACATTGGTTTAGGATTCAATATTAATAAAGACTTTGTATTAAAAGCTTGTTTAGTATTAAATGATTTTGGGGATATTGCCTTTAAAGTGGATAACTTCAATAAGGAGAATATGCTTAAGATTGAAAAAAACTGGGATAATATTTGTAAAAGTATTAGACTTGCTTTTAAGTTAATCTCAAGCTTTGGTTTTAGTAGGGATACCTTGACTTCAAATAATGCTATAATCCCAATAGCTTATTATCTTTTAAAAATTGGCCTGCCTGATAATTTTTCTTCAAATATTAATACTAATAAAGATAGAATCCGTATAAAAAAATGGCTTATTCTTACATTTTTGAAGAAAGTATTTAGTGGGCAACCTGACAATATTTTACGTTCTATTAGAAAAATAATTATTGAGAATAATGGAGATAGTTTTCCCTTGGGTAAAATTATTGATAATTTTAAAGGAACCCCTAAATCTTTGATTTTTAGTAATGAAGATATAGATCATCTAATTTCTAATAAATATGGGCAACCCAGTACTTTTGCGATATTATCCCTTTTATATCCAACTTTAAATTTTAACTATACTTTTCACATAGATCATCTATATCCAAAAAGTAAATTTAATCAAAGAATGTTAAGAAAATTAAACGTTATGGATGAAGATGTAGAATATTATTTATCATACGTTGACAGTCTTCCTAATCTACAAATCTTGGAATCAACTCCTAATATACAAAAAAGTGATTCTTTATTTGATGAATGGATGGCAAGGTTAGAAGGGGAAGAACAGGATGATTATAAGAAGAGACATTATATTCCAAACGTAAATTTTGATTTCAATAATTTTATTCAATTCTTCAAAGAAAGAGAAAAATTACTTTTACAGAAGCTAAGGTATATTTTAGAAAGTGAATTAGACGATGATATTAGTTAGTATTTATAAGGTCAAGGAAAGATTTGGATTATTTCAAAATCATTATGTATCAAATTGTATCTGTTGAAGAAATCTAAATTTGAAAAAATTACTTAAATTTTCTTATGATGATTTTTTCAAATTTATAATGGAACGTGTTATAGAACGTTAAAATAGTAATTAGCAGAATTACAAAATTTTTTCAAACAGAATTTAATAAAATATCTGAACATCTAAATTCTCAACCCTAATTTTTTAATAATGCCCTGGTACAAAGTACATAACGAAAACGAATTAGATTCTCCTTCACTGCTCATTTATAAAGAACGGGTAAGAGAGAATATCCTAAAAATGATTGCCATTGCCGGAAGTGCGGAGCGGCTGTTTACACACGTGAAGACTAACAAAATGCCTGAGATTGTGAAGATGATGATTGAGCAGGGTATTACCAAATTCAAATGCGCGACCATTGCTGAAGCTGAAATTACGGCTATGGCAGGCGGAAAATTTGTACTGATAGCGCACCAGTTGGTAGGCCCTAAAATTGAGCGGTTGATTCAGCTTTCAAAAATGTATCCTGACGTGACCTTTGCTTCGTTGATTGACTCCTTAGATAATGCAAGAGTGCATAATCAGGTTTTTGGAGCTAACGGGTTGGTATCTCATGTGTTTTTAGACGTTAATAGCGGCATGGATCGATCGGGGCATCCGTTAGATGAGCATATCATGGACTTATACCGTTATCTTTCTTCACAGGCAGATATTAAACTGCACGGCTTGCATGTATATGACGGGCATATAAGATCCGATGATTTTGAAGAACGTAAGCATGAAATTGATGAGGGTTTTGTAGATGTGAAACATTTCTTAGAGGCCATTGAAAATGAAGGCTGGCCTAAACCAATGGTGATTGCCGGAGGCACGCCTGCGTTTACGTCTCATGCGTTAAGATCTGAGACCTATTGCAGCCCGGGAACTTGTGTATTATGGGATTGGGGCTATGGAGATAAATTAAGCGAACAGCCTTTTGAATATGCTGCTCTGGTGCTGACGAGGGTTATCTCAAAACCACAGAAAGGTATCATAACGATTGATATGGGGCATAAGGCGGTTTCAGCCGAAAACCCGATTGATAAACGGATCCGCTTCCTGAATTTGTCTGATTATGAATTAATCGGGCAGAGCGAGGAGCATGGCGTACTGAAAGTAAAGGACTGGGATGCCCTGAAAGTAGGCGATGTTTTGTATGGAGTGCCGTATCATGTATGCCCTACCGTTAATTTATATGATGAGGCGTATGTGGTTGAAAATCAGTCGGTTGAGCAAGTGTGGCAGGTACTTGGACGGCGCAGGAAAATCAATGTTTAAGTTAGAATGTGACTTTTACTGACAGATGAAGTCTTAATAAAGGATTTTTTAATGGAGAGCGGGAGCAATAAACTACCCGAATGTTTGGAAAATATAAGTTTTTATAGAATATTTACAAAAAAACACTCACCCATAATTTAGAATCAAATGAGCAAATTCGCAGAAGCAATTGAAGACTACAAAGCACAAGTAGCAGACCTTGGTTTAGGAGTTAGTGAAGAATTACTAACAGCCGTAGCAAAAGGCTTAGGCCCTTCTATCTATAATGCCGACTCTTCAAAAATCTCGGCATCAGATCCTGAAGAATTAGCACGTGTAAAAAATAATTTCCTTATCGGTAAATTAGGTCTGGCAGATAGCGACGCTTTAGATGCCGCTATTGATGAAGTAATGGAAAAAATGGGCAGATCGAACCGTAGTAAATACCGAGCAGTAGCTTATGCTCTATTAGTGAAGAAATTTGGAAAAGAAGCGATGTACGAATAAGCATCTCAGGAGCATAATCATTAAAAAAGCGACGTTATTCAGCGTCGCTTTTGTTTTGCTTCAAATTTCATTAACCTTAAAATATCTGCCTGGCTACTGCTAACGTAGTGTCTGACTTGCTCATAGTATAAAAATGCAGGGCAGGTACGCCAAAGTCCATTAACTCACGGCATTGTTGTACGCACCATTCGATACCTAACTGTTTGGCGTGTTTGTCGTTTTCGCAAGCGGTTACTTCCTTTCTGAATGCCTCGGGCATATCTAAATAAAATAGCTTTGGCAAAACATCTAATTGTTTTTTGGTAGCTAATACTTTTAAGCCCGGAATAATCGGAATGGTGATACCCTCGGCACGGCAACGGTTCACGAAATCGAAGTACTTTTGATTATCAAAAAACATCTGCGTTACTACGTAATCGGCACCGGCGGCTATTTTACGTTTCAGGTTTTCAATATCCTGGTCAAGGTCGGGTGCTTCAAAGTGTTTTTCGGGGTAGGCTGCTACACCAATACAAAAATCACTGGCATTGAGGTATTCTGCTTCTTCGTGCAGGTATTTGCCATTATTCATATTGTTGATTTGGCTTACCAGTTCGTTGGCATAAAAGTGACCGTCTTTTCTGGCTTTAAAAGAATTATATGGCCGGGCATAATCTCCTCTTAGTGCCAATACGTTTTCAATGCCTAAGTAATTCAAATCTATCAGTAAATCTTCGGTTTCCTCTTTGGTAAAGCCTCCACACAAAACGTGTGGTACAGGGTCAATTCCGAACTTATGTAAGATTGAAGCACAGATACCCACTGTACCCGGCCGTTTACGGATTTTTATTTCTTTGGTGCCACCGTCAGGCAGGTTTTTCAGAATATATTCTTCACGGTGGAAGGTCACATCAATAAATGGCGGTTTAAGCTCCATCATCGGCTCGATCGATTTCAATAAATCATCGATATTGCTTCCTTTTACAGGAGGAATGATTTCGATTGAGAAAACGGGCTTCCCTTGGGTATTACTCAGATGCTCAGTTACTTTAGCCATTGTCCTGGTTGAAATTCTGTCTTTTTTGTCCGGCAAAAATAGATATATTATTTATGAATGCAAATTTTTTTAGGTAAATTATCTTTAATATTTCGATTGAGTAGTTTTTATATCGGTTTTGTGATGGATTTTCAGATAATTATCAGGATTAGATAAGATCTGGTATTTATAACTAAAAAAAACAATAAGCCTACGCAGAGCAAATATAAAATGCTTCAGACATATTTGCTACGAAGTAATTCAAAGCTACTATGGCTCAGGGCTGCTTGCTGTTGCAATATGCACTATTAATCTGGCGTACTCACTTAACATGATAAGCGTAAACATTTAATAATCTCCATTCCGTAAAATTAATCTTTATCTAATTACTTTTTTGTTTGTGATATGTGTAAAATAATTATCTTGCATCACAAATTTTAAACATTATCTATTTTAAACATCAAATCATTTAAACAAATGAAAAAACTATTGGCCTTATTATTTATTGGCTTATTTGCCGTTACTTTTGACGTGTCTGCGCAAACAAGCACTACAACAACTGCGGCACTTGATACAGTAGCAGCAAAGAGTTATGTAGGTAAATATAAAATGAAAGATTCGCCTTTTGAAGAAATAATTGTTTCATTAAAAGACGGTAAACTGGCTGGTGAGGCTGTAGGGCAAGGCTCGGCAGAGTTGGCTCCTACAAAAGAGACCGATATTTTTGAGGTAGTGGGCTATGATGGCAAAGTAGAGTTTGTAAGAGACGAAAGCAAACTGGTAAAAAAGATAAAATTAACTATGCAAGGCTCTACAATGGAAGGAGACAAACAACCCTGAGTAAACTTTTTTGTATAAAAAATATGTTAAAGCCTGAAAGCGGTTAGTCTGCAATCAGGCTTTTTTAGTTTTATACTCAAACATTTTTCTTACTTTTGTAAGAAATTTTAAGAACAAGCATACTCAATGGATTTTGGACAGCAACCTTATTGCTCTTTCTGTGGTAGAAGAAAAAACGAAGTTGAACTTTTAATCTCGGGAACAGAAGCAAATATTTGTAACTACTGTGTAGAACAAGGCCACCAGCTTGTACAACAGGAGTTGTATGGCGTTGTGAAGAAGGAGAAAAAGAAAAAGAATGATTCACCAAAATTTGAATTGAAACCTCCGGCCGAATTAAAAGGCCATTTAGACCAGTATGTAATCGGACAGGACGAAGCCAAGAAAGTGTTAAGCGTGGCAGTTTATAACCACTATAAACGCTTGATGCAACATAAGCGCGAAGATGATGTGACGATTGAGAAATCGAATATTATTATGGTTGGAGAAACCGGAACCGGTAAAACGTATCTGGCACGTACCATTGCCAAAGTATTACAAGTGCCTTTTGCCATAGCCGATGCCACAGTATTAACAGAAGCAGGTTATGTGGGTGAAGACGTAGAAAGTATTCTGAGCCGATTGTTGCAGGCTGCTGATTATAATACAGAGCTGGCTGAGAGAGGCATAGTGTATATTGACGAAATAGATAAGATTGCTCGTAAAAGCGATAATCCATCTATCACCCGTGATGTGAGCGGAGAAGGTGTGCAGCAAGGTTTGTTGAAACTCCTGGAAGGCTCAATCGTGAATGTACCACCACAAGGTGGTAGAAAACACCCGGAACAGAAACTGGTTCAGATTAATACTGAAAATATTCTGTTTATTTGTGGCGGGGCGTTTGATGGTATCGACAGACATATTGCCAAACGTATCAATACACGACCTATCGGGTTCTCTAATGATGCCAAGCGTCTGGAATTGTGGGATAATACCAATCTGCTGCGTTTTGTAACACAACAGGATTTGAAATCGTTTGGTCTGATTCCTGAGCTAATCGGTCGTTTGCCTTTATTAACTTATCTGAATCCGCTGGACCGTGATGCCTTGAGACGTATCCTGACAGAACCAAAAAATGCTTTAGTAAAACAATACAAAAAGCTTTTTGCGATGGAAGGTGTAACGCTGGAGTTTTCGCCGGAAGTATTGGAATACATTGTTGACAGGGCTATGGAATTTAAATTAGGAGCAAGAGGGCTACGCTCTATATGTGAGGCAATTATGACAGACGTGATGTATGAAATGCCTTCAAATAAAGAGATTAAGCACTTTACGCTAACATTAGATTATGCACAAAATAAATTTGAGCGCTCGGCGTTCTATCAATTAAAAATGGTAGCATAAATTTTAGGCGAACATAAAACAAACCCTATAAAGCTAACCAGTTTTATAGGGTTTTTTGTTGCCCTTTGCTGCCGTTTTTCCCTTTTCATCATCTATTCGCTATTTCAGGAAAATGCTTAAAACCCTATTATTTGCCTGTGTGCTCTGTGTGGCCTTTGGTTGCAGACGTGAGTATGCACACTTTCAGAAAACTGCTACTGAAAATTATCATCATGCTAAAAAACAGATAGAAAACCCTATAATAACTCATAAAGATGAGGTAACAGACAGGCAAAATGAAATAGAAGAAATAAGATTTATAACTGCACCGGAACCAGAAAAAGTTGTCGCGAGCATCAATGATGTAGTTCCGTCGGGAAATAATCAGTTAAAAGAGAAAACAGATTTGTTTCCGAAATGGTTATTTAAGAAGAGGAAAAGGTTTTTATCTAATGACAGGAAAGGGGGGATTTTTCAGAAACAGGAAAAGAGAGGTTTTTTTGAGAAGAAGAAAGTAAATAAAAGACGTGATGGATTTGGACGTGGTTTTAACGAACGATTAAAAATAGGATTGGTACTATTAGGAATTGCAGTAGTTTTTGCGTTGCTTCACATAAATCTTTTAGCGATTATCTTCGGCTTATTATCCGCCTTCTTTATTATCAGAGGATTGAGGAAATTATTTTAGTTATAATCATTATTAACAGGAGTGAGAAAAGTAAAATCAGTTAGTAAGTATGTTTAGCGATAATTTATAATTATTCACTAATTCACCATTCACTAATTCACTCAATTTCAAATGTAGTCTATGAATATTATTCTGATACACGGCTTTGGTGAAGACCATTTCGTATGGAAAGAATTTATGTCGTTACTTCCTAAAAAACATACGTATTATACCCCTGACTATGCCACATTTACAGACGTTGAAACTATAGATGACTATGTAAAGTGGCTGAAAGAATTTCTAAGAGAAAGAGATGTTGAGCGATGCGTGTTGATAGGCCATTCGATGGGTGGATATATTGCATTAGCCTTTGCAGAGAAATATCAGGAAATGGTACTTGGTCTGGGGCTTTTCCATTCGTCAGCCTATGCTGACAATACTGAACGAAAAGCAGGTAGACTCAAAACCATTGATTTTATCCAAAAGCATGGCTCAGAAGAGTTTATTAAGGATTTTTATCCGAAAATGTTTGCGGATGATTTCAAGAAGAAAAATAAAGAACTGATTGAGAGGCATATTGAGCGGTATAGGGTGTTATCAAAGCGATCTTTGAAAAATGCCCAGCTTGCTATGCGTAACCGTAAGGATACTACACAGGTTTTGAAGCAGGCCAATTATCCGGTGATGATTATTGCCGGAGAAGAGGATAAATTTGTTGCGGTGGAGGCAGCCAGAGAGCAGATAAAGCTTCTGAAAAAAGGCTATACCGATGTATTGAGTGGCGTTGCTCACGCAGGTATGTTTGAACGCCCAAATGAATGTGCCAGAATGGTGGAGACATTTATTGCAGCGTGCTCTCATGTGGTGGTATAACACAATTAGAATATCTGCATTTTCTATTGAGATACGAGTCGGAAGTGTTACTGTATTCTATAAAAAATGCCGTAATATGTGATATTACGGCATTTTTTTATGTAAGACTCCTTGTTATTTCACCACCTTCAAAGTTCCCTGCATTACGGTATAATGCCCCGGATAGGTACACACAAAGGTATAATTGCCCGGAGTAGTTGGGGCAACAAAATAAATAGACTCCGAGGCTTCCGGTTGCATAAGAGCAGTATGATATAATACTTCGGGTAAATCAGGTACATAGGCTTTGCTTTCGCCTTCCAGACCCATTTTAAAGGCAGCTTCTCCCACTTTACCTACAGTTCCGGGCTTTACAATTACTAAATTGTGCAACATATCGTCGTTATTATTAAACACGATATGAATTTTGCTGCCTGCTTTTACTTGTAAGCTGGCAACATCAAATTTCAGGCCTGGTTTTGTTCCTAAAGTAATTGTCTGGTCGGCTTTCCCTCCCCAGCTTTCGGGCATTTCTGTTACACGTTTGGCACTGGCTTTTAGTTCAGTTTTAGGCATATTACTCATGTTATGCCCTGCATGCTCTTCTGCTGGTTTTTTCTCTGCTACGGCATATTTAGCAATGTCCATTGCAGGGGCAGCATCGTTGATGTTGTTGAGGGTATAATACCCAAAATTATGTAATAAGGGGCGGTCTTCTGTGTTTCTAATACTTTCCAGGCGCAATTCATGAATGTACCCTAAACGCAAAGAATCAATAGCCAGACGAACACTCATACCATCTTCTGCCACCTGAATCGCCTTGATTTTCAAAGCTTTGGCATTGATAATCGGGCTGCCATAGTTGTGGTGGTATTTATAAGTAAAGCTATTGGCTTTGTAAGATTCCACATCTCTGGCAATATCCTTGTTTACAGGCTGCGTAAATTCAATCAGGAATCCATCAGGCATTGATTTGATGGTTTTCATTTCAAAAGGTGTTCTGCCTGTCCATTCCAGGCGTTGCAAACCAAACTCGTCTTTGCCTGTTGATGACCATCCACGGCTGGTCATACCAACAAACATGGAGTTATCAAGCCCCCATTTCATACGCAGAATACCAGACTGGAAACCTTCACGGAACGGAAAACAAGCACCCTGACTCTTACCTTTAACTTTCTCTAAAAATACACGCATAATTTTGCTATGCCCTTGGTCGCCAATAAAAAGCTGTCCTTCAAACGGCCCGAATTTCCCACCTGATAAATCCTCTGCTATATCAGAAGTAGAAATACCCATTAAAGTATGAGGAAACCAGATAGCCGGAACTTTCAGATTGGGTACTTTCGGAGCTATGTCATACATAGGTTCGCCCGTATCTAATACGTTTGAAGCCTTTAATTTCAGTGGAGAATCAGGCTCTGATGTCCAGACTAATCCCTCAGGGTTTCCGGCAAAATCACCTTCTTCCAGTTGTGTCATACGTCCTGATCCTACCCAGTCGCCCTGATTTTCAGTATAATAAATATCTCCGTTTTTCAGGACTGCAAAGCCTGCCGGAGAACGTAAGCCTGTTGCCCAGGGGGTCATTTTACCATCAGGTGTCAGACGCAACATCCATCCACGCCATTTGGCCAGGCTTGCGCCATGACCGATCCAGCCCAGATTCAGTGTAATCAGCATATCGTTATTAGGCAATAATACAGGGCCGTACGAGTATTCGTGGTAATTGCCCGAAAGCGGAAACTTGTAGAAAGCGGTATAATCGTCTGCTATGCCATTGCCATCGGTATCTTTCAGAATCGTTAATTCGCCTCTTTGTGTAGCCCAAAGGTTACCGTTGATATAGTTTAGGCCTAATGGCTCGTGCAAGCCTGTGGCAAATCTTTTGTAGGTAGGGGTAGTACCGTTTTTCATGTAGGGGTTTGAGATAAGCCATACATCGCCACGTCTGGTACAAACACCCAGACGACCATCGGGTAAAGTGGCTAATCCGCCTACTTCTAACTGAATACCCTCAGGTACAGGGAGGGTTACGATTCGATAAAAATCCTCTTCTACTAAAGGACGATTCTGTGCAAATACTCTTGAAACAGCGAATAGTACTAAAATGAATATTTTTTTCATTTTTAATGGGTTGGTTGAATATCTGAAAAGTTATACAGGTCAATAAGTGTCATGCTGACAGGTATTATTGCTTGAATAGGCTTTCCTTTACAAATGTAGGAAAAATGTAGTTAGGTTATCATTAAAAATTGTATTAATGACACGAATAAATTAATTGCTGAAAGAATAAGTTTTTAACTTTTTCAAAATAGTTACTCTTTGGCAGGCGTGTATCATAGTTATTTTTTGTTCAAGGGCTGGAAATCGTATAAACAATTGTGGTAGAGTAAGTTTGTGCTGGTATGGTTACCGACAAACCTCTGATTTCGTACTGGATATTAAATGAAGGTAATCCGGTTAAAGTAACACCTGTGTATGTGGTGAAAAAAACCTGATCAGCAGCCGTAAGCTGAAAATAAGTGCTATTGCCTGATGGGGCTGCGCTTCCTAATAACCCTACTCTGTCGCTTGTTTTATGAATCCAGAGGCCAAGGTCTGAATGCCACACGCCATCTATTTTCTTTACACGCACGGTATAATTGGTTAACCACGCTGCCATTGATATCACAGACTGGTTGGTGAGGCTTGTCCAGTTACTGCTATAGTTACTACCAGCCTCTGTAATGGTGCTGGCAGGCAGGTTGCTTGTCCAGTTACCACTTACTGATTGGGCAAGGCTGAACTCAAAGCTCCATAGAAATAATATCGTAAACAGGTATCGGGGCATTAGTTATCGATAAAGGTGTAAATGATGGTAAATGAGGTATTTGTATTGCGCAGCAAGCTATAATTCTGTATTTCTAATGAGTATTTCAGATTAAATCCATTACTTGTGCCATTGCCTGTAAAAGCTCCGCCTATATTATTGATAAAGGTTGTGGCGGTGGTGGTAAGATAAACCGGACTTGTGACTGTGCCCAGCGAGCCACTTCCCGCACCTGTATAAGTGGCGGTTTCTAATTTTAGCTGAACACCATTCGGGATTGTACCAGAAACCACCTGAGCGGTGATTCTGCGCGTTACACCCGGAGCAACAGCCGATGTAAAGTTGAGCCATTTGGTGGTATTAGTGGTCGGACTAACAATGGATGACCCTGCCTGAGCAGGTGATTGAAAAGCTAAAGTAATAGACGAATTACTGTTGAGGTCGAGCAGCGCAATAGAAGGCAGTGTAAAATTTACGGTTGCAGAGGTCTGACACCAGGCTGTCTGGATACATAAATAGAGTAATATGCAAACCGATAGTTTCATTGTTGTAATACTACCTGATAGCTTTTATTAGAAAAGTGAATTTTGCGCTGAACAGCCAGCACATTGAATGCTATTTTATTGGCAACCCCTTCTTCAATCTGAATACTTTGTTCGGGGTTTTGGATGGTAAACTGATTCTGATTGTCAGGAAACCATGCCTTGATTGTCCAGATACCTGGCTTGAGTTCTTTGAATGAAAAATTGTTTTTATCATTGGCTTTGGTAAGATAGCTTTCGGTATCATTATAAATTTTCAGAAGAATAACCGGGATTTGTTTTTTTGTTTTTTCATCTTCTGTTGTGGTTGCAAAATTCAGGCTACCTTCGATACTTCCTGATTTTATGAGAGGAATGGTAATCAATCGGGTGCTGTCTGCTGATACATTTACTTCTATCGGCGTTCTGATGGCTGCTACTGCTCCCGTACCCAACGATGATTTATCTAATGTGAGGTAATATTTATCTGGGACTAAATCATTGAAATAGAAAAAGCCATTGGCATCACTTACGTATTTTCTGTTTCCTAACTGAATCAGAATGCCTTCTTTTCTGACTGATTCTGACAAGCCGGAAATCTGCCCTCTGATATGCCCGAGGTTTCGGTTTTTAGCTAAGGGAGTATTGAGTGTAAGTGTGTATTTTAAAAGAAAAAATAATGTATTCTGGTTTGTTTGTGTGTAGGTAGGCACAAATACTCTACCACCTGTCAGGCTTAGTTTATGATTGCCTATGGTGCAATTGACTGCTAAATCCATAAATGACTGGCGTTCTACGAGTTCATCAGGAGCATAGGAGTTTCGATACATAAAGGAAGCATCAACGTATTTTTTAAGGTGAACTCTAATAGAACCACCATAAAAGACATAATTTTTTAGTTGGTTATCCTTTGAAAACTTATTGGTATGCTGATGTTCGGCCAGAATACTTAACCAACAGGAAGGGAAGACCTGTATCTGCGGTTGAATAAGGTTTGAGAAACTTCTGGCGCGTGGGTTATTATCCGATTTTTGCAGGAGGTTTTCTGAAAACCCATATCGGGCATCGTATAATAGGTTAAATGTTGGAGTATTGATATAATAACCGATACGGGTATAATTTTCACGATAATGAAATTGTTTCTGAGGTTGTCGGTCTTCTTTCGTCTGCTGATGATAACTCAGCATAATCCGATGTTGAGTATGGAAGGCATAAGATACCATTGCCGTATGACTGGAATAATAAGGCGAGGTTTTTAAAACCAGAACATCAAAATTCGGATTGACTCTTGTTACATTGCTCACTATACCAAAGTAGATTTTTTTTGACAGATGGTAATTGACTGAATTGACCAGAGCCCAGCTGTTATTATAAAATCCTAAGAAATTTTTTCCGGCATAAATAAGATTATTGTTTAGCTGAAATTTTTTATAATGAAAACCAAACCTGTTAAAGGCTCCGAAGTCTGTTTTTTTATGAGCAGAACTCAGGGCAATTTCTGTTTCTGAACTAAGCAAGTTTGTTTTTAATTGAAGTGTTACACCAGCAAACCTTGCCCAGGCCCATTGCTTGTTTGTAAAGATATTTTTTGAGAGGTAACTGGCCGAAACCCGGAATTTATTCTGAAATTTGTAAGTGAGGCTACCGCCATAGGTAGCTTTCTGATCAGGAAAAAAACGGGGTTGCAGATAAAAGACCGAAAAACCGGTTCTGGTATAATCTCCGTCAATTTTAAGCCCTCTGCCAAACCTGCCGAACTCCATCAGATGATTAAAGGTTAAAGAATAATCACCTGCCTGAACTACCGTATTTTTTTTATAGCGATAGGCCAAAGAATACTGGCTATAGCCACTTATAAACTGGATGTTCGACTGGTCAGGGCCATGAATTACAAAATCTGCATAATGATGCTGCTTAAAATCAAGGAAACCTCTTCCACGGGCATCGTACTGATATGAGCCAGCAATATAGTTACTGCCTGAAAACCTGCTGTATGCCATGCCAACCTCAATCGGGAATCGCAGATAGGGGTCATTCTTTTTATTCTTTTTTGAATAAACCTGAACAGAAAGTATCTGAGTAACGGGGTTTGCGGAGTCACGCATAAATACACAGAGTTTGGGTGAGATTGTCCAGGAATTGCCATCACCTACGGGTACTTTTTGTGATTTGCTTATGCGGATATTCTCGCCGGGCAGTAGGGTCAGCGAATCAAGTTTCTGACTGGTTTTTCTTTTTGGCGAATCTATCCATACTTTTTCTGGATTGTTTCCTTTATTCTGGATCAGATATTCAATATTCAGCGAATCACCTTCCATCACATAATCAGGAACAAAGATGGGTGTAACTTCGATTTTCCGCTCCTGCTTCACCCTGATGGTAACTGTTTTTTGCACCTTTAGCATATCTTTATGATAGACACAGAGAGTAACAGGATAATTACCTGACGGGGCAGTAGGAGCGGTAGCCAGCGTATAAATATATTTTATTGACAAGTGCCTGATTGTCTGCTGAGGATTTCTGGCAATGAGCGTTTGCCAGCCATCGGGAATTATTAACCTTGTATAAACCGAATCAACGAGCGGGTTTGTACTTTCAACTTCAAAAAATAATGTAAAATGGGTATTAGCACTAATACTCTCAGGTACATTAAGTAAATGGATACTTAAGTTTTCCTGAGCAAGTACAACATAAAAGCTACTGAAAAATAATATGGAAAGCACATGGGTTTTCACTGAATACTGATAGTAATATTTGCTCCGAAGAGGTCTTTTCCATTATCTGCTACTATAATTCCTTCGTATTTACCTATAGGTAAATCTTTGAGTTCTAATTCAAAATCGTTGCATTTTTGCGGATAAAGCCTTTTTGATTGACTTTCAATAACCTTCAGTTTTTCGCCTTTGGCATCATATACCTCCAGGGTAAGCCTGGTTTTAGAGGCGTAGTTCCCTTTATTGGCTAACTGCACATGGATTGTCTGGTTGCCGGCCTGATTTTTTTTATAGGCAAAATTCTCAAAGGCCATTTGTGGGCTTTGAAAGGTGCCCACGTCTACAATCATCTGTACCGCATATCTTACTCTTGATGAAACTTTCACGCCTTTGTCGGCCTCTTCTTTTATGGGGTCAACCCCTTCAACCATAATGATATTCCAGTAAGTGCCCGAAATATCTGCTGAATCGGGAATTGTAATGGTATATATGATGTCATATTCTTCATTGACCCCAATCACTTTTTCGTCTACGCTGGTTTGTATCCAACTGGCTGATGAACGGAGATGATTGCCCACATTGCTATATTCGAGTGAGCCATTACATGATAAGGAAAGGTCTTGTTTGTAAAGGAGTATTCTCTCTTCTTTTTTTCCAATATTCTTGACCCGTATTTTGCCGGTCAATACGTTTCCGGCAATGCCTGAATGTGTATGAGTGAGTCCGTTTTGTACTTGTATTCCTGCGTTGGAAGCCATAGAAATAAGGCATAAGCCTATAAGCTGTAGATGCAGCTTGCGGAAGTATATGCTGAAGATCACAGTAAAAGTTTTTTAGATGAATGATAGCAAAAGTCTATTCGGGTAACAGGCACTCAGCCTATTACCAGTTACCTGTTACCCTGCCTGAATTTAAAGATCTGTTAAAGTGTAAGTAACTGTAACAGTAGGCGTAGAACTGACCAGCAGGCCATAATTAGCGGTAATGGGTGTAAAGGAGTAGGTTAAATTACTTCCTTTGTTAACACCGTCTTCGGTGTAGCAACTTCCGATAGCCGTAACCAGGTCCTGATCAGAGGTTGTAAGGGTTACTGGTGACGACACAATTGTACCGAGCGAACCCTGGCCGCCTGTAATGGTGCCGGGCGTAACCTTAATATCCAGACCCGGAATGGTAGCATCGAGCTTAACTTTAATTGCACGCGTGGGGTTATCACCTTCTGCATCAGTAACAATAGACGACCAGTTCAACCAGAGAGCCGTGTTGTTCGTCGGGTTGTTTAATGCATTACCAGCCTGAGTGGGAGCTGTAAAGGCAACACTGAAATCTTTTGAACCTTCGATGTCGAGAAGAGCAACTTCCGGAATAGTGACCTGGATGGTGTGAGAGTCTTCGTTGGTATCTTGTGCATAAGCACCAAGACCTAATCCAACGAATGAGATAAGAAAAGACAGTTTTCTCATTTTTTTAGTTTTTAGAAATTCAACAAAAGTTAGTTATAAAAAAGATAGATAATTTTCAACAGCATTCTGTACCTTTAAAAACTGTCTGCAATTACTAATTACAAAAACCAATGCAAAAATTGAGCCATTTTTTATTTTTTGGGGATATTCTTATTCGGAATGATGGTAAAAGGTCAGTATAAACCAAATATCCTGAATGTTTATAAAGTAGTACTTTTCGGTCACAAAGAAATAGTGGAAATTTTAAATAAATTGTATGGTTGGGGGTTTTCTTATCTGGTGGATAATTTTTGTTGACTTTCAGTCGATTTATATACTTTGAGTAGTAAAATTCCCTATTTCTTAAAAAAAGAACCTTAAAATAAAAATTTCGATTTTAATTTCTAAAGTAACCACTTTTATTATAGATTTATCTTCTGCACCACATAATTTCTCATATATCATTTATTTGATTCAATAAACAAAAATTGAAGCTAATAAATGTGATTCAAATATGACGTTCAGCCTAAAGATAGAAGAATTTACACATTTTCTTTTATATAATCATAAGAGATATTTGTTGAGAGCATATCACCAAAACAGATATATTTAACAGTATCAATAAGCTAATTTTCAGAATAAAATGGAATTATTAAAGTATCATAAACCTAAACCTTTGGACCAATGAAATTTCTTCTATTCATCAAAAATCAGCTATTCTATGTTCTGATTGTTTTATTGTCTTTAAATAGTATTATTATTTGGGTTAATTATTACAAAAAAAGTATTATTGATGAAGATACAAATCTTTGGTTTAAATCAAAATTTGAGACTATTAATAATGATAGAAATAAAGTTAAGGAGATATTTGAAGAAAAAATTTACACAAAAATAAAAAATATATATACGGAGATAACTACTCCAAGAAACCCAATTGAGGGTTTGATAGTTGATTATGGGACAAAAATTGATTTTGGTAAAACTAAACTTGAGGATTTTGCATATAAAAATGGGATTTTCTATCTAAATAGCAAAAAAACAGTAAAGGGAATTGAAAAGGACTCAATTATTAAGTATGAGACATATAAAAAGAATCAAAAGGGAGATAATACTGCTACAATGTACACATTATTTATTAATGAACTAACCAAAATGGGGGGCAATATAAACTCAGACAATTTTTCTGATTTAGCCTTGACTTTTTTTGATGCTAAACAGTTAAGAAATTATATTCCGGGTTTAAAAATTAATAGGATATATTTGGCTTCTTCAGATGGGAGTGTGGTTATTTATCCTTACACGACAGAATCTTTTGGACCTGGATTCGTGCCATTAGACAGGTTTTGGTGGAAATCCGGTTTTTTAGGAAAACCTACATCTGAATTTAAAAATAATGATGCAGGTTTAACCTCTATTTATCCTGATATTGATAGTTATGCTAACGTTAACCTTACACGAAGTTATTGGTATCGATTTCCTAATAATGAGTCAGATTTCTTAATTTGTTTCGATTTTTGGGTCGATAATGCTGTAAATCCAAACGCTATTAAGATAGGTAATTTCCCAATTTCGATACCTTATCTGTTGTTTGCTATAGAATTATTTTTATTAGTTGCTTTATACATTGTTTACAAAAGGAAGCAGGAGGAAGTAAGTAAATATTTGGCGTATTCAGATACTTATAGACTCAAAAGGGAAAATATAATGTATGTTTCAGATACTTCACAAGAAAACTTAGAAATTGTATTAAAAACGGCTGAGCAAGAAAGCAAATGGAGAAAATTCAACTTCGGAGGTGGTTGGATTTACGCAGGGGCAAAAACAGAATTCATAATAGGCAAAGATTCACAAAAATTAAAGGGAACTGAAGTTAAATTAACCAAAAGATTTGATTTATCACTTACGAATGCCTTTAGCACTAAAGCAGTTGAGCTTTGGAGTGTAGAAAAAAGTAATATGCCTGAAGTTGTCGGTCTATTTGAAATAGTTTGGTCTCAAAATGATCACATCGATTTGAAAATTAGTGAAATTTACTGGAATACTGATCTTGAAAAAGCGGTGGTAAGGAACGAGTTAAAAAACAAAATTCTAAAAAATGAAATTACAGAATTTCCATTTAATCCATTAACTGAACCTGAGCCTTTAGACTTAGCATTGGAAACTTTGAAAAGTATCCCTCAAATCTCATTATTTTCACAAAAAGTTGATTCTTTTTCAAAAAGGAAATTTGATTTTGACTTTGACAATGAAAATATATTAGAATTTATAAAGAAATTATATGAAATAGGCGAAACAAAAGCTGTCTGTAGTGTAGAATTTCTGAGAAAATTAATTGAGATTAATAAATTTCAGGAAATACTTAGTATTGGAGTAAAACAGCGCATAGTTATTGAAACCCCTGATAAAGAATTAAGAAGTTTTATAGACAAAGAGGTTTCAGAAGATCAACGCAATTTTTTAAGCAACACCAAATTTGATTATAAAATTATTACCTCTAATTCACATATTGCTTATAGAAATAGAGATTTTGTCATAATAGAAACTAATCAAAATATTAAATTTGTTTTGGTCACTAATATTTCTGATGGTAAAGTTAGTTCAGGGTGGATAAGCTGGAGGTTAGTAGATATTCATTATTACTCTGAAATTCTAAATTCTTTAAATTCCTTTAGAGGTGGTAAAATTAAGGATTTTATTAAAATGCCAAACCCATCTTTAAATTAGTACTATTTATCTTAGATAATGATATTAAAAATGACAGACTATCTTAACAAATAGTTAGGCATTTTCATGAGGTGAGTGTATTTACTTTTAAAGCCGTTTGTTTTATGGCTTTTGTACAGATAATATCTTTTTTGAATTTCAATGAAATGTACTCAAAAAACCTATTTGAATCTAAAATTCAAATAGGTTCATTTAATCTTAATATGTTTGAAATCTACCACAATGTAGTAAAACTCACGCTACCTGCCAGCGGCAGAATAATTTCCTGACCTGCTTTAGAGGCACTTCTGATGATGGGTTTCAGTTTGGGGTCGAGCTGAATATACCTGTCATTATCCGGGCTTTCTAATAGGTAGAAGCCCTTGTTTATCATTGTAATGGTCTCAGCCTGACCTAATTTTACGTAAAGATTACTACCACCGTTGGCTGTAATAGTGGTTGTAATGCCACCGTCAGCCGATGGTACGAGTTTTTCTGTCAGTTCTGCACCTTTGTATTGGTATCTGAAACCCGGCAGACCTTCGGCGTCTAATGAATAGCCTTTGAATACGAGGTCTTTGTAATCATCTAAGGTATCGGGCATATTGGCGTTGGCATCGACTAAATAGGCTACCGTCGGTTTGCCTGAGAAAGTAGTTTTTACACCTCTTGGTTTCAATAACTGGGGTTCGCCACGCTCGTGGAACATCTCGGTAACATCGGCGAAATCGCCACGCCAGGCATAAAGCGGAGTGCCCTGGTCTAAATCATAGGTATAATGTGTGCCAGCAGGAGTACCAACCGAAATGACGTGCGTACGTTTTTTGCCATCGAACATTACAAACGAGCGAATCAACTCTACCTGACTGGTTGGGGTAATGTCAATTTCGCCCACTGCCTGTGGCGACGGGAGGGAGGTTTCGGCATGGAGTGCATAAGGTCTGATTTCAGGCCCGGCAGCAAACAAACCTAATTCGGCTTTCCACCATACTTTATTATAACGAAGCTCAAACGGGTGCTTGCCTTTTGTTAGCTGTACATAAGCTGCCCTTGGTTTGCGATAGCTTTCGCCGCTTTCCATTGGCAATATGTCTTTACCGTCTACTTTCAATGAAGCTTTGCCGGCGTAGTCGGCAATGAGCGAATAGCTGCCATCTTTTTCTACGTCAATATTTCCTCTGAAAATCAACAGAAAACGGTTAAATCCTGCGCCAAAATCTTTCGTCAGAGAAGTAGTAGTACCTTTGTCGTTTGGCGTGTCTTTCTTAGGCGCAAACTGCTGATTCCAGTCCCAGGTTTCATACATTTCATAAGTCAGGTCGGTGAGCTTCAAAGGTTTTTCCTTGTTGTATTTCAGGTACTGAACGTTTCTTACTGCTACCGTTCCGCTTTTGTTCTCAAAAGCGAGAGGGCCTTGGTTTGCGCCTGTGGTTGGAATTACGTATCCCTGATGAATGGCTACATTATTCAGCGTAACTTTTTCGATAATCAAGGCACCACCATAGGGTGCATCAGAGAAGGTCACTTCCAGGCTCTGCCATAAGCCAACCGCTTTACCGGCGTTTTGCTCTGGTAATTGCAGCGTGCCGTCTGGTCTGATAATGGCTCCTGTTGCACGGGTATTACTCAGTACAATGCCGTGGCTACCCTGTATATAAAAAACGCCGTCACTGTTGTTGCCTAGCATAAACTCAAACTTTACTCTGGCATCGGCAGTTACAAGTTTTGAGGTAGTTTTACCCGGAGTATCAGAGAATAACATTTTGTTGCCGGCAGTAAAACCAGCTTTCTTTTTATATGGATTATCAATGCTTTCGGCCGGTTTCCAGTTGCCTGAACTCCAGTTGTCAGTTGATAATTGATTAAGCGGAAATTCTTGCGCAAATGCCTGAAAACAAAGAAATAATGCCCCTAAAACGGACAGGAAGCGTAGGTTCATGGTTGAATCTGTTAGAGTTTTAGTACAAAACTATGGGATTAACTGTATTTTATACAATTAAAATCGAAAAAACTTTTTATAGGTTAACAAAACAGTTTTGTACTTTTGTTGTGAATTCATGAAACCAAAGCATATTATGTCGAAACCAACATTATTGATTTTGGCGGCCGGAATGGGGAGCCGCTATGGAGGTATTAAACAGTTAGATAAGTTTGGGCCTAATGGCGAAACAATTATCGATTATTCATTAAATGATGCTATAAAAGCCGGATTCGGCAAAATAGTGTTCATTATCAGAGAAGAACTCAGAGAAGATTTTCAGGAAATATTCGGGCCGAAATTAGAAGGTAAAATTGATTACGATTTTGCGATTCAGAGCGTACAAAGCTATGTGCCTGCCGAATTGGGCACTATAGAACGCACTAAACCCTGGGGTACAGGCCATGCTGTTTTATGTGCATGGGAGCAAACAAGTACGCCTTTTGCGGTTATCAATGCCGATGATTTTTATGGCTATGAGGGCTTTAAAATCATGGCTGATTTTTTATCGGGCAATACAGACGAAACCTGTCAGGCAATGGTAGGTTATCAGATTAAAAATACGTTATCAGAAAACGGGTCTGTATCAAGAGGAGTTTGCGAACTCGATAAAGACGGTTTTCTGGAAGTGGTAACAGAACGCACCAAAATCTACCGGCAGCCAACCGGAAAGATAGTGTTTGAAGAAAGCGATAAACTGACCGAACTGGAAGAAGATACCATCGTGTCGATGAATTTCTGGGGCTTTATGCCATCTGTATTTCCGGTCATCAACGAGATGTTCAAGGAATACTCGGCACAGAATATCAACTCACCGAAAGCAGAGTTTTATATTCCGACTGTAATGACTTACCTGATTAAAAACGGGCTTGGCAAGTGTAAAGTGTTCTCGAACGAGTCGGAGTGGTTTGGGGTAACCTATCCTGAAGATAAACCAACCGTTACCGAGGCACTGAGAAAACTTTCGGAGCAGGGGTTGTATCCGGTTGAAGCCTGATTGAATTAACCACAAAGTATGAATATTACTTATCGTAAAGCTACCCTTGCCGATGTGCCAGAACTGGCAAGACTAAGAATTGATTTTCTGAAAGAAGTACAAAGCCCTGAAACACATCTGGTGAGTGAAGATGGGTTGAATGAAATTCTGAAAGACTTCTTTCAACAGCAGTTAGCAACCGGGCAGATTGTTGCATGGCTGGCTTTGGCTGATGGAGCAGTAGTATCAACAAGCGGATTATGCTTCTCTACTATCATGCCGGGTTTTACGCTATTAGATGGTCGGGTAGCCTATATCATGAATATTTATACTTTGCCTGGCTGGCGCAAAAAGGGCATTGGCAAGCAGGTTTTTTATCATATTTTAGAAGCAGCCAAAGAGCGGAACTACAAACGTATTTTACTCCATGCCACTGAAGACGGCCGCCCGATTTATGAGAAATTCGGATTTAAAGCAACGAATGATGAAATGGAACTGAGATTGTACTGAACGATGATTTAGCTGATTATTGCGATTAAACTGATGATTATAGTAATGATTGATTTTGATTACTTAAGTTATTATTATTGAATCATACTAAGAATGGGCGACAATTGCCATTCTGGTAAATCAATTTAATCAGGTAAACCAAAGTTCAGACAGAATATTCACCATTCGCCATTAAAATATCTTCAATAAATCAATACTATTATGCTAATTATTGACGCACATCTCGACATGGCTATGAATGCTATTGAATGGAACAGAGACTACCGGCGACCGGTAGAGGAAATCAGAACAATGGAAAAAGACATGACTGATAAGATTGACCGTGCTAAAGGGGTGGTATCGTTACCTGACCTGCGCAAAGGAAAAATTGCAGTAGTGGTTGCCACACAATTAGCCAGATATAGTGAAAACAACGGCAATATGCCAGGCTCAGGCTGGAACTCGCCACATCAGGCATGGGCTATGACACAAGCCCAACTGGCCTGGTATCAGGCAATGGTAGAGGCCGAAGAAATGGTGCAGATTACTACTACGGAGCAATTAGATAACCATATAGCCATGTGGGAAGATACCACTATCAGTGATGTGGTTAAGCCCATAGGTTTTATTCTGAGTCTGGAGGGTGCCGACTCTCTGGTGAATCTCTCGTATCTTGAAAAAGCCTATGCTTATGGTTTAAGAGCCATTGGCCCTGCTCACTATGGCCCCGGGCGTTATGCACCCGGTACAGGAATGACAGGCGGATTGACCAAAGAGGGTAGGGAGTTAGTAAAAGAAATGGATAGATTAGGTATGGTGCTTGATGCCACCCACCTGACAGACGAGGGTTTTGATGAAGCCTTAGATCTTTTTCAGGGGCAGGTATGGGCAAGCCACCATAATTGCCGGGCTTTAGTGCCGCACCAAAGACAACTGAATGATGAGCAGATTAAACGGCTGGCAGAAAGAGATGCTGTAATAGGGGGGTGTCTGGATGTGTGGATGCTGAAGCCTGATTTGATACAAAGGCAGATAAACCCACGTGAAGCAGAGGCAAATCTGGAAGTATTGATTGATCACTACGACCATATATGCCAGCTGACAGGTAATAGCCTGCATATTGCCATTGGCAGTGATTTAGATGGTACTTTTGGTACGGAGCAATCGCCGTATGATCTGGAAAGCATTGCCGATTTGCAGAAATATCAGCATCTGTTAAGCAAAAGGGGTTATTCAAATGCTGATATTGAGAATATTTTTAATAAAAACTGGCTAAGACTTATGCGTAAGGCTTTGGCTTAATTTTCAGAGAAGTTTGAAGAGGTATGCTCTTCAAACTTCTTGATTTTTCTTCTTGAAACAAAAATCTTTTCTCCGGTCGACAGGCAAGCCCAGTTCCCTTCGGTATTCTTTTCAAATTTAGTCAGATATTTCAGATTCAGTAAGGTTCCTCTGTGTACACGCGTAAAATCTCCTTTGCTCTGCAGTTGTTGTTCATAGATTTTCATGGTGTGAGAAGAAAGGAATTGCCGGCCATTGCTCAGGTAAAACCGGGTATAATTATCAAAACTTTTCAGATACACAACGTCGTCGGTGCGGACACATTTTTTCTTGTGGTTAAACCACAATACACTTGGTTCGGGGGTTACATCAGTTTTAGTTTTCATGATTCAAAAGGGATTTAAAGGCATATATATTCGTATTTATTGGTTTGTGTGGTGGTTTTAAGGTCTTTGTCTGTAAACTTCTCTACAAGCGATTTCACAAATCCGTTTGTATTCTGCTCGTAGGTGTATTCGGTTAGCTCGGTCTTTTTATCTGCATAAGTATATTTTATAGTCTTTATCAGGTTCTTTGATATTCTGCCATACATATCTGGTTGATTCTGATTACCTATCAGGTCGGCCTTATTCAGTTTATCTTCATAATAGGTATAATCTACTGTATAATTCAATACATTACCGGTTACGTTCTTTATTTGCATCAGGTTGCCATTGGCATAGGTATAAGCTGAGCTACTATTCAGTTTCGGGTCATTTACATAGGCATAACTGGCTGTTTTTAAAAAGCCATCTGTATCATAAGTAAAAGTATTGGTATAACCTGCACTTCCGTCCTGAACGAGCTTCACAATATACCCCTTTTTATTCAAACTTGTTTTAAAAATATTGCCGACACTGCCGTCTGAAAAATTTCGGGTAATAACCAACACGGTGTCCGACTGATAGCTGTAATTTTCTGTCAGCCCTTTTCCGTCGGCACGAGTAACCCTGGCTATTTTACCATTTTCATAACTTATCACCATTTCAAGATTTCCAAAGGACTGACGCGCTATTTTTACCATTTTATCACAGGCAAAATCTATCGGTTCAATGGGGGCATCTGCCTTCTGGCAGGAAAAACTTACAGAAATAATTACGCATAAGACAATACTGATTACGGTTTTCATGGTTTTACTTGATGTTAGAAGTCAGATAAAAAATTTTCATTTGGTTTCCGACGACCAACAAGACAAAATTCGTGTATTAAATATTGCCTGTCAATCACGGTAAACCGTGATTTGTATCTACAGGAAAACCTGTAGATGAGTTTTGAAAAGGAGGGGTCTGTCGGCTTGGCCGATAGTCCCCTCGAAGCAAAAGTCGATTCATTAAACTTGATATGGCAAAGTTGGCGTTTTAGGCAACACGCATCAATTACGGGAAACCGTTATAAACCTGAAAATAAAAGGGCATATCAGCTTGCTGATATACCCTGTAAACGATGTCAGAATAGATAGTTTAATTACAATAAGGATTTGATTTGACAGACACTTTTCCGCCTGTACCCGGCGAAAATTTAGTGCCTGATTTGAGTGATACTTTCTTGGCCTGAAAAAACTGGACAGCCGTGCTATTGACAGTCAGGTTCGGACTGCCATCAGATACATATACTGCATCGCGGGCAAAAATATAACCCGTACCGCTTGAAATGGTAGTATTGCCAAAGATAGGCGTATAAATAATATCCTGCACCACAAGAGGCGTTAATGAAGGGTCAGTTGTCAGAAAAGTGCGCATACGCTCGCCTTGTCCGTTGGTAAAAATGCTACGGCAGGGTCTGCTTCCATAGCCCATCATGTTGGTTGTCATGGGTGCATAACTTACATTACAGGCATCTTTTCCGCCACCAATATAAACGCACGCGGCATTTACTCCGCCATCGTCGTCAGCAGGGGTATCACATATTACATCACCGGCGGTAGCACAATTCTGACAAGCCCCTGCACGGGCTACATTCTCCTTGTTGCTGTTGCCGTTTTCGTCTACGGTTTCAAAAGTATGATAAAGCCCCAGGCAATGGCCTAATTCGTGCCCGAGGGTTGAGACATTATCAAGACTTGCTATTGCACCTCCTGATAAACTAAGATAAGTGTTCGGGATTCCATAGGCAGTGCCATTGAGGCCCGGTAATGAATTATGAATAAAAATATTGATAAACCCGGGTTCTCTGAATGGGAGTACTTCTGCGGCCTCGGTATCTTTTGTGTGGGTGTTCAGGTCGGAATTATTAACCTGTCTGATACCTCCCAATACAAAACAGATATTTTGGGGTTGATATTGGTTTGCCATGTTCTGAATCTGTCTTAAAATATTTTCATCTGTTGCGCCGCGATGCGAACCATCGTCATCGGCAAATACAGTAACAAAGATTTTTACAGTAAAGGGCGCATTAATGGCATTAGCTATTTTGTCTTTCTGCTCCTGGCTGAAAATGATAAGTTTACCGGTTGGTCTGGTATCACAGTCAATATGTTGTGCGCGCAGATTAGTATAAATTAATGCCGCCAATAAAAGTAACAAGAGTTTTTTCATGGCCTGATTAGTTTTTAGATTTTACATTGGCTAATTCTCTTTTCAGGGCTTCGTTTTCATCTTCTACTTTTTTCAGTCGTTTATTGATTTCGATTAAATAGAGGGTCAGCTCTTCTATTTTCTCCATTTGCAGTTTGCTCATATTACCTACTGCCAGTGATTTATTTTCAATTTCTTCTGCTTTCGGAATGTTCGGCAGATGCCCGTTGGTTTGAATAAAGTGCTCTACTTCATGTAGTGGTTTCAGGCGGTAATCTGGTTTAAACACATAATCAGGCCAGGGTGTAACAAGCACTTCCAGTTCGGTGCAGAGCACTTTGCCGTCTACACTCATTTTGTATCCTGCCGGAATGGGCGTACCACCAAACTGAAAGCGTTCGTCGGTAGTGATGGTGAAAGCGGGGCCTCCGTTATTGACGAATAGGCCCAAAGGATGATTGGACAAGGTTCCGTACCAGCCCATGCCTGAACCCGCATACGTACCAACCTGAATACCCACATTGTTGATATGCACCATACCAGCCGAGTTTCCGGTAGTACTTACCTGTAATTTGAATGCAGGCGTTGTATTGAAGCCTATACCTACATTGCCATTGTCGAGGATTGTCATCACGTTTCCTGAGCTGGCGTGTTGCTTGAACAGATAAGCATTCCCGTTGTTGGCATACCATTGATAGCCCTTTGCTACATTGCTTCTGTCATAAAAAAGGTAGCCGGCATCAGACCCCTGGCTTTGTACGTTGCCGTTTCCGGTAATTCTCATTTTTTCGGTAAAAGCCGCACTTCTACCTACGCCAAACATAATGTTGTCGCTGGTGGTAGGTACAAACAACTGAAAAGCCGCCGCCTGTACACCCATACCGTAGTGGTTGTCGGTAGAGGCTGTATTACCACCCCACAATGAAATCTTGTCGCCAATGGCAGTCGGGAAAGTTAGCGGGTGTTTGGGTGTCATGGTTCCGATGCCCAATCGGGTATTGGTCATATCAAAACCAAACTTCCAGTTAGAAACTGTACCCATACCGAACAAGCCAAAAATATCGTCGTTAAACATCCCTGTAAATGCGCCTTCGCTATTGTTAGATTTATTATACCAGATGCCCGCAGTTTCTCCACTATATTGTCGTATCCTGGCCCGGCCTTTCACATCTAACCAGTAAGCGGGGGCGTCTGACCCGATTCCAACTTTGCCCTCGGTTGTGAGAATCATCTGCTGACCTCCATTATTGGTCGTGAATCTTAGCGAATGATTTGAGTGGGTCTGAATAAACGCTGCTCCGGCGTCGGCATATGTTCCTACCCTGACATTCCCCGAAACATCAGATTGTTCGAAACCTACCCCGTTCTTTTTTATGATTGCATTAGACAGAGAATAGGCCGAAGATGGTGTAATTTCTACAGCTTGCCCGAAGGCCGTTGCTGAGATGAAAATTAATAATAGAAGTTTTTTCATGGTTTTAAATCATTCAACGGTTTCTTGAAAAAGATGGAGCAAATTTCCATGATTTACAAATACCCATCAATTACGGAAAACCGTAATAAGCACCTAAGAGCCAGTCAATAATCTCGGCTGATGAAGTAGAACATTGGAGCATGGCTTGCAGAAAAATTAAAAAATAACCCTAATGGGAATTCTGAACCTACACATTTAAAGAAAATACCTTTATATTTGATGAAAAAATAACATTGGAAATATGGTAAAATGGATAAAGGTTTTTGAGACACCCGATGTTTTTAAAGCCGAACTCCTTAAGAATGAATTACTGACGCACGAAGTGATGGCTGTAGTTTTAAATAGAAAAGACCGCAATTATCTATGGGGCTGGTGCGAAATACAGGTGCCTGACCACCAGGAGAGCATCGCAAAAGTGATTATCGATATATTTAACCAAAATGACTCAGAAACTAAACCAACTCTCTAACCTTACCCAACGAATCATTGCTGCTGTTATCGGAGTAACTATTATCTTAACTGCCGTATTATATAGTGAATGGACATTCTGGATTTTGTTTTTAGCAATTAGTGTACTGACCCAACGCGAGTTTTATAAATTGTTGAAATTAGACGCTAACCTGCCTCTAACCTTCTACGGAACATTCTGCGGGATTGTGCTGAATGCACTTACTTTCTTTATCGAGAAAGATATGCTCTCTTTTAAGTTTTATTATATTATAGTGCCTTTGCTTACTACTACTTTTTTTATAAAACTCTATAAAAAGAAAGATTCAAAGCCTTTTGCCAACCTTGGGTACACTTTTTTGGGTATTACTTATGTGGCAGTGCCGTTTGCTTTGATCAATGAACTGGTGCTGACCGACAGAGGCTATGAGCCTAAGCTGATACTGGGTTGCCTGTTTATTTTGTGGGCTAATGATACAGGTGCTTACTTTGCCGGAAGGTTTTTAGGCAAACGCAAATTGTTTGAACGGGTATCGCCCAAAAAGACCTGGGAGGGATTCTTCGGAGGGGCAATATTGGGTTTGGTAATAGCGTTTATTTTAACACAGTATTTCGACTGTATTCTGCCCTGGCAATGGTATGGAATCGCTGTGATTATTTCTGTTACCGGAACTTTAGGCGATTTGGTAGAATCGTTATTTAAGCGTAGTATTGCTATTAAAGATTCAGGAAGTGTGATTCCGGGGCATGGTGGATTTTTAGACAGATTTGACGGACTCCTGCTTTCAATGCCTTTTATTGTAACATTTCTGAAGATTTTTATCTGATATTTTTGAACCTGTTTGATAAAAAAAAATGTTTTTATTCTGGTTGAATATACCCTTATTGACTATACTATGAAAAAAAATCTTACATATCTTTTTGTTTTTATTTGCCTGGTAGTAAGTCATTTAGCGCATTCGCAAGGTGAGATAAAATATATAACTTTCTCAGGGGTAGTCATTGACGGACAAACCAAAGAACCTTTACCGGGAGCATATATTACGATTCCGCAGGCAGGTAGAGGTACGCTCTCAAACAGTAGAGGATATTTCGGTATAGCAGTGTTTCCCGGCGATACGGTTGTGTTCAGTTATCTGGGTTTTAAAAAACAGTATCATGTGATCCCGAAGAAGACAGACGTCGATTATTCGGTGTTTGTTGAGTTACAGGTAGACTCCAAAATGTTAAAAGAAGTTAAAGTTTATCCGTTCAGTACCGAAGAAGAATTTAAACAGGCATTGGTAGATATGAAACTACCGGACGAACGGGAGAGACAGATTCTGAGAGAAACTTATAGTACAGAGAATGTAGCTAAGCTGGCGTCTGTGCATGGCATGACCTCATACGATAATTATAAGTATGGGCAGAATCAGTTTCTGAAACAGATTGAAAGCAGGGGGCAGGTAACAACCAATCCTTTGCTGAATCCGTTCTCATGGGCTAATTTTGTGAAATCAATTAAAAGTGGTGCCTGGAAGGATAAGTCGTGGAAGGCAGGTGCTGAGGCTGCCCCAAGCGATAATGTAACCAGAGACCAGTATTTCAGAAATATGAAAAACGGTAACTGATAGATTCTCTTTCACAACGTTTTCTGATTACAACGAATGGATCCGATGTCCTGTTTGCTATCATCAGAAGCATTTCTTCAGAATAACAATTGTATTTTAAAAAGAAAAAATACGCACTATCATAGATTTCTGCTGAACGTATCTGTTTTTTTTATACCTTTGTTCTCCGATACTGTACTTGAATTACTTGCATAAATGCAATGAATCGAGCAGATTTTTTAATATTTATCGGAACACATACATTCTCCTTTCAATGACTCATACACCTTCTGACGCCATTTTACTTCTTGAAGATGGTACTTTTTTCAAAGGTAAAGCTCTTGGTAAAATCGGTACTTCGGCTGGCGAAATCTGTTTTAATACCGGTATGACCGGCTATCAGGAAATTTATACAGACCCGTCTTATTTCGGCCAAATCGTTGTTAATACTACTTCACATATCGGTAATTACGGAGTAGTGTTAGATGATGAAGAAGAATCGAAGAGCGTAACAATCAGTGGTATGGTTTGTAATGCCTATGCCAACCACTATTACTCCCGCACAACGGCTGATTATTCTTTGCAGGAATACTTTGAACGCGCAGGTATAGTAGGTATCTGCGATGTAGACACACGCCAGGTAGTACGCCATATCCGTGACAAGGGTGTAATGAACTGTATTATTTCTTCCGAGATACTTGACCCGGAAGATTTAATGGTTGAACTGAAAAAATGTCCGTCGATGGAAGGTCTTGAACTTTCGTCTGTAGTTAGTACTCCAGAACCTTATACTTTAGGGGCAGAAGATGCCAGGTATAAAGTAGCAGTTCTGGATTTTGGTGTGAAGAAAAGTATCCTGAAAAACTTCACTCAAAGAGATTGTTACTGCAAGGTATTCAATGCTAAATCAAGCCTTGAAGAAATCAAAGAGTTTAATCCGGATGGATTCTTCTTATCGAATGGCCCTGGCGACCCTTCTGCCATGCCTTATGCGGTAGAAACGATCAAAGAAGTAGTAGAGGAAGGGAAACCTGTATTTGGTATCTGTCTCGGACATCAGCTATTGGCCCTGGCCAGTGGAATTGATACCTACAAAATGAAAAACGGACACCGTGGCTTGAATCATCCGGTTAAAAACCTTATTACTGGGCTTTGCGAGGTAACCTCGCAGAATCATGGATTTGCAGTAAAACCTGATGAAGTAATGAAAAATGAGAATATCGAACTGACACACGTGAATCTGAACGATAATACGATTGAGGGTATCCGTAGGAAAGATAAACCTGCGTTCTCGGTTCAGTATCACCCTGAAGCATCACCAGGCCCGCATGATTCAAGATATTTGTTCGATGATTTCGTGAAGATGCTTGATAAATAATAGGCCTTAGCGCAGTATTAACAGCGAAAAGATAATTTGATAGGACGATTTTCCCAATCGTCCTATATTTGTGAAAGGGGGAGAGGAACAATTATTTTTTGTTTTCGGTAGAGACGTAAGGCCTTGGGTCGCTACCGAAATAGGTTATTCTAATAAAAAATCTGAAATCATTCCTATGCAATTATATAGTACCAAACACCAAAGCCCTGAGGTATCTTTAGAAGAAGCCATTTTCCGTGGATTACCCCCTGATAATGGACTTTATATGCCTACCTCTATTCCAGTCTTACCTCAATCATTCTGGGATAATGTAGAAAACCTGAGTTTACAGGAAATAGCCTTTGAGATTGCCCATGCGCTGATTGGAAAAGATGTGCCTGCCAATGATTTGAAAAGCCTGATAAACAAAGCTATTGATTTTCCCGCGCCCTTGATAGAGGTAGAAGAAGATACTTTTTGTCTTGAATTGTTTCATGGGCCTTCTATGGCGTTTAAAGATTTCGGAGCCAGATTCATGGCGGCTTTGATGTCTTACTTTCTGCAAAAATCAGAAAAACAGATTCATATTCTGGTGGCTACCTCGGGCGATACCGGTGGAGCCGTAGCACAAGGGTTTTATCAGACACCCAACATTGATGTAACGATACTCTACCCAAGCGGCAAAGTAAGCGATATTCAGGAAAAGCAATTGACTACTCTAGGTGAAAACGTTAGTGCCTTAGAGGTTGATGGCACGTTTGATGATTGCCAGAAACTGGTAAAACAGGCTTTTTTAGATAAAGAATTAACTGCCCAGTTCGACTTAGCGTCTGCTAACTCAATTAATATTGCCCGTCTAATTCCACAGGCATTTTATTATGTGAATGCCTATGCACAACTGAAGAAAAAAGGGCTGGCTAAAGAAATGGTCATTGCTGTGCCAAGTGGCAACTTTGGCAACCTGAGTGCCGGAATCATTGCCTGGCGAATGGGTATGCCTGTGAAACAGTTTATTGCGGCTACCAATGTTAATAAAGTAGTGCCTGAGTATCTGGAATCCGGTATTTATGAGCCTATCAGCCCATCATTATCCACAATCTCTAATGCAATGGATGTGGGGAACCCGAGCAATTTTCCTCGTATGGAGGCATTGTTTGGTAACGATTTAGCCGAAATGCAGAAAATGCTGAAGGGCTACTTTTATACCGATACCGAAACACGCACAGCCATGCGTACGGTATATGAACGCACAGGCTATGTGATGTGCCCACATACGGCGGTGGCTTATCTGGGCTTAAAAGATTATACCAGAACTCTTGACGAACCTGTAACGGGTGTATTTTTGTCTACTGCCCACTATGCCAAATTTCTGGATGTAGTAGAGGAGGTAATAGGCGAGCAAGCCATTCCAGAGAGACTTTCAGCTTTATTAGATAAAGAAAAACAGGCCACCAGAATAAGCACTGATTATGAAGAATTTAAGCAAACAATTGTAGCTGCTTTTTCAAAAGTCTGATAGCTTTCATTCGCAGAAATGGTACAAACACTAAAAAATGCGTTGAATCATAGGATGATAAGCGCATTTTTTATATTTTGGAATACTATTATACGGTGTACCCCAAAAATGAGAGCAATTCGTACGATTTTGTTTTTGTTGGTTCTATCTTTTCCTGGTCTCGGTCAGGTATCTCTGCTGCAAGAGGGTTCATATCTTATTGATAACCAACAAACCACAAAGGCTTTTGCTCTAAAAGATACTCTACGCTTCAAGAAAACCAACGGGCAACTGATTTTACCAAAATTTTCTACACTCAGATTTAAATTCCGGATTCAGGGCGAAACTGATAAACACACAAAAGCTTATATCTATTGCAATAGCCAGGGCTTAGTTAAACTCTTCCGTATAACCCAATCGGGTATGGAGCTATTGGGTAAAACAGGTTTTACCTGCCCGTATCATGAGCGCTCTCTACGAGATGAAATCTCATTTATTCAGGTAGATATTCCTAAAGACGAACTTCACGGATATATCCTCGAAATAAAAAACTATGCCATTGAGCATGATGCATTAACCCTGTTAAAATATGATTACAGTCAGTATCAGGAAATCAAGATTAACCAGAGTAATTCGTTTATCAGCAAATACGCGCAACCCATTTTCTTAGGCGTAGTAGTGCTGATTCTGATAATCACCGCCATTCAGCTATTTCTCTTTCGGGAGCGAATCTATTTTATCTATCTGCTTTACATAGTTTTTATCTTGCTAAGGGTAGCCATGAGCATAAGCTTACTGGTGATTGAAGATATATTTGTCGGGCTTCGAGAAGTTGGTTTTATCAGTCGTTTTTCTCAAACATTCTCATTTCTGTCAATCATCTGCTATCTGTTTTTCATCCGTGAGTTTGCCGATATTCCTAAAAGATGGCCTTTATTCGATAAATTTATCCAATTTCAAATCCTTTTCATGGCTTTGTACATGATGGGCGAGCTTTTCTTCGTGGTCGAGAAATATACTGTACCGCTTTACATCTCAGTTCATAATGGCTTCGAGTTTGTAGAAATGATATTGAGCATGGTTACGCTTCTGGGGTTGTTAAGGTTATACAATCAACAAAATAAATTTCTGGTCTGGGGTGTATGTACACTGTTTTTAGGTGCCTTTGTCGGACAGCAGATACTATTGCGCCTGAGTACTTTGAGCCGACTCGAACAGGATGAATACCTGCAATTGCTCTGGGGGATCTCGTATCTGGGCGAAATGGCTTTCTTCACCACAGGCTTGTTTCACCGTACCGCACTTATGAAACAGACCCTTGAAAGCCAGCATAATGAGCATCAGAAACTATTGGAAGAACTCAATAAACATAAAGAAAAAGAAGTACCGCTACAGCCTGATAAACTGAGCATTGCTACTAATAAAGGAACCATTGTTATCAGGCAGGAGAATATAATCAGAGTTGAAGCAGCCGGGAATTATACTATTTTTTATGTGCAGAACCAACCGCAAGTTATGGCCTCAAGCACGATGGCGGAATTTGAAGAAAAACTCGATGTATCAAAGTTTATCAGGGTTCATAAATCACACATAATCAATTGCAGCTTAGTGACGAAGTATAAGCGAGGCGATGGTGGTAGCTTAACGTTGCAAGATGGCTCTGAAATTCCGGTTTCAAGAAGCCGTAAAGAAGAATTACTCAGGAAACTTCAAATCGTTTAATAAATTCTTTGTTATTCACGAAGCAAAGGCTGGTATTCACTAACTCAGGCCAGGAATCATTACTCTAAAGACCAATAATTATATAGTTTTCATGTGCTTTTGATGTTGTTGATTTTGTATTTTAAACATTTATAAGACATGAAAAAAAATAATTACCAGATTGCACTTAATCTTATTTTTCTTTTGTTGTTTTTCACCGCTCTTTCGTCTTACGGGCAAAGCCTCACGATTCTGCCTGAACAAGTACGCTCAGACAACGCAACCGGCGATAATATTACGCTAAGATCAAGTAACTCCCTGATAGGTCTTCAAAGTTATAAATATAATGGTACAACTGACGCAGAAACAGCAGTAACACTCGGGCAGTCTTTACTGAGAATAGGTGGGGGTGGTTACTACCTTCCGGCAAGCTATTATTCAGAGAGAGCCGCTATGTATTTTGTTGCCAGCCAGAACTGGGGCCCCGGGGCATCGGGTGCAAGAATTACGTTCTGGACAACACCTCTTAATACTAATGCTACAACAGAGAGATTAACCATTTATCATGATGGCAATATCGGTATCAATACACCTGCACCTAAATCTAAGTTGCATATCACGCATTTGGCGGTAAGTGATAACCCTCACTTATTACTGGAAAGTACTTCTTCTGCCGCTTCGGTTATCAGAGCTATTTCTACCCGGTCTGGGAAGTGGGAAAATCGTTTTGCAACCAGCGATACCGCAGCTGCCAATATCGTTTCGTGGGTAAATACGACTTTCAGTAAAACGCCACTCAAGTTAACAGGTGAAGGAGATGCGATTATAGAAAGAAATGCTTCTGTTGGTGGCTACACAAGTTTAGGGGGAGCTGCCGCACCTAAGATAAAAATGAAAGAACTATCACTGACCACCAGTGGTGCATCTTCAGGTACGGCATCGATAGCACACGGACTGACACAAGCCAAGATATTATCAGTATCGATTCTTGTTAATGCGACTACAGGGAGCGATATACCACCCAGCTATAAATCTACTGTTTTTACGGGTTTCGAGTACTATTTTTTTGTTTTAAGTACTACGATTGTCATTGAAAACTCAAGTGGTAACCATGCAAATATTGCCGGAAGACCCGCCAGAATTTTAATCACCTATAAAGAATAAACGCTTGCAGCGGTAAATCATGGAGATGTGAAGTAGTGAGATAGACTGATAATTAACTGCCCAAAAGGGGGTGTCTAAAAAGTTTTTTACGCAAAATATTATTTGGCTAATCTCAACCCGCGCGGCGTCCGCCCACACCCTAAATCCCTCTCCCCAACTGTGAGGAGAGGGACTTTTTAGCCCTTTCCCATTGTTGGGGAAGGGTTGGGATGGGGTCTTTTCCAAATATTATTTGGCGTAAAAAACTTTTTAGACACTCCTTTTTGGCTAATTCAGCCTAAGATATTAAATGCTTATCTATATATACTGAAAATATCTGTTTAAAATCTTAATTTATTTGTTTAATTTTAGGTCGGTTTTTTTAATTAAAAACTCAACAATAATTGTTGACACCTACCTGCCGCCTCCCTTATATTTGTCTGAAAGAATAGATTGTTACCTCTATTATTCAGATAGATAACTCTATTTTTTATTTATTAATTTCTAATTTTCTTGCTGACAATCTGATGTTAACTTTACTATCATCGGGTTAAGTCTTATTGTTAAAACAGAATTGCTCTATTGCTAAATTATTATACTTAAAGAATCGGTATCATTCAGAACAGTATAGTGGTAAAACTATATTGATTAATATATGAACTGCATGAAATCTAAAGCCACAATAAATTCATTTATTTCGGGAGGGGGAGAAATGAGCGAATTGACTCGCCTGAAAGACTGGAGTACAACTACCATCGGGAGTCCTGAAAACTGGCCACAAAGTTTAAAAACAATGGTTAATTTTCTGCTTAATTCAAAGTTTCCTATGTTTTTGTGGTGGGGGCCTGAGTTGATATGCTTTTATAACGATGCTTATCGCCCAAGCTTAGGCAAAGAGGGGAAGCATCCTTCGATTTTAGGAATGAGAGCTCAGGAAGCCTGGCCTGAAATCTGGCATATTATTAAACCACTTATTGATCAGGTGTTAACTACGGGCGAAGCCACCTGGAGCGAGGATCAGTTAGTGCCGATTTATCGGAATAATCGGATTGAAGATGTGTACTGGACATTCAGCTATAGCCCTGTTAATGATGAGTTCAATAAACCTGTCGGCGTTTTTGTTACCTGTTATGAAACTACCCGACAGGTTCAGAATATACAAGCCTTGCAGGAAAGAGAGGATACTCTTAGCTTCACGATTGATGCTGCCGAATTGGGTACTTGGGATCTGAACCCCTCTACAAATCGCTTTACTGGTAATGCACGTTTAAAAGACTGGTTTGGCTTGCCACAAGGTGCTGAAATAGAACTTCCATTGGCAATAAATAATATCATAGAAGAAGACAGGCAAAGGGTAATAGATTCCATTCAATCGGCTCTGCAATATAACTCAGGAGGACATTACTCAATAGAATATACAATTCTGAATCCTGTAACGAATCAGGAGCGAATTGTAGTGGCCAAGGGCAAAGCCTTATTTGACGAAAACAAGGTGGCTTATCGCTTTAGTGGTACATTGCAGGATATTACACAGCAAGTACATTCGGTAAAAAAACTGAAAGAAAGTGAGCAGAAGTTCAGATTATTGGCTGATTCGATGCCCCAGTTTGTATGGACGAGCGATCCACAAGGAAATCTGAATTATTACAATCAGGCGGTAGTTGACTACGCTGGTTTTACACCTGAAGATTTTAAAGAAGACAAGTGGTTTCAGATGGTTCATCCTGATGACAGAGAAGAGAACATAAGAAAATGGATTGAAGCAATGACAACGGGTCAGGGGTTCTTGTTTGAGCACCGGTTCAGACGTAAAGATGGATCCTACCGCTGGCATTTGAGTAGTGCTACTGCACAAAGAGATGCCAGAGGAGATATACAGATGTGGGTAGGTACAAGCACGGATATACACCAACAGAAGGCATTTGCTAATCAATTGGAAAAAGAGGTAGAAAGCCAGATAATAGAGATGAAGCGCCTGAATGAGGTATTGAAAAAGAATGAAGAGCGGTATCATCAGATGGTTGAGGAAGTACAGGATTACGCCATTTTCTCTCTCAGCCGGAACGGGATAGTTGAGAGCTGGAACAAGGGAGCAGAAAAAATAAAAGGTTATACTGCACACGAAATTGTAGGTAAGAGTTTTTCGACATTTTATCCGGTGCAGGATAAAGAAAGTGGATTGCCCGAAAAATTATTACAAGAGGCAAGAGATATTGGCAAAGCGAAGCATGAAGGCTGGCGGGTTCGTAAAGATGGGAGCCTTTTCTGGGCGAATGTGGTAATTACAGCTATTCATAATGACCAGAATGAAGTGATTGGCTTCTCAAAAGTTACGCATGATCTGACAGAAAAAAAACGAGCCGATGACAGAAGGCAAGTTGATGCATTGAAACTTGAACAAAAAAACAAAGAACTGGAAAGAATAAATGCCGAACTGGAGTCTTTTGCCTACGTTGCAAGCCACGACCTACAGGAACCCCTGAGAAAAATACAGACTTTCTCGGGCAGGTTATTAGAAAAAGAATTGGAGAATTTATCAGTTACGGGTAAAGACTATTTAGAAAGGGTAAAGAAATCAGTAGCCAGAATGCAAACACTGATTGAAGACCTGCTTGCGTATTCGAGAACCAATACAGGAGAGCGGGTTTTTACACAAATTAATACACAAGAAATAATTAATGAGGTAAAAGAGGATTTTAAAGAGATTATTGCAGAAAAAAAGGCAGTTATTGAGGTGAAAGGCACCTGTGAAGTGAGAGCCATTCTTTTCCAGTTTAAACAGATCATGAGTAATCTTATTGGCAACTCCCTGAAATTTGCAAAACCTGGGGTTGTGCCAAAGATTCAGATTGAATGCAAGATTATATTAACAAATGATAAAGCCCGGCTGCCTTTTAGTCCTGACCAGAAGTATTGTCAGATAACGGTGGCAGATAACGGTATAGGATTTGAAGAAGAATATAAAGACCGGATTTTTGAGATATTTCAACGCTTGCACGGAAAAAGTGAGTATAAGGGAACTGGGATAGGGCTGGCTATTGTAAAGAAAATTGTAGACAACCATCATGGGGTAATAAGGGCAACTGGCATACCAGGTAAGGGGGCTACTTTTGAGATTTTTATACCAGCAAATCAGTACTAACGTATCAGGTTTCGGAGAAAAAAGCCTTGTTGTATTATTTCAGCAAGGCTTTTTTACTTAATTTAGCCCTTCATTTACAACCTTACTTTATTATAACCATGATTAACGTTGCCTTAGTAGGTTTTGGACTATCGGGGAGATACCTGCAAGCCCCTTTTTTTGAAGCTAACCCTCACTTTCGTTTAAAGACGGTCGTTTGTAATAGTCAGGATCCAAGAGTTATTTTTCCGAATGTGCAAGTAGCCAGAAGCATCGATGAAGTATTAGCCGATAATGAGATAGAACTGGTGAGTATATGTACTCCCAGCCTTACGCACCACGAATTAGCCATCAAGAGCCTACAGGCTAATAAGCATATTCTCGTTGAAAAGCCATTTACATCTACGGTTGCAGAGGCAGAAGAGATAATTGCTTTAGCCACCGAAAAGAATAAAGTAGTTTGTGTGTTTCAGAACCGACGTTTTGACGGTGATTTCAGAACTGTCAGGAAAGTGGTAGAAAGTGGCATATTAGGCGAATTAATCAGCTACGAGGCGCATTATGACAGGTATAAACCTGTGTTGAATCCTAAACCCTGGAAAGAAGCGGTAAGCCCGGCTAACGGGATTCTCTACGATTTGGGTGCTCATATCATTGACCAGACAATCACCCTGTTTGGCGCACCTGAAGGCGTCTGGGGTGAAACCTTTATTCAAAGACAAGGCTCTGCCATTGATGATGCTTTTGACATCCGTCTTGATTACGGTAAACTAAAAGTAACCCTTAAATCAAGTTTATTAGTAAGAGAAGAAGGCCCGAGATATGTGATACACGGCACCAAAGGCTCTTTTGTGAAATACGGGTTGGACGTGCAGGAAGACAATCTGAAAGCCGGACTAATGCCTGGTATGGAGGGCTTTGGTGTGGAATCTAAAGCCAATAGCGGTATTCTGAATGCAGAGATAAACGGTGTGTCTTTCAGAGGAACAGTTGATACTGAGCCTGGAAACTGGGGCATCTTATTTCAGAATCTCTACGAAGTGATTGCCGAAGGGAAGGAGCAATTGATTAAACCCGAACAGATAGTAGCCCAGATGCGGGTGATAGAGGCGGTGAAGCAATCGTGATTCGTTATTGAACTGGCAACGTTGCAGAGTTAGTGAAAATTTTAGTTTTAAAATATCCATTACTATAAGAACCAGCTTATAGCAATGGATATTTTTATTTCATAGCCTTCTTATTTGAATATCCGTTTTGGATAAAGTTGATTTACATTCTTTTACAAACGATTTACAATCTTTCAGGAAAATATCATAACGAAAACACTTTCTTTGAATAGGATATGCTTTTGATTTATCAGAAAGGGATATATCTGACATTTAGTAAATATTCTCAATGTGCCAATCGCTGATTCACTATTCACAATTATACTTGTATGTTAAGAAATTACCTGAAAGTTGCTGTTCGTAATCTTGCTAAAAACAAGATTTATTCTTTCATCAATGTTGTTGGTCTGGCTATTGGTATGAGCTGTATGCTGTTAGCTTATCTGTTTGTCAGAGATGAAATGAACTTTGATAGCTTTCATCGGCATAATCCGAACCTTTATCGGGTTATAACGGCTATCAAAGAGGAAAGAGAGGCTGAAACACACCTGTCTGGCGGCACAGGAATGGTACAGGCACCTGCTTTTAAACAACAGATTGCTGAAATAGAAACGATTGCGAGAGTAATGGGTGGTGAGATTTACAGTGATGTGAAGTCGGAAAATAAAGCAATCAGGCTACAGCCTTTATTTGTCGATAGTACTTTTTTTGAGGTTTTTTCTTTTGAGATGATCAGAGGTACGAAAGAAAAAAGCCTGAACACCTTAAATTCGGTAGTAATTACTGAAAAAACTGCCCTTCGTTTCTTTAATACTGTTGATGTATTAGGAAAATTATTGGAACTTGATGCTGACCCGTCTGCAGAAAGATTAGGTAAGCCTTTAATCATTTCAGGTGTTGTAAAAGATCCCCCTGAAAACTCGTCAATTCAATTTGATATGCTGCTCCCATTCGGGTTTATGCAACTTGCTTTTAACGATGACAACTGGTTGAATAACTATCTGGGAACATTTATGGTGCTGAATCCTAAAGCTGATACCCGGAATGTTATCAATAAAATGAATAAGATTTATAGTGTATATGCAAAAGACCAGTTGGCAGAAAGCCTTAAAAACAAATTTGATCCTCAGATAAGCTATAGCTTGCAACCTTTTACAGATATACACCTGAACCCACTGAATGGAGGGGGTGAATCAGGCGTCGTGAATACAAGCTCGCCTGTTTATAGTTCTCTCTTTATCGGTATTGCTGCTTTTATTCTTGTTATGGCAAGTATTAATTTTATTAATATAAGTCTGGCCAATTCGTTTTCTCGTTTCAAAGAAGTAGGCATCCGTAAAACAACAGGGGGTACACAGCGCCAGATAATCTTCCAGTTTCTGGGTGAATCTGCTCTTGTGTGTATCATTGCTTTTGTATTGGCAATAGCAATTGTACTTGTTGTACTGCCTGTGTTTAATGTTTTATCAGGAAAATTTATTCAGTTTAGAGATATATTCAGTATCCAGACTGTTTGGTGGTTTTGGGCAATACTCTTAATAAATATACTGATGGCGGCCTTGTATCCTGCAATGGTGATGTCTTCTCTGAAACCTGTTGATGTGCTTTATAAAAAGACAAAATTATTGAATAATGGTCTGTTGGGTAATAGTCTTGTTGTGATTCAGTTTTCGCTTTCTATGGTTATGATTATTGCCACTCTGATATTTTACAGCCAGATGGATTTTATCCGGAACAAGGATTTAGGCTATGTTCCTGCTCAGATTTTAAGAACGGAGATACCGGGTAACAGAGATGTACCTAAAATCAGTGCACAATTGAGAACTGAGGTCTTTGGTGATCCATTCATTGAGAATATTTCATTCGGTGCTGAGGCAGGTACTTATGATACAAAAGTGGGCAATCGTACCATTAAAACTACTTACAGGAATGGAGACTATAATCATATCCCGACATTAGGTATTCAATTAATTGCTGGCAGAAATTTCTCCTCGCATTTTTCAGGAGATAAGCAACGCGGGCTGATTGTGAATGAGGCATTTGTCAAAGCATACAATCTTAAAAATCCGTTAGGAACAAAGGTAGAAATTGCGCCCTATTATGAGAATAGCTCAAGGGAGATTATAGGAGTTATTAAAGACTTTCATTCAGGGTCTTTAAAAGAACGGATTCAACCGATGATTCTATTCATGTACGAACCGTTTGCAGGGGGCATCTGGTTAAAAATAAATCATAAAAATCAGCAACTTGCTTTAAAATCATGGGAGAAAATTTTCAAAAAGATAATGCCAGGAGCTGTATATCAATATAGATTTTTAGATGATCTCAATCATCAACAGTATTATCAGGAGGAGCGTTGGCAAAAGATTATTGGCTATGCTACTTTCATTTCTTTTTTTATCTGCTGTCTTGGTCTTTTTGGCATAGCCAGACTTGCGGCACACCGACGTACCAAAGAAATCGGGATACGTAAAGTTCTGGGTGCATCAGTAGCAAGTATTATAGCTTTATTGTCTGCCAGATTCCTTAAGCTGGTATTAATTGCTGTATGTATCTCAATACCAGCAGGCTGGTATCTGAGCCATCAATGGTTACAGAATTTTGCCTATAAAATGGAAACGCAGTGGTGGATTTTTGTAATGGCAGGCGTTATCTCATTGCTTTTGGCACTTTTGACGGTAAGTTTTCAAAGTATCAAAGCGGCTCTTATGAATCCGGTGAAGAGTTTAAAAGTAGAATAGAGGTATGTAGTTGTCTGATTAGATTGACTGATATAAGATTTGCAGAGCACCTGAATTAGGGGGTGTCTAAAAAGTCCAGAGTCGCAAAATATTATTTGGCTAATCTCAACCCGCGCGGCGTCCGCCCACACCCTAAATCCCTCTCCCCAACTGTGGGGAGAGGGACTTTTTAGCCCTTCCCCATTGTTGGGAAGGGTTGGGATGGGGTCTTTTCCAAATATTATTTGGCGTAAAAACCTTTTTAGACACTCCCGCATCTATAAAGTGGGAGAACTCAACTGTGTCGTATGTTCGCTCAATCACTAAATAAGATATTCGCTAATTCAGTATTCATGATTGATTCCTCAAGGTAATCCTAACAAAAAACCAATCGTAAAATTCGCATCCCAGTCGAAAACGAACTGATTACAATTAGTAGCATCTTTAATAGCCTTATAGATATTTACGCCTGATTTATCCTTGGCATCTTTCAGATCTTTGTAATAGGCTGGTTCTTTCAAAACAGTATAGCGTTCTTTGCCGTTTCTCACTTTCTTAGCCATTGAAAAAGGCACCCCGCCTATAATAAAACAGGTTTTGCGTTTCATGCCTGGTATTGATGAGGCTTTGTCTTTTACGTCATCATATACTTTGCCATCATCTACGCCATTCTGGAAATATTTTGCTCCATAGGTCTCAAGGGCCGATACACTGCCGTTGCTCGACCATGAGATTTTGGTATTACCCGAACCAATATCAGTTACAAAAGCCTCGTCTTCAAAATCTTTAGGTAGTACACATTTCAAGGCCAGAGCGCCCTCTTGCTCTGGTGATACAGTATTTACGAAATAATTAAGTGCTTTTAAGTTCTTTACGATTTTCTGTGTAACATCTGCTTTTACTGCACCCGAACTCACCACAAAGTGAATATCACGGCCACTCACACCGAAATCAAGCATACTACCGATATATTTTTTCAGACCTGTTCTGATGTCCTCATCAGTAGCCATGTTTTCGGTTACGAGACTGTTTCCGAACTCTGATTTTTCCAGTTTCCAGTTTTTACTTTTGTCTATTCTTACAATGAATGAGTTGAAACCGCTGGCACCTAATTCTACCACACCTTTCAGTTTGCCATTCACAGGCTCAGGTGCTACAAAACTGAATGAAGAAGAACCTGCAGCTGTGGCTTCATTATCACTGTTCTCACTGCCAGATGAGGTAGCTGTAGCAGAACTTTCAGCTGCCGGGCCATCTTCCGGTGCTTTCGTGGATGATTCTTCTGTGGTGGTCTCATTGCTTTTATTCAACACAGACCTGCCCCAGGCGGTATTTTCAAGAATATATTTGCCCCCAAAAAATAAACCCGCAAGAATCGCAAGGGTAATCAGAAATCTGGCAAATGGTGTAAGTGTTGTTTTCATTGTGTTAAAAGTTAAAATCTACTGAGATTTTGTGTAAATGGATATTTGTTATTTTGGTATTTACTTAAATTTATTGTATTTCGGCTTAAATGGCTTTATTCTTTGCTCAATCAAAGTCCCAGACTTGTGATGGCCATTGTTCCTGACCATTCATTCTTAAATCTTTCCACCTCCCAATACAATCATCTTATCTTCTACCTCTCTTACTAACTCTACAAATCTTTTCTGACGTTTGGTTTCATGATTACGGTTAAGGGGTAAATCTACTTTTACGTGCTCAGTAATTAACGAGGGTGGTGCTTTCATCATATATATATCATCACCCAGATAAACCGCTTCCGAAATATCATGCGTCACAAAAATAATGGTTGGATGAATTTTATGCCATATCTCTAATAATAATTCCTGCATCTGTAAGCGGGTGTTGATGTCTAAAGCCCCAAAGGGTTCGTCCATCAAAAGAATATCCGGGTTCACTAACAAGCTGCGGGCAATAGCTACCCTTTGCAACTGTCCGCCAGACAAGGTAGGGTATTGAGCAAACTTGTTTTCGTGTCCTTGCAAGCCAACCAGTTTAAGCATTTCCATTGCTTTTTCATTGCGTTCTTTCTTGCCGAGTCCCTGATATTCGAGCCCCAAAGCTACATTTTCTAATACTGTGAGCCAAGGAAACGACGAATATTGTTGAAATACCATGCCCACGTGCTGCCCGCTTGCCAGTTTTTTCTCATACAACAATATCTCCCCCGAAGTAGGCTCCTGTAAACCAGAAATATAGCGTAGCACCGTAGATTTACCACAACCCGATGCCCCTAACAAGACAATAAACTGCCCCTGCGCCGGTTTATCTTCAATCAAAAGGTTTAAATCCTGAATTACATAGCTTTTCCCTCCATCATAACTCTGTGAGACATTCTTTAGCTCAATGATGTTGTTAAGGGGTGTATCTGTAAACTTTATCATTTCCTTCGCAATTAAGATTAGTTAGCAGCACTCTTGGCTTGTGTTCTGAGTCTGAATTCTCCATACAATACTACACCCACGCTTGCCAGTACCACAATCCAGATAAAACTGTTGATGCTCTCCGAAATATGTGGAAGAAAGATTTCCTGTAAGACTTTAAGGGTAAAAGTCCCTAAAATAATCCAAACTCCATACCTGACTTCTTCGTTGCCGGCAACAGTGGTTTTGTAGTATTTATTCGGGAAAAACCTTTTGTCCAGATAAGCAAAGAGCCTGTCCTGTAAAAAGCCAATCAGAATAATTACTATCAGAATCGCAAATACTTTATCGATTTGCCCCTGCCTGGCTTTAATGTAAATCAATGCGCCTATGCCTCCTTCACGATTGAGTAATTCGGCAATAATGATGTAAGTCCATGAGATAGCAGTCAATACCCGTATATCATCAATCAGCTTAGAAAAGACCGAAGGCATATACACGCTTTTGATAATCTGCCAGTTGCTTGCACCTAATGTATAGGCAGTTTTCAGATATACATCTTCGGTTTCGTCTATGCGTTGCACTACAATGGGCAGGAGATAGACCAGAACCCCAAAGGCCAGAAAGGCAATCTTCATCTGGTCTTCAATGCCAAACCAAATAATGAACAGTCCGGTTAGAGCAGTTAATGGTAAGTACCTTAAAGCGTCTACATGCTTACTGAAGAGCCCTCTTAAAAGTGGAATTAAAGCAATAATTGCTCCTAAAGGAATAGCTAAAATAACAGCCCAGAAATAGCCTTTCAGATTAAGCCAGATTGAACGGGAAGTGTTTGACCACAAACCATCTTTCTGTGATAATTCCTGATACGATTTCACTACTCTGTCGGGGCGTGGCAGGAGTGGATATACTTTCTCATAACTAATTTTGGTTGAATCTGTTGCAGAAACCACGGCCTTTTGCTCTGAAAACGCCTCGGCCAGCAAAAACCAGCACACAAGAAATATTACCAAACCCAATATGCCTAACACTAAAGTCTGTTGCGTAGTGAGTTTGCCATGAAGTTTAAACATAGCGGTTTTGGAGTTTTGATTTAAGAAACGGTTTCTGATAACTTATTCTACAATCTCAAAATCAGTACGTCGGTTCTTACTTTTGCCTTCTTCTGTATCATTAGAGGCTATGGGTTTGCCTGGACCGTTTCCTACCACAATAAAGCGATTACGGGGCATTCCGTAAGTACTGACCATGTAATCAACTACCGATTGTGCTCTTCTTTTTGACAACGCTGTATTAGTTGCAGCACTACCCACATTGTCTGTATTGCCCTCTACTCTGATACGTGCACCAGAAAATGCCTTGGCTATCTCAACCATTTCTTTATCTACAATATACTTGGCGTTATCGTCTAACTGATATTCACCTGAGCGGAAACTGATACTGACCCGTTTGGTAGCAATGGCTTCTTTAGTGGCATCCTCAGATGACACTGTTGTAAAGGTTTTTTGTCCTTCGGCATCATTGGCATTGCCCGAAAGCGAAGTCGCATTGATAGCTGTTGGGTTAGCTACAATACGCCAGTTGACTAATTTGTCTACATAACCTAAGCCTTTATACACACCACCCATGCGGCTATAGAGTTGCTCACCTGTTACTCCTTTATAATCAGCATTTTTGCCGAAAAAATTCAGGTTATCACCGTGAGTGGTAAGGCGCACGTTATTGATAGATTGCAGGGCGTCTGCTTCTGAAATCTGAAACTGAGCAGCTAAAATCTTTGCTGCTTCGTTTTTGGCTTTGGCATCGGTATTGATTTCGGCTGCGCCTTTCATCCAGCCTTCATATAACTTCTGTAGTTTATCGGTGTTGGTATCTACCCATTTTTTCTTGGCAATAAATACGTCAGCGATGATATTGGATGCCGATTTGGTACTTTGCAATACTTTTGAGCCTTCAACGGCCTGTACGCATAGGGCATCATCAGGCGACCACACCACGGCAGCGTCTACCTGTTTGGCCTTGAAAATACTGGCGGCATCAATGGCACTTGCCTGTTTTACAATTTCCACATCAGACAGCTTCAAGCCGCCTGCTTCTAATAACCAAAGCAGGAATGAGTGCGAAGGTGTTAGCTCAGCTACAGCAATTTTCTTGCCTTTCAGGTCTGCCACTGAATTGATACCTCTGCGTGCCACAATGGCATCACCACCACGCGACCAGTCCGACTGGAAAACAATCTGTGGGTCGAAATCACTCAAACCTGATGCCTCTGTCGGAAAGGCATCGGCTGTTGTCCAGAGCAAATCTATATCGCCATTTTTCCAGGCCGCGCGTGACGCTTCAAAATCGTCAAGCACCTTAAATTCCACATCAAAGCCATAGTCTTCTCTATAGCGCGAATCAGCGTTGGGTTTGAAACCATTATTAAAATACTGTCCGCCAGCATACCCACCCCAGGTAACCACACCTACCTTCACCACATCACCTGAAGCAGCATTGCCATCATTATCAGCTGATTTTCTGTCAGTTGCAGACCCGTTTTTCAGAGATTTGCCCCATTCGGTATTATCCAGCAGATATTTCCCTCCAAAAAATAGCCCGGCAAGAATTGCGAGCGTAATCAGAAAGCGGGCAAATGGGGTGAGTGTTGTTTTCATTCTTTTTTAGTTTAGATCTTATTCAAAAAGTTTATCGTACTGATTGCCTGAAGGTCGGGTAGTAGGCACATCTTTGCCTGCAATGAGGGCTTTTTTATCATTACCCAATAGTAACGATACCCCTTCCTGCTCCCATTTTTCCAGCATTTTCAGGCCTTCTTCCTCAAATACTCCATTCTGCAGGTCGATAGAGTCCATGAAGTTAGACGACATTTCCATGAAACGTTCCATTTCACCGACTTTCTGGCTTACATCATCTGCAATTGATTCCATAGCCATATCAAACATCTGGCGCTGGTCTTTGTTACCATTCAGGATATTCATGGCCGAACGCATGGCAGAGTGACTGGCTCGAATGGCTTTACGCTCCTGTTCTTTTACCGCTACCTGGTCTTTAATATCTTCCAGCATTACTTCAGAGTTTTCATACATTTTACCTAAAACCCGGTATAAAATCTCCATTTTTTTGTATAAATCCTCCAGCTTTACATTAGACTCCTGTAAGCGGCCTGCCTTACGGGCTTTCAGTACCATCATGGCCTGTTTATCTGTCTCTTTCGCTTTACTTGCCAGATTGAGGTCATTCTGAATCTGTTTTTTATTGGTTTCGATGATAGTTTTCAGATTATACATCTGGCCTTTCAGCGTCGAAATCTGCTGATTCATTTTGCCCAGATTGCCCTTCAGTTCATCAATATATGTCTTCAGGATTCCAATCGGGTCCAATTGAACAAAAAGACCAGTTATCCAGCGCATTATACTTTTGTAAATATAGAAAATCAGATTTCTCATTTTAGGGTCGAGTATCATATAGATAACCGCCGCCAGTACTATCAGCAAACCAGCCAGATAAAGCGTGTTTGAAGCTAAAGTAATGAGGTAGGGCAGGGCTTTATACAGAAGCACACCGCCACCTAATAGTAAACCTGCGCCTAAAAGAGTACCTGTCTTGCCTTCCGGGCGTTCCCAAAATGATTTGGGTTTCATTTCTTGCATTTCCATATTTTATCGGGTAACCCTCCGCCCCCGGAGAAGTCTGCTAAAATTTATCATGTATGTTTTAATCCTATAAGAGATATGGGGCTTTCTCCTTTAGAATCAGGGTTTTACTTATTTTAAATATTTGCCCATATTTTCAACGTCTTTGCCAATCTGAGTAGTCAATTCGTTGAAAGTAGCATGGAAGTCACTTAAAGTTGTTTCAATTTTGATAACTGCATCCGAAATCTCTGCTTTCATTTTTTCCATATCTGCCTGGTGTGCCTGTATTTCCTGAGTCATTTTGGCAATCTGCTCGGTTTTGGCTTTAATGGTGGCCTCTAAGTCATTGATAGCTCTATCTTTATTTCCGATTTGTTTCTCTCGTTGAGCGGCTACCGACTCCTGAAACTTGGCATCTTCTGAAGCCAGTACTTTCAGATAAAAATTAGCTGAATCTGTTAGTTTCTGTGATGTTACACCCATTGCCTGCGCAGCCGCAAACGCCGAAAAATAGCGGGTCTGCTCATCCATAGGCATTTTGGCAAGGGTTTGCAGAGATTTTTTATACTCCAGATAGTCAAAGCCTTCCTGATTATTGGCCTCCATGGCATTTAGCAGGATGTCATAAAATTTTTCTGAGGCTTTTCCTTCAGGTATATGGGGTACTGCACTTGTGGCAGTAGTGGTAGTTTTTGCTTCCGGTTTGGCTGGAGTATTACTTTCGGTGGTTTCTCCCTCTGTTGAAGTTTGTACTACAAAAAGACCCTTTAATGTTTTGAAAATATCGCTCATTTCGTATTTTAATGCTATTTTTTAGCTTAAATGAAATAATTTATTGGTTTGTGAATTATACCTGTGTGATTAATTTCGATTCAAATGTTGAGGTATTGTAGAGATTGTACAAACATTATCACACAATCCAAGCAAACGTAGTGTCGAATGGTTAAATTTAGTGATGATTTTTGAAATCTTGTGAATCTGTGGGGATTTTTGTATAAATATCTTTATTAAATGAGCAGAGGTGGATTAATATTTAAAAAATAATCGTTTGCAGTAGAGACATATTGTAATACGTCTCCAGGGGGCTGTAAGCAAGAGAGGTTTTGAATTGATGTTTAAAAATCTCTCTTCAGATAAAATATATGGATTAAGACAGGCCTCCGGGGAGTGTCTAAAAAGGTTTTTACGCCAAATAATATTTGGAAAAGACCCCATCCCAACCCTTCCCCAACAATGGGAAGGGCTAAAAAGTCCCTCTCCCCACAGTTGGGAAGAGGGATTTAGGGTGTGGGCGGACGCCGCGCGGGTTGAGATTAGCCAAATAATATTTTGCGACTCTGGACTTTTTAGACACCCCCTACCAAAAATGATGAAAAAATCCTCTGTTAAGGCGAATTAATTCTCTATCATCTATGGCAATTCCCGCAAACAGTGTTTAAATTTGTGTAGATTTATGGTTGTATAGACAAGTACTATGAAATATTCAAAGCTGTTTTTATTTTCCCTGATAGTGGTGGCCGTAGGTGCTATCATGGCTTTCAGCTTCAATCCTTTTTCAAATCAGGTCGATTTCAATACCGAAATCAAACCGATTCTGAACAAGCATTGTGTGTCTTGTCATGGAGGCGTGAAAAAGGCGGCAGAATTGAGTTTCCTGTTTGCGCAGGAGGCCATTAATACGAAAGGTAAATCTGGTAAGGTAGCCATTATCCCCGGCGATGCCGACCATTCAGAGTTTTATCAGCGATTAGTAACCAACGATACCGAAGAGCGGATGCCTAAAGGTAAAGACCCTCTCAACAAAGAAGAAATTGAGATACTCAAAAAATGGATTGATGCAGGCGCACCCTGGGGCGAGCATTGGGCTTATCAGAAACCTGAAAAACCGGATGTCCCATCAGTCGGTGGGTTTTTTGCCCGATTAGGTCTGATTGAAGACGATGAAACCCGATTTGCCAGAAATAAGATTGATAATTTTGTTTTACATAAACTGAAGGAAGAAGGTCTCGGACACTCAAAACCTGCTGATAAAGGAACATTATTACGTCGGGTCTATCTTGACCTGACAGGCTTACCACCCACTGAAGAGCAACTGCAAGCCTTTCTGAAAGACAGTTCTGCCAATACTTACGAAAAAGTAGTTGATGAGTTACTGGCCTCATCGGCTTATGGCGAGCGTTGGGCAGCTATGTGGTTAGACCTGGCCCGCTATGCTGACACCAAAGGGTATGAAAGAGACGTGTACCGGAATATCTGGCGATACCGTGATTATGTAATCAAAGCCTTTAATGAAGATAAGCCTTTTGATAAATTCACGATTGAGCAATTAGCCGGAGATTTATTACCGAACCCTACCAATGAGCAACTGATAGCGACAGGTTTTCACCGCAATACGATGAATAATGATGAAGGCGGAACGGTAGATGAAGAGTTCAGGGTGGCAGCAACACTCGACCGGGTAAATACAACTTTTGATGTATGGCAAGGCACTACCATGAGTTGTGTACAATGCCACACGCACCCTTATGACCCTTTCAGGCATGAGGAATATTACAAACTGATGGCATTTTTTAACAATGCCCGTGATGAAGATGTGGTAAGTGATACCCCCTACCTGAGATTCTATAAACCGGATGATTCAACCAAAGTAGAAGAAATCAAAAAATGGATTTTAGCCAAAGGCAGAAATGAAAAGGAATTCGAGAAATTTGTCAGGATTTTAGAACCCAAATTTAATTCGCATGATATAGTGCCACTTTCTAATGGTACGTCGTCTCTGTTAGATGCCAAATATTTAGGCTTGCAGCACACGGGGTATGGAAGATTGGCTGGTGTAACACTGACAGATAAAAACCGGCTGGTGATGAATTTCAATACTGGTACCGAAAAAGGTGTGTTACATATCAGAGACGGTAAAGTAGATGGCAATATCATTCTCACGATTCCCATTTCAAAGGCGCGTGATACAGTCATGTTCTATCATTTGCCAGAGTTAAAGGGTAAGCATGATTTGTACTTTACGTTTACGAACCCTAAAAAGCCTAAAGACTGGTTGCAGATTAAATGGCTCTCATTCCAGAAGACTTTCGGTGATGGCAAAGATTATGAACCTGTTGAGTTAAAATACAAAGAAGTACTTAATACTAAAGCTGACTTTACCCCAATCATGAGTGAGGGCGAGGGCGATCTGGCCCGTGAACAGCATATCTTCGAGCGGGGTAACTGGCTGGTGCATGGCAAAGCAGTGAAACCAGATGTGCCTAAGTATCTGTCGAAAATGCCTGAACAGTATCCACATAACCGATTAGGATTAGCAAAATGGTTGGTTGATGGCAATAATCCGCTTACAGCTCGTGTGGCGGTCAACCGTTTCTGGGAGCAGCTATTCGGAACGGGAATAGTAGAAACTGTGGAAGATTTTGGTACACAGGGTTTCAGTGCTTCTAACTCCGAACTGCTCGATTATCTGGCGGTTACCTTTCAGGACGATATGAAATGGAGTGTAAAGAAACTACTCAGAATGATTGTACTATCAGGTACTTATCAGCAATCATCTGATGTTACCAAAGAATTATTAGAGAAAGATCCTTATAACCGTTTCTTAGCTCGTGGGCCACGTATCCGCTTGTCGGCAGAACAGGTAAGAGACCAGGCATTGCTGGTAAGTGGTTTATTGTCGAAGAAAATGTACGGCAAAAGCGTGATGCCCTATCAGCCTGATGGGATGTGGCAGTCGCCCTGGAATGGGGAAACATGGAAACTTTCACAAGGTGAGGACAAGTACCGCAGGGCGATTTATACCTTCTGGAAACGTACAGCCCCTTATCCGTCCATGATGTCGTTCGATGCTCCAAGCCGGGAATTCTGTCAGTTAAGACGTTTACGTACCAATACACCTCTACAAGCTTTGGTAACCCTCAATGACCCGACCTACGTAGAAGCCGCGCAAGAACTGGCTAAACATATGCTGCAAAAGGGTAAAACACCCGAAGAACAGATTCAGGCAGGTTTCAATCTGATTATGATGCGGAATATTGACAGCCGGAAATTGCAGGTGCTCACTAAACTTTACCGCCAGACCGAGCAGGAATACATAAAACATCCGGTGGAAGCCTATAAGTTTTTTGGTCGCTCTGATGTTTCACCAAAAATAGCGGCTATGGCAGTTACGGCCAATGCGATGCTGAATCTGGATGAGATTGTGACGAAGGAGTAAAGATGGCTGATTTTATTATTTGACACAGACCTGTTTTACAGGCTATTATCCTTTAGCAGAATATCAATATACCATCCCCTACGGGATACCTATAACCAAACAATCATACAATTCTACCGATATATAGTTCCTATGGCACTAAAATATCCCGTTAGGGATGGTATATCGGTAGAATTATCATATATCTTTAGAAGTAAAGTCTCTTTAGGACGATATATTAAAAGATCTCATTGAATGGCTTATGTGTATGTAGATTTATAATTGAACCTGTTTAAACTTATTTCTTTTGCCTACGAATGGCTATTTTTTAATCATATTTCGCCAATTTATTTCGTCCGTAGCTCTGCTACGCACTCAACAAATCGTCTTATCTGATTAAAAAAATAGCTCATTCTCGTCATAAAACAAAAAGTTTAAACAGGTTCATTGCAAAAGCATCTATGAAATACTCCAGACTTTTTTTATTCTCCCAGACAGTTATTGCTCTTGGGGCAATCATGGCTTTCAGCTTCAATCCTTTTTCTGAGCAGGTTGATTTCAATACCGAAATCAAGCCGATTCTGAACAAGCATTGTGCGCCATGTCATGGAGGTGTGAAAAAAGCGGCCAATCTGAGTTTCCTGTTTTCTCAGGAAGCTATTAATACCAAAGGGAAATCAGGTAAAGTGGCTATTGTACCTGGTGATGCCGAGCATTCGGAGTTTTATAAACGCCTCATTACCAATGATAACGAAGAGCGGATGCCTAAAGGAAAAGACCCGCTTAGTAAAGAGGATATTGCGGTACTTAAAAAATGGATTGACCAGGGTGCACCCTGGGGCGATCATTGGGCTTATCAGAAGCCTGAAAAACCTGATGTACCGTCAGTCGGTGGTTTTTTTGCCCGATTGGGCCTGATTGAAGACGATGAAACACGCTTTGCTAAAAATGAGATTGATAATTTTGTTCTGCATAAATTAAAGGAAGAAGGTCTCGGACACTCAAAACCTGCTGATAAAGGAACGCTCCTGCGCCGCGTCTATCTTGATTTGACGGGCCTACCACCCACCGAAGAACAAACACGAGCCTTTCTGAATGATACCTCAGAAAACGCTTACGAAAAAGTAGTAGACCAGTTATTAGCTTCGTCAACCTATGGCGAGCGTTGGGCAGCCATGTGGTTAGACCTGGCTCGCTATGCTGATACCAAAGGTTATGAAGCAGATATGTACCGTAATATCTGGCGATACCGGGATTATGTGATTAAAGCCTTCAATGAAGATAAGCCTTTTGATAAATTCACGATTGAGCAATTAGCCGGAGATTTATTGCCGAACCCTACCAATGAGCAACTGATAGCGACAGGTTTTCACCGCAATACGATGAATAATGATGAAGGCGGAACGGTGGATGAAGAGTTCAGGGTGGCGGCTACGCTTGATCGGGTAAATACAACTTTTGATGTATGGCAAGGCACTACCATGAGTTGTGTACAGTGCCATACGCACCCTTATGACCCTTTCAGACATGAGGAATATTACAAACTAATGGCATTTTTTAACAATGCCCGTGATGAAGATATATATACCGATACTCCCTATCTAAGATTCTATAAACCGGAAGATTCTACCAAAATAGAAGAGGTAAAAAGCTGGATTTTAGCAAAGGGGCAAAACGAAAAAGATTTTGAGAAATTTGTCAGGGTTTTAGAGCCTAAATTCAATTCGCATGATGTAGAACCGTTATCAGAAGGTACTTCTTCTCTTTTAAGTTCAAGATATATTGGTTTTCAGCATGGCGGTTATGGTCGATTGAAAGATGTAACGCTGACAGGTAAAAACCGACTGATAATCAGCTACGACTGGGGTACTGATAAGGGCGTCCTGCAAATCAGAGATGGTAAACAGGATGGGAGTATTATTCTGACGATTCCGGCAGCGCAGGATACTGTGATGATTTATGAGTTGCCAAAAATGGAAGGTAAGCATGATTTGTATTTTACTTTTACCAATCCTAAAAAGCCAAAAGAGTGGATACAAATCAAATGGTTTTCGTTTCAGAAGGCTTTTGGTGAGGGTAAAGAATACGAACCTGTTGAAGTAAAATATAAAGAAATACTCAATGCAAATGCCGACTTTACTCCGATCATGAATGATGGAGAGGGTGATCTGGCACGTAAACAGCATATTTTTGAGCGGGGCAACTGGTTGGTACATGGCAAGGAAGTGAAACCCGATGTACCCAGGTATCTGCCTCAAATGCCAAAAGACTATCCCCATAACAGATTAGGATTGGCCAGATGGCTGGTTGATGGTAAAAATCCGCTTACAGCCCGTGTGGCGGTCAACCGTTTCTGGGAACAGCTATTCGGGATAGGTATTGTAGAAACGGTAGAGGATTTTGGTACACAAGGCTTTAGTGCTATTAATCCTGAATTACTTGATTATCTGGCTGTTACCTTTCAGGACGATATGCACTGGAGTGTGAAGAAACTGCTTAGAATGATTGTGACATCAGGGACTTATCGGCAATCGTCTGATGTTAATAAAGAACTATTGGAAAAAGACCCTTATAACCGCTTTCTGGCGCGTGGCCCTCGCATCCGGCTATCAGCAGAACAGGTAAGAGACCAGGCATTGCTGGTCAGTGGTTTATTGTCTGAAAAGATGTACGGCAAAAGCGTGATGCCTTACCAGCCTGATGGCTTGTGGCTCTCGCCCTGGAGTGGCGAATCATGGAAACTTTCAAAAGGAGAGGACAAGTATCGTAGAGCCATTTATACCTTCTGGAAACGTACCACGCCATATCCGTCTATGATGTCATTCGATGCCCCGAGCCGGGAATTCTGCCAGCTAAGACGTCAGCGAACCAATACGCCATTACAAGCTCTGGTTACCCTTAACGACCCTTCCTATGTTGAAGCCGCTCAGGAACTGGCCAGGCGCATGTTGCAAAAAGGTAAAACACCCGAAGAACAGATACAGGCTGGCTTCAATCTGATTATGATGCGGAATATTGATAACAGGAAACTTCAGGTACTCACGAAGCTCTATCGTCAAACTGAACAGGAATACATCAAACATCCAATAGAAGCCTATAAATTTTTCGGTCGTTCTGATGTTTCACCCAAAATGGCTGCTATGGCTGTTACGGCCAATGCGATGCTGAATCTGGATGAGATTGTGACTAAAGAGTAGTTGTAGATTCCAGGCACCCAGTTTAAGACCCGATTTGGAGATTAAATTTGCATAGACCTTACGCTTAATAAATTTTTGGTTTTATTAGTCATGAAAAAATACTAAAACCGTATAATAGTGGTTTATTAGGGGTGTCAATCAAAACTATCCCAAAACCATGAAAAAAATACTCTCTTTCCTTTCTTCATTCGTACTTCTATTCAATACCTATTCAATCTTTGCCCAGGACTGTGGTGGCTATTTTGCCTTTAAAAAAGGCATGAAGGTTGAAATGACCTCTTATGACAGAAAAGACAAGCCTACGGTTACAACCAGATATGAAGTAATAGATTACAAACCTGCTGACGGTGGTGTATCAATGGTATTTGCACATGAAGTGTATGATGCCAAAGGTAAACTTATATCAAAAAGTGAGTCAGTTGGAAAGTGTATCGGAGGCGACTATTATACTGATATTCGTAACATCAGTAGCGATGTAATGCCAAAATCACCGGATATGAAGATAACGGTAACAGGCGACCAGATGATATACCCCGGCGACCTCAAAGTAGGCGATAACCTGAAAGATGCGAGCATCAATGTGAAAACTGGCTTTGAAGGCGGTATGACGATTATGAACATGAATGCCAATATCACCAACCGTAAGGTAGAAGCCTACGAAACTGTGGAAACACCTGCAGGTAAGTTTGATTGTGCAAAAATTACTTATACGATGAATATGAAATTTATGGGTAACCGCACAATGAAATGTGCTGAGTATATAGCCAAAGGAGTAGGATTGGTAAAGTCAGAGCAATTTGATGAAAAAGGGAATCGGCAGAACTTTATGGTGGTGACTAAGATTGAGAATTAGTAAAGGCATTTTTTTGTGGGTGTCTAAAAAGTATAGAGTCGCAAAATATTATTTGGCTAAGCTCAACCCCACACCCTAAATCCCTCTCCCCAACTGTGGGGAGAGGGACTTTTTAGCCCTTCCCCATTGTTGGAGAAGGGTTGGGATGGGGTTTTCTCCAAATATTATTTGGCGTAAAAACCTTTTTAGATACCCTCATTTTTTTCATTTACCGATAATTACTTCCTGAACCGATACAAATAAGGAGCCTTATTCTGCGCACCAGTGAATTTCTTTTCGAGGCGTTCCAGTACATTCAGGTCAAGAATTTTCTTCTGGAAATTATTCATGGGGAATGTTTTATCGTAGATGGCCTCATAGAGTTCCTGTACTTCCCGCATCGTAAAGGTTTCTGGCAAAAGATTAAAACCAATCAGCTTTTCATCGAGATTTTTGCGGAGGGCTTCAAGCGCAAAAGTCAGAATCTCTTTATGGTCATAGGTCATTTCAGGAATGTCATTCATGCTTCGCCATTCAAGAAATTCTTCAAATTCACCATTCTGAGGATTCACCTTGTTAATATCAACTAAGGCATAATAACCGATAGATACAAATCGGCTCGTTATCCATTCTGTTACTACTGCATCAAACCGTTGCGGGTCAAATTCAGTAAGTCGGGCTCTTATTTCTTCTTTATGAGGGTCATTCTGAATCCGGTTTTCATCGCCAAACATTCTGAACTGCTCAAGATAAATATTTTCTAAACTGGTTCTTTCTTTCAGAATCCTGCTTGCTGCGGCATCAATTCCCTCTGATTTCATAATATACCCACCCGGCAAAGACCAGACCCCTCTGCCAAATTTGAATTTGGAAATCAAGACTTTCAGTTCTTTATCCTTGTAACCAAAAATCACACAGTCAATCGAAAGATGTGATATATACTTTTCAGTGTCAAATTTCTGCATCAATGCCGATTTTTCTCATAACTAATTCCCTCACAAAAATAAGGCTTATCTTTTTATATTTTACTCTTTAAAATATGATTATTTAAAGATATAATAGTAATAAGTTTTATTATCTATTTTATAGATAATAAAAGAATAATGTCTACATTTGTTCATTTAATACTCATTACTAATCTCAATATATTTTTATGAAAAAATCTTTTCAGTTATGGGCTGCAATGCCTAATTTTAGAATGGCTTGTGTGGCCGTTTTATTTGTACAATTTTCGTGGGTTGCCATGGCGCAAACCAAAGTAGACACTACAAGTTATATTCATACGTTAGATATAAATACCGGAAAAATTGATACTATCCTGACGATTAAAAAACATTTTGAGGCGCCTAACTGGCACCGGGACAATTATCTTGTACTGAATAGCAAAGGGAAAATCTACACGCTGGATTTATCTTCAAAAAAAATGTCGGAACTCAATACCGGATTTGCCGATCAAAGTAATAACGACCACGGGATTTCGCCGGATGGCAAATGGTTGGTTATCAGTCATAACGACAAAACCGATCCTTCTCCCAAGCGTTACAAGTCTGCTTTATTTATATTGCCGATAAAAGGAGGAGAACCCAGAAAAATTACGCCCGAAGTACCCTCATTCTGGCATGGGTGGAGTGCCGACGGAAAAACACTGGCCTATTGTGCCGAGCGCAACGGTAATTTTGATATTTATACCATTAGTACAGAGGGAGGGGAGGAAAAAAGACTGACTGAAACCGCAGGATTAGACGATGGCCCGGATTATTCGCCGGATGGTAAGTATATTTATTTTAACTCTTACCGCACGGGGCATATGCAGATATGGCGGATGCTGGCAGACGGAACACAACCTGAACAATTGACATCTGATGAAAATTCCAACTGGTTTGCGCATCCGTCGCCCGACAATAAATTTATTGTGTACATTGCTTATACTTCTGATGAAAAACAAAGCCATTTGTTTGGTAAAAGTGTTAAATTGCGCCTGATGGACTTGAAGACCAAAGCCATCAGAGATATTACCTCTGTATTCTTTGGCGGGCAGGGCACAATCAATGTTCCTTCGTGGAGTGCTGATAGTAAAAAAATAGCCTTTGTAAGTTACTTAGTTAAATAAATCAACCTTAATACAAAACATGAAAAACGATAGTTCATCTTCCAGAAGGAAGTTTCTACAGCAGATTGGTGCTACCAGTTTAGTAGCTGCTTCATCGCCATTTGCTTCGTTAGCTGCCCAGCAAAAAGCAGAAGAACGCATTTTAACCTATGACAGAAAAATTACTGCCAACGACAAAGTCAGAATAGGGGTGATTGGTTTTGGTGTGCAGGGCCATTATGATTTAGGTTCAGCACTGAAAGTACCTGGTGTTGAACTGGCAGGTATCTGCGATTTGTACCCGGGCAGACTTGAAAATGCCAAAGAAATGTATGGCAATGACCTGTTTGTAACAAGAGATTACAGAGAATTGCTGAATAAAAGTGATATTGACGCCGTATTGATTTGTACTACCGATGTGTGGCATGCGAAAATGACGATTGATGCGCTGGCAAAAGGCAAACATGTTTACTGTGAAAAGCCCATGATTTATAAAATCAGCGAAGGTAACCCGGTAGTGGCAGCCGCCAAAAAATCAGGTAAAGTGGTGCAGATTGGTAGTCAGCGGGTGAGTAGCCTTGGTCTGGCAAAAGCGAAAGAACTATTGGCATCAGGAGAAATCGGCAAGCTGAATATGGTTAATTCAGTTAATGACAGACAAAGCTCTATCGGCGCATGGGAGTACACCATTCCGAAAGATGCAAGCCCTGAAACATTGGACTGGGATAGATTTATTTCTATTACCGGAAAAAAAATACCCTATGACCCGAAGAAATTTTTTTGGTGGAGAGCCTTTAAAGATGTAGGTACAGGTGTGGCAGGCGACTTGTTTATCCACTTATTGAGTGGCACACATTTCATGACTAATTCTAAAGGACCGGAATCGATTGTAAGTACCGGACAGTTCAGCTACTGGAAAGATGGACGCGATTTGCCTGACGTAATGTCGGGTGTGATGCAATATCCTGACTGTGACGAACATCCTGCTTTCCAGTTGACTTTACAGGTAAACTTTATCAGTGGAACTGGTGGGCAGGAATTAACCCGTCTGATAGGTTCGGAAGGGATAATCGACGTAAGAGGCAATACAATTACAGTAAAACATAGCATTATGCCAGAGGCTCCGGGCTTTGGCGGATATGATTCCCTTTTTACTTTCTCCAAAGCCATGCGTGAAGAAATGCAGAAAGATTTTGAGGCTAAATGGACGCCTGAGCAAAGAAGGAAAAAGACGAAGGAAGACATCGTGTTCAACCCTCCGGCAGGTTATAGCGAACACGTAGATCACTTCACCAATTTCTTTGATTCAATCAGAACCGGAAAAGTTGTCGTTGAAGATGCAGTATTTGGTTTCAGAGCAGCGGCTCCGGCCCTGGCTTGTAACGAAAGTTTGCTTACAAAGAAAATAATTAAGTGGGACCCTGTAAATATGAAGTTGAAGGCTTAATTGTTACATATAAGTCAATGATAAAGGCTGCCTCTTGGGTGGCCTTTGTTGTTTTTATTGCTCACTACTGCTATAAATGATAAGAATGAGTAAAGACTCTCAAACTTCGCTGCTAAACAATTCATAACTGATGTTGCTTGTATGACTTCAACATTAATCAAAATTCCTGATTTACCTTTATGGAACAACAGTCCGTTCTGCTGATTATGTTGTGAAGGAGTTGAGGAAGGGAGTTTGCAGGAGATGTAAAATGAAATGTAAATGATTTGTCTGTGGGAATGGAAGTGGCTTTTTTTGCAATTATTGTTATGAAACACCTGCATCCTATTATATTTAAGTTAGGTAATTAATATTGTAAATTAAAACTTAACTTTTGTTCATTTAAAAGAGAAAAGATAATGAAAGTAGAGGGTATTTGTAAATTATGTAATATAAATAAGAAATTAGAAGAAAGTCACATTACTCCAAAATTTATTTCACGATGGATAAAAAAAACATCAGCAACTGGTAGACTTAGAGGATTAGGAAATCCTAATATTCCCTTTCAAGATGGCAAGAAACAATACTTATTATGCTCTGATTGTGAAGATAAATTTAGTAAATATGAAACATGGTTTGCCAATAATTTTTTTCACCCAAGTATTTCGGGAGTAAAAATAACGTATGAGTATAATGAGATGCTATTTAAATTCGTCGCCTCACTTTTTTGGCGGTCACTTGTAGTGAATATAGATAGAAAGGTTTATGATGAGTCTTCATTCAAACAGCAAATGATAAATTGCGAAATCGAATTACGCCAATTTCTGAATAAAGAAATTTTCCCGACTGATTTTAATGAAATGTATATTGGAATGACATCCTTTATAGTCAATGCTCCAAAAGAAATACGTGGAGCAAATTTCTTTTTTACTCGTATGATTGATACTCAGGTATTATTTACCGATAAAGTATCATATTTTTATTGCCTTATTCCTTACTTCATTTTTGTAGGAAATATTGCTGGAATTGAAAGTAATAACTTCCCAAATTCTAAAGTAAATCCCATTGGAGGTAAGTTTTTAACAACACAAATGACACTTAAAGACCCGAATGTCTCCAGTTTTATTACAAAGAGACTATTAGATATTGAAAATACTAATATATCTGACGCACAAAATAAAATTATTGAAGATATGATTTTAAGCAATATAGAAAAGTACTCAAACTCCCAATCCTTTATTGCTCATTTTCTCGACAATACATCATTATGATTGAATAGCCCTTTCCTATGACTTGTACTTTTTGCTAATTTCGCACTTACATATAAATTACAATTCTAATATCCCCATGAAATCAACCCTTCTAACAATACTAACCCTCTGCATCCTATCTGCCACTCTCAACGCCCAATCCCGCAACACCCACTACATCACCAATCAGTCGCCACTATATGCCCAACCCTATACAGCCCTACCTTTAGGCAATATCCAACCCAAGGGTTGGTTAAGAAAAATACTTGAAACACAGCGGGATGGATTGACTGGAAATCTGGATAGTGTCTATGCACTTGTTTGTGGGAAAAACAACGGTTGGTTAGGAGGTACAGGTGATAGTTGGGAGCGTGGGCCTTACTGGATTGATGGCTTAGTGCCTTTGGCATATATCCTGAACGATGCCAGGCTAAAAGCCAAAGCACAGGAATGGATAGAGTGGAGCATCAAAAATCAGCGTTCTGATGGTTATTTCGGGCCATACCCCTTTGACCCTAAAACCATGAAGACTATCAAAGGCACTCAACAAACTATGAGTGAAGACTGGTGGCCGAAAATGGTAATGCTCAAGGCTCTGCAGCAATATTATATGGCAACGCAGGATAAGCGAGTGGTTACATTAATGGATAAATATTTCAGATACCAGTTGAAGATGCTGCCAACGGTGCCGCTTGGCAAATATACTTTCTGGGCGGAGCAAAGGGGAGGAGATAACCTGCAAATCGTTTACTGGCTCTATAATATCACGAAAGAAAAATACCTGCTTGATTTAGCTGAAATTATCCATAAGCAATCTTTCAACTGGACCACCATTCTCACCAATAATACCATTCGCAAAATGAATCCTTACCCGGATTTGCATTGCGTGAATGTAGCACAGGGTATCAAGGAGCCATTGATTTATTACCAGCAACACCCTGAAGCGCAGTATAGCCATGCCGTAAAAGAAGGTTTATCAGCATTAAAAGATGTGCATGGGTTTGTGAATGGTATGTATGGTGGAGACGAACAATTGCATGGCAATGATCCTATACAGGGTTCAGAATTGTGTTCGGCAGTAGAGTTTATGTATTCTTTTGAAAGTATATTGCCCATTGTCGGCGATGTCTATTATGCTGATTATTTAGAGAAGATTGCCTTTAATGTATTGCCTACTCAACATGATGATAAATACACGAAAAAACAGTATTTTCAGCAGGTAAACCAGATTGAAATAACAGACAAAGGCAGAAACTTTGCTGATGACCGTGAGGCGAGATTGGTGTTTGGCACAACCACAGGCTACCCTTGTTGTGTCTCAAATATGCACCAGGGCTACCCCAAATTTGTGCAGAATCTCTGGTATGCCACCGCTGATAATGGCTTGGCAGCCTTGGTTTATTCGGCCTCAACAGTAAAGGCAAAAGTAGCCAATGGGGTAGAAGTTCAATTTGAAGAAGTAACGAATTATCCGTTTTCAGATCAGATTAAATTCATTTATCAAACCAAATTTAAAGCACAATTTCCACTCCATTTGAGAATACCCGAATGGTGTACAAAACCAGTTATTAAGGTAAATGGCAAAGAACAAGCCTATAATGGCGAAAAGATAGTGGTATTAAACCGCCAATGGGCTGAAAATGATGAAGTAATCTTACAATTGCCTATGGAATTCAGATATTCCTATTGGTACGAAAAATCAGTAGGCATTGAGCGTGGTCCATTGGTCTATGCACTTAAAATCGGTGAAAAATGGAGCGAGGTAAAAACCGATGCCTATGAAGATACGTTCTATGAAGTAAATGCTACTACTCCCTGGAACTACGGTATTTCTCAGAAGTACATTCATGCCGATTCCATGACGGTGAAAGTAAATGAGGTAATATCTGATTATCCCTGGAATTTAGCAAACGCCCCTATCACCGTAACGGCTAAAGGCAGACAGATTCCATTCTGGGAGATGTCGATGAACTCAACTGCCAAAATTCCGTTTCCTTCTTATCCATATAATAATCTGGGTACACCTTTAGAAACGCTTACGTTGATACCTTATGGCTGTACAACCTTACGTATTGCCCAGTTCCCGGTAGTTGATGCGCATAAGCGGTAAACTCATGTGGCGCGAACGTCTCGTTCGCAGCAAATATATACCTACCTGCGAACGAGACGTTCGCGCCACAAAAAATCAATACCCGTACCATTCCGCCCACCATGCCTGTAATTGTCGGCGAATTTCATTTTCACGGGCATTATTGCTGGGTTCATAAAGTTTTGTACCTTTCAATTCATCAGGCAGAAAATTGAGTTTGGTAAAATTACCTTCATAATCGTGGGCATATTTATAGTTTTTACCATAGCCAATCTGTTTCATCAGTTTGGTAGGGGCATTGCGCAATGCCAGTGGCACAGGCAGATGAGAAGTTTTTTCAGCCAGAGCAATCGCATTTTCGATAGCCATATACGAAGCATTTGATTTGGGCGAAGTAGCCAGATAGATAGCCGTTTGTGAGAGGATGATTCTGCTTTCGGGATATCCGATTGTCTTTACCGCCTGCATACAGTTATTGGCCATAATTACAGCCGTTGGATTGGCATTGCCGATGTCCTCAGAAGCTAAAATCAGCATCCGTCGGGCGATAAATTCTACCTCTTCTCCTGCTACAATCATGCGTGCCATCCAATACAAAGCTGCGTTCGGGTCTGAACCACGCAGCGACTTGATAAAAGCTGAAATAATATCATAATGCTGTTCGCCTGATTTATCATAACGGGCGATATTACGCTGTGCCACTTCTTCCACTAAATCATCTGTAATCACTATCGGTGCATCAGGCGGAAACGAGAAGGTAATGATTTCAAGTAGGTTCAAGAGTTTCCTGCCATCACCACCTGAAAGGCGCATTAATGCTTCGTACGACTCCACTTTTATATCCCGCTTCTTCAATTCAATATCTTCCCTGATAGCCCTGTCTGTTAGTTCTTTCAGTTCTTTCTCTCCAAAAGACTCCAATACATATACCTGACATCGGGAAAGCACCGCGCCATTAATCTCAAATGAGGGGTTTTCAGTTGTAGCACCAATCAGGGTAATCTGCCCTTTCTCAACAGCTGTCAGAAGTGAATCCTGCTGAGATTTATTGTAGCGATGGATTTCGTCAATAAATACAATAGGAGGAAATAAACCAGAAGGCCTACTGATTACTTCCCGTAATTCTTTTACGCCGGAGCTCACGGCATTCAGCTGATGAAACTGTCTTTTGGTAGTCTCGGCTATCAGCAGAGCTAAGGTTGTTTTGCCTGTGCCGGGAGGCCCCCACAGAATCATTGAAGGTACAAGGTTAGCCTCAATGGCTTTGCGGAGTGGTTTATTTTTGCCAAGAATATGTTCCTGACCAATATAGTCGTCTAATTTTTTCGGACGTAGGCGTTCGGCTAATGGAGCAGTCATGGTAATGTTGTTATGAGATTTTATAATTTATCTTAGTAGCGATAGAAATTTAGCAAGAAATATTTTCAATCACAAATATACTTCGCTTCTTGGAATTGTAGAACCACTCATCTATTTTTACCCATTCGAAAACAAAACTTATTAGCTTCGACCTATGGCAAAGAAAACGACTTCTACCAAGCAACAAGAAGAACCACAAGAAAGTAGCCCCAGTTTCAAAAACGTAGAGCCATTCAGTTTATTTACAGATTTTGATATTAATCTTTTCAAGGCAGGCAAGCACTATCGTCTTTATGAAAAGATGGGTTCGCATGTGGTTGAAAACCAGGGAGTCATAGGTACATATTTTGCCGTTTGGGCACCTAATGCAAGGTATTTATCGGTAATTGGTGATTTTAACGGCTGGAACCGGGGGGCTCACCCATTAAGCTCCCGTTGGGATGGCTCGGGTATCTGGGAGGGCTGGATTCCAAATATAGGTAATGGTACAGTATATAAATATTTTATATCGTCAAATACAGGGGTAGATATTGAGAAAGGCGATCCTTATGCCTTGCATTGGGAGCATCCGCCAAAAACAGCCTCGGTTGTATGGGATACCTGGTATGAGTGGAAAGATAAAGAATGGATGCAGACGCGCCGCCAGAAAAATGCGCTGAATGCTCCAATCTCGGTGTATGAAATTCATTTAGGTTCATGGCAAAGAGACCCTGGTGACCCTGAACGCCGCCTGACCTATCGTGAAATAGCTAATTCGCTTGTGCCTTATGTGAAAGAGATGGGATTTACGCACGTAGAGTTTATGCCCGTGATGCAACACCCTTATGAACCCTCATGGGGTTATCAGATAACGGGGTACTTCTCAACCAGTAGTCGGTTTGGTACACCACAGGACTTTATGTATTTAGTCGAACAACTTCATATCAATGAGATTGGGGTATTGTTAGACTGGGTTCCATCACATTATCCGAATGATGCACACGGGATTTATCGTTTTGATGGAACTGCACTTTATGAACACGAAGATCCTCGTCAGGGCTACCACCCGGACTGGAAGAGTTATATCTTCAATTATGGACGCTATGAGGTGCGTTCGTTTCTGATAAGTAATGCCCTTTTCTGGTTAGACAGATTCCATGCAGATGGGCTGAGAGTAGATGCAGTGGCGTCTATGCTTTACCGTGATTATTCGCGCAATGCCGGAGAATGGGTGCCTAATATATTTGGAGGCAGAGAGAATCTGGAAGTAATATCACTTTTTAAGGAGCTAAACGAAGAAATTTACAGGAGTTTCCCTGATACACAAACCATTGCTGAGGAATCAACGGCTTTTCCGGGAGTTTCAAGACCAGTTTATACAGGAGGTTTAGGCTTTGGTATGAAATGGATGATGGGCTGGATGAATGATACCCTGCGCTATTTTGCTAAAGACCCGATGTATCGGAAATGGCACCAGAACGACATTACCTTTAGCCTGGTTTATTCATTCTCTGAAAACTTTATGCTGCCACTCTCACACGATGAGGTAGTGTATGGTAAAGGCTCCCTGATAGAAAAAATGCCAGGTGACCAATGGCGGAAGTTTGCCAACCTCCGTTTGTTGTTTACTTATATGTTTACTCACCCTGGTACTAAACTATTGTTTATGGGAGGTGAATTTGCGCAATATGCCGAATGGAATTTTGAGAAGAGCCTGGACTGGCATTTATTAGAGCATCAGCCAAATAAGGGTGTCAATGAATTGATGAAAGACCTGAACAAAATGTACAGGAATGAAGCCGCTTTGTTCGACAAACAGTTTTCACCGGATGGTTTTGAGTGGATTGATACCAGTGACCGTGAAAATGCAGTGATTGTCTACGCTCGTAAAGGTTTTGATGAAAAGGATACCACAATAGTTGTGCTAAATTTTACCCCTGTACCACGCTCACCATATAGAATAGGCGTGCCAGACTCAGGGATTTATGAAGAAATATTCAATAGTGATAATCAGAAATATTGGGGAACGGGAGTGGTAAATGGTGATGTGAAATCAGACAATACTCCGTTGCATGGAAAAGATAATTCAGTAGAAATCTCATTGCCGCCATTAGGGGGAGTGGTGTTGAGATTGAAGAAATAAAAACGAAAGGCTCTGAATTTTTCAGGGCCTTTTTTGATAAATTATGGTCTTTAGAAATTTGACAGATTAGTCATTTTTTACAAGGTAATCCAATTACTTTTGGGGCTTCAACTACACCCAGCCACCGAAAGTTGGAATACGTTTTTTATGTTAATTTAATTCAAAGAAGAATCCGTCGGAATTTTAGGCATGGTTGAATTTGATGTAAAAATCAAAGTCAGAATAACCGTACCTAAAACAATCAGTAAAGTCAGTTCAAACTGGTTGTCTGAAGTCGAGCCCAGCACAATTTTCTGCGAAGATTTATTCAGTTTTGCGCCTTCAGTAATCTGGATATTCGAAAGGTGATTCAGCGTATTCAGTGCGTCATAAAAGGCTTCATCTAATACCTGTCTGCCAGTTTCAGCATTACTGAAATCTGACTGATGCAGGTGCTTTTGTTCTAAAGCCTCACCATCAGCTATTTTTTTCTTGAAATCTTTAAACAGTACCTCCTCAGTAGGGGTCAGTTTGGTTTTTTCATATGCACCTATCAGCGACCGGATAGAGTGATTATGAGCCTTTATTTTATCTTTTATCTGGTTGAAGTCTTCCTGTGTATTGCAATCGTCAACCAAGAGTTTCTTTCTTGACAGATGATTCGATAGCTCATAAATATAACTTTCGGCCATCAGACGGTCTTCATAGACTGCTGAAAAACTATCTCCTAATTCGTTGAAGTGTCGTTTGTCGGAAACATTCTTAATAAATAAAAAAACGAAAATGACCGTCAAGGCCATTGCAGCTTTCATCTTCTGCTCAATACTATATGCCCATTTCATGATGAATACAAAATTGATTTAATACAAATATAAGTAAAAATAACTATATTTTATTAACACTTTTCAGTACGGAATGATGCAAAGGAACGTGAGACTTGTAGAAACGCAATGCAGGGGTCTCTCATAGCCATTGAAAGGAATAGTTATGTTCTCAGGCAAAAAATCAGCCCTCAATTAAAATATATTGACTGGAGTGTACATCTGTCGGCTTAATGTTTACGCTGCTCCGAAGAAAGTTTATATAATGAATCGTGCATGGCTAAATATCAATTATTTTCAAATCCGCCAATAATCATACTGTATATAAGCCGCAGTTTCATTAGCCACATCTTTACCAAACAATTTAGACAATACATATAAAGACATATCAATTCCTGCCGATACACCTGCCGAAAGAATAATCCGCCCATTATCAACCCAACGCTCATCAGGCAAAAGAGTTGTGTGTGGGGCAATCTCCCGCATTTGTTCCACAGCTTTAAAATGCGTCGTGGCCGATAATCCCTCTAATAAACCGGCTTTAGCCAGAATTAACGAACCTGTACAAACGGATAGTAATAATTCAACCTTCTGGTTCATAGATTTTAACCACTCCAGCAATTCTGAATTGTTCATCTCTCTTCTTGTGCCAAAGGGGGTGCCGTCAGGTTTATATCCTCCTCCACCTGGAATCAGAAGTATATCTGGTATCGGGCAGTTATTAAAAGTATAATTTACTTTAACTATCAGGTTATTCCGGGCAGCGATTTCTGGTTTTTCAGCTACAGTAAAAACGTTAAAATAGCCCGCCTTACCTCCCTGTTTTCCGGCCACACCAAAAATCTCAAACGGTCCTGAAAAATCTAAAACCTCAACATCATCAAAAATAAAAATACCTACCGATTTCATAGAAAGGAATTAAAAGCCTGATTTCTTGAATATTTCGAAGAATAATCCTTAAAACCTGTCTGCACAGATTGTTACTCTCGCAAATTAGATTTTTCTTTGCAAAAACTTTCAGATTGAATGCAGAAAATTACCATTGCCGTTGATGGCTATTCAAGTTGTGGTAAAAGTACAACAGCCAAGCGAGTGGCAAAGAGTTTGGGGTATAGCTATATTGATACCGGAGCAATGTATCGGTCAGTTACACTGTATTTCCTCGAGCACCATATTACATTCACCAACGATAAAGAAGTAGAAAAAGCCCTTGAAAACATTCATATCGAATTTCGCCTTAACCCGAACGATGGCCGAAATGAAACTTTTCTGAACGGCTTGAATGTAGAAGATGAAATCAGAAAGCTATATATTGCCAATCAGGTAAGTGAGGTGAGCGCTATTACAGCCGTAAGACACGCTATGGTAGCCCAACAACGCCGGATGGGCAAAAAGAAAGGTGTAGTAATGGATGGCCGGGACATAGGCACTGTGGTTTTCCCTGATGCCGAACTGAAAATTTTTATGACCGCCGATCCAATCATCAGAGCCAATCGCCGACAAATTGAATTGGCCGAAAGAGGAGATTTGGTAGATTTAGAAGAGATTATTGAAAATATCAAAAAGCGGGATTTAATAGATACTACCCGTACAGAGAGCCCACTCAGAAAAGCAGATGACGCCATTGAGGTAGATACCTCATTTATGACACTTGACGAACAGGTAGAGGTGGTTTGTTTGTTGGCTGATGAAGTAATGGGTAAACCACTTAAAAAAACTACTGCATAAGGGTTCATGCAACAATTCGATTACATCATCGTAGGCCAGGGCATTGCAGGGTCTTTGTTGGGGTATCAACTCCTGAAAGCAGACAGGCGGGTATTGATACTGAATGATGAATCGATTCCGACCTCTTCGGCTGTTGCCGGAGGAATATTCAACCCCATTACCGGAAAAAATCTGGATAAAACATGGCTGGCCGATTCCATTTTTCCATATTTTAAAGACTTCTATCTTTCGCTCGAAAATGAAACACATTGCCATTTCTACCACGAAACCAATCTTTACAGACCTTATGCCAACGAGCAGCAACGCAGGCATTTTCTGCAACTAACCGATGAGTATGATTTAGATACATACATCCGATTAGTAAAGCCTGATGCCTATAAAGAAGTAGAAAATCATTTAGGTGGTCTTTTTACTACCTCGGCAGGCTGGGTAGATGTACCCTTGATGATTGGAGTACTCAGAAAATTGTTTATTCAATCAAATGCCTATCATAATGAAAGATTTGATTATCAGGCATTAGAGATTTCAGAAGAGAAAGTTATTTATAAAAACTTTCAGGCATCAAAAATTATTTTCTGTGAGGGATATTATGCTTCCCAGAATCCTTATTTCAACTGGTTGCCTTTTAATCCGGCCAAAGGTGAAACGCTTATTGCAACAATGCAAACCTATTCGATCAAAGAAATTGTCAATCAGGGAGCCTGGATTATTCCTTTGGGCAATCAACAATACCGTTTTGGTTCAACCTATGTCTGGAATCAATTAGACTGGCAAACTACAAAAGAGAGCAAAGAAACCATTACCAGCAAAATCGATAAGTTTCTTAAAACTCCTTACCAGATTACTGAACAGCAGGCAGGTATTCGTCCGACTACTAAAGACCGTCGACCTTTCATGGGCAACCATCCTGCTTATCCTAACGTCTATGTATTCAACGGATTAGGCACTAAAGGGGTATCGCTTGCTCCCTATTTTGCAGAGCATATGTTATATTTTTTAGAAAAAGAGAAAGATTTAATGCCTGAATCTAACATTCAGCGATTTTATTCGTTATATTCGTTATAAGAAAACCCATAATCCAAAGATATTAGTGTTTGACCCGATTGAAGGAGCGGGATTACTCAGAGAGCTATGGAAAAATTCTCTACTTATCGTCGATGCGCCATGCGCTTATTCACCCTTAATGCTCTTATTTTCATAGGAATACAAACTGCTTTTGCCCAGAGTTATTTTTCATCGACGCAGGAAGAATTTGGTAAAAACCGTATCCAGGAAAAAAGATTTGAATGGCTTACTATCAGAAGTAATAATTTCGAGTTTAATTATTACCGTGGAGGCGATAAAATCGCCCAAAGTGCTGCAAAACTCTCAGAAAGTGAATATGACCGGATCACCGAGTTGTTAGGTTATACGCCTTTCACAACCATGAAGATTTTCCTCTACAACTCACCAAAAGATTTGGCACAGAGTAATATCGGTCTGACAGCCCCTATCGACCTTGACGGTAGTATTCTTAACTTAGCTAAATCACGTGTACAGATTGCATACACAGGCAACGAGGATACATTCAGGAAGGAATTAATCAGACAAATTGCCCGGTTATTTGTCTATGATATGCTGTATGGCGGCTCATTGAAAGAGGTGTTGCAAAGTTCGCTTTTATTGACCGTACCCGAATGGTATATGGCAGGTATTGCCGCATATATTTCAGAAAACAGTGAAGACCCTGCCGTGCTTGACCGCCTACGGGTTGCTGTGATGAAAAACAAAGACAAAAAAATCTCTCATTTAGAAGGTAAGGATGCTGAATCAGTGGGCCAGTCTATCTGGAATTACATAGCTATGCGCTATGGGAAAGATAATATTTCTAATATCCTGAATCTGACCCGTATTATCCGTACCGAAGAATCAAGCATTACAAGTACCCTCGGTATTTCTTATAATCGTTTCATGAAAGAGTGGAAAGAGTTCTACCTGAGTGGAGCTTATGCCAATACCAACGAAAAACCTGATGAGCCGGAAAAGAAGGCCATTGTGTCTCCAAAAATAGAATTATCTAAGCCTAAAGAGAAACTTGTTTTAGAAAAAGGTGAAGTAGATACAGACAATTATGAGTTCGACGCCGAGAATATCATTAAATCTCTTGCGAACGAAACTGCCAGAAATAAGATTGATAATACCGATAAATCGACTCCTAAATTAGGAAGATACAGGGAAGCCCTTAAAATAAAAGGACCATTTGCTTATGAAAATATCATGATTGCAAACGATGTCAAATCTGACTTCCTGATGGATCCTGTGCGTCGGATGGGTATGAAAAATACCCTTGTGCTGAACGATTTATTAGAAAACCATAATATCAAATTAGGGCTTTTTATTACACCGGTGCTAAGAAACCATGATATTTTTCTGGAATACAACAATAATACAAAACGTGTCGACTGGGGTTTGGGTATCATGCGTCGCTCTATTTCTTTCGGCGAATTAGATTACCGTAGCTTGTATCTGTTCCGTCCGTTGAATATCAACACACCGCAGACAGCTATCATTGCTATCGACAGACGTCTGTATTATAATAAGTTTTCGGCATATGCCAATTATCCTTTCAGCCGGAATCTGCGCGCAGGTATCTCACCTTTCTTCATGACGACCACTGACGTTGATCTGATTGAGTTAGGCCGTAAGAATCTGACCTCGTCTTATTTAGGATATAAAGCCGAACTTGTTTATGATAATACTACTCCGCTATTCAGCAAAGTATTAATAGGCACACGCGCTAAAATCCGTTTAGAACGCTCCTATAGCTTTGCCACCAAAAACGAAAACTTCAGCCGTTTGGTTGTTGATGCCCGTCATTACCAGCGAATTCTGAAGAGCTTTATTTTTGCCGCTCGCTTGTCATATAGCCGCTCATTGGGCAATGCGCCAAAAGTAACTTTTCTGGGCGGTGTTGAAAATACCATCAACCGTAGTGTTGAAACTACTAATGGACAAGGTACAGGTGTACCACGCGATTTGCGTGATATACTCTTCTACGATTTTGCAGGTAATCTAAGGGGTTTCAATTTTGCTAAATTGTATGGCACAAGCCACTTATTAACCAATTTTGAACTTCGCCTGCCTTTGGCACAATATTTCTCCAAAGGTTCTATAACCTCTAACTTCCTGCGGAATATGCAATTTGTCGGGTTCAGTGATATTGGTACTGCATGGTATGGTAACAAAGGGCCATTTAACCGCCAGAATAGTCTGAATACGGAGGTGATCGGAGGCGGTGATAACCCATTCAGAGCAACAGTTACCAACTTCAAGAATCCATTTCTGGTTGGATATGGTGTAGGGGTAAGAACTACCATTCTTGGCTATTTTGTAAAAGCTGATTATGCATGGGGGCTTGAAGATAAAGAAGTAAATAAGCCTAAACTATATATTTCGTTAGGTTACGATTTCTAAAAAATACATAACCTTTGGATAGATGCCATCTATTTAAAGTTGATAACGAAAAACCCGTTCACACCGAATGGGTTTTCGTTTGTTTAATACCCACAAAACCAATGGCCAACCTGCAGAAGAAAATCAGGCAAACAGCCGTTTTATACAATCAGTTGATTAATTTCTTCTGGTCTATTCTGGCATTTGCTCCAATCGTTTATTTCTGTTATCAATATCTGCCCCTTAAAATCCTATATATTTTCATAGGTATTAGCTGTCTGGTTATTTTTCTACCTGCCTCATTATTAAGTGAAATTCAGCTAAGCCAATCCTCAAAGCCTTATACCAGAATCGGAATCCGGTTTATTAAGAAATATACACAAGACGGAGATCTGGTGAATCGGTTCATTAAATCACAGCATCCACAATATAAGTATGTAGAAAATAAGCAATCACTCAAAAAACTGATAGGCAAATCTTATATGCAAGAGAAATTCCATTATCTGGTCTTTGTATTTTTTGTCTGTATTACTGTTTATGCCTTTGTGATCGGAATGATAGATTGGGGTGTTTTCCTAACCTTTGCCAATATCATCTATAACGTTTATCCTATCTTTTTGCAACAATACAACCGTATCAGAATTAATCATTTACTTAAAAGGCAAACTTCATAATACTAAAAACGACCTTCAAAACCATTACCCACTATTATTAAACTATCCTGAATGAATCCCTTTCCTGTCATTACCTCAACGCTTTCAGAACGGCATTTGTCTTTATTTTTACAAGCACAGTATAACCTTAGCACGAAAACCACCTGCCGACTATTAAAAACAGGTATAAACCATGTATATCTGATTAATGATGGCGGGCAGAAATCCGTTTTCAGAGTCTATAGCCTCAATTGGCGAAGTGAAAAGGAAATTGCTGAGGAAATCAGATTATTAAATCTTTTGCATGAAAATGAGCTTCCGGTTTCCTATCCTGTTGCTGATGCAAACAATAATTATATTCAGAAACTCAATGCTCCGGAAGGAGAGAGATTTGGCGTGATGTTTTCGTATGCAAAAGGAGAGAAGGTCTTTAGTTTTTCACCAGAACTACATAAGGAGATTGGCAAAATAATGGCAGAGTTCCATCAGCTGACACATAATCTTTATTTGGATAGAGTTACATATACGCCCGAAAAATTATTGATAGACTCTCCTCGGTATTTCTTTGGCTTTTTACCTGAGGATTCCCCTGAGGTAGAATTCATCAGGTACGTACAAAAACATCTATCAGCAAAATTGAAGGAAGTAGATGAAACCCAAATAAGAAAGGGAGTGATACATCTTGACATCTGGTTTGATAACCTGAACATATCAGAAGAAAAAGAAATTACTATTTTCGATTTTGATTTCTGTGGCAATGGCTGGCTGAGTTATGATATAGCCTACTATATTATGCAGATTTATAGTACAGAAGTAGATGAAAATGAATATCTGCTAAAGGCAGAAAGTTTTCTGAAAGGCTATGAGGCTATTACACCTCTTACCAACGAAGAGAGACGGATTTTGCCTATGCTTGGCGAGTGTATTTATTTGTTTTATTTAGGTGTGCAGTGCCAGCGTTTTAATAATTGGTCAAATACATTTATCAATGAAGTTTATCTGAAAAGATTCATAAATTTACGTATTAAAAGATGGTTTGATTATAACAAATTAGGCTAACCATGACCAACAACGAAATAATTGCACACAGGCTTTATAATCAGCAAATCACAGAAACGAAGTTTACCAGACCTGAAGAAATTGTTTCGTGGCTGGTGGCAGTACAGGCACAGGAATATGCCATGTCAAAATGGGCTATAGGATTGCGCCTGAACAAAATAAATGAAACTGATGTAGAGCTCGCTATTAATGAGGGGAAAATTCTACGAACACATGTGATGCGCCCCACCTGGCATTTTGTAAGCCCGGCCGATCTCAGATGGCTACTTACGCTCACAGCTCCGAGAGTACATGCTTTCAATGCCTATCAATATCGAAAGAATGGTCTTGATAGCACCGTATTCAATAAGTGCAACGATATAATGGTCAAAAAACTGGAAGGTGGTAAATCTCTTACCAGAGCTATTCTGAATGCAGCTTTTCAGGAGGCGGGCATCATAACAGACACTGTTGGATTAAGTTGTATCATGATGCAGGCCGAACTGGATGGCCTTATCTGTAGTGGACCCCGACAGGGAAAACAATTTACATATGCTCTGATTGATGAACGTGTACCGCCTACCCGGCCATTAAGCCAGGAAGAAGCCTTAAGCCAGCTGGCCTTACGCTATTTTACAAGCCGTGGCCCTGCTACAGCACAGGATTTTGTGTGGTGGTCGGGTTTAACCATGAAAGAAGCCCGTGTTGGTATTGCTAACCTTCCGCCTTATTTTATTCATACAAAAGTTGATAAATATGAATATATTTATGCACCATGCAGCCCGAAGGATTTAGAGTATCCTACGCATTCATTCCTGATGCCGGATTATGATGAATATGGTATTGCCTACAAAAACCGTGAGGCGGTTTTCTTGCCTGAGGATAAGGGCAATCCTAATGGTAGTAAATCGACTTTCCCTTTTAATCGTATGATAATTGTTAACGGAACTATTGTGGGTGCATGGCAGCGAACCATTACAAACAAAGAAGTAAATGTAGAAATCGCACCGTTTTACAAGTTTAATGAACAGGAAAACGCCATTGTAGAGAAATCTGTCAATCGGTTTAAAACTTTCTTTAGCGAAAATATATATGATGCTGAATAATATTCAAATATGAGCCTGATCACTTTTATTCCAACTGATGCACTGAAACCTTATGTCAGATTACTGGCTATTTCTGAGGTCACTCAGGAAATGGAATATAAGGTTTTGCCCGGCACTTCTTTAGTAATGGGTTTTCAGTACCGGGGACACCTCTCAACAATTGAGAATACAGCCATCAAGCCTTTAGAAACAGCCGGCATTACAGGCTTACAGGATAAATTCAGGGTATTTCAGAACTCAAAAAATATTGGTACTGTTCTGGTTTTCTTCAACGAAACAGGTGCTGCCTGTTTTTTCAGAGAGCCTATGAATGAGTTGTTTGGCGAAAGTGTTTCTTTAGAAAACTTTGTCAGTAAATCATCACTTAATGAAATAGAAGAAAGTCTATCTGAAGCTCAAACAAATCAGGAACGAATTACAATCATCGAACAATTTCTGATGGCACGTATTCAACCCATTCAGGCTGATGCTCTGGTGCAATCAGCTATTCACCAGATTCAGTTAGCCAAGGGTAATATCAGAATCACCCAATTGGCAAGGCAATTATATACCAGCAAAAGCCCCCTTGAAAAACGATTCAGGAGAATAGTAGGTGCCTCGCCCAAAAAATTTGCTTCCATCGTCCGGTTCAATGCTTTATTGAAAGACTATGATCTGGAAAAAACATTGACCGAATTAGGCTATGAAGCAGGCTATTTTGACCAGGCTCATTTTATCCATGATTTCAAGGTTTTTACCGGAGAGACGCCGGAGGAATATTTTGAAAAAAACGCTCTTAGAAATCTCTGAGAAAGTATTTAGTGGACTTTTATTTCTTGAATCTGATTATGATTATCTGCAAAATCGGCGAGAAGTATATAACCAAGCATACACCTATCGTAATCGAAGACATTGAATAACTTAAAATGCTTGAGTTAATCTCTTTCTGACAGTTTAACGACCTCTTATTGCCTGATAACCGGACGAAACTGGAGAGTTATCTGATTGAATTAGTAGTTCAGGGAATCACTTATTTGTTTTTGTTACAATTTTTAATTTCTGACTGTACAAATCCATAAATTCCATCAAAATCCTCAGCATTGAACCATCTGAAATTATCCTGATTTTTAAACCATGTCATTTGTCTTTTAGCATATCTTCTCGAATTACGTTTCAATAGCTCAACCATTGTCGGGTAATTGTAACTGCCTCCTAAAAATTCAAATACTTCTTTATAGCCTACTGTTTGCAGGGCATTGTGGTTTCTGTAATTGGCTAAGCCTTTTACTTCCTCTACCAAACCATTGGCAAGCATAAGTTCCATTCGTTGGTTTATACGGTTGTATAATTCTTCTCTTGGGCGTTCGATGCCAATTTTGATGAAATGGAAATTTCGGGTTATTCTGGTTTTTTTATGAAATTCAGAAAAAGGTCTGCCTGTGCTTAAGCAAACTTCTAAAGCCCTCACTACCCGTTGAGAGTTTTGCAAATCGGCTGTGGCGGCATATTCAGGGTCGAGTTTTTTTAATTCTTCTGCCAATGCCTCAACTCCTTCTGTTTCGAGTCTTTGCATCAGATTTTCCCGCAAAGCCAAAGGGGCTTCAGGCATATCATCTAAACCATCCGTAATGGCTTTTACAAATAGACCGGAACCTCCGGTTAAAATCACCACATCTTTTCGGTTAAAAATATCCTCTTCCAATAGTTTCATTACATCTCTTTCAAAGTCTCCGGCACTATAATAAGAATTAATACTGTGGGAATCAACGAAATGATGTTTGACACCGTCCATTTCTTCGAGAGTAGGTTTGGCTGTTCCAATGCTTAGTTCTTTGTAGAATTGCCTTGAATCGGCTGAAATGATTTCGGTATCGAGCTGATGGGCTAATCTGATGGCCAGGTCGGTTTTGCCAACGGCTGTCGGGCCAACTAAGAGAATCAGGTATTTATTGGGTGGTTGTGTCAAACTTGTCTGAGTCGATTTTTAGTGCAAAAGTACAGAAAATTATCTTTTTTTCTGACAAACATAAACTCTCTTATGCCTTTGTTATTCTGTTCTTTTGGTTTTGAGGGGCTATCTTTTTTACCTGAAGAAAAGTACCATCCCGGAACTAAGCGTAACAAAATAGTTTAAGAAACACCAGGCCGTAACTTAAAATTTCTATCTTTGATAAAGAAATATCTATTAACTTTTACGTCTCAATTCTATACATACACTTTGGGAAACATGGATTTTTTGTTTTTTATATCGGCTTTGGGTGTTGGGGGTATTGCCGCATGGCAGGTTTTTAATTGGGTATATGGCAAAAAAATACGGGATAACCGTGAGCAATTACGCAGAGAATCGACCCTGCTACTCGAACGCATAGAGAAAGTATTTAAAGTAGTGGTTGCTGAGGGCTATTTCACAGAGATATATGACCATAGTAGCAAAAAAGATTTCTGGGGTTTGTTCAAAATTAATAAAAAAGCTTTGGTGGTTTCAAGGGCGAAGGTTTCAGTTGGGTTTGATTTTGGCAAAATGAAGGTCAGGCGAGACGAAACAACGCGCAAACTGATAGTAGAAGAATTTCCGCAGGCAGAAGTATTGTCGATTGATACAGACTATAAATTTTATGATATAGACCAGGGATGGTTGAATAAATTCAGTCATGAAGATTATACCAATATACTGAATGAAGCTAAAAAACTGATGCAGGATAAAGCCCTGGAAAGTGATTTACCTAAAGTGGCCAACCGACAGGTAGGGCTCATGATGAATCAGTTAGCCGCATCTGTCAATTGGGAAATAGACTACAAACAGTTGGAAACCAACAATAAAAAGGAACTCTCAGACTTTAGTGAATTTCAAGAGATTAGTGAATCGGAATCGTGAATCGGCGAATAATTATTTTGAATTTACTATTCATTAATTCACCATTCACAAATCCGCCATTACTTAAACGCCGGGATACCAGTAATTGCATTTCCTAAAATCAATAAATGAATATCATGTGTGCCCTCATAGGTTACTACCGATTCGAGGTTCATCTGGTGGCGCATAATCGGATATTCACCTGTAATGCCCATGCCTCCGTGCATTTGTCGGGCTTCACGGGCAATCTCTAATGCCATTGCTACATTATTTCGCTTTGCCAATGAAATTTGCGCAGTGGTAGCTTTACCCTGATTTTTCAGGTTGCCCAATCGCCAGCATACTAATTGTGCTTTGGTGATTTCGGTAAGCATTTCTGCCAGTTTCTTTTGGGTCAATTGGAAAGAAGCTATCGGTTTATCGAACTGGATGCGTTCTATTGCATATCTGCGTGCCGAATCATAACAATCCATCGCTGCCCCTACAGCACCCCAGGCAATGCCATATCGGGCATTATCAAGGCACGACATCGGAGCTTTTAGCCCATCGGCTTCGGGTAAAATATTAGCTTTGGGCACTCTTACATTATCAAAAACCAGTTCGCCGGTAATACTTGCTCTCAAAGACCATTTGCCATGTATTTCTGGTGTGCTGAATCCTTCCATACCACGCTCAACAATAATTCCTTTGATACGTCCCTGCTCATTTTTTGCCCAAACTACAGCTACATCTGCTCTGGGCGAATTAGAAATCCACATTTTTGATCCATTCAGAATCACATGGTCGCCATCTTCCTTAAAATTGGTGGTCATTCCACTTGGATTCGAACCAAAATCTGGCTCTGTCAGGCCGAAGCAACCTAAAAATTTTCCGCTTCCTAATTTGGGTAAAAACTTCATTTTTTGATCTTCACTACCATATTTATAGATAGGAAACATGACCAAAGAACCTTGTACTGAAGCCGTTGAACGCATACCTGAGTCGCCTCTTTCAACTTCCTGCATCATCAAACCATACGAAATATAGTCTAAGCCCTGGCCGCCATATTCAACCGGAATGGTTGGACCAAATACCCCTAAATCTCCGAATTTTTTGACGATATGTTCAGGAAAAACACAACGTTGGGCGGCATCTTCAATAATAGGGGAGATTTCCCTTTTTACAAAATCACGAACCGCCGAACGAATCATGAGTTGTTCTTCTGTCAGTAAATCGTCTATTGCATAAAAATCAGGTGATTCAAATTCGTCTTTTTTATTGGAGCGATGGAAAGTTTGTTCTGAAGCGGTCATGTAAGTACTCTTATTGGTTGATGATTCAAATGTAAACAATCTTATAGTACTATACAATTTTGAAGATATGATGATCGACAGGAAAAGATATTGCCACAATATACATTAGGTGACCGATGTTACACAATTGTTTTAAGGGGTTACATAGTGTATCGTTTGTATAGAGTGGCAATAGAATTATTGCAAAATTGTATATCAGTCTATAAATCCAGAACAATCTGGTTTTTCAGAATATCTTCCATTGTTTCACGCTTGCGAATCAGGTGTACTTCTTCATTATAAATCAAGACTTCTGCGGGGCGGAAGCGTGAATTGTAGTTAGAAGCCATTGAAAATCCATAGGCTCCGGCATTTTTTATGACAATAATATCACCCTCGTTTACTGTCGGAATAGTCCGGTCTTTGCCAAAAGTATCTGTTTCGCAGATATACCCCACAATATCATATTTCTCTCTTTCTTCACCATCAGGATCAGAACCATTGATTATTTCATGGTAGGCATCATACATCATCGGACGAATCAAATGATTTAATCCAGAATCAACCCCCACAAAATTACGTCCCGGATTATGTTTTACCACATTGGCTCTTGTCAGCAGATACCCACATTCGCTAACAAGAAACTTACCCGGTTCAAACCATAGTTGTACATCTTTACCATACTGCTCACAGAATTCATTAAAGACTTTTACTACACCCTTGCCCAGTTTCTCCATATCAGTCACGTGGTCGTCTTCTTTATAGGCCACCTTAAACCCTGAACCTAAATCAATAAACTCAAGATTCGGGAAATATTTAAACGCTAAGTCGAACAGTTTTTCGGCAGCATCGATAATTACATGGGCATTTTTGAAATCAGAGCCTGTATGTTGGTGCAGACCTACTACTTTAAGACCATATTTTTTTACGATTTCATGAATTTCATCAGCTTGTTCAATCGAAATGCCAAATTTTGAATCTTTATGTCCGGTAGAGATTTTAATGGTACCTCCCTCCATGATATGAGGGTTGATACGTAAACAGATAGGCAGCGAGCTACCGTAAATTTGTCCGAATTTCTCTAATAAAGGCAGGGAGTCAAGGTTCATTCTTAAACCTAATGTTACAGCCTCCTGTACTTCAGCAAAAGCTACACCACTTGGCGTATATTGTATCTGATTAGGCTCATATCCGGCCAGAATTGCCAGATGAGCTTCCTGAGTGGATACCACGTCAATATCAACCCCATTCTTTCGCATGAGCTTCATGATATTGATGTTTGTCAGAGCCTTGCAAGCATACTTTAGTTTGAGATTAGTACCCGCAAATGCCTTGCGCATTTTACCGATTTGTTCCTCAATTTTATTACCGTCATACACATACAAAGGTGTTCCGAACTGATTGGCTAAAGACTCAACTGTAAAATTCTGGATAGAAAACATAGTGGTTGCTGTAAAACAGCTATTTAAGAATGAAAAATGGGGTGTCTGGTTCGATTGGATAATATAAAGACATAATACAGAAAATAACAGGAAAATTCGTAGAGACAAAGCATTGCCCTGTCTATAACTTGCAGACCATTCACTATATCTTTACGTAAAAAAAATATCTTATTGCTACTATTATAGCTATTCTATTTATTACAAAGAAACACAGAGTGTTACATTCTCTGTGTTTCGTGTAAACCTGAATTGTATTTTTTTGCTTAGAAAGGTAAATCATCTTTGCTGTCTTCAGCAGTAATCAGAAACTCGGGTGCAGCATTTTTATTGGCTGCCGGAGTACTTGATTGCTGGGGTGCTGCATAGTATGGTTCTACAGGGGCACCACCGGCTTCCTCTACTTTCCATGCTCTTACATCGGTGTACCAACGTCCGTTAAACTCACGGCTTTCGATATCGAAAGATACATTTACTTCTTTGCCTACAACCAGCATTTGCTCACTTACCTTATCGCCCCATGCCGAGATACACACTTTCTTCGGGTATTGTCCTTCAGTTTCGATAACAAAGTCTTGTTTTTTCCAGACACCGTTTTTACCCTGACCTGTTTGTAGAGGCAATAATTGTATGATTCTACCTGTAATTTCCATTTGATTAAAAGTATTAAAGAATAAGGGCGCAAAGATACAAAGCAATGCGCAATAAATAAAGCTGTCTCAGTCAAAAAGCAAGTAGCTTAGAAAACAACGGTAAGAATAGATTTATTGGTAGCCGCAAAACACCCTAAACCATTTTTGACATTGGTAGGTATGGGTACAGGCTCTACAAACGGATTGCCGTCCTGCCTGTTATTGATTCTTACGGCTCTGTGATAATCGTAATAGTTTTTATCAGTGTTGAGTACCTCGAGCCTGATCGTGCTTTTTTCTCCGGCAAAGTTGGCCATATATACTTTGTCATTTAAATAAATCACTGCAAGATTCAGGGGGATATTACCATTTGGTGTAGAGAACAGAGTACCATCGCGGCTTATATCACTCTGATACTGAGCTTGTCTGTTTTCCTCATCCCAGAAAGCATAATAAGTGATGATTCTTTCTGTTTTTTCAGGGTTGTGGTTGGCAGTGGTAGGTTCAAGTAACATTTTTGTGGTAACACTGGCTTTCATTGTATAGTAATTGGCTTGCGAAGGTATATCTTTCCAGTCGAAATTGACATGGAAGGTCTTGCTGCGGCCGTTAAAGAAATTCTCGGTCGTGGTATCGATTTTATATTTTTCTATGATGGCATTTCCTGGTGGTACAGTGCAGGTTGCTTCTACATTTCCTATTGGTGTTTCGGCTTTGATTGTATAGGTTTCTCCTGCTTCAATCGGGAACCTGCTTGCGTCAAGTATATAGGTAGCTTCATTTTTGATATACGGAATACTGATATATTGTTGTCTGGAATTGGATAATATAACGTTTGCATTTTCTATAATACCACCTGTAAAATAGATGGTATCATTGCCTATAACTGTGTAACCTACGCCATCTTTATTATATACACCTAATAGCGGGCGTGAGGCTGTAAGTTTGACTAAAATAAGCGTGTCTTGTGGAGAAATATAGGCATGAAGAACCACCTTTTCTATGCCTTTGGGTAATCTGCTCTCAGGCACGGTTGTAACCAGACTCTCGCAGGAAAATAAAAATCCTGCCATAACTATCAGCAATATATGAATGGTATATTTCATGTCTTAATCAGAATTTGAAGTTGTAGGAAAAAGCAGGAACAACCGGGAACAGCGAATACTTTTTCAATACAGTTTTGGTTTCGGCTGAGTTACTGGTGCTTGTTTCGGTTACTATATCATAAAAGAACGGATTCCGGCGGTTGTAGGCATTGTACAGACTAAACTCCCAGGTGCGTTCATGGCGTTTAAGTTTTTTATGAAACTGAATCCCGAAATCCAGACGATGATAGGCTTCTGCTCTGAAAGAGTTCTTTTCGCCGTATTCATTCACTCCTTGATTACTCCATTGTATCCGGTCTATAATCGCCGGATTTCTTCTGGAACCATTAAACCTGTCAGTATAAGCCTGATAGCTTGAAATCGGTAGGGTTAGTGCATTTCCTGTACCATAAACCCATGTACCAGAAAGTGTGATTCTTGAGCTTATCTCGTAGATACCTACTACCGAAATATCGTGTCGACGATCATATTTCGGAAAGAATTTTTTGCCTGCATTCAATTCAGTAAATTGCCATTGTGTCCAGGAAAGGGTATAGCCTACCCAACCAGAAAAACGGCCTGCTTTACGTTGCAGGAGTACTTCACCACCATAAGACCAGCCTTTACCTGCGGTAACGTTATCTTCCCAGCTCACCTCCTGTGCGCCTAAACCATCTAAGTTCAGGAAAGTTGAGCCTTCTTTATAGGCCAGAATATCGTTCATTATCTTATAATAGCCTTCTACTGTTAAAGTCAGATCCTGATCTGGGAGATCCTGTGCTAAACCTGCCGCTACCTGTTTTGAGTTTTGCGGTGCTACGTTCCGGGTGGTAGGTACCCATAGGTCAGTAGGCAAACCTATGCCTGTATTAGATAGCAGATGCACAAACTGGTTCATCTCGGCATAGGAAGCTTTGGCTGATAGATTTTCGGCTAATTTCAAAGCAGCCGAAAAACGTGGTTCAGGGCGCAAATAATTGCGTTTCTGTGCTAAAAAATAGCTTAATCGTAAACCCACATTCATTTTAAATTTATCTGTTACTTTCCAGGTATCTTCACCATAGATGCCCGATTCCAGTACATCAATCGGTGTGGCAGCTTTATCTAAGTTGGTCTGATTACTTTGCAGTACAATAGCCGAAGGAATAAAACGATGGCGTGTAGCAGCGATTCCCATCCTGATAGAATGTTTGTGGTCAGGGAAATAATCGAAATCGCTTTTCAATCCTATATCATTGATTCTTGAATTATATTTCAGTGTATAATCCTCTGTTGATTGTGTCTTGTCCCTATAAAAACTGCCTATCCCAAACTGATAACGACTCAGAATGAACGAGGTATTGGCAAATAGTTTTTCGTTAAATAAGTGGTTCCAACGGGCAGTAGCGGTAATATTCCCCCAATTCAGGTTTGATTCGTCGTTTGAATTAACGTCTTCTGATTCTATATAGAATCGGTCTTGCCCTAAATAACCACTGAGATACACTTTATCTTTTCGCCCGAAATCATAGTTCAATTTGGCATTGAGGTCATAAAAATAATAACCTCCACTACTATTGTCGCCAGAGCCTGCTGATGCTTTGATAAACGGACGGGCAACAATATCCAGATAAGTGCGTCGACCAGAAACCAAAAAAGAAGATTTGCCTTTTTTGATTGGTCCTTCTAAGGTTAGTCTTGATGAAATCAGCCCGATACCGCCTTCGCCATGAAGTTTTTCTTTATTTCCTTCTTTCATGTTCAGGTCAATCACCGATGATAATCGACCTCCATAACGAGCCGGGAAGCCTCCTTTGGTGAGTTCTACACTTTTGAGTGCATCGCCATTAAAAGTAGAAAAAAAACCAAAGAGGTGATTGGCATTGTAAACAATGGCATCGTCCAGGATAATCAGGTTCTGGTCGGCACCACCGCCACGCACATAAATCCCTGATTGCCCTTCCGAACCTTTCTGTACGCCGGGCATCAATTGGAGTACTTTGAGTACATCTTTTTCGCCCAGAAAAGCCGGAATTTTTTTTATCTGATTCACTGGCAGGTCTATTGTACTCATTTGTACCGATTCGCTGACTTTCTCCTCCTGTTTTTTAGCAGATACCACTACTTCCTGTAATTGGGTAGCTGGTGCTAAATCTATATTCAGTTCAAGGCTTTTTTGTAGGCCAATTCTTTTTTCAAGGCGCTGATACCCCACAAAGGAATAAATAACCGTAACTGAATCCTGTGCCGGAAGGGTAAGCGAATAAAACCCATAGGTGTTGGAGGTAGTGGCAATAGACGAATTGGGTAGATAGATATTTACCCCGATTAATTGTTCCTGACTGCCTTTTTCACGGATATAACCGCTTACTGTGAAGCGATTCTGTGCGAAGGTGGTGGTCGTGAGTAAGAGGAAGAAAAAAGTAAAAAGTTTATTCATAAAAGCGTTCTCGCAAGATTGACTCTTATCAATAACGAGCGGTTGGAATCAATATTGAGCATTTCAGGCTAAATAGTATTTCACTGAGCAACTACTCCACCTTCTTAAAGAATGGCTGGCATACTTATTTAAAGAGTAAAAGTATGACTGAGATAACAATCTGGCCTATTAAATACTTTAACTCAATTGATCATGGCACACACAACGCAGGATTTTTTTAAAGAATATGCAGCGGCTTTACTCTCTTTTTCAGCCGCCAATATCACCACATTTTACAAAACACCAATGGCAGTTTATTCCGACCAGGGTGTGCAGGTAGTGACAAAACCACAGGAAGTACTGGCATTTTGGGAAGAGGGATTGAAACCTTACGCCGCTCAAAAAATAACTAAGGCCATACCTTATGTATTGACAGAAGAAAGGGTCTCAGAAACAATCTTAGTATGCAAAGTATTCTGGGAGAATTATGATGATTCGGATACACAGGTATCCAGAGAAACCAACCATTATATTCTCTCAGAAAAAGACGGCGGGTTTAGCATTGTGGGATTGGTGATTACTGGGGCGTAGCACCCATACTTCACACAATCATATTAATTCTATTCCCAAGTACTTCCGCCTGTAAAGGCGTCTGTCCTTTCACCTCTCCATCTATCACCAATGTCATAGGCTCGGCATCAATACTGAATCTTCTGGCTTTTTTGTAAATAACCAGTGGTGAATGAATATGCTTGCCAGAGAAAATGAGTGGAAACAAGCGGAGCAGGTGATAGAAAGGCACGTGCTTGATTACCAGAATATCTAATAAGCCATCGTCTAAGGCTGCCAACGGAGCTATTTTCATGGCTTTGCCTGTGTGCTGGGTATTGCAGGCCAATACAAAGCTGAATCTGCCTGTAAATACTTCGTCATCTATCATCACCTTGCCCTCAAAACCAGTATTCTTGAAAATATGTATAATGGCAGCTATGCTATACCGTAAATCTCCTGACCAACGTAGTTTTTCAGAAGTCAGGTTGATATTGGATACTAATCCCCAACCAATGATATTGAAGCCATACATCATTTGTTTGTTTGTCTCAGCCTTAGGAAACCACACTCTGAAAATATCAATCTGCTTGGTATTGTGTTGATGAAATTTTGCTAATGAACTTTCCCAGTCGAGGTTATTAATATCATGATTCAAGGCTTTGCCACCACCGCACGGAAACAGCAGAAGCGGAGGAGTAGTATCTTTTTCCGCAATACCATTGGTTACTTCGTGCATGGTACCGTCTCCGCCAAAAATAATAATTTTTTCATAGAGAGTCAGGTCTTCTTTGCGTAAAAAATCAACGAAATATCCTTTATACTGACTCACAACAGTGTTAAATTCATAGCCAGCAAGATTTTGTTTCAGAAACTCGCTGGCTGCAAGACTTTTGCCCGAACCCGAATGAGGATTCACCAGCAAAAGAAGTTTTTTTAGCATTTTACAGAAGTTTAATAAAGGGTTTGTAAGGAATAGGTTAAATTTGTCAGGTTACACATTTACCACCTAATATTATGATAAAAAAACTATATCTGCTATTAACCATCTTATTAATTAGCGTTCTCTCACTTTCTGCCCAGATACAATCCGGCCCTATGCTGGGTTATTCAGAAATGCGGGAAGTAATGCTCTGGGTACAAACAAAAAAAGAGGCCTCGGTTAAATTTGTGTACTGGGATAAAGAAAAACCTACCATAAAATACTCAACCAATGAGGTAAAAACTAATAAAACCGATGCATTTGTGGCAAGACTGGTTGCTGATGAAGTGCTACCAGGCAAAAAATACGGGTATGAGGTATGGGTTGATAAAAAGAAAGTTGCGATCAGCTATCCATTAGAATTTCAGACCCAAACACTTTGGCAATGGCGTACAGATCCGCCTGCTTTCAAATTTGCAGTAGGTAGCTGTGCTTATATCAACGAAGATGGTTTTGATCGCCCGGGAACACCTTACGGCTCTGAGTACGAAATATTTACAAGTATATACCAGTCAAAGCCTGATTTTATGCTCTGGGGTGGTGATAACCTCTATCTGAGAGAAGTAGACTGGAACACTAAAACGGGTATTCTGAAACGTTATACGCATACGCGCTCTTTGCCCGAAATGCAACCATTGTTGGGGAGTGTCCACAATTATGCTATCTGGGATGACCATGATTTTGGCCCGAATGATGCCGACAGGGGTTTTGTGAGCAAGAAACAAACGCTTGATGCTTTTAAGCTTTTCTGGGGAAACCTGAATTATACTTTTAATGATGAAGGGGTAACAGGCTCGTTTCAATGGGCTGACTGTCAGTTCTTTCTGATGGACGACCGCTGGTGGAGAACACCGAATGACCGGATTACAGGAGCAAGAGAGTATTTCGGACAAAAACAGATTCAATGGTTGATAGATGCATTGAAATTCTCGAATGCGCCATTTAAATTTGTAGTAGTAGGCGGGCAGGTAGGGAATCCGGCAAAGATATTTGAAAACTTTGCCAATTATGAAGAAGAACGCAACCAGCTATTTGACCTGATTGCCAGAGAGAAAATTCCGGGTGTTATTTTTATCAGCGGAGACCGACACTGGACATCTCTTTGCAAAATCGAACGTCCGGGTACATATCCTTTATACGATCTGACGGTTTCAGCCCTCACATCAGGTGCATCAAAACCGGTGAAAGAAGAGGCAGATACACCTTATGTAGAGGGCACAAGTGTAACCAGACATAATTTCGGATTGCTTGAAATATCCGGCCCACGCACCAATAGGGTTTTGAAAATCAATATATTGGATAAAGACGGCAAAGAACTGTGGACAAAAGAGATTAAGGCAAGTGAATTGAAATAGCATAAGAACCAATTGTTTTTGTGCAATCTAATGCATTGAACCTTCACCAATAACAAATCATCAGATGAGCCCCAAACAAACCATAAAGCATAAATATAAAAACAAGAGCCAACACTACTTCTTGTTGCTATTTATGTTTTATGGCCTTATGTTATTTCCATGTTTCGGGCAAAAGCTCAGAAGCGATACTACACTCTCATTCAATTTCTCAGACCTCAGCCAGAACAAAGCATCGGTCTTGGTCTTCTTTGATATTGATTGCCCGATCTGCCAGAAATACACCAAATTGCTCAAAGAAATTAATGAGAAATATCAGGGTCAAGGTATAAAGATATATGTAGTGTATCCACATAAGAATATAGACCCTGTAGCATTTAAGGATTTTAAAACCAACTATCAGTTTAATTTGCCCATTTATTTTGATAAAAAACAAAAACTCCTTCACCGACTTAAGGGCAGTGTCACGCCTGAGGTTTTTTTAATCAGTAATATGGGTATAACAGTTTATCATGGAGCTATTGATAACTGGTACTATAGTTTAGGTAAAAGCAGAGCTCAAGCCACAGAAAATTATCTGTCTGATGCAATTGAAGCTTTAATCAAAGGAGAAAGTGTAAGGGTATCTTACCATGAACCCATAGGGTGTGCACTATGAAAAGGTTGAGTCAAAATTATTCATCGCCCTCCTGATAATCCAGATAATACAATACTAAGTTCAACATTTCATCATTGGTACCCCAGCCATAGGTAATATCTCTTGGAGGGCCAAAAGGGTTTTCGGGGTTTTCAGCTGAGTTATCGTAGGTGGCTTCTACAATAAAAGTAGAGCCTGCAGGAACTTTGAGTAATTTCCTGAACTGGTAGGTCATTTGCCAGTTAAAATCCCAGTTATCTATTTTTACAAGATTAATTACTTCGCCAGCAGGCGTAATAACAAATGCCCTGAAACGCTTACCAATCAGGTGCATATGTGGAAGTACGGAGACCAGCGAGACTGTCTTGTCTATTTTTTTTGAGATATAAAAAGTAGGCTTTTCGCCTGCTTTAATAATAAAAGGCTTATTAGAAATATCGTTTTCGCGCAGGGTAAAATTCTTTACTTCTCTCTCAACCTTATCTCTGGCAAAATACAGCCTTATTTCGGATTGATCACTACTACGAACGGGTGAGGGTGCGTAGTGCATATTCAGAATAAAATCTGAATGGGCATTGAGTTTTACACCTGTTCCTTGTGGGAAATAGATGCGGTCGTTGCCGGGTACCCAGCCATAGAGAAATTCTTCTTTCAATGCAATTCTCTGAAATTCAGCAACTTTAGGGTCAGTTTCTGCCAAACCATCAATCCCTCTTATCTGATTGGTTGTGTCTACCATCAGGCGACTGTGATGTACCAGTTTCTTATTGCCAGCCGCAAATTCAATAGAAGTAATGTATTGGTCTTGAGATAGATTTGTAGGCAAACTGAAAAAACGAAAATCTTCGGTATTATCTCCTGTAATCAGATAAGGCTTTTGCATTTTAAGCACTAAATCTGGTCGGGTTTCATAGGCTTGAAAGTTTATTTCTTCTATTAGCTCCTTTTTTTTAGTGCCTTCTTTCATGCCTCCTTCTATCCAGAGTTGAATAGTGGCAATTTCACCCACTGTCAGGCTTCTTTCGTTGAGGTACGATTGGAAACTCCTGTCCGCCGGAAAAGGGGGCATATATCTTGACTGGGTAACTTTCCTGATAAAACGAGCTCTTTTGCTGACATCTTCATAGGTAATCAGACTGAAAGGTGCCGATTTATCAGGCTGGTGGCAAGGGGTGCAGTTTTTGTGAATAATAGGAGCGATGTGGTCATAGAAATTTATTTCGCCAGGAGACTGAGCTAAAGCGACTGGAACAGATAAAAAAAGAAGAAGAAACAAAAGCCGCTGCATAAAGCCACAATATTCTTATAGAAAAATAGCCCCATCCATCGTGGATGGGGTATTTCTCCAATTTAAACAAACTAAAAATTAACGAACAGTGAATGTTAACTGACAGTTTGAGTTAGCTTCTGAAACCGGAGTGGGGTCTGCACAGATAGAATCAGGATTCCATGTATTGAAAACCTGTCCATCGCTGGTGGTCAATACCCACGTAACTACAAAACTGTCAGCTCCAACACTGCCATAGCCGGTTGTCTCTGCCGGTCTGAACCAGGCTCCCGCCGGACGAGGTCTTGCCGGATTATTAAACACATTTACTTTATTGACTTTGTCGTAGGCAACTGAAGCATTCTTGTAGGCTTCATATACCTGTTGTGCTGAGATACTAAAGCTATTCCATTGGCGGTTGGCGGCAGGTGTGCTGATGGTAGCAATCAGTTTTCCCTTTCCGTTTTCGCTTAGGTCGGCTACTTTAGGGTTACCGTCAGGGTCGTTGTAAGACTCTAATACACGTACATAAATTTCGATTTTAGATACTGTCAGTTTATTATCTAACGATACCCAACGCGTTTTCAGATCTACCTTAGAGGTATTCTGACTGGCTTTGGTAAAGTTTTTAGCATTAGCCACTTCATAAGGCTGAGGCCTTGCCAGGATATTACCATTAAAGTTGATGCCATCAAATACTGTAAAGGCATGTACGCCCGGATCCCAACCCGGAAGCGGGTTCAATGATTCATCACGGCACGCACTGAATGCGAACAGGAGAGAAGCAATGATTGAAAGACTTAATATTTTTTTCATTGTTATATGCAATTAAAATTTTGAGATAGGATAAAGATTAAATTCAACACCGGCATTGTTGAAAACGTTAAATTAAAACTCCCATTTTAATTTAACTTTATCCCAGAAAACGGGGTCTCTGTCAAAAATCACTTCAGTAAGTTTTGAACTTGCGTTAGAGTTCAGACTTCCTTCCTGCGATGGATAAGGAAGGCGCAAAGCAAACTGACGTGCAGGCTTGATAATCGGGTTGTTGACAGTAGACGGAAACCCTGTACGGCGTAAAGCATTCCATATTTCAATACCTTGTCCCCAAGAGCAGAACCACATCTGTTTCATTACTACATTCAGTTTGGCATTGTTTGATGGAGCTGCATCAAATAAAGCCAGTTGGCTGTTTACATAGGCATCAATATCAGCAGTTGCCGGAGCTTTGGCATTAGCTGCATCGACACTCAAGCCTAAGTCAACCACTCGTTTGATGTGCTCTCTGATGGCAGATTCGAATATGGCTCTGGCATTGCCATCACCACCACCGTCAAGGATAGACTCTATCTGATAAAACTTGATGTTATTGCTGGTTAACAATGGCCACATACCGTTACCTGAGCCTCTGCCTCCTGTTAAAGCTTTGGCGGCAACACTACGGCCCCCATACAAACCTCCGGCAGGGTAGGCACCCGGAGCGGTACGTAAGGCACCATCTTGTGGTACCCCTGTATTATCTCCTCTGTCGCGGCCAAAGAATCCGGCTACGTATGAAGAATCAGCTTTGGTAGGTTTACCGAATACCTGATTCCATTTTTCCCAGAACGCAGGTTTTAATACGAGGTACGAGCCACCATAAGGGATAGTACCCCTATCAGTTGGGTTCGAGGGGTCAAGGATTTTGTCTGTCTGACGGTAGAAATAAAAATCAAGACGAGGGTCTTTGTTGAAAATCATTTCTGACATTAACTGATGGCTTGGGTATGAAAACCCGTTATCAGCTAAATAAGCCGAACGGAACCAGGGATGACGGCCTTCAGGTGCTGAGGCAGTACTGAATCTGTAGATAAAATCATCGGCAGGGTCACTGATATATCCGCCTGCGGCTAAGGCAGCTTTTAAGTCGGCATTGCCGGTGGCACGTCCTTTACGGGAAGTTAATAATAGCTTGATTTTAACGGTTTTAGCTAATTTAATCCATTTGGCAATACTGCCTTTGTAAAGAAAATCTCCGCCTTCAGTCGCTACCGAAACCGGGCTGGTTTTTGAGAGGTTTGTAACCGCCTGATCACATAGTTTAATAAGGTCTTCATAAATTTCTGAATCTTTATCAAACTTAGGAGTGATAATGGCTGTTTCTGCATTGCCTTTCCATGCCTCAGAATACGGGGCATCACCAAACATATCTACAAAATTGCCCATAGCGAGAGCTTTCAGGGTCTGGGCTATTCCTAAATAATGCGGGCTGTTGGCACTTGCATTAATAATGGCTTCTACGTTGTTAAGATCACGATAAAAACCATTCCATGTGCCATTATATGACTGGTTATTGAGGTCATAGTTATCAGCACTGCTTAACAAACCTGCAAAGCCAAGAGAGTTTTCAGATAAAGAGGTAATGGCATTAACAGCAGCTGATTCAGCCGTAGGTAGCAATAGTTTTACTGCGGCTACGGACGGACGGTTCAGGTCTCTATTGATGTCCAGCTCTGTCATATCGCAACTGCTCATTATACTCACAATACTTGTTGTCAGTATTATTTTTGATATATTTTTTAATTTCATTGTTTCTGATATTTAGGTTGTTCCCAGAATTAGAATGTTACTGAAAGGTTAACTCCATAACGACGGGTAGAAGGAGCAGCACCTAAGTCGAAACCCTGAACGTTGGAATCGGCAAAATTTGATAATACCTCTGGGTCGAAGTTCAAGCCTTCAAGCATATTTGGTGCTTTGAACCAAAGGTTTCTTCCTGACGCTGAGATTCTGGCACTACCAAAGAAAGGAAGAACTTTCTTTAAAGCAGCTTTAGGAATTACATAGCCTAAAGAAACTTCACGAAGACGAATGGTTGTAATATCATAGATATTGGTTTCGTCGGCACCATAGGCACCAAAGCCGCTTGAGAAGTGATACTGGAAGGCCGTCATAGGAATCGTATTTCTGATTTCTTTTCCGCTTTCATCTAACAATGGTTTGTAGGTTTGAGGGTCTCCTAATACACCCGGAATCACACGCATACCTTCTCGGTCTTCAGAGTTCTTCAACTGGCCTCTCAATAATAAAGAGGCTGCTGTTGCCGAGAACATATTACCTCCATGGCGATAGTCCATCAGAGCCGTTAAAGTAAAGCCTTTATAAGTAAAAGTGTTCGTCCAGCCTACTGTAAACTTAGGGGCAGGATTGGCCAATATATCTGAAGTAGGGCTTAAAATTGGCAAACCGTTGATCGGGCTGATCAAAAGTTTACCGGCATCATCACGTGCATTTTTTGAACCATAAATCATACCATAAGGATAACCATTGCGGTGCATAGTACCCGTTGATGACAGACCAGTACCACCTAAAAATAATTCACCGCTTGGGCCTGCATCGACTATTTCAGAGCGTAAACGGGTGAAGGCCACAAATGAATTCCAGGTAAAACCATTGCTCAGTTTTATTGGCACAAGGTTCAGACCGATCTCAATACCATTGTTTTTTATTTTTCCGGCGTTGGTAGCTTTATAATCAAACCCTGTTGAAGTAGGAATACGAGCTGTAACAATCAGATCGGTAGAAGTACGGTCAAAATAGGCGATGTCAAGACCGATGCGGTTTTTGAAGAACTGCAATTCTGCACCTACCTCTACTTCTGCTGTAAACTCCGGTTTTAAACCTGCATTGTTCAGGGTAGTCGGTAGACTTTCTGACGAAATAGGTGAAGCGTTATAGTAAGTAGCACCGAGATTATAGGCAGTAAATACCTGATAAGGGTCAGCATCTTTACCCACTTTTGCATAGTTGGCACGCAGTTTACCAAAGCTCAGAATATTGGTTGGTATCTTAAAGGCCTCTGTGAAAATAAATGAAGCACTTACTGACGGATACAAATAACTGTTGTTTTCTTTTGGTAAGGTAGAAGAGTGGTCGTTGCGTACCGTTGCTGTCAGGAACAATATATTGTTGTAGCCTGCGGTATATTCTGCAAAGAAACCGTATAATCTTCTTTTCTCACGGTATTCAGAAGCAAACTGAGCATTAGTACCACCAATAATTGGCAGGTTAGGGTCAATTACTGTATTACCCGTAATATAGCTGATGTTTTTGGCGCGCTGGTTAGCGTTATAACCTACCATCAGACGCATATTAAGTTTTTCACCAAAATCTTTTGTAGCCGTAGCCAGAAAAGTGAAATCAATTTCGGTGTTGGTAATATCCCGGCGAGTTACATTACCCAACGGCACACTTACACCACCCGGACGGAAAACGTTACGACGCGTTTCCGCATAAGTGTTTATCCCCCCTTTAGCTGTCAGATTCAACCATGGAGTTACATCATAATTCAATGCCATATTACCAAATACACGATTGACAGTACTATTGTAAAGATTGTACTTGGCTGTCCAGAGTGGGTTATCAAGGGCACGGAAATACACGTTTGAACCATCAACAGGGTTTTCGAAAGGATAGCCGTTCAGATCATAGTTACGAGGTTGATAGAACAAACGACCATAGATTGAGCCCCCAAAGCTTAGTCCACCATAATCAGCGTAGTAACCTGCACCCGACTGTGGTGATTGCTGATCAGTGTTTACGTAGTTTACATTACCACTCATGGTTATTTTGTTAGCCAGAATAGCATTTCCACCGAAATTTAATGTAGTACGGCTGGCGGTTGAGTTTGGAATGATACCTTTGTTGGTCATGCGGGACGCTCCGGCACTAATAGTTGTTTTATCGCCAGTAGAAGAGATATTCAAACTGTTTTCGAATACATTACCTGTACGGAAGAAACCTCCGATAATATCATGTGGTTTCAGCTCAACACCAACAGGTTTTCCGTTGGCATCCAATAATTCAGGGAATACAGAAGTATAGCGGGCAGCACCATATGCCACGCCAACCAATGGATGAGGTACTTGTCCGGCCGGATAATTAGAGTCAATAACCTTTGAATAGCGCTCAAAGCCTAATGCCTGATTTACACGGTCAACTTCAGAAGGGAAAACCGTTCCCCAGTTACCGATAAAACCACCATTATAGGTCTGGTTTGAACCTTGTGTATATGTGTCCTGGTAATCGGGAATGGTTGAGATTTTCTCAGTAGAAAAAGAAGATGCATAGGTTACTTCCAAACCTTTTTTGGCACTTTTGCTACCGGCTTTAGTTGTAATAACTACTACACCATTGGCTGCACGAGAACCATACAAGGCTGAGGCTGCCGCACCTTTCAATACTGTTAATGACTCCACGTTGTTAGGGTCAATGTCATAGGCACGGTTAGAAGTAACTGTATTCTGGTTGAAACCGTCAGTGGCATTCACTGAGTTGTCGAACGGAATCCCATCTACTACAAATAATGGCTGGTTGTTTCCGGCAAATGAGTTATTACCACGGATAGTAATACGTGTAGCCTGACCGGGAGCACCACCTCCGGCTATAATATTCACACCTGGCACTTTGCCATTTAATGCTCGAAGCGCATCAGGTTCAGAGCGCTGTTGTAAATCCTCAGCTTTTACGTTGGATACTGCATACGCCAAAGCCCGTTTTTCACGTTGAATACCGATGGCAGTTACCACAACCTCTGATAGTTGTTTGGTATCACCACCTAAAGACACATTTAATACAGATTGGTTACCTACTTTTTCTTCATAGGTATTCATACCAACAAAACTGAAAACCAGGGTAGCGCCAGTGGTAGCTTCAATAGAATAATTGCCGTCTACATCTGTTTGAGTACCTTTGGCAGTACCTTTTACTTGAACTGAAACGCCTGGCAGTGAAGAGCCATCATCGGAAGAGGTCACTTTACCGGTAATCTTTCTTGTTTGCGCCATTGAGGCAATAGCAAGCCAGACCCCCAGTAAACTGAGAAGTAGAGTTTTTTTCATGAACAGTTTAGTTTAGGTTTATTAAACACGATTGCAGCAGAAATAACTATTTTTACAGAAAAGTAGTAAATACCTATTTGCCGCATTCGTGCTTAAACTTAGATTTTTTTTAGAAAAAAAGAAAATAAATGTAAAAAAAATGTGAAAATCTTTATTTATTTAACTTTATTATAAATAGAATACAAACATTTGTTAAATTCTTTGATTGTTGATAAAAGCCAAATAATATTCTGAAACTGATACAATATGTGTAATTTTTTACTTTCTACTCACTAAAAGTATAGTTGTTTTTACTTATTTGTGTCTGGAATAAATATTCTATTTTAAGTACAAATTTATTCCTGAATCAGGAAAATACGAAAAAGGTATTTTGTTGCGACGAAAAAAATAATTGTTGATATGACCAAAAAAAATATATAGACCAAAAGAATGAATACACCAGCTATAAACAAAGAGTTACTTATTAAAAAACTGCAAGAAATAGGTAATAAAGAGGCTTCTTTGAGGTTTTTTGTACTTTTACAAGAATTGATAGAGGTGACAAATCTGGGTATCGATGACCCCCGTATAGCCTTTTCTATCAGGAAAGACAAGGCCATTGCAGCTAATATTAATAACTATGTTGCGCTTGATTTTCGGCGGAAAAAGGGGGTATGGTTTGATATGCTCTTCTGTAAACGGCATGAGCAGTTATTCTCAAAACACACTACCATTGAAATCTCGGCGCTGAGTAACTCTGATTACTTTTACGCACATATACCCTTTGAAGAGAAGCATTTAATTGAGGATACCAAAATAAGAAGTGCCTGGCAAGAGTGTCTGGAAGAACTAAAAGCAATGGCGGTGTCGAGTGCCAGAAAAGAAAGACATAATCCGTATATTTATCAGATAGCAGAAGACGAAAATCTACGGAATGAGCTTTTCTGGGAGATTGAGAATCCCGATACGCCTTATTTACTTCAGAATGATAGATATACCACTGTCAATGAAACAGAAACTGATTATTTACCGAAATTAGATATTCCGCTTAATCTGGTCTATTATGGCCCACCGGGTACGGGCAAAACCTTTGAGGCACAAAATATTGCACAAAAAACGAGGGTACAGTTTATAACTTTTCATCAGTCATATAGTTACGAAGAGTTTCTGGAAGGACTCAGACCTGTTACCAGAGGGGGACAGGTAAATTATGAAGTTGTAAAAGGTATTTTCTATAAAGCCTGCCTGGCTGCTCTGAAAAAAGCAGGATATAGTAGTTTTGCTGCGTGTATTGATGACAAAAAGGAAAATCGGGAGAAGAAATTTAAAAACGCTGAAAGCCACGTATTGATTATTGATGAACTGAACCGCGCCAATATTTCTAAGGTATTCGGTGAGTTAATTACGTTGATTGAAAAAGACAAACGGCTGGGCGCAGCTAACGAACTCTCTTTGATACTACCGTATTCGCAGGAGTGTTTCGGAGTTCCGGCAAATCTTTATATCGTTGGTACTATGAATACTACCGACCGCTCAATTGCCTTATTAGATCTGGCTTTAAGACGAAGATTTGAGTTTCAGGAACTAATGCCAAAGCCTTATCTGCTGAAAGAAACCGATGGAATTGATTTAGAAAAACTACTTCAAAAACTAAACCAGCGTATAGAGTTTCTTTTAGATCGAAATCATACTATTGGTCATGCCTATTTTATGGAGATTGAATCAGCAGAAGAATTAATCAGGGTATTTCTGAACAAAATCATTCCGTTGTTGCAAGAGTATTTCTATAACGACTGGGAGAAAATCCGTTTGATTTTAGGTCAGGAAATTATTTTAAGACAAACCATCAGAACTAAAGAGGTATTCGGAAAAAACCTTGATAATTATGATGATGAAACTTATCGGTATATGGTTAATCAGGAGCTAAGTCCAGAAATATTGAAGAGTATATATCTCTAACAAAGTGTTTCAGGAGTGCGTTATTCTGGAGAAGCTTAATCGGAGGATTTATCGGGTGTCTGAGAGAGCCAGCCCCATTCCCTGATACTCAGAGACGTAAAGTATTATTCTAAAATATCTAAATCCCATTCCTTTTTAGTATCATATCTCAGACAACCATTCTCTACAGTCAATGGACTTACTATATTATTATGATACAAAGCACCTGTGCCTAAGCCTTGTGGAAGTGTGTTTTTATACTCGGCAGAAAATTGTGCAATGGCATTGAGGCCGATATTTGATTCAAGTGCAGAGGTAATCCACCAGCCAATGTGTAATCTGTTGGCAATTTCAATCCACTCGCGGCAGTGTTGTAACCCGCCTAAAAGAGTGGGTTTCAGAATGATATACTGTGGTTTTATTTTTTTTAGCAACTGCATTTTTTGTACATAGTCGCTTATACCAATCAGTTCTTCATCCAGTGCGATAGGCACGGGGCTACTTTCGCTTAAAATTGCCATTGCCTCAGTCTGGTGCGCTTTTATGGGTTGCTCTATGCTGTGTAGCTGATAGTTATTTAATTTTGCCAGTTTTTGACTGGCTTCTTCGACAGGAAACGCCCCATTTGCATCTACCCGCAGACTTATCTGTTCAGGTGTATATCTTTCTCTTATAGAAGAGAGAATGCTCAGTTCATCTTCAAAATTTATAGCCCCGATTTTTAATTTTAATGTATCAAAACCTGCCTTCAGTTTTTCTTCTACCTGATCCACCATAAATTCTTTGCTACCCATCCAGACCAGACCATTGATAGGAATAGCTTTTCGACCATCTGCAAAATCATTATCAAAAATTATTCTTTTACCCCCATTCATAAAGTCGAGCAGAGCCGTTTCAAAACCAAATTTGACAGAAGGAAAGGCATCATCAATTAATTGAGAAAGAATAATGTTCAGATTCCAGGGAAAAACCTCTAAATCAAGGCTGTTGAAGGTGTCGCATACATTATTTAATACCTGTTCAAAATCAGGTACATAATCAATGCTTAAACCATGCAGGGGGGCTATCTCACCAAATCCTGAAACTGATGGAGTTTCAGTGTCAGTAATTCTTAAATAGAAAGTTTCTTTCTCGGTATAAACACCACGAGAAGTTCCCGCCTCAAATTTAAACTTCAGTAAGTGTTTGACCCAATTAGCTTTCAGCCCCATCGAAAAAATGCGTAAGTTTGCAAAAGTACAGAAAGTTTTATTTTTTATGCCACAGATAAGTCATTTTGTGTTGTTTTCTTATGAAAAAGTGTAAAAAATCTAATAATCTGACAATATCTCTAAAGTATTTATGAGGTTTCTCCTGATGTTTATTTTACGAATCATCCTATTTCCGATTACCTTTCTGATGGCTTGTGTGGTTTATACAAGAAACTGGCTGTATGATAATGGTGTGTTGAAAATTACCCGACCTGATGTTTTTACTATTAATGTGGGTAATCTGAATTTAGGGGGTACCGGTAAAACACCTCATGTAGAGTATCTGGTTAATCTATTAGCCAATCGGTACAAAAGCACTATTCTTAGTAGAGGCTACAAGCGACAGACACAGGGTTTTGTTCTGGCAGATGATACCGCCACAGCTAAAACAATAGGCGATGAACCTATGCAGTATTATCTGAAATTCAAGGATAAAATCAAGGTGGTAGTCTGTGAAGATAGGGTAGCAGGAGTAAACCAGACTCAAGCCATTTTTCCTGATAATGAATTAGTTATTTTAGACGATGCTTTCCAGCACCGCAAAATAGCTCCACATCTTAATCTGTTACTATGTGATTATAACCAACCTTTTTATGCAGATTATCTGGCGCCTTATGGTAAATTAAGAGATATTCGCCGGAGTGCTGGCAGAGCTCACGCTGTAATTGTCAGTAAATGCCCTGACGATATTTCTTTGTCAGTAAAGGAGGAGTTAAAGACAGGCATAAACCGATATACAATGGCAGGCACTCCGGTTTTCTTTTCTGTGATTCATTATAGAGATATTACTCCATACGCTTCCGGTATAATTTTTAGTGTTCAAAAGCCTGTTACAGTTGTAAGTGCGATAGCTAAACCGGAAGTGTTTCATCAATATCTGAAAAAGAAAGGATATATGATTGACAAAGTAATGGATTACCCAGACCACTTTGCTTTTTCAGCAAAGGAGATTGAGCAAATAGTTGATGCACAGAATCCTTCGCAACAAATCATTACAACCGAAAAAGATATGGTAAAACTCAGACCCTTACTGAATAAGCAGAAGCTTGATAGATTCTTTTACGTTCCGATTGCAGTAAGTATCTCTGATAAAAATCATTTCGATAAATTTATCCTTTCTGAAACTACAAAAGCTATTTCAAAAAATAGCTGAAACCGATATCGGTTGATGGCTTAAGGCTTATATCATAACCCTTGTAAAGCTATTAATACAACCTGACTTTGAATGAAAATTATGCCAGGACAAAGTAAGATTATGTCAGAAAACAATGAGACTTCTGTATTGTTATTCTTCGGTATTAATGTTTATAAAATCATAGGTTCTTACTTTATATGACTTTACCAGAATGATTAGCTTTATATTTGCATCATGCTTCAATCTTATTCAGTAAAATATGCCAATCTGATTAAAACCAAAGCCAGAGAATTAGGCTTTGATTTTTGTGGTATATCCAGGGCTGAATTTCTGGAAGAAGAAGCTCCACGCCTGGAATCATGGCTCAACAAAAACTATCATGGCCAAATGGCCTACATGGCCAACTACTTCGACAAACGCCTCGACCCCCGCCAATTGGTAGAAGGAGCAAAATCAGTCATTACTCTCATTCTGAATTATTATCCGGAAAAACAACTGACACAAAAATCAGAAGACCTGAAACTCTCTAAATATGCCTATGGCAAAGATTATCATTTTGTGATGAAAGATAAGCTAAAGGACTTGATGCAAATGATTTCGGAAGAAATAGGCGAGGTAAATGGAAGAGTATTTGTTGACTCAGCTCCGGTTATGGATAAGGCATGGGCAAGAAAAAGTGGAGTAGGGTGGATGGGAAAGCATACCAACCTGATTAACCGCGAAATAGGCAGCTTTTTCTTTATTGGCGAAATTATCTGCGACCTTGAATTACAGCCTGATGGCGCCATAAAAGACTATTGTGGCACATGTACACGCTGCATAGATGCCTGCCCCACAGATGCTATTATAGAGCCTTATGTGGTTGATGGCAGCAAATGCATCAGTTATTATACCATCGAGCTAAAAGAAGCGATACCAGATGAAGTAAAAGGCAAATTTGAAAACTGGATTTTTGGCTGTGATATTTGTCAGGATGTTTGCCCCTGGAATTCCTTTGCCCGCCCGCATACTACACCTGAATTTGAATTGAACCCACAATTAGCAGAATTTACCAAAAAAGACTGGGAGGAAATAACAGAAGAACTCTTCCAGGAAATCTTTCGCCGCTCTGCGGTGAAAAGAACAAAGTTGGATGGATTGAAGAGGAATATTGATTTTGTGAAGTAGGAATAATTTACAGCCTTCTTCACCAATGAAACTGTCAGCAGTTAAGGTAGATTTCTAAGGTAAAAAAAGTTTTAATTGTACTATCCATCTCACCTCTTAAAATCTCTCACATCTATAATATTTTTACAGAAATCATATTCGTGAGGCTGGTTAGAACAGATAATCAGTAGGCGTTCGTTGGTGTGCTGTTCTATCTGATCAAGATACCATCTCGTAGCTTGGGTATCAAGATTAGAGGTTGGTTCGTCTAATAGAATGATTGGGCAATCTGAGTAAAAAGCAAGACCTAATTTAAGTCGTTGTTTCATGCCTGACGAAAAATTCCTGACTGTCTTGTTTTTATGAGGAGTTAATTCAATGAATTCGAGTAGTTGCGCAGGAGAAATTTGATTTTTGAAAGGTTTGAATTGCTGATGAAACTCAACGATTTCGAGCAACGTAAATTCTTCAACTAATTCAAGATATGGAGCGGCAATGACGATTTTTCTGAAAATATCATCAATACTTATTGGCTGGCCGTCTGATGTATAAGTAATTTGCCCTTCTGATTGGGGCAGGATACTCGCTATAACTTGTAAAAGAGTGGATTTTCCGCTACCATTTGGGCCAACAAAAGTATAGCTTTCTTTAGCAGTAAAAGATAAACTGGTGTTACGAAAAATCCATTCGTTACGGTATTTCTTACCTATATTAGCAAGCTCAATAATCACTTTCTAAACCTTTTTTTGCAGGACTTTTGATGATTCCTCTTTCAGAGTTGGATATAAAGTTCAGAATTTCATCACGTTCCGGTGAGGCCTGAAACTCAAGCTCTACCTGTGTAATGGCATCACTGTTGTTTAATCCTTTGAGATAAATATACCGGTAAATATCCTGTATTTCAGCTATTTTTTCGTCTGAATGTCCTCTGCGTCTGAGTCCTACTGAATTAATTCCTGCATATGAAAGGGGCTCACGTGCAGCTTTGATATAAGGAGGCACATCTTTACGGATTTGCGAACAACCCCCGATATAGGTATGCTTACCTATTTTGACAAATTGCTGCACGGCCGACATCCCGCCAATATTGGCAAAGTCGCCAACAGAGATATGTCCGGCTAATTGTACGCAGTTGGCAAGAATTACATTATTACCTACAAGGCAATCGTGGGCGATATGTGTATAAGCCATAATCAGGCAGTTTGAGCCGATTTCCGTGCGGTATTTATCTACCGTTCCACGATTAACGGTTACACATTCTCTGATAGTGGTATTATCCCCAATAATGGTTTTTGTTTCCTCACCTTTAAATTTCAGATCCTGCGGAACAGCCGAAATTACTGCTCCTGGGAAGATACGACAGTTTTTTCCGATTCTCGCACCCTCCATGATTATTGCATGAGAGCCTATCCATGTTCCTTCACCAATTTCTACATCTTTGTTTATCACAGCAAATGGCTCAACTACTACGTTATGAGCTATTTTGGCGTCTGGATGTATGAATGCTAACGGTTGATTCATAATTGTTTGATTATTGCTTAGTATTGTAAGCTAAACCACAAGTTAATCAGCTTATAGTTTAGCAGGTGGTTGTGCTTTATTTAGCTTTTTTTACTAACCGGGCGGTCATATTTACATCGCATACAAGGTTTTTGCCTACCCAGGCATCGCCATGCATTTTGGCAACTCCTAATTTTATAGGAGCCAGTAACGAGCATCTGATTATAAGCGTATCGCCGGGCAATACATTTCTGTAGAAACGACAATTATCTATGCTTACCAGATACGGCCAGTAGGCTTCGGGATTTCCGGTAGAAGTAAGAACCAACACACCACCGTTTTGAGCTATCGCTTCGATTTGAAGCACACCCGGCATTACAGGGTTTTCAGGAAAGTGACCCGTAAACTGCGGTTCGTTCATCGTAATATTTTTAACACCAATCACAGTTTGGCCGTCTAAGTACATAATCTTGTCTAATAAGGCAAACGGATAGCGGTGCGGCAATAATTTGGCTATATCTTTTACATCCAGTACCGGAGTAGCATTTGGATCATACTGGGGTGCACCCTTGGCCGAATCAAGCATTTGTTTCTTGATTTTTTTTGCCAGCTCTATATTAGGCTTATGACCAGGACGTGCTGCTAAAATATGTGCTTTTAACGGACGACCCACAAGGGCTAAGTCACCCATCACGTCTAATAACTTATGACGTGCCGGTTCGTTCGGAAAGCGCAGTGGGGCATCGTTCAGAATCCCCGTCTGTCCAACCTTGATTTTTGGTTTATTCAGTAGTTTTGACAGATTTTCTACTTCTTCTTCTGATACCTCTTTGTCTACGATCACCACTGCATTGCCGATGTCGCCACCTTTAATGAGTCCGGCTTTAAACAGGGTTTCTAACTCATGAAGGAACACAAAAGTACGGCAAGGGGCAATTTCTTCTTTAAATAACTCAATGGCATGCAATTGCGCATGCTGACTGTGCAGGATAGACGAGTTATAGTCGACCATCGCCGTCAGGCGATAGTCGTTCAGGGGCAATGCGGCTAATTCAATGCTACGTTCATCGTTACGATAATGAATAGCTTCTGTTACCTCGTAATAATTACGCAATGAGGCTTGTTCTTCAACGCCTGCTTCTTCTAACAGTTCAACAAACTTCATGGCACTACCATCTAAAATCGGAATCTCGGGGCCATCAATCTGTATCAGTACATTATCGATCTGAAGACCGACCAAGGCTGCTAAAATATGTTCTGTAGTGTGTATCCTTGCGCCATCTTTCTCTAAAACTGTTCCTCTCGAGGTATCTACAACATAGTCTACATCAGCTTCTATGATAGGCTTGTTTTCTAAGTCGATTCTTTGAAACTTATATCCGTGATTGATAGGTGCAGGTTGAATAGTAAGCGATACTTGTTCGCCTGTATGCAAGCCTACGCCCGTAATTGAAACTTTCTTTTGAATGGTTTGTTGTTTTACGTTCATTGGCAATTATCTTATTTTGCGGTTTCAGCTACCTTATGCTTCAGAAAATACTCCTTCATTAATCAATTCTTCAAGACGTTTTTCTAATTCACGTACTTGTTTATCCAGTTGAGGAAGTCTTTTGAAAACAGCAGCTGCCCGCATATAGTCATTTAACTCAAAGGCATATGTGCCTGTTATAGAAGTATTTTCTTGTTTAATGCTTTTCCTTACACCGGCTTTTGCACCGACTTTTGTGCCATTCGCAATAGATATATGGCCTACAACTCCTACTTGTCCGGCAAGTACACAGTTTTCGCCTACTATTGTTGAGCCGGCTATTCCTGTCTGAGCTGCAATTACGGTATTTTTTCCGATTTCAACATTATGTGCTACCTGAACCAGGTTGTCAATTTTTACACCTTGGTGGATAATGGTAGAACCCATAGTAGCACAATCGATAGTAGTATTGGCACCAATGCTTACATTGTCTTCTATTACTACATTTCCTAACTGTGGAATAGTTTTGTAAGTTCCATCTTCCTGTGGCGCAAAGCCAAAGCCATCGCTCCCGATTACTGCTCCGGCATGAAACACGCAGTTGCTTCCGATTATGGCATTACTATATATTTTTACTCCGGCATATATCAGTGTATTATCTCCGATCACCACATTGTCACCTATATAAACCTGTGGGTAAATCTTCACATTTTTACCGATTTTGGTGTTGTTACCCACATATGAAAATGCCCCCTGATAAGCCCCTTCGCCTATCTCTGTACCGGTTCCTACAAACACTGGTTGCTCAGCTCCTTTCTTAGAAAAATTCAAAATCTTCTGATACTCTTCAAGGAGTTGGGTAAACGAAAGATAGGGGTTATCAACCACAATCAATGAAGCAGAAATAGCCTTTTTTGGAACAAAATCTTTGCCGACAATGACAGCCGAAGCCTTGGTAGTGTAGATAAAATGCTCGTATTTCTGATTGGCGAGAAACGAAATGTCGCCGGTATTTCCTTGTTCAATTTTAGCTAACTTGCTGACTGTCAAGGAATCGTCTCCTTGCACCTCTCCATTGATTAAGTGAGCTATTTGCTTTATCGTAAATTGCATAAAATACTTCAGCGTGTTTAAATTTTGCTTACGTTGGATAATATAACACTTTAACAGGATAAAGTGTCGACAAAATTATTTTTGTCGAAAATATTCTTTGAATAGTACAAAAATAATTCACCACATAGCAAAATCATTGCAAATATACATTTTTGCCCCAACATACATAGTATTTTTTCACGATGTTGCTTAATGCCTTGATAGTCGGTAAATCTGAGGCATCTGCAATATCTACTACTTCTTTGTTTTTGGTGCAAATGTAGATGGTTTCATCACCACGAACGTAGCCTTTGTTGCTTACGTCTCCTTCGGTAATAAAATAATCTGACTGATTCCCGGGGATGCCGTTGTCAATGAGTGCTTGTTTTAATGAACTAATAAGTGCTGGTTCAATGGGTTTATTAGCTATTTTGATTTTGAACAGGTTTCTGTTCAGTAAATCTCTGCAAATGGTTGATAAAATTATATCTGAATGAAACTGCCAGTTTTTTACACAAGCCCAGATGTCGTAATCATCTAATAGTGTAAACGCTTGCAGATACTTATCATTGCTTTGAAACGCCTTTAAACTCACGTTTTCTTTTAAAAAAATCATAAACGCCGGATTGGCAAATAGAGCCTCTCCTGCATTAATCAACTCTCTGGCACGTCTGATAATTTGCATAAGCATGGTTTCGGCACAGATAGCGGTTTTATGTAAATATACCTGCCAGTACATCAGGCGGCGGGCATTCAGAAAGTTTTCGACACTCAGCAAGCCTTTTTCTTCTACTACCAACTGATTTCCCACTACGTTCAGCATCTTGATGATTCTGTCGACACCGATAGTGCCTTCTGCTACTCCTGTAAAAAAACAATCCCGGTTCAGATAATCCAGCCTGTCCATATCCAGCTGGCTCGAAATTAACTGATGGAAAAAATCACGTTCATAAGTACCATTAAACATTTCAAGAGCCAGCGAGAGCTTCCCGTTAAACTCCCGGTTAAGTTTCTCCATCAGCAAAGCTGAAATGTGCTCGTGGTGCACTTCATCTAAAATGGTGTATTCAAGTACATGAGAAAATGGCCCGTGGCCTATATCATGCAGCAGAATAGCTATTTGTGCTGCCTCAAACTCACTTTCGGAAATAATCTGCCCTTTTGATTGCAGCACTACCAGTACCTCGTGCATCAGGTGCATAGCCCCCAGCGCATGATGAAAACGCGTGTGCAAGGCTCCCGGATATACCAGTTCGGCCATGCCTAATTGCTTTATACGACGTAAACGCTGAAAAAAAGGATGCTCAATGAGATCATAAATTAAATCAGAGTGTATTGTTACGAATCCATAAACCGGATCATTAAATATCTTGCGTTTATTGGTCGTCATCGAAGAACCGCCTGTAACGTTATTAGCCAACGTCATACTTAAATTTTGTGAAATTTATTAATAAAAAATTAATTACTTCTGCACAAACAACATAAAGAAGACGTAATTGGTTGTGAAAAGGCTGAAAATGCTGATGAAATTTCTGAAACAGAAATATAAAAGGCTGTTAACTCCTGCGAAAATATAAAGTGTAGAACCATGTCAGAGGTAATATCTCTGAAAACAACTCGCTATCAATGCTGTGGTATAGGCATCAGACTGCCAGATAAGAATATTGCGGAGCAACGTGCCTCCTGAAAAATACACCCCACCTTCCCAATGACACATACCATCTTTTCTTTGAGCTTTGGTTAGCAGAAATTCAAAGGCTTTTCTGATGTTCTGGTCAGGTATTGCCATTCCTTTGGCTCGTAAATCTATCATGGCATGCAGGGCGTAGGCAGTTGATTGTATAATATCTTTTTTATTTACCCAGGGCTTGCTTTCAAAACTTCCGTTGGGTTGCTGGGTTTCTGTTAAGTGTTTAACTATTTTTTTTGTTGTTTCAGCTAATTCTTCTACACCATTACGAAATGCTTTAGCTACGGCAAAATCAATATGATAGCTGTTCGGATAGTAAACTGCTCCGGTACTCCACAGATTTTTTCTGACACAATGTCCAATTACTTTAAGAGCTCCGTTTTTACCGGCACTTTTATTCACCTGCGACGTTAATGAGAGGTAATTCAGGATATTGCTGTTTACAACCACATCTACATCATTGGCTCCGAAAGGTATCCAGGGTTCATAAGCTACCGGGAAAGCCGAACTGAACGGGGAAAATATAAATAATAATGAAAAATAGGTGGTAACAGGATTCCAATGATCATATTCATATTCCTGATGATGCCAGGTAAGGTAAGCACCTGATTGCCCCGGTGTAGGCAACATGAAATTATACCAGTTGCGGTTTTTGCGTTTTTTATCAAGGTATTCATCAAAACCTGCATACGAGAGAGCCTTTAATGTATCATTAAAAATACGATTATGATAATAGGTTGCAGTATTGGCTAAGGCGGTGTCGTCGGCATCTTCGGGCACGTTGGCCGTTTTATTGATAAACCTTGAATTGAGCGGATAATTTGTAGGTCTTCGCACTAATAGATGAGGGTCTTTACCAAACATTCTATGGTTACGTACGGCTGGTAGCAATTTCCAGAAATTATAACGTTTATCAACCTCATAGGTCTTGATCTCATTGAAAGCTTTTGCCAGCACAGGCTTTAATTCATGTAAAGTGGTATCATGTAGGTAAATCTCAGACAGAAAATTATGTACTGCCGAGATATTAAAGCAATTAGAGTCGCGGGCTTTTCGTTTTTTGCCAATAAAAATATAAGTCTCAATCAGGTTCATATATACGGGCCATTCGCCTGCATATTGTTTGCCTGTTATAGTAGAATCGCATTGAGTTTTTATCAGAAAACTAAGTGATTCCCGAAAAATCTGTTTTGGCGTCGGACTCTGCCCTGATACTTTAAAAAAAATAGAGAGGAAAAGAAAAAAGAATATGAACAAGAATTTTCTGCTTTTAAACGAAAGATATGTGGCGTTTGAAGAGTGCATTTTTTGTGCATATTGGAAATTGAATGGCATTTTAAGAAAAAAAATGGAGAATCTAAATATTATTTACTCATCTAATTACCGTTTTTTATTGAGTGTTTAAGGGATAAAATACATAGAGTCAGCAATTGAAACTGCTGATGGTTCAGCCTTTTAAATTACATCAAGAATATTAAACAGATATTAAAATGACGAAAATCATCGTTTTGGTAAAGTATATTTTGTAAATTTGCATTTAATAATTGTGTTTTTTTTAGTTTGTTTTACACTACCCATGTTAAAAAAATTATTCCTCTTTGTAACTATAGCGGCTATTGGCTTGTCTTTTAATGCTTGTAAACCCAAAAGCGATGCTAAAGTTTATAATGCAAAAGCCGCTGACCCTGAGCTTTATCATCAATCGGTTGAATTGTTGACAGATGTGATTATTCATGATATTTTCAAACCACCGGTAGCAGCCCGTATCTACGCCTACTCTACTTTGGCTGGTTATGAAGCAATGGTGCCGGGATTCCCCGAATATGAGTCATTAAGCGGAAAAGTGAAAGGTTTACCGGCAGGCCCCAAACCTGAAGAAGGCAAAGATTATTGTTTCCCGCTGGCAAGTACAAGGGCATTTCTGAAAGTTGGGCGTACTCTTACTTTTTCTGGCAATTTCTTTGATGACTACGAGAAAACATTCTACAAAAAATATGAGGCGCTGGGTGTACCGGAAGATGTAATGGAGCGTTCGATGGCTTACGGTGACAGTGTGGCTGCACATATAATACGGTATTCTGGTGGAGACAAGTACAAGCAAACACGGGGTATCCGTTTTACGGTAACCAACTTGCCTGGTACGTGGGTTCCTACCCCTCCGGCCTATGCCGATGCCTGCGAACCCGAATGGAATAAACTGAGGGCTTTCACCTTAGATTCGGCAGGGCAATTTCCACCGCCACCACCACCTATGTATAATCATGATAGAAAAAGTGCTTTCTGGAAAGAAACAATGGAAGTATATGAGGTAGGTAAGAATCTGACAGAAGACCAAAAACGCCTTGCATGGTTCTGGGACGACAACCCTTTTGTAATGAATGTAATGGGACACGTGATGTTCGCTAATAAAAAAATGACACCCGGAGGGCACTGGTTGGCTATTCACACTACAGTTTCACGCAAAACCAACGCTTCTTTTGAGAAAAGTGTTGAGGGCTATGCCTTAGAGTCAATGGCATTATTAGATGCTTTTATCAGTTGCTGGAACGAAAAATACCGTAGTATTAAAATCCGCCCGGAAACAGTTATTAATGCTGAAGTAGACCCTAAATGGCAACCTTTCCTGCAAACACCACCTTTCCCTGAATATACCAGCGGCCATAGTACTATCTCTGCCGCCGCCGCAGAAGTACTGAGCTTTATTCATGGTGATAAAGTAACTTTTACCGACTCTACCGAATACAAACACGGGCATGGTGTTATGACTTTTAATTCGTTCAGAGAAGCCGCCCTGACGGCCAATATCAGCCGGATGTATGGCGGAATCCACTTTTTATCCGGCTGTAACGAAGGAAACAAATGTGGTGTGAAAATCGGGCAGGAAGTATTAAGAATAGCCCGGACCAGAAAAAAGAATACTGTTGCAGTAAATAAATAATCATGATTTGGAGCCTTGCCTGATGGTAAGGCTCTTTATTTATAGCATTTTTCTGGATTTATTCTGAACGTAAATTCAAGGATTAGTGCCTGAAATTTAATAACCTACCAATCCATTCTTGGCAAAGGGCTCACCTCTTGCGAAGTAAATTCTCCTTTCAGATATTTAAAATGGGCGGCCATAGCAATCATTCCGGCATTATCGGTGCAATACTGAAACTGTGGAATATAGACATTCCATTTTTCTTTATCACCTAATTCCTGCAAAGTTTTTCTTAAACCCGAATTGGCCGATACTCCTCCGGCAATAGCTATTTCTCTGATATTTAATTCTCGTGCTGCTCTACGTAGTTTTTGTAACGACATCTTAATAAGTGTGTGCTGCACACTGGCACATATATCAGCTATATTTTCTTCAATAAAATTTGGATTCTTAGCCTGATTTGCTTTTAAAAAATACAATATGGATGTCTTGATTCCGCTAAAAGAAAAATTGTATTTAGGCATTTCAGACAGCGGGAATTCAAAGGCTTCGGGGTTGCCTTGTTGGGCATATTTATCAACGAGCGGGCCACCAGGGTAGGGTAAGCCTAACAGTTTGGCAGTTTTATCAAAGGCTTCACCCACAGCATCGTCTTGGGTTTCACCAATTACTTCCATAGCCAGGTGGTCTTTCACCAAAACTATCTGGGTATGCCCGCCACTAACAGTCAGACATAAAAACGGAAACGCTGGTGCTGGTTCATCAATAAAATGAGCTAAGACATGTGCCTGAATATGATTGACCTCTATGAGAGGGATATTAAGCCCAAGAGCCATTGCTTTGGCAAATGAAGTGCCTACCAATAAAGAACCCAAAAGGCCAGGTCCACGTGTAAAAGCTATAGCATTTAGCTGATTTTTTGTTATCTTTGCCTTTTCTAAAGCATTTTCAACCACAGGTAAAATATGTTGTTGGTGGGCACGGGAAGCCAACTCAGGCACAACTCCACCAAAACGCTCATGAATTAGTTGTCCTGCTACAATGTTGGAGTAGATTTTACCGTTAGAAATAACAGCCGCTGACGTTTCGTCACAGGAAGATTCGATAGCTAATATATTCAAAACTAAAGATTAAGATTTTGTGTTTTAAGGTTCTATGACCCTATTAAAATTAAAAACACAAAATTACGATTGGTAATTCAGTAATTAATTGATTTGTTAATTATTTTGTTTATTTGCTTAAGTATTTGCGCCGCATAGTTAAAATATCAACCAGAATCCTGCTGAATCTTATTTTCATTATTTTTATGGGAATAGTAACGGTTTTCTATGCTCTGCAGTTGCCTGTCATACAAACCCTTACTCTACAAAGAGCAACCGAATACCTCTCCGAAAAATTAGGCTCAAAAGTAAAAATCGAAAAAGCCAAACTTACCTGGTTCGATGAAATCACTTTAGAGAATGTTACGATATATGATTACAAAAACCGGGAAATGATTTTTGTAAAAGAGTTGTACGTGAATTCTAAAACCAATTTTAATTTTGACTGGAATACTTTTCTGACCTTTGACAATAATCTTGACTATGTAATGGTGCTCGACCCCCGGGTGAAACTGATTTACGAGTCAGATGGCGACCTGAATATTGATAAATGGTTAGCAAGAATTGAAGAACTAACCTCAACCCCCGATACCGCCAAGGTAAGAATTGAGCATAATATTCCGTTTACGATTGATGAAGCTTATATACAGGGGGGTACTTTTACACTGCAAGACCCCGAAGAAAAGCGTTTTCCGAAAGAAGAATTTGATTATAATAATTTTACTGTGCATGGTGTACAAGGGCTTTTGAAAGATTTTTTCATACAAGGTGATACCATTAAGTTTGCCTTGACTGACCTTAAAGGAACTGAACGCCGAAGTAACCTTGAAATAAAAGAACTCAATACCCAATTCTTTTATTCAAGGCAACACATGAGATTTGATGATCTATATGCCAGAATTAATAATTCAACACTTACGAAGTCAGTTCATTTCAATTATATTACCCCAAGAGATTTCAGTGATTTTAATGAAAAGGTAGAGATGATCGGCGATCTGCGCAATTGTGAAATTGATGCGCAGGATTTGGGGCGATTTGCAACTGATATGTATCAGTATCATGAAAACTATCTGCTCAATGGAGATTTCAAGGGGACAGTACACGATTTCAGGGTCAAAGACTTTAACCTGAAATTCGGCCAGAACAGCTACCTTGACGGAGAAATTGCCTTTAAAAATATGCCTGATCTGCGCAAGGCAGTGATGGATCTGACCTGGAAACCCTCGCAGATTGATGCGATTGATGCCCGCCAGTATGTAGGAGATTCTTTGTATCAGCAACACGTACAGAAGTTTGGCATAACTACCTTTGCAGGAATTTTCAAGGGGTTGTATAATGATTTTACTACTGATGCCTTCGTGAAGTCTCAGTTAGGGTTAGTAGCCGGTAATATTACCATGAAAATTCCTAACGGGAAAGCCTTGCCTACTTATACAGGCTCGCTGATGGTTGACGACCTGGAGTTAGGTAAACTGGTAAATGAAGAGACAATGCTTCAGAAAATGTCGTTTACCGGCGATATTAAAGGCAAAGGACTTACTATTAAAGACGCTTTGCTGAATTTTGACGGCACCGTCAAACATATCTGGTTTAATGGGTATGATTTTCAGAATATCACGGTTGATGGTGAAATGAGCCAGTCGTTATTTGACGGACGGGTGAGTGTCAAGGATACTAACCTGACTTTTGATATAACCGGTAAGGTTGATTTCAGTAAAGCACTTAATAAATTTGATATTCATGGCATTGTTCAGAATGCTAATCTGCGTGCTTTAGGTTATGCCCAAAATGATGTAAAGCTGAAATCAGAATTAACACTTGATTTTCAGGGTAATGAATTGGATAACTGGATTGGACGCGCGCAGTTATTGCATACAGTATTACAATATGATAAACGCAAATTAGGGATTGATTCGGTATTTGTAACCTCAGCTTTAGACTCCAATTCACGCCATATCAGTCTGCTTTCAGAGTTTTTCAATATTGATATTACCGGTAAATTTACACCAAGTCAGGTTATAAGCGATGTTACGCGTTTTTCGAAAGAATATACCCAGTATTTTGTTGAGAATGAAGCCAGTAGAATGGCTTATTACGTCAATTTGCCTGCTAAGGGTTTTCAGCCCAGATATAATCTTGATTATAAAGTCTTATTCAAAAAATCCGATCCTTTCTTTGCCTACTTCTATCCGGCATTGTTTATATCACCTAATACCGAGCTGAACGGTCAACTCAATATCAGAAACACAGTTGAGCTTTCGCTGGGTGGAAAAATAGATACACTCCGGCATGGAAGTTTTGCTTTTTATAATAATGAACTTGATTTTAATACTTCTAAAGAAGTGACATCGCCTAAAATTCTGACTTCTCTGGTGTTTAATTCTGAGAAACAGAAGTTAGGAGACATGGCACCTACCGAAAAATTAGAAGTAAACGGAGCCTGGGGACAAGCCAACGTAATTGAATTTGATGCTAAAATCAAACAACAGAAAAGCTCAAACAGGGCACAGGTATTCGGGCATTTGGCATTTCTTCAAGACGAAATAAATGTAAGTTTTAATGATAGAAATACCAAACTTGATTTGTTAGGCGAAACCTGGTTGCTGGCAAAAAACAACCTGATTAATTTTTATGAGTCTGATATTTGTTTTCAGGATGTAGCCATTTCAAATAAAAATCAGAGTATCTCTATGAGTGGCTATTTGTCGCAGGATAGCCTTAAGGAAGCCTATGTAAATGTCCAGGACTTTAATTTACAAACCCTTGAGCCATTAACAAACGTTGACCTGAAAGGGATTGTGAACGGCAAATTGATGCTAAGAGATGTGTATAATGATGGATTAATTACAAGCGAATTTAATGTTGATAACCTGAAGTATGAAAACAGCCTGATAGGAACAGTTTCAGGGGGTATTCTATGGGATAATGTAACCCAGAAGCTCAATGTTAATGGAAATATTGTCAGAATCAATAATGAGATATTCAGTTTATCTGGAACCTACGACCCTAAAGATGAGTATGACCCGCTTAACCTGAAAGCGAATCTTGAAAAAGCTGATCTTGAAATATTTCAGTCGTTTATTGATGATATTTTTTCTAATATCAGGGGTTATGGCTCGGGTACACTGACAGTGAGAGGTACACCTGGTGATCCTGTTATCAGAGGTAGTGTAGCAGTTGAAAAAGGAAGCCTCTTAGTAAATGAACTAAATACACCGTTGTACTTTGATGATAGAATTAATTTTAACGAAGAGGGTTTTGTTGTAGAAAAAGGGTTTAGAGTGAGAGATACAGATGGTAACGAAGCCGAACTGGCCGGAGGAATTTTTAATGGTGGAAGCGGCAATTTTATGTTGGGCATTCATGCTTATATGCGAGGGCGTGATGGTTTCAGGATTATGAATACAACTATTAAAAATAATGAAGATTTCTACGGAACAGGAGTTGCCACTGGAGATTTACATATTACAGGAAGCCTGAAAAATGTGGCAATAACTGGTAACCTGACCAGTAAGAAAGATACAAAAATCACAATTCCTTTAGATGGGGCTACTTATGTAAATACCGAAGAAGAGGGTATAACTTTTGTAAGCCGGAATGAGAAGCACGCAAAAAACAAAGGAGAGAAAAAAGACTCGACACTCAATGAAGAAGCCGGAAGCCTGAAAATGGCCTTTAACTTTACCATAACACCCGATGCAGAATGTGTGGTGATTTTTGACCGTATCAATAAAGATGAACTAACAGCTGTAGGAAACGGGCGCATCAGCATTGAATATGATACACGTGGTGGCTTTACCATGACGGGCCCTTATACTATCAGGAGCGGTAAATATGATTTCAGTTTACAGAATATATCAAGAGTAAGAAAGTTTGATATTGCAGATGGCAGCTGGATACGGTGGTCAGGCGACCCCTATGATGCAACCATAAGCATCAATGCTATTGTAACAGCAAATGTATTTTTACCTGACGGCATTGCTTCGGGAACCAATAGTGCCGAACTGAGAACTACCTATCCCGTAAGTGCCTATGTGATACTAACAGACAAATTGATGAAGCCTACTATCAAATATGATATTAAATTTGATCAGCGCAGAATTCCTTTGAATCTTCAGCCACAGGTAATTGCGTTTGAGCAAAGGCTTAGGAATGATGAGCAATTATTAGCAAACAATTTTGTAGGGGTTGCTGCTTTTAACCGGTTATTTTCCGATAATAGTTTTAGAGATGTAGTAGATTCTCAATTGCTTTTAGACAATGTAAGTAGCCTACTGACTAACCAGTTGGGTACAATTGCCTCTAAAATAAACCCTAATCTCGAAATTGGTGTACAACTGGGTGCTCTGAGCACTTTGCGCCAGAATATGTTTAATAATGTGCAGGTCAACTTCTCCTATCGTTTCAGTAATAACCGCCTGAAACTAAGTGTAAATAATACCATCTTGCAGAATCAGGAACAAACCGCCGGGAACTATTTTTATGGCGGTGAAGTAGAGTGGCTGCTCAACGAAGACGGTAGCTGGCGTTTAAAGGCCTATAGCCGCAACGTGCCTAACTATTTTTATAACTTCAATACAAACGTAACAGTAAATGGCGTGAGCCTGCAACACACCCGTAGCTTTAATACCATTTTCAAACGCAAGACACCCCCAGCTACGCCCAAATCAGAACTTTCACGGGTTTCTTCGATTTTTTAACCGCGGCCAAGACACTTACAAACCAAGTTTCGTATTTGCCGTTTTAGTAACTCCCATTCGTCGGAGCAAGGCTAAAATCTGTACTGTACCCTGCAAGTAAAACTATTGTCCTTAATATCCTTACTGTAATCTTGTATGGCTGTTTTCTCGTTCTGTGGCATTTCATACCAGAGCATCAATCGTACATTCTCATAAATATAGGTCAGATAACCAAACCCAAATGTATTGAAACGTACATCAGCAGCCGTAAAACCCTGACCTATAGCTGTGCCTTTTACCTTCTTGTTGGGGTCATACCAGTCATATTTTAATACAAGCTGGTGTTTTCTGCTGCCTAAATGCTGGAGAAAATAAAAATAAGCACCATCAAAATTACGGATATAGAGTGGCGCGAGTTTCCCGTTTTCTAAGGGTATTATAGCCGGCGTTTCAGTAGTGCTTTGTAATGCAGTCTGGGTTCCTCTGATATACTCTGCTCTGAACTCCGTCTCACCAACACGATTCGGAATTCTGATTTGTATATCTGCGCCAAAATAGTTTCTTGGGGCAATTCTGCCTATATTGCTTGCAGCTGAATCAACCGAAAATTGTCTCGTTGAGGCATTCATGCTGTAGATCTTATTAGTAAATTGTTCCATACCCCCCAGAAAACCCGATACACTACCACTCACAATCAATTTGGGTGCAAGGTTAAAGTGCTTTACCGAAAGCCTTGAAATAACATCTTTGTGGTTATCAAAATCAGCAACAGAGTTTACGCCTTGTCCGTTAAAGACACCCACATCAAATTTGATATGTTTCAGAAAATTAGTTTTAGTACGAGGCTCATAGCTACCCATAAAGCCGAAGTCGCGCTCTACTTTCATCAGAATCTGAGACATCCTGCCGCGTTCGGGTGATTCACGGTCTGGTGAACCATACCCCACTTCAAAGCCGAACGGGCGGGCAAACATACCAGTTGTGAGATAAAAAGATTTGAATTTGTTTTCATAGATACGCCCCCAGAAATCACGGATGAAAATACCTCTTTCGGTACCGTCAAACTGAAAAATAAAATAAAGTTTAGGCATATTGTTTTCGAAATAACGAGCGTAATCGAAACGGATACGCCCTCTGCGCATCATGAATCGATTGCTGGCGTTTGGCTGAAAATCTCCGCCATTAAAATTCCTGGCTCCTTTGGTTTGTATCCACTGAAATTGGGGCTGGATATATCCGCTGATTCCTACAAATTCGTATTTTTTGAGTGTCGCAAAGAGCTTCCTGGCGGTAGTAGTATCAATATCTGTTAAAGCCCCATGGTCTTGTGCAAAAGATGCTGACAAGGTACAATATAGGAAAAAGCTATAAATAGCTACTCTCGAAACGAGATTTATACGAAGTTTCATAATTGGTGTTAATCAATATTGGTGCAAAATTGTAGGGAATTTTGCTATATACAAAAAGTTTCCTGAGCAGGGTTAGGCATGCTCAGGAACTTATGATAAAAATACTTTATTGAGATGGTATTGTCTGAGGTGTTTCTGTTTGCCATTCTCCTCTTTGCTGTTTTCATTAAAACAACCAACGGAAGAAAATAAACAAAGTTGCTGAAAGAATAATAGCCACAGGTAAAGTAAGCACCCAGGCTAATGCTATATTTTTAATTGTACCTGATTGCAGGTTCTTGATACCTTTGCTGGCAACCATTGAACCAGCTATACCAGATGACAATGAGTGCGTAGTACTTACAGGCAGTTTAAACCAGGAGGCCATTCCGATTGTAGCAGCGGCTACTAATTCAGCCGAAGCACCTTGTGCATAAGTCAGATGAGATTTACCTATTTTTTCGCCCACCGTTACAACAATACGTTTCCAGCCGATCATTGTTCCAAGCCCTAACGACATCGAAATCATCAGAATTACCCACATGGGAGCATGGTCTGTATATTTTCTGATACCTTTTTCTTCCTGTACGGCCGCTGCTTTTAAAGCATCTTTATCGCCTGCACTCAGAATTACATCGGGATCTTCTACCAGTTTTTTAGTATTACCACTAATAGTAAGCAGAGCTTTACGGGCATCTAAGGCTTTGGCTTTACTTACTTTGTTGCTATCAGCCAATGCATTCAGGAATCCTACACTTTCTTTAATTTTGGCGATTCGCTCTTTTTCTATATCTGAAGTTTTGGTGGTATCTATCAATGCTATTTTTTCAGAGATAACAGTTAAATCAGGTTTGATTTTATCAAAATCAATTGTATTATTGATAGCGAAGTAAGCGGGAAGTATCCCTATCAGAATGAGCATTACCAGCCCAATTCCTTTTTGTCCGTCATTACGGCCATGAAAGAAACTCACCAGCGTACAGGTAGTTATCAGAATGCCTCTTACCCAGAAAGGCGGCTCTTCATTTTTTTTCGGTTCATCAAATATCTGCTTTCTGATGTCTTTATTTAATACCCTGCGAAGCGTAAACATCAGAATAACAGCCAGACTAAAACCTACCAGTGGCGATAAAAACAAGGCATAGAATATCTCTTTGGCTTTATCCCAGTTCACGGCTGCAACTCCTGAGACGTTGTCGGGCAAAAGGGCATAGCCCAGGCCAACTCCTAAGATAGCTCCGATTAATGTATGTGAACTTGAAGCCGGAATACCAAAATACCAGGTTCCGAAGTTCCAGATAATAGCACTGAACAATAAGGCCAGCACCATGGCAATACTATGATAGACATTCTGATCTATTAATAATTCTACCGGGAGCAAGTTTACTATGCTCATACCTACACCTACACCTCCGGTTACTACACCTATAAAATTGATTAACCCCGACCACACAACGGCCTGAGTTGGTTTTAGGGAGTTGGTATAAATAACGGTAGCAACGGCGTTGGCGGTATCGTGAAAACCATTGATGAATTCGAAGGCACAGGCTGCTAAAAGGCAGAAGGAGAGTAAGAGAAAAATGTCGGTTTCTAAGCCAAACATAAGGGATTTTGGGTTTAAGTTATTACAGTATGATTTATATTGGTGTTCATGGTGCAAAATTCTGAAAGTTTCTACAATAGTACCAAGAAACTATGTTAAGAAATTGTAAACAGTTGGTAGGGTTGAGCAAATTAATGACTAAACTCCCAGAACTTTAATTTACCCGCGCAGGTAAATCAAAGTTCAGAAAATTCAGTCAATTTTTCAGACAAAACTCATTATTTTATCAAATAATTCTCGCTGATTAAAAGGCTTGGTGATATATTCGTTCATGCCGATTTCAATACATTTATCTTTTTCACCTACCAGAGAGTGGGCAGTCATAGCCATAATCGGTGTAGTATCTTTTAATTCCTGACGGATTGTTGTAGTTGCCTGATAACCATCCATTTCAGGCATTTGTAAGTCCATCAGAATTATGTCGTATTTATTATCTCTTACTTTCTCAACGGCGATTCTCCCGTTTTGGGCCAGATCGCTTGTAAAACCAAATTTCTCAAGCACTCTCAGGGCTAATTTCTGATTCAGTATATTATCTTCTACCAACAATACGTGTACTTTTTTATCGCTGACAAGTAATGCACTATTGCCGCTTTTATTTTTATCTGATTCGTCTTTTACCTTTTTGTATATCAGTTTAAAAGCAAAAATAGAGCCTTGGTCGGGCACACTTTCCACCCATAGCTCTCCGTTCTGTAATTCTACCAACGACTTTGAGATGCTTAATCCGAGGCCGGTGCCCCCGTATTTGCGGGTAGTGTCTGAGTTGGCTTGAGTGAAGCGGTCGAAGATCATATCTAATTTTTCTTGCGGAATCCCGATACCTGTATCTATCACCTTAAAAGAAATTGTGGTCTCAGCTACGGTATTGCTGAGTTGCTCAACTACCATCTTAACTGAACCCGAAGTAGTAAATTTGACAGCATTATTGGCGAGGTTAAGTAATATCTGGTTAAGTCTTGTAGGGTCACCAAGGAGTATTTCTGGTATATTTTCATCGACACTGCAATCTAATTCCAAACCTTTTTCGTGGGCTTTGTTTTTCAGAATATTTCTTACTGTTCTGACAATTTCTTTAACACTGAACGGTACCTCTTCAATTACTATATGTCCTGATTCTATTTTAGAAATATCCAGAATATCATTGATGATACCTAAAAGATTCTCGGTTGAGGTAATGATATACGAGAGGTATTCTGTTTGCTCTTCGTTGAGATAAGTATCTTTCAACAGATTGGCAAAACCTACAATAGCATTCATTGGCGTGCGTATCTCATGGCTCATATTAGCTAAAAACACATCTTTGGCGTGGGCATTCTGCTCTGCCTGTACTTTGGCCTTGATCAACTCTTTTTCTATCATTATATGCTCGGTCATGTCTACGGCATTTCCGATTACGTATTTTTCGCCGTCAATCAGCTCTGAAAGAATATTATTGTACATCCACGTTCTGAAAGATCCGTCTCTATGCTGAACCTTCATCAAACCTTTAAACTGCCCGTGTTCCTTTATCTGATTCAAATAGAGTTTCACGACATCGGCATACTCTGCCGGAACCAGGTCAAATAAAGTTTTTTGAAGATACTCTTCTGCCGAATACCCAAGCAATTGTGCTCCTGCGGGGTTTACCGTCAGGAATTTCCCTTTTAGATCGTGGGTGCACATTAAGCCTTGCGAATGTTCAAAGAAACCTCTGTGGCGTTCTTCGCTGAGCATAATCTTACGCTCCCATATTTTTTTGGCTGTAATATCTTTGGCTATTCCTACAAAACCTATAATCTCTTTTTCGTTGTTTGTAAGAGGGGTGATGGATAATTCAACGGTAATTCTATTACCATCTTTAGTTATGAAAGTCCATTCATTCGTATCTGTTTTACCCAGGCGTGCTTTGGCAATCAAAGATTCATCTACGGCTCTCAGTTGAATACCTAATTCCTTGGTTACTTTTTGTGCATACGCTTCCACTTCATCAGGGTCATGAAAGAAATAAGGTTTTTTAATACCAATCATTTCTTTGGCGGTATAGCCTAACATCAGTTCTGCACCTTTATTATAGGTAGTGATATACCCGAACTCATTGGTTGTAATTATCAGAATCCCCGAATCGGCATCTAAAATTGCTTTTAGTTCAGTATTAACTTTATCTAACTCTATTCTAACGAGTTTCTCTTTATCAATATCCTGTAAAGTTCCATACAGAATAGATGGCTTACCCTTGCTAAGTTCGGCTTTACCAACAGCTCTAATCCATTTTTTATTGCCCCTGGCAGTAACAACCTGAAACTCTGTATCAAAAGAGGAGCTATTCTCAATAGCCTTTCTGATCATTGCTTCAATTACCTCTTTGTTGTCATTATTAAACAGGATATTATTTTCAACAGTTGGCACGTAATCAGGGTCTACTTCATAAATCTCTTTGGTAATATCCGAGAATGAAATTTCTTGGGTGTCGAGATTTACCTTCCAGGCACCTATTTTTGCTACCTGGTTGGTAGACTCCAACATATTCTTGGTTTCTACCAATTCCTTTTCAATACGGTTCTGCTCTGTAATATCCCGGCCTACACCATAGGCATTTCCGGTATCAGGATGTGTTGTAACTACCCATTGCAGTAGTTTGTAATCCCCATCGACCGTTCTGAATCTATTATTGAAGTTTATGGTTTTCGTATGGTTGTACAGATTGGTAATTTGTTGTTCTGTAATCCCTTTGTCCTCATTGTGTATAAATTCAATAACAGGCCTTTCTGCCAGTTGGTCGTTCGTCCAGCCAAGGGTTTGCTCAAATGCCGGATTAATCTTTTTAAAGTGGCCATCTCCGGCTATACATATTAAATCTTTTGAAAGATTGAAAAGCGTTTCGTATTCTTTTAGTTCTTCCTTTTCTTTGCGTGCGATAATTTGCGAAACCACCTCCTGAGCTATAATCATAAGAGCTTCTTCCTGCTCTCTGGTCAATTTCCGTGGCTTATTATCCATCACACACATAGACCCTAAAGCATAGCCATCGGGGTCAATAAGTGGGTATCCTGCATAAAAACGTATATTTGGATTGCCTTTTACTAATGGATTATTTTTGAAGCGTTCGTCTTGTGTGGCATCTTCTACAGCAAAGATAGTTGTATCCATTATTGTGTATTGGCAGAATGATATACTTCTATCGGTTTCTTTATCTTCTATACCAATATTAGATTTAAACCATTGCCTTTCTTCATCAACCAGACTAATGACAGACATCGGAACACCACAAATAATAGAAGCTAATCTGGTAAGACGGTCGAACTCTTCTTCATCTATAGAATCAAGTAAATTATAGTTTTGCAGGGCTTGTAGTCTTTCCTTTTCGTTGACCGGAACAGGTAATAAATCTGTCATGTTGTTGGTTAAATAATTCCTTGTAAAACTTAAACCCTAATCGATAAAGTTCATTCTAATTTTATTCGGGCCAGAATAAAATTAGCTCTTTACCTGTAATTGCATTTACGGTGATAACAAAGCAGTAGATGTTATCCTTGGTCGGATTTCAGCAAAAGATATTTTTTTCAATGCAATGGTTGTAATAGCGATTTTACAAACCATTTGTTTTTGGCCCGATAAATTACAATTTTTGTATTATAATTGATGTTTAGCTTTCAAAAATCGTACCACCAAAGGCTTTTTATTGTGTTAAATCTGTTACCATGTAATTAGCTTTGCCTTTTTTATTGAACGGATACATAACACAGTTTTTTATTATTTTATTTCCTGATTTTAGATGAAGATAACGATTGGCATTACAGACTGCGGCGAAAAACACCCGATTTATGAAAGATGGATACTATGCCAAAATAAAGATATTGAGATAATTAAACTTGGTTACCGGGCTGATAATCTGAAAGAAATCGGCAGATGTAATGGGGTTTTGCTGACAGGAGGAGAAGATGTGCATCCGAGGTTTTATCATAAACCAGAAAACCTTGCTCTGTGTAATCCGGACTTTATGGATGAGCGAAGAGATGAATTTGAATGGAAAGTATGTGAATATGTTTTTGAACATAAAGTTCCTCTTCTGGGTATTTGCAGGGGCTTGCAGTTTGCCAATGTATTTTTAGGAGGTACACTAATAGCTGATATACCAAGCATTGGAAAAAATAATCATTCGAAGTACTATGAAGGTAAAGATCGTTATCACCAGATAGAGGTCTTTCCGCACTCTACCCTCGCCAGCATTACAGGTACAACTACGGGCGAAATCAATTCAGCACATCACCAGTCGGTAGATGAGCCAGCTGAAACTCTGGTAATTAATTCTTTATCTGAAGACGGGATTGTAGAAGGATTGGAGTGGAAAACCCCGAATAATCATTCGCTTACGTTAGTGCAATGGCATCCTGAGAGGATAGAAAACTTTCAGAATCCTTATAATAACCGAATAAGAGAAGTGTTTATTCAGGCAGCGGAGAAATATGGCCTTCAACTCTGATTTAGTTGATTAAATGATTTTGTTGAACTACAACTTTCTGTGTTTTTTATCAACTAAAAGTAATTAATCACAATTATAATCAGTAAAATCATTGAATTAGTTAAATCAAAGTTCAGACAAAAGTCACTAATTCACTCAATAAAAATCATGCTTTACGATACAATCATCATAGGAGGAGGGCATAATGGTCTGGTAGCGGCTTGCTATCTGGCTAAGGCAGGCAAAAAAGTATTGATTTTAGAAAAAAACGATTATATAGGCGGAGGTACTACCTCGCAAAAAGTTTTTCCAGAATACGAGGCTTACCTCTCGCGGTATTCATATTTAGTGAGTCTTTTCCCGAAGGAAATCTCTGATGAATTAGACCTTGACATCAATCTGTTGCGCAGAAGTGTTGCTTCATATACTCCTTATGTGCAGAATGGTGAACATAAAGGGTTAATTATCAGTAATATTGATGAGGCAATTTCTAAACAATCGGTTTTAGCCTTAGGCTATGGAGAAGCAGAGTGGGAGGGCTATCAGACAATTCTGAAAAAACAGCAGCAATTTGCCGGATTAATCTGGGATTCGTTTCTCTCTCCTTTGAAAAGTAAAGAAGAGTGGAAGGCTTATTTTGAGCAGCAAGGATACGGCGAACTCTGGCAAAGTTTTGTGGAGGAACCCATTGGTAAATTCATAGAAAGCCATGTGCAGTCCGATATTCTGCGTGGGGTTTTGATGACCGATGCCAAGATAGGCTCATATACCCATGCCTATGACTTAAGTTTATTACAGAATAAGACTTTTATTTATCATATTATAGGCAATAAGACAGGGGAGTGGCGCGTACCGCAGGGAGGCATGGGAAACGTAGTGGCACAATTAATTGAAAAAGCTATGAATTTAGGTGTGGTACTAAAAACCCAGGCTGAAGTAAAACATATCGATAGGGAGGATGGATTAAAAGTGATTTATAGTTATGATGAAAGAGAATATAGCATAAATGCTAAAGACGTATTACTCAACGCTGCTCCTCAGGTATTAGAAAAATTGTTAGGGCACATACCACTACCAGGCAAACCAACCGAAGAGGGAACAGCATTTAAGATTAATCTTCTCTTAAAAAGACTCCCACAATTAAAAGATACAAAGGTGCAGCCGGAACAGGCATTTGCGGGTACTTTCCATATCAACCAGTCTTTTGAACAAATGGAGCAGACATTTGATGCGGTTATCTCCGGTAAAATACCTGATACTATTGCCTGCGAAATATATTGTCATACCCTGACCGACCCGTCAATTCTCTCAGAAGAACTACAAGCTCAGGGGTACCATACCTTAACAGTATTTGGCTTGGATTTACCTTATGAATTGTTCATAAAAGACAATGAAGCCGCCAAGAAAGAAGTGGTAGTAAAATTTCTGAAAGGTATCAACACGTATTTAGCAGAACCTTTAGAAGATTGTCTGGCTACCGACCATGAAGGCAACTGGTGCCTGGAAGCCAAAAGCTCTGTTGATCTGGAAAAAGAATTAGGTATGCCAAGAGGCAATATCTTCCATAATGGCTTATCATGGTTTTATGCCGAAGCTGCCGAAGCTGTTGGTAAATGGGGTGTAGAAACCCCCTACGATCATATTTATATATGTGGCTCAGGCGCAGCCAGAGGCGGTGCCGTAAGCGGAATACCCGGCAGAAATGCTGTGAAGGTGGTTCTGGACGTATAGAATCAATAACCACAAACCGTTCAATTCTGATACACTTATGGTTTCCAGCCCGGCCCCTTTACAAATCTTCCTGATTTCATACCGGTGTGTTCACCATCTTTTAACACCTGTTGTCCATTTACGAATACGTGTACCATACCCTCTGACAATTGATGAGGTTTTTCAAAAGTGGCATTATCTTTCATTCCGGCTAAATCAAACGCTAAAATATCGGCATAATACCCCACCTTCAGGCGACCTCTTTTCTGAATTTTCAGGTTGTCGCAAGGCAACGAAGATAGTTTCCTGATAGCTTCCTGTAACGTAATCACTTTTTCGTCGCGTACATATTTCCCTATCAAACGTGTAAAACTCCCGTAAGCTCTCGGATGCGCACTCGATTTAAGAAATACTCCTTCTGGTGCCATCGATGCCGCATCAGAACAGAAGCTCATATATGGCAGTTGAATCTGTTTTTTAACATTTTCTTCGCTCATCAGAAAGTACACCACATCAACTCTTGAGTCATCATCAATCACTAAATCCATGGCTGTTTCATACCAGGTTTTATGGCGTATGGCGGCTACTTCTGCCAGTGTCTTGCCAATATATTTTTTCAGAGAATCCTGCTTGAAACCAATCAACAGGGTTTTGTCAGCACCAGCAGCCAGGCAGAGGTTTTCCCAGTCGTTTTGTTTGGCCTGCATTTCTTCTCCTACTCTTCTTTTAATGATTACCTCTTTTAATCTTCTGCGCCACTGGGGTAAGCCCCCTTCCTGTACCCATGGAGGCATAGCTGCATCTAAGCCTGTGGCCCCGGCAATATAGTTGTACATATCTGCTGTAATATTGATACCTGCTTTGCGGGCACTGTCAATCTTGTTAATTACTTTGTCTAATTTATACCAGTTATCTTTTCCGGCGGCTTTCAGATGGTATATTTCCGAATGAATACTGGCCTCTTTTCCAATTCTGATAATCTCATCTACAGCTTGTTCAAGTTTATTGCCCTCGCTTCTGATATGAGAAATATACATTCCGCCATATTCAGAAGCTACTTTCGCTAACTCGGTCAGTTCATAAGTGCTGGCATAAGTACCCGGCACATAAATGAGCGATGAACCTACACCCATAGCTCCTTCTTCCATCGCTTTTCTCACCTGCTGTCTCATTCGTTCCAGTTCTTCAGGCTTTGGAGGTCGGTTAGCATAACCTAACTCATTGGCTCTTACAGTGGCCGCTCCAACAAAGGAGGCTACGTTGGTCGAAACACCTCGTTTTTCTAAATAGTTGAGGTATTCTCCTAAGGTGGTCCATTCAATTTTATATTTAATATCCCCTTGCAGACGCTGGGCGTATGCTTTCACAGAATCACTTAATGGCCCCATCGAGTCACCTTCACCCATTACTTCTAATGTAACCCCTTGTTTGATTTCTCCTAACGAACGCCCGTCCTGAATCAGACTCTCAGTACTCCAGCTTAACATATTCACAAAGCCCGGAGAAATCATCAACCCATTGGCGTCAATGGTTTGTTTGGTACCTGACTGACCAGATAAATCACCGATAAAAGCAATAGTATCTGCTATAATGGCTATATCAGCTTTTTGGGGTTCACTACCATTGCCGTCATATACCATTCCGTTTTTTATGATAATATCGTAAGTAGATTTTTCTTCGCAGGAACTAATAAGGAAGAGCATGAATAACCATACTATGAGTCTGAGGTGTTGCATTCGTTTAGGGGTTAATGTAGTAAGTGAGTTAGTCAATGGAGTATTTTGATACTATCTCTCATTTTTACTCAAAAGAACCTTGCTGATATTCAGTGCAACAAATTACGATTTTTAGTTATATGATTATCGTGAAAGCACAATAAAAAAATCTATGCCTGAATATTCGACATAGATTAACATTTTTTTACAAACTGTATAAATTTTATTTCTTATCCTCCCGCGTAAAAATCTTACTGACAACCTTCCATTCCCCATTAATTTTAAGCAGATTGAAATAATCAGTAAGTTTAGTATTTGGCATATCTAATTCTAATTTGGCCTGAGCGGCTGTGCCAGTAATATCAATATTCAGGATTTTAGTAGTACGGTCAATTTTTTTTCCTGCATTGGCTTTGCCATTTTCGAGGTATCGGGCAATGGGTACGTCTCTGAACTCCCCGGTTTTTACATCAACAAATTTCATAAAGGCACTTGGGTGAAAAACCTGTGCCATTTTAGCTGTATCTCCGTAAGTACCGCCATCAAGGTAGTTTTGTACAGTTTCTTTTACCAGTTCAAGGTCCGATTTTTGTGCCAGAGCCACCGAGAATTGTGCTAAAAGACAAAAAACAATGAGTGAGAGTTTTTGCATGATTGATTAGATTTAGAATGATTAGTTACGTTTTTCTTTGTCGTCAGTCCAGACCCGATACGAGTTGAAAGCCACAATTTCCATAAAGTCATTGCGCTTCTTCTCATTGAGATAGACCGGGCCAGCGGGGCGGAATTTTTTCAGAATAGGCCGGAAGTTTTCTTCACTTTTACGATAAGAAAGGCTGTCTGAATACTCAGTAATCAACACAATATGATTGCTGACACTATCGGCTTTGTTTACGAGCATTTTATATGAACTAATAATGCCCTGCTTTTTGGCCTCTTCGCGAAAGACTTTCCAGTTATTCTCAAAAAAATAAATCGCTTCATTCCAGAGTCTTTTTTTGACCCTGACAATATCCATGATTACATAAGCGTCTTTCTGCGCATGAGCCTGCTGACAGGCCAGAAAACCTATTAGCCATAGAAGAATAAGCTTTTTCATAATTATATTTTTGAGGCAATATTAGAGCAAAAGGCTCACCAACGAAACATTATTAGACCACCTTGCCTCGTTTTTCGACCGCTTGTTCGTAGAGGAAAGCATCGAAAAAAAGCAGGAATCCATCGAAATAATTAGGGATAATTGCCTGAAAAAGGGAAATTTGGGTATGAATAGAACCCGAATCAATTTCAGGCTTATACAGGTAGTGCTATGGTTTATTGTTTATACCATGCTGGTCTTGTATTTTACCCAAAAAAACAGATGGGAGATTGGATTCGTAACCGCCAATATTTTTGTAGTTTTCTTTTTAGCAGCTGTTTATGGGAATGCTAATTACCTGATTATCAGATTTTTTCATAAAAATAAATACTGGGAATATGGGTTGTATTCAGTTGTTTTTTTATTACTGACGGTTTTCCTGAGAATGCTTATCGAAGACCAGCTGCTAAACAGAATATTTATCAGGCATACGTTTTATGGATGGAATTACACTCATTTTTCTTTTCTGTTAATCACCCAGTTCCTTGCCTTTCTGTTCGGATTCCTCCTGAGAATTTCTATTGATTATGTAGATTTACTACACACACAGGAGATTCTGAGAAACAAGCAACTGACCTCTGAACTAAATCTGCTGAAAGCACAGGTACAGCCTCATTTTTTGTTCAATACCCTCAATAATATCTATTCACTGAGCGTCTCCCACTCCCCAAAAACCTCCGAAATGATAGCCAAGCTCTCGGATATGATGCGGTATTTTGTAGATGAAGCAACCAAGGAGAAGGTATTATTGGAGTCCGAAATCCAGTTTCTGGAGAACTATATTGAATTAGAGCAAATCAGAATGGTGAACCCCTTGAAAATGACTATCACCAATACCATTGCAGACCAACATTTTTTAATCCCACCCATGTTATTGATACCTTTTGTGGAGAATATTTTTAAACATGGGGTAAACAAAACCCTGAAAGACAACGAAGCTGAAATATCATTGAGCATAGCTGCCGGGGTTCTGCATTATACCGTCAGGAACAAAACTTTTACACAAAAAGCAGGCACTTGGAGAAGTTTAGCTAATTTGCAGAAACGACTGGCTTTGCTATACCCGGATTGCTTTGGTTTTGAGGTTTACTGCAAAGACGGTTATTTTGATGCATCTTTATCTTTTCCTGTGGTATGAAATTCAGTTGTCTGATTGTAGATGATGAACCGTTAGCGGTTGCTTTGATGGAAAACCACGTCAGGCAAGTTCCCTTTCTAATATTGGCAGGCAAGTGTTTCAATGCCATGGAGGCCATTGCGTTTTTAGAAAAAAACGAAGTGGATTTGATTTTCTTAGATATAGAAATGCCTTACCTGACAGGTATGCAGTTAAAGAGTTTTCTGCCAGAAAAGCAGAAAGTGATATTCACCACAGCCTACTCTGAATTTGCGATTGAAAGCTATGAGAAAAATGCTTTTGATTACCTGCTAAAACCCATCACTTTTGAGCGGTTTCTGAAATCGGTGAAGCGTTTACAAGGTAGCGAGTCTGTTAAACCAGTAATGTCAAACTCTACCGATGCCCATATTTTTGTAAAATCGGGTAGAGAAATTATAAAATTAGAATACGATGATATTCTGTTTATCGAAGGGCTGAAAGACTATGTTTCTTTAGTAACAGAAACCGACAAGGTAATTACTTATAAACTGATGCGTGAGTTAGAAGAAAGTCTGCCCGCTAATTTTGCAAGAGTGCATCTTTCCTATATCATCAATTGTAATAAAATCAGGAAAATAAGTGATAATCAAGTGATTATTCAGGAAAAGAGTATTCCGATTTCAGAAAAATATAGAGAGCGTTTTTTGCAGAAGGTTAGTGACAGAATGTTATGAACCTTTCCTCTGATACGTCAGAATAGAAATATCATAAGGCGTATTTTCTCCGGCTTTAAATTCCATGTGGTCTGTTATATCAAATGCACTTTCATCAAAAGTGGGGAAGAAAGTATCTGCATCGAAAACCTGATGCACTATGGTCAGATATATCCTGTCTGCTATCGGAATAGCCAGCTTAAATATTTCTTCGCCCCCTAATACAAACACTTCTTGCTGATCGGTACATTTTTCTAAAGCTTCTTCTAAACTTCTTACTACTTCAAAGCCTTGATCTACAGCATAATCGTGCTGACGTGTAATGACATAATTGCCGGCTTCAGACCATAGCCTGTGTGGACTATCATAGCTTTTTCGACCCATAATCATTTTTTTACCTTGTGTTACTTTTTTCAGATTATCCCAATCAGCAGGAATCGAGGGCCAGGGTAACGCATTATTAAGCCCAATGGCTCGGTTTTCACTCATCGCAGCAATTAAAGAAATAATGGGCATGGGTATCAGGTAGTTTAGAGAATAACTTATGTTAATATACAATTTTATTTGATAATACTTAATTGAATTGACACAAAGTAATCAAAAGATACAATGTTACACAATTATTCATTTAACCTATTGCAGAAGATTGAACCAACTTTGTGTACATTGTGGCAAAATTTATACTAAAAACCTAAACCCCGCTACCTCTTTGACAAGTGCCATTTTCATACTTGCTATAGCTGTTTTACTAAGAATTTTCTCCAATCCATTTGCCAATGTTTTTCAGAAAAAACTTACTTTTAGAGGGCTTTCTCCCTTATTTGTAAATTTCCTGACATATTTCATTCTGGGCTTGATTTGTCTGGCTTTTATCTTTCAGGTAGACTGGCAGCCTATCTCGGCCGATTTCTGGATTTACTCAGTCATGATGGGTCTATTGGGAGCTTTAGGTAATCTCTTTCTGGTAAAAGCCTTGCAGACAGGCGACCTCTCGGTCTTAGGACCCATCAATGCCTATAAAGCTGTTGTCAGTATGATGATTGGCCTTTTTCTATTGCAGGAGATTCCGACAATCTGGGGTTTGATAGGAGTAGGCTTAATAATTGCCGGAAGTTATTTTGTGCTGAATACCACAAAGGAAGGTTTTACATGGCAACTTCTCAGACGTAAGGAAATACAGTATAGAATATGGGCGATGATTCTGACAGCCACTGAAGCTGTGATCGGAAAGAAAGTGATTTTAGCTTCCTCTTATGTGCATTCGTTTTTTACCTGGTGTTGGTTCGGGACTATTTTTTCTCTTTTCCTGTTTTTATGGAGAAGAGAAAACCTGTCAGGTAGTTTACGAAAGATTGAAGTAAAAACCTTCGGAATATTTTCGGGGCTTGTTGTATGTATCGGAATCACGCAATTTTCAACAACGTTTATATTCCAGCAAATGCCTGTGGGTTATGCCTTATCGCTGTTTCAGTTGTCGGTTTTGGTGAATATTTTTTTAGGATACCGGATTTTTCAGGAGCAGGATATGTATAAAAAACTAATTGGCGGAGTAATTATGATAATTGGTTCGGTGTTGATTATCCTGTTTTAAATGGTTAATCTGTAGGGGTATATTTTAGCCTATAGGGGTTCAAATTCCGAACCCCGGCTCATAATGCCGAAGTGAGCCAAGGCAGTACCCGATCGCAAATTCAGGAGTTTTATCAGCCTTTCACATAAGCCAGTTTTTCGGCTACCTTTCCATTTCTGACTTTGAAAATATCTACCCCTCTCAAATGCCAGGGTTTCCCGTCTTTTGTCTTGCGGTAGATCCACCTGACAACACAACGGTCGCCAGTAGCAAACACTTCTTCAGCTTCAAAAAGGGCATCAGGATTGTTAGTAAAGAATTTTGTCCAGTATGCCCTGACGGCCTCTGCACCCACAATACGTGTGCCATCTGGCGAAGGTGCTGTGTTCTCAAAAATACAATCGTCTGTCATGGCATTCATTACTGCCTCAACATCGTGACGATTGAAGGCTTCATTGAATTTTTCTACTGTGGCAAGTGTAGTTTTGGCTTGTGTATCTGTCTCGTTTGTCATATCTGTTTGGGTTTGGTTCTTTTGAAGGCTGGTTCTGCAGGATGTCAAAATGAATAATGCCCCGATAAGAAGTGTCAGAATTTTGTTCATTTGATTTAGAAATTTTGAGTTAATGAAATAAAAGGTAGTACAAAATGGGGCTATACTCCAATTATGGGTATCTAAAAAAAAGTATCACCGACTATGGCGGAAAATTAATACATAGAATTACGGTGAACAATACCCTCTTGAGGGGAGATTGGCAAAAAGAATAATACGGACGCCATTAACTGCCATCTCATGGCGTCCGGTGCTTTGTTAAACCTTACAAGGCAATAAGCGAATCGTAGTATTTAAAAACCTCAATCAATCCATTTTCAGTTTTCAGGTTGATATTTTTGGTTCTGACAAACTGTTCTAACAGAGGGCGCTTTCCCTTCGGAAAAATCTGAAGGGCTTTTTTGCCCAATGGCACAACACGTAGCATATCTTCCTGAATAGTAAAATATTTCTGGTATTTTGTGAACTCACCATCATAGGCAAATTCTCCACCTTGGGCCTCATATCCGGTTTTATCAACCTGTCGGGTGCTTAAAACGCAGTTATATCCCTTAAGCAGAATGTTTTCACGTCGCATATGGAGAGTCTCAAGAAAAATATTCTCATATTTTCTGAACGTATGGCCTTCAATCGTAAATTCTTCCGGCCTTACTACCACTGCATCTGTTTCAGCATTTTCTACCACATACACTACGCTTTTTTCGATATTGTATGCCATCAGAAAAGGGACTTCTTTCGCCCCTTCTGAGCTCATAGTTCCTTTATACCACCCGTTTTTGAAAAAGGGCGTGCCCTTAAACACCTTGGTAAATTCCTGCACGGTGTTATTCATTGAATTCTGTGTCTTGTAATGTGCAACAAGCGTAGTATCACCTCTGTTGTTAATAACAATTTTTGTTTCATTGTTATCAGCAATTTTTGCTTCTCTGATAAAATATTTGTAGTCTTTTGATGGATTATAGAGCTCCTGCCCTATAATGCATAGTGGCAATGCCACTAAAGCGGATAGAAGTACGAACGTTTTCATAGGTTGTAACGAATACGAATAAATATCTAAACAAAAATAACATTAAAAACTGTACTTTTCTTATACTATTTTTCAATATTATAAGAAATTTTACTTTATTATTCCGTTTTAACCTATGATGTCTTTACTCATTCGTTTTACAACGCTTCAAGATAAAGCGCTTTGAAATCTTCCCTGCTCACAGGTTTCGGATTATTGGGGTGGGCAAAGTCAGCAATAGCTAAGTCTGCCAGGGTTTCTATATGTTCTTCTCTCACACCGATGTCTCTTAAGCGATGTGGAATATTAATATGGCTGTTGAGGTTAAAAAGATAGGTTACGACTGCCTGCCCTGTTTCTTCTTTCAGGTCTAATGTGCGGGCTATTCTACGGAACTTGTCTTCAGAACCTGCAATATTGAATTGCATGCCATACGGAATATTCACGGCATTGGCCAGACCATGATGTGTATCAAGCAATGATGAAAGCGGGTGGGCCAATGAGTGTACCACACCTAAGCCTTTCTGAAAGGCAATTGCACCCATCATTGAGCCTAATAGCATCTTGCTGCGCGAATCAACATCTGGATTATGAACAGCCTTTTCTAATGAATTGTGGATTAATGAAATTCCTTCCAGTGCAATACCTTCACAAATCGGATGATACATTTTAGCTACGAAAGCCTCCATGTTGTGCGTCAGGGCGTCCATTCCGGTGGCTGCTGTTACAAACGGAGGTAAATCCATTGTCAGAATAGGGTCTGCGAAAACAATTTTTGCCAGTAATTTAGGCGAAAAAAGAATCTTTTTCTGGTGTGTCTCGTCGTCGGCAATAATGGCACTTCTTCCTACCTCGCTACCCGTACCCGAAGTAGTTGGAATGGTAATAAAATGCGGTACATCATGGGTTACATAAATATCTCCGCCTATCAGGTCATCATATTTGAATAAATCTTCTCTATGATTGATGCGTAATACAATTGCCCTGGCTACGTCCATTGCTGCACCGCCTCCGATACCTATAATACTGTCGCGATCAGTAGCATGATAAGCTTCATCACCTTTATACACATCAGACTTCACCGGGTTTTTGTGGATGTCAGAGAAAATTTCAGGACTGATACCCTTAAGACGTAAGTTTTCTGCAATTCGCTTCAAAAAAGGTAATTCTGCCACTACAGGGTCTGTTACAATCAGCGGTTTTGACAGATTATTATCTTTCAGATAATCTGCTAATTCATCAACAGCACCTGCGCCAAAGCGTATTTTAGTAGGGAAGTTGTAGGTCGAAATCACAATAGTAAAGAATAGTAAAATGAATAAAAAACAGAAAAGCCATCAATCAGACAAAAGTAATTAATAAGCTCGTCTGATTGATGGTTTCCCTTGATTTTTTTGTTATTGTTTAGTCTCTTCTGCCAAGAAACATACTTAGGTAATATAACAGGTTGGCCACTGCACCAGCGGCGGCTACTACATAGGTAAGAGCAGCCCATTTCAAAGCATCTTTGGCCATTCCGTGTTCACGGCTGTTTACAACACCTCTGTTTTCCATCCAAGCCAGAGCACGGTTGCTTGCATCATATTCTACAGGCAAGGTTATTAACGAGAAAGCTGCGATAATAGCATTGGCAACTATCAGGGCTAAAAGCACTGTCTGAGCCATAGGTGTATTTTTCGAGAAAATATAAGCCATAAACATAAACCCGAACATATAAAAGAAATTCATGGCATTAGTAGCGACATTTACGATGGGCACCAAGGCTGAACGCATCTTCAACGGAGCATAAGCTACAGCATGTTGTACCGCGTGTCCGCACTCATGCGCAGCTACAGCAGCCGAAGCTGCACTGTTACCATTATAGACATCGTAGCTAAGGTTAACTGTCTTACTGATAGGGTCATAGTGGTCTGTTAATTGCCCCTCTACCTGTGTAATTCTGACATCGTATATTCCGTTGTCATTTAGCATCTTACGGGCTATTTCTGCACCGGTCATGCCATTAGACAAACCTACCTGCGAATACTCGGCAAATTTCCTTTTCAGTCTTGAAGAAACTGCAAGACCAAGCAACATAAAAACGATACTTATTACAAAAATCATAGCTTTACTTTTTCATTTTAATTGTGATAATAGTCTGACGGATTTTATTCAGGAAGGTTTAAGCCTACTCTAAAAAGTATCAGTCTAAATCCTTTATTTTTTTAATAATTGAAGTGGTTGAGTATCCGTTCACTAAAGCAACCGTTTTTACCTCTCCTCCATTAGCTATAACAAAATCTGCTCCAACAATGTTCGCTATACTATAATCGTCACCTTTCACTAAAATATTCGGACAAAGTGTCTCAATCAGTTCTTTGGGTGTGGGTTCATCGAACAAAATGACAGTATCTACAAACTCAAATGCCGACATCATCCTTGCTCTTGCATACTCATTGACAACCGGGCGACTTGGGCCTTTCAGTCTTGATACCGAGGCGTCTGTATTTAAACCCAATACCAGCTTATCGCCTAAGTTACGGGCTTTCTCTAAATAATCAATATGCCCTAAATGCACAATATCAAAGCATCCATTAGTAAAAACGATTTTCTTCCCTTCAGATTGCCATTGTTTTACTTGTTGGGTGGCTTGCTCTTTAGTTTGTATTTTTGATTCGGTCATTTTCCAGATTATGATGTGTACTTTTATATCATTGCCCCATGAAAGATTTTACCAATGAATGATCTTTCTTTCAACTCAGGCTCCCGGCGATATTTCTTTTTCAGCCTTTCCAAATTTTTTCTTCGGCAAAACAAGGGTCAATAAAAAAGATATAATACCAAATAAGACCACAAAAATCAACCCTTGCATAGCGTGTAGGAAAGTAGCTAAAGTGATGCCGTCCTGCTCTGATAATCCATAAAGCACTACAATACTACCTACCAGAAAATGATAACTGCCGATACCCCCCTGCGTTGGAGCTGCCATTCCGATAGAACCCATCACAAAAATAGTCAGAGCTGCTAAAGGTGAAAGATTGGCAGTTTCAGGCAAAGCAAAGCATAGTACATAAGTGGTTATATAATAAATTACCCAGATGAACACCGTATGTAACACAAATACCATCGGGTTTTTAAGATTGCGCACACTTAAAAATCCATCGGCTAATCCCTTAATAACATTGGCAACTTTCTGATAAAGCGGCAATTGTGAGATTTTATCTTTTTGGCGTTTGAAAGTCATATAAGCCATAAAGGCTAAAATGATAAATCCTGCTCCTAAACCTAATAACAGAATGGGGTTCTTGAATTTATCACCAAAGAAGTTGAAAAAGAATGTACTCAGCCGGTCAAACTCTAATAATAAATTCAGTAGAATCAGAATCAAAAGCACCAGTACATCTGCTATTCTTTCAGCAACCACCGCACCGAACGATTTTTCGAAAGGAATATCCTCCAGATTTTTGAGTGTGCCACATCGGGCAAATTCACCTGCTCTCGGAAAAACCAGATTGGCCAGATAACCAACCAATACAGCTAAGGTAGTTCTGAATACAGAAGGGTTATAACCCAGAGGCTGTAACATTAATGCCCAGCGATATGCCCGGCTCCAATGAGCTACTAAAGCCAGAACCCCGGATAATGCTACCCATTTATAATCTGCCTGTTTTATTTTTTCCCAGAGGGCGTTTAGGTCTATGTCTTTAAAAACAAACCATAATAAACCTCCGGCTATAGCCAGAGAAATAAGGTATTGCAAAATTTTTTTTATCATTTTACAACACGGTTATTCTCATCAGGAAACACGACAAGGGGTTTATGCGTTTTGGCTTCTTCCTGGGTCATCCATGCATAGGAAATAATTATCACAATATCACCAACTTCTGCTTTGCGGGCTGCTGCACCATTCAGGCAGATGATTCCCGAACCTCGCTTGCCTTTGATAGCGTATGTTTCGAGTCGCTCACCATTATTATTATTTACTACCTGTACTCTTTCGTTTTCCATAATACCTGCGGCTTCGAGCAAATCTTCGTCAATCGTAATACTTCCTACATAATTCAACTCTGCCTGTGTAACTTTCACTCGATGGATTTTCGACTTAAAAATATTGATAAGCATAATATCTCCCTTTTTTGATAGTAGTTGCAAAATTATAAAATTGCTTAGTAAACAAACGTTTGGGTGTCGAATAAAATTCCTTTTCGTTTTTTTGGCTTCTTATATTGCCTTTTATCTTGAAAAAGGGCCATCCCTTAGGACGGCCCGTCTCCCCAAATGAATCGGGGGTCTAAAACAACAAAGGGCTTTATTTATGTAAGCCGGACTTAAGTCTGGCGATGTGGCAAAACCCTTTGTTGATTTAGAGGGCGAATTTTATTCGCTGATTCGCCCGATATGGTTCTATCCTCATTTCTCTTCCACCAAAACCCCATTCCCCTTCAAAACCTTGTTAAAAAATAACAGGTGATAAGGCAATGAATTCTGCCAGTACTCCCATGTATGAGCACCTGGTCGTTCGGTGTAATCGTGCGGAACATTGTTATAGACCAATCTATGATGCAGCTCCCGATTGGCTTCAATCAGAAAATCATCTACTCCACAATCAATAATCACAGGCATACCATTCTTTTTAATGGCATCAACCATATTGATGATTGAGTTTTTGACATATACATCATTTGAGGTATCAGCAGTACCCAATAGTTTCTGGAAACGGTCTTTGAGCGATTTGGTAAAATCCTCATTAACTCTGAATTTCGTATAGTTCATATCCATTGCACCTGCGGCACAAAACAAATCAGGATGTCGGCTTGAAAGATACATTGCCCCATGACCACCCATCGAAAGTCCGGTAATGACCCTGCCTTTATTGCTTTTAACTGTGCGGTAAGTATCATCTATTTTCTGAATTACTTCTTTTGTTATATACGTTTCAAACTTGTTGTTTGGGTCTGTGGGGCTGTCGAGATACCACCCAAAAGTTTCACCTTCCGGCATGACAATAATAATATTAAACTGGTCGGCTAAATTCCTTACCAGCATTTTATCAGGCGTTTTGTTCAGCCAGTCATTAAAATGCCCCGAACCGCCATGCAATAAGTACAATACCGGATACGCAGTTTTATTGTTGGTGTAAGAAGACGGTAAAACTACAGCCGCTTTATAGGTTTTATTCATCACAGCACTTGGCACATCAAGGCTGTCAACTGCAGCGGCTTTTGCATAAACACAATAAAAGCATAAAGCTGAAAAAAGAAATAATCGTAAGTTTTTCATCATAGTATTGTAGAGTTACGAAGTTTAATAAATTGAACAACAAAACTAAGCATAATGAGAAGTATTGTATCTGCTCCACTCTGATTTTTTAATTTATTGCACTAACTGAATTACCAATATAATTTAGCAAAAATATGGTATAATTATCCACCCATACCTCACCACCGCATCGTTTACCAAATATTCCTGTATTGTTTTTTTGGAAGTCTATTGCATAGATTTATTTCTCAATTTTTGTCAACAAATAGCATAAAATCCTACTTTTCATTACTTTTGCAGTAGTGAAAAGCTATTTATTGTATGATTAAAAAACTACCTAATTTTTTATTTTTTATTACTTCATTTTCTTTTGCTCAGGACGCCGAAATTTTTAAACCTGACTCGGTTAAAAAAAAGATTGAAGCCACACCAATTACTACTAACCTTCGGATTGATGGTGTGATGAACGACGCAGAATGGAAACTGGCCAAACCGGTATCGAATTTCATTCAGATTGAACCATATCAGGGAAAACAACCCAGCCATAAAACAGAGGTGCGGGTACTCTACAATAAAAATTATCTTTATTTTGCCATTTTTGCCGGAGATTCTCTGGGTAAGAAAGCCATTCGTGCCACTGATTTCAAGCGTGATTTCAGTTTCAGACAACATGATTTAGTGGCTTTGTCTTTTGATGGATTCAACGATAAACGCAATGCAATGGCTTTGGTAACCAATCCGTATGGGGTACAAAGAGACTTTCTGTCGTTTGATGATATTTATTATGATATTGACTGGGATGGCCTATGGCGCGTACGAACCACACGCACCGATTCAGGTTGGGTAGCAGAAATGGCCGTGCCCTGGCAAACACTAAGGTATCCGAAAACAGATTCTCCTACCCAGAACTGGGGGTTTAATGTATTCCGTAACCGACGATTGACGAATGAGCAAACAGCTTTTTCGCCGTACCCCCGTTCATTTACCAATACCCGTATGGCTTATGCAGGGGTATTGACCAATCTGCAACCGCCTCCGCCTTCAACCAACGTGCGTATCCAGCCGTATTTTCTGACTACATTCGACAGATACAGAAATTATGATAATAAACCGAATACGAACACTTACAAATTAGGTGGAGAAATTAAATGGGCTATTAACCCGAATGCCATTCTCGATATTACAGCCAATACTGACTTTGCACAGGCCGATGCCGACCGCCAGGTGAATAACGTTACCCGTTTTTCTGTGTTTTTTCCGGAGAGACGACAGTTCTTTTTAGAGAATGCTTCTCTTTTTGGAGTAGGCGTAGGACCAAATGAAGACCTTTCAGGCGGAACCATGCGTGTTCAACCTTTTTTCAGCCGGAGAATAGGCTTGGATGATAGTGGTAATCCGATTCCGATTGATGTAGGTGCAAGGTTTGTATATCGTTCTTTGAAACGAAATTACGGCGCAATTGCGATGCGCCAGCGAGAAGTTGGCGATAGTCCGGGTACAAATTTCTTTGTTGGCAGATACTCTGAAAACTTTGGTAAACAAAACCGGATTGGTGGGTTAGTAACTGTAAAAAATCGTCCGGATGGTACGAATATGACGGGCACGATTGATGGTTTCTTCCGTTTGAGTGAGTCTCATTCGCTCAATACAATGGCAGTATATTCAACCTCTACCAATAGCGGCAAATCAGGGTTCTCAGGCTTTGCACAGTATTATTATTCTACAAATCAGTTTAAATTCTGGTGGACACAGTCTGTTGTTACCAAAGATTTTAACCCTGAAATGGGTTTCGTTTCCAGAAGCGATGTTGTCGGAACCACACCCGGCATATTCTTTTTTAACAGAGGAAAATGGATTCCATTCAAGAAGTTTATCCGTGCCTTTGAACCGGGCATCATGACCGAGTTTTATCATCAGGCCTCAACCGGAAAACTGGTTGAGCGACAACTGAATATTAATCCCATCTGGCTGAATTTCCAGCGTGGAGGGTATTTCGGATATCTCATTAACCCCACTTTCCAACGCCTTACTGAGCCTTTCGTCCCATTAGGAGTGTACATTGATAATGGTGAATACAACTATGTAAGACATCAGATTTATGCCAGCACTAACCCCTCGGCAGTCATCAGCCTCAATAGTTCATTTGAATGGGGAACTTATTTTAACGGACGATTGAACTCACACGATATCCGAATGCAAATAGCACCTGTACCACATATATCTATATTAGCAAGATATAACCGGAATCATTTCAGAAATGTAGGGAATCTGGCTCATGAGGCAAACGGAGAATCATATGTAGATTTATACAGTGTCGAAGGACGTTTTGCCCTGAATCCACGTGTACAATTGATAGGTTTTTATCAGAAAAACGCTGAGAATCTTTCACAGAATTATAATATCCGTTTATCGTGGGAATACCGACCATTGTCTTACATTTATGTGGTGTATAACCACAGAGAATTTGATAATCTGTTAGATAAACCAACTCAGATAGAAAACCATGTGATTGCTAAAATAAGTTACCTTAAACAATTCTGAACATGAGATTATTATTGCTTGGGAGTTTATTCACTTTACTGCTCAATGCTTGTACTTCGAAGAACAGCGAACAAACCACAGACTCCACTACATTGACCGTTAGCGGCAATGTAGTCATAAATGAGTGGGAGTGTATTCCCGGAGAAAGGGCAGGAATAATAAATAGTAACAGTAGTGAACAAGAGTTGATAGATAAACTTGGTAAAGAGAATGTAAGCTCACACGATACCGTTTACGGCGCAGAGGGTATGTTCTCTATAGGAACGATTCTCTACAAAGGTACTCCCAACGAAGCACATATTGTCTGGAAAGATACCCTTAACTTCAAAAATCCTGAATATGTAGAGGTTGGTTTTGCAGAACCGGGAAAAGAAAGTCAGGTACAATGGTTTGTAACAAATGGAGTTAAAGTAGGTACAAAATTGACCGAACTGGAGCAGATAAACGGTAAGCCTTTCAATTTTTCAGGCTTTGGGTGGGATTACGGCGGCTCGGTTGTAGACTGGAACGGCGGCAAGCTGATGAATGCCGATAGTACCAGTTATCTCGCAATCATTTTAGCCTATGATTATGAAAATCAGGCTTTGAACCCTGTAGCAGATAAGCTCTTAGGCGATAACTCATTTACTTCTAAAGACCCGAATGCACAGAGACTCAATCCATTTGTTTCGCATTTTATTATCAGCTTTAAGTAATCTGGTGATTTTGTATTGAGTGTTGATTCAGCTGATTGCATTGATTTATCTGATGCTTGGTTTTTATACAATTATTTACTTTTTGATGATTAAATAATAGCGAAAATACTAATTGCAGTTGATCAAAAATAAATCAGATTAGAATCAGCACTACCAGATCAATCAGCTGAATCCGGGTTCGGGGCAATTGCCTATCAGTGAAACTCCGGCTGAAACCAAGTGAAACGCAGTAGGTAAATACTGCTGATTAAAGATTAATATCTACTCAAGTAATTTTAATAATAAAAAAACAGCGTAATTGCTTAAAAATCAATTGGTTTAGTTTTATTTGTGTAAAAATTTATCATACTCTTTTATCAAATTTACAAACTCAAACTCTGAAGCGAAAATGGCAACTAATAAGAAATCCGAAACCACCAATAATGTAGAAGAAACAACTACCCCGGCAGAAGTAGTAGCAGAAGCAAAAGCGACTGTTGCTGAAACTATTGAAGCAGGTAAGGAAAAAGCCGCTGAGGTAAAAGAAGAAGCAACCGTAGCCACCGAAGAAGCAAAAATAGTAGCTGAAGAAAAGGTAGAAGAAGCTAAAGAGGCGGCGGCAGCTAAAGTAGAAGAAATTAAGGCTGAAGCTACAGAAGCCATTGAAGAAGCCAAAGAAGCTGCTTCTGCTAAAGTAGAAGAAATAAAAACTGAAACTGACGAGAAAGTAGCAATTGCAGAAGAAAAAGCAGAAGAAGTTAAAAACGCAGCACAAGAAAAGGTCGAAGAGGTAAAAGAAGAGGTAGCTGCCAAAGTAGAAGAAGTAAAAGCTGCTGCTAAAGAAACCGCAGAAACCGGTAAAGAAAAAGTACAGTCGTTTTCGGATACTGCTGCTGAAAAATTTGAAGATTTAAAAGAAGATGCCGCCGAAGCCATTGATGCTGCAAAGGTAAAAGCACAGGAAGCAGCAGCTATTGCGGCAGATAAATTTGAAGACCTGAAAGAAGAAGCTAAAGAGGCTATGGCTACAGCGAAAGTAAAAGCACAGGAATTAGCAGCTGAGGCATCGGAAAAAATTGAAGAACTAAAAGCAAAATATGCCAGTGAGGAAAAAATTAATGAGTTGAAGAATCAGGCAGCTGAAAAATTAGAAGATTTAAAAGAAGATGCAACAGAGGCTTTAGAAACGGCTAAGGCAAAAGCACAGGAAATGGCCAATGATGCAGCTGAAGCAGCAGAAAAAGTAACCGAAAAAGCCAAAGGCTTCTGGAGCCGTTTGTTTGGTAGAAAGTAACTTATCAGTATTTTATAAACAAATAGTGCAGTGAAATAGTATTTCACTGCACTATTTGTTTATGGTTTGGCAGATCTCTCTAAAGAGAACCAATAGCCTATATTAAACGAGAAACCTCCCCAGTGTCTGAAATTTCATTTCGGTTTCAATCCATTCTTTTTCGGCGTTTGAATCGGCTGTAATACCACAACCTGCATAGAGCGTGGCAGTGCCATTCTGTAGTTTCATGGTACGCAAATTAACAAAAATATGTGATTCCTGTTGAATATTTACCGGCCCTAAAAATCCACTATAAAACTCCCGGTCATATTTTTCGTTCGCTAAAATAAACTGCCTGGCAGGCTCTTTAGGCATACCGCAAACGGCAGAAGTAGGGTGCAGAAGGTCGAGCATCACAGTAGCCATTTCAGGAAAATTGATTTCAACTGTATCCACAATAAAATCCATGCGCAGGTGCATCAGGTTACCGGCAATTACTGTTTTGGGTCCTTCTTCCTCAAACTCGCGTACACGTATTTTTTTAAGGCAACTCACAATATATCGGCTTACCAGGGCGTGTTCTTCAATCTCTTTTTGTCGCCACAATGCCTCTGAGGTTTTGATAAGATTCCCGTCAGCATCATAGGCCGATTGAGTACCTGCCAAAGCCATAGTCCGGAATATCCCCTGAGAATCCTGACTGACTAATGTTTCGGGTGACGCCCCCATCCAGACCATTCCCAAACTCGGAATAGACACAACCGAGACAAATGCATTCGGGTAGGTCACGCATAATTTGTCAAAAACTGTTACTAAGTCAAAATCGTCACGGATATTGAGGTTCTTTGTTCTTGAAAGCACTACTTTCTTGAATTTGCCGGCCTCAATTTCATTCACAGCATCGTTTACTTCTGCTATAAAATCTTCTTTTGTTGTGGCATTGGCAACCTCACCTTTTTTTGAAAAGAAAAAAGGCTTTGATGTGGCTTTAGCACTCAGCAATTCAACAAAGTTCGGGTCGACGGAAGAAGGGGTAACAATTTCCTGACAGGTTTCGTTTTCATCAATAGCTATCTCAGAAAAAACGTAGTGTAAATCAGCCTTCAAAAAGTAGGTGTCATTCCCATCAGGATTAATAAAGGGGGAAAAAGCAAAACCAGGACCTAACTCTTCAAATTCTATTTTAATCTGTTCAGGATTTTTGAGGAAAGAAGTTAAGAAATGTTTATGATTTTGTTTAGGCAACCGCCACATGACTGTTGGGAAACCTGATTCAAGTGCTGCATTCCAGAGTGTCTGTCTATATGTATTGGTCTTTGTCTTTGAAGTCGTTGTTGTCATATCACGAAACTATATCTTAAACAAAATGCCAAGATATAATGTATTTATTAAAGCCTTTAAATCAATAACAAAATTGGGTTGAAAACCGCTCAAAAAAAAGCAGATTTTTTCTGATGCAGGTTTATTCCTGTAAATTTGTTGGAAATGTGCAAAAAAACTCTTGAAGCGATGAAAAAAATATACTATTTACTTTTTTGGATAGCCTGTTCAGCCTATGCCGATGATAACAGGGGAATCAGATTTAACGAAGGTAAATGGGAGCAGATTCTCACTGAAGCCAGAACTCAGCACAAACTGATATTTGTAGATATATACACTACCTGGTGTGCGCCATGTAAAGTAATGGATAAAAATATATTTACGAACCCCGAAGTAGGCGAAAAATTTAATGCCTCATTTATTAACTATAAAATAGATGCCGAAAAAGGTGAAGGTAATATGCTGGCAAAAAAATATATGGTATCAGGCTATCCGACCTATCTTTTTATCAATCCCGAAGGTGAACTTGTTTATCGTTCCATTGGCTCTATGTCTGCCAGGAAGTTCATATCTGAAGCCGAAAAAGCTTTACAGGCAGGGTTAGATTACAAACCTACCGCTGCACTTGAAAATGATTTTAAGGCAGGCCGAAGAGAGGCTGGGTTTTTGTATGAATTTCTGAAAAGAAAAAAACTGAACGGAGAACAAAATGCGCTGATATTAGACGAATATCTGAAAGCTATTCCCGAATCGGCGCATAAAACAGAAAAGGTGCTGATGATTATATCAGAAAATATCGGCTTGATTGATTCAAAGGCCTTTGAGATTCTGACAAAATCGCTCGACCGCTTTATGAACATGACGCCGGAGCAACAAAAATTTGTGTTGGACGGAATTTCAAAAGCCAAACGCAATACATTCAGAAAAGCAATTGAAACCCAGGACAAAGTTCTATTTGAACAATTGATCAGTGCTGTAAGGCAGACTTCCTATAGCGAGGCTGGCTTTGAAGCAGAAGAGAGACAGTTTCGCCTTGACTTTGCCAAACTCACACGTGATGCCGGCAATTTCAGAATCATAGCCTCGAAAGAAGGCGCGAAGCTGATGGAGAAAACCAATGAACAATTGAGAGAGGAATCTCAACAGAAAACCGAAAGATTTATACAAGGTGCAAAAGCCAAAGGCATCAAAGAAAATACCATGCAATACCTGTCGGCTCTGGAAGATATAAAAACCAGTGCCGAAAAGCTGACATCTTTTCATCTGAATGAATATGCGTGGGGATATTTTCAGTTGATAGAAAACAAAGATGAACTGGAAACGGCTCTGAAATGGTCTGAACGTTCGATAGAATTATTCAAATCTCCTGTTAATTTAGATACTTACGCTAATCTCCTGTCAAAATTAGGTAGAAGAAAAGAAGCTATTAAGGCAGAAAAGGAAGCGATTAAAATGGCAAAAAAACAGGGTATTGAAACAAAGGAATTGAATTTGGCTTTGAAGGAGATGAAGCAGAAACGTGTATAACTATTTTTAATTTGTCTTTTACTTTTGGCTAAAGCCCGCCAAAGGTTGCTTTATATTTTATCCCCCATTTAAAAATCGACGGACGCCGCACGGGGCTATTGATTGATTCAATTGCCTCCAGAGGATTAATATATGCTATCATCATAATCGGCTTTAGCCAAATCAATTTCCCCCAAACTCCCAATTTGCCGTTTTAATCAGGGAATTTGTCGATTTTTTTGGAAGTATGCCCAACAATGAAGTATTTTTATTGGAATATTATTTTTCAAATAAAAAAATGAAAGTATCTAAGAAAAGCCCTTCCAAACCATTGAAAATTTTCTTAACTGTTGCCTTCTGTCTTTATCTTATAAGCTCCTGTAAAACCAGCCAACCTGTTCAGAATATAACGACTATGGCTGATGTTCCACAACAGGACTTAGTCAAAGACGTTATTAATTCATTTTCATCTAATCTACCTCAACCCGTATTACCAACAGGAGCAGACCCGAATAGTGATGACTGGAAAGATGCAGACTTAGAGGCTAAAAAGCCAGTCAACCCACTTTATGCTTCTGAAGAAGCCAGACATTTCCTGCTTCCTCCTGGCTATCATATCGAGCCTGTTCTTACTGAGCCGGCCATTCAGCAACCAGGGGCTATTGCTTTTGATGGCAACGGCCGGATGTATGTGCTGGAGTTGAGGTCTTATATGCTAACGGCCGATTCAAAAGACGAATTAGAGCCAACCAGCCGCATTTCAAGATGGGAAGATAAAGACAATGATGGGGTTTATGAAACAGGAACTACTTTCATTGATAATCTGATATTTCCACGCTTTGTATTGCCATATGGTAAAGATTGTGTGCTGACAATGGAGTCTGATGCAGATAATGTGTATAAATATACTGATACAGATGGTGACGGTAAAGCCGATAAAAAAGAGTTGTTTACCAATAAATATGGTCGCTCTGGTAACGTAGAGCACCAACAGGCTTTTATGTACTGGGGTATGGACAACTGGCTGTATAGCACAGTCAATGCATTTCGTGTTAGAGAAACCCCAGGTGGAGTAATACGTGAAAAAACCGGCTTTAACCGTGCGCAATGGGGAATTACTCACGACGACGACGGCAAACTATGGTTTCAGGGTGGTGCGAGTGGACTGCCCTCATATTTTCAGTTTCCGATTCATTATGGAAACTTTGAAGTGCCTGGCGAATTTGCCAAGGGCTTTGATATTCCATATGGAGCAGCCGTAAAAATATCGGATATGCAGGGAGGTATGGACGAAATCAGACAGCCTGATGGTTCGTTGAAACGCGTAACTGGTTCAGCAGGAAATGATGTATATCGGGGAGACCGCCTACCGGAATCATTAAGAGGTCAGTACTTCTATGGTGAGCCGGTAGCCCGAATCGTTCGTCAGATTAACCCTGTAGTGAAAGAGGGTTTAACAACTCTCCATAACGTGTATCAGGATCAGCAATCAGAGTTCCTACGTTCTACCGACCCGCTTTTCCGACCAGTTGATATGGCTACCGCACCAGATGGCACCATGTATATTGTAGATATGTATCACGGCATTATTCAGGAAGGCCAATGGACGCAAAAGGGTACTTATCTACGTACCAAAATCGAACAATATCAATTAGATAAAGTAGTAGGATTAGGAAGAATCTGGCGCATCACCTATGATGGCAAGGAGCGTGACAAAACCAGACCTAAAATGCTGAATGAAAAAACATCGGCATTGGTAAAACACCTTGAACACCCTAACGGCTGGTGGAGAGATGCTGCCCAACAATTGATTGTATTGCGCAAAGACCAGTCGGTTGTACCTGCACTCGAAAAAATGGCTTTGAATAGCCAGAACATATTGGCAAGAATACACGCCATCTGGGCATTGGAAGGCTTAAGTGCCCTGAAAACTGAAACAGTGCAAAAGCTGTTGAGCGATGCAAATCCACGTATTCGGGTGCAGGCACTAAGGGTAGGAGAGACACTTTACAAGAATGGACAGAAAGATATAGAGACAAACTACAAAGCCGCCTTGAATGATGCCAATGCCGACGTGGCCATTCAGGCCATGTTGAGTAGTAAATTCCTGAAACTGCCAGATTTAGAAGCCACTATCAAAAATACAGTAGCAAATAATAAAGCCGCAGGAGTAAAACTTGTAGGTGAGCAGATTATTACACCACCAAGAATCACCAGAGGGCTCGGAATAGGTGGGGAATTAAATAAAGATCAACAGGAAATGCTCACCCGTGGAGCAGTCATCTACAATGAGCTATGTTCGCAATGTCATGGCAATAGTGGGATGGGTACTCCGGCAGGCGATGGTAAGTTATTGGCTCCGGCACTGGCAGGCTCTTCACGAATCCAGTCACACCCTGAATATGCCATAAGAGTAGTATTACATGGTATGGATGGAGCCATTGAGGGCAAAACCTATGCGGGAGGCATGATGGCAAGTATGAAAGAACAACCCGACCAATGGGTAGCTGACGTGATTTCTTACATCCGAAATGGATTGTCGAACGACGCTTCGTTGGTCACACCAGAGGTAGTTGCTAAAATACGTCAGAAAACAGCCGACCAACCGGGTATGTATAAATATGATAACCTGATTAAAGTGGTACCTCATGAATTGCAACAACGCGATGGCTGGAAAGTAACCGCTAGCAACACAGCATCAACACGTATCGGGGGTAATGTTTCGCCAACCACTGCTTTTACTTACGAAGGTTGGTCGACAGGTGTAAAACAGGAGAAAGGTATGTGGTACCAGATTGAGTTTCCGAAAGAGACAGCCATCAGCGAAATACAGTTTAATTCTGCCGCTATGACCAAAAGAGGTTGGGTGCCTAAACCTAATACACCACCCGGACAAAGACCAATGGTGCAGACACACCCAAGAATATACACCATTGAAACGTCGTCAGACGGTATCAACTGGCAGGCAAGCCTGAGTACCCAAAAAGGGAAAGATGGCGATAATATCATAGCCTTAAACCCAAGAAAAGCCAGATTTATCAGAATAAAACTCGACCAGGGTGTTGATAATCCCGAAGACGATATTCCGTGGACCATGAAACAACTCAAAGTATTTGAACTCAATTAATTTTCATAATCGTAAAATCTCAGCGAAACATAATTATCCAATGGAAAAATCAAACAATCCCTCTGTGTCACGCCGCCAGTTTTTAGGAACTGCCGCAACACTTGTTTCAGGTTCGGTATTGGCAAGCAATGCAGTTTTCGGTGCGCCTGCTTATATTAAAAATCTTTTCGGACCTAATTCGCTCATAAATGGTGTGCAGATTGGTGCTATTACCTACTCTTTCAGAGAAATGCCTGATCAAAGCGCAGAAGCTGTTTTACAATATGTACTGGAGTCGGGCATTAGTGCGATTGAGCTATTAGGCGACCACGCCGAAATTTATGCAGGCAAACCTAAGAGCTATGTAGATATGCGTTCTGTATTTCCGTTAATGAGAAAAAGAAACGAAAAGCAGGAATTAACAGAAGAAGAAAAAAAGAAACTCGAAGATGCTGAAGCACAAATGAAAGCCTACAATACGGAAGTAGCAAAATGGAGAGAAGGTGCTTCAATGGGAAAATTTGAAGAATTGGGAAAAGCCTATAAAAAAGCAGGAATTTCAATTTATGCCTTTAAACCAAATGCTTTTGGCAGAAACAATTCTGATGCTGAAATTATCTACGGTATGAAAGCAGCTAAGGCTTTAGGTGCCAATCAGGTAACGGTAGAACACCCTTCTAACGATGAGCATACACTGAAATTAGGTACTATGGCTCAAAAAATGGGCATTAAAATGGGGTATCATGGCCACGAGCAACAAACCTTTACGCTTTGGGATACAGCGTTGGCACAATCTCCTGCCAATTCATTGAACCTGGATTTAGGTCACTTTGTAGCCGCCGGAAATGCCAATCCATTAGATATTATCAAACAAAAACACGACCGAATCGTAAGTATGCACATCAAAGACCGCCAGACTCCGGCACACGGAAAAGGTAACGTAGTATGGGGGCAAGGCGATACACCTATCAGAGAGGCTTTGAATTTAATGAAGGATAATAAGTATAAATTCCCGGCTACTATTGAGTTAGAGTACAAAATACCTGAAGGTTCGAATTCAGTAGCAGAAGTAAAAAAATGTCTGGAATTTTGTAAGAATTCTTTGAGTTAACCTATGATAATTATCAAGTCAGTCCCGATTTCAATGTTATGGTGAAATCGGGATTTTTTATTTGTTCTGTTGGAATTTAGACCTGTAATCTATCAAATGATTATGAAGATGTGAATGGCTGAATTGGGAACGTTTTTATGAAACATTTTATTAGGATACTACGTTTTACCTGATATATGATTTTAAAAATTAAATATTGGAGTATCAAATATGTTTAAAGCCGTCGGCATGAAAATAATAACTTTAATCTTAATCTGTTTGTCTTTTAACCTCATTAGTTGTCAGAATAAATCCAAACAAAGTACCATGCAAACTGAAGAAATCAAAAAAGAGAATCCGTATTATTCACATACCGATAAAACACCGCTTCATGTAAGTGATGCTGAATGGAAAAAAGTATTATCACCTGATGTTTATGCCATTATGCGCCAGAAAGCCACCGAAAGGGCATTTACCGGAAAATACTGGAATTATACAGGTAAAGGCACTTATTATTGTGCTTCATGCGGTAATAAACTATTCCGCTCTGATGCCAAATTTGCCAGTATGTGTGGGTGGCCGAGTTTCTTTGAGCAGGAAGACGCCAGCAGTGTGGTTTATGAAGAGGATTACTCACATGGAATGCACCGGACAGAAGCTCTATGCGGCCGCTGTGGAGGGCATTTAGGACATTTGTTTGATGATGGTCCGGCACCAACACACAAACGCTATTGTATGAACTCCATTGCGCTTGATTTCGAGCCTGATGACAAGACCCAGATGTAGCCACAAATGAAATACTTAGAAACGGGGCAGTTTCATGGGCAAACCAACCGGATTATCGGGTTGGAGGGCATAACCCTGACTGATACGGAGTACACTTTGGATAAAGTTGACTGGCATTACCACGAGAACGCCTATTTTACTTTTATCCTGCAAGGCAGAGTAATAGAAGGGAATAAGAAAGAAGTGTATAATTGCGGAGCCGGAAGTTTGTTGTTTCATAACTGGCAGGAACCACATTATAATATTAAACCTCCTGGCTATACGCGTGGGTTTCATATTGAGTTAAATCATGAATGGCTGGAGACTACAGGAACTGAAATAGATAAACTCACAGGCAGTATCTGTATTTCAAATCCTGAACTGAAACTATTATTATACAGGATTTTCAGAGAATCTAAAACCAATGATATGACTACTGGGCTGGCGGTTCAGTCTTTATTGTTACAATTGCTGAGCCAGATGGAAAGAGACTCTCAAAAAGAGATTAATAAGAATCCGGCCTGGGTACAGCACTTAAAAGAATTATTGCATGATTCCTTTACTGACCACTGGAGTCTTTCTGAATTATCTGCCGAGTTGGGTATTCATCCAGTTCATCTTTCAAGAGATTTTTCAAGATACTTTCATTGTAATATTGGCGAATATATCCGAAGACTAAAAATAGAGAAATCACTTTCGTTACTTGCTCAGAAAAATAAATCCCTGGCTGATATAGCCTTTGAATGTGGTTTTGCAGACCAGAGTCATTTTGCCCGGTGTTTCAAAGCCCTGAATGGGATAAATGCTTCAGAACACCGTAAAATTGTGATGAATTAACTGTTGATGTTAATTCTGTTCTATTTTTTGAAGTAGAGAGATGCTTACCTTTGTGATTCACTAAAAGATGAAAAATGAAAAAGCTAATCTTAAATTTCCTATGCCTTTATGCACTTACTGCCTGCGGACAAACCAGAGACCTCGTGCAAACCGATGGTTTTGCTAACTCACTACACCAGGCTAATGTCGGGCGAATTGCATTTTTACCCAGTGATATCCCTTTAGATCAATTAAAAGAGAGTGATTTTCTGACAAGTTTTGAATTGAAGCCGGTATCCGATTTAAGTATCAGACCATTTCTGGGTAATTCAATCACCAATTATCTGCATCAGCTATCGCCTGACATACCAGCCGATGAAATCATAAAAAAAGGAAATTATCAGTTTTCTTTTTATGTTGATGGTAAACTTATTTACAAAGAAAATCTGCATCATGGTGCAGGATTAAAAAAACATACAACTACTACATTCAGAGTACCACTTACTACATCTAAAGGAGAAGACTGGTGGGGAGTTTATATGTTCAATAGATTTCTGATGAATGGTGGTGAAAAAGCCCTGACAGATGGTACACACCAATTCAGACTGGAAATGCGGCCTTATATCAATACAGGTGAAATAAAAGTTGGAGATCTGATTGCACAGGGTGAACTCAGATTGGTTGTAAAAACCCCGGAGCTTACGCATGAAGAAGTGGCTGTACAGCCTATCAGACCAGATTCGGGATGGGAAATTTCTGAAACCCGTCTTGATACGCAAAAGATAGAAGAAATGAACAGGCTGATTTCTTTGAACAAACTCAAAGAAATTACAAGTGTAGTAGTAATAAAAGACGGCAAATTATTGCTGGAAGAGTATTTTAATAAGGCAGATAGAAACACCTTACATGATACCCGTTCCGTCGGAAAATCGTTTACATCTGCCATGATGGGTATTGCTATTGAAGAAGGTTATATCAAAGATGAGAACCAGACCCTGGACAAATTCTATGATTTAAAACAGTTTTCCAACTCCAGTCCTGAGAAAGACAGCGTAAAAATCAAGGATTTATTAAGAATGAGTTCGGCCTTTAACGGGTCTGATAACAACACCGATTCGCCCGGCAATGAAGAAAATATGTATCCGACTGACAACTGGGTGAAATTTGGTCTCGATTTAGGCATGGATAATACAAAAAAGAATGGCCAACAATGGGATTATTTTACAGCAGGGGTCGTTTTATTAGGCGATATTCTGAACAAATCAGTTCCTGAAAGCCTTGAAAAATACGCTGATAAAAAATTGTTCAGCCCATTAGGTATAAAGAATTATGAATGGCAGTTTACTCCTCAGAAAGTCGTTAATACAGCCGGAGGTTTGCGAATGTCAGCTTTAGATTTTGCGAAATTCGGGTTATTGTATCAGAATAAGGGTAAATGGAATCGAAAGCAGATAATTCCACAGAGCTGGATTAACAAAACCTTTACTAAATACCTGTCAATCCCGGATAGAACCCAAGAGTACTATGGCTATTTATTCTGGAATAAAACCTTTACTATCAACGGCAAAAATTATGAAACTTTCTATTGTACCGGCAATGGGGGTAATAAAATCTATATATTTAAAGATATTCCTCTCACGATTGTTATTACAGCCAAAGCCTATGGCCGTCCTTATGCTCACCAACAGGTCGATAAAATGATGCAGGAGTACATTTTGCCTGCGGTGGTGAAATAATTAATTTGGTTTTTTAGTAGAGACACATTGCTATACATCTCTACTAAGTATTAAAAACGTTTATATTTTAATTAGCTTTGTAGAAATGACAAAACGCTACAATGAAGAAAAATACTTTTTTGCTAATCTTACTATTATTAACCGGATACCTCACCCGCGCCCAGATGAATTTCATAAAGGGGCAGGAGAAAAGTATGCAACAGATACTGGCAGAAGCTAAGGCTAAAAAGCAGATTATCTTTGTAGATGTTTACACTACCTGGTGCGGGCCATGTAAATGGATGGATGAAAATACATTTATTGACAAGAGAGTATCGGAGAAATTCAACAAGCAATTTATCAATTTTAAGGTCGATGGAGATACTTCCGAGGGGCAGGTAGTCAGAAACCTATACAAAGTAGGGGCGTATCCGACCTATCTGTTTATTGCTCCCGAAGGAAAAGTTCTCCATCGAATTGAAGGGGTAATGCCCCCCCAGGTTTTTATGGACGAAGCCGATTTTGCTGTCAGACGGGCAAAAGAAAATTAAGCAAGATCTTCAAAACGCTCTAACATAAGAATGGACGCCTGCGGCAGAATTACGTATTTCTCGCCTTCATACATTACTTCAATGGCATGGCGTTGTAAGTAAATGGCCATATCGCCCTCCTGTGCCTGTAGAGGCATATACTTCACTTTTTCTTCGGTTTCTTTCCAGGGTTCGTCTTCTGTTTGTTGCGGTAGGGGGTAGCCTGGCCCAACCTTGATAATATAGCCCGTTTGTACTTCTTCTTTTTCGGTTACGGTAGGGGGCAGATATAAACCTGTATTTGTTTTATCAGAAGGATTTTTAGGCTTTATCAATACTTTGTCGCCTACTACAATGAGTCTCTTTAATTTGTTATCTGCTGTTACGCCAATCATAAATCATGAAAATAAAATTGAATGCAAAATTAGTAGAAAATATTGAGAACCTGTTTAAAAAATACCCTGGCATTGAATTGATGCCGTATAGACAGACTGATTTTCTTGCCCAAACAATTTACATTTGATTTACATCTTTTTACAGGCTATTCACCATAGTAGGTCTTAGCTCTTATAAGTTTGTCTAAATATCGGGTAATAAAAAATCACAAAATACTATCTGTAATATGAATAACAAGCAATCAGTCACTTATTTAATTTTGTTGAATGCCTCTTTGTTTTTCGGTTGTAGCGGACCTGCAAAAGAGAGAAACGCAACTAATGCACAGGCAAGTGCATCATCATCATTAGGAGAAAAATATATCTTAGATACCAAAGAAAGTGTAGTTACATGGGAGGGATTTATGGTTTTTGACTTTGCTAAAGAACATAAAGGATATGTTTACCTATCAAAAGGTGAACTGATGATTGAAAAAAAACAATTGGTTGGGGGTACGTTTGAAATTGATATGAATACAATTGAGTATGGAGATAAGACGGACAAAAATACCCCAATTAAACACTTAAAATCGGCAGATTATTTTGATGTCGAAAAATTCCCGATTACTATATTCGCTATTACGAAAGTGGACTCCATTATTCGCGACAGTATAAAAGTTACAGGAAACCTGACCATTAAAGGTATTACAAACCCCGTCACTTTTCCGGCCAGAATGGACTTAAAAGATGGGATTGCCAAAGCAGATGGCAAAGTGACTATCGACCGCACAAAGTGGGGTATCCGCTATGCATCAGGAAAGTTTTATGATAATTTAGCTGATCAGACTGTTTCGGATAAAATTGAACTCCAGATGAAAATCGTAGCAAAGAAATAAATAGCTGAGGTTTTTACTTATTTCAGAACCTGATATACCACCAATGCCGCCACATAAGCCAGTACCGACATATAGCCTAACTGAATGAGTGGCCATTTCCAGCCTTTAGTTTCCCGATAAACTGTGGCAATGGTACTCATACACATCATAGCAAATACATAGAATATCAGTAATGAAAAAGAAGTAGCCAATGAGAACGAAGGCTTGCCTGTATTGGCATTAATCTCATTGCGAAGTCTTTCTTTAATGGTTGTTTCGTCGTCGGGGTCGGCGCCTATGCTATAAATGGTTGAAACCGTTCCCACAAATACCTCACGGGCAGCAAAAGAAGTAATCAGCGCAATGCCGATTTTCCAGTCGTAACCTAAAGGAGCAATAGCGGGTTCAATGAATTTGCCAAAATGCCCTGCATAGGAATTTTCGAGTCTGACGGCCGCTATTTTTGAAGCTAAATTTTCTTCTACCTGGCTTGGGTTAGCAGCAATTACTCGCTTTTCTGCCTGATCCATTCCATCGCCAGGGCCATAAGACGCTAACACCCACAGTACTATCGAAATAGCCACAATTACTTTTCCGGCTTCAAAAACAAAGGTTTTTACTTTTTCTAAAATCATAAACCCTACTTGTTTCCAGCGAGGCATTTTATAGGTGGGCAGTTCCATAATAAAGTAGCTGCGCTCTTTCGATTTCAGGATCAGTTTCATAAGCCAGCCTGCCACCAGAGCCGAGAAAAAACCTAAAAGATACAAGCCCATCAGGGCGATACCCTGTAGGTTAAATATCCCTAATATTTTTGTGTCAGGCACAACAAGGGCTATCAGAATCGTATAAATCGGTAACCTTGCCGAGCAACTCATCAGGGGCGTAACCATAATAGTAATCAGGCGGTCTTTCCAGCTACCAATAGTACGTGCCGACATAATAGCGGGCACTGCGCAAGCCATGCTCGAAATCAAGGGCACAACCGATTTACCACTCATACCAAAGCGGCGAATGAGTTTATCCATCAGTACCACTACACGAGCCATATAGCCTGATTCTTCAAGAATCGAAATAAAGGCAAATAAAAAGGCAATCTGTGGAATAAAAATAACTACGCCTCCAACCCCCGCAATCAATCCATCGGTTAATAAACTTACGAGAATACTATCAGGTAATACTGATTTGAGCCAGTCATTCAAACCTGCCACTCCCTGGTCAATCAGGTCCATAGGATACTCAGCAAAAGAAAAAACCGATTGGAAAATCAGAAAAAGGATACTCAGGAAAATAACGTATCCCCAGATACGGTGCAGCAGTATCTTATCAATTTTTTCTGATACCGTTTCTTTTTGTTCGCCGGTTTCGTAAACTACCTGTGTGAGTGTTCCGCTGATGTCATGATAACGATCAATGGTCTCAGCTGATTGGAAGGCATCAGCATTGAAGTTGTATTTCTCAACCAATGCTTGCAGATCTTTCTGGGCAGTATCACCTAAAAACATCATTTTGGGCGACTGCGCCGCATACTGTAAAGCCAGATATTTGTTAGAGATATTATATTTTTTACGAACCTCAGAGGCAATTGCTTCTGATTTATCGTCGAATAAAGGCGGATTAATATGTATCTTCCGGGCTTCAAGCTGGTTCAGAATTGTGTATTTCAAGCCTTCAATTCCGATTCCCTGTCTGGCGTTTAATTCTACTACAGGTACACCTAAAATCTTTGAGAGCTTTCCTGAGTCTATTGAAATACCCATTTCCTGTGCAACATCAAGCATATTCAAGGCAAGTACCGTCGGAATACCTAAATCGCTTACCTGTTCAAAAAGCAACATATTGCGTTTCAGGTTCGAGGCATCGGCTACTACTACGGCTACATCAGGGTATTCAGGGTGTTCAGGATTAGCCAATACTTCTAATACAACCTGCTCGTCGAGCGAATTAGGATAAATACTATAAGTGCCGGGTAAGTCAAGAATTTCAATATCAGTTTTTGAATCTAAACGGCAGAAGCCTATTTTTTTATCAACCGTAACACCCGGAAAGTTTCCGATTTTTTGTCGGAGTCCGGTCAATTGATTAAATAGAGAAGATTTACCTGCATTTGGGTTACCCAACAGGGCTATAACTTTTTTTTCTTTCACCTTAAATCCAAAAAATTTAACAACCAGGCAAATTGCCTACGCCTGGTTAGGTTTTAACACAATGGTTGCCGCTTCTCTCTTTCTTAGTGAAAGATGATAGCCCGCTACTCTGATACCAACGGGGCAACCTAATGGAGCAATGAAATCTAAGGTAACTTCAGTTCCGGGTAAACAGCCCATCTCTAACAATTTCAAAGACATAGCAGGGTCTTTAAAAGTATTAATGATTCCTTTCTCTCCAATGTTTAGGTCTGCAACAGTTTTTTCTGAAAACTTTACCACACTTATTTAGAATTATTTTAAATTGAACGCAAGTTTAATAGTTTTGGTTCGTAAATAAAAATGATTTTTATCATACAACTCTATTCTGCTACAATTGAACAACAATAAAGCCCACTGGGTACAGGTTTTTGTCTAACCCTACAAAAAAGAATTGCAACACGTCAGGCCATTGGTGTACTTTGGGGCTATCATTAGTTTTTGACAGTTGTGGTAAATGAATATGTAAATATCATCGGGAAAAAACCCGAAAAAAAGAATTAAAATCATAAAATCGTATAAGTTTGCATAGTACCTTTGCAGCACGATAGGTACAGCAAGGCAATCGTGGTTGATACATGCAAGAAATCAAAGCACTAATAGAAAAAGAAATCCGATTAGAATGGCGTCAGAAATATGCCCTTAATGGCATGCTTCTATACATTATAAGTACGGTTTTCGTTTGCTATATGAGCTTTAAGCTGAAAGTTGACATTATTGAGCCTATTACCTGGAATACCCTCTTCTGGATTATTTTATTGTTTACCGCGGTTAATTCCATCACCAAAAGCTTTACACAAGAGGGTGCAGGCCGACAACTCTACTACTATACGCTGGCAAGTCCGCAAGGAATTATTATATCGAAGATAATATATAATACCTTGCTGATGTTAGTATTGTCGGTATTAGGTTTTGTGGTGTATGCGGTCATGCTTGGGAATCCGGTAGTTAATCTACCAATGTACTTAGTCAGTATTCTGTTAGGCTCTATAGGTTTTTCTACTACCCTTACAATGGTAGCGGGTATTGCCTCTAAAGCCGAAAATACCTCAACCCTGATGGCTATTCTGAGTTTCCCGATTATCCTGCCTATGCTGATGATGATAACCAAATTATCTAAAAGTGCAATGGACGGCTTGGGTTGGAACACAAGTTATGATGAAATAGCTATTTTATTAGCCATTGATGCTATTGTCTTAAGTATCAGTTATTTGCTTTTTCCGTATTTGTGGAGAAGCTAAGAAACATATTGAATAGAAAGTTTTTATAATATTAAGTGTCTGGAAAGAATTAGCATATTTTTCATGATATTCGCCATTCGCTGATTCACGATTATTTACTTATGAGAAAAACCTGGTGGAAAATAGTATGTGTAGTGCTTTTGTTCTACACAATTATACAAGGGCTGATCGGCACTATTCCTCGTCAGCCTATCCTTAACGAAACCCTTCGTAACGTATATTTTCACGTGCCTTTGTGGTTTGGCATGATGACCCTGATGATAGCTTCGGCATGGTTTGCCATTAAATACCTGAGAGGTGGAAACATACAACACGATGAGTATTCGGCTGAATTTGCCAATACAGCCATGCTTTATGGCGTATTAGGCTTTGCTACCGGAGCAGTATGGGGCAACTATACCTGGGGAGACCCACTCCCAAAAGACCCGAAACTAATTGCAGTTGAAGTGGGCTTATTGATATATGCAGCCTACTTTATTCTGAGAAGCTCATTCGAAGACGAACAGAAAAGAGGTCGCCTCTCGGCAGTATATAATATTTTCGCCTTTGCGGCCTTTATGCCTCTGGTATGGATATTACCCCGCCTGACAGATTCATTACACCCCGGCAATGGCGGTAACCCTGCCTTTGGTAAATATGATATGGATAACCGCGTAAGATTGGTGTTTTATCCTGCTATTATCGGCTGGACACTCTTAGGCGTCTGGATAACCAGCTTAAGAATCAGAGTGAGAATCATTAAAAGATTGAAGACTGAGCAATTTTAGGTTTTATTTGCAATTTTGATTAACATCGATATACATGAAAAAAATAATAGCACTTTTAACCCTAACCCTCCTTATCTCAACCAATCTGTTTGCACAACAGGAAGTAGAAATGGCAGATAAAATGCGTGAAGACGGAAAAATATGGGTGGTTGTAGCAGTGATAGCCGTAGTTCTTGCGGGAATTATTGGGTACTTAGTTTTGTTAGATAGAAAGATTAGTAAAATAGAAAAAGGTTTATGAAAAAATCACATATCATCGCATTGGGCGTCATTGCGATAGCCGTTGGAATCATTATTTCTACTGTGGGCGATGCCAGTACTTACGTTGGGTTCAGCGAAGCAGAAGAATTAGCAAAAAACGGAAACAATAAGTCTATTCACGTAGTTGGTAGTTTAAAGAAAGATGCACAGGGAAATATCTTAGGCATGATTTATGACCCTGTAACTGACCCGAATAGCTTTCAGTTTACAATGATTGATTCATTGCAACGTGAAGAAAGGGTTATTTACAATCAACCCAAACCACAGGATCTTGATAAATCAGAGAAAGTGGTGGTAGTTGGTAGCATGGATTTGCAGAATAAAGTTTTTCGTGCCGAACAAATCTTGTTGAAATGCCCGTCGAAATACAATAACGGAGAGTTGAATCCGGAAGGAGAGAAACAGGCAGTTTCGATGCAAAACAACTAAAAAATGATTATCTTATTTGATGGTGTTTGTAATTTCTGTAATGCCTCCATCAATTTTCTGATTGACAGAGACCCGAAAGGCGTATTCAGATTTGCCGCCCTGCAATCAGAACCGGGAAGAGAAATTCTTGCAAAACACAACATAAAGGTTATCACTGACTTTGATAGTGTAATACTGGAGAAAGACGGTAAACTCTATCAGAAATCTGATGCAGCGCTGGAAATAGCCCGTAATATGAACGGACTGTGGAAATTGCTCTATGGTTTTAAGATAGTCCCTAAGTTTATCCGCGATTTTGTTTATGATATAGTAGCTAAAAACCGTTATCGGTTTATGGGTAAAATGGATGCATGTCGATTGCCCACGCCTGAGTTGAGAGCGAGGTTTTTATAAAGCAAGAAAGCCTGTTCATCGAACAGGCTTTCTTGCTTTTATAGTATTTGTTACAATATCTTCAACTTGGCAAAACTCAACAACAAAGTCTTCTCTCCCTGCCCGTCAAATACAATAGTTGCTTTTCTGTCAGTGCCATTTACATCCATTTTTTTTACGGTGCCAAAGCCGAATTTCGGATGTTCTACTTTATCTCCCTCTTTTAAATTACTTGTATCACTTGCCACAAAATCACCTGATGGCGTATGCTGGGTGGTTGCTACTGCTTTTTGTACAGGTTTCAGGTTTGAGATAATGCTCTCTTTTTTAGCAAACGAAAGGGTCGGAGTCGGACGATCATTTCTAACCGGCGTGTTGTCAAAAGAAACCGAGCGATTTTTCGACATCTGTAAGAAATTCTTGTCTATCTCTTCTAAAAACCGGCTTGGCTCACAATAATTCAACCGCCCGTAATTATAGCGTGTTTCGGCATAACTCAAAGTCAGTTTTTGCTCAGCTCTTGTAATGGCTACGTAAAATAATCTTCGCTCTTCTTCTAAATCTGTACGGCTTTGCAGCATCATCTGCGAAGGAAAGAGGTTTTCTTCCAGACCGACAATGTACACATATTTGAACTCCAGGCCCTTTGCACCATGTATGGTCATCAATGTTACGCGTTCATGGTCACCGTCTTCATCTTCCTGATCAGCCGAGGTCATCAGTGTAACGGTTTGCAAAAAGGCACTAAGTGTTTTTTCCTCATTTTCAGGGTTATCTACAAATTGTTTTACAGAGTTGAGCAACTCCTGTACGTTTTCGTAGCGCGAAAGCCCCTCTACTGTTTTGTCTTCATAGAGTTCGCGTAGAATGCCCGAGGTTTTAGCTATATAAGCAGCCACTGTATGGGCATCTTTGCCTTCATCAATCATCAGTTTGAAACTCTTGATAAGAGTCGCAAATTCATCAATCGCCTGTCCGGCCCGTCCGGCTACAAATTGAGTAATATTGCTGACAACTTCCCATACCGATCGGTTATTTTCAGCCGCTGTTACTACAATTTTGGCAACCGTTGTATCACCGATACCCCGTTTAGGCAAGTTAATGATACGCTTAAAAGCTTCTTCGTCGTTCTGATTGACCGTAAAACGCAGATAAGCCAGTAAGTCTTTAATTTCTTTTCTTTGATAAAAAGACAAGCCTCCTACAATACGATACTTGATATTGATTTTTCTTAAAGCCTCTTCAAATGCTCTTGATTGGGCATTAGTTCGATATAGAATCGAAAACTCACTGTTTTTAAGCCCCTCATTATTTTTGGCTTCAAAGATATTAGTGGCTATCAGCCGTGCCTCTTCGTTGTCTGAGGCCGCTTTGATTACCTCAATTTTGGGCCCTTCTTCGTTGTCAGTAAAGACATTCTTTTCTAATTGTTCTTTGTTACGGGCAATGACAGAATTGGCTGCGTTGACAATCGTTTTGGTAGAACGATAATTCTGCTCGAGTTTAACAACGTGCAACTCCGGGTAATCATTCTTGAAATTGAGTATATTCTGGATATTTGCACCGCGGAAAGCATAGATACTCTGGGCATCATCACCCACCACACAGATATTCTGATGCACCGAAGACAACTTCTTGGTAATCAGATACTGCGATACGTTGGTATCCTGAAACTCATCAACCAGCACGTGTTTAAACTTGTGCTGGTATTTATTTAGTATATCCAGATGGTCGCGGAAAAGTACATTGGTATTAAACAATAAATCATCAAAGTCCATCGCATTGGCCTGGAAACAACGCATCTGATAGGTTTTATATAGTCTTCCTATTTCCGGCATACGGGCAGCTTTATCGTCTTCCATATAAATCGGATTATTGACATAAGCCTCCCACGATACTAAAGCATTTTTTGCATTCGAGATACGATTCAAAACATAGTTCGGGCGATAGGTTTTATCGTCAAGGCCCAATTCTTTAATAATACTGCGTATCAAAGATTTTGAATCGTCGGTATCATAAATCGTAAAATCAGAGGTATAACCCAATCTTTTACCCTCAAAACGTAGAATTTTGGCAAAAATGGAGTGAAAAGTGCCCATCCACAGGTTTTTGGCATCTGCGCCAATAATCTGTTGAATACGGTTACGCATCTCGCCTGCTGCCTTATTAGTAAAAGTCAGAGACAGTATATTAAAAGGGTCAACACCCTGCTCAATTAACCACGCAATTCTGTAAGTGAGTACACGGGTTTTGCCCGAACCAGCACCTGCAATAATCATCAGCGGGCCTTCAGGGTGAGTTACAGCTTCTCGTTGGGGTGGGTTAAGTTTCTCTAAGTAATTGTTCTTGTTCTGCACGGAATCTCAATCGTTAAATTTAATGCAAATATAAATATATCGTCAGGATATATTTTTGTCAAGTCTTTTCAAAATGGTATCGATAGTATCAGGAGAGAGAATACAAAGGTAATAACAATATGGTGGAATGTGCAGAATGTAGGGCAATTAATTGTTTTAGAGGTTGTTTTTCAGTTCGTAGAGACGTAACGGTTCGCCAGCGATGCATCACGTCTCTACCCAAAAAACAATCTCAAAACTCCTTAGGCTTCTTAGGAGCAGGTTTTAATGAAAAAGGAATTTCTTTAGTAACCCATTTGGTTGCCTTATCAATCTGAATGGTAGCTGGTATACCCCAGTACACGTATTCCATATAATTTTTACCATTCATAGAGCCACCTGTATAGAAACCTTCTACTCTTTTTAGTTGCATACCATTAGCTGCATAAGCCCGTTTGGGTTTAAAATCTCCCGAATTATCCAGATCATCGTCATTTGTAAAATAACTTACAGTAAGTGGGTTTTTCATTTCGAAATGATCGGCCGGAGCATTAACAGGAAAGATCTCGGTAGTGATTTCTACCGGATAGGTGATTACCACCGTACCTTTAATTAAATCTGCATCAATAGGCTGGTCGCCGCCCGGAGGGTCAAGTCTGAAACTGAAGGTTTTAGGTTTATCGTCATAAAAAGCCCCTTGCGGCTCAAACTGAGAGTTTTTTCCTGCGTTGGTGGCTACTACGTCTTTAAATTCTACTTTGGCATAAGCCGAATTAAAACTATTGGGTACTGATAAAATAATTTTATGATTATTCATACCATCGTTGGTGCGGTCTGCTTTGAGAGTCAGATTCGTCAGATCTGCTTCTGAAAACTTATCATACTTTATCTCTGGTATATTAGCATAACGCTCATTGACTAAAACCGTTTCGCCATGCTGAAAATCCGGTGTGCGATGCACCACAATCGGAATCTTTTTGGAGCTTATGCCTTTGGGTTTGATAATCACTAACTGGGCAATTGTACCTAAAGCCTTTACATAACTGATAATCGGCTCTTTAAGCAGTTGATCAAATTTATCTACCAGTTCTTTCTTTTTATCTTCTGGTATCTTGCCGTTTTTATCTACAAGGGTATAAATCGTTTTAGGTACTTCTGAGCGCATGACTGTCAACTCAAGTGGCTCACCTTTGGCACTCAGTGCATAGTAACTCAGTTGACTGTCTTCCGTTTTACGGTTAATCTCAAAAACAGCAATATCGTTTTCAATCGACATCAGCTTTACCTTTTCACCTTCAATATTTTTCTCTTTACCAATATCATCTTTCGTAAAGTTTATCTGCACAAACTCGACAGGATAGGTAAAAAAGAAAGTACCCTCTATCATATTCAGAGTTTTTCCATTCTGAGGTTTATACTCAACCACCTCATTGAAAAAATCCATTGAAGACATCATATTACCATCAGGTTTGGGCACTATCTCTAAGTTTCCACCCTCTTTGGCAGTAGCTTTATTCCAGATAAACTGCCCGTTTACCAGATCCATATTGGGTAAATGAAAAACATCGGCTTCAATGCGTGCTTCATTATCTCTGAAACTTGATTGCTTGAAATAAAAGCTATTCGTAAACAAAGCTAATTTCTTGTCAAAGTCTACAGAATTAAGATTGGTTGGCAAGCCTTTCTCGGAAATGACATCAGGAACAGGCGTTTTGCTGGGAGTTGGCTTTCCGAAAAAATCCGAAAGCATTTCAACGGCCTTGATTTTTTCCTCTCTTGATAAATTCATTTTTTGAGCAAGTAGGAGGGGAGCAGTACAATTAATTATAAGCAATAACAGGATATATTTTTTCATGACTTTTGAACGGTTTAATACTAAACGAATTTCTGTCTTATTTGATTATTTTGTTTGATTTTAGGGTAGAAATTGCGCCAAATTTTACTAAATGGTAAAAAAGGATATTTCAGCTTTCAAATACACTTCACTAAGCATAATAAAAATGGGTTTATTCCTTTATATGCAAAAAACACCACTATTCCCAAGTTTTTTAACAGATAAAACTTATTTTTGCCCGGGAATCAATAAAACCTAACGTTGCACATGAAAAAAATATTTGGCTTGTTAAGCCTGCTTCTTATTCTTTCGGTTTCTACTATTGCTCAGAATAAATATGCGATTATCCCCCAACCATTAGAACTGACACCTCTGGCTGGCGAGTTTACTTTTGACACTCAAACTAAAATCCTGATTCCGAAAGGTGCTGCCGGAATCAGACCATTAGCCGAAATGCTGGCCGAACGTGTGGAGGTGACGGCAGGTATAAAGTTGCCGATTGAAGAAGCTGACATCCCAAATAGTTTAATTCCTGCCAACAAGACTATTGTTTTTGCACCACTCAAAGAGCAGGTAATGAATAAAATGCTGGGCGAAGAAGACTACATTTTGAAAGCCGATGCCAAAGGTGTAATTCTGGCTGGAGCTACCGGCAAAGGTGAGTTTTATGCCCTGCAAAGTTTGTTGCAATTGCTCCCTCCACAGATATTCAGTAGTTCGCCGCAAAAGGGTGTCAAATGGGCTGTGCCGGCTTGTACTATCTTCGACCGCCCACGTTATGGGCATCGGGGCAGTATGCTTGATGTAGCACGTCATTTCTTTCCGGTTTCTTTTGTGAAAAGATATATTGACTTATTGGCACTCCACAAAATGAACCGTTTCCACTGGCACTTAACCGACGACCAGGGCTGGAGAATTGAGATTAAGAAATATCCGAAACTAACCGAAATAGGCTCGAAGCGTAAAGAGAGCATGAAAGGGCATTATAACGACTGGAAGTTTGACGGTACACCCCACGGTGGTTTTTACACACAGGAAGAAATAAAGGACGTAATTGCTTATGCTCAGAAAAAATTCATTACGATTATCCCCGAAATAGAAATGCCCGGCCATGCGTTGGCGGCTTTGGCATCGTATCCTGAATTAGGCTGTACTGAAAAATCGCTGAAAGGCGGGCCTTATGAAGTTACGGGAATATGGGGCGTGCATGATGATGTTTTCTGCCCGACCGAAACAACCTTCAGATTTTTGGAAGATGTATTGACAGAGGTTGTAGCTTTATTTCCGAGTGAGTATGTGCATATTGGCGGCGATGAATGCCCTAAAACCGCATGGAAGCAAAGCAAGTTCTGTCAGGATCTGATGAAGAAAGAAGGATTGAAGGATGAACACGAGTTGCAAAGCTATTTCATCAAGCATTTCGATAAATTCCTGACTTCAAAAGGGAAGAAAATAATTGGTTGGGACGAGATTCTGGAAGGAGGGATTTCTCCGAATGCCACCATCATGTCCTGGCGTGGGGTAGAGGGTGGCATTGCTGCCGCTCAACAAAACCATGATGCCATTATGACTCCTACAGGCTTTTGTTATCTGGATTATTATCAGTCAGACCCCTCAACCGAGCCTCTGGCTATCGGAGGTTATCTGCCTTTAGAAAAAGTGTATTCGTATGACCCGACACCTAAAGCTCTGACTCCTGAGCAAGCTAAACATATTTTAGGTATTCAGGCCAATCTCTGGACAGAGTATATTCAAACCCCAGACCAGGTAGAATATATGGCGTATCCACGGGCCTGTGCTATTGCAGAAACAGGCTGGACATCGGCCAGACTAAAAAATTATGATGATTTTACGGCTCGTCTGAAGACCCATTTTGAGCGGTTAAAATACCTTGCGGTCAATTATGCCAGAAGTTATTATGACATTACAGCGTCATCGGCTATGAATGATAAAAGTCAGGTGGTGGTTAAACTGCAATCGGTTGATAAAGCTGCCGTTATCAGATATACCCTCGATGGTTCTGAACCTACGGCAGACTCTCCGGTTTATAAACCGTCGGGGGTTGTGATTACGAAAGATGGGAGCGTAAGAGCCGCAGCATTTTCTGCCAAAGGAGAACAATTGGGCAAGATTCTGACCAAGTATTTCTTTATCAACAAAGCAACCGGACGTAAATATACCCTCGTAAACCAACCTAAAAACTATACCGGAGGCGAAACCTATGGCTTAACCAACGGCGTGAAAGGTGAAGATGCCAATAGTGCCACATGGGTAGGCTTTGAAGGCAAAGACCTGGATATAACCATTGATTTAGGGCAATCTATGACTATCAATAAAGTGTCCTTTGCTTTCAAAGGCGCAAGTGATTCGTGGATTATGCTGCCAACAGAAGTTGAAGTGTTTACTTCAAATGATGGAAAAAGCTTTACCAGTGCGAAGAAAATACCGATGGCTGCTACTGCTCCCAAAGGTAGTTCTGTGCAACAATTAGGTGTGGCGGTTGACGGCAAAAAAGCCCGCTATGTAAGAGTATTTGCCAAAAATTATGGCAAGCTACCCGACAACCACCCGGGTAATGGCAACCCTGCCTGGTTATTTGTGGATGAAATTGCCATTGAATAGCCAATTTTTAAATAAAATTCATGAATTGAAACAAAAAATTGCTCAAATTTGTAGTTGAGTTAGATTACGCTAACTCAACTATAGACCACGTAGTTCAACGGATAGAATAGAAGTTTCCTAAACTTTAGATCCGGGTTCGATTCCCGGCGAGGTCACAAATTTATCTTCTTTATAGTGAGCGTCTCACCGATAGAAGTTTACTGAACCTGGCAGCTGGCATAAACACAAAGTCAGCTACGTACTGTCAGGAGACAAAAAGCCGTTGAGTCTATCTTGAAATTCATTTCAAGATAGACTCAACGGCTTTTACAGAATATGATTGTTAATAATAAAGATTGATTTAATTCGGACAGGATTTAATTTCAGCTTTAAAGACTGCTCCACTATCAGCCGTAAATCCGGGTATTAATATAATAGATTTGCCCGCATGATAAATTACATCAGCATCAGAGGCAACCTTATTATTAGCATTTATCTGAAGAGATGATTGTTCTCGTATTACTCCCGAATTGAAATCTGTTGTTATATTTTTTATTGCAGGAATAACAGATAAATAACTAATTGTTGGATTGCTGACTATTACCTGATTGGAGGAGATAACCCGAATTAAATAGTTATCACTGACTACCAGACTTCCTGGTAATTGACAGACCACTGTACCGGCAGAAGAATTTATACCAATAATTAGTGGATTGATAAACCTGCCAAGTGTATCTGAAAGTTCAATCCGGAAGGTATTGTCAGGAAAGAAAGCACCCGTCGTTGAAAAATTAACGTTTATTGTACTCCCGGCACATAGATTATCAGATGATACCTGTGGTGTTGAAATGGTTGATACACCACCTGTCACGGTAAAAGTTGTCACAACCGGACCGTACACTATTCCGCCAATTCTATTATCTTCCAGATACCCGGTTACTGTCATTGTATAAGTTCCGGGAATTAAATTACGTCCATTGAAATTTGCTGCGAGGTTATCAAAAATAGCAAAAGGTTCAACATTTTGCAGGATTGTCCAGTTAATATCAGGCCCAACAATGGTCATATCTACGCTACCGACCTGAATACTCGGGCATATAGGCACTGCCATGATTGATACCTGATCTGGAATTTGCTGAATGACCATGCCATCTTTTAAAGAGAATAATGGCTGGTATGGATTTCCTGATTTTACATATTGATAATCAATAATTTGTGCGCATGGATCGATGCCATTGATAATAACACTTGTCGTAGCAGTAGCAGTACATACACCATTAATAATTGTTACGGTATAAATACCACCATTGCTAATCAGCGCATTCGGAATGGCAGGATTCTGAGTAGAACTGGAAAATGCCGCAGGACCGGTCCAATTATATTCTGTACCTCCTGAGGCAAATAACTCAATAGTCTGGTTTATGTTATAAGGGCCTGTATTGGAGATACTTATCTGAGTATCGTTTATCAAACTTACACTTGTGGTAGCAGTAGCGGTACAACCGCCTGATGCTGTAACAGTTACGGTATAAGTACCCGGAGCAGAGATATTGGCAATGGCATTGGTTCCCAGTCCATTAGACCATTGGTAAGTCCCTCCTCCTGCGGCTGTTCTGGTGACGCTTAAAGTGGAGCAACTCAGGTTCGCTGAACCTGTGATGCTGGCATTTGGCAGACTACCATCTTGTGTGACACTTGTAGTAGCAGTAGCGGTACAACCGTTAGCCCCTGTGACAGTTACAGTATAAGTACCCGGAGCGGAGATATTGGCAATCGCATTGGTTCCCAGTCCATTAGACCATTGGTACGTCCCTCCACCTGCGGCTGTTCTGGTGACGCTTAATGTGGAACAACTCAGGTTCGCTGAACCTGTGATGCTGGCATTTGGCAGACTACCATCTTGTGTGACACTTGTAGTAGCAGTAGCGGTACAACCGTTAGCCCCTGTGACAGTTACGGTATAAGTACCCGGAGCGGAGATATTGGCAATGGCATTGGTACCCAGCCCATTAGACCATTGATAAGTCCCTCCGCCTGCGGCTGTTCTGGTGACGCTTAATGTGGAACAACTCAGGTTAGCCGAACCTGTGATGCTGGCTGGTGGTGCAGTGGCATCTCTTGTAACAGTCGTAGTGGCGGTAGCGGTACAACCGTTAGCCCCTGTAACAGTTACGGTATAAGTACCCGGAGCAGAGATGTTGGCAATGGCATTGGTTCCCAGTCCATTAGACCATTGGTAAGTCCCTCCGCCTGCGGCAGTTCTGGTGACGCTCAAAGTGGAGCAACTCAGGTTAGCCGAACCTGTGATGCTGGCTGGTGGTGCAGTGGCATCTCTTGTTACGGTAGTCGTAGCAGTAGCCGTACAACCGTTGCTACCTGTGACAGTTACGGTATAAGTACCCGGAGCGGAGATGTTGGCAATGGCATTGGTACCCAGCCCATTAGACCATTGGTAAGTTCCTCCGCCTGCGGCTGTTCTGGTGACGCTTAAAGTGGAACAACTCAGGTTCGCTGAACCTGTGATGCTGGCTGGTGGTGCAGTGGCATCTCTTGTTACGGTAGTCGTAGCAGTAGCCGTACAACCGTTGCTACCTGTGACAGTTACGGTATAAGTACCCGGAGCGGAGATATTGGCAATGGCATTGATTCCCAGCCCATTAGACCATTGGTAAGTCCCTCCGCCTGCGGCAGTTCTGGTGACACTTAATGTGGAACAACTCAGATTTGTAGAGCCTGTGATGCTGGCATTTGGCAAACTACCATCTTGTGTGACACTTGTAGTAGCAGTAGCGGTACAACCGTTGCTACCTGTGACAGTTACGGTATAAGTACCCGGAGCAGAGATATTGGCAATGGCATTGGTACCCAGCCCATTAGACCATTGGTAAGTTCCTCCGCCTGCGGCTGTTCTGGTGACGCTTAAAGTGGAACAACTCAGGTTAGCCGAACCTGTGATGCTGGCTGGTGGTGCAGTGGCATCTCTTGTTACGGTAGTCGTAGCAGTAGCCGTACAACCGTTGCTACCTGTCACAGTTACGGTATAAGTGCCCGGAGCAGAGATGTTGGCAATGGCATTGGTTCCCAGTCCATTGGACCATTGGTAAGTCCCTCCGCCTGCGGCTGTTCTGGTGACGCTTAAAGTAGAACAACTCAGGTTCGCTGAACCTGTGATGCTGGCATTTGGCAGACTACCATCTTGTGTGACACTTGTGGTAGCGGTAGCCGTACAACCGTTAGCCCCTGTAACAGTTACGGTATAAGTACCCGGAGCGGAGATATTGGCAATGGCATTGGTACCCAGCCCATTAGACCATTGGTAAGTTCCTCCGCCTGCGGCTGTTCTGGTGACGCTTAAAGTGGAACAACTCAGGTTTGTAGAGCCTGTGATGCTGGCATTTGGCAGACTACCATCTTGTGTGACACTTGTGGTAGCAGTAGCGGTACAACCGTTGCTACCTGTGACAGTTACGGTATAAGTACCCGGAGCTGAGATAGTGGCAATGGCATTGGTACCCAGTCCATTAGACCATTGATAAGTACCACCGCCTGCGGCTGTTCTGGTGACGCTTAAAGTAGAACAACTCAGGTTAGCTGAACCTGTGATGCTGGCTGGTGGTGCAGTGGCATCTCTTGTTACGGTAGTCGTAGCAGTAGCCGTACAACCGTTGCTACCTGTGACAGTTACGGTATAAGTGCCCGGAGCGGAGATATTGGCAATGGCATTGGTTCCTAAACCATTCGACCATTGATAGGTGCCTCCGCCTGCGGCTGTTCTGGTGATGCTTAAAGTGGAACAACTCAGGTTTGTAGAGCCTGTGATGCTGGCTGGTGGTGCAGTGGCATCTCTTGTAACAGTCGTAGTGGCGGTAGTGGTACAACCGTTAGCCCCTGTAACAGTTACGGTATAAGTACCCGGGGCGGAGATGTTGGCAATGGCATTGGTACCCAGCCCATTAGACCATTGGTACGTCCCTCCACCTGCGGCTGTTCTGGTGACGCTTAAAGTAGAACAACTCAGGTTCGCTGAACCTGTGATGCTGGCATTTGGCAGACTACCATCTTGTGTGACACTTGTAGTAGCAGTAGCCGTACAACCGTTGCTACCTGTAACAGTTACGGTATAAGTACCCGGAGCGGAGATAGTGGCAATGGCATTGGTTCCCAGTCCATTAGACCATTGATAAGTCCCTCCTCCTGCGGCTGTTCTGGTGACACTCAAAGTGGAACAACTCAGGTTAGCCGAACCTGTGATGCTGGCTGGTGGTGCAGTGGCATCTCTTGTTACGGTAGTCGTAGCAGTAGCCGTACAACCGTTGCTACCTGTGACAGTTACAGTATAAGTACCCGGAGCGGAGATATTGGCAATCGCATTGGTACCCAGTCCATTAGACCATTGATAAGTTCCTCCGCCTGCGGCTGTTCTGGTGATACTCAAAGTGGAACAACTCAGGTTAGCCGAACCTGTGATGCTGGCATTTGGCAGACTACCATCTTGTGTGACATTTGTGGTAGCAGTAGCCGTACAACCGTTAGCCCCTGTAACAGTTACGGTATAAGTACCCGGAGCGGAGATGGTGGCAATGGCATTGGTTCCCAGTCCATTAGACCATTGGTAAGTTCCTCCGCCAGCGGCTGTTCTGGTAACACTTAATGTGGAACAACTCAGGTTTGTAGAGCCTGTGATGCTGGCTGGTGGTGCAGTGGCATCTCTTGTTACGGTAGTCGTAGCAGTAGCCGTACAACCGTTGCTACCTGTGACAGTTACGGTATAAGTGCCTGGTTCGGTAATGGTAGCGATGGCATTGGTTCCTAAACCATTAGACCATTGATAAGTTCCTCCGCCTGCGGCTGTTCTGGTGACACTCAAAGTGGAACAACTCAGGTTAGCTGAACCTGTGATGCTGGCATTTGGCAGACTACCATCTTGAGTGACACTCGTAGTGGCAGTAGCCGTACAACCGTTGCTACCTGTCACAGTTACGGTATAAGTGCCTGGTGAGGTAATGGTAGCGATGGCATTGGTTCCTAAACCATTCGACCATTGGTAAGTACCTCCGCCTGCGGCTGTTCTGGTGACGCTTAAAGTGGAACAACTCAGGTTTGTAGAGCCTGTGATGCTGGCATTTGGCAGACTACCATCTTGTGTGACACTTGTAGTAGCAGTAGCGGTACAACCGTTAGCCCCTGTGACAGTTACGGTATAAGTACCCGGAGCGGAGATAGTGGCAATGGCATTGGTTCCCAGTCCATTAGACCATTGGTACGTCCCTCCACCTGCGGCTGTTCTGGTGACACTTAAAGTGGAGCAACTCAGGTTCGCTGAACCTGTGATGCTGGCATTTGGCAGACTACCATCTTGTGTGACACTTGTGGTAGCAGTAGCCGTACAACCGTTGCTACCTGTCACAGTTACGGTATAAGTGCCCGGAGCAGAGATGGTGGCAATGGCATTGGTTCCCAGTCCATTAGACCATTGGTAAGTCCCTCCTCCTGCGGCTGTTCTGGTGACGCTTAAAGTAGAACAACTCAGGTTAGCCGAACCTGTGATGCTGGCTGGTGGTGCAGTGGCATCTCTTGTTACGGTAGTCGTAGCAGTAGCCGTACAACCGTTGCTACCTGTAACAGTTACGGTATAAGTGCCCGGAGCAGAGATGTTGGCAATGGCATTGGTTCCCAGTCCATTGGACCATTGGTAAGTCCCTCCGCCTGCGGCTGTTCTGGTGACGCTTAAAGTAGAACAACTCAGGTTCGCTGAACCTGTGATGCTGGCATTTGGCAGACTACCATCTTGTGTGACACTTGTGGTAGCGGTAGCCGTACAACCGTTAGCCCCTGTAACAGTTACGGTATAAGTACCCGGAGCGGAGATATTGGCAATGGCATTGGTTCCCAACCCATTGGACCATTGATAAGTTCCTCCGCCTGCGGCTGTTCTGGTGACGCTCAAAGTAGAACAACTCAGGTTCGCTGAACCGGAAATACTTGCTGATGGCAGACTACCATCTTGTGTGACACTTGTGGTAGCAGTAGCCGTACAACCGTTAGCCCCTGTAACAGTTACGGTATAAGTACCCGGAGCAGAGATATTGGCAATGGCATTGGTTCCCAGTCCATTAGACCATTGATAAGTACCTCCGCCTGCGGCTGTTCTGGTGACGCTTAAAGTAGAACAACTCAGGTTAGCCGAACCTGTGATGCTGGCTGGTGGTGCAGTGGCATCTCTTGTTACGGTAGTCGTAGCAGTAGCGGTACAACCGTTGCTACCTGTAACAGTTACGGTATAAGTGCCTGGTGCGGTGATCGTAGCGATAGCATTGGTTCCTAAACCATTCGACCATTGGTAAGTTCCTCCGCCTGCGGCTGTTCTGGTGACGCTTAAAGTGGAGCAACTCAGGTTTGTAGAGCCTGTGATGCTGGCTGGTGGTGCAGTGGCATCTCTTGTTACGGTCGTAGTAGCGGTAGCTGAACAGCCACCTGATACTGTTACAGTTACAGTGTAAGTTCCTGGTAAAGAGATTGTAGCAGTTGCATTGGTTCCCAAACCATTCGACCACAAGTATGTGGGGGTTCCGCTTCCGATACTGGCAGTTCTGGTTACAGTACTGTTTGTACAGCTTAAATTGGTATTTCCTGTAATATTGATTGTTGGAGGAGTGCAATCAGGATTTATCACCTGCGTAATAGTGTTAGAAGTGCTTGCTCCATATACACCGGCCGCCTCAAAAACTGCCGTAATTGTATGCGTACCCTGAGTTAATGAATTAGTTGAAAAAGTGGCTGATTCTCCCACTAATGGGGCAGTGCCAAGCACCGTAGTCCCATCTTTAAAGGTTACTGTTCCTCCAACAGATTCGGGCAAGACGGTAGCTGTAAACTGCACAGCATCACCTATATTGGCCGGATTAGTATTTATTGTCAGGGTGGTAGTGGTAGGTGTAATAACATCTGTAAACCGGGCAAAAAACAAATCGCTCTTTCCTGTTAATTCATTGCTCCCTGCCACATATGGGCTATTAAAATTAAATACAGTGCCAATTGCACTTGCAAATGTGCCCCAATATACAGCACTTCCGGCTGCACCTAATATGCTGTTGGTTGCAGAAGTTGAGCCTGCCCGGTTGGCCCATTTAAAGTTAAGCGTAGTGTCGTATTGGGCTATGAAATAATTACGGTCTCCCTCACATATAATTATATTTCCTGCACCGGCAGATGGGGTATCAAAATTCATAGACTCCCTGAAAGTGCCGGAGATATATAATTTGTTACCTTTTATGACAATCTTGTCTGCAAAATCCGAACTTGCACCTCCCGCTCTTTTTGATTGTTGAAAATTACCCAGGGTGTCAAATCTGGCAATGAAAGCATCGTTGAGTCCGACACTTGTAAAAGTATTACTGGCGTTGGAAGAGGGTGTGTTAAAATTACCACTAACCATATCACCGGTAATAAATACACTTGCTCCGGAAACAGCGATATCAATTCTATCACTGCCAGAGCTACCTCTCTTTATCCATTGTAAGTTTCCCTGGGGGTCATATTTACCTATGAAAGTATTACCATTCAGATTATCAGAAGTCAATTCATTAACTCCGGTCTGATAAGGAGTATTAAAATTAGCTTTTGCATTAAAAACACCTGCGCTTTGACTAAATATTCCTGAAAAATAAACCCCACCTTTTGTTGCTTGTATTGATATTCCGTAGTCTATATAATCGCCACCGCCTCTTCTTGCCCATTTACATATACCTGCCGAATCATATCTGGCAACAAATGCATCATAACTTACACTGGTGATATTAATGGGTGAACCACCACTATTATTCATATCAACTGTTGTATTTGACCTCATAGTGCCGGATATATAAACATTATTCCTGTAAGCAGAAATATCAGCTACATCATAGAGATTGTCGTTTATTATTCTGGCCCATTTAAAGTTACCATCCAGGTCATATTTAGTCATGAAATAGGTAGTACCGGAAGAGGTAATGTTCAAATCATTGGTGCCAGGAGCCGAAGGTGTGTTAAAGTTTAGCGTTGAGCTGCCGCTTGTTGAACCCACAGTGTAAATACTATTTCCTTCGATGGCTATGGTTTTGGCATAATCAGACTTTGACCCACCAGCTCTTTTCGCCCATAGAGGCTTGCCGGTTGAATCAATCTTCATAATGAACATATCAATATTATAAACTGAATTGAACGGCTCAATACTGATACCTCTATAAGTAAAAAGCCCATTGATAGTGCCAAGTATATAAATATTCCCCTGGGCATCACTTGCAAAATCGGCTAAATTACTCATGCCATAAATAACTGCATCCGAAACTCGATTCAGATTGTCCTGCTGGCGCAGTAAACTGAGTTTTGGTGCCGAAAGCCCATTAACTACCTGGGTAATTGTATTTGAAGTACTTGGAAGTGCCGAGCCGTCTCCCTCATAGAATGCCGTAATCTGATGTAAGCCTCTGGCAAATGAAGCTATACCAAATACCGCTTTTCCGTTCAGTAATGAGGCAGTTCCTAAAACTGTTGTGCCCTCTTTAAAAGTAACAATACCCGAAGCAGTAGCCGGAGAAACCATAGCTGTAAGTGTTGCCCTTGTTCCCAGGCTTATCGGGTTCGATTCGGTACTAAGCGTAGTTGTAGTCGGAGCAGTGATACTTAAACCCGAAACCGTATTGCTATAGGGGCTATAACAATTATTTATATAACATCTGGCAGAAATTGTGTAATTACCTGCACTGGAAAGTATCAGGCTTGAACCGGTGGCTCCTGTAGACCAGTAAAGAACACCTGTACAACCACTGGAGGTGAGGGTTAGCGTATTTGGTGCCGCAACAACTTTCACATCGGGCCCTGTTATGACAGGCGTTGCAGGTGCGGGGAGTATCTCTAAACCTGTTATGACCGAATCTCTGCTGGTACATGTACCTACTGTGCAGTTTGCAGAAAAAGTATAGGTGCCAACTCCTGATTTTATTAAGCTCGAACCCGTACTATTATCGTACCATCTGACAGTTCCGGCGCATTCACTTGCTTCCACATACAGGTTCTGATTATAACAGACCGTTTTATTGGAAATCATTGTGAGGGATGGGGGGGCAGGTTGTGCCAATATTTCTCTTGTCGGACCATAACCTGATGCACTTGTGCACGAACCAACTGTGCATTGGGCTGAAATATTATCATATACACCCGGTTCGGAAATGGTCAGACTTGTACCTGTATTGCCCGTTGACCACGCAACTGTTCCTGTACAACCGCTTGCTGTCATGATTATGGGTGTAGGTGAGCATACTGAAACTGGCGTAGAAGATGTAACCGTAGGAGCAGCAATAAAAGCCTCGACACTAACCAGTACCGAAATGAAATCACTGTTTTCTCCACCAGACTCGCAGCGTACAAGATACGTTGTATTGGTAGTGAGAGCCGGTGTAACAAAAGATGATGCCGTAGAGAGTAAAGTCGAACTGCTTGCATTGTACCAACCGATAGTACCAAGGGGGCATGAGGCCGTTAGGGTGGCCGTTGAATTATAACAGATACTTGTATTGCTGGCGTCTCTGGGAGTAACAGGGGTTGAATTTACGGTTACGGCCGAGGTGGAATCCATTTTCAGGTAACTTCCATTCGGCCCGCTACAAAACGCATAATACCTCGTATTGTGGGTCGGCGAAACTATTAAGGTATTCCCTGAACCAATAGAGCTGTTTTGCGGGAATATTCCTCCTGAACCTGGAACATAAGTAATATTCCGTGTTTTTTCGTCGGTATAGTTTAAGGTGTCATACCAGATTACGGTATTTGAGTTGTCGCAGGAGGCCGATAAGGTAACGCTCTCTCCAAGAATAATAACTGTTGCACTTACATTGATATTCATAATAGTGCCACAATCACTAAAAGTTTCACTAATGTCATAAGCTCTGGATGTGCATCCTACACCATTACAAAACCTGTTATAACAGGCATTACCCGGGCAGGAGAATGTAGTGTAGGTGCATGTAAAATTTACGCATGTTTCGCGTGTACAGGCAATATTATCATTACAACGAGATACACTGCCAGCAGTACAGGATGTAGCTATGGAGTTTTCTTTTAAAGAATTGGCATTGGTCAATAGTGGTAAGATTGAACCCTTGAAAATTTCATCATTAACATATACGGTCGGAGACCCTGATACTCCCAAATCATTTGAAAGTCTGATATTATCCAGAAACAGCGTTTTGAAGTCGGGCTTTTTCATTGCCTCTTCAATATCAGATGGGTTAATTCCTGTCTTTGTTGCCACAGAAACCCAGTTGTTTTCCTGATAATTTTCAGCTCTCTGCAATAAATAAGCAAATAGTTTTTCGGGGTATAGCCTTGAGATTGCAAACTGGCGGAAGTCCTCGTCCACTTCATTCTGCCCGTGCAAACTTTTCAGTTGTCCGTGCGTGTCTTCATGGACAATAAAATGTAACCTGAAATCAAATTTGTCTTTGTTGGCTTCAATAAAGCCCAGCATTTCTTTTTCAGCCTGCACACCATAGGGGCATTGGCTCATCACAAACAATTCAACTTTTGTCAGGCTTCTGGTAGCTATGGTCTGGCCTAAAAAATCTATCATCGGGTGCACTAATGTGTCTTTTTCAGAGAGTAGACCTTTCAGGGTTTCTGATGGTAAGATGGCAGAGTTGCCGGCTGTTTTTTTTACAGATTTACTTTTTGGGGATGTCTGGGCATAGACAAACTGAATGGCGAGCAAAAAGCAGAATAGAAGTTTTCTCATGGTAATATGTTTTCGGGTTAACGCCTTTCGGGTTGATAAAAAAGGAGAGAAGAACATCGGCTTCGTCAAGCTGATGCTTGTGCCTTCTCCCTGTATTCGTTAACCACGAAAGAGTATAACAAAGGTGCTATCCCTATCCAAAAACAGGTAACTCATATTCGGCATCTGTTACCACATATTCAGCATTTAAACGAAAAAAGCTCCATTATGGAGCTTTTTTCGTTTAAATGCTGATAAAGTTTAGTTCCGGTAGTCGGAGGGCAACACACCGTATTGGTCGTGAAAAACCTTGGCAAAGTAAGACATATTTTCAAATCCTACCTGCAAGGCAACTTCTGAAACCGTGGCATTCTGTTTAACCAGAAGCCCGGCGGCTCTTTCCAGACGATACTGTCTGATAAACTCAACAATAGTAAGGTTCGTCAGAGCTTTGAGTTTACGCAATAACTGCGACTGACTCAGGTGCATTTCTTCGCTCAGTTGTTCGGCATTAAATAAATTATTGCCTAAGTGCCTTTCCACTATATCTTTTGCTCTTTGCAAAAAGGCTATATCTAAAGTATTTGTAGTGTTATTTAAGGGCTTGGCACTGGTCAGGTTTCTGGTATAATATTGTCTGAGACGTTCCTGTTTTTCGATAAGATTTTTAATCCTTATCTGAATTTCAACCGAATTAAATGGTTTTATCAGATAATCATCAGCACCTAATTCCAAACCCTGAATCCGGCTGTCAACAGTAGCTTTAGCTGTAAGCATAACAACAGGAATATGAGAGGTTTTTTCATCTGATTTAATGTTTTGACAAAATTCAAAACCATCCATTTCAGGCATCATCAGATCGCTGATAATAATATCCGGGATCTGCTCATTTGCTTTTCTAATGCCTTCTTTGCCATTATTGGCCTCAATCACTTTATATTCTTTCTCAAAAATACTTTTTACATATCGCCTTATATCATCATTGTCGTCAACAATAAGCAGGATGTTTTCTTTTATATCAAGAGCGGATAATACAGTTGCCTGACTGAGTTTATTCTCTTTTGAAGCGGGCTTTATATCAGAATTATCCTCAATACTGGTTTTAGACTGGTTAATTTCCTCAACTGGCAGCTCAAGTGTAAAGCAGGTTCCTTTATTTTCTTTGCTCTCTACACTGATCTTTCCTTTAAGTACACTTACTAATTCTTTAACTAATGCTAAACCAATACCTGTTCCTTCAAACTCTCTGCTCGACGAATTATCAACCTGATAGAACCTGTCAAATATTTTGGATAGTTTTTCTTCTGAAATTCCTATTCCTTCGTCTTTCACTTTTATTATTGCTTTTGCTGTTGAGGTTTGAGGCGTTTTGTGCAGATATGCAATAGTGATTTCTATCCTTTTATTTTCTGGAGTAAATTTGAAAGCATTAGAAAGCAGATTTGTAATTATTTTTTCGGTTTTGTCTTTATCTATTAATGCCGAGAATACGTGTTTATTCTGAGAAACTTCAAAAGCAATATTTCTGCCCTGTGCCAGTGATGAAAACGAACTGGTAAGGGTTCTGAAGAAATTTACCAGTTCAACCTCAGAAAGCTCGACACTCATCTGATGCGCCTCTAATTTGCTTAAATCAAGTAACTGATTGATTAAGGCTAATAGCCGTTCGCCATTGCGGTACATTGTGCGGAAAATCTCTCTTTTCGGAAACTCTTTCTGTAAATCAATCAATGGCGAGATAAGCAGAGTTAAAGGTGTACGGAACTCATGAGAGATATTAGTAAAGAAGTTTGTCTTAAGCGTATCAAGTTCTTTTAATTGCTGGGTGCGTTCCTGGTTCAGAATCAACTGTTTTTCAGAAGCCGAACGCGATTTTTCATAATCAATGATGATTCTTCCAAGGAAAAAGCCAAAAACAAGCAGCTCGGCAACAAAACAAAAATTGGCAAACGGTATAACCCACGCATAAGACAAGCCGAATACCAATCGAAGCTGAACAAATAAATAGCTGAATATACCTAAAAGAAAGGGGATTGAATAATATTTGTTAAAGGGTATTTTACGGAGGAATGAATAGAGAAACAATAATAAAACAAAAAACTCAATGAAAAGAAAAATATAAGTACTGGCCATGAGCCATTGCCAGCGGTAATCAAAAGCAATAAGAATAACCAGTATGATGTTGGAGATTATAATGGCATGAAGTATAATATTTATAATAGGGTGAAGCCGATGAATGGGTAAAATGGCTCTTATTACTAATACCAGACCAATAGGAGCAATATGCTGAGCAAGAAAATTAATAATATTTGCCTGATACGGATCTTTTGTAAATATGCCGCCTAATACACTGTTTAATCCTAAAAAAGCAAGAGAACGAATGATTTGCAGAAGAGAGTATCGTCTGAATTCTTTTTCTTTTACGGCAAATGTTGATATATATAAGACATAAAACAAACGTAAGAAAATCAGACCTATAATAATACCCTGAACAAATAGTGCTCTTGAATAATTATCATCATAAATTTTTGGCGTAGAGATAAATACTTCTGCATTATGCCCTCTTTCACTTTTTACTCTGACATAAATCACCTTAGTCTGTCCTTCTTTTATTGACAGATTAAGATTTGGGAAATATTCAAAATATCTGAATTTCTGATGGGCAGATAACGCCCCCATTTCACTGACCTGATACCTGTCCGTTTCGTCAGGAATATAAAAATCAATTCTTTCCATTAGTGAGTTATCCCACTTCAAAACCCATTTTTCTTGTGTAGGGTGGGCATTCTCTATTTCTAATTTCAGCCAATAGGCAGCGTCGGTAAAAGGAAAAAAAAGAACTCTTTTATTGTTTTTTTTAAAGGGGAGTTTTTGGGCTTCTTCAAAGGTTAACCTGGCTGATTTGTCTTCAAAAACTGAAAAATCAGAGGCAACGTTTATTTGGGAATTAGTTTCATTCAGAATAACTTTTTGAGAAAAACAACTATAATAGGCAAACAGTAAAAAAATCGGGCATAGATATCTCATCGTAAAAATATTTTCATGGAAACAATCAATAGCGGCATGTAAAATAAACCAATCCCCAATATACTTAAATATTATTTATAACAGATGCGTTTTTTGTTGGAGAATCAGAAGAGTGTTCAAACCTCTCCGGAAGCGGTTGAAATTTCAGGTTTTTTTATTTTCCCCGCTTTTTTCGTATATAAAACCTTTATACGATTGTCGGCAATAGTAAACAGAGTGTCTACTCACGGGTAAAAGACTTTAAATATAACTTTATCACGTAGATAATATATTCCGGTCTTACTTAAAGAGTCTTAAAAAACAAGAAGTTTATAACAATTATAAGATTGACGCCTATTTCTTTAAGCGCACGATCTTCTCTGAATACCCCCGCAATTCCTCATCTTTCTCCATCAGGTTTTTTATCTTCAGAAAAGTGTCCTCCGTAATTTCAGGAGTTCTACTGATGATGTCGACCCCTTCGGGCGTAAACAGGGTCCTGGAAAAGGCGATTACCGCCCATTCACCTTTTGGGTCCATAAGAGCCACACGCCATTTACTTTTCAAAAGTCCTAAAATACCTTTCCCATGCCAGATGAAAGCCGAACTGTCTTTTTTATCCGGGTAGTCATATCCTTCGATGGTTTTTTCTTTGCCTTTTTTAAGGTATTTTACTTCGTCTGATAATACTTTTTCTCCTTTTCGGTTGGAAACAGTGTAGTTAAACTCAGGATTGGTTTTGTCACCTTCCAGCCACATCGGGAAACTGCTGTAACAAACAAACCAGGCACCTACCAGCGCAGAAAAAATACTTTGGGTGTTAACAAGGTCTTGCATAGTTTACACATTTAAATGGTGATTAATAACTTGCATCGTCTAATTTTACCTTCCCTCTGAACGTCCAGAAAACAAAGGTAGTATAAGTAGCAACAATCGGCACACCTATCACGGCAAACAAAAGGATAATTTTTAAAGATTTATCAGTAGAAGAACCGTTATGAACGGTAATACTGTATGCAGAATTGATGCTTGATAAAATAATGTTCGGAAAAAGCCCCACTGCTACCAGTACCATGAGCAAGGCAGTTACAACAGCTGATGACATGAAGGCATAACGGTATTTGCGTTTGGCAATCTGACGGGTGATATTAACTACGGCTAAAATGGCTAAAACCGGAAAGGCAAACATATACGGAACTTCTTCATAACGCTCGGCCATGTGTGGTACAAACAACAAGGTTATAACCGATGTAATGCTGAACATCACCACAAAAAAAATAGTAGTATTCTTTACAATGATTGTCAGCTTGGCATAAAGTCTGTTTTCGGTTTTCATTACCAGATAAATTGCCCCATGCATCATAAATAAAGATAGCGTTGTAAAGGCTATCAATACGGCGTAAGGGTTGAAGAAATCAGCCAAGGTACCTTTGTAAATAAAATTCTGGTCGAGAGCTATGCCTTGAATGATATTACCGAGAATAAGCCCCAGTGATAACGTAAGGATAATACTCGATACACTATAGCTGATATCCCAGCCTTTGCGCCACCAGAGCATAGGTTCTTTTGAGCGGAACTCAATAGAAATAGCCCTGAAAATAAGCGTAATCAGAAATACCATAAAGGGCTCGTAAAATGCAGAGAAAATAGTGGCATAAACCACCGGAAAACCCGCAAACAGTGCCCCGCCGCCAATTACAAGCCATACCTCGTTACCATCCCACACAGGGCCAATGGCATTGAGTGCTTTGCGGCGGCTTTCTTCTTTATTGAAAAACAGATGCAAGGCACCTGCGCCCAAATCAAAACCATCTAAGATGGCATATCCACTGAATACGCCACCAATGACTAAAAACCACCAGGTGGCCAGGTTGAGTCCGAGTATTGTTTCCATTATTTCAGCAGGGGGTTATCACGTTTTGAATATTCAGGAATCATTTCGTCGTAGCCCATAAACCCATGCTTTATTTTTTTATTAAGTAAATACAGAAACAAAACAAATAGCAAGGCATAGACCCAGGTAAACATTATCAGAGAGAATATCACCTGTTCAGCTTTAAGTGATTGCGACAGCGCATCGGAAGTCCGTAGTAAATTATACACAACCCAGGGTTGCCGCCCTACCTCAGCCGAATACCAACCCAACTGATTTGCCGCCTGAGGCAATAGAACAGCCCATGCAAAAATGTGGAGTAACCATCGCTGCTCAAATAGTTTTCCCCGCCACCATAGAAAAGAAGCCAGTGTTGTAAGTCCGATTAAAGTAATACCGATAGCCACCATTAAATGATATGTCTGAAAAACAAAATTGACACCCGATGGCCGATCTTCTTTTTTGAAAGCATTCAACCCCCGAACAGGGGCTTTAAAATCCTGGTGAATCAGAAAGCTCAGCCCGGCAGGGATACTGATGCCTGTTACTTTCTGGGTTTTATTATCAACCCAACCCATCAGATACATATCTGCCACAGCCAGCGAATCATAATGACCCTCAAAGGCCGCTAATTTGGCAGGCTGGTGTCGGGCTACTATATCTGCCGAGCGATGCCCCGTAAACAATTGCATTAAAGCAGAAACTGTAGCTACTACCAAAGCAATCTTAAAGCCTGATTTGGCTATAGCTAAATGCCTGTTACGTAAAATATAATAAGCATTGACACTCAGCACTAAGAACGAACCTGCCAGAAATGCACCGATAATTACGTGGGAAAGCCTGTCTATACTGGAAGGATTAAAGACCATTTCCCAGAAGTCGGTAATAACCGCCCGGGCTTTCATGCCCTCACCCTCAATTCTATAGCCCGCAGGAGTTTGCTGCCATGAATTAGCCACCACAATCCAGATAGCTGAAAACATAGAACCCAGGGCAACCATCAATGTTGCGAAGAAATGCACACGTGGGCTTACCCGATTCCACCCAAAAATCAGGATTCCTAAAAAGCCTGATTCAAGTGCAAATGCAAAAATACCTTCTGCTGCTAAAGCACTGCCAAAAATATCACCGACATAACGTGAATAAACAGCCCAGTTAGTACCAAATTCAAATTCCATGACTATACCTGTGGCTACGCCAATCCCGAAAATCAGGGCAAAGATGCGTATCCAGAAACGGGTCATTTGTTCGTATATTGGCTTGCGGGTGCGGAGGTAAAGGCCCTCCATTATAACCATAACAACACCTAAACCGATACTTAAAGGAGGATATATATAATGAAAAGCGATGGTGAATGCAAACTGTATTCGGGAGAGTATTTCAGTGTTCATAAAACCTATGTTAGATGAGGCGAATTTCAGACCCAAACGAATACGGAACAAGGAAAATCGGGTTTATTTTAAGCATTCTGTCTGGAAAAGTTATTGTTTGAATACGGCATAAAAATAGCAACTTTTAAAGGTGAGATAGATTTTACTTAATCTGTCTTGTGATGGTCGGGTCGGTTATCTTATCATCATTTGCCAATAAAAAGGCCTTGCTTAAAATGATAGAAAGTACTGCATCTCCCTCAAATGGTAAAAAAAGTTTATCTGTTGCACTTGGGTTTCTATCTGGTACTATGCACAGATAGTGGTCGTTTGGGGTCATTAATATATTGCCTGAACCTACATGAATTTTATAAGTGCGCAGCTTCCCTTTTACAACCAGAAAATTGCCTGTTATTTCTACGACTTTAGCTATTTTAAGCCTTGGTATAAGGCGTTCAAGCACTTGTTTACGTGTTTTAGCCAGTTCGCCTAAATCGCCGAAAGAATAAGTTTGCCAGTAATTATTTCCAAATCTATTACCTCCGTCAATCCAGTTGGGGTCATTACCAATGCTGCATACGCCTACGAATAAATCAACATCCCGCATCATTTCAGAGAAGACAATGGGCGGTACATCAGCTAAATTGATAGCACCATGATTATTGCAGAACCTCACCTGATCGGTAGAAATATAGTCATTCCCATGATTTGCCTCATTTACAAAATCTACCCAGAACTGAACTCTCAGATTCCAGTCTTTGAGATGTATCTCAGGTAATCCTCCATCATGGAACTGATTATAACCACCCCATCTTCTGGTTTTCAATAAAGCACCAAATTGATAATTTTTGAGAATATGTGCTGCAAAGCGGTTAGAGTAAGTTTGGGTTCGGATTTCTGCCTCTGTAAGAAGATAGAGTTCTCTGAAAGCCTGTTTAAATGGTTGAATGATCTGATGCTTTTCCAGTAAATTACGCCATAATAGGGTGAACTCTGCCTCATAACCAAGCGGATGCCATAGCTGTACCTGAGTTGAATCATCAATCCATGCAATAACATTCTCTTCATTATCAACCCATTCATCATTGAGATAAATGCCAACGGATTTTTTATTGTCCTTTTCAAATGCCCATATTAAGGGGCTTACTATGACTTTAAATAAGCCATTTTTCAGAAATGTTTCCTGCCAGTTGGCGTAATTCCAACTACGGTTTTTCAGGAAGAAACTTTCGATTCTGGTACTTTGCGCAGCGATGGTCTCACCAATTTTCTTAACCTTTTGCTGAAATAACTTTAATTCGTTCGGATAAGAATTTTTAACCTCAGCAGGCACAGATTTCTGTGCTTTACCTCCTTTACTCCATTCAATTTCAGTTTTGCCTGATGCTTTTACTTTAAGTCGGGCTTCATAAGAGCCGAATTGTTCTACCAATATACCATCACTATTCAAACCAAAATCGGGTACACCTTCGTCTTCTATCTCATCTTTCGTTTTATTTGACTTTGCCGCCATTTCAGCCAAACGGCTATTGATTACCTTATTCCCGTTGGTATTTTTTATTTTCTGATTAAGAACTGTCAGATAAGCTGAGCCTTCTTTATAAGGCAATTGTGAGAGCCCAAAAATACAGGCATTTCCCAGACGAGGAAGTAAAGCCCCTATTTCTGGTTTCTTTTTATAAGCAGCTATACACAATTCAACTAATTTATCAGCATAAGCCGGAGATTCTAAATAAGCACTTATCCATGCAAGGCCTCTTAAAATATCTTCATTTTTATCAAAAAACCATTTATCATGTTTTGAGCTATCATAATATCCTGCTCCTTCCTGATGCAAACTCCATAAAGTGTGAGGATTGGTTTTATGAAGCGTTTGTAAAAGTTCAATGGTTATATCAAAAACTGCCAAACCAAGTTCTATTATTTCAGTTTTACCGATTTTATCAATAATAGGGTTAATAATTGTAGCCCATTTCTTTGTCGGAACTGATTTATCGGATTCTTTAGACAGATTAATTAATAACTCCTGCTTTTGAGATGATAGATTCTTAAAATAACTAAACAGATAATTACCAACAGAGTCTTTATTAACAATATACTGGTTAAGAGAAAATTCTTTGGGTGGAGCCCCTATTTTTTTGACTAATGCATTAATCGCTTTATTGTCATATTGATTATTCGGTCTTTTCAAAGAAAAAACCGCCTCTTTGAGTTCCTCCGACAATGGATTTGTCTTCCCGTATTTTTCTATATAAGTCAAAAAAAGAAGATGTGGGAAATATGCGAAATTATCATAGGATTCTCTGGATAGTCCGGCAATCTGATGAAGAATATGTAACAACTCTTTTTCAGCTAAACCATTTTTAGATTTTAGCAAATGGGATAGCAATTGAGAGGCGGCAGACATTGTTTCATAATCTACCCTATTAATAAATTGTTGATAAGAAAACAAAAGAAAAGTACAGTACAAGCATAGATTTTTCTTTGTTTCAAGGCTTTCAGTTTTTAATCTTTCAGAAGAAGTAGTATTTTCTAACCGATAACGCCAGCTATCTTCATACGCAGTTTTTAGTTCTTCTGCAATTGTAACAAAGATAGCCCTTGCCGTCTCAAATTCGTCGCCAGATAAACCACTTATCGGCTTTCTGGATTGGGGAGTTGTAGTGTTCACAGACTTGTTATTTTTGGTTTAAGAGGTGTGTATTTTTCAGCCTCCAACCAATGGGGTTAATTTAATAAAACTTACTGTGGTGCTATCAGTAAGAAGTATTTCTTCATCAAGGCTATCAGGTTGGTAATTGTCAACCAGTAGAAAAAAGCCGTTTTTGGTAAAGGCATCTAAAGCAATATAAAACTGTTTTTCGGCATCTATCTGCCGCTTTTGCTTTGTTTCAGAATTGTTTAATATAGCTTCTATCATAGTTGGTTGAATAAGCCCGAAGAAGCGGTTGTCAGGTTTCTGGTTATAGGCTTCTACTTCGGTGTAGATGCGGGCTTTAATTAAATCCCTGACGGTAATTGTTTCATTTCTGACTTCTATCTCAATCTGATTGAGGATTTTGCCGACAGCAGTTTCGTCATTAATTGTGATGGTTTTCATTCTAATTCAGAGTAATGTTGGGTGTTTTCATAAACTTCTAAATTAATACTTTTGGCTTAATTATAGAAACTATATTTTATGATTTTGCTTTCAGATGGGAGATAATCAGGCAAATGTGGAAGGAAATTGCCGCTTTCGCATTATTCTAATTTGTTCTCTGTAATTTTGCAACGCAAATTTTTTTTCGCCAAGACCGAGATATTTTGCCTGAAAGTGGAAATCACGACCCCGAAATAGCCAATGACTATTCTGATTGTAGAAAAAACAGAAGATAATTTCAAGCTGATAGCTGAGGTATTAGCTGAATATTATCCGATGTCAGACCTGATTCATTGCCAGAGTATTCAGCAAACTCTGGCTGAGTTGGCCGTGAACGATGGGATAAGTCTGGGTTTTTTTGAAGTAGAACTGGCAGACGGACTGAGTTTTGAAATCTTTCAGCAAATAAATGTAGCGTTTCCGGTAGTTTTTATGTCGGCTTATGATAAATACTGGTCGCAGGCAATGCCCCTTAATGCCATAGATTATTTAAGAAAACCCATTGAAAAGACCGAAGTAATGAGGGTATTGGATAAGTACGAGACACTTGGCAAGCACTTTTTGCAGGCGGTTATAAAAACACGCCCCGATTATAAAGGGTTTTCAGCCAAAGACCGGTTGACTGTGAAGAAAGGTACGAATTATTATGTTATGAAAACCGATGAAGTAGCATTTATTTATACCGAATCAAGGGTGGTTTTTCTGATTGATAAAACCGGAGAACGATACATTATAGAAAAGAACCTGAGCGAACTGGAGTTGGAATTACCCAACCGGCAGTTTTTCAGAGTGAACCGGAAATTTATTGTAAGTATAGATGCTATCAGGAGCTTTAAACCCTCATTTAAAGGGAAAATAGCTTTAGAATTAATGCATCTGTCAAAGGCTGAAGTGAGTATAAGTCAGGAAAACGCAGCACAGTTCAGAAAATGGATTGAAGGATAAAACAAAACCATTAGAGTAGGTTTAAATTTTGTTATTCTGACCGAAAAGCACAGATTTTTCTGCAAAGCAAGGCGTATTTTGCAGATGTAGCCAGCAGCTACATCGAAAAAATACAACGCAGTGTAGCGGAAAAAGATGGCTTTGTAGGTCGAATCATAATTTTTAAACATACTCTTACTATAAAACTAAAGAAAATCATGAAAAGAAAGCTTTACTTAATTGCTTGTTTAGCCACGCATTGGGCATGGGCACAGGAAAACCCGGCAGATAGTGCCAAAGCGTTGAATGAAGTAGTGGTATCGGCATCAAGAATTGAAGAAAGTATTTTTAAAGCTCCTGTTTCGGTTACCAAAGTATCTGCCCTGCAACTCCAGCAATCCCCGGGTATTGAATTGATTTCTTCTTTATCGCGCTACAAAGGAATAGATGTGAGTCAGTCAAGTTGGTTTGTAACCAGCTTAAGCACCCGTGGATTCAACAGCTCTAAAGCCGAGCGTATCCTGCAATTAGCTGATTATGTCGATTTTATGTCGCCAACCTCCTCTTTATATGGAGGCAACTGGATGGGTACGCCCGATCTGGATATAGACAATATTGAAGTGATCTATGGAGCAAATTCTGCCCTTTATGGGTCGGGTGCTTTTAATGGCGTGATACTGATGCACTCGAAGGACCCTTTCAAGCATCAAGGATTAGCCCTTTCTGTCCGGGGAGGTTCCAGAAACCTGATGGATGGACAGATGAGATACGCACAGGTATTTGGTAAGCGTTTCGCTTTTAAACTCAATGCCAATTTTACACAAGGTAAAGAGTTTCTGGGCGAATCTGATGCCGCTATCAAAGCTGTTACGGCAGGAGGGCTGGCAGGGTCTGATGCGGCTAATAACGCCTACGGCTCACCTTTTGGCTGGAATAAAATCAACTATTTTGGCGATGTAGGCCTGACAGTCTCAGACCCAAAATATACTCAATACAATAATAACCAGCCCTACCGCATTTATATGCCGGGTTTCAAAGAGGCTGATATTATCGGGGCTAATGCCGGAAGTAAGTTTATTAATATCAATAGTTTTCAGGCAGGAAGCATACGCCTGAACCCGTCTTTGCATTTCAGGATTAATGACCGAACACAGGCTTCGTATGAATATCGATGGTCGATGGGTAATGGTATTTTTCAGAGTACCAGCCGATTTGCCTGGCGTGAAATGCAGTATGATTTGCATAAATTTGAAATAAAAAATAACCGTTGGTTTATCCGGGCTTATTCGATGTTCGACTACGGGGGAAAGGCCTATGAGATAGGAGGGGTAGCTAATGCCTTGCAGAATGTGCGTATGACGGGTCCTGAAAATGGGTCATTCCCTACTATTGCAGCTAATTATTTCAATGCATGGAATCAGATATTTGCTGCCGCACGGGGCAATGGCTCTGGTGGAGGCGCCCTCTCTGGTGTTTATACACCAGACCAGATAAACGGGGGCGTTCCAACCGGTTTTTCCATACCAGCCATTCAGGGTGGGCAATCTGTTCAGGATGCGGCTAAATTAGCCTTTAATCTTACACAAAACCTGCAACTAAGCCCGACGGCCGCAGGGGCCTCTGCTTCGCAATTTGGACAGATAACAAACAAGGTAGCCAATGGAGTAGGCGATTTATCAATCAACGGTTCAACGGTAAAAGGCGCAGCTTTTACCAATACTGCCCGCTATACAGATTTTTCGGCACAAAGAGAGTTTAAGTTTAATAAAACCGATATTGTAGTAGGCGGAGCTTATCGTACCTACCTCTTGAAATCAAACGGCACATTGCTTTCTGATGGTAATTTCTCACCCTTGACCGGAGAAAAGCGAAATGCCATTGTCAATTGGGAATCAGGCGTTTATGGGCAGATTCAGCAAAAACTTTTAGCTGATAAACTAACCTTGGCTGCGGCAGGCAGGGTAGATTTCTTCCAGAATTTTGGCTCCAGATTTTCGCCACGTATTTCGGCAGTCTATTCAGTGGGTCGTCATAATTTCAGAGCAAATTATGCCACGGCTTTCAGGGCCCCTGCACAGCTTGACCAGTATATTTACTTAGATTATGGTAGTATTTTATTGATAGGCAACGTCGAAAACGGTTTTAAAGGTCTCAGTTCAGCGGGTACACAGCCTTATGAAGTAAAAAAACTGGCACCTGAAAAAATGAATAGCTGGGAGTTAGGCTACAAAGGATTACTAACCAAAGATTTGCAGATAGACCTGAGCTACTACCGTAGTTTATATAATGGCTTTATAGGCATCGTTCGTTTCCAGGGAAGGGAAGACGGCAAAATGCCTGAGGGAAATTTCCAGCAAAAAACAGGCGACTGGTCAAAAACAGCCCCCGACCGCACCAGAGGAAGGTTCATTCAGACCTGGGCTAACTTTGATAAGCCCGTTACAACACAAGGGGCATTTATAAGCCTTGATTATCGGGTGAATAGTAAACTAAGTGTCTATGGCAATTATACCTGGGCTAAAATTTCAGATATTAAAGACCTGATTGCCGGATTCAATACTCCTGAGCACAAGTTTAACATTGGCGCAAACGGTTTGATTACAAAGAACTTCTCATACGCGCTTAATTACCGTTGGAGCAGCACTTATATGTATTTTATGCCTTTTGATGAGGGAGAAATCAAGGCTTTTGGCACTTTAGATGCGCAGTTGAACTATTATCTGAAAGATATTCATAGTACTGTCAAAGTAGGAGGCACAAACCTTACCAACGCCAACGCCATTACGGTTTATGGGTCTGCACCAATTACCCGTATTATCTATGCCGGAATTGTTTGTGACCTCAATTTCAATAAAAATGGCAAATAAGCGTTAAGTGTCTTGAACTTTGATTTAATGATTGGACTGATTTTTTGTGGAAATTCATTAACTTGGAGAATGATTAATCTCTATTTTTAATTAGTGAAATCATCAAATGAGTTAAATCAAAGTTCAGGATAATCTATTTCGCAAATGCGTAAGTTAGCTATACTGGCCTTCTTTTGGGCTATTATGCCGACAGTTTGGGCTCAATATTCGATTACTTTAAAAGATACACGGATTGATATAAAACCCGTTGGCTACCATATTGCCGGGGTGAAAGACGGGCGACCTCAGACAAATAACATCGGCACAATTATTACTTCTCTCAATGAAAAAGAACCTGTGTCTGTAACAGGTGGTGTAAAGAACGGCATTCAGAATTTTATCGCCAGAACCCTGGCTAAAGATGTGAATACAGTTCCAATCCTTTATCATATAAAAAAATTAACTATCGCCGAGACAAGGCGAGAGGGGGGCATCAATGGCAGGATGTCGTTATCAGTGAGTTTTGAACGTATCGGAAGAAACGATACCATTTCATTGGTTAATTCCGACGTATTTATGGACTATAAACGTTCGGTAGTGGCTACACCTAATATGAACAACCTTGAGTCGGTACTCCATCAGTTGATTGTTCAGACCCTCGACTACTTTACAGACTGGATAGCTATTAATCATGAGAAACACGAAGCGCTGAGCAAAGGTGTGGAGATAACTCTTTTGCCGGATTATACAAAAAATGACAGGGATACTATCTATTACGAAACACGTAAGGTAAACTGGGACGATTTCAGGGGCAGACCCGCATCAGTTACCCGGTATGGTGCCGCTATTTTCAGTAATTTTGGCTATCATTCTTCTTTCAAAGTTTCAAAAGGGCTGATTCAGGCATATATTGAAACCAGAACTTATATGGTCAGAGGAATGTCGTGGGCTAACGAAACCGCCAAGACCGACTATTCGCTGGCGCACGAGCAACTGCATTTTGATATTACCAAACTGGTGGTAGAGCGTTTCAAGAAAAAAATAAAGGCTATGCATGCCGAAAGTATAGAAGATTTGAATAGCATGATTCAGTATGAATACCTCGAGTCATACAAAGAAATGAACAGATTGCAAAGAGAATACGACGACCAAACCCGCCATAGCATAGATACCTTCAAACAAGCCGAATGGGCACAAAAAGTGAAGATGTGGCTGAGTGAAGTTGATGCCTGAAAAAAAACTCCCTTTCTGCCAGGAAAGGGAGTTTGAAAGACTTAAGAACTTATTCCGTATCACCAACCATCATCAGATGGCTTTGGTTTGGCGGCAGGCTTTTTACCGGCAGGGGTATTACCTGCTTTTAATGTGCCTGCAGCAGGAGCTGTAATACCATTGGCAGCTACTAAAGTGCCTTTGTCAACTTTTGAGAACACACGGCTTACAATCTTCCACTCTCCGTTTATTTTCAGCAGATTCAGAAAATCTACATATTTAAAGGTATCAAATTCTTCTTCAGTTACGGCTGTTCCGGCCGTTCCGGCATAGCTGTAACTTACAATATTGCTCTTCCATTTAGCCCCTCCGGCAGGTACCGATGCAATGAATTTCTTTACCGGAATCTCGGCAATACGGCCATTAGATAAGCTACGCAGATTGGCAGCATAATGAAATGCACGGTTCAGTTTGGCAGAATCTCCTGCAGCACCCCCGTCAAGATAATTGTAGAGGGTTTCCTTGATAGCGTCGTCGTCCGATTGTGCACTGACTTTCACAGAAAAGCCAAGCAATAAGATACAAGCGAGTAATAATCTATTACATTTCATCGGTATAATGGTTTTAATCTTCTCCTCAAATTAACGAAAATAATACCGGAGTATTGCAACTTTTTTCTGCATTATTTCCTGAATTCTTAATATTTTTTTAATGCAAAATCCCTCCTTTTATCTTCTATAAGATCAATTTTTGTTTTATATGATATAAAAAATCTTGTTTTTGGGCTGAATTTTGTAATTAATCAAATTTTAAAATAAAATCTAAAAAATAATTAAGTATTTCTGTTACTTTAGCAAGCGGATACGTCTAAAAACCGACTGCAAACAGATACCGCATCCAAAATTTACGTATAGCCAAATAATTATCGTATTTTTTGGTGAAGGTATCAGGATTTTAATACATTTGCAGTACTTATTATTTATCAATTATTAACAAAACAATTACGAAAATGGGATTAATGTCATTTTTTAAAGGAGTAGGTGAAAAACTATTCGGCCACAAAGAAGAAGCAGCACCGGCTGAGAAAAAAGAAGAATTGAAAGCAAGCGTTCTTTTAGCTCATGTTCAGAAACTTGGTTTGGCATTCAATACATTGACCATTAAAACAACAGGTGATACTGTAACTTTAGTGGGTGAAGTAGACAAACAGGAAGATGCCGAGAAAATTGCTTTGGCAGTTGGTAACGTTGAAGGTGTACACATGGTTGACAATCAGTTGACTGTAGCTACCCCTGAACCGGAGGCACAATTCCATACAGTAGAAAAAGGTGATACTTTGTCTAAAATCGCAAAAACCTACTACGGCGATATGATGAAATATCCGGTTATTTTTGAAGCAAACAAGCCGATGCTGACCCACCCTGATAAAATTTATCCGGGTCAGGTATTGAGAATTCCGGCTCTTTAATAATATACAAGAAAGCCCTCGTAAGAGGGCTTTCTTTTGTTTCAGCGTTTCTAAACTTTATTTGGTAATCACTACTTTTCTATTGATTGTTTTTTCTCCTACTGTAATTTTTAGAATATAATTCCCGGTATTAAAAGGGGTTAAATCAATAAATTCCTGCTTTCTCTGATTAGCTTTTGATACATCCTGTCGTAACACTTTGCCGGTTATATCTACCAGTGAAATCACTGTAGTAGCAGGTTGGGGTGAAAGAAACTCAACCGTAAGTTGCTCACTGGCAGGGTTCGGAAATACCCTGATACTTTCTTTTATGGTTTCTTCGGTTGCTAACGGCTCCAGAATAATAATTCGTGCACTGCCCGATATTACCCCTGCTCCGCAGGTGTTTTTTACTTCGGTGAGTTCATAAGTGGTTGTCCGGGCGGGTTTTACACCTATTACAAAAGAACTGGTATTGATAGCAAAGTTTTTACCATCTGATAAAGTTACCGAAACCGGAAAACTACCTGTAATATTTAGTTTCAGTGCAGAGCTGTCACCTAATAAAATCGTATTATCTCCGCTTAGGGTAGCGGTAGGTGAAGCATGAATTTTTACATCTATCTTAGCTTTACTACTTTCACAACCAGACCCATTCGTCTGCGTTACAAAATAGGTAAATATGCCTTCTTTGGTGGTAGGGGGTATTAGTGAATTATAAGATTTCAAATCGTTTTCGTCTACATACCATTTGATATTTGCCCCTGTGGCTGTTAAAGTCTGAGGAGCACTATTCTGGCATAAATTAATAACCGGATTAACCAGAGGTGGGTCAGGCGGTGAAACAATAGTCAGTGGCCCTATTGCAGCACTGAATAAAGATGAGTTTTTAGCCACTACTTTTAAACGATACCCCGAACCTGTTCTGAAATCGGCAGGAATCTGTGCCGATAGATTAAATAACGATACCTGTGTAGGTAAGTCTGTGAAATTCTGCCCTGATAGATCTGAAATCTGTATGCTTAGCTGATTATCGAAAGAAAGTGAGCCCGAAATACTGATTGAAAGTTTAATAGCTTGCCCCTGACAAATGGTTGTCGTGCTTAATCCTGTAGCACGTATCTGAGGTTGTGTTACATTGATGGTGGCATTTCCGTTTTTTTCTCCTTCACCACACATATTACGAACAGATGTTACGGCAAAAACAGTAGTTTCGTTCAGTATTTTGCTAAACGTAAAGGTATTCTGGCGGGTATCTTTAACAGATGTACCATCAGATAAATCAAACGACCATGTACCACTCCCTTTAAGGCTAAGCGTGAAATTGATAGTCTCGCCTGCATCAATAGCTGTTTTATCAGGAATTAAATAGGCCGCCGGATAACTGCGAACCGCAAAGCTCTCACTGATTGGACTCGTAGTTTGTGGAAGGGTGGCTGTTAATCTGACGTGGTAGTTTTCTCCTTCCGGCAAATCATAAGGTAGTTGTAATATTACCCTGCTTCCACGTCTTTTTGAGTCAATAAACTTATAATTTTTACCCGCATTATCAGATATTTCTGCTATGACCTGATTTCCCTCTTCAAACAAACCCTCTAAGTTATAAGTGATTTGCATCGAATCGCCCACGCAATACATGCTTTTATTCAGGTTCTTTATTGCCACAAAATTGCTCAGACTCTGCCCTGCAATCTGGTATTCGGCAGATGGTGAAAACCTGATTCCGAACGAAGCCTGCATTTTCAGATACTGCTGCTCAGTGAAGACACTCCCGCAATTCTGATAATACGACATAAAATTGTCGGTTGCAGGAGCAAACCTGTCGCCATTGGCATCTACCACATTTGATGGGGCCGGGTCTGTACAGTTAAAGGCAGCCGAAATAGGTAATCTTTCAAACGGGTCAGCGGGGGTATCAGACAGTTGGTCGCCCATCATTACGCAATTAGAACCTGCCCCTCTTGTAACGAGCTCTCTTTCAGATACATCAGGATTGTTACTGTCCTGAAAGGTATGCAACAGCCCGAAATAATGCCCGAATTCATGTAGAAAAGTTTTGTTTTTGAGGCTCTGAATATCATTCGCAGTATTTTCAAAATAGGAGTAGAAAATACGGTTGCTGTTAGAGGCCAGACTTGGCAAAGTAGCATAGCCACTTAAAACGGTTAAATCGGCCAGACTGATAGTTTTTGCAAAGTAGATATTTACGGCATTCTGGACATCATATTTTTTCCTGAGTTCTGCTTCGTTGGCCACTTTAAACTCAAAATACTTATCGTCTTTAATAGTGTAGACCTGATTATTGAGCAGATATAACTCAACATTGATATTTTGCAGGTAAGTATTGGCATGGGCTATGATACCTCTTACATCGGTTTCGTTCAGCACTGAAGCTGCCGGGGTGTTTGTGCCTGAAATGATATTGATTTTTACGGCAACTTTATAGTTGGTTACACGAGCCTTGCCTGAAGATTTTTGCTGAATGAAACTCTGATACTGTGTAAAGAGTGACTTTTTTTCCTGAGTTGTCGGAGAAGGCATACCACAATGCCACTGGGCGAAAAGATTTTCACTTTGCCCCAACAAAAGTAGCAAAACTGTAAAGGTTAAAAGGGTCTTCATTCTCAAAGATTCACTCTTCAATAGCGTAAAAAACAATTACGGGATTCGGGTAAACAAGACACGGAACTATTCGGACTTCACTCATTAGGCCCAAATAGCTGTCTTCAGCAAAAGTAGATAAACTCAGAAAGTGGTTACGATAAAACTCTGTGATATTCAGTCTTAAATTTAGTAAATTCTTCTTCCAAAACAATCATTTTTTCGATGAAATGCGATAAATCACCTGTTTTTGACGGCACTTCTATATTTTTAGTGATTTCATGTATGCGTGATAAGCCGATTGTACCCGAGTTTCCCTTTAAAGTATGTAGTTCGCTCTGAATGGTTTTAACGTTATCAGGATATGCCTCTCTGGTATTCTGAATCTGTTCCTGTGCTTCGGTTTCAAAATCTTCAAAGACAGTCAGTAACATTTCTTCGCCAACCATTTCTTTCAACTGGTTTACTACTTCCATATCAAACATAGGTATATCCGCTGATACACTGAAATCAGGTGTAGATTGATCAGAGTTAGTTGAAATAGTTTCCGAAGCAATCTTTTCGGCAACCTGCTGAAATGGGATATGCGTTGTTTCAGGGCTGATAGCTGAGCCTCTGTCAGATGGTAAATTATTTTCTTCACGGCCTCCGGTTTTTACCAGTTCGTTTACTTTTTGCACCAGCACTGCCGCCCGGATAGGCTTAGGCACGTAGTCGTCCATACCTTCGCTCAGAAAACGTTCGCGATCGTGCTGCATTGAATAGGCGGTCATTGCCACTACCTTGGGCAAAGACGTGCCATACAAGGTTCTCATTCTTTTGGTGGTTTCTATACCGTCCATTTCAGGCATCTGAATATCCATAAATATCAGATCAAAGGAGGTATCGTTTCCGAAAATTTCAATGGCTTTTGCCCCACTTTCGGCAGTAATTACCTTACAACCTGACTTCTGCAATATTTCTGAGGCTACTTTCCGGTTTACCTGATTGTCATCTACCAATAAAATTTTAGGGGAATAAGTGTGAAAGAAGTTTGTGAGTTGTATTTCATTTTCATTGCTATCAGAAACACTTGGGCTGATACTGGTTGAACGTACTTCGATCGTAAACCAGAAAGTACTGCCTTTGCCTTCGTTAGATATAACACCCATATCACCCTTCATCAACCGGCACAATTCTCTTGAAATGGCCAGGCCGAGGCCTGTTCCGCCAAAGGATTTCTTGGTCGAATTATCTAATTGCTGGAATGCTCCGAACAAAAGTTTCTGGTCTTCTTCTGAAATACCAATGCCCGAATCTTTGATTTCTCCTTTCAGTACATGGATTTTACCATTGGAAGAAACCTTAGACAAAGAAACGGTTACAGTTCCGTTTTCGGTAAATTTCAGGGCATTAGAGGTCAGATTCGAGAAAATCTGTAGCAAGCGTGTCTGGTCTGCTATCAGATAGGCAGGCACATCTTCGGCAATATGGTAGGTAAGTTTATTGTTTTTTTCAATGGCTCTCTGGCGGAATAATGCTACCAGTCGTTCAAGTAGCTCTTTAATATCCAGCGGAGCATTATGCAAATCCATCTTGCCTGCCTCGATCTTTGATAAATCAAGAATATCATTCAGAATCGTCAGCAACGTTTCTGACGATTTCTTGATGGTCTGTACATAATCCCTTTGTTCAGGGTTCAGGGGTGTTTCGTACATCAGGTCAATCATGCCAATCACCCCGTTCATTGGCGTTCGGATCTCGTGGCTCATATTGGCCAGGAAACGTTCCTTTACTTTTAGTGACCGTTCGGCTTCATCTTTGGCAATAAGCAAATCTTCATTAGCATTTTTCAATTCCGAAATATCCCGTGCTACGCCCTCTACCTCTACAGGAATCCCCTTTGCGTCTTTAATCATTCGGATATTGAGCATAAATTGTCGCAATTCTCCATCCTTGCGTTTCACAACTACCTCAAAATTCGTAATACTACCCGATTTCAGCAGGCTTTTGATATTTTTTGAACTATCAATAGCATTCTCAAAAAATTTATCCACCTTGTTGCCCATTACTTCTTCAACAGTATAGCCCGTATGAGTATATACTGACGGAGAAATCATGCTGATGTTTCCGGCCAAATCGGTTCTATAATAAATATCAATGAATGACTCGATCGTATCACGGAATTTCTGCTCACTTTTCTGAAGTGTAATGGTTGAGTTTTTCTTCTCTGTAATATTCTGGGCAATACCCGAAATCTCTTCAATCTGCCCGGTTGAAGACGACAAAATAGGGTTCAGATAAAACTCATACCAATCATCACCTCCATCTATCTGCCCCCAGTGCATTTCAAAATACTGAGGTACGCCCTTAAAGGCTTCATTGTATTTATCCCGTAGAACCGGGCGGTCTTCGGGTGCGATTAACCGCCAGCCTATTTTTTCTGTACTTGAATTGATCTGAGGCGGAAACCCAAGATTTTTCTTGATCAGTTCTTCGTAATTCTTGTTAAAAGAGCTCAACTGGCGTTTCAGATTGACCGTCCAGATAACGTGTGAACTGCTATCAAACACAGCATTCAGACGAGATGTCTGGCGGAGCAGGTCTTCCTCATTCTGTTTTCTTACCAAAGCGGCAGCTACCTGTCCCGAAATAAACTCTAATAGCTCTAAGTCTCTGATATTGAACTTATTGCGGTCACTATATGATTGTACGCCAATTACCCCAGTTGTATTGGTATCTACTTTCAGTGGCACACATAGCATCACTTCCGGCAATGAGGAGCCGTATAGGGTTAAACGCTCGGTTTCTGCTAATTTTTCAATATCTTCCTTGTAGAGAAAAAGGGGTTTATTCTGCACCATTGAGTACTCAATAATACCATTACCAAGTTTACGACGCAGAAAATTCTCGCTCGTTTCGTAATACTCGTCTACTACATACGGGTAATAAATGGTGCCATCTTCCGGCTCAAAAAGTGCTACAAAGAAGTTATTGGCCTGAATTTTCTTTTGCAGTTCCTCGTGTACCTGAGTCAGAAAATCTTTAAGACTAAGCGTGTTGAGATTAAGCTGGGCAATGGTATAGTATAGTTGTTGTGCTCTTTCAGCCCGACGACGTAGCGTAATGTCTCTGAACAAGCACCGGAAAGCTGTAGGATGCCCGTTTTCAAACCGACAACTGATGTCGCCTGACAGATACACACGTTTGCTCTCTTTGTTGCGCATAACAGTCTGAAAATCCACTACCTGCTTATCTGCCTTGATTTGCTCCAGAGTATCAAGCATTTCCTGCGCAAATTGCGGGTGCAGAATATCCTGTAAAGAAAGCCGGGCAAGCTCTTCACTGCTATAGCCTAATACTTCTCTGAAAGCCTTATTCACAAACAAAAACCGACCACTCAGCGAAAGGAGCATGATAATTTCTGAAGTATTATCAACTAAATCCTGTAGCTGGTCAATGGCATTGGTATGCTCGGCTTCATCGAGCTTGCGTTTGAGTTTTTCAATCTCAAACAATAATTCTTCCTGGGATCTCTCAACCGTCATCGTTTGGGTAGTATTTTAACAGAGCCAAATCTACGAAGAAAGATGAAGATTTTAAATGTTAATTATATAGAGGGCTTATACAATTTTACTCACTCACCACCACCGCCAACCGGTTAGTCTCCTTATTCACAGCCATGCGGGTGATTTTTTTGAGCATAGGCAAATCTTTAGTATCAACCTGTTGCCATGCTTTGCCTGATTGAGGTTTGCAAGCATATAGTTTTTCACCATCGCTCGTCAGAATATAGCCATTGGTCGTCCAGCATATATCTTCTGATTTGCCAAATGTATTTATGATTGGGCTTATAGCTTTGGTAGCAGGGTCAAATTGTTTGATTACCCATTGGTCAGCAGAAGATTTATCAATAAAACTAAATGCTTGCTGGTTAGGGATTTTGTGAAGCGAACGCCCGGGCTTTCGGGCTATAATCGTGGTTTCGCTGGTAGCAAGGTTATACTCATGTAGATTATTGGTAGAGTCAGCCAATACAAACAGAAGCAGACTATTGGCATCAATCCAGGTATGATAACCCACTTTCAGATTATCTATTAATACTTTGGCAGGAGAGTTTCCTCCGGTAATCATGTATTGCCCTAAATCCTGCTGGCCGTTATCCCGTTGAATGATGCAGGATAAATTATAACCGTCAGGTGTGACAGTAGGGGAGTATTCTCTTTCAGATGTATTCGTAATTTGTCTGGTAAAATATTTGGAGTAATCATAGGCTTTAATGTCTGTTCTACCACTATCATTGGCCGAAGCGTAATAAACGATAGGATACTGTGGATGAAAAAAAGGCTGGCTATCATAGCCTTTGTGCATAGTAATATTAACAGGATTGGATAAACTGAACTGGTTATTGCTGAATTTTAAATCAAACAGATAGATTTCAGTGCCTCCCTGGGCAACACTTATAAAGGGGAGCAGGAGGTATAAAAAGGTAAGGATTCGTTTCATGTATCTGGTTTTTAAACCAAAAGTATCATAAAAAACATAAAACAAAAAAATCGGAGCAACTAAACAGCTACCCCGATTAAGGTTTTGGTAAGATAGTAATATATTATCTTATCGAACCTGTATTGATTACATTTTCACGAATGTTGTTATCAGCTACAATAATAAAGTCAACTCTACGGTTTTTATTCCGGCCGGTATAGCTCTTATTCGAATACTTCGGTATCTTCTCCCCATATCCGTCAACTAAAAGTCTTTTTTCTTCAATACCCGCACCTTTCAGATAATTTGCCACCTGAATCGCTCTTTTTTTTGATAAGTTTTCATTGTATTCTTTGCTGCCGGTAGCATCTGTGTGGCCATTTACTACCACAAAAGTATTTGGCATTTGTTTTAAAGAGTAAGCCACTCTTAACAGGTCTCCTTTTGCTTCTTCATTAATCATGTATGAATCAACATTGAATATATTACCTTTGTTCATGGTCACAATCAGCCCTTCATCATAGGTCTCAACCATCGCAATATCGCCGAGGTTTTCATTCAATGCCGGAACATATCCGGCCATCATTCTTTTAATTTCTTCTCCTGAAGTTCCACCTAAAGATACAGTCGAAATAGCCGCCTGCTCGTCATGTGGTGGGGTAATCATCGTTGTCTGATTGTCATTGGTCGATATATCTCTTCCTGACATTCCACCTGTTGACCGACAACTCATATTTGTATAACCGACTGCTAATAATGAGGCGGCTAAAACAAGCGATTTTGAAACAATATTACGTTGCATGGTTTTAATATTTTTGGTAATAATTTATTAATATGTTTAAAAAGCTGTTCCAAACATCATGTTTTTATAAAGTAGGGGCTAAAAAGTGCAAAAGCATAGACAAAATGTAGAGGATAATCAACAAAATTCCATCAATTCAATATCATTCTTGGCAGAAAGAACTAATTTTGGGCATGCAAAAAGTCAAACCTAAAAAACACCTCGGGCAGCATTTTCTTAAAGACCTGAATGCCGCCGAACGGATTGTGAATTTGCTTTCACGCCATCAAAATTATACGAAAGTTCTGGAGATAGGTCCCGGTATGGGTGTACTGACACAGTTTTTATTGAAAAAGACTGATTACCAGACTTCTGTGGTTGAAATAGATACAGAGTCAGTAGAATATCTCAACAAAAATTTTTCTGATTTAGGAGACCGTATTTTTTCGGAAGACTTTCTGAAAATGGATTTAACCAACCTGAAAGGTTTTGATAGCACCGAACCCATAGCTATTATCGGCAATTTCCCTTATAATATTTCCTCGCAGATATTCTTTAAAGTATTGGAACATAAAGATACCGTTGTAGAAGTAGTTTGTATGTTGCAGAAAGAAGTAGCCAAACGCATTGCCTCTCCACCCGGTAATAAAGATTATGGCATTCTGAGTGTGCTTTTACAGGCATTTTATGAGATTAAGTATGAATTTACTGTATTACCCGGGGCATTTAATCCTCCACCCAAGGTTGACTCCGGCGTGATTAGTCTACGAAGAAATGGGGTTGATAAACTGGAGTGCGACGAGAGAAAGTTTTTTCAGGTTGTAAAAGCAGGTTTTAACCAACGACGTAAAACCCTGCGGAATGCTTTAAAACCTATTGGACTGAATTTTGAACATGAATTACTGAATAAACGAGCTGAACAATTAGGCGTGGCAGAGTTTGTACTACTAACAAAGGCATTTACTGAAAACTAATGAGTAGACATGACTACTTTTGAGCTAACCAAGGAGTACATAGAAAAACTGGAGGAGGCTATTGAGCAGAAAGACGAAAAACTGCTGAAAGCCGAAATGGAAGATTTATATCCGGCTGATATTGCCGGAATCCTGCTCGAGCTTGATGCAACGCAGGGACATTACCTGTTGAATGTGGTTGACATAGCGGTAGGTGCAGAAATACTTTCACATATTGAACCAGATGCACGTAAGACTTTTATTAAAGAACAGTTTACGGTTGAGGAAATTGCCAGATATGTAAACCTTTTTGATTCGGATGATGCAGCAGACTTATTGAACGAGCAATCGATAGAGGTGCGTGAGAAAGTAATTGCTTTATTGGATGACCGTGAGCAGGCACGCTTTATTATAGACCTGATGTATTATCCCAAGGATATTGCCGGAGGGTTGATGCAGAAAGAATTAGTAAAGGTAAACACAAACTGGACAGTAAGTGAGTGTGTGGAGGAAATCAGACGGCAGGCCGAAGATGTTGAAAAAGTATATGCAATTTATGTAGTAGATGACGACCAGAAATTACATGGGATTGTATCGCTGAAGCAGATTGTACTGGCTCGGAAAAACACCAGAATTGAAAATATTTTAGACGGAGATATTGTATTTGTAGAAACTACAGACCCCGCCGAAGAAGTAGCCGACAGGATGCAGAAGTATGACCTGGAGGCAATTCCGGTAGTAAATACCTTAGGGAGGTTACTGGGTAGGATTACAATTGATGACGTACTTGACTTTGTTACCGATAAAGCCGAAGAAGATATTCAGGTAATGGCCGGTATTACAGGTGAAGCCGAAGAAGATGATACTGTATGGCACCTCGCTAAAGCTCGTTTACCCTGGTTGGTAGTAGGGGTGGCCGGAAGTCTTTTAGCGGCCACGGTTATCAAAAGTTTTGAAGCCGAATTTCAGAAAGTGGCTGCCTTAGCTGCTTTTATTCCGATTATGGGTTCTACTGGAGGTAATGTAGGTATCCAGACCTCTTCTCTCATTGTACAGAGCCTTGCCGAGAAAACAGGTATTACCACCAGTTTATGGCAACGGCTGCTGAAAATCATTTTAGTTGCCCTTGTAAATGGCCTGGTGATTGGCGCATTGGCTGGGGCTTATATTTACCTGATAGGTGAGCCAGACCTCTTTTTAGTGGTTTGCTTCTCTTTATTATCAGTGGTAGTATTAGCCTCTTTTATGGGCACGGTTACACCTCTGCTCTTAGATAGAATAGGAGTAAACCCTGCCATTGCTTCAGGGCCTTTTATTACTACTGCCAATGATATTATCGGTATTGGTACTTATTTAATTATCGCAGATTTATTGCTACATCTCTAAATATTATGATTGCAGTTATACAACGTGTAAGTCAGGCATCAGTTACTATTGACAATATCGTAAAAGGACAAATAGGCACAGGTTTTCTGATATTGTTGGGTATTACACATACCGATACAATGGAAGATATAGAATGGCTTTCAAAGAAAATTGTAGGACTGCGCGTATTCGGTGACACAGAAGGAAAGATGAATCTGGATATTTCTGCCGTTGACGGTAAAATTTTATTGATTAGCCAGTTTACCTTGCATGCCAGCACAAAAAAAGGCAACAGACCTTCATTCATTGAAGCGGCACGCCCGGAGGTAGCTATCCCACTCTACGAAAAAATGATTGCTCAATTAACTCAGGACTCTGGTAAACCCATTGAAACCGGAGAGTTTGGGGCTGATATGAAAGTAGCACTATTAAACGATGGCCCTGTGACGATAATTATTGATACGAAGAATAGGATTTGAATAGAATTCGTTAAATTTGATAATAATTAAGAACGATAATGGTTGAGATTTCCGAAAAAACGAGGAGTAAAGCGAGCGGTATGAAGATACCTGCTATACTTGTGCGCGACGAAATCGATGGTAAAAAGTATTATCGCAAGGGTTATAAAGATGTTTTAGCTGGTACAAAGACAATTGATGACATTATTGGCGCAAGTGTATTTCAGGCATTTATTGTGAGTTTCATAGGTACTTATGTGAATGGCTTGCTTCCTAAAAACTGGTATGCGCTGACAGGCGAATCAGGTGTTAATTTATCTAAGAAGAATAATCTTTCTACCGATATTGCCATTGTAGATATTAATGAAATCGGGAATATATTCTCAACCAAATATCTGGATATTGCGCCTAAGGTAGTTTTAGAGGTGGACGTAAAGATTGATTTGGAAAAAGGGAAAGATTATGATTATATCCAACGCAAAACCAAAAAACTACTGGAATTTGGTGTAGAAAAAGTATTCTGGATTCTTACTTCCCAACGGCAAGTGATTGTAGCCGAAAAAGAGAACCCAACCTGGAGTATCATCAACTGGCAAACAAAAATGGAGGTATTTGAAAATATTTCCTTTTCTATTGAACAGATTCTTGCTGAAAAAGGCTTTCAAATACCTCCTGTTGAGGAATAATCACCCCCTCAAATGCCAGGCCTTAGGCTTAACAAAGGCTCTTATCCCGGCATGAGACAACGTTGCACCAAAGCCGGAGTTTTTACGGCCGCTCCAGGGTAGGGGAGCAGATACACGGTCGCAGCAGTTCCAGTAGCCTGTTCCGGCATTTACCTGTTTTAATATTTTTTCCGCGCGTTTTTTGTCTGCGGTATATACAGCTGCTGTCAGCCCATACTCCGTATCCTGCATGAGTTTGGTAGCTTCTTTATCGTCTTTTACTTTCATGATACCGATGATAGGCCCGAAAGATTCATCTTTCATTACACTCATTTGATGATTCACGCCTACCAATACTGTTGGCTCAAAGAAATAACCTTGTCCGGCAATACTTTTACCACCAATCAAAAGTTTTGCGCCTTTTTTCAAAGCATCCTGCACCTGATTTTCTAAAAACTCCAGTTGGGATTGACGGCTCAATGCCCCGATATAAACGCCTTCTTCTTTCGGCTCGCCAATTTTATAGCCATTTACCTCTTTTACAAATTCTTCTACATACTGGTCGTAAACCTTTTCGTGCACATAAATCCGCTCAACAGCACAGCAGCTCTGGCCGTTATTATAAAAAGCTCCATCGGCTGTTCCGGCAGCTACCGCCTGAATATCAGCTACATCATCAGCTACATACAATGGGTCTTTGCCTCCTAATTCAAGTTGGCAAGGCACCATTTTATGGGCTACTTTTTCATAAATAAATTGCCCGGTACGATACGAACCTGTGAAAAAATAGCCATCTAAGGGCATTTCCAACAATAACTCACCTACTTCTCGGGCACCAATGGCTACTTGAAAAACATCTTCCGGTATTCCTGCTATTTTAAGATATTTTTCAATCTTTTGTCCAGTCAGAGTAGAAAACTCGGAAGGTTTATAAAAAACCGCATTCCCACCGATTAAAGCCGGAATAAAAACATTGACACCAACCAGGAAAGGGTAGTTCCAGGCGGAAATATTACATATAACTCCTAAAGGCTCATAAGAGATCCGTTCGGTCAGATTATCCTGACGGGTTACTACTTCATCTTTCAGGTATTTCTGTGAGTTTTCTACAAAATATCTGATTCTGGCTCTGGCACCGTTTACCTCATTGCGCGCCTGTTGTAAAGGCTTACCCATTTCAGAGGTAAGTGTAGCTGCTAATTCTTCTATATTTTCAGCAATTAATTCTGAAAACCGGGCAATGATGCCAATACGCTTTTTCAAAGGAGTTCTTGCCCATGATTTCTGCCCTTTTTGCAACGTTTTCAGTTTTGTCTGAAGCGTTTCTGCATTATCTTCAACGAGCGTAGTAATAATTTCTTCGGTAGCCGGATTTATAACTTGCATATGTGCTTAATGATACAAATAGAATGTGGGTAATATTGACAAGGCAAATCTACAAAATAATACAGTAAAAGACAGTATTCAGACTACTAACAGCCATTTACAAACAATTGTTGCAAATAAATCTTTTGCTTTTAACAGTAGCCGTAATCACTATTATAAATCATAAAAAATGCCTTCCGGTTAAATTTAATCAGAAGGCAGTTATATAATAAAAAGCAAAGTAGTCGGTGAACTTTACTCACTTTTCAGAACTTTCACCGGATTGGTTTCCGCTGCTTTCATTGTCTGTGAGCCGATCATAAGAAAGGCAATTAGTAATACACCTGCCAGGCCAATGAGTAGCTCTAAAATATGTACGGGTGTGTGATAAGGAAAATTGCGAAGCACATATTTTTCGAAGAAAATATAAGTTACAGGCAGAGCAATAAGTGCCGATACCGAAAGCATAATCAGAAACCCACGACTCAGCAAGAATACCAGACTACCCGAACTCGCACCCATCACTTTGCGGATACCTATTTCTTTCAGTCGGGTTTCGGTAGTAAAAGCAACCATACCAAAAAGCCCCATTGATGAAATAGAAATAGCCAGAATTGAAAGGAAGCCAATGATTTTTATCATGACAGAAAATTCACTATAGGCATCTTCTATTTCCTGATCATAGAATTTAGCATCTAATGGGTGTACCCGATCTGTTTTTTTCCATGCCGACTCAATCCTGGCCATAGTTGCCGGTAGATCGGTGCTTTGAATCCTGGCATTAATAACAGCCCTGTCTCCGGGTGTCCAGAACATAAATGCAACCGGCTCAATAAGGTTATCAATCTTGCCATAATGAAAGTCTTTTATTACACCGACAATCGTCATCTTCCGCCCATGAATACGGAAGCTGCTGAATGTAATCTCCTTTCCGATTGCCTTCTCAGGGTTATTGTCACCAATATTAAATCGTTTTAAAACCTGTTGGTTAACAATTATTTCTGTGGCGGCTTCAGGAGTTGTAGGTCTTGCCTTGAAGTTCCCTCCTGCAATAAGTTTATACTCATGCAATGCCAGATAGTTTTCATCTACGTGGTTAGTCATTACTAATGCGGAGTCGCGGGAATCTTTATATTTCATAAACCCTCCCCAGGCGTTTCCAACGCTCGTAATTATTAATGAGCGTGACAACGCCGTTACTTCTGGTATTTCACTTAGTTCCTTCAGAAGTGCCTCAGGCTTGTTACCCTGCATATCTATGTTCAGGATATTTTCTGTATTAAATCCGAGGTCGAATGCCAGTATGTTTTTATACTGCACATAGCCAACGGCAGTTGTAGTAATAAAAATCAAGGTAAGTGTATATTGAACTACCACAAGCACACGCCTGAATGTTGCGAATTTAAACCCTTTTACCGACGATACATTTCTGAGTGCATTGATGGCGTTGACTCTGGAAAAGAACAGTGCTGGCAGGAAACCGGCAATAATACCTACTATAACCGAAAAGAAAACAAAGGCTATGACCATAGTCGGTGTGAGCGCAAGTTTTACCGTGCGTTGCATCTCAGGTGCAAGGTTTATGAGTTGTGGACGCAGTAGAAGAAAGATAAAAAATGAGAGAAGAAGAGCCGACAGCGAAATCATGATTGACTCTACCAGAAACTGCTGCCATACCTGACTCTTCTGCGCCCCGATAGCTTTCCGTATGCCTACTTCTTTAAAGCGGCGCATGGCACGCGCTATCGACAGATTGGTATAGTTGAAACACGCAGATAATATCACTACCAGTGCAAGCCCGCCAAGTATCCAAAGCACCACCGGAGCCATATGCGGGCCAGTAGAGCCTGGACCTCCTTCCGACTGCCGGAAGTTTTCGCCAACCACAGTTTTATATAATGGCAACATCTCAAGCTCGATTTTCAAATTTTCTTCAGCAAGATTTTCCTCTTTTGCAAGGGCGTTCAGTTGAGACTGAACAGAAGTAATGTCTGCACTTTCGGGTAGTAGTAGATATACATAGTTCGACGACATACTTGTCCATTCGTCAAAGTTTCTGTTATTTTTGTTAAGCTGTTCGGCGGTTGACAGAGAAACCAACGCTTCAAAGTTAATGTGCGAAAAGAACGGAACATCTTTCATAACACCAGTTACCTGATAATCAAGGGTATCAAATCTGATCACCCTACCCAGTACATTATCGTTACCGAAGAGTTTTCTGGCGGCAGTCTGTGTAAGTACAATCGAGTAGGGATCCTTTAATGCTGTTTCAGGGTAGCCTTCTATCATAGGGAATGTAAAAATCCTGAATACTGAAGGGTCTGCCCAGAAGCCCTTTACCGGAAGTACATTATCTCCGACTTTCGCATCCTGAGAAAAACCTTGTCGTAGAGTGGTTACATCATTAATGCCCGTTACCTTCTGTTTAATCAGTTTGCCTGTCTTGATTGAAGTAGTGGCAAACTTACTGCTTTGCTTGCGGTTTTCTGTCAGTACGCTGGTGATGCGATAGATTCTGTCACCATTCTTGTTGAATCTGTCGTACGACCGCATATCAAGTACAAAAGCAATCAATAGTAAACCTACCGACATACTGATGGCGAGACCAATAATATTGATAAACGAGAACATTCTGTTGCGTAACAAGTTCCGTTTTGCCGTTTTAATGTAGCTTCCAATCATAATCTTTAATGTAATATAGTTTTACAAGTCCTTGTATTCAGATAGTTGGTAAAACTACTAAAGTATTATAAGCCGAATAAAAAAATGATGTAAACCCATCTAAAAATGGGACGAATTTTAAAAAAATCTCAGGATCAGATTCGTATTCATAGCCTGCTAATGATTTAAAAGAAAAACTCCCTTCTGATAATTTCAGAAATCTTTACATTATCCTTGCTAATCATAAAAGCAAAATCTCCCGCCAGACAATTATTCTTAAGCAACCTTCATCAGTTTTTTTTCGTATTGGCTCAGACAATAATTTTTGGTAATCACAGGTACTGATCCATGCAACTGCCTGGTTTTAAATTTTTAAAATTTATTTTAAAAATTTCACAGCGTTCATAAAACTTTAAACGTCTTATGTTTATAAAGTCTGCCACGCTTTGGTTGAGACCTGTGAAGCAAGGGAAGGAAGATGAGCGCGGCAGCTTTTTTAGAAAAAGCGATACTTGAATTAAACTGTTTAAAACGTTTTGCCTATGCGTTACGTAAGGAAAATCACTCCCGATCAGGTGGAGTATTTGAGAGAAGTGTCTCGTCGTAGCCGAAATTACAGAGAACGTGAGCGGGCAAAAGCCATATTATTAAGTTTTAAAGGCTATAACGTAACGACATTGTCAGACATTTTTGAGGTAAGCAGAGCAACCATTACAAATTGGTTGGATGCCTGGGAAACAAGAGGAATGAAAGGACTGAAAGATTTACCCAAGCAATCGCACAATGTTCCTTTAAGAAAAATAAGTAGTACTACACTACAAACAAAGGAACTGATGTATCATTGAGAAACTTTTGAAACAAATCTACTTCTATTTTTATTAAAGTTTGTTCCTGTTAGGGGCAAACTTTTTTTGTTATAGTATCTTGCAAATTTGGTAAATTGTATTGCATTCTTTTCAAAAAAGAAGATATTTACCACAGCAATTGTATCTGACAAACTATGAAACCCGACTTTTCTAAAATAAATCTTTTTGAGGAAAAGGATACTACTCCAGACTTAATCGGAGTCAACACCCCTGTTTTCAAAACAGCCGAGGGAATAGCCATTAAGCCACGGTTTACCGCCGCAGACATTCAAAATGCTGAGCATCTGCATTTTTCAGCGGGTATTCCGCCGTTTTTAAGAGGCCCGTACAGTACAATGTATGTAATGCAACCCTGGACAATCCGCCAGTATGCAGGTTTTTCAACAGCTGAAGAGTCAAATGCTTTTTATCGGAGAAATCTGGCAGGCGGTCAAAAGGGTTTGTCTGTAGCTTTTGATCTGGCTACGCACCGGGGTTATGACTCAGACCACCCCCGTGTGGTGGGTGATGTAGGAAAAGCAGGGGTGGCCATAGATTCAGTTGAGGATATGAAAATCCTTTTCGACCAGATACCTTTAAATGAAATGTCGGTTTCAATGACCATGAATGGAGCCGTACTACCCATTATGGCATTTTATATAGTAGCCGCAGAAGAACAAGGGGTAAGTCCTGAACAACTCTCAGGTACGATTCAGAACGATATTCTGAAAGAGTTTATGGTGCGTAATACTTATATCTATCCGCCAGAATTTTCGATGAGAATCGTAGGAGAAATTTTCTCTTATACATCTCAGTTCATGCCCCGCTTCAATTCTATTTCTATTTCTGGCTATCATATACATGAGGCGGGCGCGCCTGCGCATCTGGAGCTGGCTTATACTTTGGCCGATGGTTTGGAATACATTCGCACAGGTATAGCCGCCGGAATGGATATTGATGATTTTGCGCCACGATTATCGTTCTTCTGGGGCATAGGAATGAACCACTTCATGGAAATCGCCAAGATGCGTGCTGGAAGATTATTGTGGGCAAAAATCGTGAAACAGTTTAATCCTGAAAATGCCAAATCCTTAGCCTTACGTACCCATTGCCAGACTTCGGGCTGGTCGTTGACAGAACAAGACCCTTTCAATAATGTAGCTCGCACGGTTATTGAAGCGATGGCCGCTGCTCTCGGGCATACCCAGTCATTACATACCAATTCGTTAGATGAAGCCATTGCCCTGCCAACTGATTTCTCGGCGCGTATTGCCCGTAATACCCAGTTATATATTCAGCACGAAACCGAAATCTGCCGGGTAGTTGACCCCTGGGGAGGTTCTTATTATGTAGAGTATCTGACCAAAGAATTAGTAGAAAAAGCCTGGGCATTGATTGAAGAAGTAGAGGCATTGGGCGGAATGACCAAAGCCATAGAAACAGGATTGCCTAAGATGCGTATAGAAGAAGCGGCAGCCAGAAAACAGGCCAGAATTGACTCGGGCAAAGATGTGATTGTAGGAGTAAACAAGTATAAAACTAATGCAGAAACTGACATAGAATTACTCGAAGTTGATAACCAGAGTGTACGGCAGAAACAGATTGAAAGGTTAGAGAAAATCAAAAAGGAACGGAACAACGAAGAAGTAGAACAGATTCTCAATAAAATTACTGAGGTAACAGCCAATGCTACGGGCAGAATAGAGGATAATTTATTGGCATTGGCAGTTGAAGCGGCACGCAAACGCGCTACCCTGGGCGAAATATCTTATGCTATGGAAAAAAAAGTGGGTCGTCATAAAGCTACTATCCGGTCTATTTCGGGTGTGTATCAATCAGAGGTTTCTGATGATGAGAATTTCAGGATTGCCAAAGAAATGGCTGATAAATTTGCAGAACTGGAAGGCCGCAGACCAAGAATCATGGTAGCCAAAATGGGTCAGGATGGCCACGACAGAGGCGCCAAGGTAATTGCCACCAGTTTCGCCGATTTAGGTTTTGATGTAGACATTGGCCCACTCTTCCAGACACCGCAGGAGACCGCCCAACAGGCCGCCGAAAACGATGTGCATATTGTAGGGGCATCCAGTCTGGCAGCAGGCCATAAAACGCTCGTCCCGCAGTTAATAGAAGAACTTAAAAAATTAGGCAGAGAAGATATTATGGTGATAGCCGGAGGGGTCATTCCTCCGCAGGACTACCAGTTTTTGTATGATGCCGGCGTAAAAGGTGTTTTCGGCCCCGGCACAGTTATTTCTGTTGCGGCGCAGAAGATTTTGAAGGAGTTGATGGGGGAGTAGGGTTCCTACTCCCATTCCCTACAAATTCCCACTCGCCTTTTTGTACCTTACACTCGCAATCAGAAAATTATAAATACTTGAGAGATACTGATTCTCTGCACTCTGTAGTGAATACTCAGTATTCTTTAAATCCGAGAGCAGAATAACCCCTTTCTCAAAACGAAATTTATCTGTTTCTAAAATTCTTTGAGCCAAAGCGATATTTTTCTTTGCTTCTTCTAAATTCAGTTTCGATTGTTGCAGGGTGTTCCAGGTACTTTTTGATTCATAACCGAAATCATTCCTCAACCGCTCGGCATTCAAAGTATTAATCTGCTGGCGCACCTTGAAATCATTGGCTGCAAGTCGGGCTTGTCGTCCATCAAAAATGGGTACATTGGCTCTGATACCTATATAATTAGCCGGAAACCACGTGCCCTTCTCAAAAGGATTCAGCGTTTCGGCCAACTGGAAATAAGAATAATTGCCGTAGGCCGATACCATCGGCTTGTTTCTTGCCAGTTGCTTCTGCATATTCAGTTGGTTTAATCTGAGATTCAACTCTTCTGCTTTCAGTTCTGTACGTCTTTCAATATTAGATTGATTGTCCGTAATCTGCGAGTAGTTGAAAATGGCCTGCAAATCTTCGGCTGGTTCAACGGTATCTGTTGTATTTAATTGGTATTGAAAGGCAATCAGGCTAAGGTCATAATCCTGCTGGTTCTTTGTTTGAGCCAGTTTTGCATTACTCACATCTAATTCAAGTTTATCCAGGTCATTTTTCAGAATAGCTCCCTGGTCAAATCGTGCCTTGCCAACTTCAAAATAACTATTGGCTCTTTGCAAGGCTAATGCCGACAGGCTCAGTTTTTCTTTAGCAAACACACTATTATAATAGGCCTCTGTAATGGCCTGCCTTACGTTGATGCGTATTTGTTCAAGGGTGTTTTTCTGTGCTTCAACCTGGGTGTCGTTCACAGCCCGGTCTACTTTTCTGTTAGCATCATATACCTTCTGCTCGGCCTGTAGCATAAAACTGTTATTAAATGGGCGCCCTAACTTTACTTCGGTCTGCGACTCTCCAGAACCTGGTAGAGCAAAAGGCAATACTGTGGTTTGAAGCTGGGTGTTCCAGCGTATATCGGCATTGCCACTCACCTGGGGTAGCCATTTCGCTTTTACTTTCTCATTTTCAGCAGAAGCAATCTGCAAGTTCAGGTTTTGAGATTTCAGTTCTATCCGGTTTTCCAGACCTTTCTGAACTGCCTGTTCAAGCGTAAGGGTTTGAGCAAATGTGGCTGATACCGTAAAGCCAAGTATAAATGATAGAATAACTCGTGTCATAATTTAATTTTTTCTTCAAAGGTATATACTTATCAAAAGGGGTGTATAATTTTTTTGATAAGACGGAAAAAAATCACTATTAAATCACTTGATTTTGGATTGAGGGTTTACAAACGAAGATTAAAATAGTTCATGTATTGTAAAAATAATCTTCTAAAATTAAACCAACCCCCCTGAAAACACTCTTTTAATTAAATTTCAGCTATCAAAAGTCTTCTTAATCTGCTCATTTAAAGCCTGTTAAAACCCTTTAACGAATCGTTAACAAATACGCAATAAACCCCGGGCGGCTCTTTTACATCTAAGAATCAAATAAGTTTAAAAAACAGAAAATTAACAATAACCAGAAATTCACTATGAAAAAATTAATCATGATAGCAATGTTGGTGGCAGGAGCCATCGGTGCTAATGCGCAAAGAGGATATGACAAACGTGACGGTGGCCGATATGGCAGAAACGATAATGTAATAGAAAGCTATCAGTTTCAGGCCCGCAACGAAATTGCCCAAGGCATCAAGACAGGCAGAATTACCTCAAACGAAGCTAAAAAGTTATTACGTGAAGCTGAAAGAATTGAAGTGAAAGAAAACCGTTTCAAACGTGATGGTAGATTAGATAATTTTGAACGCCGTGAGTTAGAGCAGGATTTAGCCGTATTGCATAGCTGGATTGCCCGTGAAAAACGTGACAGAGACCGTGTAACCTACGAAGATTACAGCAGAGGATATGCCAGTGGCCGTTATAACGACCGTTACGGCAAAAGATTCTAACAGATGGTAGAAGACATTAATAAATGAGTTTTATTAATAATGCTTTTTCGTAAAGGACAGGGTAAGGTACTAACCTTACCCATTGTTTTTTATAGAAATAGCTTATGAAACAACCAGCACTAAATGATTGATAAATAATCTGCCGCTTTTAAGTAAGAATTAACTTAGATATGTAACTTGCAAAATGATTATTTATGACTCAATTGTATGATAGCTATAAAGAATGCCGACCTTGGTGCTACGATTAACCCTAAGGGAGCCGAATTGATAAGCCTAATTCACCATGCTTCCGAAATTGACTTTATGTGGTCGGCTGACCCTGCTTTCTGGGGTAAATCTTCGCCGGTGTTGTTTCCGATTGTAGGGTCTTTGAAAGAGGATTCTTTTATTTATAAAAATACAACCTATCATTTGCCACGGCACGGCTTTGCCCGTGACCGTGTGTTTGTTGTAGAAAATCAAACAGAAGATAGTGTTACTTTTCTTTTAAAATCAGATGAAGCTTCTCTGAAAGTCTTCCCTTTTGAGTTTGAATTTCGTTTAAATTATAAAATAGAAGAAAACCAGCTTCATGTAAAATATGAAGTGACCAATACAGGAGAGGCGGAAATGTACTTTTCAGTAGGAGGGCATCCTGCTTTTAAAGTACCTGTAGTAGCCGGAACAAGTTATGAGGATTTTTATCTGGAATTTAATGTAGCAGAAGACCTGATGCGCTGGCCTTTAACCAAAGAAGGTTTAATTGAAGCAGCGCCAGAGAAACTTCTCGTAGATGACAGCCATTTGCCGCTGACCAAAGAACTATTTTATCAGGATGCACTCGTTTTTAAGCATTTGCAGTCAGATAGCGTTACCCTGAAATCAGATAAAACATCACATCAATTAAAATTTGATTTCAAAGGCTTTCCGTTCTTAGGTATCTGGGCAGCCAAAAATGCCGACTTTGTATGCATTGAACCCTGGTTTGGTATTGCGGATAGTGCCAACCATAATCAGCAATTGACTGAGAAAGAGGGAATTAATCAATTGAATATGAATGAAACTTTTGAAAGAACGTGGGGGGTGAGAGTTGAGTGAATTAACGATTTTTGTCTTGAACTGTGATTTACCAGATTAACCTGATTTTTCTGATTTGATTAATTATGAATATAATCTTGAAAACAAAATTTCCAATCAGTGTAATCCTTAAATCAGTTTAAACGGTCCGCCGTCGAGGCAAAGTTTAAGACTAATCTCATATCTTTGCCAAAATATAGCTTAACTATAACCAACAGATGAAACTTTTTTACAGAAAAACAGGCGAAGGTCAGCCTGTATTAATTCTTCATGGCGTTTTTGGCTCTTCCGACAACTGGTTTACAATTAGTAAAATGATTGCCGACAAAGGCTTTGCTGTTTATGCATTAGATGCCCGTAATCATGGACAGTCGCCACGCAGTGAAGAGTTCAGTTATGAACTGATGGCCGATGATCTGAACGAATTTATCGATGAACACCAATTAGATAAACCGATTATTATTGGGCATTCGATGGGAGGGAAGACCGTGATGCACTTTGCCATGAAATATGAAGGGAAGTTCAGTAAGTTGATTATTGTGGACATTGCCCCTAAATATTATCCTTCGCACCACGGACATATCATTCAGGGGCTAAACTCCATAGATTTAGATAAACTCACCAATAGAAAAGAAGCTGAACTGCAATTAGACCGCTATGTAACAAGTGTAGGCGAACGTCAGTTCCTCTTAAAAAACCTCTACCGCAACGAGTTAGGTAAATTCGACTGGCGTTTGAATCTTCCGGTTCTAAGTCGAGAAATCTATCAGATAGGCGGTGATTTTACCGATACCCACGAAGTCATGGAGCCAGTTTTGTTTATCAGAGGAAGCGAGTCAGGCTATATTTATGATGAAGACATTCCTGCCATTAAAAAAATATTCCCGAATGCTACAGTAGAAACCATTGAAGGCGCAGGCCACTGGATTCAGGCTGATAAGCCTGATGTGTTTGTGGAGATGGTGGTTGGGTTTATTGGGTAACTTCCTGTGATTAAAAACTATTAGTAAGAAATACTGTAAATGAACTGGTCAGCACTTTTTAAGATAGTAGCGGTAGAAACTATTATCCGAGTTGTCGGGCTGTTTTTTTGTTTCTTTATACCAGCCGAAGGAGGTTCTCAAACAGTCGGAATGTTTGCACTTGCTCTAATAATCTTATTTTTTGTTACTACAATCCTTGAAATCATTCTTTTTTGCATGTCTTTTTTGATTTTCAAAAAAGTAAATCTGTCCTATAAAATAATAGAAGTGAATTTATCTGTAATGATAGTGATATATGCGTATAACATGGGAAACATGATAGAAATGAGTAGTTTTGGAGTAAAACTCATGCTTTTACTACTATTTGTATTTAATGTGGCAGCCATTTTATCAGTAGGAATATTTTTTAAGAAAATATGAGAAGTATTGATTTTTTTACCCCACTCCAACCATCCCCCCAACAATCTTAGCCGAAGAAAGCGCCAGAGGTATCCCTCCACCCGGATGCACACTTCCTCCCACAAAATACAAATTCTTGATACGAGAAGAGAAATTAGCATGGCGCAAAAATGCCGCAAACCTATTATTAGAGCTATTGCCATACAAAGCACCTTGTACCGAAGAGGTTTTCATCTCAATACTTCTGGGGTCAAGAATGCTTTCTGATTCTATTAATGGGGCAATATCTATTTTGAGGTTTCTGCTGAGTTTTTCTATTACATTTTGTCGGGCTTCTGCAATGATTTTATCCCAGTCTTGTCCCTCATTGGCGGGGGCGTTTAGTAAGATAAACCAGTTTTCACAACCTGTCGGGGCATCGCCTTTTTTGTATTTGGACGTGATATTCAGATAAATCGTTGGGTCGTGGTAAATGGTTTTCTTCTGAAACTGATGCTCAAATTCAGTATTATAGTTATCTGAAAAGAAGATATTGTGTAAACCCAATTCCGGAAATTCCTTTTTGATTCCCCAATAAAAAATCAACCCTGAGCCACTTTTAGGTTGGTTCAATAGTTTTTCAGGGTGTTTGGCGTAGGGTAAGAGTTTGCGGTATGTAGGGGTAATATCCATATTACTTACTACTGTATCAAACTCCCGAAAATCTTCGGTTTTATTATCGTTTGCATCTTCAATTTTTAGCCCTTTCACTTTTTTATTTTCTACTACTATCTCTTTCACCCGGGTATTGAAATGAAATTTCACGCCTAAATCTTTAGCCAAAGCCACCAGACTTTCGGTGATGCCATACATGCCATTTTTCGGAAAAAATGCACCGATATTATATTCCAGATGCGGAATGATATTCATTGTGGCAGGTGTCTGATAAGGGTCAGACCCATTGTACGTGGCATAACGATTGAATAATTGTATGGCTTTGGGTGTAGAAAAAAACTGCTCATTGGCGGCATTCATGGTATTAAAAATACCTAATTTATGCAGGTTCAGATAGCCTTTAAATGCCTTAGCTGATGTCCAGGTAGAAAGTTTATGCAAAGAATCTTCCAGAAATAATCCACTCAGTATTTCATATTTGAAAGCACTGTCTTGCAGCATTTTTATTATTTTATCGGCAGGTTCACCTAATTGTTTTTCAGCTTCCAGGGCAAATTCCTTCGAATCAGAAGACACATTTAAGCGGGTGCCATCTTCCCAGAAGTAGCGGCATACCTCTGGCAATCTGATATATTCAAAATAGTCACTGACTTTTTTGCCTGATATTTCGAATAATTCTTCTACGAATTGTGGCATGGTAAACAGCGAAGGCCCTGCATCAAAACGATAGCTGCCTTGCTCAAAACTACTGAGTTTGCCCCCTGCATAACTATTGGCTTCAAATACTTCTACTTCATAACCTTTGGTGCGTAAACGAATCGCCGTAGCAATGCCACCAATACCTGCACCAATAATCCCTGCTTTCATAGAGTCAGTTTAATAATCAATATAGTTTGCTTCTTATTAACAAACAGGATTAACTTTTGTTCGTTAAGAATAAGCAAACCTTATCGGATAAAATTTTCTAAGAGAGCGCAAAGGTAATAATAAAGGTTTTATGATATTACTTCATGTTCGGATGACATTGCCAGCAACTCTTTAATAGAAGAGTTATATTGGTTCAACGCCGATTTAATCAACCTTAGAACAGTATTCATTTCTACTTCAGTACCAATCGTCAGGCGGAGGCATTGGGCAAGCGGGTAACTTACCAGGATATTTCTTGCAGTCAATACGCTTTTGACTTGCTCCAATAAACGGGTATCTTGAAAATATAATAAAATGAAGTTTGAAGCAGAAGGCAATGCTTTGAAAGAAGTTTCGTCGGCCATTTCATTCAGTAAATACAAAACAAAGTCCCGAAGATTTTTGACTCTCTCCTGATTTACCTTTAAAGCTTTGATAAATACCGGATTATTCAATGCTTCAGTTACGACCACTTCCGTAAAAACATTGATGGTGAATGGAATCGTGTATTTTTTTATCAGGCTGATTAACGATGCACTTCCGGCAGCATAGCCAAAGCGGATAGCTGGTAAGCCGTAGCCTTTCGAGAAGGTTTTCAGAACTACCAGATTAGCATATTCATTCACCAAAGTTAAGGCAGATTCTCCGCCAAATTCTCCATAAGCCTCATCAACAACAAAAATACAGTTGGCATATTGGCCTAACAGGTTTTTCAGGGTTGTCAGAGGCAAACTGGCTCCTGTCGGATTATTAGGAGATGTCAGAATAATCAGCGAGGGTTCTGCGATCTTTGGGAAAGCATTCAGATTAAAGAACCCGCCTTCCCATATATCCCACTGTCTGTAAGGCATTCGCTCATTCTGGCAAATCTGATGATAGAGCGTAAACGTTGGATTCTCAATAATGGCTTCTGAAAGAAATTTTGAACAACAATTAATTATCTGTTGAATCAATTGAGACGAGCCATTACCCAATACGATATTTTCGGGCGATAAACCTGCCTCTTTAGCTATTAACGTATGTAATTGTGTCTGATGAAAATCAGGATAACGATTCCAGGCCGCCTCAGCCATCTTGTTGACCAACTGTTGTTTCAGGTTTTGTGGAATATCAAAAGCAGTTTCGTTACAATGTAATCTCATGATGTCATGAGAGCCTGATTCTGCGCACAGCATTTGTTCTATTTGTGAGTAATCGGGTACTTTGTTTGTAGATGCTATTAATTGTTCTGTCGAATTCATGGTTATAATTTTAGAAAAGTTTCAATAGATTGTTGGTTGGTATTAAATCGCCCAGAAAAGACTCGTGATTTCTTCTCCTTTAAAATCGGTGGCATATCTGTCGGGTAAACCGGTTTTTATATATGCTCCGTTTAGTTCAAGGTACTCAAACGAAGCCTGGCGTTTCTGAAGTGTAAAGCCCGTTTCCTTCAGTAACTCAACCCATTGTTCGGTAGCAAAATGTTTCTCAACACGCACTTCCTCGGTGTTGCCGAGCACGTCATCAATTTCACGGCTGAAAAACAATTTCAATGCAGCCTTTTCCGTAGCTGTAATCGGCAACGTATCTATAATCTGAAACAGTAAACCATAATGATATTTACAATTCTGAAAACGCTTCTCATAAGAGGGCTCAAAGTGGTCAGAGTTTGGTTCACTCAATACAAAAGCATTTGCATTCAGATTTTTCAATACCTCAAACACCGCTTTTCTTTGAGAGATCAACCTGATATGGTGCAAGGCAAAAGAGGCATTTATATATAAGCCATCGTATTCGGCCGGAAGCATCCGGGATAACTCTTCTTGTGTCATTTGCTCAATAAATGCCTCTTTTATAATCAATCTGATCTCAAAAGGTGCATTCTGGCTGGCACGTTTGATATTCTCTTCGGTCATTCTTAACGCATCAGCAAAAGGCTCAATTCCGATAATAGTCAGACATTTTATCTGGTTGTCAGCTTTTTTTGAAAGCCCTTCAATAATATTGCTTACCTGAAAACCCGTTCCGATACCAATATCCATCAAAACCGGATTTGGATGGTTTATCAGGACATCAATCAACAATGTATTGGTACAATGCTGACTAAGGTTTGCCAGTGGGAATTGCTGAATGAGTAATTCAAACAGGCGAATCTGTGGAATCTCAAAACGTTGTAAATAAATATGTTCCTGCAACTGCCCATCTGTCAGATGTTTCCGCATAGCTTTGGCCAGAGTATAGGTAAACATAGCTTCCGGCTCATCTAAATCTTCTAACGATTCATGGTAAATATCATTCAGTAAGGCTTTATCCACTTCAGTTAATGAGTCAGGCATCCGGCTTGCCAGGTCTTTCAGAATCACTTGAGTGCTTGCTAAGGCAGTTTTCATAGAATATTTATTTGTTTTGATTGATGATTCAAAATTATCATTTAGAGTTTAGCCTGTAAATTTTTTTCAGGCGAACGATAAGAAATTGTACTTGAATTGTATCAGGATTGAAATGAATCGTAATTCCGTTTATCAGATTTCCGAATAATTCTTAAATTACATGATACTTTTTTTGAGACCGGCTATTTCAGGCACTACAATGCTTTATCGGCTGCTGTTTTTATATATGCGGTATAACCTGTTTAGAATCCTGCATATTTCTTTCAACCTAAAGATAACCGGATTAGCGGTGTAGTTTATGAAAAAGTGACATCATTTAATAAAATCTTAAACAATTTCGTCGGTTAAAATCTATTTTTAAAAGAATTTACTAAAGATTTCTATTATTTTTTCATTATTTTGCGTCATACAAATCGATATACCTTATTTGCGTAATTTTACACTCTCCTTAATAAACCCAAATGGCTAAATTATTAATTGTTGATGATGAAAAGAGTATTCGGGATGCTTTAAGAGACATCTTGGAATATGAAGAATATGAAGTAGATGAGGCGAAAGATGGCGAAGAAGGATTAGAAATGGTGCTGAAAACCCATTATGATGTAGCTTTGTGCGATATAAAAATGCCCAAGTTAGATGGATTGGAAATGTTACTGAAAGCAAAAGAAGAAGGTGTAATGACCCAGTTTGTCATGATTTCTGCTTTCGGGAACGTCGAAAATGCCGTTGAAGCCACTAAACGTGGTGCTTTCGACTTCATCACCAAACCACCTGATTTAAACCGCCTGCTTGTAACGGTACGCAATGCCATAGAAAAGAGCAAAGACGTGGAGGTAATCAAGACACTGAAACGCAGAATCTATAAAATCAATGAGATTGTCGGGGAGTCAGACCTGATCAAAAAAGTAAAGGATACCATTGACCGTGTTGCACCTACCGAAGCCCGTGTGCTCATTACAGGGCCAAATGGCTCCGGAAAAGAAATGGTTGCCAAGCAGATTCATGAAAAAAGTAACCGTTGTAACCAACCATCTGTAGAAGTAAACTGTGCGGCAATCCCGTCAGAATTGATTGAAAGTGAGCTTTTCGGACATGAAAAAGGTGCTTTTACTTCAGCAATCAAACAGAGAATCGGTAAATTTGAACAGGCAGATGGCGGTACGCTTTTTCTTGATGAAATTGGCGATATGAGCCTTTCGGCACAAGCCAAAGTGCTGAGAGCCTTGCAGGAAAGCAAGATTACACGGGTAGGTGGAGACAAAGAGATAAAAGTAAATGTGCGTGTCATTGCCGCTACAAACAAAGACCTGAAAAAAGAAATTGCAGAAGGAAACTTCCGTGAAGACTTATACCACCGCCTGAACGTAATTCCGATTCACGTACCAGCCCTGACCGACCGTAAAACTGATATTCCCCTTCTGGCTGATAAGTTTTTGCATGATGTTGCCGACGAATATGGCGATGCCGTAAAAGAATTTGAACCTGATGCCATGGAGTATATGAAAAGTTTGCCCTGGACAGGCAACGTGCGTGAGTTACGCAACGTAGTTGAGCGTCTGGTAATTATGTGTGGCCCCACTATTACCCTTGATGACGTAAAACTATATGCAGGAATAGGATTTTAATACGCGATGAATATTGTGAATCCAGTGAATAAAAGTCAGTACTGATTTTTATTTACTGGATTTTATCTGTGGATTTGTCTTAAATTTATTTTCACAAATGAAACGATGTCTGGCTTAAGTTTTGGTCGCGTGGCGTCTGCTAAAGCCGATTACGTGTTTCAATTTTAGCGTACAGACAATTGAATCAATAGCCCGCGCGGCATCCGCCCATTTTTAAATGGGGGTAAAAAGCAATAATAATCTATATCGGCTTTAGCCAAATATTATCGTTGTTTATAGCCAAAGATTTTGTATGACCCGGTTTCTCACTTTCCTTTCCCGATTTAAAAATTCCGTTATTCTTATTGGAATCCTTCCAATCATTTTTTATTGTTACATCATACTTCATTTTTCTTCCAACGTACCTTTCTACGATGATTTTTTCTGGGGATTCGATTACCTCGAACACTATTTTCAGAAAGACACGCTTATAGATAAAATCAGAATGCTGTTGATGCAGCATAATCAGCACCGATTTATTTATTTCAGAGCCGTATTGCTGGGTTTGTTTCAGTTAGAGGGCAATCTGAATTTCAAAGACCTGATACTGATCGGTAATATAAGTCTTTTCGGCATTTTTACGGTATATGCTTTGGCTTTCAGGCGCACAACACTCACATGGGTATATTTCCTGCCAATCCCTTTTTTACTGTTTCAGTACCAGTTCATGCATAATAGTATTGTCAGTTATGGAGTGCCCAATATGAGCATTATTTTTCTGGCTGTGCTTACTTTATATCTGGCTTGTTTTGCTTCTCCAAAACATACTTATCTGATATGGATCGCAGGTTTTTTTGCTACCTTTTCTAATGGTAATGGCATTGTGGTTTTCTTAGTGGCTATCATCCTGCTATTGCTCCGGCAAAGATTCCGTCAGGTTATTTATACATCTATTGTTTATGCCCTGAGTCTGGCTATCTATTTTAGTGGTTTCCACATGAACTCGGAAGAAGCTAAACTCAATGGTAATACTTTTCTATATGCCTTCCGCTTTTTAGGGGCGGCTTTCCTGACTGAGATTAATTCCATATCGGTTGTTTTTGGCATTATTGCCGTCATCGGAATAGTGGCCTACTTTGGCTATTTTTTCTTTAAACTGATACAAAACAGATTCAAACCTGTCCAGAACAACGTCCTGTTGTTTTGTCTGGGGGTATTTCTGTTTTTAGCAGCTACAGCCATGATGACCGCCGTGGTGCGTGCCATTCATAAAGTAGAAATTCCTGACTGGTATAAAAACTATTCAATTCTTTTTATTGCCACTATATACCTGTTTCTGGTGCAGTTTAAAATAAATCAATACTTCCGGCTGGCTACTTTGAGTGTATTTGTTTTCTATAGTGTAGGTATCTGGTATAAATCGGCAGAAAAAAATCTGATTAGCTTTCAGCTCATTAAATCAACTTTTGAGGCTGATGTTGTTAATTTTCAAAATCATCAGTACTGGTCATTTCTTACAGCACAGGAAGGACAGGCTTTTTACGAAAGACATAACAACCAAACCCGCCGATTTATCAGCAAAGGGTGGTATATTTTGCCTGAAACACCTTTGGGCAATCAGGTTTTTGACAGAAGTAAATGTGAAAAAACTAACTTTGTTTTAGAAAAATCTGCTGAACATTTTGCTACATTAATACAGTATAATCCAGAGAATCCGAAAGATACCGACAGGAAATATAAAGAACGCTATGGTTTTATTCTCAGCGATTCTACGAATCAGATGTATTTTTTTGGAGCTACCCCAACCTTTAACGGTATCAGAGGTCTCATTAAACATAGAAGTTTGTTTTATGACAAAACAGGATTCGGTGTGAAGTACGAGTATTTCAAAAATGCGATTCCGGCCGGAGAGTATCATGTGGGAATGGTATTTATTGATGGAAATCAGCAAGCTGAGTGGAAAATTTCAGAGCAGATCATCAGAGTTGATAATTATTAAGCATACATTTGACCAAAGAATATAAATCTAATCTCATGCAATACGATGTTACGGTGATAGGCTCAGGCCCTGGAGGATACGTGGCAGCTATCAGAGCTGCCCAGTTAGGTATGAAAACCGCCATTATTGAAAAATACAATGTTTTAGGAGGCACTTGTCTGAACGTAGGCTGTATTCCTTCGAAGGCATTGCTCGATTCGTCGGAGCATTTTTACAATGCGGCTCACCACTTTGCCGAACACGGCATTGATATACCTGCTCCCAAAGTAAATATAGAACAGATGATGGCTCGTAAAAAAGGTGTCGTAGAAAAAATGAATGGTGGGATTAATTTCCTGATGAAGAAAAACAAAATTACAGTTTATAACGGTTTTGGGTCGTTTGTCGATAAAAATACCATTAAAATAAAAAAAGCAGATAATTCAGAAGAGCAGATAACTACCGGAAAAGTAATTATTGCCACAGGCTCGAAACCAACGATTCTGCCTTTTATGAATTATGATAAAAAAAGAATTATTACCAGTACAGAAGCCTTAAGCCTGACAGAAATCCCTAAACACCTCATAGTGATAGGAGCAGGAGTGATAGGCGCAGAATTAGGCTCGGTATATGCCCGGTTAGGTGCAAAAGTAACTTTTGTGGAGTTTGCCGATTCAATGATTCCGACAATGGATAAAACAATGGGGAAAGAATTGCAGAAGGCAGTGAAAAAATTAGGTACTGATTTTTACTTTAATACCAAAGTAACCAGAATTGAGAATCTGGGTGAAGAAGTGTTGGTATCTGCCGATGGTGCAGACGGAAAACCTGTAGAGATTAAAGGTGATTACTGTTTGGTTTGTATTGGTAGAAGAGCGTATGTTGATGGATTAAACCTCGAAGCCGTAGGCGTAGCTACAGATAGGGGCAAAGTTGTAGTTGACGAACATACGCTTGAAACAAACATAAAAGGTATCTATGCCATTGGTGACGTAATACGTGGAGCCATGCTGGCACATAAAGCTGAAGAGGAAGGCGTGCTGGTAGCCGAAACCATGAACGGGCAGAAACCACATATTAATTATAATTTGATTCCGGGCGTAGTTTATACATGGCCAGAGGTGGCATCTGTCGGACAAACGGAAGAAGAACTGAAAGCCAAAGGTATTAGCTACAAATCAGGGCAGTTTCCGTTTAAAGCACTTGGCCGTGCTACCGCCAGTGGAGATACCGATGGTTTGGTAAAGATTTTGGCCAACAAAGAAACTGACGAAGTATTAGGTGTGCATATCATAGGAGCAAGGGCCGCAGATATGATTGCCGAAGCCGTAATGGCAATGGAGTTCAGAGCCAGTGCAGAAGATATTGCCCGCACCTCTCATGCACATCCTACCTATATGGAAGCTGTGAAAGAAGCAGCTTTAGCGGCAACAGATAACAGACCAATACATACGTAAGAATTGAGTGAATGAGTGATTAATTGCGAATTAGAGAATGGTGAATTAACGAATAATTATGTAAAATCCGCTAATTCAATATTCAAGGTTAGATCAACCACTCATTCACTCAATCACATAACTGCCCCTTGTACAGAAGCAGATTTTTTGGCCGTAAAGTAGTCAACCATGCCTAAAATCAGGATACATCTGGCTACAACTACTACGGTTCTGGGTATAAAACCCAACCAGGGAAGCTGTTCAACAAAAATGCTGTAGAAAACAAGATAATTAGCAAAAGCCATCAATATAACACCCCACCGGATCCAGAACTTATCGGTTTCATTGATAGGTAAAAATGAGGCTAATGTATTGGCGTAGAGATAAATAAAAGTATAGATAATCAGTAGAATTTTATCAAGATATGGCACTAAAGCATGTAAAGAGAAAATATAAAACAAAATAGGCACCAACGCATAAATAGGAACAATCTTCAATAATTTATAAGAAGACCCCTCTATTCGTATCTTTGACCCCATCAGCCTGAAAATAACCGCCCAGAGACAGACAATACACGCATGGGCAATCAGATTAAAATCTCTTATGAGTGGCGGAAAGAATATTACACATAAAGAAATAAGAACAGGAATGATAAGGGTCAGAATAAAAAGTTTGTCAATTAAGGTAGATAATGGTTTGCGATGTTGATAATACCAGACTGTCAATACAATAGCTGCAATAATTCTTGCAATAGCAATCCAGAAAACACTCTCTTTTTCTGGGAGTTCAATCAGAAAAAATTCTGAAATCAATAAAAGTAAAGTAGCAGTTATGTATCTTGTGTTCATTGCATGCTTAGGTAGAGCCTACATGGTTGCATATAGGCTCTTTATAAATTTAGGTTCGACTAATGTGATTCTCTCTGGACATCATGGCCCGATTTCCCGGCCAGAAAATCTAAATCAGCTCCTTTGTCCGCCTGAGTAACCGTATTAATATACAACTGCACATAGCCACGGTTATATCCCAGATCAAGAGGTTTCCAGTTTTTACGTCTCTCAGCCAGTTCTTCGTCTGATACATGCAAATGTATTTTACGGTTAGGTACATCTACTTCTATCAGATCTCCGTTCTGAACCAGTCCAAGGTTACCCCCAACCGCCGATTCAGGTGAAGCATGAAGAAAAACTGTACCATAGGCTGTGCCGCTCATGCGTGCATCTGATATGCGTACCATGTCAGTAACACCTTTCTCTAATATCTTCTTCGGTAATTGCATATTACCTACTTCGGGCATACCCGGGTATCCTTTCGGTCCTACGTTTTTCAAAACCAATACACAGGTTTCATCTACCTCTAATTCAGGGTCGTCAATTCGGGCGTGGTAGTCTTCAATCGTTTCAAAAACTACTGCCTTGCCTGTATGCTGCATCAGATGTGCCGAAGCGGCAGAAGGTTTAATCACAGCTCCGTTTTCGCAAAGATTGCCTTTTACAACAGCTATGCCACCCTCGCGTAATATAGGATTCTCAGCAGTAGCTATTACCTCATCATTCCATATCTTGGCACCTTTTGAGTTATCAACCAGACTTTTACCGTTTACCGTAATAGCCGTTTTGTTCAAAAAACCAGCCATTTCTTTAATAACTGCCGGAAGCCCGCCTGCATAATAAAAATCCTCCATCAGATATTTGCCCGATGGCATCAGGTTCAGCAGGAAAGGCATTTTACTGCCAATTTTATCGAAATCTTCCAGATCTACCTCAACACCTATTCTACCAGCAATAGCAAGCAAATGTAGTACCAGATTTGTTGAGCCACCCACAGCGGCATTCATCATGATGGCATTTTCAAAAGCCTCGCGTGTCAGAACCGATGATAAAAGCATATTTTCTTTGACCATTTCCACAATTCTCATGCCCGACATATGCGCTAATACCTTTTTGCGTGAGTCGGCTGCCGGGATTGCTGAGGCTCCTGGTAGTGTTAGCCCCAGGGCTTCTACCATTACAGCCATTGTTGAGGCTGTACCCATAGTAGAACAGTGCCCTATACTTCTGCTCATACAGGCTTCGGCGTCTTCAAACTCCTCGAGTGTCATTTTACCTGTTTTTACATCATCAGCAAAACGCCAAACATCAGTACCTGAGCCAATGGCTTTACCCTGAAAACGACCACTCAACATGGGTCCGCCCGGTACTACAATAGTTGGTAAATCTACACTTGCTGCACCCATTACCAGTGATGGCGTGGTTTTATCGCAGCCTGTCAGCAATACAATGGCATCGAAAGGATTCCCCCTTATACTCTCTTCTACTGTCATGGCAGCTAAGTTTCTGTAAAGCATTGCTGTAGGTCGGATAAGTGTTTCGCCTAACGACATTACAGGGAATTCGAGAGGAAAGCCACCGGCTTCATAAACACCATTTTTTACTGACTGAGCTAACTCGCGGAAATGCCCGTTGCAAGGGGTCACTTCCGACCATGTGTTGCATATTCCTATTACTGGTTTTCCTTTAAACTGATGTGCAGGATAGCCCTGATTCTTTATCCAGCTTCTGTAGATGAAACCATCTTTTCCATCTTTTCCGAACCAATCCTGGCTGCGTAATTTTGTTGTATTTTCAGAGGTCATAATTTAAGTTAGAGAAAAAGGCAAAAAATTTACCAATAATCCTTATTTTTGTGTTGTTTTGCAACCAAATTAAGAAAATTGTTGGAATTAATTGTGAATGACTTAAAAATTAAACATTATGAACTTATTTGATACGTTGAACGAGGCAATGACTGATGAAGTTGTATCAAAAATTGCCAAGTTGACCGACGAAGAGCCTACGAAAACTAAGAAAGCAATAGACGGGATTTTCTGCACTTTGATTGCAGGGTTAGTACGAAGAACCGGAAGCACCATGAGCGTAAATATGCTTTACAATCAGGTACAGAAAGGTAACCAGGGAGGAGATTTGATAGGGGATGTAATGTCTTATCTGAATAAAAAAGATAAACTGGATGCAATTTTAAAGACAGGCGATGGGTTGGTAAGTCAGATATTTCCGGCTTACAAGAGCCCGCTTATCAGTATGATAGGAACCTATGCCGGAATCAAGAAGAATTCATCAACAATGTATTCAAGCCTGGCAACTCCGATTCTGATTGATGCCGTAAGCAGAGAAATCAGTAATAATAAAATGGACGTTGATGCCCTGACTACCTACTTAGCCGACCATCACGAGCCATTGTTTAAAAGAACGCCGGAAGAATTAGTCGAAAAAATGATTCCTCAATTAGGTTTGCAGGAACTCCTTTCTCCTAAATTTACCTCAACCAAGCGTGTTATCGCACCAAAATCTGCTTCGGTAAAACCAAAGACCTCAACTGCCGTAAATACACCGCAGTATGTAGCTGAACCCGAGGAAGAAGAAGAGTCAAGTGCAAACTCGGCATTTCCGGTAAAATGGTTGTTAATTTTCCTTGTCGTAATAGCAGCCGCAGCTGGTGGGTATTATTATTATGAAAATTACTATAAACCATCACAAGCTGGTGCAAGTCAGGAAGAAACAACGGTATTGGGAGATTCAACCTTAACAGACGGAACAGCCACAGCTGTTGATTCAGTTGCGATTGACAGCGCAAAAGCAACCCCGGCTATTAGCAATGTTACCACTGGTGGCGGGGCTTTGACAAAGGAAGTAGAGCCTTATCTGATCGATAACACTAAACCTGTTGGTCAGATATTTACAATGAAAGATGTCTCTTTCGTAAAAGGTTCGCAGGCATTAGATGATAAATCAACAGGCGCAATTAATGAATTAGCCGATTTGTTGAAGAAATACCCTAAAATGCAGGTCAGAATACAAGGGCATTCGACCGATGCAGTAGGTATTGATAATAAAGCTATGGCAACCAAAAGAGCCTTTGCCATCAAGAAAAGACTTCTGGTAGCAGGCATAACAGATACCCGTATTGATGCTATCGGTATTCAGGGTGGTGGCGATAAGGCCGATATTAAAATTGTAACAAAATAAGTATCATAATTCCAGCATAAAAAAATACCCCGCCAATCGGCGGGGTATTTTTTTATGCTCATAAATAGAGATTCATTTTTTTGTGTTCGCAGAGACATATGGCAATACGTCTCTGCCAGATTAGAATAATTTCTATCATTTAAAACTCTTCAATTTACCACCCGTCTGCATCTGGTTCACTTTCTTCATCATTGAGCGCATCTGGTCAAATTGTTTCAGTAAGTTATTTACCTGCAAAATCTGGGTTCCACTACCTGTAGCAATTCTTTTCTTACGGCTACCATCAATAATATCCGGTTTTTCACGCTCTTTGGGTGTCATTGAGCGGATAATGGCTTCTATTGGTTTAAAAGAGTCGTTGCTGATGTCCAGGTCTTTAATCTGTGAGCCAACCCCCGGAATCATCCCCATCAGGTCTTTGATATTACCCATTTTCTTGATTTGCTCCAATTGCGTCAGGAAGTCGTTCAGATCGAACTTATTCTCACGCATTTTCTTGTTCAGACGTTTGGCTTCATCTTCATCAAAGGCTTGTTGTGCACGCTCAACTAATGAGATCACGTCGCCCATACCTAAGATACGGCTCGCCATCCGATCAGGGTAAAACACATCAAGTGCCTCCATTTTCTCACCTGTCGAAATAAACTTGATAGGCTTATTCACAACCGACTTGATAGAAAGTGCCGCACCACCACGGGCATCGCCATCGAGTTTGGTTAATACAACTCCGTCAAAGTCTAATCGCTCATTAAAAGTCTTGGCGGTATTTACCGCATCCTGACCTGTCATGGAGTCAACCACAAACAAGATTTCGCTCGGTGTAATTGCTTTCTTGATATTCTCCACCTCTTGCATCATCACTTCGTCAACCGCCAGACGTCCGGCTGTATCTATGATTATTATATTTTTCCCATTGCTTTTTCCGTATGCTACGGCATTTTTAGCAATTTCAACAGCATTTTTGCTTTCAGGTTCGGCATATACATCAACACCAATCTGCTCACCTAATACCTGTAGCTGGGTAATCGCCGCAGGGCGGTAAATATCACAAGCTACTAATAATATCTGACGACCCTGTTTTTTCAGGTAATTGGCAAATTTCCCTGAAAAAGTAGTTTTACCAGAACCTTGTAAACCTGCAATCAGAACAATGGCAGGTGAGCCTTTCAGGTTTACACTCTGGGCTTGTCCACCCATCAACTCGGTTAGCTCTTCCTGAATAATTTTAACGAACAACTGACCCGGCTCTACAGCAATCATTACCTTGCGGTCAATAGCTTTCTCTCTTACCCGGTCGGTTACATCTTTCGCAACTTTATAGTTTACGTCGGCATCCATTAAGGCGCGGCGCACTTCTTTTATCGTAGCAGCAATATTAATATCAGAAATTCTACCTTGACCCTTTAGGGTTTTAACGGCTTTATTGAGTTTATCACTTAAATTTTCAAACATCGTTCAGATTGTTAATAAGTATTCCTTTGTTTATAGTCGAAACAAAAGAACAGAATGCGTATAATTTGCAAAGTTAAGATTTTAGCATTAAAAGCGTAATAGTTTTTTTAATGGTTTGGTTCAAAATCTCTATGATTAATCCATACGATGTATATTTGTGCCTGAGTACAAACACATTTTATGAAACTGCATATTCTCGGCGCATCCTGTTGCGGAGTAACAACTCAATATTTAATGAATTTGCTATTCACTACGCAAAGATTTAACCGGATTCGCCATTGCTGCTCTCATGGCCTGAAAACCTACGGTAAGCAGTGCTAAACTAATAGTAACCGCCCCTGCAATAATAAATATCCATACACTAAGGGCTGTGCGGTAGGCAAAGCCTTGTAGCCAGTCGTGCATAAAGTACCAGGCCAGTGGGCTGGCAATCAGCAAGGCAATCAGAATTAATAAGACAATCTCTTTGCAAAGCATTACCATTATACCCGATACGGTAGCTCCCAATACCTTTCGGATGCCTATCTCTCTGGCTCTTCTTTCCGTTGAAAAAATGGCTAACCCAAGTAACCCTAAACAAGAGATAAAAACGGTGATGCCCATGGCCATATTGGTCAATCGTTCAGTCCGAAGATCGTCTGCATACATATTGGCAATGCTGTCGTCCAGAAAAGAATAAGCAAACGTTTTCTCGGGGAAGACCGCCTTCCATTCCTTCTCTATTTTGTCGATGAGGGTCTGTAACTCACCTGCAGCCATGCCTTTTGAAGCGATTTTGACTGCAATGGTTGTCTCCCTTGCGGGGTCGTGTCTGATAACAATCGGCCAGCTTGCCTCATGAAAAGAATTTTCGTAAAAATCGGCTACCACTCCGGCAATAGGATAAGTGTCAACAGGGCTGGCGACCAACTCCCGACCGATAGCCTTACTTACATCTGCAAAACCCAGCGCACGCGCACAAGTCTCACTAATCAGCACTTCTCTGCCACTTTCCTCCGGTAGCAAATTTCGCCCGGCGATTACCTTTATTCCATAAAAAGAAATGTAATCTTCATTGCCGAAGTGAAAAGATATATCAATGGGCTTCTCAGTGCTGTTTTTCAGTCCGCCACCACCAAATCCGCTGTGCAACTTATCCATCGGCGACTTCCACTGTCTGATTACCTGCTCCACACCAACCAGTTGTTGTATCTTTCCGGCCAATACTGCTATCTTGCCTGTCTCCAGAATAGCCTGTTGTTTTCTCATATTTTTGTCAGAGCCGATGGCCGAACTTCCTGAACTTGTGTTGCGGGAGCTGCCAAGCGTAATGACAGCATCAGTCTTGAAACCAAGGTCGGCATGCAACACATACCGCAATTGCGACCCAATAACAAAAGACGCGATGATAAACATCAGCGATATGATAAACTGGAATACGATAAGCCCTCTGCGAAGTGTTCCTTTTCCACTGCCCGGTGTTGCCGTAATTCCTTTCAGGGTTACGGTTGGCTGATAACTCCCCAGTACCCTTGCCGGATAAAACCCTGCAAGGAAGGTGGTAACTGCAATTACCAATAACAAAAACAGGAGGGTAGTAGTATCTATCTGAAAATGGACGCCCTTTGGCATCAAATCGGCAAATAGGGCCATTACAGGCTTTACCATAAGTACTGCAAGACTCGTTGCAGCTATTGTTAATAATAGGGTTTCGGTAAAAAACTGCATAGCTATACCCGGCCTGCCACCGCCCAATACTTTCCGGACGCCGATTTCTCTGGCCCTTTGCATAGACTGCGCAGTTGACAAGTTGACAAAATTGACTATGGCAAGAACCAGAATAAAGCCTGCTACGGCTATTAATGTGTATAAAACTGGCAAACTGGCCTTTCTGCTCATACTGCCATATTCGGGATGAAAATGAGCACCCGGGAGAGGTTTCAGCTGGGCGGCAAATCCCTTTTTTTCGCCATAATGCCTTTTGCCGAACGATATAAACTGCGCATCAATCTGTGAAGGATTTACATCCTTTGCCAGCTTAATCATGACCTGGCTTGAACGATTCAAATTATCCCAGCTATCCAGCGTTATATCACGTTTAAGAAAACTCGTGGGGATAGTAGCATAAGAAATCCATTGGCTAAAATTGTAATCGCTGTTGCCAGTCCAGTCAGCAACTACCCCTGTTACCCTGACCATCAGTGAATCCTGATAAAAAATAGTGCGGCCGATAATTTTATCCGGTTCAGTATCACCAAAGTATTTTCTGGCCTTTTCGGCAGTAAGTACCACTGAATTAGGCGTCGAGAGTGAGGTTGCGGCATTTCCGCTTAGCCACTGATAGCGAAAGATGTCAAAATATTGTGGCTCTACAATAGCAACACTACCATCGTCTTCGAAGCGGGTCGGTTGCTCATTCTTGTCTCCAGGTATCGTTGTGCTGGCGCTGTAGGTCTGGTAGGCAGCAACAGTCTGGATTCCGCTCATTTCCTGGCGCATGGCGGCTGGCATAGGTCCGGGTACACAATTCCAGCGACCGCCAAATACCATTGCATCCACACAATAGATGCGGTCGCGGTCTTCGTGGAAATTATCAAAACTGAACTCATACTGGGTAATCAGATAAATGACCAGGCAGGTACAAATACCCAACGTTAAACCCAGTACGTTGATGAAAGAATAAATCTTGTTGCGCGCCAGTTTGCGCGAGGCAATTTTGAGATAGTTTGGTAGCATAGCGGGTTGAAATACAAATGTTTCAGGTTGGGTATAATTATTATTCCAGTTGGTTCTGGACCAGGTAAAAGGGCGAATCAGCCGTAGCACTGCTGATATATATCGCCAACGGGCTTTTGATATTCCGACGGTTTTCAGCCAATAGGTGTACATCTCCTGCAAATCGCCTTGCAGTTCATCTTCCATTCCGGCAGGGGAGAAGTGATTCAGTAGCCAGATAGCCCATCGGGGCGGCCGGCAATCCGGTGGTTCAGGAAAATGCTTGTCGTCGTGATTTAGGCTTCCCATAGCTGTGTAATTGAGATTGGAATTTTATCCCACAATTGGGTACGAACGGAACGACACTCCATTAATGCCCGCTGACCAGCCGCCGTGACAGTGAACAGTCTTTTCTGACGACCTCCTCGTTCGGCGGTCGCCCCACCCATCCGAGAAGAGACAAAGCCTTTTTCTTCTAAACGCTGAAGGGTAGTATGTACAGTAGGAAAACTGATACTGCGGCCCATTTGCTCGTCGAGAGCCTGAGTAACCGAAGCGCAGTAGGCGGACTCCTGTAGAGCGGCTACCGTCAGTAAGACAACTTCCTCCAGCTCCCCTAAAAATGCTCGTTTCATACTAAAATTAACTTTTATATGATTAGTATAGATTTTGTCGAACAAATACTTTGCCAAACTTAAAATCTGGCTTTATTGGGCTTTAAAGTGCCGTTTTTATGATTTATTAAGCGATACCCCGTCCAGAAATGGACAAACTTAAGTCCAGAAACGGACAATAGCAGAAGAGTTCAATAAGTACCTTTTTCAGAGATAGCCACAAAATTGAGTAGAAAATCTCACTTCCCGAAAATCCGTTTCCGGTGCTCGGCACCCCATTTGGCAATAGAGCCTATTACTTCGGTTAATGTATGACCGTATTCTGTCAGCTCATATTCTACTGTTACGGGTTTGGTGTCGTAGACTGTGCGTTTTACTAAGTCGTTATCTTCCAGGTCTTTCAGTTCTTTTGAAAGCATTTTTGCGCCTATGCCATTTACCTCACGAATCAATTCCATGAAACGCTTTTTCCCAAAGCTCAGCGAGCCTATAATCATAATTTTCCACTTCCCGTTCAATATATCCATCGCATCCTGCACAGCCATCATATGCTGGTTGCATTGAGCAGAATTATGCTCAGATGTATCTATATTTTCAGCAACTTTTTTTGTCATAATTTTTAAAAGTCATACCAAACGTTCCGTGCAATCTGTAGTCTTATAAGTTTCGCAATACGGTAGAAAGGATAACAAAGATACACTATTTAAAATATATCCGGTTTCATTCACCGTATTACCTTAACAAATTATTTTAAATCTACTGCTCAAATAGATAGTTTCTTAAAGGAAACTACTTTCAAAAGGAAATTAACTTCCGAGTGTAAACTTATTCTTTCTGATTATTGTATTACCATAGACTTTATTTATAAATACTTAAAACATATAAAATCATGTCGAGTAAAACACAGAAAATTCTGGCCACTATCTTAATGGCTATTTTATCATTCATGCTGGTTATGAGTGGAGTAATGAAAATCACCGGAGGAGAACAGGTAGTAACCGGACTTACCAAGGCAGGCTACGGTTCATACATTAAAATTTTCGGGATAGCCGAAATCCTGTTTGTTGCGCTTCTTTGGATACCCAGAACCTATAAAGTAGGCTTCTATTTTATTCTGTCATATCTGGGCGGTGCCGCAGCGGTTGAAGTGGCAGGGGGTGCTTCGCCAGTTGCTTTTGCACTGATAGCCCTCGCCTGGATAGGTTTTTACCTGAAAGACAGAAATAACTTTGTGGTGCAGTAATGATGAAACGCATATGCATAAAAAAGCCCTGTTTCCATAACAGAAACAGGGCTGCATAAAGAATAGGTAAGTAAGCGATTAATATCCGTCGTTCTGTTTCAGATAACCCGGGATATTAGAGGCCCCATCAATAGCTGTCTGCGGAATCGGGAAGATTCTTTTCTTCACATCATTATTGGTCTTTTCTGTCCATGTTCCTTCATATTTTCCGAAACGAATCATATCTGAACGACGAACCATCTCCCAGTACAATTCAAAACCACGCTCACGGAACAATAAGTCTAATGACATACTTGCCAATGCCGGCGGTGGCGTAGTAATATTTCTTGCGGCTCTAACGGTATTTACATCAGCCAGGGCGCTGGCGGCATCGTTGCTTTTACGCAATTTAGCTTCTGCACGCATCAGGTAAACATCAGCCAGACGCAAAATCACAATATCTGCGTCACCGAAATTTCTACCACTCGATGATTTCTTGCTGAACTGATATTTTTCAACACGATAACCGGTATTGTAGTTACTTCCTTCTACTGTAAAGTCAACTTTCTCAGTAAAATCTACGTTCAGGTTTGGTTTGTTACGGGTATCATAAACCAGTTTGCCAACTTTAAAATTACCATTAGCGCATTTCACAAAAACACCATTTTTTCTTATCAGACCATATTGTTGTCCACGCAAAATACCACGGTCAATGTTAAAACTTTCTCCGGCCACGCAAGAGTCAGCAGGATTAGTATAAATAGAGATGTTCTGTTTATAGAAACGAGGGTCAACTTTCGGATCCTGGTTGCCATAAGCATTTACCCAGGTGCGGTAATAGTCAGAAGTGATAGAAGGGCCATCAGTACCATTAGCCGCCGGGAAATTATAAAGCGGGAACTGGTCGCCTGAGATAGAGAAGTAAGCCATACGGTTGTGTCCGTTCAGCTCCGCTCTCTGGTCTACGGCAAAAATCAACTCTTTGTTATCATGATTATCATCGTTGAAGATAGAGAAATAATCTTTTGATAACTGATACTGACCCGACGAAATGATTTTATCGCAGTATTCAACTACTTTGTCCATGTCTTCTGGCTTGAAATTGAACTGCGTAGCATATCTGTCACGATATACAGCCGCATTCAGATACAATCGGGCCAGTAAGCCCCAGACAGCCCCTTTGGTTAGTCTGCCCGGGCCTACACTCGTTTCAAGGTTTGGTTCAACAGCCAGCAATTCACTTTTGATATACTCAAATGCTTCTTCGCCTCTGATAATTTTTGAGGTTTCGCCCACATCATTTTTAACGAAAACCAGACCGAACAAATCCAGCGTAAGCATTGAGTAGTAGGCTCTCATACCTCTTGCTTCTGCTAAAAATGTTTTAGCAGTCGGATCATTCATAGTTGGCAAAGTATTAATAGCCGTAATAGATCTTGACATACCTTGCAAAAGCAGGTTCCAGGTATTACGGATATTCGGGTCATTGGCGCCATGCGTATGGGTGTGCATGGCCAGATAAATACCGTTATCACCCCAGTCAGTACCACCACGGTAAGGCAGGATGGCCTCATCAGACGATATTTCCTGTAAGGCAAAATAGTTTGTGTGCAAAAAGATATCGGGAAGGCGGGCATATACCGGCGCAATAATTCCCTCAACGGCTTGTTTATCAGTCAGGTTTGAGCCGAATGTTTCATCAAGAATTACTTCATTCAGGTCTGTACAACTACCAAGGGCAAACAGGCCGGCAAGCGTTAATGTTGTATATATTTTCTTTTTCATGAGTTCTAAAATTTTATAATGAAACGTTCAGTCCAAATACCACCGAACGAGCCTTAGGATAACTTAAATAATCGATACCATAAGAAGTAATACCACCAATAGTTCTGTCAATGTTTACCTCAGGGTCAAAACCATCATATTTTGTAATTACAAACAGGTTTTGTCCGGTTACTGATAATCTTAAACCTTGTACCCACTTGCCAAGGCCAATAGCTTTGGTGTTTACATTATAGCCCAAAGACAGGTTATTCAATCTGAAAAAGGCCCCATCTTTCAGGAATCTCGTAGAAACCGGAGCTGAGTTGTTGATTGACTCATTCGGATTCGCAATAGCTTCAGGAGTCGTATTCAGGCTCTTTGATAATCTCAGCTTATAGAAATTGGCATTGGCTGTATTATCATAGATTTTGTTACCTGATACCCCATTGAAATTAACTGCTAAATCAAAACCTTTGAAAGCAATATTACCATTGATATTGTATTGCTTGGTTGGTAAGGCACTACCTGCTGCAATCCGGTCGTTATCACCTACTACACCGTCGCCATTTACATCTCTGTAAGTGCTCAGCCCCTTGTCATCGAATCCTGTAAATTCTTTCAGGAAGAAAGTACCGATAGGCTGCCCGCTCACATAGCCGTTAATGGTGGCCGATGTTAAACCTGCACCCGTAGCATTACCCGATGGAATAACAGTATAAGGCGAGTTTTTAACGATATTATTGATGAAGGTCATATTACCGCCAATATCAAATCGTAGTCCGTTTCCTGCTGTGTAGCGATAGTTCAGCTCTATTTCAAGACCCTTGTTAGTAATGGTCATGTCTTTCACGTTAGTCCAGAAAGTACCTGCTGGTTGCACTGGGTCAGCCGGGATAACCTCTAACAGAATGTTGTTTGATACTTTATGGAAATAATCAACGGCACCCGTTAAAGCTCCACGTAACAAACCAAAGTCTAAACCTATGTTAGTCTGGGTTGATACCTCCCACTGAATATTAGGGTTAGCTAAACGAGTATAAGATGTACCGGCCGGAAAAGCCCCTGTCGGATATAAAGGATAACTCGTTGATGACGATACCTGTGAAGTAAACAAGGCCTGAGTAATTTTGGCAGGAATCTCCTGGTTACCGGTTTGCCCCCAACCTGCTCTCAGTTTCAGGTCTGTAAAGCCGGCATTTTTCATAAACGCTTCTTCCGAGATTCTCCAGCCTAACGAGAACGACGGGAATACACCGTATTTGTTGTTAGCGCCGAATTTAGACGAACCATCAGCACGAACAGTAGCAGTGGCTAAGTATTTATCTTTGTACTGATAGTTTACACGGCCAAAGAACGATTGCAACTCATTCACCAGAGCATATCCGCCAGGCTTATTATTGGCAAGTGTCAGTTCCTGACCTAAGCCTGGGTTATAGATAGGCTCGATGTCGGTAATCGGAAATTTATTGATGCTTGTATTGCGACCTTGTACAAATATTTTCTGGTATGAGTGCCCTGCCAGTGCAGTCATGTTATGAGCACCAGTGTTCAGCGTATAAGTCAGATAGTTTTCTATCAGTTTATTTCTGTTCCAGGTATTATAAGTTTCCAATCTGCCATCTTGTTGTGGTTCTAAATTGGCTAACGACTGAATATCACGTACCCCGGTCGAGTTATCAATACCAAAATTCAGTTTATATACTAAATCTTTTGTGATTTTGAACGACGGAGAGATATTACCTATCACACGATTAACAGTAGAAGCATCTTTTTGTAATCTAAGTGTGATAAGCGGATTTGTAAAGCTTGGGTAATTCTTAGGTTTACCTGTGGCGTTATCATAGGCCGGATACGTTGGGTTGGCTGAAATAGCTCCACCAATCAGGCTCTCGGTCGGAGGTCTTGAATTGGTAGTATAGGTTGCATTCAGGTTTACATCAACAGTCAGGCGGTCATCCAGGAATTTTTGTGAAATATTAATACGACCTGTATAGCGGTTCAGGTTACTGTTTTTAAGGATACCCTCCTGGTTCTGGATACCAAATGAGCCGTAGTAAGTGAGCTTGTCAGCACCACCACCCAACGAAATATTATGGTTTTGCGTAATAGCTGTTTGTGTTACTTCTTTTTGCCAGTCAGTATTACCACCTAAATCGTCTAAAGTACCACCTACCGCTTTTACCTGAGTTCTGAATTCATCCGCTGTAAACACTGGTAAAGCTCTTGCCATTTTCGATATACCCACACTTCCTGAATAGGTTATGGTAGAGAAACCTGCTTTGCCTTTTTTGGTAGTAATCAGAATTACACCATTGGCACCACGAGAACCATAGATAGCCGTTGCAGAGGCATCTTTTAAAACGTCTATTGATTCAATATCCTGCGGGTTCAGGAATGTCAGCGGGTTAATTGCAGCCCCTGTGCCTGAATTATCCAGAGCCATACCGTCTAAGATAAACAAAGGCGTACTTCCGGTACGTAATCCACCGGGGCCTCTGATGGTGATACTTTGTGAAGCACCTGGCTCACCACTTGCCGACACAACATTCACACCGGCAACTTTACCTTGTAATAACTGTTCTGGTGAGTTTATGATACCTTTATTAAACTCAGTGCTTTTCAGAGATTTTACAGCACCTGTCATATCTTTTTTGGTAGCACTACCATAACCGATTACCACAACCTGCGCCAGATCAGACGCCTCAGACTTCAACTGTACATCCAGTGTGGTGTTATTGCCAACAGTAATTTCCTGTTTGGTATAGCCGATAAAACCAAATACCAATACCGATTTTTCGTCAGCTACTGATATTGAATAGTTTCCGGTTGCATCAGTCGTTGTTCCTTTTTGTGTGCCTTTCAGAACCACACTACAACCAACTAAGGCTTCGCCTGTTCCGGCATCTGTTACACGACCTTTCACGGTGAGTTCTACGATTTTACTATCAACGTTGCTGGTGCTACGTGAGTCTTTCACACTGGCGAATATTGCTTTTTGCGCATATACCTGTGGCATACACACAAAAGCAAACATAATTACCCCCAATAGGAATTTTAACCGTGGGGGAGAGGTAGCAAGGTGTTTCATCATGATAAGATGGTTAATTAAACAATTTGATGTTTGAACTGGGTACTTACAAAGGGTGAGGTATTTTGATAAATAATAGTGCATAGAAATAAAGGCAATATTTACAACCTCCAGAGTATTATCATCTGCTATGAAAACAATGCTTTCTGTCAGGTAGTTATGAATCTTCAGATTACCGGTGTTATTTTCTAATTTCTTGAAATCTGTTGCATTTTAACAATAAAAAATATTATTATTCTTACGTTTTTTTATGCAAACGTTTTAAATCGTTCTGCAAACGTTTTAAATTTTTTGAAAAATTGGGTCAAAAAATGGAAATATTGGACAATTGGAAGATTGGCACTATCGGTTGATGAAATTCCTTGCACGTGACTTTGTAAGACCTTGATTTTATTAATTTTCAAGCGCAAAAGTAGGTTTTTTGTATTCTTATAATGTTAAGGGGTTATTAAGCAATTGTTAAAGAAAAGTACAAGATTGATATTGATTGAAGTCTGGCATTTTCTTTAATCGTGTGGTTTCAGCTTGGCTCAGCCACCGATTTGGAAACTTAGTAGATAGCAAATATTTTATTAAATAATTCATGTTATTGTATCAAGCCTGTGGCTGTGCGTAGTTGAAATCTCCAGCGTTAGAGAAAAAAAAGAGGAAAATAGAAGTAGATTCCAGAGAGCAATCAACAAAAAAAACAAAAAGATGAGGATTATTTTCCTCATCTTTTGGCCGATACATATCCATAAGCTATGGCATAAGATTTTAGATATTCTGGACATACCATGAAACTAATATTTGTATGTCACACTTCTTTGTAATACTAATCCAAATTCCGTATGTAATACTGAGTTTAGTCTGCGGAATCAGCGTAGTCATTTCAAACTGGAATGAATTCGCCACCAGAAGAAAACAGCCGAAGACTGCTTATATGGTTCTTGAATCTACCGAAGTAGAAGCAGTACCAGATATGGATTTTGCGCCAATGGCAGCATAAACTCACCTATAATTGGTCATCGTCTGCGGGTTTTGCAGTTGGCGGAGTGTACTTTTGAGTTGAATCAATATGATACCCTTCTCCGGCCGCAAATACGCAATCTCCTGATATTGAAACAGTAGAGGGCTTCAGGAATGAGCCCTTTTTGTATTCAAGGGTTTTATCTCCATATACTTTCTGAAAGAACATTCCCCAGGTGGGCAACGATACCCGTGCGCCTTGCCCCAGAGCAATAGTCCTGAAGTGAATCGTCGGGTCGTCTCCACCAGTCCACCCACCAGCAACTAAAGAAGGGGTGATGCCCATAAACCAGCCATCAGAATAATTGGAGGTCGTACCCGTTTTAGCGGCTACTTCATTACCATCTAAAACCCCGTATCTTGATAACCCCCCGAATGCCGTTCCACCCGGCTGGGTAGCACCACGCATCAGGTGTATCATCTTATAGGCTGTTTCCTGGCTGATTACCTCTTTACTATCAGAATAAAATTCTTTAACCAGCTCTCCATGCTTGTCTTCAATTCGCGTTACAAATAGGGGTTCTGTATATTTTCCCGAATTGGCAAACACACAATAGCCTGCCATCATTTCATACAAAGAAACATTACTGATACCCAGGCAAAGCGCAGGTACTTCATCTAATTTACTTTTAATACCCAGCTTATGAGCATAGTTTATTACATTGCCGGCCTTGAACTGATTAATCAGGTAAGCACTAACAGTATTGATTGATTGTCCTAATGCCTGCCGGAGCGTGAGCGACCTGTAGCTATATACCCCATCAGAGTTTTTAGGTGTCCAGCTACCACCAGGTACCTGAATAGTAATTGGCTGGTCAACTACGTGTTCGCAGGTAGAGAAACCGTTGTCAATGGCCGTAACATACACAAATGGCTTGAATGTTGAGCCTGGTTGTCTTTTTCCCTGTTTTACGTGGTCATATTTGAAGTATTTATAATTAATTCCACCAACCCAGGCTTTAATCTGCCCGTTACGGGGATCCATCGCCAGAAAACTTGAGTGCAGATAGTGTTTATAATATCGGATTGAGTCCATCGACGACATAACAGTATCTCTTTCGCCGTTCCAGGAGAACACACGCATTTTGTTCGGACGATTCATTTCTTTCCAGACCTTATCCAGATCACCATTATATTCTTCTTTTAGCTCACGGAAACGGGGTGTGGTTTTAGCAATGTTCTCAATGAAATTCGGAATTTCAACATATTTGCCCGAAGTACCCGCTTTTTCTAAAGTCCAGGGGTTCCGGCCCTTCCAGTGTTCATAAAAAATCTTTTGCTGTTGTTTCATGTTCTCCCGCATTGCTTCTTCGGCATATACTTGCATCCGCGAGTCTATGGTTGTATAAATCTTGAAACCTTTGGTATAAATATCGTCAGGATCATAGCCTTCTTTGGCAATTTCCTCTTTCAGCCAGCCTTTCAGAAACTCCCTGAAATATGGTGCCGGGCCTGTATTATGGCTTTCAGGCTGATACTTCAATGTAATAGGTACTTGTTTTAATAACTCTGCTCTGTTAGGCGACAACTTATCATATTTCACCATTTGATCGAAAACAATATTACGACGGGCTTTTGAAGCCTGCGGGTGAAACTTCGGATTAAAGCGTGAAGGGTTCTGAATCATACCCACCAATACGGCTGCTTCTTCCAGTGTCACTTCACTTGGTTCTTTTTTGAAATAAGTCTTGGTGGCCGAACGGATACCGAAAGCACCACTACTGAATTCGATGGTGTTCAGGTATTTTTCCATTATCTCCTGCTTGGTATATCTGCGCTCCAGTTTAATGGCTGTAATCCATTCTTTGGTTTTGATAATTATCTGTCTGATACCCGGCACTGCATACAACGGGCCTTTGTAATAGTCGATTTCACGGAGTTTGAAAAGGTTTTTTGCCAACTGCTGTGAGATAGTACTACCACCGCCTTTTCTCTGACCCGAAAACAGACCGGTCACCACACGCAATGTACTACGGGCGTCAATACCTGAATGTACCGTAAAACGAACATCTTCGGTAGCTACTAAAGCATTAATAATATTAGGAGAGAGTTCGCTGAACTCGATAGGACTACGGTTTTCGTAAAGAAATTTGCCGATTACTTTTCCGTCGGCAGAGATAATCTCAGAAGCTACATCACTTTTCGGATTTTCAATTTCTTCGGGGCTTGGCATTTTTCCAAACAGCCAGAATAAATTAAAACTTACGGCTATCAGATATACAATGGCTGCAATAGCGGTAAATCCGGCAAACTTCCAGATTCTTGAAATGATTTTCTTATATCTACCTGCTTCTAATTCCGGGAATTTAAACTTCATTTTGGTGAGGAAAGGGTGTTATATAAAAGCAAACGTAAGCATTTTTGCGTTTTGATGCAAAAGCTAATAACGTTAAAATCTCATTTTTGGTGCATATATCCTATGCCAATGATACCTATCATACGAAAGATTTGCTTAATTATTGTGTTGCGGGGATGTTGGTTTAATCTGCTATTTTCGTAGAGACGCATTGGGCGGCAAACCGCTGCGTCTCTACAAATTTTAGAATTCTTTATTACTTCACTGTACTCTTATCAATCCGTGTAGGCGTATCTTTCCCGGCAACTATAGTCTGAGAGCTTAAGGCAATAGCACGGATAGTAGCAACAATATTCTGAATATCCAACGATTCTACTTCGTCGTTTACACTATGATACAATTTATCTGAATCAATCTGATCGGTAGATATAGTATGTGCCGGAACGCCCAGACGAGCTAAAGTAGCATTATCCGAACGATAAAACAGGTTTTGTTGCGGATACGGGTCAGGATTAAACGTAAATGCTGTGCCTTTCAGATTTTTCTGTAAGATTGTCCCGAAATCCGACCGTTCAAAGCCGGTAATGAAGGCTGAATTCATCCCCCATTTAGATGCCTTACCTATCATTTCTATATTAAACATGGCTACTACTTGATCGGCATCTAATTGCTGAGAGAAATACTTTGAGCCGAATCCACCGATTTCTTCTGCTGTAAAAGCAGCAAAAACAATCGTCCTTTCGTTGTTTTTCAGCTTTTTAAAATAGTTGGCCAAAGCAATAACCGCTGTTGTACCCGATGCATCATCATCAGCACCATTAGCGATAGAATCTCCCTCAACAGCTTTCTGAATACCCAGGTGGTCGTAATGGCCTGAAAAAACAACCATTTCGTCAGGTTTGCTTTTACCCGGAAGCACCCCCACCACGTTAGTCATCATAAAGGCTTCTTTGCGTTGTTTGATTTTCACAGAATAATTGTCTACCGAACTGATGCCCGATACAAACAGAATATTCCCTGCAATTTTCGGATAAGGCTTTGACAACAACCTTGCACGGCCCATAAAACGTTTCAAACCTGCTAATTTGGACTCATGTGCTGCATCAACCACAATTATTTTGCTGGTTGAGTCGCTCATATACTGGTTCGGAGTAAAAGTATCTCCTGCTCCGACAATTACCACCGGAATATTAGATGTCCAGTTGATTTCTTCGTTATCAGACATCAGCAGATATTTATCTTTCGGAATCACCTGTCCGTTAATCATTACCTCAGCACTTAAAAACCCATCTATCTTCGTAATAGGAAACTCCTGTCTGAATCCATTTGCACCTTTTAATGGCTGCAAACCAATTTTCCTGAATTCATCGGCAATAAAAGCGGTGGCTTTTTCAATCTGCTGTGGCTGCATCGAGTTTCGGCCCAGCATATCGTCGGCCGCCAACGTGCTGATGATACGCTTCACTTCATTTTCTTTAATTAATTTGTTTACCTTCTGTGCCTGCGAAACATACGTGATAAGAAAGAGGATAAGGGTTAGTCTGATGATTCTCATAGATAGTTTGTTGGTTTGGTAATTATTCTCCTGTTTTTTCTTCAATTAAATATTCGTCTTTTTTGAAAGTCTGTTTTACAAAAAGCTCACCGATAAAGCCTGCTAAAAATAATTGAGAGCCAATAATAATAGCTATCAAAGCTAAAAAGAAAAACGGGTTATCGGTCACATTACGGTAGCGTAACCCCTGGCTGATATTATATAGTTTTTCAAAAAGCAGATACAAAGCCATTAAACTTCCTATGACAAACGAAAGCACTCCCATAGTACCAAAAAAGTGCATGGGCCGGCGGCCAAATTTATTCACAAAGGCAACCGTCAGTAAGTCAAGAAAACCGTAAATAAAACGCTCCAGACCAAATTTGGTACTGCCATATTTACGGGGGCGGTGCTGAACTACTTTTTCGCCGATTTTCTTGAAACCGTTCCATTTGGCTATAATCGGAATATTCCGGTGCATTTCGCCATAAATCGTGATATTCTTGATTACTCTTGACTGATAAGCTTTCAGCCCGCAATTAAAGTCATGTAAATACACGCCAGATACCCAGCGGGAAACCGCATTGAACAGCTTGGTTGGAATGGTCTTGGTAATAGGGTCATATCGTTTCTTTTTCCAGCCCGATACCAGGTCATACTTCTCTTCGGTAATCATACGGTATAACTCCGGAATCTCATCCGGGCTGTCCTGCAAATCAGCATCCATCGTAATCACTACTTTGCCCTCGGCATGCGTAAAGGCTGTTTGCAGGGCAGCAGTTTTTCCATAATTACGCACAAATTTAAAGCCTTTGACTTTCGGATTCTGCCGGGCAATCTGCTGAATGACCTCCCACGAACCATCATTACTGCCATCATCGACAAAAAGAATTTCGTATGTAAAGTTATTTTCCTGCATTACCCTCACAATCCAGTCGTGTAGTTCAGGTAAAGATTCTGCTTCGTTATATAAAGGTATAACGACCGATATTTGAAGTGCTTGGTTCATTAGGAGCAAAGTTCTAAAAAATCGTGTAATAATCGCTCAACAGTAGCCGGAATTTATCAGAATACCCACTGGTATTTTTCTCATGAATCACTAATATATCTTCGGTGTATGCTGAGACAGGCATTTTGCTGAAACTGAGAATATGTCTGAACACAGATTTCTGAGGATTGTGCCTTATCAGCAGTTTTGCGCACAAATATAAACCTTTTTTCTGAGCTACTGTTGCCAGTTGTTGGGCTTCAAAAGGTGGAAGTAATACTATAAATTGACCATCAGGGCTTAAAAGGCTCATAACGGCATCAAGCAATTCATCAAAAGTTAAAGTTGCGGCGTGTAAGGCTTTATTGGTTTGATGGTCGGGAGATTGCAGAGAATTCTGGTAGAACGGTGGATTGGAAATAATTAAATCATAGCCTTTATCTTCTGAACCCGACCGTTGTTGACTAAAATCCTGTATAGACTGGTGATAAAGCCTGATGCTATCAGCAAACGGACTTTCAGTAATATTGACTTTTGCCTGCGTGTGAGCATCATTATCTATTTCAACAGCATCGATAGTAGCCTTGCTTCTCTGTGCCAGCATCAACGATAATAACCCTGTTCCGGTGCCTATATCCAGAATTTTGTTCACTTCTGCCACCTCTGCATACGCCCCTAAGATACAGGCATCGGTGCATACTTTCATGGCACATTTATCCTGATAGATAATGAATTGCTTGAACTGGAAATAAGATTTTGGCACCCCTTCTAACTTTAAAAGGGGCGAAGATAACGATTTTTGAAGAATTTAGGAAGCAACCACCATACCCAACCGTTCCACCTCATCAAGTAAAGCCATAAGGTCAGTTTCAGTAGTAAGCGGATTCATCAAAGCTGTCCGCAGATAAAGCTTGTCACCTAAAGTCGTTTGTACAATATAAAATTTACCTTCTTCTAAAAGTCTTTTTCTGATACTGGCATTTAATTCGTTCAATGAACCAGCCTCATTTTTCAGGCGGAAACAAACAATATTACTTTCCGGCTCTAAGGCAAGTTCAAAGTTTGGCCGGGCTTTAATAAGTGTGGCAAATTGCTTCCCTAAATCATACAGGTACTCTACATTGTCTGTAAAAATCTGCTCGCCATGCGCTTTCAGTATCGCATATACCTTTACGCTCATCATCAGCTTGGTACATTCAAAAGTACGTTTGCCTGAATTGAACCAGTCTTTCGAATGCTGATTGGCCCATAAATACTGCGCTTTCTGCTGAAAAGTCTTGAAGGCATCATCATTCCGCTTGAATATCACAGCAGTAATCAAAGCTGGGGCCATCAGCATTTTATGCCAGTCTATAACTACCGAATCAGCCTGATCAATACCCTTTACCAGATGTTTATATCTCTCAGAAAATACCACTGCCCCGCCATGAGCACCATCAGCATGAAACCATAGGTCATGCTTTTGGGCAAAGGCGGCAATAGCTTCCAGATCATCATAGCTTCCGGTCGAGGTAGAGCAGGCACTGCCTATAATGGCTATCACACGCAAGCCCTGGTTTATGGCTTCCTGATAATATTGCTCCAATAAATCAGTTCTGATTTGTAAACGCTCATTAGTTGGTACTTTGATAATACCCTCACTACCCATACCCATGATGCGTGCGGCACGGTCGATGCAATAATGCGCTTCTTCCGAGACCATTACCGCAAGTTTTTCAGTATTCCCCTCTTCCCATACATCAGTTTTAGCGGCTCTTGCGGCTAATAGTGCTGTCAGATTAGCTAATGTGCCGCCAGATGTAAGCAATCCGCTGGCATGGGCATCAAAACCAATCTTTTTAGCCAATAGTTCTGAAAGAATGCGTTCTAAAGGATTAGAAACCAGCCCCATTTCATACACAGCCATCCCATTATTAAGCATACTGCTAAGCAGACCTGCCAAAGCCGAGATAGGCACAGGTGGGGTAACCTGATGCCCCATATAGCGCGGGTGATGCAAATGATTGGATTGTTGGATAGTTTTACTGAAAAAATCAGCCACATTGCCTTGTCCTTGCTCGTAATCTTCCTGCCAGAAAGCCAGACTTTCTTCAGGGTCTTTGTAGGGGATAACCGTCTCCATAGAGCCGCTTTGCGACTGTTCAAGATAATCGGCCAGTACGTCAACCAGACTATGCGCTTGTTGTCGGAAGAGGTCTGGAGAAAAGGCTTTTTGTAGGGGAGATTCCATCATAAGCTAATAATTTGTTTTACTAAGCCTGCCAGAAATAATAATAGTTCTGCTCACGCACCCAGCCCAAGCCCTCATACAAGCGCTGCGCTTTAGTATTATCAGGCGTTGTTTCTAATAATAAACCTTTGTGGCCTTGTGCACTTATAAACTGCTGGGCAGTAGCTAAAAGAGCCTTGCCAATACCTTTGCTTCTGAGCGTTTCTTGCACAAATAAATCATTCAATGTCCATGAACGACGCATGGAAACCGACGAAAACATCGGATATAATTGCGTGAATCCTAATGGTTGATTATCTGCTAAAGCTAAGAAGATAACAGATTCCTGATTAGCTATCCGCTCTGCCAGAAATCGCTTTGCGCCTGCCATGTCTGATACTTGTCCGTAATACTGGCGGTACGCATCAAATACCTCGGCTACTAATCCAACGTGTTCTGATTCAGCTCGTACTAACCGGATGTTGTCTGCTAAAGATACCCCATAAATGGTAGATAATGGCTTATACATAATTAATAAAGATTAGAAATACAAAACACGGAATTATTTATGATAACAAAAAATACTTAATTTTGATTAATTGATGCAATTCTGGTATCAATTATGAACATTATTTTTATTGCTATAGTATATGGATTTAAGAACTCTGGAGAATTTTTTGAAACTGACTGAAAGGCTGAATTATCGCAAAACAGCAGAAGATATTTACATTGCCCAACCTGCGCTAAGTCGCCAGATCATGCAACTGGAGCAAGAATTAGAGGTGAAGTTATTCAACCGACATAAAAGAAAAGTAGAACTCACTGAGGCAGGTATCTACTTCAGAGATGAAGCCAAACGGATTTTAGAAAATTTTGAAAGAGTATGCCAGCAAACAGCCCGGATACACAGGGGAGAAGGCGGAGAAATTCGTATTGCTCATTCGAGTTCGTCTATGCAGTTTTTACTGCCGGCTATCTTAGCCAAAATTCAGCAAGAAATACCTTCGATGGAAACGGTGCTGATAGAATCGACGAATGTATATGAAATCAATGCCCTGTTGAACAGAACGATTGATGTAGGTTTCGGGCCGAATATAATTGTACCCAAGGAGATAAACGCCCGTACACTTTACACCGAAAACTTTGTGATACTATTGCCGCAAAAACATTGGCTGACTACCGAAAATTTTCATTCACTGGCGCAATTAGCCGATGAAAATTTTATCTTGCCCTCACGCAGTGAAAGTTCGGGCTATGTAGAAAGTATAGAGGCATTATGCCAGAACTACGGGTTCATCCCGAAAGTAGCCTATCAATCAGGAAATACGAATACAGTACTCCGTTTAGTTGAAGCCGGAGTAGGCGTATCAATAGAGCCAAAATCAGCATTGAGTGGACAAAACATGAATGTACGGCATATTGAACTAAAAAATATAAGTGCCAAATCGGAAATGCGTATGGTATGGCTGCGAGGGCGAGAAAAAGAATTGAGCCGCTTTTTTGATATTGTGAACCAGATAACTGACCAGAAGAAGCCTTAAAATAAAGTTTGTTTAGGGAAAATAAAAATATTATTTATTTTTGTTGAACATTTACGATATAGCCAGAGTTACGAATATACTAAAAGAATCCCAGATAAATGCCAAACCCATCCCAACTACATGGAGGTAATGTGCTTACATTGCCTTCCCAAAAATTACTATTGAGCCTTTCCTTAGACGATTTAGGTAAATTTGTCCGTCGTCTGGATATGGAAGAATTAACCGAATTACTGCACTTCTACGAAACCAAGGAATATTTTGAAGCCTGCATAATTGTTAATAACTACATTAACCACCAGAATAAAAGAATTACTGAGCAAAGCCAGACTATTTTCTCCGCCTGAATATTCCGTCTTATAAAATTACGCAAAAAATAAAAGCCGCCCAAAGAGCAGCCCTATTCCAAAATGTTTTGCTGTGACTAAAGGGGAAATTTAACAATTATATTTTTAATAGGCAAAAAATCTGCCTCATGTGTTGGCCAACTACATAAATTCATGCGGATTTTCTTCCGATTTTAAAGTTTTTCTGTAATACTGTCTTTATAAGTAAGCATAAAATAGTATTACGTGTACCAAAGACATATCTTCAATTTTACTTGACCAGATACCGTTATCTGTCTGATTCGGAACAGGTCTTGCCTGCAAATAATAACTGAATTTTGCGTAGTCAAAAACTTTCTCTACTTCTTTATCTATACAACGATATTTCGGGTCTGCACCCGCCGAAACTGCAGTGGCTAAAGTTGTGGTGGTAAGTGCCGTAAGGCTGGGGTCGGGGTACACTTCAAATAAACTTACCTCCAGATTAGAAATAATATTATCCTTAAAGCAAACCCGCATTTTGTTGATTTTTACTCTGTAAGGCAGGTATCCGGCAGGGGCTATAAGCCGCATATTCGTGCCTCCGTTTCCGGCTACTTCACCAAAATTAAAATTGATTGGCCCCTGGTCAGTTGTACTGCCAAAATCAGCTGCCGGAATAGAAATATATAATTCATCGCCCGACGACTGATTAATTAATACCCCGTCAGGGTCCGAATAAACTGGCCTTTTACCTACCCCGCTCAGCGTAGTTGCCTTGAGGGTTCCGGGGAGTGCTTCCGAGTGCTGGGCAATGACATAACTGCTTGCTATCAGGCAAGTAACAAAAAAGGTAAAGATTTTTTTCATGGCAATAATCTGTTTTAGAGAATTTGAGAACCTGAAATAAATGAATAGTAAAATCCAATAAAAGCATAAATGAGTATTTGGTAACCTGCATGAGTAGTTGGTAGAATCCGGCTGATATTTGGTAATTGAATAAAAGCCATAATTTTTAGAGACCTCCTAAGACCTTTGCTTTAAAATGCTTACTTTTGCAAAAAAATTGCTCAACATAATTCTTTAGACGTAATGTTAAGAACTCATACCTGCGGACAATTGCGTATCGCAGATGTAAATCAGACAGTTACCTTATGCGGGTGGGTACAAGTTGTTCGTGATAAAGGCGGTATTATTTATATTGACCTTCGTGACCGCTACGGTATTACTCAATTAATATTAAATGAAAATAGCAGCGATACTGACGTGATAACCCTGGCTCGTACATTAAGCCGTGAATTTGTGATTCAGGCTTCGGGTGAGGTAGTTGAGCGGGTATCAAAAAATGATAAAATTCCTACAGGCGATATTGAAATTAAGGTTACGGCTTTAGAGATATTGAACCCTGCCAAATTACCTCCGTTCCTGATTCAGGACGAAACCGACGGTGGCGACGATATCCGAATGAAATACCGTTACCTCGATTTACGCCGCAATGCGGTGCGTCAGAACCTGCAATTGCGCCACAAAATGGCACAACAAACCCGTAATTATCTGGACGGACAGGATTTTATTGAGGTAGAAACTCCGGTATTGATTAAATCTACTCCAGAAGGTGCCAGAGATTTTGTCGTACCAAGCCGCATGAATCCGGGAGAGTTTTATGCTTTACCACAATCGCCTCAGACCTTTAAGCAATTATTGATGGTATCGGGTTTTGACCGTTATTATCAGATTGTCAAATGTTTCCGTGATGAAGACTTACGTGCTGACCGCCAACCGGAATTTACCCAGATAGACTGCGAGATGTCTTTTGTGAAACAGGAGGACATTCTGCAAATGTTTGAAGGCTTGATTCGTCATTTGTTTAAGACCGTGAAAAACATTGATATGCCGGAAGTACCTCGTATGACTTATGCCGATGCCATGCGTTTATATGGTTCAGATAAGCCTGATACACGTTTCGGAATGGAGTTTGTGGAACTGAACGACGTAGTGAAAGGAAAAGATTTTGTGGTATTCGATTCGGCTGAACTGGTTGTTGGTATCAATGCTTCGGGTTGTGCAGAATATACCCGTAAACAGATTGACGAAATAACGGAATGGGTGAAACGCCCGCAAGTTGGTGCAAGAGGATTGGCCTATATCCGTTTTAATGCTGACGGTACTTTAAAATCATCGTTCGATAAATTCTTTGATGAAGCAGCTTTGAAACAAATTGCCGAGAAATTTGAGGCGAAAGCAGGCGACCTGATATTGATTCTTGCCGGAGAAGCCAACAAAACACGCAAACAACTGAACGAATTACGTCTGGAAATGGGTAGCCGTCTGGGCTTACGCAAACCTGATGAATTTAAAGCTTTGTGGGTTTTAGACTTCCCTTTGTTAGAATATGGCGAAGAAGAAAACCGCTGGTTTGCTATGCACCACCCGTTCACAAGTCCTAAACCAGAGGACATTCCGTTATTAGAGACAGAAGATTTAGGCAGTATTAGAGCCAATGCCTATGATATGGTCATTAACGGAACAGAAGTAGGAGGAGGCTCAGTGCGTATATTCCAGAGACCATTGCAACAAAAAATGTTTGGTATCCTGGGGTTCACCGAAGAAGAGGCCAAAAAACAATTCGGCTTCCTGATGGATGCCTTTGAATTTGGCGCACCTCCGCACGCAGGTATCGCCTTTGGTTTCGACCGCCTGTGTTCAATCTTTGGTGGAGCAGATTCCATCCGTGACTTCATTGCTTTCCCGAAAAACAATTCAGGGCGTGATATGATGATTGATTCACCATCAACCATCGACCAGAAACAAATGGATGAATTGAAGATTAAGACGGTGTTGTAAAAAATTAGAATATAAATAATGGGTTAGGCTACTTAAAACATAAAGTTTAAGAAGTCTAACCTAAAAAATATCCAGAAAAATATTAACGAACCAAATATTCTTTAGTCGAAATCAGTGATATAGTTGTTTTATAGTTTCGATTTAAAACTTTAATTACCTCATTTGCAATAATAGCCTGCCCAAAAGCTGAGGGATTAATTCCATCAGAAGAAAAAAAGTTATCAGTGGAATAGCTGGCATCTACTCTTATTCCGTCATCAGTTACAAACTGACCTTTTACTATTTTCTCATATAAGTTTCTAATATCTACAATTGGAAATCCAAACTTCTCACTCATACTTAAAATTTCTTCATTATATCGATTAGTAATTTCTTTGCATCTAATGGCATCATGCAAAATATCCCAAAAACTTACTGGTTTATTATTATAAATGCCTTTTTTAAACTCAAACTGGATTTTATTACTTAACAAAGAATCAATTGATGATGTAGGAAGTAACAAATCTTTCTGTGTTTCAAAATAACTTATACCATCACCAAAATAACTCTCATATTTAATAGCACTATTACCTACTATTTTTTGAGCCATTTCATTTTGAACAAACTTAAAGTACGGTAATGATAAAAAGTCAGGAATATTTAATAGTACTGCTTTTGTTCCTTTATTTTCTCGAAGTTTTCGCATCAAAATCAGTTCAGGAGAAAGCGACATATTAAGCTCTGTAGAAGGTTCATTACTGAAAATCGTTTCTTTATCTGGAATAGCAGAGCTAAAAAACTCTTTTTTGTATCCTGGTAAAAAAGAGTTTAAAACTTCCGTATAACCAAACTCAATAGAGATAAAATCAAATTTCTTACTGAAAATTTTATCAATTAATTTTGAATTAACTTCTGTTTTGGGTGCAATACGGCTAAAAAAAGCATTATTCACTGCACCAAGCCCAATTTGTTCATATTCATTCGTACCACGCCAAGGGAATAAAGCACTGACGCTAAAATTGGGTAATGCAAAATTATCTAAAGCTTCTTTTTCCTGATATACTTTTAAAGTTACTGTTTTTTCATCTGCATAAACGATTGCACTATTATTATGAGCTTCGTTAAATTTAGGTACTGGGCCTCCTGTTGGATTAAATACTTTTATGGCCTTTCGACCATACCCATTATAATTTTCTTTTTCAAATAATGGTTGTTCAAATTTTGCTAAACGCATCTGTCTTGCAATAAGGTTGGGATAAGAAGTAATAATACCTTCGTTAAAATAGCCGCCGTCTCTTACCCCTGCAGTCAGGCTTCCGCCAATTGCCACATATCTTAAAGGTTTACCCTTCAATTCAGAATCATCATTGTTTTTCAGGTTATTTAAATCAGGGGCAACTGAAGGTAGGGCCGGAAGGAGTGGCTCCTTATAGGTAATAATTGTATCACCAACTACAAGATAATTGGCTCCATTGAGATCTATACCTTTAGTCTTTTTGTAATCTTTGTTAATCACAGTTTTTACTGTATCTCCACTAATAATGGAATATTTGTTTATGATGAGAGGTGTTACTATAAATTCATTCCTATTACAACTAACCAACAACATTGATAATAAAATAATCAGATTTATAAATAAAACGAGATTTTTCATTAGATAAGAAATTTTAACTTTTTAGCCGATTTTGACCATATTCGGATAGAAGTTAATGGAAATTAATTGTTAATGTATATTTTAAAATGCACTAATAATTAGATAAATGAATTAACGAAAATCGGTGAGCATATATACCGATTTTCTAAGCAAAAGTTATTCTACGGTTAAGATTTTGTGGTTCTGGAATAAGTATATTAATAGTATAGCGCAAAAAAAATAGAACCCTATCAGAGGTTCTATTTTTACATATATGATATGATACTACAATGCTATCACTTTGGATTCGCCGTTTGTATCTTCTGCTGTTCTTCTTTTTTCTTTTCTTCTTCTTTGGCCTTATTTCTGAAATATCTTCTGAACAGGAAATTGTGTTTCAGGGCTTCCAGATTCTCATCCAGCTTTTCGGTACTGCTTTCGAGATTACTGATTGTTTCTCTGATATTGTTGGCAGCCTTCGGGTCGTGCAGCAGTACGCCAATCGTATTATTAGGATTATTCAGTAAAGCGTTGGTAGTCTGCTCTAAATTGCCAACGGTTTTCTGGGCAGAAGTCGTCGTCTCTTTCAAAGTCTGCGAAGTACTCTGTAATGAGGCAACTGTATTTTTAATAGAAGGATAAATCTCTTTATCAGTAGCAAGGGAGTTAATAAAATTGCCTTCTGCATTTAATTTATCTGTCAGAGTGGCTAAGGCAGTAGCTCCTCTCTTCAAATCTCTCGTAGCAGATTCAACAGTCGACATACTTTTAGAGATACTGGCATAAAGCGCCTCATCTTTCATCAGTTTACCTAATGAACCTTGTCCTGCCCTGATATCAGCCGTTAACCCTTTCAGGTCGTTGGTAATATCCAGAATATTCTTGTTGTTTGCCTGCAAGGTTGAGAGCATCTCCTGTTGCGTAACATCTGCTTCTGCCTTAAAAGTATGACCTGCCTCTATCATCTTGACATCAGGCGAACCACCGGAAATCAGGATGATGGGGTTTCCAATCAGGCCGTCAGAGCTTACTCTTACAGTAGCATCCTGTTTGATAAAAGGCTGAGATTTGTCTTCGATACTAAACAGTACTTTTACCTTAGCGTCTGGCGTAAATGATATTTCCTGAACTGTACCTACTTTTACTCCGGCATACCACACATTGTTACCCTTGGTAAGGCCGTTAACACTATTAAATGTAGCCGTAGCATCTATGCGTTTAATGAACGATTTACGCATGGTGCCGAGCGTAAGGATACCGGCGGCTAAAATAATAACACCTATTAAAATAAATAAACCAACCTTGGCCGCTATTCTCGATGAAGATTCTGGGGTCGCCATATACCTATTTCTTTTGATTTTCTATAAAATTGTAATCGTAAAAATTCTTGATTCTCGGATCAGGATTCTTGAACACCTCGTCAAATGTCCCCTGAAACTTAAAGTTGCCTTCATATAACACCGCTACACGATCGCCTGTTTCTTTGGCACAGGTCAGGTCATGGGTGATGATAATCGAACTCGTATTATAATTTTCTTTTACCTCATTAATTAACTGATTAATCTCAATACAGGTAATCGGGTCAAGGCCGGCAGTCGGTTCGTCATATAGCATAATCTTCGGATTCATAATCAGTGTACGGGCAATCCCGATACGTTTTTTCTGTCCGCCCGATAATTCTGCCGGCATCTGGTTAATAGATTTTAGCAGACTTACCGAGTCCAATACCTTATGCACCGCTTTATTGATTTCCCCCCTGCTCATATTCCGAACATTCCTTACCAGCGGAAACTCCAGATTCTCTCTTACAGTCATACTATCATAAAGCGCACTATTCTGAAACGAAAAACCTATTTTCAGACGCAATTCATTGAGTTCTTTTTTCTGGAGTTGTGTCACCTCTTGCCCCAATACTTTTACACTCCCTTTATCGGCAGTCAGAAGCCCTGCAATGATTTTTATCAGAACCGATTTCCCGGTTCCTGACCTCCCCAGAACCACCATGTTTTCACCTTCATAGACTTCCAGATCAGCATCTATTAAAACCTTCCTGTCGCCAAATGACTTATAAAGATGTTCTATTTCTATTACCTTGTTCATGGGTTGTTTATTGAGTGATTTAGCGATTGAGTGATTATGTCTTAAACTGTGATTTAGCTGATTAACCTGATTGCGCTGATTTATAAATTGATTATACTATTGTTGATTATTGATTGTAAATCTTATCATAAAAATCAATAAATCAGGTAAATCAAAGTTCAAGATTAATTAATGGCTAATTCTCAATTAATCACTCAATCACTAATTCACGCAATCACTAAATTTTATCATCTAAACCAGTTAGTTACTTGTACTATAAATACTTCTTCAATAAATATTAAAAACATAGACAATACAACCGACGAGTTGGCGGCTTTACCTACACCTAACGTACCATTGCTCGCATTGTATCCCTTATAACAGCCCACAATACCAATAGTGAAACCATAGGCCACAGCTTTGATAACGGCCGTCCACATATCCAGAAAAATAATGCTGTTAAATGCCTGCTCAAGAAAAGCCGGCAGGCTTGTGTCTTCGTTGGTAGTTACGTTCAGAAACACCCCTATCATGGCCATGAGTGCACAATAAAACGATAGGATAGGAATAGTGATGGTAGTAGCCAGCACCCGTGTTACCACTAAAAACTTAATGGGGTTAACAGCCGACACCTCCATTGCATCTACCTGTTCGGTTACTTTCATAGAGCCTAACTCTGCCCCGATACTTGACCCTACCTTACCTGCACATATCAGAGAGGTTACCAAAGGAGCCAAAGCTCTGATAATGGCAATGGTTACTAATGACGGAAGCCAGGATGTTGCCCCAAAACTTTCTAATGACGGCCTTGATTGTTTGGTAAATACAAAGCCTGTTACAAAACCTGTCAGCGATATAAGTGTCAGTGAACTGTTACCGATACGGTAGCATTGATTGACAAATTCTTTAAATTCAAAATTTCCACTAAGAGTTTCCTTGAAGAACAACAGCAGGAAGTCGGCACCATCTTTAAACCCAATAAGCCAATCATCTATTTTTTCAGAGAATAAATTTTTTCTTGAATGTGAACCCATATTTTCTTGCATTAGTGGAGATCCGGTGCCTCAAAGTTATTAAAGTATATCGTTAAATTTATAAACCATCTACGTTTTTAAAGAATTTATATACGTATGGGGAAAAAAATACTCAAACTGTGGTATAATCATTTGGGCAGTTTGTCTACTTTCTTTGCCCAACAAAATAATTAGTATCAAAATTCTTTCCAATGTCTAAGTATTTTCTTTAATTTTGACTAATCTATTGACTATCAACAAAATAAACTACGATGGCAAATTACAACCTTAACATTAACGGGAAAGTCTATAAAACAGACGTAGCCCCCGACACACCGCTGCTATGGGTTTTGCGTGACCATTTAGGATTGTTAGGTACAAAGTACGGCTGTGGAATGGCTATGTGTGGGGCTTGTACAGTACATATCAACGGCGAAGCAACCCGCACCTGTATCTTGCCTGTATCATCGGTAAGCGAAGCTAAAATAACTACTATTGAAGGGCTATCCGAAAAAGGTGACCACCCCGTACAAACGGCATGGCATGAGGTGGATGTTCCTCAATGTGGCTATTGCCAGGCCGGGCAGATTATGACCGCCGCCGCATTTCTGAAAAGCAATCCTAAACCTACTACAGAAGAAATAGAAACTGCGATGTCAAATAATTTATGTCGCTGTGGTACCTACCACCGTATCAGAGAAGCCGTTCAGTTAGCAGCAACCAAAATGAAATAACATGGAAAAGACAAACAACAGCCGTAGAAATTTTTTGAAATCGGCCGCGCTTGCAGGTGGTGGTTTCATGTTGAGTTTTAACTGGTTCGGCAAAGAGGCATTTGCCGGAGACATTGCCGCAACAGATGCAGCAGCTATTGCCGCCGCAGATTTTGCTCCGAATGCCTATTTATCGATACATCCTGATGGAATCGTAACTATATTTTCACCCAATCCGGAAATCGGACAAGGCATCAAAACAGCCTTTCCGATTATAGTAGCCGAAGAACTGGATGTAGATTGGGCCAATGTGAAAGTGATACAAGCGCCTTTAGATACAAAGAAATTTGAGCGTCAGGTAGCTGGCGGTAGTGGGTCTATTCCACACTCCTGGCAAAGACTCCGCAAGGCCGGAGCTACAGCCCGCCAGATGTTAATAGAGGCCGCCGCCAGAAAGTGGAATGTATCTGCCACTGAGTGCAAAACCGAAAAAGGTTATGTGATACACACCACCTCAGCCAAAAAACTGAGTTATGGCGAATTAGCCACAGATGCGGCTCAGATTACCCCGCCGACAGATGTAAAACTAAAAGACCTGAAAGATTTTAAACTGATAGGTTCGACAGTAAAAAACGTAGATAATAAACCAATTATCACTGGTCAGCCGCTTTTCGGAATAGACTTTTACAGAGAGGGTATGCTATTCTCGATGATTCAGCGCCCACCAGCTTTTGGTTTAAAACTCAAATCATTCGATGCCTCAGCCGCCAAAGCAATGCCGGGTATTGTTGATGTAGTCTCTTTCAAAAACAAGGTAGCAGTAGTTGGTAAATCAACCTGGGAAGTGAAAAAGGCCAAAGATGCCTTGAAAATAGAATGGGAAAAAGATGGAAACCTTGAAAGCACCGACGACCACAACAAACTCTTCAAAGAATTACTTGATTCGCCGAAAGCAGATGTCAGAAGAAAAGAAGGAAATGTAGAAGAAGCTTTTAAGAATGCGGCAAAAATAGTAGAATCAGAATACCAGTGTCCATTCCTGCCGCATAACCCCATGGAACCAATGAACTTCTTTGCTCATGTAAGAGAAGATGGCGTAGAATTAGTTGGCCCTACACAGACACCTGCCAATGCGCAAGGGCAGACAGCAAAATTACTCAATATTGCCCCTGAGAAAGTAACAGTAGAGCTAACCCGTATGGGTGGCGGTTTTGGCCGTCGTTTGGGTACAGACTACGTATTGGAAGCCGTAGAGGTCTCTAACCTCGTAAAAGCCCCTGTAAAAGTTATCTGGACGCGTGAAGATGATATGACGGGTGGTAGCTATCGTCCGGCAGTGCGTTATCGTTTCCGTGCTGCGTTAGACAAACAAGGGAATATGATTGGCTACTCGCTTCGTGGAGTAGGTATTAATGCCGGAAACCCAACCCGCGAGAATAACTTCCCGTCTGGTGCTGTACCTAATTTATTGATTGATTCAGTTGACCATAAATCACCCATCACTACCGGCCCCTGGAGAGCACCTATTACCAACTTCCTGGCCTTTGCCGAACAGTCTTTTATTGACGAAGTAGCCAATGCCGCAGGTAAAGATGCTGTGCAATTCAGACTGGAATTGCTGGACAAAGCCAAAACATCGCCAACAGGCCCTGTTCGTTATGACATTGACCGCATGAAGGCAGTCATTGAATTAGCTGCCGAAAAATCAGGCTGGAACAAAAAACGCAAAGGTGTAAGTCTTGGCTTTAGTGTCTATTTCTCTCATGCTTCTTATGTAGCGCAGGTAGGAGAAGTAGTGATGAAAAAAGGCAAACCTGTCTTGCAGAAAATCTATGCGGCTGTCGACTGCGGTGTAGTAATCAACCAGAGTGGTGCCAGAAACCAGGTAGTAGGGGGCATCGTAGACGGAATGGGACACGCCATGTATGGCAACCTGACCTTTACTGAAGGTAAACCCAACCAGAGTAACTTCAATACTTTCCGTCTGATCAAGATGAACGAGATTCCTGCCATTGACGTACACTTTGTTGATAATGGCATCGACCCGACAGGGTTGGGAGAGCCTGCCCTGCCACCAACCGGAGCCTCAATTGCTAATGCAATCTTCAAGGCCACAGGTAAGCGCCTGAAAAACCAGCCGTTTATTGAGCAGGAAGAAAAACTATTGGACGGTATTTCATAATGACCCATTACGATTCCTTACCCATATATGAGCCATCCTCTTTGGGGGATGGTTCTTTTTGTATATTCATGTTCAATCTATTCTACTGCAAAGTTGTAAATTATGAAAACAGTGAAAAACGCAAGTTATGATTTGGATGAGTATAAAATTCTTGTAGAACTTTATAAGTTTTATCTGGACATAGTACTTAAAACTTTAGTGGCAACATCAACTGTTTCAGGAGCTATTATTTCATATACGTTGTCGCAAGCAGAACATAAATCAGACCATACGCTTAAATTGTCATTATTTGGTGTCGTTCTACCAGTTATTATATGCTTTGCTACAGGTACAGGATTCATACAAGCAATCCCAATGTCAAGAGAATTAACAGAATCTCTTCTCAAAATTAAAGAAAAATTAGGTCTTGAATTGGCTCCTCATACTCAAAATCTAACTAAAACCCTTATATGGGCGGGTTATAGCATGACTCTCATAAGTATTATTCTGTCTGGCTTCTTTGTGTATCTTTTAATAAAGTGCTAAGAATAGTAAAACTGAGTAGCTGGTCTCAATAAAAAAACTGCTCCAATACAATCTTCCCTTCCTTCACCTCATATAATATTATCTCATTGATATGCACTCGGCCTAACTCACTAACTTCTATATCAAATTCTCTGCCTATCGCAAAATGGTTGCCTGCTATCACAGGTTCGGTAGTCGCCAGCTTGTAGGCGGCTGTTATTCTTTTTACCCAGTTTTCTCCTTTTTCTCTCACCAAAGCTTTTCCCTCAGCATCTTTGAGGTAAGGCGAGTCTGGTGGTTCAATACTTTTTACATTTTCGGCAAATAGTTCGTCCTGTATCTCAAACCATTTCTCTTGTTGTGCTAAAGCATTAAATCTTGCTGCTACTTCTATTGTAGTCATTTCTTTGTTTTGCATATTAAATATGGATTTATGATAATGTATAATTAATGAGCTGATTAATGTAGTGGAACAAACGATTGTTCTGCCATTACTGCCTGAGCCATCTTTTCAAGCTGTATATAAGTAGCCCGGTAGAGAAAAGCAGCCATACTGATTCGCTTAACGCCATTTTCGGCTAATAATCGGATAGAAGAGAGTTTGGGTACACCAACTACATTGAGTGGAAGAGTAGTTGAGGCCGCAATTTCTTTGATTAGCTCAACATCACCTACAGCCGTAACAAACAACCCGTCCGCGCCAGCCTCTTCATAAAGTTTTGCTCTTTTCAGGGTTGTTTCAAGAGGCGAGTTGAGTTTTAATAAAAAAACATCCGTTCTGGCATTGATAAAAAGCTGCTGGTTGGTCTTTTCAAGATAATTTTTGATACTTGTCAATTTTCTTAGATATACGTCTTCTCCTTCGGCATCTTCTATATTTATACCTGCCACCCCAATATCAATAAGCTGTTGGATATTTTCAGTGAGCGTTTCTGGATTACTGGCATACCCTCTTTCCATATCCACCGATAGCGGTAGTGTTGTGCACGATTTTATTCTTTTTATAATATAAATCAATTCAGCAAATGGTATCACTTCACCATCTTTGTATCCCAGAGAATCGGCTATTGCCCCACTTGAAGTGGCAATAGCGTCATAACCGCTTTTTTCAATAATCTGTGCACTTTTAGCATTCCAGGCATTGGCTATAACCAGTGGTTCAGGACGATGATGTAAGCTCAGGAAATGTTCGTAAGTATTCATGTTTGATAAGGTTACTGGCAGATGAGCTTAAAACTTCGCGCTTTAAGGAAACTTTTTAATATTGAACCTGTTTAAACTTTTTATTTTATGGCGGAAATGTGCAATTTTTTAATCAGATGAGCGGATTTGTTGAGTGCGTAGCAGAGCTACGGACAAAATAAATCGGTGAAATATGATTAAAAAAGTGCCATTCGGAGGCAAAAGAAATAAGTTTAAACAGGTTCATTATCGGCTCTGCGCAGGATAAATTTTTATAGCACAAATTTAGAAGCTGAAATTTACTTTAAGAGGGTGTAAAATAGACATTCTGACGGGTTGATTCAGACAATTACATTTCGCTATATTTGTGAAAAATTATTTATCATGAAACATATCTCTATCATTGCTCCTGACGGTCAGGGAAACTTAAGTAGCGTAGCCTGTATTGTGGGCTCTTATGAAATTCTTTTACAGGCCGCAGAACATTGGAAGAGTATGGGAAATAAAGATTTATATAAAGCCCAGATTGTAGGTATTGCAGCAAATACAGAGTTTGATAATGGTTTGTTCAGCATTCGTCCGCATACCACTATTGCCGATCTCAAAAAAACTAATCTTATTATTATTCCCTCTTTAGCCAGAGATTACCAGAAAGCCCTCGGAGGGAATAAGCTTTTGACCGACTGGATAACCCAGCAATACAAGCAAGGCGCAGAAATAGCTACGATGTGCAGTGGCGCATTTATGCTGGCAGCAACGGGCTTGCTCAATGGCAAAAATTGTTCTACTCACTGGTCGTCTGAAAATACATTCAAATCCTTATTCCCGGATGTAAATTTGCATACCCATAAATTGATTACCGATGAAAACGGTATTTATACAAACGGCGGGGCGTATTCTTTTCTTAATCTGCTCATTTATCTGGTTGAGAAGTATTATAACCGGGAAACCGCCATTTATTGCGCCAAGGTTTTTCAGATTGAAATTGACAGACAACACCAGTCGGTATTCAGTATTTTCAGCGGACAGAAATTGCATGAAGACGAAGATGTAAAAAAAGCACAGCAATACATTGAAAGCAGAATAGACGAAAAAATTTCTATTGAAGATTTATCGGCTAAACTGGCCATTGGAAGGCGGAACTTCGACCGCAGATTTATAAAAGCAACAGGAAACACTCCACTTGAATATGCACAAAGGGTAAAAATTGAAGCGGCCAAAAAAAGCTTTGAAACTACCCGTAAAACCATTAACGAAGTAATGTATGATGTGGGATATTCTGATATTAAAGCATTCAGAGAAGTTTTCAGAAAAATCACCGGTATGTCACCTTTAGAATACAGAAATAGATATAATAAAGAGGCAATGACCGTATGAGGTAGACATTGTTTGATAAAATTCCCTTGCAAATTATTCTCAATTGCCTACATTTGTTGAAAAAATAAATCTTCCACTTGTTCAAAGACCTTAAATATCACTTAGCACGCCTCGCTTATCTTCGTAGTGCCTGCTCATTTGTTCCTGATATGTATCTGGGGTCATAACCAATCTTTATCATTTATTGACAAATAATTTTTACTGAATTATTTTCAGGTATTCTATCTTGCTATTGAACTAATGCGATTTGGTTCAGTTTAGTAATAGGTATAGCTATTGAATTAAGTTTAGTGCTATTATTTGTGGTATTTAGTTTCATCATAAACTTTCTTATCAAACCAGACATGAAAAACGTACTTGTGATTGGTATGGGCAAAGTGGGTTCGTTGGTGGGCGTATTGCTCTCTAAACGCTTTGCCGTGATGGGTATGGACAAACGCCACCCCAATACCGAACTACCCTTTGATGTAGTCTTAGGCGATGTAAACGACATCGGCTTTTTAGAAAAAACTATCCCGGGTTTTGATGCAGTAGTATCGGCTATGCCCTATAACCTGAACCTGCCCATTGCCCAGACAGCCCATAAATTCGGCATCCATTATTTTGATTTGACAGAAGACGTACCAACCACTACGGCTATCAGAGAAATGGCTGAAACAGCTACATCTGTCATGGCCCCGCAATGTGGCCTCGCACCGGGCTTAATTGGTATTGTTGGAGCAGATTTAGCCAAACGCTTCACCAGATTGCGTGATATTGAACTACGTGTGGGGGCATTACCCCGTTATCCGAATGGCCTGATGGGCTATTCATTCACCTGGTCTCCGGCAGGTGTTATTAACGAATATATCAATGATGCCGAGGTGATTCATAACGGCACAAAAAAAATGGTTCCGTCTTTAGATGGTATCGAACATATCCAGATTGAAGGACAGGAGTTTGAAGCATTCAGTACTTCAGGAGGGTTAGGAACCATGTGTGAGACCTACGAAGGCAAGGTAGATACACTCAATTATAAAACCATCCGTTACCCTGGCCACGCAAAGCTTATGAAGTTTTTGCTATATGAATTGATTCTGAAAGATAAACGCGAACTGGTAGAACAGATTCTGACAGAGGCCAAACCACCTGTACAGGACGACGTGGTATATGTATATGCCGTAGTAGAGGGATGGAAAGGTGAAGAACTGGCTCGTGAAGAATTTTATGAGGCTTATCATCCGATAGAAATTGATGGCAAACACTGGCGGGCTATTTCCTGGACAACAGCAGCCTCAATAGCTGCAGTAGTAGAAATGGTAGCCGATGGTAAACTACCACAGAAAGGATTTATTAAACAGGAGGATATTCCGTTAGATACCTATCTGGAGACCACCAACGGACAATTTTTTAAAGTAGAAGAATAATAATAGATGGAAACTCAGACAGCAACTTTAGAATACGTATTAAATGGCTTAATGCGCCGATACCGTGAGCGTGTACCTGATGTTCAGAAAGTATCAGACGCCATGATTACCGAAGGCATTATTACCAATGCGAGCGAAATTGAAAATGACCACATAGCTTTTCGTACAATGGGTGTGCCGCAATTAGGGATTAAATCGTTCGAGAAGATTTTTCTTCATTTAGGCTATCAGAAACGTGATTACTTTTATTTTGAGGGCAAGAAATTAGATGCTTACTGGTTTTCGCCACCAAAGCCCGAATATCCCCGGATATTCGTGAGCGAATTGCGTGTCAATGATTTACCACAGCACATTCAGACCCTTATCACAAGCTATACAGATGAAGTAAAAACTGACCCTGCCGATAGTCTGGACCTGAATGATGGCGCAGCAGTGGATGAGTTTTTACATAGAGCTTTGTGGCGTGTACCAACATGGGAAGATTATTCGACCTTGTTGAAAGAAAGCGAATATGCCGCATGGGTGATTTATAACCGCTATTACCTCAATCATTATACCATAAGTGTGCATAATCTGAAAGAAGGGTATAATACCATTCAGGAATTTAATGCTTTTCTGGAAAAAACAGGAATTAAACTCAATGATGCAGGCGGAAAAATCAAGGTTAGCCCGGATGGGGGGTTATTGCAGAGTTCAACAGTAGCAGAAATCATTGATGCTACCTTTGCTGGGGGAGAAACCCACCCGATTTCGGGCAGTTATGTTGAATTTGCCGAACGCAAGGTTTTACCGCAATTCAGGCATTTAAAACCATCTGAAATTAAAAGAGAACACCGCCGCGAAGGTTTTGAAACCGGCAACGCCGATAAAATCTTTGAAAGTACCTTCACCAGCCAGACGGTGAAGCGCAAGGAGAGGGTGGAAGTTGGTAAATAATTCTTTTATATAGATGGTACATTTATTTAGAAACTGTTTGAGTTAAATTTTGAAAATAAAAAAGGATGATTTTTTCACCGCAGTATTGGTCAAAAAGCAACTTTTTTAGTTCAATAAGATTAACTCAAACAGTTTCTTAAAATCCCGTAGGGATAGTATATCGGTAGAAAAATTTCTATAAGTGAATTTAAAATCCCGTCAGGGACCATATATTGATTTAATATACCGTCCCCGACGGGACTCAATCTCTTTCTTATTTCTACCGTTATATCATCCTACGGGATTTATTTTATTGAACTACATTCTTTTAAAACTCGGGCTCTACCTTCAGTACCATCAGTTTCCCTTTCTCCCAGGCTTTTATATCCTTTTTATAATTAGACCTGTTTCTTTTGGTTAACCCCGCGTCGTCTAAAGATTTTAAATCAGGTTTTCCGGCATTTACCCAGGCAGTGTACCAGAAATTGGCTGTGGCAGCAATCGCTCCCCTTAGCTGGTCTTCAATCATGCCGTTTAAAGCTTTATGATACAGGTCTGCATACGCTCTGGTATAAACCGGCTGATTGAATTTGTTTCTGGCTATTTTGCCATTAGCATCTTTCTGAAAGATTTTATCTGCCGGAAACGTCTTTCTCAACTCTCTTTCTTTAGCCAGTAAAGTATCAGCTAATTCATGCGAATGCCTGATAATACGCCACGTTTCTTTGGTAATATCATCAATATATTGAGCTTGGCCTGTATGGATATTATAAGCCTCGCCATATAATTCGGGCATTTGTGCCTCCCAGAAAGCATGAATACCCGCCTGATTGGTTAGCTGTCCGTTATGGTTGCTCGAAGTATGCAAGGGCATATGAGCATCGGCCAGATAATGCCCTAAATCAGCAGCTAAAAACAAAGCCTCTGTTTTTCTCATACCCTGCATCGATTTAGTCAGTTTCTCCATTACTTCCTGAATATACCAGGGCAGAATACCGTTCGACTGCAACAGCTTGCTATCATATTTGGCATAGGCCAGTTTGCTTGTTTGCGGTAAACTATCTATACTGCCAAAATCTTCAATATCAATATAGTGGCGGGGATTTTCGGCCCTGTCGCTCAGCGTATATTTTCTTAAATCAGGCACATTCGATTCCTCCACCACAAAGTCCAGATGGTTATAAAAGAAAATTCGTAGTTCTTCGGGTAAGGCAAAAATCGCTGATTTGTTAATGTGCTGATGCCCCCACATACCCCACGAAGAAAGCATCAATAACAGGCTAAGACTCGTAGCAATAAGGAGTGTGTAAATGAAAATTCTTTTTTTCATGAGAGTGTTTTAATGTTGTTCTTCTTCCATCAGAGTCTCGTAAACCAATAGCAGAATCCCGTCTTTCAAACCTAAATCAGGTACAATAATTTCATGGGCATCGGCCCATTTCATTACTGATATATAGATGTCAGAAGCAGGCACAATTACATCGGCACGGTCTGCATTCAGTTGCAGCAGATTGATACGGTCTTCCAGACTGAATTTATTGATATAATCCCGTTTTTGCTGTAATTCTCTTAAGGTAGCTCTCCCCTGTGTTTTATGTTCAATCATATTAAACAACTTTGAGATATTCCCTCCAGTACCCACCGCAATAACATTTTCATGAGTCGGTATTGTATCTTCTATCCATGCTTTCATCTTGTTCCATACATCGGGTGCTTCTTTGTGCTCGAGCAGCCTTACCGAACCTATTTTGAAAGACCTGGCAGCTATTTTGGTTCTGCCTTTATAGATATTGAGTTCGGTACTGCCACCACCTACATCAATATGCAGATAGGTTTTGTCGTTCTCCAAAACCACCTTAATCACATCATTAATCAGTTCGGCTTCCTTTTCTCCTTCTATCAGGTGGATTTCCATGCCTAACTCATTCCTGACTCTCTCCACGATATTAATGCCATTTTCAGCTTCCCTCATGGCCGAGGTGGCACAAATCATATAGGCATCTACTTCATGAAGCTCCATCAGAAGGCGATAAGCCATTAGTAGTTTTTTGATTCGGGCTTCACTCTCGTAAGATATTTTTCCTGTATTAAATACGTCCATACCCAATCTAAGGGCAAAACGCACATATTCTACTTTTTTAAAGCTGATTTTATTTTTGTCATGTAATACCGACGAAATCTGCATTCGGGCGGCATTTGAACCTATATCGATAGCGGCAATTTTCATTAAATCTGTTATCAGTATTTAGTGGATTTGCAAAAATATCGCTTTTTATGGAAAAAGCGTTGATTAATTACCTAAAACCACCCAAACCTCATCTTTGTAGCCCCTGCCTATCGGAATCTGTTTGCCATTGATATCTATATCTGTGGCTGAAAAGGCATCAATCTTATCTTTGGCTATTATAAAAGAGCGATGCACCCGCAGAAAACTCTCAGTTTTTAGTAGTTCTTCTATTTCACCCAAAGGTAGTTTGGTCAGTATTGTCTGTGCTTTGGTAACAATTTTTACATACTCTCTTTGGCTTTCAATGTATAAAATCTCGTCAAAAAACACTTTAACCATTTTTTTACTCACATTAAAAAAATGGTATTTTCTGTCTTCTGTCAGAACCTGAGCCGCAACTACCGGTACGGTGGTCAGTTTATTAACCGCTTTCAGAAAACGACTGAACTCAATGGGTTTGAGCAGGTAATCTAATACATTATGTTCATAACCTTGCAGAGCATATTCATGATAGGCAGTAGTAAGAATAATACGTGGTGGATGGTGCAGGGTTCTGATAAAATCAAGCCCCTTGAGCTTAGGCAGGTTAATGTCTAAAAAAATCAGATCTATGCTATTATTTCTCAGGGCTTCGGTAGCTAAAATCGCATTGGTGCAAACCCCCTTTAACTGCAAAAACGGCACTTGCATCACATAATCCTGTAAAATTTCAGCAGCCAATGGCTCATCTTCTACAATAATACAGTTAAATTTTTGCATGGCTGTTAAGGTTTAGTTCCAGTACAATTTTAAAAGCAGTATTTTTGTTCTCAATGTTTAATTGATGTCCCGGGTACATCAGCTCCAGTTGTCGCCGCACATTGCTCAACCCTATTTTTTCTGTAATTTCCGATTGATTATCGTCTGTTCTCGAGTTTTCTACACTAAAATACAGATTACTTTTTTGTAATTGTAATCTGATACTGATATAAGATTCATGAATAGTTTCGCTGGCACCATGCTTGAAAGCATTTTCTACAAAAGGCAATAAAATCAAAGGGGCAATAGGCTCATGCAAATCGTCAATCGTAGTATTAAAATCAACTTTCAGTCTTTGGTTATAACGTATCCTCTCTAATTCTATATAATCCTGAATTACCCTCAGTTCTTCTTCAATCGGTATATAGGGCTTGTTGGTTTCATAGAGCATAAATCGCAATAACTTCGAGAGCTTCATTACTACTTCTGCCGTATCATCAGATTTTTTACGGGCCAGGCCATAAATATTATTGAGCGTATTAAATAAAAAATGCGGGTTAGTCTGTGCTTTCAGAAACTTCAGTTCAGTTTCTAATCTCTTTTGTGCCATTTCCTGTGCCGTTTCTCTTGCCTGTATATTCTGCCTGATTAGTTTCAATGCCAGTGCAATACCACACGTAAAACTCAATAGAAAAAAAGCATAGAGAAAACTCGCCAATGTAAAATAATTCTCATTTTCCATCGAACGTTTCAGAACATATTGCTGTATCAAGCCTGATACCTTTAAAAAAGCAACTATAGATACTAAAAATGTCAATAGAGTAATAAAAACTGTCTTGATGACTCCCCAGTTTTTTGAAAGAAACTGACTCGTAATATAAAAAACCGTATAAACGAGAGGTATCTTGATAGGCAGGTAAGAAGACTGAATACCAACAGCCAGAAAGAAAAGATAGAAAACATTTTCTTTAGGCATACTATACTGTAAAGACTCAAAATTGAGATAAGATTTAAATAATACATAAGCTATCCAGAAAGCTATATGATAAACGATTCGTCTTTGCATTAATAGGAATGATTCAGCTTTTAAAAACATAAAATTATAAGAAAATATTATCATATAAACGCTTATGGCTATCAACAGCGATTTCCTGCTTACCAGCCGTAGTTTCTGTTGTAAAATCAACCAGATAATCATAAACACAGCTTTTTGTTGGTTGATAGTTGCTGTCTGTCATCAACGATATATTTTTTAAAACAAAGCCTTTACTTTTATACCCGACCTGACAAAACCAAAAACTATGCCTCTGAACAGAAAACTTTTATCAACACTCGTACTATTATTATCAACTTTGGCATTAACCGCCCAAAAAACAATTGCTCTGACTAATCCCCCATCACAGGCCGAAGTGTTCGCCGTAAGCACCGGATTCAGCGAACGAGATTTTGCGGTCTCTCCCGACGGCACCGAAATCTACTATACGCTACAATCGCCACAGGGAGTTTTCCAGACTATCGTGTATTGCAAAAAAGAAGCAAATAATAGCTGGAGCAAACCGGAAATTGCTCCTTTTGCCGGGAAATTCAGCGATTTGGAGCCTGCTTTCTCTGCCGACGGAAAGAAACTTTATTTTGCTTCAAACCGACCCACACAAGGCACAACCCCTAAGGATTTTGATATATGGGTGGTAAGCAGAGAAAACGGGCAATGGGGCGAACCACAAAATTTAGGCGCACCAGTCAATTCAGATGAAGATGAGTTTTATCCGTCTATTGCCCGAAACGGCAACCTTTACTATACCGCTGCCTACAAAACCGCAATAGGCAAAGAAGATATTTTCGTTGCAAAATTAGAGCAGGGGAAATATACGCAACCTGTACCTTTAGATACAGCCGTTAATTCAAAGATGTACGAGTTTAATGCATTTGTGTCACCTGATGAAGATTACATCATTTTTACCTCTTATGGCCGCAAGGACGATAAGGGTAGGGGAGACCTCTATATGAGCATAAAAGATGCTACCGGTAAATGGCTGCCAGCCCGGAATTTAAGCATGCTTAATTCTAACAGAATTGATTATTGCCCTTATGTGAGCCCTGATAAAAAGATTATGTTTTTCACCAGCGAAAGAATCAGTATCCCGAATGCCTATACAAATGCTTCAGCTAAGATGGATGATTTATTAAGAACCTACACCTCACCACAAAATGGCTCAGGAGATATTTACTGGGTAAGTTTCGACAAGGTGATGGAGATATGGAAAAAATAAATTACAGTGCATAGACGATTGAATCCCGATAACCTATTTGAGTAGTAAGAGCAACAATCCTGATAATAGCTTGAACTATATGCGCTTATTAAAATAAAAGTAAATGTTTCAAAAGAGTGAAGATGATACAAAACATTTCTTAAGGAAGTTTTGGATCGGTAATTATGGAAGAGTTGTTACAAGCCGGATAAGAATACTTTTCTTATTTGCTCCTCTGTTGTACAGTTGCCATGCTACCGGAAATAATGACGGCACACATGGCAACACAACAGAAAGTATTCTTGAATCTTCATTAGAAGCAATTGCGAATACGGTAGATAGAGATAAAGTGAAAAGTATTATTGCTTTTGCCAATTGCACTTCTCCAAAAGGAAAATATACTACTGAAATACATACTGATTCGGAGGGGTATTCCTATTTCAAGCAGACCTATACCTACAATCCGCAAGCTTTTGAAGCTAAAATATATCATAAAACACAAGGATTTCAGAGCCGGGATTCAACCCAGACACTCAGTAAGGAAGCTATTTATACCATAAGAAGCCATGAGTTTTTCAATTTAATACTGGATGTAAAGCAACGCTTTCATGAGTTTTCTGAACCGGAACTGATAGAAGTAAACCAGCAGCAAATGTATAGAATTGCTGCCAGAGATGAGCTGAATCATTTCTGCCTGTTATTCTTCGATAACCATTCGGGTTTATTAAACGAAATACATTTGCAGAATCCTGAAAATGAAAAAGAACTGCTCATTATCACATTTTCTGATTGGAAGAAGGTAGATACCTTGCAATTACCTATGCATATCGTAATTAGCCAGAGCGAACAACTGTACACTTTTGATTTTATTAAGGTACAATTCAATAGTCCTGATTTCAGGCAAAAGAAATAAGTTTAAACAGGTTCAAAAATAGATTATGAACTTTTATCAATTAAACCATTAATTTTATATACAATTTTATGAAACCGCACTATCTCATTTTGTTATTATTCTTTCTTTGTTCTACCAGCATGGCAAATCAAACAACAGACACCGTTTGGGTAGATGCTACTAAAGTAAACACAAAGTTCCTGAAAGAAGGCAACAACCGCTATCTGGTCTATTTTAAAATGAGCAAAGTTGCCCCACGTTCAAGACCACAATTCTGGACAAGGAATATCTCGTTTGAAACCTATAATGGCAAAGACGCCATCGTAATAAAACAGGAATGGGAAGATAGAGACAGTATTGTACATACCGTAAAGTCGGTTTGTGATAAGAAGACCTTTGCCCCACTCTATCATCAAAGCTGGTGGAAGCAACGAGGCACGGGCGAATACGATTTTATGAATAAAACTGCCAGAATCAACGATTTGCCTCTGACTGATGCCGATACCGCCAGAAACAGAAAAGGCCCCTATCAGGCATTTCAGAAGGCTTTGACCCAGTATAGCTTAAACTGGCACCTCGACCTCGAAGTGTTTCCTTTATTGCCTTATAAACTCAATACTACTTTCATGATTCCGTTCTATGACCCGGGCTACATTGCTCCGAATTTCGAAGCCTATACTGTATCAGGTTCCGGGCAGTTAGAGGGCTATGATAACCAGAAAGTAGATTGCTGGTTGCTCACACACGAATCAAGAGGTTTGAAAGAGGTATTCTGGATAAGTAAAAAAACGCAGGAAGTACTCAAACTGGAGAACGAAATCGGCAAAGACCGCTGGCGCTATAAAGTCAAATTAGGTTTTAGCGTATAAAAATTAAGTTTTTAATGAGCAACTAAGGGGCTTTATCAAACCAAAATTAGCTGAAATACGTTTGTATAAATAGGAAAATGATTCAATCTTAATATTAATACAAATGAATAAGGCTATTTCACTCATTGTTACGGTCAGTGCTTTTGTTAGCGTTTTTTCCTGTAGCTCTACTACAGAAACAAACAGTGCTACAACAGAAAAGTATAAAGTGCCGGCAGTTGATAACACCGCTTATGGTAAATTAGACACCGCCTATTTTGCTTCCGGCTGTTTCTGGGCGGTTGAGGGTATCTTTGATAGTCTGAAAGGCGTAAAGGAAGCCGAATCTGGCTATAGCGGGGGGCACACAGCAAAACCAACCTATCGCGATGTAGTCACCGAAACCACTGGTCATGCCGAAGCTGTGGCAGTTTATTATGACCCCAAGATTATCAGCTACGAAACACTATTAGAAGTATATTTTGCTTCACAAGACCCCACGCAGGTAAACGGACAAGGCCCTGACCACGGAGATTCGTATCGTTCGGTTATTTTTTATACCAATGCCAGCGAACAGCAATTAGCGGTTAATTATAAAAATAAATTAGCAGCATCTGGCAAATACAAAAAGCCAATTGCAGTACAGATTGTACCCTTTAAAGCATTCTATAAAGCCGAAGATTATCATCAGAACTACGATCAGCACCATCCAGACCAGCCTTATGTGGCATCTGTGTCAATACCTCGTATCGAAAGAGCGCAGGCAATGTTTCCTCAATTGTTGAAATAAAAATAGCTTCAGTAGTCTGGTTTATCAGGTTTTAAGCAATAAAACATGAATAGACATCTTTATAAAACCAGAAAGGCTCGGGATGCCCCCAAGCCTTTCTGGTTTTATAAAGATGTCTCTTACCAGAAATACCAGTACAAGAAAACAAGAATCAACACTACAACAGATGCCCCAACCGCAAATGTGCCTTTTACTTTAAACATACTTGCGTCAATTTCCAGACCTTTGCCTTCGTCAGGCAATACAAAACCTAAAACCACCATTACCGCTACACATAGCAAGAATACAATGCCCATACGGTCAAGGAACGGAACAGTCGTCCAGTCTGCAAATGGTAGCCAGTTATTATGCATCGAAAGCGCAATCAGAAATCCACCCACAATGGCAAACAAAGCCCCTGCCGAGTTGGTACGTTTCCAGAAGAAACCCATCACAAACGAAGCAAAAATACCCGGAGATAACAAACCGGTCATTTCCTGAATAAACTGGAAACCACCTTTTTTATCAATACCCATATAAGGAGAAATCACAATAGCTAAAATCATCGATACCACAATGGTTACACGGCCTATCCAGACCAGATGTTTTTCTGTAGCGTTTTTACCGATATAATTTTTAAAAATATCAAGCGTAAAGATGGTTGAGATACTATTGGCTTTACCGGCTAATGAAGCCACAACAGCCGCCGTAAGTGCAGCAAAAGATAAACCTTTCAAACCGATCGGCAACAGGTTCAATAAAACCGGATACGCATTATCCTGATTCAACGTACCATCAGCCCCAAGCATTTCTTGTTGAAACAATCCCTTCTGATACAAAGTATAAGCCGCTATACCCGGAAGCGTTACAATCACAGGCATTAAGAGTTTCAGAAACGCCGCAAATAAAATCCCCTCACGCGCGGTTTTCAGGTCAGCACCTAAAGCCCGTTGTGTAATATACTGATTACAACCCCAGTAGTTCAGATTCACAATCCACATACCACCAATCAATACAGTCAATCCCGGTAAGGCCATATAATGTGGCTCACCTTTATGGAAAATCATATGGAAATGGTCTTCCGATTTTTCCGACATCAGCTTTAAACCATTAGCTAAACTCGTAAGCCCGTCGTATTCTGTCGATACCAGCGTAACGGCCAGATAAGTAGTAGCCAGACCTCCCACAATCAGGAAAAACACCTGAATTACATCAGTAAACCCGATAACCTTCATACCCCCCACAGTAATGATAATGGCAAAAATAGCCAGCCCTATCATACAGGCAGTGAAATCTATCCCCGAAATACTTGATACCGCCAGCGCGCCCAGATACAGGATAGAAGTAAGATTGACTAAAATATACAAAGCCAGCCAGAAAATTGCCATAATCAGACTTACAGTAGAGTTGTATCGCTGATTAAGAAATTGCGGCATCGTAAAAATCTTGTTTTTCAGATAAATAGGCATAAACACAATACCTACTACCAATAGCGTAGCCGCTGCCATCCATTCGTAGGTAGAAATCGCTAAACCCATCGAGAAACCATTACCCGACATACCAATCATTTGCTCAGCCGAGATATTCGAGGCAATCAACGAAGCACCAATAGCCCACCAGGTAAGCGAGCCCTCTGCAAGAAAAAAGTCTTTGGTTGAAGTTTGTTTGGCTTGTTTTTTCTTATAAATCCAATAACCGTAACCTGACACTAAAATAAAATAGAAGAGAAATACTACATAATCGAGGGTTTGTAATTTTTGCATAGTGCTTAGGGAAATGAAACTTTAGTTTTTTTAGAATAAGATTCTTTGAGCAAAGCAAATAAAGGTAGAAAATTTGCTTTTTCAAAGGGCAGACAACGATTTTAAAAGAATATTTAGATTTTACATAACTTTTTTAATAACCACTCACTAAACTTCTTATTAAAATTTTGTCAATAAATCTTCTTTTGTCTAATTTTACGAAAAAACTATCCCGTTTTGAACAGAAATACCATCCGACTTCTGATTATACTCGGCACGCTTTCGATCACGGGAATTATTGCAGTACAGGCCTATTGGGTAAAGCGTGCTTTCGATTTAAAAGAGCAACAGTTTCGGCAAACTGTCATGATCTCTTTACGAAATGTAGCGAACAAAATCTCTTCTCTCTATAAGCTTTCAAGTATCGAAAACCCCGTTAGTCAGCTTTCTTCCGATTACTACGTAGCCAATTTAAGAATCCCGCTTGATGCCGACGTGCTTGAGCATTACCTCAAAGAAGAATTTAAAAAACAAAATCTACAGACTGATTTTGAATATGGCATCTACGATTGTAATACCGACAAAATTGTAGACGGAGCGCATGTCAATTCTGATTTTGAAAGTTCGGCCTTGAAAAAGACTTTGCCCAAAACCGATAAATATCTCAATTATTTCGGTGTCCGATTCCCAAGTAAAACAAGCTTTCTGGCGGCCCGTCTGGATATCTGGGTCATTTCGTCACTTATTACTTTAGTTGTAACAGCCTTTTTTGGGTATTCAATGTTTGTGATTCTGAAACAGAAACGCCTCAGCGAAGTCCAACGTGATTTTATCAATAATATGACGCACGAGTTTCAGACACCGATTTCAACCATCAGAGTGGCAACAGATGTTTTGAGTCAGACCAAAATAATGGAACAACCCGAGCGTTTGAAAAAATATGTACATATCATCAGACAAGAAAACAACCGGCTGAAAAATCAGGTTGAATCTGTGTTGAATACGGCTCGCATGGAGCGGGGTAAAATGGAACTCGATATTCAGTTACAGGAGTTGCACAGTATCATTAACGATGTAACAGAGGGCGTAAAAGCAGAACTCGAAGACTCACTGAGTATAGAACTGAATGCCACCCGCACCAGTATCTACGCCGACCGCACACAATTGATAAGCCTGATACGGAACCTCCTCGAAAATGCCATTAAGTACTCAGGTAAAAAACCATGCATCATCATCAGAACCGAGAATTTTGAGGATTCATTAGTGCTCTCCATAAAAGACAATGGCGTAGGTATAGCCAAAGAACACCAGAGTAAGATTTTCAACAAGTTTTATAGAGTACCAACCGGAAATACCCATAATGTAAAAGGTTTTGGCTTGGGGCTAAGCTATGTGAGAGAGATTGTAAGAGCACATAAATGGGAAATAAAAGTGGATAGCGAACCAGACAAAGGGAGTACATTTACGATTATCATAAAACAAGAATAAGAAACGGGTTAGATTAATAGGTGTTCCTCGTTTCTACTACCATAAACTAAATATGCCGAAAATACTGTACGTCGAAGACGACCCCAACCTGAGCTATGTAACCAAAGATAATCTTGAACTGGAAGGCTATGAGGTAACACACTTTCAGGATGGAAAAGAAGCCTGGAAGAGCTTTACCAAAGAAAAATATGACCTTTGCCTGTTAGATGTCATGCTGCCCGAATTAGATGGGTTTTCGTTAGCCGAAAAAATCAGAAAACAGAATCAACAGATACCCATTATCTTCCTGACAGCCAAAGGCATGCAGGAAGACCGTATCACCGGTCTGAAAGTTGGTGGCGATGACTACGTAACCAAGCCATTCAGCATCGAAGAACTCAACCTCCGCATCAAGGTATTTCTGAAACGGAAAGACGTAAATAAAGAAGTGACCGAAGGCAACGGCAAATGGAAATTAGGCGATTACGAATTTAATTATAACCAGCTTTCGCTGAAATCAGATGATAAAGCCGAGCAACTAACCCACCGCGAAGCAGAGGTTTTGAAGTACTTATGTGAAAGGAAACATCAGGTAATCAAACGTGAAGAGATACTGACAGCCATCTGGGGCAGAGACGATTATTTCTTGGGCCGAAGCCTCGACGTATTCATTACCCGCCTAAGAAAAATGCTCTCCGACGACCCAAAAATCAAGATTGAAAATGTGCATGGGATTGGGTTTCGGTTTACTTGTTAGATAATTGAAATATATATTGTTGCCCGCATTTACACTAAATTAGCTCAATTGCCACAACCTTCAGGTCGTGGATTAAAAAACAAAAAACTTTCTGGCTTTAGCCGAATGATAGTAATTTTAAGAGTATAAATTATCCAAAATTATTATTATCTGTACAATCCCACTGGCTTTTGCGGTGGGATTTTTTATAGGTAATTGTTGTTAGTATCGCTTCCTTTTGATGTTTTTTATATTCGGTAATAGGAAAAGGAATTACGTTAATGAAAAAACCAACTTTTAAAGAACCAGACATAGATATTTCAATTTGCTCAAAGCCATTAACAAAAGAGGAAGAAAAAGAAATATCTGAATTTATAGCTAAGGAGAAAAAAAGATTGCAGAAGAAAGGGAAATTAATTAGCGTTTAATAGATATTTCAAATAAAACCCATCGCTACCCACACCAAACCCCACCCTTTTCACTAATTTTGATTTCATTTTAAAACTAACCTGATGAGCCGATATTTACTGCTGATTTTTACTGCATTCCTTACCTCCTGCGGAAAATTAAAAGATAAAGCCCAGGCCGTTCATGTAGCTGATAGTACAGCTATCGGGCAATGGATGCCTCCTGATAAAAATGTGGTCGATGTAACGATTTATAAAAAAGAGGGGAAGGTATTTCTCCATGAGAATTTTGATGATAAGTCAGTACTGAACGAAGAAATGGTGGTGGAATCTACAGATAATGTAATAAGATTAAAGTACAAAGAGGTTATAGCTGACCAGTATATGATTATTGATAAAGAGGGGAGTTTGAAATGGTTTTCAGCAGATGGCAGAGAATATGCAAAATCGAAACCTAAATGATAAAAATTACTGATAATTAATAAGCCAAAAGCCCTCCCGAATTTCTTCAAGAGGGCTTTTTAGTCGGGGTGGCCAGATTCGAACGGGGCGGCAGACGTTCTGCGGCCGACCGCTGACGACCTTCTGCTCGCAAAACAGACGCGATAATAAATCAAAGACCCTCTCAGAATTACTTCTAAGAGGGTCTTTGTGTCGGGGTGGCCAGATTCGAACGGGGCGGCCGACCGCTGACGACCTTCTGCTCGCAAAACAGACGCGATAATAAACCAAAAACCCTCTCAGAATCACTTCCAAGAGGGCTTTTTGATGTCGGGGTGGCCAGATTCGAACCGCGGCGGCGGACCGTTGACGACCTTCTGCTCGCAAAACAGACGCGATAATAAATCAAAAACCCTCTCAGAATCACTTCCAAGAAGGCTTTTACGTCGGGGTGGCCAGATTCGAACCGCGGCGGCGGACCGTTGACGGCCTTTTGCTCCCAAAGCAGACGCGATACCGGGCTACGCTACACCCCGAGGGCGGTTCTGTCCCGTCAAAGTCTCCCATGTGCGTCGGCATAGCACAAAGCAAGGGGACTTTGACGCCACTTGAATGATGAGCTTGGCTAAAAACAAGAAAATTACGGATCAAACCTAAAAGTTGTGGGGTGATAAAATAATTTAGACCTTTGCATTTTACTAATTGAACAGATGCAAGAGAGTTACGGAGAACTATTAAAGTTATTACTTCCCACAATCATAGTTGA
>NZ_JACETV010000028.1 GCF_013912375.1 Emticicia sp. BO119 | reverse complement strand
GGTTATTTACCTTATCAGTTGAATCCAACCCTTAATAGTTGTGGGAGTTTCATCCTTTTTATCCAATCGCTGCAAGGTTACCTTGGCCACATAAAAATATGTGCCCGATGGCATCTCACTTCCAGATGTACTTTTACCATCCCAACTCAGTATATTACTACTTCCACTCTGATATACCTTTAACCCATATCTGTTGTATATCTCTATATCTATGTTCTGTATAAAAGCCGAACACGTCATCGGATTGAATGTATCATTCTTCCCATCTCCATTGGGTGTAAAAACATTCGGTAACATCACCGTCGCACAGTTGTCTTTGCAGATGGTGGCACTCGCCCCCCCCTCTATATTCAGACTATTCACTGCTGTGATGTAATAACAACCAGCAAATCCCTCCTGTACTGACCTCGTGTGAGTAAACGTCGTCTCTGGTGGTATAGGCTTGTCTATGGCCGCCAGTAACTTTGGCGTGTCTTCCTTGTAGCGCGCAAAATAAATATTATACCTGATTATATCACTCCTGCATATAGTCCCTCCTGCACTCGCCGGTGTCTTCCAGCTTAATTTGTTACTCACCGTATTGGTCGCACAAATGGCCTCCCTGTCCAGACTCTCACAATTCAAATCATCTATACTCAATTCCGGTGGACATGGCGGCGTGTTGTCTATTGGACTCGAACACATCACCTGTGATAAATTATGTAATAACCCGAACTGTGGTAAACGCGCATAAATCCCAACCGTCTCTACCTTGTAACAGTAATTGGTGTCTACTTTCATCTCTATGCTATGCACTCCATCTGCTTCATAGCGATCTATCCCATCATCCAGATAGGTGTAGGTGTTCACCGCCTGTACCGATACCTCTGCTATGATATGAAATACCCCGGGTCTGGTCTTGTCTTCCCGGTAAACCAGATGCTTCCGGTTATCATTACTCCAGGGTACATTCGCCTGCCAGTTCAACCGTACTTTCTGGGCATCTGATACCGCCGACAACCGTACACTACTCGCTACCTGACTCTCCGACAGGGGCTTGTCTGTCTCATAAATAAAGGC
>NZ_JACETV010000027.1 GCF_013912375.1 Emticicia sp. BO119 | reverse complement strand
AGAGTACGATTCGGAATCAATTTTTTAAAGAAATTGAAAATGGCGAATATGAAACATCATTAATTAGAGAGGTATTATATTATGAACAACCTAATAATTATATAGTTTTTAGTACTGATTATTTATCCGATAATACTTTAATTCCCGTTCTTACTGCTAACAAAGCATTCATACTAGGATACACAGATGAAAATTTTGGGGTTTATGATAAAGGAGAATGTATCATTTTTGATGATTTTACTATGGATATGAAATATGTCCATTTCCCTTTTAAATTAAAATCATCTGCAATAAAAATCTTAAAATCTAAGCATGGTAGTAATCTAAAATTTATATTTGAATATCTTTTATTTTTAGATCTCATATCAAATGAACATAAACGACATTATATTTCGGAAATTGAATCAATGAAAATACCATTAATCAATATTGAAATACAAGATAGAATATCAAGACTTCTGTCTACAATAGATGAAAAAATAAGAACAGATGTAGAAGCGAATAGGCTATTAATTCAACAAAAACAGTATCTATTGGGCAATTCATTCATATAAACAGTTTAGATAGAAGGTATTTTTTCTGGTTTTCTAATTGTTGCAATTCAATAGTTTCAATTTTAATTTTTCTATTAAAAGAGGAAAGAAAATTTGCAATTTTGCATTGCTCTTCAAAACAAGGAATTGGTATATCCATTTGTTCTAAATCTCTAGAATAAATATGCTTAACTGTTGTACCAGAAACCAACTCTATTATTTTTCTCTTTGCGTTATTCAAAAAATATGATAAAAATATAGAGTTAATAGTATCTTTTGGACGTAGTATGTTTATATCTCCACCTAAAATAATATTCTCCTCTAAAACTGTACTAGCTGTTGCGAGACCTTGTGGTGTTACGTCTGAACTTGGCATCAGTATATCACCAGCTTGACTTCTAGTCCCTTCTTTATTGGTACGAGAGAAAATGTCATAAATTACTTCATTATATATATTAAATAGTTCTCCATAATGAATACATTTTAAAGCCCCACTTAAATCAATATCATTTTTTGAAAGATTACTTCCTTTGAGAAACTTTACTACATTTCCTAATTTTTCTAATTTCCAATTACAAAAATTGTCTCCGTAATCGTCTCTAAACCTCAGTTGCTGAGAAAAAAGTTTCCTACTAATCGTACTCT
>NZ_JACETV010000026.1 GCF_013912375.1 Emticicia sp. BO119 | reverse complement strand
GAATGAGACCGCGACCCTGACCGCGACCGGTTGTAGTGGGGGCACCATCAGCTGGAGCAACGGGGGCAGTGGGACCAGTATCACAGTTCCATCGGGGACAGCCGGGACCTATAGTTTCACGGCAACGTGTACTGTAAGTGCCAATGGCAAGGCCTGTAGTGCGAGTGATGCAGGCAAGGTGACAGTGAATCCACCGGTAAGTGTACAGGTAGCAGATATAGTGGTATGTCTGAATGAGACCGCAACCTTAACGGCGACCGGTTGTAGTGGGGGCACCATCAGCTGGAGCAACGGCGGCAGTGGGACCAGTATCACAGTTCCATCAGGAACAGCGGGGACCTATAGTTTCACGGCAACGTGTACTGTAAGTGCCAATGGCAAGGCCTGTAGTGCGAGTGATGCAGGCAAGGTGACAGTGAATCCACCGGTAAGTGTACAGGTAGCAGATATAGTGGTATGTCTGAATGAGACGGCGACCTTAACGGCGACCGGTTGTAGTGGGGGCACCATCAGCTGGAGCAACGGCGGCAGTGGGACCAGTATCACAGTTCCATCGGGGACAGCCGGGACCTATAGTTTCACAGCGACGTGTACCGTGACCCTGAATGGCAAGGCCTGTAGTGCGAGTGATGCAGGCAAGGTGACAGTGAATCCGGGAGTAAGTGTACAGGTAGCAGATATAGTGGTGTGTCTGAATGAGACCGCGACCCTGACCGCGACCGGTTGTAGTGGGGGCACCATCAGCTGGAGCAACGGCGGCAGTGGGACCAGTATCACAGTTCCATCGGGGACAGCCGGGACCTATAGTTTCACGGCGACGTGTACTGTGACCACCAATGGCAAGGCCTGTAGTGCGAGTGATGCAGGCAAGGTGACAGTGAATCCTCAAGTGACAGTAACGGTAGAAGATATAGTGGTGTGTCTGAATGAGACGGCGACCTTAACGGCGACCGGTTGTAGTGGGGGCACCATCAGCTGGAGCAACGGGGGCAGTGGGACCAGTATCACAGTTCCATCGGGGACAGCCGGGACCTATAGTTTCACAGCGACGTGTACCGTGACCCTGAATGGCAAGGCCTGTAGTGCGAGTGATGCAGGCAAGGTGACAGTGAATCCTCAAGTGACAGTAACGGTAGAAGATATAGTGGTATGTCTGAATGAGACCGCAACCTTAACGGCGACCGGTTGTAGTGGGGGCACCATCAGCTGGAGCAACGGCGGCAGTGGGACCAGTATCACAGTTCCATCGGGGACAGCCGG
>NZ_JACETV010000025.1 GCF_013912375.1 Emticicia sp. BO119 | reverse complement strand
AATTAAAGGGCTAAGGGAACAATTGGTTAATCAAAAAGTTAGATTCAAAGATAAAAATGGAAATGATTTTCCGGAATGGGAGTTCAAGGCATTAAAAGATATTTCACAAAGAATAATAGAAAAAAATTTAGAGAGTAATCTAAATGTTTTAACAATATCTGCTCAATTAGGTTTAATTAGCCAATTAGATTTTTTCAATAAGTCTGTTTCAGCGAGAGATGTTTCAGGTTATTATATTCTGCAAAGAAATGATTTCGCTTATAATAAAAGCTATTCTACTGGTTATCCGATGGGTGCCATAAAGAGACTTACCAAATATGAAAAAGGGGTTGTTTCAACATTATATATTTGCTTTCGACTTAATAGTCATGTTAATATAGATTTTATGGAGCATTTTTTTGAATCAGGTCTCCAAAATAGAGAAATAGAAAAAATTGCACAAGAAGGTGCTAGAAATCACGGTTTACTTAACGTTGGTATATCTGATTTTTTTGATATAAACTTTAATCTGCCTTCTTTGTCAGAGCAAAAGCGCATCTCGAACTTATTATCAAGTATGAATACGCAAATTACTTTGGAGAAAATGTCGTTAGAACAATATAAAGCACAGAAAGATTATCTTTTAAAAAATCTATTTATATAAATAGCTCCTTTAGAAAGCTGACCTTTTGTTGTTGTAATATTTTTAATACTTTTTTTTCATTTGCGATTTTTTCATCAATAAGTGACAGAAAATCAGTGATTTTTGATTGTTCTTCTTTTGATGGGATATTCATATAACATTCGTTAAAATTCTTAGTACTTATTGAATATACCTTGCTTCCCTGGGCAAGCTGTTGTATTTGTTTACGAAATTGTTGTGAAGAGAAAGCATAGCCTTTAAATCCTGTTATAGTTATCTTTAACTTATCCCTTGCATGTATACTGTGTAATCCGCAAATAATGCTTTTACCGTTGCAATTTATAAGTTCTACTACTTTACCAATATCATTAATATCTTCAGACGCATCTGTGAAAATCAAATCACCTTCTTGGCACAATGTATATTTATTAGGAATATATTCATTTTTAATACTAGGCAATTTAGATTCTTTTAAATCAATTAGAATTGGAAGTTCTTGATGAATAAGGCCATAATGAACATTTAATAAGCCATCACCATATTCTAAGCATTCCCAAGAAAGTGAATTAGTGGAAAAAAAAGCTAAAAAATCAGAAACCTTGTAAGTGATCCAATCTTTTGAGAATTCAAAAAATTTTATTTTTTGATTAAACAATTGTTCCCTTAGCCCTTTAATT
>NZ_JACETV010000024.1 GCF_013912375.1 Emticicia sp. BO119 | reverse complement strand
ATTACACAAACTATTAGTATTGGTTGCTATGGTTGGTGCTGGTGGTGTTGTACCTGTCGTAATTGTTATCACATTCGATGCTCCACTGGTTCCACAACTATTGCTACAGGTTGCACTATAAGTACCTGCAGTCGTTACATTGATACTTGTGCCTGTCGAACTGTTGCTCCATTTCACCGTTCCATTACAGCCTGTCGCTGTCAAGGTCGCTGTCTCACCATTACACAAACTCAGCTTGTTGCTCGCTATCGTCGGTGCTGGTGGTGTTGTACCTGTCGTAATGGTTATTACATTCGATGCTCCACTGGTTCCACAACTATTGCTACAGGTTGCATTATAAGTTCCTGCAGTCGTTACTGTGATACTTGCTCCTGTGGCATTATTGCTCCATTTTACTGTTCCATTACAACCAGTCGCTGTCAAAGTTGCCATCTCATTGCTACATAGGCTTGCTTTATCGCTCGAGATTATTGGTGCAACTGGTGTATTGCCTGTCGTGATAGTTATCACATTCGATGCTCCACTGGTTCCACAACTATTGCTACAGGTTGCATTATAAGTTCCTGCAGTCGTTACTGTGATACTTGTTCCTGTGGCATTATTGCTCCATTTTACTGTTCCAAGGCATCCGTTTGCTGTTAAAGTTGCACTGGCTCCATTACATAAACTGTTGCTGGTTGTAATAATTGTTGGTGGTATAGGAGTACTTCCTGTAATAATTACTACCGGCAAAGAATCTACACTTTCACCACAACTATTGCTACACGTCGCACTGTATGTACCAGCAACATTTACTATTATACTTGTGCCTGTTGCTGTTGTACTCCATTTTACCGTTCCACTACAACCTGTCGCAGTCAAAGTTGCACTGGCTCCGTTACATAAAGTATTGTTATTGGCAGCTACAACTGGTGCATTTGGCGTATTACCAGTTACAATGGTTGCTACATTGGATGTACTGCTTGTACCACAAGAGTTAATACATACCGCACTATAAGTACCTGCAATAGACACTACTAAACTACTACCTGTTGCATTTGTATTCCATTTTACTGTTCCACTACAGCCATTTGCAGTTAAAGTTACACTTGCACCATTACATAAATTGCTATTAGCAGGTGTTATTACTGGTGCTGATGGTGTGTCTCCAGGGGTGATCGTTATCACATTTGATGCATCACTCGTCCCACAGACAGTCTCACATCTGGCATTGTAAGTGCCTGTTGTATTGACAATAATACTTGTTCCTGTTGTACCATTACTCCATACCACTGTCCCATTACAGCCTGTCGCTGTCAAGGTAGCTTCTTCTCCTACACATAGCTTATCCTTGCTGGTCGCTATCGTTGGCTTGGTCGGTTTTGGTAACAGATGTATCACCAGTGGAGTCGTCGCCGAAGCACTG
>NZ_JACETV010000023.1 GCF_013912375.1 Emticicia sp. BO119 | reverse complement strand
CTCAACTATGATTGTGGGAAGTAATAACTTTAATAGTTCTCCGTAACTCTCTTGCATCTGTTCAATTAGTAAAATGCAAAGGTCTAAATTATTTTATCACCCCACAACTTTTAGGTTTGATCCTAAATTTCTTCTAAGAGGTCTTAACTGACGAGATTCCACCTAAAAAAGAAAAAGCCTAACAAATCGATATGTTCGGGCTTTTTCTCTATAACTAAATGAAATACTATTAAATAACGCGAAGTATATGTTGATATTGTAGATCAGAAAAATTATCTGATAATTTTTCACAAAAACCATTTTATTGAATAAATTTAAAAATCGACTCTGCTAAGAGTAATTAATAAGGCTTAAAAATCAGTATTTCATGCGGCAGGCAATTATCTACGAAGTAACAATTCATTATATCGGTTCATTGAATGATGTGCGGAAGAGGGAACCCTTTACGGTTTACTTCTCCAACTTAAAAAGAGCGATTGAATGCGTACAGGCGAATCTCGCCATTAATGGCTGGGAGCAGAAGAAAGTAAATTATACAGCTGTCTATCGAACTTTGAAGATAAAGAACAAATTTGTCTGCGATTTTGATGCCATGAAGACCAAATTCTTTCAGGTAATTATCTGCCCAAAAACTATTAATCCTAAATTAACTACTTTGGGGATTGATGAATATCCAACTACTTGATTTTCGTGTATAACGATTTTTCAAATCGTTTAAGAGATTATAACGGATAATAGTATTCCGGAAGAATAGAATAAAATAAAAAGTTAGTGTCTACACATTAATTTATAGGCTAAAAAAATCTTAGAAGAGCTTCTGTAAACTTATGAGAAAGAACTAATATAATTAACCATTATTACCCTATGAGACAAGTAATTTTAAATCAGTTAACAACAGCTCTATCTACGAGACATACTTATTTTATTAGAGAGCAGGACATCCAATTATATCTCGCCAACTATTTCTTACAAACAGGGTTGTATGACAATGTATTTATTGAATATCACGTTCCAAGGGCCTTGGTGCCACCATATCTATGGACAGACGCAAACAATATCTATATTGACATCGTCCTTGAAAAAGAAAACCAATTTTATCCCATTGAAATAAAATACAAAACAATGGCTCAACCTTTGCCTCACTTTGTATTTGGACAAAATGTAAATATCCTTTTAGGACAGCATGGAGCTCAAAACATTGGCTGTTACGATTTCTGGAAGGATGTTAAAAGAATTGAGTTTTTTGAAGCGACTTTCCCTCTTTGCCAAAGAGGAATTATTTTGTTTGTTAGTAACGATATGAGTTACCGGAATGCCCCAATAAATCTGAACATTGGCTATGCGCCATTCTCTATTCATCAAGGTAGACTAGTTACAGCCGGAACCCAACTCAATTGGAATGGTGTATTGGCTGTGGCTAATGGACGACCAGGATTCGTAGTTAACTATGATTACAATATTAACTGGACGCAGTTGCCATATCATCAGCAACATTACTATATTTTGATATAGGCATGAGTAATTTTAGGATTGATCCTAATTTTAGCTTAGTCGGATAATATTTTCTCAAATTTCAGTCACAAAAAAAGCTCCAAATATTGCTATTTGGAGCTTTTGTAATAAAATCCTGGCATCTACTTACTCTCCCGAGGATGAACTCAGTACCATCAGCGGTGCGGGGCTTAACTGCTCTGTTCGAGATGGGAAGAGGTGAACACCCGCCCAATGGACGCCATGAAGGCTGTCGTTGGACTGTCCTTTCGGACTTATCAACTAATATTTTTATATCTTAAGTTATGTTATGACTTAAATGGAGAGAGAACAAAAGAGATGTAAAAAAATAGGAGCCCTTGATTCATTAGTACTACTCGGCTGGGTGTTACCACTTTTAGACCTGTAGCCTATCAACGTCATCGTCTATGACGAATCTCAATGGAAGACTCATCTTGAGGAGGGTTTCACACTTAGATGCTTT
>NZ_JACETV010000022.1 GCF_013912375.1 Emticicia sp. BO119 | reverse complement strand
AATACACCTCCACTCTCTACCACAAATCCGGGTGTAAGCACAATACTATTTCCTGCCTGATAACTCACATTACCCGTAGCTGTCACCTTGTTACTGGCATTAATAACACTACTCGCTTTCCGCATATTCATTCCGGTAAAATCATCTGTCGGACTAACCAGGTTCCGGGTAAGTGGATTAATTCTCAGTGAACTATTGGTAGCACTCCCCAACACTACCTGATTGGTCGAAATTACCCGAATCAAATAATTACTGCCTTCAGGTGTATTCAGCGGAATCGTTGCAGTAATACTTCCTGAAATAGCTGATGTCCCTATGATCACCGCATTCCCAAAACTCCCGTTTGCATCGGAAAGCTCTGCCTGAAATTGATTCCCTACTGCAAAGGTCCCCGTCGCAGAAAAATTAACCTCCACACTACTCCCTGCACAAAACTCATTGCCTGTAATTGTCGGCATTGAAATAGAAGCCGAACTCCCAACAATACTGAATCTTGTAATTACTGGCCCATAGGTTACTCCCCCTCCCTTATTGTCTTCTGCATAGCCCGTAACTGTCAAGGTGTAAAAACCCGGTACCAGGTTCCTTCCATATACATTTACACCCAGGTTATCAAACAGTGAGAATGGATTAACATTCTGAATAATATTCCAGTTTAAATCTGGCCCCTGAATATTTATCTCAAAACTTTCCAGGGCCGTCGAAGTACACACCGGTGAAATAAGTATTGAGGTCAAATCAGAAAGCTCATTAATAACCATACCATTGGTAAGCGGAAACAGGGGCTGATAAGGGTTGCCGGCTTTTACATACAAATAATCAACAATGCGAGTAGGGTCACAGGGGTCAACACCATTCACTACTACATTTGTCGTCGCAGTGGCTGTACAGGCATTCCGCCCCACTGTCAGCGTATAAATCCCTCCATTAGCCGATAAGGCGTCTGCAATTGTGGGGTTTGATATATTACTTGTAAAACCATTGGGCCCTACCCAGGCATAGGTATCGCCCCCAGCTCCATTTAATTCAATAACTTGCCCAACCGTATAGGGGCCTGTATCTGAGGCCACTGCAAGCAGGTTATTTATGAAACTTACATGGGTGGTGGCTGTTGCGGAACAGCCATTCGAAGATACAACTGTAACACTATAAATGCCGGAACTTGTAATTGTGGCTACTGGATTATTCCCCAAACCGTTTGACCACACATATGAGATACCACCGCTCGCAGTTCTGGTGACTGAAGTATTGGTACAGGTCAGATCATCGCTTCCGGTAATACTGGCAATGGGGGGGGTAGTATCGCTGGTGACAACAGTCGTTGCTGTAGCAGAACATCCTGCTGAACTGGTAATCGTAACTGTATAGGTACCCGGAGTGCTAATGGTAGCAACAGGGTTAGTCCCTAAGCCTCCTGACCATGCATAGGTCGTTCCGCCACTTGCTTCCCGGGTTACAAAAGTATTGGTACAAGACAGATTAGCTGTGCCTGTAATACTGGGCACTGGATTATTGCTGATGGTTACACTGGTGGTGGCCGTAGCAGAAGCACAACCTCCACTGGCTGCTATGATGTAGGTAACCGTATAAGTCCCTGACGTACTACTACTGGGGGTAATTTGCCCCGAAGAACTATTCAGACTCAATCCTACAGGGGATGCCGTAAAGGTTCCTCCCGAAGAACCTGTTAAGGTTACATTGGCCGGACTCGCTGATTTACAATAAGGTGTGCCTGCATAGCTGATACTGGCTGAGGGACTATCAGTAATCGTTACACTCGTAGTAGCAGTCGCAGAAGCACAGCCTCCACTGGCAGCTATCGTATAAGTAACTGTATAAGTCCCTGCTGTACTACTTCCTGGGGTAATCTGTCCCGATGAACTGTTCAGACTCAATCCTACAGGGGAAGCTGTAAATGCCCCTCCCGAAGTTCCTGTTAAAGTCACATTGGCTGGACTCGCTGTTTTACAATAAGGGGTGCCCGCATAGCTAATCGTAGCGCTTGGCGCATTAGTAATCGTTACACTGGTGGTTGCCGTAGCTGAAGCACAGCCTCCACTGGCTGCTATCGTATAGGTCACTGTATAGGTTCCTGCCGTACTGCTGCCCGGAGTTATCTGTCCCGTTGAATTATTGATTGTTAAACCTGAG
>NZ_JACETV010000021.1 GCF_013912375.1 Emticicia sp. BO119 | reverse complement strand
GGAAGTGAGATGCCATCGGGCACATATTTTTATGTGGCCAAGGTAACCTTGCAGCGATTGGATAAAAAGGATGAAACTCCCACAACTATTAAGGGTTGGATTCAACTGATAAGGTAAATAACCATGTTTTATGTATATTTGCTATAGCAATTGCGTGTTTAACCAGAGAAATGGTATAATTTTTGAGTTTTCATTAAAAATCTCTGATTAAACACGCGTTATTACCGGATTAACCTATGAATATTTTACGTGCCATATCTATTACGAGTAGCCATTTATTAAATTTTATCAGAGAACAGTTAATAGCCTTGAATGAGGCTTTCCGGCTTCCTATGGCAACCTCTATCCGTTCGTTACGAGGCCTTCTTATTTCTCTCTTAGTGGGCTTATTTGTAGCCATTATAGCTGTTGGTATGCAACCTTTCGGGCTCGATTTGTTTACTCATGAGCAAAAAACAGAATTACTCTTAGGTTTTGGTGGGGTTGCTACTTTTGCCATGCTGATAGTCAAATTTATATTACCTGCCATTTTTCCGAAGTTTTATGATAAACAAAACTGGACTATTGCCCGACAAACCCTGCATTTTTTGATAATGGTGTTGTTAATAACCTCTCTGATAGTAGTGTATAGTAATATCTTTCATATCATTACTTTTAAAATAATTGATATTCTGAAAATCTTTGCATTAAGTATTATTCCGGTTATCATTACTACATTTATTCAGCAGAGGGTATTCCAAAATAAATTTGCTGCCTGTGCTGAACTTATTAATGGGGCACTACAAAAATTAGCAAATGCAGAGTCTGAACAAACCCTGTCGGCATTGGTCTTGGGTGAAAAAGGTGAGAGGTTGAGTCTGTTACCTAATCAGTTTATCTATGCTGAAACTGCCAAAGATACAGCAGATATATACTGGCAGAATTTTCTTGGTGTCGAAAAAACAACGATTCATGCCGATATTGAAAAAGAACTTTCCGCCAATGATCAGTTTATTCATTTAGATAAGCATATTATTGTGAACATTAAGGGTATCCTTAAAGTAGAAGGTAATGCCAGAGGCTATCAGGTAAGAATTGCCCGAACCACCAGAGAGATTGCTGTTCCCTGGAGATTCCATAAGAAATTAGAAAGATTGATCCAGGCAAGTAAAGCTGCCTGATTGATACTTTTAAACATGGTCTTAAAATTCTGCCTCTCCTATACACAACTCATAAGGCTTCGTTCGTTTTTATTAAAAACCCTGACTAACAAAGCCTATGCAACTGTTAAAATCTACTTTACTTTTTCTGATTGTCAGCTTGTCAATACTGCCTCAGGTACAGGCCTCCCACTTACGTGCAGGTGAAATAACTGCTAAAAGAATTTCGGCAACTACACTTACCTACCGTGTTACACTAACTACTTATACCGACCAGATTAATGGCGTACAGGCCAATGAAGCCGCCAATACTTCTGATTTTTCATTTGGAGTTACGGGCGTAGGCTTATATCAGGTAAAACGTACCAGAAAATTTCTGATTAACGCCGGAACGATGTGTAATGTGTATGATACTACGTTTACGTTTCCTGCACAGGGTAGATACACCATCTCCTGTGCAATTATTAACCGGAATGCCAATACGGTCAATCTGCAGGCACCCACCGATCTGATTAGTTTTTTTGTTGAAACCACCATATTAGTAAATGGCTCATTAGGGCTGAATAATACACCAGTTCTGCTCAATATCCCTGTAGATACAGCCGGGGTAGGGAAACGGTTTATTCATAATCCGGGGGCATTCGATGCTGATGGTGATAGTCTGGCCTACAGGCTTACCGCACCTAAAAAAGGGGCTAATGATGGGTCGTATGGAGGAGTATTTGCACAAGGGTATCAGGATCCTTCTACGTTGGGTAACTCACGATTAACAGAAGATGGTCTGAGTCCTTCGTTTTTCAGGATAGATGCCATCACCGGTGATTTGATCTGGGATGCCCCTGGCCGACTGGCAGTAAATCAGTATCAGGTCAATGTAGCTTTTATTGTAGAAGAATGGCGAAAGGGGGTGAATGGCACCTATACTAAAATAGGGGAGATCACCCGTGACATGCAGATTATCGTAGTAGAAACGCCTAATAAGCGACCCTTACTGACCACTCCCTCGCCAATCTGCGTAGAAGCCGGACAGAAAATAGAGTTTACCATAACAGCTCGCGACCCCGATAATCATAAAGTCAGAATATCAACTACCGGCGGAGTGTATAATCGCGATGCAGGTGGGGTGGTAGAGTTTATAGCTCCAAAGGAAGCTACGTTCACCCCCTTAAACACAACCCAGAATAGTCCTGCATCAGGGACCTTTACTTGGGAGACCAACTGCAAGCACGTCAGAGAACAGCCGTATGATGTTTTGTTTAAAGTAGAAGACTTTCCCGGGCGGACAGCCGTTCAGCTGACCGATATTAAAACAGTCAGGATCAGGGTGATTCCACCTCGTCCGAGAGGCTTAAGTGCCACCAATTCAGAGCGGGGCGTTGAATTACGCTGGCAACAATACCCAGACTGTAACATTCCTGAAGAAGAC
>NZ_JACETV010000020.1 GCF_013912375.1 Emticicia sp. BO119 | reverse complement strand
CTGTACCATTACAGCCTGTCGCTGTCAAAGTAGCACTCGCTCCTGAACAGATGCTTGTACTCGATGGTGTTATTACCGGTGCTGATGGTGTGTCTCCAGGGGTGATCGTTATCACATTTGATGTACCGCTTGTACCACAAATATTATTACAAACTGCCGTATATGTACCAGGAATACTTACTGTTATCACGCTTCCTGTAGCACTATTGTTCCAAATAACCGTTCCATTGCAGCCTGTCGCTGTCAAGGTAGCTTCTTCTCCTACACATAGCTTATCCTTGCTGGTCGCTATCGTTGGTGTAGTTGGAGAGGTGCCTGTACGAATAATAATAGGTGTAGAGTTTGAACTTGTTCCACAATTATTAGTACAGGTTACAGTATAAGTTCCCGATGTTGCAACCTGAATAGTGCTTCCTATTGCTCCCGTACTCCAATTTAATGTACCATTCGTACAACCTGTTGCAGTTAATTTAGCAGTTGCACCATCACAACAGATTTCTTTATCTGTAGTGACATGAGGAGGATTAGGCTTGCTTCCTTTCTTGATAACAATGCTATTTGAAGTACCACTTACACAATCTCCGACCTTACATATTACCGAATAAGTGCCTTCGTTAGAAACATTAATTGATGTACCCATTTGTCCATTTGACCAAACTATTGTTCCAGTTGTGCAACCTGTTGCAGTTAGTTTAACAGGTGTATTATCACAAATGGTATCAGGCCCATCAACACCGATAGTAGGGGTGGCTGGTTTCTCTTTAATATCAATAGTTACTGTAGCACTTGTAGAACATCCATCTTTGGTTATAGTTATTGTATATACTCCTTTATTAGCTAAAGTCGTGTTAGTAATTGTGACAACTCTATCATTTTGAGAGAAAAAGTTAGGGCCTGTCCATTGATACGTTGCTCCTACACCAAAATCAGGTGCGGTTAGTTTCAGATCCTCGCCTTCACAAATAGATGCGTTTGAAGAAGTAATTGGCGGTAAGGTTTTTATAGTAACCGCAGTGGTTGCTGTTCCAGTACAACCACTGCTATTTGTTACAGTTACAGTATATACTCCCTGATGAGCAGTTGTTGCCGGATTAATAACCGGATTCTGTACACTTGAGGTATAACCGTTAGGACCTTTCCAGAAATAATTTACGCCTCCATTTGCTGTTAAATTAATTATTCCACCTTCACAAACCGGAGAGTTAGAGCCAATAGTCGGAATTAAAACCGGAAGAACTTCAACCGTTCCAGTATCGGTTGCTTTACAACCTGTACTCAATGTGCAAGTTGCCGTATAAGTAGTATTGATATTTGGGCTTACTGTTATACTACTACCTGTTACACCTGTATTCCACGTTATTGTTCCTGCGCATTCAGTAGCGGTTAATGTTACACTTGCTCCTTTACAAACACTTGCATCATCAACTTTAACTTTCGGGTTCGGATTTATTGTAAGTGTGGCATTGTCTCTTCCTGTACAGGTTTTTCCACCTATGGTTACATAACAAGTTGCAGTGTAGCTATATGTACCCGCTGTATTTTCAATAACATTTATTGATGTCGCAGTCGCTCCAGTGCTCCATACTACTGTTCCCGAACAACCAGTTGCAATTAATTTTCCGGTTTCGCCTGCACATAATGTCAAGTCATTTACTGAAACAGTTACAGGAGGATTTACAGTCACTTTACCATTATCTGTAGCGGTACATTCTTTACCATTAGCTAAAACTTTACAAGTAGCTGTATAAGTACCCATTGTATTGACAGACAAGGTATTACCGTTTGGTGTACCACCGCCTGTCCACGTTACTGTACCTGAGCAGCCGCTTGCTGTCAAAATGCCAGTTTCTCCTGTACAGATTATAATATCATTTACTAATACTGTTACTACCGGATTTACAATTACAGTAGCATCATCAGAAGCCGTACACTCTTTCCCGTTCAAGTTTGTTTTACATATTGCTGTGTAAGTACCTGTGGCATTCACGGATAAGGTCGAGCCACTTGGCGTACCTCCTCCAGTCCAGGTTATAGTACCCGTACAACCACTGGCTGTCAAGGTACCAGTTTCTCCTGCACACAATATAATGTCGTTCACCTGTACACTTACCGGTGGATTCACAATCACTGTCCCTGCATCACTCGCACTACATTCTTTACCATTTGTAGTTACAAAACACGTAGCAGTGTAGGTCCCTGCTGTACTTACGCTGATTGTATTCGTTGTAGCACCGTTGCTCCAGCTCACTGTGCCTGCACAACCACTGGCTGTCAAGGTACCGGTTTCTCCTGCACACAAGACCACATCATTCACCTGTACACTTACCGGTGGATTCACAATCACTGTCCCTGCATCACTCGCACTACAGGCCTTGCCGTTCAGGGTCACAGTACACGTCGCTGTATAAGTACCTGTCGCATTTACTGATAAACTGCTGCCATTCGGTGTTCCACCTCCTGTCCAGCTCACCGTGCCTGCACAACCACTGGCTGTCAAGGTACCGGTTTCTCCTGCACACAAGACCACATCATTCACCTGTACACTTACCGGTGGATTCACAATCACTGTCCCTGCATCACTCGCACTACAGGCCTTGCCGTTCAGGGTCAC
>NZ_JACETV010000002.1 GCF_013912375.1 Emticicia sp. BO119 | reverse complement strand
CTAGCGTTCATCCTGAGCCAGGATCAAACTCTCCATTGTAAATGAATTTGTTTGCCTGACCACTTTGGTCTCGCATTTGCATTCTCAACAAGTTAATGAACTTTATTCATCCAGCATTCCTGCCTTCCGACTCGCTAAAACTAAAACTAAGCTTCTAAAAAATTTCTAAACTCTTTTTGAACAACTTAATCCGTTTTACTGTTTCCTATTTAAAGAACTTTACTACTCTTTTTTACTTTCCCGTTTTCTCTGTTTTTATTAAGCGAAACGGACTGCAAAGTTACGACTCTTTTTGAATTTAAAAAAATATTTTTTCATATTTTTTTTCACTCTCCTTATCTCCTCAATCACTCTTCGTAAACCTCTTTCCTTTATTTTCCTTACTCTCTCAATCAATCGGGGTGCAAAATTCTGAATTTATTATTTTAAAACCAAATTAATTTTAAAATTTATTTTCAACCCTTCCATTTCGCAACTTCTCTCCCTCTACTCTCTCAATCAATCGGGGTGCAAAATTCTGAACTTATTTTTACATCTCCAAATTAATTACTAACTTTATTTTTAACTCTCCCCCAATCTCCTGATTACCACCTTTTTACTATGCTCCTGCTATGTAACGCTCAGTCTGTTCCTCATTTTTGGGACTGCAAAGGTAAGGCTCTTTTTTACATTTGTCAATACCCCGCCCTAAAGTTTTTTAACGCCTTCCCCTTATTTTCCTTACTACTAACTACTTACAGTTTCACCCCTCAAAAACCTTTATATAAGTTCTTGAAATTGTTCTATCAACACTATTTTACCTTTATGCTTTTAGGTATATTTACTTATGGGGACCATGAGTAGCATTATCCCAACATTTGCTGAAAATCAGGTGGAACAGTTTTTTATATATCATATGTATTTAAAAGCTAATAGCTACAATCAATTATAAAAACACAAATTCTTTTTACAATGAAAAGAAAGAAAAAAGGAATACTTGGTTTCTTCGACCGTTTTTCCAAAAAAGTAACAAAGGCTACGGGTAGCCCCTATGCTTTTGTAAGTGCTTTCATCGTGATTATCGTATGGGCTGTATCAGGGCCTGTCTTTGATTTTTCTGATACCTGGCAATTGGTTATTAATACTGGTACCACTATTATTACTTTTCTGATGGTGTTTATCATTCAACAATCCCAGAATAAAGATACAATTGCGTTACAGATTAAATTGAATGAACTGATAGCTTCGAGCGATAAGGCAAGTAACCGATTAATAGATATAGAAGATTTAACGGAAGAAGAATTAGAGAAAGCTAAAGCTTTTTACAGAAAATTGTCTGATCTGGCCGAGAAAGAAGATGACGCTTTTATTTCACATTCTATTGAGGAAGCGAACCAAAAGCACGAGGAGAAATCTAATTCACAACGGAGACCCAAAGCAGCAACAATTCATAAAGAAGAAAACAATAAAAAGGAAACCTCTAAGGCAACTATATAAATAAAGCCCGACACTCAAGTCGGGCTTCTCTTTGTCTGATTATCTGGCAAAAGCCGCAGCAGAAATATTATCATTAAACACGATACTCGTTGTAACTTTTACAGTTCGTTTATCTGCCGTACTTGTGTATGTAGATTCAGAAGGATATTTGATACCATAAGGAGATGTTGTGTAACTGATGTAATCTTCCGTAATTACTTCGCCGCTTGCCAAAGTCAGCTTTCTTCTATTCAATAAACCTGTGTTTTCATCAAAGTATAAATTATACTTAACACCTTTACCACTTAACTCTACATGATTCACTTTTTTACCGTTCAGAGTTTCTGAACCAACCAAAGTAGCTATGTATCCCTTCTTCTGATAATCCCAGAAAGGCAATACAAGCTCTCTCAGTTCTCTACGCATGTTTTCCTGTTCTTTTGCACTCAGATCTTTGGTTTCGTATTGGGTATTTTTGTCTCCACTTCCAAGCGGCACTTTCAGCCAGCCTTCATTTCCTTTAATACCATAAATAAAGGTTCTTTTCAGAATAGTCTTCGATTTAGACATTGAACCATCTGCAAATGCTACCTTTACCTCCATATCGTAGTCGGAGGCTGCGCCACTTTTATAGCTTTGTTTCATTGAATAAGTATTCACACCGTCCCAAAGTGCTTTACCGCCAGTTGCGTCTATATATTTATTTAAAACATCTTGTGCGGTTTGAGCAAGTGCACCACTTACCGAGATTGCAAATACTACGAGACTAATCATTGTTTTTTTCATGCGTTGCCTGATTTAATTATGTTTTTTATTAACGTAATTTTCTCTACTCCCTTTTATTAGACCTTGATTCTCTATTAAGGTTTAATTTTTTTTGGCTGCCCGAATCGATAAATGGTCTGATTGCTCTCATTATTTGGATGGTCGTTATACACAATCGCATCGTTCAATCTTAAATCGTGCTGGCTTGATGGGTTTAGTAATTTCACAGCCACTTTATGTTTCCCTTTTGGCAATTGATAGTTCCAGAAAATTTCATGCCTGCGGGCACGAAACTCGGTTGGCATTTCTATAGTTTCTGCTAATTTACCATCTATATAAACCTCGGTGTTAAGTACTACATCTTTGGCATCTTTGTCTTTTTTTTCAGCAACACCTTTGATTACTACGCCTGTACCCTCGAAATCAAAACTATATTCGTCTTTGATACTTTTATAAACAAATATTTTATCAACCGGATAAATCTTCTCAAAACTTTGCTCCCAACGAACCAATTCCGGTTTTTGAACCAGAATACTTACTTTATCTCCTGAAATTTTACCACCATTGCGTTCGATATTCTGCAAAGCATGCTTTAATCCTATTTCATATACCTTATTTAATGAGATAGTGGTATATTTAAAATCAATATCTTCTGCCTCTGTTAATCCGATTTTCCAATAGGCGGGGATTTTTGAGTAACCTAACATTGTTCCTAAAATACCACAGGCTGACGACGGATTACAATCGGCATCCTGCCCGCAACGTGTGGTTATTTCTATTGTTTTGGTAAAATCTCCTTTACCATATAATAAGCCTAATACTACATAAGCAGAATTAAGTTTGGCATCTATATTAAAAGGAGTAAACACGCCATCAGGGCACCCAATATCTTCTGACCATCTATCCTGCAAAGCAAACCAGGTCTTTTTCCAGTCGTTCGGATATAATTTATAATACTTGATTACATCGGCTATACATTTATAATACTCACTTTGTGTAGGAATTGTTTTCAAAGCTTCGTTAATAATATATTCAATATTGTTGGAAGTAAAGGCCAAAGTATAGCAAGCTCCTAAGAAAACACCTCCATACCAACCATCGCCATAGTTCATGATATGTCCAATCTTATCTGAAATCTTAGAGGCGGTATTTGGCATTCCGGGTGACATCAATCCTGCGAAATCACATTCAATCTGATAATCTATACAATCTGCATGAGGGTTATGCAACCAATGCCCTGATTGTGGCGGCATAATATTATGTAAAATATTATAACGACCTGCCTGATTGGCGTGCCACAATGCATAGCCTGCATTAGCATAGGCTTTGGCATGAGATTCAACCGGAGCATCAAGTCCTTCTTTTTCAAGAATGTCTACAAACGTCAAATCCATATATAAATCATCATATAAACCCGGATTCTCAATCATGGTTTTCTTCAAATAACCATTATACCACGGAATAGGCTGATACTCATTAATAATAGTACCATTGTAACGAAATTCCATTGGGCCACCGAAAGTGACACCAATGGTCTGCCCTGCCCAACCGCCTTTTATTTTATCATGCAACACCTCTTTTGAAAGGGTAAGATATTTTTGTTGAGCATTTCCGATTAGTGTAATACATAAGAATAATGAGGTAAGAATTTTTTTCATACATATTTATAGGTTTTGAATAGATGTACTTTTGCTATAATCTCAAATCTCACTAATCATCTCTGCCACTTCCCTACCCGTCTGCATAGCCGCATTCAACGAGGGATAAGCCAGGTAATCGCCACAACGATAGAGGTTTTCATTTAATTTCAGAGGCTGTTTCTTTGTACCTGATGGAAACTTGGGTAATGCATCAGGTATATGATAAGTACGAATATGTTTCCAGACATTTACCTGTGCCCCAAACCAATCATACACTTCTCGTTTGATCCGACTGATATGATTACGTTCATCAATTTTCTCCAAACCGTGGGTACTAACTGAAATTAATGTTTTGCCAGTTGTTCCGTATGAAGGCGAAATATCCGTAGGTACGAATAGGTTATGCACAACCCCTTTTCTGTCTGGATTTAAAGTTAGGTATTTCTGTCCTTTTAAAGGAGAATATTCTGCCGAAAAATAGGTACAGGTAGTAAGCTGGTGTTCATAAATTTTATCTTCATCTAAAAAACGGTCTGCTGTAAGTGGATCAGTTGCTATAACAATTCTGTCGGCGGTCAGAATTTTCCCATTCTCTAAAAAAACCTTATTATCCTCTATACCTTTAACAATCGTATTTAATCTGATTTTTTCTTTCGAGATCATATCTGAAATCTGTTCCGGAATTGCCTGGATACCTTCGGCAGGAATGGCCATTTCACCTTTAAAGAATTGTTTGAAAACAAAATGGAATAAATTGCTTGAGGTATGTAGTTCATTATCATGAAAAATGCTACCAAAAAATGGTTTGAAAAACTGCTGAATGATTTCTTTACTCCATCCATACTTTTTCAAAAACTTAATAGTCTCTATATCATCCATACCAAATAGCTCTTCATCAGGTATATCTGCTACATATTTAGCAAATTTCTTAATTTTCAGTCTATCGCTCCATGAACCAATTGGCGAAAAAGCCTTCGAAAAAATAGAACCTTTATCTTTGAAAGGACTTTCAAGTTTTGTGAAACCCTTCTTCGCTTTTATCAGAACTCCAGATTCAAAATAATTAAGATCTAAATGGCTATAATTTAGTATTTTACGAGCTTCAGAATAATTGGCCAATAGAGTCTGAAAACCTCTGTCAAGCCGGAAACCTTCCACCATATCTGTGCGGACTCTCCCACCCAAAGCGTCTGAACTTTCTAAGATTACGAAACTCATTCCTTTTTCGTTCAGATACTTCGCGCAGGTCAATCCTGAAATCCCACCGCCGATAATCACCGTTGAAAAGTCATTCATAAACTTTTAATCTCTGTTTTTCGTTCTTTACTATAGAAAGTTTTGAAAATTCAATTTTAAACCACTATTTTGTCTTAGAAAACACAAATATAGACGGATTTCCGTAATTACATCTTTATTAGAACATACTAAATCTTTAATAGAATTTTTGAGAAAACAGAATGAATTATCAAGTACAACAGGAAGGGGAGTTTAAATACATTGATGAAGGTAGCGGCGATACGCTACTGATTTTGCATGGCTTATTCGGTGCATTAAGTAATTTCGACGATGTAATTGAAGGTTTCAGACATCGTTGCCGGATTGTTATCCCGGTAATGCCTATTTATGATATGCCCATGCGAGAAGCAAGTCTGGAAGGTTTACAGGGATTCATAGAACGTTTTATTGCTTTCAAACAACTCAAAGAAATTATCCTTTTAGGTAATTCTTTAGGTGGTCACGTGGGTTTATTGTACACATTGGCACATCAGGATATGGTTAAAGCATTGATATTAACCGGAAGTTCGGGTTTATTTGAAAATACAATGGGAGGGTCGTTCCCTAAGCGTGGAAGCTATGAATATATCCGTGAGCGTGTAGCCTATACTTTCTATGATCCAAAAACAGCTACTAAAGAACTGATTGACGAATGCTTTGAAATTACCTCGAGTATTCCGAAATGTATGAATATTGTACAGATAGCCAAGTCGGCACAACGCCATAACATGGCTAAGGAGATACCAAACATAAAAGTACAAACATGCTTAATCTGGGGGCTTAACGATACTATTACTCCACCTCATGTTGGTTTTGAATTCAATCGTTTACTGGAGAACTCGGAATTATATTTTATTGACAAATGTTGCCATGCCCCAATGATGGAGCGACCCGAAGAATTTAACCATTATCTTGCCAGATTCCTTGACAAAGTTCAGGAAGAAGTCTTGGCATAATTTTTTATGGATATCTCTTCGTATAGCTTTAGAAATATATTATAAAATAAAATAAAGAATGACGGCTGCTCAAATTATCAACCACGAATTACCCATTTTAAAGCTGAGTGATACTGTTGGCGATGCTTTGAACTGGATGGAAGAAAATCGTATTGGACAATTGGTGGTTGTCGATAATGAAAAATACTTAGGTATTTTAAGCGAAGACATATTGTTGAATTATGATGAAGACTTATTGATTTCTGAGATAATGCCTCAATATTCAGGCGTTTACATTTTCGATTACCAACACATTTACGAAGCATTGGGATTTATTTCAAAATACCACTTACAAATTCTGGCTGTGGTAGATGAAGAAGAAGCTTTTGTTGGCAACATTACAGCAGCAACAATTTATAACAGATTTGGTGAACTTTTGGGTGCGCAAGAACCTGGAGCTGTATTGGTTATAGCTATTAAAAATAGAGATTACTCATTAGCAGAAATCAGTCGATTGATAGAATCTGATAATGCAAAAATACTGAGCAGCTATTTTTCAGGAAATCAGTACACAGGAGAAGAAGCTTCAAAACTGACACTAAAAATCAACCGTCAGAATATTACTTCAATCATAGCTACGCTCGAACGCTTCGGTTATATTGTTGAAAGTGCCTATGCCCATGAGCCTGTTGGTAGTATTGAACAGGAACGGTTTGATATGCTTATGAAATACCTTAGTGTTTAGCCTCTGCCCGTTCTACCTTAGTACTATGCTTATTGAGTGTTCTGACAATCAATAACAAGCTTAATAAAGTTAATATAACTGATGCCAGAAAAGGAACTCCAGGAAAATAAATAGGAGCATCCTTAGCAGTAAATCGTGCAAACAAGCTCGTCATTAACAAAGGTCCGATAATAGATGCTACACTGTTCAGGCTGGTTAATGAGCCTTGTAACTCTCCTTGCTCATTAGCAGGTATTTGCCCTGATATAATACCTTGCATAGCAGGTCCTGCTAATCCACCCAATGAGAATGGTATCATAATAGCATAGACCATCCAGCCCTCATTTGCAAAGCAATAAGCAAGTGAACCTAAAATGGAGAAGGTAAATCCCACATAAATGGCTTTTCTTGTACCTAATTTGGGAATCAGAATCCGTGTAAGAAAACCTTGTACTAAGGCAATCATAACCCCTACAAAAGTTAAAGACAGGCCCACTTCGCGCTCTGACCAACCAAATTTTTCTTTGGTATAATAAGTCCAGGTGCCTTGCGTAGAAAAACTTGAAACATATAATAAAAATATAGCCGCTACCAGTCCTATTATCATAGGAAATCGCTTGAGGTTTATTAAAGCACCTATCGGATTGGCACGTTTCCAATCAAATTTTCTACGGTTTTCTAAACTTAAAGATTCAGGCAAGACAAAATAACCGTACAGCCAGTTTAATATAGTCAACCCTCCTGCTACCATAAATGGTGCACGGGTGCCAAAATCACTTACAAAACCACCAATAATCGGTCCAATAATAAAACCTAAACCAAAAGCTGCTCCAATCATACCAAAATTCTGCGCTCTTTTTTCAGGTGGACTGATATCTGCCATATAAGCGGCAGCAGTAGTAAAACTTGCACCCATCACACCCGCAATAACTCTACCAACAAATAACCAGCCAATAGTGGGTGCAAAAACCAACAATAGATAATCGAGTCCGAATCCAAAAAGTGAAGCCAATAATACAGGTCTTCGCCCATACTGGTCACTCAGACCACCCATAACCGGAGAGAAAAGAAACTGCATCACCGCATAGGCAGCAAATAGCAAACCACCGTATCGGGCTGCTCCACTGGTATCGACATGCGCTAATTCTGAAATTAATCTTGGTAAAACCGGTATGATTACTCCGAAGCCTATAGAATCAATGAGAACTGTGATAAGCACAAAGGAAGTGGCAGCACTTTTCTTAACAGACATGGTTTAGTAAGTTTTATGCAAATTAACCATTTTTCTGAATTATACTTTTAATTCCAGATTAAATTTGCTTAAAAACAGCTAATTTATTCTATTTCCAAATGCTAAAACAATACCTCTTTTTTAAAACAGAGCTGCTCATCTCAATTATTTGAATGGTTTTATTATGTCTGTCAAATATATCTATTTTTTTGATTTCACTTTTTCGCCTTTCGCAATTAATTGCCTTTCTAACTCCATAATTCGTTTTTCCTGTGCTATTATATAAAGGGTTAGTTCTTCTACTTTCAATAATAACTTCGAAGTCATTTCACCTAAGGCTACTCCATTCTCATTTACTTCCTTTGCTGTAGGTATTTCAGGTAAATGCTTGTTTTGTTTCACATAAGCTTCTAACTGACTAACAGACATTAGTTTGTAGTCTTTTTCAAAAACATAATCGCACCATTTAGGATCTGCCACCAGATCACTGGCGCGTGCTCTACCACAAATTGACAAAATATAATCCTGTACAGGTATTGCACCTATTCCCACCGGATTGGCGAAGTAATTAGTTGTATTAGACACTAAAATCACATTACCGGTATTATCTACAGATAGGACTTTGTCTGATGAATTACTAATTGAAGAACTATTTGTCAGATTAGTTAGCTTTAAACCGGAAGTATTGCTGGCATCACTTACAATCTCCAACTTAGCAGTAGGAGATTGCGTACCAATTCCGACATTGAGCGCATATTGTCCTGTACCACCTAAAACCATACTATTACTACTCGATACCTTCGCATTGCTACCAATCGCAATTGCATTGGTAAGCCCTGTTATGGTTGGAATAGCCTTATAGCCAATCATCACATTGTAATTGCCCGTAATATTGGTACTTTCTGTCCATATATTACAACTCGTCCAACAGAAGCCACCTGCATAAGTACCAATAAATGTATTGCCTGTGCCGGTGGTATTATCAAATCCGGCTGAACGCCCTACAAAGGTATTATCTTCTCCTGTAGTGTTTCTATATCCTGTAACATGCCCTAAGAATACATTTTGTTTGCCAGTTGTATTAAAATATCCAGCCTGTGAACCTACAATCAGATTATATCTTCCACTCGTATTTTTTCTTCCTGCCCAAAAACCCATAAAAGTATTTTCATCATTTGTGTTGTTCTCACCGGAAGCTCTTCCGATAAAGACATTTTTTTCAAAGGTTGAATATCTCCCGGCATCAGCTCCTATATACACGCTACTTCTGGAATAATAGCTATTTTGTCCTGCACCTGAGCCAATCATAACCGAGCTATCAGAGGACATATTCTGGCCTACATTATGGCCAAGATGCACCCCATTAGTAGGTATATTAGTATTAGGTGTTACAACAACGGTGGTATTTTGCGCCATAGCAAAAGAACTTCCTAAAATAATCAGTAGCAGTAGTCTCAATAATTGTTTCATTGTTTATGTTTAAAGATGAATAATTTTTTAGTCGGTTTAAAGTTAATATTTTTGGCAATTAAAGTTGTATTATCATTATTAATTTTGCGGTATTATAAAAATTAACAATCATTTACTAAAAGGTAACATTTTTATATTTTGGCATACATTTTGGACTATTATTACCAGATAATACATATAAGAAAATCTATTATTTTGCAAAAAATATCTCATATTTGAATAGAAAATTTGTGTGATAAGCATTATTGTTCCTATTACCCCTAAAAATCTCAATGAAAAAGAAGAACAAACCCGTTAGCCAGCAAAACATACCACAAAAAAAGCAAGATGAGGTAACGGTAAACCCAACTCCGAAAATTTTAGAAACTCATTTATCGAATAATAATCCGCTTTTTACTTTTTCTAATAAATTAGCCTGGGGGCTGATAACAGGCCTATTAGCAGTAGCGGCCTTTTTTATATTCAAAGATTTTTTGCTTTCAAAAAAGACAACGCTTTATTTAGATATTGGTAGTGATATGACCAATGCCTTTTATCCTATCTATAAAATGGCAACAGATTATTTTCAGCAGTATGGTATGTTGAGCTGGTCGTTTAAACAAGGTATGGGGCAGGATATCTCTCCGTTTATGAATAGCCCTTTCTATTTCTTATATTATTTAGGCGATGGCAAAAATATTCCTTTAATAGCGGGCTGGATTGAGTTTTTACGTATTATCGTCAATGGGCTGGTCTTCTTCTGGTTTCTGAAAACAATCAATTATAATAATTATACAAGTATTGTCGGCGGGGTTTGCTTTGCGCTCATGGGCTTTACAGCTTTGGTATTAGGATGGACACCCTTACTGGCGAACAGCTTGTTATACAGCATATTATTACTAATAGGCATTGAGCAGTTATTGAGAGAGAAAAAATGGTATCTCATTCCGATAGCGACCATGCTTATCGCTGTTGATCAGCCTTTCAATTTCACTATCATCGCTGAATTTACTATTATTTACCTTCTGGTTAGGCTATATGTGGAAGACAGACTTACTAACTGGCTTGAAAATGGAAAATTTCTGGCTCAATTAGTGGCTTTCAGTGCATTAGGTATAGGCATGGGCTTTTTGATTTGCTACTCTCATATTCTTTTACTACTCAATAGCCCCCGCGGTTCTGGAGATGTTTCCTATACAAGTACACTTTCATCTCAACCTATCTTGCAAACTGCCGATAGTATTGAGCTTTTCACTACTTATTTGCGCTGGTTTAGTAATGATATTTTAGGTTATGCAGGTACTTATAAAGGCTGGCAGAACTATATGGAGGCTCCGGCGTTCTATGTAGGTATAGGTATGTTATTGCTATTGCCACAGCTATTCGTAATGGGCAATCGCCGTGAAAGAATTGCTTATGGAGTGGTTACCGGGCTTATATTTATTATTATGACTTTCCCTTATTTCAGATATATCTTCTGGTTATTTACAGGAAATTACTATAGGGTAATGGCCGCTTTTATTGCTGTTGGTTTACTCCTCGGATGTCTTAAAGTAATAGAGGCCATAATTAAAGGCTATAAAATTAATCTGCTGGCTTTAGGTGGTACTTTCTTGTTTCTTCAGTTTCTTTTACTTTTCAATTTTTCAGATGATTTAGCATCTACAGTTAATAAGGGCATCCGTACTTCGGCTGTTCTGTTGTTATTTATCTATGCACTACTGTTTGCTGCAACCCGGGTGAGTAGTATTCGAAAAGTGGCCTTGTGTTTTTTTTTAGGCATTACATTTGTAGAAATGATTTACTTTGATAACCAAACATTGAATAAACGTAGTATCCAGACAGTAGCAGAGTTCAAATCCAAAGCAGGGTTCAACGATTATACCTTAGAAGCCATTGATTATATCAGACAACGAGATAAATCCTTTTTCAGAGTAGAGAAAAACTATTCGTCGGGTAGTGCCATTCATGAGAGTCTCAATGATGCGATGGTACAGAATTACCAGAGTACCTCAAGCTATCACTCTTTTAATCACAGATATTACGTGGCTTTTATGAATGGGTTAAATACCATTCCACCAAATCAGGAAACAGCTACCCGTTGGATTGGCGGGGTGCGTGGACGTCCGCTATTAATGCCTTTGACAAGTGTTAAATATTATCTGGTAAAAGGCATATTCCCGTTCCAGCGTTTTGGTTTTGATTCACTCACTACTTTTCAGGATGTAAAGGTTTTCAAAAATACAAATGCCTTACCGATGGGCTTTACACTTGAGAAGTACATGACCAAAGAAAACTTCGAGAAACTTTCGACTGTCGAAAAAGATGCTTCTATATATAGGGGTTTCGTAATTAATAACGACGAGAAAGCAGAATACTCTGCATTCGGAGAAATCAAAGACTCGTTGCAAAGTGTGACGGTTGAGGCCTTTAATCAATTAATCAGCGAATGTAGAAAAGACACTTTGCAGATTACTTCTTATGACGACCAGCATTTTGACGGAACCATAGATATCAATCAAACCAAGCTTCTTTTTCTTTCCATCCCATTCGATAAAGGTTGGAAAGCAGAAGTAGATGGAAAGCCTGCAGAAACCCGTCTGGTTACCTTTGGTATGACGGGAATTGTGTTAGACAAAGGCAAACATCAGGTAAAGCTCTATTATGAAGCGCCTTATCTGAAAACCGGGAGTATGGTGTCTGGTATTTCGTTTGTAACTTATGGCTTATTGGTAGGCTTATCGTTCTGGAGAAAGAAAAAACCTACGAAATTAAGCGAAAAAGAAGCTAATGACCAATAGTAATCAGACATATCGAAAACTGAGTGGTCAATTGAGGTTGAAATTATTGAAGATGTACTTCAAAGCGAATGCTGGTCATATTGGCTGTTCACTTTCATGTATTGATTTAATCATAGCTACACTCATTATTCATCGTCAAGCTGATGAAGTTTTTTTATTATCTAAAGGCCATGCCGCCGCCGCTTTATATGCCTGCCTGAATCAAATGGGTGAATTATCTGATGAAATTTTAGATACTTTTTATAAAAATGGCACGGTATTACCAGCGCACCCGGCCCCTAATAAAATCAAAGGTATTCCGTTTGCCACAGGTTCATTAGGGCATGGATTACCGATTGGTGCTGGAATTGCGCATGCCAACAAACTCCTGCAAAATGATAAAATGACCTACGTCCTGATGTCAGATGGAGAAACCAATGAGGGAACAAGCTGGGAGGCAGGACATTATGCTGTAAGCAAACGATTAGATAACCTGATTGTGCTAATCGACTGTAACGGTTTACAAGGTTTTGGCAATACAGATAAAGTTTTAGGGCTTTCGGCAGATATAAATAAATGGCAGGCTATTGGTTTTGAAGTAGTTGAGACTGATGGACATGATATTGAAAAACTGATATCTATTATTACCGAGTTCAAAACAAAAAAAAATGGTTTGCCTAAAATGATTATTGCAGATACGGTGAAAGGTAAGGGTGTAACTTATATGGAGAATAAATTAGAGTGGCATTATTTACCAATGAAACCGGAGCAATATCAACAAGCCCTTGAAGAACTCAAACAATTATACGCTTTGGAAACAGAGCTATCCTAATAACTGAGAAAAATGACTGATGTTCTGAAAGATAAAATACTTGAATTAAAAGGCCCGATTTTTGTTTTTGGGGCAAGCGGATTTATTGGGGCTAATCTGTTCAAAGATATTTTTACGGTTCGTAAAGATGTTTTTGCTCTAACACATGATGCACAAAGAGCATGGAGGCTTAAACTATTAAATATTCCTTCTGAAAATATAGTCCATTGTGATATCGTCTCGAAATATTCGGTAGAAGAAACTTTTGAGAGTATTCAGCCACAGACAATTTTTAATTTAGCTGCCTATGGTGCTTATTCCAAGCAGAAAGATACCACACTTACCTATGAAACCAATGTTTTAGGCACACATAATATTTTAGAAACACTTGCTAAAGACGCTGTTTATATCCATGCTGGAAGTAGTTCTGAATATGGCTATAATTGTGCTGCCCCTAAAGAATCAGACGAATTACAACCGAATAGCCATTATTCGGTTTCAAAGGTTTCAGCTGCATATATGATTCAATATTATGGGAGATTTTTTAAAAAAAACACACTTAATCTACGTCTATATGCTATTTATGGGGATTGGGAAGAACCAGACCGACTGATTCCGCAATTGATTGAAAAAGTTAGAAAAGGCACTTTGCCCAATTTTGTTGCGCCTGATATCAGCCGTGATTTTGTATATGTAACTGATTGTGTTGAAGCATTTGTGGATGCCGCTTTGCAAATGAAACCTGAAATCAGAGGAAAATCCTATAATATCGCCAGTGGTAGAAAAACAACCATGAAAGAACTGGTTGAAGTGACCAAAACCGAATTTGGAATTTCGGCTACACCTGATTGGGGAAGTATGCCCAACAGAAAATGGGATCTGACTGAATGGTACGGAGATGCAACTGAAGCCAATAAAGACTTAGGCTGGCAGACCAAAATATCTTTAGCTGATGGCCTACGTAAATATTACTTTTGGCAGGATCGGATTAATTATGAAGATGATGTACTGACTGCTTTTAATAATCCTTATCTGAATCCTGTGATTACAGCTATTATTGCCTGCTATAGAGATGCACAGGCTATCCCCTATATGTATGAAAGACTGGTGAAGACTTTCAATGAAATGAAAGTCCGCTATGAAATCATTTTTGTGAATGACTGCTCGCCTGATAATACACAAGAAGTATTAGACAGCATATGTAATAAAGACCAGAATGTCATAGCCATCACTCATTCCAGAAATTTCGGTTCACAATCGGCTTTTATGTCGGGTATGGAGGTTTCAACTGGCGATGCTGTAGTATTAATGGACGGAGATTTACAAGACCCTCCCGAGATTATCCCTGCCTTTTACGAAAAATGGATGCAAGGCAATGAAGTAGTATATGGCGTGCGTGTACAACGAGAGATGAAACCCCGCATACATTTCTTCTATCGTTTATTTTACCGTATTTTTCAGACACTTTCTTATGTCAAAATTCCGAAAGATGCGGGTGATTTTTCAATGATTGACAGAAAGGCTGTTAAGGAATTAATTAATCTACCCGAAACCGAGCAGTTTTTACGTGGTTTAAGGGCATGGGTCGGTTTTAAACAGGTTGGTGTTAATTATGTTCGTCCCGAAAGGATGTTCGGGGTATCTACCAACAATTGGGTAAAGAATATCTGGTGGGCAAAAAAGGCCATTTTTTCTTTTAGTTTTGCTCCATTAGAAGCGATGTCCTATGCTGGATTCATCTTCACCGGATTTGCGTTTTTAGGTGCATTCCTGCAGGTTGTACTTACCTTCTTTTTCCCTGATATTCCACATGGGTTTCCGACTGTTATCACCTTAGTATTATTCTTTGGAGGAATTAATCTGTTAGGTATTTCATTTTTAGGAGAATATATCAGCAAGATTTTTGAAGAGACCAAGAAGCGACCGAAATTTATCAGAACGGCTGTTCGTAAGGGCGTGCGTAGATATAACACTTCAGAAGAAATCAAGACATTTATCAAGACTCAAAGAAAATGACGGAAAAATTCAGACCAGTGGCACATCATCCACCTGATAATATTTTGAATACCCTCAAATTTTATGGACGATTAACGCTTGATTTCCAGACATTGACAATTTATAAATATCTCAACCAATACGTACCTGCTATGAAAGGCAAGGTACTGGATATAGGTTGCGGGAATAGCCCTTTTAAATTCTTAGTGAATGCCGAGCAATGTAAATATACCGGAATTGATATAGCAGGCGCAGATAATTTTGATTACCAGAATGAGGATATAGTAGTTTTTGATGGTGAAAATATTCCCTTTACTGACGAGTATTTTGAGAACATTATTTGTACTGAAGTAATAGAACATATAGCTAAACCGGAAAAAATTATTGCAGAAATGCACCGTGTCTTAAAACCGGGTGGACTTGGTATTGTTACATTACCCTGGTCGGCACGTGTACATTTTGCGCCTTATGATTTTTGCAGATATACCCCTCACAAACTGGCTCAGTTGTTTAAACAATTCAGTAAAGTAAATATCCAGAACAGAGGGACAGATATTAATACAATTGTTTCAAAAATGATAGTGATGTTTTTTGGAAATCTGCTTACCTGGGATTTCAGTTTAAAGGATATAGTATTAATGCCTTTTAAGTTCCTATTGTTACTGCTCTTACTACCAATATTAGCGGTTGCGGTTATATTTTCGCACATTGCCCTCATACTTAAATTAGGCTCAACTGATGATCCATTGGGATATACAATTATTTTTAACAAATAAACTGAATTAAAATGAGACGAGAGTTTTCGGACGCTATTGAAAGCATCGCCATGAAAGATGAGAAAATCATCTTTATTACGGGCGATTTAGGCTATAATGCGCTCGAAAATTTACAGGAGAAGTTAGGTAACCGCTTCATCAATGCAGGTGTAGCTGAGCAAAACATGATAGGTGTAGCCGCAGGATTTGCCTACAAAGGTTTCAAGGTTTTTTGTTATAGTATCGCCCCTTTTATTGTATATCGTTGCCTGGAGCAGTTTCGTAATGACGTTTGCCTGCATAATCTTCCAGTTTTTTTGATAGGTAATGGGGGTGGCTATGGCTATGGCATAATGGGTAGTTCGCATCATGCCATTGAAGATTTAGCTGCATTGAGTGGCCTGCAAAATATTAAATGCTGGATTCCGGCTTTTGTAGATGAAGTATCACCAATTGTTAGTCAGATAGTAGCAGAAGCACGCCCAGCTTATTTACGTTTAGGAGCAGGAAAAAATACGCCGGATAATCCGGTGCAGTTCGGTAGTTTGAAATTAGTTAATCAAACTAATCAATCGAAAGGCACTATACTCTCTTTAGGTCCGGTAACTAATAATGTGCTTTCTGCCTTGTATAAATCGGGTTTAATTGAGCAGTTTGATGTTTGCACTGCTACTTTTTTACCTCTGCAATTAGATACCAATGCCATTGAGTTATTACAAAAATCTTCAAATATATTAGTAGTTGAAGAACACGTAAGTATCGGAGGTTTAGGTCAGCAATTATCTTTGCAACTATTAGAAAATGGTATTTCTCCTCATAAATTTATCAGCCTGAGAGCACAGGGTTACCCCGATGGCACTTATGGTGACCAACTCTTTCACCAAACCCAATCAGGGTTAGATGAGCAAAACATTATTGAGATACTGAATAGTTTTTAAGGCTAATCTCAATTATTCAAGTTGTGTGGAAAATTGAATAACTTACATCTCTCTTATTTTATCTTCAAATTATACCCAAACTGGACATATAAGGGCAATAATGGTTTCGTTTTAAAATCCTGGGAAACGATTCTACCTGCTTTAAGAGTTAAATCATGGCTTCGCCAACTAAGACCAGATTGCACTCCGTAATACAAGTTACCTCCTGTAGCGGGGTTATACCAACCATCTTTAGCTGCAAAATTTTCTTTCATCAAATCAGTATGTTTAAAATGTGTTACTATGGCTTTGTCAAAACCTACCTCGCCCGCCAGAAACCATTTAGGTCTGTAGTAACCAATAATACCAGATAAATCGCTTCCAAAATTGTTCAGTCTTACATAATTGTTTTCATACCTTCTGAAAACCCCCTCTACTTTGGTACTGAACTGAAAATCTCCTATACTAATCCATCTGATGGTTCCCCCTACTTTAGTTTTAAAATCATCAACCAGGTTTTTACCAGATGGTATTGAATACTCTGCACCTACAACTATTGGCAAGGTCGTTTTTAATTGGCAGTGATAAGCCAAACCAAAAGTCACTCCATAATCTAAGCCAGTATTGAGACTAGTAATGTGTCGCTGTTCTCTTTGCAGGCTTGCCCAGTTAATTGTTTGCGCATGGCAAAAACTCATTGTAATAAAACAGAAAATAAAAATTAATTTAGTAGTATTCATATCAGAGTGCGTTTAAGTAGTTTAATGCTTTAGGATAAAAGGTACTCCAACCCGTAGGAAAACTAATCATATCATGCCCTGCACCAATAATTTTTTCTAGTTGGATATTGGGATAAGCTGAAGATACTTTTTGCGCATGAGCTAAGCCATAAGATTTATTCCGTTCGCTATAAATAAAGAGTATTTTATTAGTATATAAATTCAAATTTGTGGTCCAGTCTGGTTTTTCCTTGTTTCCAACCTCAAACAAAGCCTCCTGAATAACTGCACCACTGCGCCAGAAGGGCAATGGGCCATCATTGCCCAAAGAGCTTTCTGCCGATTCATCAGCCGAAGCCATTAATGAAAATTTGTAATCCAGGATAGCCTGTTCGTTCTGCTTACCTGTGATAAACTGGTCTAAATAAGTAGCGTCGTTAAGGGTTTCAGAAGTAAGTCTGAAACTTCGTGAGCGACCAACATAATCCAGAACATCCTGCCAGATGAAACCGCCGGGTTCTGCCAGAATTGCACCGCTTATACTTTTAGGATAAGCGTTAATATAGGCAGTTGCCAGCATAGCACCCCACGAATGCCCCAATAAAAATACTCTTTGAGATGCAGAAGTTTTATAATGCGCAATAACCGCACTTAAATCATCTAACATGATTTGAATGGAGTAAATACTTTTGGGGTGTCTTTTTGATAAACCTGAGCCTCTCTGGTCGTAGAAAACTACGTAATAACCTTGATTGGCAAATGCTTTACAATTGAGGAGGTAACGATAATCACTGCCGGGGCCGCCATGTAAAATGACCAGCATACGATTGGCAGGATTACCAAAAGTCTCGGCATGGAGCTGAGTATTATTGACTGTGATAGAAGGCAATGAAGCATCCTGGTCGACTGTTTTAGGGACTAAGTTGCCATCGTCGTTAATAGATAATTCTTTTTCGCAACTCAAGATAAAAAATGTGAGCAGTGTTGCTGAAATAATACTTAATGTTTGATTCATAATTTTTGCTTTAAATTTTCAGCAAAATTGAATCGTTAAAATGTACCAATCGCCCCAATATGTAAGTTGATACCTGATTTTAGTAGTTTTTAAGCTGCGATTCTGGTAATAGCTTGATTTAAATATTCCTTTGGAGAAATACCTGTAGACTTTTTAAAGGTTCTGTTAAAAGTAGTTTTTGAATTAAAGCCACAATCAAAAGCTAAAGAGAGTAGCGTGTATTTCTGGCTATCAGGTGTTAAAGCAATTTGTTTAAACTCAACAATACGCAGTTCGTTAATATAATCGTAGAAATGTTTTTGTTCAAATGAATTAATGACCTGTGATAAGGTATTCTGATGAATGTCAAGCCTTTCGGCTAAATCTCCTAAAGATAGCTCAGGATTTTTAAAGAGTTTTTCTTGCATCATGATTTCACTCAACTTATTATGAATCTTTACAGCATCTTCTTCTTTTAAAGTCGACTTCTGATACTTTATTTTTTCCTGAACTTCCTCCGTCAAATCGGCAGTTCTATTTTGGGTTGGTAGATAAGCTAAGCTATAATTGCTGAATATAGTACCTTGTTTGATACCTAAATAGCCAATCAATAATATAAATACTGCTACTGATGCAAAAGTGAGTATATCATTACCAAGAATAACTATTATCCATATAGCACCGATTCCATAAATCAGATATGATACCCATTTTATTCTTAAGGATTCATTTAACGAAAAACTATTTTTAATACTTTCCCTGTTTTTGTAAAATAGATAGAGACTTAGCGTTACATAAGAGATTCCTGATAGAATAATGAAACAGAAAATAGTGGTTGTCTGACTTTCGAAGCCGGAGCCATTGTGTTGGTAAACCGAAATTTTCTCCTCTGAGGAAAGTCTTAAAAAAGGAATTAAGGAAATATAAGCTACAAAAGCCGGAAGAAAATGTAAAGGCAATGTATAGGATTGCTTAGCAGTGGATATTAATGAGCGTATATAAAGATATAGAAAAGGGCCATGCAACAATGGCATCGGGATTTCAAGCCCCAATAGGTAAGAGAAATGAATATATTCACCACTATAATGTAGATAGAATAATTGCAGGTGTACGCCGATAAGGCAAAGCCAAATTGCCAGAACTATATCAGCTTTTGATTTATCCTTTTTACTTATCAAAAGGATTGCCAGAAAAAATGTAATAATGATTCCACTAAGATAGAGCATAGATTATACTGTTTTTTAATAGACAACACATACGTATCAAACCCCTATTCAAATATTTTATCTTTTCTCAATAGCTTATAAAAACAAAAAGCACTTCCGTAGGGAAGTGCTTTTCTATATACTATCTTAATATGAATTAAGAAAGGATTTCAGTTACCTGACCAGCACCTACGGTACGTCCACCTTCACGAATCGCGAAACGAAGACCTTTATCCATAGCGATGGCATTGATTAATTTCACTTCGATAGTGATGTTATCACCTGGCATAACCATTTCCACACCTGCTGGAAGAGTGATCTCTCCAGTTACGTCAGTTGTACGGAAATAGAATTGAGGACGGTATTTGTTAAAGAATGGAGTGTGACGACCACCTTCTTCTTTGCTCAATACGTAAACCTCTGCTTTGAAGTGAGCGTGCGGCTTAACTGAACCTGGTTTACAGATAACCATACCACGTTTGATATCGGTTTTCTCAATACCACGTAACAATAAACCTACGTTGTCACCAGCTTCACCACGGTCAAGGATTTTACGGAACATCTCAACACCAGTTACAACTGATTTCAAGTTTTCTGCACCCATACCTAAGATTTCAACTGGCTCACCTGAGTTGATGATACCTGTTTCGATACGACCTGTTGCTACAGTACCACGACCTGTGATTGAGAACACGTCTTCAACCGGCATCAAGAATGGCTTGTCAGTTGCACGTGCAGGAAGTGGAATAAATGTATCAACAGCTTCCATCAATTGCTCGATAGTTGCTACCCATTTAGCTTCGCCGTTCAAACCACCAAGAGCTGAACCTTGAATAACTGGGATATTATCGCCATCATATTTATAGAATGATAACAAGTCACGGATTTCCATTTCAACAAGTTCTAATAACTCTGGGTCATCAACCATGTCTACTTTGTTCATGAACACAACTAATTGAGGTACACCTACCTGACGAGCCAAAAGGATGTGCTCGCGGGTTTGTGGCATAGGACCATCAGTTGCAGCTACCACAAGGATAGCACCGTCCATTTGGGCAGCACCAGTTACCATGTTTTTCACGTAGTCAGCGTGACCTGGACAGTCAACGTGAGCATAGTGACGGTTTGCTGTTTGATATTCTACGTGCGCTGTATTAATAGTGATACCACGCTCTTTTTCTTCTGGGGCATTGTCAATAGATGAGAAATCTCTTTTCTCTGCCAATCCTTTCTCTGAAAGTACCTTTGTGATGGCAGCTGTCAAAGTTGTTTTACCGTGGTCAACGTGACCAATAGTACCAATGTTTACGTGAGGTTTACTACGGTCAAAATTCTCTTTTGCCATGATTATTGAAGTCTAAATATTAGATTTATTACAAAATTAATTATTCACTTTGATGATCCTTCCTGCAGAACTGTTGATTGAACTTGTCAAGTTTCCTGGTTACGAAAGAAAACTCCTAAAATTAAATTTACAAACTCAGAATCAGATACCTATAAACACAACACCTATACTATTTATCTGATTTCTTTTTCTGAGCTTTCCTTATCAAGATTGCCCTTTCAAAGCTTGAGCCTTCAAGCAGGATTGAACTGCCGACCTCTTCCTTACCAAGGAAGTGCTCTACCACTGAGCTACGAAGGCATTTTTCTGAGCGGGAGACGAGTCTCGAATCGGTAACGACCGAACCGCCGCTACCTAAGCTTGAAATGTCTACCGCAATGGAATTGACGCTTTTCTGAGCGGGAGACGGGTCTCGAATCGGTAACGACCGAACCGCCACCACCTAAGCTTGAAACGTCTATCGCTTTCTGAGCGGGAGACGGGTCTCGAACCCGCCACCTATAGCTTGGAAGGCTATCGCTCTACCAAATGAGCTACTCCCGCTGATAATTTCAAATTTTGCGCTGCCAACTATAACTTGGAAGGCTACCGCAATGGAATTGTCGCTCTACTAAATGAGCTACTCCCGCTGATAATTTACTAATTTGCGATTAGCTGATTCGCAACTAGTAATTGTGGGGGCGGATGGATTCGAACCACCGTAAGCGTAAGCTAGCAGATTTACAGTCTGCCCCATTTGGCCACTCTGGTACACCCCCAATTATTTCTTTGTCTCATTCAGAACACTTATCAAAGAACGTTACGTTCCGAATGGGAGTGCAAAATTAAGTTCTTTTTTTTAATTGTCAAATATTCACTCACAAAAAAAATAATTTCTTTTTGATTTTTTTTTGACCCCCTCATTTTACAAGCAAAAAAGTGGCAAAAACCGTGATTTTTGCCACTTTTTTAAGATATTATTTTTTATAATCTTATTCCGATAGTCCAGGCCTGCATGCCAGCTACATTCTTCTGACCTGATTTAAACAAGTCTCCCATATCGTATCTGCCAAAAAATGTAATTCCTCTTCTTTTACCGATTTCAGCTGTAAGACCATACCGGAAATCGTTCAGTCCATAATTGTCTCTATCAATTTCTTTTTTACTGCTATCGCTATATTTCAGTTTGCGGTAAGTCCCGATTCTATAGCCAATATACCCGCCTAAACCGATTTTCAATCTGGCTTCTTCAAAACCGAAATTCAGCATAACCGGTAGGTTCAGACTGGTTTCAACCAGTTTGGTTTTACTCAGGTCTTTATTTGCAACCAGAAACTCAACCTGTTCGTTTGTATGGTCTATATAGTTTTTATCTTCAAACATGAAATTGTTCCAGGCTATTTCAGGCCCATAGGTCAAAGCCAAATCAACTTGTTTGCCATTTACCAAGGTAGCGTTTCGCTGGAAGGATAAGGCAATGAAACGCGAACCCCATGTTTGTAAAGATGGCACGGTAGATGGCCCATTAGCCCAGTTATTCAATCCCAGATAGAACCCAAAGTCTGTACGGGAGAAGAATCTGCTATTCCCGCTCTTTTTCTTTGGTTTTTCGTAGTTCTTGTCATTATCATCGTCCCGATCATCATTTCTGTCCGAACGGCTCCAGTGGTCATTATTCCCATTGCGTAAAGTATCCCTCCTACTTAGTTGGTCTCTGGCATCTCTTGCAACAATCTTGATATTTTTGCCATCGCTCGTAACTAAAAGAATAGTATCTTGCCTGGCCCCATCCTGCCCGATTAAAACCAATGCTTTTTTTCGTTCTGATGAATCCACCCCCATAGTTTTCAATACGTTATCTATATTCAGGTTGCGTGGCAGCTCAAAATCCTTTTTGCTTGAGGTATAAACCGTTACACGTTTCTTAACACCTCTGTCTGTAAACTCTACGATAGTGGTGTCTTGCTTATAAGATGCTTTTACCGAAATTCCTCCCAACAGTAACAAGAGGATAAAACCTAATCTTTTCATTGAATTATTGCCTATTAATTTTTTCTATTGTATTTTCTGTATGGCTACACTATATTAAACTTGATTACTCCCTTTTCTGCATTCTGCCTATTCTACGTTGCACAAAGTCTCTGACATCTTCACGCTCTTCCTTAAACAAATTGTCGTCAACTTTTGCCATTGCGTCTTTCACACCTATGCCCTTTAAATCTACTTTCTCGCCATATTTAAAGTGTTTGTATTCACCATACAGTTTTGCTAAGAATGATTTTTCTTTTTCAGCTTTTTCTGCCATCGTTTCGGTTTCGACCGGAGCTTGAACAGCAGTCTCTTCTATTGGCGTAATCACTACCACAACGGTTTCGCCTGGATTATATTTATTAGTGATAGAAGAATTATTATCAGCATAAGTCGCTACGTCAGTTGTATTTCTACTTGTTAAAATTTCTGCCTGTAATGGATTGGTTTGTACTTCTTCCGGTTTATTCAAAGCAATAGCCTCAATAGATCCTTCATCTATTGGCGATGCAATTTCTTTTACAGCCGGAGCTTTCGCAGGTACATTGAATCTTTTTGCTGCAACTATATCATTAGCTGATTTTACAGATAGCGCTTGTCTAACAGTATTTAATTCTTTTTTGTCTTCTATGTTGGTTTGGGCAATTTGACTTGAATTGTCCTGAGTGATAGGAGAAGCAGGTTTTTGTACTGGTACACCGGTCTTTGGTTTTTCTGTATCTGCTACTACTATATCATTAGTATTGCGTTGTGATAGAACTCCTATTGTCAGGGCAGCTATTATCCCTGCTGCGGCTGCATAGTAGCCCCAGTTGCGGTTCATAGCAAGAACTCCACCACGACGTCTGGCCTGTTTTTCCTGCAAACGTGCCTGAAATTTCTCAAAAGCCTTTTGAGAAGGTTCCTGGCGGTGTTCTGCCAATTTCCTGGCAAAAAGTTCGTCAATTGGATGTTTCTTCATTTTGATTATTGATATTTTCATATCTCCTGCCGAATCGTCGGCTCGCCCATGAGCGGGAAATATTAAATGACACTCTTTTCTAACTTCATTAACTTCGTTTGTAAAATGGCTCTTGCCCTGCTTAACTGAGATTTCGAAGTTCCTTCCGAAATCCCCAATAACTCGCCTATTTCCTGATGATTATACCCTTCTATGGCATACAGGTTAAAAACCATACGATAGCCCTCAGGCAATTGTTCTATCAGTCTCATTAAATCTTCTGCTTCCAGATCTGTACTAAAGGCTGCATCATTTGGTTCTTCAATGGCATATTCCAGATCAACCGCAATCATTTTTTTGCCTCGTACATACATTAACGCCTCGTTAATCATGATTCTTCTGACCCATCCTTCAAAACTTCCCTGGAAAGTAAACTGGTCTATCTTGTCAAAAATCTTCATGAATCCTTCAATCATCACATCTTCTGCCTCCATTTTATCTCCCACATAACGATTACAAACGGCCAGCATCTTCGAAGCAAATTTCTCATATAACCGAGTCTGTGCTTTCGGGTCTTGCCTTTGTACGGCTCTTGCGAGGTCGTACTCGTTAGTGAATAAGGATAAAATTCGTGTCATAAAATCATACGTTCATAAGCAAGATGCAAAAAACTATTGAAAGGGTTGCGTTGGAAATAAAAAAATATTGATGGTTGTAAAATATTTTTTGGTTGAGACTGTTTGACGTTCCAATAGCCAGAATATTTACCCTTGTATCCGGTTCTATACCTTGGTCGTTATTCTGATTTTTTGGAAACCATTACCGTTCTTTTTCAAAAAGGTTCCCACCATATTGGTAACCTTTTCAGGTTTCATTTCAGGAGCTGTAACTCTGATTTTCTGAAGGTTATTGCTGTTTTTGTTAAAAAGGTTCCCACCATATTGGCAACCTTTTCTGATACCGCCTGAGTGGCTGATACTTTTACAGACTCTGACCCTACCTGTAGGTAAGTATAGCTAAGTTGTTGTATCTTTACCACCTGCGCTCCGCTTGCCTCTCTTTATTTTCCTCTATGCCAGTATTTGTTAGAAATTATTATCCGTGACTGGAGTCCCGACTATGCGTTCTCCTAAATTTCCGATTTTGGATTGTGCTTTCAAAGTCTTTGGAGAGGTTTTTGGCAGAATTGAACTGTTGGAGGTGCGTAGAGATAAATTCCCTAACCTATTTCTTATCAATGGTTTAGTGAAAATGGGTTAAAAGCCTTGTTATGGCTTCTGAGAAATTTTATATTTTTTTTTAGATTTTTTTTGGAGTTTGGTACAATGCTTGTACTTTTGCACTCCCGTAATGGTCCTGTGGCCGAGTGGCTAGGCAGAGCTCTGCAAAAGCTTGTACAGCGGTTCGAATCCGCTCGGGACCTCGAAAAAATCAAAAAGCACCTGAAAGGGTGCTTTTTTTGTTTATTCACTCTCCTATTAAATTTTGTTTCCTCTTACCTTAGTACCGATACATAAATTTTCTTACTTTTGACTAATACCACAAAATAGTGAGTTGTTAATCCAAGTAAACTTAATTATGGCTGAAAAATACAACATTACTTATTATATGGGTGCCGGGGCAAGTGCAATGGGGATTCCTGTCGTGGCTGATTTTAAATGGGTTCCTGATAGATTAGACAAGTTTCTATCTTTATACTTAAGAAAAGATGTTCATAAATATTCTTATTTAGGATATATTAAAGATGTTCTGAAAGATTTCTCTTCAGATTTTGAAAAAGTTTCAAGCATGGACACTTTAGCAAAAAGAATTTATCAACATCAAAATTTCGATAAAACTCAAAATTATAGACGGTATAAGCTTTTTTTGCAATTAATATTTTGCTTTCAACATTTTTATACTTTAGTTAATCCTGAGGATGAGTATGATTTAGGCATAAGACCCAATCATGGTGATCCAAGATATGAAAATTTAATTCGAACTATAGGAGAGATTACAGATAGTCCAGACAAGGAACTAAAGGTAGAAATACCAAACAATTTTGATTTTGTTACTTGGAACTATGATGTACTTTTCGAAAGTGCAGTCGTTAAAGATAAAAAACCAAGAGGTATAGAAAATAATAGAATTGTCGATTGCTTTCAAGATAAAGAGCAAAATGATGGTATTTATGGAGGGGCTAAAATACTTAAATTAAATGGAAGTGCCTTTAACAATTCAACAAATGAAGATATATTCTTAAAAGATAATAGTGGTAACAATCATGATGATTATTTTTTTGGAACATTAGATGAATTATTTAAATCTCACACTAAATCTAATCCAATTAAGTTTGCCTGGGAAAATCAAAACGATGAGGAATTAAAAGAGAAGCTTAAAAAACTTGCTGAAAAGACCGATATTGTAGTAATTATAGGATACTCTTTCCCTACTGTTAATAGACTAATTGATCAAGCTTTTTTTAGCAATTTAGGAGACAAAAAAGATTTTAAAACTAATTTAAAAGTATATATTCAAGGACGCGATTATAGCGACTCTGTAAGGATAGAAAGGCTTTTAAAACAATGCTATAAATCTAACAAACCTCATTTTGAAACAGTACCTGTTGAAAGTGGGGATTTTTTCTTTGTCCCATCGGAATATTTTGAAGAAAAAGAGATTAGGAAAAAAATTAATCCATCTCTCTTTTTTTAACAATATTGCTAATATTATCATGTCTTCAAATCTTTATGCAAAGTATGACACGCAGTCCTCATTATATGCTTTTCAATAAAAACCCCCATAAGCTAAACAGGAATGAACTGTGGGTAGTTTCGGAAACTATAAGAGATAAACCAAAAAAAAAGTGTTGCCAAAAACAGGCAACACTTTCTGACATATTTAAACGTATTACTAACCTTTTTTCCTTTTTGTTGGTTTTGTTTTTTCCTTCTCCTCTGTCACGCCATTCATGGTCACTGTGTATTTCAGATCACAGGTACCATCACCATAATCGACAATTTTTGTATCGCCTGAAACTGGCTTGATTTCTACGGTTCCGCTCACAGGGAAACCTCGTGAATCTTTGCATGAGAACTTCACTGTAACAGCCTTGGTTATATTGGCTGTGAACTCGGTTCCATCACTCCCTTTGGCAGAAGTCATACCTGTGGTTTGTGACTCGTCATCATCTCTGGTTGCTGTTCCTTTATTATCAACTATGCGTTTTTTAGTGCTTGTATAAGTAATTATCTTATTGGTATTGGTGTTTGTAATGGTAATATTTGCCAGTTTTTCACTGGCCGTTGCTTTGCCGTTAGCTACAGTAGTTGTTATGGTATGTGTACCATTAATTACCAATGTATCTCTTTTCAGATTTTCATAAGTTACGGTACGGGTAAGCGTACCTGAGAACCCCGAATCAGGTTTAACGGGAATCGAAATGGTCATTTTTCCACCCACGGCATCATCGCCACATACGCCATTGGCTACACTTGTATAGTCATATACGATCGTAATTGTGTTGTTGGCAACGGTTTTACTCACATCAGCGCAATTATCAAATTTGCCTTTCCAGGGTCTGTCCCAACCAATCCCCAAAGCAGGAAAATGTCCGCCATGCCCTCCTTTATCCTTATCTCCTCCACCGCCTTCTCCTGTCTCACGGAAATTTCTTCCACCAAATGGTAAAAATGTTACATCATCTACTAAATCGTACACATCTTCTGATTCATCCTGAATTGTCTGGTTATCGGCTACTACCGCTGCCGATTGCGCGTCTGGTGTTACAGAGTTGCTGTCGGTGTCTTTTGTACAGGCCGTGACTGCCACCCCAAGAGCAATGCACAGTGAAGCAATTTTAAAAAAATTGTTTTTCATCGGTTTTAATTAGATTTTAAATAGTGAACAAATAAAAATTTGTGTACACTTTTTACCATAATCAACGAAACTTTGGTTATAGATTAGCGAACCTGTTACAAGGACGAAGCCGCTTGCAGAAAGGGTTGCACAGGCCAAATTAAAATTTGGAAACACCTGATTATGAAGTCTTTCAGCTAAAAAAAATAAAAAATTGCACTTTACCATTGAATGATATTTGGAAACAAAGTTTGTCTTGCAAATACCCTATACGATGCTTTATTTTTGTAAATGGAACAACAATCTAACAGTATATTCTCTCTCCAGTATTGGCTTCTCTGCATAAGTTCGTTAGTTTTCTTTGCCAGTTTCAATATGCTCATACCTGAGCTACCTGATTATCTGTCTAAATTAGGCGGGGCTGAATCTAAGGGTCTTATCATTAGTCTTTTTACACTTACGGCAGGGTTTTCACGCCCGTTTAGCGGACGCCTGACCGACCGCATTGGTCGAGTGCCAGTTATGGCTTTTGGTTCTTTAGTTTGCTTTGTGTGTGGATTCTTCTATCCGTTGGTTACGACAGTTTTCCCTTTTTTAATGCTACGATTGGTGCATGGTTTTTCAACCGGATTTAAGCCTACCGGAACTGCCGCCTATATTGCAGATATTGTGCCTGCTAACAGACGAGGCGAGGCAATGGGTATGCATGGATTGATGAGTAGTTTCGGAATGGCTTTCGGCCCTGCTTTGGGTAGCTGGATTGCAGATACTTTCTCTATGAATGCGCTATTTTATGTTTCATCGATGTTTGCGCTGATTTCTATTGCGATATTGTATAACATGAAAGAAACGCTGCCGGAAAATCAGCGGGAGAAATTCAGTGCGAACTCTCTGAAGGTTACACAAAATGATATTTTTGATGTCATGGTTTTACCTGCAGCAATTATGATCTTCCTTTGCTCTTTCAGTTTTGGTGCAGTAGCTACGCTTTCGCCCGATTTAAGCAAAAGTATTGGTTTGCATAATAAGGGGCTTTACTTTCTGATTTATACTCTGGCGTCATTATTTATCAGGTTTGCGGCCGGTAAAGTTTCTGACAGAAACGGGCGGATTCCTGTATTACGCTGGGGAAGTTTTGCATTAATTATAGCTATGGGTTTTACTGCATTTGCCAATAATATCTATCTGTTTGTGGTAGCTGCCATTTTCTTCGGAATTGCGCAGGGAATCCTCTCTCCTATATTACAGGCATGGACAATTGATTTATGTGACGAGAATAATCGAGGCAGGGCACTTGCCACTATGTACATTTCGATGGAGGCCGGGATTGGTTTAGGGGCATTCCTGTCGGCAGAGATTTATCATAATAGCATCGGTCGTATGCCTTATGCTTTCCTGATAATGGGGGGACTGGCCGCTTTAGCCTTTGCCTATCTGTTTTCGGGTAAAGTTCGCCGGATGAAAGCTGCAACTGTTTATTAAAACCAGGTCTGGTCGAGTTTACCGATATACTTATCACTCAGATTTCCTGAAAGATATGCTTTCAGGCTATTTGTGATATTAGGATAAAGATTAACCGTTGACAGCTCGTCTATGTTTAACCATCTGACAGCTAAAGCAGAGGTATGTTGAGGATTGAGTTTAGGTTTGCCTGCCAATATATTACCTTCAAAAACAAAATGAATGGTTTGTTTCTGAAGATCCGGGAAGTGGACTTCTCCCACCATAGTCAGTTCTCCTATTCCGACTGTTATTCCTAACTCTTCTTCTAATTCTCTTGTTAAAGCAAGTGTTAGCGATTCGCCGAATTCCAGATTGCCGCCCGGCAAATTATATACATCCTGACCACCATATCGATAGTGCATGGTCAGGATTTTTTCGTTTTCTATAATAACTACAGCCGGCCTGATTTTCATAGCTACGTAAGTGGATTCTTTTATAATAGGTTATTGAGCGGTCGCCGCTGCGGTGAATAATTCTCAATATACTAACTAAGATATTTTACCACGGAGTTTCTCAGAGCGACCGAAGCTCCGTGGTTTAAAGATTAAATACCAAATAATAATTCTTTATTTTAAAGCAGATTCATAAAACCTATCCGCATCCTTTTTCAATTTAATTAACGATTCTTTATGAATATACATCATGTGCCCTGCCTCAAAATAAGTAAAATTTACATTTTTCTTTTGTTCAGGGCGCAACATCATGTGGTTGAAAGTATATTCAGCTGCGAAATAAGGTGTGGCCAAATCATAGTATCCTGCTGCTACCCATACTTTTAAATAAGGGTTTTTCGACATCGCCTGACGTAGGGTTTCACTCACATTGAGGTATTTATTCTGCACATTACTATAATTCCACGGCTGAACTCTACCTGTGAGAATCAGATAGGGTAAATCATTTTCATACTTTAATTCCTGACGTAAGTACTGGTTAATTGTACCTGAATAAGGCCCAGAAATAGTGGCATCAAGGCTTGGGTCAAACTCGTAGCGTTCTCCGGCGTTGTCATAGTCAGTACCTGTAAAACGCCCGTCTAAGCGGCCTGCTGTTTTGCCGTCTTCACGCAACAATTCTTTTACAAAACGACTGATTTCAATCCGGTTATTTGCACGTTTGATGAAATCTTTAGATAATCCCATAAACTTGCTTAGTTTCTCAGTAACCATCGTTTGTTCAGCTTCACTGGCCTGATCTCCTTTCATTAATATGGTTGAATATTCGTTCAGTACAAATTTTTCAACTTCTCGCAAAGTCTTCTGTAAATCTGCCTGATATTCAGGAGCTATCTTTTTATGATACCATGCCATAGCCGTATAAGTAGGCAGGAATAGCTCATAAGGTAAATCGTTCCCTTTATCAAACAAGGCTGTCTGAAAATTCAGGATAGAAGAAATCAGGGAGATACCATTGATATACATATTGTATTTATCTTGCAGATAGCCTGATAAACCCGCTGCTCTGGTGGTACCGTAACTTTCGCCTGCTAAAAATTTTGGAGATGCCCAACGACCATACTTGGTAGCATGCAGGCGGATAAACTCCCCTACTGACTCGATATCTTCTACATATCCTAAAAACTGGCGTTCGTTTTCACCTTGCACAGCCCGGCTGTAGCCTGTGTTTACAGGGTCAATAAATACCAGATCTGTTTTATCTAACCAACTGTACTCATTATTTACATAAGAATATGGCGGTGCTAAGGCTTCCCCTTTATCACTCATTGGAATACGTTTTGGCCCGATACACCCCATATGCAACCAAACCGAAGCCGAACCCGGACCACCATTAAAGGTATAAGTAACCGGGCGTTTTGATAAGTCGCTTACGCCATCTTTGGTGTAAGCAATAAAGAAGATATTGGCCTTGGCCTTACCGCTTTCATCTTTTAATACCATATAGCCAGTGCGGGTGGTATAATTAATGGTTTGCCCGCCAATAGTTACCTGCCCTTTGGTTTCTATAGGTGCCGGAACAGGAGGCAGAACCGCTGGTTTTTCGTCTGGTTTTTTGTCTGTATTCTGGGCAAAAGCTGAGATAGTAATACAAGTAAATAGAAAAAAGATAGCTTGTCGAAGTCTGGTCATGAGCGTTCAGGTAATTGTTATAGGGCAAAAATAGAAAAATTTGTGAGTAAGCAAGCACATATCAGCTATAAAAAAAGTATTCTCGGGATGAAGAATACTTTCGTGGGATTGTGATTAAAAGTTGTGTGATAAATCCTGATTCTAAACCTACTTCTATTTTCTAAATATCTTTTACTACTTGATTAATAATGTCAGTTCATAATGCTCAGCCAATTCATAAGTAAGCAAGCACATATCAGCTATAAAAAAAGTATTCTCGGGATGAAGAATACTTTTGTGGAATTTTGATTAAAAGTTGTGTGTAAATACTGATTCTAAACCTACTTCTATTTTCTAAATATCTTTTACTACTTGATTAATAATGTCAGTTCATAATGCTCAGCCAATTCATAAGGAGGTATAAAAATTCCGGTAGTTGAGTCGCTATAATCTTTCTCATCGTATCTTACTTTAACCTTTAGTTTTTTGCCTGTACTCACGTCTTTTGCCATAATTTTATACTTACCTACAGCTACATCATAAATATGGTAATCATTAGCAGCTACACGTCTTACCAAGGTGTGTCCGGCACTACCATCTACCAATGGTCCATCAGGCACTAAGGTTACTTCTATGTTCTCTACTTCCAGATTATCGAAATCATGTAGTATTTCAATCGTACCACCATAGAAACCATCATCTCCAAAATTGCCTGTACGTTTACCTGTCAATTTCAAAGTAAGGTTTTTAATAGCACCATCATAGGGGGAAAACTGTCCGTCGTTTTCCGTAAAAAGTGCTAAATCATAGTTTTGTCCATTATATTTTACTTTTACACTCCCTCTTACATAAAAAGAACCTGAACCAATACCTGTTGGCAGTTTGATGCTATAATTGCCATTTGCGTCTGTATAACCAATGCGTGCATCAGCATAATCGAGGCTATTGGCTACAATTTTAGCATTGGCAATCGGTTTGTTATTGCTATCAGTCACCCTTCCTTTTACTATCCCTTTCTCTACTTTACCCGGGTGTGAATCAGTGTCGTCTGGCGTAGGTATATTACCTGCCTCTATGGTACATGCCATTGTTGTTAAGGATATTAGCAAAAAATATATAATCGATTTCATGGTTTTATAAATGTTGAGGTAAATAGGCAGAGAGAATTATCTCTCTGCCAAAAAACTGATTTAAAACTTGGCTACATTAGCAGCATTGTTGCTGGCAAAAGTGTTAGTCGTGGCTGCATCACTGTTTACGTCGGCATCAGAGGTGTACAAGATACCATAGCCCCCACTATAGGTCAATCTGGTATTTTTGATAGTTAACTTAGCTCCTTTGCCATAAGCCACTACATTTGCTCTTCTGCCTGATACAATGACAGCACTACCCCCGCCGCTTATTTCTGCATGCTGAATCACGTTCTGATTACTCACTGAATAAATGATAATTCCTCTCCAGTACACTTCATTTCTTCTGACTCCTGTTATCACTACTTTCTTGTCTGTTGTTCCTTGCGCAGATAAGTAGCCGTTCCGATTCACACTAATCATCACATCTCTTTCTACCTCTACCGTTACACCCGGCTTTAGTGTCCAGCCTGTTTCTACTTCCATATTACCTAATATTCTGTATTTAGTTTCGTCCTTAAAAGCAGGCCAGCTTACGTTAGTCCCTTCTTTGATTATAGATGAACTTACTTCCACTACATCACGCTCATTGGCTCCCGTAAATTTCGAATCTGCATCCAGATAGGTAGCATTGATTGCATCAATCAGAATACCCGCCTGCGATTGTCTCTCAAAGCTGTTTCTTTTAAAGTCTTTGAGTACCGCACCCGTTTGTACATATAAACCATAGCCATCGTTCGTAGCGAAAAGACAATCGGATAAACTTATCTGTGCTTTTTTATTGCCGAACATAGCCAGGCCTGCTTTGGTATTTGTAAAGGCAATTTTACCTGCGCCATATTCTACATTCACGAAAGCCATCTTGTTGGCTGCACCTGGCGAATACAGTTTTATACCTGCCCAATATCCTTTTTGCAATTGCATACCGGTAAATCTGATGCGATTTTCGCTCAATCCTACGGCGTCAATCATTCCTTTTTCTTCAATGCTTAAGGCTTTATCACGGTCAAATGCCATCGTTACACCCGGAGCAACAATTAGTTCGGCATTTACTGAAATATCCTTTGTTACCAGATAGTCAGGTTTCATAGGGTCAATAAAACGGTCAGCCAGATGTGTTTTTTCATTGATAGGTTTGTCAATTGTAATAGGCTCTTTGTATTCAACTTTAACTCTAACCCTGTCCTGACTTTTTTCGTTGCCCTGCGTTACTGTCAGTTCAAATTCGTAATACCCAACAATATCAGGTGTGAAAGTTGGCTTTACTGCCGTAGGTTGAGCCAGTGTCAGTTTGCTATTGCTGGGTTTGCTAACGATTGTCCAACTAAAAGTTTTGGTATTGTTTCCGGTAGAGGCCGAGCCATCAAGCGTTGTTGCCTGTATAGGTAATACATCCTGGTCTGCTCCGGCATTGGCTTTCAGATTTACGACGGGGGTCGGTTCAGGTGTTTCTTCTGTTTCTTTACAGGAAATCAAAGCACTGAACAAAGCCAGTGAAAGGGGGATAATAATTGATGTGCGTTTCATTGTGTTTAACTTTTTCATAATTGATAAAATGCTTTAAATCGAAGTATTAATAATTTTCTTTGGCTATCAGTTTGTGATGCAAAACTATGGGTGTGCTTTTTCTGCTCCCATTGTTGCCTGTTTCAATTGCCGGATTCGGGTTATTAATTGTAGTTATGGTCACATGAACTGGTAAATTTTCGGCTGATACCCAAAGGAGATTTCTCTAAATTCTTAGAAAGTATTAATGCATTTTGAGTCCTTTCTGCTCTTATTTAATTACAGATCGACAATAATCTCTTATTTACAACTTATCCGTCTAAAATTACATTTCACACCAGAGAGCCTGCATTTCAGTGAGGATAGCATTTCAGATCAGGTGTCTAAGCCATCATCTTTGCAGAGCGAACAGGAAATCTGTGTAGCAGAAAACTGATTTGCTTTATCAATTATTCAAACAAAATTATTTTTACACGTTATGAAAGCTTTACGTTACTCATTAAAATCTGTTTTAGGCATCTGTATGATGCTAAGCTTATTTCTTACTTCTTGCGATAAGAATAAAGAAAAAGACCCGGCACCGGATTTAGCTACGCAAATCGAAGGTAATTATGCCTTTACCGAAGTGGTGATTGATGGACAAACCATCCCTGCTACCCAGACAAACATTAAAGGCTCTGTTAAGATTACACGTGCTACTGAAACAACAGTAGATGTAGATTTGAATATCCGTCAGAAAACTACCAATGAAGATTTTCTGGTAGGAAAGGTAACAGGTGTGATAGCTTCGCAAGGTAGCGGTATTATTAATTTAATTTATGAGGGAGAGAATGTAGGCTCGGTAAAAGGCAATAAATTATCAATCAAGAGTGTAGATGAAACAGATCAGGAGTTTACTTTAGTAGCGGTCAAGTAATTTAGACCAATAAAATATCCACACTTTTACAAATCGCACATCACTTTTAGCAATTCATACATAAATATGGCCTCATAAGGTACGGTGCATGCAAACATTCGTGAAAGAATTTTTATTTTTGAAAATTGCCTGACACGCACTGTACTGAAATTTCATGAGGCCCCGATTTTTTTCAAAATACGAATGGTGGTATCACCTCACAATGATGCCCATCTTTTTTGTGGCAGGTAACTATTACTTTATTGGTGATAGTTACTTTGCTGATTTTAAGACATTCCTGATTGGAACCGAGCTTGTTTTTGTTCTCTACTGGTTTTCTATTGTCGTGCTTACGATAGCCATTCGATGGGTAATAGCGCGCTTCCCGCATTTCCGCCAAAACGGAATCCGCCTGTTGGTAATGCTTATACTGGTTGGTAGCATGACCATGCTATTAGCTATTTTTGATGTATGGGCATATAGCATCTTCCCTTATCTGAAAGTAGGTTTTGTCTGGGACAAAATATGGCCTATCATGATATTAGGTGTATTCTTCGATTTTTTCCTCTGCGCAGCGCTGGGCTTATTCTACGCCTTCGAAAAGTGGAAACAGAACCAGACTGAAAGCGAAAAATTAGAAAGAATTGCGCTGCAACAACAGTTTGATACACTGAAAGGGCAGGTGAATCCGCATTTTCTTTTTAATAGCCTCAATACCCTCTCATCTTTAATCGGCGAAGATAAAGACATGGCCGAGCAATTTGTAGAAGACCTCTCCAGAATATACCGCTATATGCTACAGGCTGCCAAAGTAGAGTATGCCTGCCTTTCTACCGAATTGGAGTTTCTGGAAACATACGCCCGACTTTTAAAAGTTCGCTATGGTGATGGTTTACAATTTAACTTCCCTGAACCAAATTTCTATAAAGGTATTGTTTTGTCTCCACTAAGTTTGCAGAATCTGGTCGATAATGCCATCAAGCACAATATGATGACAATCAGTAAACCTCTGATCATTACAATTAATGTTTTGCCTGACAGACGGATAAGTGTACAAAATAACCTGCAGAGAAAAATCAGAAGTATAGATACTCAGGAAGCCCTACTATCTAATCTTGTGGCTAAATACAGTTTTTTATCTAATGAGCCTGTTGAGGTAATTGAGCAAGACAACAATTTTACGGTGATCCTTCCGGTAATTATAGAAAAAGAATTAAGCAATTGGTCGGGATAAATCCTCAATTCATACATGGTTTATGAGGATTGATGTAAAGCAGAGGATAGAATCAGCATAAGACCTGCTTATTTTGTTTGTAAAGAAAAAATAAAATGTTTTGATTAATAGTCTGATGAAGAATCCTTTCGCCAATGCTTTAAATGAAAAACCTGAAGCCAAAACAAGCTGGTCGTATGCACTGACCATGCCTGTGTTTCTGATGTTTTTCAGTTATCTGTTGATTGGCTCAGGTTATTTTTCTGACATCAGAACATTTGTTGGGGCTACCATACTGAATGGTTTTTTATTGACCTGTACTTTTTTGATTCAGAATCGAGTCAATACCATTATTGCTCATAGATATTCCAGCTTGAATCAGACCATTCAGCGGGTAGCTGTATCTGTATTTGTTCATGCTGTTTTGTCAGGATTATTTCTGCTGTTGATTGCTACATTATATGTTAAATTCAGGTGGTTTGGTGCTACTGTCAGCTATAAATCTATCATTATAGTCTATGTGATTAATATGATGGCTATTGTTCTGACAATGGTCATTCAAGAGACGTTCCACTCATTAGGGCACTGGAAACACCATGAGTTTAATAAAGAAAAATTGTTAAAAGAAAATATACAAGGACAACTACAAAGCCTGAAAGCGCAGATAAGTCCGCACTTTTTATTTAATAGCCTTAATTCACTCTCAACCCTTATTGCTGAAGATTCTGAAAAAGCGGAAGAATTTGTTGACCAGATGGCAAGGGTGTACAGGTATCTGTTACAAACCAATCAGTCAACGGTAGACGAAGACCAGGTTAATCATCTGACTTCATTAAACAATGAACTCTCATTTATTGAGTCTTATTACCATTTATTAAAGACACGCTATGGAGAAGGTATGCATCTGACTATTAGTGTCAACGAAAAATATTTGTCGTACCTGCTGCCCCCTCTTACACTACAATTGTTGGTAGAAAATGCAGTAAAACATAACATCATCAGGTCAAGCCGACCGTTAACTGTGGAGATTTTCAGTACTAATGACGGCTTCTTGCAGGTACGGAATAACCTTCAAAAGAAAAATGTATCAGGCCTGGAAAATCTGGAGTCAACACGGATCGGCCTGGCTAATATTCAGGCCAAGTACAATCTGTTGGCACAAAATAAGTTTGTAGTATCTGAACCTGTTATTGAAAACGGGCCGGATTATTTTATAGTCACTTTGCCATTGATTGCAAAGTCTATAAGCTAAATAGTAAGGATATAAAAGAAAATTAAACTAATAACTGTTGATATGAATGCATTGATTGTAGAGGATGAAGCATTGTCAGTCCGCCGATTAAAGAAGATTATTAATGAAATCACTTCTGAGATTCATGTAGTAGGCGTAACTGATAGTATAGAAGATACAGTTGATTGGCTGGAGAAAAACAGAGCCAGCCAGCATGGCGATCCTGACCTGATTTTTCTGGATATAGAATTATCTGACGGACAGAGTTTTGAGATTTTTAACCGAACAGAAGTAAAAAGCACGGTTATTTTTACTACTTCATACGATGAATATGCTTTGCAGGCATTTAAGGTAAATAGTATTGATTATTTATTAAAACCAGTTCATCGGGATGATTTACAGAGAAGCCTTAATAAATATGAAGCACTTAAGGCAAAACCGACACAACCTGCTCAAGATTCGCTAAGTGGTATTAAAAAGCTATTAGAAGATTTAAAGCTAAGTGCTACGCCTGAATACCGTGAGCGTTTTTTAGTCAAACAAAATCAGAAGCTACTTTCTATTGAAGTAGGCGAAATTGCTTATTTCTTTACCGATGAACGATATAGTTTCTTTACCACGCACAACAACCAGAAATTTCTGGTAGATTATACTTTAGACGAAATTGCCGAAACATTGAATCCAACCCGTTTTTTCAGAATTAACAGAGGGATGATACTTACGCACAAAACTGTTGAGAAAATGGAACCGTATTTCGGTAATCGCCTGGCTTTGACGCTACGCCCGTCTCATGCCAAACAAGCCCTTGTCAGCCGGGAAAAAGTGGCAGATTTTAAAGATTGGATGGGGAAATAAAAATAATTAAAATTTTATCTGAGGAGAGCAATGCTCTCCTTTTTTGTTGCAATAGACTCGCATTATTCATCTTCCGATTTTGCAATTCATCACATGGTTTTAGCAATTGCCGCGAGCTATTATACAGTTCATGTGTTAGTTGATTTATGGAGTTTTCTCCATCTACTAAGTTTGCATCATGTTATTTGATATCACTCAATTATATGAAAAGCTATTACTTTAAAATTATGAAAACTTTACAAATTGTCGCCATTACACTTCTCACACTCACAGGATTATTATCTTGTGAAACTGACCAGCAAAGTCCTAAACCCGAGCAACCTTCAAAAGGAACAGCAACCGAAGTTGGCAAACCATTGGGAGCCACTACCTCAAAAATAATTGGCGCACAAGGCGGTAGTATCTCTACCCCTGACGGTAAGCTTACCTTGGCTTTCCCGGCAGGTGCCTTAACCAAAGAAACCAATATTACGATACGCCCCGTAGAAAATAAAGCTTGGGGTGGTGTAGGTACAGGCTACGAATTTGGTCCTGATGGCAGTGAATTTGCCAAGCCTGTTACTTTTACTTACAAGTACAATGATAAGGAAATGAGTGGCGTTTCATTGGATAATATGGCATTGGCTTTCCAGGATCAAACCAAAATCTGGCAAATGACTGCACCTTTAACGGTTAATACCAGCCAGAAAACTATTACGGGGGCTATCAGACATTTTAGTTGGTGGTCTATGATTACCCGTTATCGTCTCTTGCCTGAATACGATACAGTACAAATAAAACAGACAAAAGAATTACAGGTAGAATTTTTAGATAATGGTTTTGAATGGCCCTGGACAGACAGCAAAACCCCACCTGCTGATTTGGCCCTACTCATTCCTTTGAATGCGCCTAAATTAGCCGATCGAACAGACATTACTAAACTTTACCTGAATGGCGTAGATTGTACAAATCAACCACCTAAAGATGCAACTTCAGGGTTGTTAGGATTTGTCAATAAAGGAAATAAAGCGGTTATTTTATATACTGCACCAAATAAAAAGCCAGCAGATGCTTACAATCCGGTTGCTATTAGTGTAGAACTATCACATGGTGGTAAAGCCAAACTATTATTAGTAAGTAATTTGTATATTAATACCGAAAACTCATTTAGTGTAGATGGTTCAGACCCAACCAACATTGCTATTCATGCTACGGCCAGTTCAGGTTTATTGTATATGAATTTTGAAGACAATCTGGGAAATACACTGACTGTCTACTGTGAAAATTTAAAGGTTGGTAAATTTCCATTCAATATTAAAAATACCTATGTTGGGGCAGTGCATCCATCAAAGAAAAAAGCGGGGTCTTCCATATACAAACATTGCAGAGAAGATAAGAGTGAATCGGGTACTATTATTATTGAAAAGCTCTATAAAGCTGACGGAAAGACTATCATGAAAGGACAAATTACAGGCACAGTTTGTACCAGACATGAAGCTGATGAAAAATGCAATGTGATTGTGCATGAGACGATGAAAGTTTCAGCCGATTTCACAACTGTGCTGGATATGTATTAAGAAAAGAATCGTCCTTTGGTTTATGAGTAAACCAAAGGACAATTCTTTTTTTTAGCCTACAACCTGAATCCCCTCAAAAAATCTTCTACTCCCATTTTCTTTTTCCCTTCTATCTGTAGCTCTTTTATTCTCAGGAGTTTATCGGCGCACTTAAAGGCTAAAAAAGTCTTTCCGTTTGTTTCCATTTCTCCGGGTTTTATATCTTTGCCCTCCATATCGGTTAATTCAGATTGATATATCTTACATATTTTACCCGATAATGTAGTCCAGGCCGCCGGATATGGCGAAAGTCCACGTATGAAATTATGAACCTTCTCAGCGGGTTGGTTCCAGTTAATTTCACAGGTTTCTTTAAAAATTTTTGGCGCAGGTTTCAATTCAATATCATTTGCCTGTGGTAGTTGCGGGTAATCTCCTGCTTCAATAGCTTTAACTGTTTTCAATACCAGATTTGCTCCTCTTTCCATCAAGCGGTCATGCACCGTACCCGCATTATCGTGCAGGTAAATTGGTTCTTTGTCTACAAATATGATATTACCTGTGTCAATCTCATGTTTGATAAAAAATGTTGTCACTCCCGTTTCCACATCTCCGTTAATCACGGCCCAGTTAATAGGTGCTGCACCCCGGTATTGAGGTAAAAGCGAGCCATGCAGATTAAAAGTACCTTTTGGCGGCATATTCCAGACCACTTCCGGCAACATTCTGAATGCCACAACCACCTGCAAATCAGCCTGATAGGTTTTTAGCTGTTCAATAAAATCCGCGTTCTTCAATTTTTCGGGTTGTAACACCGGAATTCCCTTAGAAACAGCATATTGCTTAACGGGCGTCTGGTTCATATGTAACCCTCTGCCAGAGGGTTTATCCGGTGCCGTTACTACCGCTACTACCTCACACCCGTTGTCTACCAACTTACGTAAACTTGCTACAGCAAAATCGGGTGTCCCCATAAAAACTATTTTCATCTTTTAATCGTTATATAATTATGTGGTCTCAAAAATACTTGATTTAAAAAAAATCTTTGTACCTTTGTTATCTAAATTGCACAAATGAAACAAAATCGAGCAAATAAAGTATTTTTTCGAGTAAAATTCAGGTAGTTTCTGTGATAAAATTTAAAATTTTATCAGGAACGGTCGAATTGTCGCCGTTCTTTTTTTGTCCGCCCCTCAGAAGAAAGGGGTTTTTAAATTTATAAGAGATATGTCAAAACTTCAGTACTACACAGAGGAAGGTTACAATAACCTGAAAAATAAGCTTCATGACCTAAAAGGTAAAGGCAGGGCTGATATTGCCCGCCAGATTGCAGAAGCTCGTGATAAAGGCGACTTATCGGAGAACGCCGAATATGACGCTGCTAAAGATGCACAAGGCCTGATGGAAATGGAGATTTCTAAATTAGAAGAACTGGTAGCTAATGCCCGTATCCTTGATGAATCAACTATTGATACATCTAAAGTTTCTTTATTATCTAAAGTAAAGATTAAAAGTAAGAAAAACGGTGCAATGATGGTTTATACTTTGGTTTCGGAAGAAGAAGCTGATTTAAAACAAGGTAAAATATCTGTCAATTCTCCATTTGGCAAAGGCTTATTTGGAAAAAAAGTAGGTGAAACAGCTCAGATACAAGCTCCTGCCGGTTTGGTAGAAGTTGAAGTATTAGAAATTAGCAGATAAAACATTTCTGTTGCGCCGATATATTAAGAAACCACTTTTCTCAATGATATAATAATAAAGGTCTTTTCTGATAGAAAAGACCTTTATTATTAGTACTACTTTAAGGCCTTTTCTAATTTAAAATCAAAGAGTTCTTTTGACCTTATAAAAAGCGTTCCTGCTATTACCAGAGTCATTACACCCCCAAAGATAACTGTTGGGATAGCTCCTATAAATTTGGTTAATACCCCCGACTCAAAGGCGCCGAGTTCGTTAGAACAGCTGACAAAAATACCACTGACAGAATTTACTCTACCTCGCATATCGTCGGGCGGTAATACCTGTAAGATAGTCTGTCTGATTACTACACTCACACTATCAAAAGCTCCTGTCAGGAATAATGCTGCTACTGATAACCAGAAACTCGTAGAAAAAGCAAAAACCAGTGTTGCCAACCCAAAACCTGTAACAGCAATCAGCATATTGCGCCATGCCTGACGCGTGGGTGGAAAATAGGCAGTACCCAGCATCGTTAATACAGCTCCCAGGCCAGGAGCGGCCCGCATAATACCTAAGCCCTCTGCTCCTACTTTTAAAATATCTTTGGCAAAAACTGGTAAAATAGCCACTACCCCACCAAACAATACCGAGAACATATCTAACAGAATAGCGTAAAACAGTATTCTGTTGCCTGTTACAAACCTGATTCCTTCTTTTAAGCTACTAAAAACGTCAGCTTGTTTTTCGATATTCTGAATGCCTTTTTTTGAAATCCGGGAAACAAAGACGAAGGCAAACAGAAAAAATATGATTACTAAAATAAGGGTATTAGTAAGCCCTAACCAACTGTAGAGGAATCCGGCTGAAGCAGGGCCAAGAATAGACCCTATCTGCCAGAACTGGCTGCCCCACGAGGCCGAATTGGAATAATGTTCTGCTGATACTAAAAAAGGTTTTAATGAAGACCATGCCGGGCCATAAAACCCCCGGGCTACTCCCAAAAAGAAGACGGTCAGGTAAATAAAGTTTTTTTGCTGTAAGATACTGAAACCATGCTCTGTTGACGGATGCGTTACCCAAAGCAAGAGCAGTGAACACATAATGATGATGCCGTAACAAAGCTGAATAATAGTTTTTTTCTCTTTGCGGTCGGCAAAATACCCGCCGAATAAAGCTAATGAAATATAAGGAATTGCTTCAAAAAGCCCGATTAAGCCTAATGAAAGAGGGTCATGTGTGATTTCGTATAGATAGTAACTAATTACTACTTCCTGTATTAAAATTGCTATGGTAAATAAGAATTGTGCGGTAACGAAATACCTGAATTCGGGATACCGGAGCGCAGCATAAGGGTCTTTGGTTTGCTTCATGTTTGATTAATCTGTGAGAAACGAATAAAGCTTCTCATTTTATACGCATAGAATGAAATCCTCTTTCTTAAATTAGTACAATTTTAATCTGAAAACAGTTTTCGAAAACCTAATTTATTTGCCGTTTTTAATACAGAATACAATTTTTGAAATTGTTGATGTGTTTTTATCAAACTAAAGAATTTAGATTAAATTTGCCTACCAAAATCTATTAATATATGAAAATGCTAAAAGCATCACTACTCTTTATCAACACCTTTCTATTTTTTGCTGCTTGCGGACAAATAAAAACTCCGGAATTCAGCCGGGATGATACCCTTCGTGGAAGCATCACTCCCGAAAGAAGCTGGTGGGATTTAAAATATTATGAACTCCGTACCAAGGTAAATCCACCCGAAAGATTCCTGTCGGGTAGCACTACTGTATTTTATGAAGTACTCAAACCTTATCAGGTGATTCAGATAGACCTGCAACCACCGCTCAAAGTCGATAAAGTAACACAAGACGGGGAGGAGCTTTCTTATAAATTAGATGGCAAAAATGCTTATATGATTACCCTGAAGAAAACACAGGAGAAAGGCAAAAACGAATCTATTGTGGTACATTATTCGGGGAATCCTATTGTGGCAAAGCGTCCACCCTGGGATGGGGGTGTGCAATGGGTAAAAGATAAGGAAGGCAATGATTATGTGGCTACTTCGTGTCAGGGTTTAGGTGCAAGCGCCTGGTGGCCTTGCAAAGACCATATGTATGATGAGTGCGACAGTATGCTCATAAGCATAACCGTACCTGAAAAACTGAAAGATATTTCAAACGGACGATTGCGTAAAGTAATTGATAATGATAATGGCACCAAAACGTTTGAGTGGTTTGTAAAAAATCCTATCAACAATTATGGTATCAATATGAATGTAGGCAACTACGAGCATTTTAATGAGATTTATGATGGTGAAAAAGGAAAACTCACGCTTGATTATTATGTACTGCCTGAAAATCTGGATAAAGCCAAAGAACAATTTAAGCAGGTGCCTATGATGCTTAAAGCATTTGAACACTGGTTTGGTCCTTATCCTTTTTATGAAGACGGCTATAAATTAGTTGACGTGCCGTATCTGGGTATGGAACACCAAAGCTCGGTTACTTATGGTAACAAATACCAGAATGGATATTTAGGCAGAGATTTATCTGGTACTGGCTGGGGGTTAAAATGGGATTTCATTATTGTGCATGAGTCGGGGCATGAATGGTTTGCCAACAATATTACGTATAAAGACATAGCCGATATGTGGATTCATGAGAGTTTTACCAATTACTCTGAAAACCTATTTACTGAATACTATTATGGCAAAGAGGCTGGAGCTGCTTATGTGATTGGTTGCAGGAAGAACATCCAGAACAAAACTCCTATTATTGGTATATACAATGTGAATCATGGCGGCTCGGGCGATATGTATTATAAAGGTGGAAATATGCTGCATACCATGCGCCAGATTGTGAATGATGATGAGCGCTGGAGACAGGTATTAAGAGGATTAAATAAAACTTTCTATCATCAGACTGTTGTAAGCAAACAGATTGAAGATTATATATCTGAAAATAGCGGTAAGGACTTCACTAAGGTATTTGACCAGTATCTGAGAGATATTCGTATTCCGGTATTAGAATATAAGATTGAAAAGGGTAAAATATCTTATCAATGGACCAATTGTATTGATGGGTTTAATATGCCTGTGAAAGTTTCTATCAACGGTGGGAAAATGGATTTTATTTATCCAACTACCGGCTGGAAAGCCTTAAAGAAAGATGTGAAGGATATAAAATCAGATGAGAATTTTTATGTAACACTCAAGAAAGTAGAGTAGCTATTTTACCACAGCTACTTTACCGACTAAACTTTCGGAGCCATCTTGGGCAATACAAAAGACCATATAAATACCCGAGATAGTGCGGCTTTCTGTTGAATCATTCAAATTCCAGGAAGCCGTACCTCCATTAGATTTCGTTTCATAAATTAACCTACCAGCAGCATCGGTTATTTTAATTGCACTATTATCTCTCAGGCCAGAAATGGTCATAACTCCCTGATAACCCGGACGAATGGGATTAGGGAATATTTTCACACCACTAAAATCTTCTTTAGGCTCTGAGGCATCGCTCTGGTAAGAAAGTAATCCTTTGGGTGTCAATACAAAAAGTTCTCCGCTTGCTGTATCAATGCTCAAGTCTGTTATTTCATTGGTGGGCAAAGGGCTATTTGTCTCAGTAAAATTTTGTATCAGTTCATCTACAGCAGGTACAAACAGATTCAGCCCGTTATTTGTCCCAATCCATTTTCTGTTACCTCCGTCAATTACTATCTTTTTCACGGTTTCCTGCAATAAAATCCTCCTTCCCTGATTATTAAAAGGGGTATAAGCATCTACTGCCCTTATAAAAATATCTCTTGCCGGAATCACTGCCGCAATGCCATCATTGGTGCCAATCCAGATAGTACCTTCTTTATCTATAGCAATAGCATTAACTATTGTACTTGGTAGGTTTCCTGTATTTTTCCCTATGGTATATAAGCGAGTCTGTCGGGTAGCATCATCAGTTACCCGTACACCATTAGAAACAATCTGCCACCTGAAACCATACTCATCTATCACATCTTTTGAGTATGCCGGAATCTGATTCAAAGAGATATTTTGCCACTCATTATTACTAAAAATATTTCCTGTACTTCCGATAGTATATATCTTCGATTCCAGATAAAAAAGCTCACTGATTTGTCCTTTTGGGCCATTTGGTGAGTAGCTTTTAAAAGAACCTTCCCAGTTGCTAATCAATCCATTAGTCTCATCAGCTATCCAGGCTTTGCCTTCTTTATCGGTTTCTATTTCGTGTGGGGTATTAATGAGAGGGTCTTGCGGATATTGCTTCGGTTTAAATAACTCAATGTCAATGACAGATTTCCAGTTACCAAAAAACTGGAGATTGACATCGGCGGCAAACTTTGCCCCCAGGATACCATCGGGGGTATTTATGAAAATACTATCTCTTGCAAAAGCTATCTGTTTCAGACTTACTGTCTTGCCTCCACTACCTATATTCTGATAGGTTTCTTTGATCTCGGCTTTTTTGGTATCCAACACTACCAAACCAAAATCGCTGGCTAAATAGGCAAAATCACCCTGAAATTCAATAGCATTAATGCGCTTGTTAATCTGAATTGTATTGGTGTTTTTAATGAAGTTTATATTCTGAATATCACCTATCGATCCGTCTGAATCTATCTCTGTTAAATCTAAATTTCCTGTTTCATAGGCAATCAATAGTTTTCTCAGATCCGGGCTATAGCGAATCTGCGCCAGATTGGCTTCTGAAAGACCATCTGCTTTAGATAGTTTAATAGCTTGCTTATTAGTCTTATCGAAGTAGAAAAAACCATTTTCGGAGAATGTATATATTTTTTTCTCTATTATTTCAAGCCCTTTCAGATTAACATAGTTGTTGTGTGTCTGCCAGGTATTGGTAGGGATTTGTGCAAATGCCTGAAAAGTAAAAAAACAGAGAAGAATTCTAAGCATTATATGATTCAAATAGTATTCCGTATCACATCAGAAAATACCCTACACCTCTGGTTTTGGTTGCCAATGGGTGTAAAAAACATATCAAAGCCACAATTGCTAACACAATTCTGAGTTGCCGGTCAGTCAGCCTGGCGCGTACAACCATAATCCCTAAAAAAATCATTGGGAATACATAAGAGCCGCTCCGGGTAGAGTCGTAGGTGGTCATTCCTAAAAAAAGCATTGTCAGGGTTCCACCTGCTATAGCTGTTAATTTAAGATAATCTTTAGTGCTATATAAAATACCAAAAGCCAGAAGCATAATTAGCCAGAAACCCTCTAATACCCAGGTAAACTTAAAACCAAAAGAACGCCAGCTATCCTGTATCATCTGCATAAACTCCCCCTCTTTATAAGTAGCCGACATACCCACATATTTCATCAGATACAAACGTATTGCTGCATAAGCAATAACGCCAAATACTATAGCTATCATCTGCCAGCTGGGTATAAAAGTTATTTTCCGGTTATATTTTATTGTTGGTGCAATCCACCACCATAAGAACACCAATCCGCTGGCAACCGCAGCACGCTCATCACACCAGGTAGCTAAAAATACAGAAACAAAAATAACGAGCGGATTTCGGAAATACATTCCTAAAAACAGGAAGAAAAAGGTGTAGAAGTCTCCATAGCCACAGTTTTCAATAAAAAAAGAACTTCCGAAATAAATACAGGCAAGCGAAATCATAGCCAAAAGCGTCGCCATTTTATCATTAAGCAACTCAAACAGGAACGAAGTCAGCATGAAATACAGTAAAACACCTAACATTAATTGCAAGCCATAAACAAATAAGCTCACATGTCTGATATGTAATACTTTAATAATAACTGGCAGGGTAAGCCGAAAAACACGGTTATTGGACGCTCCTTCTAAATAAACCCGGTGTTCGGTTAAGTTCTGAGCACGGTCTCTGGTTACTTTATATAGAAAAAACTCATCTTTCTTCACAATCGCTTCTTCGTAAAACAGCCTAAAATCATCAAAAGGCATAGTGTTGTTAAAAAATGATAATAGCATTAAGATGCCCGAAACCACTACCACGCGCCATCGCCAATTGCTTGCCTCTAAGAAAAGATTAATTTTCGATTCAAAACGCTGATAGCTATTTTCTAAAAAGGTCATAAATACTAAATGCTATTGTGCAAAGGTAGGTTGTATTACGGCTAAAAATGTTAGAGACGTATCGTAATACGTCTCATTGCCCTGTCTATATTTTAATGATTTTCTTTCGTTTAAAACCGCATTTCAAAATAGATTTATTGGATTACATAGCCCTTTGGAGACGTATCGCAATACGCCTCTGCATAAAAAATCTATTCCGCCCCGACTATCACAAACCTCCTGACAGCCGCAAGGCTAATGCCTGTAATGACCAACAAAAATCCAAGCCAGAGTAAATTAATATGCGGTTTCTCCAGGGCCTTTAATACAATAAACTCCCGTTGTCCTCTACTTGCTGCAAAAGTGAATTTACCAGTGGCAGGGTCAATCTTTGTCAGTTGTAGTCGTAGTCCCATTTCAGTATTTACTTCCGGCTTACTCCATATTTCATGGTTTCTGATAGCAAACACAGGGCGCATGGTTACAGCCACATTTCTGTCTAATACTTTTACAATAGCTCTGGCGGCAGCATCTCCCTCATTGAGTTTCATGCCATCAACTTCTCTTATTCCCTCTACGTTTTCTAAAACTGCCACATAGTCATTTACAAAGAAAGTATCCCCAACAGCAACCGTAAACTGTTCTGGTACACTCCACTCTCTGTCTTCGTCTAATGTTACGAAACGCACGTGGGTATAAATATCTTTATTCCAGAATTTCTTAATATCAGGCGAAGCCACATTTCCCATTTTTTCATTAATCTGAAAACGTGGATAGAGATTAAAGCTCTTTCCGTTTTTATCTGTATAAGCTACCTGATAGTAAGTATTTTCGGCTTCATATTCTAAAGTATCACCCCGTTTATAGAAAGTTTTATCTCCATCTACAACGTCAGCTCTTGCAATACCTTTAAAACTGCTACCCGGAACCGGCATAATGTATTTCTTTTCGATATAGCCCGGTACCTTTCTTACATCTACAAACTGCCCCTTGTAGGTAAAGGAAAAATCACTGAATTCGGTAGGGCGGTTCAGCCATAGCAAGGCATTCTCCTTGTTTTCTTTATCGTTGCCCTGAAATATTTCTGCTCCCGAAAAATTCAGGGAAACGATTTTTTCATAGGCTGATGAAAACATAATCCCGATTAACATCAAAGCTACTCCAATGTGGGTAATAGCTCCTCCGGCTACTTTAAATTTACCTTTCAGAATGTCAGTCAGGATACTTGCATTGGCAACAATACTAAAAGTAGAGGCAGTCAGCAAGATGATGTACTGCCAGTTATTTACTTTAGCAAAAGTGATAATCAAGGCAGTAACCAAAAGCGTAATAATAAGTGGGTTTAATAACTTTGAAAGGCTTTCTTTCTTTACACGATTCCACCAGAAAAACTGAGCAATACCTGTCAGAATTGTTATTACCACGAAAAACCACATCTGAAAGCGAGTATAGTGTTCTACCTGATTAGTAGGCAAAGCCATATTTAGTTTTATTCCAAACACTTCACCAATCTTGTTATATACCGGAATAGAAGTAGTAACGATAATCTGAAAGGCTGCCAGGCTCAATACCAATACTCCCATAAAAATCCAGAACTCACGTGAGAAGGTTGAAATCTCTTTTTCGTCTTTCGGCAAATGCTTCCAACGGGCAATTGATAAACCTGCTGAAGCAATAATGAAAGTAAATAAATAGAGCAGTAGCTGCCCAGAAAGACCTAAGTCAGTAAATGAGTGTACAGAAGCATTACCCAAAACTCCGCTTCTTGCCAGAAATGTAGAGTAAAGGATCAATACATATTGAGCTATTACTAAAATGATGGTATATTTTAGAGCTGAACTGTTTTTTCTGGCCAATAGCATTGTATGAAAACTTGCTACTAAAACTAACCAGGGAACATATACTGCATTTTCGACAGGATCCCAGTTCCAGTACCCCTCAAAGTTGAGGGTTTCATAAGCCCAGATGCCTCCCATCATAATACCTGTACCTAAAATTACGGCGGCTACCAATGTCCAGGGCAAGGCAGGTTTTATCCATTCTGTATATTGTTTTCTCCACAAACCTGCCATACAAAAGGCAAATGGCACCAAAGTGAGTGCAAAACCTAAAAAAGTGGTAGGTGGGTGAATTACCATCCAGTAGTTTTGCAGCAAAGGATTCAGGCCATTTCCATCTTTTGGAATAAAATCCGGGTTTGTTTTCCAGACAGGAATATCCGGCATCGATTCTCTCAGCGTAAGGAATGGAGAACTACCTACTTTAAATTCTCCAAAAATAACTACACCTAAAATCATAGAAGCCAGGAATGTCTGCACCAATGTAAATACAGTAAGCGTTGGTGCTTCTAAATTTTTATTTTTTCGCAGCGATGAGTTAATCAATAGTACACCAACAATCACGTTCCAGAACATCCAGAGCAAAAAACTACCCTCCTGGTCTTGCCAGAAACAAGAAATAGCATAGCCTAAGGGTAAACTCCAGGAAGAGTTATCCCAGGCATAATGGTATTCAAAATAATGATTAAAAATAATACTTAATAATGACGCACACACTGTAATAACAGCCAAAGTATGTACATAAAACGCACGACGGGCAAATCTGAGCCAATCAGTGGCTGCATCTTTCAACACCTGAGCCGTCGGGCGACTTGCTTGCCAATAGGCATATGTAGAAACTAAGGCAGCAACAAACGCAATAATAATGGACAAATGCCCTATATTTCCTAAATATGGTCTTAACATAAATTATTTGATAAACTTGAATTGGTAACTGATTCTCCTGAAGGTTTTGTCCGTTTCCGGGCTAAACCTTTACCAAATCAATTAAACCATGCACTCCAAGGAATACGACTTAAAATCAACACTAAAGCTAAACCAAAGAAAATGGCCGTTTGCTTGAATTTCTTTCCGTTACCCACTGCACGTTTCACACGGGCATTGCCGATAGTTACCAGAATAACGGCAATTAAATTAATAGTGGGGTGTTCAACAGCATACTGACGCAGAGTACTATCTTTCATCGTAGCTTTCATATCAGCAAAGGCAGTTTGTGTAATAGGTGAAATAAACAATAAAATAATCCCTAACAGAAACATGGTATGCGTAGCTATGAGAGCAAATTTATTGATTTTCAGGTGCTTCTCTTCAAAAGCTTTCTGACTACTTGATCCCATTATCCCGTTAATGGTAGCAAAAGCCAAAAGAAATAAGGTCAGATATGCCAGATATGAGTGAATCGGTTGGATAATTTGATACATTTGCTTAAGTCGTTAGATTAAAAAATTTTGCCAAAATTACGTCATAAACTTTTAATAACATACATGTTATGGTGCGAACTTTCAGTTAGCTATCAGATGTTAACAGAACAATGAGATTTCTGAAACCCATATTTATCTTACTTTTCTTCTGTTTTCTGCTTTTTATCTCGGTTTTCCCGCAGGTATTGCGTTGCTCTTTTGTAAAATATGATGACTTTATTAATATAGAGCCCAATTTGTATGCAGCCACTACTTCTACCATAAAACAACAAGATTCATTAAAAAAGTATATTAAAATCGCTAAAAAGCGTGTAGAGGATTTCTGGGGCAGTCAAAAAGGTGACGCCACAATTATATTCTGCAATGATTCAGAGGAATATCAGAAATACTGCCGGACATCTGAAGGAGCAGGTTGTACTATCGGAACACCTGTAGGGTCATGGATAGTTCTAAATACAGACGGTCTTAACCCTGATGTAATTGCCCACGAAATGTCACACGACGAATTAATGACCCGCCTGGGTTGGTGGAAAACCAGAACAAAAATCCCGACCTGGTTTGATGAAGGCATAGCTCTAATGCTTGATTACCGTTTTGTTGAGGCTCAGGATAGTATTCAGCGTTTTAAAGCCTATCGCGATGAATTGTTTTTCTTTTCAGGAAAATCTCTTCCATTAGAACAACTAAAGACTGAAAAACAGTTTTTCGGTCAGGGCGAGTTATATACGAAATTAGCTTATTTCACTTCAGCTTCTGTTGTTTCCAGAAAAATTGCTTATGGTGGGAAACAGGCTATTTATCAAACTATTCTGAAAGTAAAACAGGATAATATATTTGAATTTTAACTAATTGAGTTACCATTTTCTGCAAGCATTTTTTTCTTTTCCAAAAAACTTCCGACCTTTGCCCCTTTGAAACTCAAATTTTAGATTACATGAACATTCTGATTATTGGCTCTGGTGGTCGTGAACACGCATTTGCCTGGAAGATTTCTCAATCAAAAAATCTTACGCAATTGTTTGTTGCACCGGGTAATGCAGGCACGGCACAATTAGCTACCAACCTACCAATTGCCGTAAGTGATTTTACAGGAATTGCGCAGGCAGTAAAAGAGCACAATATCGAAATGATTATTGTAGGGCCAGAAGACCCACTTGTAAAAGGTATTGTTGATTTCTTCAAAAAAGATAAAAGTCTTAAAAAAGTTAAAATTGTAGGCCCTGATGCTGCAGGTGCGCAATTGGAGGGTAGCAAAGATTTTTCAAAGAATTTTATGCAAAAATATGGTATTCCAACTGCTGCCTCTCAAACTTTCACGAAAGATACCCTTGACGAAGGTCTTGCTTATTTAGAGAAACAATCACTCCCAATCGTATTAAAAGCTGACGGATTAGCCGCCGGTAAAGGCGTAATTATTGCAGAAACATTGGCAGAAGCCAAACAAAGCCTGCATGAAATGCTGGCAGAAGCCAAATTTGGTGATGCCAGTAGTAAAGTATTGATTGAGCAGTACCTGAGTGGTATTGAGCTATCAGTATTTGTATTATCAGATGGCAAAAACTACAAAATTTTACCTGAAGCAAAAGATTACAAACGCATTGGTGACGGAGATAAAGGCTTAAATACCGGTGGCATGGGTGCTGTTTCTCCGGTTCCGTTTGCTAATGAAGCCTTTCTGCAAAAAGTAGAAGAACGGGTTGTGAAGCCTACTTTGGCAGGCTTACAGACCGAGGGAATCAAATATGTAGGTTTTATTTTCGTTGGACTAATGAATGTGGGTGGAGAACCTTATGTGATTGAATATAATGCACGCATGGGCGACCCAGAAACAGAGGTAGTTTTACCAAGAATAAAAACCGATATGGTAAAACTGATGAAAGCAACGGCTGAAGGCAAACTGGATAAAATCAAACTTTCGCTCAATCCGAAGGTCGCTATTGCAACTGTTGTAGTTGCAGGGGGGTATCCTGAAGACTACAGAAAAGGAGATTTGATGATAATTCCTAAAGCAGAAAAAGATACCATTATCTTTCATGCTGGCACAAAACTGGCTGGTGATAAAATAGTATTAACCAATGGTGGACGGGTAATTGTATCTGTAGCAATGGCTCGCACCTTAAATTCTGCCCGTCAGAAATCACAAAGATTAGCAAAAAATATTATATTTGACGGCAGATATTACAGAAAAGATATAGGCAAAGACCTTTTAAAGTTTTTGAAAGAACAGGAATAAGATATTTCGAGACTTATTATATATAGATTTTAACACCCGAAATCATAGCTTACAAATAAGAAATAGCCCCATAATTCGCTAAAGAAATACATTATTCTCACACTTTTGCCTGTATCTGTATAAATACAATGATGTTTATAGATGATGAGTTGAGTTAGTTTTAAAAATCATTTTTATTGCGATAACCGTTTATTCGCTAATTCGCAAATCACTAATTCACCATTCTCTTCGACATCACTCTTAACCAAATATAAACTATATATATACAGAGGATATGGGCTGTGGACAATGTTCATCAGGTGGCTGCGGAGCAGTAAAAGCCTTAGATAGAACCGAAAAATCGAATCATAAAACTGTGGCAGGTTGCTCATCAGGCGGCTGTTCGACAGGTGGATGTAATAAAATGAACGCTTACGACTGGCTTTCTAATATGGAAGTGCCCATGAGTATGCGTTACAATATGGTAGAAGTAAAGTTTAAAGGTGGAAGAAAAGAGTATTTCAGAAATACCAATAACCTTGAACTTTATACAGGAGACTTTGTGGTTTGCGAAATGCAGACGGGTTTTCACGTTGGTAGTGTTTCTTTGCAAGGCGAGTTAGTTCGTTTGCAAATGATAAAAAAAGGGATTCAGGACGACGACACCATCAGGAAAATCCTGCGTGTAAGTCAGGAGAAAGACCTTGAAAAACATCAACAGGCCATTGCCCGTGATTTACCTACCATGTATCGGGTACGTGAAATTGCCAAGGAATTAAAGTTACAGATGAAAGTATCTGATGTAGAGTTTCAGTCAGATAACACCAAAGCTACGTTCTATTATTCGGCTGATGACAGGGTAGATTTCCGTGAATTAATTAAACTATTAGCTGCTGAATTCAAGATTCGGGTTGAAATGAAACAAATCAGCCTTCGTCAGGAAGCCGCCCGTGTAGGTGGGATAGGCTCTTGTGGTAGGGAATTGTGTTGTTCTACCTGGCTTACTGATTTCAGGGCTATTCCTACTTCTGCTGCCCGTTATCAGAACCTTTCACTGAACCCCGCTAAACTTTCTGGCCAGTGCGGGCGCTTAAAATGCTGCCTAAACTACGAATTAGAGACTTATCTTGATGCCCTAAGTGATATTCCTACAGTAGAAAAGCCATTGAAGACCGAAAAAGGAATTGCAGTTTTACAGAAAACTGACATCTTCCGCCGCATCATGTGGTTTAGCTACAACAATGATATTAACTGGCATTCTTTGCCTATTCATAAGGTGGTTGAAATCATGAAAATGAATGAAAAGGGGGTTGTCCCAACTTCACTCGATGATTTGAATCTACTTGATATTACTGCTATAGATAAAAATGCCCCAAGAAACTCGGACTTAGACCGTCTGGATAAAAAATATACTGATAAAGGGAAAAAACCTCAACAGTTTAACAGAGATCAGAAAGGAGAATCTAAAGCGCAGAATAATAACCAGAAACCTGCAAATCCGGCTCAGAATAACCAGAATAGCCAAAACGCTAACCAAAAGCAGACAACTCAAGGACAGAATAAAAATAATCAGGGTCAAAACCCACAAGCTAAGCAAGGGGGAAATCCTAACCAAGGCGGAAACCCTAATAAACAACAGAATAATAACCAGAATAATCAGGTTAAACCTCTGCAAAACAATCAGGGAGGCAATCAAAATCAAGGTAGCAATCCTAATAAACAACAAAATAATCAAGGCGGAAACCTAAAAGGAAATCAGCCCACTCAGGGTAATAACCAGAATAAACAACCGAATAACCCTGGTGGAAACCCGAATAATCAGAAAGGGAATCAGCCTAATCAGGGAGGGAACCAACCTAAGCAACAGAATAATCAGAACCAAGGTGGCAATCCCCGGAGTGGAGACTCAAATAATCAAAAGGGGAATCAGCCGAATCAGGGAGGAAACCAACCTAAGCAACAGAATAATCAGGGAGGGAATAAGCCACAGCAGAATCCAAATAACCAAAAAGGGAATCAGCCTAATCAGGGAGGCAACCCAAACAAACAACACAATAACCAGGGAGGGAATAAACCACAACAAGGAAATCAGCAGAAAAACACCCCTCAGGCTAACAATAAACCCAATGACCCGAATCAGCCCAGCTGACAGGTTTCAAATACATTTGCTTAATGAAAAACCTTATTATAGGCTTCGTCCTTTGTTTGAGTGTTTTTGGTTGCGACAGCAACGCTATTTATAAGTCTTTTATAGATTTTAAAGATACAAACTGGTATATCAAGGATGTTCCGTCTTTTACTTTTGAAGTAAAAGACGAAACTATCCCTTATGACATCTATCTGTTAGTCAGAAATGCCTCACAATATCCCTACAATAATCTTTATGTAACCCGATACATTTACGGGCCGGATAATAAGCTAATTAATAAGCGGCTGGAACAGGTTATTTTATTTGAGCCCAAAACAGGTAAACCGTTAGGCAAGGGTTTAGGCGATATATGGGATAGTAAAGTGCTCTCAAGCCATGGGTACAAATTTCCTAAAAAGGGAAAGTACACCATCAAGCTTCAACAATATATGCGGCAAGACCCCCTTCCTTTCATAATGTCGATTGGACTAAGCGTTGAAAAACCTTTGCCGCCGAAACAATAATGCAAAAATTCGGGTTATCCTCATAAACCAACCGGGCTTCTATGAGTTTCTTACCGCTTTTTCCGCTAAATCTGGTAGTCTTTCCGCATGAAGATTTGAATCTCCATATCTTTGAGCCTCGTTATAAGGAACTGATTAATGAGTGTCTCGAAAATCAGACAAGTTTCGGAATTCCAACTTTTGTGAATAATAAACTGGCAGGTTACGGAACAGAAGTACACATTACCCAGCTTTCTAAGCGCTATGGTGATGGCCGTATGGATATTAAAACCAAAGGGCTAAGGGTTTTCAGAATTATAGATTTTCAGAATCCTTTTGAAAATAAACTCTATGCAGGTGGTGAGGTAGATTTTATAGATAATGATGGTCTGAATGAAGCCGTAAATCCGTTTTTATTAACTTTGGTTGATAGACTTTATCTGCTACTGAAAATAAAGGTGGATTACAACAAACCCGAATATCAGCCTTTCAGTTATCGCATTGCCCATAAAATCGGTCTTTCAGTTAATGAAGAATATGAATTATTGACTGTGGCTTCTGAAATCCAGCGTCAGAAGATACTGATGACGCACCTTGAAAGAATCTTACCTATTGTTTCAGAGGTTGAACGAACCAAAGATCGTATTTCAATGAATGGCCATTTTAAGGAATTTGACGCCTTAAATTTTTAACCAGTCTAAAACATTACATAATATATGCTTATTCACCGCCCACGAAGAAACCGCAAAAGCGCTGCTATCAGAGATTTAGTGCAGGAAACTACACTTTCGGTTAATGACTTTATCTTCCCGATGTTTGTCATGGAAGGCGACAACATCAAAAGCGAAATCAAATCAATGCCTAATATCTATCGTTTTTCTCTGGATACGCTCCTTGAAGAACTCAAAGAAGTAACTGATTTAGGTATTAAATCTATCTGTTTGTTCCCGAATTATCCTGAATCAAAAAAGGATAAATATGCTACCGAAAGTTATAAAGCGGGTACACTTTACCTGAAAGCTTTAAGCGAAATCAAGAATAAATTCCCGGATTTAGCACTAATGACCGACATTGCCTTAGACCCTTATAGCAGCGACGGGCACGACGGGATAGTAGAAAACGGAAAGATTCTGAACGATGAAACCTTAGATGTACTGGGCAAAATGGCATTAGCACAAGCCCGTGCCGGAGCAGATATTCTGGGGCCATCAGATATGATGGATGGTCGTGTAGGTTATATCCGTGAGCTATTGGATGATGAAGGCTTTAGTGAAATAAGCATCATGTCGTATTGCGCTAAATATGCCAGTGCATTCTATGGCCCATTCCGTGATGCACTTGATTCTGCCCCTAAATTTGGCGATAAAAAAACTTACCAGATGAACCCAGCCAATGTAAAAGAGGCTTTGATAGAAGGACAACTGGATATGGAAGAAGGTGCTGACTTCCTGATGGTAAAACCGGCTTTCTCTTATCTGGATGTCATCAAAACTCTATCAGATAATTTCCCCTTACCGATAGCTGCTTACAATGTTTCTGGTGAATATGCGATGATTAAAGCTGCCTCACAAAATGGTTGGATTGATGGACAGAAAGCGATGTATGAGTTACTATTAAGCATCAAACGTGCAGGAGCTAATGTGATACTGAGCTACTTTGCTAAGGAGTTTGCACAACTGAAAGCGTAGAATCATTTGCGTTTCGGGCATAAAACACGTAGGGGTTCAAAATTGTGAACCCTACCTTTTATCTAAAAAGAGACAAAGCAATGCCATTGTCTCTATATTTGTTCATTTTCAGGACTTTAAAAACACCGTATTCCTATCTTACTTCCTCAACAACTCCACAATATCAAAATCATGGTCGTTATTCTCATTCTTCTGATATGATTTTCGTGATACCTCTCTCCAATCCTCTTCATTCAGTTTAGGGAAAAATGTATCACCTTCTATATTCACTTTTACTTCGGTCAGAATGATTTTATCTGTGATAGACAAAGATTGCTCGTAGATATTCCCACCACCAATAATAAAGATTTCATCCTCACCTTTTACTTCTTTGGCCATTTCAATGGCACGTTTGATAGAATTAGCTGTTATCACCGATTCATCGTCTGAAACTTTACCATGCCTTGTAATCACGATATTGGTTCGGTTAGGTAAAGGTTTACCAATTGACTCAAACGTTTTTCTGCCCATAATTATGGCATGACCACTTGTCAGGGCTTTAAACTGTTTCAAATCATCAGAGAGTCTCCATAATAATCGGTTGTCTTTTCCTATCGCGCCGTTTTCGGCTACTGCTACTATTATCGTAATCATAATCTTATTTTTATGCCTGCAATTTAGGTTTTTTAATAGGCTTTTACAGCATTTTTTGGCATCTTTGCCAAAATTTAGTCTCAAAGCCAAATCAGATAATCCAATCGCTTATCTGATTTTTTTTCTCGACCATTGAATGAAAAATATTGACGTTTGCCTGACACCCGATTTATTACATCTCCATAGTATCGACAATTCAATAGTAATTATAGCAGATATTTTCCGGGCTACTTCGTGTATGATAACCGGCTTCGCTTATGGTGTAAAAAGCATTATTCCGGTTGAAACGGTAGAAGAATGTAAGAAACTTCAGGAAATGGGCTATATTGCTGCTGCTGAACGTAATGCAAAAAAAGTAGAAGGCTTTGAATTAGATAATTCGCCCTTCAGTTATATGAGCGAAAGACTAATCGGTGAAAAAATCGCCATGACTACTACCAATGGTACCTATTCAATTACCAAAGCAAAAGCCTCGGCAGTAAAGGTTTTAGCAGGTGCCTTTTTAAATCTGAATGCCATAGTTAAGTATTTAAAAACACAACCTTACGATGTATTGGTATTGTGTGCAGGTTGGAAAGGGCGTGTGAATATTGAGGATACGCTATTTGCAGGAGCATTAATTGAAGCACTGGAAGACGAATATTTCGTACCTGAAGATAGTGCCATCATGTCACTACGCCTTTATAAACAGGCCAAGGACGATTTGATTGGTTATCTGGCTAACTCATCTCATATCCGTCGCCTGCAAAACTTAGGTATCCATAAAGACATTGCCTATTGCCTGCAAAAAGACCTGTACGACGTAGTACCTATTTTACGTGGAAACGAATTAGTAAACTTATAGATTGGTTTGAACAGAATGAGTGTAAAAAAGCACTCAATCACTAAATCGCTCATTTTTTACATCCTTCATCATGAAACTAAAATTTCATATCCTTAAGCTGCAGATGCGGCATACTTTTACCATCGCACATGGTTCGCGTGACGACATTGATGCATTTATTGTAGAACTACAAGATGGCGGATTCAGCGGTTATGGAGAGGCTACTCCTATCCCCTACTATGGTGTAACAGCCGAGGGCATGAGAGATAAACTGGCCGAATACCAAACGCTAATTGAAAACTATGATTTACAGAATCCCGAAGATTTCTGGGCATTGATATACCCCCATCTGAAAGATAACCCTTTTGCGCATTGTGCTTTAGACATGGCCGCCTGGGATTTATGGGGCAAGAAACAGGGTCAACCATTATATAAACTATGGGGACTTTCAATCGATAAAGTACCTTACTCTAATTATACCATCGGTATTGATACCATTGAGAAAATGGTATTGAAAATGCAGGAATTTGATTTCCCTATCTATAAAATCAAATTAGGTACCGACCACGATGTTGAAATCGTAAAAGAATTACGCAAACATACCGATGCGCTTTTCAGAGTAGATGCCAACTGTGCCTGGGGTGTAGAAGAAACCATCAAAAACTCGATTGAATTCAGTAAACTCAATGTGGAGTTCATCGAACAACCGATGGAAAAAGGTGCTTATGCCGCAATGGAAGAAGTGATGAAACACTCGGTATTACCTTTGATAGCCGACGAAAGTTGCATCATCGAAGAAGACGTAAAGAAATGTTTCGGAAGGTTCCACGGCGTAAATGTAAAATTAGCGAAGTGCGGAGGGCTTACCCCTGCCAGAAGAATGATCGCTGAAGCCCGAACTTTAGGTATGAAAGTAATGTGTGGCTGTATGACCGAAACGAGTATTGGCATTTCTGCCATCGGGCAATTATTACCACTCTTAGACTACGTAGATATGGATGGCTCTATCCTTATCTCTAATGACCCTGCCACAGGTGTGTATTTAGATAAGGGCAAGCCTATCTTCCCGAATGTGAATGGTACCGGGGCGATGTTGTGAAGAGGCTAAAATAAAATCCTGTAGGGATGGTATATCGGTAGTAATATTTCCCCAATGAATGTCTTAGTCCCGTAGGGACTAAGATTTTAATTCTCTATAAATCTCTACCGATATATCATCCCTATGGAATAATAAATTCGGAAATAATATATTCCTATATTATCTCTCACTTCCCAAAATCAGCTTCCAACTTATTCAAATCAGCATCTGAAACTTCGCCTGACGTTACTACTACTCGGTAGCGGAAAGTAGTTGATTGCTTAGGTGCTAAAGTCAGATTCAAAGTTTCTTTTCCATTAGAGAATACCTTTTGGCCTAATGGATTCACTGAGAAAAGACCATAGCCACGTGAGTGCCAGTAAGCAGGATAGCCAGGGTTTTTAGGATGGTCAATAATAGCTACCGAGATTTTCTCATCACCAATCTGCCCTCTGAGATTAACCCATTCCGAACGTTTTGCCCATGTATCTTCTCCTTCTATCCCCTCTTTGTTACGATAACTACCAGTAATACCTGAATTATCTAAAACGGGCACTTTAGTAGCCACCCCACTGGCATCTGTAAATACTTCAGCTTTATTTGATGGGTGTTCCAGTTGACGCGCCAAACGCATGGCAAACATACCGTCTTTCACGTCTTTAAAGACCACCTCTTTATCTGCGGCTGTCAATGTAGTGGTTCTGTCTATGATACGTTGGTTGGCTGTTCCCTGAAAGGTATAGGTAGTTTCTTCTGTAAGCATCAGTTTACCTTCTTTGTCCAACCAGTCAGCTGTTACAACCAAAGAGCCTTTCTTGCCCGATTTTACTGATTTGATACCTGTATGCACAATTGTACCATACGTGCCTTTAGGGTTCGGAGGCGTATTTGAGTTGTTCCAGAAATCATGGCCGTTTACATCTTCATAATTCAACCAGATACCTACATGGTGCGGATGGTCAACTCTTTCGCCCGGACGAGGGTCTAAAGGCCATCCACGGGTAATAACCGTCCCTTTAGAAGTATAAACAGGATACAAAACCGCTTTTTTAAGCACGTCTGGTCCCGGATAGAAGTACGAAGTAAATGGTTTACCATCTACTAATACGTTTACTTTTTTATTGGCATCGTCTCTGACTAACTTTACCTCTTTGGTTTGTGCAAAAAGTATCACAGGACTTAATAATAATAACAGAACTAATTTTTTCATGTGTTTAGAGGATTGAAAAATGAATAAGCAAAGTAACGCAACATTTTAACATCTCTCTAACGATATATTAGCTTTTTATTATATTTTTTTGACTTTAAATAAGAACTTGTGTTATAATAACACAAATTCGCTATGATGTACACAATTGAGACACCAAGTAATACTATTGTGTATTTTGTGGACATTGTGGCAACACGATCTACTTGCTTTTTTTATAATTTTAAAATTGCATCTGGAAAATATAGTTCTTTTAATGCGGCAATTTTTTCCTGATTAAGCCATAAAACCAAGTTCCGGCTAAGGCACTCAATAAAGTAACCATAAATACGGTAACTCCCGTGCCTATCTGCGCATAGATTGGCCCTGGGCAGGCACCCGTTAATGCCCAACCAAATCCAAAAAATAAACCACCGAAAATCTGCCCTTTGCTGAATGGCTTGGCATCTAATCTGATGGGCTCTCCGCTCAGGCTTTTAATCCTGAAACGCTTGATAACTTGTACAGAGATGATTCCAACGACTACGGCTGTGCCGATAACCCCATACATATGAAATGACTCTAAACGAAACATTTCCTGAATACGAAACCACGAAATAACTTCGGCTTTTACTAACACAATCCCAAAGCCAATGCCTAAAATCAGGTATTTTATCAGACTCCCTATTGTTCTTTTTTCTGTTGAGGTATCAGCCAGATTCTGGGTTTCAAAATCTAAAGTATCTATGTCTTTTATCTCTTTCATAACCTTTGAATTATAAATAAGGTATAACTAACCATGTAACTATAAACCCGCCTATCATAAAACAGATAGTAGCGATTAATGACGGTAATTGAAGATTGGATAAGCCCATGATAGAATGCCCCGAAGTACAACCACCGGCATAGCGTGTACCAAACCCCACTAAGAAGCCTCCAACCACAATAAAGGTAAATCCACGAAGGGTAAACAGGTTTTCCCAGCTAAACAGGTCAGTAGGCACTAAAGTGCCAAACTCCTGAATACCTATAGATTGCAGGTATGCTTTAGTGCTATCAGCTATTTTGATAGGTGCTGGATTAGTCAATAGATGCGATGCTATCCAACCACCTATGATAACACCTGCTACAAAAGTCAGATTCCAGCTTTCCTTTTTCCAATCGTATTTAAAGTAAGAAATCTTAGCAGGAAGAATTGCCGCACAGATATGCCTCATGGAAGACGATATTCCGAATGTCTTATTACCTACCACCAATAGCAAAGGAACAAATAGACCAATAATGACACCAGCTACTGACCAATGCCAGGGTTGTTTGAGAAGTTCAAGCATATTATAAAGTTTTTATTTTAAGGTCACTAAAAATCTATCAAATTAATAGACTGCAAACGTAAGTTTCTTAAAATAAATTCCTTAGCTACTCATGAGTATATTTCCAATCTTTTATGTTTTTTCCTTTATTCCCAGAAACGGAACCCAGTTCTCTTCAATAGAGCCTGCGAAATCGCGTAGGAACATGATAAAAGATGGTTTGTAAGGTTTTCGAGAGAGAGAGAGTTTTGCTTCTTCAGGGGAGAGGTCGCCTTTTCGGGAGTTACAGCGGCGACAAGCAGTTACGAGATTATCCCAGTTTGTTTTGCCTCCCTTAGATTTTGGTGTTACGTGGTCAAGTGTGAGGTCTTCGTGGCTTCCGCAATATACACATTTATTACCGTCCCGCCTGAATACATTCTGCCTACTGAGCATGACACCTTTAAAGGGTAAACTTACATAGCGATGGAGACGTATAACTGAGGGGAGCGGGTAAGTGGTGTCTACTGTTCGGAGGTAGCCTTTCTGGGAGTCAGACACTAACTCGGCTTTGTCGAGATAAACCAATGAAAAGGCTTTTGGAACGGTACAAATACTTAATGCACTATAATCGGCATTTAAAACTAAAACTTTCCTGCCCATACAACATTTAAGATTAGCGGTTTCATATTTGCAAGGCAATATAGCTGAAAATTTTCGGATTTCCAACAGAAGTTTTTTAAGAAATTGTTTTTTCATTCTTTTGAAAACCTCTATTTTGTAGGGCTATTATAAAAGTTCGGAAACATCTCAGATGTTAAGTGAGTTAATTATAAAATCAGAAATAATACTATAAAAAATATTCGATGGATATGTCGGTGGGTAAAGGGAAATTATTAATTGCTGAACCATTTTTAGGTGACCCCAATTTTGAACGAAGTGTAGTACTTTTATGTGAGCATAATTCAACAGGGTCGTTTGGTTTAGTCTTGAATCAGACTACCAGTTTACATTTAGATGATGTTATAGAGAATGTTTATGGCGAACTGCCCTTATTTATTGGAGGCCCCGTAGAACAAAATACACTGCATTTTATTCATCGATTAGGCAACCAGATAGAAGGTGCCGTTGATATAGGCAATGGAATCTACTGGTCGGGTGATTTTGAGAGTGTAAAGACCCTGATAAATATAGGTAAGGTATCTGAGAATGATATTCGCCTGTTTATTGGTTATTCGGGCTGGTCAGCAGGGCAATTGGTTGATGAAATGAACCGGAATTCGTGGATAGTTTCAGAAACCGATGCTCATTTCATTTTTGATACCCCTGCCGACCAGTTCTGGCGTGCCATATTAAAAAGTATGGGCGGAGAATATAAGGTTTTATCTAATTACCCTACTGACCCGCGCCTGAATTAAGTTTGCCTTTGCCATAGATAATTTCACCAGGCTTTTTGCCCGTATGTTTGCCATTCTCTAATACGATTGTTCCGTTTACCAGAACATAGTCAATACCTTCTGAATAAGCATGAGGGGTTTCGAAGGTTGCTTTATCAGCTACTGTGTTTTTATCAAAAATTACTATATCAGCAGCATAACCTGTTCTGATTAACCCCCGGTCTTCTATCTTAAATCTTTGAGCTGGCAATGACGTCATACGACGAACGGCATCTTCCAAACGAAGTACCTGTTTCTCGCGTACATACCTGCCTAATACACGGGCATTAGAACCATAGCCACGCGGGTGCGGCATATTTCTGTTAAACTGAATGACGCCTGCATCTGAGGCTATCATTGTATTTGGGTATCGTAAGATTTTAGCTACATCATCTTCGCTCATTTTATGAAATACCATCTGTGCTCCCCCTTTATCAACCATGTCCATAATCAAATCTGCTTCTGTAGCCAAGTCACTTTTTCTGCCTAAAAGCCTGTTTATTTCACTCACATTTTTTCCATTCAATGTTGAGTCGGCTCTGTAACGGGCAACAAAGGCATAATCATAATTTTTACGCTTATCGGCTTTTACACCTTTTATCATTTCATCACGAATTTTCTTTCTTGTTTCAGGGTGATTCAACCGTGCATGCACCATTGAATCACCATCGGCTAAAGCCCATGAGGGCAGCATGGTTCCCATATTAGTGCTACTGGCAGTATAAGGGTATTGGTCTACATTCACATCTATTCCTTCCAAACGGGCTTTTTCTACAATACCAATCGTCATATCACTTTGTCCCCATAGTGGTTTACTTGAAATTTTGAAATGCGATATTTCAACCGGAATATGTGCTTCTCTGCCTATATTAATTGCTTCTTCTATTGCATCCCTCACCTTCACGCCCTCATCACGGATATGTGAAGCATAAATACCCCCGAATTTAGAGGCCGCTTTTGCCAGCCCTACTACTTCCGGTGTTTTAGAGTAGGTACCTGGTATATAAATCAATCCTGTTGCCAGACCTACTGCGCCATCTTTCATAGCCTGTTCGACCAATGCCTCCATTTTTTGTTGCTCCTGAGCAGTAGGGTCACGGAATACATTCATCATTACCTGTCTTCTTACTGAGTTATGCCCGATTAATGAACCTAAATTGACACTTATCTGCAACTGTTTCAATTCATCAAAAAATTTTGCTAAATTCACCTCCGATGACCCACAGTTTCCCGTAATCACACTCGTAACACCATCATGGATAAAGTTATCAGCCGTTGATACATTTCTGATACCGTCTTCTACATGGGTATGAACATCTATAAACCCCGGACAAACAATCTGATTTCTGGCATCAATTACCTGTTTTCCCTCACTTGCTTCAAACTTCCCTATTCCGGCTATTTTAGTACCTTTAATTGCCACATCAGAGGCAAACCAGGGATTCCCCGAACCATCTGCAATCCTTCCGTTTTTAATTATCAAATCGTATTGCTGGGCAATGCTTGTTGCACTTAGCAGGTTGGCCATCAGAAATAACCCCAAAAGCCCTAATTTAAGAGAAAGTAATTTTCTTTGATGAATGAAGTTCATAATGTATAAGGTAAGTTTAGTTTATGTGTAGTTCTTAAACAAATCTACAAAATTTATCAGATTTAGTGCGTTATAACACAATAAAACCTCTTATGAGCAATAATAAAAATAGCTCCGAGGTATGCCCGGAGCTATTTTAACAAGCCTGTTTAAATATTAGTTAGGAAGTTTATTTTTGAAATAGCCATATACCCATGTTCCAGCGACAGCACTAATCAAAGTAACAATTACCACTACAAAACCACTACCAATTTGCGCAAAAAGTGGCCCCGGACACGCACCGGTAAGTGCCCAGCCCAGCCCAAAAATTAATCCACCGTAGATTTGTCCTTTCTGGAATTTTTTAGGGTGAAAATCTACTTTTTCTCCGCTCATGGTTTTAATATTGAATTTTTTAATCAGAAATACCGAAATCATACCAACAATTACGGCACTACCTATTACCCCATACATATGAAAACTCTGAAACCGGAACATTTCCTGAATACGGAACCATGAAATTATCTCGGCTTTTACGAATATAATACCAAACATAATTCCAACAATAAGGTACTTAAGATTTTCAAGCGGAGGCTCTTTTTTTACCATATTATTAGGAGCCTCGCAGACAAATTCTTCTTGTGTGGCAACTTCTTGACTATTTTTCATTTCGATTGTAATGTCTGTTTAATTAAGATTAAAAATCAGAATAACTTAAATATGTATGGCAGAATGAGATGTGTCATGGTAATTCCTCCAACCATAAAACAACAGGTAGCAATAAGCGACGGCAGTTGAAGATTTGATAAGCCCATAATGGCATGCCCGGAAGTACAACCTCCGGCATAGCGTGTACCAAATCCTACCATAAAGCCCCCTAATACAAAAAATATAAATCCTTTTATAGTAAACAGCGCATTAACAGAAAATAAATCAGCAGGCATTAGCCCTGCAAAATCATGGATTCCAAGTTTTTTTAAATCTGTAATTGTTCGCTCTGAAAGAATAAAGGTATCGGGGTTTTCAAGAAAATTAGTAGCAATTACTCCGCCAAAAAAAATGCCTGACACAAATACGAGATTCCAGATTTCTTTTTTCCAGTCATAGTTAAAAAACGGAATGCCTGCCGGCAAACAGGCGGCACATATATGCCTGAGTGAAGAGGAAATGCCAAAGGACTTGTTCCCAATCAGCAAAAGCGTAGGTACTGTAAGACCAATAAGAGGCCCGGCCACATACCAGGGCCAGGGTTGAGTGATCAACTCCATAATTTGATTCATAAGGTTCGTTTTATTTAATATTGATAATTGAGAATCAGGTTGAGGTGTGTCATATTCACTTTGTTGAGCACGAATCGGTCTTTCTGGTAGGTTTCACCGATCTGGTCTTTCCGCGCAATCAGCAAAAGAAGATTCAAGCCTTTCAGATAATTTTCAAACTGGTAGGTCAGCCCAAGGTTAACCTGGGCATAAGAAGGCATACCATATTTATTGAGCGTGAAGTTTTTTACGTCGGGCAGCTGAAAATATCCGGCACTTAGCTCAAGTCTGATATGATTCTGTATAGTACAGAAAGTATTAACTGTAACAGCGGTTAAATCGCCAAAGCCTTCGTTCTTTTCACGGGGGATAAAGGTATAAAACGGATCTCTGCCCCACTCGCGTGGCATAAGGTAGCGACCTTTATCTGTGATTCTGGTCGCATTCAGAAACCACGTAAATTTGTTTGATTGTTGCCCGAGCCGCCCTGAAATAATATTTGCGCCATTGCCCTTCTGAGCATAGGCTTTTGCAGGGTCTTCATTACCCCCATCGCCTAAAGTATTCTGATGAATGAATTGTCCGCCAAACAGCCAGTTTTTACCTGCGTTTGGTTTTGATTTCCATTCAACTTTGAGCATCCCGGTATTGTTGATATTATCAACATAATTATTCCATAGCTGAATATTCCATCTCTTATTCTGATAACTGATGCCCGCTATGCCTATACCTGAAGAGGAAGTATTATTCTTATATTTAGAGGACTCTCCTGTAACTCCAACGCCAACCGGATAAAGACCGATACTTTCGCCGATATTAAACCATCTTATAGTTGACCGGGGAGACATCTGCCAGATATACGCTCCATAAATCTTCAGGTTTTTCCACTCATTCAAATCTACAACAGCAGATTCTACAAAGGTCGGCCTCATACGCCCGTCCTGCGGATTAATGAAGGGTGTCTGTGGTATTTGCCTACCGACAATAATCTTTGATTTTGTACTTACAAATGCCTTAATATAAAGTTCTTCCAGATGGTTTAAATCTTTATGATTGTCTGGATTTTCAATATCAAATAATCCTATTTCATACCGATTCAACTGGTTGGTGCGAGGATCGGTTTTTTGTAGATTCGAAGAAGCCACATTAAACATAGAATACCCGCTCACCCTTGCCTGAAAGTACCTGAAAACTCTTGGTGTTTCATACCCTATTCCTGCGCCAATTCCCAAAGCATAGTAGTCTGTTAATCTGCCATCATTGATTGTTGTTGAAAAATAAGTCCTTGCCTGAACGTAAAACTTTCCTCCTTTTCTGAGTTGATACCCTAAATTGTTTGTATCTTTTTCTGCTATTGATTCAGGGTTTTGTGCCTGAACCAGATAAGTTGATATAAACAATGCCCCCACCACATAACAGATATTGATTTGTGTCATAATTCTTGCCATTATGATACAAAAGTACATTTGGTCATGATGGGTGTCCGTGACAAAAGTTACATTGAAGGAATAATCCTGATTAATAACCGGAAGAAAAAACTGCACTCATGAAAAAATCATAAATGCAGCTCATGCGTAAACAGAGAATATAAAAAACAGCTTATTTTAATGCTTTATTTTTTCTTATGTGCTTCTTTCCATTCTTTAATAGGCTTATAAGGCCCGTATTTATGTTGTACCTCAGAGAATGGGTCGGCATAAGGGCCAAAAGGATGGTCGAATGGTTTACCGGCTTTATCCGGCCAGTCTTTGCTTAAATCTTTTTCAGGCCGGGGCATTGAATTAACGAATGCAGCTACATCCCAGGCTTCTTCGTCTGTCAGTTGTGGTCGCTTATAGGATGTGCCAAGGGGCATATTGTATTTTACATATCCGGCAAAATTTGAGATACGATACAAGCCTGCTCCGTTATTATAGCTATGAGCTCCCCATAAGGGCGGATAGGTATAGCTTTTACCGTTTGCAGCCATTAACCCGTCACCATTAGCCTGATGGCAACTCTGGCATTTCTGTTCATATACCAGATGTCCCTTTTCTGCGTTAGTTGCTCTGCTGAGCCCTTTTAATTTGAATATGCCTGTACCCCGTGGTGTGGTTTTTCGGGGGACGTCTGAGCCAAGCCATTTAATATAAGCCAAAATAGCTTTCATTTCGTGACTGCTTGAATCAAGTTTTTTTCCATTAAGACTCCTCTCAAAACAATCATTTACTCGCTTTACCTGATTTTCTACTGCTCCTGAGCGCTCTCTGAATTTGGGATAATTGGCCTCAACCCCAAAATAATTATTCCCCCAAGGCTGAGTTCCTGCATTCAGATGGCAATTCTGACAATTCATCCCATTTGAGATTGAAGCCACACTTCCTTTTGGACCAAGGTAATCGGCTGTATGTGCAATCAACTCTTTCCCGTATTTAATCATTGATTGCTCTTCGGCACTTAAGCGAACCAATCGCCAGTCTGACGGAGCTGTCCAGAGATTTGTAAAGTTTGTATCAATCTTTACAAAGGGTTTCTTTGAATCAGTATGGAGTTTTATAGAGGTATTACTCAGAAATGTTCCGGCAATCAGGCTCCCTATTGTAATGAATATCAGTAGTACCAGAATTTTTAAAATGACAAAAAGCCGTTTAACTTCTTTTTCATTAATTTTATTATTCATTCAGACATCTCAAGTTAAAATTATATGCTACATCAGCTACTGAAATACATAGGCTGAATACCTGTTTCTATTCAAATAACCTCTTATAATAACGCTATTATCAAAAACAAAACCCTCATCCGGTAGTTCAGATGAGGGTTTGAAGTTCATTATCAGCAAAATTCACCAACCAATTCACCGATTATTACCGGATTCTCCTTGCCAATCCACTCATTCATTCCGGCTGAGTAATTTTTTACGTTATTAAATCCATTTTTCTTAAGAATTGAATAGCCAATGGCTGCTCTATCACCCCCCTGGCAATAAATTACCACTTGTTTGTCTTTACTTACTTTATCGAGATTTTGTGGTAAAGTGCCGATAAAAATATTCTCTGCACCTTCTATATGACCGCTCTTATACTCAGAAACTCCTCTTAAATCAATAACCTGTACCTCATCTTCTGCGGCTAAAGTTTTAAACTCCTCAATTGTAATAATATCGCTTTTTTCTAATTTTATACCTAAAGAGTTTACATCGGTTATATAACCTAATACATTATCTAATCCGATTCTCATCAGTTTGCGGGTTAAATCCTCAATTTGTGTATCAGAAGCTATTAACATAAATGGTTCTTCATAATTAACAAACCAGCCCATCCAGGTTGCAAATGAGTTATTGCCCTGGATATTCATGCTGCCCGGAATAAACCCTGCCGCAAAATCTCCCTTATTTCTTGTATCTATAAGTTTAATGCCTGCAACCAACCCCTCTTTTACCTGTTGGGCTGATAGTTTGGTTTGTGTTGGTACTTCTGTCAATAAAGGTCTGTTTACTTTATTAAGTTTTTTCATCATAGCAAAGTATTTCGGTGGCTCTGGTTGGTCGGCTAACAGATAATCCACGAATCCATCTTTGTCATCCTGATATTTAAAAGCCCAGTTTCTGATTTTCTCATACCCAACAGTTGAGCTTGGCACAGCACCTAATGCCTTACCACAGGCAGACCCTGCTCCATGACCAGGCCAGACCTGGATAAAATCAGGGAGTTTGTCAAACCTTCTGAGCGATTTATACATTTGTTCAGCACCTGCGTTTTGTGTACCTTTCAAGCCTGCAGCTTTCTCCAATAAATCAGGTCTGCCAATATCACCTACAAATACAAAATCACCTGTAAATAGCATAACCGGCTCAGAACTTGCCGGAGTATCGGTTAATAAAAAACTTATGCTTTCTGGTGTATGCCCCGGTGTATGAATTACTTCAAATTTCAGATTCCCTACGTAAATAACATTGCCATCTTTTAACCCCACGTGGTCAAACTCATATTGCCAGTCTTTTCCTCCCTCATCTGATAAGTACATTGACGCTCCAGTAACCTTTGCCAACTCTCTTGAGCCCGAAAGAAAATCTGCATGAATATGCGTTTCAGCAATATGGGTTATCTTCATATTGTTTTGCCGGGCTATCTCTAAATAAGTGTCTATATCTCTTTTAGGGTCAATCACCATCGCTACTCCCGCCTTCTGGCAACCAATAAAATAGCTCCCCTGAGCCAAGGATTTGTCATATATATGCTGAAAAAACATAGTTATATAAGTTTATTATTTTAAGACAAAATTATTGTTCCACTACTGAATAGTATGTGACATTTATTACACTCCTGTATTTATTTTAATAATAATTCTTTGGTAATTATATAAGCCCCCATAAGTAAGACAAACCAACCGAAAGTTGTTTTGAGTCTATCGCCTGAAATGAAACGAGCCAGATAAGAGCCAACGAAAATTCCTACTATTGATAATCCGGTAAATTCGAGTAAAAAAGGCCAGTCTACCTCAAGATTTGATAAATCACCTAAAAACCCAATCAATGACTTCGCTGCAATAATGAGTAAAGAAGTACCAACTGCTGATTTCATGGGTAGTCTGGCAAACAGTACCAGTGCAGGAATAATCAGGAAACCTCCCCCTGCCCCTACAATACCAGTCAGTACTCCTACAATACTTCCTTCTAATGCAATCATCAGATAATTAAACTTTACTTCCTGACTATTATCTGGCTTATCAGTTTTCTTACTTTTAATCATTGAGTAAGAAGCCGCCAGCATAATGAGTGCAAAGAAGAGCATAACTCCGACATTCTTTGAGATTTCAAATCCATTTAACTCCACAATAGGATCAGGAATAGCCGGAACCAGGTATTTACGGGTGAGAAAAACTGTAATAAACGATGGGATAGCAAACACAAGGGCAGCCTGATAATTGACCAGTTTTTGTTTCATATAGCTGGTTGAGCCCACTAAAGATGTAGTGCCTACAACAAACAGCGAATAAGCAGTAGACAAAATAGGATTAACATTGAGAAGATATACTAAAACGGGCAAAGTAAGAATACTCCCTCCACCACCTATAAGCCCTAAACTAATTCCAATCAATAACGAAGAAGCAAAACCGACAATTTCTATTATATTCATTTTTATAGCGTTTATCATTTAATCGGCTACAAAACTATTGCCTTATATTTTGCGTGTCCGTGATAATTGTTACATAGGCCGGCTATTCTGTTTTAGGTGATTTACTTAGTGAAGCTAATATTTATAATACAAACACACCAGTTTTGTACACTCAAACGTTAATTGTGCAATTAATAAATAGATGAGTTTATCCATCTTTTTTTTCTCATCAGAAGCAATTTTATTATTTTTATATTGAAATGACACCTTAAATGTGATTATGAAAAAGAAACTCTACATGCTGTTACTCTTTTTTACAGGGCTTACAACTACTGCTCAAACTGTTTCGCCACAGGTGAAACGCTTAGCCTCACAAATAACAGGTGGTATCAGTACAGATTCGTTAAAAGTACGTGCCATTTATGAGTGGGTGACTGATAATATTGCATATGATATTGATTTGTTTAATGAAATGAATATCAAGACTGTTGAGCAGTATGCAGAAGCCCAAAAATCTGAGAAAGTGATTCAACGCAAAAAAGCTGTATGTATGGGTTATACCAATCTTTTTCAGGATTTATGTATTGCCTTAAACATCAAAGCTTATAACGTAACAGGCTATAGTAAGAGCCCGGATCTTCACACAAATGCTCTGATCTTTTCACCTGAAAGACACTCATGGAATGCTGTAAAAATTAATAATAAATGGTACTTATGCGACCCTACCTGGAGCGCAGGTTCGATCAATGTACAGACAGGTTTATTCAGAAAACAACTGAATGAAGAGTTTTATCTAAGCGAAGGAAAGGCATTTATTAAAAGGCATATACCATTAGATCCTCTCTGGCAATTATCAGATACTCCTATAAGTATGCAGGAGTTTCGATATGGGCAGAAACCTGCCAGACCTTCAAGATTCAGTTATCTTGATACACTGAGGGTATTTGAGACTTTAGCAGTTGATCAGCAAAAACTGAATGCTGATTTCAGAAGTCTGCGGTTTGATGCCAGTAACGACGAAGCAAAGTCAGGCATTGGATATTACTATGCAAAAAAAGCTGAAATAGACTCGAAAACATGGCATGATTTAGTGATGTCGTTTATGAACAAGAATACAGGTGATTCTTACAGAAGAGCCAGAGAAGAAAAAGACAGAATATACGGTATGCTGGCAAGTATTGAAAAAGACATGAGCCAGGCCCGGTATTATTATTCGTTAGTACCCCCAAACTCCCAATTAAGCCGGATGGCCCTTAACAATATGCGGAATGCGGATAATTATCTTCAATTTATTGAGCAGAACCGGGCAAATCTGAATAAATACTATGATGCGCTAAAAAAGATGAAATACTGACTTACAATATATTTGCTCAGGCTATCGGTTTTTTACTTACTTTTGAGGCCTGTTCTGACTCAAAACCTAAACATTCGCTTATGAAAAAAACGTTTTTTTTGCTTGTATTAAGCATACTTACAATTGATGTTTTTGCACAAAATATTATTCCGAAACCCGTTGAAATTCAATCTACAGCAGGAACTTATCACATAACTGCTGCAACTACAATCGGTGCGAATGATGCTGAAAGTCAGAAAATTGCTGAAATGTTTGCAGCTAAGCTCCAACAATCAGCCGGGCTTTCACCCAAAATTCAAAAAACAGGGACTATCCAGTTTACGATTAATGCTTCTCCCAACACTATTATTGGCAATGAAGGGTACACTTTAGATGCCACAAACACAGGAGTGAAAGTTGCTGCTAATAAGCCTGCCGGATTATTTTACGGCTTGCAGTCGTTATTACAGTTATTGCCTAAAGAAATTGAAAGTAAAGTAGTAGTAAAAGGTATCAAATGGCGTGTTCCCGGTGTTAAGGTAATTGATTACCCACGTTTTGGCTGGAGAGGACTTATGCTGGATGTGAGCCGACACTTCTTCCCGAAAGCTGATGTGAAACGCTATATTGATGATATGGTACGCTATAAATTCAATACACTCCACTGGCATTTGACTGACGATAACGGATGGAGAATAGAAATAAAATCATTACCAAAACTAACCGAAGTGGGTGCCTGGCGTGTAGCAAGAGACGGTCATTTTGGCGACAGAAAAGCACCTGAAGAGGGAGAACCAACGCCCTATGGAGGATTCTACACACAAGACGATGTAAGAGAGATTCTGAAGTATGCCGATGAAAGAGGAGTTACGATTATACCAGAAGTTGATGTACCAGGCCACAGTATGGCAGCTATTGCTGCGTATCCTGAGCTTTCGTGTACAAAAGACCCTAAAACCAAAGTGAATCCCGGGACTAATTTTGCTGAATGGTATGGCGGTGGTAAATTCAGAATGTTTATTGATAATACCCTCAATCCATCGGATGAAAAGGTGTATGAGTTCCTGGATAAAGTGTTTACTGAATTAGCGGCTTTGTTTCCAAGTAAATATATACATGTAGGTGGTGACGAATGCTACAAAGGTTTCTGGGAAAAAGACCCGGGTTGCCAGGCTTTAATGAAAAAGATGAATATGCACGAAGTAGAACAACTACAAGGCTATTTCATGAAACGGGTAGAAGCTATTCTGAATGCAAAGGGCAAAAAGCTTTTAGGCTGGGACGAAATCCTGGAGGGCGGTATTTCCCCTACTGCTACATTAATGAGTTGGAGAGGTGTAAAAGGCGGGATAGAAGCTGCAAAAATGGGGCATGATGTAGTAATGACCCCAAGTACATTTGCTTATTTAGACTATAATCAGGGAGATATAACCATTGACCCTCCTATTTATGCTGGTTTGCGTTTAAGCAAAACCTATAGCTTTGACCCTGTGCAGGAAGGCGTTGACCCTAAATACATTTTAGGTGGACAAGGCAATTTGTGGACAGAGCAGATTCCGACGATCCGCTATGCTGAATATATGACGTTTCCGAGAGCCTGGGCATTGGCTGATATATTCTGGTCGCCTAAAGACAGCAAAGACTGGAACAATTTCATCAAACGCATGGAAGCACATTTTGAAAGAGCCGATGTAGCCGAAATGGGGTATTCAAAAGCGGTGTATGATGCCATTGTAAAAGCAAGCAACAAGGAGGGCAAACTTGTGGCAGAATTAGGCTCTGAAATAGCTGACATAGACATCTATTATACAATGGATGATACCATGCCTGATAATTTCTCTACTAAATATACCCAGCCGTTTGAAGTACCCGATGCGCAAATTACATTAAGAGTGGCAACATACCGCAATGGGAAACCCATCGGGCATTTGATTACTCTAAAAAGAGAAGATTTGAAAAAACGGGCAGGCAGGTAAAATTTTCAGGTTTATATACCTAAAATAGAAGTCTTTTACTCTACTTTTGCAATCAGAGTAAAAGACTTTATTTTTTAGATGGCTCCGGTAAAAATCACAAAGCAAAACCTCTTTCTTGTTTTTTTCAGTCTTATTTTCTTTTCTTTATCATTACCTGCCGGCTATGCAGGTTTCGATATTGATGCTTCATGGCACGAAGCCTTAGTGATGGCTATTGATAAAAATTTTGTATTTGGCAGAGATTTTATATTTAACTATGGCCCTTTGGGGTATCTGAATACGGGTCTTCTTCCTAAAACTGTTTCTCATCTTTTATTAGTTGCTGTTGAGATTTTCACGTTATTTAATTACCTCATTATCATTCGGTTTGCCTTTGCCAAAGCTGGTAAAAAATGGTGGATTGTGGCCGTTTCGGCTTTACTCATTTTTATGCCCTGGGGTTTTATTGCCGATACCTCATTTACACTTTTTTACTTCTTTTTATTCTGGCTATTGCATGCGCAACAAACCCGTAATTCAGTGGGCTTATTGCTGGCTTTTATTATATCGGTCTTTGTTTTCTATATAAAGGTTAATTTAAGCATTGTGGTTTATATACTCTTTTATGCTTCTTTGATTTATTTTTATATAGCTCGTTATTTCACACTTCGAACGGTTATTATTGTGGCTGTTTTACAGGTATTGCTCACCTATGCCCTTTCTTTTATGCTGAATGTAGATATTCCTGCCTATCTGGGAGCAAGTACGAAAATCATAGACTCTTATCAGGATGGAATGGCAGCCATGCTCTTAAGTCAGGCAGAATTTTTACCACTTCTGGTATTCGAGGGTTTAATTTTACTCGTTGCAGGAATTTTCATCCTATTAACTTTTCAATGGAAATCCGCTTATCTTTATATACTTGTGGCAATCACGTGGTTTTTGAGTTTTAAACAGGCACATACGGCCGTAGGGCATTATAATGTTTTCGGGTTTTTCTTGTTTATGTCTCCGTTGGCTGTGCTTTTATATTTGTTTACTGAGGAGAGGCAAAAAATATGGGCAGGCAGAGCCTTTATTGCTATTCTGGTTTTGCAACTTTCGGCTACACAGGTTATTCGTTATTATATGGGAGAGCATACGCTAAAAGGCTATGCACTCACTTACCCCCCTTCTGAAGTAGCCAAGGCCATGAATGAGGGTTTTAAGCTTCGGCAAGTATTAACTATTGTTGCACAGAAAAATCCAGTAAACTATCTTAAAAGACTTTTTACTTATGATTATGAAGATAATTTCAGGAATATTCCGATTAAACTACCGCAATCATTAGTAGACAAAATAGGCAATGAAACTGTCGATATTGTACCGCATCAGGTTACTTATCTGTTTTTTAACCAATTGAATTATAATCCTCGTCCGGTTATTCAGTCATATCAAGCTAATAGTGATTGGTTGATGCAGAAGAATGGTGAGAAATACCTTTCTGAAACGGCACCGAAGTTTGTGGTTTATCATGTAGAATCTTTCCGGGAACAGAATCCTTTCTGGGTAGAAACAGATTTAACAAAGGCTTTATTAAAAAACTATCAGCTGACAGATACCACATTGATAGCAAAAGATACTTTCTTTGTTTTCCAGCATCAGCCTATCTCTAACATACTGAAAACAGTTAATACCAAAGATATTACTTTTAGGCTTGATGAAGACATCATTGTACCTATCACCGATAATCCTATCGTTTTTTCTGCTGATATAGATTATAGTCTCAAAGGAAAAGTAGCACGCTTATTCTTCCAACCGCCCTATTTGCATTGTCTGGTTACCTACGAAAATGGTAAACAGGAAAATTTCAGGGTAATAGATAAGATTCTAAAAGGAGGAATTTTTATTAGCCCGAAAGTTACGACCCAGGCAGAGGCCGCCTCATTTTTCCTGAATAGAGGTAAAAATAACCTAAAAGTCAGAAAGATACGTTTCTGGGCGAAATACAGCGGAGGATTTGGTGAAAGTTTTAAAGGCCGGTTTCAGGAATATACAATGCCCGCTTACTAAGGGTGCCTGACTAAGGCATTGTATATTTATAGGTTTTCCAGCTTGTTTCATTACCGGTTTTATTAGCATTGACAAAAAACTCCTTATCTGACAACCAACCGAAGTTAGCTACATCTGAAATCTGCCAGGTTTTACCGGTTTTCAATTCATAAATCCACAAGTCGGCATTATTAGATACATAGCTGGCAAACAATACGTAATCATCTTTAGGGGAAAATGATGTCCATTGAATATTATCTGGCCACTCAAACAATTTAGCAGGTGTTTTTCCGCTATCTGCTAAATCCCACCTTACTACTTCGCGTGTATCAGAACTTGAATTAGGTTTAGTCCTTATCTGATCAATATTTTTACCATCGCGCGACCAATCAAAATCATAAAAGGCTTCATTTGAGTAAAGTCTGACGTTTTCTATTACTGTGTCATAAATGAATAGGCCTGTCTTATTATAATCGGTATAAGCCATTTTAAATCCATCAGGCGAAAAAGCGCAATTCCAGATTCTTGCTCCCGGAGGCATTTTTATTTCAATAATCTTGTCAGACAGAAAATCGTAATAATCATAAGCCCGTTCTCTCTCTCTGGTTGTTTCTAAAACCAGAAGTGTTCCTTCCGAATAAAAACCTTTTATCTGATAGCTTTTGCTGGCGGAATTCCTGAAAATCACTTTTTTAGATTTATCTTTCCAGTTCTGTAAAGTTACTTCACCAGTACTGGCATCAACATAGGCCAGATAAGGGCTTTTATCAGAGCTACTCATAAACCAGCCATTTGGTAGCTCCAGCAGTGTTTCAAGCGGCTTTATTGAACTTGTAGTAAACATTATGGGTTTTGAAAACTCCGACTTAACACCATTTTTCAGGCCTTTTACGGCTACAAAATACGTTTTATCTGCTTTCAGATTCTCTAATTTCACGGTTCTTGAAGTAGTAGTAGACGAGAGCTTCATATTTGAGTAGCCCGATGCTTCTTCTGAAATCCATACTTCTGCCTGTTCAAAAGTCGTTGCCACAGGGTTAGCATTCTTAAATGTTACAGCAGCAATATCTAATGTTACCCCATCATTGATCTTTCTGGCCGAAACACTCATCGAAGCAATTTCGTCGTCTGGTAATGGTTCCTGTTTTTTTTGACAGGCCGTAATTAATAAACATACAAGACAAACAACTAATAATAAACTCTTTTGCATTGGTTATGGTATTTTTTTCTATGACACAATTTTCATCAAATCAGTTGGGAAACCCCGAAATTAGGCTAAGTTTTAATATTTGACTAATTTTGCATCAAATTAATAACGAATGTAGTAAGTATTTTCTGCTCATTCAAACCAATATACATGGAAAATTCTTTTGAAAAGTTTGAGTTGAATCGCCAGCTCTTGAATGCCATAGCAGATAGCGGATACACAGAGCCTACTCCTATACAGGAAAAAGCTATTCCGTTGATTCTGAAAGGGCATGATGTATTAGGCATTGCTCAGACAGGTACAGGCAAAACAGCCGCTTATCTGTTGCCTATATTGATGAAAATAAAATATGCACAGGGTACAATGCCTCGTTGTATTATTTTTGCACCAACCCGAGAATTAGTGATTCAGATTGATAAAGCAATAGCTGAACTCGCCAGATACACTGATTTGCGCCACACAGCTATATACGGCGGGCTTGGCCCCAAAACACAGATTGAGACTATTCAGAAAGGAATTGATATTATTGTAGCAACCCCCGGGAGATTCATGGATTTGTATCTGCGTGAAGAAATTGCGGTAAAAGATCTGAAAATCATGGTATTGGATGAAGCCGATAAAATGATGGATATGGGTTTTATGCCGCAAATACGCAAGATTTTAGAAGTGATTCCACGTAAAAGACAAAACTTATTATTCTCGGCTACTTTCCCTGACAAGGTTGAAAGATTATCGGAGGAGTTTTTAGAGTTTCCTACACGTATTGAGGTAACGCCACAAGCTACAACAGCCGAAACTGTGAAACAGCGGATGTTTGAAGTGCCTAATACTCAGACAAAAATCAATCTGCTGAAATACCTCTTTGAGAAAGAAGGCGTAAAGAAAGCCATTGTTTTTACGAGGTCGAAAGAAGTAGCCGACTTTGTGTATAATTCGATGGTACAAAAGATTGTTCCTTTTAGCAAAATACGGGTGATTCATGCCAATAAAGGTCAAAACACCCGTATCAATTCGATGGAAGCTTTTCGTGAGGGAGACGTAAATGTATTAGTTGCTACCGACGTTGCCGCCAGAGGAATTGATATTCAGCAGGTATCTCATGTAATCAACTTCGATGTGCCGCTTATTTACGAAGATTATGTACACCGTATCGGGCGTACCGGAAGAGCCAATCAGGTTGGAGAAGCTGTTACCTTCCTGACTATTGCGGAAGAATATCATATAAAAAAGATTGAGAGGATTATCCGTATGGAAATTCCGCGAGAACAGATTCCAATTGAGGTAGAGATAGCAGATACTCCTTTTGAAGAAAATCAGACCTATCTTCGTGAAGTTGATGATCAACGTAAAAAAGAAGATCCAACCTTTAAGGGAGCATTTCATGAAAAGAAAAACAGAAAACCGGAGGTTAAAAAGGGTAAGCCCTCTTCTCAGGCAAAGAAAAACAATAAGCCGGACAAAAGGAGGGGAACTCCAAAACGAAGATAAACAATAGAATAAAAGCATGGTTTCTTGTGAGTCATGCTTTTTTCTTATATTTAAGCTAAAATTATCAGACAATATTCAACCTCATACCATGAACCAATACCTGAACCGTCGTGATTTTGTTAAGTTAGGTGGCTTAGCAACTGCAGCGACACTACTGCCTGAAATGAGTTTCGGCAAAAATGATGAAATAATCATCGGTCATAATTCACATAAATATCGCGTCAAAACAGGCTGGGGAGTATTAGATGCATCCAGGAATCCTGTCAACGATTGCCATGAAATGGTAGAAGACTCAAAAGGAAGATTGATTCTACTGACCAACGAAACCAAAAATAATGTATTAATCTATGATAAGTCTGGCAAGTTGCTTGAAACCTGGGGTAATTCCTATCCGGGTGGGCATGGTTTAACCATAGCCGGACAAGGAAGTGACCAGTTCTTATTGATTTGTGATACCAGCCGCCATCAGGTAATAAAAACTGACCTTGCCGGAAAAGTGATTTTTAAAATAGACTATCCGAAGGAAACAGGAGCGTATGACTACCCAACCCAGTTTAATCCTACTGAAACGGCCGTTAACCCTGCCAACGGAGATATTTATGTAGTAGATGGTTATGGCCTGAACTACGTAATGCAATATGATGCAAAGGGGAAGTTGATTCGGCATTGGGGCGGAAAAGATATGTTCAAGTGTAATCATGGTGTAATTGTAGATACTCGTAATAAAAAGAATCCTACATTGCTGGTTACTTCAAGGGTAGAAAATTGCTGGAAACGATTTACTTTAGATGGCAAATCGGTTTCCACAATTGAGTTACCCGGTACATTCATCTGCCGTCCGGTTATTAAGGGCGAAACACTTCTGGGAGCTGCCTATCGCTCTACTTCCGGCGACAATCCTAATTCAGGATATATTACAATTTTAGATAAAAACGACCGTGTAATTTCTACACCTGGTGGGAGTGCCCCTGTTTACACCGATGGTAAATTAGAAACCCAACGCAAAGAAGACCCGTTTAATGTATTTATGCACCCACATGATGTGTATATGGACTCAGACGAGAATATTTATGTACCTCAATGGAATTCCAAAAAAACATATCCGATTAAACTGGAGAGAGTATAAGTAAAACCAGAAAAAGACAGATTTGAAAGATGCACTAAAACTGCATCTTTTTTTTGTGCTTAAAATCATTGGATAAAAATTTTGCAGGGTTTTCAGGTCATTTTCAGGATTCATTTTTACTATAAACCTACCTTTGAATCATAAAAAAACTCATATCATGAAAAAACACCTACAATTAGCTCTTACTGGTTTAGTGCTTTTCTTTTGCTCAATTATGATTGTTAATGCTCAATCTGCGACTATTACATCTGATGGTGTACTTGTACCTAAAATTTCGCTTACTTACCAGTTAAGCTCTCCCGACCCTATTGTTAATCCGACTGAAGGTCTTTTGATCTTTAATATAGGAGATAACCAGCCTAAAGGCTTTTATTATTGGAATGGGGATGCCTGGCAAACATTAAATACTGCAATACTCACGGCAACGGCTCCATTGAGTATATACACAAATAACGTTCAATTGAACGCAGGTACAAGTGTCGGCGATTTACTAACCTGGAATGGGTATAACTGGATTAATACTAATCCTAACCCTTCTGAAGACTCAAAGATACGCCAACCCTACACTGCCGTGAATTTTTGTATTGCTTTACAAGGGATATTTCCCTCAAGAAATGGAGATTCACCGTTTTTAGCTGAGATAGCCATGTTTGGGTTCGGATTTGAACCTCGCGGCTGGGCCTATTGCGATGGAAGGCTCATGAATATTGCCCAAAATACTGCGCTTTTTTCTTTATTAGGTACTACTTATGGAGGTGATGGAAGAACAACTTTCGGACTACCTGACTTAAGAGGGAGAAACCCTGTGCACTATGGTGCCGGCAATGGCCTAACCCCAATATCCTTAGGTGAGATGGGTGGAAAAGAAACAATATCCAATAAATACTGAAAACTATAAAAAAATAGCCTGTTTTATCTCAATTTTTAAAACATACTTATGAATTAGTAGGTTTTAATACTGATATTTTTCTAAAAAAAAGAATATCTTTGATGAGTTATAAAACTTAAAATTACAGGCTATGAAAAAAATTATACCTGGATTGATAGCAATCCTATGCATCAGCCAGTTAGTCAGTGCCCAGTCTGCCGCTATTGTACCTGATGGTGTACTTGTACCTAAAATCACCTTAACAGCCGATTTAAACTCTGCCAGTCCGATTATCAGCCCGGCAGAAGGACAGTTAATTTTTAACACCGGTGCTAATCAGAAAAAAGGATTTTATTACTGGACAGGTTCAGCTTGGCAGTTCTTAAACCCGATTAACGCAGGAACAAGCTCTGGACAGCTTTTAACATGGAATGGGAATAATTGGGTAAATACAAGCCCGAACCCGAGTACTATTACGGCTTTAAACAATCTACAGCCTTATCTGGCTGTTAATATATGTATTGCTTTACAAGGAATTTTTCCATCAAGAGATGGTGCTGAACCTTACATAGGTGAAATTACTATCTATGGTTTCAATTTTGCCCCCAGAGGCTGGGCAATGTGCAACGGGCAGTTACTTTCAATTGCACAGAACACTGCTCTTTTTTCTTTGTTAGGCACTACCTATGGAGGAAATGGGCAGACAACCTTTGCCTTGCCGAATTTGCAGGGAAGAGTGCCTATCCATTTTGGACAAGGGGCTGGTTTAAGCCCTTATTTCATAGGACAGCAAGGAGGGGTTGAATCGCATATTTTCAATAACAGGTACTAAAAACAATGAGCAAATATTTTCTTAAAGCCTGTTTTATTTTACAGGCTTTTTTTTCTCCTATACTATTCGGGTTTGGTCAAAGCAGTAAAAATGACTGGGTCTGGAAACAGATAGGAATCTCGTCAGAGTTCAGATTATTAAACCCTAAAAAAGAGCTTGTTATTGCTATTATAGATGACGCATTTGACCTTAACAACTCATTTCTTAAAAATTACTTCTATAAAAATCCTAAGGAAATTCCCGGAAACTCTATTGATGATGATAAAAATGGTAAAACTGATGATATAATCGGTTGGGATTTTTCTGACAACGATAATAATGTCAATCCACCTGTTCAGAATATCCAACGTTTTTCACATGGTACTAAAGTAGCGGGTATTCTTATTCAAACTTTGCAAAAGCTCTGTGTCCAGACTTCATCCTTTAAAATTATACCGATTAAAACATCATCAGAATATAAACAAAGCAATTATATCATTGATGGGTATGCCGGAATTAATTATGCTTTAGAACAAAAAGCCGATATTATTATTACGTGTTGGAGCGGAGGTTTATTTGATGTAGAAAAAGAAGATATTTTAAAAAGAACTCAGAGTCAAGGTGTTATCCTGATTGGTTCTGCAGGCAATTTTTATGCTGATAAAGCGCTGATGCCCTCGGCTTTTCCGTGGGTAATTGCAGTAGCAGCTACAGACAAAAAAAAGCATAAATACTCAGTATCAAATTATGGCAGCTTTGTAGATATTTCTGCGCCTTCTGATTCAATTGCCACTACCTACCCTTCTGATACAGAGTTTAACAACTATCTATCAGCAACTTCAGCAGCCACACCGATTGTTGGCGGTGTAGTGGCTGCTTTTATGGCTGCTTATCCTGACCTGCAAGCACAGGATGTTGACCGCCTTCTGAAGAATACAGCCGAACCTATCGAACAATACAATTCTTTGTATCATGGTAAACTAGGGGCAGGCTTAGTCAATGTCTTAAATCTTAAAAACTATCTCGAAAGTCAGGAGTTACCAAAACGTTTTTCACAAACCAAAGGTTATCTCCCATTATGGCAAAAAGGAGAGAAAACATTATCGTTTACAATTACTCCCACAGGTAAATATCCTACGTACAATCTTATTTTGTCAAAAACCTTATTTACCAAAAGTAATATCAATGTTTCACTTTTTCAGGATAAACAAAGAAAAGACACTATACTGACGGCCACACAGTTATCTCAACCATATACTTTCAGAGCTGACTCATTTCAGATAAATTTTGCGACTAAATCTTTTAAAGGCAAAAATACTTACCTCTATTACGAAGCACAGCCTATTGATTCGAGCGGTTTATATTGCAGAGATAAAATTATTATATCAGGCGAAGAGGGGTATATTGAGGACGGTAGCGGGGCAGAAAATTATGCTAACCGTTGCAGTTGTCAATGGTTGATTGAAGTGCCTAAAGGCAAGAAAATCAGAATCAATTTTGAAGAGTTTGACACAGAAGCCAAAATAGACCAGGTATATTTCTTTGCCGAAGATGGTACAGAAAGTACTATTTTAGCTATTTTCAGTGGCTCTGATATTCCGCCTGTTATTACCAGTTGGTACAATAAGGTATTAGTATGGTTTGTTACCAACGAATCTGACAGCAGTAAAGGCTGGAAACTACACTATAAAGCTGTTGATGATAAATAGTGTTTTTCGCTTTTACTATTGCTCCCTTTTCTACAAAGTGCATTTTTTAGTTGTACCTTTGCGAGATGAATTATTTCAAAAAATTATTAGACTTACTCAGAATTGAGCGGGAAGAAGACCACAATCAATATAGAAAACTCACTGAACAAAGCTCTGTATCCGAACGCAGAGCCAATGGATTAAGCTGGTATCCGATTGCCATCAGAGGAATGGAGATGAGCAGGGGTGATTACCTGACTGTTGAAGTAGAACGCACTACCCATCAGGACATTTCGCATCAATTAAGAACCGGAATGCCCGCTGTGCTTTTCAGTAACCATGATGCGAAGAATGACCGGGTAGAAGGTACAATATCTTTCCAGAATAATAATCGACTGAAAATTACACTAAGAACCGATGAGCTCCCGGAATGGAGTCGTGAAGGGAAATTAGGGATAGACGTTCTTTTTGATGATAATAGCTATGATGAAATGCAAGATGCCCTTAAGCAGGCATCAGCCATTGCAGAAAAGAATGAAGGCCAATTAGTTAATATTTTAATTGGCGAAAAAGCTCCTGGTTTCCATACTGAAAAGCCTCAGTTCTTTGTCAGAAATCTGAATGAATCGCAGACAGGGGCAGTTGAGAAAATTTTACAGGCCAATGATTTGGTTATTGTACATGGTCCTCCGGGTACAGGAAAAACCACTACTCTGGTACAAGCTATCAAAGCCTTAATTAACAAGGAACATAAGCAGGTGTTGGTAGTAGCTCCAAGTAATACAGCCGTTGATTTATTGAGTGAGAAATTACATTTGGAAGGGCTGAATGTAGTGAGAGTGGGCAATCCGGCCAAAGTAACCGAACGATTGATGTCATTGACGCTGGATAGTAAAATGACTGACCATCCTTTGATGAAAGAAGCGAAAAGGCTGAAAAAACAGGCGCAGGAGTATAAAAATATGGCGCATAAGTATAAGCGTAATTTCGGGAAGTCTGAACGAGACCAGCGCAAATTACTCTTTGATGAGGCCCATAAGATTATGAAAGAAGTGGGCAATTCGGAGCAATATATTATAGATGATATAGTTGCCAAAGCACAGGTAATCACAGCTACATTGGTAGGCTCGAATAACTACACCATCAGAAATCTGAAATTTCAAACGGTGATTATTGATGAGGGCGGACAAGCTCTTGAACCTGCCTGCTGGATACCTATCCTGAAAGCGGAGAAGGTAGTTCTGGCAGGAGATCACTGCCAACTTCCCCCTACCATTAAATCAACCGAAGCCGCCAGAGAAGGGCTTGCCACTACCCTGCTTGAAAAATTAGTTGCTCTTTACCCCGAAGCCGTGGTATTATTAGAAGAGCAATACCGCATGAATGAGCAGATAATGGGGTTTTCGTCACGGATTTTTTATGAAAACCGTTTGAAAGCCAATGCTGCCGTAGCTAAACATCTATTGTTTGATAAAGATACACCTATAGCATTTATAGATACGGCTGGTTGCAGCTTTGATGAAAAATTAGCAGGAACAAGTACAACAAACCCGGAAGAAGCTATTTTTTTATTTAAGCATCTGAGTCTATTAGTTGCAGAGCTTAAAAAACATTATAAGCCCGAAACTTTCCCGACCATAGCTATTATTTCACCTTACAAAGAGCAAATTAATCTACTCCAATCAGAATTAGGGCATTCGCCTGATTTAAAGGAATATCTTTCTAAAATTTCAGTAAACACCATCGATAGTTTCCAGGGGCAGGAGCGAGATATTGTGTATATCAGCATGACCAGAAGTAATAGCGAGGGTAATATCGGTTTCCTTTCAGATATAAGACGCATGAATGTAGCTATGACCCGTGCCAAAAAGAAATTAGTCATTATCGGTGATAGTGCGACCTTAGCCTCTTTTCCGTTTTATGCCGATTTCATTACCTATGCAGAACAATTGAATACCTACCAGAGTGCATGGGAGTTTATGGAATAATTGAGTGAATGAGTGAGTTAGTGATTATTTTAATAACGAATTAGTGAATAGCGAATTAGCGAATAAATTAATAATAAGTTAGTTTTGATTCGCTAATTCACTAATTCGCCATTCAAGATTAATCACTCTTATATCTCCACGACAAACTGCTCCATAGGTCTTTCGGGTATAAACTTTGCTACGGCTTCTTTTATTTCCCGTTTCAGCACCTCGAGCAATTTGGTTTTGATAAAATGCCGATAGGTAACCAGACTGATTTCACGTACGGGTACAGGCAACATAAATTCGCGGACCTGGTTTTTCCTTTTATCATCAAAATTAATCATCGCTAATTCCGGGATAACGGTAATTCCTTTATTAATTTCAACTATCTTCAATAAAGACTCTATACTCCCCGCTTCATACTCTAAATTGCCCAGATCAGTATTTTTCTTCCGTAGCTCACATAAATTCATCATTTGTGAGCGTAGACAATGCCCTTCTTCCAGTAGCCATAAACGATTTACATCAATATCTTCAGGCAGGATATATTTTTTATTGAGTGTCTCTTCATTGTCTGAAACAAAAGCTACCAATTTTTCATAAAACAAAGGATACTCTTTCATACCTTCTGCTGCTATAGGCGTGGCTAAGATACCTACATCTATCAAATCATTGCTCAACTGCTCAATAATCTGATTCGTATTTAATTCACTGATTCTGATTTTTACCTGTGGGTATTTTTTTAGCAAATCGTATAAGAATAATGGCAGCAGATAGGGGGCTAAAGTAGGGATAATGCCTATGCGCAGTTGCCCCTGCACTTCATTTTTGACAGCCTTGGCCACTTCTTTTAAATACCCTGTTTCTCTTAAAACTACCTGTGCCTGTGCAATAATTTTCCGGCCTATATCTGTGGGGACTACCGGTTGTTTACTTCTATCGAAGATGATTACCTCTAATTCCTCTTCTAATTTCTTAATCATCATGCTGAGCGTTGCCTGTGTGACAAAGCAGGAATCAGCGGCTTTCAGGAAGTGGCGGTGTTTATCAACAGCCACTATATATTCTAATTGCTGTAAATTCAAGATTCATAGATTTTATCTATACAAAAGTAATAATTATAAATTTGACCGAAGAAATTATCCGGTTATATTGTTTATTATTTCTGAAATTCTCAAGCAAGTTAATCATACCCGACTCTGACTAAAAAATGCTTGTCCATAATTGAACAAAAAGTGTCCAAAAACGGACAACATATCTTTTATCTATAATACATAACACCTTAAAAATCAAGCACTTAACCTTTTTGGCATAAGGTTTGTCGATAGATATATAAAGACCTGTTTCTCAATACAAAATTATGATAAGTAACTACTTAAAAATTGCATGGCGGAATTTGTGGAAAAACAAAACTTTCAGCCTGCTCAACATTCTGGGTTTAGCTTTGGGTATGGCTTGCAGCCTTTTGATTATGCTCTGGCTGCAAGATGAAATCAAGAAAGATAAGTTTCATCAAAATGGTGCGAGGTTGTACAGAGTAATGGAAAACCAGTTTTATGCCGGAGAAACCGTTACCTATGCTTCGACCCCTGGTATTTTATCTCAGCACATTACGAAGGATATTCCCGAAATTGAGATGGCAAGCCAGATGCTTTGGGAAGAAGCCCCATTGTTTACTGTTGGTGATAAGTTTGAGAAAGAAAAAGGCCGCTATGTGAACGGCGACTTTCTGAATATGTTTACGTTTGAATTAGAGAAAGGTGATGCCCGAACAGCCCTTAAACGTCCTGACGGTGTAGTAATCTCTAAAAAATTAGCCGATAAGTATTTCCCTAATCAAGACCCTCTTGGCAAAATTATCAGGGTAGATAACCGCGATGATGTGATGGTAACGGGCGTGTTGAAAGAGATTACAGAACAGTCATCACTTAAATTCGACTTCCTGATGAGCTATGAGCGTTGGTTGAAAACCAATGACTGGGCCAAAGAATGGGGCAACAACGGGCCTCGTTGCTATGTAATGCTCAATAAAAACGCTTCTTTAGACAAAGTAAATGCTAAAATAAAAGGGTATATCAAGACCAAAAATAAAGATAGTAATGTAGAATTGTTTATACAGCCTTATGAAGACGTATATCTTTACTCTAATTACAAGGCGGGTATTCAGGATGGTGGTAGAATAGATTACGTGAAAATGTTTACTATCATTGCCATTTTCATTTTGGTAATTGCCTGTATTAACTTTATGAATCTGGCTACTGCCCGTTCTATCAAAAGAGCCAAAGAGGTGGGTGTAAGAAAAGTAGTAGGTGCTGTACGTTACTCATTAGTAGCGCAGTTCTTAGGCGAATCTTTGATTATCGCTTTCCTAAGTCTGATTTTTGCTATTTTCATTGTTTTCTTAATGTTGCCTGCGTTTAATACGCTTACAGAAAAGCATTTAAGTCTTGATTTCACCGACCCGATGTTCCTGTTAATCCTTTTAGGTTTAACTGTGGTAACAGGCTTTGTGGCAGGTAGCTATCCTGCGCTGTTTATGTCGTCTCTGAGACCGGTGGTTGTATTGAAAGGTGCCTTGAAATTTAAACCAAGTGCTACATTTTTCCGTAAAGGTTTAGTTGTTTTTCAGTTTGCGCTTTCTATTATGCTTATTGTAGGTATGATGGTTGTATATCGTCAGATAGAATTTATTCAAAGCAAAAACTTAGGTTTCGACCGTGAGAATATGTTATATATGCCATTAGAGGGTGATTTGTCAAAAACTTTCCTTTCGTTTAAGCAGGAATTGACTAATATGCCAGGCATTAAATCAGTAACCTGCTCACAGGCAGACCCATTGCAGGTGGGAAGTTCGACCCAAGGTGTAAACTGGCCCGGAAAAGATACAACCAAAATTATTTTATTCTCACAAAACCCTGTTTCTTACGATTACCTGACTACCATGGGAATTAAGTTGAAAGGTGGCAGAGATTTCTCTCCTGCTTTTAGTACTGATACCACTAACTATGTAATCAACGAAGAAGCGGCAAAGAAAATGGGTATGAAAGACCCGGTGGGAAAAGAAATGACTATGTGGGGAAGAAAGGGAACAATTATTGGCTTAGTAAAAAGTTTTCATATTAATTCTTTACACGAAAGCATTCCTCCATTGATTCTTAATATGCAGAGAGGCAAAGAAAACTGGGGACAAGTGATTGTGCGTACACAAGCCGGACAAACCAAGGAAGCTATTGCAAGTATGGAAAAGGCTTTCAAAAAGTTTAATCCTCGTTTTCCGTTTTCGTATAGATTTACTGATCAGGAGTTTGCGGCCCAGTATAAAGGTGAAAACGTGGTGAGTAAATTAGCCAATTACTTTGCGTTCTTAGCCATTTTTATTTCTTGTTTAGGCTTGTTTGGTTTAGCCATGTTTACTGCCGAACAACGTACCAAAGAAATTGGGGTCAGAAAAGTATTAGGGGCAAGTGTGGTAAATATTACGGCAATGTTATCAAAAGACTTCCTGAAATTAGTATTGATTTCGGCCGTGATCGCATTCCCGTTAGCGTGGTATCTGATGAAAAACTGGTTGCAGAAATACGCTTATCGTATCGAAATCCAATGGTGGTTTTTCTTATTGGCAGGTATTTTAGCCGTTTTGATTGCTTTACTAACCGTAAGCTATCAATCTATCAAAGCAGCATTAATGAATCCTATAAAATCTCTTAAAACGGAGTGATAGCATGGGGCAAAGGGCAAGGGGCAGGGAGTCCAAAACTCTAAACCCTATGCTCCGCGCCCTCTGCCCTATGCTCCATAAACCAACGAAGCATGGCCCATATAGCTATCCCGATTCCGTCGCTTCCGGGTAAGCAGGAAATCGAAATCGAAGTTACCATTAATGGTTTAAAGCAACAGTTACATTACCGGGTTGAGTTATTCTATTGGGATGAATGTGAGTTCCCGACAGTTGACCGCGCCGAATGTATCCGAAACATGTTGTCGAGGTATGATCAGGATTGGACGCTGTATTATATCGGCTCTCCTACTGAGGCGTTTGTACCTATCACCTTTGTAAAAAGAGCAGATTTGCCTTTACAAAGAAAACTAACAACCGGTGTAGAGTTATGATAAGATAATTTTACTACGATCGATTAACCTTAATTACAACTGAGATCTTATTAATGCTTCCTTTTATAGATCTATAAAAGGAAGCTTGTTTTTATTTTCGCTATCCTCTTCGTTTTTTCACATCAACATGGTCGGCATCTCCAATTAAAAAGCCATAAGGCCGTAATCCTTCAATTGAATCAAAAATCACTTTTATAATAGCCGTAATAGGCAGAGCTAATACCAATCCTGAAAGACCCCACAGATTTCCAAAGATAATTAAAGCAATAATGGCTGCCATTGAATTGATACTTACCTTAGAACCTACCACATAAGGAGTAATAAAATTACCCTCTAAGAATTGAACTCCGCCAAACAATGCACCTACCCCAACCGCATACCATGCTGAGTCTTTTGTTATTAGGGCAAACAAAATAGGCAGTAACGAACCGATAGCTACCCCAATATAAGGGATAAGTACCAGGATAGCTGCAAAAAAACCAAAGAAAAAAGCATGGTCTATACCTAAAATAAGCAAGCCTAAAGTATTGAGGATACCTATGATGCCAATGACAATAATCAACCCTACAACATAATTAACTACTACATCTTTTACTTTTTTCAGAACCACATCTACCCGATGGTTACTGACGGGCTTTAAAGCTTTATAGAAAAATACTCTGATAAAGTCACGGTAAAGCAACAGTAAAAAAACATACAGAGGTATTAATGTCAGATTCCCCAATAATCCGGTAGTGGTAGAAAGGGTATTGGTGATAAGGTCGCTGTTATTTTTCAGAAATTCGGTCAGATATTTTTGCCCCTCTATCCGTTGTTTGGTACGGCTGATGTGAAAAGTGTCACGAATTAAAAACTGAACATTTCTATACCATTTTTCGGCTTTTTCTGTTAGTTGCGGCAATACCTCTTCCAGATCCATTATCTGAATGTAGATAATATAAAAGAACAGGGTCACAAACCCCAGCGTCAATAAAATGGCCAACGTAATAGCCAACCAACGAGGCCAGCCATACTTTTCTAAAAACTGTGAGACAGGTACCAGTAATAAGGCGAATATGCCGGAAAAAGTGAGCGGAATCAGCAAATCTTTCAGGATATACATTCCGTAAATAACTATAACCAATGAAACAAGCACGTATGCCAGACGGGCATAAAAGGGCTGTTGGCGTGGTAGCATAAGAATAGGTTAGAAATAATTAGAGAGTATTTATAAGTACCTGTTTTCAAACAACTCAAAATTAATTAACTTGTTGCTAAATTCAAATTTTCAGAAAACGATTTGAAAAATCTATACATTATTCATGTTTTTGTATAAAATTTATATGCTGTTGTTTTCGATGAAAATTGCTGTTTGCAATTGTCATTCTGAAATAAGTAAAAGTGGTTTCCAGAAACCTGCAACCCAGTACACTATCAGTAAAACAGGTCGCCTGCCTGTGTGTATTAACGAAAATTCTGGCCTCGCCCCTGCATGGCAGGAAAATTACTACTGGACACATAATGACGGCGGAGGAAATACTGAGCTCTATATGATTGACAACAGAGGCTATATTTTTGATACTCTTTTTGTAAACGACTCACAGAATATTGATTGGGAGGAATTAACCAAAGATGATCAGGGGTATATTTACATTGGTGATTTTGGCAATAATAGTCAGGCTCGCCAGGACCTTTGCATTTATAAATATAAAAATAATACCACAGAAAAAATTACTTTCCGTTATACTGACCAGACAGAGTTTCCGGCACAAAAAAGAGTGTTCGATTGCGAGGCATTTTTCTGGTATAAAGGCAATCTCTATCTATTCTCAAAAGACTGGTCAAACAACCATCAGAGCAAACTCTATGTAATGCCAGATAAAGCAGGCGATTATACTGTCAGCCCAACAGATAGTATCTTCCTGAAAAGCCCGGTAACAGCTGCCGATATAAGCCCGGACGGAAAAGAGTTTGCTTTGCTATCTTATGGTAAAATTTTCACTTTTGAAATTTCAGGCGATAAAATCGATTTTTCTAAACCAAAATCGTGTATAAAGATTGGACGCAGCCAGATGGAAGCCTTAAACTACATAAATAATACCGATTTTATTATGACTAATGAGCAGCGGAAGATTTATACAGTGGTACGAAATAAATAGGAAATTATAACCAACTCTATGCACGTTTCAATTCAGTATTTTGAGGATGCCCGAAATTGCGGAAAGCCACATAAAAGCCTAAAATAACAAAGGCATAAGTGAATGTCAGCTTAAATGCCATAGGGTTTTTGAACTGGTGTAGAACCCTGCCTGCAAACCATATTGGTTCCCTTAGTAAATCCCAGCTATTCAGACGGCAGTATCTACCTAAATAAATACCAAACCCTAATAGAATAAGACTTCCTACTACTACGCTCCATGATTGAATTTTACCAAGCATTACTTCCAGAACCTGATGAACAATGCTTAAAGAACTCAGTCCAATCAATAAACCTGTGATGGCAAAAGTAAAAATCAATAGGCTATCGAACCAGAGGATATTCTGAGAGTAACCTTTCAGGTGCAATAAATCGGTAATGATATACGGGGCATTCGGGAAAAACAATAGCCACAAGAAAAGGATACCATAAGTTGCTGGCAGAAAATTTTGCTTTAATGCTTTATAAGCCACCTGCGCCAATAAGAGAGGAATCCATGCCAAAAAGAGATTATATAGCAAAAAGCTATATTTCATATCATCTTTCAGAATGATACGAGCAATAATGAAAATACTGCATAAGGCTGAAAGAGAAATCAGGCCTTTTGTTGTGCGGTTGATAGTGATAGTAAGCATAGTATTAGAGAAACTTTTATAAGAATCTTTTCAAATTACCTGATTTACAATTATACCCCTGCTCCTTTTCTCTTCCACCACTTCAATAAAGGATTGGCTATTAAAGCTATCATGAGAACAAAAACTATTTGCAGAAACATAAAGATTAATATCCCGAATAAAAAGCCTACACCTTTTTCATCATGCCATATATACTGATCTAAATAATATATTCTCCATATCCCTGCAATAAAAAGCAGTAAGTTAAGTAATACAAATATCCAGTAGTAATTTTTCTGCACTTCGGCAAGGTGCTTAGCAGAAAAATGGATACAAATGATTAACACCAATATTAGCACAGCAATAATTGTCAGAATCATAGTCAAAGTTGTTATATATGGGTTTAACTATTTTTTAATTTGATAGTATCAGACATCTAATCTAACACTAAAAATTGATAACGATTCGTTTCAATAAAAAACTTTAAAATTTCTTGGAATATTACTAACTTGCATCACAAATATTATGCAAGCATACTATAATGGAAACCTACGGCAAAATCCTTAACATTGCAATGCCCATATTTCTGGGCTTAGTATTGTTAGAAAAACTTTACGGCTGGTTCACTAAGAAAGAGCCTTTCAAAACAATGGATATGCTTTCGAGCATGACCTCAGGTTATACAAACATCATCAAAGATGTATTGGGTTTGAGTGTATCATTGCTCACTTATGCCTATATGGTGAAACACTGGGCTATTTACAAAGTAGAGTCTACTGTTTGGGTATATATCATAGCCTTTATAGCTTTAGATTTCTCGGGCTATTGGGTGCATCGGATGAGCCATCAGATTAACTTTTTCTGGAACAAACACGCCATTCATCATAGTAGTGAAGAGTTTAATCTGGCCTGTGCTTTGCGGCAAAGTATTTCTACCTTTGTTAATCTCTTTACCGTTTTCTTATTGCCTGCGGCATTGTTAGGGGTTGATGGAAAGGTGATAGCCACGGTAGCTCCTTTGCATTTATTTGCCCAGTTCTGGTATCATACGGTATATATCCGCCGTATGGGTTTTCTTGAAAAAATCATAGTTACACCTGCTCACCATAGAGTACACCACGCTATTAATCCTGAGTATATAGACAAGAATCATTCACAGATATTCATTATCTGGGACAAACTCTTCGGCACTTTTCAGGATGAATTACCCAATGTTCCACCTGTTTATGGTATCACTCGTCCTGCAAGCACATGGAATCCTATCAAAATCAATTTCCAACACCTGTGGTTATTGCTAAAAGATGCTTACCGAACTAACAGCTGGCGAGATAAGCTGCGTATCTGGTTTATGCCCACAGGTTGGAGACCTGCCGATGTGATTGATAAATATCCGGTACATAAAATTGATGACCCCTACCATTTTGAGAAATACGCCCCAAAGGCATCTTTGTTGATGCAGGTATGGATATGGGTACAGTTCCTGTCTACTTTTGCTTTGGTTAGCTATTTCTTTGCTAACCTTGCCAGTATCGGTAGTCCGAATATATTTATCTATGGTGGTTTTATCTTCCTGATTGTTTTCAGCTATACAGAACTGATGGACAGAAATCCTTATGCGCTATTGTATGAAACATTGAAGAATATCATCGGTTTGTTTATGATTTACCAGATGGGAGACTGGTTTGGTATCAGTGCTAAATTGCCGTGGGCAACAGCGGCTATTGCGGCTTATTTTATTCTATCTACTTTGGTAACAGCCTATTTTGTATGGTTTGATATTCGGAAAGATAGCATTGTAAAAGAAATTGTTTTTTCCGAGGTGGCGCATTCATAGGTACATAATTATAAAAAAAGGTGGCCGCAAATGCTTATTTGTGGCCACCTTTTTTTATATATCGACAATTTCCTACACTCTCTCAAACAATTTCTTATAAGCATGTTCATAGCCTTGTTTGATTACCTCTCTGATATCGTTTGAATCAAAATCTGTCAGTTCCAGATGAATAGGCTCCTCAGGACGTATAATTGTCAGATTAATTTTTCTGGCTAATTTAAACGAGCCTATGCTCATATAATTTTCTGCATAGTTTTCTGCCCACTCAATATCACTGTTCTCAAACTGATTCACCGTAATATCTTTCACACGCTCTATCAGGCTCAGAAAACTTCTGTAATTAAAATGCTCCATAGGACGGTGCTTGGGGTGTGTTGCAATACAATATATCTCGGTTGCGCCATCTTTAATAGCTTTTTTTACTGGTACTACTTCTCTTAAACCGCCGTCCATATAAGCCTCACGGTGGTCGCCGCCAATTTGTATGGCAGGCATAATGAAAGGCAGAGAGCTACTTGCCCGCAGATAATCCAGAAAATATTGCTCAAGAGGATCGGCATAACGCATTTCGCCTGTATTGATATTCACAGCCCCAACTTTCAGATAGATAGGGCTTCGGCGAAGCATATTCACATTAAGGTATTTTCTTAGTTTATCGTGTAATGGATTGGTGTCTATCAATCCATCAAAACGACTCATAATAGTATCAATACCTAAAGAGAATCTTGATTTCAGAATACCTATATCCGAAGGTTTGGTGATATTCTCAAGCCAGAATCGTAATAGTTTCTTATTTACTGTATCCCAGTCAATTTCGCCTTTCTCCACAAATTGTATCCCTGCTTCGTTTACCATAAAACTGGCATTTAATGCCCCTGCAGAAATACCATAAATCATTTCGGGTTTAAATCCTGTTTCTAAAACTGCCTGAATTGCACCTACCTGCCACGCTCCTTTAAGTGAGCCACCGCCCAAAACTAATGCCTTCATGTATAATGGTTAAAATTGAATTAGCGAATTAGGGAATAATTCATAAATTTTCAAATATATCGTCCAAAATTAAATTTGCCTATCAATCTAATCAGTTTTATATTTGAAGTAAAATTAAAAACAATAAGACTCGTCGGCTTGAATAATTTTATTGATTGATGCCAGGAATTAAAAATTAAGACAATTATTAGTTTTTTTTGGATAAAACCACTAAGATTTACACAATTTACTTAATTCTGCATTAAAAATCAGATTTCGGTCGTAACATTGTACCATCAGAGTAAGCTATCACTTACTCACTTCTTCATGTCTTTGAATATAAAGCAAATACAGGCTCCTATTGAGCAGGAATTGAAGGTTTTTGAGAAAAAATTTCGTCAGTCAATGAAAACTGATGTAATGCTGCTCGACCAGATAATGAGTTATATTGTACACCGGAAAGGGAAACAGGTGCGTCCGATGTTTGTTTTTCTGATGGCAGGTACATTAGGCACTATCAGTGAGTCTACCCATAGAGGTGCTGCCATGATAGAGTTGCTACATACGGCCACTTTAGTACATGACGACGTAGTTGACGACTCTAATTATCGTAGGGGTTTCTTCTCAATCAATGCGCTCTGGAAAAATAAAATAGCTGTATTGGTAGGTGATTATCTGCTGTCACGCGGCTTATTGTTAAGTGTTAATAATAAAGAATTTCAGTTACTCGAAATTATGTCGACGGCCGTGAAGGAGATGAGTGAAGGAGAGCTTTTACAGATGGAAAAAGCACGCAGGCTCGACATAACTGAAGATTTATACTATGAGGTAATCCGCCAGAAAACAGCTTCCTTGATTGCTTCCTGTTGTGCTGTGGGTGCAGCTTCGGTAGGTGCTGACGAAACAGTTGTGGTAAAATGTAAGCTTTTAGGAGAGAAAATAGGCATGGCATTTCAGATAAAAGATGATTTGTTTGATTATGGTGATGCTGAAATCGGTAAACCTACAGGTATTGATATTAAGGAGAAAAAAATGACGCTACCACTTATTTATGCCTTGAATCATGCTACCTGGTCTGAAAAAAGAAATATCATTAATTTAATAAAAAATCACTCAGAAAACCCGAAAAAGGTGGAAGAAGTGATTACCTTTGTAAAACGCTCAGGTGGTATTCAATATACAACCGAAATAATGAAACGCTACGTAGACGAAGCCAAAGAGATTTTGTTTACTTTCCCCGATTCTATTTTCCGCCAATCTTTACATGATTTGATTCAATTTACGATTGAACGAACTAAATAAATAGAATATTCAGAATCAACTATTTGTTCTATTTATACAATTAAAGCAATACGTGCAATTCTTACAAAACAACCAATTAAGAGCATACATATTGAATGTTCAGTAAATTTCCATAATCCAATTCATACAACTTAACCTGGATAAATAAAACATTCAATACATATCTATATTCTAATACATACAATTAAATCTAAAAATATAATATATTTTAAATTTTCAAAATAAAATGAAAATATATTTATCATTACTCCTACTCACTATTTATTCTGTAATTTCTTTCGGACAAAATGCCCCCAGAAGAATTGATGCGCTAAGAATAACTGATTATATATCCCGGCTTCCTTCCGCTATTAAGATTACTATGGCTGTAGAAGGCGTGTCTGGTGAAGAATTCTTTAGCTATCGCCCTACTGTCAGAGTTCCATCGGCAAGTGTCATAAAAATTCCTATTCTGCTGGAATTGATGGAGAAAGTAAAAGTAAAGCAAATAGATTTAGAAAAAATCTATACTTTACAGGCATCTGATAAGGCCGGAGGATCGGGTGTAATTGCCAATATGCCTGAAGGCAAGAAATTTACTATCCGTGAATTAGCTCAGGAAATGATACGCTCAAGCGATAATACAGCTACCAATATTCTGATCAGAGCAGTTGGAATGGATGCCGTAAATCAAAATTTAATGCGCCTGGGTAGTACAAAAACCCGCCTGAATCGTATTATGATGGATACAATGGCTGTAAAACAAGGGCGTGAGAATTATGTAAATACTGTAGAGATCAATGATTTATTACGAAAAATCTACAATAAAGAAGTAGCCACACCAGCCTTGTGTGAGGAGATGATTGAAATATTGAAAAACTGTGGTGATACTACCACTATACCACGCAATTTGCCTAAAGATGTAGTAATTGCTCATAAAACCGGAGGGTTAACTTATGTTCGTGGCGATGCAGCAATTATTTACACCCCAAAACCTTTCATTGTTTCTATCTTTGTTGAGGGCTTTAAAGAAGAAACCACTGCCGAAAGAATTATTGGGGAGTTAGCAGAAATCTGTTGGGAAAATCTGAAATAGGCAATTACTCTCTTTTCTTGGGGTCGTATTTCTGAGGTGCATACAAAAAACCAAACGCCTCTGCCCCATCTTTGGTATGTACCCGATGATGCACATAGTGCGCATTCATGATTCGTTTCAGGTATTTGTTTTTAGCCACAAACTTTATTTTTACTCTGCGGTGCACAATAATATCATGAAAAATAAAATAAGCTACACCATAGCAGGTAACTCCGGTGCCAATCCAGGTCAGAAACCAGAAATCAGAATTAATATTCCCATAAATAATACTTGAAGCCGCTATGATACTAAATACTACAGCATAATAATCATTTCTCTCAAAGAAACCTTTGTGGTGTTGATGGTGGTCTTTATGCCAGTTCCAGCCAAAACCATGCATAATATATTTATGGGCAAACCATGCCATAAATTCCATAAAACAGAAGGTACCTATTACAATCAGGGCTTTTAATAAAAACATTTTAGTGCTTAGATATAAGGTTTAAATCTATGAAATCGTCTAACTTGTCTTCTTAACACAAAATTAGCATGGATTGTTTGATTTTGCTTGAAGAAGATTCCTAATTTTGAATCCTGTTTTTCTTTGTAACACCAATACTCTTTTATAAACAAAAATTATTCACAATGAAACGTCTTACCTATCTTCTACTCTTATTGAGCCTCCCGATTTTTGCACAAAAAACGCAAAAGGCTTCTGCACCTGCAAAACCTAAACTGGTTTTAGGTATTATGGTCGACCAGATGCGTTATGATTATCTAACGCGCTACTATGATAAATACAGTGCGGGTGGCTTTAAGAGATTGATGAATCAGGGTTTTAACTGCCGCAATAACCATTATCATTATGCCAGCACAATTACAGGCCCCGGCCATGCGGCTGTTTATACAGGTTCTGTTCCGGCGGTGAATGGTATCATAGGTAATGATTGGTTTGACCGTTTTTTAGGTAGAACGGTCTATGTAGCTGAAGATACAACCGTAACGGCCGTAGGAACCGACATAGCAGGCACCGAGGGAAAACGCTCCCCTGTAAACATGAAAACCACAACTATTACCGACCAATTAAGGTTAGCTACTCATTTCAAGTCTAAGGTAATTGGTATAGCCGCTAAAGACCGTGGAGGTATTCTACCAGCCGGGCATTCAGCCAATGCTGCATATTGGTTCGATGGAAAATCAGGAAACTGGATTACAAGTACTTATTATATGCAGGAATTACCCCAATGGGTTAAAGATTTCAATGCCAAAAAATTGCCTGACTATTATAAAACTCAAAAATGGGAAACCCTCCTGCCTATTGCTCAATATACTGAAAGCGATGAAGATAATCAGGAATATGAAAACGTAATGCCCGGCGAAAAACTACCTGTATTTCCGCATTCAATTACAAGTAATTCAGCCATTCTTACTTCGCCGTTTGGCAATAATATGACCAAAGAAATTGCTTTGGCAGCCTTAAAAAATGAAAAAATGGGGCAAGGAGCTTTTACTGATTTCTTATGTGTAAGTTTCTCATCTCCAGACTATGTTGGTCATGCTACCGGAACACGTTCTATCGAAGTAGAGGATACTTATTTACGTCTTGACCGTGATATTGAAGAAATTCTGAATCATTTGGATGCTACTTTAGGCAAAGGCACTTACACCGTTTTCTTAACAGCCGACCACGCTGCTGCTGATATACCTGCTTTTTTAAACAAAAACAAATTGCCTGGCGGTGTCTGGATGGGTGCAAAAGAAGTAAATTACCTGAACGGCCAGATGGTAGAGAAATATGGTGCAGGTAAATGGATATTATCTACTGATAATTATCAGATTACCATGAACCGCGAATTGATGAAGAAAAACAAGGTGGAAATGAACGAAGTATTTAAACTGGTACAAGATGAACTTCTTTCCATGGGTTCTCCGGTGTATCAGGTAGTTAATTTCCATGATATGGCTAATACGGTAATTCCACCATTCTATAAAACACTCATTGAAAATGTGTATAACCCAAAACGTAGCGGTGATTTTATGGTCTTATTAGAGCCGGGCTGGTTTCATAGCGGAAGCAAGAAAGGTACAACTCATGGCACCATGTGGCAATATGACCGCCACGTACCGCTATTGTGGTATGGCTGGAATATTCCGGCAGGTGAAACAACTCAACAAACGTATATTGCCGATATTGCAGCTACTTTAGCTGCCTTGCTTAAAATACAGGAGCCCAGCGGTTGTATAGGCACCCCGATTGCACCGATATTCAAGAAATAGGGAATTAAGTACTTAATTGAAAATGTTCATCAGAACAATTCTGATGAACATTTTCTTTTTACAAACACGCCTCAATCATCAGATGATGTAAATCCTGGTGGTGTTGCCTTGAAGCTTGCTTTCCTCTCCACATAAATAATCCTTGTTGCAGGAGTGCTCGCCCTGTATCGTTTCTTGAAACTACTACCAATCTGTTTTTGCGATCAACAATCATAAATTGTCCACCCCAGCCTGATGCCCAGAAAGTTCCTTCGTCTGTATCATTGAGCCATAAGTAAGCATAGTGGTCAAAAGGTTCATTATTCCTATCTTCTGAGTATGGATAAGTACTATCTGCTACCCATTTAGCCGAAACAATGGTTTTACCTTTCCATTTGCCATCATTTAACATTAATATACCGATACGAGCCAGATCTTCCGCTGTCATAAAAATGATATATTGTTTATGTTCTGAATAATCCGGTTGCCTATAAATCACATAATCTGCCTTGAATTTCTTCATACCCAAAGGCTTAGCCAGCCATTCTTCAATTGCTTCACCAATGCTTAAGTGAGTTTGCTGCTCAAAAATGGTTCCTAAGACATTAAAACCCCAGTTGTTATAGTAAAAAAACTCTCCCGGCTTGTGCATACCTCGCTGCGGGCGAGCGGCTTTCATTTCTTTGGTTTCTCCTGCTGCTTCAATATAAATGCCGGAACGGGACATCAATAAATCTCTTACTGTACAAGTCTTTTCAATAGCTGTCAAAGGAGCTTTAATATCATCAATCTTTAATTCTGCCAACGTTTGATTCAGTTGAATTAACCCTTTATCGATAGCTATTCCGTATAAGACACTCATGATACTCTTACGCGCCGAATGGGTCATGATAGGCAAATGAATATCACCCCACGAAGCCAGCAAACTATCATTTTTTACAGCAATAAAAGCATCATACTCTGTTTTGTCTTTCAGAAACTGATAGGCTTGATAGATTTTTTCAGGATTTTCAGGATGGGTAATAGCCGGCAGTGGCTGATAGGTTTTATTGGCGCTATTCCAGAATTTAGGCGAGCATGATACAATAGCCGCAGCACTTGCCAATAAGGCGATAAGGATCATAACTTTTGTTTGCTTTTTCATGATTATCTTTTGTTTTTTCAGCAAAGAAAAGCTGCCTGTATGCGATGAATCCTCTCAAAAAGGCTTTTGAGAGTTATTTTTGTGAAGAAAATCTTTAGGAGATTGTCCTGTAATAGTTTTAAAAACCCGATAAAAGCTTGCTTCAGAATTAAAACCAGACTCTAAGGCTATTCCCAGGATAGAAAGATGCTTGTAATCTTGAGTAAGCAGGCGGTGTTTTACCTCCTCTACCCTTTTTTCATTAATAAAGTTTCTGAAATTCTGCTGGAACTCTTCGTTAATTACTGCCGAAAGCACTCCCTCACTGACCCCAATTTGCTTTGCTAAAGCACTTAGATTCAGTTCAGCATCCAGATATACTTTCTCCTGATTGATTGCCTTAAATAATTGCTCTTTAACAGTCAAAATTTGTTTTGTGCTCAAAGAAACCGTTGAACGTTTTTCAGCCTGAAAAGCCACTTCAAAATCTTTTTGCTGATAACCCACAAATCCTAAATAATAAACCAGGACAGCCAGATAAAAATAGAAAAACTGCCACTGGATAAAATGCTTTGAACCCAAATTGTAAAAGATTTCCAGGGGAATATTAATCATCAGAATAGCCACTAAAATTCCCATAGCGATCAATACATTGCGCAACCAGTTGTAGGCGGGATAAGAAGCATTAGATATATTTGTGTTCAGCCATTGCTTGTACGCCTGTATTTGCCTGAAACTTAACACCCAATAAACAATACCTGAGACTACCGATAAAACATCTTCAAATTCTTTAATGAGATTATAATATAGCCCTTCGGCTAATTGGTCTTTTATAGTAATATCATTTGTTTGCAGGGCTACTATATATACCCAGATAGCATGGCACATAAATACAACCATTGGCAAAAAATGAAGAGAGGTATTTCCTTTTAACTGATAGTTCTTTTGGGTAAGAGATAGAGTGTACAAATAGAAAAGCGGTTGAATCAATAAATCGAAAGCTAAAGGAAGATAACGCCACTGGGGTTTCTGCCAGAGCTCTAATGTGTGAATCAATATCTTAAAACTTAAAACTATAAAGGTTAGCAGAATAAAGGCTAACAGGATTTTATTAGTTCTGGCAGGTTTGTGTAACAATAGTAACATAGCACAAATAAACCCTTGTGCCATGCCTAATATAACGATTATGTCGAAAATTTGCAGGTTGATATTTTGTCTCCGTTTTAATTATTTTGTAAAGGTTTTTCAATCGAAGGAGTACTTGTTCTTATGACAATTGGTAGAAGCGGCGCATTGCCTTGTCTCTACTTTTATAGATATTCCGGCCTTTATTAAACGCCAACAATAATATTTCAATGCAACTGATATTTCAAATAAAGCCCTTCTGAGTGTTCAAATTTACCGTTTTGTACATCATAATGAGGTTCTACCCTTAATGAAAGATTTAGCCCTTCTATTACTTTCCAGTCTTTTACTAATCTTAAAATTAAAAGACTTCTGTAAGGTTCGTAGTAACCATTGCTATTGAATTTACGTGAATACGATTGAAATAAATCATTACCCATAGGTGCATAAAAGAAATGCCCGAACCAATAACTTACACCTATCTGAAACTTAGGGTGTTGCCAATAGCCATTTAAGTAATAGGCTGTTCCTTTATATGGGGATTCATAATAACCAACATAGTAATTATCTGCTACAAGGCTCTGATTAGTCAGGAAATCTTTTTGTACCCGTATCCCTAAAGCAGTATTTACCCGTGTTACTACAGGCAACACAGACTGAACGTTTTGTCCACCCGCATGGTACACACTTGCCTGTACTAATCCCTTTACTTTAAAACCTTTTACCATTAAGGCAGGGCTATAAAATGAGAGTCCATTCCATATATTCTCCTGATGTGTCTGCCCGGGGCTGGTGCTTCTTTGCCAGTCAAGCCAGATATCAAAGAAGGTCTCGTCAGTGATACTGCTATTTTTGAGGGTTGTAGTTTTTTGATATTTTATCTGTGCACCATGTTCTAAAGGAGCACTCACTAATCGCTCAAAACTCATCATTGGTTCAATCATTCTATGGTTGATATTCCCTTCTATATTCCCGAATAAGAATCGCCAGTCTTTCTGCTTTATCTGGATAGTAAAAGTAGGTTGAATCTCTTTAAAACCATTAGTACCGAACTCTTTTCGGGCAAAAGCGCCTAATTCGACAGACACTTTTTCATGGGGTTGATAATTCACCTTAGGGTTCAGATAATACCCGATAAGGGTATATCCATCGGCAATATTATTAAAATATTCGTTATTTCTGATATATCCTAAAGACGAAAACTTAAATTGAATTTTTCCAAGTTTTGATTTATTATAAAAATAGGTATTTTCCAGAGCACCTGTATTGGTTTGCGCGTGTGTTTTTGAGAAAATTCCCATTAAAATTGCCATACAAAAAAATTTCCAATTATAAAATCCATTCATCATTAAAAAAATCCGTTCATCATATTTTTTGCGCATAATATTCTAATTTTATATATCTTTGTATTGTCTTAAAGGTTGAGCACTAATAAAACACTTAGAAAAAACTGTTAGTGTCAGAGCGAAGCCAAAGCACAAAAAAACCAAAACATCAATTGTATTTTTTTTATAAAACCCTAAACACTTCCCATTACTCAAAACAAGCTTTTTTCTTTTGAGCAGGAAAGTAAAGAAAAAAAACGAATTATAGATGCTTTGGCTCATTGTAAAATTATTATAAGGGAAGGAAAAGTGTTAGAATAAACAGGTTGAGGTATTTGATGAAGGGCGGATTATTAAAGCAGCTATTATCAATTAAATAAATATTAACCTTAAATTTTAAAAAAAAATGAAAATTCTAAAAACTATCCTATTTGTAATTATCGGTATTGTAGCTCTTTGCTTAATAGCAGCACTATTTATTAAGAAAGATTATGCAGTTGAAAAAGAAGTGGTAATTAATCAACCAAAAGCAGTTGTATTTGATTACATTAAAATGCTCAGGAACCAGAATAATTTCAGTGTATGGGCAAAAATGGACCCTAACATGAAAAAAGAATTTAAGGGCACAGACGGCACAGTAGGTTTTGTATCAGCCTGGGATAGTGAGGATAGTAACGTAGGAAAAGGTGAGCAGGAGATAAAGAATCTTGTTGAGGGCGAAAGAGTTGATTACAAGTTACATTTTATTGAACCTTTTGAATCAACAAGCGATGCCTATATGACAACGGAAAGCGTGGACTCAACCCATACTAAAGTAAAATGGGGTTTCGTAGGAAAAATGAATTATCCGACCAACCTGATGTTAGCTTTTATGGATATGAACGAAGCAATCGGAAAGGATTTTTCAACAGGACTAACTAATTTGAAAGGACTACTCGAAAAATAATTCTAAAAAAATGGCTGTAATTAAAACAAAATACAAGGGGAAAAGTGTTAAAGATACTCTGAACACAACTGAAACCAAGAAAAAACGTTTAGATTGCTTCGACTTATTGAAAATGGCAAGTCAGCAGGAAACAGAGAAAAAAATAGAAAATGTATTAGTTGTATCGAATCTATTAGTAAATTTTCAGCGATTAATTAAAGAAAATTTTATTTCGACTTCACTTAATACACCAATTAAATAATTATTTAATCTAATACACAGTAAACAAAACAATCCAATAAATATAAAAAATGGCAGCAGAAAAAGACAATACCAGCGACAAATTGAAGATTCTCCAGACTACTATGGAGAAATTAGATAAAACTTTTGGTAAAGGTACAGTAATGAGATTGAGCGATACAAAAGTTTTAGAAATTCCTTCTATTTCTACTGGTTCACTTGGGCTTGACCTCGCGTTAGGCGTAGGTGGTTTTCCGAAAGGACGTATCATTGAAATATATGGACCTGAATCTTCTGGTAAAACTACCCTGGCTATGCAAGCCATTGCAGAAGCACAAAAAGGTGGTGGGATAGCCGCGTTCATTGATGCTGAGCATGCCTTTGACCGTGTATATGCCCAGAAATTAGGTATCGAAACCAAAAACCTACTTATTTCTCAGCCTGATTATGGGGAGCAGGCTCTTGAAATTGCCGAACATCTGATCAGCTCAGGCGCAGTAGATATATGCGTGATTGACTCAGTGGCTGCCCTTGTACCTAAAGCCGAATTGGAAGGTGATATGGGGGACAGTAAAATGGGTCTTCAGGCCCGTATGATGTCTCAAGCCATGCGTAAATTAACAGGTACAATTAACAAAACAGGTTGTTGCTGTATTTTCATCAACCAGTTACGTGATAAAATTGGTGTGATGTTTGGCAATCCTGAAACTACAACAGGTGGTAATGCTCTAAAATTCTACGCTTCGGTCAGAATTGATATCCGCCGTATTGGGGCTATTAAAGATGGCGATGAGGTATTGGGTAACCGTACTCGTGTGAAGGTGGTGAAAAATAAAGTAGCTCCTCCGTTTAAAGTAGTAGAATTTGATATTCTCTACGGGCAAGGGGTATCAAAAGCAGGTGAAGTACTTGACCTGGCAGTTGATCTTGAAATTGTAAAAAAATCAGGCTCCTGGTTCTCTTATAATGGAAGCAAATTAGGACAAGGACGTGATGGGGTAAGAGATATGTTGAAAGATAATCCAGAATTGCTCTCTGAATTAGAAGATAAGATCAAGGGTGTAGTGGCAACCAATGCAGATGCACTAATGGACACCAAACCAGGTGATCAGGACGGCGTTGTAGACAAAGACGAGTAAAATAGATACATTAGGATATAAGTTTGGATTCAAAAAGGCCACCCATTGGGTGGTCTTTTTTTGTATATTCTACCCCTAATTGACAGCCTCGCCCACAAGAACGAACAGATGATGAGTCACTATATTTGCAAAATTCTATACTCTCCTGCTACTAAATCCCCCAACTCAATTGTACCCATTCTGACTCGTATCAGTTGTAACACCTCATAATGCAATTTATAACACATCCGCCTGATTTGACGGTTTAAACCTTGAATCAGAATGATTCTGAAAGTGAAATCATCTATCTGTTCTATCCGGCAAGGCAAAGTCATTTTTCCCATAATTTTAATGCCATTGGCCATAGATTCCAGAAAATTTTCGTCAATAGGTTTATCAAGTGTTACGATATATTCCTTTTCAGTCTTATTTTCATTGCGTAGCATTTTGTCATAGAGTGTTCCATCATTAGTCAGAAATAGTAAACCTTCTGATTCTTTGTCTAACCTTCCTACTGGAAATAATTCTTCTTCAAATGGGAGAATTTCTTTCAGATTATCAGCAATAGCAGTATTCAAGGTAGTTTCTATGCCTCTTGGTTTATAGAAAGCAATGTAGATGAGTTTCTTTCCCTCTTTTAATATTCCATCATGATAAACCACTTCATCAGTCTGGCTTAGTTCTACATTAGTATAGACAACCAAACCATTTACCAGAACCTCACCCGACAATATAATTTCTAAAGCCCTCCGATTCGATACCCGTAGCTTCCACACTAATAGATATTGCAAGCGATTTCGGAAAGTCATTAGTTAGGCATTTTGGGTTCTACCATCACCACTTCCTCCTTCTCCACAATTACCTGCCCTTCTGCTAAATCCTTTGTTTTTCTGACAAATTTCTTCTGGGTCAATATTACAGGGGCAAGGGTTTCATTTCTTCGTTTAGAATAATAGGCGGCCAGAGAAGCTGCCGACTCCTTTACAGTATTTGGTATTTTTTTCCCAGCCTTATATTTTACTACTACGTGTGAGCCTTGAGCATCACGGGCATGCAGCCATAAGTCTTCTTTATAGGCATATTGTTGGGTAAGCAGGTCATTGTTTTTTGCATTCCGGCCAACCAGAATTTCAAACCCATCTACTTCAAATCTTTTGAATAAATCTTTATAACTGATGGACTGAGAAGAACTGCGAACAAGCTTGTTGGTTTTCAGATAATTGCGAAGGGCTTTCAGGTGCTCGGCTTGTTCTATTTTTTCTATATGCAGATTCAGATTGCGTAGCAGTTGTTCACGGCTTTCAATATTTTCCATAATTTTCTCAATTTCTATCTTTTCATTCTTGGCTTTGCGATAGAAATTCTCTGCATTTTTCTGAGGCGAAAGTTCGGGTTTCAGTTTGATTGTAATATCCTTCTCCCGATAAAAATCAAATAGTTCTACTTTTTCAGCTCGCTCAGGTATCTGATGAAGATTTGCCATCAGAATATGCCCTATCTCTTCATTTTTAATAGTAGAATCTACATTCTCTAACCGTTGGTAGGCATCTTTCAGATAGAGGTCTGTTTGCTTCTTTTCCTTTGTTAGTTTCCTGAGAATCTCTGCCTTTTCCTTATCAAGCGTACTGACTTTATTATAAAGAACATAGAAAGCATTTATGGCTTCGATAGGATGCTTAAATTCTTGTAAAACTTCTCCTATCGGAAGGAGTGATAAATGCAATTGATGTTCCCAGCGAATAATATAGTATCTGGGATTTTCTAATTTATGAAGTACCTCCTGTAATTTTTCCCACGTAACGGGTTCCTCTTCCAGATAAGCATTTACTACTTTTCCAAAAGTCGGGAATAGTTTACGATAGTCCTGATTATTCGCAACAAAAGCTTCGTAAGATTGGTCAATGGGACGATCTAAAGTGCTTATACGGAGATTTTTATCAGCTACAATTTTACTATGGAAAAGGTCAATTACTTCATCATTCTGAAAAAGAATAATATTCGAGCGATTACCATATAGTTTAAATACTACTGAAAAACCCTGCTCGAAATTAATGGCAAAACATCGTTCGTTCAGAAATTGCTGCACACTCAAAACCTCCAAGTCCATCAGTTGATTAAATAAACCAACACTGTTTTTTCTGGCTCTTTCAAACTGGTCGGTAAAATATAAACAGGAGAAATCGGGGAAGACAACGGCTTTAAGGAAGAATTCTTTATAGTTTTTCTTTTTCCCTCGGGCAGCAGCAAAACCAAAAACCAATTCATCTTTTTCCTGACTGAAGCATTCCATGAGTTTCAGTCCGGTAATTTTGGTCTCTATTTGCCTGGTGAGTTGCCGTAGGAAATAATAATTATTTTGCACGATTCAATAGTAATAAGTCTGCAAAGGTAGGTTAATTTGAGTAAATAACCGAAAAGAGGTAGTTTTGATAAAATTCTGTTTTAACACAGCGTTTCTGAAACAAGTCCATTCTTTGTATTGATTTTGTTTTCCTCTACTAAAAGTGTAACTTTGACAATTAAAATTTCAACCTAATATATGTTACTGCTCGGAATTGATATTGGTACCTCTTCTATTAAGGCATCTGTGGTAGATGCTGATACACAACAAGTGATTGCCTCTGCACAATACCCTGATGTAGAAGCACCTATCTCCTCGCCTTTTGCAGGCTGGGCAGAACAAAGCCCCGAAATGTGGTGGAATAATACCATTGAAGCCATTAAGCGTGTAAATGCTTTGGGCAAACAGGATGACACCAAATTCGACTCCAAAGAAATTGGTGCCATTGGTATTGCCTACCAGATGCATGGTCTGGTAATGGTAGATAAAAATAAAAAGGTATTACGCCCATCTATTATCTGGTGCGATAGCAGAGCCGTGCAAATTGGTGAAAAGGCTTTCAGTGAAATGGGTGAAGAATTATGTCTGAATCATTTGCTGAACTCTCCGGGTAATTTTACAGCTTCAAAATTAGCCTGGGTAAAAGCCAATGAACCACAGATTTTTGAGCAATGTCATAAAATCATGCTACCTGGTGATTATATCGCCATGATGCTGACAGATGAAATCACGACTTCTAATTCAGGTCTATCAGAAGGTATTTTCTGGGATTTTCAGGAGAATAGCGTTTCAAAAGATTTATTGAACTATTATGGTTTTGATGAAAGTATCATTCCTGAAATCAGACCTGTGTTTAGTGAGCATGGAAAAGTAACCTCTTTAATTGCTGATATTTTAGAAATCAAAGCTGGTACGCCAGTCACTTATAAAGCAGGTGACCAGCCCAACAATGCCCTTTCTTTAGATGTATTGAATCCGGGCGAAATTGCTGCTACCGCAGGTACATCAGGTGTAGTATATGCCGTAAGCGACCAGATTTCTTATGACCCGCAATCTCGTATTAATTCATTTGCCCATGTTAATCACCAAATAGATGGAGCAAATCGGGTAGGGATCCTCCTATGTATCAATGGTACTGGAATACTGAATCGTTGGGCAAAAGACAATTTCGGCAAAGATCTCACTTACCCAGATATGAACAAACAAGCCGAACAGGTAACCATCGGTAGCAATGGTCTCTTAGTAATGCCTTTCGGTAATGGTGCAGAGCGTATGCTTAATAACCGCATTTTAGGTGCCTCTTTCCATAATCTTGATTTCAATATTCATTCACAATCACATATATTCCGGGCTGCACAAGAGGGTATTGCTTTTTCTTTGAATTATGGTCTGGGTATTATGCAGGCAAATGGTGTTGAGCCAAAGGTAATCCGTGCCGGAAAAGCCAATATGTTTCTGAGCGATATTTTCAGCAATGCTTTAGTGAATGTAAGTAATACCCCGATTGAACTCTATGATACCGATGGTGCTAAAGGCGCTGCATTAGGTGCAGGATATGGAGTAGCGTATTATAGCACGCCAAAAGAAGCCATGAGCAAACTGAGAAAACTGAAAGTAATAGAGCCAAAGTCGGCAGATGTAACGGCTTATCAGGAGGCTTATGAGAATTGGAAGGTGGTTTTGGAGAAGTTGATGGAGGGCTGATTTAACTACTATGATTTTAGACAGGCTCAATCGGTATTATACTGGTTGAGCCTTTTAATTATAAGAAAATGCAACACATATTACTCCAATAAATCAGGTAAAAATTTACTGCTAATGTTTATCCTTATCCTGTAATCTTCCAAACAAGATACCAGACAATAAATTTAACTGTATAAACTACTACCATATTTCATTTTTTAGTACTTTGCTATTTATACGTTAAACCTATCCTATCGTTATGCAAGACCAAGAAAAGTTCTCTCAATTCATCTCCGAAATCGTTTATAGTGAAATGGACGAAACCCAACAGAGCATCTTTGAACTTGAGGGGAAAGAAATGATAACAAAACTATTTGAACTTGAAGATACCCTGGATTATAGTAGGTCAAATAAACCCCTCAACTTAGATTTTGGCTTTGGTTCAGAGGAGATGGCTGCAATTGTTAAACAAGTTATTGAGGTGGCCCCAATATTAATATCATCATTTACACTGTATTTAACTATCCGTCGTGATTTAAATAAAGAAAAAGAAGACAGGTTGAAAGAATTAAAAGCCCAATGGAAAAGCAGGTTGATTTTAGATGAGAATATAGATGATAAAATAGCCGACGCACTCGTAAATAAATATGCAGATAAATTACTTAAAATAGCAGATGAGTAGCTTGTCATTTGGTTTCTTGTTAATACTACTATTTATTTTAATTCTCTTTATTTTAATTAGAAAAGACTCATATTCTATCGATAAGATAGAGGTTAAAAATATTTCTCGTATAAATATGGAGAAAATAATTGATTCTTTAAATGAATTAGATATTGATTGGGTAAAACTTAAAAAATGGTACGTCAGACAAGCAAAAATACAAGCAAGAAAACAAAGACTGAATTTACCTATTGCCATACTTTTCTTTATTGTATTAAATACCGCTAATATCCTTTTTCTACTTTCCTACCTTGAAGAAAAAAAAGAACAATTAAATAGAATGGTTCGATATGATAATTCCATAATAATCGATGATATAGGAGGTTTGCGGTCTGATCACACAGAAGAACGCAAAAAAATAGACGATACTTTAATCGGGCTAATAACTTTTGCTTTTTTTTTCACCATAACTTTCATACAAATATATCCATTTATATTTTTTCGTTTAAACCATTATTTAAAAGAGGTTAATTACAAGAGGTTAGATCGAAATTCTTTTCAATCGCTTTGGTCACTCATTGATGATTTATCTCAATCAATGTCTTTAAATATGAACGTGCAACTATTCTACTTACAAGAGAATAATTTTGAAGCGCATATCCTAAAGGAAAAGGACAATATTAATCTTTTTTTAAGTAGAAAAATGATTTCATTTTATAGTCAGGATTTGCAGAAATTTAAAGTAATTCTAGCACATGAATTTGGCCATGTAATACAGGGAGATACCAAATTTTTACTATCCGGAGTGCAGTCCCTAAGAAAATCTTTTATCATTTCATATATTGGATTTATTATAGCATATATTATCGGGTTGGAATATGGTGCCAGTGCTGTATTAGCTATAACTTCCTTTATTTATTACTCCATTTTCAGGAAAAGAAGGCACGAAGCAGAATATTTGGCTGATATTGCCTCTGTATGCTATTTACAAAACAAGACAATTGCAGAGGTCTTAGAACTTTCCATAATAAAAGATACGCCTTTCTATCCGACTAAAATGAAACGCCTTAGTAATTTATATAACACTTTACATAGATTTCAAACTAACCATATAGGATAGTTTATTTATAAGGGTTATCATATATATACTATTGCTGAATAATTTCAGATAAATTATTAAATCTAGCAGATGATTAGCTTACCATACGGTTTTTTAGTACTACTGTTGCTCTTTTTACTACTTCTATATTTTGTAAGTAGAAAGAGTAACGACACCCTATCTAATTTATATGACAGAAATAAAGAGGACCATGTTGATTCAAATGAAAGAGAAGAATTCAGTAGAGTTATTGATCTGCTAAGTGTTTATTGGCCCCGATTACAAGGGTGGTATTTAAAACTAACCCAAAAGCATAATAACAAGCTTAGTAAGGAAAACCATGAGAATGAAATTAATGATACCAATAACGAAGCCGAGGAGGAGGCATTCGTTAATACTTTAAAGGCTAATTGGCTTCGGCTACAAGAATGGTATTTAAAACAAGCCCAAAAACATGGAAAAAAGCAAAGACGAAATTTATCAACAACCGTCGTTTCATTTGTTATAATAAATATCCTTAATCTTCTTTTTGCGTTTTATTCTTTGAACGAAGTAAATGTAGAGTTAACAAAATTTGAAAAATTTAATAGAGTTTTTTATAACGACTATGATAATCTTGAAGAAATTATTGCATTTCCATTAGAAGAGATTCCTGTTCCTGATCAAGATGAAATGTATGAGATTTTAAAAAAATATAAGCCAACATCAGATGAGGCTTGGTTCGCTATTAAAAATTATAATGAAAAGCAATTAGAGAAAATAGACAAAGCCTATCAAAAACTATATCAAGGGATAATTGCTTTTATTTTTGGTTTAGTAATAACTTTTATACAGATATATCCATTTTTATTCTTTCGCTTCGAAAATTATTTAAAAAATACCAGCTATAAGAAAATAGACCGGAATTCATTCCAATCTATTTGGACTTCAATTGATTATATAGCTAAGTCTATGAACATAGATATGCCCGTTAATTTGTACTATTTGCAAGAAAACAATTTCGAAGCCCATGTGATAAATAATGAAGAGCATATTGACCTTTTTTTAAGCAGACAAATGATTTCGTTTCATAGCCAGGACATAGATAAATTTCAGGCCATTATTGCCCATGAGTTTGGTCATGTAATACAAGGTGATACCAAATTTTTATTATCAAGTGTTTACTCTTTAAGAAAATCTTTTGTTATATCTATTATTGGGTTAATAGTAACCTTTTTAATTGGTATCGATTTCTGGAGTTTTGTTGCATTATCTGTCGCATCTTTTTTCTTTTATACCAACTTTGTAGAAAGAAGACATAAATCAGAATATTTAGCTGATATTGCTTCATTATGCTATTTGCAAAATGATAAAATTCTGGATGTACTGAATTTATCTGTGACAAAAGATAGTCCTTATTATCCAACTAAAATTCAACGAATTAATAACTTAAATAAAATTTTGCATAGGTTTCAGTCTGACAACGCAGATAATAATTTAAAATACAGAGTCGAAGATTTTTTAGCAGACATTTAGTTAATAACAATCTGCTTAGAGTATGTTTAAAAAACAATTACTGAAGCTAAGCTTTTATCTTTTAAACTCCTGATTTAGTTATTCATAGCGTGGCAAAATACTGACTGCAATTGATGCAATGCATCTGTGTAAATGACATTTGTTTAACTCTATTTCGCGTCATCAGTGCATAAACCACAATATTAAAAAAATCCTAAAAATCATCTGAATAACAAAATCTTCAATTCTTTTCATTACATTCGCAACAGAATGAATAGTATGTTTGCATACAAATAATGTATTCTATTTAAAGAATTATTTCTGATAACAAACAGCCTGTTTCTGACTAACAGTTAACCAAAATCCTGCCTTTTCAACACTAAGTCATTTATGAAATTCATTAAGTTTCTTGTAAGTTTACTCATCGCTGCTGGTTTAACTTACGTATTAAACAACCCCTTGGGAGCACTACCTGCTCTTGGAAAACTATTTGACCCGTTTGGGGGCTTCTGGCAAAATGGCGGCACTAAATCTTCTCCTGATGAACTCAAATTAGAAGGTATCAAAGATGAAGTAAGCGTTATCTTCGATGATAATCGTGTACCTCACGTTTTTGCCCAAAATGAAGACGACCTTTATTTTACACAGGGTTATCTGGTAGCGCAAGACCGCCTATGGCAAATGGAGTTTTATACCTTAGCCGCATCAGGCCGATTATCAGAAGTAGTAGGTGAAAGAGCCATTGAACTCGATCGCTACAACCGTCGAATGGGTATGGCCGAAACAGCAAAAAAAATCGCAGCTTCCTACAAAAAAGATGATATTGCTTTTAAAGTTCTGACAGCCTACGCAGCCGGAGTAAATGCTTATCTCAAACAATTATCCTATAAAAACTTACCGGTAGAATATAAAATCATAGGCTATCAACCTGAAGAATGGTCACCTTATAAAACCATCCTGATGTTGATGAATATGCGCCAGGTATTAAATGGCGGTAGTGAAGATTTCAGAATGAGTAATGTTCTGGCTAAATATGGACCTGATGTTGTAAAAGACTTATTCCCTGATTATCCTATTGTAGAATCTCCGATTATTCCTGTTGGCACAAAATGGGATTTTACTCCAGTACCTGTTCCGGCAACCCCTGCCGAAATAGCTGCTAAACCTGCCGATAAAGTTGGTGCAGTGGCTTTTAATATCCCTGCGCCAGCTCCTGAAATTGGTAGTAACAACTGGGCAGTTGGTGGTAGTAAATCGGCGACGGGCTTACCAATTTTAGCGAATGACCCCCACTTAGGGCTTACTTTACCCTCAATCTGGTATCAAATGCAACTATCTACCCCTACCCTCAATGTATATGGTGCTTGCTTACCCGGTACACCCGGAGTAACCATTGGTTTCAATAAAGATATTGCCTGGGGTGTAACGAACGTAGGGTCAGATGTAATGGATTTCTATCAGATAAAATTCAAAGATAAATCTCAGAAAGAATACTGGTACAACGGCACCTGGAAGCCAACTACCATGGTTATTGAAGAATTTAAAATTAAAGGAAAAGAGTCTGTAAAAGACACGGTTTATTATACACATCATGGTCCTGTATTATATAACCGCGCCAGCGAAAGTAACTTTTCTAAAAATGTACCTATCGGCCATGCCATGAGATGGGTAGGACATGAGGTTGACAATTCAGACTTAATGGGTTTCTATTATCTGAATCGCGCGAAAAACTATGATGATTATCGCAAGGCACTTACTTACTACAAAGCCCCTGCCCAAAACTTTGTTTTCGCCGATAATCATAATGATATTGCCATTACACCCAACGGCAAGTTGCCTTTGAAATGGAAAGAACAAGGCAAGTTTATTCTGGATGGTTCTAATCCGGCACATGACTGGCAGGGTTGGATACCAGCCGAACAAAATCCGACAGTTAAAAATCCTCCTCGTGGGTTTGTAAGTTCGGCTAACCAATTTTCTACCGACCCTACTTATCCTTATTATTTAGGTTGGAAGTTTGCCCCTGCTGAAAGAGGTATCCGCATCAATGAGCGTTTAGAAGCAATGCAAAAAGCAACGGTTGATAGTTTACGCTCAGTACAGAACGATAATTTCAACGTGGAAGCACGCAGGGTCTTGCCAGATTTGATGAAAATATTAGCGGCTGATTCTACCAATAAAGACAATGCGGCGTATCAGGCATTAGTGAAATGGAATATGAAAAATGACCCTTACGAAGTTGCGCCGACTATTTTTGAAAGATGGGTGAAAGAATTGAGAATATGGGTTTGGGAAGATGATTTTTCTGCACAAAGTGAAAAAGACCCGATGAGCCTCCCTACCAGAGACCGCACCTGGGACATGATAAAAAATCAGCCTACTGCCAAATGGTTTGATAATATTAATACTAAAGATAAAGTAGAAACGGTAGAAGATATTGTGAGAGGAAGTTTCAAAGCTACTGTTGATTCCCTGACTGCCAAATTAGGCCCATTAAATGCCGAAGCCTGGGCATGGACAAAAGTTAAAAGTACCGATATTAATCACTTAGGCCGACTACCTGGCTTTGGCAGACAGGATATTCCGAATGGTGGTGGTCCGGGTATCGTAAACGCTACTTCTGAAACACATGGGCCTTCGTGGCGTATGGTAGTACAATTAGACAAAGAATGGCCTAAAGCTTATGGATTATATCCTGGAGGTCAATCGGGTAATCCCGGAAGCCCTTATTATGATAATATGGTTGACAAATGGGCAAAAGGTGAGTTGAACGAGCTCCTCTTTATGAAAACAAAAGATGAAAAGAGTAGCCGGATAGTGTCAACCACTAAAATCGTGTCAGATAAGTAACCGAATAAAAAGACGCTATCAGATTATTAAATCTTAAACGAAATTATCCAATGCCTTTTATAATTATTCTTGTTGTCAGTGCTATTGCACAATTATTCCTCCCCTGGTGGGTGATTGCCCCGATTGCTTTTTTGGTGGGAATGCTGAAATCAAAATCTGCCGGAAGTTCTTTCTTTGCAGGGGCAGGAGCTATTGCTACCCTGTGGATAGCCTATGCGCTTTATCTGAATATTTCTTCTGATGGACTAATGCTTACCCGCATTGGTAATCTGTTTTCAGAAAGTCTGAAATTCTTGAAAAATATCCCCTATTCTATTTCTTTTTTTGTCATTATGGCACTTATCGGAGGTTTAGTAGGGGGTTTCTCGGCTTTGGCAGGCTATCAGTTCAAGCAATTAGTCAAATAAAAGCCTTTACGATCCCTCTTTTTCTGAGGGATTTTTCTATCTTTGCAGGCTTTATTTGCAAAAAACTTTATCAAATACTTTTCATAGTACACAGACATCAGGTGTACGCTAATTAATTTTCAAATGAAAAAACTTTCAGTTTTCGTTCTATTAGTTTCTCTTATTGCGTGGGGTTGTGACAAATCATCTTCTACTTCAACAACGGCAGGTGGTAAGCAAGTAGCGGGTCGTATTGTATATGTAAATACCGACACCTTGCTTAATAAATATGACTATTATAAAGACATCAGCAAGGCTTCTGAAAATAAAAGATTTCAGTTAGAAAATGACCTACAGAACAAGGCTCGTACGTTCCAGAACAAAGTAGCGTTTTTTCAACAAAGAGCCCAGCAAGGCCATATGACTCAGGAACAAGCGCAAACTACTCAAATGCAATTACAACAGGAAGAACAAAACCTGATGGCATATCGTGATAAAAATGCACAACAATTGGCGCAGGAAGAAGCGAAGAAAACAGAGGATATTCTGAATAAAATTCACGATTACCTGAAGGAGTTCAATACAGGTGATAAATATGACATGGTAATTGGTTACTCTAAAGGAGGTGGCGTGTTATTTGCTAAAGAAGACCTCGACATTACCAAACAAGTATTGGAAGGCCTGAACAAAAAATATGCTGAAGATAAAAAAAGCGGAAAAATAACTATTGAAAAAGATAGTACTGCCAAGAAGTAAAAACCATTTTGCACTTCTTGCGTATATTTGAAAGAAAATTATTGAAAAAATGCCATTAGATCAAACTCCGTATTACGACTACGATGACGAGCCGAAAGAAGAAGAAGCGGGCAAGGAGATGTCGTTTTTAGACCACCTTGAAGAGCTTAGATGGCACTTAATCCGTGCCGCTGCCGCTATCGTTTTCTTCATGATTTTTGCTTTTGTTTATATTGAAGAAATTTATGAGACTGTTATCTTAGGGCCGTCTAAGATAGATTTCTGGACTTACCGCATGATGTGTAAGTTAGGACAAGCTGTTGGTGCACAAGGACTTTGTGTGGATAAACTCCAATTCAGTTTAATGAGCCGTGAGGTATCAGGGCAATTCATTATGGCCTTTACATCTGCGGCAATCATCGGTCTGGTATTCGCTTTCCCGTATGTATTCTGGGAAATATGGCGTTTTGTGAAACCGGGTTTAAAACCTACTGAAATGAAATCAGCCAGAGGTGCAGTTTTCTATGTTACTTTCTTATTCTTTTCGGGGGTTTTATTTGGTTATTTTATTGTTTCGCCATTGGCTATCAACTTTTTAGTTAATTTTCAGATTAGTAAGAGTATCGAAAATCAATTTGATATAGGTTCTTATATTTCTTTATTAGCTACCCTTACTTTAGCTTGTGGAGTGGCCTTTCAGTTGCCTATAGCTATATTTGTACTAACTAAAATTGGTGTCATCGGCCCTGAGTTTATGAGAACCTACCGTAAACACGCGGTGGTTGTTATTCTGATTGTAGCAGCTGTAATTACACCATCACCCGATGTTACGAGTCAGCTATTAGTAGCTTTCCCGTTGTACATTCTCTACGAAGTAAGTATTATTATATCGGCAAGAGAAGAAAAAAGACGACTGGCTGATTTAGCTGCTGAGGGAGGAGAAATAAAAGATTAGTCTTAAAATATTCAATAAAAATGGGTTATCATAAAATTCTTGATAACCCATTTTTACTTTGATTCTTCAGGCTATAAAACCTATTTTGGTATGTGTACCATCACAAAAAGGCTTGTTTTCAGAAGAGCCACAACGGCACAGTGCTGTAACCTTATGCTTCCTGGTTATATTACCTTCTGAATCCTTAATTGATATATTACCATAGACTAATAAAGGCCCGTTTTTGGCAGTTTCTACAATTGTTTCACTATCTATCTGCTTCTCCTGTTCGCCTGCTACGTTTTTAAAATAAGATAGTGCTCCTGAAGGACATTTATCTATTTGCTCCATAATTTTCTCACCGCTCTCGTGTTCAGGTGTTACCCACGGCCGCTTTCGAGGGTCGAATACATGAGGTAAGCCCCGAAAACAGATAGCTGAGTGAATACACATATGTGGCTGCCAGACAACCGTTACTTCATCATTTGCGTAATGCTTGGTTATTTTCTTTTGTTCTTCCATATCGGTCGTAAATTTTATTCAATAATAAGGAAATTTAGATTTATTTCAAATCTGCTTTTCTTTGCTTTTAAAATGGTGTCTGTAAATTTCCGTTGAAGATTTTCAGAATTATTCAAAAAATAACTAAACAATTAGTTATACCTTTGTATTATAATTGATGAAATACTTGTCTTATAAAGCCTGCATGCGTACAACAACTATTACAATTACTTTACTATTATTCTGTTTTTCTTTAGCCGGCTTCTGTCAACTAAACATAGAAGGGCGTGTAATTGATGCGGCAGATAAAAAACCTTTGATTTTTGCCAATGTGTTTATCAGTAATACAACCAAAGGCCAACAAACCGACGACAAAGGCAGATTTAAACTCATAAACGTGCCATCTGGTACTATTGATCTGGTAATAAGTTATGTAGGATATCAAACCTTCTCTTTACAATTAAAAGCCGATACATTACGAAAGCCACTGCTGATAATGCTGAACGCCGATGCGATTGAATTACAGGGAGTGACAATTAAACGACTGAAAGATGGCTTCAGAAAATACTATCACATTTTTGAAGAAGGATTTATGGGTAAAACAAATTTTTCAAAAGAATGTAAACTGAAAAATTCTGAGGCCTTAACATTCAGTATGAATAATGATGATTCTGAACTGATTATCAGAGCCGAAGAACCATTGAAAATTGAAAATAAAGCTTTAGGATATGTAGTAAAATATCAGTTAGAAGAGTTCAGATACAACTTTAAAGAGCGTTATATTTCTTTCTGGGGTTATCCGTTCTTTGAAGAAATGAAAACAAGAAGTGACAGACGAAGAAAACAATGGATCGAAAACAGAAATAAAGCGTATTATGGGTCTTCACAACATTTTCTGAAAGCCCTGACCGAACAAAAGCTCAGCGAAGAAGGCTATGTGATGCACACTCTGATCCGACAGAATAAAATGCTTTTTTCTGTGCCTTTGGTAGCTGAAAAACGAGATAGCACAGGCAATATAGTAACCGAGGCATCTAAAGAAAAAATGATGGTTGATTCTGCTGATCTTAAGCTAAGGATCAATCAGTCTTTAAAGAAATTAGCTACTAATGGTTTTGCCAGATATATACAGTATTTAGTCAGAACTCCACTAAAAGAATCAGAAATAGTAAGCTCTCATAAGGATGTATTTAACATTGAATTTACAAATCATTTATATGTAATATACAACAAAGAATTTGAAGAGCCACAATTTGCAGATGGCGGGCAAAAAAATATACCTCAAACTTCTATTCTATCATTACTGGAATCTCCGGCAATTGTCGAAAAAAATGGTCATCTGATTAATCCTTTAGCTATTGTCTTTGAGGGAAGATGGGGCTATGAAAAAATGGGCGAGTTACTTCCACTTGATTACCTACCTGATTTACCTTAGAAATTACATAAGTTTTTTTTTAATCATATAATCTTCTGGTTTGATTCTGAAGCAGATTTTCAGAATAAGCCACGCTTTCCTGATTATTTTTTAATCAATTCGTCGAGACAATAGCAAAAGACATAGGTAAAAACCCTCCCGTTAGTCGAAACATTTTTTAACGGCAATTTAACTTATGAATATATTGATAAATATTTGAATTATTTCTATATTAGAGGCGTAATAAATAAAGCTTACTACCCAGTGAAAATAGTAATAATTAAAGAAACCAAAGCATTTGAAAAACGTGTTGCCCTAAGTCCCGAAGTCTGCAAACAACTGATTCAAGCCGGATTTGAGTGTGCGATTGAAAAAGAAGCCGGAGTCTCCTCCTTTTTTGACGATACAGCTTATGAAGCCATTGGTGTTAAATCTGAAAAAGATAAATCTTCTCTACTTTCAGGTGCTGATATCGTATTGAAAGTAAACCCGCTTACGGTTGAGGAAGTCGGGCATATGAAAAAAGGTGCTGTGTCTATCTCATTCATGTACGCGGCTACAAATCCAGAGCTCATAGAAGCCAGTGTCAGGCAAGGTATTTCTGCTTTTTCGGTCGATGCGATCCCCCGTATTTCCAGAGCCCAGAAAATGGATGCACTGAGTTCACAAGCTAATCTTGGGGGCTACAAATCTGTTATTATTGGTGCTTATCATTTAGGTAAAATCTTCCCTTTGCTCATGACTGCCGCAGGTACTATTAAACCTGCTAAAGTAGTAATTATGGGTGCAGGGGTGGCCGGCTTACAGGCTATTGCGACGGCCAAACGCCTGGGAGCAGTAGTGGAAGTAAGCGATATTCGCCCCGAAACCAAAGAGCAGGTACAATCATTAGGTGGAAGGTTTATCGAAGTGCAAGGTGATGATTCTGTAAAAATTGAGGGAGGCTATGTGAAAGGCGTATCAGAAGATTTTCTCAAAAGGCAACAGGAAGTAATTGCGAAACACATCAGTGAAGCCGATTTAGTGATTACCACTGCCTTGATACCTGGTAAAAAAGCCCCGATGCTGGTGCCTGAAGAAGTTGTAAAAAGCATGAAATTAGGTTCTGTAATAGTTGATATGGCCGTAGAACAGGGTGGTAACTGTGCTTGCAGCGAATATGGCAAGACTGTTACCAAACATGGTGTAACTATCGTTGGTGAACCAAATATTCCTTCGCTTCTACCATTGAATGCAAGTGAATTATATGCCAAAAATATTTCAACTTTTTTATTACACCTGGCAAATAAAGACGGTTTCAAGTGGGAAATGGATGAAGAAATAACTAAGGGTTCATTGATTGTGCATGAAGGCAAAGCAGTGCACCCATCTGTGGTAAAATAGATTCAATACTAATATTCAACTCATTAAATTCTAAATAACCTTATTTATAATGATTAACGATATAGTCAGTTTTTTAGGCGAAAATATTGAGATGATATACATTCTGATATTATCTGTTTTTGTAGGCGTAGAGGTAATTGGCAAAGTACCTGCGGTGCTACATACCCCTTTAATGAGTGGTGCAAATGCTATTCATGGGGTGGTGATTGTGGGAGCTATTATTGTGATGCTAAATACGCCTGTTGATAATATATTGGCATTAGCACTGGGTTTTGTAGCAGTGGTATTAGGAACACTCAATGTAGTTGGAGGCTTTGCCGTAACAGACAGAATGTTGGAAATGTTTAAGAAAAAATAAAGAAGACACACACCTACCCTATCAAATTCAGTGCAATGGAGATAAAATACATTCTGGATATAGTCTATTTAATAGCCTCTGTCACTTTTGTAATAGGCTTAAAAATGTTAAGCCACCCCGACACCGCCCGAAGAGGGAATCTGTATGCCGCATTCGGTATGACCTTAGCTATAGCAGGTACTATTCTATGGTATAATCATCCTGACGGTTATACGTCAAGAGAGCCTTTGAAAATCATTCTGATTTTAGCTGCTATAGGCATTGGTACTGTAGCTGGCTGGCTAACAGCCAACAAAGTACAAATGACCAAAATGCCTGAGTTAGTATCACTTTTCAATGGAATGGGGGGTGCTTGTGCGGCCTTAATCGGCATTATGGAATATGAACATAATATTGGTAATACAGGAGCTCTGGCAACCATCATTGCAGGCATGATTATCGGCTCAGTGTCTTTCAGCGGAAGTATCATTGCTTTTCTGAAACTGAACGAAACCATGAAAAAGCCTGTCAGGCTACCATCTTATAATATTCTGAATACAATTATAATGGTAGCATTGATTGTCTTCGGTATCTATATTGTTTATGCACAACCAGAACACATGCTATTGCCTGTGTTGCTTTTTGTTTCAGCTTTGATATATGGGGTCTTATTTGTGATTCCGATCGGGGGGGCTGATATGCCAGTGGTAATTTCCTTACTTAACTCTTTTACTGGTCTGGCAGCTGCTTTTGGGGGATTCCTGTATCAGAATCAGGTAATGCTTACCGGAGGGATTTTAGTAGGTTCTGCTGGTACAATCCTTACTTTAGCTATGTGTAAAGCGATGAATCGTCCATTAAGTAATGTTATTTTCGGTGCATTCGGTGGTGGCGGAGCGAGTGCCGCAGGCAATGATGTAAAAGGCAGTATAAAAGACATTTCAATTTCGGATACAGCCATTTTAATGAACTATGCTAAAAAAGTTGTAATAGTGCCTGGTTATGGTTTAGCGGTGGCACAGGCTCAACACGTGATCCATGAATTAGAAACATTGCTCGAAGAAAGAGGCGTTAATGTTGAATATGCTATTCATCCTGTAGCAGGACGCATGCCGGGGCACATGAACGTTTTATTGGCCGAAAGTAATGTATCTTATGATAAATTAGTTGAGATGGAAGACATCAATCCAGAATTTGCCAAAACCGATGTGGTTTTAGTAGTTGGAGCCAACGATGTAGTAAACCCTGCGGCCAAAACCGATCCATCTTCTCCTATTTTTGGTATGCCTATTTTAGATGTTGAAAATGCTCATAACGTAATAGTAAATAAAAGAAGCATGAATGCAGGTTATGCAGGTATTGATAACTTATTGTTTTATCAGCCAAAAACAAGTATGCTTTTTGGTGATGCGAAGGGAGTGCTAACCAAATTGGTAAGTGAGTTAAAGCAGATGTAAAATTTGTACTTTCTTGACAAAATATCATAGAATCATTGCCAGTTTAGTCAAATACAAAATATTATTTGGCTTTGAATTTTAAAATTAAGTAGCTTTACTTACGATTTAATTATAAAAATATATTCAACCGTTGGAACCGACAAATGTCAATGACCCAGAGTACTATCATAAGGTAGTAGATTGCCAGTACGCTTGCCCTGCACACACCCCTGTGCCCGAGTACATCAGATTAATTGCGGCCGAACGCTATACAGAAGCGTACATGATTAACTGGGAATCTAACGTATTCCCGGGTGTATTAGGACGTACCTGCGACAGGCCGTGTGAACCTGCCTGCCGCCGTGGAAGAGTAGAAGAAGAACCCGTAGCCATCTGTCGATTAAAAAGAGTTGCCGCCGATAATAAAGGCAACATTAAGAATCTTATTCCAAAAGCTCCTGAAAAAGGAAACGGCAAAAAGGTAGCTTTAATTGGCGCAGGCCCAGCTTCTTTGACAGTAGCCAGAGATCTGGCCCCTATTGGTTACGAAATACATGTTTTTGATGAGCAAATCAAAGGCGGTGGAATGATGCGTAGCCAGATTCCGTCTTTTCGCTTGCCTGAACACGTTTTAGACGAAGAAGTCAATAATATTCTCGATATGGGTATTCATACCCACTTCAAAACCTATGTTTCAAGCCTGAAGGATGTTTTAGCCAAAGATTATGATGCTGTTTTTATTGGCACAGGTGCCCCAAGGGGTAGAGATTTAGCCGATTTACCGGGTCGTAAAGAAGGAGCTGCTAACATTCATATAGGTATTGAATGGCTGGCAAGTGTAGCGTTTGAACATACGAATAAAATAGGCAAAAACGTAATTGTATTAGGGGGTGGGAATACTGCTATGGACTGCTGCCGGACATCTCGCCGATTAGGTGGTGAAAACGTAAAGGTAGTAGTGCGTAGTCCGTTTACTGAAATGAAGGCTTCTCCCTGGGAAAAAGAAGATGCCATGCATGAAGATATTCCGATTCTGGATAATCATGTACCCAAATCGTTTGTGGTTGAAGATGGGCAACTAAAAGGAATGACCTTTGAAAAAGTGCACGCCGTATATGATGAAAAAGGCAAACGCTCACTCCTGCCAACTGGTGAAGCCCATGTATTTATTGAAGCTGATGATGTTTTGGTTGCTATCGGACAAGAAAACAGCTTTCCCTGGATTGAACGTGATTTAGGAATTGAGTTTGATAAATGGGAAATGCCCAAAGTAGATGCAGTTACCTTTCAGTCAACAAATCCGAAAGTGTTCTTTGGCGGTGATGCAGCATTAGGACCGAAGAATGTTATTACGGCCGTAGCACAAGGGCATCAGGGTGCTATTTCAATAGATTTATTCTGTCAGGGCAAGTCACTAAATGACCGACCGTCTCCATATACTAATCTGGTTTCTCAGAAAATGGGTATTCATGAATGGAGTTATGATAGTGTAGTAGCTACCGATCATCGTTTTGTAGTAGCACAGGCAGATAAGGCCGTGACACTGAAAGACCGTAAAAAAGAAGTTGAATTGGGTTTCAACAAATTGGAGGGTTTCAAAGAAGCACAACGTTGTCTGAATTGTGATGCACAGACTGTATTTACCGAGAATCGCTGTATAGAGTGCGATGCCTGTATGGATATTTGCCCTACTTCCTGCATTACATTTACCGTGAACGGTACAGAAGAAGACTTAAGAACCCGCCTGATGGCTCCGGCATTAAACCTTGACCAAGAGTTGTTGGTATCAGGTACTCTGGCTACAGGTAGGGTAATGGTGAAAGATGAAGACGTATGTTTGCATTGTGGTTTGTGTGCCGAAAGATGCCCGACATCTGCCTGGGATATGCAGAAGTTTTTCTATAATGTTACCAAAGCCCATCATGGTTGCCAGACAGCAACAGCCTGATAATAACAAGACTATTATTTAATAACGATAAAACTAATGCCCGACAGGGACGGTCCGACGATTCGGCTTAAAATGTCAGAACTTATTAATGATTTTGTAGTACGCTTTGCCAATGTAAACGGTACAGGGTCTGCCAGTGCCAACGGTATGTTTGCTAAAGCCATCTTCCGCATGGGGATTCCCGTTACACCAAAAAATATCTTTCCTTCCAATATTCAGGGCTTACCAACCTGGTACGAAGTGCGCATCAGTGAAAAAGGTTATTTAGGCCGACGTGAGGGGATAGATTTAATGGTATCGGTTAATCCACAAAGCATGTTAAAAGACGTACAGAGCGTGCGTCCTGGCGGATATTTCATGTATGATAGTACCAAACCTCTTCATAAAGAATACATCAGAGAAGATATTACCTATTTGGGTATTCCATTGATGGGCATTTGCCTGGAGCAATATTCAGACCCCCGCCAACGACAATTATTCAAGAATATCATTTATGTTGGTGCGCTCTCAGCTCTTCTGGACATTGAATTTGGCGTATTAGAGCAACTCCTTGCTGAGCAATTCAGGGGTAAAGAAAAACTGATCCCTGCCAATGTTCAGGCGTTGCAATTAGGGGTGAAATATGTGAAGGATAATTTTAGTTATCCTTTAGATATCAGGGTAGAACGCAGAGATAAAGTAGGTAATAAAATCATGATTGATGGCAATGGTGCCTGTGGTTTAGGTGCCGTATTTGCCGGAGCCACTGTAGCAGCCTGGTATCCGATTACTCCATCTACATCAGTAGTAGAAAAATTTGAAAAATATGCTAAAAAGTTCAGAACAGATAAGGTAACAGGCAGAAAAAACTATGCCATTGTACAGGCAGAAGATGAGTTAGCGGCCATAGGTATGGTGATTGGTGCCAATTGGAATGGAGCAAGGTCTTTTACGGCTACCAGCGGGCCGGGAGTTTCGCTGATGAATGAGTTTTTAGGATTGGGCTATTTTGCCGAAGTACCAGCGGTATTGATAGATGTGCAACGCACAGGTCCATCAACAGGGATGCCTACCCGTACACAACAGTCTGATATTACTATTGCAGCTTATGCTTCGCATGGCGACACCAAACATATATTATTACTCCCCAGTAACCCTAAAGAATGTTTTGAGTTAACTACCGATGCTTTTGATTTGGCCGAACGTCTGCAAACTCCGATCATCGTTTTAACAGACCTTGATTTGGGTATGAACGACCATATGAGCGAACCTTTTGAATGGGATAAAGAAAGACAATACGACAGAGGCAAGGTATTGTCAGCCGAAGAGCTCGAAAACATGGGTCGTTTCGGGAGATACTTGGATGTGGATGGTGACGCGATCCCTTACAGAACTTATCCTGGTACCCACCCAACCAAAGGGTCTTATTTTACACGTGGCACTTCACGTGATGAGTATGCAGTTTATACCGAAGACAGCGCAGTGTATATCAGGAATATGGAGCGTCTTGTAAAAAAATGGGAAACAGCTAAAACCCTGATGCCGAAGCCCTATTTCTATCAGAAGAAAAATATGAGCCCTATCGGGGTTATTTTCTTTGGTACTTCTACTTATTCCTCAGAGGAGGCGATAGATTTATTGCGTGAACAAGATGTGGCAATGGATGCTATGCGCATTAAGGCATTTCCTTTTAATGAAGAAGTGGAGCAATTTATAGATGATCATGAAATTGTTTATGTGATTGAACAAAACCGTGATGCCCAGATGCGTTCTTTACTGATAAATGAATTAGAAATCAATCCAAAAAAATTGATCCGTATTCTCAACTACGATGGAATGCCTATTACAGCTGATAAAATTGTAAAGGAAATTACCAAAACCCTTGTAACTACCTGAAAACATGACATACATTCGTCCAACGTTTCGGCATCCAAACTTACCGAAAAATAAAATAAACTATACCAGAAAAGATTACGAAGGCGCGCTTTCAACCCTTTGTGCAGGCTGTGGTCATGATTCCATCAGCGGGGCTATCATTCAGGCTTGTTTCGAATTGGCAATTGAACCTCATCGTTTAGCCAAAATGTCAGGTATCGGGTGTTCGTCCAAGACTCCCGCCTATTTCTTGGGCAATTCGCACGGCTTCAATTCTGTGCATGGTCGTATGCCTTCGGTAGCAACAGGAGCTTATCTAGCTAATCGTGATCTGGTTTATTTTGGTGTTTCAGGTGATGGTGACACTGCTTCTATTGGTATGGGACAGTTTGTCCATGCGATTCGCCGTAATCTCAATATGGTATATATAGTCATGAACAACGGTTGCTATGGGCTTACTAAAGGGCAGGACTCGGCCACGGCAGATGCTGGTTCTGTGAGCAAGGCAGGCTCGACTAACATGTTCAATGCCATTGACTTAGTAGGTCTGGGGCTTGAATTAGGTGCAACATTTGTAGCCCGTAGTTTTTCAGGTGATAAAACCCAGTTGATTCCGCTGATAAAAGCTGCTATGTCTCACCCGGGTTTTGCCTTGATTGATGTGATATCTCCTTGTGTTACTTTCAATAATAATACAGGTTCGACCAAATCTTATGATTACGTGCGCGAACATATAGAGGCTACTTCAACCATTGATTTTGTACCAACTATGGAAGAAATTACGACTTCGTATGAAGAAGGAGACAGCAAAGAAGTAACCCTGCATGATGGTTCTATTCTTAACTTACAGAAACTCAACCAGGGCTGGAATCCCGAAGATAAATTATCTGCGATGATTGCGCTTCAGAATGCCAAAAGCAAAGGAGAGATTCTGACAGGGTTGATTTATATTGAGCCAAATACGCAAAGCCTGCACGAAGTTTTAGGCACTTGCCAGACTCCTTTGAATGCACTAAAAGAAGATATTCTTTGCCCTGGAATTGATGCCTTAGAAGCATTGAACCAGAGTTTAAGATAAAATATAAATTAAATAAAGGGCTTATATATGAAACTTGTAAATTCATGTATAAGCCCTATTTTTGTGCATACTATTTTACCTGTTCTTATTATCAATCTTTACCTACATTTCTATGAAAAAATCAATACATACTATTTCCCTTCTTGCTTTATTTTTCAACTGCTTAATATTCAGTAAAAATACTCAGGCACAATCGAAAGCAAATCTCAACGATGTATCTTTTATGCACGGACATTGGCAGGGAACATTCAACGGCGGCCCTATCGAGGCTTTTTGGGCAAAGCCCTCAGGTGACAACCTTACGGGCTTTATGCGCATGATGAAAGACGACAAAGTAACCATGTATGAGATGCTTATTTTTGAGCAAACTGACAAAGGCCCGATTGTATTAGTAAAACATTTCAAACCCGGATTGATTGGTGTTGAAGACAAAGAAGTATCTGATCGGTACAACTTTATAGAGTCTAAAAAAGAATGGGCATTGTTTGAAAAACAAGATGGTTCTATCCGTATCATTTACGAAAAACGTGGGGCAGATGTATTAGTAATTCAACGCGGCAAACAGGAAAACGGTAAATGGGTATTTGCTGATCTGTTTGTGTTTAATAGTGTGAAGTAAGTCCAAAACTGTAGAGACGTATAGCAATACATCTTTACGAAAACAAAAGACCTTTTGAGCCAATACTCAAAAGGTCTTAATATAATATGAAACATCTCTTACCCTTTCATAAACCGAATCAGAAGAATCTCAATTGCTAAGAATAACAAAGCTAATATCACACAATATTTCCAGAGAGGTGTACCGATATTAGTTTCCTGAAACGTTTTTACGAAATCTCCATCTAATAAATTATCGAAAATAGTTACGTTCTTTTGTCCGGCAAAAAAACTTTTCAATTCTTCGGGTGTATAAAACTCCATTTTCGATTCTTCATTGTCGTGGTTCAACGCCAATAGCTTCTCAGTTTTACCCTCCAACTGCAACTCATAATAGCCAGATTCCAATAGCTGATTATCGCTCAATTGCGTTGCTTTAGGTAGTTCTAAAGTCAGTTGATTTCCATTGATTCTTTGAATCGGAATAATCTCTAAGTTATTCTTATTAGCCTCCGAGACAACACTCTTCAGCTTATAGGTTGCATTTTTCTTTACATTTGGTATGTCAATCGTAATACTTCCCTCACTAAAATTATAGGCTGCTCGTTCCTGTCTTACACTCATTGAAGCAATCTTATACATGGTTGGCACAAAAAAAGCGTGTTCGGCAAAGTTACCATAGGTTCTCTCTAACGGTGAAGCACAGATATAAACTCTGCCTTGCGTCAGATTAGTAGCTGTAATAAAGTTTTGCAGATTCCTGAAAGTCAGTATCTTCTCTCCTACTCCAGACCAGTTCCAGACGGGTTGCATAAGGGGAGTATTAGCTACGCCTTGCAGGGTTGTTCGTTCAAATACGTCGGCATAAAATGGATTCTGGCGGTTAGGTTCTGCAATAGGCAACTGGCTTTGTGGTAATGGTGGTTGGCTGATTACAGTAATACCCTGTATTCCAAAACCGCTTAAAAACTGGCCATAATCTTCTGCATCAGGATTTGACGGTGGGATTACCAACAGGCTTCCTCCCTGACGAATAAAGCCCTCAAGGCTTGCCCTGAAAGTACCAGCTATCTGCTCAACTCCTTCTAATACAATCAGATTAGCATTTTTAAATTGCCCCACATCAACGTTATTGGCACTATAAGACTGATAAGCAAAGAGGCTGTCATTATCAAATATTTTTCCGACATAATCTGCTGCACTGCGTTGCTGATAAAGATGTAAGATCTGGATCACAGGTGAGGCATCCAAGACAAAATAGTAATCGTTGTCGAATGTAATCGGCTGATCATCAAAAGACACTTTACCTTTATGAAACCCCTTGTCTTTTACTGTAAAATTAAATGTAGCCGTTGCAGTGCTGTTTGGTGCAATATCTACCGAAGCAGTAGAGGCCTGAGCATTATCAATAAATAATTTGACCGGTAGTTTTTCAACTTCATTATCACCCGAATTAAATACCTTTACATATAGCACATTGTTCTGCATTTCTCTGATAAAAGGCGAAGCCAGCCACACCGAATCAACAAATACATTCTGAGAAGCCTTACCTTGTACAGGCACCAAAAATAGCTTATCCAAAGAATCTATTCTGAAATTTTTTAGATTACCTGAGGTACTTTTCTGAAAATCAGAAAACCAAAAAAACTGATTATTGGCACTCGCATTATGTTTCTGCGCTAAACTTCGCTGACGCTTGTAGACACCCTCAAATGTGCGTGGATTGGGTGATAGCCCTATTGAGGTTAATCTGTCTTTTACTTTGGTAGCATTGGTAACGGCCTGGTCTTCACTTGAAAAATCATTGGTTACCAACTGTATATTAGGCGACTGGCTGAATAAAGTCAGGAGTTCGTCTATTTTTGTAACGGCAAGGTCTAAATAGCGTTTGTTTTCTGTTGTATTCTGCATACTCAACGAGTTATCCAGATACAAACTGCTGACACCTAAACCTGACGAGCGGTTAGGACCCACATTTTTGGCAGGCAAAAAAGGTTGAGCAAAAGCAAAAGCCAGAAACGCAAGAAAAAGAACCCTTGAGCACAATATCAACCATTGCTTGATACGTCTGAATGAGCTTGTCTCTGTTTCGACCGCTTTCAGAAAGGCAACGTTCGTAAAAAATACCTTTTTGGTACGACGAAAGTTAAAGAGATGAATAATAACTGGCACCGAAACAGCCAATAAACCCCACAAGAAAGACGGAAAGAGAAACTGCATATATCAAGTCCCTAAAGGTATATCATTAAAAATTTTTAATAATTAAACGTAAAAGTCTGAAATTCCTTTCAATGTTTCATTGATATTTTACGTTTATTCGACACATCAGCCAATTATTATGCCAAAGCAAGGTAATATTTACACTGAAAGTAGAATTGAGAAGTTTTTCAGTTAATAGCTAATCAATCATAAATAAATCAAAATAAATCAGATTAGCAAACTTAATAAAATAGAGTAATTTTGTCAAAACTAATTACTCCCTGAATCACATGAAAAAACACTTCATTTTACTATCAGTTTTACTGTTTTCTTTTGCATCCCAAGCCCAGTTAACCGTCGAGAAAATTATGCAGGAACCCTATAAATGGATAGGCACATCGCCCAGCAATATTTTCTGGTCAGAAGACTCCAGAACCATTTATTTCTCGTGGAATCCTGATAAAAACAAAGGAGATTCTCTCTATAAAATTGTACTGCCTAATAAAACTCCTGTTAAAGTTTTACCTAAAGAAAGACGAGCCTTACCGGCTCAATCAGGTACCTATAACCGTGATAACTCGCTGAAAGTATATGAAAAACAGGGTGAATTATACCTTATGTATTGCAAAACCCTGAAAATCAAACAACTCACAAACACTATTGAGCGTGAATCAAACCCGTATTTTAGTGGTGATCAAACCAAAGTTATCTTTTTAAGGGCAGGTAATATATTCAGCCTGAGTCTGGAAGATGGGATTATCTCACAAATATCAAATTTCGTAGTAGGTAGTAAAAAAGCAGAAGCCAAATTAAATGACGAAGAAAAATGGTTGAAAGCAGATCAACTGGCCATGTTTGAAATATTGAAAGAACGTAAAGACAAAAAAGACGAAACCGAAAAAAATACCAAGTCCGATCAGCCGAAGCGTCCGAAAGAAATATATTTAGATGGCAAGAACCTTGAAGCTCCGGTTGTAAGCCCTGACATGCGCTACATCACGTATCGTCTTTCTACCCCAGCTACCGGGACAAAAACTACCATTGTACCAAGTTACGTTACAGAGTCTGGTTTTACGCAAGACTTGCCTGCCCGAACCAAAGTGGGTAGTCCTATGAGTAGTTACGAGAGCTTTGTATATGATACCAAAAAAGATACGGTGTATCAGATTAGTACCAAAGACCTTGTTGGTCTTACTCAGCAACCTGAATTTCTGAAAGATTATCAGAAACAAAACGATACTACCAAAAAGAAGCCTGCCGGCCGTAAACTCATTATTACAGCCCCTAACTGGTCAGAGAATGGATCAAATGCTGTGGTAGTGGTGCGTTCTTTTGACAATAAAGACCGCTGGATTATGCTTTTAGACCCAGCCACAGGGAAATTGAAACTATTGGACCGCCAACATGATGAGGCATGGATAGGTGGCCCTGGCATGGGCTTTACACTCAGTATGGGTAATATTGGCTGGGTAGATGAGCAAACGCTTTATTTCCAGTCTGAAGCTGAAGGCTATTCACATCTTTATACAATTAATGTGCTAACCGGTGAAAAGCAACAATTGACCTCCGGTAAATTTGAAGTACAACAGGCACAATTATCAAAAGATAAGCAATGGTTTTACATGACCACCAATGAGGTGCACCCAGGTGAAACCCATTTTTATAAAATGGCAGTGAAAGGTGGAGAAAGAACCAGGATTACAGGTATGGTAGGAGGCAATGATGCCACGCTTTCTCCTGACGAATCTCAAATTGCTATTCGTTACTCTTATATGAATAAACCTTGGGAATTGTTTATTCAAGATAATAAACCTGCAGCACCAGCCGAGCAACTCACTAATTCATTAACAGATGAATTTAAGGCGTATGCCTGGAAAGAGCCACAAATTATTACTTTTAAAGCCCGTGATGGGGCAGATATTTATGCCCGCATTTATGAGCCAGCCAAAAAACTAAAGAATAAAAAGGCTGTTGTTTTTGTGCATGGTGCAGGGTATCTGCAAAATGTACATAAATGGTGGAGCCAGTATTTCCGTGAGTATATGTTTCATAATTTATTGGTTGATAAAGGTTATACGGTTTTAGACATTGATTATCGGGCCAGTTCAGGCTACGGTCGTGACGTCCGGACAGGTATTTATCGTTTTATGGGTGGCAAAGACCTGACTGATAATGTAGATGGAGCTAAGCTTCTGGTCGACAAATACGGTATCGACCCTAAAAAAATAGGTATTTATGGAGGCTCTTATGGTGGTTTTATTACTCTTATGGCCATGTTTACCACACCCGATGTTTTTGCCGCAGGTGCAGCCCTAAGGCCTGTAACAGACTGGGCAGCATATAATCATGGCTACACGGCTAATATTCTGAACGAACCTCAGACAGATAGTTTAGCTTACCGTAAAAGTTCTCCTATCTATCATGCCGCAGGTTTGAAAGGGCATTTGTTGATTTGCCACGGTATGGTCGATGTAAACGTGCATATCCAGGATTCTTACCGATTGGTACAACGCCTGATAGAACTTAAAAAAGAGAACTGGGAAATGGCGAGTTACCCGATGGAAGACCACGGCTTTGTAGAACCCACCTCATGGATGGATGAATATAAACGGATTCTGAAGCTGTTTGAGGAAAGGTTGAAGTAATATTCAGGAAGAGCCGTATAACCTATACGGCTCTCACTTTCATAATGCTCTCTTATACTCTTTCGTCCAATTTACTGCACCAAATAAGGCTATTATACAAAATACTGCATAGAGCAGTGAGTAGAGTTTTACCTCCTTTATATAATACATATATGTACTGATAATATCTACACCTAACCAAACCCACCATGCCTCCACTTTTTTGCGAATGAGCAGGAATGTAGCAAAAATACTCATTACAGTCGTAAAAGAATCCATATAAGGGAAAGCACTTGGCAGGCTAAAAACCATAGGCAACCATTCATGAAGATTTTTGGCAAATGTACCTAATAAGGCAGTACCCATTAATCCGATAAGCGTAAGTAACCCGAATTGCTGCAAAGATAATTGACTTATTTTTAATTCATTTTTCTTATTAGCTTCCTGCTCTTTCGGGTATTTCCATTGCCAGAAACCAATCAGGTTGGTGATAAAAAAGAACACCTGCAAGAACATATCAGGATATAACTGAATCTGATAAAACATAATGAAGGCCAGTACTACATTGGCAAGCCCCACAATCCAACTCCATACATTTTCCTGAGCCGAAAGAATCACTGCTACTAAGCCAGTAAGCGTAGCATAAAACTCTAAATGGCTCATTTTTACTCCCCAAAGCTCAAAAAATATATTATTGATATCGAAAAAATCCATGCCTTATTCTTTTTCTTCCAAGATAGGAATTGTGATCGTTATTTTAGTACCCACAGGTCTTTTTTCTTCATCATACAAATCTTCTGTGATCACCTTGCCCAGGTTAGTATTATATTGTTTATTAAGTGTCTCTATGGTTTCCAAAACGTTTTTAGTGCCTTTAGAATCCCTACGGTTAGCACTCAACTGGTTTAGTTCCCTTGATTTGGCACGTCCTACTCCATTGTCTTCAATCGAACATGAGACAGTATTTTCATCTTCATTTAGTGCATATTTCACGATTATTTTACCTACACCATCTGTTTTCTGCATCAGACCATGCCATATTCCATTTTCAATGTGGGGTTGCACAATCATAGTCGGAAACAATACTTCATGAATATTGATATTGTCACCAACCTTAATTTCAAAATCGAATCTCCTGTCTCCAAAGCGTAACTGTTCTAATTCAACATATAATTTCAGGAAACTCACATTTTTCTCAATCGGCACATACGGTTTATCTGTATTATCTAATATCTGTCGGATCAACTTTGCGAACTTGGATAAATATCTCGATGCCTCCTGATTTTCGTTATACAGAATAAAACTATTAATTGAGTTGAGGCAATTAAACAAAAAGTGAGGGTTCATCTGCGCCCGTAACGCACGCATTTCTAATTCGGCAATCTTTCTGTTTAACTGAGTTTTTTCTGTTTCTTCCCGTTTCACCTGATTCAACCTGAAAGTAAAAAACAGGATAATCCCACCAATAGCAAGCCCTAATAAAGTATAGCCAAACCAGCCGTGTTTCCAGAATGGGGCAGTTACCCGAACCTTTACTTCTAATGGTTTATCGTTCCAGACGCCATCTGAATTAGCAGCTTTAACCTTGAATACATAATCACCAATGGGTAATTGCGAATAACTCACAAAATGCCTGTTACCACTCTGCACCCAGTCGTTGTCAATGCCTGATAACTGATAAGCATACTGATTTTTTTTAGGGGAAATGAAATCTAAAGCCGCAAAATCAAATGAAATAAAGTTATTCAGATAGCTGATCTCTATGGGTCTGGTATGGTTATAAGCAAATGGTTGATTCATTACTTTTACTTCTGTAACAGCTACCTGCGGTTTGTAGGTATTGGTAGGTATTTTATCAGGATGAAAAATATTAAACCCATTTACACCACCAAATGCCAGTTCGCCTGTCGATAATTTAATAGCCGCGCCACCATTGAACTCATTATTCTGCAAACCATCACTTACATCATAATTAGTAAAGGTTTTTCTCTTTTTATTGAACTTAGATAACCCGAAATTAGTGCTGATCCATATATCATCTCCTTTCGGGAGAGCAAAATAGGCAATATTGTTAGGCAAGCCATCGCTTACATTATAAGAAACAAATTTATTTGTACCTATATCGAAATAGGCAAGCCCTTGTGTATAACTCGTAATCCAGAGGTGATTATCGTCATCCTGAAAAATCGACCCAATGTCATCTAACAGAATATTCCGGTTTATGCACTGCGTTTGAATAACGCTGATTTTTTTTGTTTGATAGTCGTATTTTAAAAGATTAATCCTTCCCCCGATCCAGACATTCCCTTTCCGGTCTTCATGTAAAGTATTTACCAATTCCAGTTCATTTTCAGTAGCGGTAAATGTATCAATCTGATAAGTTTTGGGGTTATATTTTACTACGCCATTCTGCGTGCCTAACCAGATTGTGCCATCTGAGGCCTTGATAATTTTCTTAATAAACTGGTTAGTAAATCTTTTTGTGAGCTTAGCGTGTTCTGGTGTGAGTGCAGATATACGCTTGGTAGCCAGATCAAACTCTACCAGGTTATCAGAAGTGCCAAACCAGTAAATGCCGGGCTTGATCTCAATAATAGAAAAAATACGATTTTGCTGAATATTTGCACTTAATATGTATTCAAATGTGTTGGTTTTCCGATTCCATAAATTCAATCCTCCTCCATCTGTTCCTACCATTATGTAGTCTCCGGCCTCACAAAAAGTAAGAATAAATTTATTGTTCAGGCCATTTTCCATATTAATGGTTCTGAACTTGATATTATTGAGATTTATCTTACTTATACCTGAATTATTACTACCTACCCATATAACTCCGGTGTGATCCTCATATGAGGTAAAGAGAGGTGAGCCGTGCACAAGATTCGGTTTATTGTCGTCGGAAGGCAACATAAGCAGAGAACCATCAACAGGATTATACTTAAAAAGCCCTGTGAGCGTACTTGCCCAGATATTTCCATGTCGATCATTATTGATTCCATTGACACTGAATTCTTTCAAATCCGGAAAAAACTTCTTGAAATCAATTATTTTCACTTCATTCCAATTATCATCCAGGCCAATCATGCCTAAGTTATCTACATTTACCCAGGTTATTTTTCCGGACTTTAACATATTGAAAGATACGCTCTCATTAAAATTCCTGAAAATCCGTTTAGTTGCTTTCGCAGAAGCAAGATCGTATTCAAAAAAGCCCTCACTGGTTGAATAAAAAATCTTACTGAAATTGCTATTCAAGACCAGGTCAAACGAATTGCCCGAAATCAGTTTTTTATGAACTTTCGTCAGAATATTAAACTCATAAATACCCTGATTGGTAGCGAGCCAGAAAATATCTTTGCCATTTGGATAGATTGCTCTTACCCGAATACCCGTCATATAATTGTGAAAAGACTCGTCGTTCAGATTCATTTCGGATATACCGCTTCCTGTAGTAATCCACAATTTGTTTTCGGCCTGGTAGATATTATATATACGGGCATGGGGCAATGAATTTTTGGGTTTATCCGGATCAGGACGAAAAACCTTAAACTGATACCCATCGTACCTTAGTAAGCCATCGTGTGACCCAAACCACAAAAAACCCCTTGAGTCTTCCATAATAGCTACTACCGTATTCTGCGTCAGCCCATTGGTATTATCAAAATGCTCTATTATACCGCTCCCGATTTCTTGTGCACATAGTGATAACCTGAACAAACAAAATAAGAAAACTGAAAAGATTTTCGTAAAGGAAAGTTTGATGTATGGGTGATTGATTTTCAAGCTTTTATCAGGTTAAAAACAGGTCTAAACACCATTTGTCTCGTAAATTTTATTCAATATAAATAAAAAGTTTTTTATCAATCAAACGGCAAATCCTGGCTTCTTTAAAATGCGTATTGATTTTCTGCCAAATATCAACTAACCTCTGCCATCTATGAATTCAAACCTGCCAGAAAAAAAACTGCGCCTTTACTAAAAAAAAATAGACTTATATTAGTCTGCAAGACAGTTAGGAATACAGCATAATTAAAAGCCATGAATTTATTTTTCTTGATACCAACGGGAGCCTTTATTGTAGTTGTGTTTTGGGTGGCACTCCTCAAAATGATAGCTCATTTAAGTGGGTGGGATAACCTGAAGAATACCTATGAAACCACTTATACACATAACGAAATAAACTATTTTGGTGTCTCTGGCAAGGTAGGGAAGTTTTATTATAACCGGATTCTGAATGTCTCTCTTTCAGAGGCTGGTTTGTTTTTATCAGTAAGTCCTTTGTTCCGATTCGGACACCCTTTTTTACTGATTCCCTGGAGCGATATAAAGAATATACATGAAAAAGGCAAAACGCTTTTCTGTGAAGTAAATGGGATTCAGATAGGATTATCTAATAAAATTCATAATATCTTTAAAAGCTATCTAAGTGCTTATTCATAAAACAGTATTTAGATGGCTTATATTCCTACTTGTAATTGTGTCTAAAAGCAATACGAGCAGTCTGACTGCCAATTAACAATTATTCTTGCCGAAAATAAACTGCGCACGGCCGTTCCTATAGTCTTATTTTATGTTACTGAATCACTTACTAATTTTGCACATAAAGAACGCAGATTTTTATAGTTACAGAAATGAAGACCAATTATGTAATAGCTGCTCCAAAAAACAAAAAAGGAATCAAGAAATCGGGTTGGCTGGTAAAAGTTATTGGCCTTGCATACTGGTTGAGAAACTGGCTTAAATAAATCTTATTTGGCTATAGCTAAAGGTAAATCAATAAAAAATGTTGTTCCGCGCCCGTCTTCGGTTTCAAACCAGATATTACCTCCGGCATGCTCCACCCCACGGCGAGCCATAGCTAATCCCAAACCTGATCCTCCGATTTTTGTTGTGAAGTTCGGCAAGAATACTTTCTGACGATGATTTTCCTGTATCCCCGACCCGTTATCCTGGATCTCAATAATGACTTTATCATCTTCGCTTTTATAGAGCCGCAGATTAATAATTGGTCTTTTCCCGGCAGGAACAGACTGAATACCATTGATGATAAGATTTGTAACCACACGACTCATAAACTGTCTGTCTCCTACAACCCATGCCTCCCTCTCTTTAATATAAGCGTTGAGTGCAATCTTTTCATCTTCAGCATATAAATCGGCCGATTTCTGAATCAGCGGTACTAAATCAAAGGTTTCGTTGCGAGGTACTGGCATTTTAGCAAACTCCGAAAATGAATTTGCAATCTCGCTGATATTATCAATCTGCTCGGTCAATGAATTCAAAGCTCTTTCTATCCGCTCTTTGGCTTTGGGGTTATCAACAGTCAAGGTTCGTTGCAATTGTTGAATAGATAACTTCATGGGTGTAAGCGGATTCTTGATTTCATGCGCAACCTGTTTAGCCATTTCACGCCAGGCTGTTTGCTTTTCGCTCAACGAAAGTGCCACTTTACTCTCTTCCAATTTTTTTAACATCTTGTTATATTCGCGCATTAAAAGCCCTATTTCATCATCCGAATTCCAGTCTAATCGCTCATGCAATTTATCAAGATTAGTTTTTTTCAGTTTCTGGGCTACAATTCTCAACGGATTCGTCAGGACATTAGAGGCAAAATAAGAAATGATTAATAAAATCAGGAAAAGCCAAGTAAAGATGTTCAATATAGACGCCACTACCTCTGTTACCTGACGGTCTAAAACAGGCTTGGCATCAAAAAAAGGAATTCCGATTACCCCCAAAGGCTTGCTATCCTGTCCTTTAATAATCATATAGGCAGTCTTATAAGTAAGGCTACCCAAAGTCTCAGTCAGTAAGGCCTCATTTTCTTTTTCTTCAATAATACGCCGGTAAGCTATCGGATTAATGAAATGAGAAATCAAGCCATATTCATAGACTAATGGACGAGTAGTCAGACTCAGCTTGCCATCCAAATTATAGAGATTTATATCTAATTTGGTATCGTGTGCCAAATCGTTTATTTCCTGCTCTAAAAAAGCCCTGCTCATGCGTTTCTGCGTAAAATTTTCTAATTGCAGCTGTACAGTAGAAGTAATATTCTTGGTATTATCGAGATAGGCTTTTTCCTGATTACTTACAAAGGTTGAGTTAATAACGCTTAAAGTGATAATCACCACCAAAATCAAAGGCACTAAAAATGCAGCATTGAGATATAACTGAATTTTGGTAGAAAAATTCACATTCATATTTCTGAAGCTATACTTCAAAGTGTACATCAGCATTACAAATACAATGCAAAGTACCGAAAGTAAAAACAGGAATGAGAAATTAGGAAAAACACTTTGCCATATCTGGTATTTTGATGAAATAACAATTTTACGCCCATTCTGCCCGATTTTACCTATATGATTATAATCATTCAGTTCTACCCCTTTTTCATAAAGATCTTTGTTACTTAACATCGACACCGGCAGCTTACGCATATAATTATAGTTACCCGAATTGAAGATTAACTGGTTTTTCTCATCATAAATAGCATAACTATAATTTCGGGTTTCGGGTGTTTGCGCAAATTTTTTATCCATAAGCAATTCAGGATAAACACTTTCGGCAAACTCATCTCTTAATTTCAATTCAAGTACTACGTGACCTATCAGGCTATTATTTTTACTGACAGGTATAAATGCTACATATTGCTTAATGAAATTATTTCCGATGTCATCAATAAAAGAGATATTCGGGTTATTGGTTTTGTATTCAGGTTTACGAAAACTCTCTTCGTAATAACTCAGATTATTAGCGCCTTCTGATAGGTCTAACGATTTACCTGTTTTATCAAATGCCAGCACATCAGTATCGTATCTGTCAAAGTACAAATCAAGATGTTTGCTTTTAATAATCTGCTGGGCTTGTTCACGGGCTAAAGTTGCCCGGCCTAAAGCCGCACTTATAGCCGTATCCTGCTGCACAGTTTGTACTACTCTTGCCAATAGTCCTTCTCCTAACACATCGTTTTCTGCAAGATACTTCTGCCCGAACTTCAGTTTATCGTAAAAATCCTTTTTCTGTTCTTCATGAAAAATGACAAACATAGCAATAAATGCAAAAACAAAAGCTCCCGTAAAAAAGTATATGGTTGTTTTATATTTAAAATTATAGAAGAATCGTGGAAATTTGTTAGCATATACCAACAAGAAATAAAGCCCTGCTATCAGATAAACCCATCTAAACTGATCGATGATACCTGTTATTAACAGACCAATCAATACACCTATGAGCCACTTAAGAACTGCCATTTTAAAGTTCTTATTCAATCTCAAAAAAAGGCTGCAAAGCAGATGATTAATCAGAAAGAATATAATAGACAGAATAATATAGAATAACAGAGTGGCTATTTTCAACGAAGAGAAAGATATACTCAGAGACAAATCTAAAGTAAACTGAGATTTCTCGTAAATGCTACAAAGGTTTCTGAAAAACAGGGTTGTAACACCCATTGAAGTTGCAACCAATATTACTGAAACAATACCCTGAAATATTGGAGAAGTCTTGGAAAGCTTATAGTAGGTGTTTGACCGATAGAAAAACGTAGCGAGATAACCCACCAGTATAAAAACAACAAAGGCATTGAGCAGCATATCTCCTAACGAGGGAGCCAGTGCACTTATAGTTAAAAATTTGGGATTGAAAAGATTCGATTCATAAACAATAAATGGAATGCTGTTTGATAGCATCATGAGCCGAATAAAAATCAGATAGGCAGCTAATAAAGCAAAGGCACGCCCAAACTGATGTATCTTTATCAGATTAGAGATCCATTGCGCAATATATACACCCAATAGAAGAATACTGATAGCTAACAAGAAAAGCGTATTGCTCGGGATATTGGAATTAGTCAGTTTCTCAACCTGTGGCGGTATTACCGAAAAAAGGAAATGGCCTTTATCGTCAGTAATATTCAGGAATGCCTCTTTGCTTGCCTGGTCTGATACACTCTGAGGTTCGGTTGAAAATAGCTTATGATTATACCCGTTATGCAGGTAATCGTTTTCATTATGAAATTTACGATAGAGGTTTATTAATGAAAAAACCTCTATTGTTCCGCCTTTATTACCAAATTTAATTGTATTAACAATGTATTTACTATTTTCTGTACTTAATAGTTTAGTTTCTGTATTGCCTGCTAATTGCTGATAAGCGGGCACAAAACGATGGTCAGACCAATATACTAATTGTCCATTCCGAAAAATATAATAAGGATAAACCGTTACAGCCTCAAAGTTCAGGAAAGTGCTTTCAGGGGCTTTCTGATACTTTGTACCTATGCTGAAAAGTTCATCTTTAGACCGTACGACTTCAGTCCTTATTCTTTCTCTGATAGCATTTACATAGTGTTCCTGCGATGCCCTTGGGGCATCTTTCTCAAAAATAAAGAAATTCAGGGCAGCAGCTATAGTAACAGCTATGGAGAGAATAAGGAAGAGATGTTTCTTTAATAACTTCAAATCCATGTTCACCTATTTATTCTCGGTAAAAAAATAATCGAAAACCATGCCAAAAGCAATCAATCTTTCAGAATTACAAAGCCCATTCCAGCCTCGGTTTGTGTGTAGTCTATCTTTACTCCAATCAGGTACATCAGGTGTTTGCGGTCTATCACTACCTTTACTCCTTCTATGTCGTATATTTCATCATGCTCGGTAGCTTTATCTAATCCTAAAAGATAATTTACCGAACATGCCCCACCTTTCAAACCTACCCTAAGTGCGTATCCGGCAGGTATTTGTGGAGAATTCAGGGTTTTACTTATTTCTTCTTTTGCTATTTCGGTAAATACTATCATTAGATCAGACTCGTTATTCATCAAGCATCAACAAAAATAATCACACATTCATTACATTAGCTAATAGAGTAATTTATAATTTTGCACCACAAAATTCTGAAAAAAGAAATAGAATGGCTTTATTGACCGAATTACTGAAAATTCTGATTCCTGCTGCGGCGGTATTATACGGTATGTACCTTACCGTTCAGACTTTCCTACAAAAGCAGTTTGAACAAAAACAACTGGAAGTCAAACAAAAAAATGCAGAGCTGGTTACGCCACTACGTTTGCAGGCTTACGAACGCATGACCCTTTTCTTAGAACGGATTACTCCAAATAACCTATTGGTAAGATTAGGCAATAGTGCTATGCACGTGCTTGATTTCCAGCAATTACTATTAAAAGAAATCAGAGAGGAGTTTAATCATAATCTTTCCCAACAAGTTTATCTTTCGCACGAAGCCTGGGAAAAAATCCGTCTGGCAATGAACGAAGTAGTAACATTGCTGAACACATCAGCAGCGGATTTAGCTACCGATGCTCCCGCGATTGATTTATCAAAAAGAGTTTTTGAACGGGTAATCACCGAAAACAAACAACCAACTACTGATGCCCTGAAATATCTCAAAGAAGAAATTCAGACAATGTTTATGTAGTAGCATTCGGGTTTCGCAAGGTTTTATGGATTCGTTTCCGATGTGATTTTGTTTTAAAATCATCGATTAACACACTTATATTACCATCTACTTCTAACATTGCCAGATCAACATTCTCTATTTTTTCAACACCATGTTCTCTGATAGCTGCTTCCAATTCGGCATGGGTAAAGCCCGCTATCAACAGGTTTTTTTCCTGTACAGCACCTTTGTAAATAAGCATAATGGGTTGCCCTTGTATGAACCTACCGATAGAATCGTATCGACCTATCAGTTTTTTCAGAATAAAATTTGCTATAAATAGTCCTGCGGCCGCTGTCAGACCTCCTAATAAAGAGTTATCAGGCCCTACCATCGCATTTTGAACAGCATTGCTGATAAGCAGTATAAAAACCAGATCAATAACCGAAAGTTGAGCTAATTCTCTTTTGCCAAAGAGTCTGATGGCAAGAATCATGAACAGATAAACTGTTACTGCTCTTAGCATTACGCTTAAATAATAGTCCATAATCCGATAAACTATATAGTTTAAATTCAAAAGTAGTGAAACTTTTGCGAGTCTGAAAAAAATAATACTAAAGGCAATAAAGCTCTTTCTTCGTCTTGTTTTTATTGCTTTTTGTCGCTTTTTTTACTAATGTTGAGTATTATTTAATTGCAGAACGCAACCGCAGAGTTTTTTTTTTCGTATTCAAACCAGTTATGGTAAATCATTTGCCTGATAGTCCGGAAGAATTACTTATTGCAAGTTTGAGGGGTGACCGAAAAAGCCAGGAAAGGCTTTATAGGCTATTCTATGGCTTTGCAATGGGGGTTTGTTTACGTTATAATCAGAATCGTGAAGAAGCATTAGAAATTGTGAACGATAGCTTTATGAAGGTGTTCACAAAAGGTGAACAATATGACGCCAGCGGAAGACATTCATCATATCCTTTTAAAGCATGGTTTAGAAGAATCATCGTCAATACAGCATTAGATTATTACAGGAGTCAACAAAAACACTATTTCCACGAAAACCTTGACGAAGCATACGATGTTTCATCTACTGACGGTAATGCTTTAAGCCAACTGAATCATGACGAACTATTAGAACTCGTACAGCGACTCCCTTCTGGCTATAGAATGGTATTCAATTTATTTGTAATTGATGGATTTTCGCATGAAGAGATTGCGCAGCAACTACAGATTTCGATAGGAACATCAAAATCAAATTTATCACGCGCACGAGAAGCACTCCGAAAAATGATTATGAAAATTGAGGGTGCATTGACTGATAACAAAAATTAACAGGCTCTCTGTATCAGAAGCCGTTTATATAAGATGAGCAAAAACTTACATGATTTATCAGATGAAGAGTTTGATGACCTTTTCAGAGAATCTGCTGAAAAGTCGGGCATCGGCTTTGACCCTGAAGCATGGAACAAAATGAGTCAAAAGCTTGATGCGGCGAATACGCCTCCGTTAAGCCCGGGTAAAGGAGGTAATCCACTGAAAAAATGGATTTTACCTGCCATGATTGTGTTGTTACTGTTGATTACGGGCACTTATTTTCTGGTAAGAAAACCATCGGGAGCAGTAACAGAAAAGAAAGGAAATATTAAAGAAAATTCGGTAAAGCAAACAGATAAAGTCGGAGAAAAAGATGTAGCAACAGATAAGGTAGATACAGAGAATCAGGAAAATGCCAAAGAATCTGCCATTTCAAGTGATAAAGTTCAACCAGAGGCAGTAATTCAAAAAGATGCCAAAACGACTACTAAAGCGTTGAAACTACCTGCTGAAGCTGAATCACCTATAATCAAGCCGAATAAAAGGGCAACTACAGAAAATTCAGCTATTGAAACACAATCGACCAATCAGAGTAAAAAGCCTTTTGCAGGAAAGGTGAAAAACGCAAAATTCGCTCTTACTGACAAAAGCACTACCGATTATAACAAAAACGATGCTGCTCAAATAAGTCAGGAATCGCCTGATTTAGCAATTACTAAAAATAAGACAAACACCATAATTACTAAAGTTAACACAAAAGCCAAATCTAAACTACCTATATTACCTGAGAATAAACAAGACAATGCTAATGGCTTAACTAAAAACAAAACACAACGGGATGCTTTAAGAGATAGCCATACATCGGATAAAACTGATGATATAAGTGCTAATAATGTAGTTAATCCAGATGCAAAAACCACCCCTCAAAGTCAAGATTCATCAGGAGATTCGGTCTATAATATTGAAAAAATGCAGTGGATATCTATTGATGTTTTATCACCAAACAAACATCCATTTGTTATTGATTTAAAACTGCCAAATATCCGTTTTGAATCGCCTATGCTTGCACCTGTAACAATACCAAGGGCTAATACAGCATTCAGAAAAGGCTTAAATATAAGATTAGCCTTATCTCCGGATTTGAGCTTTATCCCCTCAAATAAAATATTTAAAGTAGGTAGTAACTGGGCGGCTATTCTGGAATATCGCTTCAATAATCGTTTTAGTATTCAAACAGGTGTAATTCGTTCGATGAAGTACTATGGCGCTTTGCCAAGCCAATATGAATGGAATGTGTACTGGGCTATGCCGTCGCCTTTGAAAGATATTGATGCCAAGTGTAAAATGTTGGATATTCCATTGAATGTAAGATATGATTTATCCCAGAAAACAAATAGCCGATGGTTTGTTGGTGGCGGATTTACCAGTTATATAATGTTAAAAGAAGAATATCGTTATAATTATGAAAACCCGGCAGACCCGAATATCAAGCGTACGAGTTGGGAAGGTAAAACCGGAGGCTATCCTTTCAGTGTTTTAAACCTTTCAATGGGATATGAACGTCAGTTTTTGAGACGTTTGACATTTCAGGCAGAGCCATTTTATAAGGCTCCATTGGGTAAAGTGGGTTATGGGAAGGTTCGGTTAGCGACTGCAGGTGTGTTTTTCTCAGTAAAATATCCGTTCTAATGTGTATATTGGTACACAAATTGCTATTTTTGATTAAAAACTCATACTCATGAAGAAAATCTTCTTACTAATAGCCTTATTAACAGGCACTTTTACCACTTTCGCTCAGCAGGCCAATTCCTCTGCGCAAACGAAAGAAATACAATGGATAAGCCTGCAGGAAGCCTATGCCCGCACCCAGAAAGAGCCACGAAAAACAATAGTTGATGTTTATACGGCATGGTGTGGCTGGTGTAAGGTAATGGACAAACAAACTTACACCAACCCTGATGTGATCGACTATCTGAATAAGAACTATTATATGGTAAAGTTGGACGCAGAGACGCGTCAGGAAATAGTAGTGGGCGGCGTGAAGTACATGTTTGACGAGAAAAATAACACTAATCAGGCAGCAATTGCTTTGTTACAAGGTAAATTGAGCTATCCAACAACGGTATTCTTAGATGCTCAATATAATATGATTCAGCCTTTACCGGGGTATCTCGATGCAAAAGCGTTTCATCAGGTAATTACTTTTATTGGCGGCGACAACTATAAAAAAGAATCGTTCGACCAATACAAGGAAGGTACTTACAAAGAAACTTTTAAAGGTACAAAATTATAGTCAAAAGCGTAAAGTGTTTTGAGTTCAAAGGGCGGCTGACTTCTTTTATAAGTTGTCAGCTCTTTTTATTTCATGACTATAATTGACTACCACAAATATACAAGCTATTGCTTTACACTCATAGCGTAAAAATACGCAATTCATCAGGGGTTTTTACGCATTGTGCATCTTATAAATTAATAAAGACATATTCCAGTAAGATGTATAAGTATTAATTGCTTAAAATCAGATACTGATTTACCTTCTGTAAAACCCTTTAATCAGAATTAATGTACACAATACACAAAACAAAAAAGTCCCGACAAATGGCTTTATCGGGACTTTCTGGAATTTTTAACCTGGAACTATTCTTCTAAAAAATCCAAATCTTTTCCGTGTGTTTCTGGTATAGTAAGCGTTGAGTAAAAACCTATCGCAAAGCAGATAGCCCCAACCAATGCGCCGGCTAAAATCACTCCCTGGTCAGGTTTAAAGAATTTGTATAAGATAGTCATGAAAACAACTGTTCCTCGCACCATATTAGGGACTGTTGTAGCCGCGGTAGCTCTCAGGTTTGTACCAAATTGTTCGGCACCTACTGTTACAAACATTGCCCAGTATCCTGTTCCTAAACCTAACCAGCAACATACGCCGTAGAGCATATTCGGGCTTTTGATAGCACCCGAAAACAAGAAAAATATTACCCCTATAAAAGCAAAAGCCATCATGGCGGCAATAGCTCGTTTCCGTGAATGAAATAAATGGCTGATGAATCCGCTCAGAAAATCTCCAACCGAGATACCTATGTATGCCCACATAATAGCCAGACCGGGATCAACTTTCTCTGTTATCCCCATCGCTTCCCCAAACTCATTACTGAAATAGGTGAGAATACCAATACAAAACCAGGTAGGAAGCCCGATACCTATACATTTCATGTATTTAATGAAACGCTCTCCGTTGGTAAAAAAAGAAAAGAAATTACCCCTTTGTACATGCTTTTTCCCGACTACATCTTTATAAATGCCTGACTCAATAACCCCTACCCTAAGCAACAAAAGAGCAACACCCAAGCCACCACCAATCAGATAAGCAATCGTCCAGTCTCCTGAAAGCTTTACTGTAAAAGTAGCCACTACTGCACCACACAGGCCAATACCTGCTACTAATGAAGTACCAATGGCACGGAGGTGTTTCGGCAAAACTTCTGACACCAAAGTAATGCCTGCTCCTAACTCTCCTGCCAACCCTACTCCCGCAATAAAACGAAGCCATTTATAAGCCTCTACCTTATCCATAAAACTGATATGGGGAATAAGACCACAGGCAATATTAGCCAGAGAATAAGTAATGATTGACCCAAAAAGTACAGAGAGCCGACCTTTTTTGTCGCCTAACACGCCCCATAAAATCCCTCCGAGTAAAAGCCCTATCATCTGAAAATTAATGATAGTTGTACCCACCGACGAGATTTCTTCTTTGGTAGAAAGCCCAAGGCTTTCAAGGCTTTGCACACGTACAATACCAAATAATTGCAGGTCATAAATATCAACAAAATAACCAAGGGCAGCAACAATTACGGGAAGGCTAAAAAGATATTGTAATGTAGATTTTTCTTGCTTCATAGTGTTTAGGTATTTGTAGTTCTTTTAGTTTGGCCAGGTTTCATAAAAACAGGTCGGATAAGGCTATCCGACCTGTTTTTATCCAATCTATATCAGAGTTCTCTCACAACAATGTTTTTCCACCTTACTTTAATTCCACCACCGCTATGAATCTGCAATGCCAGAATACCATCTCTTTCTCCAATTTTAGGGTCATCTAATTTAATCATTTCCGTACCGTTCAGAATAGTAGTAACCACATTGTCTACCACTCTTACAGTCATTGTATTCCACTCTCCCATTTTCAGAGCTTTGTCTTTTTCAGGTTCTGGTTTAATTATCCAGCCACGCCCATGCGACTCGTAAATACCACCTGTATTGTGGCCTGGAGGGGCTACTTCTGCCTGCCAGCCTGTGATTGTAGTGCCAGCAATTGATGAATGAAAAAACACCCCGCTATTACCATTTGCTTCTTGTTTAAAATCAAGTGTCAATTCAAAATTCTTGAATTTCTTTTCAGTACCCAAGTAACCGTATTGTTTATCAGGACCACTCTCACATACAAGAATACCATCTTCAACATACCATTTTTCTGTGCCATACACCACCCACCCGGTCAGGTCTTTACCATTAAAAAGTTTTTGTTTTTTGCTTTTTTGTGCAAAGCTTAAAGTAGAAATCAATAAAAAAGTAATAGTTAGGAAACTAAGTTTTGTTTTCATTTTGAATAGAGTTTATTTACTGTTACAAAGAAAAGATAAATTTCTTATCTTGCATCACCAAGCAAAAACTATTTCTATGATTAAGCGAATATTCAGCATTTTTCTTTTGTCATTTTCTCTTTTCAGTTCTTTTTCTTTTGCTCAGAATTCATTGTCGAAAGAAACTTTTGATGGTTTAATCAATAACAGAATTCCTATCTTAATGACCCTTACTTTCGATGACAACCTGATTTACGGAACCTTGGTTTATAAAAGAGTAGGGCAAGCCATAAAAGTAGTAGGCTCTTTAGAAAATGGCAATGTTCTATTGCATGAGTTTGACCCTAAAACTGAAGTTACAGGAATCTATTATGGAACAAGAAAAGGAGATGATATTACAGGATTCTGGTCTAAACCAAACAGTGAAAAAGAAATGAGTTTTAGCCTGAAAAAAGCTTCAGAAATTAAAATTGAATCTGAACCTATTAATACAACAGGTGCATATGCTTACAGCTACGGCAAAGAAGCTGGAACGGGAAGTTTATATGTAAACCAGATCAGCAAAGACAAAATCATAGTTGAGATGCAGGCTATCAGAGGGGCACCCAGCTATAATCAGGCTATTATTGAAAAAACGACACTCAAACTCAATGGTAATCAGGCGATTTATGAAAATACTGAATTTGGTAAATGCAAACTGAAACTTATTTTTTTTGAAGGTGGTGCTACTATCGTTTATCAGGAGGAAGCCTTTGAATGTGGATTTGGCAATGCAGCAACCGTAGCCGGAAATTACCTCAAATATGACAGTAAGGTTCCAAAATTCGAAAAGCAAGATTGATTTACAAGATATAAAATTATCATAATTTCTTTCCGTTTAACCTAATGAAACATTCTCATTAATGATTCATAAAATTAATGCCCCAATCTCATAAATGATTTTGGGGCTGATTTTTGTAAGTAATTGCATCCATTTTCTGGATTTTTTCATGGCCATAAATTTTTTCTAACAAAAAATTTATGGCACAAAGTTAAGCGGAGAAGATATTATATTTTAGCGTAAAAAGTCCCTAATCGTAGCGTAGAAATACTTATTTTCCTTATATTTCATTCAATTAAACTAAAAAAATGATGAAAAACTTATTTACCATTTTATTTTTATCAATTACGATTTCTTCTTTTGCACAAACCGACGAAGACCAGATCAAGGCAAGCATCAATCAGGTTTTTGATGGTATGCGTAAAAACGATACGACGCTTATCCGTCAGGCATTATACCCTTCCTGTTTTCTGAAATCAATCGGAAAAAATAAAAACGGTGAAGTAAAACTGCAGGAAGACCAGATAATTGACTGGTTGAAATCTGTAGGTACTAAACGTGACGGTGTGGTACTTGATGAAAGACTAACAGCCTATGATATAAAAATTGATGGCGAAATGGCTATGGCCTGGACCCCCTATGAATTTTATGTCAACGACAAATTCAATCATTGTGGCGTAGATGTATTTACTATGATGAAAACCGACAAAGGCTGGAAAATTGTAGGAATTGTTGATACACGGCGCAAGGATAATTGTAAGAAATAACCTTGTGAAACGTTCTCTATTATAGATATAAAAATATGCCATGAAAAAGATAGTCTTACTTGCAGCTCTATTACTTAACACTACTTGTATTTTTGCGCAAAAAAATATCTTTATTGCTACTGACCTAACCAGAGAAGGTGAATTTACCAATAACTGTGAAGGGCCATCGGTAGATAAAGACGGTAATATCTATGCTGTAAATATCAATCAGGATGGTACTATTGCTAAAATTACACCTGATGGAAAAACCACGGTTTTCCTGACCTTACCTGATGGCAGTGTAGGCAATGGGATTCGTTTTGGAGCAAAGAATACCTTTTTCGTGGCCGATTTCATGCAACACAATGTACTGAAAATTGACCTGAAAACCAAGCAGGTAGGTATATTGGCGCACGTGCCGGGCATGAATCAACCAAACGACCTTGCCATTATGAGTAATGGAACTATTTTTTGTAGCGATCCTAACTGGAAAGAAAGTACAGGACAGATATGGAAAGTAACCCACGATGGTAAAGCAGGTTTATTAGCTAAAGATATGGGCACAACCAATGGAATTGAGGTTAGTCCTGACGAGAAAACCTTGTATGTAAATGAATCAGTTCAGAAAAACGTATGGGCTTTTGATATTACCCCACAAGGCACATTGGCCAATAAACGTCTGCTGATAAAATTTGAAGATGGTGGTATGGACGGTATGCGTTGTGACGACAAAGGCAATTTGTACATAACCCGCCATGGATTAGGTACAATAGATATTGTGTCACCCGAGGGCAAGGTTATTCAGACCGTAAAAATGAAAGGCAAACTTACCTCTAATATATGTTTTGGTGGAAAAGACGGGAAAACCTGTTATGTAACCCTACAAGACCGTAAATGTCTGGAGACTTTCCGTACTATCAATCCGGGCAGAGAATGGAAAATGATGAAGGAATTTAAATAAAAACATTTTCAGTTCATTTCTCAGTTCCTCCACTCTATTAACCCGGTTTATTGAATCCTTCTTATAAAATCATTCTGTTACAGGTGGGTGAGCGAGTTGAAGGTATCATGCACAATGCTGGTGTCAGAACTCGATCAATTGCTTCGCTTGTCGCTCTAAAAAATTACGATACACTTCAAATGTAAAATCTTCTCCATTAAAATGGCTTCTGATACTGCCCAATTTTATGCGCAACCCCAGCACATCTGTACCCATATAACTCAGTATATCATTCAGATGCCCTAACCCTACTGCATTACCCTGTACACCTGATGAGATTCCTACCAACGCGGCTTTTTTATAATTAAAGCTATCGGGATAGCGTAAACCGTCCAGAAAAGTTTTCAGTACCCCCGGAAACGACCCATTGTATTCAGGTACAATAAAGACAAATTTCTCAGTGGTATCAACAATTGTCTGAAACTGATTAAAGGCATCGTTTGTACCTGATTTATGATACAATGCCGAAAAAGCAAAGTCTTCCGGCAAATCAGCCAGGTCTATAATCTGGCTTTCAGCACCTAATGATTCTAACAATTTCTGATAATATATACCAACTTTTCGGGAAAGTGAATTCTTACGGTTAGTGCCAATGATTACTCCTATCATTTTCGGAAAAATTATTAAAAACAAATTGAAGAATTACTATTTTGCCTCAACTTGTATCCTATCTTATTACTATCTTTAACAAAAAAAACCTCAAATCGTTTCAATGAACGAACTCATTTCAGAATTACAGGCGATTGCTACACCTGAACGAGCTAAAGCATCGGCATGGTTTTTCAAAACAGGAAAAGGTCAGTATGGAGAAGGTGATGTCTTTATAGGTATATCTACCCCGAACCTGCGCGCGATTTGCAAAAAATACTTCTCATTGACATTAGACGAATTACAGGTTTTACTCAACAACCCTATCCACGAATACCGCATGGCTGCATTGATGATTCTGGTGGGTCAGATGAAAAAAGCCAAAGCAGATGCGCAGAAAAGTATTTATGACTTCTATTTAAAGAACACAAAACAAATCAATAACTGGGATTTGGTAGATGCTTCGGCTCGTGATATTGCCGGATACTATTTATTTGACAAAGACCGGCAGATATTATATGATATGGCTCGCACCGACCATCTCTGGACACAACGCATAGCTATTATTGCGAGCTGGTATTTTATCAACAAAAATCAGTATGAGGACACTTTCCGTATTGCAGAAATCCTGTTATCCCATAAACACGATCTGATTCATAAAGCAGTAGGCTGGATGCTTAGGGAGATATGGAAAAAAGAAGAAGTTGGAGGAATTGAGACGAAACAGGTAGAAAAGTTTTTAGAGAGAAATATCAACCTGATTCCACGAACTGCATTAAGATACAGTATAGAAAAAATGACAGTCGCACGGAAGACCTATTTTATGAAATACCGCCCCAATCTCTAAATAGATGTATTTCTGTCAATTGATTTAAATAATTTATACACTATTCCATCAATGAACAAACGTCAGTTTATTAAAACATTAGCAGCTACCGGGCTGGTTGTTCCTGCCTTTGGGAAGGGTTTCGATAAAGCCTTAGCAAAGATTCAACTACAAACACCTGAGGACACTGCCAGGAATGAGGAATTCTGGGCGGAAGTCAGGCGTGGGTATAAAATTAAACCTGATTATGTGAATCTTGAGAACGGCTACTATTGCTTTACTCCGCAAGAAACCTTGCAGAATTTTATCGGACACGTGCAGGAGATTAATTTCCAAGGCTCTTATTATATGCGCACCAGGCAGTTTGACGATAAAGCTGAAATAAGAAAAAAGTTAGCAGCATTAGCAGGTTGTTCGCACGAAGAATTGATTGTTACCCGAAATACAACCGAATCCTTAGATACTGTTATTGCCGGAATAGACTGGAAAGCCGGCGATGAAGCAGTAATGGCCGAACAAGATTATGGTGCCATGCTTGATATGTTTAAATTACAGGCACGCCGATATGGCATCATAAACAAAATTGTTTCAGTACCCAACCATCCGGTATCTGACGAAGAAATAGTTTCTGTTTATGAAAAAGCTATCACGCCTAAAACCCGCCTATTAATGGTTTGCCACATGATTAATATCACTGGTCATATTCTGCCTATTAGAAAAATATGTGATATGGCCCATAGTAGAGGTGTGGAGGTAATGGTTGACGGAGCTCATGCTTTTGCCCACATCAATTATAAAATAAGTGATTTAGGTTGTGATTATTACGGAAGCAGTTTGCATAAATGGCTAAGCGTACCATTAGGCACTGGCATTTTGTATGTAAAGAAAGATAAGATTGCTAAACTCTGGCAAATGTTTGGTGATATGGGTTATAAAGATGATGATATCAGGAAACTGAATCATACCGGAACTAACCCTGTCCATACAGATTTAACCATTGCCGATGCTATTAATTTCTATGAAACAATAGGCAGAGATCGTAAGGAGGCACGCTTGCGTTATCTACAGGAGTACTGGACAAAACAAGTAAGAAACCTACCAGATATAGTTTTAAACACTCCAGCCGAAAGCCATAGAGCCTGTGGAATAGCCAACGTAGGTATCAGTAAAATTAAACCCGCCGATCTTGCCAGGACCCTATTAGAAAAATATAAAATCTGGACAGTCGCTATTGATTCGCCCACCGTAAAAGGTTGCAGAATTACCCCTAATATCTATACGACAACCACCGAGTTAGATACTTTCGTGAAAGCATTAAAAGAATTAGCTGCATAAAAAATGCCCACGAGTAAATCGTGGGCTCATAACAATAGCAATCACCAGCAGATACTGATTCTCTATTTTTTTACTTTTATGGTTATTTTCGCATCAACGTCGCCTACTGATTTAGACTGTACTTCAATCTGGCTTTCTCTTACCCCTCTTTCTAATAAAACTTCTCGTAAAGCATAGGCACGATCTTCACCTAATGTTCCACCACTGCTTTGTGCACCACCCGCAATGGTTATTTTAGCTTTTGAATTATTCTTCAAAAACCTTACCAAATCGTTTACATTACCCCTGCTACTAATCTCTGCACTGCCTTTTCTGAAATTCAGATTTGGTAAAGCAACCCAGGAATTACTGTTTGCTAACTCTTTACTTAATGATCCTGCATAGGTTGACTGAGTACTATTGCCTGTCGAATTTGCAGGCTTGGTCTCTACTTTAGGCAAATCTGCTTTTTTATCCTCCACTTTCGTATCAACAGGCTTAGGTTCGACCTTTTCTACGGGAGTAGTGATAGTCAAGGTATCTTTTGGTACTATATTGAAAGATGAGGTATCCGGCATTACACTTGCTGTTGAATCAACCCCTGGTAATACCTGTGCCTGATTTTCCTGTTGTTTCTTGTATTTGAATATATAAAACAGAATCGCAATTAATACTAAAGCCAATAAAACCCAAGGAATCCAGACAGCGGGACCTCCACCAGACGTATTAGGATTCAGATTAGAACTTTTATCTTTTTCCTTTTTCTTTTCTCTGTTCTGCTCTTTCGTTGTTTTTTTATCAATAGTCTCTTCTTTCGTAACCAGTTTATTAATTAAAACCGGAGGTAAGGCTGCCAATACAGCATCCCGTTGCTCATTCAATAACTTCATCAGGCCTGAGACTCCCATGCCTTCTCTTGCTATTACTTTACCCAAAGCCCCCAAAACCAAAGGAGTTGCCAGCCCAACCAGAGACGAAGCGGAAGTTTTACGTATATTACTCAAAGATGAGATTGACTCAACCAGACTATTGCTTTTATTGCCTAAAAAATGGTTGAAAATATTTGTTCCAATCGTAATCAATAATTGCGTTTTGTCGAAGTTATCTAAAAGATTAGGCAAATCGTCAAGAATTTCTCCTGTGTGCCCCCCATCTTTCAACACGTCCATTACCTTACCTGCATTCTCTTCAGTAGTAGTATTCTGAATAATACCCCCCAGTACTGTAGGAACGGCTTTATCTAAAGCAAGGCTGATATTCTCAGGGTGCTCTCCCAGAAAATTGCTTACTTTTTCAATTACCGAGTCTGTCAGTTTGTCTTTTATCAATCCAATTATATTCATACAAATCTTTTTCTCGTGGTAGCTAATGATTAATTTGGGATACTATCATAACAACTATGTTTTTACAAAAACTATGCCCAAAATCGAGGCATTTCTAAAAAAAAACATACCCGCTTAATAACAAAACGAAAAACTAAAGAAGCTATTTTCTGCTGTATATTGTTTATATTAAACTGTCTCTAAACCTGTAAAAAGGAGTATCCATTTAATACAGAAATATTACCATTTAAAAATAATATATAATTTTTTAAAGAATTTTACTATATAAATAACTGATAATCATTTAATTATGATTTTTATAATATAATTTTGTAGTGAAAATCAAACTTATGCACAAAATGGCACTTGTAAAACAATTTTCTAAAACCAAATCAGTTTGTAAAGTTACGTTCACGCTACCTTCAGAAGTGGTTAATGAAGCTAAGAAAGTAGCTCTTGTAGGTGAGTTCAACGATTGGAACTCAACTGCTACTTTGTTGAAGAAACAAAAAGATGGTCAATATAAAGCTTCGGTAGAACTTCCTATCGGTTCAGAATTTCAATTCCGATATTTATTGGATGGAACTAACTGGATTAATGATGAAGCTGCTGACAAATATGTGGCTAATGAATTTACTTCAGACAACTCGGTTGTTGTATTGTAATTTCAGCAAGAAATTAGAAAGCCCAAACTTTTACGGTCTGGGCTTTTTTTTGCACTATGAGAAAGGTTCATAATCTAATTCCAGAAAACCTTCCACATTTGCCAACCAGTATTGCTCAACAAATGCTACATGCTCAGGGTGCGAATTATACTTTTGATAGACCTCTTTATTGGCAAAATCCATAAACAAGCCATAATCAAATGAGCTATGAACACTTGTCTGGCGGTAACAAATAAAATTCTCTACCCCTTCTATTGTTGCCAGTTTATTGACGGCTTCAAAGAATAAGTGTTCTGCCTGCGATCCTACTGGGTGTTTTAATTTAAAAACAACAGAATGTCTTATCATGTAACTATTTATTGAGTGATTAATCTACTGACTATCCATTGATTTTACTCAATCAAATTTAATTGTTTTGAATTTAATTAAATTATCACTTGGTTTATCAGTTTTCACACCCATAATATACAAATCTCGGAAACCTTCAATCGGTTTATCCAGTTTACTTTCTACCCATTTCATTTTTCCCCAACCCTCTGTAGGGCTAAAGGTTGTTCTGGCAATAACAGGCCCGGCTACTGAGTTTTCTCTTACCTCTATGACGCCTGATTTATCCTGCGAAGCGTATTCAACGGCAATGGTTTTGATGTTGGTCAGGTCTATATTCTTAAATACGAGATATGCCTTGGATGGCCCCTGGCGAAGCTCCCCCCAGTCAAACACAAAACCAGGGTGTCTGTCAGAATCCATTGCTCTCAGTTGGTGATAGCGTAGGCGTATAATATCTTCTGCTTTCTCAGGTTTAGCACCGGCTACGCCATTATCTGTATAAGTAGCCTTAACAGTATAGTATCCGGTAGTTTTGTTTTCCAGATGCTCTTTTAAAGGAATAGTCCCACTTATACTGATAGGTTTAAAGTTCTTATTAGGGTCGTTAATAGCCAAGATATACTTCACCATTTCATCGGCATCTTGCGACGAGATCTGAGGATGCGCACTCATTACATGGACACTACCCCAGCTGCCACCACCACCTTCTATAATCTTCTTCGACAGAGTTCTGATAGTTTTATTATCACCACTGCCATACTTCTTTGAAATAGCCAGGAACGACGGTCCGACTGAAGTCTTATCAACTGTATGACAAGCCTTGCAATCACTGGCATCAACCAATGTTTTACCTAACGACCCAAGCTCTACTTTAGAGTCTGATTTTGCTCCTGTAACAGGTTGGTAGGGATTTGGATAATAATTATATTCTATCTTTCGCTTTTTGGCATTAATAGCTTTATCTTCCACATCACTTACAGACACATGATATTCAAAGGGCTGATTATCCCAATAAAACGATTTATTCTTCTTGGCATTGATAGACACAACCGGAACAGCATTACCTACCCTTACACTCAGTGTATCAGTACCTGTTTTTCCTGCCGCATCTTTGGCTAAAAACACTACTTTATAATTTCCATTTTTAGTAAAAGTATGCGTGTACATTGGTTTATCGGCAGATAGTTTTGTTCCGTTGATATACCATTCATAACTGAGTTTGTCATCAAAGTCTAAATCTACTCCTCTACCCGAAAAACGTAATTTTAATGGAGCTTTGCCTGCCCATTCCTTATATTGCGGCACATCTCTGATTTCGGAAGTGATAAAAGATTCTTTATTTTTCTTTACTGCCATTACGGTATCTACAATACTTGCTATGGCTTGTGGAGCTCTGTTATCATAGTTATATTCTATTTTCACCAGACGGGCATCTGTATTATCGGCACCATAAACCGATCCATATTCTAACACATACATAATGCCTTCCTTACTGAATGCCAAATCAATTGGGCGTCTGAAATCCCCTTTTGTTGGCATAAAAGCCTCCGTCTTTAAGTAGTTTTCATTTTTATCAAATCTGGTTGCCAACATCCAGTTACGCATCCAGTCAAAAACAAACAAGGCTCCATCATAATATTTCGGTATCTTGTTTTTAGTGGCAGATGCTTCGTTAAAAGTATAAAACTCTCCTGCCATAGCACTACGGCCACCTGTACCTAATTCAGGAAAATCAGGGGATAAAGCATAAGGATACCATATCATAGGTGGTGTAGCCGGAGGTAGTTCTTTCAGACCTGTATTATTAGGCGAGTTATTAAGAGGCTTTTCAGGGTCATAGTTAGGGCCGGGTTTTCCTGTTTCAAAGTCCCATTCAGCATAAGCATAGTTGTTCCCCACAAAATAAGGCCAGCCAAAGTTACCCGGCTTTTTCGCCTGATTAAATTCATCATACCCTCTTGGCCCCCTTGGGCTGTCTTCCCCGGCATCAGGCCCGATTTCTCCCCAATAAATAGTGCCTGTCTGCGGATTGATGGCAATTCTATAAGGATTCCGACAACCCATTGCATAAATTTCAGGCTTGGTATTCTCCTGCCCTATCTCAAACAGATTTCCTTTCGGAATAGTATAAGTTCCATCCGGTTGAGGATGAATACGAAGAATTTTACCTTTAAAGTCATTCGTATTTGCGGCCGAACGTTGCGCATCCATCGGATAATATTGTGGGTCTTTACGTTCATCAAGTGGTGCATAGCCATTCGAAGGAAAAGGTGTAGTGCCGTCTCCGGTTGATAAAACCAAGTTTCTGTCTTTATCAAAAGCCAGAGACCCTCCATGATGAGAACCACTGTTGATTTGCACAGGCACTTTCAGTAAAATTTTTTCTGAACCCAAATCAATTTCGTCTTTGGCTGAAAGCGTAAATCTCGACAAATTAAAGTAAATAGGTTCACCCTCAATTGGTGGCGAATAATACAGGTATATCCAACGATTGGTATCAAAATCAGGGTCAAGGGTAATACCTATTACACCTGTACCGCCTTTCATCACCACCGGAAAGCGATGAATCAATCTGAACTTATTTGTTTTTGTATCAAAAACTGATAAGTTTCCTGCAAGTTCGGTCATATATACTTTGCCAGCATTCGACACCGCCAATTCCATCGGATTATTCAGGTCATTTACCAGAACCGTTTTTTCAAATCTGTTTTCTTCCGGCATGGTTATCGAATAAGCTTTTGAGTAATCCAGAGGTTTGCCGTTACCCATTGCATAGTTGATACCCCCTAAGAGATGTTTCAAAAACAAAGGCTCTGAAAAGCTTTCGTCAGCGTGCCCACCTCCTGTGAAGAAAGACCTGCCACCGTCAAACTCATGATACCAGGCAATCGGGTGATTCCCCCCGTTAGTCCCTCCATCATAGGTACTTTCATCTAAATAAGCCAAAGGTTTTATGTTTCGGTAGATAGACTTGTAGTTATACCATTCGTCAGTACGTTCCCAGGAATCCGGCAAATGACTTGTTGAAATATGTGTTTTATCTGTTACCAACACAGTTGCCTTTCTGACATTCGAGTTATTAGGGTGGCTTTCAAAATAAGCTCCAACCAACTGTCCATACCAGGGCCATTCATATTCCGTATCAGCAGCCGAGTGAATGCCCACAAATCCACCCCCTGCCTGTATATATCTTTCAAAGGCAGCTTGCTGGTCATTATTAAGAATGTTTCCGGTAGTTGAATTGAATATAACGGCACTATATCTTTTGAGATTTTCGTCGTTGAAATCATCAGAATTTTCTGATATATCAACCCCGAAATTATTCTCCTGTCCAAGCTTTTTAATAGCTTCTTTACCAAACGGAATACTTGAGTGTCGCCAGCCTCTTGTTTTAGAAAATACTAAAACTCTTTTTTGCTGAGCCGATGCGCCATGATAGACGAGAGTCGTTAAGAATAAGGCACAAATAACAGATAAGCTGAAAAAAAATCTTTTAGCAGGTTGTTTCATTGTATATGGTTAAATAGAGAGATTCAAATATAACTATTTCCTGCTAAAACTATCCTATTTTAAGATAATTCAGAATAATTATGAGATAAAAAAGCAGAAGTACGCAATAAACAATAGCCTATTGATTTACTTGGCAGTATTTTCTTTGAAATAACAGGAACTTACGGTGAATCATATTACAATGAATGAGATAGCAACTAAGTATTACTTTCTGATGAATTTTTGATTAGTTTTGATAGCCTGTAAGAGTAGTATTGATAGCTTATACCTAAGTACTTATGTGAAACTTCGTTTTAAGTACCAAACCTTAATAATCTCTAAAAGTTATGCCCCTTCATTCTATAATATATGCTAAGCCCTGTTGATAATTATTTTGAACAGCAAGAAGAGCCGGCAAAAAGTTGTCTGCTATTTCTGAGGTCTCATTTGCTGAATTATAACCCAGCAATTACAGAAACCTGGAAATACAAAATGCCGGTTTATTGCTACAAAGGTAAAATGCTGTGCTACCTCTGGACTCATAAAAAATATAAGGTCAATGGTATGTCGCTACCCTATATTGGCATTATTGACGGAAATCTGATAGATGAGCCCGATTTAATTAAAGAAGAACGAGCCAGGATGAAAATCCTGCTTATTGACCCCAATTCAGATATTCAGGTTGAAAGGATTGAGAGGCTTTTGGTGGCAATGTTGGGTTTGAGAGATTCTGAAAAATAATCCATCCCTTTTCCCATTGTTGAGAAAGGGATGGATTATTGATAATTTATATCACTATGTGTTCAGACTAATTATTACAGAAATATTCCTTGTTTTTATCTTTGCTACTGGCTTCAACTTCTTCTCTGATCACTCCGTTTTCAAGGATTTTACCGGATTCATTAAAGCCGCTTTAATAGATTGAAAGCTGATAGTAACAAAGGCAATGATAATGGCCATTACTCCTGCCAGAACAAATACCCACCAGTTTATTTCCGTTTTGTAGGCAAAGTCCTGTAACCAGCTATTCATAAAATAATAGGCAATAGGCGATGCTACCAGCAGGGCAATCAACACCAGTTTTAAAAGATCTTTCGAAAGTAATAGTATAATGCTCGGCACAGTAGCCCCTAAAACCTTTCGGATACCTATCTCTTTGGTGCGTTGCTGAACAATATAACTCACCAAACCTAACAGGCCCATACATGCTATAAGAATTCCTAAACATGAAAATATCCAGAACACCTGCTGAGAAACCTTTTCATTTCTGTATAGTTCGGCCAGATCGGCATCCAGAAATGCGTAATTAAATGGTTGCTCAGGCAGAAATTTCTTCCATGTCTTTTGCAATTGGCTTACCACCGACTCGAAGTCGGGCGTATTGATTCTTACACCTATCAGGTTACTTGTTCTGGCAAAAAAGCGATTATTGACAATAAATAAAGGCGTAATTTTTTGATGCAAAGATGAGAAATGGAAATCCTTAACTACCCCTACTATTGTATAAGACACCTCGGGGCCATCGCCTTGCACAAAATTATCAGGGCTGAATATTTTCTGTCCGATCGGATTCTTTAGTCCTAAAGCCTTCACGGCTTCCTGATTCAGAATAATAGATAATGAATCATTAAATTCTTTGTTAAAAAATCTTCCTTCTGCCGTTTCCATATTCAGCGTTTGCAGATAACCCTCATCGGCAATCATAGCCTTACCCGTTACTGTTTCTTTCTCTCCTCCCTTACGAAAACTAATACCAAAAAAGTTTTCCTGACCCGGTTCAGCACTTGTTCCACCTACTTTTTCAACGCCTGCAATTTTCTGTATCTCGTCTTTAAAGACTTGTGTACGATCGCCTAAAAAACCTGCACCTCTTAGGTGAATCACAAAATCTTTTGAATACCCCAGTTCTTTATTCTGAATATAATTTAATTGTCTGTAAACTATAAGCGTACTGATAATCAGAATAATAGAAATAGAAAATTGAAAAACCACTAATCCGTTTCGTAAAGCATGACCCTGTTTTTTAGAAGTAAACTTACCCTTCAAAACCTGTATTGGTTGGAACGAAGACAAAACACCTGCCGGATACACGCCTGCCATTAAGCCCACTGCTATTGATAAAATCAGCATTAAAGGGATGGTTTTCAAGGTAAAGAAATTATCTAATATCAGGGTTTTATTGGCTAAATTATTAAAAAATGGCAATACTAATACCACTATCAGAATAGCTACAAACAGACTTGCTACACTCAGTAAAACTGATTCTGTCAGAAACTGAATGGATAACTGCGATTTTGTTGAGCCCAGTGTCTTACGGATACCCACTTCTTTTGCTCTTTCGGTTGAACGCGCAGTGGCTAAATTCATGAAATTGATACAGGCAATCAATAATACAAAAACCGCGATCACCATGAAAATATACACTAAATTTTTACTCCCGTTTGCCCCTAATTCGGCTTCTAAATGCGATTCCAGATGAATATTCTGCAAAGGTTGTAAGAAATAAAAGTACCCGTTACCAGCTTTCAGGTAATCTTTAAATGATACCCCGAAATTCCGCTGTACTTCACCTGCGGCATATTTTTCTACAATGGACGGGAATTTTGCCTGTACCTGCTCAGGAGAAGTATGAGGTTTTAGCAATAGATAGGTTGAGGCCGCAAAGCTGATATGATTGGTAGCTTCGGCAAAACGATTTCCTTTTACCGAACCTAAAAAATCGAATTGGAAATGGCTGTTTTTAGGAACATCAGCACAAATGCCAGTTACCTGCAACTTGGGTCCCTGCACCAGTTCGAGGTATTTGCCCATCGCATTAGTAGTTCCAAAAAAACGCTTGGCTGTGCTTTCGGTCAATACTATGGTGTTTGGTGCTAATAATGCTTTATCAGGATTGCCAAAGAGTAATGGCAACTTAAATACCTTGAAGAAATTAGAGTCGGCAAATAATACATGATTCTTCTCATATACCTGATTATTATGTCTGACGAGGGTCCCGCCTCCATTATCAAAGATTCTGACGCTTTCTTCTACTTCCGGTAATTCTTTCCTTACCGATTGGGCATACGAGGGTGGAATAATGGCATATTTTGTAGCCCTGCCCGGATAAATACGTTCGAGTGCCATACGATATATCCTATCACCATTCTCCCAGGATTTATCATAACTCATTTCATCAAATACAAACATCAGAATCAGAATGCATGATGACATACCAATCGAAAGCCCTGTAATATTAATCAGGGTTTGCAGTTTGTTCTTCAACAAGTTCCGCCAGGCAATTTTCAAGTAATTTCTTATCATAGTACTTTAGTCCAAAGGGTATTTAAGAGTTGAGAAGTTATCATTTTATCTTAATTTTACACTAAATCGGGTTTACAAATCTTAGCATAAAAGCGTGAGTCATGTATTCAGTAATAGCTTTATTTTCATACCCCTCAAAAAACATACCTAAAGAACTAAATCACTTATTATCAATACATTACAACAAAACTCACGACTAATATTCGTCCAGAAGCGGACATTCTTTGTACGCCAGCGTACAGTGCAATTTTAAAGAAAAAAGATTCTGTCATTAAAAGAATAATAACAGAATCTGATAACTCAACAAACTGTATAAGGAAATATATACTTCTATAAAAAGTATCTTATAAATTATCTGATGGCACATCTACTACCCATTTCATCAGGTGTGCCAAACCTTTAATATTAGCCGCTTTCCATCTGACATTCCATAAACCGCCAGTCAGTACTTTTACTTTTTCAAAACCGTTATCAGCCAGAAATTTTGCGGCTTCAAATGCCTCAGGATTATTAGAAAAAGCATAGACCACAATGCTTTTATCCTTATAAGCTGCCATCTCCGTTAACTTTGCATTTAATTCTCCCAAAGGTGTATTCACCGCATTCTGAATATGCCCCCTATTCAGGTAAGTTTTAGTCTTTTCCCGATTAGTAAATTCATCTCTGGTTCGCACATCTAATAGTAAGGCAGGAGGATTATGAGCCATCGAATAGTCGAACTCTTCGGCCGTGATAAATCCATAATCTTTTGAGTGAATCCACAATTTTTCTTTTTCAGGCATTGTTTTTTCACTAACCCAGTTATCCAGGCCATTAAATAGCACACTTACATCAGTATAACCCTGTTCGCTTAGCAGCTTTGCTATTTTAATGCTCTCATCGCCGTAATTATCAACCAATAGAACCGGCTTGTTCTGAGGTATTTTTGAAAGAGATTCGCTGATTTTTGAGGAAGGAATATTGATAGAGCCTCTAATATGCCCGAAAGCATTCAGTTTGGCTATTTTCGATATACTTTTATAAGCAGAATCAGCACGAACGTCTATTATTGAAATGTCTCTTCTATTAGATAGTAAGTGTACTACATCTCCGGTCGAAAGTATTTTGAAGTGATTATTCGTAGCATACAAATCCTGTAAGCAAGGGTCTGCTGAATTTCTTAACAAGTTCATTTCTGTCATACCCCCATTTACATTTACGACGTTCGTAAAACCACTATCGGCCAACATTTTAGAAGATACCCTGCTCCGTTGGCTATGTGAGCAATAGACATAAACAGGCTGATTTTTATAGTCTTTTAACTCTCCTAAACGCTTACCTAATTCTCTGACGTTGATATTAACCGCACCTTTCAGATGTCCTATATTCAGTCCGGTATAAACCGAAGTATCGCTGTATTCCCCTGCCGACCTGACATCTAACAAAAGAGCGTTCGATGACTTTCTTAGTTCATTACACAAATCATTAATGTAGACTGTCTTGTACGCCGTATTATCAAATTTATATTGGGCTGATGCCTTAGAGACTGTAAACAGCCCGATGATGAAGGTAAAGAATAAATTTTTCATATTTGTTTGCTTTAGTTTTGAATCGGTTTTAGATAGAATCTGATTTATACAAAAGAACTTATCAATTCTTTGGAAATAATATACACCCCCATCACCAGTACAAGCCACCCGAAAGTTTGTTTCAGTTTCTGGTTTTCTACAAATTGAGACAGATAAGACCCGACGAATATGCCAGTGACAGACAGAATAGTAAAAGCTGAAAGGAAAGTCCAGTCAATTGAGAGACCTGATAAATCGCTTGTAAATCCTATCAACGATTTAACAGCAATAATCAGTAATGAAGTACCCACAGCCATTTTCATAGGCAATCGGGCTATTAAAACCAAAGTTGGAATAATGAGAAATCCACCGCCAGCACCGACAAGCCCGGTAATGATACCTATAATAAAACCACTAATGGTAATCAACAGGAAATGAGGTGCGTCCGAATGACTTTTTTCAACTGATTGAACCTTGTTCTTAATCATAGAATAAGAAGCGGCTACCATCAATATCCCGAAGAAAACCATGATAGCGACATTTTTTGGAATCTCATAATCAGCTATAAGAAAAAACGGTTTGTTAATAACGCTCAATAAGTATTGGCGGGTAAAGTAAACCCCCATAAACGACGGAATAACAAAAACGAAGGCAATCGTATAATTAACCTGCTTCTTTCTCATGTAGGTCAGCGAGCCAACCAAAGAAGTAGCACCTACTACAAAAAGCGAGTAAGTAGTTGACAGTAATGGATTGATACCCAATAAATACACCAACACTGGAAGTGTCAGGAGACTCCCGCCCCCACCGACCAGACCAAGGCTGATACCGATAAGGACGGAAGACATAAAACCCAGTAATTCTGTTACGTTCATAATTTTGTATGAGAAAAATCTCATATCAAAAATCACTAAGTTTTTTGTATAATATTAATATACTATACCAACGACCTAAATAATAGACCAATAGCAGGAGAGCTCGTAACAAGCAGCGATTTTAATTGGTAATTTTGCATCATAAACAGAAAACAATGAAGAAACTCTTACAGAATGACAGGATATATCATCTTTGGATATGGCTCTTGCTGATAGTTCCCAGGGGCATAGGAAGTATGTATATTGTAAAAAATAGTTTGTGGTTGTATCTGTTGAATTTACTATTGCAAAACGGGCTTTTATTACTCTTGATTTATATTAACCTGCTTTATCTGATTCCGAGATTATACGAGCATAAAAGATATAAACCTTTTTTTACGATTCTGGCAGGGCTGACTATTCTGCACGTCATTTCTGTTCATTTTCTGAATGAATTCGTCTATAACAAAATGGGGTTCAATGAAGAAAGAAACACGCTAATTGAAATTCCTTTCTATTTTTTCAATACAGCCCAATATCTTGTCATTTCTTTTTTATTATATGGATTACAGGAGAGATTCAGACAGAAAAAGCAAATCAGTGAAATGCAGGTAGAAAAACTGAATACTGAAATGAACTATCTGAAAGCACAGATCAATCCTCATTTTTTGTTTAACACTCTCAACAATCTTTATGCGCTTTCGCTTGAAAAATCAGACAAAGCCCCTGAAACGATTCTGATGTTATCAAAAATGATGGATTATATGTTGTATGAAACTTCTGAATCGAAAGTGAGCCTGAAAAAAGAGATTGAAAATATTGAAAATTATATTGGTCTTGAACGAATCAGGCAAGGAAACCAGGCTAAAATCAATTTTTTATTAAAAGGTGATATAAGCGATCAAAAAATAGTGCCGCTAATCCTATTACCGCTTATTGAAAATGCTTTCAAACATGGGGTAAATCAATTAATTTATGGTGCTTATATCAGTATTATATTAACTATTAATAAGGAAAATCTGGAACTGTCAGTAGAAAACAATTATAAAACCAATGAAACACATAAAAGCCACGGTATTGGTTTGATAAATCTTAATAAACAGTTGGCTTTGTTTTATAAAGACACCCATAAACTATTGATTCAGAAAGATACAAATCTTTACAAAGCCCTTTTAACGCTGGATTTATCATGAGCTACACTTGCATAATCGTTGATGATGAACCACTGTCGCATCAGGTTTTAAAAAATCATATAGCGCAAGTCAAATCATTGAAAACACCTATCAGTTTTTTCAACGCCATTGATGCGAAGGCATTTTTAGCTGAAAATGTAGTAGACATTATGCTACTTGATATTCAGATGCCTGAAATAACAGGGCTTGAGTTTTTGAAAGGTCTTAACAATAGACCAGTTACTATCTTTTCAACTGCTTATCGTAAATATGCCCTTGACGGCTTCGATCTGGGCGTGGCAGATTACCTGCTCAAACCCATTAGTTTCAAGCGTTTTGAAGTCGCTATTCAAAGAGCTATTGATTTAGTAGAATCTAAAAAAACTGATAAAAATTACGAAATTGAAATCAGGACTGGTACACAGACAATTTTATTGGATTATCGGGAAATCGAATACGCCAAAGGTCTAAAAGATTATACGATTCTCTACCTGCCTGATAAAAAATATGTAGTGTTGGGTTCACTCAAAAGTTATGAAGAGAGCCTACCTACTCAATACTTTATGCGGGTGCATAAATCATATATGATAGCCAAAAACAAAATAAAAAACATCAACCAGCAGAAAATCCTCTGGAATCAGGCCGCTATTCCTATTGGCAGAAGCTATAAAGCAAAGGTTGAGGAGTTTCTGAAAGGAAATAAATAATGCCTCTAATCTATCAAGGGCAATTGTAATGAAAGAAAAAGTAACACGCAGAAAATACATTTTCCTTTCTTCGTGTTACTCTCTCCCTATTCTGATTTCAATGACCTTACCGGATTCATTAATGCAGCTTTGACCGCCTGATAACTAATCGTTAATAAGGCAATTGCTACTGCCATTAATCCGGCCAAGGCGAAAGTCCACCAGCCTATAGTTATCCGGTAGGTATAATCAGAAAGCCATTGGGTCATGGCCCACCATGCAATTGGAGAAGCTACCGCAAAAGCAATAATTACCAACCGCAAGAAGTCTTTTGAAAGCAGGGTTGTCAGATTAAAAGTACTTGCTCCCAATACTTTACGGATACCAATTTCCTTGATGCGGTTTTCGGCAGTAAATGTTGCTAAACCAAACAAACCCAGGCAGGAAATAATAATGGCTAAAGTAGAGAACACTCCTGCAAAAGTACCAAAGCGTTGTTGATTACCAAATTTTTTGCCGTAATCGTCATCAACAAACTGATATTTGAACGGATAGGCAGGGTTATACTTTTTGATTACAGCCTCTAATACCGCCAGATTCTTTTGAGTAGAGCGGCCCTTATTAAAACGAACCGTGATGACGTTGTCCCAGTTGGCAGGCTTTACGATAAGTTGTTTCATTTCTCCATATGGCGACCGCAATATGAAATCTTTCAGCACACCAACAATTGTAAAGGTTTTGCCATCATTCTTCACCCACTCTCCTATTGGATTTTTCAAACCCATGACTTTTGCAGCCGATTCATTGATAAGCATAGATAGAGAATCTGTTTTATAGGTATATATGTCTATATCCCTGCCTTCCACGAGGGTCATACCCATCGTTTTGGCAAAATCAGCAGATGATGCTATAACGTCAAAATCAATTTTATGATTCTCAGGACTACCCTTCCATTGCACACCCCAGGTATCACTCCACCCCTGTGAGACGGGTGAATTTGTTTTACAGATACTTTCGGCTGTGCCATTATTCAGTAATTCAGACCTGATCAACTCATAATTTTTCCCCATATCTCCGGTCATATACATAAATATCAGATTTTCACGGTTATATCCGGACGGACGGTCCTGGCCATGCCTGATTTGTCTGTAAACAATAATAGTACTGATAATTAGCATTATAGAAAACGAAAACTGAATCACCACCAATACCTTTCGCGGAGTAACCGCCTGCTTACCTGCCTTGAAAAATCCTTTTAAAACTTTGATAGGTCTGAAAGAAGACAGATAAAAGGCAGGATAAGACCCTGCCAGTAACCCTGTCAGCAATATAATTGTTACAGCTGCAATCCAGTAATAAGGATTCAGGAGATCAAGTGTTAATTGCTTGTTTGTAAGCGTATTGAAGCTTGGTAAAGTAGTATAAACCAATAATAGAGCTATACCAAAAGAAATGGTCGCCATCAGTATTGACTCACCTAAAAACTGCCAGATAAGCCCTTTGCGCTCGGCCCCTACCACTTTTCTGACACCCACTTCCTTGGCTCTTTTTTCAGAGCGCGCCGTACTCAGATTCATGAAATTAATGCAGGCTATCAGCAATACAAATGCCGCTATAATTGCCGACAATCTAACATAAGTGATGCCTCCACCTACTATTTTACCTTCTTTAAACTCTGAATATAAATGCCAGAATTTGGCCGGGTGCAAAAATACCTCAGTATCTTCCTCTTTATTAGAGTGATTAATGGTAATATCTTTAATCTTTTTGTTCACCAGATCTACTGATACATTAGGTTTTAGCTCTACGTAGGTCTGATAAGAGTTATTGCCCCAATACGAGTTTTCATTCCCTTCTTTTACTAAGTATTTCCAGGGGAGCAAATAATCAAAATTAAAGCGGGTATTATTCGGTAAGTCTTTTAATATGCCTGTTACTTTAAAATTATCCTTATTATCAATTTTCAGAATTTTGTTCATGGCAGGTTCATCACCAAAGACTTTCTTAGCCATTTTCTCGGTAATCACAATGCTATAAACACCATCCAGGGCATTTTTAGCATTACCCTCTTTAAAAGGAAATCCGAAAATAGTTAGTAAACCGGGGTCACAGATATTACCTGAAATAAAAACGCCTTTTTCTTTGTAGCTCACCAGGCGCTCACCTCCCCAACTTACAAATCTGGCTGTTTCGGCTATATCAGGATATTCCGCTTTTAAAGCAGGCCCTAAAGGGGCAGGCGTTGTTCCCCAGCAATATAGCTGCCCATCGAAAGTATTACGGTTGTAAGCCTGATAAATCTGGTCTTTTTTTTCATAAAACTGGTCAAAACTCAACTCATTTTCAATCCAGAGTAAAAGCAACATAGTACCTGCCAGACCTACCGCAAGCCCAATAATGTTGATAAAAGAATAAACCTTGTTTTTAAACAGGCTTCTGAAGGCGATTTTGAAGTAGTTTTTAAGCATAATTTTGTAGGTAAAAGGAAAAAGGTTAACAGAGAAAGGAAGAAGATGCCTCCATCTAAAGAATAATTAAAAGGATAATACTCTTCAGATTCTTCTTTCCGTTTTACTCCGACTTCAATGACTTCACCGGATTCATTAATGCCGCCCTGATGGCCTGATAAAGAACTGTGAGCAAGGCAATGCTGATAGCTAAAATACCTGCTGTTACAAAAATGCCCGCACCTATATCGGTTTTGTAGGCAAAGCCTTGCAGCCAGTCATTCATGAAATAATAAGCTATCGGAAAAGCAATACCATTGGCGATTAATACGAGGCGAATGAAGTCTCTGGATAATAGACCCACAATATTCCCAATAGTTGCACCTAATACTTTTCTGATACCAATTTCTTTTATTTTTTGCTCGGCTGTAAAAGTAATCAGCCCAAACAGACCCATGCAGGCAATAAGAATAGCCACAGTTGTAAAGCCGGCAAAAAGGCTTCCCATACGTTGCTCTGAGCGATATTGTTTGTTAAAGGCATCGTCTAAGAAATAATAATCGAAAGGCACATCGACTTCGTATTTTTTATAGACTTTTTCAATAGAAGCTAATCTTTTTTGCAGGTCTACTTTCGGGTCTATTTTCAGATATAGCGTCCGTAGTTGAGTAGTATCTTTTACCACCATTAGCAACATACCATCTATTTTCTGCTGTAAAGAAGTAAAGTTAAAGTCTTTAACTACCCCCACAATTTCCCGGTTGTGTCCGGCTAAATTCAAATGCTGCCCGATAGGCTTCTCTACTATTTTAAGCTTTTCGACAGCCGTTTCATTAATCACAATCTTATCGTCACCAAAAGCTAACTGTTCTATACTGGCAGGTTTCACTTTCCAGTCCAATTGCAGAATTTTCAGAAAATCTTCGTCTACTTCCATATTATTGATACTCACATCTTCGTTGGTAGTCGGGGTTTTGGTAAAATACATATTCCAGCCACCCGAAAACATCGATAAGGAAGAAGCACCTATCTGTTGAATACCCGCCTCTTGCTTTAAGTCGTGTCTTAATGCAATTGGGTGCTTGCGGGCTTCATTCGGGAGAGGTAACACCAATACCTGTTCTTTGTTCAAACCTATTTTCCTGGTTTGGAGATACCTTAATTGTTTCTGCACCACCATACTACAAATAATCATCACCACTGATGCCATGAACTGAAACACAATAAAGACACGACGTAAATTAGTGCCTTGATTACCAGAGGCAAACTTACCTTTCAGTACCTGAATAGGCGAAAATTTAGACAAAAGCAAAGCCGGATAACTACCTGCTACTAAAGATGTGAAAACCAGTAAAGCCAATAGGATACTCAAAAACAGTGGGCTTGTAATGAAAGAATCATCAATATTAAGGCTCAATAAATTATAAAAAGGCTGTTTTAAAAGCTGAAATAAAATCAATGCCAGTACAAATGAAATCAGGCTTACTATAATAGACTCTCCATAAAATTGCGTGGCCAAATGTTGACGATTAGCTCCTAAAACCTTGCGTACTCCGACCTCTTTTACCCTAACCGTAGACCGCGCTGTTGTAAGGCTCATATAGTTAATTAAAGCCAGAAGCAATACAATTCCAGCAATAATCAGGAATATAGAAACATATTTGGTATTAGAAAAATCGCCCCAGTTATTGCCTAAATGAGAGTCAAGAAATGGTGTTAATACAAAAGTAGAATGCGAAATAAGGCCATTATTTTCGTCTTTGGTTAACACTTTCGGGATGACCTTTTCTACCTTAGCAACTGATTCAGGCTTATTCAATAAAAAATAGGTTTCATAGCTTCCTGTTCCTACCATCTCATCCGACTCATACATTTGCACCCTTTCCCGTTTCATAATGGCATCATAAGTTAAAAATGAACCTATGAAATCAAAATCAAGCGTAGAATTGGTAGGCAATTTCCTGAATATACCTGTAATAGTCAGAACATCTTTTTTATTATAAGTAATGGCCTTGCCTACAGGGTCTGTTTTCCCAAAATATTTCTGCGCCATTTCTTCATTAATCACCACTGTATTTGGTTCGGCCAGCACAGTTTTCGGGTTACCCTGCAGAAGATTTATCGAAAAAAGATTAAACAAAGAGGGTTCTGAGAAAACGAATTTACGCTCAAAAAACTTGTGATTTTCGTCAGACTTAATCACCACATCATCTCCAAAAGGAGTACCGATACGTACATAATCAAGCACCTCAGGATTCGTCTGTTTTACGGCATTACCAAAGTTTTTTGATACCAGATTAAACTGTACTTCATTAGCACCAAACTTCATCTTCACCAGAGTTTGAAAGATATTCTTCCCATTCCTGTGAAATTTATCATAACTTAACTCGTGTGAAACATACAGCAGAATCAACATACAAACAGCCATCCCTATGGCCAGCCCTACTATGTTGATAATACTGAAAACCTTGTTTTTCAGTAAATTTCTGAAGGCGATTTTGACGTAGTTTTTGAGCATAGTTTTTTGCTTTGGACAAAGAGCAGGGAGCATAGGGCAAGGCTATCTCCCTGAACTCTATACTCCCGACTCATTGCTATTCTGATTTCAAAGATTTTACCGGATTCATTAGTGCAGCCCTGATAGTCTGGTAACTGATTGTAAGCAAGGCTATTGTTATGGCTATCATACCTGCCAGCGCAAATACCCACCATTTTATGTCAATATGATAAGCAAAGTCTTGCAGCCAGTTGTGCATGGCCCACCAGGCTATCGGAAAGGCAATGAGAGCTGCTATCAATACCAGTTTTACAAAGTCTTTTGTCAGAATCACAATGATGCTACCGATACTTGCTCCTAAAACCTTGCGGACACCTATTTCCTTTATACGTTGCTCGGCTGCATAAGTTGCCAGACCAAACAACCCTAAGCAAGCAATCAGAATTGTGAGTATTGCTACAATCAAGAAGATGGTTTGCTGTATCTGGTCTTGTTGATAGAATAAATCCCATTGCTTATCCAAAAAATGGTATTCAAACAAATGATCGGCATCTATGCTGTGTAGAATATTATCCATCTGCTTGAGGGTCTGGCTGATATTATCTGAGTTAACTCTGCTGCTGAAATAATCAATACTTTGAAAAGGATTATTTCGAAACCCTAATATCATGGGGGAAACGGACTGATGTAATGACTGGAAATTGAAGTCTTTAACTATACCTACCACCCTTACATTAAACGAAGCATCGAGTTTTTCGATACTACCACCATAATCAACACTCGGAATCTCAATTATCTGGTTTGATGCCTGTGTAATACCCAATTGTTTAGCAGCACTTTCATTAATAATAACAGCAGTAGAGTCAGTTGTACCTGTATTAGTAAAGTTTCTACCCTTTACTAACTGAATATCATAGGTTTTCACGAATTGGTCATCTATGCCTAAAAAATACATATCCTTACCTTCTAAGGAGGTAATATTCTCATTTTTCGCCCGTACTTTCACCAGATTTTTCCATTCACCGGGCACACGAGAGCTAACTGATACATTTTTTACCTGAGATAGTTTAGCAAATTCTCTTTTGATGGTTTCGGCACCACGTCTTACTTTACCACTATTTATATCTACTATTACTAACTGATCTTTCTTAAAACCCATATCTTTTGTGTCTATATATCTCATTTGAAGATACACTATGGCAGTAGCCACTATCATAATAATAGACAGAGAAAACTGGAAGATAACAAGCAGGCGGCGGATTGAAAGACTACCTTTACCTACGTTGATTTTATTTTTCAGCAATAAAATCGGCCTGATACTGGATTGAAACAAAGCAGGATACATCCCTGACATCAGACTGGCTACTACTACAACAATACCTACACCAACCCAGATACGATAATCTGTATTAAAATTAAGTGTGAGTTCTTTATGGGTAAAATTATTGAAGTAGGGTAACAATGCCTGCACAACCAATAAGGCTAAGAATAACGCAATGGCTGTCATCATAAATGCCTCGGCTATAAACTGTTTAATCAGGTTTTCGCGAGTAGCGCCTGCTGTTTTACGTACGCCTATTTCTCTGGCACGGTTAGCAAACCTGGCTGTTGTAAGATTCATGTAATTGATGCAAGCAATCACCAATACAAAGACTGCCAGTACAGCAAAAATATAGATATAGGCAAGGTTACCTCCCGATGCTCCCTCAAAATCGTTTGAGTAAAAATGAATGTCTTTTATCGGCTGAAGCGAATAGGTGTACTTATCTTTTTCGTCAGATGAGCGTTTAGATTTTATTAACTGGTTGAGCTTTGACTCCAGACTTTTCGGTTCAGCTTTTGCGTCGAGCAAAAGATAGGTCGTAAAGTTATCAGAACTCCAGTCTGAACTGATGAAATCACGGAAACGCTTACCCGTAATACTTGACTCCGAAAAAACTATATTGAATGAAATATGCGAATTGACAGGAATATCTTTCAGAACGGCTGTAACTGTATAAGGAAGAGAATCGCCGTCTACTTTAATCGCTTTACCGATTACATTGGTAGAATTAAAGTATTTCATCGCAGATTCTTCAGTGAGAACTACTGAATTTGGAGCAGTTAAAGCCGTCTTTCGGTTGCCTGACAATAAATCGAAGTCTAGCACCTCTAAAAAATCGCTATTGGCAATTGAATAATTTTCATAAAAAACGTTCGTATTTTCCTGTGTCCCTACATTGGTTCTACCCGAGGTAGTAAATCTGGCTGCTTTTATGATTTCCGGAAAAGTAGTTTTCCCGGCCTCTGAAATCTGATAGGCTACACTGGCCACTTTAGCCTCTTTGCCTTCAGCAGAGACTTTTTTATTCACTAACCGATAAATATTATCGGCATGGGTATGAAAACTGTCGAATGTCAGTTCATCAAAAATGTATAAGGCAATTAAAAGAAAGCTGGTTAAGCCAACCGTTAAGCCAAAGATATTGATGAAAGAAAACACCTTGTGTCTCATCAAATTCCTCCAGGCGATTTTGAAATAGTTTTTTAGCATAATTTTGTCAGGTTAACGAAAAACGGAGAAAGGAAAAAGGATTGAAAAAATCCCTTTTCCTAATCTATTCTAATTTAAAAACTCTAATATTTAAAAAATCCTTTCTCCGTTTTCCGTCTCCTTTCTCCACTATTCTGTCTTCAACGATTTAACCGGATTCATCAGGGCTGATTTAATAGCCTGATAACTTACTGTCAATATAGCAATCAAAATAGCGATTACACCTGCTAAGGCAAAGACCCACCATTCAATATCAATACGATAAGTAAAATCTGTGAGCCATTTGTTCATTAGCCAATAAGCTATCGGACTGGCAACAAGCAAGGCTACTACCACTAATTTGATAAAATCTTTGGTTAGCAGTGTCGTAATACTAAAAACCGATGCTCCCAATACCTTTCTTATACCTACTTCTTTAGTGCGTTGTTCAGAGATATACGTTACAAGGCCAAATAACCCAAGGCAAGCAATCAACACCGTAAGAATAGCAAAAGTGATGGCTATTTTACCAACTCTCTGCTCGGCACGATACATCTGGTCAAAGCTTTCATCTAAAAAATTATAGCTGAATGGCATTTCAGGAGCCATAGCTCTGTATTTCTGTTCTATTTTATTGACCAGTGCTTTCAAGTCGTCAGTACGCACTTTAAATGCCATTGACCAGTTGCTTCTGCCCAAACGCATACTTAAAGGCCCGATGGTTTCATGCATAGAAGAAAAATGAAAATTTTCAACTACTCCAACTATTTCATAGGTTATATTCTGACCAGAATTGGGTGGCCCATCTGAAGTGTACAATTTTTTTCCAATCGGATTTTCATAACCTAATATCTTTGCGGCTGCTTCATTGATAATAATGCCGCTTGAATCAGCACCAAATTGCCTGGAGAAGTTTCTACCTTTTACAATTTTCATTCCCAAAGTAGGAATATAATCATAGTCTACCCTCCATACCTGCATATTGAAGCCATTTTTCATATCCATTACAGCTTCTTTAGAAAAACTGTTATCATTACGGGAAGAATTGGATACCGGTAGATAACCTGCATTAGTACCGTTCTGAACACCAGCCAGCTTCATAACTTCATTTTTGAAAGATTCAGATTTCTGGCCTAAGGCACTTGTCCCATCAATAATTAAAACCTGATCTTTGTTGAAACCTACATTTTTGGTCTGAATATAGTTTAACTGCCGATAAACAATAATGGTGCTTATAACCAGAAATATTGAAGTAAAAAACTGGAAGGTCACTAAAGCATTACGAAAATTACTTTTCTGGAATCCGGCATTTATCTTACCTTTTAGCACAACAATCGGTCTGAAAGAAGAAAGAAAAAATGCAGGATAATACCCTGCTATTATACCCACTGCCACAGGTAATAATAAAAGCAAAGGTAAAGTTTTTAATGAGAACAAGGTGCTAAAAGTAAACGACTTAGCGGCCAGATCATTAAAGTAAGGTAAGATAAGCCAGGTAAGCAATAAGGCTACCACAAAAGCAAGATAACTCATCAAAGCCGACTCCGCCATAAACTGACTCATTAAAGTACCTTTGCCAGTACCTAAAACCTTGCGGATGCCTACTTCTTTAGCCCGATTGGCTGAACGGGCAGTTGAGAGATTCATAAAGTTAATACAGGCCAATAATAGCACAAACAAGGCAACTGCCGAGAAAATATAAACGTATTGTATATTTCCATTCACACCTAATTCAGGGAATCTATCAGATTTCAGATGAATATCAGTAAGAGGCATTAAGCTATATTCTAATTTATTGCCCGACTTCCTAAATTCCTCAATGCTGTTCACCTGCATAAATTCTTTGGCTTGCGGAACCACATATTTAACAATTACCTGTTCTAATTTTTTTTCAAAGGCCTTATAGTCAGTTCCTTTTCGCAGAACAATATAAGTATGAAAATTATGGCTCAGGAAATTCCCGAAACCATAATCCACATTATCCATTGAGAAAATCATATCAAAATGAAAATGTGAGTTCTTCGGAATATCCTTCATTACTGCCGTAATATTATAGAGTGTCTTTTCCTGAATCCCCACTTCAAGGCTCTTTCCTAAAACATCGGTATTACCAAAATATTTTTTTGCAGTACTCTCACTAATAACAACCGTGTTAGGCTTGTCTAAGGCAGTTTTAGGATTACCAGCAATTACAGGCAAAGTAAATACATCAAAGAGTGTAGAGTCGGCATATACAACGTCGTTTTCTGTAATATACTCATTACCCTTTTTTACAAACTTAGAGCCTTCGCTGGCATAGAATCTTACATATTGTTCTACTTCAGGATAATCTTTTTTCAGTACAGCTCCGGCGGGGTCAGCACTTACAGCGAGGCGTAAATCAGTTCCACCGAAACGTATATCGGCTTCAAGGCGGTAGATCCGGTCAGCTTTTTCATTAAATTTATCGTAGCTGAGTTCATCAATCACATATAAGCCAATCAATATAAAGCTGCTGAAACCAATAGCCAGCCCTGAAATGTTAATAAGCGAAAATGTTTTGTTTTTCAACAAATTCCGCCAGGCGATTTTCAAGTAATTGCGTATCATAATTTTTTAGGAGAATGGAAAATGAAAGAAATGAAGGTAATCTAACCCTGAAGTTTTCCTCAATTTTCCTTTATTGGTTTATGTTATTAATAATATCTTTTACGATACTTTAGATGCAAAAAAAGGCTACTAAGTTGCAGTAAATCAATACATTTCACTTTCTTTTTCATTCCACCATCTCCAAGCCCTATCACCAATACCTTTATTCTGTTTTTAAAGATTTCACCGGATTCATCAAGGCCGCTTTGATTGATTGAAAACTGATGGTGATAAGTGCTATTATGAGGGCTGAAATACCTGCTGTCAGGAACACCCACCATTGTATATTAATCCGACTGGCAAAATCCTGAAGCCATTGATTCATAACCAACCAGGCAATCGGAAAAGCAATTAAGGAAGCAATGATTACCAGTTTCAGAAAATCTTTAGATAGTAGTACCACAATACTTGAAATACTGGCGCCTAATACTTTTCGTACCCCAATTTCTTTGGTACGTTGCAGAACATTGTAAGAAGATAAACCCAAAAGCCCTAAGCACGCTACAAAAATGGCCAGCATGGCAAAAAAACCGAATACTTTTCCGAACAGAATATCTGATTTATACTGGCGGTCAAAATGCCTGTCCAGGAAGAAATAATTGAATGGGTCATTCGGAAAATAGCGATTCCATAAGCCTTGAATTTCAGCCAAGGTTTTGCTTACATCTGTTGTTTTCAATTTAATAGAATGAAAACCCCCATTTTGAAGGTTTATTCGGGCTACCATCGGGTTAACCGCTCTCTTCAAACTTTCCTGATGAAAATCTGCCATTACCCCAATTACCTTTACGGTATCACCACCTACTACTACGTTTTCATTGATAGCTTTCTGTGCACTTTCTATACCCAAAGCTTTTACGGCTGATTCATTCAGCAATATATTTTTGCGATGCTGGTCTTCTCCAAATTTTTCAGAGAAAGCTCTGCCTGCTACCATTTTCATATCGTAAGCCGGAACGAAATCATAGTCCATCGACATGATATACATAGTTGTATTAAATTCCTTAGGTTTGCGCATCCATCTTGCGCCATTTGTCCAATACACTTCATCGCCAGGCACTGTAGAAGAAATACTGATATTTTCAGCGCCATTCAGTTTTAGTATATCATTTTTAAATGGTTTGAACGAAGATTGGAATACTGAATCCCTAACAGAGCTTGCTCCTTCCAGTACCAGTGTTTGTGCAATGTCAACGCCCAACTTCTGATTTCTCATATAATTGATTTGCTGATACACCACGATAGTTCCTATGATTAATGCAATAGAAGCCGAAAACTGAGAAACAATCAGTATCCGCCGCATAGATACCCCACCAGTCAACCTTGGCATAATACCTTTCAGTACGATTATTGGCTTTACTCCTGACATAACAAAGGCGGGATACATGCCTGAAAGGAAAGTACCTGCCACAAAAACAAGTAACATAATGAGCCAGAAACCTACATTATTGCTAAAATTGAAAGCAATCTGCTGCTCTAAAAAATTACTGAAAGTTGGCATGGCAAAGTGAGCAACGGTAAAAGACAGTGCTAATGCCGAAAGATTAAGAATCAGGCTTTCCATCATAAACTGACCAACCAACTGTTCTCTTAAAGCACCCATTACTTTACGCACTCCTACTTCTTTTGCACGTTCTAATGAACGAGCAGTGGCAAGATTAATATAGTTTGTCCAGGCAATAGCCAGAATAAAGAAAGCAATCAGAAACAACCACGATACAGCCTGTCCATTGCCATTCACTTCTGCCTCCTGATTAAAGTTGGCATATAAATGAATATCAGTCATTGGCATCAGGTAAGCTTCGGTTTTACGATTGCTCTTAGGATCTCTCTTTGAATTAATATAGCGGTCACACAAAGCCGGAAGCTTTGCTTGTACCTGCGCTATAGTCGCATCAGGACGCAGCTTAAAATAGGTATAGAAATCATACCAACCCCAAGCCGTTTCAGTAGCGTTTTCTGTATCACCCTGCTCTTTAAGGTATTTCCCAAGCGTGGAATATGAGACCAGATAATCAATTATAAGATGAGAATTTTTAGGATAATCTTTAAAAACACCTGTCACCTCAAAGGCACGTGCATTTCCCAAACCATTCACTTTTAAAACTTTACCTATAGGATTTTCATCAGTAAAATACTTTTTCGCATAGCTTTCTGATAACATTATCTTTTCAGGCGCATTTAATGATGTGGCAGGATTCCCCTTTACCATCGGTATTGAGAATATTTTCAATATGGAAGGGTCGGCAAAATACCCTTTTTGCTCATTGAACTTGATATTACGCGCCTCGTTGGTAAGTAATACATTGGCATCAATCAGCCTACCGGCTTCTTCAATCTCCGGAAACTCTTTCTTCATGGTCGGCGCAAAAGCTGGAAAAACCGTGGCAGATTTCCAAAGCAATTTGCCCTCATTATAACTATCTATACGTAAGCGTGCAACTCTGTCGGCATCCTTATGAAATTGATCAAAACTACGTTCATAATTCACATATTGCAAAATAAGCAGACAGCAGGTCATACCAATAGCCAGGCCGAAGATATTGAGTAGTGTAAAGCCTTTCCTTTTCAAAAGGTTTCTTAAGGCGATTTTCAGGTAATTGCGTATCATAGTTTTACAGGTCAATGAAAAGCAGAAACGAGAATGGAAAGTTGAAATTTCACATATCCCATATTAGTTTCTTCCTTATTAGTTTAAGTTAAGATTATTAATACTTACAAAATACTCGGTACAAAAAGACTTAATCGTTGCAGAAAAAATCGTATTCTTTTTTCTTGATTAATTCTCCATTTTCCTTTCTCCACCTATTCCGCTTTCAACGATTTCACCGGATTCATCAACGCTGCTTTGATGGCCTGATAACTTACCGTGAGTATCGCAATGGCAACCGCCACGATACCTGCCACTACAAAAAACCACCATTCCATATCAATTTTGTAGCTAAAATCCTGTAGCCATTTATTCATAAAATACCAGGCTATCGGGCTTGCTACAACAATAGCTATCACTACTAATCTGATAAAGTCTTTTGTAATAAGCGTAGTAACACTAAAGATTGAAGCACCTAATACCTTACGGATACCGATTTCTTTTGTGCGTTGCTCGGTAGCAAAAGAAGTGAGTCCATATAACCCAAGACAGGCAATCAACACTGAAAGAATTGAAAAATACAGGAATATTTTAGAGAAGCGAGCTTCTGCTTCATATTGCTCACCCAGTCTTTTATCGACAAAATCATACATAAAAAGTGCATCAGGAAAATGTTTTTTCCATTCACTTTCAATCACAGCAATAGCCTTTTGTGCCTGGTTCATATCAATTTTCAGTATTACACGGCTAAAGGTTTCTCCGCGTAACAACATCGCCATTGGCTCTACTTTGTGTTGGAGTGAATTAAAATGAAAATCTTTTACAATACCAACCACTTTCCCTTTTCTGCCACTCATAGCAAAAGGCTTACCTATACCTTTGTCAGGGGTTTCCCAACCATATGCAGCCACGGCTGCCTCATTCAGAATATAATTTTGTGTTGAGTCAGTGCGGGAATCAGAAGGAAATTCACGAGAGAAATTCCTTCCGGCTATCAGCTTGATACCCATGGTATTCATATAGTCATAATCAACCATCAGCCTATAGGTGTTCGACCGTATCTCTTTTCCCTTATTATCAATTGTTTGAGTCCCATTATTGCCCATGCCTCCAACCAGAATACTATTTGATGTAGTCATGCTTTTTATATATGGGTTTCTTAATATGTCATTCCTGAAACCTTCAATACCCTTAAATACTTCTTCATTCGGATATGCCGTTACTGTCAGAAGAGCATCTTTGTTAAAGCCTAAGTCTTTATTCCTGATAAAAGACATTTGAGAGTTTATAACCAATATACCTACAATAAGCACTATTGTAACCGTAAACTGCATAACAACCAAAGATTTTCTTAACCATACGCCCTTGCCAGAAGTAGCAAAAGAACCTTTTAAGACTGTCGTAGGTTGGTATGATGAAATAAAAAAAGCAGGGTAAATACCGGATAGTACACCTAATAACAAGGCAATACCTGCCATAAATGCTATCAGTTCAGTAGAATTGAAGAGGCTGATATCCTTATTAGTAATCTGATAAAAAACAGGTTGAAGAAAATAACATAAACACAGCGCAAATACCAAAGAGCTTACTGCCAATAAAACAGCTTCAAGCAGATACTGTCCTACTAACTGGCTTTTTAAAGCTCCCATTACTTTTTTCACACCTACTTCCCTGGCTCTTTGTACCGAACGTGCCGTAGCCAGATTCATGTAATTAATACCTGCGATCAATAAAATAAATAAACCAACCGTGCCAAAAATATACAAGTTTGTCAGGCTACCAGTAGGGTTAATCTCATACCTGCGATGCGATTTCAGATAAATGTCTGGTAATGCCTGTAAAGAATAATCTGCGCCCCATTTACCACCATATTTACTCGATAAAGGGTCAAGATGTTTTGCTTTAAATTGAGGAAATTTGGCTTCAAAAGCCTTAGAATCACTTCCTTTAGTAAGCATCACATAAGTATAGTAACTATTGTTCCCCCAAACATCATCTGAGTAGTAGCTACGGCGGTCAAAAGCAATTAATGTCTCAAAAGAAACCAGAAAATTGAACGTAAAATGAGCGTTCTTAGGCGCATCTGGTATTACTCCGGTTACTTTGTATGGCACACCTTTTCCGGTGCTGTCATATAAAACGAAATCAAGCGTTTTACCAATAGGGTCTTCATTCGGGAAGTATTTTTGCGCCTTGCTTTCAGTTAATACAATGCTATAAGGTTCTTTTAAAGCTGTTTTGGGGTCACCTTTTGTGAGTTTATAACTAAATACATCAAAGAAAGAATGGTCGGTCAGTAAGATTTCTTCTTCAACAAACTGCTGATTTCCTTTTTTTGCTATGGCATCGTTTTCATCAAGACGCACAAAGTTTTCAACTTCGGGATAATCATTTTTTAACGCCGGCCCCATAGCCGCACCCGTAACAGCCTGTTCAAAAACTTCAGAGTCAGAACTTACAGTACCTACCACCCGATAGATTCTATCGGCATTTTCATTAAAACGGTCATAACTCCATTCATCTTTAACCCAAAGAACAATAAAGGCAAAGCAGGTCAGACCGATAGTTAAACCGAGAACATTCAACAAGGTGTAAGCCTTATGATTGATAAGATTCCGAAAGGCGATTTTCAAATAGTTACTTATCATATATTTGTACGGGTTAGAGCAGAGCAGGGAGCAGAGGGAGTTCTATACCATGCCCTCTGCCCTTTGCTCCATCCTATTCTGTTTTCAAACTCTTCACCGGATTAGCCAATGCAGCCTTAATGGCCTGATAGCTTACTGTCATTAACGTAACTATTAATGCCACTACCAGCACTAATAAAAATACACCCACACCAATGTCTATTTTATATGTGTAGTCGTTTAACCATTGTGTCATACCATACCAGGCGATAGGTGAGGCAATGGCACAAGAAATTATGATTAGTGTTACGAAATCTTTTGAGAGTAATCCCCAGAGATTGGCTACGCTGGCACCTAATACTTTTCTTACACCGATCTCCTTTCTACGTTGTTCGGCCATAAATGAAGCTAAACCAAACAAGCCCAGACATGAAATAAAGATGGCCAGAATCGAAATAATGGCTGCCAGATTACCTATCAGTTCTTCGTAGTTGAATTTTTTCAAATATTCGCTGTCGGCAAACTTATATGAAAATGGGAAGCCCGGATTGTATTTATCGAAAATAGGTTGAATACGTTTAATGGCTTGAGCACTCGAAACATTCGGGTTGATTCTTATATTAATAAAGTTTACCCAGTCTTTTTCAAATACGATAGTCAAAGGTCTGATATCGCGGTAAGGAGACTCCATCATGACATCAGATACAACCCCTACTATCTGGCGGTTTTGACCGTTCCATTTCACCATTTCTCCTACGGGATGTTTCAGTCCCATGCGTTTAACAGCAGCCTCATTCAGAATTACTCCGGTAGAATCAGTCGAAAATTCTCTTGAAAAATCCCGACCTTCTTTTAATTTAACACCTATTGTCTTTACATAATCAAAATTGGTAGCAATAGTATTAAAAATGGCTGATTTGTCTTCTGGTGTTGAGCCTTTCCACTCCCAACCGCTATTATTGCTATAGATGTCGGTTGGAGGTGAATTGGATTTGCATATAGAAGATACCACGCCAGATGCAAGCAATTCGTTTTGAACTGACTGAAAATTATCACCCAGGTCTTTAGACCATTCTACTGAAATAAGGCCCTGGCTATTAAAACCAATCGGACGGTTCTTGGCATGTTGTACCTGCTGATAGATAATCGCAGTCCCAATCATCAATACAATTGAAAAAGTAAACTGTATTACTACCAGAATTTTGCGCGGCAAAGAGGCACTCTTGCCTACATGCACTCCACCCTTAAGAATTTTAACAGGGTTGAATGAGGATAGATAAAGCGCAGGATAGCTTCCGGCTAATAAGCCTGTAAATAAGGTAAAGCCTAAAATAATTGCCCAGAAAACAGGATTACCAAACTGAATAGTCATCAGTTTTTCAGTCAATTTATTAAAATAAGGCAAAGAAATTGCTACCAAAACAATGGCTACTAACAAAGCCATAACTGCAATCAGGATAGATTCGCTCAAAAACTGGCTGATTAATTGTTTTCGGGCTGAACCAACAGCTTTGCGAACACCTACTTCTTTGGCACGTTTTTCTGAACGGGCCGTACTCAGATTCATGAAATTGATACAGGCAATAACCAAAACGAAAATACCGAAAATACCAAAAAGTTTTACGTATTTGATGAATCCACCTGAAGGTTTTCCATCTGTAAAATCCGAATACAAACGCCACTCTGACATTGAGTGAATGAAAACCTCCGGCTTAATGCTTTTTTGCATTAGCTCATTATCTTTAAAATGGTCTAATACTACATTCTTGATTTTAGCATTCGTTTTTTCAGGAGTTACCCCATCTTTCAACTGTACGTAAGTCTGGTGTGAATTATTACCCCAGTTAGTTTTATGAAATTTAGCAATCCAATCATAAACTTTTTCCTGTAAATGCCAGGGTAATAGATAATCGAACTGAAGAGTGGCATTCTTGGGTTGTTTTTCAACTACAGCTGTTACTTTCAGATTCATTGTATTATCTACTCTCACCACCTTGCCAACAGGGTCTTGTTTACCAAAAAGGGCCTCGGCAGTTTCTTCTGTCAAGACAATTGAATAAGGTTCTTTCAATGGATTCTTATCTCCATTTTTAACCTTTAATGAAAACATATCAATAGCCTCATCACCAATATAATGACCATATTTCAGGAATTTCTGATTACCTACCACCAATGAACGGGTACTTCCCCAGTCACACATGGCTACCGCTTTGAAATCAGGGTACTTAGTTTTCAACTCCTCTCCCATCGGATAAGGTAAGGCATCTTGTGTACCCCTGCGCCCATCAAAAGTCTGGTGCATTTTTACCTGATAAAGTGTAGCATAATTGGCATGATGCTTATTGGCGGACATTTCATCGTTTATCCAAAGACCAATCATCATTGCAACGGCCATACCTACTGCAAGACCAAAGACATTAATAAATGAGTAAACTTTGCTCTTAGCAAGATTCCTCCATGCGATTTTCAAGTAATTGCGTATCATAATTTGTACGAGTAATGGAAAATAAAAATTAGAGAATGGAATAAGGAAAAGTTTTCTCGAGCGGGGTACTCCGTTCTCCAAGTTATTCAGCTTTTAAACTCTTTATAGGATTAGTCAGTGCTGCTTTGATAGCCTGAAAACTAATCGTAAGCAATGCTAAACCGATAAGACCTGCACCTACTATTACACATACAGGTAATGAGATTACATTATTATTATAGCATCTAAAGCCATGCCAAAATCACAATATCTTTATTATCAGCACATTACATCCGATTGACAATAAAATCCTGTCCGAAAATGGACAGGATTTTGTACAGTAACGGACAAGCACTGCTGATAGACTTTATCATGATTCTTATCTATGATTTTTATAGATATTTTGCGCCAAACTTATACTATGATTATAAAATCAACTATAACAATTCGCAACAAAAAATCTCAGGCATAAGTAACTTTCCTTTAGTGGCAGGGGGCGTTTAGTTATCCTTCAAAAACTCTGTGGGATTTGCCACAAAAGCTTTATACAAATGCCAGGAAACACTAAAAATTGTCATTAGTACCAAGCCAGCAAGTGTTGCCACAAGTGGCAGAAACGAAACTTGCGATTCAGGAGTAACCTGCCCGAAAATAGCTTTGGTCAATAAATAAGAAATTGGTACGCCGATTATGAAAGCAATGCCTATAGCAAACAAAAACTCTTTTACAATCTGATAGCCAATGTTTCCCATTCCAGCGCCAAGTACTTTCCTGACAGATATTTCTTTCATTTTCTTACTCAATATCAACAATGCCAGACCAAAAATACCGGTAATAGAAACGATAATCATGATAAAAGAAGCGGCAGAGAGTATCTGAATTACTTGTGTAAAACCATAATAATAATTATCAAACACAGTATCCTGATAATAATAATCGAATGGCACATTTGGGAAAGCCTTTCTCCAAACGCTCTCAGCAATTAAATGCGCTGTATTTAACAAACCTTTTTCGGTTTTCACGTAGGCATACTTAACCTCTTCCTTACCGCAACCCATCAACATCAAAGGCTGTATGGTATGTTCAAAATTTTCGTAATGAAAATCCTTCATTTCACCTACAATTAGGTATTTTTTGTTTTCATATTCAACTGTTTTTCCAATGCCTGTTTTCCAGTTTAATCGTTTCAAAAAAGTCTGATTCACTAAAACCGAAGTCGTTTTATCAGTTTGATAGGCATCACTCAAATCCCGCCCGTTTATAATACTGATACCCATAGTATTCGCAAAATTTGGCAATGCTTTTAAACCCTTGATCTGATAGTCTTGTCCCTCAACTTTTATCACCATCTCTTTAGCCCATTCCAAAGGCAATGTAGTGCCTGATAAAGATTGTACCTTAACATTATTCCTCAATTCAGAATTCAATACATCAAAGCCATGCTCAACATCAAGTTTCACTACTACATTATTTGTTGGGTCATAACCCCACGATTTTGCTCTTGAAATTTTATTCTCTTGCACAAATGCCAAAGCCATAGAAATACCTAAGAATGTAAGGAAAAACTGAAATCCTAATAGCATTTTCCTGAACCGATTTTTGCTTCCTAAAGCCATGCTTCCTTTTACAATACTGATAGGCTTAAGCGAAGAAATATAAAATGAAGGGTAAGCAGCCCCTCCTAAAACGGTAAGAATAATCAAGGCAAGAAGGGTCATCCAGATATGGCTATTATTCAAGAATTTTTGAGTCAGGTCAAAACCTGCAATTCGTGAAAACCAAGGTAAAAAGAGCATATTAGCTAATAATAAACCGAAACCAACACCAACTGTGCAGAGAATTAAGTTTTCTAAAATAAACTGAAAAATGATTTGTTTTCTATTACTCCCCATCACTTTTCTTACCCCAATTTCTTTTAAACGATTGGAGGCAGAAGCTACAGCAATATTCATAAAATTGAAGCAAACGAGAAGTAAAATAGCGATAGCTATTGATATGAGCATCACCAAACCAATGATATGTGTATTGTTGAATCTTGTAGAGCCTAATTTATAAGAATGAAGATTCATCGTTTTCAAAGCCTGAAAATGATATTTCAGAATTTTATTATCCTTATTGGCTGCATTATAAAGGTTCAGGTATTTTTTGCTTTGAAGTTCATTCGGTAGGCCCGAATCATCATTTTCTGTTTCAATGAAAGTCATATCAACATTCCTGCTCCAGTCATCATTTATATTAATACCTAACGAAGCCATCTTCTGGAATGGAATCAAAGCAGAGAAATAAAACGATGTTTCAAAAGGTCTTTTTTCAAAGACACCTTTTATTGTGAAATTTTCAACAATTTCTCTCCCGTTTACATTAAATCTCACATTCAGGTTCTTACCTACTGTATTTGCTTTTCCATAAAGCTTTTCTGAAAGTTCTTCGGTAAGAACAATAGAATTAGGTTCAGTAAAAGTTTTAGTATTACCCCATTTTACCGGAAAATCAAACATATCGTAAAAAGAATCATCAACAAAACTGATACTTTCTCTGAAAACATTATCTCCTTCTTTGATGATAGACTCCTCAAAATCAATCCGTGCCGAATTTTTTATTTGCGGAAACTCATTTTTTAGCATTTCGGCAATTGGAGCAGGAGAATCACCTCTGAACTCTTCGTTCCCATCTTTCAATGCTATCTTTTCTACTACATAGAGCTTGTCAAGTTTTGAATGGAAAGTATCCTGAAAGAAAGACCAATCTAAAAAAACGGCTACAACCAGACAGCAGCCTACGGCCAATCCAAGTCCACAAATATTAATAATGGACGATAATCTGTTTTTGAGAAGATTACGTAAACCAAGTTTTAAGTAATTGCGTATCATAATTTATATGGGTTAGTGCAAAGGGCAGAAGGCAAGGGGCAGAGGGGAATTTTACCCAACGCCCTCTGCCCTTACCCCCATGCTATTCCGTTTTCAAACTCTTCACAGGATTCATTAATGCGGCTTTAATGGCCTGATAACTTACTGTTAATAAAGCAATAAGTGCGGCAGCGACTCCTGCTATAATATAGATGGGTATTCCGATATCAATGCGATAGGCAAAGTTTTTCAACCAGTCAGTCATTACCCAACCGGCAATCGGGAAAGCAACCACGGCCGCTATTAATACCAATTTTACAAAATCGCCCGAAAGCATTCCGACAATACTACCTACACTTGCCCCCAATACCTTGCGGATACCAATCTCTTTCGTGCGTTGCTCAGCTGTAAAAGCTGCCAGACCAAATAAACCAAGGCAGGAAATGACAATAGCCAGCAGGGCAAAATAACCTGATAATCTGCTCACCATTTGCTCACTTTTATACAATTTTGCATACTCTTCATCTACAAATTTGTAGGTAAATGGAAAATTCGGGTTAAAATCTTTAAAAAGTCTCTCCAGATTATCTATTGCTTCTTTTGTTTTTCCTTTTTCAGTCCGGATCAGAATATTTCCATCGTTTATGGTGGGTTCTAAACGAATTACTAATGGCTTAATGTCCTCATGCAAAGAAGTAAAATGAAAATCTTTCAATACACCTACAATCTTTCCTTTTCTTCCCCACATAGTTAGTGGCTGGTCAATCGGATTTTTATAGTTAATCCGTTTCAAGGCAGCCTCATTGATAATAAGCCCAACTGAATCGGTAGAGAAAGTTCTGGAGAAATCACGGCCGTACGCCATTTTCAAATCCATTGTTTTTACCCAATCATAGTTGATAAAAGCAAATGTAAACTGAATGTTTACATTCGGGTCTTTGCCTACCCAGTTTAATCCTCCTGTGCTATTTCGGATACTCGTTGGATTCTGAGAAATAGAAGACATACTTTTGATACCATTAGCTTTTAGAGCCTCTTCTTTAAATGAATCATATTTCACCACTAAATCTCCTTCTAATGGAATAGAAATCAGATTTTCACGATTATACCCAATATTCTCTGTCTGAAGATATTCTACCTGCTGATAGACAACCACCATTCCTATCATAAAAACTATTGACAGTACAAATTGAAAAACAACCAGTCCTTTCCGAAGAAATGAGGCATTTGCACTGAATTTCAGACTTCCTTTTAAGACACGAATCGGACTTAACGAGGATAAGAAAAATGCAGGGTAACTACCTGCTAAAACACCTGTGAATAGCAATAAACCTATAATGCCCAAGGCAAAAAATGGTTGGTCTATTGGCAAACTCATTTGCTTGCCTGTCAGGGTATTAAAATAAGGTAAAAGGAAATATACCGCAAAAACGGTAATAATGGTCGAAAAGAAAGTCAGCAAAACAGCCTCTCCTATAAATTGTCTTATCAGAGCAAACCTTACAGCTCCCATCACTTTCCTGACACCCACCTCTTTTGCTCTTTTGGCCGAGCGGGCAGTTGCCAGGTTCATAAAATTGATACAGGCAATCAACAAAATAAAGATAGCGACGATGCTAAAAAGGCGCAGGTAGTCGACACGTCCTCCGGCCTGTTGACCATTTTTGAAGTTATTATAAAGATAGGTATCTCCGAAATTCTGCATACTAAGCCTGATATAAAAGGCTTTATTCTGGTCTTTATTCAGGTTATCTAAAAAGCGTTCTATTTTAGCTTCAAATTGAGCTGGTTTTGCATCATTGCGTAATTGAACATAAGTAAAAGGCGAATTGTTTCCCCAATCTTTTGCCCATTCATTTTCTTTTAAGAAGGTATCCCAACTCAACACATAATCAAATTTCTCGGAGGCAGCAGCAGGAACATTCTCAAAAACAGCCGATACTACCAGGTTTTCCCGATTCTCATATCTGATAGCCTTACCAATTGCTTTTTGGGGACTTCCAAAAAACATTTCTGCCATATTACGGGAGATAGCTATACCTGTAGGATTCGTCAGAGCTGTTTGAGCAGTTCCTTGTAAGATGGGGTAACTGAACATCCTGAAAAAATCATCACCTGCATAACACCCTACTACTTTATTAATTTTGTCGTTCACCTGAAAAGTATAGCGATAGTCCCATTCAACCCCGCAAGCATATTTTACTTCTGGCAGCACTCGCTTCATTTCATCAGCCATAAGAGCTGGGGTACTGAAATGAGTATCTATTTTCCCATCATGATACTGGCGTTCATATATAGCATATAAATCCTTACTATTGTCATGAAATTTATTCTTCTTATATTCATCTTCTATCCAGAGATAAATCATCAGGCTACAGGCCATTCCCATCGAAAGACCTAAAATGTTGATAAGGGAAAAGCTCTTGCTTTTCCACAAATTCCTCCAGGCGATTTTTAAATAGTTACGTATCATAATTTGTAACGGTTAGAGCTAAGAGCAGAGGGCATGAAGCAGAGGGAAATTTCAACCCCATGCCCTCTGCCCTTAGCCCCACGCTATTCTGTCTTCAAACTCTTTATAGGATTCATCAGAGCCGCCTTAATTGCCTGATAGCTCACGGTCAACAAGGTAATACCCAAAGCACCCATGCCAGTTAGTACAAAAATCCACCACGAGATTTCTGTGTGGTATTTATATTTCTCCAACCACTGGTTCATAAAATAATAGGCAATTGGAGCGGCTACAACAGATGATATAACAACCAATACCACAAAATCTTTAGATAACATCCCCCACAAGCTACCTATACTTGCGCCTAATACTTTGCGGATGCCTATTTCTTTCGTACGTTGTTCTGCTACGAAAGAAGCCAGACCAAACAGGCCTAAACATGAGATAAGAATGGCAAGCAAAGCAAAGAAACTGGCTAATTTACCAATGCGTTCTTCCTGACTGAATTTATTGCCATATTCCTGATCAACAAATCGATAATCAAATAAAGCAGATGGTACTATTTCTTTGAAAACCGCTTCTATTTTTGGCAAGGCTTCACTTGCACTGACAGTAGGTTTAATCTTAATAATCATCTGGCTGACATCAACATACTTAGGGTCAAGGAAATAGAAAGAGCGTTTCACAGGGTCATAAGGGGACTGCATCACCAAATCTTTAACCACCCCGATAATCTGCCAGGTTTCTCCTGCACCTTCATCAGGGTTGGTAATAAATTCACCTATAGGGTTCTTTAAGCCCATATATTTTGCAGCCGTTTCATTAATGATTATGGCATTGGAATCTGTTGCATAGGCTCTTGAGAAATCACGACCGGCAATAATTTTCCAGTCAACCAGTTTACCAAAATCATGTGTTACATTGATTACTGCAAAATCAGAAGCTAATTCGGGGTCTTTGCCTTTCCAGTTATAGCCACCTGCATTGCTCCATATCTCGGTCATAGGGCTTGAAGATAAGGCCATGTTTTTTACCATGCCCGTATTAATTAATTGTGTCTTTATCACATCCTGTTTGCCCTGATAATTAGGGTCATTCAACGATACTTTAATCAAGCCTTCTCTATTGTAACCCACTGGTCTGTTACGGGCATGTTTAATCTGCTGATACACCACAATAGTACCTACAATCAACACAACCGAAACTGTAAATTGCACAACTACCAGAACCTTACGTGGAAGAGAAGCAAAACGCCCTAATTTGAAAGTCCCTTTCAATACCTTGACAGGTTGGAAAGATGAGAGGTAAAATGCAGGATATACGCCAGCCAACCCGGCTGTAAATAAAATAAATGCTATACTGATTGCCCAGAAAACCGGATTTGTAAACGGTATCGACATATCTTTATCAGCCAGATTATTAAACCACGGTAACGATAATAAAACAAGGCCTACAGCCAAAGCAAAGGCGAATAAAACAACCAGGAAAGATTCACTTAGAAACTGTTGAACCAATTGCACTCTGATTGAACCGATAGCCTTCCGGATACCTACTTCTTTAGCACGTTTTTCTGAGCGTGCCGTGCTGAGGTTCATAAAATTGATACAGGCCAACAGCAAAACAAAGATACCTACAATCCCAAACAGCCATACAAAGGTGATGCGCCCTCCTGCTACCTTACCATCTTTAAACTCTGAGTATAAATGCCATTGTTTCATCGGATACAAGAATATACCCGGATTATATTTTCTCCACTCCTCAGCTATCTGCTTAGGCGCATTTTTATCATAAAAATCTTTCAAGGCTATATTCGCCTGCTCTACCGAAATATTCGGTTGCGTTTGTACATATACATTAAACGAACTGTTTTCCCACTCGTTTTCACATGATTTTACCCAATCATTTGACGATACCCACAATGCCCAGGGAGAGAAAAACTGTACCTCATTGAAACGATTGTTTTTTGGCAGATCTTCATAAACACCCCTTACTACTACATCCATTCGGTTGTCGATTTTGAGGTTTTTGTTTAGTGGATCAACGCTCCCGAAAATGGCATCTGCCGTAGATTTTGAAAGAATAATTGAATGTGGGTCTTGTAAAGATGCCGCCGAACCTTTCAGCATTTTCAGCGAAAGCATATCAATCACCTCTCCATCAATAAACTCTCCCTTTTTAGGGTACTTCTCATTTACTGAAGAAAGCGTATAATCACCTACCCAGAATGCCAGCAATATATTTTTAAAATAGTGTTTATAGTTGTTCTTAAGACTTGTACCTATCGGGAATTGTAAGGCTGTACCACTTCTGGTAATCCCTGTATTAGGGTCGGTGCCTATGCTGCGTATCTGTGCAATAGACTCGTAATTTTTATGGTATTTATCGTATGATAATTCGTCATAAATCCAAAGGCCTATCAATATGGCTACAGACATACCTACGGCCAGCCCACCAATATTGATGAATGAATAAACCTTGTTCTTAACAAGATTTCTGAATGCGATTTTGAAATAGCTTAAAAGCATAGTTTTGTGCTTAGGGCATAGGGTGTGGAGCATAGGGTAGGAAAAAACCATTACCCTATGCCCTTTGCGCCATGTTATTCCGTTTTTAATGATTTAATCGGGTTCATCAAAGCCGCCTTTATTGCCTGATAACTCACAGTCAGTAAGGCAATTGCAGTTGCTGAAACCCCTGCTAACACAAAAACCCACCACTCAATATCAATCCTGTATGCAAAGTCCTGCAACCACTGTTTCATACCATAATAAGCTATAGGAGAAGCAATGATAATACTGAGGAAAACAAGTTTCAGGAAATCTTTCGAAAGCAATGTTGTGACACTCAGGATAGAAGCCCCTAACACTTTTCTGATGCCGATTTCTTTGGTGCGAGTTTCAGCTGCGAAACTTGCTAAACCAAAGAGCCCCAGACAAGCTACCAATATGGCCAAACCAGCAAAAATACTTATGACTTGAAGCAACCGTACATCTGATGCATAATATTGATTGAGTCTTTCATCTAAAAAATAATAATTGAATGGATGCTTGCTTTCCAACTCTTTCCATGTTTTCCCTACAAAAGCTAATGTTTCTTTAATCTTGCCTGTCTTTATTTTGAGTGTCAGATATAGAGGGTTATCTTTTAAGATAAAAGCTGCCGGTTGGATGGTTTCGCGCAACGAAACCACATTATAATCTTTCATGACACCTATTACTCTGGCATCTATTCCTCCGCTAATCTTGAATCTTTTTCCAATAGGGTTCTGCCAGTTCAGGTATTTAACCATCGCCTCATTAATAACAATTGAGTTAAGCGTATCAGTTGGAAAATCCTTTGAGAAGAATCGTCCTTTTACCATAGGAATATTATAAGTGGCCGTATAATTGGCGTCAGATTGTTGCACCCCTGCCATCAGGTTATCTTTTTCGGTGTATCCTTCGGGAATAATTCCAAAACCCATATACCCTTGCCCTGGAACTCTTGCGCTAAGGCTCAGCTTTTCGACTCCATCAAAACTCTGAATGTTTGATACAAACAGCTTTGCTTTGCTCTCCATACCTGTATCAGTCAATTGTATAATAATTTGCTGGTCTTTATCAAAGCCCAAATCTTTCTTTACCAGAAAATCAATCTGATTATTAATGACAATCATACCAATAATCAAAAGGGTTGATAAAGTAAATTGTGTTATGACCAACGACTGGCGTAGCCAGGAGTCTTTACCAACCTTGGTTGTACTTTTGAAGACATCAACAGCCTGAAAACGGGTTTGAAAAAGCGCAGGATATAAACCAGCCATGAGGCTCACAATGATAATAAAACCGACAAGAGCAAAAAGAATACCTGGCCGTAGTAATTGAGAAAAATCTATATGAGCATTTGCTAACTGGTTAAAGTCTGGCAATAAACCTGAAACGAGTAGAAGTGCCAGCAAAAACGCTGTTAAGCAAACCAATGACGACTCAATGAAAGACTTAAAAATCAACTGTTTACGAACCGCTCCCAATACTTTTTGCATACCTACTTCTTTAACTCTTTTGAGCGATAAAACTGTAGAGAGATTGATAAAATTGAAGCAGGCAATGAGCAGAATAAATATAGAAATACCAATGAGTGCGTAAACTATTTTATCGCTATTTGACCTGAAACTCTCAGAAAATTTAACATCGGCCGAACCTAAATAAATATCATTAATCGATTGCAGATAATGCTTGTACTGGTCTTTTCTTTCAGGAAGATTTTTATTAAAAAGCGTTGCGATTTTTGACTCAACTAAGTGGTTATCTGCATTTTCCTTCACCAGTACATAGGTATAAACTACTTGAGTCAACCAATTATTTAACCAGGGAAAATAGTCTTTGTTTGGTCCTGATGTGGTAGTTTTCCAGGAAATAAGCATATCAAATTTGATATGCGAATCAAGTGGAACATCTTCTGTTACTCCCGTAATTGTTACAGGGGTTTCATTCAAAGTAATAAGTGTTTTACCGATAGGATCATTGTTACCGAAAAAACGCTTGGATGTTTTTTCGGTAATAACCGCAGTATTAGGTTCAGATAAAACTGTTTGTCTATCTCCTTTTAACAATTTAAAGTCGAAAATCTGAAAGAAATCAGCATCAGCATAAGCCACATCGCTCAATTTATTCTGGGTAGTCCCATAATTGACTCCCATTTCATTAAACCAGGGGCGAAACCGCACAGCGTACTCAATCTCAGGGATCTCTCTGGGCAATACCGTTGCCAAAGCTCCCGAAGTAATACTATGTTTTTCAGGGGTTTTGTTTACCTCAGATACAACTTTGTTGATACGAAAAATCTGTTTGTTTTTCTGATGAAATCTATCAAAAGATATTTCAGAATAGGCATATAGCCCAAGCACAATGCAACACGCCAGACTAATGGCAAGTCCGGAAACATTGATAAGCGTAAAAGTCTTGTTTTTGAACAAGCTACGCAGCGTGATTTTCAGATAGTTTCGTAGCATAATCTTTTTTGTTTAGGGCAGAGAGCATGGGGCATAGGACGAAAAAACTCTGCCCTAAGCCCCTTGCCCTATGCTATTCAGTTTTTAATGATTTAACCGGATTCATCAAAGCCGCTCTGATAGCCTGATACCCTACTGTAATTAAGGCCAGTCCTATCGCTCCCAAGCCAGAGGAAGCAAAAATCCACCATGATATATCTACTTTGTATTCAAAGTTTTCCAGCCATTTATCCATCATATAATACGCAACAGGGCTTGCAATCAGAATGGATATCATTACCAGTTTCAAAAAATCTTTACTTAACAATGCTGTAATACCCAACACCCCTGCCCCAAGTACTTTTCTGATTCCGACTTCTTTTGTACGGCTTTCGGTAGTAAAGGTAGCTAATCCGAAAAGGCCCAAACAGGCAATGATAATAGCCCAGATAGACGATGTAGTGAATATTCTGCTGTATTGTTGCTCAGTAAGGTATTGCTTGTTGAAGTTTTCGTCTACAAAGAAGTATTCGTAAGGATTACCCGCAAAATTCGCTTTATATAGTTTTTCCAGACTTGCTATCTTATCCTGCACTTTGTCAGGCGTTAGTCTTACAGTAAAATAAGCTGATGAATTCTGCGGATAGAATATGATCGGGTCAATGGCTTTCTGAACACCCTGATGATGATAGTTTTTCACTACGCCGATAATCTCCAGCGTTCTTCCGTCCCATTGAACTTTTTCATTTACTGCTTTTTCAGCCGAAGTAAAGCCAAGAGACTGTACTCCTCTTTCATTAAGCAATATTTTATTATTATTCATCCAGTCTACATTGCATTCGGCAGAGGTAAAATTTCTGCCTGCTTTCAGGTCAATTCCATAGGTTTTCAGGAATCTGTCTCCAATAATTGCGAATGAATAAGTTTTCAGTTCATCACCGGATTTTGATTTTGCCTGTGTAACGCCCGAGGTAGTGAAATTATACCAACCACTGGGGATACTGCCTGATGCACAGTAATCTTTTATAAAACTTTGTTGAGACAGACCATCGATAAAGGCTGTTTTACGTATTTTATAAGTACTATCCTTCCCTACTTCAGGCCCTTTAATAACCAGTAACTGATGGGTATTCATACCCAGATTTTTGTTTTGCATAAAATGCAACTGGCGGTAAATCAGAACCGTTCCTAAAATAAGCATGATAGAAATACTGAATTGCGAAACTACCAAAGCCTTACGTAAGAATACGCCCTTTAATTGTTTACCTAATTTACCTTTCAGCGTTTCGATTGGATTGAAGTTTGATAAAACAAAAGCTGTTAAAGCCCCTGAAAGGATTGAACCTATAAATAGTAAACTTAACCCTAAAATAGAAACTAACGAAAACTGAATAGTCTGGATAGATAATTCTTTACCGATCAGTTCATTGAAGAACGACTGAAACGAGTAGATAAAGAATACAGATAAGCCAAAACCCAGCAGGTTCACTACGATTGATTCTCCTAAAAATTGTGCAATCAGATTGATTCGAGTTGCCCCTATTACTTTTCTAACCCCCACCTCATTGGCCCTTTTTAAAGAATTAGCCGTTGAAAGATTGATATAATTAAACCAGGCCACCAGGAGTATCAAGAAGGCAATACCGCCCAACATATATACGTATTTCAGATTTCCGGTTGTCTGATAGGTATCGCTCAATGAGGAGGCCAAGTGAACATTAGCCAAAGGCTGTAACCTGAAACGGGTATCATCATTTTCTTTGCCTGATTTCTTGCGTAAATCTGTTAGTTTGCTTTCAAACGCCTTCGGGTCAACACCTTTGTTGAGCAGAAAGTAGGTATTGATGTATTGAAAATCAAGGCTGGTTAAAGTAGCCCATTCATTGCCATTCAGATAGCCGGGGCTTTTCATGGTTTCTAATGAAAATACCATGTCGTATCTGATGTCTGAATTGTCTCCCATATCAGCAAAAACTCCCTCTATTTTATGGGCCGAAGTACCAAACTGATTATCCAGCATCAGTATCTGTCCTACCGGATTATTGTTACCGAAATATTTTTTCGCAGTTTTCTCAGAAATAAAAACAGTGTTGGGCTTATTAAGGGCTTTAGCATTACCGGATATCAGGGGGAAAGAAAAAAACTCAAAGAAATTACCTTCTGCAAAACCAATATCTGACTCGCGGAATGGCTCACTATTGACGTTGGCTTTTTTGACCACACCTTTAGAAACGCCCGATTCAAACCGGCAAAAATCTTTAATTTCAGGGAAATTTTCTTTGGCTTTTAATGCCCAGCCAGGTCCGATATCCGGCGAGGTAATTCCGTGAATATCCTCATTCAGCAGACGGTAAGTATCTGCCGAATTTTTGTGGAAATTATTAACACTTTTTTCAAGACTGATGTATTCCAGAATAAATAAAAAAGCAGTAATACCCATAGCTAAACCAACAATATTGATAAAGCTATATACCTTGTTACGAACAAGATTTCTAAAGGCGATTGTTAGATAATTTCGTAGCATATTTTTTTGCTTTGGGCAGCGGCATGGGGCATGGAACAGAACCCTCTGCCCTCCACCCAATGCTGTTTGCTATTCAGTTTTTAATGACTTAACCGGATTCACCAATGCTGCTCTGATGGCCTGATAACTTACTGTTAGTAAGGCAATTAATAAAGAAGTAAAAGCAGACCCAACAAACACCCACCAATGAATCTCCACTTTGTAAGCAAAGTTCTGAAGCCATTTGTTCATCAAAACTACGGCTACTGGTATGGCTATTACTGAGGCCAGCAATACCAGTTTTATAAAATCTTTATTCAATAAAATGAATATAGAGGCCACACTGGCACCTAATACTTTTCTTACACCTATTTCTTTTACTCTTTGCTGTGCAGTGAAGGCGGCTAAACCGAATAAACCAAGACAAGCCAATAGAACCGATATGATGGCAAAATACAGCGAAAGTGCTCCTTGTTTTTGCTCTGCTTCATACTGACGGGCAAAATTCTGATTCAGAAAATTGATTTCAATCGGACTTATTTTATCAAATTCGCGATAAGTCTTTTCAATATAAGCCAATGCTTCCCTGGTTTGTGAAGTATTGAGTTTTACGTAAAGATTATCCTCCATGCTTGCTTGCACAGGCATTATCAGCACTACAGGCTCTACCTTATGTTGCAAAGAATACGTATGAAAATCTTTGAATACACCTATGATTTTCCGCTCAACAGTAAGGTCATTATTGATTTTCACCTGCATCCTTTTTCCTATCGGATTTGAGAACCCCAGTTGTTTCATTAAGGTCTCGTTGATGAGTGCAGCGTCGGTAACGTCGCTTGGTTTATTTTCTGAAAAATTATCCCCTAACTTCATCTTAATATCCATCGTTGGCACAAAGGAGGCGTTCACCACCAGCTCTTGTACTACCGTAGAATTAGTTGAAATAGAACCATCCGGTTTTTCAAAGTAGTAGGGCATCTGACCCAGATTATTATTACCGATAGGGTTGCCGGCTGTAGCCACGTTTTCTATCAAAGGACTTTTCATTAACTGCTCCCTCAACGATTTCACCTTTGTGCGTAAATTTCTATCATCGATATGTATCGTCACCACCTGTTCTCTGTTAAACCCGAGGTCCTTATTAGCTGAAAACTGTAATTGCTGATAGATAATCCATGCTCCGGCAATTAAAATCATGGTTGCAACAAACTGAAATACGACCAGCGATTTTCTAAAAATGATACTTTGGTTTAAGTTCCCTGAAAGCCCTTTTAAGGCTAAAACAATTTTGAATCTTGAAATAAAGAAAGCAGGATAACTTCCACTCAGCAAGCCAATAAAGAGACTGAAAAGAACGAAGCCAGCTATTGAAACTCCAAAACCAAATCTATCAATGCTTAAAGATTTGTCTGCCAATTGATTGAAAAATGGCAGAAGTGAACTTATTAAAAATACTGAAATGAATGAGGCGATGATGCTAAGTGTCATGGCTTCCATAATAAATAAGCCCATTAAATCAGTTTGAGTAGAACCGATTGCCTTGCGAACACCCACTTCACGGGTTCTTAAACCTGCTCTGGCTGTGGCCAGATTCATATAATTAATGATGGCGATAATGAGTATCAAACCTGCTAAGGCCATGAATAAATATACACGGTTGATAGAACCATTGGCACCTATTTCGTATTGCAGGTTAGAATGTAAATAAATATCTCTCAGCGACTGCAATTCCATTCTGTAAGAGACTACAGGCATTTCTTTCAAAATGGTTTTCTGCGCAAAGGCCGGGAATTTTGCTTCTAACTTACTCTTGTCCACTCCATCGCTCAGAAGTAAATAGGTATATAAATTAGACTCCTGCCAGCCTGCAGTATAGTTGGTCGGCAGAGAACGTAAGCCCTCAAATTGTAAATGAGAATTGGCAGGCATATCCTGAATAACGCCAGTAATTTTATTGGCTACTGTTTTATCAAACATGATCGTCTGATTCAACGCCTTTTGTGCACTGCCGAATATTTTTTTTGCCAATGTTTCATTGATAACAATGGTATTAGGCTCTGAAAGCGCAGTTTTAGGATTACCTGCCAAAAAAGGAAAGGTGAAAACCTCAAATACATTTTTATCTGTAAAAACTATATTACCAGCCTTCACAGTTTTATCTCCGAAAGTGATAACCCCACCACCTTCAGGTGAAATTCTGACTGCCTCTTTTACCTCTGGAAATTCAGCTTTCAATGCCGGAGCAAAGGCTGCTGATGTAACTGCATGATGTGCCTCACCACCCTCCCATTCGGCATGATGCACCAATCTTACTATATTATCCCCCTTTGCATGAAAATTATCAAAACTTAGCTCATCAAATACATATAGCGAAATCAGACAAAAGACGGTAAAGCCAACGGCTAATCCACCGATGTTGATAAAAGAGTAAACCTTGTTTTTTATAAGGTTACGTATGGCGATTTTTAAATAGTTGCGTATCATAATGCCCATAGCCCCAAATAGGGGACTTTTTAAAAAGTTGAAAATTAACCCCTAACCTCTAAAGGGGAATTTAATATAATAATGCGTAAGCAACTCCCCTTTAGGGGTTGGGGGCTTTAATACTTTCTTTCAATGCCTTCTCAAACGCCTCAGGTTGGTCGAACCATAATAAATGTCCTGCGTTTTTGATGGAAATAAACCGACTATTTGGTATTTCATTATACCATTTTGGCATTAATGTATTTCCAAAATCAAGAAAATCATTATCGCCCATAATCACTCTTATCGGAAAACCTGTTTTTTGAAGTGCGGTGAAAAAATTAAAGCCATCAGGAGGATAGGTTCTCGTAGTCAGGTTATATACATTGAATTTAAAAAGTGGACCGCCTCCCTGAAATTTCTTCCAGTTGCTCACATCGTAAACCATTCTGCCACAAAGATTTATTCTGTTTTTAAAGGTCTCCTGTCTTGAATTCAGATTATCTCCGGTCAGGTTATATTTTTCTAATTCAGCTCTTATGTCGGGTCTGACTAAAAAACTCTCAAAAGCCGGTCGGCTTACGCTCAGAATAGCTATATCACCTTTCGACAAGGGTTCCTTTAAATAGGCAGGTGCTAAAAGTATTAGTTTTTTGATTCTTTCAGGGTATCTTGACGCATAAGCCCCTGCTAAAAGCCCACCCATTGAATGACCCACCACTATCATTTTTTGTATCCCCAATTCTTTTCTTAACCGCTCCAAATCTTCTATATGTGCATCAAAACTTATCAGTGAATCGGCACATGGAGACCTGAGCGAACCTCTTTGCTCATAAAATATAAAATGAAACTGAGAACCCAGATTTCTTACAGCATCTACCAGTTCATCATGCGCACCACCCCATCCTCCATGCAACATCACAATAGTATCTTTTCCCATGCCCATTTCTTTTACATAAAGCTGTGGGGAATTTTGAGAACTACCTGTACGCAAAAACCAGTCTATTGTTGTCGGAATCTGCTGACCTGATAGATTTGAGCTCAGAAAAGCTGCAAAAATTATTAAGATTATTTGCTTCGCCATATTGTCCCTAACCCTAAAAGGGAATTTGCTTTAATAGTAAGACAATCTGTATCCCAGCTCCCCTTTAAAAGAAAGTGGCCGGGGGATTTTATTCACTTCTCAACGATTTCATCGGATTCATCAACGCTGCTTTAATTACCTGATACCCTACAGTTAAAGCTGCCACCACAAACGTTGAGGTAATAGCTAAAATAAATACATCTATTTTGATGTCGATACGGAATTTAAAATCCTGTAACCAGTTGCTCATCAACCACCAGGCAAGTGGTGCGGCCACCAGAAAAGCGATAATTATCAGTCGGGAAAATTCTTTTCCGAAAATCCAGATAATACTACCAATACTACTGCCTAAAACTTTTCTGATACCGATTTCTTTCGTCTTCTGGGTAACCATAAACGAAACAAGCCCGTATAACCCTAAACAACCAATGAATATAGCAATGCCTGAAAATGCCTGTATCATTTTCAGCATGATACTTTCTGTTTCATAAAACTCGGCAATGCTTTCATCTAAAAACTGATACTCGTAAATCTGGTCAGGGTGCGCTTGCGTCCATATTTTTTCTACAGAGGCAAGGGTTGTCTGCGCATTGGCCATATTTAGTTTCACACCATAGCTGTCATAATTATCAGCCAGAGTCGTAATCAAAACCGGATTAATTTCTTCATGAAAAGAGCGGTCATGAAAATCTTTGACAACACCTACAATCGGCCCTGTGCTGTGCCCGCCATTCATTGATATGGTTTTTCCGATGACTTCCTGAGGAGATGCCAGATTAAGTTTGCGGACAAAGGTTTCATTCACCAGACATTCTCTCATACTATCGGCAGGAAAAATATTCCTTCCGGTTACCAACTCGAGGTCAAAAGTTGAAAGGTATTCGTCATCTCCTGATTTTACATTTACTCTGAACACCTCGTCTTCAGTCCGGTTGTCAAACTTTACAGAGGTGCTCCAGTTTGAACCTGAAGCTGGAGGTCTGAAAAAGAGAGATACTTTTTCAACACCACTTAATGCAGAAAATTGGTTCTTAATTGTCTTCTGTTTATTAAAATCCGTTCCAGAAGCTATCGGAATTGTTACGATAGCCTCTTTTTGAAAACCGAGGTCTGATTGTTGCGCATATTTCATCTGATTCGCAATAATAACCATGCCGATAATCAAAACCTGAGAAATAGCAAACTGAGTAATAATTAGTGTACGTCGTGTGTTAAAACCACCTATATTTTGTTGAGATAGTTTTCCTTTAAGAGCGAGAACAGGCTGGAACCCGGCCAATATAAGACCGGGATAAGACCCTGAAAATAAAGTAACTACTACAATTAATGAGACAATAAAAAGCATTAACTGCCAGTCATTGACCAGATTAATACTGATTTGTGAACTAAACCAGGTGTTCACATAAGGTAAAGCGGCAAAAGCCAATACAATCGCAACCACCGCCCCTAAGATGCTTATCAGGCTTGTTTCTGAAATAAACTGCCAGAAAAGTTGCATTCGTACACTGCCTAACACTTTTCTTACGCCTACTTCTTTAGAGCGTTTCAATGCCTGCGCTGTGGCCAGATTAATAAAATTAACACAAGCTGTAATAATCAGAAACAAGCCGATGAATGATAGTACCCATAGATTCTTCTTGTCCATTGGGCCATTGTAACGGGCATCAAAGTGCATTTCTGCCAAAGGCTGAAATTTATAATGATGAACGTTTTTGGAGGTCGGACGATACTTTTTCACATAGGCAGGCATCACTTTTTCAACCTGAGCAGGAGAAATACCGGGGCGAAGTAATACAAAGCATTGCATAGAACTCGAAATTCCTCCCCAGGAATCATCGCTGGCGGCCCATTCATTATAAGATTTTAAGGTCAGATAAGACGCATAAATATCCGTTTGTCTGTCACTATTGGCTGGCAGATCTTTTAGGATACCCGTAACCTTAAATTCAATACGGTTATCAAGTTTAAAGGTTTTGTTAATGGGGTTTTCGTTGCCAAAATACTTTTTAGCGGCTCTTTCGGTCATGATTGCCGTATTGGGCTCACTTAAAACTGTTTTTTTATCTCCAATCAAAAGAGGATAATTAAAAATGTCAAAAAACTCTGTTTCCGTAAATGCAATACCTTCATCATCTTTAAATTTCTTTATTTCATTCCCTTGCTTTACAGTAATCAGTTGGTCGTCAAAAGTACAGATACGGGCAACTTTTTCACCGAAAGTATAATCATTCCGAAATGCCTTTCCTAAAGGATTCGGCACACTATTCGTATAACTGATATTATCCCGGTGTTGCTCAGTAACAATGCGATAAATACGATCAGAATTTGCATGGAAGTTATCGAAGCTCAAGTGGTGTTTTACTAAAGCAAAAATAAGGATTCCGCAACTCATGCTCAATGCCAGCCCCATGACATTGATTAAGGCATAAACCTTATTTCGTTGCAGATTCCTTATCGCTATTTTAAAATAATTTTTCAACATAGCTTTTTCATAATTTTGTATTGTGTATTATAATTATCTAAAGCCATGCCAAAAACATAAACAATTAATAATCAAAACCTTACGATAAAATACCCAAAAGAATCTGTCCGTTTTCGGACGGCTCTCGTACGTTCACGGACAAGGTTTTTCAGGTCACTCTGAAATACTTCTATGTATAGTTTTATGTATTCTGTACGCTGAATTCTGTATTATAACCAAAACCTGTTTTTCGCAGAGGTTTTTCATGGCTGTTTTGTGCTGAAATTATTAAACAGCTACAAACTTTATGCAATCAAAATCATCTATTCTCGACAAAAAATTCTGGGCTATCTGCCTTGTATCAGGGCAATTGATTGTTATCATCAGTTCTTTTTTCTGGAAAGAAAATGGTCGTCATACCATCAATGGCTCAGTTCTGGTCTTCTTTTCAATGCTCTTTCTGGCTATAGGTCTTATCGGCATTTTTGATTCACTGAAACCCAAGCTCCCGGTGTATTCACGTCTGGGATTACTGTATGTTCTTTATGGAATATTCGGTGGGATAGCGTTTGCATTTGAGGGCTTATATTCCGATATTTTCAATATTTCAGACAAAATTGGAGTAGAAGCAGCAAAACTTTACCCTACCCAGTTAAATCTGGTTTTATTCTGGAGCGGGCCGGCTTTTCCATTAAGTTTACTTGTACTTGGGATTGTACTTACACGCACAAAGCTTGTCCGATGGTGGGTAGGCACGCTGCTATCTGTAGGGGGAGTTACTTTTCCGGTAAGCAGAATATTGCGTATTGAATGGTTGGCACATTTGAATGATCTGATTCTATTTATACCTTTATGTATCATCGCCTATCTATTCTGGAACACCAATGAAGCCGAATAATTTTTTCAGTAATTCATTCTTTCAGTTTATTATCATCACCCTTGTCAATTTCGGGTTAGGGGGAGGCCTTTTTCTTTTATCCACCTTGATGGGCTACATACCTGATTCAAATGCTCCTCTTGGTGCTGCCAATGACTTTATTTTTTATGATAACCTTCTGGAGTCATTTATGGCTGTTGTGGTTATCTACCTTTATCGCAGATACACATTCATCAACAAACAAAAAACTTTTTTAAATTACCTGGCTTTAGGTATTCTCTTGTATTTGGGCAAAGGAGCACTTGTACTTTTAAGTGCCAAAGACCTTCCTTTTCATTATACCTTACAAGATTTGTTCTTTAACTTTAATGGTTCTATTGTATTCAGGTTGAATTTAGTCTGGGCCGGTTTATTTGCTTATTATTGGGTTGAAAATGAGAAAAGCCGTGAACAGCATTTTTTATTGAAGGAATTAGAGGTAACCCAACTAAAAGAACTAAAAACCAAAGCTGATTTAGAAGCTTTACAAGCCAAAATCAACCCCCATTTTTTGTATAATTCGTTAAACTCTATTGCCAATGCCATAGACGATGAACCACAGAAAGCCAAACAAATGACCTTGCTATTGAGCAGGTTTTTCAGATTCACTACCAACGCTCAAAGCCAGTATTACTGGACATTAGCCGAGGAATTAGATTTAGTACGAACATATCTATCTATTGAAAAAATAAGGTTTGGTGAAAGACTTGATTTCAGGATTCCTGACCTTGATTCTGATTTATCTGCCTGCATCATTCCACGTTTCCTTATTCAACCTTTAGCCGAAAATACCATAAAACATAGTATCTCAAAAATGCCAGATAAAGGAATAATGGGCATACAGATAAATTCTGATAATGATTTTATAGAATTAAAGATATATGATAATGGTCAGCCTTTTCAATCAGGGTTTCAGTATGGGTATGGTTTACGGAGTGTGAATGAAAAAATAAAATTATTGGGTGGAGAAAATGCTTCTTTTGCCGTTTTCAATGAATCTCCGACAAACCAAGAGAAATATCATGAAAATCCAACCAAATATATTTTGGTTCATCTTCCTAAAAAGTACGCATAATGAAAACAGTTATTATAGAAGATGAAGAGCTGGCAATTAAAGGATTAAAAAATCTGCTGGCAAATTATCCTGATTTTTTCGAGGTAGTAGCCATCGCCCGCAATGGAGATGAGGCTATTGAAATAGTAGAAAGGATTAAACCCGATCTGATTTTTCTCGATATTGAAATGCCCGTGTTTAACGGTTTTGAAGTGTTAAAAAAGCTCCGAACCATGCCCTTAATCGTATTTACAACCGCCTATGATGCCTTTGCCGTAAAAGCATTCGAAGAAAACTCAGTAGATTATCTATTGAAGCCCATAGAGAAACAACGCTTTGATTTGACAGTAATAAGATTAAAACAAAAGAAATCGGAACAACAAACACAATTTAATTTTCAGAAGTTTGCTAATTTATTATCTTCCATCGGAAATAAAAAAGAGATTCATTCACTCACGGTTAAGGCTGGCGAAAAAATGCTTTTCATTTCCATTACAGAAATTGCATATTTCTTTGCCGAAGAACGCTACGTTTTTCTGAATACTTTAGATGGTAAGCAATACCTGACAAATTATACTATTCAGAATCTGGAAGATATTTTGCCAAAAGAGTTTGTCAGAATAAGTCGCTCTACTATCATCAACTCAAAACATATCTTAGAAGCACAGCGTTTTTTTACAGGCAACTATATAATTACTCTCAAAGACGTGAAAAAATCAAAAATCGAGACAGGCCGTAAATACGTTGAAAACTTCTTCAGGTTATTTGATTATTAAGGATTTAGCTTAAAAATATTTCTATCAGATTCCAACTATTTTTCAGATAACCGTATCATAGTAGTATTACCTTAAATCTATTCTTTATGAAAAAATTAATGCTATTATTGAGTTTCATGGCAATTATGATGTCTTGTGAAAAGGGAGCAGAGGATATGTCGGCTGATGCCGACGATTTACCTGCTAAGGCAAATTCAAAAGATGGAGAGAACCCTAATGAACCTGTTTCAAGCAAAGACCCGGGCGCTGTCTCAAAGCCTACTGAATATTATTTTGCAGGCTATCAAAACAGCAAAACACAGGGTTCAGAAAAACTGGGGATGGATATAGCTAAAAAAGCCCCAGATAATATGGCATATCTGAATATCAGTGGATTTAGCTACGTAAATATGTATGGGGCTACTTATACCCACAACGAAGCTGATGGCACTATTAAAAGTACTGAGGTAATCACAACCGAAATGGCAGGACCTGCTGAGGCGATGAAAGCGGAAGATGAATTTTATAAAAATTTAGGTAAAGCAACCAGAATAGTTTTTGAGACAAACCAAGTAAAATTATTTATCGGGAATCCGGCAACAGAGGTAATGACTTTTAAAAAACGATAAGATTTGGAACTGAATGATATAAGAAATGGCAAAAGGGCTTCCCTCTTGCCATTTTTATTTATTGAATTTTGACTATTAACCTTTTTATATCTCAAAAAAAGAAATGGAAACTCCTTTCCCCTGTTCCATTCTCCCTACTCCGTCTACTCCGTTTTCAACGATTTCACCGGATTCATTAAAGCTGCCCTGATAGCCTGTCCCCCTACTGTCAATAGTGCAATCATTATCGTAACTATAGCCGTAACAATGAAGATAGATGCGCTGATAGAAATACGATAAGGATAGTTTTTGAGCCATTCCTGCGCCGCATAAAATGCCAGAGGAAAAGCAAATATGAACGAAAGGCTTACTAATTTCAGAAAATCTTTAGAAAGCAACTGAACGATACTACTTACCGATGCACCCAATACTTTACGGATACCAATTTCTTTGGTACGTTTTTCTGCCGATAAGGTAGCTAAACCAAACAAGCCTATACAAGAAATGAAGATGGTCAATACGGCACCAAACATCATGATTTGCTTCCATTTAGCTTCTGATTCGTACCTTTTCAGGTTTTCGGCCTCTACAAACTTGTAATCATACGAGTTGATTGGAAACAGCTTCTTGAAAGTCTTTTCAATGTGCTTCAGACTTGCCACCTCCGTTTTTGGCTTGATTTTAATATATACGGTTCCATATCTGTTACCTGGTTTCATAGTAAATAATTGCGCACCGATTTCCTGATTCAGTGAATTGAAATGATGATTTTTTACTACGCCTATCACCTTATATCTGGTATTATTATCATACCAGAAATTCACTTCCTGCCCAATCGGAGTTTTCCAACCTGCTTTCTTCACAAATGCTTCATTCACTATTACAGATTGGGTTGAATCAGATGGGAAATCAGCTGAGAAATTACGCCCCTTTATAACTGGTATTTTTAAAAGTGGCAAGAATGTAGGATTTATTGTTTCATAGGCAAATTCAATCTGTTTTTCTCCATTTATCCGAGCTATAGTGCCCCATTGTCCACCATTTTTAGGCGCTACTTCAATAATATTAGGGTCTTTTTTCAATTCATCAATAAACAGACGAGCCTCACTATGGCTCATACGCCATCTATCAACCGTAATCAGGTTTTTATCATCATAGCCCAACTCCTTGGTAGTCAGATAATCGAATTGCGAATATATAGTAAGCGTAGCAATAATCAGAAAAGAAGCCAGGCCAAACTGCACCACAACAAGGCTTTTCTGCAAGTAATTTTTACCAGTCAGATTAAATCGGCTGTACAAAGTCTTCACCGGATCATAGCCAGACAATACCATAGCCGGATAAAACCCTGCCAATAAGCTTGTAATAAAGAAAAGTATAATGTATCCGACCACAAGTCTGAAATCAAATAAATACGAAAACGCTAATGCTTTATTAGCTAACTGATTAAACGTGGGCAATACAGCCTGCACAATAACAACAGCTAAAACAAAAGCTATCGAACACAATACGAACGACTCACCCAGAAACTGCATAATCAATTGCTTCCTATCGCCCCCTACTACTTTTCTTACACCGATTTCTTTAGCGCGTTTTAACGAACGGGCAACTGTAAGATTAATAAAATTGATACAGGCAATTAATAAAATAAAGAAAGCTATTCCGGTCAGGATATAAGAGAAAGTCGGGTTGCTGGCATCTGTCAGCCCATTTTGTGCAGCAAATTGTGTACTCAAATGTATTTCAGTTAATGGCTGAAGTGTATATTGAGCACGTTCTTTTATCTCAAAGTCTTTTGCCATCTTGGCAATAGAAGCCTTTGCTTCAGATTCATATACTCTTTTCATTTTTGCCTCTGCTGCAATTTCATTGGCATTAGGCGACAATACTACGAAAGTATTCAGAAAGAAATTAAACCAGTTTTCATTATTCTGATATTCTTCATTCTTAACAATCATTGGTAATAAGAAGTCGAACTTGATTGAAGAGTTTTGTGGAGCTTTTTTGGCTACTCCTGTAATCAGATAAGGTACGAGTTTATCTTCTTCAACAAAATCAATAGTTTTACCCAATACATCAGTATCCTTAAACAGTTTCAAAGCCATTTCATCTGATACCACAATTGACTGAGGTTTTTCAAGCGCCTTGGCAGGATTACCGCTTATTAATTGGAATGTAAATACAGAGAAGAAATTAGCATCTGTCTCAAGTACACTATATCCTTTTATTTCAGTACCCTGACGGATATTCCTGAAATCGCTTCTCAATCTTACATAAGACTGAATTTCAGGTACACCCGCTTTAAATTTAGGACCTTGAAAATAGCCCGTAGTACCATCGGCTTGCTTTATGCTTCCATCAGGATTAATCCATTCAGTAGTAACCCGATAAATATTCGGATTATTGGCATGGAACCGGTCATAGCTTACTTCATCTTTGGTATAAAGCATAATCAGCATAGCCGCAGCCAGACCAATACTAAGCCCCGCAATGTTAATAAAACTGTAAACCTTATTGCGGAAAAGGTTTCGTAGTGCGATTTTTAAGTAATTCTTTAACATAAGCCCCTAACCCCTAAAGGCGGATTTAAAATTGAATAATGAAATATTTAGTATCCCCTAATTGAAATATCAATCCTATCAGAAAAAATACTAAAATAGGTGTTCGAGATATTTGTAGTCCCCCTTTAAGAGTTAGGGGCTCGTTTTATTCTGATTTCAAACTCTTCACCGGATTCATGAATGCGGCTTTGATGGCCTGATAACTGATGGTCATGATGGCAATCAGTATAGCTACTGCTCCGGTGGCTGCAAATATCCACCACTCAATAGACACACGATAGGCGAAATCCTGCAGCCATTGTGCCATGAAATAATAGGCCACTGGCATAGCAACAAACAAAGCAACGAAAACCAGTTTCAGAAAATCAACCGAAAGCAAAGTGGTAATGCTGAAAACCGAAGCGCCCAGTACTTTTCTGATGCCAATCTCTTTGGTGCGCTGCCTGATAGAAAAAGTAGCCAGCCCGAACAGACCCAGACAAGAAATAAAAACTGCCAATGTTGCAAAAGTCTTGGTAAGATTACTGATTAACTCCTCTCTTTCATAAAAACGTGCTACATCATCTTTAAAATAAGAATATTCAAATACATTGTCGGGATATAATCGCTCCCATATTTTAGCAATATCCTGAACACTCTTAGAGTTATATGCTTTTAATTGAATAGCTGCATAATGATAATGAACACGTGATGTCATAATTACCGTTGGTTCAACTCCGGTGTAAAGGTCTGTATTATTGAAATCCGCCACTACCCCTACCACTATCCCTGTTTTATCCAGATCACCTACCAACAATTTTTTATTCAGAATTTCTCCCGGTGTCTTTAGTCCTAAATCTTTTACCAGCTTTTCGTTCACCAACAACTCACGCAAGGTATCAGAAGCCACAGGTTTACGCCCCGCTATAAGTTTTATACCATAGGTATCAACATAGGCCTCATCGGCCATTTTAGATCTTGCCATGAATTTCTCCCAATCTCTTCCTTCGTATTTAATACTACCGCCACTACCCGCTTTTGAAGACGGGGCAGTTCTGAAAAACGAAACGTTTTCAATATTAGCCTGTTGAAGCAATTGATTTTTAAAAATGGCTAATCTGGTGCTTTCAGAAGTTGGTATATTTACATGTAAAACCAGTTCTTTTCTAAGTCCTAAATCTTTATTGTTCAGGTAGTCCAACTGCAAAACCACAAGTATTGAAACAGCTATCAGAATACAGGCAATACTGAATTGCGTTATTACCAGACCTTTTCTTAATGTAAATTTCCTAGGCAGTTCTGTAATACTTTTCAGTGCTTTTAAAGGGTTAAAACTGGCAATAACCATTGCCGGATATAACCCTGCAATAAACACAATAGCAATCACCAAAAACACAATAAAACCCATCAGTTTAACATCGTCGAAAATATTAATGCTGACTGGGGTCTTTAACCACTGGCTCAATATCGGGGCAGATACATTCGCAATAATCATTGCCAGAACTACCGACAACACAGCCACAACAGTTGTTTCGGTGATAAACTGCCAGAAAATCTGTAATTCAGAACTACCCAAAGTTTTTCTGACACCTACTTCTTTATAACGTTTGAATGCAAGTGCCGTTGACAGATTGATAAAATTAATACAGGCAATTATAATCATCAATGCACCTATCACTAAGAGCAAATCAATAGTAGATTTTTTAATTTTTCCACCATAATCAATATTAAAGTGAATGTCTGATAAACTTTGAAGATGATACCTGAAGACTTCGCTATCTGCACCATAATATCTTTTTGAAAAAGCGGGCATTTGTTTTTCAAAATCCTCTTTCAAATCTTTTGAGCGCAGTAAAACAAATGTTTCTCTACCGCTGTTAATCCATCCCCAGTCTTCATAGCCATAATTAGGCATTAAAATTTTAAGTGTTGGCAATGAAACAAATATATCAGTTTTCAAATCAGTATTGGTAGGGTAATCTTCTAAAAGACCCGCTACTGTTACTTCCTGCTGATTTTCAAGTTTGATACGCTTCCCGATTGGGTTTTGCGAGCCAAAAAACTTCTGAGCATAACGTTCTGTCAAAACCACCTTGTTAGGCTCATTTAAAACTTCAGGGGTTCCAATCTTCCACGCATAATCGAATATGTTGAAGTAATCGGCATTCGTAAATGCCGCAGATTCATTTTCTAAATATTTATACACTGCGTTATTGGCGGTCACTGCAATTGTCATTGACTTAGGTGCAAGATAAGCAGTACGTTCAACAGCAGAAAAATCTTTTTTGAGGGTGCTGTGTAACAGATATGCACTTCCTCTTTCTCTTTCTATTGAGCCATCTTCCAAATGTAAATCAACTACTGCCCGGTAGATTCTATCGGCGTTTTTATGATAAGCATCTACGCTTAAATGGTATTTCACTAATTGAAAAACCAATATCCCTCCCGCCATACCCAAGGCAAGCCCGGCTATATTCAGCACAGTAAAGAGCTTATTTCTGGTTAAGACTCTGAGTGTAAATTTGAGTTTCATGATTTTTTGCATGAGGCATAGGGCATGGAGCAAAGCATTTTTACCCTGTGCTCCAAGCCCCATGCCCGCTGCGATTTATTCCGTTTTTAATGATTTTACCGGATTCACTAAAGCAGCTCTGATCGCCTGTGAGCTAACTGTCAGCAGTGCTATTAATACGGCAATCAACCCTGTAATGACAAATACCCACCATTGAATGGTAACCTGATAGGCAAAACCTTTGAGCCATTCTTCCATAAAATACCAGGCTAAAGGACTGGCAATCAGAACTGAAATAATGATTAATTTCAGAAAGTCTTTAGATATTAAAGTAGTGATACCTGCTACTGAGGCTCCCAATACCTTACGGATACCAATTTCTTTCGTGCGTTGTTCGGCTGTGTAAGCGGCCAAACCAAATAATCCTAAACAGGCTATCAGAATAGCTAAGCCCGAAAACAATAAGACTACATTAGCCGTCTGGGTTTCGGCTCGATAGAGCGTATCCAGGAACTGGTCAAGAAATACATATTCAAAAGCTGATGCCGGAATACTCTTTTTGAAAGTAGCCTCCAGTTGCCTCATGGTTTGCCCTAAATCGCTTGTATTAACCTTAACGAGAAGGTAAGGTCTTCCCTCAGTATCGCAATTGTGAAAAGCATAAGAACCAATAGGTTGATGAAAAGAATTATAGTGAAAATCTCTTACCACCCCTACAATTTCAGCCTTGCGATTCCAGAATAAATTATCCGAAAACTTACCGATTGCTTGCTGCGGCGTTCTATAGCCTAACAACTTTACAGTTGTTTCATTCACTACTATTTGCACAGTTGTATCTTTTTCATCTTTGATAAGAGGTAATGTTTTCCCTGCTAAAAATTTCAGGTCTAAAACCTTTGCAAAATCTCCTGTTACACGATTAGTAGTAACAGCGAATGACTCTTTGGGGTTATCTGCCTTACTCATCGAACGGCCACTTCCGCCAAAGCCTAAATAAGTTTGGGCTCGCGATGTTTCAACTACATTGCTCAAAGCTTTATAGCTATTAATCAAACCATCAATCTGTTCTTTATTTTCAGCACCTGAGGTCATCACAGCCACAACCTGCTCTGGGTTATAGCCCAATTTTTTATTCTGAATAAATTTTAACTGCTGAAAAAAGATAAAGGTGCAGATAATCAGAACAATTGAGGCAGAAAACTGTATAACAACCAAAGACTGACGGAAAAATCCGGCTCCTGATTTTTTAGTAATTGATGTCTGTAACAGGCTTTTGGGTGCAAAAGAAGAGAGGTAAAATGCAGGATATGAGCCTGAAACGAAGGTAACAAAAGCAAAAACCAATAGTAACCCTATGCCTACTTCAGGCGTAAAAATATTAGCAATTGATAAGTTCTTACCCGCCAACTGATTAAATACTGGTAATGCCAGTATCAGGAAGCTCAAACTTAACAATAATGCCAGAAAAATTGTAAGTGTGGTTTCAGTATAGAAACGCCCAATTAACTGGCGATTAGTAGCCCCTATAGTCTTGTTAATACCTACTTCTTTAAAACGCTTTTGTGAACGTGCCGTTGCCAGATTCATGTAATTAATACACGCTATTACCAACACAACCAGAGCCAGAATCAATAATATTTTTACCTGACTGGCATCACCTTTACGAGTGGTATTACTATTTGAAATATCGCCCGATTTCAGATGTATATCTGTCAGCGGTTGTAACCAGAGCGAAAACCAACGATCTTCTTTATTCGGAATATTCTTTTCCAGAATCTTTGTCATTTGCGCTTCTACTTTTTGCTGACTCGCATTAGGTGTCATCAATAAATAGGTTTCATAACTCGAATTACTCCAATACAACCGTTTAGCTGCCCATTCTACACTATTGAATGAGCCCATTAAATCAGCATCCAATGAAAAATTATGAGGCAGGTCTTCATAAACCCCTGATACTTCTAAAGAATACTTGCTACCTACTTTTAATACTTTTCCTATCGGGTTTTCATCACCAAAATATTTTCTGGCTGTCGATTGGCTCAGTATAACTTTGTTTGGGTCTTGCAATGCTACTTTCGGGTTTCCTTGCAGGAGTTTTATATCAAAAAGCTCAAAAATCGTCCCATCAACCCAGTATAGTCTTTTCTCTGCAAATTTCTTGTCCCCCGCATTAACAAAGGCAGTCTGACCAAAGTCATTCCAGAGTATTCGTGTCTGCTCTATTACCTCCGGAATCTCATCTTTCATAGTTGGGCCTACTATATTAGGTGCATTAGCCCATTTCTGGCTTTTACCATCAAAAGTAGCGGTTACCCCAACCCGATAAATATCCTTAGCCTTTGAGTGGTACTTATCAAAAGATAATTCATCTTTTACGTAAAGCATCAACAAGAGTGATACCGTCAGCCCTAAGGCCAGACCTAATAAATTGAGAGCAGTAAAAAGCTTGCTTTTTAATAAGCTCCTCCAGGCGATTTTTAAGTAGTTTTTAATCATGCCCCTAACCCCTAAATGGGGATTTTGTATTGGTAAAAAAAAAAATCTCTATTATCTTCGTCGAGGCAGGGCAATGCCCTGTCTCGACCTTTGCATTCGCCTCTAAGAAACTACTCAGACTTCAAACTTTTCACCGGATTCACCAATGCAGCTGAAATAGCCTGATAGCTTACTGTTGCTACGGCTATCAGGATTGCAACCAGACCTGCTGCAGGGAAAATCCACCATTCGATATCAATGCGATAGGCAAAATCCGTCAGCCAGCCACTCATAGCGTACCAGGCAATAGGTGAGGCAATCAGAATTGATATAACTACCAGCTTGATAAAATCTTTTGAAAGTAAAGTGGTAATGCTACCTACTGAGGCACCCAATACCTTGCGAACTCCAATTTCTTTGCGGCGTTGTTCAGCCATAAAAGCAGCTAATGCAAATAAACCTAAACATGAAATAAAAATAGATATACCTGCAAAAATCATGAATAATGATCTTTGCTTCTGCTCGGCTTCATATTGTTTATTAAAACGTTCATCTAAAAACTGATAACTGAACGGAGTATCGGGCATATATACTTTAAATGTTTTCTCAATATTGGCAATAGTCTTCTGAAAATCTCCTGCTGCCATATTTATCGAAAGCCAGCTTCGCCAGCCCTTATTAAAAAACATTACCATAGGCACAATTTTCTGATGCAAAGACTCGAAATGAAAATCTTTAACAACTCCAACTACTTTACCTTTCTTACCCCCATATTCAAACGCTTCGTCAATAGCATCTGCATTGCTTTTCCAGCCAATCGATTTTACTGCCGCTTCATTTAGAATATAAGCTGTTGAATCATCTGATTTGAAATCCCTCGAAAAGTCTCTGCCAGCCACCAATTTAAGTTCATACGTAGATAAATAATCATGGTCTATTGAGAGTGCTTTTATTACAGTACTCGTGGGAGCCATAGAATCTCCCTTTGCTACTTTTGCACCTTGAGAATCAAGCAATCGCCCAGTAGGTGTTCTTGAAGAATGGCTTACATTTTTTACCCCTGTCTGACGTTTCAGTTCTTGTTTAAAACTCTCAAAATCTACCGAACTATCATTTCCCACACGCATCACAATTACCTGATCTTTTTTGTACCCAACATCTTGAGTAAGCATAAAACTCAATTGTTTGTAGATAATAGCAGTACTGATAATTAGGATATAGGCAATTGAAAACTGCATTACTACTAAAACCTGCCGTAGACGCCCGTTCTTCATGGCATTTTTTATTTTTCCTTTCAGTACCTCTACAGGCTGAAAAGCAGTCAGGAAGAATGCCGGATAACTCCCTGCCAAAATTCCGGTAAAGAATATAACCCCAATAATGAGGAGAATAATTTTATAATCGAATAAATTAGTGAAAGTCAATGATTTATTAGTGAAATCATTCAAAGCTGGAATCAATAACACGGTAGCTACCAATGCAATTGCTAATGAAAAAAGTGTAAGCAACAATGATTCACTTAAAAATTGCCCTATCAATTGCGCCCGTATAGCACCTACTACTTTGCGAAGCCCCACTTCTTTAGCTCTGCCTGCCGAGCGAGCCGTAGCCAGATTCATGTAATTGATACAGGCAATTAACAGAATAAAAAAAGCGATAGCAGAGAAGGTATATACGTATTTAATGTTCCCATTTGCTTCATGCTCCGAATCCAGATGCGAGTACAGGTGAATATCAGTCAATTTCTGAAAAATCAGGTTTGAATACTGAGACCCCTTCCTGCCATCATATACTGGCAGGTGTGTATCAAGAAATGTTTTCATCCGGCTTTCAATTCTTGACATATCATAGCCTTTGGGCATCAGAAAGTAAGTAGCAAAATTATTTCCCCCCCAGTCTCTGTTCATATTGTCTTTGCCATAAATCTTGTCATCATTCAGCGTATTCATCGACAACAGAAAATCAGCATGAAAATGAGATTGGGTTGGTAAAGGTTCAAAAACACCAGTTACTCTCAATTCATACTTACTATCAGCTTTCAGCAGTTTGCCTATAGGATCTTCACTACCAAAATACTTTTCTGCCATGGGTTTAGATAAGACTACCGTAAATGGTTCAACCAGTGCTTTATCCGGATTACCCGACAACATATTAAAAGAAAATACCTTAAAAATATTTGCCTCCGCAAAATACATACTTGATTCCTGATATTTCTTTTCAGGATTTTCAGGTCTGTTGACTACAGATTGCTGACCAAATAATCGGGTAATTTGCTCAGCTTCCGAAAAATCGCTCTGGAAATACTGCATAAATGCCGGAGCTACGTGTCCTAAATGCAGGCTAACAGTCCCATCGTTTGACTTAAAAACACGTGTTACACGATAAATGCGGTCAGCATTTTTATTGAACCGGTCGTAGCTCAATTCATCTTTTACATACAATCCAATCAACAAAAAGCAGGTAATACCAATAGCTAACCCTGCGATGTTGATAAAAGTGAAACCCTTTTGCTTCCGCAGGTTTCTGAAGGCGATTTTTAAGTAATTGCGTATCATATTTGTATTTGGTAAGGGCAGAAGGCATAGAGCGCGAGATACAAGGTTTTGCTCCTTGCCTTCTGCCCTTAGCCCTCAGCTATTCAATTTTCAGACTTTTCACCGGATTCAGCCTGGCTGCTTTCAGAGTCTGGAAACCTACTAACAAGGCAACCATCATTACGAAAACAAACCCGACAAAGGCAAAGGTAATCCAGCTTAATTCTACGCGGTAGGCATAGTTTTGCAACCAGCTATTCATGCTCAGAACCGCTAAAGGGAAAGCAATCAGGATGGCTAATGCCCCCACAATCAGAAACTCTTTCAGAAACAAAAAAACAATACTGATACCCGAAGCCCCTAATACTTTACGGATACCTACTTCTTTGGTTCTTCTGACTATACTTAACGAGACCATACCTAAAATGCCGGATAAGACTATCACAATGGCAAGGGTAGTGGCTACTTCCGCAGCTTGCTTCAACTGTACCTCCGACTGATAGAGTTTCTGCAAGGTCTCGTCCATGAACGTATATTCAAACGGTGCATCAGGTAGTAATTCATACCATTTTTTTTCAATATTTTTCATGGCTTCTCTCAGGTTCGCTGAGTTCAGCCTGAATGATAAATAACGATAAAAGGGGTTATCTTTTACCTGCATAAATGCCGTTGGCCCTATAGCTTTGTGCATAGATTCAAAATGGAAGTCTTTGGTTGCACCAACTATCGTAAAGGGTCTCGGAAAATAATGAAGCCTTATTTGTTGCCCTATTGCCTCTTGTGCATTTTTAAAGCCTAAGGCCTTAATAGCTGCTTCATTCAACACCATTCTCTCAGGCTGATAAGTACCTTGTTGAGCTTGGAAATACTGCCCTGCAACTATCGGTATTTCATACGTTTGAGCAAATTTTTCGTCGGTTATCAGCGTAGGTGCATAAAAGGCTTTGGTTGAGTCTTGTCCTAACCTGTAAATCGCACTGCTGAATCCTGTAGCCCCGTCCGGAATCTCCCAGGCTAAGCTTCCGTTTTTGATTTCTTTCAGTTTTGCAATCTCATTTCTTACTGTTTCCATTTTCTCGACTCCTCTGAGCGACCAGTCACGAGGAACTCTGACCGAAAAAACAGATTCTTTATTATAGCCTAAGTCTTCCGTAAAAAAATAATTCACCTGTTGAGAGATAACTGTTGCTCCACCAAATACAAATAAGGCAACTGTGAACTGAGAAGCCAGTAAGACCCGTCTGAAGAAGATGTTTTCTTTCACCGTTTTCAACTTCCCTTTCATTGAATCAACCAAGGGCAGATTCGCCAAAACAAAAGAAGGATAAAGTCCACCTAATATCCCAATAAATAAACTTAAGCCAATAGCTCCCAGATAGAAGTAAGTCGAAGCACTAAATAGAGAAGCAATGTCTTTTTGTAATATCTGAGAGAAAAATGGCCTGAAAAATTGGTAGAACAATAAAGAAACCAATAAACTAAATAAACTGATAATGACAGATTCTGTTAAAAACTGACGAAGTACCTGCCCTTTCATACTACCTAATACTTTTCTTACACCTATTTCTTTTAAACGGGAAGAAGAATTGCCAATAGAGATATTCACAAAATTAACAACGGCCATTAACAGGATAAACAGGGCCACTAAGCTCAATGTCAGAATTGTTTTTTTAACCAGACCATTGTTTGCCTCCAAATAAACCTCCTTTAAAGGCTTCAGATAAGCGTGTAGGTTATCGCTGATTTCTTTAGAAGCATTAGTAGCAATTAATTGCTTCATCGGTTTTTCTAAATCCTCTTTTCTGATTCCTTTTTTTAATTCAATATAATTAACGATATAAGCATTATTCCAGAAATCATATCCATTGCGCCCTAAGAACTGCGCATTATTAAACGATATCAGAACAGGAAGTTTATGATTGGGAGTAACAAGATTAGTGACTGAATTGTAAGGTATATCACCCAACACACCTGTAATCATAAAATCCCGTTTCTCACCAGAAAAAGATTCAATCCTGAGCGTTTGTCCAACTACATCAGTTTTACCAAAGTATTTAATAGCCTGATCTGTCGAAATCACCATAGTATTGGGTTCATTCAATGCTGTTTTCGGATTGCCTTGTATTAACGGGAAGCCATACATTGTCAGCATGGTTGAATCTGTCAATTGAAGATCTTCTCTGAAAACCCTATCCCCTTTTGAAACAATGGTGGTTACAGCATCGAAGCGATGATAATTTTCTACCAGAGCCGGATAATTCGCTTTTAATGCTTTTCCTATAGGTCCTAAGGTTGTAATCTCTCCACCCATATTTTCCTTATTCCATTTGCTCTGAATCATATATTGATTGTCCAGATTCCGTAACTTGCTATTCACACTTAATTCGCCCCATACATAGCTCCCTATCAACAAAGCAAATGTGATTCCGACCGAGAGACCGAAAATCGTAACCATAGTATAAAACTTACGTTTCATGAGATTACGCCAGGATATTTTCAGATAGTTTTTTAACATAATTTTGAAATTTTGATGATTAAAATTTGAAGTTACCACCTCAACTAATCATTCTCATTTCATTTAAGTTAATTTAACAGTTTATTACTCCACTTTCAAACTCTCTACCGGGTTGGTTGACGCAGCCTGATAAGTCTTGAAACCAATAGTCAATAAGGCTATCAGAAAAATCAATCCGAAGCTACCAATCAATAACCCGAAGTTTAAGCCCGGATTAAAAGTAAAGATACTCAATACCAATGCGCTACTTAAATAGCTGATTGGAAAGGCAATTAAAGCCGCTATCAATAAGAGTTTCAGGAAGCTCCAAGAAAGCAACCGTATCATCTCATTCGCACTTGCTCCCAACACTTTACGGATACCAATTTCCTTGATTCGTTTCTCGGTACTATAAGTAACCATGCCTAATAAACCCATAATGGCTATGACAAAACCAACTAAAATAGTAATACCAGAAAACTGCATATCCTCTGTTGGGAAATAACGTTCATACAATTCCTGCGCATACCACGAGTAGACCATTGCTTCATAAGGGTGATAGCGCTTCCAGATTTTCTCAACAGAGGCCAATAAGGCTGACTCATCAGCTGCATCGGCTGTTTTGACAGAAAGTATGCGAAACTGCTTGGGATTGTATTGAAAAACCGCTGGATTTACGGCAAACTCATAATTTGAAAAACAGAAATCTTTGAGTACGCCTGCTACCAATACCTCAGTTTGATTATTAAGGAAAACCATCTTTCCGATAGCTTCTTGTGGTGTGCCTAAATGGAGTGTTTTAACTGCTTTTTCGTTTAACAACACAAAGTTGCCGCTCGAATCTACCGTAGCATCAGGTAGGTTTCCCCCTGCTATCAGATCAAGCTTCATGTTATTAATGAATTGCTTATCTACCGAAAAATGAAAGGCCGCTATGTTTTCGTCTGTTTTTCTGGCTTTTATGGCATACTGACTCGCCCCACTGCCAAAAGCATCAGATGTCAAGCCAATGTTTTCTATTCCCGATAAATGAGAAAGCTCGTTTTGGAGTAGTTTATAATCATTACCTGTTAAAGTAATATTAAGAATATTTTTGCGGTTAAAGTTATCATTTTCAGTAGCCATGTATTCAAATTGGCTATACATGGTTACATTCAGTGCCATATAGACCAGGGTTACTACAAACTGAATTACTATCAGGCTTTTACGTAAACTAAGTTTCCCGAAAGTACCTGGGCCTAATTCTCCTTTCAAAACCTGTGCAGGTTGAAACCTTGATAAAATACGGGCAGGGAATACGCCTGCAATAATACCTGTCAGCAAAGCAAATCCTGCGAAAATCCCCCACATCAATAGTTTATCATCTACCTCCCATACAATCCACGAAAGATGAATGTACTGTTTGATAGCAGTGAAACTTGTAAAGGCTATCAATAAGGCAAAAAATGCTAAAACGATGGCTTCTATCAGAAACTGACTTACCAACTGTCCTCGTACCGCACCGGAAACTTTTCTGACACCCACCTCTCGCGCTCTACTTAAAGAGCGAGCCAGAGTAAGATTGGTATAATTGAACCCTGCCAGAATAATAATAACCAAAGCCATCAGAAAATTGACAGATAAACTAAAGACATCGTCTACATAGGCGTTTTTCTCTAATCTCTCAAAATCAGGAGAAATATCTCTAAGCAACTGACGACGGTACTTATGGCTTGTTTTGCCAAAATCAGTCTCTTTTGTATTGTCTTTTGCAACGGTAGTTAAAGCTCGTTCGAGTGTAGCAGGAGTTGTATTCTTGTTAAGCAGTACAAAAGTGTACGTATCGAATTTTGACCAGTTTTTGAGATCTTCTTTATCTTTATTCAGATTAGTAAAAGTAGCCATTGACACCATAAGGTCACTCCTGAAATGCGTACCTCTGTACTTGTATGGCTTCAATACACCAGTAATCGTAAATACACCATAGTCGTGATGAGTAATAGTTTTACCAACTGGGTCAGTTGTACCAAAAAACTTTTCGGCTGTTTCATGATTTAAAACAACCGTATTGGGAGCAACAGGATATGCGCCTTTTTCTAAAGGGAAACCAAAAATCTCAAAAAATGAAGGGTCTACATAAATGCCATTCACCCGTATCGTTTTGATTCGATTGTTCATTTCTCCCGAAAAAAAGCGAATGACCCTGGCAGATTTTTCTACAAATCCATAATCGTTTTTGAGCTTTTCTGCCAGCAAAAAAGGAGAGGTAGCATAAGAAAGTTCTTTGCCCTTTTCATCTTTAAAATCTGTCAGAATCCTATAGGTCTGATTCGGATATGGATGAAAATTATCAAATTCAAAAACATTCTGAACCTGCATGAGACCTATAAGCCCGAAGGTCATAGCGAGGCCTAAGCCAACAATATTGATGAAGGAGAAAAGCTTATTTTTCCACAAGCTTCTGAAGGCTATTTTGAAGTAGTTCTTAATCATACAACACGCACCTAACCCCTAAAAGGGGACTTTTAAAAGTTGAATAAGAGGCCCGTCCCTAAAGGAAAACTCTTTAAAAGATCATAATAATACTCGTATGCAAACAGCCCCCTTTAGGGGATGCTTTACTCCGATTTCAATGACTTTACCGGATTCATCAATGCGGCCCTAACGGCCTGATACCCTACTGTCAGTAAGGCCAGCAACGTTATACCAATACCTCCTGCTGCAAATATCCACCATGACAATTCAATGCGATAGGTAAAGTCCTGTAGCCATTGAGTCATGGCATAATAAGCAATAGGGACAGAGATACCAATAGACACCATTGCCAGCTTTAAAAACCCTTTTGAAAGCATAGTAGTAATATTGAATACAGTTGCCCCTAATACCTTTCTGATACCTATTTCCTTAGTTTTTTGCTCGGCCATAAAGGTTATTAAGCCAAATAAGCCTAAACAGGCAATAAAAATGGCTATGCCCGTAAATGCTCCGAAGATATTAGCAATGCGGTCTTCTGATTTGAATAGCTTATCGAACGAATCATCAGCAAAATAGTAGGTAAAGGCACTTTCCACCTTATAACCATTATAGGTTTTTTCAATTTGTGCAATGGTATTGACTATATCTGCCTCTTTACTGATTTTGATATTGATGTGATTCATTTCCTGCGTATCTGTAATGAATTTTAACATTAAAGGTTTTATTTCATGTTTCACATCGATATAATTGAAATCCTTGAAAACCCCTACTACTTCTACAGGTTCGCCTTGCCCCATTTCCAAATTTTTAATAATATCCACATTCCCACCAAGTGCTTTCACAGCCGATTCGTTCAATAAGATTTTGTTTTTCAGATTACTTGGCAGTCTTTCAGGCTTCACTTTCCATTGAATCGCAAATAAATCCATATAAGAAGTATCCACATCAAAAATAATTGTGCCCACCATTGATGCTATGGAGTTATCCCTAGCACCAATTTTCTTTAGTCCTGTTACATTATAGCCCTCCGCGAAAATTCTATGTTTAGAACCTGATACATTTTGTACTCCGTCAATTTGCTTAATTTCATTCAACAAGGCCTGATTTTTCGTGCGAGCCTGGCCATCTAAATTGATGGTTACTATCTGATCTTTATTCAAGCCTAAATTCTTGGCTCGCATCTTCTTGATTTGCCCGAAGATGATAATTGAACAGAAGATAAGTACCGACGAGACCGCTAACTGAAAGACAGTTAAGGATTGCCTAATAGCTGCATTACCCTTGCCCTGAAATTTACCTTTTAAGACCTCAATAGGATTGAACTTAGACAATACGAAGGCCGGATAGCTTCCTGCCAACAATATGCTGATTAGTAAAACTGAACCAAGAGAAACCAAAAAATAGGGATTGAGTAAAAAGCCAATATCTATTTTTAATTCAAGTAATTTATATAAAACAGGTTGAAGGGCTTTAAATAAGACAATAGCTAATGTACAAGCAATAAAAATCGTCAGGGTCGATTCTACATAGAATTGAGTAGTTAATCCAAGTCTGTTCGCCCCAATTGATTTTCTGACACCAACTTCTTTGGCACGGGTAGTGGCTCTTGCGGTAGTAAGATTCATGAAATTGACCAAAGCTAAAAGCAATATCAGAATAGCTACTGCAGAAGAAATATATACATACATCAATCGGTCGCTCAATTTTTCTCCCCCCACACCTAAATGATTGGCAAAGTAATTAAGTCTAAAAGTAATATCCTTATTCGCCGAATCTTCCGCAGTGATTTTCTTAAGTATATTTAATACATTCGGCTCACTTTCAGCAGCATCAAGTAATAAGAAAGTTTCATAATCTCCAGTGGCAATCTCGTTTAATTTTTTGTCCGTATAGTAGTCGGGATAATTCTTTTTATTCTCTAAAATATTTGTAGAAAGAGAGGTAAGGAAATTAAACTCAATGCTTGAATTTGAAGGATTCTTTTCAACGATTCCAACAACCTCCAAATCTGTTTTTCTATTCCATTTTAAGGTCTTTCCTATCGGATTCTCTTTGCCGAAATATTTAAAAGCCATTTCGGGCGTCAGAAAAATTGTATAAGGTCTGGTAATAGAAGATATATTCCCCTGCAAAATCTTAAAATCAAATACCTTGAAGAAACCCTCATCGGCAAAAACAAATCCTGATTCATCAAAACGGTGTTTCGGGTCAGTTTCTAAAGTTACATTCCAGGGGGCTGCTTTTCTTCCGACAGCCTGCACTGATGCTGAGTTTTCTTTCAGTGCATCCCCTAATCTTGGCGACATATTAGAAAAGTTAAACTGCTGCTCGCCCATCTTCAATGATGCCCCTACCTGATATATCCGCTTGTAATTTTTATGGAATGTATCATAGCTCACCTCATGCGAGACAAACAACAAAATAAGTGTAGACACAGCCAGACCAAGCGCCAGCCCTATAATATTGATAAAACTAAAAACCTTATTCCGGATAAGGTTTCGAAAGGCGATTTTGAGATAGTTACTAATCATAAACCCCTAGCCCCTAAAGGGGGACGTTTAAAAAGTTTGAAAATCACCCCTATAATTATACTATGAGCATCCGTAAAGGAGAATTAAATACTCATGCGTAAGCAACACCCCTTTAGGGGCCGGGGGCGGCCTTTATTCTGATTTCAATGACTTAATCGGATTCATCAAGGCTGCTTTGATAGCCTGAAAACTCACGGTTAATAAAGTAACAGCCAATGCACCACCGCCTGATACTGCAAAAATCCACCAGGAAATACCCGTACGATACTCATATTTCTGCAACCAGTCGTTTAAGAAATAGTAGGCAATTGGTATGGCAATCAGGCAGGAAATAATTACCAAAAGCACAAAATCTCTTGACAATAATGTCCACAAATTAGTTACGGTCGCCCCCAATACCTTGCGGATGCCAATTTCTTTGGTGCGTTGTTCGGCTACAAAAGAAGCCAGGCCAAACAAGCCCAGGCAGGAAATAAAGATAGCTAAAGCTGCAAAGAAAGAAGCCAATTTACCAATACGCTCTTCGGCGGCAAATTTTTGTCCGAACTCCTGGTCAATGAATTTATAATCGAACGGGCTACCCGGATTGTGTTTCTTAAATACTGCTTCCACTTTGCTTATTGCTTCATTAGCACTTAAAGATGGTTTCAGTTTAATCGTGATGACATTAGCCCATTCATAATCCAATAAGAATACAGTAGGTAGAATAGGCGCATACGGCGATTGCATCACCATATCTTTAATCACACCCACTACATGATACTTTCTTCCATTCCAGGTAATAATTTTATCTACCAGGCCTGTTTTTGTTGGCGAAATCATTTTGGCAGCTGATTCATTCAGAATGATAGCGGATGAGTCGGTGTTAAATTCTCTTGAGAAATCACGCCCTTCTTTAAACTGAAATCCTACCGTATTACCTAAATCGTGCGTACAGGCTATTGTACCAAAAAGCGGATTAAGGTTGGGCTCCATACCTTCCCACGAGAAACCAAAATTATCTGCCCAGACACCTGTCATAGGGCTTGATGATTCGGCCATATTTTCTACCACTCCCGTATTCAATAAATCATTTTTTATGACATCATACTTACCGTATAAATCTGGTGTATTCATATCAATGTAAATCAAACCGTTGCGGTCATACCCGATGGGTCTGTTCTTGGCATACTGAATCTGATTATACACAATTATAGTACCGATAATTAGTGTAATTGAAACTGTGAACTGTACAACTACTAATACTTTACGTGGGATTGAAGCGAATTTACCTACCTTGAAGGTGCCTTTGAGTACCCGAACAGGCTCAAACGAGGAAAGATATAAAGCAGGGTAACTGCCAGCTAATAGACCTGTGACTACGACAAAAGCCAGACTGATAATCCAGAATACAGGATTCGTCCATAGCATTGTCATTTTTTTGCTTGCCAGCTCATTAAACCAGGGCAATGAGGTATTTGCTAATGCAATGGCTATAAAGAAGGCCAACAAAACAACCAACATAGATTCGCTCAGAAACTGGTTAACCAGTTGTGAACGAACCGACCCGATAGCTTTGCGGATACCTACTTCCTTGGCTCTCTTTTCTGAACGGGCTGTGCTCAGGTTCATAAAGTTGATACAAGCCAGTAGCAATACAAAAATACCTATGGCACTAAATAACCATACAAACTGAATGCGTCCGCCAACATTGAACCCATTTTTAAACTCAGAGTATAAATGCCATTTACTCATTGGATGCAGAAAGAGCTCCGGTTTTGAATGTCTGTCCTCTTTATTACGTTTATTTAGCACAATATTTTTGATTTTTGCCGAAACCTGCTCAAAATCTGCTTTTTCATTGAGCTGAATAAAGCATTGAAAAGAGTTATCATTCCATCTGTCGGCAGAGTTTTTTACCCACCTTTCCTGCGACATATAATAAGCCCAGGGAGTAAGCATATCCACTGTAGCAAAATCTGAGTTATTCGGAAAGTCTTCAAAAACGCCTGTCACTTTTAAATCAGACTTATTATCAGTTTTAACAATTTTTCCAATCGGGTCCTCAATGCCAAAAAGCGATTGCGCCAATGATTCGGTAATCATTACCGAATTAATTTCTTGTAATCCATCCTGCACGCCCTTTACCATTTTCAAAGAAAACATTCTGGTAAACTGCGGCTCTACGTGCAAGCCTACACGAGAAAATTTAGCATCTTTATAGGCTATAATATGTGTATTTCCCCAATCAGCCATAGCAACATCTTTAAAATCGGCATATTTCTCCCGCAGTTCTTTACCTAAAGGGTGCGCCATAGACATTTGTGAACCTACCTGACCATTAATGGTTTGATTCATATAAGTCTGACCTAATTTGCTATAATTAGCAAAAGACTTATTAAAGCTCAATTCATCATTAATCCAAAGACCAATCAACATGGCAACGCCCATACCTACGGCAAGCCCCATGATATTGATGAAGGAATAAACCTTGTTTCTTACAAGATTCCGAAAGGCAATTTTGAAATAGTTGCGTATCATATCTTTTTGCTTTGGGCATAAGGCAGAGGGCATGGGGCATGAGTTTTCCCCTATGCTCTTTGCCCCTCGCTATTCTGACCTCAACGATTTAATCGGATTAACCAGTGCCGCTTTTATGGCCTGATAACTTACAGTAAGCCACGCTATCATGATAGACCCAACAATAGCCATCAGAAATACTCCTGCACCAAGGTCTATTTTATATTCAAACTGTTTCAGCCAATCATTCATAAAATAATATCCTACCGGGGCTGCTATCAAGAAAGCAACGCCAATCAGTATCGTAAATTCTTTAGAAAACAAATAAACAATATGCCCTACAGAAGCACCTAAGGTCTTGCGGATACCTACTTCTTTGGTACGCTGCACGGCCATAAATGATACCAAGCCATATAAACCCAGACATGAGATAAAGATGGCAATACCTGCAAAAAGTTGATAAAGCGTAGAAAGTTGTCTTTCTTGTTGATAAAGATTTTCTATGTTTTTATCGACAAACTGATACTCATAAATATAATTCGGAAAAAATTTAGTCCAGATTTTTTCTACTGCATCCAGGCCGCTTTGCATATTTTTGGCTTCTAACTTTATACCTATAGTATTAAAGAAATTTCTATTACTGGCAATTACTAATGGAGGGATAGCCCCATGTAACGAAGTAGCATGATAATCTTTAATAACCCCTACAATAGGCGCTTTCATTTTTCCTCCCCAGAAATTAATCTCTTTGCCTAACACCTCATCAGCACTTTTTGCACCCAGTTTTTTCACCATTGTCTCATTCACCACATAACCCTGAACGGTATCGCTTGGAGAATATCCTTTGCCTGCTACGAATTTCAAATCAAAGGTTTTGAAATAATCGGCGTCTGCCCAGTTTAAAAAGCCGGAAAAATCAGTATCCTTTGGGCGATGGTCATATTGAAAAGGGCTATTCCAGTTGTTATTATCTGCCGGCAATCTGAAAGCGATACTCACATTTTTTATGCCTGTTTGCTCTTGCAATTGTGTTTTGAGCGACTGAAATTTAACCTGATCAAGACTATCGTTTGGAACCGGCACCCTGATAACCGCTTCTTTATCAAAACCCATGGAAGCCGTCTGAAAATAGTTCATCTGGCTTACCACAACTAAAGTCGCAATAATCAGAAACTGAGCAATCACAAACTGAGATACCACCAGTCCACGTCTGAGAGAGATACCACCGATAGACTTAGCCGTTACCTTGCTTTTCAACGCCAGAATAGGGTTAAAACCAGAAATAACCATAGCCGGATAAAACCCTGACAGGAAGATTACAACGACAGCTGCTATTAATAAAAATAGTAATAAAACAGGATTATCTGTAAATGAAAGACTTAGTTTATAATTAAGTAGCGTATTTAAGAAAGGTAAAGCGATGATTGCTAATAGAATAGCTAATAAAACAGATATAACCGTGATTAAAGCACTTTCTCCTAAAAACTGGCCTCTTAATTGCGCTTTATTGCTCCCAAGTGCCTTTCTCACACCTACTTCTTTTGAACGATTTACCGCTTGCGCCGTGGCTAAATTAATAAAATTTACACAAGCAACTAAGAGTAAAAATGCGCCTATTATCTCTAATACCCAAATCATTTCAGGGCTTATAGTATGGTGCGCAAAGTTGCCAAAGCGGCTATCATAATGCGATTCACTTAATGGGCGGATAAAATTACGTACACGGCTTCTTTGCTCGGGTGTTTTATGCTTTTTATCGAAAGCAGGCATTAAGGCATTAAACTGCTTTTCCGACATCTGCGGAGGAAGCAGAATAAAGCAATTCCAGCTACCCGATACACTCTCCCAGTCATCGGCATTACCTTTATTATTAATCAGGAAGTTCTTGTATGAGAGTACAACTTTTAAGGGGAAATCAGTATTCTTAGGAATATTTTTCAAAACACCCGTAACCCGGTAAGGTTCTTTCTCATTATCTCTTGTAAAAGTCTTTCCTATGGCACTTCTCCAGTCGCCAAAAAGCTTCTCTGCCATTTCCTGAGTCAGAACAGCCGTATAAGGTTCAGCCAGCATCGTTTTAGGATTCCCTGAAAGCAACGGAAAATCAAATATTTCAAAGAACTCAGATTCGGCATAAAACATACCTCCTTCATCTTTAAATTTCTTTTCTATGCTTTTGGTTTTAGCATCATAGATATTTATCTGAGCGCCCGTACCCGCTATCCCTGCTACTTTTTCCAATTGTGGGTAATCGGTTCTCAATGCTAATGGCACTGGCATTGGTGCTCCTCTGCCATAGCTGATACCCCCATAATGAAACTCGGAAACCACCTGATGAATCCTTTCTTTTTTTGTATGAAAATTATCGAAACTCGACTCAAACTGTACAATCAAAAAAAGAAGCAGACAAGCGGCGATACCCACTGCCAAACCAATAGCATTAATAAAGGCGTAGCTCTTATTGCGAAGCAGGCTACGAAAGGCGATTTTTAGATAGTTACGAATCATAATTTTGTAAGGCTTGGGGCAGAGGAGGTAAAGGCATAGGGCAAAACTCTATGCCCTATGCCCTTTCCCTCTGCTATTCTGTTTTCAATGATTTCACCGGATTCATCAAAGCCGCTCTGATGGAATGATAGCTTACCGTAAGTAGAGCTATTATTACTAAAAGCACGCCTGCCAGTGCAAAAATCCACCAGTTCAAGTCAGTGCGATTGGCAAAGTCCTGTAGCCATCTCTGCATGGCATAATAAGCTACCGGAGTTGCTATTATAAAGGCAATACTAACCATTTTCAGGAAATCAACCGAGATAAGATTGACGATACTGCTGACACTTGCACCTAAAACTTTGCGCACGCCAATCTCCTTGGTACGTTGCTCAATAATCATTAAGGCAATAGCAAATAAACCCATACAAGAGAGCATTATGGCAATACCCGCGGCAAGGCTGAAGATCTGCGAGAGACGTTCTTCTTTATTAAACCAGCGGTCAACGTTTTCGTTGATGAATGAGCCTTTAAACTCTTCGTTAGGGGCTAATTTCTTCCAGGTATTTTTTACTAAATCCATTGACTCTGCCAGATTCTGATTGCCAGTTCTTATTAAAACATAGCTAACTCTCCCTTTCGGTGCCATTTCCAGGGTGATAGTTCTGTTTTCTCGGCGCAAAGAGTACAAATTAAAATCGGCAATAACACCTATAATTTTTTGTTTACCAACTGATGAATCAGGCATCAGAAACTTATCTACCCCATGCTTTTCACCCATTTGTTTCAACATACTCTCAGTTACAATCAAAGCTGTAGAGTCTGTACCAAATGAAGGGCTGAAATCTCTGCCTTCAATGGTTTTGATGCCCATCGTTTTTATGAAGTCATAATCTACGCGTACCCAGTCCGTAAGGATACTCTTCGAGTTTTTGGTATCGCTTGCATTCGGATAATAATCAAATCCGTAAGTACTTCTTGAGGAACTTCCATCCAGGCCATTACCAAAATTGATTTGTGAACCAGATACTGATTCAATGCCCGGATATTTTGATAATTCATTACGGAATTGCTGTACAGCCGTCTGGCTATTTAAGGCATTACTAATAGGTACACTAATCACCTGGTCTTTACTATATCCCAGTGGCTTGTTTCTCAGGAATTTTAATTGCGTGAAAATGACCAGCGTACAACTGATTAGCATGCAGGAAATAGAAAACTGAACAACGATTAAAGAGTTGCGCAGCAAGCCGGGCTTTTTCCTGGTCAGTTTTCCTTTTAATACCTGCACAATATTGAAACGGGAAGAAACAAATGCCGGATACCCCCCGGCAATAAGGGTGATAACAATAAAGCTTATAAGGCTTATGATTAAATTATCAGGAATTAGGAAATTATCTAACGAAAGACTGGAATCAAATAATTTATTGAATTGAGGCAAGAAAGCATAGGCCATACCTAAACCCATCACTAAAGCAACAACACAAACCATAAATGCCTCGCCCCAGCCTTGTAGGAAAAGCTGCCCTTTGTTGGCACCTAAAGATTTACGAACCCCTACCTCTTTGGCTTGCGTGAACGATTTGGCAATGGTAAGGTTAATAAAATTAATAGAAGCGATTAAGACAATCAGTAAGGCAATGGTCAATAAGGTGTAGATGTAGTTCTTACTCACACCACTACCCCAACCGGTAATTTCATCGAAATGAACCTCTTTTAAAGGCATCATTAATAAGCTGAGATACTGTCCTCTTGCATTTTTTAAGCGACCGTTCTTCTTCGCATCTTCTTCTGAGGTCTTCATGTATTTATTTACCAAAGACTCAAAACGCTTTTCGGCAGTAGCTTGGGAAATATTAGCAGCCAATTTTACATATACCTGATGATTCTGACTTGTCCACTTATCTTTGATTGGTTCATAACCCGGATTATTTTCGGTCCGTATCAAAGCGTCGTATCTCACAGTAGAATTTTTTGGAGCATCATCTATTACAGCTGTAACAATAAATGGTGTTTTCTCATTTGATAAGGTTACTAATACTTGCTTGCCAATAGGTTCTTCTTTACCGAACATATTTTCTGCCGTTGTCCTGCTGATAACAATATTGTTTTTATCAGCAAAAGCTGTATTAATATTTCCTTTTAACAGAGGGAAAGAAAATATTTTCAGAAAATCAGCATCAACTGTTTGGATAGTTTTTTCAAATTTCTTTTCCTGATACGTTAGCTCTCCGGCTCCCCAACTATAACTTGTAACCGCTTCTACTTCCGGGTATTCAGTCTTTAAAACTGGCGTAAGCGGATAGGCCATGGCAGCGCTGTATTCCTGCTTTCCGCCTTTATCGGCTGTATTGAAATATAAACAATACACGCGGTCAGCATCTTTGTGAAACGTGTCGTAAGAAAATTCGTAAGAGGCTGTAAGGTACAATAAAATACTGCTGCCAAAAGCCACAGCCAGTCCTGCTATATTAATAGCCGTATGCACCTTGTTTTTCCAAAGCTTACGAAAAGCGATTTTTAGATAATTTTTGATCATAATGCCCCTATCCCCTAAAGGGGGACTTGTTTAAAAGTTGATTAAGAGCGTCTATCCCCAAAGGGGAACTCTTTAAAGATTTTAATACTCGTGCGCAAGCATCACCCCTTTAGGGACGGGGGGCTATTCCGACTTCAATGACCTTACCGGATTCATTAATGCTGCTCTGATAGACTGATAGCTTACAGTAAATAAGGCTATCAATAATGCCACTACCCCTGCCAGGCCGAAAACCCACCAGGTGATTTCGGTACGGTAAGCAAAGTCCTGAATCCATTTATCCATCAGATAGTACGCCAATGGCGTAGCAATGAGAATGGCAATCACGACTAATACCACAAACTCTCTTGAAAGTAGAGCCACTAAGTTTGGTACGCTGGCCCCTAAAACTTTTCGGATACCAATTTCTTTGGTTCGTTGTGCCATCATCATTAAGGCTATGGCAAATAAGCCCATGCAAGAAAGGATTATAGTTAAAGTAGCTGCGCTCATCACAATTTGCGACATTCTCTCCTCTTTCTTGTACTGATTGTTGGTGTTTTCGTCTAAAAACGAAGGCATATATTCAGATTTCGGTGCAATTTCTTTATACGCCTTACCAATCATATCAATGGTTGTTTTCGGCGTTTCAGGAGTCAGTTTTACGAATATGTAGTTGATGCCAAAATCGCCTTGGTAAAGGAAGGTTATTGCTTCGATTTTGTTTTTTAATGACTCGAAATGATAATCTTTCACTACTCCCACAATTGTTTTACCTATACTATCACCTAAAGCTACTTTTTTGCCAATCGGGTCTTTGTAGCCAAGGTGTTTCACCATGGTCTCATTCACGATACAGGCACGGTCTTTATCTGATGGGAACTCACGTGAGAATTCTCTACCCGCTACTAAAGTCAGACCCAATGTTTTTACATAGTCATAATCTATGCTTAGGCCATTGGTGCGGTAGGTTTTGCCTTCCATTTCAAAGCTATAAACAGATTTATAGCCTGACCCATCTTTGCCTCTGCCAATGTTTATATCTGCACCCGTTATACTCACAATCGGTGACGCATTGGCCAGCTTGTTGCGCATAAACTCTAATACTTTGCCCCCTTGTACCTCATTTCCTACCGGTATGCTGATTACTTGAGTTTGGTTAAATCCAAGAGGTTGGTTACGCAAATAGTCTATCTGTTTCCATATAATAAGGGTACAGCTTATTAATAAAATAGCTATGCTAAACTGTGCCACAATTAATGCACTTCTGATACCACCTGACCGCGAGCTTACTTTTATTTTTCCTTTCAATACTTCTACCGTGTTGAATTTAGCCACTGCTAAGGCTGGATATCCTCCGGCAATCAGAGTGATAATTAAAAAGCTGATTAGCAATAAAATACCTACCACCGGGCTAAGAAGATTGTCAATAGTCAGGTTACTTCTGAATAAGGTGTTGTATTGTGGCATTAAAGTAGTGGCTAATACGCCTCCGATGCCAAATGCCAGAATACAGATAATAAAAGCTTCGCCCCAGAATTGGCCTACAATCTGGGCTTTTAGTGCGCCCAATGCTTTTCTCATGCCTACTTCTTTAGCACGTGTCATAGAGCGGGCAATTGAGAGATTAATAAAGTTGATACAGGCAATCAATAGCACCAGGCCACTTATAACTAATAATATATATGGATAAGCAATGTCAATTGAGCGGCTGCCGCCAGCTTGTTTATTGAAGTGCATTTCAGGCATAGGCAATAAGCGCAGGCTTCTGACTTCCCCTCTTTCATCAGGTTTTGCACCGTCTTTTTTTAGTTGCTCAATACTGCCTTTATAATATTTTTCAGTGAACGATTTTAATCGTCTTTCAAAATTCAGGAAGTCGACCTTATCAGCCAGTTGCACATATACATCGTGATAATTGGAGTCCCATTTTTCTTTCGAGTCCTTATATTCAGGATTATTCTCAAAACGCATCAACATATCATTCTCAATTGACGAGTTTTTAGGCGCTTTCTCCATTACGCCCGTTACCACAAAACTTTCTATTCTTCCGCCAAAATTCAATTGCACAGTTTTGCCTACAGGGTCAGCTTTATCAAATATCTTTTTAGCTACTTCTTCATTCAAAACTACACTTCGCAAATCATTCAAGGCTATATCAGGATTTCCTTTCAACATTCTGAAAGAAAATATTTTCAGAAAATCCGCATCAACATAGCGAATGTCTTCATCAATTGTTTTTTCGCCTTGCACAATCTGCACGCCACTGCTTACGATACGTGTAGCATATTTGATTTCAGCACTGAAATCAGTTTTTAGGGCAGGAGTTACAGGCGTAGAAAGATTAGATTGATATTCTATTTTTTCAGGTTGATTAATTTTGAAGTAAACTCTGAAAATGCGGTCTTTATTAGTCTGGAAATCGTCATAGGTAAACTCAAAATAAGCTGTCAGAAACAACAGAATAGCACACCCAAAAGCAATTGAGAGCCCAACAATATTGATTGAGGTATATGCTTTGTTCTTCCAGAGATTACGAAGGGCGATTTTGAAATAATTTTTTAGCATAGTTTTTCATAATTTAAAATATGAAGTAGAGCAGGCTTAAGATATGGCAATAGCAAATGAAGCTTACTATGATTTATTTCATAATAAGCCCATTTTACAGCATTTAACGTTTATTAACTCGTCTTTTTCCTGACAGTTCGTCGGGAAGTATCTTTAAATTATACGTGGAAGTTTTCCGTTACTACCTTACCATCAAACAGGTTAATGATTCTGTGCGAGAAACCTGCATCATAAGGTGAGTGAGTAACCATGATAATAGTAGTGCCTTCGTTGTTTAATTCCTGAAGCAATTTCATTACTTCTTCGCCGTTGGTTGAATCAAGGTTACCAGTAGGCTCATCGGCAAGAATTAATTTTGGTTTGGCTACCACCGCACGTGCAATAGCTACACGTTGTTGCTGACCACCCGATAATTGTTGCGGGAAGTGATTGCGACGGTGCATGATGTTCATTCTCTCCAATACTTCTTCTACCTTTTTCTTACGCTCGGTAGCAGGTGTTTTCAAGTATAAAAGAGGAAGTTCTACATTTTCGAAAACTGTTAATTCGTCAATCAGATTGAAGCTTTGGAAAATGAAACCAATATTACCCTTGCGGTGTGCTGCACGTTCTCTCTCGCTCAATTTGGCTACTTCTACGCCATAGAAATCATAGCTCCCTTCAGATGGGTTATCCAACAAGCCCATGATGTTGAGCAAAGTTGATTTCCCACATCCTGACGGACCCATGATGGCAACGAATTCACCATCTTTGATATTCATGTCAATACCATTCAGGGCGGTAGTTTCTACCTCTTCGGTAGTGAACACTTTTTGAAGATTAGATACTTTTATCATAATTTTTGTTTTTTATTTCTTGAATATCAAGGGTATTTGTTTATAAGTTTATACAGATTATTTTAGATCAAGAACTTCATTATCTCCAAAGTTTTCATAAGAAGAGGTAATTACTTTATCTCCCACTTCCAAACCTTCCAACACCTCAAAATATTCAGGGTTTTTACGACCTAAGGTAATTTTGCGCTTTACGGCCTTACCACCCGATTTATCTAACACATACACCCAGTTTCCACCTGTATCAGAGAAGAATCCACCTACTGGTAAAAGCACTGCTTTGGTAGCTTTACCTAACTCTAAACGGATTGGAGAAGACTGCCCTCTTTTGATACCGTCTGGAACAGTCTTTGAGAAAATCATATCTACCTGAAAACGTCCGTTACGAATCTCAGGGTATATCTTGGTTATTTCCAGCGGATATTCTTTCCCGCTGAACTCAAAAGTACCACTTAAACCTGCAAAAATTCTTCCGTTATAATGTTCATCTATATCTACACGCAGTTTAAAACCATCTAAGTCGTCAATCTGCCCGATGTTTTGCCCCTGGTTAATATTAGACCCTACCTCTACATCAATTGATGATAACAAACCTGATACTGGTGCTTTTACCACTAAGTTTTCAAGAGTTTCACGCCACAATTGTACGTTTTTCTGTGTACGCTCCAAAGTACCTTCCAGTTGTTTAATCTGCATCGCAGCATTTTCTTCCTGATATCTCTGCGACTCCAGATCAATCTCTTTCTGGCTTACTAATTTCTCATAATCACGCTTTGCTTTCAGGTAATCAGCTTCAGGAATTACCTTATCATCATACAACTTCTTGTTTCTTTCGTATAAATCCTTGGCCTGTGCTGTTAAGAAATCAAGGTCAGACATATTCTTACGAATCGTAAACTTCTCTACTTTCAAGCGTTGGCGTGTATTCTGTAAGTCATTCACTAATCGGCTCGCTTCTGTCTCCGACTGTAAGAAATTCAGCTTTAAATTCTGATTCTCTAATTTCAATATAATCTGTCCTTGTTTTACTATATTACCGCCATCTACCACCTTTTCTTTTACGTATCCTCCTACGATGGCATCTAAGCGAATAATTCTCAAAGGCATTACCACTCCTGTAACTACGATAAACTCATCAAAAGTACCATTAGTTACTTGTGAAATAGTCATTTTATCTTTTTCAGCATTCAGTGTCGAGCGCCTGTCTGCAAAAAGCAGGCTGTAAGCTGCAAATGAGGCAAACAATACGCCACCAATCGTTAATAAGATTCGTTGTCTACTCCAGAATTTCTTTTTTATCTGCTTGTCCATTGTAATTTTAAATTGCTATCCAACTTGTGTTTAGGCAAATTGTCTCTGTTACTGATTGTTAATTAAGTCTAAAAATAAGATTTAAATCTGTTCAATCATAATTCACAATGTGTGCCAAATATTTCAAATTATTGACTATCAGCTATTTAAGAAATAAACACCTTTTAAAATTGTCCGAAAACGGACAACACTTGTACGCTCACGGACGAATACCTAAAGATAGGAATTTTCTTAAAAAAAAATAATCTGTTTATTATCAATCAGTTATCTTAGCTTTCTGACATTTACACTTTGAAAGGAATAATTTTTGTCGTAAAATGCGTAAAAAATGCCTTTAAAATAAGAATATACTAATCTGAACCTGAATTATGTCAAAGCTTTTAATAATTGATGATGATGTAGATGTATTAAGTGCAGCTAAATTATTTTTAAAAAGACATTTTGGTCAAGTAGATATTGAAAAGAATCCAGAACGGATTCCTTTTTTAGTTTCCAATGGCAATTACGACGTCATATTACTGGACATGAATTTCACACGCGATGTGAATACAGGAAAAGAGGGTTTTGAATGGCTCGACCGTATTTTAGACATTGACCCACAGGCATCAGTAGTATTATTCACCGCCTATGGAGATGTAGAAATGGCTGTGAGAGCCATTAAGGTAGGAGCCTCTGACTTTGTATTGAAACCCTGGGAAAATGAGAAACTGCTGGCCACTATGCAGTCGGCCTTAGAAATAAGAGAGTTACGCACAGGCAAAACACCGACCCTAAAACGCAAAACAGAGAGCAAAGTCGAGATTATCGGCAAAAGCCCGGCCATGCAGAAAATCTATGAGACCATCGATAGAGTAGCGGCTACCGATGCCAATATTCTGATATTAGGTGAAAACGGAACTGGAAAAGACCTGATCGCCAGAGCTATTCATGAAAAATCAGACCGTGCGGATAAGCCTTTTGTACATGCTGACCTTGGTTCTATCTCCGAAACATTATTTGAAAGTGAACTCTTTGGCCACGTAAAAGGGGCTTTCACTGATGCGCGTGAAGACCGTATAGGCCGTTTTGAAGAAGCCAATGAAGGCACTATCTTTCTGGATGAAATCGGCAATATCCCGTTGCCTCTTCAGGCTAAATTACTGACTGTACTCCAGAACAGAAGTGTAACAAAGGTAGGCTCTGGTAAAGCTAAGAATATTGATGTACGCCTGATTTGCGCCACCAATGAGCCAATCCATGCACGTGTAGCACAACGTACGTTCCGTCAGGACTTACTCTACCGTATCAATACTATTGAAATCAAACTTCCTCCTTTACGTGAGCGCATTGAAGACATTGTGCCTTTGGCCGAGCATTTTCTTAAAATGTACCGTAAAAAATATAATCGTCCGGTTAGTTCTATCAGTGCGGCATTAATCAAGCAACTGCAACGATACCATTGGGCCGGAAACGTTCGTGAGTTACAACATGCCATTGAGCGCGCTGTAATTTTATGCCAGGGTAGTGTGCTTCAGCCCGAAGACTTTTTCGAAGGGCAACCCTTTGAAAATCAACCCGATACTGTTCCATCTTTTGACCAGACCTTCCAGTTAGAAGAAATGGAAAAAATGCTGATTATCAAAACCTTAAAGAAATTCAACGGCAATATCACCGAAGCTGCCCGTGAAATGGGTCTGACAAGGCAGGCTTTATATAGAAGAGTTGAGAAATATGGAATATAATATTTGTATCACGATTTTTAAATCGTGATACAAATAAATCATTTCTTATAATTAATTACATAATCAGGCACGGGTGTTTCATACACCATCTTAGGGTCAGTGATTGGTGTTTGTGCTTGTAATTTTAAAGGTAGTACTCCTGCCCATACAGACAATTGGTAGTCTTCCTCATCATCATTTGGTCCTCCCGTTCTTACTTTAGCAGAGGCCTCCTCAATAGTAAAAGCAATTACCATCGTTCCCTTCATTTCTTTGGCATTAGGTTGTCTGATTTCTTCCCAACGACCCGGAATAACATGATTGGTAAATGCTTCTAAAGCATCCCAACGTTCTTGTTCATCGGTTACTACAGTAGCAGGGCTGAACAAAACTACTGAACGATAATTGACCGAGTGGCTAAAAGCCGAACGTGCCAGTACAAGCCCATCAACAAAAGAAACCGTAAGGCAAACCCTCCGACCATCAGCTAAACTCCGCATAAAATGGCTACCGACCGACCCATGAATATAGATTTTATTACCTATACGGCAATAGCCTGTAGGGATCATCATAGGTTGCCCGTCTAATACATAAGCAATATGGCAGAAAAGCCCTTCATCTAAAATCTGATAAATGGTTTCTTCGTCGTAAAAGCCTCTTTTAGGGCTTCTGCTGATTTTGGTATTGGGAGTAACCGGGTACATATTATAAAAAATTAAAAAAGATAAATAGAAATAATAAGACAAAGCTATACTTTTACTGGATTACTATACTCATCCAATTTTACACCACCAGATAGTCCAGATGAAAATTCCTTTTAAGAGCCTTATTAGTTTTGATAAAAACTCATCCATTCCATTATATATTCAGATTACCAATGCTATTATTAAAAACATACAGGCTGGTATTTTACAAACCAATACGAAACTGCCTGGTACAAGAGAGCTGGCTGAATTACTTGATGTACACCGTAAAACGGTAATCGCAGCCTATGATGAGCTCCTATCCCAAAACTGGGTAGAGGTTATCCCCCAGAAAGGAACCTTTATTGCTACCAGATTGCCCATAATAAAACCATCAATCCTTATCGAAAACATTTCGAAAGAAGACTGGCGGAATAAACTGAAAAAACGAATCAACGATAATTCAGCAATTTACCTACCGCCTCACATTCAACAAAAGCTGGCTTTTAATGATGGGTTGCCTGACGTAAGATTAGCCCCTCGTCATGAATGGGCAAGGCTTCAGTCGCACTATATCCGTTATGCAGACCCCATGAGTGTAGGCTATACCGACCCACAAGGAAGCATCAGATTCCGAACACTTTTTGCCAAATATCTAAACGAAACCCGTGGCATTCAGGCTACTCCAAAGCATATTATTACTACACGTGGTAGCCAGATGGGGATTTACTTAGCCGGAATGGCTATTCTACAAAAAGGCGATACCGCTATAGTAGGTGAGTTAAGTTACAGAGCGGCTAATCTGACTTTTATGCAATTAGGAGCCGAATTAATAACCATTCCGGTTGATGAGGATGGATTACAAACTGATGTCATTGAAGATATTTGTAAACACAAAAAGGTAAAAATGATCTATATAACTTCTCATCACTACCACCCCACTACAGTTACACTAAAACCTGAAAGAAGACTCCGGTTATTAGCATTGGCCGAGAAATATCAGTTTTTCATTCTTGAAGATGATTATGATTACGATTACCACTACGCCAATACGCCTATTTTACCTCTGGCAAGTGCTGACAGACATGGCTGGGTTATCTACGTAGGCTCTTTCAGTAAACAGATTGCTCCTACATTCAGAGTAGGCTATGTAACAGCGCATGAAAGCATTATTGAAGAAATGACAAAAATCCGCCGTATCATTGACCGGCAAAACGATACCATTTTAGAATATTGTCTGGCTGATATGCTGGAAAACGGAGATCTGAAACGCTACGCTACTAAAGCCATAAAAGTATATAAAGAAAGACGTGACTTTACATGTCTGATATTGAAAGATGCTTTAGGGGATAAAATAGACTTCAAAATCCCCGACGGAGGTATGGCTATCTGGGTAAATTATGATACCAGCATACCACTCCAATCACTCTCAGAAAAGGTAGCAAAGCAGGGCTTATATTTAGCCAACGGACAAACCTATAAAGAAGAAAACCCCACACTTAATGCCTGTCGTATGGGGTTTGCCAGTATGAATCAGAAAGAAACCGAAGATGCTGTAAGGATACTAAAGAAAGCTATTTAACCCGATTACTGTGCTTCAGGCGTAAATATGGCTTTAAACTTATCAGCCTTGAAACCTACAGCCATTACCTTACCATCATCATCAACCACAGGTCTTTTTATAATAGAAGTACTTCCCATCATTGCTTTAATGGCCGACTCCTCATCTATTAGAGTATCTTTTATCTCAGCTGGTAGTTCCTTGTAGGTTGTGCTGTTTTTATTAAATATGGTATCTAAAGGCACTTGTGAAAGCCATTCTTTCAATTTTTCGGCACCTATCCCTTCCTTCCTGTAATCATGAAAATCATAGGCTATATTATTGGTCTTAAACCAGTCCATTGTCTTTTTTATCATATCACAGTTCGGGATTCCGTAAATCGTAATCATGGGTAAATTTGGTTAATTATAAAAATTTGGTTTCAAAGTTAGCTTTTCACCCGGTAAAAACCCTATTATGCTCTTAAAACTATGCTATTATACCCTATTGAAAACAAACAACAGGAAAGTTTTATCTTACACAATTCGTTATGAAGAAACTTCGTGTAACTTATTGTGTTTTAGCTATATAGTAACAAACAGTAGTATGCCCTAAGAATTAAAAAATGAGGAATGCCACACATCCCTCATTTCGTAAGCAAATATAATGTCTTACAAATTTTCTTTGATTTTATGTGCTTTCTGTCCTGCGGCAAAAAGCGGATACTGGTCGAAAATATTGCGGACAATACTCTTGAAATAGTTTTTTTTAGACGAGGCCTTATTAAAAATTCCGGTAGCGTATCCTCGCCAGACAACCTCGCTTGACTCAGCCTCTATCAACGAAATCATCAAAGTACCTCTGCCTAACTCATACTTTACAGGCCGGTATTCCGTATTGTCGTCTTCTGTTGCCAACCAGTTTGTCAATGAGGGTTGTTCGTAGCCCTTATATCTTACAGGATCGTAATAGATAGCAAAGTTAACAAATACATTAGGAGCCTGGGCATTAAATTCATACCCACGCGCTCTCATCTGATACTGTATGGCTTGCTGTACGTCTTCACACATTATAGTAGTATCTCGTTCGCAGTCTACAAAAGCGTATGAGCGGTATTTACCGAAATGATTGGAGTAACGATAATCATTTTCCACAAAAACCTTAGCACAGCTTCCTGAAAAGAGCATCAGGCTCATTAGAAGCATTAACCTTTTCATGATAGAATCAATTAATTAATATTCGTCTATCCTGCGAGGTTTTTCCCCTGCGGCAAAAAGCGGATACTGATCGAAAATATTTCGTACTACACTACGATAATAATTGATTGGCTTGTTGACATTTTTATTGAAAACCCCTGAAGCATATCCACGCCAGATTAACCGGCTACTTTCTGCATCTAATAACGACACTAAAATCATTCCGCCACCAAAATGAAAATTCTGTGTTTTATAGGTATCATCTTCATCAAAATGGTTTACCCAACGATCTAAAGCAGGCTGAAAATAGCCTTTGTAATCTACACGGTCACGAATGATACTATAACTCACCAGCAAACCCGGTTCTTTATCAGTTACTTTGTATCCACGGGCTTTCATTTGTCGGCGAATAGCATCCTGAATTTCAGTACAAACAAACGAAGTATCAATTTCACAATTCAGGAAGTTGTATGTTTTATACTTAGTAAAGTCAGTTTCATAACTATAATCGTTATCGACCAACAATTTAAGGGAATTACAACTCGTAAAGGCGAAACCTAAAGCGATAAGAGCAGAAAATAAATACAGTTTTTTCATACGGCATACAGATTATTTTTGGTTAAATACAGCTTATTCAAACTCATTCAGAAACAATCTCACCTACATTACTCAACGGGCATCCATCAAATATAATAAGTGTTTTCTAAAAAGTCAAGATAAGTTTATTGATTGATTTTACTTGTTTTTTACTCAAATAAGATACGTTTCAATTACCAAAAGGTCTTCTCTGTAGTATTCCCAAAAATCTTTGCCGTCATTTCACATAATATTCCAAAGCTCTTTTCATTTCTCCTTTTGATACAGCAATATCGAACAAACAACTGCCCGCACCATTAATCAACGAAAAACGTATTTCTTTACCTTTATTTTTTTTGTCTTGCTGGGTATTCCTGATAATCGCGTCAAAGTCGTCGGCTTTCATAGCCACCTTACCATATACCGAAAATATAAACTCTTCAATCCGGGCTAATGTTTGCTCATTTATCAGTTTTCTTTCAAAAGATATATACGACTCGCAAAGCATTCCGGTTGCAATTGCTTCACCATGAAGCAATCTTTTTTTTCCTTTATCTAAAAAATAGGTTTCAATGGCATGTCCAAGCGTATGCCCGAAGTTCAGAATCTTACGTAAACCCTTCTCAGTCGGATCTTGTTCAACCACTTTTTTCTTGATTTCGACAGAGTGCGCAATCAGATCAGAAAAATCCTGCTGTTCTAAATCTTTCCTTCTGATTTCATCCCACTTATCACCGTCCTGAATCAGGCAATGCTTGATAATCTCGGCAAAGCCTGAGCGTTTTTCTCTTTCCGGAAGCGTTCCCAAAAAAGCCGGGTCTATCAATACCGCTTTTGGCAAACTAAAAACACCTAAATGGTTTTTAAGCCCCCGAAAGTCTATCCCCAATTTTCCTCCTACACTGGCATCTACCTGTGCTAAAAGGGTGGTTGGAATCTGAATAAAATCTATTCCGCGTTTATAAGTAGCTGCACAAAACCCGCCCATATCGCCAATGACTCCACCACCCAGATTAATCATCAGGGCATGGCGGTCTAATTCATCAGCAGTCATAGCCGACCAGATTTGTTCACAAGTGATTAGGTTTTTGTATTCTTCACCATCTTTAATTGTAATAAGCGTGTGTTTGGGCAAAGAATTTTTGATGAAAGGATAACAGAATTTTTTGGTGTTAGTATCTGCCAGAACAACAATTTTAGAATAGTCTTTCTGACCCAGAAAATTTTGCAGACTTTCGGTGATAGGAGAAATAATAACAGACATTTTACCATTGATTTTTTAACGAATCAAAGGTAATGAATCATTTAAAGATTTACCAATTTGCCCTCCTGTCATTTCATAGTAACATTGAAATGAATCCAAAACAAAAAGCCCAAAATTAATTTTTGGGCTGGTAATTTCTTGAAAAATTTAAAATCTTGTCAATCGCTTTGTCTGAAGGCGAGAGTTGAATCTGGTCTAATCCTAATTTAATATCTGCACAATCAAGGTAGAAGTCAAGCAGTTCGCTATCATGAAGTAAAGTTCCTTCAATCAGTTCATTTTCTTGATTCGATGTCTCGTTATACAAATAGCGAATTACATCATCTTGCGTATTGGTAAAGGTTTGTATCATAAGCATATGCGGTTTTACTCATCATTTTTCTAAGGTTGATGAGAGCGTAACGCATTCTACCTAACGCTGTGTTGATACTGACACCAGTAGCGTCTGCGATTTCCTGAAAACTCATGTCGTCATAATGACGCATCACCAGTACTTCGCGCTGCTGGTCAGGAAGACGTTTTATCAAATCTCTTAAATGCTCGTGAGACTCTCTTTTGATCTGCATCGATTCAATCGAGTCCTCGGCAAACTCAAGTGTGTTAAACACGCTACTTCCGTCTTCAAACACTACGCTCGGGTAGCGTTTCTCTCTACGGAAAAAGTCAATTGCTAAATTGTGAGCTATTCTTAGTACCCATGGAAGAAACTTACCCTCCTCGTTGTATTTACCTTCACGTAAAACTTCTACAGCTTTTATAAAGGTATCTTGTAGCAAATCTTCTGCTACATACTGATCTTTTACAACAAGATAAATGGTAGTATAGACTTTTGACTTATAACGCTGCACAAGTGTGGCAAAAGCCTTTTCGTTACCGCGGATATACAATGATACGAGCTCACTATCGCTAACTTGGATTTTTCCCATTTCTGTATTTCAATTTAGTTAACGTAGAGCTTTATATCATATTGTATATTTTGGTTTTAAATTCTGAAGATTTTTTTTGAATGTTTAAAGATAGTAAATAAAAATGACTCTTGTCAAGTCTTTAATACAAAATTTTAGTTAATAATTTGTTAACAAACCAAATGATATTTCGGATTTATCGTTATATACCAAATAAAACCAAAAATTATACCGTTATAATTTGCTTAATTTTGCTATAATAAATAACTGAATATCAATGCCTTATGCACGCATAATATCGCATTGATGTTTTTCGGTATAGTTTTTGTTCCATGCTAATGTATCTATCAAAAAGTATAATTATCAAATGTTACGATTGACTAACAACTTTTCTCTGAGATTTCCTGAGTTCTTAAAATCAGAAAATACAAGTCTGCAAAGAGCTATTTTCGTACACTCAGGAGCGTTTAGCTTAGGGTCTGCAAAAATTCACTTCTTAAGAAAACTGACAATTGTATTTTTCTTAGTTTCAGCGTTTTCAATCGGGCATTCATTTGCACAAAGAGATCAGATAACTACTCAGGCCGGAGAAAAAATCCGGTGCAGGATTTTAGATGAAACGCCTACCCGTTTTATTTATGCTTATATAGCCCCAAACGGAAAAGTTCTCAGAAACGAAATCTTTAAAAACCTCGTAACCGATTTCAAGTATAATTTCTATGAGGAAGATCTCGTTACAAAAGGAAATAAGATTGCCTCTAAATCAGTCTCATCAAAAGAACCATCAAATGCCAGTCCTAAAAACACTGATAATCAAAAAACTACTAAAGAAAAAACCGACACAGATAAAAAAACCGTTCCTGACAATAAAGTGACTGATAACAAGCTCAACTCTCAGAAAGAAACAATAGAAAATAAAGAAAAAGAACAACCAAAGTCAGAAACAACCATACCTAAAAGCACACCCAAAAAACAGGAGAAAAAGACAGTAGCAAAAAAAGAAGAGAAAACCGAAACACCTCTGGCTACTAAAAAAGCTAAAAGCGAGTATGACGATTATCTGAAGTTTAGGATTGGGGTAAGAGGGGGCTTTGGAAATATGCTGGCAAAACTCAATTCAGAAGATGAATTTGGACTTTATCAAGAAAAATTACTAAGAGGCTGGACATGGGGTGCCGACTTTGCCTACTTCCCTAAAGACAACTTCGGTTTCGGAGTTATGTTCAATAATTTTCAGAGTAAAAATAGTGCTGAAAACATTAATTTCAGATTTATTGAAAATGGTTTACCAAAAGATACTTCAGGCAGTATAACCAACAAACGCTTAGCAAAATTTGTAGGGCCTGTTTTCTATTTCCGTAAAAATATTGACTTCAAAACAATGGTTATCTTAGGCTTATCGCCTGGTGCTTACTTTTATAATGATAAAGGCACCTATAATGGTGTAACAATACCTTATAAAGGTTGGGATTACGGTGGTGCTGCCACTTTAGGAATAGATTTTCTGCTTGGCAATGATATTACAGGCAGAGATATTATTCTAAGTCTCGAAGCCGGCTATAACTATGGCAAGATACGCTCAATGAACTTCAATGATGGAAATGGTACGGTAAAGTTAGCAAATCCGGTCGATTTAAGCAGAGTAGATTTTACAGTAGGGCTACGCTTTACCCGCTATCCGAGGTATTTCCGTAACTAATGAGATATAAAGAATTGCTTAATAAAAATGCCTGATGTTTGTCAGGCATTTTTTATTACATCAGAGAATCTCCTTCAACTCAATGAGCCTTTTTATCTCGAAGGTAGGATTCTGAGTAACTTCAATATTATCAGGATTATAGAAAATAGAATCCATCTGTGCATTGATAGCACCTAAAATATCCGCTTCAAAATTATCACCAATCATAATACATTCAGAAAGCTTCGCATTGGTTACTTTAACTGCGTAGTCAAAAATCTTTTTATCAGGCTTACGTGCCTCAGCTCTCTCAATCGTAATTACCTCTTTAAAATAATGATCAATCTTAGAGCTGCTTATTTTTCTTACCTGCACGTGCTGCCAGCCATTGCTGAGAATATGTAACTCATAATTTGGTGCAAAAAAATCAAGAACCTCTATAGCACCATCTATCAGATGTGATTTTTGCGGAAGTAGCTCTAAAAAGGCCTCATTTAATTGTAATCCGAAAGTTTCATCGGCATCTACACCTAAATTTACAAGCGTATCTCTGAATCGACGACGACGCAGTTCTTCATGAGTAATCTCATTTCTTTCAAGCAAAGACCAATAGCGTTTGTTAACTACCGAAAACTCTTGCTGAAATACACTCAGTTCAGCTATATTCGACGTTTGGAGGCTAAAGGCCTGATACAAATCTGCCAAAGATTCTCTGGAGTTTTTTTCAAAATCCCAAAGTGTATGATCAAGGTCAAAAAAGAGATGCTTATACATATAAAAGATATTTCCTGCCTTATACTCTGGCCGGAAATTTAAGTGTCAACCTGTCAACAGGCTCATTATTAACTAAATGGCTTTCAACGATTTCCTCTACATCACTCAACTGCACATTGCCATACCAAACCCCCTCAGGATACACTACCATTGATGGTCCGAAGGCACAAATATCCAGACAACCTGACTTCTGCGCCCTGATGTCAAGCTGCAATCCCTTTTCTTTAATTGAGGCTTTAAAGGCCTCCACTAATTCCATACCGTGCACACTACCACATGATTTCTTAGGAGCTTCCTTATCGTTGGTACAAATAAATACGTGTTTCTTAAACTTCATAATGTATTGTTAAAATAATAAACGCCACAAAGGTACAAAAACTTTGTGGCGTCTGGTGTATTTAATCTATCTTCTTTATCTTATCAGAACCAACCAAACGGATCCCAGAAACCCCCTATCCCCCAGAGTAAGGTAGCTATAATACAACCCCAAAGTGCCTGTCTTACCTGGTCACGGTCATTGTCTGTAATAAAATAAACCAGACCCAGGCCAACAATACCCAGGCAGCAACCCCACCAGAAACCACCTACAATGGGCATTTCCTTAGTAGGCGAAAAATTCGTTTCAGTAGTGGCAATCAAATCAAAGCCCTCTAATAATTCCGGATTGGTTTTCTTAATGCTCTCTAAAGTAGCTTCGGGGTGAATCGCCAGATATTTTTCCAGTTTCTCAATCTTAGCAAATTCATTATCAATGCTTTGCTCCTTATATTCCAAATCAGCAGTAGTGGCAGCAAACCCTGAAAAGGTAATACACAAAAGAAGGATTAACAGAAGGTTCAGTTTTGTTTTCATTGTAGAGGAAGTTTAAATTCAATAAACTAATTTATTGTAAGATGTTTATTCTTCCAAAAGGGTTGCTTATACAAATACGTCTGAAAGGCAAAATCATGAGTTCCATATTTCCCACGCTTTTTCGGCTTGCAGGTGTAGCATTTTCAGGCCATTGTGTGTTTTAGCCCCTTGCTCATCTCCTTTCTGTAAAAAGAGCGTCTGTACCGGATTATACACCAGATCGTACAAATAATGATCTGGCGTCAGTTGCTCATAAGGAATATCCGGGCAAACATCTGATTTAGGGTAAGTACCAACAGGCGAAGAGTTAATTATGAGTTGATAATTCCCGATTTCAATTGCTAAATCTTCATATCCAAGCGTACCTTCCGATTTGATACGTGACACTATCTTAAACGCGATTGCCAAGTCATTAAGGGCAGCCACAACAGCTTTAGCAGCTCCTCCATTGCCCAGAACAAGAGCTTTTAAGGAAGAATTGGCAGGAATAAATTCTTCTAACGAAGTTTTGAAGCCATAGTAATCCGAATTGTAGCCTATCAGTTTTCCCCCCTCTCCTATCTTGATCACATTTACTGCTCCAACTTTCTCAGCAGAGGCATCTAAGCCGTCAAGGAAGGGCATAACAGCCTGCTTGTGAGGAATAGTAACATTTAAACCCTTTAGATTGGGTTGGCTTTCAATTAATTGAGGCAAAGCCTGAATATCAGGTAATTCAAATAGCTCATAGGCATTGGTATCAGCAATGCCCATTTGACCAAATTTCTCAGTAAAATATTTCTTTGAAAACGAATGGCCCAGAGGATAGCCAATCAGTCCGTAGATGTTCATTCTTATTTATTAAAAAATCTGGCTTTAATAATTCCCCAGATCATAGGAGCAATTGAAATAAAGACAATCCCCAAAACTACATATTCAAAATTCGTTTTCACCCAAGGATTATCCCCTAAAGAATAGCCAAGCAATGTAATGGTTGTTACCCATAAAATAGCCCCTAAAATACAGAATAGGATATACTTAGGGTATTTCATACTACCTGCACCTGCTACAAACGGGGCGATTGTACGTACAATGGGCATAAAACGGGCTAAAATAACTGTTCTGCCGCCATGTTTCTCATAAAACTCTTCGGTTTGGGTAATATATTCACGCTTCAGAAAAAGTATCTTTTCTCTTGATTTGATATAGTTACTGAAATTTTTTCCGACAAAATAATTTACATTATCCCCTAATAAAGCTGCTATAATTAACAACGGAATCATTAAGGTAACATCTAATTTTCCGGTCGAAGAAGCCAATAAACCTGCGGCAAAAAGTAATGAATCACCAGGCAGTAATGGCATTACAATCAACCCGGTTTCTACAAATATTATCAGGAATAATATGCCATAGGTAAGTGTATCGTATTTATCAAGAAACCCCTGTAGTGTCAGTAAAGGGTCTTTGAGCAGGTCTATCAAAAAATGTATAATTTCCATAAAAGTCGGTTCCCTTACTGAAATTGATGAGGGATATGTGTTTGGTTTGAAATTTAAGCGGATTTATTTTTAATGTGCGGTAAAATTATTAGCTACCTAAAATAAAAAGAGCATTTTATATTTTACGCTCACTCTGCCAACACTTATTCAACAAAAATAACAACTAAAAATTTTAACCTTAAAACATCATTTCCTGTTTGAGTACGATTAAAAACTTGGAAGAATACTGTGCATTTAGAAAAGATATTACAAGTTTTTAATTGTACGAGTTTAAATGATGTCCGGACTGGAGGTCCTGCTTTTTTGGTTACTTTTTTTCAGGTAAAAAAAAGTAACACCAAGGACTATGCAAATCAAAATACTACAAGGCATAGCAATTATTTATATCAATATTAGAAGCAATAATCGCTCGTTTCGAGCCAAAATTTAACCACACAGTAAGTGTTTATTCGTCCTGGACTATTCTTCTGTCACTACTATATTTACCCAGTTTGAAGCGTTTTTTTGCTTTTTCGGTCAGGAATGTGCCAAAGGTATCACCTCGCAATCCTAAGCGGATAGTTTCTAACGGAATCACTTCGTTAGGAGCAATATTTCCAACATTTACATTAGCTCCAACTAATTTCACGAAATAAACCTGTTGCGATTTTTGCGGAGCCTCCCATATAATTTTCTCAGCCGGAATAGCATGAATAATCTCATCAACCAGCCCCTGACGCACCTCTCCACTACTACGAAACAACCCCACGTTACCGCCCTCTCGGGCTTCACCGATCACTTTCCATGCACCTGCATTCAGTTCGGCCTGCATCATTTCAATCCATTTATAAGGGGCAAATATCTTTTCTGCATCTTTTGATCCTACTTCCGAAAGTACTTTTGCACGAGTAGCCAGACGAGCAATATACTCACATTTTTCATCGTGAGGAATCTCAATAGAACCGTCTGAAACTTCGCAATGCTCTAAGCCATAATCGTCTAATACTCTCAGATAATCCTCAAACTGGTCTCTCACCACAAAAGCTTCAAAAAGTGTACCGCCAAAATAGACGGGTATCTCGGCATCTTTGTAAACTTTTAATTTATCTTTCAGATTAGGAGTAACGAACGAAGTTGCCCAGCCCAGCTTTACGATGTCTATGTGCGGTGCAGAAATAGACAACATATCTTCTACTTCTCTGATGCTCAACCCTTTATCCATTACCATTGTTAGACCTGACTCCCGGGGCTTACCTGTACGTTTAGGAACTTGACTTAGGTTATAATTCATTCTTGCAATTACTTTTTTTGCAAATGTAATAATTTTTAGATAATCGTTGGTATTAATATAGACAAGTGGCAGTAATAAAAAATGCCGGAACCGCGAGTTCCGGCATTTTTAAAATCTATCTTAAATCATATATTTTAATCTGATCACCTCTTTCTCTGTCAGGAATCTCCATTTACCACGTGGCAGGTCTTTCTTATTCAAACCTGCATAGGTTGTTCGGTCAAGTTTCAGAACTTCATAGCCAAAATGCTCGAAAATCCTGCGAACAATGCGGTTTTTCCCACTATGAATCTCTATTCCTACTACTTCAGCATCAGGTGTTACCAAACCCAGATCATCTGCTTTAATCAAGCCATCTTCCAATTCAACTCCGTTTTTGATCGCCTCAAAATGTTCGTCCGTAATAGGTTTGTCCAATTCTACCTGATAAATCTTTTTTATTTCATTAGACGGGTGAGACAACTTTTCGGCCAATTCCCCATCGTTGGTTAATAGTAATAAACCTGTAGTATTCCTATCCAAACGTCCCACCGGATAGACTCTTTCTTCACAGGCATTCGCCACTAAATCCATTACGGTTTTGCGCTCGTTCGGGTCTTCGGTAGTCGTAATAAAATCTTTTGGCTTATTCAACAAAAGATAAACCAGTTTCTCACGGTTCAATATCTTCTTGCCATATTTCACCACATCATTAGGCTTTACTTTGTAGCCCATTTCTGTGATTTCCTTACCATTTACTGTAATCTGCCCTGATGCTATCAGTTCATCGGCATCACGGCGCGAAGCAATACCTGCATTAGAAATATAACGGTTCAGTCTTATCAGGCCATCTGACTCTTTTTCTTCCTGCGCAACTTTTCGTTGCACTCTTGCAGGCAAAGAGCTTTTCATTTTATCAAGGTTATAAGTCGGGGCTGTTGTTTTAGAGGTACTTGCCTGATTCTCTTTTCTTTCTACCTTCCCACCTCTCCCAGAGCCTCTTTCTTCTCTTTTATCGAACGGACGATCTGAACGGTCATTAGAAAAAGTTTTCTTATCACCATAAGGACGTTTCTCAAAACTTCTACTGTCTCTTTTCTCAAATGAACGGGCCGGGCTGTCACTTGAAAACGGTTTCTTATCACCATAAGAACGTTTTTCAAAACTACCTCCTTCTCTTTTCTCGAATGAACGTTCCGGGCGGTCACTTGAAAACGGTTTCTTATCACCATAAGAACGTTTTTCAAAACTACCTCCTTCTCCTTTCTCGAATGAACGTTCCGGACGGTCGCTTGAAAATGGTTTCTTATCACCATAAGAACGTTTTTTATCAAGGCCGCCGCCTTCTCTTTTTGAGAATGGACGGTCTGAGCGGTCATTACTAAATGGTTTTTTATCACCGTATGCGCGTTTTTCAAAACTTCCACCATCTCTTTTCTCAAATGAACGACTTGGGCTATCGCCAGAAAAAGATTTCTTTTCTCCGTAAGGACGTTTTTTATCAAAACCACCTTCTTCTCTTTTTGAGAATGGGCGGTCATTTGAAAATGATTTCTTTTCTCCGTAAGGACGTTTACTATCTGAACCTCTCTCTGCTTTCTTCTCAAACGGGCTTTCTGATGGCTCATTAGTAAATGGTTTTTTAGCACCAAAAGGTCTTTTTTCACCGAAACGAGGTTCGGAGAAACTTCTTTCAAAACCATCTTTTTTAGGAAAATTGCCTTTGGGTCTGGCAACTGAAGGAGATTTCTTCTCGCCGTAAGGGCGTTTTTCATCTGAGAAGCTTTTTTTGTCTGAGCGCTTTTCTGCTCCTGGAGAGAAAGATTTATCTTTCGTGTCTTTCCTCGGTCTTTGAGGTCTGTCTGTATTCTTCATTGAGTTTGCAGCATCACTGCTGTAATATATTGATTATCAAGCTGCAAAGGTACAATAATAAAATGGTAATCCTATTACTTATCTGTCAATTCAATGTAGGCATACAATACTATTGGTGTTTTATAGGTATTTTAAAATACAAAACGAGGCATAGCTCTCTTAAGAACTATACCTCGCCTCTTTATATAAATCTGACTTTAGCTCAAATAGGCCTAAAAATCAAATCACGGTAATCCATCATTGATTTTCTGATTACTTCATGTGCCCCTTCTCTGCCATACACATTCGAGATTTCAATAGCATTTTTTTCGTCCGGCAAGCTCTTGTAAGTCAGGAAATAATGCTTTAATCTGGCCAGAATAGCTTCTGGTAATTCGCTGATGTCCTGAAATTTCTGATATATCGGGTCAGCTACCAATACGGCAATGATTTTATCATCGGCCTCGCCTTTATCTAATAAACACAAACCGCCAATCGGAATAGCCTGCAATAAAATATCACCATGAGGAATATTATGGCTTGATAATACACAAATATCCAACGGGTCTCCGTCGCCCTCTGTTACTTTATCAGAACCACGCTCACGCGCCAGTTTAGCTACTTCTTCGCCACAATAAGTCTGTGGAATAAAGCCGTACAAAGACGGAATAATATTAGAATATTTTTGCGGACGATCTATTTTCAAATAACCCGACTCTTTGTCTATTTCATATTTAATGGTATCTGATGGTACAATCTCAATAAATGTCGTAACTGTCTCGGGGGCTTTTTCTCCAATCGGAATACCATGCCACGGGTGTGCTTTGTAAACTGGCTTCATAAATTTTTTTTTTGGCAAAATAAATACAATTCCGGCATACTTACACAGGGTTTTTATCGAATCCTAATTTGCCATAGGCTTTATTTCTATCAGTTGGTCATTATTACTGCCATTGCTGGTGCATATATAAACCTTACCATCAGGCGAAACTGCGATGTCGCGCAGGCGGCCAAACTGATTCGTATAATACAAAGTGGGTTGCCCCACAATGCTATTACCATCATTACTCAATTGAAAAGCATAAAAAGTCTGGTTCTTTAAAGAAACCATCAACAGATTATTTTGCCAGGCTGGGTACGAACTGTTGTTATAATAATCTAAACCACAGAATGCCCATGTAGAACCACCCGAAGAGAAAATCGGCTCAATCACATTATTAGCACTGCAAAAAGCAGGTTCAGAACCACTATCACAAGGCCCATTTACGCTTGGCCAGCCATAATTACCTTTCTTCTGAATCAGATTTATTTCATCTTCAATCAATGGGCCATGCATCGACGTATAGAGTTTATCATTGGCATATACCATTCCCTGCGGATTTCTATGACCAATACTCCACACAGCACTACCAACATAGGGGTTATCGGCAGGAATACTTCCATCAAGATTTATTCTCAGAATTTTACCGTTTACTTTTGTAGTATCCTGCGGCAGGCTTGTATTATTCGCATCTCCGGTGGTAATAAATAATTTTAAATCCGGCGTAATTACCAATCGACTACCATTATGAATACTCGCACCCACAATATTATCTAATAAAGTTTGTGGATTTATCAAAGTAGTACCATCATAAGTAAACCTGACTATTTTCTCTAAAGGTGCAGAAACACCATAATTATACACCAAGTACACATAAGGAGAATTAATAAAATCAGGATGTAACACCATGCCTAACAAGCCTCCCTCTCCATTGTTCAAAACTTCTGCAATGCTGAATACAGAAGTAATCTGTCCTGTTTGTGGATTTACCCGACTGATTTTCCCGGATTTCTCAGTCATCCAGATAAAATCATCCGGCCCCCACAAAATCTCCCAGGGTAAATTAAGCTTATCCGCTACACGGCGGGTTTGTAAATACAAAGTATCCGTACATGCCCCGATGGTTGCCTTAAACACACTTCCCGGCTTTGCCTCAAAACCTGTGCTCAACGACACCTGTTTCCCTGCTTTAAAATGTACATTTGCTCCGGCATTAATAAAACTGATACCCGCTATCTTATTGTTTGCCTCAAAAACATACGTGCCGGTTGCTATACCACTATTTACATCAACATTTTCTTCACAAGACCTTACTTCAACAATCACTTCATTGGTTGATTGACCACTTGTACTACAGGTGGCCGAAATCTTGGTCGAAACCACCGGAGAAACCGTAATACTGATACCAGTCTGGCCTGTTGACCAGCTGACAGTACCAGTACAACCAGAGGCTGTCAGATTAACACTTTGCCCTGTACTTATCACAGAATTGGCCGGAGACAAGTAAAAAGTGTTGTACTGACCAAACGCAAAATTTGTACTTAAAAAAAGTAGGATGGAGAGGTTTTTCATGGCGGTTTTTATTAGAAAATACGAAACTATAACTACGAAACTTTTGTTTTGTTTGATAGGCCTATTACAATGATTCTCACATATGCAATACAAACTCACTTCTACTTATAAACCTACCGGCGACCAACCACAAGCTATTGAGAAACTGGTAGAGGGAATTAAAAATGGAGAAGAAACCCAGGTTTTATTGGGTGTTACAGGTTCGGGCAAAACCTTTACAGTTGCCAATGTTATCGCACAACTCGACCGCCCTGTTCTGATACTAAGCCATAACAAAACTTTAGCTGCCCAATTGTATGGAGAGTTCAAGCAGTTCTTTCCCGAAAATGCTGTAGAATATTTTATCAGTTATTATGACTACTACCAGCCTGAAGCCTACATTGCTACCACCAATACCTATATTGAGAAAGACCTTTTGATTAATGAAGAGATTGATAAACTAAGGCTTTCAACCGTTTCTTCTTTGTTATCAGGTCGTCGGGATGTCATTGTGGTTGCTTCGGTTTCCTGTATTTATGGTGCCGGAAACCCTCATGAAATGCAACAAAGTATTATTCAGGTAAAAGTTGGACAAAATTTCAGCCGTAATCAGTTCCTTTATAAATTAGTTGAGATTTTATATTCACGTACTGAAGCTGAATTTACTCGCGGAAATTTCAGAGTAAAAGGTGATACTGTTGATTTATACCCAAGTTATGCCGATTTTGCCTACCGTTTCATTTTTTTTGGCGATGAAATAGAAGAAATTCAAAGAATTGACCCGAATAATGGAAAAAAATTATCTTCAGAAAAGCAGATTGCTATTTTCCCTGCCAACTTATTCGTAACCGGACGAGATGTGATGCAAACGGCTATTCATGAGATACAGGATGAATTGGTAAAACAAATCAAATATTTTGAATCTGATGGCCGGGTGATGGAAGCTCAACGCATACAGGAACGTACAGAGTTCGATTTGGAAATGATGCGTGAATTGGGCTATTGCTCAGGTATTGAAAACTATTCAAGGTACTTCGACAGACGTTTACCCGGACAACGTCCCTTCTGTTTATTAGATTACTTTCCACAGGATTTTTTAATGGTGGTTGATGAAAGCCATGCTTCTATGCCACAGATCAGAGCCATGTGGGGTGGCGACCGTTCACGTAAAGAGTCTTTGGTCGAGTATGGATTCCGGTTACCCTCCGCGATGGATAATCGCCCATTGAAGTTCCAGGAATTTGAAGATTTAGTGGGACAGACTATTTTTGTAAGCGCTACCCCTGCCGATTACGAAATCAGAAGAGCAGAGGGTGTAGTTGTAGAACAGATTATCCGCCCCACTGGGTTACTTGACCCTGAAATTGAAGTAAGACCAAGCATCAATCAGATTGATGATTTACTGGAAGAAATTCATATACGGGTAGAGCGTAAAGAACGGGTACTGGTTACTACGCTTACAAAACGAATGGCCGAAGAACTAAGCAAATTTCTGGATAAAGTCGGTATTAAAGGCCGGTATATTCATTCAGAAGTTAAAACTTTTGAACGTGTCGAAATCCTGCGGGAATTAAGGTTAGGCGTATTTGACGTTTTGGTCGGTGTTAACTTGTTGAGAGAAGGGCTTGACTTACCAGAGGTATCATTGGTAGCAATTATGGATGCCGATAAGGAAGGCTTCCTGCGAGACATACGCTCTTTGATTCAAACCATTGGTCGTGCTGCGCGTAACGAAAACGGCAAAGTATTGATGTATGCAGATACCATAACAGGATCAATGGCTAAGGCAATTGAAGAAACGAATCGTAGGAGAGCTATTCAAATGGCTTATAATGAAGCTAATGGAATTGTACCTAAAACGGTATTCAAGAGCAAAGAAGCAATTATGGAACAAACCTCTATTGCTGATAGCAGACCAAGCACAAAGAGTTATTATCTTGAACCACAGGAAGTGAATGTAGCGGCCGACCCGGTAGTAGGCTATATGAACAAAAGTCAGTTACAGAAACTACTGGAAGAAACTCAGAGAAAGATGGAACGTGCCGCCAAAGAGCTTGACTTCCTCGAAGCAGCCCGATTCAGAGATGAAATGCTTCAATTGAAAGAAAAGATTGAAAGGGCAAATTGATATAAATGATGTAGGGGTTCAGAATTCTGAACCCCTACGTATTATACCGATATGCTATTTCATTTAAAACGGTAAATCATCGCCTCCGTTTCCGGCCATTTCAATTGGCGGAGGGGTTGGTATGGGGGCCGGCTTAGGCGCATATCCGCCACCGCTATTGCTGCCATAAGAAGAGGTCGTCTCATTTTCTTCTACTGCATTACCTCTACCACCTACCAATTGCATAGCAGTACCCCTGATTTTCTGCGTATATCTTTCTTGCCCATTCTGGTCAGTCCATTTCTCAGTACGGATTTTCCCTTCAACATAAGCCATGTCGCCTTTCTTCAGATATTGCTCTGCAACATTTGCGAGGTTATCCCATAACTCAACTCTATGCCATTCTGTTTGCTCTACTCTTTCTCCGTTTTTGTTTGTATAGTTTTCTGAGGTAGCAATGCTAAAGTTTACCACTTTACCACCACTCGGAAGTGTGCGGACTTCGGGGTCTTGCCCCAGTCTTCCTAATAAAATAACTTTGTTTACACCAGCCATTTTCTAAAAAAGTTTGAAATATTGACGTTTTATATAACTAATCAAATTTACAAAGAAATTATTGAAATTTTATTAAATATTTTAAATTTTTCGTGTGTTTCAGGGGCTTTTTATCGCACTTTTTTAAGCAGATGTAAGGGTTTCTCTATTTTTAATAAAATAGAGAAAAAAGCTCAGGCCAAATACTTGGGTATAGACACTTTTTATCTTTTTTGTCAGATTATCAGGTCAATCCTTCAATTCTAAAGCAATAAATCTTTGGCCAGTTGCCCAAGGATTCGTAATGCTCCAGAAGTCTGTTCATCCCAGTTAAGTCCGAAATTCAGACGTAAACAATTACCGAACTGGTTTCTTAAAGTAAACATCTTACCCGGAGCAATACTTATTCTCCGATTAATAGCTCGTTCATATAGCTCAACAGTATCTATTCTCTTGTCGAGTTCCAGCCAGAGAACAAACCCACCTCCTGGTCGGCTTGCTTTAGTGCCTTCAGGGAAAAACTCATTAATAGCCCTCACATAATGCAGGTAGTTCAGATGAACCTGATTTCTTAATTTTCGTAAATGAGCCTCGTATCTTCCGTTTTCTAAAAAAATAGCTATAGCCTCTTCTGTAATACCTGTCGTTGAAATACCATGATAGAGCTTTTTCTTCAATACCTGCTCTTTAAATCGGCCAGGCTCAACCCACCCTACTCTATAACCCGGAGCCAGACTCTTCGAAACAGAGCCACACCAAAGCACTAACCCGTTTTTATCAAATGTTTTACACGATTTGGGTCGCTGGCTCCCAAAGTAAACATCGGCATTAATATCGTTTTCAATCAAAGGTATATGATACTTTTCAATCAACTCTACCAGTAATTTCTTATTTTCATCAGGCATACAACTTCCAACAGGATTACTGAAATTACTAATCAATAAAATGAGTTTTACTGAAGTTCCACGCAATGTTTCTTCCAGCATAGTAAGATCAATTCCTGTTTCGGTATGGCATGGGAGTTCTATTATATTCAGCTTTAAACTTTGCGCTACCTGTATCATGCCAAAAGAGATGGGGCTCTCAAGCACAATCGTATCACCTGGTTCTGTCAATGCCATCAGGCAATACGAAATAGCATTCAGGCAGCCACTCGTAGTAATAATATTATCTTGGCTCAGATTGGCCTCCATAGCAAAAGCCCATCTGACAATCTGCTTCCGAAGCTTTTCATTACCTTGTGGGTGTTCTAAGCTTACACCACACCCTTCCATTTGCCTTGTAGCCTGTACAAGACACTTATTTAATTTGGCAGTCGGTAATAATTCCATTGCAGGTACTCCCAGAGAAAGTGGAATATATTTTTCATTAAGACCAATATTATCATAAACCCGCGACACAAGACTATCAATTGTCCCTTCAAATAGATAATCTGATGGTTTGCTTGCAGGGGGTATATCAAGCATCTTTTTAGGAGAATTGCAAACAAAATATCCTGACTGGGGTCTTGCTTCAATGAGTGATTGGCTTTCCAATAAATAATAAGCCTGTAAAGCTGTACTCTGGCTCACACCATATTCTCTGCAAACAATACGTAGCGAAGGCACCCTATCTCCTATTTTAAGGATTCCTTTTAAAATCTGTTGCTCAATGTTTTTAGCAATTCTCTCATACAAAAAGTATTTGTCTGGCGCTTTATTCTTCATAACTGCTATGGTTAAAAATAACAAAACTGCATCTGTTATTATAAAGTTCTATTACTGAATTTTGCCCCACAAATAAATTATATAATCAGCCATCAATCGCATAATTAAAATATGCCTTTTAAAGACAAATGAAAAATCAAAGAAATATTTATGTAGTGGGTGCAGGTGCTATCGGAAAAGCGCTGGCTATTGCTTTAAAATCTGCTGACAGAAATGTAGTATTATTGAGAGCAACAGTTACAGAACCGCAAGAAACTGAGAAAGACCTAAGTCTGCTTTTAAATACCGGAATTGAGCTATGCGCTACTATAAAAATTTCTTCCATAAATCATTTTGAGAAATTAAACGGCATTGTCATTCTGACCAATAAATCATATGGAAACAAGTATCTATGTGATTCCCTGAAAGAGAAAACAGGAGATTCGCCGATAGTTATTCTACAGAATGGTCTTGGCGTTGAAGACATCTTTATTAAAAACCTTTTCCCGCTGATCTACAGATGTGTACTTTTTGCTACCAGTCAGGTAATTGACAATCATAAGATAAGTTTCAAGCCTGTTTCACCGTCCGCCATAGGGGTTGTAAAGGGAAATTCAAGAGAATTATCTGAGATTGTAGAATTTCTGAACACTGACCTATTCCCATTCAAAGCAGAAGAAAATATTCAAAAAGTCATCTGGAAAAAAGCTATTATTAATTGTGTTTTCAATTCAGTTTGTCCACTAATTGAGGCCGATAATGGTATATTCTACCGGAATTCTGATGTATTAACACTTGCTAAAAGAATTGTAGATGAATGCACTCAGGTGGCTAATGCTTATACTATTGAATTGACTTCACAGGAAGTTTTAGAGAGTCTGCTCACTATAAGTAAACTCTCTGATGGTCAGCTTATTTCTTCCTATCAGGATATTCTCAACAAAAGAACCACCGAAATAGAGACGCTCAATTTTGCAGTATCTAAAATGGCAGAAGCCATCGGCAAGGCACATCTGGTAAAAGAAACTCGTTTATCAGGTGAGTTAATCAAGCTAAAATCAGATTTAAGCAAAAACAATCTGACTGAATCGATACTTTCTCCCATTTAAAATATCACCCTAACAACACCATCTTTTTATGTCATTAAAAAAATATTTCAGAAAAAAACCTCTTGAATCTTATAAGAACGACCTGCAAAATAGTGAGCTGAAAAGAGTACTTGGCAAATGGGAACTAACAGCCATTGGTATCGGAGCTGTTATTGGCGGCGGCATTTTTGTACTCACCGGAGTAGCCTCTAATCTTTATGCGGGTCCTGCCTTAACTATTTCATTTATATTGGCAGGCATAGGATGTTTGTTTGCAGGCTTATGCTATGCCGAATTCGCCAGTATTCTACCCGTTTCTGGTTCTGCATATGCTTATTCTTACGGTACAATCGGCGAATTCTTTGCATGGTTTATAGGCTGGAATCTCATATTGGAATATCTGATGGGTGCAACTACGGTTGCAGTTAGCTGGTCTAAATATTTTATTAAATTACTGCATTTATTTAATATTGATAATATACCTGTCTGGCTGTTAAATGATCCCGTAAGTGCCAGAGAAGAGGCAATTTTAAAGGATATAATTGCCCCGGCATTCTCTATCAATCTTCCGGCTATGCTTATATTGTGGGTAGTTACCTACATATTAATCAAAGGAATTAAAGAGTCTGCTAAAACCAATAATCTTATCGTTACCATCAAAGTACTTGCTGTTTTATTTGTCATCATTGTTGGAGCTTTTTATATAAAAGAATCAAATTGGCAACCTTACATACCTGAAAAAATAATTGATAAGAGCGGAGAATCTCACTACGGCATTTCGGGTGTCTTAACTGCTGCGGGTATTGTTTTTTTTGCCTTTATAGGTTTTGATGCAGTTTCAACCCAATCTCAGGAAGCCATCAATCCAACTAAAGACATTCCCTTTGCCATTATTGTCTCACTCATCTGTTGCACACTCTTATATGTACTTGTTTCGCTGGTTCTAACGGGTATGGTCAACTACAAAAATCTTGATTTGGGTGCCCCTGTTGCTTCAGCCTTTAACGAGGTTGGCCTTAGGTGGGCATCGGGGCTTATTATTATTGCAGCAGTAGTCGGATTAATATCGGTGATGCTGGTGATGCTCCTTTCACAAACCAGAATTTTTCTGAACATGGCTAAAGATGGGCTATTACCCCAAAAATACTTTGCTGCCATTCATCCTACCTATAAAACTCCCTGGAAAAGTACCCTACTTGTAGGGTCAGCCGCTTCTGTTGTAGCAGCACTTACCCCTATCGAGAAAGCCTCAAAAATGACAAGTATAGGCACATTATTTGCTTTTGCCATGATATGCGCTGCGGTATTGGTTCTGAGAAAAAAACAACCCGATTTACACAGGCCATTCAAGCTTAAGAATTTAACATTGATAGCCTCATCAGGCATTATATTTAATATAATATTGATGTTTAGTCTGGATAAGGCAACCTGGTTGAGGTTGCTGGTTTGGAGTATAATTGGTATAATTATTTATTTTGCCTACAGTGCCAAGCATAGTCATTTGAATAAGAAAAACTCTTAAAACTTGATGCTATAAAATAAAAGTCGATGTCAAACACATGCAAAATATGGACAAGTAGAGAAAGGGCAATGCCCATTCTCTACGAAGTTAGATCTTCATTTTTCTCATTGAAACTCTCCATGGTGCTTTTTCAGATATTTTTCAATTAGAATTGGCTTTGGTAAATCATCTACCTCTTGCCATGAATAAAAATCATAATCTAACGGTATTTGCAAGCCATGCCCTTCATTAATCATAATATGCCAGAACCGTACTTCTATGTTTTGGTGAGTCAATATATGTTTGTAGATTTCTGATGTGTTTTTAATGGTAGAGACAGGCAAAATATCCAGCAGAAAATCATTATCTGTTGCTTCTATTTTTAGCAAACTGTCTTGGCTTTCTACCAGGTAAAAGTCATAGAGTCCCTCCCAAATATCTTTAGATCCTCGTTGGCTCATCATCAGTTTTCCCGATTGTTCAATTACAAAATAATCAAAATACCGGCTTTTTACTTTTACCTTTTTCGATTTTACAGGCAAAACAGCCTGCTTACCTTTGGCATTAGCTTCACAATCATAATGAAAAATGCAAAACATACAGCCGGGACTGGCAGGCGTGCAATAAGTTGCTCCAAACTCCATCATTGCCTGATTATGTGTGCCGGGTGTTGTATCTGAAATCAATTCATTAGCTAAATCGCCGAATATTTTTTTGGCTTCATGGCTGGCAATATCTGTTTCTAAACCAAATATTCTTGCCAATACCCTATATACGTTACCATCAACAACAGCCACTTTTTCATCAAAAGCAAAAGAGGCAATGGCAGCAGCAGTATAAGGCCCAATTCCCTTAAGTTTTACTAATCCGGCATAAGTTTCAGGAAATTTCCCATTTAACTCACTGGTAATAATTTTGGCAGTCTTGTGCATGTTTCTTGCCCTCGAGTAATAGCCTAAGCCCTGCCACAGACGCAAAACCTCTTTCTCATCAGCGCTCGCTAAATCCATAACAGCAGGATATTTTTCAACAAATTTAAGGTAATAGGGCAAACCCTGAACTACACGGGTTTGTTGAAGAATTACTTCCGACAACCAGATTTTATAAGGATCTTTGGTATTTCTCCAGGGTAAATCTCTTTTATTCCGATGATACCAGTTTTGAAGTACTTCGGAAAACGTTTGTCTTTCCAATTTTTATCCAGGTTTTCTTGATATTCGGTTATTTTTTCTTTCCCAAAAATAGTATATTACCATCATAAAAAGCATAACTCATTAATTATTAAGCGATTACGAAAAAAAATATTAAAATCTTTTTGGCAAAATGTTTTTAAAACCCATATCTTTGCAAACCCAAAATAAAACCAAAGAGTTTGGGTATGTTGAATTAATAAAACTTGAGAACTTCTGAATTAGTTTTTTACGCCCTTTTCAATTCAATATTTATCTTGGTAAAAATCAATATTATCACTCTTAAAAAAACGTTACGATCGTGACTAAAGCAGAAGTAATTTCAGCTATTGCCGACAAGACTGGCGTGGACAAAGCAAGTGTATCATCTACACTTGAGGCATTTTTTGACACAGTAAAAGACACATTATCGCAAGGCGATGCTGTCTATGTTAGAGGTTTCGGAAGTTTTGTAAACAAAAGAAGAGCTGCTAAAAAAGCTCGTAACATTTCTGCTAAAACTACGGTAACCGTTCCTGCTCACTCTGTTCCGGGCTTTAAACCGGCCAAAGAATTTACGGAACAAGTAAAAGCAAACGTGAAATAATCTCATTGCCTCTCGGGGCAAATTTCCTGATCATGGATAGTTTTGTACTATCCATGATCAAAAATCTTACTATGAAACGACATTCTTTAATTCTTATCATAATAGCGGTGGCCCTAACGGGCTTTCTTTATTATCGCCCCAAAGTAGTTGTAAAAAACGAAGCTAAAGCCAACCGGGATAAAGTAGCTGATACTAAAGCTTCTGCCACCAATAACGGAAAACCTGATATAACTACGCAAGCCCCGAAGCTTTCGCCGGAAGAAGAAAAACAAATAGCTGATTTAAAACAAAAATTAGCGGCTACTTCCGACAAAATAGCAGTATTTAATGAAATAGCAGAGGCCTTTGCCAAAGCAAACCGCTTTGATAGTGCCTCAGTATATGTAGAAAAAATTGCATTGGCACAACCTACAACCGATCATTGGTTAAGAGCCGGAGACGCCTACTATCAGGCATTTACATTAGCCTTAAAACCTGAAAATGTAGAGTATCTGGCAGGAAAAACCCGTATGGCATATCAGAAAGTACTGGAAAAAAGCCCCAGACAATTACAAGCTAAGACCAACTTAGCCATGACCTACGTACAGACCGACTCTCCGATGCAGGCTATTATGATGCTGAGGCAGGTATTGGAAGAAGAACCAAACTTTGAGCCTGCTCTCATGAACATGGGTGTATTATCTATGCAATCAAATCAATATGCCAAGGCTGCCGACCGTTTCAGACAAGTACTGAGAATCAACCCCGGTAATGTAAATGCACAATTTGGTTTGGGTTACAGCTTGCTTGAATTAGGAGAAAAAGAACAGGCAAAAAAAATATTGCAGGATCTGAAACAAAAAGTAAAAGAACCGACTTTATTAGAAGAACTCAACAAGACTTTGGAGAGTATAAAATAATTCATTATCTTTGCGGTTCGATAAAAACACCGTGCAACGGTTACCCTTATTATTATAAGGGAAATATATAGAAAATTTTTTATTAAATACTCCTTCAGGAGTTTATAATCATTTACAAATATGCCTTGCGGAAAGAAAAGAAAAAGACACAAGATGTCAACGCACAAAAGAAAGAAACGTCTTAGAAAAAATCGTCATAAGAAAAAATAATCTTTCTTAACATATAATAGCCATAAGTTCCGACCTATTGTACTTATGGCTATTAATATACCATCAATTTAGCCAAAACAATATCTAACACTTTTGATTCTACCTCAAGTTTGAGCAACGAATTATATATCAGTACCACACAGAAAGGTGATAGAATAGCCCTCGTACAAGACAAAAGGCTGATTGAGTATCACTTTGATGAGACGGAGCATCAGTTTTCCGTCGGAGATATCTATTTGGGTGTAGTCAAAAAAGTCGTACAGGGCAATAATGCTGCCTTTGTAGACGTAGGCTACGACAAAGACGGATTTCTTCACTACAACGAAATCATTTCTTACAATTCTCTCAGTAAGTTCGTTAAAGACGTTATCGCCAAACGTCCGGTCAACCTTCGTTTAAAAGGTTTTCAATTAGAAAAAGATATTGACAAATTAGGTAAAATAAACGACGTTGTCACCAAGAATACCCCAATTCTGGTACAGGTAGTTAAAGAACCTATTTCTACCAAAGGCCCTCGTCTCTCTTGCGATATCTCTATTGCAGGGCGTAATATCGTGTTGGTTCCATTTGGTACCTCCGTCAATATTTCTAAGAAAATCACCAATAAACAAGAGAGGCAGCGTTTACACAAGTTAGTGTCCTCCATTAAACCTGAGAATTTTGGAGTGATTGTTCGAACTGTGGCAGAAGGTAAAGACTTGGATGAATTAAGAAGAGATATTGAATTTTGCGTTGAAAAGTGGGAATCGGGCATGAAAACACTGCGTGATGCTAAACCTCGTGACCGTATCATCAGCGAAATGGACAGAGCTTCTTCGATTCTGCGAGATATGTTGAATGATGATTTCGACAATATCTATGTAGATTCGAAAGAAAATTTTGATGGAATCAAGAGCTTTCTTCATACTATTGCCCCCGAAAAAGAAAAGATTCTGAAACTTCATACTGGCAAAAACAAGCTTTTTGAACAGTATGGTATAGAAAAACAAATCAAATCGCTTTTTGGCCGTTCGGTTAGCTTATCAGGTGGTGGTTATCTGATTATTGAGCATACCGAGGCACTCCATGTGATTGATGTCAACAGTGGCAATAAATCTACGCAGGAGGGTGACCAGGAGTCAACTGCTCTGACAGTTAACCTGGAAGCGGCCAAAGAAATTGCCCGCCAGTTGAGAATGCGCGATATGGGTGGTATCATAGTAATTGATTTCATTGATATGAAGAAAAACGAGAACCGTCGTTTGATTCAGGAAGCAATGAAAGAAGAAATGAAAGGCGACAGGTCTAAATATACGATTCTGCCTATTTCTAAATTCGGATTACTACAGATAACCCGCCAGCGTGTACGCCCTGAAATGAATATCGTAACCCGAGAAACCTGCCCTACTTGTGGCGGTACCGGAACGATTCAGGCAAGTATCGTCATTACCGATTTGATTGAAAACAACCTTGACTATATCCTCTCGAAACAAAACGAGAGCGGTATCAGTATCATTCTTCACCCATTTGTGTATGCTTATTACCGTGAAGGAATCATCTCTAAACAAGTGCAATGGTTCTTTAAATATCGTACATGGGTAAAACTCATTAAAGACTCTTCTATAGGTATTACCGAATTCCATTTCCTGAATAAACATGGAGATGAAATTGAGATAACATAGTAACCTCTTTCGTATAATTTTCCGGCTTTTATCAAGCATTGCAATTGCTTGCAAGTAGTTTTAAAACTAACTTGCCGGGAAATTATGCCTTAACTATGAACCGAAGAGATTTTATTCAGAAAAACACATTCGCAGGGTTGGCTGTGGTTACAGCTCCAGCGACTGTTAGTGCCACACCAGCTACCCCACAAGAAAATACCCGGCTTTACTGGGCAAAACTCCTCTATAAAATTGCAGAACCGGTCTTAAAAAATCTAAGCGAAAGTACCTTACAAAAAAACTGGCCGGTAGAATACAGCCCTGCCTGGGATAACCGGAATGCAAAAGTAGCATATCTTGAAGGGTTTGCCCGTACAATGGTAGGTATTGCTCCCTGGTTAGCTTTACCTGATGATAATTCGGAAGAAGGTAAACTACGCAAACAACTTCATAACTATGCGCTGAAAAGCATTCAGAATAGTGTTGACCCTGCTAACCCTGATTATATGCTTTGGAGAAAAGAAGGGCAAACCCTCGTTGATGCCGCATTTTTAGCCCAGAGTTTACTGAAAGCCCCGGATGCGCTGTGGAAGCCTTTGGACGAAACGACTAAAAAACGTGTCATAGAAGAGTTCAGATTATTGAGAAGAGTAGTACCCCCTAACAATAACTGGCTATTATTTGCAGCTACTGTAGAAGTCTTTTTATTAGCTGTCGGAGAAGAAGCCGACCGTTTCAGAATTGAATTCGGGTTGAGAAAAATTGAAGATTGGTATGTGGGTGACGGATGGTTTAAAGACGGAGAGGTTTTTCACATGGATTATTATAATTCATTTGTCATTCACCCGATGATTGTTGATGTATTGGATACGCTATTGAAAGTCCATCAAAAACAATCGCCGGAGAAGAAAAACCAGAATCTGGAAGACCAGTACACCAAAGCAGTAAAAAGAATGCAGCGTCAGGCTGATTTTCTGGAGCGGTTAATTTCTCCCGAAGGTAGCTTCCCTCCTTTTGGGCGTAGCATTACCTATCGTTTAGGAGCTTTTCAGGCTTTGACTCATACAACCCTTTTGCGTCAATTACCAGAAGGTGTTAGCCCTGCCCAGGTAAGATGTGCCTTAACCGCGGTTATGAAACGAATGTTTGCGCAGGAAGGCGTATTTGATAAAGCAGGCTGGCTAAGTTTAGGATTTGCAGGGCATCAACCCGGCATTGCTGATTCTTATTCTAATGCAGGTAGTATGTATCTGACAACATTAGGCTTCCTTCCTTTAGGTTTACCGGCAACAGACCCATTCTGGGTAGATGCCGATGCAGAATGGACACAACAGAAAGCCTGGTCTGGTAAGCCATTTAAAAGGGATAAGGCAGTGGGGTATTAATAAGGGTTAGGTTTTTCTGACTCTGATAGCAAAAGCCTCTGCCGGATTCTTAACTAATATTTGCTCAAAATCACCATCTGTAAAGCCTTTTTGTCTGAGCAAAGGCATTAATTCTTTGAAGATATTGGTATAGCCTTTAAAATCATTACTATCGGGTTCATCAGGCTTATACCATCCGGAATCATGAGAAATCAATAAGCGGCCTAAAACCCCGTTCGACTTCATTAAATCAATAGAATCGGCATAGGCAGGGAAACCTCCCCAGCCTATGCCATCCAGACTTACCCATGTACCCAGCCGTGCGGCTCTGGTATACTCAGCTTTATTATTTTCTGATTGGGCATGTACCCATACAAAGGCAGATGAACTTACGCCCATATTTTTGAGTATCTCTATTTCCTCAAATGCAATATGGGCAGGGCCTGTATGAGAGCAGATAGTAAGCCCAGTAGCTAAATGAGTCAATCCGGCAGCTTTTACTAATTTCCGGTGAATATCGGTCAGGGTCTTGCCACTATCAACCCCTATTTTAATGAATCCGGGTTTTACCTTTGTATCATCAATGCCATTTTTAAATTCTATAATCCATCTATCGGCTAATTGTTCGGCTGTTTCTGTATGAGCCCATTGCGGAAGGTATTTATTGTACATGGCACCGTAGTAGCCTGTATTGGTCATTATATGTAAACCACTTCTTTTAGCCAATAATTTCAGCAGTTCCACATCTCTACCCAGAAAAGCAGGCGTACAATCGAAAACAGTTTTTATCCCGAAGGCTTTTACCTCCAACAGATAAGGCAATACTTTGGCAATTACTTTCTCCTTATCCCAGCGGCTTGTATTAGTTTTATCTGCTCCGATAAAATCAACTAAAAAATGCTCATGTATCAGGGTCTTTCCCATTTCTGAAACATTTATCCAGCCATTAATAGTCATCACCTGCGGCTTTTTCATCGTAAAAGCCCATGAGCCAAGACTGATTAGTAAGAATGATCGTCGGGAGATTTGCATGGGAAATGAGTGATTAAATTGTCTGAACTTTGATTTACCTGATTGAAATGATTTAACTGAATTTTGATTTTTCCCTAAAAAACAATGATTGGATTTTATTTAAATGCTGATATAGTATAAAAATCAATTCAAATACTAATCATTATAATCACAAAAATCAGGTAAATCAAAGTTCAGACAATTTAATCACTCAATTAAACAATATCTCATCCACAAAAAACCAACCAGGCTTGCCTTTGTCATTATGCCATTTAGGGAGCTTAGGCAAAGGTTTTACTACTATCTTTAACACCTTATATAACCCCGCCTGAATCGGCACGTTAATACCTAAATTAGCCTTATCTTCCATTTTTGCAGGCTGCGCCGGAATCACCCTCTGTAATTTCTTCAGATCAGCTTCATTATCACCCCCCCATACCTCTACCGAAGCAGGCGGCATGATATGCGAACCTATCCTTTGCAGATAAGCAACTGTAACAGATGTAAGTGGTACTGGTTTTTTAAATTCAATTAAACTCACAAAATCCTTATTCTGATACCCCAACCATGCCGCATCGCCATGATTATCGTTAGGGCCTTTCTTTAAGTCTATCAGGTTTTTTGCTCCTTTGCCTTTGTATCGTTCATTAGGTTCAGAGAGCAGTATCGCAGTATCAGCGCTGAAACTTGATTTAAAGAAAGTATAATCTACCTTGCCACTGGCCCGCCAGCCATCTTTGGTAGCCATTGCCTTAATTCTTGTATAATTATCTATAGCCAGTGGTTTATTATAAATAGTTTGTGTGGTAGAATCAGGGTCGGTACCATCTAAAGTATAATGAATCTGTACATTTTTGAGTGTATGTTTCAATTCAACAGGCATATTCTTTTTCAGAATAAAATCTTCATTCACTAAAATAGGAGGATTAAGTTTCAGGATTTCATTGGGGTTTGCTTTGTACCCTGCATCAATTGCTACTTTAGGGTATTTTTTAGTAAGTTCTTGTATAGCTACTGAATCAAGTGAAGTGTTCCACACAAAAACTTCTGTTAAAGCGGGTAGAGCCATCAGTTTCTGCAATTGCGCTTTATTTATTTTTGTACCCGACAAAGCAACTGAACTCAAGTGCCTGCATTGAGTCAGTTGGTCTAAAGTAGCCCCTGTAATATCGGTCTGATTCAGATTCAGTTTTTCAAGGTTCGGGAATTTGGCAATCAGGTTAATATCGGCGTCTGTTACAGGCATTTTTGCCAGACTTAACTCAACCAATTGTTCCTGTACTTTTAAAAGATTCTCTAAAGATTTACGGTCAAATTTCCTGCTCACAAAAAACTCTGCTTCCAATGCTGGTGAACCTGTTGCCAAAGGAGTCACAACACAAAAAGGCGTATTAACTTCTGCCAGAGTATTTTCAGAGATTTCTGAAAAACTGTAAACCTTTTCAGATCGGCTACCGCCAGATATTTTAAAAGCTAAAGATCTGGCTTTTGACAAAGGCACATAATTTTTTACAGCCTTCTTCATATCAGCCCCTTCTTTAATCCAGGCAGTTAAGAGTGCTATCTCATCAAAAGTCAATTGTTCCTTGCCTTTGGGAGGCATATGTTCTTTTTGTTCTATTGGCAGATACACCCTTTTTAACAAAATACTATTTAATGTATCACCTGCTTTCCACAGAACCCCGTGTTTACCACCTTTCAGTATCTTAGCAATACTACTCATATTGAGCTCTCCCTTCACTTTCTGGTCATTATGGCAACTCATACACTTTTTTTCTAAAATCGGCAGAATTGCTGCCCGATACATACTACTATCCTGCGAAAATATTGGTACTTTTTCTTTCGTTTCAAAGGCTTCAAATACATAGTTTTCTCCGTGTGTGATAGCCGCTCCAAAATGTCCGGCGAGAATGAAAAGTATTAAACCTCCCGCAGAGAGTAATTGCATCGCTCTTGTTTTCTGCGATAGTTCTTCATAAAACCACGTTAGTGCATAGGTAAATAAGCTTACGCCTACGCCCGTCCATTTATGCCATTGTAAAAGTTTTGCATCGTATCCACCTTCTTTAGATAAGAAGAAGCCCATCAGCGCAGTAATACATGAAGTGACGGCTGTAATAATTAAAATCAGTTTTACAAAGAATGTATAACTTTTAGGCTCAAATTCCTTTTTGAAGAATAAGAATATGACCAGAATAACCGAGAAACCTATCGGAAGGTGTAAAAGCGCAGGGTGTAACCTGCCAAACGGACTAATCCAGACAGGAATCCTTACCTTCTCTTCAAACAAGAATAAGAATAATAACAAAATATTACCTACCAGTAGAAGATACGAGCAAACTTTAAAAAAACGATTCATTGATGTGTTTAGGGTGCAATAGGTGGTTAGAGACTAAGAAGCAAGGTCAGGCTATGATGCCTGGTACTAATTTACCTGCTACGTCAGTCAGTCTGTATCTTCTGCCTAAGTGTTTATAAGTCAGTTGTTCATGATTCAAGCCCATCAGATGCATAACCGTCGCATGGAAATCATTGATATGTACAGGGTCTTTAATCACATTATAGCCGAATTCATCCGTTTCGCCATACACAATACCCGGTTTTACTCCGCCACCTGCCATCCAGATAGTATAAGCTCTTGGGTGATGGTCTCTACCATAATTATCTTTTGTAAAAGTCCCCTGGCAATAGTTGGTTCTACCAAATTCGCCACCCCATATTACCAAGGTTTCATCTAATAAACCTCTTTGTTTCAAATCCATAATCAATGCCGCAGATGAGCGGTCTACATCTTCGGCCTGCAATGGCATTTCATTAGGTAAATTACCGTGTTGATCCCACCCCTGATGGTATAACTGCACAAAACGCACACCCGATTCAGAGAGTTTCCTTGCTAATAATACATTGGCCGCATAAGTACCCGGTACCAGACACTCTGGGCCATACATCTTCACAATATGGTCAGGTTCTTTTGAAAGGTCTGTCAATTCAGGTACAGCCGTTTGCATCCGGTAGGCCATTTCATACTGCTGTACTTTGGCTTGTACTTCCGGGTCACCACTTGCTTCAAAACCTAAATGATTGAGTTCTGACAATTTATCCAACATTCTGCGGCGGGAATCTTTGTCGATACCATCAATATCTTTCAGATACAAAATCGGGTCTTCGCCACTGCTGAAAACTACACCCTGATGGGTTGAATCTAAAAAACCGTTTGTCCACAATTTAGAATAAACACCTTGCCCATTCCCCCGACCACGAGAAAGCAGTACGCAAAAAGCAGGCAGATTTTTATTCTCACTACCTAAACCATAGCTCATCCAGGCTCCCATGCTTGGTCGGTTACCTACCTGTGCTCCGGTTTGTATAAAAGTCAGTGCAGGGTCATGGTTGATAGCCTCTGTATTCATGGTTTTAATGATACAGAGCTCATCAACAATCTTGGCCATATTGGGCAGCATATCACTCACCCATGCCCCCGATTGCCCGTATTGCTTAAAACCAAAATAAGAGCCTATCAAAGGAAACTTGGTTTGATTGGCAGTCATACCCGTCAGTCTTTGTCCTCCTCTGATAGATTCCGGCAAGTCTTCTCCTGCCATTTTATTCAATAATGGTTTATAGTCGAAAGTCTCTAATTGCGAGGGCGCACCATTCTGAAACAGATAAATAATACGCTTGGCTTTAGGTGCAAAATGTGGCAGCCCCAAAGGCAACTGGGCAAGATTTTCTTCTTCGCCCGAAAATAAATTCGGCATCAATAACGAACCTAATGCCATACTGCCCAAACCTACCGCCGACTTGCTCAGGAAATGTCTGCGAGTGATATTTAGCCTGTTTTTGAAAAACTCGTTTTCCATCGGAAAAATTTATGATAAAGGAAAAGCGACAGAGAGCTAAACTCTCATAATAGCCTCTTCCATGTTGTATAACATCTGTATTGTCTGCATTAAGGCTGCCGCCGACGCTTTGTCTTTAACCGTCTCATGCTGGTATTCGCCTATATTCAAAAGCCTTTCAGCTCTTTTAGGGTCTTTTTTCAGCAAGCCTGCTTCGTTATCAAAATACTGCTTAATCACAGCCATTTCTTTTTCTTTAGGCATCCGGCAAAGCACCATTCTGAATGCCTTCTCTAACTTTTCATCTATTGAGCCTTTTTCAAGGGTCAGATTTTCTGCCAGAACTCTGGAGCCCTCAATCATTTGTGGATCATTCATCATCACTAATGCCTGCAAAGGTGTGTTCGTCCGTACTCTTTGAACTTCGCATTGGTCACGGTTACTGGCATCAAAAATAAGCATAGTTGGTGGCGGAACGGTACGTTTGATAAATACATACATCCCACGGCGATAAAGTTCAGACTCATGGTCTTGTACATATCTTGATAAACTCCCTCTGCCCGAAGTTGCCACCTCCCACAATCCCTTAGGCTGATAGGGTTTAATACTTGGCCCACCTATTTCATCGTTCAGAATACCACTGCTCGCTAATACATAATCTCGCACGTTTTCTGCGGGTAGGCGAATCCGTGAAGCACGTGCCAGCAAAATATTTTCAGGATCGGTCTTGAGATGCTTTTCAGTGATAACCGATGATTGCCTATAAGTGGCCGACATCACCATCTGTTTAACCAGCCGCTTCACATTCCATCCTTTTTCTCTGAAATCAACAGCCAGCCAGTCAAGCAATCGAGGGTGCGAGGGTAGCTCTCCCTGCATACCAAAATCCCCAAGAGTTTTCACAATGCCTCTGCCAAAAAACTGTGCCCACAGTCTGTTTACATATACTCTGGCTGTCAGCGGATTTTTATCATCTAAAAGCCATTTAACCAGCCCCAAACGGCCTTTACCATACCTGGTGGTATCATATGATAAAATGCTTTTAGGTACACCAAAAGTTACCGAGTCTCCGTGCGCATCATAATTACCTCTGTTCAGTACATAAGTGGTGCGTAATTTTGTGGTATCCTTCATCACCATTACCATTACTTTAGCCGTGTCTTTCTTATTGATAAACTTCAGTAATGATTTCACATCAGCATCTGTAATCGCCATATTCGGCGGGTCGGCATAAGAGGCATCAATAGTTCCGAACAAACCCTTTTCAGGCACCTGATTAAAGAAGGCAAAAGTGCTGTAATAATCTTTCTGAGAAATCGGGTCATACTTATGGTCATGACACTTGGCACACTCAAACGTTAATGACAAGAAAGATTTACCAAAAGTATTGGTGCGGTCGGTAACATATTCAACCCGATACTCTTCGTCAATTACCCCACCTTCCTGTGTAATCTTATGGTTACGGTTAAATCCTGTCGCCAACAGCATTTCTTTCGTGGGTTTATTACTTCCATCAGGATTAGGCAATAAGTCTCCGGCCAGTTGCCAGCTTAAAAATTTACTGTAAGGATAATTATCATTATAGGCATGAATCACCCAATCTCTCCAGGGCCACATGGTTCGCAAACCATCGTCCTGATACCCATGAGAATCGGCATAGCGGGCTACATCTAACCAATAGGTAGCCATTTTTTCTCCGTAATGCTTATTTCTTAAGAGTTCATCTACAACTTTTTCATAAGCATCAGGTGAGGTATCTTTCAGAAATTTCTCCTGCATTTCTAATGTTGGAGGCAATCCGGTTAAATCAAGGCTTACCCGTTTCAATAATTGTTCCTTATCCGCTTCTTCGTTAGGTTTAAGTCCTTTTTCACGCATTTTGTCATACACAAAATTGTCAATTTCGTTCACTACCCAGTCTTCGTCGGCCTTCGGAACATTCGTCTTTTTCGGCTCAATAAATGCCCAGTGAGGCTTATATTTTGCTCCCTGCTTAATCCATTTCTCAATCAAATCTATTTCGTGTTGGCTCAGTTTCAGGTTCGAGTCTACCGGAGGCATAATCTGCGTAGAATCTTTTGAGGTAATTCTCAGAAACACGGCTGACATTGCGGGGTTACCTGCCACAAGAGCATGGGCTTTCGGATTATCTTTCAATGCAGCGAAGGCTCCTTCCGGGGTATCTAATCGTAGATCAGCCTCTCTTTTATTGGCATCTGGCCCGTGACATTTAAAACAACGGTCAGATAAAATCGGGCGGATATGAAAGTTAAAGTCTACTTCATCAGGTATAGCCGATGTTTCGGCTGAAGCATTCGTGCAGTTCCAGACAACAGAAGCGATGCCTACCGTAATAAGGCAAACGAGAAAAAAGTATTTGAGTTTTACGGTTAAGGTTTTCATTCAGGGTGTTAAATAGAGGTTACCAGAAAACAAAATTAGTACTTTTTTTAGAAAAAATAAAACATTTTCAAACATTATTAAAAAATTTTAATAATTCATAGTCAAGTACTTGTATAGACGAGTTCATGACAAATGTATAGAAAAAATTGTAGATTATGCATAAGGCCAAAGGGTTAATATTAAACGATAGGTTTACCCGTCAAATTACTTCAAACATCAGATTTCCATTAAATACGCTAACACATTAATTATGACTATCTGATTTTCAGAATAATTACCTTAAGCTGCTTCCAATACTTAAAATTTCTCATTAATTTTAGTCATTCTCTCATTAACAGACACAAACCCATGAACCACTTCCAACGCAGGAAATTTCTGAAGATGTCTTCTGCGCTTTCATTTGCTCCCTCTTTATCTGCTCAGGCTTTTGGAGCCACAGATGCTGTCAGGGGTTCATCAGAAAACATAGTTAATTTTGTCTCAGATGGATTAAACCTTTCTCCAGCGGCATATAGTCAGTTATTAAGCGAAATCTCTAAAAAAGGTAATTTTGCAGAAGATAATTATTCACTAAAAGGTTGTGTAGAAGAATTAGAGAACAAGATGGCTCAAATTCTCGGAAAAGAAGCAGCAGTGTTTATGCCCACAGGAACTTTAGCCAATCATTTAGCAATCAGAACTCTGGCAGGGAATAACAATAGAGTGATTCTGCAACATGAAAGCCATGTGTATAATGATACTGGGGATTGTGTGCAGACATTAAGCAATCTTAATCTGATTCCTCTGGGGTTTGATAAGGCTACCTTTACGGTTGATGAAGTGAATGAAGTACTGAAACGCACTGCCGGAGGTAGAGTAGCTTCTAAAGTGGGGGTTATTTCTATCGAGTCTCCAGTGCGTAGGAAAACCGGAGAGCTATTTGATTATGAACAAATGAAACAGATTTCTGCCTTAGCCAAAACCAATGATATTAAAATGCATTTAGATGGCGCAAGGCTTTTCCTTGCCTCAGCCTATACAGGTATCAGCCCTGCTACTTATGCTTCCTTATTCGATACGGTTTATATTTCTCTTTACAAATATTTCAATGCAGCTTCCGGTGCCGTATTAGCAGGGCCAAAAGCACTGATTGAACCCATGTACCATGTCCGCCGGATGTTCGGTGGAGGCCTGCATCAGGTATGGGCGTTTGCGGCTGTAGCTATGCATTATTTAGATGGTTTTTCGGATAGATATAGCAAAGCTGTCAATATAGGTGAAGAATTGATAAAAAAATTAGATGGTCATGATCGCTTTGAAATACAACGCGTCTCAAACGGAACTAATATTTTCAAAATGACAGTAAAGGGGATTGTACCAAAAACATTTGCCGAAAACCTAAAGAAAAATGGAATCATTGCCCGCCCCAACGAAACTAATGCTTTTAATTTATTAGTCAATGAATCATTATTGAACACTAACGTTCAGGCGTTGGAAAATGGGTTCATGAATAGTCTTAAATAGATTTCCACAAGGGTATATGTAAGCATAAAAAGGTTACCATTATGGTGGGAACCTTTTTAATAACAATTGGCTAATCTGGCAAAAAACGGAATAAATACCCTAATAATTGTAAAATTAATAAAGCCATAAATTATTAATTACGTTTCCCTTTTAATTAAAGTAAACTATATGAATAAAATTATCATCTTCTTACTCATTACAATTCTCTCGTTTGCCTCTATGGCACAACAAAGAAACCCGGCCAACCAAGCCATTTATTTAGAAGACATTAGCTGGACAGAAGCACAAAAGATACTCAATAATGAAACTGTAGTAGTAATACCTTTGGGAGCCGCCTCTAAAGAGCATGGGCCTCATCTGCCACTTGCAACCGATTTTATACAAGCAGAAGGGTTGGCTAAAAGAGTAGCCTTAGAAAGAAAAGTAGTGATTACACCAGTGGTGAGCTATGGGTTTTACCCTGCCTTTTTAAAATATCCCGGCTCTACCAGTACTACCTTTGCCACAGCTACCAATATGGTAGTTGAGATTGTAAGAAGCCTGGCAGGCTATGGTCCACGAAGATTCTATATCATTAATGTAGGGGTCAGTACTACTCCTACGCTTGAAACGGCTGCCAAAACCCTGGCTGAAGAAGGTATCTTGCTCTATTATAGCCAATACAGCCGCCCCGCATTCGAAATAGCCGAAGCAAATTTCAGAACTAAAGCCTATAGCGGCCATGCCGATGAAATAGAAACTTCGAATGTGTTGAGTTTGAGACCCGATTTAGTAGATATGACTAAGGCTGTGAATGATTCCAGCATGAAAGGTAAAAGTGGCAATATGACCCCCATAATGATTGAGACCGGAAACCTCAATACAAGTGGTATTAATGGCTATGCAGCATTAGGTACCAAAGAAAAAGGGCAGAAAAACATGGCATCATTTGCCAATGAACTGATAAAGGAAATAGATAGTATAACCACTTGTGCGCTGCCAAAAGTCAAAAATAGAACAGAAGAATATGCCGCTTATGAAGGGACTTACAAAGATGCTACAGGCAGAAAATTAGAGATAAGCCAAAAAGAAAATATGCTGTATTTTATCTGGAATGGAAGAGATACCCGGAATTTTTTCCATCTCTACAAAGATGCCCCCGACTATTTTTCATCAATGAATATGAATATTCTCTTTGTAAAAAATGAGGCAGGGGTCGCCAGTAAAGCTTGGTGCCAATTCAGAGGAGAACGGTTCTGGGTTACAAGAGTGGAAAAATAGTCTCGTTTTTTAGTCTTTCAGGTTTCATCAATTTTAAAACTATACTCTTTACAAATGCATCCGAATATCAGCAAAGAATTTTTTGCTTAACCATATATCTGTTTCATCAGCTTTAATATGCAAAAACAGGCCGTCGGCTGAAATGACCCTGATAGCACTCCAGGGAATAAGCATAGGTGGGTGTCCAATTCTGAAAAACGGATTATTGGCAAAAAAAAGACCTCTCTTTGAGAATCCGACAGTCAAAGTAAACTTATATCTTGACAAACCAAATTTGCCATTTTCATTAGCAAACTGCTGGTCTACCTGTATATCTTTGGTCGTTTCATATTTTCTCGCTAAGGTCTGCCAACCCCCTACCATACCTATCAGGTAGCAGACCCCACTCTATAAACAGCCAAAAAAGATTGGAAAAACAACTACTATAGCAAATATCATCAAAGCTTGTGAGCGATTCATAAAAATAAATAATAGTAAAATTGGTCATCGGGAGATTATCTCTGATTTTTATCCAGGCCAGGGTTTCCGCTAAAAATCTTTTCCTTTAACTTAGGCATCTGCTCAATTCCTTTTAATGTTCTCAGTTTATTATTCTGAACAAAAAGCCACTCAACATTGGGTATGCCTGAAAAACTTGTCAAATCGGAAAACTCATTATTCTGTAATTCTAAACGATATAACTTCGGTAATTGCAAATCGCTTAAATCTTTCAGATGAGCTCCTTTCAGATACAATCTGTTCAATTCTGACAAAGAAGATAGAATTGATATATCAGTTATGGGTTTATCTGTCAGACCTACCCCGATCACATGGCCTTTCTGAATGCAGACTGCCAGCGGAAAGTTCTGTAGTTTCCAGTATTCGGTCAAGCGAATTTCACTTTCCGGTGTTCTTGTCTGTTTGGCAAACGAAAGGATAGCTGCTTGTTCCTGTGCAGGAATTTCAGATAAATCATACTCAAACTGCCTTGGCGATGGCTTTCCTCTATCTATTTCCATAGAAATAAAAAGAGCATAGCACGCAATACCAAAACCACTAAGTCCTAATGAAATCAGGCTTAAAAATTTATGTTCCAGAAACCCCCTTATTCCCCACCAGAAAGCCAAAATATAGAGTATCCCAGTTGTTATCAGGAGTATGTACCCTCCCCAGTCCGGAATCTTATATAGAAAAGAGCCTTTTGTGGTCAATCCTACTGTTAGCGAGTAGCCCAAGAAAAGAGTCAGCACCAGACTTAAGAAGAAGCTCTTGATTGCCATGATGGTTGATAGGTTGCCGTATGTTGATTACTTTTCGGAGCTATTTCAATATTAGCCTTTATCCAGGCTAAGTTTTTAGCGTACACTTTTGCATCTACAAAAGTGTCATAAGCTATTACAAATCCACCATCGGTCGTAGTAGTTACTAAATAAGGCTTATCAGTATCAAGCGTAAAGAAATACTTCCATTTTTCTTTCCAAGTATAGTGCGATTTATCCATAAGAGCTTCGGCTTTTTTCTTGAAATGTTCGCTTACTGTATTCGGTTCAAAAATAAAAGCCAGATAATACCTATGGTTGCTAACATAGTTTTTCCCGTTAAAATAGCCAAAAGAACTGCTCCCCTGCCAAAACAAATACCTAACCCATTCGTTAGAACGGGTATATAGCCTACCTTCAGCTAATAACCATTTTCTATTCCCCAATAGATCTATAACGGCTTTGGGTTTTTCCTCGGATTTATAGATTTTGTTTTCACTGAAGAATAGCTGTATGCTATTATCAGGTGGGGGTTTAAGAACAAATAATAAGATTATAACGGTAAGCAACGCTAATAAACTCATAGTTGCACCCCCTGCATAATGCATAGTAATAGTAAAAAACAGCCATAACCCTGTACACAAAACAGGAGCTAATACCGGAAAACCTTTTCTACCATAGAAATACATACCAGCAAAGCAAATGGCATAAAATATTGAAAAGAAACACATTCTATATATGATATTTTCGTTCATGATTATCCTGATTTAATTGTCCAACAAATATCCGATACCTGCATTTCTGAGAGAAGCAACAATTTGTAGGTGGATAGAGAAAGTTTGTTTCCGGTAGATTTTTGTATTTTATTGGATATAAACCGATTGTGTATCCTTACAATACTAATTTGTTAGATTTTACGTGTTTTTATTGTAATATTTATATATTTGTTTTAAAATTCATTGCTTTCCTATAAAATTGTAAGATGTCCAGTAATACATTTCGCAAAAAACAGCCACCGAAGAATACCCCGCGTACACCTTCAAAAGGCTCAAGTAGCAGCGGAACTCAGAAACCTATTGAGTTCAATGTGAGTACTGACAGCTACCTGTTAGCGTTTGGTATCTTTTTGCTGATTCTGTCAGTTATTCTTCTTGTTTCATTTGTCTCGCATCTATTAGTAGGAGATGCCGACCAGGATATTGTACAACGTACGTTCAGTGCTTCTCTCGAACAAATAGACCGCAAGCCAAAGAATATGATGGGCTTAATGGGAGCATATTTATCTCATTATTTTATCTTTCAATGGTTTGGAATAGCAGCCTTTGGCTGGTTACCAGTTATTTTCTGGGCGGGTTATCGGCTGGTCTTTAAAAGAGACTTATTGCCTCAAAGCCTGAATCGCTTCACACTGGCAACTATTTTCTATATCTTCTGGACAAGCATCTGTATTGGCTATTTTGTATTGATGTTCGACCTCCCTGCAGGTACTTTCTGTGGCGGTATAGGTTACTCCTTCAACAAGTTTTTAAATCACACATTAGGCTCAGGAGGTATCTTAGTTATCTTATTAGCCTTGGCTGCTTGGGTTATTTTCTTTCATGGTTATACTGATATTGATGATTGGTTTCTTGCGAAATACTTCAATCGTCCCCCGAAGGAAGATATATCTACCGAACGCATCCGAAAGGCTGTTCAGTATGATATTGAAGATAACGAGACCTCTTTTCGTGAGCCTGTAAAAAGACCTGAACCAATTCCGGTTCCGGTAACTGTAAATGATCTTTATAAAGCACCACGATATGAAGAAGAGATTGAAATACCTAAGCCTTTTGAGGAAAAACCATTCCCATTTATTGAAAAGCCTGTTCCGGCTCCGATTTCGAATAACGGAATAAAATTAGAAGTAGATAAACCTACTCCTGTAAAGAATGAGCCAATCAAAGCTGATCCGACATTTATTATAGAAGACACCAGAAGTAACGATACTTCGGACGATGATTTTAATAGTGATCTGGACGATGATGATATAAACGAAAAAGTACTGAAAGATTTTGGTTTATATGACCCGACGCTTGAATTAGACAATTATCAGTATCCACCAATTACTTTGTTAAATGAGTATAATCATGCCGGAGGGAAGGTAACTGAAGAGGAATTAGAAGCCAATAAAAATAAAATCGTAGAAACGATGCGGAACTTCCAGATTGGAATTTCAAGCATCAAAGCTACTATTGGCCCTACTGTAACGCTCTATGAAATTGTGCCGGATGCAGGTATCAGAATCTCTAAAATTAAGAACCTGGAAGACGATATTGCGTTGAATCTGGCAGCTCTTGGTATTCGTATTATTGCACCAATGCCGGGAAAAGGTACAGTCGGAATTGAGGTACCCAACAAAAATCGTGAGATGGTAACCATGAAGTCGGTGATTTCAAACGAGAAGTTTCAGAAAAGCAACTTTGAATTGCCTATAATTTTAGGTAAGACCATCTCTAATGAAGCATTTATTACAGACCTCGCCAAAATGCCGCACTTATTGATGGCAGGTGCAACCGGACAAGGGAAGTCCGTCGGTTTGAATGTAATCCTGACCTCTTTATTATACAAGAAACATCCGTCTCAGATAAAGTTTGTCTTGGTTGACCCTAAAAAAGTGGAGCTTACGCTATATAACAAAATTGAGCGACACTTTCTTGCTATGCTACCTAATTCTGAAGAAGCCATCATTACTGATACTAAAAAGGTAATTTATACGCTGAATTCACTGTGTATCGAAATGGATAGCCGATATAATTTATTGAAAGATGCAGGGGTAAGAAATATTAAGGAGTATAATGCCAAGTTTATTCAGCGCCGACTAAATCCTGAAAAGGGGCATAAATATTTACCGTACATTGTATTGGTAATAGACGAGTTAGCTGACCTGATGATGACAGCCGGGAAAGAGGTCGAACAACCAATTGCTCGCCTGGCACAGTTAGCTCGTGCCATTGGTATTCATCTGATTGTTGCAACACAGCGTCCTTCGGTGAATGTAATCACTGGTTTAATCAAAGCTAACTTCCCAGCTCGTTTGTCGTTCAAGGTTACTTCTAAGATCGATTCAAGAACAATTTTAGATACAGGAGGTTCTGAACAATTAGTTGGTAATGGAGATATGCTGCTTTCGATGGGGTCTGATATGGTGCGTCTTCAGTGTCCGTTTGTAGATACTCCGGAAGTAGAAGAAATCTGTGAGTTCATAGGTAGCCAGAGAGCATATGATTCTGCTTATATGTTGCCTGAATTCTTTGGCGATGATGAAGGCGAAACATTGGATTTTGACCCCTCAGAATTAGACCAAATGTTTGAAGAAGCTGCACGATTGTTGGTTACCCATCAGCAAGGAAGTACATCATTGATACAGAGAAAAATGAAACTGGGTTATAACCGGGCAGGCAGAATTATTGACCAGTTAGAAGGTGCAGGTATAGTAGGGCCATTTGAAGGGAGTAAGGCACGAGAGGTTTTAGTGAAAGATATTACCCATTTAGAAGAAATTTTACGAAATTTGCGATAGTATTAATCCTTGGAATAGTTTTTTAGTCTAAGGTATCAGAAAGTATCCCAAATTAACCCCATTATACATAGATGAAGAAAATACTTTTAATAATTACTAATGTGCTTTTGGTTAGCACTTTAGTATATGCTCAGAAAGACCAGAAAGCTACCGCAATTCTGGATCAAATGAGTAAAAAATATCAGAATATGAAATCGTTTAGTGCTTCATTTACTTATGGCACAGAGAGCAATAATGCTAAGATGACAGAAAGCTACAAAGGCGATGTAACAGTAAAAGGTGCTAAGTTCCGTTTAAAAATGGCAGGACAGGAAGTTTTTGCTAATGGTAAAGACCTATATACTTATGTAAAAGAAACCAACGAGGTAAATATTACAGAGTTTGACCCAACTATGCAGGAGGAACTGTCACCTACCAAAATTTATACGATCTACAAAAAAGGATATAAATATGTATTTCTCGAAGAAGTAAAGGAAGGTAGCCAGTTTTATGAAGTAGTTGAACTTTCACCGGAAGATAAATCAAGTAAAATTGCTAAGGTTCAAATCAAAGTGAATAAAAATGATAAATCGGTAAAGTCCTGGAAAGTATGGGATAAAAGTGGTAAACGTACGGTTTTCCGTGTTGACAAATTTATGCCAAATGCCCCTGCAGACGATAAAATCTTTACATTTGATAAAAAACTCTATCCTGGAGTAGAAATAGTTGATTTACGATAGTACCATTACACAATATATTGAAAATCCCTGACGCTGAAAGTACCAGGGATTTTTGTTTTATATACTCTCATAATTCTATTTCCCAACTTTTAAAAGTGACAGTGTCGCTGTTTACTGTTTCTCTAACTTGATAGTCTTTTTTAATTCAGCCTTTTGCAATACCAATAAGTAAGTTCCGGTTGGGTATTCAGATAAATTTATCTGTTCTTCATATTTGCCTCTACCCTTGGTATTCTTCAGCCAGATACGCTTTCCGCTTATATCAAATATACTCAATTCTATCGGCTTATTATCGGTCAATGTAAATTCGAAACCGAAATTCCCATCACTTGGATTAGGGAAAACCTTCAGATTAAGATCATTGGTTTCATTAGGTTCATTGGCAGTAATAGCACTCACCGTTACCACATCTGATTGTGCCTCACATCCTTTTTCGTATGCCTGCACATGATACTTGCCCGCCTGTTTGGCAGTAAAGGTATTGTTTGTAGCTCCCTGAATCGGCTGACTATCTTTATACCATTGATAGGTATAGGTTGCAACTAAAGGCACAGAAAACATAACTGTAGTATTATCAATTAAATCAGTAGAACCGCTTATCGAAAGTTTAAAATTGTCGAATGTCGTTTTGGTTATCACATGATTAGTGGTGTTGCTTATACAACCTTTGCTATCTTTCACCTGAACACTAAAGACGGTGGGTTCTTCGATTCCAAACATAACACTATCCGGACCACTACTTGAAAAATTACCTCGTATCCAATTATAAATGTAGGGAGCTTTACCATTTTTAGCTGCTGCAAAAATACTGGTACCCTCACCAGAACAAATATTATTTTTGCCAACAATACTTACAGCAGGTAGCGATAAGATGGCTATTTCAATGGAATCTTTTGAAATAATTTCAGGAGAACTTGCAGCCATTCTTAACCAGTATTTTCCAGGTGGCAGGTTAATATCGGTTTCAAATCTGAAACCTTCTCTTACCTTTTCCAGGTCTATTTTGAAGTGCTTTTGCGAAGAGGTCAATATTGCTGAAAACTGATTCTTTGTATCAAAAGTACCTTCAATAGCTGGACTGATTACAACAAAATCTCCTTGACATATCTCATTCTTTGTAACTTTGCCTGCGATAATGTTATACGAACTAATGGTAAAAGAATCTTCCTCACCCGAACAACCATTATCATAACAACGGGCACGATAAGTAGTTGCAGTTTTAGGCATAACTTCTATCTTACTTGTGCCAGACACCAGCTTTTCATGTACCTCTTCCTCTTTGCTCTTCCAGTTCCAGATAACGCTACTGCACCCTTTGGCTTCTAAAATTATCGGTTTTTCTGATGTTACTGTAGCTGAGCTGACAATAGTTGGTTTGATGATTTGCCTGCATGGGTCAAAACGAATCAAACCATTGGAAGTCAGAATAGACCAGATTTTACCTGACTTATCAACTATAATATTATTTATATTAATCTTTGAATAGCCTTCCAATTCTTTCCAGTTTTCGTTATTAAACTGAAATAATCTTTTTGGTGATTGCGAAGCTATATATACATTATTAAAATTATCTGCACTTATACTAAAACCATATCCATCTAATGGCGAATTACTTAAGTTATATGTTATCCAGTTGACCCCATCATATCTCGCTATACCCTGACCAGTATTAAATGTAACCCATAAACTCCCTGACTTATCAACTACCATTGATTGCACATCATACTTACTATCTGGTGTTTTATCTTCTGCCTCTTTTGTGAGTATATTGTATCTTTTTAGTTCGACTCTGGATCTCTGATAATTATAGCCTGCAATCCACAAATAGGATTTGCTGTTTGCAAAACTTGTAATATTAAACTGGTCTCCAAAATTTATCTGGGACTTCAGAACTCCATTTTCTATTTTGGTTATTTGTGCATCGGTAATTACTAACTGGTTATCGGGATCAATATAGTTATAATACCTCATTCCATCACCTAATAAAAATTCTTGTGAGGATAATAATGCCATAGTGCTTCGATCAAATTTTCTGAGTGCATATACTGGTTTGGGAAAAGCACCATCATATCCTCCTGTTCTTTTACTAAGTCTGGTGATAACCCATAAATTGCCTAAAGAATCTGTGTTCATTATTCCTGCAGAATTACCAATTGCTCCATTTGTATTATCTCTCGTAAAAGCCTCAGCAGTAAGTTTATTCCCATCTACTCTCGAAATACCCTCTGATGAAAGTACAAATACACCTTTATCGGTTGATACAAGTTTAGTTAAAACCCTGCCAAGATTAGGGGTAATATCATGCTTCAGGATTTTGTATTGGCTACCAATATCTGAACTTTCGGTTCTGAATTTTTTAATAATAGTACGAAATACAGAACCCGTAGGGAAAATGGTTTCTACTTTCAAAAAATATTCAGTATCCGGAGCAAGCTTACCTGACATAATGGAATAATCAAGCGTAGGTTCTCTTGAATATTTAGTGGGTTTTACCAATTTCACTGTAATAGGGTTAGAAAAATCACTATTGGCGGAGATAGTGAACTTCACATCGTACGACTCCCCATTACCCCAATAAAAGAGCGGGAAATTAATTGGCATATCGCTATCGTTATTCAAGTTATAAACAGGGAATACAATCGTATTGTCTTTCTCAATAAAATTTACTGTCTGCAATTCAGACCATGCGCCTGTAGTATTCGCATTTATAGCTCGCACTCGCCAGAAAAAAGTAGCCGCTCCCACTACCCCTGATGGTCTGAAAGAGAAATTCTGGTCTCTGCTATTTATGGTAGAATAAGCCAGTTCGGTTAATTTATAATCATCATATTCAAAATACAATTTCAACTCATATTGAGCGGCATCGGTATCTAAATCAAAAGATAAGTTATGTGTCTGATTAGGATAATCGATAAATATATTATTATTCTCAATTATACCATTTTCGGGAGTCTTTAGTACCGGGGGCAATAAGATAGTATTAGGAATAATAACAACGGCCGTGTTTGACCAACTGGAAGTACCTAATCGGTTTTGTGCTTTTATGCGTAGATAATAAGTAGTATTTTTCTTAAACTGCTGCAAAAGAACGGCGTTGATATAGGAAGAATCTGCCAAAACAATCTGAGAAAAATCTGCTGTTTCAGCCATTTCATAATAATAATTTTCGGCTGACAGGCTTGGGTTAAAAAGAATAAACGGGTTACCATCGTGTCTGATTGTATCAGCCAATACTGGAGCTTTCTCTATCTTTCCTATTTTTTTCAATTCAGTTTCTGCATGATTTTGCATTAATGCCTGACATAAAGGATGAAAAGTCAATTCTTTTTGGCAATAACTCATAATCGTGCCCCTGATATAATCTATGGAGTTTTCGTAGCAAGGCCCTTCTACAGGATAACAAAAATCAATAGCACCACCAGGCCAGTTACAGCTTTGTGTATGTGGCGAACCAAAATTATGCCCCAACTCATGTGCAATTACAGAAACATTACCCCAGGGTGAGACATTAACATTCCCTCCGGCCACGCCACCTGCGCCATAGAAAAATTTAGTGGGCAGATACATCACTTTATCAATGGGAAGGTTTTTAAAAGGGGCTTGTACCCATATATTAATTGCTTTATCTATTAATGCAAAAATATCATTGATACCATAATAAGGGTCTGTTTTCTGGTCTTTCCGGATATTGATATGCGTTACTACTAATTGGGTATTGATTTCTGCTTCGTAGATTTTTGAAACCCGCTCAATAGTTTTAGTAACCTCGTATTTAATTCTGGCAGAATCTTTATCAAAATAATTATAGGTATCAGAGTCAATATCAATACCAATACGACATAAATATAAATCATTGGTTGCCTTCCGGGTTTTCTTTTCTGCTAACCAGACAGGAGCCATGCGCATGGCCTGTAAAGTTTTTTCAGATAAATTGTTATCATTAACTCCACATGAAAAATCTTGTTTTTGAGCAAAGAGAGGAAAGTTTGTGAATAAAGTTAGGAGCAGAATCAGTGGGTAAATTCTTTTCATTGCAGCTTTTTTAGTCGGTTAAAAAGGTGATCAGGTTATTCAGCAAAAATAAACAAAAACGGGACAAATTCTCTATACTTGTCCCGTTTCTCAATCTTAATTAAATTCTCTCAAAAATAGTAGCGATTCCCATGCCTCCACCAATACAAAGGCTTACCAAACCAACGGTTTTATCTGAACGTTCCATTTCATCAAGCAGAGTTGTAGAAAGAATAGCCCCCGTTGCACCAAGTGGGTGCCCTAAAGCAATAGCACCACCATTCACATTCACTTTGCTATGGTCTGCGCCCAATTTATCCATGAATAGCATGGGTACTGCGGCAAAGGCTTCGTTAATCTCAAAAATATCTATATCATTTATGCTCATTCCGGCTCTCTTTAATACTTTTTGTGTCGCAGGTATAGGCCCTGTCAACATAATCGTAGGGTCTGATCCTACTATGGCAAAAGACTTGATTCTGGCTCGTGGCTTCAAACCTAACTTTGCTCCAGTCTCTTTATTACCTATCAGCAATGCCCCGGCCCCATCGCTGATTTGAGATGAGTTTCCGGCATGATGCACGTGATTGATATTCACTAAATGATTGTATTTCATTAAGGCCAAGGCATCAAGCCCCATGCTGCCTATCATTTCAAATGCTGGTTTGAGTTTGCTTAATGATTCTACAGTTGTCTCCGGTCTGATACCTTCGTCTCTCTCCAAAACCGTCAGTCCGATTTCATCCTTCACAGCCACCATTGATTTATAATAGCCATTCTTTTGTGCTTCTACTGCTCTGCGAACTGACTCAGCCGCAAAAGTATCTACATCATTTCTTGAATAACCATATTTTGTAGCAATCAAGTCGGCAGAGATACCTTGTGGTACAATCTTATGATGAGATATCAGTTGTGGGTTCATCATCAAAGCGCCTCCATCAGACCCCATTGGCACGCGTGACATAGATTCTACCCCACCAGCTACCAATAAATCTACCTGACCAGACATCACATAAGCGGCCGCCATATTAATAGCCTCCAGGCCAGATGAACAGAAACGATTCACTTGTACACCGGCCACTGTCTGGGAGTAACCAGCATCTAATACTGCCGCACGAGCAATATCGCCTCCTTGCTCGCCAATTGGGGATACACAACCTACAATAACATCATCGACAAGACTGGTATCTAAATCATTACGTTCTTTTAAAGATTTTAAGACCGTTGAAAGTAATTGTATAGGCTGAACATCATGCAGAGAACCATCAGATTTGCCGCGACCGCGGGGAGTGCGGATGGCGTCATATATATATGCTTCCATTAGTTGAATAGTATGTTTTTAAATAAGAATTAGTATGCTTGCATACCTCGTATGACAAAACTAAGAAATACTTTAGTTTGAAGCAAGCACATAAAATATTACCTTTGTTAGAGTCTGTTTAAACAGGCTCGTAAAGCTATTATCTCCTTTTCCCTCACATGATTTCCTTATTTCGTAATGCTTTCGGTGGACTCTCCCGGCAAGTGTGGTTATTGGCAATTGTGATGTTCATCAATCGTAGCGGTACGATGGTCATTGCTTTCCTGACAGTTTATCTGACTCAAAAACTGAATTTCAGTGTGCGGGAGGCCGGGATTGTCATGACTATGTTTGGCATTGGTTCTATTTTTGGTACATGGATGGGTGGAAAACTGACTGATAAAATAGGCTACTATCCTGTACAATTCTGGAGCTTGCTTTTAGGTGGAATCATGTTTATCGTGATGGTGCATACTCAACATTTCTACCTTCTCTGTATTTATGCTTTTTTGTTGAGCACCTTTGGCGAAGCCTACCGTCCGGCTAACTCTGCTTCTATTGCCGATTTCAGCACACCAGAAACTTTTACACGCTCGGTTTCAATGATACGTTTAGCCATTAATTTAGGCTGGTCTATCGGCCCTGCCATTGGTGGTTTTTTAGCGGCAAGAAACTATGATTTACTTTTCTGGGCAGATGGGCTGACCAATATCGGGGCAGGACTATTTGTATGGACTTTTCTGAGAGGGACAAGAAGGCACAAAGAAACGATAGCCACAGAAGTCGTCATCAATAAAAGAGATTCGGCGTTAAGAGACCGCACGTATATGATATTTATTGTACTTGCATCATTATATGCTATTGCCTTTTCGCAACTATTTACCATCGGGCCGCTTTTTTATAAACAGGCTTGTAATCTGACAGAAGTACAGATTGGATATTTATTAGGGCTAAATGGCCTGGTAGTAGCCATATTTGAGATGGTTTTTATTTATAAAATTGAAGGAAAATTCAAACGTTTATCGCTTATCAGTTTCGGGGCTTTTCTTGTAATACCGAACTACATTATTTTCTTGCTTACACACAATTATACGTGGCTGCTTGTAGGGATTATCTTTGCAACCTTCTCCGAAATGTTTGCCATGCCATTTATGAACGCCTTTAGTATTGAGCGAGCAAAACCTCATAACAGAGGTCAGTATTCGGCGCTGTATGCCATGAGCTGGTCGGTAGCCCAGATTTCTGCACCTTTGATAGGTACACAAACCATCGCCTTATTTGGTTTCGATGCACTTTGGTATATCTTAGGGTCGTTGGGTTTAGTAGCGACTATAGGATTTGGAGTTTTACGCAAAAAATTAACATAAGACCCCTCTTCTTTAAGAGAAGTATAGTATAGGGTTCAATTTACCGTCTGCAATACTACCTACAGGCTTGCTGTCAAGCCACGTCTGCCAGTCTGCCATTCGATACTCATTGGTAGGTTCAATCACTTTAATATCCTTGTCCATATAAATCATGGTCATTACCTTACGAGCTCTGCCAGATTTATTTGCTCCTGCTCTATGATACGTCCACCCCGCATGATAACTCACTTCACCTAAGTCAAAAGGTGTATCGTTCATGCTGAATTGTTTCAGGGTTTCTGTCAATAATGCTTCCGATTCGTCTGATATTTCTTTATCCCGACCAATCTCTACATTCTGACTTTTTTCGGCAAATGCCAGTGGTCCCATTTCCATAGGTGTAGCCTGCAAAGGTATCCATACGGTGATCGTATTCGGGTTTGATAAAGGCCAGTAAAACTGGTCAGCATGCCAGGGTGTTATACCTCCTGTTGCTTCTTTGTAAAGGGCTTGGTCATGATAGAGTCTCACACCGGAGACTCCCATCAATTCCGTAGCAATTCGAGCCAGACGTTTAGAAAAAACAAACTCTTTTACCTCCTCGTTTTCCCTCCACATATTCATAATTTGTAAAAAGGCCTTTTCATAAGTCGTGCGCTCTTCCATCGGTTTCGTGAGCTTATTCAGTTTGAAAACCCATTCAGTAATAATTTCGCCATAGTAAGCTAATACATCAGCAGAAAGTACATTTTTGAGTTTTACATAACCGTTTTCTCTATAAAAAGCGATGGCTTCGTCTGACAAATAAAAAGGTTCGTTGAGTTGGTGCAAAAGCGACGCTTTCTCTGAATGAGCAGTCATTGCTTAATCATGTTAAGGTTGAATAGAGTGCTGCAAAGTACGATAGAATTTTTCTAAGAAAAATCTTTATTATTTTCATTTTTATATAGTATTTTAACATAAATTTGTTCATCGAAACACGTATAATGTTAATTAATGTGTTTTACCAAACTGAAATACGTCTATATTTTCTTTGTCCTGATCACTTTGCATGAAAGCCTTTTTTGAGAAAATATCAGCAGATGAAGGTTCGTCATTTCTGACCCGATATGTTGCGTTACCACAATTCGACTCACCTTTGCATTATCATCCAGAGTTTGAATTAACATTGATAGTACAAGGACAAGGCAAAAGATTTGTGGGAGACCACGTGGCCGATTTTGAAGCAGGTGATTTAGTACTATTAGGCTCTAACCTCCCCCATTTCTGGCGGAGTGATGTAAATTCAAAAAATGATGGAGAGCTCCATGAAGCAATAGTGATTCAGTTTTCCACAGATTTTGCAAATAATATCTTGGCAAACCTGCCTGAATGTACGTCTATTATAACCATTTTAAATATAGCCAAGACTGGTGTCAGATTTCCGCAAACACTTGCCCATTTTATATGGAAAGTACTTGAAACAGAAGGTGTGAATCGTTTAGTGGCTTTAATTAATGCATTAGAACAACTGGCTAAAACCGAAGAGTATGAGCTTCTGGCAAGTAATGGTTTTAATATTAAACCTGATGAAACAGAAAATGAGCGAATGAGAAAGATAATAGAGTTTACTTTAGAAAATTTTAAAGAAGATATTCCGTTGGAAACTATTGCCGAAGTAGCCAATCTTACTGTTCCATCGTTTTGCAGATATTTTAAATCTCGTACAAGAAAAACCTATGTGTATTTTCTTAATGAGATACGCCTGAGCAATGCCCGCAAAATGCTAATGGATAATCAATTGGATATAAGCCAAATTTGTATAGAGTGTGGTTTTCAGAATCTTTCACACTTTCACAGGATTTTTAAGACTCAGACAGGTGTTACACCAATGGTTTATCGCAGGAGTTTTGGATGATTTATTCAGGGGCAATCCGAACAATCCTTTATCAGTTAATTTAAAATCAGCGAGAATTTATTGACCTCTCTTGAAAACCCCTTTAGGATCTTCTTTCTTTTCTAATAATGCCTGCAAAATTTCATTGTTGGCATTTTGCGGATCGATTTCGTATCCTTTATGAAAATTTTCCCAAGCCTCATCAATCTGGTTATTAGTTAATCTTGCCAATGATAATTGCATATATGCATTGGCACATTCAGGAGATTTTCTAATTGCACTGGCTAAAAGATCAAATGTTTTTTCAAGATGTTCAGTATTTTTATCAACCATAAACCATTTCAGATATACTGTAGATAAATCAACCATCAGAGTTACATTGTCTTCATCTTCTAATTCCAGACCATGCTCCATCAAACTCACAGCATCTTCATACTTTTCATTCTGATAGTTAATTACACCTAACCCCCAATAAACATCTATATTTTCATCATCAAGCAAATAAGCCAGATTAAAACGATAAGTAGCAGTATCTTTCTGACCCTCACTTAAATATTCCCAGGCTCTAACAGAGAAAAAATCACTTGCCTCTTTGCGATTTTTAAAGTTTACATCGCAAACTTTCAAAAACTCAGCATCAATAGCTTTCTGGCTATCGGTTTTATCATATCCGCCAAACAGAGGCATTAGATGGATATTTATTCCGGCAGGAGCAAAGTGTTTTTTTGTGTTCTTTTTTTCAGTTTCCTGAATAAAAGAATTGGGCTTGGTAGTGTGCGTAGTGCTTGATGAAAAAACACTCACGTTTGTACTCTGTGAACGAAAAACAGGTTGTTGCGCCAGTAGCTCGACTGATATAAGTACAGATACACACGAAAACAAATACAATCTCATCACTTTTCTTGACATGAACATCGAATAAATAACGAGTGATTTGCTAAATTATTAGAATTTTAAAAAATTTAATAAATCAACGGGGAACTGTTATTTCAATGGATCAGTAAATTGTTTATAATTGGCTCATGTAAGGGAAAGCTATTTATAAAATAGAGAGAAGTACTATGCTATTACTTCTCCATATAGGTCAAATTCAGTAGCATCGGTGATTCTGACATTAGCAAAATCTCCTCTGCGAACATATTGGGAAGCAGGTACCAATACTTCATTATCCACTTCCGGAGAATCAAACTCCGTCCTTCCAATAAAGTGTCCACCTTCTTTTCTATCAAATAATACTTTAAATGTTTTACCTATTTTCTCCTGATTCAATTCCTGCGAAATACCCTGTTGCAATTCCATAATTAAATCATTACGTTCTTGCTTAACTTCGGTTGGCACATCATCAGACATTGAATAAGCATGGGTGTTTTCTTCGTGTGAATACTGAAAAACGCCTAAACGCTCAAATCTGGTCATTTCTACAAAACGATACATTTCCTCAAAATGCTCCTCTGTCTCACCCGGATGCCCTGTAATCAGAGTAGTGCGCAAGGCAATATCTGGTACGGTATCCCGAATAGTTTTAATAAGGTCTTCTGTTTTTTCTCTTGTAATACCTCTTCTCATGATTTTCAACATTTCTGTTGAGCCATGTTGCAAAGGCATATCAAGGTATTTACAGACATTTGAACGATTCTTGATAACATCTAAAATATCTAAAGGAAACCCTGAAGGATAGGCATATTGTAAACGAATCCACTCAATTCCTTCTACATCAGATAATTGGTCGAGTAAATTAGCTAATTCCCGTTTCTTATACAAGTCTATACCATAATAAGTTAAATCCTGTGCCAATAGAATTAATTCTTTAGTACCCTTTTTTACAAGATTTTTAGCTTCCAGCACTAATTGCTCAATCGGTTTTGATAAGTGTTTACCACGCATTAATGGAATTGCACAAAAACTGCAAGGGCGGTCGCAACCCTCCGAAATCTTCATATATGCATAGTGGGCAGGAGTAGTCAATAAACGCTCTCCCACTAATTCCTGCTTATAGTCTGCTTTTAAAGTCTTTAATAAACGAGGTAATTCGTTGGTACCAAACCAGGCATCAATCGTTGGGATTTCTATCTCTAACTCATCTTTATAACGGTGCGATAAACAACCTGTTACATATACTTTATCCACTACACCAGCATCTTTGGCATCAGCATAGCGAAGAATAGTATCGATTGACTCCTGTTTGGCATTATCAATAAAACCACAGGTATTGATAATGACTATATTTGCATCATCCTTTTTTGACTCATGCGTTACGTTGTAGCCATTTCCCTTCAATTGCGTATAAATGTCTTCGGAATCGACCAGATTTTTTGAGCAACCAAGCGTAACTATATTTACTTTATTTTTGACAGAACCTTTAGTTTTCAACTTTGTATTGATTGGAATTTGATAATATAGAATAGCTTAACGGCTATTCAGCCTACAAAGTTCGGAAAAGAATAGGAGATTAAAAAATTGAGGAGAATTAACAGTCTTAATTACAAGTATTTATCAATATAGCTACATTTATGTATTGGTAATTCTGTGGCAATTGAATTGCCACAATCTGTGTAAAGGAACTTAAATATTTCAAGGTTGTATCACATCATGCCGTTAGTTACAATTTGGTAAAATTTATTATCATCAATCAAACAACTTATAGTAGTTTTATTCCTACCTCACGATAACTCGCCAATTCCATTGCCCTATTATCTAATTCAGTAATCAGGTAATCTATTTCATTGGGTTTACAGATGCCGCCTCTACAAACCGTATCCAGTTTTTCGGAGATAGATAGAACTACTAATTTTTTAGAGGCCCTAATCATAGCTTTTTTCACTTGTACTACTTCCAAATCAGAGTCTGTCACTCCAAACTTTGCATCAATACCGTTGGTTCCTACCATGCACATATCGAAAGACATCTCACTTAATTTCAGAATAGAATCGCCGCCAACACATATCTTTGCATCTTTCGATAGTTTGCCACCTATAAAAATTACTTCTATATTAGGATGTTTCAATAGTTCTTCTGCTGTCATTAAGCTTACAGTGCAAAATGTTGCATTCAAATCTTTAGGCAATAATTTGATCACTTCTCGTAAGGTAGTTCCTCCACTGGTTAGAATCAGCATACCATCATGAATAAGGCTCATGGCTTTTTGAGCTATAATAAGTTTTTGTTCGCGGGCATAAATCGCATCTTCACTACTATTACCAGAATAGGAGACAGACAAAGCTCCTCCATGCACTTTCACCAATTTTCCAATTTCTGCTAATTCATTCAGGTCTCGTCTGATTGTGTCTTCTGAAACGTTGAGCTGACTACACAGGTCTGATGACAGAACTTTGTTGTGTAAATTAAGTTCTTTAATAATAAAATCCTGTCTTTCTTTTTTTAATAGTAAAGGCGTTGCGACTTTGTGCATTATTATTTTGCGGTTTTATGCAATTTTACATCAACTAAATTATATATTTTTCCTTAAAAGCAAAATAGAATAAATAAATATTTTCAATAACTGTTTTACAATCAATTTTTTAGTAGTAAATATGCAAATCAATCTGCTTATTAAAAATGCGGTTTTATGCGTTTTTCAACAGCTATTTACTTAATCATATTAAACTCTTATTCTTATGATGAAAAATTACCGGGTAAAATTACGATCTCTTACTTTCGTAGCTGTGATGCTATGCGCTTTAAGCACATGGGCACAACGAACAGCCTACGTGATTAAGGGTAAAGTTTCAGATGCTTCAGGAGGTGTACCTGGAGCAACTGTTAAAATTGACGGAACATCCTTCGGTACAATGACCGACATAGAAGGATCGTACACATTAAATGCCAACCTTAACTCGGGAAGATACAAAATTTCAGTGAGTTCGGTAGGGTATGCCACTAAAGTAGAAGATGTAAACTTAGAAAATCAGACAGTTATTACTTTAGATGTAACCCTGAAAGACGATGTGATGAATCTTGACGAGGTGGTGGTAACAGGTTCTACTATCCGTACATCTCGTCGTGAATTAGGAAATGCCATCAGTGCTGTTAATGCAGACCAGTTGAAAGAAACCGGTTCATCAAACTTAGTAAGTGCTTTACAAGGTAAAGTTCCAGGTGCTCAAATCACACAGAACTCTGGAGACCCTGCCGGTGGAATTACAGTTCGCTTACGTGGGGTAAAATCCATTCAGGGTAGTTCCGACCCACTTTATGTAATTGATGGAGTAATTGTGAGCAATTCTTCTGCCAACGTATCCCAAACAGCTTTAGGCAATCAGGTTGGTGCGGCTACTATTGGTACTAATCGTTTAGCTGACATTAATCCTTCTGATATTGAAAGCATCAACGTGATTAATGGTGCGGCAGCGGCGGCACAATATGGTTCGCGTGCAGCAAATGGTGTAGTACTGATTACCACTAAACGCGGTAAATCAGGTACACCCCGCATTACATTTACAACCAGTGTAAATGCCAACGAATTACGCAAAAAAGTATTTATCTCTACCTATGGCAAGCAGTTCGGATTTGCAGGTCTTCGTTTGCATACAATTGGTGTTATTTCACCTGCTCAGATTGCAGCTAACCCTGGAACAACAGTTGTGGGTATTCAACGTGACGGAACTACGTCTAATTTGGCAAATAACCTCGTTGATGTAAGGCGGTATGATTATCAGGATCAGATTTTCAGAACAGGATATGGAACAGATAATAATGTTTCAATAAGTGGTGGTACTGACAAAACCCAATATTTTGCTTCATTGTCTTATATGAAAAATGAAGGTATTATTAAAGGTACGGACTTTAATCGCTATGGCGTAAGAGCCAGAGTTGACCAGCGTTTAGCAAACTGGGCAAAAATGTCAGTTGGATTAAGTTATACCAATAGCTTCTCCAATGAAAAAGCCAATGGTAACGTTTTCTACAGCCCAATCAACTCAGTTAATATTACGAATAATATTTACGATATCACTGTTCGTGATGCTGCCGGAAACTTACAGGCTGTAGAGCCAACTCGTGTAAACCCATTAACTACCATTGAGGCTATGAAGTTTACCCAAGCCGTTAATCGTACCGTTAATGACTTCCAGTTAAATCTAACCCCATTCAAAGGTTTTTCTATTGACTGGATTGTAGGGGTTGATGCGTATGCAGCTTTAGGCAAAAACTATATTCCTGCTTATCCATATCAGGCAGTCGCAGGTCTTCCGGCTGAGCGTTATCCGAATGGTTACGCTTCCAATGCTAACAATAACTCTTTACTTTTCAATACTGACTTGAACTTCTCATATCAACGAGAATTAAGCAAAGATTTCACTATGAGCCTGATTGCAGGTGGTAACTATCAATCAAGCAAAGTAGAATTTGCAAGAGCAAGTGGTGAAAACCTCGCTCCTTTTATTGAAACAGTAAGTGGTGCGGCAAGTACAACCGTAACGGCAGGCTTTGGTTTAGACCAATATAATCTGAGTGGTGTTTTCGGACAAGCTACTTTTGGGTACAAAAACCTGGCTTTTATTACAGGTGCTATCCGTCAGGATCGTTCATCTAAATTTTCTCCAAGCGAAACCAAGCAGTTATATCCTAAATTAAGCGGTAGTTTCGTACCCTCTGATTTAGACTTCTGGAAAAACAGTAAAATTAATGATGTTTTAAGTGGATTAAAATTACGTGCTTCTTGGGGTGAGGCAGGAAACTTGACGGGTATTGGTTCTTACGACCGTTTCTGGCAATTCTTGCCTGTACCACTACTCGGGAAAAACACAATTATTCCAAGCTCAACTCTGGCTAATCCAAGCGTGCGTCCTGAGCGTATGACAGAAACCGAAGGTGGTGCAGACTTATCATTCTGGAAAAACAAAATCAATGTTGGGGTGACTGTTTACAAGCAGAAAATCTCAGATCTGGTTGTAAACCGTGTATTAGCTGCAACTACTGGCGGTACAAGTATTGTGAATAACGTAGGTACAATGGAAAACAAAGGACTTGAAATTGCTTTGAATGTAACACCTATTAAAACAAAAGATTTCAACTGGGACTTCACCCTTATTTATAACCGCAACCGTAATAAAGTGATTAGTTTAGGTAGCCCAACTGTAGCTATTTCTAATTCGGCTGGAGCACCCGTCTATTTGATTCAGGGTCAACCAGCTTCTGTATTCTATGAATTCCCCTATGCAAGAAACTCTGATGGAAGTTTATTGTTAACATCACAAGGATTGCCCCAACGTGAAAGAGGAGTTCAGGCTGCTAATTCTATTACCTATACACCGTCACGCGATGCACAAGGCCAACCATCTTATGAAGCCGGAACAACTTTTGTAAGAACAATTATAGGAAATCCTAATCCTGATTGGACAGGTTCATTTGTTAACTCTCTCGGCTGGAAAAACTTTAACTTCAGATTCTTGTTAGATGCTGTGCAGGGAGTTAGTGTTTTCAATGCCGATAAACGTACCAGAAATAACGTGGGGATAGGCGATATAGCTGAAAAAGAAATGACAGGAGAATTACCACGCGGATATGTGTTCTCTTTAGCTAATATCAGCGAATACCGTGTTGATAACGGCTCCTTTGTAAAACTTCGTGAATTATCGTTCGGCTACCAATTGCCAAATATCATTAAAGGTATCAGCAATATCAATATTTCACTGGTCGGTCGGAACCTTGCTTCATGGGATAAATACAATGGTTATGATCCTGAAACCAATGCAGGCGGAAACAACGATTTGCTACGTAATGTAGACTTCGGTAACGTACCGATTCCGAAAACTTATCAGATTCAGCTAACAGCTACTTTCTGATATACAACAAATCTGGTTCTTTAAAAAACAGATTTCATGCCTTAATTTACCCCCAAGCATGAGAATCTTTAACAGGGGTCTTAAAAAAGATGAAAAAAACATTCATATATTCAGTGCTCACAGCTTCTACTCTGTTGGCTACTTCTTGCAATAAAGAGTACCTTAATCCGAGTGCTGCAAGTGAACAACAGGTAGTCGGCGATGTAAACGGTCTGATTGCCTTAGCCAATGGCTTGCAATATCGCCTAACAATTGGCCGGGCAAGTCCGGCCTATGCTCTTCCGACCGCAATAGGCTTAACAACCAAGGAATTGAAAGTACTAAATGCAGGGAATGGAGATGAAGCATTTTTAGAAACCGGAGGTAGTAGCGTTCAAAATCCAAATTCAATTACTACAAACCTCTGGAATCAGAGTCATTTAGTAAAAGCCAATGCCGACAATATTTTAAATAATGCCAATAATGTACAAGATGCTGGTACTAAAAGCGGCTTAATAGCTTATGCTTCCATTTTCAAGGCTTTGGCTTTGGGGAATTTAGCCAATGGTTGGGAGCAAGCCCCATTGGTTGTAGGTGCTAATGCTACTTTTGTGCCCCGGACAGATGTGCTAAAAACTGCCATAACAACTCTTGAAAGCGCAGCTACTGCTTTAACTACCCCTGTTTCAGCTAATTTCACCAGTCGTATTGTACCAGGTATCGACTTGGCTAATACTATTCAGGCATTGATTGCCCGCTATAGTATTATGCTCGGCGATTATGATAAAGCATTGGCAGCAGCAGCAAAAGTTGATTTAACTAAAAAATCATCCTTTAACTTTGATGATACTTCTCGTAACCCGATGTTCGATGTTGTATTCAGTAACCGTAATGTTACCGAACCAATCAATACTGATTTCGGCCTTCCCGCTATCTTGAAGCCTGATCCGGCTGATAAAAGAATTGCCTTCTTTTTCCAGACTTCAAGTGCCACCAACAATTTGGGCAGAGCAAGTTTTTACACTGCCAACAATTCTGCGATACCTTTGTATTTACCAGGCGAGATTATGCTCATTAAAGCAGAAGCCAATGCGCGTAAAGGTAACCTTGACGCAGCAATAACCGAACTGAATAACGTTTTAACCAAAACTACTGATATTTGGGGTATTGGTGCGGGTCTGCCAGCCTATGCTGGAGAAAAAACTTCGACAGCAATTCTGACTGAGATTTACAAACAACGTAGTATTGAGTTATTCCTGCAAGGTTTTCGTTTAGAAGATAGTCGTCGCTTTGGCCGTCCTGGACCGGGAGCAGCAGGTGCAGAGCGTACCCGTAACTGGTATCCTTACCCTACAACCGAGAAGGATAATAATACCAGCACGCCAAATGATCCGGCAATCTGATAATGCAGATACAAAAATAGCCTATATTTTTTATAGCCTATTTTTGTATCGCTAAATAAGTTACAAACACTTCATCTTCAAACAAAAAAGGGTCTCATTCGAGACCCTTTTGCTTTTCTTGTATGTTCTGCCATTAAGCAAGTAAACCTTTACTCAAGAGGTATTCTGCAATTTGTACGGCATTAGTAGCGGCACCTTTACGAAGGTTATCTGCCACAATCCAAAGATTCAAAGTTTTCGGTTGAGATTCATCACGACGGATTCGTCCAACAAAAACTTCATCTTTACCGTGTGCATTGATTGGCATCGGATATATAAAGTTCTTCGGGTCGTCCTGCACAATTACGCCCTCGGTTTCGCTCAACAATTGTGTTACTTCTGCTAAATCGAAATCATTTTCAAACTCTATATTAACTGCCTCTGAGTGACCGCCGATAGTCGGGATACGAACGGTAGTAGCGGTTACAGCAATACTATCGTCACCCATAATTTTCTTGGTTTCATTGGTCATTTTCATTTCCTCTTTGGTGTAACCATTATCCAAGAAAACATCGATATGAGGCAATACATTCAAATCTATTTTGTGTGGGTAAACTTTCTTCACTTCCTCATCACCACTTCTTTCAGCAAAAAGCTGATCAACCGCCGCCTTTCCAGTACCTGTAACCGATTGATAAGTTGATACAACTACACGTTTAATCTTGTATTTATCATGTAAAGGTTTCATGACAACTACCATCTGTATAGTTGAGCAATTCGGATTAGCAATGATTTTGTCTTCTACCGTGAGTGTATCAGCATTTACTTCAGGCACAACCAGTTTTTTGGTTGGGTCCATTCTCCAGGCTGATGAATTGTCAATAACCGGGATACCTGCTTCTGCAAATTTCGGAGCCAACGCCAACGAAGTACATCCACCAGCCGAAAATATTGCCACCGCAGGCTTCATCTTGATTGCGTCTTCGTAGCCTACTACCGTAAACTGCTTACCCTTAAATTCAACCTGCTTACCAATTGATTTTTCAGAAGCAACAGGAATGATTTCGGTAACGGGGAAATTGCGTTCCGCCAAGACTTTCAAGATTTCAGTACCAACCAGTCCGGTAGCACCTACAACTGCGATTTTCATGATAAAAACCCCACGCTTACATGGGAAAATTTTAGTTAGACATATATTTACAAGAAAGCCCCAATTTGCAAAGGGGCTTGGGAGTGCAAAAATAATAGAATTTTTTGTTTGTTTTTCTTGGAATAGTACAAAATATTTTAGAAGCTCCAGATTCCCTTCGGTGTGACGCAATAATTAAGCTTTACATCTTCATTATTTATATCTTCGATAACATCAACAGGTTCAAAAAAAGAAACACCAATCTTCACTACATCCGGTCGGCATTCGGCTAAAAAGCGGTCATAATACCCTTTACCATAGCCTACCCGATACCCTTGTTTATCGAAAGCCAATAAGGGAAGTATTACTAAATCGACCTCCTTAGGGTTTACTGTGAGCGGTGAACCATTGAGAGGTTCAGGTACTCCGAATTTATTTTCCAATAAAATAGTATCATCTTTTAACGGATAATGAGTCATACTCCCATCGTTATGGCTTTTAGGTATTACAATATCTGCCTTGAAATCTTTTTTTAACGTATCAATTACCAGATGTGTATCTACTTCATTCTTGCGTCTGATGGGTAAGAATGTATGAATTACAGCATAATTATGCATAGGAAAACTCTTGAAAATCCAATCATGAATTTTCTTTGAATACCCGCGGATATCCGAATTGGGCAGGTTATTCCTTTTTTGAAGATACTCTTTCCTTAATGCTGCTTTCATCATATTTTAGGCTTCCTGTAACGATTGATTTGCTTTTTCCTGAGCTTTATTTTCTTTCCATTCTTTCCACTGAGGACCCCACATTTTAGCCATCCCCTTATCTACAAAGGTATGACGCACAAGGTTCCATCCACCTCTTACAGTAGTGAAAATAGAATCATTGGCTCTTAAAGCTAAACTGAAACCACCATCAACATACTTAATGTAGTGCCACCATAACGACGGAATGAAAGCCGTTTCGCCATGACCGAATGTTGCTTCATACCCCACCGATTTTTCAAAAGCAGGGAATTTGTTGAAATCTGGTTTTAAAGGGTGTACGTGACTTTGTACTGTAAATGGATGATGATACAGGTTAACACTCTCTTCCTGCGGAAAAAGAATAATTTGTTTACGGGTCTGGAACTGTGTCAGGAATACGTGCGAACAATCCATATCATAATGAAGGTTTACCTCGGCATCCTGGCCACCAAAAAACATAAACTTATAACTTTTCAGAAATCCATCCATAATCGTCGGAAAACGAATATCATCTGCCAGTTCAGGCACTTTCTTAAAAATATCAAATAAGAAAATACGTAAATCGGTTGGTCCTTTTTCTATTAAACTCAGGTATTCGCCAAAAGGCATCGTTTTAGCTGCCTTATAATAATTTTTTGCGTCGTGTACATTATTATCAAACAGCGGAACCTCAATCTTTCCGTGTTTCTCACGAAGCCAATCAAAAGTCCACTTCTCTAATGCTGGCCAATCTTTTACTAAATCAGTAAAAATAACTGGCTTTTTAGGTTTCAAATAATTTTCTATGAACTCTTCTCGACTTAAGTTGCTGCGTCTTTCAATGGGTATCAGTTTCATATAAACAAATAGTGATTTTAATTTTTATCGAATAATATTAAATCAATAAAAATAATCTAATGGTAGAGTGTTATATCTGAGTGTCACCAATAAAAACCAATGCCACAAAAAAATGGTTTCATAAAAACCCTCACCAATACAAAATTTTTATTGCCTTATTTATCCTTAATTTGTTGCGAATAAATTTTATATTAGTATGCTTGCATAATATTTTGTTTCCTGTATCTTTGTCGGATAATTATGCTTGCATACTATTATTTAGTTCTGAGATGGTCGTAAAAAAATCATCTAAAGATACTAATATCTTTCTCTCAATCCTAATGGAATATAACAACAACCTTAACCGAAACCTTGCAAAGGTTCAGAAAATGCCAGCTTTTCTGCAAAATTGGTTACTTAATTATTCCATCGGTAAATTTGTTAAATTCGTTGGCACAGCAGGTATCCATTTCGAAAAAATGACGTGTCGTGAGGTTGTAGTTACACTTCCCAACAAAACTAAAGTTCAGAATCATATCGGGCAGATTCATGCTGCGGCTACTACCCTTCTGGCTGAAACTGCTACTGGGATGGTGGTGGGTATGAATATCCCCGACAACAAATTGCCTTTGATGAAAAATCTCTCAGTAAAATTTATCAGACGTAGTCAAGGCCAACAAAAAGCCATAGCAACGCTGACAGAGCAGCAAATTAGCCAGATTCGTGAAACAGATAAAGGCGATATTAATGTAGCTGTAAAAATTATTGATGAAACGGAAGAAGAAGTTGTTGTAGCAGAGATGAACTGGGCGTGGGTTCTGAAGAAATAATTTTCGGTTATACAAAAATCATTTCTTTAAAACGGAAGGAAACAATAAATTCGAACAGATTGAAGATAAAATCTAAAAGTTAAGAAATTATAACCAGAGGCTATAAAGATTCAAAGAATACTTTATACCACTTTAAGAAGTCAGGAATTGTTGGTAAAACTCAAATAATAAAGTTGGACATCATTTTAAAGATAACCGAAAGATGATAACAATAGATAACTATTTAGATAACCATTATATACATAAAAGTAACTGGCTGAGAGCTGCTGTATTAGGTGCAAATGACGGAATTATTTCTATATCAAGTCTTGCAATAGGTGTAGCTGCCGCAAGTTCAACAAGAGAGCCTATTATTTTAGCTACAGTGGCAGGTCTGGTTGCCGGTGCTCTATCAATGGCAGCCGGTGAATATGTTTCTGTTAGTTCGCAGACCGATATTGAAAAGGCAGATATAAGAAGAGAAGCTCAGGAATTAAAAGAAATGCCTGAAATAGAACTACAAATTCTGGCTCAAATCTATGAGAAAAGAGGCTTAAAGAAAGAAACCGCCTGGCAGGTTGCTAAAGAGTTAACAGATGCTGATGCGTTAGGGGCTCACATCAGAGACGAATTAGGTATCAATGAGATTAGTCAGGCAAATCCACTTCAGGCAGCGCTGGCGTCGGGTACATCATTTACTGTAGGCGGAATACTACCCCTGTTAGTAACATTACTTACACCCGTGACCGGAATGGAATATTGGCTTTACGGGTTTACAATCTTATTTTTAATTATCTTAGGAATAATATCAGCAAAAACCGGTGGTTCAAGTGTCAGGAAAGCCATTATGAGAATTACGATCTGGGGTACAGTTGCTATGGGGCTTTCGGCGTTAGTAGGCTACTTTTTTGGTGTTAATGTTTAGTTCTTTTAACTGTTCTATTTTTATTTGTTGTTAAATTATTTTTCTGTTACCATATAATAATCCATCTGTTTTTAAAAAATCATATTCAACTAAAGCATGAATCGTAGTATAAAAAAAGTAACTGTTTTAGGTGCGGGTATTATGGGTAGTCGTATTGCCTTGCACTTTGCTAATATTGGAGTAGAAGTACTGCTACTCGACATGGTACCACGCGAGCCTAATGATGCGGAGAAAGCCAAAGGCCTTGATACTACTCATCCGGCAGTACGTAATAGAATCGTTAATGAATTGTTTATGGCGGCTGTTAAAGCCAGTCCATCCCCTGTTTTTAGTCAGCAGTCGGTTACTCGTGTAAAACTGGGTAATTTCGACGATGATATGCCTAAAATCAAGGATTATGACTGGATTATTGAGGTAGTAGTTGAGCGATTAGACATCAAAAAATCGATTTATGAGAAAGTAGAGCAGTTCCGTAAACCCGGTACTCTGATTACCTCTAATACTTCCGGTATTCCTATTCATCTGATGGCAGAAGGCCGTTCAGAAGATTTTCAGAAACATTTCTGCGGCACACACTTCTTTAATCCTCCTCGCTACCTGCGCTTGCTGGAGATTATTCCAACGCCTCAGACAGACCCGGCCATTGTTGATTTTCTGATGCATTATGGCGATTTGTATTTAGGCAAAACAACCGTACTATGTAAAGATACACCGGCTTTTATTGCCAACCGCCTGGGTATCTATGCAATGGTACAAACCATTAGAGTAGCAGAAGAAATGGGCTTGACGGTTGAAGAAGTAGATAAATTGACCGGCCCTGTTGTTGGCCGTCCGAAATCAGGCACTTTCCGTTTGTCTGATGTGGTGGGTCTGGATACAACTGTGAATGTATGTAATAATTTATCAAAGGTTTTAGAGAATGATGAGTCGAAAGATGCTTTCCAATTGCCGCCGGTTATGGTGAAACTGATGGAAAACAAGTGGCTGGGTGATAAGACCGGACAAGGCTTCTATAAAAAAACCAAAGACGAAAAAGGTCAGACGGTTATTCTGGCTTTAGACCTGAAAACTTTTGAATATAAACCATCGCAAAAAGTAAAATTTGCTACGCTCGAAACCACCAAAAGCATTGACGATTTGAAGAAACGATTCTCGGTGCTTTTAGCCGGAAAAGACAATGCAGGTGAATTCTACAGAAAAACCTTTGCCGATTTCTTCCGCTATTCAACCAATCGTATTCCTGAAATATCTGACGAATTATATAGAATAGATTCAGCCATTTGTGCGGGCTTTGGTTGGGAATTGGGTCTTTTTGAAACATGGGATGCCATTGGTGTAAAACCGATGCTCAAAATCATGGAAGACCTGAATATGAAACCTGCTGCATGGGTATATGAAATGTTAGAAGCAGGTAACGAAACTTTCTATAAAGTCGAGGGAGGTAAAAAGAAATACTATGATATTCCAAGTAAATCATACAAAGTAATTCCGGGCACAGAGTCGTTTATTATTCTGGATAATCTTCGCCAGACAAACGTTATCTGGAAAAATGCGGGTTCTACCATTTTCGATTTAGGTGATGGCATTGCTGGAGTAGAGTTCCACTCAAAAATGAATACTTTCGGCGCAGAAGTGGTGGAAGGGCTAAACAAAGCCTATGCCGTTGCAGAAAAAGATTTCAGAGGTTTGGTAGTAGGAAATGATTCAAATGAAGCATTCTCAGCAGGAGCAAATTTAGCTATGCTGTTCATGTTTGCCATTGAGCAGGAGTATGACGAAATCAATATGATGATTGCGCAATTCCAGCAAACGATGATGCGTGCCAGATACTCTTCTATACCTGTTGTAACAGCCGTTCATAGTCTGGCCTTAGGCGGTGGTTGTGAGTTGAATCTACATGCTGACAGAGTGCTGGCTCATGCCGAAACTTATATGGGATTAGTTGAATTAGGTGTTGGTCTGATTCCTGCCGGTGGTGGAACAAAAGAAATGGCTGTTCGTTGCTCGGATATGTATCATACCGGTGATACTGAATTAAATATTCTACAGTCTGCCTTTATGAACATTGCTCAGGCTAAAGTTTCTACCTCAGCACAAGAGGCGTTTGACATGAATTATCTGAAACCGGATAAAGACAGAATCGTGCTGAACCGTAGTCGTCTGATTGCTGAAGCAAAAGAAGAAGCTATCAAACTGGCCGAAGATGGATACACTCAGCCTAAGCAACGCACAGATATTAAGGTTCAAGGTAAAACCGGGATTGCGCTTTTCAAAGCGGGTATTACGGGTATGCTCATGGGTAGATATATTACTGAACATGATGCTAAAATTGCTGATAAATTAGCTTATGTGATTTGTGGTGGTGATTTAAGTTATCCGCAGAATGTTTCAGAGCAGTATCTTTTAGACCTTGAAAGAGAGGCTTTCCTTTCTTTGACAGGTGAAAAGAAAACATTGGAGCGTATGCAAGGACTATTAAGCGGTGGGAAACCCCCAAGAAATTAATATTGTTATATTATTAAAACACATTCGCTCTTCTTAAGTTAAAACTTTCTAAGGGTTAAGATAAAAATAGCAGAACATGAATGCATATATAGTCGCTGGCTACCGTAGTGCAGTCGGCAAAGCACCTAAAGGAGTATTCCGTTTTACCCGCCCTGATGATTTAGCGGCAGAGGTTATCAAACATCTGATGGCAAGCGTTCCAAATTTAGACCCTGCCCGTGTAGAGGACGTAATCGTAGGAAACGCCGTACCGGAAGCAGAGCAGGGCATGCAAATGGCACGTTACATCTCGTTATTAGCATTGGGCAAAACCGTACCGGGTGTAACCGTAAACCGCTATTGTGGTTCAGGTGTAGAAACAATTGCAATGGCAGCCGCTAAAATCCATGCCGGAATGGCCGATTGTATTGTGGCTGGTGGTACAGAATCGATGTCATTAGTGCCAACAATGGGTTGGAAAACAGCCTTAAACTATAATCTGGCATCTACACATCCTGATTATTATATTGGTATGGGTTTAACTGCCGAACAGGTAGCCCAGCAATTCGGTATCAGTCGTGAAGAACAAGACTTGTTTTCCTACAATTCTCACAAAAAAGCTTTAGCTGCACAGGCAGAAGGCAAATTTGATGAAGAAATTGTGCCGATTAAAGTGCAGGAAACATTCTTTGACCAGAATTCGGGCAAAAAGAAAACCAAAGAATACACTGTTACAAAAGACGAAGGCCCACGCGCTGATACAAGCTTAGAAGCATTGGCCAAACTAAAACCTGTATTCACGATGGACGGGAGTGTAACAGCAGGTAACTCTTCACAAACTTCAGATGGTGCCGCTTTCGTGATTGTGATGTCAGAGAAAATGGTGAATGAATTAGGCTTGAAACCCATTGCTCGCATGATGGCCTACGCCTCGGCAGGGGTTGAACCTCGTATTATGGGTATCGGCCCTGTAGCAGCTATTCCGGTAGCATTAAAACAGGCAGGCTTGAAACAGGATGATATTGATGTAATCGAATTGAATGAAGCCTTTGCTGCACAATCATTAGCTGTTATCAAAGAATTAGGTTTAGATATGAACAAAATTAACCCGAACGGTGGCGCAATTGCTTTAGGGCATGCCTTGGGTTCAACCGGAGGCAGATTATCAGTTCAGGTGCTGAACGAGCTTCGCCGTCAGAATAAGAAATACGGTATGGTAACTGCCTGCGTAGGTGGCGGACAAGGTGTGGCAGGTATATATGAATTCCTGAATTAAGAGGCCTTACTTCAGATATAGCAGATATAATTTATTGAGGGGAGATTAAAATTGTCGGGAGATGATTTTTAATCTCCCCTCTTTTATTGGTTGATTTAAGACAAAACAATACATTTGTTAAATTAATAAGTGTTTATTTGACACGAAATATTCAATCTACCTAAATTATTAAACAATGAAACTACTACTCACTCCTAAAGCATTACTAATGCTTGTATTCGTACTTTGCTTTTCTTCCTCTTCTTTTGCCCAAAGAAAACAATTCAGAGTACTTTTATTCAGTAAGACTGACGGCTTCCACCACGAATCTATCAACGAAGGAGTAACGGCTATCAAGGCTATGGCTGAAAGACAATTCTTTTCGGTTAGCTGGCAGGAGAACGCTTCGGTTTTCAATGAAAAAGATCTGGCTAATTACGAAGCCGTAATTTTTCTAAACACAACCGGAAATATCCTGACCCCAGAGCAACAAACAGCCTTTGAAAAATTTATTCAATCGGGTAAAGGTTATGTAGGTATTCATAGTGCCAGCGATACTGAATATGACTGGGAATGGTATACCAAAATGGTGGGTATGATGTTCAAGATTCACCCGACTATCCAGACTGCCTATCTCAAAGTAGAAGACAAAAATTTTCCGGGTATGGAACGTTTTCCTGCTAAACTTTTATGGACTGATGAATGGTATGAGTTCAGTGCTGCCAAGTCAAAAGATCTACATTTCTTAATTTCTATTGATGAGAAAACCTACAATCCGGTTGTAAAATGGGGAGATAATGAAGGGAAAGGCATGGGCTTCCACCCTATTTCATGGTATCATAACTACGACGGCGGTAGAGCATTCTATACTGCCATGGGACACGTACCACAAAATTTCAGCGATTCGCTCTTCCTTGACCATTTGTTTGGTGCTATTTATTGGGCTGCTACCGGGAAAGGGTTGTAAAGTTTTGTGGCGCGAACCGGGCGACGGTCGCGTCTCGTTCGCAATGGGCATTGAAAAACGGAAGACTAATTTATTAGGAGGTATTAGTAGAAAATTATTTCCATTATAAATAGCTTTCTTCCAAATGCCTGTATTCACTGCGAACGAGACGTTCGCGCCACAATTTTTTTTATTACTTTTGGTTTTCAATATTCTATTCAACCATGCGATTAAAAAATAAAATTGCCCTTATTACAGGTGCCGGACGTGGGATTGGCGAGGCCATTGCATTAGGATTCGCCCGGGAGGGTGCCGATGTCATTATTAACGAAGTAGCAGGAGCAAATTATGCAGAAGAAGTAGTGGCTAAAATCAGAGCCCTGGGAAGGCAATCGGAAGTGATATATGCTGATATTTCAAAGGTTTCAGAAATCAGAGAGATGTTTGCAAAGATTACTGAGAAATACCATAAACTTGATGTATTAGTCAATAATGCAGGTATTACAGGCTGGAGCGATTTCTTTGAAACCGATGAAGTCGTTTTTGATACAGTAATGGGCGTTAACCTGAAAGGTACATTATTCTGTTCTATCGAGGCCGCCAAAATTATGCGTACGAATGGCGGTGGAAGCATTATTAATATTTCAACTATCTGTGCTGCTTTGAGTGTAAAAAACCTGATTACCTATTCTACCAGCAAAGGTGGTATTCATGCAATGGCAGAGCAAATGGCTGTTGAATTAGCTCCTTATAATATCCGTGTGAATACTTTTGGCCCCGGCCCTATTAATGTAGAGCGCAATCTGAAAGAAGACCCTAATTATAGAACCAACTGGGGTGGCGTAGTACCAATGGGACGTACTGGAGAGCCAGAAGAAATGGTTGGCCCCGCATTATTCCTGGCTTCTGATGATTCAAGCTATGTTTCAGGGCAATTATTCTTTGTAGATGGAGGCTGGAGTGTTCAAGGAAAGATTCCGGTGAATAGCATGGATAGCCAGCTCGCAAATAGTAATAAATAGTGAACTACGACACATATATTTTCGTTGGAAACATATACTCCGAAGATTTTATGTGATGAGTTCAAAAGAAAAATTATTACTCTTTATACTTGCCTGCATCAACTTTACACATATAGTTGATTTCATGATTATGATGCCTCTGGGGCCTCAACTCATGCAAATTTTCAATATTACGCCCCGACATTTTGGGTTCATTGTCTCTGCCTATGGCATGAGTGCCGGAATTTCAGGATTTTTAGCTGCTTTTTTTGTAGATAATTACGACCGCAAAAAAGTTGTACTCTTTGCCTATATAGGCTTTGTAATAGGTACTTTTGCCTGTGCTTTCGCCCCTACTCATCAATTTTTGATTTTAGCACGTGTGATAGCCGGAATTTTCGGTGGTTTGATTGGTGCACAGGTCATGTCAATCGTTGCCGATACTTTCGATTACCAACGTAGAGCCACAGCTATGGGTTTTATCACCACTGCTTTTTCCATAGCTTCAGTTGTGGGTATTCCGGCAGGTTTATTTTTAGCTAATCAATCAGGTTGGCATACACCTTTTTTAGTGATAGGCGGCTTGGGGCTTATTGTTATTTTTCTGATAATCAAATATGTGCCTCCTATTGACAAACATCTGAAGAATAATCTGGAAAAACCAAACCCTTTGACGGTTATTACTAATATCCTGCAAAATCCTAATCAATTAAGGGCTTTATGGCTTTCAACTACTATTATGTTGGGGCATTTCAGTATTATTCCTTATATAGCTCCTACCTTAGTTGCAAATGTCGGTTTTAGTCAGAATAATATATTTCTGATTTATTTAGTAGGTGGTTTATTTACTATCTTCTCAGCACCTATGGTCGGTAAATTAGCCGATAAAAAAGGCAAATACCCTATTTTTGTGATATTTGCATTTTTGTCGTTAATTCCGATTTATCTTATTACCAATATGTTTTCCGGGGCAGTGTGGGCAGTGTTATTTGTTGCAGGTATCTTTTTTATTTTCTCAAATGGCCGTATGATTCCCACACAGGCCATGATTTCTAATGTAGTAGCTCCACAGCAAAGAGGAAGCTTTATGGCCATCAACTCGTCTCTACAACTTTTTGCCCAAGCAATGGCTGCTAATATTGGTGGTTTTATAATCCATAAAACTACCTCGGGTTATATTGAGAACTATGCGTGGGTAGGTTATTTTGCCATTACCATGATTTTTCTCAGCATTTTTATTGCCCGTACGGTGAAACCAATTCCACAGCCAATTGTTATCAATGAAAATCCTGTAAATGTTTCATAGTTAAACCTTTTAAGACCATGCTACGGATAAACAATCTATTTGCCTGTGCATTTACATTATTACTATTATCTTTAAATGCCTTTGCTCAGGATTTCAAAACAGAAATAAAGATATTCAGAGAAGAATACAAAGCTGAATTTCTGAAATCGAAGTTTTCACCTTTAAAGGAAGAAGATTTGCAGTATCTTCGTTTTTATGAACCCAATGAAAAATTTAAGATAGAATGCCAGTTTACAGCTACCACTGGAGGAAGGCCTTTTCAAATTCCAACCACTTCAGGCGAGACTAAAACATATGCCAAATTCGGAGAGTTAAGTTTCCAGTTAGATGGCAAAACCTACAAGTTAGCTGTTTACCGATCACCTGATTTGCAAAGAATACCACAGTACCGCGATTACCTTTTTATTCCGTTTAAGGATTTAACGAACGGAAAAGAAACTTATGGTGGTGGGCGTTACATTGACTTGCGTATGAAACAACTCGAGAACGATAAAATCATTTTAGATTTCAATAAGGCTTATAACCCTTACTGCGCATTTGGCGCAGGCTATAGTTGCCCGATACCACCACGAGAAAATCATCTACAAATAGCTATTGAAGCCGGAGAAATGAATTATGCCAAAAAATATTAATAGCCTTTACTAAATCTTTTTGGCAGGATTCCCAAAAACCGTAACGTTATCGGGTATGTCTTCAATTACCACAGAGCCTGCACCTATGCGGGCATTTTTACCTACTTTCATACCTGCCACAATCACAGCACCTGAGCCTATAAAAGCTCCTTCAGCAATTTCTGCTCCTGCGTTTATCTGAGCACCGGAAGCAATAGTTACAAAGTCTGATACTTTAGTTTCTGTATCTACTAATGCTCCTGACTGAACAATGCAGTGATTGCCCATTTTTGCGAATGGATTAATTGTGGCATTAGCCATCAATAAATTCCCATGCCCGATTATGGCGGTTTCTGAAACTACCGAACGGTCATGAATGGCGTTTACAGGCATTACATGACGGCGCTGGTTCAGAATCTCCACAATTTTCTTTTTTACTTTGGTATTACTTATTGCTATAAAAGCCTCTGTTTTTTGTCCGATAATTTTCAGCAAACCATCATCATCAGTTTCACCTAATACTACTATTTCTCCTATCTCAGTATTGTGCAGTTTTTTATCATCATCTAAAAAACCATATACCAATACATTGTTACGATTAAAAATATCCAGGGCAACTTTGCCAAGCGTACCTGCTCCAAAAATCAATACGGGGTTCTGCATTTCTAAATTTTCTTTTACTGAATGAGTGTTTTGATGAGTTATCAATCACGCTGTTTTTAACTTATGAATTAATCGCTAATTCTGCCCGGCGTTTCCGATATAATTCAACAGCCTTATCTAATAAAACGTTCATAGCAATAGGCATATGCGTAGAAAGAATACCCCCATAAATAGCAGTATCTACATCATGCAATGATTCTTCTAACGATTCGCTCGGTAGTCGATTAATGATTTCCTTACTTGTATAAGATGTATAAGGACGATTTTCTAACCATTCTAAATGTTCTTTCCACATGACCAAAGCCTTTCCTATATTACTACTATCAAGTGTACCACGAATAATTTTCCTGTAATTACTTACAAAATCTTTATGTTTCCGACCAAACAGAAAAAGGCGATACTGTTTTTCGATTCTTCTACCAAAAAAGGCATAAATCAGCCCTAATACGCCTATTACTCCTAATAAATATCCAATAATTTTCGGATAGTTTACCTGCTGCTCTAAAGGCATCAGTTTCGTATCAATTTTGAGTTTCAGTGAGTCTGCACTTGTTTTTATCATCTCCTTGAGAAAAACAGAGTCTAAATCAGCAAATACAGTAGTACAATCCCGTTTACCCAATACATAAACAGGCAGATTAAATTTTTGTGTTTTAGTAATATCAAAAGTAACCAGGGTATAAACTACGCTATCGAGGCTTCGGTTTTTATTAGTGATGGTTGTGAAGTAGTTCCGGCGGACCATTTCAAAAGGATAAAAATTATAAGAGGTATCCGGAAAGAACAGTTCATCAGCAGGAGAATGATAATAACTCAGGGCATAATCGAAAGGTCGGCCTAATTCAACGCTATCGGTTAAAAATCTCCCGACTGGTTTTTGAGCATAGGTATGCGAGAGTATCAGGCAAAAAACTATCACTCCACTATACCATATACGAATAGCAGCAAAAGAATTGATTCTGAAGTATCGGCTGTATGGCATTGGGTTACTTTCTGACTCTGAACAATTGTATAAGTTTTGAGACATAATCTTCTCTTGAATCAATGGCCAGATAGTTAGCATTGTGCTGTTTACAGAGTTTTTCTAATCTTTCCTGATTATTTTCAAATATATCTTTCATTTCTTTCTTGAAAGTAGGAGATGAGGTATTGAGCCAGACTGTACGCTTACTTTCTTTATCCAAGACCGGAATAATGCCTAAACTTGGCAGGCTTATCTCTCTTTGGTCATAGATATGAATCACTACTAAATCATGCTTTCTTGCCAGGGCTTTCAGGTTATGCTCGTAGTCTTTATCCAAAAAGTCAGAAATCAAAAACACAACACTACGGCGTTTCAGGATATTGAGTGCAAAACCTATAGCATCAGGAATATTGGTTTGTTGTGACAATGGCTTCATTTTAAACAAACTCAATATAATTTCATACCCATGTTTTAACCCATTGGCTGGTTTAAAATACAACTCCTTCTGGTCTGAAAAACAATATAAACCCACGTGCCCGGCTTCCTTAATGGCTGATAATGACAAAACTCCGCATATCTCCTTAGCAGTATCTAACTTTAATTGTCCATTGTTCCCAACTTCCTGAGAAGCACTCACATCTAACATAAAAAAGACTGTTTGTTCTTTTTCTTCTTTGAAAATCTTCACATATGCGCCATGGCCTTTGGCAGTTGTAATCCAGTCAATGGTTCGCACATCATCACCGTATTGATAGGTACGTAAGTCGCTAAACTCCAGACCAGAGCCTTTAAAAACTGAACGAAAGTTTCCGTGCATCTGTGAGTCCACAGCCTTACGGATTTTTATTTCGTACTTATTGAGTTTAGAGATTATATCTTCTACCACTATCTTTTACTAATTATTGTCCTGAATTTTTTAACGAGATTAACAAACTTTAACTTATTCAATCTCTTATTTTTTTCCGTAATTTGTTCTTTAATCTGAAAACGAAGATAAAGTGAAAATACTGACAAAAAAAATATTCTTGCATTTAGCCATTATTTCAACACTTATTTCTTGTATAGCAGATCCTACCCCACCGGATAATGTAATTGACATAAATACAATGGCGAAGATTCTGGCAGATATTCATTTAACAGAGGCAAAAGTAAACAGATTGAGTTTTCAGGTTTATGATTCCACCCGAGTGCTATATTTAGAATATGAACGCAGAATTATGGCTAAATATAAAGTTGATACTGCCCATTATAAGGCGAGTTACCGGTTTTATGTACAAAACCCCGAATTGATGGTAAAAGTTTATGACGAGACCCTCAATATTTTAGATGAAAAGAAAAAGAACAAACAAATTAAAACAGACTGAAATCCATAAAGAATCCTGAACAGATGTCTAAAGAGAACCTTGTTATTATACCGACATACAACGAAATTGAGAACATTGAAGCTATTATCAGAAAAGTGATGCATCTGGATGAAAATTTTGATGTTCTGATTTTAGATGATGGCTCTCCTGATGGAACAGCACTCAAAGTAAAAGAACTACAAGCTGAGTATCCAAACGAACTGCATCTGATAGAACGTAGTGGTAAGTTAGGTTTAGGTACAGCGTATATTTATGGTTTCAAATGGGCAATAGAACAAGGGTATGAGTTTATTTATGAAATGGATGCCGATTTCTCACACAATCCTGAAGATTTGGTAAGGCTGTATAAAGCCTGTAAAATAAATGGTTTTGATGTAGCTGTAGGTTCACGGTATATAAAGGGGGTGAATGTTGTCAATTGGCCTATGGGGCGGGTATTGATGTCTTATTTTGCCGGAGTGTATGTAAGATTTATCACAGGCATGAAAATCATGGATCCTACTGCCGGGTTCATCTGCTACCGCAAGGAGGTATTAAAAACTATTCCACTTGACAAAATTGTATTCGTTGGCTATGCCTTTCAGATAGAAATGAAGTTCAATGCTTTTCTTTATAAATTTAATATTACCGAAGTACCTATCATCTTTACAGACCGTACCAAAGGCGTGTCAAAGATGTCGACCAAGATTTTCAGAGAAGCCGTTTTAGGGGTTGTAATGATGAAAATCTGGAGTTGGTTCAAGAGTTTTAAAAGATAAAACTATACAATTCCCATTTGCTTCATCAGAAACAGTGCATTCATATTTTGGGTAACACCTTCACGTAGTTTATAATCGAAAGTCATTTTGTCATCGGCAATGACAATTTCAAAGCATATATTCTTAATCTTTTGAGGGTGTTTTGTTGCCATGTCAGTCAGGTCTAAATCATGGGTAGCAATCATACCAAAGACCGTTTTATATTGAGTCAGTTTTGCTAAAAACAATTCAGAGCCTTGCAGCTTATCTTTAGAATTTGTACCCTTTAGCAACTCATCTAATATTACAAATATCTCTTTGCCTGTTTCAAGCATTTTTACTACCTGTTGCAAACGCAGCAGTTCAGCATGGAAATAAGACTCTCCTTCATCTATCGAATCGGTAATACGCATACAGGTATAGACCTGAATCGGCTTAAATACAAACCTCTCCGCGCGTACTCTTGCACCAATCATCGCTAATATAAAGTTTGAGCCAACTGCCCGAAGGAAAGTGCTTTTGCCTGCCATATTAGCTCCTGTTACTATAAATAACTGTTCACCTTCATTTATTTTAAAATTATTGTTTACACTCTTTCCTTTCTTGAGCAAAGGGTGTCCTAATTGCGATGCATCAAGAACCACAGTATCTGAAACCTCAGGAACTGTATAAGTATCATTGGCAAAATCATAACAGGCAATACCAACTAATACCTCCCATTCATGCAATACTGTAAAGGCCTGCAATAAGGCTTCGTTATGTTGTCTTTTCCAGGCTTCAAACCGATGAGCACATTGATAATCCCATAAGAAAAAGGCATTCAGGACAGGCGCAAAAAAGCTATTTCTAATAGCAAAATAAGCTGATATGGTAGCTAATTTTTTTATGGCATTAGAAATATAAGATGGTGTAGCCAAAGCATCTTTCCAGCTTTTCAATATGGGTGCTTTGAAATCCTCTTTTTCTATGAGCTGAAACAATTGAATATATCTTTGCAGATTTGTTGTATTCTTACTGATATTCAGGTATAAAGAATTTAACTGCTTACGATTAACAAACGAGAAGACCGATTGCAGAATCAAAGTCAATAACCATACTTTAAAAGAAATCACATCCAATATCCATGTGCCTAAGATGATCGCATTTATAGCAGGTACCAGCCATAATAAAAATCTAAATTTACCCATTAGATCAATATCAGTACTTTTGAGCCATTTGAGTAATTGCTGATATTTGGCTTCGTCTTTTTCTAACAAATTTCCTGTGGCTAAAAAATCTACTCTCCAATCAATTTTATTACTCAATTCCTCGATTGCTGCTTGCCTTGACTCAATTGCTTCTTTACTCAGAAAAGGTGATTTTAAGCGATTTGCTAAAGCATCACTTCCCGATTTAGTAATGCTTCTGTTTAGTAACTGAAAAATAGAATGATTACCGAAGACATCTAAATCGTAAGAGAAAAAATGCGTTTTATCTTCGTACAATTTCCCATTATCGAATTGGTTGTGGATACCCTGTGTAGCGAGTATCTCTTTTTCACAAACCTTTAATATTGACTCATGATATTGAATTTTTTCGAGAATCTTCTGATGATAATTAACAAAAAAGAAGAAAGCAGACAGCACTATCACAGCCCCGATAGCTAACCAATTAGAAGAGCCATCTCTGATAATAATAAACAGGATGTAAGCCTCAAGCATAGCTAAGAAAAGCCGTAAATAGGAAATCTGATTAGCGGTGGATTTATTCTTTTTTATAAATACAGTAGCATTGCTCGCAATATGCTGATAGCTCATAATTTTGTTTTGCAGGTTTTCTCTGTTTAGTTAATAATTGCTGTCAGCCAAAAAGTTCTATTCATCAAGAATATTTTCTTCTACACTCGATTGTTTGCCGCCATGCATAATATCTACTATTTCTTTGATATTATATACTGAGCGGTTGTAACGATTGCTCAGGAGAATAATTACAAAGTCTTCACGGAGGTCAAAAAACATGATAGTGTTGTAGCCTTTCCACCAGCCTGTATGATAAATGTAGTCGGTTTGTTGTTTGGCATTTACCCATAATCTGAATCCATAACCATAATTACGCAAACCCGGATGTTCAAAGCTACGTGGTAATACCATTTCTTTAAATGACTCCTTGGTAATGAGTTTATTATTCTTTAGTGCTATATAATATTTGAGCAAATCTTTTACTGTTGAATAAACCCCCTTATCTCCTGTTATATCATCATAATAATCTTTTGGCAACCGTTGCCCGAACTGATAGCCATACGTGCGATTAATATTAATAGAGTCATTTTTTGTAGTGGCAATGTATGAGTCTTTCATTCCTGCAGGCAAAAAGATATTTTCACGCATATAAACATCAAATGACTTCCCCGAGACTTTCTCAACCAAGGCAGCTAAAATAGCAAAGTTGGTATTATTATAACTGAAGAAGTGGTCGGGCAGGTTAAATATTGGTGGCGTAGGCTGGGCTTTGCCAAACCATTGCATCATTTGCTGATTAGTCGGATAGAGTTGCTCTCCCCTGACCAGCTTATCAAAAGTGTATTGATAAAACGGTAAGCCTGAGCGGTGGCAAAGCAGACTGCGGACTGTAACACCATCATATGGGAAATCAGGAAAATAGTCTTTTACAGTATTATCTAAACCAAGTTTGCCTTGTTCGGTCAGTTTCATTACAGCTACAGCCGTAAAGGTCTTAGACAATGAAGCTAACTGAAATTTAGATTGCAATACATTGCGGATAGTATCCTTAAAATTGGCAAATCCAAAGGCTTTTTGATAGACAATTACATCTTTCTGAGCAATCAGCACATTGCCGTTAAAACCTTGCGCCAGTTTCTTCTGCATTACTTCCTCAATTAAAGCTGCTTTTATGTCAGCTTTAATATCTTTTCTGATTTTGGCTTCTTTTCTTTTTAAGGCAGCACTATCTATAACAGCACCCGAAGCGTTAGTATTTTCAGCAGTTTTGTTTTGGCATGAAAAATTGGAAATACAATAGAAGAAAACAAAAATATATAAATAGAAACGCATTTTTAAAACCCGATAAATAAGATAAATATACGATTTAAAAAATCGTTCTATACCAACATTAATTTCCTCTTACGTACTGCAATATAATAATCATAAAAGAAGTGAAAACAACACTACAAATGATTTTCAGAATCGTAATAAGAAAGAAAGCAAAACCGCCTGCTTCCACAAAAAACAAGGTTGAATGATGTATCAATGTCAGAATTGCAACATACCTGACAAAGCGTTCGGCACCCATGTCCTTTAGAGATATAACGATTTCATTTTCAATACCTTTTGTCGGGAAAAGGAATTTTATGATGTATCCTCTTAAATAACCAATCAATACACTTGCTGAGGCATGTACCCCCGCGGTATTATAGAAAATATCAACAAGTAGCCCCGTAAGAAAACTTATCAGGATAACCCATACAGGCGGAATCTCGTCAGGTAATAATAAGATACAGGCAATGTAAACGAAGCAAAAAGCCACATCAAAAAACACAAAATTGCGAAGCACCACAATTTGTAATAATAAATATATAAAAAAAGTAACTACTAACCGTATGACTGTTTGCGAATTCATTTATAGCCCGGGGTATGATTAAAATAGCATATGTAGTTGATACACATTCTATCTATGGTTTGATCTGAAATATTATTTTTTTACTTCAACTTTAGTACTTTCTTCGAGCTTTTCCTGTTCGTTTTTCAATTTATTGTTTACTACGTAGACATAGGAAATATTCTGAAAATCGGTTGCTAACTCAACCTCAATCTCATAAAAAGCCTGGTCTTGTTTTGCACTTAGTTTACGTATTTTACCAACCATTGTTCCTGATGGAAAAATCACGTTTTGCTCAGAAGTCATCACAGAATCGCCTTGTTTAATTGGCTTAAATCTGTCTATAGTCGTTAAATCTATTACTCTTGGGTTTAGCCCTCCCCATTTTGCAATTCCCAGAGCCTTTTCATTTTTTAAACGTAAAGCCTGATTCCTTACTTCGCTCGAAACATTGAACTCGGCATGAAGAATAGAATATACTCGGGAGAAGTGATCAGAACATTGCATTACCTGCCCAACTACCCCTTGTGGACAAATGACTCCCATTCCAGGTTCAATACCATCTAATTTACCCTTATCTATAGTCAGGTAGTTTTTTGATAAATTAACTGTATTATTTACAACCTTGGCCACTTTGAATTCAAATCTTTGTGCAAAGGCCGAGTCTACTTTATAGTAATCTCCCTCCCGGCCTTTCACTTGTTGCATAGCAGTTACTGCCCTTTTCAATTCAGCATTTTCTTTTACCAACTGGTCGTTTACATTTCCTAAGTTCATGTAGCCCTTCACATAATTGGAAGCTTCGAGGGTTTTTGCGGCGTAATAGTTTGAGGTATTAAAAAACGACACTTCCCAGTAATAGTCATTCTTGACTATTAACCAGAAACTAATCAATTCTAAAATCACAAACAACAGGAAATTTCGTATCCGAAATATTAAACGGAAGAGTTGCGACATAAGTCTTTATGGATTGAAACTATGGATTACCAGTTGTCTGAGACAACTGGTAACCCATAGTTTGAAGCTTATTAAATCTACTGAACAATAACAGCTCTGTATTTCTCTATGTTTTTCAAAACTTCGCCAGTACCACGTACTACTGCACGAAGCGGATCATCGGCTACATGAATAGGAAGTTTCGTTTTGATAGCCAAACGTTTGTCTAAGCCATGCAACAAGGCTCCACCACCTGTCAGATAAATACCGTTTTCGTATATATCAGCTGAAAGCTCCGGTGGAGACATTTCCAATGCACGCATGATAGCCTCTTCAATTTTAGAGATAGATTTATCTAAAGCGTAAGCAATTTCGCTATATGTTACTTTAATTTCTTTAGGGATACCAGTCATCAGGTCACGGCCACGGATTTCAATATCAGCCGGAGGGTTATCTAAATCAGGTAAAGCTGCTCCTACCTGAATTTTAATAAACTCTGCTGAACGCTCACCGATTAACAAATTATGCTCGCGACGCATGTAGTCTACGATGTCTCTTGTAAACAAATCGCCTGCAATACGGATAGATGCCTCACACACAATGCCTGAAAGGGCAATAACCGCAATCTCAGTAGTACCACCGCCAATATCAGCAATCATTGATCCGTTTGGCTGCTCAATATCAATACCAATTCCGATAGCTGCTGCAATGGGCTCATGCACCATATACACTTCTTTCGCACCTGCGTGTTCGCAGGAATCCTTAACCGCACGTTTTTCTACCTCTGTAATACCAGAAGGAATACAAACTACCATGCGGTGTGATGGTGAGAAAAACCAGTTACGACCAGTTTCAATCATTTTTATCATTCCGCGAATCATTAATTCGGCAGCGGTAAAGTCGGCAATTACTCCATCTTTAAGAGGGCGGATAGTTTTTATATTTTCATTTGTTTTTTCATGCATTTGCATTGCTTTGTGTCCTATCGCCAACACTTTTCCGGTAATTTTGTCCAAAGCAATAATAGAAGGTTCATCTACCACAATCTGGTCTTTGTAGATAATAAGGGTATTTGCTGTACCCAGGTCAATCGCGATGTCACTCGTGAGAAAGTTAAACAATCCAGCCATATCGAGCTTTATGAGTTAATGAGTTTTTTAAATTTGCCCGCAAATTTACAATTATTATTTGCAAAGTTTTGTGAAAAATAAATTTTTTACTTTTTAATTGGTCGAATAGTATAAATAAATTCGGTGGAATCTTCTTCTATTCTACTTTGAAAGGTTTTTTTTGAATTTTTAAAAGAATTTAAAATTTGTGAATCATCAGGACTGCCACGTAATGCTTTAGTTTTGATTGTAAATTTGCATAATTGTATTAACAAATTCTGTTTTTATTTGTTTGAGCAGCATTGCAAAATGCTGCGAACTTGTTTTAATATTTTTGATTTAACTATTACAAAATCACCTCTTAAGATTCAAGGAATCTCAATTGCTGCGGTTATGGTAGGTTGTGCATCCCAGGATAGCTTAAATAAGGTAATAAATCCAATTACTCTTTTAAACAGGCTTCCGGTGCTGCCCTCTTCTAAAAAGGTTCCCACCATATTGGTAACCTTTTCTGGTTTCGTTTTTATTGGCTGATACCCTGACGCACTCCGAAAAAACTGTTAATATTTATATCCAATCACTCTTTTAAACAGGCTTCCGGTGCTGCCTTCTTCCAAAAAGGTTCCCACCATATTGGTAACCTTTTCCGGTTTCGTTTTTATTGGCTGATACCCTGATGTAATCCGAAAAAATTGTTAACCAAGTATAGCCAATCGCTCTTTTAACGGGCTTTGGAATACCTTTTTATAGATCACTTCATGGCAATAGTTTTAATATAAATTTGTATCTTATAAATTTCTGATATAGGATTTTGTTTTCAAAGAATTTCGGTAGTTTTTTGGTAAAATTGAACTGGTGGAAAAGATTTAGCAGCCGCTTTAGTGTGGTTTTAGTTGTCTTTAAATAAAATAGGTTCACATAGATTTATGTTTGATAAACAGCTTTCAAAAATTCCTCTAAAAACATCGTCAGAACTCCAGTATCGACTTGATACATCATTTTTAGCTTAAAAGTTTATTTTATTCTTTGTTCCTTCAGTTACCTGATCTATACGTGCTTTTATTTTATATTGATGAATGCTTCGTTAATTACCTTAACAGATTTTGACAGAGCAACTATTGGAAATGAAGGATTACATACGTTTATTGTTTTTTATTGATTGGTTTAAATTTATCATATCAATAACTCGTTGGGTGAAATAGATTTAGAGGCTTTAATATATCGTCCTTACAGGACTTTACTCCTAAAATCGCCTACTTTTCCTACCAATATAACATCCCTACGGGATATCTTTAGTCCCGTAGGGACGATATATCAGTAGGAGAAATACGGTATTTGAACATTGGTATCCCGTAGGGATAATATATTTTTAATTTCACCCAACAAGTCATATCAATAATCTAATAACAGGATTTTAAACAAATTTTATTCTAAAATCCTATATTTGCCTCATTATGGGAATTCGTTCAATAATCAGTAAACCTCTGGCGGCTTATATAGTTGCCCAACAAGAAAAATGGATTGCCCGCTCAACGCAGGTACAAGCTGAATGGAGACAGAAACTCGTTGAGCAAGCAGGTAATACTACCTTTGGCAAAGACCACCATTTTAAGGATATACAGTCTTATGAAGATTACAAACAGGCTGTTCCTGTTCGTGATTATGAAGACCTCAGGCACTATGTAAATCAGATTTTAGAAGGGGAAGAAAACATACTCTGGCCAGGTAAACCCCTGTACTTTGCCAAAACCTCCGGCACTACTTCTGGCACAAAATATATTCCTATCTCTAAAGATTCTATCCATAATCATATTGACTCGGCCAAAAATGCATTGCTCAGTTATATCCATGAGACAGGTAAATCTAAATTCTTAGATAATAAACTGATTTTTCTGTCAGGCAGCCCTGAAATGAAAGAAAAACATGGTATAAAAATCGGCCGTCTGTCTGGTATTTCTACTCACCATGTTCCGGCTTATCTGCAAAGTAACAGGATGCCCTCTTATGCCACCAATTGTATAGAAGACTGGGAAGAAAAACTGGAGAAAATCATTGACGAAACTATTAATCAGCCCATGAGCCTTATTTCGGGTATTCCACCCTGGGTTCAGATGTATTTCGACAGAATTCAGGCTCGTACAGGTAAAAAGATAAAAGATGTATTTCCGACTTTCGATTTGTTTGTATATGGTGGAGTAAACTTTGAGCCTTATCGGGCTAAATTGTTTGAATCTATCGGTAAACCAGTTGATTCTATAGAGTTATATCCTGCTTCTGAAGGTTTTTTTGCCTATCAGAACAAACAGCATGATTCGGGTATGTTGCTGCTATTAAATACCGGAATCTTCTACGAATTTATCCCGGCCGAAGAATATTTCAGTGAAAACCCCACCCGCTTGAGTATTGAGCAAGTAGAAATGGATAAGAATTATGCTTTGGTAATTAATAATAATGCTGGGCTATGGGGGTATTCGATTGGAGATACTGTAAAGTTTGTTTCTCTAAACCCTTATAAAGTAATTGTTTCGGGTAGAATCAAACATTTCATTTCAGCTTTTGGTGAACACGTGATTGGTGAAGAGGTAGAAAAAGCAATGAAATTTGCATGTGAACGCCATTCAGAGGTTGAGATTATAGAATTTACCGTAGCACCAATGGTATCTCCGGATGAAGGGCTGCCCTACCATGAATGGCTGATTGAATTTGCTACGCCTCCGAAAAACATGACAGAATTTGCTGAAGATCTGGATAAAAAAATGATTGAACTGAATGTCTACTACGATGATCTCATTACGGGTAGTATCCTCAGACCGTTAGTCATTACTTCATTGAAAAGAGATGCTTTTATCAACTATATGCGCTCACAAGGAAAATTAGGTGGGCAAAACAAAGTTCCTCGTTTATCTAATGACCGGAAAATTGCTGATGAATTGGGAAAGATGGTATAGCATTTAAAATTTAACCACATAGTGACTCGAAGTACAGCACAGAGTTTCACTGAGTAAAAATATGACCGGAATCATGTTTATTTATCGTCTATATCAAACGCATAGATGAACATTTTTTTCTAATTTCACGTTGGAAAACCAACGAACGTTACATCAGCAAACATGAAAGTCGAACAAATCTACACAGGCTGTCTGGCACAAGGAGCCTATTATATTGAATCAGACGGAGAGGCTGCCATCATTGATCCTTTAAGAGAAACAAACACTTACATTAATAAGGCACAAAGAAACGGCGCAACCATTAAATACATTTTTGAGACCCATTTCCATGCTGATTTTGTGTCTGGTCATGTAGAACTATCACAAAAAACCAACGCTCCTATTGTTTATGGCCCAAATGCGAACCCAGCTTTTGAGAGCATTATTGCTACCGATGGACAGGTATTTGAAGTAGGTAAAATCAGGATCAAAGTTTTGCATACGCCCGGCCATACGATGGAGTCGTCATGCTATTTGTTATTCGATGAACATGGTAAAGAATACTGTATTTTCACAGGAGACACGCTGTTTATTGGTGACGTTGGCCGCCCGGACCTCGCCCAGAAATCAGATCTGACCGTAGAGGATTTAGCAGGGTATTTATATGATTCTTTAAGAAATCAAATACTTCCCTTGCCTGACCATATCATTGTTTATCCAGCCCATGGAGCAGGCTCGGCTTGTGGGAAGAATATGAGCAAAGAAACTTTTGATTCTTTGGGGCATCAGAAACAGGTAAACTATGCCTTGCAGGAACAAAGTAAGGAAGACTTTATCAATGCCGTAACTGACGGGTTAACACCTCCACCTTACTACTTCCCAAAAAACGTTCAGTTAAATAAAACAGGCTCTGCCAATTTAGAAACGGTGATGGAGTCCGGCTTGCAGGCACTTTCACCAGAAGCCTTTGAGGCAGCAGCCAATGAAACCGGAGCTATTATTTTAGACACCCGCCAGGCAGCAGACTTTAAAGATGCTTTCATACCGAATAGTATTAATATTGGCCTGAAAGGAGACTTTGCTCCGTGGGTAGGTACCTTGATAACCGATATTCAGCAACCCATTCTTTTTGTGGCTGAAGCAGGCCTGGAAACAGAAGTAATCACCCGTTTATCAAGAGTAGGTTATGACAATATTTTAGGTTATCTGGCCGGAGGTATTAAGGGGTGGAAAGAAGCAGGGAAAGAAACTGATAGTATTGAATCTATTACTCCACAAGAATTTCGTAATATATATATAGAAGGAGGAGATGTTACAGTAAAGGACGTTCGTAAAAGTAGTGAGTACGAAACAGAACATTTAGTTAATGCTGATAATATACCTCTGGCTTATATCAGCGAAAATATGGAAGAATTTTCAAAGCATGATACGAATTATATACATTGCGCCGGTGGCTATCGCTCCATGATTGCAGCTTCTATTCTTAAATCAAGAGGTTTTGATAATGTAGTGAATGTAGAAGGTGGTATTGGTGCTATCAAACAAGAATTACCGACTTCTGAATTAGTCTCTGCAAACTAAAAATCAGGCACTTAGATCGGGCTTCGATATAAGTGCCTTTTTACCTTATCCTCTCAAATTTCCTCTTAGCTAAAACTTCTGCCATTTATCATAATATTGACGTATTTTACTGTATGTACATATACTTTTGTATGTTAAACCGTTCTGGATTCTTGTGCGTAAGTCTAATTGTCAAACTATTGTACGTCTTTTGTTCCTAAACTGGTTTTACAAACGTTGTATCACGTGAAAACTCTAATTAACTATACCGTTTTATAAATTATGTTACAATTTTTGAAATATGTCTTTGCGACAATTGTCGGGCTCTTTGTATTCATGGTAGTTTGTTTTTTTATTTTAGTGGGTATTGGCTCAATGATGTCAAGTGCTGATGAAAAAACCTTTGTATCAAAAAACTCTGTTCTTAAAATAGACCTTAATCAAGTAATTACAGAAAATATTCCGCAGGAAGACCCGTTTACTGAACTTTTTTCGGGTGGCCGGGGTCCAGGTCGTCTGGGACTACCGCAGATCAAAGAAGCAATTGCTAATGCCAAGCTTGATCCCAACATCAAGGGTATTTATTTACACGCTGAATATCCGACTGCAGGTTTTGCCACTTTAGAAGAAATAAGAAGTTACTTAGAAGACTTCAAGAAATCTAAAAAGTTTGTGTATTCTTATGCGGAAGTCATGTCAGAAGGAGCGGTTTATCTGAGTTCAGTAGCAGATAAAAGTTATTTAACGCCAAGTGGTGGTTTAGACTTCAATGGCTTAAATGCGAAATACATATTCATGAAAGGCTTGTTTGAAAAGATCGGGGTAAAACCGGAAATTTTCAGAGTAGGTGAATACAAAAGTGCGGTTGAGCCGTTTTTCAGAACAAATATGAGTGAGGCCAACCGTGAGCAAACACAATCATTTATCAATGATATTGCCGCACGCTTCTATGGCGATATTTCACAGGCAAGAAATATACCGATGACCAACCTGAACACTATTCTGAATAGTGCCTTGATTCAGGAACCTGCTGACGCCGTAAAATATAAATTGATTACCAATACTGGATATTGGGACGAATTTGAACAGGCACTTCGCCATGAATTAGGTGTAAAAAAAGATAAAAAAATTGAATATGTTACGCTTCATAAGTACCTGAAAGCCGACAAATATGTAAAAGAAGGTAGTCTTTCTAAAAAAATTGCCGTGATTGTAGGCGAAGGTGATATTGTAACAGGTGAAGGCAATGAAGGGACTATTGGTTCAGATAAAATCGTAAAAGAATTACAAAAAGCCAGAAACGACCCTAAAGTAAAAGCTGTAGTATTAAGAATAAACTCAGGTGGTGGTAGTTCATTGGCATCTGATGTAATGTGGAGAGAAGTTGAACTGACAAAAAAAGTAAAACCTGTTATTGCTTCAATGGGAGATTATGCGGCTTCAGGTGGATATTATATGGCAATGGCTTGCGATACAATTGTAGCTCGCCCGACTACTATTACAGGGTCTATTGGTATTTTCGGAATGATTTTTAACATTGAAAACCTGATGACCCAGAAACTGGGTGTTACTTTCGATGCTGTGGGCTCGCATCAATTCTCTGACTTCCCATCAACAACCAGAACCATGAGCAATGCTGAAAAAATGATGATACAGAACAGTGTTAATAATGGGTATGAATCTTTCACATCGAAAGCTGCGAAAGGCCGTCGAATGAATATAGAACAATTAAAAGCCATTGCAGGAGGAAGAGTCTGGACAGGCACACAAGCCAAAGCAAATGGTTTGGTTGATGTATTAGGTGGCCTGGATGATGCCATCAGTATTGCTGCCCAAAAAGCGAAATTAAAAGATGGTGACTACAGAGTTAAGTATTACCCTATCGAAAAATCCGGCCTTGATGCTATTCTGGATAAATTTAGTAAAGATAAAGAAGAGGAAAAAATGAGGGCATATTTAGGTAGTCTTGCTCCTTTTGCCAAGCAGATAAAAACGCTTCAGAGTATGGACAAATTACAAGCCAGAATACCGTTTGAACTGGAAATAAAATAATAACCTAATGATTGGGCGAAACATGAGCCCATAGAATAAAACCTTAAGAAGAGAGAAAAAAGTACTACCTTTGTGCTTTATTCTCTCTTCTTAAGTTTATAGCAACTGGTTATAAAAGAAGAAAAATGCAATCTTTAAGGATTGTCTGAAATTTGAAAATAGCATGAAACTCACCGAAGCAAAATTTGTTCAAAGTGCCTCCGATCACCGTAAAAGCCCAAAGCCTTTGCTGCCCGAATATGCCTTTATAGGCAGGTCAAATGTGGGTAAATCTTCTTTGATTAATATGCTTACTGCTAATAAGAACCTGGCCAAAACCTCACAAACACCCGGTAAAACGCAATTGATTAACCACTTTATTATTAATAACAATTGGTTTCTGGTCGATTTACCTGGTTATGGTTTTGCTAAAGCTCCTAAAGCCGAGCGTGCAAAATGGGATAAAATGATTTGGGATTATCTGACGAACAGAGAAAATCTGATGTGTGTATTTGTGCTGATTGACATCAGAATAGAGCCCCAGACTGTTGACTTGAACTTTATAGATGCTTTAGGTGAAAAAGGTATCCCTTTTTATCTGATTTTTACAAAAGCCGATAAAGTTGGCAAAGTAACTGCCGATCAAAATATTGATTTGTTTAAAAAAACGATGCTGATGACCTGGAGCAAGATTCCACCTTATTTTGTAACTTCTTCTGAAAAACGGATAGGCCGTGAAGAATTATTGAAAGCAATAGAAGACTTAAACCAGTCTTTTAAAAAATAATTTATAATTTTGCACCTGAATGAATCGTTGATTAGCAAAGCTATCAGCTGAATTTATCCGATAATTTAGAAAACTGACAAACACATTGCCAGTTATAAAGCTTACCTTATTTATCAAATGGAATTATTAAGAGACATTGCCCATATATCGGGAAAAAGTGGATTGTATAAAATTTTAAAGCCGGGTCGTGGTGGCGTAATTGTAGAAACACTTGACGATAAGAAACAACGTGAAATGGTTAGTGCCAATGCACGGGTATCTGTATTGAAAGATATTTCGATTTATACCGAAGATCAGAATAAATCTATACCTCTTTCGGATATTTTTCTGAAAATCCGTGAATTACACGGAGAAACAGTAGCAGATGATTATAAGAACTTTTCGAATAATCAATTTTTTGATTTCTTTGCACAGGTAATGCCTGATTTTGACCGTCAGAAAGTGTATCCATCAGACATCAAGAAAATCATTAGCTGGTACAATGGACTTTCAAAATACTTACCTGAGATATTCTCTGCTCCAGCCGAAGAAGAAGCCCCTGAGCCTGAAGTAGAAGAAACAAAAGCAGAGGCTTAAGTATTAGTTTTATAGATAGATAAACCCTGACTTCATAAAAATCCAGTCAGGGTTTTTTGTATCCTTCTATCTGGTTTTGATTATTAATTGAATTTATCCTGACTCTTTTTTTTAGTTGTTTTGCTATTAACTTTGCGTAAAAGTATGCGAACGGGACGTTCTCACCACAATTATATATGAACCGTATTCTTATTACCGGAGCAAATGGACTGTTGGGCAGTGCTACCGTTAAAAAATTTGTAGAGTCAGGCTTTGACGTACTGGCCTTATGCCGCGCAAAAAGCGATTTAACTGCACTTAAAGATGTTATTTCTAAAGTAACAATAGTAGAGGGAGATATTTTAGACATTGCTTCTTTAGAAAAAGCCTTATATAATGTTGATTTTGTGGTTCATTCAGCTGCTGTGGTGTCTTATGCACCTAAAGACAAAGACCGGATGTATAAGACAAATATAGAGGGCACGGCTAATTTAGTGAATGTATGTTTAATGAAGGGAATTAAAAAACTTTGCCATATCAGTTCTATAGCTGCTTTGGGCAAGCCTAATGTTTCTTTAAATCTGTCGGCCTCTGATACATATATTGACGAAGACCAGAAGTGGGAAGACTCTCCTATTAATTCTCACTATGCCAAAACCAAATATTTGTCTGAATTAGAAGTATGGCGCGGCAAAGCCGAAGGGCTCCCTGTCGTTATTGTAAATCCTTCATTAATTTTAGGAGAAAGCGACTGGACCAAAAGCAGCACTCAACTATTCAAATATGCCTATGACGAACATCGATTCTATAGCGAGGGAAATATGAATTATGTGGATGTAAAAGATGTAATTGAAGCCATCTATCAATTAACTATTTCTGATATTGAGGGTGAAAGATATATCTTAAATGGAGGAACAGTAAGTTATAAGGAGTTTTTTGAAAAAGTAGCCAGATTATTTAATAAAAAGCCCCCTACCCAAAAAGTCTCGCCTATCCTCACCGAACTCATCTGGCGTATTGAAGCCCTCAGGTCATTTTTTACCGGTAAGGCTCCTTTAATTACAAAGGAAACAGCCAAAAATTCGTTGATGAAGTTTATTTATAAAAACAATAAAATCTGTGAGAATCTGCATTTCAAGTTTACTGATTTCGACGAAACCATTCGGCGTGTAAGTATGTTTTTATTAAAGAGTCATTGATATTTTCATGAAAAATTACGTATAATAATGGCTTTTATCCGGCCAATCTATACAGTAAATTTATTGAGAGAAATTCTTGACATCTGATAAAAAATACTTATATTGAATCATAATTGTTATCGGGATTGAGTATTTTTAATTGAAAACACTTTAAATCCTTTATTTAAAGCTGTTTATAAAAAATTAAGACCAACCCAAGCAATATATATAATTACCGTCCTACGGTGGGATCGTAAAAACTTTGGGTAATCTTACATGCAACACGAATTCAGCGACAGATTCGAAAACTTCGATGACGCAGATGTGAAAGCGAGTGTCGAACGTTTTGAAAGAATGCTCAAAAGCCAGGAAACGGTCTTCTTTGATGAAGAAACCTATGAACAACTATCTGAGTACTATCTTCTGATGGGGAATTGGGAGATGGCTATGCAGGCCTGTCAAATGGGATTACAGCAGTATCCCTACTCTCTTGACCTTCTTCTGGACCAGGCACAGATTCATGCCAATAACGAACAGTTTGATGAAGCCATGGAAGTGCTTGATAAAGCGTCTACTTTTAATCCATCTGACAACGAAATTACCTATATGCGAGGTGTAGTCTGTAACCTTATGGGTAGTTATGAGGAAGCCATAGAGCATTTAAGAGAGGCTTTACTGATGTCGGAAGAAAAAGAGTCGGTCTATTTTCAACTGGCCCAAACCTATCAGAACTGGCAGAAATTTGAAGAAGCAGCTCATTTCTATAAAAAGGCTATCAAATATCAGTTCAATGAAGAAATAGCTTTTTATGAATTGGTTTTTTGCTTAGAGCAGATTAGTAAATTAGACGAAAACATATCCTATTTTCAGGATTTAGTTGATAACAACCCTTATTCATACCTTGCATGGTTTGCTTTAGGTATGGTATATGGCAGGCTGAACAACCATAAAGATGCGGCCTATGCTTATGATTATGCAGTGACCATCAACGAAAAATTTGCTTCGGGCTGGTTTAATTTAGCATATACTTATATCAATTTAGATAACCATCTTGATGCTAAGGAATGTTATCTGAATGTTTTAAAACATGAAAAGCCAACTGCCGAAGTGTACACACATCTTGGAGTAGCTTGTGAGAAATTAGAGCAATTTGATGAAGCGTATAAATATTATAACGAGGCTGTCAACTTAGACGAGACCTGGGACGAGGCCTGGTTTGGTATGGGTTCGGCCTTATATGAACTGAATCGCTGGTACGAAAGTATTCACTTTACGCAAAAGGCAATTAAGCTCAATGAAAGTAATGCAGAATTCTGGCTCTTATTGGCCGATACAGAAGCTAAATTAGGGAATTTCCTGTCGAGCAATGAGGCTTATCGCCACGCAATGGAACTTGATCCGAAAAATCCTGATATCTGGTTGAGTTGGTCTTTGCTTTTCTTTGAAAACGGCGAATATACCAAGGCATTCGAGATTATGTATGATGCTATCACTGAACTACCGGAAGAGGCTGACTTATATTACCGGGCTGCCGTGTATCTGATTTTAGATGGGAGTTTCAACGAAGCCTATCAGTATCTGGAATCCGGCTTAACACTCAATTATGATGCCCATACTCAGGTTTATGATTTTTTCCCGAACCTGAATACACAGAAAGCATTGTTCAGGATAATAGAGCAATATAAATAAGCGAACAGGGCTTTGAGAAATCTCAAAGCCCTGTTCGCTTATGAAGCTATTCTTACCATAAATGTATAGTAATTGCTATAACATTCTCCCTTTCTCTATTGAATTTACACCCTTCTTCGATAAGGCTTTTACACCATAAATCAGATCTGCAAAGCGTTCATCTTTTGTTAACCCTTTTCTGTAGCGGCTGTAAATCTGTTGGATTACCACAGAGTTTTTGAAAAGTCCGAATACATAGAAGTAAAGAATATTTGAAACACTTCTCCCACTTTTTTCAGCATATCGATCAGCAAATTCCTGACGGGTAAGATTTCCGGGCAGCCATGATAGATTAAATCCTTTTTCAAACATTCCATCATTAGCTTCTGCCCAATAAGATAACGTAGTTCCCAAATCCATCAATGGGTCTCCAACGGTTGTCATTTCCCAATCTAAAACGGCTAATATATCAGACCAATTCTCTGCATTGAGCACCAGGTTATCATACTTATAATCGTTATGAATCAGCGTTGGTTTACCTTCAGCAGGCAAATTGGTTTTAAGCCAGTCTGCCAGATTATCCATAGCCGGAATCTCATCAGTCTGTGAGACCCGGTAGCGATTATGCCAGCCCTCTACCTGTCTTTGGATATAACCTTCTGGTTTGCCGATATTGATTAAGGCCGGCTGACCTGGACTTGTAGCTTCAATATTTATGGCATGGAGTTCCACTAAATTATCGCACAAAGCTTCTGACATTCTGCGCATCATTTCCGGGCTTATATTGCCCATCAGCTTTGGTGCATCTTTTGCCCGTAAAATAATTCCTTCGACCCGCTCCATAATATAGAATGGGCAACCCATTACCGATTCGTCTTCGGTGTAGATAACAGGTTCAGGTATCTTCTGATAACCGCTGTTTTGCAGCGCACTTAATATCTTATACTCCCGGCCCATATCATGCCCGCCTTTGATTTCTTTGGCACCAAAGGGGGGGCGTCGTAACACATAGCCTTTATTGACTGTTTTGAGTAAATAAGTAAGATTGGAATAACCGCCCGGAAACTGGGCAATTTCAACAACGGGTTCAAAATCAGGTAAAACTGATTGAATAAATTCATTCAGTTTTACCAAGTCTATCTCTTCGCCCTGCCTGATATTGGCAGGAGAATCTATTTTAATAGCAATCATTGCTTATGCCGGTTGATGCTCGTTCCTCAATAAATCATTAACCGTTTTCACAGGATTAAATGTAATGAGTGGCACTTCCACAAAAAGTGTATTCCAGTCAGACATGGCACCGTTCCACAGGCCAGGCAATTCCTGTGCTTTCAGGTCTTTCCCGCTTTGTGATTTCTGGGTTATAAACCCGGTCATTGGATCTCGGTAATTCAATAAATTGAATTTATTACCTTTATAGTCTTTTACCGAGCAAATCAAATCTACCGGATTAAAATGTGTAGCCTTATCGAAGATCTCTTTCTGATTTGGATTACCTAAATCAATCTGTGCAGACTCTACTACCTGCAAGGATACTGAGCTATCAGGGTCTTTGGCCCAGAATGGCCCGCCGCCTGGTTCACCCACATTCTTTACCATACCACACAAGCGAATCGGACGGTTCAACTTGCGTTTACAATAGTCCATTTTAGCATCTACCGAAAAACTACCGAATCCTTCCGGTGGTAATGTACAAAGCTTTGTTTCAAGAAAATTCAATATTTCTTTCAATAACTTTTCATCTGCTTCTTCAGCATAGAGTTTTTGAAGATACGAGAATATCTTCTCCTGATAGTCTAATAACAAGCCGGCCAATGCCTTTTTGTATAAAATAGTTTTCTTCTTTAATCTGTCAGGTACTACATTATCTACGTTTTTGATAAAGATAATATCTGCTTCCTGTTCATTGAGGTTTTCAAGTAAAGCCCCGTGTCCGGCAGGACGGAACAACAGATCATCGTTCCCTGTGCGGAAAGGTGTATTATCTATATTTACAGCAATAGTATCAGTTGAAGGCTTCTGCTCTGAAAAACTGATGCTATACTTTACCTTATGTCTGGCTTCATATTTAGGTAGAACCGAATCAATTAAAGCCTTAAATCTTTTTCTGTGCTCTGGAGAAACCGTAAAATGCAGTTTTACTTTACCATTGCTATTGGCATATTTAGCTCCTTCTACGAGATGCTCTTCTACCGGAGTACGAGCCGTTTTACCATATTGATGAAAATGCAACAAACCTTTAGGCAAATTACCATAGTCTAATCCTTTATCAGTTAGCAGATGTTCTAAAACAGTCTGGTAATCAGCTGATTCTGAGCCGATAGATTTTATCAGTTTATCATAAAACGCAAAGTCTTTCAGGCGTTCCAGAAATTCATTGACCGATTTATCTAATTTTCCCTCATCTTTTGCAGAGAACAAAGATTTAAACATGCGGGTGGCAGCTCCTGAAGCTGGCACAAACTTCAATAACTTCAGTTTTCTGGCTCTTTCATCAAAGTATCTGGCATACTTACCTGCCTGTGAGTCTGAAAGTGCGATAATGCCATCGCCGATGGTCGCAGCTTTAATTACATTCAGATAAGGGAATCCTTTTTTAAAGTTTTCTATCTGCTGCTGAATCGTTTCGAGGTTTGCGCCGCGAACTTTGATTTTGTCAAGGTCTTTTTCGATGAACATAGCACTTGTTGTATTTATACTTTTGATTGTGATTATTGCGATGTAATTTTACAAAAAATTAGAATCAAGGCAATACTTTGGGGTGATTTATTAAAAATATATGAATAGCATTCTTCCTCTTCTTCAGGCTACGCAACAGGCTTCGGCAGGTATCAGAAATTTATCAGGCGAACAAAAAGGCAGGTTATTGAATCAGTTAGCTGTTTTAATTGAGCAATCGAAAGAGTTAATTATGATTGAAAATAAGAAAGACTTGGATCTGATGGATAAAGCCGACCCCAAATATGACCGTTTGTTACTGAATGAGAGCCGTATTCAGGGTCTTGCTGATTCATTAAGAGAAGTGGCGGTGTTACCAGACCCGACAGGCCAGGTATTACTTGAAAACCATCTGAATAACGGACTAACGATTAAAAAAATAGCGGTTCCAATGGGGGTTGTGGGAGTAATTTATGAATCACGCCCAAATGTAACCATTGATGTGGCATCATTATGCCTGCGTTCTGGCAATGCCTGTGTGTTGAAAGGTGGGAAAGAAGCTAATTTCTCAAACCAATGTCTCGTAGCATTAATACATCAGGCTTTAGAAGAAGCAGGAGTAGTTAAAGAAGCCGTGTTGCTTTTACCAACTGACCGGAAATTCACGGAAGAACTACTAAAAGCCACCCGCTTTGTTGATATTATTATTCCGAGAGGTTCTGATTCTTTGATACAGTATGTCCGTCAGAACTCCCTGATTCCTACCATTGAAACAGGCGCAGGCGTAGTACACACCTATATAGAAAAAACTGCCGACCAGGGCATGGCTAAAGACATTATTGTAAATGCCCGTGTGTCTCGCCCTTCTGTTTGTAATTCTCTTGACTGCGCCATTATTGATGAAGACATTATTGGAGATTTTCTGCCCTTATTAATAGATGAGTTTAACAAATGGAATGTGGAAGTATTTGCAGATGAACCTGCTTATATTGTTTTAAAACAGGCAGGTTATCAGAAATTACATAAAGCACAGCCAGAAGACTTTGGCAAAGAATGGCTTGATTATAAATTATCAGTTAAAACCGTACAAGGTTTTAATGAAGCCCTGACACATATCCAACAATACTCTTCGAGACACTCCGAAGCTATTCTGACGCAGAATCAGACATTAGCCGATCAGTTTTTAAGAGAAGTAGATGCTGCGGCTGTTTATCATAATGCCTCTACTCGTTTTACAGATGGCGGACAGTTTGGCCTGGGTGCCGAAATTGGTATTTCTACTCAGAAACTACATGCAAGAGGGCCTTTTGCCTTAGAAAAATTAGTGACTGAAAAATGGGTAGTAACAGGTAGCGGACAAGTAAGATGGTGATTTTCTAATAAAATTCGGATAGAAATAAAGACAAAACCCGTCTTTGGCTCGTTATAAATGAATAAGTCCGTAGAATGTTTTACTTTTGTTCCACACAAACCTATGATTACTTATGAAGAACTTGCCTGAGCAATATGCTCATCCTTATGCTTTCGCTTCCAAATTCAAAAAATCTGTTGTTTATTTCTCTATGGAATTTGCCATAGACCAATCATTGAAAACTTATTCAGGTGGGCTTGGTTTTCTGGCTGGCTCACACATGAGAAGTGCTTATGAATTAAAACAAAACCTGATTGGTATAGGTATATTATGGAAATACGGTTATTACGACCAGGTGCGTAATACAGATAATAGTATGGCTGTGCAGTTCAGAGAAAAAATGTACAGTTTTGTTAGAGACACAGGTATCCGATTTCAGGTAACCATACAAAACCGTCCGGTTTGGGTTGCTGCCTACTTTTTACCTCCACAAACATTTGGTTCTGTACCTATGTTTTTCCTGACAACTGATACTGAAGGGAATGATAACTGGGCTCGTTCTATTTCTTACCACTTGTATGATGTAGACGCCTCTACGAAAGTTGCACAATGTATGATATTGGGTCTTGGTGGTATGAAACTATTAGACGAACTCAATTACCAGCCTGACGTCTACCATTTCAACGAGGCACATGCTGTTTCGGGGGTATTTCATTTATATAAGAAGTCAGGTAAAGTGTCTGAAATCAAAAAACATCTGGTATTTACTACACATACGCCGGAAGAAGCCGGTAACGATAAACATGATATTAATCTGCTGGCAAGTATGAGTTTCTTTAATGATATTCCGCTTACGGAGGTTCGTAAAATTACAGGCATTAAAGACAATATTTTCAACCATTCGTTAATAGCACTTCGTTTCAGCAAAAAAGCGAATGCTGTTTCAAAATTACATGGGGAGGTTTCCCGCACTATATGGAGCGGGCATGAAGGAGTGGCACCGATTACTCATGTAACCAATGCACAGAATAGCCTTTACTGGGTAGATGATGAATTAGAAAAAGCCCGTAAGAAATCAGATATAAAGAAAATATCAGCACGCAAAAAGGAACTCAAAAAGGTCTTATTCAAAACTGTAGCCGACCAATCAGGTAAATTATTTGACCCGAATGTGCTGACTATTGTCTGGGCCAGACGCTTTGCTGCCTATAAACGTCCGGATTTATTAACCAGAGACCGAGAAAGGTTTGAGAGAATCATGCGGAATACCCGTTACCCTATTCAATTTATCTGGGCTGGTAAACCTTATCCTTTTGACGGTGGTGCCATTAATAATTTTAATCAGTTATATTACCTGAGTCATCTATTCCCGAATATGGCAGTGCTGACTGGCTATGAACTGGCTTTGTCTAAAACACTAAAAGACGGCTCTGATTTATGGTTGAATACGCCCGTTGTAACCCGTGAGGCCTCAGGCACAAGTGGTATGACAGCGGCGATGAATGCTTCATTGAACTTTTCAACATTTGACGGTTGGATATGTGAATTTGCCAATGAACAAAACTCATTTGTAGTACCTGTAGCTCCGGGTTATCCTGAGTGGGAAAGAGACAATACAGATATTAGCAATATGCTGGATACACTGGAGCACAAAATTCTGCCAATGTATTATGACAATCAGGCTGAATGGCAAAAGATGGTATTGCAAAGTATGAATGATGTAAACGCCTTCTTTGATTCGGATAGAATGGCGACGGAATACTACGAAAAGGTTTATTGATTTTTGTAATATTTTAATTTATCCGGGAGATTTTACGAAAAACCATATCGTAAAATCTCTTACTTTTTTACAAGACTTCATTTAGGGCTGAGGATTCAGGTTATAAATAATTTGGTCGAGTAAATCTACTGATTGATAGAGAAAATTCGCTGTTTAGTTGAACCAATGTCTGAATTTTAGTTGTTAATACTTATATTTGTCTTAATATCCTTTTTCTAAAGAAAACACAATGTCGGTTTGCAAGAAAAAAGCATCTTTAAAAGTGTATTTTTTATTGATACTGATGTTCTCTTTTATTTGTAGGCAATTTATGAACGAGGGTTTCCGAATTTATGAGTTGGCCATCAATAAAACAGAACAGTGCGTAGATATTAGTCTTGAGGATAACTGTTCTTTGGAAACACAAATGTTTGGAATTGAAGAAGCAGACGCATATATAGCCTCTGATTTTTTCAAGCCCGTCATGATGGATTTTACTCTCAGTAAAGAAGCTATTTTTTCCGCCTCTAATGTACACGAAGTATATTTAGGCCTCAACACCCCTCCTCCCGAGCAAATGCGTTTGCTCGCTTAAACGTATTTTAAGATGTATTATTCTACCTGCAAGGAGTTCTTTGCAGTAAGGCTAATCGTTTTTTAAATACACCCATAGCTTCTCGCACAAAATGTTATTTTTTTTATAGGCAAAGCTTTTGTCGTGCTATTGCTTTATGTATCATTGTACGATTCCAATAAAAGAATTTGACTTTCTAAGAATTACTTGGATTAAGAATTTATTAAGAATAAATTTAATCTAAGACCTTGACTGTCTGTATTTTGCGAATCATACCAAAGGAATTTTATGAAAAATCTTACACTCTCACTTTCGATGCTGCTATTGGCATCGTCCTGCTCCTCTGATAAGAGTGAGCAACAAGTACAGGATATGGGGAAATTTCCTGTAACATCACCTATTTCAATTGACACTACATTGCCGATTGACTATGTAGCAGAAATTAATGCTGTTCAGAATGTTGAAATCAGATCAAGGATTAAAGGCTATTTAGATAATATATATATTGATGAAGGTAAATATGTGAAACAGGGGCAATTACTGTTTACGATTAATAATCCTGAATTGAATGAGAATATAGTAAAAGCTACAGCTGTTTTAAAGAGTGCCATAACAGAGCTGAAAGTTGCAGAATTAGAGTTAAAAAATGTAAAACAACTGGTAGATAAAAACATTGTTTCAAGTACTCAACTCGAAATGGCTAAAAATAAAGTTGACCTGGCCAAAGCAAGAGTAGAAGAAGCCCAAGCCAATGAGGCTTTTGCTAAAATTCAGTTAGCTTACACCCAGGTAAAAGCTCCATTCAGTGGCATTGTCAATCGTATTCCGAACAAAACCGGAAGTTTGATGGAAGATGGTACATTACTGACCAGTATTTCCAAAAACGATGAAGTATTCGCTTATTTTGATGTTTCAGAAAAAGAATATCTGAACTATGCTGCTAATCTGAAAACAGACGCCGAGCAATCGAAAAATGTAACTTTAATATTAGCCAATGGAGAGGAACATCCTTTTAAAGGAAGAATTGAAACCACCGAGGGCGAAATAGAGCAAAGCACCGGAAATATTGCTTTCCGTGCCAGATTCAGCAATCCTGACAAGATTCTGAAACATGGTGCCAGTGGGAAAATCCGTCTTTTAAGAAAATATAAAAATGCTTTGATAATTCCGCAGAAAGCTACTTTTGAAATTCAGGACAAAATGTATGTCTATGTAATTGATAAACGTAACAAGGTAAAATCCAAACCTATTACTACTAATAGCCGAATGCCTCATTACTATATTATTGATTCGGGATTATCCCCCGATGATAAGATTATTTATGAAGGGATTCAGAATATAAAAGACGGAATGACCGTTGACCCGCAATTTGTGGAAATGAACGAAATATCTAAAGAATTTGCGGCTAACGACGCATCAAGATAATCCTGACAAGTATGTTTACAAACTTTATCAACCGACCGATTCTATCGTTGGTTATATCAATCTTTATAGTACTCTTAGGGGTTTTAGCTATGATTGGCCTGCCAATTACCCAATACCCGGATATTGCGCCACCTGCTGTTTCGGTTACTACCAAATATACAGGAGCTAATGCAGAAGTGTGTGCCAAAGCAGTAGTTACACCTTTGGAAAGAGCTATCAATGGTGTTCCTGGAATGACCTATATGACGTCGGTTTCCGGTAACGACGGAACCAGTATCATACAAGTATATTTTGAAGTTGGTACTGACCCGGATGTAGCTGCCGTTAACGTGCAGAACAGGGTAACCACTGTACTGGACGAACTTCCGGAAGAGGTAATTAAAGCCGGGGTATCGACTGAAAAAGAGGTCAATAGTATGTTGATGTATATCAACCTGATTAGTGATGATACATCTTTAGACGAAAAATTTATTTACAACTTTGCCGACATCAACGTCTTGGCTGAGCTAAAACGGATTGATGGGGTTGGCTTTGTAGATATTATGGGCTCACGTGAGTATGCCATGCGTGTATGGCTAAAACCTGCCCGAATGGATGCTTATGAAGTATCAGCCGAAGATATTGTTCAGGCACTGAAAGCACAGAATGTAGAGGCCGCGCCAGGCAAGATTGGTGAAAGTTCAGGCCGTACGCCTCAATCTCTCCAATATGTATTGCGCTATACAGGTAAAATGACCTCAAAAGAGCAATATGAGAATATCGTCATAAAAGTTTCAGACAATGGTGAAATGCTACGCCTGAAAGATGTGGCCGATCTGGAATTTGGCTCTTTAGATTATGACGTATTGTCGAAAGAAAATGGCAAGCCTTCGGCCGCTATTGTATTGAAGCAAAGACCAGGATCTAATGCCAGCGAAGTAATTGATAATATTAAGGCGCGTCTGAACTTCCTGAAAGAAACGACTTTTCCACCTGGCATGACTTATACAATCAGTTATGACGTTTCACGCTTCTTAGATGCTTCTATCCATGAAGTTATCAAAACCCTGATTGAGGCCTTTATATTAGTTGCTATTGTAGTTTTTCTGTTCCTGCAGGACTTCCGTTCTACACTGATTCCGGTGTTGGCAGTGCCTGTTTCATTAATAGGTACATTTGCTTTTATGCAGCTATTTGGTTTTTCTATTAATCTTCTTACGCTCTTTGCTTTAGTTTTAGCCATCGGTATAGTAGTTGATAATGCCATTGTGGTAGTTGAGGGTGTACACGCCAAAATGGAAGAAAAGCATTTAGGGCCAAAAGAAGCTACCATTGAGTCAATAGGGGAAATCAGCAGTGCCATTATTGCCATTACTTTGGTGATGTCGGCCGTATTTGTGCCAGTAGCATTTTTATCAGGCCCTGTAGGAGTATTTTATCGGCAATTCTCGGTAACGATGGCGATTTCTATAGTTATTTCAGGTGTAAACGCTTTAACTCTTACGCCAGCCCTTTGTGCTTTAATGTTGAAGAATCCACATACTGAGGTTAAGAAAACTAATCTGCTGACCCGATTCTTTGACAAATTTAACCAAGGCTATGATAAGTTATCTGATAAATATAAAAGTCTTTTAAGGCTCATTGCTAATCGGCGTTTAGTAACAGTACTTGTATTAGTAGTTTTTAGTATTGCTACATGGGGTGTGGGGAGAATTCTGCCAACCAGTTTCATACCTACTGAAGACCAGGGAACTATCTATGTAAACGTTACGACTCCTGTAGGAGCCACATTAGAGCGTACGGAAGAAGTAATGAACGAAATAGACAGGATTGCGCAGAAATTACCAGAAGTAGAATCCATTTCCAGCCTCTCAGGATTTAGTATGATGACCGATGGCTCTGGTGCTTCTTTTGGTATGAGTACGATAAACCTGAAAGCCTGGAATGATCGTAAAGCTTCTGCCAATGATATTATTGAACAGATGATTCAAAAGACAAGTCATATCAAAGATGCCGAAATTCAGTTTTTCCCTCCTCCGGCTGTACCGGGCTTTGGTAATGCCAGTGGGTTTGAGGTTCGATTATTAGATAAAACAGGCACAGGTAATTTGCAGAGAACAGCAGAGGTAGCAGATGAATTTATGGAGGAACTCAAAAAACGTCCTGAAATAAAAGATGTATTTTCAAGCTTTAACCCTAATTTTCCTCAGTACCTTATCCATGTAGATCAGGATATGGCGGCCAAGAAAGGAATTTCGGTAGATGCGGCGATGAGCAACCTGCAATCACTTATTGGTAGTTATTATGCCACCAACTTCATTTTGTTCGGGCAAATGTATAAAGTAATGATTCAGGCTGACCCTAAATACCGTGCCCAACCCGAAGACATCATGAAACTGCGTATCAAAAACAAACATGGTGAAATGGTGCCTTATGCTATTTTTAGCCGCATAGAACGTGTCTATGGTCCCGAACAGTTGACCCGTTATAATATGTATGTTTCTGCTATGCTAAACGGAGAAGCCGCGGCTGGTTATAGTAGTGGTGATGCCATCAGAGCTATTGAAGAAGTAGCCAAAGCTAAACTACCGCGTGGATATACGTATGAGTGGTCTGGAATGACCCGTGAAGAGGTACTATCGGGCAATCAGGTTGTGTATATTTTCATTATCTGTCTGCTGTTTGTGTATCTGCTGCTTGCAGCTCAGTACGAAAGTTTCATGCTTCCGCTGCCGGTTATTCTTTCTTTGCCTGTCGGAATATTTGGTTCATTGTTTTTCTTGTATCTGTTCGGGCTTGAAAACAATATCTATGCACAAGTAGCAATGGTAATGCTCATTGGGCTTCTGGGTAAAAACGCCATTCTGATTGTTGAATTTGCCGTACTTCAACAAAAAGAGGGAAAAACCTTGTTAAAAGCTGCTATTGGTGGAGCAGTTGCCCGTTTCAGGCCTATCCTCATGACCTCATTTGCCTTCATAGCAGGTTTGATTCCGCTCATGTCTGCTTCTGGGGCGGGTGCTATTGGTAATCGGACTATCGGTACTGCTGCTGCCGGGGGTATGTTGTTCGGAACTATCTTTGGAGTTATTATCATTCCGGGGCTATATGTAATCTTTGCAGGCAAACCTAAACGTAAGAAAAAAACGAAAAAAATTACAGAAGAAGCTTATGTCGAAGCATAAATATATTTATATCCTTGTTTGTTTAATTTTTTTAGGTGGTTGCAAAATTAAACAGAATTTACCTTATAATAAACCCGTAGCCATCCCCCAGAAGTTTAGTGCTAAAACTGACTCAACTACAACTCAATTAGCAGGATTGCAGGATTTTTTTGCCGATCCTGCTTTGCTGGCACTGATAGATACTGCATTAAAAAACAACTTCGATTTGCAGGTAGCCTTGCAAAATATCGAATTGGCCCGTGCAGGAGTGCGTTTTACTCAAGGCATCGATATGCCTGATCTATCAGCTAATCTGACAGTTGGTAGCCGTAAATTTGGTAATTATACCGTTGATGGGGTTGGTAATTATGATACACAGTTTTCTACTAATTTAGACAACAAACAACAACTCCCCTTACCACACATTCCTGATTTTTTTGTGGGTTTGCAATCATCATGGGAAGTTGATCTCTGGGGTAAACTCAAAAGCAAGAAGAAAGCAGCAGCAGCCAGATTTATAGCCAGCGAGCACGGTCGTAATCTGATAATTACATCGTTAGTGTCAGAAATAGCTGATGCCTATTTTCAACTTCTTGTTTTAGATAATGAACAAAAAATATTAGATGATAATATTCAACTGCAACAAAGAGCTTTAGAAATTGTAAAAGCCCTGAAGCAAGCGGGAGAAGGAAACCAACTGGGAGTTGAGTTGATGAGTGCTCAACTACTTAGCTCTCAATCTTTGAAAGTTGAAGTGAAGCAGAAAATCATTGAGAACGAAAATAAGATTAATTTTCTTTCAGGACGATTCCCCCAGCCTATTGAACGTAGAACGGTTGCATGGGAAAACATCGTGCTTCCTAAATTATCGGCTGGCGTGCCTTCAGCTCTCTTAGAAAACCGACCTGATATAAAACAGGCAGAGTTTGAATTAATAGCAGCAGATGCTGATATTTATGCTGCAAAAGCAGCTTTTTATCCTTCGCTTAATCTCAATGGTTCAATAGGCCTACAGGCATTCAGAGCTGCGGTGCTCTTTAACCCGGGTTCATTTGCTTATAATGTTGCCGGAGGGTTATTTGCTCCCCTGCTAAACCGACGCCAGCTTATAGCAGACCTGATGGCAGAAGAAGCAGAACAAAGAATTGCTTATATAAATTATCGAAGAACGATTGTCAATAGTTTTACTGAAGTATATAACTACCTGAATCTGATCGAGAATACCAACGAAATACAAGAGTTAAAATCAAAAGAGGTAGATGTACTGAAAGGCTCAATCACTACATCAATTGAATTATTTAAATTTGGTAGTGCTACTTATCTTGAAGTAGTAACCGCCCAGAAAAATGCTTTACAGGCGCAAATGGAGTTAATAAATCTGCGAAAGAGTCAATATAATGCTGTCATAGGGCTTTACAGAGCTTTAGGTGGTGGTTGGCGTTCTGCGATATAATATCAAAAGAGGCTGTTTTTCAATTGTGAATTGCAGCCTCTTTTTTGCATTTTTGATTTACTTAAAATATTAAGAAACTGTTTGAGTTAATCTTATTGAACTAAAAAAGTTGCTTTTTTACCAATACTGCGGTGAAAAAATCCTCATTTAGCTCTGCTGAACTCCGGGTTTTACACCTTGTCCTGGCACAAAAGTCATCCTTTTTTATTTTCAAAACTTAACTCAAACAGTGTCTAATTCTCTGTCATTGTTTCATTTTATAAGAAAATGCTAAAAATTAATAGTATCTAAAAGTTTCTTATCTTTGCTTTGTGCAAAATCTCTTTCTCTATACCGAACTTCAGTTAATCCACCCCAAAGTCAGCATTGAGGAGATGTATGCGGCACTTAATCAGGTTCAACACCATAATTTAGCTGCTTTGTTTGTACCTCCTTTCTGGGTAAAGAAATTACATAGAGATTGGGGCGTTGGTAATACAGCTACACTTGGTACAATTATTGGTTATCCATATGGCTATCAGCGCACCGAAGTAAAACAACTCGAGACAGAACTTGCCTTGAAAGATGGAGCTACCGATATTGAATTAATGCTTAATACATCGGCCTGGTTTTCAAACCAGAATAACTGGGTAAAGATAGAGATCGCCAAATTAGGTAAAATTGTTCATCAGCAGGAAGCTTTTTTTACAGTCGCAATTAATACCTGCCATTTCGATACGACTAATTTGCAACAAGCTATTAAAGATGCTATAGATGCCGGTGCAGATTATATTAAGATTTACCAGCCTTTCAATCTTGCTCAATCTTTAGCAATCAAACAATGGATTCCTGATAAAGTCGGCTTAAAGCTGTGTGCTGATATTGCCACTAAAAATCAGATGCAAAAATTAGTTGACGCAGGAATCGAAAGATTATGTATGACTGATTTCTTGTTGGAATAATATTTTATCAATACTATTGCAAATATTATGCAAGCATACTATTTTTGCTTTGTATCACGATTTCTTAAATTGTGCGTAAACCAAGAAACTATGACAGAAACTATTGCATATAAAGTGCCCACTATGGCTGAAATGGCAATGAACGGCCAAATGCCTGAAATCCTTTTCTGGGTAGGTTGCGCGGGTTCTTTCGATGACCGTTATAAAAAAGTAACCATTGCTTTTGTCAAAATTCTGAATAAAATCGGTGTTAATTTTGCTGTGTTAGGCACAGAAGAAAGTTGCACCGGAGATCCAGCGCGCAGAGCCGGAAATGAATTTACCTTTCAGATGCTGGCACAACAGAATATTCAGGTTCTGAATGGATATGGTGTAAAAAAAATAGTAACTGCCTGTCCGCATTGTTTTAATACGTTGAAGAACGAATATCCTGAATTAGGGGGTACTTATGAGGTAATCCATCACTCACAATATCTGCAGCAATTAATCAATGATGGCAAAGTAAAAATAGAAGGTGGCGGTACTTTTAAAGGTCAGAAAATTACGTATCATGACTCCTGCTACTTAGGTAGAGCCAATGAGGTATATGAAGCACCACGCCAGGTATTAGAAATATTAGATGCCGAACTGGTAGAAATGAAACGTTGCCGTACCAATGGGCTTTGCTGCGGGGCCGGTGGTGCACAAATGTTTAAAGAACCAGAAAAAGGTTTTAAAGATATTAATGTAGAGCGGATAGAAGATGCGCTGGCAACAGGTGCCAAAACCATTGCTGTGGCCTGCCCTTTCTGCATGACCATGATTTCTGACGGCGTGAAGAATAAAGAAAAAGAACATGAAGTAAAGGTATATGATTTAGCGGAATTGCTGATTCAGACGATTTAGTTCGACTCCTTGCAGAACTTTTACAGGCGTTTCAGATGTTTAGCTAACAGAATAAAACCTGTATTATGTATATTCCTTTTGAACAAATTCCTCAAAGTGCCCGTGTCTGGATTTATCAGGCCAACCGCACTATTAGTGATACCGAAATTAATGAAATCGAAAATATATTAAAACCTGCGGTGAGCCAATGGGCGGCACATGGAGCGGCTTTACTGGCTTCTGTGAAAGTGCTGTATAATCGTTTTGTGGTGATTGCTCTGGATGAAAACCAGAATGAAGCCAGTGGCTGTTCGATAGATGCTTCTACCCGCTGGTTTAAAGAATTAGGCAATCGCTACAGTATTGACTTCTTCGACCGCTCGCAGGCTTATATTGATGGAGATGAAATAAAGGCATTTTCGATTTTCCAACCTAAAAAAGCGATTGAAAGCGGTTTAATATCTGCCGAAACTATCATTTTTGTTAATAATAACAATATCCACACCTTAGCTGATTTATCCTCTCAATGGAAAGTGCGCGCTTCTGAAAGCTATCTGAAAAGGTTTTTCAACAACGTAGGGTCTTTAGCTTAAATCAAACTTCTCTTTATCGATAATGGAATTAGGTATCAGCACATTCGGTGAAGTACATGCAGACGGGGTATCGGGCAAAGCAGTTAATGCCCATGTGCGTATGCAGGAATTAATAGCCGAAGGCAAACTGGCCGATGAAGTAGGCCTGGACGTTTTTGCCGTCGGAGAGCATCATCGCCCCGATTTTATTATTTCTGCACCCGAAGTAGCCTTAGCTGCCATTGCAGCAGTTACTAAAAATATACGTTTGTCGAGTTCGGTAACAGTCTTAAGTTCTGCTGACCCTGTTCGTACCTTTCAGAACTTCGCTACCTTAGACCTTATCTCTAATGGTCGGGCCGAAATTATGGCCGGTAGGGGGTCATTTATAGAATCCTTTCCGCTGTTTGGGTATAGTCTGGATGATTATAATGAGTTGTTTGTTGAGAAACTTGACTTATTGACCAAGATTAATCAATCTGAGATTATTTCGTGGAGAGGTAAATTCAGAGCGTCTATTCATCAGTTAGGAGTTTATCCCCGACCTATTCAGGAGGCGCTTCCTATATGGCTGGCGGTAGGTGGAACACCTGCTTCGGCAGTACGTGCCGGAAAGATGAATCTGCCCATGACACTGGCTATTCTGGGTGGAAGGCCAAGCCAATATGTGTCTTTTGTGAATCTCTACAAACAATCATATAAAGAAGCCGGACACGACCCAGCCAAATTTCAGTTAGGTATTAACTCACAATTTTATATTGCAGACACTTCTCAGCAGGCCGAAGATGAATTCTGGCCATCCTATGAAAAACTGATGAATCGTGTCGGGAAAGAACGTGGCTGGTCTCCAATTACCCGCGAGCATTTCGAATATTTGTGTATGCCTGATGGGCCATTGTTTGTGGGCAGTCCACAACAAGTGATTGAAAAGATTCTTTATCAGGCTGACCTTTTCGGTCATACACGTTTTCTGGCACAAATGGTAAAAGGAGATATTCCTCATGCTAAAATCATGAAAGCTATTGAGTTGTTCGGTACGCAAGTAGCACCTGCTGTCAGAAAAGCATTGAAGGTAGCTCAATAAATTATTATCCTTACTTTATAGAAGTATTATGGCTGAAACTTTATATATACCCCAAACTACGGCACATAAAGAAATTTATGAGAGCCTGTTGTCACAGGTAGAAGGGCTGATTAGCAGCGAGACTGATACCATTGCTAATCTGGCAAATATCGCTGCCGTTCTGAAAGAAGCCTTTGGCTTTTTCTGGGTAGGTTTTTATATCAAAAAAGAAAATCAATTAGTATTAGGGCCATTTCAGGGGCCAATTGCCTGTACACGAATCAATTTTGACAAAGGTGTTTGTGGTTATTGCTATCGTACTAAAGAAACGGTGATTGTACCCAACGTTGATGAGTTTCCCGGACATATTGCTTGTAGTTCGGCCTCAAAATCAGAAATTGTAGTGCCTGTTTTTGACCATACAGGCGAGGTTATAATGGTGCTGGATGTAGATAGTGATGAATTGGACGATTTCTCGGAAGATGATAAAGAGGGTCTGGAGAAAATGATGAAATTATTAGAAAAGACTTTTACGGTGTGATATGAATAATCTGTTTCCCATATTTTTGAAACTGGAAGAACTCCATACCTTAATTGTAGGGGGCGGGAATGTGGGTTTAGAAAAACTGGAAGCTGTTTTAAGAAACTCTCCAAAGGCAAAAATCACGCTGATTGCACCTGAAATAAAAAACGAAATAAAAGAACTTGCACAAAGCTATAACCTCACTTTAGTTTTTGAGAAATATGACTGCAAACATCTTGATGCTATTGATATAGTTATTGCCGGTACAGATGATAAAGCCGTTAATCAGCAAATACAGCAGGATTGTAAGACCAGAAAAATTTTGGTTAATATTGCTGATACACCTGATTTATGCGATTTTTATCTGAGTTCGGTAGTCGTAAAAGATGATTTAAAAATAGCTATTTCAACCAATGGTAAGTCGCCCACCTTTGCCAAGCGTTTCCGTGAGGTTTTAGAAGAAATATTGCCTGATACACTGCAAGAAACCTTAGATAATCTACAAACTATCAGAAACAAACTGAAAGGCGATTTTCAGGAGAAAGTGCAGAAATTGAATGAGATTACTAAAGTGATGCGCGGTGAGTAGAACTATTTGTGGTGCGAACTGTAAGTTCGCGCCACATTATATTTAATCCTTATGCTACTGCCAATGTATTCTTTCTCTCACCAATCTGTTGTCTCCACATGGCGTAGTACAATCCTTTTTCAGCTAATAGTTCTTCGTGTTTGCCTACTTCTATAATCTGTCCTTGTTCTAATACAAAAATTCTGTCTGCGTGCATGACTGTACTTAAACGGTGAGCAATCATAACTGTAATATAATCGCCCTGTGCTGTTACGCTTTTTACTGTATTCGTGATTTCTTCTTCTGTCAATGAATCTAAGGCCGAAGTAGCCTCATCAAATACAAAGATTTTCGGATTTCTCAATAAGGCTCTGGCAATAGAAAGACGTTGTTTTTCACCCCCTGAAATCTTGATACCCCCTTCGCCGATAATAGTATCAACGCCATTATCGGCACGTGCTAAGAGGTTCAGACAAGCCGCCTTCTCCAATACATTCATTATCTCTTTATCTGTGGCATTAGGTTGCGCAAAAAGCAGATTTTCTTTAATTGTTCCTGAGAATAGTTGTGTATCCTGTGTAACAAAACCAATCTGTGAGCGGAGTTCTTCGATATTTATTTCATCCGAAGGAAGATTATTGTAATAGATTGTTCCATGCGACGGGTTATACAAACCTACCAATAGTTTTACCAATGTTGTTTTCCCTGAGCCTGATGGCCCTACAAAGGCTACCGTTTCTCCTTCCTTCACTTCAAAATTTACATGGTCTAAGGCATTGGTATGAGCCGAGAGGTGTTTGAAAGTTACATTCTCAAATTGAAGGTGGCTTACTGTACCCAGGTGAGTCGGGAATTCAGGCGTTACTTCAATCGGTTTCTTTAAGAGTTTATCGAAGTTATTCAATGAGGCTTCTGCTTCACGATACGCAATGATTACATTCCCGATTTCCTGCATCGGGCCAAACACAAAGAAAGAATAGAATTGTAAGCTCAATAGCTGTCCTACGGTCATTTGCTCTCTGAAAATCAGAAATAACAATACAAACAGAATACACTGGCGCAGGAAATTAACAAAAGTACCTTGTACAAAGCTGATACTGCGCACGCCTCGAACTTTCTTTAATTCTAATTGCAGAATCTTGAAAGTATTCTGGTTTAGTCTTTTTATTTCTTGTCCGGTTAGTCCTAAACTCTTAATCAATTCAATATTGCGAAGGGATTCAGTAGTAGTTCCGGCTAAGGCAGTTGTTTCTTTAACAATTACTTTTTGAATCTCCTTGATTTTTCTACTCAGTACTCTGGTCAAAGATGCCAATGCAAAAGCCCCAACGAAATAGATACCAATCAACCATGAGTTAACACTTAATGAATAAATAGTCAGGAAGACAATACCAACCAAAGAAGTAAAGGCCACATTAATAAATGAAGTAATAAACTTTTCTGAATCGGTGCGTACTTTTTGTAAGACGGAGAGTGTTTCGCCACTTCTCTGGTCTTCAAACTGTTGATAAGGCAGATTTAAGGTGTGTTTTAGCCCGTCAGTAAATACATTGGCACCTAATTTCTGAATAATCAAATTTACCATGTAGTCTTGCAAGGTCTTGGCAATTCTACTCACCATTGCCACGCCAATAACCGCACCTAACATTAATGAAACACCTTTCAGAAATTCAGGTTCTGTAAAATCTTTGGCTCGATTGGCGTATTTGTCAATGAGTTTTCCAAAAATATAAGGGTCAAGCAGCGAGAAAGTTTGATTGATAGCTGCTAAAGTCAACGCAAGCACAACCTGCCAGCGATAGCGGCTAAGATAATGTAAAAGAAGTTTCATCTAATATTTCCTTGGGAATAAGTATAGGTTACTGATAAGAGAACAAATGGTGATTATAAATAATTCCACGCATTTGAGCGCCTTAACTATAATTTCACATCAATTTTCACCCAAAATCGTCTTGTAAATTGCCATTCTTCCAAAGATTCTTTTTTTATCCTTATTTTTAGAAAATCTTTGCTTAATAAACTGAACCGATATGACACCCGTTAGTACTAATGCTTTCATCAGGAAAGTGAAAGATATTACCATCAGCAGCACACTTGCCTTAGCTATTTTAGGAAGTAGTTTTACTTTACAAAGTTGTAATAACGACTCTGACAGCGATTATGAATACGAAGAAGTAGATGTATATACCAAAGGCGTAAAAACCTATATTTCTGAAACCTCGACAGGTGTCTTCAAAATCACGGACGAAGTAGAAGTACCTGCCGATAGCTCTATTGCTATTGTTACCTATTTAGATGGTAAAAAGGATACACTTTCACCCAAAGCCGTGAAGGCTCTGATTGATAATGAGGTACATACTAACCCTACTACTATTGGTAGAAGCGATAATTTATCTAATGCGCTTTTATATGGCGGTATGGGCTATTTACTGGCAAAAACTTTAAGCCCAAACTATGCGCAATACCGCCCTGATGTAACCCCAAACAACGGAATTGCTCAAAACTCAGCCTCAAAGAACGATACAACTTACCGCCGTCGGCATGGTTATTATGGGGGTGGTATGTTAAGGTATTATGCTACAGCAGCGGCCTTTCGTAAATCAAGTGAGATTCATCAGAATATCAGTCACTCACGCACGACTATGTCGAGGCCATCAGGTGGGAAAAGTGGCTTTTTCCATCGTTCGAGCCATAGTAGCCACCACTCATAATCTTTATTTGCATAACGATTAACTGTCTGTCGATACAGAAATCGTTTAGCCTTAGTCTTAATTGAAATCCATTCTATGAAACTGAAAAAATTAGTAACACCACCACAGCAATCTTTAAGAAACGCTGGCTGGGACTGGATGTTAGGAGAAGATACTTTGCCTTATATTACTGACGATGTGGTGGTAGTATCAGAACAGGAGGCAGAACAATATTATGAAGCCGCCAATGAACTTTATGAAATGTTTATTGAAGCCGGCCAACATATAATTGATAATAACCGTCTGGAAGAATTGGGTATTCCTGAAAATCTGCACAGATTGGTGAGATATTCATGGGATAATGACAAACAATGGCATTTATACGGACGCTTTGATTTAAGTGGGGGGCTTGATGGTAAACCTATCAAACTGATTGAGTTTAATGCTGATACAGCTACTTGTATCCCTGAAACGGCTGTTGTTCAATGGGCTTCGCTGAAAGCCAATAATTTAGATGAAAGTCAGCAGTTTAATACGCTTTATGAGCAATTGGTTGAAAATTTCAGGGAGATACAAAGGCAAAACCCAAACTTTGAGCCAACCTTATTAATCTCTACAATGCGCGATTATCCCGAAGATGATACCAATATGCAGGTATTGGGAGAAGCCGCTAAAGAAGCAGGTTTTGAAGTAGCTTTTGAATATATTGATGAGGTGGAGTTCTCACCTATCGAAGGTATTTATAAGCAGAACTCAAAAGATGGAAGTTTTACTAAATATGATTATTGGTTCAAGCTGATTCCATGGGAATATATCGGTTGGGATGAACCAGAACTGGCAGATATTCTGACAAATATGGTTATCAACCAGAAAGCTGTTATTCTGAACCCTGCCTATACGCTCTTGTTTCAATCAAAAGGCATTTTAAAGGTATTGTGGGAATTGTATCCTAATCATCCCCTACTTTTGCAGACCGAAAGCAAGGCTCTTCAAGGTAAATCAAGTGTAGAAAAGGTGTTATTCGGGCGTGAGGGAGCCAATGTCAGAATCCTTTCGGCTGATGGTTATGCGGTAGAAAAAAATGATGGTGAGTATTTCGAACAAAACACCGTCTTTCAGGAATACACTGAATTTTTGCAAGATAAATCAGGTAATTATTACCAAGCAGGCGTATTCTTCGCGGGAGAAGCCTGTGGCTTAGGTTTCCGCAAGGGCGGCAAAATTATTGACAATAAGGCTCAGTTTTGCGGGCATATTATAGAATAGTTGTGAAGTGGTAATTACCACTTCACAATAGTTTTGGTATGCAATAGTTTTTGATTAGCATCATATAACCGAAGTATATACTCCCCTTTTTGATAAGGAGAGATATTAAAATTCTCTCCCGAAATTTCACCCTTATAAATTACTTGTCCCTTCATATCTATTAATTCAATAAATCTGACCACCTCTCCGGACGACTTAATCTCAATCTTTTCTTCTGCTGGGTTAGGAGAAATATTTAAACCTCCTTTAGTGTATTCAGTACTTAATATGAGGTCTGTACACATTTCATTAGAATATTTAATTGCGTAATTACAGGTGTCTTTCCCGACCAGTCGGAAACAATATTGTACAATTGGTTCAAATCCTGTGAGAGTAACCTCAGCAAGCGTATTCGCTCCACTTTTTTTTATTTTGGTTGTGGATTCAATCCACTCAATAGCAGATTTGGTTTTGTATTGGATATAATATTCTTTGCCAGGCTCACCGTCTTTCATTTGTATTTTTACATCCTTCCCATAATTCAAGCTTTCAATTTTTTGAATTGAAGCAATATTTACAGCTAAATCTGCCGCCTGACTAACGCAAGCCTTGTATCCATTCCATTCATAAAATCCTTGTACTCTGGGAAGTGATGATGGTATTTCTGTATAAATATGAGATAGCGTAAGAGGCAGTCCCGTTGGTTTAAATGTTAAAATATCTTTTTCGTCCCAAGCTATTATGTATCCGCTTTGTTTACGATTATCCGGCGTATCTTTTATGAGAATATTAACAGTCTTTGGGCCGCATGTTGAGTACTCCAAGACTGGAATTTCAGCCTTTATAATCTGTGTCGATTTACAGATTAATACATTTCTCGAAATACTACCTTCTGTGATAGTTCCTTTTTGAACGCCCCAATAAATACCTTCTGTATTTACGATATAAGTTTTCTGCTTAGTAAAAGTAAGTGAATCTCCATCCTTGTAGTTAAAGATATACTCTTCTGAACCTTTATCAATCCCAGCCGGATTATTAAATAAAATTACAGATGTATTAGTACTATAATCTAAGCACGCCGCCTGAGGGATTGTTGTAAAATCACCGCCCAGTTCGTATCCTTTGGGTGGATTCTTGCAAATTTCAGGTTTAGCTGTTTGTTGCCCGTTTGTTTTTATTGCTACTGAAAGCAAAAAGATACCAATCCAAATACTGTTTTTTAAAGTAGATTTAATAACCATTTTTAAGGTTTAATAGTCAAAGCAGTTTATGCTATTTTAAATTTTTGAGGTATCTTAAGCTAAAAGGTAAATGCTGTTTTACTTCAGCATTTTCGTCTTCAATGTAATAATACTTTACGCCTGACTGAATAGCTGCCCGAAGGATTTCAGGGAAATTCAATTGACCAGTTCCAACAGCTACATCCGAAGTCAATGGGGTACCTCCTGAAAATTCTCCGGTTTCCTGTCCGGGTTTCATGTCTTTGATATGAATAGCGATGAATCTGCCTTTATGTTTTTTCAGCAACAAGGCAGGGTCTTGTCCGCCATGAAAAGCCCAGTAAACATCACACTCAAAACTTACATTCTGCGCATCGGTTTTCTGAACAATATAATCAAATAATGTACCCTCTTCGCTTGGTTTAAACTCGTATCCATGACAATGATAAAAGAAATGAAGACCTGCTTTGGCTAATTCTGCTCCCGCTTTATTGAAGATAGCAATGGCTTTATCGGCATCAGTCTTGCTAAACTGATTGGGTTTATGCGGAATCCAGGCTGTACCTACGTAGGTTACTCCCAAGCCTTTGGCTATAGCAATTACTTTGCTGAGGCTGTCTCTGAACAATCCGAAATCCAAAAGCGTGCTATAAGGCGTTATGCCTCTATTGTCTAATTCCTTTCTGAAATCTTCGGGCTTCATACTATAAGTACCGGCAACTTCTACTTCTTTTATCCCTAAACTTTTTACATAGTCTAATGTTCCGACAACATCTGTCTTAAAATAGTCTCTAAGGCTGTATAATTCTAAACCTATTTTGCCATCAAGGGCTCTGCTGATATTAGGTAGTTTTTTACCTGTCCCATTCTGCAACCACATATCTAATCTTGGTGCATTCCAGTTATATGGTTTCGAGACAATATCGATATCTCCATCGCCATCTGCATCATATACCCGTCCTTCATGGAAGTCAACCCCTTTCTGGAAGGTGGTTTTTCTGAAACCTCCTTTGCCATCACCGTAGAGAATAAAAGCTTCTGCATTCGGGTTATCAGGTTCTGTTTTCTTTTCCGACCATTTAGCCATTTCAGCACAAAAAATATCCAGGTTTCCGTCATCGTCAATATCGGCGGCTTCTAAGGTATGCCCATGTATCAATTCTCTACCTATTAAATCTTTGGCCTTCCAGTTAGCTGTTACTTCTGCACTGCCAGTACATTCGTAGTATAATAATCTACCCGTACCATCGCCTGGTGAAACTACAATCTGCCTCTTTTTCCCCGGACGGAATTTGGCTGCTACAACTCTTCCGCCTTCTTCTCCGAATTGAATGGCTTTGAATTTTCCATCCACATACTTAAACCAATGATTCCCTGCTATTAAATCCGTAAATCCATCGCCATCTACATCAGCGGCCGTGCAGCCCTCAGCATACCAAGCTTTCTTTTCTTTTTCTCCTGCTACAAATACAGGGGTATAATCCCATTTTCCCCCTCTAAAGGCTTCTTCCGGTACGTCGGCTATATATAAAGTTTTTGCTCCCTGATTCCAGAAAGCTAACTGAGCTCTACCCGTTTGCTTAAAATCCCCAAAGGCCTGGTCATGGTGTTGCGTGGCTCCATCAGCTTTAATCTCATGACGTTTCCATTGAACATTCGGGTTATAAAAGGGATAAGGGTTCTCCCACCACCAAAGTTTATTACTTTGCCAGTCGCCTCCAAAGACTATGTCTTTATCACCATCACCGTCAATGTCATAAAAAGCTCCACCTGCTTCTATTGTCAGAAATTCTTTTTCAATAGTAAATACCCGCCAACCTATTGAAGACTCATATTTGAAATAAATCAAGGCCGGGCCTTTTTCACGGCATCCCAGTATTATTTCCTCAATACCATCATTATCAATATCCACCACTAAAGAAGCAGTTTGTTGTGTTGTTTTCCAGGTCAATGGAAGTTTGCCCGTAGCAGAAGAAATAGGCTCCCACTTTTGTGCTTGCGTAGCAAAAATAAATGTCAGGCAAAACGCAATAGAAAGGCTCAGTTTTTTCATAAGAGTAGTGTAATAAATACAATCTCTGCAAAGATAGAATATAAAAATAGCAACACATAGACTGCGTTGCTACTTATTTACAATAATAAATACGGATTTATCAGGCAATTATCTCATTAATTACTTTTCCGCCTACATCTGTTAGCCTGAATGGTCTTCCCTGAAAATCATAAGTAAGTTTCTCGTGGTTCAGCCCTAATTGATTCAGAATAGTCGCTTGTAAATCGTGTACGTGGGTCTTACCTTTTACGCCATAATAGCCAATTTCGTCAGTTTCTCCATGTGTAAATCCTTTTTTGATTCCACCTCCGGCGAGCCACATGGTGTAGGCTTCTACATGGTGGTCTCTACCCAAGAATGGTGCAGGTTTATTATCCCGGTTTTCCTGCATAGGTGTTCTACCAAATTCACCTCCCCAAACCACAAGGGTTTCTTCTAATAAACCTCTTTGTTTAAGGTCTAATAATAAAGCCGACATAGCCTGGTCAATCTGGCGGCATTTTTCCCACAAAGCAATTTCGATAGATTCGCCTCTGCTTGAGCCGTGCATATCCCAACCCCAGTCGTAGAGTTGTACGAAACGTACTCCATTTTCTACCAGTTTTCTGGCTAAGAGGCAATTGTTGGCAAAAGAGGTCTGGCCCGGAGTAGTACCATACAATTCATGGATTTTCTGTGGTTCTTTAGAAATATCCATCGTTTCAGGCACGGTCATCTGCATATTAAATGCCAGCTCGTACTGAGAAATACGGGTCAATATTTCGGGGTCTTTAAATTCTTCATATTGACGTTGATTGATTTCATTAATCGTATTAATTGCTTCCCTGCGGATGTCTCTGCTAACACCTGCCGGATTATTGACATATAATACCGGCTCACCATTAGAACGGCATTGTACACCCTGATAGACTGATGGTAAAAACCCACTTCCCCAGATGCTCTTGCCACCCTCAGGGTATTTACCACCTGATGTGAGTACGATATAACCGGGTAGATTCTGGTTTTCAGAACCCAAACCATAAGTTGCCCAGGCACCCATTCCAGGTCGGCCTAACCTTGGGCTACCAGTCTGCATAAATAATTGTGCAGGTGCATGATTGAACTGATCGGTGTGCATGGCTTTCAGAAAAGAAACTTCATCAGCCATATTATGAAAGAAGGGCACATAATCAGACATCCACGCACCCGACTGCCCATATTGTGCAAATTTACCTTGTGGACCTAACATCTTGGGTACACCCCTGATAAAAGCGAAAGTTTTACCTTTCAGGAATTCTTCCGGACAATCTTTACCGTGCCATTTTTCCAGTTCAGGTTTATAATCAAACATTTCTAATTGCGACGGAGACCCTGCCATGTGCATATAAATCACATTCTTTGCCTTTGGTGCAAAGTGTGGCATTTTGGGGGCTAAGGGGTTATCTGTTAACGTCTCTTTCTTTCCGTTAAAACAACCTGTGAGCGAACCTAACGCCATCATACCTATTCCGGTCGTGCATTGTTTCAGAAAATGCCTACGTTTAATAGCCTGTAAATTTGCTTCGCTTACTTCGTGAAAGAGATTCATTGGTTTAATATATTACTGCTTCGTTACAAATTCATCTAAATTCAAAATAGTATTGGCCACAATTGTCAAAGCCGCTGTTTCTGCCTGTTGTTTTTCTTCTTTTAAAAAAGCCTTGGCATCTTGTGGTTTAACTTTAAACTCTTGTAATGATACTTCATACAAGCGTTTAAGTGCCGCTAAATCCTTATTTGTAGCATTATGTATGAAAATCCGTTGATAAGCCCAGTTGATTTGCTCGTCTACTGTTTTAGCGTTCTTCTGCATTTGTATTGCCAGATTTTTTGACGCTTCTACAAACACGGGATCATTCAGTAATTGCAAAGCTTGCAGAGGAGTGTTAGTACGGATGCGTCTTTGCGTACAAATTTCCCGACTTGAGGCATCAAAAGTTATCTGTTGTGGATATGGCCCTGTGCGGCGCGCAAAGGTATAGATAGCTCGGCGGTACTGGTCTTCACCCTCACTTTGTTTATAATTCAGGTTACTATTAACAGCCTGCCAGACACCATCAGGCTGATAGGGCATTACTGGTTTGCCATACATTTTTGCACTTAATAAACCACTTATGGCCAAAGTCTGGTCTCTTACCATTTCAGAAGTCATACGAATGCGAGGGCCATGCGCTAATAACCGGTTCTGCGGGTCTTTCAGTGTTAAATCCTCATCCGCTTCCGATGATTGCTGATAAGTAGCCGACATGACTATGTATTTAAGCAATGGCTTCATATGCCATTTATAATCATCTCTGAATTTAACAGCGAGGTAATCTAATAATGCTATGTGTGAAGGTTTTGCTCCTTGTGTACCAAAATCTTCTAAAGTCTCTACTAAACCAATCCCAAATAGCTGTTCCCAGAAACGATTTACCATTGTACGGGCAGTTAAAGGGTTACCTTTATCCAATAACCACTCTGCTAAGCCTAACCGATTTCTTGGCGCATTTTTCGGGAAAGGATTCATTGAATGGGGTACATCAGGTTGTACTTCAGGCCCATGAACCAACCAGTTTCCTCTTACAAACACATGAGTTTTACGCTCGTAATCTGCATCGCTTCTGAGCATAATTGGTGTATTCTGAGTCCTGGCTGTTATCAGGTATTTAAAATCATCAAATTTCTTAGAATCGCCTTTCGGAAAATCGTCTAAGAATGTAAACCAGTTGATTGAAAATACATCTTGCTCAGGTTTTAGTCGGCCATTTGTTCCTACCAGATATAAGTCATGCCGCCCACTTGTTGCTTTGACAGGAATGAAGAGCAACTTGTTTCTGGCAGTAGTATCCAATTTAAGTTTTGTCAATATTTCTCCTGTTGGGCTATCTTTTCTTAACTCCAGCCAGCCACCTATATTTTTGCTTACATAACTAATGAGAAATGTAGTTTTATTATCTAATTTTATATCAGGCAACCGACAAGTACCTTGATGACGCAAACCAATATTTCTATCGCCCAATAATGCACCATTTACATAATTATCGGCATCGTGTGCATGATGGCGTGGTTCTAAACTTCTAAGGAACTGATTATAGTCTTTGCCCTTATCATCTCCTAATTTTGTCTTTATCCAATGAGTCAGACTATCTAATTTCTTTTCATCTTCATCAGAAAATTTCCGGTAATTAGGGGCTTCATCCTGCGTGTCTTCATCACGGGTATTATTGAAGAACGCCATCATTTTATAATACTCTTCATTACGGAAAGGATCATACGGGTGGCTATGGCATTGCACACAGGCAAAGGTAGTACCCTGCCATACATCAAAAGTCGTATTTACACGGTCAATCACGGCGGCTACCCTGAATTCTTCGTCTACTGTGCCGGTTTCATCATTATTCATCGTATTCCGATGAAAGGCAGTAGCTATTAACTGATTTTCTGTAGGTGATGGCAATAAATCTCCGGCCAATTGCTCTTTAGTGAACTGGTCGAAAGGCATATTATTGTTAAAGGCATCAATCACCCAATCCCTGTAACGCCAGATAGTCCGGCCATTGTCTTTCTGATATCCTCTGCTATCTGAATAGCGGGCTAAATCGAGCCACATAGATGCCCAACGCTCGCCATATTGTTTAGAGGCCAGCAATTCATCTACCAAGGCTTCATAAGAGCCTTCTTCGGTTACATATTTCTTTATCTGCTCCGGTGTGGGTGGTAAGCCAATTATATCCAGACATACTCTTCTGACAAGTGTGGCCCTATCAGATTCTTTTGCGGGAGATAATCCTTCTTCTTTTAACCTCGCTTTAACAAAATAGTCAATATCATTCTTCTCCCAACTGCCGAAACTGAATAAACCTGCAAAGAGTCCTTTGTCTGGCACTTTCACTTCTTTAGGGGCTACATAAGCCCAGTGGTCTCCCCATTTTGCTCCTTCTTTCACCCATTGTGTCAGAATCTCAATATCCTGCTGGCTCAATTGCGGTGCTTTATAGGGCATTCGCTCGTCGGGGTCTGAATGGGTAAGTCTTTTGATAAACTCACTTTGCTCAGGGTGGAAAGGGACGATAGCTGGTTTGCCTGATTTGGTTTTGGCCAGAGCCTCGGTACGGAATAAAAGACTAAAATCGCCTTGTCGTTTTACCCCACCATGACATGAGATACAGTGTTTATTCAGAATAGGTTTAACTTCTGTACTATAGTCTACACCATCAGAAGACACATCTTTGAAGTAGTTCCATCCAATTGAAAGTGTGGCGATAATTAGGGCTGATATGATAAAAAAGCGAATCCGCATGTAGTTAGGGCAAAGTATCCAACAAAGTTAATTGATACCTTAACGATTTACCACCATATTTTTATTATTTTCTTGTACTTTTTTGATATTAATTGTAAAATATAAAAGTAGGCAATAACAGTTTGCAAAATCAAATTTCTTTAATAATGCCTGATTAACTAAATGAAATAAGGTTTTGAAAATATTTTTAAACTATATTTAATTCCAAAATCTATCGCTTATGCATATGAAGCTTTTTTCATTTAATAAAAAAAATCTTTCTCTTCTGGTTTTAATTTTTGCAGCTAATTTAAGCTTTGGTCAGGCTACTAACAGAGTAATCTCTTTTTTCCCGCCCGATACCAGATTATATGGTAATATTCCTTATGCCAATGATACACTCAAAAAGCACTTATTAGATATTTATATTCCGGCCAATACAAAGGCGGAAATGCCTTTAGTAGTTTGGATTCATGGCGGTGCATGGATGCTGAATGATAAATATGCTGATATGAGTTATATGAAAAAAACCATTAATGCTATCCTCAATAATGGATTTGCGTTGGCCTCGATTGATTATCGGTATAGCACAACAGCCATTTTTCCTGCCCAGATTCAAGACTGTAATCAAGCTCTGGAGTTTCTTTACAAGCATGCTTCGAAATATGGTTATAATAAAGACAAAGTAGCGTTGATTGGTTTTTCGGCAGGTGGTCATCTGGCTTCTCTGTTAGCCTTGTCACACAATAATCATATACCCTCATTTTATGCACCAAATACCCATAAATCATTTAAAATCAATGCAGTAGTAGACTTTTATGGTCCGGCAGACTTTTTGGCTACTCTGAAACCACAAGAAAATGAACCCAATGATGCCATTAGTACTTTACTGGGGGCATCTCCAATTGAAAGGCCAGACTTAGCTAAAACAGCCAGCCCTGCCTCATATATTGATAAAAATGACCCTCCGTTTCTGATTATTCATGGTGAAAAAGATGCCTCTGTTCCCCCTAACCAATCTAAATTATTGAGTTCTTGGCTTACCTTGAATAAGGTACAAAATGAAGTAATAATTGTAAAGGATGCTCCACATTATGGCGAAATGTTTGATGAATCTTACATCAAAGACAAAATTATTGTGTTTCTAAAAGGGCATTTGCAATAAGATATAAACGTAAATTAAAAAGACCTTTAACAACCACTCAGTAAATTCTGAGCTATTTTTTTATTCTGAAAATTGTACTAAAAATATAGTAGGCCTAAGTTTGTGTTGTACAATTTTATAGCTCTGATTTAATAGCTCATGAAAACAATCAAACTTTTACTTATCTGCTCGATAAGTACACACACACTTATTGCCCAAAGGATTGATGCGGTCAATCCGGGTACCGCTTCAAATGATTATGCCATTCGTGGTATAATGTCTTCAACCAGTCCAGGTGGTTTTTCATCAGGAATCCGAGGGATCAGTAATGGAACCGGAGGCTTAGGAATAGGCATCTGGGGCAGCCACAATGGATCTGGCTGGGGTGTTTATGGTGTTACGCCCAATGGCCTTGGCGTCTATGGTAATGCCACTGCCGGCGGATATGGAGTCTATGCCAATAGTAATTCCGGCACGGGTCTGGCCGCTACTTCAAATACCGGAATAGCTGCTAATATGAGTATTTTCAATACCAATAATTCCAATAATGTAATAAATGCTAATACTGCTGGTGGAGGTACGGTTATTAATGTATCAACCTCTGGTACCGGAGCCGGAGTACGTAGCTCTACAGGAGCAGGTTTTGCTTTACATGGTATTACCAGCGCTCAAACTTCAGCCGGTCTTGTTGCAGATAATAATGGAAATGGAGAAGGGGTAGTTGGTAGAATTACCAGTGATATTGCAGGAGCAGTAGTTGGCCGCAACGATGGTGGCGGCTACGGTGTCAGAGGATTCATTGCTACCAGTACAGCTAATACAGCTATAGGTGTCTACGGACAGGTTGGCCTTAACAGTAGTACTGGCAGAGCCGGAAGATTTGAGAATTATAACGCAACTAATATAAATGCTAACACATTAGAGGTCGTAACAAATGGAAACGGAAATATACCTAATCTTGCTTTAGGGCATGCCGCTTCGTTTATCGTAAACAATACTAATAGTGTAGCTGCTGCTGTAAAAGGTGAAGTAAATACTATTTTCGGCAACTTTGGTGCTGCCGCCATATTTGGCAGGTCGTCAGGTACCGGAGGTTTTGCCGGGCTTTTTCATGCAGCTAATGTTTCAGGTAATGGGCCCGCACTTGTAGCAATAACCGATGGGAATGGCAATGCCATTACAGCCAATGCCAGTAAAAACGGTAATGGTGTTGAAACAAATATAGATGGCGCGGGTAATGCACTCTATGCCTGGGTACCGACCTTTGCTACAGGCAGGGCAGGTAAGTTTAACAACTATAATGAAGATAATGATACTGATGTTGTTACAGTAACAAATGTGGGAAATGGAACAGGCGTTAGTGCCAAAATAGACAATACCTATGGTACTGCGACAGCATTAAAGGGAGAAGTAAATTCAATATTTGCTAATTTTGGTACCGCCGGTGTTTATGGTATATCATCAGGAACAGGTGGCTACGCCGGCTTATTCTATGCTTCGAATGCAAATGGTAATGGGCCGGCCCTATTAGCCTTAACAGAAGGTAGTGGTGATGCCATAAGGGCTAATGCCGGAAAAAATGGAAATGGTGTTGAAGGAAGCTCCGATGGCAACGGAAACGGAATATATGGGTTTACACCCAATTTTGGAACCGGAAGAGCAGGACGCTTTGATAATTTTAATACTTCTAATGTAAACCCTACTGTTCATATTAGTAATGCTGGTACAGCAAGTGCTCTTTTTGTTAATCATACGGGTTCAAGCGGTAATCTTGCTGTTTTCCAGAATAACAGCGGTAATGTGGCCCGCATTGATAAAACGGGCAGAGGTTTCTTCAATGGCGGCACTCAAACCGGAGGTGCAGACATTGCCGAAGCTTTTGATGTAAATAGTAATATAAACGATTTTGAACCCGGAGATGTCCTGGTTATTTCTGTTGATAAAGACCGTACAGTAGAGAAATCAAATGAACCTTACTCAACACTTGTAGCCGGAGTTTATGCTACCAAACCTGGAGTTTTATTATCTGAAGAAAATATTGATACCGAATTAACCAATAAAGTTCCAATGGGTGTTGTAGGGGTTATTCCGACTAAAGTCTGTTTAGAAGGTGGCCCAATTGAAAGAGGTGATTTATTGGTAACATCATCTACACCAGGTGTGGCTATGAAAGCCGATCGGGAAAAAGTAGAAGTAGGTCAGGTATTAGGGAAAGCACTACAAGAATTTGATGATGACTCAATAGGTAAAATAAATGTATTGGTAAACGCAAAATAAAAATCATGAAAACTAAATTATATATTAGCTTGTCAGTCTTATTTCTGCTTTGTTCAGAACTGAAAGCACAGGACTATAATGCTGAAGAAAGTATAAGCAGCCAGATAACAAACAACAGGATTCCAGGGGCATTATATGCTCCTGTAAGGGTATCAAATAAGGTTACTAATAAGGACTTTGAAGGTTCGAGCCTGGCTAAGGCTTTCCTTGAAGGTAAAGCAGAAGGTTTAAAGTTTATTTTTACACCCATCTCTGCTACTACTGATTCTACTATAAATGCTATAAAACCATTAGGTTTAGCCAGCGAAGTGAGTGCAAGTGAAGCCAAAGCTACTTTTGATAAAACAGTAAAAGAAACGCAGTTGAAGCCAATACTTCCTGACCTCCTTCAAGAAGAGAAAAAGGAATAATCGTTTGTTTATATACTTAAAAGCTACTCTGTTCGGGTAGCTTTTATTTTTCCGTATTTGAATACAAAACCACCATTTACAAAGCCCATTTTACCACCTGATGTTTCTGACTTTCAGTGTATCAACAGCTTGCGCAAATTTGTATCGTTAAAACATACTGGTTTATGAAAAATACGATGAATGCAAGAATACTGTCAGGGAGAATCATCCTGAAAACAACATTAGGCAGTATGGCTGTACCGGGTTTAGCTGCATCAGGATTTATTCGTGATGTAATATTTTTCAGGCATTAGCCTCGTGACATTTTCGACGATGCTTCTAACCAATATTCTGTTTTAATGTTTATTTTTTTACCACTTCAACTCGTTTTTACGCGATTGATCAACTTAGCAATTGGTAGAGTTAAACGTGTTTTTAGATGTTTTATTCTTAAAATCTTCCATAAGCAATCTCAAACGGCCTAAACATATGCTAAAAAAAATGATTTCGTTCAGCTTAATAGGCCTCCTGTTTGGCAGTTGCAATGTAGATGGTCTTAAAAACGGTTATTATATCGAATCTGATACCGTTTTCTATTATAGTGGTTTCCCGGCTCACAAATACATCGTACATGGAGCCGATGTATCTTCATTCAAGACAATCAATAAAGAATATGCCACAGACAAAAAACAGGTATTCTACAAAGAACACCCTGTCAAAAAAGCTGACCCGACGTCATTTAAGGTAATGGAGGGGTTTTATTCTAAAGATAAAAACTATGGTTTTGCAGTAGGCGCCAATGGGCCGGATGCTGTATTTATTATCAGTTATGAGCCCGATTATTTCGAGATAGTCTCAAATCCGGAAGAAACGCCTGTGAATCATACGGCAGAGGGTATTATGTATGCCCGTGATCGCCAGCATGTGTATTATGGTCGTTACATTTTCGAATTGGCAGACCCTATTACTTTTGAATATGTGCCCATGCGTAGTGGAAGTGGATATGATCTGGCTCGTGATAAAAAATATGTGTATTGGCATCAAAAACCAATTGAAGGAGCTGACGGAGGCACTTTTCAGAAAATTTCTACTGACTATTTTAAAGATGCCAAAGCCATATGGTCTACCAGAATTGATAATAGGGGAAATACCAGTTGGGTAGTATTAACTGAGGCTGATATATCTACATTTAAAGTAATTGACCCCAACAGAGGAATAGCTCAGGATAAAAATCATTCCTATAAAAACGGAGACATTTATATAGAACCTGATAACCAATAGTTTATAAGGGAAAATGTATCAGTACCCTTGTTCCGTCAGGCTCACGGGTAAGAGATTCTAAGTCAAAAATTTCTACTTCTATCTCTAACTTGTGTAATTCGTGCAGAACCTTTAACCGCTCACTATTAATCTGTAACCCCATAGATTTATGCGGACGTGTGGTCTGGCTATGTATCTCTGCTGATTTTTTCCGGCCAATACCATTGTCTTCAATCATACATAGCACCTCGTCTTTACCCAACTTTACTTCTATTTTTAGATGCCCTTTGGTATTTTTGTGCATCAACCCATGCCAGATAGCATTTTCGACATAAGGTTGTAATAGCAGTGCAGGAATCTTGATATAAGTAGTGTCTACCTGCTCATCGATATTATAACTAAAATCAAATCTATTCTCAAAGCGCATCTGTTCTAACCGGATATATAGCTCAAGGATTTCCAGTTCATCTTTTAATGAAATAAAAGATTGCTGGCTTTGTTGTAGAACTGAGCGAATCAGATTAGCGAAATCGGTCAGGTATTTTGCTGCATCATTGGGTTTATTAGTAAGAATATAGTTTTTGATAGAGTTTAATGAATTAAATATAAAATGTGGATTTATCTGCGACTGTAAAGCTTTCAGCTCTGCTTTTGATAGCTTCTGATTAAACTCTGCCAGCAATCTTTGTTGTGTTTCTGTTTCGAGTGCTCTGGTTTTTTCATACACTAACTGCTCTAATTCGTTATTGAGTTGAACCTGCAAGTGCTGATTTGCCTGTAGTTGTGCAATAAGTTGTTTCTGAGCCTGGTTTCTTTCAATATACACCTGTTTTATTTTGGCAATAAAGGCTATCACAAACAACAGGTTCTCGGCAAATATTCCGGTCTCTACATATGGAAAATCCATTATATAATACACATAGGCTTCACCTGACATTCTTCGCACAATAGCTGTAATAAACGAAATTACCAAGAAGATGAACAAAATGCTGGTACCCAAAGCTATATAAGTGGCTACTACATTTCTTAATCTGAAAATCAGTATAATAGAATATGTAGTAATTGGCATCATACTCAATTTTACCCATCGATAGATAGTCAGGCTTAACGCATATTCATTCATAATATATTGCAAGAAGCAATCAAAAATGAAATAGGCAGTAAGGAATTTTATCTGCCATCTGAAAATTTTATAAACGGTTGGGTGATGCGTAGAAGTCAGATTAAGCAGATACTGACAAAAGAGCAGGTACCAGATATTGGGTAATATATTTAAGGGTACTTCAGAAGTAAGAAATGATTTAGGGAAATAAGAAAAAATAATAGCGGTGTCGGTTAGTGCTTCTATCCGCCTGATAAAATAGAGATATAAGCCAAGCAGGTATAGCGCATAATACACAAAGGCTTTCTCACGGGTCTGGCTAAACTGTATGATACAGAATAGAATCAGGAACAAACCAATCGCTAAAAATGAAGCACTGTAAAAAAGATCTTTCCGACTTTTGAAAAATGATTGTGAACGGAGTGTTTCTTCAAAATCATAAGTCAATAAGCTAATTTTCGAGTCTTTATATATCCCGTTTCTGTCATTTATGCGTACGTAAATCTCTTTGCTTTTATGTGCAGGAATCGTAACCGGCACTACATACTTATTCTCACTGAATATTTTTTCGTCTGGTTTAACCAACATTCCAGCTTTTTTTACTCTATAGTTTTGTCCATTAAAATCATATAAGTAGATATAGTGATACAGCCCATAATCAAACAACAATTGCTCGTTTTTAGATGTGCTATTATGTACTTTAAATCTTAACCAATGGTTATACGTTTTTTGCAGAGAAGAGTGTTCTAACTTAAAATCTTTGAATGGAATAAATGGCTGATTTCTTATATTATTAATTGTTATGGTTTCAGTAGGCTCATATAATATTTCAGCGTAGTTGTTCAACAGAATTGAATCTTTTACAGCCTGTTTGATCAGATAGGTTTTCTGAGCATATGAATTTATAACAAACAATAATAGCAGGCATATAAAAGGCCGAGACTTGCGTGTTACGAGTCTTTCCTGAACGATTAAAACAGATTTCATATCATTATCATTTCCATTAATCTGGGTCGACCAGAACGAGAAACAGGAACCTCTTTTCCATCATTCATTATTAAAGTTCCTCCCTGGCCTTTAATGTATCTGCGAATGTGGGCTAAATTCACTAAAAAAGTATAGTGTACCCTCAGAAAATTATGATTTTCTAACATACCTTCTAAATCCTTTAGTGGTTTCGACAGCAAAATTTTTTCCTTGTTTAAAAGATATACGATTGTATAATTATCATCGGCCTGTGCATAAGAAATATCGTCTATGGAAACAAACTCTAATCCATCTAATGTAGGTAAAGCTAAGATTGGACGTATATACTGCAACCCCTTAATATTAGACAGAAGTGCCTGCAATTGTTGCTTATCTATCACTTTCGATTGTTTTCTCAGTTTCTCAACTGTCTGAATCAGTCTTTGAGGGTTAACAGGTTTTATTAAATAATCAATCGCAGAGAATTCAAAGGCTTTCAGGGCAAATTCATCATAGGCAGTAGCAAATACCACATTAAAGGCGATTTTATCAAAGCTATTCAACAAGTCAAATCCATTCATAAAAGGCATTTCTATATCTAAGAAAACCACATCAGGCTTAAATAACTGAATTGCTTCTATACCTTTTTGCGCAGAGTTACATTCTGCCAGTACAATCACATCGGGGCAATACTCATTTAACTCAATCCTTAGGTTCTGAGTGCTTCTTATTTCATCATCAATCAAAATGGCGGTCATGCAAAAGGTCGATTTATTAATAAATGTAAGGTATAAATTAATTATAGGCTATTGGTTCGTTCAAATCAAACTTCTCACTACCCCGTATCATTAGTTTTATTGACTAAAAATTTCTTTATTTGTTGTTAGAGTAAAACCCATGAAGATGGCTAACAGATATAAATGGTTGTTAATTGTTTCTGGTTTGTTATTGTTTGCCTTTGGTATCTGGTATTATTCGGGGCATAGTGAAAAACTAAAAAAAGTTAGTGGTATTGCCGAATACGATACCCTTATTCAACTGCAAAACTTCAAAGAAATTCCATCAAAACCATTCAAATATGTATTGGTAAATTGTGACCTCGGACCAGTAAAAGTTACTATTGAGGCAAATAAGAAATCATCTCTTGAATTTCATCAGACTTTTATGAAATATATTGAGATAAGCTATAAGAGCGATACCTTGCTAATTCATACACTTAAAACACCCAAATCAACTAAAGAAAACCCTATTACTAAACAGATTTATATTTATACGCCAGAAATCAGCTATTATATGGGTGAGGCTACCCAAACTTTTTTCTCAAATTTTGGTACTGAATACCTTAAAGTAGACAATCGAAGCAGCTATATAAGATTTCATGGCTGTGAAATTGAAAAATTAGACCTCACTACCAACAAATCTTGTAATTATGTAATGGATGATGACTGTGCTTTTGATAAAGTTGATGCCAAAATAAACCCAAATAGTGCTTTAAACTGCAGAGGGTATGTACGCTCACAGCTTTTGTTAACAGCCAATAATCTTCAGAACATCAGGTTTGGTTTGAATGTCAAGAAATTGATTATGAAAAAATATACTAAATAGTTCAAATACCTAAGTGTTCATATACTTCTTCTTTTTTTCTTCTTGAAATTTCCACTTCAGAAGCATCTTTCAGGATTAATGATTCACGATTGGCTGAAAGACTAACAATGTGTTTCTGATTAACAAGATGAGACTTGTGCACTCTTAAAAACTGATGATTGGTTAATGTGATTTCATACTCTTTCAGGGTTTTTGATGAAACAAATTTTCGTTTGTCTGTCAGATACAGAATAGTATAGTTGCGGTCAGCTTCCAGACGGATAATTTCTTCTACCGGAAAAAACTGTGTACCTCCTGTACTTGACAGAGGTAATCTGAAACTCTGTTTCTGGTTTTTCAATGCCTCAATCTTCTCCTGAAATAAAGCCAACTTCTGTTCTTTCTCCTGTAGTTTTTCTTTTATTCTTACGCCATAAATCTTATTGGCGCACAGATTAGCTATAGCTGTTAATATTTGTAAATGCCAATCTCTGTAAAAAGCTCTTTGAGCATGTTCTGAATCTATCACTCCTAATATCTCACTATTATAAATAATAGGTACAGTTATTTCAGACAGCCTACACTCATCATCAACTATATAGCGTATATCATCTGAGGTATTCTCTATAACCTCTGCTACACCAGTTTTAGCTACTGTTCCGACAATACCTTTCCCTTTTGGAATTACGATTGGTTTATATATCTCAAAATTAACAGGATTCTTAGGCCCATAGGCAGCTTTTTGCAAGAGATTCTCCTGCTTGTTATCAAATAGATAAATTACACAATCTTCCAGGCCTAATTTCCCAATACAGTTTTTGGCAATGTCCCATATTATATCCTCTTCTGTATTTTTCCCAAATAAAGAAGTAGCAAAATAGCTGATAATTTCTATTGTGTTAAGTTCTGAAGTATAATCCGGTGGTTTCGGGAATGTATTATGGAAAAAGGTAGTCATGGTCTTAGCTTAATAATGGAGTAAAAATAAATCAATTTTAACACCAACGTTAGTCAGATTGAGTATTTGGTAAGAATTGGGGGGTATCCTGCAATAAACAGATGGTATTTGGTAAATGTACTTTTTTAAGCAAAATCAGGGCTTTTTTTGCAAAAACCGTTCGATAAACAAAACTTGCCGTTGGATAAGTGATTTTGGAACTGAGCAATTACGGCTTTTAACTTTGCCATTGTAAAACAAAAAAGCCATGAAACATAGAATGAAGAAAAATTGTATCACTATTTATCCGACAGAAAACCCAAGCCCGGTTCTGTGGATGCTCTATAAGAACAGAAGAGTAAGGGTTTTTCTGGATGATATTATTTATTTGGAGAGCCAGGCCAACTATACCGTTTTTTATCTGAAAAACGGTAGGGCAATCATCAACTCACGTACGATGGGCATTTTTGAAAATTTATTCGAACACAAATCCTTTTTCCGGGTACACCGGTCTTTTATTGTAAATCTACACTATATCGACCAGATAAATATAATCAAACATACCAGTGGTGTTATTGGGTTAAGAAACGGCAAACAACTCCTATTGTCAAGGCGTAAAATCAAACCTTTTTTACAAGAATTTGTCAATTGCGAAAACGCTAATCCTCAGGTAACAATACATATTATTAATCAACCGATTGCTGCTTAAAATGAAAACCTTATTTCTATTGTTTATATGTTGTTGTTTTAGTTCTGTTATATCGGCACAAGAGGCAAGCATAATAATTCTGCCTGAAACAGGAATCGACAGTTATAAAAAGAATTATCAGCCCAGTCATAAAATAAGTGTAAAAACCCAAGCTGAATGCTATGGGTTTTTACAAAAAACTGACCCTATTGAGGTTGGAACTTTTATAAGTGAGACAAATGGTGGTGTTGCTTCTTTTAGTACGCCGGGGCTTCATAATCTGTCTTTTACTACCAACGCCCAAAGCCCGCAACTAACCCTTAATATCCTGAATTTTGCAGGTATCGGCGGAACACCCTTCAGAGCTTTACATGTGTACGGGGGTTTAAAAATCTCAGGTGCCAAAAATGTTAGTAATTATACAGAAAAGTCTTTTCTGAAAGTCGATAACGATGGCAAACTCAACTCAGTATCTCAGACTTATTATTACAGTTTACCTCGTAGTGCATTTATGCCAACGACATCATCAGATAATAACCCTATTGCTGAATCAAATGAAGGAGGAATTTATTTCACTAATGCTGATATAAGTCGTGGGTATTTTGAGGTCCCGATTAATCTTCCGCAAGGGGCTATTATTTCTGGTGCTGAGTTTTATTTTGTGGATAATTCAAATTCAGATATACTTTTCACGTTGATTTCGACTGACCTCGGTAGTAAATATGATGTTACTTTCTTAAGTGTATGGTCAACCGGAGCGGTTTCAGGTATAAGAAGTATTTCAAGTAATAATCTGAATAACGGCTTTGGCGTTTCAATACAAAACGGAGACACTTATCAACTCAAAATCTATGCACAAGAAATTGGCGGAATTAAAGCATGGGATGGTGCCAATACACAAATAATAGCCGCCAAGTTAATATATACCTATTAAACAAATGACTTAAAATAATGAAAAAAATCTCTTTTCTAAGTTGTATAATATTGATTTATTATGTTCAATCTAAAGCTCAATCAACTACTATTACGCCTGATGAAGGTATAATCGGACAATATACTAATCAAAAGTTGTCTGTTCATACTCAATCCAATACTCATGGAATGGTACACACTAATGGCGATGTTTCTATCGCTACTTATATAGGAGATAACGCAGCCTGGCTTATGACCAAAAGCAATCATCCCCTGTATTTCTCTACCAATAATAATGTAAATCCGCTGAATCCCTCAATGGTTATCTTAACTAATGGTAATGTAGGGATAGGCACTAATAATCCAACTGAAAAGTTACATGTTATTGGCAATGCCCGTATTTCTGGCTTAAGTGGTAATGGAGCAAAATTTGTACGGACGGATAATTCAGGGGTATTATCCAGCACACCTCAGGTCTCGTATATGAATATTCCTCGAGCTTCCTTTCTGGCTGTTAATGGTAATATGATAGGTGTCAACAATAATAATAATGGCATTTACTGTACTGGCAATACAGTAGGTTCATTAGAAGCTCCTATTAATCTGCCTGATGGTTCGATTATTTCAAATATTGAAGCCTACTTTGCAGATAATGGTTCTAAAAATGTAAGAGTACAATTATATCGTCGTGCTTATACAGATAATGCAGGTTCTGTTCTGGGAACTGTAAGTTCGACGGGTGCCGCAGGTAATATGGAGATACAAAGTGAGGATGTAGATATTGTTGCAGATAATGTAGTAGATAATAATGCCTATGTTTATTATCTGCGTGTTACGGCTATTGCATTAGTTAATAATATTCCTGTTACTACCACCTGGGGTGATGGAACAACGCTGACTATTAATCAGATAAAAGTTACATATAGTTACTGAAAACTATTTTCTGTATGATTACGGTGAATACGGGGTAGTGTATAAAACCTACCCTCATTTTAAACCCTAATAAAAAGGTTAATTTTATTTTTAGACACCAATACTGATAGTTTATCAAAATAGGGATTTATTTACTCGATAGAAATTAACAGATAATCCGCTATTTCTGGCAAGAAGTCAGATTATAGCAGAATATGTGTTTTCGCTTTAATGAGTTTTTTGGGGACACGCATCCTTTTGATTATTGACTTTGAGAATTGATAAGACCTATATTCAACAAATCAAATTAACTAAAAAACAACTTGGAAAACCATCAAATATTCTTGAAATTCAAAAAAATAATTCCTGATATGTCCAATTTATCTCCGTTCATTTGATATGCTATTGTAAAACATTTAATCACATTAAATCTTTAAGACAATGGACGAATACATGCTGATTTTCAGACACGAAGATGGTGGCAAAATTGCCTCACCTGAACAAATGCAAAGTTGGATGAAACAAACAATGGACTGGATCGGGGGTATAGCTGCCCAGAACAAATATGTGGGTGGTAATGGGCTACCGCTTGACAAAGAGTATGCCAGGGTAGTTGGCTATAATAATGTAGTAACCAATGGCCCGTTTGGTGATATTAAAGAAACCATTGGCGGTTATATAATGGTAAAAGCTGAATCAATTGACGAAGCCGTTGAATTTGCCAAGGGCTCCCCTATTTTACAGGGAGATGGTAATACGATTGAAGTAAGAAAAATTGCTAAAGGAGATGGTGTTCATTAAACTATGAATAATAAAGCCCCTGTCTTTTTCAGGGGCTTCATCATAAACCATGAATCAACAGGAACTCATACCACACTTATTCAGAACCGAGTTCAGAAAAATAATGGCTGTTCTCTCCAAATTAATGGGCATAGAACACATTGAAATAGCAGAAGATATAGCCAGTGATACGTTTCTATCAGCTCTTGAAACATGGACTTATCAGGGTATCCCACCTAACCCGACTGCATGGCTATATTCGGTAGCTAAAAACAAGGCCCGAAACTATATAGTAAGAAATCATCTATTTTATGATAAAATTGCTTTTCAAATCACTCAATCTATAGAAGACAATCAGTCTATTGAAATTGATTTATCAGATAAGAATATTAATGATAGTCAGTTACAAATGCTATTTGCTATCTGCTCCCCAAGTATCTCTGTTGAAGCGCAGATTGGCCTGGCATTGCGTATTCTTTGTGGTTTCGGGATTGATGAAATTGCGAACGCTTTCCTGAGCAACAAAGAAACCATAAACAAGCGTCTATTCAGAGCAAAAGAAAAGCTAAGAAATGAAAAAGTAGCCATTGAGTTTCCAGGCGAAGCAGAAATAACCCAAAGATTAGCTGTAGTTTTAAGAACATTGTATTTACTTTTTAACGAGGGCTACTATTCAGAAAGTCAGGATACTATTCTTCGGAACGACCTTTGTCTGGAAGCAATGCGGCTAACCTATTTACTAACTGAAAACGAATCGACTAATCTTCCTGAAGTAAAAGCACTATTATCGCTCATGTGTTTTCATACTTCCAGATTTGAAGCAAGAAAAAATGCCAATGGAGAGTTAATACTATATGAAGACCAGGACGAAAAACTCTGGAATAAAGAATTAATCGAAAAAGGTGTTTATTACCTGCATGAGGCATCGCAGGGAATACAATTATCTAAATATCATTTAGAGGCCAGTATTGCTTACTGGCATACCATTAAGGCTGATACTCCTGAGAAATGGGGAAGCATTCTGCAATTATATAATAAGCTTTTGGTTGTAGAATACTCGCCCATTGCTGCATTAAACAGAACTTTTGCTTTATCGAAAGTACATGGCAAGGCTAAAGCCATTGCAGAGGCTGAAAAACTCAAACTGCTTGATAATCCTTATTATTTTACTTTATTAGGCGAATTGTATAAAGTGATTGATAGAGGAAAAGCGAAACAACATTTTGAGAATGCCTATCAATTGGCTAAAACACTTGCTGATAAGCAGGTTATACAAAGACAGATTGATGGATTATAAAAATAAACCAATCGGGAAGTTATAACTACCCGATTATGAGTCTACTACAAGCCAGATTCTGCTGTACGAAAACGGAATAAATTGTCCGATTCTGGACAGAAAAACCTTCGGATAATTATTTAATCTATTGATAACGAGACAAATAGAATCTTGGCATATTTTATGACATTTACTTTTGACGAAAAAATAAGCAGATATAATGATATACAATTATTTGAAAATCGCCCTGAGAAATCTGATCAGAAACAAGGTTTATTCTTTCATCAAAATATTCAGCCTGATGGTAGGGCTGACGGCTGCCATTTTTACATTTCTGTGGGTAATGGATGAAATGTCTTTTGATAAATTTCATGCAAATACAACAAATATTTACAAGGTAATGACGAATAACATATATCCTGATGGCAGAATTGAAACCTATCCGGCTACTACTGCACTTTTGAGAGACGCCATAAGAACTGAAATTCCTGAAGTTGATAAGGTGGCATTGCTTAGCATGGAAACTAATGCCCTCATCAGACATGAAAAAAACTCGTTTAATGAACAGGGCGTTTATGCTGACTCCTCACTATTTTCGATATTCAGCTTTCCTTTGCTAAAAGGTGATAAAAAGAATCCTATACCAGACAATGCTGCAATGATTATATCTGAAAAGCTGGCTACGAAACTTTTTGGTGATAAAGAACCTCTTGGTGAATCTATAACTGTTGATAATGTGAATTCATTTATGATAACAGGAGTATTTGCCAATATTCCTTCAAATTCTTCTTTACAATTTGATTTTGTATTACCTATTGGCCTTTTTGTAAAAGAAAACCCCTGGACACAAAACTGGCGAAGTGGTGGCACACAAACAATGGTAGCTTTAAAGCCAAGTGCCTCCTTAGAAAACGCCAATGCCAAAATTGGTGGATTAATTAAGAAAAATTGCAGGGATTGCAGCACAAATGCATTCTTATTTCCATATACACAACAAAGACTTTACGGTGAATTCGAGAATGGAAAGTCTGTAGGTGGACGTATTGAGCAGGTTAAACTGTTCAGTATCATAGCAGCCATTGTTTTGCTCATGGCGTGCATCAATTTTATGAACCTTGCTACTGCTCAATCGGCAGCACGCAGCCGGGAAATAGGTGTGCGAAAGCTCATCGGAGCCAGACAATCAGGGCTTATTATTCACTTCCTTTCTGAATCTCTGCTGTTGTCTTTCATCAGCTTATTGTTTGCGTTGATTGCCGTTCACGTTTTGCTGCCATTTTTCAACGAAATAACAGAAAAGTCTGTACAACTGGATTTCACCAACCCCATCTTTATACTGGGCTTATTATTGATTACATTAGTTTGCGGTTTGCTTGCAGGCTGCTATCCTGCTTTTTTACTTTCCTCATTCCAACCGGCTGATGTGCTGAAAGGTAATCTATCTTTATCACTTTCGGGCAGATTCCGCAAAATATTGGTAGTTGTTCAGTTTGTCACATCCATTATATTAATCACCGGAAGCATTACTATTTATAAGCAAATCAATTTTATCAGCAATAAAAATCTCGGTTTTCAAAAAGAAAATATCATTGAAATAAAGCAAAATGATATGCTCGATAAAAATTATGCTCCATTTAAAAATGATTTGCTTCAGATTCCTTCTGTTAAAAGTATAGGATTTGGAGGAAGCAATATTTTTACTATTCCGATAACTACGACAGACCCAGTCTGGAGAAACAAGCCAGTAAATTCGTCGATGACGTTTAAGGTTTTTCGATGTGATGCAGGATTTATACCAACTATGAATATAGGGTTGCTGGCGGGTAGAAATTTTTCAGATATAAATAATATCGACTCTGCTAACTATATTATTAACAGAAAAGCGATGGAGGTCATGGGGCTTACTCCTGATAATGTTATTGGTGCTGACCTGCAAATGTGGAACGGAAAAGGAAAAATTGTCGGATTGACTAATGACTTTAATAATGATAATCTGCGTCGTGGCATAGAGCCTCTTATTTTTCTTTACTCAAAAAATATTGGTTCAAATTACTTTATCAAAATTGATGGAAGTACTCCTGTAAAAACAACACTTGCGGCAATTGAAAAAACATTCAGGAAACATAGTCCTTCTTACTTGTTTGAATATTCTTTTCTTGATGAGATTTTTGCAAGAGAGTATCGGACAGAACTTATCATTGGCAAATTGTCTTTAATTGTAACTGTATTTGCCGTACTTATCTGTTGTCTCGGATTATTCGGGCTGGTGGCATATACTGCTGTAAAAAGAACCAAGGAGATAGGTGTCAGAAAAGTGTTGGGGGCATCGGTTTCCAGTATCTTAGCATTGTTATCAAAAGATTTTATTGGGTTAGTAATTTTAGCCTTTATCATTGCTGCCCCGGTTGCTTATTTCATCATGCAGAAATGGTTGCGTAGTTTTGCCTACCATACTAATATAAGCTGGTGGGTGTTTGCAGCAGCAGGAGCCGGAGCATTGGTGTTTACCTTATTAACGATGAGTTTCCAGGCTATTAGAGCGGCATTGGCAAATCCTGTGAAGTCTTTGAAGAATGAGTGATTGTGTGATTTAGTGAATGAGTGATTATCAAAAAGCAAAAACTAATCATTAAATCACTAAATAAATTATCGTTTTCCCTAAAAACAAAAATTCCCTGTTGCTTGCACAACAGGGAATTGATCGAATAATATCTTGTATTACATTTTCTCTACTTGTACGTATCCAAGTTCTACAGGTGTGCTGCGGCCAAAGATTTTTACGCTCACACTTAGTTTTTTCTTGTCTTCGTTGATTTCTTCTACTGTACCATCGAAACCACTGAAAGGCCCGTCGATTACTTTTACGTTTTCTCCTTTTGTGAAAGTCAATGATGGAGAAATAACTTCGCCAATTACCTCTTCCTGTACACCTAAAATACGATTAATTTCTGACTGACGGAGAGGCTCCGGAGTCATGGATGTACCATTGTTACGGCCTAAGAAACCGATAACACCTGGCATACTTTTAATCATGTGCAATACTTCTCCGTTGTTCAGGTCAGCATTTACCAGAATATATCCCGGGAAAAAGCTTTTCTCACGTACTCGCTTTTTACCGTTACGAACTTCTGTAATCTTTTCAGATGGAATTAAAATTGTAGGAACCAACTCACTTAATTTGCGACGAATGGCCTCATTTTCGATGTAGGATTTAATTTTTTTCTCCTGCCCCGAAACTGCTCTTACAACATACCAATTGATTTCGCTCATATCGTTAGCAAAAATTAAAGGTTTTAGACTGATTGGTAAAACAAACGAAGACCGTTTTCAATCAAAAAATCAATAACACCTACCACCAAAGCAAAAATAATAGAGGCTACCAAAACAAGTGTAGCACTTGATTGTAGTTCACTCCACTTTGGCCATGTTACCTCTTTGGTTACTTCTTCCCAAGAGCTTTTGAAAAACTGCTGCATAAAATTTTATGTTCAAAAAAATACTTGCACGGGCACCAGGATTCGAACCCAGACCAAAGGTTTTGGAGACCCTCGTACTACCCTTATACTATGCCCGTGTATGTTACCAAAATTCCTTTGGGGTTGCAAATATAGATAGTTTTTCTGTTCTTCACAAATCCCAATACAAAATAAAGTAAATATTCTTTGGTAATATATGAATATTGTTGTGCTAAATTATTTTAACTAACTTTTACAATATGATTCTTTTTACCTTTACCCACCAACAGGTATTTACCCTGTAAAAGTTTCAATTCGGCCAATGCTGACTTTTCGTCTGAAACCTTTACTTTATTGATACTTACGCCATTACCTTGTATTGCTCTGCGAGCCTCTCCTTTAGATGGATATACTTCATTACGGGTAACTATCGAAATCAAATCCAATATGTTAGGGCAATTGTCCCACTCGTCTTTAGTGATTTCTGTTTGTGGCACCCCATCAAATACACTTGTAAAAGTATTTTCATCAAGACTCTGTAAGGTCTCTAAAGTACCTTTTCCGAACAAAATATCGGCCGCTTTTATAGCCAGTTCATATTGATCTTCTCCATGTACACGAATCGTAACGTCTTTACCCAATGCCTTTTGCGCAATACGTAAATGTGGTGCTTCGGCATGTTGTTTTTCAATCTCTTCTATTTCGTTTTTTGAGTATAGGGTAAATACTCTTAGTAATCGAGGCACATCATTATCATGCTGACCGAGCCAGAACTGATAGAAAGCATAAGGCGAGGTCATGGTAGGGTCAAGCCATACATTGCCTCCTTCTGATTTGCCGAATTTCGTTCCGTCAGCTTTGGTTACCAGAGGAGTAGTTAAGGCAAATGCCTGATAAGTTGCATCATCATTACTTTCTTCGCTGGTAATGGCCGATTCTTTTCTGCGGATTAATTCTGTACCGGTAGTGATATTGCCCCACTGGTCAGAGCCTCCCATCTGAATACGAACACCTTTGTTTTTATATAACCAATAGAAATCGTACCCCTGTAATAACTGGTAAGAAAACTCCGTAAACGAAATACCGGTTTGTAAACGGTTTTTTACTGAGTCTTTCGACATCATATAGTTTACTGTCAGGTATTTGCCTACTTCGCGCAAAAACTGTAAGAACCCAATTTCTTTAAACCAGTCGTAGTTGTTCACAATTTCTGCTGAATTGTTGCCACAATCAAAATCCAGGAATTTAGACAATTGTTTACGAATAGCATCCTGATTTTCTTTCAATGTTTCTTCTGACAAGAACTGACGTTCGGCTGATTTGCCTGAAGGATCTCCTACCATACCAGTTGCCCCCCCTACCAAAGCAAAGGGTTTGTGACCTGATAACTGAAAGTGTTTCAACAACATTACAGTTGCCAGGTTTCCGATATGCAGAGATTTAGCCGTTGGGTCGAACCCGATGTAAGCGGCTGTCATTTCTTTATTCAGTTGTTCTTCGGTGCCGGGCATGGCATCATGAAGCATACCACGCCACCGTAATTCTTCAATAAAATTCATACTCAACCGAATCGTCGGCACGCCCGTGTCTGACGGGAAATATGGGAATAGATATTTAATAAGCGTGCCACGCTTTGATGGGCGTGGCACTAATATTTTTGCAAACTTACAAACAAATCTTTATTCAGTAGTTAGTATATTTATTTCTTTTTTTTGCGCACGCCATGTTTTTTATACCAGTTGTAATAATCGCTGAAATTATAAGTAGCCGAAATCTGCAGTGTTCTGTTCTGGAAAGTCAGCGGAATCGCTGCTCCTCCTGTGGGTGTATAAGTTTTGGTGGTAGTATTTGATAACCCATGTACGTAGCGGATATTGATACTGAATAAATGAGCCATATCTAACATATCAATTCTTACACCTCCTACCAAATTAAAATCGTTGGCAACGTCAGGCCCTTTATTTGTATTTGGGTTCAAAGCATAGCCATACTCAGGGCCTACAATAACCGATATATTTCTGGCTATTTCATAGCCAAATAAAAGCGGTACGCTTATATATCTGTAATGGTTTCTTAAAATTGTATTGCCCGTTTCAGCAAAGTTGGTCGAAGCCTTAAAGCTCCCTCCTCTTACCTGATAATATAATTCGGGTTGAATACTGAATTTATTGAGATTACGACGGTAGAATAAGCCTACGTTAAAATCATTTCTATACTTGGGTATGATATTAGATGGATTATCTATAATGGCAGTTTTTGAAATACCCGTTCCTACTTTGAAACCATACTGGCTGAGGGGTCTCATCTGAGCAGAAGACAGTAAACTAACAAAAAGAAGCAAGGAGGTAAAACCCCAGAAAAAAGTATTTTTTGTATGCTTTTGACTAAATGATTGTTTCATCAGCGAGTGTTAAAATAATATTATAGAATAGTGGTTTTTAACCATAACGAATTTCGAGCAGCAAAATTACGGAATCAAAAGCGAAGAATCACCATAACTCAGGAAACGAAAGTTATTTTCTAAAGCAAAATTGTAAATTTTTCGCCAATCTTCACCTACTAACGCCGCCACAAGCAAAATTAAGGTAGAATCGGGCTGGTGAAAATTTGTAATAATTCCTTTGCAAATTCTGAATTGATAGCCCGGAAAGATAAAAATCTCTGTTTCGCCAATCAGTTGTTCTATATTTCTGGTTTCCATATATTCAAGAATCGCCTGCATAGATGCCTTGGCACTAATGGCTTCTGCCTGTTGATACGGGAATAGTTTTTCTATAAAAAAAGCCTCCTGACCTTGCAGCAGTTTTACCCCAAACCAGTACAGGCTCTCTAACGAACGCATAGAAGTTGTACCAACAGGAATAACAAAATTTATTTTTTTTGCTAATTGTTCAATAAAGGTTTTATCAAAAACAATCTGCTCGGAGTGCATGTGATGTTCTACCACATTCTGCACTTTAATCGGCTGAAAAGTACCTGCTCCTACATGAAGGGTTATGAAATTGTAGTCTATGTCCTGATCTAACAAATCAAACAATACTTTCTCTGTAAAATGTAAGCCTGCTGTAGGAGCAGCCACAGCACCATCGTTTTTAGAATAAACTGTCTGATAAGTCTGATAATCTTTCTCTTCAGTTTCTCTTTTCAGATATGGCGGTAATGGTATTTTGCCGAAATATCTGACTATTTCAGCAAATGTCAACTCGGGATTATTCCATGTAAACCTTACAAAGTTTTTTTCAATATCAATCAGTTCGGCTATCAATTCAAGATCATCTTTTGTATGAATAGTGTGCGTCCCAACTAATTTCCCTTTCAACCTTTTCTTATTGCCTATCATGCAAACCCATGTACAACTATGAGTTGTTTCCATGACTTGTGAAATAATGGTTGATGGCTCAACAGGATTCAAGAGAAAGATTTCAATGACTGCTCCACTTGCCTTCTGAAAAAAAAGCCTTGCTGGTATTACTTTGGTATTATTAAATACTAAGAAAGATTCTTGTGGTAAATGCTTAATCAGGTTATAAAACCTGTCTTCACTGATTAAAGGCTGCTTATATACCAATAATTTAGATGTATCCCGTGGTTCTACAGGAAACCGGGCTATGCGCTCATCGGGGAGATGATACGTATATTTTTCTAAATCTAAGCTTATCATATATCAAAACGCGTGGCAGACATCATTACGCTCTTGTAGTCGGATTGGTATAAAGCAATCTGATGGGTAAATAAAAAAGAACAATAAGTAACGCTATTGCTCCTCCGATTATCACCCAATCATAATTCAAATCTAACCTTTGGTCTTCTGTTCGGTTAATACGGTTTAAGGCAATCAAAAAAATAATCATAAAACTATTCATTACTGCAATAAAAGCATTAAACCAGGCTTCAAGCAAATGTTTTAAAGTATCAGATTCTTTTGCCCATACACTGTTTGTATTAAGTTTTTCAAAATTTATTTTCTGAATCTGTGTTCTTAGCAGGTTCAATAAAAAGTTTAAGCCTATAATGAATCCGAAAGCCACATAAAAAAGATTCTGCTTACTTATAAAGTCATCAGGGCGCCCCGATGAAGTATGGTGAATGGCGACATTATCTGGAAAAATAAAATAACAAACAATTAAAGTAATAGCTAATACAGGCATTGAAACCTTGCGCCAAAAACTAAAAAATATATGAGATATTGACATTGAGGGTAGTTTTCAGTTTATATGCTACATTATAAACACTGACAAAACAAGATAAATCGTGTAGCACGAGGGTACAAAGTTACGTCAGAGAATTAGATTTTTCTCATAAAATCTAATTTGATTCGGCAGATTTGTATATTTGATAAATTTTTCCGGTCATTAGCCTTCATGCGATTTTACCTGCTTATTCTTGTTTTATTGCTACACGCCTGTGGGTCGGATACTCCTCCTAAAGATATTACAAGAGCATTTTATTATTGGAAATCTACCTTTCAGTTAAGCCCTCAGGAGCGACAAACACTTGATACTTGCCATGTAAATAAGTTGTACATCAAAGCCTTTGATATAGACTGGAATTTTGCTGACAACACTCCCACACTAAAAGCTCCTATAATGTTTCGGGATACTGTGCCTGTAAACTTAGCTCTTGTTCCGGTAGTTTTTATAACAAATCAGACACTCAAACAAATATCTTATACTTACCTTGACGATTTTGCAGATTTTATACATGGCCAGTTAGAAAATATCTGGCAGAATAGACCTTATACGGAGATTCAGTTTGATTGTGATTGGACTATTAGTACCAGGACAAAATATTTTAAGTTTTTGGATTTGTACAGAAAGTATTGCAAAGGTAAAACGCTTTCGGCTACTATCAGGCTTCATCAGATTAAGTTTGCTCATAAAACCGGCATTCCACCTGTGGATAGAGGGATGCTGATGTTCTATAATATGTCTGACTGGAAAAAACCACGGATTAAGAACTCTATCTATGACCTTGATGCGGCTTCGCAATATACTGCCACACTCAGCAAATATCCCTTGGCATTAGATATAGTGTTTCCATTATTCAGATGGGCCATTTTTTATAGGGATAATCGGTTTATGACGGTTATCAATAAGTTAGACAGTGAGACTTTGAATCAACAAAAGTTCCTGAAAAAAGAAGGTAACAAGTACTATGTGCTGGAGGATGCTCAAGCTTTTGGTATCTCGTTGCGTAAAGGTGATATGATTCGGGCAGAAGCCGTTGAATATGAAGAACTTTTAAAAGGTTCAAGGGCTTTAAGTAGGCAAATATCGACACAAAAACTTACCTTTGCATTCTATGATTTAGACCCAAAAACTATATCAAAATACAGCCATGAGCAACTCCACCAGATCTTTCTTTCGTTTGAGTTACCGCACTAAATCTATCATCATTTTATTGCTGATGGCCTGTGGTCCTGAGCCTTTTGACTATGATGAATTTAAAAGCTTTTTTGCGCCCGAAAGTGCCAATAACGAAGCACAATTTCACAATTATAATTTTACCTCACAGTTTTTATACGACTATAACCTATGGGATTCAGGAGATAAAGCAGACCCTTCTGAGGTAGAAAATACCAAAGCATGGGCAAGCTATGCAGGAGTTGAGGAGCAAGTAGTTACTGGTGAACTATATACTCAAGAAGATAGTAAAAGTACAACAGGTTTGACAGAAGCCTTACAGCAAAAAGGGAAAACTGAAGTTGTTGAATATTTAGAGTTGGCAAGAAAAATAGAAGGAGCAGATACTTATAATGCTTCTGATGGCAGTATTCCGGGCAGTTCATACACGGCTAATTACGAAAAATGGTTAAGTGATATTCCGACACTATATACCCAGGCTAAAGATAACTTTATAAAAGAACGTCTGGCTTATCAGGCTGTAAAAGTAGCTGATATGGCGGGTAATCCTCAAAAGAGTATAGAATTATACAAAAAACTGGTGGAACCGCTCTCGCAGAAAACTTTCATCAGCGATTGGGCTCGCTCCCGTGTAGCTGGGGCATATACGCATGCCGGAGATTCTACACAGGCTTATTACCATTTTTCTCAAGTATTTGTTACATCTCCTACCCGTAGAAAAGCAGCTCATTTAAGTTTAAGAGCTTATTTGCCAAAACTACAGGAAGAAGCACTTAAACTTTGCAAGAGCGATGCCGAAAAAGCCAATGTATATGCCGCTACGGCAGTTCTACCCTTTCAGGATGCTTTACCAATGATGGAACAAATGCGAGAATTAGACATCAATAACCCGATGTTGGAGTTTGTAATGGCTCGTGAAATCAATAAAAATGAAGAGTTTTTCTTTACCAACTGGCAAGATTTGAAATATTCTTACTGGAATCTTGATTCTACAAAAAAAGAGACCTTAAAGAAAGAATCAGGTAATTATTTCAGTAAACTTTTAGATTTTTCGCTTGAATCTGCCGAAAATCCTACTTTGAAAAAATCTCCTTTCTGGTACACAGCAGCCGCTTATCTGACATTTATTGCACAGGATTATCCGAAGGCTAACAAACTACTACAAAAAGCCAAGGAAATGCCGACAGATAATAAATACATACAAGACCAGATAGCCATGCAGGAAATGATATTAGCCGTAAGTGAGTCGCCGGTGGTTACGCCTGAAATGGAGAAAAGGGTGATTCCACTATTAGAAAGATTTGCTCGTTCAGATAAATTCCGAACGGCTAATAACTTCAATGCTGCCTGCAAGATTCTGGCAGCTAAGTATGAAGGAATTAACACAACAAATGAATTTGCTGAAGGCGGAGAAACAAGGCCATTTAAGAACGGGGGGCAAGTCAAAGAAAATAAGTCTTTAGGTTGGTTTGCGAGCTGCTTTGGTAAAAAGGATGATGAGAGAACCGTGAAGGCATCGCCGGAGGGTAAAGCCAAAGCTTTTCTGGTTTCTTTGTTAACCTCGTATCAGTTAGGGTATCATAAACAGGAAGAGGGTTGGGTAGCAACAGCCAATTTTATGAGCAGTGCAGACCAATATGCGATTGAAGACTCTACTTCATCGGCTACTATTACGCATACACTTGATTATTTTGCGAAGAACAATCATACTGATTTTGACAATCGTTTGATCAGACTAACAGGATTAGATAATAATTATCTCTATCTGGTTTTAGGAAGAAGGGCTTTAGCAGAACACCAATATGCCAAAGCGGCAGATGCGTGGAAGCATATTTCACCGGAAGTATGGGAGGCAGAGCCGTATAAAACCTATTTGGATGTAAATCCTTTCCACCTGAATGGTCAGGGTGAAGCAAACCCTAAAGAAACTGTTACCTCATTATCTTTTGCCATTCGTATGGCGGAATTGCAGGAGAAGGTCAATAAAAATCCGAAAGATTATGAGAGTTGGTTGCTTTTAGGTTGTGGTAGCTATAACATGGGCTACTTTGGCAATAGCTGGATTCTACAACGCAGAGCCTGGAGTGGCGGTGAGCAGAAGAACGAAACGGATGATTATTATACTTCTGAAAAAGCACTTTATTATTTCGACAAAGCCATGAATGTAGCTCCTAATGCTGAAACTGCTGCAAAGGCTTGTTACTTAGCTGCGGCTTGTCAGAAAATCAGATACGAATTGGCCTATGGCGCGATGTATGATAGACTTTATTCACTTCCTGACGGAGAACGTGAAACGAAAGAAGCAGAAATAACCAAGACTCTGGAGACGCTCAGAAAAGAGAAATATGCTACTTATTTCAATTTGTTGAAAACCAAATATCAACAAACCAACTACGAAGAGCAATTGATTAAAGAGTGTAGCACTTATAAAGATTTTTTAGCGGGGAAGTAAACTAAATATAATCTCTTACGGCTATAAAAATATATTATCCCTACGGGATACTGAGCTTTGAAGCTTTCAAGCTAACTACTGATATATCGTCCCTACAGGACTAAGAAATCACTATCCCGAATGCGTATGCTGAAGGGATAATATATTAGGTAGAAATGAATCATAGCATTTCAAAGTCCCATAGGGACAATATATTTATGTTACATTTCATAAATGTATTTCGTCTATTACTATGAAAATATATACAAAAACAGGTGATAAAGGCACAACTGCCCTTGTGGGTGGTCGAAGAGTCAGTAAAGGAGATTTAAAGATTGAATCTTACGGTACAGTAGATGAACTCAATTCATGGATAGGGTTAGTAAGAGACCAGCCCATCAATGAATCCCGTCGGGATTTATTGAAAGAAATTCAGGATAGGCTCTTTACTATCGGGGCTGATTTAGCTTCTGAACCGGAGCAAGTCAGGAAGAAACCTATCCCCAGTTTGTTGGAAGAAGATATTACCCTCTTGGAAAACGAAATGGATAAGATGGATACTGAACTTCCACCACTCAGGGCCTTTGTCTTGCCTGGGGGAAATCAATCTGTTTCGTTCGCTCATCTTGCCCGCACAGTTTGCCGTAGGGTCGAAAGACTGGTGATTCGTTTGTCGGAAGAAGAAGAGGTGAATCCGCTGGTGATTAAATACATCAATCGTTTGTCTGATTATTTGTTTGTACTCTCCAGAAAAATGACTCAGGAACTGAGTAGTGAAGAAATTACATGGAAGCCGAGAATGTAGAAAATAGCTTTTACTGCTACCATATAAAAAGAAATGCAAGCCTCCTCGCGAAAACTTGCACTCAGTATAGAAACGCTCAGTAGCGAGGATATTCGTTCCTCCACTACTTTGCTTATTATGATAGTCTTACTAAAATTTGTATTTTTCTGAGAAAGTATTTCTCAGAAACACTGCATCTTCATATTTAAATATCCCCAAAAAAGCCTGTTTTGATGCCCATTATGTACTAATTTTGAATGTTTCCAGAAAAATGCTGTCGTATTCCAAAAAAGCAGTAATTTTGCACTCTCATTTTTTTGCCAGGCAAAAATCAGTTTGGCACGAGACTTTCAGATTTACGTATAATACATCGCAAAAATCATTCCAAAATGGCTAAGAAGATTCAATCGGCTCTTATTTCGGTTTATTACAAAGACGGCTTAGATAAAATAGTAAAACTCCTTCATGAGCATAACGTACAGATTTTCTCGACAGGTGGTACACAAAGTTTCATTGAAGATCTGGGTATTCCTGTAACAGCAGTAGAAGACCTGACCAGCTACCCGTCTATCTTTGGCGGACGTGTAAAAACGCTTCACCCAAAAGTTTTCGGTGGTATTTTGTATCGTAGAGATAATGAGGGGGATATTGAGACTGCCGCCCAATTTGAAATTCCGTCAATTGATTTAGTGATTGTCGATTTATATCCTTTTCAGGAAACTGTTGCCTCTGGTGCAAGTAAAGAAGATATTATTGAGAAAATAGATATTGGTGGTATCTCGTTGATTCGCGGAGCTGCAAAAAACTTCAATGATGTACTGATTGTATCCTCACGTAATCAATACGATGACGTATTCGAAATCCTACAAAGCAAAGGCTGTGCAACTGATTTAGAAGACCGCCGCCGCTATGCCATGGAAGGTTTTGGCATGAGTTCGCAATATGATACGGCTATCCATGCGTATTTCAGTGGTGATGTATATACACAAGTACAAAACTTTGCTGCACTTCCACAGAAAGCACTTCGCTATGGTGAAAACCCACATCAGGCCGCTACTTTCTATGGCGATTTAGATCAAATGTTCGAGCAGATTCATGGTAAAGAGCTATCATACAATAACCTGATGGATGTTGAAGCCTGTGTACGTTTGATTGATGAGTTTGAAGAAACATCTTTTGTAATTATCAAACATAATAATGCCTGCGGTGTAGCTTCTGCCCCGACAGCAAAAGAAGCGTATGTAAATGCGTTGGCTTGTGACCCTGTATCGGCTTTCGGAGGTGTGATTATTACCAATACAAATGTTGATTTGGCTACTGCCGAAGAATTACATAAATTGTTTTTTGAGATATTGATTGCGCCGTCTTTTGACGAAGATGCATTGACTATCCTGAAGAAGAAAAAAGACCGCCGTTTATTAATAAGAAAGCCTGTTGAATTGAGCAAAAAACAATTCCGTACGCTTTTGAATGGTGTTTTAGAACAAGATAAAGACAATGCAATTGAAACAGCCGCAGACTTTAAAGTAGCTACCGAAAAAGTGCCTACCATAGATGAAGTAAAAGCATTAGAATTTGCCTTGAAAATTTGTAAACACCTGAAATCAAATAATGTAGTTTTAGCAAAAGACGGACAATTATTAGCCTGTGGTGTGGGTCAAACCTCACGTGTAGATGCCTTGAAACAAGCTATTGAAAAGGCTAATACATTTGGATTTGATCTGAAAGGTGCAGCAATGGCCTCAGAAGCCTTCTTCCCTTTCCCTGATTGTGTGGAAATTGCTCACGACGCAGGCATCACAGCGGTAGTTCAGCCTGGGGGGTCTATCCGTGACCAGGATTCAATTGATTTCTGTAATAAAAACGGTGTAGCGATGGTAATGACTGGTGTGAGACACTTCTTGCATTAATAGTATCTAAAATATAAATAGAAATGCGCCATAGTTTGTCTCTATGGCGCATTTCTATTTATATTTTACACTTGATTATATTTCTAAAGGCTTCTTTTCAATCTTCAATTCATCTCTCACAAAACTTTCATAGAGTTCTTCTGCCTTTTGCCACGAAGTCTCAATATCATCGTTCAGCAAAATCACATCAAATCTGTTCTGAAATTCCATTTCAAATTTCATTTTGTATAAGCGTCTGGAAATGCTGTCTTCACTATCTGTTCCTCTGCCTCTTAATCGCTTTTCCAGTTCTTCCATCGAAGGCACTTTTACATAAATAGCCAGTGCGGCATCGCCAAAATATTTTTTCAGGTTTACGCCACCTTTTACGTCTACATCAAAAATTACATTTTTCCCCTCTGCCCACATTCTTTCAATTTCTGACTTCAAAGTGCCATAATAAGCACCCGGATACACTTCCTCCCATTCAATAAACTCTTCGTTGTCTATTCTCTCTTTAAAATCGTGGATACTTAAAAAGTGATAGTCTTTTCCGTTTTCTTCATTACGTCCTCGTTTGTCACGCGTACATGCCGAAATTGAAAAACCCAGATTTGAATTATATTTATCAAGCAAGTGCTTAACAATGGTTGTTTTTCCCGAACCTGAGGGAGCACAAAATATGATGGCTTTACCTTTCATTAAAAATGATTTATACTTGCCGGAGCAAGGTGGGTAGCAACAATAAAATTATTAAAAAAGCCACCAAGTTTACGAAACCTGATGGCTGAATATTTTGCAAAGATAGTGAAATCAACAACTAAACAACAAATGATACAGTTTTACTTCTGCTACTATGAATCCTAATAATACTATTCCTAAACCAATTTTTGCCCTTATATCTACAACTGTTGCCTGTGGGCAACACTTTTTCTCCATTTTCACCTGAAGTGCATCTTTGATACTTTTCTCCAGTTTATAACCCTCTATACAGGGCAGGCAATCGTGCATATGTAACTTAAAATGTTCTACCTCAGCGGCAGATGCCGATCCATCAAGTACAGCCTGTATCATCTGCATACACTTTTGATGATTTTCACACCTTTCTTTCATTGGTATAATGTTTAGGGGACATTGTTCTACTTCCCTCTCTATTAATGTTTTGTAAATGACGCCCTGGTTTATCAACCAAAAGCATATATCGTTAGTAAAATATTCCTTAATTTAAAGTCTCATTAAGACCACCCGGCTTAATCCTGCTCTGCCATTTCATCGGTTTTATAACCCATTGATGAGGCATAGTTTTTCAGCTTCTCTTTCAACAAATTTCTTGCTCTATGTAACCTTGACCTTACCGTGCCGATAGGTATATCCAATATCTTTGCCATTTCTTCATAAGTAAATCCTTCAATATCACAAAGAATAATTACTGTACGAAAATCAACCGGCAAGCTGTTCAACGCATTGGCAACTTCATCGCCAATCATATCCTGAACAGTTTCTGTACGCAAGTCGGTTGTTGCATCCATTTCGGCATCTTCTACCGAATTGTATGTAGTTTCAACGTCCTGATAATCAACTTTTGAAGGTTCTTTACTCTTCTTGCGATAGTCGTTAATGAAACTGTTTTTCAAGATTCTAAACAACCATGCTTTGGCATTAGTTCCACGTTCAAATGAATTGATAAATCGAAACGCTTTCAGATATGTATCCTGCACAAGGTCATTGGCATCGTCTTCATCATTGGTCAACCGAAAAGCAAAGTTATACATAGAGTCTATGTGAGGCATAAACTCCTTATCAAAGACTGCATATTTTTCTTTTTCAGAATATCTCTCTATTTCAATTATTTCTTCTTCCATAAGCGTATTTGCTTTTTAAAAACCTATAAAGAGCATTTTATAGGAGGTGTAGTAGCTCAATTGTATAGTTCTCCATAATTTCGTAAAGTTACGAATTTTAGCAAGAAAAAGATAATATTATTGCCAGAAAACGAAAAATACTTAGGAGGGAGAAATATACGTATGAATGGAAAAATGTACCCAAAATTTATAATTTTCTAACACTAAAAAGCCCTGTTTTAAGAAATTAATATGGTATTTTCTCCTTATTATTAAGTAATCACCTCTAATTTATACCCTTTACCATGAATACTGGTAATTCTGATTGTGTCGTCGCCCTGTAATTTTTTTCTGAGTTTAGATACAAAAACATCTAAACTTCTGCCCACTACAAATACGCCTTCATCTTCCCATACTTCTTTCAGGAGCCTGTCGCGCTCTATTACCTGATTCTGATTTGCTGCAAATATGCTCAGCAATTTTGCTTCCTTATCAGATAATTCAATCTGTTCTTCCCCTTGTTTCAGCAAGGCTTTATCGGAGTAAAAAGCGTATCTGCCAATACCAATAAATGCTTCTTCTTCAACAATTGTATCAATAGGTCTGGCCTCACTTTTTCTCTGAAATATTTTTTTATTAAATACTGAAAAAAGTGTTCCACCTGCTAGAATAAACCCGACTGCCCACCAGATATTCATGGACCTAGCAACCTGATAATTTCCTGTAAATTGAATCTGAATGCGGTAACAATCTTTAGCTTGTGGTCTACCCATGCAGGCCATAACGTTTTCTCCTTTGCTTCTAACCTCGAAGCCCAACACAATTTCCGGGCTAACGCAGTTATATACGTTCACCATGTAATCGAGGGGTAATTGTGCGGAACTCAGACGCTGATGCACCACTTTTGCTAAGGTATCTGGCATGAACGCAAACTTACTCTGAAACTCTAACTGAAAAGTATTTTCATCTATCTTTTTCACAGGTAATACCCGAGAGGTAAAATCTCCTGAACGCTGCAATAACTGATGCCCGATTTCGCGCATGACTAATATGGCTCGCTTCTCCAGAAAATCATGCGAGTCGTTGACGGTAAGTGTTCCTGCTGAAAGAGCAATCACTGAAAAAACCGCCAGGCAAATGATATAAATTTTAGGTTTCATAATTCTGACAAAATTATGGTAAAGCTATCTGAAAAACAGCAGAGTTACATGCAATTTACACTTTTTTACATTCATTTTACTTCTGTCGGTTTTCTCTCTTTTACATTTGGCTCATCTTTCAATTTAAAAAATCGGAACAATTATGAAAAAACTTATCGTAACCGCATTTTTCTGTTGCGCTTTTGCACAGGCAGGATTTGGCCAGCAGGTTTGTGCAGCGGCCTTTTTAGGCAATAAAATGATTGTAGACCAATATAATAAAACCGGCTACAAAAATGAAATTTCTTTAAAGACTTTGGGAGACTTGACAGTAAATACGGTAGACTTATCACGTACAGAAAGTAACGCAGTAGACAAGATTCCTTTCAAGGTGGCGATAAAAGAAAAAGATACCCAAACTATCACGCTGTTTTCTAAAGAAGATTTTATGAAAGTTGATGTGCAAAAGATATTGTCTCATTGCAAAAAAGGTGACCAGATTGTATTGCTTACCCTTGACAAGCAATATGCGTTGCCGCATAATGAAATTTTAGTTAAATAAAACCCTGTACGTGAACGTGCCGCTCGCGGTTTTCTAAACCCTGCTACAAACTTGAGGAGTCTGTCTGTTTCTAATTCACCATTGCTTTCTAAATCCAACTGCGAACGGGACACGAATGTGGCCGGTTTGCGCCACAAAAATTAATGCTAAAACTTACATTATCAATGAAAAAGCTATTTATCGTATTATTTTTAACTTCCTACTCAACATTCTCACAGGTCAAGCCTGCTTCTGATATTACGTATGAAGTAGTCAATAAAGAAAGCCAGCTCATCTGGCAGGACGTTCCATTTGTTGGTAAACCTCATGAAGGAACTATACAATTAACTTCGGGTACTTTAGTAACTTCTGCGACTGGAAAAGCAAAAGGAGGCAAGTTTGTAATAAACATGAAAAGTATCAATAGTGTTAATCCCAAAACCGGAGAAAGTAATAAAGGTGTAGTAGAACATTTACATTCTGATGATTTTTTCTCAACTATGCGTTTCCCTCTATCTACTTTTATTATTACTAAAATCATCCCCACTACCAAGCCTAATGAATATACCATCACGGGCAATCTGACATTGAAAGGTATCAGCAATGTGATTACTTTCCCAAGCATTATTATAACAGAGGGTGCTCAATTAAAGGCACAAGCAGCGGTTACGATTGACCGCACTTTGTGGGGTATTACTTATAAATCTTATAGTTTTTTATCCCAGATGAAAGATGATTTGATTCCGAATAACATTAAACTTACGATGAATCTGGTATTTAATAAAAGTCTGTAAATATAGCGTATATGAAACCGATACTTATCATTTTCTGCTTTTTACCTCTTATTGGGCTTGGGCAAATAAAGGAATCCTGGATATTAAAGCCTAAAGACCAATGGCCACAAATTGCCCTGGTAAACGATGTTACTTACAAAAACGGAGATAAATACTTAGACCCTACTATTACTTATGCCGCCAGCGGCTTTTTATTAGACACAGGAAAAGATACTTTAGCTATAACGGCTAAACATATTATCTGGGCTGCCAGGAACAAGGCTTCAGACAAAGTATATATCAATGACCATCTGAAAACATGGAAAATGTATCCTAAAGGTAATCCGAAGGATTCGGTTATTATCCACTACCTGATTAATGAAGACCCGAACGAAAAGCTTTTTAATGGGCCAGAAAATGGTGTGCTTCAACGTGATTGGCTGGTATTTACTACCAAATATATATCTCCCAATATCCAGCCAATCAGATTGAGAAAAGAGCCGGTCAAAGTGGGTGATAAAGTGTATATGACAGGAAATCCTTACCGGTTTGATAAAACATTAATAGCAGAGGGTTATATCAGTAAGAAATCAGGTAATACACTTTTTGTAAGATTTTATGACCCTGAAATACGAACCGCTTTTCTGGGTGGAGCAAGCGGTTCTCCTATTCTGGATGAAAATGGACAATTGATTGGCATTTTTTCTAATGGGCAATTAGATTTTAAAACAGGTGAAAGAATTGCCTATATCAACTCAATAGCCTATTTAAATAAGGTATTGGCTGGAGTAAAGCCACTTAATGCAGACAAAAAGCAAATCTCAGTTTATGTTGATTCTCTGATTCAGGCTGTAGGTACAAAAAAGGCAATGAGCCAGTTTGAAAAATATGTAAAGACTGAAAAAGCCGAGGATGACTATGAGTTGACTTATATCAATTACAATAAATTAATAAGCATTGGGGAAAAACTCCAAAGTGAGGGCAATGGGAATGATGCAATTTTATATTTTGAAAAATTACAAAAAATTTATTCTGGTAATCATTTATATCTTATTGCCTTAGCCAAGGCTTATTCTTCAAACCAACAAAAACAAAAAGCTATTGATTTACTTGAATTAAATAAAAATAAAGTTGATCCGGAGGTGAAAGAGGAAGTTGAGAAAGTGTTGAATGAAATAAAAAATAAGCCATAAGCTAAATTAAAAACTCCAAAATATGTAATGTTTTACAAATATAGTCGTCTTTGCTTTGAACCCCTCAATTATCAATTACGACTATGCTACAAAATTACTTTCTCATTGCCTGGCGTAACCTCACCAAAAACAAAAGCTACTCTTTTATTAATATAGTAGGATTAGCCGTAGGTATGGCTGTAGCCATACTAATTGGTTTGTGGATTCATGATGAAATGACATTCAATCAATCGCATGATAATTATGAACACATTGCTCAGGTAATGCGACATGAATGGTATAATGGCAGAAAAGAAACAGGTGGACAGTCGAGTCCTATGCCATTAGGCAGAAAACTCCTGGATACTTTTAAGGAGGACTTTATCCATGTAGTTACTTCAACTGAAACAGTAAACTATATCATAGCCGGTGCAGATAAAAAATTCACACAAGCAGGTCGTTTTATGCAAGCCGGATCACCTGAATTGCTAAGCTTAAAAATGATTCGGGGCAGTCGTGCTGGGTTACAGGAATTACACAATATTTTACTTTCTGAAACACTTGCCCAAAAACTTTTTGGGGATATAAACCCTATCAATCAGATTGTTTTAATTGATACGCAAATCAATGCGACAGTAACTGGCGTATATCAGGATTTCCCTAATAACTCCGAATTCATGGGTGTTTCGTACATTGCGCCGTTTGAACTTTATCTTACTTTTAATGAGTGGGCAAAGGCTGCTCAAGATAATTGGGGGGATAATTCCTTCCCAACTTATGTACAAATAGCCCCTGACCGCTCATTTGAGCAGGTATCTGCCAGAATAAAAAATATCATGCTACCTCATCTGAATGCAGAAAAAGCCAGATACAAACCTGAAGTTTTTCTACATCCAATGAATAAATGGCATTTATATTCCAGTTTTAAAAATGGTGTAAATGTTACGAGCGAAGCATTCGAATATATTATTTTTTATGCTACAATTGGCTTGTTTGTACTATTATTGGCTTGCATCAACTTTGCCAATCTTTCTACTGCAAGATCTGAAAAACGAGCCAAAGAGGTCGGAATACGTAAAGCAATGGGTTCGTTGCGTTCACAATTAACTATCCAGTTTTTAAATGAGGCCGTAATGATTACAGCCTTTGCACTCATCCTGGGTATTGGCTTAATTGTCCTGATTTTACCCTGGTTTAATCAAGTAGCTGATAAAGAAATAGCTATTTTGTGGGCGGATCCTTCATTCTGGTTGCTTAGTCTTGGTTTTGCTTTATTTACAGCTTTGCTTGCGGGCTTATACCCTGCATTTTATCTGGCTTCCTTACAACCTATAAGAATTCTGAAAGGGGTATTTTGTGGAGGGCGTTCTGCTTTATTATCAAGAAAAGTATTGGTGGTTGTACAATTTACCATTTCAATTATGCTTATTATTGGTACCTGGGTGGTTTACAGGCAAATTCAAATAGCTAAAAATCGTCCGCTTGGTTATACTTCTGATGGCCTGTTGACATTTCCGAAAAATGGTCTTCAAGGTAAAGAAGAAGTGCTGCGAAATGAATTGATAAGAAGTGGTGCAGTAGTAGAAGTAGCCGAATCCGGTAGTGAATTAACGAGCCAGGGATCTAATAATACAGGTTTTGAGTGGGTTGGAAAAACTCCAGACATAAAAGATGATTTTGGGACACTTAGAGTATCCTATGAGTATGGTAAAGCAGTAGGTTGGCAATTTGTGGCCGGACGAGATTTCTCCCGAAAATTCTCAAGTGATTCTTCCGGTCTTATTGTGAATGAGTCAGCCGTAAAATTGATGGGTTTGAAAAATCCTGTTGGCCAGATAATCCGTTCAGAACATTGGCAAAAAGGCACTTATACTATTTTGGGTGTAGTAAAAGATATGGTTATGTCTTCGCCGTTTGAGAAAGTCCGGCCCGCTATTTTTTCCTTAAGAGGTAACAAAAGATATATATTGCTAAAAATTAATCCTCAGATAAGCATTCATCAGGCATTACAACAAATACAGGAAATATTTAATAAGATAGCGCCCGCAGTACCTTTTGAGTACAAATTTGTCGACCAGGAATATGCCCATAAATTTGCCAATGAAGAAAGAATCGGAAAATTAGCATATCTCTTTTCAGTTTTAGCAATCCTTATCTCTTGTTTTGGTTTATTTGGCTTAGCTTCATTCATGGCCGAGCAGCGCACCAAAGAGATAGGTATCCGCAAAGTGCTTGGCGCCTCGGTAATAAACTTAACTGGTTTGCTGTCGAAAGACTTCGTTCAATTGGTCATCGTTTCTTTTTTTATTGCTACGCCTATTGCTTATTTCTTTTTAGATAACTGGCTACAGAAATATACTTACCGAACTGCGCTTTCGTGGTGGATATTTGCTTTTTCAGGCGTGGGTGCGCTTGTTGTTACTTTACTAACTGTAAGCTATCAGAGTATCAAAGCAGCGTTGCGAAATCCGGTAAAAAGTTTAGCCCCCGGCCCCTAAAGGGGTGTTGCTTCCGCACGAGCAGAGTAATGTATGATTTTTTAATGTTCTCCTTTAGGGGCCAAGGGCGTATTTCACTACCTTTGCCAAAAACATACGCATGAATTTAGACTTAACTGGCAAGACAGCTCTGGTTTGTGGGAGTACGCAAGGGATTGGTAAAGCAGCGGCCGTAGAATTGGCTTTATTAGGTGCTAATATTACTTTAATAGCCCGCAATGAAGAGAAATTGAAAGAGGTAGTAAAAGAATTACACCGTAAGAAAAATCAAAAGCACCGCTATCTGGTGATTGATTTTTCTAAAACTGCGCAGGTAAAACCTAAGATTGATCGATATTTAGCTAAGTATCCCGAAGTACATATTCTGATTAATAATACCGGTGGCCCAGCAGGTGGGGCTATCATTGAGGCTGATGTGGCACAGTTTACGCAAACTTTTAATGAGCATCTGGTATCCGCGCAATTGCTTGCACAGGCAGTAGTTCCAAGCATGAAAGAGGCCGGTTTTGGCCGGATTGTAAATATCACTTCTGTGGGTATGAAACAACCGATTGTTGGCTTAGGTGTGTCTAATACTATTCGTGGTGCAATGGGTAACTGGGCAAAATCGATGGCAAATGAACTGGGGAAATATGGTATTACCACCAATAATGTATTACCTGGTTATACTACTACAGCCCGATTAGAGAAAGTCAACGAAACCAGAGCCAAATCAACTAATAAAAGTATTGAAGCTGTTGAAAAAGATTTAATTAAAGATATTCCAATCGGACGGTTTACTGCACCTGAGGAAACAGGCGCAGTAATTGCCTTTTTATGTTCGCCTGCAGCAGGCTCTGTGAATGGCGTAAGTATTCCGGTTGATGGTGGACGAACAAGTGGAGTTTAAATCGCCTCTAAAGCTGCATCGCGACCGGATACTATTGCTCCTTCCATAAAGCCTTGCCATTCAGCGAGGTGCTCTCCGGCAAAATGGACATTAAGGTGGTTTTTTTTCAATTCCGGTTGTAGCGTAAACCATTGTCCTGTCCCATAAATAGCATAGGCACCTTTCGAATAATTGTCTTGTCCCCAGTTATAATTGGCTACTTTTTGCAAATAATTACGGGCATCTCCCACAGGTCTGATGGAATCAATTAGGGTTTGTCGGCGATAGTCATCCCCATGCCAGCCAAACATATCTGCTTTTTCGCCGATACTATAAGAAGTGAGTGCCCCTCTGGCATGATTCTGATTTTTGGTAGCATGATAGAAATAATGTGCAGGCGTATCGGTTATCATATCAAAATCTTCCCGTTTCCAGAAACGCTGGCTGAATAAACCTACACACTTGTTGATACGCGCATATTGCAGGGCGTCTATCGCATGCAATTTTGATTTCGGCAATACAGGGGAGAAATTGATTTTTGACAAAGCAAAGGTTGGGACGGTACAAATGACTCTATCTGCATCGAAAGTTTTTCCGTTGGCACATTTTACTGTAATACCTTTACCATTTTGAATAATAACTTCTACGTGATGGTCGGTCAAAATCTTTTCTCTGCCTATTAAATCAGCGATTTTATTAGCTAAGGTACTATTACCCCCTTCCATTTTTAAATCCATTTCATTCTTCTTGCTCGAATAAGCGTATTCGCTGATGGCAGCATAAGCAGAGACGTGTCTGATGCTTTCGCCAAAATCGGTACTATCTAATAATTCTCTGAAATACAGGTCGTTTTCTGGAATACCATTATTAACTAAATACCTCCACCAATCCAGACGGTCGAATGCTTTCTGTTGGTCAGTATTGAAATTCTTAAATTTTCCCAGCAAGCCTTCGAGTTTTTTCTTCCATTCGACGTCAAAATCCCACTTGTTTACTTTGCTATACTTGCCTCTGAAAAATAAATCAGTATCGAACCGATTATCATTGAGTTGAATTTTGAAACGCTCACATAGTTTCTTTACTTCTTCATGCGACTCTCCTACCCACTCGGCGCCTAACTCTACCCTCAAATCTGCCTGCTCGTCAATTTTGTGGGTAAATACGCGCCCACCAATCCGGTTACGGGATTCTAAAACTACAAAGTCTATTTTCTTATCAAAAAGTGTTAAAGCAGCAGAAAGTCCTGAGAACCCTGCACCGAGGATGACAACTCTGGAGGGTTTAACTGTATGTGCAAAGGTCTTTTGGTTGAGCAGGATAGTGCCAGAAGCAGCCAGACCAAGGAATGAGCGTCGTTTCATGATTAAATAATAGATGTATTAGCAATAAAAAAATGATGTTTCTCCGAACAGAGAAACATCATCATAAAACTCAACCTTTACAAATATACCTTATCTATACGTATCGGAAATAATAATTGTTGAAATTTTTATTGTGCGGTGAGAACTATCGAATACCCTTGGTGTACTCCCTCTGATATAGAAGCGGCGTTTTTCCGGTAATTTCTTTAAACTGACGATTAAAATTAGAGATTGTATTGTAGCCGCTTTCATAGGCTACCTGTGTTATGCTCAGATTACCTTCATGCAGCAATTTACAGGCATGCCCGATACGTATCTCTGCTATGAAATCAAAAAATGGTTTGTTAGTGCGGCTTTTAAAGTATCTACAAAACGCAGAATCACTCATACTGACCAAAGATGCTAATTCGCTTAAACGAACTTCTTCTTTGAAATGCTTCATCACATACTCATGCACTTTCTGCATCCGCTCAGTTTCAGAAACCTTGTGGGTATTTACGTATCCAAAACTGGCGATGTACTCGTAGTCGGTTGATTGTGCCAAATGATGAAGCATGGATAGAAATTTCAGTACACGTTCAAATCCTTCAAAAAGATGTAAGTTTTGTAATTCATACCTGATATATTCTTTAGTTTCACCTACTATATCCAGCCCTCGCTCACCTCTTTCCAACAATTGTTTCAAGTTGTGCATTTCACTTTTTTCAAAAAACCCATTCCCCAGAAAATCCTCAGTAAAGTAGATTACAATCCCGTGTGTAATTAAATCAGGATTATGTGTAAAATAAGCCCGGTCGCTTTGCCAGAGATGTGGAATGTTTGGTCCCAAAAACACGGTATCACCTGGTTCAAAGTGCCGGATACTATCACCAATAAACCTTGTACCTCTTCCTTCCAATACTGTAAACAACTGATAATGCGGGTGAAAATGCCAGTTAGGATCGAAATGTGGTTCTATTAATTCCTTTAGGGTAAAGGAATAAACGGCACTTTCGACTGATTTTTTGAGCAGGGGCTTCATAATACACTATTCTCAATTTTAACTATAAATTTAGATATAAAAACAAATAAAGTCAAAATACAGTCATTATTAGTAAAATTAAGCCTATTTTTTTGTACTATTTTAAGATAGTTTTGTAATGTGAAAATTTAAGAAAATCAGTATGAAGTTTGGAATGAATCTCCTTTTGTGGGGAACAGAAATTAATGAGAGTCTTTTTCCGGTATTAGAACAAATAAAGGAGCTTGGTTTCGATGGGGTTGAAGTACCTATTTTTGATACAGACCCTACACATTGGTATGGATGGCGCGAGAAATTAGATGAATTGGAATTAGATAGAATTGCGGTAACCATTTGCGGCCCTGATTTTAATCAGATTAGTCCTGACCCTGCCGTCAGAAAAGCCACCTTAGAGCGCAATAAATTAGCAGTTGATTGTGCAATGGTTTTAGGTGCCAATTTATTAAATGGCCCTTATCATTCAGCCTTAGGCCAGTTTACAGGGCAACCTGCTACAGAGCAGGAATGGAGATGGGCGGTAGATAATCTAAGAGAATTGGCAGATTATGCCGATAGTTTTGGTATCACTTTGGGGCTTGAATATCTGAACCGCTTTGAAAGCTATCTGGTATCATCAAGTGATGAATTGATTAAACTGGTTGAAGATATTGACCACCCGGCTTGTAAAATCATGTTTGATACTTTCCATGCCAATATCGAAGAAAAGAATTTAGGAGATGCCATCAGAAAGTTATCTAAACATCTGGTACACGTACAGGTTTCTGAAAACGACCGAAGTACCGTTGGTACAGGAAATGTCAACTGGGAAGATGTTTTTAAAGCATTATATGAAATCAAATATGATGGATGGTTGTCGGTAGAAGCTTTCAGTCAAAAACTGGCAGTGGCTAACATCTGGCGAAAAATGTTTGATTCAGAAACACAATTAATGAAAGATAGTCTTAGTTTTTTAAAAAATAGTCTTGCAGAAAATCCCGGCACGCCGAGTATTCCTTATTAACGAAACGGATTTGACGCTAACCTAAAACAATTAAACCATGTCGAAAAAAATCAATATTGCAATTGTCGGGCTTGGCTTTGGTGCTGAGTTTATTCCTATTTACCAACGCCACCCCAATGCCAATATGTATGCTATTTGTCAGCGTAATGTAGAGAAACTTAATCAGATAGGCGATGCTTTCGGCATTGAAAAACGTTATTCTGATTATGATGAATTGCTCAAAGACCCGGATGTAGATGCTGTGCATATCAACTCCCCTATCCCGAACCACGCCGAGCAAAGTCTGAAAGCATTGTATGCAGGCAAACACGTGGCTTGTACAGTACCTATGGCTACCTCGGTGGAAGACTGTATGGCTATTGTGAAGGCAGTAAAAGAAACAGGTAAAAAATATATGATGATGGAGACGGTGGTATATGCCCGTGAGTTCCTGTTTGTGAAAGAATTATATGAAAAAGGCGAATTAGGGAAAGTACAGTTCCTGAAAGCGAGCCACCAACAAGATATGGACGGCTGGCCTGATTACTGGCCGGGCTTACCTCCGATGCACTATGCTACGCACTGTGTTGGCCCTGTGGCAGGTTTATTGAAACTGGAAGCTGAGTATGTTTCATGCTTTGGCTCAGGAACTATCCGCGAAGAATTAGCTCAAATTCATAATTCGCCTTTTGCGGTTGAATCGGCCCATATCAAGTTTAAAGACAGCGATTTGAGTGCTTATGTATATCGTTCTTTGTTTGATGTGGCCCGTCAATACAGAGAAAGTTTTGAGGTATATGGTTCGAAAAAATCTTTCGAATGGGCATTGGTTGAGCATGAAGAGCATATCATTCATACTGCGAAAAAACCTGAACATGAAATTCCTGAAAAAGTAACAGTAAAAGATTATGCACATTTATTACCTGAAGGTATTCAGGATTTCACAACAAAAGGTGTGTATGATTTAGGAGAGAACAACCACTTATCGTTTACGCAGGGTTCAGGTCACGGTGGTTCGCACCCACATTTAGCACATGAGTTCTTAATGGCGCTTGTTGAAGACCGAGAGCCATTCCCGAATGCGGCACAATCGGCTAACTGGACAAGTGTGGGCATTCTGGCACACGAATCAGCTATGCAAGGTGGTAAAATCATGTATCTTCCTGACTTTCACAACGTTTAATTTTATATAGGGGGCGAAGCATTGCTTCGCCCTTCTGCTTACGCCTATCACTAAGAGTAATAAAACTCTGCTATTTTAAAATCTCATGAAAAAAACGTTAATATTATTGATTGTCTTGCTTTGGCAAGGCGTTCAAGCCCAAAAAGGCCGTCGCTTAGAGATTCTGTTTCTGGGTGATAACGGGCACCATCGCCCGATCGAAAGACTCCCAACCCTGATGGCAGCCCTTGGTGCTAAAGGAGTCAATTTTACTTATACGGATCACCTGGAAGATATTAATCCTAAGAATCTGGCCAAGTATGATGCTTTGATGATTTACGCCAACTGGGATGAAATTACGCCATCGGCAGAAAAAGCCTTGTTAGACTATGTAGCATCAGGTAAAGGAATTTTACCTATTCACTGTGCGTCATACTGTTTCCGTAACTCACCTGAGTATGTAAAAATGGTAGGCGGGCAGTTTTGGCGCCATAAAATGGATACTATTCAGGCAAAGGTAGTTTTACCAACTCACCTGATTGTAAAAGATTTGCCACAAATTAAATCATATGACGAAACCTATCTGCATAGCCAGTTGCAGCCGGATAATAATGTGCTGATGGTACGTGAAATTAAAGCAGACCAGAAAGCAGACCGCCCGGAAACAACTATCGAGCCTTATACCTGGACTCGTACTTATGGTAAAGGACGTGTTTTTTATACTGCTTACGGACACGACGATAATACCTGGAGCAATGCGGCTTTCCAGCAATTGTTGTATAATGGTATAATATGGGCAGTAGATGAAGGTGCGAGGTCGGCACATGCGGCTTTGAATCCTAAACCTTTTGAGTACAGAGAGGCTAAATTGCCAAACTATGAAAGACGTCCGGGTGTACAGCTGCAACAATTTCCGCTTTCACCGGAAGAATCAATGAAGCATATTCAGGTGCCTGTTGACTTTACGCTTGACTTATTTGCGGCAGAGCCGAACGTACAGCACCCGATTGCGATGTCGTGGGATGAGAAAGGTAGATTGTATGTATTGATAACCAAAGATTATCCGAATGAAAGAAAAGATACAGGTGGGAGCGACTATATTCTGATTTGTGAAGATACCAATAAGGATGGTAAAGCCGATAAGTTTACCCGTTTTGCAGAGGGATTGAGTATCCCGACAGGGATGGTATTTGCCAATGGTGGCCTGATAGTATCACAAGCCCCTCATATGATTTTTCTGAAAGATACAGACGGTGACGATAAAGCAGATGAAAAGAAGATTTTATTCTCAGGATTCGGCACAGGAGATACTCATGCAGGTCCATCAAACCTACATTATGGCTTTGATAACTGGATATGGGGCTGTGTAGGTTACTCAGGCTTCAAAGGAAAAGTAGGCACAGCAGATACCTTAAGATTCGGACAAGCCTTGTTCCGTTTCAAACCGGATGGTTCTAAAGTAGAATGGGTAACCAGTACTTCTAATAATACCTGGGGAATGGGCTTCAATGAAGCAGGTGATGTATTTGGTTCTACGGCCAATAACTCACATGGTTGGTATATGGCTATTCCGCATAGAAACTTCCTGAATCCGGGTTTCAATACGGATAATGGTAGCCGCTCTACAGATACACATAAAGACATGAAGCCGATTACGGAAAAAGTAAGGCAGGTGGACGTTTTTGGAGGTTTTACAGCCGCTGCCGGGCATAATTTCTATACGGCAAGGTCGTTCCCGAAAAACTACTGGAATCAGATTGCTTTTGTGTCTGAACCAACAGGGCATATTCTTCATCAGAACCTGATGGAGAAAAAAGGTACGAACTACGAAGATAAAGAAGCATTTAACCTGATGGCAGGTGCTGATGAATGGTTTTCTCCGGTATTTGCCGAAGTAGGACCAGATGGTGCCGTTTGGGTTGCTGACTGGTATAGTTTCATTATTCAGCATAATCCTGTGCCGAAAGGTTTTGAAAACGGTCTGGGTAATGCTTACCAAACAGATTTACGTGACTTTACGCATGGACGTATCTATCGCGTAGGCTGGAAAGAAGCACCTGCTTATACACCGTTATCTTTAAGCAAAGAACGCCCTGATGAACTGGTAGCTGCTTTAAAAAACAATAATCTATTCTGGAGAAGTCATGCACAAAGATTATTGGTAGAACGTGGCAAAACAGATGTAATACCAGCTTTGATAGCCTTGGTAAAAGACCAATCTGTTGATGAAATCGGGTTGAATACTGGGGCTATTCATGCTATCTGGGCATTGAAAGGCTTAGGGGCGATTGAAAGCAATAATGAAGCATTACAGGCTGTCGTTGGTGCATTAAAACATCCATCATGGGCTGTTCAGAAAAATGCTATTCAGGTTTTACCTGATACTCAAAATTCAGTAGAGGTTATTTTACAAAATGACTTATTGAATAGCAAAGAGCCGATTATCGTATTGAATGCAATTCTGGCTTTGAGCGAATTACCGTTGACTCCTGCTTCTGAACAAGCATTGTTAACCCGTATGGAACAAGCGACCGAAAGCAACGACCGTTGGTTACCTGACGCTTTTGCTGTTGCCTTGACAAGCCATAAATCAGTTTTATTGAAAAAATACCTGAACAAACTGACAAGTAGTGCCAATGCTATGCCGATGAATCATGACCACTCGACAATGAATCATGGTGCTAATACAGCATCGACTGCTAAAGATGCGCCTAAAGCGCTTCCTGCTCCGGCTAATGGAGTTGATTTAGTGATTACTAATTTACGTGCAGAACCAGGCTCTCCTTATGTACGTGAGGGAATGCGCTACTTTGTAGAAGTGAAAAACAATGGCAAAGATTCAGTGAAAAAAGGCAATGTTGTTTCGTTGAAAATTGATATTACCGGACAAGGACAAAAATATACTATCTGGAGTATGGTTCATAATACTGGTGTAGGACCGGGTGAAACCGTTACTATCTCGAAGAATACGAATGGGCCGTGGTCGGGAGACTTTTATTTTGGAACAGATATAGCAGGTGAATATACTTTCAATATCATGGTTGATTATGAAAACAAAATAGAAGAGAACAACGAGAAAAATAATTATTACAGCAAGAAGATTACCTTCCAACAGGCACAAAAACTGTCAACCTTTGCGTTGGAAAGAGCCGCAAGAAGCTATGCCTCAGTAATGCCTGCTGATACTCTGGCGGCTATGCTAAAAGCATGGGATAAATTCCCTGCCTCTGAAAACGTAGCCTTGCTGAAAGGTATGTCAAATGGATGGAACCCACGTAAGAAAGATAAAGTGAATGCTGATAATCAGAAATTCCTGACTTCCTTAAGCACTAAGTTGACAGAAACCAACGCTGATAGATTGAACAAATTGTTGGTTGCATGGGGCTTAAAAAGCAGTAATGCCGACGACGATAAAGATGCCATTGTTATCAATATCAAATCTATTAAAGAAGAGATGAAGTTTGATAAGAAGGAGTTTACTGTGAAAGCAGGTAAACCTGTGGTAATTGTATTTGAAAATCCTGATGCGATGCAACACAACATTGTAATTGGTAAACAAAAGAGTATGGAGATCATTGGTAAAGCGGCCGATAAGATGATTACACAGAAAGATGCTGCGGAGAAGAGTTATGTACCAAGCATTCCGCAGGTTATAGCGGCTACACCGTTAGTGAATCCAAATGAAACTTATCGATTGAAATTCACTGCTCCGACCGACCCAGGTAGTTACCCATTCGTCTGCACCTTCCCGGGTCACTGGCGATTAATGTTCGGAACAATGAGAGTAGTGAAATAAGATTTTGACAAAAGGATAACGTTACAATAGATTGTAATTATTTGACAAACAGCCCCTTGGTTTAGGGGCTGTTTTTGTTTTTTATGACAGCACCATTAATTTCAACCAATACTCATCTCCAATATCTCCCCTACTACTTCTGGTGTAATATCTCCTCTCTCACCTAAAACCACTTTACCTTCTTCAAAGCGTTTCACAATCTTATCAATAGTATCCTGTCCGATACCATAAGTACTGGCTTTGGTTGGAATGCCTAAGGATTCGTAGAAATCTATGGTTTTCTGGATAGCACCTTCTATTAATTCATCATCTGTGCCATTCAAATTCCAGACTCTTTGGGCGTATTGAATCAGTTTACCACGTTTGTCTTCTTTTTTTAGTCTCAATAAGTGAGGCAATACTACTGCCAATGTACGAGCGTGATCTATGCCATGAGAGGCAGTCAGTTCATGCCCGATTTCATGCGTAGCCCAGTCTTGTGGTACACCTACGCCAATAAAACCGTTCAAAGCTACGGTAGCGGCCCACATAAAGTTGGCACGTGCCTCGTAATCCGTCGGGTTTTCTAACGTTTTAGGAGCCACGGCAATCAGGGTTTGAAGCGTAGCTTCAGCAAATCGGTCTTGAATCTCGGCACCAACAGGATAAGTCATGTATTGCTCCATTACGTGGGTAAAAGCATCCGCAATACCATTGGCAATCTGTTTCTGAGGTAATGAGTAGGTAGTTTCAGGGTCAAGAATCGAAAAGGCAGGATATAATAATGGGTGTCCCATTCCTTTCTTTTCATGCGTTTCTTTACGGCTGATAACTGCAAAAAAGTTCATCTCTGAACCCGTGGCAGGCAATGTAAGCACCGAACCAACGGTAATAGCTTTTTTGATTTTAGCTTTACCTGTTACTAATTGCCAGGCATCATCACCCTCATAAGGGATAGCCGCTGCTATGAATTTGGTTCCATCTAATACCGACCCGCCGCCAACTGCTAATAGAAAATCAATGTTTTCCTTTCTGCCCAATTCTACGGCTTGCATCAAGGTTTCGTAAGTCGGGTTGGCTTCAATGCCGCCAAATTCAATTACATTTCTATCATGCAAGGCTTGCTTTACCTGCTCATATACGCCATTTTTGAAAATACTACCTCCGCCATAAGTCAGTAAGATTTTAGCTTCTTTAGGTATTTGTTTGCCTAATTGGGAAATCTGCCCTTTTCCAAAAAGAACTTTTACAGGGTTCTGATAAACAAAATTGTTAAACATAGCTTTTGAGGTTTAAAATACCAATGCCATGCTTATAATAAACATGGCATTGCTACTAAATATAATAAGATATATTATGCTAAGAGTGATTTTACAGTAGCTGAAATAGCTTTACCGTCGGCTAAGCCTGCCAGTTCTTTAGAAGCTACTCCCATTACTTTACCCATATCAGAAGGGTCTGATGCGCCTACACGAGCAATAATCTCTTGTAATTTTGCTTTCAGTTCATCCTCCGATAATTGTTTTGGTAAAAATTCTTCGATGATAGCTAATTCTGCTAATTCTTTATCTAATAAATCAGGACGATTTTGTGTACGATAAATATCGGCTGATTCTCTTCTTTGTTTGGCAGCTTTAGTCAGTAATTTTAGTTCTTCATCCGGTGTTAAATCACCAGTCTTTCCTTCTTTAGTTTCTTCTAATAAAATTACTTTTTTAATATCGCGTAAAGCTGTTAGCCTTACCGAGTCACGAGCGAGCATCGCTGCCTTAATCTGTGCGTCAATTTCTGTTTTTAGTGCCATTTTGTTGGTAGTTTATTGTACATTAGATATTTCTATCCAATTTATTCTGAACAATACAATTCGTATATTCGTTTCGGGCTGTTCAGAGAAAATAGAAAATTGTTAATTTCACTTTAAAATCAGGGAACTCATATGAAACAGGAATCCGTTATTGATTAAAGATTTTCCTCTTTTTCGTTCTCCATATTCCTTTCTCCAGATTACTATGACAAAATTATCAGTAAATATCAATAAAATAGCAACTTTAAGAAATTCTCGTGGTGGAAATATGCCAAATGTGGTAAAAACTGCCATTGATTGCGAGAGATTCGGTGCACAAGGTATTACTGTTCATCCCCGCCCGGACGAACGCCATATCCGTTATCAGGATGTGTATGATTTAAAAGAAATCGTTACTACTGAATTTAATATTGAAGGAAATCCTACTGAAGCCAAGTTTATTGATTTAGTATTAGCCAATAGGCCAACGCAGGTTACTTTAGTACCTGATGCATTGAATGCTATTACCTCTAATGCCGGTTGGGATACCATCACCCATCGTGAACGTCTGAAAGAATTGGTGGCTACTTTCAAAAATGCAGGTATCAGAGTATCTATCTTTGTTGATCCTATCGAAAGTATGATAGAAGGGGCGGCTGAAACAGGTACTGACCGTATTGAATTATATACCGAGCGTTATGCTCATCTATATCCTGAAAATAAAGAAGAGGCCATCAAAGACTATGCAAAAGCCGCAAAAGTAGCCGAGCAGGTTGGTTTAGGTGTAAATGCAGGTCATGATTTAAGCCTCGAAAACCTGGCGTATTTCAAACAGAATATTCCGAATCTCTTAGAGGTTTCTATTGGACATGCGCTTATCTGTGATGCTCTTTATTATGGTTTAGAGAATACTATTCAACTGTATTTAAGGCAGTTAGACTAACTCTGTTAACAATTTTTAAGAAACTTTAACAGCCAGAAAAGGATACTGTTTACTAAGTTTGTGCAACAATATACCAACAGTCATAGTCTTTTGTTTTAAAGTTTTTAAAAATAGATACAATTATGAAAGCTACATTAAGTAAATCTCTGAAAGCAAGCCTGATGGCTTCATTAGCAATTATTTCTATCGCTTCATTTGCGCAGGATAAGAAAAAAGAAAAAAGTACCACACGTATCAGAATTGAGCAGGATATTGATGGTAAAACCAAAGTGCATGAAAAGAGTTTTGATGTTACAGGATTAACAGAAAAGCAAAGAGAAAATCTGATTCAGAACTATCAGGATTCTGTCATGGCTAAAAACAAAGACAAGGTTCGTGGCACAAAAGTAGAAGTAGAGAGTTTTACAGGTGACGAAAATGAAAGAGAGTTCAACCGCAATGATGACAGCGACCATTTCAGTTATAATTATAATACCGAAAGACCTCGGGTAAGAGCGTATAGCCGCGGAAGAAACGGAAACAATAATGAACGTTTTGAATTTCGACATGATAATGAGGACATTGTTATTGATGGTAAACCTCGTGTAAGAGTTTTTCGTCGGGATGGTAAAAACGATGATTTCAATGAAGATTTAAATTTTGACCTTGATATGAAAGATTTCGATTTAGATATGAAAGGTCTGAATGAGAGTCTTAATAAAATGGGTAAAGATTTACAGTTCAATTTACGTGATATGCCTGATGTTTTTGCTTTTGATAATTCCTCTTCAAGCAAAACTGTCCGTGGTTTAAGTGTCTATCCTAATAATCCTAAAACTGATGTATTGAATATCCGTTTCAGCAGTCAGGAAAAAGGAGATGTATCGATTAAAGTAATGGACTTGAAAGGCAATGTAGTAGCCAAAGATGAAATCAAAGATTTCAGTGGTGAATACGTAGGTCAAATTAATATCGGCAAACAAAAAGGTGTTGTATTTGTAATGGTTACACAAGGTGAAGACGGAACGGTGAAAAGAGTAACCCTTCCATCGGACAAAGAATAATTTATCAGATTTATAAAGGTTAGAACGACAAAGGAGTCGCATAGTTTATGTGACTCCTTTTTTATACCTTCTTTATAAAATTCCATCAGCTATATCTATCATTTCTCCAGGGATATGCCGTATTAGAATAACCTCTTTCCTCCCAGAAGCCCAATTTATTCTTTGGCAAAAACTGAATTCTTTTTATCCATTTTGAGCCTTTCCATGCATATAATTGTGGGGTAATCATTCTTACTGGCCCGCCATGTTCTTTAGCTAATGGCTCGCCATAAACGGTATGTGCTAATAATACATCGGGTTTCAATGCCTCTTCCATCGATACATTGGTGGTGTAGGTATCATATCCATAACACATGATGTGTGAGGCTGTTTCTTTGGGCTGCACTAAAGCCGCTATATCCATCAGTCGCACACCTTTCCAAACCATATCCATTTTCGACCAGGTAGTTACGCAATGAAAGTCGCTGGTGTCTTCTACTTGCGGTAACTCCATGAAGTCTTCCCATTTCAATACAACAGGATTTTCTACGTCTCCATCTACTGTCAGACGCCAACGGTCGAGCGAAATATCAGGATGATAACCCAGATCTAATACAGGCCATTTCTGGGTGATAGTCTGCCCAACGGGTAGTTGTGGCATACCATGACGGTTAATAGCACCTTTACCCATCGGACGATCATCTGCTACCGACGGGGTGTTTTTCATTTTCTCCTCAAAGCGAGATTTCAATTTCATTCTCGCTTCTATTATTTTATCTAATTTGCTAACCTCTTCCATTTCAGGGTTTATCAATATATCACCATTATAACACGATTATGGTTCATTTAGTTACAAAGGTTTCAGGCATATAAATAACTTAATTAAAGGTGAGATAACAGATAAATCAGGCAGACCATAACAATACTTGCTATGCCTTGCAAACCCGAAAGAATTGTATGAGTGCGATAAGCATCGCTCTGGGTTAGCCCTGTAAATTGTGATACTACCCAGAACCAGGCATCGTTGGCATGAGAAACAGTCATGGCTCCACTACCAATGGCCATTACTAATAATGTCAGATCAAATGGTTCTGAAAAACCCATTGACACAAGCAACGGAGCTAAAATACCCGAAGTCAGTACCATTGAAGTTGTAGTTGAGCCTTGAGCTGTTTTGAAAAACGCCGCTACCAGAAAAGCAATCAACAAGAATATTATACCAGAAGTTTGATTAGCTACGAGCCATTCGCTTACCATATCTTTCAAAGCAGTTTCTTTTAGTATAGCCCCGAAAGCTCCTCCTGCACCTACTAATACCAGGGTTGTGCCACAATGCTCTATACCGCTTTTAAAACAGGCAAATATCTTCTCAAATGGTTTTTCAGGAAATAAACTGTAAGAAAAAAAGATAGCTATCAGAAAAGACACTAAAGGACTACCTAAGAAACCGAGCCATTTAGTAAGTGTCTCGTTTACCTCCAATATTTTTGCAAATGAGGCGATGGTAATTAATAAAATAGGCAAAAGAATTGGCATAAAAGCCTTCCAGCCTTTGGGAAGCACTTTATGATGTGTATCACTCCAGTTTTCTTCGGGGTCTTCAATAATGGCTAAATTTTTAGCGTATTTCTGAGCAAACCAGGTTGATAAAAATAAGCTTGGAACAGAAACAACCAAACCTATCAGAATAACTAACCCTATACCATGAGACAGATTCAGATTACCTGCTGCTGATAACGGGCCGGGAGTTGGGGGTACCAATGTATGCGTAGCAAACAATCCACCAGATAGCGCTATGGCAATTGTACCCAGAGGCTTATTTGTTTTCTTTGCAACAATTTTGTTGAGCTTTGCCAGAATGATAAACCCTGAATCACAAAAAACGGGAATCCCGACAAGAGCTCCGATTACCGACATGGCAAATGACGGATATTTTTCACCAAAAAGTTTCAGGATAATATCTGCTACTTTAATGGCCGCACCCGATTTATCTAATATCGCTCCTATTACACAGCCTAATATCACCATTAAACCAATCTTTGACATCAGTTCACCAAAACCTTTGCCAATGGTCTCAGCCAGTTTATCAATAGGAAGCCCAGCAAAGATGCCTACTCCTAAAGCAGCTAATAGTAACCCTATTAAGGGATGTAATTTAAATACGGTCGAAGACAGAATAATGAAAACTATAGCCAGAAAAACAACAAGTATAATCATGTAGGGCTTGGTTAAACAATCTCAAAATACCTTTTTAACTCCCAGTCAGTTACTACTTTGGCGTATTGGCGCCATTCCCAGTCACGGGTTTGCGTAAAATGGGCTACGAATTTTTCGCCAAACAATTCTTTTGCTACTTCTGAATTTTTCATTGTATTAGTCGCCTCATCCAGATTTCTTGGTAATATACCATTGCTTATATCTCTATATCCATTGCCAACCGTAGCAGGTTGATTGAGTTTTAAGTTTTTACGGATGCCATAGAGACCTGCCGCTAAACAGGCAGCAATCGCCAGATAAGGGTTTGTATCAGAGCCTACTACGCGGGTTTCAATCCGGCATGATTTCTTGCTGATAGGTAAGGCTCGTAAAGCTACAGTGCGGTTATCTACTGCCCAGGTCAGGGTTGTTGGTGCCCATGCTCCTTCAACCAGACGCTTATAGCTATTGATAGTGGGGGCAACCATCGGCAAGATATGTGGCAAGCAAAATAATTGCCCGGCCATATAGCTTTGCATGAGTTCACTTATATGATCAGGTGCCTTTTCGTCATAAAAGAGATTAGTTCTGGAATCAGCATCCCAAAGGCTCTGGTGAACGTGTCCACTACAACCGGGTAAGTTTTCATTGATTTTTGCCATAAAGGTGGCCATAATGCCTTGCTGATAGGCAATTTCCTTTACTGAAGTTTTAAAGAGTAAAGCTCTATCGGCGGCAGTCAATACATCAGAGTAAGTAATGGCAGCTTCATAGACACCCGGGCCGGTTTCGGTGTGTAGTCCTTCGAGCGGCACATCAAATTTGGCCAGGTGCTCAAATAGAGCCGTCATATAATCATTTTTTAGTGTACTTCTCAGAATTGAGTAGCCAAACATACCCGGAGTCATTGGGGTAAGATTCTGGAAGTCTTTGGCATTTGCTGAAACAGGTGTTTCTTCAAAATTAAACCATTCAAACTCCTGTGAGAAGAATGGTTTAAAACCTGCCTGCTCTGTTTGCTCTGTTACCCGCTTCAATAAATTTCTTGGACATATTTCGGCAGCCTCTTCAATAAACTCGCCTAAGAAAAAAGGAACATCATTCTCCCAGGGAACTTTGCGGAAAGTTGATAAATCTAATTTGACTTTGGCATCAGGATAACCTGAATGCCAGCCTGTAAAATCAGTATTGTCATAGCAGACATCGGCCATATCCCAGCCCATTACTACATCGCAAAAGCCTAAATCTCCCTCAATTACAGAAAGGAACTTTTGTTTACTGATATACTTACCTCTTAAAATACCATCAATATCGGCAACTGCCAGTTTCACTTTTCCTGATGGGTGTGAATTTACATAGTCAATTATTTCTTGTGTAGTCATATTCAGGTGTTGAATTATAGATGGTTCTGCACTCTTTATATACGAGCAATCAGGTAATCGTACTATTAGTGTACTGGTTTGTCGGGTGCGGGGGCAGAGGCATGATAACCCAAATCCCGAATCATGATAGCATATTTTTCCATGAGTTCCATAACCCTTTCGCGGCTTTTTGAGCGAACAATTAAGCCTATGTGATATTCATCATTCATTTTCCATACTATCTCAGGATCATTAAATGGTGCATAATCAGGCCATTGGTGAGAAGATAAAGAGATAATAATGCCTGAATAATAATCATCAACCGGAGGTAGTTCGTAAGCCCCCCCAGTAGCAACTGCTGTTTCTATTCTGGCCCATTCGCGCCATAAGTTAATCCCTGATGAGTATTCAACCATTTCGGCCAGATTAGCCCCTCCTACTCTTGAAGCTGTTTCTAAAAAATAAAACTTACCATCTTCATAACACTTGATAGCTTCAGTATGCGAGGCACTGAATTTCATGCCAAAGGCTTTCATCACTTGCTCGTTCAGTTTTTTCAGTGCCTTCTCATCTTTTGAATTATGTTCTACCGTAACAGAACGGAAGATTCCTCCTCCGTGTGCTACTTCAAAAGGAGTGTTCAGGTATTGGCTACATCTTGAAAAAATCACTTTTCCACCAACCGTGAGTGCATCTATATGATACACATCTCCGGGCTTGAACTGCTCAATCAGATAATTGTGTCTTTCTTCTCCTAAACTATGAATCGTATCCCAGGCTTCCTGAAAACTATGTACTTTTTTGATACCCGCTGCCGATGCTTCCGAGCGTGGCTTAATTACCCAGGGAGCAGAAGTAGCCTGAAGATATTCGGTGATATCAACGTCATGAAAAAGCGGACTGAATGGCGGAACATTAATCCCAGCAGACAATGCCTGAACACGCATGGCCAGTTTATCCCGGAAATAACGGGCGGTTGTCTGCCCCATACCAGGTATTCTGAAATGCTCGCGGGTCAAAGCGGCTTTTTCTACATCAAAATCATCTAATGCTACAACACGGTCTATCTTCTTGCTGCGCATCAGATGTGCCAATCCTTTAATAATATTGGCATAAGTATCAAAATTATTATCAATGTTTTCTAAATAGAACGTTTCGTCTATCGACTCCCACGGCCAGGCCTTACTTTCTAACTTTTTATTGGTCAAGAGATAAACGGTATTTCCTTCTGCTTTACAGGATTTCAGGAACTCCATTCCTTTATAGTAAGTACAGATACAAAGAAAATTCATAAGGATCGGGCTTTTAGTTTATGTTTTATTGAATCGGGAAAGAATAACAGTAACCACGAGGCAGACCGTTTCATTTTCGTCTGGCTGTCAAAAATCAAAAAAACGGAAATTGGTTTATTCATACAATTCCCGTGCAGACAGGCTACAAGGTTTTGTTGATGTTCAAACGTTTTGTCCATGCTAACGCCACAATTAAACAAAAGTTGTACAATGTTTCTCAATAGCAAGAATCCAGATCTGCTACTACTAATTCTAAAAAAATGTACGACAAAGTGTAATTTCAGCATAAATTTTAAAGCTAAAGTAAGATTGAAATGACCTATCAGTTACTTTGTTGATGACAAAACGTTTTGTTGACGACTAAATGTTTTGTCCATTTTTAACACAAAATTTATCAAATGCTTATCCGTGAACCTTTTTTATATAATTTTTCTCACCTAAAAGAATGAAATGGCTTACCTCCGAGAGGTATTTTTTGTATTCATCGGCGGGCTCAAACGGTGGGTGTATCATCCGGTGTACTACGTATAAATATTCTCATCTGTGGCTTCTTTGTCTGAATAATAGAAACCGAACCGTTTTATCTGGTAAAATATAAGCGTCAGGTTCTTATTTCATGAAACAGTTCCCAATTCGATATTCGATATTTTTTTTCATTTTGGCAAGTCCAGCAGGTACGAAATTAAAAATTTATCGTTCCTTAACGCCGGAACGCAAAGAAGCCATCTGCTTATAAGCAGATGGCTTCCTGAGAAAAGAATATATTTTCTGGAATTATACTTTTTTCTTTCCGTTTGGTGATGAAGCAGGAGCGTTGGCAGGTGCTGCTGATGGAGCAGTAACTTCGCCTTTAATAGTTAAGATTACTGTGGCGTTTTCAGCGTTGCTTGTAACAGTAATTGTTTTTGTAAATGCACCCGGGCGACCCGATGTGTTATAGCCTACTTTGATAGTACTTTTAGCACCTGGCATGATTGGGTCTTTTGACCACTCTGGTGTAGTACAGCCACAAGAAGCAGCAGCGTTTGAGATGACAACCGGAGCAGTACCAGTATTTGTAACTTCAAAGCTGTAAGTTGCTAATGGACCTTCAGATACTTTACCGAAATCATGTACTTCTTTATTGAATTTTAATACTCCTTGAGCTTGTACGGCAGCTACAAACGCAAAAACTACCGCAATCGTTGAAATTAATTTTTTCATTAGATTTGAATAATTTAAAGTTAAAAATAAATTCTGTTTTATTAGTAAAGCTTATTTCCAACGCAAATAAATAATAAATACTATATATATACCAAATATTTAACAACTCATTAACAAAGTTCTTTCGTGCTTGGTTTTTTTTGAAAAAGAAATATTTTCTTTAACTTTACATCATAATTAGTTAGTATGACAACTAATTTCAGTTTTATTAGTTGAGTAAGGTATATTTACAATTTTTTGTATGGATTCGCCTTCCCATTTTAACCATTCAAAATTGAAAGCATGACTGGAGCATCAGACCTAATTACCTCAACAGATGTTTTATTAACTAAAGAAGAAGTTTTAAATGACTACCGCATTGCCTGCGAAAGCCGTGAGGTTAGTATTATCGGCCGGAAAGATGTATTTATGGGCCGGGCTAATTTCGGGGTATTCGGTGATGGCAAAGAACTGGCTCAGATAGCCATGTCTAAAGTATTCAGAAAAGGCGATTTTCGCTCAGGATACTATCGTGATCAAACATTTTTAGCTGCTGTTGGTGGTCTTAGCTGGCAACAATTCTTCGCTCAATTATATGCCCATCCCGATATTGCTCATGATCCGTTTTCTGCCGGGCGTTCTATGAACGCACACTACGGAAACAGGTGGATTGATGAGAACGGAGAATGGCTCAATCAGACTGAATTATACAATACTGTCAGTGATGTTTCGTCTACAGCAGGACAAATGCCTCGTTCTATAGGACTGGCTTATGCTTCCAAGCTATTCAGACAAAACCCTGAATTACAATACCTTACTCAATTTTCAAGGAAAGGAAACGAAGTATGTTTTGCCACTATAGGTGATGCCTCGACCTCGCAAGGTATGTTTTTTGAGTCAATCAATGCGGCAGGAGTATTACAGATACCTGTTATTTTTTCTGTGTGGGACGATGGTTATGGAATCTCTGTTCCGATTGAATATCAGACAACCAAAAGCAGTATTTCAGAGGCATTGGCCGGATTCCAGAGAAAAGATGGCTCTAATGGCATCGAAATCATGGTAGCCCGTGCCTGGAATTATACCGAGTTAATAGATACCTATCAGCAGGCGGCACGTTATGCACGGGACGAGCACGTTCCGGTTTTAGTGCATGTAATAGAAGTAACCCAACAGTTAGGGCACTCCACTTCCGGCTCACATGAGCGTTATAAATCAAAAGAACGTTTAAATTTTGAGCATGAATATGACTGTAATCTTCACTTAAGAGAATGGATTGTATCGAATGGCTATGCTACTGAAGAGGAGATAAAAGGAATTGAAATTAAAGCAAAAGAAACTGCACAAAAATCTCGTAATGCAGCCTGGGCAGCATACAGGAACTCAATAAAGCCTGATATTGATAATGCTTTGCAACTATTGAAAAAGGCGGGAGCAGAAAGTAAACAATCTGCGGATATAGCTAAGTTAAGAGAAGAGTTAGAACACACCCCGAATCCTGTCCGCAGAGAGCTTATAAGCCTTGTTAAGAAGGCTCTTGTAATTATACGTCAGGAACAAATTCCAGCTAAAAAAGCTATTCTCAGCTGGCTTGAGCAGACCGCTGCAGAAAATAAAGAAAGATATAACACTCATTTGGTGAGTGAATACCCAACCTCACCTATGTTTGTCAAAAGAGTTGCTCCTGAATACGATGAGCAAGGTTTGGGTGTAGATGGCCGTGAAATTATTAATACTTATTTTGACCTTTTGCTTAACCGTGACCCAAGAGTATTTGCACTTGGCGAAGACGTTGGAAAAATAGGTGATGTAAACCAGGGGTTTGCCGGATTGCAGGAAAAATATGGAGACCTGCGTGTAACAGATACGGGGATTCGTGAAACGACTATTATCGGACAAGGTATCGGAGCTGCCATGAGAGGCTTACGCCCCATTGTGGAGATTCAGTATTTTGACTATATCTATTATGCTTTAGCCACATTGACTGATGATCTGGCCTCGCTTCGCTACCGCACAGTGGGTGGTCAGTTAGCACCATTGATTATCCGTACACGCGGACATCGCTTAGAGGGTATCTGGCACTCGGGTTCGCCAATGTCTGCCATGTTAGGCTCTTTACGGGGAATCCATGTATTGGTGCCCCGCAACTTTGTACAAGCTGCCGGGTTTTATAATACTATTCTGAAAGGCGATGACCCAGCACTGATTATTGAGTGCCTGAATGGGTATCGTATCAAGGAAAAAATGCCGAAAAACCTTTCGGAGGTTTGTGTACCTCTGGGAATACCTGAAATTCTGAGAAAAGGGGAAGACATAACCATAGTTACCTATGGTTCCATGTGCCGGATTGTGATGGAGGCTGCTAATCAGCTTGCGCAAGTAGGGATTCATGCAGAAGTAATAGATGTGCAGTCATTACTGCCTTTTGATATTAACCATAGCATTGTTGAATCAATCAAGAAAACTAATCGAGTGATATTTGCTGATGAAGATGTTCCGGGTGGTGCTTCGGCCTTTATGATGCAGGAGGTGCTTGACGGGCAACAAGCCTACCGTTGGTTAGATTCTGCTCCGAAAGCGATTGCCGCACAAGCGCATAGACCTGCCTATGCAGCCGATGGAGATTATTTCTCGAAACCGAATGCAGAAACTATTTTTGATGCGGTTTATGAAGTCATGCACGAGGCAAAACCAAAAGAATTTCCTGATTTGTATAAATAAATTGAGATAGAAGAATTGATTTTATCGAAGAGAAACGCAAGCATTTTGTTTGCGTTTTTTTGTTGACCCCTTAAAAAAGGCAAAGGGGGCAGAATCTGTCCCCCGATGAACCCAAAACAACTTTTGCTGTGACTAAAAAAGTGAGTTTTTTAGTTAAGTGTGCGATTTCTTAATAATTTGCGGATATAACAATAGTCATACTGACTATTGAGCCTCAATAAACTTTACAAATCGCTTATTACCAAGCACTTACTAAATATAAAAATATCTTATGAATTGAAATAATCTTAAACAATGCCTGTCATCTTGCATAAATGAATCAAAGCTGTAGTATCACGGGTACCGGTTCTGGCAAGCATATTCCTCCGATGATTATCTACTGTGTTTGGACTGATACCTAACACATCTGCAATTTGCTTTGTATTCAGGCCCTGATTAATATATTTCAGAACTTCTTTTTCTCTTTCAGATAAAATTTCCTGCTCTGCGGTCTTGTCTTCATTTGAATGATAGACAGAAATCTTCTTTTCCTCTCTTCCGAAAACCCCTCTTATCCAATAATCATCCCCTTTCATCAAATGAGTAATGTCCTGAATGGAAATAAAAACTAATAGTGGTTTTCCTTCTGCATCTAACTCCAAAGGCAAGGCGCTCAGATGCCATTTCATCGTTTCACCCGCTTTATTGTAGAATTTTATTCCCCAACAGTTCAGAAAATGTTCATATCTATAATGTTTATTAAGGTCTTCCAGTACCTTCTGTATCCAGGTAGAAAATACATTAATAAATGAAATATGATCAGGAGCTAATAGCGAAATAAAACCTAAAGTAATGTTTTCACCAAACTCTTTCCTGTTATAGCCCGTAAAGTTAGTAATATTTTTACTAATATTTACTATTTTACAATGTTTTATATCAAAAATTATTGTTAAATCTCCTTTATTTTGTTCAAATAAGCTAAAATAGCGTGTTTGAACAATGTGTTTTTCATAATCTATCTCAATCGGATCCGGATAATACTTATTTATTGTTTCTTGCAGCCTGACTAAATTGGTTTCTATTTCCTTCGACAATAGCATACGCTCTATAACATTTTGCGATTAAAGTATTTTTCTTTCATATAGCATTGTTTATGGTTGAGATGAATAAGCAATATCATCTTTTTGCTTTTTATGTTTACCTTTGGCAAAAAAATATCCTTCATTGAATGCGTATTCAAATTCAGCAAAAATATTACCCACTTATTGTCTTAGCTTCAGGAGTTGTTTTCTTTTTCCCATTTTTAGGGAATGTTCATTTATTCGACTGGGACGAAATCAATTTCGCTGAATCAGCCAGAGAAATGATACTTTCCGGAAATTACAGCAAGGTTCAGATTGATTATAAGCCTTTCTGGGAAAAGCCGCCGCTTTTCTTCTGGATGCAGGCAGGAGCAATGCAGTTATTGGGCATAAATGAGTTCGCAGCACGCTTCTCAAATGCCGTAATTGGTTGTATTACTCTTTGGGTTCTTTTTTTAATTGGCACTCGCATCAGGAATACCAGCTTTGGATTAATCTGGGCGCTTATCTATTTAGGTTCTTTTACTCCCCATTTATATTTTAAATCCGGCATTATAGATCCTACATTTAATCTGTTTATTTTTCTGGGGATTTACTTCTCCTATAGGGCTCAAACCATGCCAAAATATATCTGGTTATCCGGTATATTCATTGGCTTATCAATACTTACAAAAGGGCCGGTTGGCGGACTGATATGGGGATTGACAGCCATTTCGTACTGGATACTTTATAACAAATTTACTAAACTTTTTACATTTAAACAAATCCTGTTTTTTTCGGTAGCCTGTGTTGCTATTGCTTCTTTATGGTTTGCTAACGAATTGATGCACAATGGTTTCTGGTTTTTTCAGGAGTTTATCCAGTACCAGATACGCCTGTTCAGCACGCCTGATGCCGGACACGGTCAACCTTTTTATTACCATTTTGTTGTGGTATTACTGGGTTGTTTTCCGATGTCGATTTTTGGTATTCCGGCGCTGGCTTCGAGGCAGGAAAACTTTGGTAAATGGATGAAAATTACCTTTTGGGTAGTCATGATTCTGTTCAGTATTGTTACTACAAAAATCGTCCATTACTCCTCAATGGCCTATTTTCCGCTTTCGTTTATGGCGGCCAGCTTTTTATATGATTGGCTGAGTGGCAAAAAAAGGTGGAATAAATGGCTGACTTTTGGTCTGATTTTCATCGGTACAGTTTTTTCGCTTTTATTGATTGCCATACCTCTTGTCGGCATGAATACGGCAGAGATTATCCCTTATATAAAAGACTCGTTTGCTGCAAAGAACCTCAATGCAGTGGTGCATTGGAGTGGCTTTGAGATCTTAATAGGAATTACGTATTTCATAATACTACTGGTTTTAATTTTAAGAAAAAAAGATTCAAGTGAAAAAAAGTGGACGTTCATTGGTGGCATCACATTGGCAACGGCCATCTGTCTTTTTACCTTTGGTGCAGTGGTTGTTCCTAAGATAGAGCGGTACACGCAAGGAGCCGCCATTGATTTTTATGAATCCAAACGAGGGCAGAATGTCTATGTAAGTGTGATTGGTTTTAAAAGCTATGCACACTTGTTTTATTTTCAGAAACAACCTGATAGCGCGCCAGTCTCAACCAAGCAAATGACTCAGGAACAATTCAGTGAATGGCTACTGAATGGGCCGGTAGATAAACCTGTATTTTTTGTTACACGGACTGATAGATACGAAGCGTATAAGAACCACCCGAATCTGGAATTTATTGAAGAAAAGAATGGCTTTGTGTTTTTGAAACGGAAAAATTGACAAATATTCAGATGAACTTAAATCAGCTAACAATACCTGTAAGCAATATAGAGCAATCGATTGAGTTCTACGAAAAATTAGGGCTTAGATTGATTGTGAAAGATGTGCATTATGCCCGATTTGAATGTTTACAGGGAGATAGTACTTTCTCTATCCATCAGGCTGAGAATATACCTGCAGATACTGGAGTCTGGATTTATTTTGAGGTTGCCGATGTAGATGATAAAATCAGTGAATTGTTGAGAAAGGGTTTTGTGATAGAAGAATTGCCAATGGATAAACCCTGGCTTTGGCGTGAAGCCAGAATAAAAGATTTAGATAATCATCTGCTGATTATATTTCATGCCGGAGATAACCGGAAGAATCCGCCTTGGAGGATTAAAGAATAGTAATCCTATTAATTCTTACCAAAAGTCTTGAGAGATTGATAAGATTTTGCAAACTTTGGAATCCAAAATAAAATTTACCTCTTGAATAAATTATTAGTGATAGATGTTGGTAATACTGATGCGACTTTCGGAATTTTTGAAGATAAAACGCTGCTTCATCAATTCAGGATTAAGTCACTGAAAGACGAGAATTATGTCTTTTTTGAGTATCGTTTCCGACAATATTTCTTAGAAAACCGCCTGCGTTTTTCTGATATTACCAAGGTTGTTTTAAGTAGTGTTGTACCTCCCCTCACTCCTATCTTCAAGCTATTGGTCAACAATATGTTTGGTATTGAGCCTATTATTGTCAATGCCTACATTTTCCCATCTATTGAGATTTCGATTGATAATCCGAACGAAATCGGGAGTGATTTGGTGGCTAATGCGGTTGCTGCCTTTACCAAGTATAAGCGCAATTGTGTTATAGTTGACTTTGGCACCGCCTTGACCTTTACGACAATATCGGGCAAAGGCAAAGTATTAGGTGTTTCTATAGCCCCCGGCTTAAGAACGGCCGTTAAAGCCCTGTTTGCCAATACAGCCCAATTGCCTGATGTGCCGTTGGAGTTACCCAGTTCTATATTGGGCAAAAATACCGTACATGCTATTCAAGCTGGTATTTTATGGGGCTATGAGGGTTTGGTGAAGAATATGATTCAAAAAATACGAGCAGAGTTAAATGGCGATTGTATAGCTATTGCTACGGGTGGGCTTTCGTCAATTATTTCTACCCTGCATGGAGAGTTTGTAGAAGTAAACCGTGAACTGACTTTAGAAGGACTCAGAATTATAGGAGAGTCGCAAGCACAATAAAAATGCCCCTGAGGCTTATGAATATGGAGATAGATAAAAGAGCGATTAACAAGTTTATTAAAAATGCCCTGGCTGAAGATATTGGCGATGGAGACCATACTTCTTTATCAACTATTCCGGCTGATGCCATGGGCAAAGCAAGGCTTCTTGTAAAAGACAATGGTATATTGGCAGGTGTGGAGTTGGCTAAAATGATTTTTAAAGCCGTTGATAAGGATTTAAAAGTGAAGGCTTTGATTAAGGATGGGGCTCCCATTAAATTCGGAGATGTGGCCTTTTTTGTTGAGGGAAGAGACCAATCTATTCTAACAGCTGAACGTCTGGTACTTAATTGTATGCAACGGATGAGTGGTATAGCTACTACGACCAATCAGGTGGTAAAACTACTGGAGGGTACAAAAACCAAAGTATTAGATACCCGAAAAACCACGCCAGGCTTCAGGATGTTAGAAAAGTGGGGCGTGCAGATTGGTGGGGGCGTAAATCATCGTTTTGGTTTGTTTGATATGATTTTGATTAAAGATAATCATGTAGATTATGCCGGAGGCATCAAAAACGCTTTAGATGCGGCACATAATTATCTGAAAAATACGAATAGAAATCTGGATATTGAAATAGAAGTAAGAAACCTGTCAGAGTTGCAAGAGGTTTTGACAATAGGTGGTGTAGTTAGAATCATGGTTGATAATTTCAGTTATGCAGATATAAGGCAGGCTGTTAAAATGGTAGATGGCAGGTATCCTATTGAGGCATCGGGAGGCATCTCTCCTTCAAATGTGAGACAATATGCCGAATGCGGTGTTGATTATGTATCGTTGGGTTATCTTACACACTCAGCCAAAAGTTTAGATTTGAGTTTGAAGGCGGTGAAGTAAGAAAGGCAATTATATTTCAATATCTATAGATTGATTTTTTACAATTAAATCTTCTTCAAAATGCCTGATTGGGTAAAGACAGTGCAATGCCCAGTCTCTACGAATAGGTTCATTAGGACTCTATTATATTTAATCCAATAATTTCTGGACATTTATTTATAAAACCTTAAAAAAGCAGTTGTACTTTATGATAAAGTATAACTGCTTTTTTTAATAGACAAAGTATATGAATAATACCGGTTTTTCTGAAATTTCACAATTTATTTAATAAATTACCGACTTATTCACTATCCATCCATTTACAATTCAACCTCTATGAAAAAAATCTCACTCTTTATCTGGCTATTTGTAGTCATGATTATTTTTCCGGGCTATACTCCCTCTAAGACAAAAACTGCTAAAACTTATAAAGCTGATGTGATTATTTATGGAGGAACATCTTCTGCAGTAATTGCGGCTGTGCAGGTTAAAAAAATGGGAAAATCTGTTATTGTGGTATCTCCTGATACTCATTTGGGTGGACTTTCATCAGGTGGTTTGGGTTTTACTGATACGGGTAATAAAGAGGTAATTGGTGGTTTATCGCGTGAGTTTTATCAACGTTTATATACTCACTATCAAAAACCGGAATCATGGAACTGGCAGAGGAAAGAAGAATATGGCAATAAAGGTCAGGGAACTCCTGCCATTGATGGTAACAACCGCACTATGTGGATTTTTGAACCTCATGCAGCTGAACAAGTTTTTGAAGATTTTGCGAAAGAATATCAGCTTACTATTTATAGAAACGAATGGCTCGACCGCTCGAAAAAAGGAGTAACCAAACAAGGGACTGACATCCGCTCGTTCCGCACCCTGAGTGGGAACACCTATGAGGGGCAAATGTTTATTGATGCTACCTATGAAGGCGACCTAATGGCTGCGGCTGGAGTATCGTACCATGTTGGCCGGGAAGCGAATAGTGTGTATGGTGAAAAATGGAATGGGGTACAGACAGAAGTTTTTCAGCATGGGCATCATTTTAAGAGTAAGATAAGCCCTTATAAAATACCGAATGACCCGAAGAGCGGCTTGCTACCGGAAGTTTCAGCTGCCCCTCCTGGAGAATATGGTACGGGTGATAATAAAATACAGGCGTATTGTTTCAGGATGTGTTTGAGTAATAGTCCTGACAATCGGATTCCGTTTGAAAAACCGAAAGGCTACGACCCTGGCCGCTATGAATTACTGGCAAGAGTATTTGCTTCGGGTTGGCGTGAGACTTTTGATAAATATGACCCTATTCCGAATCGAAAGACTGATACTAATAATCATGGCCCTTTCAGCACTGATTATATCGGCAAAAATTATGATTATCCTGAAGCCAGCTATGAGCGTAGGAAACAGATTATTAAAGACCATGAATTATATCAGAAGGGCTTGATGTATTTTCTGCAAAATGACCCAAGCGTACCTGCCGATGTGCACGAAAAAATGCAACAATGGGGCTTACCTAAAGACGAGTTTAAAGACAATGGTGGCTGGCCACATCAGTTATACATTCGAGAAGCCAGACGCATGGTTGGCGAATTTATCATGAAAGAAGCTGATGCTTTGGGCAAAACAAAAGTACCTAATCCGGTAGGAATGGGTTCATACTCTTTAGATTCTCACAATATTCAGCGATATGTAAAGCAAGACGGTTATGTACAGAACGAAGGTGATATTGGAGTGCACCCCGACAAACCTTATTCTATTGCATACGGTTCAATTCTGCCTAAAGCCAATGAATGTACCAATCTTTTAGTTTCGGTTTGTGTATCGAGTTCACATATTGCCTATGGTTCTATTCGTATGGAGCCTGTGTTTATGATTTTGGGACAGTCGGCAGCAACAGCAGCAGTATTAGCGATTAATAAAAAAGTTACGCCTCAGTTGTTACCTTACGAAACTTTGCAAGTTGAATTATTGAAAGACAAACAACGGCTGGAATTTTAGTACTGGTACCACCTGAATACATACAAAACCCTGTTGTATCAAGATGATTGTAAGAAAAAACATTACGCTTAAAGGGCTATTTGAATTTGCCGGGCACCACCTCTGGTGGCTTAGCTCTTATATGCTTATCGTTTCGGTATTGTATAGAGTCTTAGAATGGCATTGGATTTCTATTCCCTGGCTGCCTGTATCACTAATCGGTACGGCTGTAGCATTTTATGTAGGATTTAAGAACAACCAATCGTATGACAGGGTGTGGGAAGCCCGTAAAATATGGGGAGCCATTGTAAACAGCAGCAGAAGCTGGGGTGCAATGGTAGATGCATTTGTCAGAAATAAAGAGTTACCAGAAGAAGAAATTAAACAAATTAAAACCCGGTTGATCTACCGGCATATTGCCTGGCTTTATCTTTTAAGAGAGCAGTTGCTGGTACCTACCCCCTGGGAACATGTAAGTTTGAATCATCTTTTCAGAAGAATAGCCGTCCGGCGGAGAGAAAATGGTGGTATAGGTCTGTTTAAAGACTATCTGACCGAAGAGCAGAAAGAAAAATACTTTGCTGAGGCCACGGAGTGGGAATATGCTACCAATAAAACCACACAAATTATACGTTTACAATCGCTTACATTGGCCGAACTGGAAGAAAAAGAATGCCTGCATATGCGTAAACAATTGGATATGCAGAAAGTACTGGGTGATTTTTACGACCATCAGGGCAGAGCAGAACGAATTAAAAGATTTCCATTACCACGACAATACGCCAATCTGAGTTTTATTTTTAACTGTATATTCATTTTTTTGTTACCCCTGGGCATTGTGGCCGAATTTGCCAAACATGGCTCGGCTGGTGTCTGGTTAATGATTCCCTTTGGCACATTAGTCGGCTGGATTTATATAGTAATGGAGCTGATAGGCGATTATTCCGAAAATCCCTTTGAGGGTTTCGGAACAGATGTGCCAATGCTCTCTATTTGCCGTACAATAGAGATTGATTTATTACAGATGTTAGGAGAAACTAAACTCCCTAAACCTATACAGGCGGTAAATGATGTGCTGATGTAAATCTGATATATAACCTTTTTTTTAATGCATAGTATTTTACCCTTTTTACTGGCTATGGTAGCCGCAGTGGTTCTGCTCGAAATGTGGGCCACTAAATTAAAAATTGCGTACCCTATATTACTGGTAGTAGCCGGACTACTGGTTAGTTTTATTCCTGGTCTGCCTGTGGTAAAAATCAATCCTGACCTCATTTTTTTTATTTTTCTACCGCCATTACTTTTTGAAGCTGCATGGACAATCTCTTTCAAGGAGATGAAAAAATGGTGGCGTATCATTGGCAGTTTTGCTTTTCTGGTCGTATTTTTTACCGCACTTTCGGTGGCGTTGATTACCAGTCATTATATTCCGACTTTTACACTTGCTTTGGGTTTTCTACTGGGTGGTATTGTGTCACCACCTGATGCCGTAAGCACAGGCGCCATTACGAAATTTGTAAAGATACCAAAGTCTATAGCGGCCATTTTAGAAGGGGAAAGCCTATTGAATGATGCTTCTTCGCTGATTATATTCCGCTTTGCCATGATAGCTGTGGGTACTGGCCATTTTGTGTGGCAAGAGGCCACGCTGAGCTTTTTATGGATGGTAATTGGCGGGGCAGGTATTGGTTTATTGGTGGGTTGGGTATTTGTGCAGGCACATAAATTACTGCCTACCGATGCCTCGTCAGATGTTGCACTTACATTGATTGAGCCTTATTTTATGTACTGGATAGCAGAGCAGTTGCATGCCTCGGGTGTGCTGGCAGTAGTTAGTGGTGGTTTATTTATGTCTGCAAGAAGATTAGTCTTTTTAAACAGTGCCAGCCGGATTCAGGGATATAGTGTCTGGGAAAGTTTCATATTCATTCTCAATGGTATTGTCTTTCTGATTATTGGTCTTGGGCTTCCGGAAATTGTAAGTGGTCTGCACGCGGAAGGCATACCTTTAAGTACTGCTATCGGGTATAGTTTATTAGTAACTGTAACTTTGATTGCAGCCCGTATCATTAGTTCTTATGCTGCTATGATAGCTACGCTTATTTTCCGACCGAGCGTGGCCCCTCGGGCCTCTTCGCCAAAAATGCGTTTTATCATGCCACTTTTACTCGGTTGGACCGGGATGCGTGGTGTGGTATCTCTGGCTGCGGCATTGGCCATACCTGTTACCTTAGTTAATGGTATGGCCTTCCCACACAGAAACCTGATATTGTTCATCACCTTTGTGGTGATATTGCTCACACTTGTGGTGCAAGGGCTTACCCTTCCTTATTTTATTAAACGTACCTGGGGTTTAAACGAAGTATTTAAAACAGAATCAGAGGAAGAAACCAGAAGAAAAATGAAGCAAGGATTGAAACAACATGTGTATGAATTTCTTAAAAATAAATATGACAATGAGCTGAACGGCCATGCTGGCATGGAGAAATTTCTGAAACATTGGGAAGAAAGAACCAAGGCCTCGGACGATAGCTGGATGAATGAAAAAACAAAAGTTATTTTTGTGGAATTGCTTGAAATACAGCGTCAGTATCTTACTGAATTGAACAAAGACCCAAAGATAGATGAGGAAATAATCCGTCAGCAATTGTATCAACTGGATCTGGAAGAAGAGCGACTGAGAATTATTTAAGGTATAATTTTGCTATTTGATTGTTGGAGAGCAACCAGTTTTAACTTATTTTTGCAAGGTTCTTGATTGTATAAGGACCGTTTCGGGATGTAGCACAGCTTGGTAGTGTGCACGTCTGGGGGGCGTGAGGTCGCAGGTTCAAATCCTGTCATCCCGACTATTTTTAATCCTCCTGGATTTATTCCAGGAGGATTTTTTCATTAAAAGTTTGGAGGGGTTAGTTGGAATCTGGCCACCCCCAATTATTTTATTTATTGGAGTTTATTCTGGTAAGGGTTTATCTAAAAAGAACCTATCCTTACGTATTTCTTATTTAAACAACAGCTCTTCAAATCTTTTTGAAAGTATATCTAAATTAACCCAGCCGAAGTTTGTCAGGATAATAATGGTATATTTTTGTTTGGGGTAATAATCATTGGTGGCATGCCAGCCAGAACTATCTCCGGCATGACCAATGCTTTCGTAGCCTTTTTTATTATTTATAATCCACATATAACCAAAATATGAGTTTTCCCATTGAGATGTATATCGGGTTGTCATTTGCTTCAGATAATACTCACTAAGCAGGTGTTTTGAAAATATCGCCTTATCAAATTTATATATATCCATCACTGTACTCCACACACCACCTGCTGAGAGTGGCACAAACCCATAATCATAGTTATATGCTCTCTTTTCTACTTCGTCGTTATCAGTTTTTTTATAGCCAACTGCATATTGTCTTTGGCTATCATCTAATTGCCAGTAAGCTGTAAAAGTGGTATTCGTCAAACCTAAAGGCTCAATAAAAGTTTCTCTGATATATTGCGGAAAACTCTTTCCGGTAATTTTCTCAACCACTGCGCCTAATACAATGCAATTGCCTGTTGAATAAATACAGCTATCGCCCGGATTATAAACCAAAGGCATCTGGCGTATAAACGGTAACATATCTGTGCAATTCTTTATGTTTTTATAGCTAAAGTCTTTGGCATTAAAAAAATCATCTACGCCGGCTGAATGAGTAAGTAACTGATGGATTGTCATTTTATTGCCTTTCGGAATGCCTGCAATATATTGGTTTATCTTATCGGTGAATTTTAATTTTCCTTGTTGCGCAAGATAAGTAATAGCAGTTCCGGTAAAAACTTTTGAAGCTGAAGATAAAGTGAAGCGGGTATCAGGCGTGTTGTTAATCTTATTTTCTCTATCTGCATACCCGTAGCCTTTGACAAGCAGAATTTTCGAATTATCAGCAATTAAAATAGTGCCCGAGAAAATATCCTGTTTTGTCATTTCGGTAAGGATGCTGTCTATTTGTGCAATACCTTTTGATTGTGCATAAGATAGTAATGTTTTAAAGATTAGAATTAATGATATGATTATTGTCTTTTTCATTATGCCATTTTCTGAACGATTTCACAAATGTATTCTAAATAGATCAGAAGCATTTTCGCTAAACTCCTAAAAAATGTTAAATTAAGAATCATGGTCTACATAAAAGGCTTATTATACAATTCTTACTCTTTATAGTTTCATTTACCAAAAAATAGCTATTTTTATAATGAGATCTTTCAACCTCATTAAAGAAAGCAAGCTTACAAAACTTGCTAACACCATTCATGAAATACCTACTTTGTCTTTTTCTGCTTTTGTCAGCAGAGTTAGTATTTGCACAGCTTGACGTGCAAAACCTTACCTGCGAATACATGGAAAATCCATCTGTTGTTGACGCACTCAACCCGCGACTCTCCTGGCTTAATATGGCAAAGCCCAACGAGAGAGGGCAAATTCAAACGGCATATCAGATAAGAGTGGCTTCTGATATTGCATTATTACAAAAACCTGACTTATGGGATACGGGCAAGATAATGAATGAGACTGCACACTCCATCAGGTATGGTGGCAAAAATTTATTATCCCGTATGACCTGCTACTGGCAGGTACGTGTATGGGATAAAAACGGCAAGCCATCAGCCTGGAGCAAGATAGCTAAATGGCATATGGGACTACTAAACCCTGCTGACTGGAAAGCTGAATGGATTGGCGCGCCATGGCAAAACGAAGAAGCTATCCCTAAACCTAAAGGCGGGCCAGACCAGCGAACACAAATATTGCCGCCACCTGCCCCACTTTTGCGCAAAGTTTTTAAGACTTCCAAGAAAATCAAAAGCGCTGTTGTTTATACTACAGGCTTGGGTTATTTTGAATTTTATGTAAACGGGCAAAAAGCCTCTGACGATTATTTGGTACCGAATCAGACAAACTACGGCAAACGCCCACAACTGCCCGATGCGTATATTTCATTACCTGATGAATTTAAAGATTATCGGGTTATGTATCTGGCATATGATATTACCAGTAAATTGCAAACAGGCCATAATGTAATCGGGGCTATTTTAGGTAATGGTTTCTATAATGCCCCTAAGTTCTGGACGGCCTCTTATGGCTCACCCCGGTTCATTGCTCAATTGCATATTGTTTATGATGATAATACCGAAGAGGTTGTGGTATCAGACAAAAGCTGGAAAGTCGCTAAATCGGCTATTATTTCAGATTTAGTCTATGATGGCGAAATCTACGATGCCCGACAGGAACAACCAGACTGGTGCAAAGTCGGGTTTAACGATAGCCAATGGGAAAATGTCATTAATCGTGCCACTCCTTTTGGAAAGATGTCTGCCCACACGGCTCCTACCGATAAAATCACAAAAGTGTATAAACCCACTAAAATTGAGAAATTGTCCAATGGCAATTATAAAGTCTCTTTCCCCGAAGAGATTTCTGGTTGGGTACGCTTAAAAAATGTATCTGCTCCGGCAGGGCATACTATCAAAATCACCTTTAATGCCAATCTATATTCAGGCGAAAATACTTATACTTTCAATGGCAAGCCTAATGCTACCTATGCGCCACGTTTCAACTGGTTTGTATTCAGTGGTGTAGAAATAAGCAACTGGAAAGGTGAGTTAAGGCCCGAAAATATACAGGCAGAAGCCGTAAACACAGCCGTAAAGGAATCAGCCATATTCGAGACCTCTAATAAACTTTTCAATCAGATTAACCATATCTGGAAACGCTCACAATTAGATAATATGCACGGGGGCATTGCGTCTGACTGCCCTCATCGGGAGCGTTCGGGTTATACAGGAGATGCTCAAGTGGCTTGCCATACGGTGATGCATAATTTTGAAGTAAAGGCCTTTTACAAAAAATGGATTCGGGATATGATGGATGCTCAGATTCCGGCAACGGGTTATATTCCTAACGGTGCACCCTGGCAACCCGGTTGCGGGGGTGGTGTAGCTTGGGGTGCTGCTATCAGTATTATACCCTATGAATTTTACAGACAATATAATGATATTGATATATTAGCAGAAAACTATGCAGGTATGACAGGTTATATTAAATATATGCAAACCTGGGTGAACGAAAAGGGGATCATGCACTCCAAACGTACCGGGCATGATGGGAAGCCTCTACAATGGTGGAATCTGGGCGAATGGGCAGGTGTAGAAGGCAAACTCCCGCCTGATGAACTGGTGCATACTTTTTATTTATGGTATTGCGCTGATATTACAGCGAAAGTAGCCGCTATATTGAATATACCCCAGGAGGTCATATTCTATCAGTCAATAGCTGATAAGACCCGTGAGGCCTTTTTATCTACCTTCTATGATCCACAGCAGGGTACTTTTGGCAGGTATGGAGCAAATATATTTGCATTGAAAATGGGGGTAAATAAAGACCAGTACCCTAAAGTGATGGAAGCCTTGAAAAAGGATATTGCAGCAGCAGACGGGCATCTGGATACGGGTATATTCGGTACGCGCTTTTTCTTTGAAGTGCTGGCAGATAATGGTCTGAATGACCTCGCCTATAATGCCATGAACAAAACTACTGCCCCTGGTTTTGGTAGCTGGATAAGCCTCGGAAGCACTACCACGCGTGAACAATGGAATAATTCGGGTTCGCATAATCACCCGATGTTCGGGGGTGCTTTGAGCTGGTTCTATACTCGTTTGGCAGGTATGCAGACATCTGACAGCAAAACAGGTTATCAGGAAATTATCTTTAAACCTATGCCCGTTCCAGATATTACCTCAGCAAAATATTTTAATGAAACCATGCAAGGCGTAGCAGGAATCGGTTGGAAAAAGCTATCAAATACCTTTGAGATGAACGTAAAAGTACCTGTGGGTAGTACTGCTATTGTGTATATCCCGGCCGCTACCGACCAGAAAATTACAGAAAGTAATCGGGGGCTCACTAACAGGAAAGATTTTGAGACCTTGAAATATGAAACAGGGCACTGGATAGTAAAAGTGGGAAGCGGGGATTACAACTTTAAGGTATTCAAGTAAATAAATATTATTTTCGTAAAAGCTGACTCTGACTTCAGAATCAGCTTTTGCAGTTTATATTTTGTCTCATTTATTGATTAAACACCTATATTTTGTATCTTTAACCTTTGTATTATTTTTCTAATCCTCATTAAATTTTGTCTGTCAGGAAAAACCTAATCCATGCCATATAAGGCATCAATGCTTACTTTTGTTTATGCGTTATTCTTACTATTTCCTTCCTTTTTTCTTGTTCATTTCCGGGCTCGAAACTTCTTTTGCACAAGCTGGGTCACAGGATTCTATCAAATATTTTCAGGAGCGGTTGGCCGTTCAGACTACCCCTGAAGAGCGGGCTCCGATTCTGGCAAAATTAGCCTGGTTTTATAGTGAAACAGGTGAATTTGAAAAGTCTATGAAAGCTGCCACAGAGGCTATTCCGATTCTCGAAAAAACTAAAAACTACGAGCGGTTGGCCAGAGTTTATGTTTCGCTTGCACAGGTTTTTCAGTATCAGAATGATTTTGCCAAAACGCTCTACTATACCGAAAAAGCACTCCAGACAATCCGGTTAACCAATGATAAGCCACATATAGTTACTGCTACTATGAATTATGCAGTAAGTTTAAGTGATTATAAGAGGTTTGACGAATCGCTCAAGGTATTCGATGATGCCTTGAAAATGGCTATCGAAATAAAAGATACTACTAATATTACCAATATCTACCTGAACTTAGCCAGTGCCTATTATGATCACGGAGATTATAATAAAATACGTCAACCTGTCAATGCAGGTCTTATATTAGCCTATAAAACCAAATCTGACGATGCCATTTTAAGAGGTGAGGCTATTTTAGGAGCAGCGTTACTTGGGGAAAAGAAATTTGCAGAAGCCGACGAGCACTTCAAAAAGGCGGAATCGCTATTACCTGAAATAAATTCACCTTATTATGACAGGCAAATGGCTTTTATCCGTACAGAATGGGCAGCCTTGCAGGGGAATTATAAAGAGGCCTTCAATTATCAGAAAAAATTCTATGAGACAGATACTTTAATGGCTAACAAAGAAAACAGGCAAAAAGTGGCACAGTTGGAAACACAACTGCGCATGAACGAAAAAGAACTTGAAAATGTGAATCTGCAAAACAAACTGGCTCAGCAAAAGTGGCTTTTCATAAGTGGTGCAGTGGTTTTAGGTCTTTTAGTAGCCTTATTCTATTTACAAAGAAAAAGCCTTGCGCAGAAACATGACTTATTGCAGGCACAACATAAACTTTCGGCTGCTGAACTTTCTTTGGTACAAAGCCAGTTAGAATCCTTTGCAGATACAGTCAGTGAGAAGAACCAATTGATTAATAAGTTTGAAAATGAGCTCAAGGACCTGAAACTTAAAGATACCGCTTCGACCCACACCCTACTCGACCAGATCAATCAGGCACGGATTCTTACTGATGAGCAATGGCAGGATTTCAGATTAAAGTTTGAAAAACTTCATCCACAATTTATCACCCGTCTGCATCAGCAAAATCCTAACCTGACAGATACAGAAACGCAGATGGCTTGCATGATTCGCCTGAATTTCACCAATACTCAGGTGGCAGGAATGTTGGGAATCTCAAATGAGAGTGTAACAAAAAACAGGTATCGTCTAAGAAAAAAAATCGAGCAGAGCGATTTAAACTCCTATCTATCAACTATTTAGTTGATTGTCCATATTTTGTCCATATACGTTTTTTCTCATTTTGTTTATTCGGGTGTAAGTTTGAACCAGAATTTCGATTGAGCCCTCATTCAATCCTATTCTGACAACCTATTGAGCGAAGCCTTTTTTCTTCTCTATCAAATCCGGATTGATAGGCTGATATTTATCGGCTTTCTGATAAGGTTCTATGTATCTATAAAATCATTATAAACGCCAAAAATGAAACCCATGAAAAAAATTGTGTTTACTACCCTGCTCTCTTTAGGTTTATTTGCAAGTAAAGCCCAAAGCGCTATTGATATTGAAGAAGGCAAAACAGTTGCCAGCAACGGTATTGAATATAGCTACGCCATTACCAACGAACGCACTGAAGACACTTACTCTCGTTATGAAGTAACCATCAAAGCTCAAAACAAAAGTGGTTGCCAGTTGATTTATCTGAAAAATGACAATATCACAAGCATATTTGATGGTGATCCTTCTGTTATTGCCCGATTTGAATGTCTGAACGCAACAGGGAAACGCCTTACTTCCAAAGGAGCGAATCTGAAAGCACGTCCGTTTACGATTCCTTATAACCAACCTGAAAAAACTGCCGATGGGAAAACTACCTATAGAGCTGTAAGAGTACAAGGTGGTTTCTTATTAAAGAATGGCAGCAGTGTATCAAACGATTTGATTGTAATTGTACCTAAGGGTGAAAGACCACGTTTCAAAATCAATATCCAGAATTTTTCAGAATTGACAACTGAATAATTGTCTGATATTTTGTTCCATAATCATCACCCCCACTAAAAAGTATCTTATGAAATCTAAACACTTTTTATACTTATTCTTATTATTTTCTGCGCTTCAGCTAACTGCCCAGACGGGCCCGCAGCCTTCTTCAATGAAGTGGAAGTATATTGAAAACGATAAAGTAAAAGTAATTTTCCCTGAAAATAATCAGACAGAAGCCATTCGTATTGCCGATTTAGTAACTTATGTCAATAAAAACGCTACTGTTTCTGTCGGAAACAAAAGCAAGAAGCTGGATATTTTATTAAATACCAACAATGCACAAGGAAATGGCTATGTAGCTTTGGCTCCTTACCGAAGCGAGTTCTATGCTACGGGTTTTCAGGATTTTAATGATCTGGGGTCAATGGACTGGCTTGATGCTTTGGCTATCCATGAATATCGCCATGCTTTGCAATTTAACAATGCAAACAGAGGTTTTACCAAATTTTTGTACTTGTTGCAAGGACAATCAGGCTGGAGTCTGGGGTCTAATTTCTCAATTCCTGACTGGTATTTTGAAGGTGATGCTGTATTGGCCGAAACTGTATTAAGTGGAGCCGGAAGAGGCAGAACTCCAAGTTTTTTTGACGAGCAAAGGGCTTTGCTATTGAGTGACAAAAATTACACCTATTTACAGGCACGAAATGGTTCTTTCAAAAAATTATTGCCCAACCATTATCCCTTAGGTTATGCGATTCTTAACTATGGTCGTAATCATTTCGGGCCTGAAATGTGGCCTAAAGTATTAGCAGATGCAGGCAGATACCGAACGATACTCTACCCCTTTGCCGGAGCTTTAAGACGCCATACTAAAACAGGCGTGAATAAAATGTATAAACTGGCCTATAAAGAAATGAAAGAGAACTGGGAGAATGAGCTGGAATCAATTAAACTAACTCCTACTACCCCAATTACCCCATTACCTAAAAATACTGTTACCAATTATACATTCCCACATTGGTTAGAAGACGGAAGCATTCTTTGTATCAAGAGTAGTTTCAAGCAAATTTCTGCGTTATATAAAATCAAAGATGGCAAACAACAATTCCTTACTCCTATCGGTGCGGCAACTGAAGGGTATTTAGGTGTAAATAACAATAAAGTTGCCTGGACAGAAATGCGTAAAGATGCCAGAAGAGACGCAGTTATTTATAGCGTAATTATGAGTTATGACCTGAAAACAGGTCAACGAACACAAGTAACCCATAAAAGTAAATTTTTTAGTCCACAGTTTTCGTCCACAGGAGATAGAATCATAGCCGTTAAAGCCGATGAAAACATCAATAACGAACTTTGTATCATCTCTCCAGCCAATGGTAGTATTGTAAGCACCATTCCTAATCCTGAAAATGATTTTATCTCTTATCCGAAATGGACGAATGATGATGCTGCGATTGTTTATCTGGCTAAAAGAAAATCAAAAATTGCCATGCTGAAATATGATCTGGCACGCAAACAAACGACCGAATTGACCCCCTGGACTACTCATGTAATCAGTGGGCTTTCTATCAGCGATACACGTGTTGTTATTGGAGCTTCGTTCAGCGGGATTAATAATATCTATGCCGTGAACCTGAATGGAGACAAACAAATTACGCAACTAAGTTCTGTCAGAATCGGGGCTACTTTACCTGCTATTTCGAAAGATGAGCAAAAATTAGTAATGGTAGAAATGACTGCTATGGGTAGGCAATTAACGCATTCAGACGTAAAAAGTATCAAGAATATCCAACTTACCGAACCTGTAAATCAGGAACGTTTTCATATAAAAACTACTGAAATTGAACATGATATACAGTATCAGTCGATGGATAATAGTTATCAGGTGAAAAATTATAAGGGCTTACTAAGAGGTGTGAAGTTACATAGCTGGAACTTCGGTAGTAGTGATGGCCGCAATGTAAGTGTTGGGATTAAGCTGGGGAATATTTTAAATGACTTTACAGGATTAATCGGAGCTCAATATAATTATAACGAGAAAACAGTGCGTGTTAACGGAGGTTTTGATTATGGTAAATTCTTCTTACCTCTTTCGTTCAGAGTAAGTGCAGGAGACAGGTCGAATGCCGTATTCCTGAATCCTAATTTCATAGGCACTTTATCTTATAAACAAGCTGATATTAATGTTGGTTTATCATTGCCATTGAATTGGATAAGAGGTAACTACACAACCAGTTTCCGTTTAAACTCTACCTTCTCAGGTATCAGTACGTCAGAATATAAAATACAGGATACCCCGATTTACCACGGATTAGAATTTAATGCCTTACAATTTGGTTTAAGTTTCTCAAATATCCGTAGAAAAGCCAAACAGAATCTGGTTAACAAGTGGTCTCAGAATCTTGCGCTTTCTTACCAGAAGTCTATTACAACCGGAACAACAGCCGAACGCCTGATGGGGACAGTTGGATTGACAACACCCGGCCTGGGCAAGAATCATGGTTTAGAGATAGTATTCAGAGGGAAAAAAGAATTACTGAATAACAACTATCTTTTTGAAGATCAGTTTTTACACGCCAGAGGTTATGCTGCCGCTCCGGGTGATGTTGAAACGGTGGTAAGTGCCACTTATAGCCTTCCGCTGTTTAATATTGACCGAGGTTTTGCCGGGATATTCTTTATCAATCGAGCAAGAGCCAATGTGTTTTATGATTACGGCAATATTGAGAGAAAGTTCATCAACTTTAAAACTTCCCAACGCTCGTATGGCGGAGAGATAATATTTGACATCAAATTATTGAATACGTTAGGGCCATTGGGTTTTGGTTTGAGAAACTCTTTCTTACTCGACACCGACCCGCTAAATCCTACAACAAAACAAAGGTTTGAGTTTTTCGTAGCATCTAATTTATAATGAGGGTTAGATACATAAGGGTAACAGATTCTGATAGAGCAATGCTTTATCAGAATTTTCATTAAAAAGCAAAGGCACAAATAATTGAATATTTGCGTCTTTGCTTTTAGAATTGCTATGTGATTAGTGAGGTCTACTCCTTCAAGACCCCTACAGGGCGCACATTTCTGCCCTGTTTTTGCTGAAGGGCATCTCCTAAATCTTCACGGGCCATTTCGGCTACTTTATGGAGTTCTTCTACAATTGCCGGATTTTGTTCTTTTACATCATATTCTTCGCCTGCATCACGTCTTAAATCATAGAGTGCAAGTGGTACTTCTAAGTTTCCATATTTACCTCCGTATCCATCGTTGCCCGGTAAAACTGTTTCATAAGTCCTTTCAACCTTATGTGGCAACATCAGTTTCCAGTTATCACGACGAACAGCCCTTAGTTCGTTGTTAGCATAATAGTAATAGAAATATTTTCTTGGGCTTTCGTTGACATTTCCCTTCATCAAAGGTAGAATATCAACGCCATCAATTTTCTTATCTGGTAGTTTTGTACCACAGATATGCGCCAAAGTCGGGAAAATATCGATGGTAGAAGTTAATTGATTACAGATTACTCCTTCTGGAATAGTACCCTTCCACCGCATCAGACAAGGTACTCGCTGCCCTCCTTCAAACACCGTTCCTTTCCCTTCTCTGAATCCTCCCGATGAACCTGCATGGTTTCCGAAATTGAGCCAGGGGCCGTTATCGCTTGTAAAGATTACCAAGGTATTTTTATCCAGACCGTTCTCCTTCAGTGTTTTCATGATTTCTCCTACCGACCAGTCTATCTCCATCATTACATCTCCAAACATCCCCTGTTTGCTTTTCCCCTTGAATTTGGCTGATACTCCAAGCGGCACATGCACCATTGAATGAGGTAAATATAAGAAAAAAGGTTTATTACGGTTTTTCTTGATAAAACCTACGGCTCTTTCTGTATATTTAGTAGTTAGTCCATCTTGCCCTGATAAATCGGTAATGGTTTCTTTTTGTTCGTTGCCTTCTATTAATGGCAAAGTAGGGTACGCTTTCTTACGGTAATCATTCTCATCTGTAATAGGTTTACCGTCAAAACCCACCGGCCACATATCATTTGAATAAGGGATGCCCAGATATTCGTCGAAACCTTGTTGGAGAGGTAAGAATTGTTTATAATGCCCCAAATGCCATTTACCAAAAATACCTGTAGCATAACCTTTTTGCTTCAGCATTTCGGCAATTGTAACTTCATCTGTATTCAATCCGATTTTCTGTGTAGGGTTTAAAGCACCTGCAATACCTACTCTATTCGGGTAGCAGCCTGTCATCAGAGCAGCTCTGGAAGCGCTACAAACAGCTTGCGCAGCCAGGAAATTGGTAAAGCGGATACCCTCAAAACCCAGTTTATCGATATTGGGGGTCTGATAATCTAAAGCTCCTGTACTGTTTAAATCGCCGTAACCCATATCATCCATAAAAATCAGAATGATATTGGGGGTAGCTGTTGCAGTTGGTTTTTTCCAGGAACTGGCCCCTAAGAGGAAGGTAAGAGCTAATAATAGAATAGTGTTGGTTCTCATATTTTGGTTGAATAATTTTGGTAATGCAAGTAAAAAAATAACAGCCACTTTTTCAAATGGCTGCTATAGGTATATGTTTTATAGATGGTTTATTGCTGCTTTAAATCAAAAATTTTATTCATAAATAGCCATTTTTCGCCGGGTTTTGCCATTGGTAAGGCTTGCTGGTATTTCCACATCAGATTTTCCCACTCCTGTACTTTCGGGTTATTAGTATCCATTTCTGCTTTTCGCTCAAAAGAAAAGTCGTCGTCAGTTTCCATAATCATAAACAAGCGATTGCCAATACGATAAATCTCCATACCTGAAATACCTGCCGATGTAATGCTCTCGGCTATCTCCGGCCGTATTTTCTCATGGTATTTTTCGTATTCAGCTATCATGGCTGCATCATCTACTAAATCTAATGCCAGACAATACTTTTTCATAGAGTTCGATTAACTAAATTATATTAACGCTCGGTCTAAATGCACGTATCCACCATCAACATGAATCAATTGCCCTGTTGTATGGCTCGATCGCTCCGAAAGTAAAAAAACAACCATATTTGCAATTTCTTCAGCAGTTGTCATGCGTTTGCCCAAAGGTATTTTTTCAGTAATTTTCTCTAAGGTTTCTTCCGGATCTGGCAAGGTTTTAATCCATTTCTCATATAATGGAGTATAGCACTCTGCCACAATTACTGCATTAACACGGATACCATATTTCAGTAATTCAATAGCCCATTCGCGGGTCAGGGCATTGCGTCCGCCATTGGCAGCGGCATAAGCCGATGTACCTCCCTGCCCTGTTTCTCCGGTTTTTGAACCAATATTTACAATACTCCCTTTGCTTTTTTTCAATTCGGGCAGGGCATAATGTGCTATCAGGTAATAATGCACAAGATTCTTGTGTAATGACCCCATAAACGCCTCATAGCTGCCATTTTCAAGGTTCACTCCATCGTTTACTCCAGCATTATTTACCAGACCATCTATTCTGCCGTATTTCTCCACTACTTGCTCTACCGCTTTACGACATTCTTCCGGCTCACTCAGCTCTGCCACCACCTGAAAGCCATTGCCGCCAATAGATTCTATGGTTTTCAGGTTATCATTTTCATTTCTGCCTATAATTACCGGAATAGCACCCTCGTTTGCCAGCGTTTTCACAATACCCTCACCAATCCCTTTAGCACCACCTGTTACAATGATTATTTTATCGCTTAAATTCAAGTTCATATTATTCAGTTTTTTTATAGTCAACTGCTTCTTGTCTTTGTACTCCCAACCCATCAATTCCTAATTCTACTATATCACCTGCTTTGAGATAACGAGGTGGCTTAAAGCCTAAACCTACACCGAATGGTGTTCCGGTAGAAATCACATCACCTGGCAAAAGAGTCATAAACTGGCTCAGGTAGTGAATCAGAAAAGGAACTTTAAAAATCATGTCGTCAGTATTAGAGTTTTGTAATTTTTCTCCGTTTACTGTCAACCATAAGGGCAAATCATTTGGATTTTCGATTTCATCTTTAGTTGCCATGAAAGGCCCCAGTGGTGCAAATGTATCGCAACTTTTACCCTTTACCCATTGTCCACCCCGCTCTATCTGGAATTCTCTTTCTGAATAATCGTTGTGTAGGGCATATCCCGCTACATAATCCAATGCTTCTTCTTCAGATATATACGATGCCTTTTTGCCAATCACAATAGCCAGTTCTACTTCCCAGTCTGTTTTTACAGAGTTTTTAGGGATAATCACCTGATCATAAGGGCCGCAAAGTGCTGAAGTGGATTTGAAGAAAATAATCGGCTCTTTCGGGATTGGTGCATTGGTTTCTTCGGCATGTCTGGCATAGTTTAAACCAATACAAACTATCTTCGATGGTCGGGCAATACACGAACCTATTCTTGCCTCAGCAGGGACTTCCGGGCAGCTATCTGCATTGGTTTCTACCCAGGCAGCCAGACGTGCCAAACCATCAGTACCAAAGAATTTTTCAGTATAATCTTCGCCAAAACCCGAAACATCTATGCGAGAGCCATCTAATAATTCAACAGCCGGTTTTTCCTGTTCAAACTCACCAAAACGTAATAATCTCATATTTATATTTTTTATCTTGATACCGAATAATTAATTACTATAAATTTACACCTCTTTTCCAGGGCATAAAGTCGTCTTGTCCTAATTCCTGCGCTTTAGTCAGGAACTTACCACTGGCTAAACTGATGCAATACTCTAATAAGTCTTCTGCGGTCTGTTCAATGGTTTTCTCTCCTGTAATAATTTCTCCGCAATTAAAGTCGATAATATCTGACATTTTGTTAGCCAATTGTGTATTGGTAGATACTTTTACTACCGGACAAATCGGATTACCCGTCGGAGTACCAAGACCTGTCGTAAATAGAATGATAGTAGCCCCTGAGGCTGCCTTGCCTGTGGTAGCCAATACATCATTACCGGGTGTGCATACCAGATGCAAACCTGCTTCTTTGGCCAGTTCTGTATAGTTCAATACATCAACAATGGGTGCAGTACCACCTTTTTTGGCAGCCCCTGCCGATTTGATAGCGTCGGTAATTAAGCCATCTTTGATATTTCCCGCTGAGGGATTCATATCAAAACCCGCACCCACTGCTTCGGCTTTGGCGGCATAATCCCGCATCAGGTATTCAAATTTTTCTGCTTTTTCTGTGGTTACACAGCGGTTGATTAACTCCTGCTCAACGCCACATAGCTCGGGAAACTCAGCTAAATATGTTTTACCTCCTAACGCCACTACCAAATCAGATAAATGACCTAATACGGGATTTGCTGAAATTCCAGAGAAACCATCTGATCCACCGCATTTCAAACCAATTTGTAATGCTGATAAAGGTGCAGGCTGACGCGTAAGTTTATTGGCTTCAATTAATCCTTTGAACGTCTCTTTAATAGCTGCCGACATCATGTCGAACTCCGTTCCGTAGGCTTGTTGCTCAAACAATAGCACAGTTTTATCAAAATCAGGATTACGCTTTTTGATTTCATCCATGAGGTCAGTAAACTGTGTTTTCTGACAACCGAGGCTTAATACCGTTATCCCTGTTACGTTAGCATTGTTGGCATAAGCTGCAAACAAGGCTGCCAGTAGTTCAGAATCCTGATTGTTTTCTCCACAACCTGACTCATGAGTCAAAAATTTGATGCCATCCAGATTTGGAAACAAACGTCTACCAACAGACCCTTCGTGGTTTTCCTGATTATAGGTATCTATACCATTTACTCCGCCTTTCTGGTGTATGTGTACCAAATCTTCTACCTGACGGAGATAAACATCAGGGAAGGCGTAGCCTAATGCTTTGTCAAAGGCCTCTTTTAGTTTCAGAATATTACGATTTTCGCAAAATACCAAAGGAAGTACTAACCAGTAGTTAGCAGTGCCTACCTGACCGTCAGAACGGTGATAGCCCATAAAAGCAGTATTCTTCCATTTCGTTATATCGGGAGCGATCCAGTTAGTTTGCGGCACTCTTTTCCTGACAGAATACTCCTCCGATTCATGTTTCAGATTGAAAGTAGTTATCTGCTCACCACGTTTGATGGGTTGGGTAGCTTTTCCAACCAAAACCCCATACATGGTTACATGGTCGCCTTTTTCTAAATCTTCTGTAACAAATTTATGTTTAGCTGCAATTGACCTCGGCAATACGTAAGTCTCCCCTTCAAATTCTATATTCTCTCCCGCTTCTAAATTTCTTAGTGCTACTATCACATTATCTGAAGGATTTACTTTTAAAACTTTATGTTGCATATAATATAAGGGGAGTTAAAAAACATCTTACAAAAGTACAATTCATTCTCATAGCTTTTTTATGAAATATTATACAGTTTTGATGAAATATTATCAACTTTACAAAATGAAGCCTTTTATGATAACATTATATCAATAATTCGTGCAGGCCATATTACGTAAAGTCAATATCTCAACCGATTATTCGTTTTTATCCCGCAAAGACGAGTTACACTACTTGTATGACAAATGGCACTTTCATCCTGAATTAGAACTGACCCATATTGTTCATAGTAAAGGAACAAGGTTTGTAGGCGATAGCATTGAAGAGTTTGAGGAGGGAGATATGGTGCTATTAGGTGCCTACCTGCCCCATGTGTGGAAAAATGATGCCAGCTATTTTAATGATAACCCATCACTTAAAGCCACTGCACAGGTAATTCAGTTTTTACCTGATTGTTTCGGAAAAGACTTTCTGAACCTGAAAGAATTAGAGAATATCAAATGGTTACTTGAAAAAGCCAAAAGGGGTTTAAAAATTTCAGGGCATTCTAAAACAGAAGTACTCGCGCTTTTTAATAAGTTATTCGAGAGTACAAATGGAGTACAGCGGATTGTACTTTTATTACAGATTTTAGAGATTATTGCGATGTCAGATGAGGTAAATTTTTTAAGTAGTGAAGGGTTTGTAGAATCTTACCATAGATTTGGTGCTGATACAATTAACCATATCTACGAATTTACACTTTCGCATTTCAACCGCAAGATTCTGATTGAGGAAGCAGCTACTATTGCTAATATGTCAGTACCTAATTTTTGCAGATACTTTAAAAACCGAACCCAGAAAACCTATATCCAGTTTCTGACCGAAGTACGCATAGGCTATGCCTGCCGGATGTTGATTGAAAACCGCAAGAGTATTCAGCAGATTGCCTTTGATTGTGGCTTTTATAATCTCTCCAATTTTAACCGCTCTTTCCGCCTCCTGAAAAAACAAAAACCTACCGAGTACCGGCAGGTTTTTGGAGGGTTAAAATCTTAAAGATTTCTTATTTCAATGAATTTATCCAGGCTGCAATCTTCAAGCCATCAGCTTTCGGTACTTGTGGCATTGGGGGCATTTCTGTAGCATAGCCCGGCCAGTTTTTAGGATCAGGCTTGTGGATGAGATTCACTATTTTTTCGTTTGAATATTTGCGTTTAGCAATATCCTTAAACGCAGGCCCTACCTGACGTTTGTCTTGTTGGTGGCATGCCACACAGGTATGTTTTTGCAATAATGGCTTAATTTCATCATATGTAGGAGCTGCTTTGGCAGCAGTTTTAGCCGCTGTTCTATCGTCAGGTGTTACTAATTTCTCTGCTTTGGTGCTTGTACCTGCTACAGGTAAATTTGCCGGGCGAGGCACAAAACCTGTCAGCTTCTCTCCAGCAGGAATATTATTTAAGGTATAAAAAGCAGTACTATGTAATAAACCTTTAGCCTCAGTATCTTTCACACCATCAGCCTTAATTTCATGAATAAAATGGTCTCGTAAGCCTTCGACCAACAGACGCACTTTCATGCCATCTTCTGATACTTTCAAGCCTTTTACATTCAGGAATTTTTCACCTACCGGAGGGCTGCCATAAACAGGGTGGTATTTGTAAATAAAACTACGTACCTGATAATTTTTGAAATCAGCAGCGGTTGCTTTATTCACAGGTTTCGTAAACTCAATTTCAAATCCATCTGGTGTAGCTCTTACGGCTTTCATTTCAAACGGCATTTTACCTGTCCATACCAGACGTTCTACCCCCGCAGTAGTATTACCTGCCGAGCCCCAACCCCGGTTGGTTTCGCCTACAAACAAAGAGCCGTCCTGACCCCATGTCATACGCAAAATACCCGATTGGAATCCCTCACGGAACATGAAAGACGCTCCCTGATACTCACCATTTACTTTCTCAACAAATACACGTGATATATTACTTTTTCCCTGGTCTCCCACAAAAATCTGTCCGGCGAATGGGCCGAAACCACCATTTGTTTCGTCTTTCAGAATTTCTGAGGTAGAAATACCCAAAATGCCATGCGGAAGCCATACGGCCGGAGTTTTTAACTCAGGAATATCTTTTTTCAATTCAAAAAGATAAGTTCCTCTTTCATTTTCAATGTTCTCAGGCTTGATAGCATACCCGTTAGCATCTCTTTCTTTTCTTGGGTTTACCTTTGCATACAATTGCTCCGTTGTTAGTTTTACAGGCGAATTCGGGTCGTTTGTCCAGCGCAGACCGGCAGGGTGACCCATAAAATCACCTTTGTTTACCTGGGCAATAAAACCTGAACCCATCCAGTCTCCCTGATTATCACCATACCAGAACTCACCGTCTATCATACCAATACCACAAGGAGAGCGCATACCAGTTGCATACGGCTCAATTTTACCATCTTCTGTAATTCTTACAGCCCAGCCTCTCCAGGGTACTCTACTTTCACCTCTCCACCATTCTTCGTCACCAAAAGCAACATTCCCTGTTACAATCATCGAGCCATCAGGCAAAAACTTAGGGCCATAGCTATATTCATGGTAATGCCCCGAAATAGGTAAAGTAGCAATTGTTTCATACACATCTGCTTTACCATCGCCGTTTTTATCAATCAGTTTGGTCAGTTCGCCACGCTGTGCACAATAAAAAGCACCGTTTCTATAAGCCAGACCTAAAATCTCATGCAAACCGCTGGCGAACTTCTTGAAATACGGTTGTGCTGTACCTGCCATGTAAGGGTTATTTACTACCCAGATGTCACCTCTGCGGGTAGCCAAGGCTATATCACCATTTGGCAAAGTAGTAATGCCACCTACCTCCAACAACATATTTTCGGGGACAGGTAGCGTAATAATGCGATAATAATCATTTTCGGCAGTATTCTGCGCCACTGCCGCAGAGACCATTGCCACCGAAAAAAGGATTGTTTTAAATATTTTTTTCATTCTGTTAGAATTTTTAAAGCCTCTGTTTTACCAAATAATCGAATAGCTGATTTTCTCGTTCAATGGTGCTATTACTTCCTGCTTACCACCTATAGTTCTGATAGTGGCATTACCACTATTTACCTTGATCAGATAACTGCCGTCACCTATGTTAAATGTACCGTCAGCATTTTTACTGATATTATCAGCAGTAGCTAATCTGGCATATAAATTATTTACCGTTCCGTTTACAGCAACATCTCGTTTCAGGATTTTCCCATCTTCAACCGGAATGATTTTATCTGAAACTCTGGTTCCATAAATATCATATTTGAAAGTGGGCTGGCCATTCTCATCTAATTCATAGCCACGTGTACGGAAAGTTGCATCTACTCCTCCCCAAGGTTTATCTTGTGCCTCTAAAACTGCTACTAATGGAGCATCGCCCAATACTGTTAAACTTCCCATTGGTCTTGAGCTACCATCTCCTCTATCCTGCCACATTGGTGTTGTATTCAAGAAATTCCCTTTCCAGACCTGGAATAATGAGCCGTTATCCAGGTTATAAGTGAAGTGTACATTTTCTTTGTTTCCTACCGAAATGGCATGTACTATTCGTTTGTTCTTATCACCTTCTTTAATATCCATAAACGAGCGCAATAAAACTGGTTCTGCGGCAGTACCTAATAAAATCGGAGAAGAAGGGTTATTTACCATTGTAGAATTGGCCGTATGCAATGGGTGTTTACGAACAGTTGACGATTCGGCATACAAGCCCAAGGATGGTTGTAACCAGCCATCGGCTTTCCAGTAGTATAACTCAAACGGTACTTCTCCGGCAGGTAAATTTAGTGTTACTTTTCTACCTTCAGGGTCTGACATCATCCAGCCATTTTTAAAGGCTTGCTGACCGTTGATTTTTACTTCAGTATTACCGCCATGAGTAGTTGTGAAAGTATATGTGCCGGCTTCCGGTACTACAATTTTACCTGCATATTTTACCGCAAATTCGTTTTCGGCGTTTGTTACAGCCCAGTTCAAGGCATTCAGATTTCCGCTGTATTCCGGTTTTATTTTTTCAATATCTCCTATCGTCCTGAAATTGCCTTTATAAACGCCGTATTTCAGGTCTTTGAATGACAGTGTTTGCTGATTATAGCTTTTATATCTGATATTACGAAAAGCTACATTACCATGATCTCCCTGAAAACGGAGTGGCCCCATAGCTACTTCATTATCTATCCAGGCCCCTCTGGTTTGTCCGGTCAGCTCCACATTTTCATGAATCAATACCCCATTCAGATAAATAGAAAGAATGCGTGCATTGGTTGTTTTCTTGCCGCTGGCATCAAATCTTGGTGCCTGGAAAGAGATTTTAATATTTTGCCATAGGCCCGGTGCTTTAGCTACATTCAGACGAGGGGCAATTCCCTGATAGCCTTTTGAACCTTCCGGTTTTGAATCATCCCAACGTTCATATATCCCCCCGACATCACTGTATTTCGGCAATTTTGTACCCCAGCTATCGAACAACTGAATTTCATAACGGCCTTGCAGATAGATACCTGAGTTTGAGCCTTTAGCCATCATGAAATCAAGGTCAAGGTCTAAATCTCCATGTTCCATTTTGGTGAGCAAGTCCATTTCTATGCCGTATTTTCCAGGAGGGTGTTCACACAATAAAATTCCTGTGCTCACGGAAGCGTCTTTTTTGTGAAGGTCGTTGGGTTTTGTAAAATCTGCTTCCACCGCACCGACAATGCTCCATTGGCCTTGTGTGGTTCTGAAAGCATCCATGTTATTCAGTGGAATCACTTGCTGTGCAGACACCGTATTAGCGAGTAATCCACAGAAAATGAGATTTTTTAGGATTTTTCTTTTCATTGTACATTTTGTTTGAATGCGCAAATGTAATAGCTATTGACAGGAATTGAAAGGGCTTTTAAAGAAAACCACTTAGAGTATTTTGTAGAATTTAAGTGTATTTTTTACACTTTCTTTTTAAAATCTTAAACTTGTCTTTATAAATCTTTTCAAGAAAAGCTACGCAGAAATGGCATACTTCTTCGTTTTGTTGTAAAATTGCAGTCGTATTTAACACCTAACTTTTAGATGAAATCCAATCGTATTATTTTAATTCTGATCTTTTTTGCTGTTGGCTATTTTCTTTACTACAAAGACAGGCCTGGTCCTATCAGCAAACTATGGGAAAGTGTGTCGAATGTTTTTAAGACCAAAGACAATCCTAATCCTTATAAAGCACCAGAACCTGATAATGAAGCCACAGCTACAAAAGATGGCAACGATACAGAGGCTAATGCTACCAATAAGAAAAAAACTGAAAACAATACTAAGGAAGAAGAGGGTTCTCTTTTTGATAAACTTAAAGAAACAGTATTAGGAAAAGATGAGCAAGATGAAAATGTGTCAGGCGATTATGAAATTCCGGGGTTTGCATTACCTGCCATCAATAAAAGCGATGAGATTGTCAAACACAAAAACTATACGCTTCGCTATGAAGAAAAGTATGAAGTACCTGCCTGGGTGGTTCATAAACTAAGAGGTGGATTTACCAAAGGGAAAGCCAGCAGAGGAGATAATCAGTTTATACCTGATAAAAAAGTAGAAGGTAATTCTGCCTTATCGACTGATTATAGTAATTCTGGCTATGACCGTGGGCATATGGTACCTGCCGGAGATTTTAAATGCTGCCAGGACTTAATGAACGAGACCTTTTTTATGAGTAATATATGCCCGCAAGTGCCTGATTTTAACAGGGGTATCTGGGAAAACATTGAAAGTCGTATCAGAGGTTGGGCTGTTCGGGATGAAGAACTCTATGTAGTAACGGGTCCGGTTTTAACCAAAGGGATGAAAACTATCGGGCGATATAATAAGGTAGCCGTACCTAAGTCTTTCTTTAAAATTGTGTTGTACTACAACCCCAAGAATCCTAAAAATGCTCGGGCGATTGCATTTTTATTGCCGAATGAAGCATTATTTGGTAAAAGAATGAATAGTTATGTGGTTTCGGTAGATGAAGTAGAACGGGTAACTGGTTTGGATTTTTTTGCAAAACTGCCTGACGACGTTGAACATAATTTAGAAGCTGATAGCGACTGGGAAGCCTGGACAAGGGTTCAATAAAACGGGAGTGTCTAAAAAGGTTTTTACGCCAAATAATATTTGGAAAAGACCCCATCCCAACCCTTCCCCAACAATGGGGAAGGGCTAAAAAGTCCCTCTCCCCACAGTTGGGGAGAGGGATTTAGGGTGTGGGCGGACGCCGCGCGGGTTGAGATTAGCCAAATAATATTTTGCGACTCTGGACTTTTTAGACACCCCCGTTTCGTTTTACAATACTCGCTGAATGATATTTCCAGTTGCTTTCTCTTTCAGAATCACTTTTTTGCGACCATCCGGTAAAAACTCATCTTTGATATGCCAGTGGTCTGCATCATAATCTACAAATGGCGAAGGCTCGGTTACATCGGTTCTGCCCCTCCAGTCTTTAATAATTACGGGTTCCCATTTCTTGGTTTTAGCCGATTTGTAACAGGCGTCTATTACTGCGTTTACAATATAGCCGTCATAAAAGTTTTCCATCGGTTCAGTACCTTTATCCAGGCTATCAAACATATCTGTAAACATATGGGTATAGCCTAAAGAGTTTACTTCATCACCTACCGGAAACAACCATCCCGAAGCACTTTCTGCTTTTTCGGCCACATAGCTCGCTTCCTGTGCTGCTGTGAACATCTCAAAACCTGTACGCATAAAATGGTCGGTTCTGATCACCCCTTCGGTTCCGGCCACTTCATCTCTCAAATCCATCCCTCCTCTGAACGACCAGCTTACTTCAAATTGAGCTACGGCTCCGTTAGCATACTTCACTAAAGCAATGGCATTATCTTCTGCTTCAATCGGTTTTACCTGCGTAGCTGCCCAACACATTACTTCTAACGGTTGAATATCTTTACCAATATAGTTACGTGCAATTTCTATACAGTGGCAACCCAAGTCAACGATTGCACCACCTCCGGCTTTTTTTAAATCCCAGAACCAGCTTGAGTGTGGGCCTGGGTGCGCTTCTCTCGACCTTGCCCAGGTTACGCGGCCAATTACTCCGTTTTTAACCGACTGTAAAGCATGTAGCGTTTTAGGGGTATAAGCTAAGTCTTCAAGGTAGCCGTGAAATATCCCTGCTTTCTCTACCATTTCCAATATCTTCTTGGCTTCTGCTCCTGTACGTGCCAGTGGTTTGGTACACAATACACTTTTCTTGTATTTACAACATAGTTTAATGGCCTCGAGGTGCAGATCATTTGGCAAACCAACTATCACAACATTCACGCTTTTGTCTTTAATGGCTTCTTCCATACTTGTAGTGTATTTTGGAATGCTCCATTCTTCTGCAAATGCTTTTCCACGCTCTTCGCTTCTTGAATAAACGACTTGTACGCGATCAGGGCGACGATGTTCGTGTAGCGACTTTGTATAAAACCAGCCAATAAGCCCGGTGCCTAACATGGCGATTCTATGAGGTTTATTACTCATGGTTAAATGTATTATTAAGGTTGATAGATTGTAAAAGCTTGTATAGACAAGACAATGCAAGATACTAAAGAAAAAGAAAACCCATGATATTGAAACAAAAAAAGAATCTACCGATATACCCGGCAGATTCTTTTCTTTAATAAAATAAGAATTTTAATAGATTATAAAAACTCTTATCTATTCAATTTCAGTTTTAAATTCAATTCCTTTTTTGCACTCCGATACCAGATAAACAGCAATGTAGGAATTGAAAGGTAGGTAATTACCAATAAATACAAAATACCATCGTTAATCCCTGTACCAATTACGCCACGCCCTTCGCTAAGGTTGCTGCCTACAGAGGCTCTACACATGGCACATTGCGCCATCGAGAAAGTACAACTAATTAATAAAAAAACAGTTGTTGTTAATACTATTCTGAACGTCTTCATTGTCTTAAACATAATAGGGTCTTATCATTAAATAAGCAATTACGCCTGTAATTGACACATATAACCAGATTGGAAAGGCAATCTTTGCTATTTTTCTATGTCGAGAGATTTGGTTAGTCCAAGAAAAATAATATGTTCTTAATACTAATGGTAAAACGACAAACGATAGCCCTATATGACTAATTAATACGAAAAAATAAAGATAGCGCATAAAACCCTCTCCACCAAATTTGGTACTCGCATTTGAAATATGGTAGGCCACATAACAAACGAGAAACAAACCTCCGAGGATAAAGGCCCCCGTCATGGCGTTTTTGTGTTGCTCTATCTTCCTTTGTTTAATGAGATAGAAACCATATAATAATAAAACAGCGGTCAAAGAATTAATGATTCCGATAGCATGCGGTAAAATTTTTGTCCAGGCTCCCAAATCAAACTTCTGACGGATACCTAACATTAATGCAACTACTACAGGTATCACTACCGATAGTACATTTATCCATAACATGGATTTTCTTTCTTCTAATCGTGCTTCCATATATTTGCCCTCTAACGAGGATTATTTTGGTCTTTATAAATCTCCTGCAATACTTTTATTTCCGCAATCAGTCTTTCTACATCGGCATTAAAAGTGCCGTCATAAATACCTCTTATATACCCTTCTTTATCAATCAGCATCAGTTTCTCGGAATGAATAAACATCTCATCTATATTCTTAATACTTTTATCATATTCTGAGGCATCAGCAACGGGTAGCTTATAACCTTTAATGGCTAAATCATAGACCGATTTCTTGGTACCTGTCAGAAAATACCACTTTCCTTCTTTGGCATCATATTTCTTAGCATAAGCTTTCAGCACTTCGGGTGTATCATGATTAGGGTCAACCGAATGAGAAACCATCAATACGTCAGGGCTATCTGCAAATAAATCCTGCACACGTATCATAGAAGAACTCAATTTGGGGCAGATAGTTCCGCAGCGGGTAAAGAAGAAATCGGCTACGTAGATTTTACCTTTGGTTTGTTGAGAAGAAAACTGGTTTCCGTTCTGGTCAGTTAACACAAAATCCGGAATTTTATGAAATACGGTGTCTGTTCCTTTCATTAATACCTGTCCGTGTTCGTCTATCTCAGGCATGAAATACGGGAGCTTGTAATAATTATTTCCGAAGAGCTTCAGAAATATAAATATAAAAGCCGGAATTACTAATATTGCTATTAGTATTCCGGCCTTTTTAAAATTTTTACTCATTTTCCAAAAAAGAAACGTTCAAATCCAATATATCCACCCTCAATAATCAAAGCTACTACTAACCATACAACAAATACACAAGGCAATATGATGGTCCATATTAATGATTTCACTTCATGTTTCAAGTGCATAAATATACCCACAATATAATATGCCTTAACGATAGTCAGAATCACGAAGATTCCGATTTTTGTCCATTTATAATGATCTGCATCTATAGTAAACGCAATTACAAACTCAAATGAAGTGATGATTAAAAGTATCCAGAACGTTCTCCAGATTTCTTTGGTTTGTGCCGGAAGTTTCTCTTCGTGACCGTGGTGTTCTGTATGTTGAGCCATTTTTAATTCAATATTTTTAAGGTTAATCCAATCTGATGATCGGGAAATCTTATCTGATCTTAAGACTACACAAGGTAGAAGAAGGTAAATACGAACACCCAAACTAAATCTACAAAGTGCCAGTATAAGCCTACTTTTTCTACCATTTCATAATGTCCTCTTTTCTCATAGACCCCATTAGCGGCATTATAGAAAATCAAGACGTTTAATACTACTCCTGACAATACGTGGGTTCCGTGGAAACCAGTAATGAAGAAGAAGAAATCGGCAAAGGCAGGTGGGCCGTATTCATTATGTACGAGGTTAGCTCCAAAAAGCTTAGTACCATTTGCCAAAGTAAGACCATCTGCCGAACCATGAATGAAGTGTCCCCACTCCCAAGCTTGTGAGCTTAAGAAAGCAATACCTCCAAGAATAGTCCAGAGCATATATTTTTCTACATCGGCTTTGTCCCTACGGTGTCCGGCTTCTACAGCCAAAACCATGGTTACAGAGCTCATGATGAGAATAAAGGTCATTATACCTACGAATACCAGCGGAGCTTTTATGCCGTGCAAAAACGGAACAGCTTCAAATACACGCTCTGGAATAGGCCACCAAGCGTTGGAAAATTCAAAGTTTTTTCTTAATCCGTCGAAGGTTGGGAAACTAAAACGCACCAAACCATAAGAAACCAGTAAAGCTGAAAAAGTAAAGGTATCAGATAGAAGGAAAATCCACATCATTAATTTTCCGTATCCAACTTTCATCGGTTGGATTCCACCCTTCCACATCAAATGTTCAGCGGTCGTTGAGTTATTTGCACTTGCCATAGCTGATAGTTTCTGAATTCCAAACAGGCTCTAAATCCACCTGTTTAAATCTTGAAATTGTAAAAAGTTTATCTAAAATACAATAAAAATACAAACAAATATACCCAAAGTAAATCGAGGAAATGCCATGCTGTTGCGCATACCTCAACCAGCAAAGTATTCTTTGAATCGATTTTCATTCTGAAAGCCATAATGAAAGTAGCTACCAGAATACCCAACCCGAGTAAGAGGTGTGCCATGTGCAGACCCGTAAATATATAAAAGAACGAACCTGACGGATTACCTTTTAAAAATACCCCCTGTTGTTGCAGGTTCTGCCAACCCAAATATTGCATGAATAAGAATGCTATTCCGAAAATAAATGTAATGGCAACTGCCCCTTTTAACATTGACTGGTTATTCTTCCTGGCAGCCTGTAACGAAAAGTGCATCGAAACACTGCTTATCAGCAATACTAAAGTACTAAACCAGAATATCTGCGGAATATCAAATTCTACCCAGTTTCCTTCTGCTCTTCTTACCAGATATGCGCTTGTTTGTGAAGCAAAGAGCATAATGATGGTAATGATGAAGAGCCACACCATAAACTTCCATTTGTTAACCGATAGCACTTGTTTAGGTTCTTCGGTAAACTTATTTATTGGCATTTTTAACTCTTTTTCTCTCATTTTTTTAACCTGAATCTAATGGGCTGGTATTTTATCTAACAGATAGGCAATCTGCACTACCGGAAGATAAATAAACGACCCGAACATTAATTGCAATGCAGCTTTTCTATCTACTTTTCTCATCAGATGGAAAGTCTGTGCTAAGAAAAGTACACCAAAAATCATCGCTACTATAGCCGAATTGATACCTGTCATACCCATATAATAGGGTACCCAACACAGGGGTAATAAGAACAAGGTATAAATCATTATCTGAATAGCAGAGTTCAGGTTTTGTCCACCACTTGAGGGTAGCAATTTGAAACCCGCCTTACTATAATCTTCATCTAAAACCCAGGCAATAGCCCAGAAATGCGGGAACTGCCAGAAAAACTGAATAGCAAACAAGATACCGGGCTCTAAACCGAAATGATTAGTGGCTGCAATCCAGCCAATCATCGGAGGAAAAGCCCCGGGCAATGCTCCTACTGCTACTGCAATCGGTCCTACTCTTTTTAATGGGGTATAAACAAAGCCATATAGAACCATTGATAGCAAAGCTACTAAACCTGCTCTGAAATTGAACTCATAAAACAGAATATACATAGCAACTACCGCTAATCCCCAACCAAAAACCGCTGCTTCTATTACCGTCAGTCTGCCACTTGGCAGTGGACGATCCCGGGTGCGTTTCATCAATATATCCAGGTCTTTTTCAATAATCTGATTGATAATATTGGCAGCCGCTGTTGTTGAAAATGCCGCAATACAGAAAAGAACTAATTTTGACCAATCTAATTTATCAGCCCCTAAAATAAACCCAAACGCCCCTGAAAAAACTACGGTTGCTGACAACCTGAATTTTGTAATGTCGTATAAAGCTTTAAGCTTTACACTAATTATATTTTGACTGACTGATTGATTCATTACTTTAATGTAAATTCCGGAACGCCTCTGAAAACTCTTTCTTTATTCAGTAACAGATACAAGATAAACTGAACACCTAACATCAGAATAGCTATTGTCAAATGAATGGGTTGCGCATAAGCCGGAAGTCCTAAATACCCTAAAATCAAGCCTGTTACCATTTCAATAGCTATCAAAATAATCAAACCTATTGAAAACTGATAGATAAGACCTTTCTGGCTGTTACTCTTCAGTATTCTGTATAGAAACAAAATGTGTAAACCTAAAACTATAAAAGAAAACCAGCGGTGCATTTCAAATTTACCACCTAAGTTAATAGCCCATTCTGCCCTTGCCTGCTCTCCTAACATATTAGCTACGTGGTCGACCATTTCTCTTACCTGGGTACCTAATAATACTTGTCCGAGCGTAACTAATATCAAGGCTGTAAGCAGAAAACTGATAGAACTTGATTCTTTTATATCTTCCACTTCAATCACTCTGGTATATGACCTTGCTACGGCATATAGTAAAATGAATACAATAATGACCGACAACAGCATATGAAGTGTAATCATTACCGGGTGTAACTCACTGGATACTACCTTTGATCCCAACCAGCCTTCAAAACCAACCAGTATAAATGCAAGGAAACTTAGCCAGACAATAGTTCTGTCTTTATTCCAGAAAGAACGTATTGAAGTTATAAATGTTGCAAAAACAAAGAAGCCTATTAAAACACCTACTAAACGATTAATATATTCTGTCCAGGTTTTGATGGCATTAAACTCTACTTCTCCTTTGAGTTTTGCTCCGAAAATTTCTTTATAATTGATTGGTAACTGAGAAATATCAGTAGGTGGAACCCAACTGCCAAAACATTTTGGCCAATCTGGGCATCCCATACCAGAACCTGTTGCCCGAACAATTCCCCCTACCAGTATCAACACATATACCGCTCCTATTGTCCAGACACCCAGTTTTCTAAAAACTACCATTATTTTGTTGATTTATATGCTAAGTAGCTTTAGTTGTAAAGCTACTTAGCTAAAATCCTGGTTTATCAATCAGGAATACTGTGATTGAACTGTATTCCTTCAATTTCTCTTTCTTCTTTGATTTGGTCATTCTCATCTTCCAGATTAGATTCTGGTGTAGCAGAGAATGGAATGTTCTGAGGAATGAAATCTTCGGCAGCACCTGGCTTGCTATAATCGTAAGGCCAACGATATACTGCTGGAATTTCACCTTCCCAGTTTCCATGACCAGGATTGATAGGCGTTGTCCACTCCAATGTATTCGAACGCCAAGGGTTTGCTGTTGCTTTTTTACCCCAGAACATTGAATAGAAGAAGTTGAACAAGAAAATGATATTTGCTGCAAATACAACAATAGCTGCAATAGTACTTAATTCGGCTAAATCCTGATATTTATTTGTGAAGTCAAATCCTGTATAAGAATAGTATCTTCTTGGGAAACCAGCAATACCTAAGTAATGTTGAGGGAAGAATACTACATATACTCCTGCAATAGTAACCCAGAAGTGAATATATCCTAAGGTGGCATTCATCATTCTACCAAACATTTTAGGGAACCAGTGGTACACACCTGCCACCATACCGAAGAAGGCAGCAGAACCCATTACCAGGTGGAAGTGAGCAACCACAAAATAGGTATCATGCAATTGAATATCCAGCGCACTATTACCCAGGATGATACCTGTTACACCCCCTGATACGAAAAACGATACCAGACCAATTGAGAACAACATAGCAGGAGTAAACACAATATTACCTCTCCACATAGTTGTGATATAGTTAAAGGCTTTTACTGCTGAAGGTACTGCGATAATCAATGTCAAGAGCATGAAAACTGAACCTAAGAATGGGTTCATACCTGTCATGAACATGTGGTGAGCCCATACGATGAAGGCCAAGAACATGATACCTAACATTGAGAAGATCATGGCTCTATAACCAAAGATTGGTTTTCTTGAATTAGTAGCAATGATCTCAGATGTCATACCTAAAGCAGGAAGGATTACGATATACACCTCAGGGTGACCTAAGAACCAGAATAAGTGCTGGAACAGAATCGGGCTACCTCCCTGATTTGGTAAGGCTTGTCCGTTTATATAAATATCTGAAAGATAGAAACTTGTTCCGAAACTACGGTCGAAAATCAATAACAGAGCCGCAGAGAATAATACAGGGAATGATAAAATACCTAAAATAGCCGTGAAAGTAAACGCCCAGATTGTCAAAGGCATTTTATCAAAAGTCATACCTCTTGTACGCAGGTTGATTACGGTAGTTACGTAATTGACACTACCTAATAAACTGGATACAATAAAGATAGCCATACTCACTAACCACATGGTCATACCTGTTCCTGAACCTGGTGCAGCGTCTGGCAAAGCACTTAATGGCGGATATACTACCCAACCACCACCAGCAGGGCCATCATGTACAAACAAAGAAGCAAACATGATAACACTTGACAAGAAGAAGAACCAATAAGATAACATATTGATAAATCCTGATGCCATGTCTCTTGCACCTACCTGAAGTGGAATAAGGAAATTTGAGAAAGTACCACTTAAACCTGCTGTCAATACAAAGAATACCATGATGGTTCCGTGCATTGTTACTAAGGCAATGTAATAGTTAGGGTCAAGCTTACCTGCCTCATCAAACCATCTTTCTCCAAGAATTGGTTTTAACCAACCTAAATCAATTCCTGGAAAACCTAATTGTAGACGAAACACTAACGACAGGAACCCTCCGATCAAAGCCCATACGATACCAGAAATCAGGTATTGTTTAGCAATTACTTTATGGTCTTCAGAAAAAATGTACTTTCTGATAAAACTTAGCTCATGGTGCTCGTGAGCGTGGTCATGTTCGTTGGCATGTACGTCTGCGTGTGCTACTGCTGCCATAATATTACTATTTTTAAGAATTTTCTGTTGTTAATAATTATCTTAAAGAGGCTGAAGTTGCCGCTCCACCAGTAGTTGCTGTTGTACTTTCTGTAGTTGCAGGCGCATCAGGCATAATATATTTCATCGCCTTCCCTTTCAGATTAGCCGGAATTTTTTCCATAAATTCAGGTTTAGTGGCAAGCAATGATTTTTGTTCTTTCTTCCACTTTTCATACTCAGCAGGTTCATCGACAATTAATTTCAGTTTCATTGCAAAGTGGCTGCGTCCGCAAACCTCTGTACAGGCAATTTCATAGTTGAAATCAGGGTTACCATATTCAGCGCGCATATCAGCTGTACTCTTATCAGCAACAAACCAGAATTTAGTTGGCATACCCGGCACTGCATCCATCTTTACACGCATATGAGGAATAAACACACTATGCAATACATCTCTTGCTCTGATTTTCAATAATACAGGTTTGCCTTTTGGAATGTGCATTTCAGTATTGCTTGTAAAATCGTCGAATGAGTTTTCATCTGTAAAATCAATACCAAACTCATTACCTTCAGCATCATTGATTAACTTATAACTGTAATTACCTAATTTTTCGTTATCAACACCACCATAGCGTACTTGCCAACCGAATTGTTTTCCCATTACTTCTATCACTTCCGCATCTTGAGGTGCATCTGACATGATTCTGTTCCAGGCCTGTAAACCTGTAAAAACTAAACCTGCCATTACAATTGCCGGAATCAGCGTCCAAACGATTTCAAGAGTATTGTTGTGCGGGTAGAAATAAGCTTTTCTACCTTTTTTATAGCGATATTTTATTGGGAAATAGAATAAAACAGAATTAACTATAAAGAAAGCTACTGTAATTACAGCTATTCCGAACCAGAACCAGAAATCAGTTTCTTTTCCATGAACTGATGAAGCTGAAGGAATATCGCCATAAGCTATTAAGAAATCTTTCTTAGCATAGTTAAATGACCAAACTATTCCGATTACACTTACAATCCAGAATACAAATAAGCCAATAGCATTTGCATTATTCGCTCCATCAGTAATCGTCTCCTCTATTTCAGATTCCGATTTTTCTCTTTCCTTTACACCTTTCAATAGAGTTTGGGTTTTAGATATAACCACAATGGTTAAAATCAAAAACACAACAGCTAAAATAACAATTAATAAGGTCATGTTACTAAAATTTTACAAGTTATAAGTGCTTAATCCTTGTATGCTTTAAAATTAAAACTTTTTAAAATTATCTAATAGCCTATTAGATATCGTGGTGCAAACTTTCTTCTAAGAACGGATGTTTTTTCGGATAAAGATTTGCTTTCGACAATTGAGTTGCTACAAAGTAGATAAACAATGAAGCAAATGTCAGGGTTGTTCCCCATTCAATGATACCAATACCTCCCTGGTCTTTAGCAATACCCGGCATGTGCATTTGGTAGAAATCAAACCAGTGACCCACCAATATAGAGGCACAACCTAATTTTAATAATGTTGGTCTTCTTTTTGAATCTCTTGCCATTAGAATCAGAATCGGGAAGAAGAAATTCAACACGAAATTGATATGAAACGGCCACCAGTAACGTCCATCATGACCCGTGAAACGTTCGCGGAAATAGATCGTTTCTTCAGGTAAATTAGCATAGAAAATCAATAGATATTGAGAAAACCAAACGTATGTCCAGAAAATTGAGAATCCGAAAATTAATTTGCCTAAATCATGCAAATGGCTCGAATTAACGGCTTTCAAATACCCTTTATCTTTTAATATTAAAACTGCAAACATAATAGCTGCTAAACCTGCTACGTGCCAGCTCGCTAAGTGATACCAGCCAAACATAGTTGAGAACCAGTGCGTATCAATTGACATTGACAAGTCCCAAGCCGAAGTTGAAGAGGTAACTGCGAAGAATAATAAGAATATTTTAGAGACATTACGACTTTTGTAATAATAGTCTAATCCGCCTTCCTGCTCTTCTGCAATCGAATATTTGCGTACTAATGTCCACAAATAATACCACACGCCTACATAAGCTAATAGACGAATAGTAAAGAATGGCATATTCAAGTACCATGATTTGGTAGCTATGATTTTATCGTAGTTCTCACTTCCTTTTTCCATAATACCCTCATGTGTCCAGTGAAAAATCATGTGGCGAGTGGCAGGAACAAGATATAAAATAATCAGGATAGCACCGGGTACCCAGATAAACGACGGGAAAGCCTCAGCAACACGTTTCATCGTAACAGGCCAACCAGCCTTTGCTACATAGTTATAGGCAATGAAGAACATGCCGACAACCGAAATTCCAAGAAAATATACGCTGTTCATCCAAAGATTGGCAATGATGCGATTAATCAAAGTTGCTCCATGATGCTCGCCACCACCATGAGCAGCTGCTGCTGCATGACCGCCTTCGTGTCCGGCTGCAGCACCGTGTCCTGCACCGTGCGATTCCCAAACACCAATTGACCAGCCTTTATTTAAAAGAAATGCTCCGATTGCAACCAAAACAACACCTAAGGCTGCAGCAATTAATAATTTGCTTTTCGATTCGGATGAAAACTCAAATCTTTCTTCTGTTGAAGGAATTTCGTGAGTATTATGAGCCATTATTCTTGAAATTTGAACCCCGCCCCTAAAGCGAAGTAATCATTATAATATTTCCTAACACGCCCCTTTAGGGATGGGGGTGCGTTATTAATTTCCTAATTGTAATCTGTGTACATAATGTACTATTTTCCAGCGTTCCTCAGGGTTCACCTGAGAAGCATGTGGCCACATACGGCCTTTACCATAAGTAATTACATGGAAGATGTGGCCATCATTCATGTTTTTATAAGCTTCGCTGGCATAGTTAGGTACACCTTTATAAACTTTTCCAACCGGGCCATCCCCAGCACCTTTCTCACCATGGCAGTGTGCACAGTTTCTTTCGTATAAGGCCTGACCTTCTGTTTCAGCAGCATCGGACCAAGGTATAGGATTTTTTAAAGTTGCTTCTGCTACCGCAATGCTATCTGCCGGCAGATTATACACCATCAGGTCGTTGATTACCGTGCTATCATCCTGTAAAAATGAAGTATGGTAATTTGTACGGGCAATAGTGCCAGGTACAGGCTGACGCATATTCTTTCCGTCAGGATTAATGGTATTTTCACGCCATTGAGTCAATGGTTCGTAAGCACGAGAGTTGTACATATTAGGAGCAAACTCCCAACCTGTACTATTGTTATCATGGCATGATGACAAAACAACTGCTGAGAAAGTTGCTACTGCTACCGCAAGCGTGATATTTCGGACTGAAAATTTCATTTGAAAACAAATTAATGTATTATTGTATGAGCCAGTTGGTCTGATACTCATCAATGTTCTATATGTAAATTGGTATGAATAGCCTTTTCTGGTCTATTCCTTGTTTTCTTTAACTAAACTTCTTTCACATTTACTTCTGAAGCTCCTGAATCTTTCAAAATATCAGTAATTTCTCCTTCTGATAATTTGTTTTTTGATAAATCAATCGCCATAATAAATTTATCGTCTGTGCTTCTTACATCAAAAATGATTGGTTTAGCGGTTGGTCCCATTCCTTCCATCACGAAGAAAGTGAACGACATACCAAACGAGGCCAAAAGAACCGTTAATTCAAATAAGATAGGCACGTTAGTTGGCCAGGGAAAGAAGTTTTTTCCACCAACGTTGATAGGCCAATCGATACCCATTGTCCAGAATGTTAACAATAAGGCACAGCAAGTTCCGGTTATACCAAACAAGAAGGCTGCAATACCCATTCTTGGGCGATCGTACCCTAAAGCACGGTCAAGACCGTGAATCGCAAAAGGAGTATATACTTCATGGATTTTAACACCACTGTGTCTTACTTCTCCGACTGCGTGTAATACTTCATCCTCGTCGTCAAAAACACCAACTAAATATTTGTTATCTGCCATTGTCTGAAATGGTTTCTTAATTCTAATGATTATGCTTTTTTCTTTACTTTTTCAGGATATTTCTCTGATGATGATTTCAATACAGATTTCACCTCTGCCATGTTGATAACCGGTAAGAACTTGGCAAATAAGAAAAATGCTGTAAAGAAGAAACCAAATGAGAAAATATAGTCTGAAATATCTCCCAAACGAGGAGTAAAATAAGTCCAGCTTGATGGAAGATAGTCTCTGTGAAGCGAAGTTACGATGATTACAAAACGCTCAAACCACATACCGATGTTTACCACAACTGCCATTACAAATGATACAACGATGTTCCGGCGTATTTTCTCAAACCAGAACAACTGCGGAGAAAGCACGTTACAGGTCATCATGGCTGCATAAGACCACCAAAGTGGCCCTGTAGCGCGGTTGATGAAAGCATATTTTTCATACTCCACACCAGAATAAGCTGCAATAAAGAACTCTGTAATATATGCAATACCTACAACTGACCCTGTCAGGGTTATGATTTTATTCATTAAGGAGATGTGATCTAAAGTCACATAATCTTCTAATTTATATACTACACGCGTTACAAGCATCAGGTTTTGTACCATTGCGAAACCTGAGAAAATTGCACCTGCCACGAAATATGGAGGGAAGATTGTGGTATGCCAGCCCGGAATAACCGAAGTGGCGAAGTCGAATGATACGATAGTATGTACAGAAAGTACAAGAGGTGTAGAAAGCCCGGCTAAAATCAAGGAAACATCTTCATATCTTGCCCATGATTTTGCGCCGCCTGTCCAACCTATAGCTAATGCACCATATACTTTTTTACGGATACCTGTTGCACGGTCACGGATAGTAGCAAGATCAGGAATCATACCAATATACCAGAACAAACACGATACCGAGAAATATGTCGAGATAGCGAACACGTCCCAAACCAGTGGTGAGTTAAAGTTTACCCACAAAGAACCAAAAGTATTTGGTAGTGGTAAGGCAAAATATGCTAACCAAGGGCGCCCCATGTGCATAACAATGAATGAGGCTGCACAAATTACGGCGAAGATCGTCATCGCTTCAGCCGCACGGTTGATTGATGTTCTCCATTTCTGACGGAAAAGTAGCAATACAGCAGAGATAAGTGTACCGGCGTGACCAATACCTACCCACCACACAAAGTTGGTGATGTCCCATGCCCAACCTACCGTCTTGTTCAATCCCCATACGCCAAGACCTTCCCACCAAGTCCAGCATACCCATGCAGTACCATATAATAATACCAGCACCGAGATAGCAAATACTATTTTCCATTCTTTGGTAGGCTTGCCCTCAACCTGTTTGCAAATATCTTCTGTTATATCATGGTAAGACTTACCATTCAATACCAGCTTCTCTCTTATAGGTGAAACTACGTGCATAGTTTTTTTTGTTTATTGAATATGCTATTATCTTAATTAAATGCGACTTCTTCAGTCAAATTATGAATGCTCTCCATGTGCAGGTTCTGCATGAGCCTCTGTTTTAGCTACACCTTCTTTGTTACGTATCTTGGTTAAGTAACTTAATTGTGGTTTAACGTTGATTTCTTCCAATACATGGAATGCCCTTCCTTCACTTTCTACCTCAAGAATCTTAGAGATTTGTGATTCAGGGTCTAACATATCACCGAATACGATGGCGTTGGTAGGACAAGACTGAGAACAAGCTGTCTGGATTTCTCCGTCAACCGGACGGCGTTTTTCTTTCTTGGCAACTAATTTACCAGACTGAATACGTTGCACGCACATTGAACACTTTTCAATTACCCCTCTTGAACGAACTGTTACGTCTGGATTCAAGACCATACGACCTAAGTCGTTGTTCATGTGGTAATCGAAATTATCGTTTTCAAAGTATTTGAACCAGTTGAAACGGCGTACTTTATATGGACAGTTGTTGGCACAATAACGAGTACCAATACAACGGTTATAAGTCATCTGGTTAAGACCTTCTGAACTGTGTGTAGTTGCCAATACCGGACAAACTGTTTCGCAAGGCGCATTTGAACAGTGCTGGCACATCATTGGCTGGAATACTACATCAGGATTCTCAGAAGCAATCTCCATCGCTCTGAAACCTGCCGGGCTATAGCCTTCTTCGTGCTCAGCATCAGAACTATAATAGCGATCAAGGCGAATCCAGTGCATTTCTCTTGCACGTGCTACCTCAGCTTTACCTACAACAGGAACGTTATTTTCTGCCTGACAACTTACCAAACATGAACCACAACCATGACAAAGGTTTAGGTCAATTACCATTCCCCAGCTATGGTTTTTCTTTTCATGGCCGTTCCAGAGGGTAATCTGTCCAGGTTTTTTCATACCTTCAGAAGTTTGTAATTGCGGTTCAAAACGACCTGCTTTTACATTCTTCACGTATTCGCTCAACACCGACTCCTGAATGACTGCCTCACGACCCATTACAGTATTATGCGTTTGTGTTTGAGCTAATGTATAACCACTCTTTGTTTTTTCTAATTTGACATCACTTGCCCATTGACCATTTGCTACTAATGGGAGTACATTTGCCCCCACGTTTCCGGCTTTACCTGCGGCGGTGCGTCCGTATCCGATAGCTACTGAAACAGTATTGTGAGCCTGTCCTGGTTGAATCAATACAGGTAATTCAATAGTTTTACCGCCTACTGTCAGATTCGCCCAGTCACCTTGGTCGATACCTGCTTCTTTTGCTGTTTTTTGCGAAATAGCAATTGTATTTTCCCAGGTTACTTTAGAGATTGGATCGGGCATTTCCTGTAACCAAGGATTATTAGCCTGATTACCTGTTCCGATAGAGATATTTTCAAATGCTGAAAGTTCAATACCTGACCCTTTGATACCTGCAATAGCAGTAGCCGCTCCGACAAGATTACCGCCAAAAGAAGCACCTGAAGCTGCAACACTTGCACCTGGCTCATACACGCCATCATGCAAGGCTTGTACCCATGATTTGCCGCCGGCTAAAATACTTTTTGTCCAGTTAGACTTCAAATACGAATGATAATCTCCAGAACCACCTGCCCAGGTTAACAGACTTGATTCTGCCTGACGAGTATTGTAGATAAGGGAAATTGTAGGTTGCATTAATGAGTAGAACCCTTTCTTAGGCTCTGCATCACCCCACGACTCTAAATAATGAGGCGCAGGAGCAATATATTTACATTTAGAGGCTGTTTCATCAGCCTTAGCAGCAAAAGATACTGAAGTACTCACTTTGCCTAAAGCTTCACCTAATTCAGCACCTCTGAGATGATCATAAACCGGATTTGAAAGGAAGATTACTGAACTTACCTGTCCGCCTTTTACTTCATTAATGAAAGCGTTCATTTCAGTATCATTTCCCTGACGGAAGTTTACCGGATTTCCTAAATCAATAGTTGTTCCGTAGCTTCCCAATAAGCTATTCAAGGCATTTACCACTGTCTGAATAGCCGGATTATTTGAACCTGATACCACTAAAGCCGCACCTTTGGCTGCTGCCAGTTCTTTTGCACATTTATCAAGGTTCGGTATTTCAATAGCTGAGCCTGAAATTGGTGTACCACCTAAAACGGCTGCTACCTTATTATACAGGGCTACTACTACTGCTCCTTCCTGAGAAGGCTTAATCATTGAGCGATAGTCAGAAGAAGCACCTGTGATAGTCATACCTGTTTCGAACTGGTAATGACGAGACATTTCATTTTTACCACCTGTTTTGGCACTGCTTAAACGACGGGTATCAGCCCATTGAGCTGCATATATATCCGGCGAAATCCATGTACCTAAGAAATCAGCATTAATGCCTACCATTACTTTAGCTTTGCTGAAATCGTAGCTTGGCACAACTGCCTGTCCGAATGATTCGGCATTAGCCTGAATCAATCCTGAAACAGAATTAGCATCATAAGTAACGTGTTTAGCAGAAGGGTATTTTGTAGTAAAATCAGCAATAACTTTCTTGAATGTAGGAGAAAGAATAGTATTTGAAACGATACGGATATTACCCCCTTTTGCTAAGCCTGCTCCAACTTCTTTGTCAAGATCTGCCCATGAAATATCGCTACCACCTTTTTTAGGACCTTTTAGTTTTTCGTTGTCATAAAGACTTAAAACTGAGGCATGTACTCTTGCGCCTACTCCACCTTTAGTAAGGCTCGACATCTTGTTTCCTTCGATTTTGACAGGACGCCCCTCGCGGGTTTTTACCAAGATGCTTGAGTAATCGCCACCTTCGGCGTAAGTTGAGGCATACCAGTTAGGAATACCGGGTTCTACGTCTTCAGGTTTGTTAAGATAAGGAATAGCCTTGCGAACAGGTGCGTCGCAAGCGGCCAAAGAAACGGCTGCAATTCCAAAACCTAACACTTTTAAGAAATCACGGCGGTGCGTAGGTTCGACTGTGTCAATATCGTCTAAATTAAATTCACGATTGGCGTTTTTAACGAACTCAATATCGTTTTTTAATTCTTCAACCCCTTTCCAATACCTTTTATTAGTATTCTCCATGAGCATAACTGCTGATTTAAGTATTTATATGATAAATCCTTGTTAAAGGGACTTAAAATCTATTTTGATTAATTTATTCTGAAACTAAAATCTGTATCAAGATTAATAGTGGCATCTCGCACACTCTAATCCGCCTATATCTTCAACCTTCATTGTTCCTTTGCTTACAGCACTGTGTGCTTCCATTAATTTGTCGTAGTAAGCATTATCTTTGCCGTTCACCTCAGTTTTGCGGTGGCAATCGATACACCAGCCCATTGTTAGGGTAGAACGTTGCTCTACTACTTCCATTTTGTCAATATCACCGTGGCAATTTTTACAATCTAACCCACCTACGTTTGTATGTTGCGCATGGTTGAAGTAAGCTAAATCAGGAAGGTTATGAACACGAACCCACTCAATAGGCTTATTATCATTGATTGCTGTATAAATTTTCTGAATTTCCGGGGATTCACGCTTGATAGTGTTGTGGCAGTTCATACAGATATTGGCAGAAGGAATACCTGATTGTTTTCCTTTATATACACCTGTGTGACAATAAGCACAGTTGATTTTCATTTCACCTGCGTGCAGCTTATGAGAGAAAGAAATTGGTTGTTTCGGAGCGTATCCCTGATGAACACCTATGCCGTAAAGACCATCGAAAGTAGCTTTGGTTGCTAAAAGTATAAATACCCAGGTAATAGCAATACGGACTGTTCTGTTGGCTACAATATCTTTAATACCCGACTGGAACTTCTCGCCAAATGAAGCACCTGGTGCTTCTCCCTCTGCTTTACCTGTCAGTTTGTTTAATAATTGCAACACACCAAGTAAGGCTACTAAAACCAGACCCATAATTACCAATAGTGCAATTAAAATAACATTGACAAATTTGCCGCTTCCGGTATCACCTGCTGTAGCAGTAGTTGCTCCAGCAACGGCAGGACCAGCAGTTGGAGCAGGAGCCGAAGCAGTTTTTACATAAGCCAGAATCGCTTTCACATCATCGTCTGTGAAATTCGGGAAAGCAGTCATCTGGGTTTTGTTGAATTTGTTGAAAAGCTCGTTAGCATATTTGTCGCCACTTGCTATCACACCCATCGGATTGTTGATCCATTTTTTAAGCCAGGCAAAATCTCTGCGATCTTCGATGCCAGCTAAGCCCGGTCCTACTATTTGTTCGTTAGTAGCAGCATGACATTGAGCACAGTTTCCTTTAAATAATTGCTCTCCTTTGGCTGCGTCGCCCCCCCCAGCAGGTGCTGCGGTGGCTGTAGAATCTTGTGCAAATGCGTTGCTGAAAGAAATTGTAACAACAACAGCAAGAGCTAAAAGTGATTTATAAAAATTACGAATCATATTATATGTAAGTAGTATAACCTAATTTTCTGACTGCAAAACTACGCCACTATTGTTTTCAATCAAATAGGTTTTTTAACTTTTTTTATTTTTAATAGTAATTTAGAATAATTTTAAATAAAACTATAAATATCTGACTATAAGACATTTAACAAAAAATACCATTCCTCAATTCACACCAGGTGATAAGACAGGAATGGTATTTTAGCAAGATTATACACGCATCTGAAACGTATATTCATCAGTTGTTGTTAATTTTTTTTAGTTCAGGTAAGGGCTTATTGCGGCTGCAAATATACAGCCAAGCCCTCGCTATTACAATAGTTTCAAAATAATTTTCTGCGATTTTAATCTCCGGGTAGTCAGATAATCTCTTGTTTTCTCTGTTCCACCTGTTCAATATGAATATTTTGTATTTTTGCCAAACACTATACGTTAATCAACTTTAAAGTATTTTCAAGAAAAAATTCATATGGAGCTTGTCTATAAAACTGATGTAGTACCTACCCCCGAACAAATTGTTGAACTCTATGAAAACGCCGGTTTACCCCGACCTACACAGGATATTGAAAGAATCGGCAAAATGTATGCCAATGCCAATTTAATTATTTCAGCATGGAATGGCAATCAGTTAGTGGGTGTTTCACGTGCCATCACTGATTGGGTATGGTGCTGCTATTTAGCTGACCTGGCCGTAAGGCAAGATTATAAAGCAACAGGTATTGGAAAACAACTGGTAAAACTCACCAAAGAAAAAGCAGGCGAACAATCAATGGTTTTGTTGCTTTCAGTACCGACAGCAATGGAATATTACCCAAAAATAGGAATGGAAAAAGTTGACAATGGTTTTATTATTTTCAGGGAGAAATAATATATCGGGCTGGCATAGTTTTTTAACCCGAAGCAATAATGCCACAAGCTGCCTTAAAAAACATCAGCCCATCTATAATAATAAGGTAAAAAAATATATTTCTTCTTTCTTTCAGCGCATAGCATACACTTATCATAGCTATAAATGGAAGTAAATTTATACTCAGTCTTTTTTGAGAGAAATGATTGAAGGTACCAAATATCAAAAAGCTCACTAATCCCGCAATAGTGAGCGGCAGGATAATACTGAAAATCGTGAATCTCAATCCTTTCTTCACCACAAAAGTTTTGATATTGTGATTAGAATCAGTAGCATAATCTTTAATGTCAAACATGATGCAAAGAACAGAGATAAACATAAAGTTTTTTAGTAACAACCACCATCCTATCGGACTGATGCCCTGATCGCTTTGATGAGTAAGGTTATAAAAAACAATGGGAGCAATAGTAATAAGCCCAGCCCAAGTAAAACCTATCACAAAAGGCTTAAGCCAACCTATATTTCTCAGGTTATAACTGGGCAAAAAACTAAGCCCATAGTAAAACAAAGCCGCTAATGGCGTAAGTAATAATGGTATTAACTGATTGATATGGATATGCCATAATTCCTGCCAGTATATATATAGTATATAAAGGCCAATAATAACACTCATTATTAAATGAAATAGCTGGCTGTATCTGATAAATTTCCTGTTCTGAATATACCAGTTTGTTCTCGGGTTTTTTGAAGTGCTTAATGAGGGGTCAGTAATATATGCTATGGTGTAAAACCAGACTGTCAGTGTAAATACCAATACATAATAATAAAGCTTATTTAAAGGGTACTGTTGCTGTAAAGCAGCTTCTATTGAAAGTGCTACAGCGCATATTCCATAAAAATAGTTTCCGAAGAAAAATGTCTTTACTAATGACTGAAACATCTACCCTATCTTAATAATTAGTCTGCCTCTCTGCTAACGTATTTTAAACCTTTTTTATTTCTGTTTTTAATGCAGGGATATAGCCACTATCGGAGCAGGCTCTACTTCGAAGTATATTTAAGTAATGCATTCTCTATCTCTGTATGGCCTTTTTTCTTTGCCCAGGCCAAAGGTGTTGCCCAGTCTGCTCCTGCTTTATGAGGATCGGCCCCCTGTTCTAAAAGATATTCTACCATAGGTAGATGTCCCCACCTGGCTGCCAGCCCTAAGGGCGTTGACTGGTATTCTTCTTCTACCGGATTCAGGTCTGCTCCATGTTTAATCAGTAGATCGGCTTTATCGATAAAGCCCTTTTGCGCCATATCATGTAGTAGTGTTACATGATGCCAGCTCATTACGCCAGGGTTCATCCCCTTGTTCATCAGATAAGTTGCCATATCCAGATGCTTGAAATAGTAGGCCTGTGCCCACTTTAATAAGACGGGCACTTTGGCACTATAACTTAATAGTAATTCTACCATTGCTTTGTTATTATCTTTTGCAGGCATCATCAGAATACCCTCTGCCCAGAAAAAAGTCTCATCATGTACTAATTCAGGGTTCACCTTAAGCAGTTTTTCAGCATCATCAAGGTAACCATTGTCGACTGTCTCTTCAAAATGTTTGTCTAATGGCCTACGCTTATAAAGGATTTCCCCATTATCTCCCTTATACTTATGACGTGTTGGGCTATCTGTATATTGTTGTAGCATAAAAGCAATGTCATCATATCCTCTATCCAAAGCTACAGTAAATAAACTATCAAGAAAAGGATAGGTCTTATAATCAGGGCTATAGGCCCCTTGTTGCAGCAAGTATTCTACCAAATGATAATGCCCCTCCCGAACGGCAAAATGAATAGGCGGAGTATAATTGTATTGGGCATAGATAAGCTCGGGGGTTTTCTTGTATAGTGCTTGCACAGTATCTATATCACCTTCATAGCTTGCATAAAGCATTTTCCATACTTGTATAGTTGTGCTGGTTGCCTTATTGGCAATGTACATAGGTAGCTCTGTTTTCATTTCAATCGGCTGAATCATAATTTTACAGTTAGGAGTGAATATAATTTAAGCTATTTTTATGCTACCTATTTAAAATTTCTGTTTAAATAAGACGTCTTTCAGCGAATTCCCGTAGATCTTTCCAACCATACCCTCCATGAAACTGTCGGTTAGCAGCATATAATCTTTTTCCACCCATAGCTTCATGAAAACCACAGGAAGGGTTTTGCGGAATGCCAAACAATACCATTGTATGAATCCCGTTGTCAAGGAAACGTCTTACTACATGCTCTACTAATTTAGCACCAAGGCCTAACCGCTGATAGTTTCTTAATACATAAATTTTATTGAGTTCTCCTGCATAATCAGGAAGGTCGCCTGATGAGTATGGCTTGGCTTTGGCGTATCCAATCAACTGATGTGTACGGATATTTTCAATAACAAAACAAAACCAGCCCTCATTTGTTCGACTGAAGAATTCTTTCCAATGGCGGTGGATATAATCGCGCGATAATTTATGTTTTGAACTCCCATAGGTTTCATACCACGTCTGGATATATAGTGTCACTAAATCTTCTAAATCTTTAGCAACGGCTTCCCGGATAATGAAAGAAGATAGTGTCTCTCCGTTTTTATGGAGTAAGCTTTTATTGGCACTACTGGATGGTCTTTTAAGCCCCAGTAGAAACCGAAGGACAGAATTCGTAAAGTTTTTCATAATTTGTATTTTTGCTATACGTAAAAATACAAATTTTTAGGAAAAAGATGAAAGGAAGGTGTAGAAAGAATATTTAAAATATGATTTCTATTCAAGAATCTCACTTTTCAGTTGATACCTGAAATCACATTTACTCGCTCCATTAGCAATGGTATCGGTGCGAATCATGGATAAGCCAGCTAAACTGGTGGTATATTTATCAACCTCACACAAGATTGAGACGTATTTCTGATAATTATGCTTTTTGAAAAGTTTGCAGATACCACATTCTATAATATCAACCCCATAGCCTAATCCATGTGTTTCTTTTTTATCGGTAATGATATGGGCTACAAAACCTTCGGGGTTGCCTCTTTGTCCGACCTTTTTTGCAAAGATTTTAACTAAGTATCTACCAACATCGGTCTTTATCAGTCTAACAGGTAATCTTTTCAGAAACGCCTGCCATTGAGTTTTAGGCCGTAAGTATTCTGTAATGGTAAAAAGTGCCACTTCTCTGATTTTCGCAAAATTCTCACCTGCTTTATCTAATACCATGATTAATGCTAAAAAGTAGGCTGATAAATCAAGTCGTTTGTCCATAGGATTAGCTGAGGTTTTAGCAAAACTGACGTCTGTTTTCAGTGCTTCGTATTGAGCATCAATATCGTCTAATAGTTCTTTGGCATATTTTGGATAATAATTTTCAAGTGCTTTTCTGAAATAGCGTTTATAAGCTGGTTCTTTTTTGAAGTATCGAAATGCTCCTATTGAAACTGCTATAACAGGTAGTATGAACAGGTATCCATTTTTCCATAAGCCTTGTTTGGATAGATAAGTACCGACACTTAAAATAATCAGCCATTTGATTGCTACATAGCCAACGGCGAAAAGCACCCCTTTTTTTGATATAGATTTTATTGCATGTGTCATTGTTTTATAATTTTCTACAAAAAAATAGAAATAAAATTTAGATTAATCTAAATTTTATTTTAGATAAACAATATTTTTAATGAAATAAAAAAGGGAACGTACCGTTTGGCACATTCCCTTTGATTGTTATGAAGACTTGGAAAGTCGTGATACAATTATGACGTTGGGTATTTCTTCATGATTTTGCTGACACCCTTCTCAATCTGCTTATCAATCTTGCGATTATTCAAGGTAGCTGAAATACTTCCCTGCCAAACCAGTTTATTAGTTTTAGCATCGATGGCATCAATCACTAAAGTACCTTTCGTATATGAATATGGCGCAGAATACCCCCCACCATAATAACCCCTTGTATAAGGTACTATATATCTACCTACACGGGCATAACCAATCATCGGATACATAGGGTTAGCGAACCCGCGAGTGGTTTCCTTCTCAGTGTCCGTATGGAATCTCAATAACAAATCCGGTTTCTTTGTGTTGATGTTCATACCTTTCTTCAACAAAATTTCATCAACATTTGCCTGAATGTTTTTAGTAACCAGGTGATTGTTATATTGTGGATTCTGTGTCTGGATATCCGGTTGAATCCATGCAAATGAACGATAATCGCCGAAATCAGCAGTTGGGTCTTTATGTGTACTTACCTGTGCTTTTGCGCTTGAAATGCCGAGCCCAATCATCCCGATGAGCAAGGCTTTTTTAAATAGTTCTTTCATCTTCCCTCTACTCTTAAAACAACTGTAATATTTAGATTTTTACTATACTACTATTAACGAAATTCAGCCCGAATCCGTTTGTTGTTTAGCTCATTACTCTGTTAAAGATTGTTAAAAATCTAGCAGAAGACATTCTCCTTTTTTTACAGCAATTTGTGCTTAAACCGAACAGGGTTTGAACTCGTAGAAATATAGTTGTTAGACAAAAATTAAGGCATTAGGTTTAATGCTGAATATAATATTTATTAGGGTTTCATTCCCTAATTCTTGTCTAATCCCAATTGCTTCCGAATATCCATATTAAGATGAAATTGCTCCTCAACAGGAATTACCCTACGTGAACTTTTATTAATATTCTTGCCCTCTTTTGTCCATAAAGCAGGGTAAAAATTATAAACTTTATTGCCATCAAGTTTCGCTACTTCTTCTCTCCAGTTTTTCCAACGTAGTGAATCATAAAACGCATCAAGGTCACTATTAAAACAAAAATTCAGAAAATCCGTATAACTTAAATCAAGAGGTTCCCAATTTAAACTCTCCGGTGCGAGATAATAGATTTTGCCAAGGTCATTCCCTAATCCTTTACCATTAAGAGCAAAAAATCCTCCGACAGCATCATCAGCAATCAATAAAAAAGGCGCAGCTTCTCCGAAATGGCTAAAAGTCTTTCCTAAATTCCAATCAGGAAGAGAACGATTAAGTTTAGTATGACCAGAACCTAAAATGCGAATCCAACCATTATCGATTAATAAGCCTCCGGTAGCATATATTATTGCACCCATAGGAGAGCGTGTAGTTACCTGCGTTTTATAGAGCGCCTCTTTAGCATTAACCAGGTCACTTGCAAGGACCTCTACTTTATTCTTAGCTTTGCTTATCCAGTTGCTGACTAATTCCCAGCCGGGTTCACTGGTATTTATTAATTCGTCAATACTTCGCATTTTCACTTGAGCAACCGTTATTTTACTTATGATTATCAGAGTAACAAGGGTAAAGGTCTTTCTCATTTTATATATAGATTCGTAGTAGTTCTTATTCTTACAAAATCTTGCTGAATGTTTAGGTTCACTTTGACACATTTCTTAAAAACTTATTAGAAACAACCCACTATTTGCGTATTAAAGATGGCACCAGAATGTACTTCAAAACCCGGGGTTAATAAAATATATCTTCCAGTATGATAAGAAGCACGCGCATTTAATTGAATCTTATTGCTCGCTTTTATTATTTCACTTGCTTCTCTATTGACTATACTATTAATGTTATCATCTGGGTTTTGCAAATCAATTTTTCTGGCTTTGATTTTAAAAGATTCAAAACTTGTATTACTTATTTGAGCGGGTTTAGTAGAATAGACCCGTACACGATAAGCATCTCCCGGTGAAACATTCAAAGGAATGCTACATTGAACAAGACTACCACTCATACTTTCTCCAATTTTAATGGGGTTTTCAAACGACCCACCTTCATCTGATAACTGTACCTCAAATAAATTGTCTGCTGGGAAATTACCTGTGCCAGTGAAACTTATAGTTAAAGGTGCCCCAGGGCAAATTTCAGTTATATTCAGGCTATCCAGATTGATTGTTACTAAAGAGTCTACAATAGTAAAATGTACCATTTGTGGCCCGAACAATACATCTCCCTGACCAGATATTTGTGAATAAGCTGTGAAAGTCAGTGTGTATTCTCCTATCGGAAAAACTGAACCAAAAATCTGAAATCCATTATTACTCAAAATAGAATAAGGGTACACGTTCTCAATAATATCCCGGTTATAAAAAGATTCAGGCCCTGACATTTGCATTCTAATACTGCCTACAATGCTTGTATCTAACTGGCAGACAGGAGTAGCCAGAATCCCTGTCTTAAAGGGAAATTTTTTGAGTATCATTCCATCTTTTAAAGAAAACAAATAACGAAGGTCAGGTTCTGTACTTACGTAGCTGAATCTGAGTTTTTCAGAGCATGGCTTAACAATTACATGAGTGGTATCAGACTTTGAGCATCCATCATTATCAGTTACTGTCAAAGTGTAAACTCCACTTTCGGCAATTTTTGCATTTAGTATTTTGATTGAATCTCCAATCTCCATAAATTCATTAGGTCCTGTCCATACTAACCTTCTCCCTGTTCCCCACCCATTAAGATGAATACTTTCTCCAGTTTGATAAGGGCCTGTATTTTCAGCCATTACAAAAGGAAAAGGGAAAAGAAACCTTACAACTACAAGGTTTGAAGAAGCGCTTGTACCACAAATAGATACACAAGCTGCAACATAAGTACCAGAAACACTTACCGTTATACTTGATTGAGTTGCTCCACTATTCCAAATCACACCTTCGTTGCATCCAGATGCAATAAGCGTTTTAGTTCTGTCCTCACAGGTAATAGGTGAGGACATTCTAACCGTTGGCGGTTCAGGTAAGAAAAATTGTCTAATAACTATCGGATGTGATGGCTCGCTTGCACCAGACTGGTTAGTGCAAATTGCGGAAAAAGTCCCACCGGCACTTACAATCATTATCGTTCCTGTAAACCCTGTGTTCCAGATAATTGTTCCATTACAACCAGTAGCAACCAAAGTTGCGTATGAACCATCACAAATAATATCTCTATCTGATGTTAATATTGGCTTAGGGGGAATTTCTGCATAAATAGGGATAGAATCTGTCCCTATATTCTCAACATATTCAAGTTCATTAGGAGTTATTCCGTTTTCTGTGGTAAGCGAATACTCTTGTCCGAATAAAGTAAAATGGAGAAATACTGATATAATAATCAGAGATAATTTTTTAGTCATAGTTTTATAGTATAAAGTTGTTTTTCACTCAATGACAAAAATACAAATTCTTTGGCAATCAACATACGTATTATAGGTTTTCTAAAATCATGCCTGAATTAAATCAAATAAGAGGGAATGATTTTATATAATTTAACATACCAATTACATAAAATAAATACCTTTTCACTATATTTGATTACCTGTCCTAAACTAACCTATCAAAATCCTAATAGCCATGGTTTTTGAAATCTATACACCGGCTTTCCCACTCAGTCAGTTTATTGACAATTTTATTTACTACAGCGGTTATAATCCGGTTCACTCTATTGATCGGTTTCTTCCTGATGGACACATCAACATTGTCATGGAGCTCTCTGATTTACCCCAGTATATTTATGATAATGAAACACTGAAAGAAATTCAGGCTTGCAGGCATGTGTGGTTTTCTGGTATCAGAAATAATTATATCACCATTCCGTCAGGTAAAGAAAGTCAGATGTTTATTATCAATTTTCACAGAGGCAAGGCCTATCCCTTTGTACAAATGCCGTTGAATGAACTGACAGATTATGTAGTAGATGGCGATCTGGTTTTAAGCCATGAGATTATGGATTTAAGAGCAATGATACAGGACGCACCGCTTATTTTGCAGAAGTTTCAGAAGGCTGAGAAGTTTCTGTTAAAGAAATTTGCCAGTCGGCTCATTGTCAATCCATTTATCGATTATGCAGTTAATAAAATTATACAGTCTCCGAATCAGCTATCTATCGAGCAGATTGCCACTAAAGTAGGTTATTCCCAAAAACACCTGATACAATTGTTTAAAGAAAATGTTGGCGTGCCTCCCAAAGGTTTTCTGAAAATCATGCGTTTCCAGAAAGTTATTCATGATATAGGTACTTCTATAAAGACTTTAGACTGGAAGGATATTGCTTTTGAAAGCGGATACTATGACCAGGCTCACTTTATTAATGATTTTAAAGCGTTTTCTGGTTTTACACCGAATCAATTTCTAACTAAACAATCAGAACACCTCAATTATATAGCCATTGGCTGAGGTAAATTTTTTCCAATACAATCTCATTTTTCTACTATTCATTTGTAATCAAAAACACTATCTATGGAAAACTTTCACATTAATCACTGGGCCGTTCTGGTCTGCGCCATTGCTAATCTGGCTTTAGGAGCCCTATGGTACTCCCCTGCACTATTTTACAATGCCTGGAAGAAAGAGAATAATCTGACTGACGAGCAATTGAAAGCCATGAATCCTGGCAAGGTCTATACCTTAACATTTATATTGGCGCTTATTGCCAGCTATAATCTTGCGTTTTTTCTTGGAGATGATAAGACCGATATGGCCTGGGGGGCTACGGCTGGTTTTCTGACGGGCTTTGGTTTTTGTGCCATCATCTTTACCATTGTTGCACTCTTTGAGCAACGCTCATGGAAGTATATTCTGATTAATGGGGGTTATATTACGGTTTATTTTACATTAATAGGTTTTATTTTAGGTCTCTGGCGATAAACACTTGAAAATATGATAAAAACATCAGCCGAACTCGAGAAAGAGTTTATGGATACCATTCAGGAAAGAACAGGTAAATCAATGGAGCAATGGTTTGAAATTATTAAACCTTCGGGCTTTACTAAACAAATGGAAATACTTAACTGGTTAAAAGAAGATTACCAACTAAATCATCTGCAAGCCTCATTACTGGCAGGACTTTATCTGAATAACGGGCAACCTGTGTACCAGAATGAATCGGCTCTTTTGGAAAATCAGTTTGTCAAATGTGAGACCATGAGACCCGTGTTTGAGGCAGTGTCAGACAAAATTCTGACGTTGTTTCCTGATTCAATCCTTATTCCGAAGAAAACATATCTTTCGTTTACTGCTAACCGTGAATTTGCAGCCGTTAATATCAAACCTAAAGAAATACGCTTAGGGGTAGATTTAGGAACAGAGCCTTTTACTGAAACTTTGCAGAAATCGAAATTAGTAGGTGCAATGCCGAGAATCTCGCATATGCTTACCATTACTGATAGCAATCAGTTAGACGAAACTGTAATGGCTTATTTGCAGCAGTCTTATGACAGGTCTCATAAGAAGTGAGGGTTGAGTTAATTTTTTTATTGCTTAAGATTATAAGAATAATGTAGGTCTTGTAATCTTAAGCAATTTTTATTGGCAGGAAATAAAACTAATCACTTCGTTTTAAAACTAATAAATTAGTTATATATTTGCTGATATTCAAATCTCTATTAGCATGTTAAAAATCTACCTTACTATCACCTGGCGAACTTTATTGAAACATAAGGCTATCTCTCTGATTATGATTATCGGGTTGTCTTTAAGTATGGCAGCTTTTATGCTTATTACCCGGTATGTATTTGATGAACTAAGCTTTGACGAATTTCACCAACATGCCGACAGGATTTATCGGATTAATTTGCATGACTACAAAAATAAAGTATTGACTAATAGTAGTGCTATAAGTTATCATGCAGAAGGCCCTGCTATTAAAGAATCAATTCCGGAGGTGGAAGATTTTGTGCGTTTGCATCGGGCTGAGGGCATGATTAATTATCGAAAAGCTGACGGAGAGGTAGTGAGTTTTCAGGAGAAAAACGGGTTTTATGCCGATGCTTCATTTTTCAAGGTATTCTCATTTCCTTTAATTAAAGGCTATGTTAATCAGGTATTACAAAGTCCTCAGTCCGTGGTTGTTTCGGCATCAATGGCAAAGAAATATTTCGGTCAGGAAGACCCGATTGGAAAGGTATTACAATTGACCTCTGAATGGCAGGGAGGAAACTACATTGTGAGTGGTGTATTTGCCGATGTGCCTGACAATAGCCACTTCCACTTCGATTTCATTTTTGCTATACAAAACCTGCTTAAAAACGACCAGTTTGTTAATGGCGGGTGGTACTGGACAAATTTCTATACCTACCTCCTACTCAAACCCGATGCTAAAGTTGGTACTATAGAAAATAGTATTGCGACTGTGATTGAAAAACATCTTGGTCGTCTATGGAAAAGGTATAATATCCATCAGACCATGACATTACAGCCTATCCGGGAAATTCACTTGCATTCACTCAGTAATTCAGAAATAGAGCCTGGCGGTAAGATGGAAATACTCTATGTATTAATAGTGGTTGCCTTATTGATTCTTGCCATTGGTTGGCTTAACTATATTAATCTTTCTACTGTGATGGGTATGGAAAGAGGCAAAGAAGTGGGTATCAGAAAGACTTTAGGCTCAGAGAAAAAGCAATTGATAGGTCAGTTTTTATTAGAATCATTCATTTTCAACTTGCTTGCCTTACTCATAGGCATCGGTCTTTTTCTGATGGCTACTCAGGTCATTACCCAATCAGATTTTGCTATTCTTTCTCAACCTGTCTTTTATTTAGCTATTATAGCTGTCTTCTGCCTGGGGTTTGTTCTATCGGGTATTTATCCGGCGCTTGCTTTGTCTTCATTCAAACCTATGATGGTTTTAAAAGGTAGTTTATCAACCAGCTCTTCCGGAAAAGTATTCCGCAAAGGCTTAGTGATTTTTCAGTTTTCAGCCTCTATCATGCTCATTATCTCTACCATTGTTATTAACCAGCAGATGAAGTTTATGCAGAAGCAGGACTTGGGTATGAGCATCGACCAGAAACTGATTATCAATACACCCAAGATTCTCCGAACTGGTAGTTTTACCAATGACGTAACTTTTTTTAAGGATAGAATCTTATCTAATACGGGTGTAAAAAACGTAACAGCTTCGTCTTCTGTTCCGGGCAGGGAGATATTCTGGACATCTGAATATCAACGTTTCCACGAAGCTGCCAATACCTTCAAACTTTGCCATATGGTGGCCATTGATGAAGATTTTATTCCGGCTTATGAAATGAAAATACTGGCAGGAAGAAACTTTGTAAAAGAAATGATTTTAGATGATAATGCCGTAATTATCAATGAAACAGCCATGAAAGCGTTCGGTTTCTCAACACCAGAAAGTGCTTTAAATCAGGAAATCGGAGATGCTTTACCCAAAAATATTGTCGGGGTAATAAAGGACTTTCATCAGGAATCATTGAAAAGCAATACCAAGCCGATTGTCTTTCAGCATATCCCCTGGAATAGCACTTATCTAACACTTACACTACAAAGTAAGGATATAAAGAACACGCTGTTTATGGTTGAAGAAATTTATAAAAATGCTTTCCCGAACAATGCCTTTGAATATTTCTTTCTTGACACCTATTTTCAGCAACAGTATGAGGCGGATGAACGATTAGCCAAACTCTTTAACTGGTTTGCGGGTTTAGCCATTTACATTGCCTGTTTGGGCTTGTTAGGCTTAGCCATGTTTACTGCTCGTAGTCGCACCAAAGAAATCGGTATCCGAAAGGTATTAGGGGCAACTGTTGGCAGTATTGCCATACTACTTTCAAAAGATTTTCTGAAACCCGTACTATGGGCAGTACTTATCGCTTCTCCACTGGCATGGTATGCCATTCATTGGTGGTTACAAGGTTTTGCTTACAGAGTACCGATACGCTGGTGGGTATTTGTTGCAGGAGGAATGACCGCTATTCTCATTGCGCTCTTAACCATCAGTTTTCACAGCATTAAATCAGCTTTGATGAATCCGGTGAAGACATTAAAGATTGAGTAGCATAGAGCTTAGGGCAGAGGGCATGGGGAAATATGAATAAGATTGGGGCGTTTTCCCTCTGCCCCAAGCTCCGTGCCCTTTCAAAAAAAACTACTCCTTTATAAACTCATCTGTAAAGTGTTGCTTCTCTTTGGGTTTGGCGAACTTCTCTTCGTTATAAACCTTTGAATTGCCTTTGGGTATTGACAGAGAAGTCCAGTTGGTATCACAAACCATTTTGCCGATAAATACGATTTGCCCGATATGATATGGGTAATGGGCTAATTGTCGATTGATGGCTTCAACGACCGAATGCCCCTGATTACGGATATAAATTACTTTGTCTAAATCCTCAGTTGTTAAACTGTCCAGCGCCTTAAACAGACAATCCCATCCCTCGTCCCATTTAGACAATAGTTCTTCCTTAGTGGCTATATCATTTTCAAATTCTGCATCTCTTTGTCTCCATTCTTTCTCACCATCGGTTGTCAGGAAATCTGTCCAGCGAGAGAGCATATTACCCCATAAATGCTTTACTATTATGGCGATGCTATTACTCTCTTCATTATACTGCCAGAACAACTGCTCGTCTGATACCTGAGCAAATGTTTTTTCGCCAAGCATTTTATAATACTCAAATTGCTTGCGGGTGCTTGTGAGGTAGTCGGTCATAGAATCTAAAAATGATAAGCTGATTAAACCAGTCTAATTTCTTGCTTGAAATTTTAAACACTGCTTCAGAATTTAATCTTCAATCCAAACTCTTTCTTCATTGTTAGCAATGCTTCCGCATTTCCTTTGGCATCATCTACAGGGTTATGCGTATGCGTCGTTTGTCTCAGATGCTTAAAAGTCTTAAACGTATCTCTTTCAATGCCTTTGTAGAAACTTCCTAAATTCTGAGAACTGAATCCGAAAGGATTAGTACCTACAAAATGATGAAAATACCAGCAGATAAACATCCAGTCGAAACCATTATTATCGCTGATAAAGATAGGTCTGTCTTTACAGGTATCTTTTATCCATTCTGCAAAGTTGGTCATTACTTTTACTGGTTCATCGAAAGTAAGGGTTTCTTCACGAGAATGCCCGGACACAGCCAGTGCTTCAGGAATAAACTTGTCCGAAATGGGTTTTAGTTTTCCATAAAAAGTTTTGTCAAGCTGTTCATTCACTAAAACAGCCCCAAACGAAATCATAGAGTAATCACCCGGAATCGGGCCATCACTTTCTATATCAACCATTATATATGCCATAGTTATCTCTTGTTGAAGGAACAGATTAATTAATCAGGCGATAATTCCCAATCATTAAAATATCCTTTAATTGTTATTATCTCTGCTCCTTTCAAAGCCACTGCATGGTAATAACCACTAATTTTCTCCTTAGAAAATTTGGTAATTCTTACTGCACTATCAGTAATTCTGTATTGATAGGCAGTTTTGTGAATATGTCCATCAATATCTTCCGTTTTAGTAATGTGAACATAACTTATTCTATCCTGATAAGAATTAGTTTCTTTATTAACATTGTAGGCGCTATTATCAAGTTTGTAATCACCTGTTTTAGTTAAATTTGCTATTGTTCCTACAAATGAAATATTTTCCCAGTTCCTATGTCTCTGAGAATTGAGATTAAAAAAATACGTCCAGAATTTGAGTAAATCATCTCTCTGCTCATTGTCATATTTTGAATTCAGCGAGGGTGAATATTCTCCATATTTGGTGCAAAACTCTTCTCCATCAACAGTTATTGAGAAAAAACCACTCCGACAACTTCCTGTTACTACCTCATTGATTTTCTCTTTATCAATAGTTGGGTCATTCCCATTTATAACTTCTTCTTCCTTCTCCTTATCAATAGTTTCTTTTTTAGATGAGCAACTTTCCAATATCAAAAAAACTGCTAAAAATGTTAGATTGATGTATTTCATTCCTGTTAATCAATTATGTTAAACGTTATATAAAATTATAAATGCTCAAATCCGAAATTTACCATGAAAATGAGCCACGCCGCCCATTATTGTTTCTGTCCCATTAATCACTAACATATGTACCAAATGACGTTTTACCTTATCCTGTCCGATGGTTTTCCAATAGTCATTAAAATTCCCAATGGTGGTATAGTATCGATCTTCCCAAATATCGATATCAGAAACCGTCATTTTTATGTTTGCATCTTTCTCATAGATTTTCGATACCCGATCGAATATCTCATATACCTGGTTTCTGATTGCATTTCTATCTCGTTTATAATAATCGTACATCTCTTTATCAACCGAGACAGCCACTAAACACTCAAGCCGGGGAAGTTCACTAACCCTGATGTTTGATGACTTTCTTAAATGAAGCCTTTGCATAATCTGCTGAATTTCGTCAGTTATTTGCGTATCATTGACATTACAAGACCTATCAGGAAGAGATTTCTGAGCAGTTAAAGTTGAAAATACAAATAATAGAGAAAGTACCAGGAAAATTTTCTTCATAATCAGATTATAGTAGTTGAGATTAATGCTTGATTTTAAGTAAATATGAAGGTCTGCAAGGCTTAGACTTCCCTAACGGCTACGTTCAAATAAAATCAGACAGAATCCTTTTAGCACAACAAATACACCAGCTTGTAAAAATACATATTTTCAATACGGATTTCATAGTCTACCCTATAAAAAATATGGGCAGTACTGTTATCCGAACTGCCCATGAATGATTTGAAGTTTCATTCTGATCAAATGTCTCTCTGGTACTCAAAAACAATAAAAACGCCTTCTAACGATACGCCCGTCTCTTTCCTGACAAAGCCGTTTCTCTCATAAAACGCCATCCCTGCCTTATTTTTTTTCAGGCATTTAAGCCTGACTGGAGCTTGTAAGTTTTCAAGCATAGTGTTCAAAAGCATTGTCCCGATACCCTGACCCTGAAACTCATTGTTCACATATAGGTGATGGATAAAATTATCCGGCTGATAGGCAGAAATAAACCCTATTACCACCTCATCAACACGTGCAACCAATGTCAATTCTCCTGCTGTATCAGTATCGAAAGCATATAATTGATACTGGCTGGTATCAAGCCATGTAAATGTTGCCTGTCGGACGGTCAGATATAACTCTCGTAAAGCAGGCAAATCATTGGGTTGCAGCGTTGTAATGTCTATTGATAAAGTGCTGTTCATTTAAAATAATCACGTGTGACGCCAAATCTATTACGGTTTTTTGAATTTGTCAAATACGTGATTTAACTAATGCTAAAAATTAACATCTGATGGGCACTTTCTAACTATTTTCCTTATCTTAGCTTCATTAAACCCACAACAGATATGCACGAAGACGCATTGAAAGAAATTGCCCGTCAGCTAAGACAGCCACATGGAGAGCACGCCACAGAGGTTGGCGAAAGAATGAATAAGGGCAATGAGGAGATAAATGTTTTAGCCATAAATACGCTTAATGTACAAGCCCATGAGGTGATTCTTGAAATAGGCATGGGCAATGGCTTCTTTGTAAAAGACATTCTTTCATTAGCCCCGGCTATACACTATATCGGTTGTGATTTTTCAGAAGCAATGGTAGAAGCCGCTATTCTTTATAACAAAGATTTCATCAACAATAGTCAGGCAAAATTCTTCCTTGCCTCCGCCGATAATCTTCCTTTTGAATCACCTACTTTCAATAAAATTTTTACGGTTAATACCCTTTATTTCTGGGAGAATCCAGCATTAGTACTTCAAGAAGTCAAAAGAGTTTTAAAGCCGGAAGGGCAATTGCTGATAGCTATCAGACCCAAAGAAATTATGGAGCGGTATGCCTTTACCCAATATGGTTTTATGATGTATAGGAAAGAAGAATTATACGACTTACTAAATGATAATGGTTTTAAAATAACTAATATCATAGAACAACAGGAGCCTGATCAGGAAATTAATGGTGAAACCATCAAAGTTGCTTCATTGATTGTTTGTGCTGAAAAAGCCTAAATTCTGTTTGCATTTTCTTAACTATTATTAAACCTAAATCTGCCATGATAGTCTAACAAAGGCTATTTGCTTAAATGCTATTCCTCTTTATGTAAAGAGCAGATTTAAACCAAAGAAAATTTATGAAACAGTTAGCCACTGCTATACTATTATTATTGATTACTTTATGTCTATCCTGTCAGACTACTAATCCCGATCCTGTTATGTATGACTTCTCTTCAATTGACGATTTTATAGAAGAAAATGCCTCTGTTTATGCAAACCATTTGGCAGTATTAGTATCTCAAAACGGAAAATTGATTTACAAAAAAGAGCACAATCTTACTACCATAGATGCCAGAGCTATCGCATCAGCTTCTAAATGGCTATCTGGAGGTGTAATTATGTCTTTGGTTGATGAAGGGAAATTATCTCTAAATGATACAGTCGGTAAATATTTGCCGATATTTACAAAATACCGCAAAGGGAATATTAGTATCCGGCAATTATTCTCCCATACTTCCGGTTTTCCGGGTGATTCTCCTGAAGGTTATGAATATAGTACTTCTCTAACCTTAGCCCAAGCTGTTGATTCTTTAGCCGTTCATACAGCTAAGATACACCCACCCGGTACTGTTTTTAATTATGGTAGTATAGGTATGCACATTGCCGGAAGAATCGCCGAGATTGTATCAGGCAAATCATGGCAGACACTTTTTAATGAGAAAATTGCTACTCCATGCAACCTGACAGTTACTTATCTTTCGCTTCGAAACCCAATCATTGCCGGAGGGGGTTATACAACTGCTGAAGACTATCTTCATTTTTTAGAAATGATAGCCAACAAAGGCATCTATCAGACAAAAAGAGTATTAAGTGAAAATGCTGTTGCTGAAATGATGAAAGACCAGACTAACAATGCTATAATTGAAGGTACACCCTATCCTGCCAATCCTTATTCAACTTATAAAAATACAGGTATCAGATATGGTATTGGTAACTGGCTTGATGTTGTAGATACAAATAATATTGTTTTGGAAACAAGCAGCCCGGGGCTTTTTGGCACACACCCCTGGCAGGATAGTAAAAACAAAATAGCAGGTATCATTTTCACTAAAACCGATCCGAAATTAAGTAATGCGATTAGTCTGCAAATAAGAGAAAAAATAAGGGATATTGTGGAAAAGAAAACCAACTGATAATCTATGCAATCAATATTAATCACAGGCGGGACAGGAACATTGGGGCAAGAACTCAGTAAACAACTATTAGCAAAAGGCTACAGTGTAAATATCCTGAGTTCAAAAGAAAAACCAGAAATAGCTTTTTTTACAAACATCATTCAGGGAGACTTAACTGACCAATCAAGTTTAGAGAAAGCCGTTGAAAGTTCAGAAATCATTATTCATTGTGCAAGTAATCCAAGAAATGCACAGGTAGTAGATATAGAAGGTACCAGAAACCTATTAGCACTTATTGACAAAAATCATTGCAAACACTTTCTCTATGTATCCATAGCCGGGGTAGATAAAAGCGATTATCCTTACTATCAAACCAAATATGCAGTCGAAAAATTGATTGAAGCATCAGAACTCCCCTACTCTATTCTGCGAGCTACACAATTCCATGATTTAGTATTATACAGACTCATTCAGGTTTTTGACCAGGGGCCAGGCAAACCTATACAAATACCCGCCGGTATGAAATTTCAATCTATTGATAAATCAGATACTGCAACTTCTGTGATTGAGTTAGTGGCCAATAAACCAACTTATACCATTACTACTATTGGTGGGCCAGAGGTGCTAACTTTAGAAAATATGACAGAAGACTATTTTGCTCAATCAGGCAGAAATGAAGAAATAGTGTATATTGAGCCTTCCACAGCCTTTTATCAGGTATTTACAACAGGAATTAATTTATGCCCTGAAAATGCTATAAAAGGCATTACATGGCAACAGTACTTAAGTAATTTGCAACTTCAGGAGGTGACTACACCTTCTGAAAACAAAAGCGGATTGTGACAAGCACAACCCGCTTCTGGCATAAAAAATGATAAATCAATCTTAGTTCGGATATCCCGGGTTCTGAGGTTTAAGATTCGGGTTATTCAGCATTTCCTGTTTACCAAGTGGCATTAACAAATGTTTATCCGTCAGAGCTTGCTTAGAACTTGGATTGATGTGCCCAACAAAGTTATCGAAACCGTTGGTTGCTTCGTTATATACTTTTCTCAAACGCACCATGTCAAACCAGGTGATACCTTCATAACATAGTTCATGCCAGCGCTCTCTCCAGACTGCCTCTCTGAAACTATCTTTAGAATAAGTACCCAAAGCTGGCGTAACTAATTGTGCTCTGTCTCTGATTCTCTTGAAAGCATCATAAGCAGCCTGAGTTGGTCCACCTACTTCATTTTGTGCTTCAGCATAAATTAATAATACTTCTGCATACCGAATTAAAGGCACGTTAAGGTTATTGTTACGAGTACCTGCTACACCTGCCGTTCCGTTAGCAGTCATATTGAAATGCTTAAAGATATAAGGTGCTCCTAATTCAAATGGTGCACCATTTCCGTTTGTGTAATAAGAAGTATAAAAATATCCCTGTTGGTCTTTAGCACGAAGATCTCCTTTTTCATAAGAGTTATAAAACTGTATAGTAGGAACAGTGCTACCCGTACCTGATGGGCCATTGTAAGTAACAGGCTTAAAGTTAGGATACATATTATCCATCGGATTGCCCGCTACTACTGTATTATACTGAACCATAAAGATATGTTCCACTGTATTTTTCAAACTTTCCTTGTGTACGTCGTAATAAGTAGGAAAAAGATTGATACTTGATGGATTGGCATTGGCATAAGTAATTACTTCATTTGCTTTATCGGCTGCTAATTTGTAATGTGATGCCCCCTTATTAAGCGGAAAACCTGCCATTGTTAAATACACCTTCGCTAATAAAGATTTTACAGCGGCAGTAGAAACACGTCCGTTTGAGTTCATCCATGCCAGGCCTGCTCCTTCGGCGGCAGTCAGGTCATCAACAATCAGTTTATAAACTTCTTCCTGTGGTGCGCGCGAAGGTCTGAAGTCTTCGGAGGCGGCTGTTTGAGGTTTAGTAATCAATGGTGCGTCACCCCACAATCTTACAATATAAAAATACGCCCATGCACGTAGGAATTTGGCTTCTCCTAATATTCTGTTTTTCTGAGCGGCATCCATAGGTGTAATCGGTGGTACTTTTTCTAATACCTGATTTGCCTGTGCCACAACCTTATATAAACCATTCCAATAGTTAACAACATGCTGGGTATTGCCATCGTAAACTAAACCGTAAAGATTATTAAGGTCTGAGTTCTGCGCTGTTTCAGTAGTAGAAGTACCCGTGATAGCCTCCAATAATTGCCAGGTAGATGAGAAAATCCCGGCTCCATCATAAATTGATCGCATATCTGCATAAGTGGCCGCAATAGCCGCCTCTGCATGGTCTGGTATAGTATAAAAACTGGTTGGCGTTAAATTTGACGGGGCATTTTCTTTCAGGAAATCAGAACAGCCAACGACGCCGAATAGCATTGCTCCGCAGGCAACTATTTTGCTAAAGTTTTTCAATATATTCAATTTCATATTCAAAATTCTTTAAATTAATTAAAATGTAAGCTGTAAACCTGCCATGTAAACGGTTGGTTTCGGATAATTATGCCACATCATTCCCTGAGAGAATGCGCTGCTACCGTCACCTTGGTTAGTTGGTGTTACTTCTGGGTCTCCGATAATCTTATCAGTTAATAACAAGAAGAAGTTCTGTGCCGAAGCATACACTCTTAAGCGACTCAATTTCAGCTTATTCGTTACACTACTTGGAAAATTATATCCTAATAAAAGGTTTTTACCACGTAAGAAAGACCCATCTTTAATCCAGTGGCTATCAACGTTTGTTACATACCCAGCTCTTGTATCACGTATCTGGGCAATCATTGTATTCTGGTTAGTTGGTGTCCAGGCATTCAATACAGAAGTATAGCTATTGGCCAGTGCCTGACGGTCTTCGCTGGCATGCAGGTTCATCATCATTACATCATTTCCATAAGAATATTGCAATTCTAATGTCAGATCGAAATTATTATAACGCAAAGTATTGGTAAATGCACCCCAGGCTAACGGGCTACCATTTCCGATAATCGAACGGTCAGCGTCGGTAATTGCATTGTCTCCGTTTACATCAAGGTATTTAATATCTCCTGGAAGAATAGTCAAACCATTTCTGTAGCTGGTAAACTTAGCCGCTTGCTCTCTTTCTGCTTCACTCCATACACCGAGACGTGTTAAGCCCCAGAATGACCCTACAGGCTCACCTATACGAATGATGTTTGTCTGGTTAGTAAAGTTTGGACCACCTACCCCGAATATATCAGATGGTGTTGCCAGCGAAAGCACTTTGTTACGGTTCATTGAGATATTGAAATTACTTGTCCATTGGAAACCACCTCTTTCAATATTTACAGTATTGATTGCAAACTCAATACCTTTATTTTGCATTGAACCTACGTTTCTTCTGATTGTAGCATAGCCGCTTGTACGAGGTACAGGAGCATCTAACAACATATCAGTAGTTTTTCTGTAATAATAATCCGCTTCAATCGAGATTCTACCTTTGAATAAACCTAACTCAATACCCACATCGCTCTGGGCAGTTTTTTCCCATTTCAAATCAGGGTTAGCCAAACGGGTAATACCTGTACCTGATACTTTCACATCGTTAATTACAGTGGCATAATTAGAGCTCAAAAGTGATAATGATGAATATGGAGGAATTTCAGAGTTACCTGTCAAACCAAAACTCGCACGCACTTTCAGATTAGAGATAACAGAATTAGTTTTTAAGAAATCCTCGTCAGAAACTTTCCATGCTACTGCCGCCGATGGGAAGAAAGAGAATTTATGGTTTTCCCCGAACTTGGAAGACCCATCCGCACGGCCTGTAACAGTAAACAAATACTTATTCATTAAAGTATAGTTGATACGACCGAAATACGAGTTAAAGGCACTTCTATTAGCATCAGACTCAACTGTTGGCAGTGTACTACCTGCCCCTAAGTTATTGAACCCGAAATAATCAGTCGAAAAGCCACGGATACCCGCCATGATTCTGAAGAAATTTGTTTCTTGCCATGAAATACCAGCCAAGGCAGTTAATGAGTGATTTTCATTAATCTGCTTATTATAGGTCAGGTAATTTTCTAAAGACCAGAAGGCTTCTTTTCTGTTACGTGCAGAGGCTGTTCCTTGTGCACCAATCTCCAGTGTTCTGGTACTTGACTCATTTTGCTCCTGAGTCATTACATTAATACCCAATACAGTACGCATTTCTAAACCTTTAGCAAAAGTGATGTTTGAGTACAGGCTTCCGGTGGTAGTTTGTGTATTAAGGATATACTTACGACCCATCAGACGGTGTACAGAACTCATAGTACCTTCAGCAAACGGATAATCTCTATTGTTGGCATAAGTACCATCTTCGTATTTCACAGGTAAAAATGGGAAGTCCTCAACAATCTGTCTTGCCACGGCATCATTAATATCTGCCAATCTTTCGCTTTGATTGTTATAAGCTAAAGTACCCCCGATTTTTAACCACGATTTAACCTGATCATCAATACTGAAACGTGCTGAGTAACGTCTTAAATATGAAGTCTTTATTAACCCCTGGTCATCACGGTAACCTAACGAAAGTGCATATTGTGTGCGCTCGTTACCACCGTTAAATCCTAACTGATGATTTTGTGAAAGTTTGTTCTGGGTACTTTCTTTCAACCAGTCAGTATCATAGAGTGGATTTCCGTTAGCATCAAAAATTCTTGGATCAGTACGGCGCAATTTAGGGTTCAGATAAGCCCATTTACCTGCAGCCCAGCCAACCGGATCAAATTTTTCCATATTGGCCCATGCAAGATCTTCAGTGGCTAAATATTCCTTGGCATTTAATACTTCAGGTCTGTTTGGCCCGATAGTATTTACACTTAAATCTGTACTATAAGTTACCTGACTCTGCCCGGCTTTTCCTTTTTTTGTTGAAATCAGAATAACCCCGTTTGCTCCTCTGGCACCGTAGATAGCCGTAGATGAAGCGTCTTTCAAAACTTCAACTGATACAATATCATCAGGACTGATATAATCGATAGCCGAACTGAACTGTGCCTGGTTTCCTTGTGGCAACATTACACCGTCAACCACATATAATGGGTTATTTGAGGAATTAATTGAGCTAAACCCACGGATACGGATATTGGTTCTACCACCCGGACGACCCGAGTTGGTATTTACCTGAACACCCGCCATTCTGCCTGATAAAGCCTGGTTCAAAGAAGTAGAAGGACGTTCTTTCAATTGTGCTTCCCTTACTGAACCAACTGCTCCTGTCAAGTCAGATTTTTTCAATGTTCCATAACCAATTACAACGGTTTCATTCAATGTCATTGCCGAAGCAGTTAACCCCACGTTGACTTCTGACTGATTTCCAACTGCAACTTCTATTGTTTCATAGCCAATGTAAGAAAATACAAGTACTGCACCATTTGTTACACCAATTGTGTACATACCCTCGCCGTCTGTGATTACACCTTTGGTTGTTCCTTTTACTCCGATAGTTACTCCGGGCATTCCTGAGCCGTCACTGGCATCTGTCACCTTGCCTTTGACTTGTCGTTCTTGTGCGTAGATTACATGCAGGCTCATAAAAAGCATAAGCATGCTCAATAGGTACTTTTTTACCATAGTAGAATTGTTTTGTTGTTAATAAATACGAATTTGATTTAGGGAGACAAAGACATAGATCAGGGGTAGAAGTATCTATGCAATTGTAGATTTTGAAGTTGGAATGGATATGCACAGGCATTGGTTTAAGGCTTCTAAGTTGTGGGTTATAAAATCAGGCTGTAATAAAATATTCGTAAAGCAACACAAATCATGAGCAAAATGCAATATCATTTATTAAAAAAATTTTTAATAGTACGTTTTTTATTAAAAATTCTTAAAAAACAATGATTAAACGGTAGTATCTACTAAGAACTTGTTTCATCTTATACTTTAAAACTGAACTAAGGAAAAATGCTTGCCGCATAGCAACAAGCCTTTTTATTAACCTAATTTTATTCAAAGAATAAAAGTCCTATGAAAGAGGCTTGTTAAAAGTCACAAGCTTTTTCAGTTGAAAATTCTTGTTTCATGACTACACTAAACTTAATTAAATCTGTTTCTTGCCCTGAAGTTTAATTACTGGTTTCAAAAGTATATATGAAAAACAGACTGGTTGAGAAATATTATACCATTAGGGTCATATTGTCGATAATTCAGACAAAAATTTCAGATAAAATCTGTACAAAGCCATTAAAATTAAGTAATACTCAAGACTCAATCAGATATTTTTAAATAGAATTAATCAGGTATTGATTTACCGAATAATTAAATAAACAAAACAATAACTGAGAATGAAAAAAATAATATCTATGCCATAAAACGGACAATAATACTATTGGCTTATTCATAAATTTATTTGTTAAAATCAAAAAAAATCCTTTGATTTAATCTCCTTTTCTATCGGTATTCTCATACATATGTTTCACACACCATAAAATTATATGCTATCCTGACAGAAGCATATTAAAGAGAAAATTCATGGAAAAAATTCTATTCTATGATACCGAAACAACAGGGTTACTTCCTACTTCAGACCGTCAGACAGAAAGACTTGAACTCTATCCGTGGCTTCTTCAAATCTCTGCTATCTTATATACTGAAAATGGTAATGAGCTAAGGCATATTAACTACTATGTTGAACGTGGCGGTATTAAAATCAATAATTCAAATATACATGGCATTACTCCTGAATTATTAGAGAAAAAAGGCAAATCAATTGGTCATGTGCTCAACAGATTTAAAGAAATATGCTCTGAAGCTGATTTAATTGTTTGTCACAATTATGTCTTCGACTCCACTGTTATCCGGACGGAATTGAAAAGAAATAAAATTCCTGACTTTCTTTCTGTTAAACCTTCTTTTTGTACTATGACAGAGTGTAGTCGGCTTTCGCGGGGTGTTGGCTTACAGAATTTGCATTTTGACGTATTTGGTAAAAGATTTGATAACCATCATAATTCCTTGTATGATACACGAGCTACGGCTGATTGTTTCTTCGAAATGATTAAAAAGGGATGGCTTGAAAAAAAGAACGGCACTTATCATTTTAATAAGCAGGCAGATACATTTGAAAGTAAGCCTGAATTTAATCTCGACCGACATAATGACAAATTTTACAATGCCTTCTCTGTTATTAATGAAAGCCGGAAAAACATTTTTCTGACCGGAAAAGCAGGAACTGGGAAAACAACTTTTCTGAAATATCTAAGGCGAAAAACTTCAAAAACAAGTATTACTCTTGCATTTACAGGTGCTGCAGCTATTAATGCAGGTGGGCAAACCATCAATAGTTTTTTTCAGTTAGATTACAGGCCTTTTTTACCGGATGACCCATTTCTAAGTAAAGAAAAAATATACAGTACTCTGAAATACACTACCAATAAAAGAGAAATATTAAATAAATTAGAGGTAATTATTATAGATGAAGTATCAATGGTCAAAGCTGATACGATAGATGCAATTGACAAAATTCTTCGGGTGTATCGTAAGAGGGAAACACAGCCATTCGGAGGAGTCCAAATGATTTTTATAGGTGACTTATTTCAATTGCCTCCTATTACTGGTGCTGAGTGGAGTGTTGTTTCTGAATTCTATGATTCAAGCTATTTTTTCGATGCCAAAATTATTCACAAACTAATTGAAAACAACAATCTGGTTTGTATGGAGTTGGAAAAGGTTTATAGACAAACCGATGTAGAATTTATTGATATTCTTAATAGAATAAGAATAGGGAATCATACCATTGATGATTTGAACAGACTTAATCAGAACAGAATCGATGCTGGTAATCTTAATAATCTGTTATTTGAGAACTATATTGTTCTGACAACTACAAATGCCAAAGTCAATGCAATTAATCATAAAAAGCTATCAGAAATTGATAGTCCGGAAGTAATCTTTACGGGATTACCAGAAGGAGTGTTCCCGGAAGATTTGAAAATTGCTCCTCAACAATTAAAATTAAAAGTTGGTGCTCAGGTTATGTTGCTGAAAAATACAGGTCGAAACTACAATGGTAAAATTGGCAAAATTGTAACAATTCAGGATCTTTATATTGAAGTACTTTTTGAGGGAGAAAAAACACCAATGCCAGTAGATATGGTTATGTGGGAAAATATTAAATATACCTACAACAAAGAAAAATATATTATTGACCAGGAAGTAATCGGGACTTACATACAGTTTCCGCTGAAATTAGCCTGGGCAATTACTGTGCATAAAAGTCAGGGACTGACTTTCGATAAGGCAATATTAGATATAGCTGAATCTTTCTCTGTAGGACAAGTATATGTGGCTTTAAGCAGATGTACTTCCCTGAGCAATTTGAAACTAATAGGTGGATTATCAAATGAGGTAATACAAATTGACCCCACAGTAGTTACTTTCTCAAAGATACGAACGCCAGATAACAAGATTACCATATATTTGAATGAAGGCAAAACCGATAAACTGTACAGCACTTTCAAATCTCTCATGTTCGACCAGAGAATAGATGAGGTTTTCAATCTTCTTCAGAATGCTGTTTATTTCCAGAATGATATTTTCTCTTCAATCTTCATGTATTCTTTGCAGGAATATATAGACAAGCACAGAAATTACCAGCAATCAATCATTAATCTCTGTAAAACAGAGAATGAGGCCACAGATGAAGACAAAAGACATAATATTTGGGTAGATAAGCAATCTTTGCTGAAAAATGATTTTAACAAACTGGCGGGAGCCATTCTGCCTTTGTCAGAAAAACTAAAAAGCATAGCTGAAGGCATGAAAATTCTCAGAAAAGAAGACTTGATATTCTCTCTTGTAAAACCAAAAATTAATAGAAATCTGGACCTTTGTATTGATGCCTACAATGATAAACAAAAAGAATATGATGAAGTAGAAAAAGAGTTGGAAGCCTTAAAAAACAAATGGTTCAATTAGTTTTTCTGGTTCTTCATATTCTGAATCTTTACTGCCCGCACCCACCGATATAAGCCCTGAAAACACTTCCATTCTGAGCTTCGAAACCCGCTTGTAATGTAATAGAATTACCCGCATTCATGGTTACAACCGAAGAGGTCAAAACTCTGGAGACTGTATTATTCGGCGTTTGGATAACCGTAGCTGCATCATATTTACCTGCCTGTATATTACCAGATAAGGTCCGGTTATTAGGACAGGGAGCACCAGTCTCCTCAACCAGTATATTATCTAAAAATAGACGATTCCCATTTCCGCCTACGTCTTCAAAAACTATCTGCACTGCACGCCCCGCAAAGGCCGATAGGCTTACCGTCTCCTTTCGCCATTGATTACAATCTATAGGTGTAAATAAAGAAGTCTGATCCGGAACTGTCGCCAGAGCACTGCCTGCTTTATCATATACAAGTTGCTGGGTGCCATCACAGGCTATAATCCATACACGTAATCTATCAAATCTGGTGGCGTCGTAGCGGGCATAGGCAACATCAAAGGTAAGCGTGGCTACGTCCATATTTGTCATATCAATAATACGTCTCAATCGGTCTATCCGACCTGTATTATCAATAGCAAGGTTATTAATCATGGCCGCATTTGTATGACAAGTAGTATTAAGGGTAGTCCACGCTACAGCATCATTGTTCAGGTTCTCGTTTATCCAGTTCACTAAGTTAGATGTAAAATTTTCATTCACAGCCTCAGCGATCTGTTTATTCGAATCACTCGGGAATGCATCATAAATATCTGTCACGCCATCGTTATCAGTGTCTATTACTTTGATATGATTGAGCAAAGTACTCAATGCCTGCGGCGCATTGGTCGGCGAAGTTTGTCCTGCCTGATTCAAGGTACTTTCACCGTGGCAGGAGGTACAGGTTCTTACTTCGCCAGGTCTGGCACTTAGCCATAAGCGTTCACGCACAATTCCTTTATTGTTCTGATCAGTCAGCTGCCAGGTAATAGCACGCTTGGCAGGTACTACCATCGCTACTGAGCCGTCGGCATGGATATTGGCACTTCCTTGTGCCCCTGTAGTTGGTGGGTTATATAGTGTAGCTACAGGATCATGAAGAAACTGGGCAATACCTCGCCTCCCCGGCCTTGGAGAATTCATTCCGCCAATACCCCGGATCTGGTCTGATTGCAAAAATTGCAGATGCTTTACTTCATATAGCGGAGTTGGGTAAGCCTGCTTAACGGTCTGATGAGCAAAACCAGCTACTTTCAGATTAAAAGGTTGTTGCTCATCTGCATCATCACGACTTGTGACATCTCTGATAGCTAAAACAGCGAGATTATTCCGACGAAGGAATTTACGGAAATCATGGAGGTTTACTCCTGCGGCTGTAAAAAGTGCCTGCTCTGATGGAGCTACATGCTCTGGATTTGTAGTCGGATTATCCGGGCGAGGTCTTGCCCTTACCTCAACGGGATACGTTTCCCAAAGGACTCCATTAAATCTTACAGAATCATCCGGGCTCCACCACCATACATTTTTAGTAATTCCTGTGCCTGTTAAAGCTGTTGCATTCGCTACAAAATATCCGCTCGCTGTAGAATCCAACAAACGAATCCGGTAATCATAGCGACTGACCGGAGCATTTGTTGTTCCTATATTCTGGTCATATTTTGGCGAATGTGAGTGTGCTGCGATTAATTTCCCATCAGATAAAGGGATTGGGTTACGATACATGCCCGAATGATTGGGAGAAGGAGGGGTATTGTCGTCTGTGGATCTTGTAGCCGGATGTGTAACATACTGAAATGTAATTTGCTCAGGATGCCTGCCAGGAGGAGCATTAACTTTTACTACCATGCCCGACCCATGTGTACCAAACTCAGGCGCTTCTATGCCATAATAAATACCCGGATATACAGGTGATTCCTGAATGTGAAACATCCCCCTGATAGGCGTTGGACTAATGGGTGTGTAGAAATCGTGCAGATTAGGGTCGTTCGTGAAATTCTGTGTCATATAATTCCCCATTTCATGCCTGCCCAGATGATTAAGAATTTCTAATTCACTGCCATCTTCATTCATCATCCAGGGGTTAAATATATTAAAGTTCTGAGGATTGGTATTTGCCCATTGAGGCAATGCCAATAAATCGTCACGCCCCGGACGAGGTTCAGGAAAAATCTCTATATCAGTAGAATTACTATATTTAGTTGCCCCGGCAGTTTCATCAGAATAATTAAACGTATTATAAACAGGAGCTTCCGTATCAGCATCTGCCTGTTGGTCACGCTGCAAATGATCCCATCGGGTAAAAATCACACGTCCGGCACGGTCGATTATAGGTGTGAAATCTCCTGATGGTGAATGCGTAAGCATTTCCAGACCGTCGGTCATTGAACAAGCCTTCGGGTCAAGCCGCCAGATACCTGTAACAATGGCTGATGACTCGTATTCATCATGCTGAGGATACAAGTGAGCTGCCCCGTTGCGAGGACGATCTGATATGAAGAGAATACGGTCGTCTGTACCATAAATAGGTTGTACATTATTATAATTAGCCGGTTGATTCGGCACTTTAGTGATCACAGGGGTTTCGTTTTCGCCTAAACCTGTAATTTCATAAATCTGCCAGTAATAGCTATTTACCTGATAACGGGCTGTAGCAGAACCAATTACCATGCTGAATAAAGCTTTTGTACCATCCCAATGCACCGATGGGTCACGCACAGCTATTGATGTTGCGCCCTGAAAACCAGCTTGTCCAAATCCTGCTGCCTGAGTCAGGTTTTTTAAAGTTCCGTTAGGGTATCTGATATACAGGTCTCCTCCTCTTGGAGCTGAAGAAGTGCTTCCATGATGATTTCCGAAGGTTTCTAAAGAAGTAGCAAAGCCATCAGGCTCAGGAATCTGTGTACAGAAAATAATCGGATTAGGTAACGTTTGTGCTCTGAGAAGTAAAGAACAAATAAATAACAGGCTAATAGTAAAAATTCTTTTCATGGTCTATTATGATTGGATGCTTAGGAAAAATCATTATCAAAGTTTAGTGTTTTGAACGACAATATTTCAAAGCAGCAGGTATTTGTATGCGTTATTTTACTAAGCGGCAATCTGGGAGTAATGCCTTAAAGTTTCTGAGGACTTTATCAATTATCACGATAACACATAATCGGCAAAGCCAATGACTCAATAACTTATATCCTTATTTTGGTGGAAAAATCACATAAGTATATCGCATAGCCGGAGGACGTTTTTCATAGCTTGAATTTTCATCAAAGGAACAATACAGAAGAATAAAAATCAATCACGGTTTGCCGTGATTTTACATTATAATTATTCGTTTGTTATCATCTCTGCATTCTATACTGTGTATTTCAGGGGTACTGGATTCCTTCTCACTACCTGTTCGTATGGTAAAAGAGAAAAGGCCTTTTATTGGTAGTTGCTTAAAAGCCCAGAAAAAATAATATTGATTAATCGCCTTATGCACAAAATGTTAAATGTCCTTAAAATACCAGCAAGGCCATTCAGAGAAGTTGTATTATACTTAAGTTTGCCCCACAAAAAAATTTAAAATGAAACCTTTAGCATTTATACTACTCGCTATATTTACTCTTGACCTTTATGGACAACAATCTAAATTTGATGAACATAACTGGAAAGCTCCGTATGAGCTTCCGTCCCCAAAAGGGTGGGCTATTGAAAGATTTATTATACCCATTAGTTTTGCACCTCAAATTCCGTACAAAGGGGTTGAGGACATTCGCTTTACTCCGGGCTGGGGTAAAGCAACCAGTGATGAGTATTGGAGCTACGCGTTTTTGTGGTATCTGGATGGAGAAGTAAATATGAGCGCCACTACGCTGAATAATAACCTGAAGGCATATTATACAGGATTAGTCAAGACTAATGGCCGTAATATTCTGAAAATTAGCCCAGTTGTCACTTCATTTAAAGAAATAAAGAAAGATAACGGAGATATACAAACTTATGTAGGGAGTATTCAAATGACGGATTATATGAGTCAGATGCCTATAACGCTTAATTGTAAAGCACATATAAAGTCTTGCTCGGACAAGCATAAAACTTTTGTTTTTTACGAATTATCCCCTAAACCATTATCGCATAAAGTCTGGATAAGCCTTGATAAATTATGGTTTGACTTCAAATGTAATAAATCAAGATAAAGAATAATTACTATCTTTGATTTAGATTTTCTTTTTAAATACTTGAGCTATGGGCACAACCTTTATAAGGCTGGTACTGATGAGTAGCATACTTCTCTTCGCTATTTGCAGTATTAAGATGCATGAGTATTCCGGTAGCATAAATCATTGCTTTTCGGTATCAAAGCAAGTATCTGACACTACTTTTATACTTAAAATAGAAAATGAAAAAAGAATAGTTGATGCCGCCCTGCGAGCTAAATTAACTCATGAGCTAAAAGCGGTAGTTGCCAAATACAAGCTAAAAAAGCCCTACAAAATTGCTATGGGTTTTACGAAGGGAGCAAGAGATGTAGAAACTTTTCTTTTCGGAGAACAGATTTTTTACACTTTAGCCGAAAGTGGCTTTGCTATTACTGGCATCCCCCTTGATATGCCGGACGAAAAGCCAAACGCAATTCCTCAAATAAGAGTAATGAATAATATCATTTATATTATTCTTTCTAAAATGTAAAGAAAATGTCTTTATGAAGATTAAAGTTTTATAAAATATTCTTCAATTTAACATTCTGTTCTATAAAAAGATAAATTTGTTTAAGTAAGGCAACCTTGCTTAAATTGGCATCCTGAAAGTATTACCTGACTATGAAACCTCTGCAAATCTTTTTACTGTTTTTCTTTCCTATTATTAGCTTCGGACAAAACAATAACTCTCCAATCAATAGTAAACCATTTATATTAGGGCAAATTGATGAAATTCAGTCAGAGCAATTATCAGAAAAAAGAATACTCAATATATACATACCTGAAGGATATGGGCTGGATACCCTTGGTTATGATGTTGTGTATCTATTAGATGGTTCACAAGACGAAGACTTTATTCATATAGTAGGTCTTTACCAATTTAATACTTTTCTCTGGATAAACCGTGTTCCAAAATCTATTGTAGTCGGCATTGCTAATGTAGACCGCAGACGAGATTTCACGTATCCAACCACTATTACGAAAGATAAAGAAAAATTCAAAACTGCTGGTAATTCAGATAAATTTATTGCTTTTATTGAAAAAGAATTACAACCCTATATCGAAAAAAAGTTTAAAGTTAATAATAAAACCATTATTGGCCAGTCTCTGGGAGGCTTATTAGCCACTGAAATTTTATTAAAAAAACCTACTCTATTCAATCAATACATTATTATAAGCCCAAGTATATGGTGGAATAATGGTTCTTTACTAAACCTTGATTCTGTTGTTCTGCGAGAGAATTTTCTACAGCCAACCAAGGTGTATATTGGTGTGGGGAAAGAAGGACTTACTCCAACCGAAATCCCGAGAGTAATGGAAGTAGATGCAAATTTACTGGCTGAAAAGCTAAGAAAGACTAATAGTAAAAACCTAAAAGTTTATTTCGATTACCTCCCAGAAGAAGACCATGCCACTATTACACATCAGGCTGTTTTTAATGCTTTACGCTTGTTAAATCCAGTTTCAAATACTCATTAAATTATTTATGGGCATCACCGGCTATAACGAACAGGTGTATAAACAGGGAATGTTCTCCAGGGAATTATTCTCAATAAACTTCCAAATGTGCTGCATAATTGCAATAACTACTTAATCTTGCAGGCTGGTCCATGATTATCTGATGCGGCTCTCTTCACTGTTCGAGCCTTTGTAATCTACTCTGACCTCAATGATCTCACCGGATTCATCAGTGCAGCTTTAATTGCCTGAAAACTTACAGTTAGCAGAGTAATAAGTAAAGCCCCTGCTCCGGCAGCAGCGAAAATCCACCATGAGATACCTGCCCGGTAATCATACCTCATCATCCATTGATTCATAAAATAATAAGCAACCGGTGAAGCAATAAATAAGGCTAAAATTACTAACATCACAAAATCTTTTGATAGCAACGCCCAAAGATGTGCTACCGATGCCCCTAATACTTTTCTGACGCCTATTTCTTTGGTACGTTGCTCGGCTACAAATGACGCTAAGCCAAATAAACCCAGACAACTGATAAGCACCGCCAGAATAGTAAAGAAAAGGGCTAATTTACCGATTCGTTCTTCATCACCGAATTTTTTACCATAGAGATCATCAACAAAGCTATATACAAACGGACTCTCAGGATTATGCTTTCTGAAAACAGTTTCTACTTTGCTTAGAGCTTCTGAAGTACTCATAGCAGGAGCAAGTTTAACCAGAATCACATTAACAAATCGGGAGTCTGCAATAAAAAATGAAGGAGCCACAGGTCTGAAAGGGTTTTCTTTAATCATGTCTTTAATTACCCCTATTACTTTATACGCTCTACCGTTGGTGGTGACAATTTCATTAAGTGGGTCTTTAAAACCCATCATTTTCAATGCTGACTCATTAATAATCATGGCCGCCGAATCTGTCGAAAAAGTTCTTGAAAAATCACGACCCTTCACAACCTGCCAACCGATTGTTTTTCCGTATTCATGTGATACAAGATTAGCCATTAATAGCGGTTTCCCTTCCGGGCTTTTTCCTTTCCATGATATATTGGTGGTGCCTCCTGATTGATTCGTAATCGAACCGGCAGAAACACCGACTTCATAGACTGCTCCACTATTCTGCAAGTCAGTCTTTAATACTTTGAAATGTTTATATAGTTCGGGGGTATTCATATTCACCTCAATCAGCTTATTGCGGTCGTAGCCTACCGAGCGATTCTTGGCATACTGAATCTGACGAAAAACCACGACCGTACCAATAATCAAAGTAACCGAAACCGTAAATTGAAGTACTACTAATACCTTTCGGGGAACTGCCGCAAAACGACCCATCCGGAAAGTACCCTTTAATACTTTAACTGCCTGAAAAGAAGACAGATAAAAGGCAGGGTAGCTTCCTGCAACCAGGCCCGTAATGAGGCTGAATCCTAATCCTGTAAACCAGAAGAGAGGATTTGTCCACAAAATACCGATCTTTTTATCAGCTATCTGATTAAATAATGGTAATGCTAATTGAACAATCAGAATTGATAAAACAAAAGCAAATAAAACTACTAAAAAGGACTCACTGAAAAATTGTATAATCAACTGTCCGCGAATAGACCCGACCGCCTTACGGATACCAACTTCTTTGGCTCGTTTCTCCGAACGTGCCGTGCTCAGATTCATAAAATTGATACAGGCTAATAATAAAACAAATGCTCCGATAATTCCAAAAAGCCATACAAACTCAATCAACCCTCCTGTATTTATCCCATCCTTGAAATCAGAATACAGATGCCATTTACTCATAGGATGCACAAAGAACTCGGGTTTATAGCCTGGTGGGTCTGCTCTGTTTACTCTTATGTCTTTAATTTTTGCTGAAACCTTATCAAAATCTGCCCCCTGTTTTAATTGTGCATAAATCTGATACGAATTTGAATCCCATTCTCCTTTGTCTCTTCTCACATTTTCTCTGCTTGCCTCGTACAGGCTCCAGGAAGCAAGAAAAAGTACCTCTTTAAACGTAGTATTGTATGGAAAATCCTCATAAACCCCTACTACCTTTACACTCTCTTTATTATCAATTTTAATGACCTTGTCCAATGGATTTTCTAAGCCAAAAAAATCTTCAGCCAAAGATTCTGAAATCAATATGGCATTTACATCTTTCAAACCATTTCTATTGCCCATAACCATTTTTACAGATACCATATCTACAAAAGACGGCTCTACATAATTACCTGTTTTTATGAATTTTTTCTCTCCTGATGCCAATATCAACGAATGGGTATTCGAAGAAAGGCTGACAGCTTCAAAATCAGGGTATTTGGTTCTTAACTCTGCTGCCAGAGGAATAGGCATGACATCGTAGGTAGACTTTTCAACATCGAATTTGACAAACTGAAACAAATGCCCCAACCGGTCATAATTTTTGAAATGTTTATTATAGGAAAGTTCGTCATGTACCCATAGCCCGATAAGCATGGTGACGGCCATACCTGCTGCCAGACCAAAAATGTTGATAAAGGAATAGCCTTTATATTTGAGCAGATTCCTGAACGCGACTTTGAAATAATTACTAATCATAATTTGTATATATAAAGGGGGTGAACTATTTGTATTCCGTTTCAATGCAAAAGGCTTAATAAAACTCAGTACGCCTACCACATATTCTTTTCTGGCCGTTTTTAAGCCAAACACCCGAATATTCTTCTGAAAACGCTCATAGAGGTCTCCCTGCACCTCTTCCAGCAGATGAGGTGCGCAGAACCATTCAAGAAGTCGGTCTGCCCAGCGAGGGGGTTTTATGTTGTCTGAACTTTGATTCACCTGATTGAACTGATTACATTGATTTTATTTGAAACTATGATTCATGAATTAATGATTACCACTTTTCATCAGTAAAACCAGGTCAATCAGCCATATCATAGTTCAAGACATCACTCAATCACTCATTTTTAAGTGTCTTCACCGGGTTCATCAATGCTGCTTTGATTGCCTGATAACTTACCGTTAATATGGTAATAACCATTGCCCCTATACCAGCCAGGGCAAAAACCCACCAGGATATTTCTGTATGATACGTGTATTTCTGTATCCATTTCTCCATGAAATAATACGCTATTGGAGATGCTATGAATAGTGAGATAACAACCAATAACACAAAGTCTTTTGATAGCAAAGCCCATAGGTTACTGATAGAAGCGCCTAATATTTTGCGGATACCGATTTCTTTGATGCGTTGCTCGGCTACAAACGAGGCCAAGCCGAACAAGCCTAAACAAGAAATCAGGATAGCTAATATGGCGCAGAAATTTGCCAATTGGCCAATGCGCTCTTCAGCAGCGAATTTTCTGGCATATTCTTCATCTACAAATTTGTATTCAAACGGAGCAGTAGGAATCAGTTTTTTGAAGACTGCTTCTATTTTTGGCAATGCCTCAGACGTGCTAATAGATGGATTAATTTTGATATTTATCGTATTGGGGCCTCCGTGGGCACGTATCATAAAGATAACCGGGCTGGTTGGCTCATAAGGTGATTCCATTACCATATCTTTAATAACACCAAGGATTTTATAGTACCGCGTTTTCTCCCGAAATTTCCAGCTTACGTCTTCTCCTACAGGATTCTTCAAACCCATATATTTAACTGCCGCCTCATTAATAACCATACCTGCTGAATCTGATGCCAATTGTCGGTTAAAATCACGCCCTTGTTTAAATTGCCAGCCTACTGTTTTACCGTACTCCGGCGTCACCATTAGCGAACCGAAGCTTTTATCTCTATCAGGAGTTCTGCCTCTCCACTCAAAGCCATCATTACCTGACCATACTTCAGTAGGTTTACCCATTGATTCGGCCATTTCTGTTACCGCACCTGTACTAAGTAATTCGTTTCTGAGTAAATCATGTTTACCATAAAAATCTCCTGATTTCATATCTATCATAATTACTCCCTCACGGGTATAGCCTACCGGACGATTTTTGGCAAACTGAATTTGTTTGAAGACAATGATAGTGCCTATAATCAGGGTAACTGAAACCGTGAATTGCACTACTACTAAAACTTTACGGGGAACTGATGCAAAACGCCCTACTCTGAAAGCGCCTTTCAATACTTTTACAGGTTGAAATGAAGAGAGATAAAGGGCGGGATAACTACCTGCTAAAAGACCAGTCATTACAATAAATCCAAGACATATAAACCAGAAGTAAGGATTAGCAAACGGAATTATCATTTCTTTTGCTGCCAATTGATTGAACCAGCTAAGGCTAAGTGCTACAAACAAAAGTGATAATATGAAGGCAAAAGCAACTACTAAAAATGATTCACTAAAAAATTGCCAGATAAGTTGTGCCCGCATAGAGCCTATTGCTTTGCGCACGCCTACTTCTTTGGCACGTTTTTCAGAACGGGCTGTGCTTAGGTTCATAAAATTGATACAAGCTAATAGTAGTACAAAAGCCCCTATAATGCTAATGAGCCACACCATTCTCATGGCCTCGGTATCCAATTCTCCACTGCGATTATAATTATGCAGATGCCAGTCATTCATCGGCAATAGAAATACCTGCGGATTAAGTTTAGCCTGATCTTTATAGCCATCACCCAGGTTATTTAAAATAGCATCCTTAATATTGGTAGTTGCCCTGGCAAAGTCTATTTTATCATTTAGCTGAGCGTAAATTTTAAGAAAATGGTTATCCCAGTCGTTCATAGCTTTTTCTTTTAACCATTTGTTCTGAGCTACCCATAAATCAAAAGGGCATATAAATTTGAGCTCATTAAATTGAGAATTCAAGGGTAGATCTTCATATACTCCTGTTACTTTTACATTTGTTTCATTACTTATTTTTACAATCTGATTGACGGGATTCGTATCGCCAAAAAGTGCTTGTGAAGTAGATGCTGAAAGCATAATTGAATTAGGGTCCTTCAGGCCATTCCGTGAGCCATATTGCATTTTCAACGTTAACATTTCAGGTGCTCCCGGACTCATGAATAATCCTTTCCTACCAACTTTATTTTCTCCTGCGCTTAAGACATTATCTACATTCCATGAGGTAGCCACAATATGTTTGAAATTATCATGATGGTTGATTTGCAAGTCTGTCAAAAGAGGATATTGCACAGAATTGCTGATACCTACACCGTGCTCACCAACCTCTCTGATTCTTATCTGGGCAATTTTGTCATGGTTCTGATGATTCTTGTTGAAGCTCAGTTCATCATAAATCCATAGGCCAATAAGCATTGCTACAGCCATACCAGTAGCCAACCCCAGAATGTTAATGAAGGAATATCCCTTGTATTTAAGGATATTTCGGAATGCGATTTTAAAATAATTGCTAATCATAATTTTGTTATATATGGAGGGTGTTAGTTCTGTTTTTCGTCGTAAAGCAAAGGGTTTGATAAAACCCAAAACGCTAATTACATAATCTCGACGGGCTGATTTTTCTCCGAATACCCGTGCATTCTTCAGAAATCGCTCATGCAAATCTCCCTGTACCTCTTCCAGCAGATGAGGTGCGCAGAACCATTCCAGTAACTTATCTGCCCATTGGGGAGGTTGAGATTTCATAAGATAATTTCGTCACTAACCCCTAAAGGGGATTTTTTTAAAAGTTGACACTATTTTCATTTAATCCTATTCCTCATGCATAAGCAACTCCCCTTTAGGGGCTGAGCGGACGCAGCGCAGGGCTTATTCTGTCTTTAACGATTTCACCGGATTAATCAGGGCAGCTTTCAGGCTTTGGAACGAAACTGTTAAAATGGCTAATAAAGCCATAAAAAGCCCCGTAGCAATAAATATCCACCCATTGATATGAATCTTGAATTCAAAATTCTGTAGCCAGTTATCTATTGCCCACCAGGCTACCGGTGTGGCTATAATGATAGCAACCAGAACCAATTTCAAAAAGTCTTTTGAGAGCAATACGAGAATACTACTTACAGAAGCACCCAGAACCTTTCTTACGCCTATCTCTTTGGTGCGTTGCTCAGCAATGAAAGTAGCTAAACCTAACAAGCCAAGACAGGCAATAAGTACTGCCATAAAAGTAGCGGTTTCAATCAAACGAGCGGTGCGCATTTCTGACTGATATGCTTTCTCTAATTCTTCATTAAGGAAATTGTATTCAAATACTTGCCCTGGAAAAGTGGCTGTCCAGAGTTTTTCAATATGCGCTACTGTTGCCTCTATATCATCTGCACTTAAGTGAGTATTACTCAACTTTATACCTCCCTGATAATAGTGTTTAGGAACTACCTGTATTAAGGTTGGGTCTATTTTCTGATGCAAAGAGTTAACATTGAAGTTTTTCACAACCCCTACAATTGTTCCATATTCTTCACCATTACCATAGTAAAATTTTCTACCAATAGCCTTTTCTGGTTTTTTAATGCCCATTCTATCCAGATATATCTCGTTGGCAAGTGCTACCAATGTAGTATCATTGTCTTTCAAAGCCCGCCCTGCCAATAACTGAATACCATACGTATCTAAGAAATGAGAATCTCCCATTTTCATCTGTGTTTTAATCTGAACAGGACTCTCGATGTCTCTTATTTCTGTTAACTGCATCCAGTTACCTTCAGACGAAGCACTATTCATAGAGAAACTTACATCCTTTATTTGTGCCGAGCTAACTAACTGATTACGGAATGACTGTAATTTAGCAGGGCTATTATCAGGCAGATTTATGGTAATAATGGCATCTTTGTTAAAACCTAAGTCAGCTTTCTGGAAGAAACTTAATTGCTTATCAATAAGTATGGCCGAACTGATTAAAACCAGCGATACGGTAAACTGAACAACCACTAAAGCCTGACGTAAAGAAAACACCTGTCTTATATGCGGCATTTTGTTTTTGTTCAAAGCCCACATAGGTGTCATGCCCGATAATTTTATAGCAGGATAAACACCTGCCAATAAAGTTGTGATGACAAATAAGCCAAGCACAAACAACATATTGTTCAGGCTAAACAAATCTGTCATTCGGATAGGAATATCCAGTACAGCAGCAATAGAAGGTAAGGCTAACTCAGCAGTTAATACTGCCAACATGATAGCTGTGCCCGTGATAAGTCCGGCTTCGGTCAGAAACTGATAAATTAATGACTGACGACTACTGCCAATCACCTTACGGACTCCCACCTCCTTGGCACGTTTGAATAATTGTGCTGTGCTCAGATTAATAAAATTGAAACAAGAGATTAGTAATACTAAAAGACCTATTAGTGATAAGGTTTTCAGTAATTTAGTATTGGCTGTGCGTCCACCTAAATTGCCTGTATAATGTATATTTTTTATTGAACTGAGCAGAAAATTTTTATCAGGTAATGCTTCTTTGCCGATGTATTTTTCTACGATATGCTTAAATCTACCTTGTAGAGCTTCAGCTTTTACACCTTTTTTCAACAATACATATACCTGATGATTATCATTCCAACCATTCCATTTATCAAGTTCAAAATTAGGATTAGTGCCTTTTAAGGTGGAAAATGAAACCAACATATCGAAAGGGAAACTACTGGTGGTTGGATAATCCTCCAACACCCCTGTTACCATCAGGTCTTGCTTATTATCAAAGCGGATCGTTTCACCTAATATATCAGTCTTGCCGAAATATTTTTCAGCATATTTACGGGTTACAATAATTGTATTAGGCTGGGTAAGTGCTCTGTTGGCATCACCCGCCAGCCATTGATAATCTAAGGTTTTAAACAGATTATTATCTGCAAAAACAAAACTTTCTTTAAATCGATTGTCTGAATGGCCTGCCGAAAAAGTAAAGCCCCATTGTTTCAATATAGGCACAATTTTTTCTGCCTCCGGTAAGTCGGCATATAATGCCTTGGTCATACCTGTATAAGTACCAGGATAAATGTGGTCTTCTTTGATGTTCTGTGTTTCAACCCGATAGATGCGGTCTAATTTACTTTGAGCCAGGTCATAACTGGTTTCATGCCTGACAATCAGGAAAATAACCAGAGCGCAGGCCATTCCTAAAGTCATACCTACGATATTAATGGTAGTAAACCTCAGATTTTTCAAAAGGTTTCTGAATGCGATTTTAAAATAATTGCTTATCATAATTTGTAGTAATAAAAAGTTTGATACTTCTATTGGCTTTTTACGCTTTATGGCAAAGGGTCTGAGAAAACTCAAAACCCCTATTGCATACTCTCTTCGTGCTATTCTCTCTCCAAACAATCTGAAATTCTTCTGGAACCGTTCATATAGATCTCCCTGTACCTCTTCCAATAGATGAGGCGCACAAAACCATTCTAACAATTGGTCTGCCCAGCGGGGTGGTGTTATATTGTCTGAACTTTGATTCACCTGATTACACTGATTTTATTTGAAATGATGATTATTAATGCTTGTCAAATATCTCTCATTACCTAATCATAAAAATCATTTAATCAGGTAAATCAAAATTCAGACATCACTCATTCTTCAACGTCTTTACCGGATTCATCAATGCCGCCTTAATAGCCTGATAGCTGATGGTTAATAAGCATATTACCATTGCACCCATACCAACTATCACAAAAATCCACCACGAGATTTCTGCTCGATACGGATATTTCTGCAACCAACTACTCATGAAATAGTATGCGATTGGCGTGGCTATAAGGCAGGAGATCATCACCAATACCACAAAGTCTTTTGATAGCATACGCCATAGACTCTCCACACTGGCTCCTAATACTTTACGGATACCAATCTCTTTAGTTCGCTGCTCAGCTACGAAAGAAGCCAGACCAAATAATCCTAAGCAGGAAATAAAAATGGCGAGTATAGCGAAGAAAGTAGCCAGATTAGCCACGCGATCTTCATTACCAAATTTTTTCGCATAAGCTTCATCTACAAACTGATAATCGAACGGACTATTAGGGGCTATTTTTTTAAAAGATGCTTCTATTTTAGGGAGGGCATCAGCTGTACTTACCTCTGGATTAATCTTTACAATTACATAATTTTTGTAGCCTTGCAAGAAAAAAATAGTAGGTTTGACAGGCTCAAAAGGAGATGCCATCACCATATCTTTTACAACCCCTACTATTTTGAAATGCTCTCCGTCAAAAAAATCGGTGTCCCATCTGATATTTTCTCCCACCGGATTTTTCAAGCCCATCAATTTAACGGCAGCTTCGTTTAGAATAAACCCTGACGAATCGGTTGGGAAATCTCTGGAAAAATCTCTTCCATCAACAAATTGCCAGCCGATGGTTTTACCATATTCATAGGTTACACCCAGCGTACCGAAATCTATTTGTAGCGAAGGATCTTTATCTTTCCATTCAAAACCTCCGTTCATTGAGCCAATATCTGCCAGTGAGCTCGCTGATTCAGCCATTTCAACTACCACACCTGTATTTTTCAAATCGGTTCTTAATATTTCATATTTACCCCTTAGTTCATCAGTTGTTTTAGGGATCATTAATAAGCCGTCACGCGTGTAACCAACCGGACGGCTTTTGGCGAACTGGATTTGTTGATAAACTATAATGGTTCCGATTATGAGCGTAACTGAAACAGTGAATTGTACAATGACCAAGGTCTTACGCGGGATTGCCGCAAGGTGGCCTAAACGGAATCGTGACGACGAACCGGTTCCTTTTAATGCTTTGATAGGCTTGAAAGACGAGAGATATAATGCAGGATAAACACCCGCCAATATTGAAGTAAGTACAATAAAGGCAAAATTAGCTAACCAGAATAATGATTCTCCCCAGAGTATAGAAATACTTTTATCAGCCACTTTATTGAACCAAGGTAAAATTGCTTGTACCAACAAAACAGACAGCGCAAAAGCCAAGGTTACCATTAAAAAAGACTCGCTGAAAAACTGCCCGATTAGTTGTCCGCGAACAGAGCCAATAGCTTTACGGATACCTACCTCTTTAGCTCTTTTTTCAGAGCGGGCAGTACTTAGATTAACAAAATTGATACAAGCCAATAATAAGATAAAAATGCCGATGGTACTATAAAACCACACCAATCTTAGAGGTTCGCTGGTGGTATTCAGACCGTTCTCCCATGCTGAATATAAATGCCAGCCGCTCATAGGCTGGACAAAAAGTTCGGGCTTACGAGAAGCATACTCAGCATCTACATGTTTCAGTTTAATATCTTTTATTTTAGCAGATACCTTATCGAAATCTGTATTAGGAGAAATTTGTGTATAAATGTGCAAGAAATTATTTCCCCAATCATCCTGATGATCTCTTATATAATCATACGAAGCAACTAATAATTTAAATGGAGCAATGAAGGCTATATCTTTAAATTCAGAGTTATGTGCAAAGTCAGCATAAACCCCTGTTACTTTTACATTTAATTCATTATCAATTTTTATGACTTTGTTCAATGGCTCGTCATCACCAAAGAGTGTTTTTGCCAATGTCTCTGACAGCAGAATTGTATTAAGTTCTGAAAGACCAGCCCTTGTGCCTTTCAGCATTTTCAGGCTTAACATTTCGGGTGCATCGGCCTCCATGTAGCTTCCTTTTTGTCTGATATTTTCTCCATTCGATGAAATAATATATTTCTTCGTCTGAGTTGCCATTACTACATATTTAAAATCACCAGAAAAGGAATTACGTAACTCATTTCCTAAGGGTATCGGGTTATTCTCATGGGTACTTCGTTCTCCACGAACGGTCTGGTGTTGCATCACTCTGCCAATTCTATTATGATTTTCATGGCCTTGATTAAAAGTCATTTCATCATAAATCCACAAACCTATAAGCATAGCAACCGCCATGCCTATAGCCAAGCCAAACAGATTGATGGCAGAATAACCTTTATATTTAAGGAAATTCCGAAGGGCGATTTTAAAATAATTGCTTATCATAATTTTATTATATAGTGATTGTGACATTTCTTTTTTTCTTTTCAAGGCAAAAGGTCTGATAAAACCCATTACCCCTTTTATATATTCTATACGGGCTGTTTGCACGCCAAACAATCTTATATTTTTCTGAAACCTTTCATGCAAATCTCCCTGTACCTCTTCCAATAGATGAGGTGCACAAAACCATTCTAACAATCGGTCTGCCCAGTGGGGTGGTGTTATATTGTCTGAACTCTGATTCACCTGATTACACTGATTTTATTTGAAATGATGATTATTAATGCTTGTCAAATATCTCTCATTACCTAATCATTTAATCAGGTAAATCAAAGTTCAGACATCACTCATTCTTCAACGTCTTTACCGGATTCATCAATGCCGCCTTAATAGCCTGATAGCTGATGGTTAATAAGCATATTACCATTGCACCCATACCAACTATCACAAAAATCCACCAGGAGATTTCGGTTCTGTAAGTGTATTTTTCCAACCAACTACTCATAAAATAATAAGCGATTGGCGTGGCTATCAGGCAGGAGATCATCACTAATACCACAAAGTCTTTTGATAGCATGCGCCATAGACTCGCCACACTTGCCCCTAATACTTTACGGATACCTATCTCTTTAGTTCGCTGCTCAGCGACGAAAGAAGCCAGACCAAACAAGCCTAAGCAGGAAATGAAAATGGCGAGTATGGCAAAGAAAGTTGCCAAAGTACCAATACGCTCTTCTGCCCTGAATTTGTTTTCATATTCCTGACTGGCGAATTTGTAATTAAAGGAGCTATTGGGAGCATATTTTTTGTAGACAGGCTCGATTATATCCAAAGCCTCTCTGCTTGATATTGCAGGATTGATTTTAATATCTACGATATTGAAAGGTCGCTGGCGGTCATCTATCATAAAAACCGTAGGTTCGATAGGCTCAAATGGCGACCGCATCACTATATCTTTAGTAATACCAATAATCTTCCAGTTTTTATCATGCCACCTCACTATTTCGCCAATAGGATTCTTCAGCCCCATTTGTTTGATAGCACTTTCGTTAAATATGAATGCTGATGAATCGGTTGAGAATTTTTCAGAGAAATTACGACCCTCCTTCATTTCCCATGTTACTACTGTGCCATAGTCCGGCTCAATACAGATAGTACCAAACATGGCCTGCACATTCGGGTCTTTGCCTCTCCATTCTAAATTATTAGCCGAAGACCAGATACCTGTCATGGGGCTCGAAGAGCGTGCTACACCTGCTACGGCATTGGTCTGTAATAAGTCATCATGAAAAGCCCTGTAATTTTTCTGAATCTCTCCGGTTGTCAGAGGTATCATTAGTAAGCCCTCCCGGCTATACCCTACCGGACGGTTCTTGGCAAAGATTATCTGACGGAAAATGACAATTGTTCCAATAATTAATGTAACTGAAACCGTGAATTGCATCACTAACAGGAACTTACGAGGCATAGCTGCCAAACGCCCTGAATGAAGTGTGCCTTTCAGTACTTTGACGGGCTGAAACGAAGAAAGATATAAGGCAGGATAGCTACCTGCTATTAAACCCGTGAATATGGTAAAGCCTATGCCAGCCAGCCAGAAAAAAGGTTCCCGCCATAAAGGGAACGTTTCTTTATCGGCAACCTTATTGAAAAATGGTAAAGCCAGCATAACAAGAACAATTGATAAAATAAATGCAAACATTACTACTAATAAAGATTCACTGAAAAACTGGGCAATCAACTGTCCGCGAACGGACCCGATAGCCTTACGAATACCTACCTCTTTGGCACGTTTTTCGCTTCGGGCAGTGCTCAGGTTCATAAAATTGATACAGGCCAATAGTAGCACGAAAAAGCCTATGATGCCAAACAGCCAGACAAATTCTATACGTCCGCCTACATTTACACCATTTTTGAATTCGCCATACAAATACCATTGGTTCATCGGGAACAAAAACAATTCTGGTTTGGAGGCGTCTTTTGAGTGTTGATATAATACATCCCTTATTCTCTTATCAATAGCAGTCTTATCATAATCCTTGTTTAATTGTACGTAAATATCAAAAGAGCTACTCAGCCAGTTATCTGCTCCTGCTCCACCACTAAAAATCAGGCTAACCGGTGCGATAAAGTTCAGGTTATTAAACTGACTATTTTTAGGCATATCTTTATATACTCCCACCACCCTTTGTTGAAAGGCATTATTCAATTTAATCGGTTGATTGATTGGGTCAACAAGTCCGAAAATCGTTTTTGCCAGAGATTCGCTCAATAAAATAGCATTAGGGTCCGTCAGAGCATTTCTGGCCCCACTCAACATTTCTAATGATAACATTTCCGGAAATGCAGGTTCAGAGAAACAACCCAGTTTTGTAAAAACCTTATCATCATGGGCAATAATCTGTTCGTAGGTCATAGTGGCGGCTACATTCTTAAAACTACTGCCGTAAGTAGTGCGAAGCTCAGAAGCCAGAGGCATTGGCAATGTAGAAAAAGTACTGATTTCATTACCTAAGTGCTGGTTTTCCATTACCTGAGCGATGGAGTCATAATTCTTATGGTATCGGTTATATGACAGCTCATCATAAATCCATAAGCCTATCAGCATTACTACAGCCATACCCGTAGCCAGGCCAAAGATGTTGATGAAAGAATAGCCCTTATAACGGAGCAGATTCCTGAATGCGATTTTAAAGTAATTGCTTATCATAATATTTAAGTATAAAGACGATTGAGATGACTTAACATTACGCTTCAAGGCAAAGGGTTTGATAAACCCAAGTACTCCTTTGATGTATTCCCATCGGGCTGTTTTCTCGCCGAAAAATTTCAGATTCTTCTGAAATCGCTCCTGCAAATCTCCCTGCACCTCTTCTATTAAGTGAGGTGCACAAAACCATTCTAACAATTGGTCTGCCCAGTGGGGTGGTTGGGGTCTCATAGTATTTTGGGTCTTTATTTATTGAGTAATTTAGCGAATGAGTGATTGATAAAAATAAACCCTAATCACTCATTCACTCAATCACTCATTCACTCACTTTTCAAAGTCTTCACCGGATTCATCAATGCGGCTTTAATAGCCTGATAGCTGACTGTCAGTAAAGTAATCAGTATCGCTCCTAAGCCTGACAGGGCAAAAATCCACCAGGATATTTCTATGCGATAAGTATATTTCTGCAACCAGTTATTCATGAAATAATAGGAAACCGGAACTGCCAATAGCAGAGATGCCAGAACAAACAGTACAAACTCTGTTGATAACAGACGCCATAAACTGAATACTGTTGCACCCAATACCTTGCGGATACCGATTTCTTTGATGCGTTGCTCGGCCACAAAAGAAGCTAAACCAAATAAGCCCAGACAGGAAATGAAAATGGCGAGGATGGCAAAGAAAGTTGCCAGTCTACCGATACGGTCTTCTGTAGAAAACTTCAGAGCATATTGCTGGTCTGTAAATTTATAATCGAACGGGCTACCCGGATTAAATTTCCTGAATACACCTTCCACTTTAGCCAGTGATTCACTGGCACTCAACTGAGGATTCAGTTTGATATTGATTACGTGTGTCCAATTATAATTCAGAACAAAAACGGTTTGGTAGACAGGTTCAAATGGAGATTCCATCACCATATCCTTAATTACACCTAATACCTGAAAGGGATTGCCGTTCCATTTGATAATTTTCCCGACGGGATCTTTTAACCCCATATATTTAACCGCGGTTTCATTCAAGACTATGCCGGAAGAATCGGTGGAAAAAGTTCTTGAGAAATCCCGTCCCTGCGTAAATTGCCAACCTACTGTTTTACCAAAATCATGTGTTACGGCCATCACTCCCAATTGTTCTTTGAAATTAGGGTCTTTACCCTGCCAATCAAACCCGACTAAACGTGAGCCTAATTGGGTGGCTGCAGTTGATGAGGTGGCCATTTCTATAACAGCTCCAGTTCTTTTCAACTCACTCCGCAATGCATTATATTTACCATGCAATTCGGGTGTGTTCATATCAACGGTAATGATACCAGTACGATCATAGCCAATCGGCCGATTTTTGGCGTGCTGAATCTGGCGGAAGACGATAATTGTGCCGATAATTAATGTTACTGAAACCGTAAATTGTACTACTACCAGAACTTTACGGGGAAGAGCAGCAAAGCGCCCTGCTTTGAAAGTACCTTTCAGAACTTTTACAGGTTGAAAGGAGGATAAATATAATGCCGGATAGCTACCGGCTATCAGACCTGTTATCAAACTAAAACCTAAGCCCATCAACCAGAAAACAGGCTCTTTCCAGAGTAAGGTGAGTTTTTTATCTGCTACTTCATTAAAAAACGGGAGCATAAGCCATACTACAATCAATGATAGTATGAAGGCAAAGGCAACTACTAATAAAGATTCGCTAAAAAACTGGTAAATCAGCTGTAAGCGAACAGAACCAACCGCCTTACGGATACCTACTTCTTTGGCACGCTTCTCTGAACGGGCCGTTGAGAGATTCATAAAGTTGATACAAGCCAAAAGAAGTACGAATACGCCAATGATTCCGAATAACCATACATATTGTATCCGTCCTTCAGGATTCCGTAATTTATCCCATCCTCCATACAAATGCCAACGGCTCATAGGGTGTAAAAAAATCTCGGGATTCATATAGGCTGTTTCAGGGACATTTTTCAACCTTAAGTCTTTAATCTTCTTAGAAACTGTCTCAAAATCAGTTTTGGGAGCAATTTGCACCAGAATTTGCCAGGAATTATTACCCCAGTGCGCATTAGCCTTAATCCAGGGTTCTGATGAAACATACAAATCCCAGGGAGCAATGAAAGACATATCCCTAAACTCTGTGTTATAGGGAAAATCTTCATAAATGCCCGTCACTTTTACTGGTAGTTTATTGTCTATCTTAACTATCTTATCGATTGGGTCGGCATATCCAAAAAGTGCCTTTGCAACTGATTCAGACAATAAAATTGAGTTCTGGTCTTTTAATCCCCCTCTCGTACCTTTGAGCATCTTTAGTGTAAGCATCTCAGGTGCTTCCGGGCTCAGGTAATTGCCTTTTTTTGTAAATTTCATACTTCCATACGACAGAATATGCTCACCAGTCCAGGAAGACATCACTACATGTTTGAAATCTTCTGAGAAATCTGTTTTCAAAATAGTTCCCAAAGGAATAGGCTGGGCTCCCCCTGCTCCGAACTCTCCGTCAATGGTAGCACCCTGCATGACCTTTGCAATCCGGTCGTAATTCTGATAATATTTGTTGTAGGATACTTCATCATAAATCCACAAGCCAATAAGTATAGCTACAGCTAAACCGGAGGCTAATCCGAAGATATTAATAAATGAATAACCCTTGTAACGGCGCAGGTTTCGGAATGCGATTTTAAAGTAATTGCTTATCATAATTTGTATGTATAAAGAAGGTGATACTTCTGCTTTTCGTTTTAAGGCAAAGGGTTTGATAAACCCTAATACTCCTTTTATGTATTCCCATCGGGCTGTTTTCTCACCAAATAATCTCAGGTTTTTCTGAAATCTTTCATATAAATCCCCCTGTACTTCCTCCAATAAATGGGGCGCACAAAACCATACTAATAATTGGTCTGCCCAGTGAGGTGGTGTTGGCTTTTGCATATCTGCTGTTGCATGGGGCAGAGGGCTTGGGGCATGGGGTTATGTACCTCTGCCCTTAGCCTCATGCCCTCTATCGCGATGTTGAAAAAATTCTTAGTGGTATATTATCCCATAGACGATTGCGTAATAAGCGAATTTCGTCAAGTGTGCGATTACCTAAAGCTGTTACCTGAAACAGGCGTTTTCTACGGCCGCCTCTTTCAGCAGTGGCATCTCCCATATAAGACGATAACATGTATTTTTCTTCCAGGCGATGCAAGGCTGCGTGTACTGCGCTGACACTCACCGACCGTCCTGTTTGTTGTTCTATTTCTTCTGTGATTGACACTCCATAAGCTTTGTCGCCCAAAATCGCAACGGTCAATAACACTATTTCTTCAAATTCACCTAAGTACGTTCTTTTCATACAATTCTATTATTTCAACTTTTGTAGAACATATTAATTGAGTGATTTACCGGGCTTCTGGATTTTGCTGGTAAAATTACATCAACTTTTGTAGAACAAATGATATGCCAAGCCGAAAAACCCACTAAAATATGGTATTCCGACTATTTCCCTTAAAATAAAGTGTCCGAAATCGTACAGTTGACTTGTCCGATAGCGTACGTTGATGGAATGATTTTTTACTAATTTTGCCCTCTGAGCTTAACCCGAAAACAAAAAATCCTATCGTTTAAAGCGATAGGATTTTCTGGTTAAAGTATGCTATTTGCTTACTTTTTAACACTACAGGTATTTATACCAAAAATTGTGTATAACGGGCAAAAGCTAACAAGGCTTGTAACGACAAATATACTTGCCACCACCATAGCTAAAATACCCCAGGTACCTGAAACTACATCAGTATAGTATAATACTATCAGCACAACAGAAACCATCAACCGAATGATACGGTCAATCTTACCAAGATTTTTCATATTTCAGAAATTTACAGTAAATTGTTATTTGTTTGACTTAATGTTCTGGCTTAAAAATCTAACTTTTTTTATCAGGCATCACCAGGCTTTTCACCAAATCACCAACCACAAAACCAAAGTAGGCACCTATAGGAATCATTGTTTGCCATTGCGATTTCAATGGACAAGTACCTGTGATACACCCTATTTCTTTCCAATACAGGTATCCTCCTATGGCTCCTAAGCCCGTACCAATCCAAGTCAGAAATTTAACATATTTCATATAATTATCTGTTTAGCTCCTCCGTCTATTCCGTCTGTCAGAAGGAATGTTGCATCCGTTTACACCACATCCACTATTAAAAATGGCCTGGGCAAGTAAGAAAAAGCCAATGATACTTAAAATAAGCTGATCTTCTGCTATGGACATAGAAATAATCGTCACTCCGGCTATCAGTCTTAAGATTCGTATTAAGTTCCAGTCTTTCAATAAGGTATTCATGTTATCAGCTTTTAACGTGGAAAACTTCCTATTCCTCCTGAGAGGTTATATACATTCCTGAACCCTAAACCTGCCATATAATTACATGCCTGCGCACTACGATTACCACTTCTGCAATAGATCAGATAGGTCTTGAGAGGGTCGAAACCGGCTACTTTTTTCTGAAAATCTGCTCCCATTATATCTACATTTAGTGCCCCTTTGATAGCTCCCTGGTGATATTCACCTGCAGTACGGACATCAAGCAATACGGTATTTGTATTTTCTGTCAACAATTGTTTAAAAGCCTGACCTGATAAATCCTGATACTGTTTTTTTGTTTTAAAAAAATCGAACATTTTTTTAGATGATTAAAATTAATGATACTACAAATTTCAACAATCTCTCTTTTTTTTACTGTGATTTTTGTTACATAAGTCTAAAAACTTTTTTGCTTCTACAGCAGCGTAGTTGGACAAACATATTGGCTGATATTTACTTTGCTGGTAGCTTTGATTGCCTCAAACCCACCTGTTATATTTATCAGATGAGTATAGCCACGTGCCTTTAAAATTGAAATAGCAACCATAGAACGATACCCTCCGGCACAATGTATATAATATGTTTTGTCGGGGTTAATCTGTGCCATATAATTATTCAGAAAATCAAGTGGCATATTTTCGGCATCTATGATGTGTTCTGAGTCATATTCACTTTTTTTCCTTACGTCAATCACAGCTATGCCGGTTTGAGTATTATGTAGTTCGGCAAATGCTTCGGCGGTTATTGTTTCTACTGTCTCTGTTTCTTTACCTGCTTTTTTCCATGCATCAAAACCACCCTCCAGAAATCCTATGCAATTATCATAGCCTACTCTTGCCATGCGCAAAACCGCCTCTTCTTCTTTTCCTTTATCGCTTATTAATAGAACAGGCTGTTTCAAGTCAGGAATCAAAGTACCAACCCATGATGCAAACTGGCCGTCAAGTCCGATATTGATTGCACCCGGAATAAACCCTAAAGCAAAATCTTCGGCTTTGCGTGTATCCAGCAACAAGGCACTGGTTTCATGTAAAGCCACCTCAAATTCTCTTACATTCAAAGCCTTGCCGCCTCTGTCAATTACTTTGTCTAAACTCTCATAGCCTTTCAGATTCATTAATACATTGTAAGGGAAATATCCCGGAGGAGGCACAAGGCCAGTAAGTACTTCTTTTACGAACTGTTCTTTTGAGAGGTTTACATCAAGTGCATAATTAACTTTTTTCTGATGACCTAACGTGTCTGTTGTTTCCTTGCTCATATTTTTACCACAGGCACTGCCTGCTCCATGATTAGGGTAGACAATAATGTCATCACTGAGGGGCATAATTTTATTACGGAGTGAGTCGTATAAATGCCCGGCTAATTTTTCCTGTGTTAATTCGGCAATTACGTGTTGTGCTAAATCAGGGCGACCGACATCATTGATAAACAAGGTATCTCCAGAAAACAGCCCTACTTCTTTTCCGTTTTCATCGCTCAATAAATAGCAGGAAGATTCCATTGTGTGTCCGGGTGTATGCAATACTTTAATAGATACCTTCCCAACCTTAAACACTTCTCCATCTTCGGCAATATGTGCTGCATAGGCAGGTTTAGCCGTTGGCCCAAATATAATTGTTGCACCTGTTTTATTTGCCAGTTCGATATGGCCAGATACAAAATCAGCATGAAAATGCGTTTCAAAAACATACTTTATCTGGGCATTGTCTCTGTCAGCTCTTTGAATATAAGGCTTGCTTTCACGAAGCGGGTCAATAATGGCTGCTTCACCGTCTGATTCTATATAATAGGCTGCTTCAGCTAAGCAACCTGTATAAATTTGTTCAACTTTCATAAATTTAAATGTGTCTGGTTTTAAATTTTAATAATCTTTACAACAAAGTTATGGCCTGCTCTTATATACATCTGTAACATTTCTCACACTCAACTCAAGTCTATACAGTTTTGTAGTAAATAGTATCTTTTACCTAAAGATATGAGGGCTTTTTAAGAGAAATAATGATTAGAATCATATTTTAAAAGACCTGTCCGTATTGACTTGGCACAAAAAACAAGAGTGGCTTGCGTTCAGGCAAGCCACTCTTACTAAATACCCAATGAGAATTAAGGCTAAAGCAAGTCTATTTTATTTCTTGACAATCTTACTTTATTCATTTTTTCCAATTGCTTTAATAATCGCGAAACAACTTCTCTTGAAGTAGCTAACTCATTGGCTAATTCTTCGTGGGTAGTTACCAATACTTTACAGTCACAAGCTTTTGCTTTCTTTTTTAAGAGCATCAATAAACGGTCATCTAATTTATGAAAAGCTATCTGGTCAATCGTATTCAGCAAATCTTCAAATCTTTTCTGATAGGTCATAAAAACAAAATATTTCCATGAATTATATTTGGTCATCCACTCTTCAACTTTTTCTACAGGCACACTGATAAGTGTCGTTTTTTCTTCGGCCACGGCCATTATTTCACTTCTTTTTTGTCCTAAACAACAAGTTAAAGACATAGCACATGAATCCATACCTCCGAGATAATATAATAAAGCCTCTCTCCCCTCATTATCTGGTCTGAGAATCTTGATAGAACCTTGAAGAATAATCGGTACAGAACGTATATAACCGCCTACTTGCATGAGTATATGGCCTTCGTCAATGGTTGTGTAATTTCCGACTTCTGATAACTCCTGCAATAATTCAAACTCGAATATACCCGTAAATTTCTCTTGTAGCAACTTAATACTGGGCTTCATAGATTAGCTGTAGTTAATGATTTTTTTACAATAATATATTTTTACTAATTGCTATCAAAAAAGTATAGGCTGTTTTAAGGAGTTAATTTGATTGAGTAATGTTGAATTAGACAACCAATTGCAGTAAATGACTGAGCGAATGGTGTTTTAAGAAGATGGGGGATTTCTTCTTACTAATGGGTGATTGAACCCACCAACCTGATTTTTTATAACTGTATAATTCGGGAGATTTTCAAACAATTGAGTCAGATTTTTGAATCCAAATGCTCTGGGGTCAAAAGCAGGGTCTATCTTTCTGATGGTTATTCCAACCTTTGAGATATGTGTTTCTGTATCTTCGTTTACTGTAATATCAAAGGCTTTATCGATGAGTGAAGCAAAGGGTGGAACAACAGGCACAGGGCTTTTGCTCTTCTTTCTCCTTTTATCTTTGATACTTGTTACAGGTGCAGTTATTTCAAGAGCAATATTCTCGCAATAAGTAAATATTTCACAAGACTGTACAAATGCCATAGGAGTTTTTTTTTCACCTATTCCCATCACAAAAATTCCTTCTTCTCTAATTCTTTTAGCCAGTCCTGTATAATCACTATCACTTGAAACGATACAGAAACCTCCTACTTTTTGACTATGCAAAATATCCATTGCATCAATAATCAGTGAGCTATCCGTAGAGTTCTTACCTGTTGTATAAGAAAATTTCTGAATAGGATTAAATGAAAAATCATTCAGGCTTGTCTTCCAACTATTTAATGAGGTGTTTGTCCAGTCGCCATAAATTCTTCTGATTGTAGCTTTACCATATTTTGAAACTTCTTCAATAATTTGTTTTAGTAATTTTGGTTGTGCATTATCAGCGTCAATAAGTAAGGCGATATTAATAGAACTTGGTAAATCCATCCAAATGGTATATTATAAAACTTTGGTATTTAATTTTATTCCTTAAAAACAGAAATATTTATTATGCCTGCTTTAGGTGAAAATGAAGAATTGTACTTTAATTTCGACTTATCCAGTAGGCCTACAAGGAGCTTCAGTTTATCATGTATAAGGTCTCCGCAGATTTTAATCATTAAACAAATCTTGCAATCATTTTCCACAATTTCATGCGGACTGAGTTCGCTTTTCTTCAGAGCATCCAATACCTGTGCCTGGAAGGTAATTTTTTTTGCTTCTTTTTTCATGACAACGGTTTTCTAATGGCTATGAGGGTAGTTTCTTCCCCGTGTTAATAGTAAAGGTAGATAAAAAATCGTAAAAACCAACTTAAAGCGTATAAATCTACTGTTAATCTTAAGGTTTATTATTCAAAGGTATTAAATGTATGAACTGCAAAGGGAGAGTCCCTCATTCAAAAAAACGTACAAGAATAATTGCAGTTAACAGAGCAAACAAATCTGTCAATTTTTTTTATCTTTACCGGAAAAAATTGTGCATGACTATACCCACCGACAGACCTGTGTATGAGGGTGAAATTGCCACCTATTGGTTTGAGGATAATATTCTGGTTTCACTTTCTAAAAGCCCTAAACGCACTGTGGAGAATATCAGCGGCAATGTGGCTTTGGTGAAAAAGATTACCAACCATTCGCCTGTACCTTTGTTAATTTACTTATCAGATTCTCCTGTACCAGATAAAGCTACACGAAAGTTTTCGACCGAGCAAATACCCGTTATATACTCAGCTATGGCTATGGTAGCCAAACCAGGTCTTTCTAAGTTTATCATGAATATCTTATTCAGCCTGAAACCTCCGCCGATTCCGATGAAAAGTTTTTCAGAGGCGAAAGAGGCGATGGAATGGTTGAGGTCTTTGAATTTATGAAAGGTTTCAGAAAGCGGGGAAGAGTGATAACAACAAAAAAACCCCTTTACAGGGGCTTGAGGTATATTTAGGCAATAAGGTATTTTATCTGAATACTATATGGTTGTGTTTATTGTTAAAACAACTATTGTCGTTATTTAGTTCCTTCACTGCATTTCTGCCAAATATTAAGGTGTTCTGATTACTGCCAGTTTCTTTATTAAATCTGCTTTATTGCCTTCGGGAATCTGAATCGGATTTTCCTGATTCTTCATATACAGATGGTCTCGTTCAATACGCTCAATACAATTAAGGTTAATAAGCAACGACCTTGATAAGCGATAGAAATTCGGTGTTGAGAAATACTGTGCCAGATGCCCGAGATTCATTGAAAATAAGTAAGGGTTCATTTCTTCTTTCAGATAAACTTTTACATAGGACCCATCGGCTTTCAGATAGAGTACTTCTTGCTTTATCAATTTTTTCAAGCCTTTATCGAAAGGAAGAAAAATAGCTTCTGCCACGATAGGGTTCGTATTTGCAGGGAGGTTGGCTTTATAGTTATGATAGGCTAATTCTACTTGCAATGCCAGTTCATTATGTCTGAATGGTTTCAGTAGATAAGCTGCCGGAGAAGTATCTTTAGCCCTTTGAAAGGTCTGCATCTCTGAATTGGCCGTCAGATAAATAATTGGCATAGGGTGCATTTTTATTAAGTCTGTAGCTGTTTGTATGCCATCATGTGCCGATGTCCTGAGCATAATATCAATAATGGCTATATCGGGTAGCTCTTTTTTTAAAGACCCAATCGCCTCATCTGAATTTCTGGCTATTGCTGTAATTGTGTGGCCGGCTTTTTCAAGTGTTTCCTTAATATCTATTCCTGTCATCACTTCATCTTCAATAATCAATACTTTTAGTACACTCATAGCAAAAAATCTGGTTTAAATTTCATTGTAAAGGTTGTGCCATTTAAAGAGTCAAAACTATAGGAACCACGCAGTTGCGCTACCTGCATCTGGATAAGTTTCATTCCGAATGATGTTTTAACTGCTTCAACGGAAGAATTGTTTTTTAACCCTGAACCATTATCCGATACATTTAGTATAAGTTCTTCTCTCTCTCTTTTGCAATTAATGGCCAATAAGGGCATAGGATTATCAGGAAAAGCATATTTACACGAATTAGTTACTAATTCAGTAATGATTAAACCAACAGGCAGAGCCTGATCGGCATTTAACTTCACCGGTTCAATCGAATAAGCTAATTCGACATGTTCATAGGCAAAGGTCTGCACTACCACCTCTACTATTTCTTTAATGAAATCTGACAGGTTAATAACAGCCAATTCTTCTTTATCATACAATTCCCGGTGTAGAATAGCCATTGATTCAATTCTCAACAGATTGTTTTCTGTGGCTTGTTTACTGGCCGGATCAGAAAACTGATTGGCCTGCAAGCTTAAAAGGCTTGAAACCAATTGCAAATTATTCTTTACCCGATGATTTTGCTCTTTTATTAAAACAGCATTCCTTTGACTGATCTGACGGTTCTTAAGATATAACTTATAATAAAAAAAACTCAACCCTCCGGTAAGTAAAAATAAAACCCCAAGTGCTCCTAAAAACAACTGCTGAGTATGCACATAGTCATTTTTCAATATTAACTCTTCGTCTTGTTTCTTCAGTAATGCTTCTTTTTTCTGTGTTTCATATTCTATTTCTAATCGGGTAATAGCTCCTTCCTGATTGGCTAATAGTTCTTTCCTTTCCAAGTCTTTTACTTTTTCTAAATGTTTAAAAGCTTTATCCCACTGCTTAGTAGCCTTATAATAATTCATATAGGCAGTTTCCAAATTTCTGAGCCATGTATAATTGTGCAGATGATTTTTTTCATAAAATTGCTGAACCTGTACTAAAATAGCAGGTACTTTTTCAGTCTGATTAAAAGCTATATAGGCCGAAGCCAGAAATAACATAGCCGATATCCGTTCATTTTCTTCTTTCAACTGCGTGAATTCGTTAAGCGATTGTTGGAAATAAAGAATGGATTTAGGGTCTTTTTTTAATAAAAGTAGTTTCCCCGATGATATCCTGATATTGGCCAAAGCCATAGTGTCTTTTAAAACTGTTGCTAAAGCTTCAGCCTTTTTATGATAGTAAAATGCACTATCAATACTAAACGTGATCGTCTCGGGCTGATTTACCTTGTTTTCTAATATCTCATCGGCATACAATTCTCCTATGCTTGTATAAACGCGCATCAATCCCACGGGTGAGCCAATACGCTTAAAAACACCTTTTGCTGCTTTTAAGTAATTAAGTGCATTATCATAATGCCCTTGTCTCTGTTCTTTTTCTCTGAGCCTGATGTATAAACGTCCTAATTCGTACGAATCTCCGAATTTTTCCTGAATGCGGAGTGATTTCATGAACCATGCATGAGCAGTAAGATGATTTCCGGCACTTAGCTCAACTTTGCCTAACAGATAATAGGCTTCTGCCATTTGGAGAGAGTCTTTTTTGAGTATTGCTGCCTTTAAAATGCTATCTGCATAAGCTATCTTTTCAATATGCTCTGCTGAATAATTTGTTTTTTGCGCAACAACTATATGAAGCCCTGAGAACAGACTTATGGCTGTTACTAAATAAAAGACTTTATAGGGAAGCATGAAAAAGAAATTAGTAGCCAAAACTAAAGAAAAAAAATGACGGGCAATAGTTTCGTATAGAAAAACTCTTACTTGACAAAGTAAAAAAACGACTTCACAAAGTGTCGGTTGACTGACATGCTTTTGTTCCTGTATTTTAGGACAGCAATACTTTAGAACCCAAAAAGTTACAGCACTATATGTACCTTTTATCCCACTCTTTTTATAAAAGTGATTATAAAAAACTGTGTATTTAGTAATGAAGTATTCATAAGCATATTACTTAATGGATTTTAGCCTAAATCTACCAGGTATTATCGCTATGTTTAAATATTTCCCGATCAGAAAAACCCTGTTACTAACTATAACTCTGTTTTTTAATTAAAATTAACGCTGGTAAAATTGCGCTAATGAGACACAAAGTATGTCTTTCATTGCGGTGACTAAACTTTATTTATTCTTATGGAAGCTTTGATACTGAAGAGTATCAAGGCTTCTGCATTTTTAACAAATATTAACTATTAATTACTTCCTTTGCCACTCTTTCGCCAGAGAGGACAGCACCTTCCATATAACCATTCCAGATGTCGGCGGTTTCAGTACCTGCCCAATGAATATTACCTACCGGCTCGCGGAGTGCCTTACCCACTGATGTCCAGACACCAGGGGGCATCAGTCCGGCATAACAGCCACGGGTAAATTCTTCTTCTGCCCAGCTATGATCAAGATAATGAACAGGGTTTCTGGCTTTTTCTCCATAAAATCTGGAAAGAGTATCAAGGGCTGAGGCCTTGCGGGCTTCGGGCAAAAGTTGTGCAAATGCCTTAGCCTGATTACCTAATACGAAGCCCATCATAATACCTTTACTACCGTCTTTCGGTGAGTTATCGAAGGTAACGGTTACGTGGCCATCATTTGTAGCGGATAAACCGTTTAGGCCTGCTTCCCGCCAGAATGGTTTATCATAAATGGCATAGGTTTTCCAGACAGTTCCCATCGGCATTCGCTGGGTCAATTGTTCCCGATTGGCGGGCATACATGGTGAGTAATGAATTCGCCCTGCAAGTGTAGGTGGCAAGGCCACAATCACTTTTTTGGCCTTAAGTTCAAAACCATCTCCTTTTACCGTCACCAGACTATTCTGCTGACTGATAGAACGCACGACACTATTCAACCGGATATGTTCTTTAAACGTTTCTGCTAATCTTATAGCTGGTTGAGATGCGCCTCCTACCAGCCTTTCTTCCTGTGCGCCGTTTTTCACGTTCATCAGCATATCCAAATCAATGCACGATTTAGTATAAAATAAGGCGTGTAGCATTGATATTTCATTAGGGTCTGCCGCCCAGATGGCTTCTGCTGCCAGTTTAAACATAACCTTAGCCGTTTTGAAAGACATCTGTTTATCCATCCAGCTTGCTAATGTCATCGAATCATAGTATTCAGCATCAGGCGTATTCCAGGGGTTTTGCAGATCAACTGTTTTAGATAATTTGTTCATGCGCTTGATAGCCATATCTAAACTCAATAAAGAAGGAATAGGCAATGGCGGAATGATTCCTTTATAATGCTTCAGTTTATTATTATAAAGCAATGAACTCTTCCCTTCATCATAAGTCGGGAAGGTCTGCACGCCAAATTCTTTGGCTAAAGCATACATTCTATCCTGTGTTGGCCCTACCCATGCGGCTCCTAAATCTACGTAGCTGCCATCTTCAAAGTATTGCGTGTGCACTCGCCCCCCTACCCTGTCTCGGGCTTCTAATAAGATTACTTTTTTACCTGCTTTGATTAGTTCACGGGTAGCAGTAAGCCCGGCATAGCCGGCTCCGACAATGATGGTATCGTAGGTTTGCATAAAGGTTAAGAGATTGAGGACGTGACCCGAATTTGAGTATTTTATTTTTCTCTACAAAAAAAATAAGAATCTTTTATGGAAAATCTTCAATGACTGCATCAATCAATCAAAAACCTAATTTTTTCATTTATGAAACAATCTTTCCAACTAAATATTGAGAATCCCTGTCATGAACATTGGGAATCATTTACGCCAACAAGCACTGGAGGTTTCTGTGCTTCCTGCCAGAAAAACGTGATAGATTTCAGCAATATGCCTGAAAGCCAGCTGGTAGCTTTTTTCAAAGACAGATTGAAATCATCTCATAATCTTTGCGGTCGTTTCAGAGAAGATCAGTTAAAGAAAAACTATGTCGTTGAAGAGTGGTTTCCTACATGGAGTATTCAGAATGACCAGTTACAATATGAGATTCCGGTAGCTGTTATCGCTCAAAAGAAGTATAAGCAAGCTATAAGATTACCCTGGATTCAGCACATGAAAGTAGTGCGTAATATGGCAGCGGCGGTATTGACTTTATTGTGCATTGAAGAAGGCATGGGGCAAAACAGGGTAATTTCAGGACAGGTAGTAGATGCAGAAGGTAAAGAAGGGCTACCCGGGGTTTCTATTGCCATTAAAGGTACAACAAGGGGAACGGTATCAGATGCGAATGGTAATTATAGAATAGTAGCCTCTGATAATGATATACTGGTTTTTAGTTCTATTGGATATGAGACCACAGAGGAAAACGCCACAGCTACTAATGACTTAATAAAAATAGAAATGAAGGACTCTGAAATAAAATTAGGTGAGATTGCAGTCGTTGGTTATACTCCTGTCAGAGGGAAAGTATCTTTAGGAACTGGTGCTATTTGTATCAGGAATGATGTAGAATACCTCCCAACCCTTAAAAAATTTGCTACGAAGATAAATATCCGGGGCAATGCTGTGCAAAATGGAGAATTGATTTTAGTGCCTGAATTAGTGACTTCGAAAGATTCGACTGGTAATTCTTTTGAGCGTGCAAACGACGAAAAATGGTTCAGAGACAATGGGTTTCAAGAGATAACAAGTGTTCAACTCTATGATTATTCAGGGAGAATTTTTCAGGAGAGATTTACGAAGGTAAGTGATGGAATGATTAGTGTGGATGTACGAGATATTCCGATAGGGACATATATTGTCCGTGCTGTTTATAAAAATGAAAGAAGTCTGGCAGAAAACGAGATTTCAACAGTACGAATACTAATTGAGAGATAATAAGACTGTGATAAATAGGTTTGACAATTACGAATGGTATCTGGGCTTTATTTTAAGAGTATAAAGCTATGTGCCGAACTTTCCACACAACTTTAGCTCTTTACCAAAACTAATGAAATACTGCTGTGACTAAAAATGTGGTTTGAGTTTAATTTGCTGATTTGCAGAGAGTGGGAGGATTAACCCCCCACTTCTTTTATGTATAAAGCGCATTTCTTCTGTTGCAAAGATTCTTTATTGCTTTATATAATGAAGCGCCACGCCTCCTGACTTGAAAATCTTTGATTCTACTAATTTCAAATCCAATTTCTCCGGTAAATTAGTATGATCGAATAAGCGTCTTCCTTCTCCTACAATAACAGGTTGGTAGACAAAATGAAACTCATCAACCAAACCCATTTCAATTAGTTGAGATGGAAGGTTCACGCCACCTAACGAAATATCCCTGCCTGGCTCATTTTTTAATCTCACTATTTCGTCATATAAATCTGCCCGCGCTATCCTCGAATTTTTATCTTCAACGCTATCCAGAGTTCTGGAAAAAACAAGTTTCTCTATAGAATCAAATACCCGGGCAAATTCGTTTCCAATTTCATTCATTGACCGAGTTTTTGCGACATCAGGCCAGAAAGGCACCATTAATTCATAAGTGATACGTCCATAGATAATCAGGTCGGTCTGTCGCAGGAGGTCAGTAAAATACTCATGTATTTCTTCGCTGCCGTTTCCTTTGGTATGATCACAGCACCCATCTAAAGTCAAGTTGATACCATAAATTAGCTTTCTCATCTGATTGATTTTCGTTTTTAGGCTTCGTTAATAAATATTCAACTAAAGTTAATTTTTATTGTTTGTTCACGAAAAAAAAAGGCCGTTAAACTTTTTGGGGTTCACTATAAAAAACACACCTTCTTTAAACTCCTGAGATTTCTTGATAAAAAATAAAACTTCGTTGATTTTATCAAAAAGTATTCTTAATTTTGCACCCCGAAATGGAATCCTAATTTAGCTTGGATAAAAGTTTCTAAACAAAATTGTCTGATAATCAGACCCTTAAAAACATTTTGATAAAAAAATAAAAAAATGGCACGCGATTTAAAATTTACAAGAAACATCGGTATTGCTGCCCACATTGACGCAGGTAAGACAACTACCACAGAGCGTATCCTTTATTATGCTGGCGTGAGCCACAAAATCGGTGAGGTACACGATGGAGCTGCTACGATGGACTGGATGGAACAAGAGCAAGAAAGAGGTATCACCATCACGTCAGCTGCTACTACCGTTGGCTGGAACTACAGAGACCAAAAATATCACATCAATATCATTGATACCCCTGGTCACGTTGACTTTACCGTAGAGGTAAACCGTTCATTACGTGTATTAGACGGATTAGTATTCTTATTTAGTGCCGTTGATGGTGTTGAGCCTCAATCAGAAACTAACTGGCGTTTAGCCAATAACTATAACGTGGCTCGTTTGGGCTTCGTAAATAAAATGGACCGCTCAGGTGCCGATTTCCTTAACGTGTGTAAACAAGTGAAGGAAATGTTAGGTAGCTATGCAGTACCTCTTCAATTGCCAATCGGTGCTGAAGACAACTTCAAAGGTGTGGTTGACCTGGTTAACTTCCGTGGTATCGTTTGGAACGAGCACGATAAAGGTATGACTTTCACTGAAGTACCTATTCCTGACGATATGATGGAAGAAGCTACTGAATACCGTGAGAAATTATTAGAAGCAGTAGCTGAATTTGATGATACTTTGATGGAAAAATACTTCGAGGATCCGAATTCAATTACTGAAGATGAAATTCTGGCAGCACTTCGTCAGGCGGTTATCAGCATGAAAATCGTTCCGATGCTTTGCGGCTCATCCTTCAAAAACAAAGGTGTACAAACCATGCTTGACTACGTAATGGCATTGTTACCATCACCTTTAGATAAAGAAGCCATTAAAGGAACAGACCCTAACACTGGTGCAGAGGTAATCCGTAAACCAACGGAAAGCGATCCGTTCGCTGCCCTTGCGTTTAAAATTGCAACTGACCCTTACGTAGGGCGTCTTTGCTTCATCCGTGCTTACTCTGGTGGCTTAGATGCTGGTTCTTATGTATTGAACAACCGTTCAGGTAACAAAGAGCGTATCTCTCGTATCTTCCAGATGCACGCCAATAAACAAAACTCTATCGAGCGTTTAGGTGCTGGTGATATTGGTGCGGTAGTAGGCTTTAAAGATATTAAAACTGGTGATACCCTGTCAGATGAGAAAAATCCGATCGTTCTTGAATCGATGGTATTCCCTGATCCGGTTATCGGGTATGCAATCGAGCCTAAGAAAACAGCCGATCAGGATAACTTCTCTAAAGCAATCACTAAGTTGATTGAAGAAGACCCAACGCTTCAGGTTGAGTCAAACGAAGAAACAGGACAAACCATTATTCGTGGTATGGGTGAGCTTCACCTTGAAATCATCATCGACCGTATGCGTCGTGAGTTCAAAGTAGAAGTTAATCAGGGAGCACCACAGGTAGCTTATAAAGAAACAATCACTAAATCTATCGAACACCGTGAGGTTTACAAGAAACAATCGGGTGGTCGTGGTAAATTTGCTGATATTGTATTCGAAATCGGGCCGCGTGAAGATGGCAAACAAGGCTTAGAATTCGTTAATAATATTGTGGGTGGTATTATTCCAAAAGAATTTATCCCATCAGTACAAAAAGGATTCGAACAAGCAATGGTAAATGGCCCGTTAGCAGGTTTCCCTGTTGACTCAATGAAAGTCCGCTTGTTCCACGGTTCTTACCATGATGTGGATTCTGACTCACTTTCGTTTGAAATGGCTGGTCGTTTAGGTTTCAAAGAAGCTGCTCGTCAGGCTGGGCCTAAATTATTAGAACCAATCATGGCAGTAGAAGTTGTTACTCCTGACGAATATACAGGACCTATCACTGGTGACCTTAACCGTCGTCGTGGTATGATGAAAGGGATGGATACAAAAGCTGGTTCGCAGGTAATCAAAGCTGATGTACCTCTATCTGAACTATTCGGTTATGTAACTGACCTTCGTACGATGTCATCAGGTCGTGCAACTGCGAACCTGACATTCTCTCACTATGAGATTGTTCCGCAAAATATTGCAGAAGGCGTAATTGCCAAATCGAAATCATAAGATTTAGATATTAATCTATATAAGAAACACCTGCTTCGGTTTCGAGGCAGGTGTTTTTGTTTGCGCAATGAGAAGAGATGTTCCGCAATTTGAAAATCTTACCTCATATACAACCAGATATAAAACCCATTCAAACACAAAGAGGCTAATAAATTCAGCCACATCACATGGTGGAAATCGGCTTGCCCACTGTCTTTTAATACCTGTAAAAACCACCAACTAAAATAAGCTAAAGTAGGCAGGTTGAATAAGAGCAGGATAATAAAATCTGATTCGGGGAAATATAAAAAGAACAGACTAAATGCCACAGTAAAAACCGCCGCAGTAAAAATAAAAGTACCTTTGATACCTAAAAGCATACTCATGGTTCGGTCTCCACGCTTGCGGTCTTCTTCATGCTGATATACCTGTGTGATAGGATAAATAGCCCATAACATCAATGTGCTGATAATGGCAGGTAATAAGTGAGGTTGCAGAAACTCATCGTTATTACTCACGGCCAGTATGATTGTATAATAAGTAAATGCGCCCTGAAACAAGCCTACAATAAACCAGCTGAAAACTGCATATTTTTTTAAACGTACTTTATCGTCACTATAGGCTTTTGATACCATACTATAAATAAAAATCAGTAGAGCAAAAAGTGGATTGACAAACAGGAAGCCTAAAATAACGGCAATAGTATCAATAACCCAGGCAACCCAAAAGAGCTTATCATCAACTGCAGGTGGTTTTTCAAGGCCTCCGATGCTTCCTTCGTCTTTATCGAAATAACTATTATAGGCATTACTTGCCGTATAGATAAGCAAATGTAGGATAACAAAAACCCAGATGGCCCTGGATTTGTCAACGATGGTAGCCTGGCTTATGGCAAACCAATAGACTGGCATCAGAAAAAAAGAAAAAGGAATACGCAGGTGTAAGAGAATATCTTTAGCGGTCATGGGCTTATCTTTTTTGTAAAGATATTAAAATCTCTTGCAGATTTGTAGTTTGTGCTGGATTTATTAGAGTAGGAAATTACATTTTACAAATACAAAAATCCTGATTAATTCGATGATACAGAATTAATCAGGATTATCTATTAATTCTAAATTAATTACATCCTCCGATCTCCGCCTTAAAAACAGTGCCGCTTTCAGCCTTAAAACCCTGATTTAACTGAACTGACTTGTTTGAACGATAAGTAACATTTGCCGTGCCTGTTAATTTATTGGAGGCCGTAATGATTTCATTTGTTCCCGGGCAAATAATAATAGGTGTGGGATTGTTAATAGTAATACTTTGCCACTATGCATAAAAATTCGTCAAAGCAAAAATTGTGATGAGTAAAAATCGCATATAATAATAGTGTTTATTATTGGTTTCAAGGGAGAGCATTCTTAAGTATGCACAGAATTCTTCCTTAAAAGAAAAACAATAGGTAAGATTTGAATTGGAGTACTGCTCAACGAAGGGAAAATGTAAATGAAAACCCTATTGCTGCGATTGAAGAAACCGACTAAAAATCAGGATATCAACCGAATAAAAAAAATGAAATCACATCGTTTGATCTCAGGATTTTTTTAGTAAGATTTGTCAATCATTTTAATGAAATCAACAACAATTGCCTGACTTAAATGTACTTCAAACACCATCCATCTTTTCTGATTTTATTTGTATTTTTTTCATTTTGCAGCCTTTTTTCAAAGGCGCAGGGAAGTGCCGAAAAATCTAAATTACTCGGAGGAATGATATATGCCCAACTTGAGGAAACAAAAAAAGACTATGAAAAAGCTATAGCCAAAGGGGATTCCTTAGAGGTTGCCGATGCATGTTATAATATGGGTAAAAGATACATTAGCATAGGAGACTTTTTCAATGCTGAAAAAATGTTGACGAGGGCACTCCGCATTTTAGAGCCTTTAGGCCCTTCGGAAAATCTTGGGAGGGTATATATTTTTATGACTAATTTTTTATTAAGGAATGACAAATATGATGAGGCGATGGAAGTTGTACAAAAAGCAGCAATCAATTTCCGCATTGTAGGTGCTCAGGAACGTCTAATGAGTGCCTATATTATGTTATGTGGGATTCACAACTTAGGAAACGAAGCAAGATTAAAACAACCTCAAAAGTACAAGAGATATTCTTTAGATAGTGCTAATTATTATCGTAACCAAGCCGATAAAATTGGCAAAAGTTTAAAAAAACTTACTCATCCAGGTAACATTGCCTTTAGTAATGACTTTACCTTTGAGCATAATGATGCTAGCCTCTCCATTAAATCTTTAAAAAAAGCATATAATTTGTCTCTAAAAAAGAGAGCTACTTATGAATTATTTTCGAAATCTCTGGACTTAGGGACTACTTATTTTCTTTTACAGAATTTTAGTGAAGCTAAAAATTGGCTAGACAAAGCGAAATACATAGCTGATACTTCTAATACTGGTAGTTATGATGATAAAAATAGGTTATTCAAAACTTACTATAATCTAAACAAACAAACCCAAAACTACAAAGAAGCCCTTCAATATTATGAACAATATCATGAGCTATTACTAATGGCTATAAGCAGTGACCGTGACGGCGCAGTTTCTCGCTTAAAAATAGAATATGATACCCAAAAGAAAGAAGCCGAACTCAAAGAACAGGAAAAATTTACTAAAATCGCTATTGCTATCGGGGCTTTTGCCCTGCTTACAAGCATTATCTTCTTCTGGTTCTTTAGAAAATACAGAATCCTCAGTAAACAAAATGAGGCTCTGGTCTCTGAACAAAATCATAGGGTGAAAAATAACCTCCAACAGGTCACTAATCTACTCAGTCTGCAATCTAACCGATTAAATGATGAGAATGCCAAGAGGGCTGTTAATGATGCTTTGTTAAGAATTGAAGCGGTTTCTATTGTCCATCATCGTTTGTATGATGGTGCCAGGTTAATTGAAATTGATTTAGCAAGTTTTATTCCCGAATTAACGGAAGGCATTTTAAGAAGTTATGATTATCCTGATTTGCAACCTGATTATCAGATAGCTTCTCTCTGGCTGCATGTTGAGCAGGCTTTGCCATTGGGACTCATTATCAATGAATTGGTAACCAATGCCTGTAAATATGCTTTCCCTGAAAATCCAATCCCTGCCTTAACAATTCATTGCTATGAAAATGAAGGACAGATTCTTCTGCAAGTCTCTGATAATGGTCTGGGTTTTGAACAAAGCACCAAGAAAAAAACATTTGGCCTAAAACTGATTCAGATATTTACTGAAAGACTCAAAGGCAAATCAGGCTTTGAAAATGAGGGTACAGCATTTTATCTGACATTTCAGAAACAGGCTATCAAAACAAAGAAAAATCTGGCAACAACTAAAGTTAGCACCACATGAATCAGATATTACGCATTATGATTGTGGAAGATGATCCCCTCACTCAGTTTACGATTGAGGAAAATCTTGTTAAGGCAGGTTTTATCGTGTGTGGTAAGGCTCATGACTATGCATCAGCTATTCAGATAATGAAAAAAGAACTGCCGGATATGGCATTAATTGATATTGACTTTGGGGGCAGCCAGCCTGATGGTATTGAGACAGCCAAGGAACTGATGCGTATCAAATCAATACCATTTATCTATCTGACGGCATTTACAGAAGCTGAAACTTTCAAAAAGGCAAAAAAGACGAATCCATTAGCATACCTCCATAAACCATTCAGGCCCAGCGAACTGACCATGCAGATTGAACTGGCCATCCACAATTTTTATCAGGGTAATATGGTAGATATAGTTTCGATGCCAGATCATATTTATATACCTGACGGACAAAACAAATTAGTACGCATTAATTACAAAAATATGTACTACGTAAATGCACATAAGGTTTATACCGAGTTTTTCCTGACTCAGGAGGAATTCCAACGGATATATCCTGATAAAAATTATCATGCCCAGATCCCTAATGTCTTTTCTGTTGGATTCGGTCATTTATTGAGTTTTCTACCTGATAATTTCTTCAAACTCTCACGCTCAATAACTATTAATTTAGACCATTTGAATAAGATTGAAAGCAATCAGATATTTGTTGGCCCTCATGAATTGCCTCTGATTGAGGGGGGGCGTAAACTCCTTTTAGAACGACTTAATGTTATCCGTTCCAGAAAAAAGAAATAAATCTATTTTCAGGTTTAACAGTAAAGAAGACTCACCTTTGTATCAATCTTAGAAATATCTTAGCACAAACTAAGAGGAGATTTTCTTACTTCCTATTTTCAGAATTTGTTTTTTTTACCCTATTTTTGAAAACGGATCGTGTCTTATTGTCAACCTGAATTACTTATGAAAACTAATACGGTTATTTTCTGTCTATTATGCGTTTCGTTGTTGGTTAATGGGCAGAAAAGCAACAAAACTACAGATAAACTCTCTGATGAAGCCTTATTAGACCTTGTTCAAAAACAAACCTTACGCTATTTCTGGGATTTCGGACATCCTAAAAGCGGGCTTGCCCGTGAGCGTAGCAATACCAATTTCGGGTATGGACATGAAACCTGTACCATTGGTGGAACCGGATTCGGGGTAATGGCCATTATAGCAGGCGTTGAGCGTGGTTGGATAAAAAGAGAAGAGGGAGCGGAGAGAATCAGGAAAATTGTCAATTTCCTTTTTAAAGCCCAGAGTTATCACGGGGCTTTTGCTCACTGGATGGATGGCGAAACAGGGAAGACCATTCCGTTTGGCCGTAAAGATGATGGAGCAGATCTGGTAGAGACCACTTATCTCTTTCAGGGTCTTTTGTGCGCCAGAGAATATTTCAATAAAGATAATAACGTTGAAAGAGATATACGCCAGAAAACCACCTGGATGTGGGATGAACTCGAATTTGACTGGTTTACGCAGGGTTCAGTTAATCAGCTATATTGGCATTGGAGTCCAAACAATGGTTGGGCAATGAATTTTGAACTACGAGGTTGGAATGAAACGCTTATTACCTATATTTTAGGGGCATCTTCCCGCCGTTATCCTATTACACGCGAGCATTATATTAAATGCTGGGCACAGAGCGACCATTTTAAAAATGGCAAAGAATTTTACGGGATAAAACTGCCCTTAGGCTTTGACTACGGCGGACCTTTATTTTTCTCACAATATTCTTTCTTAGGTTTAGACCCGAGAGGCTTGAAAGACCAATATGCCGACTACTGGCAGCAGAATCTTAACCATACTCTGATTAACTATAAGCATTGCGTAATTAACCCGAATAAATTCAAAGGCTATGGCCCAAATTGCTGGGGATTGACGGCGAGTGATAATCACGAAGGATATAATGCACATTCCCCTGATAACGATTTGGGCGTTATTACTCCCACAGCCGCACTATCGGCATTTCCTTATACACCTAAAGAATCAATGGCGGCGTTGCGTTATTTTTACGAAGAAAAAGGTGCTCAACTCTGGGGAGAATATGGCTTTAAAGATGCCATGAATGAATCTAAAAACTGGGTGGCAGAATCTTATCTGGCTATTGATCAGGGGCCTATTGTAGTGATGATAGAGAATTACAGAAGTGGTTTATTCTGGAAATTATTTATGGGTATTCCCGAGATTCAACAGGGATTGAAGAAATTAGGATTTGAAAGCCCAAAGATTAAATGAGGGCAGAGAACAAGGGGTGTATAGGATATTCAAATATGAAATTTTACTATGAGTCCCATCTCCACATTAATAGTTTTATAAAAGCTTCAGCAAAACGCTTCACTTTTTGTTCAGTTTCAGGGAGAGTAAGTTCCCCCTGTTCATTAATTTTCCCCTTTATACCGCTAATTAATAAGAGAGTTTCCTCATTAAAATCAGCCCCCAGGGTTCGCAGAATTAGTTGTAATTGCTCATGCCCTTTTTCGCCTGATGCCGATGCGGTAATAATACCCAGCGGTTTATCAGAAAATACCACTGTTGAGACTGTCCACTCCAGCGCATTTTTCAAACTTCCTGGAATACTGAAAACGTATTCGGGTGTGCAAATCAACACCCCATCGGCTTCTGCAATTTGATTTCTGAAATCTGTTATAAGTGGAGCTATTTCTTCATTATCTAAGTCAGGATTAAAATGGGGTAATTCTGCTATCTTATCAAAAATGGTTAAGTCAATATGCTCTTGCATTAACTCACCTATTTTTTTTAATAATCGTTCATTATTTGAGTTGGCTTTAGTACTTCCTAAAATGCCTAATACTTTCTTTTTCAATACCATATCTACATTTTATTTCCTTTTACCAGAAGCATTGATTGAACAGAATCATTTTTCAAATGGATAAATTTCAGACGTCCATCATCTTTCATATATGCCTGCAAATCACTTTCTGACTCAAAAGTCACAAAATGTATTTCATAAGGTTTTTCACCTTCTGCCACTATATAAGCTGGATTATCAGGTCTGACCCTGTATAGCAACTTACCATTAAATTTCTCTATTAAGGGTAGCACATTGTCTTCAAATTCATGAAAAACAGCTTCTTTGCCTTCTTTTACAAAAATCAGTTGGGTAATGTAAATCATAGTTAAGAATTTTATTTATTAATAGCTTATTAAGCTCATTTTGCCGCAAACTCATGCCTACCTCCCGCTCCCTCAATCCATGTGTCTTTTACTGCCCCAACTCCATCAAAGCGATACTGCAGGCCTACGATTCCGGTAGAATTATGTTTGAATGTAAGTGTATGAGCCTTTTTGTCGTTGACAAAAAAAGTCATTTGCTTATTGCGGGTTTCAACTCTTAGCTTCGTCCATTGGTTTAAATCACAACCAAAGCCCGACAAATCGTTATCTGTACTGGCTACATTGATACCACAGGCATATAAATTAATATCGCCGACACAGGTTCTGGCAGAAAGTGGTATAATAATAATATCGTCTTTGCATTGAATTAGTATCTGTATTTTCTGGCAGGTGCCTGTTCCCTCTGAAAAATCATTTTTTAGTACAGTTTCAAAAGTAAAATTATCATTCATCAATTCTCCTAAATCTGTCTGATTAAAAAACCTGATTCTTGGAGATTCGGGGTGAAGCGAGAGGTTATACTTTTTCAGCAAGTCTCTGTCTACCCTTATTTCATTGTCTTTCAATACTTCCGGTTTGGTAAAATATAATGGCATCTGTCCATCATTCTTTGACTCCACCAAAGTCAACCAGTTATCCGTTTTAATCTGCAGATCATGCTCTTTTACTATCTGGTTGTTTACTATCAGTTTTGTTCTGAAAAAACCCGGATAATAGTACATGGCAGAGTGATTATGTGCGATTCTATCTACTTTTTTCCTTCGCCTTAAATCCCAGGTCTGTACAATAAATACCGAATCATTGGGTTTGGCGGCTGTTGCATCATAGGTAAAGATTACCGAATTAGGTACCCCTTGTGTGACAACTTTGTTTGCTTCAAAAGAGAATTTGGAATAGTCTATTTGTTGCTCTTCTTTCCTGTTCATAAAAGCAATAAGACTGATAATTACCAATGTACTGATAATACCATAGATAAAATATCTTCGCTGATTTTTGTTAACAACCTGCGCAGCAGGAGAAGCCACGGGTACTCCCTGAATAGAAGAATCAGGAACGGTTGGCTGAACAACAATACTCCTGGTGAAATCTCTCCAGTTTGTAAAGCCGATAAACTGCGCTAACGTATTGAGTGTAGTTAAAGACGGAGAACTATGATAACTCGCCTTGCCAAATATCCTTTTAAGCGTAGACACGCTTATCTGAACGTTAGTCTCAACAAATATCTGGTCATTAAGTCGCTCAAAATCATAATTCAGCCATAAAGTGCTGCTTCCCCAATTGAGTTTATCCTCAATCGCTTTTTTACATTTTTCAATATTTTCTACCTCTAAGTGCTCCATTTTAAATTCATAATTAGCGCTTGAACGAAAATGAACCTGTTTTGGAACATATTTGGACAAGTATTAGCTTCTTCTTTCTTACAAATTTGCCAAAAAAAATCCATCTAATACAATTCTAACAAACAGATTATTCTCACATTTTTAATCTAATCCAAAATCTCAGACATTATGAAAAAATTATTAGTACTCCTGCTCTTTGTCATTATAAATAATACTTTCGGACAAAATAAAATGCAAAAAATAGATTTGAAAGACGGCTCTAAGTGGTCAGTCTATAATCGATTAATGCCAGTCTGGAAAGACACCATTGTTCTTGGTAAAACCGAAACAGACGGCATGATGGTATTTAATGATTTCCAGATGAGTAATGGTATAATTGAATGTGATTTAAAAGGTCAGAATATTGTACAACAAAGTTTTATCGGGATTGCCTTTAACATTCAGGATGATAAAACCTACGAGCACGTTTATTTTCGTCCATTCAATTTTACGATTCCTGATGCGGCCCGACAAAAGCGAGCAGTGCAATATGCTAACCTACCCAACCAGCCCTGGTTTAAATTGCGGGATGATACTCCGGGTAAATATGAAAAGGGAGTAAATCCTGTACCTGACCCTGACGGCTGGTTTCATGTAAGAATAGTGATTGAGAAACCGCTTGTAAAAGTATTTGTGAATACCAGTAAAGAACCTTGTCTGGTAGTAGAAAGTCTGGCCGCGAATACAGCCGGTAAAATAGGTCTATGGACAGGGCCGATGACACTGGGTACTTTTACGAATCTGACGGTTTCACCTACTGATAAATGATTATTTGAGTTTGTATAGCAATGACCAGTTAATCTACTTTTTAACAAATTTTAACAGGTACTATTTACCAGATTTGTGCAACATTGCACCCAAGGTCAATGTCTTTGTTCGAAAGGAATACAAACATTATGAAAAAACTATTAGTAGTTGGGTTATGTCTCTTGACACATCTTTTACGCGCACAGGATTTCAATAGATTCACGAAAGATATTGAGACCTATACCCAACTACTAAAAATGCCTGCCATGGCAATTGGTGTGGCCAAAGGGGATAGCTTGATTTATTTTAAAGGAATAGGTTATGCGAATCCCGATACCAAAGAGCCTGTGAATGCTGACCATATTTTTGTTATTTCATCGCTTACCAAGGGTATGACCTCAGTAATAATGCAGCAAATGGAGGCAGAAAGAAAACTCCGTTTAGATGATTTACTGAACAATTTCCCTAACCAGTATTTTACTAAAGAACGTTGGGATGATAAAACGACACTGGCACATATTTTAAGCCATACCTCTGAAAGCAAACCTATCGGAACGGGCTTTGTGTACAATGGTGGCAAATATAATACAGTCTTTAATGCCATCAGGAGCATTAATAAAATAGATTCTGCCAATGATATAACACGACCATTTACTTATGAAGTAGAAAAACGCCTGATTGAGCCTTTGAACCTCAACCATACCATTGCTAAATATAATGCTGCCAAACATGAAAAGCTCATTAATAGCGTAGCAAGATTGTATGCTTATAATGACTCGCTAAAGGCTTATACTAATTCGAGACTTAATTTTCCGAATATGCAAAGTGGGCCTGCTTATGGGATGATGAGCAGCGTACGTGACTTAGTAAAATATAGTGCGGCTCTTGATAAAGGAACAATAATCTCAAAAGAACGTTACAAAACAATAACTACCCCCTTTTATAAGGGTAGTCCACAGGGTATGGGGTGGTTTACAAGTAAAATTAACGGGCTTGATATACATTGGGCCTATGGGTATGGGGCTGATGCTTCCATCTTACTGAAAATTCCTTCCAGAAACCTTACTTTTGTGATGCTGTCCTCAACCGATATGGCTTCGGCTACTACCCGATTAGGGTTTGGGAACCCGTTTAATGCACCTTTGGTTTGCGCTTTTCTCAAGACTTTTGTGCTAAATAAAAAAGAAGGTATTTCTTTCAATAAAGATATTACAGCAATTGAAAACCAGATAAAAACGCTTCCATCGAAATTCAATTTTGAAGAACTTTTTGCTTATGCTACTGTGATGAGTTTTGCCCCTCAGTCACTAACTGATGGTTATCCTTCAAGTGATGAATTATTGAAACTATTAATTAAATATTATCCTTTTAATGCTCAATGGGATACTCCTACTGCTTATGAAATAATAGCCAAATCAAAAGATAAGACTATACAAAGTTTCGGAAAAGACCTTGCGCTTAAATACTGGAGCAGTTTGCAGCAGCACCCTGGAAAATCATTCTATAGCGGGGTAATTCTTGAAAAGTCTGAGCTAACTAAAGTTGAGGGGATGATAAAATTTAAGATACTATCCGATTACGATAATTATCAGGAGCAAGGCTATAAATTTGATGCGATGATGAAACTGGCTAAATATTATTTACCTACTGACCCGACTTTAGCTAAGAAGTACCTAAGCTGGCTGATGAAATACAAAGAATATATAGATCGGCGCGACAGACAGTATAATGAGGCGAAGGAGTTGTTGGAGAAGAATTAGCTATTGATGGTAATTATCAGGTAAAATAATGGATAGCAATACATTAGTTACAAATATCAATTTTAGTGATAAAATCCTTATACACCTTCACCGATTTTAACTGACCCGAATTTACGCAGATTGTTTGTATTTTATTATCATTACATTGCGCAACAGTTAATTTCAGATTTTTGCTTATATCTAAACTCGTTAATTGGTTATAATCACAAATTAATACGTCTAAAACTGCATTTTTTGAAACATCCAGCGTAGTTAATTCATTTTTACTGACAGCCACCAAATCTAAAGATGAATTGTCTGATAAATTTATATTTGCTAATTGGTTATTCTGTAATCCCAAAGTTTTTAAAGCTATATTCTTACTTAGGTCAATATTAGTCAGTTGATTTTCAGAACAATGGAAAATTTCTAATCCTATACAATCTTCTATATTCAGGCTTTTAATTTTATTAGAATTGCATTCAAGCGTTTTCAGTGCTGGAAGTTTCCCGAGAATCAACTCAGATAATTGATTATTATAACAGTCAGCTCGTTCAATTCTGAAATTATTACTTAAATTCAAACTACTTAATTGATTACTTGAACAATATAATTCCAGTAAACTTGTACTTTTAGTTAAATCTAAGGCTTCTAATTTATTTCCAGAACAGGTTACTCTTTTTAACGAGATAATCTGGCCGATATTCAGGTTAGTTAGTTGATTACCGGAACAATCTAATTCTTCTAATTTTCTATTCCGGCTTATATCTAAAGTCGTCAATTTATTATTTCTAAGATTAAATAATAATAAGTTATCATTTTTAGTAATATCTAATTTATCAAGAAGATTGTTTGAACAAATTACAGTTAATAATTGTGGGTTATTACTAATGTCTAAAGTACCTAACTCATTGAAAGTGCAGGTTAAAGCGTATAAATAGATATTCTTACTAATATCTAAAGCATTAATTTTATTTTTGTCACATGAAAGCGAGATTAACTTTCCATTTTTACTTAAATCCAAACTTTTGAGAAAGTTACTCTTGCAATCTAAGTTTCTTAAATTTGTAAAATGTTCTATCCCTGTCAGGCTATTAATATTTTTATTGGTAATGTATAAATTTTCAACTGCCAGTGCGCTTCCTCTGAGTAATTTCCCATCTTTTATATCATCTATTTTGTTTTCAATTAATGCTAATTCAAAATTAGGATCAGGAATATCAATAAACTTAGAGGCCGTTTGACCGCTAAAAGGTATAACTGTCTTATTCCCCTTATTGTCTGTAGCTGTCACATTTCCTTTGATTTCAGTTTCAAAAGGAGTATTTTTAATAGTATAGGTTGTATCTTTTATTCCTTCTACTATTACTCCATTATAAGTAACTGAATACAGTACATTATACCCTTCAGGGTCTTGGGCACGTGTCCAGTTCAAAAGCAACGATTGTCCATCCGCTTGTAACTTAGCTGTAACAATAAAGCCTTTAGGTGCAAGATTAGGCTCTGCCTCTTTATTTTTTTTGCAAGAGCCGAGTAAGATTACTCCAATGGAAAGAATAAAGCAGTTTTTTAATAAATTAGTCACGTTTAAAGTAATTTAGATTACTAAACAAATATCTGTTTTTTAAAGACAATTTACTACAGTTAAACTATTTATTCTCACAAACTTCATAACCCACCCATTTATCCTTTTCCCAACCGGAAACAGGAATCTGGGAGTAATCATTGATACAGATAGTTGAAATTCTGTTTCTGTAGCATAGCAGATAGACTAATTTAAGATTCCGGCTGATACTTAGGGCCTCCAGCCGATTGGTGGAGCAATCGAGATAAAATAAATCTTTGTTTTTACCTATATCCAAATAGGTCAGATTATTTGATTGACAATAGAGATATAGTAGACTTGTATTTTTACTTATATCCAGGCTTTCTAAATTATTTTTGAAACATTGCAGATGAATCAATTCAAGATTCTTGCTTACATCTAATTGCCTTAACTGATTAGACTGACAGAAGAGCGAATAAAGCATCGAGTTCTTGCTTATATCGAGTTCGGTAAGGTGGTTATCTGAACAGTATAAATATTGTAATAAGGTATTTTTGCCAAGGTCCAATCTGGTTAGTGCATTAAATGAGCAGGATAATTCAGTAAGAGCTAAGTTTTTACTTAGATTTATTTCGGTTAATCGGTTATAAGCTATACTTAACTTCTGTAGATTTATATTCCTACTTACGTCTAACGTGCTTAATAGATTGTAGAAACACCACACTTCTTTCAGAGCCAAATTGTCTGAAATAGTTAAATCATTGAGTTTATTTATCTGACAGTAAAGTTCTTCTAATGCCGCACACTTATTTATTTTTAAAGAATTGATTTCATTACTATGGCAGTCAAGGTATTTTAATGCTCTATTAGTATTCAGATGCAATTCCTTTAAAAGATTCCCCTGACAATCAAGATAAGTTAGATTAGAGAAAGCCTCTATTCCTTGCAGGTTTCTGATGAGTTTACCGGATATAATAAGTTCTGTTACTCTCAATGCAGCATTTCTTGCTATTTGTCCATCTTTTTCATCATCTATTCTTTGCCTGATTAATTCATTTTCAAAAGCAGAATCCGGGATACTCGCATAGCCCGATGCCGTCTGAATAATAAACTTCGCTGCTGTACTCCCTCCTTTACCATCTTCAGCGGTAATACTCCCTTCAATATCACTGCCAAATGGTAAGTTAATTAATAAAAATTGTGTATCCTTGATTCCTTGAATATGTTTTCCCTGATAAGCCACAGTATAACTTACCTCATCATTATCGGGGTCATGTGCGGGTGTCCAGGTTAAAAGAACAGACTTGCCATCATTTTGTAAAGCAGCGTCCACTATAAAACTTCCGGGAGGGTTATTAGCAATTACCTCCTGGTCAAACTGGCAGGCACTTGCTATAAAAAGAATGATAAGCAGGTAAGTAAGAGATTTCATCAGCCCTTGATTTTCTGCTTCTGACTGCTCTGTAGTTTATGTAGTTGGACGATTATGTATAGCTAAACCTGTAATAATTATTTTACGGCAAGATTTCTTAAAAAAAGTAACCATCGTCTTAGGCAACCATACTTTCAATCATTTCGCGACGACGACGAGAAACGCTAATAACTATCCCGTTTGTAAGGTATAGATTTGAACTCGCAGAGTCATAATAATGAATATGGTTGCGGTTAATCAGATATCTCCTGTTGGCTCTCAGAAAATTTTCATGTTCAAAAAAATCTTCGTACTTTTTGAGATTAAATCCTGAAATCAATGTCCGGCCACAGCTCAAAAAAATCTGGGTATAATTAGTATCGGCCTGAAGGAAGAGAATCTGTTCCAAAGGAATATTGGCAATGAGTTTCATACGCTAATTCGCAGTCAAGAGTTTTCTTCTGATACTCTTATCTGTTGTTGAAGTTTATACAATTTATTTTCCTGACTTAAATTTTAATTAACGGAAACCAGCATATATTTAGTATTTTGCAAAAAGAGAAAGTTTTCAAAAGGGGCTAATATTGAAGAAGTTGTAAAAAACAAAGAAAGACTTAAAAGAAGAATTTACGTCTTTCTTTGTTTAGCAGTTTGACGGTTTTGCCATTAGATAACCATATAACAGCACGAATTAGACCCAACCCATTTGCTGTTATAGTAGACTGTCAGTAAAGCAACAGTCTTAATCATTAGACGGACATGACCCTCTGAGGTAACGCTCCTTGATTATCTTTTGTCTGTAATAGCATATCTATGCTACTGCGACCATTTCTTCGCAAGCAGTTGCGCATTTGAGACACGCTTCAGCACAAGCTTTGCAGTGATCCATACCCATTGCGCCATGTTTTTCACATTCTTCCGCACAGACATTACAAATTTCTATGCAAACCCTACAATAATCGTAGCTATACTTGCTGCCTAAACTCATAAGTTCTACAGCAGAACGACAAATGACTGCACATTCCATATCCAGTCGGATACAGTGTGTCAAATCTTTCACATTTGTTTCTTTAAGACATTCGGTTGCACAGTGGCTACAGGCAATTGCGCAAGCAATACATTCATCGATACAATCTTGAAATTTTTGATGTGCCATAATCCTAAATTTTTTAGAATAATTTCAAAAAAGATGTGCCACAAGAAAAATGTAGTTTTACTGGGTTGATTTTTACACAAAAAATCTTTGCAGATGAGAATCCAAATTTGCCTCGCACCTGCTTAAATAATAATAAACCACTAAAACCCTGTTTTTTAACACAAAAAGCCCTCATTTAGAGGGATTTTTATCCTAAAATCTCTATTAACTTCGTTTTGTGTGATTTTTTATTGGTTTTTACGAAGAAAAAATGTAAAATTTGTTGTCGATCTAGGGCATGTAGATTGACAAGCAAAAGTTATATTAAACTCAGAAAATCGTAGGATTCTATCTTACGATTTTTTTTACATCTGTATATACGAGTATTAAGCAGACCTGGATTTAAAAATTTTATACTTTTTAAAAAAAAGATCAGATAGCTTAAAACTTTGCCTGTTTAGCTCTTTCTCTATAAAATCACGGCAAACCGTGATTGCCCAGCTCATTGATAACAGATACATTTATGGGTTCATCAGACACAATTTTTAGTTATGAGATATTCCTTTATTTTATTATCCATGATAATAAGTAAAAGCTTCGCACAATCTACCACACTATTACCAAATTCTGTAAAAATAGGCAATGTAACGTCTTTAGGCACTTGTAATTCCACAACCAGAGGAGTACAGGTGTTTAATACGAGTGATGGAAAAATGTATTTTTGTAATGGTACTGGCTGGGTAGATATGGCAGGTGGCAGTGGCGGAAGTCTTACATTGCCTTACAGTGGCAGTAGCTCTACTTCATCAACTTTGTTTTCATTAACGAATAGTGGCTCAGGGAGAGGCATATCTGTAATAACCGGAAGTAACCGGGCAATCTATGGAGAAAGTACAGGAGGTGCTGGTGTGTATGGCGTTAGCGATAGCAATGCTGGTCTTTATGGTGTCAGTAATACTGGCGTTGGGGTATTTGGCTATGCCAACAGCGATTTTTCAGGGTATTTTAATAATAAAGCTAAAGTCGGTTTCAATCTTGCTGTGGGTCAGCTGACTTATGCACAAACCATTGCCCGACTACATATTAAGGCCGATGGCAATGGTGGTTGGGGGCAACATATCCGTATGGAAAACGGAAATGACAACGGTTATGGCGAAATTTTACATGATTCTGATGGCATGAAATTCAGAAATTTCCAGGCTAATGAAAGTTTCATTTTCAGAAATTCAGCAAATAGCACAGTTTTCACGATTAATAGTAGTGGTAATACTTCGGCAACAGGAAACATTTATGCAGACGGTAACGCTATCATTTCGGGCGGAGCTGCAATAGGTACAGACTTAAGTATAGGTGATGATGTAATAATTTATGGCAAAGCTTCGGTTTCGGGCAAGGTAACGGCAGAGGGTCAGGGCATTGTACTAAACAATACTGCCTCTACTTATATTATCAGACACGAAACCGAAGGCTATTCATTCTCTAATCTCGCTGCTGGCGCTACTATTATTAGTACGCTTGGTTATTCTGGTTTCTCAGGCGTACCTATGGTTTCAGTTGCACAGGTAGAGAGTGGCGCTGGCAGTTGGGATAAAATTTTAGTTGTTCCGTACAACGTTACAGCTACATCTTGTAGCCTACGGTTCACCAATGTAAGCAATAGCAGTATTTCGGCGTCAGGAACCTGGCATTTTACTATTATTGGCCCCAAATAATTTCTCATTGTATTATTCTAATAAATATCGAAATAGTTATATAACCAAATAAGCGTAAATTTCCACCCATTTAATTAGTTTTACCATTCTCCCTATTAGCTCAAACATTCATCGGGCAATATCCTATGTTCATCAGTCTAAATCTTACACTTATCCTTTTTCCGTTTCATGATTTAGCTTTATGACGCAAATTTGCATCGTTAAAAACTAAATCATGAAAAAAGTTACACTTAGTATTATTTTTATTGCCTCTATTTTTACGTCATTTGCCCCTGCTATGGCACAGTTCCCTATGGGTGGTAGTAGCACTACACAAAAAGCATTACCGGGTACAGCAGGTGACCAGACTCCAAAAGGAAATAGTAAAATTACGGGAACAATCGTAGATTCAACATCCAACAAAACTGTTGAATTTGCAAGTATTGCCTTGCTCGACAAAACTACAAATAAGCCAATAGATGGAACTATGGCTGACGAGAAAGGCAAGTTTACTATGAATAAAGTTGCCGCAGGCACATTTAAACTGCAAATTACATTTATCGGATACAATACCAAGTCATTAGATATTACTTTAGATAAGGGTCAGGAATTAGATCTGGGTAATGTGGTTATTTCCAGCAGTGCCAAAATGCTGAATGAAGTAACAGTAACCGGACAAGCCGCCTTGATTGAAGAAAAGGTTGACCGCTTAGTCTACAATGCAGATAAAGATATTACTGCCAAAGGTGGTGATGCCGCAGATGTATTACGCAAAGTACCTTTATTAACAGTCGATCTTGATGGTAACGTATCCTTAAGAGGCAGCCAGAATATCAAAGTTTTAATTAACAATAAGCCAAGTACTATTATTGCCAGCAGTGTGGCAGATGCCTTGAAACAGATTCCTGCCGACCAGATTAAAACAGTTGAGGTAATTACCAGCCCGTCGGCAAAATATGATGCTGAAGGATCTGGTGGTATCATTAATATTATCACTAAAAAGAACAATTTACAAGGATTAAGCCTGAATATAGACGGTGGTTTAGGTAACCGAGGTTCGATGTTAGGCTTGAATGGAAGCTATAGAAGAGGGAAAGGTGGTGTAACTTTAGGTGGTTTCGGGCGTGGAATCTACAATACTATTACCAAGACCTCGCTTGATCAGACCAGTATCGTAAATGGGGTTTCTACTTTAACCAAACAAACCGGAGATGGTTCAAGCCATGGATTGTTCGGACAATATAACTTAGGTTTTGACTACGATCTGGCCAAGAATCAGAGTTTAACAGCAGGTGTACGTTATGGTGTGCGTAACTTTTCTAACCAACAAGACCTTATTACAAAACTCTATAGCAACGGTATTCTTAACTCTGATGCCAGTTCAAGAAGAGACGTAAATGCTGATAATTTGTCAGGAACAGTTGATGTAAACCTGGATTATTTGCATACCTTCAAAAAACCGCAGCAAGAATGGAGTATTTCTACCTTGTATAGCCGTAACGATCTGACCAATAATTTTGATGCAAACCTAATGGATCCCGAGGGTATTACCTTGAGTCGTCAACGCAATATCAATACCAATCTTAATCAGGAGTTTACATTTCAAAGTGATTATCAGACACCTATCAAGAAGAACCAGATGTTAGAGTTCGGTGGCAAGGGTATCTTCCGTGAGGTAAATAGCGACTACAAGTTCTTATTTGCAGGGCCGACGGGTAGTTTCTCGACTGAAATTAATCAGCCTCAGGGTGAATTGACTTATCATCAGAACATTGCTGCCGCTTACAGTTCTTATACTTACACCACCAAAAAACGTTATACAATTAAAGGTGGTTTACGCTATGAGCATACATTTATTAATGCAAGTACAAAGGAAGGTGGCCCTATTGGTGTAGGTGATTACGGTGTATTAGTGCCAAGTATCAATGCTTCAAAAAGTATTAAAGGTACAACAGTTAAACTGGCCTACAACAAACGTATTCAACGTCCGGGCTTGCAACAGTTAAATCCAAACTTTAACTCTGCCAACCCTCAGAATATTACTGTAGGTGACCCAACTCTGAAGCCTGAAATTACTGACAACTTTGAGTTAACATTGAGCAAAAATATCAAAAAGACTTTTATCAATGCTTCATTCTTCGGACGTTTTACTAACAATGCCATTTCTCAGGTTCGGATTCCATCTGATACTTTAGAAGGAGCTATCATTACTACTTACAAAAACATTGGTCGTCAGCATGCTTATGGTACCAATATTTTTGCTAACATTGCAGTAACCTCGAAGATGAATGTGGGTATATTTGCTAACATTATTTACAATACCTTAACCGGACAGGTGTTAGGTCTAAATAATGTAACGCAAAACCTTACCAACTCTGGTTTTAACGTAAGTGGCGGAATATTTTCGCAGGCAACATTCAAAAATGGTTGGGGAGCCCAGGCTTTTGGTTTTATGCAGGGGAATCAGGTACAATTACAAGGTAACCAGGGTGGATTTGCCTTCTATACTGTAGGTGTCAAGAAAGACTTTAAAAACAAAAAGGGTAGTATAGGTCTTGCCGGAGAAAACTTCTTTAACAGCAGATTTAGAATTCATTCAGAATTGAAATCAGCACAGTTTAATCAGGTAAATAATATCTATATGTATAACCGAGGCGTACGTTTAACATTTAGCTATAAAATCGGTAAAATGACTGTTGATGCCCCTAAGAAAAAAGCCCGCTCAGTAAACAATGATGATGTGAAGAGCGATGGTCAGGGTGGCGGACAACAAGGTGGCGGTGGTCAGCAAGGTAGTGGTACACCAAGATAATAGCTGAAAGAATCATCACTATAGTTGAAAAACTTCAGCGATACTGATTTTAAAAGAACCTTAATAAACTTACGAATAAACTTTAATTCAATCTAAAATGAAAATGAACAAACTTTTTGCTACCGCAGTAGCGGCATTTATTTCGGTTAGCGGTTTCGCTCAGACTGTAGATGAAATTGTAGACAAACACATAGCTGCTTTAGGCGGAGCTGATAAACTAAAGTCTGTTAATACTATGGTTGCAGAACGCTCATTATCTGTACAAGGTATGGATATTCCGAATGTAAGCACTTTGATAGTAAACAAGGCCGTACGTTCTGAATCAACCGTAATGGGAAACTCAATGGTACAGGCATTTGATGGTACTTCTGCCTGGATGATTCGCCCAACAATGATGGGTGGTACCGGTGAGCCTGAAGATATGCCTGCTGATCAGTTAAAACAATTAAAAGGGCAACTTGACCCATTTGGTCCGCTTTTCAATTATAAAGAAAAGGGAAATAAGGTAGAACTGGTAGGCACCGAAAAAGTAGATAAGAAAGATAATTATCACTTGAAAGTAACAACTGCCGGTGGCGATGTGTTAGACCAATATATTGATGCTGCTACTTATTTAATAACTAAAACAAAGACGTCAGCCAATGGACAAGATGTAGAAATCAGTTTCTCTGATTATAAAGATGTTGATGGTATTAAAATTGCCTATACTATGGATATTGCCAACCAGATGGGTAATCTGGCATTTATTACCAATAAAATCAAATTCAATAGCTCTGTTGATGAGAAGGTGTTCAAAAAGCCCTGATGATAATTAACAAAATATAAATCAGTTATCTGATTTCTTAAAGGGTGTATCTTATAAGGTACACCCTTTTTCGTATTAATGTATCTCTACGGACATGAAATACTCTGGATAATCGCCATAAATACCTCGTTTGCCCCAGCTTGAAAACCCGGGCTAAGCGTAATTGATTTCCCGGCAAAGTAACTGGTTCCTGTGGCTACATTGGTAGCACTTGTAATGGTTTGTGATGCTTGAAATACGCCAGCAGGTTCTGATGGATTGGCAAAGCTAATATTAGTAAAAACAATGGTTGCCTTAACGGGTATTCGCTCAACCGAACAAGGGTTTTCACAACCAACATAGTAAGTAATACTTGATGAAAGGCTTGGAGTAGTAAAGGTTCCACCTGTTGCAATAGAAGTTCCGCCTGTTGCTGAATTATACCAATTAATTATTCCGCCAAAACAACCTGATGCCATGAGATTAACACTCCCCGTTCCACATCTTTTCGCCTCTGTGATCTCATCAAGTCCACAAAGAATATTTATCCAGTAATCTTCCGTTTCTCCATAGCCTTCTGCCTCCGCCGGGTTTTCACAAGGGTTCGCTGGAATCGAATTATAGGTTAGCTTTACACGCATACGCATTTGTCCTGCTAATGCACTTAAAGGAACAGTAAAAGAACCAGAGGTATCTGTCCATATATTGCTTGTTTTAGTTAATATCTGTTCATTATTTTCAAAAATCCCGTTTTTATTAAAATCAATCCAGGCACTTGCGCCTTCAGCATAAGAACTTACGGTAGACAAAGAGAAAGTATAAGTTACCCCTTTCTCAAGAGTAGGTAAAGCCGTACTATCAACAGAATACCCTCCATTACTACAGGTAGAATTATAGTTCATTATTGTTCCGGCACCCTTCTTGATTGTTAAATTCGTAATGGCATCACCTTCTTCGCAGTATAAAGCTGCGGGAACACAATAGCAATTAATAGAAGAAGTAAAATTTATCTGAGCTATATTACTATAGTCAGCATTAGCGTTAGCCGCTATTACACGATAATAATAAGTAATCCCATTGCTGAGTACACGATTATCTAAAAAAGTGGTACTTCCGGCAGGCAAATTACCTATTGATACAAATGGCCCTGTAACACTTGTTGCCACCTCAACAATATATCCCATTTCATTATCTGCATTATCATTCCAGGAGAGTTGGATACTACACCCCTTTGGTATAAGAGTAACATTAGAGGGTGCAGCAGCAATAGTAGCATTGCAAGCCAGATTATAAGTACTGCTATTCATAAAGCTTGTTCTCAAGGCATATCCTGCATCCATTCGGGTATATTGCCCTGCCGTAAAAATATCGCGGCAAAGCCCGTAATATGACATAAGGTTATTAACCATCGGGTTATAGGTCTGCCCTAAAGAATCTGTTGCAGAGCCTGTATAAGTACAGGTTTCAGGATCATAGAAATAACAACACGGGTCTGCAGGTGTATCACAAACCAAATCACCTTTGGTTGTGCAATTACTACCATCTACCAGCTCTGCTCCCAGATAAGTTTCGTGTGTATGGTAAAGATTCCAGTAATGTCCCATTTCATGCGGCAATGTAATTCTGTTATTAGTAGCATCATTCCACATAATAATACGATTTTCGGCAGGGTTTGCAGAGGGAAAGGCAGAAATACCATTTAATAACGCACCACCTGCTGATAATGTGCCTACAAAATAGATGTTAAGGGCATCGTTTACATTGCTAAGTACCAACTTATTATCTTCAATATCTACATCAAGTGTATAAAGTTCATCACTATCAATATAATGTACACTGCTACATATTGTGAAACTCATGTTGATACTGGCATATTTAGTATTCATAACAGAAATGGCAGAATTGATTGAATCAATTGAAATTCCTCCAGAACCATCACTTTTCCGAACAATATGGGCTTTGATAGGAATCACAACCGGAGAAGCCAGATTAGACCCTCTCTGAATAAATTGCTGCATCAGTTTTTCATTCTGACGGGATATTTTGAGTGGTGGTAAAGGTGTGCCGCATTCTACAAGATTATTCTTATTTAAAACAACAGGAATATTTGGCTGATTTTTTCTCTGAGCAATTGCAGTAAAAGTAGTAAGCAGAACAATAGGTAAAAGTAAACGTATAGTATTCATTAATACAAACTTTAAATTTGGGTTAATCCAGGAAATATCAAAGATAAATAATTATCCGATACTACCTCTTAAAATAACCTTAATACTATTCGTTCTATAAAAAAACCAAGGTTTGAAAACCATCTTCGCTTTTCAAACCCTTTGCCCTCAACAATTATTTACTTATCTTGTTTTCTCAGCCAAAGCTGCAACAAAGCCCCAATTCTGATGTTGTAACCTACCCATTGAGTTAAATCCTTTACCAAATACAAAAGCATCGCCTTCAATAATAAAGGTCAGTTCATTTTCACCTTTTTTCATATCCAGTACAATGCAGTTCTCATAATTATTCAGACGGTCTAATTTGTATTTTGCATAGTTGAACACTTCTTTGCCATTCAGGAAAATCTGGAGTTTACCTGTAAAATCAAAATATAACAATTGTGGTTTATCTGTTTCTGAGGCAATCGTTCTTTTAGCAAAAACGGTTCCATTCGGATACTCAAAATAACGTTTCAGATTTACCATCTCATCATTTTTCTGATCAATTTTTGTCCAGCTCCTGTTTTTTTTCACCTCTGTATAGTCATAAGTTCTATCACGCGGCAATTGTTCTGAGATACTCCAATCAGTTAGAGATTCAGGAATCTCCTGAATACTGACATTGGCAAAATAAGCCTCACCAAACATAGTTCTTAACAAAATGTTACCATTCTGTGTATCAGTGTCCAGGAGGGTAAGTGTCATATCAGCCTCCTTTTTGTTATTCACAAATACCCTCATAATTTTGTTTCTTACTTCAATAGCTGCATGAAACCATTCCATTGCCATAATATCGGTTTTGGCTTCATGAATCGGATAGTGATATAATACCCAGCTTAAGCCTCCGTTATAAATAGGTATATACTGAATAGCCTCCTGAGTACCTCCATAACCAGGTCTGAAATACAGAAACTGATAATTCTGCTCGTTTTTTACGTGAAACCCAACTCCTGCCATTACTTTGGCTGCTATGTCAAATTCGATTCTGAAATCCCGATAATTTTTATTCTTGTTGATAACTATGGTTTCTTTTTTACCATCTAATTTTACACATTTTTTTTCTTTGTATGTTTGTTCTGTTAAAGTAACCGGCTCATTGTTTTCTGAAAAAGCCTGCCAGTCTGTGAGGGTATTCTGAGCGCGTAGGTTAAAAGAGCAAATAAGGAGTGAGCAGATAAAAAATGATTTGTGTCTGAGCATTTTCATAATAAATTGATTAAATTTTGAATGAGATTTTTTACGCTGCAAGATTATGGACTGTCTTAAAAATTATACCTACAATATTGAATTGATTTACAACTGTTTTACGATTGTTTTGATAAAATTCTGATTATGAGCGATATAAACCTGATAGACAAAGAATTACTGGAAATCCTGAAAAAAGAAGTAGCCCAAAAAGCAGGGCTTGGCCAGACTGAAAACTGGACACAGAAGGACTATGAGTTTTTAGTATTTTTTATAGAAGAAAAATCAGGTGTAAAAATCAGTCTTACAACTATTAAGCGTATCTGGCGCAATGAATATAACCGATTGCCACATATTGCTACTTTAGATGCCCTCAGTCAGCTTGTTCATAATAAAGATTGGTTAGTTTTAAAACTGGCCTCAACAAAATTACTTGATAAAACAAGTGAGTTGCCATTAACTGAAAGCATCCTTACTAACTCTAAACTTCAGTTTGAATCCCCGAGACGGAATTTTTCTTTTTTATGGGTAATTGCAGGCCTGTTTTTAATAATATCAGTTACGTTTTTTGCTTTTAAAGACAGGCTTCTGAAAAAGGTCATTAATCCCTCTATTGTTCAGTTCTCAGCTAAAACTTCAGTTGATAATACTGTACCTAACACTGTTGTTTTTACTTATAATATTGATTCGGTTGACGCTAAGAAATTTTATATTCAGCAATCGTGGGATACAAGACGGAGAGTAGAAGTATTTAAAGGGAATCATCAATTGACTGATATTTATTACCTGCCAGGTTATTACCTTGCAAAACTGATAGCAGACGATTCTGTTATCAGGGAAATTCCGGTGCATATCAAAACCACCAATTGGGTAATTGCGGTACATCAGAATAAAACTGAAAATAAAATACTGCGTTCTGCCGACTGGCTTCCTAACGGTATTGTAGGCGTAAGCGAAAAAGTTTTGGTTAATAATAAAATAGATATTACTGAGCCTTTCTTCCTGACTTTCCATGATAGCAGAGATTTTAAAATTGATGGTAACAATTTTGTTTTTTCTTCCGATTTCAAGATAGATTCAACGGGTATAGTCTGCCCTACCACTGCATTATTATTAAAAGGCGAATATGAATATATGTACATTAATATCGGAGCAAAAGGTTGTGAGAGTGATATTAAAATGAGCATAGCCGAAAGGAAATTCGACGGTAAAAATATGGATTTAACAGCCTTTGGCACACATTTCTATACATGGCAGAATATTCACGTAACAAATCAGAATCAAACGATTATTATTAAACTAAACGGCAAAGAAATCTTTAAAACCACCTATACCAGGTCTTTAGGTGAGTTAAAAGAAATAGGCTTTATTTTTAAAGGAAACGGAGCTATTAAACAGACAAAAGTTCTTAAACTTTAATTGTACCTTAACTCAAATAATGCTTCTTAATTATTATTTCTTTAATTGCAACCTCCTGTCTCGGCCTTAAACACCGTCCCTTTTTCAGCCTTAAAACCTGGTAGCAGATTAATGGTAGCAGACTGATAATTTACCGTTGTACCAATACCTTCTATATAATTAGCAGCATTCATGCTACCTCCTATGGCAAATGTCTGTATAGTTTGCCCTCCGGCTACTATATCATTGAACGGATGATTGAGTGTCAGGTTTTGCTGGCAATTTCCTAAAATACTGATTAGATAATCTTCTGACTCACCCACTGTATAAGGTCCGCATGGCAAAGAGGCTTCTTCTTCCATGCTCAGGATTACTCTCATACGGGTATATGTCTGTGTGACAAACGTATCAGGAATTATAAATGAACCAGAGATTTGCCCTCCAGGCACTGAATCCTGTGTCATGAAGACTCTATCTGTTGTTTCGAAAATACCGTTCTTATTAAAATCTATCCAGATAGAGGCGTGAATATAAGGACCTCCTGTATGACCCGGATAAATTGTGAAATTTTGTACCTCGCCCTTATTGAAATTACGAATCGGCTTGAAATAAAGCATTTGTACGTTTGGAGGGGAGCAACCTGAATTCAGTGTAAAAAAAATATTATTAAAATTAACTGCCTGAATCTTTACCTGCCAGCTTTCACACGGATAAGTATAACTCACAGAACAGTATTCAACGGGAGGTTGGTTATTAGTAACAAAAGTAGAAGTAGTAAAAATAGAGCAATCGACCTTTACACGCCAATCATATGTGGTATTTGCCACAAGACCAGTAATAATGAGTCCCTCTTCTTTCGTTATTTTAGTTATCCAGGTACTTGATGAGGTAGGTTTGTATTCGACCACATAATCACCTTTCCCTACCGGATGATCCCATAAAAGATGCGCGCTATTTTTATATATATTAATAACGGAAAGATTAACAGCAGGTTTTTTACTACCCATACAGGCTTGTACTCTTTTTCTTATCAGATTACCGGGCAAAACCCCAAAACCATTAAACAAATTAAAACTATCTCCTCCTATATCATAGTAACTCATGATAGTGCCTCCCAATTCAGGAAATGGGTTCAGATTACAAGCTCCTCCGTTTCCTGGTCCTTGCTCAATTGTCCAGTAATTATCAAGCGCACCACAGGGCCATAAGCAACTATTTGTATGTGGTGATCCTAAATTATGCCCTATCTCATGCGTAATCACCTTGACAGCCCTCGAATAGGTAGGTACTTCTACTACAGTATCACCTATGCCTGTAGCCACAGACCACCCTTTACTACATAATACATCTATTTCGCCCATGCCACCCCCTAAGGGCCGACTTGACAATAGGTGAGCAATATGTCCATTAAAATTCCCACCTATATTTTCAGTTAAATAAGTACCAAAAGCATGATAAAGCTGGTAAAAATTAACTGTATATGGTGTCATAAAAGGCTCATCAGTATCCCAGATTTTAAGTTCCGAAATCTGTACATCTATCAATTCACGGTCATATAAGACTATCACTTGTGTAAATAAATGAGTGACAAAATTAGTGGCCGACACCATATTGGAATCTTGATCTTTATATATCTGGTAGTCGGCTTCTAAATGAATCAATACCGGATTACAGGCCTGGGCACTATCGCGGACGGGAGCAGTACTACAGGAATTAACGTCAGCTACTTGTCTGAGTTTTTCTTCTTTTGCCCCGCACTCAAAAGTATTTTTCTGTAGCAGGTCTTTATCATTATACAATACATAATTTTCCGATTTCCTGATTTTACCTAAAACATAATTGCCGTCTTTATTAGAGATAAAGCCGCTTATTACTCCATCGCTAATGCTTAAAGCTACTAAAGAATTAGGGTCACCTTTAATAATACCCTTATAATGAATAGGTTTAATAAAAGGCACTTCCTGATTGGCAGCATTTAATAATCTGAACTGTGGGCCATATATATTGACGGGAATTAATTCTAACTCAAAAGCATTTCCATCAGAAGAGGGAACAGCCAGATTCAGAAAAGGAGCCTGTTTCTTCGAAAGCTTGACTAATTCAGCTTTATTTATCAAAAACTCTGTGGCTGAAGTATTGGCTACCAGGCTATTTTGATGAAGAGATGGCTTAGGTGAATAAAAAAGTGGGAAAGATTCTAATGAGGTTGATTGTTTTTTTGCCAGATTTACTTCTTTATAAATTTTATGTTGTGCCTGACTACAAAAAACAAAGAATAAAAAGCTTATCAACAAAGACTCCGCTTTTTTCATGACAATAGGTTAGTTGAAATAAATGAATAAAAAACACAATACTTTCATTAGTAAGAACAAACCATATGAACTATACACAAAAGAAATACTGTTGAAAATAATAATAGAAAAATACAGTACTATGAACCCGTTGATTTATTATGGCGTTGTACTTAAACCACTCTGAATCACCAAGTTAAGTCATAAACTTTATTCTTTCAACAATTTATGAAATATTATTTTCAGGTACTTATTGTCTATTGTTTTCTGAAATTTCCAATTGCAAATGATACTTATACCCACCCCTCAGGAGTTTAGTTACAAGGAATTAATAAAGTTCTTATCCCGTAACGAAAAAGAGTGCTTGCATCGCATTAAGGACGATACGATATATAAAGTTTTAGAAATAGAAAACGAATTAGTTTTATTCTCCGTTTCCTTTGATAATGGCCTTGTAGTTAGGATTCATACTGAAAATCAATCACCTTTTGTTAATGATATAATTAAGAATTACATTGAAGATTGGTTTGATTTGACTGCCGACCTGAAGTCTTTTTATGAAATAGCGCGTCAAGATACAATTCTTCACCAGCTCTGCCAGAAATACCACGGGCTTAGAATGGTAGGGATGCCCAATCTGTTTGAGTCATTAATCTGGTCTGTCATCGGACAACAAATTAATCTCAATTTTGCTTATTCTTTAAAACAGCGATTAGTTCAGTCATTCGGTAAAAGTATTACGTTTGAAGGACAAACCTTCTATGCCTTACCAACACCCGAAACATTAGCCTGCCTGCAGATTGAAGATTTTCGACCCTATCAATTCAGCAAAGGTAAGGCACAGTATATCATTAATATATCTAAAGCATTTGCAGAAGGTACAATATCTCAACAAAATTTGTCATTGCTTTCTTATGATGAAATTAAACAGCAATTGACGGCCATAAAAGGGGTGGGAAACTGGACGGCAAATTATTCAATGATGAAGAGCCTGAAGAGCTATGACGCTTTTCCGGTTGAAGATGTGGGTCTGCATAATGCTATAAAAAATCAATATGGTCTGGAGGCTAAACCAACCATTGCAGACTTACACCAGATGTCGACACAGTGGATTGGTTGGCGAGGATATGCTACTTTTTACTTCTGGCATTCGTTACTTGGTTAAAAAAATAGCAGATGCCCAACACATCTGCTATCGCACTATAATTTATATTCAACGGTTTAATTACAACATCGAAATTTCTGTCTATATCTTAACCGCAACTGAGCTTTTTATGAAAGTTACTGATTATTAGTTGTTTTACAACATTTCTACAGGTTGGATTTCTTTCTTTTCTTCTGGTAATATAAAATTCATAGCTTTTTCTACTTTTTCAGGCAATAAAGCTATGTCTAAAACTTCCTGCACATAATCTACATAATGAAAAGTTAATCCTTCAGTATAGCCTGCCCCTACTTCCTCTACATCTTTTCGGTTTTTATAGCACATGACAATTTCCTTTATACCGGCACGTTTAGCCGCCAGAATTTTCTCTTTAATACCTCCAACAGGTAATACCTTTCCTCTCAGCGTTATCTCACCTGTCATAGCTAAATTTTGTTTCAATTTTCTTTGAGTAAAAATAGAAGCCATTGAGGTAACCATAGTAATCCCTGCTGATGGCCCATCTTTTGGTACAGCCCCTTGCGGCACGTGTACGTGCAGGTCGTAGTTCTGGAAAATACGATAATCAATACCAATTTCATCGGCATGTGATTTCAGATAAGACAAGGCTGTTACTGCCGATTCTTTCATTACATCGCCTAATTGCCCCGACAAAGTCAATTGCCCCCTGCCACGGCTCAGGCTTGATTCAATGAACAGAATATCTCCACCAACCGATGTCCAGGCCAGACCTGTTACCACACCTGCTGTTTCATTACCTTCATATAAATCATGGTCAAATACCGGAGCACCTAACATTTTCTCTACATGCTCTGCTTTTACCAGTTTAGGATACTCCTCCTGCATAGCAATTGCTTTAGCTATTTTTCTAACAAGGGTTCCTATCTGTTGCTCCAAACGTCTTACACCTGATTCTCTTGTGTATCCTTCAATTACTTTCTGAATTGCCTTATCATCTATTTTCAAGTCTTTTACTTTAATACCATGTTGCTCGAGTTGCTTAGGTACGAGGTGTTTCTTGGCAATTTCAATTTTTTCTTCTACAGTATAACCCGAAATCTCAATGATTTCCATTCTGTCTCTTAAAGGAGGCTGAATGGTATCTAAAGAGTTGGCAGTAGCGATAAACAATATCTTTGAGAGGTCGTAGTCAACCTCTAAGTAATTATCTTTGAAGGATGAGTTTTGCTCCGGGTCTAATACCTCCAATAAGGCAGAAGACGGGTCACCACGGAAATCGCGGGAAACTTTGTCAATCTCATCCAATACAAATACAGGGTTAGAGGCTTTAGCCTTTTGCAGGTTCTGAATCACCTTACCAGGCATGGCACCGATATAGGTTTTTCTATGTCCACGAATTTCGGCTTCATCATGCAATCCTCCTAAGGCCATTCGTACATAATTACGGCCAAGAGACTTGGCAATTGATTTACCCAAAGAGGTTTTACCGACCCCCGGAGGACCATACAAGCACAAAATCGGTGCTTTCATATCGCTTCGCAATTTCAGCACGGCCAGATATTCAATGATGCGCTCCTTTACTTTATCCAGTCCTGAATGGTCAGCATCTAAAATTTTCTTGGCACGTTTCAGGTCAAAATTATCCTTGGTATATTCACTCCAGGGCAATTCTATCATAGTTTCAGCATAAGTAAGAGATACCCCATACTCAGGTGCCATTGAATTCATACGTAGAATCTTATTCAGTTCTTTATTGAAATGCTCATTTGCTTCTTTGCTCCATTTCTTTTTCGCTCCTTTAGCTCTCAGCTTTTCTACTTCCTGATCAGGGGTTTCCAGACCCAGTTCCTCCTGTAATACCTTTATTTGCTGACGCAGGTAGTATTCCCTTTGTTGCTGGTCTATATCGAGACTGGCTTTACTTTGTATGTCACGCTTGATTTCCAGAACCTGAATTTCCTTCATCATGTGTTCAAGCAGTTTGTGTGCTTGCTCGCTACCATCAAAAGTCTCTAACAATAATTGCTTTTCGCTGATTTCAATATTCAGATTTGATGATAAAAAATGGGTTAAGAAACTCGGACTATCAATATTACTGATAGCCATCTGAGCATCTTTCGGTATTTCAGGATTCAGATTCAGAATTTTATAGGCAGCCTCTTTCAGGCTCTGAATCAGAGCCTTGATTTCCTTTTTACGAACACTTGGGAAATTATCAGGGATATACCTTACCGAAGCAGTTAAATGCGGCTCAGTCTGATTGTATTTTAATATCTCAAAACGACGGCGTCCTTGAATAATAACAGTTACATTACCATCTGGCAACACTATCATCTTTAAGATAGTAGCAATAGTACCTACTTTATATAAATCTTCAGGAGTTGGCTCATTGGGTGTATGGCGTATCTGTGCTACAACACCGATAGTTTTATCAGTACGATAAGCCTTTTTAACCATTTTAATGAATTTTGCACGGGTAACTGTAACAGGGATTACAATACCGGGGAACAAAACAGTATTTCTCAGGGAAAGAAGTGCCAGGTCTGTTGGTAAATTATTTTCATTTTCCATCACTTCATCAGGTGAAGCGATTTCAATCATTTCAACGTTTTCTACGTCTTGGCGTGCCATTACAAGGCTTGAGATTAGTTCACGATTCATGTACCACAAATTTAGATTCGTTATACGATTTCTTTTATACGAAGAAATCATTTCCTATTACAGCAAATATTATTATTAAAAACTACTAATCTCTCTGCATACTTTAAAAATGGCTATAAATGAAATAAATTCATCTGCCAGATTGTCAGAGTGAAAGTACAAAACGTTTTGAATAATAAAAAAATTTATTCGTTTTTTTTATAGCTCAAACCTGATGCCAACCCGGGTAGTATGGCATTGTGGCAGGTAAATTCATTAAATCTTCTTTCGTTTTGAAAACCTTGCAGGATTATTGGCTATTTTTGATTTATTTTGATTTCTATTCTGACAAAAATGTAAACTCATGAAAAAAGTATTGTTGCTCGTTTTTCTACTTATCAACACGTTATCCACATTTGCACAAAAAACACCGGATTTTCTTACTAATTATAACCAACATTGGGTGGATTCTGTTTTCGCTTCGCTTACATTAGAAGAAAAAATTGGACAGCTTTTAATGCCACGGGGTAATACCTCAGGGCAAGGGTATAATTTTGATAAACTCAAAAAATGGGTAAAAGACTATAAATTGGGTGGTCTGGTATTTTTTGCAGGCCAGCCTACAACACAAGCGCGCATTGTAAACGAGTTGCAGGGAATGTCTAAAGTGCCAATGCTTATAGGTATGGATCTGGAGTGGGGTTTAGCGATGCGTCTGGACAGCACCGTCCGTTTCCCTTATCAGATGACTTTAGGGGCTATGCTCGGAAAAGAATCCGAAATCCGGGAAATGGGGATCGAAATTGGTCGTCAATGCCGAAGAATGGGTGTGCATATCAATTATGCCCCTGTTGTTGATGTTAATAATAACCCAAATAACCCGGTTATTAACTTCCGTTCTTTTGGTGAAAATAAATATGATGTAGCAGGCAAAGCCTTAGCTTATATGCAGGGCATGAATAGTGAACGGATTCTTACCTCTGCCAAGCACTTCCCTGGTCATGGTGATACAGGCGTAGACTCACACTACGATTTACCTTTGATTACACATGATAAAAAACGTCTGAATGACATTGAGCTATATCCCTACCGCATTTTAATGAATAGCGGTTTAAGTGGAGTAATGACTGCTCACTTGAGTATTCCAGCATTAGATTCTACAAAAAATTTAGCCTCTACCCTATCGAAAAATATAGTTACAGATTTGCTTCGTAAAGATTTAAATTTCAAAGGTCTTGTATTTACCGATGCTATGGATATGCAGGGAGCAGTGAAATATTTCCCGAACGGACAAGCAAATGTGAAAGCTATTTTATCCGGCAATGATATATTAGAAACTTTTGAAGATGTACCTGCTGCGATAGCCGCTATTAAAACTGCTATTCAAAACAAGGAAATATCAATGGATGAAATTGACTTCAGAGTGAAGAGAATTCTGATGGCGAAATCGTGGGTAGGCCTTGATCATTATAAACCGATTCAGATTGAGAACCTGATTAAAGATTTGAATACGACTAATTCTGATGTATTGAATCGTCAGTTTGCTGAGGCTTCTGTTACTTTAGTGAAAAATGAAGATAATATTTTACCAGTAAAAGATTTGACGAAGAAAATTGCGGTAGTTTCTATAGATGCCAGCCAGATTACAACTTTCCAGAAAATGGCGATGAATTATACTTCGGTTGATAATTTCCTGATACCTGCTAATGCGGCCGATTCTACGATTAACAGAGTAGTAGAGCAAACTAAAAACTATGATTTGATAATAGTCGGTGTACATTTAAACAATATTCGTCCGGCGGCTAAATACGGTGTAACAGATGCCAACAAAAAAGCCGTAAAAGCCTTTACCAATACAGGCAAAGCAGTGGTTACGCTTTTTGGCAACCCTTATGCGCTTGATAAATTTGAAGAATTAGAAAAAGCAAAGGCAATTGTGATGGCTTATCAGCTAACCAATTATATGGAAGACGCTTCGGCGCAAGCTATTTTTGGAGCTATTCCATTTATAGGCAAGTTGCCTGTAACGGTTAATGAAAAGTATCCACTGGAATTAAGTATTCAGACCAAGTCAATAGGTCGCCTGGCTTACGGTGTACCTGAAATGGTTGGTTTGAATAGTGAGGTATTCAATGTTAAAATGGATTCGGTAGTGAATTTAGGTCTGAAAGAAAAAGCCTATCCGGGTGCGGTATTAGAAGTAGCCAAAGAAGGCCGGGTGATTTATCATAAAGCTTTTGGGTATCATACTTATGAAACAGGTAAAGCAAGTGGCGATACCTTTAATGATTTAGTGCTCAGAGCAGACAATAAAAATGATGTAATGGACGAAAAGGTGAAAAATACGAGTTCTAATTTAGTTTTAACTACCCCAGCTAATAAAATATCTAACGGAAAAGTAAAACTAACCGATTTGTATGACCTGGCGTCGGTAACTAAAGTAAGTACTTCATTACTGGCGGTGATGCAATTGATGAGTGCAGGCAAGTTTGATTTGGATAAGACCTTCAAAGATTATTATGCCGAGTTTGATAATTCAAACAAGGCCAATCTAAGATTCAGAGATATGCTTACCCACAAATCCGGGTTAAAGGCCTGGATTCCTTTCTGGATGGATGCCATAGATTCTGTAAAGAGCGTTCGAAATAGCCCGGTATTTAAAGAGAAGTATGCGCAGAAATACAAGAAAAAGTTTTTGATGGGCAGGAAGAAATATAATGCTTTGCTCATGAAAGCAATTAAAGAAGACAAAAATTTATGGAAAGAGACACTCTCGTCTAACACTTTGGTATTGAAGAAGAATACACTTTCTAATAAACCATCTGCTGAATATCCTGTACAAGTAAGCGATAGCTTGTGGCTACATAAAGATTGGAGAGAGAAGATTTTCCAGGCCATTGAAGATTCTCCTGTAAAACCGGAACAAGGTTATGTATATAGTGATTTACATTATTATACTTATCCGACTTTTATGTCGCGCATTACTGGTATGCCTTGGGAAGATTATCTGAAACAAACCTATAAACAATTAGGCGCCAATTCTCTTACTTATAATCCGCTGCGCTTCTATCCAAAATCGCAGATTGTACCAACCGAAAGAGATACCTTATTCAGAAAAACCTTGATTCATGGACGTGTTCATGATGAGGGTGCGGGGATGTTGGATGGTATTTCAGGCCATGCCGGTTTGTTTGGTAATGCCAATGATTTATTAAAACTGATGCAAATGTATCTGCAAAAAGGAAGCTATGGTGGCACCCAGTTCATCAAGCCGGAAGTAGTAGAAGAATGCACCAGATATCAGTTCCCTGAATTGAAAAACCGCAGAGCCATTGCCTTTGATAAAATAGATTTTAATCCGAAAGTGGCTAATGGCCCTACGCTGGCAACTCCTGAAAGCTATGGACACTCAGGCTTTACGGGTACATTTGTATGGGTCGACCCTAAGTATAACTTTGCTTATGTGTTCCTATCGAACCGTGTGTATCCGACCCGTGACAATGTAAAAATCAGTACGCTGAATATCAGAACAGCCATAGGCGACGAGATTTATAAAATAGTAAAATGATGCGGCAGACCTTGCTGTATAGCTATACGTAAGGGTTTATTTCTTAGAAAAATGCAATATCTTACATACAGGAAATTTGCCGATGTTGAGCTATTCCGGTTTGGTTATGCTCCCATCGGCAAGCCTTGGTTTAATGTGTACTGTTTTATTTTAGATAATGTATTAATTGATACCGCACAGGCGCATTGTAAGGAAAAAGTAAGCGTTACTTTTCAGCACAAAAACATTGAAAAGATTTTGCTGACGCATTTTCATGAAGACCATTCGGGCAATGTAACTACGCTGGCGCATGAACATCAGGCTGAGGTTTTCGCTCATCCGCTTACGCAAGAGAAAGTAAAGCAGGGGTTTGATTTATATTTGTATGAGAAGGTATTATTCGGGCAGGTAAAGCCATATACCAAACAAATACACGATTTTCCGGTAATTATTGAGACTCCACACCATAAATTATTGCCCATTTATACACCCGGGCATGCCGACGACCACACCGTTTTTTTAGAACCTGAAAAAGGCTGGCTTTTCTCGGGCGATTTATTTGTAGGCATAAAAATCAGGATATTCAGAAAAGGAGAAAAATTCTGGCAACAGGTAGAATCTTTAAAAAAGGTGCTTCAATATGATTTTGATGTGCTTTTTTGCGGGCATCACCCGAGACTAAAGGAAGGGAAACAGCAATTACAGGCAAAATTGCAGTATTTTGAAGACTTTGGCGGGAATGTCAGAAATATGCATCAGAAGGGGCTTTCGGTAAAGGAAATCATTCAAGCGATGCATTTGCGCGAGAATCATTTGGTGAGAATACTGGTATCTAATGATGTTTCTGTGAGATATATGGTTGAGGCGGCGATAGGCATTGAGTGATTATTTTGTCTTGAACTTTGATTTAGCGGTCCGCCGCCGCGGCTGATTGACCTGATTGCACTGATTTTACTTAAAATTCTGATTTATTTACTGATAAAACCCATATTCATAATAACGATTAATATATTGATTTAATGGCTGAATTTCAGCGAAATCATTTAATCAGCCGCGGCGGCGGACCGCTAAATCAAAGTTCAGACAAAATCATTCAAATCACTAAATAAATATTGCACCCTGTAAACTTAATCTTCAAAAACCATGAATCGTAGAAATTTTGTACACACTACGGGCTTAACTTTAGGTGCCCTCACTTTATCAAACAAAGAATTATTAGCCAATCTATTTGCACAAGACCCTTATAAATTGAAGGATTTGCGCGGTGGCGTTGGTGTTTTTACTGAAAGAGGCGGTACTATTGCCTATTTAATTACTCCTTCGGGCATAGCTGTGGTAGACTCTCAATTTCCTGAGCAATCTACTCACCTGATTGGAGAATTGAAAAAGAAGTCTGATAAACCTATTCAATTATTGATTAACACCCACCATCATGGCGACCATTCGGGTGGTAATATCTCTTTTAAAGGTATTGCTGAACACGTGGTAGCGCATGCAAACTCTCTAAAAAACCAGAAGGCCGTTGCAGAAAAAAACAAGACTGAAGACAAGCAGTTGTACCCTGACATGACATTTACCGATACCTGGAAGCAAAAGGTTGGTAAAGAGACGATTAAAGCACATTATTTCGGTGCAGGCCATACAAACGGCGATAGCTTAATCCATTTTGAAAATGCCAATATAGTGCACATGGGCGATTTGCTTTTCAATCGTCGCTACCCGTTTGTTGATCGTTCGGCAGGTGCTTCTGTTAAAAGCTGGATTACGGTTTTAGATAAAGCATTGAAAACTTTTGATAATCAGACCCTATTTGTATTTGGTCATGCTTTTGACCCTGAGAAAATAACAGGTAATAAAGATGATATAAAAGTGTTTCAGGATTACCTTTCTAAGTTATGGAATTTTGTAGACGGAGAGGTGAAAGCGGGCAAGTCGAAAGAGGAAATTCTAAAGGTGACGGCTATTCCGGGTGTGACAGAAATGCAGGGAGATGGGATTGCCAGAAGTGTACAAGCCACTTACGAAGAGATAACGGGAGCATAAAAAGTCTTAGAATTGCCATAAAGCAACCTTAGAAAAGTACAAAAAAGTATGATTTTCAAAATTTTATTCTAAAATGTTTGGTTTTAAAAAATGGTTTCGCTTACATTTGTACAGAAATGATTCGCATTTAGCGAATATTCGCAAATAGAGAAATTTATTCATGAGCCCAAATAAAGTCATTATCGTGCCAATTATTCTCCTGCTAAATAAGTAGGTGAAGAAGGACGCGCGACCATAGCTTAAGCCTTCTTCACAGAGTGGAGAAGGCTTTTTTATGAACAAACGCATTTATACGACTTAAATACAACACAAAATCACAATGACCGCTCTTAACAAATACAGCCGAACACTTACCCAAGAAGTAACAAATCCTGCTGCCCAAGCCATGCTTTATGCTATTGGTTTGACAGAAGAAGACATGGCTAAACCACAAATTGGTATTGCCAGCACAGGTTATGAAGGAAACCCTTGTAATATCCACCTGAATGGTCTTTCAGTTCATGTAAAAAAAGGTGTTCAGGAAAATGGAATGGTGGGGCTGATTTTTAATACTATCGGGGTATCTGACGGGATGACCAACGGAAACGATGGGATGAGTTATTCGTTGCCAAGCCGTGATATCATTGCAGATTCAATTGAAGATGTGGTTTCGGCACAGTGGTACGACGGTGTGATTACAGTTGTAGGTTGTGATAAAAATATGCCAGGTGCTATGATGGCCATTGCTCGCCTGAACCGCCCTGCGATATTGGTATATGGAGGTACAGTAAAATCAGGACATTATCACGGACAGAAATTGGATATTGTTTCAGCTTTTGAAGCATTGGGTAAAAAGTTTGCCAACAATATTTCTGATGAAGATTATAAAGGAGTCATACAAAACTCAATTCCGGGTCAGGGAGCTTGTGGTGGTATGTACACTGCCAATACCATGGCTTCATCTATTGAAGCGATGGGCATGAGCTTACCCAACAGCTCTTCTTACCCTGCGACACACGAAGGCAAAAAAGCAGAATGCGTGGCTATTGGAGCAGCAATGAAAAATCTGTTAGAAAAACAGATTCTGCCACGCGATATTATGACTCGCAAAGCCTTTGAAAACGCAATGACTGTTGTAATAGCGTTAGGAGGTTCTACCAATGCCGTATTACACTATATCGCAATTGCTTCTTCGGCGGGTATTCAATTTACTTTAGATGATATTCAGGCGATTTCAGACCGTACGCCATTATTAGGTGACCTGAAGCCATCGGGTAAATATTATATGGAAGATATATTGGCAATAGGCGGAGTACCGGCAGTAATGAAATATCTATTGAAAGTTGGCTTGCTTCATGGCGATTGTATGACAATTACGGGTAAAACTGTTGCTGAGAATCTGGAAGAAGTTGTTGATTTGGATTTCAGCACACAAAATATGATTAAACCTATTTCTGATCCGATTAAAGCAACAGGTCACTTACAGATTTTGTATGGTAATCTGGCTGAAAAAGGTGCAGTGGCTAAAATTACCGGAAAAGAAGGTGAAAGATTTGAAGGTATTGCCAAAGTATGTGAGCGTGAAGAAGAGGTGATTGAGTTTTTGAGCAAAGGAGAAATCAAACCGGGTCATGTATTAGTAATCCGTAATGAAGGCCCTAAAGGCGGTCCGGGAATGCCTGAAATGTTGAAACCAACCTCAGCAGTAATGGGTGCAGGTCTGGGTAATTCAGTAGCCATGATTACAGACGGTCGTTTCTCAGGCGGTACACACGGTTTCGTGGTAGGCCACGTAACTCCGGAAGCTTTCGATGGTGGTACAATAGCTCTGGTAAAAGACGGGGATAAAATTACGATTGATGCAGTTGACAATAAACTGATTCTACATATATCAGACGAAGAATTAGCAGAACGCAGAGCAGCATGGCAACCAAAAGAGTCACCATTTACAAGAGGAGTATTAAGAAAATATATCAAGAATGTAAGTTCAGCCAGCGAAGGCTGTGTAACAGACTTATAATCAAGAATCTATGGATGATTTTATAAAGAAATTTGCCCGGAAATATCTGAATATGGAAGTTCGCCGATTTAATGTCATGAACTCTCCTTTTGCCTTAATCAAACATTTACTGGAATCACATAAGGTTGATTTATTGCTTGATGTCGGCGGATTTATCGGGACTTACGGAGAAGAAGCAAGAGAAATGGGTTATAAAGGCAAAATCGTATCGTTCGAACCGATTAAAGCCAGTTTTCAAAAACTCAGAGCTAAAGCAGATAAAGACCCTAACTGGCAATATCATAATATAGGTATCGGCACTGAAAGTGAGGAACTGACCATTAATATTGCCGGAAATTATGCCAGTAGCTCGCTTTTAGGGATGCACAAAAATCAGACAGATTTAGCACCTGTGGCGGCTTATCAGGATACCGAGAAAATTCAGATTAAACGACTGGACGAGGTAATCACACCGGATATAGCCAAAGGATATAAATCTATCTATCTGAAAATTGATGTGCAGGGCTACGAATTGAATGTACTGGAAGGAGCGAAAGCTATATTACCATACATCAACGTGATTCAGGCTGAAATTTCATTTGTGACTTTGTACGAACAAGGTCCATTATACAATGAAGTAATCAGCAAATTGGATGAATTGGGTTTTGAATTATTTACGATTCTGCCCGAACTGAAAGACCCTAAAGACGGGAGACTGATGCAAGGTGAGGGAATCTTTGTAAAAAAGAAAAACCAAAAATAAAGGACTTACAACAAACAATCAATGATACTTTAAAAACCATTCTGACATGGGAAATTTATTAGAAGTAGAAGCCAAACAAGAAACGTTTTCTATCAATCTTGAGCAGCCTCAAAAGAAAGATTTTCTTTCGGGAGCTCAGGCAATGATGGAGTGTTTGTTAGCCGAAGGAGTAGAAACCATTTTTGGTTATCCCGGTGGCGCTATCATGCCAACTTACGATGCCCTCTATGACTATATTGATCGACTGAATCATATTCTGGTTCGTCATGAGCAAGGAGCAGGGCATGCCGCACAAGGCTATTCGCGTGTCAGTGGAAAAACAGGTGTTTGTCTGGTAACTTCCGGTCCTGGTGGTACCAATCTTATTACACCTATTGCCGATGCTATCATTGATTGTACTCCATTGGTTTGTATTGTAGGTCAGGTTAAATCAACATTGCTTGGTACGGATGCTTTTCAGGAAACGGATATGATTGGTGTTACCACGCCAGTTTGTAAATGGAACTATCAGATTACAAGCCCTGATGAAGTACCTGAAATCATGGCAAAGGCCTTTTATATTGCCCAAAGCGGCAAGCCGGGTCCTGTGGTAATAGATTTTACCCGTGATGCACAGGCGGGCAAAATGACCGAAAAATTTGACTATAAGAAGGTCAATAAACTGGTTACTTATCGTCCACGCATTGTTCCTAAACAGGAGCAGATAGAAAAGGCTGCTGAGTTAATCAGTAAAGCTAAACGTCCTTATATTTTGTTCGGACATGGCGTATTGATTGCTGATGCTATGCAGGAATTATTGGAGTTTGTAGAAAAAACAGATATCCCTTGTGCAAGTACATTATTAGGGCTTTCGGCTATGCCTATCGACCACCCAAACTATATGGGTTGGTTGGGTATGCACGGCATGTATGCGCCTAACGTGATGACAGACCAGTGCGACGTATTAATTGCCATTGGTATGCGTTTCGACGACCGTGTGACGGGAGATTCAACCAAATTTGCGAAACAAGCACGTATTGTACATATAGAGATTGACCCTTCAGAAATTGAAAAAATCAAGAAAACCGAAGCCCCAGTAGTGGGCGACGCAAAAGAAGCCTTGAAAATGCTGATGCCTTTGGTAAAGAAAGGAGATTTTACAGGGTGGAAAAATGAGTTCAGGAAACTGGATGCCAGAGAACACCAGAAAGTAACGCTCCGTGATTTAAAAGGTGAAGGCAAGATTAAAATGGCCGAAGTAGTAGCCATGCTTTCGGACAAAACCAACGGTGAAGCCTGTATCGTGGTTGACGTGGGTCAACACCAGATGGTGACTGCTCGTTATTACCAGTTCCGTAAGCCTCACTCTTATATTGCTTCAGGTGGATTAGGCACCATGGGCTTTGCTATTCCGGCTTCATTCGGTGCTAAAATGGGAGCACCAGACCGTGAAGTAGTAGGTATTATTGGTGATGGTTGTTTCCAGATGACGATTCAGGAATTAGGAACCATTGCACAGAGCGGTCTTGCCGTGAAAATGATAATTCTGAATAATAATTATCTGGGTATGGTTCGCCAGTGGCAACAATTATTCTTCGATAACCGCTATTCTTTTGTAGAGCTAAAGAACCCTGATTTCATCACTATCGCTAAAGGCTTTGGTATTGAGGGACATACTTGCGATGAAAGAGAAAACCTGAGCGATTCGTTAGATAAACTTCTCAAATCAGACAAAGCTTATCTTTTAGAAGTATTAGTAGAAAAAGAAGAAAACGTATTCCCGATGGTTCCGGCAGGAACGAGTGTATCGGAGATACGATTGGAATAATTGAGTGATTTAGTGAATGAGTGATTGTCTTGAACTTTGCCGCGACGGCGGACCGTTTTAACTGATTTGTGTGATTAGATTGATTATTATGCTAACTCTAATGAAAGCTACAATTCAGATAAATCATTTCAATCTGTTAAATCATAGTTCAGACAATTTAATCACTCATTCACTAAATCACTCAATAAGTCTCATTCACTCATTCACGATTTTCATTCATGACAACATACACTATTTGCGTATTTACCGAAAATAGCATCGGATTACTCAACAAAATCACAATCATATTTACCAGGCGAAGAATCAACATTGAGTCTTTGACTGTCTCGGAAACTGAAAGGAAAGGCATTTCTCGTTTTACGATTGTGATTAAACACGATAAAAGAGAAGAGGTAGAAAAACTCGTACGCCAGATTCGGAAGGTTGTGGAAGTATTAGCTGTTTTCGGCTATCTCAACGAAGACATCGTTTACAACGAAATTGCTCTCTTCAAAATCTCAACTCCTATTGAAGGCAAGGTAATAGATGTAGAGAACATCAATAAAGTGCATAAAGCATGGGTAGTCTATTGGGGACTCGACTACGTAGTTATTGAAAAAACAGGTACTGAAAGAGAGATTTTCGACTTTTTCAAGTATATCAAGCCCCATGGTATCATTGAGTTCGTACGATCAGGAAGAGTAGCGGTTGGTAAAACGCCACAAGGTTTGATAGAGTACCTTCCTGAAGAAATTGCTGAATGGGAGTATTATTTATGATATTTTGTCTTGAACTTTGATTTAACTGATTAAATGATTTCACTGAAAATAAGATATAGATTAGTTTTTTGATTAAACGATGTGGTTATTATTGCTAATAGTAACGACTGATTTATAAAAGAAATAAAAGTCAGCGAAATCATAAAATCAGTTAAATCAAAATTCAGACAAAACAACCAAGGCAAAATGGTTAATGAGAAATACAAATACTCTGATATTACCTCGAAAATCATTGGTTGTACGATAGACGTTCATAAAATATTAGGAAATGGTTTTCAGGAGGTAATTTACCAAAGGGCTTTAGAAGTAGAATTTTGTCGAAATAAAATTCTTTTCAATAGAGAGTTTGAAATGCCAATATCTTATAAAAATGAAATTATTGGTACAAGAAGAGTAGATTTTTTAGTGGAGGATAAAGTAAGTGTTGAGTTAAAAGCTATTATCAAACTGGAAAATGTACATTATGCTCAAGCTATCAATTATTTAGAAGCTTATAATCTTGAAGTTGGTTTGCTGATAAATTTTGGTAGTGAAAGCTTAGAAATGAAACGATTAATGAATTCAAAGTATAAATCATCTTGAACTGTAATTGACCTGATTAAATGATTTCATAAAAACAATCAGTGTAATCATAAAAATCAGTTAAATCAAAGTTAAGACAAATAGTAATAACACAAAACAAAACAATAAAATGGCAAAGTTAAATTTTGGCGGTGTTGAAGAAGAAGTAGTAACCCGCGAAGAGTACCCTCTCGAAAAAGCAAGAGAGTTTTTGGGAAAACAAACCATCGCTGTGATTGGCTACGGTGTACAAGGTCCAGGTCAGGCAATGAACATGCGTGACAACGGATTCAATGTAATTGTTGGACAACGTCCTGGCAAAACCTATGACAAAGCAGTAGCTGATGGTTGGGTACCGGGCAAAACACTTTTCAACATTGAAGATGCATTAAAAAAAGGTACAGTTATTTGTTTCCTCTTATCTGATGCAGCTCAAATCGCTTTGTGGCCAACCGTAAAAAAATACCTTAAAAAAGGTAAAACTCTATATTTCTCACACGGTTTCGGTATCACTTATAGCAAAAAGACTGGTATCAAACCTCCAAAAACTGTCGATGTAGTATTAGTAGCTCCTAAAGGCTCTGGTACATCTCTTCGTCGCTTGTTTGTAGAAGGCAAAGGTCTGAACTCAAGCTTTGCTGTGTATCAGGATGCTTCAGGCCATGCACGTGAAACAGCAATTGCCATGGGTATTGGTGTAGGCTCTGGGTACTTGTTTGAAACTGATTTCTACCGTGAAGTAACTTCTGACCTTACAGGTGAAAGAGGTACCTTAATGGGTGCTATCCAGGGTATTTTCGCGGCTCAATACGAAGTGCTACGCGAAAACGGTCACTCTCCATCAGAAGCTTTCAATGAAACTGTAGAAGAGTTAACTCAATCGTTGATGCCATTAGTAGCAGAAAACGGTATGGACTGGATGTACGCCAACTGTTCTACTACTGCACAACGTGGCGCATTAGACTGGTGGAAACCTTTCCATGATGCAACTAAACCTGTTTTCAAGAAATTGTATCAAAGCGTAAAATCACAAAAAGAAGCTGCTCAATCTATTTCACGCAACTCTCAACCTGATTACCGTGAGAAATTAGAAGTTGAATTAGCAGAATTACGTGATTCAGAAATGTGGAAAGCAGGTGCAACTGTACGTAGCTTGAGACCGGAAAGAAACTAATTCTTCATTTAATAAGATTACATATGGAATGAGTAGGTAAAAAATACCTACTCATTTTATTTTTTATTACATTTGGCAAAAATTCCAGCACAAAAATGTGTGTTAACTGTTAATTTACTATCAATTAAAATCGGTTAAACCATCATTTAACCAATGACCACCATCAACAAAACCGTGTCAGAAAAAACATTAATCTTTCCAGACATCGACAATATGTATGTCGCAGCCGAAAGGCTTGAAGACGTAGCTACACATACGCCATTAATGCACAATTTGAACCTTTCAGAACGTTATGGGGCTGATATTTATCTCAAACGTGAAGACTTACAGGTGGTGCGTTCTTATAAAATCAGAGGTGCCTACAACAAAATGGCCAGCCTTTCGGAAGAACAGTTAGCCAAAGGAGTAGTTTGTGCCAGTGCTGGAAATCATGCACAGGGTCTTGCTTATGCTTGCAAAAAAATGGGAGTAACCGGTACTATTTTTATGCCTACCACAACCCCGGCTCAGAAAATCAAGCAGGTAGGCATGTTTGGGAAAGAGTTTGTGAAGATTGAACTGGTGGGTGATACTTACGATGATGCCTTTTTTGCTGCCAAAACTTTCTGTGAAGAACAAAATGCTACTTTTATTCACCCGTTTGATGATTTACAGGTAATTGAAGGGCAAGGAACAGTAGGGCTTGAAATCTTTAAAGACTCCAATTTTAAAATAGATTATCTAATTTTTGCCATTGGTGGTGGTGGCCTGGCATCTGGTGTATCTACTGTTTTTAAACAGTTATCACCAAAGACTAAATTAGTGGCAGTTGAGCCATTGGGTTCACCAACTATGAAGAAGGCTTTGGAAACCGGGCATGTTGTAACGCTGGATGAAATCAACAAATTTGTAGATGGAGCGGCTGTGAAACGTGCCGGAGATTTGACTTTTGAAGTCTGCAAACAAAACCTTAATCACGAAATTCTACTGATCCCTGAAGGGAAAGTTTGTTCTACCATTCTTGAATTGTATAATGAAGAAGCCATAGTAGCCGAACCCGCAGGTGCTTTATCAGTTGCTGCTTTAGATTTTCTGAAAGATGAAATCAAAGGCAAAAACGTGGTTTGTATCATTGGTGGAGGGAACAATGATATTACGCGCACAGAAGAAATAAAAGAGCGTTCACTGCTATATGAAGGGCTGAAACATTACTTCATTATCCGTTTCCCTCAACGTGCCGGAGCGTTTAAAGAATTTCTGAATGATGTATTAGGACCTACCGATGATATTGTATTATTTGAATATAACAAAAAGACTTCCCGCGAACGAGGACCCGCCCTGGTTGGAATTGAGCTAAAAAACAAAGCAGACTATCAACCGCTGGTTCAGCGTATGAAAGACCATAATATCCAGTTTGAATACATTAACAAAAAACCCGATTTATTTGAGTTTTTAATTTAGACCCTCTTTAAACAAATTCATAATATAGGACAAGACACTATTCCGTCTTACCTTTGTAATTCAAGAAGACCTTTTTATTTGAATGTATTGGATATTTCTGCTACTTTTTCTATTATTCATCTGGCAAATCCACCGAAATGCGGCCTACATTTCTGAAAATCTGAGCGATTATGGTCTGAAATGGTTTCTTGGTTTGGTTTCCTGTATCATTCCAACGGGTTTTTTATTATCTAAATTCAACCTCATTAACCAGCCAGTCTACTGGGGTGCTTCGGTTAATGTGATAGCGACTTTGTTTCATGTTCTTTTCCGGCAAATTGCCAATAATCACCATTTCCACTTAAAGACGGGATTCCAAGGCTTAAAGAATGAATTTGTAGTTAACTGGAATAACCAATCTGCTCTCAATAAGATTTCCTTAGGGATTCTGTTTATAGCTGTACTTATTACAGCTACCCTAAACCTGATTATTTCATTTGTTACTTTTCCGAATGAATGGGATAGTATGACCGGGCACTTGGTGAAATGCGCATATTATCTGCAAAATGGCAATATGAACCGCCTCCAGGGCACAACCTGGACGATTGATTTTTATCCGAATTCATTGCCTACTTTACAGATATTCTTTTATCATATATTAGGGGAAAAAGGCTTTAAATTCATTCATTATTTATCTTATTGGGCTTTTGCCTTATCAAGCTATGGCATTGCTCATAAAATCTCCAAAAACTTTATTGCTTCGCTTTTTGTAGGGTTGATAACACTTTTGCTACCTACAGCATTGGTACAAGCTACCACTACCGAAACCGATATAGTGCTGAGTGCTTATTTAGGTATTCTGACATATTCTCTGTTTTCATTCAAGCAAAAGCCGACCCCACTTAATATTATCCTGATAGCGTTAATATCGGGTGTCTGGATTGGGCATAAGGTAACCTTTTTATTAATCGCTCCGGCCGCTTTTGTGGTGACAATCTATGCAGTTCTAAGAAAGAAAGAATTTTATAAAAATATTAACCTTTTTGTGAGTAGTTTCATGATTAGCATTGCTATTTATGTATTACCGACGGGTTATATTGGCAATATTCAAGAAGTAGGGAAATTTCGTTTAGGAAGTCTTTCAGCGCCACCAATGGTAATGAAATGGCACGGAGTTGAAGATTTTAGCGGGAAAGATAAAATCAAAAATATTGCACTAAATATTGGCCGTTATTCTTCCGATTTTTTAAATCTTGATGGTCTCAGAAGTACAGAAACAGGTAAGAAAATCAATGATGCCTTCCGCTATATTCCCGATAAGATTTTAGGTAGTTTAAACATGGAAGGAGACAGATTCACGGTAGTATCCTATTTCTCTTTCGATCATCCGATTCGTTTCTATGTTGAAAGACCATATTGGGGTATCATTAGTTTTGGTATGGTGTTACCTGTTACCCTGGTGCTTCTTTATCATTTTGTCAGAAATTATCGGACAATTAATACTACTCAAAAAAGTATGCTCATATTAATATTGGCAGCTATATTACATTTTCTATCATTGAGTTATTCAGCGCCTTACGACCCCATTAAAGCGAGATATTTCCTGAATATGGCTGTCTGGTGTACGCCTTTATTGTTTGCATTTTACCTTTTATCTGAAAAACATAAAATCTGGCAATATTGGCAATTGCTTTGTTGTTTCATAGTGAGTCTTTCGGCGTTTTGTAGTATTTCATTTACACGCGTTCACCCAATATTTGCCCAGAAGAATATATTCAATATGTCTCGCATGGAACAGGTGACATTGGCCCGTCCGGATATTTATGATGCCTACAAGAAATTTGACGAAATGGTGCCTAAAGACGCCATTGTTGCCCTGGGTACACAACAAGAGCATGAAGATTTTGAATATCCGCTTTGGGGGGCAGAATTTAAACGCAAATTGATTCCTATTCACCCATTCCGTAGCAGAGTAAAACCTATTCCGGCCGAAGCTGAATATCTGTTCTATTCTAAAGGCGTCCTCCCCTATCAGGAAGGAGACATTGCCCTCGGATTAGGCGATGCTCATAAAGATACTCCCGTAGAAGAAAGTGCTTTCTTCCTACGTAAATTGAATCTTCAAACTGTAAAAGCCCAATAAATTATGACTATCGGAATCATGCAACCATACATTTTTCCCTACGTTGGTTATTTTCAATTAATCAATGCCGTTGATAAGTTCATAATTTATGATGATGTAACGTATATCAACAAAGGCTGGATTAACCGGAACAACCTCCTGATTAGTGGAAAAGCGTCCATGTTTACACTTCCGCTGATTAGTGCCAGCCAGAACCGGTTAATCAGAGATATTGAAGTAGATAATCTGGCCGCATGGAGTAAGAAGTTTTTTAAAACCATTGAGCAATCTTATAAGAAAGCACCTTTTTATCAGGAGATCTTAGCGATTCTCACACAGGTCTTTCAATCGAATCCTGCTAATATAGGTGAGCTTTGTACCACAAGTCTGAAAGCTACCTGTCAATATTTAGGTATTCATACTGAATTCGTCGATAGCTCGATTATTTATAATAACCAGCATCTGAAAGCACAGGATCGTATTTTAGATATTTGCCTGCAGGAAAAAGCAGACCATTATATTAATCCCATCGGTGGAATGGCGATCTATGATAAACAACTTTTTGCCGATAATAAAATCTTACTTAATTTTATCAAATCGAAACCTGTTCAGTATAAGCAATTTAATAATGAATTTGTACCCTGGCTTTCGATGATTGACTTATTAATGTTTTGCCCCATTGAGGCAATTCATGCGTATTTAAAAGAATTTGAATTGGTTTAAACAAAAATCCCAATGGCAAAAGTAGTAGTTTTCGGTACTGAATTAGTGGCAGAATTAGCCCATTATTACCTCACACATGACTCTGAGCATGAAATTATAGCATTCACTAAAAACAGAGCATATATTAAGGAAGGCGAGACCTCTTTCTGTGGCATCCAGTTAGTTGCTTTTGAAGATGTTCTCGACCTTTTTCCTCCTTCAGAATATAAATTCTTTGCGCCATTAAGCGAGCGCAAAATGAACCAGATACGTGCAAAAGTGTATGGCGAAATTAAAGAAATGGGATATGAATGTATTTCTTACATCAGCTCAAAAGCCACCGTTTTAACCGACCAGATTGGAGAAAACTGTTTCATTTTAGAAGATAATACTATCCAACCCTTTGTAAAAATCGGCAACAACGTAGTATTATGGAGTGGGAATCATATTGGTCACCATGGAGAAATCAAAGACCATGTATATTTTACTTCGCATGTAGTGTTATCAGGTCGTTGTGTAGTAGGTGAATATTCATTCTTTGGTGTAAATGCTACTATCCGTGATGGTTGTACATTAGGCGAAGGCACCCTAATTGCTATGGGAGCCAACCTTACTAAAGCCAAAACCGAGCCATGGAGCATCTGGAAAGGTAATCCGGCTGTGAAATCTGACGTTTCCAGTAAGGATATTAATTTGTAAGCATATTCAGAGAAAGAGAGGGTTTCCTCTCTTTTTTATTAAACATATTGTGATTCCCGTTAGATAAACTAATTCATAGAATCTCTTTTTTTCCTATGGTTTTTCCAGCAAAAATCTTGAACTTTGACGCTTTAACATAGATATAGACCAAATAATGACGCAATTTTTTGACCAAATTATTTGCCCTAAAACCAGAACTAAATTGGTTCTATCGGCCGACGGCAAAACTCTTCATAATACCTCTCAGGAAGAACCCATCTCTTATGATATAAACAACATTGTAGATTTAGTTTATCCAAAAGAATTGTTCGAGCAAGACCGTAAAGAACAGGTAGCCTATAATGATGCGCACTTGCGTTACGACCGTGGTGTATCCTGGGTATTTGAATCTTTGCATGCCAATGAAGCTGCTACACGCAAAACCATGATTGGTATGTTAAAGTTAAAGCCGGGCATGAAGGTATTAGAAGTAGGCGCTGGTACAGGCAAAGACTCAGCTTATATTATTGAGAAAGTTACTCCGGGAGGTCATGCAGTTTTGTCTGACTTATCTCCGGCTATGTTAGGTCATGCGAAAGAAAAATTTGCAGATAAGAAAGACGTACAAATAGATTATTTTATTGGTAATGGTGCATACCTGCCATTTGAAGACAATTATTTTGATGCGGTTTTTCATTTTGGCGGTATCAATACGTTTTCTGAAAGGGCCAAAGCATTTGAAGAATTTAACCGTGTGGTAAAAGTTGGCGGCAGAGTAGTGGTGGGTGACGAAAGTGTAGGTGCCTGGTTAAGAGACCAGAAAACCTATCAGATTCTGATGGATGCCAACCCGATGTTTGCCGACCAGGTACCATTACAAGATTTACCTAAAAATGTAAAAGACGTAAAATTGCAATGGATTTTCGGTAATGGTTATTATGTATTAGAATTTAAGAAAACTAAAAAAGCGCCAACGGTTAACGTTAATCTGCAAATTCCAGGTAAAGATTTTAAGGATAACTGGAGAATACGTGCAGAGAGAAATCGTAAGGGTAAAAAGTAGATTTGGAAATTAAAAATCAGAAGAATGTCATTAAATTCAGAGAATAGCTCCCCTTCAGGGGCGGGGGGGCGTTGGCAAAAGAAAGGAGTAATCTATAAACCAGACGGAACCTTGGCACATAGCCGTTCGCATGCGCAGGTGCCTTATGCTTATAAACATAAAGATTTTTTAAGAGTGTATTTTTCATCAAGAGATGATCAGGGACAATCTCGCCCGACATTTATTGATGTGGATTATGATGACCCGACTAAAATCCTTTATATACACGATACCTTTGTATTAGATTTAGGAGGGCCGGGTGAGTACGATGAAACAGGGGCTATGCCTTCGTGGTTTGTACCACAATCAAACGGAGACATCTGGTTGTATTATACAGGCTGGAATCGTACGCATAACTCTTACCGACTGTCGATGGGATTATCTATCAGTACTGATGGCGGTATTACTTTTAAAAAAATGTTTCGTGGGCCTATTATGGACAGGTCCATCCATAACCCTATCTGGGCAGCACAACCATCGGTGATGTATGTGAATGGTCGCTGGATGATGTGGTATATTTCAGGGCAAAAATGTGAATACATACATGGGTATCCTGAACCTTATTATGATTGCCGCGTAGCGGTATCAGAAGATGGTATCAAGTGGGAGCCAACTGGTGATGTGGCACTGCCATTCGATGATTTCCTGCATGCAGTAGGTCGCCCGAGCGTGCTTTTTGAAGATGGTATTTTCAAGATGTATTACTCGTACCGCCATACAAGAGACTACCGCACCGACCGCAACCAAAGCTATCGTTTAGGCTATGCCGAATCTAAAGATGGTTTCAAATGGGAGCGTAAAGACAATCTGGTAGGTATTCATAAATCAGAAAATCCGAATGATTTCGATTATGAAATGATTGATTATGCCTATTGCTATGAACATAACGACAAAAAATATCTGTTATACAATGGCAATGGGTTTGGTAGAGCGGGCTTTGGCTATGCTATTTTAGAGAAATAAAGACATTCATGAGAAATATCATTTTTATAGCTTATTTACGGCCTTAGCTTTGCCCTATTATTTAATTTTTGAATAGATTACACTTTATGGGAACAATGAAAGAACAATTCAATAAAGACGGCTATATTATTCTGAAAAATTTCTTTAGCAAAGAAGAAATCAACCAGATATATACCGAAGCTCGTAATCTCTTTGCTTTGCAAATTGAACGAGTTTTAGGCAAAAAGGTAAATATTGACAACAAAGATGAATTTGAACAAGCGATGTTTGACTTGTTCGAGGCTGATTTCAATACTTTTGTCAGTACAGGTAAACAGGCACAGCACCTTATTTCACTCCATCGTTTAGGTACCGAACCTAAGCTAATTAACTTATTGAAGTCTTTGGGTTATGATTTCCCTATGATAGGCGTTCGCCCTGCTATGCAGTTCAATAGCCGCTACTTGTCAAAAGGTGGTAGCCACTGGAAATTAGGTGCGCATCAGGACTGGCGAACGGGTCAGGGTTCATTAGACAGTATCGTGATGTGGTTTCCGATGGTAGATTGCGGTGAGGCTCTGGGCTCATTACAGATTTTACCTGCCAGCCATAAAGATGGGTTATTGAAAGCCGATACATCGGGCTATTTAGGAAGTATTCAGGAAGATTTACCGGAAGATGCTTATGTTCAAACTGAATTTGAGGTTGGTGATTTATTAGTTTTTTCAGCCTTTCTGGTACATCGCTCCGGCGACAATGTGACTAAGAATATCCGTTGGTCTGTTCAGCTTCGCTACAATAATATGGCTGAGCCGACTTTCCAGGAAAGAGGCTTCCCGATGCCTTATATCTATAAGCCAGAGGCAGATTTGGTAACACCGGATTTCCCTCAGAAGCAACAATTAGAAGCTATTTTCTCTTAATTCAAGAGTAAATACGAAAACGTCATTGAAACACTTATCAGTGAATCAATTAGAAATTTACAGATATTAAAACAATATACCAAAAAAGTCGTTCCTTTGTCAAGGGCGATTTTTTTGTTGCAGATGGTTGACCAGGTATTAAATTTCACAAAAAAATTGCAGAATTTTTGATGGAATTTGCAGATAATTCATACATTTGCTTTACAATCGTGCTTTAATAATAACTCATAAAACATCTATCGGAATGGCTACAAATACTTTCCGCCACCGTTCTGCACCTGCTGTGCCCAAAGCTCCCAAAAAAGCCGGGCTTTTTGAACGCATCAACACATGGATCTCTAATCGATTTAATTTAGGTGATTCTCTTCCTACCGAAACACTGAAGCGTATTGTCTGGTTAGGTATTCTTTGTATCTTCTATATCTATATGCAGCATAGCTATGAAGCGTTTATTAAAAAAATCGAGAAGTCTCGCAGTGATATGGAAGAAAAGCGTGCCGAATATATTTCGCAGAAATCACGCTATATGTTTGCCAGCAAACAGTCTGAAATTGCTAAAAAACTGACTGACAAAGGGCTTGAAGAAAACATTACGCCCCCTAATAAAATAGTCGTGAAAGAATAAGCTCTTAGAATCCAACAAACTTATACACTTATGTCAGCGAAACCCTCAATCCGTGAAGAAATTCAATGGCGAGCCAAACTTACCTTTGGTTTGGTATTTCTGATAGGCTCTCTTATAGCCGCACAAATATTTGTTGTGCAGGTTTTCCAGAAAAAGAAGTGGATGAATAAAGTTGCGAAAGTACAACGCAAACCTATGCAGATAAAAGCTACCCGAGGTAATATATATGCTGCTGATGGTAGTAGTCTGTTAGCTACTTCTGTTCCTCGTTATCGGGCAGGTTTAGATGTAACCAGAGCCAAAACTAATTATTTTAATAAGAATTTAGATTCATTAACGACGTTATTGGCTGATTTTTTCCAGGACCGCTCAGCAACCCAATATAAAGAAATTATCCTTAATGCCCGAAAAAGCAGAAAAGTGAAGTTTGTAGCTTTTGGCGACCGTCTGGTTGATTTTCAGGAAATGGAAGAAATTAAATCTTTCCCATTTTTTCGTGAAGGGTCAATGAAAGGCGGCGGCAAGTTTGAGCAGTTAAACAGGAGAGTAATGCCTTTTGATGATATGGCATTGCGCTCAATAGGTAAACTTGACCGGGATACACAAACAAAAGGAGATTTTGGTATCGAATTCAGTTTTAATAATTATCTGTCCGGAAAAGATGGTGTAGGACTTTTTCAACGTTTAGCAGGAGGGGTATGGAAGCCTGTAGAAGATACACCTGAGGTTCGTCCGGAAGCCGGAAATGATGTAGTAACTACAATTGACGTGAATTTTCAGGATATTGTTGAAAGTTCGCTCCATAATCAGGTAGTTAGTACCAATGCAAAATATGGCTCGGCCATTGTAATGGAAGTAGCCACAGGACAAATTAAAGCCATTACAAATCTTTCCCGTAGAACAAAGAAAGACCAGACTTACTATACAGAAGATTTCAATTATGCTGTAAAAGGAGGCACCGATCCGGGCTCTACCTTTAAGCTGGCAAGTATGGTAGCTATCTTAGAAAAAAGCAAATTAGGGTTAGATGATTTTGCTGCAACTTGCAACGGCTCAATTATGCATAATAATATAGAAATGAAATGTTCGGAAGAACATGGCAACCAGACGGTCAGACAGGTATTTGAGCATTCGTGCAATGTTGGTATCTATACATTAGTCAAGCAGTATTTTGGATTTTCAAGAGCTGATAATTTTGTCGCTTATCTGAGTAACTTCAGATTAGATAAGCCAGTCGGCTTTCAGCTGAAAGGCGAGACAGACCCCATTATAAAAAATGGTAAAAGTTCTACTTTCAGTTCAACCACTATACCCTGGATGTCAATAGGGTATGAAAGCAGGCTGACACCTCTGCAAATGCTTACTTTTTACAATGCCATTGCCAATAAAGGGCACTGGGTACAGCCTTTTATTGTAAAAGAAATACGTGAAGCCGACAGAGTAGTAGAAAGATTCGAGGGACGCAAAGAAGATGGGCAGATTTGTTCTGACCGCACCATCAAAATGGTGCATGAAATGATGAAAGGAGTAGTTGAAAATGGTACAGCCAGGAACATTAATACAGGTTTCTGCAAGGTAGCCGGAAAAACAGGAACCTCTCAGAAACGAGAAAACGGCTATGTACAAGGGCAATATTATACAGCTTTTATAGGTTTCTTTCCTGCTGATAACCCCAAATACAGTTGTGCCGTAATTATCGATGAGCCACAAGGCACAAACTTATATGCCCGTGATGTGGCGGCTCCGGTATTCCGTACCATTGCTGATAAAATCTTTGCTTATGATGTGGCTATTCATCCACCTAAAAACAAAAACAGCAATGTACAGAAAATCGAAACCCATGAGCAAAGCGGTTATGCCGAAGATTTCAGAACTTTAGGTGAAGCGTTAGGGTTACAAAATGTACCCACTAATGCAGGCTGGGCAAAAGCAGTAAGAAATGGAAGTAGTATAGCCTGGCGCAAAGTAAATGATAATGGTGAGCTACCCAGTGTAGAAGGTATGACACTAAGAGATGCGATATATTTATTAGAGAATAAAGGTTATAAAGTAAAGCATTCAGGTATTGGGAAAGTGGCAGATGTTGCCCTTCAAGACTCCAAGACAGTTTCATTAATACTTCAATAACAAAAAACCCCGCAATCAAGCCATTTGTGGGGTTTTTTGTATCTTCTGTATAATCTTCTCAGCATGTACCCGTGAGTTCTCGATAAACAAACTATGGGTATCCATACCACCACAAATTACCCCTGCCAGATATATATTCTTCATATTGGTTTCCATTGTAGCATCATTGTACTCAGGTTTCATGATTTCATCTGCTGATAATTTAATGCCTACCTTTTTCAGGAAGGGCAAATTAGGCTGATATCCCGTCATCGAGATTACCCAGTCATTTTCAATAGTTACAATACCCTCAGGTGTTTGTATATCCACTTCATCTTCTCGAATCTCTGCAATTTCAGCATTAAAAAATGCCTTTATAGAGCCTTCTTTAATTCTGTTTTCAATATCTGGTTTAGCCCAGTATTTTACCCTCTTGCCAATCTCCCCTTTTCTGATAACCATAGTAACCTCTGCCCCTTTACGCCAGGTTTCCAAAGCGGCATCAACAGCTGAATTATTAGCCCCTATCACTAACACTTTCTGAAAAGCATAAAAATGTGGGTCTTTGTAATAATGTGTTACTTTAGGCAACTCCTCACCCCTGACTCCTAACTTCTGAGGAATGTCATAAAACCCCGAGGCAATAATAATATGAGAAGTTTCATAAGTATTCTTTTTACTGATTACCTCGTATCCTTCGGTGTCTTTTGGCATTACCTGTAAAACCTCTTCAAAAAGCCTGACATTCAGTTGCTTATGTGCAGCCACTCTGCGATAATATTCCAGAGCTTCGCTGCGGGTCGGCTTGGCATTGTTTGATACAAAAGGCACCTCTCCTATTTCCAATCTCTCAGAAGTGCTGAAAAAAGTCATATTAGCAGGGTAATTATATAGAGAATTAACCAGACAGCCCTTTTCTAAAATTACATACTTTAAGCCCACTTTCTGGGCTTCTAAACCACACGCAAGTCCTATGGGACCTCCACCTATAATAATTACATCGTATTTTACCAAATTCATGCAGCAATTCTATTGAGGGTAATAAATATGATAATCTCTTTCTGTTTAACAAAGTTTTAATTAAAAATCGTTCTTTTCATTAATAAGTATGCTAATTTTGAATGTATTTTCGTTAATAGTGGCATGGATTATGCAGACCTGAAAGGGGATTTAGCGGAAATGGAACAAACACCCTGACATTTGCGTTTGCAAAGGAGGATATTTTATGGCTAAATAACCTATACATTATCTTTAAATTTATTCAATTTTCTAATGGCAGTACTAACAATGATCGGGCAACTTTTGCTTGCCTTAACAATTCTGGTCGGGTTACATGAGTTCGGACACTTTATCTTTGCCCGTATCTTTGGCATAAGGGTAAATAAATTTTATATATTCTTCGACTTCCTCTTTCCATTACCTAATGTTTTAAATTTTGCCTTGTGGAAAAAGAAAAAGGGTGATACCGAATACGGCTTGGGCTGGTTTCCATTGGGCGGTTATGTAGATATAGCAGGAATGATTGATGAAACCAAAGACGCTTCTCAGCTTTCTGCGGTACCTGAGCCTTATGAGTTTCGTTCAAAACCGGCATGGCAACGTATGTTTGTGATGTTAGGTGGTATTATTGTCAATATTATTTTAGGTATTCTTATATTCTGGGGTGTAAAATATACCTGGGGAGATGAATATTATTCAAAAGAAACCGTAAATAAATTAGGCATATATGCTTATCCATTAGCCGAAGAAATAGGTCTAAAAACAGGTGACAAAATACTCAAAATCAACAATCATGATTTTGAAGATTTCAGTGAAGTGCGCGCGGCATTAATGGAAGAGAATACCGAATTTTTAGTAGAAAGAAATGGTGCTCAGAAAGTTATCCCTGTACCCAATGACCTAATTGACAAGGTAGCTTCTAAGGTTCCGTTTGTTGAAGAAATCCTCCCTTTTAAAGTAGGTGAAATTGTGAAAGACTCTCCTGCTGATAAGGCTGGTTTGAAGCAAGGGGACAAAATAGTAAAAGTAGACAGTACTTCTATCGGATATTTCCAGCAGTTTCAAGGAGTGTTGAAGAATTCTGCCAATAAAAAAATTGCTCTGACAGTTGACAGAGACGGAAAGCTTTTAACAACAAATCCTACCGTGTCAGCTGATGCAAAGCTTGGATTCAAACCTGATTGGGATTTGGTAAAAAATACACAAACCTATAGTTTAGGCGAAGCCTTTGGCGCAGGTGCTGAACATGCCTTGTCTATTATTCCTAATCAGATTAAAGGATTTAGTCGTATTTTTAAAGGGCATATTTCGGCTGGTAATGCCGTAAGCGGCCCGGTTGGACTGGCGCAATGGTTTGGTAGCTACTGGGACTGGGAAAGATTCTGGAATCTTACAGGCTTGCTTTCAATGGGTCTGGCTTTTATGAATGCCCTTCCGATTCCTGCATTAGATGGTGGACACGTAGTGGTTTTACTATATGAAATGATAACCCGTCGCAAACCATCGGAGAAATTCATGGAACGTACCCAACAGGTTGGTACATTCATTTTATTGACCCTGATGGTATTAGTGCTCTTCAACGATACCTTCAAAGCATTGTTTAAATAATAATTCTATCGGGATAGAATGGATTCCCTTCTATCCCGATTCTTTTATGTTTGTTATTAGCATGCAATTATTACACTTCATTCTTTCGCTTACACTACTTACCTCTCCTTTGCACCCTCATAAAACAGGGGATGTGAAGACATTCCATGCTTTTCATACTTCGCTTACAGAAATACAGTACAACGCCAGAGAGAAATCGCTTGAAATCACAATCCGACTTTTTACTGACGACCTGGAAAATGCTTTGACCAAACTCAACAATGGGCAAAAGATAATGATTGGTGGAAAAAATGATAATAGCGATGCGGTGTTAAATAAATATATTCAACAGCATTTTGCTATTATTACCCCTCAAAAACAGAAAAGACCTATTAATTATTTAGGTAAAGAATTAGAGGGCGATGCCACCTGGGTATATATAGAGATACCCGAAAGTCAGGTTATTAAAGATCATGTGCTGTATAATGATCTGATGCAGGAAATGTTTGACGACCAGACGAATCTGGTTAATTTCTTTTATGCAGGTCAAAAGAAAACCTTTCTTTTCAATTCAAAAATCAAGAGTACACCTATTGAGTTTTGAATTTCCGGTCAGAGTTTAATACCTTTAAGGACTCAACCTTATCTGTACTAATCAAAATGAAGCATCCACTATTGGCTCTTATCTTTATGGTCATTTGTTTTGTGGCACAAGCGCAAAAAAACAACCCAAAAAAAGAAGAATGGCAACAGCTTTTTAATGGCAAAGACCTAAAAAACTGGGATATTAAAATAGCAGGTCAGGAACTAAATGATAACTACAAAAATACTTTCCGTGTCAAAGACGGTATTCTGCAAATAGCCTATGATGAATACGATGAGTTTGACGGAAAATTCGGACATCTTTATTACAATCAACCTTTTTCTTACTATAAGCTTCGGTTTACCTATCGATTTGTAGGCAATCAAACCAAAGGTGGTGCTTCCTGGAATGTCAGAAACAGCGGCGTGATGCTTCATTCGCAATCAGCGGCCAGTCTGTCAAAAGGGCAGGATTTTCCGGTTTCATTAGAGCTCCAGTTATTAGGTGGTTTAGGTAAAGGCGAACGGCACACAGCCAATCTTTGCACACCTGGCACACAGGTTTATATGAACGGAAGACTCAATACCCAACATTGTATTGACTCATGGTCAAAAACCTACGATGGTGATCAATGGGTAACGGTAGAAGCGCTTGTTTTAGGTGATTCAGTCATACAACATTTAATCGATAACCAGGTAGTGTTTGCCTTTGAAAAGCCGCAGATCGGTGGTGGTTTTGTAAGCAAGGATTACGGTTTTAAAGAGGCTCATATAGACGATGAAGCAGCTCAGGAATGGTTAAAAAAAGACAGCACTCCTTTAGGTGAAGGCTATATAGCACTACAAGCCGAGAGCCACCCGATAGAGTTCAGTAAAATAGAATTATTGAATCTTAAAGATTACGTGGACATTTTCCGGATTTAGTCGCAAGGGTGCCTAAACCTATAAACAGAACATATAATCCAAATCCATTGACTTTTGGAGCTAAATTGCGCAATAAGCGATTGGAATTAAATCTTTCTACAAAGGATTTGAGCAAATTAGTAGATGTTTCAGAAACAACTGTATTTCTTTGGGAAAGTAATAAAGTGATGCCAAGGGCAAGTAATTTAACAAAACTAATAGAGTTTGTTGAATGTCTTTTGGTAATTGAAAAAAGAACAGATATTTGAATATATGAGGTCAAAAAGAGTTATCACATTTTTGACCTCATTTCTTATTCATTATAGTCTAGTTCTTTATGGAAAGTTTCTCTTGTATAAAAAGTAGCTCCTAAGGCTATTATAACTGTAATTAAACCTATGATGACGCCACTATTGATTAACCCTAATGGAGGTTTCAGGCTTTCAAAGGCAAAAGCGATAGGTACTAAGGCACCCCGTATAAAATTAGGGACAGTCGTGGTAACGGTTGCCCGATAATTCGTACCAAATTGCTCAGAGGCATTAGTAACCAACATGGCCCAATAACCAATGCCAAACCCTACAAAAGTGTATCTGATATAAAACCCGAAAAGACTATTGGCTGGAGCATAAAAAAAGGTTATAATTGAAATAATGGTAAGCATATTGAATAGATAAAAAACAGCTTTCCGGCTTTTCAGTTTCTGGCTCAATAAGCCACATAATAAATCGGCAACACTAAAACCTGCAAAGCAATACATCATGGCATGCCCTGTATTGATTTTATCTGCAATACCAATTTCCTTAGCAAATTCAGGAGCTATAGTTAGTAAAAGACCTAATACAAAATATGAGGGTAAGCCTACAAGAATAGTTTTAGCATAGCGGCTGAATTTATCCCATGAGGCAAATATTTTCAGAAACTTGCCTTTTTCTATATCCTTATTTTTAATGTTTTTATACATATCCGATTCATGAACACCGATTCTTAACAGCAAAAGGAAAAGCCCCAAAACCCCACCTACAATAAAGGCCACTCTCCAATCAAAATGCTCACCTACATAGCCTGCTACTATAGCCCCAATTAACCCAAAACTTGCCACTAATGTAGCACCGATAGTTCTGGTTTCTTTTTTTAGTGATTCCATTACTATGGTTACACCTGCACCTAATTCGCCGGCTAAACCGAATCCTGCTATCACTCTCAACACCCCATACTGCCACAATTCAGAAACAAATCCATTGAGGATATTGGCCAGAGAATAAATAATGATAGACCCAAAAAGCACATTTAACCGACCTTTTTTATCTCCTAAAATACCCCAGAAAATACCTCCTGCCAATAGACCGATTGTCTGAAAGTTCAACAACCGTAATCCTACACTCAGGGTTTCATTTTCTGCTATGCCTAATTCTAAAAGGCTCTTCTTTCTGACAACCGTAAACAACATCATATCATACACATCAACAAAGTACCCTAAGGCTGAAACAATAATCAGAAGGATGATAATCTTATTAGGTCGCTCTGACTGATTCAGTGTGGCATTCGCTTGATAGGTAAGTGTAGTTTTATCGTTCATGAGTGAGGGAATAAAATCTTAAATAACATAAAAACCATGGGTACCGTCTAGTTCCAGTTGGTCTACAAGACCATATTCCCATTCCAGATAATCCTGCATGGCTTTTACGGGATTATCAGTGCCTTCATAAGGTCTTCTGTAACGGTCAATTAATGGAGAAGCAAAATGATTTTTCTCAGGCGAGTCTCCGGTTTCGAAGAGGTATCCATTCTCTATCCAGCCTTGATTACCACCGCTAAGCACAAAGACATCTTTATCGGTTAATGCTTTAAACCCAGCAAATACATAATTGGCCAAAGTCTGGTCAGTAGAAGTGAGCACATAACGAGTGGCCTCAGGAAATTGTTCAAATGCCTCATTGAGTTGTGAACGCAGGGCATACCATGCCCCCGGAATATGTCCTTTTATGTATTGATTAGCCAATGAAAAATCAATAACTATTGTATTAGTCTGTTTATTCAGCCAATCGACCAAAGTCTCCGGTGTGATAGTAGATGCCTCAATCTCCGGCAGTGAATCCGGTATTGGCAGTTTAACTGGTAGTGTTGTCGTATCTGTCAGAAGTTCATCAGTCAGGTAATCAATTACGTATACCTCCCAACCCATTTGTGCCAGCCAGGAAGCTGTCATATTCGCTCTTACTTCCAAATTATCGGCTAATACAATTCTGGCTCCCCTTACTGGTGCATAATGGTCTGTTTCCTGCACTAACTGTCCGCCGGGAACAAACCAGAAATCAGGCAAATGGCCTGCTTCATACTCTTCATTAGTCCGCACATCAAAGCAATAGCTAGTTCGGTTTCTTTCTTTTAACCACTGTTTGACAGCCAAAAGGTTGGTCCGTTTTACTCCTGCTCTACTGGCTACTTTTCTACTATCTGTAATAGCCTTTTGCTTAATATCAGTACCTACTTCTGTATATTTCCGATTCTGGCCATGCTCTAAAGCCTGTCCATCAAGTGTCCACCCAATGGTACCATTTCTAAGTGCAAAAACCTGATTAGGGATGTTAACATTAATTAATGATTGTGTACCAATGATGCTCCTTGTTCTGCCAGCGCAATTAACAATGATTTTTGTCTCTGGTCTTTGCACCAATTCCCTTACACGCAAGACCAATTCAGCACCGGGAACACTCTGGCTTGTTGGAATATTCATGGTCTGATATTCATCAAATCTGCGTGCATCGACTATAAGAATATCATCCTGATTATCTATCAGAGTCTTTACTTCTTTTGCAGAAAGGGAGGGAGTATGACGTTTTGATTCGACTAATTCGCCAAAAGCTTTACTTGGGCTATTGACATCTCTGAAAATTTCGCCTCCTGCAAGTTCCCAGCCTTTTAAGCCACCCTTTAACAAGTGTACCTCTGAATACCCGATTTTTATAAATATGCTAAGGGCTTTTTCAGCCAGTCCCTCACCATTATCATAAATCACTATGGTAGTGTTCAACCGTGGAATGCGGGAATAGGCTTCTATTTCGATGCGGGAATAAGGCAGATTAGCGGCAAACAAAGGATGCGCTTCTGCAAAAATGGCCTCTTCTCTTACATCCAGTAAGGCAATTTCCTTTTTCTCCAACAATAAAGTTTTTATCTGAGCATAAGAAAAATAGTTGATATTTTTCTTATGCTCAGTACGTTTTTGACTGATTATAAGCATGAAATCTTTTACTTATTTGTAATAGTAGAATATCCCGAAACAAAATCCTTTTTTGTTCCGTCTTCATATAAGACCGAACGGCTCACTTTGCCAATATTTGCCCCATATACATGAATACTGACAGATACTTTATCATCAAAAGCGTTTCTGACCTGATGAATATCGCCGATATAAGGTGAAACTGCCTCCACTTTACCCGGTTCCAGTTTAATTGGTTCTCCATCTGCTTGCAAAGTTCCCTGAGGAGTAAGGGCATAAGATTGAGAATATTCTGCGCCCCGAAGCATACCAATTAGCCCCCACACCGTATGGTTATGTATCGGTGTAATCTGACCCGGTCCCCAGACAAAACTGACTACGGAAAATCGTTCCTGTGGATCCAGATGCAATAAGAACTGCTGGTAATATTGTGGATGGGGTCGGGCATATTCTTCCGGAAGCCAGTCATCAGCAGCCACTAAGTCCTGAAGGATGCCAACACCATTCGTCAGCACATTTACTTCTGACGGATTTGAGTCTATCAATTCAGTAAATGAAGTAATAAAATTTCCCAACTTAGCAGAATTTAGTGTTTGAGACATAGTTTTCTGTGATTAAATTGATTTCTGAATTTAATATAATGCATCGGCATTTTGAGCTTTTAGCCCTTAAATCTCACTTTTATACTTTTTCTCTCCGGCTTCAATCGCTATAGGTAAAACATTCTGTTTCGGCGGTAACGGACAAGGAGCAATCGGAGAAAAAGCACAATTCGGATTAGTAGCTTTATTAAAGTCAAGAGTCACAAATCCGTTTTCGTCTGGTGCATCGGTATTTAAAAATCTGAACCGATAGCTCTCTTTATCACCCGTTTTATCTGAAAATACAATGAATAATTTCTGACCTGCGCCAGTGCCTAATGCTTCGAATTTATATTCTTTTGCATCAATAGTAAATGTAAGCAATCCTGCTGAAGGTCTGTCAGACGTTTTGCCATAAATAGTAGTAATAGCAATAGTGGAGGCTGGAGCATAAGGTTGAAACTTTGCTTTTAAACGCAAGTCCTTATTAACCGGAAACCTATCCACACCTGTAAATGCCAACTGGCTTTTGCTTTTCAAATCTAATAATCTGATGTTTAATTCATTGCTATTTTTATGAACAAACCATTGCAGGCTTCCATATTCTAAAACAGTATAAGCCGAAGAAGTATAAACAACCGAGTTTTCAAATTTCTTGCCTTTTGAAAGAATAGGTACGTCTTTTTCCACTTCTAAAGTAACCACACCATCTTTCAGAAAGAAAGTGCCTGCATACGCAGGAATTTTGCCGTCAGGAAATATGATGTCATTGTTTTTACCGCTTCCGAAAGTATTCGCTCCTTCTTTCAAGCCATAATAGCCGACAAGATTCAGTGGACTTCTGGCCCCTCTCAATTCATTAATTCTATTCTGTTGCCATTCTGTAATTTCCTTGTCGTAATCGTCTACTAATTTAGTAGTAAAACTAAATGAAACAAGGGTTATAAAGGCAAGAGCCAATAATGTTTTTCTGCTATTTTTCATTTGATTAAATAGTTAAAATATGAATTTTAGAAAGTTCTTGATTTAATATCCCGGATTCTGTTCAGTCGCTTTATCGGCATTGATCTGACTTATCGGAATCGGCATTAATAATTTGTTTGGATTGGTAATACTCAAAACTGTGGTGGCACGTCCGGTTCGGATCAAATCAAACCAACGATGTGGTTCATAGGCAAACTCTACTCTTCTTTCATTTTCAATGGCTAAAAGCGTTTCGTCTTTTGATAAGCCTGTTTTATTAGTAAGACCTGCTCTTTTTCTTACTATATTCAAATCGCTTAATGCCTCTTCAATTTTATCTTGCTGTATGCGCGCCTCTGCTCTAATTAAGATAAGTTCGGCTATACGAAGAATAAAGGTGGGGTCGGTAGCGGGGCTGCGATAATACATATTGCCATACCATAACCCTCCTGTCGTTCTGGCTATTAATGTATTCCTGCTTCCTCCAATCGTTGAGTCGCTTACGAGTGTAATAAAAGCATTATTCGGAATCCAGACTCTTGTGCCTCCTTTTTCAGGTGGTTGCCAGCTACCTCTATGAGAATTGGGCGTTGCTGCACTATAAGAAAGTTCGAAGATTGACTCTTGTGTAGCTACCACATTATTTGCCCAGAAAGAATTATAGGGGCTAATGAGTTTATAATTGTTGGTCATATTGATAATTTTATCTGCGTAGCTCTCTGCCTGTGCCCACTCCTTCTGATATAAATGGTATCTTGCCCGTAAGGCCCAGACTGTATTTTTTGTGGCTCTTACCCGGTTAAGTGTTGGGGGCAATAAAGGTTCAGCAGTTTCTAAGTCTTTTAATACCTGTGCATAGGTCTGCGCAAGTGTACTTCTTTTAACCCCTATTTTATCCTGTACACTTTGGGTAGGCTCCAATACAATTTGTACTCCTCCCCATGTTCTTGCCAAATCAAAATAAGCTAAGGCTCTTACAAAATAGGCCTCTCCTAAAAGCTGATTTTTTAATTCCTGAGTCAGTCTTATATCATCAACTGCCGGGACTTTTGCTATGACATGGTTTGCTCTGTTAATGGTATTGTAAATGGCATTCCAGACACTGTTTATCGTCCCATTATCAGCTGTGACATTATGATCAATAAACTGCGACGGGTCGGTACTTGGACCTGTTCTGGCGATATTATCGCCAGATAAATAGCCAATAGACTGAAAAGAAGTGCCATAATAAGAACCACTCGCCAGACTATTGTACATCCCTCTGACAGCTGTTTCTGCCGATGATTTATCCACAATTGTGGTAGCGTCTGAAACCGAATTTTTAGGCGAAACATCAAGGAATTTATTGCATGATGCCAGACCAGTAATCAGCAATAGAGAATATATATATTGATAGAATTTCATGTGTGTCCTGAGAAATTAAAAGGTTAGATTAATACCAAATTGCACACTTTGCGGTTGCGGAGGAATACAGAAGTCTCTTCCTACTGCGTTCTGATTACCCGAAGAAGGTACATATGCCTCCGGGTCCGGTCCGGTATATTTAGTGAGCAACCATAAGTTTGACCCGTTAACAAACAGGCGAGCCTTTGAGATTTTTAGCTTGCTTGTAGTTTGGACAGGTATTGTATAGCCAAGCGACAGGTTTTTCAATCTGATAAAGGAAGCATCTTCCAGATATCGACTATTCGGACTTAAATTATAGTTAGTACCCACAGTAGTAATGCGTGGAATATCGGTAATATCTCCCGGTTTTTGCCATCTGTTAGCCTGAGTAAGGTGATAGGACCTATCTGCTCTGGTACCGCCACTCTCGCCATAATTCCTGTTTTCATTGAATAAATAATTGCCTTGCTGGAAAGTGAATAAGACATTTAAATCAAAGTCTTTGTACGAAAGAGCATTTGTAAGCCCACCAAAGAATTTTGGCGTAAAAGTGCCTAAAATCTGGCGGTCGGCTACTGTTATCTGTCCATCTTTATTTACGTCTTCATATACAGCATTGCCGGTTTGTGCGTCTACATACAATTGTTTATACACCTGAAAAGAGAACATGGGGTAACCTTGTTCCAATGTTATGAATCCGCTATTAATAGGATTTGGAAGTTCTACTATTTTATTGACATTGGTGGCCACATTCAGATTAGTCTGCCACTTGAAGCGGTCTCGCTGAATATTGAAAGTATTGATACTCAATTCAAAACCCTTATTACTGATTTTTCCGACATTGCTGGCATAAGACGTAAATCCACTCGTGCCCGGCAAAGGCAATTGCAATAATACGTCAGTAGTATATTTATCGTAGAAATTTAATTCTACATTGATACGGTTATCCAGAAATCCTGCTTCAAGGCCTATATTAGCCTGTCTGGTTTTTTCCCATACCAAATCAGGATTAGCCAATTGTTGCGGCGAAGTGCCCGGTCTAACCCCGCTGCTTTCATTGTCAGGATACCCGGGTCCACCGTTCCAAAGACCTAAAGAAGCAAAATCACCGATACCACTCTGGTTGCCTGTTACACCCACACTGGCTCTTAGTTTCAGATCGCTGATGAAGCTCACATTTTTCAGGAAGTCTTCTTCTTTTACGCGCCATGCACCCCCTACCGATGGGAAATAGCCCCATTTATTATTTCCGCCAAACCGTGAAGAACCATCAGCCCGGAAAGTAAATTCAAATAAGTATTTGCTGTTATAATTATAATCAACACGTGAAAAGAATGAGGCAAGTGAGCCCTTTGTCCATGACTGTGAGGCGTTGAAAATAGAGGCAGAAGAAATAATCTGGTATGAATTATTCGGAAAATTAGACCCTTCGGCCGCAGTATTTTTCAGAATATTACTTTGCAGGGTATTACCTACGAGGGCAGAGAATGAATGTTTGTCAAATTTCTTCCGGTATGAAAGGGTCTGTTCATTTACCCATGCACTGTTCTGGGTAAGCGAGGAACGTGCCCGGCCATTGGTTGGGGCTGCCCCAACAACGGTTTCATCAGTCCAGTATTCATTTTCATCATAATTGTTATAATCAACACTCCAACTGGTTCTGAATTTCAGGTTAGGTAATAAATCTATGTCAGCATAAAGATTTCCGATATAGCGCAGGCTTACCGTATTAATAAAGTTATTATTTACCAGTACATCTACGTTATCAAATCCTCCCCATAAGGCAGGGGTACCATCATCATTATATTTAGGCAGGTTGGTAGCTGTCAGCAAGGCAGATTGGAAAATCCCTCTTGGGGTGCTTCCACTAATAAGCTGATTCCGGTAAGAACGGGAAATGCTGTTGCTTGTACCAATAGTTATTTGATCATTTACCTGCTGGTCTAAATTCAGCTTAAAACTTGACCGCTCAAAGTATACCGGGCGAACTGTAGCCTCTTGTTTTGTATAATTGCCACCTATATAATACTTAGTAGTTTTTGTACCACCCTGCAAGGAAAGGTCATACTCTTTAAGGGAAGCAACTCTGAATACATCGCTTAGTCTGTCAAAAGTCCCTTGTTCTTCCGGTAACCCCCGGCCTCCCTCTGATTTCGGGCGATAGGGTCTATTGGCGAAAGTCTGTTTCAGAGCAGGGTTATCAATTCCTGCATTAATCCAGGCTTCGTTTACAAATGCAGCTGATTCAGGGCCGGTAACCAATTTCCACAATCTGCTTTTCTGTATTTCACTAAACCCTTGGGTTACATTAAGGTTTATCTTAGCCTTTGTATTATATTCACCTCTTTTGGTTGTAATAATTACTACACCATTGGCCCCTCTCGAACCATAAATGGCTGTTGCATTGGCATCCTTCAAAACTTCAATGCTCTCAATATCTGATGGGTTTATATCCGCTAACGGGCTTGTAGAAGTGCCTCCCATATTAATGGTTTGCAAGCTTGTAGCATTAATAAATACGCCATCTACAATATATAAAGGTGCATTGCTACCATTAATAGAGGTGGTCCCTCTTACTCTTACAGAAATAGCCTCGCCGGGTATCCCTGTATTAGCATTAATCTGCACCCCCGCTGCTTTGCCTTGCAACTGCGCATCTACACTGGCAACCGGGATATTTTTCACATCACCCGGGTCAATTTTTGTAACCGAACCAACAAGATTCTTTCTTTCCTGTGTGCTATAACCAATTACAACGACTTCATCCAGTTTAAGCCCTTTAATTTCTGATAGCGCAAAGGTTAAGGGTTCTATTTCAAAAACCTCAACTTCCTGTCTCCTGTAGCCCAGATAAGAAACTACTACGGTAAAAGGTGGTTTTTGTGAAGTTTTAAAGTCAAAATTACCGTTTACATCTGTCAGAACACCTGTAGTCGTTCCTTTGATGGCTACAGTAGCTCCCACAATTCCTTCTTTACTTTTTGTGTCTGTTACCTTACCTGTAATGGAAACAGGTTGCCGGGAATCGCTATTCTGCGCATGTCCATTCTGAGAATACGCTGAAATGAATACCGCTACTAATAAAAGCAGTTTCGAGTAATGGTAAATTTTTTGTTTCATATATGTTCGTAAGTATCGTTTTCGGTTTTTTGGGAATGCAAAAGATAACCAGGGCTATTCCTAACATAGAGTAGCCTGATAAGGATTGTATGAGCAAAAGGAGATATTACACAGAATTAATAAGCAACTGATCTCACTTAAATCCTGCTTTTACTTGTTAAGATTTGTATTAAAGGCACTTTTGTTATCATTGGTTGTCAATGAAAGAAAACCGTATTCATGAGCAAACGACTGTCCATCGGTCTGAACCCAGCGGATAAATTTATTGAGTTCGTCACTGGCCTGACTTTTATCAATCACGAAGAATATATTCTCGGTCGGCAGGTATTGTTTTTTATTGCCTTTCTCTAAAAAGCTGATGAGTAAATCGAGGTTCTGATAAATTTGCTCTTCTTTTTCGAGCTTACCATTTTTGTTAAAATCTATGGGTAAAACTGCTAATCCCTTTTGTAATGTACGGCTTTCTAAATCATATATATACCCCAGATTATTGTAGGTAATACCTAACGAATCCCGTTTAACGGCTTCAATCAAATGATAGTCGTCGCCGGTGATTCCTTTCCCGAAAATATTCTCAGGCTCATCATTGAAATACCTGGCAAAGGCGATAGAAGAGCATACTCTTGCATTGCGTGTATAGACCTGATATTTGCCATTATTTGTATTTTCTTCCAGCGACTCTTCAGGGTCTTCAAAGAATACTTTTTTTAATTCTTCAGGTTTTAAGCCCTTTTTCAGCGATTTCTGAGCAAGGCTATTTTTTTCATTGCTCACAGGCAAAAGCGCAAAACGACTGACAACTATTACTTCTTCTGATGGCTTTAATTCTGTTTTTTCTAAAACATGACCAACTACTCTTACAGTTAATTTTTCGTTAGGCTGTGCCTTTGGAATCAAATCAGCAGAGAGATTTGAGCCTGATTTGTTATATTCAACAATCCATCTTTCTACCAATGGAAACGTAAAGCGTGTACCGCTTATCCTGATATTCTGTTGCCCGACACTATGCAGACCTGTGAAGCAAAAAAGCGCTACGAATGCGATTTTAATTGAAACTTTCATGATTTTTCTTTGGATTTGGCAAAAGAATCCCTGATACCCCTAAGGACAGCCTAGTAAAACAAACCGAATAGCCAACCACCGACCAAACGGAAGTCGTACCTGGGCTGTCACGAGGGTACCAAGGATAATATAGTATTTTTCAAATGTATTGCGTTGCTAACAACAACTATCGGTGAGGCACATACGTTGTGCATTGGGAAGCATACAAGGCACCACCGAATTCGTCAGAAAGTATTCCGGCGAATCAAACAAACAAATTTCTTTCATCATTTTTGGTGAATAATTTGATTGGGTTCCCTTGTCTTACTGGTGGTTAGCAAGAAGGAAAGAATATATATTTACTTTATTACTCTACTAATTTGATAGACAAAGTAAACTATAATAATTCACTTTTCAAAAGTTTTTTAAAAAAATATTCTTTTTTGTAAAATACTTCATTAACATTGCTAGAGCATCTTATCAAAAAGTCGATTATTTAAGTAATTTGCATTGCCTTAGGCAAAAGATTATGTGGACATTTCCCAGATTTAGCTGCTAGGGTGCCTAAACCTATAAACAGAGCGTATAATCCAAATCCACTGACTTTTGGAGCTAAACTGCGCAATAAGCAATCTTTCTAAAGGGACTTTAGCAAATTATTAGGTGTTTCTGAAACAACTGTATTCCTTTGGGAAAATAAAAAAGTGATGCCAAGTATAAATAATTATTCAAAATTAATTAAGGTTACTGGGTTTCTTCCCGAAGAGAATGATAAAATTACGGTTGGTAGTAAGTTTTAAAAGTACCTCATAATAATTGTGTCAATCAAAAGTAGTTCTGATAAAGAATGATATAGCTTTTTACGAAAGGCATCTGTCCAATGGGCAATTGAGTATTGCCTATTGGATTAATAAAGTATTTTATTTGTAATTATAAACTTGAAAGGAAAGCATTACATTTTTAGGATGATCAATCTTTAATATTTGATTTCCCAAGGGAAGCCTAAGTACTGATTAAATGTAAAGAGTTATGGCAACTCTTTTGCCATAACTCTTTTTTATTCTCTCCGGCATTTCAATTATCACACCCCTTAATCTCAGCCTTAAAAACACTACCAGGCTGAGCCTGAAATACCCCTTGCAGATTGATACTCTTACCTGCCTGATAGGTGACATTTGTTGAGACTGGCACAGTCTGCGTTGAGGTAATGCTATCCAGTGCTTTCTGAACCCCGTTTGTAGCCGTATTAGCAAGACTAAGATTTGCCGGAACATTAGTAATAACGATACTATTACTAAGGCTACTGCCACAATTATTAACAGTACAGGTAGCAGTATAGGTACCCGCCGAATTAATTGTAATAGTACTACCACTCATACCATTTGACCAGTTAACTGTCTCCGTGCAACCACTCGCTGTTAACTTAACATTCTGGCCAGGACAAATTGCAATAGGATTCAGACACTCATTTACTTTTAATACCCAGAAATCTCTCCCTCCTTGAGACGATTGACTTTTATCACCTGAAATACCAGAATCAGATCCTCCCCCTAATAAATATCCTCCGTCTGATATAGGTAATATTGAACCAATACCTTCTAAGTTAGCTCCGCCGTAAGCCTTATCCCATATTTTTGTTCCATTAACATCAATTTTTACAATCCAATAATCAAAATCTCCCTGAGATTTTTCACTTTTCTCTCCCGAAATATCTGAACTAGACCCTCCACCCAATAGGTAACCGCCATCGCTGACAGGAACTATAGTTGGTAGCCAGTCAGTACCATTACCGCCAAAGCGCTTATCCCACATCTTTGTTCCATTAGCATCAATTTTTACTAACCAACAATCTCTGTCTCCAAGTAAGATATGGCTTTTCTCACCTGAAATGCCAGAACCTGATTCTCCTGTAAGTAAATATCCACCATCACTGGTCTGCACTACAGAAGTCAGAAAATCCATATCACTACCTCCAAAAGTTTTATCCCATATTTTTGTACCGTTTGCATCAATTTTAAGTACCCAATAGTCAGCATCGCCTCTTGAAGATTGACTTTTGTCTCCTGAAATATCAGACCATGAAAATCCACCTAATAAGTATCCACCATCACCTGTATTTATCATATTCCATAAAACATCATCATTAATACCTCCAAAACGCTTATCCCATAGTTTGGTCCCATTCGCATCTATTTTTACTATCCAAAAATCTAACCCACCCTGAGAAACCTGACTTTTGTCGCCTGAAAAACCTGAATAGGATTCACCCCCTAATAAATATCCTCCATCATTTGTAGGGAGTATAGAACGTAAAATATCTGCATTACTACCTCCAAAACGCTTATCCCAAATTTTTGTCCCATTCGCATCTGTTTTAACTATCCAATAATCAGAATAACCTTGAGAAGTCTGACTTTTATCACCAGTGTTACCAGACTCCGACCAACCCCCTAATAAATATCCTCCATCATTTGTAGGTAGCATAGAGGTTAAAATATCATTAGTATTGCCTCCGAAACGCTTATCCCATAGTTTTATCCCATCCGCATCTATTTTTACTATCCAATAATCATTACCACCCTGAGAAGCCTGGGTTTTATCACCAGAAATATCAGAGTTTGAATAACCTCCCAATAAATATCCTCTATCATTTGTGGGTAGCATATAACGTAGTTCCTCATAATTACTCCCACCGAAACGCTTATCCCATATTTTTGTAAGAGTGTTTTCACATGAGACCGTAGAAATAACAGGTGCGGATGGTAATGGATTCACAACCAATGTAACCACGGTGCTACTATCACTGGTACAGCTATTTTCATTCGTGCAGGCAGCCCGATAAGTTCGAGAAATGGCAGGGCTTACAGTAATTGTATTACCACTTAGCCCACCCGTCCATGTTACAGAACCTGTACAACCAGCAGCACTTATATTGGCGCTGCCTCCCACACAAATCGGGTTCGGGCTCGCAACAGTTGGTGCATTCGGTTTAGCTTCCACATTTACTGTAACTAATGTCCTGCTGCTTTCGCAATTATTTTCTGTACAGCTTGTATAATATGCAGTTGTGGTGTTAAGCACTGGCGTAGCATAGGCAGCTGTACTAGCCAGAATTGTAGTTCCTGTTTCAGAACTGTACCATTTATATGTACCCGAGCAACCCGTGGCAGTAAGTGTAGTACTGTTTCCTGTGCATATCGTAGTGCCAGTAACTGCAGGTGCATTGGTGCTTGCAAAATTTACAACAAGTGCATTGCTTGCACTGCTCGTGCAATTGGTCACAAATGAAGTACAGGTAGCTGTATAAGTGCCTGCAATATTTACAGATATACTATTACTACTACTGCCGTTCGACCATTGAATGGTACCATTACAGCCACTTGCATACAGATTAACCGTTGAAGCTGTGCACATGGTGGCAGTAGTACCAGCTGTGCATTCTGATATTTTTACAGCATAATAATCCTGAGCAATACCATTGGTATTTGTGGCGCTACTTGCCTGATATCCTCCTACAATTAATTGACCTGTACTCGTAATTATGGCACTTCTCGGGCCGTCCTCATAAGCGCCACCATAGCGCCTGTCCCATCGGGGGGCCAGACTGAAATTATTGTCAATCTCTGCTACCCATATATCTGTCAATCCCAGGGCCGATGCTGTTATATCTCCCGAATTTGTGTTGGTTACACGCATAGACAGCCAATAGCCCGTTCCGTTAGGCATTCTTAATACTTCATAGAAATCATCCTTATTGGCTCCGCCAACAGCTTTTTCAGCCACTTTAGCTCCATCAGATTCATTGATTTCTACAAGCCAGCCGTCATTATCGCCTTTCAAGGCAACGGTTTTATTCCCTGTACTCGCTTGCGACTTACTTGTGCCTCCCAATACATACCTGCCCGTGGTATTACTCTTCGCAATAGAAGTTAAATTATCATCTCCATAGCTTTGTCCCGTAGGGTCTGACGATGCCTTTGCCCCACCATAGCTTTGCTGCCATACAATAGCAGAGGCATTGCTTTTAATTTTCAATACCCAGTAATCTGATTGCCCAGCCCCTCCGTCATGGCTAACAGAGGTTTTATTGCCTGATACAATTGATTTGGAAGAACCCGCAATAAGTAAATCACCTGATGGTGTTTCCATCACTTTCGCAGGTTCATCGAGTGAATTACCTCCATAAGTTGCCTGCCATACTGAAGCCCCTGTTGCACTCGTGGAAGCAGGGTTGAATTTAATAATCCATATATCTCCATTGATAGTATTTGATATAGGACCATTAATAATGCTTTTATTTCCGGTACCATCGGCTGAATACGATACCGCCGCCAGAACATAATTTCCATCGCTTGTTTGAATAATATCTTTAGGATTATCATCCAGTGTCCCGCCAAAAATCCATTGATTTTCAATAACACCGCTACTATTGATTTTTATCACCCATATATCATTACCGCTCGAACCGTATTTATCAATTGTTTTATTACCACTCATACCCGAGTTAGACCCTAGAGCAATAATTGCTCCTCCATCACTTGTGGCTATACTTGCATATGGATAATCCCCACCTGTACCACCATAAACTTTATCCCATATTTTAGTTGTACCTGCAGCATCTGTCTTGATAATCCAGGCATCATCTCCCGCCGAATTACTCACAGTTTTATCACCGCTGATAGCTGAAGAAGACACCCCCACCCAGAGCAAATTACCGTCTGATAATTCAAGCACTTTATAGGGGCTTTCAATGTGCGTGCCACCATATTTTTTCTCCCATACTTTAGTAGGCGTGTTTGTACAATTGAAAATACTTGCCACAGGAGCGGCAGGCAGTGGATTGACCACAATATTGATCGTATTCGTATTGATGCAGGCATTTTCAGTACAGGTAGCAGTATAAGTGGTAGTACTGCCCGGACTCACAGAAATAGCAGAGCCGGAACCAGACGGTAACCATGTGACACTACCTGCGCAATTACTGACTGTTAAAGTGGTACTCTGCCCGGCACAGATACTATTTGAGGCGCTGCTGGTAATAGCAGGCACTGCAGGTATGGGTTTTACTATAATCTCGTTAGAATAGCATTGCGTAGCAATAACAATGGCTCTGTATGTGCCTGCCTGTGTTGGGCTGTAGGTGGCATTTGTAGCACTTGCAATAGTACTTCCATTCCGTTGCCATTGAATGCCTGCCGTTACGCCTGATGCCGTAAGTGTTATACTTTGTCCGGCACATAAATTACCTGTATTGGCCGCAATAACGGGAACCGGATTCACTGTTATGGTCAGCGAGTTAGTAATACTTGTACTGCAAACGCCCTCAGTACAGGTAGCTGAATAAGTAGTACTTGTGCCGGGAGAAACTACGATTGAGCTCGTTGTTGCGCCTGTGTTCCATGTGATGATACCATTACAGCCTGATGCGCTCAACGTGGTATTACTACCAGCACATATAGTGGTATTAGTAGCCGAAAGTACCGGAAAAGGAGAAATGCAGGTTTTATATAAACCATTAATATTATTATAGATACCTGAGAAATAATAACCGTTTCCCATATTAATGCCATACTCATGCCCATTGAAAGGGAAGTTCGTCGGAAACGGTACATTTTGTGCAGAACGGTTTAGCTGTTCTACCAATTGCGTGCCATTTGCAGTACCGTCACTTTTCCATAGTTCCATGCCGTATGTAACAGACTTGGCATAGAAGTAGGTCAAACCGTTGATAGTCCTGAATTCTTTGGGATTTGACGCCTCTGCCCCTATAATGAAATCTTTCAGTAAATAAGTGCCAATTGCTGTTCCATCGCTTCTCCATAGCTCAATACCTTCATTACTTGTTCTGGCTGGAAAGAGAAAGATATTATCAAATCCAAAATCATTTTCCATGCTACCATCCCAGAATGAATTATCGAGCCCTTCATTTAATGAACTTGGAATAAAGTTTGTTAATTTGATAGTACCTGCAACAGTACCATCAGTTCTAAATAGATTAGTACTTCCAAAACCACCCACTATGCTTATTCCACCCTTGAAATACAAGTAATTGCCTGCTTTGAAAAATTTTGAAGTAGATTCGAAATTATTCCACCCGAATGGATTAGAAGGAATACAATTTACTGGTGTTAGCACGGTGACATTCGAACCGTCCATTTGTACTATTACTCTTATAAATCCTGAATCGTTAGTTTCGCAATTTGGATAAGTAATAAATGCCGAATAAATGAGTTTATTATTAATGACATTAAAACCCAAGGGTTTATACCCACCATTGGGAATTTCGGTAGTGCCAGTTGTGGTACCATCTGTACGCCATACCGTAGTGAAGTTACTAATAGCGTTTCCACCCATAAAATATAAGTATCCATTATATACGGCTGTTCGTTCTAAAACATAAGGTACAATATCGTCCTTTATTTTATAAGTCCCCCCAGTAGTACCATCACTTCTCCATAAATCATCTTCCCCGGTAAAAACTAATATACCATTCAGATTTACCAGATTATTACAGCTCGGTAGCCCATCCTTTACTTTCACCGTTCCTGATATAGTGCCATCCGATTTCCATATTTCACCATTTACATACCAGAATATATAATTTCCTACCCGACTCCTGAATGTAGATACTGAAGTAAGAGGCGGAGCAGAAGGTATTATAAAAGTACCACTCTCTGATCCATCACTTACCCATAATTCCGGCTCGCCTCCCTGAGATTCAACATTAAAAAGAATTTTATTACCAAGCGTTTCAAAATTTGCAATCTGCCTGTCAAATTGCTTCACTAATGATATCTGTGCCTTAGTGGATAAACAGATAACCGATAAAATGATAATGCGTAAAGTTTTATTCATCTCAAAATGTGTTTTCTATTGAATATCTCAAATTTTTTACGAGCTCAACTCTCCTTCTTGATACCTCAAGTTCTCTTCCGTCAAGCAGTTGCGCAATGGTTTTAGTCCGCTCTCTTACAATGTTTTTGATAAAATCAGGATTAATGAGATAAGACCTGTGCACTCGTAGAAACCCATCGAGACAGCTGTCTGCCTGATGATATTTGAGCGTAGTAGAAGAAACTATCTTCCGGCCGTTTTTTAAATGCAGAATCGTATAATTAATCTGAGCTTCGAGATACACTATCTCGTCAGTCTGAGGATAAATTTTTCTAGTCATTGACAATTTTCGTTCTTTTGGGTTTGGCAGGATACCACCTTATGCATAAGAAGCGTATAAGGCTATCCGGTATTTTTTAAATACGATTGTGCAGACAATATTTGATTCATCACGTAGTTACTTGCAAATTTCCCGCTATTCAATTAGCTTTACAATACTGAACATTCAGTATTTTAGCGCCAAACCGACACATCCTTTTCACATCTCTATGGGTTTAATAGCTTGTCCCTTCAGTTTTAATGAGTATAAAAGAATATGGAATTCCGGCGGTCTTAACGAAGACCATGAATCCGTTGCCAATCTAATAGGAAACAATCCTTTAATGCATGAGACACTTATTATGCAAGGGCATGCATTAGCAGTAATGGATGTCAAAACAATGCGTTACCCATTAATTCTAGGAGATGTAGAAAAAGTATGTGGCTGGTCTACCGAGTATTTTTATGAAGCGGGTGTTGAAGGTTATATAAGCAAATGTCCTGACCGGGATTTTCTTGGTCTTGAAGAAACATCTAAACTGATTAATTCGTACGTAGCCACCCTGAACAAAAAACAGGTAAAACAATTCAGAGTAATCTACGATTATCAGATGAAAGGTAAAGACGGACGCATAAGAAGAATATGTGAAGAAAGCATAGCTTTGAAAACAAACAATGAAGGGCACATCACTTATTTTATGGCGTATGTATCTGATATCACGCATTTCAAAAGGGCTGGCAAGCAACATATGCACCTGACAGGAGGCAATACCAGCCGTTTTTTTGAAATAAACAATGAGACAAATACAGTCGCAGAATTAACCCTGCTTACTAAAAGAGAGCAGGAAATAGCCAAACTACTGGGCGAGGGATTCAACAGTTACGAGATTGCTGAAAAACTGTTTATCAGTGTAAACACCGTAAATACGCACAGGCAAAATATGCTAAAAAAATTCAACCTCGTAGACGCCACGGAGCTGATGAACCTGTTAAGGATTTATCGTATGATTTGATGGAGAGCTAATAAATATTTGTATCTATGAAACCCGATTATTTTTTTAAGCCTACTTTCGATAATCTCCGGGATAATCATTTAGCCTATCAGGCAATTTATCACGAAAGGTCAGTATCTGTCAAGCTCCTGCAATATTTAAATTGATATCTGTAGACAGGATTAGAATCTTCTGGCAGACTCTTGCAAATCTCTTCTTATTTGATTAGTATTACAATACGGAACATCCAGTATTTCAAATCCAAACCAAAACGTTTTAATTGAAAATTCTATGGGTTTAATCTCCTATCCATTTGATTTTAACGACTTCAAGAGAATCTGGCATTCAGATGGAACAAACGAAGATTTTGATGTAGTAGCCAGCCTTGTGGCAAACAACCCTCTCTTACACGAAACACTCACCATGCAGGGGCATGCGCTGGCTGTACTTGAAATAAAAACAATGATGTATCCATTGATTTTAGGTGCAGTTGAGAAAGTCTGTGGCTGGCCTACAGACTATTTCTATGAAGTTGGGGTAGAAGGCTACGTAAGTAAATATCTGGAAAAAGATTTTCTGGGACTGGGTGAAATATCCAGGCAAATCAGTTCCTATACGGCTACCCTTGACCCAAAACAGATGAAAATGTTCAGGGTAATTTACGATTACCAGATGGCAGGAAAAGACGGACGCATCAGAAGGGTCTGCCAGGAAAGCATTGCATTAAAAACAAACGATGATGGTCACATTACCTATTTTCTGGCCTACATAACAGATATCACTCATTTCAAACGAAATGGCAAACAGCACATTCATTTAACCGGAGGCAAAACCAGTCGTTTTTTTGAAATAAACAATGAGACAAATACAGCCTCAGAATTAACACTCCTCACGAAAAGAGAACAGGAGATAGCTAAACTACTGGGTGAAGGTTTTACAAGTGAGCAAATTGCGGGAAAACTATTCATCAGTGTAAACACAGTAAATACCCATAGGCAAAACATGTTAAAAAAATTAGGTCTGGTTGACGCCACAGAGCTAATTAATCTACTAAGAATTTATCGAATGATATAATTAAGGGATCAAAAGTATTTGTATCAATAGCCTTATTTACTATTCATTCTTAATTTCCATAATTCGCTGGATAATCCGGTACAACTCTATCAAATAATATCTAAGCATTATTAATTGGCATATGCAATTTTTTCAAATAGGTTTTATTTGAATCTTTAGATAGATTCTCGCAAATCACAACGAGTTAATTAGTTTTATAATAAAATTCTCAAAGACTTTCCGAAACGAGAGAAGAGCAAAGAAAATAAGTATTACGCAACTGCAAATACCATTTGTCTGATGACTTTTGGTCTTAGTATGATTAATATCTTCTAAGGCTAAGTACAATTGATATCACTCCGGCGACCCGGTCGCGTTGCTGTCTGTTAAAACCCTTAAAAGACGAATGTCATTTTGCTCATAAAAAGAGATGACTTTATCGTTAAACATATCAGCCGATACCAAAGCTTTTTTAAGATTATATAGTTTGACATAGGGTACCTTAGTATAAATGTCAATAAAAGTTTGTTGATAGATATAACCTACGCCTTTGATATTACGACATACAGTTCCGATGCGGATAGTGTCTCTTTTTTGTTTTTTTATTTTTTTACCCCTACCTATCGCTTTAGTTGGATTAATTTTTTTGTTACCTTTTTTAGTTTGCTGGAATAAATGCTAAAAATGATGCTCCCACTATGACCCTAGAATTTACTGACAAAGAAATTATTGAAGGGCTATTAAGCCGTGACAAGAAAATCTGTAACCGTATAGCTGAACAGTTATATAAGCAGAACCATAAGACCATCACTCATCTTGTATTAAGAAATAGTGGAGTGATTGAAGACGCAGAAGATTTATTTCAGGAAGTATTACTTTCTTTTTTTAATCAGGTCTGGTCTGATAAGTTCACTTACAGGATGATACTAAAATAAGTACTTACTTATATGCGGTCGCGTATAAGCTGTGGCTAAAAAAGTTAGGTAAAGATGGGAAGGGACCTATACATGAGGCAGAATTTGTTTCAAAATTTTCGACCCCTGAAATGACTCCCGTAAACATCTTAATTGAAAAAGAAGAATTTGAGATGGCACAGTCAATTTTCAAAAAATTAGGAACACTTTGTCAGGGAATTTTAAAAGCTTATTATTTAGACCAGAAATCGATGGAAGAAATCGCTGTTCTATTTAACTTGGGCAATGCAAATGCTGCTAAAGTAAGAAAATTTAGATGCATGAAAGAACTAAGTAAACTTATGAGATATGAGACCAACTAATGAACAAGAAGAGTTTGAATGGATTGAAGACTACCTGCTAGGTAAATTAAACCAGAAGGATACTTTATTTTTTGAAGAAGAACTAAAAAAGGATATTGAACTAACTAAAAAAGTGGAAGAAATTCGAAAAACACTCAATCTTTTAAAAGAGTCGGTTATTCAGGAACAAGTCTTAAAAACAATTAAGAATCTACAAAACAGAGAAAGACGGCTACACAAGTTTTCTCCTTTCCGAATAATCAGGTATGCGGCAGGTGCCTCTATGGCTGCCTCAATCATTTTTATGCTGTATATATCATTGGTAAGTGTTCATTTGCCTGATACTGAAAACGATTTTAATGTTACAAGAGGAATAGATAGCACTAAACTCACGCCCGAGCAACGAACCGCATTCAATAGTTTTTTTGATGGGCAAGCCCATTTAGTAGAAGGAAGTTACTTGTTAGCAGTAAAAGACTTTCAGCGATCTCTTCAGGTAAAAAATATCCGGCCTTATTTTAAAGAAGCCGCAGAATGGCACTTAGCGTTGGCTTATATCAAAAGTAACCAACCCTATAAGGCAGAAGAAATCTACAAAAAATTTGAAGACTGTACCGATTGTGAATACCCTATTGATAAACTAAACCGCTGGAAAATCTGGTGGCGAATACTTTGGGCAAAAGTTTTTTAATATAAAAATACTCACAACTGACTGCGAAAGCCAGGTGATATATTAAGAGCATGTTTAAAAATTATTGTTCGGCCTACAAAGACATCTGTGCAGCCTCCGCTTTTCTAGCTATACTTTGTTGCATTTTTTCAATCGAAAGGCGAACCGTGTAGCTGCCACTTTGGCAGTCTGATGGCTACATCCGAAAAATGTGCCACATACGCTTGTCTGACCAAAAATTTGCTCTTTTTGGTCAGAAAGACAATATTTAAATACACTCTAAAATTTAACTATTATTTTATTTTGTTGGACATTAACTATTTACTTTCATGATTTTCCGTAATTAAGATTTTTTTCCGATAAAACCAGTTAATTTTGCTTTACAAAGCAAAACATCGAATTTATATAAGCGGTTTAAAATGTCTAATTAATAGGATATAAAACCCAAATTTAATCAAGTATAATTTGGGCTAAAATCCAATATTTTAACATATCAATTGTTAATTAATGAAAAGATTAAGTTTATTAATCAAAATATATAAAATTACTAAGTCGTGAAACTATATGAGTTTTAATTTGGCATATAACTCTGCCCGTAAAAAAATAGCTATTTCAATATTTCTTAGATACACTCGTTATGCTATAGAGCATTTGCTTAACTATAAAGGGTATCTATGATGTATTTAAAGCTTAATTAATTAGTCATGATGAATCACCATTCAAATTTATTGTTGAATTTGAGAGTTATTGATATGTCTCTTTGTTTATCTAAGTAATCTCCTTAACATAAAATTTCAAAAAACTCGTAAAGCAGATTTTAAAACCCGATTTTACAATGAAAATTTCAATTGTTACTGCCGCTTACAATTCCGCTACAACCATTCGTGATACGATAGAGAGTGTACTTTCACAAGACTATCCCGATATAGAATATATTGTAGTAGACGGAGCTTCTAAAGATGGAACTGTTGAGATTTTGAAATCTTATGGCAATAGAATCAGATGGATCTCAGAAAAGGATGGTGGTATCTTCTATGCAATGAATAAGGGTGTTGAAATGGCTACAGGTGATGCGGTAGGAATCATAGGGTCTGACGATTTTTATCCGAACAATCAGGTTATTTCAAAAGTAGCGAAGGCCTTTCAGGAATCGAATGCCGATTCGGTCTATGGTGATCTGCATTATGTGAATAATAAGGATGTGACGAAAATTGAACGTAACTGGAAATCTGGCTCTTATAAACGGAGTAAATTTCTCAACGGATGGATGCCTCCACATACGGCTTTTTTCCTAAAGAAGAAAATATATGATACGTATGGTTTGTATATTGCTACTATGCCAAATGCCAGTGACTACGAATTAATGTTAAGAATGCTTTATAAACATCATGTTTCCTCATATCATATACCAGAAGTATTGATGAAAATGAGAAACGGAGGGAATAGCAATGACTCTTTAAAAAAGCGGATAACAGCCAATAAGGAAGATCGCAATGCCTGGAAAATTAACGGGTTGTCTCCAAAATGGTATACGCTCTATGCCAAGCCCATCTCAAAGTTACTACAGTGGGTCGTTAAATAATTGATTAGTGAACGATATTAAATTCACTAGACGACTAGTTACACTATCATTAGGCAATTTCTCTATTCGTCGGCTATTTGCTGTAAGAATGTATTAAATATTATTCTCAATAGCAAATTTGATTAACTCGGTTGATTTTGTGATAGAAAGCTTATAATAGATATTTTTTCGATGGGTTTTTACAGTTTCCTGACCCAGGAATAATTTTTCAGCAATTTGACTGGTACTCATGCCATCTTTAATCATTCGGACTATCTCAATTTCTCTGGGAGTGAGCGAATACTGCTTGACAAAAAAATCGTTATGATGAAGACTGATTTTAGTGAATTGCAGTTTAGTGTCGTAATAGGTCTCACCTCTTAATACGCTTTCAATACCTTCGATTAATTCTTCCTTGGTAGAGTTTTTAAGCAGATAACCATTTACTTCCAAGAATTTTGATTGCTCAATGAATCTCGGTTCGGTATACATAGACAAAAAGATAATTTTGACAGTATCAAAAGCTCTTTTTATTTCTTTCGCTAAATCAAAACCATTAATGGATGGTAAATTAATATCTAATAAAATAACATCCGTTTTTTTCAAATGAATGGCTGACAAAACATCTTTTCCATCATATACCTGTCCTACTACTTCATATTTTTCAGATAGCAATTGTCTGACTCCTTCATTAAAAAGTATATGGTCGTCTGCAATAAGTAATTTAGGTGTTAGCATGAGAATCTTTTATAGGTACTTCAATAATCACAGTTGTGCCTTTTGAGCCTGAATCTATGTTCAGTTTTGCTCTTAGAAATTCAACCCTTGAATGTATGTTTTTTAAACCAATTCCCCAATTATTTTGATTTGTTTTTATACCTATGCCATTGTCTTCTACTGAAATACTCAGATATGTCTCATAATAAATCAATTGTATGATAGCCTTTGTGGCCTGTGAATGTTTAAGAACATTATTGACTAATTCCGAAATAACCCGATAAATATTTAGTTCACTATCCTGGTTTAAGCGTTGTTCTTTACCAAAACTAATAAAAGTAAATTCAATGGGGGAAGAACTCTGTATTCTTTCAATGGTATAATAAACCGCATGAACCAAGCCTTCGTTTGCCAGTTCGGGCGGCATCAGGTTTCTTGAAACTGACCTTAGATCTTCAATGGCTTTCTCTATCAGGGTTATTGTTTCAGGCCTGACTTCTTCATTCGCCATTCTTCCTTTTATGGCTGAAAGTGTCCCTCCTAATTCATCGTGCAGGTCTTTTGCCAAACGCTGCCGTTCGGTTTCCTGAGATTCGATGATTTTATGCTGGCTTTGAATCAGCGCAAGTTCAAGTTTCTTTTTTTCTTTCCTGAAAAGCAAATACCTATGTCCCAGGCCTATTGATAGTACAAAGATTTCGAATAAAACAGATAATTTATATAATTTGGCTAACTCCAAAGAGAATGTGGCAAATCCTAAAGATGAAAAAATATAAAGACAGCCAATAGAAAACATAGGCAGGATAGCTATAACATAGTAAAAAGCAGCCATTCTTTTTTGAATCAACCCATAAATAAGATACCCAATCGCAATTAAAACATAGACCAAGGTTGACCATAATCCATACGTCCAATAATTAAGATTATGGTTAAAAATAAGTAAGGATAGAAAAATAAGAATGGAGACTAAATAACAATTAACAAAGTATTGCCAGATTTTAGGACAATATTTATCAGATTCAAGATAGAGTTGCGAAAAAAGAATGGTTGTCCCATAATACAAATGGCTAAATAAAAGAATAGCTGAAGGGCCTTTAATAAGCACTGGTAACCAATCGTAATATAGGTTGAGGATACCATGCTGAGCCATTAGATTTAAGACAGAAAACAGGATGCTCAAACTATAAAAGAGATAGACTCGTTCCCTTAGAAAGGGATAAAAAACAAAAGATAAAATCGAGACAAATGCCATCCAACCAAAATAAAAACCATGAAAAACCTCATCCTCACTATAATGTTTTTCGAATGCTAGTCTTTCATAAAGTACTAATGGAAGGCTAAGTACTACGCCATCTTTTTTCAGGAGTTTTATATAAACTTTTCTTTGTTCTCTTGAATCAAGAGTAAAGCTAAAAACAGAAAATCTAACGCTAGGATAAATTTTTTTAGCATTTGGGATTAACCAACTTTGAGGAGAGTCAATACTCTTGAAGCCTGTTTTTGTTTCCATAAAGACGCTTATACTATCCGCATAATTCTGATAAGCTATCCGCAGGTTTATGGATTTCTCCTGCGTATTTTTCAAAAGAAAAGTAATCCAATGAAAATAATTACCTGTAGGGTAATTCTTATGGTAAGACTGGAAATGACTGCGATACTCTTCCAGATTTTTTTCATTGACAGTATTTGAACTGTCCGTCATAATCTGAATGACCGGGTTTAATTCCTCATATTTAAAGTTCGCACCAATTTCTATGGGTTTTTGTCCCCTACAATCCATTATGATTACCAGTGTAATAAGTAGTATCTGAAAGGTTAAATATGCTTGCTTCATCTGAAATATATTTCTCCAAAACTACTCAAAAAGATAGCATCAAAAAATACCCCTTTTGGGGGATTGTACATCGTCAATCGTCTGTCGACTTTTGTACAGTAAATTTTTTCCGATAGCCTTATGTCCCGATTAATAGTTCCGTCCATTCATGAAATAGTTTTTTTACGTGGTTCCGTAAACTATACTGAATTTCATATGACCAATGGTCGCAAAATAATGAGTAGTTATACACTTGTGTATCATCAAAATCTGATTGAAGGGTTCCTGCGTATCAGCAAATCATATCTGGTCAATCCATATTATATTGAAAAGATTAATGCTAATGGCAGCCAGAGAGAGATTCTACTCAAAAACGGGGAACGCATAAAAGTAAGCCGGAGAAGAAAGAAAGTCCTGGAGGGTTTCCAACCAGAAGGTAAATTCCTGCTCTTTTAGGTACTTTTTATCTCCACTATTAGCTGAGTTTACTTATTACTTAAACCTTTTTTCTAAGGCAAAAACGTGCGAATTTTTTAGAGGAATAGCTGCATCTATTTTATATTCGGATTAATCATTGCCATCAGCAAAAGTTTATCAGAGTACCACAGGAATTTCTCAGTAAATCTAAAATAAAATCGTACTACCTAATAAAATTGTGTAGCATTTATCTATTCAATTTACATAAAAAATTATAAAAAATATCCAAATTATACAATTTAAGGTACCAAATAATAAAATCAGCCTTTATTTCTTGGTGCTGTCCTATCCGCTTGGCTATCTTTGGTTAGGCCAAAGTTGCATTGCAAGCACACTTATAATTATCTAAAAACTCTATTATTAAATATCCAGAAAATGAAAAAAAGATCTCTACTATTCGTATTCTTACTTTGCGCATTCGCCTATACCAGTAACGCTCAAACTGTTCGTCGTGTAAATAAAACTCCGGGTTTAAACGACCCTGCTATTTATACCTCTGTGCAAGCTGCCATCGATGCCTCTGCTCCAAGTGGAGATATTATTTATATTGAACCGACTGATGTTGATGGAGGAAATTATGGAGACGTATCGATTATCAAACAAGTTACCATAATTGGTACAGGTTATGATTTAGCACTTACACCGAACACCTCTTTTGATAAAAGACAAGTCACTTTAATGAATATCAATCTTGACAACGGCAGTGCCGGAACTATCATAATGGGCATGGCAATAAGTAATGTTACTGTTAGAGATATTAATTGTACCATTACAAGATGTGGTGTTAATAGCATCAGTGCAGCGGGATCTTCTATCACTGTGGGTGGTGTGAATACTTACGGGCATAATATAACTGTTACTAATTGTAGAATTGGTTCTCAGTTTTATGGTAATGGTTCTACTAATTGTATTATTTCTAATAATATCTTCTTATATGGCGGGCCAAATACACTTTACAATTTTACGGGTGCTGTAATTAATTACAATACGTTTAAATTTACGAATGCAGGAATGCTGGATGAGATTGACGGAAGTACTATAACCAATAATATTTTTGATGGACGTGGCTTAGCTGCTAACACCTTGATACTTTCTGGTAATTCAAACGGCACAACTGTCTCTAATAACCTTTGTACCGATATAGCAGGTTTGCCGTCAGGGGGAGGTAACGTGAATAGTGCCAATCCCAACTTTATCTTTACTGTGGCGAATCCATGGACTGCTTCGCCTTATAATGATTCAAATCTCCAGTTAGCTGCGAGTTCTCCAGCTAAAACAGTAGGCCCGGGTAGTACGCCCATTGGAGCCTTTGCAGGCAATAATCCATATATACTCTCAGGTGTGCCTAATGTCCCGGTTATTACCTCTTTTTTCAATACAGGTTCGGGCACTACAGCTACCCCGTTGAGTGTAACCATCAGTGTTAGGTCTGCTAATTAATTAGCAAGGTTTACTATCCCTTTTACCTACCTAATTTCTTGTATTAATGAAAAACTTCTCCATCAAATGGGTGAGGATGGTTGTGCTTTGGCTTTTTGCCTGCAGCAACCTCATTGCCCAGAATATAAACAGAGTTGAGTATTTTATCGACAACGACCCCGGCTTAGGCAGTGGTACTGAAGTAGCCATTACACCCGGTGTATCAGTCTTACAAACTTTCTCAGTTCCTCTTTCATCGTTAAGTATTTCAGATGGAATCCATCGTTTAAGTGTAAGGGCCAGAGATGAAAACAACCATTGGTCGTGGACAGCCAATGCTTTGTTTATCAAAGAAAGAATTGTGAATACTGCCCCTTTGGTAAACATTGATAAAATTGAATATTTTTTCAATGGCGACCCTGGCGTAGGTAACGCCACAAACGTTCCGGTTACAGCGGCTACTTCGATTTCAAATTTTAATTTTACCACCCCAATCCCTTCATTACCCATCGGGTTTCATTACCTGAGTGTCCGTGTAAGAGATGCCCGGAATGGCTGGACACGTTGTATCAGCCGACCTTTTATAAAAGAAGAATTACCCTCTAATAATCCGCTCCCGAATATTACCCAAATGGAGTACTTCATCGATGAAGACCCCGGTATAGGCAGTGGCACAGCTTTGACGTTTACACCTGCTACGAGTGTGAGCAATTTGTCTTTTACTATACCGCTACCCAGTGCTGTATTGCCAGGTTTTCATAGTTTTTCTGTAAGGGCAAAGAATGCTAATAATAAATGGAGTATAGTTACTACACGTACATTCTATAAAGAAGAAATACGCTCTTCACTCCCGGTATCGGCTATTGCTCAGGTTGAATATTTTTTTGATAACGATCCTGGCGTTGGGAATGGAACCGCTGTTAATTTTACGGCTGGTACTACGGTAAACGATTTATCATTTAATGTAACATTACCTGGTGCTTTACCTAATGGTGTCCATAAGCTCACTGTACGGGTAAAAGATAACCAAGGAAAATGGAGTACGGCTGTGGTAAGACCTTTCTACAAGGAAAATACTGCGATAGCAAGTTTACCTAATGTCAATAAAGTAGAGTATTTTATTGATACAGACCCTGGGGTTGGTAATGGTACCAATGTAAGTATTACTCCCAATACCACACTCACGAATCTTAATTTTACTGCTGCACTCACAGGCCTTTCCAATGGTAAGCATATACTGGAAGTACGGGCCAGAGATGCCAATAATCAATGGAGCACCGTAGCAATACGGGAATTTGTGGTTTGTAGCAATCCGTCAACGGCCTCTATCTCTCCAGCTGCCGAACAGAATACCTGTGAGGGTACACCAATTGCCCTAAGTGTACCTGAAGGTTATAGCTATCAATGGCGTTTGAATGGAGAAAATATTACAAATGCTAACCTGAAAACATTCTCTGCCACGCAGACGGGTGAATATACTGTTGTGATAGGGCAAAATGGTTGCTTGTTTACCACAAGCCCGGTTCGGGTAAATGTCACTGCTACGCCCGCTCCTCCTACCATCCTCACGCCTAACCAGACCATTTGTAGCGGGCAAAAAATAGCGTTGGAATCAAGTGGTTGTAGCGGAATCGTTACCTGGAGCAATGGTAGTACAGGAGGTGCCATTGAGGTAGCACCCACTACCACCACTACTTATACAGCCACCTGTAGCCTGAATGGTTGTGTCAGTGATATCAGTTCTACTTCTTGCGTAGTTACGGTCAATGCGGCATTAGCTGCGCCCACTGTTACAGGCCCTGGTTCGGCTGTTTGTCCCGGCTCAGCAGTTTCGCTTACAGCGAGTGGTTGTGCAGGAACGGTTACGTGGAGTACAGGTCAGACAGGTAGTGCTTTAGCCTTGAGTACAAAAGTAACAGGGACTTATTCAGCCATCTGTAGCTCAGGTGTTTGTAAGAGTATCTCCAGCAATACTTTCACATTGAATGTGGTTAATTCTTCGGCAAATGTAATGAGTTTAAGTGCTTCCAGCCTGAAAATCTGTGCCGGACAATCATCTGCCCTTATAGCTACCGGTTGCACGGGTACTATCTTATGGAGTACCGGCAGTTCAGGTTCAAGTATTACCGTATCACCAGGCTCTACTGGAACTTATGCCGCTACGTGTACGCAAAATACCTGTACAGCCAATAGTGTCAATACCTTACAAATTCAGGTATCTGCCATTCCGTCTGCCCCTACTATTTACGGACAAAGTGAAACCATCTGTAAAGGTACAAGCAGAACCATGACTGTTTATTTCTGCAAAGGAGGCACAGTGACCTGGAGTAATGGTTTTGTGGGACAAACACAAACGGTTGCCCCTATTACTACTACTACTTATACGGCTACCTGTTCCAAAGACGGATGCCCGAGCCCTAACAGTAATGCCATCACGTTAACCGTTTCAGAGTGCCAGAACCAGGCCGTAAATATTACAAAAATTGAGTATTTCATTGACAATGACCCAGGCTTTGACAATGGTATTAATGTGCCTGTTACCAGTGCTTCTGTCCTGAACAATTTTACTATTTCTATTCCGATTCAGGCATCATTTGTCAATGGCTTGCATTATATTTCCGTAAGAACCAAAGACTCTAATAGCAAATGGTCATGGACAGTGGTAAGACCCTTCTGGAAAGATGCTCTACCGGGCAGTATAGCTTTGCCAAATATAGTAAAACTGGAATACTTTATTGACAATGATCCGGGGACTGATCAGGGAACGGATATTCCGATAACGGCTGGTACTACCATTCCTAATTTAGGAATAACCATCCCTTTAGACAATTCTTTAGTGCAGGGTTTGCACTATCTAACCATCAGAGGTAAAGATGCGAATGGTAAATGGAGTACTGTAGCCTTAAGACAATTTTACAAGGAGGCTCTACCTGCAAGTTTAAATTTAGCCAATATCACTCGCCTGGAATATTTTATTGATACTGACCCCGGTGAAGGCAATGGAACAACTATACCTATTACTGCTAATTCATCTATTAGTAATATTCCATTAGTTGTCAACATGACAGGGCTTTCGCAAGGCCTGCATTTTCTGGAGCTTAGGGCACAAGATGCGAATGGCAAATGGAGTACTGTAGGTATCAGACAATTCAATAATGGCACTAATCGCATAGCTATCGGAACAATAGTAGCTGAGGTATGCGGTCAGAACAACCTGACAATACCTTTTACACTTGAAGGTACTTTTGATAGCGGGAATACCCTAACAGTTCAGTTATTAGATGCCAACAATAATCTTGTTAATGGAAACATGGGATCGGTTGCTGCAACTGCTAATGGCAGTATCAGTATTCAGATGCCTAATGTTAGCGTGAATACTGTTTACAAATTAAAGCTTGTTAGCTCTTCGCCTGAATTGTCAAGCGATCTGGTGTCAATTACAGTGAAACCAAGTTTTACCCCAACCATAATCGCAAGTGGAGATGTCAGTTTTTGTACAGGGCGTAGTGTCCTATTGTCTGTAAGCGGCTGTGGCGGTCATGTTGTGTGGTCGAATGGCATTACCAATCATATGATAAGTGTTACTGCTTCGGGAACATTTACAGCAAGCTGTGATTTAAGTAATGGTTGTAGTTTCCCTGCTACCAACACTATTATTACCACTGTTACGCCTTACCCAACGCCAAACACCTCAGGAAATACTTCTGTTTGCGGGGCAAATGCAACCGCTGCTTTATCGGCCTCAGGTTGTAGTAGTGGAGGCAATATTACCTGGTATACAACAGCCTCAGGAGGCAGCAGTCAGTTTGTCGGAGAATCGTATGTCACTCCTCCGTTACCCACAACTACTACATTTTATGCAGCATGTGTTTCTGCAGATGGCTGTGAAAGTGCTCGGATCCCTCTTACCGTTACAGTTAAACCACTGCCTGCAGTCAACATAACAGGAACCACTAACCTGACCTGTGCCACTACCAGTGTCACCAGAACTGCCAGTGGAGGAGGTACCTACTTATGGTCTAATAGCTTAGGTAGCAATGCCACGGCTACCATGACTGCTGCGGGTACCTATACAGTTACTGTCACAGGAGTTAACGGTTGTACGACTACAGCCACTACTAGTGTCACGGCAAATCTCACGCCTCCTACAGTCAACATAACAGGGACTACGAATCTGACCTGTACCACTACCAGTGTCACCAGAACTGCCAGTGGAGGAGGTACCTATTTATGGTCTAATAGCTTAGGTAGCAATGCTTTAGCTACCATGAGCACCGCAGGTGTTTATACTGTCACCGTTACTAATACTACCAATGGTTGCACAACGACTGCCACTACCAGTGTTACGGCAAATCTCACGCCTCCTACAGTCAACATAACAGGGACTACGAATCTGACCTGTACCACTACCAGTGTCACCAGAACTGCCAGTGGAGGAGGTACCTACTTATGGTCTAATAGCTTAGGCAGCAATGCTTTAGCTACCATGACCACCGCAGGTGTTTATACTGTCACCGTTACTAATACTACCAATGGTTGTACAACGACTGCCACTACTAGTGTAACTAGCAATACAACCCCGCCAACAGTCAGCATAACAGGGACTACGAATCTGACCTGTACCACTACCAGTGTCACCAGAACTGCCAGCGGTGGAGGTACCTATATATGGTCTAACGGATTGGGTACCAATGCCATGGCTACCTTAACTGCGGCAGGTACCTATACCGTTACAGTAACGGGTACGAATGGTTGTACGACTACTGCTACTACCAGTGTAACCAGCAATACAACCCAGCCAACTGTTACAGTAACAGGAACTACGAATCTGACCTGTACCACTACCAGTGTCACCAGAACTGCCAGCGGTGGAGGTACCTATCTATGGTCTAACGGATTAGGTATTAATGCTACGGCTACCATGACCACTGCAGGTATTTATACCGTCACGGTTACTAATACTGCCAATGGGTGTACGACTACAGCCACTACAAGCGTAACCAGTAATACAACCCCGCCAGTAGTAAGCATAACGGGAACCAATAACCTTAACTGTACCACTACCAGTGTCACCAGAACTGCCAGCGGTGGAGATGCTTACCTTTGGTCTAATGGCTTAGGCACCAATGCTACGGCTACCATGACCACCGCAGGTGTTTATACTGTCACCGTTACTAATACTGCCAATGGGTGTACGACTACAGCCACTACAAGCGTAACCAGTAATACAACCCCGCCAGTAGTAAGCATAACGGGAACCAATAATCTTAACTGTATAAATGCCAGTGTTACCAGAACTGCCAGCGGTGGAGGCACCTATCTATGGTCTAACGGATTAGGTACCAATGCCACAGCTACCATGACTACTGCGGGTATCTATACAGTAACCGTTACTAGTACAAATGGTTGTACGACTACTGCGACCACTAATATAACCAGTAGCACCACACCACCGACTGCGACTATTACAGGTACGAATAACCTGACCTGTAGTGCTACCAGTGTCACCAGAACTGCCAGCGGTGGAGGTACCTATCTATGGTCTAACGGATTAGGTACCAATGCCACAGCTACCATGACTGCTGCGGGTACTTATACGGTTACGGTTACAGGTACCAATGGCTGCACAGCTACAGCTACGACCAGTGTCACAAGCAATACAACACCACCTATGGCTAGTATTTCTGGAAGTAGCCATCTGAACTGTGTAACCAATAGCGTTACCCGAACTGCCAGTGGTGGGGGTACTTATGTCTGGTCAAATAGTCTGGGGACTAATGCCGTCGCTACGATGACTGTGGCAGGCACTTATACGGTTACGGTTACAGGTACCAATGGCTGCACAGCTACGGCTACCACAACCGTAACAAGCCAGCCTACCCCACCTACTCCTGTCATAACACCCGCAAATCCACCTTCTATTTGTTCGAGCCAGAGTGTGACGCTTTCAGCTACGGGTTGTACCAGTGGTATTATCACCTGGTCAACCGGAGCAACAGGCACCAGCCTCTCTGTTTCGCCAAGTACTACTACTTCTTATACAGCCAAATGTAAAATAGACCAGTGTTTTGGGAATAACAGCACCGCCGTAACAGTTACTGTAACTCCTAATTGTAATTACCCGATTAGCATACAACCGGCTGAGGCTATTTTCGTTTGTCCGAACACAGCTGTGACACTCACCGCAAGCGGTTGCCCTGGGACTGTCACCTGGACAGGTGGCGCCACAGGAACCAGTGCAACTTTTAATCCAACAGTTACCGGGACCTATACAGCTACCTGTTCAGTAGGTGGAAGCGGAAGCAAAGTAATAAATGTAAGCGCATCAGATGTCACGCTCACTACTGTGGATAATGTCATGACCGGTACTGCTAAGTTTCTGGCAACGCAGAACATTACTTCAACTAGCCGGATTGGACAGGATGCCACTAATCCAAAACCAAATGTATTGTATCAGGCAGGAAAATCTATTCTCTTACAACCTGGCTTTAGTACAGTTTCCGGTAGCATTTTCCTTGCAAAAATAGAAGGTTGTAATTAGTACATAGCTGCCAATTTAAAAATTCAGATAAATAAACCCTTCTATAAAAAGACGCAAAACCAGTAGAAACTGAGTATCAGGATTTACTGGTTTTGTTTGCTACCAATAGACTCCTATGTGCAGATTAAATCGCAGATAATATTAAATGAAGTATTTTTCTTTATGGTATGAAACAATAGTACAGATGCTAACAGCTTAATGACCGGATAATAAAAATATCTTGGTAAGCCTCAAAATTATCTATAACTTTTGAAATACATAGCTGCATTGACAATGAACAAACAGGTGAATATTTTATTAGCTGACGATTATCCCGCCATCATTAATGGTATAACGGTTGAGCTAAAAAACAACCGAGACTTTAAAGTTGTTGCCATCGCTCAAACAATCGATGACATTGAAAAAAAAATAATTCAATGTCCAACCGATGTTCTCATTATCAGCTATTGGTTCAGAGGCGTTAGCTCTCAGAATATTATCAGGAAAGTAAGGTCAAGGTATCCCTCCTTAAAGATTATTATCTATACACAAGAGGAAAAATTGTTTTTAGTGAAAGAAATTTTACCTTATGTGGATGGATATATCCTTAAAACTGAACCTGAAGGCGTATTATCAAAAGCTATTCACCGAACACTTCAGCATAAAAAATCCATTAGTGAGGATGTCAGAGAAAGTTTAGCTATGGATGCCAGCTTCAATAATGCTTTGTCGAAACAAGAGAATAAAATTTTAAGTTACCGGCTTCATGGGGTTTCTACCACACATATCTCAGACCAGATGTCTATCTCTGAAAAAACTGTGAGAAAGCACCTGGATAATGCCAGAAAAAAATTAGGATTTCATAAAACTGAAGATATGATGCGGTGGTTCTGGAAGCAGAGCCAATAATATTTTTTGATTTTCCCAGGTCTTATATACAAGGGTGTATAAGACCTATTTTCGTTTGTCAATTCTGTCTGAATTCACCCAAAACTACGCATTCTGAGTAGTAGAATTACATCAAGTGCTTATTGGGTAAATGCGTATAAAAATAAATTTTTGTAGCATGCAAACCTTATTTTTTATACGATGGAATTCTTATACATTACTAAAAAAGTACAAGTCTTAATTGACAATATCAGATACCTGCAAGCTGATATTAACTATACTACCATTTATACCTGTCAGGAGGAAAGTATCATTTCTACCACTACCATCAAAAGATTAAATGATAAAATAGAGTCGGGTAATTTTATCAGGATCAACCGGAAGATCATTGTCAATAAAGAGTTCATTAAGGCTTATAATTATTGGAGTAATAAAGTCATTCTGGACAACGGTGAAACCTTCATTATATCTCGGCGTAAGAACAGAGCTCTCCGGAATGTATTAGAACTCCAGTAAAACATCGCCTCTTAATTACCCTCTTTTATAAAAATTAATACCCTGATAAAATATGAGAAAAATTATACCTATCACCTTTGTTATCAGTACGCTCTTTGCGCTCAACCAGGGCATTGAATACTGGAAAGAAACTACTCAACCCAACGCTAAAAATTTTGAGCTGGTAATCGCTGCTGAAAAGGCAGCAAAAGAAGAAACCACACTGACAAAGGTAAAAAACCTTTATGAAGGAATAGCTGGTTTCCTTACAGACCAGTTGCTGAATTTTTCAACCGGTTCATCAAACAATGTAAATGTGAATTGCCCTGTCTTGCCTGTACCTACTATTGCCTTTACCGATGCCAACGTTTCTTCAACATTTGCTGGTTGTAGTGGTATTTCTCTAACGGCTACCGGTTGTGGAAGTAATACTACAAGATGGTATCAGAATGGTTTCTTCCAGAGTACAGGCACTACCTTTACTGGTTACCCTAATACTAATTCTAATTATTATGCAGAATGCTGGGATGGGAGCGCTTGTACCAGCACACAAAGTAATCTCCTACAGGTACCTGTCTGGAACCTGAAAGTTACACCAACGACTGTTCCCCCAACTATTTGTAGTGGTCTGACAGTAGAACTTACCGCAGAAATCTCCAATGCCAGTTCTACTTCGTTTCCCTTAGCGCCTTCGTATCAGTGGATGAGAGAAGGTAATAATATTCCATCGGCTATAAATAAAAATTATACTGCCACTAGTTCAGGCTTTTATTCGGTCAAGGTGAATATCCCTGCACCATTTACCAATTCCTGTACTGCCAATGGATATGCACCACAGATAAACTTTCTGCCAACGCCAACCATCTCTCCTACTACGCCAACAGAGGTCTGTCCCGGAAACGCAGTTACCATGGAATGGAATTATGACTATATGTTCTTTCAGGGATCGGGTTCGGTGACTTTTCAATGGAATAAAGGAGGCGTACCTATTAGCGGTGCCACAAGTACTACTTTTATTGCCACGCAAGGTCCAGGTGCGTATACCCTGACTGTCTCTAAAAATGGATGTGCCAATACATCGACGGCCATCAATGTTACCAATTCGGGTACACCTCCTATACAAAAACCGGTCATCAGAGATCAAAACGGTACAGCGGTGGCCAGTACTGTGTATGTTTGTGGAGCAGGGCAGTTATTTGCGAATGGTTGTGCTAATACCCAGACAATTAAGTGGTTCAGACAAGGCTCCGACTATGTGCAAAGCACCGGGTCTTCAGTATTCGCTTCTGGTAGCCCATATGGCTCAAAATATTATGCCCGCTGTTTTGATGGAGAAACCTGCGGAGGTACGGGCAGCGATACAGTTACTGTAAAATCAACAATGGTTCAGATTGTTAAAACAGTAGGCCCTACAGATTGTAATCCGACTCTGTTAACCGCAAGTAGTACTCCCTCTACCCAGGTGACATTCCAATGGATGAAGAATTATACTGATATTAATGGCGCAACTGGCCATCAATATAGTACAAATGAAGCCAGTGAATATTGGGTAAGAGCCTCTTTTACCAACCTGCTTAATAATGGAACCTGTATAAATTATTCAACTTCGACAAGTACCACAAGTACCCAAGCCGTTACAACACCGGTAATTAATGCCTGTGCCGGAGCAAACCCAGGTACCTGTACACCATTGGTTTCTCCCATTACTACCTATTCAGGTTCACCAGTTACTTTGCAGGCAAGTAATTGCAATGCCAACGTGGTCTGGTCAACAGGGGCAACCAGTACGAGCATTGTCGTCTCTGCTACGGGTACTTACACAGCCCTCTGTACCAATACCACCTGTACAAGCCCTAACAGTAATGCTATTCAGGTGATAGTCTCCGCATGTAGTAGTTCCGTCACACTGACGCACCCCACCAATGATATTACTAGTAATCCCAATGCCAATGGCAATTTAAGACAGGCATCGGCCAGTAATGGCTCAATTACTGCCACCAACTGGATAACAGGGAATGGCACTAAGGTAACGTATGAAGCCAAAAGCATTACACTGTCCCCAGGCTTTACAGCGGATACCGGAACCATATTTACAGCCAGTACAGGAGGATGTAATTAGTATACCCTAAAAGGATTTCATAGAAATGCTATGAAATCCTTTTTATTAGGGACATTCCCTAAATAATTCTTCCAGTGTTTGCGCAATAGGATCCCCGTTTCGGGCTTCTTTCGCTATTCTAGCTAAGAGCGGGCTATTGCAGGCAAAATTTTCTCTATAGATAAGCAGTAATCTGTCCACACTGGTTAAATCTTTATTCTGGTAGGCAGCGGTCATCCATTCAAAAATTGATCTTTTAGAGACAAAAATGCCATACAGTCCCCCATCCCACAACCAATCTACAAAAGCCTGAGGGTTTCTTGCGCTGAAGAAAATCTCCCTGACAAACACGATATGAAGGTCTAAGTCTTTTTTAGGTATATCCTTTAGACCCTGTGCTACATTATAATTAGAATTTTTTAAGGCATTGGCATATACCCTGAAAAGTTTGGCCTGCACATTTCCTGAAGCTTTTTCAATTACTTTATCAAAATTCAATAGGGCTTCATCATACCTGTTTTGAGCAAAGGCCGCTTTCCCTTTTTGCATAAAGGCTGTCACATACTCAGGCGATAAGACCAATATTTTATCCAATGTCTGTTCGCCTGCTACAATATTATTCTCCGTAAGCTCAACTGATGCTTGCAGTTCAAGTAACTTTACTGAGGGAGGATGTCTCTGAAGCTCCTTTTCGATCAGTCTTTTGAGATTTACTGTATAGAGTTGCTTTTGCTCAGGTGATAGTCCACTGTTCATCACCGTTTTGTGCATAAAGGTTAATTGCTCTACCATATTAAGGTTTACAGCTGACCGGATGGTATAGGCTTTATCAGATAATGCAATCAGGTTTTCAATGGTGGGTTGGGCTATGGCTCTTGAGAAAACACTGTAAGACCGGATATTGCTATAGGTAAACTGATAGAAAATCGTCACTAAAATACCAATTACCAAAAGCCTGACAACAGAAAAATTCTGAAAAACAATAGGAAGGCTGAGACTTCTGGTGGCACTTTGTCTACTTATATAGCCTAATAAAAACATAGCAAAAATACTATTTACGAGACTATCAGGATTAAAGAATATGAAACTACAGTAAAACACCACCCACCCTGTTAGTACCAGTTTAAGCAAAAATTGCAAACTACTTTTCCAGATACAATACACAGCACTTATCCAGATAAAAATATATGATAAACCTCCTACTATACCACCCGATACAAACCAGTCCAAAAATACATTATGCGACCGGTCGTACCATACTCCATCAGCGGCCAGAGCAGGGTTAAAAAATTTTGCATAGACATAATTAAAGTTTTCTTGTCCCCACCCTAACAACCAATGTTCACCAAATCCTTTAACAGCAATCCCCCATACCAAAAAACGTGCACTTAAAGAACTGGTATCTTTTAAGCGGGTAATCGGATAATGTCTCCTGATCCAAGGTACCAGGCTTATTAGATATAAGATAAGCAAGACCCCCAGAAAAATTAGCAAACCTTGCCATACTACCTTACGCCTTTTTTCTTCTTTCACCTGATTCAGTACATAAATCACCGCCATCACAAAACCAGCCGTCACCAAGGCTATATAGAAGGTTCTGGTTAGCGTCTGAATTATCACCCAAAGCAGAATAAAGCTATTTACCCAAAGAAGCCATTTGTACTTAGGCTGATACTTCAGATAAAACAGCACAATTAAAAAAAGATGGTTGGCCAAATAAAAGCATAAAAAAGCAGGATTGCCTATGGTAGAAATCAGCCTTTCACCTACTTCTTTACCTGAGATCACTCCCACTATGGCTACCAAACTGCTTATTATGAGCATCCATAGAAAAATGTTTTTTTGTTGAGGCTCATCTTTTATCAGCGCTTGTAATAAAAAGAAAAATATGCCCAATACTATCGTATGAATTGCGCCTTCCATGCGCTCAAAGGTAGCTCCTATGCTTAGTAAGCTATCATATGAAAATAAATTGCTCAGGGTACTGATTACTAAAAAAACAGTAATCGCTAGTGAAAGAGCGTTATAATTAATCGTTTTATTCGGTTTAGTAACCACTAAAACAGCTATTCCACCGAAAATTACCGAACACTGAAATAAGAGGGCTTTAGGCACCACATACCCATAAAATCCGTTATTATCATAAATCAGAGGGATGAACAAAATGAGCAATAAAAGAAATGTACAGAGGAGTGTAAGGGGTTTGGTCATTCAATGAAATAGTAAAGATTTATTGAATGTAATTTGTATAATATTGTTGATATTGTTATGACATTTGTTGCTGATTTTATTTTACGGTCATTCACTTAGCAAAGATTAGATGGGCCTTCTGTAAAGCAATAGAAGGAATTCCAAAAACTTTCCATAGATAGAATTACGCTGATTCAGGAACTTTTGGCACTAGCTTACCCAATAGTTAAAATTAATCTTACCTTTTTAATAGTGATTTCAACAACTTCTCTCTAACATTGGAAGCCCAGTATCCATTGAGTAAGTAATATGCCTCTGCCAATAATGAATAATTATTCAAAATGGTAGATTTATCAGATGTTTTTTAAAAGAAGTTAATTGCGTCCTATCATTAGAAAAGTGAGTAAGCTTTTAGAAAGGCGCTGTTTTCATGGCTATAAAGAAAATAAAAACTGAATTTTATAATTTTGTTCTGATTAACTCAGAAAATCCTCTATTCCTATGCAATAACTTTAGGTTAGTAATGACCTGATTAATACTATTTTTAGTATCAATGATCATAACAGCAAAAATGAATGGAGAAATAATAAGAATAGTTAATGCTAGCAGAATATAAAAAATACATCCTACGAGCAACCTAGCAATGCTTTCAGTTTGAATGGAAATGAGATTTAGCATAAAATTAGCGGTTATAGACAGAAATACACTTTATAAATAAAGAATAAACCTATGCTATTGAAGCAAGAAAGCCCGGTTTGTTGGGCTTTCTTGCTTCAATAATCCTAGTCTATAAATATAAACTACAATTACTATGACAAATTCAATGAAATATAATTATAGCTATTATATTTTGTAATATTTACGGAAAGTCAATGAGAAAGGTTGCGTAGATTTTAAAAAAAACTAAAAATCTTTTTAAGCGGTAGCAAATGAATATGTTAACTTAGAAAAATGCCCGATTGAATCGGGCATTTTCTATGGGGTTATCCTATAAATAGTTGGTAAAATAGATGAATCTGAAAGAAAAAACTCAAGAAAGCAATAATTATTAAACCAAAATTTCCTGGTCTAAAACTATATCCTCCTCTAAGAGGTCATTTATAGCTTCCTCTTTTTTAGTAATTTGGCGTTGAGGGACACTTTCAGTATTGAGAAATAGGCTATTCCCAATGAGAAGCATGATATTTCCTGAAATAAGCAAAACTACTGAAGATAGTAGAAAATCTCGTTTTTTATTGCCTAAACCTGCATCCGTCGCTTCTTTATATACGTTTAAAGAATCTCTGTTTTTACTGAATGGAATATCTATATAGAGAAACAAAGTAAATACTACAAATAATCCTCCGATTACCATGAATGCGACTCCATACTCTATCAGTCTTAGTGCAGTTTTTGGCTCCGGTATTTTATTGAAAGTTATTTCATTCTGAAAGTAATTGTTACTTAATTTCTTATTTTTTAATGCAGGGAGCACAATAGCCAGACAAGCTATTAAAACAATCGTCACAACAAATATCACTACCATAGCTTTAATTCTTATAAGGTAAATCTGTTATTTTTTACGGGTGAACAAAAATAGCTTATAATTACAATATTTAATAGTACTTTTTATTTTAAGGTAGGTCTTTCAGTCAAATATTGCAAAATACCTGTTCAAACTTGATTTTATACCAACTAAATCCGGGAAGAAAAATCAGAGTGGTCATGTCGGGTCAGAAAGCCCAAACTGGAGAACTCTATGAAATAATTAGTATTTTGAATTAAGTACCCATGAGAATTGGATGTAATAAATACGTGATTTTAGGTTAAATTTGTTGACAAAATAAAAATAAACATATCTTTATATTTAAATTCTTAAGATTCTCAAAAATCAATCAAATATTTAAAAAAATCTTTTGTTATGACAAAACCTAGCCTTATTTCATTGCTGGCAATGACAGTTTTTCTAATGGCCCGTTGTTCATGTTCCAATAATGACATCACCTTTACCGTGCAGGAAGATTCAGTATATACACCTCAGGATACAGTGGCTAGAGTCGTGAGAACTGATATTGCGGCATTAGAACAACAAATAATCAGTCAGGGGCTAATTGATATTCAATCGCTTGATTCAACTATTATGGTTGAACTTAAATATTCAACGACAGATAACTTTTTACAGACTGACCTGTATGGCGAATTGATACATGGTTATTTACAGCAAAAACCTGCAGAGATGCTTGTTAATGCCAATAAAATTCTTCAGAAAGAGCATCCTGATTTACGCCTTTTGGTGTATGATGCTGCCCGTCCACTCTCAGTACAACAAAAGTTCTGGTCAGCATTGGATACTATTCCACCTGCCAAAAGAGTCAACTTTGTAGATGATCCTGCCGAAGGCTCAAACCACAATTTTGGCTCAGCAGTTGACCTTACCATCTATGATACCTCTGCTAAGAAAATATTAGATATGGGTACTGAATACGAGTATTTCGGAGAACTTGCTTCACCGGTTCTGGAAAATCAGATGCTGGCAAAGGATAAATTAACCAAAGAACAGGTGGATAACCGACTCATTCTGAGAAATGCCATGACGAAAGCGGGATACTTTAAAAGTAACAACAAATGGTGGCATTTTAATGCTTTGGCTAGATCTAAAGCAAAAGAATTGTATAAGATTATCCAATAGCCTGTGCAATATACATTGAAATAAACCTAGTAATGTCTTGTTAAAACAAAACCGCAATTTCTTTGTTTTAATATTATTCTCTATTATTCTTACTATTTATTGTAAAAGGCCTGTCACTTGACAGGCTTTTTTCAGGGTAAATTTACTCAAGTACGAATCCATGGAAAGAAGGGTTTTAAAGTTATCATTCAATAATAGTATAAGAATGCTCCTTTAATAAAAGTCGTATGTAATAAGTGGTCTTTAATGGTTGAATAACATAAACAATTGTTTTAAAGAACACGAACGGCTGAGACTATGCTGCTAAATAGTCAGCTTATCATACTCCCTGATATTCCTTATTTGGGCACCTCTTCAAAGTATTCCATTCTCAGAGACATTCGCATGAAAAGAATTACCACCAAGTGTAAACGATGCACAAGTATAGAAGCAAAAGATATTGAATCACATGCGCCTCCTACAACCCTATCGGTATTCTCTTCTATAGAATTAACTATAAAGAAAATAACATGATTAATCTGCAGGTGAAGTGCATAGTTGAAAAGGAATACAATTTAGTAAAATAATAGGTATTAAATGATAATGTTTTGATGATTGGGAGGGCTGTTTGTGTAAAATGTAATAGAAGAATAATTATTGTCTTAGGGGAATATGACCTTATCAATTGTATAATCCTATATTTCTCTTAAACTCTTTTTACTGATTGAAATTACAATATTCTTGTCTCATTTATAATTTCATACTGTTTATCAACAAAGTGGGGGTAGGATGAGAGCGATTCTTTAGTACAACCAAGAAAAATCCGACCGCCTGCAATAACTTTATATATCTTATCGCTTTTACTCTTTTTAGTACCTTCCTGTCTGTAAGTTCTGACGGTAACTTTAAAGGTCGAATTGATATAGGGATTATTAATAAACATATTTTTACCTAAAAGACATTGCCCATCAGCAATAATGGAACATCTAAATTTAGGAGGTGTATATGCTTGGATGGCCAGTATAAAAAAACTAATTAATAGAGCCAATTTCTTCTTTTTCAGAACTTCCATAATAATTTAAAACTATAAAACACTATTCTAACTACCTACAATCAATTTTAGTATTAAAACTTATTAAAATTATGAAAGTTTTATCAGATGTTCTGACAATTTATCAATGAATTGATTTAAAGTAATTGTAAAATGATTTTCAAAAAGATAACATTTTATAAGAATATGCTAATAAAGGTCAGTTGCAATACTTATGCTATTGGAAGTGTTTCTGAAAAAAATCACAGTTACTCCTACTGAGCAATGATAAGAGAGAAAAGCCACCTAGTAAGTGGCTTTCTACTGTCCATATACCATCAAGTTTTCACTTGATAATGCAAAGAAAGGAAGATTAGGCAAAATTAACAACGCCAGTTTTGAGCCACTCAAGCAACTGCTTCAAAAATGCAAAGAGATTCGGAGAGCATTTTTAAATCAGTGAAGGAATGTGATAGTTTTCACTGTACATACTATTAACTTCGTGAAAAGCGTGACTATCATGCACTCAATACCTAAAATAGCATGTTAAGCTTAATTGAATATCAATATTTATTTTATTCCAAAAATTTCTTAATACGGATTTACTGTTCTCTTCTAGTAACTACTTATTTGTTTCAATCTTTATTTTAGTGGAAGAACCTTCTAATGTTAATAATTGTAGAATAACTGAAACTGGTGAGGAATAGTTTCAATCCTTATTTTAGTGGAAGTACCTCCTCATGTCTGTAGTCACCAAATGGCAGATACTTGAGATAATTGGTGTTTCAATCCTTATTTTAATGGAAGAACTTCCTAATAAAGCTGCACAAGGCTTCTATTTCTATCCGACTACTGGGTTTCAATCCTCATTTTAGTGGAAGAACCTCCTAATGAAAATGAGAGGCTTAAGATACATAATCGAATTGACTGAGTTTCAATCCTTATTTTAGTGGAAGTACTTCCTAATGCTTTATCTCATTCGAATATTCCATTTTAAAAGCGTTATTTCAATCCTTATTTTAATGGAAGGACCTCCTAATGTTTATTGCCTTATTTGATGACAAGCATATAGAAGAATATTTCAATCCTTATTTTAGTGGAAGGACCTCTTAATGACAACCGCCAAAGGTGCTTTGGGGGCAAAATGTTGATGGCAATATTGATTTCAATCCTTATTTTAGTGGGAGGACCTCTTAATGATACGCTGTTTTTGTTGGAAGTATTGCCGCCTATTGCATTTCAATCCTTATTTTAGTGGAAGGACCTCTTAATGATGATGATGTGAATATAACAGCAGCTCTTCAGGTTATATTTCAATCCTTATTTTAGTGGAAGGATCTCTTAATGTCCGATGCCTCAGATGAGTTCAATAAAGTATTTAGCACATTTCAATCCTTATTTTAGTGGAAGGACCTCTTAATGATGCCAAAAAGGGGGATCGGTATTATCAATTAAAAAATTTCAATCCTTATTTTAGTGGAAGGGCCTCTTAATGGCAAACTACCTATTACATCTATTCAATCTCATAATGGATTTCAATCCTTATTTTAGTGGAAGGACCTCTTAATGCCACATCACGCCAAAACAGTATTCCAGGTCGATTATATTTCAATCCTTATTTTAGTGGAAGGACCTCTTAATGGTACTCGAAAACGACGGCAAAACATCAGGTATACAAGATTTCAATCCTTATTTTAGTGGAAGGACCTCTTAATGATGGCTACACGTATGATTTTTAGTTGTTTGTCAGTAGCATTTCAATCCTTATTTTAGTGGAAGGACCTCTTAATGAATAGTATTTTGAACGCCATTCCTTTTAATGACGCTATTTCAATCCTTATTTTAGTGGAAGGACCTCTTAATGAGGAGCTACAACTGGCCCCATGTTTACTGTATAATAAATTTCAATCCTTATTTTAGTGGAAGGACCTCTTAATGCTAACCTTAATGCACTTATTGTTAGAACCATCCACGCCATTTCAATCCTTATTTTAGTGGAAGGACCTCTTAATGTCGTCTATAGATATAATAACTTGATTATCACCAAACTAATCCGGATTTTGCTTTTAATATTCTTTATTTTACCCCGTGCTAAAGAACTGTTATTAAGTATTTTCTGATATTTTTCCGTAAACATAACTATTTAATTATCAGCTATATATATAACCTTATTGCAGAATAAAAAATAAATTAATAGGTGGAATCCTCTACATAAACCATCTATCGCTATAATCTTTATTGGTTCTAATTGCTGGATATGTTTTTTCACTTCTAAATCACCTGATAGTGCTCTACTTGGACAATATAAGTATTTAAGAATAAGTAGGGCTATAAGTTTCATTTTAAAGAAATAGTACTTTTACAATATTTTATCTCATACTTGCTTTGGCACTACTTAGTAGTTATTAATCAATGATGCAAAAACTAAATTTTAAATTAATTGACTATCAATTACAGGAGCCTAATTACAATAGAAAGTCTCAAGACAATGTCTTGAGACTCTATTACTATGTTTAACTACAACGAGCGCTTCACTAACAAGCACTCCGCTCAAAACTAATTAAAACCAATAACTTCTTTAAAGTAAATTTATTTTATGGCATATTTATAAATAAAAGCAGCCTTATATAGCATAAATTGATCTTACTGGAATAAACTTATTGGCTATAAACGACATCATATGGTTTCTTTTATCAATATAGTTCTGCATAACAAATAATTTTTACCTCTTCAAATATTTTGATTATTTATTCTCTACTCCATGCTTTTTATTTCTGGCCTATGAGGAAATCGCAGTTAAATAATCAATATTTTATTCCTATAACATTTTTGAATGGTTAACAACCGTAAAGTAACTCCATATGCATCTGATAAAATATATAAGTCCGTTTCTCTCTTCAGTTAGACCACTTAAAAAGAAACTTTTTCAATAGAAGAACCGCTTGTTTCTATTCTATACTTTTAATTTAAATTAATAAACTCAAGGAGATTGATATCTGAAGAGTTGTGAATTATTTCTTTATGAGTTTCTCTTCTATAAACCATAATAGAAACACCGACTATTATCCCTAAGCCGAAAGATAAAAAACATGCTAAAAAGATTGCTGTCACAGCATTAAAAATAATTAATTATATGAAAAATTCCATCCAATTTAAGGGAATTTTTATACTCATTCAAGTAAAAGCATATAAATATTTATAAACAGAACCAATTTAAGAACATTTATAAAGATTTATAGAAAGAGTTGTATTCTGTAGCCCTATTGCTATCTTTAGAAATAGATAGGATGAAAAATTGTATGCAAGGGAGTATTTTTCAAACTGTGTCAAATTAACTTGAGCGAGTTATAAGTTTTGGTTTTTTCAACCAAAACTTATAACTCGAAATCTTCCTTTCCAATCCTATCAGCGAAAATAATAGTGATTTCTGAGAGAATTTCTTTCCAGGCAAAAACGGTTTTATTCCAAAGTTTGTCCATGTTAATAATGGCTAAATATGCCAATTTCAGTAGGGCATTATCAGACGTAAAAGCTCCCTTAGTTTTTGTTAATTTACGAATTTGACGATGATATGCTTCAATCGTATTAGTGGTATAAATAATTTTTCTAATAGATGGTGAATATTGAAAAAACACTGATAGCTTCTCCCAATTATTAATCCAGCCCTCAACAGCTTTGGGATAAATTTTTCCCCATTTTTCTGATAATACTAATAAGTTTTCTTCGGCTACAACAAGGACAGGGGCTTGATAAACCGCTTTCAAGTCTATAATAAATTCTTTAAGATGTTTCTGCGGGATAAAGCGTAATGAATTTCTGATTTGATGAACGACACAAAGTTGTGTTTGAGTCTTTGGAAAGGTCGCTTCGATAGCTTCTGGAAAACCTTTTAAACCATCTACACAAGCTATGAAAATATCATCTACTCCTCTATTTTTAAAGTCTTGCAAGACACTTAGCCAAAACTTAGCACCTTCACTTTCTGTTAAATAAATACCTAAAACCTCTTTCTTTCCTTGTAAATTAAGCCCAATAACACTATAAAGCACTCGTGTCGTTACTTTTCCATCTACACGAACTTTATAATACATGGCATCTAACCAGGCTACTACATAAACACTAGATAAGGGTCGCTGTTGCCATTCTCGAAGCATTGGTATGACTTTGTCAGTAATGCTCGAAATTTCACTTGGTGATAGGCTATAAGCATAGATTTCCTGTAAATGTTTACCTATTTCCGAATAGCTCATACCTCGGCTATACATCGAAATAATCTGACCCTCTAACTGCTCCGTCAATACAACTTGTCGTTTGGGAACTATACTTGGCTCAAAATTTACCAAACGGTCTCGGGGTGTTTGAAGTTCAAACTCCCCAGCACTACTTTTCACTCTCTTGACTGATACTCCATTACGCCTATTGACAGAGCCATTTGCTCGTTCTGATGACAAATGAGAGTCCATCTCTCCCTGTAAAGATTGTTCTAAAAAATGTTTGAGCATAGGCGCAAAAATCCCATTTTCGCCTGTCAAGGGTTTACCTGAGTAAAGCCCCTTAATAGCTTCAGCTTTGAACTCCTCGAAATTGAAGTCTTGATTCGGTTCCATAAAAAAACTGTGTTTAAGTAAAGTTATAAAATTGCTAAAACTTTTACTTGACACAGTTTAAAAAATAGTCTCGTATGCAAAATTCAAGGGCTACATGGATGATATAAAAACTCTATTTAGGTTCTTTTTTTACTAATTCTTTACCTTCTTTATTGAAATAGTGCAAATTCTTCTTCTTATCAATGATGAAGTATTCACCCAAAAACTCTTCATCTTTTGTTTTATAGGTAAGTTTTATGCCCGTATTTAATGTGTCAGGGATTAATTCTTCATTGAATACTGCTTTGTCAAATAGATTTTCATGTATAAAAATCCTGCCATTTTTTTTGTATATAGTAACATCTATTGCTGTATTATTATATGATTCCCATTTTCCAATAAATGTACTGTCTAATGGAGATTCCGTATTTACCTTTTTGTCTAGGTATGCGTTTACCTTCTTTTTTAGTAATGGCTCCTGATATAACTTATATAGTACCCCAAAGAGGAAGAGCAATAATAGTAAAATGATTAAATATGGAAACCACTTTCGTTTTCTGTTAATTCTGCGTCTTTTCATAGCATGTGTATTTTCACAAAGTAATAGATGATTATAGGTTGAAAACCCAAATTAACACAAAGTTCATCTTATTCGATAACCTCTGATTTATTTTATTTTAGTTCTCTCTTAGTATAAACTGCATTAGCTCTCGAAAGTTCTCTATGAGTTTATTTGTCAAATCTTCTTAAATCTTATTCGATTGACCATGCTATGCTAAGGATTGCTTTAGGAGCAAGATAAATTTATACTACACGCAAAATTCATTTAGCAAAAGCAATAAACCAATCTATTATAAGACCTTATACCAATTGAATTAGGCACTCAGGTATAAAGTTGAGCATCCCTGTATAAATTTTATTCTCAGTAAAACTGCACTATTATTATGCAGATAAAAGAACCCTTTCCACTTTATTAAAGGCAAGAATGAAAAGAATAAATAAGTGGCTATTAATGAGACTCAGTAGGCAACATTAAAGCACTTGAAGAAACAAATGTCCTCAAAATAGCAGATTTGATGAAATTCAGAAAGGTTATATATAGCTGGATAAGTAACGTTCTTTGATTAATAGACTATAAATTCCTGCTTTTTGCGTTTAGCATTTTTATTCATGAATTCCTAGAAATTCATTAGGTACTTGGTAGGGATTTATGAATAATGCAATGCTGGTTTTAAAAAATCGAGTACACAAAGAGAATTGTGCTGATTTAACGCATTATTTCCTTATTAATAGGCAATTATTACTAATAACTCTATAATCAATAGCAAGCCTTCAATAACTTTCCCACTTAGATATAAGGACAAAAGTTAGAATCTTCTTCAAATTCCTGCTCAAAAAACATTGTTCAACTAGCGAAAATATATGCCCATAAAAGAAATACTAACGAAAGTTTTCCTTGCTGCCAATTCTTTTTTTTTCTATAAAGTTAGGAAAAGAAATTCTTTAGATAGATAGGCAGGTAAATTGAGAATAACCTTCGCCTATTTTAGTAGAGTTAACTAATTCATCAAATCTTTCCTAAAAACTTATGATGATAATAGGATTACGCCTACAACAATTATGTATCACAGATTGAATGGATTCTATTAAATAGTTTCCTTCACTAAATGTACTATTTTCTCCAAGGTTTTCTTCGCAGATGAGGCAGCATTTTTAGCATTACCCTCTTTCCCATCCAACTGCTTGACTATTTTTGACACATCCGCTAATAAATCATTTAATCTTTGCTGTTTTTCATCCTCCAAAACTGACTTGCCTGCTTGTAAAAGATTGATACTATCAGTAATCTCTTTCGCATTTCCTAAGAGTCCATCTTTCCCGTCTTCTAATAGATTATTTATACGGTTAGCCCCAAGTAATAATCTGGTGGTATTGACAACGCTACTTAATGCTTCTGTTTTCAATGTGCCTTCTGAGGCCATGGGAATAAAATCTTTTAATATTTTCGCTTGCTTCAATAATTGGGGTTTCATTTCATTTCCTCTCGTATAAGCCTCGTTCTCCAGTGCAAAACTTGCCGATACAAGTGCTTCTTTTAATTCATTGGTTTTAGCATTTTCTGAAAGGACAATAGTCTTTTCTAACAAATCTGCTAACGTTTCTCTTTGTGCAAATACTTTCTGTGTTGATTCAAGCAAAAACAAGGCAATAACGCCTATCAAGACATACTTTTTCATTGGTTACTTTTTTGGTCAATTGTTTTTATTAATTTATTGCTGAATAATCAGTTGCTGTGTTTTTTATTCAATTTATAACGTAAATCATTTTACTTTAACATAAAAATTTTTTCATCCCCTTCATGAATATCAAGTATATAACTATTGTTAATCGCATAGCCCAAAGTAGTGATACAAAATGTCAGGTAATCTAACTCATTTGCTTCCTTAGGATAAATACCATTGGCTTGAAGAATTATAGAATCACCTACAATGATTCCCTCTTCAAATCCAATCAAAATATTCTTTTTGTAGTATCCTACCCCAATATAGGAATCATCGAGGCCTTTCAGGTAGAAGGCATCTTTTTTACTCAAACAGATATAGACACAGCTATAATCATCTTCCATCAAAATACACCCATATCGGGTATGGCTTTTTTTTGAAAACTCCATTAGAGAGGCATGTCTGCACCTTTCCTCATTCAAAAGAAGATTTTGAATTTTTTGGCTTAAAAAATAATTAGCAGGTTGATAATTTTTATGCTTTAAAGTCCCTAGCAAGAAAAAAAAATGAGTATAGCCCTTATGCGAAAGAATCTTTTCGATCATTTTCTTACTCACCGCACCTATTACCAGTTCATCAGGAATATTTTTTTTACTAATTGAGGTATATGCTAATAAAGGATATTGCTTATACGTAATTTCCATATTAATTTACTTTGGTCTTACCTGTCAATCATAGAAACTATCAGCACATAGATAGCTTACAGTTATAAAGTTTCGTTGTATCCAAAGTAGCTAAAAGCTCATAAGCTACTAACTAAATTGGAATAATGCAATAAGAATATGCTACATTATATAATAGATATCAATAAATGCAGGAATAATTATATTCTTATTTAGAAAATAAAGGTTATTGTCTAGCCATAGCCTGTATTGCATCGACTACCAAATGCAATAAATACATTTAAAATAAGTCTCTGACAAGTATAATTGTTAGGCATTAGTATAGAATGGTTTATACCTAAAAAAGATAATAAGTATTTAATCCTATTCTCGATTGAATCATCTATTAAGGGACTTCTCAGGCATGACTTTTCGGTAGTAATAGCACAACATTTTATATGGTTTATCCAACTATTTGAATCTACATAGAAGTCTATTTCGGGCTTCATCCTAGAAGGTTAAAGCTATCTGAGAAACTTCAGTAGTTGATTATTTACTTAAATCATACAATGCCTTTGAATGGCCCACTTCCTGATTTAAATCATCTGTTTAAATTTCTATCTTACATGTTTTTAGCACCCAACAGACCTGACAGGCCTCTATGAAGATTTTAAAGTCCGCAAAACAATTCATCATCAAACCATCTTTAACTTTTTAGTTAGTGTTTAACCAAAATCCTCTCGACAAAATATGGCAAATAAAAGATATCTATTGAAATGGCGCACAAAGATAAATATAGATTCATAGTATAAATCTACCGGACACTATTTTTTTTTATACGGTAGTGTTTATTAAATTTGTGTTTTATTCAGATAATTATTTTATAACTTAATCGCATCAATTATTTCTATGAAAAGAGCATTAGTATGTGGAGCAGGTGGTTTTATCGGAGGCCATTTGGTTAATCGCTTAAAGAGTGAAGGTTATTGGGTAAGAGGAGTAGATTTAAAATATAATGAATACGACAATCGGAATGCGGATGATTTTGTGATAGGTGATTTGACAGATCCGGTAGTTTGTAAAAATGTTTTAGAAGGCGGATTTGATGAAGTATATCAATTAGCGGCTGATATGGGTGGTGCAGGATATATTTTTACAGGTGAAAACGATGCAGCAGTTATGCACAATTCAGCACTCTGTAATCTGCATATGTTACATGCCGCACAACAGGCAGGTGTGAAAAAAATATTCTATTCGTCGTCGGCTTGTATGTATCCTGAATACAATCAGCTTGACCCTGAAAATCCTAAATGTTCAGAAGAATCTGCTTATCCTGCTGCACCGGATAGCGAATATGGTTGGGAGAAACTATTCAGCGAACGTCTTTATCTTACTTACCAACGTAACCTGGGTATCACAGTAAAAGTAGCTCGTTTTCATAATATCTTTGGCCCGCAAGGTACCTGGAAAGGTGGCAAAGAAAAAGCACCTGCTGCTATCTGCCGTAAAGTAATTGAGGCAGAAGATGGCGGTACTATCGAAATCTGGGGAGATGGCAAACAAACCCGGTCATTTTTATATGTGGATGAATGTGTTGAGGGTGTACGCCGTTTGATGGAATCTGATTTCTCTGGCCCGGTGAATATCGGCTCTGAAGAAATGATTTCTATCAACGATTTCGCTAAAATGATTGCTGAGATTTCGGGTAAGAAAATAACCATTAAAAATATTCCCGGTCCACAAGGTGTTCGTGGTCGTAACTCAGACAATGCCTTGATTCAGGAGAAATTAGGTTGGGCACCATCCCAATCATTAAGAGAAGGTATCACCAAAACTTATCAATGGATTGCTGAGCAAGCCAACATAGAGGTAGCAGAACTGGTATAAGGATTGATCATTCAGTGCTTAAAGTTAAAGATGGCTGAATTAACGTTCAGTCATTTCTTTTTATCCTTATCATCTATGTATGGGTTCTTACTTATATTTATATGATTAAAGCTGATCGTCTATTCATAGAGACTTAGACCCCTTTCCTATTCCAACAAAAAAGTCCGATTATGTCGGACTTTTTGCACTTAAAATCATAGTCTAAAAATATAAACTAAAATTATTCTTATAAATTCAATGTAATATTGTTAATGGATTCTTTATTCAATTCGAAATCCACGTTTATCTTTTTTTTAACTAATGGTTTCTGTCTTAAGGCATTAATTATAAGTTTAATAAATTTTACGGCTTCCATGACAATCAGCGGAAAGATAACCGGGGAAATAATGATTAACGTAAGGGCTAATAAAGCATAAAAAATAGATCCTATTATCAAGCGAACTATTCTCTCTATTTTCATAAGTTGTAGTTACGTATAAAATTGTTCATTGAGAAAAAGAGAATGTTTATAGCTATCAGATACTCCGGTTCTGTCTCTCTCTTAAATCATAAGCAAATATGACTAATTTTCTTACCTATTGTATCTTTTTTTTACAATTCTAATTTTTTTTTAATCTTAAACTTACCGAACGGTAGCATTGCCAATTTCTGACTAGATCTACGGATAATATCTATATATCTTTTTTATTATTATTTTTATGTTACAAACTACCTTCTGGAGCGCTAAGAAAGTGGTTAAACTCATTCTTACCATAGACCTTTCCGGTACTTGGAAAATTTAAAAAGCCGAATTGGACCCAAGAAAATACTTCGTTAAATTGTATCCCATACTGTTAAAATTAGGAAACTTTCTTTTAAATTTGTAGGTATCTGCAATGAGCAAAAATTAAAGTCCTTTACCATTAATTATTCATATACTGATACTAACTTTTAACTAATTCTTTATCTCTTATTTTATGTTGTCTAACAGACTATCATCTACCATGCGGGTATTTATTGCGTTACTTTTTTTTAGTGGTGTGCTTTTCTTCGCTTCCTCATGTGTCCGGGTAACGACTAAGGATATAACTTATTTTCAAAGTGACGATTCACTCTCCTACCAAACACTTCCTTCCATTACCCCACAGGTTACGCTCATTCAGCCGGACGACATCTTAGCTGTTACCGTGAGTAGTTTAAGTGAGGAGTCAAATGTCATTTTTAATTTCCCCAATATTAATCCACTCACCACTACCAGTTTTCCTGGGGTTAATAGTGGTGGTGGAATGGGACGTAATCAACCTTTAGGTTATTTAGTCTCTCCTCAGGGAAATATTGATATGCCTTTAGTCGGCTCTATTCAGATAAAAGGGATGACCTTAGAACAATCGGCTGACAGTATCAAAAGCAAACTTTTGAAGTTTTTAAAAGAACCGACGGTTAATGTGCGTTTCTTAAATCATAAATTTACCATTATAGGTGAAGTCAATCGTCCTGCTGTGTTTAATTTACTGGATGATCATACTACTTTGCCAGAAGCGATTGGTATGGCCGGAGATTTAACCATTTATGGTTTACGAAAAAATGTGACGTTGATTCGTACCACAGGAGACAAGCGAGAAGTGGTTAAAATAGACTTAACGAAACGGGATTTTTTTAATTCCCCTTACTATTATATCCGAAACAACGATGTCATTTATATTGATATTAATAAGGGGAAGGTCACTTATACAGACCAAAGGATCCAGAATCTGCAATTAATTCCTATTTATACAGGTATTGTTACAACGGCAGCATTAATCCTTACTTTGATTTTTAAGTAACTATAACCTGAGTTATTCAAAAATAAAATATTAATTTGCTTAACGAGTTACTGGCAGCTGTTTGTAGCTCGTTTTGCTTTATAGGCTTCTGAACAATTCATTTGATAAAGTATTGTGTACCAGTGCATACAAGTTAGGAGGAGGTTCTACTCAAAAAATAAATTAATTCAAGAAAGATTATCGTACATTTGTCTGAAATGAAGAACGATAAATGGCTTAAATTAAAGACAAATTATTTTGCTTGATTGGCCAATTCAATAATCTTATTATCATATAAAATTTAGCTTACATGTTTTCTTTTTTTAGTGGAGGAAAAACACTTACTGATGCCTTTTCATTCTTAAAAACAGATATTCATTCGCATTTAATTCCTGGAATAGATGATGGCTCTCAGGCAATGAAAGATACAATTCAGTATATACAAGAGTTACATAAATTGGGTTATAAAAAATTAATTACCACTCCTCATGTAAAGGCAGGTATTTATCCCAATACTCCTCAAACCATTCATCAGGGTTTAAAAGAAGTTCAGGAAGCGTTACAAGCCCAAAATATCGATATAGTTCTGGAAGCTGCAGCAGAATACTTATTAGACGAAGCCTTTGAAAATATTCTTCAGCAGAAAGAAATTTTATGCTTTGGCGAGAAAAAATATGTGTTAATCGAAATATCCTTTATTGCTCCCCCACCTAATTTAAGCGAAATCATTTTTACACTCAAAACACAGGGATATCGTCCGATTATGGCGCATCCCGAACGATATGGGTATTGGTGGGGCCATCTGAACAAGGTTGCCCACCTAAAAGATACCGGATGTATTTTGCAATTAAATTTATTATCCTTAATTGGTTATTACGGGAAAGAGGTCAAACAAGTGGCTGTTAAATTGCTAGAAGCAGATCTCATAGATTTCGTCGGGACAGACTTGCATCATGAAAGACATCTCCTTGCTCTCCAACAATTAGCAAAGAATTCCAAAATAATGAAATTATTAAAGCAGAAAACGTTTCTTAATGAAACTCTTTAAATGGCCTAATAAGCCATCATTTCTCCTTTAATCATATTATAAACAGTAGCAGTAATAATTTTTATATCAAGCCAGATATCCCAGTGCTCGATATACCAGATATCAAATTCTACTCGTTTTTTCATTAAGACAATATCCTTGGTCTCACCCCGATAGCCGTTTACTTGTGCCCATCCGGTAATGCCGGGCTTTACCCAGTGTCTTAATAAATAATTATCAATCTGTTCTTTACTCTCAATATTATGTTGTACTGCATGGGGCCTTGGACCTACGACAGACATATCCCCCAATAATACATTAAAGAACTGAGGCAATTCATCTAAATTGGTCCTTCGTAAAAACCTACCTATTTTGGTTATTCTGGGATCATCCTTCTCCGTTTGCCAGAACCCCCCATCATGTTTACGGGTGGAGCTATCGCTATACATCGAACGAAACTTAAAACAAACGATTTTCTGATTATTTTTCCCCCACCTCTCCTGTAAATAGAAGACAGGGCCTTTAGAGTCCAATTTGATTAGAATGGCTAAAATAGGTATTAACCAGGAGAAAATAAAGATGATGACGGCCAGACTAAACACGATATCAAATAATCGTTTAATTAACCTGAAATGCCACTCTTCTAAGGGATTTTTCCTGAGTGTAAGAATCGGGTTACCGCCAAATAATTCCAATTTATACTGTTTAAACCCATATTGACTATATTCGGGAATAATCCTTGTCTTTACGCCTTCCTTTTCAGTAATTTGAATAATATTTTCGATATAGGATTTATCAAATGTTGGTAAAGCTACGATGACTTCCTGAATGGATTTCTTTTTAAGAAGGCTTTCAAGGCTGGCTAAATTACCACTATACTTGCCATTGAGAAATTCAGGCTTATGTTCATCAATAAACCCAACTACTTTGTAACCAAATTGAGGAGAATCACTAAAAATTTTATAGAACGATATGGCACTTTCACCTGTTCCTACAATCAGGATATTTTTTATTTTGTATCCTTTTTCATAGATGAATAAACTTATTTTTTTGAACATGTATTTTTGTAAAGTCATTAGCAGCGTAACCAGTAAGATATCCAAAAAAACCAGTTTACGGGCAAAAATACGATCATTGATCAGAAATAAATAGATCATAAGTGTGACGCCTTGCACGATGATATTCGGAACTACTACTAAAAATTCATCAATATACTTGACAGTCCTGAATTCATCATATAATTCCGTATACCGGCTTGAAAAATACCAGCTTACCAATAAAAGAAACAACAGGAAAAAATCTCTGTTACTGAAAGAACGACCACTCAATATTTGTGCCGCTCCAAAACAAAGAATAATACAGATGGAATCTGTTATTAATCTTATATGATATATTTTTTTTACATTTGAAACCATGGTATTTGCAAAGGAAGGTTTCCTTAATAGGTGTACTTACAAAATTTAATTGACTCTCGTCGGATATTTTTATTACTTACAATAGCCCAATTCATCGCCCAGGATTTCAAAAGCCCATTTCTTTTTATCAATCAGATAATTATTTTGTTTATAAGGCCAGTTTACCCCTCCATCCGTACTCGCCCTTAAATCATATTTCTGACCAATTCTTAACAGATAGGTTTTAGCCGTTGTCGCATTTCTGGTAATAGTAGGCATATTAATCCATTGGTTTTTACCAGGCTCACTGAACTGCGTTTTCATTTGAGAAGGGATAGAGGCTTCATCCAGTTTTTTGCCTTTTGGACAAGTAATGTCAAATTCAAGTTCTATCCCTGGAGGCACAAGCAATGAAGTAACATCCAGACTGAAATTCTTGCTTTCACAGATATTAAAATTGACTGATTCATCGATGGACTTAGTCCGGTCCCCACCATAGATATGGTTGTAATTATATAATTTTAGTCTGGTCTCCTCCATTTCCTTAGGTAGATTACCTAGTCTGAAGACCGCATTATTATTGAGATTGATATAATAACTGGCAATCGTATTGCCAGTTTTGGTATTCACCAACACGCAATAATACAATAGATCTACATCTTTAAAATTGCTCTTAATTGTAAATGCAGGGCCTTGTTTACAGAGCCAGCGTGGCCAGCCATTGATCCAGTAAGCAGGATAGGCGATTTGTGCTTGACATTCCAATTTCCCTGTATTGGCATTCTTGATAATCGTAGAACTTCCCTCAATTTTCCAGATCCCAGTATAGGGACTATAACTGATTAAGGGTATGGTATCTCCTGCTTTTATTAAACTTTTTGTCTCAGGGTTCACCGTATTGGGATTCAATTCAAGATTAATAGTCATAGGTTTAGTAAATGCCCTTGCCACTTCCTGTTGTTTAGAACTTATTTCAAGGAAGGCAAAACTTGCGAGGGTAGAAAAATTAAAGGCATCCGGCAGACTGGCATTATTCAGATCGAAAGGGTTTCTGGCCAGGCCGCCTTCAGGCAGGTAAGCACCTCCTGAACGGTTATCAAAATGATGCATCACAAAATCCATTTCACCAGCGATTGGTTGCTTCAGACTATTCAAGAATACGGTTCCTTCTTGGATCATGACCCATGCATTCTCCTGTTTAGACGCAGATTCAGTTTTTAAAGTAGATGGTTTTGTTAGGGATCCTTGTGTAGTAGTCGATAGGGTAAATTGATTAACTGATACCCCGGCCGGTGGAGTATTGATACTAAAAAACCTGGGACTGTAATATTGATTGCCTGTACCGGTAAAAGTAAATTCCTTAATGAGTTTTGTAAACCCCTCGGCTTCCGCTACGACTGTAAAGGTAACAGGTGCCTGAGCCGAAGGTATAATGTCAGGATTCACAGCTAAGAAAATAAGGCCTTCCTTGGTAATTTTAAAATTTCTTGTATTCAGGTTAGTCACTATTTTATCCGCATCCTTACCTGCAATGATTAATCTGACGTTGTCTGGCAATTTACCAGTTGTACTGGAAAACCTAATTTCCAGTTTAGCCTTTTCTATGGGTTCCTTGAATAGCAGTTGAAAACCATCTAAAGGGTTCTTGCAGGTACTCAACACAAATAGGACTAGTATCCCTGCAATGACTAAAGGATATGTTATTTTTAGCCTCATAAAATCGCAAATGGGTCTTTCACTCTCAAAAACTTTCGTTTGCTCACGTATTTAATTATCTCGTACTAATGACGAGTCCAACAAGTGCTCCGTATTTACGGCTAAATATTTTCAGTCCAAACTATTGTATTCTATACCTGAGATTCAGAGATAGTACAGGATAAAAGCTATAATTTCTCATATTAGCCTGTATCAGGGCCACCTGCGTATCTAAGGTAGTAGATTCCAGAAAACCCTCAAATTGGGCTTGTATCTTGGGACTCCCCATATAAAAACAACCCATAGTAAAGCTGACACTTAATTTTTTTTTAGATATGGGTTTCCCGATACCTATTCCTATATAAGGCATAAGCCTACTCCATTGGATGGCCAGATCAACCTGCCCGAAATCTTCTGGGGCTATTTCCACGCCTCCTAAGAGAAGTCCGGTTGGAGAAGTTACCCTGACAAAATACCGTTGCCTGACACTATACCCCACCCCACTTTTCAAATAAAGCCGTTTTTTCTTCAATGGGTACCAGCTGATCATCCCTGTGACAATATTCTGGCGAATATCCGGCTGAAAAAAAATGTCAGATTCTTCCGGTGTTCTATAATTAATTTCTTTGTTAAATTTAAAATAGCTGTATCCCAGCTCTCCTACTAATACTACTTTTGAGGGAATGCGCAGTGAAATATTTCCTCCAATGCCTAAGGTAGATGCATTTAATCCGATTACAGTTTTCTTTATGGTATTAATAAAGGCGGTATCCTTTGGCATACCCAGACTATAGTCAGATAAAAAACATAATACAAGGGTGTATGCATTTATAAGAAAAATCTTCATCACTGTTGGAACAGAACCTTTGATAGTGTAAACTAAAGTATCTCAGGCTATTAAGTGTATTGAAAAGTTATAATAAAAGAAGAATTTATTATTCACTGGTACTACAAAATGAAAAGTCTAAGGAGTAAATATTTAGTTTATTTAGTTGTATAATCAAGTAAAATTCTTGGTGTAACACATATTTTCCTTGAATCATCTTTTAAAAAAGGTTCAGAATAGACCTTTCTCACCAATACAATTAATAGTTGTTACGCAACTGATTTTTCCAATAATTACTATGATACATTCTTAACTTTTCATCTAACTGATACCCGGTTCTATAACGTTCGCCCATATTGTATCCTTTTACATACAGGTATTCCCATCTGAATTCGTCAGCAGTCCTCCAATGAAAATGTTTACTTTTTAATATTGACCCTGGCGGAATCGGGACAGCAAAATTAAATCCTACTGAAGTTCCATTCATTGTTTTCAAAACATAGAATCCAATTTCTACATTGGTAAACTGCCGGATAAAATCGAACCTGATACCTCTATCTTCATATAAATACTGCCCTCCTGAGAGCTTAAGTGTAAGATCATGCTTGTATATCCGATAGCTTATATCGCCCAACAATAATATATGTTCCGGTTTTTGATACTCAAAGTAGTCGCCTGAAATTCTATAGTAACCCGTATAAGAGCCCTCCAATCCAAATGACCAATGCTTGTTTACGTCAAAATACCTGTACTGCATATTGATACCATATTGATCTTTGTAAAACAACCCTGCGGAAAGGCTCATAAAATTTGCCCTTTGAAAAACGAGAAATTTATTCAGAAAAGTGGGGGCCAATCGCAATCGCATAGATTGTTTGTCTAAATCATTGATAAGGGGGAATGCAATTCCGGTAGTCAATGCCAAACCTCTGCCTAAGTATAGCTGCGTATTGAGCAATAAATTGATTTTTGCTTCTACAGGATTATCAAAATTGCCAAATTTAGCGGTGAATTGTGGCAATAGGGAAAAATCGACTTTATACTCTTTGAAAGGAAACCATTGCCTGATACCAAATTTTTTCTGAGACTGTTCTGTCAGTAATTCTCCTACTAGTGTTTTGCTTTTTTTTTGATAAGAAACAAAGGGAACACCCTGAAATAGAGGAATATACTTTTGTTCAGTCGTATCAGATAAAGCATAACGCAATTCTACAAATCCATTATATGGATTTCTATAAACACGTTGCTCATAGCTAACCTTTATACTATCTTTAACTACATATTCATACTTAAGGAAGGCTTGCGCTTTTTTCTCCTTCTGAGCGCAACTAATATCTATTATGATATAAAAACATACAATACAACTAATAAACTTTTTCATCTATTTTGGTAATGCTTTTCTTAGGCTTAAGTAGTTGTATATTAAAAGAAGAGCCGAACATGAACTGATCCCCATTTAATAATCCACCTTGAATAGTCCATTTTTTCCAGAGTGTCGCATACATTCCTACATTTAAATGCTGTGAATCCCATTCAGCCATTAAACCAGCCTTATTTTGAAAACTCAATTTCAAGCCACCAAAAGGGCCAACTAGATAGCCATTATTGAATACGAAATCACTTTTTTTCTGAAATTTTAGATTAGAAAAAATATTTGAGTTAGCTGTATTTAGCTGAAAGTTTCCTTCTCTGGAAACAATATATGGACTACCATAGCCAACTGTTGTTTCTAAATCTAATAAAGAACTTAGCTTAAAATGTTTAGTTGCCACTAAAACATTGGTTAGCATGGCTGTTTCAATCATAAAGGGAGAAGAGATAATAATAGCTAAAGAAGGGAACTTAGGTTTTTCTTTTATTAATAAATAAGAAATATCCACCTGCCTATCTCCCAGCCCTTCTCTTAATTTGCTTTTCTTGGTTTGAACTGGCTGTAATAAACTAAGTGTAAGCGTCAAACGAGGGAGCAAAGTAATGCTTGCAAATATTACCTGTTCCGGATTGGTATTTTTATTTCTTAGAGAATATTTAATAGGATTGTAATTATATCCAAAACTTAAACTCCCATCTCTATATGCAGTAGAATTGGGAATATATAATAAACCGGATTTACCAGATAGGTTCATTTGAGCATTAACAGAACTACATATAAAAATATAAAGAAAGTAATGCTTGAATAATTTTATAAATAGCTCCAAGCTAAAAATCCTATCTTTTGTTCTTTTTGACAAAAGAATAAGAGATAGGATTCCTTTATCTATCATAATTTTAATTTAATAATATTTTAATCAAAGATAATTAACCTTGACCTTGGTCATGACAAGTCTTGATACTATTATTGTAAGTAGTTTGCATGCTAGCCAATGTTGCATCATAGGCTGCCTTAATTTTAGCCAAGTCTGTCGTTTGCGCCGTTTTTGCTGCTGCCATAGCTGCATCTGCTATTACATCACAAGCTTTAACAGTGGCTGAATAAAATCCCGTTGCTGCAACAACAGAGTTATATAAATCGAAATAAACAAAGAAGCTTAAGAGATTGTACATATCCTGCGAAATAGTCTTATTCGTTAACAGGGTATTTAAACCAGCCAGTTGCTGATCGAGTTTTGTTTTAGCTGCAGTTGCCGCTACGGTTAAGGCAGCAGTTGCTGTTGTTTTGCAAGTGGCACTACTAATACCTGCTATTCTGGTTGCATAAGTATCATTTACTATTTTTTCCTGAGCAACTTTATTAGCATCTAATGCTTTTCTAGCTGCATCGTAAGCAACTTGTGCTGCTTCAATACATGGGCTTGCGGTGACATCTGCCACATCAAAATCTGGCAAAGCAATTACCGGGTCATCTATATCCTTTGAAGATGGGGGTATTTCTTTAACAAGACCACTAACAACTATTCCATTTACTGATGGATTAGTAACTTTGGGTAAATAAGAGGCTAAGGCCGGATTAGCAGCTATTGCTTTCATTGAAGCACTTAAATCCGCTGGGATGGCACCACCACTTAACATAGTATTGACAACCGCAGGAGTAAATGCAGTGGCCAACTTACCAGCATCTGTAGGTGTCACTACTTTCTGTACATCTGACGCTGTAGTAGTAACAACTGTTGTAACTTGTGCAGCACTCAAATCTGAAGAAACTGTGGTAGCAGTCGTAGAGGCCGTTATACTTCCAGGGGTAGAAGTAACTGCAACAGGTGTTGTTTGTGTTACATCAGGCAATTTTACATCTTTATATCCTGTTGTAAAATCAGGAATTTCTGGTGGTGTTTCCTTTGGCTTACAGTTATATAAGCTCATTGCTAGAAATAATACTAGACTTAAGCTTGCAAATTTAAGAGGGCTTTTCGCTTTCATATTACATTGAATTTGTAAGAGATAATTGTATTTAAAATTAGTTTTTACTTGTTAAAATTCACTAACTATACCCTATAACGTTTTTATTTTAGCAATTAAAGGCAATCCAACATCAGATTATTAATGTTGTAGTCAAAGAGTATTTATATTGTTTTGTTGTAGTTATTATTATGTAAACAGATATATTAAAAACAAATATTACGCCGAATTTCAAACATTTGAAAAGGTATTTATTAGATTTTAATACAATACAAGGAATGAATTTTCTTTTTTTAACACAGCCTTGCAACGCTTAATTACCTCTAAAATAGGGGGATTCTGTCTTATTGCCAAATAATATTTGATATATTTATTCTTCGGCAGTTAAATATTCAAAAATTCTTTATTAAAGACAAAAAATTGTAAAGTTTATCCTAAAAAATAAATTATTAAATATTTATACAATTTTTCGAATATAATAATTTAAAGCCTATCTACTAAATAGTTTAATATCCGCCTGCATCATATCTTTGACTAAAGAAGGTAAATTATACTTAGGCTGCCAACCTAATTTTGTCTTGGATTTGGTAGGATCTCCAATGAGAAGATCTACTTCTGTAGGTCTAAAATAGCGTGGGTCAACAAAGACTACCTCTTTTCCTATAGGTAATTGATAATTTTGATGACTACATGAGGTAATATATCCAATCTCATTTACTCCTTCTCCTTTAAATGCTATGCCAATGGCAACCTCTGCAAAAGCCATTCTAACAAACTCTCTTACTCTAGTTGTAATTCCAGTAGCAATAACAAAATCTTCAGGTCGTTCTTGTTGCAAAATTAACCACATAGCTTCTACATAGTCCTTTGCATGGCCCCAGTCCCTTTGCGCATCTAGGTTACCTAAGTATAAAGTTTCCTGTTGGCCTAAAGCAATCTGAGCTACTGCTCTGGTAATTTTTCTGGTAACAAAGGTTTCTCCACGTAAAGGGGACTCATGATTAAACAAAATACCATTCACCGCAAACATATTATAAGCCTCTCGATAATTAACTGTAATCCAATATCCATAAAGTTTAGCTACTGCATAAGGTGAACGAGGATAAAACGGAGTGCTCTCAGATTGAGGTACTGCCTGTACTAATCCATACAATTCAGAGGTTGATGCCTGATATATTTTTGTTTTTTCTATTAGTCCTAAGAGTCTAACTGCTTCTAAAACCCGTAAGGTGCCAATTCCATCCACTTGTGCTGTATATTCTGGTTCGTCAAATGAAACTTTTACGTGAGACATAGCGCCTAAATTGTAAATTTCATCCGGCTGAACTTCCTGAATAATACGTATAATATTAGTAGAATCAGATAAATCCCCATAGTGCATAATAAATTTGACCCCTCTCTCATGTAAATCTTCATACAAGTGATCCACTCTCTGGGTATTAATTAAGGAGCTTCTCCGTTTAATCCCATGAACCTCATAGCCTTTCTCTAATAAAAAATCAGCCAGATAGGCACCATCCTGTCCGGTAATACCTGTAATCAATGCTCTTTTCATGAATAATTACTTCGATTTATAATAAATGTTATAATAATCGGTTTATTTAATTAAAAAACTCTATGCAGTCTAATGTTCTCTAAGTATTAAGCGGTTCTTAAATTATCCCATTCTCAGAGAGGTATAATGATCCAAAAAGTCCTGATAGGCCATACCTATTCCCTCTTCGAGTTCAATTGCATGTCTCCATCCATAACTATGCAATTTTGAAACGTCCATTAATTTACGAGGGGTACCATCTGGTTTGCTACTATCCCAGAATAAATCCCCTTTAAAACCCACTATTTTTTTTACAGTTTCAGCTAATTCTTTAATAGTAACGTCCATACCTGTTCCCACATTAACTAATTCTGATTCACTATAATGTTCCATGAGGTAAACACAGGCCGCCGCCATATCATCTGCATGTAGAAATTCTCTCATAGGCAAACCTGTACCCCATAAAGTAACGGAGGATAAATCATTTTTTTTAGCTTCATGAAACTTACGAATCATAGCGGGCAAAACATGTGAATTCTGTAAATCATAATTGTCATTAGGCCCATACAAGTTTGTAGGCATAACGGAAATAAAGTCACAACCATACTGGCTTCTATAAGCTTCACATAATTTTATACCTGCAATCTTGGCGATGGCATAAGACTCATTAGTAGACTCTAGATAACCACTTAGGAGATATTCCTCTTTTAAAGGTTGAGAAGCTAATTTAGGATAGATACAGGATGAGCCCAGGAATAGTAGTTTCTTAACTCCAGTTAGATAAGCATTATGAATTATATTATTTTGTATGGCTAAATTCTCATACAAAAAATCAGCTCTGTATGTATTATTGGCAATGATTCCTCCAACTTTTGCCGCCGCAAGAAATACATATTCAGGCCTTTCTGCTTGAAAAAAAACTTCTACTGCATGTTGGTTCCTTAGATCCAATTCTTTAGATGTTCTAAGTACAAAATTGGTATAGCCATCCTTTTGTAATTTCCTTAGAATTGCGGAGCCAACCATCCCTCGATGACCTGCCACATATATTTTAGCACTATTTTTCATACTGTCGAGATTTAATTTTATATTCCCCAATTATTAGGTAAGGAAGTATTTTGATAAATCCCCAATAACGAGGAACGTTTTTCTTTGGATCCTCAAAGGCTCTGTAAAGCCATTCCATTTTTATACGTCTCATCCATATTGGTGCTCTTTTTACTGACCCTACGCCCGCATTAAAATTAAAAATAGCACCAAAGCCAAACATAACACCCTGATTCAAATAAGGTAATAATCGACTCATAAAATACTCCTGCTTTGGAGCTCCTAAAGAAACCCAAATAATGTCCGGTTTATCTTCGTTTATCATTTTAGCAATACCTGGATAATCAAAATCTTCAACTGCTCTAAAAGGTAGTTCCTCAAATCTCATCTTAGAAATTTCTGGATCAATTTTACTAAGTCTGGATTTCAAACCATTTAATATAGTTCTAGTATTCCCAAGAAAAAACTGCCGATATTTACATTTACGAACATAAATTTCAAATAAATCTGCACCTATATAAGATTTAAATTTCTTATTATGAATAAAGCCCAAAATTTTTGCTAGCATTGAACCATCGCAAATATTAACAAGGGAATTATTGACTACTTTCTTAAACTGCGGAATATTATTTGCTACAGTTAGGTTATTTGCTTCTACTGAACAGACATAGCCTTTATCTTTACTCTTGATAGCAGTCTCAATAATTGAATCGACTTTGTCTTTATTGAATTCTAATTTGATGCCGAAATACATTTTTTCCATAGTTATTTACATTGTGTTGCAACACCCCAGTATAAAAATTTTGTTTCTTGGTTTGCTTTTAGACTGTGAATTGTATTACTTGGCACTTTAATAAATGCACCTGCATTTAAAGTATACACTGTTTTTGCAATTAGGAAATCCACATGCCCGTTAATAAAGTAGAAAAATTCTTCCATTGTCGGATGCATATGTTCCGCTACGAATTCACCTGAAATAAGTGTCCCTATCGCTGCTTGGGTTAAAGGACTTTCACATTGCAAACCTGTGCAGAATATAAACTTTTCCCCAACTCCATGAGTAGTATTTTCAAACTTAGTTTCATCAAAATTAATTTGTATAACTTCTTTATTCATTTGAAATTTGAGATTTAATCCATGCAAATTGCTCTTTTAAACCATCTTGAAGGGAAACCATAGGTTCCCAACCTAATATATCTTTTGCTTTTGTGTAATCAGCACTACGAGCCTTATCTCCTTCAGGTTTAGTTGTATCAAATACTACATCTATTTCTTTCCCAGAAATTTCCACAACTTTATATGCAATTTCTTTAATTGAAGTACAAATTGATGGTCCTAATTGAATTGTTCCTTGACCAAGCCCTCTTTTTAATGATAAAACTATACCATTAACAATATCTTCTACATGAATAAAAGCCCGCCCTTGCTCTCCACTCCCCCAAACTATGAATTTTTCCTCAGGATAATTGATCGCTTTACGGATTAAAGCCGGAATAACTTGACTTCTTTCTCCAAAGTCACAAGGGGAACCATATACGTTATGAAACATTAAGCTGCATGTGGGTATTCCTGTTTCCTTTTCTAAAAGTTCCGTTTCATATTGGCCCATTAGTTTACTCCATCCGTATGCTGATTCAGGGAATGCGGGATAAAGCTCATCTTCCCTTAAAGGAATTACATCTAAAGAATTTTGTCTAGTTAACGGGAAACTACAGGCTGTACCGGCATATAAAAAGCCTTTGAGATTTCCCTTAGCTTTTCTTGCAGACATAATTACATTTGAATTGATTAATATATTCTGACGAAATAAATCACCTTGATTGTTAAAAACATAATTAATTCCTGCAACGATATCTGCTAAGTGAATTATATAATCTACTTTTTCAGCTAAATCATCACAGGTGCTTGGTATTGAAAGGTCAAGGTCATAAAAATCATTTTCCAAATCAATAACATATTGTCCCTCCTCATCTTTTAGATAGTCGAGCTTTCCTCTCCATAAATTATCTATTACTATTACGCCATAACCTTCTTTCAGAAGTCTTTTTACAAGATTTGAGCCTATCATTCCTGCTCCTCCGGTTACTAAAATTCTAGATTTATTCATAAAATTCGTTGAGTTTTTTAATGTAATCTTCTGGATTAAAGTTTTGGAAAATATACTTTTTTGCACTGTTACCGAGCGTTAAAAGCTTATCTCGTTTTTGATTAAGCTCTATTATTTTTCTAACTAACTCATTATAATTTCCTTTTCCAATAATAAATCCATTCATTTCGTTTGCCACAACAAACTTCATCGAACCATCATTTGTTACAATCGGAACTAATCCGAAAGACATAGCTTCTAAAAGCGCCATAGGCAATCCTTCGCCAAACAGCGAAGGAAGAAGAAATATGTCTGTTTCTTTAAAAACATTTACTTTATCTCTCCCTTTTAAGACCCCTCTATATTCAAAGCTACTGCCTAGTATTTTAGACATTTGTTCGATAAAATACACCTCTTCCGGCCCTTTTCCCGCACATATAAATATAATTGGAATTTCTTTTGCCTTAATGATTTTTATTGCTTCAATTATAGTTTCTATACCTTTACTAAGTGTAATTCGCCCCAAAAACAAAATTTTGATTACCTTGGTGTGATTTGTCTGCTTAGTTAATTCTTCCGCTTCTTGCAAATCAACACAATTCGATAGAACCTTTAAATTATTTCCTTTAAACTTATTCTCAATAATTTCTTTTTCTAAATCACTCAATACTATTTTAACTTCATTTCCAGAAAAAATATATTTTAAACAAACATTTATCCATTTAGGAGGTGATTCATGCATCAAAAACTCTCCACCATGGAAATGCATAACCATTTTACATTTAATTAGTCTTGCAAAAAATATAAATGGAGTATCTCTAATAATAGACGGTTTACTTAACGCATAATTAAAATGTATAATATCAATTCTTTTTGTTAGGCTTAAATATGAAAATGACCAAAACGAAGATAATATTCTTATAAACCACTTAATGCTTCTTCTTTCATTATCTCGCTTACCTAACTCAATATGTATATATTTGTTATTCTTATTGTTATCGATAATGAAACTTGTAACAGATGATACTCCACTGACATTAATACTTGGATCTAAACTTGGAGCGGTAATTATAATCTTCATTTATTAAATCTATAATTTTAAATAATCTGCATAACCTTCTTTAAAAGTTTCATTTTTGAAAATATCATAATCTAACTCATTGATATTTCCTATTATTTTAGCAGGATTTCCAGCTACAATTAAGTCCTTAGCTACACTTTTTGTAACAACTGAATTCGGAGCTATAACCACATTATCTTCAATTACTACTGGCCCAACAATTACACTCCCCGGACCAATAAACACTCTATTGCCAATTTTCGGCGCATTTCTATATGGGCTTTTACCCACAATCATTGAATTTACTCCTATACTACAATTTTCTCCAATTTCAGCACTTTCATTTATTAGAACTCCTATGCCTCCATACACAAGGAAGGTTCCTTTACCAATTTTTGTTTTATAAGAAATTTTTGAGCTGTAAACAATAAAAATTATAAGTGTAATTAACTTTGGAATAAAAGGTATCTTTTTAAGATATAAAAACCTGGCAATTTTATAAAGCTTTATAGCATTATACATATGAGTCTTTTATTATGGATAATCTTCTATTTAGATTCTATTAAGAAAATAAAATAAAATGTTTTAAACTGATTTTATATTAATCTCTCTTAACCGCATTTTTTCATCATAATCTTCTAAATTCAGTTTTACAATTCAAAATAAGTGGCTAATTATTTTAAGATATATATCTATTACTATACTAAATATAACAAAGACTCTTAATTTTTATAATAATAATCATTGGGTATTGTACTGAAATGTATGATGATTTTTGAGAAGAGAAGCAATGAGGTGTAACTTTGGTAAATGTGTCTAATAAATATCAAAGTAAACTGCCCTCATTGCCATTCTACAAAAGTCGTCAAAAATGGCATCAAAACCACAGGGCGGCAAAATTTTTTATGCAATACCTGTGGTAAACAATTTCATAGGACCGCCGACGCGGTGGGAATATCTCTATCAAGGAGCAAATCCATTGGTAAAATTTCAAGTAAAAATCGGACCGCCGAAGCGGTTCTTTGCTTCATGGTAGTGGCATTCGAGACTGTTATAAGATATATGGCATAAGCCCTCAAACCACTTTAAATCTTATACTTTCAGAAGGGAAAAAAGTACAGATTTCTCCCCAGCAAAAGTATTATGAGTGTATCGAAATTGATGAAATGTTCTCTTTTGTAAGCAAAAAGCGTAAAAAAGTTTGGATATTCTATGCTTATGCACCCGAAACAAAAGAAATTTTAGCGGTAACAATGGGTAAACGTAATCGAAAGCAATTACAAAGTTTAATGGTACAGATTAAAAACCTTCATATTGAAGTAGGTTTTTATTGTACTGATAAATTTCAAGCATTCAGAGAGGTTTTACCATATTCCAAGCATTTAATTGGTAAAAAGTTTACAAAGAATATTGAATCGGACCGCCGAAGCGGGGGTCAATACTCTTATCCGCTCTAAAATAGCCAGATTTCATCGTCGCACTACCAAGTTTTCAAAGAAGCTAACTATTCAATGGTTTTTAATGAAAATATTCATTTTCTATTTCAACAAAATGCCATCATACATTTAAGAACATAACCAATCATTGAAATGTTACTTCTTTTTTCTGATAAGATTCTCCAATGATATAATTATTAAGATTAAGTTTATCCAATGACGTTTAATGCACTCTAAGATAAAACCATATTTAAATGGTAACTCTTTGTAGGGGTAATATTCAAATAACTCGTTCCAAATATTATCCTTACAAATAGCTTTAATTATCTTTTTTTTCTCTGAGCTAGAAATACTTTGCTGTCCTATAGAAAAAAGAACAAATCTAGTATATCCAATGAATAACCTACCTGCTCTCAATTGGTACTCTTTCTTTTCGCTTATTAAAGACAATTTTCGACAAATTTCTTTGTATAAAACTTTATTTTTGGAGAAGCGATCTGAACGATATGAAGTTGTAAGAGAAGACTCATTTGAACAATAGTAATACAACGATTCTGGAAGAAATGCTATTCTCTTCGCCTTTTGAAGATAGTCCATATGAAAAATAATGTCTTCCGATATAAATTCTCTTTCAGATGGGAATATTACATGGTGCTCCTTAACTATAGATCGGGCATAGATAGCATGCCATACAGACATCTCGTATTTACGGTCTATTGGGCTATTGGGTTCTGTCCCAATCATATCCAATAAAACTTCCTGTATATCATCTTGAGATTCAATAACTTTCAATGCTTGCACATCCTTTATGGGCTGAATTCTCAATTTATTATCGATTCTATTATATCCGCAATAAACAGTATCTAGATTGTATTTTTTCGCAGTATTATACAGTTCCCTAAACATCGAAGTAGCAACATAATCATCAGAATCAACAAAGGCAAGAAATTCACCAGTTGCTATATCAATACCACTATTACGGGCAAAGCCTAAACCTCCATTCTTTTTATGAATTACTTTTACACGATAATCCTTTTCTGTATATTCATCGCATAATTTTGGGCTGTTGTCAGGTGATCCATCATCTACTAATATAATTTCAATTTCTTGGAGAGTTTGACTCATCAATGATTCTATACAACGTGGAAGGTATTTTTCAACGTTGTAAACCGGTACTATTATACTTACTTTAGGAATTGTCATTTAATAATAGATTGATTTTAACTCAAAATCCCTATCCTCTCAAATAATATTTTTAATATATATATTATATTATTTTTCTTTTCAGTAAAAAATATAGGTTTATGTATCAAATTATATTCTTCATGATATTTAAAATAAATATTAAGCATCCATTCTGAAAGATATCCTAATTCTCTCGGCTGCACTATATCATTATTATTCTCAATATCTTTAACTATCTGAGTCTCCAAATTAAATAGCCATTGTGCATATTTATCAAGTATTCCTTTTTTTGTTATGATTATATTTCCAAAAAACATTTTAGGAGAAGTAAATACTGCTTCAAAAGCTGATATATAATTAGGGCAAACCTTTATAATAGCATTTCTTATTAATACATATGAGCGTTGTTCTCGGATTTTGGAATAATCTTCAAAATATCCATTAATGTTGGATCTTCGTACGTAATTTGGTAAAATAGCATCATATTTATTCAATAAGTTTATTATCTGCTTTTCATCTAAGATATTTTTTTTAATATTTAATGCATATCTCCGTCGCCCAAGAAATCTTCTATAATGCACTAAACCAGTATAGTCACATTCTTCTCCATTTTTCCACATCCAATACAGTCCTGTTAACTCACAAAATAGAGGATTCATTGCTGAAATATTGTCTCCTGAATTATCCTTAAATCCTTCATTAATTTTATAGGATGATTTTTCCGCCCCAGAATGTAATAGATGATACCCATTTTCGTACAAATAATTCACACATGGCTTATGTGTAGCTATATAAATCATTACTTTTTTCATTTTTTAAACAGTTTTAATACATTCTCAATTATATGATGCATATCGTAATATTTATATTCTGCTAACCTTCCACCAAATATGTATTTTGACTCTTTCTCGACAAGTTCTTTATATTTATTATATCTTTTATTATTTCTATCATCATTAATCGGATAATAAGGCTCATCACCACGTTGCCATTCTTTGGAATACTCTCGACTAATAAATGTTTTGGGTTGAACACCATATTCAAAATGTTTATGTTCGACAATCCGGGTATATGGTACTTGTGCCTCAGTATAGTTTACGCCGGCATTTCCTTGATAATTATCTATATTTAGCAATTCGTGTTCAAACCACAAGCTCCTGTAGTCCAAAGCACCAAATTGGTAATTATAAAATAAATCAATTGGCCCAGTATAGACAACCTTAGCAGCCAATGCATCTAATTCAGATTGTGAATTAAAATAATTTGTATTCAATCTAACTTCACATCTTTCTAATAATTTATCAAACAGTTTAGTATAACCACCAATAGGTATGCCCTGATATCTATCATTGAAATAATTATTATCAAAGGTGAAGCGAAATGGTAACCTTTTGATGATAAAAGCCGGAATTTCTGCTGCAGGGCGTCCCCATTGCTTTTCTGTATATCCTTTGATTAATTTTTCATAAATATCTCTACCTCCTAATACCAAAGCTTGCTCTTCTAAATTCTTGGGCTCATTGATATAGGAAAATTCCTTTCTCTGTTCATCAATTTTGGCCTTGGCTTCTTCAGGTGTTTTAACACCCCATAGTTGGTAGAAAGTATTCATATTAAAAGGTAAATTAAATAATTTCCCCTTATAATTGGCTACCGGCGAATACGTATAACGATTAAATTCTACTAGAGCATTTACATAATCCCACACTTCTTTATTGTTAGTGTGAAAGATATGTGGTCCGTACTTGTGGACGTTAATACCTTCTATTGTTTCAGTATAACAATTACCCCCAATATGGTCTCTTTTATCAATCACAAGACAAATTTTACCTCTTTTTGTAGCTTCATGTGCGAAGACCGCACCAAATAGGCCTGCTCCAACTATCAAGTAATCATATTCCATCGTTTTATATTTATATTATATCATTTTATTTTTTTTGCTGGAATACCCCCTATCGTAATTCCTTCTTCTTCAAAAGAATGAACAACAATAGCACCTGCAGCAATTATTATGTTATTAGCAATATATATATCTCCTATTACCTTTGCTCCCACTCCTAAAATTACATTATCTCCAATTATGGGACATTTATTGCTTTTGCCATCATTCCCAATACAGTTATTACCATGTAAATGGCAATTTTGACCAATTATACTACCCCCATTTATAACATTATTATAATGATAAATCATTAGTCCTTCTCTAGTATTTATTGTTTCTATTTCAAGCCCTAACTTTTCACCTAAATAATTTTTCTTAGTTATATAATATAGATATAGTGCCTTGTAAAAAGGGTTACCAAATTTTTGTTTTCGCACATTATAGAAATCTGCTTTTCGAGATAATCTTAAAAAGATATGAATCATTCTTATTGGTTCTCTTTTTAACCTCGATAAGAAATATCTTGATTTTGTTTGAAACATATATTTTGAATATAAAATCTTTTCATATTCCAAGCATAATAGCAGTTGTTTCTTATCTTGAATCATAAACAATTTTTATTGAAAATTAATTATTCCAAAAGAATTTAGCCCCAGGATTAAGAAAAATAAATCTCCCCCAGTAAAGAATATGATATATTACTATTAAGAGTAACCCAACCAAATAAACTCTATAATCTATAGACACCTTGCTAATACCATTTTTAATTAAATTATATCTTTTATTTCCTTCATAAACATAAATAATATAGCTTATAGATATAAAATATAACAAAACTAAGGGTTCTGCAAATCGTCTTAATATTTCATACAAAAAAACAGTTCTATACAATAATACTCCAAAGACGACAGTGTTATAAATATAAATTATCTTCTCATTTGGTTTTAATTTTAAAGATCTATATCCTAAATATATGAAGGAGATGTAAAATAATGAGGATGTTATTAAGGCAAATGTACTTTGAGCATATTTGCTTTCTGCACCTTCTACACCAAACCATCGGTCAGCCTCATTAATATAATTTTGAAATTTATTGTCTAATGAAAAATATTTGAAATAACTTGCAATAAATCCTATCGAACTACCGTCAAAGAAAAAAGATAAATAAATATACAATGGGATAGTTATTCTCCAGTCAAACAATTTTTTTCTAAAAAACAAATAAATTATACATATAAAAGCAACAGGTATTAGAGTAGCTGTATGGATTGAGATCCCAATTAAAATCATCAAAAATGTCTGAATCCATTTCTTTTGATGGAAAAAATAAATCGCCAAAAAAAGAAAACTTAATGCAATACCTTGTCTAATAGCTGCGCTAACAAAGAATAAAGTTGCAGGAACAAAAAAGGCGTACATATATCTTGATTGTTTCCCATAACTCCTAATAAGGACAAAAGCACAGATAACGAAAATAAGACTATATACTATATATCCTCCAACATAATTTAATCCTAACACATTTATTAATTGATTCAGCCACCTAAAACCAATTTGTTCATCAGGTTCGCTAAAAGCATGTTCCATTCTATATTTATAAGAAATATAATCAGGACCCCATCCATACCTTGAGCCAACAATAAGAGCATACAATAAAATAGGCCTTACAGCCTGCAACCAAAACTTAACATTATCTTTATTGCTTGAACTATATTTTCCCCATAGAAAATAAAATAAAAAAAGAAGGAAAAATAGCAATATGTGTTCTATTATCGACATTTATATTTCACACAAATTGTTATGTAATTTATGTATACTTAGTTCTTTACTATATACCAATGATTTCTCTTGTAATTCATATAATGACTTTTTGTCTGTGCATAACTTATTTAAAGCTTTAGTAAAAGAGTTCAAGTCATAATTATTGCAATAGAAAGCTCCATCACTTTTACAATAATTCCGTATTGAACCAACATCGCTAACAACCATTGCTAAACCTACAGCCATAGAGGAGGTTATGACATTACTACCAATGGTGTCATCCATTACATTCAGTGAAATATCAGAATTTTGCATAAGTTTTAATAACTCGATTTCTTCTACATATCCAATCAATTCTACATTTAAACATTCTATAAATATAGAAGTTAAATCCATTACCCCTTGACAAATAATAAAAGTTTTGTCTAAATTTGCATCTACTATCTCCTTCAATAACTCAAAATTTCTTTTTTGATTTCCCATAACTATAATCTTTGGAATAGCAAATTTTTCTCTTTTCAAAGGCTTATAATATTCCAAATCCACATAATGGAACAAGGTTCTAATTTTTATAGGAGGAATATTAAGTTTTGTTGAAAAGTAATCAGTTAAAGAAGTACCTAAAGTTAATATCTTACTTAGTGGTTTTATCCATTTTTGCATCTCAGAGTGACTAAAAGAGTCTTCTAATTTTTTAGGCACAAGATGCACTAGTCCAAAAATATTTAGGGTTCTATTCTTCCTTCGTAGATATTGAGCTAGGATTAATTGTGGAAACAATAGTTCAAAATATTCTAATAAATAAATAGTATCACCTATTCCCAATTTGTTATTTAACAATTTACCTATTTTCAAATATTTATAAGGAACAATAACTTCCTTTATTAATATACTCTGAAACTTCCGAATAAAAATATTCTTCTTCAAACTAATATATAAATCTGGAAATACTATTACTTCATATTCTTCTGGGTAATGCAGCTTTAATAAATTGCACATATGTTTAATCCCTGCATGATTATTAGTAGTATTACTAAATTCTTGACAAATCAGATATTTCATATCTATTATTTAAGAATGTTAATGAACTAAAGGCTAAAAGCAACTTATCGGAAAAGTTTCCATTTATTACATTCACCTTCTATTTCAATTCCTTAGTTTTTTTAGAACACACAATAATAATTGTTTACTTAACTATTAAAATTGTGGCCCTACTATTCTCTAAAATAAATATTTCTAAATTTACTTATTGATTATTTACTAAAAAATCTTGAATTGAAATTCAAGCATCATATGCTCTTTTAACATATCTTATATTTATGTCCTTAACCCTTCTTTTAAGAATTCTAATGAATTAGCTTTTAAAAAAGCTAATTTTTCATAAACAACATTGTAATCAATTTCAGGGATTTGATCAATCTTATAGTACTCAGCATCCGTAACGAACAGATGTTTCAAACCTAATAATCCAAGCAGACTTTCTAATCTTGCCATGCCTCTGTTAGGATTAGCTATACAAATGAATGGCTTTTTCAAAATAATACAGAAAGCGACACAATGATAAGAATCGGTAATTATCATCTCACTATTCTTAATGAAATTTAGCCACTGAGGTATTGAGTATAGTTTATTTGTTATTCTATTAACAATAGGATATTTTATACCTTTAAGATCAAAGACTTTCCTATTCATCTTGCTTGCTAAATTATTTATAAAATTGATATTCCCAGAATAATCATCTAAAAGCATATGGGCAATATATCTATCATTGACTCTTGTAAAAATCTCTTCATTTTTAATCAATTTTAAATATTCTTCTTCTTCTAGCAAAAAAACAGGGTCAAGAACTAATTGAGCATAAACACCTAATTCCTCACATATTTTAACTCCTGAAGTCTCACGAACCGAAATAGCATCAAATCTTTTGATTAACTCCTTTACTCTCTCCAAAACTTTTGCAGGAACATTTAGTTTATCAAGTCCAAAACTGGCCGCATAAGATATCTTCTTATGACTATCATCAACAAATGAGAAAAAAAAGTCTTCTAAATTTGGAACATAGGAATATCTCCATACTTGGTCGCTTCCAACTAAAAATAAATCAATGGAAGAGTTTAATTCTTTCGCACAAGAAGATGTAACCTCGTTAGTTTTATTAGGCAAATACTTATTAGAGAATTCTATAAATGGCTGTGTACCTAAATGCGTTAAGATAAAATCTCTAGTTAAAGATTTAATACTTTCTACCTTATCCTCTGTAAACTTATAGTTTATTACCACTGGGGTATGGCCAAGTTTTAATATAGTTGTATAAGTTGCAAAGAGTTGGAGCATTGCTCCATAATTTCTGTTTTCGGGATAATGATGCGTTAAAATTCCTATTTTCATACGTAAATTAATCTTAAAGAAATTATTTGAATATTAGCATAAATAACAGATGCTTATATTATCTGTCATTCGTCTCAAAAATTGCTTAAAAATAATTATTATCTTATTTACCAATCATTCTTTTAATTAGATTGATGCTATTTTCCCCTAAAACCTGCTTGGCAAGTTGCTTTGCTTTCCCTTTTACATTTTCTTGTATATTTAATACTATTTCCAACGCCTCACTTTCATCATTGCTGTCGGTAAACACCTCAAATAATATTGGCTGGTCGGCAACTCCCATTGTTAAAAACCGTTTATAAGCCCCCTCAAATCCTACTTTATCTGATGCACTCATATATTCAAAGCCTAAAGCTTCAGCATAACTTTTAACAAGTATCGGCGATTTATTACCATAATGCCCGCTAGCTGCGATAAATTCATCGGCCTTTTCATGAAACTGAGCACCTGGGTGCATATATTGTCTAAACTCTATACCTCGGCCATTATTAACCAATAGAATACGAATATTCTTCCCAAAATGGCGATTACCCAGTACGTTCATATCATAGAAAAAGGCCAAATCACCTACAATTAGAAAATACAGTTTATTTTTATTGAAAAGAGACGCTCCTAATAAAGTTGATACATTACCATCAATGCCAAACCCACCTACGTTTGATGAAGACATCACTGAAGGAGGTAGTTCAAAAAAATTCCAAGCGCGTAAACTATTTAATATACCAAAATGAATTGTCGAACTATCAGGGATAAGATGAGCCAATTTTGAAGCTATCCATATATTGGAAAATGGTAATTCTGGAAGCTTATCATAATGCTCAGAAAGTTGCTCTTTACAACTCTTTAAATAACTGTCATTGAAAACCTTAGGACTCTTTAAATATTGTTTGAAAAAACTTTTTTCGGGCATTTCAAATATATAACGTAACTTACGAGTTGTATCACGTATCTCACCATCTTCATTTACTCTCCACACTTGTTTCCCTGAAAATCCAAGACTATAATAATCACCAGTTACCTCTCCGATGTGTATAAGTAAATCAGGATAATTTGTAAAGTCTGCCATTTGTTGACCAGCAACGAGTGAGAATAATACTCTATACTTTCCTTTGTAATTACTTGAATGATCACAGAACACTACACCATTATTTGAAGCACAAAAGTTATCTAATAATTCTGTGTTTTCCTTTGTCCAGATTGCATGCGCTCCAATAAATACAGCAACCTTTCCTTGAGGTAATGCTGGAAAATCATCGTTAACAGTCACTCGATTAATTACACGAAACTTTGGTAACTCCTTCGTTGTGTATGTTTTATTATATGTGGTTGGTAAATTAAGGTGAACTGGGCCTCCGCCATGTCTTTTAAGTTCTAGAATAGCTCGGTTAACCTTAACCTCACAATCCCATAAATCTTCATCATCTTTTACAATTGGTAATGTAAGGCTTAATTTTGCAACATCATTTGGTATTGAACTCCGATCTATAATTTGTGCTATATGATGCCCAACACGTGCGATTGCCTGAGTAGATGTAATTGCTAATATAGGAAGTTTACGATAATAAGCTTCTGTAAGCCCAGGAGAATAGTTACGAGATGCGGTTGCCCCTGTACAACTTAATACAACCGGCTCACCAGATTCTCCTGCTAAACCACATGCAATATAGGCGGCAGAACGTTCATCGACAGACGAATATACCTGAAAATATGGATCGTTTTGAACACTTACTACTAATGCCATATTAGTTGTTCCTGGAGAAGCTATTATTTTTCGAATTCCATGTTCTTTCAATAATGAAACCACTACCAATGCATTTTTCTCTTCTGTATAAGATTTTTCCATAAAAAATATTGAAATTATTTCTTTTTGAACTTATCTAAAATTTTAGTTTAGGTCCTACTTTTCGAATTAAACATAAATTATACGTCATAATATTTAAATTAAGTATCCATCTTGAGGTTAATATCTTATCAAAACAGTTGAAAATAGCTATTATAGCTACTATTTCTTGGATTTAAAGCAATATTGGTTTTAATATAATATTTTTGACAAAGTTTTTTACATTCAAAAGAATCAAATCCTGTATATGTATTAAGAAATAATTTCCTTAAATGAAATTTCAGTTTTTCAAATAGGTTGTCAATTACGGAAAAGCTCTCTGAAGTCAACTAAATAATCATATTTACCACGAATTTATATTTAAATAGCTATCAAAATTTCCTACCTATTATACAAATACAGAAAATTATCTAATCTCCAGAGCGATTGTCTAATCTGATTACCTATATTTAAACGTAACTGCTAGCCCTCCTTGATTTTGTCTTGTGTGCCCTTCTAACTAAGCACATAATAAGTATATATATTTCTTATACTCTTTTAATAACCTTTTCTATATTTTCTCTAAGAATCGTCTATATTCCATTTATTTAAATGATGATAAATACTTTTCGGAGTATAATTATCTTTAAAATTACAGTCTGCTCGTTTTTCTATCTAGTTACAATCAGTTTTAATTCTATAAAAATCACTTCTGCAATATTAATTCTTTACTTAAGATAAACTTTTGTCTTTACTTAACTAAAAGCAGGGGAAGTAAGCTCTCGACCTTTTTTTCCCATAGTGTTTTTATTATAAGTTTTCATTTTGATTAGTAAAGCAAAATTTGATCTCTATTTAAGCATCTCTTAATTTATCTAATAATCATAAACAAGTTCTTTGTTAAAAATATCTAATTATTAAATATTTCATTTTTTGTCTAATCCCTTGTATTTCATTTAATGGGGTATGTTCCTTTACATGCTTGTCTTTTAATGCCTCCGATTCCCAATTTATATTTTCGAACTTGGGATCTTTTAAGAACTCAATTAAACAGTTTTTTAATCCTACCTCCACTTTAGCAAAAGTATCATTATTAACAAATTGGTTAATTTTCGAGGTATTAAATACTCTGCTAAAAAATCTATCATATAACACTTGGTATTTTGCTGGTTTCCACTTTAAAAATTTCTTTAAATCCTGCAACACAAACTTAGGTCTATACCCTAAATAAGCCTCTAGTCCATCCAAATAAATGGTCAAAATCTCATCCCATGTATGTGAATCTTTTGCTGTTATATGATATATCTCTCCTAAAGCCTTAGTGTTGTTAATTATTGATAAGATTCCTTGTGATACATCAAAACCATAAGTCACTGTAGTTTTCTTAGTATTAATATCACTCGAAAATACAATTGTTCTGCCCTTTAAAGCCCTATAAAGCCACTCTTCTTTTTCTAAAGCTCCCAGTTGCAATCGGTTTTCACTATATGTTATATAAGGTCTGACAATTGTCCAATTATTATATCCAGAATTTTTCAATATGTCCTCTTGACGTGCCTTTGACAAAGCATATTCATCCGTTGCAAGAAATTCTTTATCTTGAGAAATATCAAGTAACCGAGCTGATGTTTCTACTATTGGCAGATTTGAATCTGCATAAACTCTTGCCGAACTCAAAAAAACGTACTGTGATGAAGCCTCTAAAAATAAATGAACACGCTCTTCAAAACTCGATGTTGTATATACCATAAAGTCAATGATACAATCCCACTTTTCATTTAAAACTGTTTTAATAAAGTCTAAATCATGAGCGTTTCCCTGAATATAGTTTATGTTACTTGTAGAACTACGCTTTGTTCTAGATGTAACAACCGTTTCTACGAAATTCCGTGAAAGGAGTTGAATTAAATGCATTCCCATTGCTCCAGTACCTCCTAAAACCAAGACTTTCATATTTATACTGCCTTAAAACCTTTTGAAACTCGATTCATTAGTAAAATTCTAAATTTTTCTCGTTCCGATTTATTAATACCAATAAAGAACATACTTATACTAGCTAATATTATACTAGCCATCATACTTAAACAAGAGGAAATAAATCCATCTGGTCTAACTGAGTAAATAGCAAAAGAAGGAATAGCCGAAAGTAAAATAACTAGTGAAAGTGGAAAAATTACTCGACTAAAAAATAGGTCGACTGGTAGGCCAACGAGCAGTCTTACAATCATTAAGCGAACTACAAACATGATTAAATTTATTACTATGGCCACTATAAACACAGCATAAGCATTACTTCCCATTACCAATACCAACCATGATATACCAAAAATAGCAATCTGAATACTCCCAAGAATCATTTCATACAATTTCATTTTTCCGGGTGCTCTGGCAGCTGTGCCTATTGGTAAACTCACAGAATTGATTAAAGCTTCAACTAATGCCAAGCGGGTAAATAAAACGGAATATTCAGGCGGATTTTTAAGCCATACTTTCAATACAATATCCATTTCAAGAAATAGTGGTAATGCAAAAACCCATATTAAGAAAAAGGTAATTTTTGACCCATTGAAAATCAAGGAATACATTCCATTCTTATCATTAGCTGCATATGATTTTATTATTGGGGAATAAAGCCCTACATTAAAATTATTGGCGAATTGATTAGTTTGAGCACTAATATTCATTGCTACTGCTCTAGCTGCCACAACTATTGGATTAAACACCTGATTCAAAAGAATTGTAATTGCTTGATTACGAATAACTGTAGTTAACTGTCCAAATAGTGTCCATCCTGTAAATCCAACTATTTCCAACAACAAATTTCTGTTCCAATAAAATTGCTTGAACTGGCATTCTCTATACTTTTGTACACAAATAACGATATAAATAAATGCAGTAATTAACGATGCTACCGAACTTAATAGTCCATATAATGCTAATTTATCTCCTTTCAAATAAATAAGAAAAAAAACTAAAATCAATTTCATAATCGTTTCCGCTACTGACACGTATGCATAAATTTTCATGTCCTCATGCGCAATAATAATTGCCATAAAAGGAGTAGTAAAAACAGTACTAACAAACATTAATACCGAGTAATGAAATACTAAACGTGCCGATTCAAATCTTACAGCTGGTAACTGCAACTTTTCGTTTACAAACCATAATCCAATTGTCTCAAGTAGAATTAGAGAAATAATCGCAATTGAAACATAGATTACCAGATTTACAGTAAACGTAATTTTCAATTTTTCGAAATTACCTTGACCCAATGCAAAAGAAAAAAATCGTTGTGTTGCTGAAGCCATTGTACCCGTGAAAAACGAAAAAAAAGTTACTAATCCTCCAACCACATTATAAATTCCATAATCCTCTACTCCAAGTGCATTTAAAACTAATCTATAAGTATACAAAGTTACTGCCATTGTCAGGAACATTCGTATATATAAAAAAAGAGTATTTTTTATGATGGTTTTAGAACTAGACACTAATAATAAAAAAATTTAGTCTTCTGCTTTTCACATTTATTTCTAAGTGTGCTTAATTATATGTTTAACATTAGCAGATTGAACATAATACTCAAAATTTTACTTTACTTAATATATCATAAGCTGGTCTCCTTTGGTTATTAAAGTGTTTTCAGCTCCAAACCTTCCACCATTCTCTATTTTTTTTCTCTTCTCCGTAGGCGTAGCCATAGCCATAGCCATAGCCATAGCCATAGCCATAGCCACTATTACTGTAATCCACTCCATTAAAGATAATATTAAGAGAATTAAATTTATTTGATTTTTTAAGGTCGACCAATAAATTAAGATAACTTTTAGGCGTATATTCATGCCTTACCAAATAGAAACAAACATCAGCATAAGGACTTAATATTGTGGCATCAGTTACTAATCCAACTGGAGGTGTATCTAGGATAATATAATCAAACGTTTGCCTAAGTACTTCTATTAAAGTTTTGATTCTTCCATTTGAAAGTAATTCTGCTGGATTTGGTGGAGTTGGCCCACAAGGAATAATAAAGAGGTTATTACTTATTTTGGTATGTTTAATAATATCTTCCTCACTTGCTCTATCAATTAAATAATTAGATATTCCTTTGTCCTCTGAAACACCTAGATATTTTGAAATTTTTGGCTTACGTAAGTCTAATTCAATAAGTACAACTTTTTTTTCTAACAAAGCAATACTTGCAGCAAGATTAATACTAACAAAACTTTTACCTTCACCGCTTATTGAGGAGGTTAATAAAATCGATTTACTACCTTCGCTGCTAGTACCTGCATATTGCAGATTTGTACGTAAAATTCTGAATTGTTCAGATATAAAACTTTTACTGGTTAAATCTAAAACATTATCATGTAAATCTTTCGGTTTTTTACTGATTTCCCCAAAAATACTAAAACCGCTAATTGTCTCAATCTCTTTACGAGACTGTATTTTATTATATATCAGTTCTTTACCATTAACTACACTTGCAGGGATTATCAATCCTATTAAGATTGCTAATGCATAAATAATAGTTTTCTTTGGTTTTACTGGAGTAGGAGTACTGTAAGGATCATCTACCACACGACTATCTGTCACTGTTGATGCATAAGAAATAGCCGTTTCTTCACGCTTTTGCAAGAGCAATAAATACAAACTTTCTTTTATCCCTTGCTGACGCTTAATATTAACAAACTCTCTCTCCTTCTTTGGAATAGTTCGAATAGATGATTCAAATTTATTGTTCATATCTTTTAAATTTGAACGTGTAACAAATAAGGTCTTTTTCTGATTAGCAATATTTTCCTTAATCGCACTTTTCACATTGGCAATTTGTGTACTAATAGTTTCTAATAATGGATTACCTACTTGAGTAGTCCTTGCATATTTTTCTTTTTGAATGCTTAATTCATTAAGCTTGTTTAAAAGGTTTATTAAGACTGGATCATTGACCGATGTTGATGGAGCCACGCCCGTCTGACTACTTAGTAAATATGCTTCAACTTCATCTAATACCTTTAACTTAATATCTACTGAATTTAGCTCTGAATCCGTTTCCTTAACTTTTTCCAAAAATAAATTAGCTTCTGCACTTAAATCGGTTATCCCTTGACTGCTCTTATATAATTCAACGTCCCTTTCTACGTCACCCAATTCATTAGTAATTAGCTTCAGCCGCTCATCAATAAATTGTATTGTATTTGACGCTTCCCTATTTTTATCACTTAAAGCCGAAAATGTATAGGCTTCTAATAGCTTTGCTAAAAAAGCCCTTCCTTTAGAAGGTACTGCGTCCTCTACAGAAAGTTTTAAAACAGAGCTTTTTTGGTTTAGTAACTCAACTTGTAGGTTACTTTGATATTGTTGAATTACAGCGTCTTTAGGAGCAAATGTCACTTTAATTAAATCGTTCTCTTTACGATATAAAGAATCATGAAGAAATATACGAAATAAACCAAACTCACTTTTGATATTTTGACTATATGCAAAAATACCTTTGGTCTTCCCATACTCATCCAATAGCTCGTACTTCTGTTTATTTAAAATTTTAATAAAAAGTGGTTCTTCATAAGCAACGCTATTCAAATTTCCATGCTGTACCCAAATTGGTGAAATACCATAAGCCATTTCGTCAAAATCTCTTATGGCACCTTCTTGGAAATAATATACGGTCAAATTCAGTTCATTAACAACTTTCTCTATTAAAGTCCTAGACTTTAATACTTCTACTTCATTCTCCACAATTTTGTTTCCTGAAAAAAGTTCTAAGTCTTTCAAAACATCATTACCAGACATACCTCCTTTTTTCTCGTCTTTAATTAGTAATAAGGAACTTACTTGATATATAGGAGTTGTATAACGTAAGTATAAATATGCTACAATAAATGAAACAGTCAATGAAGTAATAAACCAATACCAATACCGGAAATACTTCAGGAAAAAAACCCTTATATCAAAATCGTCTTGTTTTTCTTCCCAAAAATTTAATTCACTATTCATGAGTACTTATAAGTTTTGTCTTTTTAAAAATTAATCTTGAACAGATTTATTTCGCCGCTCGGCATTAATAAATAAGATTACGATTAGAATAACAATTAATACAATTATATCACTTATCATAGTTTTCTTAATTTAAATAAAAAATTGTTCTACTTCTTCATACTAATTATTATTCCAACACTTTTATTTTAATAAATGTTGAGAAGACATCAGTTGTGATCACCATTAAAATCGAATAATATTAACTATTTTAAGAAAGTATAAGTGGGATTTAATCTACTGAGATAGATTTAAAAATAATTAGATTTATACAAATCATGATAGGATTATTCATTAGCCACATTTATCTATTGTCAAAGATAAACAATTAAAAAACACAAAATCAAAATAAATTTATTATTTGGTCGAATTTCACTGAATAATACAATTATTACTTTATTTGGCAATAAAGTTTCTTTTACTAATATCTACTTTAATATCATTTTTAAACTTTTATTTGTTCAAAATTATTTATAAGAATACTCTTTAAAATTAGTATATTATTTGCCAATTTTTAAATTAATAAAATAATATATACGATTCTCAACAAAAATAAATAATTGTATTTATCATTAGAATTTATATCGAATAACAGTTAATAGACTATAAATTTGAAAAAGAATGCTTTATTCAATCAACTTTTTAGCAAGTTTACTTGGTGGATAAAATACAATTAACTTATAATCAACACCTCCTGAAAATCATCGGGTAGAGTAAATTTGAAATCTAATTACTAAAACCTTATTCGATATAAACTCTATTAATCCAATCTGAAATTTATATTAAAAATTTAATAAAATATTAACAGAAAAAGAGCAAAAAAATAGTTACTTTTCAAGGAATAATCTAATTGAGCTTAGAACAACATGACAAGAAGTTCCAGTATCTTTAATATGTTTTCTTTATTTTGAATATTCTTAGAAACTGTTTGAATTAATTGTATAAAAAAAGGTAGAGCCAAAGAAGTGGAACGCCACCCGGTTGTAAATTTGATTTGTGAAGAAAAAATATACAACAGACCTAAGCTCTACCGAGTGGCAATATATAGCGCAGTATTTACAAAACCAAAAGAAATCTAAGTGAGGACTTCAAAGCATCCTGGAAGGGATACTTTATTTGTGCAAAAATGGTAATAGTTGGCGAGATTTACCAGATTGCTTTCCACCTTGGCAAACAGTCTATTGGTATTTTAGAAAATGGAACAATGAGGGGGTTTATGATTTGATAGTCAATGAATTAAGGGTTTTTCAGAGAGAAAAGGTGGGAAAACATCAAACGCCAAGTGCTGCCATAATAGATTCTCAAAGCGTAAAAAACACATCTTTTTCAACCCAAGAAGTAGGTGTCGATGGAGGTAAGAGAGTGAAAGACCGCAAAAGGCATATAGTAACTGATACTTTGGGAAATCTACTGGCTGTTAAGGTACATGCGGCTAATGTTCATGATAGTAAATCAGCCCAATTAGTTTTAGCTAAAATGGTGGAAAATAGTGCAGATTTTCCTCGTTTAAAAAAGATATTTGCAGATAAAGGCTATAGAGGTAATTTACTACATTGGGTAAAAAAGCACCTTAAATGTGAGTTGGAGATTGTAAAAACTTACTCAAAACTTGCCAATAATGGCAAAATGCTAGTCTCTCCTAAGAGGTGGGTAGTAGAAAGAAGTTTCGCTTGGCTAAATCATTATAGGCGTTTAAGTAAGGATTTTGAAAGATTAACCGACAATAGTGAGTGTTTTATCAAAATAGCTTTCATTAGATTATTTATAAAAAAATTAAAAAATTAACTCAAACAGTTTCTTAATCAAAGAAAATTTTATTTTTAGTAAGTCGTATTTTTTCTTTAAAATATAGTTTTGTTCCCGCTCCTAAAAATATAACGATAGCTGAGATAAGCCAAATAATTCCTTTGTTTCTCTTTCCTTCTTGAATTGATCCAGTAATAATTGAATGTTCTTTTAAAAATTGCTTCCTAGTATTATAACTAGCCTTGGAAGTATTTTGAATGGTTATTGAATTAAGCAATAATTGCGGAGTTATGGTATTAGTAGATGCTGTTTTAGTTTTAGAAGTTGTACTAATAATTGGATTATTGTTGGTTGTTTTCTCTTTTATAATCAAAGAGATTACCCTCTTTTTTTGAGTTTGTTTACCACTTCTAGAGCTAGAGATTTGATTCGATGAGTTTGAAAAATTGTTTGCTGCTAATGCTGTCCCATTAATTATATAGCTTGAACTTTGTATAGCATTTCCGAAGAAGGCACTTGCATTCCCTATATTTGAGTAAGATAAAGCTGATGAAGTTCCTGCTCCTCTCATGGTTCCGTTATTAATTGAATAGTTTTGAGATGAAGCTGCGTAAACATTGGTACTACCAATAAGAGTTAGGAAACTGATTATAATTAGATATTTCATAGCAATTCATTTCCAGAATCTTCTGTTATTGGAGTATATGTTGGCTGACTATTTTCTTTAGGCTGTTCTTCTGATTCTTCATTTTCTTCTTGAGGAGTTGGAGTTTTTTCCTCTACAACTTTCTCTTTTTCCAGAACTAGTGATTCTATAGTCTCTGATTCTTCTTGAGTAGGCTCTGCTTCTGAAGTCATGGGTGTTGGTTCAATAATTTGTTGTCGAACATTATTTAAAAGTGTATCAATCTGAGTTTTAGAGAGACATGTGGCTTCTTGAGCAGTACCAATACATAACTCCTCTATATATGCCTTCTTGGTAATAAACTTTTCAGCAAAGAAGTCAATTTTAGTAATAATCTCTTGCATTGATTTAATGATATATGGTATAAAACCAATATAGTTAAGTGACAAAAGATGCGTGTCCTTTTCTTCAGACACAAGATTTGGAAAAATGCTCTGTACCTGTTGAGCAATGAATCCTGTTTGAGTATTATGATTTTCATCGTCCTTCCATGAATAGGTTACTGGATTTAATTGTTTAATCTTTTCTAATGAACTTTCATTAATTGAAACAATATTCTCTTTCAAAGTTTCATCTGATGAGCATGAGAGTGCGGTTGCAGTTGGGTTGATGTCACAAGTGCCCGTTGAGTTTTGGAAGCGAGCAATTATACCTGATGTTGTCCCATCTCCTACATGTAAAAGATATGATGGAGAAGCATTTTTAATCCCCAAACTCTGAGCACTTATTAATGACGCTGTTATGGAACCGATATTGGAAAAATTAACAACTGCTTCACTGCCGGAAGTGTTTCGACTTGCAAAGTTTAACCAATCTGCACCTGCTTTATTCTTTACCTGCAATGAACCGTTATAGACTAAATTAAAATTATTGAGAAAAACACCTCCTTGAGGAGTCAGTTGCCCTGCAATGTCCAATTTACCATTTAATACGGAATTACCTGTAGCAAACAAAGCAAGATTATTTACACCTGATGGAGCGCCACCAATAATTAACCCTATGTTATTATTTGTCGCACCGCTTGGAACTGCAAAATACGCACCGTATGCATTTTGAATTGTTCCACCACTTATTTGTGAAGAGCTAAATTCAGAAGCAACACCAAAATAGTCTCTGATCGAACCTCCAGTCATTATTGGTGAATTAGCATAAAGGCCATATCCTTGAAGTATATTTCCTCCTGCACCACTCGTATTAATACCTCCATAGGTACCCATGGCTTGAGTAGCTGTACCTCCTCCACGATTATATGCTCTTCCTACTACACCAATAAGATGTGTTGTGGTACCGGCGGTACTGTCATTATAGGTATTTGCATATAAACTTGAAAGAGTACCCATACTATAGGGACCTGTTACTGTTGTGTTAACTTCAAGTGATCGTGTACCTTGTGCTGTAGTATCGTTTGTAATGCCAGATACATTATAATTTAAACGGGCAACTCTAGTAATATCTAAAGCGGGAATTGTATTTGTTTTGCTAATATCAAAAAGATATGCTGGGTTGCTCTTCCCTAATCCAACATTTCCATTAGCTAATATCGTAATCCCAGATTGAGTATCACTGCCATTAGATTGAATACGAGCAACAATACCATTTGTAGAAGTTCCGGAATTGATTACCGATAAAAGCCCCTTAGAAGAATCAAGATTGTTTGAATTTGTTAAGATACTGAGAAGTGTTCCAGTAGTTTGAGTAGAGGATGAGATAGTAAGAGCATCTTCTGTGGTTAACGTATTCCAATTCCAATTTTGAGCAAAATTGAGATTATTAATAGTATTTGTTTGAGCAGCAGCTCTAAGTCCTGATAAAGAAATCTCATCAGCCGTAAAGGCATACGGCAAAGAACCCACTCTCTGCCGAGGGATCATTTCAGAATCGCTGTTTACAGTAATTCCAAGATACATCGTAGGATTTGATGAAAAGAGATTAGACGGAAATGATGACGCCCTTCCAAGTTCTGCAGAGAATACTCCATTTGAAGTAGTTAATGATTGTGTTTCTGTCCATACTGCGCTTCCTCCACTTGATTGTGTATAAAGTTTAAATATAAAGGTGTATGATGTATCGGGAACTGCAGTTTGAGAAGAAGTTTTAAGGATCCCTTGATAATTGATAGTGGATGCTGCCTCTGTCGTAGGAACACCGAAGAAAAATGCTAATCCGACAAATAAGCTAATAAGTAATTTATTGAGGGCTTGGGTAAAGGAAGAATTTCTCATCATATTTATACTTCATTCTAACATGAAATATTAGTATGAGGTTTTCCACATCAAATTGATTAAAAGAAAAACTACTATATAGATAAGCTTAATATCTAGCTTCTTTGGTACTTACTACCTATCAAACCATTTCTTTAATATAGATTGAGCATTTCTTAAGATTAAACCTCCTTTTCACTAATAAATTAGTACTTTGTATAAACTTCTTTTTTATAAAGAAGTAGCCTATAAACTTCCTTATGAAAATGAAACTACGCCCACAGTGGAACCCATTTAGTATTGATAAGGCTTAGAAAAAAACAGACCGTTTCAATCTATAAGTATTATCCAGAAATATTATATCCTATTTCTGAAGAAGAACAATCCAAAATTAACAGCCTTTATACAGTTCGTTTGTGAATGATATCCATTATAAAATAGATTTTATAATGAAAAGTGCGTGACAAAAAAGTACTTGCAAAACTTTATAGTGGAGTTGTCCTAACTATCCTATATTCCAAAACCAAGCCCAAAATAAATATTTGAAAGAAACGAGCTAATAAGCTGCTTCTTTTCTGAAAATTTCACACAAAAAACTACAAAAAATCGATATATTTGCCTTTATCAAATTAAATTTACAAGCATTAAACAATAGACTTTAACATTTAAGAAATAACATATTGAATTGCGTTAACATAACAATCCTGTTCTAGAAATCTGGTAAATTTTAATTGCAACGGGAAAGTTGAAGTTAGCGCCCATGGTTAAGCGTGGGCGTTACTTTTGCTTTTGTTGCAAGGGCTTACCAGAGCCTCTAGGACGAAGCAGGGTAATAGTTCACGCATTTTTATTGGAAGTGGTTTTACCCTTTACTAATACTATCATGGGAACAACTTTAGAAAAGATTGTGTGGATACCCAAAGGCAATGAATATGAACTTATTCATATAGAAAATATCCTCTTCTGCCAGTCTAATAACTACTCTACTTTATTTCATATATATGGAGAGACAAAAAACCTTAAACAAGTATTATCGACAAAGGGCATTGGTGAATGGGAAAAAGAATTAGAGGCATATGGCTTTTATCGAATCCACAGCCAAACACTGGTGAATATCAAACACATCAAGAAATTCATCAATAGAAAAGACGGCGTAGTCGTTCTTACCAATGAAATCCATCTGGCCGTTTCAAAATCCAGGAAACAGCAATTTATGGAGTATACAGGTATTAAATAATAATCTCCGCTCCAGGTGCATTAAAATCAGCTTCAAATTAACCAGATTCAAGTTTGCTATGGATTTTACGAATAAGGGTGATTAGTTTTAAAATATTCAAATATTTTAAACGGCCCACTACTGATGAAGAAAATCTATACCTCTCTTGCTATTGGGATATTTCTCTTTAATTTTTCCTGTGAAAAAGAGGAAATTGACCCTTTCCTCCCTCCTATCATTGAAACTCCGGCAAGCATTGATGCCGAAAGCAGAATCAGTCAACTAATGAATGAGGGTAAGCCTATGGAGTTTCTCATTGATCTCCAGGAGGATGAAATCTGGCGGGCCTGCTATGCTACCAATAATTATGACAATGTCTTTGCCTATGGGATTGTGGCCCGCATCATTGTGGAAAATAAACAAAAGAAAGTCGATAAAAAACTAAGAAATGTCGTAACCGTCTACAGTGGTTATAAGTTCAAGATTTATTGTGAAAGCAATTACATGTCTAACATTTACAATCAATCGACTATCCGTTTTTACAAGGCTACTACCAGTAAATCAGCGTATAGCCCCAATTGTAATACTCTTACCTATTATTTCACCTCTGCGCAAACCTTGGGTGGCACCTTTACCAAATAATAATCCAGAAATATTCATCTTCCTTATTTTTGATACTACTCATGAAAAAGATTGTTCTTTCGCTACTTACCTCGTTCATTCTCAATACCGGATTTTGCCAAAAAGTAATGGACATATCTGCCAGCATCAGTCCGGCATTCCCCATTGGCGCCTTATCCGATTATGTTGGGGGTGGCTTTGGATTACTCGGTGATTTTCAAACAGAATTAAAGAAAAATCTCGCTGTTGGCGGTGAGTTGGCTTTTCATAAATTAAGTGAGGAAGGCTATAGTCAGAATACGTTTTTTACAGTTTCTGCCTACGCCCTTAAATACTTTACCATTAACTATTCTCTAGGAAGAGCACCTTTACGACCCTATATAGGGCTTGGGTTGGGGCTTTATCGGTCTCAGTATTCCGACTACTTTTTTGGAGATGATCCAAGTCAGAGTGGTATAGTTTTTTCTCCTCGTTTTGGCCTTCGGATGGATGTTGACAGGCTATTTTTAACAGGTGAAGGAAGACTGCACCTGAGTACAGGATATGCTGATAGCTATGTACCAATACTGATTACATTCGGGTATAGACTTTACGGAAAATAAATAGTCAAAAAAATGTTTTTACCAGCTAACGCTAATAAATATACGATTCATATAATTATACCATTTTTTCTGGGATCCTTCCTATATATTCTAGCAAGACCATTGTCATTAGCAGTGCCTGACTTTCCATTGTCATTTGACAATCGTTCTATTCTCATGGTCATCCCTGAGTGGATAGCCTACAATGCTCCTGACGGATTATGGTTGTATAGCTTCCTGATGTGGCTCATACTCATCTGGCAGGGTCAGCGAAGTTTGGAAGCATACCTATGGTTTCTTGCCATCATTCTATTAGCCATTGGCTCTGAAATATTACAAAAATTTTCACGCATCGCAGGCACGTTTGATGGCTATGACCTGCTTGCCTATTGTTCAGCAGTAATTCTTTGTACATTCCAGTATTACCAACTTAACACCATACCTCAATGAAACGTACTTTACTTTCCGTCATTATTGTAGTTCTGGCTCTTTTAACCTATCTGGCTTCAACTTCAACGGCTGTACCTGTTGAAACCCGAAAGGTGTTTACCTTTGACTATACTCCTCAGAGTACGGGCAAGGCAGGCTCTGCCAATTTTCTGTTGGCTCTTACTACGCCTAAATTCAAGCATGCAGATAATAATTTTTTAGGGGGATATAATCTCTATACCAAACTCCAGGAGAGTTTTCAGGCAGATATAGAAGAAATGCTCATTGCCAAAGGCTTTAACATCAAAGGCCCTTTTGCTTCTTATGATGAAATGATCTTTACCGACAAACGGGACGTACAACTGCTACTTAACTTTGAAATTGTCCCCAGTATTACTACCTTGAGCGGAGGAGCCATAAAAGGCATCAATGCCAATAAGCAGGAAATCTGGGCCTACAAAGGCATCATTACTCTGTCAGGAAAGATCAATATTTATGGGGTGGAGCCGCTCTCCAATGAGAAAGTCTATGTCAAAAGTGTGGCTATCCCAAAAGTGGAATACATTGAACTGGATAGCAAAGGTTACTACCTGAATTACCTGGACATGGCCAGTACCCTGTATAATCCTATCGGGGAAGCCTACCTGAAAATTTACAGTCATATCATTGAGAAAATTAACACCCAACTGGATACACAGGAAATGTTTACCCTGAAAAAGGAAATCAAGGAACTCAAAGCCAAGAAAGGATACTGACATTTTTGCAGCTAATGCAAATTCCCCTCTCTGTCGAAGCCTGGCAAGTAGTTATAGAATTGTTTAAAAGTATTCTTTAAACAATTTAATAGCTACTTCTATGCAAAAAGTCACCCTCACTTCTCCCAATGATGTGTATACACGTGTAACGGAGAAAATTATTGCCCTTCTGGAAAAAGACGTAGTGCCCTGGCGAAAACCGTGGCAACCTAATGGTATGCCTAAAAACCTCATCTCGAAGCGACCCTATACAGGCATTAATGCTATGCTTCTGAATACCCTGGATTATCCCCAAAACTATTTTTTGACGCATTATCAATTACAACAAATAGGTGGAAGGGTTAGGAAAGGAGAAAAAGGCGCATTTATTATTTATGCAACAAAGTATGAAAAGGAAGTCATAAAGAATGGTGAGATGAGCTTGCAGGAATGGACTATATTGAAAACCTATATTGTATTTAATATAGACCAATGTGTGAACATTCCTGAAAAGTATATCAAATCCAGTCAAGAACCTATCGAGCTCATCACTGTCTCTTGTGAACAAATTCTACAACAAATGCCCTTATGCCCAGTGATTTATTACCGGGGCCACGAAGCCTATTATGACCCTAAATATGATTCGATTACGATGCCGAAACTGGAACAATTTGAATCCATGGCTTCATTTTATGGCGTACTCTTTCATGAATTAGTTCATTCCACCGGGGCGCTTCACAGACTTGCCCGGAAAAGTTTGTATGAAAATACGCATTTTGGCTCCGAGACGTACTCATTTGAGGAATTAATCGCTGAAATCGGCAGTTGTTATTTAACGTCATTGGGAGGAGTAGGTATAAGCCATTTAAACAATAGTGCCGCCTACATCCAGGGCTGGCTAGGTTTGCTGCAAAATGATAAGAAATTTATTGTTCAGGCTGCTTCCAAAGCCCAACAGGCCGTGGAGTATATCCTCAACGTTAATGTTTCTAACGGTTAAATAAAGAGAGACCTAAAAATGAATTGTAGGTCTCTTTTGCTAATTTCCTAGTCGATTTAAAAAGGAAAATACGTAGTCCTCTGCTGAGGTACATCTTAAACAAATTCCTTTCCCTGAGTACCGGCTAACGCCACAAATTCTTTTACCTTCTGCTCATCTTCTTTTTTGCAGATCATCAATACATTCTCGTATTCTGCTACGATATACCCATCCAACCCATTGATGACTACCAATCGCTCCTGTGGTGTTTTGATAATAGAGTTCCGTGTATCATACAAGATGGTCTGACCATCTATGACATTCTGGTCTTTATCTTTCTCCGAAATATCATAGAGTGACTTCCAGGTACCTAAATCAGACCAGCCAATATCGGAAAGTACCACAAAGACATTCTCAGCCTTTTCCATCACTCCATTATCTATGGAGATGTTCTTGCATTGGGGATAAGCTTTTTTCAGGGCTTCAGCCTCCCGGTCTGAATAAAAATCTTCCTTAATACCTTCAAAGGCTTCCGCCATTTCAGGCAAAAACAGTTCAAAAGTTTTTTTGATGGCCTGTACATGCCAGATAAAGATCCCGGCATTCCAGACGAATTCGCCACTTTTCACAAACTTGATGGCCCACTCTAAGTTAGGTTTCTCGGTAAAAGTCCGTACCCGCTTAATATCTCCTTCTGCTTCCATAAATTGAATGTAGCCATAACCGGTATCGGGGCGAGTCGGTTTAATACCCAGGGTAACTAATACTTCATTTTTTTCTGAAAAATGCAGGGCCATGTTGATGCGGGTCCTGAATTCCTCTTCTTTCAGAATAATGTGGTCGGCTGGTGCTACCACAATATTGGCGTCAGGATTCCGGGAAGCAATTTTATAGCAGGCATAACCGATACAAGGGGCAGTATTCCGGCGGCTCGGCTCTAATAGAATCTGGTCGTCTGAGAGATAGGGTAACTGTTGTTTACAAAGCTCATAGTATTCCTCGCTGGTAACGATATAAATATTTTCTTGCGGGCAGACCCCATCAAAACGCTCAACTGTTTGCTGAATCATGGTTTTCCCCAGGCCTAAAACATCATGGAATTGTTTGGGATTGGTACTACGGCTAAAAGGCCAGAATCTTGTTCCGACACCTCCTGCCATGATAATGACATAATTGTTCTTCATAATAATCCTTGGAGTGTTCAAATAATTTTGGGTAGTTTAGCAAAACAAGCAAGCTTACTGATAAAATTTATTGCATAAAATCCCGATAAATATAGAAGCCTTATTTATATTTATAAAACAGAGAGAGGATTTTTTGTTAAATCTCCTCGTATATAGGATAAAATAAACTAAAAAGGCATCGATCACAGGCGTAGGTAAGGCTCAATAAAGAAAAGTTGGTTTGGGGGGCAGTAGATTGAAGGTCAACTAATAGAAATTTGCTCAGGCATAGCAGGATGAGTATATAAAAGATACAACTGTGTAATCTTTTCTAAAAATCCGGCAAATACTATTACTTACTTATGCTTGCATGGCGATAGAAATGCAAATCTACTGGTATGCACCAAAAGAATAACCAGGAATTCTTTAGCTTGATTTGTTCAATTTGAAGCAATTAATAAAAAGTTAGACCCTACTATGGTAAACCCCCAAGAAAGTAAAAATAAAAACTGGTTCATTGATTATGAGACCTATCTCAGGTTGCCCAAACTATTGGCTTTGTCTATTCCCCGAATGACCTTTTTTATGATTATTGAGGAGGATAGTCTGAGTATATCATCTACAAAAAGCGCTAAAAAACTGATTCTTTCAGCCCAGAAGAAAGGTATGATTACGCTCATTGATGAACAGGCCTTGTGGAATAAAGTAGGTCTTTTATTAAATAAAGGCGAAAGAGTATTTTTATCAAAAAAGTACTATAAAAAATTCAACACTACTTTTGAAAGGGTCAAATTAGAAGCCTGGCATACAATAAAAAATTTAGCGCACGAAATGGGATTGAGGCCAGAGCAGGCCTTATACTTTTTAGAAGAATCACTGGTCGAAAAGCAAGTCAACGAAAATGAGCAGGTAATTCTTACCATCAGAAACCTTAAAGAGCAGATACACCTCTTTAAAGAAAGTACAGAAAACCTAAACAGGTTGAACAACAGGCTTATTTCGATAAAAAGCAAAGATATAGATTTTTTAGTAAGCCATTTTAAATGGTCTCTATTGGCGTATCATAGTCTTCCCTCAAAAGTGATTCGTTACCAAATCATGAAAAGATTACCTTTTTTCAAATAATACATATGGATAAACTATTTTTAAGTACCTGAAACTGCCTGAATAAAAAGACCTTATCCTTAACTATAGGCCAATTATCAGTTTTCTGCCTAAATCCTTTTCTGTTTGTAAAGCTTTTGATGGCTCATCTAATAGGATTTCAAATAAAAATGAGATACAAATTAGTAGTTGTATCATAAAAGAGAAATTCTCAGGTATTCCATGAAGCATCAATAGAGAAAACAAGACGATAGTAGATACCTGTCCAACAAAATCGGCTTTTGTTTACTCAGTTGCTGCTTAATAAGCAAAACAAAAATCAGATTCAGACACTTATGCTACATAGTTTTATTGAAAGCATTTATAGTTTTAGCAAACAAAACAGCCCACATGAATAAACTTTTCTTAACAAATTTTCTTGCCGCTTTGATCCTGGTAAATGCTTGTAAAAAAGAAGAAATACCGGTACTAATCGCAGATTTTACGTATAAAGAAACAACCAACGGGCTTGTATATTTTTACAATACTTCTCAGAATGCTAACACTTATGAATGGGATTTTGGTACAGGTAAGCAGTCTACAAAAGTGACGCCCTTTTACCGGTTTACAGAAAACAAGGAATACCTTATTACCCTGACGGCCAAAGGACAAACCGGACAAAACTCTACAGCAAAGACTATTACCATCCATACCATTCCAGCGACTGGTTACCTGCTATTCTGGTCAGATTTTCAGGGCAATCCCATTAAAATTTATGTGAATGAGCATTACATAGGTGTCCTAAATAAATATGTCAATGGGAACCTTGTTCCTGATTGCGATGCGGAAGGTTTTGTAACGGTCAATTTACCCGCAGGCATCTACCCTTTTGCTGCTAAACAGGAAGGAGTATCCGGACTTGCCTGGGGTGGATTTATTTCTATTAAAAATGGGCTATGCCAAAATATGCTATTACGAAAATAATATTCTGAATAAATCACTTGGTAGCCTTTTATAAAGTAATATAAATTTTCAGAAGAAAAGTGGTGAAGAGACAGTCGCAGGGTATAACTTTTATCCATTGATCTAATAAATACCAAGCAGTGCTACCCAACGGTAGGCAATCCTACTATCCATTCTACAAAATCCAATTCCATAGTACAATAGTATTTTCTTAAATGCCCTGAATTGGAAAATAGAATTGATTGAATATTTTCGCAAATTAGCTTTAGAAATGGTTTTTTATGTCAATATTACTTTGTGAGCCACTATTTATAGAGGGGTTAAAGTGGTTAGCATATGACTAGTAAAATAAAGAGGCGCTTTGATGAGTGCTGACTCTTTCTAAAAGAGTTTATAGTTTATCATGGATCGAGACTAGAATAATTATTTCCCAATAGTTATTTTTTATAACCTTTGGATAGGCTCCGCAATTGCTTCCCATTTACCAGAGCTTTTACCATCTATAACAGACGTTTTTCTTATTTTAAACGCAAAGAGATTCCCGCTTTACCGGGATAAGTGCAGTAAATGATTATATCCTGTTCAGCCCCTATAGCCTCGTTGGTGGCAGGAAAAAAACCAACAATACCTGTCCTGATTCTGGAATAATATAGGTTCTTATACAAAATGGCATTCAATCTTTGTATATATCTAAAAACTCAAATCGTGTCCCCTGATGTATGGATATTTGAGAGGTGTAAGCCGGAAAAGATTTAGTAAAATGCCAGGGATTGATGAACCAACGCTCGGTAATCGAGAAAGGAGTAAACATACTCCGCTACTAAAGAGTATGAATGACGTAGAAGTATTATTAGAATCATTCGAAAAAAAAGGAGATGTACTCATTCATAAATCTGGCAATAGTAGTTTAAATTTATTAAAGCTTTTTACATACCTTAAGCTATAGCAAAAACATGAGCCATCCCGAATTTCAGAAGAATGGCTCATGTTTATTGACAACTTTACGAAAGTTTAATAACACCCTTTTATTTGTGCCTTAAATACGGCTCCTGCCTGTGTTTGAAAACCAGGCTGAAGGGTTACCGATTTACCTGCCTGATAATTAACTTTAGCTGTTGTAGCAATTATATTGGCTTGTCCTGATGGAGGTGCTGTCAGTGTTTGATTAGCTATATAAGTTTTTTGATTAAGAATAGTTCCGGCGACAGTTCCGCTATTTCCTACGAGGCTTTCATCAGAAGCACCGATAAAAGCCGGGAAATTTACATTGCTTTCATTGCCTGATGTAATACCATTATAGTTTCCTGAGGTTGCAACTGCATTGTTTAACACAGTGATGTCATTACCTTGCCCTGTATTTGCATTAAAATTATAGAATGCCCGGATACTATTTTCCAACCCTGAAATATAGCGTGATTGATATAAATTACGGACTTCATCAGCCGTTAGCATTTTATCCCAAATGGCGAAGTCGTCCATTTCACCATCAAAGCCTAGTGTACCCGGAGCCCAACCTACAATCAAAGTTCCCATACCAGCAATAAAATGAACACCTGTTACATTAGAATGTACTAATTCTCCGTTTCTATAGATATATAAGTTTTCTCCATTATTACAAATAGCAATAAGTTGCCATTCATTCGAAAAGGTAATATTTGTAGGATAATAGGTAGTCCACCATGAATATTGTCCATTAAATTCTAAATTACCATTATTATCAAAATTCAGCCAAAGGCCTTCTCCACCCCAGGAATTAGAAAAAATGCCACGTTTAGTAGTGCCATCTGAATATGAATCGGGTTTCATCCAAAAAGTAATACTACGCTGCGGAATTGAAGATGCTGCGATAGAACCAAATGACACCAAACTGTTTCCATCAAATTTTACAACATTTTTACGACAATGAGATTGCTCACAATTACCTACTGCAACGGCAAATATTCTTGCAGGAGATACATTACTAGCGGTAACAGCATACACCGTTACGGTACCTGAAGTAGCATTTGCGCCCAATTCAAGTGTTAGTGTATTCCGATTAGGTTTTAGTGTAGCCCCGGTTCCGCTATAAGACCACTGATAATTTAAAAAAGTTGAATCGGGCACATAAAAATAGGCTAACGAATTTTTACAGAAAGTACCTGGGCCAGCTGTAATACTTTGCGGTTGTGCAGGAACTGTACAAATATTCTTAAAGGTAACTGTAGGGCCTTGCGTAGTTCCATTGGCCGAGGCTCCGCTAGTAGCCATATTGGTCACGTTTAATCCCGGCCCTGTACCTGTCCGGTTAAAATTATAATATACTTTCAGGTCTTCTTCATAACCAGCAGTATTCCCATTCATAAAATTACGGATGTCGTCAATTGTCCATGAATAATTAAATATCCTGAACTCGTCAATCATTCCTTTAAAATAAACATCAACGCCATGGTCATTGCCAATAGAGAAATCTGAATTATTAAAATTAAATGTTCCAACTATTACTTCACCCATAAAAACGCCATTTTTATAAACTAAAGCTTTACCAGTGGCAGGTAGGGTAGAAACTGCTATATGTGTCCACTTTTTACTTTCAATCGAAACATTTGGCATGACTGTCCCCTGAATTTGAAGATGACCACCATTAATGCGTAAGCCGAGACTTGCCATTCCAAAAAAAGACGCATAAGTATTATCAAAGGGATAAATCCACATTTCTACTGTTATTTCATTCGAAAGTCCTGATACAGCCCCTGAAACAACTTTATCTCCATTATAGTTATACCCATCCACATTTCTATAAGAGCCATCTGAAGTTAGCAAGGCTTTGTCCAAACATCTGGGTGCTGTTATATACACTTCTCCGGAAAAAAATCCTACCGGACAAGCGGCATCGCTTAATGAATTGATAGTAAACAATGTACTGGCTGTAATGCCTGATTTATTGATTAATAAAGTATTTGATGAAGAGGTATAAGAAGATCCATCAGATAGGGTCATATTCCAGGGAGCTGTTCCGGTAAAGTTTATATTCAATGAGGCTTTCCCATTAGCAATAAAATTAACTTCTGAAGCCGCTGAAAGCGTGGCAGTAGGAGAATTCTGGTTCACATTCAGAAAAATTTTCCGTGCAGGCCCTGCACCGCATTCAGTAAAAGGCACACAATAAAGCGTATCAGAGGTGGCATTGGCCTCAACATTTAAGGTGATAGTATTACCAAAAGTGGCATTTAATGTAATTCCAGTACCACGATAAGACCATTGATAGCTTACACCAGATACATTAGGCACTGTATAAGGCACATTCACCTGCCCTTTGCATATATTACTACTACTTTGAGTAAAATTGCCCGGTTGAGCAGGCTTGCAGGAATTATTCTGAGGAATAAACTTTACAACAGACATCCCATTGAATGGGCCAGATAGCGGAATAGTTAAATCGGGACTTAATTGTGCACTCGCATTCCCGGTGAGCATAATGGAATTTTCGTTGGCTGCCATGACTACCCCCCCTCCATCAGCAAAAATATCATAAATCCACTCACAGGTTTTATCCGGCTTTACTTTCGCAAACCATAGTGCGTATGTCCCTCCGATTTTATCACCCAAAGTATAATAACGAGTATAGCTCGGGAAAAACTGCATACCACTCACTAAATATATATTCATGCCGTCGCTATTAATTGCCTCAAAACCATTTCCACTACCAAAAGAAGGAGCAAATAATCTCATGGCCCATACTTCATTCCCGCTGGCATCATATTTTAAGATAAATCCACTGACATAATTATAGCCCAGATTAAAATTCTCTCCGGCAAACGTAAATGTGGTAGTAGGTGAATTTGAATCAAAAGATTTATTGCAAATGGCATATACGTTGCCACTATTGTCTACTGTTATGCCCAATTGGTCACCACTAAAGACATTCACATCAGGCATCTTGGCCCAGGCCATAGTCGGATTTGCTGTATTAATATTATCTATCCTGCATATAAATACTTTATCGTAATTATCCCCAGCTGCTCCGGTTACTATCATACTATTGCCATTATTAATTAGTTTAATTTGCTTAAACCACTTAAACGCAGGTATATTTCCATGAGTACTAAGCCAACCCCCATCCAGCGTCCATTCTTTTTGAGAATTAAGCATTACATTGCCTGCATCTGCATCAAGTGTTGTAAGCAGGGAAGCAAATAGACGTGGCTGATTAAAGTCCTGAGCGACAGCTATCTGGTGGTCAATCGCAAAAAGGCGCGTTGCGTTAATTTCTACCTCTCCACTTCTTGGGCCTGTGATAAATCCGCTATTATTCTCATTCTGATTTTTTACCCATACCAAAGCACCGGTTGAATTGTTTACTTTAATAAGAGAGCCCCCTCTCCAATGCACATTTGGGTAGGATGTTCCATCATATTTAAAATTACTAGGTATGCCCTCTCCTGGTGCAGGATGAACAGAACTCACATAGACAAATCCATCAGTTGCAACATCCAAATCAATAATCGCATCATAAGAAGTTTGCATACCAAATGATTTTGCCCAAAGAAAGGCTCCTGTCGGGCTCAGTTTCATCACAAAGAGTTCGTTACCCCCATCACCCGGATGTGCCGATACCACAGTTGTCGTAATTCCATTATTCGTATAATCAAAAGAGTTAATCATTGTTCCGGCAATATAGCTATTGCCTGTTGCATCCATTTTGATTATCCTTCCTTCGGTCGCAGTACTTCTTCCCGGTACTTCTCCCGGAGGGTGCATGGTTGAAACTGCCCAATCGGTTTTGCCTGGTACTACATGCACCATTGTTTTTTGTAGAGGGCCAACGCATCCTGAAGTTGAGGTACAATTGGCATAGTAAAAAATGTTTTCATAAAGAATAGGGGTAATAAATGTCGATGTACTGGAAGCAAGCAAATTAGCCGGAGATATACTTTCTGCCTTATACCAGTTCACAGTTCCTGCACAACCGGAAACGGTAAGTGAGGCAAAGTTTCCTGCATTAATCATCGGACTATTCAGGACAGGAAGCCCGGGAATGGGATTCAAATGAATACTTAGCTCTCTGGGTAAGCCTACACCGCTGGCATTTTTGGCTCTTACGGATAGGGTGATGTCTTCAATGTATTCAGGGTTCCCGAAATTGATAGTAACAGTCCGACCACCATCAGGCGAGGTTACATTTACCGGAAAAGTAGCAGATCCATTGATTGTGCCAATATTTTCTCCTCCGGTCAGCGACCATTCATAGGAAGTAGGAGTTGCCCCACTTGCTGGTGGGTTGACCGTAAAACTGATACCTGCAGCCCCTTTACAAACCGAAGTAACAGGATTGACAAATGCACCCGGACGGGCGGGTACCTGAGCATATATGTGGATGCTCGTAAGGATGATTAGAATGGATAAAAATGTCTTTTTCATGAGTAGGTTGTTTAATTAGAGTCTTTGTCTTTCTTCTTCTGAGCCGGTCATACGTTTTTGAGAAGCTTTTACTTTCTGATTACCAAAAGAGCGGCTATAGGTAAGCCTTGTGGTACGGGGCTCTCGCAAAAATGTGCTTCTTACATTAAGATTGATAGCCTCAATCCGGCTACTTGAGCGACCCCGGTTTGTCCAGAAAACATCATTGATATTTAAGCGCAATGTCCCTGCGTTTTTTGACAGAGTCTTCTGCAAACCAAATGAAAGCTCGGCGGTTGCTGCGACTCTGGCAATACCATTCAATGAAGGACTTCTATAAAAGAAGAGCATTTCTCCCATCATTGCATGGGGCAATCTGAACGAATGGGAGGTATTGAACTGCGCATTCCAAATAGTGCGATTAAATGGAGCATTCTGAAAAACAGTTTTTATTTTTTGCCAGTATCCTGTAAAGCTATTTTGTGTCTGCCACCATTTGGTAAAAGTGACAGGTATACTTGTAGTAAAAGTCAGCGTCTGTTGTCTATCAATATTTTCAGGAAAGAAATTGACCCGATTATTGGCTGCATCAATGTGCGGGAGATATGTAGCAATTGCATTTTTATCATAACTGTATCGCAACGAAAAAATGTATTTTTCTTTCAGTACGTAGCTGCTTTGCAGTACTTCTGAAATAGTCGGAAGCAAGTTCTCATTGCCATAAAAGAAAGTGTTAAGATCTGCAAAAATAACCCATGGAGCCAAATCCTTGTACGAAGGTCTGGTAATGCGCCGTCCATAAGAGAAGTTTAAAGTATGGTCTTTACTGATTTTATCTGAGACCGATACATTCGGAAAGAAATTGCCATAATTCCGTTTTACCAATGACTGTCTCGCAAGGGTATTAATATCAGTCTGCGTATGTTCATATCTTGCACCAATCTGAAGTGTAACTTTCTTAAAAAGCTGTGTGGTAAAATTGCTATAAACCGCCCCGATTCGCTCTGTAAGCTTGTATTGCTGACTAAAAGTAGACTCTGTAAGCCATTGATTATCTTCATGGATTTCCATTAAGACTTCATTCATCAAATTTGTTGAGGTCAGCTTTGCTCCGGTTTCCCATTTGTTTTTAAGAAAAGGCCTGGCGAAATCAGTTTTAATGACCCATAACTTTATGGGCGTATCTTTATTAACTCTGAACTCTTGTTGTGCCAGATTATTGCTCCTCAAATCTGTCGATTCCGCCAGATAATACGTTGGATCAACGTTTCTATAATACAACCTGTCGGCATCAATACTCCACTCAAGTTTGTTCCTGAAATTATGCTTCATACTCAAATTCACCATAGCATTCTCCCATACATTAGCTTCGTTAATGCCAACTTTGTTTTCGGTAATCATCTTATTATTCAGATAAACATGGGACACTGATGGGATATGCTGTCTGTTTGTATTATGAAAACCTGAAATCAAACCACTAAATATTGTATTAGGTTTTAGGTTATAATCAAACCCTATTTTAGATGTGTGTACGGGGCTCTTCTGATAACGGTTGGCCACAAGGTTAGTTTCCAACAACCCATCGGGTTGTGTAACAGAACGAAAAGTACTATATTGCACCCAATGACGATTACGTATATACGAATAATCTCCGTATAAATTCAGTTTTTGCCTACGATGATTCAGATTAACACTTCCCGCAGGTCGTTCATACCAACCATACCCCATAGTGGCCGACAATGAAACATTGGTTCCATAGTTGAGATTCTTCCTGGTGATTATATTAATCAAGCCTGCGTCGCCTTCCGCATCATATCTGGCGGGTGGGGTTGTAATGAGTTCAATTTTCTCAATGGTATTGGCAGTCATTCCTTCTAACAGCTGAATGACTGCCTCCATAGGTAAGCGTGTAAGTTTTCCATTAATCAAGACCATCACACCAGACTTACCACTCATAGATAAGACATTGGTCTGGCGATTGACACTCATACCAGGCGAGCGTTCCAGTACTTCTAGCGCAGTTCCCCCTGAAGCCGTAATGCTGCTTTCTACATTTACTACCAGACGGTCAGTCTGTTGTTCATATAAGGGCTTTTTGGCTCTTACAGCCACTTCTTTTAATTGAGCTGTTAATTCTTTGGCTATGAGCAGAGTCATTCTAAGCTCTTTTTCAGAAGCCGCTATCTGAAAATGTGCACTTGAAACTTTTTCATAACCTATCATTGACGCACTTATAAAATAAGTTCCTTCTTTAATGTTTTCAAATTGATAAAATCCATTTTCAGTCGCAATACTTCCTTTTACCAGAGACGAGTCTTTCGTTTTAAGCAATAGTACATTAGCAAAAGACAATGGCTTATCGTCATTACTTCTGATTTCACCCATGATATGGCTTTGGGCCACACTTTCAAAAGTAAAACAGAGCATTAGAATGGTAAAAAACATTTTCATTGATACCGGTATTTAGTGACAAGGACTTATGTGATGGAAGCTGTATAAATTTTATTATCTCTTAAAAAATACGATAAAAGAATTAATTACATCCTGCAATCAGCGCTTTAAAAATAGTCCCGTTATCAGCAGTAAAGCCAGGGTTTAAACTTACTGACTTATTACTCTGATAGGTTACATTGGCAGTTCCGGTAACTTTATTGGCAGCATTAATAGTCTCGTTAGTTTTCTTTAGTTGCGTTCCTGAGTTGTAATCATCAGGTGTACTACTCAAGGTAATAGCAATACTACAGTTATTGATTATCACTATAACAGGCTTTATATCTATACACCCTGAAGAGGTAGTGGCCTTTATATAATAGGTACCTGAAATTGCTATGGCTGAAGGGTTTGACAAAACAGTAGTGCCACTATTGTTGATATAATAACCCAGCGTAGTGCCACCTGGTAGCGTGCTACCAGCTCTGATTGCTGCCAGCGTGATATTGACGGTAGATGGTGGAGCTACCGGCGCAGGATTGTTAATAACTAATACAGGCTTAGGGTTAACTGTAATAGTGAGAATATTAGAGTTTTCGCTTGTGAGCGAATTAATAGTACAAGTAGCCGTGAGTGTGAGCGTATTAGCAGGGTTAATAGTACGGCTACTACCTGTTCCGTTATCACTCCAATTAACGATTCCGCCCGCACAACCTATTGCTGAAAGTAACACTGGACTACTTGCGCAAACAATAGAGGTGTTAGCACTGATTACAGGTGCGTCAGGTGCCTGACATTGCACAGTAACCAATATAGGTGCCCTTACTGACTCACAGTTGCCATTTCCTCTGCAACTCACGTAGTAGATAGTATTGGTAGTCAGATTATCTGTTGTATAGGAAGTACCTGATGAAAGATAAGCAGTTGAAGTAGCACTGGCATACCAGCGATAACTTTCATACTGTGGTGACGACGTATTACAGCCCGAAGCAGTAAGGGTAGCAGTTGCGTTACAGGCAATAGTTATATTATTACCCACTGGTGTACCAGTTGCCGCATAGACATAAATAGTTTTACTGTTTCGGGAAGAAGTATTGTCGCCAATAGTGCAATCGGCATAGTAATAGTAATAATTGTTACTGCCTGAAGTATTATAAGTTAAGATGGGTGTAGTAAAGGCCTGGCCAGTACCTAACAAATTCCCACCCTGATAATTATCATACCATTTAACTGTACCATTGGAACAACCAACAGCAGTTAAAACCACCGCAGCACTACCACAAACATCTCTATTCGATGTGTGTATTACTGGTGCTGCTACAGAATTAATTACATTTACTTCTACCTCATTTCGACTACTGGCACAACCATCTATCGTACAGTCTGGATACAAAGTAAAATCTGTAGTGACATTGTTTTGATTGTACTGACTGCCCGTAAATATCAAACTCCCCCCATCATAGGCATTATACCAATTCACAATACCATTCGGACAAGAAGTGGCATATAAATGGACGCTACTACCTGAATTGATATTTAAATAAGTTGATGGAGAAATATCAGGCTCATCGGGAATAGATTTAACAATAATAGTAATACTCTTGCGGTTGGTAGCTACCCCTCCAACTACACAATCGGCATAGATTGTACGTGTAGAACCATAAGGATTGAAGCTATATTCATAGGGTAATCCTGTATCAGTTTCAATGGAAGTATTACTGCTGCTGGTCTCAAACCACCTTACAATTCCAGTACAATTGCTGGCAGTAATAACCACATTATCGATTGTATAAGCACAAAAATTATTAGCTGATGGTGTTAATACAATTGGAGTAATGGCATTATCTACAGTAACTGTTACAGGTACTCTGCCAGATTCGCAATTAGCGTCTTTGCAAGAAGCATAATAGACAGTAGTGCCCGTAAGTGCAGGAGTAATGTAATAGGTTTTATTAGATAACTCTGGAGTGATTGTTGAGTTAGCAAACCAGTAAATAGTGCCCGAGCATCCAGAAGCTGTAATTACCGCATTTGAACCCGGTGTAACTACCATATCATTGGTAACAGGTGGGGCAGGTATTTCATACACTACAATGTATTGATTGCTCCTGCTGGAAGAAGTAGTATTATTAATGGTACAATCAGCATAGTAGTAATGATAATTACTACCGCTATTACTATAAGTCAGTAAAGGAGTTGTAAAAGTCTGACCCGTACCCAATAAGTTACCGCCATTAGAGGCATCATACCAGTTTACAACTCCATTTGTACAACCCAAGGCTGTGATAGTCCTAGTATCGCTCCTACATATTTTAGTATTAGGTACATATAATGTAGGGGATTGTACACCGTTCGATACAAATACGGTTGTCGTATTTCTGGTACTTTCGCAGTCATTTGCTACACAGGCTACATAAGCACTAAATGTCTCTGTTATATTGGTTTTAGTATAAGTACTCCCATTATGCAATACATTATTAGTAGCATCATACCACTTGGCTGTTCCACTCGCACAACTTGCCTGAATAGAAACATCACTGCCTGTATTAATAGTTAAATAGCTGCCGAGTGAAAAAACAGGAGAAGTAGGAATGGGATTAAGTATAACGGTACAGGAATTACTTGCAGGAGTTATAATACTGCAATACTGGCATTGTACAGAATAGGTTCCACCAGTAACCTGAATACTACTGGTAGTAGCACCATTTGACCATATAGATGAGCCCGCGCCACAACCCGAGCTCAGAACAGCACTGGTACCACAGGCATAAAAAGTAGTAGGCAGTGTTGGAGTGGGGTAATTACCACCTGGTAATGAGGTATGTTCTGGCTCATAAGGCGACGAAAAAGAGATTAATTTAGAAATCCCAAATTGCTCAATCTCAATTCGGTAAGAATAAACATATTCTTTCACATTACAATTTTCGTTAGCAATGCCATGATAGAGTAAAGTCCCTTCTGGAAAACCCGAATAATTAACCTTAAAATAATAAATATCTCCATTTTTGACAACCGTTGCTGTATCTCCTCCATACTCAATATAGTCATCAGGCGTGCCACAATCTCCTCCGGTTCGCCAATGATAAAAATCTCTGAAAACTGTCCTTATTATTCTGACCCTTGTTCCCTCCGGGATATTACAAGTAATAAAATAGTAGTTTTTCCCTGGTCGTAAACGGTCTGGGCCATAAACAGCAGCGCCAGATAAAATATTATTAAACAATGGGGTTCTATGAACAGTAGTTGGATTTATTATACCATAGTCAGGTAAATCAGGCATGATAGGAGTCTTATTGTCTACCGAAAAATCAATAGCTGATATCGGGCTTTTAAACTGTTTATCTGAACTATCTGCTATAATAGCTGTTTGCAAGGCAAGTTCGTTTATCTGGGCGGAAACCGATAAATTCAGAAAATATATAACAAGTAGTAAAAATGTTTTTTTCATAGAGTGAGTTATTCTAAAATTGAAATTTACTATAGCTGATTTTAACTAAAATCTGTTCATAGCCTTTTGCAGGTCTGTTTTCCTACGCCTTGAAACTTCTATTTCCTGCCCGTTACTTAGCAGAACTGAGCTTTGTCGAAGTTTTTCTATATAATTTAGATTGACCACATAAGAGCGGTGAGTTCTGAAAAAATTACAATTATGAAAGCGTTCTTCCAGATATTTAAGAGAAGTAGCCACAATGGTTTTGTGCCCGTCAGAGAAATGGACAATGGTATAGTTAATTTCGGCAATTAATACAATTACTTCTTGAGGACTCACGTGCTGACGCCCTCCGATATGAACAGTAGCATTTTCAATGGTTTTCATGTTGTTTTGGGTTATTTAATTTTAGTGAGCAAAATTGTTATGAATGATATAGTTAAAACTCCTGATTTCAGGTAGACTCAATACTTATCCAGTTTTGCTTGATGGCTTCTTTTATCAAACCAACTACCGATTTTACTCCTGTTTTCCTGAACATATTCCGGCGATGGCTCTCTACGGTTGAAATACTGATTTGCAGTTTTTCTGCGATTTGTTCAATCGTATGCTCATTAGCAATCAGATTCAGAATTTGCATTTCTCTGCTGGTAATCTTATCAGGCATAGGGTGTTTTTTGATGCTACAAAGTTTTAAAAAGCAGAAAGAATAATTTTTCATGGTTTGCCATGAAATCGTATCATGGAAAACCATGATTTTTAAGAATTCAGCTTTGAAATGAGAGGAAAACAGTAGAATTTTAAATGTATTTACATTCGTACACCTTAAATAATGATAAAATACATTTTCTGTTTTTTTTTAGGAATATTGGCTTTCAATCAGAAGACGGTAGGTCAAACGGAAGATAGCCTGGCTACTGTTATTACCCAACTGAAAGGTCAGGTTATCTCTTTTCATCGGGATACGCTCTTAGTGGTAACTTTGAATGAATATGCTAAAAAGAAAATCCCGACAGACGAGCCCTCTGTGGGGCTTCCCTATGCACAAGAAGCAGAAAAAATCGCAGCTAAACTGCATTGGAATAAAGGATTACTAATGTCTTATCAGACTATCGCAAATATTCAGAATGTGGTTAATCGTCATTACGAGGCAATCGAAACAGGTTTACGTGGACTGGCTCTGGCAGAAACTCAAAAAGACAGATATTATGAAATAGTATTTGCCAGATCCCTGGGGAATAACTACGACATGCTTGATAATTATACCGAAGCCCTACCCTATTATGAAGCCTGCTTAAAAAAATCAGAAAACTTTCCGGCGGCCGCCTTTGTGAGAGGAAACTGTTTTGTAGAATATGGAGATGCACATCGCTTTCATTTAAAGCAGCCACTCAAAGCCAAAATGTTAATTGAAGAAGGGATTAAAATCTATCAGGCTGTAGCACCTACTTCTTTAGGATATGCCTATGATTATCTGGGACAGGCGCTCACTGATTTAAAAGAGTATAAAAAAGCGGAAGAGGTATTTAAACTTTCAAGAACCGAACTTGAAAAAGCTAAAAAAATCTACCTTATCCCCGAATTGCTCTTTCATACGGCCCGGCTGTACCTGATTCAACAAAAGTATGGTATAGCCAAATCGGTGGCTCAGGAGGGAATAATTTATAGCCGCAAAATGGGTACTGTTTATGGCGAAAGCGAGGCCGCTAAAATTCTATACCTCGCCCGCAAAGCAACAAATCAACCCAAAGAGGCACTCCTCGCCTATGAAAGATTCACGCTTTTGAGAGATTCACTGACCGAAGTAAATATGAATCGACGCTTTGCGCAGGTACAGGCAGAATACAAAGCTCAGAAACAGAATGCACAAATCAATCAGTTAAAATTAAAGGAAAAGAACCAAGAAATAGCAAAGCAAAAAATGCTTGCCTACTTTCTTCTGGGTTTATTATTGGTGGCTATTGTAGCGGTTCTATGGATTATTAAAACTAATAGACAATTGAGACAAAAAAACCGTGAGATAAGCGAGGCAATGTTGCAGGGGCAAACTATTGAGCGCAAACGGGTAGCTGCCGATTTGCATGATACCTTAGGCAGTACTATGTCATCATTAAAATGGACAATGGAAGCTATTAATACGCAAAATCTATTGCCCGAAGAGCAAAGAGTGTATGCAAATCTGAAAGAAATGTTAGAGGGTGCCTACAATGAAGTACGACTTTTATCACATAATCTATTACCAGAAGAATTTGAAAAGCAAGGATTACAGGAAGCTTTGAAAGGTTTAGTCAGGAAAATAAATAATAATGCGAAAATCAGATTTAGTTTAGATATATATGAGGGTATAGGAAGGTTAGATAAAAAAACAGAGTTTGAACTCTATAGTATTTGCTTAGAGTTAGTCAATAATATTCTAAAACATGCGCAGGCAACAGAGGCTGCCATCATCATCACAAAAAGCCCGCATTTGCTTACACTTCAGATAAACGATAATGGCAAAGTGAAATTTGAGAATACCCATGAAGGGCGGGGTTTAAAAAACGTGCAGACAAGAGTAGACGTTTTGAACGGGAAATGGGAAGTCAAAAATAGTGACGGAGAGGGACTAAGCAATATGATTGTAATACCTCTTTAGTGCTTATTATGAAAACCCATGTCTCACGGAAGATTATTATAGAGTAATTACATATACTTTAGGATTTTGAGTTTAATAATGAATTTTTAACAAAACTACCTTAGTCATGAAGAATATACTCCTTCATTTTTTACTTTGGTTCCAATTACCTTTCGCCTTTGCGCAACCTCAAAAAACAGAATATAGAATTAAGTATAATAATGGCGTTTTATTAGTCAACGGCTGGAAATACCATTCTGGAGACGACCCAAACTGGAGAAAACCTGAATTTAATGATTCGGCATGGAAAAGTATTAATCCCACGCTTTATATAAAAGATATACCTGAAATCAAACCTAATGGTGTTGGCTGGCTTCGGATACGTTTCCGAACAGATAGCTCTCTGCTTAATGAGCCTATGATTCTTCAAATCAGACAATCAGTGGCATCTGAGTTATACCTCAATGGAAAGTTTATACCCCACTATCAGCAAAATAAATCTGACTTCCAGAATACGTCAGGCTATGACCCTATTGGTTATCCTATTTCCATCCATTTTGCTGATACAAAGGAACAGGTTATAGCTATACGATTTCGTGTACCTGCACATATCTCACCATTCAAATACTGGTGGCGTATATATGCCTTGCAATACCTGCAAATCAATCGGGCAAAAGTTGTAGAAGATACAAGAATTTTCAGAGAAATTATCCCTTTCAGAACAGGTATTATGTTTGTTCTATTTTTAGTACATATTGCTTTTTTCTATTTTCAATCTACAAATCGGGCTAATCTGTATTTCAGTTTATATGCTTTTTCAGCTTTTCTGACGAATACTCTTTTCCAATCATTAATGAATTATATTAATAATGTTGAAATGGCCTCCTTTCTTAATCTTCCGGCTATTTTGGCTATACCATTTTCTCACTTGTTTTTAATCTTTGCTTTACATGAGCTATTTCAGGAATCCCGTAAGATCTTATTCTGGGTGGCTATTAGTTTTATTTTATCAGGCTTATTTTCTTACTTTATCAAATATGAATGGAGTCATGACTGGAATATGTTCTGGTCTCCTATAATAGTGGGCATAGCCGCTATCCGTATTACCTGGCAGGCCTTAAAAGAGAAGAAGCGAGGGGCAAAAATTGTATTAACAGGAGCAATCATTTATTTCATAAGTGCCTTTTGTTTATCTCCACCTCTATTCACGAAAACCAGCGGTATATGGTTTCACTTATGGTACACGGCAGAAACACTTAGCCTGCTTATTGCTTTATCGTGTTACTTGGCCTATGATTTCGCATTAACCAACCAGTCATTACGAAAGTCAATATCAGAAATAGAATTACTTTCTGAAGAAAAACAGACCTATTTAATGCAGGAAAACACCAAACTCCAGGCAGCACTTCTACAGGGTCAAACCACCGAACGCAAACGCGTAGCAGCAGACTTGCATGATAATCTGGGCAGCACAATGTCTTCATTAAAATGGGCCATGGAAGCTATCAATATCAAAAACCTTTTGCCCGAAGAACAGAGAGTCTATTCTAATCTGAAAGAAATGCTGGAAAGTGCCTATAATGAAGTGCGACTTCTGTCTCATAATCTCTTACCCGAAGAATTTGAAAAACAGGGATTACAGGAAGCATTAAGGAGTTTTATCAGAAAATTAAATGCCAACACAAAAATCAGCTTCAGTTTAGATATAGCCACGAATGTTGGCAAGTTAGATAAAAAGACAGAGTTTGAGTTATACACTATTTGTCTCGAATTGGTTAATAATATTCTTAAACACTCGCAAGCAACGGAGGCAAAAATAGCTTTAACAAAAGATACGAATCAATTAAGTCTTCAGGTAATAGATAATGGCGTCGGAAAATTTGAAAACAATAGTGAGGGCAAAGGCTTGAAAAACATTGAAGCAAGAATCAAAGGGCTAAGCGGGAGTTGGGAGACAATAAACCATGAGGGTTGGACTCATAGTATAAGGATACCCATTTGAAAATCACTCATGAAAACACTGACTATTATTCTCATATTAGTTACTTCAACAGCATTTGCACAAAAAAATGAAGCAGACAGCTTGAAGAATATTTTATTGCTTTCTGGTAATAATGTTACTAAAATTATTTTGCTCAGCAAATTAGGGTTAGCTTTTGCGCAACAAAAGAAAGCTGATTCTTGTATTTTGTTTGGTATGCAAGGATTGCAATTAGCGAAAGAATTAAAATCAATAAGCGGAGAGGCAGAGGCATTGCATTCCTTAGGACATGGTTATTTTGTGAAAGATGAGATTAAAAAAGCCATTACTTTTTATAGACAGTCGCTCCAACTCTGTGAAAACATTAATTATTATGGCGAAACCCAAAAGGAATCAAACTTACAGATACATCTTTTATCAGATCTGACCAGATGTTATGAGAAAACAAAAACAGATAGTGGCCTTTATTATCGTAAAAGAATAGTACTGCTGGCGCAGAAATTCAAGTTTCTTCAGCTTGAAGCCTCCAGAACGCATGATATCGCCTATAGTTATACGGATGGTGGCGATTTTGCAAAATCTTTTGAATATCATTATAAGGCATTGGAACTTGCCGAAAAACTAAATGATATAATCCTGACTGTGAGTTGTTATCGTTCAATTGGTAACCTATATTGTGTTCTTGAAGATTATCAGAAAGCAAAGTACTATCTTTTTGAAGCCATAAGAATCAATAAAAAAGTCGAAAAATACCCGCCTCGTTTTATTTTCGCACATCTTAGTAATGTTTATGAAGCTACAAATCAATTAGATTCTGCCCTCTATTATGGAAAACTTGCCTATCAGGGAGGCATAGACGGTCCGGAAACTGCCGAATTAGGTTATCTCATTGCAATCTATGCCAAAGCTAACGAGAGGGCAGGTAATTATGCTTATGCCCACCATTTGTATACACAAAGTATAGAAGCATGTATTAAAATGAACAATTCAAAAACCTTGAGCTATGCCTATCTCGAATTGGCTAAGTTGTATTTTAAAGAGAGTAAGATAGATTCCTGTATACTGTTTGCAAAAAAATCATATCTTATTGCCCGGCTTGCCAATGTGCCGAAGGTAGTATTGGATTCGAGTACTTTACTTACAGATGTGTATAAAGCCGGTAATAATCGTGATAGTATTTTAAAGTATCAGGGAATCATGATTAATATTAAAGACAGCGTGTTTAGTAAAAATAGAATACAACGAATGCAACTAATTAATATAGAAGAGCAACAACGTCAGAATGAAATAAAGGCTATTGAAAAACAGTATGCGAACAGGGTAAAATGGATTATTATTTCTATTGCGCTGCTTATCTGCTTAATACTCATGTTCCTGTTTTACAGAAATAAGACCTTACAACGAAAAAACACTGAATTACAGGCAGCTTTACTGGAAGGCCAAACCACCGAACGCAAACGGGTAGCAGCAGATTTGCATGATAATCTGGGTAGTACCATGTCATCATTAAAATGGACCATGGAGGCAATTAATACCAAAAACCTTTTACCTGAAGAACAAAGAGTGTATTTAAATCTGAAAGAAATGTTAGAAAGTGCCTATAATGAAGTACGGCTTTTATCTCATAATCTCTTACCTGAAGAGTTTGAAAAACAGGGTTTAAAAGAAGCCTTAACAGTTTTGGTCAGAAAATTAAATAACAATACAAAAATCAGGTTCAGTTTAGATACAGCAGAGAATGTTGGAAAGTTGGATAAAAAGGTAGAGTTTGAGTTATATAGTATTTGTCTTGAATTAGTCAATAATATTCTGAAACACTCTCAGGCAACAGAGGCAAAAATAGCTTTAACAAAAGATATTAAGCACTTACGTTTATTGGTGGTCGACAATGGAAAAGGCGTTGAGGAAAGAAGCGGAGAGGGAAAAGGCCTGAAAAACATAAGAAAGAGAGCAGAAACATTAAAAGCGCAGTTTTCTGTTAAATCTGAAGAGAATCAAGGCGTAAGCAATGAGATTTTATTGCCTATCTGATTTACTGAAATAGTCACGATTTACTCAGACAGCCCATGCCGCATCGCAAATTTAACCATTCCAATAGCACTTTTCACACCTAATTTTTGCATCAGATTCCGGCGATGTGTTTCTACGGTAGGTACACTGATAAATAGCTTTTCAGCGATTTCATTAGTAGATAATTCTTGCGAAATTAACCTTAGCACCTCAATCTCTCTTCCTGTTAAATGCAAAATAGTCTTAGGGCTATTTTCATTTAAATCTTCTTCCGGTGAGGCTGCTAATTCCAGAATCACATCCTCACTAAAATATTTACGGCCCGACATAATTGCTTTTATCGCTTTTTCTATTTCCTCTTTCCCTGCTTTTTTTAAGACATACCCATTTACACCTACCTTTATGGCTTCTCTGATGGTGGGTGCATCTTCTGCCATGGTCAACAACAAGGTTTTAACGAATGGAAATTGATTTTTTACTTTTAATGCCATATCAATGCCGCTGAACTTAGGCATGTGCAAGTCCATTATAATAATATCAATAGCATTCTCTTCTAAGAACCTTATTACCTGCGTTGAGTCGGCAATCGTACCAGCTACGACTATATTGTCTATCGAAGAAACTAATAAGCGCAGACTATCCAAGACAATCTGGTGGTCATCAACAAGCAGTAATTTAGTTTTTGGGTTCACAGATAGAATAATTAATTATTTCAAATATAGTCACATCAGGCATTCTTTTCAAATAGAATTTATTTTAAGGACAATCCTATATTTTTGGTCAGAAGAAGTTTTGTATGATGGATTAATATACTGCTCTTTTAAAAGAACCCATTAAAAGCATTCCTTATATAAAAAACAAAAAAGGACCTGTGAATAGAACTAGTATAAAGTCTCAGGAGTAGGTTGGATGCTCCTTTCTTTCAACATTAAGTTCATTATTTAAACTGAGTACCTGACCTTAGAAATGTCGGTATTCCATTGTTTGCACTCTATATCCACAGAGTGGCCTTAAGTCTCTATAAGTCATCTGTTTTTAGCTTAATAAATCATGTATTTGGTTGCTATTATGCATACCAAACTTTCCCCGAAATGTTTAAAACTGCGGAAAGCCAATGATTCTAAAGAAAGAAAATAGAGTAGGCTAATCCTTAAATAAAAATATCCGAAAGTTTGATAATCACTAGGGTCATAGAGAAAATCAAGGTAAACCATGAGCAATTATTTTTTTCAGAGACTACTATTTTGTAAAGAAATAACCGGGCTTAATAACCCTTTCATGTCAGGAGATAAAGCATCCAAATTGCTGGTAGTCAAGTCAGAAAGATGGAGAAATACAATTTTTAAGGCATTAAACAATCAATTACAATGAAAAAATATTTTTACTTATGCTTGTTCGGTCTGTCGCTCTCAGGAAAAGTCCTTTCACAAAATACCAATTCTCAGAATTATTTTATTCTCCCACAGGTACCAACGATACCTCCGAGCTGTCTTTCGACTGAAAAGGAAAAATTGTTAATAATACCACTGATAATAAAATCTATTATTGTAATGGAACCAGTTATAGGCAGATTAACGGTATTGCTACCAATCTCTATTCACTCAGCGATTATTCCCTCTCTGCTTATGGAAAAATTAAAGTCTCAGGCCTCAAAAGTGGTTTAAATAAAGTCTTAACAAGCACGGATACCTCTGGACACTGCTGAATGGAAATCGATCGCAGGGGTAGTGCTTCAGGGTTCTCTTATATAGGTATCTCTCCTGCTGCCGCCAATGCTCAGACCATCAGCACTACGCTTTAGTTAAAGTATTCAATGTGCAGGAGTTTGATGACGATAACCTGTTTAAAGTAACGGCTGATAGTTGTCATTTTAAAGCAAAAGAAGCGGAGGTATATCATTTTGACATTAAAATGACTTTAGCTCCGATGGGAACCAATGCAAGTGTGAAAGGGCTGGTATATGTCCAAAGAGTTCGGAATGGTTCGGGGACAAATATCAGGATTTCGAATATTGAGGCATACCGGTATGTAGATTTTAATACTTCCTTAAATATAAAACTACTGGGGGAGACAGAATAGAAATCTGGTTCAGTTCAGCCACCCAGTTTAAGGTATATGCAGGAGCCAATGCCAATTTTAACGGATACAAAGTCTATTAAACTATCGAAAAAACTAAAATTGCTTTACAATGAAAAATCATTTTTTTGCCCTGCTCTTGGCTGTTTTTCTTATAAAGAATATCGTTTATTCACAAGGCATTGCCATTACTTCACCTTTAGTAAAACCAGGTAGTTATAAAAAAATAGTCGTTGATACCTTCGGAATTTTTAATCCTGATAACCGTTTTGTATTAAAAATAAAGAGCATTGTTACCTTTAGTTATGATTCTCTTCCGGGGTCTCCCAGATATACCAATGAATTTGTGAATGATTTTTTTTTGATTGCACCAATAACCTGGCATTTTGTTACCAGGCTCCTTACCCGAAATTATTTCCGATAAAAGAGGGAAAAAGAACTATCTGGAAAGATACTACCAGCTACGAAGTGTATTCCACCTCCCCCTACAGGGCAACCAGTTTACAGCCGATTGTCTCTGTATCGGGAGATAGCCTCTTTTATTGTTATATTCCATTTGGATGCAAAAGAGATACCATAGCTATTGACACACTTTCTGAAAACTTAAATCTGTCCAATTATATAGTCCCCAGAGCGGCCACTATTCATCATTATTTCAAACTTAGAGATATTGAAAATAAACCAGCCAAAGGGTTTGTCATAAAGTATAAAGTCGGAGACTCACTTATCAAAGAATCAAGTCTGAGTGATTCATAGGATTAATTGACCTGGCAATAAAAGTTGGCGGAAACAACGAAACGATTACCTCTGATGATATTATTCCGGGAGGTACTACGCAAATCATTCGTTTTTATAGTGTTGGCGGCGAGGCTGGCAATGCTGGTATGAATACTAATCATTTTAGGCCGTTTACAATACAAGTGCTTGGATAAAGCAGCCCCGCTGGAAAAAGAGTATGGATTGGTATATGGCCCGAAAGTAGGGGTTTCTGCGGCATTAGGTAAATCATTGCGGATAAATAGGGTACTTGTCAGAGCAGGTTTTGCCAGATGCGGAGTAGGTATTTCCTATAGACTAAACATGATTATCAAGCCAGTTATTGGTCAGGAAGCACTATGGGAAACCAGCATTGGCACCGAATATGGCTTAAATGCCAGTGGCAACGTCGGCCCCATGTTCAAAGCAGGTAGAAAGCATCTGATGATTAAGGCGTAGAAGCATCCTTGGGGGTAAAGCTGGAAGGTAAAATGGCTTTTGACGATGTTTATTTTTTAAATGCAGGTAGTTCCAGAGACAGGCGCTATCTGATGTCTGAACTTTTTGAAAAAGCCTCAGGATATTCTCCTCAAGGCTTGCTTCTAAGTAATTTCCTGAAAAGGTTAAGACACTTTTCAGATTTACGTGTAGGCGGGAAAGTTACCTCAAAACTTAACTTTGGCATGAATGCGAATGCACGAGTAAGAATTGATGTCGGAGGTGACTCAGAATAGGATTTGACAGAAGATATAGAGGAAGTAGCTTTAGGATTTGGATATGGCATTGTTAGTGACAGGAATTATAATATTGAATCGGCAACTGAGTATGATTATACAACCGGATTGACAAGTTCAGTTCAGGTTTCTGCCGTAGAGAAATATAATCAGGGATTAAGTATGGGGGTAATTTTACCAACCTAATTAATGATGGTAGTGAATTAGCCTTTGATTTTGTAAATGATGAAAAAACCATTCTGTATTACTAAGTAGAAATTTCTCAAAATCTAATAAACCCCTCCAATATTGTACGGTTGAGTTTGCTACCGACAAAGAAATTGCATTGAATACTAACGAGTATAAACTGACAAAAACTAATAAGTATTATTTTTCAAGAAAAGCACTACAAGCGTTTTCCTATTGGCCACGCAGTTTTATATCTCAATACTTTAGTAAAGGTTCTTTTTCCCCCAATAATATCTCTTTCGCTCACCAATCAGCAGACTCAACCAATGCTTTTCACTCGATTGGAAGGTTGGCAGTCAGACCTGGCAGGTATGTGGGACAAGCCAACCAAACCATCAATATCAATAAACTGAAAGTATTTGCTATAGGGGTAGCATTTCCCACAGATACCATTGTTCCTGCCATTACTGTTACTCCTCCGGCAACTTTTGTAAATGGACAAAAAATTTATTCTTTCTCTGACAGATAATGCCTCTGGCAATGACTGGAGTAAAACTTATTTTATTTGTAATGGCAAAGTTGTTCCCTACCAAAGAATGGGCACTTCTAATTCTTTTGAAATTGTTATAGCTCTTCTGCACGCCACTCCTATACAAAATCCATCGGTTTTTGATAATCAAATTCTCACATCCGATTTGACAGGAAATAAACAATATTTCGCCAAATTTTACCCTTGCAAAAGGGCAATAAAATTTCTTACGAATCTTGAAGGGATTGCTTCAAACCCTGCCATACGACATCAGGCCTTAGTAAATATTGAAGTCAGTGGTTCTGTTGCTGCCAAACCTCGTTTAGAGTTAAAAGCCGGAAAAGTATTATGCTTAACCCAGGCTTTGCTACAAAACCACTTGCAGGAGAATATTTTAAAGCAGAAATTGGCGGCTGTAATTAAAATCAAAAAACTTTTAAAATTCTTATTTTACTCCTATTGCTGGTAAAGAATCCATATTTGATAATCATTCCTAACAGTCTACTCTCAATTAATTTGATTAAAAGTAATCTATTGGGAATAGAAAAGATAGAGCTAAAAGTAAAGAGGGTTATTTAGGAAGACCCCCTCCTTTTCTATTACTCATATCAGCTAAGTCGGAAATAAAAGTTCAAACATTGTAGAAGTGCATGCTTAGGTGCGCGCTTCCACAAGGCCTGAACAAATTTTATTTTAATTACCGACCAAAATCATCTTGCACCCTTACAATATCATCTTCATCTGAAGGATTTCCGGCATCGGTGTGCTGCCAGATTTCGGCAATAATCCCCCACTCATTTACGCCTACTAATCGGTGGCGTTCGCCCTGCTTAAGGCTAGCGGTAGCACCTAAGGGCAGATTTTTCTGAGATGTTTGTGCATCAGTTTCGCTTCTGACAATAGCTGCATTTCCACCAATGACTGTCCAGATTTCAGAACGGCGGAAATGATATTGCCAGGAAAGGCGTGAATTTGGCGCAACTAATAAAACTTTGGGGCTTAACTTCTCAAATCCTGCAAAATCATTCACTGAAAATTGTGGAAAGAAAGTTTCAATGAATTGAGAGGACTGAGATTCATCAATCACTAAAAATCCACCCCATGGACGAGAATCATCGTCATTGGCAATGGTGAAGCCTTTCTCTTGGATAAATATCCTTACCTGACTAAAAACTTCCTTTTTATCGGTACCTTTTAAATTGATCATAGAAGTATGTTTTAGAATAATCCTTATTTTTCTGCATCAAAATGCACTAGTCCCTCAGTGAAACAGATGTTTTGTCAACTGTTAGTATGCCTTAATAATGGTTTCTGTACGCTATTGAAATACGGATAATCGGTATTTTGTCTATTCCCCATTTAAGCTTTATCGGTATAGTTAATACACCTAAAAGCTTTTGAAAGCGTCCTCTTCAAAAACGATTATCTTTGCCAATATCTGCTTTCCGGCCATTCATCACATGATTTAAATTCCGATGCGTTAATCTGTTGTCAGCAGTTAACTTACATAAACTGCTATCATTTGCGTAATTATCGGCCAATCTACTATCCCATTTCAATTGCTGGTAAATGATTCTTCCATAGCATGGATGAACTTAAATAGCCTGTACATTTATTTGCCAAAATATCCCTAGGGGATTTCCTACCTTTATCTTCTTTTTCTATCCCTACTTATTTCTCTCATTTCCTGATTAATTACGTATTCTTTGGCTAACCCAATCTGAAAAACTAAAAAGAACTTAATAATGTATCTCAAAATATGATTGACAGACGCATTAAAAATAATGAGCTATCCAGTGGATAGCTCCTATTTCAAAACAACTTTTGCTTTGTGACTAAAAAAACTTGCTAGTTTTATGACTATAGAGTAATGAACTTATTTATAGGACTTAAAATAAAAAACGCAGGACATGATCCTGCATTTTTATTACCCATTAACTGCGTTAAACTAACCCGGTTTAAGCATGAGAGTAAAATTAAAAAGAATCATTGAGGATTAAAATAAAAAATTATTATTCGGTTCATAAAAATAAACAGGACGATACTTTGTCCTGTTTATCCGGGTCATGAAAGTTTCTAAAACTTTCACATACTAAACAATATGTTACCTTACACCTAAAATAAGAGAATTATTCAATTCCTATGACTAAAAGTATAACAAATCCGTTAAATAAATTAAAGAAATTTATTATACGGTCATATTCCTTAATAATTCTTTAAATAGTTAAGTCATTTCTTTTTATCTTTATAATTGACTCTTTTGTTGCAGTCCACACATAGGAACTTTAAAAAACACAATAGGGAAAGAATTCTGCAATTACGTCTCATATACCCATAAAGCAGACTACTGTGTAATCTCTGGTGGTAAAAAGCAGTTACTTTGACAATTCGATTCAGTATGAATATGTGTATTAGGCCTGCCTAAGAACCTCATGTTAAGTTAAATTGCAGCTAAGCAGGCGATGGGGTTTAGAAACAGCGCTATTGTTATGGTAGAGTTTTTGGACATTTCCAAAGTTTTTTAATCATCATCTCATAAATACAGTAGAATTATAATTAAAAACAAGATCTTGAATAAGGGTATTCAAGTTTTTCAATGAGACAAATATATTTATGTCTTCATTAGAAAAATATCTGCTCATTGCCAAAGACGAATAAGGTTCTGGTATAGTATTTGATTATTGCACACATTAAAATATTAAGTTGCTCAGTAAATACATTTTATAAGAAGTTGCAACAAGAAGGTAAACTATGTATGGGTGTAGATAACTATTTTGAGTATACAACTAAAGCCATACACTTAGCATAATAAACTCCGACAAATATCTTTAGTTCAGAAATTAATTTAAGCATCTGCAGAGAAAATAGCATTATTATTGATGAAATAAGGAATAAAGATTTTATTGAGAAATTAATAGATTGAATCAGGATATCTTATGCCAATCGATTATACACTCGTTCAAACTGTACATTACATTTACCGGAAAACCATTGAAGACATTGAGAATGGTATCCATTTGCAAGAACATCTCCAGGAAATCAACACAGGATTAGAGATGATCCATGCGCAAATTATTTTACACACCCAAGAAGGAAAAGAAGTAAAGGGATATGAAGCCTTAAAGCGTAAATTCTTTTATTTAAAGTGGCGAATATTAACGCAACAACAACTATAGGCATTGGTCTAAAATCTACCAATATACTCTTCTGCTTGCTTATCTTACTGGAGATACTTGTTGTGAGAATTATAAGAAAGGCAGTTCGAATCAAAAGTTTATATAAAAAATAAGCAGCGCAATTTCTGCCCTGCTATTTAACGCTTTATCCCACTAAAGCAATCATATTATGAAGTTTCTCTTCTGATTTATAACTAAAATAAAAAACTGCGACTTTCCAAATGTATTGTGTATTTAAATAACAAAAATAGAATAGAATCGAAGAATTAACAAAAAAATTATTAAACGGACTATTTATTTTTTATTGGAGATAAAAATCGAAGTCTGCACAATTGCCCGGTATACTCATCAACTAACTTAAGTTACAGCGTATAGACTATAAAAAGCATCTGATTAATTTCAAAGCGCAAAAAAACCAAACTGAAATCATGGTGAAAGAGAGGAAATTTGCAAAGATTGGTGGAATAACTCTGCGAATAAGGCCAACATTTAAAGCCTATATTCTAGTGCATCAGATATTTCCAATGCTTACCTAATACCTAATCGTAATCCTTATAACTAATTATGCCTGCAATTCTTCTAAGCAAACAACAACATATATCTTTTAAAATTTATAACGAACGGATAATCAATCCGAAGGCAATATAGGTAAGGATTTTGACAAGTAAACAGTCAATGGTGAACATTTTATTATAATCACATTTCTCAGATTCGCATAGAGGAACTGTACCCTTCATTCAAAAAGTAGCTAAAAGAGCAGTCCTGTCTGATAAAATTTAGGCAGATTGTAATTAGGGTAAGGGTGTTTGGGATTTCGGCCTTATTTTTCTTAATAAAAGAATACAACCTTTGGGAACAATCATTAAGGGTCTTGATTCGGTTTGATGCTAGTTGTACGAAAAGAATTACCCTACCATTTGGAACTTATTTTTTCTACGATTAGAGTTTCATTAGAAATACACCAAATTGCTTGCATTCTTTCTCTAGAAATCTAAAGATTAAATCAGTCAAAAGCCTAGTCATCCCAAAATTCCGGATGGCGCGTATTTTTGTGATAGACGCTATTTTATTAATTCCGATGCAATCACAATTGAATGTAAATGTTACTCAATTATTTAGCTGGGTTACTCCAAACCGAGTTACTTCTAATAAATGACATCTAGAATTTTTCTTTCCCTTTAAGAACTATTGAAAAGAGAATGGGCCAGAAAAGAACCATCCCTACCACTATTAATAAAACGGTTAAGGATACACTTTTCTGAATAGTATAATTCACCCTGTTAGGTGGGACAATTAGATAAATCCCAGTGCAAACAAGAGCGAATAGAAACCCAATGGAGAAGTATATAGTTGCAAAAATTAATTCCATTTCCATATGCATTTAATTAGCTGATCTATGTACGCTACTCTCATGGAAGCGTAGCAAGCATGACTTATAATAAAAGAATAAATAACTATAATTGAATTACAAAAAAATAAACGATTAGGATGAAAAGCAAATTATTTTTAAGAAGTCATCAAACCTATAAGATAAAAGCTACTTTTCACAGTTAACAATAAAAAATTGACTATCATAATCAGCCCCTATATTATAAGTTCTTCTTCTAATTAGGCATTCTTAACCTCTAATTATTTTCTTTTTTAATTTCATTCTCTTTAATTACTATAATCTTATATGTTAAAACTTCTAATAATTAGTATAAAACATTCAAGATTGAAGGCAAAAAGACTATCTGGTGTATATTTTATTAGAAAAGAAAAGTAACGAAGAATAAGTATCTGGCATGATATTTATTTTACGTATATATACTAATTGGTCTTAATAAGATTTGGTAAAACATGACAAAGATACCCCTAAGTTTAGGGGTATCTTTGTTTAAAATGGGTTCACTACTTTATTCGCAATAGGTTATTTTTTGCTTTGAAGTTCTTTGACCAAATCTAGTCTTAGCAAACCGATGGTTGTAAGAACAGCCAAATCCCAAGCCATTGTATTTATCAACAAAGACAGGGATTTCCTCCCTGTCTTTCTCAGTCATCCGCTTTATTTCGGGATTGTGAATGAATATGAGCCAGTCCAATTGCTTCAAAGAGGCGCACATAATATTTGTTCTTATTCTGCATTTCCTTGTGATACAGCCGTTGTAGCTGCGGATAGATTCTGCTTATGGACTCCATTATTGTTTTTTTAGTTTTTGGCTGTCCTTCTTCACAAATAACCTGTAATACTTCCGAATAGTAGGTACAAATCGGGAGGTTGTGTTTTTTAAAGTAGGTCGTAATCGATTCCAAAAGGCTTTTAATGTGGTTGGTAGAATGGTTTTCATAAGGTAATAATAAGGCTACATCAGTAATAGCATAGGTTTTGGTTAATTTTTGAAGACGTTTCAGGATACGGTCGTTCTTTTCAGAATTAAAAACGCCTTTGTGCAATGATATCTGGTAGTGCTCAAGAAATGTTCCTCGTAAGATAGCAAAGGCCACCATGCGAGTATTCATACTAAGACCGATAATTGTCTTTGTCTGCATGCAGGCGTACCAGATAGGTAAACAATGCCCCACGTGTTTTTCTGATTTTGTGCTGTGGAGTTTCTACGACCTTTTTGAGAATATCTTTCAGGAACGATTCTTTGTATTTCTGGCACATCCCGATAAACTGTGCAAGTGATTTTAGGTCATTGAGTTTTTCGGCAATCTCAATAGCCAGGCGAACCTCTTTGGTTTCTATTTTATTCATACATTAAAGAGCTGATATAAAGAGGATTATGTGGATAAACTTGTGGAAAATTTGAGTAACGTTTTATTTTAGAATAAAATAAGCGTAACGTTATATAGGTATTCACCCAGCCTAAAAGGCATCTTCAAAATAGCCAGTTGAAACTCAAATATAGTCCACATAAAAAGAACAGTCATGACCTGTTCTTTTTAGTTGTGATGCCAAAATGGCACTATGAGAGCATGCACATAGATAGTTTTATATTAAATAGTAAATGGCTCATGCTGAGCTAACAGATTGTTCTCTCTTATGAAAAAATCTTTTGAGATATTTTGCCATAAGTCCGTATAAATTGATTGAGGAATGGTTTTGTATAGCAAACACAAGTAAAATAAGTGCTCGATACTTGGATACCCATACCCATGCTCCCATCGGGAGAGTTTGCTGGTATTGGGTAAGCCTAGCACTTTCGCTACTTGTTTCTGTGATAAACAAACACCCATTCTATATACTTTTAATCTGTTTGGAAAACGACTATATTCCATAAAAAGAGTGTAATCAATTCAACTCATAGACATAAGAGAGGGGAATTTGCTATTTGAACAAATTTTGTGGACAAGTATTTTCTAAGGAATAGTAAAGTAATGATAAAACAGATTTTCTACAAGTAAAAACAAAGGAGCTAAAATGCTCCTTGATCTTTTAAGGAAAAATACCCGTCAGCCGTAATAATGAGATGATCTAATAAAATAATACCGAGTAACTGCCCTACCTCATCAATTCGTTTAGTGAGAATTATATCACTTTCACTTGCTTGTAAATTACCTGAGGGATGATTATGGGCAATAATCATCGCACTTGCATTCGATTTAATTGCTGCTGCAAATAATACCTTTATATCAATGACTGTACTATTTGTTCCGCCCGTTGAAAGGGTACAGATACCCAATACTCTATTTGCCCTGGTCAAAAACACGGCTCTGAATTGTTCAATAAATTCAAGCTTGTTCTTATCCCATGTATGAAGAAATAAGGAATAGGCATATTCAGAATCTTGTACCTTCGGCAACTCTGAGGGTTTAAGATGTGGTGTGTAACTGAGTTCAATTTCAGCTACCTTCTTTTGGGAAAATACATTTTCTATTTGCATAGCTTACTGTGATTGAATGAAGGGTGATAAATAACTCCTGACTCTATATTAATTAGTAACATTGTGATGGATAAGAGAGGGTAATTTGCCGATTATCACCACTTCTCAGGCAAAGTAAGTTACTTAGTATCTCACTTGGATACATAGTAAGTAAAATTTACCTGTCAGATTTTCGCATGTTTTAAGTAGATTTTTGCATTGACGTGTAGCATAGATTAGACCCGAAATGAAACGCTGTTGGATTATCCATATTCTGTCATATTCTTATGGCATCCAGACAAAATATCTGGGCATAATCTAAGCGTTTACTAAACGTAGTGGTAGGAATTGCTTTTTTGGTGCCCAAGGCAATTCCCCTATTTCGATTTTTATTATATTTCCATCCACTAACAAATGTATTTAAATACGACTGTTTACTTAAAACAAAAACGGCCCATGCTTTTAGTAAGTCACTGTAATTGTCCGGATGAGGATTGAGATAAATACGGTTTACTTTTTTATATTCCTCTTCTGAATAAAGTGTTACTTCAGGTATCGTCGTAGTTTTTAGGATTGAGCTTAGCAACTTTATAAAAATTGATAAGAAATTGCCTGATATCATTAATCGCTTCAATCCTGGCTAGCTCTTTGGCAAAAAATACGGAATATTACTCAAAAATAATTCCCTATTGATTTTATGGGGGTATGAGGGGAAGGTTCCAGGAGGATATGTTGTTTACCTCCATAATAGTCTATAGAATTTTTAACTTCCCTGAGATATTTGTCATACAGCTATTGTAGAAACCAGCGGTTAAAATGGTAAGAACGGGAGATTTGTAGTTTTAGGTAAGCATGCTTTGGGGCTATTAAAGGGTTTTCTATCCCTTACAAAGTCTTTGCTACCATACTTCTGTCGAGAGCGTTCTATGATCACCTCCCTGAATGACTCTGTGGGTGATTTAAAAGGTATAGTGATCGCACTAAAGGGTGAAGAACTTGTTCCATCAATCATTAACTTTAAATACATACTATGTCCAGGGAGATTAATCAGGTCTTCTTTTAAAAAGACCGGAGAAAATTCTTTTTCGAGATATCCTGCATCAGTTGCCCCTACACGGAATGCCATAAGCGTTCCTACATTACCCAATATTGCTTTAGCTATGTTTTCAGGCAATTGCTCTATGTATTGATGAGTCAAGAATATCCCTAATTTGTATTTACGTGCTTCAGCTAACATATCAAGAAAAGACAAAGAAATAAATGAATGCATTTCATCCACGTATAAATAAAAGGGCGTTCGTTTTTCTGCTGGTTGAGAGGCCCGATGGAGTGTAGCTAATTGAATGGTGGTAATAAACATACAGCCCAATAATGAGGAGATATCTTCTCCTATTACTCCTTTTGATAAGTTAATCAATAAGACTTTATGCGTATCCATGATATGCCCGATGCGAAAACGTTGTTTTTGCTGGCCAAAAATTTTACAAAGAATGGTGCTTGAATGGAAAACACCTACCTTATTCAGGATAGGAGCGATAGCTTCCATCCGATGCGAGGGAGTATAGGTATTGAATTCATTATACCAGAAATTGCGAGTGGCGTGGTTCTTCACAAAGCCTAATACATACGCTCTGAATGCAGGATTTGTTAAAAGTGGTTGAATGTCAAGTAAGGTTGCCTGTGGGTATTCGAGCAAAGTTAAAATGGAGAATCGAAGTATATATTCTAGACGTACGCCCCAAGATTCAGCCCAAATTTTCTTAAAAGTAGTAATCAATCCTGAAGCAACGAGTGTGTGAAGATGTGGTGAGATAGATTTAAGTGGATTAAATCCGATCGGGTGTGCTGTATCAATCGGATTAAAATACATAACCTCTTCCATTCGCTGTTGTGGGATACACGCTAATAGTTTTTCTACCAAATCTCCATGAGGATCAATGACACAAACACCTTTTCCTTGTTCTATATCGGCTTTTGCCATATTTAATAACAAGGTAGATTTTCCTACACCTGTCTTCCCGACTGCATAGATATGGGAAAACCGGTCGTTGTCCTTGATTGAAAATAATTGCTGTGAATCTCGCCAATTCGTTACCCCGATAGGTGTCTGGTCTTGCATGACTTCTATAGTATGGGATTACACCTATTCTTAAAGAGGGAGTAAATTGTAGTGATTGAAAATTTCTCCCTCTTATGCTCTTTCATATAATGCTTTACATTATCTAAAAGTCATTGGCTTTTAGATAATTATGATAAATAAAACACCTTATATTGAACAGCTTAAAAAATTCTATTTTGAAAAATACCGGAAAGTACTTTCTGAAGAGTTAGCACATGAATATTTTGAGCAAATAGTCACCCTTATTGAATGTATCTATCGCCCCATTCCTACAGAGCTTGACAAGGTCGAAAAAGTAATTACATAATGCAATTAATATCACTATGAACGCAGACCTCTTATATTTCATCTATTGTCGCAAAAGTTCTGAAGATTCCAGTCGACAAATAGCTTCTATAAGTGATCAAATTAATGCACTTGAGCATATTATTCAGCGAGAAGCGCTCTCGGTGGTGAAGGTATTTACCGAAGAACGAAGTGCAAAAGACCCCGACCGTCCTGTATTCAATGAGATGCTTGGCAGAATTAATAAGGGTGAAGCGAACGCCATTCTCTGCTGGGATATTGACCGTTTATCAAGAAACCCAATTGATACAGGACAATTACAATGGAAACTCCAAAAAGGTGTAATTAAAGTTATTAAGACTCCAAGCCGAACATTTTACCCCGATGACGCCGGCTTATTATTAAGTATTGAAGGAGGGCGTGCAACTGATTATGTTGTAAAACTCTCTAAAAATGTTAAACGAGGCATGTATGGCCGAGCAACCAAAGGATGGCGACCAATTATTGCACCTATTGGTTATATTAATGCGGGACTTGAAAAGGGTAATAAAACTATTGAACCTGACCCAGAAAGATTTGAAATTATCCGTAAAATGTGGCATTTACTTCTAAGCGGCGGATATACAGTTGCAGAGATTCTTAATATTGCGACTCATGAGTATGGATTACGCAGTCTCAAACGACGAAAAATTGGTGGAACGCCAATTACAAAGGGCTATCTCTATGAAATCTTTAAGCAACCCTTTTATTATGGCTACTTCAATTGGAAAGATGCAGAGACTGGTATGTCTCGCCTCATGAAAGGAAATCATACCCCTATGATTTCAGAATTTGATTATTGGCGTGCGCAGAAGTTACTCGGACGTAGAGGTAAACCACAACCTAAAGTACGGGAATTTGCTTATACTGGGTTATTGAAATGTGGTGAATGTAATTCCGCAATTGTGGGAGAGGATAAATACCAAGTGCGCTGTACAGAATGTAGATTTAAATTTTCATGTCTTAACCAAACTTCCTGCCCCTGTTGCAAAATTGATATTTTAGCGATGAAAGGAGCGAAAATCCGGCATTATGTTTATTACCGTTGCACGAAGAAGAAGAATCCAAGATGTTCTCAAAAGGGTATAAAAGTGGAGGACCTTGAAACACAATTTTTAACTAACTTAGAAGCTATTCATATTGACGAACCTACTTTAAACCTTATTCTTGCGTATATTGAGAAAAAACATTCAAATTCCGCCAATGAACTATTGAGTATCAAAAAGTCTCTTCAGTCAGCTTATGATGATAGTCAGAAACGTTTAGCAAATCTAACAAGAGAATATGTATCTGTACTTAATTCAAATTATGACCTATTTACCGAACATGAATTTCTTGCCCAAAAAAAAGCCATTCGAGCCGAAATAGATACTCTGACAAGGAGACTTGACTCGATTTCAGAAGGACAGGAAGATACTCATAATCAGCTTAAACGGTTCTTTAAGTTCTGTACCCATGCTAAAGAACATTTTATTAAAGGTGATTTGCGAGTGAAACGCATGATGATTAGTTCTTTAGGCTTGAACCAGAGATTAATCAATAAAAAAGTAGATTTTATATGCCATAATCCCTTCTTACAGGTGGAAGAGATGAAAAATCAACAATATACCAAATTAGTATTGGTTGAACCAGAAGATACGCTTATGATAAAAGAGCCAAAGCCTATTTACAGAGTATCCATTCCAGAGTTGTGCTCTACTGTCGACACTGTTAGAACTTTTTTGAGAGAGAATAAAGATATTGAAATTGCTGATTTAGATAGCTTAAGCAAGGAGGGTGATTCTAGCTAATCATAAGCATTTTAGTAAAATTTTCCACATAATGACGTAGTTGCAGATATATGGCAATATGCTATAGTATAAATATCACCAACGGAAAAGATACCTTTTAGGAGAAATACCTACGAGGTCTTTTTTATTTTCAACTCCAAATCATTCATAAATCTAATAAATGGTTTAAAGATCTTAAATTTCAGCAATCCTGAATATTTAGCCTTATTAGGAATGAGAAGACCCGAGAGTTTATTCTGAGAGATTAGATAGTCGACTAAACAATAGAAATCTCCGTCACCTGTAACGATAACTGCTTTATCAAAATTATTAATTTGTATCATAGTCTGAAGCACTAATTCAGCATCACAATTCCCTTTAACCGTTCCATCTTTATACTTAAGCACTGGTTTCCAGATACAGATAAATCCTGCATCCTGAAGCTCTTCGTATAAGCGATTGTTATTCTCAATATACCCAATAAACAGGTAGGCTTTCTCTACATGGTATTTTTGCTTTAAATATACTCTGAATTTACTCCAATCAATGGTCCACCCTAGAGACTTTACTGCCAAATAGAGATTTTGGCTGTCAATGAATGCATAGTTAATGGGTGTTTCCTGCATACAGGCAGTATACCCGACTTTTGCCTAAGATGCGAGACTTATAATTATGTTTTCTCCCTATTCCTATACCTCACTATAGAGCCAGTTATTGTTCTAAAAAACTGTACGATATTGAAGAAGTTTAAGTTGTCAATCGTAACAACCTTACCTCCAGTATCGAAAAGGCTCTTCATAATAAGGGTAAAAAGACAAGAGGGGGGATTTTGCAAAATATGCAAATTGGTGCTCCACTGTCGACACTGTTAGAACTTTTTTGAGAGAACATAAGGACTCATTTACTATACCTGATTTAGATATGGTGAGTAAGGAGGGTGATACTAGCTAAAATAGCAAATTATCCCCTCTTATTAATTCACCAACTAATATTTAAACTGTATTTATGAAATACCCAAATAGATTAAAAGAAATTAGAAATAGCCTCGGGCTTACCCTCCAACAAGTAGCAGATCGTATGGATAAAAAATGTATTGATAGACTCTCAGAATGGGAACGAGGTATCAATATGCCAAGTGTTCTTAATTTGATTACGTTATTGAAGATTTATGAAGTGTCAATAGAGGAAATCTATCCTGAACTCTTAAATATCTCTGTAAATTAAGAGTTTAGAGTGTTTCGTTAGATTTAACAAAAGGTGCTCCACTGTCGACACTGTTAGAACTTTTTTGATTGAACATAAGGACTCATTTAGTATACTTGATTTAGATACGTTGAGTAAGGAGGGTGATTCTAGCTAATTCAGCAAATTTTCCTCCCTTATTAATCTACTAGTTAGTATTTAAACTGTATTTATGAAATACCCAAATAGACTCAAAGAAATTAGAAACAACCTCGGTCTTACCCTTCAGCAAGTAGCAACTCGCATGGATAAGAAATGTATTGATAGACTCTCAGAATGGGAACAAGGAACGAATATACTCAGTGTTCTTAATTTAACTACGTTATTGAAGATATATAAGGTGTCAATAGAGGAAATCTCTCCTGAACTCTGAAATATCTCTTTAAATTAAGAGTTTAGCGAGTTTCGTTTGATTTAACAAAAGGTGCTCCACTCGGGAATCTGTTAGAACTTTTTGATTTAACATCAGTACTCATTTAGTGTACCATTTCGGGTTCTTAAAAACAGAATCCTGGAATGCTATAAAAGATATCTGCAATGAAATAGGGATAACACCCAACCAGGCTTTATACTTCTTGGAAAAATCACCGTCAGAAAAGTCATTAAGTGACGACTTGTCACTTTTAGATAAAATCAAAAATCTGACTAAGCAAATACAGATTTTCAAAGAGAATACCGAAAACATGAATATTTTGCTGAAAAGGCTTATTAAAATAAAAGACCGGGATATTCAATCTCTGATAAGTACCTTTAAATAGTCAATTTTTTAATACACTACACTTCAGTCAAAAGTGATTCGTTACCAGCTTCTAAAAAAGTTACAATTGTTCAATAGTTTTCAAATGATTTTCCTGGGTGTTTAAAGGAATCACCTTTCAACAATTGTCCCTAATAAGACGGTCAGTTTAAATCCTGTTCAAATCCATAAAGAAGATTTAGTTGGTACAATTTTCAATATTGACTTTAAAGACCGCATTATTTTCCGTTCTAAAGCCCGGTAATAAATCTACTGACTTTTCGGCAATCAATGAAACCTCTTGTCCGATAGACACAGCGCCATTGGTCGTAATTGTCTGATAAACCTGATAAAGCGGTTCATCAAGTAAACCACTTAAAGGTCCTAGAGTTGTCTGGCATCGATTTACCTTAAAGGTTTTAATAGCGGTAATCATGCTTCCGTCAGATTTCTTCCCTATTACAAGAATATCATGTTCTCCTGTATCGAAAGTTAAATTAATTATTTCTGTAAAATTCAGGATATTGTTCTGAGTCCTGTAAACAATTGTCTCTATTGTATTATAATCAATAAGAACAAACATTTCTGAAATATTTGAGGATGAAATATTAAAATCAAGTGTTTGATTATCAGTTACGCTCCTGCCATCTATCGGGAGATTTATGGCAACACTTGCCGTAGCTGACGGGTTTATTTCAGAAATACTCGGAGCAGAGACGTTGTAGGTTAGTCTCGGAGGGTTAAATCCACTCGTACAAAAATTACCACCAGAAGGACTTGATATAAGTAATTCCTGTATTCTTTCCATAACATTAATATTGCTTTGTGCTCCCATATGGATCTGATTATCAATAGTTGAAGTACACCCCACTAATCCACCTCTTTGACTACTTTCAGGCACAATTAAGTCATTCTCTTCAAAATTGAAAAGTGTATCAATGCTTGTCTGAATGACAGATTCATAAATGGCCTGAAGTCTTGGCCTTTGGTTTCTGCTATTACTCGGTATGACAATTGGCTGAAATTCCTGAAAAGTTACAATGGCATGTGAAGGTACGATATGATTATTTCTTCCTGAACCATTTAAATCCTGAAGGATAGCAATGCTATTTACTCTTAAATCATTTATTGCTCCGTTGTCACAACTTGCATTTTTATTGCCTGACATATCAAGGTTTGATAATAAACTACAGATTGCATTTCGTCTTTTTTCAAAATTAGGATCAGAAAGCAGATTAGCTACCTGAGAGCCCGCATGTGGTGTATTGATTGTAATGATTCTGTATATATCATTCTCGTAGCGGGCACTTTGCAAGTACAATCTGGAGAGAATTCCTCCCATGCTATGGCCCACTAAATCACACTTACCTACCCCATACCCTTTTTCTCTCAAATTTTTAATTACCTCGTCTATTTTATTGGGAACTACCTGGCTATTGTTAGCAAAAAAAGCGTCATTGGTAGGACTATAATTGGCATTGTGCACCAAATCAGCCGTATAAAGTGCATGATTACTACTGGTTAAATACGTCTGCAAGGCGTTAAAAGAACTACCGACGGACCAAAGTCCATGTACAGTTATTACCGGAGTCCGGTAGACGTCTAAAGAAAAAGTTGCGAGTACAGTTGTGTTCGTTGTATTATACAACTCTATATTGAAAGTAATCCATGCGCCTGCACTGGTAATACTTGTTGGATGTTGGTAAGTAAACTCTACCCCATTCGGAATCGTCTGTTTTGAAAGAAATTTACCGTATCTATTAGCATCAGTTGCATTTGGGTCCTCCATCATTCTTAAGGCAATAGAATTACCTAAACCTGATACTTTAAAAATGGTTACAGATGTACCATCAGCACAAACTTTCAAGCCCTTTTTTGAGTCAGAAATAAGTTGTTTGTTATTAAATTTAGGTTTTGTACTAATTGAGTGATATTGTTCCAGAACTATCTGACAGGACATACAGGAAACAGTTTGGTAATACATGCCTACAAAAGCTATATTATAGCAATCGCGGGTAGCAGATACACTAAAATTATTGGTCTTCTGAGTAGTACTAATTGTTGTGGTTTTTTCTATAAAATTCCAGATATTTGCCGAATGCGATGCAATGGCATTATTTAATTTAATTACAGTAGTGCCGTTATTCTGTAAATCTCCAATACCCATAAAAACCTTTGCATTGCTTGTAACCCCACAGGCCGTCGGAATAGATTGTATGTGTTCTCTATAGCTCCCTATTCCAACCACAGCACCATCATCTATGGTAATTGTTCCCTGATAAGTAGCCGTAGAGTCCGTGTACAAGACAAAAATGGTCGCCCCATCTATATCGTTTTCACTTCCCGTCGATAGCCCGCTCACAAAATAAGTTCCTGTTCCTTTTATATAAGGAGTGATATCCGCACGGTACGTATAAGACCCTGAATAACTCCAGCATTTATCTGCCGCAGAACCAACTAATTTCATCTTTTGAGTGTATAAATACCCATCTGGTGTAGTTAAAGATACTTTTTGAAGAGCGCCATTTCCAGAAGCATCTGCCCAGATAAACACTCTTTCAATTTTAGCAGTTGAAGGAAGAGCAATATCAAAAGCTGTCGGTTGCGTGAAACCATTCAGGTTATACCTCTTTGCTAATTTTTTAGAAATGGTCGTGTAATTAAGTCCACATTTAGTTAGCGAAAATGCCTGACTAAGCGCTTCATTGTTGGCATGAATGTTCTCCTGTTTGGATGACACCCCAAAAGTCGGTGATATATAAACGTTTTTTATAGGCAGAGACATTTCGCAGATGCCTCCAGTACAACCACTAACGTTTGCCACCAAAGCTCCCTCAACTGTAACCCCTTCCAAAAGACTTTCCTGCACTGGAGAAGCAAATGTTACCGTATTCAGTACATTATCTATAGAATCCTGCCTTAACCCTATGTCTCCGCTAAGTATAGTTTTATAAAGTGTCCAGTCTCTACCGATTGCATTTTCAGCGTAGCCCCCCAGAATTTTAACCCCCGGCGGGATTAAAAAAGTAGATTTTTCACTCTTATCAGGGTAAACATAGTAAATCCCGGAAGCAAGGAAGAAAGATGTACCTGTACTGGCCCTTTGTAAAGCTAATTGAAATTCTTCATTACTTAAGGCATTTTCCCAATTCGAGCCATCATGGAAACCGCTTCCTGTAACTTTCACATATTTTACATTTTGTGCGAATAAAGAGAGTGTAGACGCAAATAGAATTAACGTCGTTTTAAAACAAATCGGAATAAAGGTTTTCATATAATTTTCATATTATCTGTTGGAAGTGATAATTGTTTGATAGCCGCTTTACAAATAGATATAGACACCTTAATCAGTTACCAAATGCTACTGATCAGATTTATTCGATTTAAAGCCCAACTATCTTTTTATTTTCTTTGGTCTTTTAATTAATTATACTTTTGTGGTAAGAGTATGTTTAAAATTTGTTTTCCTGACCGAAACGGACAGATTTTTTTGTTAAATAAGGCACATTTTGAAGTTGTAGCCAGTAGCTATATCGAAAAAATGTAACGCAATATAACCCAAAAAATGCCTTTGAATGTCGAATCATAATTTTTAAACATATTTTACAATGCTTTTCAATTCAAAGCTCCCATGCATTGAAATGTTCGGGAGCTTACCAGCAGTTTGTTTAAGTTTTGATTATGACTATTAAAAATAATTCTAATAATTATCTTTGACAAAAAAACTTATTATTCGGTAAGTTAACAAGAGGTTTGTTGATTTGAACGGCGCCAAATCAAGGTGGATACCTATTCTTATATTAATCTTTTATAAAGGAACTGTTTGAGGGAAGTTTTGTACTTAATGGAAATATAATTCTTATTGAAGCGAAGTATACAAGCAAGCCGATAACAAAGGATGAACTAATATTATTTTCTGAAAAGATTAAATCAAAGTCCCATTTTACTAGAGGTTTGTTTATTACCTACTCTATCTTAGATGATAAAGCTATAAGCTACTTTACAGACACAAGTGCAAGATTTGTTGTTTTAACAGTGGAAGAATTGTATCTTATTTGTCAAAATCAAACCTCTTTTGCAAAAGTATTACAAAGTAAATTTAGATTATTAGATGAGAAAGGTTTGATATATAAGCATTTTTTGAATTTGTAGTCTATTAGAATTGCATATTTAGCAAATTCCCCTCCCCCTTGTTGAAAGAAATAGAGGCTATTAGAAACTGGATTACTAACAATCCAGACTTTAATATGCCTGATGTAAGGACAATTGAAAGTACAGTACCTGCTTAGTATAGCGTATTTAGTTACCTAAAAAGGAAGTTAGGATGAAGGATTATTATTAACATTTTCAAATTACCCCATCTTATTCTTTTTTTATTACTTACTATACTTTAACTTATATGAAATACGACAATAGATTACGAGAATTACGATTGAGTAAGGGATTAACTTTATGGCAAGTAGCTAAACTCTTTGATAAGAACTGCGAGGATAGAATCTCCGAGTGGGAGTGAGGGCTGAGAATGCCAAGTGCTATAAATCTCATTATATTATGTGAGATTTATGGAGTACAGATTCAAGAAATATATCCTAGAAAACTCTAAAAGAATACATCAGAAAAGAGATTGATGTTTGGGAGTGTGAACTGAACTGTGTCAAGGATTTTTATTACTCACTTGGGAATAGGCTCAGGTGAGTTTTTTTCAAAATTATGAAATTTCAATCTATCTTCAAAAATGATGTACAACTGAGATTGTCCTGTCCCCGAACAACGTAACCATTTAAAATTGGAGGAAATTTCATAATTTTCACAATTAAATGGTAATCAAATGAAAAAGGGTAAATTTAGTGAAGCTCAAATCGTAAGTATATTGAGCAGCCAAGGCAAGGACAAATCAGTTGAAAATTTATGTCGAGAACATGGTATATCACCAGCAACATTTTATAACTGGAAAAGCAAATATGGTGGTTTGGGTTCTGAAGAGTTGAAACGAATGAAAGAACGGTCCGCCGCACATATCTTTGAAGTTCATTGAAATTATTGGGAAATAGTACAATTTTGGGTTGATGTTTGACAGGGATGAGCAGCAGTCTGAGTTTCGCCGTTAATACGTCTCAAGTAGATGATATTGTATCGCTGGTCTATCTGTTCATCCTGTCTTTCTCTACAACTTCGACAGTACCTAAAGATGTAGCTTTTAGCCACAATCTTGTATGTATGTGCAAAATTCGAGGGAGACCGTCAGATAAAAAAGTTAATAAATTAAAACCCATCTGACAATGAACAAGCAAGCACAAAAAACAGCTACTTTTCTACGCTATTGCGTGGGACTTGACGTAAGTAAAGACACTTTACAGGTATGTCTGTCAGTCATTGATGTAAACGGAAAGGTCACCATCAAAGGCACCACTAAGATTAACAATAAAATCAGTGCTTTTGATGGTTTTTTGACTTGGGTCAACAAACATTGTCAAGTAAAGGAATTACCTATGCGTTATGTAATGGAGTCTACTGGAGTTTATCACGAGCGGTCCGCCGCCGCGGCAGATTGCCTGGTATTTATTCCAGAAAGATTTCGCTGTGAGTGTGATTTTACCCAATAAAGCCAAACATTATCTGAGAAGCATTGGTAATAAATCCAAGAACGACAAGATTGATGCTCGTGGATTGGCTCAAATGGGCTTAGAGCAAAACCTTCAGCTTTGGCAGCCACTCTCAAAAAATATCTATGCCCTGAGAATGCTGACTCGTCAGCACCAACGTTTGCAGGAGTTGAAGAATCAGTCAGAGAACCAAAAGCATTCGCTTTTACACAGCCAGTATACAGATAAGTTTGTGCTCAAACAGCTTGATAAGTTAATCAAAATCTATGAGCAGCAGATACAACAGATAGCTCAGGAAATCAATAAAGTACTCGATGAGGACTTGGTTTTAAAAGCAAAAATAGCGCAATTAACTCAAATTAAGGGCTTAGGATTGCTCTCAGCCTGTACACTTGTGGCTGAAACCAATGGTTTTACAGGTTTTGAAAACATTCGTCAACTGGTCAGTTTTGCAGGCTATGATGTCATTGAAAACCAGTCAGGAAAACGAGTCGGCAAAACCAGAATATCCAAAAAAGGCAATACGGGGCCGCCCGTGCGGTAGAATCCGAAGAATTTTGTTTATGCCCGCTTTTAATGCAGTCAAGTGGGGTGAGCCTGCCTGTAAAGCACTCTATGAGCGGATTATGAGCAAGAATGTCCCTAAAATGAAAGCCTTTGTGGCTGTTCAAAAGAAATTATTAATCCTATGTTTTGCTTTATGGAAAAACAACACAGAATATAACCCGATGTACTATTCCAATAATGTCAAAGAACTCAATGGTAAGGACAAAAAAATAGTCCCTACCAGCGGGACTACACAGGATGTGGCTTAATGAAAAGCGACTCCTTCAAGTCCCAAAGTTATTAAAAAAATTATATATTAAAACTTGTTTTTTAAGACAGTACCAGCGATTACCGTAATGAGTATGACCATTCTTTTTGGTATGTTCGCTATGACAATGAATGCATTGCATGATTATCTCTTTTTTTGACAAAGATAATTATAGCATTACATTTGTAGGACTACCCAAACTTGTATTAAAATCCGTTAAAGCAAGCAAAATAGATGTATAGATTTACTTCGCCTAAACTATGGTGTTTCAATAACCTATCATATTCAAGGCTATTGGTAACAAATTAATAAAATAAACGGTTGAAAACTCTTTCAACGGAATCTTGAGTATTGTATATAGACTTTCCTCAAAACCTTAAGTTTTGCATTAACTTTCAAACTTTCATTTAATTAAGTATGAAAGAACCAAGCTTTTCTGGATTAATCCCTACTTTTCATTAACATTTGGCGGTAGCGTATAGGAGAAATACCATAAAAAGTTGAAAAGGATCGGCTAAAGTAATTGGCATCTGAAAAGCCAACTTTATGGGCAATGGAGGAAATTTTTTGATTTTTTTGCATCAAAAATTCTTTTGCTTTTTCCATTCTTATCTGTAAAATAAATCCAGAGGTCGAAGTATTAAAGGCTTTTTTGATTTTTCGATGGATGTGAGAACGGCTCATGCCTAGTGCTTCGCAAAGTTCCGGACAACCGAAATCTTTGTTATCATAATTCGCTTCTATTATTTCTATAGTCATAGCAATAAATTTTTTATCAGGCAATTTCATTTTTTGGTTATAAGTATTCGTATTATAAATAATGTTTTCAATTATTAAAGTTTTCAAAACAAGCCATATAGTATGGTTTTTATTGGTAAAGGACCTTGTTTTAAAGACCGAGAATGCCATAAAAAAAAGCAATTGAAAGCATTAATCAAAAAATATTTATTATACGGTCAATTCCGGTAATACTATACGAGAAAATTACTTTTTTTTACTTATAGAGATCGAAGGAGACTTGGGTCTGTTCAGTGTCTATTTTACTTTTTTATGTCCATCTGGTTTCCTTTAGAAGCGTATATATTGATTTTTTAATGTTTTCTTTTTTGATTATTTTCTAATGAAACAAGCTACTATTCCAATAACATTTAGATTTAATCAGTTGTTAGTGTAGGTCTCTTATCCAAACAGTAAAGCCTTGAAAGCATCTACTACAAATAATTTAAAGATGATTTTGTCTAATATTCAGGAAATAATGCTGTAGTAGCTAAATATCTCATCGGATAAATGTTACCGTTACTTTAAAAAACAAGCAGGTATTAATACCTGATTTATTCAACTGGGGCCAAAATTGACAGAACTTTCCCTCTAAATAATTGGCTATCAATAATTTATCAATTATCTTCATACATCTTTTGTTGAACCTTCTTCTTCATTCTTAAACAACTACTGCTATGGTTTTCATGACCCAAATTCTATCTCAATGGAATAACTATTTTCCGTTTTCTACCATGTCCTCAAACGAATTTTATTTGCTCGTTGAGGGAATTATTAAAGAACATGATTATCCAAATGTTCAAACTTCTCGGAAGAATCATAAAGAAAAAGGCTTTTTTTCCGCATCACGTGAATATTTAAGGGTACAATATGGAGATTTGATTTTTGATATATGTGCCGCTCCGTTCGGTAAGGATTTCTATGTCTCCTGGTGGCTCTTTGAGACAGAAGATTTCATTCGAAAGTTTATGGGTAATACGATGGTAGCTGACTTTTTGAGGTTAAGAGCATCTAAACGAACATTTTATCAAGCAGATATTGAGGCCATTTTTCGTTCAAGTATCCACGTATGCGTTTTGCAGGCAATAGAGCATATAACTAATACGACTGGTCGTAAACTCTCTGAATTTGAAAAGCAAATTCATGTAGGGGTTATGTAACATGACAGCTTCTGAATATTATACAAATCAGTTTTATACCTGGGAAAAGCGGTGTAAAGGGTGGGGTATTGCAGAAATGCCAATACATTTAGAACCACCCTTTATTCCTTTTTATTTTCATGGGTATCAGCCTGACTATCTTGATGATGGGAAAAGGCATACCCTTATCAGCGGCTTTCTCAATCTTTTTTCCTTTAAGAAACACCCAACGTTTGAGGAAGAGGTACTTGATTATACAACCGTTGACCCATTTCTCTATGAAAAGGAGGAGCATTTGGGAGCTATCCAAATCCATTTTCCGAAAGACCGCAAAGTTAATCCTGAAAGAATGAAAGCGGTACTTATCATGTTACTTCATTCACATGCTAATATTTCATTTGAACTCATTGGTACATCAAGACAAATAATTATTCAACTCGTAGCAGGGTTAAGGGATTTATATACGATTGAAACAATTATTACCTCCTATTTTCCTGAATGTACTATAGTGCATGATGAAACCTATCTCTATACCATTTTTAATAATGATTTATTGATTGCAGCCATTGATTTTGGATTAGCTGAAGAGGTTTACCGACCGATTGAAATGTCTGATTCATTTACAGTTGACCCGTTAACGTCTATTTGTGGAATATTAGACCATCTGAAAGGAGACAATCGGGCAGGTGTACAGATTCTCTTTAAAGGAACGATTAATAACTGGAATAACAGTATCAAGCATTCAGTTATGACAAGTGACGAATCATCTTTTTTTGAAAACGACCCTTATGCTCCAAAACTGGCTGTAGAAAAAACACAAAGTCCATTATTTGCAGTGACTATCCGGGCATTTAGTCAGGCAAATACCAAACAAGAAGCATTGGGAATGTTGCATAACTTAGCAAATGCCATTAAGAGTAGTACGCAAAGCGAGACTAATTATATCGGTAGCCTTATCACTGATTCATATACCTTTGAACAAAGAATTAGTGACATAGCACTACGACAGTCCCACCGTTTAGGGATGTTATTAAATGCAGATGAATTATGTACTCTGGTTCATTTTCCATCAGAATCAGTCCATGCCAAGAAGCTATTTATCTCCACTCGCAAAACGTTTGAAGTTCCGCTTATTGCCATTCATAAGGCATTTGTATTAGGAGAGAATAATCATAATGGAGTAAGGACAAAGGTTAGTCTTAGTCTTGAAGACAGGTTAAAGCATACACATATCATTGGAGCTACTGGTACTGGAAAATCAACCCTTATTGCCAACCTCATTAAACAGGATGTAGAACATAATTACGGAGTAGTACTCTTTGATCCACATGGCGATTTAGTTGATGATGTGATTGCCATCCTACCACCAAAGCGGAGACAGGATATTGTACTTATTGACCCTTCCGATAAAGACTATTCAATTGGTTTAAATATCCTGCAAGCTCATTCAGATATTGAAAAAGAAGTCCTTTCTTCTGATTTGGTAGCTTCATTTAGAAAGCATGCTACCAGTTGGGGAGACCAAATGAACTCAGTGTTAGGCAACGCCATTTTAGCAATTCTCGAACATACACAAGGTGGTTCGTTGCAGGATTTACGAAGATTTTTATTAGAAACTGATTTTCGGAATAACTGGCTAAATGGAGTTGATAATTTCTACATAACTTATTACTGGCAGAAAGAGTATCCACTTCTGAAAACAAGCTCTATAGGCTCAATTTTGACCCGCTTAGACACCTTTCTTCGCTCTAAGAATATTCGGGATATGGTAAGTCAACGGAAAGGACTTGATTTTGAAGAACTCTTTAAAACTAACAAGATAATTCTCCTCAAACTCTCACAGGGGCTTATCGGAAAAGAAAACAGTTATCTATTAGGCTCCCTTTTTCTGTCAAAAATACATCAAGCTATTTTACAGCGTCAACAATCAGTTGTCCGTACTCCAGTATTTCTTTATTTAGATGAATTTCAGAATTTCATCACTCCTTCTATTAAAGAAATGTTAAGTGGTATTAGAAAGTATAAAGTGGGCTTAACTATTTCCCATCAGGACTTGTACCAACTTCAACATGAAGATACAGAATTACTAAATAGTATCTTTGGGAATATTTCTAATAGAGTCGTTTTCCGAGTGGGAGAACCTGATGCAAAACGCTTAGTTGATGGATTTTTTCATTTTACCTTTACCGATTTTCAAAACCTCGGTAAAGGTGAAGCGATTGTACGGTTAGAACAACCGCAATATGACTGTTCACTAGATACTTTCCTTTTGCCACACATTTCAGATGAAGAAAAGTTGGCAGCAATAGAGTATGTGCAAAATCATTCTCGAAATCTTTATGGCACCAAAAGGATTGAGATTGAAAATTTGACTACAATTGAAAAAACGATCATATCTCCTCTCCCCAAAAAACCACAAGAACCTGAAATTCACCTGAAAGAACAGTTTGTTTCGCCACTAAAAATACAAGAATCTCCGCAAAGACAAGAAAACGTATCCAATTCAGTTCACCGCTACCTTCAATCTCTGGTCAAAAAAATGGCAGAACAACGGGGATATATAGCCACTATTGAGGCACAATTGGCTGACGGAAGTGGCCAGATAGATGTGCTACTCACAAAAGACAAGAAAACCATTGCTATTGAAATTTGCAATACTACGAATCCTGAATGGGAAATGCACAATATCTTAAAGTGTATGCAAGCTCAATACGACATGGTAATTTCCCTTTCCGGTGATGCTAAACAATTGGAAAAGATTAAGAAAAAATGCGAATCTGAAGTTCCGGACTTCTCTAAATACAATATTTACTTCTTTACACCAGATGCACTATTTGTATATTTAGATGAATCTGTTGCCGCAACTCACCAGCCACAGGATAACATCATCAAAGGGTATCGGGTAAATGTTTCGTATGGTTCTTCTGAACAAAATGATGTGCAACGAAAAAGAAATTCAGTCGCACAAGTGGTACTCAATTCTATCAAAAAACAGCAAAAATAGCTACAAAATCCCTTGAAAAAGTGCTGAAAATTGTGTATTTTTAAATAAAAAATACAATGGAAACTAAGCAAGTGGGATTGTGGATCAGGGTATCTACAGATATGCAGGTACAGGACGAAAGTCCTGAACATCACGAAAGACGAGCGAGGATGTATGCGGAAGCAAAGGGTTGGAATATTGTCACCATCTATAGGCTTGATGCCATGTCAGGGAAATCAGTGATGGAATATCCTGAAACAAAGCGCATGCTTGCGGATATAAAAAATGGCACTATTTCAGGTATCATCTTTTCAAAGCTGGCTCGACTGGCCAGAAACACCAAAGAACTCCTGGAGATTTCAGATATTTTTCAAAAAGAAAAAGCAGACCTTATTTCTATTGCTGAAAACATTGATACCTCTACCCCAGCAGGCAGATTATTCTTCACGATTATAGCGGCTATTAGCCAATGGGAACGGGAAGAAATTGCTGAGCGAGTAAGGGCCTCTGTCCCTATCAGAGCCTTAATGGGTAAACCTCTTGGTGGTCAAGCAAGTCTAGGCTATAAATGGGTGGCTAAAGAATTGGTCATTGATGAGCAGGAGGCTCCTATCCGAAAGTTAATCTATGAAATCTTTCAACAAACAAGACGTATACAAACGACTGCAAAGGAACTTAATAAACGAGGATTCAGAACCCGGAATGGTGCTCTATTTTCAGACACTACTATTGAAAGACTCATTACAGATACAACAGCGAAAGGTATAAGAATCGCCAATTACTCAAAAAGTCCGGGAGCTGGTAAACCCTGGACTTTAAAACCAAAGGAAGAATGGATTGAAGTAAAATGCCCTCCTATTGTCAGTGAAGATTTGTGGGAAGAATGTAATTATATCCTTACACACCATATTAAACGGGAAAAGAAAGCAGCCCGCCCTCCCATCCATTTTTTAACCGGATATATTTACTGTTCTTGTGGAAAGAAAATGTATATCCTAACTGAGACCCGTAATTACTATAAATGCAAACCATGTAAAAGAAAAATTGCCGTTGAAGACATTGAAGAAATTTATCATCATCAATTGAAGGCTTTTCTATTAACTGATGCAGATGTAACAACTTATAGTCAAAAAACGGCTCAGTTCATTGAAGAAAAGGAAGTACTTTTAAAAACCATTAAAAGTGATTATGAAAAGCTAAAGAAAAAAACGGGAGAAATGTTAGACATGAGATTAAATGGCGAACTTTCCAAAGAAGATTTTTCAAGTTTTTATTTGCCTTCACAAATTCAATTACGACAAATGGAAGAACAACTTCCAGACTTGGAAGCGGAGATTGATTTTCTGAGAATTCAAAGCTTATCTTCGGATGTAATTCTTGGAGAAGCCAAAGACTTATACAACAACTGGAAAATGCTTCCTCATACTGAAAAACGGCAAATAGTTGAGACAATTACCCAGCAGATTGTGATCAATACTGACACGATAGATATCTCCTTGGCCTTCCTCCCCGACCCCTCTTTTCATAAAATACACGAAAATGTCCACGCGTCTAAAAGGTTGTATGGATCCCAATGCACTCAATTTCAAATTATACTACCTGAAAGCTGATAATTCTTTGTGCATGTATAAGAAGTAATCAGATAACCGCTATAAATACTTTTAGCTTGTCTTTATAATCAACAAATAGATTATTTAGTATATTTGAATAAAGACAAGCTAATGAGAAAAATGAAATCTGAACTAAACTTTATCCTTCTACTATTACTTATTGCAAATCCCGGTTTAGCACAAAAAAATTTCACTAAGGGAAAAATTATTACATTTAATAAAGATACTCTTAGCGGATACATTAATTATAAGGAATGGATTAAAAGCCCAAATCAGATTTCTTTCAAAGACGACCCCACCCAATCTGCCCGTAGTTATACTACCTCTCAAATTGCAGGGTTTAGTATTGACTCTAATAAGGAGACTTACCATGCACTAAACTTTGATATTGAAAATCTTCCCCGAAGCAGTAATAAGATCGTCTACTTCAATATGAAAGAATATAGTAATCGTACAAAGAAAATAGAATCCGTAAGTGCTTTTGTAAGAATAGTATCAGATGGGAATGTTACACTTTATCATTATGTAGATAAAGATTCTGAACCTCATTTTCTACTAAAGAAAGCTGATTCACTTATCGTTCTTGTCTATCATATTGTTGAAACCAAACACTACTCGGCGAAATTCAGAGAATACCGCAGCCAGCTATCTAAATTGCTAACGGAGTCATGTAAACCCCTTTCAATACATCATACAGAATATTACGTAAGTAGTATGAGAAAACTGATAGATAATTACAATGAGTGCTTTAACAGTGCCATAAAGTCAATAGCCCCTCAAAAAGATAAAGGCAGATGGGAGTATGGAATTATAGCAGGGGTTGGGTACACCAAAATGACACATGCCATGGCTAATCCTTTCAGATATATAGAAGTAAAAGGCAATGCTAATATTACTCCGGTTGGTGGGTTGTTTCTCAACTATGTTTTTGCCAGAGGCAGAGGCAAATATGCCCTTTTAAATGAATTACATACTTATCAGACGAGAAGCTCAGTTACCTATGATGACGAACATTTTCATTATCAAATGCATTATTTAGGCCTTCAGCATCTGTTCCGTTATACATTTTTTGTAGGCAAACCCTCGGTATATGCACTTATCGGCTTTTCTTATGCTACCATTATCAAACAAAATAGCACAATCACCCGAAGAGACGGTTCTGTCGAAAAACTTGTTTATTTGCCCTGGGCCGTCAGAAATGATGAACAAAGAGCTATTGCAGGTATTGGTCTGAGCCATAAAAGGCTGATGATTGAAACCCGGTACTATAGAGGCAATGGCTTCACTACAGGAGCAAATGCTACTCCTCCGAATAACAGACTTGACTTACTATTGAAATATAATTTCGGGAGAATAAATTAAGAGTAGTTTTTGTTAAGTTGGTCAAGTAAAAATCAGACTTTTTCCCCTTTCTACATTTAACAAAAGCTACCAGATTCATAACAAATCATAAAGTATAGTTATAAATACCTAACTCTATAAGAATCAGGCATTTAGTTGCTAAAATGTAAAATTTTACGTTTATTCGCTACTGAATTATTTTTATTCAGATTTTGAGTAATAAAGGTATTATTTCAATATCTTTGAATAAGGGAATGCTGGATTTATGAAAACTAAACTAACAATCACACTCTTGTTAATTTTTATTGCCAAATTTTGCCTTGCTCAAAGAAATTTTATCAAAGGAAAATTAATAACGGCTAATAAGGATACTCTGAGTGGTTATATTGATTATAAAGAATGGATTAAAAGCCCCCTTGAGATTTTTTTCAAGAGAGAAATAACTCAACCCAGTTTTGTTTATAGCAGCACTGAGTTGAGTGGTTTTGTCATAGATTTTAATCAGGAAACTTATACTTCCCTGAGTTTTGCTATTGAAAAACTTCCCAGAAATGGCAGTAAAATTGCCTTTCCGAGTTTAGGTGCTTACTACAGCCGACCTAAAAAGCTGACACAGAAAAATGCTTTTGTGAGGGTATTATCTGCAGGGAAAGCAACACTTTACCACTTTGTAGATAAAGATTCAGAAGAACACTTTCTGATTAAACAGGGGGCTACTCTCGAACCACTCGTCTACCATATTATAGAAACTGGCAACCAGACAGCCAAAATCAAGCAATATCAGATTCAATTGTCTGAAAAACTTGCTGATGCATGCAAAAAACTATCTATACAGAGTATAGATTATTATGCCAAGGATATGAAAAAGCTCATTGACAGCTATAATGATTGTTTCAAGATCATATTGAAGCCTGAACTTGCCCGGAATAGTCTTGGCCGATGGGAATATGGTGTGATAGCCGGAGCGGGGTACTCCCGTATCAAACATATTATTTCTACCTCTACTCCACCTAATTACGTGTATGTGCAAGGTAATGGTAATATTACACCTGCCGGAGGGGTGTTTATGAATTATGTTTTTGCTCGGGGAAGAGGTAAATTTGCTATCCAGAATGAGGTTCATACTTATGCCCTGAAAAGCACAGCTACCGATATTGAGAGTCGGTTCCGATATGATATCCGTTATTTAGGTATTCAGAATTTATTCAGGTACACTTTCTATATTGGTAAACCATCAATTTATCTTTTAGGAGGCATCTCAAACGCTTTTATTGTCAATGACCGCAGTGTTGTCGAGGATATTGATGGAGGGAAATCTGAACTCGTTTCGGCCTTCGACAGAAAAAGTGAACAAGGGCTCATTGCCGGTCTTGGCGTTAGAGGTAAAAGACTAATGTTAGAAGCCCGGGGTTGTTGGGGTAATGGATTCTCTGCCGACGTTTTAAGTATTGCTCCTACTAATCGGTATGAATTATTAGCTAAATGGAATTTCGGGCCAGTCCAACAATAACTTATGTTAATAATCCCTCTGTAAAACTTTTCCATTGAATTTTACTGGCTCCTAAAATTCCTCCAAAGGCCACAAAAGTATTCCTTATTTTATCTATCAAATCTACATCTTCCAGATTCGGTTTTTCATTTCTACCATGCACTTCTGCACTTATCTTATTACTTTCTCTCTTTACAATAAAAGTACTGGTAGCGGTGTCATCAAAAAAATGTGCCACTTCAGGGCTATGTTTCTCAGGATTAGACGAGGGTCTTACCCGGATAGAAATAAATTCCTCATGTATTTCCTCATCTTCAAAAATATCCTCGATTTTTACCCAGTCAAATCCATTACCTGTATGATTTATTGGCCCGGGAATATCAATCCTGATAAAATCTCCAATAGCAGGCAAGCGTTCTACCTGTTCTCCTCTTCCATCAACTAATTCAAATACAGTTTTTTCATCTGCACTTACTTTATGCCAGTGATTAATAGCTAAAAGCCTATCTCGGACCACATTAAAATGGGCTTTAGCTAATTTTTCTGTGGGGAAAATCTTCTCGGAAATGGTATCGTATGCCGTACCTTCTCGTTGTGCCGGAATTATAGTTTTCATGATTTAATCTTGATTATCTGTTTACAAAATCTTACAGCATTGCTATCTGCTATAAATAGCTATGTTTATCAGGTATATACGCTTATTAATATTTATAAAAAACTTATGCCAGACTTCAATCGACCAGTTTGGTCTTTTCATTCAAGTAGTCAGTCTTCTGATCAGGAGATAGTGGGATGCTTTATTTGAAACCTATAGTAAAATTGTTACGCTCAAGCAATTTTACGCAATTAGTAGGCCAATACTTGTTAAAATATATTAAATCCTCTGTACTAATTTTGATAATCAGCTATTAAAAAAGACTTTTACAATAGGAATATATCAGGATCGCTGACACTCGGAGCGATAAATTATTTTAAAAGGGTAATTCTGAAATATAATAATGAGAATAAAACTACAGGCTCTTTGGGTATATTATAAAAGTATATGTCCATTTACATTATTAGCAAGTTTGGGACTTATATATATATCATCAGTTTCAGGAAGGTAGAGTCCTATTTATATTTTCTAAAACCATTACTTTGTTTCTGACAGCTATTCTTTTGAAATTCTTTTATAGGAAAGATGAATATCTGTTTTATGAAAATCTGGGTATCAAACAGAATCAACTGATTCTCACAGTGCTCGGCTTTGATTTACTACTCTTTGTCATACTTTTAAAATTAATATCCCTACTATGACAAAACACATATTAGAGGCCGATAGTATTTATCTTGAATTTGGTACTCATACCGTTCTTTCAGATATTTACGTAAGAGCAGACACAGGTAAAGTAACCGGATTTTTAGGCAGAAATGGCAGTGGTAAAAGTAGTCTGATGCGCATTATTTTTGGCTCTTTAAAAGGGAACTTCCAATCCGTCAGATTTAATAAAAATTATCAGGAGTGTTTACTAAAAGTGCCTGACACCATCAGATATTTACCTCAGAAAACCTTTATTCCAAAACAATTAAGTATTGCGCAAATATGCAATTTATTTCAGGTTTCATTCAATGATATTGTCAATGAATTTCCAATTTTTGAAAAGTACCAACATCAAAAATTAGGGGCCTTATCGGGCGGAGAAATTCGCTTGTTTGAAACAATAACTATACTAATCTCGAAGGTTAAATTTGTTCTATTAGATGAGCCTTTCTCATATATTATGCCTTTACACATTGACCAGTTGAAAAAAATAATAAACAAAGAAAAACATAACAAGGGAATTATTATAACCGACCACCTTTATAAACATATCATGGAAATAACCGATGAGTTATACTTAATAAGAGATGGAAAATCCTTTACAATAAGTACTAATGATGATTTACTAAAGCATGGATACATTTTAGAATAGAATTACCGGCAACCTTCAATTTTTGCAACAAAGACCTCTTGTGCAGTAGCTTCAAAGCCTGCTGACAATAAAATACTATGACCTGCCGAATATAGTACTCTGCTCTTGAGTGGAAGAGGTATATTTGATGTAAGCGTATATTTACTTTTAAAGTCCTGTAATTGGGGATTAAGTGCCGTAGTTTCTAAAATAAGGAAATCAGGGCAGGTACCGATTAAATTAACCTTAACACTATTCGAATAAACCAGGCAAGAGGTCTGGCATTTGGCATAATAAGTAATAGTTTTAGTAAATAATACGTTTTCAATATTACGTCCTACAAAGCTACCGGTTTCTCCCTCATCAGTATCATAAGTCCAAAAAACAGGATAATCACCCGGGCAAGTTGATACTAATCTTATTTCTTGATTTATATCGGCAATATAGGTAGAGCTGGCAAGTACACTCCCCGGTTCAACAATAGATATGATATTATTATCTATCCAATTTAAACGCTTTGCAACAAAGTTTTTTAGCTTCTGAATTTCATCTGCAAAAGTACCAGGTTCGAATGGATACCATTTAGTTCTATCTCTTTCTATTGCCTCCTGAATCGCCACAGCTACACTATCTATATAATGAATACTTTTCTCATAAGTCAGAAAACCCCGTCTGAACTCCTTATATCGCTCAACTACCCTACTTCTAAAATTACAGTCCTCCATCATACGTTCAAACCAGAAAAACCGCGGATCACAGCTACTGCACGAAAATCTCCATTTATCGGTATAGTTTTCAAAAAGCCCATTGCTTGTATCCCAAAGAGGAGATGCAACCATCTTTTTGCCTCTGTCTTTGAAAAAAAACTGACTTCGGGCAAAAATATCTAAGTGTAACGAATATTCCTGAATAAGAAAATTATCAATAAAACTTTCTTCATCTATATATTTTCTAAATCCGGATTCAGGATTTTTGAAGTCAATACTTTTCAGACTTGCTTCAAAGCTGTTGATATAATCTTTTATATAATCAAGTTGTTGCTTAACAGGTTTCTTCGGATAAATACATTCAAAATTCATGTAAAATGATGACTCAGGAGACGAGCTGTAAGAAGATTGCCATAAATATTCTTTATCTGTAATTTCTGACTCCCGGGACGCCTCTATAATATAACCGCCTGTTATTTTCAAAGTATCAGTCTCTGGCGCTTCAAGTTTTTTTATATTTATACGTTCGGAGTCTCTTTTAATTTTTTCGGTCAATACATATATTCCCATGTACTCATTATCTATTATTACCTCTACATGTTTATTACGAGGTGAATATCGACCTGTTTGAGCCCAAAGATGATAGATATAAGCATTCTTCAAAGAAGTTTTATCATCATAATTTGCTATCAATACCCAATCAGATTCTGAGGGGAGTCCAAGCAAGGGAAACTTGGTCTCCTCTCCTTCAAGATCAGCGAGTTCGATAGAATAAGACTTTTTTGGAAATATCAGCGATGAATGACCTCTTAATTCAATTCCGGCTTTCCCCAGAAAATGAGGATTATCTGATATGAAATTTATACTTCCGTCTGAATGATATAAGACTTTAAAATCAACTATAATCTTGGGCTCATCCGGAATGGTAACTCCATTGGTATTAATTACAACAATGGGTAAATTAGATTGATTAAACTGGGCATGATTCTCTTGAACAAAGCAGAACAACGTAACATTTATACAAAATAGAAATCTTTTCATAAATTCTATACTTTTGAGTTAACGTTTTCCTAAAGTTATTCAGAAGCAAAAGTTTGTAAATATTTCAAACTCTTTTGGAAATTGTTATATCTATACGTATATATTTATTGAACGGTCATTCAAAGCCCAAGAAATTTAATCAGATTAGTAAGAAAATAGCAGGTTTTTTGTGCAAATCAGGCTTTTGTTTTTTCCATTCCCGAACGGGTAATGTCTTTATTAATTCATCTTCGGCTGTAATATTGGCAGCTATGCAAAGCATGGTTTCAGGATGAAGGTTTTGTAGAGTATCTTCTAATAGCTGGTTGTTCCGATAAGGTGTTTCCATAAAAATCTGTGTCTGTTGTTTAGTTTTTGCCGTCTGTTCCAGATTTTTGAGAGCTTTAATTTTTGCGGCTTTGTCAATTGGTAAGTATCCATGAAAAGTAAAACTCTGTCCATTCAAACCAGAACCCATCAAGGCCAGTAAAATAGAACTGGGTCCGACTAATGGTTTGACCTTATAACCTAATTGATGCGCAAACGCAACAGCTACTGCACCCGGGTCAGCAATACCAGGGCAACCAGCTTCACTAATAATTCCTGCATCTGATTTCAGTTTTTTCAATTGTGCTAATGTCTGGTCTTTCGGGGTATCTTTATTCAATTCATAGAAAGTTAGCTCATCAATTACCTTACCAAGTTTCAGGTTACTGATAAACCTTCGGGCGGTACGGAGGTCCTCCACAAAAAAAGTATTCAGGTGAGTTACCACCTCTATTATCTGAGGTGATAGCACATTATCCTGAGTATCAGGAGCTAATACAGTTGGTACTAAAAAAATGGTCATATATCTTTATCACGATTTTTGAACAGTATGAAAGTAAGCGATTTACTATTATCAAAATCTATAATTAATCTCTCTACGCTGTCCTTTGTCGTTTATGATACAATTTCAAATTCCACATAGAAAATAAAATCAAGATTATGTAGACAATTGAAATAATATAAGACAGATAGATAAAGAACTCATGATAATTAATACTTTTCTGGAAGAAATTCTTATAAAAAAGCACTAAAATACTTCCCAGATATGCATAATAATCGGCAAAGGTAATCATAAAACCAACCGTACCCGATTGTTTAAAAGCAGCAATCATCCGTTCAAAATATAAACTATTACACATGGCATAGGCCATATATAAACCTAAACCTAAGAGTGTCAGCCAACTTACCGGAGACAGCACCCCTTGTTGATAAAGCAATGTACTGATACCAATTAATGCCCCACCCACCAGCATCAGCCACTCTATCATCACAAAGGCTTTATAGTTATTTTGCACCCATCGCATGGCCGCCATAATAAGCAGAACCGTAATAGCAATTGGGATTTCGGTCTTTGTAAAAATAGCTGAATTGTTACCATAACCTAAGGTCTTCCATATTTCGGGGGCAAAGTTATCTCTGAATTCCCGGAAAGTTGTCAGCAATATATAGGAAATAACAAAAATGGTAAGGCTGAGTGTAAACTCCTTAATAAATGTGCGTCTGTCTTCTTTTTGCATTGGCTTCCTTTCAGACCGGCTATTCTTATCTGCCACACTCGGAGGAGGTATCTGTGCCATCAGCCAAACACAAAAACTAAACGGGATAAGCATAATAGCACAAGCCACAAAAGGCATCCAGAATTCACTTATCTCTAAAGTAGACATCACCCACTTGCCTATGCTCTTGGCAAAACCTGAACCCATAATAAAAGAGGCTGTAAGCACTGCCACCAATAAATCTGTTACTCTCCTGCCTTCTAAAAATCCAAGCATAATACCATATACCATCCCCAAAGGTAAGCTTGCCAGAAAGATGAAAAAGAGATTATAAGGAGCAGGAACCAAAGCAAAAAACAAATAGCAAAGCCATGACAACAGAATAATGATAATCAGGTTTTTTGCCCTATTGGCGGGGTGCATTTCAGAGACATATTTAATACCTAAGCCTTTGGAAACTGCAAAACCCAGAACCTGCGCCGTGATAATGAGTATTTTATAATTAACTCCAAAATACAAAAGTTCGTCATAAGTAGCCGCTGTGTAGGCCCGCCTGAAAGGATAAAAACACAGATAGGTAAAGAAAGCAGCAAGTGAAGTAAATAGCGTAAATGCCCATGAATGAGTGGCTAAATAGGCCTTTAGTTTTTGCATAGTATATGAAGTGTCGGGTGATTCAAAGCTCTTCTGAGACTAAAACAGAGAAGCTTAATGAAATTTTCATTGATGTATATTCATGCAAATTTGAGAATTCCGATTGAATTACCTAAAAAATCACTTTATATTTTATGTGTTCAATTGTCGCTAAAATTGTCAGAGAAGTATAAACAGGATAAGCTAAAACACGATTTGATCTTTCCAGACATAATGAATCAGATGACTCAAACAACAAATCCTGCCTGAATACTACATCTAACTTTGATTATAGATAAAATACAATATACCCCGTTGATAAAATTGTGACTTTATACTTTATAATGTAACCAGCCATTTTTGATTGATACATAAATCCAATCAGATATTATCAAATTTTCCGCTCAAAACTTGATATTCTGACCAAACACTTTTAATATTGAATATCAAAAACAACCTGCTGCGATGAGATTTAAATTAACCCTGCGCCCTCTTACTGCCTATCAGAAGCTCACACTTAATTATAATTATCCGTTTTCAAGCTGGGTATATGCCCGTATTCACGAATCTGATGCTGATTATGCTGCTTTTCTGCACCACCAAGGCTATCAGTTGGAGAATTCGGAAAAGAAGTTTAAGCACTTCACTTTTTCAAAATTTGACATACCTCACAAAGCCAGGCCAATTGAAAAGGGAGAAGATTTTATTCTGCTTTCAGACCGACCTATATACATTACCGTTTCTTTCTTTATTGATAAAGCCGCTGAGGATTTTATTGTCGGACTTTTCAAGAATCAGCGCATCAGTATTTATAATAAAAAATATCAGGCCGATTTTGTGATAGAGTCTGTTGAGTCGTTGGCGATACCTCTTGGGGATACTATAGCTAAGCGTTACAGAGCTACCTCACCTATGGTGATTGCTGAGAAACGCCCCAACGGCAATGACGACTACCTGCCGCCTACTGACCCCAGATTTGCCCGATATTTCGCCATCAATCTGCTCGATAAATATGAGTCTGTTTATGGAAAAGGGATGCAGATGGATACTGCCAGCCTTGAAAAACTCATCAGCTTTAAACTGGTTGACGCCGATAGAATGCGGTCTAAACTGATTGCTATCAAACAAGACCGCGACGATGAAACCAAAATAAAAGGCTATGAAAACTTTGTTTTTGAGCTGAACGCTCCTGCCAATATCGTAGAAGTAGGTTTTTATGGCGGGTTTGGCAAATTTACCTCATCGGCGGGGATGGGGTTTTGTGAAATACTATAAACAACAGGCTGATGAACGTTTTTCATGAGAATAGTCCCAGAAACAGGCTTTTGAGTGTTCTGAGAAATTTGCTGGAACAACCTTATTACTATAAGATAAAGACGCTGGCTGCCAAATATGGAGTAAGCACTGATTCTATTAAAAATGATTTTGAGGAGTTAAAGAATGCTTATTTTCTGGTTGAGCACGATAAACAAAACAGATATGCCATTGCTCCGGGTCAATCGGCAGAATACCTTGAAGATGTATTATTTTTTACAGAGTCAGAAAAGGATTTTTTGTTAACTGCCCTGATTCAGGCCAATGCAACAGATAAAAGTCTGGAGAAAATAAGAGCCAAACTATCAACCATTTATGATGTATCAAAACTTGGCAGTAGTTTGTTTTCAAAAACGTTTCTTACGAAAGCAAATCTGCTCGAACAGGCTAAAAAGCAAAAACGGGTTGTACAGTTGGTAAACTATCGGTCAACGATGAGTAGTAAAGTAAGTAACCGACTGGTAGAACCTTTTAACATAAGCACTAAAGACGATATTCTTCACGCTTTTGATTTAGATAAAAAGGAAATAAGGCATTTCAGGATTTCGAGAATTGAGAAAGTAAAAGTATTGGATATATCCTGGAAGCATCAAGGCAAGCATTATGTAGCTGCGACGGACCCATTTAGAATAGTAAACGACCAACAGGTATTTGTGCATCTGAAACTAAAGATAGGAGCTTTGAATGAGCTCATTGAGCGCTTCCCCTTAGCTCAGGCCTATATACAGCCCTGCGCCGAGCAAGACGACCTCTATGATTTTGCGTGCAAAGTGAATGATGAGTTTTTGGGGTTGACCAATTTCATTTTAGGCTATTTTGAACATATAGAGTCCATTATTGAGCCGGAATCATTGATTGAGCATGTGAGGAAGAAGAGTGGGGAGATAAGATTTTAGAGTTTTTTTTGAAGTAGGGAGGATATTGCCCTAGGTACAATCTAATATTTGTTAAATAATTTACTTTTTAACTGAAAGAGCTTTTTTTACAAAATCCATTTTATTGGCAGGTTTAGAATTCTGAAGAAGTTCTTTCCAAACAACCTTTTCATCTTTACCTGTTTTAAAAGGATTACGAGCGTCTATTTTTGTTGAATTTTTCATATTTGTTTCAATTCCTTTTTATATGATAATAACGAAAATTGAACAAATATACAATACATTAATTAAATTAATTTTAACCTATGCAATAAAAATTATCTATATCTTCTTCATCTGCAACTTTTGCTCCAATGAAATCAATAGTTGTAGAAATAAAGGTATAGGCAACTAAAAGTATTCTTTTTTTAAAAGTATACTCAATATCTATAAAGACTGAGTTTTCCAAATTAGGACCTCCTTCTTCACGATGGCGTTTTGGGTTTTCAAAAACATAGATAATCTCTTCTTTAGTGATTTTGTCTTCATGAAATAATCGGACTAAATCAAGAGCAGCAAAATTGTATTCAAAATCTAAGTTTTCCATAATGAAATAAACTTTCCAAGTTCAATTAGTAATGTTATCAAATCACTTAATCATTTATAGTTTCAATTCTTTAGAAAGTTTGCAAAGTAATAAAGAAAAAATCAAATAAAATGATATTTTTGTAAAATAATTTTTCTTAAAAGATTCAAATCACTTAATAATTTATATGGCATATGAGAATTCACTTAAAGCTTTCACAAAATAAAGAGATAGTTCCATTTGATCATCTGCCCTATTTGGTGGGAGCATTTCATAAATGGGTTGGTAAAAATACGATTCACAATGATTTGTCTCTTTATTCATTATCCTGGCTGAAAGGCGCAAAAAAGTATGAGCGCGGTTTACAATTCCCCAACGGTGCAACTTGGTTTATTAGTTCATATAGTGATGAACTAATAAAGACTTTGGTAAATGGAATTCGCAATTCTCCGGAAGTTTGTTGCGGCATGATTGTTAAGGAAATAATGATTCAAGAGACACCCCAATTTAAAAGTCAAAATATATTCTATTTAGGAAGTCCTGTTCTTGTAAAATCGAGCGAGTCAGGAAAACAAAAACATTTATCCTATGATACACCTCAATCCGCCGAAATCTTAGCCAACATTTTAAAAAAGAAACTGGAAAAAGCAGAAATAAATAAGGAAGGTATAAAAGTTTACTTTGATACTTCTTCCCCAAATCCTAAAACAAAGTTAGCTACCTATAAGGGAATTGGAAATAAAGTAAATGTATGCCCAGTAATAATTGAAGGTACACCAGAACAGCTTGCTTTTGCCTGGAATGTAGGTGTTGGCAACTCAACAGGCATTGGCTTTGGTTCATTAATCTAAAAATTAAGGCTATGGAAAAATATTATGTAGTAAGATATAGCGGACAATTCGGCTTTATAAAGCCATGGACTGCGGTAAGAGATAGCGAAACTTTCTCTCAGCAATTTTTAACACCGTCTATTGTGGAGGGTATAGAGAAGAAGTTGTTCCCGGAATTGCTTTCAAAAACAGGTATAAATAAAATAAAAGGTCATAGACTTTCTTATACCCAAGTGAGTTCGCAACAAGAAGTAATTCAGACAAGAGGGTGGAATTCAACCAGACAAGGAAAACAGATTCTTTTTGAGAGGCCTAAAGCTATTCTATTAAGGGGAGTATTACTAGAACCCGTGCTACATCTTGCTTTTGCCTCTAAAGAAGACGCAGATATTGCCTTGACACAACATATATGCCTTTGTAGAAATGAAGATATACTGCTTCCTATTAAATTAGAAGAATCTGATAGTGTTGCATTTGATGAAGATACAGAACGCTTTTCTGGCTACGAGTTAATCTTTGAAAAAAATGAAAAGTCTTTTATTGTAGGATATCATCGTTTTACGAATGAGCCAATGCATGGTTGGTTAAAAATAATAGGAACACCCGTAAAACAATTCTAATGGAAAAGCTATATGCTAAATCGGGTCCTGAGTGGACTTCGTTAGAAGACCATCTAAAACATGTTGCACTGGCAGCAAAAGCTTTTGCCAAACACTTAAAGATAAATGAAGATTTGGCTTACAGAGGCGCTATTTTACATGATATAGGTAAAGCTCATCCAGTATTTCAAGAACGATTATTAAGCAAGGGAAAGAAAAGTAAAACATTCAGACATGAAATTAGCTCGTTGTTCTTTTTATCGATATTTCCGGTGGAGGAACATGATGTTTTAATTGAAATGATTGTTGGGCATCATAAATCTGTGAAAAATGATGTAGGTGAAAAAGGTTTACTTGATTTAGAAAAAGGGTATGATTATTTAGACCATCATTTAGGCAAATGGGAAGAATGGAGTCCTAAAGCTATTAAATTATTAAATAGTTTAGAAATCACTGCATCATATATTTCTAAAGAACAAGCGCTTAAAAATATAGAATATGTAATTAGTTATTGTAAGAAAAAGACAAAAGAAAGAGGCTTTTCTGAATGGAGAGGTTTATTAATGGGTGCAGACCATTTCGCTTCAGCTGTTATTCACGATACTGAAAAACACCTCGAAAAAGCATTTAAAGAACCTAACCTTTCTTTTTTTAATAGAACAAGTGTGTTATATCCTTTATCACTACTTAATAATTTTCATTCGGAAAAAAGACACACGATAGTTGTTGCATGCACAGGTGCAGGTAAGACTGATTATCTTTTTAAACGATGTAGAGGAAGAGTATTTTATACTTTACCTTTTCAAGCATCTATCAATGCTATGTTTAAAAGAGTAGCTCATTCACTTCAAGATACCAATCCTGACCTTGATATAAGAGTTTTGCATGCAGCGTCAAGTGTAGTTAAAAGAAAATATGATGAAGAAGAGAGCGTCTTACAATCTTTATTTGGTTCTTCAATTAAAATCCTTACTCCTCATCAATTGGCGTCAATTGCGTTTGGAATGAAAGGATATGAGGCATTACTTCTTGATCTAAGAGGATGTGATATAATTCTTGATGAAATACACACCTATACGGGTATTTCACAAGCGATAGTTTTAAAATTAATTGAAATTTTAAAGGCTATTGATTGCAGAATCCATATTGGTACAGCAACCATGCCTTCAATATTGTATAAAAAAATACTTACATTATTAGGGGGTGATGTGCTCGAAACCAGTCTTTCAAATGAAGAATTAGATAAATTCAACAGGCATAGGGTATTTAAAATTGGTTCTTTTGAAGATGCGAACCCAATTATTTCAAAAGCAGTAGCTAATAATGAGAAAGTGTTGTTAGTATTCAATACCGTTGATAAGGCGCAACAAGTATATGATTTTATTCAAGGTTTCTACCCTACTATTGATAAACTTCTATTGCATAGCAGATTCAGAAGATGCGATAGGAATGAAAAAGAACGCGATTTAATAGGATTAGATAATGAAGGTAATCCTATTGAAATATTTAATACTTCTAATAAAGCCTGTATAGTAGTCTCTACCCAAATAGTTGAGGTCAGCCTTGATATAAGTTTTGATGTAATGATAACCGAGGTGGCTCCTTTAGATGCTCTTGTTCAACATTTTGGGAGAATAAACAGGAAAAGAATTTCAGAAAATAGTGGACCTATTAAAAATGTCTATGTGATTGCCCCACCTGAAACTACAAAGGAAGCTAAACCTTATGATATTGAAATTCTGAAAAGAACTTTCGATGTATTGAATGATGGAGAGATTCTTAAAGAGCGTGAACTTCAAAGCAAAATAGATGCAGTATTTACAGAAATTAACTTTTTGCAGATTGAAGAACATGCGGTGTTTAAATCTGATGGAAAAATTAGTATTGATAAACTCACTCACAGAAGTAAGTCTATTTTGTTTGAGTTACTTGAAATTGATTCGGTGTCGTGTATTAGGGAATCTGACCAGGAAGAATATGAAAATTCTTACTTTGAAAGAAGGCTTGAATTAGAAATACCTGTCAGATATTTTTCTGTGTGCAAAATGAATCAATTAGAATGCGGCAATAAACCATTTCTGATTCCTGATAAGGCTTACGATTTAGAAAAAGGGCTGTTTGTAAAAGAAATAAAAGAAGAAAATTTTAACTCTAAGTTTCAAATTATATGATAACAACAGTTGTTGGAAAAACATTTTTAGAGGCTTATAATATAAAATATCAAGTAAATAAATCTCCAAAGGAGTTTTTTGAGGAAGTTTATTTTGAGCTATTTTATAATCATCCCAAATATATGCAATGGGTAACCAATTCTCCATTTGTTCAGATGAAAACAGGCCAAAAACCTGAACGCCTGACCTATAGTGAAAGAATTGAGAAGCTTGAAAACCTATTTGAAAAGGCTGAGAATTCGGAACCTGACGCGAGTTTTGCACTTGGTTTCCCTGCATCTGAATTAAAAGAATATGCAAGTACCTCCGGCTTAGTAAGTGACTTATTAATACCAGCGACCCCTGATGATATTTATTTATCATGGATTGGCAGTGGCTTAGGGGTGGGTGTTGCCGGTGGTTTTTCTATACTTTTTGATGATGCCGAAATTACCTTACAGACTTTTGAAGGATGGAAGATTTATAGAAAATACCTGGAAGATGATGGATTAGATAAGCTACGGGGAAATCAGATAAATACCTGGAATGGGCAATGGCTGAAATATTCATTGGATACGGATGAGTTCAGAGAAGATTTTGATTTTACCGAATTAACTAACCAAAAAATCTTTGATGTAAGTTCTACAATGGTAGAGGTTAATACCGTAAACTGGTCAGAGCTGTTTTTTAGCCTTTCACAACTATATCCTCAAGGAGAATTAACAGGATATGTTTACGGGTTTGGACAAACCAATAAAACAATTGGCTTTATACCGTTTTATCTAAAATCCGGTACCAGAATAATTGATATCTATCGTCAATTATTTGGCGAATTAAATACAGATAAAGACCGCTTTGAAGCACTTTTTGGAATGCATATAAAGCGTGCTTGCGAGTTAGGAAGTATTGGTTTACAAGCACTCAGACCTGAAGGACTTGTAAAATATATGAAAGAGGATAAGCCTATTTCATTAAAGAAAGAAGAAGATACATTTAATTATTATGCATACAAAACTTGGCTCAAGGCAATGTTATCAAAAAACAAAGAAGAAATTACCGATTATACTCTAGAACTGGCGGAGACCTTTTTAGCGTATAGAAATCAAGGGAGTAAGAACGATAGAAAAACTCTTTTAGAAAAGATGTTCTCTGTGAAAACAAAAAAAGCTTTTTTACCATATCTAGCTGAAATGATAGATGGTTTTGAGAAAGAAGAGGATAGAGTAAAACTCAGAGAATTCAGAAATGAGACACATTTAATGTCAAATGAAGAATTTGAATACTTCCACATATTACTAAAATTTGACTATGCATTCGTTGAAAAAAACAATAAAAATTAAATAAAAATATGAATACAATTTACATCAGAACTTTGAAAAGAGCCGAACATACTGTATTCTGCGTTGCAGACGGCCAAAAATATTATTATGATAACCAATTTAGTAGAAGAATTCCTTTTTCAAGCGGGCAACAAGTAAAACGCTCATTAATTGATTCATTATGTGAAGCTATAAATCAAAAACCATCTCCAACTACATTTATATCCGAAGTTGTTACTGTAAAAGGTAAGAAAGAAATAAATGAAGGAGAAGTTTTTGGCACTTGTGACCCGACTTTTGCCGACCAATTATTTGGAGGATGGATGAAGGCTTCTAAGGCTATTGAAGGAACAAAAAAAGAAAGGACTTTAAAAAGGCGAAGTCCTCTTTCCATATCTGCCATGAGAGCTTTACATCCACTATTAGCAGGTATGCAGAAAGAAGCAGGATCGTTTGATCGAAGTGAAAGGTCGAATAATTTAGTAATTATACGTGATGAAAAGGGAAATCAATTGTCAGATGAAGATATAGTCGACCTATTAGATGGAAAAGATCGAAGTCTAACAAGAAAATGGTTAAATGCTTCTGATAGGGCTACTGGTTTATTTGTGTCTGACATAGCAATTGATTTAAGACGGTTATTTTCGGTTACCATCAATTCATTTGAGCCAGAAATGTCAGAATCGACAATTGAAAAATTAAAATCTGAAGGTTGGATTGAATCAGAGAATGTTTTTGGAAAATGCTTAGTTGCCCCAAAAAACCTTCGAGAAGAATGGATTAAAGGCTTAGCCAAAGCAATTATTGATTGGAAAATAACTTCTAACCAATCAAGAACATTTAGCCTTATGGATACATTGGCAATTTCTGTTAGTGATAATGCGAATCTAATCGCTGGAAGTATAAGAGCTAAACTCTCAGAAGAAGACTCGGAAAAAGCAAATCCGATTATCGATGAATCCTTAAGGGGTGTCAATACGTTTATAACTCTTCAAGCCGGTGGTTATATTCAGACTAAAGGGGAAACATTTGATGCTCTAGAAAAAGCAGAAGAGCATTTAATTAAATTACTTTCTGGCTTTGACTACGAAAATCAAGTTAAATAACTAATTGAAGGTAAGTTCTGAAGGACTTACCTTTTTTCATTATGCCCATCACCGCTACACTCATCAATTACCGGATGCTTTGCCGTCGGAAGGTTTGGCTGCATGCGCATGGCATCAGGATGGAGCATACTTCTGAGGTTGTGGCTGAGGGTCGGCTTATCGGGTTGGAGAGTTATCCGCAACGGGCGGAACGGTGGACAGAAATTGAGGTCTCCGGGATGCTCTCCTACCCTGCTGAAACGCCAATTGAATTGTCGGCCAAGATTGATTTCTTTGATCCTCATCTGGGCATTGTGCATGAGGTGAAGAAGTCGGCGGCCAAAGAGCAGGCGCACATTGCGCAGGTGCAGTTTTATTTATATTTGCTTCGCCTCAATGGAATCAATGCCATGTATGGACTGATAGAGTATCCGAAATTACGTATAACCGAAAGAGTTAGTCTGACGGATGAGGATATACTATCTATGCAAAGCCAGATTCTGAAGGCCCATGAAATTATACAGCAGGAGGCATGCCCTGAGCGGCTACCGATTAGTAAATGTAAATCATGCAGTTTCTTTGAGTTCTGCTGGGTTGGAGAAGAATAAACCTTTTATCATGAAAAAATCTTATTATCTGTTCAATCCGGGCAGGATGTCGCGCAAAGACAATACTTTGAGTTTTACGCCTGTGGACGAAAATAATGTTGAGGGGCAGACCCGTTATATACCAATTGAAACGGTAGATAATATCTATTGTTTCGGGAGTCTGGACGCTAACTCGGCGTTGTATAATTTCTTAGGCAAAAACCATGTATCGGTTCATTTTTTTGATTATTACGAAAATTATACAGGCTCGTTTATGTCGAAAGATTATCTGCTGGCCGGAAAAATGCAGATCGAACAAACGAGATACTATAGCTCGGCTAAAAAGCGGCTGGGTATTGCCCGAAAATTTATAGAAGGGGCTTCATTTAATATGCTGAAGAATCTTACATATTATGCTAATCGAGGGAAAGGCCTCAGCGAAAATATCGACCGCCTGGGTAATTATCAGTCGTTAATCTCCAATGCCTACAAAATAGACGAATTGATGGGTATAGAAGGCAATATCCGACAGACTTATTATGCAGGATTCGACGAGATCATTAATGATTTTGAGATGGGGAGCAGAACAAGGCAGCCTCCTAACAACGAAATAAATGCGTTGATTTCGTTTGGGAATATGTTATGTTATACTGCGTGCCTGAGCCAGATTTATCATACGCAGTTGAACCCTACGATTAGTTTTCTGCACGAGCCGGGTTATAGAAGATACTCTTTGGCACTTGATTTGGCGGAGATTTTCAAACCTATGCTGGTAGACAGGGTGATATTTACGGTATTGAATAAACGTCAGCTAAAAGCAAGCGATTTCAGGAAAGAGATGAATGCTTGTGTCATGAAAGATTCAGCCAGAAAGACGTTTGTGCAGGCTTTTGAAGAAAAACTGAAAGAGACCTTTAAACACCGGAAACTAAGCAGGAATGTGTCTTACAAGCACCTGATAAAATTAGAATGCTACAAGTTGCAGAAGCATCTGCTGGGCATGGAGGAGTACAAGCCTTTCAGGATGTTGTGGTGAGTTAAACCTATTTGTTTTTTTATTGATTGACATAGATTTTTAAAAATAATGTATGTAATTTTAGTTTATGATATGGGTGAAAAGCGCGTTGGTAAGATGCTGAAACATTGCAGAAAGTATCTCAACTGGATACAGAACTCGGTCTTTGAAGGAGAAATTACGGAGGTAAAGTTAAAAGAATTACTGGCCGGAGCCAGAAAAATAATGGATGAGGCGGCCGATAGCATTATTCTCTTTAAAAGCCGTGATGAAAGGTGGTTAGACAAGGAGATTATCGGAATTGAACGGATGACAACCGATAATTTTTTATAGGAGGGTGTCGTCGGTAGTAAAAAAACAATACAAATTCTGCTCTTTGACATCTTGTAATTTAAGATGGGGTAATGTAAATGATTGATAATGAGTGGTCGTCGGACACGGGGTAAAAACATACAACCGAAGTCCGACGACTTTTATGATTGTTTTATGTCAAAAAATCGTTTTATTTGTATCTGAAAGGCCGTTTTTTTGACGGCCTCTAATCGTACCTTATGGAATTGAAACTTAATCTCAATCTCCTGTTGCCTTTCAGGACTTATTCCTCTAATCGTACCTTATGGAATTGAAACTTGAGCCGTAGTAGCCGCCGCCGTGGCAATAGCCTGCCTCTAATCGTACCTTATGGAATTGAAACGGTGTTTGATGTCCTTTGGTTGTGTGGGGTTGGGGGTCCTCTAATCGTACCTTATGGAATTGAAACTAACCCTACATCGGAAAAATTCTCGTATATTCATCACCTCTAATCGTACCTTATGGAATTGAAACAATGGCACTCCTGAGATAAATAATAATATCGTTGACTCCTCTAATCGTACCTTATGGAATTGAAACTTCCAGCCCCCCGGCGCATTGTTCGCATAAAAACTCCTCTAATCGTACCTTATGGAATTGAAACATATTACTATGTGTGTGAAGATTTGTTTTTTGCATGACCTCTAATCGTACCTTATGGAATTGAAACGGTTTCTGGATTATACCGACACTTTGAAAGCCTATTCCTCTAATCGTACCTTATGGAATTGAAACGCTTGTCGGTGGTACCGTCGCAATCCTTTGGCATTTCCCTCTAATCGTACCTTATGGAATTGAAACGTAACTAAAAGTAATTTTGCACAATCATCATCATTTCCTCTAATCGTACCTTATGGAATTGAAACAATTGAAAGTATAATAGGCTTTCAAAGTGTCGGTATCCTCTAATCGTACCTTATGGAATTGAAACCGTTTTCTACTCCCTTTAAAAAGATGATAACAAAGTCCTCTAATCGTACCTTATGGAATTGAAACATTGCGCCACTCGGTAATTTTACTAAATCAGGCTGACCTCTAATCGTACCTTATGGAATTGAAACCTTCCGGCACATAAAAATTATATGACATTCCGCACCTCCTCTAATCGTACCTTATGGAATTGAAACACAGCAAGCCGCCGGAATGTCTACAAAACTGGTTGGTCCTCTAATCGTACCTTATGGAATTGAAACGGAGTAACTGTATTGATGCCTATTCGAGAACCATTGCCTCTAATCGTACCTTATGGAATTGAAACAGAAAAAGGCGAACAACCTTTAGTTATTTCAAAGGAACCTCTAATCGTACCTTATGGAATTGAAACCTACAAGCGTATAAAAAACCTTGATATACATCAAATCCTCTAATCGTACCTTATGGAATTGAAACTAATTGTTTTTTTGTTTCAATAATTGTTGTATATTTCCTCTAATCGTACCTTATGGAATTGAAACTTTCAAGATCTGATTGTCAAGAAATACGGTTTCGACCCTCTAATCGTACCTTATGGAATTGAAACTAATTGATTACTTCTAAGTGATTTATTTCGATAAAAACCTCTAATCGTACCTTATGGAATTGAAACAATTTTTGCAGGGGCTTTTATATCAATCCCTTTAACACCTCTAATCGTACCTTATGGAATTGAAACAAGCTACCTTTAAAAATAGGTATGGACTACAATAGTGGTCCTCTAATCGTACCTTATGGAATTGAAACCAGACTTCTTATCATTTTTTAAACGGTCAATGTCAGCCCTCTAATTGTACCTTATGGAATTGAAACATAATCAATAAAATTATCAGGAAAAATGACGGGCACCTCTAATCGTACCTTATGGAATTGAAACTCCGTCGGGCCACCTGAATCAAACGAAGGTACTTCCGCCTCTAATCGTACCTTATGGAATTGAAACATGTAATTCTGCCTGAGCTTCTGCCGATTTATCTTTCCTCTAATCGTACCTTATGGAATTGAAACATCGCCTTTGCTTTGTAGTACAATCCTCTTAAATCCTCTAATCGTACCTTATGGAATTGAAACGTTGTACTACCGAAAATCATATCGGTATTCAACCCACCTCTAATCGTACCTTATGGAATTGAAACTCGTGCTGAAAGCGGTAAAAACCAGGGCAATGGCAAGCCTCTAATCGTACCTTATGGAATTGAAACGCCTGACAAATCTAAAGGTCTTGGATTTGCTTTAGCTCCTCTAATCGTACCTTATGGAATTGAAACTTTTCTATAAACTAATGGCTGAAAGAACTAAAAATAACCTCTAATCGTACCTTATGGAATTGAAACGTCAAAACGGTATATATGTATGTGCTACAGGTGCATCCTCTAATCGTACCTTATGGAATTGAAACTCCGGTACGAAGAACGGAACAAACCAGACATTCACGCCTCTAATCGTACCTTATGGAATTGAAACACCTATGATTTAGATGTATCGGGTAGTATAGGTTACCTCTAATCGTACCTTATGGAATTGAAACTCGATAAGAACGTGTCTATGTTCGACCTCTAAAGAGGCCTCTAATCGTACCTTATGGAATTGAAACATTTTAGTGCCCTGTGAGAAATTGGTTGAAATATCTCCTCTAATCGTACCTTATGGAATTGAAACTCTATCTTTCTGATAAAAGGGCATTCATCTGCTAAAACCTCTAATCGTACCTTATGGAATTGAAACTTGCCCGTTAGTTTATAGTGTATTGAATAGAGTGTCCTCTAATCGTACCTTATGGAATTGAAACCCCTCTTTAATAAACTTTACCGCGCTATCCCATTGAGCCTCTAATCGTACCTTATGGAATTGAAACATTCCCTGTAAATCAGCATATTTTTCGCCGATTGATCCTCTAATCGTACCTTATGGAATTGAAACGTTTTCGTCCTTTGGCTTTCTTCTGGCTATATGCACCTCTAATCGTACCTTATGGAATTGAAACCAAAAAATTGCTGATGCAGTCAGAGCAAGGCGTGAGGCCTCTAATCGTACCTTATGGAATTGAAACTTCGCTTCGTGTAAGTGTTGCTTTTGCAATAGCCTCACCTCTAATCGTACCTTATGGAATTGAAACATTGATTTGATTTTAGTTTTAGTAACTAATACAAAACCTCTAATCGTACCTTATGGAATTGAAACTAAATTATTTTTTATGACACCCTTGGATGCACTCAACCTCTAATCGTACCTTATGGAATTGAAACGTCTAAAGAGATATTGCAACGTGTGGCCCTATTTGCCTCTAATCGTACCTTATGGAATTGAAACTATGTGGCGTACTGACTGTATTGTTGGGAAACTGCACCTCTAATCGTACCTTATGGAATTGAAACTCTGCTTTACATCAGTTTGAACTTTTAAAAAGTAGGCCTCTAATCGTACCTTATGGAATTGAAACCATAGTCTGATTCATCGCTATATACAACTCGGAATACCTCTAATCGTACCTTATGGAATTGAAACAGTGGATTGTTCATTCATTCCACATTCACACCGTACCTCTAATCGTACCTTATGGAATTGAAACTTTCAAGATCTGATTGTCAAGAAATACGGTTTCGACCTCTAATCGTACCTTATGGAATTGAAACCACAATGACCACACAACACTATGAGAACTTATTTAACCTCTAATCGTACCTTATGGAATTGAAACACTCTGCTGTATGAAACTGTTAACCAGACCTATGGATCCTCTAATCGTACCTTATGGAATTGAAACTTCTCAAGCCTCTCACAAATAGAGTCAAATGTCTTACCTCTAATCGTACCTTATGGAATTGAAACATCCTGAGCAGATTTACAGAAAGGATGAATTTGAGGCCTCTAATCGTACCTTATGGAATTGAAACAATGTAGCGCAGGGGTATTATAAACTTTCTATTAGTACCTCTAATCGTACCTTATGGAATTGAAACACGCCTGACCCCAACGCCGCCACAAAAGCACAGTTTCCTCTAATCGTACCTTATGGAATTGAAACGTAAACATCACTGCCTCGCAAATAGCTTGAACCTCCTCCTCTAATCGTACCTTATGGAATTGAAACGTAAAAAGATATGACAATTGAACAAGCGAATGAACTACCTCTAATCGTACCTTATGGAATTGAAACTCTCTCTCGTCCTGCTCAGAACGAAATCCGTAGTAACCTCTAATCGTACCTTATGGAATTGAAACGCTGTCATTGCGGTTGTTGGAATAATTTCCAATCCGCCCTCTAATCGTACCTTATGGAATTGAAACAATTTACCCGTACTTAAAGTGTGATGATAATGGTTTCCTCTAATCGTACCTTATGGAATTGAAACGCCTATCCAAATCAGGTGATGCCAGCCCGATCAACGACCTCTAATCGTACCTTATGGAATTGAAACGCATTAATCATTGACAATCCTTTGACACGAACATAAACCTCTAATCGTACCTTATGGAATTGAAACCTACAGGTATATATCTGCGTTATGTCAGAGCTGTATCCTCTAATCGTACCTTATGGAATTGAAACTTCTGAATAGCAGCTGTGCCCGACTTAATTATATTATCCTCTAATCGTACCTTATGGAATTGAAACGTTATTTATCCCTATTTGTCCACCGCTGTTCAATAGCCTCTAATCGTACCTTATGGAATTGAAACTTGTCCACTTCCTGCAGCTATATCAGAACGAAAGGCCCTCTAATCGTACCTTATGGAATTGAAACAATTGGGTGAAAAAGAAAATGACTATACAGGGCCTTCCCTCTAATCGTACCTTATGGAATTGAAACATTATCTTGACTTGAAAGTGGCGGCAGAACAAAAGGCCTCTAATCGTACCTTATGGAATTGAAACTACAAGTATAGTCTTGTTATCAAGGATACGCCGCAAACCTCTAATCGTACCTTATGGAATTGAAACTACTTGTCAAAATAGGGATAGAGCTCATCACCTTCCCCTCTAATCGTACCTTATGGAATTGAAACAATCATATTCAGGTTCAAACACAGATTTTATAATAGACCTCTAATCGTACCTTATGGAATTGAAACTTGTCACATCTTCAGGAATGAAAGATGAATTAGTATCCTCTAATCGTACCTTATGGAATTGAAACTGATTTGTGCCTACACCGCTGATATTAATCACTCTCCTCTAATCGTACCTTATGGAATTGAAACAGACTATTCACGTAGATGAACCGCCGAACTGTTTTCCCTCTAATCGTACCTTATGGAATTGAAACTCCGATATGGGTAGAGATGAATGAGAACGATCCGGTCCTCTAATCGTACCTTATGGAATTGAAACATTAGATAGACAGGGCAAATTGAAACGTGAGTAGATGCCTCTAATCGTACCTTATGGAATTGAAACTTCTTTGATCCGGCACTACGGAAGTGGGAGAAAGCTACCTCTAATCGTACCTTATGGAATTGAAACATATCTTCGCTTTTCTTTTCCTCCCAGGCTTTTTTTCCTCTAATCGTACCTTATGGAATTGAAACTTGATTTTCCTGATGCTGACATAGTTGATGATCAGGACCTCTAATCGTACCTTATGGAATTGAAACCTTATGATACAGGCCGAGAGTCTGCATCGTGAAGTGGCCTCTAATCGTACCTTATGGAATTGAAACTTGCCTTACGAACATTATCAGCTTCAATCAATGTACCCTCTAATCGTACCTTATGGAATTGAAACCTACCATTCGGATTGAGAGCAGTTCCGGCATCTATCCTCTAATCGTACCTTATGGAATTGAAACTTTAGTACCGGAAATGCATTAGCCATAGCCAAGCACACCTCTAATCGTACCTTATGGAATTGAAACACGGTTTGCATCATCAGGATGATTGTTGCCGCGACTCCTCTAATCGTACCTTATAGAATTGAAACTTTACGTTGCCTAACCATACGCATGGTGAAGAGCTTGCCTCTAATCGTACCTTATGGAATTGAAACATTATCAGTAGACGCCTCGTTCATTTCTCAAATTTCCCTCTAATCGTACCTATATTATTCTGTTTTTTATACACTTTGTGAGCATTCCATATACATTTTAAAACTTAAAAAATATTTACGTGTATATTTTAAAAAAAGTCTGATTACAGGTAACTTTGCCCTGAAAACAAAATTGTTTGATGCTAAGGAAGTTCAAATTTGTTGTACCGATGTTGTACCGATAATTTTAAAAAACAACAAAGTGCATCAGAAATGACGAATTTTGGTGAAAATTAGAAAAGTGAATTAAATTACCTAATTTTACACCAAAAATTAGCTTTTATTCTAAGTCAAAATACATGAGAGAGATCCAATTTAGAGAAGCCCTGCGTGAAGCCCTTTCAGAAGAGATGAGACGTGATGAAAACGTTTTTCTGATGGGTGAAGAAGTAGCCGAATACAACGGTGCCTATAAAGTAAGCCAAGGAATGCTTGATGAGTTTGGCCCTAAGCGTGTCATCGATACCCCAATCGCAGAGCTTGGCTTTGCGGGTATTGGCGTTGGTGCGGCAGCCAATGGTTTACGCCCCGTAATTGAGTTCATGACTTTTAACTTTTCCCTGGTTGCCATCGACCAGATTATTAACTCGGCAGCAAAAATAATGGCTATGTCAGCCGGTCAATATACTTGTCCGATTGTATTCCGTGGTCCAACCGGGAATGCCGGACAGTTAGGCGCGCAACACTCACAAAACTTTGAAAACTGGTTTGCCAATACCCCAGGCTTGAAAGTAGTAGTACCTCATAACCCTTACGATGCCAAAGGTTTATTGAAATCATCTATCAGAGATAATGACCCGGTTATTTTCATGGAATCTGAAGTAATGTATGGTGATAAGGGTGGGGTACCTGAAGAAGAATACCTGATTCCTTTAGGCCAGGCCAATATTATGAAAGAAGGTTCAGATGTAACTATCGTTTCATTTGGTAAGATGATTCCAAGAGTGGTATTACCTGCCATTACAGAATTAGAGAAAGAAGGTATCAAAGCTGAATTGATTGATTTACGTACAGTAAGACCAATTGATTACGCAACCGTGATTAACTCAGTAAAGAAAACCAACCGTTGTGTGGTTGTAGAAGAAGCCTGGCCATTAGCAGCAATTTCTTCTGAAATCACTTATCACTTACAACGTTATGCTTTTGATTATTTAGATGCTCCGGTGATTCGTGTAAATAATATGGATATACCACTACATTATGCGCCAACATTAATCGAGGCAACTTTACCTAACGTAAAGCGTACAATTGATGCTGTAAAAAGTGTGATGTACAAAAAATAAGATATAATATTCTTTACCCAAGTAAATAATCCCCGAAGAAACTTCGGGGATTATTGTTATCTGCCAATTCTGATACCAAATGTTGTCAGATTCTGCGACCACCTGTCAGATGCCTCATAGGGTAAAAATCCGTTACGGACATCACGACGCTGAAAAAAATTATTAACATCGCCCTCTAAAAACAAACTGAACGCCTTATAACCTATATTCAATAGTAATCCATAGCGATAAGGATTATCGCTGCTTCTGATAGGTATCTTTGCTTCCCTTTGATTTATCGCCTTTATTTCTGAAAGAATCTGGCTTCCCCCTATCAATCGGCCTATATAGGCACCAAAGCCAAAATGAAAAGTTTTCCGATTATCTGCTCCGTAAAAGTTAATCGTAGGATTAATCTTAAAGTTGGCATAAAACAAAGATTGGTTATAAGTACTTTCAGGATTACGCTTGATATTATCTGAACTCAAATAATTTTCAACTGTATAATAATTGCCATTTGGCACTGGTTTATAAATGGCAACTGTATCATAAACACTGGTATTAGTACTATTTACCCGTAGCAGATAAGAAGTATTTTGAGTACTTATACTACTTAAGTAATACCAACTGATATCAAATCCATAACGTAATAAGACTTCTTTACGACCTGTACGAATGAAACTCTCCTGCCTTATGAGCCCTATATTCAAATTAGGAGAAGCTAAAATTTTATACCTGAAAAGCTCATCACTATTTTTAAAAGCAGAGCTCCCTCTTTGCAGATACTTGACAGAAGTAAAACCAAATGAAAAATTAAGATACGTATTGCGTGTCAGTCTCTGCCAGGGAGTCAGACCTTCTAATTCCTGTTGACGAGTCGCTTCTTTTGTATAATTATTCCCTTCATAATCCTGCCTGATACTTCTTCTTACATTAGAAGGCATTTCCTCCAGATCCTGATTCATCTGTCTGACAATCCTGTTCAGATCGTACTTCTCCAGAGCTTTCAGGTCTTCTCTGGTTGCCCCCCACAAAACAATTCTTTTTCTTTTGCCTATATTTACTATGATCGAATCCATTTCGGTTTTATTAATGACCATAAACCCATAAGTATCAATGCTTATGACAAAAAATAATAAAAAAAGAATCTTTTTCATGTGGAAACAGGTCAGCATTCTGAAAAAATACGTTCGTAGGCATCTACATACGAAAAGAATTCCGCAGGTATATTTTAGTATTACTTAATTGTAGAATCGACAGGCATCGCTTCATTTTTGAAACTTTGCTTTACAAATGCCCATATCTTATTAGGCTTGTTAGGGTCTGTAGCCTCAGGTGTTTTCTCTACTTGCTTAGCTAAACGCTCATGGCGTTTTTTCCTCTTCTCTTTCGGAGCTATCACATAATCTTCCTGATCTTCCGGAATCTCTAAAATAGCTACACGCTCACGTTTAAAAGGCGCAGCAGGTTTCTCTGTTACCTTATTAGGCCTGAAAATAATTGGCGCATCAAATATGACAGGTCGCACAAAAGCAGGTTCATTTCTTGATGTCACATTGTTATAACTAAACTCCTGTTCCCCTTCTGCTGTTGTTACCATACTATCAAACTCTTCATTCGGCATCTCATTTTCAGCAATTGGCTCTGGCTTTGCTACATTCACAGGCTGAACAATTCTTTTCTGAATCGGCCGGTTAACCGAAATTACAGTATTACTTTTAGGCATTATCGCCAAAGGTTTGGCAGTAATAGTTTCAGGTAAAATCAGTTGTGTGGGCTTAGTAGCTTCTTGATTTTTCACATTAGGGTTACTGGTAATAGCATTTCTGTTTTCAATTAAGAGATACCCACCAAACAAAATTACCATAGCAATGCTCGCTGCTATAGCTCCCCACCAGAAAGATGTCATTTTCTTTTCATCTTTCTGCTCAATACGTTGCCAAACCTCACTTCTATTCCAATCTGGAGTAAAGTCAGAATTATCGAGATTTTCCCGGATTTTATTATAGAATTCCTCTGCTTGCATGACTTTTATCGGTCATTAATATTTTCTTTTGTAATAATTTTCGGGCATGATTCAACTGCGACTTTGAGGTTCCCTCACTTATATGCAGTTGTTCAGCAATTTCTTTATGCGTGTAGCCCTCAATGGCATAAAGGTTAAATACTGTGCGGTAGCCATCTGGCAACTCGGCTATCAGCCGATAAATCTCTTCGGTCGAAATCTTGTCTAACACATTATCATCAATCGGTATTTCGATTGCTTCACTTTCAGGCATCATATGAAAACTTGCTTGCCGGCGAAGCAACATCAATGCTTCATTAACTACAATTTTTTTCATCCATGCTTCAAAAGACCTGAGATTATCAAACCTGAAATTGATAATCCCTTCAAAAATCTTCAAAAAAGATTCCACCATCAAATCCTCAGCCAACATACGTTCTCTTACGTACCGATAGGCTATACGGTACAAAAAGCTACAATAGTGCTCAAAAATTTCCTTCTGAGCAGCAGCGTCTTTGTGTCGCAGACGTTCGATTGTAGAGGTTAGAACCAAGTTTAAACGGGGCTTTTATACAAAATGCAGAAAAGACACAAAAAGTTGTATGACCGGATAAAAAATTAAGCGAAATGTTTTTTTGAAATCAGAATACAATATAATTTACCTATTATCAATTCATTAAAATTTCTCAATACCTATACTTTTCATAATTAATCGGATTGTCTCTGTAATCGCTTCTGCATGATATAATAATGCTATGGCCATCAGATTAAGAAAATAACCGGTAATTGCCGCGAAAGGAGTAATACTTACCTCCTTTGCCTTAAAAAATACCATCAGAATAAAAGGCATAATTAAAGCCAGATATCTACCGTGAAAGTACGGCACTCTTAAAGCAACTAAAAGGCATAAAATAACAAATATAATCAAAGGTATGTTTTTTCTATCTGATACAATTTCTTTACAACAACTATAAAAAAACACTATTGCTATTAATCCAAACAAAACCATTGCAATACTCCAGAGATATTTTGCTACCATTATCATTGAAGAACCGGAGAATTGGGCTGAATAAGACCTCAGAAATGGAAAAGGTGCAATTACGCCGAGTATCAGATGAGCGATAATAGCTGTAAGTAGTAATATGCTGATATGCTTGACAAAAAAAACCTTCATATAATTACTGAAGAAAATAAACACTAAAACAAATAAAAAAATAAATACATAAATAAAGTCTGTATTTACCATCTTTATATGGTTATAAGACGAGCTTTTTGGCACAAATCCACCCCAAACCCAATAAAAATAAGCAGGTAAGGCACAGGTGCTCACGAGCAATACGAGTTTATTCCAGAAATTTCCCTTATTAGTTATTACAAAATACACCGGGAAAACCAATAAAAAAATAAAGGTTTGTTTACCCGCAATAGCAAGAGAACCGCATATCCCGGTTAGTAGATACCAATACCAACTATAATACCTTTTACCAAGGTTACTCAATAAAATGTAATAGGCAAATCCGAAAAAGAAAGTCGGATAATCTCCCATCACTCTTGCAGTCATCTGAAAAATATAGGGTGCCAGAATGAGCGTATAACCTAAGAATTTAACTGAATCAGGTCTTTCTTCCTTAAGGCTCCTGTTAAATAATAAAGCTGTCAGAAATAGCCAGAAGAGATTGGCAATCCGCATCCTGACGATATCTCCCTTCGTAATATCCATTATCAGCAGATTAAACCAGGTAGTGATAATCCCTGCTGTTCCTTTGTAATCTCTGATAAACTCTATTGAAAATGGCGAAAACTTTGAATGCAGGTTTTCATAATAAATAGATTCAGCATCTATGAGCCTACCTGGAGAAAAAACAATAAGTGCTATAAGAGTAACCCAGGCGATTAGCGTTATATATAAAACCAAACTACTTTTTTGAACCATACCAGAAATACATCATTGATTTTAAAACACTTAGCACACTTTTCCATTTTACTCCATTGGCCACCCCAAACTGCCGTGGATAATGCATAACAGGAATCTCCTTTATTGTATAATGATACTTCATAGATTTAATAATCACTTCAGCATCATAAAACCCATCATTAGACCTTAGCGGCAGAACATTATCAAAAATTTCTCTCCTGTAAATTTTTAGCGCAGAATTTGTATCCTTCAATTTTACATTGAAGAGTAGTTTCAATAGTAAATTATAAACTTTAGAAATAGCCCATCTTCCAATGCCATCTGCTCTTGTTTCTCTGTTGCCAGACACAACCTCAAACTCATCCTTGTTGTTATACAAAATTACTAAATCGTTCAGATTGAATTGTCCATCTCCATCAGTATAGGCAACCGAACGATATTTAGCTAATTTTACACCTTTCTGAAAATTATATCCCACTCCTTTATTAGTTGGATTTCTTTGATAAACTAAATTATTATACTTTCTTTTAAATGACTCCATCATCTCAGCAGTATTATCACTACTGCAATCATCTACCACAATCAATTCAAACTTATCAAAATTTGCCTCCAGTACTGAATAAGCATCAGGCACAAGATTAAGCAATGAATCTGCATCGTTATACGCCAATATAATTAATGAAATATCTCTCATGCCTATTATTTTTTTGGTGTATATACTCGATGAATACTACTGATGGATAATCTTGGATGCCTACCCCCTGACACTAAATGTAACTCATCCCCTATCCAGCCACTAATAATTCCATGGCGCGCTTCAGGAATTGACGCACATTTCTTCCAGATATTCGTGGCAGGATCAAAAACCTCCATCACATCAAAACAAGACCAAACATTTTCACCTCCATAGGTATAAATTTTATCCTTGTACACAGAAGAGCCAAACCCTCCTCTTGGAGTTGGTATATCTGTCATTCTCCTCCATTTTTTCGAGGCAGGATCATACTCCTCAACAAAAGCTAAATTAAATCTCAGGTCATCTTTTCTTCCTGAAATAGCATATATTTTTCCATTTACACTTTCGGCTCTCAGGTGGTCACGAGGGTGCGTCATTGCGGGTGCTTTAAACCATTGATTATGCCTGATTGAATAACCGAATAAAGTATTGGAGACGGCTTTGTTTTGATTGATACCCCCAACATACCAGATTGTATCATTACTTATACATACGCCTCCGGCTCCTCTGGGTTCAGGCATAGGAGCCAGGGGTTCCCAATTATCAGTTTCAGGATTATATCTGTGTAAAGTATTCAGAGGCTCCCAGTTGGCAAACATAAATCCGCGGATTCTCAGAGACAGAGGCTTAAAGCCCCCCACTAAGTACACATATGTACTATCCTGTACTACCCCTGCATGATTAATCGGTTGCGGCGTATCTTTAATTTTCTGCCATTTTTTAGTTTCTGACAAATAGCTGTACGAACTAATCAGCGTCTGCCCGAATTGGTTAATACCCCCAAAAATATAAAAAGAGCCATTATGCGTAATACCCCCGGCTTCTGTTCGTGGCTCCGGCAATTCAGTTTCTAAAGTAAATGTTCCGTTTTCTGAGCTAATTGATGATGGAAGCGTAAAAGGGCTCCATGAAACAAACCACCATTTGGATAAGAAATAGAGAACAAGCAATGTCGATGAAAGAATAATATACTTCTTCATTAAAAGTTAGGGTTAGGTATAGCGCAATAAGGTTTATTGCAGACCTATAATCATATAAATTTCTAATCTTGATAAGGTGCGGTAAAAATGGAGTTAGATTCTAACAGCAGACCCATCACTTAGGTAAGAAAATATAATACACAACAAACATGTAAGAGTCTTATACTTTATTATTACAAATTTATGGTTAGGTAGAATTTTACTTAGGCTTACCAGAAAATCTTAATCAAACAAACCGCAAGTTAAATGTTAAACATTACCGACCAAAATTAAAATTTTCTAAAGTTGTCTGTTAAACATCTTCACTGGTTTCGTTGAATATAAATATCCTTCATTTTGTATTTACCTGAAAGTGTTTCTAACTTGTAGCCTAATTCAACTCTATAAAAACCTGCACCTTTATGAACAGACAAATTTCTTTGTTGTTTACTTTCGTTTGCCTGATTGTTTCAGAATCGCTCCTGGCACAGTCAAAAACAGACAGTCTCCTCCCAGTCCGCGGCTTTTGTATTGCCGCTCCACAGCCTAAGCAAGTAGATACTTTTGTAAAATTTATTAATGAAGAATTAGCGACCAGAAAAGTAAATACACTGATACTACGTGTAGACTGGAACTACCAGTTTCAGACCCACCCCGAATTGCGTGATAGTATTGCGCTATCAAAGCAGGATGTGAAAAAGATGGTAAAAGCCTGTCAGAAAAACAATATCCGAATTATACCGCAAATCAATTTATTAGGGCATCAGTCATGGGCTAAAACTACTCATAATTTGCTTAGAGTCTACCCGCAATTTGATGAGACTCCACATGTAAAAATGCCCGAGAAATATGTATGGCCTAATGCTGACGGATTGTATTGCAAAAGCTATTGCCCGCTACACCCAGAAGTACACAAAATAGTGTTTGAACTGGTAGATGAAATATGCGAGGTGTTTGAAACAGATGCTTTTCACGCAGGAATGGACGAAGTATTTTATATCGGTGACGATAAATGCCCAAGATGTGGCGGAAGAGATAAAGCAGAGTTATTTGCAGGAGAAGTAAATAAAATCAGAAATCATCTGGCACTCAAAAACAGAAAACTCTGGATTTGGGGCGACAGATTGATTGACGGCAAAACCACTGGTATAGGTATGTGGGAAGGTAGCTTTAATAATACTCACAGAGCGATTGACCTGATAGAAAAAGATGTAATGATTTGTGACTGGCACTATGAAAGGCCTGACCAGACAGCTGTGCTCTTTGCTTCAAAAGGGTTAAACGTTATAACCTGCCCTTGGAGAAACCCGAAAAACGCTGTACTACAAACGCAGGATATGGTAAGATTCAGAAAATCGGTTACACCCGTGATGAAAGAACGTTTTCAGGGTATGATGCAAACGGTATGGTCGGGAGCCGGGCAGTTTCTGGATGAATTTTATGGAGTAAAGGTAAATCCTGAAGCCGGAGAAAATACACAATCAGCTTGTTTTAAGGCGATATTTGAGGAGATTAAAAAAATAGAAGAAAGCAAATAAGAAAACTATGGAAATCTCTCTGAAACGTATTGCTTCTATTGATGTATTTCGGGCATTGACCATGCTCCTGATGATTTTTGTGAATGATTTCTGGACGCTGACAGGTATCCCTGACTGGCTGCAACATTCCGAAGCACATGTAGATTTTCTGGGCTTTTCAGATATTATCTTCCCCTGTTTTCTGTTCATTGTAGGTATGTCTATTCCATTTGCTATCAAAGCCAGAATTGCCAAAGGCGAAAACAATTTGCAGATTATTAAACACATTGTTTTCCGTTCTATCGCTTTATTAATCATGGGTTTTTTCACAGTAAATATCCCTGAAATGAATGCAGAGGCGACTGGTATGAGCCAATCGACTTTTCAGGTGAGCCCTGTAATAGGTTTCTTTCTTATATGGAATGTTTATCCGAAAAACCAAGACTCTAAAAAGTATCTTTTCATTGCCTTACAAGTCCTTGGAGTGGCTATTTTAGTCTTCCTGATTTATAAATTCAGAGGTGGTGAAAAAGCAGAAATGATGAAACCGCATTGGTGGGGTATTCTGGGGCTTATCGGCTGGACCTATCTTACCTGCGCTATCTTATATCTTTTCTTCTATAAAAAGACAAACTTATTGATAGCAGTTTGGGTATTTCTCAATCTGATGTCTATTGCAGGGCACGCCGGGTGGTTAAAATCAATATGGCTTAATGGCCCGAATGACTGGATTTTAGGGAATGGCGCTTTTTCGGCTTTTACATTTACGGGTATATTAGCGACAGTATTACTCGAACGTTTTTATACAGCAGATAAGAAAGTAAGACTAACCTTTATCTATCTCGGTATTGGGATAGTGATGTTACTTTTAGGGTTCGTCTTACGGAAGTTCTTTATCATATCGAAGATTTATGCTACACCAACCTGGGTGTTTATTTGTTGTGGAGTTGCTTTTATTACCTATGCCTTTATTTACTGGCTGGTAGATTTGCAACACAAAGCCCATTGGTTCAATATTATTAAACCAGCAGGTACAAGTACACTAACCTGTTATCTGATACCATACATTGTCTATTCTTTCTATGTTGCTTTACCAGTAAGCCTGACTTTCGGTATAGTAGGTTTAATCAAATCGATGCTATTTGCTTTATTGATTATCGGGATTACAGCCTTACTTGGGAAGATTGGTATTAAATTGAAGATATAGAGAACCATTCTCTATATCTTCTAAACTTAAAAGGCTTAATAAAGGGTTTTAAGCTTATTTACTCCTCCGAATAGCTTTCAGCAACGAAGTGTCGTCAGTAGTGTCTAAAGCTATTTCCCATATCATCACCCCACCACAACCACGATTTTTGGCTAATTTTACTTTGTTTTCTATGGTGATAGTTCCATTATAGAAAGCTCCTTTCCAGTAATCGTCATACTGGCTTGCACCATCTTTGATTAAATCGCTGTAGCCCGGACCATAATTACCCATGCCTTTTTTAGAGTAGAATGGTAGGCCTAATAAGGCTTTATGGGCAGGTAAGCCACGCTCTTTTATCCAGTAATCGAGACTTTTTAGAGCTAAAGAATAAGGCGAGTGCGCTATCACGTAACTTGGGCCGTAATCATCATCATAAGCCATCAGATTCAGCCAGTCCATTTTATCGAAAGCTTCCTTTTTAATACCACCACCTTTAACGCCTTTGGAAATGACTGCTGCTGTTAGTTTTTTGCCTTTTTTATGTAATGAGTCTGCTAATTCTGATACTAAACTCACATAATGGTCAGCCGACGGGCTATTTTCATCAGGATATTCCCAATCTAAATCCACACCATCAACCTGATAAGTTTTCACAAATTTCATTACGTTCTTCACAAAAGTATGTCTACCTTCGGCACGTTCAGCCATTTTATGGAAACGGGTATCATCACCGCCACCATCACCAATTCCCCAACCGCCGATAGAGATGAAAACTGACTTTTTATGTTGATGCGCTATCTTAACTAAACTTTTCAAATTGTCAGGTTGGCCAATTGGGAATAAAGTATCCCCTGTCTTAGCAGGAATCGCAAAGGCATAATTAATATGTGTCAGCAAATCGAAAGGCAATTTTTCAGGCGGAATGGATGGGGTATAATACCCTACTACCTTAAAATCTTTAGTTTGAGCTGATGCAGAAAAGGTAACCAGGTAAATAATTAATAAAGGAAGTAACAGATTTTTAATTTTCATTTTTCTTTGGATTTGGTTTGATTTTTACTCAACTACCAGCCATGTATAACCTTCGGCAGGCAATTGAACTGTAATTTCAATGGAATAGTCTCTATTGAGTGGGTAGGAGGCAGGTTTCCCGTTTTCTATTCTTACTTTGGCTTCTTTTGAAAGACCCGTATAGTATAAAGGAAGTCTAATCTTTCGGATAATGGCATCTTTTAATGGATTATACAACATTACCAGACCTTTGGAATTTAAAGCCGGATTAACGTGCATGATCCCGTCCCAATCTCTGCCGTCAGGGCGGCGCAGATGCATAATATCCGAATTCAGAATATCTCTGTATTTTTTATACCAGTCAATAGTTTCAATCACTACTTTTTTGGTAGCATCAGTATCATATAATCTTGGTCCACGATAACAGGCCTGAATTCCTGCCCCATAGTATTGCATCATTAATTGTTTATAATCGTTCAGATGTTCGCTTAGGGGTTCCAACACTGCCTCAGTTCCCCCACCCTGATATTTAGTCAATGGCACAAAACCCCAACCCATTGATGGAATTTTATCCCAGGTGCCATCAAAGATATTTTGTCGGTTCAGTACCTTCTGTTGTTCCCTTGACAGCGAAAAATTCACCTCCCGATAGCCCAGGGCAATTTTATGAGTACCATCTAAAAAGTACCAGTCAGGGGCATTTATATATACCCCACGGGCATTAAGCCATTGGTAAAACTCTTTCTGCATTTGCATCTGTACCCATTGAGAATCGTCTAACCCTTTATGGCCTGGATGAGTGGTAGAAGCACAAACATCACCCGGATATGGACCATCATGTTCGAGCAAATCAAAACCTGTTTCACTAATAAACTTTTTCAAGCTATTGATGTAATTAATACCCCATTTACTTGCCAGACAAGGGGCATTTCCAAAGAAGGCACCTTTGTCTGGCAAGCCGGTTATTGGGTCTATTACATCATTTTCATCATCAATCCTGCGGCTACTGAATAATGAATATCCTCCTAATTTGATCCCCTGGCTATGGGCATAATCTGCCAGTTCTTTAAACTTTTTGATATTTCCCTCAGAAGCATCTTCCATATTCAGACCACTACCAAAACTCAGGATCACCATTTCATAGCCTGTTTCAGCACATTGGTCAATTACAGTTTTTACCTTGGCTGGGTCAGTACTAATCAGGTGCATAAAAATTGGGTTCTGGGTTGTCCAGGGGGCAATGGTACGATACATTTTCCGACGTGCCAATCCGTTTCGCTCTCTATCGTAACTATCTAAAAGCAATTCATACGAACGGATTGACTTATATCGGGCATTTGATGCTAAGTCAATTCCCACACCTAAAGTCGGATAAACCTCTACCACACAAGGTGTTTCATAATTATAATTTACCTGAGAGGTATAAGAGCTATCAATCTTCCAATGTGTTGCCTGATCCGAAAGCTCGTAGCGCATCGCATTATTATAGGCATAGTTGTTTTCGATGTATAGCTTCTGTGGTTTTTTCATCTTTTCGGGCTTGCCTACTACGGCCGATTCTTCTTCTGGCGTAGCCAGTATTTCGTTAACAACCTGTGTCAGTTTACATGCACCTCTCGATTTATTCTCAATACTTACCCATTTACTTAAAAGTGGAATACCGTCAAAAATTTCATAATGAACTGCTACTTCAATACCTTTTAGTGCGGGTAAATCAGATTTAAAAAATAGCACAAGGCTTTTGCCTGTTGGCAGGTTTTTATTGGCTGTCCATGTAGTAGATTTCCAGTCAAAATGAGATTTCACTTCATTAATTTCATAACGCATAAACTGAAAGTCGTCAGAATGACCCGTAAATTTATCAATCCATTCTTCTAATAAATACCCATGTTCTTTTTGCCCGTATAACCCTCCTATATTATAAGATACGCCATTCATCACTACGCGGGCTTCAGGTCTTACCGAACGGACAAACTGCTCATTGGTAGTCAGGTTTTTGAAACTAATTGTAGCCGCATTCGGGCTTACACGTATCTGTCGGCTAATCAACCCATTAGTGATTTCAAGTAATTTTCCATTATGCAAAACCTTCACTTCGCTTTTTTGGGTGAAAGGCTGAACCAACCAATCCTTTAGGGTTGATTGAGCGAATCCTTTATGAACCGTCAATACAGCTATAATTAAAACATAGTATATAGTTTTCATAGTCAGTAAATTATTTCTGCGCGTCCGTTAATTCATAAGTCCATGCATATTGGCAAGGAATTGTATTCGGATTTACCAGTGGGGCAGTAATGGTAAGTACCTTATTTTTATAAGTAAATTTTATATCTCCATCAAAACCCAATAGTTTTACTTTCGTTGGTTTCTCTACATTTTCAACGGTAATAGTTTCCTGCCATTTACTCACAATTGCATAGACATTCTTCCCTTTCTGCGTAAAATGCACTTTTGATTCCTTGCTATAAGCAGGTGCTTTAGCCCATTTGCGTGTACCATAAATAGCCCCACCATTCACGTTCAGCCAATCTCCCATTTCTTTTAATCTCTGTTGCATAATCACAGGAATTCGCCCGTCAGCCGTTGGTCCGATATTGAGCAGAAAATTACCTCCGCGTGCCACAATATCTACCAATTGATGCACTAACTGTTCGCCTGTCTGATACACTTCCAGGTTTTCATTACGATTATATCCGAAAGATTCACCTATTCCTCTACACTCTTCCCAGGGTCTGGCAAAACCGTTGGTGGGCGAATTGTCTGCTCCGCCATGACCATATTCAGAAGTATAAAAACTCCCGTGTTTACTCTTGGTATCATTACCCCAACGGTCGTTTACTACCACACTGTTTTTTACAGGCGAATCATTGTATAACCATGTCAGAAACTCCTCACTTTTCCATGTTTTAGCCGGATGGTCCCACTCGCCATCTGTCCACAAAATATCAGGTTGATACTTGGTTACCAAATCTTTCATTTGCGGAATCATACGCTCATTTACATAAGCATTTACATCAGTTTTATAAACCGGATTAAACCATTCATACAAAGAATAATAATAGCCCATGTGCAGATTTTTTGCTTTTACGGCTTTTGATAAATCTCCAGCTAAATCTCTATGAGGCCCAACATCAACAGCATTCCAGTTCCAGGATTGAGGGCTCGGCCACATAGTGAATCCTTCATGATGCTTAGAAGTCAGTACCACGTATTTGGCTCCGGCTTGTTCGAATATGCTGGCCCAATCCTCCGGCTTAAATAGCTCGGCTTTAAATTGTTGCACAAAGTCCTGATAAGAAGCTTTACCGTAGTTTTTCTCATGAAACGCTACAAATTCTTTATGGATTTTGAGATTAGGTGCAAACAGGCGTTGCCAGTACCATTCGGCATAGCCGCTGCCAAAACCATCGGCATTTGAATTGGTTGCCCATGCAGGCACTGAGTAGATTCCCCAATGGATAAATATCCCAAACTTGGCATCTTCAAACCAGGCAGGAGTCTGACGCTGGTCAAGACTTTGCCAGTTAGGCTGATATTGAGCATTTGTCTGTAAACATAACAGCGTTGTCAGGATTAGAAGGATTTTTTTCATGCGAAATAGGTCGAATAATATTAAATAAAGGCGCAAAGAAAGGCGTGACACAGTTTAAAGACCGTAGCACGCCTAAACACAGGCACTAATTATTATAGGATATAAGTTTGCTATTTAGGGAAATGACTCTTGGCCATAAAGACCTTACCACCATCGTCGGCAAGGGTAACTGAATAGCTAAAACCATGTTGGATTGAATAGGCTCCGTACTCACCTTGCTTATTAATGGCAATAAAACCCACCTGAAAGCCTTTGGCTTTTTCAGGGTTTATTTTTACAATACGTTCTACCGCAATTTTGCAGGCTTCTTCCGGCGTCTTGCCTAAACGCATCATTTCTACAACCAGGTGCGTGCCGGCTACTCTGATTACTTCTTCGCCCTGACCAGATGAGGTGGCTGCCCCGATTTCGTTATCAACAAACAAACCCGCTCCGATAATAGGCGAATCACCAATACGACCATGCAGTTTAAAAGCCATGCCACTGGTAGTACAAGCACCTGACAAATTACCCGAGGCATCAAGCGCAATCGTACCCATTGTATCGTGGTTGGGTGTACCATCATCAAAATAGCTTGGAGCAAAAGGGCCACCATCAGATTTTTTAGCCTTTATCTGTTGCTGTTCAATATTAATAACAGGCTTGTATTCTGATTTCTTCAACCATTCCTTATAGGCTTTCTCAGCGTCGGCTGATAGCTTATCAGGCTCTCTTTTAAAGCCATTAGCCAAAGCAAATTGCAAAGCACCATCACCGGCAAGCATCACATGCGGGGTAGTTTCCATCAACTTGCGAGCTACTGAAATCGGGTGTTTGATATGCTGCAAAAAAGCCACTGAACCACAATTAGCTTTTTCGTCCATAATACAGGCATCTAAGGTTACTTTCCCGTCACGGTCAGGGTTACCTCCCAGGCCAACACAACAATTAATGGTATCTTCAATTGAATTAGCAGCTACTTCTACGGCATCCAGAGCACGCCCGTTTTTCTTCAACACTTTCCATGCCTCGGCATTGACAGCTAAGCCACTATCCCATGTAGAAACAACAATGGGTTTATTAGCAATAGTATTCTTATTCGAAAAACCCTTAGTTGCAGAAATAAAAGGCAGGCTGAGTGCCGACCATTGTATAAACTTTCTTCTCGATTGCATTAGTTTGTTGGTTCGTTAGGTTATGAAAAAAGATTGTTAGTATTTTACAAATGTCCTTTCAAAGGTGCCATCGTCATAAAAATCAAGAATAGCATAGGCTGGCTCAAAATCTCTGAAAGCTCCTTTCCACCAACCACCCGAAACTGCCCCATTATTTAGATAAGTTAAATCCCAATACGTAAGCGATTCCTGCATGTGCAGGTGCCCACTCAGACAAGTTTTGATATTGGGGTAATTTCTGAAAAGTTTTATCATATCAAACACATCCGTATGTATCAGGTTACGAGGCATAACAATATCGCCGTTTTCCTGATTTTTATTCAGGAATAAGCCCGAGGCCGCTGATAAAATCGGAATATGAGAAGCAATACAAATATATTGATTTGGTGGAGTTGCTGCCAATTCGCCTTTAAGCCACTCTAATTGCTCAGGGTCAAAATAAGCAATATATCCGCCTTTAGGATTCAGTTGGGTAGAATCCAGAATAATAAATTTCCAGCCTTTTTTCACAAACGAATAATACCTTTTCGGCATCTGAAATTCGTCTGTTATCCATTGTTTTCCATACAATCGGTCGCCTTTTATATCTTCTGTTTTGCTGAACCAACCCCAGATGTCGTGGTTGCCGATAATATGCTTTACTTCTAATTTATTGTTCTCTTTTAATAGTTTCTGAAAGAGTTTAAACTGGGTCTGTGTTTCGTCTTTTGATTTCTCCAGGCCATCGAAAATAGCATCTCCCCCATTAATGATAAAATCAGGTTTAGGGTTTAGTGCGTTGGCACTATGGTAGGCTTTTGTCATTCCTTCCTCGGCTATCTTGCTTGGGAATACGTGTACATCACTTAGATAGGCTACTCTTAACGATTTCTTGCGTATGGTTGCAGCAGTAGCATCAAAACCTGCTAATGTACCTGCCAGGGCACTATTTCTCAGAAAACGACGACGATTCATAAAATTTGTAAGATTATTGCCTGACTATTTTCAATACCCATGCGTAGTTGCTCCAAGCTGTCTTTCTCACTTTTTCCGGGATTTCAACTATTACTTTCCCGTCTTTCGCTACCCATTTCAGTTTTTCAGTGCTGCCAAGTAGACTCATCAGAGTATTTTTAGATAAAGCCAGATTGTTTATTTCAATACTTGCCGGAATGCTCTCGCCTTCATCTGCTCTATAAATGGCATAAGTAGTATTGGCATTGTGCGTAAACACCAGTTTGTTTTGCTTGCCTATCTCATTATCACCCCTGGTATTATAAATAGCCTCACTATTTACTTTCATCCATTTACCGATTTCTTCCAGACGCTGGTAGGCTTCGGGATGGAAATCTCCTTGTGGGCTTGGTGCTATATTCAATAGCAAGTTACCATTTTTTGATACTACATCTGTCAGAATATGTATTAATTTTCTGGCAGGCTTGAAGTTTTCTTTAGGAATATAACTCCATGAATCGCCCATTGTCATACAGGTTTCCCACGGAATCGGCATATAATGGTCAGGAATCTGTTGCTCTGGTGTTACATAGTTTTCAAATTCACCACTCACCGTTCTATCTACTACTAACAAACCCGGCTGATGTTCTCTTCCCATTTTAGCAATGCGCGCCATATCAATGTCCTGATCGAACGGAATCGTTCTTTGCCATGACACAGAAGAATCAATCGTGCTGAATGGGCGCACCCAACCACCATCTAACCAGAGAATATCCATTTTGCCGTAATCACTCATCAATTCTTCAATCTGGTTATAAGTAAATTGCTTAAAGCTTTTCCATTTGTCAGGATACTTTGCCGGATGATAAGATGGATTACGGTCCTTAGGAGGGAAGTAAGACCACCAGTAATCATTGGTATGCCAGTCAGGTTTAGAGAAATATGCCCCAATCATGAAATCATCTTTTCGGAATGCGCTGAAAATCTCTTTAGCCACATTGCTTCTTGGATTTGACGCAAAAGGTGTATTGGTAATCTTATAATCTGTTTGCTTGGTATCAAACATACAGAAACCATCATGGTGCTTGGTAGTAAAAACCAGGTATTTCATTCCTGCATTCTTAGCAGCAGCCGACCATTTTTCAGGGTTAAACTGCACAGGATTAAAAGTCTTTGGCAGATTTTCGTAAGCCTTTTTGTACTCATACCAATTATCTTTATAAGGCCCTCGACGCTCACACCAGCCCTCGTCTTCAGGGCAAAGGCTCCAGCTTTCTACAATTCCCCATTGGCTATAAGTACCCCAGTGCATCATTAACCCGAATTTCACATTCTGCCACTGGTTCAGTTTTTCTTTTACTTTGGGGTCTTTCGGAACGACGTATTTCTCGTGATTCTGCTCAGAATGTTGTTGGGCAAAAAGGGTTTGCCCTAATAATGCCATAAGAACTGCTGCTACTACTACTTTCTTCATTTGTTCAGGATTTGGAAGAAGTATGAACCCCACTTTGCAACCTCTGTCCTCAACAATGAACAAGGGTTAAGGATAGGGTCTACTCCATTCTCTATATTATTCTACATTAAAAACTTTATTGCTTAATGAAATAAAATTCAGCTAAACATTCTTCAATAAATGTGGTCGCTCACGCTCAATCTTTAGCATCAATTCACCGAAAAGTGTATTTGCCCAGGCAAACCATTTACGGGTGAATTTGCTGGCATCGTCTTTATCGAAAGACTCATGTATAAAGCCTGTCTCTGCGTGTGTATTTTTCAGGAATCTTAATTGCGCCAATATTTCCTGGTCATTGTTTGAAGTCATAGCCCGCATAATGATACTCATCGGCCATATCTGGTTAACAAGCGTATGCGGACTACCAATACCTTCTGCGGCTTTGCCTTTAAAGAAATACGGGTTGCTATCACTTAATACAAATCGACGGGTATTCTGATAGATTGGGTCATTAGCTTTTATAGCTCCCAGATACGGCAGACTTAATAGATTCGGTACATTGGCATCATCCTGCAATAAACGATTGCCGAAGCCATCAACTTCCATTGCATAGATTTGTCCGTAAACCGGATGGCTGATAATGGCAAATTTCTTAATAGCGGCTTCTACCTGATTCGCAAAAGCTGTACATTCTTTGGCAAAGGCCGTATCTTTTATAACTTTCTCCGAAATCTCTGCTAACTGACGAAAAGAAATAACGGCAAACAGATTGGACGGAATCAGGAATGGGTATAACGTAGCATCGTCAGATGGACGGAAGATACTGTGAATCAAGCCATTAGGCTTGGTATTATTTCCATAACCATTGCCTGGTACGGTATCTGTCGACCATGAGGTAGTACGGCCAAAATGATATGGTCCTCTATCTGTCAGGCGTTGTTGTACACGACAGGTAGCAATTATCAATTTGGCAGCTTTTAACCATTTTTCATCAAAAACACTAATATCACCCGATATTTTCCAGTAATGATAGGCCAGACGAACGGTATAACACAATGAATCCAGTTCCCACTTGCGCTCGTGCAATTCAGGCTTCATTTCCGTGTGGTCTGATAACCATTCAGATTTACCCGGTCCATCATTAAAGGCATTGGCATAAGGGTCTATCAGAATACATTCTGTCTGACGGTTAATAACTCCAGCTATTAAGTCCTTCAACTTAGGGTCTTGCCTGATTAAAGGCAGATAAGGCCATACCTGTGCAGAACTGTCACGCAACCACATGGCATGAATATCACCTGTAATTACGAAAGTATCTGGTCTGCCATTTTTGGTTTTAAAAATAACTGTAGTATCTAATGTATTCGGAAAACAATTCTCAAATAACCAACCTAATTCAGCATCTTTAATCGACGATTTCATTCGATGAATCGTGGCCTCAATAACCGGACTACTAAAATTTCTTTTAGCAGGTGCCACACGTACAGTTGGAAAATCAGCCCCAAAAGCAGAATTACCAGCCATCATACCGATTCCGGCAAGAGATGTTGTTTTAATGAAATTTCTTCGATTCAGATCGTACATGTTAAGGTTAGGGTTAACTTTTATGGCTTTGTTTCTTTAGCTAAAATGGCTGCGGCTTCTTTATCATCATATTCCTCTATTAATCGGTTCAATTCCTGTTTTAATGAATTTATCAGAGTTTCAGGAGCAGAAGCATAAATATTCTTCAGTTCTTTCCGGTCATTTTTCAGGTCATACAACTCCCAGAAATCGCCATCTTCATAAAATCTGATAAGTTTATAGCGGTCAGTCCGCACACCGAAATGGGGCATAGTATTATGCTCATCAGGATATTCATAATAATGATAATATAATGATTTACGCCAGGAAGCAGGCTTCTGATTTTTCATAAGCGGCAGCAAAGACCTGCCTTGAATGTCATTCGGAATACCCACTCCTGCTAATTCAAGAAAAGTCGGGGCAAAATCAATATTCTGGGCAAAACCATTAACAACTGTGCCTTTCTTTATCAGTTTCGGATATTTCATTGCCAATGGCATATGGAAAGATTCTTCGTACATAAAGCGTTTATCAAACCAGCCATGCTCACCTAAATAAAAACCCTGGTCTGAGGCATAAACTATGAGTGTATTCTCTGTCAAACCATTTTTATCCAGATAATCTAATACCTTCCCGACATTTCTATCTAATGATTTCACACAGGCCATATAATCATGCATATACCGCTGAAACTTCCATTCGTCTAATGCTTTACCAGTCAGTTTTTGCTTTTTAAACTCCTCGTTTAAAGGCTCGTAATAGGCATTATAGGCTTTTAGTTGTGCCTCGTTCATACGTTTTTTATGAGGCAGATGGTTATCATCTACTTTCAGGTCATAATCCATGCGCAGGTCTTTGGCAATGTGCATTTTTTGTTTCTGCGCAGCTATTCTACCTTCATAGGTATCATAGAAGGTATCGGGCATTTTAAATTTTATACCATCAAAAGCATGGAGGTCTGCTGTGTCGGGTAACCAAGTACGGTGTGGTGCGTTTTGTCCGACAATCAGGCAAAAAGGTTTGGCAGTATCATGCTTGTTCTGTAACCAGTCTATGGCTCTGCCTGCAATCACATCAGAAGCATAGCCCTCTTGCCTACGGGTTTGCCCATCCATTTCAATAAAATCAGGATTATAGTAAGACCCTTGTCCCGGAAGAATCGACCAGTAATTAAAATACTTCGGTAAATTCACTAAGTGCCATTTACCAATCCAGCCTGTTTCGTAGCCAGCCTCCTGTAAATACTTTGTAAAAATATCCTGGTTTGTATCAAACCTCGTTTTATTATTGATATGCCCGTTTTTATGACTGAACTTGCCTGTTAACAAAGTGGCTCTACTCGGGCCACAGATAGAATTAGTACAGAACATATTTCTGAAAATAGCTCCATCTTTGGCAATCCGGTCAATATTGGGGGTTTGAATATGTGGGCTACCATAAGCACTGATTGCCTGTAAGGCGTGGTCGTCAGAGAAAATAACCAGAATATTAGGCCGGGGCGAGGCGGGTGCTTTCTTATTAAATGAAGAAAATGAAAAAGCTATCATGACAAAGGTGATTGCTTTAATAAAATATCTTTTCATTGTAAATAAGATTAAGCTGTTTTCAATAAACTTTCTACGACATAGGTATGAACACCGTAAATTTTTGCGTTTTCACCCAATTGCGAAATCTCGATTCTTAAATCTTCTTTGAAATCTGTCAGACAATATTTGTTAATAGCATGTTCAATCGGATTTACAATAAGCTTTTGCGCTTTTGATAATACACCATCAATAATAATAATCTGCGGGTTAAACAGGTGTACAGCTATTGAAAGCCCTTTACCTAATTCTAAACCTATATTATGAATAATGTCTATGGCAAAAGCATCACCTTGTTGGGCAGCTTCAATTACCATTTCGAGATTAATATCCTCTACACGGTCTTTATATTCACCCAATTTAGATACTTTCCCCTGCCGCAGACCATCTTTAATGTTTTTGAGTAGCGAAGAGGCAGACGTGATGGTATCCAAACAGCCCACCTTTCCACAAGTACAAAGCACCCCGTCAGGATTTACCTGAATATGCCCTAATTCACCTGCAAAACCTGATGCTCCGTCGAAAATCTCTCCATTCACTACTACACCCAAGCCAATACCCCAGTCGACGTTGATAGATAATACATGGTGCTTGCCTTTGGCTAAGCCGAAACGATATTCTCCAAAAGCATTAGCTTTAGAGTCGTTGATAACATAGGCCGGCAATTTGAAATGTTCTTCAATTGACTTGCCTAACGATTTATTCTCACTGTTCAGGCTTTTATACGTGTAGTTAATCCCAGTATTCTTGTTTATCAGACCGGGCATAGATACCCCCAATGCAATCAGTTTTTTACCTTTCGTAATTTTCTGTTCAATTACATTATCAACTATAGTAAATAGTGTCTCCAAAAAAGAAGGGTTGTTTTTCAATTGCAGGTCAAATACTTGTGTAAACACCACCTGATTGCGAAGGTTCAGAATAAACACCTTGGTGTCGTGCGTATTTATGTCCAGTACCAACACAAATTTTTCTTTGGGATTAATACCATAAATTGCAGGGCGACGGCCTTGCTTGGATACCCCGAAACCTGTTTCAACAATCCATTTTTCTTCAACTAATTCTTCAATAAGGGCAGTAATAGAAGGGATACTGATGTGTAATGAATGAGATAGTTCTGCGATGGTGTTCGTTTCATTGAAATACAGCTCAGATACGATTCCTTTTTTTTGCTTGTTCTTTTTGATGTCAATGACCGACTCTTTGCTGACCATTTCAATCTCGTTATCGAGGGTAATTTCTGACATTGTTTTTTATAGTTAAAATAAGGTTAGGCTCATACTATACATGCCCGGGTGAGCAATCTGAATGGCATGCAAGCAGATGTCTGGTTTAGCTTAGGGATCAGAATTTTAATAATCGCTAAGCAATTTATTAAAAAAAAGCCAAGACTCTTCTCCATCAGGCTCTTTTTTCTAAATCGAGCCTAAATATCATATAAAATTTAATAACATATCATATATTTTTAAAAAAATTTAATAATTACTTTTTATTAAATAATTTTTATTTATGTTTGTATCCATATTTAACATTTTTTTAAAAATAACTTAACTTAAACTATAACCTATTTCAGACAGTAGCCTTAACCCGCATTCTTAAATCCACTCAGTACTAATTACCTTTTTGTGCCATTTCAGACTGATATTCTTATCAGAGTTGCAGAAAACATAGTATTTATTAATTAAGAATGTTTAACCCTAAATCGTCAAAGTATCGCTAAAATTCACAAAGAACCTCGCCTCACTATAGAAGCAAAGTATATAGTAGGTAGTACTTATTAGACACTTCTGCATTGCTCCTGTATGACTCCCGTCAGGAAGCCGGTGTTCAATATTTTTCCGTTGGTTTGCCTACTATTAAGTAACAGACACCGGAAAATCAATCAAGAACTTTTAAAGCAATCATTTTTAACCCAAGTCAAATTATATGAGAAATTTTTTACCAAAGCTGGTGCTGATATTATTGATGGGCTTTAGCCTACCGGTATTAGCACAGACTGTTACAGGTAAGGTAACTTCTGGCGGAGAACCCATACCTGGCGTGTCGGTAACCGTAAAAGGTACAAACAACGGAACCATAACTGACCCTGAAGGAAAGTACTCTTTGAGTGTCCCGAATGCAAAAACTACACTCGTTGTTTCGTTCATTGGTTTCGCTACCCAGAATATAGAGGTAAACGGACGCTCAGTCATTGATATTGAATTAGTAGAAGACAGTAAACAATTAAATGAGGTAGTAGTAACTGCCCTCGGTATCAAAAGAGAATCAAAATCAATTGGTTATTCTGCTCAAAAAATTGCTTCTAAAGAGTTAGTACAAGCCGCACCACCTGATATCGCTTCGGGTTTGATGGGTAAATCAGCAGGTTTAAACATCTCTGTGCCTAATGGGGTGCAAGGGGGTTCTCAGAGAATCGTTATAAGAGGCAATAACAGTATCTTAGGCACTAACCAGCCGCTAATCGTAATTGACGGTATTCAAGTACAAAACGACCCTGTAGGTGGTACACAAGGCAAAAGCAGCGATGTAACAAGCCCGAAAGACTGGGGTTCGTTCCTTAATTTTATCAATACAGACGAGGTAGAAGATATTACTGTATTGAAAGGTGCCAACGCAGCTGCTCTTTACGGGGCACGTGGTGCCAATGGTGTAATCATGATTACCAGCAAAAAAGGTGGTAAAAGAGAAGATTTTGGTTTAGACTATAATTTCTCTTCTTTAACGACTACTGCGTATCGTTTCATGGATATGCAAAATGAGTATGGATATGGTGGAGCTTCAGCCCTATGGTCGGCAACTCAACCTTTCCCAACTACTGCTGACGGTCAACTGCGTTATCCTGGTAACTACCCTTGGGATGCTCAGGATGTAAACAACAATTATCGTAGTGGTGGTGCCATTCCGGGTGGTTATTCTTCTTGGGATATTTTCAGTTGGTATGGGCCTGCGTCTTCGTGGGGTCATAAATTAGATGGTACCGAATTAATCTGGTGGGATGGCGTAAAACGTAAATGGGAAGCTCAACCTGATAACAGAAAAGCTTATTTTCAGACTGGTAATACCAACACTCATAACCTCTCTTTCAGTGGTGGTGGTGAGTACGGTACACTACGTGTAGGTTTAACCAGATTAGACAATAAAGCGATTATCCCTAATAGTAACTACGACCAGACTAACGTAAATTTAGGGTCATCTTTAAATATTTCGAAAAAAGTAAAAGCTGAAATTACCGGTAGTTATACAAACTACAATCGTTTGAATACACCTGAATCTGCTAACGATAATGGTTGGGCCAACTTCATGATTCATGGTATGTCGCGCGATTACATTCCATTAGAATTGGATTCGTATAAAAACGCTGACGGAAGCAAAAATATCTTCGATCAGTCTTCTCCATTCAAATATTATCCTTATAACAACAATGCGTTTAAGGATATGTTCTGGAAATTCTACGAAAACAACCAGTACCTCACTCGTAATCAATTATTAGGCTCTATCCGCCTTTCAGCTGATGTGACACCCTGGTTGAACCTGGCAGGACGCGCCTCCATCAACAATGCAACTACTTCAATCGAAAGTAAAAATACCCCAATAGACGTAGCAGGTATTCAAGGACAATATGGCATGGAAAACATCGCTAATCAGGACGTAAACTTTGAGGCTTTCACTACATTACATAAAGATGGTTTGTTTGGCTCTAAATTCAATGGTAGTTTATTAGTTGGTAACTCTGCACTACGCAGCAGAAGCCACGGCGTAAATACCTGGAATGCTGGTAACTTTGACGTACCATTCAAATACTATCTGAATAACAACCTTGATAAAACTAAAATCACTACTGGTGAAACCCGCTATGATTTGAATCTGAACTCATTGTTTGGTATCGCTGATTTATCCTATAATAACTATTTGTTCTTGCAATTGACAGGAAGAAATGACTGGTCTTCTACACTACCAATTGCTACTTCTTCTTATTTCTTCCCATCAGGAAGCTTAAGCTTTGTGTTTACCGAAGCTATTGATGCTTTCAAAAATCAGAACTTCCTGAGCTATGGTAAATTAAAAGTATCATTAGCCGAAAGCGCCAATGGTGCAAGCCCGTATCAGACTCAATACACCTACAATACATCTACCATTACCAATACAATCAATGGTACTGCGGCCACGTCATTCGGTGGTTTGCCTGTGCGTAGCTTACAAACTACTTTACCTCCGGCTGGTTTATTACAACCGCAAAGAAACAAATCATTTGAAATCGGTACCGAGTTAGGCTTCCTTGCTGGTAAATTAAGCATGGAACTGACCTACTACCAGACAAGAGCCACAAGCCAGATTTTAAGTTCTTCTTTAGCAACTTCTTCAGGTGCTACTGCGGTTACTTTCAATACAGGAGAGTTGGCTAACAAAGGCTTTGAGTTTATTGTCAGAGCTACGCCAATCAATACAGGTTCTTTCAGATGGGATTTGGCTTTAAACGGAGCACATAACCAGAATAAGGTTATCTCATTGGCCGAAGGTATAGATCGTTATCCATTGGCTGACCTTTGGGGAACTAACGGGGCATTGATGTACGTAAAAGCTGGTGAAAACTATGGCACCATCTATGGTTATGATTACACTTACCTGAACGGCCAGAAAGTTGTACAGAAAGTAATTGACAAAACCACTGATAAAGTAGTAGGCACACAATATGTAACCACTGCCGATCCTGTAGCTATTGGTAACACAACTCCGAAACTAACAGGTGGTTTGAGCAACACCCTTCGCTACAAAAACTTCAGTTTATATTTATTGACTGATTTCAAATTGGGTGGTGATATTTACTCAGCCGACTACGGTGCTTCTATGGGTCATGGTTTGTCGCCAAGCACTTTGCTTGAAAGAAACGGTGGTGGTTTACCATACACTTATCCTGATGGTAGCACAGCCAACCATGGTGTGATTTTAGAAGGTGTATTTGCCGACGGTACCAAAAATACAGACGTAGTACATTATATGTATAAATATGCAGGTCAGTACATGGGTTGGTCTAACGTGAAAATGCCAAGAAGCAACCTCGTTTTTGAAAACTCGTGGGCTAAATTACGTGAGGTAAATCTTACTTACTCGGTTCCATCGGCTATCGTAAAACGCACCAAAGTACTACAAGGTTTAGACATCTCATTTGTGGGCCGTAACCTGTTCTATTTATTCACAACCTTGCCTGACAGAATGAATCCGGAGGCTGTAAACGGTATTGGCAACGCACAAGGTTTCCAATGGTCACAATATCCGGGTACTCGTGATTTAGGTTTCTCATTAAAAGCAAGGCTATAATCTATTAAACACAGAATCATGAAAAATTTATCAAAAATAGCTATCGTTGCCTTACTTGTTACTTCGGTATCGTGTAAGAAAGATTTTGAAGAAATCAATGCACCCTGGGATAAACCTAATAGTGCTTCTACTCCTGAAATGTTCAATGCAGTAGTGAGTTCACTACCATTAACAGGCGGCGAACAGTCAGTAATGAACGCCTGGATATACCCAATTACCCAGCAGGCGGCTATCACATCGGGTTCTTATCCTTACGATAACGCCAAAGGTGCAGTTTGGGATAACTATTATTATACCCTGGCGAATGTACGTGTTATTGAAGACCGCATTGAAAAAAGCGATAATCCGGCTTCAATGAATAACATCTCTGCAATGCTCAAAACTATCATGGCTTATAAGAGTTTCAAAGCTACCAACTACTTTGGAGCCATGCCTTATAAAGATGCCGGTTATGCTGCATTGGCGGCCGATAAAGGTACAGGTGTGTATAAAGCCAAATACAACACCCAACAGGAAATATATACCGATATTTTAACTAATCTGAAATGGGCCGTTGATAACCTGAAAGCTGATGCCTCACAGGTTTCTTTAGGTAATTATGAAACCCTTTTCAAAGGTGACATTGCAATGTGGACTAAGTTTGCTAACAGTCTTCGTTTGTACATAGCAGCCACTATCTATGACAAAGACAAAACATTAGCAACTACGCATATCACAGAGGCATTGACCAAACCATTATTGACAGATACTGACAATATCGGAATATGGCCTTCAAAACTGAACCTTTCTTTACAATGGCGTGAATGGTCATTCTCAGCTAACTGTTATCTAAGAATGGGTTCTACGATGTGGCATATGATGTCGGCTAATGATAATAAAGACGGCAGTGGTATTTTTGACCCTCGTGCAAAAATCTTCTACGAGCCAAACAATGCCGGAGAATGGGTAGCCTATCCTCAAAACCCGATATCAGGTGTAACCCCAACTGAAGGTGGTTTGCCTTACGACAAAAAACGCTATACAGCCTGGAGTGATAAAGGGGCAAGCAACCTTTACTCACCGGTAAACCTTTATTTCGAGCAGGATTTAACTTCAATCCCTGAGTTAATCCTGACGGCTGCACAGGTACGGTTCATCAAAGCTGAAATCTATAACAGAGGCATGGGTGTAACCGCCAATGCCGCTACTGCTAAAGCTGAATACGAAGCGGGTATCAAAGCATCAGTGGATATGTGGAAAGGTATTGCTGTCAGTTCTTCTGTATGGACAGTAGCGAAACCAACTTCTGCTACAGCAACTGCGGCTGAATTGAATACTTTATTAACCAACCCAATGGTAGCATATTCTGCTGACCCTGCCACTGCATTGAACCAGATCTATGCACAATTGTGGATTGACCAGTTCAGACAACCATTTGATGCCTGGACTTTGAAAAGAAGAACCGGAAACAAAACGCCGATGTCAACTTCAAATACACAGTATTACACGGGCAATTTTGGTAATTACAGCCGTTTCGTATATCCTGATAATGAAATCTCTTATAATGCTGACAACTTTAAATCAGCTTCAGGCGGAACGAATCTGAACTCAACAAAATTGTGGATAGCACAATAATTTCCAGAAAGAAACCATTATATTTGAACATATAATTAAAAATTATTAAGTAGAATTGTTTCATCATAGTTTTTCCGAAAAGGCCCTCTGTTGAGGGCTTTTTTCTTGTTTTCGTCTTTTCCTGAAAAATGTTGATACCCATTGACTTATTATTGCGGTGGTTGTTTTTAATGAGTGCCCTATTGCTTTCTTCAAAAAAAATCCTTAATTTTAATAACCTTAACCCCACATTTAATAGTTATCTGATTAGAAGTAGATTCACCCATACCTCTTTAATAAGATGAAAAAATCGAAAATTGTATTACCATTAATAACCATCTTAGTAATGACCCTATTTTCATCTTGCGCATCAAATGGATATACTGCGCATCAGCATGGGTTCTTTTATGGAGTTATTCATGGACTTGTTTTCCCATTTGCTTTAATAAGTAAATTATTTACCAATGAATACGGTTTGTATGCCGAAAACAACACTGGTTTCTTCTATTGGTTAGGTTTTATCATAGGAATTTTTGGGCTTGGCGGGGGTGGTCGCCGTGCGGCTTCAAGAAGATAATTGATCCCTACTTTCATAGTAAAAGTAATCCTGTACTTTCTGTGCTATTTACTTCAATAGCTCCCTCATACCCTTTGGTAACAATATCATAAGCTAATTCTATCTTAAGCTTGCTCTATTATTTGCGGGTTTAGTATTCACAATCTGACAGTTGGTTTTTCGCAAAAAAAGCCATCAGAAAACTTGATGGCTTTTGGCAATATGTAAATAAACAAGCTTTAATTGAGCACCGGAAATTCTGCTTTTAACTCATCATCTAATTTATCAGCCCAATATTCAAAGTCTGAAATAAAGGTCGACAACTCATTATAATCAATCCCTTTAATATCTCTTTCAAAACTTGCCCAAACTTTAGATGAGTTAGGCGTCAATGCAAATTTAATACCTAACTTAATATCGTTCAGTTCGAGCAAACGACGATAGAAGGCCATCGGATTTGCCAGAGGTATATCCATAATCGGGCAAAAAACGCGTAAAAAATCTCTGCGTGTTCCATTAGCAAAATTTAATTTCTGAATCCACACCTCAATACTGGCAGAGCCGTTTTTCCATTGCCAGTTATTTTTTTCTACATTATACACCTGCTCACGGGTAAGGCCAACCGATTCGGCATAGCAATGAACCATTTCTGTAACACGGTTATAATGTACATCATGAGCATTGGCCGAAATATTCTGAGAGTTATCCATCTCTATAAAAGGTTTTTAGGATTAGTGTTCTGTTTAATAATAGATGATCCGGTAATTTAACGAATTAGTTATTATAAATGTTTAAATTTCTGTGGCAGTTATCTTGTGATATTTTCAGTACCCATTGCTGAGCCTCCGCCCATTGCCCAACGCCCGCGTGCTTTGCCTCCTATTAGGTGGTACTCTACCGTGCCGAAGGCTTGCCCGAAACCATAACCGATAATCAGATAATCGCCTGACATAAAGCCTACCCCATTATACGTTGCCCCTCCCACATTCCATTGTACCTGATACGTATCTCCTGTTTTTTGTAGCATCAATTTACCTTTATATGGTGCACCATTCGGATTTTTACCAACTACATCAAAATTCCCTTCATTGTTTTTAGCAATCACCTCAGTTCCTGTAGAACCGTTCATTTTTCCGGTTGTCCATACACCCTCAAAGGTTTTTCCGGCAGTATTCGCCTTATAAACTACTATTCCATAATCGCCACCGCCAATACCATAGCCAACAAATAGTTTCCCGTCAGCTAAAAGGCCGATACCTCCATAGCTGCCAGCCGAGGTAACCCAGTCTACATCATAAGCTTTGCCTACGGCTTTGATTGTCAGGTTTCCTGTGTAAGATTTACCGTTAGGCAATTTGCCTTCCTCAATTTTCCATGCACCGGTTTGTGCAGCTATTGTTCCTGTCAGCATAAGTATAAATACAATAGAAACTAAAGTTTTCATGGCATTTAATGAGTTTTTGTTTGATATACCTCTCAAAGTTGCAAGGAAAAACTCTGTGCTGAAAGCCGGAATTTGAAGTTGGAGGTTTCAGTTTTGTAAATGGAGGCGATACACCAATAATTGGTATGGTTAAATGCGTACTAAAATGTAGTTTTCATTCTATATTATAATGAATTGATGTAGACATCACATATTTTAATTAATAAATCATCAACCTGTGGTTTGGCTTTGGTACTTTGTCCCAATACTTTCAGGAAAAAATATAGCATTATACCAACTTTCATAAAGTCAAAAGTAGATTGCAAGGCTTCTTCTCGTCCAATCTTTACCAATAATACCATCGGTATCTCTATACTTTAAATCAATCCCACCTATCATTACAGCCATAATAAGCATAAAGACTTTATCTATCAAAGCCAAAATAATTTTCTGAAAGGCAGTACCAATCACTACTCCAGTGGCAAGGTCAAGAATATTGCCCCGCATCAAAAAGGTCTTGATGCGCTTAAAAGTACTCATAAAACTATTTATTCTGTTCTGTTAATTGACGGATAAGATTACCTCCTGCCGGAATCCAGTCTGAAACCTTAGAAATAACTGTAGGAGCTACCTTGGTTACGGCAGGATAAGTAATAGAATCTCTGGTCAGGTTCTTTGGCAATACTATATCAATAGCACTCATCAACCACAGAAACGTACTGATACCAAATACCCATGTAAATACACCAACCATTGCTCCGGCAAAACCATCAATAGTTCCTAAAATCGTAAATCTCAAAGCCCTGCGGAGCATCCACCCCAATTTGTTAATTAAGAAAATAGTAGGAAAAAAGATGATAGAAAAACTCAGATAAGGCAGAAAACGATTCGCCATACTTTCGCCTATCGTAGGTGCCAGTAAGTTCATACCATAGCCTAAAAACTTAAAACCTACTACAATAGCTATAACAAAAGCTACGACGCCGATGATTTCAATAAACAACCCTTTTACATAACCGCGATACGCTCCATATAAAAGAATTATGATAAAAATTAAGTCAAGCACGTTCATGTTTCAAAACAGGATTTTCAGGATTAATACGTAAAACTTCCGGAAATATTTCTTTCCTGATCCTATATTTACTTATATATACTTACAAAGATATATCTTTTATGAGCAATCAGATACAAAAAAGGGTAGTCTTTTCAAAACTACCCCTTCATTAAGCCCCTCGTTCATTACTGATATTTCTCGCCGCCATATTTAGCTATATGTTCTTTTATTTTCGCAATCCGGTTTTCAGGACTTGGATGTGTACTCATAAATTCGTCCTGACGGGCCCCTCCGCTTGCTTCTTCCAGAATCCGCATTACCTCAATCATGGCATTAGGATCATAGCCTGCCTGAATCATATACTTTACTCCAAACTCATCTGATTGTAACTCATCATTACGCCCAAATTTCATTTGCTGGATCTGCGCTACATACTGAGCTATCTGCCCTGCCCCCATACCCGAATAAGGATCGGTAGTGGCAGTGGCTACTGCACCTACCAGGCCTTGATAAAAATCTGATTTTGCCATTTGTTGTGCCGAATGTCTATGCACCACATGCCCTACTTCATGCCCTAATACGCCTGCCAGTTGGGCTTCACTTTTCAGGCGTTTCAACAAACCTACAGTAATAAATATTTGACCTCCTGGTAATGCAAAAGCATTCACGGTTTCATCATCAGCCAACACATGGAAATCAAACTGATAGGGTATCTGTATGCCCTTGGCCTTTGCTTCCTCTTCTAATCGGCTCACTATTTTATACCCAACAGCTTTAGTTTCTTGCTGCACCTCATTGTCCTGATATACTCCGCCGTATTCCTGTGCCATTTGGGGAGCGCTTTGTAAGCCCATTGCTACTTCCTGTTCAGGGGTTAAAGCAATATGCTGGTCTTCTCCGGTAAGCGGATTTACCTGATTTTTGCTATAATAACTTATCGCAGCAATAACTGCCATTATTACTCCGATGATAAGTCTTAGTTTAAAGCCCGATGATCTCATAGATTGAAATATTTATAACGCGTTTCTATGGTGTAAGTACTAAAATTAGAAGCAATTGTTTATTAAAAGTAACAAATTTTCAAAAAAAATACTTAAGCACTCCTTTCAATTGCTGGTATTTAAAAAGATATTTTTTATTCTAATATCGAAAGTGCAGCATCAATATACGTATAATTCTCCGGTTGAAAATGGTGAATAGGTTTTACTACCTTCGTTTCTCCTAAACGAACAATAATGGCATTCTTCTCCTTAATTGCAAATACGTATTGTCCGAATAAGCCATTCATTGATGGAATTGCCATGCCTTTATGATTCACAATCCAGAACTGATAGCCATAATAATCAACCGGTTTACCTCCCTCTGTCGGGTCTTTCAGATAGCTGGCGGGTGTCAAAGCAGCCTTCATGAAAGTTTCCGGCACAATTTGTTCGTTTTTCCATTTGCCATCCGTAAGCATCAACTCACCAAAACGTGCATAATCACGCGCGACCCCATTAAAACAACAAAAGGCCTTCTCATGTTTTTTTTCGCCATCTAATAACCATAAAGCGTCTTTTTCTGCCCCCATCGGTTTCATAAAATACTCTGATGTCAGGGCAGAAATATTTTTGCCGAATGCCTTTTCCAATATCAGGCCTAAAACCTGTGTATCACCACTTCTATACTCCCAGTTAATACCCGGCACTTCCTTTTTCCGCATTAGGTTTACTACATATGCCTCATCATCGGCATAATACATTTTAGCCGAAAGCCCCAGGTAACTCTGATCAGATTCCTTATAGTTACTGCCCGAACTCATGGTCAGCAGATCTTTAATACGAACCTTGCTTAAATCACCTTCTTTGAAATGTGTAACATAGTTGCCTACAGGCTCATCCAGGGATTTTATTTTCCCCTCACCCAGACCAATACCAATCAACATGGAAATAATACTCTTTGCTGCCGAAAAAGACCCACTGATGCTATCTTTGGTGTAGCCATCCCAGTACTGTTCATATAATAATCTACCATTCTGAATTATCAAAAAAGCATGTGTATTATTAGAATCGATCTGTGCCAGGAGCGCATCAGGAATTTGCCGTTTGTTATAGGCAGAATCTATAGGCCAGAATTGCGGCGCATTCCCGTTTTCTACCAAGCGGGTAGGATGTGTTCTGAAATCAAAAATAGAATGCTTCCCCCACGAAAGATAATTACGGATATGCTCGAAAGGTGGCAAAAACAAAAGACCGAACAATAGAAAGGTAATTGCCGTAAGGGCAATAACGAGTTTTTTAAACATCAGGATAATGGTTTGGGTTAAAAAATATTGGTAAAGTTGTGCTGCTATCAGGAGGGAAATTTACACTAAATATTATCAATCAGACAAGGTTTTGATGTGGAAAATTTATTTACCTGTATTTGGGTTGATTATCAGTAATTTAGAAACTATTTAGAAAATTTCTAAAACCAATTATTGCAAACTGGTGTTAAAATAAGTAAGTTTGATTACGTGATCATGAAAACGATTGGCAAAACCTAAAAATATATTAAGTATGACTGACGAGCAATTATTAGCAGAAGAACCTTTACTTATTGAGGATAAAACAAGATTTGTTCTTTTTCCTATCAAGCACAACGACATCTGGCAATTTTATAAAAAACACGAAGCTTCTTTCTGGACTGCAGAAGAAATAGACCTGTCGCCGGATTTGAAAGACTGGGAAGGGCTAAGTGATGGTGAACGCCATTTTATCTCTCATGTATTAGCCTTCTTTGCTGCTTCTGATGGTATCGTTAACGAAAATTTAGCTGTCAATTTTATCTCACGTGTACAATTTGCCGAAGCCAAATGCTTCTATGGTTTCCAGATTATGATGGAAAACATTCACTCAGAAACCTACTCACTTCTGATTGATACCTATATCAAAGACCCTGTTGAGCGTGATAAAATGCTTAATGCGATTGACCATATTCCTTGTGTAAAGAAAAAAGCCGATTGGGCCTTGCGTTGGATTGACAATGGTAATTTCATCGATCGTCTTTTAGCCTTTGCGGTAGTAGAAGGTATCTTTTTCTCGGGTTCATTCTGCTCGATCTTCTGGCTAAAAAAACGTGGTTTGATGCCAGGTCTTACTTTCTCTAACGAATTAATTTCACGCGATGAAGGCCTGCACCGAGATTTTGCCTGTTTACTCTATACGGAATACATCAAGAATAAATACCCGGCAGAAAAAGTATATGATTTGGTAAAAGATGCAGTAGCAATTGAGAAAGAATTCGTAACCGATGCTTTGCCTGTTTCATTAATAGGCATGAACGCCGAATTGATGTGCCAGTATATCGAGTTCGTAGCCGACCACCTGTTAGAATCGTTAGGATTAGAAAAAGTGTATAACGCAACAAATCCTTTCGATTTCATGGATATGATTTCGCTGCAAGGTAAAACCAATTTCTTTGAAAAACGTGTAGGGGAATACCAGAAAGCAGGTGTGATGTCCGGGAAAGAACAAATGTCATTCTCGCTTGACGAAGAGTTTTAAGACAACAATATTTTGTTACAGTAGTTTGGTAAGGATAGGGGCAAAAGATATTTTGTCCCTATTTTGTTTACATAACCTGACCCCATTAACCCATGCCTGACTTACAACACTTTCTTTTATTCGCATTAGCTGCTTTGATGCTTAATCTCACGCCGGGCAACGATATGCTTTTTGTCATTACCCGAAGCCTGAGCTATGGAACTAAAGCAGGAATCTTTGCGGCTTTAGGTATTGGTGTGGGCTGCTTTGTACATATTTTTGCTTCGGTAGTGGGCTTATCGCTCCTTATTCGTCAGTCAGCGTTCCTGTTTAACCTGATTCGCTATGCAGGAGCTGCCTACCTTATTTACATTGGTGTCAAAAGTTTTTTAGAAAAGCCGGCAACCATGCTTATCAATCAGAATCAGGTAAAAAAAATTTCTTCGCTTAAAACGCTTCAGCAAGGATCAATCACTAATGTATTGAATCCAAAGGTTTCACTTTTCTTTTTAGCATTTTTACCGCAGTTTATTGATAACCAGCCTGATAATGTAACTACCCAAATACTGCTTTTGGGGCTTTGGTTCAATATTTCGGGTACGGTAGTGAATGTATTAATTGCACTGCTATTCAGTAAAATAGTTGCCCGCTTAAACAAGTTTCAGCAATTCTGGAAATGGCAGAATAAAATCTCTGGAGGGATATTGGTAGGTTTAGGCTTACACATTGCCTTAAAGAAATAATCTAAAGGTCTGTATAGAGTTTTACTAATTTTTCAGCAATTGGTTTAGCGGCAAATTTCTTCACGTGTTCGGTTCCTTTATTAATTAATCGATTCTGCAAGACTTCGCTGGTAAGCACATGATGCATCTTTTCAGCAATATCATTTACATCCAGGGGGTTCGCATATAATGCCCCTGCTCCCCCGGCTTCTTCAAGGCATGAACCTGTGGCAGCTACTACAGGCACTCCACTATGCAGGGCTTCTATGATGGGAATACCGAAGCCTTCAAATAAAGATGGGTAAACAAATAAAGAACAACCCTGATATAAAGCAGGTAAATCTCCGGCAGGCACACCTGTCACAAAATGTACTCTTTCTTGCATATGTGATTGGTGGACATATTGCTTTAATTTTGACAGATATTCAGACTTCCCCCCTACTAAAACCAAATCATGCTCTTTGGCAGGTAATTGCTGAAACGCTTTGATTAACCTTAACTGGTTTTTTCTTTCAGTAAAAGATGCTACACACAAAATATAAGATTTTTTTAAGCCATATTTTTGCAATACCTGGTTAATGATTGTCTTATCTGCAATTCTCTGGCAAAATGTAGGCTGGCAGCCCTGATAAATAACCTCAATCCTTTCTGATGGTATCTGATAAAAATCTATAATATCCCGCTTTGTCTGTTCACTTACAGCTACAATAGCATCTGCATTTTCACAAGCGTATCTAAACTTACGTTGATATACAAATCTGTCTATGACGGGGTATTGCTCAGGATAACGCAGGAATATCAAATCGTGAATACTTACGACTGATTTTACCCCAGTCTTCTTTAGTCCATAAGGAATCTCATTACTCAATCCATGAAAGATGTGGATTTTATCTTGCTGCAAGTCTTTGGCAATAAACCAGCTTCGCCACAAGGCAGCAGGAAGTTGAGCATAGGCCCTTGGTAATTGCACATGCAACTCACTTGGAAAATCAGCCAGCGAATTATGCCAATTGCCCTTGATTTTGGGGGTGTAGGCAAAGTATTGATGCTCAGGGGAATATTCTAACAGTGCTTCAATGATGAATCTGCTATAATTACCCAAACCCGTATAATTATTAAAAGCCCGCTTTGCATCAAAACCTATTCGCATTGAACTATCTTTTCATTAATTTTGTAAATAATCATTGGGGGTTATCTTTAATATACCCCACATATACACTCAATATTTTTCCCTTCAGGGGCTTTATGGAATATCAAATTTATACATTACCCAATGGTATTCGCATTGCACACCGTCAGGTACCTTATACACAAATAGTGCACTGCGGGCTAATGCTCGACATGGGTAGCCGTGATGAAAAACCCAATCAGGTAGGTTTAGCCCATTTCTGGGAGCACATGGCGTTCAAAGGTACAAAAAAGCGTAAATCTTATCATATAATAAATCGATTAGAATCGGTAGGGGGTGAATTAAATGCCTATACTACGAAAGAAAAAATTTGTTTTTACGCTTCAGTTTTAGATAATCATTTCGAAAAATCAGTAGAATTGCTGGCTGATATTACTTTTCACTCCATTTTTCCTGAAAATCAGATTGAAAAAGAGCGTGGGGTGATTTTAGAAGAAATGTCGATGTATCAGGACTCTCCCGAAGATGCCATACAAGACGATTTCGACGAAATTGTCTTTGCCAATCACCAGTTAGGCGCCAATATCTTAGGAACACAAGATAGCATAAAGTCTTTTACACGTAAGAGCTTACAACATTTTATCAACGAAAATATGGATACCGACAAGATTGTTTTTGCCATTGTCGGAAATATCCCTTTCAAAAAAGCAGTTCATATTGCTGAAAAATACCTGAAAGATGTACCTCAGCGTAAAACTCATCTGAAACGCATACCTCCACAAAGCTATCTTCCACAAAGAGTCAATATCACTAAAAGCATTACTCAGGCACATTGTGCCATTGGTCGCCCGTCTTATGCTTTGACAGACGAACGTCGTTTGCCATTCTTCATGCTGGTAAATCTTTTCGGAGGGCCAGGTATGAACTCTCGTCTGAACATGACCCTGCGTGAAAAATACGGTCTGGTATATAGTATTGATGCCAATTACTCACCATTTATTGATACAGGCTTCATTGGTATTTACTTTGCTACTGACAAGACAAACCTTGACAAAGCCAATGCACTTATCTTAAAAGAAATGCAGTTGCTGAAAGACAAACCATTGGGTAAGCTACAATTGCATACAGCCAAAGAGCAGTTGATGGGGCAACTGGCGATGGCCGAAGAGAGTAACCAAAGCTATATGCTGATGATGGCCAAAAGTATTTTGGATCTCGGACGGGTAGAATCATTAGAAAATATCTTTACAGAAATACGAAAAATTGAAGCTGACGACCTGCAAACCATCACACAGCAAATGTTCGATGAGAATCAGTTAAGCTATCTGACTTTCTTGCCTGAATAAAAACAAATCAAGAAAGAATTATACTTTTTAAAGCATTTACGGCAGGCTGAATCAGCCTTTCACTGACTTTTTTTACATTTGATTTTCTTGAAACTCTTGGCGCAATGAAGAATATCTATTTTACTGCCGGTCCAGCCGAATTATATCCCAAATTTGAGGAATTTCTTAAACAAGCTGTTGATGAGCAAATAGGCTCCATCTCGCACAGAAGCGGCCAATTCAGAAAAATCTATCAGCATTGTGTCGAGAATCTTCGCATTTTGATGCGTATTCCTGAAACATCAGGTATTTTCTTCACAGGTTCAGCCTCGGAGGTATGGGAACGTATTCTGCTAAATATGGTAGAGCACGAGAGTTTCCATTTGGTGAATGGCTCGTTCTCTGAAAAATTCTACAAATATGCCGGAAGCCTCAACAAATTTGCCCATAAACAGGAGAAACCTATCGGCGAGGGTTTTAGCTATGCAGAAATAGAAGTACCCGAATACGCCGAGTTGATTTGTACCACCCAGAACGAAACCAGTACAGGCGTACAAATGCGTGAGGCTGATATTCATAAACTGAAACGCAGCAACCAGAAAAGATTTGTAGCGGTAGATATGGTATCATCTGCCCCAATCCCGGAATTGGATTTAGATCTGATAGATACAGCCTTCTTTTCAGTTCAAAAAGCCTTTGGTTTACCGGCAGGCTTAGGGGTATGGATCGCCAATGAGAAGTGTTTAGATAAAGCTAAAAAATTAGCTAAGCAAGAAGGTATGCATATAGGAGCTCATCATACTTTGCCAACACTCTGGAAAAACTTCGAAACCTTTGAAACCCCTGCTACACCCAATGTTTTAGGCATTTATCTATTAGGCAAAGTAGCTGAAGATATGAATAAGACAGGGATTGATACCATCAGAAAAGAAACTGACGAGAAGGCGAAGAAAATCTACAAATACTTAGAGACCAGCAGTCTTTGCAGTATTGCCGTGGCAAATCCGGAGCACCGTTCAAGAACGGTGATTGTGGCGAATACTACTAAACCATCAAAAGTGATTATTGATGCGCTAAAAGAAAAAAATATGATTCTGGGCAGCGGATATGGCCCAAACAAAGATTCCCAGATCCGTATCTCAAACTTCCCATCAAATACACCGGAGCAAGTAGATAATTTGTTAAAGGAGTTGAAGAAATTGGAGTAAAATTTTGTCTTGAACTATGATTTAGCTGATTGATAGATGTATCAATGCAATCCTTTAATCAGCTAAATCATAGTTCAGATTCATTTCTTCATCCCCTTTGGATACATTATCGTCAGCAATACCACAATCAATAAAAAGTTAAATTCCACTCCATTTCTGCCCCCTCCTACTACAAACCAGCCTTCTTTCATGTGTATCATAATGATGCCTGCGATTAGTATGATGATGGTAACTATGCAGGCCCATTTAACGTATTTCTCAAATATCAGACAGAACGCCGCAGCCACATGAGAAAGTTTAATAGCCCATGCTAATGGTACGCCATAAGGAGCAAAGCCTACTTCATTCAAATAATGTTTCCCAAAATCATTTACGCCATTATTAAACATCCCCGGAATACTATGCATAATTAGAATAATAGTTACTGCGACTCGCAGTAAAAAAGTATTGTTGATTTTCATTTGTAGATGGTTTAGGTCAGGAATACACTTGATTAATCAAATATAAAAAAAAGTGAATAAACTTCGGTACTACCGTAATAATATTAAGTCAGCCAAAGTCTTACGCTAATCCTTATATTCTTCCATTAATCAAATTAGGCTTGCTTAATAGTATCTGTAAAATATATATTTCTTATCTAAACTCTTAAAACCTTAACAAACACTTATGAAAAAAATCATTCTTCTTTCACTTCTTGGAGTATCTCTTGTTTATTCGCCACTCTTTGCACAAAAGGACAGTTTTCTGAAAGATTACTACGAACGTTGGGAACAATCCGGCAAATACATGATTACAGTAGCCGAAGCCATGCCTGAAAGTGAGTACAATTTCAAACCCACACCCGACGAGATGAGCTTTGCTCAGCAACTAATGCACATTGCCGCAGTACTTGACTGGCACGCTTTCGCCAAAGTTGACGGACAGGAAACTCAACTCCGCTATGATGATTACAAAGCAGATGGCCTAAGCAAACAGCAGATTATTGATGTTTTGAAGCGTGAATTTGAACGGAGCAATACCCTGCTTAAAAGCTATAACCCAAACCGTCTGGATGAAACAGCCAAGTATGGAACCATGATGCGAACCAGAAGGCAATTCCTGATGCTGATGTCAGACCATGTAACGCATCATCGGGCACAGATACTGGTTTATCTACGTTTAAAAGGTATCGTTCCGCCTAAGTATTGGGAGTTTCAGTAAATTTTATTTAGTGTACCGCTCACACCCTACCCAAAACCTCCTTCGCCACCCTCTTCAATACCTCCGCCGAGGTTTTAGAAGTGACCTTATTCACCTTTAACCGGATCATTTTATTGCCTTTGCGGGCTATGATTAAATAGAAGTTCCGGCCATCAGAATGATAAAAAGCTTCGTCGCCAAATTGTGTCAGTGGTTCAATACCCTGTGACCTTTTGTTGGATGTCCAGAAACCTTCATAGGTCTTTTTAGCTGCGGTTTCACTTTTATAGTCTTCATAGATATAATATACATTGCCCGTTTTATTGGTAGACACATCTAAAGCATTGGCCAGATAAGTACTTTTATATTCATGCACCCCGGTTTTCAATGAGTCGGAATTTTCTATGATATGCCCGGGTTCACCCAGAATCTGTTGCGCTTCCTGTGCGGTCAGTACATAAGGCTTTGCATCGGTAGAATTATCACCAATAACAATTTCATTTAAAAGTATATCTGTGTTCAAACGACACGATAGAAGCAATAAGAGGCATAAGAGCGTTTTCATAGATTTATTTTTTATTGAGTACCTGATTATTAATTAAGGTGGTAATGCTCCGTTTATAAGCGTCACCAATCGGTAAAGTATATTTCCCGATTTTCAGTTGATTCCCTTCAATGGCATCAATTTTATCGGTATTGACTATATAAGAGTGATGCACTCGCATAAACCGGTTGACAGGCAATTCGTTTCCTAAATCTTTCAGGCTTAGCAAGGTCATTATCTTATCGGTCGGCATCATAAAAATCACATAATTGCCTTTGCTTTCAATGTAGTCAATCTCCTTCAATACTATCTTCACCACCTTGTTCCTGACACCTGTTTTCACAAACAAAGATTCTTTTTCTGTCGGTTGTGTTTGAGGGACTTCTACGGGTACGACTTCATTCTCTGTCTTATTTTTGAGCACTTTCTGTATAGCTTTCAGAAATCTGTCGAATAACACGGGTTTAAGCAGGTAGTCTACCACATCAAACTCATAGCCATCTAAGGCATGTTCCCGATAAGCGGTAGTCAGAATCACTTTTGTACGCCCGTTCAATAGTCTCAGAAACTGCATCCCATTTAATTCCGGCATCTGAATATCCAGAAAAATCAAGTCTATCGTATTCTGTTGCAGGTATTGAAATGCTTCAATGGGGTCGGTAGTAGCCATTTGTATCTCCAATAGCGGTACTTTCGAGATATGCATCTGCAAAACCTCAATGGCGTGTCGCTCGTCGTCAACTATCATACATTGTATCATGCAACTTTCCAGATTTTTAAATGGATTGTATAAGTATATTCACCATCGGCTATGAATAAGGAATGGTTGTTGGGATACAATAATTGTAATCGGCTCTGCACATTTGCCAACCCGATTCCACTCGAAGGGTCTTTCAAACCCGTAGCTTTCAGGTTTTCTACCATGAAATCAATTTCGATTTCTCTCACTTTCAACTGAATTTTAAGTGGATGCGCAGGGTCATTCATTTTACCGTGCTTAAAGGCATTCTCTACAAACGTAATTAATAATAGTGGGGCAATCCGATGGTTTTCGATATTGCCCACTACCTCAAACAGTATGTTTAGTTTATTGTCGAAACGTAATTGGTTAATGTCAACAAAGTTTCTCAGGTGGGCTACCTCTTTTTCAAGGGGCACTACCCCATTCTCCTCGGCCTCTTCCAACGAATAACGCATCATGTCTGATAACTTCCCCACCAATGCTGCCACCTCTGCCGACAAAGGCAAGGTTTTAGCATATAGCAGGCTCAGGGTATTATACAGGAAGTGTGGATTAATCTGATTTTTCAGGATAGTGAGCCGTGCCTCAGATACATCTTTCTCTAATTGCTGCGAATACTTCTCCTGCTGATAGTTTTTCACCGCGAACCAGTATCCAAAAGCAATGCCCACAAATAGAATATTATACCGGAACTGATTCCAGAATGTGATAGAATCATAATACGTCTTCAGACCCAACCACGAACTAATCTCTTCCCTGATTAATACTGTCAGTGTACAAACTATCAATATCCATAAAACCATCGGCAGGTATTTTGCTCTGGCTAAATAGCGTGGAAAAATAAACTCAGTATTGGCATAAAATACGATGATTAGCGGAATAATAGTCGCTATATTCTTATAGACAAAATCTTCATCAATTTCATCGGCACCCAGTCCAATCACCAGAATATAGATTATCCAGCCAATAATATGATATAGGATATTTTTAGTACTATATGCCATGTAACAAATTAACGAAGTAAAGGCAAGCTAATCATATTTTTTATATCAATGACCATCAGGAAAGGATAATCAGTCTTTGAAGATGGGTAAATGGGTTTGTAACGCTATAAAGGGCGTTTACATAACTTTGGCTGGGGGGTATCAAATAAGTTTTTGAAGGAAAAGATATAGAAGAATCTTTAGTAAAACAACCCCGTTAACTATGAAAAAGCTATTTCTCTTTCTCCTTTCCACCTTCTTCCTTTCTGCATTGACAAATGCCCAAACCAAGAGCATTAGCGGTACTATTAAAGATACCCAAAACGAATGGGTAATAGGGGCAACTGTAAAACTGATGCAGGATTCTATCTTGGTACGAGGAGAGATAAGTGACGGCACTGGTAAATTTCAGTTTAATAATCTGACCAACGGCACTTATACCTTATTGATTACAGGTATTTCTTACAAAAACTACAAGAGTACAAACCTGACCCTTGATGAGGCGCATAGCCAACTGGTTCTGCCTGTTATTATTTTATTACCAGCTAAAAATACTGAATTGAAGGAGGTAATAATAAGAGCCAAAAAACCATTAATAGAGCAGGATATTGATAAAACGATTGTGAATGTGGAGTCGATGGTGGGGAGTGCCAATAGTAATACCGTTGAGGTGCTTGAAAAAACACCAGGAATAAGCATTAATGAAAACGGAGATATTAACCTGAATGGCAAAAGCAATGTATTAGTACTGATTGATGGCAGATCTACCTATATGTCGGCTCAGGATTTAATAAATTATCTGAAATCTTTGCCCGGGGCTATGTTGGATAAATTGGAATTGATGGATACCCCCCCTGCCAGATTTGATGCAGCCGGAGGAGCGGTAATTAATATCAAATTGAAGAAAAACAAAACGCTTGGATTAACCGGAACAACCGTATTGGGTGTGAGCAAGGGGGTTACATTCAGAACCAATGAGTTTTTAAGTCTTAATTATAACCGGGGTAAAGTTAATTGGTTTGCCAATGGTGGATATGGCAGGGGAGCAAATTATTATAATCAATACAATGACCGTCGGTATTTTAATGAGGGTGGTGGGTTGATTTCAAATGTATTACTTACCAATAGAAACAAATTTGCCAATAATGCCCGCTATATAAGATTTGGTTTTGATTATACTATCGGTAAAAATACGACCATAGGTATGTTGTTTAATTTCATGCGTATCCCCCGCACAGAGCATAATACTTTTGAAAGCCAGACCTTCAGTCAGATAGCTGTTCTGGATTCTATCAGTAGTGGGTATTCTGATATTGCCTATGATTGGAAGAACAGAAACATTAACCTCAATTTTCTGCATAAATTCAAAAAATCAGAACTCTCGGCTGATGCAAATTATGTCAATTATAAGGGAGTTGGTAGCCAGCATTTTAGCAATTTTATGGCAATATCTCGGGAAGCCCCAACGCCAACCCACCAGTTTATGTATCGATTTCTCTCAGCCGTAAGTATTTATACTTTCAAAGCTGATTATAGCCATCCTCTTAAAAACAAAGCCTTGTTTGAGGCAGGCATAAAAACGAGTTTCGTCAATAACGACAATGATTCCCGCTATTTTAATGATTGGAATGATATGGGTGTGCCTGATTATGGAAAATCCAATCATTTTATTTATAAAGAAAACATCAATGCGGCTTATGTAAATACCAGAAAAAACTGGAAAAGGTTAGGAGCACAATTAGGGTTAAGACTTGAAAATACACAATTGAAGGGGAATTTAGTAAGTAATGAAGTCTTTACAGGGTTTAGATTTACTCAGAATTTTACAGATATCTTCCCAACAGCTTTTATGAATTACAAACTGGATAGTTTGGGAAATAATACTATTGGCATCAGTTATTCCAGAAGAATCAGCCGACCTAATTATAATCAATTTAACCCCTTCCGTACGTTCCTTGATAATTACTCTTTTTCTACAGGGAATCCGGCACTACGTCCCTATTATCAGGATAGAGTAGAAACCTTTTTACAGTACAAACAATTGCTGAATCTACGCGTCGGCTATGGGCAATCAAATGGAATTATTATGACTGTTACCGAGGCCATTGATAATATCATTGTTTCGCGCCCCACCAATATTTCCAGCGAAAAGGCATTTTCAGCAAGTGTCAACCTCACGTTTAATATTAGCAAATGGTGGAGAACCAATTATAATTTCCAATATATGTATCATGTATATGATGGTATTATCAATAATGAAATACTGGCTATCCGTAATCCGAAATTCAGATTTAATCTGGTCAATCAGTTTACCTTAAGTAAAAACTGGAGTGCTGATTTTACTTTTCTTTATTACAGCAGAGAGTTTAGCGAACAGATGTTTGTACAACCACGCTTTATGGCTTTTGGTGGTATTCAGAAGAAAATCCTGCATAACAAAGGCAGTATCAAGCTATCATTTGAAGATATTTTTTATACATGGAAACGGAAAGGCAATACTGTGAATGTATATCAATTCCAGATTTATCGTACCAGCGAATTTGATAGTCGCAGAATAGGTTTGTCTTTCAATTATAATTTTGGTAATGAGAAGTTTTTAAGAAAAAGGAAGAATAATGAAACCGGTGCTGAGCAGGAGAGTGGAAGGATTTAATAAGGAAGTTGTTTAGGATTATTTCTTTCATTTAAAAATGTGTTATTTTGGTTACGCCAAATCAAATAATTTTATATTTTTGAATACAATACAATCTCAACACCCACTTTTATGGTAAATAATGCAGCAAAAAACATTGACGAATATATCGGTAGCTTCCCGGAAGATATTCAGCAAATTTTAGAGAAAGTCAGAGCACTTATTCAAACTTGTGCACCCGAGGCCAAAGAAGATATTAAATATGCGATGCCAACCTTTGTTTTGAATGGTAATCTGGTGCACTTTGCGGCTTTTAAAAACCATATCGGCTTCTATCCTGCCCCAACCGGAACTGAGGCATTTAAAGAAGACCTGGCTCCATATAAAACAGGCAAGGGCTCTATTCAGTTTCAACTGGACGAACCTATTCCTTACGACCTCATAAAAAAGATTACGTTGTTCCGAGCAGAAGAAAATCTCAAAAAAGCCAAATCTAAATCGGCAAAGAAAAAAGCTGAAGCTTAACTTATTGATTGAGATACGGATTCGTGCGGCGTTCCAGCCCAATGGTAGTGGGTTCGTTATGCCCCGGATAGACCTTGTAATCGTCGCTCAAAGTCATGAATTTGGTCTGAATACTATTCATGAGGTCGGTATAGCTGCAAAGTGGGAAATCATAGCGACCAATGCTACCTCTGAAAAGTACATCTCCACCGATAATAAATTTCTGTGCGTGATTGACAAAAGCTATATGTCCGGGTGCATGACCGGGTACAAAAATAATTTCTAATGCAGAATTACCGAATTTAATAACCTCTCCTTCATCAATAAAACCATCAGCTTCTACAGGCTCGTAGCCTTGTATGCCCCATACTCTACAACGGCTTTCTACATCGCTTAGCACAGGCAATTCTTTTTTGTGCATAAGCATTTTTACTCCAAATTTACGTTTCACATAAGCACTACCGAAAACATGGTCGAGGTGGGTATGTGTTTGTAGCAGATGCTTAACCGTCAGTTGGTTATCAGCAATAAAATCAGCTAATTCTTCTTTTTCATATTGCGCCAGGCAACCCGGGTCTATAATTACTGCTTCTTTGGTTTCATCCCATAGCACATAGGTGTTTTCTAAAAAAGGAGAAAATGTAAAATAATAGATATGTATCATTCGGGTATTTATCAGAAATTGTGGGGTAAAGGTAGGAAGATTTTGGGTTGATTGATAGCATTTTTAATTAGGAAAGGATTTCCAAACCTGTTTCGCGGAGATTAAAACTGCTATTCTCCGCATATTTTGCGGAGAATAGCGACTCTACCCACTTACTTTTCAAGATACTCTTTCAATCCGGTATTTACAATATAAGTCCAGCCTTCAACAAAGTTGCTTCTTGCGAAATCCTGGTTTGCTGGGTCAAAGTTTTCAAGTCCTTCGTGTGTCAATACCAGTTTTGTTTTATCTCCTTCGGGGAAAAGCTCGAAGCTTACCAGTGAATCACCCTGATAGCCATCGTATCGCCAGCTATAAACCAGTTTTCTTTCTTCAATTACTTCTGTTATTTTACAGATGTGCAAATATTGTTTCCCGTCATCCGGGCCGCCGTAGAACTTAAATTCAAAGCCTACTTCAGGTTTAAACTCTTCAAAATTAAAATACCATTGTTTCAGTTGTGCGTTTTCGGTGAGGGCTGTCCAGACTTTCTGTACAGGAGCATCAAACACTCTTTCGATTTTAATAGCTTGATTGTTCATTGTTTTGTACTGGTTTTGTGAATTTAACTATGCTGATTTTTTAAAAAATTATCTAAAGCATCTAATTTACTTGTCCAGAATTTACGATACTGGTCTGCCCACGCCGATACCTCATTCAGTTTATCCAGTTTTGCCTCACAATATCGCTCTCTCCCTTCTTGTCTGATAACAATCAGGCCACACTCGGTTAAAATCTTGATATGCTTTGATATTGCCGGGCGACTTATGTCAAATTGTTCGGCAACAGCATTCAGGTTCATAGACTGATTGGCTATTAAGCCAATAATATTTCTTCTGGTAGGGTCGGCTATAGCCTGAAAAACATCTCTTCTCATTATCAAATTCAATTATGTAACCAATCAGTTACAAATATACCCGTAACAATTCGGTTACGCAAATACTTCGCCAGATTTATTTAAACGAAAGATATTGTATGGACAAAACGTTTTGTTAGTAAAAAAACCTCGACTTTCACAAGTCAAGGTTTCACGAGTCAGAAAACAATCTATTTGGGCTAATCTATAAACACCTTATTTTGGATCCTTCAAACTTTTCTCATTAGCAATGATATTTTGCAATTTTGCAATATAATAAACCAGATATATGGCAATCAGGTTAAATTTTACTTTGACGAAATCCTTGCTTGTATTTACATACAGCTCCAATTTAGAGAAGGTAAAATCAAAAGTAAAATTGGCTCCGTCTTCTAAATTAATTCCCGGCAACAATGCTACTCCTGCCACATATTCATAAGCAACGCCACCAAAGGCTACTCCGAATACCTGTAATAACTGGTTAATTTTTGAAAGTTTAAGACCCGATTCAATTCTTTTGTCTATTAACAACCAACCACTCCAGATAGAAGCTCCAAAGAAAACCACCATAAAAAAATATAAAAGAATGTTTGTCCCTGACACCGGAAATGTAGATGCTACCAGCCAGACTAAAAGCAGGATACCAACAGTACCGCCCGCTACCTGATAATATGCCAGTACAGCAATTTTAGATTTCAAGTTGTTCATATTTTTCATAAGCTGTGTGATAATAGCCGACTTTAAGTTACAGTATCTTTACTATTACTATAACCCTTAAACTGTTCTTCTGTTACAATTTTCCATATACGCTCCACAGTATCCACTAACTCAGCAAAGGTATTATACAGAGGTGCAATGCCTAAACGTATATTATCTGGTGGGCGAAAATCAGGGATAATCACTTTAGAATCATCATAGGGCTTAATCATTGCCTGACTAATGCGGTAGCCTTCAGCATGGCGGATAGATATATGTGAGCCTCTTTTATTAACATCAAGTGGAGAAGCAATACTGAAACCTAAAGGCACTAATAATTGCTGAATCAGTTCAATCAGAAACTCGCTTAGCTGCTCGCTCTTGGCTCGTAATCGGTTTATGCCTGCTTCCAGAGTAATATCCAGACCCGATTCAATGGCAGCTAAAGACAAAACAGAGGGTGTACCTACCGCAAAACGCTGAATATTGTCTTTTGGCTGATAATCAAGACTAAAATCGAAAGGTGCCTGATGGCTGAACCACGCCCAGATGGGGCTTTTCAGCTGCTTTTGTAAATCTTTGCGAACATACAGAAAAGCAGGCGCACCCGGCCCGCCGTTAAGATATTTATAAGTACAACCCACTGCCATATCAGCCCCTGAATCATTAAGACTAACAGGCACTGAGCCAACCGAATGGCTTAAATCCCAGATGACTAAGGCGTCTTTCTGATGCGCCAAAGCATTGATTTTTGCCATGTCATACATAAATGCACTTTTAAAAACCACATGGCTCAGTACTATTAAAGCTGTATTAGTATCTATTGCTTCCTCAAATCTATTTTCATTAACCATAATACCATCTTCGCTTTCAATTACACTTAACGAATGGTCTATGAACTGTTGCTCAATCAAACCTTGTAAAATATATACATCAGTCGGGAAGTTGAGGTTATCAGAAATAATTTTCTTCTTTTGCTGATTCATACTTAAAGCCGCAAAAGCTAATTTGTAGAGATTAAGAGAGGTAGAATCTCCTACGAAGATTTCATCAGGTTGTGCGCCAACTATCCGGGCAATTTTGGCCGCCGTTTTTTGGGGTAGGTCTATCCAACGTTCGTTCCAGCTACGTATCAGTCCTTTACCCCATTGAGTAAGAACCAAATCATTAGTCTGGGTAATAGTTTTCTTTGGGAGTCTGCCCAGAGAATTACCATCAAGATATATTATACCGGGTTCACTTACAAATGCCTCTTTGAAATGGGCTAATTCATCTTTCTTATCCAGTTCAAGGGCTTTCTGATATAATTCGTTAATCATTTAATGAAGATACTATTTAGCTATTAGGTGAGATTTTATGAACGTAAGAAATCAGGCAGTCTACTATTTCCGGAGATTCTCATCCTCATCGAAATTAGTCTGATATACGATTTTTCCGGTATAAGAGTTAGAGATTTTAACCCAATCAATAGAGCCAGCCCCATTAAAAATAAACCGGATGTCTACTATTTCTGCGGCCTTTTCTTTTAATACAAATCTATTCTTAAAAACTTGTCTTTTATTAATAAACACCTCTACCAGATTCCCTGAGATTGTTACTTTAAGATTATTCCACTCGTCCTGATTCACTCCAAATTCATGCAAGTCGTAGTTTTTCCCTTGATGAGGTGTTGGTCTTCTGAAAATCGACTCCCCAACTACCATCCTTGCATAGTCTGTACAGCCAATCATGGTAAATCCAGTGCCAAAATGATTAAAATTTTTATCTGCTGCTACCAGTTCCATATTATGGCATCCTTCTCCGCCCTCACTTTCAGGATTCTTCATTCTTGCTTCAAAGGTAAGGCTATCAAAAGTAACCCCAAGGTTTTGTGTGAGTGCATGAATTGCCTGTCTGAAATCTTTATCATTATCCTTAATTTCATTAGGCATGTGTACTGGGTCAAAATGCAGCACACCATTTTTTATATAGTTATTTACACTACTGATACTGGTTATCCAGTTTTTTTCATAAGCTACTCCATGCGCCCATGAGGTCCATTGGTTGGGATATGAATAAACCACATGACTTATTTCCTTAATTACTCTATTATTGACAATCAGTTTTAAATGGTAAATACCCGGATAAAAATAGGTTTGAGAAATAGTATCCCTGAGTTTATTGCTTTGTGTAATGTAGCTGATTATACTGCCAACAGAAACTATCCTACCAACGCCTAATTCTACCTCTACATTTCGTGCCCGCCTTATTTTACCCAGGTCATAAGCTATACGTACCGCTTGTGGGTATTGGCCAACTGTTTTAATAACTTTAAATTGTACATCTTTCAGTTCGTCAACAGAAAACGGACGGTTTATCCACCAGCCAATTAAGAAATAACTACTAATGCTTACAAGAACTAAAGCTATAATACCATATAAAACTCTAAGCAGATTTTTTTTAGATTTGGGTTTTACTTCCTGAAAAACAGTATAAGATTCATTATTTAAAGAGAGCAGATGCGATTTACGAAGGGCAGGCAATAACGATTCGTTAACATTTACATAATTAATATTAACAGTCTGGTTGTCAATATCCTTGTTTTTCTCTAAAAAATCCCGCCAGTTCTCGTAACCTAAATATAATGCAATGCCTGTACGGGAATGTGTCTGAATACGTACTTCTCTACCTCCGTATTCAAAAATGAATCTTCGGAGAAAATCTTTACTAAATAAGTATTTTTTTGACTCACCATTCAAATGCTGATGCAGGTTTTCTTCTATATCAGCCAGAAGCGATTCTAAAAAGGCATTTTTACTTTTGAGCGTATCAAAACTTACAAATTCATCAAAATCGTCCTGCCATTTTACTTCCCATTCATCTACAATTTTCTGTAGAAATTGCTCACGTAATTCGTACAGATATACTCTGTCTTTGAGTAGCATTTTTAATAGACCTTTTCATGGAATAAGTTTTATAAAAATACTCTTTTGCAAAACATTTTGCAAAAAAACTTTTTTAGCAAAACTCACTTTGCAAAGGATTTACCACCACTGAATAACAAATTTGGATCCCAATACCTGCTTTCTCTTACTTTGACTTGCCCCATAATATATACCAGATGCAATATCCGGCTCAATTGATTTAAACCGAATAAAAAACCCATGAAAAAAACACTTTACACTCTCTTATTTGTCGGGCTGACCTATGCTCTTCGTGCTCAGTCAGTTACCTTATTACCTAACAATGGTAATAACGGTAATCTTCTTATTAAATCTTCACAGTATGTTTATGGTCACTTCTCAACAACTGATCCTTCCGGTGCAGACCTTTTCTTTAGGTTGGGAGAGCCTAATAATGGTGATGGATCCGGAGGAGCTATTATCGGGCAGTTAGGAACCTATAGTGACCATTTGCAGATTGGTGTTGCAGGAGGTAAATATCTGAATTTTTACTCGGGCAATAAAGAGAGTATGAGAATTTCGGATAGGGGCAATATAGGAATTGGCACCACAAGCCCTGATACCATTGCTCTGCTTCATGTAAATGGCAGTACTATTCTTTCAGATAACCCAAGTTTTAATTCAGTGCAGATTGGCTCCAATACGGACCCACAGGCTAAACTGACAGTTACAAATGATTCATATCCGAATGGTGTATTGATTGAGGCCATTAATACTCCCGGTGGTGATGCGCTGAGAGTAAATGGTAGTACAAGTATTAATGGAGAAACTAATATTGCCGGAAAACTAACTATAGGGAGCAGTACTTTTTTGAGAAATACCGTGATTAATGGTGATTTAGCAGTGAGCGGTACGGTTTCAAAAGGAGGAGGTTCGTTTAAGATTGACCACCCCATGGACCCAGAAAATAAATACCTCTACCACAGTTTTGTAGAAAGTCCTGATATGATGAATGTATATAATGGTAATATTACGACTGATGCCAAAGGAGTAGCCAGAGTGAAGCTACCGGATTATTTCGAATCACTGAATACAGATTTCCGATACCAACTTACAGTAATAGGTACGTTTGCCCAGGCGATTGTTTCAGAAAAAGTAAAGGGGAATCAGTTTGAAATACGTACTGATAAGCCCAATGTGGAGGTAAGCTGGCAGGTAACCGGGATTAGAAATGATGCCTATGCCCGAAAATTCAGGATACCAAATGAAGTGGAAAAAAAGCCCGAAGAAAAAGGAACCTATCTGTACCCGGAGGCCTATGGATTACCTGCTGATAAAAAAGTTAAATTTTAATCTGACTCTCTATTATACTCATATACACATGAAAAACAAGTTTAAGTCTCTCATACTGGCGTTTTTATGCTTTTTGTGCCGCGTAACATTGTATGCACAAGGCGAGACGGTTGTCTTTTTAGATATAGCCAATCTGGACGGAGAATACACCGTACCTAATACCAGACCTATAGTTACAACACCTGGCCCTAAACAAAAGAATATCCTCATTGATGATTATACAATTTCAAAAACAAATACTTTATATATTGGCAGTTCTTCCAGTGGTGCCGGTGCAGGAAAAGCAACAGGTACTGAAATGGAATTGACTTTTAGAATAGACCAGTCGGTTATAGAATTAAGCAAGCGATTATTTAATCGTACAATTACGCCTTCTATGAATCTTTTTATTGACTCTCCTTCTAATAATGGCGACCCACAAAGAGAACGTATGCGTATAAAATTGACGAACGTAAATATTACCTCTATTGACCAAACTCAGGATGGCGATGGAATTCCAAAATATAAAATGAAAATCAGATTTGAGTCTAATCTTACAGCTTTTATTACTTATAATTTTGATTATTCTACTAATACCGTAGAGAAGTTTTGTTGGGATTATTCCAAAAACATGGCTTGCTCAATCAATAATTTTTAATATTCAATCAGAAAATGTTATGAAAAAAAATATATGCCTGCTTATATCCATGTTACTGCTGTCAACCACGCTTTTTGCTCAAACAATCACAACCCTGATTAAATTAAAAGGAACTGATGGTAATTACCTTCCAAAAGAAACAGAAATTGACCTTGGTAATGATAATCATTACATTGAAATTTATGATCTGTCTTATAATTTTAGTAATGAGCTATTTGTCCAGGTTAATAACCCTAATGTGTTCCCTGTTTCAGGAGTTTTGTCATTTAAAAAGTTGAAAAGTAAATCATCCCCTGTTTTTTATAGATATAATGTTACAGGTAATCATTTTTCTGAGATTGAAATCAGGTTTTTTAAAAGGGGTGGGAATAACGGACAACAATTGCTGAGCTTTATGGTTTACAAATTTAAAATCTGTGCTGTTAAAGCTATTTCTGATGGGAATAGTCTTTTTGAAGAAATAGAAATGGCAGTAGGCGGGGCATGGATCGAATATACACCCAGCTTACCCAATGGCACACTTGGTACTCCTACTTCTTACGGATGGAATTTTATCAAGAAACGGGTTTGGAATGGCACTGACGACTTATAATCCCTTAAAAATACGGTTCAATATCATTTACCGAGTACCGAGCCAATTTTTAAAGTAGTTTAGTCCTATTGAGTTATTCCCACTTCACATAATACTTTCGGTTTAAGCTACTAAACCCTCTTCTATGTGAAGAGGGTTTCTTTAAACTATCAATTAACCTTTGCTTAAAAACTTTTAGAATCATGGAAACTAACTTAATCTCAATCGGTGGCCGTCAAAAAGTAAATTCGGCTGAAGTGCTATTTCTGTTGGCCGATGCTAACTATACACTTATTATGTTTGAAGATGGCAAAAAAGTTTTTGTTGCAACTACTTTAGGTGAATTAGAAAGACGATTCATCGTTACTAATTTCTTCTACCGAACCCACCGTTCTTTTTTAGTTAATCTGCAACATATCGAAACCATAGAAAAAAACAAAGTAGTACTAAAAAACAAAACCTCTGTTTTAGTCTCACGACGTAAAAGAGAGGTTTTACAGGAGAAATTTTTTAGAATAGCCTGAAATTATCTGAATCTCTTCTTCTTATTCTTCGCCGCTCCAGTCGGTTCATTACCTTGTATTTTCTTTTTCGGATTGGATAACAATCGTTCAGCTAAATCAGCGCGATTGAGTTTATGCAAACGGCTGCGAATCCAGCTTTTAAATTCAGGTTTATACCAGAAAAAGAAACGGTTTTGCGCCAGTTTTTCTTCTTTGGTTTTAGCAGTTTTGATTGGCTGTAAAGTATAAGGGTGTACGCCTGAATAATAGATAACTTCGGCAACGGTCATAGGCGTTGGCGTAAAGTCCTGTACCTGCTCTAACTGAAAGCCTAAATCTTTGGTTTCGGCAGCCAGATTAGCCATATCAGCTTCTTCGCAACCCGGGTGAGAGGAGATAAAATAAGGAATCAGTGGTTGCTTTAACTCGTGTTTATCCTGTATTTTATCGTATTTCTGTTTGAATTTCCTGAAATACTTAAACGAAGGTTTACGCATCACACGCAGAGTATCATCTGAGGTATGCTCAGGGGCAACTTTCAGCCGTCCCGATACGTGGCGGGTCACCAACTGCTCCATGTATTCGTCGTGGTTGCCGTCCTGATTGTTTTTATTGAAATCATCCACCAGTAAATCGTAGCGGATACCTGACCCCACGAAAGCCTTTTTCACTTCGGGATGCGCATCTACTTTCTGATAGATTTTGGTCAATGGTTTATGCGAAGTATCGAGATTAGAACAGATAACAGGATGAATGCAACTCGGTGCCTGACAACGGGCACAGATAGACTCATCTTTGCCTTTCATACGGTACATATTGGCAGATGGCCCACCCAAATCAGAGATATACCCTTTAAATTCAGGATGTTGTACAATCTGGTCAACCTCTTTCATGATAGATTCCTCACTTCTGGAAGCAATGAATTTACCCTGATGTGCCGAAATAGTACAGAAACTACAACCCCCAAAACAACCCCGATGCATATTTATCGAGAACTTGATCATTTCATAAGCCGGAATCGGTCCACGTTTTTTGTATTTGGGGTGTGGTAGTCGGGTATAAGGTAAATCAAACGACTGGTCGATTTCCTTCTCGTCCATAATCTTGAAGGGAGGATTAATCACTAATGTCTCATTCCCAACTTTCTGAATAATCCGATTCGCCTGCCACTTGTTCGACTCTACCTCCACTATCTTGAAATTAGAAGCATATTTGATTTTATCTTTCAGACATATTTCGTGGCTTGCCAACTCAACCGTATTCCAACCTCTGTCATCTGGCAAAGCTTCTGAACTATCCTGCAAATAAGCTACCTGATTTACGTTCCTAATGGTATTAAGCGGAACACCTTTTTTTACCAGTTTCAATATCTCACGCAAAGGTTGCTCACCCATGCCGTAGACCAATAAATCTGCGCCTGAGTCGGCCAGAATAGATGGCATTAACTGGTCTTTCCAGTAATCATAATGGGTTACCCGTCTTAAAGAGGCTTCTATACCACCGATTAGAACTGGTACATCAGGATAGAGTTCTTTTAATATTCTGGTATAAACCGTAGTTGCATAGTCAGGGCGGTAGCCAGCCTCTCCACCCGGTGTATAGGAGTCATTCGAACGCAAACGTTTGTTGGCTGTATAATGATTCACCATCGAATCCATACAACCTGCTGTTACCCCAAAGAAATACTTTGGGCGACCATATTTCTTAAAGTCCCGCAAATCATCTCTCCAGTTGGGCTGGGCAATAATGGCGGTTCTGAATCCTTCACTTTCAATAATACGCCCGATAACAGCCGTGCCAAAAGCAGGATGGTCTACATAGGCATCGCCTGAAACGAGTACAATGTCTACTTCGTCCCAGCCCCTTTTCTCCACTTCGTTCAATGTAAGTGGCAGCCAATCTGTTATGGGTCTTTCCGGTCTTATAATCATACTACAAAATTAACTGATTTTTACGAGAAAACCGGTATTATCCGAGTTATCCGCCTGTATGGAACAAAAAAACCGCTGAAAAAGTCCCTTTAGCAGCTTCAATTGCCTCGTCTTAATAGCTTCATTACACCATAGACAGCCGAAAGTATTAGGAGCGCAATACCCATTCCTGCAAATTCTTCACCTTTCAGATTTGATAAAAACCACAGGATAGCAATAACTGCAACAACAGGTATAAATAAACCAAAAGGCAGACGAAAAGTACTTTCAGTAGAGTTTTCAGAAGTAAGTCTGAATTTAATAACGGCCAGAACAACCCCCAGATAAATAGTAAGCAAAGAGGCACTTGCGATGATAGCCAGTTGTTTAAATCCACCAGAAATAGCAAATACAAAATCAAGTATGGCATAAATAATAATAGCCCAATAAGGGGTAGCATATTTAGGATGGATTTTAGAGAGAAAAACCGGAAACCAACCACTTTGTGCCCCTGCAAACAATACACGGGGATAAGACAAAACAGACCCGCTTAACGAACCGAAAATAGAGATAATACCCCCCGCAATAATCAGTGTAGCACCTGAAACTCCGAAGATTTTTTCAGCAACTGCCGCCAGTGGCGCATCTTTATGGTTAACTAAGTCATTTCCTAAAACACCCTGAGAAACAGCCTGGATAATCATATAAAGCAGAATCACGATGCCGATGCCTGAGAGGATTCCCAGAGGAATTACACGTTTGGGGTTCTTAATCTCGCCGCTTACACTCAAAGCGGCTTCCCCGCCCCCAAAAGCAAAAAATAATAATAGTGATGCACCCCCGATATTAATCAGTGAAGGCGTGGATTTCCATTGCAGGTTATCAATGGATACGTAAAAAACACCCACCAAAATCAGCAATAACAAAGGAATCAATTTAATAATAGTATTTACTTTCACCATTGTATTGCCATACTTCACCCCTCTGATATTTACCCAGGCAAAACCCCCAAAAATAAGAATAAAGAATAAAGCTCTGTACTCAATTGATTTCATTGCAGGCAGATATATCGCCAACATATCTGCCATTGCATTGATTACGGCAGCGTTCATCAACACGCCAGTGCCGAACCAGAAAAGGGTATTGGCCAGAAAACCTGCATAATCGCCAAAGGCTTTGTGAATATAGGCATATGCCCCTCCGGTAGTAGTAATGCGGCTACCTATTTCTGCAAAACATAGAACAATAGTAAACATCAGGATACCACAAAAGATATAAGCTAATAGACTGGCTTCGGCCAGATAAGCAGCCACCAGGCCAGGTAGAATAAAAATACCAGCCCCGATAATAAGGTTTACCGTATTGGCCGCTAAGCCCAGGATATCAATTTCTCTCTTGAGTTTGTTATTTTCCATTAGTTTAGGATAGTAAGAATCGTTGTCTCGAACTGTGCCGCGACGAAATACGGTTTTACCTGATTTATTGATTGTAATAATGTTTTATTATGCTCTAATATAACCCTTCATAATTCAATAATTATAATTCTTTATCAACAAAATCCTCAAATCAGTTAAATCTTATTCAGGGTAAAAAACATCTGAATTATACTTTTCCAATGCCTGAGTCTTCTTAATCATATATTAGACTTCTCAATCCCAATTTTGGCTAAGATTAAACAACCAGAAAAATCTATAATTATTACAAGTTTCAGAAAACTATCGGGAACGTTCCCGAAAACGAAACCGATAGAAAGTAGATTAAAAATATAAAAAATAGACATAAAAGTCTTTTTTTAATGCAAAAATAACCGTAATATTCTTTTGGATTTAGCTTTATAGTGATAATTTGAAAGACTTATATAACCTTAGAAATTTATCTGACAATTGTATTTTTCTTAGAATTACCCAACCCTTAAACTATATTTTATATTCAACCTTATCAATGCCACCTATAAACTCCGAATCTACTATCATGAAACAATTCTACTTATAACGGGATAATTTTAATAGTGTGGCTGTATTGCAGCCACACTAATCCCTCATCTTTTCCGATAAAATTTCTATTCAATCAATGTAAATTGTATAACATATTATGACTACTAAAAAAAACACTCATATTTCAAGAAGAAAATTCCTTGACCTGAGTGGTAAAGGGATTATGGCCGGCAGTACACTATTAGCTGGTTTACCAACAATAGTACCTTCGTCTGTTTTTGGTAAAAATGCCCCAAGTAACAGAATTAATGTCGGGGCTATCGGTGTAGGAAGAATTTCTCGTGGGCATGATATGCCGGGGGTATGGAAACACGATTCTGCCCAGATTATGGCCGTATGTGACTTAGATAGCAACCGGGTAGAACTTGCCCAGAAATTAGTTAACGGATATTACACTAAAAAAACGGGCAAAGAGTTTAATGGGGTAACAGGCTATGGCGATTACAGAGAATTATTGCTCAATAAAGACATTGACGCCGTGATTGTGAGCACTCCTGACCATTGGCATGCACCTATTGTAGTACATGCCGTAGAAGCGGGAAAAGATGTATATGTACAAAAACCCGCTTCGTTAACTATCTCAGAAGGCAGAATGATGGCTGATGCCGTGAAGAAATCGGGCAGAATATTGCAGATTGGTAGTCAGCAACGCTCGACTTCGCAATTCAGATATGCGGTAGAGTTGGTAAGAAACGGAAGAATAGGTAAATTGCAAAAAGTATATGTAGGTTTGCCGGGCGACCCATCGGGCAATGAAGAGCCTCAGATGCCAATCCCGAAGAATCTGAACTATGATATGTGGTTGGGTACAACGCCAGAGGTATATTATACCGAAAAACGTGTACACCCCAATGTAGGATTCGACCGCCCGGGTTGGTTGCGTTGCGAGCAGTTCGGTGCCGGAATGATTACCGGCTGGGGCGCACATCATATTGACATTGCGCATTGGGGGATGGATAAGGAATATTCGGGTCCTGTTGAAATATGGGGCAAGGCCGATTTCCCAACCAGTGGTTTATGGAATGTGCATGGTATCTTTACTACTCATGCACTCTATGATAACGGGGTAGAAATGATTATCAGTAACGAGATTCCGAATGGAATTAAATTTGAAGGGACTGAGGGCTGGATTTTTGTTTCTCGTGGTGATGGAGCGGTTACTTCGAGTGACCCGATAGCGAAACAAAACGCAGCCAAGAAACTGGACGCCAGTGACCCTAAAATTATTACCTCTGAAATTGGCCCTAACGAATTGCATTTACCTGTGAGCAACGACCATCATGGCAACTGGCTGGAAAGCGTCGCTTCACGAAAAGAACCAATCGCTCCGGCTGAAATCGGACATCGCTCATGTACTGCTTGCTTATTACACCATGCAGCAATGAAGTTGAAAAGAAGATTATATTGGGATCCGAAAACTGAGCGTTTTAAGAATAATGATACCAAAGCCAACGCACTCTTGTCGAGACCACAAAGAAGCGCGTACGCGATAAAAGTTAGTAAATAACCTTATATTCAACCTGATGAGAAAAAAACTGTTAGCAACAGGGTTTGCTTTAGCACTAAGTATGTTAATCAATGAAGAAACATCTGCCCAGACTTCAAAAGAAATCAGACTGATTACCCTTGACCCCGGTCATTTTCATGCGGCTCTTGTACAGAAAAATATGTATCCCGAAGTAAGCCCGGAAGTAAGGGTATATGCTCCGGTCGGCACAGATCTTGACTTTCACTTACAACGCATCGAAGGCTATAATAAGCGTGCCGATAACCCGACAAAGTGGTTGGAAAAAGTATATACTGGCCCTGATTATTTTGAAAAAATGCTATCTGAAAAAGCAGGAAATGTAGTGGTGATTGCAGGTAATAATCGCATAAAGGCTGATTATATTGACAAATCAGTTAATGCCGGATTGAATGTATTGGCTGATAAGCCTATGATAATTGATGGCAAAGATTTTGATAAACTAAAAAAGACCTTTACTACCGCAGCACAAAAAAAGGTACTGCTCTACGATATCATGACTGAGCGTTATGAAATTAGTACCATGCTGCAGCGAGAGTTTTCGATGTTACCATCTGCTTTCGGAAAACTGGAGAAAGGAACCCCCGAGAATCCTGCCGTAACCAAAGAAAGTGTGCATCATTTTTATAAATATGTGTCAGGCAGTGTACTCACGCGCCCATCATGGTTTATGGATGTTGCACAGCAGGGCGAAGGTATTGTAGACGTAACTACGCACCTCGTAGATCTGATTCAGTGGGAATGTTTTCCTGAACAGGTAATTGATTATCAGAAAGACATCAAACTGACCAGTGCCCGCCACTGGACGACTGACATGACTTTAAATCAATTCAAGACTATTACAAAAACAGATGGTTTTCCTGACTATCTGAAAAAAGATGTAGTAGATAATGTATTAAAAGTATATTCAAACGGCGAAATTAACTATCAGCTAAAAGGGGTGCACGCCAAAGCATCAGTAATATGGGCTTATCAGGCACCTGAGGGCGGTGGAGATACACATTACTCAATTATGCGCGGTACTAAAGCCAATCTCATTATAAGACAAGGCGCAGAACAAAACTATAAGCCAACACTATATATTGAGCCTGTCAGCAATAATAAAGTCTATGAAGCGGGCTTATTGCAAGCATTAGCAGTAATAGAGAAAAAATACCCCGGTGTTGCTCTAAAGAAAAATGCCAAAGGATGGGAAGTGGAAATTCCTGAAAAATACAAAGAAGGACATGAGGCGCATTTTGGAAGAGTAACCGAAAAATACCTTGAGTATCTGAAACAAGGCAAATTGCCTGCTTGGGAAGTACCCAACATGATTGCCAAATATTATACTACTACTCAGGCTTTAAAACTGGCAACCAAAACCCAATAAAACCTACCCTATTAAACTATGGAAAACAATCAGAATAACCGCCGTAAATTCTTAAAGAATACACTGACAAGCACCGCAGGGCTGGTACTTTCGTCGAGCCTTGTGAATGAAATTGCCGCAAAGTCAAACACTATGGAAGCACCTTATATTTACAAAAACGTAGCACCAAGTATCCGTTTTTCGGTGATAGGACTTAATCACGGTCATATTTATGGTATGACAGAGGCTATTATACGTGGTGGCGGAGAGTTAGTAGCAGTCTATGCCAAAGAACCGGATTTACTGGCAGCATATGTAAAAAGATACCCGAATGTGAAACAGGCAACAAGCGAAAAAGAGGTATTGGAGGATAATTCAATTCAACTCATCTTGAGTGCTGCAATTGCCAGTGAACGTGCGCCAATTGGAATCAGAGCAATGAAACATGGAAAAGATTTTATGTCTGATAAGCCCGGTATTACAACTTTAGAGCAATTAGCCGAGGCAAGAAAAGTGCAGAAAGAAACCAAGCGCATCTACTCGATTATGTATAGCGAACGTTTTGAGAACAGAGCTACTGTAAAAGCCGGTGAGTTAATCAAAGAAGGCGTGATAGGTAGAGTAATTCAAACCATTGGCCTTGGGCCACACAGAATGAATACCAAAAGCCGCCCGGAATGGTTTTTCGACCGTAGCAAGTTCGGAGGTATTATTACTGATATTGCTTCGCATCAATTCGACCAGTTTTTGTTTTTCACGGGGTCTACTAAAGGCGAAGTTATCAGCTCTCAGGTTGGTAATGTGAATCACCCCGAATTTCCCCTCTTTGAAGATTTCGGCGATGCAATGGTGAAAGGCAATGGAGGAGCGGGATACATTCGTGTAGACTGGTTTACGCCAGACGGACTAAAAACCTGGGGTGATGGCCGATTGACTATCTTAGGTACAGAAGGCTTTATTGAAATTCGTAAAAATATCGACATTGCCATCAAAGACAGCGGCAATAACCTGTATCTGGTCAATAATAAAGAAACTAAATATATTGATTGTAGTAAAGAACCACTACCATTTGGTGGGCAATTGGTGAGCGATATTGTAAACAGAACAGAAACATCTATGACACAGGACCATTGTTTCTTAGCGACTGAATTATCGTTGAAAGCACAGAAATTTGCCAAAAAACTGGAGCTTAAGGGATAATTATTTATTTTTACAAGCTTTATATAAGCTAATATTCAGCGCCATTGTTACTTGTAGAAAAATATACTACGTAACAATGGCTTTTTATTGATTATTTGTTTTAAAAATATTTTTATCGAGAATCCTAAATAAATTTGTTTCATAAATTTTTTATAAACAATTTTGTTGAACAATATAGTTTATGCCGAAGATAGATCAAGACACCAAGCAAAAGATATTAATAGCTGCTGAGAAAGTTTTCCACCGAAACGGATTTAAAGGTACACGTACTACCCAGATTGCCGAAGAGGCGGGCATTAGCCGTACGATGTTACATTATTATTTCCGAACCAAAGAATCACTTTTTCAGGAGATATTGGAAAGCACCCTTAACACTGTGTTTTTTCACATGAAACGCCTGATTGGTGAACAAGTCGATTTAGATATATTGATAGAGGGCATTATAGAAGTAGTAAGCGATTTGTTTGAAGACAAACCAGGATTGCCAGGCTTTATTGTTAATTTATTTAACGAATCAGAAGAGTTAGCCTACTTTCTCGCTCACTCCCGGGAAGATACAATTCCGTTTCAGTTAAACGAAATACTTAAAAATGAAAAACAACAAGGTACCGTGAGTGAGTATATAACAGGTGAAGATTTAATCATGAATATTTACGGCTTATGTGCTATGCCTTATTTGACAATGGCCTATGTAAAAGCTAAACAAAACCGAGATGAAGAAAGCATGAAAGAATTTATCAGGAAAAGAAGAAGTAAAATTAAGGCATTCGTCCTGAACGGAATCAGGCCTTAATTTTACAAAATGGCTACGGCCATATTTTTTTAGACCTTATTAAACAATTTTGTTGAACAAAATTGTTTCAAAAAAAATCAATACAACCGTTGCAAAAAATTTAGCAGTCAATTATAAATAAAAGCTTATTTACCCATGAACACATCTATAAAACTCAAAAAAACAATATTTTTTACCATTTTTTCTATTGTATCTTTAACTCAGGCTTTCCCGCAAAGTGTAACTTTACTCCCCAAGTCACAGATAAATACGGATACTCTATCAACCAGGTTTCTTCGGATGACCAATGGCGCAGGTATGTATAAAGTAATGGTTTCAGACCCTGTGGGGAATGGCACCTGGATGGACCCAACCATTTTTTCAGACCCTTTCTGGGCAGCAGAGAATGAGTATTTATATCTGATACCCTCGGTTAATTTAGGAATTGGTACAAATACTCCTGCCTATAAGTTAGATGTCAGACACCCGGGGTCTCAGGTAGTTGCCAGCTTTAGAGGAAATTTAACTAATGGTACAGGGATACGACTATCTTCAGGAGTTACAGGTACAGTAGATGAACTACCTGTTTCAACAGAATGGCAGTTATTCCATTCTGGAACAGGAACTACGAGTGAAAATGGCGGATACGGACAATTACACTTCAAAGACCAGAATAGCACCAAAATGATTTTACGTAATAATGGTAGGGTTGGTATCGGAGTGTTGAATCCCTCTGAAATGCTTGAGGTAAACGGAAACGCCCGTATCAATGGTAGAATAGACATTCATAACACCGGATTAGGTGTATTTATTGGAGAAGGAGCAGGGAAAAACGACGATTTAACTCAAAAATATAATACTTTTATTGGTTTCAATGCAGGCGCTGAAACCACTACCGGAAGCAATAATCTGGCTATCGGAGCAGGTGCTTTGGAAACTAATAAAACCGGAGGTTTTAATGTAGCTATTGGGCGCCTTGCACTTGTTGATAATATTTCGGGTGGGTCTAATGTAGCAATAGGTTCTTATGCAGGCCATAATTCAACCGGAAGCTATAATGTATTTATAGGAGATGCGGCTGGTTCTAATGCAATAGGTAATGATAAGTTATATATTCATAATTCAGGCACTGATACTCCTTTAATTTATGGAGATTTTCTCGAGCGTAATATGGGCGTAAATGGTCGATTAATTATTGGTTCTCACACTCCCCTTGAAAATGCCAGCAAACTCGATGTAATTGCTAATGAAAATGCAAGGTTTATTGTACAGGACTCAGAAGATTATAATAATGCCATAGTTGTATCCAGACTATTCTCTCCAACCAACCTGGCACCCCAAATGCGTTTTCAGGGTGTTGGCAATAGTTTTATAGACATTGGTCAGGATAATAATGGGTCTTTCGTAGTTGAAGGAGGAGAAAGTCCACGCATGGTAGTTACAAATGCAGGAAAAGTCGGCGTAGGCACGGATGACCCTGAATCGCAACTGGAAATATTTGGCTCAAATAATGAAATTTTTCGGGCTACAAGTACATCCAACCTTGGTGCCTGGTTTAAATTAGAAAATACTTCATTAGGAGGGAAAAGTTGGAAGCTGATTTCTACAGGAAGTGAGAATAGTGAAGGGACAGGGAATCTGGTATTTAAAGACGAAACTACTTCAAGAATGATTATTAAGAGTAACAATGGCGCAGTAGGCATTGGTACTGAAAACCCTTCTTCTAAATTAGAAATTGTAGCTACAACTAATGAAACCATAAGAGCCACCAGTTCTTCTACTACAGGTACATGGCTTGCTATCAATAATACTTCAACCAACGGTAACAACTGGAAGTTCATATCTACAGGAAGTGGAAATAGCGAAGGGGTCGGACACCTGATTTTAAAAGATAATACAGGTAGTAAAGTAATAGTCAAAAGCAATGGTGCAGTCGGAATCGGCACAGAAACTCCAACCAAAGCAAAGTTGGTCGTAAATGGCAGCCTGACAACTAATTTATCTTATGGGTATTTGAATAACAGTGCTTCAACGGGAACCACAAGCGGAACAAATTACTATTCTATCTATACTTCAGACCGAATTGCCACTTCTGAATTGAATGTATATTCAGACGCTCGCATCAAAAAAATAAAGGGCTTATCTGATAATGCGCAAGACCTTGATATTCTAAAAAATATCAAGGTAACTGATTATCAATTAATCGACTCAATCTCTAAAGGAAATACCAATTATAAGAAAGTAATTGCCCAACAGATAGAAGAAGTTTACCCTTCTGCTGTAACTAAAATGACTGATTTTGTTCCTGATATTTATCAGTTAAGCTTCATCGAAAAAGGATTTATTCCGTTAACCCAAACAACATTAAAAGCAGGTGACAAACTTAAACTCATTAGTGAAGAAAAGCAGGAAACTGTAGAAGTATTAACCGTTTCAGATCAGGGTATTCAGGTTAGTTCAGAAAAAAGCGGAAAAGTATTTGTGTATGGCAAAGAAGTAAATGATTTCCGTACGGTCGATTATGAAGCATTAACAACGCTCAACATTTCTGCTACTCAACAGTTATTAACACGCATTGAGACACTGGAAAAAGAGAATCAACGGATTAACCAATTAGCTCAGGAAGTAGAAAGTCTTAAAAATATACTTCTGACAAGTCAAAAAGGGAAATAATTATTATGACGATCGAATTGAGAAAGACAGTTGCCATTGGTGACTGTCTTTTTGTTGAGTAGTCTTAATACTAACAATGGTTCCTTCATTATTATTTTCTGAGAAAACAAAACCGTTAATAAACCCTATAAAAAATTATGATAATTTAAAAAATCTTCTACTTTTGAAAACTGAAATCAAACTTTTGCAAAATACTTATCCATTATGAAAACAACTGACTATCAAAGGGAATATCAAAAAAAATACAGAGAAAAAAACAGGGAGAAACTGAACAAGACTTCTCGTGAATATGCTGAACAACATCGGGAAGAAATGAAAGAATATTGTCGTGAGTACAGGCGGATAAATAAAGAGCGGGTAAATGCCTACGAAAAAGAGCGGAGGAAAAAGAATAAAGAAAAAAGGCTTTTAGCCAGAGGCGAGACCCCACAAAAGATTGACTCATAAAACAGAATCGTAACAATTAAAAAAAGCTACTTTAAAAAGTAGCTTTTTTTAATTAACAGAATAGGTCATTTTAATCTGTAAATAATGACCCTGTTTAAACTTTTCTTTTTTAAAGAAGCCTAGCCCGAAAATTTACTGTTTGAGCGTCAGCGAGTTTAAATTTTCTTGATTTTTTTGTTACTTTTTGTATCAAGACAAAAAGTAAGGCTAAGAACAAGCATCAATTGTATAGTTTTTATATAAGTTTAAACAGCCTCAATACTTAAAATGTAACTAAATCAGTTTCAATAAAAGTTATTAAATCACAAATCTACTGTAGCTGATAACATTCTCATTTGAATCAAGTTAGAAGTAACAAATGCAGAAAATAAATCATAACAGGATCATGAAAATCAGATTATTATATTTAATCGTCTTGTTTTGCTGTATGGCCTTTGTTGCCAAGCAAAATCAAACTACCTCTTCTATTGTAAATTATAGTGGATTCCGGCCTACCCAAGAAAAGATATTCAATCCGGAAAGAGGGTTTTATCAACACTTTGATACTAACTCAAAGTATTATTCAAGGCTTAAAGAAAATGTACTTGATACTTTAAAACGAGCCAATATCTCATTAATTTACAGAGGTTTTTATCTGGATGAATTTATTAACTCCCCTATCTCACAGGGTTATCTTGATAATGTACAGGCTGATTTTGATATACTCAGGAAAATTGGCTTGAAAGCGGTCATCAGATTTTCATACACAAAAAATTCAAAGGCAAGCGTACGGGATGCTTCAAAAAGGATGATTATCAGTCATATTCAACAACTGAAACCTCTTTTTGAAAAGAATGTGGACGTAATTTATGTAGTTCAGGCCGGATTCATCGGCACTTATGGCGAATGGCATGCCACAACGCAGGAAGAGTTTGGTATTCCAACAAGAATTGATTCTGAACCAAATTATCCGGCAAGAAGAGAAGTCCTTGATGCTTTATTAGAAGCCCTACCTGCTAGCCGAATGGTTCAGATAAGAACCCCAAGATATAAAACAGGTATGTATGGCAATACGATTATTACTACAGCAAAAGCTTTTAATAAGTCAAATGAATCTCGTATAGGGTTTCATAATGATTGCTTTTTAGCAAGCGATACGGATATAGGCACTTATGTGAAGACAAAAATGAGTACTGAATACAGTTTTTTGGAAAATCAAACAAGATATTTACCGATGGGTGGAGAGACCTGTAAAGTTAATTCACCACGTTCCGATTGCCCTAATGCTTTGGTAGAGTTAAGAAAATTTCATTGGTCATTTTTAAATCTGGACTATCCGATGGAATTAATGAACCAGTGGAAAAGAGGAGATAATTGCTATGACGATATTTTTAATAATCTTGGGTATCGGTTACAGTTAAATTTCATAAGCTATCCCAAAAAGGTATCAAAATCTAAGGCTTTTAAAGTAGAATTAGGTATTGAGAACAAAGGTTTTGCGGCCATGTTCAATGAAAGAAAAGCATATCTGGTTTTCGTAAATACCATAACCAGCAAAGAAGTAATAGTAAAATTGAAAACTGACCCCAGAAAATGGCTGGGGAAGTTTGGTAAAATTGTTGAACAAATCAAGTTACCAAAAGGTATAAATTCTGGTAAGTATCATTTATACCTTTATCTACCAGATATATCACCATCCATTAAAGACAGAGTTGACTATGCGGTTAGGTTTGCTAATGAAGGCATCTGGGATTCAAAAAGAGGATACAATGATTTAGAAGTTGAATTAAATGTAATGAACTGATTTCAACGATCCTGCAATATTCATTTCGAGTAGAATATTTAAAACTTAAATAACAAGGGATTCCTCTAATAGCGAGAAACCCCTTTTCAATTAAGCTATATCGAAAAAATTAACACTTACAAAACTGTTATTATCACCCTTTGATAGCGTGTCAATGCAGGAATGCCTTCGTCTTTTCCTTCAACAATGATATGAATTGTATCTCCGCTATTGAGTGTTGCTGGTAATGCTATTTCTGCCGTTTCATTGGTTTTCTTATTAATTTCCACGGCTTCTTTGGCAGTTCCGGCTTCTTTGTATTGCCAGTAATTAAAATTCACCTTGTTTTTATCGGGGTCTTTGGCGTTGGCTATAATCTGTACTTTAGTACCAGCTTTGGCTTTGATAGCATTTCCGGTTTTAACTGAAACCTTTGGCGCATGGTTGGCACTTTTAAAATCTTTTACACACCAGTCCGCTCGGGAAGCAAAATCCAATTGGATAGGTTCTATCCAGCGGGTTTGAGGATAGGTTAAGTCCATTTTTTGGGTAAACGGATTATAATCAGCCACCTCTTTTCCATCCTCCCAGCGGTTCGGATTATCCGCCGATTGCTTTAATCTACCACCCCAACCACCATAAGATGGATTCTGGATATTACCCAACCCTACATCTATCAGATGCAGATAAGACGGCGAATCTCCCTCTGATATAAAATCATACTTACCAAATGCACCCCATTGTCCGGTTTTTACTTTGCTCAAATCGCCATGTATATGCTCATCATCACCTTCCTGTTTTTGTCCGTCGCCATAGCTATAATACATTTTGGTAAGCGGGCCATGATTATTGATGATTTCATCACCCATAAATTTACCCTCTAATAAATAATGTTGCGATTGTGGAACAGCTCTCTTCCAGGGATATGCAAAGCACCAGAACTGGCTGGCATTATAGAATACCTTCAGGTCTTTCCAGTTTGGGGCAACATATTTTTTATAAGTAGCATCCTGGTCTAAAATGGCGTAAATAATGGCTTTATCACAGACTTTTTTATAAATCTGAGGCCATTGAGGTGTATGCTTATATTGTTCTTCTATTGATTTCAAAGCTCTGGCTATAGTGTTTGTTCCACCCCATACCTGCAAATAGATAGGCTCGGTAGTGGCATCCAACAATTTGTTTTTAATATGTTCTGAGCCTTCAGTTATTTTCTCCATCTCTCCCTCAAAATCAATATTGCCTACTTTTATCAGTTTCCGAAGCGAATTGGCTGTCGGGAAAGATTTATCGTGTAAAATAAGGTTTGGATATACTTTTTCATAAGCTCCGATTAAATCCTGCATCCAGGTAACACCAGGCCAGCGGAGGTCAGTTTTTTCCTTATACAGATTTTTAGTCATGGCCATTTCAGAGACAAATTTAGTGCCTTTACCATCACCTTTGTAGTGCCACATCGAGCTACTGTAAACCAATCCCTCTATTCTGAATTCATTCGCATACAACAACATTCTGATAAATGAATCTACATCATCTATCTCTCCATCAGTCGTTACAATGGTTCGGGGTTTTGATTGTCCGATTGTAGTATTCGCAATGAATATTAATCCAAAAAACAAGAGTAGTATTGAATTGAGTTTTCTTTTCATTTTTTAGTATTTTGTTTCATCTTTAGCATCAATACATTATTTAAACGCCAATTGCGCAAACTCGCTTAAATATAATCTCCATGAGTTCCAATCGTGCGTACCCTCATTCTCTCTATAAGTATATTTAAAACCGACTTCATCATAGAGTTCTTTCATTTTTACAACGCTCGAATACAGGAAATCATCTTTGGCTATGCCTATCCAATATACTTTCGGGTTATTTTTTTGCAACTCCTTCAGTTGTTTCACATGCTCTTCCTTTTTATAGTTGCCGTCTTTGATAAATGTTGAGAATAATCCCATACTCATCACGCCAATATACTTAAATTTATCAGGATTAGCATTGGTAATATTCTGGGTCTGATACCCCCCCATCGAAAAACCAGTTAAGGCACGGTGGTTTGCGTCAGCAATTACGCGATAATTACTCTCAATGTATGGAATCACATCTTTTACTAAACTTTCTTCAAATTTCCCGGAAGCCATCGAATTAATACCGGGTGCTACCTTATTCTGCATGGCGGCCAGACGGTCTAAGGGTGCTGCTGTCGTAACCGGATTCCCATTCGTAATCACTACAATCATTGGTTCAGCTTTATCTGTGGCAATCAGATTATCAATAATATAATTGGCTCTTCCTCTGCTCAGCCACACTTCTTCGTCACCCCCACCTCCATGCAATAAATAGAGAACCGGATAACTTTTTTTATTTTTATCATATCCCGGAGGCGTATAAATAAACATTCTGCGCTCTGTACCTAAAGTAGCAGAATTATACCATACAGCCTTTAAATCACCATGCGGAACAGGCTTCACATCATAAATATCCGCCTGTGCACCAGGCACCATCAATCTGTTCTGAATCCACGCTCCATCGCGCGTTACCATACTGCTGTTGGGGTCAAGGGTAGGAATGCCATCTAAAATAAACTCATATTCATACATATCAGAAGGTAAAGGCCCTATTTTTATCTCATATACAGAGTCAACCTTTGTCATAGGAATCATATTCTTAAATGATTTCGGCCATGTACCTGATAATTGCACCGAATTGGCATTCGGGGCTTTTAAACGAAAGATAACTGAATTATCCGGCAGTACTTCCGGTGAAACAATCTTACTCGGGCGACGTTGCGCTTGTATGAGTAATGGTAACAACAAAAGATTTAGCGCATAAAGAATCCCTTTTTTATTTATTAAAAAGAAAATGGCTTTTTTCATTTTTTGATTGTTTTATAATTTTTTAAATAAATGCTTTGACTTATTTTTGATATGCGAAAATAAAAGCAAAAAATCATTTGTCAAATATTTTCGTTTATTTTCTTTTTATTTCTTTTATTTTCTTTTAGTTTTGCTTCAAGAAAATGAATATTAAATAGTAAATTAGCATCTCATTCCATTTAACATTCATTTGTAAACCATGCTACCCAATCAGCGGAGAGATAGAATTTTAGAATTATTGCGTGAAGATGGCTCGGCCAAAGTAGCCGATCTGGCGCGCCTTTTTAAAGTAACAGAAGTAACCATCCGGCAGGATTTAGAAAAATTAGAGGCCGAAGATTTAATAATCAAAGAGCATGGCGGAGCCTACCTGAAAAACGTAGAAGACCAGGTTCGGAGTTTTTCACTGGTACATCAGGATAACCTCGATAAAAAGGAAGTAATTGCGCAGAAATGCTTAGAGTTTATCGAAACGGGTGATACAATTATTCTCGATTCAGGTAGTACCACAACCGAAATTGCCAAAAAGATAAAGACCTCAGGCATTAAAAACCTGACTGTCATCACCAATGCCCTCAACATAGCCCTGATGCTTGGCACAGAACCGAGCATTGAAGTAATTATGACAGGAGGAGAATTTAAACCCCCTACCCTTTCATTAACCGGACAAAAAGCGGCTGATTTCTTTAAAGGCTTAAATGTGCAGAAACTATTTTTAGCCACAGCAGGCATCTCACTGAAATCAGGTTTAACTTATCCGAGTATCAGTGATTTAGTGGTAAAAAAAGCAATGATTGATGCCGCTGAAGTAACCTATCTGGTAGCTGACAGTACAAAAATCGGTAAGAGTGCTTTGGCAAGTCTTGGTGCGTTGGGACTGATAGATTATATAATTACCGATGCCGGTATAGAAGAGAAACACAAGGACGTGTTCAGGGAAAACGAAATTGAAGTAATCATAGCATAAAGCTTACCAACCGCCGCAGATACACTACGACAATGACCTACTTCTGTGCGCTTAAAAATAAGAAAAATGAGTATTGGAATTATTATCGGAAACAGAGATTTTTTTCCGGATAGTTTAGTAGAAAAAGCAAGAACCGAAATCATTGATGTTTTTGCCAAACTGAATCTTAAACCTATCCTGTTAGACAGTAACGACACCAAGCTTGGGGGAGTAGAAACGTTTAAGGAAGCACAGAAATGTGCTGAATTATTCAAAGCTCATCGGGAGGAACTGATGGGAATACTGGTATTGCTACCCAATTTTGGTGACGAAAAAGGTGTAGCTGATACACTCAAATTAGCCGATCTGAATGTACCGGTGCTGATACAGGCATACCCCGATGAACTCAGTAAAATGAATGTAGTGAACCGCCGGGATTCATGGTGTGGCAAGATTTCGGTTTGCAATAATCTGTATCAATATGGTATCAAATATACCTTAACGAGCCAACATGTGAGTTCGCCTGCAAGCGAAAATTTTCAGAGAGATTTGCTGGATTTTACAGCGGTTTGCCGGGTAGTAAAAGGGTTAAAAAATGTGCGAATCGGAGCAATCGGGGCAAGACCTGGAGCATTTAACACGGTTCGGTATTCAGAGAAAATCCTTCAGAGAAACGGCATCTCGGTAACAACTTTTGACCTGTCTGAAATCTTAGGCAGAGCTAATAAATTAGCTACTGACGATACCAAAGTAATACAACATTTAGAATCAATCAATGCTTATGCGCCTAAAGGCCGAACGCCTAACGAAGCCATGTTACAGATTGCACGATTGGATGTGGTTCTGAAAGAAATTATGGAAGAGAATGTCCTCGATGCTACAGCTATTCAATGCTGGACATCGCTGCAACAAAACTATGGCTGTAATGTCTGTACAAGCATGAGTATAATGTCAGAAAATATGCTACCAAGTGCCTGCGAAGTGGATGTGACAGGTACGCTTTCAATGTATGTCATGCAATTGGCATCAGGCTCGCCAAGTGCCTTGGTAGACTGGAATAATAACTATGCCGATGATGAAAACAAATGTGTCTTGTTCCATTGCGGCAACTGGGCGAAGTCGTTCCTGCCGGATATTCAAATCAGTAATGCACCAATTTTAGGTACTACCGTTGGTGTAGAAAATACATACGGGGCATTAGACGGCCGCACCCCTGCCATGCCACTTACTTACGGGCGCATCAGCACAGATGACCCAAAGGGTATCATTAGAGCCTACATAGGTGAAGGCGAGCTGACTAACGACCCGCTCAATACTTTCGGGAATCGTGCAGTAGCACAAATCCCTGATTTACAAGGCCTTATGAAATATGTTTGCAGAAACGGCTTCGAGCACCATGTAGTAATGAATGCCTCAAAAACTGCCAATATTCTGGAAGAGGCATTGGGTAATTATATGGGTTGGGAGATTTATAAGCATTGAAGAAGGAGACATAGTGATTAATTTTCTACCAATAAACGTTCTTTAAATAATGCAGATTTGTTGGTAGAGACAGGGCAATGCCCTGTCTCTACTCAGACATATCTTTAGGTTTATTATACCTAATCAGGTAATTTAAGAACGTTTATTTTTTGAATTTTATAAATGTCTTTCCGAAAACCAAAGAAAAATGGAACTCAAAGCATTACAAGAAAAATCAAAACTATACAGAAGAAACATTCTGAAATATATCTATAATGCCAAAGCAGGGCATACGGGTGGGAGTTTATCGGTCATTGATATTCTTAATGTCTTATATAACAGAATCATGAATGTTTCGCCTGAAAACTTTGATTCCAATCTACGAGACAGATATATCCAGAGCAAAGGACATTGTGTAGAAGCGCTTTATGTAGTGCTGGCAGATAAAGGCTTTTTTGCAGAAGAAGATTTATTAACATTGTGTAAATACCAGTCGCCTTATATTGGCCATCCTACCAAAAAAATCAAAGGGATAGAGCAAAATACAGGAGGTTTAGGGCATGGTTTATCTATCTGCTGTGGCAATGCCTTAGCTGCTAAAAAAGATAAATCCGGTGTAAGAGTTTTTACTGTTTTAGGTGATGGAGAAATGGCTGAAGGATCTAACTGGGAGGCATTTATGTTTGCCGCCCATTATAAATTAGATAATCTTTGCGCCATATTGGATTACAACAAATTACAGATTACCGCCCCCAATGCCGATGTAATGGGTCTTGAGCCTTTGGATAAAAAATTAGAAGCCTTCGGCTGGGTAGTAAAACATGTAGATGGCAATGATGTAGAAGCATTGACACAGACCTTAGAAGGCCTCCCATTTGAACCTGACAAACCATCATTTGTAATTGCACATACAACCAAAGGTAAAGGCATCAGCTATATGGAAAATATATTGAAATGGCATCATGGCGTACCAAGTGCCGAGCAATACGAAGCGGCTTTACTGGAACTAAATTAAGAGACTGAATCAAGAACACAGATTTGAAAAAAGCTACAAATCTGTATTGTATTGAAACGATGAATTTTACAATTAATAAAGCGAATCTTGAGGTTTTCTCAGAAACATTACAGTCTCTGGCTCAACAGGATAAAGATATTTATGTAGTAACGAGCGATTCGCGTGGCTCGGGTAAGTTAGTACCTTACGGACAGTGTTTCCCTGAACAGATTGTAGAGGTAGGGATTGCTGAACAAAATCTGGTTGGTGTCGCCACGGGGCTTGCAAGTATGGGCAAAAAAGCCTTTGCAGTTTCTCCGGCTTGTTTTCTTACGGCAAGGGCATTAGAGCAGATTAAAAACGATGTCTGTTATTCTGATAACGCCGTTAAACTCATTGGTATTTCGGCAGGCGTAAGTTATGGAGCATTGGGCAGTACTCACCATAGCCTGCATGATTATGCAGTGCTTCGCGCCATCAATAATATTACGATTGTTGCACCTGCTGACAATTATGAGACCGAAGAGGCCATCAGGCAAGCCGCTGAAATGACAAGCCCTGTGTATATCCGGTTCGGCAAGAAAAATATGCCTGATTCATTGAGTGGTGTATTAGAAAAAAATAGTGCATTTAAAATTGGTAAAGGTCGCATCATTCAGGAGGGAACAGATTTAACATTTATAGCCACTGGCGAAGCAGTGTTGCCATGTGTACAGGCGGCAGAAGTACTGGCACAAGAACATGGAATTTCGTGTACCGTTGTAAGTATGCACACCGTCAAGCCTTTGGATAGCACTTTGATCATGCATATTGCCGCCAACGGAAAGCCAATTATCACAGTAGAAGAACATTCAGTTTATGGGGGCTTAGGCGAGGCAGTTGGTTCTTTGCTGCTACAAAACGGTTTTCACAATCAATTCAAAATTGTGGGTCTACCTGATGACCATACAGTTTCGGGTTCACAGGTAGAGATTTTTGAGCATTATGGTATATCAAAGAAAGGATTAAGCGATACAGTGTTAACATGGATAAAAAACTAAGTTGATGCGAAGATTAAAAGGTATATTTTTATTAGCTATCTGGCTTTTTTTGAGTAAAGAACCTGCTTTCTCTCAACAAAAAATTGAGCAATGGAATCGGTTTGAATTAAAGTTGCCCAATAGTTCAGATAAAAATAACTTTTCGGATAATCTGCTGTCCGCAACTTTTACCCATAAAGATACTTCCATCATTATCTCTGGCTTTTATGATGGCAATAACCAATACGTTATCCGTTTCATGCCTGAAAAAACGGGTATCTGGAAATACAGCACCAATAGTCCGCTTACTACCTTAAACAATAAAAGAGGTGAATTTGAGTGCATTAAAGCGGTTTCAAATAATCACGGCGTTGTCCGGGTTTCGCAAATTTATCATTTCAAATATGCCGATAGCACAGCTTATTTTCCTTTCGGAACAACTGCCTATGCCTGGACGCACATGGCAGAAGGTGTTCAACAACAAACCTTAAAATCCTTGCAGAATGCAGGGTTTAATAAAATCAGGATGTGTGTGTTCCCTAAAAATTATGAGTTGGTCAAAGAAGAACCGCCAATTTATCCTTATATAATAAAAGAAGTAAAAAAAGATGCGAAAGGGAATGAAGTAAAAGTCTGGGATTTCAATCAATTTAACCCTGTCTTTTTCCAGCACTTAGAAAAACGGATTGATGACTTGCGCACATTAGGCATTGAAGCAGATTTAATTCTTTTTCACCCTTATGATAAAGGAAGATGGGGTTTTGATGAAATACCTATGGCGGCAAATCTGAATTATATTAAATATTTAGTGGCTCGTCTGGCGTCTTTTCGTAATGTCTGGTGGTCATTGGCGAATGAATACGATTATGTAAAAAGTAAGACTGATAAAGACTGGGAAGCCTTAATCAAAGCAGTTGTTAAAGCCGACCCTTATCATCATTTATGTTCTATTCATGGTAGCACAGCCAAATACTTTGATTACCGGATGCCGGAAATCACTCATACTTCCATTCAGGATGAATCGCCTGTTATCAACTGGGGAGGATCAGCCATCGTCCGAAGCATTTATCCAAAGCCCATCATTTTTGATGAGGTAGGTTATGAAGGCAATCTAAAATCCCGATGGGGAAGATACAGCGGTGAGGAAATGAATCATCTGATCTGGATGGGATTGATTGGGGGTACTTACGTTACGCATGGAGAATCTTTTATGTTTAAAGACCACCGGGATACCATCTTCTGGGCAAAAGGCGGAAAATTCGCAGGCAAAAGCTGGAAAAGAGCTGCCTTTGCAAGAAAAATACTAACAGAAACCGGACCATTAGAAATGGCTGATGTCAGTCGGGATTTTAAGACTGCCACCAACGGGAAAGGCACGTATCTTATTTACTTCGGAAAAGAAATGCTTGAATATTGGTCTTTTGATTTACCCCATAAGAACGCCAATTCTGAACGACCGAAATCCGGTACTAAATATAAAGTAGAAATTATTGATACATGGGATATGACCGTAACAAAAGTCAATACAGTTTTTGAAGGAGCAGAAGTGAACGATTACCGGATTGCCGACAAAGAAAACCGGAAAATAAGACTGCCCTTAAAACCCTATATCGCCTTGAGAATTATTGAAACAACCCCTGACTGATATGAAACGCCGAATCATTAGTTTTTTGATACTATCACTGGTCTGCTACGCTTCCTTTGCACAAAAACCAAGAGTATTTGTACTGACAGATATTGAAAATGAGCCAGATGATGCCATGTCTTATGTACGATTCCTGACTTATGCCAACCAGTTTGATATTGAGGGTCTGATAGCTACCACCTCCTGCTGGCAACGCACCAAGACTGCCGAATGGCGTTTGCATGAAATTACAGATGCCTATGGAAAAGTAAGGGATAATCTGGAAATACATGAAAAGGGCTATCCTACTGAAGCCTATATGCACGCTATCATCAAAAAAGGTTTACCTGTTTTTGGTAAAGAGGGCTTAGGCGAAGGCAAAGACTCCGAAGGTTCAGACTGGTTGGTACAAAGTATGCTTAAAAACGATACCCGCCCTTTATACATCCAGGCATGGGGCGGAACAAATGTATTGGCACAGGCACTCTATAAATTACAAAAGACGCAGAAGCCAGCAGATGTTACCCGGATTGTGAAGAAATTGCGTGTCTATACTATTTCTGATCAGGACGATACTGGACCGTGGATTCGTAAGAACTTCCCTGATTTATTTTATATCGTAAGTCCGGGTTATGAAGAAAACGGCGGCGGACAATACCACTATGCTACTTGGTCGGGCATTTCGGGAGATATTTTTCATGGAAGATTCACTGGTGCAGATACTACTATTGTTCGTAATAAATATTTAGACCAGCACGTCCGTCAGAATCACGGAGCGTTAGGTGAAAAATATCCCCAGATTTCTTTTCTGATGGAAGGAGACAGTCCATCATTTATGGGTTTAATCAACAATGGTTTAAATGACCCTGAACATCCTGATTATGGTAGTTGGGGAGGTCGGTACGAATTGTATATCCCGCAGTTCAAAAAGTATATGTATGAACCAGAAACCCGCCCTATCTGGACAGATACACAGGATGAGGTGTATAGCGACATTACCAAAGCCTATCATACCAGCAACCAGGCCACTATCTGGCGATGGAGGAAAGCCTTTCAGAATGATTTCTTCGCCCGTATGGACTGGTGTGTAGCCAAAACCTATAAAGAAGCCAATCACCCTCCGGTAATATCATTAAGTCATGGGAATACCATTACAGTGAAATCAGGAGCAAATGTAGTGTTATCTGGCAAAGCAACTGACCCGGATAATAATGAAGTAAATTATAACTGGTTCTTTTACAAAGAAGTAGGCAGCCTGACTGCCAGCAGATTTGTACTAAAAAACCCTGCCAGTCAGGAAATCAGTTTTACAGCCCCCAAAGTAACCGAACCCAAAACCATGCACTTTATATTAGAAGTTACCGACAACGGCACTCCTAACCTGACACGTTATCAAAGAGTAATTGTCAACGTTATCCCTTGAAACCTATGAAGAAAATCCTTTTTTTATTCTTACTACTCAACTTAATAAGCGTCTCCTGTCACGAAAAACAAGATGACAAACCTAAAATAGCGGTCGTTATTTCCACTCTTAATAATCCCTGGTTTGTGGTTTTAGCCGAATCAGCGGCCGAAAATGCCCGGAAATTAGGCTATGATGCCAAGATTTTCGATTCGCAGAATAACCCGGCTACTGAATCAGACAATTTTGAAAACCTGATTTCATCGGGCTTTGATGCCATTCTCTTTAACCCGACTGATGCCGATGGTTCTATTGTCAATGTACTAAAAGCCAAAGAAGTGGGTATTCCGGTTTTTTGTATGGACAGAGAAATCAATGCTGACAATGCCGCTACGAGCCAGATTCTCTCTGATAATTATTCGGGTTGTGTAGAAATAGGCGTGACGTTTGTAAAAGCCCTGAATGAAAAAGGGAATTACGCTGAAATAATTGGTCTGGTTGGTGATAATAATACTTGGGCGAGGTCAGGTGGATTTCATTCAGTAGTAGATAAATTCCCGAATCTGAAAATGATAGCCCAGCAAAGTGGCGATTTCGACCGCAACAAGGCAATGGAAGTACTGGAAACCATCATGCAGGCACACCCTGATATTGATGCTGTTTTTTGTGGTAACGATGCGATGGCAATGGGAGCTTATCAGGCTTTACAATCGGCAGGCAAAGCAGATAAAGTAAAGGTATTCGGCTTTGATGGGGCATCGGATGTAATTGAAAAAATAAAAGAAAAGAAAATAGTGGCAACAGGTATGCAGTACCCGAAAGTAATGGCAAAAACCGCTGCACAGTATGCCGATGAATATTTTAAGGGCAAGCGGGATTTCCCGCAAAGAGTGCCTGTAGAAGTAGAATTGGTAACCATTGCCAACGCTGGCAGCTATCAATAATAAACGAGCATCATGAAAAAAGGTATATCCATCGTAATCCTGCTTATTCTTGGCTATAACTCCGTCTATTTCAGCAAGCTAAGTGAAGTAAGAAATCAAAAGCAAAGCAGTTTTAATTTCAATGCTTTTGCTGACTCCCTATATTATCAGGGGATTCTCACAAGTGCTCGTTCGGTTGAACTTTCAAAATTACTGGCATTGGTTCAATCGAATCCTGATTCGGCATTTAAGGCTTATGGTAACCGGTTAGGAATTGGAAACTCAGCCTATTTTATGGTAAAAGGCAAGGGGAAAGTGATACAAAAACAGGCAAACGGGTTAAAAGTGGCTACCGAAAATAATAACATACTTACTATAGACACAAAATACATCTTCGGCAATGCCATCAGAGACGCTTCGGGCTTAGTCAAACTAACCGACTTTAAGACCAATGCCGATTTCAACAAACTCTCGGAAGCATTGAATATGATTATCAGAGAAAAGGCAATTCCAGAAGATTTAAAAAATATCAGCGTAGGCGATGAAATAATAGTAAGCGGGGCAACCAAATTAAGCAAAATACCAGAAAAATCGACGATAGTAAGCATTTTGCCAATCAAAATTTCAAAAACAGAATAATATCTTACATTGTTAAAAACTATTAACATATCTAAGTCTTTTCCGGGAGTAAAGGCGTTGAATGAGGTGAATCTGACTTTTTACCCATCAAAAGTCAATGCTATTCTGGGTGAAAACGGAGCAGGTAAGTCTACGCTTCTGAAGATACTTACAGGAGTTTATACTGATTATGAAGGAGAAATTGTATTAAATGAAAAAACTGTCAGATTTAAAAACATCAAAGATGCTCAAAAAGCAGGAATCGCCATCATTCATCAGGAATTAAACCTGATTCCTGCGCTGAACATTGTTGAAAACCTGTTTCTGGGTAAGGAAATCCATAATAGCTGGGGCTTGTTGGATACCTTTAAAATGACACAGATAACCAAAGATCTGCTTCATAAATTAGAACTCAATATCTCTCCTACTACCTTAGTAGAAAACCTGAAAGTAGGCGAGCAACAACTCGTAGAAATTGCCAAAGCCTTATTGGCTGATGCCCAGGTAATTCTGATGGACGAGCCGACATCGGCACTCAGCGATAAAGAAATTGAAAACCTGCACCGCATCATTGCAGACCTCAAAAAAGAGGGTAAAACCATTGTCTACATTTCTCATAAAATGGACGAACTGTTCAGAATTGCAGACACTTATATGGTTATGCGGGATGGTAACAGCATTGATGCAGGTGAAATAAGCCAGACTACCGAACAGGATTTAATCAGGAAAATGGTAGGCCGCGAGGTATTGATTCAGAAAAAACAAGTGAGTAATAATGATAAAAATACAATACTGAGCATTAACAATCTCACCTTATCTCATCACATACTAAAAAACCAGAATTTGCTTGATAATATCTCTTTTGACCTCAAAGAGGGCGAAATCTTGGGTATTTTCGGTTTGATGGGTGCAGGTAGAACCGAATTACTCCAGACCATTTTTGGAGTAAACCCGGCTAAAAGTAAAGGCACTGTTTCTATTAACAACCAGGTAGTAAGCATAAAAGCCCCCAAAGATGCGATCAAACATGGAATGGCATTTGTAACCGAAGACCGGAAAACCGAAGGTCTGGTATTGGGCATGAACGTTGCCTCAAATATCAGCCTGACATCCTTACCGGAAAACAGTCTTTTAAACGAAAAATCTGAACAGAGGCTTGCTAAAGAATATATTTCTGCTTTAGCTATTAAAACGCCTTCTGCGCAACAACTATGCGTGAATCTTAGTGGAGGTAACCAACAAAAGGTGGTCTTGGCTAAATGGCTGGCAACGAGTCCGGGAATTCTTATGTTAGATGAACCTACCAGAGGAATTGACATTAATGCCAAAAACGAAATATACGAAATTATTAAAAAACTGGCAGGAGAAGGCAAAAGTATTATCTTGGTATCGTCAGAAATCCCTGAATTATTAGCTTTAGCCGATAGAATACTGGTTATGGCAGAAGGGAAAATCAAAGCTGAATTTCCGGCAGATGAAGCCAATGAAGATAAACTGTTGAAAGCCGCTATTTAAAGACCTCTCCCTAACCTGTTTACTCAAAATAGATGAATAAAGAATTATTAAAAAAATCACAGTCTTTAATCGCACTTTTTGTGTTGTGTCTGGCAATCAGCCTATTATCAGATAAATTTCTGACTGCCAATAATTTATGGAATGTACTACGGCAAATCTCCGTAAATGTCTGCATTTCAGTGGGAATGACATTGGTAGTACTGACCGCAGGTATTGATTTATCGGTAGGTTCTGTCTTGGCTTTTACTTCTGCCGTTTGCGCCGGATTACTCAAAAACGGTATTGCCCTTGAGTCTTTCGATTTATTCATTGGGTTCACTACCTTAGGGGGTATCCTGGCAGCACTACTTATTGGCTTACTGATTGGTATTTTTAATGGGTGGGTCATTACCCGGTTCTCCCTCCCTCCTTTCGTAGTTACATTGGCCATGCTTACCATTGCTCGTGGAGCCACCATGCTTTTTACTCAAGGCATGCCTATTTCAAATTTAGGAGAAAATTTTGAGTTTATTGGTTCAGGTTGGTTCATTGGTATTCCTGTGCCCGTCTGGATTTCTCTGATTGTGGTTTTAGTGGGTGTGTTTATCAGTAAAAGAACTACTTTCGGAAGATACATCTATGCCATTGGGGGTAACGAGAAAGCAGCCTTTCTTTCTGGCATTAACATTAATTCAATCAAACTGGCAGTCTACGGTATTGCAGGAATTATGGCTGCTATAGGGGGCATTCTGGTCAGTTCTCGCCTTAATTCTGCGCAACCCAATGCTGGTACAAGTTATGAGTTAGACTCAATTGCTGCTGTAGTAATCGGTGGCACTTCTCTTTCAGGTGGTATAGGCTCTATTACAGGTACTGTAATCGGAGCAATTGTTATAGGGGTTTTAAATAACGGTTTAGTCCTTCTTAATGTATCGCCATTCTGGCAACAGGTCGTTAAAGGCTTAGTAATTTTATTAGCAGTTATTATCGACCAGAAGAGCAAAAAGAAATAAATCACTAATTGCATTCATCATTATAAATTTCAACCTTACCAATGTTTGTTCTTGCCATAGACCAGGGTACAAGTAGCACCAAATCTATTGTTTTTGATAACGAGGGCAATCCCATCGCCAAGGGGCATACCGATTTGCATACCGATTACTTCGACAATGGCTTTGTAGAACAAAACCCTGAAGAAATTTATCAGAATGTTTTAGATTCAGTGTATTTATGTCTGTCAGATTTTGTAGCCAAAGGATTCAGCGTTTCTGCTATTGCTTCCTGTGGCATTAGTAACCAGCGAGAAACTTTTATACTATGGGATAAATCAGGCACCGCTCTTACCCCTGCTATAGTATGGGCTTGTAAGCGTTCTATTGATATTTGCCAAAGACTAAAAGGTCAGAATCAGGAGCCTTTCATTAAAGAAAAAACCGGATTAATTATTGACCCATACTTTTCGGGTACTAAATTGCTCTGGCTGATTGAAAATGATAATACTCTGAAAGAAAAATTAGAAAATAGAGAAGTATATTTTGGCACAATTGATTGCTGGCTGCTGTTTAAACTTACCGGAGGAAAATCTTTTAAAACCGATTATACAAATGCCCACCGAACACTCCTGTTTAATATTAATACCCTAAACTGGGACGAGGAAATTCTAAAAAAATGGGGATTAGAAAAATTAAACCTGCCGGAAGTTTGCCCCTCCTCTTATGAGTTTGGTGAGTGGACTCTGGATTTTAAAATAGAGGATTTTCAAAATTCATCATTAAAAATAAATTCACTTATTGGTGATTCTCATGCTGCTACCTTTGGCGAAGGCTGTTTTGAACAAGGCACAGCCAAAGTAACTTTAGGCACAGGTAGTTCAATCATGATGAATATTGGTGATAGACCCGTTATCTCATCAAATGGTATGCTGACCACTATTTGCTGGAGTATAGAAAACCGGGTTGATTATGCGCTTGAGGGGGCCATTATAGCTTGTGGCTCAACGATTGAATGGTTGAAAAACGAACTTAATCTTTTTGAGCATGTATCAGAAACTGAAGCAATGGCTAATGCCGTCCCAGATAACGCAGGTGTATATCTGATACCTGCATTTAGTGGACTGGGCGGCCCACATTGGCAAATGAACCGCAGGGCATCTATTGAAGGCATGACTTTCGGTACAACTAAAAACCATATTGTAAGAGCAGCCTTAGAAAGCATCCCCTACCAGATAAAGGATGTAATTAACTCCATGAGTCAGGATACAGGCGCATCATTACAAGTGATTTCTGTCAATGGTGGTATTGCGCGAAATCAGTTTGTGATTCGCTTCTTGGTTGATTTATTAGGCATTCCACTCAAAAAACAGGCAAATGCTGACATTTCAGCATTAGGTGCTGCTTACCTTGCGGGCTTGAAAAGCGGCGTGTACAAAAACATTGAACAATTAAAAAAACTCAATCAGATAAAGACCGAAACAATAAAACCTGACTTATCAGATACTGCCGTGCGTTCGGCCTATATAGGTTGGCAGAAATGGATAGCCTCTCATTAAAAGAGAATTTACTTCTCAAAAATTACTGTCAATCCTGCCAGAAAATAATTACTCAACTCATAACTAAATATCCTCAACTCATTCGCGAGGATATTTCTCCGGTTTTGAAAGCCGATAATTTTGAACAAAAATCAAAATTATATAGCTATGAGAACACTTTTCGTAATTGTTTTTTCTTTTTTTATATCAAAGGGTTATAGCCAGAATTCTCTTTTAACTCAAATCAAATCATCTACCCAAAGCTCTTACCCACGTTATGGGGTCGATATAAATGGTGCCTATTATTTTGTAGCAAATATGGCTACCTCTAACGATTACGGCTTCTGGAAATCAGACGGCACAAATGGCGGAACTTACAAAATTATTACTGCTACGGGAGTCACTCCTCAACCTGATATCCGGAGTAAGGAATGTATTATACCTTTTGGTAACAAGGCTCTTCTGCTTGCCTCCGATTATCATAATAACTTAAACTTTGAACTATGGGTAACAGACGGAACACCATCAGGCACTTTTTTACTAAAAGATATTAATCCGAATACTAAATCTGATATTAAAAATATTAAAGTGGTCTCTATTGGTGGAGTATTCAAAGCATTTTTTAGTGCAAACAATGGTACACTTGGAGAAGAACTCTGGGTAACTGATGGCACACCTGATGGCACTAAACTGGTTAAGGATATTAATACAAATTCATCGGGTTCAATGCCTGCAAACTTTGAACAATTTCAGGACAAAGTGCTTTTCTCAGCCATAGATGCAACACATGGTCGTGAGCTATGGATAACTGATGGCACCGACGCAGGAACTCAATTAGTAAAAGATATCAATCCAGGTAACAGCAGTTCTTTTATTAGCACCAGTAAAATAGTAGTCAATAATTATGCCGCTTATATGAATCTAAATGATGGTAGTGTAGCGAATAGTACTGTGCTGATACAAACAGGAGGCACTTATAATAGCACTAATTCATTTGGTAATAGTTTTTTAAACCCCAGTAACTTGACCCTCTTTGACGGAAAAGTTTATTTCACAATTAATCCTACTTACAGCGGAAACCTTTTCTATCTCGGAGATAATGTTATGCCTACAGGCGTCAATAATAGTTTTACTTATTATTCCTGGACAGCAGAAAATCTGACCGTTTCAAATAATAAATTATACTTTTTAGTTAATAACACCGGCACCGGACAAACAGATTTGGGAGTGATTGAGTCGCCGGTAGATTCAGAAATTGCACATCTGGTATATGTAACAGGGGCAAGTATTGACCCGTTTCCTGTTAATCCTGAAAAAAGAAAGTTAATACCCATACCTAATGGAAATATTTATTTCTTTACAGGGCAGCAATCTTCAAATATAAGACTCTGGACTTCAAACGGGACACAGCAAGGAACAAAAGCTATAATCAATTTATGGAACGGAGACTATTCCTATATCAGAGCTTTCAATAATAAATTGTTTTTCATAACCGATAGCAATAATGGAGAACATAAGTGTTATATAACAGACAATGGCAGTGATGCGGTTGAGGTAAAAGACCTTACTCCTACGCTGAACATCGACAACGTGTATCCCTTAATGCAATCCGGTGATTGGTTTTACTTCTCTGCTTATAATCCGGCAACCGGATACGAGCTTTATAAATCAAATGGAGAGACCAACACATTTGTAAAAGACATTGATGCTACTTATACCAGTAATACTAACAATTTTTCGAAGACTGTGGCTAATTCAAATGGTTTGTTTTTTACCGCTGATGACGGGAAAAACGGATTAGAACTCTGGAGAACAAATGGTAAACAGGGCGGTACAGGCTTATTTGCCAATCTTGCATCTTATCCAATGCCAGAGACAACCATTGCAGAAGAAGACGCTTTTGAATATTATAATTACTCATCAAAATTCTGGGATTTATATGAGTTTAATGACCAGATTTATATTATGACATTTGAAGGAGTATGGGTAACTGATGGAGTTAATGCACCTGTAGAACTCTACTCCAGCCCAAGGCTTAAGCAATCAGGTTATACTAATAAATTTGAATCATTCAACGGATTGGTTTATTTCAATGTCGTGAATGAATTATGGCAAACCGGAGGAAGTCCTGAAAGCACTGTAAAAGCAGGAGTTGTGGATAATACCAGACCTAATGATTCTTATTTTATCAGAGGGTTAAGCACTGTAAACAACAAGTTGTGTTTTCTCGGGTATTCGACCATGTATGGCGATGAACTATTTCAATATAGCAATGGAAACATTACTTTGGTGAAAGATGTTATACCAGGGCAGAATACCTATATCTATAATTCAGAATCAGAGGTGGTAGGCAATAGTTATTATTATACCAAGTTTAGTTCTGCCGGAGGGTGTAAATTATATGTAACGGATGGCACTGAAGCCAATACAAGGCTCTTACATTCTTTTGGAACAACAGGAGCCTGCCCGAGTTACCTTACAAATTTTAAAGATTCGCTCTTGGTTTTTCAGGCTTACGACCCCCAAAACGGATATGAACTCTGGAAATCAGACGGAACAGAAGCCGGCACTAATCTAATAAAGGATATTTATCCTGGTACGGGCTCAAGTTCGCCTATAAATCATACAAATAAACTTAAATATGCTGTATTTGAAAATAACGTCTATTTCCTTGCTACTACAACAAATAATGTCAGGCAATTATTTAAATCTGATCTGACACCTGAAGGCACCATTCCTATTTCTGACATTAGTAATATATATGCTTATGCTGCCAGAGGAGGTGTATATTTTGCTGATGGTGGTTCAGATGTAGAACCTGCAAAAATCGAGTCTACTCCTACATCTAAGAGACAATTAGCTAACATTGTACCTAATGGGCATTCACTGCCACAATATTTTGTCGGGCACAATGGCCTCATATTTATGCGAATAACACTCCCAAACGGCATACACCAGATTCATGTTTTTAGAGATTGTAAAAATAACGCAGAATTGGCCGGAGACATTCATTATCTATACAATCAAGCCTATGATACCATCAAGAGTAGTAATACAATTATAAGCAATCAGTCTTATACAATGATAGCAGGAAAATCTATTGAACTGACGCCTGGCTTTGTAGCCGATAGTAATTCGGTTTTTGAAGCTAAAATAGAAGCCTGTGTATATGATACAACAGCCAATTAATGCCTGTAAAAGAAGACTACATCTCATAATTAATGCCCTGTGAGTAGTTACCTACAGGGCATTATTGCTTTAAGAATAATAATAAACAAGCTTTATATTACGCTAATTAATTTGCATCATCATTTTAGTACAATATTTTTTCTCTAAGGTTTTTGTATAATTTTTTGAAAAATAAGCAATACATTTCCAGACAGGTTCGAAAAGCGAAAATATTCCTGGTAAACTCATCTCACTGATTGAAAGAATGATTGAGGTATTTCTTATAAAATTCTTCTTGTAGTGGCCATCTGCGGCAAGACCAAATCCAATCATAATCGACTTTTCAAAACCTTCGTGGCCGGGTGTAGTTTCAGACCTGAATTTAATAGCTTTTTCTCCAGGGTTAAAAAAACAGTGGGGTGTTCCGGGAAGTAAACTAAACGATTCTCCGGGTTGCAGTATATGAATCTCCTTCTTTCTGCCAACCATTAAACCTAATTCTCCTTCAATAGCCGTAAATATCTCTGTATATGTTTTGTGGTAGTGAAGTCTGTTACCCCCTCCTGCTTGTAAAACATTCTCAATTATGGTTATTTTTTCTTCAGATTCACAGGCAAATTGTATAAATGTTGCTTCATTATGCATTTCCGGATTAATAAATTTTCTTTTCATCTTGTTTAATTTTTATGTTAAGAATTTATCAGATTTTGGCTTTTTAGACCCCAAAAATCTTTAAAAAAAGACCGTCTCAAAATATATTGAGACGGCTCTGGCTTATGGATCATCTATATTTATTGCTGTGAAGCTAATAAATGCGTTTAATTATTATACTAATTCTTCTACGGTCGTTGCTTCTGCGCAATATTTTTTCACTAAGGCTTTTTCATAATCTTTCGAAAAATAAGCGATACACTTTAGCACAGGCTCAAAAATAGAAAATACTCCAGGAATATTCATATCGCTAATGCAAAGGAGCACTGCCATATTCCTTAGAAAATTCTTTTTTAAAAGTCCATTTTCAATCAGACTATAACCAATCATAATTGCTTTTTCAAAACCCTCGTGTCCTGGAGCAATCTCGACTTTGAATCTGATCTGTTTTTGACCAGGATTAAAAAAGCAATGAAGCATATTGGCTGGTACAGTAAATGACTGGCCGGGTTCTAAAATCAGTATTTCCTTTTTCTTACCAATTTTTACGCCTAATTCTCCTTCGATGGCTGTAAATGTCTCCGAATAAGTCTTATGATAGTGAAGGTCATTCCCTCCCCCCACTTGTAATATAATATCTATTTCAGTTAACTCCCCGCCGGTTTCAAATGCAAATTTTGTAAATGTAGCTTCATCCTGTATTTCAGGATTAATGAATTTTCTTTTCATGGTTTCTTGATTTTGTGTTAATATTTTATTCGAAATTCGGAATTCCCATCATAAGAAAACAGGTCTTTCAGTTCAGCCGGCATAAGACCTGAATGGATTGAGGAAGACTCCGCTGAATTGAATGAACCCGCTAATTATCAGTCAATTAAAAACACATACCGCAATCTTTGTTGATGCCAAAGCGTAGAGAATCAGCATTTACCCCTTTGCAATAATTACATATATTTAACTAAAACGGACACAACCATAAATACTTCAATTGGTACATCGAAAATCTCAATACAGCCGGAACAGATAGCTCAGCCCGGAAAAAAGTTTGAATTTTGAATCATCAAAACAAATAAACCAGTCATTTAAACTGATATACAAAAATGAAAAAGCTATTCATGTCCGTTACCATTGTTGCAACTATGTTTGCATGTAGTAAATCAAAAGAAGACCCTACGCCAGCACCGTTGAGTTGTTATGAAAGAACCACAAAAGATTATCTGACCGCCTACGAAATCTTTGCGCAAGACCCCACTAATCTGAGTAAATGCAGAGACGTAGTAAATGCAGCACGAAAAGTAATCGAATGTCCTGGGATACCTGCCGAAGAACGCAAACAATTTGAAGAAGCTGTTAAAAATGCCTGTCAATAATACAGCCAATGTATGCATAATTTAGAGATTCAGAGAAGCCCCGGACCACAAGTTTGTGTTTCTCTGAATATATTTTTATTCAAAACAATTCATACACGTTTTTCCTCAATTCATACACATTTTTCCTGATACCATCTGAGCTAAGCGTCTGATTTTCAGTGCAATTATTTAATTTTCGGATGAAAAGGAATAATTGTTAATTTTGCTAAAAAGCAATTGAAGAAAACGCTTACATTTCTCGCCTTGGTTCTTCTTTCTTTACAGCCTGTGGCTGTAAAGGGGCAATATACTTTTACACGCTATACTCCGGCCTCCGGCCTTCTTACCTACCAGACCAATACTGTCGTTCAAGACAATGAAGGATTTATATGGATAGGCTCAACTAATGGTCTTCAACGTTTTGATGGAAAAGAGTATAAGTCTTTTCAGATGACTAATAGCCAATTGCCCTCTAATCCGGTCTGGCAATTATTGATAGATAAAAAAAATAACCTGTGGGTACTTTTAGCAAGCGGGAAAGTTGGCATTTTCGACACCAAAAAATTCCTCTTTAATGAAGTAAAAACGCATTTCCATAAAGGTGTTTCTCCCAATACTTATATTAAACGGCTTATAACCGACCAGTCGGGTAATTTGTTTTATCTGATGGGTGGAAGTGAGGTGACAACTTACAATCCTCAAGCCAATGAGTTTTCTTACCTGCACAATTTTATACCCTTTAAGGTTAAATGGGGTATAGTAGATTTTGTTCATCAACCACATACCAGCAAATATTGGGTGAGCCTCAGCAATGGCGGGTTGGCTGTCTATAATCTGCAAACAAAGCGTTGGAATGACCCGGAGCATAATCCTGATCACGAAATTCTAATAGACCAGTTAAATCAGAAAGATATATATGACCGATTGTTTTTTGATAGCAAAAAACGCTTCTGGTACACCCGGCCAGGTATTTCCCCAACAATCGGCTGTTATGATATAGCGCATCAACAACCTATTCTTACACATTATTCGTTCAATAATGTTTTAAAAGGGAATTATGACATTTTTGGTTTTAACGAACAATCTAACGGTACTATCTGGGTAAAAGGGCAACTCGTTTTAGCTGCATTTCAGGAAGATATACATCAATTTCAGTTGATCCCGAATGGGTTCACAAGCGAAAAAAGTATTGCCTACGAGCGGGTACGTACTATTTATGAAGATCGTGAAAATAACCTTTGGGTAACTACTAATAACAATGGCGTTTTCCGCTTTAATCCATCACAGGAATTTTTTACCAATGTGCAGCATTTAAACCCAAAGTCTGGGCTTCGTGGTACAGGTCGCGTACACGCTTTCATACCAACACGTGCACAAACATTGCTCGTAGGCACCTGGGGAGATGGGCTTTTTGAATATGACAAAAATCTGAAACCCCTGCCATTAAGTATAAAGGGATTACCCCGGAATGGTAATTTTAACGCGTGGGCTATGTGTGCCTCAGCTGACAGCAATACAATCTGGATTGGTACAGACGGGGGAATATATGCCTTAAATCAGCAAACAAAATCTTGCAAATGGTTACATTGGAATGAATTGACAAACGAACCGGTAAAGCATATTACTGAAGATCAGAATGGTGAGCTCTGGATAGGCACAGAAACTAAGGGTATTTTCAGAATATCACCACATAACAATTTCAGAATCAGCTCCTTTGATGCCATTCCGCAATTTTCTATTAATAAGCTCCTACCCGACTCTAAAGGAAATATATGGGTAGCAACCCCCGAAAACGGTGCATATGAGTTTAACCCGACCACTGGTAAAATATTACGTCGGCTCACTCTTGAGAATAAACTAATACCAGAAAGAGGAGTTGCAGGTTTCCTGCAATGCAATGATTCATTGATGGTTATTCTTACAGCTACTCGTGTGGTATGCCACAATATGATGCTGAATCGTTCCCGTACTATAGGGCTACCCGGCAGAATTTCAGGCTTTAATGCGAATATAGAGAAAGATGCAAACGGATACCTGTGGATAACAAGCACAAATGGTCTATACAAATTGAATCTGCCTAAAACTATTTTTAGTTCTTTTAATCGTACTGATGGACTCGATAATGAAAACTTTACACAGTCTGCCTCTTACCATTTACCCGACGGAAGGCTTCTTTTTGGCACAGTCAATCAGTTTGTTGCATTTAACCCGACACATATTCATTCTAATACTACACCACCTGAAGTCAAGATTACAGACTTTAAGGTTCTGAATAAATCGTTGCCCGTTGATTCTCTGCTTCAATTAAAAGAAATTGAACTCGAACATAACCAGAACTCTATACTGATTCGCTTTTCAACACTATTATATAACAGTGCCTACATTATTAAATACAAACTTAAAGAAATTGATGAGGATTGGCGGATTGCTGAAAATGAAGCTATTTATAACTATTTGCCACCGGGGCGTTATCATTTTATACTCAAAACTGTAGATGAAGAAGGGAATGAATCTAACCAAACTACCCAATTGACAATTAAGATATACCCGCCATTCTATCAGAGGTGGTGGTTCTATATAACTATGCTGGTTTTAGCCGCCTCCATCATTTTCTGGTTAGATAATGAACGAATGAAACGTAAAGACGCCCTTGTAAAAATGCGAAATACCATTGCTGATAGCCTCTATCAGGATGTCAGTACTGTATTGAATAATATCAATGTATTGAGTGAAATTGCCAGAATAAAAACCGACACAGATTCCTTAAAGTCTAAGGAATTTATTGAGCAGATTCATGACAAAAGTGGTAGTATGATTGAGGCAATGGATGATATGCTATGGAGTATTAACCCGGCTAACGATAGTATGCAAAAAGTAGTAGAGCGTCTGCAAGAGTTTATAGAGGGACTTAATCTGGAAAATGACACAAATATTTCGCTTGAAGTAGAAGAAAAAGTAAAGGTATTACAACCGGATATGAAGGTACGCCATGAATTGCTTATATTATTTAAAGAATGTATCCAGTATCTGGTTTATACCGAGGCGCAAATCCATAAAATCAGATTAAAAGTCATGCTATCTGTTTTAGATTTTTCAATTGATTTTTTTAGCAGCAATTTAAATCGGCAATCTATTAAGTATGTTTTTGAAAGCAAAGAATTCATACAGAAGTTAGATAGCTTAAAAGCCCATCTTGATGTCGGGCATCAGGATAAAAATTCGGTAGTTCATATTAAGATCGCATTGTAACATTTCAATCCTGACTTTTTTCGATTCAGCCGAAGCTTGTAGTTACATAATAAAACTTTTGGGAATTTTGTAAAATGAAAGTCAAACTACCTGCATATAATGGCAAAGATAATCTGGTGATGGCAATAGTTACACCAGTATTTGCATTTACATTCAATTATTACAATTTCCCCCGGCAATACTTTGCCAGTACCTTTAATTTTCTGGTGCTAAGTATCAGCACACTATTCGCGTTCGGAGCCTATTTTATTTTTTGCGGGGCAATAGCAGTGCAAGTCAAAAAACGGTTCCCAAATGAGCGGCAAATTTCTATGCGCCTTTCACTTAGCATTACTTGTTTTTTATTATTGACTTTTCTTTTTCTATATCTGTACTTAAATAAGCTGGAAGATTGGTTCAGTTTTCTCAATTATCATTTTGTTGAAACTGATTTGGCCTGGAACTACGTATCATTGGCACTTCTTAATATTTTTATAACCTTTCTGATGGAAGGTATTGTACAATATAACGAATGGAAAAAGAGCAAAGAAGAAAATGAAAAGCTGAGTATCGCTTATAAAAAAAGCCAGTTAAATGGATTGAAGAGTCAGGTAAACCCACATTTTTTATTCAATAGCCTTAATTCGTTATCCAGTCTGATTCAGGAAGATGAGAACGAGGCTGAGACATTCCTGAACGAAATGACCAAAGTCTATCGCTATATGCTCCGAAATGACGAAGATCCGATGGTTACACTCGAAACAGAACTAAAATTTATCAGATCTTATACGCATATTCTGAAAGCACGTTATGGTGATAGCCTGCAATTAAAAATTGATATAGCAGATCATTCAAAGGCTAACCTGATAGCACCACTTACTCTACAGGTATTGATTGAGAATGCCTTTTCACAAAATATCATGAGCAAAGCCAATCCACTGAAAATAGCTATTCGTTCAGATGATACAGATAATTTACTATTCAGAAACACAGTAAATCCTAAGTCTATTACAGAAGCGATAGATTTTGAGTCAGGCTTAGATCACCTCGTTAAAAAATATCAATTATTAGGAAAGAATGTTTTAGTGAACGAGCAGAATATTACCTGCCGGAGTATCACCATACCATTAATATTGAAAGAGAAGGAGGTGCCAGATGAACTTTAAATCAATACCCAAACTTGAACTTTTCAGTTTTCTGTTTTCAATGCCATTTATTGTGGTTGTGGCTCATTTGTTTATGTTTGAAAACTCTATCTGGTATGACTCTCGCTTATGGCTGTATTCTTTTCCTCTGGTTTTCGTTTTAGGCTTTATTGTCTGGTTGATACGTTTACGTTATAATCAGTATCTCGAAAGAATTTATCCGCAAGTACAACAAAGCTTTGAACGAATTTTAAGAAAATTTATCTCATTGTTAATAATTTGTTTAGTTGCCACTTTTCTCCCAATCACACTTTACGGCTACTTTCATCTTTTTGATTATGATTATGAAATTGCTCATTTCTGGAAATGCTTTGCCTGTGTTTTTTTTATCTATCTTACTTTCGAAACCCTGTTTGAGGCTGATTTTATTCTGTCAAGATTAAAAGAAACCGCTATTGAAAAAGAGACTCTCCGACAACTGGCTATTAATCAGGAGTTTGATACACTCAAAAGCCAGGTGAATCCTCATTTCCTGTTTAATTGCTTCAATACACTTTCATCATTAATTACAGTAGATAAACAGCGAGCCGGCCAGTTTCTTGATGAACTCAGTAAAGTTTACCGATATTTGCTCAGAAACAACGAAGAAGGTATGAGTACTGTCGAAAATGAAGTCAAATTTATTCATTCATACTTCCGTCTATTACAAACCCGACATGGCGAAGCCGTAAAAATGAATCTACAGATAGACAGGCAATACTATAGCTATCTGATACCTTCGCTTACCTTACAGCTTTTAGTCGAGAACGTAGTAAAACATAATTCCCTGTCTAAAAACAAGCCCTTAGTCATTGATATTTTTTCTACAAGAGGTAAGCAACTTGTGGTGAACAATAATATTCAACATCGAACTGTCAAAGTTTCAAGTAATGGCGTAGGACTCGAAAATATCAGAAACAAATACAATCTTTTAAATCAACCTGGATTTCAGATTCTGTCTGATAATAAAAATTTTACAGTAGTGCTACCACTGATATGGAAGTCTCATACAATTCATTCATAAAAATCCTCAATTCATCCATTATTCGGCTAATTGTACTTAAACATGTATGATGTTCAATAGCAGATTTTTAAATTAGTATAAAAATACTCAGTATAACTCTTTCTGTACGTTGGTTTATGAAAATTTTAATTATTGAAGACGAAGATCTGGCAGTAAAAAAACTCCAGAAAACACTTGCAACTGTAGATACTACTGCCAATGTAGTAGGGATTGCTGATAGTATCAAGGGGAGTGTGGAATGGCTTACGGCTAATCCTTCACCAGACTTGATTTTAATGGATATCGAGTTGGCAGACGGACAAAGCTTTGAGATATTTAATCTGATAGACATTAAATGTCCTGTTATCTTTACAACATCTTATGACGAATATGCCCTTAAAGCATTCAAAGTGAATAGTGTTGATTATTTACTGAAACCTATACAGAATGATGAGTTACAGGCAGCTTTAGAAAAATTCAAAAAGTTATCGTCTACATACAAACCGACAGATAATTCGTTAGAAAAAATAGTAAAAGAGTTGCAGCAAAAACTGCAACCTAAGGAGTACCGTAAACGTTTTCTGGTAAAGTACAGTGCTAAACTGGTAAGCATTGAAGTAAAGGATATTTGTTATTTCTATAGCGACGGACGCCTTAACTTCTTTAAAACACCAGATAATAAAAGATACGCTGTAGATTATACGATGGATGAACTGGAAGAAATGCTTGAACCTGAACACTTTTTCCGGATCAGCCGGGCATTTTATGTTTCCGTAGGGTGTATTACTAAAATTGAAGATTACTTTGGCAATCGATTAGTTTTATTGCTTAACCCTACAGTCGATAAAGAAGCTATCGTCAGCCGAGAAAAAGTAACTGATTTTAAAAAGTGGATGGGTAAGTAAACAATACTATAATTTTCAGAAGCTAACATAGCCCAGATTCAGAATGCTAAACTAAATAAGAAAAAAAGGTCGAAACTATCAGTCTCGACCTTTTTGATTTTCACTTTATTTTCTAAATACTCAAACTATATAAAAACAACACTATGCTTCAGTTTTTACCCTTCTTTAGGCATTTTTGCAGGTTTTACAGTCTGCAAATATCTGTAAATAGCTTTTAGCTGATTATCATTCATTCTCTTGAAAGAATTCCATGGCATTTCACTCTGCGGAATAACTTTTCCTCCTTTTAAACGGGCAATAAAAGCTTCTTCACTCCATCCATAAATCCGGCTTGAACTATCGGGCGTAATATTTGGAGTAATAAGCTCTCCCATTTTATTTCCCCCAGCGAACTGTTCTCCAGTGTAGCCACCAGCTAACCCTCTGCGCGTATGGCAACCAACACAGTTAGCTACATTATGCGCCAAATAACGACCGTATTCTGCAGTAGTATCCACTTTTACTGACTTCTGTATTTTTTCACTTGGCCAGACAGGTTCAACCATAAAGGCTTTTATTATTCTTCCCATTGGCTCAATTTCATGCTGTTTTCTTGGCTTATTAACAGGTTTTAGCGAGCGTACATAAGAAACGATAGCTGTTAAATCTTCATCTGATACATTATGGAAAGGCATAAAGTCAAACATTGCCGTTCCATCAGCACGAACACCATATCGTAGTGCCCGTGCAATCTCTCCATCTGTACGCTTTCCAATACCATGAGTCGAATCAGATGTAATATTTGGTGAATAGATTGTAGCCACCGGAGGTATTTTAAATTCAAAACCCCCACTTAGAGGAACTTCCTGACCTAAAGCAATCAACGAATCAGCATTTGCCGTGCTATGGCATGAAGCACAATGAGCTGGTCCTAAAGCCAGATCTTTGCCATGCGCTATAACGGAACTATCTTTACTGGCTTTTATATCGGGATATGGTGCTTCGTAGGTGAGATTCTGGCGCAGCGATACGGTTATTACAAACCCTACAACCAACACCAATAAAGTAATACCTATCCTTTTTAAAGTTTTAAGGAGAATTTTCATAATTGTATAAAGTTGAGATTAAAATTTCTTTTGAAACGGAAGTGTACTATTAGTACCTTCAATAGTAAGATTAATGACTCTTGTGCCATTGGTTTCTGTATCTAAAGTATAATAGTAGATATTATCTTTAGCTATTTCATTTTCGTTCAACTGGCGGTCTTCAACGACTTTCCCGTTAACCGTGCGACGATATTTGGAAGCGTAAGCATGAGTCGTAATAGTTCTGGCAGAAGCATTGACTTCAATGGTTCCTTTGGTAACCGACTGCTGATAGGTCTGGCCTGTGCTGGTGGTGGAGCCTGATGTGAAGTATTGCTCATAGGTGCCATTGTCATTGAACTTAAAAGCAATTGCCAGTTGTAAAGCATTACCAGTATAAGTGGCCGGATCCTGGCTCCAATACTCAGTCATAGAAAATTGCCCGAACATCCAGCTACCCTGAATACCCATAGGTACTTCTGTCTTTGGGCCGTTTCCATATTCGGCCTTAATTTCATTTACCTCACAGCCCATCAGTAATGAAGAGACCAATAAGGTAATTGTTACAAATAACTTTTTCATAAATTCATTTTTTTGTTTCTTGGGCAAAACTATTACGGCAGACAGACACAAGAAATGGCAACTCTGACGAGCTGCAAGAATTTAAGAACGAATTGTGTTTTTTGGAGGAGAAAGTGTTTTCTATGAGATTACAAATAAGCAACCTATAAATAACTTGGTTCAGGAAAGAAATTTGCTTTAGAAATAAGCAAACAGAGTTCAGAAATGATTGTATATTAGGCTTATTTAACAGAAAAGCAGTTATAACTGATGCTATAACTGCTTTTTTTGTTTTTGTGTTAATAGACGGAATCCAACCGCCGACACAAAGATTTTCCATCTTTAAGAAGGTGTACTTATATGGTTAAATATGGTCTCACATGGCTTTTTTACGTTATTTTTTATACATTTAGATATATATTAATACGTATAAAACCACCAAATGTTTTAGTAAAAAAAATACTATTTAGAATAAAAATTGAATTAGAGCATGTTTAAATTTTGTTATTCTGACCGAAAAGTTCATATTTTTCAGATAGACGAGCGGTCCGCCGCTGCGGGCGCATTTTGCAGATGTAGCCGGCAGCTACATCGAAAAAATGCAACGAAGTATTGCTGAAAAAGATGGGCTTTGTAGGTCGAATCATAATTTTTAAACATGCTCTTACATCAAGTTGAGTATGCAATTTCAAAAGAGACATTTAATTCAGTCATCTTTCCATATCTTCTGCATCATCAAAGGTTTTCCTGGCAGGCTAATTACTTAGCTTCACCTCTTTACTATTGTCCTCTATCTCCCATTCTATCAGTAAGTGATTAGGGTCTATACCAACACGGGCAGGTTTTTGCGGTACCGTTACAGTAATGCTCTGCTGGCCGGATTTAATAAGACGCTTTTGTAGATAAAGTTGTTTACCTGTTTCCTTTCCAGCTTCGGCGGGTGCAAACACACCGATTTCTATCCAGTCATTCATAGGTAATTTAGTTTCTGTACCAGCAGTATCTACTGCCCATTTTCGTGCTGCTATGTTGAGTGTCACCTGCCAGAAACCTGCTTTGGTTTTCTTTGCCGTAGCCTCTTTTGTTTCAAGCTGCCAGAAAATATTCTTCTCAAAGAAGTCGTGCAACAGATAATGAAGCGAATCCGGTGTCACTACTTTTAATTCTCGATAAAGTGCCAGCGAAGTTGGCAAAGGCAAACTTCCAGCAGGATGTTTCACCAGTAAGTGACGGAGTGCATTATTAACCCTATTCCTATCAATATACTGGCTTAGCGCATATAATACAAAAGGGCCTTTACGATAGTATTGGTACCAGTCATCAGCTCTAAGCAGTGGTAAGGCAGCACGGGTGCGCGGCGTCTCATTCTCTTCTCTTAAGAAATCTAATAGCCTGTGTAGTTGTTCAAAACCATATTTATCCTCAAAAACCCCCATAGCAGAATACCAGGCCAGGCTCTCTGAAAGCAACCCCGCCCCTTCTACCCGAGCGGGTGTCAACTGACCTCCCCACCACTGATGAGCCACTTCGTGTGCCACTACTGCTGTTACCAGATCAAAACCTCTTGGGTCACCTTTTGGGTTCAGAAGAAAGAAACCCTCCTCGGTTGTTATAGTACCAGGTGTTGAATGATTATTGCTGCCATATCCGGGATAAGAGATAAACTTAATCTGACGATATGGGTAAGGACCGAACTGTTGGGCATAATAAGCCAACGAAGCCTGTACACTCTGCATCATGCGTTCCAGATTTTCTGTTTGGCCTGGATCATAGTAGATTTGTATAGCTATATCTTTCCAATACCTCTCATACACCGCATATCTGGCCGAAAGAATATTATATTCATTCCTGATGGGCGCATCAGTAATATAATGAAAGTATTGGCGTCTACCTTTGGTCCAGGATTGACGCAGTTCCCCAGGTGCTACTGCGGTCTGACCACTATCAGTGCCTATAATAGCTTCAAAATAGATTCGCTCAGTAAAAGGTGCGTTTTTGCGTGCGTTAATATCATAAAGTGAAGGTGTCCCAGGTCGCGCACAGAGTTTGTATTGCTTTCTCTGGCCAATATCATTAATTTCCCGATGAGATTGATACCCAATGGAAGGCAATAAGTCATAATTTTTAAAGTTGGTTCCATTAGCCAATACAGATGCGTCTGCTCCGTTGTTAGTAAAGCCCTGAGTTTTATGATGCACTTCAAAACTGAGTTGCAGTGAATCGCCGGGTTGGAGAGGTTTGGCAAGTATAAAAATGTGGTGACCCAATGTTTCATCTATTAATACCTGCTTTGATGGTCTGTTAATGCTAACATTGGTAGTTTGAACTGCATCAGCAGTAGCTACATGAATAGAGTCAATGGTTATCGTAGTATTATTTAACAAATAGTAAGTACCATGTATTTCTGTTTCCCTACGGTTGGGATAAATCTCAACCTGTAAGCTGGTTTTTATCAAAAGAGGTTGTGGTTGAGTCTTATACTGTCCATAAAGCTGCTCATATAAGGCCCTCTGCTTCATAGTGTCAGAGACAGGTTTGTATTCATTCACCACATTTGTATTGTAGAAGATGAAACCACCCGACAATAGAATGCAGCCAGCAGAAAAGGCAGTAATCAAAACAGTAGATGACCTGAAGCGATGGCGGGCAAGGTGAAGCCGAGCAATTAAGCCTGTTTCACGGCTTCTCACCCAGAGCAACCTCGTAACTATTGCCAATAGTAACGCCCATGCCACCCAATACATTTTAAACCATATCCAGGGCGCAAGAGAATTGCCGAAACCAGCCATAGCTGTATAAGACCATTTGGGACTATTTCCAAAAATGAGGAGTTTGTGCTCAATACCCAGATTAGGCGCATAGACGATAAATCCATAGACAAGAAGTGCTACCAAATGGCCTATAAATTTCTGATTGACCAGCACATGTATAAAGATTACAATTAGTGTAAAAAGTAGGCTGTCTACCAACTGTAGTCCAAAAAGAATCTGCAGGTATAGTCCGATTTCAATACCTGCTCCACCCAAAATCATCTGAACAACTATTCCTGCCAGCATCACAAAGACGAGCCATATTATGGCTAAAAGACTTAATGCCAGAAAACGACTTAAGAAAAGAACCCATTCAGCTATTGGTGTTACATTGACAATTTCGTTCAGTCTGGTTTCCTGCTCCCGCCATAATAGCTCACCGGTATAGTAAATAGTTAGCAGGGCCATGATAATCCAGAAAAACTTCGGTTCATTCAGAGGACCCGTCAGATAATGCAACACCTGGTCGGTTCTGGGAAAGAGAGGTACACCTCTTGCCTTTAGATTCCCGTCTCCCGGGGCAGCCATTCCCATCAATAGGGCAAGAACTGCCAGAAGAGGCAGGCCCGCACCATTTTTTGCCATTTGCAGAAAGGTTTTCCAGGTGAGGATGCGTAACTGATACAAATGCGAAGCAAATCCAAAAGTTCCTCTCACCTTTGGCAATCCTCCTCCCTCTGCCCACTTTAGTTTTTCTTCTATAATCTCTACACCAGGTTTGGGATATTTAACAGATTTCTGCTTTCGGCTTGTTTCCGGTAAAACGAACCGAAACCGGAAATAGGTGAATATCAGCATACCCAATGAAATGCCAAGCCAAAGAAGACGGTTTATAAGAAATGAACCTTCCAGCATAAGCAGGCGTGTATTCTTATCTATTGGACTCCAATCATTCTGGTGATTCATGATAGGAGTAAAACTCATAGGATCTACCAGACTCCCCCATTCTCCTTTATCCTTTAGCATCATCCAGAATAGATAAGCAGCTACGAAGAGAATCAGCCCTCCAAGATAACTCGCAATGGCCCGACGGCTGAGTGCCGCCAGCGAAAACTGAAAAGCCGTTGAGATAAAGACGTTGGGCAATAATATATAGAAAAAAGCAGTGAGATAAGATGCCAAGCGGAACGTTCCAAGAATCTCCCTTTCTATGCCTGAAAAATATATTGCAAACAGGATACCTATCGGTATAGCGAGTAGAATCAAGACATTGAGAATAAAAGCAGCCAGAAATCGCCCACCAAGATATATACCTTTGCTGACAGGAGTGGCATAGGTAAGGAAATGCATGCGTTTCTGTATATCACGGGTTGCTGCATTGCCTGCTACAGATGCCCCTATTAAAAGCCAATGAACGATGCTTAAAACCATGACAGTAGCAATGACAATGGGCGCATTAAGTAAAAAGTAGCCCTCCCGGGCATCATAGCTATAATTTTCAGTCACCACCAGAAAAGCAAAGCTCAGTACCACTGCAAAATAAAGCCAGGTAGTGACACTCCGTAACTGATAAATGAGTTCAAAGCGAAAAATCTTCAAGAATTTCATTTTTTCACCTCCTTCACTTTCAATGCTTTAACATAACTACCCGTGATAGTACTGAAGTACACGTCTTCCAAATTCGGCTCTATCGGCTCAAAACCGTTACCAGGCGTTTCAAGGCTGTAGATGTGAACCAATGTTCGGCCACCTAATAGTTTGGCAGAAATAACCTGATATTCCTGTTCCAATTCAGGCAGCATATTTTTATCTGTCAATTTGCGCCAGATTTTACCATTAAGCATTGCAACAGCTTCCAGAGTCGGGGCTTCCAGCAAAATCTCTCCCTTATTGATAATAGCCATATTCGTGCATAACTCTGATACGTCTTCCACAATGTGGGTAGAGAGAATCACCACACTTTTTTCGCCTAATTCGCTTAAAAGATTGAGAAAGCGTACACGCTCAGCAGGATCAAGTCCGGCAGTTGGCTCGTCTACAATCAATAGTTTAGGATTCCCCAATAAGGCTACAGCCACACCAAAGCGCTGCTTCATGCCACCTGAATATCCACCCAATTGCTGCTTGCGCTTTTCCCAGAGATTAGTTTGTTTAAGCAGGGCCTCAACAGTTTCTCTTCGCACAGCTCGATTGATGATGCCTTTCAGCACCGCAAAATGATCCAGCAATTCTTCTGCACTCACTTTGGGGTAAACACCAAAATCCTGTGGAAGATAGCCTAACGTTTCCCGCAATTCGTCTTTCTGATTTATTACATCAATATCACCTAAAAATATTTGCCCTTCATCCGGCTCTTGCAATGTAGCGAGTGTACGCATAAGAGTCGATTTACCAGCTCCGTTTGGGCCGAGCAACCCAAACATACCGGGTGGAATATCCAGCGATACATTATTCAAAGCCCTTGTGCCATTCCAATAGGTTTTAGAGACATGACGGATAGAAAGGCCAAAAGTATGATTTTCCATTTTATCTGAATTTTACCAGGTTAATCTTTCGAGATGAAGTAACTTTACCAATACTTCCTCATTTCTATTGCAAAGCAATTCTTAACAAAACAGAAAGTAAAAAACGATATGCTAATACTGTGAAGTAATCGACCAGTGGAGGCTTTGCTTCCGCCAAATCGCTGGCAGAACGGATTTGATCTTTCATAGATTAAGGTAAAGATCCTGTCGATAAGGCAACTACAGAATAGCAGGAAAAACTATCTTTGTTTGATGAATAGAGTTAAAAATATATTCTTGGTAGTCCACATTGTTCTCTGGACGTTGTTCAGTCTACTGGTAGCTTTGCAATTAGGAGGTGAAGGAAATCCCAGATGGTTTGCCACATCTATAGGATTCACTCTCACATGTTTATATGTTTTTTACGGCCATTTTTTTCTCCTGACCTACCATTCAGGTAAAATAAAGAAGAGAGATTATTTTTTCATACGGGCAGGAATCATGCTAAGTGGGCCGGTGCCTTTTTTGCTTTTTCGTTACGAAAAGCTCAATGCCTGGAATCTTTTATCTGAGTCCTATTTTATGCTCCTGATCTCTGCTGTCCCGATTTTTATGTTACTTAGCTGGCTGGCAAGGGTCACAGAAAATCTGGTATTGAATACTATAAAGAAAGAGCAATTGGAGAAACAGGCCGTGGAGGCTGAACTATATTACCTCAAATCGCAGATTAACCCACATTTTCTATTCAATACCCTTCATAATATTCATACATTGGTATATAAGCAGGCACCAGCGGCTCCTGAAGCAGTTTTGCACCTGGCTTCTCTTATGCGCTACATGATTTACGAGTCAAATGCCCCTACTGTACCAATCGCAAAAGAAATAGCTTATTTGCAGGATTATATGAATTTGCAACAACTACGTTACAAACAAAGCCCTGTGGTAGATTTAAAGATAGTTGGAGATACATCAGCCTGCCATATTGCTCCATTATTGTTTATTCATCTTCTTGAGAATGCTTATAAGCATAGCCCAGCCCGTCTCAACCCCGGCGATTTAAAAGTCAGCGTGGAAGTACAGAAAAATAACCTTACTTTCAGTGTGCAGAACCCTGTAGATAAGCATCCGGCTCATAACCTTAATGACCCCGGTGGCATAGGCCTGCCGAATGTCAGGAAAAGATTGGCCTTATTGTACTCTGGGCAGCACACGCTAAAGGTGACCAATATGGTGGACACCTTTTCTGTTGTTCTCAATATTCACAGTCTTCAATCAGAAACTCATGAAGGATAAACTCACTTGCTATATCATTGATGACGAACCACTGGCGCAGGAAATACTGGAAGAGTATATTTCTAAAGTTTCTTTTCTGGAGTTGAAAGGCAGCTTTATGAGTCCTCTGGAAGCCGCAGGTTCTCTGGAGAAAGACCAACCTGATATACTATTTCTGGATATAAACATGCCAGACTTGGATGGGCTTAGTTTCATGCAGATGCTGAACCGAAAACCCATGATTATCCTGACCACCGCCTATGACCAATATGCCTTGAAAGCCTTTGAATTGGATGTGAAAGATTACCTGTTAAAACCCTTTTCGTTTGAGCGTTTCTATAAAGGTGTCCTGCGTCTATATCAGGAACAAAACTCCAGACAACAACCTGAAAAGAACGCAACAATACCAGAAGTAAAAACCGAGCAGGAGTACATCTTTCTGAAAGTTGGTCACCGCATCCGTAAAGTGGCGATCCGTGATATTCTTTTCGCAGAGGGAATGAAAGATTATCTGCGGATTCATACCACAGAAGAGAAGATTATGACTCTTTTGAGTTTCGCTAAACTGGAAGAATTACTACCATCAACCGATTTTGCCCGTGTACATCGTTCTTTTCTGATTGCAATTGATAAAATAGATCACATCGAAAAAAACAGAATCTGGTTAGGAGATCAAATTATACCCATTAGTGATACTTATTCCGAATCTTTCTTTAAAATGCTGAGAGGTATTCAATAGAGTATATTTATGATTACTTTAAAAAACGATACCTATTTTGTACCTAAGAAAAAAGGCAGTTAAAACCTAAGTTCTAACTGCCTGATTATCTTGGTGGTAATGGACGGAATCGAACCGCCGACACAAGGATTTTCAGTCCTTTGCTCTACCAACTGAGCTACATTACCCTATTACCACCATTCCCCGTGATTTGGGACTGCAAAAGTAGACAAAAAAAAATCAACTACAAACTTCTGACTAAAAAAATCTTAAAAATTTTCTTTAAACTTGTATTATCAAAAATTTAACTATATTTGTAATGGTATGCAAGCATACTAATATGGCGATATTTAAAGAGTTCCTATCAGTATTTAACAAAACTGACTCGTATGCAAATCCTATCACAAATACTATTCATCGTAGCTTTAGCCTTAGCTGCCTACTTCATTACCCGTAGAGTTATACTTATCAAAAAAACAATTCAGTTAGGCCATTCCGAAGACCGTACGGACAGGCCTGCCGAGCGACTCAAAACCATGCTCCTGATTGCCTTCGGACAAAAAAAGATGTTTAACAGGCCATTAGTAGGCCTGATGCATTTCATAATCTATGCTGGGTTTCTGATTATTAATATTGAAGTATTAGAAATTATATTAGATGGTGTCTTTGCCACGCACCGCCTATTCCTCCCTTTTTTGGGTGGTTTTTATAACTTTCTCATTAATTTTTTTGAAGTTTTAGCAATTGGAGTGCTAACTGTTTGTGTGGTATTTCTGCTTAGACGTAACATTCTGAAAATACAACGTTTTCAGGAAAGCCGTCATCGGGAAATGAAAGCATGGCCCCGGAATGACGCTAATATTATCCTGACTATTGAAATATTATTAATGTGGGCATTTTTAAGTATGAATGCCACTGATACACTATTGCAGGCAAGAGGAGTAGAACACTATACTGAAGCCTTCACTGGAAACTTTATTATAAGCCAATGGTTACAACCCGTTTTCAGTAACTGGAGCAACACCACATTGGTCATTTATGAGCGTTTCACTTGGTGGTTTCACATTTTAGGTATCATGAGCTTTGCTTTGTATGTTACTTATTCTAAACACTTGCATATCTTTTTGGCTTTCCCGAATACGTATTTCTCCAATCTTGAGCCTAAAGGACAAATGGCTAATATGCCTGCTGTGACCAAAGAAGTAAAAATTATGCTCGGTGTTGAGCAACCTGAGGCTACTCCTGCTGAAGTAGGGCGTTTTGGTGCTAAAGATGTGAAAGATTTAAGTTGGAAAAACCTGATGGATGCCTACAGTTGTACTGAATGTGGCCGTTGCACAACTGCTTGCCCTGCCAATATTACAGGTAAGAAACTCTCGCCCCGCAAAATCATGATGGATACACGTGACAGACTCGAAGATATACAAAAAGGCTGGCTGAAAAACGGGCAGACCTATGATGATGGTAAAACACTTTTAGGAGATTATATTTCAGAAGAGGAAATTCTGGCCTGTACTACTTGCAATGCTTGCGTGCAGGAATGTCCGGTTAATATCTCTCCTCTCGACATCATTCTCGAACTCCGCCGTTATAAGGTTATGGAAGAGTCGTCGGCTCCTGCATCATGGAATGCAATGTTTTCTAATTCAGAAAATAATATGGCTCCCTGGAAGTTTTCTCCGAGTGACAGGTTCAACTGGGTAGATAATTTAAAATAATTAGCCGTTAAATAAATAAATTGCTATTTTATTTGGGGAAAAATAGTTTTTTTTTATTATTGAATTATTTTAATGCCTAAACATTTTGCACTTAGTAAATATTTTTTTTAACTTTACATAGGCTTTACAAAAATATGTTGGCATATTATTTGAAATAAGCTGATATGTGTTGTAAAATTTTATTTTTAGCCTAATGTGCATTTTTGCCTCTAACCTCCATGAGAAAATTTAATTCATCCATGTTTTTACAATGGATAGTTTTTATGCCGTTGTTATTACCATTGGCCATTGTTAGCGGGGCATTTGATGGTATTAAGCGTGTTTTTGAGCAAGCTACTTCTGATATTATCGAAAAAGAAATAATATCCTGATTAGCTTAAAGCTTTCCAAATCCGATAAAAAGCGTCTGGCCCAAAGAATTTATCTTTAGGACTCCACTTTTTTATTGCAATACATTCAGGCAAACTTCTGAACAATACTTTTTAATTGAGGTAGTGACAGAACTCCCGATTGTCGCCATTTTAATTCGCTCTTCTTAAATAACATGAGTGTTGGCACCCCGGAAACTTTGTACTTTGAGGCTAATTTCGGATTTTTATCTACATCAATCTTTACAATTTTCAGGTTCTCACCTTCTTCCTGTGCTAATTGTTGCAGCGTAGGGGATAATACTTTGCATGGTCCGCACCATTCAGCAAAGAAGTCAATCAATATTGGTTTTTCTGAGGCAATCAGTTCTTCAAATGTTCCCGTCATTGTTGTATGTTTTTATATGTTCTTTCTATTAACAAATAATAAGTGTTGGAGGTTTCAGAATTGCTGTCTGAACTTTGATTTACCTGATTTGATGATATTTGAATAATTAAGAACAGAGTTTAAATTATTACTTTGAAATAGCTCCAATTTTTCGAAACTCTATCAGGCAAATCAAAATTAAGACAGCCCCCCACTAAATTTTATCTTTGCACCCATAGGCAGCCATTCTTATGTCGCTAACGTCTATATTTGCGTGATTACCCAACGATTAGTACAGTACTTATGAAAAAAAACACCTTTATTCTACTTTCAATCATCTTATTAGGCATTATTCCGGCTTTTGCACAAAGTCTCCCTAAAAATCAGGATATTATGAAAGCCATGACACTCGCCAATGAATACTTTATGTTAAAATGGGAAGATGTAGGCAAACCCATTGTAAGACCCGACCGTACCCGACCAAGTAATATCTGGACAAGAGGGGTGTATTATGAAGGGCTAATGGCTCTCTATAAAATTGACCAGCAAAAGCGCTACTACGAATATGCCGTTAACTGGGGAGAAGCCCATAAATGGGGTTTACGAAATGGCATTAATACCCGAAATGCCGATGACCAATGTTGCGGGCAGACTTATATAGATTTATATCTCCTTGACCCTAAACCAGAGCGTATCCATGACATCAAGGCTTCTATTGACAGCCTGATTAATAACCCAAAAAAAGATGACTGGTCGTGGGTTGATGCTTTACAAATGGCAATGCCGGTGTTTGCCCAATTGGGGGTTATTTATGAAGACAATCGATACTTTGAGAAAATGTACGAAATGTATATGCATACCAAAACCATGCACGGCGACAAAGGCCTATACAATCCTGTTGATGGATTATGGTGGAGAGATAAAGATTTTGACCCTCCCTACGTTACCCCATCAGGCAAAAGTTGTTATTGGTCTCGTGGTAATGGTTGGGTAATAGCGGCTTTGGTAAGAGTACTGGATATTTTACCGAAAGATGCCCCGCATCGTGAAGAATATGAAAAAACTTATCTTGAAATGATGAATGCCCTTGTACCATTACAAAGAAGTGATGGGTTCTGGAATGTGAGCCTTACTGACGCAACCGATTTTGGTGGTAAAGAACTCACCGGGACTTCACTCTTTGTATATGGTATGGCATGGGGTATCAATAAGGGAATATTAGATAAGAAAAAATTCTATCCGCCTATGGCAAAGGCAGTATATGCCATAATGAATAATTGTATTCACCCAAACGGTTTTTTAGGCTATGTACAAGGCACAGGCAAAGAGCCAAAAGACGGCCAACCTGTTACTTATGATAAAATGCCTGATTTCGAAGACTTTGGCTTAGGTTGTTTCCTTTTAGCTATGACTGAAGTTTACAAAATAAAACGTTGATACTAATTTTCCTGCTTTTATTAGCATAATTCTGATAAAACGCAGCTATGTAATTGAACTTAGCTGCGTTTTCCATTTAATTTCCTAATTTTGATAAAATCCAAGCTACCTAATCATGAAAATCTTAGTGATTGAAGACGAAGTCAGAACTATTCAACTAATCAGGCAAGGGCTCGAAGAGCAACAATGGGAAGTTGACATAGCCTATGACGGGGCAATGGGTTTTCAATTGGCGACCCGTCAGGTATATGCACTGATTATTTCTGACATCATCTTACCCGGCATGAACGGTTTAGAACTCTGTCGGAAACTCCGTGAGGTAGGAGTCTCCTCTCCTATTTTACTCCTAACAGCTTTAGGCACAACCGACGATAAAATTGAGGGCTTGGATGCTGGTGCAGACGATTATCTGGCAAAACCATTTGAATTTAAAGAACTAATGGCAAGGGTAAGAGCCTTGACCCGCAGAAATATCGGCATTATCCATACAGCTAACACCCTGAAAGTAGCCGATTTAGAAATGGATTTAGATACAAAAACAGTAACCCGTGCAGGTCAGGAGCTTTCGCTCACAGCCAAAGAATTCGGACTGTTAGAGTACTTTATCCGAAACCAGGGAAGGGTTATTTCAAAAGCAGAATTAGCAGAAAAAATATGGGATGTAACTTTTGATACAGGAACAAATGTAATAGAAGTGTACGTCAATTTTTTACGAAAAAAAATAGATAAAGATTTTGAGCCTAAACTGCTTCATACACAGATAGGTATGGGGTATGTTCTCAAAGTAATTTCCTGATGACAAATATTCGCTCAAGGCTAACCTATCAATTTGTAGTGTTAGTAAGCGCCATTCTTTTGTTTTTTTCGTTTGGGGTCTACTTTTTTAGTAAATTATACCTCGAAAAGCGTTTTTATAAACGCCTGCAAGACCGTGCCATTACTACTACTACCCTACTTTTTGATATTCAGGCGGCCGATACTACCGTACTAAAATTAGTCAACGTATCAGACAGAGAACTACTGACCAACGAAAGTATTTCGGTATTTAATGAATCCTTAGAGCAATTTATCTTTTTCACACACCCTTCAGACACAAGCTTCCATCAACAATTATTACCTCTTGTAGTCAGCAAAAATCTTACTACCTACACAAAATTCAAGGGCTATCAGGTTTTAGGTATTCACTTAACTAATAAGGGAAAGGGTAATTGGGTGATCGTGAGCGCCATCGACCAGAATGGCAAAGTTGCTTTACAGGATTTACAGAAAATTCTGATTGTGATGGTAGGTGCAGGTATTTTATTATTAGGCATTTCTGGCTGGCTATTTGCCAATAGAGCTCTCGCACCAGTCTCGGGCATTATCAGACAGGTTAATCAGATTTTCCCACGCAATGTAAAAAAAAGGGTTGAATATCCTAACCCTGACGATGAAATAGGAACATTGGTAGCCACATTTAATCAATTACTTGACCGTATTGAGGAGGCACTTATTACTCAGAAAATGTTTATAGCTAATGTATCTCACGAGTTAAAAAACCCCTTAACTAAAATTTATTCGCAGATAGAAGTGACATTGCTACAGAAACGTTCGCCGGAAGTTTACGAAAAAAGTCTGAAATCATTACAGGAAGATACCCGAACACTTACTCAACTTTCTAATACTCTGCTGAATTTAGCAACGGTAGTTGCTAAAGCTGAAAATGTAAAATATACGCCAATCCGCTTAGACGAACTCCTCTGGGAAGCCAAAAGTCAACTACAGAAATGGCATGAAGATTATCATGTTCAGATAAATTTCACCGATTTCCCAGATGATGAATCGGCCCTGATTATTCAAGGCAATGAAGCTTCCATGAAAGTGGTTTTTATGAATCTGATGGATAATGCCTGCAAGTTTTCTGATGATAATACGGCCATTGTAAACTTTACCTCTTCTAATAAGGATATTGTTATTTCTTTCTTTAATAAAGGCCCTGTTATTCCTAAAAGGGACATCCCTTATATTTTCCAGCCTTTTTATCGCAGCAATGCTTCTGCACAAGCTGTTGAGGGGCATGGCGTAGGTTTAGCCATTGTAGCTCAAATTACACGCTTGCATAAAGGAGAGATAACAGTAAAATCCACCGCCGATGGCACTATTTTTACACTTATTTTTACCCATTGACTCCCCTTTAACTATTGTCATAATCCAATTTTAAGGCAAATTTAAAGTCAATTTAACGCCTGCTTAAGTTGAGGTTCGTTAATTTGCCATTATGGAAATAACTGAAGAAAAAATGGCATCTAATAGTAATCAAGGTATATTCAAGGTCTCCTTTGGTGTTTTGATAGGAATCTTAGCCTTGCTTGGGTATTTATTTATGGGTGCACGAAATGACACTTTTGAACTTCAAAAATCATTGACGGAAAAAGTTGAGCAACTGTCTTCTACACAAATAAAATTAGATTCAATTTCAAAGGTTTTAGACGAAAAAATTGCAAAAATCAATAGATTAGGAGGCAACATTGTCGAATTGAAGCGCATTAAAGCGCAATTAGAAAACGACAAGAAATTATTGAAATCAGATCTGAATTTTTCATTACAAAAGTACAATACCAAAATAAGAGATTACGAGAATTTTTTAACAGTAAAAGACAAAGAATTTAATCTTCTGAAAGAAGAAAACACTGAACTAAAAGCTCGCACTGAACTTTTAGAGCAAGAAAAACAAGAAGTATTGAACGAAAATACTTCCCTTAAAACAGATAAAGAAACCTTATCGCAGACAGTGGCAGAATATTCGGCCGAAAATTACAACCTGCAACGTCAGGTAACAATGGCTTCTTCAATGAAGGCCATTAATGTACAGGTAGCTGCTTTGTCGGCTAATGGCAAGGCACGGGAAGGTAATACTTTTAAAGCATCACGTATTAATCGCCTGAAAATCTCATTTATTATGCCCTCAAATCCGATTGCGGTTAAGAACAAAAAAGACATTTATCTAAGGATTCTTGACGCCAATGGTGGTATAATAACTGATAATGTAAATAGTGGTGTGTTAGAATATGAAGGTAACGAAATAGGTTTCAGTACCCGACAAGGTGTTTTATTTGAAAACAATGACCAGAAAGTAGACATTATTTATGTACAGGATGCGCCCTATACCCCTGGAAAATATGAAATTGAAATTTACTGTGAAGGATTTAAAATTGGTAAAGGTAGATTTGAAGTAAAGTAAGCAGACAACCTTACCATCTCACAAACTATTGTCGACCCATAATTATCTCAATATATGGTTTTATTAAATGGCTTTAAAATATTCGTATTAGCTATTATTCAGATTTTCGGAGAAATAGCAATGGAAGGGATGAGAATGGCCATCAGAGCTTTTAAAAAATTTCCTCGCTCTTATATAGCAGTGTGCTATATGTTTATTACAATGGCTTTCTGTTACTATCCTATTTTTGACCACTGGTTGACCGGATTTATTATGATGAGCCTACCCTTGGCCATCTTGGCTGGTCTAACAGCCAGTTGTTATTTACTCTATAAAAAACAAAAATTAGTCGCTTCAGCAGGTTTTATCTGGTTCTTAATGACATTCCCGATCATAAAAAGGTTTGTAGGGGTAGGCAAGAGCAAACCTGAAATCAGTCAGGCACAATCGCTCAAAGTACTAAGTTATAATAGCGAAAGCTTTGGAGAACACAATGGTAAAGGCGTTAATTGGTCTTCGCTTAAATCAGATATAGCCTGCTTTCAGGAATATTCTTATAATGAAAACATTGAATCTCAATATAGCAACAAGTTAGTTAAACTGACTCCCTTTGATAAAGGCAGGCATATCGGTTTAGCTTTGTTTTCTCAATACCCTGTGGTAAAAGAATACAGCAAAATCTGGGACAGGAAGGGTCAGCCAAATATTAATGGTTTCATTTGTGCCGATATTGCCTATCAGCAAGATACCGTACGGGTAGTAAATGTCCATTTGTGGTCGATGGGTGTACGTATCAATCAGGCTACCGATGCACTTAAAAGAGGGAATGTTAAAGAATTTGCTTTTGAAATTTTCGACACTTTCCGCCGATTGAAACAGGGCTTTGAGGCACGGGATGAACAGATTAAAGAAGTCGAATCATATGTGTCCGGCAGTAAATATCCTGTCATTATTTGTGGAGATTTCAACGAAATTCCCTTTGGATATGTTTACGGAAAATTAAGTTTAAGCTTTAATAATGCCTTTGAAGAGGCTGGTCAGGGTTTAGGCTTTACATTAAACCGCCGCCCTTACTGGGTTCGGATTGATCAACAGTTTTTTAGCTCAGACTGGAAAGTGCAATCGTGCCAGACCATAAAAGGCATCACAGTTTCAGACCACTTTCCGGTCGTAGCCCAATATGTACTCAAAAAATCGCTGGATAAACCAACTAATCTGGTGGCAAATCGTTAATCACAATTTAAGCATCTTTGCCAGAACCTTGTGGTAGGTGTTCGGAAAAACCCGGGCAATCAAATCCATGGTTCTGGCATCATTTCCTACAAGGATTCGTGGTTTATCTTTCTCAATGCCTGCCAGGATAATAGCCGCCGCTTTTTCAGAAGATGTTTTTAAGGCAACTCTCTCAAACTTTGATATAGCCTTTTTCCCTTCTTCATTATTTTTGGTTTGTCCCACACGGGAATTTCGGGCAATATTGGTTTTAATACCGCCTGGGTGCACTGTTGATATTTTTACATTTGTACGCAACAATTCAAATTTCAACACATCAGAAAAGCCCTTTACAGCAAATTTAGCCGTAGAATACGCCGAATTTTCGGGCATACCCGTAATCCCGAAAATACTTGATACATTTACAATATGCCCTTGGTTCTGCTTCACAAAATGCCTTAAAAAAGCCTTTGTCATTCGCACAACTCCCCATAGATTGATATTCAACAGCCATTCAAAATCTGCCAGCGAGGTTTCTAAAAAACCTCCTGAAAACAAGGCTACGCCCGCATTATTCACCAATATAAAACGTTCATGAAAATGCTTTTTAATGGTTTCAGTAGCAAAGGTTTTAATTTGTTCAGCATCAGAAACATCTAAAATATAGCCTTCAATAATCCCTGTGGCAAGATTAATAGTCTCGTTTAATCCGGCCTCGTTTATGTCAGTAGCAATTACCCTTGCTCCGGCATCGGCTGCCTGCATAGCCAGTGCCCTGCCAATACCCGAGGCCGCGCCTGTTACAATAAAAACACTGTCTTTTATCTGGCTCATATCCTGTCGTGGTTTATACAAAAATAAAAAAACAGGATAACATTCTATCCTGTTTTCTTATAGTTTTATTATTCGTATTATAATTCACCATACTTCTCCACCAGTTCATTCTGGATATACATCACCTGTTTACCCTCTTCACTTAGCAGAAAGGTTTCAAGTGTGGCACCTGCCTCACCCATAAAGTTAGCATCTGTAAGCCTTGAAATAATCGCCATATAAACCATAGTGTTGTTTTCAATCGTATTCAATTCTCCATCTTCTCCATCTTTATGAATACCCTGCATCACTTTTATCGCATTTTCAAAACAAAGACTGCCCGGTACTAAGGTTGTCTTTAATACCGCTTTTGAGTTACCAATCTCATAGTTATGCACAATGTCTTTCTTTACCGTAGCCGACTCTCCTGCTTTCAGCACAAGCTCTTGGCTTCCATTCCATAACCTGATTTCTCCCTCCAATACTTCAAAGGTCTTATCAAATTTCCGGTGATAATGTGGCGGAATACTTGCGCCCGGAGCAAATTCTGACTCTATTACAGTACGTTTACCTTTATTGGTCTTTACAGACTCTCTGATTGATGCTACTTTTTCCATTGTAGTAATTGTTGTACAGTATTTACAGATTCTTCTGAATCTGTAATTCTTAGATATTAATGGGTAGCTATTATCTTAGGCAAGTATATAACATTAAAGCTATCCTAAATGTTAGCAGGGCTTATCAGAATTTTCCGGCAACATTATTTTACCCGATTGTCAGCCTGCGGCAGTTAAATCGCTCTAACAAAAAACAGGATAAGCCCTGAGAGCCTATCCTGTCTGCATTCAAAACACTTAATTTATTTCAATTTAACACTACTAAAATTACCGTTTACTGTAATTCTGCAAGTAGGTGAACCTTTGCCGACCTTACCTTCGTAATATTTGGTCGGATTAAAGCCATAGCTTTCTTTCTTTTCGGTTTCGGTATTTCTCGTAAATGAGATACCTTTATCTTTTGGATAATCAAAGTCGCCGTAGTGCGCTTTTATATCAAAATCATACGTCACATTATCATCCAATGTCAATGACACAGGTGAATAACTGGCTCTGATATCCAGATCTTTTACATTTCTACCAACACTTCCTAATTTAAAATCACCAGAGAACTCCAGTTTCCAATTGCTCGACTCTTTCAATAGTCCGATTGAACCACTGGAATAACTGATTTTCGCATCAATTTTTCCTACCTCTTTAATGTCAATATCACCAAAGCTATTATTGAAATCAAAATTATCTGCCCTTTCCATCTTAATTCCTGAATAAGACGCCTTTAAAGTACCTCCATTCATGGATTTAATATAAGAGTTCTGACAAAACGCTATCTTAATATCAGATTCAGGATTCAGAATATCCTCAGCAACTAATTTTCCGTAGCTTTGGTCAACTTTTAAAGGGGTATTAAAACTTGGTAGATAGGTATTACCGAACGAGTTTTTTACCTGAAGCGGGTTTGATTTAGGCATATATACCATGTAATCAATCTTCAATGAGTGCTTCTCGCCTTTATTACTCCAGTTTCTGTTATCTGAGCGTTCGATATGCGTTTTAATACTTACCTGTCCGTCTTCTTTTTTGCCTGTTACATCAACCGAATTGATAAAATCTGCTGCTCTGTCATCAGAAGAGGCATTTGCTACAATAAGTACCTCTACTTTTACCTCTTTTTTATCCCAGAAATTGACTTTAATATCCCCAAACTGATTATGTAAAGATACTTTATCTGACGATGAAACCGGATAAGACAAGTTTACGGTTTTCTTTTTCTCAATCCATTCTTTATCATCGTGGTTGGCAAAAGTTTGTACAGCAGTCAAAAGGAATAATGCCCAGAATACCCCTCTTTTTTTGGTGGAAAGGCTACACCATCGTTTTAATTTTTCCATTTTTAACTTCTTTAATTTTTTGAATTATTTGTAACTGTTGGTTTAACAGATCGATCTGCATAGTTAAGTTTTGAACCATAGCCTTGAGCAAATCTTCCGGATTCGGATTTTGCGGTAAATCATTTTTAAGGCTCTGATAGTTCTTTTCTAATGCCTGTATTTCGGCATCAAACTGGTGGTAGAGTTGAGGGTCAGCACTTTCCAATGCCTTTAACTCCTCTCTTTTTTGCTCTACCAAAGAAGTAAACTGTACTAATTCTTTGCCATAAGTTTTTTCATAAGCACGTGGCAAATTCAAACTGGCAAAATCATCAGGAATTTGTGAATACATCACAATTCCATACCCTACTGTCAACAATATACCAATACTGGCAGCAATAGCTATCCCCCATCTCATACCTCCAAATCTTACTGTCTTTCCGTTCAGGCGTTTGCCTGCAGGTTGTTGTTTAGCAACCTCCACCTCAATTTTCTTCCACAAGGCTTTTGATGGCTCAAAGCTATCAAAGTCTTCACGGTTATCTCTCACGAATCTTTCTAAACGGTCTTTCATATCACTCACCCTTTGCAGGGATTTTTTTAATTAAGTTGAATTTTTAGTTTAGTCAAAACATTTGCCTGTTTACAATTTCCAATAGCCTTTTTTTGGCCCGCATATATTGTGTCCGGGAGGTTGTCTCGCTTATACCCAATATATTCCCAATCTCTTCGTGGTCATATCCTTCAAACAAATACAAGGAAAGCACCACCCTGAAACCTTCTGGCAATTGTTCCATTGCTCTACGTAAACGCTCTACTTCCAGTTTTGTATTCTCTTCGCTATAAGAATCCTCTGCATAGTCAGCAATATCGTATTCTTCTCCGCCAAAGCTATCAATATTGACTAATTCTACTTTTCTTGACCTCAGATGGTTGATGGCTTTATTGACCACAATCTGCTTGAGCCAAACACCAAAAGTAGCTTGCTGACGAAAATCTCCGATTTTTGCAAAAGCATCAATAAACGAATCCTGCAAAACATCTTCAGCTTCTCCTACATGATTAAGTATCCGCATACAGACGTTGAACATAGCCTTTGAGTAATGCTTGTACAACTCGTACTGCGCTTTACTTTCGCCACGTTTACATTGCTCGACCAGGTCAGCGTGCTTGTTAATGAATACTGTATTTGTCAGAGGGTTATGCTGTTTTATGGTTTCAAACAAAAGATGCTTAAAAAAACAGAACGTTGCATGATTGCAGCAAGATTTTTAAAAATTCAGCTTAAACCACTGATAATGAGAAGAATAAAATGTCAAAAAAAATAAGAGACCGACATCAAACTTAAAATAATACCTAAAGAAAGACCCGCCCAAACCTGCCGGGGTGTATGAGCATTGAGTTGTAAACGAGCCCCGATTAAGTATCCGGCTATAATCATAGAACATAAAAGCGGTATAAAAAGGCTTCCTTCACCAAACTTCACCAAAATACCAGCCAAGGCCCCTACTACCCCCCCGATACCCGCGGCGTGGGCACTAATCTGCCACCAGAAACTAATAATAGCTACGCAAAGAATAACAAGCGTGATACTCCAGAGTATATAAGCGCAAGCAAAAAGGCTCGAGTTTTTGGTATATAAAAAATACCCTAAAATACCATAAATGACAGCAGTCATCAGGTAAGGAATCCTACGCTCTTGTAAGCTCTCCATTTTAAGGCTGCTGATAACACCCCAGCGTTTGAGCAGATATACCAGATAAGCAGGTATGGCAAAAGTATAGATAAATACAAATCCTATTACTATCCATTTGAAAGTCATATCCAGCCCCTCAACTCCTAAAGAAACCGGAGCCAGGAAAAACAGAATCAGAAACAAAAGGGTTGGCATTAATAGTGGGTGTAATGTACCCGACAAAAAGGTGGCTAATCGCGTATTCAAAGCTTATTCATTTTTTTTTCAAAGTTATCAGATTTTTTTCAATGCACGAACTAAAACCTGAAGTGTATCGTTATTGATTGGCAAGTAAAAATATTAGGCTTATATCTTGGATATAAATTTTAAACCTAACATCTTTGCAGTTGTCTAAGAACACATGAATATTCGTCTTCCCATAACGCCCGTTCGATATGTCAGGTCCGAAAGGACTCGACTGTAACCGTTTTGCCTGCGTGGTAAAACACCCTCTCATTCAATTTTCTCTTTATTTCATTTTTTAACAATTTTAGGATACAGCGTCTCCGTTTGTGGAAAGCCCAATAAATGACGATGAATAACACAGAAATAATTTCCGACGACCAATATATTGTAGAAATAGCTAACGAAAAGCACTTTGCCTTAGCCGAAACGATTTGTGATGAAATGGCCGAGAGTGCTAAAGCCCGTGGTACAGGGATTGCCAAACGTTCTCCTGATTATCTACGTGAGAAGATGCGTGAAGGTAAGGCTATCATTGCCCTGACAAAAACAGGGAAGTGGGTTGGATTTTGCTATATTGAAACCTGGGAACATGGTAAATTTGTAGCAAACTCAGGTCTGATTGTAAGTCCAGACTTCCGTAAAAGCGGGATTGCCACCCGTATCAAGCAAAAAGCCTTTGAGCTTTCGCGTAAAAAATATCCCGATGCCAAAATCATTGGTTTGACCACAAGTCTGGCAGTTATGAAAATCAACTCTGATTTAGGTTATGAACCAACTACTTTTAGTGAGTTACCTGCCGATGATTCATTCTGGAAAGGCTGTTCGAGTTGTGTAAACTACGATATCCTGACCCGTACTAACCGCAAGCATTGCTTGTGTACAGGTATGCTTTTTGATCCGGTAGAAGCAAAGAAGAAAGAGGAAGCTGGCAAGGAAGATGATAACTGGGATTTTCTGAAAGAAGTACCTCTCTATGAACGTTGGATGAGATTTAAACAAAGAATCCTGTTACGACGTGAAGAACGTAGAAAAAAAAAACAGGCAGCCACAAAGGAATTAGTGGAATTATAGATACGATTAATGGTATTATTGAATAAACCGGAGCCTCGTTTTGTATGAACGAGGTTTTTTGTTACCATAGTTTGTGCTACTCTTTCAGATTAATTACAAAATATAAGGAATAAAGAAGCGAATATCGTAATTTTCAGCGCTTTAATCTTAACTACCCAAACACCAACATATGAAATTGTTTACTGTTCCTAACCTCATGACCCTCGGCAATCTGTTGTGCGGATGTTTCGGAATTGTCTTTGTTTTTCAGGGCGAGCTTACCTATGCCGCCTATCTCATTTTCATTGCTGGTATCCTTGATTTTCTGGATGGTTTTGTGGCCCGCCTGCTCAAACAACATTCTGCTATTGGTAAAGAGCTGGATTCATTGGCCGATATGGTTACTTTTGGCGCACTGCCTGCCTTTATTGTTGCCCGGCTCATCAGCGATACTATGCACAAAGACTCTATTCTTTCAGAATTAGTGTCCTCATCTATTGTCTCTCAGATTTCGTTTCACTCGCTATCCTACATAGCTTTCGTTCTGGCGCTTTTCTCGGCTTTGCGTTTAGCCAAGTTTAATGTCGATACCCGCCAGTCAGATTCGTTTATCGGAGTACCAACCCCTGCTAATGCCTTTGTAATAGCCTCTTTTCCTTTGATATTGGAATTTAATTCTGATTATGAGTTTATCATTCACAATAATATCTTTCTGATAGGTTATACTTTAGTAATGAGCTACCTTTTGGTATCCGAAATCCCGCTGTTTGCCCTGAAGTTTAAAAATTTTTCGTGGGTTGATAACAAAATCAAGTATATATTTCTAATTCTTTCTGTAATTTTGCTGGTGGTTTTGCAATTCCTGGCCATTCCACTGGTTATATTTTTATATATAGCCTTATCTCTTATTAATAAATCTGCCCCTGTTCCCAAAGGGGAGTAAATGCTTAAACAAAATCCCCCGTATCGGGAATGGGGGTTGATACTTATGAAATTCCTCGCTTCGATTGACGTAATGCCTATCAAGGAAATCCTTGACCCTCAGGGAAAAGCCGTATTATTAGGGTTAAAAAACCTTGATATTCAAGGTTTCAGCGATTGCCGTATCGGCAAACATATAAATATGGAAATTGAGGCTGCCGATAAAGCTACTGCAGAAGCTATTGTAGAAGATGCCTGCAAAAAGCTATTGGCCAACCTGATTATGGAAGAATATAGTTTTGAGCTGACAGCTATTTAATCAAACTATTATCAATAACCCATCTATGCAGAATCCATTTGAAGAAAATATCGGGCCAGTACGGCCCACATTCCTGACTATCCTTTGCGTACTTACTTTTTTATGGAATGCCTATAAGTTTTATGGAGCTATCCCGAGTGTGTTTACACCCGAGAAAGTAGCCGCAAGTAAAGAACAGGCCAATGAAATGATGATGGATATGATGTCGAAGTATTTATCAGATAAAGACCTTGAAGAAGTAGAAAAAAGTCAGGAGGAAACCAATAAGCTTTTTACTGAAAAGAATCTGGTAACTACCGGAATCATCAGCATTATTTCGAGTGTTCTGCTGATTTTAGGCGGTATCTGGATGTGGGGTTTGCGCAAAAAAGGATTTTATGTGTATATTGCCGGCAACGCTCTTGGGATTTTAGCACCTGTTTTTATCATGGGAGGCATGATCGGCTGGTCGATAGGTATAGCATCATTCATTAATGCAGCACTCTTTACTGGCTTATATGCACTGCATTTAAAATATTTTTCTTAAATGTTAAGCATTTGTTAATGCTTTCTGAAACCAACTCGAATTTGAGTTGGTTTTTTAATTTTATAAGCAATTAGCCATTTTTGCCCGGCAACCTTCCTATGAAAAAACTAATATTGCTACTTTTTTTTAAAACCTCTATTAGCTATGCACAAACAGATTTTACCCGAATCTACCACCCCATCATCAATGAGGCCGAATTGGCTATTGTAGACACTAATTATCATGAAGCTCTATCTTTCTACAACGAAGCCTTCACCAATGTAGAAAAACCCTTCGCCAAGGATTATTACAATGCCGCTATCTGTGCCATACTGGCAGGCAAAATACCTGTGATGTTTGATCTCTTAGAGAAAATAGTGGCTAAAGGTTATCAGGTAGAAAATTTCAGAAAAGACTTCTTCTTTAAAAATGTAGCCGATACCTGCAAGCAATGGACAAACTTTGAGAAACAGGCCAGACTTATAAAGCCACAGATAAATACCGAATTGCGAGATTCATTACAGAAGCTGTATCGGTTAATGACAACCCCTCAGCGTACACCTCTTACTGCTGCGCTCCGAAACTACATTAAAGAAAATACCAAAGACGAAAAATTCACCTCTAACGACAGTCTTAGCATACCCTTTACTTTTCGAAAAAAAATACCCGATCATCTAAGACACCAAATTGATAGCCTTCAGAATCTTAACGCCATGAAAGGGGCTGATGTTATCCGGGATAAGTTTTTAACCGTACTGAAGATAGTAGAAATACATGGATTTCCTGATGAGAACCTAATAGGCCTTAACCAGTTTTTTCCGGCCAGTTCTCAAAGCCCGCCCTTCCGTAATAATTATGGTTCCTCTTACCTCTATGAAAATACATTAGTCGGTGATATACTCATGTTCAGTTCTTTTCAGCAGCAGATAGAAAAAACTGATACTTCGCCTCTAATTAAACAAGCCATCAGAGATGGGAAAGCCCATCCGGCCATTATCAGATCATTAGCAAAGTATTCTACTGACGAACCTTGCACAATGGGGCGTGTATTGGTTATACAGTTCCGCCTGGAAGACAACGTGAACTGCCCTAATAATGATTGGGGCTCAAAGAAAGAAAAGCACTATTGGAAAAAAGAAAGATCAACCACCTTGAGTGAAATAGAAATAAATGAACGGAGACAAAATTTAGGCTTAGAAAAGCTCGAAGATGCTTATCGAAAAGCCTTTTTTAAATCTCGTCCGACCCCATTCCTTATTTACGGAGGCAGCTTTCAGGCAGAGTTAGCGTATATACCCAACTGCGAATTGATCGATAAAATGATTAAAGGAACGGTAGTAGTAAAATAAAGGTATTAAACAAAATAGCATTTTTTCAAGAAAATATCCGTTTATTAGAATTTTGTCAAAAGATTATTTGGTTCAAAATTCCTGTTCTTCCAACATTCCATTAAATTTGTACTTATTCTTATCATTTGTACTTCTTAAATCGTACATCAAATAATCAATATGTCTGTCCAAACATCGCTCTATCGTGATACCGAAATCTTCGACTTAATCACGAAAGAAAACAATCGCCAGTTACATGGTATTGAACTGATCGCGTCCGAAAACTTCGTTTCATCACAAGTAATGGAAGCTGCCGGTAGTGTACTTACCAATAAATATGCCGAGGGGCTTCCGGGCAAGCGTTATTACGGTGGCTGTGAGGTAGTTGACCAGGTAGAACAAATTGCTATCAACCGCCTGAAGGCTTTATTTAACCTTACATGGGCCAACGTACAGCCACATTCAGGAGCACAGGCAAATATGGCAGTTTTTTTGGCGTGTTTACAACCGGGCGATAAAATTTTAGGATTTAATCTTTCGCATGGTGGCCACCTTTCGCATGGCTCGCCTGTAAATATTTCAGGTAAATACTTTCAACCATTTTTTTATGGTGTTGAGCAGGAAACAGGATTGATTGACTGGAACAAAGTAGAAGAAACAGCCCACAGAGAAAAACCAAAACTAATCATCTGTGGTGCTTCGGCTTACTCTCGTGACTGGGATTACGTTCGCCTTCGCCAGATCGCCGACTCCATCGGTGCTATTCTCTTAGCCGATATTTCTCACCCTGCCGGATTAATCGCCAAAGGCCTGTTAAATGATCCGTTCGATCATTGTCATATTGTTACTACCACTACGCACAAAACGCTCCGTGGTACACGTGGCGGTGTAATTATGATGCGTCATGACTTCCCGAATCCATTTGGTATCACAACGCCGAAAGGTGAAGTAAGAATGATGTCTTCTTTATTAGATTCAGGCGTATTCCCCGGTACTCAAGGCGGACCGTTAGAGCACATCATTGCAGCTAAAGCTATCGCCTTTGGTGAGGCTTTAACAGAAAATTTCTATAATTATGCTGTACAGGTTCAGAAAAATGCAAGAGTAATGGCAGCAGAGTTTGTAAATCGTGGTTATAAAGTTATTTCAGATGGCACGGATAATCATTTGATGCTGATTGACTTACGTCCAAAAGGCTTAACAGGTAAAATCGCTGAAAACGCTTTAATTCAGGCAGATATAACTGTGAACAAGAACATGGTACCATTTGATGATAAAACTGCCATGACTACCTCTGGAATGCGTGTCGGAACGGCTGCCATGACTACTCGTGGATTGGTTGAAAAAGACATGGTAAAAATAGTAAATTTGATTGATGAGGTGTTGATGAACCATGACAAAGCGGCAACTATTGCAGCCGTTAAACAAGAAATCAATAACTGGATGCAGGATTATGCCTTATTTCAGTTTTAAGAGTAGATTCTCATACGAATAAAATAAGAAAAGCGTGGTTCAAAGAACCGCGCTTTTTGTCTAAACCTTAACTAAACCGTATGAAAATAAGAATCTTTATTATTAGCCAATTACCTGGCAATCAAAATCTTGTTTAATGGCAAAGTATTCAAACTTCCCTTTTTCAAATCTCTCAAATGCAATACTTTTATTCTGAAACAATTTCTCAGTAAACAAACTGATAATGTAGTTAGCAAACATTTCTACAAACGATTGCTCATTAGTACTCTCCTCACACATTGTTTCAGATGTTTCTCTAAATGATACTTTTAATGCTTTTGCCTCTGCTGCGGCTAACGATTTATTAGAAGTCTGACTCAATACACGCTTCTGTCCATAACTATTTTGAGGAAAACTCAAAGCCATCGAATTGAGACTGATTAATATTGTAGCAAATAGTAATAATAGCTTTTTCATAATTTTATTCTTTTTGGAGAGCATTCATCTTTCTTAATTGACAATACAAAGATATATGTTTTGTTTGGTATTATGCAATACATAGTACTATTATTTTTCTTCGTTTTGGATGAATGGTCATATTTTAGGATAAACGGCTATTTTCATTAACTATGTATCAGCCGTTTTTGTATTTATGCTTATTAGATGCAAAACCCTTATGCAAAGTTGCACCTTAAAAAATATATTTTAGGCTAAAAAACGTTAAAGAGTGTTAAAACAACCGTGAAATGCCGTTTTTTTGGTGTGAACTGTTTTCGGGCAATAAAAAAGGGGAGAAGCATCTAAGCTCCTCCCCTTCTGGCTGATTAAAATTATCTTAATACTCCCATAAATTATGTTCAAACTCCATCAGCTTGTTCTCCAGTTGCTCTGACTGGAGCATACCTTCACGTGCTGATTTGTAGATATCGTCCAGATCTCTATCGGCAGCATTTGATACTTTAGTAATTCTGCCATGAAACAACCGTAATTCAAAGGCATCAGCTAAATTTTTGTGCTGAGCTATATTAGCAGCATTATACCAGATACATTTCGGGTTTGAGCGGAAATAACGCTCTAAATCCTTATATTTAAAATACGCTACCGGCCGGTCGAAACCTAAAGTAGTTTGTGCCGCCGGAATCACGATTCCAATTGATTGAATATCGAAGTACTGACGAGAACGTTGTTTATCAAAAACCCAATCCTCTTTCAGCTCAAGAGTAGTTAACTGGCTTGGGAAATACTCTGTTGCACTGCTGGCAATAGCAGTTGGTGTAGAAAAGCTTGCACCCGTAGTATCAGTAGCAGCATTAGTAGTACCACCGCCGCCACCCCAGCCGTCGTCACCACCGCCGGTTGCAGGGGTATCAGCAAAACCTGCATCTTTTTCTTCCTGTGATAACCCACCGCCTTCTTCTTTGATTTGTAAACGCTCACTGAATTGCTCTAAAGTCAATTTAGTTGTCAAAGAATCATTGGTGAAAGCATCAAGCAAACCTGCTTTTACAGCATCCATCAAATGCTTGGTAATCTCGCTACCTTTGGCAAAAAGTGGTTGATTCTGTTTTTCTCTCAAATCAATTTTTCTCCAAAGCGTTGTTTTGTACATCACATTTGAATCATTAATCGGACGCACCGAAAGCGGATTCAAATGGTTATTTGTTTTTTCCTGAGCTACTGCTAACTGGCTGGTTATTAGTGCAACACCCAAAGCCATGCCTTGTAATTTTCTCATTAGCTGAAATTTATAAATTATTTTTAATTCAAGGGTACTGTAACAATGACACTTCCTACGTCAACTGATTCAATCTCACCTTTGAAGTTTCTGCGTTCCACTCTTTTTACTTCGATTACATAACGGTCTCCAGCCTGGGCTTGTTGTGCAAGTGTAGAAATATTTGCGGCACCAGTACCTGATACACCATTTACTTTTTTGCTACCACGGGCAAGATTTACCTCAAACTCTGCTACACGATAATTTGCATCCTTAGGATTAGTCGTTTTGAAGTTATCATCAGCAGCTGCAACAGCAACTATACCACGTAAACCCGCAGCAGACTCACCTCTTTTCTCATCCAGTCTTTTACCACCCTGCGTTGTGAAATACACGGTTGGTTTAGGCACACGACGAACTTTGAAAGGGAAATCTTTCAGTTTAAAGCCATTATTAGTCACACTTAACGTTACCTGCGCCGAGTTAGGCACAACGGTTACTTTTCCGCCACCGCCCGGAATAAATTCAGCACCTGACCCTCCGAAAGTAGGAGAATACAAAGCACCTAAACCCGGAGACGAAGTTTGTAGTTCGTTAGCGCATTTAAAATATAGTGGCGGCAGAGAAGCAGACTCTAACTGCACTGATGGTTGCAATACGGTATAAGTTTCTTCCTTGTTAACAGTTTTCATACTTCCATCGGGTGCAGGATATGACACCGTTGCATTATATGAACGTTTCAATTGTCCGTTTCTGTCAAATTCTCCGCCCTGTGCAGTAATCTCATACACACCTTTACCATCTTTAACAGGTAAAGAAGTACCATTAATACTAATGCGTGGAGTAATAGATTTTGAATACGCTCCGATAGCCACCTCCGCATGGTATTTCTGCCCTGCCACTACCGCACGTGCATCTGGAATAACCACTGCAAAGATTTCGTCAAACTTAATTTCTTTAATACCTACCTGACTCGCCAGATAATCTAATACCTGACTTTCCAGACGACGAACTTCTGATTGTTTCTGACTCAGTACAGCCAATGCTGCCGGAACAGGCGTTTGTGCAAAATATAATTCAGAGAAATCTTTATTTCTTGTCAAAGCATCCGTTTTTGCTAAAGCCGGGTCTTGAGAAGCATCAATTGCTAATTCATGGAATTGAGTATTAGGAGCAGCGAATTTCTGAAGAGCTACACTAAAATCATTTAATCTTTTCTTCAATTCATATCCTTTTCCATTTTTATTAGCACCAACCATCAGGATAGCTACCTTCTCTTCTTCTGAAGGGTTTTTTACACCTCCGGTTACCGGATCAATGCCGCCCCCTGCATTCGTTACTTCTTGTTTTAAACCAGCAATATAACTGTCCATTTCAGCAGTCATCTTTCTTACATCATTTGCCTGACGCAATACATCAGCATATTTTGCAGCAGTAGCGTCCTTCTCAATTTTATCTTTAATTGCCTGTACTGCTTTACTGTTTGTTTCGTTTGCTGCCGAGTTTGATCTTTCTATGCTATTATTTAATAGCTGAAATTTCTGTAAAATAGCATTACTTATCTGGAGTGCCAACATTGCCGTCAGAACCAGATACATCATGTTGATCATCTTCTGACGTGGTGACTCTTTTCCGCCTGCCATATATATAGTAGTATTATACGGTTAGTAAAAATTTAATTTAGGTTGTTTTATATCTCTCAATAATAGTTCCAAAACTTCATGAGGATAAAACGGATAACTAATTAGTTACCTTTCATAGCTGATAACATACTGCCGTAAACGTTATTCAACGAGCTAAGGTTATTAGTCAATTTAGACATCTCTGACTTAAATTGTTGTGTTTCCTTAGAAGCTTCAGCCATATCCTGCATAGCAGTAGTCAGATTGCTATAAAAAGCATTCATTGCTTTCAGATGCTTGTTAGTATCTTGCAATTCTAACTCATATACGGCGTTAAGAGCACCCATGTTTTGCGTTATTTTACCAAACTGGGCTCTGTATTCCTGCGCATCTTTAGTAGCGTCTGCCATGCTGTTCATCGCTGTTACGGCTGTGCCATAAGCACTATTCATAGCAGTTACCTGGTTTGATGCAGTCTTTACATTTTTAGCATATTCGCTGGTAGCAACAGTAGCATCGCTTAAATCTGTCATTTTAGCTACCTGGCCAGTTAAACCCTGAATACCTGATTTAAGATTATCGAAAATATCAGGAGTAATTCTTGCATTGGCCAGCATATCATCCATTTTGGCTGTTAAACCAGCTCCTTGTGTAGGAGTAGCTCTTTTTACAGGCTCACCTGCATAATCATCAGCTAATTCAGGGTAAGCTCTTTCCCATTGATAATCTACCGGCGGGAAAAGGAATGATTGGATTGCATATAGAATAAAAATTACTGCTTCAGTTGCTAATCCAATGGGAAGCATAAAGGCAAGAGCCTCATAGTGCATGATTTTACCCATTGCCCCCAAGATTACAACCGCTGCACCTAATGCGTAAATTGTAGGTATAAATCTATCCCAAAAGAAGTTTGTACTTTTCTTTGCTGCCATTTGTTTAAATAAATTAAGAGTTTTATTATAATATCAAGTAAAAAAGGTTATCAGGACACGAAATAAATAATTTGTTGTCCTAATAAAAATTAAAGCAACAAATTTATTTTATGGATTATAACGGTGGAAGCCGTCAGAAATTTTATTCGCCAATAAATTTAAATGATTCTGACCTCGGAGTGAGTCTTTCTGCTTGGTAAAAAATCAATCAACAGGTTCTTTTTTAAAAGAATTGCGAAATACGAAGATAGTATTCTCTTACGAACACTTATTCTCCATACTTCGCAATGCATAAATTCATATTATTCTCTTCCAGGAACACTTCCCAAACGGTCCATTACACAACGGAAACCGATATAAGAACGACGTTCAGTACGATATTCATAAGTATTAGTACCTGTTTCCAGGAAATAAGCCACGTCCTTCCACGAACCACCTTTGATTACTTTTCTTGGTTCGTTTTCATCATTATATACAGGGTTTAAGTCCCACGTTACAGGCATATAAGATTCTGCATAAGCATCTTCACACCATTCTGCCACATTTCCTGCCATGTTGTATAAACCGTAATCATTCGGATTAAACGCATTTGAAGGAGCCGTATAAGGATACCCATCAGCACGGTAATTTCCACGATAAGGTTTGAAGTTGGCAAGGAAACAACCTTTACCATTCGCTACGTACGGGTTACCCCAAGGGTATTTAGCACCTTCTTTTCCACCACGGGCAGCCCATTCCCATTCAGCTTCTGAAGGCAAACGGAAGCGTGGAGAGCGGAAAGACTTGTGTTCTGTTAAGTAAGTATTATATAATTGTGAACGCCATTTACAAAAATATTTGGCGGCATCCCAGCTTACTCCTACTACAGGGTACATATCGAAAGCAGGAGACGAGTAATAGTACTCTGTCATCTGATCGCCGTTATGATAAGTAAAATCTTTTGTCCAGACCGATGTGTCAGGATATAACTGAGACATAATAAATTCTTCGCCAAGTACTGAAACCGAATCTTCAACCATACGATTCATAAACTGACGATACTCATGGTTAGTAATCTCTGTGTCGTCCATGTAGAAAGGCACAATCGTTACTCTTTTGTTCATCGAAACACGCGCCGACATTACATCTTCATCTGCTTGTCCCATCATCAAAGACCCCGAGGGAATCAAAACCATGCCATCCGGAGAGACCTGTTTATAACCTTTACGAGCAAAAGCATTGATTTGCCCATTACGGATACCGTCCATTCCAGCTTCTTTACTACTACCATCTTTTCCTTTCTTTCCACCAAATAAGCCACTGATCGGGTTCTTTCCAGATCCACAACCTTGCATTATAATAATTGGGGCAACGATTAACAGACTTTTAAATAAGGTCTTAAGCATTTGCTTGTTCATAGCGTAAAACAAGTTAATAATCTATATTTTGGGGTACTTACTCTATTTGTTGTAAAAACGAGGCTTATGAAAACATTATTGTATTAACATACAAAGTTATAAAAAAAACTGGATTTTTCCGGTAACACTCCACTTGTATAGCAATTATTAAGCCAAAAAACACCAAATCAATGTAATATTGAACCGGTTCAGATAATTTTATGCACCTGTATTGAAATTTTATTAATCATTCAAGAAAAGAAGAGGTAAGTCTCATTTTATTATTAAACGGCATAAATTGTGCCAAAATAACAATCTGAAAGTGTTAGAATAAGAAGATAAAGCAACTCTTATTCATCAATAGCGTTTTTTTCCTGATTAAACTCTAAAATTTTTCCTGCCAGAAATTTTGACTGTTTTTCTTAATTATGCACCTAAGTTACAATTATTTACCCGAAAAACCTTTAAAAATTATCATTAAAAATTAATAAAAATCTTTTGTGTCCAGGAAACTCAATGTTGCTTACTGCGTCAGTAACATAGGTATCAGTACCCTCTATCAGTATCTGTATCTTGGCGTACGGATAATTGATTTTTTACCGGCACGTGGAGGCGACAACGCATAACTAAGCATTACTTCGTGCGTAGTAGCACTTTTTGCCTGCACTCCTCCCACTATCACATCTATAGCATAACCTATTCTTAAGTTACCATTGAGAATATTAGCTCCTAAAAGAGCAGTCACTGCATCGCCCACACGATAGCTCGCTCCTAAATAATAAGTATTATCATAAGTAGCAATAGCTCCTGCCGAAAAGGTAGAGATACTCATATTACTCAGGTTCGCATTCAATAAAAACATCGGGCTTACATCAATCATATAAGATACACCGAACAACATACTGCCCGACAGATAGGCACTGCGTTGCAAAACATTGGTAGCACCATTGGAAGAAAGTCCGAATTTAGGTTCATTGAGGTGATTGACCGAAAGACCAATTGAGTAAGTAGGATTAAAAAAATAGGCCCCAGCCCCTAAATCAAGCGACGACTGCGATACTACCCCCGTCCCTAACAGCGGGTCATTATCATCTCTTGGGCGTAAGCGTCCATAATCTATCCCCCTGGTAAAAAGCCCGCCATTTACACCCAAAGCTAACTGACTACCACCTACCGGAATCTGATAAGCATAGGACAATTTTAAATCTCTCTGGATACTCGCGCCTATTTTGTCATTCACAAAGGTTAAACCAACCCCACTTCTTATCATTTTCAGTGGCATATTGGCAGATATTATCTGTGATACCGGAGCTCCACCATCGTCGAATGTACTTTGATACCCTGCATATTGAGTTCGGTAGATAGCCTGAAAACGCGTAACATTCTCTGAGCCCGCAGTCGCGGGATTAATAAATAGTTGATTGAAGTAATAATGACTGAATTGCGTATCTTGTTGAGCAGTAGCTGTAAAAAGTGTCAGAGACAATATTACAATGTAAATTTTTTTCATAGTAGGCCAGGGTCTTCTGTTTTTTCCTTGAGCAATATAAGCAAAAATACTATTTGTAATATTATAACGTAAAAAATTAGGCTAAACTTGTGGTTTAGCCTAATAAATTCTATGAAAGATGATTTGCTTTTTTGATGTAAAGTTCCAGAGCTCCTGTCATGGACGGAGCATTCGGAAGTGGGGCTTCTATATCAAGGATATAGCCTGCGTCCCTGATGGCTTTGGCAGTTGTTGGGCCAAAAGCTGCCAGCCGGGTATTGTTCTGTTGCCAGTTCGGAAAATTGGAATCTAACGAGGTAATTCCTGAAGGGCTATAGAAACAAATAATATCGTAGAAAACTTCTGTCAAATCAGATAAATCGGCAGGTACAGTTTCATACATAATGGCTTCTGTCAGGTGAAGGTCATTGCGATTCATCAGGTTAGGAATCTCGTTACTTCTGATGTTTGAACAGGGAAACAGGAATTTCTCGGTTTTATGTTTCAGAATCAGCGATTCCAGGTCAGCCGCTGTTTTTTGACCTACAAAAATTTTACGTTTTCTGATAACTATATATTTCTGTAAATAATTAGCCGTTTGTTCCGAAATACAGAAATACTTCATATCAATAGGTATTTCGATACGTAGTTCTTTGGCTATTCTGAAAAAATTATCCACTGCATTTCTACTCGTCAGAATGATAGCCGTATGGGCTAAAATATCCACTTTCTGACGACGGAAATCACGGTGGTCCAGGCCTTTGACTTCAATAAACGGGCGAAAATCTACTTTGAGATCGTATTTTTTTGCTAATTCAAAGTAGGGAGACTTTTCGTCAGTCGGTCTTGCCTGGGTTACTAAAATGCTCTCAACTTTACGGAGGCGTTCTTGAAGAAGGTTATCTGTCATTTCACTCATCCAAATTGCGGGGTTTCAAGTACAGAGTTTATTTCTGATATTAATTTTCAACAATAAAGTCAGCTTTAATAGCCATTTCGTTCCTGACAATTAAATTGCGAACCTGATTCCAAGTATAATGGGCAACAGTTCTACAATGCAAAGGTACGAAATTAAATAGAGACTTTGTATAGGTACGCTTCTATTTATCGTAAAATACAGGATAAGAAACCTGATAATATAGAATAAAATGATAGGTGTGTAAAGATAAGCTGTCCAGTTAAAGTCTATCGGAAAGTACTCCAAAAAGAGAACTAATAATATCATAACCAGAAAAGTATAAAAAATAATAGACGACTGAATAATTTTGAAATAATGCAAATCGACTACCTTTTCGAGGTTGAATAGCTGCCCGATAAGACTGATAAAAAAGTATTTGAAAATAAGTGCTATAAATACTGCCAGGCATATCCGGAAGTAGTTTGACGCCAATACACCAAGGGTTTCGCCTTCCTGTAAAAAGGTTCTTGCACCAAACACATAAATACCTTTGCTTTGCAATAACATACAGAAAAAGCTGATAATCATAGCCAGCATCACTATAAACGTGATGTTCATCCGGCTTAATGGCTTATTGATTAAGAAAGATTGATCCCGCACCAGCGTATTGAACAAATCCCGGAGGTTATAGTATCGTTCAAAAGCCCTTACATAAGAGTTTGATAAATAAGTAAATATGATAAGGATAAAAACAGACCCCAATACAAAGTAGTTTTTATATGGGGTTGGAGTACGTGGCTGAGCCTTAATGGTTGACTCAGCTAAAACAATCGGCTTTTGGTTTAATTGGCGTTTATACCCTAAATACAATTTCTTATCTTCAATATTAGGTGAGCCATACAAGGTGATATATATCTGTGGTTGCTCGTACACCTTATAGAGGCTATCGACATTCAGGATAATCCACTGATTAGCAGGAATTTTCTGACGCAAAGACCCATTGATAAATAAAAAATTATCTTCTTTTTGCGCATGAACCAGTAAATTATAACCCCGGTTACTTTCAACATCACAGAAAACAGTATGAGAAGGGTAGTTGACGTGCTGTTCGGCAATATATGGTACATAAGCTTTCATGCGGTCATTATACACCTGCCAGTCGTCATGATAATCATGTACGAGGTAGTACCCTCCGTTTGGCCCAACAGTTCCAGCAAACGAATGAAAGGAAATCAACAGGAAAAGTATATAAAGGCCCTTTTTCAATCTATTAAGCAGAATTTTTGCGCAAAATTAACAAAAAAAGGTCAGATTTTTACACCTGACCTTTATCATCTATACAAAATTTTTAAATTATGCTCTACCAAGGGCTTTTAGCATGGTAGCACCAATATCAGCCGGAGAAGCTACTACATGGATACCACACTCAGCCATGATTTTCATTTTTGCCGCAGCCGTATCATCAGCACCACCGATAATGGCTCCTGCATGACCCATACGACGACCTTTAGGGGCTGTCTGGCCTGCAATGAAACCTACAACCGGTTTAGTACCATGTTCTTTAATCCAATGCGCGGCTTCTGCCTCCATACCTCCACCAATTTCACCAATCATCACGATACCTTCAGTTTCAGGGTCATTCATCAATAATTCTACGGCTTCTTTAGTAGTTGTACCAATAATTGGGTCACCACCAATACCAATAGCTGTTGTTTGTCCTAAACCTGCTTTAGTCAACTGGTCAACGGCTTCATAAGTAAGAGTACCAGATTTTGATACCACCCCTATAGTTCCTTTTTTGAAGATAAAGCCAGGCATGATACCTACTTTACATTCTTCGGCAGTAATAATACCCGGACAGTTCGGACCAATCAAACGAACGTTCTTGCCTTGAATATAAGACTTTGCCACAACCATATCTTTTGTTGGGATACCTTCAGTAATACAAACAATTACTTTGATACCGCCATCAGCCGCTTCCATAATAGCATCTGCTGCAAAGGCAGGTGGTACAAAAATAATCGAAACATCTGCTCCTGTTGCTAATACGGCCTGCTCAACGGTGTTGAATACGGGTCTGTCTAAATGTTGTTGACCGCCTTTTCCGGGAGTAACACCACCTACCACATTAGAACCATATTCAATCATTTGTCCGGCATGGAAAGTTCCTTCAGAGCCTGTGAAACCTTGTACAATTATTTTTGAATTTTTATTGACTAAAACGCTCATTATATCATTGATTAGATGATTAGTAGAATTTTTATATACTTAAAATGAGAGTTGGGCATGGTACAAACTTGTACTTTTCTCATTTTTACGTAAAAGTAGCTTGAAATGAGAAAAGTGCAAAAGTTTTTTTAGAGCAAAAACTCTTATACATTAACCATAAAACATAAGTGTCTTATAATCAATTAATTGCACAATAAAAATAATCTATTAAAATTCAAATAACCTTTGATTCTTTACAATCAGATATAATAGGTGGCAGAAGAAAGACAAAAGTTTATAGATAGGGTCAAATGATGGTTTGTAAAAACAAACACATGAGAGTAAGCTTGAATAGATGTTGCAAATATAGCATATTTCTCATAAAAAATATAAACTATGAAAGGTATTTTGCAAAATTATTCTATATATGTCATTAACTTTCTAACCATCAATCTTTTACAATCTTTAGAAATATACTTTTGAACTAATAAATTCTGCTTGGGCAATCATATTAAAAGATTATTTTGATTTAACGATAGTCTTACTTGATTCAAAAAACACTAAATTTGTACCATCTTAATTAAAAATCTTTCCTTTGTCTTCAATGACCATTCAGACCAACGTATCGCTTAAGCCTTATAATACTTTCGGAATAGATGCCATTGCTAAATATTTTGTAGAGGCGTCAAGCATTGAGCAATTGCAAGAAATTCTGCAAAATCCGGAATATCAGGGTATCGAGCGTTTGATTTTAGGAGGTGGAAGTAACTTGTTATTGACCAAAGACTTTGACGGCATTGTGATAAAAATTGCCATTAAAGGCATAGAGAAATTTGAAGAAGATGAGCAGAATATATGGCTGAAAGTAGGTGCAGGTGAAGTATGGCATGATTTGGTAATGTATTGTGTCAATCATAATTATGCAGGGGTTGAAAACTTATCATTGATACCAGGCACAGTAGGCGCTGCTCCCATGCAGAATATCGGTGCCTATGGGGTAGAAATTAAAGAAGTATTTGAAAGCCTTGAAGCCATTGAAATAAAGACCGGGAAAAGCAGAATCTTTACGAAAGATGAATGTCAGTTCGGCTACCGTGAAAGTATTTTCAAGCATACAGTAAAAGGCGAATATATAATTGTAAACGTCAATTTCAAATTAGGCAAAACACCTGTTTATCATGTAGAATATGGGGCTATTAAAGATACCCTGGCTGAAAAGGGCATAGATCAATTAAGTATCAAAGCCATTAGCGATGCGGTTATCAGTATCCGCCAGAGTAAACTGCCTAATCCTGCTGAAATCGGTAACGCAGGTAGTTTCTTCAAAAACCCTGAGATACCCAAAGCACAATTTGATTTATTAAAAGAACAATTTCCTGCTATCCCCTCCTACCCTGTCAATGAGCAAACGGTAAAAGTACCTGCTGGCTGGTTAATTGAACAAGCAGGCTGGAAAGGTCAACGCTTTGGCAATATTGGTGTGCATGCCAAACAGGCCCTTGTATTAGTTAATTTCGGGGGTGGTAAGGGTAATGAGATAAAAGAACTCTCCCAGAAAATTCAGGATTCTATCAGAGAAAAATTCGGTATTCAACTACATGCTGAAGTGAACTTCGTTTAAACGCTATCTTATACATTCTGCTACCTGTTTTCAAGGCCGCTAATCTGTTGATTTTAGCCATTCGTCATTCCCACAGATTTTTTTTTATTTCTACGCAACCCTCTTTATCATTTTCTGCATCTTGTTTACGAAAAGCAAAAAAAATCTTTTTAAAAACTCCGCGGCAGTTTTTCTAAATATATCCAGAATAGAACATTTTAACGATTACAATTATGAAAACGCTTGTAAAAACACTCGCCGCATTAGCTGTTGCTATGACCATAAATTTCGGAGCATCAGCACAAGATGAAGAAGACCACTTCGGAACTTCAAAAAATAAAGACTACAGTCACGATTATGACCAGCACCACTACGAGAAAAAAGAAAGAAGATCTTACAATATGTTTTCTCGCAGAGACTTCGGATTATACCTCGGATTGAATACTTATGAAACCAAGGATATGCCGGAATTAGATAACTGGAACTCTCGTTATATAGGATTAAGCTGGAAGAAAAACCATCGTTTGATTACAGGCAAACAAGTAGATGTAGCTTTAGGAACAGGCTTTGAATTTGCCTGGAACAACTATATGCTGAAAAACAACATCACTTTAGCTAACCAGGCAGTTGGTGCTGATTTTATAGAAGTAAAAGACGATTTAGAGAAGTCTAAGTTGGTAGTTACCAATTTCAATATTCCGGTAATGCTACAATTTGGTTTTAAACAAAGTAAATGGATATTAGGCTTGGGAGCCTATGGTGGTGCAAGAATTGACAGCTATACCAAAACTAAGGGCGAAAATGGCACAAAACGTGACCACGGTGCTTATAATATGAACAAGTTTCACTACGGTTTAGCTGCAGAACTCGGGCACAAAAGCTTCACTATATTTGCCCGTTATCAAATGACTCCTATGTTTAAAGATAATAATCCTGTGAATGGTAATAGTATTATGTTTGGGATTCGCTTGTAAGCTATTACTACCAAAGCGTGCCACCCCTATAATCGTCTGAGTTTGGGGGTGGCACGCTTACTTCTACACCTTCAACTATTATTAAATTTTTTCAAAATCCTATAATCAGGTTTGTCATTGAGCCTAACTGTGATACAGTCATATTCGGACTGGTAGATCCGTGCCACGGTTTATATCATCTCAAAATCTAAAGGCTGAATATCAGGCTCTACAACACCCAACCGGGCTTCTTTTGTAAAGAGAAGGTCTTTTGTATAGAAAATAAAAGCATTGCCTCTATCAGCATACTTACTTTGCAGAAACTTATTACATACGCGCTCAAATGATTGTCCCTTAACTTCATTTCTATTCCAGAACTCATTCAGTAGCCATATCCAGAAAAACGTAATAGTATCATGGTAGCCACTCGAATCAGTGTTCATCCCTCCTACTGATTCATTATACACAGGGATATTCAGTCGCATTTCGGCTAATGCATTTTCATACCCTAATTCTGCTACATGCCATAGGCCTGTTATCAGATGTGCTTCGTGTGTCCATTCCTTAGAAGGAAGAGCCTTCGTACGAAAGCCATTGACAATATGCTCAAACTCTTTTCGGGTAGATGGGATATGATAATCCATTTTAGCAAATTTTATTTTGATATTTTCGCAAAAATCTGCTTAATAATACCTATTTCAAAATATTATTCTGCAATATTTTTCAATTTTATATTTTTTCTATATTTGTCAAAAAACTACTGATACTATGAGCCCGATTTTCGACCATACCCTGCTTAAATTGATACAAGTAGCCACTTCACTTTTTGCAGGTGTCCTTTTTCTTCAATCCGGTTTTGATAAAGTGATTGATTTCAGCGGCAATAAATCTTATATACAAAGTGTATTTGCCAAAACTTTTCTGAGCAGTGTCTCTACGGTTCTATTTATTGTCATTACTATTTTAGAAGTATCGGCAGGCATTACAAGTTTCTTAGGCGGAATTTACTATTTCGTAGAAGGACAAGCAGATTTTGCCATTTTAGGTTTAGAATTAGCCGCATTAGCCATTCTGAGCCTTTTTACAGGTCAACGGATTGCAAAGGACTATGCAGGAGCCGCTTCTTTAGTAGGCTATTTCTTATTAATGATTTTTGGACTTTATTTGTACTCTTTGCAGGGCTAAAAACCATCTGAACACTTTGAAAGGCATTCAGGTATCAAAACCATTCGCTTTGCATATCAATAGTAACCTGGTCGGCGCTTAATAAACGCTTAATAAGTGGGTCTGCTTTTACCAGTTCATATTCATAAAAATAACGGGCAGTCATGAGTTTCCCCTGATAAAAATCCCGGTCTGAATCGTGTGCTTTTGGTAGATTTTTCTGCGCAATAATGCCTTGTTTTAGCCATTGCCAGGCAATCGTAATAAGGCCGAATAGTTCTAAATATAAAGTAGCATCAGATAGGTATTTTTCTACTTCACCTTTTTGAGCTAAGCCCAATAAATGCCCTGTAACCTGTTGCGCTTTACCTAACGTCTTTTGTAATTGCTCAGCTAAAGGTTTTAGTTCATTAACAATGTTAGCCTCACCCAATGTTTTAGAAACTTCTTCAAAGAAAATCTGTGAGGCTTTGCCTTGTTGCATCGTAATTTTCCTGCCCAGAAGGTCAAGCCCATGAATGCCCGTTGTACCCTCATGTATCGGGTGAATGCGTGCTTCACGATAGTATTGCTCTACCGGGAAATCAGTAGTATAACCTGCTCCACCTAAAATCTGAACGGCAGCACTCGTAGAAAGACAACACATTTCAGATGGGTAAGATTTGGCAATTGGGGTCAGTAAATCTAATAATAGCTGTGCTTTCTCTTTAGTTTCACCTTCTGATACATGAGCAATATCAGCTAATTGGCTGCAATACATTAATAGTGCAAATGCCCCTTCCGTAACTGCTTTCTGAAACAACAACATGCGCTTCACATCTGCATGATTAATGATAGGCGTTTGTGGCTTTGAAAGGTCTTTTTCTGAAATCCTTCTGCCTTGTGGGCGTTCTTTTGCATAAGTTAAAGAAGTATGATAAGCAGCTATACCGATAGAAACTGCATTCAAGCCAACACCTATACGTGCCTCATTCATCATCTGAAACATATAGTTCAAGCCTTTATGCGGGTCACCTACCAGATAGCCTTCACAATCATCGTTTGAGCCCATCATCAGATGCGCAATAGGTGCTCCTTTGTAGCCCATTTTATGATACACCCCGGCAGTAATCACATCATTAGGAGTGAGTTTATCATTGCTATCAGGTCTTTGCTGAGGTACTACAAACAAAGAAATACCCTTTGCTCCCAATGGCCCGCCTTTAATTTTGGCCAGCATCAGATGCACTACATTATCGCAGGCATCATGGTCGCCGCAGGAAATGAATATTTTTTGTCCTTTGATTTTATAAACACCTTCTTGGTCTGTAGGCTCTCCCGAAGTCGTAATATCAGATAATGAGCTTCCGGCATTGGGTTCGGTCAATGCCATAGTACCTTGCCACTCGCCAGAATACATTTTGGGTGTGAAAGTATCTATCAAAGCCTTTGAGCCAAAGCTACGAATCAGGTTAGCCGCTCCGGTAGTCAGAAAAGGAAAAACACTTGCCGAATAGTTGGCAGTTTGAAAGATAAAGCCTGCGGCATTCAAGATAGTAGCAGGCAGTTGTTGCCCTCCTTCATCATAAGAAAAACCAGCGTTTATCCAGCCATCCTGCCCGAATTGCTTCACAATCGGCTTCATTCCAGCGTGTACCCTTATCTTACCTTCTACCAACTGCGGCTCTTTTCTATCCATTTCAGTTAGTAAGGGATATAGCATTTTTTCTGCTATCTGCTGGGCAGCATCAAGAACCATATCGAATGATTCACGAGTATGATCCTGAAAATAAGGATAGTTACTAAGTGCTTCACTATCAAGTACTTCATATAGGTTAAACTGAATATCCCGTTTTGAAAAAAACATAGAGCAGGTTTAATTATTATTTTTCTGACCGAAAAGCAAAGATTTTTGGGTCAGACAAGCGGTCCGCCGCTGCGGGCGTATTTTGCAGACATAGCCTGTAGCTACGTCGAAAAAACACAACGCAGTATGGCGCAAAAAGATAGCCTTGCAGGTCGAACTATAATATTTAAACATGCTCTCCTACCTTCTTCTACGTTTGCCTTTATCTTTATTAGAACTGTTTCTATCTGAACTGGAGCTTCTTTTTGAACCACCTCTACCCGAATCGCCTTTTCTGGAACCACCTCTTGATGAACCACCTCTACCATCACGTCCTCTGCTCTTATTAGACATTCCTGAAGATGATTTATAGGCTTTTCCGCCAACACTTACCAATTCCAGATCCATGCTTCTACGCTCCAGGTCTGTAGCTTTTACACGTACTTTTACAGCCTCTCCAAAGGTAATGATTCGTCCGGTACGTTTACCTACTATACGGAAATTCTCTTTATCCAATTCGTAGAAATCATCATTTAAATCAGCAAGCCGCACCATACCTTCGCAATTAGTGGAAGTTATCTCCACAAAAATCCCAAAGTCTGTTACACCCGTTACTACTCCATCAAAAATTGAATTATGGTCTTGCATACTCATAAACTCGACCTGCTTATATTTGATAGAAGCACGTTCGGCTTCGGCAGCTAACTTCTCACGATCTGAGGAATGCTTCGATTTTTTCTCGTACTCTTCCAGACTTGGCGCTTTTTTCTTATCCAGATAATTCTGTAGCAAGCGATGCGCCATCATATCAGGATAACGACGGATGGGTGAAGTAAAATGGCTGTAATGCTCAAATGCCAGACCAAAATGTCCTAAAGGCTCAGTAGTATAGCGAGCCTTAGACATAGTTCTTACTGCCAGTTGCTCTAATACATTCTGCACGGGTGTGCCTTCTACCTCCTCCATCATTTTATTCATGGTATTCGATAACCCCTTCTCTGAGTCCGTTCTGATTGTAAAGCCCAAGCGACCTGCAAAATTGGCAAAGTTCAGTAGTTTCTCAGGATTCGGTGGTTCATGGGTGCGATACACCATTGTATTACCGCTTTCTGGTTCTTCTCCATCTTTACTTTTCTTTTTCCTGCCCAGATTAAAGACAAATTCAGCCACTTTTTTATTAGCCAGTAGCATAAACTCCTCTATTAATTTATGCGAGTCTTTTCTTATCTTCAGTACAACTCCCAATGGTTTCCCCTGAGCATCAAGTCTGAATTTTACTTCATTGGTTTCAAAATTGATAGCTCCTTTCTGGAATCGTTCCTTTTTCAGAATTTTTGCCAGGTGGTTGAGGATATGTAGCGGTTTCATATATTTGAGTGCTACCTCATCTACCACTATCTGCCCTTCTTCTATTTCTAAAATCTCCTGGGCTTCTTCGTAGGTAAATCTTTTATCTGAATGAATAACCGTCCGACCAAACCATTCGCCTACTACCCGACCATCATGACTCATTTCAAAAACAGCAGAGAAAGTCAGTTTATCTTCATTCGGGCGAAGAGAACATAAATTATTTGATAGCTTCTCCGGTAACATCGGGATAGTTCTGTCTACAAGATATACTGATGTGGCCCGGCTTAATGCCTCTTCCTCTAACCTTGTACCCGGTTTTACATAATGCGTTACATCTGCAATATGCACCCCTATTTCATAATTGCCATTATCTAACTCGCGGAAACTCAGGGCATCGTCAAAGTCTTTGGCATCATGCGGGTCAATCGTGAAGGTTTGAATATGTCTGAAATCTCTTCTTTTCTTAATCTCATTCTCTTCAATCTTTTCAGAAATTGCCTCTGCTTCTTCTTCAATTTCTTTCGGGAATCTGATAGGCAAACCAAACTCTGCTAAAATGGCATGCATTTCAGCGTTATTCTCACCTGCTTTTCCTAAAATCTCGATTACCTCACCAACAGCTTGTTGAGTGCCAGTAGGATACGTATGGATTTTTACGATAACAAGGTCATTTTTAGTCGCTCCATTGATTTTATCTTTAGGAATAAAAATATCTTCATGGAGGCTTTTGTGGTCGGGTTTCACCAAAGCATAATTGCCAAAAGTCTGTATTTTCCCTACTACTTCACTTCTACCCCTTTCCAAAATTTCTATCACTCTTCCTTCAGGATTATCGCCCTTTCGGTAGAACTCTCCGAATGTCGCCACTTTTACCAGGTCGCCGTCAATTGCTCCGTTCAGATCATCTGCGCTTACCCAGATGTCCGGCTTGTTTTCGTCGTGTCTGATAAATCCAAAACGCGGATTCACATGGTCGAGACGGCCAATCACTGCATTGGCTTCGGCATCGACTGTATATTTACCTTTCTCTACCTGATATATCTTCCCTTCCTGCAACAGGTCTTCTATCACCATACCAAAAAGCATTTTTTCCTGCTTGTTATGTACATCATAATGTTGATAAAGGTCTTGCAGCGTATAGGGTTGTGTGGTATTGACCGACAAAAAAGCTAAAATCTCGGCTTTTTGCTGGTCATAATATGATTGATGTTTATTTTTTGCCATTTTACTGTTTGGCGAACCAGTGGCTCGCCTAATTATATTTATTATTTAGTTTGGTTGAATAGTGTTACTAACTTGTATTGATTTTTAAATTACTGCCACTCATACAAAGGATTCAGGGTTGGGTCCCAATTCGGATAAATCTTGAAATGCTTATCCTGAACTTTATCCAATAATATATCCCGTAGCTCTGCAATATTTTCTTTGTGTTCGGCAGAAATAAAAACTACATTTTCTGTGTTTTTGGTAAGGTAGCTCCTTTTTAGTTTTTCCAGATTACGTTTCAAATCTTCCTCAGTTACCGTTTCCAGATGTTCATCAAGATTCTCTTCTGTTTCTGGTTTAAAGAGGTCTAATTTGTTAAACACCAAAACAGTAGGTTTTTCGGCAGCACCGATTTCAGCCAGGGTAGAGTTGACTACCTCAATCTGCTCTTCAAAAGCCGGGTGAGAAATATCAACTACATGAATCAATACATCTGCCTCACGAATCTCATCTAAGGTCGATTTAAAAGATTCAATCAAGGTAGTAGGCAATTTTCTGATAAACCCAACAGTATCAGTTAATAAGAAGGGAATATTTCCTAATACTACTTTTCTTACCGTTGAATCAATAGTGGCAAACAGCTTGTTTTCAGCAAATACTTCAGCTTTTGCCAGGCGACGCATCAAAGTAGATTTTCCTACGTTTGTATATCCTACCAGGGCCACACGCACCAACCGGCTTCGCTCTTTTCGGCGGGTAACACTCTGTTTATCTATCTTGTCTAATTTGTCTTTCAAAAAAGCGATTCTGTCCTGCACAATCCGTTTGTCGGTTTCCAACTCTTTTTCCCCAGGGCCACGCATACCAATACCCCCCTTCTGGCGGCTCAGGTGAGTCCACATACGGGTTAGTCGGGGTAATAAATACTGGTATTGTGCTAACTCTACTTGCCGCTTGGCCTGGTCGGTTCTGGCACGTTGCGAGAAAATATTTAAAATCAACAGACTTCTATCCAAAATCTTTATATCCTTAAATGCAGCTTCGAGGTTACGTACCTGAGCAGGCGTCAGGTCATCATCGAAAATAATAGTATCAACCGGATTATCAATAATCCATGTTTCTATTTCTTCTAATTTACCTTTGCCGACAAACGTTTTCTGGTCGGCTCTATCCAATCTCTGTACAAATGTCTTTTTTGTAATAACTCCGGCTGTAGTAGCCAGAAAATCTAATTCGTTGAGGTAATCATAGGTACGCTCAGCGTTTTGTTTCTGCGTAATCAGACCAACCAGTACAGCCGTTTCCTGATGCTTCGCAGTAGAAAAAATGGGTGAATTAAGCAATTTTTAAAATTTTTGTTCCAAATAAAATAACTACTAAAATATATGAAAAGTTTCTGAACTCAATTACACGTTCTGAACAGATTATATTCATAATATACTGCATATACTACCAATAAGTAGTTTAGAAATGCGAAGTACGGAGAAGAGAAAAAGCGGTTTCTTTTTCTATATACTTTGTATCACTACATGAAAAGCTTCGGGCTTTCGTTGGTAAGCATATAAATATAACAAAAAAAAATAAAAAAATTACACTTTTTTTTGAATAAATTTACGGCCGGTTAAAAAATGCCAGTTAAAAAGGGGTACAATATTTAATTACTTCATTATCAGCACATTATAAAAATACGTACCCTTTTAATAAATTAATCCGGGAACTTGGCACAGTTTTAGATTGTTAATTTCAGCAATATTAAAACATGAAAAAACAGGTAAAATCACTTGTTCTTGTAAGAAAAATCTCATTTTAATTGCGTTTTCATGTTTTATACTATAAATTGCGCTACTTAACAGTAACACTCGCAAAGTTTAAATATAGATACATATATTGAGGAGCTAAGTACGGAAAATGAGGGTTAGTTTTATGTATCTCAAAATTATTTAAATTTGCTCCGGGATGCTTCATCAGGTATGAAACGTCTCACTTGGAATCGAATCCAGATAGAGCTTATACATGGATTATTAGGAAAGCACGTAAGTCGGAATCCCTGTCACTATTTTTGAGGCAGGGATTTTTTTTATTTATACATTTGTATAAAGAGTAGCTTTAAAAACTTTAACTAACAAACCGATCAGCTTTAGCGTGTTTGTTATCACAAAGTTTATCCATAAAAGTATAGCCTTTATAAACTATACAAGAGTATATAACTATGAAAGAGAAAATTGCAAAAAAGATTGATGTTTTTAATAAAAAGGCAGGGTTTGAGTATTTCTTTTTAGAGAAATACGATGCAGGAATGGTACTGACCGGTACAGAGATTAAGTCGATACGAATGAATAAATTCAATATGACAGATGCCTATTGTTTCTTTGTTGAGGGCGAGCTTTTTGTTAAAAACCTGAATATATCAAAGTATGACCAGGGTACACATTATAACCATGAGCCTCTGCGGGATAGAAAACTTTTATTGAAAAGAAAAGAATTAAAACGCCTTGACAATAAATTAACCGACAAAGGCCTGACAATTATACCAACACGGTTGTTTATCAATGATGGTGGCTTGGCTAAATTAGAAATAGCATTAGCCAAAGGTAAAAAACTCTATGATAAGCGTGAGACCATAAAAGAAAGAGATGTATCCCGCGAACGTATGAGAGACGAATAATAGGCTAATCAAACACTATTATTAACCGCAAAACTTTTTAAACATATGCGCCCTAACCGATTAAAACAACTCTGGAAAGAAGATAAAACAGTAGTAAATGCCTGGGTGACAATTCCATCTTCATGGACAGCCGAAGTAGTAGCTCATTCGGGCTTTGACGCTATGACGATTGACGCCCAGCACGGCCTGGCAAGCGACCACATGACGATTCTGACCATGTTACAGGCAATATCTACTACCGATACTGTTCCGTTAGTAAGGGTTCAATGGAATGAACCGGCTACACACATGAAGATGCTGGATATGGGTGCATATGGTATTATCTGCCCGATGATAAATACCCGCGAAGAATCAGAAAGTTTTGTAGGAGCTTGTCGCTATATACCCGATGGATACAGAAGTTTTGGGCCTGTACGGGCAAGTGTATATGGGGGTGATGGCTACTTTGAGAAATCGACAGAAGAGATTGTAACGATGTCGATGATTGAAACCGCAGAAGGCTTAAAAAACGTAGAAGACATTGCTAAAACGTCTACTATGACGGGCTTATATGTAGGACCCTGGGATTTAAGCATCTCTATGCGACGCCCACGACAAGGCGATTTTGATGATACTGAATTGCTAAAAGCTTTTGATAAAGTTCTGAATGCCTGTGCCAGAAATAACCTGATTGCCGGAATCCAATGCCCATCTCCTGAAATTGCTATCAGAATGTCAGAAATGGGTTTCAGATTTGTAACGGCGGCTAATGACACAACACTTCTTAAACAGGGGGCAGTTGATACAATTAAGAGATTTTACCATAAATCAACCGGTGAAACCAGAAATGTAAGCAATCCTTATGCTTAAGGTTTAAGAATCAACGTTTGCTCTGCTACATCTTTGATTTTCTTTTTAGAAAAATAAACAGGAAAATATTGCCCTTTGGCCCACAAATCAATTAAATCTTTATAATGTGGGCTATCAGGGTTACCTGATTGTCCTGGCGAGTTATTGCCAAGCGTATTATCCCAGTCTTTGGTATCTACAATAATTCTGAAAGAAGCACCATGCGATTGATTCAGATTATCGCCTGTACTATTGACAGTCTCCCCATTCCCTCCTCTGATAAACGGTCCTACATTGATTTTGTCTTTCATATCAGCGTTAACCAATGTGCTCATCGGATGAGTAATAGAAATATGCTTGTTCTTTAATTGCCCGTATTGCCAGTCGTTTATATCGTTTCCAAGCCTTTTCTTAATGTTCTCTACCGCTTTGTCCAGACAATTAATCATAAACTCATCACGCCCCACAACAGGATTCTTCCCAAACTCTTTTCTACCCGAAATCAACCAGTCTACCATCTTAGTAGTAGATAAGTATTTAATATAAGTGCGTGCGTTTTCAGGCACTATTAATTTTATCAGTCCCTGTTCCATCAGTTCACTCCATTCCAGATAAATAGTTGCCGGAATAGATTCAGGTTTCATGTTAAAGTCCCAGTCTAACAATAACTTTCTGGCCTTTTCTGTATCCTTGTCTTTTGATGTAATACCTATCAGAAGCGGCACAAAGTTTCTGGCGGCCAAAGACATATAATCATTCTGCAATTGCATGAAATCAGTCATGGTTTGTCTTTTACCACTACCTAAAACTTCCTCAATCCTATGTGCCCGATAGGGGCTTGCCCACTCCCACCCTATGGCATTGCGGTATGGGAAATTTTCTGGTGTGAGGTTATTGTTTGCCGTAATAATATAATTACCAGCAGGATTTGATTGGTTAGGTAGCTGCTTGATATTGAGATAACCAGCCCATTCATAACGCCCGTCTCCTGTCACTGGTACTAAGCCAGTCCAGTTAGGTCTGACAGGCGATATACCCACAGCTTGCCAGCCAATAGTACCTTTTCTGTCAGCCCAAATCATGTTTTCACCGGGAATACGGCTAAAGCTACATGCCTCTCTGAACTCTTCCCAGGATTTTGCCTGATTCATACGTAAACTCGCCAGATAAGGTGAGCACCCTGCTTCTAACCACCCGGCTCTTACACCAAATAACTTATGGTTTTTATCATCTTCAAACACTACTGGTCCATGTCTCGTATATTTTAGCTGCACAACAACCGGTTCAGCATTAAGTACTTTAATGGTATCAGTAATAATTTTTAAATTTTCCCAAATACCTTTGTAGCGGTATTGATTCGGGTTCTTTGGGTTTGCATCATAAATATATAAATCCTCATTATCGGTCTGAAAAATAGTTAATCCCCAGGCTCCATAATCATTATGGCCTATTGAAATACCCGGTATAGTCGGTTCTCCACCCCCTACAACATTCCAGCCCGGTGCATTCAGATGGCACCAATAACGCAACGCAGGTGTATTTTGTGCTCTGTGTGGGTCATTTGCCAACATCGGGAAGCCACTTTGTGAGATTTTGCCACCAATCACCCAGTTATTTGAGCCCGTAAATCTTGAATCGTCTATGGTATTTTCAAGAAAACTGGTTTTTACCTCTTCTTTGGTAAAGTTTAATGGCTTACGAAAAGCATCGTATAATTCGAGAATATTCTGAAATAACAGCTCTCCGTTAATATTTTTATCTAAGCTAATATTAGGATCGCCCGGATGAAAATTCAGTATATCTTTTACCTTTTCGGCACCTAATAGATGTACTAATCTGCCATAATTGAGCTCTGACTGAACATTGCTTAACAACCCTTGATGACGACTGATTACCACATCGGGGGTCCAGGGCTTGGGTTTAATATCCAATACACTAAATTCAAAAGGGAGTTTTTCAGGGGTTTTCAGTATTTCGTCAATATAGGCATTAATACCCCTGACAAATGATTTTACAATGATAGCCCCACGTGGGTGGTAGTGATTCAGTTCCTGCTCAATATCGCCTCTGAATTTGAAAAGCCTCGTGCCAATATCGCGCTTTATATCTTTTGCTCCTAATACCTCCGCTACGGTTCCGGTCGCTTGTCTTCGCCACATTTCAAACTGAAAAAGTCTGTCAGAGGCAGCAGAATACCCTTGTGCAAAAAACAGGTCTTCTTCGTTCTGGGCATAAATATGTGCAATACCCCATTGGTCTTTAATTATTTCGACAGGCTTTTTAAGCCCTTTGAGTCTTAAAGTGTCTTGCGCCAACAAGTTCAAACTGACTAAAGCAAGACAAACCAATAAGGCGATTTTTCTCATATCACATTTATTTTTTTTGAATAAAAGCTATCAAATCGGCCATCTCTTTTACGCTAATAGCATTTTCCAGGCCATTTGGCATAATAGATGTTTCAGATTTTACCAGTTTGGCAATATCCTTTTTCTGAATTACACTCTCTTTACCCCCTACTTCTCTAAGCGTAAGCACATTGGCGTTTTCCTGCAATATCAATCCTCCCATGGCCGTTCCGTTTTTAAAAGTCAAAGTCCAGAAATCATATTTATCAGCAATCGAATTATTCGGATTAATAATCTCAGTCAGAATTGAATTGGCATTCCTGCTTCTAAGTGTTGACAGGTTTGGGCCAAAGTTTACGCCATTCACTCCATCAATCTGGTGGCAAGTCGCACAGTTTTGCTCAAATACCTGTTTGCCGTTTACTTGTTCGCCTTTCATATCCAGAGCCTTCAAATAATTCTGCAAAACGGCTTTGCGGTCTTCGTTCACAGCCAAAACCTTGCGGGCAAAAGCTCTGATATTAGTCTCTTCATAATTCATCAGATCAACCATCTGTCGCCAGCCTATCGCCGACTTATCAATTCTCTTTTCTTCCAGAGCAGTCAATAATAACGGAATCCGTTCAGGTTTTGCCATTAATAACTCTACTACTCTCTGCTGAATCGGCGCAGAGAATCCCTTAAATTCTTTTAACAAAAAAGCAAAAGTCGATTTATCACCGATTTTGCTCAGTGTTTTCAGAACACTTGCCTGAACTATCTCTGGTTCTTTTGCCGTCAGTACCTGCAAAAAGTCTTTCTTATACGCATTAGCATTAGCGATGGAAAGCAGCTTTACGGCATCAGCACGTAGTTTTTCGTCCTCACCTCTATCAGCTAATATATCTTTCGCTTCTTTAATTTTTACTATTTCACTACCCCCTTTTGGTAAGCCAGTTACTTCCAATAAATCCAGGCAGGCTTTTCTGAATTCAGGTGAGCTATTAGCTGAAAAAGCCAATAGCAAACGGTCTTTATCAGTATTAGTTAACGGAACAGTAATTCCTTTATAATGCCAGAGCTTAGAAATTCCACTTAAAGTGGCGGCCTTCCACCAATCATCGTTGGCATTCTCTCCTGTATTACTTATATAAGAAAAAATAGCCGCAAATACTTCTTTATTACCACTATTGGCAATAGTAGCTCCTATATTTGAGAAAAATTCTGCGGTTTCATCTGATTTTTCTTTTGCCAGCTCTTTTACAGCAAAATTAAATACCTGATTTTCTTTCCCTGCAAATGAGGCAATGCATGCCAATCCTATCCATTTATCATGAAAATCTCTTTGCAATACTTCCAAACGAGCTTGCTCCGATTCCGGGGTTTTGATAAATCCTAAAGTATTTAATAATTGAAATCTTACCTTTCCATTACCATCATGATGCAGGCTTATCAATTCTTTTTTCAGCTTTTCTACATCAGGTTTAGTAGGATACTGATTAATATAATTTTCAGCTACTCTGATACCATTTTCTCTTACACCTGCTTCATTATCTCCAAAAGCCTGAATAATATCCTGACTTTCGATACTTTTCAGCCCTTCTAATAACCACAAAGCATGGACTTTTGCTTCAGGCAATGTGCTTTTGCTTATAATCTCTCTCAAAGTATTACTTATGCCTTTGGCTTGCCTTTGAAGTAATAATCTTTGAGCAGTACGGCGATACCAGATATTGTCGTTTTCCAGAAGTTTTACCAATTCAGCATCCGGTTGTTTCGATAGATTCAATTTGCCAAGCCAGTCCATTGGCAAGCCCTTTTCAGGAACAATCCTGTAAATCCGGCCTTTATCTGTACCATTATACAGAGCTCCTGATTTATTTATTTCATCAGACATCCACTCAGGATGTTCAATAATCTGGCGGTAATAGTCAATAACATATAATGCACCATCAGGCCCGATATAGAAATTCACAGGTCGGAACCAATCATCTTTTGAAGCTAAAAACTCAGATTTCTCATTCAGGCGACTGGCTGTAAAACTGGCTCCTGTATGCTTTATTACATCCGCATGAACAAGGTTATGCACAGGTTCACCTACAAATGTTACCTCTCTGAATTTATCTCCGAATGCTCCACCTGAATACCAGGTTACCCCACAAGAAGAGGTAATCACACCAACATCCGTCAATAACTGGTGATTAGGATTTTCGGTAATCGGATAAATCTCGGCTGCATTGCCGTGGTCTGAAATATCCTGACTGGCATTTGAAACCAGTAAATCAGGGTTATTCTTCAGATACTGACTGGCTAATACCTCATGAAACAGGTGATCAGCATTACTTGTATAAAGATGGTGCCCCCAGGCATCCATCGTATGTCCAAACTGTGTTTCTCCTGACACTTCTTCTACCTCGTATGTATCAGGCTTGAATCTTACAGCACGACCATTGGCATTCTTACCTAAGGTCTGCCTGTCAGGTTTATCCGGGAAGTAGATATTCTGTCCTTCATCGCCAAACTCTTTTTTATACACAAAAGGCGTAACAACGGCTTCGTGTCCTAAATAAATCCAGTTATCTAATTCAAAACGAGGGGTATTAAGGTTATGTTGAGGGTTCGAAAGAGCAAAACCAGTCAGCATCACTTTTCTTATATCAGCCTTACCATCATTATCGGTATCTTCTAAATAAATAACATCAGGCGTATCGGTAATGAGAATACCGTTTTTCCAACGCATGATACCTGTAGGTAACCTCAGGCTATCGGCAAATACTGTGCTTGTGTCAGGATATCCATCATTATTGGTATCTTTTAATAGCTTTACTTTTCCGGTTCTGGTCAAATCCAAAGGATATCCGTGCATTTCTACTACATACATATTACCGTCCTCGTCAACCTCCATTGCTACTGGGTCTGCTATCAATGGTTCTGAGGCTATCATTTCTACCTTAAACCCATCCATAACAGTCAATGATGCCAAAGCCTTCTGGTGTTCCGCTGAAAGTGGGGGTTGTTGCGTTTTTTGTTGACAAGAAAAAAGCAGAGATAGTGAAATCAGGAAAAAGTAACGCATAGAAGGAATATTCAGAGTGTTAGAGTCTGTTGGTAAATTAATAAAAAATAAGCGTTTATGCTTGTCAATAAGGAATTAAAATTCTGGGTTACGATAATTTCTGGCCTATTAAACTTTTAAAAGTCTGCGAATGCTGTCGTATTACTACTTTTACTCCCACATTATTTTTTTATATACTATCAGACACAAAAAAAGGGCTATTCACAGCCCTATAACCTTTCTAAATTTAATAAGAAAGTTGTTCTTACTTCTTCTGGTATAACCTTCTTAATGCCCCTGCTACAAAACTAAAAACCAGAGACTGACCCACCGCTACATGCGAAGTAAACATAGCAAGGTCTTCGTCGACAGGCTTTATAGGCTTAATATAATAAAAACTTATGGCAATAGCTGCCTGCGTCAGCGCAAGAATCCACCCCCTCCGGGGCTCTAAAAACCCTATCAGAAAACTTGAAAGTGCGATTATAGTCATGGCAAGGTACCCATTTTTTACATGAAAATTTGTATAGGCAATCAAAGAACCGGTGCCTATCGAAATCAGGATATTTCTTACCAGAAGCAAATATGAATTGTTGATTTTGGCTGTCATTGGATTAAAATTAAAATTTAGAACAAATGTACTAAAAATATCATTTATTAGAACAAATGTTCTAATAATAATTTATATAAAGCTACAAAAAAGCATTTCGAAATAGTCTTTTGATACTACAAAATAATATTTTGGTGTTCCTGTATTTACAAATCCTCTGCAAAAGTATGTACACACAATCCTAAATATATTATCCGGTATAAGGAGTTTTAAAAAAAAATTCTTTTCCATTTCAGCTATTCCTCTTTCAATTTAGTTATAAGTACTGAGTCTTCAAATACAATTATTCTTTACTGGCATTAAATTTTAGGGTTATTATTATTACACAAACAAAGCACAACAATGAAAAAAGAAACGCTGACAATCCTTGCGGCTATACTGCTTGGCCTCTCCTCTTGCAAAAACAACAGCAACAAAGCTCCTGAAACTACTGCTGACGGGGATAGTATCTCAACAGCAGCTTCGGTAGAAACTGAAAAACCTAATACCGATTATAAGCCAGCTTTTGACGGACAAACACGTATAGCAGCTGTAAAAACACAAACAGCATTTGAGGGCACAATAGTAACAAATGACCTGAAAAAGCCCTGGGGCATTGCAAGCCTGCCTGATGGGAGATTGCTGATTACAGAAAAAGAAGGAACAATGAGAATTGCCGCAACAACCGGAACATTAAGTGAGCCTATCACAGGTATTCCAAAGGTAAATCCTGATGGGCAGGGAGGGCTGTTAGGGCTAACTATAGACCCTGATTTTGCCACAAATCGCATGATTTACTGGGTTTTCTCTGATAAAAGGCCTGATGGAAATCTAACTGCTGTAGCCAAAGGAAAATTATCAGCTGATGAAAAGAAAATTGAAGGAACTACGGTTATCTATCGGGCTACCCCTGCCTATGATGGTGATAAACATTATGGCGGAAGAATTTTAGTTGATAAAAGTGGGAATTTGTTTGTTAGTACCGGAGAAAGGTCCGATTTAGAAACAAGACCTCAGGCACAGCAGTTGAATTCGGCATTAGGTAAAGTATTAAGAATAACCAAAGATGGTAAACCTGCCGATGGTAACCCGTTTGCAGGGAAATCTGATAACAGACCTGAAATATACTCGTATGGTCATCGGAATGTGCAAGGGCTGGCCTTTCACCCGGTTACAGGCGATTTATGGGAAAATGAATTCGGGCCAAGAGGCGGGGATGAGGTAAATATCATACAAGCCGGAAAAAACTATGGCTGGCCAATCATTACCTATGGTATTGAATATAAGGGGCCAAAAGTTGGCGCCGGTATTCAACAACAGCAAGGATTAGAGCAGCCTGTTTATTATTGGGACCCCGTAGTATCTGCCAGTGGTATGACTTTCTACAGCAATGGTACCATACCTGAGTGGGAAAACAACCTCTTTCTGGCTTGTTTAAGTGCCAAGCATATTGATCGGTTAGTAATCGAAAATAATAAAGTGGTAGGCGAAGAAAGACTATTAGCCTCAGAAAACCAACGATTCCGTGATATTACTCAAGGCAAAGACGGAGCACTATATGCCATAACTGATGAAGGTCGGTTGTATAGAATATTTAAAAAATAAATTTTGATAAAACCCATCCATGAAAACCTGCATTAGAACAAACGTTCTAATGCAGGTTTTTTCGTATCTTGGCAGAAAATTCCCGGACGCTTACATGACTACCAAACAAAGGATTCTCCAGACATCACTACAATTATTTAATCAATATGGCCTTGATAGTATTACCGTCAGGCATATTGCCAAAGAGTTAGCTATAAGTCATGGTAATTTGTGCTATCATTTCCCAAATACCGACGCCATTGCCGAAACACTTTATGAGCAATTGATAGAAGAGTTGAATAGTGTGCTTCATGAGCCTGCTATATTTAGTAGCATTAATTTGCAGGCATTTTATAATCTATGTGCCTTTGTCTTTGAGAAACTCTATAAGTATAAGTTTCTGATACAGGATTTTATCAGCCTTACCCGAAGGAATCCGGGTCTTAAACAGAAACATCGTGATTTGGTAAATAGCCGGAGAATATTTTTCCGGATGAGTATAGAGGCCGGAATCCAAGCCGGATTGATGAAACCTGATATTATTAAGGGACAATATGAAAACTTTTTCAATCAGCTCTTCATCATCGGCGATTTCTGGTTAGCCAGTGCCGAGATTTTGTTTGAGGGAAAAGAAGAAGATAAATTACCCACTTACCTGAATATTGCTTTCACGCTCATAGTTCCTTATCTGACAGAAAAGGGTTTGAGTGAGTACAAAACCCTATTAAAACAAACAGAGTCGGCTGATCAGCCGGCTCTGTCCATATGAATAAGAATAAATTCCTATTAGTTCTTGCTACTTCCCTGCACGCCAGATGTTGTACCTGTTGTACCCGTTGCCGGTTTTTTATCGAAATCTCCCGCTTTTACGATAGAAATTTTCTTAGGGTCAACGTGTTTTTTCATCGCAGCATTTACCTGTTCTGCTGTCAAAGCTTCTACTTTTTTCTCAAAGTCAGCATCAAATGCTAAGGTTCTATCATAATATAGGTAGCTATTTAAACGACTTGACAACTCATTGTCTTGCGAGCGGGATACACTACGGCTCTGTAACCAGCCTGATTTAGCTGCTTTCAGTTCGTCTTCTGTAAAACCCTCTGTTACTACCTTGTTCATTTCTTCATAAAAGGCTTTTTCCAGTTTCTCAGCGTTTTCAGGGGCATAAATTGCGTAAGTCATAAAACTACCTGATTTATCGAATGGTGCACCTGATAATTGGGAACCTACTCCATAGCTGATTCCCTCTTTCTGACGGATTCTGACTGCCAGACGAGAGCTTAAGAAGCCCCCGCCTAACATATAGTTTCCTAAGATAAGTGCGGGGTAATCAACGTCTGTATCCTGCAAAGGCAAGTTTAAGCCTGCCAGAAACAACGCATTGGCTTTGTCAGGTGTTTTAATAGCATTGGCCGTTGGCGCAATATTCTGATAAACCGCCTGAATACGTTTGAACGGAATCGGGTTTTTCCAGTTGCCTAAATCAGAACTGATAATATTTTTAACGGTTGGTTCATCAAAATCACCTACTACTGAAACCGTAGCTGCCGAAGCACCATAGAAATCAGCATAGAATTTTTTTACATCTTCCAGTTTCACATTTTTCACGTTTTCCAATTGTTCGTCTAAGGTCCCCACATAACGCACATCGCTCTTTGGATAGGGGTTCATTGTACGTTGGAATGCTGTAAGAGCCAGCCCTTGCGGGTCACTTTTTTGCGCTTCTATCTGGGCAATGTTTTCTTGTCTGAGTTTCTCAAACTCGTTGGCATCAAATTCCGGATTTTTCAGAATGTCAGTAACAATCGCTAAAGCTTTGGGTAAGTTATCTTTACTCGATTCGATATTGACAACAATATTATTACCCCCGCCACCTACAAATACCTGCGATTTGATTTTATCCAGACTATCCTTGATTTGCTGGCGATTCAGGCTTTTAGTACCTTTATTCAACATAGAAGCGGTAAACGACGCAATGGTTTGTTTATTTTGTAAACTTTGCTCATCACCGATTCTTAAAGTGATATTGGCTCTTACTGTATTCCCACGTGTTGATTTTTGTAACAAAGCATATTCCAGACCATTAGGCTCTTGTCCACGCTTGGTGCGGCTCTCAATATTAGCCGGAGATGGGTCAAATGCCTCTCCCTGCGCTACTACAGCACGGCCTTTGTAGTTTTTTACTAAATCATCAACATTCGGTGCTTCAGGTACTTTAACCCGGTCAGGGGTTTCTTCAGGTACAAACAAACCAATAGTACGGTTCGATGGTTTGAAGTAGAATTTCGCTACACGTGCTACATCGGCAGGAGTTATTTTTTCAATAGCGTCCCGGTAGATATATACCAGACGCCAGTCGCCCGCACCAATGTATTCACTCAATTGCAGACCCGTTCTTTCCGTATTACGTAAAGTCAGTTCAAGGGTTTTCAGAATTTCATTCTTGGCACGGTCAACATCTTCTTTGGTAATTTCCATTGTGGGCACCGCATCTAAAGTAGCCAGCATCGTCTTTTTGGCATCCTCCATATCTTTATCTTTCAATACGGCCGCACCGAAGTATAAAAATGTCGGGTCTTTATTCGTAAATGAGTAAGCATATTGGTTTGATGCTTTTTTAGTTTCAACCAATGCCTTGTAAATTTTACCTGCTGGTTCGCTGGTCAGGATACCTTGTAAAATATCTAAAGCCGGATAATCAGGGTGAGAATTACCACAGATATGATACGCCACTCCTATCGCTTGTACATCACCCACACGGCGCAAGGTTACCGAACGTTCGCCATCCTGCACAGGTTCAACAGTATAAGTAGGTTGTAAAACGCGTGTCGGGCGTGGGATATAGCCAAAGTATTCGTTCACCATTTTAATGGTTTTGGCTTCATCAATTTTTCCGGCTACCAACAATACAGCGTTATCTGGTTGATAATATTTTTTGTAAAATGCTTGTAGATTATCAATAGGCACGCGCTCAATATCTTCGCGTGACCCGATGGTTGAGTTACCATAGTTGTGCCATAAATAAGCGGTTGCAATCACTCTCTCGCTCAATACACTTTCCGGGTCATTTTCACCCATTTCAAATTCATTTCTTACTACCGAAAACTCTTTTTCCAGATCTTCTTTCTTAATAAATGAATTTACCATACGGTCTGATTCGAGATCTAATGCCCATTTCAGGTTTTCTTCAGTAGCCGAGAAAGTCTCGAAATAATTCGTACGGTCAAGCCAGGTTGTACCATTCGGGCGGGCACCATGATCGGTCAGTTCCTGCGGAATATTGGTGTGTTTGGTCGACCCTTTAAATACCATATGCTCCAATAAGTGAGCCATCCCCGTTTCGCCATAACCTTCGTGGCGGGACCCTACCAGATAGGTAATGTTTACAGTAACAGTTTGTTTAGATGGGTCCGGGAACATCAATACTCTCAGTCCATTGCCTAATACATACTCTGTAATTCCTTCAACCGAAGTAACTTTTACCGGATCCGGAATCACCGGTTTTTCAGCCATAGCCGTAACGTCGCCTTTTTTCTTTCTTTTTTTCTTGTTTTTTTTCTGGGCAAAAGCATCGCCGCCAAACAAGAAAAGTCCTACAAGCAAAGTAATAGCAATCTGCCTGATTGGAAATTGTCGGTAGGTTTTTAACATAATTTTGAGGTGTAATAAGGAATAATATACATACAAAGAAACGCCAAAATAAGCATAAGTTTTGTAGCCTATACCTACTCTGTCGTTTTTAATTTTCTTATAACGAATTAACCGAAATAAATAATTTAATCCAAACAGAAAATGTTAAGGTGTGTTAAACATTGATAAATGGTTTTATATCTGTTAGGTTTAGAATGAATTTTGTATTGACCTTATTCAAAGAAACTTAAAAGAGACTCATGAAATATAGATTCTTGTAAACTCTTACCCTTTACGAAATGACAGTATTCAGCTTTATTTCTTTTCTTCAAAAATGTGTTGATTTAGCTCACTCAGAACAAATATTATATCATTATAAGACAACAAAATACACAGTATTCCACCAAGAGTTCAATTTCAACAAAAAACTCCACAAACACTTTGAAAACAGAATCTTAAACCGGAAATTTAAAGGCGCCCGGTCTTGGGTAACAATTCACAAATAAATGTCCACATAACAACACATAAGCGTGGAAGAAGAAAAAGAGCCCCCAGCCAAAGGAAGCAATGCAGGTAATTTCAGCTTGTGTCAAATTATCAGCCGTTAAAACGGAACCAAAAAACGTTACCTATATGGTGGGAACCTTTTTGAATGAGAATGGAGATAAATTGCTGAAAATCAGCGCATTAACAATTCAATTGAAACCTGAAAAGGTTACCAATACGGTGGGAACCTTTTTGAACAAGGATACTATAAACGCCATAAAACTCGTTTCAGAAAAGACAAAAAAAATTATAGAAGAAATACCCGGTATTAATAAATAAATTGCAAAAACTACTAAAAACATACCTTCGTCGGCTGACTAACCTTACTTCACGTAACAGGTCGCTTTTGCTATTAAATTTACCTCAGGAACAATTTCTTGATTTACATGGTCTGAATTTTTTAGACAATAAACCTTCATTTGACTATATCCATCAGTTAATCAGTCAGAAAAACCAGATTCTGCTGTGCGATGTACAGGATAGCCGCTACGATAAAGTAAACGAAGTAAGCCAACGCCTACGTAAACTGGCAAGAACTGAGAGTTTTATTGAAGAAGAACGTGGAGCGAAAGATTTATATGTGGCTTATCCGTTTGTAAAAGGTAAATTATCTGATGGTACTACCGTGCGCTGTCCGCTACTATTTTTTCCGGTTACACTAAAAACCAATGGTAAAAAATGGATTTTAGAGCAACGGGACGAGCCGGAGAGCTTGAACAGAAGCTTTTTATTAGCGTATTCCTATTTCAACCAGATAAAACTACCTGACGAATGGTTGGAGAAATCGTTCGAGGATTTTGACAAAGATAGCCTGGCTTTCCGTACGCAATTATATGAATTACTGAAGGATAGTCCAGTTGAGATTAACTTTAATCAGGACCTTTTCCAGAACCAACTGATTGATTTTGAAAAATTATCAAAGGCCGAACTTGATAGCAGTGAGCGCAATGGAGAGTTAAAATTGTATCCTCAGGCGGTATTGGGTATTTTCCCGCAGGCGGGCTCCTATCTTGTACCTGATTATGAAGAACTCATCAAAAATGCCGAAGAGGGACATTTTGAATTAGATACCTTTGAAGAACTTTTTCAGCACTCCTCTCCACCCAATCCCCGACCAGTTTTTAAAGAAGAAACAGCTTTTTTACCTTTTGCCATTGACGCCTCTCAGGAAGATGCTATCAAACAGGTAAAAGAAGGCTATTCAATTGTAGTACAGGGGCCTCCTGGCACAGGTAAATCACAAATGATTGCCAATCTGATTGCCGATTTCACGGCACGCGGGAAAAGAGTATTAGTGGTTTGTCAGAAGCGGGTAGCCTTAGATACAGTTTATCAACGCCTGCAAAAAGTAGCTATGACCGATTTTGTGGCCTTGATTCATGATTTCAAGAATGACAGAAAAGCACTTTTCGAAAAAATTGCCGGACAGATCGAACGAATTGAAGATTTCCAGAAGAAAAACAAAGGGCTTGATGCCATTTTTCTGGAGCGGAATTTCACACAAATCAGTCGTAGAATTGATAAGATTTCCGAAGAATTGCAAAGCCTGAAAGATGCCCTTTTTAACGAATCCATTTGCGGCACTTCTGTAAAGGAGCTATATCTGAGCAGTAGTCTGAATAAACCACAAATCGAATTACAAGACCTATATCGCGCTTTCCCTTTTCATGAATTAGCCGATTTTGAAGGAAAGCTGAGCCGATACCTGCAATATGAAAATAAATTGCGAAGCAAAGCCGGTTATGACTTCTGGCAATTACGCAACTCATTCAGCCAAAAGACATTTACAGACCTCGTAAAAATCATAGACACGATTGAGGCCGTCATCGCATTCCAGCAAAAGAATGGTCAGTTATTTTCTATTATCGAGCTGAATCAGTTTGATGAAAATACGGTTCAGGATTTCATTAAATATTTTGAAAATGCGCAGGTTGTTGAGATTTTTACGGCAATTGTTCAGGAAAAGAAATTCATCAGCAACCGTCAGTTAGATTTAGAAAAAATTTATGCTGAATTAGAACAACTGTTTACGCAAGACGGTATTGAACAAAGCATTGCAGCAAGAGACTTACTATTCAGAAAAGCAAAGGTTGAGAAAGCACATTCAGCCAGTCAATCCGGTCTTAACTCGCTTGTCTGGAAATTCTTTTCAAAAGACAAAAGAGAGATTGAAATCTTGTTAGCCCAGAACAGGCTTCCGCTAAGTGAGTCGGGATTATATATATTAAATAAGAGAATCCAGCAGCGAATTGTCTTTGAAGACCTTAAGGAAAAATTAGCCAGAAAAGAGATTGTAATTGATGAACAGGAAAATTGGGAGACGATTAAAACCCAGTTGCAAAATTATATGCTGGCTAACAAAGCCTACGGAATTTATCAGCAGGAGGAATTTATTCGCCGCCAGACTGCTGATACATTCACTCGTTCAAATATATTCTCTATCAATTCATTTACGATTTTAGCCCAACTGATAGTTGATACCAAGCTTGAATTTGTGCAATGGCAACTCTATCTGTCATACCCACAAATTGAAAAACTGATTAATAAACCAGAAGATAAACAAGAGTTCATTGTTTATCTAAAACAGAATTTTGATTTATTGGTAGAGGCTGATGAACTGAAAGAATCTTTTAACCGGAATGAAGTAGAAGTGATACAACGCTTGTTGAACTATAAAAATTCTGAAGTAAGTATTTCTGATTTAACCGGGGTTTTTCTGAACTCTCTTCGCATCGCCTGGACTCAGCATATTGAAACCCTACACCCTATTTTACGAGGGGTCAGTTCTTTAAAAGTAGATCAGTTAGAAACCGAATTGCAGGAGTGTGTACTTAAAAAACAGGAATTAAGTCAGGAAATATTGTTGCTGAAATTGCGTGAACAAACCTATCAGGATTTGGTGATTAATCGCCTGCAAAATGTAGTTACTTATCGGGAATTACAGCATCAGACCACCAAAAAACGTAAACTCTGGTCGGTTCGGAAATTGCTGGAAAATCATTCGGAGGAAATCTTTAAACTGATTCCATGCTGGATGGCTTCTCCTGAATCTGTTTCTGCTATTTTTCCTCTCTCAAGTCAGAATCCGACTGATTCACTTTTCGATTTAGTAATTTTTGATGAAGCCTCTCAATGTTTTGCCGAAAATGGCATTCCGGCTATTTATCGGGGTAAACAGGTAGTGATTGCCGGAGATTCTAAACAGCTACAACCAACAGATCTGTACCAGATTCGGTACGATGAAGAGGCAGAAGATGAACATCTCCTGGAAATAGACTCTCTGCTCGACTTAGCCGCGCAATACCTGCCACAAGCATGGTTAAGAGGTCATTACCGTAGCCATTCGTTAGACCTTATTGATTTTTCTAATCAACATTTTTATAAAAACTCTTTACAGTTGCTCCCCCATTTTACAGAAATCAGCAAGAATAAACCTGCAATCAGTTATATTAAACTGGATGGTTTCTGGGAAAACAATACGAATCCGACTGAGGCACAAAAGGTATTAGAAATTGTAGAAGATTTGAAACGCAGAGCTCCATCAAAAACAATCGGGGTAGTTACATTCAATTTCAAACAGGCTGATCTGATTTATCAGACCATTTCGCCCGTTTTGGGCGAAGGTTGGGGTATTATTAAGAATATAGAAAATATCCAGGGAGATGAATACGACATTGTGATTTTCTCAGTAGGCTATGCACCTAACCTGAAAGGTAAATTGCTAATGAATTTTGGTAGCCTGAATCAGCAGGGAGGTGAAAACCGATTGAATGTGGCAATTACCCGTGCAAGAGAATTCATTTATATTGTGAGTAGTATTCTCCCTCATCAGTTACAGGTCGACCAGTCTCAGAACTTAGGGCCGAAATTATTGAAAAAATATCTGGAATATGCACTCGAAGTATCACAAGGCGATTACAGGCCTGAACCCTATACAACCGAAAAATTCAATACACGATGGCTTCTGAAAAATCAGTTAGTCCAGCAAAACCAGGGTTTTTATCTGGAGCTACCTTTTGCAGATATTACAGTAAAAGAAGCCGACACCTACGAATCACTGATTTTGACAGATGATGATTTATATTATGAGAGCATTACACCTAAAGATGCGCATGCTTATCTGCCGATAAGTCTGCGGGCAAAGGGTTGGAAATTTGAAAGGCTTTGGAGCCGTAACACGGAATGACACTATCATTCCGTGTTACTCAACTATTATTCGGTTTGTTTTTTCTCAGGAAATACCACACTTGCCCCAATACTTATCACAAGAATCCCTATAATAACCAATAACGAATGAACATTCGTAAATCCTACTGCTGTCAGTTGGTGATGTAAAAGCATTTTGACACCGATAAAGCTCAATAAGACGCCTAAACCATATTTCAGGAATCGGAACAGACCCATAATACTTGCTAAAAAGAAAAACATAGAGCGAAGCCCCATAATAGCAAAGACATTCGAAAAGAAAACAATGTAAGGGTCTTTGGTTATAGAGAAGATAGCCGGAATGGAGTCAACTGCAAAAACAACATCAGTACCGGCAATCACTAACATTACCAAAAATAATGGGGTTATATACCATTTTTTATAACGCTTGTTATAGACCAGAAAATGGTCAATAACATTGCGTTTATAAACATTTAAGTACTTGGAAGCAAACTTTACAATCGGGTGGTGTGCCGGATCCATAACCTCCTCTTCCTCGTTATTCCGCAAGATGTTAACCCCGGTATAAATCAGAAAAGCACCAAAGAGATACAAAATCCATTCAAACTCCTGAATCAGAGCCGCTCCAACAAAAATAAAAATAAAGCGTAAGATAATAGAGCCTAAAATACCCCATACCAATACTTTTTTATAAAATCTCTTATGAACGCCAAAAGAATTGAAGATCAGAATAAATACAAAAATATTATCCACAGATAATGAGTATTCTGTCAGATAACCAGTCAGATAGTCAATCGCCATACTATTCTGAAAAGCCCGTAGTGCCGCATCAAAATTAGGTGGGAGTTTTAATGTCTCATAATATTTTTCTTTTATATCATGCAAATGAGACACGTCACTAATATCATGAATCAGATAACCATACTGGCGGAGAAAAAAGAAAAAAGCAACGGCTAAAGTTACCCAGACAGCACTCCAGATACCTGCTTCTTTAAAACTCACCACATGGCTTTTGGACTTACTGAATGCACCTAAGTCAAGAGCCATCACAAACGCTACAAAAATCGAAAATCCTATAAAAAATATAGTCTCACTTGATAATGTCATAGTAAAAAATTGCTGTTACGAAATTTGAATCCGTGTGTTAATTGTTAGTATTTGGCATTTTGTTTGCCTGTTCATAGTGAACTGCAAAATAATTTATTCTTGGAAATAAAAAGAAACATAACCTATTTTGCAACCCAATTCTAAAAGGGTGATATTTCACCACAAATCGGCCGCAAATTAGCACCGAAAACTCAATAATTTATGTATAATAATAAAAAAGTAGTAATTGTGATGCCCGCTTATCGGGCTTCTCAAACACTTGAACGAACTTATAGAGAAATTCCCTTTGATATTGTTGATGAAGTAATTTTAGTAGACGACTACAGCCCGGACGATACTGCTGAAGTAGCCAAACGATTAAACATCCATTATGTCATCCGACACGATGTAAATAAAGGCTATGGAGGAAACCAGAAAACCTGCTACACCAAAGCCCTTGAAATAGGCGCCGACATCGTAGTAATGGTTCACCCTGATTACCAATATACTCCCAAATTAATAAGAGCTATGGTAAGTATTATTGGCGAAAACCTTTATCCTGTTGTTTTTGGCTCGAGAATCCTCGGCAAAGGAGCACTTAAAGGAGGTATGCCCATGTATAAATATATTGCCAACCGCTTCCTGACTTTCACTCAGAACTTACTGATGGGTCAGAAACTATCAGAGTATCATACAGGCTACCGGGCATTTTCAAGACAGGTTCTGGAAACAGTTCCCTTTAAGAAATGTGATGATGATTTTATTTTCGACAATGAAATGATTGCACAGATATTCTACAAAGGCTACGAAATAGCAGAAGTTACCTGCCCGACTAAATATTTTGAAGAAGCCTCATCTATAAACTTTGTCAGAAGCTCTAAATATGGACTTGGCGTATTAAGGGTGTCTGTTTTGTATTTACTCACTAAAACGGGCGTATTTAAATGGGATTTGCTTAAATAAATTCTATTTGTATAAAATACTAAAATCACAGGGTGAATATCTTGTTACATATTCACCCTGTGATTTTCATACCGCTTTCAACATGAAAATTGTAATCTCAGGATAAATACCTAAACGCCCCGGGTAACCGATGTAACCAAATCCGCGGTTCACATAGAGTTTCTGATCTCCTTCTTCATATAAACCTGCCCACTCTTTATAGCGCAACTGCACCGGCGACCATTTAAAATTACCCAGTTCAACCCCATATTGCATACCATGTGTATGGCCCGCAAAGGCTACATCAATATCTTTGTATTTAGGCAATACCTGGGCTCTCCAATGACTTGGATCATGCGAAAGCAAAAGTTTAACCGGATATTCTTGAGTATTAGCTACTGCCTTCTCCATATCTCCATGCTTCGAGAAACCGCCGGCTCCCCAGTTCTGAATACCCAGAATTCCTATTTTTTCTCCATCTACTTTCAATTCCCGGTGTTCGTCCATTAGCAAATCCCAACCCATGGTTTTATGTGCACCCATCAAGTCTGCTAAATTCTGACGTTTTTTCTCTGCCGACGCCCATTCTGTATAATCACCGTAATCATGATTACCCAAAGTTGAGAATGTACCCAGGGGTGCTTTAATCTTCGAGAAAATCTCTATATAGTCTTTTACTTCAGGAGCGATATTATTCACTAAGTCGCCTGTAAAGAAAAATACATCCGGTTTCTCTTTCATCAACATCTCTATCCCACCTTTTACAGCTGTTTTATTGAAAAAACTTCCTGAGTGAATATCTGATAGCTGAGCAATGGTCATTCCATCAAATTGCTTCGGTAAATTCTTCAGATTAAGCGTTACTCTTCTCAGGTGGTAATCATGCGCACCTGATAATATACCATAAGCCATAGCACCCACATGCAAACCACCTAAACCTAAGGCTGTTTTAGCCAGAAATTCTGAACGGCTAATGCCCGTGGAGACAGGTTGGAGATTATCAGTAACAGGAGTTTGAGTTGGTGCAGGAGTACTTTGGAAAAACGAAGCAATCCATCTAAAAAATCGTATAATATCATCAATAAATAATATCAACACCGAGAATATTTTTGATATATAGATAATCAAAACACCGGCCATTAAAAAAGTCCGAAAACTTGCCTTAACAGGAGGCGCAGCAGGCATATAGGTAAAGACCCCTAAAAATGCTATGATTGAAACAATAGTTAAACCCCAGTATCCATATCCAACTACCCGTTGTGTAAGCACACTTGAGGAACGTATCAGCAATTTAACTGCCTGCCAGACGTACAAGTCTATCAGAAAAAATACGACTGCCGCTATGGCGAGTCCAAAAATTCTATTCATATCGGTATGATAGTGTTTGTAAAAAACCAATGAAAACAAAACGGTTTTCCTAAAGGGATGGTTTCATCAGTCAAATTTTTAATCCTCATATATGATGAAAGGCGCATTTTCAGGTAAAATTGGCTTGAATTACCCATAAAAGGGAATCTTATAATAATTCTATTCCAGACAGGTTCGTAAATTTCCCTACCAACCGTTTGGTAAAACAAAAACTCTTTGTACATTTGTCAGGCTACTTCGTCAATTGTTTTATTTACTTGATATAAATGCCGATTCAGAAAGTCACAAAAGAGGAAATCTTGTTAAAATCATCGGATATTTTCCGAACCAAGGGATATCATAATACCTCTATGCAAGACCTCGCCCAGAACTGTGGATTATTAAAAGGAAGTCTTTACCATTATTTTCCGAGTAAAGAAATGTTGATGAAAGACCTTTTGTTCTGGATTCACAACTATCTGAAAGAAAGAGTTTTCCCGATTGCTCAAGACACAACCCTTACCCCGGAAGAGCGAATGGGCAAACTCCTGAAAAAAATGGGTAGGTTACTTTTAGAAAAAGAAGGTGGTTGTCTGGTAGGAAATACAACCCTCGAAACCGTAGGCGTTATACCTGAATTCCATGAGGTATTAAAAAACATCATGAATGATTGGACAATGGCCCTCAAAGAAATTTTTATGAGCCAAAAAGACGAGGCGAATGCATTCAAATTAGCACAGTTAACCATTATGGAGTTCGAGGGAGCTGTCATGTTTTCAAAACTCTATGGTGATCGACAGTATCTTTATGATGCTTTTAATCGTGCCACGCTAAAATTGCAATAGGGAGAAAGGAGGAATATTGGTTATCTATTTTTAAGTCAGAAACGAACGTTTGGTATAAAATATAGAAATTTTAATAGTGCGTTAACAGGTAATAGGTCAGGGAACGTACCCTGTACGTTCCCATGATTTTCAATTCATCATTAAATCTCAAAATCATGACAAAACCAGAACTAAAAGAAGCATTAAAAGAGTGTTTCAACAGTCTTGCTAAAGTAACTGAAAACGTAGAAGAAGCACAATTCTTCGCTCCCATTGGTGAGAAATGGTCAATTGCCGAAAATATTCTTCATCTCACGCAATCTGCCAAAGGTCTCAATCAAGGGTTATCTATTCCAAAAGAAGTACTGGTTCGCCAATTTGGTAAGATTGACCGCCCTGTTTATGATTATGAAGGAGTAGTAAACGCATACCTGACTATTTTAGGTTCAGGCATTAAAGCAAGTGGGGCGTTTGTACCTACTTTGCCTGAAAACCCATCAAAGGCTATTCTGGTTAGCAGTTTTATTAAACACCATGAAACGTTAACTAACTATTTAGACGAATGGTCAGAAGCAGAATTAGATGAAATTGCTATTAAACATCCTGTCTTAAAACTCATGACCATCAGAGAAATATATTATTTTATGCATTATCATATCGGACATCATCAGAAAGCTATTCAGAAAGGGATATAATTAAACATTAGCTAAGCTCAAAACACTACCTCTCAAACACTATCCAACAAATTCAGTACTTATCTCCCAAAAGATATTTATATTTGTCTGCTGATTAAATTTAAACTATCGGTGATAAAATAAATCTAATATACGTGCGTTTGTTTAAGCAGATTTTTTGATAAAAATCACATAACATGAAAAAGAAAATGAGGTTTGTTCTGAGTTTGTTGGTAGGATTGAGTTTCTCCTCTCTCCTATCGTTTGCTATGATTAATGAGCAACCCGAATCATCTCTGAAAAGATTAGCAGGCTATGGTATTGGTGATGCCGTGACTGATTTCAAATTGAAGAATGTAGATGGAAAAACGGTCTCTTTAAATGACTTCGCCTCCGCCAAAGGTTTTATTGTAGTTTTTATTTCTAATCATTGTCCGTTTTCAAAATCCTATGAAGACCGCGTGATTGATATTGATAAAAAATATGCGTCACAGGGCTATCCGGTTATAGCTATTAATCCGAATGACCCCGAAGCCTATGAAGAAGATTCTTTTGTAAATATGCAGGCAAGAGCTAAAGAGAAAGGCTATACTTATCCTTACCTGACAGATAATACACAGGCCGTTACAAAGGCATTTGGGGCAATGCGTACCCCGCATGCCTTTGTATTAAATAAAGAAAACGGAAAAATAATTGTGCATTATATTGGAGCTATTGACGATAATCCACAAGACCCCGCCAACGTAACCAAGCACTATGTAACCGATGCAATAAACAGTTTGCTGTTAGGCAAACCTGTAGTAACTACTATTACCAAAGCCATTGGTTGTGCCATTAAATGGAAAACATAATATTCATTTTTGATAATTAATATTTTGCCATCTGCTCTTTTCAGATGGCTTTTTTATTTTTTATTCCGAACTTTACGAAAACTATCAGATAGAGAAACAGTTTTATGAGCAACAAACTCCCTTTAGTATTTCCTCCTGAACGCATGGAGAAACTCATGGCTTTCGACCGATTGCTTACCATTATGGATGAGTTAAGAGAGCAATGCCCGTGGGATAAAAAACAAACGATGGATACGTTGCGTCATCTGACTATTGAAGAAACATACGAATTATCGGATGCAATTTTAGAGAAAGACCTGCCTGAAATAAAAAAAGAATTAGGAGATATGATGCTTCATCTGGTTTTTTATTCAAGAATTGCCTCTGAAACCGGAGATTTTGATGTAGCCGATGTATTAAATAGTATCTGCGATAAACTCATAGCCCGCCACCCTCATATATATGGTGATGTAAAAGTAGAAAACGAAGAACAGGTAAAACAAAACTGGGAACAACTAAAGCTAAAAGAGGGAAATAAATCGGTATTGGGTGGTGTGCCACAATCGTTACCGGCTTTGGTAAAAGCGATGAGGATACAGGAGAAAGCCCGGGGAGTAGGTTTTGATTGGGAAGAAAAAAGTCAGGTATGGGGCAAGGTAGAAGAAGAAATGAAGGAGTTTAAAGAATTGTTTAATGCTGAAAAAGAAGAGGTGATAGATGCCGAGAAAGCCGAAGCTGAATTTGGTGATTTGCTTTTCTCTCTTGTGAATTATGCCCGATTCATTAACCTGAATCCTGAAACAGCATTAGAGCGTACCAATAAAAAGTTTATCAAGCGTTTTCAGTACCTTGAACAAAAAGCCAGAGAAGCTAATAAAAATCTGAAAGATATGACATTGGCCGAAATGGACATATTCTGGGAAGAAGCCAAACGTATTTAGTTCATCTTAAACTGCATAATCAATTGCCCAGAATACTTGCCATCGATTACGGAGCCAAACGTACAGGTCTGGCAGTAAGCGACCCGCTCAAAATCATTGCCTCGGCCTTAGAGACAGTACCCAGCGAAACCCTGATTGCCTACCTGAAAAAATATATCCAATCAGAAGAAGTTGAGGCATTTGTAGTAGGTATGCCCAAAAATCTTGATGGCTCCGATACACATGGCACAAGCTATGTGAACCAATTGATTGAAGAATTAAAAATAAATTTCCCTGCTACCCCTGTTCATTTGGTTGATGAACGATTTACTTCAAAAATGGCTGTTCAAACCATGATTACCGGAGGAATGAAGAAAAAAGACAGACAGGTAAAAGGCAATATTGATAAAATAAGTGCCGTGATTATATTGCAGAGTTTTATGGGTGTATAACCTTTAGTTTGAAGATTTCAGAAGATATAAATATGATTAAGCATATTCTTTTAATGGATGGACCCGATGCCAAGGGTCTCATTTTTCTGGTAACAAGTGTATTGTATAAAAACGAATGCAATATTCTCTCACAAGACGAATACGTGAGCCCTGACGGGCAGTTTTTTATGAGGACAGAATTTGTAGCGTCCGCCGAATTAGACCCTGAGAAAGTATTAAAAGACCTGAGAGAGAATATTCTTTCTACTGCTATTAATCTTAGGATAAATCCTAAAAAGAAGAAGGATATTGTAGTGCTATGCACCAAAGAACATCATTGCTTATCTGATTTGTTGATTCGTTACAATTTCGATGAATTAGATGCCAACATTCTCGCAGTCGTAAGTAATTATAATATTCTGCAACCTTTGGTAAGCAAATTTGGTATCCCTTTTCATTATGTAAGCCACGAGCATAAAACCCGTGAGCAACATGAAGAAGCTATCTTGCGTACCTTAGAGATTTATCAGCCAGAATATGTGGTATTGGCTAAATATATGCGCATCCTATCACCTGAATTTGTGGCGCATTATGCCAATAAAATAGTCAATATTCACCACTCTTTCTTACCTGCTTTTATTGGCGCTAACCCGTATCGGCAAGCCTACGAAAGAGGGGTAAAAATTATAGGGGCAACTGCTCACTTTGTGAATAATAATTTAGATGAAGGGCCAATCATTGCTCAGAATATCAAAGAAGTTGATCATAAATACACTTACCTTGATATGGCACGTGATGGAAAAGAGGTAGAAAAATCGGTACTCACCCAAGCCTTAAAATTAGTTTTTAATGATAGGGTGTTTATCTATGGCAACAGGACTGTGATACTGTGATGTGCTCCAGTGTTAAACTGTGATTAACCTTAATCACAGTTCTTTACAAAATCCTACTTCCTCACAATCGCCAACTGCACACGGCGGTTTTGTGCTTTACCTTCTTCCGTATCATTAGTAGCAATTGGTTTTGTTTCTCCATATCCTACACTGGTTACACGTGCCGCCTGGATTTTTTTGGAAAGCAGATATTTACGTACTGCCTCTGCTCTATCCTGCGATAATTTCATATTACTTTCGTTAGACCCTACATTATCGGTATGCCCCTGAATCTCTATAACAAGATTAGGGTTTTCTTTCATAGTGTCTACAATCCTGTCTAATTCAGGATATGAATCAGGGCGCAAAGTAGCTTTTGCATATTCAAAGAAGATATTGTTCAATGGCAACTCTACTCCCACCTCTATTGGTGCCACTATTACCATATCATTTTTTATCTCCTTATGCTCTTTTACCTGGGTTAGGTCTATAAATTTCTCAATACCAATAAATTCTTTGGCCTCCGCTCTATAACTATATTTAGCCCCATAAGGCAATACAATCGTCCATATTCCCGTAGCCGGATTAGTATAAGCTTCTCCTTCTTCTCCATCAGGAAGTACCCTATAGATAATCTTAGCATCCTGAACCGGTTTTCCTGTTTTGCTATCCATTACCCGCCCACTTACAATTACTACAGGCGTTGGCGCCAGACTATTCGGGTCAATGGGTGTGCCTCCATTGTCTAAATTCTTTTGTTCTTCTGATTTTTCAGAAGTTTGCAGACCTGCTACCACGGGTTCTTCCTTTTTCTCTTCACGCAATTTAAAGCGAACAATGTCATTTTTCCCTACTGAGTTTTTCTTGGTACTCATGTAGGCATATTCTCCAGATGCAGCTACAGTAAATGAATACTCATTGGCATCAGTGTTTACCTTATCACCCATATTTACTGGTTTCGACCATTTCGTCCAGCTTCTGTCCTTACGTTTGGATACCCATATGTCCGTTCCACCCAACCCATCTTTTCTATCAGAAGCAAAATATAATGTATAATTATCAGAAGCTAAAAAGGGTGTTGTTTCTGTACTTCCGGTATTAATATCTGGACCTAAGCTTTCTGGTTTCGACCACTTCCCATCTCTTCCCAAAAAGCATACAAATAGGTTATCTTCTTTTGAGTTTTTCTTTTCACTAAAAGCTAATATCAGAGTTTTACCATCATTCGATAAACAAGCTGTCAGGTATTGGCCTTTGCAGATTTCCTCAAACTTCGGTATCACTATCTGTTCCGGTTCCGACCAACCGGTTTTTGTTCTTTTGCACATTGAGATACCCACAGTATTATCTCTACGGCCATTATGATATACCCCCGAAATAAGAATTTTAGTACCATCAGGGGTAATACTGAACAAATCATTGAATTGATCCTTATTAATAGTGTTAGGCATTCTGCGGGCAATTGTCCAGTTGCCATCATCCCGTTTTTCCGAATACCAGACATCATGACTACCGGGCGCATCAGGGCTGCCTTTTGTGCCAAAACTGTTAGATGGGTGGCTCACGCGCACAAAATAGAGTGTTTTATCATCAGGAGAAATAATAGGATTCAGTTCACTGTACTCCGTATTAATGGCAGAGCCTAATTGCTCCAGCTTTTGAGCTTTAGCTAAAAAGGAAGTAATTACAGCTAATAAAAGGATACTATAACGCATAGTTTTGTTGGTAGTCGGTATGGCAAATGTACTATTTATCTGTCATACTATCGTGTTTCTTCAATGGTCTGTACTATTTATACTAAAAATAACTGCTTACAAATAACGCAATCTCTCTGCCAAAATGTATGATTTTTTAAAAAAATCGTTTAAAATCCTTAGTTTTGCATCTCCAAAAAATAAGTAAACCATTCGATAATACGAAATCCATTTTTGAATGACAGTCAATCAAATTTTTGATTCTTTTGATAATCTGCGAGTCTTAATTATAGGTGATGTAATGATAGACTCTTATATATTCGGAAAAGTAGAAAGAATTTCACCCGAAGCTCCTATTCCGGTAGTAAATGTAAAACGCAAAGAGATACGCCTGGGAGGAGCCGGAAATGTAGCCATGAATATAAAATCGCTGGGTGCTACGCCGGTCTTATGTTCAGTAATAGGGGCTGACCCGGAAGCAAAAGATTTAATCGAATTATTAAATAGTAGTTCTTTGCCTGTTGAAGGCATAATACAAAGCCCTAATCGGGTAACGACCGTGAAGCAACGGATTATGGCAGGCTCCCAACACGTGGTCAGGATAGATTCGGAAATGGATACAGTTATTAATGCAGAAGAAAGAAGCCAACTGATAGAAAAAGCTAAATCGCTGATTCCATCGTGTGATGTATTGATATTTGAAGACTATGATAAAGGCGTTTTAGACCAACAAAGTATTCAGGAAATTGTAACTTTTGCCAAACATCACAAGATACCCACCATTGTTGACCCTAAAAAGCGTAATTTTACCCATTATCAGGGAACAGATTTATTTAAGCCAAATCTTAAGGAATTGAAAGAAGGCTTGAAAATAGATTTTAATGCCGATAAATTAGACGAAATTAAGACTATTGTAGCAGAAGCAAAAAAAACATTAGGTGTAAATGGTATTTTCCTGACTTTATCTGAAAGAGGCGTTTTTATTGATTTTCAGAACGAGGTGCACCATATCACGGCACATCTGAGAAGTATTACTGATGTATCAGGGGCTGGAGATACTGTGGTAAGTATTGCCGCTATTTGTTTAGGACTAAAATTATCACCAAAGACTATTGCAGAATTATCAAATTTGGGTGGGGGTCTGGTTTGCGAATCTGTTGGAGTAGTACCAATTGAAAAAGCAAAACTAAGGGCAGAATACCAGAAAAATAATCAATAAGAAGAACCAAGGGCGTATGCCTACGCCCTTAATATATTGGCAAAAGATTCCCTGTACTTGCTTTAATCAAAAGCAGGCCAGATAGAGAATCTGATATTTGAGTAAAATGCTTTTGGCTACAATTCATGTGGCTAAATTATCTTACATAAGGTCTGTAATAAGGTAATGTTGGTCTGGTTTTCTTGGTTAAAGAAAAAACGACAACTCCCACAGCTACAGCAGCGATTCCGAATAAAACTCCCTTTTTCATGGTTGTATTAGATTTATTTAAATAATAGATGATACTGATAACTAATAAACGTAAGAATTGACTAAAACGTTGTGGCAAACTCTTAAAAAATTCTTAAAAATTTATTTAACGGCGAATTTCCTTTTTTTATTTGATATACTTAGCCGATAAAAGTGAAATTAATGCGAAAATCTAAGCAACAATTATCATTTATCTTCTGTTACTCTATTCTTTGAGTTGTTGTGAATGCCACAAAACAGAAAATAATTTTTATCTGATTTTTAAGAAAAATTTAAGTTTTGACTATTAACTTTAACGAATTATTTCATAATTAAAATTCAGCAAGTTTTGAGCCAAAAAATAGGTTTAGTGATGCGTTCTACAGGTTCCTGGTATGAAGTTCGTACTGAGGAGGGGGATATTTTGCAGTGTCGGCTGAAAGGGAAGTTTAAAATCAAAGATTTAAAGGTAACAAACCCGATTGCGGTAGGAGATAAAGTAGCCTATGAGATTGAAAATGAAACCGAAAATACAGGCATTATTTACGAAATTCTCCCACGAGAAAACTATATCATTCGCCAATCGGTACACAAAGCAGCACATGGACATTTATTAGCAACCAATCTCGACCAGGCCGTATTGATTGCCACCCTTACTTTCCCAAGAACTTCTTTAGGGTTTATTGACCGCTTTTTAGTAACAGCTGAAGCATTCCGCATTCCTACGGTTCTGGTATTTAATAAATTAGATATTTTAGACAATGAAATGATAGCTTATCAGGAAGAACTTGCCGACCTATACGAAAGTCTGGGTTATCAGTGTTTGTTTACTTCGGCTGTTAATAATATTGGGGTTGATGCGTTCCATGAATTACTCAAAGGGAAGGTATCCTTATTATCAGGTCATTCGGGTGTCGGTAAATCTACTTTGGTTAATGCCATTGCGCCTGATTTAGATTTACGTACTTCTGAAATCTCGACCTTTGCCAATAAAGGCGTACATACCACCACTTTTGCTGAAATGTTTGAAATTGGTTCCGATACTTTTATCATCGATTCTCCGGGCATTAAAGAATTAGGGCTGGCAGATATGGAAAAAGAAGAAATCAGCCATTACTTTCCTGAAATGCGAGAACTCTTAGGCGAATGCCGTTTCCATAATTGCCTGCACATCGATGAGCCTAAATGCGCCGTAAAAGATGGGGTTGTAGAAGGTATTATCGCAGAAAGCCGATATAGTAGCTATCTGAGCATGATGTTAGGAGAAGATAACAGGAAGTAACAATTGTTTCATGTGGTGTGAACGTCCCGTTCGCGCCACATGAAAACAACCCCCAACACCACAGCCACGCCCAAAATACTCCCTGCAAAAACATCTCTCGGAAAATGTTGAAATAAATATACTCTTGAATACCCTATCAACATCCCTAAAAACAGCCATAAAAAGCCAAGCGCATTATTTCTGGCTACTAATAGGTAAAAACAGGCAAACGCAAAGCCTGTGAATGTATGCCCTGATGGGAAACTCTGCCAATGATGTATTTCCAGACCTTGAACGAGATGAATGGCTCGTCCACTATGCCCATATACCTCCATAGGTCTGGGCAGGTTGAAAAGATTTTTCAGACCTATGCTTACAATTCCTTTGGTAATCCAAATAATTATAAGCATTATTGCTTTGTTTTTTATGTCTTTTTTTTCTTTGAAATATTGGTACAGAAACACTACCAGTGGTATTAACCAGAGCCCATCTTCACCTAAAAGTGTAATCAACTGAAAGAAAGTATCGAGAAAAGGATTGTTGTGTTGATTTACCCAAAATATCATTTCAGTAGGTGAAAAAGCTATCAGTAAACAGGCCAGAATAATCAGCCACAAAAAAAACAGGATAAAAAACAAACGGTGATTTCTAAGAATTTTAAGCATTTTCTCTAAAAACTTTCTTAATTCCAAAATTAGCAGTAAATTTGCAACCTTTCTGTAAAAAAGTGAGCAAGGTAACATCAAAATATGACATCCACATTCAGGGCCTCGAAAATAAGCGATATACTTATGAATTTGAAGGAGGCAATGAATTTTTTGAGTTTTTTGAGCAGGATATTATTACAAGCGGCCATTTTAAAGCCAATGTAGTAATTGACAAGAACTCGGCACTATTGCAGTTGTTTTTTGATATAGAAGGAATAATAGAAATGACATGCGACCGATGTCTCGAACCTTTTGAAGAACCTGTACATTTAAAAGAAAAGTATATCTATAAGTTTGGTGATAGACACGAAGAGATCACCGACGAAATAGAAATGATTCCACAAAACACCGCAACTATTAATATCGCTCAACACATCTATGACTTTATCGGGGTTTCGCTTCCTATGAAGAAATTACACCCCAGATTCAGAAATGAAGAAGAGGATGAAGATGATAAATTTATATATTCGACAGAAGAAGGAGACCTGGAAGAAGAAAAAGAAGAGACTATAGACCCCCGTTGGGCAGCTCTCCTGTCACTGAAGAACCCGAAAGACGGACAAAATTAAGATAAATATAAGTACAAAAATATTAATGCTGGCTTGGGAAAGACGGTATTAGTTAAATTCAATCGAACAATGGCACATCCAAAACGAAGACATTCGACAACAAGAAGAGATAAACGTAGAACACACGATGCTTTATCAACAAAAGCATTGGCAGTAGATGCAACTACAGGTGAGATTCACCTTCGCCACCGTGCACACGTATTTGAAGGAAATTTGTATTACAAAGGGAAATTAGTGGTTGAAAGCTACGAAAAAGCATAAGATTTTTCGTAAATGCCTGATTCTGATATTTTTTAAATATCTTGAAGCTTTAAAACTTTCAGAAACAGGTTTATCATTATTCACTAAAGCCATTCCTTTATGAAAATTGCCGTTGATGCAATGGGAGGTGATTATGCTCCCAAAGCCATTGTCGAAGGTGCCGTAATAGCTGCGAATCATTTACCCGAAGGTACAAAAATTGTATTGGTAGGCAAACAAGGAGTCATGTTAGATATTTTAAGAACCTTGAAATATCCTGCTAACTCTATTGAAATGGTTAATGCCGATGACATTATCGAGATGAGTGAGCATCCTACAAGAGCATTTTCTCAAAAACCCAATTCCAGCATTGGAGTTGGGTTTAAACTTTTAAAAGAGAAACAAGTGGATGCCTTTTGTAGCGCAGGAAATACAGGTGCTATGATGGTGGGGTCACTGTTTACATTAAAAACAGTAGGCAATATCCAACGCCCTCCTATTGCCGGCTTTTTCCCGCTGAAAAATGGTGGCTATAGCCTTATGCTTGACATAGGTGCTAATGCCGACTGCAAGCCGGAAGTATTAGCTGAGTTCGCAGAATTAGGTTCACTCTATGCCCGATTCTCATTTGGAATAGAACGCCCCAAAGTAGCTTTGCTGAATATCGGCGAAGAAGAGCAAAAAGGCTCAACCGTTGTTCAGGCAGCATATCAGTTATTAAAAATCAACAAAAAGATAAACTTTATTGGTAACGTCGAAGGCCGTGATTTATTTGACGGAAAGGCAGACGTAATTGTTACTGAAGGTTTTACCGGAAATGTGATTTTTAAAATGGGTGAGTCTTTATACGATTATGCAGCAGAGCAAGGCATTAAAGACCCTCTGATTGATCGTATGAATTATGAAGTTGGCGGTGGCAGCCCGATTATCGGTATTAAGGGTAATGTAATTGTAGCGCACGGTATTTCAAGCCCTGAAGCTATCAAGAATATGATTTTGCTGGCCAAGCGTCAGGTAGACTCAAAGGTAACCGAGCAAATTGTGGAAGCATACGAAGATAGATAAGCCTGTAATGTTTAGCCTTTTATAACTTTACAGGCTTATTTTTGTTAATAAATAATACTTTTCCTACTGATAAACTAACCCCAGTAACGGAAAGAGGCCTAAATATCACCTTCTGTCAAGGGGTTGGACAAAATTGTACAATGAAACTTAGAGCAGCTATCACAGGTGTTCATGGCTACGTGCCAGAAGATATTTTAACTAACGAAGACTTATCTAAGATTGTAGAAACCAGTGATGAGTGGATAACCACCCGAACAGGTATCAAACAACGCCATATTCAACGTGGAGAAGGTTTAGCTACTTCTCACATGGCCTCTGAAGCCGTAAAAGGCCTCCTCAAAAAAACAAACACTCAACCCGAAGAAATAGATTTAGTGATTTGTGCAACGGTAACACCTGACTACATGTTTCCGTCAACAGCCAATCTGGTTTGCACACAATGTGGTATTCCTACTATTGGGAGTTTCGATGTTCTGGCTGCCTGTTCAGGCTTTTTATATGCCTTATCTATTGGTTCACAGTTTATTGAATCAGGCCGATATAAAAAAGTGATTATAATAGGGGCAGATAAAATGTCTGCTATTGTTGACTACACCGACCGCACCACTTGTGTTTTATTTGGTGATGGTGCTGGTGCTGTAATGCTTGAACCTACAACTGAAGAGAACGGGCTAATGGATTTCCTGCTCCGCTCTGACGGGTCTGGTGAAAATCATCTAATCATGAAAGGTGGAGGAAGCCGCTTCCCGGCTTCTCATGAAACCGTTGATCAACGCTTACACTATATTCATCAGGAAGGACCCTCTGTATTCAAATTTGCCGTTACAAATATGGCTGATATTTCGGCTGAGATTATGGAACGCAACAATCTGACCGGAGACGATGTTGCCTGGTTGGTACCACATCAAGCCAATAAGCGTATTATTGATGCTACCGCACGCCGTATGGGAATTGGTGACGAAAAAGTAATGCTTAATATCCAGAAATACGGAAATACAACTGCCGGCACTATACCCCTTTGCCTCTTTGATTATGAAAACCAATTAAAAAAAGGTGATAATCTAATTCTGGCAGCTTTCGGGGGCGGTTTCACGTGGGGGTCTGCCTATATTAAATGGGCGTACTAAAAAAGTAAAAAGATAAAACTATCTAACACAACACAGTAAAATGAAAAAATTACTGCTATTAATGCTAACCCTTTTAGGGTTAAATACTTCGTTTGCACAGCAAATGAGAGTGGTTGAACACTATTCGTTAGGCTATGGTTTTGACAAAAAGACTTCAGTTCCGACGTTTATGTATAGCCAGACCTTAATAATGGGTAAAAACAATAATTTTGCGATTGGTACAGGTTTCAGGATAACCTCTTTTTTTGCTAAAGGGAAAACCTATGCAGGTATTGAATCTAAAAACGAAAAAGTAAGTTTTGTTCCTTATCCACGAGCGAATGTAACAACAATTAATGTTCCGCTTGTTCTGGAGTTTCAGGCAAAAAAACTCTTAATAGGTGCAAATATTGATTTAATCGGATTTGCTTTTGGTAAAACAAGAGATTCGCTTAATGTAAAAAATAATAGTGCACAACGTTTAGATTCACTAAGTGCCAATCCACCAGGTCTGAATTTAGCATTGGGTGGTAGAGGGACAACCAATAATCAGATATATATTGGTTTCAGACCACAGGAAGAATTAACCATTAAAGTAGGAGTAAGTTTCCTGTTCAATCAGTATAATGCACGTTATCGCAGAAATGGTAAAGATGTTGATTTCGGGCGTTTTAAATATGATGTTCCGGCAATGCCTTTTGTAAGTATAGTTTTTAATTTTGAACGATAAATATATTTAGTTAATACTAATCAGTAATGGCAACAACAGCAGATTTTAGAAATGGACTTTGTCTTGATTGGAACAATGACCTTTATACAATTGTAGAATTTCAACACGTAAAACCTGGTAAAGGCCCGGCTTTTGTGAGAACGAAACTAAGAAACCTCCGCACCGGAAGAGTAATTGATAATACTTTTAACTCTGGTGTAACGGTTACTACAGCCCGTATAGAAAAAAGACAATACCAATTTCTATACAAAGACGAAACAGGTTTCAATTTTATGGAAACCGAAACATTCGAACAAGTAAATATAGAAGATAAACTGGTTCCGCAGGCTGACCTGTTGAAAGAAGGACAGCAAGTAGATATATTAGTGCATGCTGAAACTGAAACTATTCTGAGTGTAGAGTTACCTGCTTATGTAGAACTAAGAGTAACTTATACTGAACCTGGTGTGAAAGGTGATACTGCCAACAGCCCATCAAAACCGGCAACTGTTGAAACCGGAGCCACAATTAAAGTACCTCTTTTTATCGAAAACGATGAGTTGATTCGTGTAAATACAACTTCTTACGAATACGATTCGAGAGTAAAAGAGTCAAAAAATTAATAAAAGACGACATCGCATTTGTGTAGAAACAGGAAGTGAATAAAATTGATTTTAAGGATTTTTTAATTCTGAAATCAAACCTGAGCGTTCCTGATTTCTTTGTGGGTGTCGTCTTTATGTTTACTTTTGTAGGAACATACTCCTGAAACCAGATAAACTATAACTCAATTACAAACGACAAATCTTTACCCTTCATGGAAACAAAAGACATTCAGAAACTGATAGACTTTATTGCTCAATCAGGATTAGATGAAGTAAATATCGAAACATCGGAGTTAAAACTGGCTATTAAGCGCTATTCAAATGTAGCACCTGTAGCAGTTCAGGCAGCAACTGCTCCTGCTATTCAGGCTCCTGTTTCTGCACCAACCCCTGCTGCGGTTGTTCCTGTAAGTCAGCCTGCTGCACCTGTTGCTCAACCTGCTGCTGCAGACACAAGCAAACTGATTACTATCAAATCACCAATGATTGGTACATTCTATCGTTCTGCGGGCCCTGACAAGCCGTTCTTTGTAGAAGTAGGCGACGAAATCTCATCGGGTAAAGTTGTTTGTATCATTGAAGCAATGAAGCTGTTCAACGAAATTGAATCTGAAGTATCAGGAAAAATCGTGAAAATATTGGTTGATAATGCCTCACCTGTTGAGTTCGACCAACCACTATTCCTGGTAGAACCTTGATAGGTTTAATTGCAGAATAGGTTTCATAACATTTTTCTATCAAATTTGTTAATTGATTCAATAGCCGAAACGCTTACAATTCCTAATTGAAACGATATGTTCAAGAAAATACTTATAGCCAACCGTGGTGAAATTGCCCTGCGTATCATCAGAACCTGTAAAGAGATGGGCATAAAAACGGTGGCTGTTTATTCAACTGCCGACCGCGACAGTTTACATGTACGTTTTGCTGATGAAGCCGTTTGCATCGGCCCTGCTATCAGCAAACAATCTTATCTGAATATCCCGAATATTATTTCTGCTGCCGAAATCACTAATGCCGATGCTATCCATCCGGGTTATGGTTTCTTATCAGAAAACGCCGAGTTTTCAAGAATATGTGCCGAATACGGTATCAAATTTATCGGAGCTACTGCTGAGCAAATCAACTATATGGGCGATAAAGCCACAGCAAAAGCAACCATGAAAGATTCTGGTGTACCTGTTATTCCTGGTTCGGAAGGCTTATTGGAATCGGTTGAAGAAGGCAAGAAAATAGCCAAAGAAATCGGGTATCCGGTTATCGTGAAGGCAACTGCCGGTGGTGGTGGACGTGGTATGCGTATCATCAAAGAAGAAAGTGAGTTTGAAAAAGCTTGGGACGATGCCAAAATGGAATCAGGAGCCGCTTTCGGAAATGATGGCCTATATCTGGAGAAATTCGTAGAAGAGCCTCGCCACATCGAAATTCAGGTAGTAGGTGACCAATATGGCAAAGTATGCCACTTATCAGAGCGTGACTGTTCTATCCAGCGCCGTCACCAGAAATTAGTGGAAGAAACTCCTTCGCCGATTGTTTCGCAGGAACTGCGTGAGAGAATGGGTGAAGCAGCCATTAAAGGTGCCGCAGCCATCGGTTACGAAGGTGCAGGTACTATAGAGTTTCTGGTTGATAAATACGGTGAGTTCTATTTCATGGAAATGAACACCCGTATTCAGGTTGAGCACCCGATTACTGAAGAAGTAACTGATTTTGACTTAATCAAAGAGCAGATAAAAGTTGCGGCAGGCGTACCGATTTCAGGCAAAAACTATTTCCCGAAATTGTATGCGATGGAGTGTCGTATCAATGCCGAAGACCCAGGCAATAATTTCCGTCCATCACCGGGTAAAATCACTAATCTGCATTTACCAGGTGGGCATGGCGTGAGAGTTGACAGCCACGTGTATGCAGGCTATACCATTCCGCCAAACTACGATTCTATGATTGCAAAGTTAATTGTAACAGGCCAATCAAGAGAAGAAGTGATAACCCGCATGAAACGCGCCTTACAGGAGTTTGTAATTGAAGGGGTTAAAACCACGATTCCTTTCCACATTAAACTTATGGAAGACGAACAATTCAAGTCTGGTCATTTCACTACCAAATTCTTAGAAGGTTTTGATTTTAGCGATTTATAAATAAAATGCCCTCATTCACATGAGGGCATTTTTTATGTGGTTTTGTTCTACCAATCAACTACTTCCAACCACCACCTAATGCCTTATAAATATTTACTTCGGCGTTCAGTTGTTTTTTCTTAATCTCCATCAATTCCATTTTTGCTTCGAGTGCTTCTCTCTGCGTTAGCAAAACCTCGGTATAATCTGCTCTCGCTGATTTGAAGAGGCTATTAGAGATTTCGATTGAACTACTCAGAATATCTACCTGATTAGCTTTTGTTAGATAGCTATCAGAATAGTTTTTATTCCCTGCCAATTGATTAATTACTTCTAAATGCGCATTCAAGACTGTTTGCTCATATTTATATACAGCCTGAATCTGCCTTTCGTTGGCATTATAATAATTGGCCTTAATCGCATTTTTATTGATTAAAGGAGCAATCAAATCGCCCAGAACATTAACGGCGATTGACTTAGGATTAATCAGATAAATAGGATTAAATGCCTGCAAACCAATACCTGCACGAAGCGTAATATTCGGATAAAAAGCGGCTCTTGCTACGGCAATATCCAGTTTTGTAGCCTCTAATTCCTGCTCCGCCTGACGGATATCAGGACGATTGCTCAGTAATTGCGATGGGATTCCCGCTGAAATCTTCAAAAACTGAATATTATTAAGATTAGCAGAATTACGCTTCACAGGCTGAGGGTTTCTTGCCAGCAAGAAATTGATCCGGTTTTCGGTTTCTACAATTTGCTGTTGAATCTCATATTTAAGGTTTTCAGTATTCAATACCTGCGCCATAAAACGATTTACCGCCAACTGATTCACACGTGCAGCATCTTTTTGCACCTTTACCATTTCAAGTGCATCTTTCTGAAGAGTAATATTTTGCTGTACAATTTCCAATTGATTATCCAATATTACCAATTCGTAATAAGAGTTAGCTATCTCGCCAATAAGGTTTGTGACTACAAAATTTCTACCTTCTATACCAGACAAATAACGTTTTACGGCAGCATCTTTGGCATTGTGGAGTTTCTTCCAAACGTCAATTTCCCACGAAAACGTACCCATAAGCGTTTGCTCGCCAATATACCTCGGCAACTTCTCTGATCTTGTTTTTGCGTCTTCTTCCGAAACCCCATCCCATGTATAACGACTCGATTTATCAGCACCCAAACCTGCCGTTAAAAAACCAAATGGCTGGTACTCCCCTTTTCTTGCCATGATTTCGTTGCGGCTGATTTCGATTTCATGAAGCATCATATTCAGCTCCTGATTGTTTTTAAGAGCTTCGTCAATCAAATCGGTCAGGTTATTATCACTGAAATAGTTTCTCCAGAGAATATTTTCAGCTTTGGTTGTATCTCCATTGAGGGCATATTTATCCGGCAATGAGTTGGTAACTGTTTTGGTCGGTAAATTCTCTACCTTACAACTGCCTAAACCCATAATCAGGATCAAAAAGAGACCATATATTTTTATTCTCTTATTCTTCATTTTGTTTCAAGATTTTTGCAATTAACTTTCTAAGTCTACTTTGTTCGCCAAGTTCGGTTTGATTTTCTACCAAATCCTCACTCAGCGTCATTACGGCTTCATCATTGATCAGTTTTCTTCCATCAATCATTTTACCAAAAATGTAATATAGCCCCGGTACAATTAAGACCCCGAAGATTGTTCCGAACAACATCCCGCCCAAAGCAGACGAGCCAATAGTTTTATTACCCACTGCACCTGCACCATGAGCCCTCACCAATGGAATCATACCTGCAATAAAGGCAAAGGACGTCATAAGGATAGGTCTGAAACGTTCTTTTGCACCTTCAATAGCAGCTTCAAGCACCGACACCCCTTCGTTACGTTTTTGTATGGCAAACTCCACAATCAATACAGCATTTTTACCCAGAAGACCCGTAAGCATAATCAAACCAATCTGTGCAAATACGTCATTACTCAACCCCATTCCTTTTAATAACAGGAAAGAACCGAATATACCCGGAGGTAAGGATAGGATAACGGCCAGAGGCATGATAAAGCTTTCGTATTGTGCGGCTAACACCAGATAAACGAAAAACACAACCACAAGGAAAATAATGATTGCTTCGTTTCCACGCCGGGCCTCATCATACGATAGTCCTTCCCAGGCTATATCGTAGCCCTTAGGTAAAGCCGTTTCAGCTACTTCACGAATCGCCTTAATGGCATCACCAGAAGTATAGCCCGGAGCTGGTACACCATTGATAAGTGCCGATGTATATAAATTATATCTGGCAATTTCGTTAGGCCCCTGTGTTTTTTTGATAGTCATAAAAGCTGAATAGGGTACCATTTCGCCTTCATCATTTTTAATAAACATATTCAGAATATCGTTAGGATCCTTTCTGAACGCCGGGTCAGCCTGTGTATAAACCTTATAGTATTTATTAAATCGTATAAAGCCTTGCTCATAGGTACTACCAATCATGATGTTGAGATTTTCCATGGCTTTACCCACTGAAACCCCTTTTTGCATCGCCAACACATTATTTACCTGTATTTCGTATTGCGGATAATTGGCAGAATAAAAAGTAAATAATCCTGAAAGCTCTTTTCGCTTTCTCAAGGCTGCAACAAAATCTTTATTTACCTGATCAAACTTCTGGTAATCTACATCGCTACCCTTATCTAACAATCGAACCGCAAAACCAGAGGAAGCACCATAACCCGGCACAGCTGGTGGTTCAAAATATTCGATTACAGCTCCGATATTTTTCGTTTTTTCTTCTAAATCTTCTATAACCTCCTTCACAGATTCCTTTCTCTCCGACCAGTCTTTGAGGTTAATTAAACAAGTACCGGCATTTGAGCCCCGCCCTTCTGTAAGAATCTCATAACCTGCCATAGCCGTTACTGATTGTACACCTTCAGTTTCCTTGGCAATTTTCTGTAATTCCATCGAAATAGCATTGGTTCTTTCGAGTGTAGTACCAGGAGGTGTCTGAATAATCGCATAAATCTGCCCTTGATCTTCCCCGGGTATGAAACCGGCCGGTAGAATAGTGTTAATACCCATAATACCCAATGCAAAAGCTATCAATACACCGAAGGTAACCACTCTACGGTTGACAATAATTGTCAGAAATTTAGTGTATTTACCCAATAGCCATTCAAACCTTCTATTGAACCAATCAATAAACTTGTCTATAGGTGATTTTTTCTTTGCCTGTCCATGTGTATTTTTCAAAATCATAGCACATAATACAGGTGTAAGTGTAAGAGCCACCACACCAGAAAGCACGATCGACGAAGCCATCGTAATAGCAAACTGTCTGTAGAGCACCCCAACCGGACCAGTCATAAATGCCACCGGCACAAATACGGCCGTCATAATCAGGGTAATGGCAATAATAGCACCACTAATTTCGCTCAATACTTTCTGTACTGCCTTAAACGGAGTTAAATGTTCTTCCGCCATCTTTACATGGACGGCCTCTACTACCACAATGGCATCATCAACAACCACCCCAATAGCCAATACCAATGCAAAGAGTGTAATGAGGTTGATACCAATCCCAAAGAACTGCATGAAAACGAATGCACCAATCAACGAAACAGGTACAGCCAAAGTTGGTATCAAGGTAGAACGGAAATCTCCAAGGAAAAGGAATACCACCAATGATACCAGAATAAATGCTTCTAAAAGTGTATGTAATACCTGGTCAATGGAAGCATTTACGAAGCTTGAAACGTCATAGTTGATTTCGTAATCAACTCCCGGAGGGAAGTTTTTCTTCAACTCTTCCAGTTTCGCTTTCACATCTCCAATAATTTTATTGGAGTTACTACCAGGGTTTTGTTTCAAGATTAATGAAGCCGATGGATAGCCGTCTTTATTGGTATAAATATCCACAAACTCACTTCCCACTTCTACGTTGGCTACATCTTTCAATTTTAGAATTTCTCCTTCCGAATTTGCCCTGATAATAATGTCTTTATACTGCTCTGGCTTATTGTACCAGCCTTGGTAAGTAAAGACGTATTCGAGTGATTGCGCTACCTTACCAGAACTTAAACCGACACGTCCCGGGCGACCCAGCACACTTTGTTCGTCAATGGCACTCAAAACTTCATCAGCAGAAATATTGTAAGCTCTCATTCTGTCAGGATTCAACCATACCCTAATAGAGAATGCCCTGCTACCAACAATCTCAGAACGGCCCACCCCGCTTATACGTTGTAATTCAGGAACAACCAGGTTGTCAGCATAATTGAACAAAAACTTTTGGTCATACTCTTTATCAGTACTAAAAAAGTTGACATACATGAGCATACTTGGTTGTACTGGAGTAATAATAACCCCTTCGCGCTGAACCAAAAGTGGTAAGTTTGCCCAAACCTGATCCACGCGGGTTTTTACACGGGCAGCAGCAATGGTAGGGTCAATACCCGGCTCAAAAACAATCTGTACCGTTGCTTCACTGGCACTCGTTGCATCCGACATCATGTACTGCATTCCCGGCACACCATTAATGGCGCGTTCCATGATAGTCAGAGTAGACTTTACTAATACATCAGCGTTTGAGCCTGGGAACTCAATGAAAATATTTACCCGTGGAGGGGCTATTTCAGGAAATTGCGATATGGGGCGGGTGAAAATCGACAACACCCCCAAAAAGACGATTGCCAGAGACATGGCAATAGCCAGGACTGGTCTATGTATGAATTTGCTAAACATTTTTTCTGAGTTTTGTCAATACCTTAAAGGTTACGAATCATCACGGAATCTAAAACCAATAAGGCTTTCGATAAAATTAAAAATTACTCTGCATGAAGATTTTTCAACTCTTCCACAACCTCTCTGTAAGGTTTAAATTTAGTTTTGACGTGGTCTCCGTTCTTAACTTTACGTAAACCCTCAACTATAATTTTATCGTTTGGAGACAAACCACTTGTAACAGTATAAATGTGAGGCATTTCTACACCAGTTGTTATTTGTCTGGTTTGAACAATACCTTTTGCATCTACTACAAATACAAATTTCTTGTCCAGAATATCAAAAGTTGCTTCTTGTGGAATCAAAAGAGCACCTTTAATGTGTGAAGGCATCAGAATTGTTCCTGTTTCTCCATGACGCAGAATACCTTCCGGATTTGGGAATGTAGCACGAAAAGCGATATTTCCGGTCTCATTATTAAAATCTGCCTCAATTGTTTCAAAAAGACCGTCGTGATTGAAAATCTCATTGTTGGCCATCAAGAGTTTTACCTTTTGAGGCCCCTCTTTTTTGATGCGTGATACATAATCAAGATATTCAGCTTCCGGAACATTAAAATAAACCCATAGCTTACTGTTATCAGATAACGTGGTGAGCAATTCTCCCTCATCTACCAGGCTCCCTAATCGCATATGGAATTTATCCATTATACCACTAAAAGGGGCATTAACACTTGTTAGTCCAAGGTGCGTACTTGACAATTTCAAGTCAGCTTTTTCACGGTCAAGTTTTGCTTTGGCCAAGGCCAGTTCCTGTGGTGAAACAACGTTTTTATCTGCAAGAATTTTGGTATTCTGATACTCAATTTCAGCGTATTCTACATCGGCTTTCGACTTCTCCATTTCAGCTTCATATACCAGAGGCATAATCTGAAACATGGGCTGGCCTTGTCTGACATGCTGACCTTCATCAACAAATATTTTTTGTAAATACCCTCTTTCCAGAGAGCGTAATTCGATATGATTGCTGGCCCTGATTTGGCAGACATATTCCTTATTAATAGAAGTGTCAACCTTAATAGGACTACTTACTATAAACTCAGACACCTCTTCTTTTGTATGCTCAGCGTGGTTACAACCTGCTATATAAAATGTAGCGATTGCTAAAAAAATGATTGAATATTTCATGAATATTTTTAAAAAAATTAGAATATACGCATATAGATTGAAAGAAATTTTCAAACTGATTATGTCTTAAAACCTATGAAAAAATAGATTTTTATTGAAGAGCATTAATAAATAAACTAAGCAAATGGAATCTTCCAGGAATGATGCAGCAAGAAAAAAGGAATAGTGATTCGTTTTTGAAGAGACAGATTAAAGTTTATAAACGAACTCTCTATGAAATCATAATAAAACCGCGATATAAGTAAAGGAAAACCGCTTTCAGAAGTTTTTTCTTCAGTAGTTTCATCAGTTGGATCTACTTCTTCACCCGAACTTAGAATAGATAAAAAATCGTAAGGAATGGTTGACTCCCAATCCTGAAAAATTATATTGTTCGTGGTCTGTTGATTCGCCTTGAGAAAAAAACTATTGCGCTTCTCATTCTCAGCATTAGAGGTACTGCCTTTGACAAAAATAGAAGTAATTAAGAATAACCCACAAAATATCCCGAACATTTTGTAAGGTTGCCCCATTCCAATATTTCTATTCATAATTTTCATATCTCTTACAAATCTACTAAACCATTTGTAAATATCGATATAGCTAACCTGATACAACCCTTTAGTTTCTGATAAATACAATATATTGTTTTATTATAATTTATTGATTATCAATAAATTACATTCATAAAAACAAAATAAATCTTGAAATAATTAAAATTTAATGACCAAATTTTAATGACATTTTAACAGCGTTTTAAGTAGTAGTTAACTGATAATAAGCATCCAAAGGGTATTTGAAGTAGAGAGTGGTTTGGGTGGAGCTAAATAAGGCCTTTTAAGTTTTGGCTGGATAAGGTAATTTAATAATTCTTATATTTCTTCTCGTAATACTTGCTACTCTTATCAAGGTAAAGTTCTTTCTTTTGTACCTATCAGGTTGTTTACTTTTTATATAATTATACCGTCATCATAAGATTCTTTGAAGTCCTCATCAAAAACGAAATCGGTTAATGACCATTTATAGTATTCTGATTGTCGTGTTGTATCTATATATATAGCATGATAGTAGCGATCGGTTTCTTTTCTATAGATAAAAATTGTATCAGAATTATTATGCTTAGACTTTATCTTATCATCATATAGACATTCGATGCCTCTTTTGATTTATATAACAAATTATTATTTTTTTGCGCTTTTGCAAAAGAGGGAATAAGTAATACCACGATAAATAGTTTCCACATCATTTTAGTCAAGCAATTATTAGTTTATCAAATTATGCTCTTAAAATTAATAATAAAGCCCCAACACATCATACCCAAACCTCAAAATCAACCCAAAAACCACAATCAAAAATATCACACGCACAAAGGCATTGCCACGCAGAATAGCTATTTTACTGCCAACATAAGAGCCTGCCATATTACAAATCATCATCGGGAAAGCAATCTTAAACATCACAAACCCTTTGCTCACAAAGAAAATCAGAGAAGCTACATCTGCGATAATATTTACTACTTTTGAAATAGCTGATGCCGATAAAAAACTATAGCCGATTATACTTACAAAACCGAACACTAATAAACTACCCGTACCTGGCCCTACAAAACCATTATAAAAGCCAGTTGCCATGCCTATCAACAATCCGCAAAAAGGAATGATTTGCACGCTGAAACGGAGTTTTTCCTCCTGCCCCAAATCTTTTTTGCGATAGGTATAGATGGCTATTATGCTCATTAAAATCAGGATAGTTGGTTTCAGGATACGGGCACTCATCAGGCTTGATAGCAATGCGCCAGAATAAGACATTACCGCCGCACCAATGCCTGCATAGATTACGGTCTTCCAGGGTATCTTCACCTTTTTAGAATACTGATACCCCGCCACTGCCGTTCCCATAAACGAAGAAAAACGATTGGTGCCAATAATCTGTGGTACTGAATAAGAAGGAAATAAAATAAACAAGGCAGGTACTTGCACCAGACCCCCGCCTCCTACAATAGAATCAATAAAGCCTGCAAAGAATGCTGCTATGCAGGCAATGGCTGTTGTTGTTTCGAGCATATTGTTTTGAAGAAGGGAGAATGAAGAAAGGAAAAAAAGAGAACGGAAAAGGGAAATTCCTTTTTCGGTTTTAAATTTTTCTGTTAAAAACGTAGAACTTTTCCCTTTCTTCATCCTCCTTTCTCCAATTCTATTGAGACCATTCTGTCGGAGTTCTGTCCCAACGATGAGTTTTGAGTTTTAAGCGAAGATTTTCGTCTAATTTCTTACCATCGCTTGTGCCTGTATTAGCTTCTACGTGGCGTATTTTTCTCATACCCGGTATAATGGTATGCACATCGTCATTACATAAAATAAAGCGTAAAGCCATTTCGGGCATAGTCATACCTTCTGGCACTAATGGTTTCAAGGCATCGGCGTGTTCCACACTTGGAATCAGGTTTTCAGGCACGAAATAGGTTGAACGCCAGTCATCGGCAGGGAATGTAGTTTCTTTAGTTAATAAACCTGTCAATGTGCCTTCGTCGAATGGTACACGGGCAATTACCCCAATATCCATTTTTTTACATAACGGAAACAGTTCATCCTCAGGATTCTGGTCGAAGATATTATAGATTACCTGTACGGTATCAATCAAACCTGTTTTCAGCGTTTCTAATACATTGTTTGGCTCCCAACGGTTTACACTGATACCGAAGTTTTTTACTTTACCCGCTTGCTTTAATTTCGTAACAGCTTCTTTCCAATCATCATTATTTGCCCAGCTATCTTCCCATACATGGAATTGTTGCAGGTCAATGCAATCAACTGCCAGATTCTTTAAGCTCTTTTCAGTATATTCAATAATATGGCTTGCCGGGAAACAATCTTCTAATAAAAAGTTTGATTTTGATGGCCAGGTAAAATTCTTTGGTGGAATCTTGGTTGCAAAATACAAGCGTTTACTGGCATATTTTTTCAGCACATTTCCTAAAATCTCTTCGCTTTTTCCGGCACCATAGCCCCAGGCAGTATCAAAAAAATTACAACCTAATTCAACAGAACGATCAAGCGATTGGCCTACTTCGTCTTGGTCAGAACCTGTCCAACCTGCTAACCCCCACATACCATATCCAATTTCGCTGACGTTCCAGTCTGTACGTCCAAATCTTCTATACTCCATGTTTTTTATAATTTGTAGTTTTAAAATGCAAAGGTTGGGAAAAAGGGGAAAGCAACAAGGAGAATGGAAAAAGTATTGTAAATTTAATATTCATACTTTTACTTTTTCCTTGTTCCATTTTCCTTTCTCCATTCTATTAAGCAAAATTCTTTTTCTTTACCACCGCAATAATCCAGGCAACAATGCCTATCAGAAACAAGGCAATACTGATACCAAAGGCTACCCATTTAAACATTCCGGCATTTGAAGCAAAACTGGCAGCACTATCTGCTCTTTCAGGAAAAGCACTGAGTAAGGTAATAATACCCCCGTTTTCTGCAAAGTCACCGATAGTGGTTAAAATAGGAAAAATATTTAATTGTTGTATAAAGCTATTTGCTGCAAAACCTCTTTTAAACACATAGCTTAATAGCAGAACATTGGTGATTGTATAAATAATCGGATAAATAATGTCGATAACTGCTTCAACAAAGAAATAGTATTTTCTTCCTTCTTCTCCGTAAGCCGACAACATATTATAGGCTTCGTCAGGTGTAAACCCAAACTTCAGGTCTAATACTCCCAATATATTTGCAGAGTCAAATTTACCTTGCATATAAGGCAGAACAACGGCTGATATAATCATCTGTAGAACAAAGAAAATCAGCACATTCCGCCCCGACGCATAACGCCGAGCGAGGTTTGAAAGGGAAGTGAGCATTGCTAAGGTAGATTAGATAAGTGAAAAGATTATTACAAATATAGAGAAACAAGTGTATAGTTAACCAATACATTACTATTTTCAACCAACTTTTTCCACTTTTACGGCCACATTATTGAAAGCGGCATTGCCTGTCAGTTCATCCAATATATATTCATCTGTTAAATCATTGATACTTACACCTGCATATTTAGCGGCTACATCTAATTGCACCCCCTTACGGGCATGTCCGTACCCATGAGGCATACTTACTACACCTTTCATCATGTGGTCGGTAATTTCAACTGGCAATTCAATACACCCCACTCTCGAACTCACCCTAACTATTGATTGCGTACCAAGATTAAGTTTTTGCGCATCTTCTGAATTAATCATTAAAGTACATCTATTTCTGCCTTTTACTAACCGTTCAGAATTATGCATCCAGGAATTATTATCTCTAAGATGTCTTCTGCCAATCAGAAGGTAATCAAATCCATTCTGTGTATCAGTGTTTTTTAAAGATTCGTGCAATCTCTCTATATCCTTAACCAAAATTCCGGGAGCAATATTAATGCGTTTTTCCGGCGTTAATAGTCGTTGTGGCAGACGAGGCTTTAAAGTTCCTAAATCAATCCCATGAGGGTTATCTTTTAATTGTTGTAAAGAGAGTTGATAAGGACCAAAATGCAGGCCCATGTTTAATTTTACTTCGGGAGGTTCAGGATTAAAAGGCTTATCAGATTGATTGTTTAATCGATGTGCCAATTCCTGATAAATCTCCCAGTCATATTTAGCTCCTTCCGCTTTCGGAAACAAAGCTTCTGAATACTTAGCTGTATTTCTGACAGCCAATACATGAAAAGTAATGTCATAATGTGAAACCTCTAATCCGGTAGCGGGTGGTAAGATAATATGTGCGTGGCGGGTGGTTTCATTAATATAAATATCAATAGCCGCCATAAATTCCAATTGCTCAAAAGCCCTATCTAACTGACTGCCATTTGGCGTAGAAAGCACCGGATTACCACAACTGACTACCATTGCTTTAATTTGAGACTCCCCATCTGTCAGAATCTCCTCTGCCAAAGTGGCTACAGGTAATTCACCTAAAAATTCAGGCAACTTTCTGACTCTGCTTTGCCAACGATTAAACTTATTTTCTGATCTGGCTCTTGCTAAAAAATCTACAGCAGGGGTAGTAAACATGGCACCTCCTACCCTGTCCAGATTACCGGTCAATACATTGATAGCATTAATCAACCACTGAGCAATACTTCCAAAAGTCTGTACAGATACCCCTACCCTTCCATAACATACTGCCGCTTTTGCCTGCGTAAAATCATGCACTATCTGGCGGATACGTATGGCTGATATACCTGTTTGCTTTTCTACGCTTTCCGGGGTAAATGGCGCAGCAATTTCTCTCAGGGTTTCAATCCCATCAGTAAATTCAGTCAATTTACCCAAATCCATAAGTTTTTCTGCAAAAATGGTCTGAATCATGGCAAATAACAAAAAAGCATCTGTCCCCGGACGTACAAAATAATGCTCATCAGCTTTAGCCGCTGTCTCTGTAAAACGAGGGTCAATCACTACTACTTTACCCCCTCTTTTCTGAATAGCTTTCAAACGATTAGCCACGTCAGGTACCGACATAATACTCCCATTGGAGGCAATCGGATTACCTCCGATAATGAGCATATAATCAGTGTTATCAATGTCGGGTACAGGCATCAGCATTGGATGCCCGAACATCTGCCATGCGGCAAAATGGTGAGGCAGCTGGTCAGCAGAGGTAGCAGAGAACAAGTTTCTGGTATGCAGAGACTTCGCAAAAGCCGGGGAATTCATGGAAGTACCTAAATTATGTATTGACGGATTTCCCTGATACATACCTACTGCATTGTTACCATACTTTGTCTGTATATTTTTTATCTGATTCGTAACTTCTTCAAAAGCCTCTTCCCATGAAATTTGCTGCCAACCCTCTGCTGTACGTTTAACCGGGAATTTTAGCCGATTAGGGTCTTCGTAAATATCCTTTAATGCAACCGCTTTGGGGCATATATGTCCACGACTAAAGGGGTCATTTTTATCACCTTCAATTTTAGTTATACTCCCTTTTTCTACTCTTATTTCAAGCCCACACATGGCTTCACAGAGATTGCAGGTTCGGTAATGTGTCAATGATTGCATAGGCTATAAAGCTGTCAGTACTATTAGCAAGTTACATAGTTTTTTTTGAGACTATTCTGTAATAGAAAATAATTTTAGCCAAATGGGCAGCAATAACTTAAAAAAAATTAAATTTGCAAACCACAAGACTCCGTAGCTCAGTTGGTAGAGCAATTGACTCTTAATCAATGGGTCGAGAGTTCGAGCCTCTCCGGGGTCACCTGATAATCAAGCACTTATGAGATAATTCTTGTGAGTGCTTTTTTATTTGCACAAGATTATGAAAATTAAGGCTAAAGTTGACTAATTACTTAGAAAATTAGCAATTATAAACCCGATGTAGCATGACTGCAAAAGCTCATTCTGATATTTGCAGGAAACTAAAAGTTTTGACCTACACAAAAGAAATTAATAATATCACTAAAGTTTGTAGATATTTTGGTGCTTCAATAGAGCCTTTTAATCAATGGAAACGCTCTTATAAAGTTCATAAAAAATGGTTTAATCATAACAAAACTTGCCCTTTGCACTTAAAAATCCGTACAATCAACCATATTGAAGGAAAACAATTCATTTAAGAACTACCGCTGGTTCTTTGAAGTCTGGGAGTGCGGCAATACATCTTAACCCCGGAAGCCCGTATTTAAACGGGAAAGTATAACAACTGATGCTCAGGAATTTTATCAATTTATTGGCAATACCGATGACATTGATACTCAAAAGAAGCTTTAAACTGCAGGACAGTAAGTTTTATAATCGGCAGGTGTACCTTTATTGTAGACTCAATTCATCATTAAATGGTAGAACTCCTTATGAAATATCTAAAGAACGGTTAATTATTTATGCACAATAATTTTCTTTTTCGAAACCCTCCTTTGTCAGCCCATCATTTGTTTGACACAGGTGTTTTTTTATAGACCCACCTGCTGTATATATGTGATGAGTTGATTCTGAATAATTTTACGATTATCTCCACTCAGACATACCTGAGGCTCCCGTTGTAATCTTTGTAGTAGCGCTACATTCAAAGCAGAAGGACGAAAAATATTTCATTATGATATTTTCGAGTTAAATTATCCCACAATAAAACAGAAGTATAAGTCCTATAAAGCGATCATGGTTGCTCTACTGTAAGCAGTTGAGAACTTAATATCTACCAAATTTCAGCACTGTATAAGCTATTATTTAGTAGTATTGAAAGAGGTGGCCTGAGAAACAGAAAATTTACTGATTATTGTTTTCAGCTCTTCAATTTCATTTTTCTGCTGGATAGTATAAAGGGTGAGCTCTTCTATCTTTCTGAGCATTTTTGCAATAATTGTGTTAATTTCAATACCGTTTTGAACAACCTCCAGCGCAGACGGTATTTCTGGCAAGTGTTTATTTTGTCTTATATACTCAGATACAGCTGCCAAAGACATCAGTCGGGTTTCAGGCTCAAATACTGAATCAGTCCATTCATCAGTACTCTCAAAGGTAAGGTTAAAATTTGATAGGCTAAACCCGCCATTTTTATCCAGTTTCAAGAAATCCCTGTCATTGATTTTAAGAGCTGGATTATGAAAAGCTACCCGCATATTAATTATTCCATTTATATCAAGCGGAAACTTCGGATTCGTTAAACCAATGCCAATTTTTACATTATTCATGGTATCACCCAACACAATGGCATTATTAACTGATACTTTAGCATTTGAGCCAATAGCGGTTGCATTAAATAGTTGATACCCCAAGCCCCCACTTGCGCCAGCGTTAACTCCTAAATAAGTATTATTAAAACCCGACAGATTACCTGCATTCGGAGAATTATTAAAGTTATTGCCTGTGCCGGACCCCACAAAAGTATTGCCCGTGCCGATGGTATTCCCAAATCCTGCAGCATATCCTAAAAATACATTGAACCCGCCCTGAGTATTTACATTACCGGCGGCAGATCCTGCAAAAAGGTTGTACTGGCCAATGGTATTGCTAGCCCCGACAAAACTACCAACAAATGTATTGCCAGTACCTGTTGTATTGGCACCTCCGGTACTATAGCCCACAAATGTATTGTTTGTAGACGGCACATTCTGATTCCCTCCATAAATGGCATTAGTATTCTGGGCTAATGCCAACAGAGTATTGGCACAAACTATAAATAAAAGCAGAAGATGTTTTTTCATGATATGTTAGTTAATGATAAGTATTAATTACATCCGCCAGTTTCTGCCTTAAACACCGTTCCGGGGTCGGCTCTGAAATTCGGGTTGAGTTCAATAGATTTAGCCTGATAGATTACATTGGCGGTACCAGTGATATGATTGGATGCATGAATTATTCCGTTTATTGCAGATGCTTGTGTAGTTCGGCTTCCAGCCATCACATTATCGGTCGGATTAGTCAACACAACTAAAGATGAGCAACAATCATTTCCTATTAAGACAGGGGCTGACTCACATAAAAAGGCAGATTTATTTAGTTGATAAACTTGCCCACTTACTTTATCAATCACAAAACTCGTTGTATCGTTTGTAAGTAATTTTAATAGAGACACCCCATCAGATAATGAAAAAGGTGCTTCTTTTATCCAATTCTGACCTCCATCGACTGTTTTAAAAATACCATCTTTACCCAAAGAAACACCATTTTGAGTATCTTTAAAATATATAGGTCCAGCTACTTCTTCGTTGTATTGAATAGGTAATTGACTCCAGCTTATCCCACCGTTAGTAGTCTTAAAGCGATATAACTTCGTATTAAACCACCCGATCTGGTCATTCAAAAAGAATAAATTCTGATAACCGTCGGTATGCCTCAATTGTTCAGTCCAGGTAACACCCCCATCGGTGGTTTTTAGAAGAGAACTTGATCCCAAACCATATACTCCTACGACCCAACCCGTAAGTTCATTTACGAAATAAACATCGCTCAATTCAATATTTAAATGTTGCGAACGCTGTGGCGTCCAGGATTCTCCACCATCGACGGTTCTTAAAACATAGGCTTCATTGATTTGCCCAGGATACCCACATCCCTGATAGCAATTATATCCAATGGCCCATCCTTTAAGATTATCAAGAAAGTAAACTTTTCGGAGAGTGGCATTTATAGCTGTTTTCTTTTTTATCCATGTATTCCCGCCATCAGTTGTTTTTGCAATAAAATTACCAACATTTTGGTCATACCCTGCGAGCCATCCGGTTGTAGTATTTTGAAAATAAACTACGTTTAAAAAAGTATAGCTGATACTGCTATTTACATTCAATTGGTTAAAAGACATACCTCCGTCAATTGTTTTGAAAAGAGGAATATTTCCAGCAGGACCACCCTTGAGTACCCAACCACTATTGCTATTAACGAATGATAAATCTTCAGCTCTGAAACTATCCGTAGGAAAGGTTGATTGTTGCTGAAAAAACTTATTTTCAGTTATCGTCTGAACTTTATAATTACCCGTTTGAAGAGGATTATAGGCAAGTCCGTTTGCTCCGGCAATAAGCTGATTATTTCTTAACCATTGGGTTGAAATCTGATTCGGTGAAGGGTTTATAGTCAGCTGAACTGTTTGGTTAGGACAAATATTTGTCGAATTAGCTGTAATTATTGGCTTTGTTGAAATAATAATACTATTGGTTCGTCTTGGTAGTTTTTTGATATACTTGAATAACTCCACATCATAAGAAGTCAGATAATCGTCTGATGAGAAGAAATGAAATGAAGTCGCATTTGCCCAAATCCGCCCATCAGAAGTTCTCATTGCCACCCATGTAGAGCCCCCGTCTGTGGTCTTATAAAGTTCACCCGAAATTGTAGCAAACCCATTCAGCGCATCGGGAAAACGAATTTTATTGACAATCCCATAGCCATTTAAGCCACTGCCGTTTCTCTGTTTTGTCCACGTAGCTCCACCATCAGAGGTTCTACTGATTAGCCCATCTTCACCGATAAACCACCCATTTAAGCTATCTATAAAAAATATGTCTGTAACCCAGGTATTAGAACCCGAGCTACTACTCGAACCAAGAACCAATGAAGTCCAGTTTACTCCGCCGTTAGTTGTTTTGCGAATTATGCCATAGTCACCTGCTATCCATCCTTCATTTTGATTCAGAAAAAAAACTGTACGGAAACCCGAAGAATTGAAAGTACCCGTAAAAACATCCGTCCAGGTATCGCCACCATTGGTTGTCTTAAAAACCTTTGTATTACGGTCTCCTACTGCCCAGGCCGTTGTACTATTTATTCCGAATACGTCAGTCAGTGGGGGTGTAAACGGCGAAACGCCTGTTATATTTTTATTGACCCAATTATTTCCTCCATCTGTCGTTTTTATTACTTGACCATTAAAACCAACAACCCAACCATTTGAGGCATCTGAGAAATGAACAGCAGTATGGTTAAAAGTTTGAGTTGGGGTTGTTGCCAAATTCCACGTTTGCCCTTTATCTTCTGTTTTCAAGACTATTTTATTGCCTATGGCTATACCATTCTGTAAGTCTAAAAAGGTCATGTCTTGAAAGGTAAAAGATGGGTAATACCCCCAATAAAGCTGTCTGAAATCTTCTTTTTCATCGTAAACAAACTCATACTCTCCTGCTTCAGAGGTTGTATAGGATAATTGTCCGTCGTTTGTATGGGCAACTTCTATACCGTTTTTTAATAATTTCCCGTTTGGATAAGCCACCGGGTAAGGATTATTTAACAGAATTTCAATTGAGTTTCCACTACATGAATTTGTTTGACTGGCTGTCAAAAATACCTGTGCATTTGTCTCATAAAAGCACAGAAACAAAAGACAATTCCATATATATATTTTCATGTTGCAATCAGGTTTTTAATTATTATCAATTACACCCCCCAATCTCAGCCTTAAATACAGTCCCGGCATCAGCTTTGAAATTCGGACTAAGAAGTATTGATTTCGCTTGATAAGTTACATTGGCTGTACCAGTAATCTGATTAGATGCCTGAATTTTCCCGTTTGTTGCAGAGGCTTTTTTTTCAATCACACCACTATTGATGTTGTCAGTTGGAGAAACAAGCGTCTGTAAAACTAAACAAGGTGGCGGACAACCAAAGTTGCTGGTTGATTCATAAACGCCAATATCCACCGTACAATAAGATACCCGATTTGCACCTTCAAGGTCTTTTATTACTGCTGATAAATCAGGCGTTTGTCCAGCATCAAATACAGTTTTATTACCCGCATTTAACGCAGGACTATTGAGCGAAATATGATAATCCCCCCCGGCAAAAGGAGCTGTTTCAAAAGTTGGCGCATTACTAAAAAGTGGATTGCTATCAATAATAGAGGTTCCGGCTGCATATCCACCCCGTATCAGGCTATAACTAACAGTTGTATTCACGTTAGCGTAACCATATAAGTTAGAAATCTCACTGCTATTCCCATAGCTGATGCAATTCCTTATATTAGCAGATGAATTAATAGCATTACCTACCGCTCCTCCGGCTCCTCCGAGTTCGGCAATATACCAGATTTCATCATCTGTAGCATTATTTCCCGAAAAGGTACAGTTGGTAATAAAGGTTTGACCAGCAAAATAATTAAAAATTCCAGCCCCACTTTTGGCTTTATTGCCAGAAAAAATACAATCAGTAATAATTGCATCTGATTGGCTGGAAAGCCCCCCACCAAATCCAGGAGATTTATTGCCAGAAATAATACAATCTGTAATCCGGCATTTTATGGGCAAATCCAGCGTAGAGATTAATAAAATTCCTCCTCCTCCCCAGCCATAGGCCGCATACCCTTCAATAGCTGTATTATTTGATTTAATTGTACATTTCGACATCAGAACAAGACTTTGGCTGTAGGCAGCTCCGCCACCATCAAGTGCAGTATTTTCTTCAAACAAGCAATTTGTGACAGATAAATCAGGAGAAAGTCTGTCGTAAAGCCCTCCTCCAAAGCCATGATTTACTGAGGTTCCACTTCCTCCTCTATAATTACTCGTCTTATTTCTACTAAAGTTGCAATTCTCAATATTGCTTGAAGTAGAATAATTATAAATTCCCCCTCCTGATCCTCCATAGTTTTCTAAAAACTCACAATTATTAACTACAATCGAATTTGATGAATAGTTGCAAATCCCACCACCGAAATTAATACATACATTCTTTGAGAAATGAGTATTGTAGATAGAGGCCGATGAATTTGTAGTATAAATCCCCGCCCCAAAATCAAGTGACTTGTTTCCGATAAACTGGCAATTATGTAATTGTGGAGAAGCTGAATCTATATACAACCCACCCCCGTTTCTTGTTTTTATACTAAACCCATTCACCAAAAACTCTTCATCAAGCCCTCCGATAAAATCAGCTTCACCACCGGTTATCGTAAAACCATCAATTTTCAGAGAACCTACTTCTCCCACAGCTATAACAACATGCCTGCTATTAGTACCATAAATAAAGGTACTGATACCATTAGTTAAAAAATCATTTTTATCAACATCTCCGCTTAAAATGCTGGGATTGTCAGGATTCAATATCCGTTGATTCAAACTGGTTTCAAACCCGCCGAATCCCCCATAAATTTTTATATTGGCTTTCAGCAGGAAAGAATAATACGGTAATCCTGGATTACTACTATTGGCTGAAACTGTTGGATAGTAAGTTCCGGATGCCACAAAAATTATATCATTTGCATTGCTGATATTAATCATTTGTTGCAGATTTCCTGAAGCATCTATCCAGGATGTTCCAGCACCTCCACCTCCTACTTTAACATAACGGATGGTCTGCCCCAGAATAGATGTTGTAGAAAGCAGAAAAAAAAATAAAAAATGTGTTTTCATAAAATAAAATTGATTCACAGGCCTCGCGATTTCTATGTAAAAACTCTTACATTCTGGCTATCTCCCGTCACCTCTTAATCACCAGCATACACTTGCCACTTTTGAGTTGTACTCCTTTTAGGTAATAGCCAATACAAATGCAGACTATGTTAAAACGGAGCAACCGATTTTACCGATTGCTCCCTTACATCAATTACACCCCCCAACTTCTGCTTTAAATACTGTGCCTGCATCAGCCCTGAAACCAGTCGTTAAAAGGATAGATTTGGCCTGATAAGTAACATTGGCATTATTACTTACTTTATTGCTGGCCGATATGCTTCCACTAACTGCATTGGCACTTTTGATGACAGATAAACTCGAATAATCATCCGCAGGCGAGGCTAAACTTAAAATACCTGCACAAGGCAACGGACAAATAGAAGTAACCGAAAACGTTTTCGACGGATTAGTAGTAATTACCGGATTTGAAGAAATTATTCTAATCTGATAGCCTGTGCCGTATGGCGTACCATAAGGTACTTTGGCCGTAATAGTACCCGCAGCAGTGCTTGTGAGCGTTCCTAAATTAATAGGATTACTGAAATCGCCGAATTTATCAGACAATTGAGCAGTAAATACATTGCCTGCATTATAAGTGCCCGATATAGTAAACGGAATACTAAACTGACTAATCGTACAAGATGAGGTTGGCGCCGCTGCTCCTACAAAAGCAATATTGGTTTGCTTGTAGAAGTTGGCTACACCAACAGTACCCCATTTGTTATTGGTGTCTTTGGCACGCACAAACAACCGGTGCTCTCCGTTGCTGACATTTGTCAGGTTAATAGCACTATTGATAGTTCCCGAAGTTGCTCCGGCTGTAATAGCGGCCTCACGACCATTGCTATTTGTAAAGCTAGAACCCGATATAGGCAGGTTTGTACCATTGCCAAAACCGGGGTCGGTATCAATAAAGTACTCGGCATTATTAAGCGTTCCGGCTATCTCAACGGCTTCTTTTACAAATGGCCTTACCACAACAGTCGTCCATTTATTATCAACGTCTTTTACTCTTACGCTTAGCCAGTGTTGCCCTTCGCTTAAGGTGTTGATAGGCATACTAATCACCAGATTATTCAATTGCTGTCCGGCCGTAATAGGATAATTAGTCGCGTTTCCAAATCCAGGGTCATTATCGAAGAAATACTCTACTTTTACAATATCAGATGGTGTAGCCGGTGCCGTTGCTATCTTTAAAAAGGGTCTTATGGAAATAGACCCCCATTTATCATTACCGTCTTTTGCCCGAACAGTCAACCAGTGAAATCCTTCAGATAAATTACCGACATGAATACTTACATTCAGATTATTGATAGCAGGATTTGCAGAAAACCCACCGATGGCGGTTCCATTGCCAAAGCCAGGGTCGTTATCGAAGAAATATTCTATGTATGTAACATTGGTATTCGGATCAGGACAATCAGAAACAGTTATAGTGGTTATATTACTATTAACGCTTGAACAATTATTAAGCTGGCAGGTGGCCGAATAATCTGTAGTTACCTGTGGCATTACTTCAATTGAATTTCCTTTTTCACCAGTACTCCAGATGGTTGTACCATAGCAGTAAACAGCAGTGAGTTTTACCTTTGTTCCTTTGCAGATTGTCTGGCTTGGTGTGGTAATAATGGGCGTATTGGTTATACCACGTACAAATACCTGAACAGCATTCACGCTTGGTGCTGTACATGAACCTATCTGACAAGTAGCTGTATAAGTTGTGGTTACGCCGGGGTTTACAGAAACCGAACTACCGCTTGCACCACTGCTCCACACGATGGCTCCACCTGTACAATTCGAGGCCGTGAGTGTAACAGACTCTCCGGCACAGATATTTTTATTGGCAGTATTGATAACCAGTGAAGCTGGCGAAGGTGAAACGACTGTTATTGTTTTATTAATTGTTGCAGTGCAGGTATTAAGCGTACAGGTGGCTGTATAAATGGTGGTTTGCAGCGTGCTGACTGTAACACTACTGGTGGTAGCACCGTTACTCCATAAAATACCACCTGTGCAGCCGGTAAGTGTTAAGGTAGAACTGGTATTTGGGCAGACAGCCGAACCTGGTGCGCCATTAATTACCAAGGCGGCTGGGGAATCAACCACAGTTATTTGTACAGGTTCACTGGTAGGACTTATAGTACAACCTATCGGACGGCACGTGGCAGTATAACTGGTGGTAGAACCCGGACTAATAATCAATGGGTTTGCCGTACTACCTGTATTCCAGGTCACAGTGCCATTACAATTACTTACCTGCAACACTGCTGCTGACCCTTTACAAATGGTGGGTGTAGAGGTAGCGACTGTTGGGGCAGATGTATTGTTATTGACGGTAATTTTTACAGGCGTAGCCGTTGAAATACAGCCATTATTAGTAATTTTTACTGAATATTCACCTGTTTGGTTTACTGCATACGTATTACTATTAGCACCCGAAATGTCTGAACCATTGAAAGTCCATTGATAAGTATAACCTGATGCCACACTTAAACTGACGTTTTGCCCTTGGCAGACCTCTGCATTGCCTGTTACGGTAATAGTGGCATTTACGGGAGTATTACAGATTGTAAATTCTCTCATGCCTACTGTACCCCATATTCCAAGAGCATTTTTGGCCCTTACAAATAATTTGTGAGTACCAACAGGGATACCCGTCAGGTTTGCCATAATGTTCAGATTATTAATCTGGCTGCCCGGTTGAAAACTCACAGCAGCAGCGTTGCCAAAACCCGGGTCGAAATCAATGAAGTACTCTACTTGTACCATATTACTCAAAGACCCCGCCGTTGGAATAGTGGCTTTTATAAATGGCCGTACAACCACAGTGCTCCATTGGCCGTCATTATCTCTTGCTCTTACCGAGATTCTGTGCATGCCCTCGCTTACAGCAGAAAGCGGAACAGTAAAGACTATATCATTAGAAGTGTTGGCTGTAAAAGGTACAGCTGTACCATTGCCAGAACCAGGATCTGTATCGATAAAATATTCAAGCCTGTCAACAAAGCCAACAGGAATAGACGAGATAAGAATATGTTCTTTTAAAAACGGACGTATAACCGTAGTGCTCCAGGTATTCTGGCTGTCTTTAGCCCGTACACCCAGGAAATGAAATCCATTCTGAATGTTACTGACTGGTAGATCTACATTATTGACCGTAAGAGCGGTATCTGGTGTAAAACTGATAGCCATACCATTGCCATGACCGGGGTCAAAATCGAAATAATATTCGATTCGGGTAATAGTATTCTGAGCAAAAACTGAGACTGACCACAGAAAGCTAAATCCTATCAGAATTACCGAACGTAAAACGGGGTATTTCATAAGCAGGATTTTTTCAGTTGTTTGACCTTACACTGATAGTAATACTTAACGGAGTTGTATTGCTACCTGAGCCAGTATTGGTAAATGAAGTGATAATTGGTGATTTTGGCAGACCTGAGAGCCTGTAAGCATTAGCTCCATTACCAAAAGCTCCTGCTTCCCCACCGCCAGCGGCGGCGGTTTTAGCAGGAGAGTTAGGGGCAAGCTGGAAATCATTATCTACCGCATACATGGTGCCACCATTATAATCATAACCCCATGGATTTCCACCATTCAGAAATATAGTACTGGGGTTAACTCCGTTGATATTTCCACTACCAGAAGGTAAACCATTAATATTTGTACACAAATTATTGGAAATACTTGAACCCAGACAATTATTACATATTGTGGCTCCGCTCAAAAGGGCACGAGCATCAAAAATATTATTAGTTATGGTAGAATTAGTTGCTTGATAAATAAAATTTTCGGCTCCAAAAGTATTATAGGATATAATACTATTACTAACATTTTCGATTAACCAAAGCCCTCTGAAGCCAACTATAATATTGTTGGTAATAGTCATATTACTACTCCCTCCACCTGACCCGAAAATATAACGGAATATATTGTTTTTTATAATACTGCCGTTACCAGTGGAAGTAGAACCCGAAACAATCCTACCGCTTACACCAGTGTTAACTGAGTGAAAAAGACACCGTTCGACCTTAATATTTTCTGCGTTTATAGAAACACCGCCGAAAGCTACACTTGTAATTGAACTATTCTGACTACCATTCTCAAATGTTATACCGCCAACTGATGGCACTCTTTTATCAAAAAAAGTATTTGGGTTTTTATCTAAATAGTAACCAGGTCCTACAATATGTACCGTTTTAATAATAGTCCCTTCACCATAATTTGGATTTACAGATGGTTCAAGCGAAATAATATCACCTGGGTCAGCAGCATCATGTGCAGCCTGCAAGGTAGTATATACATTAGGGTCATTTAAACCAGGAGTATTATTTACACGACGGATGGTCTGAGCATTGAGTTGTAGCAAGAAGCCATATACAAATGTTACAATAAGGATAGAGGTTTTTTTCATTTTCTGAGTTTTTATATAAACTATGTTCGACTTATTATTTTTGATACTTTTTAGAGCTATACAGTCAAAATTTTGCTGTAGGATTCGGGGCAAATGAAATTTTATAATTTCGTTAATAACTGGTATTTTTCATGATTCTTGAACAGTATCACTGGCAAGTCTTTATTTCGGCATTAAATACTGCTCCGTTTAATACAGTAAATGTCGGATTGAGCGTAATACTTTTACCGGCATAATAACCCGTCTGGATATTAGCGGGAATACTCTGTGTTGAGGTAATAGTTTGTGTGGCCTGACGATCACCAGATGAGGCTGTCCCGCTTAAGGTCAGGTCTGCTCCTACTGATGTAATATTGATAACACTACTTTGAGGACTTGTACAACCGTGCAAATTAGTTGAACAAACGAGTGAGTAAGAACCTGGTGCATTTACATTTATACTATAGTTGGTTGTAGCACCATTACTCCATAAATAGTTCCCCATTGTACAGCCATTTCCTGTTAAAGTAATCGAAGTGTTGGGGCATAACACCGTTGCACTTGCTGTTATTGTAGGAGCAACAGGCGCAGGCACCGTAACATTTATTGTAATACCGCCGTTACAAACCTGTGTATCGCTACAGGTGGCTGTATAGGTCATGGTATAAGGAGGTACAACAACAACCGACGCTCCGGTTCCGGCATCATTATCCCAGATAATTGTACCTGTACATCCACTTGCTGTTAATGTTGTAGAAGTCCCTTTACAAAAGTTATTATTACTGGCCTCTACAATTATTTTATTTTTCAGGGTCAGATTTACTGTATTACCAACCAAACTGGTACACCCATCTATTGTTTGGGTAGCAAAATAACTACTTGAAACATCTGGGGTAAAAGCAGCAGATAAATTACTGGAAGAGGTGGTTCCGTTCGACCAATTCATTATTCTTGGGATAATACTGCAACCACCACAATAAAGTTGAATGGATGTTCCGCTACAAGCAGTGTAATTATTATCTCCTTCATTGGTAACCCCTGTACCTAAAATACTGATCTGTGGCGTTGGTGGAGCAGTAACATTCACCGTTACACTACCAATACAATAATCAGGAGCACTACATGTAACACTATAGGTCGTGGAACTTGTTGGTGAAACCGTTATACTTGTTCCTATGCCACCCCCGTTATTCCAGAATACTGTCCCTGTGCACCCGCTTGCAGTAAGTGTAGCAGAGGTTCCGATGCAAATCGTTCCTCCGCCACCTAAGGTCATAAAATTAGAACAGGCTTCTGTGCAGTCACCACTGATAGTGCCCCCAAAACCATAGCCACAAGGGGGTGTCGGGAAATTACCTGCAAGAGTTGTAAGTGTTGTATATTGAAACTCTGACGGACTTACCTGTTCTTTACTAACCAATTCCCATGCTGTGGTATTCCATCTCATAATAAAACTGCACCCCACCCCATACTGACCTGAAAAACCAAACTCATATTGATTTCTTCCGTTATGAGGCGTATTTCTTAAATTATAGGTTTTGTTGGCATCAGTTGCAGAACAATAACCAGTACCGTAGTAAGTAGAACCTGCTAAAGTAATAGTTTGGGAAAAACCAGTTAATGAACTCATCAAGACAATCATTGAAAGTAAGATTTTTTTCATTTTTTATTGGGTTTGACAGAATTAATTAATCTTTACATTTCAGGAAATTTCTTTTTGGTTTTTCGAAACCGCTTACTCCAGGTGGCAATAGTTACACCCTATCTGATAATGTTATCTGTTTGAGATGATTTACCCGATAATTTTTCAATCCACTAAAGCTTGCTTATATGTGCAAAATTGTATATTTGAAGAGTGATGCACAATACCCCTTTTTAGGTATTTTTCAGACTTTTATTAGAATTTCGCTTAATAACAATGCATGAAATATGAAAAAGAAAACCGCTATAACTTTTCTTGAATATTTAGATAAGATTGAGAATCCCGATTTAGAAAAGTATAATTATTCCGAAGAAATCAGAGAGGTTGTTTCAGCCGAAAAGTTTTTAAAAAACTTTTCGATAGCTGTTTTTGTAGCAGATTTCCAGACGGGTACTTATCCTTTTATCGGTGAAGGTGTTGAAGAAGTTATGGGGCACCCATTAGGAGCCTTTCTGGAAGGGGGGCTTAAGTTTACTGACTACATACTGGAAGTACCAGCAGAAATTGATAATAAATGCCTGAACCAGCAAATCATTTTATTTGATAGCCTGAAAGGTAAAAAAATGCCTGACATACGATTTAAAATGACTATTCCGATAACTGATAAAAAAAAGAAAAAGAGATTTTATTGTCAGCAATACAAAATCATTCGACGTGAATCTGATTATTTCCCACTGGGTTTTTATGGCTTTGTTACTAAAGTTCCAGATACCGGAGAAGAAAAAGTAACACAACAAATAGAACTATTAAATAGTGAAAAAAACCAATGGGAGGTCTCCAGTAATTTAGAGTTTTATCTCAATGTGGATGAAAACAAATTGCTTAGTAAAAGGGAAATTGAAATATTGAAGTGGATTTCGGAAGGATTAAACAGTGAACAGATAGCTACTAAACTTTATATAAGTGTTCACACAGTTAAGACTCATAGAAAAAATATGCTTAGACGAACAAACTCTTCAAACAGTGCAGATTTAATTCGTTATGGAATTGAACATAAATTACTTTGAGTGGTAAATCCATTCAACCCGACTATATAAAACCATAGCTTTTAATGTTTCAGAACATATTTTATTAATTTCCATATTTCATAAATCAGCAATCAGGCCACGCTTACGCCTCGAAACTTTTATTTCTTTGCCATTGGCCATTTTAATAAATGAGTTATGCCCTCTTTTATAAATGCTGATGATATAGTGTGGATTAAGCAGATAAGAGCGATGAATTCTTAAAAAATGGTTGGTTTCTTCTTTATTCTCATAATATTTAAGTGTAAAAGATGAAATCCTTTTTTTCCCATTCTCAAAATGAAAAATGCTGTAGTTTACATCAGCCTCTAAATAAATAATATTATCGGGCGAAATTGTCTTAGATAAGCTCATGATAAAAGCAAGTTTATTTTATGTTTCAAAATTAGTCTCGATGTGCAGATAGTTACAATACCCCAAAAGAGGTATTTTAGATGAAAGTTAAATACGATAGTTTTGCTATTCAGTGCCGACTAAATTATCTAATGAAAAAACTACTCTCTGTTATTTGCTTTTTTGTCTTAGTAAATATTAAATCTAATGCACAAAATATCTTTGAGATAAACGAAGATTTTGTAAGTTCTCCTTTAGTTGGTTATTTATATGTCTTTACAGACACTTCCAATAAAATAAGTAATTCACAACTGGATTTTAGTAGGTTTAAATTATACCAGCAGGAAAGCCTGAATTTTGGCACCAATGGACAGAGAAACTGGATTATGCTCAACTGCCGCAATAACTCCAACGTGGCAAAAGATATAGTTGTTGATATGGATATTGTGTACCTTGATTCGTTTGATTATTATATTTATGCAGGCGATTCTTTAATCAGAAAAAGAGAAGGAATTAACTGGCAAACCTCCTTAAGTGAAAGAGACATTGACTCCAGATATTTTGCTTTTCCAATAACGCTTAGTCCCCATACGCAGTACAAGATTCTCATAAGCGTCAGAGAAACCAATGGATATTTGTACTGCCCCCTCACGCTATTCACCCAAAGAGAATTTCAACGTCAGTATATTGAGTTCGATACGATATTTTTTTCAGCTGTTTCTGTGCTGGCTGTAATTGCCCTCATTAGTCTTTTCTTTCTCATGGCTTATCCCCAATGGATAATTCTTTATTATTTTATTTATATACTCGGCAATATCGGGTATGCACTCAATATAGAAGGTTATATGGCGCACTACGCACCCAACTTTCTCAGCACATCAAGATGGTATGCTATATCAAGTCTTCTCATCCGTATCATGAGTATATTCTTTGCTTTACACTTTATTCTGCCAGAGCATCGATCAAAACTCAGAGGACTGACTATATTATACAGGGCTTATCTTGGGGTTCTTTTTTTGTTCCTGTTTTATATTTCGTTTTTCCCTTTCAATCACACAATTGCTGAAACCAACGCTTATGCAAGTTCATGGGTTCAACTGGTTTTGCTTATGATTGTAATAGAAGGAATAATCATGAAAAGGCGGAATTCTTTCATTTATTTGTTTTCTATCTTACCTGTGCAGGCAACCAATATCCTGCTTTTTCTTAGAATTACAGGAATTGCCGATATACCCGAAGAAACGCTTGATAACTCCTCTTTTTATCTTTTTCTTTATATAGCACCCGTTTTTGAATTTATTGTATTAGGTATTGCTATTCTGAATGATATTATTCAGGAAAGAAAAACGCTGACTGAAGAATTAAATATGACTCAACAGAAACTACTGAATGTACAGGAAATTGAGCGGGAAAGAATTGCGCAGGATTTACACGATGATTTAGGAGGCACTCTGGCAACTATTAATACTCAGATTAACCTAATTCATAAAGATAAAACTGATAATAGTACTTATAGTAAAATAGATACCCTGAAAAGCATGGTTGCAAAGGCTTCTAATGATATTCGCCGGATTGCACACAATCTTATGCCCCCCGGGTTTGAGAAAATTGGGCTTAAAAACTCTCTTGAATATCTGGTAAACAATGCCTCCGGCAAAAATCTGAAATTTGAGTTTATAAGTTTTGGGATTGAAAGAAGGCTCCCTGATGAAGTTGAGATTAACCTTTACCGGATTACCTCTGAATTGATAAGCAATATTCATAAACATGCTATGGCAAGCAGGGCATCAGTACAATTACTTTACTTTCAAACACATTTAAGTATTCTGGTTGAAGACAATGGCATTGGATTTAAAGACCGGATCGAAAAAAACGAAGGGATTGGACTTAAAAATGTCAGCCTTAGAGCAAAGTATATCGGAGCTACTCTTACTATTGACACAGGTCAAAATGGTAGCACCTATATTTTAGAAATTAAAATAGGTGCCGAAGAAAAAAAATAATATTAATGCAATCGAGAGAAGTGTAAAAAATATTACCTTAAGGTCTCGATATATTATGAATTACTTAATTATAAATCAGGAAACAGTAAATAGGTTAATAACCTGAGTTTCCTAACATACACAACCAATGCCAAACCCTATAAAAGTTTTAATTATTGACGACCACCATCTCTTCGTTGAAGGTGTAAAAACTATACTTTATGAATTACCTGATTTTGAGGTATGCGGACAGGTTTTTATGGCTAAAAATATTGATAATGCTATTCAGACACTAACGCCTGATCTTATTCTGCTTGACATTAATCTTCATGGTGAAAATGGTATTGAAATTGGTGCACGGATATTGAAACAATGGCCTGTAAAAATTATTATCCTTACGATGTATAATCAACCCAAAATAATGGAGGAAGTTCAGAAATTTGGTTTTCATGGTTATTTGTTAAAAGACTCAACGAAAGAAGAAATAATTGAAGGAATACGGGAGGTTTCAAATGGTAGAAATTTCTTTGACAATAAAGTTAGTGACAGGTCATCAAATAGCTTACCTTACAACGATGATTTTGCAAGAAAACTGAACCTGACATTTCGGGAAGTTGAACTAATACGCTTACTAAAACAAGGTTTGCGAAATGAAGAAATTGCCCGTAGACTCAATTTAAGCGTTTTTACTATTAAAACACATCGCAAAAATATTCATTACAAACTCGGAATTAATAGTGTTGCTGAACTTATATATTTTGCTAATCAAAATGGTATTTAATCTGGTTCTTTTAAGGCTCTTTATACCCTGTTAATATTAATAACAAAAGCTCTTTGTTAATATTAGTATGAATTAATCAATCTGTTATTGTAGAGAACCTTGCTATAAAATACTACTAATACAAGCAATCATATCTGTGGTTCTGTAGCTACGGCTTTATACTTTTATCTACTCTAAACTCATTATTCACATTTATTCCTATATTAACTTTAGACAACTTCTGATAATAAAACATTGTCAGCCAACTGATCTTACATTGCCTGACCAAATCTCTCATAGGTAATTCTCTCCATTTACATCCGACCGCCAATGCGGCCTGTCTTTAAACGTTTGAAAATTACTCACACAATTCACCATAGACTTACTTTATATTTAGACCCTCGCTATCCTGAACTTGGATCAGAAATCAGTTCTTAGTTAATCATTTTTTCCGTTATTCTGAATAGGGCTGATCGGTGTTTTGATTATGTTCTACTCTGATTACAAACTTAACACTTGCCAACCTTATTTATTTACCTGTTTTTCTATCCCAATCCTTTTCTCTAACACTAATTCCAGGAAGAACAGATGTACTTTTTTTATTATGACCTATACCTATTATTACAAGATAACTTCCTTTTTTTCCTGCGCGTATCCAATGAAATTATTATATTTGTATGTCTGTATAGACTGATATTCGTCTATAAGATATAAAAAAAAGCGGAATATACCATCCGGGCCGCTCCTGAGTTCCTGAATTAAATAGCTCTCAAATTGTTGCTTTCCATTTTTAACATTTTACTATCGGTTTTCATGCCAGACTCTTCAAATCAGGTAGTAAATCATAAATTGTAGTTTATTTACAATACTAAATAAAGTATTATGCGTGGTTCATGCCATACTATCAGCAAATATGTATTGTAATTTGCAAGAAAGCCTTGAATGTTTCTCAATTTTAAGAGTTAGTATAACTTCCTAAAATCACGATGTTAAAAACTTAATAGTCCCAATATTTAATATTACTAAGTTAATATGACCAATATTTTTATGTTTAGAACTCCCGACAGCAAAATCATTCAATTAACAAAACTAACCTTTCAGGAAAAAAATACTTTAATATCAAATGACCTCAACAGCCGCAGTATCCGAATATTGGATAGCATGCATAATCTTGCCTATGCTTTATCAGACGGAAAAGTTTTACATGAGGCAACACCTCATAAGTATGCACATCTTTTTGATAATGTTGAAGATTATAAAAGTTTTATCAAAGGAGAAAATTTTTATGATTCCGTAGTATTGTATAACAGCAATCAGGCATACGCTTCTTTCGGCATAAGACCATCAAAACTCAATAAGATTCTAAAAAACAAATACCATATTGATACTAACTACTCAGACAAGGAAGGGTACAGAACTTACCTTTTTGAAAACGGAAGTGTCTGTTTTATAAACTTAGTTACTAAAAATCAACGGGCGTTCTGGTTCGAAAATAAAACCACTTTCGATTATTATTTTTATAATGTGTTTGGGAATCTATAATCCAATTAAACTTGCTATTAAATGATCAGACAACTCAAGCTAATAGTATTTTTAACTCCGGATTCCGGCTTCCTATCAAATCAAATACCGTGTTTCCATCGGCATTCGGGATACTTTTATCACTACCTGCTGCAACCAAAATTCTTACACATTCGAGATACCCGCTTAAATCCTTGCTATCAGTTGATTTTAAACCATGTACAGCCCAGAACAGTGGTGTTGATTTAAAATCAATACATAGTTTATTAATATCCAGTTGTTCCTCTAAAAGCCTTTTCACAACCTTAGGTCTGCCACACCAGGCTGCCCAATGCAAAGCTGTACCCCCATGGCATCCCGGATGATGAATATCTGCACCTTGATCAATATAAAAAATTGCCAGCTGGTCGGCATGAAGACTTGCGGCGGCAACCAACGGAGAATCTTTTTTCACTACCATCTCACCACCATTAATATTTGCCCCATATTCAAGAAATATTTTTGCCATTTCAACCCCGTCAGCATCACTGTACTTTCCACTAAATACACCATCACAAATCCGGTGAAGTGGGTGTGCTTTGGCTGTATTTGATGCATCGTAGGGTAACCCTTCATTGGCAAGTGCCGGGTTTTGAGACAAGATATTTCTAAGGCCTTGTAGGTCCTTTTTATTAATGAGTTCTCTTATTTGCCATTCCATTGGTTTCTTCTGTATTAATAACAAATGTTATGCAATTTTTCGGAATATCCATATGGATATTCATTAAAAAAAGAAGAACGACAAGACATCTTTTAAGTTTGGCATAAATCATTGTTTTATGAATAATTATTGGTTACTTTTCGAAATAATTTTAATGCTACATAAACTCATGACTAAGAAAGGATTCTCCATTGTTCTGTTGTTATTATCCTGCTATTTTTCATACGCGCAAGAACAAGCACCAGCCATAGAATGGGTAGAGCCCTATAATGGTGGCAATAGAGGTGGAAGTATTACTGCTTTTCCGGGGCCTAATGCTTTATTTGCACTAATAAAAGCACAGAACTCAATTAGTGGTTCAGCAAGTATCAGTAAATTTTATGCTGATGGGCTTGTAAAAAATCAATTCATATTTGCGGAAGGTGGGTCAAGCAATGCCCCTACTATGTCACAATATGCTTCACAAGATGGTGGTGTACTTGTCTATCTTTTTTTAAGTAGAACTCTCAGAAAATATGATGCCGGGTTGAATTTGAGTTGGCAAAAAACTTTTGATTATACTATACTAAGTGCAAGTGCAACGCTTGATAATGGTTTTTATATGTTAACTTCGGGTCTTAACCCACTCTTCCAGATTTCAAGAGTAAAAAATGATGGTAGTATTGAGTGGTCTGTTGACATTACAGCTTTTATAAATAATATTGGAGATATACAAACAAGTAGCGATGGTGGGGTAATTATTACTACAGGTAATGGCGTAAGAAAATACTCAGCAACCGGACAACTGATGTGGGCAAATACTGATATTAGTGGGGGGTATCAACTTATAACGGGTGGCGCTTCAATTATTTATCTACTCTCTACCAACAGTCTGTTAAATATCCGTAATATTATTCAATTAAATACCTCAACAGGAAACATTAACTGGACAAGACCGTTGGCAGGAGAATATATAGTAGATTTTGAAAGGACTTCTGATAATGGCTGTGTATTTAGTACAGATACAGGTGTGTATAAATACAATGTGGCAGGAGATTTACAATGGAAGAATACGAATTATGGTTCTGCTAAAATTGCAACCACAGGCGACAGCAAAATATTTGTAATAAAAAATAACACCATTATAAAGCTGACATTTGCCAATGAACAAGTCTGGGCTAAAAGTTTTAACAGCGATAATTACATTATTCAGGATATACATGGTGCTTCTGATTTTGGTTTATACGCAACAGCAGTCAAGAATGGCATAAGTTTTACTACTGCCCCCGATTACATTCTTTTTAAACTTGCCCCTCCCGTTACTCCTTGTAAATCAACCATTCACATTACCGGTGACACAACTGTCACGTGTAATATTGGTACCAGAGTGATTTCGTCTACCATTGGCAACGCCTCACTGGAATATACGAATCTATTGACAGACATTGGTTTCCAATGGAAAAGAAACGATATAGCTATACCCTCTGCAACTACCTATTCATACACCGCCTCGCAAGCCGGAAGGTATAGTTTAAGTATTACTCAGAAGCAATGTGAAGCCACTTCATCTGCTATAACTTTATCCCAGATTATCATTCCACAACCAGAAATTAAACAGTCTAATGACAGTTTAATTTCAAGTGCCTTGGTAGGCAACAAGTGGTACCTGAATGGCACCGAACTACCCTTCACATCACAGAAAATAAAGTTTACAGAAGTAGGTAACTATCAGGTAAAAGTATTTGAAAAAAATTGTGAAAGTGTCATTTCAGCTAATTTTATACCTATAATTTTAGCAAATGAGGAAGCTTCTGCACATATACAAATATACCCTAACCCGGCTTCTGATAAAGCATTTATAAAATCGACCAAAGCTTTTAGTTATCAATTAATTGATGTAACAGGTCGATTATTAAATCAATCTGTCACCAAAAGTTTTAGCCATACCATTGATCTCAATCGTTTCTCGTCTGGCAATTACTTTGTGATTCTACAGGAAGAGAATGGCAATAGTTTTGTCCGGAAATTGTCTATTAATCGTTAGTAATTGCTAAATTAATATAGGTTTATTACCAGTCAAATTTCAATAAAGAAACCCCTTGCCTTGGTAGTTTAAGATTTACTTTTAAACTACCATTGTTTGTTTTTACATAACTTGGTGAACTTAATAATGTCAATTGTCCTGCTTTTTCTAAGATAGCTATTTGTTCTTTGGTCGGGTTTTCAGGTGAACCCATTTTCTTCCAGACTTCGTAGGCATTGCTGTTCTCATCATCTATCCGATAATGATAAAACTGGATTTTTCCGGCAGGTAATCCTTTCAAATCTATTTCAATCAAGGCATCTTCTGCGGTTACATCATCGTCATGGTAATGCCAGAGCATCATAGCAGCAGTATTTATATCTTTACTGGCGAGGGCATTGATATCTGCATTTTTCCCTCTCACACTTGAATCTCTCACCATCTTGAAATCATATTTCATATTGCCCTTTACCTCTACTCGTTTGCCCGACATCTGCCCAAACATTCTGAATACATTGAGTACAGGTTTATCTATACCATTAGTAGCTAAATCTCTGAATCCATAAAAGTAAGGTTGATTTTCGAACTCAAACGACCAGCTTACTGCTGCTTTCAGATTAACGCCATAATGGTCTGCCAAAGCATATTTACGAGCAAAAGAAGCAGCCGTATAGCTCGAATACATCGTACCATTACGATAAGCATTCTGTGGATTTGTTTTCATACCACAGGCCGCACAACCTTCAGGGTCTGACTCTCCGATAATGATAGGTAAGTGTTTAAGGGTAGGAAACGAGGCTACAATTCTAAATCCTTCTGAAATGTCTCTTAGCTGTGTACCCATATTCATCTGCACATGTCCATCCACAATTTTAGGTGCGCCTTTGGCATGAAATGAAATGAAATCAAGTGGAGAGCCTACTTTTCCGGTTACATAATTTTTACCAGAAATACAGTGTTTCAGAAAGGTTTGCAGGAAATCTGCTGCTTTATTCCAGCTTGGGCCTGTGGTTTCCGGACCACCCATTTTAATGGTAGGCAAAGCTCTTTTGGCGGCATCAGCTGTATAATCGTATAGCTTGCAATATTCATCTACTGTGCCTTTCCAATAACCAATATTTGGCTCATTCCATAACTCCCAATACCAGCTTTCAACTTCTTTTTTTCCGTATCTCCCTACTGAGTGTTTTACCCATTGATAGACTAACTCTGCCCATTTTTTATAGTCTTTTGGCGGGTAGGCCCAGCCTGTATAAATATCATTATAAGGCATGCCGGGTTTCCAGTAATGCTCATACGGCATCGGTTTAGGAGAAAGTGCCTGAGGCATGAAACTGAATTGCGCCAATGGCTTGATGCCTCTTTCCAGATACGTATCAAATATTTTATCAACAATAGTCCAATCATAGATTGGATTTCCGTTGGCATCTTCGGTATATACATTGGTTGAACCCCATTTAAGTGTTAGGGTATCATGCCCTGATGTCAGTAAATTATGCGCTCTAAAATAGACTGGCACCGGGCTCATCGCCGATAATTCTGACAGTAATTTTTTACCATCTCGCATATAGGCATAATTAGGTTCATCAGCCCCGAACCATGCCCACATGGTGGTCATATCTCCTATTTTCTTATTAAAATCAACCTGAATTGAAGTTTTTTCGGAAGAAGTACTCTGAGAAAACCCTATAAAACTAATAAGCACAAAGAAGCCTGAAAGAATGATTTTTTTCATGGAAAGGTGGTTTGAATAGAATGATACAAATGTAGCCAATTCTTACAGCTTCATGCAAACTATCACTAAATTTAGAAATATTCAATGCTCTCCCTTTTTACATCTTCCTTGTTCCTTTCTCGATTTTTCTTTCTCCTACTTCCTAAACATCGGTAAAGGATTAGCAGGGTGCTTTAAGAAGTTTTTAGTAGTGGCTTTTATCAGGAAACGATGAAAGCCTGAAGTTGAAAATTGCTGCTTATTCAATTGAATAGCTTGTTTATCTGCTCCAAATGTCAGTATTCCAAAACTCACATCTATCCAGTCGGCTTGCCGGAAAGTCTCTACAGTTCTGGGGTATTTGTGTTTATATGAACTGAGTTTATGATGATTGTCAATCATCAGTTTTATTTCCTCAAACGACTCCTGTTTATTGGTTTCGATAAGATATATTTTAGCTTGTTCGATGGAAGGGGCTAAATAATCGAAAGTATGGTTAGTCCAGATGCCAATGTCGTGGAAGACGGCTGCGATGGCATATTTGTCTTCATTGTTTTTATTAGTATCCAGCAAAAGACAATTCAGGAAAACTCGATATACATGATTGCGATATTTATCGTAATCAGCACCGATGGCTGATTGAAATTCTTGTAATAAATCTTCAATGAGGGGGTTCATATACGAAATATTTTTTACCACGGAGTTCACAAAGTGATTGCACGGAGGGGCACGGAGTTTTTAATCACCGCACGGCCGCTCATTCACTAAATCTTCTCAATCACCACCGCATAACCCATCCCCACACCCACGCACATAGATATTAAAGCGTATCTCTGCTGGGTTCTTACCAATTGATTGACGGCGGCTTGAATAATCCGTGTGCCAGACATTCCCAGAGGATGCCCCAAAGCAATAGCGCCACCGTTTGGGTTGATTCGCTCATCATTATCTGCCAAGCCTAATTGGCGGCTAACCGCCAGACATTGCGCTGCAAAGGCTTCGTTAAACTCAATCACAGCCATATCATCAAGCGACAAACCTGCTTTTTGCAAAGCCTTTTGTGAAGCGCTCACAGGCCCAATACCCATAATACGTGGCTCTACTCCTACAACCGCCGACGAAACAATGCGGGCTTTTGGTGTGAGATTATACGTTTTTATGGCTTCTTCTGAAGTTATCAGCATGGCTATTGAACCATCATTGAGCCCGGCAGAATTGCCTGCGGTTACTGTACCGTTTTCTTTTTTAAAGGCGGGTTTGAGTTTAGCTAAAACCTCCAACGTGGTATTGCCTTTAATAAATTCGTCTTTATCAAACAGACTGATATTCCCTTTTTTATCGGCTATTTCAACACCCATAATTTCTTCTGCCAGAATCCCTTTCTGTTGTGCAGCAAAAGCTTTTTGTTGCGAGTTATAGGCAAATAAATCCTGGTCTTCCCGACTTATATGATAGAGCTCCACCAGATTTTCAGCCGTTACTCCCATTGCATCTGTACCATACATTTGCTGCATTTTAGGATTAATAAATCGCCAGCCAAAACTTGAATCAAACATTTGGGCATCGTTACCGAAAGGTTTCGATGTTTTCGAGATTACCCAGGGTCCCCGTGTCATGTGTTCCATCCCTCCGGCAATCATTACTTCTCCATCGCCTGCTTTAATGGCTCTGTTGGCATGTATCACAGCCGACATACCCGATGAACACAAGCGATTGACAGTTTCACCCGGAACTGTGTAAGGTAGACCAGCTAATAATAAAGCCATTCGAGCCACATTGCGGTTATCTTCCCCTGCCTGATTATGGCAACCTAAAATCACATCATCGATTACCCCGGCAGGAATGGCTGGGTTTCTTTTCAGCAATTCCTTAATAGGGATTGCAGCTAAATCATCAGCCCTTACGGTTGATAAACCACCACCAAAACTACCAATTGGTGTACGAATAGCATCTATGATATATGCTTCTTTCATAAATCAGCTCCTAAGTTTTAACTCAATTTCTCAACAAAACTGGCACTTGTTTTAGCTCTTACTTCCTCCAAAGTAGCATTTGGCATCAATTCTATCAATGTTAATTGATCGGCTGAATAGTCAAAAACTGCCAGTTCAGTTACAATCATACTTACTACTCCCGAAGCTGTTAATGGCAGCGTACAAACAGGTACAATCTTAGATGAACCATCAGGATTGGTATGGGTCATGGTGATAATCAATCGCTTGGCACCTTTGGCTAAATCCATTGCACCACCTACGCCCAATAATGGTTTTCCGGGTACTGCCCAGTTAGCCAGATTAGCGGCTTCATCTACCTCTAAACCGCCCATAATCGCTACATCTATATGTCCGCCCCTGATCATGGCAAATGAATCGGCACTATCAAAATAACTACTGCCTTTCAAAGCCGTCACTGGAATTTTGCCGGCATTTACCGGGTAATCCATCGCTCCACCACCATCGGCTGGTACCGGGCCAACACCTAACATCCCGTTTTCGGTGTGCAGAATAACCCCATGTTCTTCTGTTATCAGGTCAGCCACTAAAGTCGGAATCCCTATGCCTAAATTTACTACATCTCCTTTCTTTAATTCTGCCAAAGCACGTCTGGCCATATTCATGCGCGACTCATCTATTTTTTTGGAAGAGGAAACCGAAGCAGACATGCCCAAATCTTCTAATGTCAAAGTGGCCTGCACCAGATAATCTACATAGCAACCGGGCGTATGAATATGCTCTGGTTGAATCTCTCCAACTGCTACAATTTCTTCTACTTCGGCAATGACTAAATCGGCGGCAGTTGCCATGGCCTTATTAAAATTCTGTTCAGTCATACGGTATTGGAGATTCCCTGCGGTATCTGCCCGCCATGCACGAATAAAGGCCACATTCCCTCTTAAACCTTTGATAAATACCTGCTCTACGCCGTCTATCACTTTGGTCTCGCGGTTTGCGGCTATTAGTGTACCTGCTGAGGCCGGGGTATAAAAACCACCGATGCCTGCGCCTCCTGCTCTGAGCGCTTCGGCCAGAGTACCCTGCGGCAACAATTCATAGTCTATCAAGCCCGCCTGAACCGCCTTTACGGCATCAGGATTAGAGGTAAAAAACGAGCCAATAAGTTTTTTCAACTGACCATTTTTTAATAATCTTCCTCCACCTAAGCCTACTTCTCCGGCATTATTACCTATAAAAGTCAGATTTTTTGTACCTGATTCCGCCAAGGCATGCATCAGATGTACGGGGTTGCCTGTCATGCCAAAGCCGCCTTGCAAAAGTGTGTCGCCCTCTTTTACCATTCGGGCGGCTGTATGTGTATCAATAATCGGAACCTGTTTCATATTTTCTTATTCAAACACTTCAAATGGCAAGCCTACATAGTTTTCGGCTATGGTAGTTGCGTAGGCTTCTGACACTTTTATATAATCGAATTTTGCTTTTTGTAATTGATAGGTAAACGACCCGTGTTCATCCTGTTTATGGAAGAGGGTAGTCATGAAATTAGAGAAATCCTGTGCCCGCCAGATGCGTTTCAGGGCTATAGTTGAGTAATTATCTAATGCTTTGATGGAATTTTTCTGATAGTATTCGGCTAAACCATCTGCCAGATGTTTCACATCTGCTACCGCCAAGTTCAACCCTTTGCCTCCGGTTGGTGGCACAATATGAGCGGCATCGCCCGCTAAAAACAATCTGCCAGACTGCATATTATCAGTAAAAAAACTACGCATAGGTGTAATACTTTTCTCAAAAATCGGCCCTGTTTTTAAACTCCACCCCTCTGTGCCTAAACGAATGGCTAATTCTTCCCAGATTCGCTCATCAGACCAGTTATCAATCAAATCATCATTATCTACCTGAATATATAATCGGCTGATTTTATCTGAGCGTAAACTATGCAGAGCAAAGCCTCTTTCATGGTAAGCATAAATCAATTCATCGGTTGAGGGAGCAACATGGGCTAAAATTCCTAACCAGCTAAAAGGATATGTTACCGTGAATTCTTTATAAGTATCAGGCGGCAAAGTTCTGCGGCCTATGCCATGAAAGCCATCACAGGCAGCTACAAAATCACAATTCAGAATACCTGCTTCCCCTTCGTATTCAAAATGAATTTTCGGACTGTCAGTCTCAAAATCTTCGATTTTTGAGGCAGGGGTTTCAAAATAAATCTGTCCTCCTCCAGCTATCCATTCATCGGTCAGGTCTTTTACTACTTCCTGCTGCCCGTAAATCGTGATGTTTCTTCCACCTGTTAATTCTCCAAATGGTACTCTGATGCGTTGCCCGTCAAAACTCAGATATACCCCACGATGTTCTTGCCCCTCTCTTAAAAGGCGATCCGCCACACCTAAACTTTTATAAATATCAACTGTATTCTGTTCTAATAAACCTGCCCTTACACGTGCCTGCACATACTCACGGCTTCTATTTTCAAGAATGATGGCTTCTATACCCTGTCTGCGCAACAATAATGCTAATGTCAATCCAGCAGGGCCTGCCCCAATAATACCTACCTGTGTTTTAAGTATTTTCATACACAATTCCTATTTCTTTAAACAGTTCCTGCGCCGCAGCAAAAGCCTCGTTGGCGGCAGGAACTCCACAATATACTGCCGATTGTAACAGGATTTCTTTAATTTCAGTAACCGTGACACCATTATTTATAGCCGCTCTCAAATGTAGTTTAAATTCCGGTTTTCTGTTCATGGCAATCAGCATTGCCAGTGTAACCATGCTTCGGCTATGTTTCGATAGTTGAGGGCGTGTCCAGACTTCGCCCCAGGCATAATTGGTGATAAACGACTGGAAATCTGTATTGAAAGAATTGATTTTCTCGTTGGCTTTATCAACATAAGCATTGCCTAATACAGTTCGTCTGACATGCATCCCCTTGGCATAATTAGTATCACCTACCAGAAAATCCAATAATACCTGTGCATATTCCTTAGGAATTTCTGTGCTTGCCAGATGCCGGGCTTGTAGAACTTTCAGATGAGCAAATGGAATCTTATTGGCCAAATATTCTGCCTGTTCTACATTGGTTACAGGGTCTTCATCACCTGTAATAACCAACGTTTCTACCGGAATATTCTGTACTTTTGCTCTGAAATCAGCATCTCTTACAGCCATGCAACCATTGGTATAACCCATAAGATTGTTACGAAGAAACATAGCCTTAATTTCTCCTGTACGTGTAGGATTTTGCCTTTTGAAATCTTCCGTAAACCAGCGTTCCATTGTTTCAGTCGCAATGGCTTGTATCCCATTTTTTGTAACATTCTCAATACGTGTATTCCAACGCTCATCATCTCCTATTTTTGCAGCTGTATTGCTCAGCACCAATTTTTCAAATCTTTCAGAGTGATTCAGCCCCAACCATTGCCCGATTAAACCTCCTATGGATAAACCACAGAAATAAGCCGTTTCAATTTTCAAATCGTCCATCAGGTCTATTACATCTTCGCCCAGTTGCTCAATCGTGTATTTCCCGGCCGTTACCTCACTACCTCCGTGCCCTCGCATATCATATTGTAAAACTCTGAAGTAAGGAAGCAGATAAGGAACGAGTTCGTCCCACATCATCATTTCAGAACCTAAGGAATTTGAAAATATCAACACCGGACTATTGGGTGTTCCCTGGAGCTTATAATTTGTTTTCATACTGAGTGTCAGTGATTTGAAAGATTGTCTAAAATTTCATCAATGATGTCTAAACTATTACCTATTGCGTGTTCAGGCATAAATAGTTTATCCAAGTTAGGTAAATCTACAAACATTTCAGCTAAAATTTCTTTCAAATGCCTTTGTTGGGCTATTGCCTGCTTACTGGCTTTCTCTATCAGTTCATGCGCTTGTGTTTTACCCATTTTAGAGGCTAATGCCAAAGATACATTTTCAGTATAAATCAGTCCCCTGGTTAATTCTAAGTTGATTGACATCTGCCTCTCATTAACTTCCAGACCTTCCAGCAACTCAATAGTTCTTTCTACAGTACCTCCGGTCAGCATCATGATTTCGCTTACCACCTCCCACTCCGAATGCCATAACCCGGCAGAACGTTCATGCTCTTGTGGCATAGAAGATAAAATGGTAGCTACCAGATGTGGTAACCGATTGGTATTTGCCAGTATAGCTGCGCATATTGCAGGGTTTCTCTTATGTGGCATTGTACTTGAGCCTCCTTTACCCTCACCTGCCCCCTCCAGAAGTTCCGCTATTTCGGTTTGCATCAGTAAAGAAATATCTTTGGCTATCTTGCCTATACTCCCTACTAAAATTCCTAAAACACATGCCCATTCTGCCATATTATCTCTTGCCGATTGCCACGAAAAAGCAAAGTTCAGCTCTAATATCTCAGCCACCAACTGTTGTACTTCTTTTGGTAGAAAGGCATTGCCACTACCCACCGCACCACTCAATTGTACTACTAAAATTCTATCTTCTACGCTTTTAATACGGGCTTTTGTTCGCTCAATACTCTGCAACCACAAAGCTGTTTTCAAACCAAAAGTAATCGGGCGGGCCTGTTGTAAAAGTGTGCGCCCTACCATTATTGTTTGCCTGTGCTTTTTAGTTAAATTGATTAATAATTGCGAAAGAATATCCAATCTTTCATCGAGCCAGATCATAAACTCCTGAATCTGTAACACAGTAGCAGTATCTACAATGTCCTGGCTTGTAGCTCCCAGATGTACGTATTTTGAGGCTTCCACATCGTTGTTCTTAACAATGCGTGTCAACTGTTTTACCAGAGGAATAGCGGCATTTCCACCAGCTATCAGGTCTGTTTTTAGTTTTTCTATATCAATAAAATCAGTTCTACAACAACTGACAATCGTTTCAGCTAAATCAGTCGGAATAATCCCCTGCTCTGCTTGTGCGATCGCCAATACCCCCTCCACGCGAAGCATCTCCGCTATGGTTTGGGTATCAGACAAAAGTTCGTTGACTTCATCTGAATAGAAATATTGAGAATATAAGCTCATCGTATCATAAGCATTTATATATCAAAAAAAACAGTTTCGTTTTCACCCTGCATGTAGATATTAAACTCATAGATATTTCCCTTATTCTTTGCTATCAGAGTATCTCTTCTATCCTCAGGTACTAAACTCAACACTGCATCTTTAGTATTCAGGTCTGTTTCATCTGAAAAATAAATGCGTGTATAGGAATGAATCTGTTGCCCTCGCATAAAAATAATTACAGATAAATAAGGAGCTTGTCCGTTAACAGAAGCTGGTTTGATGGTATGAAAAATAAAACGGCTTTCTGCATCTGTCCCGGTGCCGAAACGCCCGAAAAGTTGATTCTGACCATCATTCTGCCAGATTTCAATCATGGCATCGGATATCACAACTCCCTGGCCATCAAATACTTTACCGACAATAGTAATAGCCCTGTCATGGTCAAGAGGGCTAACCATCTCATTGCCAACAAGGCTTTTAAAATCATATAAATATTGCTCAGGAGTGAGCCCATAAGCAAAATAAGGGCCAACGGTCTGAGAAGGGGTTTGTCGCATAGCTTAAGCAATTTACAAATGAGCAATCACAAAGTTTCAAAAGGTGTTTGTTTATAACCTCTCAGCACAAAATCGAAACGATAACCCAAAGCAAAGCTGGGCTCGGTTGCACCTAAGTCAAATTTACAAATGAGTAATTCTCTGCCTTTAGGCGGTACACTCAGAAAAACAGGGTCATAATCTAAAAGAGGATCACCCGGAAAATACATCTGTGTTACCAATCGGTTGGTGATATTAGCCCCGAATAAAGAAAAATGAATATGATTAGGCCGCCAGGCATTGTAATGATTACCCCACGGATACGCTCCCGGCTTGATAGTATAAAATTTATAGTTGCCGTCAGAGTCAGTCATACAACGGCCTGCGCCTAAGAAATTAGGGTCAAGAGGTGCTTCATGCTGGTCAACTTTATGGACATAACGCCCGGCTGAATTGGCCTGCCAGATTTCAATAAGAGTGTTGGGGACAGGATACCCGTTTTCGTTCATTACTTTCCCATGTACGATAATTCTTTCACCAATGGGCTCACCATTCTTAACTGTATTTTTTGTAAGGTCATGGTCGAGCGGCCCTACATTAAAATCTCCAAAAACCGGGCCTGTGAGTTCAGATAATGATTGTTTGAGAAGCACTAATGGTTTTTGCGGTGCCCGATATATAGTTGATTTGTATTCGGGAGTCAAATAGGCTGGATGAACCTCCCTGTCAAAAGAGTTATAGATAATCTGGCTCATGGTTGAATATTTTTAACAAAGATATTTTCAGAATACAAAATGCTCTTGGATTAATAAAAATATTACTTGTACAAAACAAACATTCCTGATACCTTTATTAAGATTCCTTAAAGAGATTTAATAAAGTATATCCAATATCTCTATAATAAAACTATTAATCATAAAGGTACTCCTATAATTAGCAATTTGTATTTTTAAAACATACCATGATTAAAACCATTGTAAATTTTAAAGGTCTTTATGGAGATAAACAAGCCATTTATCTACCCGACTTTATTCATCACGAACCGCTCGAAACCCGTAGCAAAATGTATGACTGGGAGATTAAAGAACATTTGCATACAGAGCTTTTTCAGGTGTTTATTATTACAAAAGGCGAAGGAATGATTATTTCTGAAAATAAAGAATTGAAAATTATCGGGCCCTGTATCATTACTATTCCCACTAATGCACTTCATGGTTTTATTTTTCAGCCTGATATTACAGGAGAAGTTATTACTTTTTCAGAATCTTTTCTGGAAAATATCTTTAAGCCGACACCTAAAATATTACACGGCATCAATCGATTTAACCTCTTACTATTTCAGAAGAATACGGGAGTTTTTCATCAGATTGGACAATATATCAACGAAATTGTTAGAGAATTATACGACGATAATCTTGAAAAACAGACTGTCATTCAATCACTTTTTCAATTGTTTTTCATTGGAATCTATCGATATAGTATTTTACAAAGACAGACAATTGCCCAATCAGATAATAGAACATTACAGTATTTTCAGGCTTTTCAAAAAAGCATTAAACAAAGTTTGCATGAAACCAAATCTATAAGCCAGTATTCTCAGGAATTACACATTACAAGCGTACATCTGAACAGAATATGTAAGTCCGTAGTACAAAAATCAGCTTTAGAAATTGTACATGAGTACCTGATTAATGAGGCAAAAAAATATCTGCTCAACACCAATTATTCAGTATCAGAAATATCTTATTTCCTCAGTTTCAAAGACCCGGCATACTTTACGCGTTTATTTAAAAAACAAACAGGAGTAACACCTACTGATTTCAGGAAGAATTAAACCTCTTTTTTGATAGCCTCCTGTAATAAATTTTGAAAGTCTGGTTTTCTCCTAGTATTTTTGCACTCGCTGTGAATTGCTGTTGATATTTTCTCACCTCAGTATTCTGGTTTTAATTATAGATTTTACGTAAATAATTTTTCCAAAAGGCAATACGATTTGTCTTTTAATGCCTATTGCTTAACCATTACACATATATGAAATTTTTAAACCTTACGCTTGTTATCATTTTTTTCATCTGTACTGCAGAAAGTTGTTCTAATAAAAATAAAGTAGAACCTCAAAATCCAGTTGCAAATAAGTTAAGCAATGCAAGCAGAAAGGATGATTACAATATTGATATAAATTATGATGCTAATGGTAATCCTATATTAATAAAAGAGACATCAGATTACTGGAATCATATATATAAAATTGCCTATGAAGGAGAAAAGATTAAAAGTGTAATTTTAGAAAATCTGAATCCTAATAGTTCTACAAAAGTTCTCAATTATGAGATAAAATATATTAGCGAAAACGAGATTTATATTCCTTCACCTCCAGAAGGTGATAGAGAGTTTAAATTGACGTTTAATGAAAACGGCTTACTTAAAAAAAGTATAGAAAATGTTACTAATTATTTTGGCAAATACCAATATATCTATGATTATACCTATAACTCTGACAATAATTTGATTCTTGAAGAAACTACTTATTCAGATGGGATAAAGGCTAAGTCTAGAAGTTACGATGATTATGATCAAATGAATAACCCTTTCTTTGCAAAATCAAAAATCTGGTCAATTATTAATTCAATTAATCTTGTACATCTCAGAACATATATGCCATTCCCGATTTCCAGAAATAATCCAAAAATTTTAACACTAAGAGATTATGATGCCGGAAATAAGCTTGTGTACAAGTATGATAAAAATAATTTCCCGATAGAAATACAGGAATACGTTTACAAAAAAGGTACACCCGATCCTCCAAAAGATAGTGATTATTATCTACAAGAAGAAAACATCAAACTTTCTTATTAAGTAAAATACTAATGTTTAACTCACTTCTTTAGAAGAAATAAACAAGGTCATTACACCTGCCAAAACAGTCGGAACGGCATAAATCAAAAAGTTAGCACTTAATGATAAGCCCATTCCGATTAAAACACCCCCAACAGCGGGGCCAAAGATGCCTCCCGTTCGACCAATCCCGATAGCCCAGCCTACACCAGTTGTTCTGAATTCAGTAGGATACATTCGCGCAGATACAGCATACAATCCCACAAAGCCGCCTTGAATACCAAAGCCTAACAAACCAAATACATAGAGAATAGCATCAGAACCAATAAATATTTTGAAGATTGCCATTAGCACGCCCGTTAGAATCAGAATAATACCTATTGTTTTTTTAAGACCATACCGGCTTGAAAAATAGCCTTGAGTCATGATACCAAACCACGCCCCTACATTAAACACTGTACCTGTATAAATGGCCAATTGCATAGATAAGCCTGCATTGGTAGCTAATTTGGGTATCCAGCTTGTAAGAAAATACAAGGTAGCAAAAGCAAAAAACAAAGCTATCCATAATTGAAAAGTCGGTGTCCGGAATTCATTCCCTAACAGCGATTGTACAGACGTTTTATGTTGTTCTGATGCTTTAGGCGGCACTACTCCAATAGTCTCAAAACCCATTTCTGCCAGTATAAGATTTATTTTTTCTAATGCTCTCTTAGGCTGTTTTTTGATATAGAAATCTAAGGATTCTGTTAAAAAGAAATAAATAATAGGCAATGAAACAATAGTAATAGCTCCTGCCACCTGAAACATCGTTTGCCACCCTTCCTCTACAATAATTTTACCTGATGTCAAGCCTGATAAAACAGCGCCTACCGGATAGCCTGAAATAACAAAACTCACCCAGAAATCCTTGGTTTTGTGAGGCGTATATTCGGCTGCTAAAGCCGCAGTACTTGCCAGCATACTACCAATTCCCAACCCACTGATAAACCTTAATACAACCAACCAGTAAATGGAAGTAGCAAATGAGGTGATATAAACAGTGGTTCCCATCAACGCTGCACTTAACAAAATCATATTTTTACGACCAATCCGGTCGGCAATTGGTGCCAGAAACAAGGCACCGAATGTCATTCCGAATAACCCTGAACCAAATACAACACCTAATGCTTGCGGACTTATCCCCCAGGCTTCGGATATAGCAGGTGCGGCATAGGAAATAACCAGTACATCCATGCCATCAAGCATATTCATAAAAAAACAGACCATAAGCGTAGCATACTGTAGTCGGGATAGCGGCGAATTATCAATCAGGTCTTTTGTATTAAATGTCATGATTATATGGGTTGAATATACTGATGATGAACACTTACTTCACTTTCCAGACCTGAATAGCTACATTATCCGGATTTTTAAGGGCTTTACAAATAAAAATAGCATTATTCAGCCACTCGTACTTACTACCTTTAGGCGCTTCGAATTTCGGTACAGCTCTGAAATAATATTCTGATGGATTCACCTGCTCCCCCTTACCAATGCGTGCGGCAACCTCAGGCGATGCTGCTCTTATTCCTGTATTTTTGATATAGATAATTACCCCATCATCGGTTTTCATCTGATAATGTGCTTCCAGTTCTGCTACGCCATCACTTCTGACAATCTGCCAGTCGGCACCTCCATTCAATATTTCTGCTTTGATATTTGGTCCTTCAACCGTACCGCCAATAATAGGAATAATGCGGCGCACGCCATGCGGAGTATCACCTACCACCATAGCCGGATTGAGTTTTACTTTTAATTCGCACACAAATTCTAACTGAGGAGCTTCAGGAGTAGATTGAGCATTGCTATTTAATAAGCATACAAATAGCAGTATTAGGCCAAGGCAAACTTTTTTCATAGTGTAAACGATAATTAGGTGATATGGGATGGTAAACTAATGCAATCCTAAAAGTCGAATGGCATTTTCCTTTAAAATTAAGGGTTTTACCTCCGGTTTGAAACCCGCTTCATCAAAATCTTTTATCCATCGTTCAGGTGTAATCAATGGAAAGTCTGTTCCAAAGAGCATACGGTCTTTTAATAAGGTATTGGCATACTGTACCAGTTGTTTCGGAAAGTATTTGGGAGACCAACCGCTTAAATCAATATAAACATTAGGTTTGTGCATGGCTACCGAAAGGGCTTCATCCTGCCAGGGCCAGCTTGGATGTGCAATGATAATCGGGCAGTCCGGAAAATCAATTGCTACATCATCCAGATGCATAGGGTTTGAGTACTCCAAACGCAGGCCACCACCACCACGAACCCCACTGCCAAAACCCGAATGCCCCGAATGAAAAAGCATTGGCAATTTATACTCGGCAATAACCTCGTATAAATGATACGCCATTTTATCCTGCGGATAAAACCCTTGTACGGTAGGATGAAACTTGAAACCTTTTACACCATAATTTTCAATCAGGTCACGGGCTTCTCTGGCACCCATTCGTCCTTTATGTGGGTCAATACTGGCAAAAGCTATCATTACGTCAGCATTTTTCAATGCACCTTCAGCTACTTCCTTATTAGGTATTCTACGTTTACCTACATTAAACTCCGAATCGACCGTAAACATCACAAAAGCCATGTTCAGCTCCCGATAATAATCGGCTGTTTCCTGAATCGTCGGGCGTTTGTCAGATTTAAAGTATTTAGCAAAAGCCACATCAAACTCAGACCGATAATCGTCATGCGGCTGCTGACAGGACACTTCTGCATGCGTATGCACATCTATGGCAACTATTTTATTAATGTCAATCATTGTCTACAAAAATCTTGAATTCGATGTTCTTCAAAAAACTCCGTGTTCCTCCGTGCTGTACTTCGTGGAACTCCGTGGTAAAATATATATATTACTCCATAAACCCAGCCTTAGCCTTAACTCCGGTTTTTGTCCAGGTTCTTAATTCATCAAAGGCTAATGCTGTCTGCTGTGGTGAAAACGCACAATGTCCTTGTCCCTTGGTATATTTTACAGTAAAATACTCGTCTTTACCTTTCTGATGTACCATATTCTCAAAATTCACTACCCCATAAGTCGGCGGTATCAACTGGTCGTAAATTGTATGTAACAATAAAGTGGGCTTATTGATATTACCCGAACGGTCGTACTTACTAAAAACCACATCAGGGTTTACCGTTGCCACCATTCGCTCTGCCTTCTGGTTTACTAATAAATTATCCGGGAAGCCTGAGTAAACCGTATTCGTATTATCAAATGGATTACCGCCAGCTTTCTGCGCAATATCTCGCAGAACATTTTCATTGAAAAACAAAGAGAATGGTAAATCGTCAAATTTCAAATCAAAGCGTTTCGCAAAGGCCACTGCCAGTACAGAATCTTTAGCAATAATGGCTTTTTTGATTTCCATAGCTTTGGCCATCATCTTCCTTGAATCCTGTGCCTGATAAGGGTTCTTTAAATCAAAGATAGTACTTAAAGATGTAGCAACACCAGGGAACAAACCATTAAAGGTAGCATACATATCAAATTCCTTACGGCATTGCAGATAGATTCTGCTCGAAAGCGGACAAAGTGGTAATGCTCCCTGATAATTAGCATCAAAGTTTTCCATAATAGCTAATGTAACCCCACCACCCATCGAATGCCCTACCATAAAGGTAGAATCAGGTTTACCGTATTTCTCAAAGAAATATTTACGAAGTGCTTCGGTATCGTCTACGCCTTGTGCCAGAGCCAGTCCCTGAAATTGATAATCGGAGGCAGCTACGGCAAAGCCCCTATCTAAGAAAGGGCTCATTGCTTTGAGAAACTGTGGATTCTTGCTTTGCAAAGGGCTACCATTAAATTCATAGCCATGCGCATACATCACTAATTTCCAACGCCAGTTAGGTGGAAAAAGGATTCTGTAACGAGCACCATTGATATTACCCGAATCAATACTGGCAATATTCTGCCCCAAAGCGGCCATGCTTGAGAAAAGCATCAGAAAAATGAGAGTTTTCATATTCAAGGGTTTACGAACGTTCGATTATTTTCTGGTTTTCTTCATTTCCTTGTCAAAAAAAGCAATCATCTGATTATAGTATTTATCTATCATCACACCCGGCCCATGCCCACCTCCTGCCACAATTACCAACTCACTTGGCACACCCTCTTTTTGAAGTTTTTCATAGAGTTTTTTGCTCTGGCAGTCAGGCACTAAAGGGTCTTTATCGCCATGAAAAATGAGAAAAGGAGGATTGTTTTTACTGACATAGCTAATAGGGTTAGCTAAGGCTACCTTTGCTGAATTTTCCTGAATAGCTCCTCCTATTAAAGAAGATTCAGGAGATTTGGCGTCATTGTGTGAAAATGAGCTACCACATTGGTCCATAATTAAAAAATCAGTCGGCCCAAACCAGTCTACAATGGCATTTACCGAGCTACTCTGGTGGGTATATTTACCTGAGCGCCCCTCAATGTCTACATCAAGACCACCAATTTTCACCGTTTTTATAGTGTTGGTCGTGCCTGTTAAAGCAGTCAGATGCCCGCCAGACGACCAGCCAGTTACGCCGATAAAAGAATTATCTAAAGAGAATTTCTGACTATTGGCTTTTACGAACCGAATAGCTGCTTTTATGTCCTGAATCTGGGCAGGGAATTTAGCGTCAGCGCTTGAACGATGGTTTACATTTACCACCGCAAAGCCACTCTCTAACAACTTCTGTCCTAATCCCTCACTAAAAACCGCCTCTTTCGATGAATTTGAAAACCAGGCACTTCCATAAATAGCAATAATGATTGGATAGGGTGCTTTACCGTTTTTAGGTAAATGAATGTCGAGCTTATGCCCTATCGCATTATCACCCACATAATCAATATCCAACCAGTACTTCAATGAAGAAATGGCTGTTTTTTCTACATCCATCTCTTTCGATTGCGCCCATCCAAGCACAGGAATGAGCATCAGAAGAATGATTTTTTTCATATCAGAATAGTGTTAAATTATCTTACCCTATGCCCTCTGTTCTATGCCTCTATGCTCAAGACTCTCCCCAAACCTTGATAGCCGTATTTACCACTAATTCTATTTTGCGCCATTGGTCATCATGGGTCATATCGTTGCCATGATGGGTAGATGAAAAACCACATTGCGGACTCACACACATATTCTCTAAAGGCATATATTGAGCAGCTTCATCAATGCGTTTACATAAATCATCTATACTCTCTAATTCTTTATGTTTTGATGAAACAATACCTAAAACTACGTTTTTATTCTTAGGCACAAAACGCAAAGGAGCAAAATCACCACTGCGCTCGTCATCATATTCCAGAAAATAGGCATCTACATTGATTTCATTGAACAGGATTTCGGCTACAGGCTCATATCCACCTTCGGCAAACCAGGTGCTACGATAATTGCCACGACAAAGATGAATAGCCAAGATTAAATCTTCCGGACGACCGTCAATTACTGAATTGATTAATGCCGCATAAGTTCTTGGTAAAGCATTGGGGTCTTCTCCTCTTTCGGCAGCGGCGGCACGCATTTTTGGGTCGCATAAATAAGCAAGATTCGTATCATCTAATTGCAGATAGCGTAGGCCTGCCTTATATAAATGGTCTATTTCTTCACGATAGGCTGCGGCCAGGTCGTGAAAGAACTCGTCCATGTCGGGGTATGAATTAATATCTATTGATTTCCTGCCCCCTCTGAAATGAATCATAGTTGGCGATGGAATTGTTACTTTTGGGGTTTGGGTAACTATCGATTGCAGGTATTTAAAATCATCTACCTGAATATCTTTCACATGCTTCAACTTACCCGTTACACTTAATACCGGAGGTTTGAATCCATCTTCTGCTACTTTTGCGTTGGGATTTGCTTCTATGCCGCCTGTTACCGAAACACCTGCCAGTTCTTTCAGGAAGTCAAGGTGGAAATAATCACGACGGAACTCACCATCAGTAATAGATTTCATACCCGTTGATTCCAGTTTCTTCACTGTTTCTAAAATAGCTGTATCTTCAATGGCACGTAGTTCTTCAGCAGAAATCTCACCTTTTTTCCATTTTAAACGATTCTCTTTAACGGCGGGAGTACGCAACAAGCTACCCACATGGTCGGCTCTGAAAGGAGGGTTCATGAGTATTATATTTTATTTAGTGTTCAATATTTACTGATATAATTGCTCTACCAGGTGCGCCCGGTGTTTCAGCACAATCCGTTGGTTTAATGAGCCTTTGTCGGTTATTTCTCCCAAATCGATAGAAGGAGGGTCTAAAGCTACTATGAATTTCTCTACCCGATTGGCACTACCTGTGGCAGATTGGTTAAATCTTTTCAGAAAATCATACAGATATTCTGAGATAATTTCATGCTGAAAAACTTCTTGAATCTGAATTTCGGCAGATAAACCAGCCAATTTCCTACAAGCTTCGGCATTCAGAAATAAGATGGCACCCACATATTCTTTATCCAAACCAGCCAGTACCACATCCTGCACAACTGGTGACCCCGCCGAAATCAGTTTAGCTTTCAGCACGCCCACATTTACCCAGGTTCCTGTAGATAGCTTGAAGTCTTCCGCAATACGCCCATCAAATACCAAACCCTTGTCAGGGTGGTTTTCATCTAAAAACTTTACAGCATCTCCGGTTTTATAATAACCTTCTTCATCAAATGCTTTCAGTGTAGCTTCTTCATTCCGCCAGTATCCTCTCATTACATTAGGGGCTTTGTAACGGACTTCAAGTTTATCACCATCAGGTACAATCTTCACATCCATTCCGGCCACCGGAACCCCTAAAAGCCCGGAAAAAGCCCCGCCCCAATTAGCAAACATAGCTGATGGACCTGACTCTGTACAACCCAGACCTGTAATAATGGGTATCCGCTCACCGATGGTTTCTACTGCTAATTCTTCCAGCCGATTCCACACGGGTTGCGCCAGACTTGCGCCAGCATAAAAAAGCATATTCAGATTTTTAAAGAAATTTAACCTTAAATCTGTTTCCTTTTCCAGATAAGGAACCAGCATTTCAAAGCCTTTCGGTACGTTAAAATAAGCCGTCGGTGATATTTCTCTCAGGTTCTGAATCGTTGTTTCAATGCCTTGGGGGGTCGGCTTACCATCATCAATATAGAGTGTACCGCCATTGTAGAGGGCTAAACCAAAATTATGATTGCCACCAAATGTATGATTCCACGGTAACCAGTCAATAAATACGGGTGGATTTTCTGACATAAACGGAAAAACCTGCGTTATTTGTTGCAGATTGGTACACCACATTTGCTGGGTATTGATTACTCCTTTGGGTAAGCCTGTTGAGCCCGAAGTAAACAACACCTTCGCTATGGTATCGCCACTCACTCTGGCAAAAGCAGATTCTACCTCTGCTGTTGGTTCTGTTTGTAATAAATGGGCAAAATCAATTCCATTACCCTCTTCGGCAGTAATAATTTCAGCACTCGGAAATAAGTTTTTTGCTAATTCAAGTGCCTTTTGATATTGCGAGCCGTTCTGTGCAAAAATAACTTTGGGTGTCATTAATTCCAGACAATGCTTCAGCTTCCCAAAATCTTGTGAAATTAAAGAATAAGGCGGAGATACAGGCGAATAAGGAATACCGATATGCAAAGCCGCTAAGGCCAATAAAGCGTTTTCAAGGCTATTTTCTGAGAGAATAACAATGCTTTCTTCATTTGTTAAATTCAGATTCAACAGATATTGAGCAATAGATTGTACCGTACTTAGAGTTTCTGAATAGGATAATTTCTTCCATTCACCTGTTTTGCCTCTGCGAGCCAGAAATGTTTTATCAGGTGTTTTCTCTGCCCACTCTATCAGTTTCTGAGTCAGTTTTTCGGGAATAGCCTCTAAGTTTTGTTGCAAACGAAAATGAATAATCCCGTCTTGCCGTACTATCTTGTGTGTACGGGTTGGGCCAAACGAAATATTTTTATAACCTGCCTGCATCATTCACCTACTTTTTTGGCTCTACCTTCCAGAAAATCGTTCAAACGTTGCTTGGCTTCTGGAGAGCTTTGTGAAATAGCGGCCATCAGGCTCTCTAAAAGTAACCCTTCCGTCTGTGACGAATCTACTATTCTTGGCAATACGTGCATCAGGGCATAATTCGTCATTTCAGCATTTTTGGCTATTTTTTGCGCTAATTCTTTACCTTTTGTTAATCCTTCGCCTACTGCCACAAGATATTGTGCCAGACCAATCCGTTCGCCCTCTTCAGCTTTATAAACCCTGCCTGTCAGCATCATATCAGTCATGCGCGCAATGCCTATCAGCTTGGGTAATCTGACAGAGGCACCACCACCTACAAAAATCCCTCGTTGTCCTTCAGGCAAAGCATAAAAAGTATTAGGCTCTGATATACGGATATGACAAGCCGCCGCTAATTCCAACCCACCTCCTACTACTGCCCCATGCAAAACAGCAATGACAGGGGCAGTTCCAAACTGCACTTTATCTAAAGCCCTATGCCACATCCGTGAATGATGAATACCCTGAACTGCATTTCGCTCTTTTAATTCTGATAAATCAAGTCCTGCTGAAAAGTGGTCACCAATGCCATAAATAATGACGCACCGAATAGATGATGGCAGATTTTCAAATATTTTTTCAATGCCCAGAATCAGTTCATCATTAAAGGCATTCCGTTTTTCTGGTCTATTTAGACCAATCATCAGGATTTCATCTTGAATCTCGACCTGTAATGTTTGGGGCAGAAAAGAATGAAAGAGTTCTTTGTACACAATATCTCCTATTTATACAATTTTATATCGGAATTTTACCATACAAATTTGAACAAATAAGATTAATGAATTATAGGCAAGAAATAGCTTATACTATGCTAAATCAATCAATTTTCAAATTGTCGATACTGTCGTGGAGTAAGATTTGTTTTAGATTTGAAAAAACGGCTGAAATCACTTGGGTCAAATCGCCCTAATTTAAAAGCAATTTCGCCAATGCTTATAGTAGTTTGCTTCAATAATACTTTGGCTTCCAGAATACGCATATCTTCCAATAGTTCATGCGCCGATTTACCGATAGTAGCTTTTACACATTTATGCAAATGATTGGGCGAAACAGAAAGATACTCCGAAAACTCCTGCACAGATTTCTTCTCATAAATAAATTCAGACAGGGCATTTTTGTATCGCTGGGTAATAAATGCAGCCGCATTTTTGGTGTTTTGTTGAGTAGGTTGAGATAGATGCTTTAACTCCGAAAATAACGTCATTAAATACATCGGAATTAAATCGAAGCGTTCATCATCATTGTTTTGGTATTCCTTCTCTAATATTTCCAATAATCTTACAATGCGTTCCGGCTCTTTTACCTTCACCAGAGGTTCACCTGTAAACTGGAAAAAAGGAAAATCTTTAGCCATATCGGTTTTAATAAAGGGTTGGTTGAAGATTTCTGGCAGAAAATGACAGTAGAAACCTTCTGTATCTTCATCAACGCTCTCTAAAGAGGTAATTTCATTGGCAGGTAAACAGAAGAAATGATTGGATTGTACCTCATAAAAATTAAGTCCTTTGCTACGAACCGCCACCCCTTTGGTAATAAAAATAAAGAAATAGACCGAACGGCGGTGAGGTTGCAACGGAATACGTAAATGGTTTTTGTAGCTTTCTACTCTTGCAATATGAAACTTATCATAAAAACCCGATACAGAGGGCTTCCAGTCCGCAAAGATATAATCATCGAACTCGGAAGGGTTAAGCAAGGGAATATGAGAGGCATTTCTTTTTTCCATAACATAACAAAATTATACGGAATTTACGTAGGAACAAATTGTAGTGCGAGCTCCCAACTCGCGCTACAAGAAAAAATCCCCGAAAAAGTCTTCGGGGATTTAAAACAAAACTATTTATTAAACAACAATTCTGCATGCTTTGATAAGGGAGTAATTAATAATCACTCATTCACTAAATCACTTATATGTCAACCAGGTAGTAGCCTGGCAATCTTTATCGGTTGCAAAGCGAATCCAGCGAGCCTGGAATGAATCAGAAAACGTATGTTCAAATGTTTCGTTAGGCTTTATGGTTACTTCTTTATACAACATCCAGGGACCATGACCAATAGGCTCTACTTCAATTCTGAAAGTGACCGGCTGATTGGATTTATGAGAAATTTTCAGACTCTTTTTATCATAAAATCCAATCAGATAAGGGTCTGAGGCTGTATTGGCAGTTACCTGCGTATTCTTCCAGGGGCCGCCTTGCCCAACTGGTTTACCTAATTTCCAGAGATCGTCAATGGTTCCCGCCCAAATTTTAGCTTTACCATCTGTAGAAGTGATAATATGCTCGCTGGCAGCGGTTTGGTTATTCAGGCCCGTCATGATTAATAAGCCACGATAGGAAGCATAATCATGAATTGCCAGCGAATGAGAAGCAACCGGTCTGATTTTCGCATAACCATCGGCGTTTTCAGCAGGTAATTCATAGAATGTGCCATGCGCATTCATTAAATCGCGTTCGGTAGCTACTTCTCTGCAAATTCTAAGTGAGGCACTATTGGTTTTAGCCGTTAAAGCATCATTACCTTTTGGCAGTCTCCATCTTCTTCCGGCATCGTCTGTTATTAGTACAGAAGCCTCATCAATTGTCAGGATATTACTGGGTACAGCAAATTTTTCACGGATGAATTGTGCAGTTTGCGCATCGTCTTTCTTTACTAAATTCAAGGCACTGTCTAATTCATAATAGCCTGTCTCTGAAAATTTTCCATTAGAAAAATCTTCTGCTAATACCCCTAATTTATGTCGGTTATTGCCTAAGCCATACAAAAGTCCGCCCTTATAGTTAGTACTGTTGGCTGGCGTTAGTCCGGTAAATATTTTATCCATTGCAGCTACATAGCGGCTATCATCAGTATAATTGAAGTTAATGGTAGCGGTAGTAGCCTTATTGCTCTTCACTCGAACCCACTCTCCTGTTTCTGTAGCTGTAAAAGTAATGGAGGCAGATTCTCCTGCTTTTACTGATACCGAGCGAAGCGGTTTCCAGTTATTCATACCGTTGGCATCTACCTCAAAGCTAAAGGTTACATCTTCGCTTCCGGCATTGTTAATCCATGCCATACGTTTTTTCCAACCAGCAAAAAGGAAAGGTTCAGACACAGTATTGGCAGCAATTTTCTCATTCAACCATACTGCGCCTTGCGCAGTGCTTGGCCCTAATAAATCAGGCGTATTAATAGATGTAAACCACAGGTTAGAATTCGATTGCCCCGGCCCTTCTATATTTCCTTTGGCTCTGCGTTTATTTAAAAACTCTTTCTGTGCCGAATCATCACAACCCAATACTAACATATTCTGCCAACGGCTGTAATCTCCAATCACTTTCAGATAAGCCGAACGAGGGCGGATACCTGCTGTATTTTTTGAAGTAAAAGTTTTAGGAAAACGCCAGAACATACCATGCATGGTCATCAGGTAATCAGGTTTTTCGAGCGTACCAATGTCTCTGATACGTGGCCATTCCGTATTGAATCCATGCGCTCCATCATAGCTGTGGCTGGCTTTAGGCAGGCGAAAAAATGTCCATTTGCCACCATCACGCACACTTACCAGAATAGATTTATGGTCCCAACCTGTTGACCAGATAGGGTCAGTTTCAGGATTTGCATTGCCGTAAATACCCCCCGGCCCTGTAACTTCTACAAACTGATTGCGGCGTACATTTTCCCAGTCTTTGCCATCCCATTCGGCCAATAGACCTGATTCAATATCAAACTGTTTCATAGCCAGTTGGCTGGCTTCTCCATTGTTTGAATAAACCATCACTCCCTGACCAGAATAGACGCCTTTCCCATGCGCCCCAACTAATAGGTGCGCTTCCTGTCCCATTTCGCCTTTTTTTCGGTCTACATTACCATCTTTATAGAGCATTTTTGGTTCAAGGGTGTGCACATCTACTTCATAAAAGCCCTCCTCCATGGTAGCATAATAAATCTTGTTGGCAGGGTCAAACAAATGACGGGCATTACCAGTATGGCGGCCGGGCATTTTTGTATAAGGAATAGTTCGTACATTACCAGTATTCGAAATCGCATAAGGCCCGATAAACAACTGATTAGATTCTTTATGAATCATACGGTTTTCGGGTGTACCACCGATACTCTCAGGACGAATCACACGATCAAGATTCGGACTGATTTCATAAAGTTTATCCGACGAGCCAAACGGAAAGTGCTGTCCATAAGAAATCACCCAGAGTTTACCTGCCCAGGGCACTACAGCTCCCGTACCACATTCTCCTTCATTATTATAGTTGGCCAGGTGTGGATATATCCCACTGATCTGTCGGTAAGATGTTTTAATCTGTGCCTTTAAGGTTTGGCAAACCAATAGCAGAGCAACTGCTACAATTGCTTTAGAATACTTCATTTTAATAAAATTTTGATAATTAAGAGGGCTTAGTACCCGTCATTCTGTTTCATATTCGGATTAATCTGAATTTCAGCAGTCGGAACAGGCCATAAATACTGGCGGTCTGTCCAGGCAGTAGGTACCAGGTTCTTGATAAGTCCGGTTGCAGCCATTGCACTGAAATCAGGAGTACCATCTTCATCTATGATAGGCGTTCCGGCAAAGAACCACAAGCCTTTGTCTACTACTTTAGCTTTCAGGTCAACAGGGTCAAGCATACCATAAATCGGGCGGTTCAGAACTTTACCTGCAATTCTCCAACGCACAATATCCATGTATCTTAATCCTTCATTGGCAAATTCCATTCTTCTTTCAATGCGTAATAATTTACGCAATTCCGTTTGATTACGCTCTGTAATAGCAGGGTACAAAGTAGTTGCACTTGTGGCAACTTTATAGGCTCTCGCCCTTACTGCATTCATAGCCTCCAATACCGAATCATCAATCTGATTCTGTTCAATTTTGGCCTCTGCGTATATCAATAAAATATCGGCATAGCGGATAATAATCTGTTCCGGTTCAATCAAACGACCATTTGCCAGCCATGAATCATCAATGCCTTTTTTCCAAACCAGACCGTTAAATGAAGCAAACTGGGCATTTACACGGTTATCGTTATTGGTAACCAGTGAATTACTACTCAATCTTAATACCTGAACTGCATAAGGATTAGGATCATAGATAAACCCCAGGTGCGCCTGTCCGAACTCTACAATAGAGGCAGTACAACGTGGGTCACGGTTTTTGAAAGGATTACGCGGATCATACAAAGGTGATTTATCAATAGTTTTGCCATCTGTACAGAGGTAGGAACAGAATAAATCCCAGGTTGGATTAGTAGCCGCAAAGCCTCCTGAATTTCTTGAGATTTTATCTGAAGTAGGTCCAAGTGTGATTTTTTGCTCTAATGAACGAGGAATCGAAAAAATAACTTCTTTCGAGTTTTTTGTACTTTGCAGAAACAAATTGCCATAATCGGGGTGCAGGCTATACTGGTTTAAATCCATACAGGCTTTTGCGGCTGTTGAGGCTGTGTTGTAGTCTTTCTCATACAAAGCAAAACGAGCTTTTAAGGCCAAAGCTACTCCTTTGGTAACCCGCTTTACAGCTGATACCGCATAAGAGGCAGGCAGATTTGCAATAGCAAAGTCAAAATCTTCGTTGATTTTTGTAATGACCGTTTTCTTATCCGTTCTTCCAACCTTATAGGCCTCATCAATACTTACCACAGCATCAGTATAAACCACATCACCAAATTTGCCCACCAATTTGGCATATTGTGCAGCACGATGAAACCGAGCCTCTGCCAGATATACATCTAATTTTGCCTGGCTCACTTTGGCTTTGGTTTCGGCACTATTTAATGCTACAATAGCACGGTTGGCACGGGCAATAGCTTTATATCCATTGCGCCAGAAAGTGGTTGAGAAATCCCATTGGCTGGTTACTGTTCCGGCCTTAATCGGAGTCAATGCCTGACGGTAAAAACCATCATCTGACAGATAATTGACACTCGTATTGTCTTCATCCCACTGCCACCAGTCCAGCCGATAAAGATCGTTTAAAGCTAACTGGATTTCGGTTTCGTTTGAATACCATTTTTCGGCCGATGGCTGCGCCAACGGGTATAAATCGAGGGAGTTCTGGCAGGAAGCCAATAACAGTAAGCTTAGCACTGCGCTATATATTTTTATTCTCATTTTGTTATCGTTTGTTTTAGAAACCAATACTAAATCCGCCTATATATGTCGATACAATACCTATACCTTCGGGGTCCCAGCCTTTGGGATATTTGTTGATAGAGAAGATATCGCTGCCGGTTACATAAAAACGGATACTGTTGGCCATAATTCTTTTCGTAATACTCTGAGGAATTGTATAACCTAACGTTACGTTTTTCAAACGGAAGTATCCGCCATTAAACAACCAGAAATCTGATAAACTACGGTTCAATGCCCTGTTGGTTTCTGTGAATCTCGGATATTTGGCAGCTAAATTCTGTTCTGCTGTATTATTCATACTCCAGGTAGCCCCATCAAGATAGACAGGAAATGCGCCGAAGTTTTCAGCATTGTAGTCTGTATAAGGAAGTAATGAACTGCGTTGGTAACCAATCCCCTGAATGGTAACGCCTAAATCAATTCCTCTGTAATCTAACCTGAAATTACCTCCATACATCCACTGTGGTTGAGAGTTACCCAAAAGCACGCGGTCATATTCTGGCGATATTTTACCATCCGGAACACCATTAGGCCCACTGATATCGGCATATTTCAGATCGCCTACTTTTACATTGGTACTTAACTTCGGAGAGTTATTGACATCTTCCTGATTCTGATAGATTCCCTGAGAAATATAACCATACCACTCATCAAACTGGCTTCCTTTCTTTTTAATTTTATCACCGATAAACTCTGTTCCACCCAGATCGCCCATGGTTGATTTAAACTGCGACAGATTGAACGATGCTGAATACCTGAGTTTACCAATGGTACTCGTCCAACCCAAATCAAGGTCAATGCCTTTGGTCGTCATAATCCCGGTATTTTGGTTTGGATTCTCAAAGCCTACAAATATGGGTATCTGTAAGGCCAGCAACATATCTTTAGTTTCCTTACGATAAACATCAGCAGTAAAACGAAGCTTGTTTTTCAGGAAATAGGCATCCATACCTAAATCAACAGAGGAGGTTTTTTCCCAGGAAATATCTTTGATTGCATACTGTACCTGTGCCGCCGTCTGTTGTGAAACCACTACATTATTCTGATAAAACAGGGCATTATTGAAACTCATAATACCAACTGACGGATAATTACCGATACGCTCATTGCCCAAAGTACCCCATGAAGCACGTAGCTTTAAGAATGATACAAGATTCTGATTTTTTAAAAATTCTTCTTCACTCACTACCCAACCTGCCGAAATAGAGGGGAATGTCCCCCAACGATAATCTTTATTAAAACGTGAAGAACCATCGCGGCGGATATTTCCCTGAATAAGGTATTTATCCTGAAAGCTATAAGTTAAACGCCCGAAATACGAACGATACGCCGTTTCAAAAGCAGTACCGAAATTATCCCGGTAAGCCGTCGGTCCCTGGTCAAGATAAGGATAGGTATCAAATAAATACTGGTCACGAGAAGCTCCGATTGACTCGCTTTTGTAGTAGTAATTTTCATAGCCTAATAAAGCGGTGAAATCGTGTTTACCTATGGTTTTGGCATAATTAGCCAGAAACTGGGTTGTCAGACTATAATTACTGGCACGGTTTTCATCCAGACGGGTAGTAAGACCGCCCCCAATCAGCGAAGCGACAAACTGGTTAGGGTCGTCGGCCGCATATACATCTACTTTCTTGTTGAATCGTTTCTGGTCTATGAAATCAAAAATCGGGGCAAGAATACCCGAAATCTTTAGTCCTTCAATTGGTTTCAGGTCTAAAGCAATACGCCCTCCTACCTGATTATAAGTATAGCGATCCGTGCCACCGTATTTTACTTTGGCATATACGTTTTCTCCTGCTTTTCCGTCAGCAATTCTGCCATCAGCCCAAAGAGCCGGATAAATCGGAGCGGCTATCCGGGTACGATACAGTGGGTCATTGGCTGTCGGATCAACCGTATTAGTTCTTTTAAAGTTAAAATCAACAGTTCCACCTACGATTTTGTTAATAGTAAAGTCGTTGTTAGAGCGCACAAAAACCCGGTTATAGCTTTTATTATCGTAAAAGCCACCAATTTTTTCATAACGAACCGAGGCATTAGACTTCACAAACTTTGACCCGCCTACAACACTGACACTATGTGCTTCACGTTGTGCTATATTTTTCAATGTCATTCCCATCCAGTCAGTATCAGGATACTTATCAGGATTGGTCTTGTGCTTCTGCGCATAATCTGTCAACAGATCCTGGCTGAATGCCGGAAACTTATTTGCACCATTCCCTGCATCATTCCATCGTAATTCGTTTTGCAATTCCATATAGCGCACCGCACCCATATAATCAGGCAGCTGGGTTGGTGTATCAAAGCCTCTTTCATAACTATAATTGAAAGAGGCCTGGTCAGTCTTGGCTCGTTTGGTAGTTATCAGAATTACCCCTGCTGCCGCCCGCGAGCCATAAATAGATGCAGAAGCGGCATCTTTCAGCACCGATAAATTGTCTATATCATTAGGGTTTACCTGATTCACATCACTTACTGGCACGCCGTCAACAATTACCAAAGGGTTTGAATTACCAATAGTGGTTATACCTCTTATTGTGATATTCGCACTTCCCATCGAACCGTTAGCCCCGCTACGGCTTACCATAACACCAGACATAGCCCCTTGCAAAGCCTGAGAAACCTGAGTCTCTTTGCGCTCCTTAAAAACATCGGAGTTGATAGAAGATACCGCTCCGGTTAAATCTTTCTTTTTCTGAATACCATAACCAACAACTACTACTTCTTCCAAAGCTTTTGTATCGGTTTTTAATGTTATATTTAAAGTAGTCTGATTTTCTATTACCACCTCTTGCGCCTCATAACCCACAAAGCTGAACACAAGAATTGCTTTTGAGTCAGGTACAGAAATGCTATATTCTCCGTTTACACCCGTTACCGTTCCACGCGTAGTTCCTTTTATTGTTATACTTACGCCGGGCAATCCCTCTCCCTTTTCATCACTCACAACTCCTTTCAAACCAATATCGGCCATATCTATCTCATTTGGCGTATAAACTGTAGTGCCTGGTAATGTCTCTGGCAAGGCTAAGGTTATAAGCCTAGACAAAATAATCTGGTTATTTACCACTTTATATCTGATTTTCAGAGGAGTCAACAATTTATCCAATACCTGCGAAAGCGACTGATTTACGATACTTAACGAAACTTTTTGCGGTATTGCCAATAGCTTGGGGCGATAGGTGAATTTTACATCAGCCTGTTTTTCTATAATTGAGATAGCGTCTTCAAAGTTGCGATTCTCAATCTGAACACTCACCTTACGGTTGAGCAATTCCTGCGCTTCAGCATCTTTTGCCAACGAGATACCCGTAAAAATCATCGCAATGCAACAATGTAGGAGCGATAGTTTCATAAGGTACAGTAGTTTTTTTTTGATTTGTTGTCGTTTTTTCATTTAATTTACTAAGTTTTTGTTAGATATAGGCAAAAACAATCCCTCCCACCCAGTATCTGGGCGCAGTTCTTCGAAACTATGAAGGGGGAAACAGAGCCGATAACGCCGGAATCGTTATCGGTTTTTCTTATTTAAAGGAGTCAGCTATTTTTTTTATCCATAAATAAAAAGTGTATAGGTTTGGGTTGAATTTAATTACATCCATTACTCGTAATAACTATTTGTGCATCTATCAGCTTATAAGTAGCATCTAAGGCCGCACAGATAATATCAAGTTTTTCAAATAATGTTTCATTGGTAAGCGAGGTAGTCAAACGACAGGTGGCCATTACCTCTTTATCATAAATAATCTCTACCCCATACGCTTTTTCAAGCGCAGAAAAAATCTCTTCTATAGGAGCATTCTTGAACCAAAAACCCTGCAATTCCTGACTATTCAGTAATAATGTTGGCTTTGCTATTAATGTACGCGTCAATTGCTCGTTTTCTTTGCTGTAAATTACCTGCTGGTTAGGTGTTAGTACTATCCCTTTCGTTTCAGGGTCCGAATTCTGGTTAGATTTCTGCGCAAAAACTGATACCTTTCCACTTTTTACATTAACCGACACCTGCTTATCCTGTTCAAAAGCTTTTATCGAAAAGCTTGTACCTAATACCTTCGTAACCAATCCATTAGCATAGACCACAAACGGAATCTTCGCATTTTTCTTTACATCAAAAAAAGCTTCCCCTGATAGATAAACCTCTCTTAAATCTCCCTCAAAAGATTCATTATAACTTAGTCGGCTATCAGGCCAGAGTGTCACTTCACTTCCATCGGGTAAGGTCACAGCCGTGGCACTTGAAGAAGTATTCACTACTTCTCTAATCGGCTTTGCACTGCTTTTTGTCAATTGTGTGTAAATACTTGTAGGTTTAATCCATGCGTTTCTATTTAGCCAGAAACCTAAACTCACTACCAACACAATAGATGCAGCTGCCACCCAATATTTCCAGGATATCTGAAGGCCCGCACGAGATGCCTGAGTTCCTATCAGATTCCCTTCTATATCTGTCCAGATAACTGGTATTTCATCGGCTGGAGCCTCTTGCTTACTGGCAACGGCCAATTGTTGTATAGCAACCCGAGCTGTGTGGATTAATTGAGCTTGGGAAGGCGTATTTTTAATAAGTGTCTGAAAAAAACTTTCTGATTCTTCCGTAGGGTATTTTACCCAACAAATGAAATCTTCGTCTGTGATGAATTCTTCGAGCGTGTATTTTTCGTAATTTTTAGTCATGGTTTTTCTTTTCTATACCCTAAATCAGGTATAGTGAATTTTGTACTCACTAAAATTGAATTATTTTTAATTTTTTTTGAAACTTATCAAGAAACTTGCTAAGAAAAGCAAAAATGGGGTAAAATGCTGGCGTAGTTCGGTGATAGCCCTGTGCAGGAGATTTCTGACAGACTGGTTATTAATCTGCATCATATCAGCAATTTCTTCAAAACTGAAATCATGATAATAGCGGAGTTGAATAATTTCCTGCTGGCGTTTGGGCAATTGCTGTATGGCTCTTTTAAGCTGAATAATCTGCTCGCTATATTGTTCGTTTGTAATCAGCTCATCTTCAACCGATAAAACACCGATGATATTCTCAAATAAATCCTGTGTATCAATAGATGTATGGTTGTGCTTTTCAATGTTACGCAGAATCCGGTTTCTTAGAGAGACATAAAGATAGAATCGGATAGAATCAGTATCTGTCAGGTTCTCTCTGCTGTGCCATAAATGCAGAAATAAGTCCTGAATACTATCCCGGATTAACTGCCTGTCGTTGGTCACCCGATACCCATAGCTTAGCAGGTCTTCAATAAAAAGATTGTAGATTTTAGCAAAGGCATCTCTGTCTCCACCCTTAAACGCCTGCCATAACGCTATGTCTTTGCTATCTCTACCCAATTGCTTAATCTGGTTTTGTAGCAAAATTATAACTAATTATTAAAAGAAAATATTATCTCAGAAAAATACCATTTCCAATATATAATAAGGATTTTGATAAGATAACAAAATAGTATTTACCAAAACCACCACCTGTAATATTGCCCTTTACTTATAATTGGGGAATATTTTCTACTAAAGTTTCTACATTATATTTTCGCCAAATTTAACTAAGCAATTCGGTCTTTAATAGATAATGAAGGGGTAATAAACAACCTTTTTGTAGAGACATATTGCAAAACGTCTCTGAGGGTTTATCTCTAAAAATGAATTAAAAGTAAGAGATGTTCTATTACCAAAAGACGTGTTTTCCCCGTTTATTGACCTTTAATACATAAAGCATTCCGTCTCTACCAAAACAACAACAAGTTATGTGCAAGAACTCTTATTTGAGGAGACCTGATAATATATAGTTTCGAAACGGAACTGATTTTTAATACTATCAGACTTGAATTACTTGCTTTATGGCATACTTTTTTTGTCTTGTAACACATAAATAAACTGGCATTGAGAAAAACAAACGCAAATTTTCCGGCCACAACTTATGTCATACTAAATAAAACACACAATCTCATGAAAGTTTTTGTTAAACCTCTAATTATCTTTTTTGCAGTTACTTCATTGGCTTCCTGTGTCGCAAAAAAGAAGTATGTAGCACTTCAGACTGAACACGAACGTGTACAGGCAAACTTAGTAAAGTGCGGCGATGAAGTACAAGATTACAAAGACCGTCTGGCCAATTTGCAAAGATCATCAGATGCACAGATCTCAACAGCACAAACTACTATTCAGCAACGTGACCAGCAGTTGAGTGATCTGAGAGACCAGTTAGGTGATTTGAAAAAAGTACGTGACCGTCAGTTAGAACAAGTAGGAGACCTGACAGTATTATCTAAAGCTGCCAACGACAATATTGATAATACATTGTCGCAATTGGCACAAAAAGACCAGTATATCAACCGTTTACATGCCGCAAGAACCAAAGCCGACTCTATTAATTTAGCTTTGGCCGTTAATCTTACACGTGTATTGAAAGACGGTATCGACGACAAAGACATTGAAGTAAAAGTCGATAAAACTGTGGTAATGATTAATATATCCGACAAAATGTTATTCAGCAGTGGTAGCTTCAGAATTTCTCCAAGAGCCAACGAGGTTTTAGGTAAAATTGCACAGATTATCCAGTCGAGACCAGAGCTTGAAGTAATGGTTGAAGGTTATACCGATAACGTGTCTATCAAAAACGAATGTATTTCAGATAACTGGGATTTAAGTGTGAAACGTGCCACTTCGGTAGTTCGTGCATTACAAGGCCAGTTTAAGGTAGACCCTAACAAATTGATTGCTGCCGGTCGTGGAGAATATAATATTCTAACAAGCAATGATACAGCCGAAGGGCGTTCCGCCAATCGTCGTACACGTATCATCTTAATGCCAAAACTGAATCAATTCTATGATTTATTAAGTGCTAATAAGTAATCAGAAATGATTTAATGAACGAAACAGAGCTATTTAAGTAGCTCTGTTTTTTTTGTTCTATGTTTCTTGTTTTAGTTATAGAACACATTGCTTTTATGGCTTATTTCGTTATTTACACTTTGTTTTTTCATTTTTATTTTTTAGCATTGCTATTATAATTCGTGATTTATTCCATAAGTCGAACTGCCTTTAAATCCCTGTGACTATTTCTTTCGATTAGTATTCTTAAAAGCAGATTCAACTCCCGTATTTCTAATCCATATATCTACGCACTTATTAAGTTTTAATAAGATAATTATGTATGATATTTATCTACTATCAATAACTCTAGACATTAACTTAAAACAACTTATATTATGGCTAAAAGTTTCAGTAGTTTAGTAATGGCAGCAGCTCGAGCAGGTGCTAGAGCATCAAGACAAGCAGCAGCAGAGAGAAAAAGACAAATTAGAGCAAATGAAAGATATCAAAAACAACAACTGAGAGAATCAATAAGATACGAAAAAGAAAATTTAAAATATGAAAAACAACTTGAAAAACAGAGAAGAGAACAGTATATCAAAGACATGGTGGATGAAGCAGAAGAGGCGACCGAAAAATCTAACAATTTATTTAACTATTTAACAAGTGGAATTATTAAAGAAACTCTTGAAATTGATGATACAGTTGTTTTTGATAATTTAAAACCTAAATATAAACCACCAAGATTCAAGTCGAAATTATCTGATAATCTTATTCCTTTAGCAACAGAAATGCCTGTTGAAAATACGTATATTGAAAAAGCTGGAAAAATGCCTTTCTTGGGAAGGTATATTGGTTTCATTAAGAAAAAATGGGAAGTTAAAATAGAAAAAGCAAAGGAAAAATATACAGAAGATTATAGCAATTGGAACTTAAGTGTAACTCAAATTGAAGACTTAAAAAGACAATTAACAATAGATATAGCTATTGAAAAAGAAGAATTTAATTCAACGGTAGAGCAATATAAAAAGGATTATCACGAAAAGTGTGAAGAAATAAATGATTTCCAGAAATTATATTTTGAAGGAGATGAGGATGCTGTGATTTCTTACGCAAGTATTGTACTAGAAAATTCAAATTATTTGGAAGATTGGGAAAGAGAAATCAAAATAGGCTATTCAAAAGATTCTAAAGAAATACTGGTAGAATTCAAACTTCCTACATTAACAATCATTCCAGAAGAATTAGATTTTAAATACTCGAAAACAAAGGATGACTTAATAATTAAGAAAAGAAAACCTTCTGAAATTAGTCAAGCCTACTCTATGCTAATAGCAAGTTTAGCATTAAGGACAATTCATGAGATTGCAGAATCAGATCAGGCAAATAAAATTTTGATAATAAGTTTTAATGGTTTTGTAGAACACCTTAATCCAAGTAACGGAAAAACTGAATTTCCTACCATTTTAAGTCTTACTACTTCTAAAGAAAAATTTTTAGAAATAAAATTAGATAAAATAGACCCTATTAAGTGTATAAAAGGCTTATCTGCAAATGTCTCATCTTCTCCATCTGAGTTTGTACCTGTAAAGCCAATTCGAGAGTTTTCAATGATTGATAAAAGATTTGTTGAAGAAGAAAATGCTATTTCTCTTTTAGATACTCGCCCAAATTTGATGGATTTAAATCCTTTTGAATTTGAAAATCTAGTAAGTAATTTATTTGGAAAGATGGGGCTTGAAACAAAACAAACAAGAACTACAAAAGACGGAGGTGTAGATGCTATTGCATTTGATACTAGACCCGTTTTAGGTGGTAAATTGGTTATACAAGCTAAAAGATACAAAAATACCGTCGGAGTTTCAGCTGTAAGAGATTTATATGGGACTATGATAAATGAGGGTGCAAGTAAGGGAATATTGGTGTCTACAAGTTCATATGGAACTGACGCCTTTGAATTTTCAAAAGATAAACCTATTGAATTAATTGATGGAAGAGGGCTTTTGTATTTACTCGATGAAGTGGGAGTAAAAGCTAAAATAATTATGCCTTCCTAAGTTAAGTATAAGTGAGTCCATATTTTATTTTAAATATAGACTCACTAGTTAAATCATTAAGTTTGGTTGAATTTATAATGAAAAATGAATGAATCATATCTGAAAGGAAAACTAATCACCCTCCGACCAGCAACTATGCAAGACCGCCGACAGGTTTTTGAATGGCTGGCACATTCTGATTTGACTTCGTCTATGCTTGGTCCACCTCATTTTCCTGAAAACCCGGTGCCAACCTGGGAAGAGTTTATTGATGATTATTACGAATATTTTTTTGATGGCTCTCAACCCGAATCAGGTCGTTGTTTTATTATTCAACTAAACGCTACACCAATCGGGCAGATAAATTATAACAAAATTTATGCAGAAGAACGACTCCGATTTACAGAATTAGATATATGGCTGGCTGATAGTCGATATACTAATAAAGGATATGGTACTGATGCCTTAAAAACATTATGCCATTATCTTCACAACGAATTAGCCTGCAAAAAATTCATCATTGCTCCTGCCCGACAAAATATCGGTGCAGTAAAAGCCTATCAGAAAGCTGGTTTTGCAGAGACCTCTATTCTTCTGCCACATTTTATAGCTGATTATGCAGATACAGTTATAATGATTAAAGAGATAAGAGATTAATAGCTTCCTTGTTATTCATCTGCCATTAATTTTATAAATTTGTAATAGTCTGCTGTTACTATCTTACTTTTCTTCGCTAAAACCAAAACTGTATGAACAGACGTTTGTTTCTGACAATATTGCTTGCATCTACTATTGCTTCTACTATAGCGCAGAGCAAAGTCGAAAAACTTGAAGAGGTCATGAAGAAGTATCATCAGTTTAATATGTTTGATGGTAGTGTATTGGTAGCCGAAAACGGAAAGGTAATTTATAAAGATGCTTTCGGTATGGCTAATCGTGAATGGGACATTCCGAATACTACTGATACAAAATTTATGATTGGCTCAGTATCCAAACCTTTAACAGCTATGTTAATGCTGATACAGGTACAAAAAGGCTTGATTAGCCTTGACAAAACTATCTCAGATTACCTGCCGGAATATTCAAAGAAAAACGGTAGCCGGATTACTATCCGCCAATTGTTGAGCCATTCTTCAGGCATACCTAACTACGATATTATCAAAGATTTCTTCCCGAGAATCAGCCGGCAATATTATACCAGAGAAGACTATATCAAATTATACATGGACTCTACGCTTGTTTTTGAGCCGGGTAAGAGTTATTACTACAGTAGTTGGGGGTATTATACTTTAGGCTATATTATGGAAAAGGTTACAGGTAAAAGCTATGCCCGGTTGATGAAAGAAGATATTTTTGATAAACTTCAAATGAATAGTTCTGGTTCATATTACCATACTCAGATTGTACCCAAACGAGCCACAGGATACGATTATATTATCGGCGGCTATACAAGCAACGATTTCAGAGACCAGTCAAATACGATGGGAACAGGTGATATTTACTCAACCGTCGAAGACCTCTTCAAATTTCATACAGCCATCAGTAACAATACCCTGATTAACCAGCAACTCACAAACGAGATGTTTACACCGGGTTTACGCCCCTGGCAATACGGTTTCGGGTGGTTTAATCAGCAATTCAGATATACTCCCAAAGACAGTGTATTTGCCAATTATCATTTGGGTATGACCGAAGGTTTTCTCTCATTCCTTATTCGGATACCTTCTACCAATAGTCTGGTTGTATTTTTATGCAATAGTTCTCCAACCCATTTTTTTGGTATCGCTCAAAGCCTGTTGCGGGTGTTGCACAATAAATCTGTTCAACTGAAACAACCTGCCCATAAAGCCATGGAGACTGATATTGCTACCAAAGGAACCGCAAAGGCAGTAGAAGCCTACCAGGTATATAAGAAAGATACCACTAATTATTATATAGACTGGTTGGCGATGGATCAATTAGGCAATCAGCTATTTGCTTCTCAAAGGTATAATGACGCCCTTCTGATTTTTGAGAATAATGCAAAAGAATTTCCGCAACGCGATTTAGTACTGATCAGCCTTGCTAAAACCTACGAAATATTGAAGCGTAAAGAGGAAGCGATTGAATACTATAAAAAAGCAGTAATTGCCAATCCAAATAATGAAGAGCCTAAAAACAGGTTGAAGGAGTTGGAACAAAGACATTGACTTCGCATTAAAATATTTGTGGCGTGAACTCCCGTCCGCGCCATAAATATTTCACCCCTATCTCCGATTTAGACATTTGTCCGGTATTCTCCTTTTGCATTCTGCCAATTTTGCATCATCAAAATGATTCAGAATAAAAAACACAGGCATCATGGAAAATTTCAATACTACAAAAATCATTGGCCGACTACTCATTGCAGGAGGTATCTTATTATTTATTCCTTATACCATCTTAGGCATCATATTCGATTACCCTGCTATTCTCCGTCAGGATATGGGTATCGTACTTATAAAGTTTTATGAGGGAGGCTCAACACTTATCTGGGTATGGTTCACTTTCGCTATCATCGGTCTACCTTTTTTACCTGCTTACGTCATGCTTGGGCAAAAGCTTGAAAAACAATTTTCTTTTGTTCGCTGGGCTACTACTATTGGCGTTGTTGGTCTGATAGTACAAATGATTGGATTACTACGCTGGACATTCGTTGTACCAGTCTTAGCCAATAATTATGTACATGGCAATAAGGCCGTAAAAGAAACAAGCAAAATTGTTTTTCAGGTAATTCACCAATATGGAGGTGTTATTTTAGGCGAGCATTTAGGACAATTATTTACAATCATCTGGACGATCATGATGACGGCAGCCTTTGCCAGACTAAAACTATTCCCTCGATGGATTATCTGGTTAGGTTATATCTCATCAGGTATCTACCTGACGGCACAGGCAGAATTATTTGCTACTGTCATGCCTGATTTTCCGGTATGGGATTTAGCAGGTTTCATTGGTAGCACCTTATGGTTAATCTGGCTTGTTGTTATCGGTTTTCTTATGCAGAAAAAGCAACTCAATGCCATAAACAAATGAAGTGGTTCAGGATCATTCTTTCCCTTTTAAAAATGTATTGTTTGGTTAAGACTGCCCCAAATGATGAAAGCCCGGACACTTAAATTTTTAAATAGCAATGAACCACCTGAACAAATCAATGAAATAATAAACCGTCTAATCCTCTATTCACAGCTACACCCCTGTTAAAATCTGATAAATCCACCCAACAAAGCATTGATAGTACAGATAAAAAGAAATCAAAGATTAAACTAAAAAGGTATAACAGGGAGTATGCCGAACAGAGAATAACCCAACAGTTCAATTACAACAAAAACCTCCCTGAATACTTTGAAAACACATACTTAAATCAGAAATTTAAGGAACGTTCAGTCTTGCCAACAATTATTATCATGGACGAAGAGAAAAAAACTGCAAATACAAGACAGGTCGCACAGGCATAACTGGTTTATGTTCTTTTTCTATAATGAGCAGGCCTGTAATTACAGTTTATCAGAGATAGTCCATGAGACCTGAAGTTGAATGAGAAAAGGTTACCAATATGGTGGTAACCTTTTTCAATAAAGACACAGATGATTCAAGGTGCAGCCAATCAATAAGCATCAGAAAAGGTTACCAATATGGTGGGAACCTTTTTGAATAAAGACACAGATGATTCCAGGTACAGGCAATCAATAAGCATCAGAAAAGGTTGCCAATATGGTGGGAACCTTTTTACCAGACCACAGTGAATCTATTAACTTTATGATTATCCCTTTCCTGATTATTGGGAAAAGATTTTCTGATTTGAAAAACTTTGTCTGCAAAGTGAGGGTAACCTGAAAAATAATTGTCTTATTTATGCAACGCACAAAAGTTTTTTTGCATCTTATTTACAACTGTATCAAAATTATCGATTTCAAACTATACTTAATTTATGAAAAAGCTACTCTCATTATTTATTGTCGGACTATCAACCGTTACTATTTCTTTGGCTCAGGACAAAGAAACTCCCTATTTAGTAAAAACTTATCAGTCATCTGAAGTACAAAACCTGAATGTGCGCACCTCAGGTGGCGGCATTACCGTAACAGGTCAGCCGGGTAATGAAACCCGTGTTGAGGTGTATATCAGACCCAATAACTGGAACGGAAATTCATTAAGCAAAGCCGAAATAGAAGAGCGTTTGGAAGAGTATGAATTAAGTGTAAAAAAAGAAGGAGGAACCGTCTATTGCCTGGCTAAAAGAAAACGTGAAAGTGGCTGGAACGACTGGAAAAAATCATTGAATATTACTTTCAAAATTTATTCACCTGAGAAGGTCTCTACAGACTTACAAACCAGCGGTGGTGGAATTAATCTCAAAAACTTAACCGGAAATTTAGAATTTACTACCAGCGGCGGTGGTTTAAAATTAGCTAACTTAGGTGGCAATATTAAAGGAAGAACCTCTGGAGGTGGAATTGACCTGACAGGCTGCCGTGATGTAATTGATGTATCTACCAGCGGTGGTGGCATTGGCGCTGATAACTGCAAAGGTGATATCAGACTAAGCACTTCTGGCGGTGGTTTGCGCTTAAAAGGGCTTAATGGTACCATTAAAGCTACAACCAGTGGCGGCGGTGTAAGAGCAGAAGAAATCAGCGGTGAATTGATTACTTCAACTTCGGGAGGCTCTATTCACTTAGACGACATCAGAGCCAGTGTAAAAGCGTCAACAAGCGGTGGTGGTATTGATGCCGATATTAAATCATTTGGCAAATATCTTTCTTTATCAACCAGTGCAGGTAGCATTAATGTAAGAATGCCTATGGACAAAGGCTTAGACCTTGATTTAGATGCCAACCGTGTGCGTGTACCTGAAATCAAAAACTTTAGTGGAAGAATTGAAAAAGACCGTGTAAAAGGTTCGGTAAACGGTGGCGGGATTCCGGTAACAATGGATGCTAACTCCGGTGGTATTCACATTAATGAATAAAATTGTAGCACTAACTTCCCGTTCGCCATATTACATTTTTCCCCTGTTAGTATAAGAATCGAATCACAACGGCGAGCTTCCAGCTCGCCTCACAAATAATATAAACATGAAAAAACTACTTATTTTCTTTTTCTGTGCAGGTATTATCAGCACAGTATCGGCACAAAAAGAAGTTTCAGCTAAGACTATTTTTGATGCCATAGATAAAGGCCAGTCGGTTAACTATGACGGAGTAACCATCACAGGTAAATTAGACCTGACTGAACTTTCTAATAAACAACGCGTGAAAAAGAACAGAGATTACGAAGAATTTAAAAGCACTGTAGAAGTACCGGTTTCTTTCAAAAACTGTACTTTCAAAGATGATTTCATCGCATATAAAAACAATGAAGATAAAAGAGGCGGCAGAAATTGGAGTATAAGTATGGGTGATGGTGAAACATATACCACTGATTTCGAGAAGAGCGTGATTTTTGAAAATTGCACTTTCGAAGGCCTGAGTGAATTCAAATATTCTGATTTTGCAGAAAAGGCATCTTTTGCCGGTACAAAGTTTGGCAAAGAAGCGAATTTCAAATACGCTGACTTCAAAAGAGAATCAAACTTTGCCAATTGTACTTTCGGCGAATATGCCAACTTCAAGTATTCAAAATTTAAATACGACGCTGATTTCTATAGTGTGAATTTCAGAGAAAATGCTGATTTCAAATATGCCAACTTCAACGAACGTGTAACTTTCAAGAGTTCAACCTTTAATAATCACGCTGATTTCAAATATACTGAATTTAAGGATTCAGGTAATTTTGACAATACAAAATTCAAAGGTGGAATTGATATGAAGTACTCAAATGGCAAAAAATACATGAACCGATAACACCTTTTTTATAACCCTACCCCTTGTCCGAAGGCGTACAAATCTTGTCCGTTTTCGGACATTTTTATTTTACAATATCAATATAAACAACTGATTTTCAGGCAATTAAATTTAATGGCATAAACTTTGGCATTTAGATATATATCTTTTAAATCTGGAAATCGGCCAAGAAATACTATCTTAACGCATAGAACTAATCAATTCAATCAAAATGATTCAATTAAAAAACATATCTAAATACTATCCTGCAGGCTTCGGAAAAATTTATGTATTAAGAAACGTCAATCTTACTATCAATCAGGGTGAGTTTGTATCAATCATGGGGCCATCAGGTTCTGGCAAATCCACCTTATTACATATCTTAGGTTTGTTAGAAGAAGCATCAGAAGGAGAATATTTATTTGAAGATGTACCCGTACAAAAACTTTCAGAGAAAAAACGTACTGAATTACATAGAACCAGTATTGGCTTTGTATTTCAGGCTTACCATTTGATAGATGAACTGACTGTTTATGAGAACATAGAAACACCGCTTTTGTATAAAGGGCAGTCGAGTTCTGAACGCAAAAGCCGTGTTGCCGACGTATTGGACAGATTCAACATGGTAGCGAAAAAAGACCTTTTCCCAACACAGCTTTCGGGTGGGCAACAACAATTAGTAGGTATCGCCAGAGCCATTGTAGCAGAGCCAAAAATTATCTTTGCCGATGAACCTACCGGAAACTTACACTCCGAGCAAGCCAGACAAATTATGGAACTATTTAAAGAATTAAATGAGAAAGATGGGGTAACTATCGTACAGGTAACACACTCAGAAGAAAACGCCGCTTTTGGCAATAGAATTATCCGACTGAAAGACGGCTGGGTAGATTAACATAAGATTTTTGAAATTAGTGATTTAAGCAATACAATGAAGAATTTAATCAAATACTTACTGTTTTTTTCGTTTACATTGAGTCTTTCAGGTGCATTTGCACAAAATAGAATGACCCTGAAAGAGTGTCTTGATGTAGCCATTAAAAACAATTTAACTTATCGTGAAAGCCAGATACAAGCCGAGGTAGCCAATGCAGAATTGGTGAGAGTCAAATCCTTACAATATCCAAGAATAGGCTTTGGTGTCGGCCAGGATTTACGTATCGGTAGAAGTATCGACCGTTTTACCAACTCTTATATTGAAGAATTGTATAGTACCAATGGTTTCGGAATTGATGCCAGCGTTACTTTATTCAATGGTTTTCAGATTAAAAACCAGATTCAACAAAATATTCTGTTAAAAGAAGCCGGGGCAAAAGGTATCGAAGCAAGCCGCAATCTGATTACTATAAACCTGCTGCAAGCCTATTTACAGGTATTGGCATCTCAGGAATTAGTTGAAGTGGCACTCCAACAGGTTGAAACATCAAAAGCGCAATTGGATAGAATAAACAAGATGGTAAGCGCAGGGATTGTGGGTCAGGCAGAGTATTTCTTGGTAAGATCTCAACTGGCTAATGATGAGTTTTCGTTTGTCACTACGAAAAACTCTCTTAAAACCAACCGTTTGCTGTTGTTTCAGTTAATGAATCTGACACCAAGCAATAATATTGTTTTTGAACCTCTTGCCGACGAGGTAAATATTTATAAAGTAGATGATAATTTCGTCAATCAATTATATGACCAGTCTCTTGCCAATTTCCCATCTGTTAAAAGAGCTGAATTACAATTAAGAAGTTTCGAGAATCTATTAAGAGCAACCAGAGCCAATGTGATGCCAAACATTTCGTTATCGGCCAGTTATGGAGCCTTTTACTCTACTTCAAACAAAAACGAAAATTATGTGCAACAGATCAATGGTACTCGTAATGGTTCATTGTCCTTAAACTTTAATATTCCGATTTTAGGAGGTTTACAAAACAGACCACGTATTGCAGCTGTGAAAGTACAGAGACAACTGACTGAAAATAATCTTAACTTAGCAAAACTTCAGTTACGCCAGGCCATTGAGCAATCATTCCAATCGTTTGATGCTGCCTCTGAAAGATACAAGGTGGCTACAGACCAGGTAAATATCAATCAGGATAATATCAAAGCAGTAGAAAGCAAAATCAGTGCAGGTACCGTTAACTCTGTAGAATATGTATTAGCTAAAACCAATTTTGATCGTGCCAGAAGTAATCTGGTGCAAGCCAAATATGAGGTTTTATTGCAACAAAAAATACTGGATTTCTACAAAGACGGAGAATGGAAAATTAATTAATAAATATAATTTTTAAAAACTGGCTACGGCAGATTGTCGTAGCTATTGTTTTTTATCACCTCGCTTGTATCAGCACAATTAGCCAGTAAGGTAGCATTAGTTTGTTGCAATTGCGGGTGTACAAAGTCAGGAGCAACTTCTGCCAGAGGTGTTAATACAAACCGACGTTCCTGAATAAAAGGGTGAGGAATGGTGAGATGAGCCAGATTAATAATTTCATCATTAAAGTATAAAATGTCAATATCTATTGTCCTTGCTCCCCATTTTACTTCACGTATTCTACCCATCGACTGCTCAACTGCCAATACCTTTGTCAATACTTCCACTGCTTCATATTCGGTATTAATGCAAATAACCTGATTCAGAAAATCGTTCTGCTCTTTCAGCCCCCATGCGGCAGTCTCATAGATACTCGATTGTGCCACAGTGGCCCCGATAGTCTTGAAGATACGTGTGCAAGCAAGTTCTAAGTTTTCCTGCCTATCGCCAAGGTTTGACCCAAGTCCAAGATAAACCTGATTGATTTTCACTAAACAGTTGTTAAATTAAAAGATTGAAGTACTTCTGCTATTTCAGGAAGCAAAGTAGGATTTTTCTCGAAAGCATTGCCGATAACAATAATATCAGCCCCTGCTTCTAAGGCATCGTGTGCTTTTTCGGCAGAATTAATACCCCCGCCCACAATAAGCGGCGCATCAATATTTTCTCTTACCCGACGAATCATCTTAGGTGCTACCGGGTACATAGCTCCGCTACCCCCATCAAGATATATCAGTTTTAAGCCTAATAATTCTCCTGCTATGGCTGTGCAAGCGGCAATATCAGGTTTATCGTGAGGAATAGGTGTCGTATTGCTGATATAAGAAACAGTAGTCTGCCGTCCGCTATCTATCAGAATATAACCTGTTGATAAGATTTCCAAACCACTTTGTTTAAGGATAGGAGCTGCAATGACGTGTTGTCCGATGAGATAATCAGGGTTACGTCCGGAAATCAATGAAAGCAATAATATGCCATCGGCCGAGGGTTCAATATGCAGACCATTACCAGGAAAAATGATAACAGGAATATTGGACTGGCTTTTAATGATTTCAATCATTCCGGCCATAATATTATTGGTAATCAGGCTTCCACCTACAAAAAAGAAATCTACCCGATTTTCGACGCAGTTGTATAAGAAATGTTTAAAAGCGGTGGTCTCAACTTTATCAGGGTCGAGTAAAACAGCTAAAGCTTTTTTCTTTTGCTGTTTGTTTTGTAATATTTTATCAAGAAGTTGCTTCGGCATCTTTCGTTGTGAGGTGGTCAATCAATTCTAACAATTTTTCTTTTGCAACAGCCAACAGCACTGAAGTAGCGGCACCTTTCAGAGCACCCCATAATAAAGAATCTCCTTCTTTTTCTTTTACAGGTTCAGGTTCTTTAAGTAGCAAAGGCTCATTTGCTATTGTTTCTTCATCCCCCTCAGGCAAAAGCAATTCTGTTATTGCATATACTGCAACAATAATCCCTCCGATTACCAGTGCATTTTTACCTGCCTTTTTCAAGTCTCCTATCTGGGTTTCAATAGCTCCTAAATACTTATCTATAGACTCCTGCAATAACTCCTTGCGTTCTTCTCGATTCGTTTTTGGTGGTACAATCGGTACTCTTGTTATAGTTTCTCTTAGATTTTTCACTTTCCCACAGATTTTTGTTCAAAATTATTGAAAAATGCTAAAAAAAGAAAGATTACTGCCTGTTTATAGCAATTTAAGCTAGTAAACGTAATAACTCAATGTATAGTATAATAATTTTTATTGTCTATACTAATTGATCTTGCCTTTCAATATTAAACTTTGACACCCCTATAAAAGTTTCAGTTTTTATAGCTAATTTTTATCAGCTTTGGTAACAAGCAGTTATTGCTTATAACTTATCTATACAACCAGACATCATATTTTTCTCCTATTTTGAAACGCTCTTTCTCCATGGGTAATTCTATAAAAGCATCTGTCTCTACCAAACTTGCCAGATCACCTGAACCATTCCCCTCGATGGGTATAGCTTTCCAGGTTCCTGTCTCGGTTTTTTCTAATTTTACCTGTAAAAAGAACGTTAATTCAAACTTGACTACAAAATCCTTGCCCAATTCAGCACTGATGCGTGTGGTATTAAGTCCTTGCGAAGCATCAAGCCAAAGTTTGAAATACCGATGCAAACACATAAAAGTTGAAACAGGATTCCCAGGCAAAGCAAATACCACCTTTTGCTCCTTTACTCCAAACCAGAATGGTTTACCTGGTCTTTGAGAAACCTTATGAAATAGCTTACGAACACCCTGACTCTCTAAAGCCTTTGGTACAAAGTCAAATTTCCCGGCAGATACTCCTCCACTTAAAATCAACACATCATAGGTCTCCAGATATTCGCTTATCTTCTGCTCAATTATTTCCTGACTATCGGGTAGTAACACAGTATCAGCAGTTATACCCCAGTTTTTTAAACACGCTTGTAAAGCATAACTATTAGAGGTGCGTATCTGATGTAGCAAAGGGGTTGAAGTAATTGGCACAATCTCTTCTCCAGTAGAAATCACAATGGCTTTTATTTGCCTTTGTACTAAAATCTCGTTTTTACCGATAGTCGCTGCTATCCCTATTTCAGCCGGACTTATCTTCGCACCCTTGGTTACTATGATGTCATTCTGCTTACGGTCTATACCTTTTTTATGAATATTCAGACCAGTTTTAGCTGGTATAACCTCAATCGTCGCTACTTTATTCTTAATGCTTATGTCTTCATATCGAATCACAGTATCAGTTCCAACAGGCAACATCGCCCCGGTCATTATTTCTATACAATGTTTAGGATTTTCTAAAGTAGCCTGTGGTTTGCCTGCGGCTACGGTTTGTTCAATCGGGAACTCTGTTTGCCCTTTTTCTATCTGCTCATACGCAATCGCAATACCGTCCATAGACACCCTGTCAAAAGGCGGAAAATCTCGGTCAGCCTGCAAATCTTCTGCTAACATCCGACCCAAAGCATCTTCAATGTTTACCTTCTCACTTGTAAGTCTTATTTTGTAAGTCAGAATAATTTCTTCGGCTTGTCTAACGGTTATCATATATAGCTATAATTAAGTATTTCTTTTGTAAACTGCTATTTGTTTAGCTGGGTTTCAAGAAATAAGCCTTAAATTAAGGCAATAAAACTCAATTATGAAGCAATTTATTTTTCTAATATTTTTATCAAGCACCCTGCAAGCTCAGAATATCAAACTAACAATTGATGATTATGTTGTTAAAAACATTTCAGAGATAACCCCTTCTTATGTATTACCCTTGGTTTCTTTCGAAATTAATAAACAGGTCTATTCAAGTTTAAATAAAGACTGGCAATCAAAGTTCAGTATCAGCACTACTGATAACGGCTATTTCAGAAATGCGTTGAAAACTACTATAATCTTTAAAAATATTTCGAAAGATACCCTTACAATTAGAAACGTAGTACCTTTTGGAATTTCAGAAAAACACGTGTATATAACTGGCTTAGGTGACCATTGGCTTTCGAGAACTCATCTCTTCCAGCCGGATAAATTACCAGTAAATGTAATTGTTCCTGACAATGCCTGGGAAATGGGCTTTACTACCATTGCGTTAAATAATAGTAGTAAAGTTTGTGCGATAGCCCGACGGAAGAGCTGGGAAAATGCTACTCGTAGACGCTTTGAAACGATTGTCGCACCTGAAGGATCTGTTATTTATGAGGTCTTTACTGATTTTTATCAGGGCACTTGGCAAGAGGGTTTGAGAAAGGTTTTTCAGGAGAATTATTTATATGATACCGAAAAATTTGATGAAACTCTCTACCAGAGGAAAGATTTACATTGGATACAGGATACCTACGTGATGCACCTGATTATGGCTTGGGATAAGTGGTTTTATAATGAATCGACCGCATCTGAAGAACAGGAAGGGTACAATGCCTACAAAATTTTTTTGGAACATGGCAAAAAACTCTACGGCGGAAATGATGTTGTAGGAATCTGGCCTACATGGCCCACTCTTGGACTTGACCAACGCAACCAATGGGAATTGTTTAAAGACCTACCGGGTGGCTTACCACAGCTCAAAAATTTAGCAGAATATTCAAGAAAGCAAGGCACCAAATTCTTTATTTGTTATAATCCCTGGGACGAAAGTACGAGTTATAGCACTTCGGCCAAAGAGGGTAGTAAGGGGCATTTAGATGGTATGGCTGAACTGATAAAAGAAATTTCGGCAGATGGGGTGGTATTGGATACCAAAGGAGAGTCGAGCAAAGATTTGCAAGAGGCAGCTGACCATGTGCGGAAGGGCGTAGTGATGTATTCGGAGGGAATGGCTGTACCAAAAAATATGCCTGGTATTATTTCGGGCCGTGTACACAATGCCTTGTATTATCCACCTATCCTTAACCTCAACAAGTTTATCCGACCAGACTTCGCTATTTTCAGAGTTGCTGAATTATATCTTGAACCCATCAAACGAGAATTCGCCACAGCATTCTTCAACGGCTATGGTACCGAACTGAATATTTTCAGAAACGGTAAACCTTTAGAATGGTTAGATGAGCAATACCGGTATTTAGGAAGAACCTCAAGAATATTAAGAGAAAACTCAGCCTTGTTTCATACGAAAGCCTATACTCCCCTCATTCCAACCTTAAAAGATAAAATCTATGTAAATGCCTGGAAGAGTCAGGAAACTTCAAAAAATGATGTACAACTCTATACCATTTTCAGCTTGATCGCTGAAGGATTTAAAGGTGCATTATATGAAGTAGATTCAAGTGCTGATTTTCATTATATAGACTTATGGCATCATAAGGAATTAAGTCCTATACCACAAAAAGATAGTAAACGATTCTTTATTGAAGCCGAAACAGATGCTTTTAATCAATCATGGTCGGGTACAAACAATGAAGGCGAAGTAGATTGCATAGCAAGATTTCCGAAACTATTAGAAATTGAGTTGAATGTCTATGAAGATATATTGAAAGTGGAAGCCAGTTCCGGTACTGAAATCCGAATATGGGCAGGTAAACCCAGTTATGAAAAAATCTTTCAGTCATTCAGCATTCAAAAACCTTTATCTATCAAATTGATGGATTATTTTGGCACCTATGAAGGTAAATTTGTAATACAATTATTCGATAATAAACAGCTAATTGATGAAAGAATTGTGGAGATAAAAACAGGTACACCTCGGTTAGTAAGTAAAACAATGCCAACTAAAGCATCTGGCGGTAATCCAACAGATATTGTCAAAGTTCCGGCAGGAAAATTCAGGTTTACTATTACCAGAGATGATGACTGGGTATTTTATCCTGATGGCCAAAATGGTACAGAATATGAAATGAAAAATTTCTCTATCGACCAGAATTTAGTAAGCAATAGAGATTTTGACGAATTTCTGAAAAGAACTGCTTATAAACCTGTCAATGCCGCTAACTTCTTAAAACATTGGAAAGGGCGTAAGATGCCTGATTCTTTGGCTCAGTATCCGGTTTTTTATGTGAGCTATGAAGATGCCCAAAAATATTGTACATGGAAGGGTAAACGCCTGCCTACTGAACAAGAATGGCAATACGCTGCCCAATATCCTGATAACAGAGATTATCCCTGGGGAATGAGTTTTGACTCTACCAAAGCCAATACTGGTAATGGAAGGATAGATAAAATCGGTCAATATCCAACAGGTGCAAGTTCTTTAAAAATAAATGATCTGACAGGAACTGTATGGCAATTAACTAACGATATATATCAGAATGGGTCTTATAAGTATATCATGCTGAAAGGCGGCTCCTATTTTAAACCTGTATCCAGTTGGTGGTATGTGCAGGGTGGTCCACAAAAGCTTTCGCATCGCCAGCATTTACTAAGGGTATCTCAGGGTTTTGAGCGAAATGCAACGGTTGGTTTCAGATGTGTGAAAGATTAATCAGGGCGTTTTAGATACTCGTTTATACGCTACAGCTAAATAGGTTTTATTCAGACATTTACGCATCGATATATCGACAATCAACAAAAGACCTATTGAAAAAACAAGCTTGCCAATGGTATAAAGAAAAGCCGTATAAGTAGCAAAAACAAACAGGCTCAGATACACATAAATATCAAGCACAGCTATGGCAATTGTACCAAGTATAATCTTATACCAGTTTTTTGAAAAGGCTTTGTCCACAAAAAAACTCATACAAACACTAATGGTAGTTATAACCATAGCCAGCAATACAATAAAAAAAAAGAGTTTATTTGAAACATAATATTCCTGATAAACCTTCAGTAAAGAAAAACTAAAGCCTATCACAAAAAGTACCCCTGTAAAGGTCGCATAGCTTATATTTTTGACGTTGACTACCTGATCTCTCAACTTTACCCTTTGTTTAATAAGAAGCGTTAATAATACAGTATAAATAAGGCTGTTATTGAAAATATTAACCGCTAATAAAGACTCTGCATTTACTGAATAATAATAGATTTCAGAAAAGACATTAAGAAAAAGAAACATCATTACCAGATAAAAAATATCCGGGTTTTTTATTCTCTTTCGCTGTACCCACAGATAGCCCATACATAGTAACACAGGTGCCTGATTTAATAATTTAGATAACAGCAGTTCTTCCCATGCAAGCATTTTTGGCAAGGGAACAAACTGAAAAAACAAGGAAGTCAGAATGACAACTATCCCATATAAGGTAACAAATTTGAATGACATGCAAATAATATTTTACAAAAGCTAACGTACATAATTTAATACAGCAGTTTATTCTAAACTCAATAACTAAGGCTTTTCAGATAAGAAATTTCAGGCAGGTGTTGAATAATAGTGAACAATAATATTTTACTTTCAAGAAAAAACCAAATTTTAGCTATCATAAATCGGTTTATTTCTAAACTTAAGCCTTTTTGCATCTCTACCGGAGAAGTTTGTACGGATTTCAGCACATACAGATAAGGCAATTTCTTCTGGCGTATTTGCTCCGATGTCTAAGCCAACGGGGCTGAAGATACGGCTTTCATTTTCGGGTGTAATCGGTTTCCCTTCCTCATTCATCCGGTCATACATCTTTACTGTGCGCTTTTTAGGACCTAAAAGTCCTATATAGGATATATCTGTTTTCAGCAGTGTTTGTAAATTGTGATAATCAGTTTCGTAATCGTGGCACATCGAAATAGCCGCTGTATATTTATCAATTACAGGTACATAGTCTTTAGGCATTACAGCATCGGCTATAGCAAAGAGGGAACGGTGCATTTTGTTAGGATTACAAACCACAATTACTTTCCAGCCTAATTCTTTTGCCATACGTACCATAGGGTACACATCATAATTACTACCGTAAACATACAATTGTATAGCTGGAGGGATAATCTCAATGAATAAGCTAACAGACAAGCCATCAGCCAGAGTGTAGGTTCGGGAGATTGATTTAGTATTTACCAAAACCAGCCGAATTTCCTCTGTCAACTTTTCTTTAATATCATCTAAAGGAAAAATCTCATTAAAATGGTCAGTAGAATCAAACCTAAATACCTGGCCTAATTGAATAACTTCATTACTTCTGTTTAATGCAGTTATGGTAACTATTACATTCGGACTACGCTGGTCAAGGCAATACCTTATTTGGGAAACAGCATTTAGCTTATCCTGTGGTTCAAGAGGGGTAATCAATACGTCAATAATGCCGTTACAGCCAAGTCCAACGCCTATCTGATAGGGATCATCGTCAGAAGTATCATAAGTAATCAGGGTTGCTTTGTTTTGCGACATAGCCAGCCGTGCCTTTTTCAGGGCATCCCCCTCTAAACAACCACCACTTATCCCACCAACCCACTCTCCAGATTCCATCACTAACATCCGTGCGCCTGTACGTCTATACGAAGAGCCCTCTACACGTACTACTGTTGCCAAAGCTGCTTTGTTTTGATTAAAATCAATTTTCTGATAGGCTTCAACAATTTTTTTAATTTCTTTCATATATATCCTGAAAAAGGGCATAGTATATTTTTATTAATCCTCATTATTCTCTTTTTTTGCCCAAAGCACAAAGGCAGCCTGAGCTTCGTCGCGAGCCAGAGGTTCAATTGTGATTTTTCTTTCAGAAAGTGGTAAAGGTATTTCATGATAAAGAAAAGCATCATCGAAACCTATTGCAGCGGCATCATTACGGGTATTACCATAGTAAATTTTCCCTAACTTTGCCCAATAAATTGCGCTCAGGCACATAGGGCAAGGTTCACATGAGGTATATATTTCGCAACCTTGTAATTCATAGACACCTAATTTCTTACAGGCATCTCTGATAGCTACTACCTCAGCATGGGCAGTGGGGTCATTATAAGCTACTACATTATTATGCCCCTGACCTACTATTTCACCATCCTTTACTATTACCGCTCCAAAAGGGCCTTGTCCGATACCTTCCTGACTACCTATAAAAGATAGTTCAATGGCCTTACGCATAAATTCTTTTTTTTGATCATCCATGACTTTTTGCTACAATTCTGGGAATCGTCTTAAAGTGAATTTTGTCAGATGTCTTACTATAATTCTAATCTACCTCCATTCTCCGATGATTTGAGAAACCCGTTATACAATCAGCCTGACACACTCTTCATTTGACTTACTACTTTTATTATATGTTCAACAGCAACCTCAATGTCTTCGCCCTTAGTCATTCTCCCTAAACTAAACCTGATGGACCCATAGGCTGAATCATCATCCAACCCCAGTGCCTTTAAAACATAAGAAGGTTCAGTAGAGGCCGAATTACACGCCGACCCATTCGATACTGCTATTTGATTTATGCTCATTAACAGCTTCTCTCCATCTATTTTCCCGAAACAGATATTAGTTGTATTAGGCAAGCGTTGTGCAATGGCACCATTTATTTTTGTCCCAGGTATGGCTTCCAAAATGCCTTTTTCTAATAAATTCCGTAAGTTTTGTATTCGTATGATTTCCTCTGGTATATTTTGTCTGCAAATCTCGCAGGCTTTGCCTAATCCAACAATTCCTGCCACATTTAAGGTTCCTGAGCGCAAACCTCTTTCATGTTTTCCACCATCTTGTTGGGCAACAATACTTAGTTTTTTTCTGATATACAAAGCTCCTACACCTTTGGGGCCATAAAATTTATGAGCAGATAGACTTAGCAAATCTACCCCATCTGCTATTACATCAATTGGCAATTTCCCCACTGCTTGTGTAGCATCAGAATGAAATAATACTTGATGTCGGTGGGCTATCTGCGCTATTGTTTTTAGCGGATACGTAACCCCAATTTCATTATTAGCTGCCATTACTGAAATCAGAATGGTAGTAGGGCGAATACTGTTCTCGAGCAATACTAAATCAATATTGCCCTCACTATCTACGGGCACAAGAGTAATTTCTGCTCCTAATTTCTCCAAATGCTGGCAAGTATCTAATACTGCCTTATGCTCTGTCTCAACTGTAATAATATGATTCCCTTTCCGGTTCAAGGCTTCGTAAACACCCTTAATTGCTAAATTAACCGATTCTGTAGCTCCACTTGTAAAAATAATCTCTTTTTCAGAAGCACCCAAGAGATCCGCCACCTGCTGGCGAGCTATACTTATTGCCTCTTCGGCTTTCCAGCCAAAGACATGAAACCTGCTGGCAGCATTACCGAAATGTTCTGTCAGATAAGGCAACATAGCTACTAATACCTCTTTGTCAAGAGGTGTAGTGGCATTGTAATCCATATAGATAGGATATTTCATCAATTAATCATGAACAGGTCCCACCTGTTATTTTTATGAAAGTAAAATTACTGATTTTATAGATTATCGAGGCTTAAAAAGGAATGTCTTTCAATAGAATTGTTTTATCTTTTGAAATATTTTAACTTTTTCAAGAAAAACCAAACTTTATTCGGTAAAGGAATCAAAATACAGTAGATTTTTACGTAGTTTGTTTCGTCAAAACATTAATACTCGTAAGAAAAATGCTGGAAAATTCTATTGATTCTGTTTTCACACAAGAAATTCATAATAAATATCTTGTATTTAATACGCTTTTTTCAAGGTTGCCTTATGATAAGATGACTAAAATCGGCCAGTTAATGCCTTTTCTGCACGACATGTCAGAAGCCGATTTTGAAGCGGGCAAAGAGCCAAAAGAAATTATTGACACGTTTTTTAAGCAATATACCTCTATCAAAGAAGAAAAGGAAAAAATAGATCTTTTGTTCAGGTTTATTACCTATATAGAACGGCAGGTTGTATTGTTTGACAGTGTTGAGGATTCGGCTTTTGAGAAACTCAATCCCTTGAATGGGAAGGGTACTTTGCAAGGTACTCTTGATTTAGCTCTGCAACAAGACAAGTTAGCAGAAGTACATGAGAAGTTAAAAAACTTTAAGGTTCGCATTGTTTTTACAGCTCATCCTACCCAATTTTATCCAAGTAGTGTTTTACGCATTATTCAGGATTTAGAGCAACTGATTCCTAAAAACGATATTAATGGTATTGATTCTCTTCTACAACAGTTAGGTAAAACGCCTTTTATAAACGAGCAGAAGCCAACACCTTTAGAAGAAGCCCAGAGTATTATCTTCTACCTGCGCCATGTGTATTATCAGGTAATTGGCGAAATTCATGATAAACTCAGGTCATATTTTCAGAACGGAAGCGGAGGATTTAACCCCGTATTGGAATTAGGTTTCTGGCCAGGCGGTGACCGAGACGGCAACCCTTTTGTAACGGCTGAAATATCGAAAAAAGTATCGATAGAACTTCGCACAAGTATTCTGAAATGCTATTATAACGATTTTAAAATTATTTGTCGTCGCCTGACATTTAAAGGAGTTATGCCTTTATTGACAGCTATCAGTAATCGCATTTACACTAACATGAATGGGTTGAAACATGATTTAACCCTACATGAATTACTGTCTTCTTTAGATGAAGTAAGACAACTCCTGATAACCAAACACAAAGGTATATTCCTTAATCTGTTAGACAGGTTTATTCAGCAAGTAAAACTATTCGGTTTGCACTTTGCCAGTCTTGATATTCGTCAGGATAGCAGCATCCATGAAAATGTAATGGAACAGATTAATCAGAAATATGGTATCTCTGACAAACCTTATGATAAGTGGAGTGATGTTGATAAACTCCGGTTTTTAACAGAACATGAATTAACAATTAAGGAAGAGGATTTTGAGGAAACCTTGACAAAAGATACTTTCAGGACGGTTCGTATTATCAAAGAAATACAAGAGTTAAATGGTGAAAAAGCCTGTCATCGGTATATAATCAGTAATTCTACTTCTACGTTTTCAGTATTAGAGGTATTAGCTCTCTTCCGTTTTTGTGGTTATAAAGCAGCTGAAATCAAGGTAGATATAGTCCCATTGTTTGAGACCATTGAAGGGTTAGATAACTCTCAGAGTACCATGACAAGCCTATACCAATTGCCATTCTACAAAAACCATCTTGAAAATCGTGCGAATCACCAAACAATCATGTTAGGCTTTTCTGATGGCACAAAAGACGGAGGTTATGTAAAAGCAAACTGGGAAATTTATCAGGCTAAAGAAAAACTGACCCGCATTTCAAAAAAGAATCAGATAGAGGTTATTTTCTTTGATGGCCGTGGTGGCCCTCCAGCGCGTGGCGGTGGCAAAACCCATCAGTTCTACGCTTCTCAAGGGCCTACTATTGCCAATAATGAAATTCAGATAACAATCCAGGGGCAAACCATTACTTCTATGTATGGTTCACGCTCGCAAGCCATGTATAATTTTGAGCAATTATTGTCGGCAGGTATCATTAATGATGTTTTTCAGGACGATAAGTCAATCATTAATAAACAGGAGCGCAACCTGATTGAAGAACTGGCAGAAGAAGGGGTAAATAAATATTTTGAATTGAAAGAGCATCCGCTTTTTGTACCTTATCTTGAAAATAAGAGCCCCCTGAAATATTATGGTTTAACCAATATCGGTAGCCGCCCAAGCAAGCGGAGTTCAGGTAAAAAGCTGACTTTATCTGATTTAAGAGCAATTCCGTTTGTGGGTTCTTGGAGCCAGTTGAAGCAAAATGTGCCAGGTTATTTTGGCTTCGGAACAGCCCTGCAAAAGGTAATAGATGAAGGTCGCTTAGAAGATTTAAAGTTGCTTTATGAAAACTCGTTGTACTTTAAAACCTTAATAGAGAATAGTATGATGGGTTTAACAAAAACCTATTTCCCACTGACTTACTATATGAAAAAAGACCCAGAATATGGCGAGTTCTGGCAGATTCTTTTTGATGAGTACAAACTGACCGTAAAAAATATGCTGCTTGTAACAGGCCAAGAAAGTTTAATGGCAAATGAAAAACTCAGCAAGTTATCTATAGATTACCGCGAGCATATTGTATTGCCTTTGCTAACAATACAACAATATGCCCTACAAAAAATTGAGGAAACAACCGACGAGAAACTACGATTAGTTTACGAAAAAATGGTTACCCGCTCATTGTTCGGTAATATAAATGCCAGTAGAAATTCGGCATAGTGTTAGACAATGACCCTTCAAAAACAAATAAGCACCATAAAACATAAATTTTATGATGCTTATTTGTTTTATAATATTCTATAATAATCGCTGAATTATAAATTATCATATATCAGCTCAATTACAGTCGTCAATTGTAGCCTTAAATACTGAACCATTTTTAGATTCAAAACCAGGTAATAACTCTACCTTATTTTTGGCGGAATAATCAATTTTGCCAGTTAATTGGATTTTCTGTGTGCTCTGAATAGTCTGTTTAGTTTGATACGGTGATTCTGTATTAACAACTGATCCCTGTAAAAATAAACTACCGGGAAAACAGGTAGAAACTGTTACGCTTTTAGGTGCAGAAGTTATAGCACAATTAAGCGTTTTGCATTGTACAGTATAAGTATCAGTTGAAGGAGGGCTTATTACAAGCGGATTATTAGTTGCTCCTGTAGACCACAAATAAGTGGCATTGCAACCCGAACCAGTTAGTGTTACACTCTCGCCAGGGCGTATTTGTGTAACAGAAGTAACAAAGGTTGGTGTAGTTGGCAATGGAAAAACCGACAAATTAACAATAGGGCTAAAAAAAGTCTTTTTTGAAGATTTCCTGACAGAAGCTGCCAAGCGTGCAGGAGCGGTTGTCAGAGAGTTAGTATTATTATTTATGGTTGTCCAATTCAGGCGTTCATAACCAACAGGTGGTAAAAAAGCAAAAGTATTACAACAGTTAGAATTATATCCTCTTGCTTCATCATCAGTATTATTACGGTTCGACCAGTAATATTGGCTATAAGAACCAGATACTGACAACGTAATCGGAGTTGATGGGTTACCGGGATTACAGGCTAAAGTTACTGTCAACAAAGGCGAGGGCATCATCGGTATTGAATTAGCAAAAAAGTCATTATTCAAACTTGCATCCCAGGCATTGGCAAACTCTGCTTGCCCGGCATAAGTATCAAAATGGATACCATCTGTTCGCTTATCTCCTCCGGTAATATAATCTGTTTCAGGACCTGCAAAAACATTAGGCACCGGAGGTATTGTAACAAACTCATTAGAAAAGCCTTGTATTAAAGTATTCTGGCCAACAATTGGGCCAAAATGCTCGTCAGGGTTTCTGGAAGCACGTGCCACTACCCATGCCAAAGCTTCGTGTTCGGCATTCTCCCGGGATTTATTGATTACATCTTTAATATTGTTATAATAGGTCTGAAAATCTGTATTGGGATCGCTTTCGCCCTGATGCCATAACACAGCTCTTAGCCCGGTCAGGCTGGCATAAATAGCCACCGAGTTTTCTAAGGCACGGTAAGGGGCCCCGTAATCTTGCCGAATCCAGTTTGGGCCATCAAATGGTAACCCCTGAGAAGATTTCCCCCATTGATCACTTGAAGTTCCACCATGCGCAGCACCAAAAAAAAGAACAGGAACACCAAGTTTCTGTACCAGTAAATCACCCAATCTTCCCCATGCCCAAGGCACATAATGAAAAGGCCCTATGGCTGTAGAATCTCCTGATAAATGCGAAAAACCAATGGGTAATCTGTTATAATCTGAATAGGCATCGGAGAAATCTATAGTACTAACTCTATCATCATTTGCCGACGTACTTACTCCAGCACCTCCCTGGGCATTTGATTGACCGGCTATAGCAAATACTTCTCCTACGCCAACCTTTTGAATAGTTTTAGTATCAATCAGGGTATTGTTTTTAAAAGCTCTTACATGTATTTGATACCATCCTCCTTGTACGGTAAGCATTCCTGAAAAATAACCATTTGAAGGGTTATTCTGAATGACAGTCCAATTGGTAGAAGTACCACCTTCAGGCCTGGCTACTGCCTGGGCTTCTATTCTATCAACTTCTGATAAATACGTACCTCCAATAATGACTGTTCCCTGATTGGAATTATTACGTTGGAACACCATACGTTCCATAGGGTGAGAGAGTACAATCTGAGCGGTGCTTTTAAGACTTATAAACAAAAAAGCAACACAAATCCTGACAAAGATGCGATTAATTAACATATTAAGTACCGGCTTATAAAGTTGCTAAGATTTATACACCACGGCAGTAATAATACTGTATAGGTTGTAACGGCATACAAATGTAAGAAAAAATTATTGTGGAAATGAAATTTTACCCATTGATACACTTGGTATTCCTTTACGTGAACCAAAATCTGTTTTGCCCCCTACTAAAGCTTCATTAGCAAGAGTAGCAAATAAAATGGCTTCTTTAGCATCGCCTGAAATACCCAGATCATCAGTCAGTCGAAAATCAAAATCAGGCAATAACTCTTTCAGAAACTGCATAATTAGCGGATTATGTACTCCACCACCACTTCCATAAATTCTGAATGAGCCAGGATTAACAATATATTCAGGCAATTGAAGGATCGATTTCTGAATGGCTTCAGCAATAGTCTCAGCCGAAAATCTACAAAGGGTAGCTAAAATATTTTCGTCTGAAAGATACGTTGTATTGCTTTGCTGTTGCGCATTTGCCAGATATTCTAAATTGAATAGTTCAGGACCAGTGGTTTTCGGAAAAGGCTTCATAAAGAAATCATCCTGCTTCAATGCTGTCAGTAATACCTGATTTACATCTCCTTGTCTGGCAATTCTGGCGTCTTCATCATATGGTAAATCGAAGTATTTCTTCATGTAGGCATCAATTATTGTATTTCCCGGGCCGGTATCTGAAGCAAAAACTTCGTTTGCATCTAAATTACCTGCCAGATATGTAAAATTTGCAATACCACCCATATTAAGCAGAATTCTGTTTTCACCCCGTTTAGAAAAAATCAGGTAGTCGCCGTAAACGGCTAAAGGTGCTCCTTCCCCCCCTGCGGCACAATGCTTCTGACGGAAATCGGAGAGTGTAATGATTCCGGTTTTTACTGCCAGATGATCGCCATCACCGATTTGAAGTGTAGCATTCGGGAATTTCTCAAGTCTGTGCAGGATTTTAGGTGAATGAAAAACCGTTTGTCCATGACTTGCAATTATATCTACTTTTTCAGTGGGTATTCTCCATTTTAAAAGCAAATCATTCACTATTTGTCCATGTAAATTGCCAATCCAAGGGTTTAATACACATAGTTGCTGAAAATCTATTTCTTTTCTGGCAAATACCTTTCTTATTTCATCTTTTATATCTTCCGGAAAGCTTATGGTATCAAAATGCATTAATACTATTTCAGTATCTCCACCGCTTTTTCTGAACTCACACAAAGCCACATCTAATCCGTCCATTGAAGTACCAGACATCAACCCGACAATTATTCTTTTCTCTTTCTGTGCAATGCTATAGAGTTTTTTTATGTTTTGATTCATTTAGACTTAGTATTTTCTTACTCTCTTATATCTTTAACTTACAAAAATAGGGTTTAGAATTGAAAAACAAATGGGATTCTTTTTCTCTAACGTTTATATTTACAAAGGTTTATATTTAGAACATGTTTAAAAATTATATTCGGTAAATATCATAACCGATTTAGGATAATTTGGCAATTAGTCCATAAAATCCATGCTTCAGCACTTTTTGTCGTTTTTTCATAGTCTTTAGAGTGCCTACGAAAGAAATTAAGCCATCCAAAAGTACGCTCGTTGACCCATCTCCATTTTACAGGAACAAACCCTTTTTCAGAAGGTGGTTTAGAAGCAAATTCTACCTCTAATCCTATAATATTCTCTTTTACCCATCCGTAAAAGACCTTTTTATAAGCATCATCCACTAATATTTTTCGCATCCTCTCCAAATATCCTAAACAATGTTCCACTAATAGATGAGCTTTTACTCCATCATGAATATCAGCACTATGCACTACTACTCCCCATATTAGGCCAAGTGTATCTACTATAATATGCCTTTTTCTTCCATTAATGCATTTGTTTCCGTCAATACCTTTATCTTCTTTGCAAAATGAAACCGACTTAACTGATTGACTATCAATACATAATAAACTAGGAGTTTCCTTTTTACTTTGTCGCGTCCTTTCTTTTTTATTTAATTCACTATTTATCCTGTTTAATGTCCCGTTAAGAGCCCATTTTCTAAAATAATAGTAAATTATTTGCCATGACAAAGTAGGATGATTTAGGTTTCTCCATTGTGTTCCAGTGCGCAGTATTTCTAAAATCCCATTAACTATTTCTCTTAAATTATGTTTACGTTTTCTATGTTCATTTAAAATTTCTTCGATAACTTGCCATTGGGTATCGGTCAATTCAGTAAACTGAGTTTGCATTAAATTATAGGTTTGGTCACTTACAATTTACGCAACCGATACCCTTTCTCAAAATTTAAACATACTCTTAATCCTCTATCAATGAAAAAACTTCTTTTCGCCGTTATTATTATATTTCTCTTCCTCTCGGGGGTATATTATTATTTGCGTAGTCAATTGCAGGATGATTCTATTCCTTTAGCTAATAGCTTTTCAGGCGAAAAGGCGATGTTTATTTTTCCTCATCCCGATGACGAAATCACGAGTGCTGGCACTTTGAAATTATTAGACAAAAAAGGCATTGAAACAAGTTTGATTACCTTTTCTCATGGTGAAGCCGGGTGGAGCAATGGGCTTGTGAATGAACAAGATTCAGTTAAAAGGAGATTTACTTTGGGAAAATCAGGTTTAAAGAATTAAGTTCCGTCAGACAATTATTAGGTGTGGGCAATCAGGAAATTTTAGATTTTCCTGATAGCTGCATCAAAAACCTGTCGCCGGATTCTATGAAAAAAGTAATCAGAGAGAAAATAATACGCTACTTACCTACTATTCTTTTTACTTACGATGATTTGATTGGTTTATATGGCCATCCATACCATCGCCTGATAGCACAATATACCAAAGAAATCTTTTTAGCTGAAAGAGGCAAAAATGGCTTTTCTGTTAAAAAACTTTATCAGGTTACTCTCCCGAAGCCAATGATTGAAATTGCAAAAAGGATTTCAGCCAGCTTTAAGAGGAACTTTGGTAATGCTACGTTGCCTACTCCTACAGTGGCTGTTAAAATAACAGAAGTAGGTGATTTCAAGAAACAAGCCATGCTGCTTCATGTTTCTCAAAGACCCATTTTTAATGATATGCAACCTTATTTCGATAAGATACCTGTCTGGATATACTATCGTATCTTTGATAAAGAGTATTTCATAGAAGTAAAGTAGCCTATTTATTCTCGTAAATCCAAGTCAGGATTTTTTCTACTTCCTTACGAACCTTAGTTGTTGACTGATTGAAATTATTATTCATAAAGCTCACCAATAAGGTTTTCCCTTTTTTTGTAATCAAATAGCCACTTAAGTTATAAACACCACCTAAAGATCCTGTTTTAGCAAAAATGAATGGTTTGTCAGTATTTTTATAGCCATTCTTCAGTGTACCCGACCGGCCTCCAGCTGGTAAAATAGAGTAAAGTTTTTGCTGAGGTATTTCTGCTCTCATCTTCTCTAAAAGTTTTATGATAGAGCGGGGGGTAAAAAGATTGTATCTTGATAACCCAGAGCCATCTACCCATTTAGGTGTATCAGGTAAATCCAGCAGGTATTTTTCAGTAATAGATTTAATAACAAAAGAAGAATTGAGTGAATCTTTTATAACCGCTCCACAAAGTAGTAACAGATGTTCGGCAAGCATATTATCACTTTCCTGCATCATTAATCGATATACATCCTCAGAGGGCATACTATAGATAGTTTGCGCATCTTTTGGCACAGGAATATGTTTCAGGCTCACGTTTCGGTTCAAGGTGTCTATCAACAATTGTTGGGTTAACCCTGTAAAGGTTTTATAGGGTATATCCTGCTTATAATTATTTTTCTCCAGGATTGACTTAGGCAATAAAAAGACATTATCTGTTTGAGTACGGGTAATTGTATTCCCTCCATCTTTTTTTTTTTTATAAAAACTGTTTTCAAAAATAGATGGTTGGAGTGTCGTAGTTCCTTTTTCGATATTTATCCTGACTATATTTCCATACATAGGTAGTGGAGAAATTTCGGCCGAATAATAATCATTGTAATCATCCCAGGCCCAGCCTTCTCCCATGGCTGTATTTGTAAAATTACCATCCGAAAAAGTCAGGAACTTAAGATTTTTATAACTTTTCAGAAATTCAAATGCCTTTGTATTTTTTAGGTCATGGTGAAAAAACGTCGGGTCTCCTGTGCCCCAGAAAACCAGAGTATCTCCTTTTATAATATATCGCAAAGCAGGAATCGAATCACCCAGGATTTTGGTACAAGCATAGTATGTAAACAACTTAGTGTTAGATGCGGGTGTAAAATACTTGTCGGCATTTCGCTCAAAAAGTGTTTTTCTCTCGTCTACGTCATAAATAGCCATGCCAGTAAAATTCTGAGAAAACACCCTCGAAGTATCAATCAGTGTAGCATACGGTCTCTTTTTTGACAATTTCTGTGAGGTTGTACAAGAAATTCCGATAAAAGCCAATAGGGTTAATAGGATAAGTTTCTGCATATTTTTTATTTTTTGCGAATTTACATCAAGGTTACTATTATTTGCAACGATTAATAAAGTGTATTTATGGGAAATATGAAAACTTTTCTGATTCTTCAATCTCTTAGTAAAATGATTCTTTACACTTGTTAGTTTTTAAGCAAGTAGAACTATTTCTTTTTTTGCTCCGTTCTGCCCTTAGCATAGAATAACACTCTCTTTCTCCTGAACGACATTATATTTTCACTTCTAAATCTATTAGGTATGAATCATCTCGACTTATCTATTAAAATCGCTATCAATAACTGGCAATTGCAAATTATTGCCTTCAATAGCCTACTCGAAAAACTCTCTGACCAACAGCTAATAACTGAAATAGCTCCGGCTAAAAACAGAGGTGTCTATCTTTTAGGGCATCTGACAGCCGTCCATGATTTAATGCTTCCGCTTTTACACTTCCGAAAAGCTCTATACCCTGAATTACACTCTGTTTTTGTTGAGGCAGCCGATAAAACAATCGTTGAAATTCCTCCAATAATTCAGTTAAAAGAACAATGGGCAGCAGTAAATGATACTTTGATATGGCATATAAACCATTTACCTGTTGAAGAATGGTTTACGCAACATAATAGTATTTCGGAAGAAAATTTTGCAAAAGAGCCCCACCGCAACCGGTTGAATGTACTATTAAGCAGAACCAATCATTTGAGTTATCATAGAGGACAATTAGCCTTGCTGATAAAGAAAAGCTGACAAGAGATTATATCCTTTATAAACATAATAGCGACACTCTCATTTTGGGAGTGTCGCTATTATGTTTATAGTTTTCAGTTATCGGCTTACAACAAATCTTTTTACTACAGACCCTGTTTCGGTATATAATCGAACCAGATAAGTACCTGCATTAAAATCGCTTACATCTATTTTCTGATAGAAAGTATTTATATCTGTAATAAATTCTCTGTCCATCACTTTTTTACCGTTTGCGCCAAATACTTCCATTTTTACACGACCTGGTTTAGCCAAGGTAGTGCTGATTTGTATTTCGTCAGGCGATGGATTTGGCGATAAAGTAACTGCTTTTTCTAAACCTGGCTCTACTGCTAAGACAGGTGGCGGTGGTGGTAATTGTATTTTGAGGTTATCAATGGCCCATCCCCAACCATAAGTTAGCTGGTCAGAGAATAAACGGAAACGAAGCAGAATAACATCTCCGCCCGAAAAATCACCACTACTCAACATCTTAATAGTTCTTTTACGATATAGTGAAGGAACGCCTACCCCTTTTGAGTCTGCCGACTCAAAAGGCTGTCCGTCTGCTCCCATAACAGTACCCGAAACATAATTGTTAAATATTCTTTTCCATTCCGAATCACTTGTGGCATCATAGCCATCTTCAAATGGTATCCAAGATGCTCCACCATCGTAAGATCCCTCAACTACCACATAATCATAGAAATCAGCATCACCATATAAAGATCCGTTTGCACCGGGCTCTATCAATGCAATTTCATCAAATGTGATATTGGCTGAATCGTCTTCTGATTTTAGTTCTATTGGCTTTAAAAACAAAGCCATTGTATTAGATTCAAGGTTTTCGTCTCCCCCGTTTTTATAGGGGTGAGCCGAATGTAAAGCACCATCGCTAAAACCCGATGGTTGTGTAATACCCCAACCACCTATACCAGCAAAATCTTCATTAGGGCTATTAAAATCTGTACTGTAGGTTAAAACAGGCGTTTGTGTATTCAGATCTGTTACCACAAATTCATAATAATCAGGTTTAGGCCTTACATTAGTTCCCGGCGTATTAAGGTATGATGGCAGAACAGTGGTATTCTTATTCTTCGAATTATCAATAGCTACAATACGATAGAGCACATGGTCGCCTTTTTTCAAATCACCAAAAACGGCTTTACCCAAATAAGCAAAAGCATCATTTCTACCCTGCGAATAGGCTTTATCATCTGTAGCCGGATTATATTTTTTCAGACCAACCGGAGCTTTTGCCTGTCCGTTCACCATATATTCTACATAAACAGTATCTATTCCGTGTTCAAAGTCATCTTCAGCATTCAGAAAGATGTCAGGTTTAGATGTTGATGGTACAAATGTAAGTGGAAGGTTTGAAACAAAAGGCGATGAAACGTCTTCCTCACCAATCTGGAAACCATAGTAGCCTTTTAGCGGAGCCTCTGCAGGAATAGTATTTTTGCGTTTAAAATTATCCTCTACTACAATATAGTATCTAATAATTGAACTTGCTGCTGTAACAGGGATAACCGCTATATACTCGTTCGTATTACCTGCTCTTGTCAGGTTTATAGCTTTTGCCTTGGTAATTGTGTCATTTTCTGTATAATATACCTTCGCACTACCTGCTACTAATGTCGTATCACTCAGGATAGTAGCTTTTACTATTACACTTTTAACAGAATTTTCGATACTTTTAATTGGTGTATGTAAAATCGAGGTGCCTTTCCAGCCCATATCTGCAAACATATTCTTCACTAATGGCCCTGGATCTCGGATTACTTCTCTTAAACTTGCTGCTGATGTCATCAAAGAGTTAGGATTCCCTGACGTATAAGTATTATCATCAACGTGAGAAGTACTCGAACCTGCCTGATAGGTGAATGGAGCATATAACCGTGGCTTTTCATCGCCCTTTGCGGCAGAGGCAGGGCTATTAAAAAATAAATTATTCCCAACTAATTGTTGACGTAATGCAGCAGATGGATTAGGGAAAATACCTGTATCTATTAATTGTTGTCCTGTGGCATTTTCTACAAACTGATCGAAAATGAATGGTGAGCCTGTTTCATAGCCCCATGCCGCAGTAGATGAAGTCTGGGTTGAGCGTAATGAAGAAGTAAAACCCAAGCCATGACATAATTCATGCAAAACTACAGAAGCAAAATCAAACTCATTGCGCCCTGGAGTACTTGTACCTAAATACCATGGAGCAGAACTGTTAAATTCTGCTACAATATCGGCATCGTTAACGGAATTCAGTTCTTGCCCGGCTATTTTTTCAGCTAAGGCAATGGGATACCATGTACTTGCTTTTTGCTGACCGGGAAAGTTCCGTGTAAAATCTGCAGGACTTGCCTGACCTAAAATAGTACCTGCTGTATTACCGCTATCAATCGGATGCCATATAGCATCAATACGGATAGGAACAGGTGAACTGATAAGATTCGACCATATATCAACCGCTAACTGGAAAGCTTTTTGAGCAGCAGGAGAAAACCCGCTATAATTAACAATAAAAGTAGCTTTAGCAGTCGATCTTACATATTTTCCTTTCAGAGCCTCTTCTATTTCTTTAGCAGGAGGAATATAAGTATTCGCATCAACATAATTACCCGGACACACAATCATCTTCCCTTTCATAAATTCAATTTTATTCGGGTTGGTCCTGGCAAGCTGTTCGTGGCGTGGTTTAATCGTTTTCTGGGCAATCGCTGACATTACCAAAAGAGTTAGTATGCCAGAAAGGTAAATTTTTCTCATAATCTTTAGCGTCAAATCCTGTTTCCTAAGGGTCTTAAAAAAATACGAAATTCAATGGGTCAAGGTTGCTTTGAATTTTTCTACAAGGTATAAATTCTCACGAATATAATAACGTTTTTATTAAGCGAATATTAGAAATAGTAGTAGAAGTATTATTTATCGGCTAACTTTCCTGAATACATAAATTTATTCATCATTCTGCTTAAACTTATTACTAATCGTCAGGGATTACCTGTCGGATTAACAAACTGAAAGCTTATCTTTGCATTAATAGACGAAAACTGCGATTTGAACGATGCAAGCATCAAAAGAAATATTATTAAAATATTGGCGGCATGATTCGTTCCGGCCTTTACAGGAAGATATTATTAATTCTGTATTAGCTGGAAACGATACGTTAGCGATTATGCCAACCGGGGGAGGGAAATCGATTTGTTTTCAAGTGCCTGCCTTGCAGATGGATGGAGTCTGTATTGTAGTTACTCCACTCATTGCACTAATGAAAGATCAGGTAGAGCAATTAAAGAAAAGAGGGATTAAAGCGGCGGCCATCTACTCTGGTATGCATCGCACCGAAATAGACTACACACTTGATAATTTTGTATATGGCGATTATAAGTTTCTCTACGTTTCGCCCGAGCGGCTATTGACAGAAATTATGCAGGAACGTACCAAGCGCATGAAGGTATGTTTACTGGCTATTGACGAAGCTCACTGTATTTCACAATGGGGTTATGATTTCAGACCACCCTATTTAAAAATCCCTGATTTCAGAAAATTTACTATTAATGCCCCGATGATTGCCCTGACAGCCACAGCCACTAAAGACGTCAGGGAGGATATTCAGCAAAAATTGGAGTTGAGAAATACTAAGGTATTCCAACAGAGTTTTGCCCGGCCTAATATATCCTATTCGGCTTTTTGTGAAGAAAGCAAAGAACGCAAACTGTTTGATATTCTCCAGAAGGTACAGGGATCGGCTATTGTATATGCAAGAAGCCGCAGAAGAACCAAAGAGATTTCAGACTGGCTCAATCGTAACAAGATAAGTGCTGACTTTTATCATGCTGGATTGGCTATGAATGACCGTTTTAAAAAACAGGAAGCCTGGATTAAAAATCAGATTCGGGTAATAGTAGCAACTAATGCTTTTGGCATGGGTATAGACAAGTCCGATGTAAGAGTAGTTATACACCTTGATTTACCCGAAAATTTAGAAGCCTATTATCAGGAATCGGGTCGTGCCGGAAGAGACGGACTAAAGTCTTATGCGATTCTACTCTATTTTAAGCCTGACTTAGTGGATATATACAAGCAGATAGACCAGAAGTATCCACCTATTGAGAATCTGAAAAGGATTTATCAGGCATTAGCCAACTATTTTAAATTGGCGGTAGGTGCGGAGAATTTTGAAAGCTACGATTTCGACTTTCAGGAATTTATTAGTACGTTCGGCTTAGTAGCCAATGATACCCATAATGCATTGAAAAAATTGGAAGATGAAGGGCTGATACAACTAAGCGACTCTTATTTCAGCCCCTCAAAGCTGGTTTTTAAAGTTGATAACCACAGCTTGTATAATTTTCAGCTTAAAAACGCAAATTATGATAAGTTTACGAAAATACTCTTAAGAATGTATGGTGGGCAATTGTTTACTGAATTCACTACCATTTCAGAAAGTGCCATAGCCAGAAATTTCTTTGCTCAGAATGCTGAAGTAGAAAAAATGCTTGAGTATCTTCATGAGGTTGGGATAGTTACTTATCAGAAACAAAAAAGTATTCCGCAACTGATTTTCCTGACTGCCCGACAAGATGCTAATTATCTATCTATCAATCGGGTTGAGCTGGAACGACGCAAAAAGAAAGACGTCGAAAGGGTAGATGCCGTAGTACAATTTGCGCAGGAAGACCGCCGATGCCGTATGCAATTTCTACAACAATATTTTGATGAATTTACAGAAAATACTTGTGGTATCTGTGACAATTGCCTGAAACAAAAGAAGCGTGACATACCTTTTGATATCTATGCCAAGTACCGGCAAAAAATTTTAGAGATTCTTCCAGCCAATGTGATTCAGGTAGTAGACTATCATTTCTTCACTAACAAAGACTTTGTAACAGAGGTAATCAGACGAATGATTGAAAATGAAGAAATTTGGTATAGTGAGTTGGGCATTTTACAAAAAAAATAACAATTGTAGCGCGAACCTCTGGTGCGCAGTAATCAAAATAACTTTATGTCAGAATTCACTCATATAGATGCCGCAGGTAACCCCTCAATGGTGGATGTAAGCGAAAAAAGCATTACCAAACGCCAGGCCAAAGCCCGAAGCGTTGTGGTATTAGATGATGCCATACTCGAAAAATTGCAAAACGATGAAATACATACCAAAAAAGGGCCAGTATTTCAGACAGCTATTATTGCCGGAGTAATGGCCGCCAAACGTACGGGTGATTTAATACCACTCTGCCATCCTCTGGGACTTGAAAACTGCCAGATTACAATTATGCTGAATGCAAAGAAAGAAGTGGTAATTGAATGCATGGCCTCGTTAACCGGAAAAACAGGGGTTGAAATGGAAGCACTAACCGGAGCAAGCATTGCGGCCTTGACTGTATATGATATGTGCAAGGCTTTTTCGCACAGTATTATTATTAAAGAAACCCGTTTGATTGAAAAATCGGGTGGTAAACGAGACTTTAAATTGGACACTGAATGAACGGGCTGATTCTGATTGGAGGCAAAAGCTCACGTATGGGTACAGACAAAAGCCTGCTCAATTATCATGGTCTTTCTCAGAGAGAACACCTGTTTTCTTTATTAGGTAAATTTTGCAAAGAAGTCTATTTTTCATCAAGAAAAGAGCAAGGGCTTTCAGAAAATGTCATTATTGATACCCTTGCTATCAGCCCCATCAGTGGTATTCTATCGGCCTTTGAAAATAATTCAAAAACTGCTTGGTTGGTATTAGCCTGTGATATGCCCTTGGTTACTGATAAAGCGATTGAACTACTACTCAAGCACAGAAATACCGAAAAAATGGCCACCGCTTTCTACAATCCCGAAATTACTGCACCTGAACCACTCATTACTATTTATGAACCCAAAGCCTATCCTTTGCTAATTGAATACATAAATGCAGGGCATAAAAGCCCAAAAGTTTTTCTTCAAAATAATAATGTGCAGTTGATATATATTGAAGAAAAAGGGTTTTTGAGAAATGTAAATACAAAACATGAGTTTAATGAATATCAATCAATCTCAATGCAATAGTTTCCACCTATCAAGGCGTAGCCGATACCCAAACCTCTCCATCTTCAAAAATCTCTTTTTTCCAGATTGGCACTGTTTCTTTCAGGGTATCAATCACAAATTCACAGGCAACAAAAGCTGCTTTTCGATGTGCCGATGAAACGGCAATTACTACCGGAATTTCACCTACATCCAAAGTACCTACCCGATGATGTAAAGAGATTTTTTTTAGAGAGAATTGCTCAACAGCCAATATTGCAATTTTCCTCATCTCCGAAATAGCCATAGGCTCGTATGCTTCAAAATCAAGTCTTATTACAGCTTTGCCCTTGGTCTGGTTGCGCACTGTCCCTACAAAAACCACTATTCCTCCGACATCATCTGTTTTTACAAAATCAAGGCATGCTTTTTCAGAAAGAGGTGTATGTAAGAGTTGTATATCAATCATGGTTAGTATCAGATTTTATTATCCTCCACTCACAGGTGGAATCAACACTATTTCATCGTTTTCTTTCAAAGTCATAGCATCTTCAGCATATTCTTCATTCAAAGCAATGCGTAAAGACTTCAACGTAGCAAACTTAGGAAATTGTATTGAAAGCTGATTTTTCAAATCTGCTACGGTTGCTTCAGAGGGTAAAGAAAGTTTATATTCAAACTGCCCAATAATATCTCTTGTAATACCAAAACACAATACCTTTAAATTCATTTTTTTGTTAACTTTTCCAATACAACACCTAAAATCTATTGATTGATTCCTTGTAACAAATGTATTTGGAAGCTCATTTCCAGATTTGACATCCTCATTTTTTGTAGAATAAAATTCTCTGCAAAAAAGAAGGGTATTTCAATAATAATTCCTTGTAAGCTGACTATTTTTGTTAGAAATCAGTCCAAATTTACTCTGTGCTTTATTAGAATGAAAAAACTACTCACTTTTATTTTTATTTCCACTCTTTTAGGTGACGCTTTTGCGCAAAAAACTGAAGATTTAAGTCAGTATTTTAAGGAGAAAGATCTTGAGGGAGGCTTCTTCTTATATGATTACCAAAAAAAAGAATATATAGTGAGCGACAAAGCCGACTTTACAAAGCCAACTTCACCTGCTTCAACTTTCAAAATCCCCAACTCGCTCATAGCCTTAGAAACAGGGGCAATTAAAGATGAAAATGAAGTTATCAAATGGGACGGTCAAAAACGCTGGCTTGAAGCATGGAATGCAGACCACGATTTAAAGAACGCTTTTAAAAATTCAACTGTCTGGTTTTATCAGGAATTAGCCCGAAGAATTGGTGAGAAAAATTATCATCAATTCCTGCAAGCCCTAAGCTATGGCAATCAGGATATAAGTGCCGGGTTAACAACCTTTTGGCTTGGTTCGAGTCTGACAATTTCTCCGAAAAACCAACTTGAATTTTTAGTAAAGTTGTATGAAGAGAAATTACCCTTTTCAAAAAGGACATTAGAGATCGTAAAGAAAATTATGATTCGGAAAGAAACGCCTGAATATACAATAAGAGCCAAAACAGGCTGGGCTGATACTCCTCCTAAAGACATAGGCTGGTATGTTGGCTACGTACAAAAGAAAGACAATGTATATTTTTTTGCCACAAGAGTTTATAAACCTGTAGAAAAAAGTATTCCGACTTTTGGGGGAGACCGAATTGAAATAACGACCAAAATTTTAGAGAAACTCGGCATTATCTGATACCTTAAAACGCAATAGAAAACTACTCGTATGAAGATTAAAACCCTGATTGTTGATGATGAAGTAAGAGGAAGCCAGGCTCTTGCTAAATTACTGGAACGCTATCCTGAAATTGAACTTCTGGGTGCAGCTCATTCGGCAGATGAGGGCATCGCTACTATTCAAAGGCTGAAGCCTGACTTAGTGTTTCTGGACATACAAATGCCTGGTAAAACCGGATTTGATATGCTCAATGCCATGCCGGAGGTAAAATTTGAGGTAATCTTCGTAACAGGTTATGACCAGTATGCTATTCAGGCCTTTAAGTTTGGAGCGATTGATTACCTGCTTAAACCTGTTGATATAGATGACCTTGATTACTCGGTAGAAAAAGTAATAGACCGGATTAAAAAGAAGGATACTAATCACAGCATAGAGTTATTGCTACAGAACATACGCACACCTAAGAACGAAAATATGCAACTGGCTCTTCCGACCCAGGAAGGCGTATTTTATATTCCGATTTCAGAAATAATCAGATGTGAGTCCGATGGTAGCTATACTGTTTTTCATTTCTCTGACAAAAAGAAAATCATTGTTTCGAAAAACGTAAAGGAATATGAGGAATTACTAACCCCATATAGTTTTTGCAGGGTACACAATCAACATCTTGTCAATCTGCGTCACGTAAAAAAATATGTAAAAGGTGAAGGTGGATTTGCAATCATGTCAGACAACTACGAGGTAGAGGTAGCCCGACGTAGAAAAGAAGATTTTCTGGCCGAATTGGGCAAAATAACAATCAGATAACCTCTACAGAAAGTTTAAAATTTTACAGGAGAGACACGGCTTTTCTTACTTAAAATAGTCTCTATCTAAAACTAAGTAGAAGATAAAAGCACACTTTAAAGTATTCTATCATAATTGCTACTTACTCATCTGTTTTCAGATAACCCCAGTTTTCACCTGATCGTATGCGATTCAACTGGGTGTGCGTGATACCAAATTGTTTTGCTATCATTTTCAGACGGGTATTTTCATTCTGAAGCATCTTCTTGATCATTCTGACCTTGGTCTCAGTCAACTTGTAGTTCTTCGTATTTCTCGGAATCGGCTTATTCTTTACAGCAGGGTTTTCGCGATTATGCTCTACCATTTCATCTTTTGTTACCCACTTCAGGTTTTCAAAATGGTTATTCATTTTGTCGTAGTCAAGGTGGATAACAAATTTATGTTCAGGGCTTTCTCTCTTCACAAAAGTTTCAGCCACTAATTTATGTATATAGCGATTAAATGTTTTTCCTTTAGGTAATCTTACATTCAAAGACCTGTATCCCTGAATAACTGAACCTTTAATAATTGTACCTTTGGAATCATTTTGCAAACTACGGAGCCTACCAAAATTTGAGACCTCATAGCGAGGTGGATTTTCAACTCCTTCTACGTCAATGACAACTGGTGTCCATCGTTCTGCCCAAAGAGCATTTTTTTCACTATTCGTTCCTCTATTCATCACAAAAATTATATAATTATTAAAACCTTAACTATATCATAATATGCATAAAAAAGTATGCCAGCAAAATATGAGTATAAGCATCGACAGTTAGGATTTCTTCGCATAATAACAACATTTCTGATAAAAAATTGTTTCAAAATATTGTTTTAATCTAAAATTAAGGAACAAAAACCATTTATCTAAATGTTTTCAAATTAAACAACACGACACCGAAATGTCAAAAAAAACTTTAGTAATAGGAGCATCTACCGATCCGACACGTTATGCATTTTTAGCTGCCAACAGATTATTACATCATGGTCATGAAATTGAACTCATAGGTAAAGACCAGGGAAAAATTGGCAGCAAAGAAATACAGACAAGCAAGCCTGATATAGAGAGCATAGATACAGTAACTATGTATATCAGTCCCAAACGTCAGCCAGAATATTACGATTATATTGTAGGATTAAAACCCAAGAGAGTTATCTTCAATCCAGGCACAGAAAATCCCGAGTTTGAAAAATTACTTGCTCAAAATAAAATAGAACCTTTAGAGGCCTGTACACTTGTCATGCTTTCTACAGGGCAATATTAATGAGTGATTTTTATTAAGCCGAAAAATAATTCTTTTTCAGCTCAAATATTTATTAAATGGCAAGAGTTTTTAGCTTGCCATGCGTCCTTCAAATCCTAATTCCAAAAGTCGTTCATAGGCAGTCCAAACCTCCTGAGGTATATCCATTGCTATCAGAAAGCCCTTGCTTGGATAAATCTTCAGCCTTTGTAAATCACCTGTCATATTACTTATGACACGTTCTTTAGAAATACCTTCAGCCAGACAGCGTACCATATAAGAATCATAAGTATCCGGCAAAGCAGAAACCACAAAGTCAAACTCTTTAAACTGCACCATTGCTGTAGCATAAGTACGACGAACCATATAAGGTTTCTGAACCAGAATAAAACTCTTAAAATTTAGATTTTTTTCTTTCAGTAGTTTTTTTGTACATATAAAATTTGCTCCTGTATTAGTCGCTTCGTTCTCTAACAGAATCGCATCAGCAGGTACACCTTTGCTTACAGCAATATCAAAAAATGCTTCTGCTTCGGTTTTAGGCATTGCATTTCTCAATTCACCGACAGGCCGCACTACTCCCCCTGAAAAAATAATATAGGGAGCAAAACCCTCGTTATACAATTGAGCGGCATAGTCGGCCACGCTTGGATCGTGGCTGCCTAATACAAAAATACAGTCAGCTTTTTTTAATGACTGTTGCAAAAAATGATAGTCAAACAGCACTCGCGCGTAATTATCAGTAAGGTTTTCTTCCATTTATCAACATTTTTTACCTATGAGCAAAATTAATGATTATCCTCATAAATTATTGATACTTTTACTGCATAACTTCGTCAGAAGTTAGTTTTAACAAAAAATCAAATTAAGACAATGGTAAATGCAAAACACTTAGCTACATTCGTGCTGGGAGCAGCTGCAGGTGTAGCCTTACACAAATATTTACAGACAGAAGAGGGGGAAAAAGCATTGGCTGATTTAAAAGACAAGGCCAACCAGTTTAAAGGTGAAGCTGAACAAGCAATTGACAAAGCCCCTGAGTATTTTGAGAAACTGAAAACCGAAGGGGCAGAAGCCTTGAAGCAGTATTTTCCGGGTGCTGAGAAATTCTTACAGGATTTATTTGGCAAAGGCCCTGAAAATCCGACACCGCCAACAAGTGAACCGCAAGCATGAAAAACAAAGGCTAACTTTTTAGGTTAGCCTTTGTTTTTGAAACTCTTTTAAGCTTTCTTGATTGTAAAACTGATTTTGTAATCCTGCAAACTGATCGGATCTGGTGTTTGCGGATACGGAGACACGTCTGTCACTTCAATAAGATAAGTATTCCCATTCAGTTCTACTGTAGTAGAAGAAGGTTTCTGTTCGCCACCTTTTATTTCAATAACCGCCTCTTTAGTAGCTCCTTTTTCAGAAACGCTTATATAAACTTTAACCATTCCTTCCCAAACACATACAACGCTTTTCGGACAACGGCTATCTTCTATTTTTGTAACTTTTACCTCAACCCCTTCTTGCAACACTACTGCTTTAGAATATGCTGTTTCAATTGTACTACCAAACGAAGCTTTTTGCTCTGTTACTTCGTCTTTCGAACACGCAGTTGCCAATGCAACCATCATAACTACCATTAACCTTTTCATAGAATTGTCCTTTAATTTTTTTAAGCTATCTTTCATACTATCAGAGTTTTTAGTTCAAAAACCATTCCATGCTATTTTGTCTAAAATTCTCTACATTTATTACTATGATACTAATTAGTGCTAAAAGGTTGGAACATTTCTGAATTTATTTAAATAAAGTTAGCTAACTTTAGAATTGTCCAATCAATTGTCATTCGAAATTACTTTACTTTTCCACCAGTTTTCGTTGGGCTTCCATTTAATCTTAAGTATTTCCTTACGATGAGCTTCCAGCTTTTTAAGTTGTTTTGTATTTATCTCCTGCTTCCATTGAGCCAATGCTTCTGGAATATAGTTTTTATCCGGTACGGGAGATGATGCACATGTTTCATTTAACCAGTTAAATAGTATTTTCCGTAAGCGCACTCTTTCCTTTGTATTTGTTTGAGCTACATTATTGTTTTCAAAAGGGTCTGTATCGAGGTTATAGAGTTCTTCATGCTTGTCTTCGTAATAATAAATGAGTTTCCAGTTATCTTTCACTACGTAAGAAGCAGGCTGGCTACCTTGATTGCTGTAGTGCGGATAGTGCCAGTATAAGGCTCTGTCTTTTATCGCCTGGCCTTTCAGCAACGGGCTGATATTTGTCCCGTTTAGCTTTTGTCGGATATGATATCTATCATTAAGTGTCAGATGCAGTAAGGTAGGAAAAAAATCTATCCCTGATACAGGCGTATCAGATGTAGGCACTTGTTTCAGCCACGGAACATAAACAACCAATGGAACACGTGTGCCGCCTTCCCATTGCATACCTTTACCGCCGCGATAATGTAGTGGAGCTGTAGAATAATCATCGCCCGAGTTAACCCCTCCATTATCCCCGGTAAATACAACTATTGTGTTTTTATCGAGTTTTAATTCTTTTAGTTTTTGCAATATTACCCCGACGGCATCGTCCATTTGCTCAATAAGGCCAGCATATACAGGATTATCCTGATATTTGCGGGTAGGAAAAAAATGTGAAGTATCAAATCCTACATCATGTATTCCTTGCTGGTCAGATTTGTCGCGGTATTTCTTCCATTTAGATTCAGAGGTCTGAATAGGTGCATGCACTTCATAAAAAGAAAGATACGCAAAGAAAGGCGTATTCTTGTTTTGTTCTATAAATAAACCAAGTTCTTTTACCAGTTTCATTGCATAACTCATACCTTGTTCCTGTGGCCTGTCAATAAGCTTTTCATTATTAAAAGGTGAAAAATATCCGCCAGAATAAGGTCCCCCACTCTCAGAGCCTCCGATATTCACGTCAAAACCTTTGTCGGTTGGCGAAGCATTTTCTGATTCTTTTCCCAAATGCCACTTGCCTGCCATTACAGTTTTATAGCCATTATGGTGCAATACTTGAGCAATGGTTGTAAGGTTAGCATCTATCGATAGTTGATATGGCGGTGGTAGTAATTTTGTATGCCTGCCTGTTTTAGACCACGCTTCTCCGGTTTTTGCATATAGATAGTCAGTAATACCATGCACTGTAGGCCATGTTCCTGTAAGAATACTCGCTCTTGAAGGGCTACAAACAGAACTGGCTGAATATCCTCTTGTAAAAATTGTTCCTTTTTTAGCAAGTGAGTCTGTATGTGGTGTTTCATAATATTTACTCCCTGAAAACCCCATGTCATCGCAGCCCAGGTCATCTACCAGTATAAAAAGAATATTGGGTTTTTCAGGAGTCTTCTCATTAGAAATACCTGTAAAAAGAGACAATATTATTGTAAAAATCAAATGAGAAGTGTATAACATAGGCAACGATTTAGTGACCAAATTTAAAAATTCTCAGTAAAAAGACCCATTATGCTCTATTAAAAAATTTCTACTAACTCTACTTTTAGTTTTTTTGTATTGTTGAATCTGATACTCAAAAAATTACCATTCCCTCAACAATCTACCCATTTATGTAGTTTTTTTTGAAAGATATTCCTCTAAACTTCTATATTCGTCTCGAAATCATAAACCCAATTATATAGCTATGCGTTCTCACGAAATTGATTACAAAATATTTGGCGAAGACATTCAGATTGTCGAAATCGAGCTTGACCCTTATGAAACTGTAGTAGCCGAAGCAGGCTCTATGCTTTTTATGGAAGACGGCATACAGTTTGAAACAAAAATGGGCGATGGTTCACAGCCACAACAAAGTTTTTTAGGTAAACTTGTGCAAGCAGGAAGCCGCGCATTGATGGGTGAGTCTATATTCATGACCCACTTTACCAACCGGGTGCCTCAAATGAAGCGTAAAGTAGCATTCGCGGCACCGTATCCAGGCACTATCAAAGCAGTTAATCTGGCTGAAATAATGGGGAATACCCTGATAGTACAAAAAGATGCTTTTTTATGTGCCGCTTTGGGTACAAGTATCTCTATTCACTTTAACAAACGCCTGGGCTCCGGTTTTTTTGGTGGCGAAGGCTTCATACTCGAAAAAATTCAGGGCGACGGTATGGCATTCATCCATTCAGGTGGGGTGGTTATTGAGCGTCAGTTAAATAATGAAACCTTACGCATTGATACTGGTTGTGTAGTCGGTTTCGAACCACAATTACAATTTGATATTGAGAGGGCAGGCAGTCTTAAATCAATGATTTTTGGTGGAGAAGGTCTGTTTCTTGCCACGCTTCGAGGTACAGGTAAGGTATGGATTCAATCATTACCAATCTCGAAACTCATCCAACGTCTGGCTCCTTATGGTGGCAATGCCAACAAAGAGAGCGGTTCTATTTTAGGTGGTTTAGGTAATATGTTTGAAAGCTAAGATTTGAAATACATTTGAGCAAAAGCACAGGTAGTTAGCTGCCTGTGCTTTTTTGGTAGACTAAATATAAATAGTACTAAAGATACGGATAATTTATTGCTCCAATGATAGATACGATAATCTCTGTTGTTTGAAACAAATAAATAGATTGAATATAGATTAAAAGCCACAAAAAAATCATACTTATCCCTCCATTTGTGCTATAAAATCTGCTAACTTGCCGTGTCTTTTATAACAACCAAAACCTCCTGCAAAACTATGATGATTGATCGCAGAAAATTCTTACAACAATCGGCTTCTTTGGCTGCATTGGCCTTGATTGCTAACAGAGTAGAAGCCAAAGGTACGCTGAAACAATTCGGTTGCCAGTTATACAGTATCCGTGATGTATTGCCAAAAGACCCTAAAGGCTATATGAAGCAATTGGCTGATATGGGCTACGAATATTTTGAAAGCTACTCAAAAGACCCATTCTGGGGAATGACTCCAAAAGAAGCAAAAGCTTATCTGTCTGACATTGGTGTGAAAATGGTAAGTACACACCTGGGCCTGCCTGACACAAACGAGGAAATGATTGCCAAATGTGCTGAAGCAGGCTTAAAATATGTAATTTGTCCGGCCATTGGTATGCAACCATCAGCAGATGCCTGGAAACAAAAAGCAGAGACTTTCAGCAAGCATGGTGAAACTGCTAAAAAATATGGTATCAAATATGGCTATCATAACCACTCATATTCATTCCAGAATGCCAATGGCGTAAAAGGCCAACGTATCTTATTAGATAATACCGACCCATCATTAGTGATGTTTGAGCTGGATATGTGCTGGATTGAAGCAGCAGGTGAAGATACATTGGCTCACCTGAAAGAATACGGTAAACGCTACGAACTTTGCCATATAAAACAATTGGAAACTAAAGACCCTAAACCAAAACAAACTGATTTGGAGAAAGGTATTATTAATTATAAATCTTTATTGCGTGCAGGGAAAGATGCAGGCATCAAGTATTACCTGGTAGAACAGGAGCAATACCCGGTAAGCCCGATTGAGAGTATGAAAAGCGATGCAGCTTATCTGAAAGACCTGAAGTTTTGATTTGCATATATATTAAAAGGGTGACAAGGTTTTAAACTGTGTCACCCTTATTTTTTGATATAATGCCTATTGTCAGTACTTAATACACTTAAAAGTCAAACGATGATAAGGCGTAAGTCCATTTTGAAGAATGGCATTGCGGTGATGAATGGTCGGATAGCCTGCATTTTCATGCCAACGATAACTTGGAAACTCCAAGCCTAATTCTTCCATTAAATCGTCACGATAGGTCTTGGCAAGAATAGATGCAGCTGCTATCGACAAAAACTTTTCATCGCCTTTTACAATACAGGTATGCGGAATAAGCGGATAGGGCACAAAACGGTTACCATCAACCAGTAAGTGTTCAGGCTGGATTTTCAAAGCCTCTACTGCCCGGTGCATGGCCAAAAAACTTGCCTTTGAGATATTAATTTTATCTATTTCTACCTCGGTTGCCTTTGCAACATAATATGCCAGTGAATCTTTTTCTATTTCTGATCGTAGCTTAATCCGTTGTTTTTTTGTGAGTTGTTTTGAGTCATTCAGTAACGAATGTTTATAGTCTTTTGGCAAAATGACTGCTGCCGCCAACACAGGTCCTGCCAAACATCCCCTCCCTGCTTCATCAAGCCCCGCTTCTATCACATGTTTATTATAATATGACCGCAGATTTTTCTCTTTCATATACTTTCAGCTTCTAAAAAATATTGTTCAGATTTCTTCATTTTACTTACCAGATAATAAAAACGTGTGGTCAATAAAAGTGCCGACATAGTTAAACCTGCCCATAGGCCTATCCATACACCAATGGCATCTTGTTTCAGGTTGAATCCTAAGAAATAGCCTAATGGTAAAGCTACACCCCAATAAGCAAACATGGTGATCCAGGTAGGAATATTTACGTCTGCTATCCCTCTTAAAATACCCAAAGCCACTACCTGAATCCCATCTGATAACTGGAAAACTGCCGCTATAAGCATGAGTCTCACAGCGATTACTATTACTTCGTTATCAGCAATATATAATTCTACCAAAAATCTATCAAAAAGAATCATTACCAACATCATCAATGTCATAAATGTACCAACTAAAAGCAAAGCAACATTACCTGACATCCTTATTTTCTGAATACTTCTTAGTCCTCTGCCTTCTCCTACTCTAATCCCCCCCGCTACACCTAAGCCCGCTGCCATCATATACGTAATAGAAGCTAAATTAATAGCAATCTGATGAGCCGCCAATTGGTTTTCACCTAACCAGCCCATCATAACAACAGCAAACGAAAAAGCGGCTATCTCAAAGAAAAATTGCAAGCCACTCGGCACACCAATCTTAAAAATATACCTTACTAAATCTCTGACAGGCTGAGGATTATACTTTTTACGGAGGTATTTCTGAAAGGCTTTTGCTTTGAAAAGATAAATCAGCATGGCAATTACCATTAATACACGTGTGATAAGTGTGGAAACAGCAGCTCCATTAAGCCCCATAGCCGGAAAACCCAGATACCCTTTAATAAGTACAGCATTAAAAACAAAATTAAAAATAAGCCCCATAATAGTAATAATCATGGCAACATATGTTCGCGACAATCCATCCGAAAGTTGTTTTGAAGCAACAAATAGAAAAGTAAAAATATTTGATATGACAATAATCCCCATAAAAGTAGGAGAATTGGCATTGATTTCGGCAGATTGCTGAAAAACGTCGAAAAAATAAATACAAACAAAACCTATTATCCCTAATATCAGACCAAACCAAAACGCAGCCCACAGGCCTGCCCGGAACAGACGATTCACCTCTGATATATTTCTTTCGGCTTTAGCTTTAGAGATAAGTGGTGCAACTACAGCGAGTCCTCCAATACCAATAGAAGCAATTACAAAGGCAATGGAATTGGCAATACCGGCCACACCTAAACCAATTTTGCCCAGATAATGCCCAACCATGATATTATCAGTTACTCCCATCATTATAGAGCCTAACTGCGCCACCATAATAGGAAAAGCCAACAATAAAGTCTTACTCGTTTCTTCTACATAAGAAGCTGATAATATACTTGTTTTCATAGCCTTTGAATAAAACAAAAAGCCGGTTTTACTGAATTTATTTTATTGTACAATACCCTTTAGCAGAAGACCTCAACGATAGGCATAGTTTCTCAGGAATTAAATGCCAGTGTGGTAAGCCCGGATTAATATCTCAAACATAAAAATATTATGTACCCGTAAACAACATCTACTCCTGCAAAAAGATTTATTGCCAATAAAAAATTTTTACTGTTATAAAACGATTTAGTATAGCTACCTTATACTTCATATGCCTTTGATATGCCGTATTTCATCACAAAAGTATATAAACAAAAAGTCGGATTAAGAAAAATATACAATTTTCTTAAAGAATTTTCAACACACAATATACTTACTATCAATTATTTACCTTTTTTAATGTTTTTTTAAATCTTCAAATCTCACAATTTTATATACCTTTGTAACTTCATTATTTAAACAAGAGAATTCGTATGATTATAATGGGCGTTATTGTTGCCTATTTGTTAGGGTCTATCCCTACTGCTGTTTGGTATGGTAAAATCTTTCATGGGGTTGATATTCGTCAGCATGGTAGTGGTAATGCAGGAGCAACCAATTCTTTACGTACTTTTGGCCGGAAAGCAGGCATCATTGTTCTCGTTATTGACTTTCTTAAAGGTTTTCTTGCCGTTCTATCCGCTCAGTTTTTATTTTCAGATACTGATAAATACTTACCTCTAATGATGGGGCTCACCGCCGTAATAGGGCATTTATATCCGGTTTTTGCACAATTCAGAGGAGGTAAGGGTGTGGCTACCGCTTTGGGCGTAATCGCTGCTTCTTTTCCATTGACCGTTATTATCTGCATAGTAGTTTTCTTTATCCTTGTTTTCCTTACAAAATACGTCTCATTAGGGTCTATGATAGGTGCTTTGGCTTTCCCTATACAAGTTGCATTGAATGTATGGGATGTAAATCCAAAACAAGACCCTTATTATCTGGCTTTTGCCTGTGTGTTATCCCTCATTCTCGTATTCACCCATCGCCATAACATTCAGCGTCTGATGAACGGAACCGAAAATAAATTCGGTGCTAAGAAATAAATCCCTCATTCTAAAATTGTATTCTCTCCATCAATTACTTTACTTTGTAGTAGAGAAACGGCTACTTTTTGCCGTATAAGTCATACATTTACCCAATTCGCTTGGATATCAATAAAACAAATCTATGAGTACTTATATAGACCAGAACAAAGACCGTTTTTTAAATGAGTTGTTTGATTTTCTAAGGATTCCGTCTGTCAGTGCTGATTCTAAATTTCAGCCTGATATGATTCGCGCAGCCGAGTATATTAAAGAAAAGCTATTATCAGCAGGGCTTGATAAAGCCGAGATAGTGCCTACGGCAGGGCATCCGGTAGTATATGCCGAAAAAATTATAGACGCTTCTTTCCCTACTATTCTGATATATGGGCACTATGATGTGCAACCTGCTGACCCTTACGAGCTATGGGATTCTCCGCCGTTCGAGCCAACTATCAAAAAGACAAAAATACATCCTGAGGGAGCAATCTTTGCCCGTGGTTCTTGCGACGATAAGGGGCAGATTTATATGCACGTAAAAGCCATTGAAATGATGCTGGCTGATGGCAATTTGCCTTGTAATGTAAAGATTATGTTTGAGGGCGAAGAAGAAGTGGGATCTGAGCATTTAGGCACTTTTGTGAAAGAAAACAAAGAGAAACTGAAAGCCGATGTGATTCTGATTTCAGATACTTCGATTATTGCCAATGATATTCCATCGGTAGAAACCGGTTTACGTGGTTTAACTTATATGGAAGTGTCAGTTACAGGGCCGAATCGTGATTTACATTCGGGTGTATATGGGGGCGCTGTAGCTAATCCGGTAAATGTGCTTTGTGAAATGATTGCTTCTTTGCATGATGCCGATGGCAAAATAACAGTAAAAGGCTTTTACGATAAAGTAATCGAACTAAGCCAGGAAGAAAGAGACGATTTAGAAGCTGCTCCGTTTAGTCTGGAAGATTATAAAGATGATTTGGATATAATAGAGGTAACTGGCGAAAAAGGATATACCACCCGTGAGCGTGCTTCTATCCGCCCGACTTTAGATGTAAATGGTATCTGGGGAGGATATACAGGCGAAGGCTCAAAGACTGTCTTACCATCGAAAGCCTTCGCTAAAATCTCGATGCGCCTGGTACCAGATCAGGACTGGGAAGAAATAGCTGAATTATTCGACGCTCATTTCAGAGCCATTGCTCCGCCAACGGTGAAAGTAACTGTTACCCGCCACCATGGTGGACAACCTTATGTGACCCCAACCGAATCGGCAGGATATAAAGCAGCGATGCTGGCAATGGAAGAAGCCTACGGCAAAAAACCTGTTCCAACCCGTGGCGGAGGGAGTATTCCGATTGTGGCTTTATTTGAAAAAGAACTATGTTTAAAATCTATTTTGTTCGGCTTTGGTCTGGATTCTGATGCACTACATTCGCCAAATGAACATTATGGTTTAGTGAATTTCTTTAAGGGAATCGAAACCATTCCTTTGTTTTATAAGCATTATGCCGAACTAATGAAATAAATCATACGGATGGATACCCAATCAAAGCAAATCGGTTTTGAGCAGTTGCAGGCATTACTCCAAGATAGAGTAGTAGATAATGAAACCACTCGCAACGAGCATGGCGTAGGTTTCAGTTATCATGCCTGCACCCCGCCAGATTGGGTTGTGTATCCATCTTCTGCTGAAGAAATTTCCGAAATCGTTAAGATTTGTTCGGCTCACCAGATACCTATTATCCCATTTGGCGCAGGTACTTCGGTTGAGGGACATATATTAGCTATAAATGGCGGAGTCTGCATAGACTTTCATTTGATGAATCAGATTCTTGAAATCAATCATGCTGATATGTATGCCACCATTCAGCCAGGCGTTACCCGTAATCAACTGGATGAAGCCCTGCAAGGTACAGGATTCTTTTTTCCGATTGGGCCTGGCGTAAATGCCACATTAGGAGGCATGGCAAGTACCCGTGCCTCCGGCACAAATGCCGTACGGTACGGTACAATGAAAGAAAATGTACTATCACTAAAGATTGTATTAGCAGACGGACAAATCATCAAAACAGGAAGTAAGGCTAAAAAATCTTCGGCAGGCTATGACCTTACACATCTTTTTGTAGGTGCAGAAGGCACTTTGGGCATCATTACCGAATTAACCATCAAACTCCATAGCTGTCCTAAAGCCATATACGCAGCAGTATGTTCTTTCCCTACGGTAGAAGCCGCTGTTAATACGACCATTACGATTATTCAGAAAGGTATCCCTATTGCCAAAATTGAACTATTAGATGCACAGATGATGACGACTATCAACAGATATTCTGACCTGAATTATGAAGAAGTGCCTACGTTATTTTTAGAATTTCATGGTTCGGAATCAGAATTAGAAGAACAGATTACACAGGTAGAAACCATTGCCAAACGTTTTGGTGCAAAGGAGTTTATCTGGGAAAAAGACGAAGCGGCTCGTATCAAACTGTGGCTTGCTCGTACAGATGCTGCCCCTGCTTCTGTAGCTTATCGAAAAGATGGGCAATTGATGTCGACTGATGTGTGTGTACCTATCTCAAGATTAGCCAAATGCATTACTGAAACTCAGTCGGATATTCAGGAAACAGGTATTTATGCTCCTATCTTAGGTCATGTAGGAGATGGCAATTTTCATTTGACTATTGTGATTGACCCTGATGATGCCGAAGAATTTGAAAAAGCCAAAGCCCTCAATAAAAGATTAGTAAAACGAGCTTTGGACATGGAGGGTACTTGTACAGGCGAGCATGGAATAGGTATTGGCAAACTTTCCTACATGACCTTAGAACATGGTGAAGCTGTAAACACCATGTGGGCAATCAAAAAAGCCCTTGACCCTCTGAATATCATGAATCCGGGCAAGTTATTACCTTCAACCGATTAAATTTTTCTATCTGGTCTCCACCTGGCAAAGTTTATTATCCTTGAAAGTCGTAATAAATAAATTTTATTATAAACTTTGCAAATGTTTCATTGACCCTCTCAAACCTATGAAAACTTTTCTTTGCGCCCTGCTTTTTGTTCAGATTTGTTTTGCTCAAACACCTAATTTTGTTCCTCAAACGATTGACAATCAGGTAAGTATTGGCTATGGCCTGGCCATTGGCGATGTGGATGGAGACAAAAAACCTGATATACTGATGGCCGACCAGAAACAATTTGTCTGGTATCGGAATGGCGACTGGAAGCGGTTTGTGATGATTGAAAACCTGACAGCCCGTGACAATGTCTGTATTGCTGCAAGAGATATAGACGGCGACGGAAAAGTAGAAGTAGCTGTTGGGGCAAACTGGAATCCGGGAGAAACTAATGATTTGAGTAAGTCTGGTTCAGTTCATTACCTGATTCGCCCAACCGACCCTACGCAAAAGTGGGAGGCAGTTGAATTGCACCACGAGGTAACCATCCACCGTATGAAATGGGTAAAAACCAAAAATACATTTCAATTAGTGGTTGTACCTTTGCACGGTTTAGGCAATAAAAATGGTGAAGGCGCAGGAGTAAAAATATGGGCGTATGATAGGCCAACAAACCCTAAAACTGATTGGAAACGAACAATCATTGATTCCACCATGCACCTGACACATAATTTTGAGATAAAAGAAGACAAAAATACTACCTGGATAACCATCGGCGGAAAAGAGGGTTTGCGTACCTATCAATACACCGACAAATGGGAGAAATCACCCAAAGTGCATGGAAATATGCAGATAGGCGAAGTAAAATATACAGAAGTGGGCAAAAATGGCTATTTTGCAACCGTTCAGCCGATGCATGGTAATAAACTGGTTTGGTTAAGCGATACGAAAGAGCCTGTTGTTCTGAACGAAAATCTGAATCAGGGACATGCCCTTGCCTTAGCAGATTTCCTTAAATTAGGTAGACCACAGATAGCAGTGGGTTGGCGCGAACCCAACAAAGATAAAAAGGTAGGTATCAGATTTTATGTACCTGACGCAACACTATCGCAATGGAGTGAGTACACCATAGACAATAATACAATGGCTTGCGAAGATATACAAAGTGCTGATTTAGATGGTGATGGCAAAATAGATTTAATTGCCTCAGGAAGAGCTTCTAAAAACCTGATTATTTATTGGAACAGACAATAAAAACAAAACTACTATAAAACTTAATATGTCTCTTGGTTTAGAAAAACTGGCAACAGAATCGACTTCGCATTATGATAATCTTGAAAAGATGTCAGTGCACGAATTACTGGTAAATATCAATAATGAAGATAAGACAGTACCCAACGCTGTCGAAAAATGTATTCCACAGATTGAGGCTTTGGTGAGTCAGATAGTACCGCGCATGAAAGCAGGCGGTAGAATTTTTTATATTGGCGCCGGTACAAGTGGCCGTTTGGGTATAGTTGATGCCTCAGAATGTCCACCAACTTTTGGTGTACCTCACGGCATGGTAGTAGGTATTATGGCTGGTGGAGACAAGGCCATCAGAAAAGCCGTTGAAAACGCCGAAGATGATATTGAACAAGCCTGGATAGATTTAGAAAAATATAAAATCAACGAGAAAGACACCTTGATTGGTATTGCGGCTTCCGGCCGAACGCCCTATGTAGTCGGTGGGTTAAGAATAGCTCGCCGGAACGGAATCCTGACTGGCTGTGTAGTTTGTAATACAGGAAGTGCCATAGCCGCCGAAGCCGAATATCCGGTTGAAGCCGTAGTCGGACCCGAATTTGTAACCGGAAGCACACGCATGAAAGCAGGCACCGCCCAGAAACTGGTATTGAATATGATTTCTACCTCGGTGATGATTCAGCTGGGAAGAGTGCGTGGCAATAAAATGGTAGATATGCAATTGACCAACCTGAAACTGGTTGAAAGAGCAACAAGAATGGTGATGAACGAACTGAAAATCCCACACGACGAAGCTCATGCCTTAGTACTTCAGCACGGCAGTGTTAGAAATGCTGTGGATAGATATAGGAACAATTGAGCGGCCGTCGCGCGGTTGATTTTGCCTGAACTATGATTTACCTGATTCTAATGAAAGATTCCCAAAATAGCTTAAAGAATAACTTTACAGATTATAAATCATTGTAATCCTAAAATCAGTTAAATCATAGTTCAGATAAAAATCACTCATTCACTAAATCACTAATTCGCTCGATAAATTCATGTGGGATTGGTTCTCAATAGATTGGCTTACTCCGCAAACCCTGCGTTCATTTGTTTGGGCTGATAAGTTATATCTATATGCCATCACCGGAATCCCTTTTTTGTTTTTGCTTCGCTGGTTGTTTTATAACAGAGGTCAACAGAAATTAGGTTTATCATTGAGTAATCCTCAACTGCAAACCAGATTAATCAGCTATCTGCGTTTCCTTCCACCTTTATTTTTTATTCTGGGTATTACCTGTGTGTTGCTTTCATTAGCGCGCCCACAACGCGTAAGAGAGAGTAAAGAGCAGTTTTCAGAGGGTATAGATATTATGCTGGCAATGGATATTTCAGAGTCAATGTTAGAAAAAGACCTGAATCCTAACCGCCTGGATGCTGCTAAAAATGTGGCCCGTGAGTTTGTTAAAGGACGTTTTCAAGATCGTATAGGCTTAGTCATTTTTGCAGCTGACTCTTATTCTATCTGTCCACTCACAACAGACTATGAAATGCTGAATGAGTATCTGAATGAAATTAATAGTGGCATGATTCAGACTTCAGGTACGGCTATCGGCAGCGCTTTAGCAACTTGTATTAATCGTCTGAGAGATGTACCGGGCAATAGTAAAGTGGCCATTATCTTAAGCGATGGAGACAATACTGCCGGAACCCTCGACCCACTCACAGCCGCAGATTTAGCCAAATCATTCGGTATAAAAGTATATACCATTCTGGTAGGTAGAGACAGCAAAAATGTAAAAGTAGATGAAAGCACCCTGAAAAAGATTGCCCAACAAGGCAATGGGCAATTCTTTACAGCTACCGATAACCAGACACTCAAAAACATCTTCGAGCAAATCAACCGCCTGGAAAAAGTAAAAATCAAAGACAGCGTCTACCGCGATGTTGAAGACTTCTACTACATCTACCTCAACTGGGCAGTAGCCTTCCTTCTAGTAGCCTTCTTCTTTAAGAATACTTTTGTTGGGAATATTTTGGAGGATTGAGGAGCAATTTTCTATCTTTAAAAAGTTTCTGATAAACCAAAACATGAGCAAATTATCTATCTCTCCTGAAAAGTACGAAGAGTTACTTTCTTAAATTTTCAAAAAAGTGGGACGTTGTCCCACATATTAGTCAACCTTACTATTATTAAATTGCATATAGATTTATTTTACCTATCTTTCCTTATCATAACCCTTCTTATAATAATCTAATAAAGAATCAGCATTTTCTCTTCTCAATAGATTGAGATTAGTATCAACTTCATACATCTTGTTTTTATTTTCATCATACAAATAAAAATAACTACCTCCTTGACTTAATAATATTTTAAAAGGCCTTGGAGGATTATACTTCCAGTTAACAAATTCTCTAAAGTCTTCCAACCTAAAGTCGGTTATCTCTCTTTTGAAATCAAAATCTTCTTCCATAATTTTATTTTTTTAATTGATTTTTTAAATCTGTTATTAAGTTTAACAACTGTTTAGTTTCTTCTTTTAAAACTTCAATCATAACCTGCTGTTCCTGCACAGCTTTCACTAAAGGCACAACAAATTGTGAGTATGATAAACTATAAGTCTGATTTTTATCTTTAGGTATAGTAATTCCATCAAAATCATAGCCTGTTTCAATCATCGCTTTTTCAACTTCCTGTGCGATAAAGCCACTATGTTTGATGCTTTTTGAAAAGGAAAAATCTGCTTCCTGAGAACTTTCGTCTCCATTAGTAAACTTATCAAATGCTTGTGTATCAAAATTGTAAGATACAGGTCGGAGCCTTGTAATAAAGTCTAAACCCTTAATATCTTCTTTAATATTGTTTTTGAATCTTCCATCTGATGGGTAACTATAGGCAACTTGCCCTTCAATAACTGTTATGTTAGAGTTTCCTAGTCTTATTTTGTTTGATGCATCTACGGTGGTATTTGCACCAATTGCTATTGAGTTATTAATATTATTTACAGTAGTGTTTGCGTTATCGCCTAAAAAAACGTTATTGTTACCTATAGTTATAAAAGAACCAGATCCTGTTCCAATAGCTATATTATTGTTACCTGTTGTATTGGCAAAAAGTGATTGATGACCAATTGCAGAATTTCTATAACCTGTTGTATTATAAAAAAGAGCGCCATTTCCACTTGCAGTATTATAATACCCTGACGAATTGTTAACAAGAGCCCAGCTACCGATAACAGTATTTTGGTATCCCGTAGAATTGGCATAAAGTGAGTTATAACCTACTGCTGTATTTTGCCCCCCTGTTGTATTAACGCCTAAAGAAGAATTGCCAATTGCAACATTTTCTTTTCCAACAGTATTAGAATAAAGAGCTAACCTCCCTATTCCTACATTATTATTTCCAGTCGTATTTCTAGTAAGGGCATAAAAGCCTATTCCTATATTATTAATACCATCAGTGTTGGAGGAAAGTATATTAGAACCTAATCCTAAATTTACATTATTCAGGTTATTCTCTTTTCCCCTTAGTCCTTTAGGCGTTATTGTAATTGAGCCATCTGAAGAATTTTCAGTATATATTTGAGCCTTGACTTTTATATTGATTATTACAACCGATAAGAAAAGGAAAATCAATCTTTTGTTTACTTTATAAGCATAACCTCTATCCATTTTCATAAAATTTTCTTGTGTTACTTTAGAATTTGATTTAAAACTATTCTTCGATTACTTCCCCACTCTATTCACTTCTTTCCCAGCCAACAACTCAATCTTCCTTTCCAAATCATCAACCTTTTTCAATTGCTTTCTAAGCAATTCAATTTCCTGTTGTTGGGTTTCTATTTGCTCCTGTTGTTCTTTTATGGCATTGACAAGAGGCATAACAAAATCAGAATAGGCCAGTGAATACCTGCCATCCTCTGCTTTTTTAAGTCCGCTAAACGGTACTTTTAAGTCTTGCATAATGGCTTCTATATCCTGAGCAATGAAGCCGTCGTAGCGTGTTTTGCCCTTATCGGCAATGAAATTATAAGATACGGTTTGCAGGCGTTTAACAAATGTTAGCCCTAATCGTGAAGTGTAAACTATGTTCTCTTTTAGTCGTCTATCTGATGGGTTTGTCCAGGGTACTTGCCCTTCAATAACGGTAACAGTTGAATCTCCTATCCGGACTTTGTTTGAGGCATTTACAATAGCACAATTACCGATGGCAGTAGCATTTTTTAAATTACTTTGGGAGGGATTGGCCTGATAACCAATAAAGGTATTATTTGACCCTGAAATATTTGCAGAACCTGCGTCATTACCTAAAGCCGTATTTTCATAACCACCCTTGTTGAATTGAAGGGCATAAGCCCCATTGGCAGTATTACGATATCCTTCCCTATTATCCCTGAGCGCATAAAGCCCATCAGCTGTATTCCAGCCACCACTAATATTATCTGCAAGTGCTCCTCTACCCGTTGCTGTATTATAGTTTCCGGTCATATTACTGTATAGAGCCGAGCATCCATTGGCAGTATTCCAGCTTCCTGTTGTATTATTTTTAAGGGCTAACGTTCCGATAGCTGTATTCTCCATACCCCCACTGTTTATCCAAAGCGCATAGTCACCTAACGCTAAATTTGTAACATCATAGCTACTATTAGTCTTACCCTGCAACCCTTTAGGGCTAATCGTAATTGACCCATCTGCATCAGAGTGTGTAAAAACCTGCGCTTGAATACTGACAGTGTTCATATGAGCCAGGAATAAAAGAGATATAAAACCTCTACCTATTTTATCAATTTGACCTATATACGTCTTTGTAAAATTTTTCTCCATCATGTTTTAAAATTTTCGATCAAAACTATCGGGCTCAATAAAGAAAAACTACTTATTTTACATTATAATGGTTACTAATACATTATCTCTAACATGAGAAAACTATTCATCTTATGCCTTTTGCTATCTTGTCCTTTAATTTCAAAGGCAATTACTCTAAAATGGGTTGATGAAGTTGATAGATGTGCTTATAGAATTGATACACAAAAGAAGATTATTGAAAAAGAAACCAGGCTGGGAATCTGGCAAGTTGTCGGGCATATCAATCTGCTCAACGTTGACGAAAAAGAAATTCTTCCAAGTAATGTTATTATATGCTTAACTCCTTCCAATAAAAATATCCGGTATTTATTGGTCGACTGCACCAATCAGGTGTATCAGTTTGATTTTAAAATTTTGAATTTTGAAAGAATAGACAAAACTTATTATAGAGGATACAACTGCCAGAGTGTACGATTTATCAGGAAAGATACGCTGTACTGTGTAGGGGGATATGGCTGTTTTAGAACTAATAATCTACTAACCTATTTCCAGAACGAAACCAAAGAATGGGACGCTATTAATAGTCTAAACAATCCTCCAAGTTCCATTCACAAAGGATTAAACGGGTATTTTAAAGAACGGGATATACTATTTTCTGGCTTAAACTATTACTACAGCGATGCTGAAAATAATGGAAATTTCCTGAATGACTTTGGAATGAATGAATACAGTTTCAAAGAGAAAAAATGGACTTCATTAGGAAAAATAACAAACCCTGCTTTACTAAAAATTGTAAAAACCCCAAACAGAATATTCGATTGGAGCGGGAAATACTTCGTTATCAGAGTATATGAAGCACCTAACAACAAAATTTTTATAATTGACCCCGTTCAGAATGAAGTTTTTAAATGGGAAGATAAAAAACGGCTCTTTGAACCGATATCCGATGCAGGCAGGGACAGTGAAAAAGAATATATAATCGGAGATTCCCTTTATAGCTATAAACTTGTCACAACTGCCCCTCAGAATTATATTTCTAAGCAAGTAGTATCATTAGAACAATTAAAAAAAGAAGCAACATTCATAGGCAAAGTTTATGAGTCATCAGGCCTCAATTATTGGTTTTTAACAGCAATAATTGTCGCTTTAATCATAGTATCTATCCTTTTTTACTTAAAAAGACCAAAAGCTAAAAAGGAAGTTTTTGGGTTGTCTGATAAATTAGATGATGTCGAAAAAGCTTTGCTTGCTATTTTAATTCAAGAGCATAACACTGAGGGCATAGATACAGAACAAATAAATGTACTCTTGAAGGTGAATAATAAAACGATTGAAAATCAACGCAAAACAAGGCATGACTTTATTAAAGCCTTGACATCTAAATTAGAACTAATTTATGGCATTGAAGAACCCATTGAAAAAATACCTTCATCTATTGATAAACGTATCTTTAATTACAAACTGAATGGCCAACTTTTTAAGAAGATAACCAATCAAGCTAATAAAACATGATTGGGCTACTTCTTCCTCCCCCCTTTCTTCCCCAAAATCCTCCCAATCGCCTTCTCATAAGCATCGGCATACTTCATCATGCCTATGTCAGTTGGGTGAGTGCCATCTACGGTTGAGGCAGAATCAAAACCTATATCTGCGCCAGTGAGCAGATGGATATTTTTCACTCCCTCTTTTTTCATGGCGGCATACGTCTTGTTCATCACTTCGCTACTCCAGGTATATCTATTAAAGAAAGTAGTATCTACCCCTACCGCAGGCACTCCACAACAATGCTCAACCAATAAAATTGGCACATCAGGGTGTTTGCTTTGCAGGCTTTTGACTGAGGTACGGATACGGTTTTCTATATCTGCTCCCGGATATACCTTTTTATCAACCAGATTCGGTTGACAATCTAATACAAAAAGTTTGGCATTGGTTTCATTCAGCAGGTCAATAACAGGTTGCTCCAATCGCCCATTTCCTGAAAAACCTAAATTAATGATAGGTACATTGAGTTTTCTACCTAAAATATTTGTCCAGGCAAGGCCTGGTCTGCTGGCGCAAGCACCCTGCATGATAGAAGTACCATATAAAACCAATGGTTGCTGGTTACTCACTTGTAAAGGCGTAAAGTTCTTGTCTTTAGGTGTGCCTATCTGCATCCATTTCGGCATATTATATAAGGGCAAATACAGTCTGTATTCTTTAATCGGTACCCCACTTATCATATTCGTGAATTTATATTGTACTGTATCTCCAAAGTTATAAGCGCCACGTATCCATTGCCAGTTATTATTGGCATCTAAAGCATATAAATCAACCCCACTCACGCCTGTGGCTGGCATATGATCCATGCTTTTAGCTTTTGAAATCTGGTAACGAACTGTCAATTCAGTAGCATCGGTAGTAAATTTGATATATTCCCCTGCTGTATTTTGCCCTAAAGACCATACTGCCTGTCGAACAGTCTTTTCGGCTTTGGCAGGCAATCGGTCATAAGGTCTTACCAAATCAGTCTGCCAGGCCCTTCCCTCAATGACAGGGAAAGTAGCATCTGCAGGATTCCACCACTTCATTTGTTGAGCCATCGATGAAGTGGCAATCAGCATCAGGAAAAAATAAAGACAATAGGTGAGTTTCATAATGAGTGAATGATTGTCTCGAACTGTGATTTAACTGATTTGATGATTTAGCTGATTATTAAAATGATAAATTAAATATTATTAACAATCAGTGCAATCATCAAATCAGTTAAATCACAGTTCAAGACAGAAGTTAGCATATTAATTAATCTCATTCAAAAGCCCCTTCGCCTTCGCTACAGTCTCTTCTGCGGTTTCTGAGGCTAAGTCTTTGATTTCAAAAGTTTTTAAGGTTGCCTCCAGTTTGTTTAGCTGGGTTGTTTGTTGTTTGCTTTGATACTCTTTGCGTAAGATTCGTATCTTCTCAAAATCCTGTATTCCCTCAATAATTTTCTCAAAACGCATAGATGATAATGCACCCGGATATACCTGATAAGTATCTCCGGCGGGCCAGGCTGTAAAGCGACTGTCCGTCGATGGTGATTTTGGCCAGCTATTATATGCCCAGCGGAGATAACCATCCATTCCGGTTGCGGCTGTGTACCAACCCATCCAAACCATTTCATCCGGTGGAGAGAATGTAAAGGCATTCGGATATTTCTCGGCGCAACAGGTGTACCAGGTACTTAACTTATTTTGTTGCTTACGTTTCTGTAAAACATCTTCCGGGTATTTCCATCTTGATGCTACACAATAGTCAAAAATATCATTTTCAATTTCAGCATGATAATCTCCGGCTAAAGACACTTTCCAGTTAGGGTCAATGGTTTTCAGCAATTTAATAACTGACTGCATGGCAGGCATCGGGCGCTCGTCCATTGCAATGGTTGTGATACCAAACCAACCTTTATCCCTTAAATGTCTGGTAAAATCTGTAAGCATAGGTGTCCAGAATTCATTGTAAGCCGGTGTGCCGATGGCTTGGGTGAAAACGGCCTCTCTTCCTGCGGCTTCATCATTATAAGTAAAAGCAATTTTCCAAGGAACCATACTATAGCAATTGATTTGCTTGTTAATACCGCAACTCATCACAAAGTCCACGTATTTATCAAATAACGAATAGTCATAAGTCCATGAACCATCTTTTTTCTTTGTCCATTTAATCAGGCTTGGAAAATCGTCATACGTCTGGTGTCCCCAGGGCTCATTTACAATACTGGTGGTTACGATTTTCTGTCCCGCATCTGCAAGCATTGTATAGTATTTTCGCATCATGGCAAAGTGTGCGTCGCTCCATGGCTCTAATTTATGTACACGAGCTATGGCAAATGGGTGTTGCCAGAAATCCAATCTATACGCCCATTCAGATGGTGGAGGTAAAATTTTATCCACTACTTTCAGAGCTACCTTCAAAGTATATTTCTTATCTGCATTAATTACAACAGTACCAAAATAAAGTCCGGGACTTGTATGAGAAGGCACTTTCACACTCACCCATACAGGCTGCGTTGTGTTCTTTTGTACCTGCATGCTTTTTATATCGACATTAATAATATCTGCTACTTTCGATGAATCAAAATCCTGTGGTTTCCGGTAGCCACATCCGTTTCTGAACTCGTCGGTCATCACATATTGCAAAAAACCTGTACTGATATTCTCCTTTTTTATCAGGTCTCCTTTGGTATTTTTTAAATCACTTACATTCACTGTTACATTGCTCAAATCCTTTTTACTCCATAGCAATATTTGGGTATGTACTTTTTCTCCTTTCCATGCGCCGGCATTCCAGGTATCATTCTGTTTAATTTCGGGCGGTAATTCCTGAGCAAAGCGTTTGCTTCTATTGGCAAAACTCACATTGGTTGTGGTAGAAACCTTGCTCCATTGCGTAGCCAGTTGCGCAGGATTCGTATCTGGCTTTTTTTGCAGGGCAAGGCTTACATCTTGTGCCAATACTATTTGTGTAAACAGGCAACAAGCGATTAATACTATTTTTTTCATTCGTGTGTATTGTAGGTTTTGTTCGTATTAAATATATGGTTGAATTTCATCTCAAATTAAGCAAAAATATTGTAGAGTTCTTAATACTTTAGATTTAGAGAAAGGATTGTAGCTTAAAAAGCATCAACGCATATCAAACAATAAAAAAAGTATTTATCTTTACTCAACCTTGAACATTCAACTATGAAAAAACTCTCCGCTCTTATCGTGCTGATAGCATTGATCAGTTCGTTTACCTTCAAAGAACTTTCATGGGTTGCTATCGGCGACTCTATCACTTATCTGAACGACCACCAAAAAGAAACCGGAGATCGTGTGATCAGAGGTTATATGACAATGGTTACCGAGAAACTTCCAAACATCAAATACATTAATCAAGGACATAATGGCTGGACATCGGGAGGAATTGCTAATGGCATTGAAAAATTAGGATTAACCAAAGCAGATGTGTACTCTATTTTTCTAGGAACTAATGACTGGTGGCAAGGACGACCATTGGGCCAATTGACTGATTATAAAAACAACACGGGCAATAATACAGTCTATGGCTCTTTCAGAATCATTGTAGATAAATTGAAAAGTCTTAATCCGGAAGCGCCGATTATTCTGATTACCCCTATGCAGCGGGTAGATTTTGTGTATATAGCCAATCATAAGAACAATGCTTATGGCTCATATAAACCTAATAAGAGTGGGCAAACACTTGAATCATTTGCTTACGCCATTGATTCTATTGGTAAATTTGAAAAATTTCCGGTAGTTGACCTATACCATACCAAAGGCCTGGAAATGGAGCATCTGGTTAAATTCAAACGCCTGAAAGACCCGCAAACAGGTAAATATGTTAATTATACTTTCCCTGACTTCATCAATATTCCTTTCAACCCTGAAACTGATGAATATCCTTATCCGGTAGAATCTATTGCCAAAACTTACGATGGTTTGCATCCATCCGACGCAGGTTATGAATTAATAGCCAAGCCATTGATAAAAATCATGAAGAAATATTGATAGCTCAATAGTTGAATTACTGCGCCTGAGTTAAGAATAGCCTTCAATCAGATAAAAGCAGTATAGAGATAAGAATAACCATTCAACCCTAAAATTCAAAGCCGTAATGTCATCGAAAAAATCGTATGTTACCTCTGTTGTTATTCTGGCGACATTATTTTTTATCTTTGGATTTATCTCATGGTCAAATGCAATCCTGATTCCTTACTTCAAAATTGCGTTCCAGCTCACCAGTTTTAAAGCCTATCTGGTAGCTTTTGCGTTCTATATCTCTTACCTGATTATTTCGTTGCCATCATCTATATTATTGAATAAATTCGGTTATAAACGAAGTATCGTTACCGGACTTTGGGTAATGGCACTTGGCGCTTTAGTTTTTATTCCGGCTGCCATGCTCAAAAGTTATGGCCTTTTTCTTACCGGCTTGTTTACGCTGGGTACTGGTTTATCTATTCTGCAAACGGCATCCAATCCTTACATTACCATTATCGGCCCTCTCGAAAGTGCTGCGCAGCGCATCAGCATAATGGGTATCTGTAATAAAGGTGCGGGTATTATAGCCCCACTCATTCTCTCCTTTATTATTCTTAAACCTACGGATATTAAGATAATTGAAAATCTGAGTGCTGAAAATCAGGTTGTAAGACAAGAATTGTTAAGTCAATTATTAGATAGAGTCATATTGCCTTATGGAGCAATAGCCTTCGCCTTATTTGTATTAGGTACTTTAATCTATTTTTCTTCGCTGCCTGAAATTGAGCATGAAAAAGAAGAGCAGACAGGCAACAAGTCTATTTTATCACACCCAAGCCTGATACTGGGCGCTATCGCCATATTTTTCCATGTGGGTACACAGGTGATTGCAGTAGATACCATTATCAATTATGGTGTTTTTCAGGGTCTTTCGCTGAATGCAGCCAAGGTTTTCCCTTCCTATGTACTCACCATGACAATTACAGGCTATATCACAGGCATTATTCTGATTCCTAAATTTGTGAACCAACATACTACCCTGAAAATCTGTACCATTTTAGGCTTGCTATTCAGCATTTCAATCATTCTTGCAAATGGAAAAGTAGAATTTCTGGGCGTTTCAACCGACATCTCAATCTGGTTTATTGTGTTGTTAGGTTTAGCAAACTCGCTTATCTGGGCAGGCATATGGCCTTTAGCTATCAAAGGCTTAGGGAATCTGACAAAAATCGGTTCTTCACTTATGATTATGGGATTAAGTGGAAACGCCATCATGCCTTTGATTTACGGATACTTCGCTGATATTTCTAATCCGCAAACCGCTTACTGGATATTAATCCCCTGTTTTTCATATCTGATTTTCTATACATTTTATGGATATAACCTTAAACATTGGACATTGAAAAATAAGTAGACCTCTATTTACAACAAATATAACGAGCTTCTTAAATAAGCCGAACTATTAAACAGATGAAAAATAACAGAAGAGATTTTTTGAAGATAGGTGGCGCTTCAGCCCTTACATTAGCAACTAACTGGGATACAAGTGCTTCAGATGCAAATAAGGATAAAAAGAAGGCAGCCTTTAATATGTCAGGCTATGCAGCCCCTAAGCTTGAAACCGTAAGAATTGGTTTTATCGGTGTTGGAAACAGAGGTAGTGGCTCAGTAATCAGAGTTAACCGGGTTGAGGGAGTAGAAACGAAAGCCATCTGCGACAAACGTGAAGTGAAAGCCCGTGAATCGGCAGACAAGCTTGAAAAAATGGGGATAAAAGTTGACCTATATTATGAAAATGAGGATTCCTGGAAAAAAATGTGTGAAAGACCTGATATTGACTTGATTTATATCGCTACCCCGTGGCATCTGCATACACCAATGGCTGTTTATGCAATGAAACAAGGCAAGCATGTAGCAATAGAAGTACCCGCCGCTGTAACGCTGGAAGAATGCTGGCAATTGGTTGAGACATCCGAATCAACCAAAAAGCATTGCATGATGCTTGAAAATACCTGCTATGATTTCTTTGAATTACTGACACTCAATATGGCTCGTCAGGGTTATTTTGGAGAGGTTATACATGTTGAAGGGGCATATCTGCATGATTTGAGAGATAGTCTGATGACTGATGGGAAATATTCAGATAACTGGCGATTGAAACAAAACCTGCGCAACGGCAGTTTGTATCCAACGCATGGCCTTGGCCCGGTGAGCCAGGTATTGAACCTGAATCGGGGCGATAGAATGGACTATCTGGTTTCTACCTCTTCAAATGATTTTACTTTACACGATATTGCAGTAGAAAACGCCAAGAAAGACAACTATTATCAACAATTTGTAGATAAGAAATTCAGAGGAAATCTGAATGTAACCACAATCAGGACACTGAAAGGGAAAACCATTATGATTCAGCATGATGTGTCTACTCCACGTCCATACTCTCGTATCCATCTGGTGAGTGGCACCAATGGGATTGCTCAAAAATACCCTGAACCGGGCAGAATCTCCGACCATCACCACGAATGGTTAAAAGAAGCCGAATTAGCCAAATTACAGGAAGAGTTTACACCACCTATTGTAAAAAAAATAGGCGAAATGGCAAAGCAGGTGGGCGGCCACGGCGGTATGGATTTTATGATGGACTGGCGCATGATAGATTGCTTACGCAATGGTATTCCGCTCGATCAGGATGTATATGATGCCGCACTTTGGAGTGCGGTTGCTCCTTTGAGTGAAGCTTCTGTCAAGAACAGGTCGAAATCTATTGATGTGCCTGATTTTACAAGAGGTAACTGGAAAACAAACGAGTCAATGGACATCACGATGTCAAAAGGAGGAAATACCGGAATCAGAAAATACAATTAATCAGCAATGGAGATAATAGTTAGCGAAAACAATAGGGAATTAGGAGAGAAAGCAGGGAAAAGTGCCGCAGAAAAAATCAGGAAAACAATTGCTGAAAACGGACAGGCCAATATCATTTTAGCAACAGGAAGTAGTCAGTTTCAGACACTTTTAAATTTGTTGAATGATAATGCTATCGACTGGTCAAAAGTAAATATGTTTCATCTTGATGAATACATCGGGCTTTCAGAAAGCCATCAGGCAAGCTTCAGAAAATACTTGAGAGAGCGGTTTATTAATCAGGTGCCTGCATTAATGAGTTATACACTGATAAATGGTGAGGGAGATATTACTGAAGAGCTAAAGCGGCTCAGCGAAAAAATCAGCCAGCATCCGATTGATGTGGCTCTGGTAGGCATAGGAGAAAACGGTCATCTGGCTTTCAATGACCCACCTGCCGATTTTGAAACTGCGCATGCCTATATTGTGGTTGATTTAGACCTGGCCTGCCGACAACAACAACTTGATGAGGGTTGGTTTAATAGTCTCGCCGAAGTGCCACAAAAGGCTATTAGTATGTCTATCAAACAAATCATGTTATCAAAAAGTATTGTTTGCTCTGTGCCTGATTTAAGGAAGGCAGGAGCTGTTAAGAACACGCTAAAGCAAAAAATAAGCCCTATGTTTCCGGCAAGTATCCTTCAGAATCATCCTGATTGTGAATTGTATTTAGATAATGATTCAGCAAGTCAGTTATGAGACTAACCAAAATAGTAAATGGTAGGGTAATTACCCCTCATGAAATCCTGCAAAATACTACTATTGTAGTGAAAAACGGAAAAATTGATAGGGTATTTACTCAACCCATTGAGATTGAAGAGGCTCAGATTATTGATGCCTGCGGAAATTTTGTGTCGCCTGGTTTCATTGACATTCATTTGCATGGCGGAGGAAGTTATGATTTTATGGATAATACCATAGAAGCATTTCAGCAAATTGCTATTACCCATGCCCAGCATGGTACTACGGCAATGGTGCCCACTACACTTACCTCTACCAAAGGGAATCTCATAAAAACACTTGAAACTTATGAATTAACGACAAAGACCCAATACAAAGGAGCCGGTTTCTTAGGTGTTCATATTGAAGGTCCTTATTTTGCTATGAGCCAGCGAGGGGCACAAGACCCTAAATATATCCGCTTACCTGATGCCGACGAATACAATGAAATTCTTAACAGGTTTCCGTTTATTACCCGTTGGAGTGCTGCACCTGAACTACCCGGTGCTGTTGAGTTTGGTAAGGTGCTGCATAAAAACAATATTATTGCTTCAATAGCCCATACAGAAGCATTATATGCTGATGTAATAAAAGCACAGGAAGTTGGCTATTCATTAATGACACACCTGTATTCAGGAATGGTGGGCGTAATCAGAAAAGAGGGCTTTCGCTATGCGGGTACGGTTGAAAGTGCCTTCTTATTAGATGATATGGATGTGGAGGTAATTGCCGATTTAAAACACCTACCTGTCGAACTGCTTCAATTAGTCTATAAAATTAAAGGTTCAGACCGTATGGCACTTATTACCGATGCCATGCGTGCAGCCGGAACGAATGCAACTACAAGCAAATTGGGAAGTCTTGAAGATGGGCTTGATGTAATAGTAGAAGACGAGGTAGCTAAGTTACCAGACAGACAATCCTTTGCTGGAAGTGTAGCTACCGCCGACAAGCTTTTAAAAAATCTTGTTAAAAATGTAGGTATATCCATTTTAGAGGCAGTAAAAATGCTCACAGCTACACCAGCCAGAATAATGAAAGTACAAAACTCAAAAGGGAAAATAGAAAAAAGCTTTGATGCTGATTTAGTGATTTTTGATAATGATTTTAACATTAGAAGCACTATTGTTAATGGCAAAGTAGTTTTCCAGAAACGTTAGAAATTAATCCTATTGGGTCAAAACCCTTATTCTTTTCAAAAGTATTTACTTTGATTACTTGTAATCAGATTCTATCAAAGAATAAATAAACCCTAAAACTATTAGAGAGATAAGTACCTTAAGAACATAAAATTGAAGTTTAGAACGATTTACTACAAATACTTTATCGATATTTTACTTTTTCGTAATATTTACAATAGAAAAAGCATAAAAAATACCTTCAAATGAATATTTTATAGATAGAACCTGTTTAAACTTATTTCTTTTGGCTACAAATGGCAATTCTTCTTGAAATATTTAATTTGTCTTCGTATTTAGTGACATTAGCTACATTTTAATAAAGAGGTAATCAATTATTCTAAAAATGTAGTTTATTTGTAACCCCTTTTGTTTCAAACTGTAATGTGAAGTATCAATGAGTTCGCAAGGAGTACATATAAATGCGTCAACCGACTCTCAACTTTGGCAACAGTTGAAGAATGGTAGCGAATTGGCTTTGGGAAAACTACTAAGAAAATATTTTAATACTTTACAAAACTATGGTTATAAATTTATCAAGAACGAAGATTTTGTAAAGGATTGCGTACAGGAAGTTTTTGTGGAAATCTGGAGCCGTAGAAATACCATTGCCCAACCCGAGAGTGTAAAAGCATACCTATTAAGCTCTGTCAGGAAAAAAATATTGCGTGAAAGCGTTCGTCAGAAAATCAATCAGGAAAGCGAAATAATCAACATCGAAAATGATTTGAATTTTGCAGAGCTTTCTCCTGAACTCCAGGTTATCGAACAGGAAAATACACAGGAAACCATAAAAAAAATAGCCGCATTACTTAATTCATTACCGAAAAGACAAAGGGAGGCAATTTATTTGAAGTATTACCAAAACCTGGAACGAGACGAAATTGCCCAGATTATGGGTATCAATGCTCAATCGGTTTCTAATCTTTTACAGGTAGGTTTCCAGACCATACGAGAAAGTTGGTTAGGTCTTTTCATACACTATTTGTTTCTGTTGAATTTTATTTTGTAAAAAAATATTTTCTGAAAGCAGTATTTTAAACCAGTTACTGACATCTTATACATATTACTTTCTTTTAGCTGATGAACTTAGATTATCGTAACTATAGCTTTGAAGACTTTAGTCGGGATGATTCCTTCCGGCAATGGGTTTTCAATCCAGACAACAAAAGCGAATTATTCTGGACAAATTGGATAGCCCAAAACCCTGACTGTGTTGAGAGCATCAATTCGGCCAAGGCTTTTTTGTTGACTCTCCATGAGAAAGAGATAGCATTAGACGACGATGAATTAGATATAATTACAGCCAGTATTATTAAAGAAAACGGCGTCAAAATTCCGTTCTGGAAAACGCAGGTATTCAGAATTGCCGCTTCAATTGCTATTATTTCAAGCATCGCATTCTTTGGTCTAAGATATTATGCTGACACTCAGAAAACAGCTTTTCTTGAAAAAATCAATCCAAGCCTGACCAACAATTATTTTGAAACTGAAAATCAGGCATCTGAGGCCAAAAAGATAACTCTTGAAGACGGGAGTATTGTTACGCTTTATCCGAAAAGCAGAATTCGCTATCCTAAGCAGTTCTCCGAACAAGCAAGAGAAGTTTACCTGGCTGGTCAGGCTTTTTTTGAGATTACTAAAAACCCTAAACAGCCTTTCTGGGTTTATACTAATTATATTTCCACTCAGGTTTTAGGAACCAGTTTCATGGTAAAAGCATTCGATAACGACAAGAATGTAAAAGTTGAGGTACACTCAGGAAAAGTTTCAGTATATAGCCGAGAAGATCTTGAAAAGGCTAAACTTCAGAAGAAGAATGAACTGGCTGGTATTATCCTGACACCCAACCAGGTTATTGACTATTCCATTACCGAGGCCCGCCTGCTTAAATCAATTAATAAACATCCAGAAATATTGAGTTCTGAATCTCCCAAAAACTTTGTATTTGACGAAGCTCCTATTGCCAAAGTTTTTGAGCAACTCGAAAACTCTTATGGTATCCATATTATCTACGACGAAAAAAATATGGAGAACTGTTATCTGACAGCCTCTTTCTCTGATGAGTCATTGTATGAAAAATTAAATCTGATTTGCAAAATCACTCATTCAACTTACGAAATGGTTGATGCTCAGATAGTTATACATAGTAATGGCTGCTGAAAAACATTTTTTTGCATTATTTCAAAAAAAACTTTAATAAAAACAAGTATCTGCATCCTATCTCTGCCATCCATAGTTAAAACCACAATTTCCTATGGATGGAACTCTATACCTTAGTAACCCTTCAAAAAAGACTTTTAAATTCTTGCCAGATCGCTCTCTTTCCGTATCACTAAGTATGCTTAGTGGGTAGCGTCCTATTGCTTTTTGCAAATGGAAAAATAAAATATTCCTATTTATTCTTTGATAAAAAACATATTAACCCTAAATTTTATCTCAATCTGATGAAAGAGTTTTTCTCCCCCCTATTATTAAAGAAACTTATGAGGGTTTCCTTTATACAATTATTATTAAGCTTGATTGGTCTGGGCATTTCTTATGCCCACTCTGCTATCGGTCAAGAGGTTCTTGAACAGAGAATTAGTGTCAAGGCTTCTAACGATAATCTGAAGTCCATGCTCAATTTCATTGAGCATAATGTAAAAGTAAAATTTGTCTACAATCCGAGAGAAATAAACATCGGCCAGAAAGTTTCTTTTGAAGCCAAGAACGAGACACTAAAAACCGTTTTAGAAAAAATCTGTAAGCCTCTGCAAATCTCTTATGAGGTAAATGGTAAACAGATATTACTTTATAAAGAAGCCGTTGGCTTTGTAGATGAGCCGAAACTGATACTGCCTGGCAATACAATTGAGGAAGAAAAACCATTAAAGATTATTTCAGGAAAAGTTTCCGATGAAAAAGGAGACGGAATTCCAGGCGTAAGTGTAGTAATGAAAGGAACTAACAAAGGAGTAACTACCGATATTGAAGGGGTGTTTCGTTTAGATGTACCCAATGAATCTACAATATTGGTTTTTAGCTATGTAGGTTATATTACACAGGAAATTGTAGTGGGTAATAAGACCATGATTGATGTAAAGCTCATGCCTGATGATAAAGCCCTTGACGAAGTAGTAGTGATTGGTTATGGAGAACAGAAAAAAAGTGATCTGACAGGAGCGGTTGCTTCTATGCAAACTAAAGATATCGTAAGAGCTAATCCCGTTTTAGCATCAAAAGCTTTACAGGGGCAAGTAGCCGGAGCAACAGTTACAAAGGCAGATAATCGCCCGGGAAGCTCCTATAACATAACTATCCGAGGTGAAAACACCATTAATAACTCGACAGCACCCCTCGTTGTGATTGATGGACTAATGGGAGGAGATATTAATAATTTGAATCCCAACGATATACAATCTATGGATGTGCTTAAAGATGCCTCTTCAACCGCTATCTATGGTGCAAGAGGGGCTAACGGTGTAATTATAATTACTACTAAAAAGGGGTTATCTGGTAAGCCAAGAGTGAATTATGATAGTTATGTAGGTGTGAAAATTCCGGCTCACTTACCCAAATTGATGAATAGTGAGCAATTTTATAAAGCTACTTACACCGATCGGATTTTAGAAGGAGCAACTGAAGCTAAGTTTACTACCATAGAATTAGATAATATTAAAAATGGCCACACAACCGACTGGGTTGACTTAATCACTGACCCTGGTGTGCAGACTAATCATACGCTAAGTATATCAGGTGGTAATGAAAAAACCACTTACCGTTTTTCAGGTGGATTTCTGAATGAAGATGGCAATGTATTGAGCACCAACTTTAAGAGATATAACCTTAATGCTGGGCTTGACAGCAAATTAGGCGAGCATTTTAAAGTAGGTTTTACTTCTTATGCTACTTATTCTATTCAGAATTTAGGCTCTCAGGAGTCTCTAAGAGGGGCTTACCGGGCAAGGCCTACCGGAGTTGCCTATTTTAAAGATTTACCAAATCCTTCAGAAAATCAGGATTTTGATATTAATGGTGCAGCTTTCTGGATGGGTATTAACGACAAGCAAGTACCCAACCCATTAAGTGATGTTGACCCCAATCAGTCGAAACTTCAAACTACAGTTTCTAATATTATGGCTAATGCTTATGTTGAGTATTCGCCAATTAAAGGTTTAAGTATTCGTTCATCCTTGTCTACTACTTATGGTACTACAAAATTAGGAGATTTCAGAGGAACATGGACTAAATCTCAGATTGGTCAAAAACCAAGAACCCAGTTAGATAATCGTATCGTAGGAAGTTATACACTTGATAACATCATTAATTATAACGTAGAATTAGGTCAGCACAAAATTAATCTGACTGGTCTGCAAAGTGCTTTCTATCAACGCAATGAGGCTTCTTCCATTGCCGTAAAAGATTTACCCTATGATTCAGACTGGTTCGCTATCAATACCGGAACTGTTACAGCGTATAGCAGTTCTTTAATTGAGCGCTCACTCTCTTCTTACATGGGTCGTTTGAATTATACTTTCCGGGACAAATACCTTCTAACCGTTACAGGTCGTTCAGATGGAGCATCTCAATTGGCCGCAGGTAATAAATGGGCTTTCTTCCCTTCAGTTGCTTTAGCCTGGAGATTGATTGATGAATCATTTATGCAACGTGTCAAAGTTCTTTCAAACCTGAAACTGAGAGCCAGCTATGGTGAAGTGGGCAACTCAACCGTGAACCCATACAGCACACAAGCAGGACTTTTGAATACAGGCTATGACTTTGACGGTACTGCTGCTTATGGATTTGCTCCGGCGAACCTTGGCAATAAAGATTTGCGTTGGGAAAGAAGTAAAGAGTTAAATTTTGGTTTAGACTTTGGATTATTCGGTAATCGTATTTCGGGAACTTTAGAATTATATGATAGAAAAACAGAAGATCTGATATTGAGTCAGAAAATCCCGACCACCTCGGGTTTTTCTGATGTAACCTCAAATGTTGGTAAAATCCAGAATAAAGGAATCGAAATTTTATTGAATACAGTCAATATTGCCACTAATGATTTTACCTGGAATACAACACTGACATTTACCAAAAATAACAATAAGTTGCTTGAGTTGTACGGCAATGGACAATTGGTCGATAAAGGAAATAAACTTTTTGTAGGATATCCTATCAGAGCTAATTTTGATTATGAGTTTGCTGGTATCTGGCAAACAACAGATAAGGATTTGGCTGCTAAATATAACCAGGTGCCCGGTTCGGTTCGTGTAGTAGATCAGAATAACGATGGTGTAATATCATCTACTGAGGGAAAAGACGACAGAGTCTATTTAGGTTCTGAATTACCTAACTTTATTATGGGTATGACCAACCGTTTTAAATACAAAAATTTTGATTTATCGTTCTTTGCCTATTATAGAAATGGTACCTTATACAACAACAGAACTTTATCAGGTACTTTCGGAGAAATAACTGCCCAACGCTACAACAAATTAGCTGAACTGGACTATTGGACAAGTGAAAACCCCTCAAATACTTACTTTGGTGTCGCAGCTCCAAACCCATATCGTAGTGCCATTAACTATCAGGATGCCAGTTTCTTACGGATTTCAGATATTACTTTAGGATATAACGTTCCTAAAGGTTTAATGGACAAATGGAAACTTTACAATGCAAGGGTTTATACACAGGTAATTAATCCTGTTATAACCTCAAAATTTGTTGGATTTGATCCAGAATTCAATTCAGCAATTTATCAGGATGATGTTCCGTCTATAACCATCAGCCTGGGAGTTAACCTTAGTTTCTAATCTATTTTAATCGAAAGACAATGAAAGTTATATATTCAAAAACTAAATTTTTGCTTGTCGCAGGTTTATTACTTGTTTCGATGAGTTGTAAAGATTCTTTTCTTGACGAAAATCCGAAGAGTACCCTCACTACCGATGTTTATTATAAAACAGAAGCCGGTTTTGAAGATTTAGTAAAAGCCTGTTATCCATTATTAAGAAATATCCATCAAAACAGAGCATTGGTGCAGAATGGTACTGACATCTTCTCTGCACAAGGAGGCTGGAATCCCTCAGCAGTAAATGGTAAGGAAACCCCGCCGAGTCAGTATGATGTATATGATACACGTTTTAATGCTACTATGCCCGAAATCCAGAGCCTTTGGCAAATGTTATATGCCGAAATCGCCCGAACAAATACTGCTATTACCCGCTCTGAAGGCATTACTACAATGACCGCAGCATTGAAAGATACAAGAGTCTCAGAAGCAAAATTTTTAAGAGCCTTGTGTTTCTTTTATGCGGTTCAGCATTGGGGTGATATTCCGATGCCTTTGGCTGAAATTACAACTCCTAAAAAAGATTTCCCAAGAGTGCCTGCTGCTGAAGTTTACAAACAGATTATTGCAGATTTACTCGAGTGTGAAACTAAATTACCTGTTACTGCCTCAAACTATGGTCGTATCACAAAAGGAGCAGCACAATTTTTACTGGCAAGGGTCTATCTGACAAGAGGTTGGAACTTCAACAATTCATTGGGTGGTTCAAATGCAGATTTTGATGCCGCGCTCCAATATGCTGATAAAATCATTGACACCTATCCTCTGGCCCCTAATTATAAAGATTTGTTTCCAAAACGCTCTGATAATCCGTTAACCCAATATACGGGAGCACAGAATGATAAAAATGCAGAAATTGTTTTTGCAGTTCAATATAATAGTGATGTACTAACTAATAAAACAGACCCTGCATTTACACAGGATGCAGCCGGAGGAAACGACCTACACTCTCGTTTTGGCCCAAGTGGAGAGGGTTTTATCGGTAGTAAAGGACGCACCAGTGACTATAACCGTTGTTTAGGTATTCACCAGATAAATACAGCAACATATCGTCTTTTCGACCCAGATAATGACACCCGTTATGCCCATAATTTCGTAAGTATAGGTTATGCGCTCTCAGCTGTAAAAGATTATAAACCGCTGCCGCAAAGTAACCCGAATCTCAAAATTAATTTTGCCGTAGGTGACACCGTTTTAGTTAACCGCCCCTGGAATAAACCGACAACCACTTTAGCAGAAAGAGGGGTTGATCTGGGAGGAACTAAAAACTATGCCGTAGTAAACACTTACGAATACGGTGGAGGTTATCCTATTGATAATTCCGGCTTGAACGTACAAGCGCCATTGATGTGGAAATTCTGGCAACCGGGTATTCCTTATGGTGATGCATATGGTACATTCAATGAAGCTATTTTCAGATCTGCCGAGGCCTATCTTATAGCTGCCGAAGCTATTGTAAAAGGAGCTAAAGGAGGGAAATTGAGTAGCGCAGAAAACTATTATAATAAGGTACTTGACCGCGCTTTAGGTGCTAAACAGGGCTCAGACCCGAAACGGGCTGCCACTCCTGAAGACCAGAAGTCGCTGGATGCTGTTTCATATCGGGCAACTGCTTCCAATATCAGTATTGATATGATTTTAGATGAAAGAGCTCGTGAATTAATGGGTGAATATGGTCGTTGGTTTGATTTAAAAAGAACAGGCAAACTGGTTGAGCGTATAAAAAAATACAATCCATGGGTAAAAGGACAATCAATCACTGACAAGCACAATCTAAGGCCGATTCCACAATCAGAAATAGACCTTTCTTTCCCTAAAATGACACAGAATCCAGGATATTAACTCTATCCCCAATCCTCACTCAACTATGGAGAAGGGAGTAAATTCTCTCTCCACAGTTGAAAAAAGGAATTTATAGATTAGGGCTACATTTAGACACACCTTACTTTAACCTAACCATCTATTCAACCTGAACACTATGATTCGTATAAGTAAAGTAGCATTCTTCGGAATGCTACTCTTAAATTTCACTTCGCAAGCTCAATGGAAAGACCTGTTTAATGGTACAGACCTGAAAGGGTGGATTAAACGTAATGGCAATGCTGAATATAAAATCGAAAATAAGACCATTATTGGAATTTCTCGGCTGAACACACCTAATACATTTCTTTGTACCGAAGCCCTCTACGGAGATTTTGTTTTAGAAGTAGACGTAAAAGTTGAGGTAGGTTTAAATTCCGGTATCCAGATACGAAGCATCAGTGACCCTAATATTATGAAAGGAAGGGTACACGGGTATCAGGTTGAGATAGACCCGGCCCAACGTGCATGGAGTGGCGGTATTTATGATGAAGCAAGAAATGGCTGGTTATACCCGCTTTCGGCCAACCCTCATGGGCAAAAAGCCTTTAGAAACGGACAATGGAATAAATATCATATAGAAGCTATTGGCAATAGTATCAAAACCTGGATTAATGGTATTCCATGTGCCAACGTGCTTGATTCACAGACAGCCAGAGGGCTGATAGCCTTACAGGTTCATCAAATCAAAAAGCCTGAGCAGGAGGGCTTGACCGTTCAATGGCGAAATATCAGAATTGCCACTGAAAACCTAAAAGAAGTAGTATGGAAAGGTGAAGAAGCACCCGAGGTGAGTTACCTGGTCAACCAATTATCTGAAAATGAAATCAGAAAAGGCTGGCGATTATTATGGGATGGCAAAACTTCGGCAGGCTGGAAACTGGCTAACGGCAGCACATTTCCGAAAGCTGGTTGGGCTATTGAAGATGGAGTTTTAAAAGTAATGGGTTCTAAAAAAGACAGTGTACGCAAAGGTGGCGATATAGAAACCGCAGAAGAGTTTTCAAATTTTGAACTTGAATTAGATTTTAAATTAACAACAGGAGCAAATAGCGGTTTGAAATATTTTGTAGTAGATGACCCTAAGAAAAAAGAAGGCACAGGTGCCGGGCCTGAATTTCAGATTCTGGACGACAACGTCCACCCTGACGCCAAAGCAGGAATAAATGGTAACAGAACCACAGCTTCATTATATGACCTTATCACCGCTGAAAACCTTTCAGAAGGAAATAAGGAGAAACGGATTAACCCACCTGGTAAATGGAACAAATTAAGAATTGTATCTAAAAACGGCCATGTAGAGCATTGGCTGAATAACCTCAAAATGGTAGAATATGACCGTCATTCGCAAATATTCCGAAATCTGGTAGCCAAAAGCAAATATGTATCTTATCCGAACTTTGCGCAGGCTTATGCCGGACATATCCTGCTTCAGGACCACGGCGATGAAGTGCATTTCAGAAGTATAAAAATCAGAGAATTATAGTTGATATGCTTCATCAACAAATTTTAAAAAATTAACCCTAATCATGAATAGACGGACATTTGTACATACAGGTTTTCTTTCGGTTTGCGCAGTACCCTTTTTAAAAATTAACGCTTACCCTACGAGTTTTCAAAGCAAACCTGGTTGGCTACTGGAATGGATAAAGATTCACGACCAACAACTTCCGAAGTTCGAAACATTTAAAGTAACCGATACCGGGAACAAATATTTCGGAGGATATATGGACGATGTAGAGATACCGAATCCGCATTCGACCGGTAGCTTTGTACTGAAAGCCTGTATGTTGATGTCCTGTCCTGAATCAATTTATTATCAGTCAAAAGATGTACTCAAAAATGTTGAAGAAGCTGCAAATGCCATGCTCAGATTTCAGCATTCAGACGGCACGATCGACTTGCTGGCAACCAACTTTCATTCAACCCCCGATACTGCTTTTATTTTAGAAAATATGGTTCCGGCCTATAAGTTTCTTAAACAATCGCAGACTAAAGGTTCTGAAAAAGCCTTGAGTTCATTACAAAGTTTTCTGAAAAATGCGGGTGAGGCATTGATTGTCGGGGGTATTCATACTCCTAACCACCGTTGGGTAGTATCGGCAGCATTGACCAAATTGAACGAACTATTTCCAGACAAACGTTATACCAACCGTATTAACCAGTGGTTAGCCGAACATATCGACCTTGACCCTGATGGGCAATATACCGAAAAAAGTACAAATAGCTATTCTCCAATCGTCAACCGCTCTCTGATTATTATGGCGAGAGGTCTTGGGAAACCCGAACTACTAGAACCTGTTCTAAAAAATCTGGAAATGACATTGTATTATGTTCATCCGAATGGTGAAGTGGTTACCGAGGCCTCTAACCGCCAGGATAAAGGCACGATTGGCAATATGTATAAATATTACTATTGTTACCGGTTCATGGCTATCCAGAAAAATAACGGCGAAATGGCCGCTATGTGCCGACAAATAGAAAAGACAAGTACAAAAGAACAATTAGCAGGCTATCTTGATTACTTCCTTGAAGACCCTTCATTATGGAGAGAATTACCTGCCGATAAACCTTTACCAACCAGCTATACCAAGGCATTTCCTTACTCTGGCGTTGTCAGAATCAGAAGAGGAAACTGGGATACTACCATTTTATCCAAAAATACCGGCTGGCTTACTTTTCATAAAGGAAATGCCGTTTTACAAGCCATGCGGGTAGCTGCTTCTTTTTTCGGCAAAGGGCAGTTTCAATCTGAAAATATAGAGAAAGAAGACAATGTATGGATATTAAAAAATCATCTGGAAGGCCCCTATTACCAACCTCTTGATAAAGATAAAATCTCTGCTGATGGTGATTTAGATAAAATGCCGCGAACACTACGGAAGCAAAGCGAGATTCAGAAACTGGATACTACAATAAAGATTCAGGAAACTAATAACGGAATAGAAGTAGAAATCGACATGGCGGGAACCGAAGGTGTTCCCGTCACGCTCGAATTGATTTTCAGAACGGGCGGAACATTTGCAGGAGTTAGCAGCCATCCTGTTAATCCCAAGGCCTATCTTTTTGCAGGTCAGAGTGGTTCGTATTCAGCAGGAGGCGATACTATACATTTTTCATCAGGAAGAATCGAACATAAAAACATTCAGCTACGAGGAGCATTGCCGGCTTTAGATGCTCCAACGGTTTATATAACAGGCTTCACCCCTTTTAAACATACCATTAGATTATCATAAATCTAAGTTCCCTATAACCCTGACATGAAGAGAATAGCAGCACGGGTGCTTGTGTTTATCCTATTAAACACAAGTGCTGTTGCACAACACATAAAAAACATCTGGTTAGATGAGTTACCCATCAAATCATTTTCAGAGGGGATTCCCGCAGTATTGCCTAAAACAAATGCTGCCGGAGATTCTATGAAAATCACAGGAGTATATTACACGCATGGCGTGGGTGTCAATTCTACCAGTATTCTTTCATTTTATCTGGATGGCAACGCCACAGAATTTTCTGCTATAGTAGGGGTAGATGATAAAGGTGTGAAGAATCTTCCCCATAAATTTTATGTAATCGGCGATAAGAAAATATTATTTGAAAGCGGCGAAATGCAACTGGGAGATGCCGCCAAAACTGTAAAAGTAGATGTGAGCGGGATTAAACGACTGGGGCTTCTGGTGCTGGTAGATATGGAAGTAAACAGAACTTATTCAAACTGGGCAAATGCAAAGTTCCTAATGAAGAATGATGCACTTCCACAAACTTTACCAAACACTGACGATAAATATATATTAACCCCCGGGGCCGATAAAAACCCTAAAATAAATTCAGCAAAAATATTTGGGGCAAGGCCTGGCAATCCGTTTCTCTATACCATAGCTACAACCGGAGAAAGACCAATTTCATTTTCAGCCACAAACCTGCCCAGTGGGCTTTCTGTAGATGAAAAAACCGGAATTGTTTCAGGTAAAGTCTCTCAAAAAGGCACTTACAAAACTATACTGAAAGCCAAAAACAGCTTTGGTGAAACGCAGAAAGAGTTGAAGATTGTTATCGGCGATACGATTGCTTTAACCCCTCCTATCGGTTGGAACGGCTGGAACTCATGGGCCAGAAATATCGACCAGGAAAAAGTAATTGCTTCAGCAGATGCGATGGTTAAAACGGGTTTAAGCCAACATGGCTGGACTTATATCAATATAGACGACGCGTGGCAAGGGAAAAGAGGTGGTATGTTTAATGCTATTCAACCCAATGAAAAATTTCCCGGGTTCAAAGAGATGATAGATTATATACACGGTCTTGGTCTAAAGATAGGGGTATATTCAACGCCTATGATTACAAGCTATGCCGGGTATAATGGCGGTTCTTCAGATTTTGAAGATGGTAGAATTACCGATTCAATCATTAACAATAAAAGGGCTTTTCGTTATGTAGGCAAATACAGGTTCGAAGAAAACGACGCTAAACAAATGGCAGCCTGGGGTATTGACTATCTGAAATATGATTGGCGGATTGACGTTAATTCTGCAGAAAAGATGTCTGTCGCTCTTAAAAACTCAGGCAGAGATATCGTGTATAGTATTTCAAATTCTGCACCTTTTGCAAAAGCAAAAGATTGGGCGAGTCTAACCAATACATTCAGAACCGGCCCTGATATCAGGGATAGTTGGCTAAGCCTTTATCATTCTGCTTTTACGCTGGATAAATGGGCACCTTACGGTGGTCGTGGACACTGGCTTGACCCCGACATGATGATATTAGGTAATGTTACAACCGGCTCAGCCTTACACCCTACCCGCCTTACACCTGACGAACAATACAGTCATGTGAGTCTTTTCAGTCTTTTATCAGCCCCTTTATTAATTGGCTGCCCGATAGAACAATTAGATGCCTTTACCCTGAATCTATTGACCAATGACGAAGTAATAGAAATCAATCAGGATCCTTCAGGTAAACCTGCCAGATTGGTAAATGAAACAAACGGGGTACAAATATGGCTGAAACATTTAGAAGATGGTTCGTATGCAGTCGGGCTTTTTAATATTGCTCATTTTGGCCAAACTCCTGAATCATATATTCATTGGGGAGATGAAAAGACAGTGAATTATGAGTTTGATTTCAACAAAATTGGTTTGCAAGGTAAATTCAGATTAAGAGATGTATGGAAACAAAAAGATATAGGCATTTTCAGTAAATCTTTCTCAACAGCAATCAAGCATCATGGGGTTATATTGTTACGAATGTTTCCCGTAAAATAATGTTGTATTATAAGCATGAAATTAAATAAGCACTTAACCACTATTTTTATAACTCTGTCGCTGACTGCATCCGCTCAAAACATCAGAGCGGTGTGGTTAGATGACTTGCTAATCCAGACATACTCGGAAGGGATACGCCCGGTACAGACCAAAAAAAATTATTCAGGAGATACGCTGCGCATGAATGGCAAAAAGTTCGAAAGGGGCTTGGGAGCGCAATCTCCATGCGTATTAGCTTTTTTACTGAACAATAAAGCGAGGCATTTCTCAGCCTCTATTGGTGCTGATGATTTAGGCAATAAGAATATTCCGTTGAATTTTTACGTTCTGGGCGATGGGAAAGTGCTTTTTGAAAAAACTGGCATGAGAATCGGCGATGAACCCGTAAAAGTTGAGGTAGATTTAAAGGGTATTAAACAACTGGGACTCTTAGTAACAGATAACGTGGGGGGAGTCAATAATAAGCGAACCTACTGTAACTGGATAGATGCGCAGATAGAAATGACTGGCGATTATATACCTGAGCATGTAATAAACTCAGGCGAGAAATATATACTGACACCCCAACCGGCTTCCAAACCAAAAATCAACTCGGCCAGATTATTTGGGGCAACTCCAGACAATCCGTTTTTATATACCATTGCTGCCACAGGGCAGAAACCAATGAGTTTCTCGGCTTCCAAGCTACCCAAAGGATTAAATTTAGATAGTCAGACGGGTATCATTACCGGAAGTATCCACGAAAAAGGCACTTATAAAACTATACTCAAAGCCAGAAATAGGCTCGGCGAAGCTACTAAAGAGTTAACTATCAGAATTGGTGATACCATTGCACTGACCCCGCCTATCGGATGGAACGGATGGAACTCATGGGAGGCTAAAATTGACAGAGAAAAAGTAATAGCGTCCGCTGAGGCGATGGTAAAAACAGGCCTGAAAGACCACGGCTGGACCTATATCAATATTGATGATGCCTGGCAAGGGAAACGTGGCGGGCCAGGGTATGCGCTTCAACCCAATGAAAAATTTCCCGATATCAAAGGTATGTTTGATTACATACATTCTCTTGGTCTAAAAACAGGCTTATATTCTACACCTTATATTTCAAGTTATGGGGGTTATACCGGAGCCTCTTCTGATTTTGAAAAAGGCGGCGAAACTCATGAATCTATCATAGTTAACAGAAGAGCTTTTAATAGAATTGCCAGATATAGATTTGAAGATGTAGACGCTAAACAAATGGCAGACTGGGGAGTCGATTTTTTGAAATACGACTGGCGGATAGATATTAACTCTGCCGAGAGAATGCAGACAGCTTTAAAGAACTCAGGGCGCGATATTGTTTTTAGCTTATCTAATAACGCCCCCTTTGACAAAGTACAGGATTGGGTTCGTACCTCTAATATGTATCGTACCGGGCCAGATATTAAAGATAGCTGGACAAGCCTTTACCTCACCTCTTTTTCACTTGATAAATGGTCGCCCTATTCGGGTCATGGGCATTGGGCCGACCCCGATATGATGATTATCGGAAAGGTTTCTATTGGTCCGGTGATGCACGATACGCGGCTAACTCCAGATGAGCAGTACAGCCATGTAAGTATGTTCAGCATACTGGCCGCACCCTTGCTGATCGGTTGCCCGATTGACCAATTAGATGAATTTACACTTAACCTGCTATCTAATGACGAAGTGATAGAGATTAACCAGGATCCCTTAGGGAAAGGAGGAAGATTGATACTGAATGAAAACGGAATTGAAGTATGGCAAAAGCCATTAGAAGATGGCTCTTATGCCATTGGACTGTTTAATACAGCAGATTTTGGTAAAAACCCTCAATCCTATTTCCATTGGGGAAACGAAAAGTCAAAAGTATTCACGCTTGATTTGAAAAAAATCGGATTGACAGGCAAATACAGATTCCGCGATGTCTGGAGGCAAAAAGATTCAGGAATTTTTACAGATTCATTCAAAGCCGAAATCAGGCACCACGGAGTCGTATTGCTGAGAGTATTTCCTGTGAAAAAACAGTAACGGATATTATCAATCTTAAATCAAAGACAAATGAAAAAGAAATTTATAAGTTGGGTTATAGTTTTTGTCGGGGTGTTGGGCTTTTTATCAGCAAAGGCCCAGCCAAAAGACAATATATATATCCAGAAATTTACTTATCAAAATCTATCAGCTTATCAGAAAGAACTATTCGATACTTTTCTTGAGAGCGAAGTTCCTGACAACATACCTATCGAAAATACTTTAACCAATCATGCAAGCCTACGTACAAAAACCCGTGTGGCGCAAGGCTTACTATTCAGAAACAATACCGGAGATAAAGAGAAAGCTATCACTATTCTAAGTTGGATTTTGAAAAACCAGTATCAGGATGAAAACTCTGATTTATATGGTATCTGGAAAACCTCTGTCGAAAACGATAGATTCGACAAGAACTGGAGAGAGTTTATTGGCAGTGATCTGATAATTATACGCCATAAATTCAAAGACCTGCTCCCACAAGCATTAATTAAAGATATAGAAACAGGTCTTGTTCATGCAGCTAAGGGAGCATTCAAAAGAAACGTTGGTGCAGACTACACCAATATATCTATTATGAGCGCCTTTCTGATGGAGTATGTAGGAACAACCTTTAATATAGATAACCTTAAAAATGCAGGTATTGCCAAAGCAAAAGCTATTTTTAGTTTATATCAATCTCATAAAACATTCAGCGAATATAATTCTCCGACCTATTATGGCGTAACACTTGTGGGGCTTGGCTTATGGCGCGAGCTGGCCTTCTCAAAAGAAATGCAGACAATGGGTAAAAATCTTGAAAAAGAATTCTGGCATGAGATAGCTAAATCTTATAACCCTAATCTTAAAAATATGCCCGGTCCGTATTTCAGAGGCTATGGCATGGACATGACTAAATATTTTGCCATCACGGGCATCTGGATTGCCCTGGCACTTGATAATGAAAAAATGGCACCTTTAGCACCCGCTAATGGCCCTAAATATGGCGAAATGAGCAATCTTTCTACTATTCTGAACCTGGGTTTATCTATTCCGAAAGAAGATTTAAATGCATTGAAATCGTTCTCAAAACCACGTTATATTACTGTTAATGTTCCTAATCATTATAAAGGAGACAGTATAAAAAAAGTAAGCATTCTGATTAATAAAAACTGGATGATGGGTGGCTTATGGGGTAGTAAACGAGTATGGGAACAGTTAAAAATCGGCACTTTTCATTGGAAAACCGATAATGGCGATATTGGTTGGCTGGCAATTTTAGGTAATGGAAATACGAACGTAAAAGTAAGCCAATCCTCCATGTCTGTCTATACAAATAGTCCTTTGTCTTTTAAGCTCGAGATTTTAGTATATGCCCCGGGTCTTGAAAAAGAAGCCTTAGAAAAGAGAATATGGGATTTGTCAGGTCTGAAATTAAATACCAGAACCTCTCTTAAACCTGTTCAGATTGTAAAAACCAATGGTAAAGAGGCTGAAAGCAAATATGCCATTTCAGATGCAATTCCTTACTTCTACAAGCTCATTTATGAAGTACCAGACAACTGGAACAAAGACCAAACCTTAATTGAAATATCACCTAACCAATAAATATTAATCCGTTAATTAAAAATGAATTCTCGTAGAAATTTTATCAGACATACGGCTACTGCCATTGGAGGTTTAGGCTTAATGGAGCTATTGCCCTTAGAAGCTCTTGCATCTATCAGAAAAAAAGTTGCTCCCAGCGATAAAATCAATGTGGGTCTGATTGGAGTCAAAAATCAGGGCTTCAATAATATACGTGCCTTTTTAAAAATAAACGAGGTGAATCTGAAAGCTATCTGCGATGTAGATGATGACCAGCTAGCCAAACGAAAGGATGATTTAAGCAAGGCCGGAGTCCAGAATCTCACAACTTATAAAGACTACCGCAAAATGCTTGAAGATAAAGAGTTAGATGCCGTAGTAGTGGCGACGCCTGACCATTGGCACTGCCTCCAATTGGTTGATACTCTTTCTGCCGGAAAACATGTGTATGTTGAAAAACCCGTAGCTAATTCTATAGGTGAAGCTAAGGCAATGGTTCGTGCAGTAGAGGCATCAGGTAAAGTAGTGCAGGTAAATCAGTGGCAGCGTAGTCAGAAACACTTTAAAGATGCGGTAGCCTTTGTGAAATCAGGTAAACTGGGCACAATCATCAATACCAAAACCTGGATGTACCGCGGTACACAGCCTTTACCGATAGTTCCTGACACGCCAGTTCCGGCAGGTGTTGATTATGATATGTGGTTGGGGCCTGCATTAAAACGACCTTTTAATGCCAATCGTTTTCATTATGAATTCCGTTGGTTCTGGGATTATGCCGGAGGGTTGATGTGCGACTGGGGTGTACACCTATTGGATATTATGCTTTGGGGTATGGGCGTTAACGAACCTTTATCGGTTTCTTCTGTCGGAGGAAAAAGGCTTTTCCCGAACGATGCCCGCGAAACCCCGGATTATATCCATGTTACTTATGATTTCGGCAGTTTTTCCAATACATGGGAGCATTATATGGGTATTAGTGAAGGGCAATATGGCAAAAATCATGGCATTGCCTTTATTGGTACCAAAGGCACTCTGGTAGTAACCCGTAATGGTTGGGAAGTAATACCTGAGAAGGAAGGCAAAGGGTTCAGAATGGAAGCAATACCATTAATCGAAAAATCAGATAACGGGCTGGAGTTACACACCCGGAACTTTATAGATGTCATCAAAAATGGTAAAAAAGACCAGTTAGCTTGTCCCATTCATGCCGGAGCAACTGTGGCTGTCAATGCACACATGGGCAATGTTTCGCTCCGTAGTGGAGATAAGATTTATTGGGATGCTACTAAAGGGAAATTTGATAATAAAACAGCTAATAGTTTAATAAAACCAACGTATCATAACGGTTTTGTTTTTCCAAAGGTATAAATTTCGGGCATCAATGGTCTCTTTCATTCAACCCGTTCTTAATTATGAATAAAATTCTTTTGAGCATACTTTGTATTTTATTGGTTTTTGAATCAAAAAGTCAAGCCCCTTTTCGGCTACGTTGCGATTTATTGCTCAATACCAGTCAGGTGTATCAAAAGGGTATTCCAGTAAATGAACCGCTCGAATCTGCCATTACTCAAAAACAGCAATTTCAGTTTGCTTTTATCAGCAATAAACAGCCTCATTTTAGCTGGGAGATAGTCAATTCAGTAGGTAAAGTAACAGCTTACCGTGTTTTACTTGCCTCCAATGCACAAATGTTAAAGCAAAACAAAGCTGATTTCTGGGATTCAAAAAGAACCAATTCAAATCAGAACAAAGCTATATATAATGGAAAACTGTTAGAACCGGGTAAAATTTATTATTGGAAAGTACAGGTCTGGGATGACAAAGGAAAGGTTTCTGAATTTTCAAAAACATCCTCTTTTTATCTCGATTCACCCGACGAAACCCAACCCTTTGCTTACCAACCTTTAGCAGCAGAAATTCAGGAACCAACGCAGATTATCCAAACCGGTCCGGATTCTTATTTTCTGGATTTTGGAAAAGACGCATTGGGGCAACTCACCTTATGTCTGACAAGCCTCGAAAGTGATTCTGTCTGGGTCGAAGTGGGTGAGGTCTTAGAGAGTCCGGCTCGCATTCAAAAAAATGCCGGACGGAATATCCGATATTTAAAACTTCCTCTTTTTATTAAACCCGGCACCCATGATTATGACATAGTCTGGGAAACCAACGAAAAACGAAATAGTCGTAACCCAATTTTAATGCCCGATTACATCGGCGAAGTTTACCCTTTCAGGTATATAAGTATTCATAACTTTAAGGGTACTATTAATAAACAGTCTGTCAAAAGAAAGACTGTATTCTATCCTTTTGATGAAAACGCGTCAAGTTTTACTTCAAGTGATACTGTTCTGAATCAGATATGGGATTTATGTAAGTATTCCATGAAAGCTACCAGTTTTACAGGCTTTTATGTTGATGGAGACCGTGAACGGATTCCCTATGAAGCTGATGCATTGATTAATCAGTTATCGCATTATGCAGTTGATGCTGAATATAGCATCGGGCGGCGCTCGATGGATTACCTGATTTACCACCCAACCTGGCCAACTGAATGGAGTTTACAGAATGTATTGATTGCCTGGAATGATTACCTGTACACAGGAGATACTACGTTTCTGAAAAACTATTATGCTGATTTACGAAACAAAGCTCTGATACCGTTAGAGGGTAAGGGAGGACTAATAAGTACCCGCACCAATAAACAAACCGATGAGTTTTTAAAGACCATTCATATCACCAAAACTTTCGATAACAGGCGGGGCTTACATGATATTGTAGACTGGCCACAAAACGGAGATGTTATCGGCGACGAAAAAGAGTACAAAGGCGAAAACGATGGTTTTGTGTTCAATACCTATAATTCAGTTATTAATGCCTATTATTATCGCAACCTTGTCTTGCTCCAAAAAATAGCGACGGTTTTAGGCAAAAACGAAGAAGCGCAAGCATACGAAGCCAAGGCCAAAAAGGTATATAATTCTTTTCTGCAAACGTTTCAGGATACTAAAACAGGAATTATCAAAGATGGCGATAGTACCAACCATACTTCATTGCATGCCAATATGTTTGCTATGGCTTTTGGGCTTGTTCCGAAAAAAGACCTGACTAATGTGGTTCAATTCATCAAAAGCAGAAAAATGGCTTGTAGTGTATATGGTTCGCAATTTCTGATGGATGCCTTATATGAAGCCGGAGAAGCAGACTATGGACTTGAACTACTCTCCTCAACGGCTCACAGAAGCTGGTACAATATGATTCGGGTAGGCTCCACTATCTCTTTAGAAGCATGGGATAAAGTGTACAAACCCAATCTCGACTGGAACCATGCCTGGGGTTCAGTGCCTGCCAATATTATAGTCCGGAAATTAATGGGTGTCGAACCAATCACCCCGGGCTTTGAAACCTTTCAGATTAAACCCCAATTTGGCAGCCTGACTTCTGCCAGTCTCCAAACACCGACTATCAAAGGCCCGGTTTCGGTTTCATTTAATAAGGGAGAAACATCTACAACTATGAAGGTTATTATTCCCGGAGGAACACATGCTGATATCTATGTGCCTGCTGATGGTAAAAGAAAAACCTTAAGTATCAACGGACAATCAAGCAATATTAAAGCACAAAGCGGTTATTATCTACTACCTCATACGAAACCAGGTAGTTATGCTTTCATTTTGAACTAACAGTATTGATTATAAATTGAATTAGACATGAAGAAAAAATACATTTTAAGCATACTTATTTGCTGCAATATCCTGTCGGTAGGGTTTGCGCAAAAGCCAAATATTGTTTACATATTGGCCGATGATTTAGGTATTGGAGATGTATCATCATACAATCCGAATGGAAAGATACAGACTGAGAATATTGATAAATTAGCTCAGAATGGTGTTCGCTTTACTGATGCTCATACGACTTCAGCGGTCTGCACTCCTACCCGATACAGTATCATGACAGGTCGCTACAACTGGCGCACCACTATGAAAAAAGGTGTTTTACATGGCTACGATACACCATTAATCGACGCCAAAAGAGAAACCGTCGGCTCGTTTCTGCAAAAACAAGGCTATAAAACAGGCGTTGTAGGCAAGTGGCATTTAGGTTGGACCTGGAATAATATAGAGGCCGGAGAAAAGAAAGTGGATTTCTCTAAAAAGGTAGCTGATAACCCTAACTCCAGAGGTTTTGATTATTCTTTCTGTATTCCGGCATCTTTAGATATGCCTCCTTATGCCTATGTAGAAAATGGTTTTTGTACTTCTGTTCCTAAAGACACGTGTGAAGGTAGAAAAGGAATAGAATTATTCAGAGCAGGTATCAGTGCGCCGGACTTTAAACCTGAAGATGTTATAGGCAAGTTTACGGAAAAAGCCCTCAGTTTTATTAATCAGAATGCCAATAAAGACAAACCTTTCTTTTTGTATTTTCCCCTGGCGGCTCCGCATACACCAGTTTTGCCAATTGGTGATTTTGTAGGTAAAAGTAAGGTTTCTCCCTATGGAGATTTTGTGCTGATGGTTGATGACGTAGTGAAACAGGTGGTAGCAACCCTCAAAAAAAATGGTATTTACGATAATACCATTATCATTTTTACTTCTGATAACGGTTTTGCTAATTCAGCCAACCTGCAGGCGCAATTAGCTAAAGGTCATAATCCCTCAATTGATTACCGGGGGTTGAAAACGGATATTTTCGAAGGCGGCCATCGCGTACCTTTTATTGTTCATTGGGGTAATGTGATAAAAAAAGGTAAAGTTTCAGAGCAATTGGTCTGTAGTTCTGATCTTTTCAGAACAGTTGCAGAGTTGAACAAAGCCAGACTGGGCGATAATGTAGCAGAAGACAGTTATAGTTTTTTAAGTGAGATAACCGACAAAAAATCAGGCTATGAGCAAAGAGCATCTATTATTCACCATTCATCCAATGGTTATTTTGCTATCAGAAAAGGGCCTTGGAAACTGATTATGTGTTCACATTCTGGCGGAAACAGTAAACCAAAAGAAGACAGCGAAGAAGCAAAAAAACTGCCTCCTATACAACTATATAACTTAAAAACTGACCTCGACGAAACTAACAATGTATATGCACAATATCCTGAAATTGTAAAAGAGCTAACAGCGCTACTTACTAAACACGTGCAGGATGGCAGAAGTACTAAAGGACAGAATCAGACCAACGATGGCCCGACTCACTGGAGTCAGCTGAATTGGCTTGGTAAATAGTTAAATGAATAAAACTGAAATAAGTATGAAAAGATTAAAATATATTCTTGGTTGCCTGATTAGCATTTTTGCCGTTACCTCTTCTTTTTCGCAGAAAACAAGACCAGTCGATTTAGTGAATCCATTGGTTGACGCGGCTAACTCAAGGTGGTTCTTTTTCAATTCGGCCTCCAGGCCATTCGGCATGGTCAATTTAAGCCCTGATAATGGTGTAAACTCCGATTGGGGTTCGGGGTATCGTTATCATTCAGATAGTATCAAATGTTTCAGCCATGTGCATGGCTGGCAACTGTCTGGAGTTCCTGTAATGCCTGTTACCGGGGAGTTCAAAGGGCATTTGGGTACTGCCAGATATGGTTCAACATTTTCTCATAACACAGAAGTGGTTAAGGTAGGATATCATAAAGTTGTTTTAGATGCCTATCACATAACTGCTGAACTAACCTCTACTACAAGAGTAGGTTTTCATAAATATACTTTCCCGAAATCTGCTCAAAGTCATATACTTTTTGACTTTTCAACCTTCCTGGGTCCCTCGGATACACAAAAAGGATATGTGAAAAAAATCAGTAATCAGGAGATAGAAGGTTATGCCATTATGGCTCCAACCACCCGTCGGCCAAAAACTTTAACCGTCTTTTTTGTAGCTGTTTTTGATAAACCATTTGAAACATTTAAAGGATGGCGAAAAGGGCAGTTAGAAGAGATAAAAGAATCTATAGAAGGCGAAAAAACGGGTGTATATGTAAGTTTCAAAACGAATCAGGGAGAAGTGCGGAAGATGAAAGTGGCTATTTCTTATGTAAGTGAAGAACAGGCAAGACTCAACCTTAAAGCAGAACTGCCGCATTGGGATTTTGAAAAAGTTGTAAGTGACAGCCAGACTGACTGGAATAACTGGTTGAGCAGAATCGAAATTCAGGGAGGAACCCAGATGGAACAAAGTCGTTTCTATACCGATTTATGGCATGCTCTTCTGGGCAGGAGAATCATTTCTGATGCCAATGGAAAATACTCGGATATGACAGGGCCTGAACGCCTGATAAAGCAGATTCCATTAGGTGCTGATGGAAAACCCAAATTCAACCATCATAATTTTGATGCTATGTGGGGAGCGCAGTGGTCGCTCAATACACTCTGGCATCTGGTTTACCCCGAAGTAACCGAATCGTTTGTTAATTCGATGCTATTAATGTATAATGATGGCGGCTTGATTCCGCGCGGGCCTGCCGGAGGAAATTATAGTTTTGTAATGACCGGAGCCTCTTCTACCCCATTTATTGTAAGTGCTTATCTGAAAGGTATCAGAAGTTTTGATATTGAAACAGCCTACGAAGGTATGAGGAAAAATCATTTTCCGGGTGGATTGATGAGCAAGGCAGGATATGAACACAAGACATTTAAAGGCGGTGGAATTGAATATTATTTAGAAAGAGGTTATGTGCCGCATCCTTTAGCTAATATCAGATACGGGTTTCATCAGGATGGCTCCACGCAGACTCTTGAATATGCTTATCAGGATTATACCCTGGCACAGATGGCAAAAGCATTAGGTAAAACAGATGATTATGCATTGTTTATGAAACGCGCCGAAAACTATAAAAATATCTGGAACCCGGAAATAGGCTGGATGTGGAACAGGACACTTGACGGAAAATGGGGAGAACCCGTAGATATATTGCGTTATGATAATGGCTGGGAAGAAGGCAATGCCGCACAATATACCTGGTTTGTGCCGCACGACATCCAAGGCTTAATCAACCTGATGGGTGGCCGTGAAGCCTTCACTGCAAAGCTCAACTCATCGTTTGAAAAAGCGCAGAAACATGATTTTGTATCAGGGAAATCGCACGATAAAGAAACTCTTGAAGAATACAGGAAGGTCTTCATCAATTATGGTAATCAGCCTTGCATGCAAACACCATTTCTGTTTAATTTCTCTGGTTCACCCTGGCTCACTCAATACTGGACACGGCAGATTATTGGTAAAGTTTACAGCGGTATCTCGCCAGACTTTGGCTATAGTGGCGACGAAGACCAGGGTTTAATGGGCAGTCTCTCTGTTCTATTAAAAACAGGCATATTTTCAACTAATGGGGGCACTACACCCAAGCCTTATTATGAAATCAGTAGTCCGATTTTCAACAAAATTACTTTTCATCTCAACCCCCAATATTATAAAGGCAAACAGTTTGTGATTGAAGCCAATAATAATTCCTCAAACAATGTATATATTCAATCGGCTCAATTGAATGATAAACCGCTTAACAAGCCCTGGATATTGCACGAGAATTTTGTTAATGGAGGAAAACTTGTATTGAAAATGGGGCAAAATCCAAATAAGAATTGGGGGAGTAACCCTGAAAATGCCCCTTTATCGATGTCATTAAACCCCTAAAGATTCTTTATAGTTTGGGCAAGTCAACTTGTCCAAACTTGCCAATAAATTATGAAAACTTTTTGCTAAAACTGCTTATACTATATCCTGGATAAAAGATGTATTCAACTCATCAACCAGAAGTATTTATTCATGCTTTTGCCAAAAGTCCCTCAACATTATTGCCCTCATTGCCTTACCAAACACAAAATTCTACGCGCAATTAAATCATAAGATCAAAACCTCCATATAATACCTATAATTCCAATATAGTAATATTTCAATAAAGAATATGACTCTTTTTGTCATAAACAGAAGAGTACAGGACGCTTTAAGGATAAAAAGTAAATAATTTTATAAAAAACATGATTAATCCGTGTCTTTTTAACCAATATCTACTTTTATTCACCCTAAATCAGGCGTATTTATGAAACCAAAATTTACTATTCATTTGAATAGGATTTATGCAATGGGAGGAGCCTTTTTGCTAATGCTATTCTGTTCATCCTTTGCCTTCTCACAAATAAAGGGCACTGTAAAAGGTTCTGATGGAGCGGCATTAGCAGGAGTAAACGTTTCAGTAAAAGGAACAACCCGTGGAACTCAGACTGGAGTTGATGGTACCTATAAAATTGATGCCACTAAAGGCTCAGTTTTAGTCTACAGTTTTGTTGGTTTTACTGCAAAAGAAGTAACAATTGGCAACGAATCTGAAATTAACGTAACCTTAGAACTTGACGAAAAGCTATTAGGGGAAATCGTTGTGGTAGGTTATGGTAGCCAGCTAAAGAAAAATGTAACCGGAGCAGTACAAACGGTTGGAGCAAAAGAAATAAAAGATATTCCTGTATCACAAATCGGACAAAAACTCCAAGGTCAGTTAGCTGGAGTACAAATTAACCAGACCACTGGAAAGCCCGGACAAGGTATGAGTATCCGCATCCGCGGGCAGCTATCTGTGTCAGCCGGAAGTGACCCTTTATATGTAATTGATGGATTCCCTATCACAGGGGATATCGGTGCAATGAACCCTGATGAAATTGAAGATATTTCTATTCTGAAAGATGCCTCTTCTACTTCATTATATGGTTCAAGAGCTGCTAATGGTGTAGTATTAATTACAACTAAAAAAGGCAAATCGGCCGGCACTACTGTAAGTTTCAACACTTTTGCAGGTATTCAGGAGGTTCCACAAAGAGGACGTATTAAAATGCTTAATGCTGAAGAGTTTGCACAGTTTAAAAAAGAGTCCTACGAAGATGCTGGTCAGGCAGTACCTGTTGAATTTCAGAATCCTGCACAATACCGAGATAAAAACAATGATTGGTATGATGCTTTACTAAGAAAAGCACCTGTTCAAAGCTATAATCTGACCGTTACGTCGAACAGAGAAAAAGCAAGAACTTCTTTTGTGGGTGGGGTATTCAACCAACAAGGAGTTGTATTGAATAATGAATATAAAAGATATTCATTAAGAATGAACTCAGAATATGACGTATCTGACAAAGTAACACTTGGTTTTAATATTGCTCCGCAATATGTGTTTGACAATACCCCAAGAACTGACGGAGACAGAGGAACAGGAATTTTGTTTAATGCCTTGCATACCTGGCCAATCATGCCTATTTATGAAGCAGATGGCAAAACGTTAACTTTGTTTAACAGATTCCCGGCCAGTACTGGAAATATCTTTGCGTATCCGAACTGGGTAAGGGCAGCTGAAGAATTGGTAAATGAAACTACCACAACCAATTTAATTACAAATGCTTACATTCAATATCGTCCAATTAAAGACCTTGTTTTAAAATCAACTTTCAATGTTGAAATGTTGCGTTCAAAGTTTTTCTTCTTTAATCCATCCACTGCTACAAGTGCCATTAACGTGGCCATTCCGACAACAGCAGTTTCGATACGCCAAAACTTTGAAAATCTGACATGGCTGAACGAAAACCTCGCGACTTACACAAAAACCATAAACGATCATAATTTTGAACTACTAGCAGGTTTTACACAGCAACGTTTCCAACAAGAAGGTACACGTGTTCAAGCTGATACCTATGCCGATGACCGACTTCCTACAATTCAGGGTGCCATTAATATCAACCGTGGTGGTACATCAAGCCAGGTGCAGGAATGGGCTTTAACTTCAATCCTTTCGAGGTTAACGTATAACTATAAAGGTAAATATTTGTTAACAGCTGCGGTTCGTCGAGATGGCTCTTCCCGTTTTGGTTCCGACAACCGTTGGGGTACCTTCCCATCAGTTTCATTAGGGTGGGTTCTTTCAGATGAGGCCTTTATCAAATCAATTCCTAAAATATCTTTTGCCAAATTAAGAGCAAGCTACGGTGTAATCGGTAACAATAATATTGGTAACTACACCCCTTATGCCTTGATAAATAATACAGTAAATGCTGTTTTTGGCAACACTGTAGCACCTGGTGCTGTGGTTACATCATTGGCAAACAATAATTTAGGTTGGGAAACAACCAAACAATTAGACCTTGGTTTAGATCTCGGCTTATTCAATGACCGAATCACATTTGTCTATGATTACTATACAAAGCGTACTACTAATTTGTTGTATAGTGTACAAATTGCTCAGGAGGCAGGATTCAGCAACTTTAACGATAATATCGGAGAAATTAAATTCTGGGGTCATGAGTTTGCCTTGAATACCAGAAATACAACCGGAAAATTGAAATGGAGTACTAATGCCAACATTTCTATCAACCGCAATAAAGTTATCGCTCTGGCTAATGGTATTGACCGTGTTTACGGAACTTTCCATATTACAAAAGTGGGTTATCCGTTCGGTCAATTCTACGGACACGTTTCTCAAGGTATGTACCAGAATGCCGAAGACCTGAAAAACTCACCACAGGTACCTGGTCGTTCGGTAGTAGGTAGTATCAAATTAACCGACCAGAATGGTGATGGAATTATTACCAACGGCGGTGATTTTGATGATAGGGTAATCATTGGTAATCCTTTCCCTAAATTTACTTATGGAATTGTCAATAACTTCACCTATGGCAATTTTGATGCAAGCATCGTTGGTTCAGGTTCACAAGGCAATCAGCTGTTAGTTCGACATATTTACAGTACTGCCAATCTTGATGGGGTATTTAACTTAGTAGAAGGCGTAAAATATCGTTTCCGTTCTGAATCTAATCCCGGAAAAGGAATGTATGGTACTACTGTTGGTGGCGGTAACGTAACAGGTATCGAAAGAGACTGGATGAATAGCCGTTTTATTGCTGATGCCTCATTCTTTACAATTAAAAACGTAACTATTGGTTATACGATCCCAAGACCTAATAAAGTATTCAGATCAGCACGTATTTATACTTCAGTTCAACAGCTATATGTATTTACCAAATACTGGGGTGGACCAAACCCTGAAACATCAGCTCAAGGTGATGGTAACGGTAACGGTGGAAACCTTAGCCAAGGTATCGACCTCTCGAACTATCCTGTTCCAAGAACTTACACGCTTGGCATAAACTTGAACTTTTAATTAACATAAACATCCTTAAGAGAATGAAAAAGATATCAATAATAACCTTGTTTATGTTTTTGGGGTTAACGGGCTGCAAAGACTTTTTGACGGTTGTCCCAGAAACGAATCTTAGTACCGCCATATTCTTTACTAAAGAAGCTGATTTTCAACAAGCAGTAAATGCATCCTATGTACCTTTACGCCCGATTGTCAACGACCGTGCATGGCTATTAGGAGAAATGCACTCAGATAATGCTTATTATTTCAGAAATATCCTTTTTGGTGCTACTGAGCAACAGGAAGATATTGCAGATTTTGCTGTACCAACAGCTAATGGTGTTACTTCAAACACTCATGTTCTGAATCAATATCGTCTAGACTATCAGATAATTGCACGTACTAATCAGGTCTTATCTGCCATTGATAAGGTTGAGTTTAATGCTGATTCTAAAAATAATCTGAAAGGACAAGCACAGTTTTTAAGAGCCTATGCCTATTTTGAATTAGTGCGTTATTTTGGTAAAGTGCCTTTGCACCTTACGCCGGTAACAAACCGCCAGGAAGCAACGCTCGAGCTATCAGATGTTGAAGCTGTTTATGCACAAATTATCAAAGATGCAAGTGCCGCTATAACAGGGCTTCTACCAAAATCGAAACAAGAAGCAGGAAGAGTTACGTCAGGTACTGCAAGAATGTTACTGGCAAATGTATATATGGTAAGAAAGAACTGGGCAGAAGCAGAAAAATTATTGAAAGAAATTGTAGCAAGTGGCGAATATAAATTGATGCCAGATTTCAATGATGCTTTCTCTACCAATACAGGAAACAAAAATAATATAGAATCTATGTTTGAAGTACAGTTTCAGGAAGGTGCTTCTGGCTATAACGGTGCTATCATTTATAACTATCTGCCTCGTCCGATGAGTCCGGAAGAGTTAAAGCCAATCACCGGAACATCAAACCCTCAACCATTAACAGGCGAAGGGAATGGAGCTCCAACTCCTGATTTAATTAATGCTTTTGAAGCTGGTGACAAGCGAAAAGATGCCACCATTGGTTACGTAACGATAAGCGGAAGTCTGCGAGCAAATAAGGTTTTCCCTTACAACAAAAAATTTGCAAAAACACACTCATTGCATGGTAATACAGGTAATAATTTCCCGATTTATCGTTATGCGGAGGCTCTTTTATTCTTAGCAGAAGCATTAATGGAGCAAGGAAAAGGAGCAGAAGCATTAACTTATCTTAATCAGGTACGTACGCGTGCAGGGTTACCGGAAGCTACCATGACAGCGCAGGCAGATTTAAGAAAGCAGATTTATCAGGATCGCAGAAGTGAGCTGGCATTTGAAAACAAACGTTGGTTTGATTTGGTACGCACAGGCACAGCCGTTGAGGTAATTACTGCCTATGGGCAAAGAGTTAAAGCCAATCCGGTAGAATATTATTACCCTGAAGGTGCCACAGTCCGTAGCCATGCTTTTTCTAATATCAGTTTACTATATGGTTTACCTGCTGACGAAGCAGCATTATCGCCTTATTTTTGATTTAATTTAAACACTGCATAAGTAAAAAATAAATATGTAATTTAGGGAAAATAGGGGTATTAAGCATTAACTTAAATATCTATTTAAGCATCATTAATACCTCATATTTTATCTTTTATTAATTATTTCTACATTTATGCAGTGTCTATACAATCCTCTATTTACGCCTTAACTTATTACAATCATGTTATCCAATCAACGAACACTCCAACTTTCTGTCGGCTTACTGGCTTTAGTCTCCGCAGCGTCTTTTACGATGCTAAGGAATACGCCACCACCTGCATCAAACAATGATGATCCGAAAATTAAAAAATTAAAGCTCTCAGAAGGATTTTCAGCACAGCACCTCTACAGCCCTTCAGAAAATAACCAGGGTTCGTGGGTCTCCATGACTTTTGACGACAAAGGCCGGATGATTGCCTCTGACCAATACGGGAAACTATATCGACTGAAAATCCCTGCCATTAGTTCAGCCAATAAGGTTGAAGTTGAAAAACTTCAGATTGGTATAAGCCCGAATATTGATACCACTGGTATGGGTTACGCACATGGGCTATTATATGCTTTTAATAGCTTGTATGTAATGATTAACAATAGTAAGAATAACAGGATATTCCCAAGAAAAAGTGGCCTTTACCGCTTGCAAGATACTAACAACGACGATCAGTTTGACAAAATCACACTGCTGAAAGAAATGAATGGTGATGGTGAACATGGCCCTCACAGCGTTATCTATTCGCCTGATAAACAATCATTATATGTTATATCAGGAAATCATACTGATGTACCTCCGATGGACTCATATCGTTTGCCATCAAACTGGAAAGAAGACAATTTATTCCCATTAATAAAAGACCCACGTGGGCACGCCAACGACCGCATGGCACCCGGTGGGTGGATTGCCCATACTGACCCTGAAGGCAAAAACTGGGAATTAGTAAGTGCTGGTTACCGTAATGCTTTTGATATGGCCTTTGATGCAAACGGGGATTTGTTTGTGTATGATGCAGACATGGAATGGGATTTTGGCTTGCCTTGGTATCGGCCAACCCGTATCTGCCACGCTACCAGTGCCAGTGAGTTTGGCTGGAGAACCGGAAACAGCAAATGGTCGCCGACTTTTGCAGACAATCTACCTCCGGTAGTAAATATCGGTCAAGGTTCACCAACCAATTTACTACATTTAAAAGACGCCAAATTCCCTGCCAGATATAAAAACACTTTATTAGCTTTCGACTGGAGCTTCGGCATTATGCACGCCATTAATCTGAAACCTTCAGGCTCCTCTTTTACAGGTACCAGGGAAGAGTTTTTATCAGGTCTGCCATTACCATTGACCGACGGGGCAATTGGCCCTGACGGTGCCTTATATTTTCTTGCAGGTGGACGCAGATTAGAGTCTGATTTATACCGTGTTTATTATACAGGTACAGAAAGTACTGCTCCAGTTGCTGCTGCTCCTATCAATGCGGCCAACTCTTTAAGACGAAACTTAGAGAAATTTCATGTAGGAGGGCCAAATAAAGATGCGGTAGCTACAGCATGGCCTCAATTAAAAAACCCTGATAGATTTATCCGTTACGCTGCCCGTTTAGCTATAGAGCATCAACCGGTAGGCGAGTGGCAGGAGTTAGCCCTTAAAGAAAAAGACCCTGTTGCTTCAACACAAGCCCTTATCTCATTGATCCGTATGGGTAAAAACGATAAACAAAGTGAAATTCTGAATGCCTTATTAGGAATTAATATAAAAGCTTTGAACGAGGCGCAACAGTTAGATGTGTATCGTGCTTTTGAGCTGGCGTTTTTACGAATGGGGCAACCAGATGCTACAATCAAACCAAAAATTGTGGCTTATCTAAGCCCGCTTTATCCAGCCAATTCGGCACAATTAAATCGTTCATTGAGTAAACTTTTGCACTACTTAGATGAGCCAAGTGCTATCAAGAAAACATTGGCATTGATGACCATTAAAGACGAACCAGGCACTAATGCCCTTATGCAGGAAACAGCAACTGCTTCAAGCGATTTGATTCTGAGAAGCTCACAATATGGAGGCGACATTGCGGCCATGTTGGCTAAGGTTCCGCCTGCCCAGCATACTTATTACGCTAATGTACTCACGATGGCAAAAACAGGCTGGACACCAGAAGAGCAGGAAACTTACTTTAAATGGTTTAGTGATGCTTTCAATTACAAAGGTGGCCGTAGTTATGTAGGATTCATCGACAGGTCTCGTAAATTAGCCCTGAAAAACGTGCCTGATACTAAGAAAGATTATTTCGATAAACTCTCAGGGGCAGAAATGTTAAGCAAATCGGGCAACGATTTAATTACAGCAGCGACTCCGAAAGGGCCAGGTCGTTTCTGGAATTTAAGAACCGGACTTCCATTAATAGAAAATGGTCTGACCGGACGTAACTTTGAACAGGGGAAAGCCATGTTTGCAGCTACCACTTGTAAAGCCTGCCACACCATGAAAGGCGAAGGGGGGGCAACCGGACCTGACTTAACGCAATTAGGCACCAGGTTTTCAGCAAAAGATATGCTGGAAGCTATTGTTGACCCTAACAAAGCGGTATCAGACCAATACGCAGCTACTCAGTTCAGTTTGAAAAATGGGGGCTCAATTGTAGGTCGTCTTGTGAATGAAGATAAAACTGCTTATTATGTTTCACAGAATCCTTATTCGCCTGAAACCCTTGAAAAAGTATTGAAAAAGAATGTGACTTCTAAAAAGCCTTCTAATGTTTCAATCATGTTTCAGGGACTGATTAATAGCCTGAATGAAGAAGAGTTTAAAGACCTGATGGCTTACCTGATGTCAGGAGGCAATGCAAACAATCCAATGTTTACAGCGAAAGCTGAGTCACAAAAATAACGATTTAGGGTTTAGAGCGTGGCACACAGATAAACGCGTGTGTCACGCTCTAAACTTTCCTGAAAAACAAAATAATACAATGAAAACAAAAAAAATTTCAAAACTTAGCCAAGTAATTTTACTTTTCATTATCTTGCTAACAGGTTGCAAGGTATCAAATTCAGGTAACAGTGAAAAAGGTTTCAAGTCTATTTTCGATGGAAAAACATTAAATGGCTGGGAAGGAGATACTAAATACTGGCGAGTAGAAAATGGTAATTTAGTAGGAGAAATTACACCCGAAACCCTGCTTAAAACCAATTCATTTATCACATGGAAAGGCGGAGAACCTGCCGATTTTGAATTAAAAGGAGAATTTAATATAACTGAAAAAGGAAACTCCGGGATTAATTATCGCAGTGAAAAATTGCCTGATATACCTTACGCATTAAGAGGATATCAGGCTGATATAGACGGAGCAAATCGTTATACAGGCCAGAATTACGAAGAACGAGGACGCACAACTCTGGCTTACCGTGGGGAGATTGCCAGTATCAATCCACAGAGTGGTACTTGGAAGCCTGAAGATGTAAGAGCTAAAGTACAAAGAAATGCCTGGACAGAACGAAAAGTTATTGGAAGTTTAGGTGAAAATGAGGCTTTAAAAACAAAAATCAAAAGTGAAGACTGGAATACTTTTCATCTGATTATTAAAGGTAATCGTTTACAACACTATATCAACGGTATCCTGATGAGCGATGTAACAGACAACGATTTAATAAATGGCAAATCAAAAGGGCTTTTGGGTGTTCAGGTGCATGTTGGTCCACCAATGAAAGTGCAATACCGTAATTTAAGATTGAAACAATTATAATTAGCCCAGAAAATACAGAAAGTTTCACTAATCATTTGTATCAGGCAGGTAAACATCTTAAACCTACAATTATAACTACCAAGAATAGTCAATCATTCAAATAGTTGAGTAATGCTTGACAAGCACCAAAGAAAGTATCAGAAATATGAATGATGAACAAAAAGTAGATGCGTCTCTATCAACAGAACCAGGGTGGAAAAATAAAATATCAAATCCGGCTCAGCTTGGTGGTATCGAAACAGCTATTTTAGACAATGGATTAGGGCGCGGCAACAGAATCGCCTGGATAAATACTGGTACTGGCTTAAGATACAAAGTTGTTTTTGATAGAGGGATGGACATAGCCGATGCCTTCTATAACCAATATAGTCTGGCATGGTTGAGTCATGGAGGGTTCACTGCTCCACAACCGCAGTCAGACAAAGGAATTGACTGGCTTAGAACATTTGGCGGCGGCTTACTCACTACCTGCGGACTATCGCACGTAGGTGGTCCTGAAAAAGATGAATTTGGCGAAAGAGGTGTTCATGGACAAATTTCCAATACCCCTGCTGAAATCGTGTCAATCATTCAGCCTGATCCTGTTGCAGGAAAAATGGACATAAGTATTACCGGAATCATCAAAGAAACCAAGGTATTCGGACCAAGTTTAGAGTTGCGCAGAACCATTTCAGGGAGATTGGGTGAACCTACCATCAGAATTCATGATGAGGTGATTAACCGTGGCAATACCCCTACCCCATTGATGCTGCTTTACCACTTCAATTTTGGTTATCCCCTGGTTGATGAAGGAACAGAAATTCTATGGAAAGGCCAATGGCAACCACGTTTTGGATCTAAAAATGCCAGAATCTTCAGAGAAGGAAATGATTTCAAGAAATGCCCTGCTCCGATTGACGACCATCTGGGTACTGGCGAAGAGGTAGTATTTATTGACCCGACAGCCAACGACTCAGGTGAATGTACCTGTGGACTCTCCAATACTAAAATAGGTTTAAAGGTTGAAATCAATTTCAACAAAAGCGAATTGCCACATTTGATAAATTGGCAGCATTGGGGTAAAGGTGAGTATGTAACAGGCATAGAACCGGCCACTAATCCACCAATAGGACAAGCACAGGCAAGAGCCAATAAAGAATTAATCTTCCTGTACCCCTACGAAACCCGTACATTTGACTTAGCAATAAATGCCTTAGAAATATAGAAATCAAAATACAATCAACCCCAAAGAATTATATTATGTCAAATTTAAGTTTAGCACAAAAAGCATTAGAACAAGGAAAAGGAATTTTACGATTAGCTCCGACTTGGGTTCCTCGTTCATTTTGTGTTCCCGGACGAAGAATAAAATTACATCCAGATGATTATTACGTATTAGGCGGCGTGCGTGGCGGTATCGATGAGCGTTGGCTGTCATCAACCACACCTGCCAAAAACGGTCCACTAACAGGAGAAAATGAAGGTTTGAGCTTTGTGGTTTTAAACGAAGGAGAAAGAGTATTACTCAAAGATGCGATAGATGAATTGGGTGCAGAAATAATCGGAAGCCGCCTCTGGGACGAATATAAAAGCTGGCCAATGTATTCGAAGTTTTTTGACAATATGGGACCATTGCCACACCATATTCACCATAATGACGAAGAAGCTGCGAAAATCGGTCAATTAGGAAAACCAGAAGCCTATTATTTTCCGCCACAATTGAATAACCACGGTGGAGATTTCCCATATACATTTTTTGGTATTGCACCGGGTACAACCAAAGAGCAAATCAAAGAATGTCTGATGAATTTCACCAAAGGTGATAACAAAATAACCATGTTCTCCCAGGCATTCCCATTGATTCCGGGTACGGGTTGGGACGTTCCTCCGGGCATGTTGCATGCGCCTGGCAGTATGTGTACTTACGAGCCACAAAAAGCATCTGATGTATTTGCCATGTACCAGTCTTTGGTAAACGAAGCCATCATTCCGGAAGAATTATTGTGGAATGGAACACCACCAGACCAGATTGGTAATTATGACCAATTGATGGGTGTAATTGACTGGGAATTGAATACAAATCCTAATCTTTTGGAGACCCGTTTCATGGCGCCAAGACCAGTAAAAGATGTAGCCGAAATGGAAGCAGAAGGCTATAACGAAAGCTGGGTTTGTTACCGTTCAGAAGCATTCTCGGCTAAAGAATTAACTATCCTTCCGGGGCAAACAGTAACTATTAAAGATAGTGCCGCTTACGGTATCATTATGATGCAGGGGCATGGTAAAATGGGCGTTTGGGATATTGAAACCCCATCATTAATCCGTTACGGACAGTTGACGAATGATGAGTTTTTTATTACAGAGCAAGCTGCTGTCGAAGGTGTAACCATAACCAATCATTCATCTTGCGACCCGATTGTGATGTTGAAGCATTTTGGCCCGAATAATCCTGATTTGGTGATATAAAACATTAAAATACAACCTCAAAATCTATTAATTCAATGGAAAATAATTATCCCAAACTTCATAACGCTACCTGGCCTGGTATTGTAGGAAAAGGGCCGGATTCAGAGCCACCGATTTCATTAGACACTATGCTTGAAATGACGGCTGCGGCTGAGGTAGATGGTGTAAAATTCGATGGTGTTGATTTAGGTCTTTTCGACCCTCATTATGATTTAGATACATCAGACGATGGAGTAAAAAGATTAGCCGATAAAGTTGCCAAACATAATCTTGAAATAGGAAGTCTGGTTGCGCCTATCTGGGGAGGTCCTGCGATGGGTTCAGCTGATGAGCGCAAACAATTTGTTGAAATGGTGCGTAAATCCTGCGAAATTGGTCAGAAACTACGTGCGATGGGCATTCGTCCCAATGGCATTGTCAGAATCGACTCAGCAAGTGGCGTTCATGACTGGGCTAATGACCCGGCTGGTAATTCAAAATTAATAGCTCAGACTTTCAGAGAAGCCTGCGATGTAGCCGCCGATTACGGTGAAAAATTAGCGGCAGAAGGTGAAATCTGTTGGGGAGGTATGCATTCCTGGAAAACCATGCTTGAAACCTTAGAAGCCGTTGGCCGCCCGAATATTGGTTTCCAGGCTGATATGTCGCATACAACACTCTATCTATTAGGCTATAATGCACCGGAACACCGCATCCTGCCGGAAGATTTTCAATGGGGCGATAGAGAGACATTCCTTAAAGGGTTGAAAGAACTGACTAAAGCGCTTCGTCCGTGGACAATTGATTTCCATGTGGCACAAAACGATGGTACTGTTTATGGTTCAGGCTCACATGATAAAACAGGTCGCCACTGCCAGGCAACAGACCCGAATGGTAAATTAGATATTGCACATGATGCGGGTTATTGGCTACGCGATGAGGCAGGTGTATTGACCAAAGCATTCAGACATATCTGTTGGGATGGTTGTATGTTCGCCAATGATGTGATGACGCAACAAAAAACATGGAACGATATTCTGGCAGCTATGATAAAAGTTCGTCAGCAACATGGATGGGTAGAATAAACCGAAAATCAACTAAACAATGTCAACAAAGAAACAACTCAGAATAGGATTAATAGGAACGGGTTTTATGGGTAGAACCCATTCCAATGGATATAACCGTGTTCCGAACTTTTTCCCGGAATTAGAATACACACCTGTCTTAAAGGCGGTTTGTTCAAGAAATGCCGAAAAAGTACAGGCATTTGCCGACCAATGGGGCTATGAATCAATCGAAACCGATTGGAGAGCATTGATTGCACGTGATGATATTGATGCAGTAGATATCTGTACACCTAACGATAGCCACGCAGAAATCGCGATTGCTGCTGCCAAAGCAGGAAAAATGATTCTGTGCGAAAAACCACTTTCACGTAATCTGGAAGAGGGCGAGGCAATGGTTAAGGCTATTGAAGAAGCAGGAGTACAAAGCACCGTTTGGTACAACTACCGCAGATTACCTGCGGTAACACTGGCCAAACAAATTGTGGATTCGGGCAAATTAGGGAAAATATATCACTACCGCGCTAATTTCTTGCAAGACTGGACCATCAGCGCTGACCTTCCGCAAGGAGGTACAGGCTTATGGAGAATGGACTCAGAAGCAGCAGGTTCTGGTGTAACAGGAGACTTATTGGCACACTGTATTGATACCGCTATGTGGTTAAATGGTGCCATTACTGATGTCTCGGCAGTAACTGAAACATTCGTGAAAGAACGTATGCACCAATTGACAGGCAAGGTTCAACCAGTGGGTATTGATGATGCCTGTATTTTCCATTGTCACTTTGCGAATGGTTCATTAGGACTTTTTGAGTCAACTCGTTATGCACGTGGACACAAAGCGCTTTACACTTTTGAAATCAATGGGGCAGATGCGTCTATTCGTTGGGATTTACATGATTTAAACCGTATGGAATATTTCGACCACCGCGACGATTCTATTGTGCGTGGCTGGCGTTCAATCATCGTAACAGATGGCGACCAACCATATATGAACAAATGGTGGGTTGGTGGTCTTGGCATTGGCTATGAGCATAGCTTTGTCCATCAAGTAGCCGACTTCCTGAAAAGTCTGGAAGCAGGAACTCCTTGCCCGCCAACATTCAAAGAAGCATTGCAAACCCAGAAAGTATGCGAAGCCGTAATTAATTCGGCCAATAGCAGAAGTTGGAAGGATACTAACGTTGATGGTGATTTTGTTTAAATCGATATAGTAATATATGATGCTGGCAAGGTGTAATGCCTTGTCAGCATTTTTTGAATATATGAGTCAGAAGAGAATCCTCGAAGTACAAAATCTTTGTAAATCTTTTTCGGGAGTGAAAGTGTTGGATCACATTACTTTTAATCTTGAAGAGGGAGAAGTTCATGCACTGATGGGAGAAAACGGTGCAGGGAAATCTACTTTTATGAAGATTCTGATGGGGTTGCTTCCGGCTGATTCGGGTGAAATAATTTTAGATGGCGAACAAATACAGCATACCAATGTGCATGAGATGCTGAAAAGAGGCATTTCGATGATTCATCAGGAAATACTGATGGTTCCGGAATTAACCGTTGCACAAAACATCTTTTTAGGGAAAGAAATCCATCATTTCAGTTGGTTAAACGATGCAGCTATTTACAAAAAAACCAGAGAGTTACTCAAAACGCTGAATGTAAATATTGATGCCAACGCAAAAATGAAGCATCTGAGCATTGCTGATAAGCAAATGGTAGAAATTGCTAAAGCTATCTCAAACAATGCCAAAATCATTATCATGGACGAGCCCACATCGGCGCTTTCTGATAAAGAAGTTTCTACGCTTTTTACTATCATTAAAGACCTGACAAGCAAAGGGGTCGCCATAATTTATATCTCACACAAAATGGACGAAATCTATCAGATTTCAGATAGAATTACCGTCTTGCGTGACGGTCAATACATTGCTACAAAATCTGCACAGGAACTACCCATAAAAGACCTCATTTCAATGATGGTAGGTAGAGAAATAGAAGACATTTTCCCTAAAACCGAACACTCTATTGGTGAAACCATCATCAGAGTTAGTAATTTAAGCCAGACAGGAAAGTTTGAAAATATCAACTTTGAGGTAAAATCAGGAGAAGTCTTAGGGATTGCCGGATTGGTGGGTGCAGGCCGCACCGAAGTAGCCCGGGCAATTGCCGGATTAGATGAATTTGAGGAAGGAGAGATTTTTATTAATCAAGAAAAAGTAGCTGTTCGGTCACCGAAAGCTGCCATGAAATTGGGTATTGGCTATGTGAGCGAAGACCGTAAAGCATTAGGATTTATCCCACAATTATCGATCAAGCAAAATATCACTTTATCATCTTTGCCAAGCCTGTCAAATTCATGGTTTGTTTCTGATACACAAGAAGAAGCCCTGGCTAATCAGATGAAGAATAATCTGAAAATTAAAGCGTCAAGCATCAATCAGAAGCTAATTTATCTGAGCGGGGGTAATCAGCAGAAAGTGGTTATTGCCAAAGTTTTATCGTCTTCCCCCCAAATCATTATTTTAGATGAACCCACGCGTGGAATTGACATAGGAGCAAAATTTGAAATTTATAAATTAATTAATGAATTAAAGAGTAAGGGGTTAGCAGTTATCCTGATTTCGTCTGAATTGCCTGAAATTTTTGGCGTGAGCGACCGGATACTTGTATTGTCAAAAGGCAAAAAAACTGCCCTATTGTCAAGACAAGAAGCGACCCAGGAAAAAGTCATGCAGTATGCAATACATTAAAAACCTAAGACAATACGGCATTCTCATTGCTTTTTTGGCCGTTTGTCTTACCCTAAGTTTGATCAGTCCCCAGTTTCTGACACTCTCAAACTGGTTAATTATTTTTACCCAGGTTTCTATCAATGCCTTATTGGCTTTTGGAGTCACATTCGTCATTATTACAGGCGGAATAGACCTTTCCATTGGTTCAGTAGTAGCAGTTACAGGGGTTGCAGCAGCCTTATTGGCCCGGCAGGACAGTTATCCGGTTATTATTCCTATTCTTGGCGGGTTATTCGTAGGCTTATTGTTTGGACTATTAAATGGATTAATAATTACCAAAAGTAAAATTGCACCATTCATTGTCACATTAGGCGTGATGACCATTGGTCGGGGTTTAGCATTGATTATCAGCAAGGGTCGCCCAATCTCTAATCTTTCTGAGTCCTTTAATTTCATAGGGGGAGGCGATATTCTGGGCATTCCGTTTCCGATAATCATTTTGTTTGTAGTATTCATTATCTGTTCGATTGTCTTAAAAAAAACCATCTTCGGGCGATATGTATATGCCGTAGGTGGCAATCAGCAAGCGGCCTGGGCATCAGGCATTAATGTCAATCAGGTAAAAATGGCAGTCTATGCACTCTGTGGCTTATTATCAGGTTTAGCAGGTATTCTACTGACATCCAGAATCACAACTGGCCAGCCCAATGCCGGAATGAGTTTTGAATTAGATGCTATTGCAGCAGCCGTCATTGGCGGCTCAAGTACTTCGGGAGGTGTAGGGAGTATTCAGGGAACATTGTTTGGCGTAATCTTAATAGGTGTTTTAAATAATGGCTTAGACTTACTGAATGTGAGTTCGTATTATCAGCAAGTGGTGATGGGTGTTATCATTATTGGCGCTGTTTTATTAGATAGTTGGAATCAAAAAATTAAAGATTAATATGAAAAAACTCATCCTTTTTGCCGCAGTTTCAATGCTTCTATCTTGTAATTCTGCCAAAAAAGAAGAAAAGGCGAAAATCAAAGTAGGCGCTACCATGCTCAGTATGCAAAACGAATTCATTGTCAATATCAGTGACGAAATGCAGAAAAAGGCTGATGAGCTTGGAGTAGAATTGATTCTGGTTGATGCCGAACATTCGCCTTTGAAGCAAATCGAACAGGTGGAAAGCTTTATCTCTCAGAAAGTAGATGTTATCATCATGAATCCTTGCGAGGTAGAGGCAAGTTCGCCAGGAGTAAGCAAGGCATTAGCAGCAAAGATACCAATAGTTAATGTCAATTCAGCTACCAGTACCTCCCCTACTGCTTTTGTTGGGTCAGATGATAGAGAATCCGGTAGAATTGCCATGAAACATATTGCTGAAAAACTGGGAGGAAAAGGAAACGTGGTAATGATTAATGGTTTCATGGGTCAGGCCGCCCAAATTCAAAGAGAAGAAGGAGCAAAAGAAATTCTAAAGCAATACCCCGATCTCAAACTAATTGCCAGCCAGACTGCTGAATGGGACAGAGCTAAAGGAATGGATTTGATGCAAAACTGGATTCAGTCTTACGGCTCAAAAATAAATGCGGTGTTTGCGCATAATGATGAAATGGGTTTAGGAGCTGTAAAAGCACTACAGGCAGCAGGCATGAAAGACAAGGTACTCGTGGTAAGCATTGATGCCATTCAGGATGGACTACAGGCTGTTAAAAATGGTTCTTTAGATGCTACTGTTTTTCAGAATGCCAAACAACAAGGGGCAGGCGCGATTGAGACTGCTTTAAAATTAGCAAAAAAGGAAGCGGTTGAAAAGGAAGTCATGATTCCATTTCAGTTAGTGACGAAAACTAATATCAGTGAGTTTTTGAAATAATTTTATTCAAGTACTAATCTATGTTTATGAATATGAAAAAAACTATCGCCCTCATTCTGTTCATTCCAGGTCTGGCTTTGGCTCAAAGTCAGCAATTGAAAGATTTCCAAACCCCTCCTAATGCAGCTAAACCAAGAGTCTGGTGGCATTGGATGAATGGGAATATCACCAAAGAAGGCATCCGGAAAGACTTAGACTGGATGAAACAAGTGGGCATAGGTGGCTTTCAGAATTTTGATGCTAATTTGTTTACGCCAGTCGTAGTGCCTAAAAAACTGGTATTCATGCAGCCTGACTGGAAAGATGCATTCAGATTCGCAACAGAACATGCCGATAAAAACGGTCTTGAAATGGCTATCGCAGGCTCTCCCGGTTGGAGTGTTACGGGTGGCCCCTGGGTAAAGCCCGAAGATGGCATGAAGAAATATGTGTGGACAGAATTAAAAATTGAAGGCGGTAAGCCATTTGCCGGGAAATTACCACAACCATCCGGTGCTCTGAGTAATTTTCAGAATGTTGAGGCCTTTGGTGAAGGTTTATCAGGGGGATTTGTAGGAACAAAACCTGATTTTTATAGAGATGCCTTAGTAATTGCTTACCGGATTCCTGCTAAAGAAAAAACTTTGGCAGAACTCAATCCAAAAGTGACATCAAGTGGAGGAGAATTTGACCTCAAAAAATTGACTGATGGTGATTTAAGCAAATCAACACCATTACCGCCTAAAGCCATAGATGAAGATATCTGGATTCAGTATGAGTTCGATTCGCCGCAAACTTTCAGGGCATTGTCAGTGGTTGGAGCTAATCATGGCCCTTTAGAACAATTTAATGGTAGTCCTGAAAACAGGTCTTTACAAGTAAGTGACGACGGCGTTAATTTCAGAGAAGTCACTAAAATACATGGTAGTGCTGTGCCACAAACTACAGTCAGTTTTGCGCCAACTAAGGCAAAATATTTTCGATTTGTGTATAAAACGCTGGCATCTTCTGCTGGATTTGCAGCCATGATGGGGGGTAATGCACCACCTCCGCGACCTGAAGGTGTAAGCGTAGCAGAGTTCGTTTTATATACTACCAGCCGTATTGATAAAGCCGAAGATAAAGCAGGTTTCTTGCCGTGGACAGAAACCACCGCTTCTTATTTGCCCGATAACACTGATGCAATAGCCGCAGACGACATCATAGATGTAACGGCTAAAATGAGCAATGACGGTACTTTAAACTGGACAGCCCCTGCAGGGAACTGGATGATTGTGCGTTTGGGTTATTCTTTGACAGGTCGTCAGAATCACCCGGCTTCGCCGGAAGCAACAGGTTTAGAGGTAGATAAATTAGACAAAGACGCCGTAAGAAGATATATCAATACCTATCTGGATATGTACAAAGATGCTACAGGTGGTATGATGGGTGCGAAAGGTCTTCAATTTATGGTTTTAGATAGTTATGAGGCCGGACATATGAACTGGACTAAGACTTTTCCAGAAGAATTCAGAAAACGTCGTGGGTACGATTTAATTAAATGGATTCCAGCTTTAACAGGCAGGGTGGTGAAAAGCGCAGAAGATACCGAGAAGTTTTTATGGGATTTTCGTAAAACTATTGGTGAATTAATAGCTGAGAATCATTACGATGTGATAGGTGAAGAATTGCATAAGCGCGGCATGAAACGCTATACTGAATCTCATGAAGGCAAACGCATTTATTTAGCTGATGGAATGGACGTGAAACGCAATGCGGAAGTGCCAATGGCTGCCATGTGGACACCGGGTAGTTTAGCAGGGGGAGCAAATGAGGAAGTACGTAGTGAAGCCGATATTCGTGAATCTGCCTCAGTAGCCAATATTTATGGGAAACCTTACGTGGCTGCAGAATCAATGACTGCGGTACAAAATGCTTTTTCATGGCATCCTGAAAAGTTGAAACGTACGGCAGACCTTGAAATGGCATCCGGCTTAAATCGTTTTGTCATTCATACCTCCGTGCATCAGCCGCTTGATGATAAAAAACCGGGCTTTTCACTTGGACCATTCGGACAATATTTTACTCGTCAGGAAACATGGTCTGGAGCAGGAGCAAAAGCCTGGATGGATTATCTGGGTAGAAGTTGCTATTTGCTTCAACAAGGCAAAAACGTGGCTGATATCTTATACCTCTATGGTGAAAATACTAATATCACATGGGTTAGTAGAGAAAAATTACCCAATATTCCTGCAGGTTTTGAATTTGACTATGTAAACTCATCGGCTTTAATAAATGCTATCCAAGCTAAAAATGGTCAGTTGGTAGCTAATAGTGGAAATACCTATAAAGTGTTGATGTTAGATGAATCTACAAAGGCTATGACCTTAACAGTTCTGAAAAAAATCAAAGCTTTAGTAGATAGTGGAGCAAAAGTAATCGGAGAAAAACCAGAAAAATCACCAAGTTTAAGTGATAATGATTCAGAATTTAAAAAACTTGCTAATGAAATCTGGTCTAAGCCTAATATAACAACCTTTGATAAAGTAAATTTAAAGCCGGATGTAATCATTAGTGGAGCAAAGAATAAAATACTTTACCGTCACCGTCAGAGTGCAGACCAGGATATTTATTGGTTAGATAACCGTAGCTCAGAATCAACAAATGCAGAAATAAGTTTCAGGATAAGTGGAAAGATACCTGAATTGTGGAACCCACAAACCGGAAAAACAGAAAGAGTATCCTATAAAATAGTGAATGGCCGGACAATTATTCCTCTAAAATTTGAATCTTGGGATGCTTACTTTATCATTTTCAAAGGTAGTTCAGCAGCTAAGAGTTATACAAAAGCCGCAACCTCCGATAAATTGATTAAAGAAATAGCAGGTACTTGGAAAGTGAATTTTAATGGCAAAACCGCTGATTTTGCCAAGCTTTCTTCTTGGTCAGAAAACACAGATACAGATATTAAGTATTTTTCAGGAACGGTTACTTACGAAAATACATTCAATCTGTCTTCTGTTGATAAATCAGGGAAATATATAATTGATTTAGGTGATGTGAAGAATATAGCTGAAGTAATTGTCAATGGAAAAAATGTAGGCACAGCCTGGAAAAAACCTTTTAAACTGGATATTTCAGAAGCAGTAAAGGCTGGAGAAAATAGTATCCAGATTAATGTTACAAATCTATGGGTGAACCGTTTGATTGGTGACGCTCAACCGGACGCCAAAAAAACTACATTCACTACTATGCCTTTTTATAGAAAGGATGCAAAATTGTTGCCCTCAGGCCTATTAACTCCAGTTAACCTATACTTGAACAAATAAAAACACTTTAAATACGTTTTATCGAAAATCCCTGAATTGTTAATACCTTTCAGGGATTTTTCGTAAATACTCTTTTCTAAATACCCCATAAACTTAACGCCTCTATGTCCAAACATTTATTTATAAAGCTATTAATTAAATCGGCCTTTTTTACCATAGGAATGCTTTTGCTTTGGATAGGTATCAATACATTTCTTTCTCCACATATCTGGGATGGCATGACTATCAGCAAATCTGCATTGACTGTTGAATATTGCGAGTTTAACGACATAACTCAGTTTTTCCATCAACGTATAAATACCTATTCGAATCTATCCTATTTCTTCTTTGGTGTTTTGATTATTCAGATTGCCCTGGAAGACTATAAAAACCAGAATAAGAAATCACTTAATAGAATGGAACAATTTCCATTACTATCTGTATTAATGGGCTTCTATTTCATTTACCTGAGTTTTGGCAGTGCTTTTTTTCATGCTTCTCTTACTTATATCGGGCAAAGAGTAGATATGAACGGTACGTATGGCGTTTCAATTACACTATTAAGTATTGGAGTCTATCATGTTTTCCACAAAATCCATCTATCTGATACTGCCAAATACATTTGGATTGGCGCATTGGTAGTATTTATCTTCGCATTTTTCAAAATTGCATTATTGGTTTCAAGTTCGATTCTGTTACCTGCAATGATTTTATCATTGACTATTATGAATGCGATTAATTATTTTCAATTCCGAAAAGAACGTTCCATCCTATTGGCCTTTCTGGGTTTTGCATTAATTATTATTGCGATAAAAATACGCACCTTAGATGTCCAGAAAGTAAGTTGTGACCCTCACTCATGGTACCAAGGCCATGCTTTATGGCATTTCTTAACTGCTTTAAGTAGTTTTTGTAGTTATGCTTTTTTTAGATTTGAAAATTTTTTACCAAATCAAAAATTAGAATAATACCTGATTTAAAGATTTACTGAGAGAAGATTTTGTAAAGAAAGGAATTTTGTATGAAAAAACGGATCAAGACTAAAACCTGTGGGGTAGGTATCTCTAAGCATAGATTTGAGTAAGTCTGTATAAGAAGAAAGGTATATTCTTGACGCCTCTGAACTGGCTTCTAAACGCCTTGATTTTGGCATTAAAAGATTCAGCAGAAGCATTAGTACTTCTGTTCTCAAAGAAGTTTACAATCGTTTTATAATGATTCTGGATTGACCTTGCCACTGTATTGAAGGCTTTAAAGCCTGCCTGTCTTACTTTTTCATGCCATTTAGCCAGCCTTGTCAATCCATACAGTTTGTCATTGGTATTTTCAAAGATATAAGATAGGCTCATCGTCAAGTCATAGGCTTGCTTAATGTCAGGATATAACTCGAACAATAATATGGCTCTTTGTTTCTGGTTTTCTGTCCAGTCTCTCTCTTTTTTGTATAAGACATACCTGCTTCTGGCCAATAGCTGTTTAACAGTATCTCCATTAGAAAGTATTTTGGGGATGTATTCAGTATCGGTTTTCTTAGCCAATTCGATAGCATCATTTTCAGCATCTAATGCTTCCCATCTGTGTTTGATTCTGATTTCCTGTAAAGCCTCTGTGGCTAGTTCTTGTACATGGAAGCGGTCTGTAACTCTGGTAGCATTTGGGAAAGTTCTTTTGGCAATTAATTCCATATTAGCAGCCATATCTAAGGTAATCTCTCTGACTTTCTTGCGAAGATTGATAGGGATTTTCTGTAACACATCAATCACCGTTTCTGCCTTAGTACCCGCTATAATGGCAACAATACTGCCTTTTTTACCTTTAGCTGCTTTATTTGTTAGAATAGTATAAAGTTCTCCATCAGACAAACTGGTCTCATCGATGGATAAATATTTACCTATATTCTCTGGAAAAAGAAGCCATTTCTTAGCATGACTTCGCTGTGACCAACTCCTAAAATCACTTAGATAATTCTTATACTGTTCCTGTAGTCTCTTACCGTTGACTCCATAATAACCAGCAATAGATTGTGTAGCATCTGCATTAGAATCGATTGATAGCTTTTAAAAAAGCTGCGAATTCCTTAGTTATTCGCGTTCCATCTGCCACTAAATCCCAATTTCTGTAAACTACTTTATTTAGAGTATAGCTATACCACCTGCGGCGTTTAATGTGTAGAAAAACTTTATGTCCTCTGATTGGAAAATCCTGAACTGTAATCTCATCAAAGAAACCTCGGGCCGCGTAGGCTTTGACTCCATCTTCTGACCTTCAAACTCCTTGGGTATCTGATTAATCTCCAGTAGATATAAATGCATTACCTCCTCTGTAGTCTTATAGGAAGTAAGTTCAAAATTCTCAACTATGATTGTGGGAAGTAATAACTTTAATAGTTCTCCGTAACTCTCTTGCATCTGTTCAATTAGTAAAATGCAAAGGTCTAAATTATTTTATCACCCCACAACTTTTAGGTTTGATCCGAAAAAACTCTTTGGAGCCAAGTATAGCGATCAATTTTGTATACTATATCATTTATGTTGTATCAAAATGAAAAAAGCCCTGATTATCAGGGCTTTTGCTACTCTGTAGCGGGAACAGGACTCGAACCTGTGACCTTTGGGTTATGAGCCCAAATTATATTGTATCCTATTGGCCCTTATTGAATTTAAATCCTGTGATTATCAGTATTTTATAAAAATTTAAATTCAATAAAATACTCAAAAAAACACCATTTGTTGTACCTATGTTGTACCAAAATTTATTATCTTTGTTATATATTACAATTAAAGATAATAATTTCTATGGCATCTTCAGTAAAAATTGTCCTCAGAAAAAAGAGAAATAGTGATGGTACATATCCTTTGGCCGTCCGGGTTACAATAGATCGTAAGACCACTTATATCTATTTAGGTTATAATCTCTTGGAATCTGATTGGGATTCGGTTGGTCAGAAAGTTCGCAAATCACATCCTAATTCAACTCGTCTAAATAATCTACTTCTTAAAAAGAAAGCGGAAACAAGCGATGGATTAATTGACTTACAAAGTCATGACAACACTGTTTCTTTAAAAAATGTCCGAACGAAAATAAAACCATCAGGAGGTGTAAGTTTTTTCAGCCAGGCGAAGCTATTCATTGAGAACAAGAAAATGGCAGGAAAATATAATCAAGAAAAACCAGATCAGTCTCGCATCGATTGTTTTAAAACCTTCTTGAATGACGAAGATATAAATTTTGATGAAATTACGATACCATTATTAAATCGCTTCAGGGCATATTTAAGAGGGGTGCGTAAGCTTTCCGAAAGATCTATAATAAATCATCTTCTTATTATCAGAACCATATATAATCAGGCTGTAAACAGTGAAATCATTGATAAAAAGAAATATCCGTTTGGTAAAGATAAAGTGCAAATCAAATTCCCTGACTCCTTAAAAGTAGGATTAAATCTTGAGGAAGTAAAACAGATTGAGGAGATTGACTTAAGAGATAATTCTTATTTAAACCATGCTCGAAATTTATGGCTCATTTCATTCTATTTTGCTGGTATCCGGTTTTCTGATCTTATACTTATGAAATGGTCAGATTTACAAAATGACCGCTTATTCTATTCAATGGGTAAAAACTTAAAACCTGGCTCTCTTAAGGTTCCTGAAAAAGCTTTGAGAATACTCAACCAGTATCGAAAAGATGAAAGTAAGCATGATTTGATATTCCCAGAGTTAAAAGTATTAGAAAATATCGAAGACACTTATAATGTACAAAGAAAGTCTTCTTATGCAGATAAAAGCATTAATGAAGCATTGGAGAAAGTCGCTACTAGAATTAAATTGACCAAACCTCTTACCATGCACATCTCACGACACACATTTGGTAATATCTCAGGTGATAAAATTGATGTTAAAATGCTTCAGAAACTCTATCGCCATTCCGATATTAGAACAACAATTGGGTATCAAGCAAACTTCATACACAAAACTGCTGATGATGCCTTAGATGCAGTTATTGGAAATTAACTCATCAAAAGATTTAAAATCCATATAAACGTAAATAATTATACGAACACACTCCCAACTTTACAATTTTAATAAACTGAAAAATTACTTAGCATAATATTACTCAATAGTGAGCTTTATTTTTAAAAAGATTAACTGTTTACAATTTATATTAAAGAATTATATAAGCGAAGTCGTTATAAAATATCTTGAACAATGGCAAAATTATAATTGTTCGTAAGAAAAACATTTCAAGGTCTTCTATATACACATCCAGTTGACGGGTAGGAACACCTTTGTTGACTAATAAGGTAGCGATATGCGCAGGATTTTCGATAGCATTCCTGTCTATTATCTCTTAATCAGTGGGTCGAGAGTTCGAGCCTCTCCGGGGTCACCTGATAATCAAGCACTTATGAGATTTTTCTTGTAAGTGCTTTTTTATTTGCACAAGATTTGCACAGGAATTTTTTATAACTTTAATTTGAAGCTTGAAATCAATTACTGATTGATAGTACTTTCACTAATAAAATATATTCAATAAATGCCATTATTCTAACTTCCAGTAACTCCCCTAACAAACATATCAACAAAGTTTAGCAGCTTATTCCAGATTCTGTCTCCTGTTTTTTTACGTTGCAAAACAGAAGGCTTTTCTCCCTCTATCAATTCTAATAATTCATCACGCAATGGTTCTCTTTCAGAAAAAAGATAATTTTCAACTATCTTTTCCGCTTTCTCTTTAGACAGATTTTCTTCTTTTACTAATTCAATAAATGCTTTTTCCTGTTCTTTGCTCCAGAATTTTTCGAAAGCATCTGGAATAGCATCCGTATCTTCAATAAAGGGTAGATTCTCCTGAATAAACTTTTCTATCAATTCTCTTTTACTCCTTAAAGAAACTTCAGTATTTAAAAGATTAAAGATTTCCTTTTCTATGCCTTCTTTATCATTTGGATTGTGTTTAGATTTTAACTTTATGAGCAATTGAAGAATGTAAGTTACATTAATCGTATCTCGTCTTATCAGCTCTAATTCAAAATCAATATCATTCAAAATAGAAATCTTATCTTCATTAGGTATTAGTGGGATTCCATCTTTTATGTCCAGATATTTGCTTGTATAATCAGCAAAAAGTTGTTCTTCGATAACTAAATCGTCCCATTCAAACTCACTATAATGACTCATTTTCTTATGCAGTCTTATTAATGTTCTAAAGGCGATAATAAACTGCATTTTTTCATCTTCTGTATATAAGCTATCAACTGAATTAACTTGTGGAGCAATTTCCATTAACCTTTGAACACCCTCATTAAATTCCTCTACATATTTTTCATACGGCTCTACAATGATTTCATCAATCGCTTCTTTATTACTAAATAAAGCTATGGCTTCATCGGTCCTATCTTTCAGATTACGGAAACAAACAATATTCCCCTGTGTCTTATTTTTATCGAATGTCCGGTTAGTACGACTAAAAGCCTGTATCAAACCATGATATTGCAAGTTCTTATCTACATACAACGTATTTACGTACTTACTATCAAATCCAGTCAGAAACATATTTGCAACTAATAGAATATCTGCCTCCTTGTATTTTGCTCTCTTAGCAACATCATTATAATAGTTATAAAAGCTTTGACTGTCTTTAGTGCTATGCGAAGTACCAAATAATATATTAAAATCATGAATATAGGCATCTAAAAGCTCCCGACGATGTGGTTTATAGCCATATTGTAACTGAGGTTCGGCTGCCATACTCGCGTTCCCATACATCGCAACCTGATTATCCATCTCCTCTTCATTCTGCATAAAACTGAAAATAGTTACTACTTTCAGCTTGTGTTCGCCTCTTAATTTTTTAGCCTTAAAAATTTCGTAATATTGAATTACAGCATCAATATCCTGCACACACATCATAGCACAGAAGTTCTTGTTTTGCGTTTTCTGGTCATGATATTTGATAATATAATCTACAATCGCATTTTTACGTTCAGGGGCTTCAAATACTTCTGTTTCATTAATTTGTTCTACCTGTAAGTCTATTATATTTTCTTTCTGCCTAAATGTCCTGATATATTCAACTGAGAATCTTAATACATTTTCATCTCTAATAGCATCAGTAATCACGTATTTATGCAAGCACTTACCAAACAAACTTACAGTTGTTTTTTCTCCATTGGCATTTTCGGCTAAAATAGGCGTACCGGTAAATCCAAATAATTGAATATTGGAAAAATAGCTAACTATGTGCTGATGAGTATCGCCAAATTGTGACCGATGACATTCATCAAAAATAAAAACCATTCTTTGGTGCTGAATAGCACTCATTCTAGAAATATTTCGCCCCACAATGGCATTATTGAGTTTTTGAATAGTGGTAACAATAATCCTTATGTTAGGGTCATTAAATTTTCGAATAAGGTCATCTGTATCAGTTGCCGAACTCACACATCCTTTGCTGAATTTTTCGTATTCCTGATTAGTCTGATAGTCTAAATCTTTCCTATCTACTACAAAAACTACTTTCTTGATAGCAGGAATTCTGGACAATATCTGGCTGGTTTTAAAACTGGTAAGTGTTTTACCGCTACCTGTCGTATGCCAGATATAACCATTCTTTTCCACCGAGTAGCCATTCAGAATCTCATTTTCAGTAACTTTTTTAATAATTTTTTCAACTGCAAAATATTGGTATGGACGTAGTACCATCAGCCTCTTGTCTGTTTCGTTCAATACAATATACTTACAGATAATTTTACTAACATGACAGGGTTCTAAAAAGACATCCGTGAATTCAGTAAGAATATTATTTAGTGGTTTATTGTTTTCATCTGTCCATTGAAATGTCTGTAAAAATTCTGGCTTATGTACACCAAAGTTGCTGAAATATTTGGTGTCGACTCCATTACTAATAACAAACAATTGAACAAAATGAAATAAACCATTCCCTGCACCAAAACTATGTTTTTGATAACGATTGATTTGATTAAAAGCTTCTTTCATCTCCAATCCCCTTCGCTTCAACTCAATCTGTACCAAAGGTAAGCCATTAATAAGTAGGGTCACATCATAGCGGTTCTCATATTTTCCTTCCTGCTTTATCTGATGAGTAACCTGATATTCATTCTGGCACCAATGGTCTACATTCAATAATTCAAAATAAAGATTGTCTCCATTATCCCTTAGAATATGCTGCTTTTCCCGTAGTGTTTTTGCTTTCTCAAAAACTGAGCCTTTGTTTAATATATTCAATACCTTCTCAAATTCGGCATTGCTGATTTCTATATTGTTATGCTTTTCTAACTGAGTTTTTAGGTTATTTAGTAATGCTTTTTCATCAGCTATGAGAACATAACGATAGCCCAGTTTTTGCAATTGAGCAATGAGTTGCTCTTCTAATACTTGTTCTGATTGTTTACTCACAGTAGTTATGAATTAGGAGTTCAGGTTATTTTAGCCACGTACCGAATCACAAATTCAACAAATTAAATAACTCTAATTCATTACTCCTAATTCATAAGCTAAAACTTATCGTAATCCTTTAAACATTTGCTCAATCGCTTTCTTTTTTTGTTCAAGATTAGGATGAACATAGAGATTTAAAGTCGTACTGATATTAGAATGCCCCAACAAAACACTCACTGTTTTGTAGTCGCAATTACTTTCTATACACCTTGTAGCAAAACTATGTCTAAGCCCATGAAATTTTAGTTCAGGCATACCTAATTCCTTCATCATATTTTTATAATAACTTCGGTAGGTTCTTGGTTCGGTAGGTTTGGCGTCGTTGGTTAATACGAAAAAGCTGTTGTTTACTATTTTTTTGAAAGGCTTAAGCATTCGTAATAAATCTTTGCTCATAGGAATATCACGGATAGAGTTCTTTGTTTTAGGGGTATCCAGAATAAGCTCGGTTTTGCGATGCCCATCTTCAACTGTATAAATTCTCTGAATAGTTCGTTTCACACTAATTATTTCGTTTTCTGTATCAATATCCTCCCAGGTGAGCGCGCACACTTCACCAATTCTCATACCTGCACTCAAACAGATATAAACACCTAAATTCCGGAAGGTAAAGTGTTCATTGATGTATTTCATTATCTTTTTTTGATCAGAGCGACTAAGTACTTCAATACTATGTTTCTCGCGCTCTGTTGGGTATTGAATGTCGAAGGGTTTGTATTCCAGCCATTTGTTTTTAGCTCCGAATTTGAGAATCATTTTTAGGACGATCAAAATATCCTTTACCGTCTTCTGACTCAGCCCACTCTCTAATTTCTGAAACACAAAGGCTTGCACATCTACTTCTTCAATTTGACCTTTATCACCAAAAACAGGTAATAAATGATTTTCAATTAATAGCACATAAGCTGAAAAACTTGATTTTTTCACATACTGTTTTTTGTCTGTTTTCCACAGACTAATCACTTCTGACATTTGTTTTTGTACATTCATAAGAAATTGGATTTAAAAATTATTTATGAATCACAAAACAACACTAATAGGATTTGAAACGCTAAATACTTTATGTTCCTAATTTAAGATTCCCAGAGTTTAATGAGGAATGGGAGGAGAAGAAATTAGTTGATATAATAGAATTTAAAGCAGGTTATGCTTTCCCCAGTAATAAAATGCTTACTGAAAAAAGTACA
>NZ_JACETV010000019.1 GCF_013912375.1 Emticicia sp. BO119 | reverse complement strand
GCAGGAATGCTGGATGAATAAAGTTCATTAACTTGTTGAGAATGCAAATGCGAGACCAAAGTGGTCAGGCAAACAAATTCATTTACAATGGAGAGTTTGATCCTGGCTCAGGATGAACGCTAGCGGCGGGCTTAATACATGCAAGTCGAGGGGTGGTAGCAATACTACACCGGCGCACGGGTGCGTAACGCGTATGCAACCTACCTTTATCTGGGGGATAGCCCGGGGAAACCCGGATTAATACCGCATAACAAATTTACTGGCATCAGTTAATTTTAAAAGATTTATCGGATAGAGATGGGCATGCGTAAGATTAGATAGTTGGCGGGGTAACGGCTCACCAAGTCTACGATCTTTAGGGGCTCTGAGAGGAGAATCCCCCACACTGGCACTGAGATACGGGCCAGACTCCTACGGGAGGCAGCAGTAGGGAATATTGGGCAATGGACGCAAGTCTGACCCAGCCACGCCGCGTGCAGGAAGAAGGCCCTCTGGGTTGTAAACTGCTTTTGACTGGGAAGAAAAGATCTCTTGCGAGAGAAGTTGACGGTACCAGCAGAATAAGCCACGGCTAACTACGTGCCAGCAGCCGCGGTAATACGTAGGTGGCGAGCGTTATCCGGATTTATTGGGTTTAAAGGGTGCGTAGGCGGCTGATTAAGTCAGCGGTGAAAGGTAGCAGCTTAACTGTTTTACATGCCGTTGATACTGGTTAGCTTGAGTTAACAGAAGGCAGATAGAATTTCTGGTGTAGCGGTGAAATGCTTAGATACCAGGAGGAATACCGATTGCGAAGGCAGTCTGCTGCAGTTACACTGACGCTGAGGCACGAAAGTGCGGGGATCAAACAGGATTAGATACCCTGGTAGTCCGCACAGTAAACGATGATTACTAGTTGTTGGCTTTAGTCAGTGACCAAGGGAAACCGATAAGTAATCCACCTGGGGAGTACGCCGGCAACGGTGAAACTCAAAGGAATTGACGGGGGTCCGCACAAGCGGTGGAGCATGTGGTTTAATTCGATGATACGCGAGGAACCTTACCTGGACTAGAATGTGAGGGAATTATTCAGAAATGGATAAGCCAGCAATGGCCCAAAACAAGGTGCTGCATGGCTGTCGTCAGTTCGTGCCGTGAGGTGTTGGGTTAAGTCCCGCAACGAACGCAACCCCTGTTGTCTGTTGCCATCAAGTTAAGTTGGGGACTCAGACAAGACTGCCTACGCAAGTAGAGAGGAAGGAGGGGACGACGTCAAGTCATCATGGCCCTTACGTCCAGGGCAACACACGTGCTACAATGGGCGATACAGAGTGTTGCGAGCCAGCAATGGCAAGCCAATCACAAAAAGTCGTTCACAGTTCGGATTGGGGTCTGCAACTCGACCCTATGAAGCTGGAATCGCTAGTAATCGGGTATCAGCTATGACCCGGTGAATACGTTCCCGGACCTTGTACACACCGCCCGTCAAGCCATGGAAGTTGGGTAGACCTGAAGCGGAAGGTAAAAGATTTCGTTAGGGTAGAACCAGTAACTGGGGCTAAGTCGTAACAAGGTAGCCGTACCGGAAGGTGCGGCTGGAACACCTCCTTTTTAGAGATACTTATCTTATATAGATAAAGAATCAAAAACGACTGACACAAAGGATTGAGCATTTGTATTCTCACAAACAAGTTATGTAAGATTGAAGTGAAGGAACGGAAGTTTACAGGTGTAGTGGTTGTAGCAAGCAAAACTACAGGCCATGTGACTGCAAACTCTGAAAGGGGCTTGTAGCTCAGGTGGTTAGAGCGTTACACTGATAATGTAAAGGTCCGTGGTTCGAGTCCACGCAGGCCCACCAAAGTTGAATGGCGAATGAGTGAATGGCGAATGAGCGAATAGAATATTCACGATTCACCATTAACTAATTCACGATTAAAATAATGGGGGTTTAGCTCAGCTGGCTAGAGCACCTGCTTTGCAAGCAGGGGGTCAACGGTTCGAATCCGTTATCCTCCACAAAACAAAAGTTAACTGGTACTTTAACAACCGGATTCAGTTCTTTACGAAGAAACACTAGGTAGTAATACCACTATTCTAATGAAGAGTAGATAAATTACTTCAATACACTAGCACAGCTTGGTAGTTGTTGAGGATTTACTCGGACTTGGGTAAAGTTATTTGACATGATGGAAGAGAGAATAAAAGAGATAATGTAGGAGCTACATAAGGGCGTACGGAGGATGCCTAGGGTCTCAGAGGCGAAGAAGGACGTGATAAGCTGCGATAAGCTACGGGGAGAAGCACATTTTCTGTGATCCGTAGATTTCCGAATGGGGCAACCCAATAGTTTGAAGAACTATTACCATATCTGATATGGAGCTAACTCGGTGAACTGAAACATCTAAGTAACCGAAGGAAAATAAAACAACAGTGATTCCGCAAGTAGTGGCGAGCGAACGCGGAGAAGCCCAAACCATATTTGTTACGGCAAAAGTGGGGTTATAGGACTGCATTTAGGATTTATGTTTAAGTTGAATGATTTGGGAAAGTCATCCATAGAGTGTGAGAGACACGTAAACGTACCGACATAATGACGAGCAGTATCCTGAGTAGGTGGGGACCGGTGGAATCCCCTCTGAATTCGGCGGCACCATCCGCCAAGGCTAAATACTCCTGAGACACCGATAGTGAACGAGTACTGTGAAGGAAAGGTGAAAAGCACGGGGAGTACCCGGGTGAAATAGAACCTGAAACCGTACGCTTACAAGCGGTCGGAGCTGGCAAGTCCAGTGACGGCGTGCCTTTTGCATAATGACCCTACGAGTTACGGTCACCGGCAAGATTAAGTATTTCAGATACGTAGTCGAAGCGAAAGCAAGTCTGAATAGGGCGAATAGTCGGTGGCTGTAGACGCGAAACCTTGTGATCTACCCATGGTCAGGTTGAAGGTTGGGTAAAACCAACTGGAGGACCGAACCAGTTAACGTTGAAAAGTTTTTGGATGAACTGTGGGTAGGGGTGAAAGGCTAATCAAACTGGGAAATAGCTCGTACTCTCCGAAATGTATTTAGGTACAGCGTCGAGGTTGAGTTATATCGAGGTAGAGCTACCAATAGGATGCGGGGGAGTCAAATCCTACCAAATTCTGATAAACTCCGAATGCGATATAATATACTCGGCAGTGAGGGCTTGGGTGCTAAGGTCCGAGTCCAAAAGGGAAAGAACCCAGAACTACAACTAAGGTCTCTAAATCTATACTAAGTTGAACTAAGGAAGTCTGATTGCAGAGACAGCCAGGATGTTTGCTTGGAAGCAGCAATCATTTAAAGAGTGCGTAACAGCTCACTGGTCGAGCGAGGCGGGCATCGATAATAAACGGGCATCAAGTATAGTACCGAAGTTTAGTCAAGATGTAAATCTTGGGTAGGAGAGCATTCTGTTCGCGGCGAAGGTGTACTGTGAGGTATGCTGGAGCGGATAGAAAAGCAAATGTAGGGATAAGTAGCGATAATGTATGTGAGAACCATACACACCGAAAGACTAAGGATTCCTCAGCTACGTCAATCAACTGAGGGTTAGTCGGGTCCTAAGGATCATGCGAAAGCAGAAGCCGATGGCAAACAGGTTAATATTCCTGTACTGGTGATGGTGCGATGCGGGGACGGAGTGTCGGAGTGGATACGTCCTGACGGAATAGGGCGTTGAGGGGAGGCTTAGGCTGAACCGAATTCGTGAAGAGACTTCCAAGAAAAGCCGCTAAGCTTCAGCCATTTACCACCCGTACCGTAAACCGACACAGGTAGTCGAGGCGAGAAGCCTCAGGTGCTCGAGTGAGTCACAGCTAAGGAACTCGGCAAATTAACCCTGTAACTTCGGGAGAAGGGGAGCCTCAGCAATGAGGCCGCAGAGAAATGGCCCAGGCGACTGTTTAACAAAAACACATGGCTTTGCTAAGTTTAATGACAAAGTATAAGGCCTGACACCTGCCCGGTGCTGGAAGGTTAAGAGGGGATGTCATCGCAAGAGAAGCATTGAATCGAAGCCCCAGTAAACGGCGGCCGTAACTATAACGGTCCTAAGGTAGCGAAATTCCTTGTCGGGTAAGTTCCGACCTGCACGAATGGTGTAACGATCTGGGCACTGTCTCAGCTGTGAGCTCGGCGAAATTGTAGTAGCGGTGAAGATGCCGCTTACCCGCCACGGGACGGAAAGACCCCGTGAACCTTTACTATAGCTTAACGTTGAATTCGGGTAACTGATGTGTAGGATAGGTGGGAGGCTGTGAGCCGGTGTCGCCAGGCATCGGGGAGCCAACGTTGAAATACCACCCTTTGGTTATTTGGATTCTAACTCGCGCTGCGAGGACACCGTTTGGTGGGTAGTTTGACTGGGGTGGTCGCCTCCAAAAGAGTAACGGAGGCTTCCAAAGGTAGTCTCAGCACGCTTGGTAACCGTGCGTTGAGTGCAATAGCAAAAGACTGCTTGACAGTGAGACCAACAAGTCGAGCTGGCTGGAAACAGGGGTATAGTGATCCGGTGGTTCTGTATGGAAGGGCCATCGCTCAAAGGATAAAAGGTACTCCGGGGATAACAGGCTGATCTCCCCCAAGAGCTCACATCGACGGGGAGGTTTGGCACCTCGATGTCGGCTCGTCACATCCTGGGGCTGGAGAAGGTCCCAAGGGTTCGGCTGTTCGCCGATTAAAGTGGCACGCGAGCTGGGTTCAGAACGTCGTGAGACAGTTCGGTCCCTATCTGTGGTGGGCGTTGGAAGATTGAGAGGGTCTGACTTTAGTACGAGAGGACCGAGTTGGACGTACCGCTGGTGCATCTGTTGTCCTGCCAAGGGCATGGCAGAGTAGCCAAGTACGGACGGGATAAACGCTGAAAGCATCTAAGTGTGAAACCCTCCTCAAGATGAGTCTTCCATTGAGATTCGTCATAGACGATGACGTTGATAGGCTACAGGTCTAAAAGTGGTAACACCCAGCCGAGTAGTACTAATGAATC
>NZ_JACETV010000018.1 GCF_013912375.1 Emticicia sp. BO119 | reverse complement strand
ACCAGAGGGCGCTGAAGTAAAGGTCCCTCCCGAAGTTCCTGTTAAGGTTACATTGGCCGGACTCGCTGATTTACAATAAGGTGTTCCCCCATAACTAATTGTAGCACTTGGACTATCTGTAATCGTTACACTCGTAGTAGCAGTAGCTGAAGCACAGCCCCCACTGGCAGCTATCGTATAAGTTACTGTATAAGTTCCTGCCGTACTGCTATTGGGAGTTATCTGTCCCGATGAACTGTTCAGACTCAATCCTACAGGGGAAGCAGTAAAAGTTCCTCCCGAAGTTCCTGTTAAAGTAACATTCGCAGGGCTGGCTGTTTTACAATAAGGCGTGCCTGTATAAATAATTGTTGCACTTGGCGCATTAGTAATCGTTACACTGGTGGTTGCCGTAGCTGAAGCACAGCCTCCACTGGCAGCTATGGTGTAGGTAACCGTATAAGTTCCTGCTGTACTACTTCCCGGAGTTATCTGTCCTGATGAACTATTGATTGTCAGACCTGAGGGCGCTGAAGTAAAAGTACCCCCAGAAGTTCCTGTCAAAGTAACATTCGAAGGGCTGGCTGTTTTACAGTAAGGGGTGCCCGCATAGCTAATTGTAGCACTTGGACTATCCGTAATTGTTACACTGGTAGTAGCAGTAGCTGAAGCACAGCCTCCACTGGCAGCTATCGTATAGGTTACTGTATAAGTCCCTGATGTACTGCTATTTGGGGTAATTTGCCCTGATGAACTGTTGATTGTCAGACCTGAGGGTGCTGAAGTAAAGGTCCCTCCCGAAGTTCCTGTCAAAGTAACATTCGCAGGGCTGGCTGTTTTACAATAAGGCGTACCTGCATAACTAATCGTTGCGCTTGGACTATCTGTAATGGTTACACTGGTGGTGGCCGTAGCAGAGGCACATCCTCCACTGGCAGCTATGGTGTAGGTAACCGTATAAGTTCCTGCCGTACTACTTCCCGGGGTAATTTGTCCCGAAGAACTGTTCAGACTCAATCCTACAGGAGAAGCCGTAAAGGCTCCTCCCGAAGTTCCTGTTAAGGTTACATTGGCCGGACTCGCTGATTTACAATAAGGTGTGCCGGTATAACCAATCGTTGCACTTGGACTATCTGTAATCGTTACACTGGTGGTTGCCGTAGCTGAAGCACAGCCCCCACTGGCAGCTATCGTATAAGTTACTGTATAGGTTCCTGCCGTACTACTTCCCGGGGTAATTTGCCCCGATGAACTGTTCAGATTTAAACCTACAGGGGAAGCAGTAAAAGTTCCTCCCGAAGCTCCTGTTAAAGTTATATTGGCCGAGCTGGCCGTCTTACAATAAGGCGTACCTGCATAACTAATCGTTGCACTCGGGCTATCCGTAATGGTTACACTGGTGGTAGCAGTAGCTGAAGCACAGCCCCCACTGGCAGCTATGGTGTAGGTAACCGTATAAGTTCCTGCCGTACTGCTATTGGGAGTAATCTGTCCCGAAGAACTGTTCAGACTCAATCCTACAGGAGAAGCCGTAAAAGTTCCTCCCGAAGTTCCTGTCAAGGTTACATTCGCAGGGCTGGCTGTCTTACAATAAGGGGTTCCGGCATAACTAATTGTAGCACTTGGACTATCTGTAATCGTTACACTGGTAGTAGCAGTCGCAGAAGCACAGCCCCCACTGGCAGCTATCGTATAAGTCACTGTATAAGCACCTGCCGTACTACTCCCCGGAGTTATCTCTCCCGTTGAATTATTGATTGTTAAACCCGAAGGCGCAGAAGTGAAAGTACCCCCAGAAGTTCCTGTTAAGGTTACATTGGCCGGACTCGCTGTTTTACAGTATGGCGTGCCTGTATAGCTGATACTTGCTGAGGGACTATCCGTAATCGTTACACTCGTAGTAGCAGTCGCAGAAGCACAGCCCCCACTGGCAGCTATCGTATAAGTCACTGTATAAGTTCCCGATGTACTGCTATTTGGTGTGATCTGTCCTGATGAACTGTTGATTGTCAGACCTGAGGGCGCTGAAGTAAAAGTTCCACCAGAAGTTCCTGTCAAGGTTACATTGGCCGGACTCGCTGATTTACAATAAGGGGTTCCGGCATAACCAATCGTTGCACTTGGACTATCTGTAATCGTTACACTCGTAGTAGCAGTAGCTGAAGCACAGCCCTCACTGGCAGCTATCGTATAAGTAACTGTATAAGTATTGGCTGTACTGCTGTTTGGGGTAATCTGTCCTGATGAATTATTGATTGTCAGGCCAGAGGGAGCAGAAGTGAAAGTACCCCCAGAAGTTCCTGTCAAAGTAACATTCGCAGGGCTGGCTGTTTTACAATAAGGCGTGCCTGTATAACTAATTGTTGCACTTGGCGCATTAGTAATCGTTACACTGGTAGTAGCAGTCGCAGAAGCACATCCTCCACTGGCAGCTATGGTGTAGGTAACCGTATAAGTTCCCGATGTACTGCTATTTGGGGTAATCTGTCCCGATGAACTGTTGATTGTCAGACCTGAGGGTGCTGAAGTAAAAGTACCCCCAGAAGAACCTGTCAAGATTACATTCGCAGGGCTGGCTGTTTTACAATAAGGCGTGCCGGCATAACCAATCGTTGCACTTGGACTATCTGTAATCGTTACACTGGTGGTGGCCGTAGCAGAAGCACAGCCTCCACTGGCAGCTATGGTGTAGGTCACTGTATAAGCACCTGCCGTACTACTATTGGGAGTAATCTGTCCTGATGAACTGTTGATTGTCAGACCTGAGGGTGCTGAAGTAAAGGTTCCTCCAGAAGAACCTGTTAAGGTTACATTGGCCGGACTCGCTGATTTACAATAAGGTGTCCCCCCATAACTAATTGTAGCACTTGGACTATCTGTAATCGTTACACTGGTAGTAGCAGTCGCTGAAGCACAGCCCCCACTGGCAGCTATCGTATAAGTTACGGTATAAGTATTGGCTGTACTACTCCCCGGAGTTATCTGTCCCGAAGAACTATTGATTGTCAGACCTGAGGGCGCTGAAGTAAAAGTTCCACCAGAAGTTCCTGTCAAGGTTACATTGGATGCACTCGCTGTTTTACAATAAGGGGTTCCTGAATAACTAATCGTAGCATCTGGCGCATTAGTTATTGTTACACTGGTAGTTGCTGTAGCAGAAGCGCAACCCCCACTGGCAGCTATCGTATAAGTCACTGTATAAGTCCCTGATGTACTACTTCCCGGGGTTATCTGTCCTGATGAACTATTGATTGTCAGACCGGAAGGCGCAGAAGTAAAGGTTCCCCCAGAAGTTCCTGTGAATGTTACATTGGATGCACTCGCTGTTTTACAATAAGGGGTGCCTGAATAACTAATCGTTGCACTTGGCGCATTAGTAATGGTCACACTCGTAGTTGCCGTAGCAGAGGCACATCCCCCGCTGGCAGCTATCGTATAGGTTACTGTATAAGTCCCTGATGTACTACTTCCCGGGGTTATCTGTCCTGATGAACTATTGATTGTCAGACCTGAGGGTGCAGAAGTAAAAGTACCTCCAGAAGTTCCTGTCAAGGTTACATTGGATGCACTCGCTGTTTTACAATAAGGCGTACCTGAATAACTAATCGTCGCACTTGGTGCATCAGTTATCGTTACACTCGTAGTTGCCGTAGCAGAGGCACAGCCCCCACTGGCAGCTATCGTATAAGTTACGGTATAGGTATTGGAAGTACTACTGCCCGGTGTGATTTGTCCCGTTGAACTATTGATGGTCAGACCGGATGGCGCAGAAGTAAAGGTTCCTCCTGATGAACCCGTTAAACTTACATTGGCAGGACTCGCTGTCTTGCAATAGGGTGTGCCTGAATAACTAATCGTCGCACTTGGTGCATCAGTTATCGTTACACTCGTAGTAGCAGTAGCAGAGGCACAGCCTCCACTCGCAGCTATCGTATAAGTTACGGTATAGGTATTGGAAGTACTACTGCCCGGAGTGATTTGTCCCGTTGAACTATTGATGGTCAGACCAGATGGCGCAGAAGTAAAGGTTCCTCCAGATGAACCTGTTAAGGTTACATTAGCAGGACTCGCTGTTTTACAATAAGGCGTACCTGAATAATTGATGCTGGCACTTACCGTACAATTCAGATAAGTAAATGGTACGATATACTCACAAGCTCCACCGTTTGGTGTTATTTTCACATATAGCGTTTGTGAGCCAGAACCTACACTACCATTAGGTGTAAACGTGTTAGGTGGAGTGAAAGTACCTGCTGAAATTGTAGCATTATCATCAGTAAAAATCCCGTTGATTGTTCCATTAAATGCTCCACCATAAGTAAAGATTGGTAATGATGAGTTATTCACAATAACTGCGTTAGAACCAGTATTATTAAAGGTAGCAGAGTTAGCTAATGATCCATAGGTCAGAATCCCATTATTATTAAAAGTACCCGAACCATCAATAGTCAAAACCCCTCCGATTTCCATTTCTCCATTATTAGTTACTGTCGAACTAATAGAACTAAAGAAATTATTTGAAGTTCTGAAAGTGGCACAGCTGTAGTTATTAAATAAGGTCTGGTCATAACATGCAGCTCCTCCGGTCATGTTTATTGAACCATGGTTATTTAGCTGCCCTTGCGTTAATGAAATAGCTCCGGTGGTTCCTGACCCATTGACAGTTGCCCCTGCTTCATTATTAAAAGACTGAATACCGTTGTTTACTGAACTTATTATTATTGCAAAATCTGCGTTACTTGTCAGCGTTGCACCCGTTTTATTGTTAAAAACAGCCGTAGATGCTATTAACAAACCTCTGTTTTTGGAAGATGAGATAGTAATTGTACCATAATTATCCAAAGTAGAGGCATCATCAATTAATAAAGCTGAATAAGCAAGATTACTCGCATTCGTATTGCTTACATTGAGGGTACCATGATTTGTTAGAGAAGCATTATAAAGTGACACAGGTTTATCATTACTCATTGAAACTGTCAGCGTAGCACCGCTATTAATAGTGAGATTAACCCCCGCACCGATTATTTCAACACTTTTTGCTACTGCGAATCCCGAACTTATTACCGGAGTATTAGTCGTAGTATTAATTCTCACAGGATTTGTAGCCGTTGGTACTCCATTCGGCGACCAGTTACAGGCATTGGCCCAGTCAGTGTTTACTGAACCATTCCAGGTCATTAATTCAGTTGAGTTGGCTACCTGACTACAAGATGAAGCTATGTATTCATAGGCTCCCATATCTGCATTTGTTCTGGTATTACCATCTCTATCAACTGTAGGAGCACCAACACCCGTTCCAGCATTTATACCTGGTGAAACTGAAGATAAATGTAAATCTCCTACAATTGTTGGAGCGGAATTAAAAACAGGCTGTGAAATAAAAAGCGGATCTAAATCAAGGTTTCCTGCTCCGGCATAACCACCTTCTATTATGCAATAAGTAGCCGTTACGCTTCCACCGTTATTATCAAACAGAGAGTTGTTTCCCCACATTATGGTATTCTTAAGAACTGCATAAGAGCTATTGTTTCTGATTACCCCCCCCACACCCGAAGCTTTATTACCACTAAAAGAACAATTGGTAATGGTAACAGTAGATGAACCACCAAATGTTCCTGTGTTTACCATAGCACCTCCATTGTTGGCAGCATAGTTTCCGCTAAAAACACAATTAATAATGGTTGTGTTACATACTCCTGACTCTCCATGATTATTAATCGCACCACTGTTATATGCTGCTGAATTCCCGATAAATGAGCATCTGTCAATAGTAGGGCTACTATTCCCTGACGTACCATAATTGGCTAATCCGGCACCGCTATCATCTGATGCGTTTGAAATAAAGATACAATTAGTAATTGTAGGACTTGCGTTACCTCCGTTTGTACCATCGTTGTACATTCCCCCACCTAAAAAGGCCGAACAATAAGTAATTGTACAATTACTTATTGCAGGGTTTGAGCTATTTCCTGAGCCTGAGCCTTTATTGTAAATCCCGCCGCCATAACCGGCAATAGTGTTGCCTTTGTTATTATTTGCTCCTGTTATTTTAAAACCATCTAAGATGGTTGCGTTAGTTACATTAGTAAAGGTTACGATTCTATAAGAGTTATCAGTTTGGTTACTAAAATCAATATCATCGTCGTTGAGGTCTCCTGAAAGAACTGTCAGATTAGTAGTAGAAATCAGATTCATATTCCGGGAAGCCAGTGTGCTTTCATTTCCGGCAAAACCACCGTAAACCTTTACATCCGTTGGAATAATAAAAGTGATACTTCTATCGCTTGCATCTGGTTTATAGGTACCGGCAGCTACCCATATTTCGTCTGAAGCACCAGCAATAGTTAATGCCGATTGCAAATTTGTAAAGGCGTTTGCCCAGGAAGAACCATTATTTGAGCCTGAAGTAGCGTTTACATTGACATAATACCGCGTTGCTAATACGCTTTGGCTTGTCAGTAAAGCCATAATTAAGTAAATGAGTTTTTTCATGTTGGTAGAAATTTTTGGGTTAAGGGGCATGATAGTTCTCAAAAAGCAGAGAAGAGTTTCTGGTCGGAAACTCTCTCCGACTTTTTATCTTTCTACCATGAAAGTTCTTTGGTTGCTCTAATAGCACTTTGGCCTGAAAGCCTTTGGAAATGCTTCGTTCTCCTTCTTGATATTTTATATATCTCGTTGTTTCCCATTTTTATCTGTGATGAGGACTGTTCGTAACCCACTATATAACTAAGATTAATAAGAACCGAACGGTTAGGCCTGAAAAAAGGAAATTGTTGCAGGCGTTTGGCAAGTGTACCAAGCGTAACTGATGACAAAACTGTGCTGCCATCTTCCAGATACACTTGCGTATAATTGATGTCTGCCTTCAAAAGCAAAACAGTCGTAGGGTCAATTTTTAGTCGCCCTCCAAAAGGAATGAGAAGTTCGTTATTCATGGTAGTTGATTTTTTTGAAATCAAAAGTAGCGTAATGAAAGCCTTGTATGTTAGCCCATTTTGAACATTCTTTTCCTCATTTTGAACCTAAATGATACAAAACAGTACTTTTCCTGTTAAACTACAATGATACGAAGAGTACGGCGCTAAGGGCTTTTAGTTTTCAGGGTAATTCAAATAAAAAGCTATCCATTTATTCAATAGATATTTTTCAGAAAAATTCAAATAATGTATTTTAATAGTTAGAGACTAAATCTTTAAAGAAGTATTTGCTGACAGATTCTTTTGTAAGGTCAGTTATTAATTTTGAAAGAAAAGCAATTCTGGAATATAATTAAATGGTCGTGAGAACCAGTCAATGGTCACTTCCAGCTTGCGGAGATTGTAAAAGCAGGAGTTTTTCTAAGTTAATATTGAACTTGTATAAGGTTATTGAAGAATTATTAATTAAGATGTCTATGAAGCAGTCCTTTTGTTTTGCGAACAAAAATATCGGTTAACCGATGAGCACTCACTCCGGCAGTCCGACTGAATAAAATTATACTTAAAAGTAGATTTTATCCTGTTTGGATGAAGTTAAAAGAAGAACCCTTCTCTCAGAAGAAAAAAACGAAAATTATTACGGCAATCTTTCATAGAGTGAAGTTAAAACGGGCAACCCTGCCATTTATAATTGTTAACTCTTATACAATAGCAGGGTTATCCTTCTAAGTGAAACTTGATTGTCTTTTAATTTCCGCAAACATGAATCTCGGCTTTGAATACACCTCCACTCTCTACCACAAATCCGGGTGTAAGCACAATACTATTTCCTGCCTGATAACTCACATTACCCGTAGCTGTCACCTTGTTACTGGCATTAATAACACTACTCGCTTTCCGC
>NZ_JACETV010000017.1 GCF_013912375.1 Emticicia sp. BO119 | reverse complement strand
CACATACTCGGCAAATACCAGATAAAGATATTCTCTCTAAAAGTAACTTGTTAATAAGAATTTTATCAGATTCATTCACAAACCAATCCTGACCTCCCTCCACAAATTGACGATTACAATTATTACATAAATAGTTTTGCTTACCATAATGGGTATGACCATTCCTTTTAGTATTTTCGCTATTACAATGACTACAGTTCATCTTTGTTCTTTTTACAAAGATAAAAATAGCATTACATTTTTAGGACTACCTAATGTTTTAATGTAATTAGAATTTTTAATTTATTTCTTCTTTAAAATTCCAATCATAAGGTATTTCCATTGGGAAGGAGTTGCTTTATCTAATAGAGTATCAATTTTTCCAAGAAACTTTCTTTGAGTCTCATTTCTACCAAAACTTGAAAAAAAACCTTTAGTTATAAACTTTAACTCACCAAATTCATTTAATAAAGTTATTACTTCATTAGTTTTTAGATACTTTACTTTCTTGCCCCATTTAACAAACCATTTGCGAGAAATTCTATGCAAAAAAGTAGCTTCTAAATTTTCTGCAAATAGAAGTTTACCACCTGGTTTTAAAGATTTAAAAATTGATTTTAAAGCTATTCTTTGAATTTCCATATCTTTTGAGTCTCCTAATGAAGGAAGAACTGATTTCATTAAAACTATATCAAAATAATTATCGTAAGGAATATCTAAAACATCTATAGCTTCATATGATATATTTTTAGTAACGTCATACTTTGTATGTAAATTCCTTACAGATTCAGAGTCAGAAGGGAGAAAAAGGTCGGAACATATAACGGAATTTCCATAAATAGCTGCCCATAACGATAATCCCCCTTGTCTTGAGCCTATTTCGAGGCATTTTAATGGAGTTGAAATATTAATTTCATCTCCCCAAAAATCCAGACTTTTACTCCATATCTCAATATCCCATTGAATTATATCCTTTTTTAAATTATAGTTCATCTGTATTAAATTCATTATCATTAAAATTTGAAAAAACAATTGCTAAAAACATCCATGTAATTTGATTTTTCAGATATCCGCTATTTTGAGGAGATAGAATTAAAAATAAAATTCCAAATAACGTTAAAAGAAAATTTATTCTTTTATTTGTGGATTTTCTCTCAAGAAAAATTCTTATTGTTAATGAAATACTTAATAAAACGCCAATTAATATACCATAGTCTGTAAAAACTTCAACAAAAAAATTATGAGGGCTAATTGATTCAGGGTGCCCTCGCATATTATTCCCTAAAGATTCATAGCCGCCAGGACCAAGTCCAAACCCATAGGTTTCTTTCAAATAGTAGAACATATTATGAAAATGTTGTAATCTTACTTCGCTGGAAGAAGTATTATAATTATCTGAAGAAATAATTAAAGCATTAAGTTCCAAAAGAGTAATTATGTCTTTAATGTAGAAAACTAGAAATCCCAATAATGTTATAAAAATAGATATGAAAGTCTTTTTATTTTTGTTAAAATTAGCAAAAAACATAAACGACCAGAATATAAGTAACCCTATGAATGATAATCTTGACGATGAAAATAATATAGATATAAAAGTTAAGAGAGAAATTAATATAACTTTCTTTTTATTATTATTAAAGTCTAAATACAATATTGGTAAAGATAGACAAAGAAAGTAAGCGTTATTATTTGGATTACCAAAAAAACCATATGCTATTGGGATTTCTTTAGCATAATCAGGTAACGAATCAACAAAGGTATAATCTAAATGTTTAAATGTAATGAGTTCTATATAATTAATTACCAGATTAATTATACAAATAAAACTTATACTTTTTACTAAAATAGATAAAGAATTCTTAAAATTCTTTAAATAAAATAATATTACTATAAAAGTTATTAATCCAAATACTATATTAAAATAATTTATTAGCGCAATTTTTGAATTTGAAACTAAAAAAAGTGTTATTAGTGGAATAAAGAACCAAATAAAAATCAGCATCTTAAAAATAAATAGTGATAAGCTGTTAAAAAGCCCAAAAATCATATTAATATGTTTTAGCATTATATTAATAAATATGATAACCACTATAATTCTAAAAGCAAAAAGATTTCCACCTAATATATTAATTGGGAAAAGATAAGTACCAATTCCTCCAGAGATAATTAACATTGACAAAATTAAACTATTTTTTTTAAAACTAATTCTTAACATTTTCGTACAATGATAATAATTTATTGCCTATTTCTTTTTCGCTAAACTTTGATATAGCTTCATCTCTTATTTCTTGGGAATTGAAAAAAAATTTACCATAAAGAAAATCTTTCAACTTATTTCCAAATTGATAAAAATCATTAAAAACTAGAATATTCTTTGAACAAAAATCAGAGTGTATACCACCGCAATTGTAAGAGAATATAGGTAAGCCCATTGAAAAAGCTTCCAACATAGATACACCAAAACTCTCATATTTACTTGAATGCAAATATAAGTCGCTATTATTTAATATTTTTTTAATACTATCTCTTGATTGGCTTCCTAATAATATTACTTCTTCAACTAAATTATTGTCATAAATAAATTTAGTTAGCTTCTCCCTTTCTTCACCCTCTCCTATTATCTTTAATTTAAATGTTAAGCTAGGGTTATCGTTTTTAATATCATTTAGTATTTTTAATAATTCAATGTGGTTCTTCAAATTAGATAAATTTCCAATTGTAACAAGATTACTATTGCCTATATTTCCTGATCTATTGGGTTTAAAATATTCTGTATCGACGAAATTGGGTATAATAATTATTTTTGGATTTATATTGATTCTATCTTGTATTAATTTTGCATGCGAAGAACTAACAGTTGTTATATAATTAGCACACAAAAAGCTCTTTTGGATTATGCCTTTAACTTTTTCAACTTCTTTCATATTAAGAAATATTGAAGAATGCTCAGTTAAAATGTAAGGTATATTATATATTTTTTTTATCTTCATTGCGACTAAACCTGCCCAGTAACTATGAGCATGTATTAAGTCAGGTAGTCCATTAGATTTTATGTATTTTTTAAAAAGGAATAAAGTAGAATAAACCCAAAACAATCTTCCTAATCTATATCTGGCTGGTATAAAACTAATTCCTTTCAGTCTCCAGGTTGGTAAATTAGAATCTTCTTGTTCTATTTTGAAAAGACAATAGTTAGAAAACTTAACAATTAAATGTAATCCTAATAATTCAGCATATAAAAGGGCTACATTTATATTTAATTTACGTAAAGAAAGTGCTTGTTCCTTAAAAAAGATCCCTAAGTTGGAATTATTTACTCTTGAGTACCAACTTGGAAGAATTAATATTTTCATTATAGCCTTGTTTAATTATTTTGTCAAATTTTATTTAAAGCTATAGATATATTAATAATAAACTAAGCTCATTGATATATTGCTTTATAATATATAAGCACTACTTTTAAAATATTTAGTAAAATTAAAGCTTTTCGTGGATAGATAACTTATATATAACGATAAAGTAATATATCTTATAGTGTGACCTACAATTATAATAAGGGTCTTAGTAATGCTAAAGTAGTTATTTAACGAAAAATTACTGTTTAAAAATTATTAATAGGTTATTCTTTATCATTTTTAAATCTTTACAATTAATAAATATAAAATCTTGTATTTTTATTTTATATTTCACTTTTAATAATAATAATACTGCTATTGTGCTAATAGAATAAGATATTGTACTAGCGATAGCAGCACCTATTATTCCAAAAGTAGGAATTAATAAAATATCAAATAAAAGGGTAAAAACTAGTGCCAAAACAGCTATTTTTAAATTGTAAACTGGCTTCCCTATCCCCGCAAAATAAGAAGCTATAATGGTATTTATGCTAAATAAACAAATTCCAGGCAGAAGAATACCTAAAATCCAAATGCTACTCTTAAATTCATTTTTAAAGAAGGTTGGTAGTACAAAAAAAGCAATAATCCATATAATACATCCAATAAGAAATGAAACTGTTAATATTATTCTACTTGTAATAGCTATTCGAGATAAATTTTGATTATTTAAAGAATTTGAGGCCACTTTTGGTAAAATTATTGCTGCAAATGCTCCAGGAAGTAACCGTAATCCCTCTGCAATAGAGACTGTAAAATTGTATTCAGATAAGGCTATATTACCTAAGAAGAAATATACAATAAAAATATCAAGCCGATAATTTAAAAATTGTATAAGACTCCCAAAATAGCTAGGAAGAGAAAATTTTATTAATTCTGAGATTATAAACTTATTTGGCTTTTGAATTTTATTATTAACATCTCGTAAATTTTTGATTAATAAAATTGATACTATAAAAAAAGATGAAATGTAAATCAGGATTAGAGAATTAAAATTAAAAAATTTACTAAAGAAGTATTTAAATAAGACAATTAGTATTAAATACAATGAAATTCTTATCAAATCGCTAATGTTGGTTAACCTAAATTTTTGAATTCCTATAAAATATGATTTTAAGTATTGATAGAGTAGATTTAACACTAAACAGCTTAGAAATAGTATCTCAATCCTTACATTTGTACTTGAAAGACGAGCGAAAAAGTCAAAATTAAAAATTAATAGAATTTGATATAAAAGATGTATTAATAAAGTTTGAACTAATGATAAACTGATGAGAAAAAGCAGAAAATTTTTCTGAGTAATATTGTATTTCGAACTTATATATATAATCCCTGTTGGCAATGAAAGACTAATAAAAATATTTCCAAGACTTAAGTTAGCGATAAAAAAATCATAATCTCCCTTTAATTCCGTTCCAAAATACTTTATCAAAAAAATATTTATAAAAATAGAGGCTATACTTTGGAAAACATTTACGAATAATGTAAACGTGCCACTTTTAATCATACAGGTATTTTGGATTGAGAAAGTATATAATTGTTGTGTTTTCTTTGTTTTAAATCCTTAACGTTAAAAATACCTTTATCTTCATCAATATAAAAGAAATTATAACCAAGTTTTGAAAAAATTTCAGATATTTTCTCCCCAACTGTATTATCAATAATCTCAATTAATATTATCGGTTTAAATTTATTCAGGTAGTCTTTCATACCTTCTAAAACTTCCACCTCATGAGTTTCAACATCAATCTTCATTAAATCAATTTTAGAGAGTTTATTAGTAGTTATATATGATTCTAATGTTTGACAATTAACTTTAATAGAAGATTGATTTTGAGGACGATGTGATTTATTTAGACTCCCAGCAGTTGAGTTACTCTCAAATGCAGATGTTCCATAGTTAAAAAAGCTTGCAACACCATTAATATTGGATAGCGCAATGGGCTCACAAATGATATCAAATTGATTTAATGTATTATTTTCGCTGAGGGACTTATAAATATTAGGCTGCGGCTCAAATGCGTATACTTTGCAATCTGTATTTATTGTCTTTGCTATAAGAGAGTATATACCAGTGTTTGCTCCAATATCAAATATTATATCTTTTCCAATACATAATTTTTTCCAAATATTTAAGGACTCTCTTTCCCACTTATTTGATTGACCTAACCAAAAAAATTCATTTTCTATAGTATACATATTGGAAATCATTTTAAAAGAAAGATCATCCAAAATATTTATTTTAACGATTCCATTAAATCTTAACAAACTCCTTATTTTTTTTGTAGGAATCCAAAAAGCTCTGAGTATTTTAAATAAATGAGGTTTGAATGGTATTAATTTATATATTCTTTTAATTATATTTTTCATTTTGTCTATATATTCAGAAATACGTATGCCTTATTTTAAATGTATTATTTTGTAAGAGATTAACATTCTATTTTTTTTTGTTTAAAACTTAAATTTTCTAATTTCACTAACAATTTCTATAGCTTTTCGACATTCCGATAAACCAAATCCATTACCATTTAATATTTCTTTATAACTATTAGTATGGAGTTCTGTAAATCCGTCGGAGAATTCAATTTCTTCTTTTTCCATTTTTAAAGTTCTAAAGGTACGTTTACCTTGAACCCTAGTTTCTTCAGGAATTTGATTATAGTCAATACTTAAAAACCAATTTACATTAGCTCTGTCCAATCGTAAAAGGCCTGCAGCAGTATCACTTTCATGTTGATACACTATATTTTCTTTAATATTTCCAAAAACCCAAAGAAGCATATCAAAAAAATGTACACCAATATTTGTGGCTATTCCACCAGATTTTGAAATATCTCCTTTCCAACTACGATGATACCATTTTCCTCTTGAGGTTATATATTTTAAATCTATTTCATAAACTTTATCTTTAGGCCCATTCAATACTTTTTCTCTTAATGCTATAATACTTGGATGTAATCTTAATTGGAGAATAGTATATACTCTTTTTCCTGTTTCTTCTTCAATTTCTTGTAAAGCACTAATATTCCAAGGATTTAATACTAATGGTTTTTCACAAATTACATTACAGCCTGAACGTAGCCCAAAACGAATATGTGCATCATGTAAATAATTTGGAGAACAAATACTAACAAAGTCTACTTGGTTCCCCTGTCTTCTTAGTTTGTCTATATAACGATCAAAACGCTCAAATTCTGTAAAGAAATCAGCGTTAGGAAAATGACTATCCATTATTCCAACACCATCATAAGGGTCGTATGCTGCTATTAGTTGATTACCTGTCTCACTGATAGCTTTCATATGTCTTGGAGCTATATAACCTGCAGCACCTATTAATGCAAACTTTTTCATGAATCTATTTTGCTAACTTGATTATTGTTTAGTAAATATTTTTCTTTTGATTCTATACATTCGGCAATACCATTTTCATCAAAAATTAAGCGATGCCCATATTCGCTCATCCATCCAACTTGCTTAGCTGGATTTCCTAATACTAAAGCATAAGCTTTAACTTGTTTAGTAACTACTGCACCTGCACCTATAAATGCATATTCACCTATATCATTTCCACAGATAATAGTTGAATTCGCACCTATTGAAGCTCCTTTACCGACATTAGTTTTTAGATATTGATTTTTCCTATTAATTACACTTCTTGGATTAATAACATTGGTAAATACCATAGAAGGACCTAGAAAGACATCATCTTCACACGTAACTCCTGTGTAAATAGATACATTGTTTTGGACTTTGACATTATTTCCTAGCGTTACCCCTGAAGATACAACAACATTCTGACCTATATTACATGAATTCCCAATTATGCAATCACACATTATATGAGAAAAATGCCAGATTTTAGTATCTTTTCCTATCTTACATCCTTTATCAATAATTGCTGTCTCATGAGCAAAAAAATTAATTTTCATAAAAAAAGTGTATTATGTGATCAACAATGTATTGCAATTGATTTTTTGACATCTCTGTATGAATAGGTAGAGATAATACTTCACTACATAGTTGCTCAGAAATTTCTAAACTACCTCCACGCTTCACCAAACTTGCAAATGCTTTTTGATGATGCAATGCTTTAGGATAATATATCATTGAAGGAATCCCTTGATTGCTAAGATATTTTTTTAAAGCGTCTCTTTGGTTATTTTTTACTTTTATTGTATATTGATGGAAAACATGAGTTGATTTTTTTTCTCTGGCAGGAATAATTATATTATTAATATTTCCTAATGCACTATCATAAAAATTTGCAACTTCTTGTCTACTTAAATTATAATTATCTAAATGTTTAAGTTTTTCTAATAAAATAGAAGCTTGTATATTATCTAATCTTGAGTTAACTCCAATAACTTCGTGGACATATTGTTTTGATTGTCCATGACTTGCGATCATCTTTATTTTTTCAGCAAGATAGTTATCATCTGTATAAACCGCACCTCCATCTCCAAAACAACCAAGATTTTTTGATGGGAAAAATGAAGTGCAACCAATATTACCTAAGCAACCCGCTTTTTTAGAAAATCCATTTTTAAATGTATAATTTGCCCCTAAAGCTTGTGCAGTATCCTCAATTAGCGTAAAAGAATGTTGATTAGCTAATTCTATAATGGGTTCCATATCAGCACATTGACCAAATAAATGAACAGGCACAACTAATTTTGTCTTATTTGTTAACGCATTTTTAATTTTATCTACTGTGATATTAAATGTATCATAATCGACATCTACAATTACAGGAGTTAAACCTAATAAACCAATTACTTCCGCAGTTGCTGCATAAGTAAACGCTGGTACAATTACTTCATCCCCTTTTTCTAATCCTAATGCCATTATAGCGATTTGAAGAGCATCAGTCCCATTCCCACATGCAATTACCTTACTAACATTTAAATATTCAGCTAAATTAAGTTGAAATTGATCAAATTGTTTGCCTTTTATAAATTGGCTAGATTCTATACATTCTAGTATGGCATTGTCAATATCTTCTTTAATATGAAGATATTGATTATACAAATCAACCATTTGAATTTTTTCCATAATTTTTTTTTTAGAGTCTACCATCTACTTTCTTTTTATCAAGAACAGATTTTATATCAAAAACCACATGATTCTTTTCTGTTAAAGAAGAAAAATTAAGATAATTAAATTCTTCATGACTCACAGCTAGGACAATAGCTTGATAGTTTGACGTTAATTCATTAACCAATTCTATATTATATTCTTCTTTTACTTCTTCCTTATCGGCCCAAGGATCATAAATTGATATATCTAAACCAAAAGATAACAATTCTGAATATATATCTATAACCCGAGTGTTTCTTATATCTGGACAATTTTCTTTAAATGTTATACCTAAAATTAAAGCTTTTGCACCTTTTATTTGGATTCCTTTTTGTATCAATAATTTAATAACCTTATTTGCAACAAAAAGACCCATATTGTCATTTACCCTTCTTCCAGCCCCAATTAATGCTGGAAAATATCCTAACTGTTCAGCTTTATGAATCATATAATATGGATCAACTCCTATGCAATGTCCTCCTACTAAACCAGGCTTAAACTTTAGGAAATTCCACTTTGTTCCTGCTGCTTCTAAAACTTCACTTGTGTCGATATTCATTCTATCGAATATTAATGAAAGCTCGTTGACAAATGAAATGTTAATATCACGCTGACAATTTTCTATTAATTTAGCTGCTTCAGCTACTTTAATAGAAGGTGCTTTATATGTACCTGCCTTAATTATTGAATTATATAAATTGTCAACAAAATCAGCAACATCAGAAGTTGACCCAGAGGTAATCTTCAGTATAGATGTTAAAGTCCGGTTTTTGTCACCAGGGTTAATTCTTTCAGGAGAATAGCCACAGAAAAAATCCTTATTAAACTTTAAATTACTTTCCTTTTCTATAACAGGCACACAATCATCTTCAGTACATCCAGGATATACGGTAGATTCATATATGACAATGTCTCCTTTTTTAAGAATTTGCCCTATAGTTTTAGAGGCTTTAAGAAGAGGATTAATATCAGGCTTCTTAAATGCGTCAATTGGTGTAGGAACAGTAACTATAAAGATATTTATATATTTAGATTCTATAGGCACAGATTCCAATTTTGATTTAAAAGATAAGTTGTTTGCCTCCTCTAATTGCCCTTTAGTTAATTCTCTTGTTCTATCGTGTCCATTTTGGAGTTCTCTTACTCTTGTTTCATTAATATCAAATCCAATGGTTGGATATTTTTTGCCAAATTCTACAGCTAGAGGTAAACCTACATAGCCTAGACCTATAATAGTAATATGAGTATTATTTATATCCATTATTAAATATTCAACTGTATATTATTTGCTTAAAATTACTGTTCTTTAATAGAATAAATACTAATCCTAATACAGAACCTAGAAACATTGCTCCTAATAGAATTAATAATTTCTTTGGTTCACTTTTTCTCGTTGGTACCCTGGGAGGCTCTAAAATTTGAAAAACCGGGGTTTCTTGTTGTAACTTGATTTTAGCTTCTTCATACTTTTTAAGTAATTCATTATAAAAAGATGAAGACATCCGATATTCCGACTCGATTCGTTCTCGTTGAACATCAGCAGATTGTAAACGAATAGTTGGTAATTGAAATTGGTCACTATATTGTGCCTTTTTTGTTTGATTACTATAAAATTTCCCTCTAGCCATATTAACTCGTTCTTCCAAGAAATCAAGATCCTTTTTTAACTTATCTACCCTATAATTTTTAATATATTCTGTTAAGTAAACCATTGAGAAATGGGCAATATCTGCCGAAACAACAGGGTCAGGCATTTTAACCGATATAGTTATAATACCGCTCTTTTTGTCAATGTTAGCTTGTATTCGCTCTTTCAATTCTAAAATTCTATCTTCATTTAATTGATTTAATACAAGAAAACCATTTTCCTTAACAGGAAATCTTTTATTTTTTCTTTCAGGAATCTCCTTTCCTTTTTCTATCATTTGATGATAGAACTGTTCAAAGGTTAAATTTTTGTTATTTTTAGTAGTAACTTTATAATGAAGAAGTGATAAAAAGAATGGTGTACTCTTTAATATGTCTGGATATAAATCAGGTCTAATAGCTTCTGTACCCTCTAGAGTGGCAATATCAACTCCAGCTAAACTAGCTAGTCCCGATAAACCACCAAATTTATTGTTTTTTGATTGAACTTCTGGCAGAATTTTACCTTCTGATGTGAATTGTTCAGGTAAATAAAAAGCATACCACAAACCAAGGCTAACAAATAATATAAATATGAGCAAAAAGTAATATTTTTCTTTCCAAATGGCTTTCAAAAACGCTTGAAAATTAATTCTTATAATATTATTTTGTAAGTCTTCCATACTTTAAGAAACTGTTTGAGTTAAGTCTTTAATTTTTTTATAAATAATTTGATGAAGGCAATTTTAACAAAACTCTCACTATTGTCTGTTAATCTCTCAAAATCCTTGCTTAAACGCCTATAATGATTCACCCATGCAAAACTGCGCTCAACTACCCACCTTTTAGGAGATACCATCATTTTGCCATTATTAGCAAGTTTTGAATAGGTTTTTACAATTTCTAATTGACATTTGAGATGCTTTTTTACCCAATTAAACAAATGTCCTCTATATCCTTTGTCTGCAAATATTTTCTTTAATCGTGGAAATTCTACACTATTTTCAATCATCTTAGCTAAAACTAATTGGGCTGATTTACTGTCATGAATATTAGCCGGATGAACTTTTACAGCTAGTAAATTCCCTAAAGTGTCTGTTAGAATATGTCGCTTTCGACCCTTGATTCCCTTACCTCCATCTACTCCCACCTCCTTCGTTGAAAAGGAGGTATTCTTTACACTCTGAGAGTCTATTATTGCAGCACTTGGCGTCTGTTCTTTCCCTAAACCTTTCCTTTGTGCCTCTCTTAGTTTGCTGACTATCAAATCATAAACCCCTTCATTACTCCATTTCCTGAAGTACCGCAGCGGCGGCCGCCAGTAAACCGTTTGCCAAGGAGGAAAATTATCCGGCAAATCTCGCCAATTACAACCATTCTTACACAAATAGAATATCCCCTCTAAGATTCTTTGGAGCTCCCATTTGGGCTTTCTTTGGTTTTGTAAATACTGTGCTATATATTGCCATCGCTTCGGCGCTCCGATCGGTAGGGCTTAGGTCTGCGGACGTCGCGCGGTTGTATATTTTTTCTTCACAAATCAAATTTACAATATCTTTGGCTCTACCTTTTTTTATGTAATTAACTCAAACAGTTTCTAAGTTTTTGTCTCAAATGCAATTAATTGGACACTTTAATTGATTTAATTGTTTTGTAAATCAGCTTCATGAATGGGATTTTTCATGTCTACATTCCTTTGAAGTAAATATTTATAGGGGCTTTTATACC
>NZ_JACETV010000016.1:1529-57136 GCF_013912375.1 Emticicia sp. BO119 | reverse complement strand
GTTGGTAAGGCATTAATCACTACTGAGGTGGTCGCTGTGGCACTACAACCACTGGCATTCGTTACAGTTACTGTGTATATACCTGTTGCCGCACTGGTTACATTGCTGATATTTGGATTCTGAGTTGTTGAGGTATAACCATTCGGCCCTGCCCATGAGTAACTTGTGCCTCCTGATGAAGTTAAGTTCAAAGTCTGACCTACACAGACAGGGGTGTTTGAACCCGCTGTTATCGTAGGTATAGGATTTACAGTTACTGTTACCTGAGTGTTAGCTGAGCATACTTTTGCACCTCCAACAATCCATTCCGCAAAATTAAGTGTGGTTTCTCCGCTGGTTGTATTGGCTCCATTTAAGAAAATATATCGTATTTCGTCTCCTATTACATTTGGTACAGGGCTGGTACTAATTACACCGTTACCGGAGCCACTGACAATGCTACTCTGATAAACCATTGAGCCATTTTTCCATATCTGCATCACCCCACCTTTGGCTCTGTCTGTACAACAATCGTTTCTTCCATCAAGACTTAATGAAGTAATCAGATAGTCTCCACCTAATGCATAGCCTATTCCCCAATCCTGACCATTAGTTATTCTTGTTGCATGAAAAGTGTTAACTCCTGTATTATCAACTGCATCAAATAAATTCTGTGGACCAGCGTAAGAAGCCGAAGAGTTGATATAATTAAAATTTGCTGCATTAAAAATCGCCTGATCAGTTACTAAATTAGTATAACTACTATTGGTAGTATAGGCTGTTACCGTATAAACTGTAGAGGTAGACGGGCTAACATTAATACTTGTTGTAGTCTCTCCTGTACTCCACAGATAACTTTCTCCTCCATTTGCAGTTAAGGTTGTTGACTGTCCTATACAAATATTGGTATTACCCGAAATACCTGGCGTTGGTGTTGGGTTAACTGTTACAGTAGCCGTAGCGGTAGCAGTACAAGCTTGCGCAGATGTGACAGTTACTGTGTAAACTCCACTCATAGTGGTAGTGGCATTAGGTCTGGTTGGATTCTGTAGTGTAGAACTAAAACTTGCAGGACCAACCCAGCTATAGGTACTTCCTCCACTTGCCGATAAATTGATAGTACTACCAGCACACGCTACATCTCCTGTGGCAGTTGCGGTAGGAATTGTATTTACTGTAGCAGTTACTGCTGTACGTGAGCCACTTACACAACCATTTACTGTACAGGTTACATAATAAGTAGTGTTAGTACTGATGCTCGGTGTAGTGTAGTTGGTTCCTGTAGCAAGGCTTGAAGTGGCTGTTGAAGAAGCATACCAGGTTACGGTACCGCTACAACCTGTGGTTGCCAAATTTACTGTACCTGTACCACATCTGCTTCCATTCACGGCTGTTGGAGCCGACGGAAGACTATTTACTGTTACCTGTGTTGTAGCTGTAGCTGTACAACCATTTGCATCGGTAACGGTTATGGTATAAACTGTTGTAGAAGTAGGACTGACAGTTTTTGAAGTCCCACTACCTAAACCGTTACTCCACGAATAAGTATAAGGGCTTGTTCCTCCAGAAGCACTTGCCGTAATTGTTGCGCTGCTACCTGTACAAATCGTCTGATTAGCAGAAGGTGTAACAATGATTACCGGAACAGTCAATGTTGTTTCTGTACCATCGTAAGAGCAGTCAGAATTAGCTAAATTAGACAAAGAAGTACCTACTACAATTTTGTATTTTCTACCATTCATTGCCGCTGTGATAGTTGGCAATGTATAAGAAACTGTATAAGCACCTGAGGTAAATGTAGTTGAAGTACCGCTTGTCAAATCGGTCCAGGTGGTTCCACCATCAGTACTTTGCTGCCATTTATAGTAGGTGTATTGGGTACTACCATCGGTTACTGTTGCTGAAATGGTTTGTCCGGTTGTACCAATACACTTAGTGATATTAGCACTTTGGGTAATCGCTGGCAGACACTGAATAATAGCGATGTCGTCAATAGCCCAGTCATTACCTTGTCCACCCGTTGCGTTATTTCTGATACTGAATGTTGACGTCGTTGAATTACCCGTAGTAAAAGTAAAGCCGACCTGTTGCCAGGTGGTTCCTGTTATGTCACCAGTTGTATATTTACCAACCCCGTCAACGAGAAAAGTCAAATTAGGTTTTATGGTACAACCTGCTGCATCAGCTGCAGGACAAAGGTTATATATCCACAAGCTATACTCATATCTTGTATTGGGGCATAGATTTGTTACAGTTCTCTCAATTACAATATCCGGATTATATGAAGCATTGACAATCATCATATAACCGTTGGAATCACCTGTAGTATGGTCTTGGGTGAGAATATCCCAGGTTGTAAATATTTTTCCTCCTGATGCTGAACCATTACAATCCGTTGTGTTTGTAATAGTATAGTTACCGTCATTCGGAGAATCACAGTTCATAGGTGCATAACTATACTGCGTCTCACCCGGTGACAAAGAAGGTCCTGTAACAGAACTGCCTGAACCAAAATCACCACCAGGGAAAAGATTTGTATTTTTTGAAATTGTACAAAGACCTGTAGGGCAAGGAGTTCCGCTATTTCCTACGGTTACCCTTCTTTCGCTATAACAAAGCGGATTACCTCCTCTTGATACTATCACATAATAAGTACCTTGCGCTAAATTTGAAATCGTATTACTTGGAGAAAGTGTTGAAACTTTCACATAGGTACGGCTTGTTGAAGAAATCCACGAAACATCATCTGTTCCTAAAACACCCTGCAGAACAATTTTACCATCTGTTGCAGAACATGAGGTGGCAGAGGTGGTAGTAGCACCTGTAAAGTAAGAGCTGGTAGAAGAGGTAAGAACCGCCGAAATAGTTCTACAGACTATTTTTGAGGTTTTATCTCTGATAAATATTGTATAATAACCAACCCCAAGGCTTGAATAAGTCTTCTCTGAATTGTACCATGTAACACCGTCTATACTGTTTTCGTAGTAAGGGCCTGCAGAATACTCGGTTACAAAAATATAACCATCTGTTCCAGAACATGAGGACGGATTAGTTGGCTGAACTGCAATAGGTGTAGTACATACTGATGTACAGCTGCTATTAATAACCATGTTTGTGGTAGCTGTGGCCGTACAGCCATTAGAAGCAGTAACAGTTAATGTATAAACACCCGCCATTGCTGATGTAGCACTGTTTACTAACGGAGATTGCTCACTACTACTAAAGCCATTAGGACCACTCCATGAAAAACTTTCTCCATTCCCCCCTCCTATCAATTTAAAGGTTGTTCCCAAACAATGAGTACCTGTATTAGATGCACTTGCTGTTGGTGGGGTCAGAACAGTTACGGTTAAAGCAGTACGGCTTGTGCTTACACAACCATTTACGGTACAAGCTGCATAATATGTAGTGGTAGAAGGGGCTGTTAGACTTGGTGTTGTATAGTTGCCTGTTCCTAAACTTGAACCGCCGGATGCAGCAGCATACCAGTTGACCGTTCCAGCACAATTATCGGCTGAAATAGTAACAGAACCTGTACCACACCGGCTTACAGGGCTTGTTGTTGGTGCTGATGGAATAGGCTTGATAGTTGCATCAGCCGATCCTCTGGTTGTACTTGTACAACCGTTTACAGTACAACTCACATAGTAAGTGGTAGTGCTTGAAATACTTGGGGTAGTATAGCTTGACCCTGTTCCCAAACTTGAGCCGCCGGAAGCAGCTGCATACCAGGTATAAGTACCTCCACTACAGCCTGTGGCCGATATCGTGACAGTTCCGGTACCGCAGCGACTATTGTCATTACCAGCTGGTGCACCTGGAATTGGTTTAACTAATACGCTGGCTGTAGCTGTGGCTGTGCAACCCGCTGCATTAGTTACCGTTACTGTATATATTCCCGACATTGATGTTGTACTGTTAGGAATAGTCGGGTTTTGAAGAGTAGAAGTAAAGCTGTTTGGGCCTGTCCAGCTATAGGATACACCACCTGAAGCACCTAAAACAATAGTAGAGCCTTCACATTCGGTATCTCCTGTAGTAGTAATTGAAGGTAATGCATTAATTGTAGCTATTGCTGCGGCTCTGGTACTAACACAACCGAAATTACATTCGACATAATAAGTAGTTGTACTTGAAATACCTGGCGTAGTAAAGGTACTACCAGAGCCCAATGCCGAACCACCTGTCGCTGCTGCATACCAGCTGTATGTTCCGGCACATCCACTTGCCGATAGTGTTACTGTTCCTGTGCCACATCTGGAGTTATCAACCGTGGTCGGCGCTGAAGGAGGTGTGGTAACGATGGCATTCATTGAACCCCTTGTAGTGCTAACACAACCATTCAAAGTACAACTCACATAATACATTGTGGTAGTTGAGATACTTGGTGTGGTATATGTCGCTCCTGTTGCCAGGCTTGTTGAAGTAGTAGCATTTGCATACCATGTATAGGTACCGCTGCAACCTGTAGCTGTAAGTGTTACTGTTCCTGTGCCACAACGTGCTACATCATTACCACCTGGCGCACCCGGAATTGGCTTTACTAATACACTTGCTGTGGCAGTAGCTGTACAACCTGCGGCACTGGTTACAGTTACGGTATATAGGCCAGACATATTAGTTGTACTGTTAGCTATAGTCGGGTTTTGTAAATTAGAAGTAAATCCATTGGGACCAGACCATAAATATGATGCGCCACCACTTGAAGCTAATACAACAGTGGTGCCCTCGCATTCTGTATCTCCGGTGGCTGTAGCAGCGGGAATAGCATTTATTGTTGCAGTAACTGCCGACCTACTACTTAAACACCCGAAGTTACATTCTACATAATAAGTAGTTGTGCTTGAAATACCCGGTGTGTTAAAGGTACTTCCTGAGCCAATTGATGAACCTCCTGTTGTCGCGGTGTACCAGGCATAAGTTCCTGAACAGCCACTGGCAGAAAGTGCGACAGAACCTGTTCCGCAACGTGAACCATTAACAACGTCCGGTGCAGACGGAGGTGACGTAACAATTGCATTTATCGCGCCTCTACCAGGGCTTACACAACCATTTACAGTACAGCTTACATAGTAAGTCGTTGTTGAGGAAATGCCTGGTGTAGTATAAGTTGTTCCTGTAGCTAAACTTGTGGAGGTGGTTGCATTGGCAAACCACGTGTAGGTTCCTGAACTACAGCCTGATGCTGTCAGGGTAACTGTGCCTGTTCCGCAACGAACTACATCCGAACCTGTGGGAGCAGATGGAATGGCTGTTACTAATACACTTGCTGTGGCTGTCTCTGTACAACCTGCGGCATTTGTTACCGTAACCGTGTACACACCTGACATATTGGTTGTACCATTGGCTATAGTCGGGTTTTGCAAATTAGAAGTAAAACTATTCGGCCCGACCCAGGTATAAGAAGTACCACCTGTTGAGCCTAAAATAATGGTTGAGCCTTCACATTCTGTATCTCCGGTAGCAGTTGGGCTTGGGTTTGCATTTACTGTAGCTATAGCGGATGCCCGGCTGCTTGTGCATGAACTAACATTACATTCTACATAATAGGTAGTTGTACTTGAAATGCCCGGAGTTGTGAAATTACTACCCGTACCTAAAGAAGAACCTCCATTAGAAACATTATACCATCTGTATGTTCCGGCACAACCACTTGCTGATAGTGTTACTGTGCCCGTACCACAACGAGTGGCACCAATAGTACCCGGGGTTGAAGGAAGTGTTGATACCGTTACAGCAGTAGTTGCTGTAACCGTGGCAGTACAACCAGAAAATGTAGCAGCTAAAGTGTATGTACCACTCATGGCGGTAGTAGCATTGGTTCTGTTTGGGTTCTGGGAAGTTGAGGTAAAACCTCCCGGACCTGTCCATTTATAAGTACTTGCAGTAGGGCTTGCTGACCCTGTCAGGTTAAGCGTTTGCCCTACACACAGAGGATTATTGCTGTTTGCTGTTACACTTAGGGTAGTACCTGATAAAGTAACTGAGCTTGTTGCTGTACAGCCATATACATCTTTAATGGTAATAGTATAGGTACCTGCTGCCAAACCGGAGAATACATTGCTGGTTTGAAAATTTGTACCATCTATTGAATACTGATAAGTAGGGGTAGTGACTGATGAGGTTTGATAAGGTCTGATGGCATCAATCGGTATAACCTCAGAAGGGGAAGTCGTTGACTCCCCCGGTTTTGCCCATCCGATTGCTAAATTATCACCCCCTCCTCCTTCTTTGTATATAGCTTCTATATAATAAATTTCTCCTGCCACCAGGCTAATTGCTGCTGATTTTTGCGTAGAAAACTTGTTCCATTCCCGAGAGCCCGTATAGCTGGTATGATAGGCAATTTTTGTTTTATTGGAAGCACTCTCATTTGAACTTAACCATAATTCGCCATTATCATCAGAAGATATCCAGAAATAATAAGTGCCGGTAATGGTCGGTGTAATATACCCAATCATGCGTGCGCCAAAATTATCTGCCTGGTCAACATCAGCCTCCATCTCAGTTAATGTAGTTGTGCTTGATGGGTTATTCGGATAATTATAGTTGCTTGTGAGGTTTGCGACAGTTGTACCACTTATACTATTCCACTTCTGATAGGTAATTGCTCCTAAACCAATTATCCCCCCGCTTCCTGTTGCTGTAATAGTTCCATTACTTAAACCACAAGTTGGGTCTGTCTTTGATAAAGATACACTTGGTAGCATGTTTACAGCAATTATTAATGTATTTGATGCAAGCCAAGTAGTACATTCATATCTTCTTGCTAAACGACGAAAATAAGTCAGTGTAGAAAGCGTAGAAGGATTATAAGTGCTGTAAACTGCCCCTGAAATATCAGTCCAGTTATAATTATCTGTACTATACTGCCATTGGTAGTATAGTGTACCGCTACCTCCTGATGCAGAAGCATAATTATTAAATGAGCTTGGATTGTAGGAAGTCGCACAAAATATCTGTATCGTCTGGTTATCACTTGTACTGATATAACCTGCAGAGGTAACATTACTACAGGCTACTACGTCGCCTGATACAAATGCAGACGGTTTTTCAAAAGTGGCTGATAGGTTTCTATTAAAGAATTTTTCACCCTCGGTGTAGATTTTCACCTCATTTCCCGTAGTATTGCTTAATGCAAGTATAGCATTATTCTGATCTGAAAGACCCTGGTTACTATCTGCAACAGCTGAAATAATGTTCTGGCTTGATTGTGATGCAATGGTATTCTGAGAAAAAGCAGAAGAAAAAAGACTTAAAAAGAGACAGACGCTTAAACCTATGGCACACTTATGATTAGCATAAGTCTGCCAAAAGAGGCTTCTCTTTAAATCAATGAATTTAGGAGAGCAATAGTTATTTTCTATTACAATGGACACCTAATTTATTATCTGCTGTTTGAGTTGGGTATATTGAAAGGCTTATCAAAAAATGTTCAGGTTTGCCTCTAATATCCTTATTAAGCAAATGCCATGCCATCGACAAAAAAAATTATCGAGCGGATACATAAAAAACTATAACTACCTGATAATCAAGCACAAAAAATTAAGACTCCTGAAGAAAAACGAGGAAAATAAATAATTAAAAATTGCAAGAAAAACAAAAAAAAATTGATAGAAATTTAACATAGAATTGCTCTGGTTCCCATGTATCTGTGCGTAGATAACTCTTATTTCTTAAGTAAATTCCAGAGGGCACTAAATGTAAAATAACCTTTACCCGTAGTAAGTACAGAGCGTGAAAGCGAAAAGCCAAATTGCTTGAGACGGAGGTTAGCACCAAAAGAGAATCCGCCTGCACCACCTAATGAATTTATGGTGAGTTCCTGACGACGAAGGTGGTTATAACCAGCTAACAGATGAAAATTTTTATGAATCAGAATCTCGGTACCAATTACCAGATGACGAAATATTTTGTCGGCCACTGAGGTTTTTTCTGGCACTTTATTTCCTTGATTATCAAAGGTATAGTTGAAAGCAGGGTCGTTATAAGCAATATCAAAAACATATAAATGATGTGCCGTAACTGAGAATCTTACTGGCATATGAGCCGGTTTGAAAGAGGCTCCAATTTGTAAATCAAAAGGAATATCAGGCTTAATATTTCCATAACTTTTCACTACAAAACCTATATTTCTGGCCACAATACCCAAGTTTAAGTCATAGTTTGGATGCCTGAACGTACCACCCCAGTCGGTTAATATTGCTATTGAATTATATGACTCCAAAACTGACCCGACTAATTTGGCTGTAATACCAAATGAGATATTGCTGATTTGTCTGGAATGGGTAACTCCTAATGAAAAATCATTGGCCGAAAACTCACCTGTCGGGTTACCAACGGCATCAGTTCCCTGAAAGTTACCGTAGTTCAAATTTTGCAAACTAATGCCCCATTGACTTTTTCCAGTGGCATTCTTAAATATTGGCGCATAATTGAGTGTAAAGAAATTACTTTGAGCCAGATAGGGTGAATAATTTATACCCAGTTGCCCACGTTGAGATGAATCTAATAAAGCAGGATTGATGGTATGCAGATTAATATCTTTATCAAAAAGAGAGGCATTTATTCCACCCAATGCGTTCAGGTGTGCATTATTAGGCAATGTCAGGAATGAAAAGCTATTTTGTGAGAAGGTTTGAATGCGGAAAGAGCAAAAAGCCAGCAAGAAAAAGGTTATAATAATTGATTTAGAAAATAAGATAGCCAATTTTAAGACCCAATGCCAGGTGGGGTATATTATAATTTTTGTCTCCGTATCCAAGCCCTGAGTTACTGAAAAAACCATCATTAAAATATAAAAAATTATTCAATCCGTTGTCTTGTAAGGATTCGTCAGGATCATGATGATTTATCATGATTCGCCTTAGCCCTGCCCCTACGTAAAAATCAAATACAAAGTTGGTATTTTTTTTCAATTCATTACGAATTCTTACCTGATATCCGATTTTTGCACTAATGCCTACTACGTGCTTGTTAATCGGATAATTGACCATTTCATAATAATTGCACAATCCGGTCTCACACTCACGACCTATACCACGATTAGTTCTGTCATTAATTTGCTTGTAAAATAACTCATATGCGACATATCTGCCATAAAAAGCATTTCTGTATTTTCTGGCCTCTATTTTTGCGCGGATGTTTTCTCTTAACTTACTGCCCGAACTATTAAAAGAATTTGCCCAGAAATTGGCGGCAGCCGTGCCGTATCCCAATTCTTCAGATAAAGTCCATCTGTTTCCTTTTAATCTATGCTCTACGGCAAACTGAAAAGTGTTATCAATATCTAAAATAGCTAAGGGGGCTATTTTTAATGCAAGGTGGTTTTTCTGAATTGTATCCTGTGCCACTGATTGTTTGGCAAATTCTAAAACGAAAAGTAAAATCATTGTGGTATATCTCATGATTCAATGGGAATTTTACTTAATAGTTTCAATTCATTTTGTGCGTTGTAGCTATATTGATAAATACCCTGTTTTCCGGTAATAATTAATACATCGGACTCAGGGATCACATCGAAAGCTGTAAAATCCTGAAAGGTTTTGATTAGCTTCAAGTCGTTAGGATTAGTTTTGTCGAATACTTTCAACCCGTGATTTCCTTCGGTTACGAACAAAAGATTACCATCTACTCCTAAGCCGTGTGGATTTTGCATTGGATAGCTTTTTAATAGTTGAGGGTTAGTCATATCTCTTATATCTACTACATCTAAAGCGTTTATACCCCGGTTACAATTAGTTCCGCTACGAAGTGTTACATAAGCATAGTTTCCGTCTGCCACGACGGGGTCGCATGATACTACATGAGAATAAGTAGAAATCCTTGAGGGATTTTCAGGGTCGCTGATACTAAAGATAAACATTCCGGTTTGTGTACCTACTAACAGATGCCCCTCAAAAGGAAAAATGGTCTCTACTACCGTGTTCAGCGGCACTCTCTTAACAGAAATAGGGTTTTCAGGCTCAGTAATTCTGAAAACCTTTAGTGATTGATTATCTACAATATACAAATAGTCTTTGGCAATAGTAAAGCGAGCCATAGAGCCTCCTCTACCAATATTTGAAGTGCTATCAGTGGCAACGCTATCTCCTTTACAAGCATATATAAATGTCATTACGGCTAAGCAACTTATGAGTTTTTTTAGTGCTTTCATGGTTTATCTAAAACATTTAGGGTTGGTTAGTTCAACATATTCCCATGCCTTTACATACCCTTTATTGGGGTCAGCACATTCAAACTTACCTCTCTCGTTGGGATAGCTTGGATAAGGGAAGGCCTTCTCGATACGTTTCAAAACTTTTACACTATTCGGGTCAGAAATATCAATAGTTATCAGGTCATCGCCATTATCAGCATAGAGAATATTGTTCTTGATAGAAATGTCTTTATTGACAGGAATCGCCAGAAAGGCAACAGGCTTAGGATTAGTTTTGTCTGAATTATCAAAGATATGGATACCCTCGCCTAATTCATTAATATAGAGATATTTACCCTTAGTATAGATTTTACCAGGACGCGAAAGCCCTCTTGATTTTTGCAGTTCTATTTTACGAATACTTGCATAATCGGTATAAATGGGGCGATAACCCATCACCTTTACATCAGCTGTTTTCTCATTGTCAGAGATGCAGCTATTCAAAAGGGCGATTATTGTCAGAAAGTACAGTTTTTTCATAGAAATGTGGGTATAAGCGTTTAATAAGCTTCATCCTTACTATGACAACAATCGCCCCCGAATGGTTGGAAATCATTTAGTTTTTTTTCAGATAAGCAATAACTGCTTTTCTGATGTCGTTTCGTACATCACTTTCCGGGAAAGAATCAGTTACGGAAATTATGTCAGGGTTTGTTTTTACAAAAAAATCAAGATTACGTTCTTTACCAGTCAAAAGAAAATCACTTGTTACTACGTTATACTCCTGATTTACATCAAGCTGTTTGCCATTAATCCTCCATTCTTTTTTTGTTGCTTCATAGCTAATCTTATCCCATTGCAGGTATCCTCCGCTTCCTTTGTTTTGAAATCCTGTTTCCAGAATTCTTTCCAATAATCGTCCACGCATTTTTACTTCTATTAATTTTCCACCAAAAGGTAAAACTCTCAAAACGTCTAACTGTGTCATTTTACCTGATACAATATCATCTATTCTGATAGACCCGCCATTGAAAAAAGCACAATCGGTAGCATCAGGTGTAGCCAATGTCATAGCTTTGGCTATCATATTTCCCATTGCACACTGTTGGTTTCTAACAGTTGCCTCATGTCCGTCCAAAGGTTCTTTCAGATCAGTAATGACTTCATTTTTATCAATACCAATGGCTTTAAAACTGGCATCTGCAATATCTTCCCATTTTTTTACTACAAGAGCCGCTTCAGTATTGTCAGGTATTGTGTTATCTATTTTTCGTAATTCTGACTCAATGGTGATCTTACTGTTAGCTTTGTTATAGACAATTCTATGAATATAGGCTGTTTTAGCATTGGCATCGGCCTTGGCCATAATCACATTGCCTATTTTTTCTTTCATATTTTCATGGTCGTGCCCACCCATAATAAGTTTTACTTCCGGCAACATACCAGCTAATGTAATGTCATCTACTTTATTGATGTGCGTAAGACCCACAACAAAATCACATTGAGGTTTTAAAGTCTCATAGGCTTTTTTAGCCGACTCAAAAAAATCGTCATACCAGACATACTCTTTCGGGTTTGAGGGTAACACAATGCCAAACATACCTATTTTTACCTCTTCGCCTTTAGGGGTTTTAAAAGAAAAAATCTGTATTTTTGGGAAAGGGACTTTTGTACCATTTACTATCTTACCAAAAGGCACTAAATTGCCGTTGATTTTCTCCATAGCATTGGTATTCAACCATTCGAATTTCGATTCATTGATGCGTTCCTGTAAATCTTTTTCGTCTAAATCAAACTCGTGGTTACCAAAGCAGACCCAATCAATACCCACAGCGTTCATTACATCAACCATTTGTCGGCCTTTGATTCCTTTACCCTCATAGCGTAGAGTTCCTGTTACTGATGGGCTTAAAAAATCGCCCGAAAGCACTGTAATAGTATTCGGATTTTCTTTTAGCAATTGCTGACGAACTGTTGCAACCCGAGCCATACCTCCTATTTTACCGTTGTCTAACGGAGATATTTCATAGACATCGTTCAGATGTAAAAAGGTAACAGCGACTTCGTCTTGACTGGGTTTGCCTACTTTTGCTGTGCGACAAGCCGCTAAAAGTAAGGTAATAGAAAGGAGAAGGAGAAGTTTTTTCATTGAATCAACAATTTACTAATTGAATAATAATAGGTTACAATCTATGCAAATAAAAACGCTTATAAAGTTATAAGAACTCTATAAGCGTTCCAAATGTAGTAGAAAAAGTGGTATTTATACAAATGCCTCTTTTAAATGCTTTGGCGTTACCCAATCTGGCTTGGTAGTAAGGATATTGGCCTTTAAATCATTTAAAATGGTATAAAGACCGAAATAGGTACGGTTCACATATAACCCATGCTGGGAACCACGTGCCGAATTACCATTTTTGAGTTCAGGCATTTTGGAGATAAAATCTAAAAACTGATAAATTTCATCAACGTAACCTGTAGTGCCAAAATCAAATGTATGAGAATCGAAAGGACGGCCTAACAGACGAATCATCTGCTTAAAAATATCTGAAAACAAAGCCTGCTCTTTAGGTGAATCTTCTTTGAGCAAGAAATCCAGATCCCAGAAAATCTTCTGCATCCTCTTTTCATCGTTCAGCGTATCCGGGTTCATCAAAGCAAAGTAATTCTGATAATAATCGTCAGGTATTACTTTGATACAACCAAAATCTAATATTCCTAACTTACCATCGGGTGTCATCAGGAAATTACCCGGATGAGGGTCTGCATGTACTTTACGAAGCGTGTGCATTTGGTAGTCATAGAAATCCCACAGTGCCTGACCAATCTGGTTACGGATCTCCTGTGAGGGATTAGTCTCTAAAAATTCTTTCAGATGCATTCCTTCTATCCAGTCCATAGTCAGAATTCTGTTAGATGAGAACTCAGGATAATATTTCGAAAAAAACAAATGTGGGATATGCTCGCAGGCATTTGTGATTTCGATTGAGCGTTTCAATTCTAAATCGTAGTTAGATTCCTCCAATAAACGCTCTTCTACTTCCTTAAAATACCTGTCAATTTCTGCATCGTTCAGTTTCAACAATTGTACTGCCAAAGGACGGGCCATTTTCAGGTCAGAGCTAATGCTTTCAGCTACACCCGGATACTGTATTTTAACAGCCAATTTTTTACTATTTTTATAGGCCACATGCACCTGTCCGATAGATGCTGCGTTTTCAGCTTTTAAATCAAATTTATCAAACATTTCAGCCGGAGATTTTCCAAAATACTGCCTGAAAGTTTTGATAACTAAAGGTGAAGATAACGGTGGCGCCGAGTACTGAGACATAGCAAATTTATCAGTGTAGGCTCTTGGCAGGAGGTTCTTGTCCATACTCATCATTTGTGCTACTTTCAAGGCACTGCCTTTCAGGCTGCTTAATGTCTCATACACGTCTGCAGCATTATCTTTGTGTAACTCTTCTTTGCTTAATGATGGGTCTAATATCTTTTTGCTGTAGTGCTTTATATAATTCCCTCCTACTTTCACTCCTGCTTTTACAAACTGTGTGGCTCTGGCAACCTTGGAGGTTGGTATTTTGTCTTGTGAGTTCATAAGTTAATTATTGTCTTGAGCTAAGCCGAAATAGCGTAGTTCAGACTTTTCTATTCTGAAATAAAAATTTGCCTAAATCGAATAATGAATCTAAAGGGGAGCGGCCTAATAAATCAAAAGCAGTATTGACCGATTTTTCAATCATAGTATCTGTTTTTTCAAATGTTTTACTGGTATCATTGATCCAGAAGTCCAGGATGAACAAGGTTTTAGCCCAGAATAAATCCGGATACCGCTGAGTTATCTGAGGAATCGGGCGTTGCTCTATTTCTTTAGTCTCACGGGCTTCAAGCACCAATTCATTTATATAATCGTGGAAGGCTATTTTAAAATCAGTTAATTGTATGTTACGCTTAACATAAACAGGTTTCTGAAAACTCTCATAAGATTTCAGTATAAAACTTCTGTTTTGTTTCAGCACTTCAACCCAAGTATAAAAAAAGGCCAGTACTTTCTCACGAACTGTATAAGCAGCATAGACTTCTTCATTTTGTGCTGAGGTAATCGTATCTAAAAAAAAGTCTTTCCATATTTGGCTTTCTATCTGTGGAAAGGAAGTGTATTCTTCGTAAAAAGCAGACTCCTTGATTTTTAGTTTCTTACAAAAAGCATAAATTGATTCCGGTTGTGTACCTTTATCTAAAATATGCTCAATATAGGCGTGTTTGATTTTATCGTTAGTCATTGATTTTAAATTGAAGTTTCTCGTTTAGTTTCAGAAGAATCTTGACAATACAACAGAAGTAGTGTTATAAACTTTCAACAAAGTATCAGAGATATTTGTTTCTTTTACGCCGAGCATTTCTGCATATTTTTTCCCTAACAAAAATCTTGACTGAGCCCGCAATAAATCGGCTGTCCAAGCACTGGGACTTATACCTCGGATAGCTTGCATCAGTGAAGCGGTCAGTTCCTGGCTTTCTGTCGATTGTCTGAATTGCCTGGTAGCAATCAGCCGTTCCAGTTTAATGGCTTCCTGTTCGTTGGCAGGTAATACAGACTTATCAATCCCTAATAAGAAGCCAATGATATTCCAGGTGTGTAGGTATGCACGCTCGTAGCTACTATCAATACTATAGCCAAACTTTCGCATACCTCTTAATACTATCAGGGAAAACGCCATATTAGTGCCTAACATATCCTCCTGATTTATCGGGTGTCCCCAGGTCATATTCCATTTAGAATTCTGTAAAGTAAAATATCTGATAGCGGCATGCATTAGCCTTATCTTAATACAAACTGCAAATATTCTGTTGCTTGTCCAGTTATCATAATTCATCACGGCCTTCAGGAAATTGCCTGTTTCGATCAGACGGTTATAAGTGTCTTTTCGTATTCTTTCAGATAGATATAACACTCTGGCGCCATCTGCACCTAAGTAACAGTAGGGCAAAGCATAAAGCCCTAAGATTAGTCCGATAGTTTGCTGATTCTGCCGATAAAAATCTGTAGTGCGAATAAGTTCTTTTTTATTAAAAAAATCTGGTAATGAAGAGTTCTGTGCAAGAAATTCTTGTATTGATTGAGGTTGATCAGAAAAATCAAGATTCTTAAAATCTGCTAAAAACGGCATTATGGTACGCAGAAAGCCCGTACCCATTTGCATTACCAATTGCTGTATGACAGCATCGGCCTTTAGGTCACCTATCATTCGATACTTTGCCAGTTGATTTGTCATTTTGCAACACTTGTGCTTATATAAACGTCTTGCCAGAAAGAATAGTTTGTTATACGTTTAACTTGTCTGGTTAATTTTATCGTTAATTTTACGTCGAATTTTTACCCGACTTATTAAATTTTCATCATCAGGAAAACAAGCATGATATTTGCATTAATTATTCCTGTTTATTACAATTATTTACGCATGCCCACTTATAAATCGATATCTATTTTATTACTTTTTATTTTGTTGGTGTCATCCTGCATAGACGACGGGGAAATTTTAATTAAAGTCGGAGAAACAACTCCACCAAAAGTAGAATTATGTTTACTAAAAAATGCCAATCATGGGCATGGTGTTGTTTACAATCTTAGTTATGACACTCAAAAACTTCTGACTACTTTAGAAGGCTTTTCTGATTTTGATAAGATTACTTACGAAAATGGCTTACCTGTAAAGGCTGAACGCTCTAATGATAAAAGCTATTATATCAGTTTTCAATACGATGCGAAAGGTGGTCTCTCACTCATTACCTTTGTCGGCAAAGACAGTGCCGGAAAGTCCTTTGAGTTTAAAAGTAGTGTATTTGTAAATACACAGAAACAGGTGGAACGAATCAATTTATCATTGCCAGTTTTCGATGATATTATTGAATCGACAATAACTTATGATAAAGCCGGGAATGTGACAAAAATTAGTATTATGAAGGAAGGTAAATCGAAAACTCTTTTAGAAAACCTTAGTTTTGATGATAAAAATTCACCTTATCTGGGTGTGTCTCATTCTAATATTATGCTTTATTTTATTATTTACTCAGCCAGCTTGGGTGCTGAAAACACGACCTATTTTGTCAATAAAAACAACGTAACTTTAGCTAAAATTTATTCATCAAATGGAGAAGTAAATTACACTTACCAATATGAGTATAACGATGAGAAATTTCCTGTTAAAACCAAAGTTACACGAAGATATAGCGGGAAAGACGAAAACTATCAGGAGAGTTTTTCTTATAATTGTCCGAAGTGAGAAAATTATTGACATAGTTTAACAGGAAGAACAAACATCTGATAGTCAATACTTTAGAACAAAATTTAAAAAGTTATCAAATTTTAGCCGAAAGAGTTCGACAAAAACTCGTACCTTTGTATCCCGTAATCAAAGATATTTAGACAACATGTCAATGAACGGGCAACCCCGAAATCCGAAGTATATTTTCGTTACGGGCGGCGTAACTTCATCACTTGGAAAAGGCATCATTGCCTCTTCTTTAGCCAAACTCCTCCAATCAAGAGGCTTATCCGTAACTATTCAAAAGTTTGATCCCTACATCAATGTGGACCCAGGTACACTGAATCCTTATGAGCATGGTGAATGCTATGTAACGGACGATGGTGCTGAAACTGACCTTGATTTGGGCCACTATGAGCGTTTCTTAAATGTTCCTACTTCACAAGCCAACAATGTAACTACCGGACGCATCTATTATAATGTAATTATGAAAGAGCGGAGAGGTAATTATTTAGGCAAAACTGTTCAGGTAATCCCTCATATTACCGATGAAATCAAAAGAAACATTCTTCAATTAGGAGAAACAGGCAATTTTGACATTATTATTACCGAGTTAGGCGGTTGTGTTGGCGATATTGAATCACTTCCTTACGTAGAGGCTGTACGCCAGTTGAAATGGGATTTGGGAGCAGATAACCTACTTGTTATTCATCTGACCCTCGTACCTTATTTACAGTCAGCAGGAGAATTAAAAACCAAGCCAACACAGCACTCAGTTAAAATGTTGCAGGAATCAGGTGTGCAACCTGACATCATTGTGTGTCGCACGGAGCATCCGCTTCCAAATGATATTCGTAGAAAAATAGCACTTTTCTGTAATGTTGAGCAAAATTCTGTGATTGAGGCAATGGATGCTGAAACGATTTATGATGTGCCTTTGTTGATGCAGAAAGAAAAGCTCGACCAGAGGGTATTGTATATGCTTGATATTTACAATGATCAGGACGCTGATATGGATGCGTGGAAGGGTTTTCTGGGTAGATATAAGAATCCGGTTGAAGAAGTGCGTATTGGCTTAATTGGTAAATACGTAGAGTTGAAAGATGCCTATAAATCAATTGCAGAGTCGTTTATTCATGCAGGAGCTGCTAATGAATGTAAAGTGGTAATTGAATGGATTCACTCTGAAAGTCTGACACCTGAAAACATTGCTGAAAAATTTGATGGTTTAGATGGCGTATTAGTTGCTCCTGGCTTTGGTGAAAGAGGAATTGAAGGTAAAATTGCTGCCGTGCGTTATGTAAGAGAAAACAATATTCCGTTTTTTGGTATTTGCCTTGGTATGCAGATGGCGTGTATTGAATTTGCCAGAAATGTAATTGGAATGCCCGAAGCTCATTCAACCGAAATGGCACCGGAAACACAATTCCCGGTGATTGATTTAATGGAAGAGCAAAAAAATGTAACTGATAAAGGAGGTACTATGCGCCTGGGAGCTTATGCTTGTAAGGTAAAAGACAAGACCTTAGCCAGAAAAATCTACGGGAAAGCCAATATTAGTGAGCGTCATCGCCATCGCTGGGAGTTTAATAACAAGTATCTGAAAAATTATGAGGCGGCAGGAATGATTATTTCAGGTATTAATCCTGACAGCGGGTTGGTAGAGATAGTAGAATTGCCAAACCATCCGTATTTTATCGGTGTGCAGTTTCATCCGGAATTAAAAAGTACAGTAATGAACCCACACCCACTTTTTGTTCATTTCGTGAAAGCTGCCATAGAATATGCATCAAGTAAGAAATTAGTTTTAAGCTAAGCGAGAAGTTGGTAAATCTTTGAACAGCAAGCTCTTAGAGAAAGCCTAATAATTAGGAATTATTATGAATCTTTGCGACTTTTGTAAGGCAATTTGAATGTTGCAAAGTGTATTTTTTACGAATTATAAATTTTTAATGGAAAAATTAATAGACAAAAACCAGATAATTGGTATTGTATTGTTGTTGGCAATGTGGGCAGGATATATGTATTTTATGCCTTCAACTCCCCCTCAAGAGCAAAAACCGGCCGTTCCGGCAGAGGCAACAAAAGTAGCGCCAAAAAATACTCAGGTTACAGATACTACTGCAATTAAGGCTGCATTCGGCGATTTCGCTTCAGCGGCTATCGGAACGCCACAGGATATAGTAATCGAAAATAAAGATGCCAAATTTGTATTCAGCACTCAGGGTGGAAATATCAAAGAAGTTACGCTAAAAAATTACTCAACCTACGACGACTTCAAATCAGGTAACAAAAAGCCCTTAACGCTTTTTGATAACAAAACCTCAACCATCAATCTTGAGGTTCAGACCAATAAAGGGAAGGTTGATTTAAAAAAACTCTTTTATACATCAACCAATCAATCAGTTGTATTAAAAGAAGGCGATTCTACTAAACTGGTATTCAAATCTGTTCTGGCTGATAATCAGTATGTAGAGCAGGTATATACCATTAAAGGCACAGGTTATATTGTAGATTATGATGTTAATCTGGTAGGCTTAGATGCAGTTGTTCAAAATCAGCCTGCACGTTTATATTGGCAGGATAATCTTAAAGTGCTTGAGCATGATGTTAATGAAAACCGTAAAGCGGCTCAGATTAATTATTGGGATGCTAAAGAAGATGATTTTGATGATATAGGCTCTAATAAAATAGGTAATGATGAAATAAGTCTGGTTGACCCTATTCAATGGTTTTCTTTTAAACAAAAATACTTCATTACTGGTTTTGTAGCTAAGAACCAGGCAATGGCCGCACCCAAGTTTAAACTAACTACTCCCGAAACAGACGCAAATATTGTAAAAATAGCCGAAGTAGAGGCAAGTTTACCTATAGCTGACCTGAAAACAGGTAAAGGTAATTATCGTTTCTATTTCGGGCCGAACGATTATAATCTGGTTAAAACAGTAGCAACAGGTTTCCATAGAAATGTGTATTTAGGTTACGATTTTGTAAAACCTATCAATCGCTACATTTTTGTTCCTTTATTTAATTTAGCCGAAAACCTGATAAGCAATTATGGTCTATTAATAATAGTAGTGGTATTAGTTATTAAACTGGTGCTTACACCATTGATTTACAGATCTTATATAAGTTCGGCAAAAATGCGGATTTTAGCACCTGAATTAAGCGAGATTCGTGCAAAAGTAGGTGATGACCAGGTAAAGATGCAACAAGAGCAAATGAAGCTCTATCAGCAAGTAGGTGTTAATCCTTTAAGTGGTTGTGTGCCAATGCTGTTGCAGATGCCAATTCTGATGTCTGTATTCTTCCTGTTTCCGAATATGATTATGTTCCGTCAGAAAAACTTTTTGTGGGCTTCTGACCTTTCAACGTACGATTACCCCATTAGCTGGGCGACAAGTCTTCCGATTGTGGGTAATCATATCAGTTTATTTGTGGTATTAATGACTTTGTCGAGTCTGGCTTTTACTTATTATAATAATCAGATTACGCCAGATCAGCCTGGCCCTGTTGACATGAAGAAGTTAAGCTATGTGTTCCCGATAGTTTTCTTCTTTGTTCTGAATAGTTTTCCTGCTGCGTTGAGTTTTTATTACCTTGTCTCAAACGTTATCACTATTCTGCAACAACAAATAGTGCGTCGTTTCGTTGATGAAGAAAAAATCCGGGGTATTCTGATGAACAACAAGATAAAATATCAGGCTAACCCTCAGGCTGCTAAAAAAGGTAAGTTTGCTCAATTTATGGAAAACCAAGTAAAAATGGCAGAAGAGAGCCGCAGACAACAGGAAGATCTGAAAAAGAAACAACAACCGAATAAGAAAAAATAATTTTTGTTGCGTGTGGGGTATCTTTTGCCCTCACACGCAATTCATATAAATCCCTTGATTCAACCTATGAGAAGAACAAAAAATATTTTCATTTTTTTATTCCTATCATATACTTCGATAGCCCAACAGCAAGCTGGTCTTAGCGATAATGATTATTTGTTACGATATAAAAAAGCTGTACAATTATATGCTGACCAAAAATATTTTGAAGCAAGGGAAATCCTTCTGCCACTCACTAATAAAAAATACGAAAATACGATTGCCCCCTATGCTCATTATTACTATGCCTTAGCTGCTTTCAAGCTAAACAAGTTTTATGATGCCCGTACTATTCTGAGACAGTTGTTTGAGCGTTTTCCGGACTGGAGGAAAATGGAAGATGCAACGTATCTATACGCCAATGTTGCTTTTGCAGAAAATAAACCAGAAGAAGCGTTGCAATCGCTCAATCGTATTACTTCAAAAATGTGGCGACCCGAAATTGAGAATATGGAGTATCTGTATCTGAGCAAAATTAAAGAACTGAGCCATTTAAAGCAACTCTATAAGACCTCTCCAGATAATCCGGTTATTGCACAATTGATTGTTGACCATATTCAAAACAGCAAAAACGCTTCGAGAGAAGATTTAGAACTATCAGACCAGTTAACCAATCAGTTTAATTTAGGAGGAGATTCAAATAAAAAACCTTCGAGAAAATCGAGAAAAGATGATGATAATGCTATTAATATAGCTGTTATGCTACCTTTTCGTTTATTTGAGTTTGACCCTACCAGAACCAATCGTGCAAACCAGTATATCTATGATTTATATGCAGGAATGAAACTGGCACAGGAGAAATTAGCCTCTGAACAAATTGATGCCAATTTATATGCTTTTGATATAGAGCGTGATGTAAAGCATACGAATGAGGTAATAAATAACCGCGGCTTTGATAAAGTAGATTTAATCATAGGTCCACTTTATCCAGAGGTTAACAAAGTTGCTCATAATTTTGTGAAATCTTATGATGCCATACAGGTGCACCCTTTATCAAATAATCTGCAATTGGTTAGCACTGATAAAAACACATTTCTGGCATCTCCTTCTTTTGAAACTCAAGCCGCTAAAGCCGTTGAATATATGGTTAACGAAAAAGCGGTTCGTTCGGTAAGTATCTATTATGGCAATACACGAAAAGATTCTACTTTTGCCTATATCTATCGTGATAAAGCTTTAGAAAAAGGGCTAAATATACTGACTATCAGGAGATTCAACAATACAGATGATATTGATGCCAAACGCAAACCAGACCATATTTTTATAACCGGAAGTGAGCAGAACTTAGGACCAAAGATTATCAGTGGATTGGACAAAAAACGAGTTACCTGTCCTATTATAGCTGCTTCATCAGCTTTTGATTTTGAGGGTTCTTCTCTCAATATTTTTAACAGAGATTTATATCTGATTCAGTTAGATTATATGGACAGAGAAAAGGAAGAGGTGAAGAATTTCAGAAGTGCCTATATCAACAGTCAGAACATCGCCCCCTCTTATTATAGTTATTGGGGCTATGATATGGTACTATTTTATGGCAGAATGCTGAAATCTGGTAGAAATAAATTTCGTAATAATTTAGATTCTATTGAATATACTCAAGGTTATACGCTTGATGGCTTTGATTATACCAATCGTTCGAATGAAAACAAGATTGTACCTATCATTAAATATCAGGATGGAAGATTTATTGAAGTTTCAAGGTAAAATAACAAAATACAATTGTAACAACAAAAAAGGTGCATCTAATGCACCTTTTTTGTTGTTACACCCCTAAGAAAATTTTATTTTTATTTTCAAATAATACTGAAAATTCAATTTGTTTTATATTTTCAAATTTTATATCAAAAAAGGAGAACTAATGTTCTCCTTTTTTGATATAAAATTATTGTAAAATTCAGATTCCGAAACCTTCTTTTACTTTATCTACATAATCTAATTTCTCCCATGTAAATAACTCTACATCAACTGTTTTTTCACCTTCTGGGCCTTTGAATACTTTTCTGACCCATTCCGATTCACGACCCATGTGTCCGTAAGCTGCTGTTTCTGAATACATAGGATTACGCAATTTCAAACGTTGTTCAATTGCATAAGGGCGCATATCAAATACTTGCTCTACAATTTTTGCAATCTCTCCGTCTGACATTTTTTTACCGTTTTCACCCTTTACTTTAGCAGTACCATAAGTATTTACAAAAATGCCACAAGGTTTTGCTACACCAATAGCATAAGATACCTGTACTAACACTTCATCGCATACACCCGCAGCTACAAGGTTCTTAGCAATATGGCGAGTGGCATAAGCCGCAGAACGGTCAACTTTAGATGGGTCTTTACCAGAGAAGGCTCCACCACCATGTGCTCCTTTACCGCCATAAGTATCTACAATGATTTTACGACCGGTTAAACCAGTATCGCCATGTGGGCCGCCAATTACAAATTTCCCTGTCGGGTTAATATAATAGGTAATCTGATCATTGAATAATTTACGCAACGATGGTTTCAACTTTGCTTTTACACGAGGGATTACATAATTGATAATGTCTCTACGGATTGTAGCCAACATATCTTCATCAGTTCCGAAATCATCGTGTTGTGTTGACACAACAATCGTATCTATTCTGACAGGCTTATTATTATCTGTGTATTCAATCGTTACTTGAGACTTGGCATCAGGGCGGAGATATTTGATGCGTTTGTTTTCTCGACGAATAGTTGAAAGTTCTTGTAAGATTTTGTGAGCTAAATCTAAAGCCAAAGGCATATAGTTGTCGGTTTCGCGGGTAGCATAACCAAACATCATTCCCTGATCACCAGCTCCCTGAGCATCAGCTTTTTCTTCAAAATTCGTTTCGTTGGCAGTGCGGTCAACACCACGGTTAATATCATCTGATTGTTCGTGGATAGCCGACAAGATACCACAAGAATTTGCCTCAAACATATACTCTGATTTGGTATAACCAATTTTTGAGATTACGTCACGGGCAATAGATTGAACATCAAGGTAAGTTTTAGTTTTTACTTCACCTGCCAAAACTACCTGACCTGTTGTTACGAGGGTTTCGCAAGCAACTTTAGAAGTAGGATCAAACGCTAAAAAATTATCAATAAGAGCGTCAGAAATTTGGTCAGCAACTTTGTCTGGGTGACCTTCCGATACCGATTCGGAAGTAAATAGGTACGCCATAAATCTTATTTAGTTTTTAAATGATTTGCTAAAAGTGTATGCTAAAAACTCTGTGCAGAAGGGGAAAAGAAACTTTTTTGACAAACAAGCATCTGAGTGCTCACTGCCCGCATCTCTTTACCACCGTAGTGTTTCGACTCGGTTGGATTTCCGCAAACGGGAATTTCTTGATACATCTACAAATGTACGACATTTAGCAAAACAAATGCAAAATTTCGATTGAAAATATATCTATAATACTATGATTGACACTCAAAATTATCTTTAAATAAATTTTCGGTTGGAAAATTTATCTATAAAAACACCTATATAAGCGATATTTTACCTTTCCAACAACTTCTAATAAATCATATTGTTTATAAAAATAAAGAGCTGCTTTATATATAAAGCAGCTCTTTATTTGGACAAATGAGAATTTCTTAAATTAATATTCGGTAAAAATTCTATTTACTATCTGTCAGGCTATCGATTACGCGACGGATACCTGCGAAGCGTGAAGCATAATATTTTTCTTTCAGATAGCTGATACTTACTCCTGTTTTGCAGGCTGAATGAATAAACTTTAAACCATTTTTATCAGACTCCAACACAATGCCAACATGAGATACTTCATCTTTTCTGTTAGCATTGATTTTAAAGAATATCAAATCTCCAGGTTGTGCTTCTTCAGGTGTTGTCTGGTAACCCAGTTTAAAAAGGTCTATACTACGGTGGCTTAGTTTCATGCCAAATTTAGCAAATACGTAGTTTACTAAACCGGAACAATCAAATCCTTTGAGTGTTTTGCCGCTCCATAAATAGCGGATACCAATAAGTTTTCGGGCGAATCGTTGTAGGTCGTCGGTTAATTTTGAATTATTTTTATCGCTTACCTCGTTCGGTGAAGTTGTGAGTGATTTTGGAAGGTCAGTGGCCTTAGAGACCATTGATGTAACGACTAACAACGAACCCAATACATATTTTTTTAACATTATATATTGATTTGGTTCTGTTACAAAATTAGACAAATACAATGCCTAAGTCCAAAAAAACGGTAAAAATAGGCAGATTATTGTTAACGATTCACGAAAAAGTACAATTTTTTATGAAAAATAAGAAGGAAAACGATGAATGAGCCGGTGGATTTTTCAGTATCGGCTACTGAAGCATGTGACATAAACTATATGTAAATATTTGTAAAAAATTCCGTAAAAAAAAATAATAGTTAAAAAAACTTAAAATTTACATTCGCAAAAAAAAATATTTCTATCTTCGCATCAGTATTAACTAAACAATTAGTTATTTAGACGCAACGACATTACTTTACTAAACCATTTTATGAAAAAGCGCTTACTTCTACTTGCTGTGCTTATGCACTCGGCTGCACTTTTGTTTGCCCAAAGCCCAACTAAATTCACAATCAAAGGCATCGCTATTGATTCAGGTAATACTGTTATGCCATTTGCTACTGTTATGCTATTACAACCCAAAGATTCAACTTTAGTGAACTTTGGTCGGACAGATGAAAATGGCGTATTTGAATTTAAAAATGTAAAAAAAGCAAACTACATCCTGAAAATCTCCTTTGTAGGTTACATTCCGTTCCAGACTGATGTAACGCCTGTTGACGGAGCAGTAAACGACTTAGGACAACTGAAATTAAAACCCATTGCCAAAGAATTGATGGAAGTGGTTGTAAAAACGGCTCGCGCTCCGTTAAATATTAAAGGTGATACTATAGAATATAACGCGGCCTCATTTAAAGTCCCCCCGGGATCATCAGTTGAAGACCTGCTACGAAAGCTGCCTGGTGTACAGATTGATCAGGATGGAAATATTAAAGCCCAAGGACAAGATGTCAAGAAAGTAACTGTAGACGGTAAAAGCTTTTTTGGTAGTGACCCTAAAGCTGCTACAAAAAATCTACCCGCTGAAGCAATTACAAAGGTTCAGATTTTCAATGATAAATCAGAACAAGCCAAAGCTACAGGGGTAGATGACGGAAAAAAAGAGAAGACCGTGAACCTTGAGCTGAAAGATGATTTTAAAAAAGGTGGATTTGGCAAGATTACTGCCGCTATTGGTACTGAAGAAAGAGCAGAGTTAAAAGGTAATTATAACAAATTTGACTCTAAACAGCAGTTTTCTGTGCTTGGCTTAGGGAATAATATCAATCAGACAGGTATCTCCCGAGATGATTTTCAGGATTTCAGAGGCAGCCAAGCTAATAACTGGGGAGATGAAGCAGATTTTGGTTTCAGCAGCGGTGTAAGGTTCTTCTATGACAATGATACGGAAGAGAGTATTACTATTCCGGTAGGTGGCCGTAATTTTCAGGGATTTTCTGAAAATTACGCTGGAGGTGCCAACTATAACTACGATACCAAAAACACGAAATTTAGTTCAAATTATTATTTCAATCAGACTCAGCAGTTAGTTTCCAAAAAATCGCAGAGAGAGAACTTTCTTTCTAATAACAATTCGTTCAAGACACTTGAAGACAGCTATCAGAATCGTATCAGCCGTAACCATCGTGTAAGTTTACGTTTTGAGAAAAAAATAGACTCGTTGAATACTTTAGTATTAATAGGAAACGGAAGGACGGGTAATGGAACAACCAAATTTAATAGTTTGCAGGAAATTTATAGAAATGGTAGCGCTTCGAAATCAAACCAGACTACCATTAATAACTTCAACGAGTTTAATTCAACTGCAATTGCATTAATTGGTTTATATCGTCATAAATTCAAGAAAAAGGGAAGGAATTTTGCCGCAAGTTTAACTTATAATTATAATATTTCAGATGGTGAGGCGCGTCAAAATTCAGTCAATGAATTATTTGGTGTACCAGTTGGCTCAATACCAGCAAATATCAATCAGATTAACTTTACGAATAGCCCTCGTAATCTGGTTAAATCGAGTTTGCTTTTTGTAGAACCGTTGTCTAAGAAATTCTTTTCTGAAACATTCTATAATTTCAGCTTGCGCAGTGATGCTGTTGACAGAAATGTACAAACAACTGATGGCATCAGAATTGACTCGCTAAGCAATTATTACAACAATGATTTTATGTATAATCGTTTCGGAACTAATGTGAGATATAATTATAAAGGTGTGAATATTTCATTTGGTTTAGCCGCTCAACATTTTCATTTTGACGGAAACTTTGCACGTAGTAAAAATGCCGCTGATTTTCAAAAAATCAACAGAGATATATTTGCGTTAATCCCTGCCTCTTCTGTTAATATTGATCTTAAAAACAATCGTTATATCTGGGCCGATTATAGTAAAGAAGTTGCTGAGCCGGCTATTAAAGATTTACAACCTATTATTGACAACAGCAATACTTTGTATATCCGTACAGGCAATCCTAATTTGTTACCAATGAGCACCCACAGAGCATTTATAGGATATAATATGTTCAATCCGGGTAGTTTCACTAATATGTTCTTCAACCTGAACTATGGCTATAATATCAATCAGGTAATTTATAATCAGACCGTTGACCCTGTTACGTTGGTTACTACTGCGAAACCTACCAATATTTCGGGTGGACAAAACATGGGTTCGTATTTAGGCTTTGGTTTCCCCTTGAAAAAAACTAAAAGTACTTTAAACTTAAATGTGGGAACCAACATTTCAAAAAACCTGATTTACATTAACAATGTATTAAATACAACAAGAAACAATAATTATAACTTCGGCTTCCGTGTTGATTTAACACCGAGCGATAAGTTTACATTATACGCAAATGGTAATTTCGGTATCACTAATACCAGATATTCTATTAATACAACACAGAATCAACAGATATTTAACCATAATTTAGGTGCAGAAATGAACATCGCTATGCCAGCAGGTATTTATTTCAGTTCAAATCTGAATTACAGAATCTCTAAAAACGAGCGTTTTGGTTTTAATCAGCACGTTCCTATCCTGTATGCATCTGTTTATAAGATATTAGGTAAAGCTAAAAAAGCGGAGATTCGTCTGTCGGGGTATGATTTATTAAAGAAAAACATTGGTATTAACCAATATGCTTATCAGAACTTCGTTTCAACAGAACAGACACAGACCCTTTCGAGGTATTTTATGTTGAGTTTTACCTACAACATGAGAGGTGTAAGTGCCAAAATGCGTCGTCAGGGCTGGTACTAAGCTATTTAATATCACTAAAACACATACAAATGAAAGCTATATCAAAATACGTAATCGGTTTGCTCTTTTTTGCAGTTATTTCTCCCCTGTCAGGTTTCTCCCAAAAAACTGAGGGCATGGTAGTGTATGAGCGTCAGGAGTTCTGGTCGAAGATTATTGGGCAGTTAACTTATCTGTCGAACGAAGAAAAAGACCGTGTAAAACAAACTTGGGGTAAAAATGACCAGGGCTGGAAATCTAAAACCAAAATGTTTTTCAATGCCAACGAAAGCCTCCTTACTAATCTGGAAGAAACAAGCGAGTATGGGTGGTCTTCTCGGACGGAAGACTATTTCATCTACCGAAACTACGAACAAGAGAAGAAAATAGAGATTATTGAAATGTTGGGAAAAACTTATGTTGTTGAAGATTCGCTTAGAGCTCCTAACTGGAAAGTTCTCAACCAGATTAAAGACGTGGCAGGTTATATATGTATGAAAGCGGTTACAGAAGACACTGTTAAGCATCAGAAAGTAACGGCATGGTTTACTGGCGATATTCCTGTTTCTGCAGGGCCTGAAAGATATTACGGACTACCAGGTATGATTCTGGAATTGGAAATTAATGATGGTGATGTAGTGATTACAGCGACCAAAGTTGAGTTTAAAAAACTGGAGGGCAAGGAACTGACTCTCCCTAAGCTAAAAGGCAAGAAAATCAAAGATGCTGATTATGACCAGCTTATAGTAAAACATATTAAAGACAGCATCAAATCTTACCGGAACCCCTATTGGGCAATCAGATATTAGAAATAGGTAGAAAATGCCTGTGTTGCCAAAGTGTAATACAGGCATTTTCTTTAGCATCCGTCATTTTAAATATTTTAGTCTAATTCGTGTAGAACTTTATTTGTCAAAAAATGAAGACCACTAAAATCAGAATGCCTTAGTCGCCAATCAGGCAACAATGGGTAATAACATAGACGTGAAGTTTATTGAAGGGGTAGATTTGTCTCAACATAACCGATAAAACATTTAGAATTTAACTGGCATAGGTTTTTTGTTTTTTTAGATAAGGAGTAACAAATTAAAACTCACAACGTCATGGAAAATCAAAAAGACACACAGAGAAGAGACGAAGATAGAAACACGTCGACACAACAAGGTGGTAATAGAAATACCCCTCAACAAGGACAACAAAGCAATAGCAACCAAGGTCAACAAGGACAAGAGAACTGGAATCAAGGCCAACAAAATACAAGCCAACAAGGAGGCAATAGAAATATGCCTCAACAAGGGCAGCAAAATAGTTCAAGCCAAGGTCAACAAGGACAAGAATATGATGCTAATGGCTCATCAAGACAAGACCAAGACAGAAATAAACAAAATGGGGATAATCGTTATGATAAACCAGAGATTGAACCTCAAACAGATAAACCCGAGATAAATGAGGTTTAGGTCTTCGTGTTGGAAATAGCATTTCCAGCGGAAATTTTAATAATATAGGTAAACAGGCCTTCTCGAAGACAATTTGAAAAGGCCTGTTTGTTTTTTTAATTAATAAAAGTTTAAAAAAAGCAAAAGGTGATATACATTAAAGGTGATGTTGAGAACAAGCCGAGGCAAAACTCTGGTACTAAAAGTCTCCATAACAAAATCGGTAAAGAAGGAAAGCTCAATCAGACCAGAAAAGTGTTACAAGCCCGAATGGCGAATAACAGATTGCTGGTGCAGCACGCACACAAGATGATAATTCCTCTAACAGAGGTATAGGAACTTATAAAAATAATTAAAAAATCTTCAATAAGACAATACAACAAAAAAGGAGATGCTAAAACATCTCCCTTCAATTACTATTCCTTTTTATTTTTTATAGCATTCGCTTAATAATCTCTTCAACCGAAACGTGTTCTGCTTCTGCCTTGAAGTTTCTTACTAAACGATGGCGTAATACAGACACTGCTACTGCTTTTACATCTTCAATATCAGGTGAGTATTTACCATTAATCAAGGCATTACATTTAGCTCCCAAAATCAGGTTTTGAGACGCACGAGGACCAGCACCCCACTCTAAATATTTATTGGTATCTACCGAAGCCATTTCTGTATTCGGGCGAGTTTTATGTACCAGGCTTACTGCATATTCTACTACGTTATCAGCCACCGGAACACGACGTACCAAATGCTGGAAGTAAAGAATCTGGTCGCCAGTCAATATTTTACTTACTACTTTTTTAATATCAGAGGTTGTATTCTTTACTATATCCAGTTCTTGTCTGTAAGACGGATAGTCCAGATTAACCATAAACATAAAACGGTCAAGCTGGGCTTCAGGAAGTGGATATGTTCCTTCCTGTTCGATTGGGTTTTGTGTAGCCAATACAAAGAAAGGGCGACCTATATTATGTTTTTGACCAGCTACTGTTACGGCATATTCCTGCATAGCCTCTAAAAGTGCTGATTGTGTTTTAGGGGGTGTACGATTAATCTCATCCGCCAAAATAATATTGGCAAATACTGGTCCTTTTATAAATCTGAAATTACGTTCGTTATCCAGTGTTTCTGACCCTAAAATATCAGAAGGCATCAGGTCGGGTGTAAACTGAATACGATTAAAGTCTAAGTCTAAAGCCGAAGCAATTGTCTGAATCAATAGCGTTTTTGCCAACCCTGGCACCCCTACTAATAAACAGTGTCCCTGACAGAAAATAGCTGTGAGTAATAAACGAACTGTATCATCTTGCCCAACGATCACTTGTCCGATTTCATTTCTTAAATTGTTATAGGCAACTTTAAGGGCATCTGCTGCTTCTACGTCTGAATTAAATTGAACTTTGCTCATTAATGTATGGTATGGGTGAATTGTTTACGGATGAATGGCTGTTAATTATCGGTTCGTATCTGTCCGAAGATATTACAGGATTCATACTCAGGGTCAATTTTTATATAAACATCAGCTATCGCTTTTTTAAACCATGATTCTATCTCTTTGCTTCGTTTTTCCATCATGGCAAATTCTTTTATCTTTTCGAAATCGTCTTTCAGATTAGCAATATGAGGAGCGTATTTTGCCTTAAAGTAAATGATTCTTGCGCCTGTTTTACCGTCTTCACTTCTGTACGGCATGGGTGCAGTAATCGTGCCAACTTTCATACTGTCAATAGTGAAGTAAAGGGTTGGATCCATTGATTGATCTAAAGGCAATTTAGAAGCCCCGGTCTGTGGATCAGACAACATTCCACCTGCGTCTTGCGTCTGTTTATCGTCTGAAAAATCTTTAGCAGCTTTTTCAAATTTTATACTGTCACGCACTATTTCTTTACGAAGGCTATCTAAAAATCTGGTAGGCTCAGTTACATCTAAACGATTATAATCAGGGCGTAACAGGATATGTCTGGCGTGGTATTCCTGTCCACGGATTTCAAGTGTCTGAATCAAGTGTAGTCCAAAATCAGATTCTACTACATCGGTCATTTCATTAGGTTTCAGTTTCATGGCTGCGGCCTCAAACTGAGGCACCATCTGCCCTCTTTTTGACCAGCCTAAATCACCACCATACTGGCGCGAACCCGGGTCTTCTGAATATTCTTTGGCTAAATCTTCAAACTTTTCCCCAGCTAATATCCGTTTTTTATAATCGAGCAAACGCTCTGATAATTCGTCTTTTTGTGCTTTTGTTACTTTGGCAAACCGCACGATATGTCCGATTTGTACTTCTGCTGGTATTTCAGGAATACTGTCTTTAGGTATCTGATTGAAGAACTTCTTTACTTCGTTTGGTGTAACTTTCAGATTTTTGGTAATCTCTCCCTGCATCTTCTGGGCAGTTAATTGCTCTTTTACCTGCGAACGAACCTCGCTTTTCAGAGTTTCTAAAGATTTACCAAACTGCTCAACAATGTTTTTTTCATTGCCATACAGTTGCACCATCTGCTGCATACGGGCAGTTAGCTGGTCGTCAACAGTCTTATCTTCTACAATTACCGAGTCTATTTCAGCTTTTGCCACTAATAGCTTATTTACTACCAAACTCTCTAATGCCTGACATTTGGTAATGGGCTGTTGTTGCTGAACTGAGCGCAAATACCACTGTTCTACCTCTGAGCGTAGTACGATATAATTGTCTACTTTCGCAATAATCCTGTCAATATTAATAGGTTTAGTGGGCTCTTGTGAAAATGCCAATATTGGCAGACAAACAAATAAAATTAATTTCTTTAGCATATAATTGGTAGTGTACTTGATTCTGTTTTTTAAATTTATTGTTTCCCAGCCTCTAAGGCTTTATCTATTTCTTCTTTATTAATTTTAACCGGATATCTGACTTCCAATTCCTGATGCAATTGTTTTTCCAGTTGTTTCTGATAATCAGCCAATACCTGACCACGTGCTTCCCGGAGTGTTTTATAACGAGCTGGTTCAAGTCTTTCAACAATCAACTCAATGTATTTTCCATCTTTTATTATAGACTGGCTTCCTGTTTCCCATTTAAATGCGTCAACATATTTATTGTCTCCTCTTTTGAAATAACCGTCTTCTATATCTACGCTATTGGCTTCTTTACGGTTGAATCGTTTTTCAACATCCTTCTTAGAGTTACTATAAAATACAAAAGTTACTCTCTGGTTTTTAGTCCAGTCAAACCGATCGGCACGTTTGGTTTTAGCATAATCATTTTCAATTATTCTCTCTATCGGCAAACCGTTAGCTGTCAGAAAACTCTTTACTTTTTCGATCCGCTCTGCTGAGTTATTCGTATTTTCGTTCTGGTCGGCGTGGCCACCAATCTCAACAATATAACCTTTATTAGTACGCATAATCTCGAGTAAAGTTGCCAGAACCTTTTTGTGTTCTGGTGTTAAATCACTTGCATACTTATCATAATACAAAGGTGTCCGCATAGTGCTGTTGAGCGGATATGGCATTCCTTTCTTAAAAATATCTCTTACCTGCCCTAATGTTTTAGCATCTTTTGCAACTATCAGGCTTCCCATTATTCTTTCAGGCATCCGGTAGTTTGCCTTATTTTTTTCATAATATGCTCTTTGCCCTGAAGTATCTGCAACCGACTTCTCAAAAACCATATCGTTCATCAATTGCATTTTCAGAAAGCTTGTTGAATACTCCTGCATTAATTGCCTGAAATCGGAATTGATTTCAGTTAAATGTGCTTCGGCATATTCTTTTACATTTTTATCAACGAATCTTTTATAAAAACTACGCATCCAGACCACCGCCGAATATCCGGTTGGTACCCGTTCTACCAATTGCCTTTCCATCACATAGTCAAAGAAGGCTTTTGTTTTGATCTCATTATTTCTAATAGAAAAGATAGTGCTATTGGTTATAGGGCCGTTCAGCGTATATCCCCATTTCTTTTTTATCAGATTTGTATCGGCAGATTCAATAGCTTTTTTCACAATATCAGGATACTCAACAAACTGCATATCTTTTTTCATGCGGCTCATGGCATTCTCTTTTACCAGTTCCCCCCTCGAATCTGTCACTACTTTTTCTTTCAGTTTTGGCAATATATCTTCATAAGATTCAAGTGGAATTTTCTTGGCTAATCTAATGATATGCCAGCCTGCTGAGGTACGGACAGGTTTTGAAAACTCACCTACTTTCAATGCAAAAGCCGCTTGCTCAAAAGCGGTTTCTTCTCGTGTGCCAATCCCGAATACAGGCAGGTAGCCTTTATTATTTTTTGTTCGGTAATCATCAGAGTATTGTTCGCATAAGACTTCAAATACAGCCCCTTTGGTTAAGGCTGTATAAATAGAATCTATCTGAGACTTTGCTCTGTTTAACGAATCGTTTGTATTAGGCGGAACAACCTTTAGAATATGTTGTACCCATACCTTACCGCTATTTGGCCGACGCTCTAACACTTTAACTAAATGATACCCAGCTTTTGTTCTGACTGGCATAGAGACCTGTCCGACAGCTACGTTAAATGCTGCTTTTTCTAAAGGATATACCAATTGTAAGGCACTGAACCAGCCTAATTCACCTCCTTTAGTGCTTGTTTTTTTATCTTGTGAAAATTGCTGCGCCAATACTCCGAAATCTTCTCCTTCTACAGCTCTTCTACGAATATCAATTAATTTATTGTAAATAGCAGCTGTATCTGCCGGATTAGCAAATTCATGTAACTGGTACATAATATGAGCAGCCCTTACCTCTTGTAATAGCCAGTCGTATGTCTCTTTCAGAAGATATTTAATAGTAACACTATCTGTCAGATAAGCCTCTGCTAAAATGCTGTTGTAAGTTTGCAGTTCTTCTTTATATTCCTCCGAATTATCATATCCTCTCTTTCTGGCTTCAGCTACCATTCTCTGATCCTGAATCACCTGTTCCAAGGCTTTCTCTACTGATACAGAATCATATACTTTTATCTTCTCAATCTCCTGCTTCAATTCTGACACTTTCACTTCATTTGTTCCTACTGTCAGACCTACCGGTTCAATGATTACAGCACTTACCTGAGTGGCTTGAGGCGCAGGTGCCGCTGCACCCGTGGTGTTGGTTCCTTCTTTTACTGCTCTTTCAGATGATGATGGTTTCTTTAAGACCTGACAGGCAATCTGAGAAAAGATTAATAATATATAATATGGAAATACCTTGTAAAATCGCTTCATAACAATACACCTTTCAATCATCTTCATGGCAATGCCATTTTGCTACAATAACTAAACTCTATGCGTTTAAAAATTATTGTGATGAATATTAATTTTGTTTGGGTTATTCACCTGTCAAAAACCATGGTTTTTCAGGTATCAAAAAAACGAAGAATCAAAAATAAGAGAAAAATCTGCTTTTTACGAAGTTTTGCTGATTATTTCTTCCACAATTGACTCTCCTGATGATAAATCTCCGCTTGTCCATTGCCATTTTTCATATAGACGTATGCGGCCATCCGGCAATACTTCAGGAGTAGAATGACACTTTCCTGTCATTAATTCTCCTGCCTGGTTAATATGTTCATAGCGCATATCTAAAACATTATTATCCAACATTTTAGCTATCAGAAAGCCCTTTACTATAACTCCACCAGCGTATTCTGCCCATACGACATTCCCGGTTTGCGAGTAGTAAAACAGTGTCTCCTCTCCTACTTCTCCGTTGGCTGAGTTACTAAATGACCTGAATATTTTTTTATGAAAATTTAACATTTATACAACCTTAAACAATAGGTTCTTGTTGCGATAAACAATGAAAACTACCGAGTCCCCAGATAATTTCGGTGGCGTCTATGCCAATTATTTTCCTATCCGGAAAACACCCCTGTATAATATCTAAAGCAGTATCATCTTTATCGCAATTATAGGTTGGTACAATTACGGCCCCATTTGTAATCAGGAAATTAGCATAGGATGCCGGCAGGCGAATACCACTATCATATACTGCTTCAGGCATGGGTAATTCTTTGATATTTAATTGTTTACCATTTAGCAGGCGCATCCTGGTTAAATCAGCCAGATTTTGCTTCAGCGGATGGTAGTTATCATCGGTCTTGTCATGTTCAATTACAGTTAGCACTGTATCTTCATTTACAAAACGAGTTGTATCATCAATATGCCCGTCTGTATCATCGCCTACGATCCCATCTGTTACCCAGAGCACCTGATCAACTCCATAGTAATCATAAAGGTACTGTTCAATATGTTGCTGATTCAGATGTGGGTTTCTATTCAGATTCAATAAACATGATTTACTGGTCAATACAGTACCTTTGCCATTAAATTCTACTGATCCGCCTTCCATAATAATACCTGGTACTACATAAGGCAAGCCTAAATAATTAGCTATTTTTATGGGTATTTCGTCATCATCTCCATAAGGTGGATATTTTCCGCCCCAAGCATTGTAACCCCACTCCACGATCATTTTCTGCCTGGTTTCAGGATTTATCAGAAAAGCCGGACCATGATCTCTACACCATGAATCATTAGTAGTATGTATAGGTATTTCGATCTGACTATGATTTATCTTATATTGGTCAAGAAGGTTGATAATCAAAGATTTTTGCTGTTTGTCTTTTGCATTAATACAAACTTTTTCGCTTTCAGCAATGGCTTTGATAAAAGCCATATAAGAGGGATATATCCGCTCCAAACGCTCACCATAATCCCACGAATCAGAACTTTGAGGAAAACTTAACCAGGTTGCACGGTGTGGATGCCATTCAGCAGGGAAGAAAAAGCCTTGTTGTTTGGGTGTTGTAACCACTACTTAATTTTTTTTGGTTTTCAATTGGTCAATTATCTTTCGATATTATTAGAAAAATCTAAAGAAATGCAAAGGTACGGCTATTATTTAATAAAATAAATCCAAAACTGAGGATATTCCGTAAATACAACCAGAAGTGCAAAAAGATAAAACGTTTGGGCTTAAATAAATCACCTGCAAATCTGATTAAAATGTATTGTTTTTTTTGGAAAGATCTAAGATAAATAACATCTTTGGAAAAACTTACTAATTTAGCCCCGAAAACAGGAATCGTTTGGCACGTCGTATTAGCATATCAGAAGAAGAATTAGTGGCTTTGTTGAAAGACAAAGACCAGCGGGGCTTTACTATTCTGTATAATAATTATTCAAGTGCGCTCTATGGTGTACTTAATAAGATTATACAGCAGGATGATGATGCCAATGATTTACTTCAGGATACGTTTTTGAAGATATGGAAAAACATTGGTAATTATGACGCCTCTAAGGGAAGCATTTTCACATGGATGATGAATATTGCCCGAAATCTGGCAATAGATAAAGTCCGGTCGGTGGATTTTAGAGATACATCTCTGAATGTATCTATGGAAGATAAGGTTGTGTATCAGATTGATTCTGAATACCAAACCGCACAGGAAGTAGATGGAATAGGGCTGCATAGAGTAGTAGATAGATTAAAACCTGAATACAAACAGTTAATAGATTTGATTTATTACCAGGGCTATACCCAGGCAGAGGTGGCTGAGGAATACGGCATACCTTTAGGTACAGTCAAAACAAGGATTAAAGCCGCAGTAAACACCCTGCGTACTTTACTTCAGACATTGGTACTTTTGTTAATGAATATTTTTTAAATACTACCAGAAAACTAAAAAACATATGCTTGTTACATTAACCTGATTTATTAATAACGTAATCAAGCTGTAAATAAAAATGGATATTAATTCATACATAGCGTCCGGTATTTTAGAAAGCTACGTGCTTGGCTCAACTACTCCAGAGGAGGCAGTTGAGGTAGAGCAAATGTCTTTAAAATACCCACAATTAAAGGCGGAGCTTCGAGCAATTGAAGACGCTTTAGAAAGCTATGCCTTTGACCATGCCAAACACCCTCCTGCTCATTTGAAAAATCAAATCTGGAACGTACTTGTTGCTGATACAAATAATAATGAAGTTGCTGTAAAAGAAACAAAAGTTGTAGATTTTGATAGTGGAGAAGAGATAGCACCAATGGTTGTAAAACCAAGTGGATTTTTTAGTAGTTATATCAGGATTGCTGCTTCTTTAGCATTATTAGGCAGCGTTTTAGCAAATATTTACGTATTGACTCGCTGGAATGAAAGCAAGGAGAGTTTAACTGCGGCTATCAACGAGAATATATTACTACAAAAAGAAGTTAAGAATAATGATGGCATGATGAAGCCGAGTGAGGTGAATTTGTTGATGAGCCCGGAAGTGAAAACATTTAAGCTGATGGGACAAAAGGTATCTCCGAACTCAACGGTTATGCTTGCCTTAGATATGAAGACAAACACGGTTTATCTGGTTCGTGGTAATTTACCTGCACCTCCTGCTGGAATGCAATATCAGTTATGGGCTATTGTAAATGACAAACCTTTAGATGCCGGAGTATTTGATATTATTAATAATACCCAGCAACTAAAAAAAGTACCGCTGCCTAAAGCCTTTGCAGTAACACTTGAAAAGAAAGGTGGAAGTGCCACCCCAACATCAGATATTTTTGTATTGGGTATATAAAATTTAAACTCAAGTCTACAAAAAAAGCCAAGTCTTCACTTGGCTTTTTTTGTAGACTTGAGCCACTCAGAAATACATCAAGCTTGTTATGCTAATTTTGAGGTCTGTAATAAATCACCAATTTAGGATGTAATTGCGTATCTACAACTTTAGAAGATGCAAAAATCAGTCTTCTGTAAGGTGATTCATTAAATAATTTCAGCATAAACCCAAAGCTATTATTTTTATCGTTTACATAATTCTGAACTAAAGCCGTAACGTCTACTATATAACTTGAATAATCTCCTCCTGATGATGAAGGGAGAGAAGATTTTGTATTTAAGTCAATTGACGGCTGAATATTCCAGGTAACTGTATTTTGCTGCCAATTACTAACAATTCTATATATATCCAATTGATTGGGCGAAATATTGGAACCGATAGTAGTATTTGGATTACCATATAAATATAACCTTGCACTATCTATCGCCGTTCCTTGTGGTAAAGTTGATAAATTAAAATCAAGTAGTGTTCGCGTGATATTTGGTGTTCCACTATTAGTTTGTGCGACACCCCCTATATCTAATATATTAGCACTTCTGTTTTCATCAGGTATAATCGAACTGATAGTAGCTTCCTTGCTCGAGCTTGCATCTGGTTGTAAAGTTAAAATCCCCGTGTTCGGACAGAGTATAGCAGTTTTCACAAAATTCCCGTCATTGTCAATAGTAACTCTCCAACAAACATTATTAGGTGATTTAAGAATAATACCTTTTGTGAAATCTTTTACATAAACATCGCCATTATCTAACTGAACGTTTCCTCCTCCAACATTCAATTTTGCCTGTGGTGTTTCAGTAGCAATACCGACATTTCCATTCTGCTCGATACGCATTCTTTCATTAACTCCATATGGACTGTATCCGTTCATAAACTTAATTACCCCATCTGTAGAATTTCCAAAAGGCGAATCAGCCCTTAAAATCAGACCCTTGCTCCCTCCTCTGGCCTGGATAGTGCTAAAATTTGCGTACATTGTCTGTAAAGGGGTACCTTGTCCGTATTGAGAGCCAAAATATCCAATTTCTAAATAGCCATCATCAGCCAAGCTAAATCTTTGACTTACTGTCCCCTGAGTATTTGTATTTTTAAACTCAGCAAAGATACGTGAATCTGGAGTATCGCCTCCAATTGTATTATCCTCAATATATATTTTATTAAGGATTTTATCAGTATTAAGGCTTATTTTTTTTGTAGCAACATGAGTTCCCCCTGCAGGCAATGGACTAATAGTATAAGGTATCTGAGCAAAACAAAAAAAAGGGATTAATAAAAGAGCCAAAAGCGTAAAGTTGTTCTTCATAAAAATTTTAATTAAGTTATAAAATAGTCACTAAAAAAAATGAATCAACATATCCTGAAATGTATCTAATTGATGAAAATCAGTTCTAATCTGGTACTCAAAATTATTGTCCTCAAATGGTTTTAAAAAAGCACCCATTGATGACTTCTGTTTAGGTATCTTGTGATGATACTCCATAATAATCTGATCGACTTTTTCTTTATTTAATAGCCTATTTTCTACTAAATCTTTAATTATCAGGTTTTCTGCCCCTTCAACGTCAATTTTCATCAAGTCAATTTTCTGAGTAATAAAATCTGATAATCTTTTAGTTTGAACCTCTATTTTCATTCCTACTACCCTATCTTCCAAAATACTTCCCATTAAATTCTGACTGTCGCTTTCATAAAAACTTATAGTTCCTTCTTCATCAGATAATGCCAGATTAAAACTGTGTACATTTGATAAATTGTTATTCTTAATATTTTGTTGCAAAAACTCAAATGTTTTGGTTTGTGGTTCAAAAGCATAAATAATTGCTTCAGGATAAAGCCATTTAAAGAAAATAGTTGCCATTCCAATATTTGCCCCACAATCAAAAATAACTGGTGCTGATGTCTTAGCAGAGAACTTATATTCATAACCTACAAAAACCTCTTTTATTAAATAGTCTAATAGACGATAGTTATAATTAACAATCTCGAAACCAAAAATTTTAACTCTTGCAGGTGTTTGATTTTTAGCAACTATCTTTAAAAAAGCTAATTTGGTTAACACAAAAATTAATTGGAATTTCTGGGAGACTGATAAAGGCAATTGTAATGACTTTAGCACTGCCCTCCACAATTCAATAAAAATATTCATTTATTTATTTACTAAGTATTTAATTATCAAAAACACATTCCGAAAATTTATTTCTGCGAACTTACTTTTAAAGTAAATGCCCAAAGCCTTTATACCTAATGATTTGTTACTTGTACATACTTTTATCCAACGATGGGCAAGAATATAATGTAAGGCTTTGGTATCAAATCTTTTACTGATTTTGTTCTGATTGCTAATGCGTTGCAGCCAATTGGCGGTTTGCTGCAGAAACACTAAACTTTCTGCTTTTCTGAAAGCAATATTGTAGTGTAAGTTTACTTCTTCGTCACTTGGTAATATTCCTAAATTTTCTAACTGTATCTGATGATTCAGTTTTACAGCTTTTTCTGACTTCTGCTGTTGTACAGAGCTAATGTTGGCTGTATGAATACGATAATCAACCAGTGTTTTAGATAGAATGGCTACCGGATAATTGGCGGCTATTCTCACCCATAGGTCATAATCTTCTGTTGGTGGGAACTCTGGTCGATAATGGACTTCCGGCAAACAGCTTTTTTTCAATAATACACTCGACTGCACAAAGTAATTCACAAATAGCAATAAGGCAGAAAGGTATTCGTTGGGAATATAAGATTTAATAAAATTACCTGTCGGCCTGTCTTCTGCGTCTATTAATCTTGCCCAGCTTGCTACCATTGCAAAGCTGGTGTGTTCTTTCAGAAATCGGTGTTCTTCTTCGAGTCTTGTCGGATATGCTATATCATCTGCATCAAGCCATGCTATATAATCTGCTCTGGCTTCACTTAACAATCGATTTCTTGAAAATGAAAGTCCTTTATTCTGCTCATTTTCTATATATTTTATACGGGTGTCTTTAAAAGACAGGATTATATCTTTGCTTGAATCGCCGGAAGCATCATTTAAGATAACTAATTCAAAATCTTTAAATGTCTGATTCAAAATGCTATTGATCGCTTCTTTAAGATACCTTTCTGCATTATAGACAGGCATTAAAACTGAAACAACAGGCATAATTCATTAATTAAATCAAACAATTCTTTAGTTTTTTATTCTCCTCATTGCCTTTTAAACTAAGCGTCAGGCTTATCTTCAAACTTACTTTTTCTGAATTCCATTACTAAACCACCAATAACCAATAAAACAAAGGCAATAGATGAAAAAAGGTCGATTTTTGTACCGACTACTACTGATTTTGGCTGGAATTTAAACTCGATTTTGTGTTTTCCTGCCGGAACAACCATAGCTCTTAATACATAATCGGCTCTGAAATGCGGTGTTTCCTGACCGTCTACGTACGATTTCCAATCTTCATTACCTCTGTAATATACTTCTGAGAAAACAGCTACCTGATTCGATGCCGAATTTGACTCATAGGTCAAGGCATTAGGTTTATACTCTGTCAGTTTAATAGTAGCCGAAGTATCTTGTTTGAGAGATTTTCCATTCAGGTAACTTTTATATCTTTCATCAACTAATACTACTGTGCGAGGATTAAAATTATTTACCGATTTCAGTTCTTCATCTGCATTTTTTACTTCTTTTATTTCGTTTACAAACCAGGCATTCCCTAAGGCATCAGGGTTTCTTTGAGCCACAGGCTCGCCGTTTTGTCCGGCAGTTATGAAATATTTAGTATTCAGCATATTCAGAATCGGCATATTTAATTTACCCTCTTTTATCATGGCGTTCTCGTATAGTTCCTGCATACGTTTCAGCTTAGCTCCATGATACCCCCCTATCGATTTATGGAAATACGAAATGCGGGCATCGGACCAGAAACTCTGGTTTGTTGCGAGATCAATAACTCTGAAATCAGGGTCTTTATCCTGTAAAATCTGCTCATCAGCTGGCGAAGGCGTGTAAGATTGACTGACAATTGCTGATTTTGGTTGAAAGTCGGAATTATTGAGATAGCGTTTATCAACTAAAATCAAATCTAAGATTGTGAGTACTCCCAATACAATGATAAACACATTGGTTTTAATTTTCTGTGTTGTAAATGCCCATACCAGACTCGCTGCAGCTGCTACCAGAAATAATGACCGTAGAATATCACTCATAACTGCTGACTGACGGTCGGTAATAATAGAAGCTAATAATGAATTGGCAAAATCTTGTCCGTTGGCCTGAGCGATACTCTTTACAAAATCATCATCATTGGGTGAGCGATAATCAATTATAAAATATCCGATTATTATTATGCCTAACACACCTCCCAGTGTATATAACAATGGTTTTTTCAAGTCTTTGAAACTCAGGTTATTATCTATTATCTGTTTGATGCCTAACATTGCCCCTAATACCAGACATAGATGTAATAATGTAAGGATCATTTTACTATCTCTGAATTTATTGAAATAAGGGAAGTAGTCGAACATAAAATAGTTAAAGCCACTGAAATAACTACCCCAGGCTATGAACAGATAAATAACAGATGTAGCAAGCAATACATACTTTAAGCCGTCTTTTACAATAAATAAAGACAATAGAAAGAAGAATAAAACAAGGATTCCAGAATAAAATGCACCTGATGTATAACCTTGTGGACCAAAATACAATGGAAGATTAGAGCTAAAGTTAAGCGCCGTGCCTGCATCTATGCCTTTACCAACCATCATTTTATAGGTTTCTGAATTTGTGCCAAGATTACCATTTGAAGATCCTCCCACAAAATTTGGAGCTAAAAAGGTGAGTGTTTCTAATTTACTGAAAGCATAATTTTGTCCAAAGGCATAATCTCTGTCTAAACCATCAGATGAACGGTTTATATTACCCAGCGTTAATTCAGATTTGCCCCGGGTAGTTTCTTTGGTATATACCAGGGTATTCCACAGATACATTCCACGTGTACCAACGCCTATAGCCAGACAAACCAAAATGATGACATACGACTTAAGGAGGCCTGAAAAGTTCCCTTTTTTGACATGCAGATAGCTTTCAAAAATGACATAAAACCCTAAAAGGAAAAAGAGATAATAGGTAATCTGAGGGTGATTGGCATAAATCTCCAGGCCCATAAACAAGGTTGTAAGCGCAATGCCAAGCCAGTATCGGCCTCTGAAAACAGCAATAAAACCTGCTAATACCCCCGGTGCAAAAGCTAAAGCTATTAGTTTTGATATGTGTCCTGCTTCTAAAAAGAGTAAGCCGCTTGAACTAAAGGCATAGGCAACCGAGCCGAAAAAACTTAACCATCGGTTTACATTCAGCACCCTCATCAATACATAAAACCCTATCATTAAGGCAATAAATATATTAGCCGGAACGGGAAAAATATCTAATAAAGTAGCCCCCAACCAACTCGACCAACTATTCGGATACCCCCCTACTATCATAAAACTGGGCATACCACCAAACATAGAGTTTGTCCACCACCCCCAATCACCTGTTTGTTTATGAAAATCGTTTAATTCCTTTGCGGCAGCTGAAGCCATCTGAATATCGTGTAGTCCAAGGCGTTTTCCTTGCAATAGTGGTGAGGCATACAAAAAACTAATCACAACAAAACCAACAATAGCAAGAATAGTAGGGATAAACTTTTTAAACATTTTTTAAAAGAATATGATGGAAATAAAATCAATCAATAGGGTTCTCACTACAAAGAACGCAAAGAAAAATCAAACTCTGTAAGAATAAGACCAAATTTCTTTCCGAAATTTGCAAACCTTTTATTTAAAAATCAGACCCGATGCTTCTTTTTAATATCACTTTTAATATTGAAACTCATATTCATCAGCAGTGGCTTAAATGGATGAAGACTAATTTTGTACCAGCAGTAATGCAAACCAAACTACCATATAAATCATCTGTCTTAAAACTTTTGACAGAAATTGAAAATAGTGGTAATACGTACTCTTTCCAATTCCATTTCAAGAATATGGAAGATTTTCTGAACTTTGAACTTCATCATAAAGAACAAATTTTAGACCGCCATAATATGCTTTTCAGAGGCAAATTTGTTCAGTTCAGTTCTCTATTAGAAGAAATCGAATAATTTCATAAACTTAGCGGGTACTTTTGTCTCAAAACGCAGATTTTCTTTAGTGATGGGATGTTTAAACGAAAGAACCCAGGCGTGTAATCCTAAACGGTTAATCGGATTGCCAGTAGCACCATATTTGGCATCGCCTACAATCGGATGTTTTAGATCTTTGGCGTGTACGCGTATCTGATTTTTACGACCTGTTTCCAAATTAAATTTCACTAATGAATATTTATTACTGCGTCTTAATACTTCATAATGTGTAATAGCTTTTTGACCTATGTCAGGGTTCTGGCTGGAATAAACAACTAAAGCCCGGTTTTCGACAAGGTAAGAGGTTATCATTCCTTTATCTTTTTCAACCGATCCCTCAGTTACTGCTAAGTAGGTACGTTCTTCTATTGTTTCATTCCAAGACTCCTGCAAAAGTTTTTGTATTTTTTCACTCTTGGCAAAGATCATTAAACCAGAGGTTTCCCGGTCCAATCTATGCACAATAAAAATACGGTTACCGGGATTCTGCCTTTTTACATAGGCACTTAAGGTACTATAAGCATTGTTGTCTTTTTGTTTTTCAGTCGCTATAGATAAAACACCTTCTTGCTTTTCAATGACAACCAGATACTGATCTTCGAAAACAATCGATAATCCTTTTTGTCTTTGTTCTTCTGGTGCTTTTTTCCAGCTTACTTCAACAACCTGTTCTGGTTTGAGAATATGATTGAACTGGCTAACCGTACGGCCATCTATAAAAATGTGTCTATCCCTAAGTAATACTTTTACATCGTTGCGGCTTTTATTGATGTTCTTAAGCAGAAATACCAATAGCTCTGTTTCTTCCTTTACTACAAATTTCGTCTCGGCTGTTTTATTAGTACCTTTCTGCGGATAATTATCATTTTTAAAATTCCTCATATCAATTCATTCTCAAAAGCACATTCTGTGTAATTTATGAAGCAAAGGTAACGGAATAGTGATTGTTTATATGGAGAAATTCTACAAATTTTACTTCTCTGGCTCTTAATTCCAAAAATTTGAGTCACAATTATTTACGCTCAATGGAAAGAATTTTAAATTCAGTCCTGCGATTTCTCTGATGCTCTGCTTCCGTGCATTGAACACCATCACCACATTCGTTAACCGGCTCTTTTTCTCCCATTCCTACTCCTCTCATTCTTGCTTTAGCTATTCCTTTTCTTGCTAAAAAATTCACTACCTCATTAGCCCGTAACTGTGAGAGGGCTAAATTATCCTGAGCATTTCCTCTTGTATCTGTATGAGAGCGTATTTCTATTATCATATTAGGGTTCTTCTGCATGGTGTTCACGAGTTTATCCAACTCTCTAATTGCCTCTCCCCTGATTTTATAGCTTTCAGAATCATAATAAATATTATCTAACTGCACTACATCACCAACCTTATAAAGTTTGGTATCAAATAAAGAACCAACGTTAGCTTTAACTGCTTTTTTCTTAAAAATATTAGCAATACTTCTTTTTTCTGCAATTTTCTCAACCATCTCAAAACTTCTTCCAAAATTTTCTTTGACAGCTTCTAACAGATAATCACAGTTCAAATCTCTTTTAAATTCATAAGACCCATCTGCTCCGGTAATCATCTCCTGTACCTGATTAGTACACTGATTAATGAAACGAATCAAAACCCCTGCTATAGGCGTGCTGTCTCTTCCGGCTGTTACTACTCCTCTGAATATAGTTGATATATTATTTTTACTTCCTTTTGATAACAGGATTTCATTTGGAGCAGGCTTAGTTTCAGCGGGTTTCTTTTTTGTATTATCGGCCACTACCACTTCACGTTTCAGATAAATATCCAGTTTTGATGCTTCGTAATCCGAGGCATCTCTATTTGAAAAACTTATAACAGATTGCTGATAACCATTTTGTTTAACTATAAAATTAAAGTCATTATCGGCTCGCAGACACAACTTGATAGTGCCTGAATTATTGGTAATGGCACTTTCTTTAGAGTTGGCTTCTCCCTTGGTTTCGTATTCAAATCTGATACGGTCAAAGGGCTTTTTACTTTCTGCATCAAATATATTAACAATTACTTCCCTACAACCATATATGGTTCCTAAGCGTGTAAATTTATATATGTCATCATCATTGCCCCCCCTTTTACGATTACTGCTTATGAATCCTGACTGGCGTTCACTGTCTGTAATAATTCCAAAATCATCTTTGTTTGAGTTGAGAGGGGCGCCTAAGTTTCTTGGTTTCCCAGAAGGTAAACCTGTGGCTGTATTCATAGGCATGAAAAATATATCTAAATCGCCGAGCCCAGGGTGGCCATCTGACGAAAAATACAGATTGCCTCTTTCATCTACGTATGGAAACATCTCGTTACCACGCGTATTCACACTTGCGCCTAAGTTTTCGGGCTTAGTCCACTCACCATTACTATATCTTGTCATCCATACATCAGTTCCACCATAACCTCCGGGCATATCAGAAACAAAGTACAGGATTTTATCATCAATTGTGATGGTGGGATGTCCGCAAGAAAAATCATTACTATTAAAAGGTAATTCCCGTACTTTTTTCCATTCGTTATCTTCATAGAAAGCCATATATAGCTTTAAGCGTGTGATACCTGTATTTTTTTTCTGTCCAAAAATCCCTCCGTTCGTACTTTGGTTATTACGGGTAAAGATAATTTTTGAACCATCATGGAAAAACGTACACGGCCCCTCGTGATATTTTGAATTAAGTGTTTTGCTGAATTTCTGTGTAGGAATACTTGGTTCTTCTTCATAATCGAGGTCTTTGCTACCTGGTACGTAATCACTGCCTTTCCTGCCAACCGTTTTACTATCGTTTGATGTGGGGGGGGTATAATAATCATCACCCAATCTTTTTGAGGTGTTTGGAGTTTTTGCAGTAGAAGAGGAGCTTGTACCAATAGCAGATGCCGAGGGTTCGGTATTTAATACTTTCAGGTCTTCTAAGTAAAATAAGTCAAGGAAAGAGGATGCATCCCAGTTAAAAACTCTTTTGATAGTAGCATTACCGGTACGGCCGGATACAAAGACCAGCCCCTTTTTATAATAAATTGGGCTGAAATCAGCACTACTCGAATTAATACCTACATATTCTATGCGATAACTACCTGCATTTCGTTCCAATGCCCCACGATTGCTATTCAATTTGATAAACTCCTCACCTCGTTTATCCTGTTCCTGTAACTCATTGAATTTCTGCCAGTATTGGTTAGCCTCATCATATTTACCATTGCTGGTTAGTACCTGTGCAAAATGCCTGTAGGCTTTCACATCTTCACCTTTCAAAACCGGATTAGTACTTAAGACCTCTCTGAAAACTCTTTCGGCATTAACAAAATCTTTAACCTGTCGGTAAGCTAACGCCAACTGTATTTTTGCTTTTAAAGTTTCTTCTTCTGTTAAACCTTTCGGTTTTTTCAAAGCAGTCTCATACAACTCTATTGCTTTTGCGTATGCCAAAGATTCATACTGCGCATCGGCTTTCTGGAGCGCTTTAGAAGTACTTTGAGCATAAACGACAAAAGCAGAAGTAGCAAAAAAGGTAAAAATTATCAATTTTCTCAATAGCATTGCAAGGTAGTACTGCTTTCTTATTAAACGTAATCAAATGCAAAAATCATGCCTTTGGCAAGTTTATTTTGTCCACACTTTATTTATTCAGGTGTCTAAATTTAGGAACATTTCTATAATATAGGTATATTTTTTATATGTTAGTGCTGAATTATCAGTTTTTTGACTGATTTCCCTACCTCTTGGGTTTCGTCTTCTATAATAATAAAATAAAGCCCGCCATGATAACTTTTGAGAGACAAGTCAATCTCAGTTTTATTACTGAATGATTCCTGATGTAATATAGATCCTCTTTCATCAATCATTTGTAGCTTTACAGCACGATTTGCCAATTTGTTTAACTGAATAGTTACACTTTCACCAGCAGGGTTAGGAAAAAGTAAAATATCATTTTCTTCTGATTTCATACTAATGAAATTGCCTATTATTTCAGGCACTTCAGAGTTATTAATAATACCTGAAGTTCCTGTTTTAGGGAACAATTGACTTTGAGGTATCACTTCTCGAGATTGACTCGGGCCAGACCATTCTAACCTGGCAACAGCCCCGCCTGTATTCTCATAATATTCAATCCTGACAGGCACTTTTACACCACCAGACAATAAGATAGCATAAGAATGAGTAGTCGGCGACTGGTCAATCCATTTATTAATAATCAATCGGTTATCTATCCAAACTTTTATTCCGTCATCGCCTGTCATCATAATATTATAAACCTGCGTAGTACGGGGTAATAAGAATCCTTCCCAACGAACTGAATAGGTGTCGTTTGAAATACTCGAAGCAGGAGAACCATTTCCCCAGTTAAAGTTGATGGTCTTGTCTATTCTGGTAAGCTTCAGGCTTGTAAGGTCTCTGTTATTATAATAACTACCAGTTAAGCCAGTGCCGACTATAGGGTCGGGTTCTATACCAAATAACTGGCTTTGCGGTATTATTTCCTTTACCTGGCTTGTACTTGCCCACTCTAATTTTATCATGGCATTGCCTGTATTCTCATAATATTCTATCAAAATAGAGGTCTTCTGCCCTGCTGTTAAGTCTATCGTGAAGGTATTGGTTACAGAAGACTGAGCAACCCATTTATTCACTTTCAACTGATTATTAATCCATACTTTCACTCCGTCATCAGAGGTGATGCTAAAGGTATATTGTTCTGAGTATCTTGGTAAGATCTGACCTTGCCATCTAACAGAATAAGTCTCATTTCCTATGGATGGGTCGGGTGAACCAGAACCCCAATTGAAATCAATTTTATTATCTAAACGGGTTAGCTTAGGAGTAGTGAGGTTAGCATTATCATAATAAGTAGCTGCCAGACCATTCCCGTTTCCGTCAGGCGGTGTAGTTGGTGCAATAGGTACAACTACCCCAAATAACTGGCTTTGCGGTATTACTTCTTTTACCTGGCTCACACTTGCCCATTCTAATTTTACCGCGGCATCTCCTCCATTTTCATAATATTCAACCTTAACAGGTACTTTTTGACCTGCTACCAAATTTACCATAAAATTATAAGTGGTAAATGACTGGTCAACCCATCTGTCTAATACAAGCTGGTTATTAATCCATACTCTGATTCCATCATCGGCCGAGACACTCAACGTATAAGTTTCGGTATATTTAGCTAATATTTCACCTATCCACCTTGCCGAATAAGTGTCATTAGCTATCCCTGTAGCCGGTGAACCTGTTGCCCAGTTAAAATCAATTTTAGAATCAATCCGGGCTACTTTGGGATTAGTTAAGTCTATATTATCAAAATAGGTGGCGGCTAACCCATTTCCGTCTCCATTCTGCACCGGAGGGTTAGTTGGAGTATCCACTTTTTTTGTTACAGCAAAAGACTGAAAGACCGGCCTTGCCGGAGCAAAATCAGTATTCCCCGGTTGGGTGGCAGCAACAGTAACAGTACCCGGAAGGCCACTTAGGATAACAACATTTCCAACTACTGTGGCAGGACCGCTCAATACATAATAAGATATAGGCAGGGTTGAAGTAGAAACTGCACTGATGGCAAAAGGTGTATCTGTATTAAGTTTATTGGCAAGGCTATTGAAAGTAATAGATTGCTGTGCAGCCCCGCAATTGGGATAAATATCTTTACTCAATGTTGCAGTTAAACCTTGAGTATCCTGAACGGTTAAGGTAATCCGATACCAATAGGTAGCTCCGTCACAACCTACTGGAGAAATAACGGCTGAGGTTGTCTTCTGATTAATTGGCGGTTCGGGGTGATTGTGCTCATTATGAAATAAAGCCACTTGCCAGCTATAATTTAATTGAGAATCAGATGTTTCTTTATCAGAAGCAGAGCAATCTAATGTCAGATAGGTTTTGCCACTTACCTGAAAGGTATTAATCTCGTTTAAAGTACTTGCGTTTATAATCGGTGGTGTATTATTCGGCGATATTAAAATAGAAGCCGAATTTTTTGCCCCTCCATTGTCAGTAACTGTCAGCTTTACATTATAAGCAGTATTACCCGAAGTATTAAATATTTTTTGAGGATTTGCCAAGGTACTGATACTCCCATCACCAAATTCCCACAGGTAGCTTAAATTGCCGTTTTCCGGATCATAAGACTGATCTCCTGTAAATTGTATTGTTAATGGCGAAGTTCCGAAAGTTTTATCAGACGATGCAATGGCAGTAGGGAATTTATTGCCTGATTGTGTATAGGTAATACGTCTTATTTCACCCGGATATTTGACATATAATAAAGCATCCTGAAAGGGTTGTTGACCAACAAATACAATAGAGCCGCTACCATCCGGAACAAAGTTTTTCACTTTTTCTGGATTAAGATTTTCATCAAAACTAATGTTTCTTATCCAGCCGCCACCATAGTCGGCATGGAAATAGGTATTTTTATATTCAGCAGGGAAACTTGAACCTGTATACCATACACCTCCGGTTGAGGCGTTTCCGCCAAAAGAAGAACCTGATAATAAAGAACTACCCACATTAGAAACTACCCCATTAATATACCCTCTTGCATTACTTCCATTTCGCCAGTCTAATTTAGGTCTGTCGTAGGTTGCTGGTTTATAGGTATTATTATTATAAGCCCCTTGTGCTTCCATTCCTTCATAGGAAGGCCAACCGAAATTTTGTCCTTTATTTGTAAGGATATTAAGTTCCTCTTTCGTATTCCAACCCACATCACCTATAAAAAATGTACCTGGATTACCATCGTTTCTATCGGGGCTTCCTGTCCCTGTCTTAATAGTAAAACGATAGGGGTTTCTTAATCCCACTGCCCACACCCTTGATTGCGCTGAACGTGGATTATTTGGGTTCCAATAGGGATTCGAAGGGATTCCATCACCTGTATTCGGGTCGATTCTTATGATTTTACCGCTTAATGAATTTAGCATCTGGCATCTATAAGCTCCTACGTTTTCCTGAGGTGTGATAATCCCATCGTTCAGGGCTGTCTGCCAATAAGTCTCTCCTGCAGAGCCCTGATCGGCTGAAGCATAACTGGCTCCATCACCCAGACTTGCCAGGAGTGTGCCATCTGTACCAAAAACTATTTGACCGACTCCGTGAGATTCATGTAGAACCGGCATACCTGTAGATTTGGTTTCACCTAACAAGACTTTCCTTGAATTATAGTCAATCTGAGAAAAATTTGAACCGGCGGTAGCAGTATAACGTGTGATACGTCCAATAGTGGCGTTATAATACTCGTTAGTACTTGCACTATACTGCGATGTACCGAATTTTAATAAATGGTGCCGGTCAACTACATATAACAGATATACGTTTCCGTTTGAAATAAAGTTGGGGTCTAAGGCAAATCCTACCATGCCGAAATCTCTCCAGTCACCTACTTCCGGCGAAATATCAATAAATGGCTGGCTTTTCTTTACACCATTTTCTACTATCCAAACTTTTCCGGCTTTTTCCCACACAAACATACGACCATTAGCATCAAAAGTAAATCCGACTACCTGATTCCATCCTCCTAAAAAAAGCTGGTCGTTAAAACCAGACGGCAATTGTGCGCAGGATATATATGATAAAAACAGAAAAATAAAAAGGCTTACTACCTTTTTAAAGGAGTAGATTTTTTTCATAGTGATTTGTTATAGGTTCTCAATAGCATTTAAGGTGTTATCGCGGGTTATGTGCCAGGGCAAAATCAGCCTGTTAAAGAAAGTGCCATCTCTCATTAGAATTGAATCGTCTTGAAAGATGGCACAGTTTACTGTAAATTGGGGGTTATGGTTTATCTCGCAAGTGTAATATAACCTACTTTGTGTACTTTTTTACCACCAAGTTCATAATCAATCGCATAGAAGTACGTTCCGTCTGGTAAACCTTCACTACCAAATCTGATACCCTGGTTTGAGGTTCCATCCCAACCTTTTCCTGCCAATGTATTGTCTTTATCCTTGAAGACTAAATGCCCCCAACGATTGAAGATACTACCCGATACAATTTTGGCACCATCTGGAACAGTGACCTTGAAGTAGTCGTTCACCCCGTCTTCATTCGGAGAGAATCCTTCAGGAATTATCACTACTCCTCCAGCATCAAGTGGTAATCTCAATACAGTTGGTGAAGTCTGATTAGGTTTCACTTCCATACCTGAATTTGACTTGTCAGATACCAGCTTTCCACTTCCGATAGCTTTTGCATACGCATAGTTTTCGTAAGGCCCTTCATGACCATTATGGTACACTTTCACGGTATAGAATATTGAATCCATTTTACTTACTGCCAACTGGCTTGTTGTATCTGCTATTAATAGATTAGCATCTTCTTTGCCATCGAATGCAGGGTTCAGTTTTAAAGTAGAGTTCAATCCTACTGTTGGTTTACCCACCATTACGTAACTTACGCTATCTGCGAATGTCTTGCTCAAGCTATCAGATACCTGCACATTAGTCAGTTTAGAACTTCCAACATTTTTCACTAAAGCTAAGTAGGTTACTGAATAACTTGTTTCATCTAATTTTGTTGAGTCAACAATTGCTAAAGCGACACCAATGGCCGGTTCGGTCGGATTAATATCAACCTCTACTTCAATTGGAGTTGGATCATTGTTGTTAGTCGGATCGCCATCATTATCAGGGTCAGGATTTACACCGTCTGTTGATTCTTCTTTCTTCTGGCCATTTACATTGAGTTCCGCTTTGTTATAGAACTTATCTGCTGTTGCTTCAGAAAGATCAACTTTTACGTTGAATCTCAGAGCCGAAGTTTTACCTTTCTTAATACTGCTCAATGAGTCAATCAACATATTTTTGTGCAAGCCACGACCCGTATAATTCGGATTCACTACCAAGCCTGAATCTGCTACTATCTTCACAGTATCGTTCAGAATCTTCGCACCGCTGCCAAAGGCCTTCTCTAAATCGTCAACTACCTGTACACCCGTTACATCTGAATTACCCATGTTTTTTACATAGATAGTAAATGGTATGGTGTAAGTTTTTCCACTCACTAATAAAGGCTCACCTGATACCTTGCTCATACCTAACAAGGTTTCTTCCTGAGCTGGATCATTGATGGTATATTCACTTACGTTATTGGTAGTGGTATTGTCTACTTCATTTACTTTGGCTAATTCAGCTTTATTTACAATCTTTCCACCAGCAACTACTCTTGTTTTGTAAGTGAATGATACACTATCACCAGCCAATAAGCTATCCAGTTTGAGGTTAACAATTCCATTGGTATAAGTAGCATTCACACTTGCCGAGATAAAGCTCAGTTTATATGGTAAGATGTCTCTTACTTCTATACCTGTTGCTTTGAGCGTACCTACGTTTTTCACTAATACTTTATACTCGACTTCCTGATCCATTGCTACTTTATCTGCTGAAGCCTTCTTGCTGATTGCCAGGTCTACAATTGGTGTGCCCGGTGTCACTCCACCGTCACAAGTAGTGATTACTACTTTAATTACCGATCCTGCAGAGTAGCAGCCCGCTGATGTACGCTCAAATACGTAGTATGTACCTGCACCTACAGCTCCCGGATTAGTAATTAAAGGAGAGTCTGTTGAATTGGCCGTATGGAATTCGAACTGACCTCCTACTGTGGTAATATCAGTCAGAATGGCAGTGTTTAAGTCAGCCGTGTTAAACGGACACACATTCTTGATTTCGGCAATTACTGTCGGTGCTGTTGCCGCTTTGCCAACTGTTACGGTTATTTCGTTTGAACGTGGACTTTCACATTTACCGCTTAATGATTGACATTTAGCCCAGTACGTAGTGAACTCCTGTGTTGGTGTTACAGTCAATACGGCTCCTGTTGCTCCTGTAGACCACACCACCAAGCCTGTACATCCTGTAGCGGTAATAGTAGTGCTTTCGCCTGGACATATCTGTTTCTTGCAATGGATGAATGGTTTGTTCGGAGCACCAAATGGTATCATTACCGGTTCGGTTACACCGCTTTCACAATCGCCTACTTTACATTTAGCTGTATATTTCACTGTGCTGTCAGGAATCAATGTAAGGGTTTCACCCGTTGCACCTGTCGACCAAACTACTATACCTTCACAACCGCTGGCCTTAATCGTTACTGATTCACCACCGCAAACAAAGTCAGTCAAACAAACCAAACTTGGTAGTTTAACGTTGGTTACTTTCACCTGTATAGCATTTGATAAAGCACTGCTACATAAGTTCGATTCTTTACAAACCGCTGTGTAAATAGACGTAGCTGTTGGTTTCACAGTTATTGAACTTCCTGTCTGACCTGTTGACCAGATAACCACCCCTGTGCTGCATCCTGTGGCTGTTAATGTTACATTTTCAGGTTTGCAGATGCTGGTTTTGTTCGCTGATATGATAGGGGCTACCGCATTACATGTACCGCAATCTGTTTTAGATGTGATAACAATGCTGTTCGATGCACCGCTGGTTCCGCAACCGTTCATACAAGTGGCTGAATAAGTTCCGGCTGTGCTTACCGTCAACATTGTTCCTGTATTGCCGCCTGTCCATACAATTGTTCCGTTGCAACCGCTTGCAGTCAGAATTGCCGTTTCACTCGGACATATACTTGTCTTGTTAGCAGCTATGATTGGCGCAGTAGGTGTAGAACCTTGCGTAATTGTGATTACAATTGATGAACCACTGGTTCCGCAAGCTGTAGTACAGATAGCACTATATGTACCAGCTGTACCAATTGTGATATTTGACCCAGTTGAGCCGTTGCTCCAGGTTATTACCCCACCACAACCTGTTGCTGTAAGTGTAGCAGTTTCTGCACCACAAATGCTTATTTTATTGCTTACTACTATTGGTGCGCCAGGTGTTCCGCCTGTTGTAATGACTATTGGCGTTGAAGCCCCACTTACACCACAAAGGTTAGTACAGGTTGCTGTATAGGTACCTGCTGCATTTACAGTAAGACTCGTACCAGTTTGACCGCCAGTCCAGGTTACAGTTCCGCTACAACCTGTGGCTGTCAGAATTGCTGTTTCACTACCACATAAGCTTGGCTTATCAGTTGCCACTATAGGTGGGGTAGGATTACCTCCCGTTGTAATAATTACTGCATTTGATACCCCACTGGTTCCACAAGTTGTTGTACAGGTTGCAGTGTATGTTCCGGCAGTACCAACTGTAATGCTCATTCCTGTCGCACCATTGCTCCACATTACCGTACCACCACAACCGGTCGCTGTGATTTCAGTTGTTTCATTACCACATAAGCTTGGTTTGTTAGTAGCAATTACTGGTGCACTTGGCGAACCTCCTGTTGTAATAACCACTGCATTTGATACACCACTGGTTCCACAACTATTGCTACAGGTTGCAGTATATGTTCCCGCTGTGCTTACTGTGATATTTGTACCTGTTGAACCATTGCTCCAGGTTACTGAACCACTACAACCTGTGGCTGTCAGAATTGCTGTTTCACTACCACACAAGCTTGTTTTGTTGCTTGCTATTGTTGGTGCACTTGGCGAACCTCCTGTTGTAATAACCACTGCATTTGATACGCCACTGGTTCCACAAGGTGTTGTACAGGTTGCAGTGTATGTTCCGGCAGTACTTGCTGTAATACTTGTACCTGTTGAACCATTGCTCCAGGTTACTGAACCACTACAACCTGTGGCTGTCAGAATTGCTGTTTCACTACCACACAAGCTTGTTTTGTTGCCTGCTATTGTTGGTGCACTTGGCGAACCTCCTGTTGTGATAACTACCGCATTCGATACGCCACTGGTTCCACAAGGTGTTGTACAGGTTGCAGTGTATGTTCCGGCAGTACTTGCTGTAATACTTGTACCTGTTGAACCATTGCTCCAGGTTACTGAACCACTACAACCTGTGGCTGT
>NZ_JACETV010000016.1:0-1433 GCF_013912375.1 Emticicia sp. BO119 | reverse complement strand
CTGTCAGAATTGCTGTTTCACTACCACACAAGCTTGTTTTGTTGCTTGCTATCGTTGGTGCACTTGGCGAACCTCCTGTTGTGATAACTATTACATTTGATGTTGGACTTGTACCGCAAGCATTAATACATACTGCTGTATAAGTGCCCGCTGTACTTACTGTTATACTTGTGGTAGTGGCATCAGTACTCCACTTCACACTACCATTGCATCCTGTTGCAGTTAAAGTAGCTGTTTCATTACCACAGATGCTTGTTTTATTGCTTGATAGTGTCGGTGCTGTTGGCATACTACCTGTAGTAATAATAATTGCGTTTGAAGTACTGCTTGTTCCACAACTATTTGTACAGGTTGCTGTATATGTGCCTGCTGTACTTACTGTGATGCTTGTACCCGTTGCATTGGTACTCCATTTCACAGTTCCACCACAACCTGTGGCTGTCAAGGTTGCTGTTTCAGTGCCACATAGACTTGTCTTCGTAGCAGCGACTGTTGGTGCTGATGGATTTCCACCTGACGTAATCGTTATTATGTTCGATGCCGCACTTGTTCCACAACTACTCACACAAACTGCGCTATATGTGCCTGCTGAACTTACAGCGAGTGTACTGCCTGTTGCATTGGTATTCCATTTAATTGTACCACCACAACCTGTTGCAGTTAGAATAGCTGTTTCTGTACCACAAAGACTTGTTTTATTAGCCGTAACCGTTGGCGGAGATGACATAACGTTCTTTCTGATAACTATATTCTGGCTTGGATCACTTTCTCCGCAAGCATTTTTACATGTTGCAGTATAAGTTCCTGCAGTACTTACCGTAATGCTGCTTGTAGTTGCTCCTGTACTCCATGAAATAACTCCATTACATCCAGTAGCTGTTAAAGTCGCTATTTCAGTACCACAAATAGTATTTGTATTTGTTTGTACTTCAGGAACAACTGGCGCCGGCACTGTTGTAATGGTTATTATATTACTTGACAAACTTTCACCACAACTTGTCACACATTTAGCAGAGTATGTTCCTCCGATACTTATAAGGATTGAAGTGCCTGTCGAACCGTTATTCCATTGAACATTACCAATACAGCCGCTTGCAATCAAGGTTGCCGTTTCGTTATTACATAAAACATTTTTGTTCGCTGTAATTGTCGGTGCTACCGGAAGATTGCCTGTGGTAATAGTTATCACATTCGATGCTCCACTGGTTCCACAGTTGTTTACACAAGTTGCACTATAAGTACCTGCAGTCGTTACACTGATGCTTGTTCCTGTGGCATTATTGCTCCATTTCACCGTTCCACTACAGCCTGTCGCTGTCAAGGTCGCTGTCTCACCATTACACAAACTCAGCTTGTTGCTCGCTATCGTCGGTGCATCTGGTGTACCACCTGAGAAGATCGTCAGAATATTCGAAGCTCCACTGGTTCCACAT
>NZ_JACETV010000015.1 GCF_013912375.1 Emticicia sp. BO119 | reverse complement strand
ACATACCACTATATCTTCTACCGTTACACTTACTCCCGGATTCACTGTCACCTTGCCTGCATCACTCGCACTACAGGCCTTGCCATTCAGGGTCACGGTACACGTCGCTGTGAAACTATAGGTTCCCGCTGTCCCCGATGGAACTGTGATACTGGTCCCACTGCCGCCGTTGCTCCAGCTGATGGTCCCTCCACTGCAGCCTGTCGCGGTCAGGGTCGCGGTCTCATTCAGACATACTACTACGTCATTGACAGTTACTTTTACTTCAGGATTAATGATCAATTCACCCGTGTCGCTTGCTGTACATTCTTTCCCATTTGTTGTCAATTTACAGGTTGCGGTATATGTTCCTGCTGTGCTTACGATAATGCTTGTACCTGAAGCACCTGTATTCCAGGTTACTGTGCCTGTACAACCCGTCGCTGTTAAAGTACCAGTTGTTCCATAACAAATAACCAAATCGTTAACTGTTACCGTTGGTGTAGGAACAACTTCTATTGTGATATTTGCTGTTGACTTGCAATTACCAGTGCCGCAAGTTGCGGTAAATACTGTAGTAACAGTAGGATTAAATACCACTGAATTACCTATTTTAGTACTTCCACCACCTGTCCAAGTGAGAGTAGAAGTACATCCGGTAGCTGTTAAGGTTATCGGAGAACCTGCACAAATAGGTTCACAATTAGTTCCCCAGTCAATGGTTGAGTTGAATTTCTGATAATGTACTTCTCCTCCATTTAATACAAATGATTTTGCAATTACTTGCCCGTCAATATTTGAACTACTATTCTTCGTTACGTCAGCATTAGGGGCAAATAATGTCCCTTTCATTGTAGTGCTTGAATTCGAAATAGTTAGATTTGTTGCATTATAGAAGTTCCAGATAATGAATTGCCCCTGAGCATCGCCAATACCTGAAAGATTTGGTAATGTCAATGTGAAGTTCCCTGAAGTATTTACATTGACAATCAATGGTTTTGAGGCATCAGGTGCATTATTAAATACGATAGTTGAATAGCCATTTAATTGCGTACCTGTCAGATTCCAGATATTTGAACCTGATTGTAAGGTAAGTTTTGGCTGAGTGGTATTGCCCGGGTCAAATGTTGGCGTAATATTATTTGTTAAGCCACTCATTGATGTTGCCGATGACTGGAAGCTGGTGAATGCACCTACGAAATCAATGCTACCGCAACCAGTTTGCCATGTGCCACTTCCTTGGTTTGTGTTTATATTAATATATGGAGTGGTATCAAATGTACCACCTGTAATACGAGCATTACCTCCATTAGGGTAGAAGGTCGAACCTGTTATATTACATATTTTAGCAAAGCCTCCCCCATTTACATTTAATCCGTTACCTGACGTATATATAACTTTACCTCCTGAATAAATAAAGGTAGTATTTCCACCAACAGTTGGTAAGCTTGAATATCCACTCGGATTATTACCTGTAATATTTGTTGTACCTTTTAATTCAATATTACCACCAGCAGCTACACCATTATCTACCTCGCCGGACATGAACACGACTCCATTTAAAGTAAAAACGTTAAATCCTAATGCCTGAGATGTCGGATTACCAGAGCTTGTCCCAGGTGTGCAGGTTGTGATGGTAATCGGATCGGTCGGTGTTACTGATATTTGTTGAGAAGCAGGGTCGCTAACACAACCTGTGGTTGTTAAAGTACAAGTAACTGTATAAGTTGTTGTTGTTGCCGGATATACTGTAATGCTGCTTGTCGTTTCACCGTTAGACCATAATAATGTACCTCCATTACAACCAGAAGCTGTTATAGTCGCACTTTCTGATGGACAGATGTTTGATTTGTCAACTGTTAAAATTGGCTTATTAGGTAATTGATTAACTGTAACTTTGCCATTGGCTGTAGCTTTGCAAGTAGTTGATAATGTACAGGTAGCGGTATAAGTTGTTGTTATTGCCGGGCTAACTGCTAATGTCGATCCAGTTGCACCTGTATTCCAGCTTACAGTTCCTGTACAAGTACTTGCGGTTAACGTTGCGCTTTGTCCTATACATATTTCTTTACTGTCAACACTTATCGTTGGATTTGGATTAACTATCAGTTTTCCTGTTGCAGTATTTGTACATGTTTTACTATTTGTAGTAATAGTACAGGTAGCTGTATAAGTATAAGTGCCTGCTGTAGTTTGTGTAACTTTTATTGATGAACCGCTTCCACCTGTATTCCAGGTTATGGTTCCTCCTGCACATCCAGATGCTGTCAGCGTTGCTTCGATACCAGCGCAGGTTTGTTGGTCTGGTACCGATATTTGTGGCTTACTATTTACTTTTACTTCGCCATTATCTGTAGCACTACATTCTTTGCCATTGATAGTTACTTTACAAGTTGCAGTATAAGTGCCTGCGGTATTAACACTGAGGGTTGAGCCACCTGGTGTGCCTCCACCCATCCAGGTAATTGTACCAGAACAACCCGTTGCTGTTAAAGTTCCTGTCTCACCAGCACATAGTACAATATCGTTTACACTTACCGAAACCGCAGGATTCACAGTTACTGTACCATTACTTGAAGCGCTACATTCTTTACCATTCGCAGTTACTTTACAAGTTGCTGTATAGGTACCGGTAGCATTTACACTTAGTGTCGAACCACCCGGCGTACCCCCACCTGACCAGGTAACTGTACCTGAACATCCGGTTGCTATTAAAGTTCCTGACTCACCAACGCATAGTACCAGATTATTTACTGATACAGAAACTGCTGGATTTACAATTACAGTACCTACGTCAGAAACTGAACACTCTTTGCCATTAGTAGTTACTTTACAAGTTGCTGTATAAGTTCCAGTAGCATTTACGCTCAGTGTCGAACCACCTGGCGTACCTCCACCTGACCAAGTAATTGTGCCAGAACAACCCGTTGCTGTTAAAGTTCCTGTTTCGCCAGCGCATAGTTTAATGTCATTGACAGTAACTGTTGGTAACGGGTAGGTCATAATTGTTCCTACTGCCTGGGCAGTACAACCGTTACTTGCGGTACAAGTAGCCGTATAAGTTGTTGTACCTGCTACTGTTGGTTTTACAGATAAGGTAGTTCCATTTGGTGTTCCTCCACCTGACCAAGTTATGGTACCATTACAACCACTGGCTGTTAAAACAGCTGTTTCACCTAAACAGATTTTTACTGTATTTACACTTACTGTTGGATTTGGTTTAGCTGTAAGGGTTGCAGGAAGGGTCTTGACACAATTAGTTGCATTTTTATCTCTGATAGATATTGTATAGCTACCTGCCGGCAATGAGAATACATTTGATGCCTGCCAGATATTACCTCCACTACTATATTCATAGCTTCCACTTCCTCCTGTCGCAGTTACAGTAACAGTTCCATTTGTTTGACCGCAAGCTATATCTGTAACTATTAAAGAACCCCCAACTGCTTCATAACAGGTTTTGATTACGACGTTATCAAACTTCAATGCTCTGCCATTACAATAACCTACTATTCTTATTTTAGCCGTATTGGCAGGTGCTACCATTGAAATAGATGGGATAGCCACCAATGTTCCATTATAAGGATTGGTTATAGTCGCTTTAGCAGAAGTTCCTATTACTCCATCGCTTGAGTTCAGGAACTCAAAATAAATTTCTGCTTTTGCTGATGTGCCTGATACACTATGGGTCGCAGCTAAAGCATTAAGCATATAGGTTTTACCAACAATTACTCCGTTAGTAATTACCTGATAAACCTTAAAACCATTGGTTGTAGTCTGGTCTGAGTTATTCAGAATAGCGAAAGCTCCGGTCGATGATCCGGTGGCTCTCTCAAAACCTCCATTTTGCGGACTCCAGTTATCAAGATTCGTATCAAAGCCACTATTTTTTACCAAGTTATCTGACTCACATACACAAGGGATACACGTAAGTGTGGCTGGTAAACTCTTTTTACAGTCAGTACCACTTGTATTGGCATCTTTTATATATATAGTATAAGTACCAGCAGCTAATCCTGTAAATACATTTGAAGATTGCCAGGTAGAATTATTTAAACTATACTCATATTCTCCACTTCCACCACTTGCAGTTACAGTAATACTACCGTTGCTTTGATTACACATCGGATCAGTTTTAACTAACGTCCCATCTACAGCATCATAGCAAGTCGTAATTTTAACATTATCAAATTTCAATGCTCTGCCATTACAATAGCCTACAAATCTTATTTTTGCAGTATTTGAAGGAGCGACCATTGAAATAGGTGAAATAGCAACCAAGGTTCCGTTATAGGTATTGGTAATAGTAGCTTTAGAGGATGTTCCGATTACAGCATCGCTTGCGTTTAAGAACTCCATATAAATTTGTGCTATCGCAGGAGCAGATTTACTGTGAGTAGCTGCCAACGCATTTAACGTATATGTTTTACCAATAACTACACCATCTGTAATTACCTGATATACATATTTATCTCCAGTAGCATCCGCATTATTTAAAATAGCAAAACCTCCTGTCGATGAACCTGAGGATTGCTCTAAACCACCATTAGGGGCGGTCCAGCCATTTACATTGCTATCAAAGCCGCTGTTTTGTACCAGGTTATTTGAGATACATACACATGGTGTACAGCTTAAGGTAACCGAGATATTTTTCTTACAAACACTTGAGGAAGTATTTACATCTTTTACATATATAGTATATGTTCCCTGAGTCAATCCTGTAAATACATTTGACGATTGCCAGGTAGAATTATTTAAACTATACTCATACTCTCCACTTCCACCACTTGCAGTTACAGTTATAGCTCCATCTGCCTGATTACAGTTAGGATCTGCTTTGCTTGAGAGACTAAGCGATGTAGGGTCATAACATCTGCTTAATATAATATTATCAAATTTCAATGCTCTTCCGTTACAATAACCTACTACTCTTATCTTAGTTGTACTTGATGGTAATGTATATTTAATATTGAAAGGCAGCAGACCTGTAACACTAATATCAGTTACTACATCAAACTTAGCTGAAGTACCTACAAGAGAAGAGCCATTATAAGCCTCTAAATAAATCTGAGCAATTTTACCTGGTTTATTATGCGAAGCTGCTTCGCCAGTCAAAGTGTAATCTTTACTACCTACAATACCATCTGTAATATCCTGATAAACTTTATAGTCTCCGGTATAGTCATTATTATTTAAAATAACATAACCATTAGAAGTATTAAAATCAATAGTAGAAGGACTTTTTGTCCAGCCATTGGTATTACCTGAGGCAAAATCACCATTGTTTACGAAATTGTTCGATATACAGTTGGTACAGCAATTGGCCGACGGTGTTGTAAAAGTAATGTCTGTATAACATGCATCTTTACCATTCCACACACGTATAGTATATTTAGTATTTGGCTTTAGACCTGTAAACGTAAGAGTAGTTTGACCTGACCCTAATACTTCATTTGAGCCAGCACCATAAATTGGAGTTGTTCCGTAGCTTGTTCCTTCGTTAATATCTGCTTTAACAGGTGATGAAGAACTGTACGTCAAACCTGTTACGGTAACACTACCATTATTTTTGGCTGTTCCTCCATTACAAGTACCACCGCTCAAAACCAAATCATCCAGATTAATTACAGGTGCGTTACAAACACATTTAAAGTTACCACAGACAAAAGTAATAGACTTACCTGATACACCAGCCTGATACTGAATGTACGTCGAGAAACCATTTGAAGTATTTGCACTTAGAGAGTTATAGGTAATCTTCGTAACACAGTCACCAGAGAAGGTGGTTACATATATATCTCCTCCCGGGCCAAAAGCAATATCGAATGGATTGACATCTCCCTGGCTTGCGTTACCATCATGCACAGTTGGTGCTTTAAAATAGTAAGTAGTTGTGCTTGCTACAGTTCCATTTGTGTTTAATGTATATTTTACTAAGCGGTCTGCCTGATTATTATTATTGGCCAATACAGCCCAAACATTGCTATTAGTATCAAATGTAATACCTCTGTAATAAAAACCTGAGGGAGCTGTGGCTATTCTTGTGCTTGTTCCTGACAAGTCAGCATTAAGCATTTCTATGGTACTTGTGCCATTACCAAACTGCCAGTTCGTAGTAAAGAATACTTTACCAGAGTTTGGGCGAACTGCAACACCCCAGAATTCCTTAGCAGAAGAGTTATCTGCATTAGCTTTAGAAAAAGAAGAAACGACCGTTCTCGAAGAAGTACTGATTCTATATACTTTATTATATGTGGTTACATATAAGTAGGCATAATTTGCTGAGAGTGTAACATCTAACAAATCTTCTCCGGCAAGTTTAATAGGAGTTTCGAAACTTGCTGTATTATAATTATAAATACGAATCTCCCCCTGGTCACAACAAGTCGCAATATAGGCTATGTTTTTATCAGGGTCAACACACATGCCTTCTCCACCACCGCCACTTTCAAACTTACAACTGGTAAGGGCACTACTGGATCCGAACTGATACACATCAGTACGGGCAGTATTAGCACCATTGTTATATACAAGTTCTCCAACCAGCATATAATACTTATCACAGTTAAGCGGAGCATTTTGTGCGTTAGCTATTGAGGTACTGAACCATGAGAATAATACAGCCATAAATGCTGCAATATATCTCCCTGCCACCTGGCGAAATCCCCGAGCTTTGTTTGGCAAGGGAGTAATATCCGGTACAGAAGCCAACATAGGCTCATGAAGCAAGCCTGTCAGCTTTTCTGGTAATAATAGGTGAAGTAGAGTGATTAGCAAAGTAGTTGCCTTTCTGAAAACGAAAGTTCTGCTAACACCTGTGAACCAAGATGTAAAATTTCTCATGGTAATTGTAATTGTTACACTCAATAGTTATATAATATAAAAAGACCTTATCGGTCGGATTTATTCACTCTCAATAAATTCAGATCTGCCAAGACAAAGCATTGACATTATTACCAATTTTAGTTCCTTCTTTCAAGCCTACTTCATTATCATGGCAGGTATGAATTCCGCCGTACATACGGGAGTCGGCTGTTTCTATGGCTACCTGCCAGAATGAGTTGAACTTCCGGGCTTTATATTCTACCACACGCTCAGTGTCCATTGGTCTGCCAACATGCGAATCATCAGTAAGCTGAAAACGGGTACCATATATGTTAGCTAATACCGTTGCGGCGGCGGCAGCTTGTGCGGCATGCCCTGAATAAAATGCAGGAAAAGGTGGTTCAGGCCAGTACAAGTCCCAAAGTGTGGCGATATTATAAAAAATAAAATACCAGGGGCGTTGTGCATGGTAATAGTATTTACATTTCCAACAATTTATAAAAGCATCAGCTACGGCCATTCCTACTTTTGCGTAAGTTTGCGTAGCTTTGAAAAAATCTGCTCTGGCTGTAACAATAGTAATAGTAGCTAAATTATACGAATGCCCCGGAGGCGAGAAAGTTTCAGATGGATCATCGCCCCACCAGTTGGCAATTTCTTTTTGCTCTTGTGTCAGTGTACTTCTCATTTTATACACTTCATACATTTGACTATAATAGTCTGAATCTTTCTTGTAACTATAAGGTATCTTTTTAGGAACCTCTAACTCACCATTAGCCGAAACAAAGGTGCGGTTCTTTCCCCAGAAAGGATGTAATGGTAGAGCTACCGGAGATTGCCCTTTAGGCGGTGCCTGCCATGAACCACCATCAGATGGTAATGCATAGGTACTATCAAAGTTGCGTTTGTAACCCTGATACCCCCCATCTGTTTTTGACCACTCAAAAATAGCCTTTGCAATTTCCTGGCCATATGTTGCAGAACGTTGAGCTACTTCTTTATTTGCTTCCGATTGGTAGATAGCATTTTCTAATGAATCAATGCTTGCCTTATTAGATGCAGAAGTTTGTTCATACAATTGCTTTAGAAGATACGCCTGACTCGCATTCAACGAGATTGCCCAATTATATTTCAGATTTTTTTCAGGTTGTGGCAATGATGCCAAGCCATTTAACTGACCTGCCAGAGATTTATATGATGTATTACCATGAACTACACTTTCATACATAGTGATGCCCATATATCCCAATGAACGAGAACCATAAGTGGGAGAACCTCCTGGAGTACCTTTCAGAATTTTCAGAGTCATTTTACTCCATTTTACCGGAATGTCTGCACTTAATGTACCTTTTTCTGATTTTTCTTTAGTAGACTGATTTCTATCATTGGCATAGGCCAAAACGTTACCTATTACCATTACAACGGTAATAAATAGTTGCACCATGAGTAGTGATAAAGATTTTGACTTCATTTTAAATAGTATATCTCAAAAATTCACTTCGGCTTAGGCCATTAAAGGCTACCAAATTGGGCAGAGCAATAACCTGTTGCCCTGGTTATGGAAAATCAATTGATTTTTCCGGATTGGAATACCATTGGGATATTACTATGAGTACAAAGGCGTTGAAAGGCAATTTGTGACGAAACTTTAGCAGAGTAAACACGAATATCAGACAAAATCATCTTAATTGACACCCTGAGGATTTCAATTTTTGAAGTTGATTGAAGATTGAAAACAGAAGAAACAGACGCATAGCATCTACCATTAAAGGTAAAACTTTTCTTCATCGTGTAAAATAGTAAAGGTTCACTCAATAGTAAAAATGTATATGGAATTCAACTAATATAAATTAGGCATTCTTTACTCAACGTTATGATAAGACGATAATAATTGGGAAACGTCACAGGGCAAGCTCACTCAGACAATTATTATTTTTTACTTTTTGATGCATTGAAAAAAACCTGTAAAAAACCCATAGTTAACACACATAATGGCATAGTATTTGTAACACCAAAAATCGGGTTTAACTAAATCCGTGCCAAACCATTTCTTTACTGGTTTTATTTCTTTATTGTACAAAAATCTATAGAAGCAGCTTCTTTTCACTCAATATATTTATGCTACACTCAGATTCATACAATTAATGTCTTATAAAGAGTGCAAAAATCGTGCTAAAGATGCAGCACGTATCAGCATTTATTAAAAACATTATAAAATTTTATTCCCAGCATATTTCATCTTTATATTTGTGTTCTAATCAAATACACATATTGTGAAACTCTGGCAAAAGGAAAGCAGTAAAAATACTACAGAAAATAACGTTATTGAAAACTTTACGGTTGGGCACGACCGTGAGATGGACTTGTATCTCGCCGAGTTTGATGTACTTGGCTCAATGGCACATGCCATCATGTTAGAAACAATTGGCTTGCTCGAAACCGATGAATTAGGGAGTCTCTTGAAAGAGTGTCGAAAGATATACAATGATATTGGAAATGACAAATTTTTGATTGAGAAAAATATCGAGGATGTACATTCTCAGGTAGAATGGCTATTGACTCAGGCATTAGGCGATGCAGGTAAAAAAATCCACAGCGGACGCTCTCGTAATGATCAAGTATTGGTAGACTTAAAACTATTCATGCGCCATCAGGTGCGAACTATTGTTCAGAAGATTGAACTGGTTTTCAGACACCTGATTGAAAAGAGTGAAATACATAGAAATGATTTGCTACCCGGTTATACGCACCTACAAATTGCTATGCCATCTTCTTTCGGGCTTTGGTTTGGTGCCTATGCCGAAAGTCTGGTAGACGATGTGAATATCTTGCTGGGCGCTTACAAAGTTGTCAATAAAAATCCTTTAGGGTCTGGGGCAGGCTATGGGAGTTCGTTTCCATTAAACAGAAAGTTGACAACTGAATTATTAGGTTTTGATGGCCTTAATTATAATGTAGTTTATGCTCAAATGACACGCGGCAAAACCGAATACATAACTTTATCAGCCTTGACCTCATTGGCCACTACCCTATCAAGGCTGGCTATGGATATATGCCTGTACAATTCACAGAATTTCGGATTCCTCACATTGCCTGATGACTTTACTACAGGCAGTAGTATTATGCCTCATAAGAAAAATCCTGATGTGGCTGAGTTACTGAGAGCCAAAACCAACCGACTAAAAGGCTTACCTACAGAATTAGCTTTTGTTACAAGTAACCTGCCAAGTGGTTATCACAGAGATATGCAGATTCTGAAAGAAATCCTGATGCCTGCCTTCGACCAGATAATAGAGTGTCTGGACATTACGGCTATGATGCTACCTAATATCCAAGTAAAACAAGATTTGCTGGCTGATAAAAAATATGACCCAATCTTCTCGGTTGAAAGAGTGAATGAGTTGGTGATTCAAGGTTTGCCATTCAGAGACGCTTATCTACAAGTGAAAGATGAGATTTTCGGAGGTACTTATGAAGCATCCCGAGAACTGAATCATACATTAGAGGGCAGCATTGGGAATTTGTGTAATGGAGAGATTGTGCAAATGATGAATGATGTTATTAAAAGCTTTGAGTTTGAAAAAATAGATACAGCGTTTGAGAAATTGTTGAATTGGGGAACGGAAGAATAAATTAGCGACAGTATAAATATAATATATAAGGGGAATTCTGAGTCAGAATTCCCCTTATATATTATATTTATACTGTATAATTCCATTACTTTTTATCGCTAACCGCCACTGCAATTTTTGAATCGGCTGTGCCATAGTATAAAAACCAGCGATCTTTGAAGTTTACCAGACCTTCTACAAAAACTACATTATTTACCTGTCCGGTTAATTCATAAGGTTTATCCGGCTCAAAGAAGAAAGTTTTTGAGCGGTCAAGAATTTTAGTCGGGTCGTTTTTATCAAACAATACCTGTCCTGCTCTATAAGCATTTTTTGTATCAGTAGCTTTATTCTGGAAACCTTTGTTGGCGCTATTATATATTAATAGGATACCCTTATCGGTGATGAAGGCCGCTGGACCAGATTCTACCAACCAGCTATCAAAATTATCGTCTCTTGGTTTTACAATTGGTTTTGGTTTTCCATCTCCCCCTTCCAGAGGTGTCCAGTCGGTCAGGTTGTCTGAACTTGCCAGAAAAAGATTCGTATCACCAAAATACATCCAGTATTTACCATTAATTTTTTTGGCAATGAATTTCTCGTTTACTTTTTCGCAGATAATCGCACCTGATTTTGACCATAGGCTTTCATATTTAGCATCTTTAAAGGCCAAGCCTTCTTTTTTCCAGTTTTGTAAATCAGGCGATGAGGCTACGCATAGGCGGGCAGTTTTTCCATCATAGGCGGTATAGGTCAATATATATTTACCATCGGCTGTTTCCACAAGGCGAGGGTCTTCGCAACCTCCGGGATACTCATATTTTTTCATGAAATCTTCTGTCGGATAAAACACAGGCTTTGGCTGACGTGTAAAATGAATGCCATCGTTGCTCACAGCCAGACCTAAGCGGGAAGTACCATCAACTACTTTCAGCGTGTCTTCTGCTCTGTATAATAAATACACTTTTCCGTCTTTTACTACTGCTGATGGGTTGTAGACATCTTTTGCTTCCCAGTTAATGGTTCTTTTCAAAATAGGATCATTAAAAGTGGTGGTATCATTAGCGGTTAAAATGGGGTTGTAGGTGTCTTGTTTTACGAAAGGGGTAAGTTGCCAATCTTGTTGTTCGGCTTTATTTTCGCAGGCTGCTAATGAGATAGAAAGAATGAAAAGGTATTTTTTCATAGATTTGTATTTTCGGTGAATAGAAATTAAAGTGTTGTATCCTTCATTCAAATATATAGACAATCTTAATAAATCTAAAATGCAACGATTAATCTTTCTCCTTTTCATACTCTTAAGTACTTCTCTAATAGCGCAAGAACGTTTAATAATGATAGGCGGTGGAAAACGCACACCCGATGTGCTCACGAAATTTATCGAACTAAGCGGGAAAGAAAATGGCAAAATTCTGGTGATTCCATGGGCAAGTGGTGTGCAGGATGAAAGTTTTGAAGCCTTTAATAAAGATATTGTAGCGCTTTCAAAAATTAAGGTTGAAAAGGCTTCTTTATCTCCTCTGACTCCAGAGACAAAAGCTATCTTTCTGAATCAGTTGAAATCTGCTACAGGTGTGTTTTTTTGTGGGGGAGACCAGACACGAATTATGACAGTTTTACAAGACGAGGAATTATTCAGTGCGCTGCACACGAAATACCAAAACAAAGTAGTATTTGCCGGGACAAGCGCCGGGACTGCTATTATGAGCCAAAAGATGATAACAGGAGAAGGGGATTTTAAAGTGATTGACGGCTCGAAAGTAGAAATAAAGAAAGGATTAGGATTATTAACCAATATCATTGTCGACCAGCATTTTATTAAGCGCCAGAGACAGAATCGTTTGATTGGCTTAATCTTTCAGAATCCTGAATTGTTAGGTGTGGGTATTGATGAGAATACGGCTGTATATATAGAAGGTAATAAAATAGCAGAGGTAATGGGCGAAAGTCAGGTCATGATTTTTGAAGCGCAAAAGTCTCGGAATGAAATGAAGTTTCTGATGTTGGAAAAAGGAGAGAAATTTGATTTGGAGAGGCGGAAGCGAGTAAAATAGTTGAAACCAAAGATTTATTTCGGCAGGCAAAGGACATTTTCTTACCTTTGCACCAAAAATCAATTATAGATGAGTACCGACCGTTATATGCAGCGCGGCGTTTCTGCCGCCAAAGAAGATGTTCACAAAGCTATTGAAAAGCTTGATAAAGGTTTATTCCCGAAAGCTTTTTGTAAGATTTCACCTGATACTTTAGGTGGGGATGCTGAGTACTGTAACATCATGCACGCAGATGGTGCTGGTACGAAAACCTCTCTGGCTTATCTGTATTGGAAAGAAACCGGAGACCTATCAGTCTGGAGAGGCATCGCGCAGGATTCTATAGTTATGAATACAGATGATTTGCTATGCGTAGGTTCGGTAGGGCCAATGTTGATTTCATCCAGCATTGATAGAAACAAAAACAAGATTCCGGGAGAGGTGATTGCTGAGATTATCAATGGCACAGAAGAGTGCCTGGAAATGCTTCGCAGTCATGGCATTGAGATTTATAGCACAGGAGGAGAAACGGCTGATGTGGGTGATTTGGTAAGAACGATTGCTGTAAACAGTACGTTGATTGCCCGCATGAAAAGAGCCGATGTAATTTCTAACGATCGCATAGAAGCAGGTGATGTGATTGTAGGTCTGGCTTCTTATGGACAAGCTACTTACGAAAAACAATACAATGGCGGTATGGGTAGCAATGGCTTAACCTCTGCCCGACACGATGTATTAGATAAAATCTACGCCGAAAAATACCCTGAAAGTTTTGATGGAGACATTGATTTCTCATTGATTTATAGTGGCAAAAAATCTTTAACGGACGAAACAGCTACCGAGCCTTATAATGCTACACTTGACAAAGAAACCTTAGATAAACTACCCAATGTAGGTAAACTCATCTTATCCCCTACCCGAACCTATGCTCCGGTAGCCAAGGTATTTTTAGATGAGCTCCGCCCTCATATTCATGGTATGGTGCATTGCAGTGGTGGTGCTCAAACCAAGGTCTTGCATTTTATTAACAAACTCCATGTCATTAAAGATAACCTATTCCCGATTCCGCCATTGTTTAAAATGATACATGAGCAAAGTGGTACCAGCTGGCAAGAGATGTATAAGGTATTTAATATGGGGCATCGTTTAGAAGTATATCTGCCACAACAATATGCCCAGCGCATTATCGAAATCTCGCAGTCCTTTAATATAGATGCCCAAATCATTGGTCGCGTTGAATCGTTTGAAACCAAACAGGTGACGATTAAAAGTGAGTTTGGCGAATTTGTTTATTAAAGCCAAAAATCAATCATATTTTAGCGTCTGTTTAAATAGTATCGATACTATTTAAACAGACGCTAAGTCTTTATTTTACTTCAAGGTATATTCTCCTAACAATGTCTCCTGTTCCACCAGTTTCACTATTCTGAAATGTGATTACTCCGGTTTTATCAATTGGATTGAATAAAAGAGAAGTAGCAATACCTGGGTCACCACCACCATGGCCCCATAATGTAATAGTTTTGTCAGGTAGCTTATATTCAGTCTTCGCCCAACATAATCCTCTATGATTATTGCCCTCAATCTGCAAGGTAAGCATTTTTGAAACAGTACTTTCGTTCAGGATTCTTGCACCATTTAGTTGCCCCCCATTCATCATTGCCCTAAGAAAATAAGACAATTCTCTTATACTTGTTCTGACAAGCCCATCTGGATAATTAGGGAAACTATATAGACAATGAGCCACAAAACTACCTTCTTTCAACTCAGGATTTTTTGGGAATAATGTTTTATTTTCCAATAGTTCATTTAGGTTCTCTTTGGTAACAAAAGCATACGGAGTAATATAATTATTTGTATCTACCTCGCTCAACATCCACCCTGTTTTATTCATTCCCAGAGGGTTGAAGATAAAATTTCTGCAATAAATATTCAAAGGTTGCTTAGAGACCTTTTCTACAACAAGGCCTAAAAGTCCGAAACCAACATTTGAATATTTTTCTTTCTCTCCCGGTGCGAAATCATGGAAATTATCTCCGTTACCAAAGAGTTTACCTTTTTCGTTAAGATTATCATATATCCAGTCATGAAGACTAATGGTCGGGTCTCCGCAGGAATAACTATGATTGTAGGATTCTCCATCACGGATAGATGAAGTATGGGTTAACAATTGAAAAATAGTAATAGGCTTATCTGGAAATTTCGGATTTCTGACGGTAAAACCTACATAATCATTTACCTCTGCTTCTAATTTTATTTTCCCTTTCTCCCATAGTTGCATGATTGCCGTAGTGGTGAATGTCTTTGATATGGAGCCTATATTCATAATCCCATCAATACTCATCGGCGTTTTCTTTTCAATATTAGCTTGACCGTAGGCTTTTGACCAGATAATTCTATCATTTCCTACCTTGCAAGCAGCAAAGCCCGGAATCTTTTTTTCAGTCATAAAACTCACGATTGTGCTATCTAAATGGCTGCCCTGAGAGAAACCCTTGGGTTGAACCAGAAAAAATAAGATAGCACATTGCCCTAAAAGACCTGTAATTGAGTGATGAACTCTAAAATGCGTATCGTTATTATTGAGTTTATATTTTAAAAAATGGTATTTAACTCATTGAGTGAAATTAAAAATATATTATCCCTACGGGGACGCCCAGTCGGGATACAGAGATTCGGAAATTTAGATTTTACTACCGATATACTGTCCCTAACGGGACTAAAAACATCCCGACTGGGCGTCCCCGTAGGGATGTTATATCTTTAGAAAAAACAGCTAAATTAACTCTTAAGTCCCGTAGGGACGGTATATTAAAAATCTTTGTATACAATTTCACCCAACGAGTTAGTATTTAATTTATCAAAGCTTCACTATTTCAACAGCTCCATTTCTCCCTTTCTCCCCATATTTTTGCGTGGCCTGTTGAATACTTAATGACTTTACAGAATAATTCCCCTCTGAAAGCTTTATATCTTTATCAAACGGAGCTTCTTCTCCGTCAATCAATAAATAATAGACTTCCCCTAAAAAAGAAATAGTACCTGTGGCATTAAAATTATCTTTTCCAAACTTTGCTCGCATACCAATACCCTTCATAAAAACATTATGATTTTTAGACGACCATGTTATTTTTGATGCATTAAAAGTTCCCTCTCCCTCTTTTCTGTCTATTATCATTCCTTTCTGTTTTTCCTGATATTGAATATCAGGAAGTTTCAGGCCAGACCCGAATTTAAGTTCCTGATTTTTTGATGAATCAAATCCCATACTGGCAGCTCCTGCCAATAGTAATGCTCCTACCGTGTTTAACCTTTTCATATCTGTGTTGTTTAAATTGTTTTCATCAGTTATGATGGAATTATCCGCAATAGTTGCACTTGAAGAATCATTATTTTTTGACGTATTGAGTTTATCTACATTATTATCTATAAAAATGCCCGAACTATCCTGATTATCGGCATTGGCCACTGTCTCTGCTATGAGTTCAGTAGGTTTTACATGGTTTGCTATATCTTTATGTACTTCAGTCTTCGGTTCTTGTTCTAATAGAATAAGTACTGTAAATAAACCTACTGCCACACTTCCCAAAGCAATACCAGACTTAATAAAACTTTTTGAAATAAGTGGATAAGGGTTAAATTTGGGAAGGGTGATAGTCGCAGAATCGCTTGCATCAATCGTCAACAAATGTGTTGGTTCTATTTCAAAATCCAGAAATGCTTTTTGATAAGTCTTGTCTATATTCCAGAGTTTGAATGGCAAGAACAAAGCCCATACTGTCTGTTTCTTATCTCTTTTCTCTGATAATATCTTTCTGATTTTCTTTCTCGCCCTTGCCAGATGCGATTTTGAAGTATTTTCGTTGATACCTAACTCCTGCGCTATTTCTGCATGACTGAATTTATCAATTACATAAAGATTAAATACCATTTTATGATGCTCTGGCAATTGATTAACGGCACTTAATAATTCTTCCTCACTGAAATCCATTGCCAATACTTCTTCGTTTGCATTCATGTTTTCATTTTCATATTGTATCCATTCATTATGATATTCTTTTTTCTTCTGGTCTCTTAAATATTGTAAGGCTTCATTTACTGCTATCTTTCTGAGCCAGGCATCAAAATGCCCTTCACCTTTATAAGTCGACGATCTATCAATGGCTTGCAGAAAGGCATCATGAGCCAAATCCTCAGCAATCTGTTTATCGCGCACATAGCGATAGCAAATGCCCAGCATTTTACCAATGTTTTGCTTATAGGTAGTTTCCCAGAAATTCTGCGTCGGTTCGGTCATTTTAGATTTTGCTTTACACTATGATGCATAAAACTGAAAAGGTGACAGTTGAAAATACAGTTTTTTATTTATTTGTACTGGCTCATACCCTGAAACCATTTCTATCCTCATTCAAAAAGGTTCCCACCATATTGGCAACCTTTTCTAACGCCATTTGAGTGGCTTGTACCTGGAAACCATCACTCTCTTCCTTCAAAAAGGTTCCCACCATATTGGTAACCTTTTCCGGTTTCATTTTCTTTAACCGGGCGTTCCCTAAATTTCCGACTTAGGATTGTGTTTTCAAAGTGTTCAGGAAGGTTTCCGATAAAATCAAACTATTGAGTTATTCTGCGTTTTTTTTACTATCAGTGCTATACTGCGTGCGTTATCAGATTTTGACACGGTAATTCTTTATTAGATAAATGGTAAAACTGAATCTCTGGTACGCACCCGATTCAGGTCGACCAAAAAGTGATTGAATGGCACTACAATAACTATTCCAAATGTATTGCAATAGAACACCAACAAAAAAAATACGCATAAATCACTCATTATCAATTACTTATATTGAATAATTTATGTTTATCGGGGAATTTTTTTTAGCACGATTTTTGCAACCGCTTAATAACAAAGTTGATGAATCTATACTCGTGCCCCTATGAAGACAATTACTATTGGTGGGTTACTATGCCTTTTTATTTTTAATCTTAGCGCGCAAAGCTCTAAAAAATTATCTGAAACCGTTTACCGAAGCTTTTATAATCAGACTATCACCATTTATCCTGATAATCCTGATAAGATGATTAAAAAAAGGTATGGTGTTTTTATTGATACTACTCAAAACTCTGTTTTCGCTAAGAATCTGATTGAAAAACTGATGTTTGATGACTATCATGAATCGCTTATTCAGCGAGCATGTCGGGATTTTAAAGCATCCAAGAAAATAAACGAATTATGGTCGTTCAGGAATGACCCTCTGTTAAGTCAGCTTCCCAAAAAATGGTTTGAAGCCCAGGAACTTAATGGAACTACTTATATTTTCTGCCCGAAGGTTATCAAGAATCATTATTCATTTTCCCTGACCGACTCTACTGTTTTAGTCAGCAAAGGCTTAGGGCCAGATACCTATTTCATTAAATCAATTCAAAACTCTGCCAATGGCATTGTAATTGATTGTTTTCAGGGTGTAAAATTTACGATAAAGATTCTTAATGAACAAACGAAATTAGCTATCTGGAAAATGGAGAACAAAAGCCCTGACCATACTATTCTTTATCGCTTGTCGGTTCCTTTTGATAGCTTTTCTTATTATAATATGATTGTGAATCATAGTGCAGAAGAGAAAATTCCTGATGACTTAACATTTGATGAAATCGATTACGAGGGAATATTGTCTATGCCAAGCAGTTTGTCGGTTCAGAGTTTTTTGCATTCAGGTAACCGATAGTTATTATTAATTGATATTGTCAGTATTCAATAATTATAACTTAGATTCGTTACAAAATCGGAACAGAGTTTTTTGTCCCTTTATTACTACCTTATCATACCAATGAAGTTTCTATTTTCTATAGTTTTTATTTTGACTGGTTTATCTATTAAAGCACAAAATAAAGACCTCAATTCTTTAAATGTCGATGATTTTGATAATAAAATCAAAGTAATTGGGCCAACTTCTCAATTGGTAGATGTGCGTACACCGTCTGAATTTGTGATTGGCCATATCAAGCGCGCAGTAAATATCAACTTTACTGATGATGATTTTGAAGAGGTAGCTAAAAAGAGATTAGATAAAACCAAACCTGTTTTTTTGTATTGTTTTTCAGGAAAACGTAGTGCTGATGCCGCAGCTTTTCTAAGAACCTTAGGTTTTAAAGAGGTATATGACCTTAACGGAGGTTTTGCACAGTGGACAGCCTCAAGCAAACCTTATGTATCAAGCACCACTAATACTAAGCCTATTGCAGCACTAACTTTGCAGAATCTTGATGATATTGTGAAGGCGAATGAAGTGGTTTTGATTCTTTTTTATACAGAATGGTGTGATGTCTGCAAAAAGATGACCCCCATGATCAACAAAATTGCTGATGAAAACAAACAGATAAAATTGCTGAAAGTTGATTCGGAGAAAAATGATATTATTGCTTCGGTTTTTAAAGTAGAAGAAAATCCAACTTATATCATTATAAAAAAAGGCAGGCGAACCTGGAGTGCAACCGGAGAAATCAGTGAACAGGAATTGAAAGATGTATTATTAAAATTGAATAAGATATAAATCAAAAAGGCTTCGAAATTGATTCGAAGCCTTTTTGATTTATTACGATTTTTCTGGTCTGTTGTTACGAAAATCGTTGTTTTAAAGACTAAATATTCATCTTTTTCAGTTCTTTCACTGCAAAATCTGCTGCGCGGGCAGTCATTGCCATGTAAGTCAATGATGGGTTTACACAAGAAGCAGAAACCATAAACGCACCATCAGTTACAAATACATTCGGAGCTCCCCAAACCTGATTATTTGCATTCAATACAGATGTTTTTTTGTCTCTACCCATGCGAGCCGTACCCATTTCGTGAATACCAATACCCGGATTTTTGCTCATGTCGTTATAGGCATTGATGTTTTTCAGCCCTGCTGCTTCCAGCATTTCTGCTGCTTCATTCTTCATAGCTTCACGCATTTTTATGGCATTATCGCCCCATGCTGCATCAAATTGTACTACGGGTAATCCCCATTTATCTTTATCATTTGAAAGAGTGAAGCGATTGTTTTCGTCAGGAAGAGTTTCACCGAAACCACCTATACCAAATGTCCATTGACCTGGAGTGGTTATTGATTCTTTGAAGTCGGCACCGAACCCTTCCTTGTAATTTCCTCTTCCCCATCCTTCGCGACTGGCCCCCCCCTGATAGCCAAAGCCTCTCACAAAATCTTTCCTCTTATCGCTACCCCAGTTAGTAAAACGTGGAATGTACACACCATTGGCACGGCGACCATAGTAGTACATATCTTCCATGCCTTCGAAAGTACCGGAAGCACCTACTGCTAAGTGGTGATCCATGATATTTCTACCCAATTGGTCAGATTCATTCCCCAAGCCATTCGGATGAGTCTTAGATTTCGATTGCATCATAATCCATGCTGAATTAATTGCCGAGGCATTCAGGAAGATAATTTTTGAGAAGAAATCCATTTGCTCATTGGTATTCTGGTCGATGGTTTTTACACCAACTGCCTTGCCTTTCTCATCATCAAAGATTACCTGATAGACTATTTTATCTGCCATTAAAGTAAGGTTGCCTGTTTTATTGGCCGCAGGTAAAGTAGCTGACTGCGTACTAAAATAAGCACCAAACTGACAACCACGCATACAGGCATTCTGATACTGGCACGAAACGCGGCCTAACTCAGTTTGTATCTGCGTAGGTTTAGTGATATGTGCCGCACGGCCAATCGTTACATGACGACCGTTGAATTTTTTCTGGATTGAGTTACGTACTTCCTTCTCGACACAGTTCATTTCCATACCCGGTTGGAAATTGCCATCAGGTAATACATCTAAGCCCTCTTTATAACCACTTACACCGATGAAAGTCTCTACATAGCTATACCAGGGAGCAATATCTTTATAACGGATAGGCCAATCGATACCATGTCCGTCTTCCAAGTTAGCAGTAAAGTCTCTTTCATTCCAACGGTAACTCTGACGGCCCCACATCAGTGAACGGCCACCTACATGATACCCTCTGATCCAGTCAAAACCGCGTTTTTCAAGATAGGGGTTTTGTTTATCGTTTTCAAAATGATGGCGGTGCTCTTCATTGGCTGTATAGCCGGTACGGACATTGGCCCAGTACTCCTCACGTGCCATATTATCTACTTTTCCTCTGTGAGGGAAATCCCATGGATTTTTGCCGGCTGTTATGTACCCTGTTATATGTTTAATATCACGTCCACGCTCAAGCATTAAAACTTTGAGCCCTTTTTCGCACAATTCTTTAGCAGCCCAACCACCTGATATACCTGAACCTACAACGATGGCGTCGTAAGTCATTTGTTCTTTTGATTTTCCTTGAATATTCATTGTCTTAGGTTGAATTTCTTTTAATTTTTACAAAGCCCAAACTTTTTGACCTGGAGTCATCTTCACACATCCTTCATATCTACCCGGTATGGCTACATACGCCAAAGCATTTTTTGCACCAGCTTCAGAGGTAAAATATCCTAACAAAGTAAGCTCTTTCATCAATTTAAAGAAAGGCACAGGCGGCACTACCTGCTTTGTTTCTTCACCCTTTTTAGGGTCAGGGCTCTTAGGGTCTTTTACCAGTCCTGTTTCATTATCTACTATTTTTTTAGGCTGCTCATTTTCCTTAACTTCAGCCATCGCCAGCTGTTCGAATTTCTTCAAAAGAGCGGTTTGCTGTTCAGGAGTAACTTCAAGAAATTTCTTTCCAAACTGTTCCTTAGAACTTTCTTCTAAAGCATCTAATCCTTTTTTGAAGTGTTCTTGCTGGGCACTTGAATAGCAATCCTTTAACATCACTTCTATAAAGGGGCCTACTCCTGCATCTTTCGCACCAGGTGTGGAGGTTTTAGGAATAATTATCTCAGCAATTTCAGAAACTAAATTTTTGTAATCGGGAGAAAAAGAAAAAGCTGAGGTAGCTGCTTCAGTAGCTGTATTGGATTTACAACCTTCCAACATAGCAATCATTGTAGGGGCAGACAAAGCACCTCCCATCAGGAAGGCCACTCTTTGCATGGCATCTCTTCTATTCAATGTCGTAGTATTTTTTAAGGGTTGTCAATAAATTGGACAGTGTAATTACGCAAGAAAAACTTGTCAATGCAAATTTGCTCTCATGAAAATTCCATTAAAAACGACAAAACCCGAGGTTTAAGTATGACCTATATAAATATTCAGGTAAATTTCAACTAACTAATACTGACAAAAATGGCATTGAAAGATGGAAATAAAATCTTGATTTTTTCTCATTCGTCAAATGAATCCGCTTAATAAAAAAATCAACATTAACTATTCAGAATATAGACTTAATCAAGGCTCTTGTTCATTAAGTCTATATTTTTGAAAAAATATTTTCATTTTTTAATTTCAGTGCTTGTATCTATTATCAAAAAAAAATCTAATTTTGCGGCACATTTTTTGCTTTGAAAAAGCAGTAAACAAATTTTTAAATTCTGAAACACATATCATATGAAAATCGCAGTTGTTGGAACAGGCTATGTTGGCTTAGTTACAGGTACTTGTTTTGCAGAAACCGGAAATCAGGTAACTTGTGTAGATATTGATAGCCGTAAAGTTGAAAAATTAAATAAAGGTAAATTAACTATCTACGAACCAGGTCTTGATGTTATATTTGAACGCAATACTAAAGAAGGGCGTTTAAAGTTTACCACTGATCTTGCCGAAGGAATTAAAGAAGCACAGGTAATTTTCCTGGCTCTGCCAACCCCTCCAGGTGAAGATGGTTCTGCTGATTTGAAATATATTTTGGGTGTTGCCAACGACTTAGGTCCTTTATTAGAAAACTATGCGGTAATTATTGATAAAAGTACTGTACCTGTAGGCACTGCCGAAAAAGTATATGAACGCATTGCAAAAAATGCCAAGGTTGAATTTGATGTGGTTTCAAACCCGGAGTTTTTAAGAGAAGGTGTAGCGGTAGAAGATTTTATGAAGCCTGATCGCGTGGTAATCGGTACAAAATCTGACAAAGCGAAGAAAGTAATGGAAAAACTGTATGCGCCATTGGTTCGTCAGGGTAATCCGATTATTTTCATGGATGAGCGTTCGGCTGAAATGACTAAGTATGCTGCTAATGCATTTTTAGCCATGAAAATCACTTTTATGAATGAAATTGCTAATCTTTGCGAAAAAGCCAATGCCAATGTGGATGATATCAGAAGAGGTATCGGTACTGACAGCCGTATAGGAAAACGTTTCTTATTTGCCGGAATTGGTTATGGTGGAAGTTGTTTCCCTAAAGATGTACAAGCTTTAGAAAAAACCTCTAATGACTTTGATTACGATTTCAAAATTCTGAAATCGGTTATGAAAGTAAATGAAAAGCAAAAAACCAAATTAATGCCACATTTGAAAAAGTATTTTGGTGGTGACTTAAAAGGAAAAACTATTGCTTTGTGGGGATTGGCATTCAAGCCTCATACCGACGATATTCGTGAAGCTCCAGCCTTATATAATATCAAAGAACTGAGAAAAGCAGGTGCTAAAGTGGTGGTATATGACCCTGAAGCTATGGAAAATGTACGCGGTGTAGTAGGTAAAAAAGTAAAATATGCCAAAAACCCGTATGAAGCAATACAAGATGCCGATGCTTTGATGATTATGACCGAATGGCCTGAGTTCCGCACGCCGGACTTTGAAAAAATGGAAGGCACGTTGAAAAACAAGGTGATTTTTGATGGCCGTAACCTTTATGAATTGAAAGATATGAAAGAGTTAGGCTATACTTATTATAGCATTGGTAGAGAAACAGTAAAAGCTTAATATATTCCGGGAAGCAATCGGGTATAAACCTCCCCTATCCTGCTGAGCTTTCCTCCTATTATTCAGCATACAGGGGAAATTAACATATTTCTATGAAAAGAGTTCTCATTACAGGTGGTGCGGGTTTTTTAGGTTCACACCTTTGCGATAGGTTTATCAAAGAAGGATATTTTGTAATTGCGATGGATAATCTCATTACCGGAGATTTACGCAATATCGAACATTTGTTCAAACATCCTAATTTTGAGTTTTATCATCACGATGTCAGTAAGTTTATCCATGTGCCGGGTGAATTAGACTATATCCTGCATTTTGCTTCACCTGCCAGCCCTATTGACTATCTGAAAATTCCGATTCAGACTCTGAAAGTGGGTTCGTTAGGTATTCATAATTGCCTGGGGCTTGCCCGTGTGAAAAAAGCCCGTGTAATCATTGCATCAACTTCTGAAGTATATGGCGACCCATTAGTGCATCCACAAACAGAGGAATACTGGGGACACGTAAATCCCGTTGGTCCTCGTGGCGTATATGACGAAGCCAAGCGTTTTCAGGAAGCCATGACAATGGCTTATCATACTTATCATGGTCTTGAAACCAGAATCGTACGTATTTTTAATACGTATGGTCCTCGTATGCGCCTGAATGATGGTCGTGTATTACCTGCTTTCATTGGTCAGGCTTTGCGTGGCGAAGACATAACGATTTTCGGGGATGGTTCGCAAACGCGCTCTTTCTGCTATGTAGCCGATTTAGTAGAAGGTATCTATCGCTTGTTGCTATCTGACTACGCTTATCCGGTTAATATTGGTAACCCGGCAGAAATCACGATCAAGCAATTTGCCGAAGAAATCATTAAACTGACAGGTACAGACCAGAAGATTGTTTATAAGCCGTTGCCAAAAGATGACCCTAAGCAACGCCAGCCGGATATCACTAAAGCCAAAGAAATATTAGGTTGGGAGCCAAAAGTAAGCCGCGCAGAAGGTCTGGCCATTACTTATGATTACTTCAGAAGTCTACCGAAAGAAAGATTGTATGATGAAGCGAATCATAGAGATTTTGAGAAAAGATAATAGTTTGTTTATAGAAAAATGGAGGTCGAAAGCCTCCATTTTTTGTTAATTCAAATCTGCGAAAGCCTGATTAATCGTTGGAAATTCAAATTGAAAACCACTTTCTAATAGCCTTTTGGGATATACATTTCTGCTCTTTAAAACCAGTTCGGTTTCGGTTCGGATAAAAAGCGAAGCCAATTCCAGAAGAAAGACAGGGCTATTAAGGCCAAAAGGAATTTTCATTGATTTCCGCAGACTTTTCATAAAATCCTCATTTTTCAGAGGATTCGGTGTGGCAATATTTACTTTTTTAGTCAACTCATTATGCTCAATAATAAACTCCACTGCTCTGCAAAAATCTCTTTCATGAATCCAGCTCATCATGTGCTCACCACTCCCTTGTTTTCCACCTAAACCTAACTTACTAATCATTTTCATTTTAGGGAACGCTCCACCACCATTACCCAAGACGATAGATGTTCTTAATGCCACTTTTCTAATAGGTACAGTAGTATCCTCAAAAAATGCTTTTTCCCAGCTTTTACAGATATTCATCGAGAAATCATCACCAATAATTCCCTCATATTCATCCATCGCTTGTGTTTCTGCATGCACATAAATGGTCGCACTACTTGAGTTCAGCCATATTTCCGGTGGATTCTTACATAGATTAATAGCCTTTTGTAAAACTTCAGTACTTTTCACTCTGGATTCAAGAATTGCTCTTTTGTTTTCTTCAGTATATCTGCAATCCACACATTTCCCTGTCAGGTTAATAAGCACGTCTGCCCGTTCCAATGTCTCAATCCAATCACCAATATTGACAGCATCCCAATAAATCTCTTTAGGTTCTTTTGGGTTTCGGGTCAGAATGAATATCTCATTACTTTTTTCTAAAAAATATTTCTGGAGTGCTTTTCCTAAAAAGCCCGTTCCGCCTGCAATGACAATTTTCATTTTAGTAATTTTTAGAATCAATTCAACAACACAATTATTCCTAAAGCAACTATACGATATATCATCCAGGAGATAGTAGGCCAATACCCTATTTTCAGGATCTTACTACGTCTGATATGTTCCCAAAGCATAAAACTTACTACCCCGATAAAATAAAACAGATAATAAACAGGCCATAAATCTTTAATCAACAGCATGGGTAATAAGAGCAAAGTACCAATCATCGAAACAGTCATCATATTTCCTATATAGTCAAGCAATTTTTTCTTAAGCAGTCTATTTAAAACCATCGCTTGCCAAAGAATTTGTCCAATGCAGATTGTAAACTCTCTACCAAGTTGATTTTGCCAACCCATCACAGCATTGACAGGTTGTGTATAATAATAAAGCACGATTGATGAAAGAATAACCACAAAGGCGATATATAATAGGCGATACTTCAGATTCAAATCAGGTACACAGGCTTTTACCCCTTCTTTTGCCTCACTTGGCGCTATCACTTTACGATTGAAAGAAATGAACTTATAGAGCTTACGTAAGAAAAAATCAACTGGCTTCCATTCCAGCACAGGAATTAGGCCAGGAAATCTATTCGTAACAATATGCTCAAGTGCATCGATGCCATATCTTACTATATTTTGTTGGGTGTCTACTAAAGCTATTTCGTTGCGAGCCTTATTCATATCAACGGGCATTTCGGCTGAAACATTAAAGTTTTGATAAGGGCTATAAGTTTCCTTATCAACCCAGCCTGCTTTTTCAAAGCCTTTGCCATACATGCGGCACATAGGGCAATCGGCATCTAATAGTAACTTATGACTATTTAAAGTTCTCATATTTTCAAGAATTTTCGGAAGTTTAGTGTAAAAAAATTTAACTCATTAGTTTCAATACATTTTTCAAAAGCGCATTTTTCTCGGCTTTCAGCAATAAATCGCTCAAAGTATCCATTTGTTCAATAAAACTATTCAGCTCACTTAGCATTGTCTTTATATGCAATTGCTCGACATCTTTGGCATCAGCCGTATTAGCTATTAACGTCTTCACCGTCTGCTTTGCAGGCATTATCTCACGCTTTTTACGCTCTGTAATAATCCTGACGGCGATCTGCCATATATCATGCTCTGCTATAAAATACTCTTTTCTATCTCCTGGCTTGGTTTGTTTATAAATCAGATTCCATCCTACCAGGTCTCTCAGCACCATATTTACGTTCCCTCTTGACAGTTTCAGCTCTTCCATTACCTCCTCCGTGCTCATTTCACCTTTATTCAGCAAAAGCAAAGCATGCACCTGCGCCATAGAGCGACTAATGCCCCATGAGGTTCCGAGTACACCCCAGGCCTGTACAAACTGCTGTCTGATCTCTTCCGTTTTCATAGTACAAATGTAAGGTAAAAGAAAATAAACTTCCAAGAATTTTTGAAAGTTTATTTTCGTCTTCTGGAATTATAAATCTAATAACATATCAAAATTGTAAACTCCCTTGTTTTCAAACTCACCTGATTTCTTAAATCCATGCTTCAGATAAAAGTTAATTGCTTTTTCGTTTAACGCCTGCACTCCACCCCAAAGAATCATTCTTTTCGTATCTTCGTTCTGCAATTCTTCTTTTATATAAGTAAATAGTAAGTTTCCTAACCCTTTACTCTGCCAATCGTCAGCTACTGAAGGAGCAAAAGTGCAATCGGTTTCAGGATACAAGAGTACTCCATAATTTTCTAAACGCAATTTATCTTTTGGTATATGTCCTTTTTTAATGATGGCATAAGCGACTATCTCATTTGCAGCGATATTTTCAATAGTAAATCCTGTATTTTTATTTTCAGGTAAATAGAATTGTTGAATATTTACTAAACTAAAATCATGTGCGGCAAATTTGCTGCTTGTGGTTGCGCTTAATTTGTTGAGATACTTATATAGTTTTTCAAAATCTTGCTCTTTTAACTTGCCGATCTTCAGGTTTACATCTTTCATTATCTTTTTCATTTAAGTTTAATTAAGCAATCTTTGCAATTTTACAAAGTTCTATCGAAAACTTGTACCTTTACAAACGATTTCGCTACACAATCTGTTTTATCAACAAAACCAGCATAATTATTTATTATAATGTTAGACCGTATAGAAGATGCGATTGAGGATATTCGCAATGGAAAAATAGTAATTGTTGTCGATGACGAAGACCGTGAGAACGAAGGTGATTTTGTGTGCGCTGCCGAAAAGACTACCCCCGAAATGGTCAATTTCATGGTAAAAGAGGGTCGTGGACTGATGTGTACCCCTATCACCGCCAAACGTTGTGAAGAGTTGGAATTAAACATGATGGTGGGTAAAAATACTGCCCAGCACGAAACCGCCTTTACTGTATCGATTGATTTGCTTGGCAATGGTTGTACGACCGGTATCTCTGCCAGCGACCGTGCCAAAACGATTCAGGCATTGGTGAATCCTGACACAAAACCAGAGGATTTTGGTCGCCCCGGACATATATTTCCTTTAAAGGCCGTTGATGGAGGAGTTTTACGGAGAACAGGGCATACAGAAGCGACTATTGACCTGGCTGTTCTGGCAGGTTTACAACCGGCAGGAGTATTGATTGAGATATTGAATGAAGACGGTACAATGGCACGCTTGCCACAACTGCGTGAAATTGCCGACAAATTTAATATGAAACTGGTCAGCATTAAAGACCTGATTGAATATCGTTTAAAAAAAGAGTCTTTGATTAAAAGAGAGATAGGCGTAGAAATGCCCACCGAGTTTGGGTATTTTGATATGATTGCCTATCGACAGTTAGATAATGACCAATTACACCTGGCATTAATCAAAGGCACATGGGAACCAAACGAGCCTGTGATGGTTCGTGTGCATTCGTCTTGTGTTACCGGAGATATTTTTGGCTCATGCCGTTGTGATTGCGGCCCTCAGCTACATGCTTCAATGGAAATGGTGCAGAAAAACGGCAAGGGTGTTGTATTATACATGAATCAGGAAGGCCGGGGTATTGGATTGCTGAACAAATTGAAGTCTTACAAGTTGCAGGAAATGGGCAGAGATACCGTAGAGGCCAATCTGGAGTTAGGTTTTAAAATGGACGAAAGAGATTATGGTGTAGGGGCACAAATATTGAGAGATTTAGGCGTAAAAAAGATAAAGCTTATTTCTAACAATCCCAAGAAAAGAGCAGGTTTAATCGGTTATGGTTTAGAGATTGTTGAAACGATTCCTATTGAAATTTCTTCTAACCCATTTAATGAAAAATACCTTCAAACCAAGCGAGACAAGATGGGTCATAAAATTATGGGCATCTAAAATATTAGGCACGCATAACAATTTCTTAACACAAAAAAATAGAACTTAACCAATATTTTTTATTAAATATTTTATAAATTATTAGAAATCAGGCACTTATGTTAACAAAACACATGGGTGCTTGTTTTTTTTAGGGGAATTTTTTAAGACCTTTGTAGCGGCAATATATAATCTGCTTGATGAATTTTACTTCAAACATTTCTAACTCCAAAAAAAACATGATGCAAAAATTTACTTTTTTGCGAGCAGCGTTTACGCTTCTCGTAGGGATTTTCTTTGCTTTTCAAGGCTTTGGCCAGGTTACAGCCTCTTCAATTTCGGGTACTGTAACTGACAATAAAGGCGAAGCTTTGCCTGGTGCTACGGTGGTGGCCGTTCATGAACCTTCTGGTACAAAATACGGTACGGTTACAAATATTTCTGGCCTTTATACTCTTCCTTCAGTGCGTATTGGAGGCCCTTACAAAGTTACTTTCTCGTTTGTAGGTTATAAAGATGTAGTGAAAGAAGGAATTATTACAAGTTTAGGAACGGCAGCTAATGTTGATGCTATACTTTCTGAAGAGGGCACAGCACTACAGGAAGTTACTGTTTCGTCTGCAAGAAGTGATGTTTTCAGTTCGAACAGAACTGGGGCTGCTACTAATATTAACGGCACGCAATTGCGTAGCTTACCAACAATCAGCAGAAGTATTAATGACTTTACCCGTCTTACTCCTCAATCAAATGGTTCAAGCTTTGCCGGACGTGACGGCCGTTTTAATAATATTACTATAGATGGTGCCAACTTTAACAATAACTTTGGTCTAAGCGATGCCAACCTTCCGGGGGGATCGGCACAACCCATTTCTTTGGATGCTATTGAGGAGGTTCAGGTAAATATTGCCCCTTATGATGTGCGCCAAGCAAATTTTACAGGTGCAGGTATCAATGTAGTAACCAAGAGTGGTACAAACCAATACAAGGGAAGTCTATATACTTATTACAGAGACCAATCATTTAACGGAACAAAAGTAGGTGATACTGAACTACCAGCTGCGGCAAAAACTACCAACACTATTTATGGTGGAACGGTTGGCGGAGCGATCATCAAAAACAAATTGTTTTTCTTTGTAAGTGGTGAATATGAGAAAAATGTAAGACCTGGTTTTAACTGGATTGCCTCTCGCCCGGGTGTTACTGGTTCAAATGTATCAAGAACCACAGCTGAAGATTTAGAGAGAGTTTCTACTTTCCTGAAAAATACTTATGGTTATGAAACTGGTCCTTATGAAGGTTATGGTGACAACTTCACCCTTCAAAACTACAAAATAATGGCCCGTTTAGACTGGAACATCAATAACAATCATAAATTTAATATCCGTTATTCGACTGTTAATAATACAGATGACCAGCTAATTAATGGTACAAGTGCGCCAAACCCACGTTCTACTTCAAATCGTGTCAGCCAAAATTCTTTGACTTATGCCAACTCAAACTACGGTTTCTTAAACAAGGTAAATTCTTTAGCGGCTGAATTGAACTCAACTTTTAGCAGTAAATTATCCAATCAATTATTAGCGACTTATACGTTAGTACAAGATACCCGTACTTCAAAGAGTTCAGAGTTCCCGTTTGTTGATATTAAAAAAGACGGAGATTCTTACATCAGCTTTGGTTATGAACTTTTCTCATACCATAACGATGTAAAAAACCCAACGCTTAATATCATTGATAACTTGACTTATTATGCTGGCAAACATACCATCTTAGGTGGTATTGCCTATGAGAATATGTATTTTGGTAATAGTTTCCTGCGTTATGGTACAAGCTATTATCGTTTCAACTCTGTTGATGATTTCATTAATGGTGCTACACCGGCTGCTTATGCTTATACTTATAGCTTGCTGCCTGGTGGTAAAACGCCAATTGCTGACTTAACGTTCGGCCAGGGTTCGGCCTATATTCAAGATGATTATTCGGTAAATAATAAATTAAAATTAACTGCTGGTTTACGTGTTGATATGCCTTTCTACCCTGTTGCTCCGGTAGAAAACCCGGCTATTTCTACCCTTACTTTTAAAGATGGAGAGAAAATAAACACAGGTCTCTGGCCAAAATCTAAGCCTGCATTCTCACCTCGCGTTGGTTTCAACTGGTCTGATAAAGGCTGGCAGGTGCGTGGAGGAACAGGTATTTTCAATGGTCGTCTTCCATTTGTATGGTTTACCAACCAACCTACAAATAGTGGTATGGTTCAGTTTACTTATGAAAATGTCAATGCATCAACTCTGGTAAATTTCCCTTTCAATCCTAAACCGGATGCTTATGTGGATCAATTACCAAAAGTAGCAGGCCAAACAGCCCCAAGTAGTATCGCAGCAGTTTCTCCTGACTTTAAAATGCCACAAATATGGAGAACAAACCTTGCAGTAGATAAGAGAATCATCGGAGATATTGACTTAACGGTAGAAGCAATCTACTCTAAAGATTTAGTAACGGTTTATCAAAGAAACGTTAACTTAAACAATCCTGTAGGAACACTTGCCGGGCCTGATAAAAGACCTCTTTACAGTTCTTCAACCAGAAGAGTAAACGCCTCTGTCTCTGAAGCAATGGTATTAGATAATACTAAAAACGGTGGTGGCTGGACAATCACAGCAGAAGCCAAAAAACGTTATAAAAACTTCTTCGGTAGTATCGCGTATGCTTTCAATAATGTAAAAGACCTGACAGGTAACCCTGGCTCTCAGGCGGCTTCGGCATGGTCTAACAACAGAGCAGTCGGAAGTCTGAACGATTTACCATTGGCATTCAGTGAGTATGCTGTTCCGCATCGTATAGTTGGGTCAGTGTCATACAAATTTGATTACCTGAGCCATCTTGCTACAACTGTATCATTGTTTTATCAAGGTTCAAATCAGGGTCGTGTTTCTTATGTATATAATGGCGACCTTAACGCCGATGGTATCAATGGCGCAGACTTATTGTATGTTCCTGCCAATGAATCAGAAATTATCTTTGAAGATGTAGTTAGTGGGGGTTCTGTTAAATACACGGCACAACAACAAGCAACTGCCTTCTTTAACTTAGTAAATAATGATAAATACCTGAGCAGCATCAAAGGACAGTACGTAGAAAGAAATAAAGGTCTTATGCCTTGGGTTAATCGTTTTGATTTCAGATTATTACAAGACTTCTACATTAATGTAAAAGGGCAGAGAAACACACTTCAATTAAGCTTTGATGTTCTTAATGTGGGTAATTTATTAAATTCTAACTGGGGTAATCGTTACCGTCAGGTGGTTAATAACGGTGCCATTTTAAGATACACAAAACTAAACGCAAGTGGCCAGCCAATGTTCCAGATGGTTGAAGTAAGCGGAAAACTACCAACTGAAACTTTTGAACTTAACCCAACTTCTACAAGTACATGGGGGGCGCAAATTGGGCTTCGTTATATCTTTAATTAATATTAAATACCTATAGTCACACAAAAAAGTCCTGCTTCTTTTGGAGCAGGATTTTTTTGTGTGAACCGTTTTTTTTTAATTGTAGTACTTAACCAATATTTTTCATTAAATATTTTATAAATTACTATAAACCAGGCACTTATGAAAAAAAACACATAAGGGTTTGATTTTTTTAGGTTTTTTTTTCAGACCTTTATATCGGCAATAATCTGCTTGATGATTTTACTTCAAACATTTCTAACTCCAAAAAAACATGATGCAAAAATTTACTTTTTTGCGAGGAGCATTTACACTTCTCGTAGGGATTTTCTTTGCTTTTCAAGGCTTTGGTCAGGTTACTACCTCCTCTATTGCAGGTATAGTAACTGATGCCAAAGGCGAAGGGCTTCCGGGTGCAACAGTTGTTGCTATCCATGAGCCTTCTGGTACTAAGTATGGTACTATTACAAATGCTGCCGGCCGTTATGTGCTTCCTGCCGTACGTATCGGTGGCCCATTTAAAGTTACGGCAACTTTTGTTGGTTTTAAGGATGCTGCTAAAGAGGGTATTGTTACCAGTTTGGGAACAACCTCTAATGTTGACATCAAATTAGATGAAGAAGGGGCGATTCTTCAGGAGGTAAGTGTAACCGCTGCACGAAGCGACATCTTTAGTTCAGAGCGTACTGGTGCTGCTACTACACTTAACCGAGAAAACATTATCCGTCTTCCAACCCTTGGACGTAACATTAATGACATCGCCAAATACAATGCTTATAGCAATGGCCGTTCGTTTGGTGGTCAGGATAGCCGTTTTAATAATTTCACCATTGATGGTTCTGTGTTTAACAATGGTTTCGGTTTAGGTACTCAGGCACAGGCGGGTGGTCGTACAGGTACAACAGCCATCTCATTAGATGCGATTGATGAAGTGCAAATTAACATTGCACCGTTTGATGTCCGTCAGTCAGGTTTTGCAGGAGCAGGTATAAATGCTGTTACTCGTTCCGGAACAAACGATTTTTCTGGTTCCGCCTATACATTCTGGAAAAATCAGGACTTAGTTGGTACAACTGCTGCCGGAAACAAAGTTCCGGTTCCGACTTTCAAAGAAAACACTTATGGATTCCGTTTAGGTGGTCCGATTCTTAAAAATAAATTGTTTTTCTTTATAAACGCTGAAATGGTAAATGGTACTCGTCCTGCTTTGGATTGGGTAGCAAACCGTAATGGAGCTACAGGTAATATTTCTCGCACCACTGCTGCCGATCTTGAAGATCTGGCGTCTTTTATGAAAACTAATTTCAACTTCGACATTGGTGCAATTGATGGATATAACAATGAAGTAAACAGCAAGAAATTTTTGACCCGTTTTGATTACAACATCAACGATAATAACAAACTAACTATCCGTTATTCTCACCACAATTCAGAGTCAGACGCTTTAATCAGTAACAGTAACAGTTCGAATACTGCAGGTAACGGTAACCGTAATAACCTTTCTACTGCTATTTCGGCGCAGAACACAGGTTATAAAATTCAGGATAACACACGCTCGATTGTAGCAGAGCTAAACTCAACTTTCAAAAGTAAGTACGCTAATACCTTTATTGCTACTTATAATAAACAAATTGAAGATCGCCGTTATCGTACTCAATTCTTCCCGACAATTGACATCCTGAAAGACGGTTCAACCTATACTACAGTTGGTTTTGACCCATTTACACCTGATAACCGTCTGGATTATTCAACACTGAATATCACAGACAACTTCACTATTTTTGCAGGTAAACATACTATAACTGCAGGTGCGGCTTACGAGCACTTCAAATCAAATAACCTATTCTTTTATGCATCAAATGGTGTTTGGACATTCAACTCAATTGATGATTTCAAAACAGCCGCTTTAGCCTATAAAGCTAATCCGAACCTTACTACCTCTCCGGTAGAACTTAACAGATTCAACTATCGGTACACTTTATTAGATGATGGCCAGAAACCCTGGCAGACATTAAAAGTAGGTACTACAAGTTTGTACTTGCAAGACGACTACCAGATTACCAATAATTTTAAGGTAACTTATGGTTTAAGAGGCGATTACGTAGCTGTTGCTCCAACTGCTGAAGATTATGCAAACGATATTGTTGCAGCTTTGACTTTCAAAACTCCAACCGGAGGCAACTATAAAGTTAATACGGCTAATATGCCAAAATCAAGACTATATGCATCTCCACGTATTGGTTTCAACTGGGATGTAACAGGTAATAAGAGTACTCAAATCCGTGGTGGTACAGGTCTCTTCTTATCAAGAATTCCATATGTATTAATATCTAACCAATTGGGCAACAATGGTGTAAATATTGGCTTGATAAACGTAACCGGCAGTGCCGCTGCTAATTATCCGTTTACACTTGACCCAAGTAAATATACTCCGGCTACAACTGACTTATCTAAAATTAAAGGTTATAATGTTAATGCCTCTGATGAGAATCTGAAATTCCCACAGATATGGAAAACTAATATCGCCATTGACCAAAAATTACCATTTGCAGGTTTAATTTTCACAGCAGAGTTTATTTATAACAAGAGTCGCAACCAAACCTATTATTTTGATGCGAACCTGAAAACCCCAAGTAGCAAATTTGCAGGACCTGACAATCGTGACCGTTATCCTGCTTCTGGCTTATCAGGTGCTGCTGCCACTGCAGCACGCTTCTACAATGATGCCATCAACAGTGCCTATATTTTAAGTAATACCAGTTTGGGTAATGCCTCTTCGCTTACTTTTAAATTAGAGAAACCAATTACAAGAGGTTTTGGTGCTATGTTAGGATATACCTACGGTATAGCAAGAAATCTTTCAGAAGCTAATAGTACCGTAAATGCAAATATTCCTGCAGTTGGCGGTGTTAACTTTAATAAATTAGCTTATGCTGATAACGACCTTCGTCATCGTTTTGTAGGTTACGCAAGTTATCGTCTTGAATACGGCGGAAAATTTGGTGGTTCAACTATGATTACCTTGGGTGGTACTTCACAAAGTGGTGGTAAAATATCTTATAACTACTCAAATGATATGAACGGTGATGGTCAGATCAACGACCTTATTTTTGTGCCGGTAAAAGCTTCTGACCTTACATTCAGTACACTTACAACAGGTGGAAAAACTTTTACAGCAGCGGATCAGGCAGCGGCTTTTGATAAGTATATCGACAAAAATCCATATTTATCCACTCGTCGTGGTCAATACGCAGAACGCAACGCAGGCTTTTACCCCTGGTTGACTCGCTTTGATTTATCAATTGAGCAGGATTTCTTTGTAAAAGTAGGTAAAGGCAACAAAAGAAACGTAATCCGTGTAAGAGCAGATATTTATAACTTCGGTAACCTCGTTAACAACTCGTGGGGTGTAGGTAACTCTGCTACTTCATTTGCACCGTTAGTATTGGCAAGTGTTGATGCTACAGGAACTCCTGTTTACCGTATGAATACACAGGTTATTTCAAATGTTGGTTCTGATGGTAAAACAACTACCGAAACCATTTTGTTACGCGATTCATTTGTTAAATCAAAAACAATTGATGACGTATGGCAAATGCAGTTAGGTATCCGTTATATCTTCAACTAAGATTCAGCAAGTTTATTATAAAAAAAATCCTGCTTCTAACGAGGCAGGATTTTTTTTATAAAATGATTTTTCAAATCGCTGTAGTACCGCAGTAATATGGTTAGGATTAATTGAGGCTTTTGCAATGATTCTAATAAAAATGATGGTAAAGTATCTGATTTTTTTTAATATTGCTTTCTCCAATCTGATGGCACTCATATCCTAAGCCACCAGCCTTTTTGATTCAACCCTATGACTCGTATCTATGAATAGTTCACAATCATTATCGGCCCTTGATTGGCAAAGGCAGATTTATCTGAATGGTTTTGCAGGCATTAATCAAACAGTCAAAATAAATTATGAAGCTCTCGAGTCAGCAGCCAGAGAGAAATTATCTCGTAAATCATATGCCTATATTGCAGGTGGAGCAGGAATGGAAAGTACGATGCGTAATAATAGAATCGCTCTTGAGGCTTGCAAGATTGTGCCAAGAATGTTGCGTAATGTAGAGAACCGGGATACGCGTATTCATTTGCTGGGGCATACTTTTAATACTCCTCTATTTATATCACCTATCGGTGTACTTGAAATGGCTCATGCCGACGCAGATTTAGCTGTGGCAAGAGCGGCCAGCACACTTAATATTCCTTATATATTTTCTAATCAGGCGTCTTATCCGATGGAGGAAACCGCAGAAGTCATGGGAGATAGTCCACGATTTTTTCAATTATACTGGTCAAAATCCAGAGAATTGGTAACAAGCCTTATAAAAAGAGCTGAAAAGTGTGGCTGCTTAGGGATCATAGTAACACTTGATACAACTATGCTTGGCTGGCGGATACGTGACCTTGACTTAGCTTCTCTACCATTTTTAGAGGGTAAAGGCATTGCACAATATACCTCAGACCCTGTTTTTCAGCAGTTAATGGCGCAAAATATTATCCCTTCTACCAAGCAGCGTATTTCGTTAAAAACCATTCAGGGATTAATCAAGATGGTAAATAACTACCCTGGTTCTGGGTTTCTGAAAAAACTTAAATCAGGGAAACCTATGTCAGCTATCAGACATTTTACAGGATTGTATTCAAATGCTGCTACAACGTGGGAAGATTTAGCCTGGCTCAGGCAACAGACAAGCTTGCCAATTATTCTTAAAGGGATTCTGGCAGCAGATGATGCCAGAAAAACTCTGGATTACGGCATGGATGGCATATTCATTTCGAACCACGGTGGAAGGCAGGTAGATGGTTCTGTCAGCTCATTTGAAGTTTTACCTACCATTGCCAAAATAGTAAAGGGTAAAATACCCATTATTATTGATAGTGGTATTCGCTCGGGAGCTGATGTTTTTAAAGCATTGGCAATGGGTGCTACAGCCGTTTCTATTGGCCGACCTTATGTCTATGGATTAGCTTTGGGTGGTGAAAGAGGCGTTTATGAAGTTCTAAGGAATTTCATGTCTGATTTTGAATTGACAATGGGTTTATCGGGATGTGCAACTGTTGCAGAGATAACCTCAGATTGTGTTACGTACGCTTAGAAATTAATGAGTTTCAATACTCAAAACCTATACTTTAATCTGAATTTCATTCTTCAGGACTTTCGTAAAATTATATAATATATGCAAACAACAACAGATGTTATCATTGTTGGTGCCGGATTGGCAGGCTTAGTTGCAGCGGCAGAACTGGCTGATGCAGGAAAGAAAGTAATTATTGTAGACCAGGAGCCAGAACAGAGTATGGGAGGGCAAGCCTTCTGGTCTTTCGGGGGATTATTTTTGGTCAATTCACCCGAACAGCGTCGACTGAAAATTAAAGATTCTTACGAATTAGCTTTGGCAGATTGGATGGGAACTGCTCAATTTGACAGACCAGAAGATGAATGGCCACGCAAATGGGCGGAAGCCTATATAGACTTTGCTGCAGGAGAAAAAAGATCCTGGCTAAGGCAACAAGGAATCCGTTTCTTTCCAATTGTAGGTTGGGCAGAACGTGGTGGTTATGGTGCTATCGGGCATGGCAATTCTGTACCCAGATTTCACGTCACGTGGGGCACCGGGCCGGGCGTTCTGGCTCCCTTTGAACACCGTGTCCGGGAAGCTGTAAAAAAAGGGTTAATCACCTTGAAATTCCGCCATAGGGTTAATGAATTAATTATAAAAAATAAAGCAGTTGTTGGTATAGAAGGCGAAATTTTAGAACCAAGTAATGTAAATCGAGGAGAGAAAAGTTCTCGTGTAGCTATTGATACTTTTACCTTTTACGCACAAGCAGTTATTGTTACCTCGGGAGGCATAGGTGCTAACCATGAACTTGTCAGGCAGAACTGGCCAAAGAGATTAGGTGAACCTCCTAAACATATGCTCTCTGGTGTTCCTGAACACGTTGACGGGCGTATGTTGGCTATTTCTGAAAAGGCCGGAGCAAACCTGATAAACCGAGACCGGATGTGGCATTATACAGAAGGAATCCAGAACTGGAATCCTATCTGGCATCAACATGGTATCCGTATTTTACCTGGCCCCTCTTCATTATGGTTTGATGCAAAAGGGAATCGGTTACCCGTACCTTTGTTTCCCGGCTTTGACACCCTCGGTACACTACAGCATATCCGCCAGACAGGTTATGAATACACCTGGTTTGTTTTAAATCAAGCTATTATTAAGAAAGAATTTGCTTTATCGGGTTCTGAACAAAATCCTGACCTGACAAACAAAAGCTGGTTACAGGTATTAGGACGAGCCGGAGGGAAATCAGCTCCAGCTCCTGTAGAAGCCTTCAAAACCCATGGAGCGGATTTCATTGTAAAAGATAGTCTGAAAGACCTCGTAGATGCAATGAATGCACTCACAGGGGACAATCTGATTGATTTAACAAAGTTACAAGCAGAGCTTGATGCCCGTGACGGGCAGGTCACTAATAAATTCAATAAAGATATGCAAATTACAGCCATTCGAGGAGCTCGTCAATATATAGGAGACAAGTTGATTCGGACTGCTAAACTTCATCGGATACTTGACCCGAAATTTGGTCCACTAATCGCTGTCAGACTACATATTCTTACCCGTAAGACACTTGGCGGGCTTCAAACTGACCTGGCAGGTTGTGTATTGGGAACTGATGGAGAGGCTGTAGAGGGACTATATGCTGCTGGTGAAGTGGCAGGGTTTGGTGGTGGTGGCATGCATGGTTATAGGGCTTTAGAAGGAACTTTTTTGGGTGGGTGTATTTTTTCCGGGCGTACTGCTGGTCGTGCAGTTTCTAAGTCTGTTTAGCTTATATGGTTTATTATAGTCCGGATCACTTAATCTTCAATCAGTAGGGATAAGGTTCTATGTTTTAAACAGATATAGTATCAGAAATAAAATTTATAAAATTTTAGCTACAATTTATTATATTTTTTCTTTAATTTGTAATATTAAATATTCACACATTGCTAACCTAATTTTATATATGCAAAAATGCATTTTCCTTGATCGCGATGGAGTACTCAATGAAGATCGGGTTGATTATGTTTATAAAATAGAAGATTATGTCATTCCGGAAGGAGTGGTAGACGGCCTGAATTTATTAAAAAAAGCAGGCTATTTATTGATTGTTGTTACTAATCAGGCAGGTATTGCCAAAGGTATTTATACCCGGGAAGATGTACTAAACTGTTACGATTTTCTACAAAGCCAATGCGGGGGCGTCATAGACGACATCTATCTCTGCAAGCATCATCCTCAATATAGTTCAGAATCACTATTGCGCAAGCCAGACTCGCTTATGCTCGAAAAAGCCATCGCCAAATATGACATTGACACTACACATTCTTATATGATTGGTGATGCTGAAAGAGACGTAAAGGCAGGTATGAAAGCAGGAGTAAAAACCATCCATATTGCCACTGGAAAAGAGCATACTGAACTGGCCGACTATCGGTTTGGCAGCTTATTAGAAGCTTCAAAATTTATTATAGATAATCCTGTCCAATGATAAAACGATGGTTCATAGTGGATAAATCGCACCATGAACCACCTATATATTAACAATGTTTCTTCTCTGCCATAGTTTTTGGCGAAGTTTTACCATAGGCCGGACATTGCTGCTTGCGGCAAGCCGTCGTAGAGGCTCCTATACCAACCAAAAGAAAAAGGATCAGTAATTTAGATTTCATTAAAATATAATTTTCGGTTCTTTATACAACGTTTTATTGCCTGGATTATTTTATGCTAAGGCTTCCTCTGTCGTTTTCTTATTCTTTTTTGCCGAACCATTACCAGGGATTGTATGGGTTTCTTTCTTTTTCTGAGACTTATATCCTAAAATCTCCATCATCGAATTACTATCCTGCTCTTCAGCAAAAAGCTCGGTTGTGATATTACCCTCGGCATCTAAATTAACCAGCACATGCTGTGGCGCCGGAATCAGGCAGTGTTGAATACCTCCGTATCCACCCAAAGATTCCTGATAAGCCCCAGTATGGAAAAATCCGATATACTGGTCTTCATTTTCAATATCAAATACAGGCAGATATAAGTCTTCTGAATGAGCTTCAGTATTATAAAAATCCTGTGAATCACATGTCAGGCCGCCTAAATTTACTTTCTCATAGGGGCTATCCCAGTTATTAACAGGCATCATGATATATTTCTGACCAATACCCCACGAATCTGGTAATTGTGTAATAAAGGACCCATCTATCATATACCACAGCTCACGATCGTTCTGCTGTTTTTTGTCAATTACCTTATAAATTACTGCACCGCTCTCTCCTACTGTATAGCTACCAAATTCTGTAAAAATATGTGGCACAGGTACATTGTTTTTATTACAAATCCACTGGATGTTCTCAATGATTTCGTCAATCATTGCCTGGTAATCATAATTAAATACAAGTGAGGTCTGAATCGGAAGCCCTCCTCCAATATCAATTGAATCAAGATCGGGACACATCTTCTTCATTTCGCAGTATTTAAACATGAAACGAGTTAGCTCAGACCAGTAATAAGCATTGTCTTTGATACCCGCATTAATGAAAAAATGGAGCATTTTCAGCTTAAACCTTGGATTCGGTTTTATTTTTTCTCTGTATAACTCGTTTATATCGTTATATCTTACGCCTAAACGAGAAGTGTAAAAGGCAAAGTTTGGTTCTTCATCTGTTGCAATTCTAATGCCAAGGTTTACTGTTTCGGCTGTAGAGGTTTGCAAGTAATAATCAATCTCTTTCAGATTGTCTAAAATAGGAATACAGTTTACAAACCCTTCATTATGCAAAGCCGCAATTCCTTCCAGGTATTTCGGACGTTTATACCCATTGCAGATAATATAAGTATTCTGGTTAATTTTACTTTCCTCATATAAAGCTCTGATAATATCAATATCAAAAGCGGATGAGGTTTCGAGGTGAACATTACTATTCAATGCTGTTTCAATAACAAACCTGAAATGTGAAGACTTTGTACAATAACAGTAGGTGTAGCTTCCTTTATAATTGTATTTTTTCATGGCATTTCTGAAAAGCAATTTTGCGTTTTCGACATGCTCTGAAATTTTCGGCAGATAGCTGATTTTTAGTGGAGTCCCGTATTGTTTAATAATATCCATTAAAGGAACATTATTAAACATAAGTGTGTGTGCTTCGTCAACACCGAATTCCCGGGTCGGAAACTCAAAGGTTTGTTCTATAAGGTCTATGTAACGTTTCATCTCTAAGTAAAATGCATAAAACTTTTAATGTTTTGGAATTATTTTGAATCCACCAAGTTTAATCCGGATAGTTTCTTACCTAAGAAAGACCATCTCTATTTAAAATTGTGTGCAAATGTGATATAATTTTAACAACTTTGCAACTGATATTTGTAACACCGTTTTTATGGCTGTGGTTCAGATATTTTTATTAATTAATATTTGCTATCATCATACAAAACCCAAAAGATAAACCACTTACGAAACGTTTGGGTTTGTGAAATTCTTGTTATAAATGAGCCAAAAAATTCACTTTATTGCTATAGGGGGCGCTGTGATGCACAACCTGGCGCTTGCACTTCATAAAAAAGGATATATCGTAACTGGTTCAGACGATGAAATAAATGACCCCTCAAAAAGCCGATTGGCAGAGGCTGGTATCTTACCTGAGGAATTGGGGTGGTTTCCTGAAAAAATCACCAAAGATTTAGACGCTGTTATTTTAGGTATGCATGCTTTTGCTGATAACCTTGAATTATCCAAAGCTCAGGAATTAGGATTAAAAGTCTATTCCTTCCCGGAATATATTTATGAGCAAAGCCTTAACAAATTGCGTGTGGTAATTGCCGGAAGCCACGGTAAAACAAGTATTACCAGTATAATTTTGTTTGTGCTGAAATACTATAACCGTAAATTTGACTACCTTGTAGGTGCTCAGATTGAAGGTTTTGATGTAATGGTAAATCTTGATGATGAATCGCCTGTCATTATTATCGAGGGTGATGAATACCCGGAATCAAAAGTTCATTTGAAATCGAAGTTCTTGTTTTATCACCCACATGTGTGCTTGATTAGTGGTATTGCCTGGGATCACTTCAACATATTCAAGACTTTTGATAGCTACGTACAGACCTTTGAAGAGTTGGCTGACGGGCTGCCTAAAGCGGGTGCCATCATCTATGACGAAACCGATGATATTGTAAAAGTAATTGGTGCTAAAGACCGTCCTGATGTAGGCAGATTCCCTTATAAAGCACACCCTTATAAAGTAGAAAATGGCAAGTGCATATTGCTGGTAGGCAAAACAGAGGTACCTCTTGAGATTTTTGGTGAACATAATATGAAAAATCTGAACGGTGCCAAGATTATCCTTGATCGTTTGGGAATAACTGACGAAGAGTTTTATGAAGCCATTAAACACTTCAAAGGAGCCTCAAAACGCCTTGAAAAATTAGGCGAAAATGCTAATACATTGATATTCAGAGATTTTGCACATGCTCCATCAAAATTAAAAGCAACAACCAATGCTACCAAATCGCTTTATAATAGCCGTCGGTTAATTGCGTGTTATGAATTGCATACATTCAGCAGTTTGAATAAAGATTTTCTACCACAGTATGAAGGTACGATGGATGATGCCGACACGGCTGTGGTTTTTTACTCTCCTCACACGCTCGAAATGAGACGTATGCCTCCTATTTCGCCAGATGAAATCAAAAAAGCTTTTGGAGATGATAAATTGTTGGTATTTACAGAAAGAGAGCAAATTGTTGATTTTCTGTTGGAACAAAACTGGTTTCAGACAAATCTTCTGATGATGTCATCAGGCACATTTGGCGGTTTGGTTTTACCTGAATTGGCCAAAAGAATTTTAGAAAAAGAGGTAAAAGAGGAGTTTCCGAAGGTAAAAGTAATCTCAGAACAGAAAGAAGATAATTCGTGGTCTGGTTTGCTTACTCAATTCAAGAAAGTATTTAATAACGAATAACAGCTCTATGATAGGGGTAGCTTTTGGCTTCCCCTATCTATATTTCAGGAAAGCCCACAGTTTCCTTTTTTTCAGATAGTTCAGATCTGCTTCATTCAGATAGGCTTCTTTCTCAAAACTTATTCTTCTGTAGGCAACCCACCATTGCCTGCATTGTGCATAGTGATACAACCACTCGGCTACATACCAGATATAAAATGGTATTATCAAAAGTTCTAATTGCTGCCAGATATGAATCCGCTCATGATTTAACAATACATCATTGGGTTTTTTAGGTCTCACAATGATAAATGGAAAGAGCGTAATACCATTTATTTTTCTGAAAGGAATGCCTTTTATTATAATCATATTACCAAAAATAATAATGATTCTGAGGTATTTGAAATATTAAATGAGTAAACCTCGTTTAATATACCACAATTCATTGCAAAAGTCCAATTATCCTAAAAATATTAGGAAACTTTCAAATCCTTTTACACCTTTACGACAGTTTTAAACATTAACTTAATCAATCGATGAAAAAAATTAGTCTTTTTGTATCGGCATTTCTTCTAAGCACAATATCTTTTGCACAAACGGCTGAAGAAGTAATCAATAACTATGTTACGGCTATTGGTGGTAAAGATGCTATATCAAAAATAAAAGATTTAACCATGACCTTTACAGGAGAAGTACAAGGAGCAAACTTAGAGGTTGTAATACAGAAAAAATCTCCTAATAAGTTCATACAGGCTGTAAATGTAACCGGTATGGGAGAAGTACAAAAACAGGTATGCGACGGCACGAAAGTCCGTGCAAGTGGTATGCAAGGCTCAGAAGATATTACAGACCCTGAAAAAGTAAAAGCTGTTGCGATGCAAGCTGTTATTGTACCAGAGTCAGAATATGCAGCAATGGGTGCAAAATTAACCTATGCCGGAAAAGAAAAAGTAAATGCTACTGATGCTCATAAAATTGATGTGGCTATTGGAAGTGTAAAAATGACTGAATATTATGATGCTGCAACAGGATTGAAAATTCGTCAGGTCATCACGGCTGAAACTCCGATGGGTTCACAAACGATTACTTCTGATTTCACTGATTACAAAGAGGTAAACGGTGTAAAATTTGCGCACAAACTAAATCAGGATATGGGCATGATGCAACTGGCTCTATCTGCCTCTAAAATTGAAGCAAATACTAATTTAGCGGATGCTTTATTTGAAATTAAGTAAGCATATATGTTAAAAAAAATCTTGAACAGGAGGAATAGCTTTTTAGGCTTATTCCTCTTTTTTTGCCATTATACCTATTCACAGACTTACTATGAATTTACACATCTACAAATGGGTACACAATTCAGAATTATGCTATATGCGCCTGATTCTGCCACTGCATCAGCTGCCTCACAGAAAGCATTTGTTCGTTTAGATACTTTAAATATGATATTGAGCGATTATCGGGAGGATAGTGAGATTAATCGTTTGTGCCGAACATCAGGTACAGAAACTTATATAAAAGTGAGCAATGATTTATGGAAAATTATTAAGGAATCTATTAAAGGAGCTCGTATGTCTGACAATAACTTTGATATTACGATTGGCCCTATGACACAGCTGTGGCGACGCATGAAACGCCAGAAACAATTGCCTTCTGAGACCCAGATTGCTGAAGCAAGGGCAAAAGTTGGTATAGATAATATTGCTCTTGCTACTAACACACAATCTGTTATGCTAAAGAAGAAAGGAATGCGAATTGATTTCGGAGGAATTGGCAAAGGCTATGCGGAAGATGAAATGATGAAAACACTTCAAGAAAATGGTATAACCTCGGCCATGATTGAGGCCGGTGGAAATATTGTTATTTCAAATCCGCCTCATCAAGAAAAAGGATGGAAAGTTATTATCAATGCAAAAGACTATTACCTGAAAAATTGCGGCGTGTCGACCTCTGGAGATATGTATCAGTTTGTGGAAATAAACGAGAAAAAATACTCACACATCATAGACCCAAAGACAGGTATAGGCACTACTGAAATGAAACAGGTAACTATTATCAGTAAAGATGGTACGAGTTCAGAATGGTTATCAAAAGCGATATATCTAATGGATAAGAAAAAAGGTATGGTATTGCTTAAGAAAATGAAAGCTATAGCACTCTGACAGGTTATTGTTTTCCGTTTTTAAGGGTATAAGTAAGCTTACTGATAGAAAAGACCTCGCGGCTTGTTAAATTATCTTTTCTGATGCTCTGATAGCCATAAGCTAAAAAACTCTGTCCATACCACGCAATCAGATTTGTGCGGTCAGTATCTGTAATTTTTTCTTTATCTGAATTGGTTTTTAAATCAAAACTTTCCAGATCTTTTATCTTCTCATCTTTATTTACAACTACTGCTTTAATCAGATCTTCATCAGGATAAGCCAGAATATGAAAATCTTCCTGTCGGGTAATCTGTACTTTAGGACTTAATTCACTACCCTGAACATCTTTAAGTGAAATACTATTATCCCACAATAATTTTCCATTATGATCAAAACCACAAAGAATAGCATGAGTATAGCGAAAATTATTGTAGGTATCGTTGCCAATACGGTAGCTCCGCCAATTACTAAAACCATTATTGGCAGGTGCCTTATATTCAGGGTAAAACACTTCTGCAATTAATATCCAGCCTTCCGGGGTGCTTACTATATCGTGCAACAATAATCTGTTTCTTAGCTTCACTTCCTTTCCCCTTTCTTTTTTAAGCCTTATTTTCTCTTTTATTTTTTCTTCTTTCTTCGGGGTCATAAAACTGAAGAAATTCTGTAAATCAGAAAAATCTATATATTGTATTTTTGAATCATTAGATAGATTCTGCATATAGATACCAATAGAAAGTGGAGAACACCCCTCGGCATAATTGCCCAGCAACAAAGGCGTTCCATTATCCATATTCAGTATTTTGCCCGAAATAGGTGTTCTTTGTTTATCTCCTAAGCCTACCGAATTGAGTGGTTTGCCTTCATAAGAATACGTTTTTATGATATACTGGCAATTCCGTTCGTTTTTCAGCATTACATATACTACTTCATTTCTGGCACTTACATCCATTTCACTGATCATCAAATGATTGGCATGAATCTCTGGCAAAACCTTAGAAGTTTTATCGAAGAAACTGAACATCACTACCACGGGGCGATCATTATATTTGCCTCCAATAAAAGCCTTACTTTGCAAAACGGTAAAATGCTCAATGTCCATATTGGTCAGCAAATTGCCTTCTACGTAGGTTTTGTCGCCTGTTTCTAAATCTAATCTTAACACCCGAATGTCAGTTCTTTCTCTCTTTTTGAATAGAACAAACAAAAACCGCTCATTCTGAAAGGTCTTGTTCAATAAAAATTCATCTTCAGGAACAAAGCTGGCTTTCCATAGTTCTGTCAATGTGCTATCATATTTATGGAAATCTATCGTCATTTTCCGACGGTACACATCTTCTATTGAATGAAATAGTAATACACCATTTTCTTGTAAAGAGAACAATTGATGGTCTTCGTCCATACTACTATTCAGGTCAAACTCTATTCTTTTTCCTTGTACCAATTGTGCAGAAACTGAAAAAGGTAGTAGTAAAAAAAAAGTAAAAATCAGTAAATAACGTTTATCTGTGCTTTTCATAATAGCTAATCTTAAATCAACGAGTTATTGCACCTCTCTTCCCTAACTCTATCACCCCTAAGTTAGACATTTTTCGATTATCTAAAGTAAATTTTAATAAAGTTTTTACTTTGTGAAAGCCCTCATTACCGGCAGCTCCCGGGTTCATATACATCATATTATTCATTTTCTCATCTCTCAATACACGCAGGATATGTGAATGCCCACAAACGAAAATATCAGGTATCTGCTCCTTGAATTTTTTCTTTACTGCCGGATTATACTTGGGAGGTGCGCCACCGATATGAGTCATCCAGATGTTAAAGTTTTCGAGTGTAAAAAACTGGTGCTCGGGCAATTGCCATTGGATTTCTTTTGAATCAATATTCCCAAATACAAATCGGGTGGGTTTAAAAGCCTGCAATTGCTCAATGATTTTTACCGAACCCACATCACCTGCATGCCAAAGCTCATCACAATCTTTGAAATGCTCAAAAACCTGTTCGTCTAAATAGCCATGAGTGTCTGATATAAGCCCGATGGTAGTCATATAATAAGAAGATTTTCAGAGTAATTATAGAAGTGTTCGGAGCTAATTAAATAGATTACTTGTAGATACAGTAACTAAATTATCTATAGACTCATCAGTATCTAAAGTCCTATCGTAAACCGTAATAAAATCAATTTTTAAGATTTTCAAATCAATAGAAGACACATCAATACTATTCGATTCAAAACAAATTCCTCTATAATTCTCTAAGTAAAATACATAATCAAAGTCATCAAAAAGTAATTCTGTCTTTAAACTGATTAAATCATAAAATATATCACCAATACCTATTAAGTTTTTGAACTTGCCTAAATAGCCTTTTTGTACATTAATCTTATAAATCAGTTTAGTGTCTTTTTTGCAGTATATTGTAATGATATCATTATAAGTATATATTAAACTGATTTTATCACTTTCTTTGTGCACTTTTTTAAGAAACGGGAATATTTCATTTGAAGCATCCATTTTCTCTCCAATTTTTATTCCACCAATGCCAACACCCTCAACTATAGGATAGTTATAAAATGATTCCATTAACTTACTCTATTTTATTAACATCTTTTCTCTTCAACGCTGAAAATCCTTATTCCAAGGTTTTTTACAATTTAGGTACTCTAATATTTAGTTTTTCTGTTGCAATTCTCTCATTTTAATATACTTCAAAGTAGCATATACTGTCTGCGCAAATGCCCACACAAAGCCTCTGTAACCATTAAGAAAATTCAACCTTATAAAGTATTCAACAAAGAAAGTAATCGGAAATTTGGTAACAATTTTCAGAACAGATGCGCGTTTGCCCTTTTCATGCAATTGTAAAGCCATTCTGGAAGAATAACTGTTTACCTTCTGAAAGCAATCGGTTACATCAGCATAGCTATAATGCAAAACATGATTTTCCAGAGTTTTTACTTTCCCATCTAATTCTACCTCTTCGTGAATATCTTTCAGATTAAAATTGCCGTATTTCTTATTGAATAGACGTAAGCGAGGCATTTTATACTCTCTCCCATAATGCAGTATTTTTCCTAAAAATACAATTGTGCTTGGCACCATATAACCACGGTACTCAGTATTTGTTGCTAATGAAGCATCAATTTCATCTCTCAATTCTTTAGTTACTACTTCATCTGAATCTACCACTAAAACCCAATCGTTTCTGGCATGTGTAGCCGCATGATGTTTTTGTGCACCATAACCTTCGAACTTACGATAATAAATCTGACACCCAAATTCTTTAGCAATCTCTAATGTACCGTCAGTACTGCCGCTGTCTAATACTACTATCTCGTTGGCCCAGCCTGCTACTGCTTCTAAGACTTGTCTTATTGTTCGGGTATTATTAAAGGTTGTAATTGCTACTGAAAGATTCATCGAATATGGTTTGAAACTATTTGTTCAATTTTTTGATTTTTCAAAAGTACTATTGTTTGCAATTTTAACGGTGTAATTTTGTAAAAAAATGATTATTAAATGATAGAAACCCACGCACATATTTACGACGACCAGTTTGATGAAGACAGAGATGACATGCTCAAAAGAGCATTTGACGCAGGGGTAAAACAAATCTGGATGCCCAACTGCGACCATGAAACTATTAATGGCATGCTGGCATTGGAAAATCAATATCCGGATGTTTGTCTTCCTATGATAGGGGTTCACCCATGTTATATTAAAGAAAACTATGAGCAGGAGCTGTATATTGTTGAAAACTTACTCAGCAGAAGTCATTTGAGGCCATTCCCGATGATTGGAGAAATTGGAATAGATTTCTACTGGGATTTAAACTTTGTACCACAGCAGGAGGAAGCCTTTATCGCTCAGTTGCGTCTGGCAAAGAAGTATAATCTTCCTATCTGTATTCATTCACGTAATTCAAAAAATGGCGAACTAAATGCCATAGTGAGATGTATTGAACTGATTGAGCAATTTGGCTGGAGTGATTTAAGAGGTATTTTCCATTGTTTCTCGGGCAATTTAGAAGAAGCACAAAGGGTGATCGGGCTGAACTTTTTATTGGGAATCGGCGGTGTAGTTACCTTTAAAAATGGAGGCATGGATAAAGTACTGCCATCTGTTGATTTAAAATACATTGTATTGGAGACCGATGCTCCATACTTAGCACCTGTACCACACAGAGGAAAAAGAAATGAAGTAGCCTATATTGAGCTCGTAGCCCGGAGAATAGCCGAATTAAAGCAGGTTTCTTTTCAGGAAGTAGTACAACAAACTACTGAAAATGCCTTACATTTGATACGCAAATAATACCTGAACATTGAACCTGAAACTCCTTTTATTAGGCATTCTCTTTGCCGCTTCATGGGCTTCAGCTTCGGCTGCCGCAAAATTTGGTCTTCGCTCTGTTGAGCCATTGGTACTTTTTCAGGTGCGCTTTCTGGTGGCAGGGCTTATTATGCTTGCTTATGCTTTTATTGTTCAGAAAGACCGTTGGCCTAAAGGTAAGGAATGGTGGGAATTGACCCTGTTTGGCTTATTAAATGTTACTCTTTATCTGAGTTTCTTTGTATTAGGTATTAAAGAAGTGGCGGCGGGTATCGGAAGTCTGTCTACGGCTACCAATCCATTATTTATCAGTATTATTTCGGCCTTCTGGATGGGTCGTCAGGTAAAAGGTGCTGAATGGCTGGCTGTTTTATTAGGGTTATTGGGTGTAGCTCTTGCCACTTACCCGCTTCTGCAAAAAAGCTTTGCTACTCCTTTAGGGATTTTTTATATGTTTCTGAGTATGGTTTCGTATTCTGTAGGTACTATTTATTATTCCAAAATTGACTGGAAATTATCAAGAACAGCTATTAATGGCTGGCAGGTATTTTTAGGAGGACTTCTGATGTTGCCTCTTACCTTTCTATTACATAAAGAACCCAATAATTACGACCTTAATTTTACCTTATCAGTCCTTTGGCTGATCTTCCCTGTTTCTATACTGGCAGTACAATTATGGCTATATCTTTTAGAAATTGACCCTGTTAAAGCTTCTTTTTTCTTATTCCTATGTCCTATTTTCGGGTTTATTTATGCTTATATATTGCTTGATGAGCCAATTTCCAGCTATACTTTTTCAGGTACTGCTCTGGTAATTGCAGGGTTATATTTAGGACAACTTGAAAAAATCTCTAAAAAAAGTGGCAAGTAGTTTGTAGTTAACTATTTATCAGTTTTTCAGCCGAAACACATATTTAAAGCAGATATTTACGTTAAAAGTATTTACCCGACTTATTATATGAGATATACAATTTTTACTACCCTTGCTATTGCCACGATTTTATGTCTTTCACTCATGAACTCCTGTAGCAAACAAGAATCTGTTGATTCAGAAATATCCAGCTTTGATTTAATACAGGATAAAATACTTACAAAGTCATGTGCTGTACAGGGATGCCATTTCTCAGAAAAAGATGGTGCTTTTGCTCAGCATAACCTGGTATTAGCTAAGGGGAAAGCTTATAATAATCTCTATGAGATTGATCCGAAAAACGATGAAGCGAGAAAAGACGGTTTAAAATTAGTGAAGGCCTTTAATTCATTACAAAGTTTATTTTTCCATAAACTCAATGCCGATAATAGCCATCATGGCGGTAAAAATTATGGTAGCACAATGCCTTTGGGTAACGAACCATTGTATGCAGGACAAATAGAATTTATCAGAAGATGGATTGAGGCCGGAGCTCCTGAAAAAGGGAATGTGGCAGATGCCAAACTATTAGATGACACCACACCAAGTAATACAATACCATTTGAAGCATTGCCACCTCCTGTAGAGGGCTACCAGATGAGATTGGATAAATTTGACGTAGCTCCTAATTTTGAAAGAGAACTATTTGTAAGAAAACCTTTAGGTAATACCGAAACAGCTTATATAAACAGAATTCAGATAAAAATGCGTCCGGGTAGTCATCATTTTATTTTATATGGTTTCAGAGACCCCAATAATTTGGCTCCTTTAAATCAGGTACGTGATTTGCGAAATCCAGATGGTTCACTGAATATTGTTACCTTTCAGCAAATGGGTAATCATGTCTTTAATTTTGGTGGAAGTGAAGCTAATATGGACTATACTTTTCCGCAAGGAACGGCAGTAGAAATAGCCCCAAATGCCACTTTTGATATGAACTCTCATTATTTTAACAAGGGGACAACTGCGATTCCGGGAGAAGTATATATTAATCTTTATACAACCAATAAGGCTAATGTAAAAAATACGCTCAAAGTATTAGACCTTGCTAATAATAATCTGACGATTCCACCCAAACAAAGAACAGTTATTTCAAAAACTTTTACTTTTGATAAAAATATTAAAGTAGCCATGTTGTTTTCTCACACCCATAAATTAGGAGAAAAATTTGAAATAGTAATTAAAGGCGGTAGCCGGGACGGTGAAGTAGTTTATACCTCAACTAACTGGGAACACCCTGAGAAAATAAATTATACGCCCTATATTTCTCTGAAAAAAGGTGAAGGACTAACTTCAAGAATCACCTACAATAATACAACGGATAAAACCGTCAGATTCGGGCTAACTACCGAAGATGAAATGGGGATAATATTCGGGTATTATTTTGAGGAGTAGAATTTATTGAGTGATTCTGTCTAAACTTTGATTGACCTGATTTTACAGATCTATGATGATTAAAATTCAATTCTTAAGTCTGACAAATTATTTAAATCACTATATATTAATAAATTTATTATCGACTTCATAAAAACCATAATATTCAGTTAAAGCAAATTTCAGACAAGATCAACAAAAAAGCCTGAAAACGACGATTGTTTTCAGGCTTTTTAATGTTTTTACATTTCTACTTCAAATCACTACTTACCGCAAAAAGAACGATTATCATTAAAATATCTAACACTGGCAGTAAACTTACTTTAAAAGCAAAGTCATAATTGTGACGCACGTATGCAATCCAAGAAACAATTTGTGATAGGATAATTAAGATAGGTAAAGCAACAAGAGTTCCGAAAATCCACCATGTTCTATTACTGGCACCTGAATCAAATACAAAAGGAGACATAATTGCACCTAAAGCAGAAGGGATCAGGATGACGAGCATAATGATATTAGCAATTAAACTACATGTTTTCATAAGGGGTTAGTATTTAAAGGGTAAGATTAACCAAATATAACTTATTATTCGTAAAAAACTACTTTCTTTAATAAAAAAAGTAGTTTTTATGAACAATAAGTATTTACTCTATCAATCTTAATACCAGATTATGCGCCAGCAGATAAATTACCGAAAATTTTTATTGTTTAGATTCAAGTACCTATCGATAATAGTTTATGCGCTTTCAAAAACCAATTAATCTCTGGTTAATTAATACCCTAAAAGTAGCATTATAGATATATAAAACAAGAAAAGCACGAATCCTTACGGCCTCGTGCTTTTCTTTTATCATTCTACGAAAATTACTTCGCAATTTCCATATTTACTTCACGTGCATTGATAGTTTTGCCTTGCATACCATCCAATACGCGTTTTACATCTTGCTGAGGTACCTCTACAAAACTGAATTTGTCATAAATATCAATTTGTCCGATAGCGCGACCAGCAATACGGGCTTCTGAAGTAATAGCTCCTACAATATGGTTCGGAGCGACGTTATCTTTACGGCCTAAGCTGATAAACAAACGTACCATGTCTGTTCTGCCTGAACCGCGAGCACCAGTTTCCTGACGTCTTTCTCTTGGTTCAAAACGACGTTCGCCACCACGTGGGTCTCTGTTGCCACTTCCATACTCGCGGCGACCGCCATCTCTGCTACCATAAGGGCTTCTTGAATCTCTTCTTTCAAATCTTGAATCCTGTTGAGTTCTTGGCTCACGGTAGCTGTCAGATAGTTGTGCATCGGAGAATTCGCTCTTCACTGCACCTACCTGCATTTTAATTAAAGCTGCCATGATTTGTGCATCAGAATACCCTTCTTCGCTCAATTCACCAACAATATCCTCATAGAAATTATCAACACCCGAAAGCAATGTTTCTTTTATTTGCTCCAGGAATTTACGGTGACGGGTTTTTACTAATTCGTTGAACGTAGGGATTTTTCCTTGTTCGATTTTTACTTTAGTATAGTTCTCAATATCACGCAAACGGTATTTGTCACGACCAGAGATAAGCATAAATGCTTTTCCGGTTTTACCTGCACGGCCAGTACGACCGATACGGTGCACGTAATATTCTAAATCCTGTGGTACATCAAAGTTAAATACTGCATCTACACCCGATACGTCAATACCACGGGCAGCTACGTCAGTTGCAACGAGAATAGTGGTTACCCCTGCACGGAATTTACTCATTACTTGTGTACGTACCTGCTGACGCATATCGCCATGAAGACCTTCTGCTGCATAGCCGCGTACTTGTAAATCACTTACAATTTCATCTACTTTTGATTTGGTATTGGCAAATACCAGCATCAATTTCAAATCATGTACATCTATCAAACGAGTCATCACTTCCATTTTCGCTTCTTTACGTACAGCAAAGAAAAACTGCTCGATGTTGGTGTTTGACACTTCTTTTTTCAATGTTCTAACGATTTCAGGATTTTTCTGAAAACGTTTGGTAATCGAAAGAATCTCTGGAGACATTGTTGCCGAAAACAACAAGGTTTGTCTTTCAGTAGGTGCAAAAGATAATATTTTTTCAATATCTTCACGGAAACCCATGTTCAACATTTCATCAGCTTCATCAAGGATAGCCAATTTAATATCGCTTAAAACCAAAGTTTTACGCTCCATGTGATCCATGATACGGCCTGGCGTACCTACAACAATCTGCGAACCTTTCTTTAATGCCAGGAATTGACGCTCGTAAGACTCACCACCATAGATGGCTGCTACATTCAATCCTTTTTTGTACTTGGCTAATTTCTGGATTTGTTCTTTTACCTGAAGTGCCAACTCGCGAGTCGGGCACATAATTAACACTTGTGTACTTTTATCTGTTTCATCAACTGCTTCTATGGCCGGAATACCAAAGGCTGCAGTTTTGCCTGTTCCTGTTTGCGCCTGACCGATTACATCGCCACCACGCATAACTACCGGGATTGCGGCTGACTGTATAGGGGTTGCATACTCAAAACCCAGCTCTTCGACCGCACGAAGAACATACTCCGAAAGCGGGAGCTCGGAAAATTTTACTACTTCCATCAAGGATAAGATATTTGTTAAGTCGGAACCTACACTGCCGTTCTCACGCATAACCGTGACTGCCCCGAATGCCGAAAAAAATAATAAAGCGAACGATGAGAACCACCCGTTGCCTGCTCTGAAAGGAATTTGAAAGAAAGAGAAACTCTTTGTGTCGAAATTTTATTACTGCAGAGTCCCATACGGATGTGCCTTTTTAAAACTTTTGCAAAAGTAATACAAATCTTACAATTTGCCAAGGATTTTGCAAAAATAATTGTATTTTTTTTAGAATAGTGATTTTTGACACACAAAAAATCACTATTCTAATATCAAATATTATTTATCCAATTAGTTTAGTTTTGTAATGGCCTGATAAACCAGCACTTTGAATTTTTCTCCCAGATCTCCATAGCTGTTTGGCACTTTCTGAGTCATTATCAAACCGATAATTCCCTCTTTTGGGTCAGCCCAATAAGTAGTGCCATAGTATCCGCCCCAATCAAACGTTCCTTCTGATGGGGGAATCCTGGCTGCCTCGGCAGTTGTAGTCAGTCCAAAACCCAAACCAAACTTATTATTGCCTACGCTAAGGTTGCCTATCTGGTTATGAATCATCATGTTTACGGTAATGGGACTTAATAATCGTTGCCCGTTATATTTACCTCCATTCAGCAACATCTGCAAAAACATGGCATAATCAGTGGCAGTAGAAACCAACCCTGCTCCACCCGAAAAGTAGGTACCTTTCTGTGTTGGATAGTTACCTTGGTTGCCAGTTACTTTCATCACCATCTTATCTTTATCTTCTGTATTTAGGGCTGCCAATCGGCTGAATTTAGATTCGGGCAGATAAAAATAAGTATCATTCATGCCGATAGGCTTAAAAACACGCTCATGTAAAAAAGAATCGAAACTCATGCCTGACATTATTTCGACAAAATAGCCCAATACATCAGTATTTAAGCCATAGGTCCATTTTTCACCCGGATGATGCACCAGAGGCATTTTTGCTAAACGGTTAATGGCATCTTCTAATGTGTAATCAGGTGTACCAATCCCACTTGGAATCTTGTTTTTGGCATAAATGGCAACGGCTTCTTTAGTGCCAATGCCAGCATAACTGATACCCGAAGTATGCGTCAGTAAATCTCTGATGGTGATTTCTCTTCTGGCCGGAACAGTAGTATAAGTAGTATCCTTCTCATTGTATTTATCCAAGACAGTCGGATTTTTGAATGAGGGAATATATTTAGAAATAGGATCATCTAATAGAAATTTTCCTTCTTCATATAGCATCATGACCGCTACACTGGCAATGGCTTTGCTTTGAGAAGCGATACGAAAGATTGCATCTTTTTGCATCAGTTTTCTGGTTGATAAATCGTCATACCCCAAACCTTTGTTATACACTATTTTGCCATTTCTTACTACCAAAACAACTGCTCCGGCAGTATATGATTTCTCAACATATTCATTCACAACTTTATCGATCCGTTGCAATCTTTGGGTACTCATACCCTGGCTTTCAGGAGTGGCGGCCACCAGGGTTTGTGAAAAAGAAAAATGATGGGTAAAGAGAATGAAAATAATGGAACAGAGATATTTCATGATTATATGGTTTGAATAGATACTTTTTTATGAATGCACTTTAGAAAACACTCTCAATTAATTTTAATTGGATTTCGTAATAGCCTGATAAACTAAAACTTTGAATTTATCTCCTATGCTTGCGTAGCTGTTGGGTATTTTCTGGGTCATAATCATACCGATGATTCCCTCCTTAGGGTCGGCCCAATAGGCTGTGCTGTAAGCTCCTCCCCAATCAAAAGTACCAATAGAAGGTGTCAATCTTGCTGCCTCTGTCTCAGTAGTCAAAGCAAAGCCTAAACCAAATTTTTTATTACCCAGACTAAGGTCGCCAATCTGGTTATGAATCATCATATTTACGGTAACAGGGCTCAATAATTGTTGACCGTTGTATTTACCTCCGTTGAGCAACATTTGCAGAAACATGGCATAGTCGGTAACTGTGGAAACCAGCCCACCACCACCAGAAAAATAAGTACCCTTTTTCTTGGAGTAGTTTCCATAATCTAAGGTAACTTTCATTACTTTTTTATCTTTATCTTCTGTATATAAAGAAGCTAATCTATTAAATTTAGACTCAGGCAGATAAAAATAGGTATCACTCATACCAATGGGCTTAAAAATACGCTCACGCAGAAACGCATCGAAACTCATTCCGGACATAACCTCAACAAAATAGCCTAATACATCCGTACTCAATCCATAAGTCCATTTCTCACCCGGATGATGCATTAAAGGGAGTTTTGCCAATCTGTTGATAGCATCTTCAAGGGTATAAAATGGCGTATCAACACCACCCGGAATATTATTTTTGGCATAAATAGCTATGGCTTCTCTTGTACCTATGCCTGCATAGCTAATACCCGAAGTATGTGTCAGTAAATCTCTGATGGTAATTTCTCTTTTAGCCGGAATAGTGGTATAAGAACTATCTTTAGGATTAAATTTATCTAATACCGTTGGATTCTTAAATGAGGGGATATACTTGGAGATAGGATCATCCAACAAAAACTTACCTTCTTCATACAGCATCATCACAGCCACACTTGTAATGGCTTTTGTCTGAGAAGCAATACGAAAAATCGCATTTTTGTCCATGGTTGTCCTGGCAGTTATATCATCATATCCATAACCTTTATGATACACTATTTTGCCATTACGTGCTACCAGAACAACTACACCTGACAGGTACGATTTGTCAATATGCTCGTTCACGATTTTATCAATGCGCTGCAATCGTTGTGTATTCATGCCTTGGCTTTCCGGAGTAGCTGTGCCCAAGGCCTGAGAGAATGAAGAATAGCGAAATAGAATAATGAAAACAAAAGAATAAAGATATTTCATGTTTTATAGGTTTGAATAGGTAATAGTTTATCAATAAACTTTAGAAAACAAATATATTGTTTCTTATGGATTTTCATAGGATTATTTGTTCCAAAAATCAATAATTTAATATCCTGCTTATAGCGAAATCTTCTATTATTCACAGAAATTGAATACATTTGAAATAATAAACAACCCTATCTATGACCCACGAATCTTTCTTTGAAACCGATAAAAAACAACGCAAAATTTTCTTTCAACAATGGCTACCTGAGCAGGAAACCACAGGAATTATTGCTTTAGTGCATGGCTTAGGCGAGCATAGTGGCAGATATTCTCATGTAGCCGAATTTTTCACCTCACAAGGCATCGTCGTGATAGCTGTTGATACTTATGGACATGGGCAAACCACAGGCAAAAGAGGCCATGCGGATTCGATGGAGGCTTATATGGAACAAATCAGCCGATTGCTTGAATTAGCTAAACAAACTGTACCCGACAAACCTGTTTTTCTATACGGTCATAGTATGGGAGGTGCCTTGGTACTCAATTATTTATTCAGGCATACACCTACGATTAGTGGTGTAATTGTTACTTCACCTGCGGTTCGTCCGGGCTTTGAGTTACCTAAGCCATTACTCATTATTGGTAAAATAGCCCGTATAATTGCCCCGTCTTTTACACAAGCCAATTCGCTCGATTTAGAGAATCTATCACACGACCATGAAGTGATTGAGAAATATAAGGCCGACCCTCTGGTACACAATCAGGTGTCTGGTATGGTAGGTATCAGTCTGATAGAATGGGGAGAATGGCTATTGCAAAATGCCAGATATACAACTGTTCCGGTTCTACTCATGCACGGAACAGAAGACAAGTTAACAAGCTACGAAGCCAGTAAATTATTAGCTTCTCAATTATCAGGCACTATAACTTTTAAAAGTTATGAAGGGCTCTTTCATGAACTCCATAATGAATTTGAGAAGCAAAGTGTTCTGAACGATATGATGATGTGGATACAAAAGCATCTATAGATTTTCCTTATTCGTACTTTTAAAAACACTATATGACCTGGCAGATATATGGCACAGTATTTTTTATTATCTTTAAACACGAATCAAAGAAAATGCCTAACTCATCATTAATTAATGAAACTTGCTATCAGTTGCCAGCTTGATTATAAAATCGAATACCAAACGCCGCTTATATTAATGCTTCGTCCACGAAGTGGAGCAGGACAATGGGTTATGAAAGAAGAATATTTATTAGAACCGACTGTACCTGTAACTGAATATACAGATTTATATGGTAATCTCTGCCAAAGGCTTTTTACACCAGACGGAAACTTTACTATCAAAACTTCTGCAATAGTAGATGTTGCTGACCAGATAGATGTAGATTTTAGTGCTAATTTTGTACCTGTGCAGGAATTACCTGACGATTCACTGATTTATTTACTGCCAAGTCGTTATTGTGAGTCGGATAAATTAGGGAATTTAGCCGCTTCTATTGTGGCGAATGCCGAGACCGGGTATGAACAGGTAGAGGCCATCAGAAAATGGATTAATGAGCATATCATTTATGAATACGGCAATAGCAATGCCTCTACCTCTGCACAGGATACTGCCCAAAGCCGTATTGGTGTATGCCGTGATTTCTCTCACTTAGGCGTTGCTTTGTGTCGTAGCCTGAATATTCCTGCCCGTTTTGTAGTTGGTTATCTGCACGAGTTAAAACCAATGGATTTACACGCCTGGTTTGAGGCCTATCTGGGTGAACGTTGGTTCACTTTTGATGCTACCCAAACCGAGCCTAAAGGCAATAGAGTAGTATTGGCATACGGACGTGATGCCGCCGATGTGGCTTTGGCTACTCAATTCGGAAGCATGGAGTTACAGACCATGTTTGTAGCGGTAGAACCAGCTTCAGAACAATGACTTTCCTAAACAATTGTTGAATGTCTAAATTTAATATATATAGCTCTTCTGCGGGATCTGGCAAGACCTTTACCTTAACTACAGAATATCTGAAATTACTATTCCTCAATAGTGATAAACCCTTTTATTTTAAACAGATTTTAGCGATCACATTTACCAATGATGCTGCAACCGAAATGAAAGATCGTATCCTGCAGGCATTGAAAGAAATCTCAGATATAGCTAATTTCAATGAAAAGTCGAAATCATGGGATATGTTTCAGAAAGTTGCAGAGGAAACTAATCTCTCCAGAGAATTGATTCAGGAAAAAGCCGGAGTTATCTTCAGAAACATCATTTTTGAGTATTCTGATTTTGCCGTTAAAACCATTGATAGTTTCGTGAATCAGTTAGTTACTGCTTTTACTGAAGAACTGCATTTACCTTTCAATTATGAAATTGTATTGGATACCGACAGAGTAATGACCGAAGCCGCAGAGCGGTTGATTGAGAAAGCTGGTGATGAAGAACATGAAGAGATTACGCGCATTTTAGAGAGTTTTATAGAAGAAAAAGTAGGTGATGGGCAAAGCTGGAATTTCGTAACAGAAGAATTAGCGAGGTTCGGCAATCACCTCATTAATGACCAGTATTATTCTTTGTTAATAAAACTTGATGGGCTTGATGACAAAGATTTTGATGAGATAGCCCATAATATTCAAGCCTATCTGAAATGGTTTGAAAATACTATTATTAGCTTGGCTACCAGAGCTACCGAACTGATTGAAAGCGAGGAGTTGATTATAGATGATTTTACGCAAAAAGGAAAAGGAATAGGTGCCTATTTTTATAATATGCGTGAAGACTTTGAGAATGAGTACTATTATAAAAAAGACTCGCCTAACACCTACCATTGGGCAGCTATCAGAGATGATAAGTGGTATAGTGAAAGGGGGACACCTCCGCCTATTCGGGCAAGCATTGATAGTATCAAAGAAGAATTGCGTAGTATTTTTTATGAAATGCAGGATTTTAAAGATAATAACCTTAAAAAATATACCCTTTTTAATCTGCTTAGACCCAACCTCCGTAAGCTCTCTTTACTAAAAAAGATAAAGACTGAATTTGACAAGGTATTGGGAGAAAAAAATCAGGTTTTTATTGCTGAATTTAACCGGAAGATTCTGAATATTATTCTTTCAGAACCAGTGCCCTTTATATATGAGCGAATCGGCGAAAAATATAAGCATATGCTGATTGATGAGTTTCAGGATACTTCTGATATGCAGTTTTATAATCTGCTACCACTTATTGAGAACTCTCTGGCAGGTAATAATTTTAACCTGATAGTAGGCGATGCCAAACAAGCTATTTACCGATGGCGAGGAGGTAAGATGGAACTGATTGTACATCTGTTTAAAGGTAATATAAGAGCACTTGTAGAAAATCCAATGATTCAAACGCATCAGGTAGATCAATTTATTTCCATTGGTCATTACCTCGCTCCTAAATCACTTACGACTAATTACCGGAGTGCTCAGGAAATAATTGATTTTAATAATCGTTTTTTTTATGCCATTTTACAGATACACTCCGATGCTTTTCATTTTCTCCCTGATGTATATAAGGATTTCAGACAGGAAAAACCGGTAAAAGCACTTGCTGGTGGACATATTCAGTTAGAGTTTTTAGAATATGAAAAAGAGAATACAGCTATGATTAACCGTACACTGGCAATTATTCAGCAAGTGTTACAGGAGGGCTACAGTCAGGGAGATATAGCTATTCTCTGTCGTCGGAATAAAGAATCTGCCATGATGGCGAACTCCCTGACTGACGCAGGCTATCAAATCATTTCACGTGATTCGTTACTCCTCAAAAACGCCTCAACGGTACGCTTATTAGTGGCATTCATGCAGATTATCAACCAGCCTGATAACCGGCTGGTGAAATCAGAGGCGGCGTATTTATTCTACCAAACCATTCTTCACCGAATACCCGATAGCCTGGCTAATACTGAAATTGCGGAAGCAGTAGAGGCGAACAATCCCATAGTATTTTATCAGATTTTTGCTAAATATGGTTATCACCTTGACCCGATTACCATGATAAAATCAGGCATTTATGAATTAGCTGAAAAAATTATAGATGCCTTTGATTTATTTAACCGTACTAACCAGAAAAACTATCTGTTCCGTTTTTTAGATGTGGTACTGAACTATAGTCTGAAAGAAAGTAATCATTTACAGGATTTCTTAGCTTATTGGGAAGACAAAAAAGATAGTTCAAATCTATCAGTAAAATCTCCTGCCGACCAGAATGCCATTACCATTACTACGATTCATCGTTCCAAAGGTCTTGAATATCCTGTAGTTATTATCCCTCATGCAAACTGGTCGCTTAAGCCATTGGCTTATTCAGAAATGTGGAGTGATCTGGAGGTTCTGGATTATGAGGAGCTATCTTCTAAATCAAACAATAGGTTTTCAAGATTGCTCTCCTCTCCTATTAAGTTCAGTGAAAGATTAAAATTAACTGATTTGGTAGGGCAATATAATGATGAGATACAGGCAACATTCTTAGAAAACCTGAATATGTTATATGTGGCATTTACAAGAGCTGCAGATAAATTGTTTGTTATTTCACAGAAAAATCACTTTAAGAATGTGCACGGAGTTGGAGAATTAATCAAAGATTTCCTGACCATAGAAGGCCTCTTCAGTCCTGAATTAAATATATATGAAATTAATAAAGGTAGTTTTATAAAAAAAACTATCAGTCAACCCATTATTGAGGAAAAGATTTATTTGAACCGAATTATCAGTGAAGACCGTAGTGACAGGTTACGATTAAGAAGGCTCTCTGAGAAAATCTTTGATACCGAAACTCTTGAAAAAAGCAAAGATAAATATAATAAAGTGCGGGCGGCATTTGCCAAAATCCGTACGCATGACGATATACCTAATGCTTTAAGAGAGTTGGAATTTGAAGGAATCATTAGTACCAAAGAGGGAAATGAGATGAGAATAGCAGTTGAAACAGTAATCAATTTATCTTCTCTAAGGCCTCTTTTCGAAGAAGACTTGATTATTGAAAATGAAAGGGAAATCTTATTACCCAATGGTGAGATTGCACGCCCGGACCGTGTAGTAATCAAAGATGATATGGTGTATATTATTAACTATAAACCCGGGCGTAGCAATGATTTCTACCAGAAAGAAAGAGATATAAAAGAAATAAGAGATTTCGGTAAGCTCTATCAACAAATGGGTTTTGAAAAGTTGAAACTTATGATAGTTTATTTAGCATCTACAGATGTGATTAGTGTTTCTTTTTAAAAAACTGTTTTTTAAGAATAACAGCGACCTTAGTTGCTGCTATTTGTAAGCAAATTCTGATTTTAACTTCCAAAAAGATTCCTCCCGATAAATGCATTTCTGAATTTGTCTTTTGGATCATACTGGGCTATCAGTTTTTTGAAATCATCTAATTTCTCAATACGCGATTGTAACACCTGCGGAGACATAGTGAATAATTTACCCCAATGCGGCCGGGCATTAAAAGGCGCTAATTGTTGTTCAATTAGGGGCAATAATTTCATCACTGCGTCCTTTTCTTGTTTCCAGGTAAAATGAATAATGGCACAAGCCTGATGATAACCAGGACTCATCCACAATTCATCTGCCGCCATGGTACGTACTTCTGTGATGAACAAATGAGGGGTTATCTGCTCGTGCAATTGTTCGATGGCCATCATAGCTTTATATCCATGCTCTAATGGTACAAAGTATTCTGCCTGTAATTCTTTACCACTACTTGGCGTAAAGCCCATTCGGAAGTGTGGCATACGCTCATACCAGGGGCCTTTCACACCCATTTGTTCGGTACAATTCTCAGCTGAAAGTGCTTCAATCGGATGAACATTCTTGGTATAGGCCATTGCTCCATAAAATTCGGGAGCAATAGTAGTAGCATCAGTTTCTTCAAAACGGCTTTTTATCCATACCTCATTCACATTCTTATTACTCCAATCAGTAAATAAACTCACACTATAACCGCTCGACATAATGGTTTCAAAGTTCTTTTCCAGTTCTCCCATTGGCAAGTTCCTATACACCACCTGTTTCATGCTAAAGGTAGGTATCAGATTAAGCGTCAGTTTAGTTACTATGCCTAATGTGCCTAAACCAACTACTGCCCCATGAAACGAATCTCCATCTTTTGCTGCTGAAAGATTTACTATATTTCCATTTGCATCAACAAACTCTATGGCAGATACTGCTGTTGCTAAATTACCATTCTTCACGCCTGAGCCATGTGTGGCAGTAGCGCAAGCACCAGCAACAGAGATATGTGGTAAAGAAGCTAAATTGTGTAGTGCAAAGCCATTATCATCCAGATATTTACATAATTCGCCATACTTTATTCCACCCTCCACCGTAACTGTGCTATTGGCTTTATCTAAAGCTACAATTTTATTTAATCCTGCTGAAGATATTTGATTATCCATACTATCGGCTATGGTATTGAAAGAATGCTTAGAGCCTAACGCCCTGAGTTTATCATATTTCTTTACCATTGCCTGTACTTCCTCTACCGTTTTGGGAGTATATACATTATCAGTACTATAAGTCAGGTTTCCTGCCCAGTTGGTGCGGGCGTCTCTTTCTTTACAAGCCATTAATTGTGAGATGATGCTTCCTGTTACCAAAGCCGAAGAAGTTTTCAGAAATGTTCTTTTGTTCATAGGTTTTTAAGGTCTGATAGTATCTATGAGTGGGGGAGCAAGTTATAGAAATATTGTGTAAATGCAAAAACATACTGCTTTTGTTATATGAATTAACTTGCACCTATTTAAATGCAAACAAGGGTGACAAGTACGCAGACCTGCCACCCCTGTTTGTTCATCGGGCGTATTGTTAATTGTTTTGCTTAATCTTCAAAGTCCTTATCTTCTCTTCTTGCATTCCATCTGCCCCAGACATTTCTCATTTTTTGTTTATAATCATGACGCTCTTCTGGTGTCATTTTATCCCAACGCTCCGCCATTCTATGTTTCCAGAATTGTAGGCCACCACCACAACCGCCGCCCCAGTGTCCACCCCGAAAACCACCGAAGAGGATTTTGGACAAGACCAGCAGCCCTAAGGCTTGCGCAAAAGTAATCACCCCTAAACCAAATATACTGGGTATAAGCCAGTTCCACAGACTCATTACTACAAAACCGCCCAAGAGGACAAAAGCCACGATGAAAACAAAACCTTTAAAAAACCAGAATTTTCTCATTTCTTTATCTATTTAATGGGTAATTTGCTACCCTTTTTTGTTTAATATTTTAAATTATTATAGAAACAAATCGTTGTATAAATATCTCAATCGTTCCCTTAAAAATAAAACAGCCTGCCTTTTCTCCGAAATCAGTTCGCTGACTTTTACACCTGTCATAGTCGAAATTTCTTTGAAAGATTTATCTTCTAACTCGTGCATTTCAAAAACAAATCGTTGATGGCCCGGTAATTCTTCCAGGGCTTCAGATAATGCCTCCAGAATAGTTTCCTGCATCATAATGTCTTGAGTAGAGGAGTCAGGTAGCATATCAAATAAAGATAGCCTTTCTTCATCTTCACCAGACCCCTGGATTACCTCTTCCAAAGCATCAGTTTTTCGTCTGCGATAAAAATCATTAATTTTATTTCGGGCTACAGTAAACAACCACCCGACGGTCTGGTCGATAGGCTTAGTTAATCTATACATTTCCACCAGCTCGTAAAAGACTTCCTGCAATACATCTTCGGCATCTGACAAAGAGGGTACCCGCTGTCGGATAAATCCTAACAGTCGCTGTCTTTCGCCGCTAATGGTTTGCTGAATCTCTTTATTTTGTTCGGTGGTTGTCATCAATTATCTAAACATAGCTATTTGATTTTGAAGACGCTCTGGGAGTATTTTTATGTAATTTTCGTGAAGAGTGGTAAATAAGAATTACAAGCGGTAAATTATTGCAGGCTATTTCTGGCTAAGAAAATAAAAGATAAGTAAAAAATGAGAGGAGTGGTAGATTGAAGTTGATAATTGTGATTATTGCTAAAACCAGATTGGCAACCTCCAATAAGTGAGAAGTTGCCAATCGAAAGCAGAAAAGTATGTTATTTCATCCCAGTCATATTCCCTTTTACTTCCCAGGGTTTTGATGTCAGTTCACGAAATTCACTGATTTTGCCATTTGCAAATTTGAAATGATGGCTAAAGTTTGATGCCCATGTTTTACCGTTCGCTTTTGATTTCCACTCCACATGAATGACTGCAAAAACATCATCTCCATCTGCTGCAAAACGATAAGGCTCAAATTTTGTCGGCTCACAAGCGTCTGCCAATTCTTTAAAAAACATCGGAATCTCACTTTTAGAAGTATATACTTTTGCATTCTTCACAATCGGATTATCTGTTATATCCCAGCTAACTTTTTCGTTGATATTGGCAACAATTCCATTAACATCAGCTTTTGAAAAGGCTTGATAAAGATTCATTACTGATTGCGTGTGAGGATTTTCTAAAAATCCATAGCCAATCTGGCGAAATACTTCATTAGGATTAGTAGCAGAATGACCAGTAGCCAATCCTTTTTCGTTGAATGTCACAAAATCTACATCTTTATACCAGAATTGTTTTCCTGTAGGTGGTAACATACCCATTACCGGAGCAGTGTTTGTGCCTGCTACTTCAACCTCAACTATGGCTCGTTTTCCGTCAACAGTTATGTTAGTTATTTTAAACATAATATCAGGAGCAATAGACATAAAAACTTTATAAGCCTCTATAGCATCATCAATGCCTTTGATGGGGGTTGGGCCGGCAGAATATTCAATAAAATCTGGTGTACAAACGGTTTTGAACATCGCAAAATCTCTTTTGTTCAAGCTTTCATAAGCAGCCATTACATTTTTTTTTATTAATTCAGGCGATTGTGCAGCAGATGTCATTATCGCAAAAAGAGTAAAAATTGAAAGTAATTTGATAGTTTTCATTGTTTGATTGAATTTAAAAAATTGATAAAAATGATGATTAATAAAATATACTATACAAAAAGAGCTTCGTATTGATTGGTATCGAACACTGAACGACCTTTGATAGGTTTTCCATTTTCAAAGTCCCAGATCATAATCCAGTTTGTAGTATAATCCTGACCGGAAGTCTTTATACGAACCCCATGCCTGCCTGAGGCCACTACTGTATTGCCTTCAGCTAAATAGTTGTCTACTGCAAAAAGTGTAGTTTCCACTTTTTCACTTAATTTTTCAAAAAAATCTAAAAATCCTGATTTTCCTACAAACGTACCCCCTTGTGGAACAATGGCTGGGTTTGAAGGATCAGTCCAGGTAAATTCCTCGCTTACTGTTCCTAAAATAAATGGAATGTTTCCTTGTCCGAAGGCCTGATACATGGCCTCAACGGTTTCTTTGTTAGTTTTCATTGTTTTAATCACTCCTGCCCAGATGGAGAATTCGGTTTAGTTGACTTGGGCTTTTAACACCTCATTGTTTTTTGAGCTTATTCATATTAAAGCATTAGCAAAAGATTAGTTTTCATAGTTTTAAGCAAAAAGATGCCTCCCGGCCAAAAGTTAATTTAGCCGCCTGCTGTTGGTTCTGATTGATGATTATTGGCAAATATGCCTATCAGATACTCAATAATCTGTTAATTAAAGCGTGGGAGAATTAAGGCAAAGATTGTAAATAAGTTTTCATAAAATTTCAAGAATAAGGTTTGATTGATTAGTTTCGGCATACATACACTTGGATTGAAAATCTGGATTTCAAAAACAGAAAAAAATAAAATCTTTTTTGAATCTCATTTCGATGCATACTTACACATATTTGAAAAATTTGGATTTCATAAAATGAAAATTTACTTAATCATTTGATTAACAATAGATTTCAAAAAAATAAAGGCCATAAAAAAGCCACGTTCTTTAGGCGTGGCTTTAAAAATTAGGTAGTCCTAAAAATGTAATGCTTTCCTTTCAAGGTTATAATTGCAAATAAAGTACTTTATTGCTCCGATATGATTTTCCAAGGATTTAGAGAAGCTCAATGCTTTTCTAACTAATCTTGA
>NZ_JACETV010000014.1 GCF_013912375.1 Emticicia sp. BO119 | reverse complement strand
GAAGCAAAGAGCTACGTTACTATTCGAATTATATCCAGATATTAAGCAGGCTTATGACTTAACAATGAGTCTTTCCTATATCTTTGAAAATACCAATGACAAACTGTATGGCTTAACAAGGCTAGCTAAATGGCATGAGAAAGTAAGGCAGGCAGGATTTAAATCGTTCAATACAGTAGCCAGGTCAATCCAGAATCATTATAGAACGATTGTCAACTTCTTTGAGAATAGAAGTACCAATGCTTCGGCTGAATCTTTTAATGCTAAGATTAAAGCATTTAGAAGTCAATTCAGAGGAGTCAAAAATATACCGTTCTTCCTATATAGACTTATGCAAATCTATGCTTAGATATACCTACCCCACAGGTTTTAGGTTTGATCCAAATTTACTTCTACATTCTTCTTTCTTACTATCAAATTTTCATACTTATCCACATATTCACAAACTTATCCACAATTGTTGATTATCTCTTACCCGTGGCATAAGCTCTTTATATTCTTTCAATTTTTTGACTATTTTCTGCTAATAAAATGAGAACTTTGCTGGCTCATTTTAAAACGGCTCCAAAAGAGCTATTTATCATAAAACCATAGTACAAATGACGCTTTTTAATGTGTATCCCCTTTATGACATTGAGCCGGTACGCGCTCAAGGTTCTTATCTATGGGATAAGAACGGACAACAGTATTTAGATTTATATGGTGGTCATGCCGTTATTTCAATCGGTCACACCCACCCTGTTTATGTCCGAAGGCTTACACAACAATTAAAGAACATTGGTTTTTATTCTAACTCAGTAAAAATTCCGTCGCAGGAAGAACTAGCTGATAAATTAGGCAAAATATCGGGCCTGAAAGATTATTATTTATTCCTCGTTAATTCGGGGGCAGAAGCTAATGAGAATGCCTTAAAATTAGCCTCATTTTATAATGGACGTAAGAAAATAATCGCTTTCAGCAAAGGCTTTCATGGACGTACCTCAGCAGCTGTGGCTGTTACTGATAATCCTGCCATTAAAGCACCAATCAATTTCGATGACCATGTGCAGATTCTACCTTTCAACGATGTAGAAGCAGTAAAAAGAGCCATTGATACAGATACTTGTGCTGTAATTGTAGAAGGTATTCAAGGCGTTGGTGGTATTCAGGTAGCAAGTGATGAATTCCTGAAAACTATCCGCAAGGCTTGCGATAAAACCGGAGCTATCTTTATTCATGATAGCGTACAATGCGGTTACGGGCGTTCGGGTAAATTTTTCAGTTTCCAACATAGCGGCGTGAAACCAGATATTATTTCAACTGCCAAAGGTATGGGTAATGGTTTTCCGATTGGCTCTATATTGATTTCGCCTAAGTTTCAGGCTAAACATGGCATGTTAGGTACTACTTTTGGAGGTAATCACCTGGCTTGCACAGCTGCCAATGCAGTATTAGACGTTATTAAGAAAGAGAAACTGGTACAGAATGCCGCTACAGTAGGCGATTATTTATTTGAAAACCTGAAGGGTTTCAGCGGTATTAAAGAATTGCGTGGTAAAGGATTAATGATAGGCATTGAGTTTGAACAACCCGTTGAGCCTATCAGAAATGCCTTATTGTTTGATCAGAAAATATTTACAGGCGTGGCCGGGAAGCATACTATGCGTTTACTCCCAAGCCTTGCCCTTACAACCAAAGAAGCTGACATCTTCTTAGATGCCTTAAAAAAAGTATTGGCTAAGGTTTAACCGCCTCTACAGCTAATAAATAGAGCTTCATGGCTTGTGCGTCACTGGCAATCCAGGCATCATACTCCTGGATTGCTTTCAGACGTAATTCATCGGTGCAGAATCCATCGCGTACTACCTGATTGCCACGTGTTTCAGCTACTACATTCCAGATTCTGGCGTCGCCCGTGAATCTTTCTTCTCCTCGTTTACTTACCTCGTGTTGGTCAACAATAGTAATTGATTTCAGGCCTAAATCCTGATAAATAGCGGCCAGATTATCTGCAATGCCATTATCATAGCCTGCGTCTTTTCTCCAGTTCAGAAAAGCCTCATAAAAATCCAGCATTGATTGCGGCGGTTGCGGTGTCCACTCAATCTTCGTATGATTATAATCCAATATAGAAATCATGCCGCCGGGTTTCACCAGATTCAGCATTTGTGCTACCACTTTTTCCGGATTATTCACCCATTGTAGGGTACGGGCAGCAATCACCAGATCAAATTTCTGTTCAGCAGGATATGTATTAATATCCGCCACTTCAAACGACAGATTGCTCAGGTGCTCATGGTTTTTCTGTGCTTGCGCAATGAGGTGCTCGCTGAAATCGATACCCACTACTCGCCCGCTCACGCCTACCCGCTCGGCAACGCCTGCAGTAATTGTTCCTGAGCCACAACCCACATCGAGTACCGACATTCCTTCTTTCAGCAGGTTTAAGAGCGACGAATAAGCATTTTCAACTGTTCGACGGTCAAGCACTTTGTTTGCTCCCTGTGGCATTTCTGCCCTTGTTTGAGATGTCTGATTCATGAGATATTTGATAAATGGTTGATAATACTGATTGAAATAGTAGGCATCATTTCAAAAACTAATACATTTGTTACATAAACACCACTCAAAATTTATGGATATTGTTCTGCTAATAGTTGCTATCATCTGTTTAATAGTTGGCTTAATGGGGGCTGTATTGCCTTTGCCGGGTCCTCCTTTAAGCTTTGTCGGAATATTAGTTCTGCACTTTACCAGATTTGCACAATTCAGCGAAACTCTTCTCTGGACATTAGGCATTCTGACACTAATCGTTACCATTTTAGACTACTATGTACCCATCTGGGGCACCAAAAAATTCGGTGGCTCTAAATACGGCACATGGGGCAGCATGATTGGCTTAATCATCGGCCTATTCTTTGGTCCTTTTGGTATCTTTATTGGAGCCTTTTTAGGCGCTTTAGTTGGTGAACTCATTGGAGGTGCAACTTCGCAACAAGCTACCAAAGCAGCTATTGGTTCTTTTATAGGTTTCCTTGTAGGCATCGTCATGAAAATTGCGCTTTGCGTGGTCATGATCTGGTATGCCGGTAAGGAATTGTGGCATTATTTCGGGTAATATTATTCTAACCCCTCACCCTAAATCCCTCTCCCCAACAGTGGGGAGAGGGACTTCTGCCCCCTTCCCCACTGTTGGGGAAGGGTTGGGGATGGGGTTAAAATCAAATACTTTTCAACTCCCACAATATCAATTCCTCCTCAGTTTTCACATACTGAAAACCAGCCTTTTGCAGTACTCTCTGAGAATTAAGTAAATCAAGAGGCGTATGCGCAATAATAGTTTTAAGGTCAGGATTCTGAAAAGCCCAGTTTGCGAGACATATTAAAGCCTCAGTAGCATAGCCTTTTCCTCTTTGGTTCAAATCCATGCCGTAACCTGTTTCGCATGCTCCATTTTCGTCAGGTAACCCTGTTACGCCTATACCGCCCACGGCAATATTTTCTTCTTTCAATACAATCAGCCAGTTGGTATACCAGATATAATTGTCAGGATTCTGTTCTACAAGGGGCGCCCAATGGTTTTGCAGCGCATCGTCGAACTCACTTTGAAAAAAGGGTTCTGTTTCGACTTTGGCTGCTTTTAAGCCAAGATTTTCAGCTAAAGCTTCTGAATTATTATAGATACGTAATTGATGATAATTTAATGGGATGAGCTTTAAACGCTCAGATTCGATATAAAACATGATTTTGGATAGTCTTTTTTTGAAAAAATAAAACTTAGAACAAGTGAAGACTTGTCTTGATGATTACCTGTTTGTTTGTCTTAAACAATATCAGGCAGTCGACTATCCAGAAGTGAAGTATTAAATTTCAGAGGCAAATGATTACGCTATAAAGGTAGAGAAATATTTTTTAATAACAATAACTGAAAAATAAGTTGTATAACTGAAAAATACGTTATAGATTTGATTCATGGAAGAATTAACCAAAACCGAAGAACGCATCATGCAGATAATCTGGGATTTAGGCAGATGCTTTGTAAAAGATATTATTGAGAAAATGGACGAAGAGCCCAAGCCACCCTATAACACCATTTCCTCAGTAGTGCGCATTCTTGAAAAAAAAGAATATGTGGGTTTTAAAGCCTACGGCAAAACCTATGAGTATTTCCCGATTATCAGTAAAGACGATTATGGCAAATTTTCTTTCAAAAAGGTCTTTGCTAATTATTTCAATAACTCGGCTGAAAGTTTACTGTCTTTTATGGCGAAAGAGGAAAAATTAAGTGAAGCTGAAATTGAAAAGCTGAAACAATTCATTGACAAACAATAGTTTTCGTTCAACCCCCCAAATCCAGAATGTTATGCTGTTTCTAATTTACCTCCTCAAAGTATCAGCCTGTCTGGCTGTTTTTTATGGTTTGTATTTTTTCGCGTTCCGTCAATTTACATTCCATACCCTTAATCGTTTTTACTTGCTATGCACACTTTGCCTGAGTTTCACTATTCCCCTCATTTCTTTTGAAACTACCAGAGTTGTAAAGGTCGAACCTGCAGTAATTATTAAGACCTCTCCGATTACAAGCACTTCTGGCTATGAACCTGCTTATGTTCCGATGTATGATACTCAAATTATTGCAACCGTAGAGCCAGCAGATGAAACACCAGACTGGCGTTTTTATATAATTTTCTGCTATATAACAATTGCTTCTATCATGATGCTATTCTTATGTGCAAAGCTATACAGAATTTATCGGCTAAGTCGACAAGCCATAAAAGCTGATAATTTGCGCATTGTTCAAAGAGATGGGCTATTAACAAATGCCTCGTTTTTTAATCTGATTTTCCTGAATACTAATGGGCTTACCGATAATGAAAAAGCCCAGATAATTGCCCATGAATGTGTTCATATTAAGTATTTACACTCCATTGATGTTTTATTGGTTGAGATTTGCAAAATCATCTTGTGGTTTAACCCAATTATCTATTTCTATAAAAAATCATTGGTGGAAGTACATGAATTTGAAGCCGACCTGAATACAATTCAACAGTTTGACAGTAAAAACTATGCGCATTTACTGCTTAAGTTGGGTATTAACCAACAGGTTGATTTAACAAATCAATTCAGTTTGCGCCCCTTGTCTACGCGCATTCAGTTTTTGTTTAAAAAGCGGACTGTTAGGGTAAAAAGGCTATTTTATGGGCTGGGTTTACCTTTACTGGCATTGGGAATCTTTGCCTTTGCCCAACGTCATGAAAAATTGATTTATGAAGCTACAGCGAAAGCATCAGAGGGAATAAATAAGAAGATAGCGAGTTTAGCAGAGGCACTAAAGTCAATTGAAACAGACTCGGTACGGCAAGAAATAAAGCCATTGGTATCAACTAAATCTATAGATTCTTCCAGATATAAATTAATTGTCAATCCTTTTTTATTAAAAACACCTGAAGTTCCTTATCCTGACCTTTATAACAAAACCTTTTATGGTGGAGATGCAAGCCTGATAGTAAGGTTCAGAAATACACCAGAGATTCTTTCTCTTGATTTTTTTGGAGATGGGAAATTAATAACAGAGAATACGCTGAAAGAAGATATTCATTTTTTTCAGGAAGATAGAGACATCATACAAGACAAAAACTTTGAGCTTGCTTATAAAGGAGATAAAGAGTTGATGTCAGACGAAAAAACTAAGATTATTTATAAAGAAGGTAAAGAATTAATAGAAGGCCAAGACTTTGAGTTTATATACGAAGAAGGTAAAATTGCCAAAGTACGTTTTAAAGAATATCTTGTAAGTCCATATATAGGGCTTATATTTAAAACTAAGCAAACTACACAGCCAAGGCCTATAAAAAAAGACTCATATTTTCCACTCAAAAGACAAACGCCCGAATTGAATAGCCCTTGGCGATATAAAGCACGCATTAACACCCAACAAAATTTCACTACCGACACCCTACGTACTTTTATGCCTGCTAATTTCTTAGGCAAAGACCCATTAGTGATTATTAATGGACGAGAATACCATCCAAGAATTTTACAAAGCCTTAATTTTAGAAGTGGACGAAGTTATGTAGCTAAGCCAAATGATATAAATGCGATTGAAAAATATGGCATAAAAGCAAAGGATGGAGTTGTAGACCTTAAAGAAATAAGTAATTTTGAATTCGCTTCAGAGAAAGAACGTCAGGTAGCTCTTGAAAATGTAAGAAGAGAATTGATGGCCTACGAGCTTTATAAAAATGATAAAATAGTAAAAGTGCGTTTAATAGATAATGAAGGAAAAGAATTTGAAAGAAGAGTAATAAGAGGGTTTAGGGAGGAAGATAAGTCTGTAACTATTGATCTTCCTTTGGATGGAGTAATGGCTTATAAAATTGATGGGAAAAAGGCTAGCGAAGCAGAGATAATAAGTTGTAAAACACTCTTTACATCGTCAGCCTATTCATTTAATGATTATTATGCAATGCTGGATTTAGGCACAAAATAACAGATGAGTGTAGAAAGTTTTCCCATATATGTGTAAAACGCTCTAATTTTTAACTAAAATTCAATTTGTTCATAAATAATGGTAAGTGTTTGATTATTAAGTGATTATAAGGCGTTTCTGTTAAAACTGGCATATTTCTTTGACTGATTATTGAAAATTTCTAATTATTAAAATTTTCAAAGTCATGAATACGACTCAATCATCTATCAAAAAAATTGTAACATTGTCGGTTTGTGGAGCGATGTTATTGAGTGCTACAACTTCCTGTAATTCATTCAAGAAATTAACAAATGAACAAAAAGGGGCTATTATCGGTATCGGTGCCGGAGCTGCCGCAGGTGCTGCTATTGGTAGCAAGAGTAAGAACCCGGCCGTGTATGCTATTGTAGGCTCGGCAGTAGGTGGTGTAGCAGGGGTGTTTATCGGGAAATATATGGATAAACAGGCCGCTAAAATGAAAAAAGATTTAGAGGGTGTGGCAGAAGTAGAACGTATTGGCGAAGGTATTAAATTAACCATGAAATCGGGCATTCTTTTCGGATTTGACTCTTATAGTTTAAATCAGATGTCTAAAGATAACCTGGAAAAGTTAGCACAGACATTGAAAGAATATGAAGACACCAATATTCTTGTAGCTGGGCATACCGATAATGTAGGAAGTGAAGATTATAACATGAAACTTTCTGAAAAACGTGCGGATGCTGTGGCTGATTTGCTGAATAATCTGGGTGTAAAACGCAGTAGAATGTCGGTAATAGGCTATGGCGAGTCAGCACCAGTTGTTGACAATACCACCGAGAGCGGAAGAGACAAAAATCGTCGTGTAGAGTTAGCGATTGTAGCTAATGATGATTTGAAGAAAGATGCTAAGAGTAGTTCAAATGCGGTAGCTACAAATAATAAGTAATAAACATTTGATTGATATTGTGTAGTTGATTACACCAGTTAGGCTATGATGGTAAATTATAGCCTATTTTGCGTACATAGGATTATAGAAAACAGCTGGAATAGGTTTTTAATAATTTATATGTAAATTGAAACATAAACCATATTTCCATGCTTCCAGAACGTTTACCGTTTAATATAAAATTGCCTCTAGCGCTTATTTCCATTACTGTTGTTGTGTATTGGCTGAGTATCCTTGAATCTGTGCTTGTTCCATTCATTATTTCAATTATCTTATCTATTTTACTGTTTCCTGTTTGCCACTGGCTTGAGAAAAGAAAAATGGGCAGGGTATTAGCTATTACAATTACTTTAGTCTTATTTACAGTCCTGATAGGTGTAATTGTTTATTTAGCTTCTACGCAGATTGCAGGTTTTTCAGAAATGATTCCGCAACTGCTTGATAAGTTAGAGAAGGCTTATAATAATCTTTTACGCTGGACTTCGGAGAAGTTTGATTTATCAATAGAAACCCAGACTGACCAGCTGAATACTTATGCCAACCAACTCCTTGACAGAGGAGGAGTTGTTGTGGGTACGGCCCTGACAACTACTTCAAATATGTTAGGTAATTTATCCATCATGCCCGTATATATGTTTTTCTTGCTACTTTATCGGGATTTCTTCAAAGACTTTTTCTATAAGGTATTCAAGAATACAGAAAAAGAAAAAGTAGACGAAGTTCTCAGCAAGATTTATGATGTAATTCATAGCTATTTGTCAGGGGTCATAATCGTAACCATAATCGTAGGTACACTTAACACCATCAGTTTGCTTTTATTAGGAATCGACTACGCCATATTCTTTGGCTTTCTGGCTTCGATATTACTCGTAATCCCATATATTGGTATTCTTATCGGTTCGCTTTTGCCAATAATTATTGCTTTAGTTACAAAAGATTCTCCGATGTATGCCGTTGGTGTGGCTGCTTCCTTTTTTGTAATACAGATGTTAGAGGGTAATTTTATTACACCCAACATTGTTGGCTCAAAAGTGAGTATCAACCCTTTGGCGGCTATTTTAGGGCTATTGATGGGTGCAACGTTATGGGGTCTGGCCGGAATGGCTCTTTGTTTACCAATTATTGCTATTATAAAAGTAGTTTTTGATTCTGTGCCAGATTTACAGCCTTATGGTTTTCTGATGGGAGAACCTTCTATTTCTAATGATAACACAGAAGCAAAGCGCAAGAGAGCCCATAGGATTGAAAAAGAAATTGTAGATACCATTAGTGGGAAAAGGATTTTTTTTAAGAAAAAGCACTCCCCCAAACCAAAAGAGTAGTCTTAATATGTCTCCGAAATAATAAATATCTTTCCCAACCTGTGGAAAAATCTCCTCATTTGTAGAAATATTTGTTTTGTAAGTATCTGATTGTCAGTATTTTGTGGATTTGGCACGTAAATTTCTCTTTAATAATCAGAAAAGATTTAACAAAGAACACACAACATGAAAAAGATTATCATATTAGCTATCGCTTCTTTTATCAGTGCTTCAACATTTGCGCAGACCAAAGGATTTACAGCGGGGTTAAGATTGGGAACAAACTTGTCGCAGGTAAGAGGTAATGACCTATCTTTTACATCAGGAAATACCGTTTTTAATTTCAGAAATAATGAAGACCGAGCATTTGGTTTTGTAGGTGGAGTATTTTTAAGATTCGGGCGGACAGTTTTCCTACAACCCGAAATCCTGGTATCGCAAAAAGGTGGTAAATATGATTTAGTGACAGATAACGGAAATAATACCAAGACAGTTGATTTCCGTATGACTAATCTTGATTTACCATTATTAGTAGGGGTGAAGCTGGGAAACGTACTCAGAATTAATGCTGGTCCGATAGCCACCTTTAATATAGGTGATAATGGAAAGTTGGGAGATGCGATTGAAGATGCCAGAGGGGAAAGTGCCGAGAGTGTGTATAAAAAAGCTGTTTTCGGGTATCAGGCCGGGGTTGGTTTTGATTTGGGTCAGCTTAACTTCGATGTACGCTATGAAGGAAATGTAAACGATATTATTGACGTAAAATATAAAAATGCCGAAACTGCCAGTAAGTTTGCCGCTAAAGGTAACTCATTTCAGGCCACTATCGGATTTCATTTCTGAAACAGAATCTAAACTGCAACAATCCTGTAAGGATTGACATAATCAAAAAATACGAAAACGACCATTTAAAATTATTATTAAAATGAAAAAGAAAGTAATATTCGCTTATGCGTTAATAGCAATCGGAACCCTGAGTTTTACCTCTTGTTCGAGAGAAGAAAAAAGAGATGCCGCCGATGGTGTGCAAGACGCTCAGGATAAAGTAGAAAACGCTGCCGACAAAGTAGCCAGTGATATTAAAGATGGTGTTAACCAGACAGCCGAAGACGTGAAGAGAGAAAAAGACGAGATGGCGGCAAAACTGGAAGAACAACGAAAAGATTTGAAAAGAGAGATAGAAGAAGCAGAAGACAAGATTAAGTCAGCGTCGGCTAAAGAGAAAGATCGTTGGGAGGAAAGAAGACAAAAATTGAAATCACAAATGAATGATATTGATGACGATCTAAAAGATATCAGAAGCGATATGAAGGAAGATTGGAAAGATTTCAAGAAAAGACTCAATAAGAAGATAGATGAGATTCAGAAAGATATTGAATAATAATAATAGGTGGTTTAGATTAGTAGCAATGGTTAGAAAAGCAGCGGATTTTATCTGCTGCTTTTTTTGGGTTTATTACCGGGCCTGGCCTTTTACCCTGAAATGAATTTTAATAGTATTCTGATAATAATATGTTGCCATAAGGTAAGGAGTCTGAGCATAAGTGGCTGCTATTTTATGGTCCAATGCATGAGTATTCAGCAGTAAAAAGCAATGGAAGACAAAACAATAATCTTATTGTAAAGAAAACCTGCTATGTTGATTTTTAACCTGGTCTTTCGCAGTGTGACTTCCACGCTGATCAGCCATAGAGATTAGCTTTCGGTTAATTCCGACTAAAAACATACAATGGAGTTTAAACAGTTTTATAAGATATTTTTTATAAATTAAAACCAAAGCTAAATCAATAATTCTTTCTATACACAAAAGCAGAGGGGAATAGTGTTGAACTATTCCCCTCTGCTTTTGTGTATAGAATAAGTACCTATGCCCGCCGTATCAGCCCGACAATAAACAGTACTACCAAAGCACCAATTACGGCAGTAATGATCTGGCCAATAACACCAGAGCCTAAAGAAACGCCTAAAACGCCAAATAACCAGCTACCTACCAGTGCACCGACTATCCCGACGATAATGTTACCGATAAGACCAAAACCGAAACCTCTTTTAATTTCTCCGGCCAGCCAGCCGGCAATGGCTCCGATAATGATTGCGTACAATAATCCTTGTCCTTCCATTTTTATTTGTTTTAAAGGGTTAAAATAAACAGTTTATAGACAATTTGATTTACTGTATTCTGGACATTTTCCAAGTCTCAAAAGTATGTGTGGATTTAGTAAATCAATAAATTGAATTCCTCATGATAGAGAGTTATCTATTGAAGCATATGATAAAGGCTTTTCAATAAAATTATGGGCACCAATCTCTAACGCTTTATCTTTTAATTTCCCAACAGCGGTAATCATCACAATCTTACTATTTGGTAGTAGTTTTTTAAATTCAGATAACTTTTCAATGCCTAAACCATCGGGTAAATTATTATCTAAAAAAATCCATTGTGGCTGTGGTGTCAGGTTACTTGCTTTTTCAAATCCATCCTGCAAAGTATGTGCATGAAAGGATTCAATTCCTTTCTTTTTCAAATACATTTTTATCAATAAGCAAGTATCTATTTCATCATCTACTATTAGGGCAGATAATCCGTTTTCTTCTAAGCTTTTCATCTTTGCACAATTATCATAATATAATTCAATATAATACAAAAAACCATGCCAGTACTCATTTTCCCCGTTTTTCGGCGCGCGTCCTGCGATTCCCACAATATGGGCAAAAACTTCTACAGTCTATAAGTGCTAATCTTACATATAAGTCGGAATACACACATGGAATAAGATTTTTACTCATTACTGCATATTGAAAACTATTTAAACATTGAACTATTATGAAAAGTACTTCAAAAATCTTATTAGGAGTTATCACAGCGGCAGCGGCTGGAGCAGTAATCGGGATGTTGTTTGCTCCAGATAAAGGGAATGAAATTCGCTCAAAAGTGAAAAAGACAGCTAATGAACTGGCAGATGAGTTATTAAATGCGATTCGTCGTGGAAAAAGCCAATATCAGGATGCAAAAGATGATTTACGTAATAAGGCATACGAATTGAAAGGCAAGGCTCAACAAAAGGTAGAGGAAATGGCTGACGAAGCTGATGAGCAATACAATGCTACTAAAAAGAAGCTTCAAGTAAGCTAAATCACGAAGCTATTTTTATCTGATGAGTCAGGGCTACGGCCTTGGCTCATCTTTCACTTAAAAAAGCACCTATTGCTATGGAAATCTACGACGACATTAAGGAAAAAACAGGAGATATATTTGACGATTTGACTAATCATCTGGAAGCGCATTGGAAATTAGGTGTACTCAATGCTGCTGAGAAAACTGCTGAAGCTATTTCATCTGCTACTTCTATCATTATTGTGGGTGTAATTACCTTGTTTGTGCTTTTCTTTTTAAGTTTAGGTGTTGCCTGGGTTATTGGCCAAAGTCTGAATAACCTTGCCTATGGTTTGTTTATTGTAGCAGGCTTTTATGCTATTGTAGGGTTTATTGTTTATGCAAGAAGAGAAACCTTTATTAAAATTCCGGTTATTAACGCTTTAATTCATAAATTCTACTATGAAGCCGAAAATTAAAAATATTCATGACCTCAAGGCCGAAAGAGCAAGACTCAAAAACGAAATTGAGTTGTCTAAAACCAAAATGAGAAGCAGTATAGATGCTATCAAAGAAGAGTTGAGTCCTGCCCGCCACATAGTGAGTTTCTTAGGGAATTTCCTGACTAACCGTAATAAAGGGCTATTGAATGTAGGTTTAGGGCTTGGGGTAGATTCTGTAATCAGAAATGGTCTTTTAAGACGAGCGCCCTGGCCACTGAAAGTATTAGTGCCATTCTTTCTGAAAAACTTTGCAGGGAATGTTATTCACAACAATAAGGATAATATTATGAAGAAAGGGATTGAGTGGGTGAGAGACATAACTACAGAGACTCCTAAACCCTTACTGACCGAGGTTAAAGGCTTGTCTATTGAAAAGCCCTCTTTAGTAGAAAAAGCCCTGCTATGGGTTAAAGATGTAACAGATGAAAAACCCGCAGAGCTGAAAATCGTATCCAAAGAAGATAAGCCCTCTTTTGTTGAAAGAGCTTTACTTTGGGTAAAAGATATAACCGAAGAAAAACCACGGCCTATTCAGGTAGTTCATGTAAATGGGCATACTCCTACTACGGTTTCGTCGGAATAGTGGCAATATTGAACCAGAATTTATTCAGTTCGCCAATCACTTTCATTAAACCCTCAAAAGTTGAGGGTTTTGTTATAAAACAATTTGCACCGAGAAAATAACAGTTTCGTATATCTTCCGGCGAATTTGACGTAGTAAGTATCAGAATAGGAATACTCCTGAACTTCGGATTCTCCTTTATTTCTTTCAATGCCTCTCTCCCGTCTTTTTTTGGCATATTCAAATCCAAAAGAATGATACTCGGCAACTTTTTTGCTTTCTGCAAAAAATCTAACAACTCTTGCCCATTATCTACAAAAGACAATGGCGCATTTATCCCGCTCTCTTCAAAAGCCGATTTTAACAAAAATTTGTCATCTTCATCGTCGTCAGCGATGAGGATTGAAAATACACTCATTCTTAAGATTTATTATTTTGTAGGGAAATATAATATAAATCTGGCACCTTCGCCCAACTGACTTTCAGCAAAAATAAAACCGTTATGATTACTCATAATCCTGCGGCAAATTGCTAACCCGACTCCGGTACCATCGTAATGACCTCGTCCGTGAAGCCGCTGGAAAATAACAAATATTTTTTCAGCATATTCTTCTTCAAAGCCGATACCGTTATCGCTAATCACTATTTTATGGTAATCAAGCTCGTTCCTGATTTTCTCAATATCTTTTATTTCGACACCTTTTACTAAACTATAGTTAATGTCTATAACAGGTGTTCTTTCTTCAGCCGTAAATTTTAACGCATTACTGATTAAATTCAGAAATAACTGGTTTAACTGAAAAGAAATGCCCCAAATATACGGCAATTTTTCAACATTTATCTGTGCTTTTTTTTCTTCAATTTTTACTGATAAGTCATTAATTACCCTTCCGGCAATTTCTTGTAGGTTCACTTCCTGAAAACCAATTTCTTTTCTGTTTACCAATCTCGAAAAATCAAGCAGGTCATTAATCAGCGTCTGCATTCGTTCGGCCGAATAAGTAATCTTCTCAAGTGTTTCTTTGCCATCTTCATTTAGCGAATCATTATGTTTTCTTGCTAACCTATCACTAAATGCCCTTATCTTCCTTAAAGGTTCCTGAAGGTCATGGGAAGAAACATAGGCAAATTGTTCCAGATCTGCATTCGACCGATTCAGCTCATCAATCTTATTTTCTAATTCATGCTGAAACTTTAGCCTTCTCTGAAGCTCAAGAAATATCAGTAAAAAGCTTACAATCAATAAAGCAAAAGAAAAAAACGACAATAATAACAAAACATTGGTTGTTTGTTTATCGGTTTTGCTTTTCAGGTCTCTTCTTTGGGCTAACAATTGTCTTTCAGTTGCCTGAAACCGATTCACAACTCCTCGTATTTCATCCATTTCTTTTTTACCCAACAGTAAAGATTCTTTATCTAAATCTTCATTCTGTTTAGCTTCTCTTATATTCAGCCTTAATAAACGAATCTTAGTCCGGATAGCAATTCTCAGAGTGTCTAATCTTTTTATCTGCAATGGATTATCTCTGGCCTGAAACCGCAATGTCCTGTACACATTATTTATCTGGTTTTCAGCCTTATAATAAGGTTCTAAAAAAACTCTTTCTCTGGTCAGCATAAAACCTCTTTGGCCTGTTTCAAAGTCTTTCAGAATAGAAATAAGCTCCTCGCTTTTTCTCATTATTTCGTGTGTATGCTCAACAGATATAGCATAGTTAGTGGAGTCTTTAATTTTCTGGTAGGAAGTCCAGCTTAATATGGCTAATAACACAACACATATGGCAAACGAAGAAAAAATAAACTGTAGACTTTTTTTCATAGTATAGTGCTATTGCGCTTAGAAAAGTGGTTAAATTAAAAAAAATGTGGATTTTTGTCCACACATTGTAGAGTTTTTTACATTATTTGTGAATGTAAAAATTTTAAAGTTAAAAAGTGAAAAAAAATGTTTCGTTTGTAAGGTATTGATAATCAAAATATTACAATTAGTTTTTTTGTTTTTTTCTGACTTATCCAGATGTGGGCTATAAATTGATATATATAGGCTTATATAAAACATTATGCCATGCTAAATCTCAGCCAGACCCAGAAACAAACTTTAAGAATTTCTCCGTCTCAGATACAGTTGCTTAATTTTTTGCAACTCTCAACTTTGGAGCTTGAAGAGCACATAAAAACAGAATTAGAAGAAAATCCATTGTTAGAAGAAGCACCTGCTAATGATGATATTGCAGAGGCAGACGATTTTGACCGAGACGAAAAAGACTTAATGCAAGGTAGTAATTCTGATTACCTTGATTGGGACGAGTATGATGATGATACTCCCAACTACAAAACACAACTCAATAATTATAGTTCTGACGATGATTTTTACTCAGCTCCTATTGTGCAGCAAATCTCATGGCGCGAAGATCTGAAAGAACAACTACATGTTTTAGCTTTAAACGAACGTCAGCTTTTATTAGGAGATTTCATTATTGACTCCTTAGACGAACATGGTTTTCTGAAATATGATGCAGAAGCTATTGCTGACGATGTTTCTTTTACTAACAATATTTTTGTTGATGTGCCGGATGTAGAAGAAATGATAAAAGTTATCCGCCAGTTAGACCCCATCGGTATAGGTGCATCAAATTTACAGGAGTGTCTCTTACTACAATTAGACTATAAACGCGAACAAGGCTACGATGTAGACCTGGCTTATGAGATTGTCTTGAATAATCTGGACGACCTTGCCGTACGCAACTACGAGAAAATTATGCGTTCGCGGGAAATCTGTACTGAGAAGCTTAAAGAAGCAATGAGCCTGATTACTTCTTTGAATGCTAAACCTGTTTCAGAAGAAAACACCAGCTCTATTCTGGTTAAGGATAATATCATACCAGACTATCTTGTGTTCTTTGAAGACAATAAAATTGAAGTTTCATTGAATAGTAATCAGATTCCGCCACTAAAAGTAAATAACTCTTTTCAGGATTTATTACAGGGTAATACAGATAAAGCCGCAACGCACTATATCCATACTAAAGTTTCGGCAGCTAACTGGTTGATAGATGCGATTCAGCAAAGAGAAACCACGATGCTCAAAACCATGCGAACGTTGGTAAAACTGCAGGAAGAGTTTTTTAAGACCGGAAATGTGCAAAAACTAAAACCCATGACTCTAAAAGACGTGGCAGAGATTATAAGTATGGATATTTCGACGGTTTCAAGAGTAACCAGCGGCAAATACGCCCAAACGCCTTTTGGAACAATTCATTTAAAAGACTTATTCTCGGGTGGTATTTTCACTGATTCAGGTACTGAAGTGTCTAATCGTGAAATCCAGCAGACATTGGCAACTTTAATCTCAAATGAAGATAAAAACACCCCGTTAAATGATTTTCAGTTAGCCGATTTACTGGCACAAAAGGGGTATCCTATTGCACGCCGGACAGTTGCAAAATACCGTGACCATCTGGGTATCCAATCGGCACAATTAAGACGTGTTTTATAACAGATATAACTATTTAAACCAACCATATATTACTTATGCAACGTATCCTTGTTATTGATGATGACACTGATATTTGTCTTTTGCTTCGCCGTTTTTTAAGTAAAAACGGCTATGAAGTGGCTATTGCCCAAAGTGGACAAACTGGCCTGAGTTTATTAGAAGAATTTTCTCCTGATTTGGTCATGACCGATTTTCGTTTAGGTGATTTAGATGGAGGGCAAATTTTAAGAAAAATCAAAGAACGTTTTCCCGAAGTTCCGGTACTTATCATTACTGGTTATTCTGATATCAAAATTGCCATTGATGTAATGAAACAAGGTGCTTTCGACTATATCACTAAGCCCTTATTTCCTGACGAAATCCTGCTTACAATTAAAAAAGCATTAGGAGGAGAGAGACCAGAAGGCAGTATGCAAACAACCGGAGAGAAAGAAACTTCCGTTACTAAATCGGTCAGTAAATCTCCGAGGACAAAATCAGACTCCAGTTATATTTTTGGCAGTGGTCCTGAATCTAAAAACCTTTATCGGCAAATTGACCTTGTGGCTCCGACCAACTATAGTGTGATTATCTATGGCGAAAGTGGCTCTGGTAAAGAATCAATCGCACAGGAAATACACAAAAGAAGCAAAAGAGCAAATGGCCCGTTTGTAGCTATGGACTGCGGGGCAATCTCAAAAGAATTAGCTGCCAGTGAAATGTTCGGACACGAAAAAGGGTCTTTTACCGGGGCCTTAAATCAAAAAATCGGACACTTTGAAATGGCTAATGGAGGCACACTCTTCTTAGATGAAGTAGCCAACCTACCGTATGATGTTCAGGTAGCCTTACTACGTGTAGTACAAGAAAGAAAACTACGGCGGATAGGTGGTAATAAAGAAATATCGGTTGATGTGCGAATCCTGGTTGCTTCTAACGAGCGTCTGATGGAATCTTGCCGGAAGGGTAAATTCAGAGAAGACTTATACCATCGTTTCAATGAGTTTAGCCTTGATGTTCCACCTTTAAGAGATCGCAAGACCGATATTATGGAGTTTGCCCAGTTTTTTCTCGAAACTACTAATGCTGAATTGGGAAAAGACGTAAAAGGTTTTGACGAAGACGTAAAAGCCGCTTTTCTTAGTTATCCCTGGTATGGTAATCTTCGCGAAATGCGTAACGTAGTGAAACGCTCAACATTACTTTCAGATGGAGACTATATAGAGTCTAAATCTTTGCCATTTGAAATAATCAACTATTCAAGATTATTGTTTTCGGAGCCTACACAGCCGATTATTACTGAAGATATAGCTCCGAAACAAGAGGAGCCGGTCAAGCCTAATTTAAAATCTGCGGCACTCGATGCTGAATATGAAATGATTTTACAAGTGTTAAAACAGGTGAATTATAATAAAAGTAAAGCAGCGCAGGTACTAAGTATTGACAGAAAAACGCTTTATAATAAAATGAAAAGCTATAACCTTTAATATTTGGTAATCAAGAGAATTCGTCCACGAGTAACATGGATTTTAAACCTGAGCTCGCTAATACTAAAACATAATGATTCAAATTCAAAAAGATAAAAAAAGTATTGTGATTTTAATGGCTGATGATGACCCGGATGACAGGAGCATGACCAAAGAAGCCTTAGAAGAAAATTTTTTATTAAACGAACTGCGCTTTGTAGAAGATGGTGCTCAACTGATGGACTATCTGAAACGAAGAGGAAAATATACTGACCCAGAAAGTTCACCACGGCCGGGAGTAATACTTCTCGATCTTAACATGCCCAAAAAAGATGGCCGTGAGTGTTTAAAAGAAATTAAATCTGATGACGAATTGAAAAGTATTCCCGTAATTGTTCTTACTACCTCAAAAGCCGAAGAAGACATTTTGCGTACCTACGATTTAGGGGTAAATAGTTTTGTTACCAAGCCAGTTACATTTGTTGAGTTGGTAGAAGTAATGAAGAACCTTGGCAATTACTGGTTTGATATTGTTCAGTTACCAAAATATAACTCATGAAAGATCTTGACACAATCAGGGTGTTAATCGTAGATGATGATGAAGATGACTTTTTCCTGACAAGCGATTACCTAAATGATATAAGAGGTAAAAAATTTGCCATTGACTGGGCAAAAAACTTTGATGAAGCTGTTGGGAAAGTAACATCCTGCGAATATGACATTTGTTTCTTTGATTTCTTATTAGGCGCTAAAACAGGTCTTGACCTATTAAAAAGAGCAATTCAGGATGGCTGCCAGAGCCCCATCATTCTGCTTACTGGTAAAGGCGACCATAAAATTGATATGGAAGCTATGAGATTGGGAGCTGTGGATTATCTGATAAAAAGCGAATTAGACTCAGAAAAACTCGAACGCTGTATCAGGTATTCACTTGAGCGGGCCGATACCCTTAAAACCCTTCGGGAAAGTGAGCAGCAGTACCGTACTATCTTCAATCATGTGCGGCAGGGTATTATTGTTACCCAACCCAAAGATGGCAGTTTTATATACTATAACCCTGCCACCTTAGAGATGCTTGGCTATGAAGCAGAAGAACTTAATAATATGAGTACTGCCAAAATCTTTGAAAAGCCTGAAATATGGCATTTATTCAACGAAAAACTTGAAGAAAAAGGTAATATAGATAAATTTGAAGCAATTTTCCTTACAAAAAAAGGCGAAAGAAAGATTTGCCTGATTGATGCCCAGAAACAGAAAAACAGTGAAGGTAAAGAGTCTTTTCTCAGTATTATTCATGATGTAACTGCTCAGCGTAAAGCCGAGCGTGAAGCCATGATGTTAGAGAAAATGGCTGCAACAGGTCGTCTGGTTCGCACTTTGGCGCATGAGGTGCGAAACCCCCTCACAAATATCCATTTGTCGGTAGAGCAATTGGAAGGTGAAATGGAAGATGAAGACTCTAAACTGTTCTTGGGAATTATTAAACGGAATGGACAACGTATCAGTGATCTGATAACTGAGTTGCTTAATAACTCCAAACCCTCCGAACTGGCCTTCAGTAAAATATCAATTCATCAGGTTTTAGATGAAACCCTCGAACAGGCAATTGATCGCATCAACCTGAAAAGCATAGCTTTAGAAAAACAATATGGAGAAGATGTACTATTAAATCTTGATAGCAATAAAATAAAAATTGCCTTGCTAAATATTATTATCAATGCCGTAGAAGCGATGGAAGAAGGGAAAGGACAATTGACAATAAAAAGCTACATAACTAATAACTATTATTTTATCTCCATTAAAGACAATGGTACAGGTATCAGCCCCGAGAATATGAGTCGGTTGTTTGAACCTTATTTTACAGCCAAAAATAATGGTATTGGTTTGGGTCTTGCCGCCACACTTAATATCATTCAATCGCATAAAGCTACTGTCGACGTTAATTCAGAAGTAGGAAAGGGTACAGAGTTTATTATTACTTTTTCTTTGAGCTAATAAAAGGCCATCATTTTTATGATAGCCTTTTGCTGTTATTATTGATTTTTAAACACGGTCATGTGCTAATGGCTGTCGTTTTCTGAATGTTCCTCTGAATAACTCTATAAATACGCTTATAGCTACCATAATAATACCTGCCCAGGCACTCAGCACAATATATTCATAATAGACGCTGTCGTTTTTACGTTCGACGATAATACCACTCAGGGCCCATATAACCGCCAGACCAATATAGAAATTATTGAAGCGTAATATAGCAACAATCCCTATCAACGAACCTACCAGCACCATCATCGATGTCCATGATTCTTCGCTCATTCCAAAACCTCGCCAACCATAGCTTACCAATAGAGCCGTAATATTGGCAATAGTAGCAATACAAATCCAGCCCAAATATAAACCAAAAGGTGCTTTAACAACAAAATTCTGAGCATTAGTAAGATGTGGCTCTAACAATCTGATTTGCGTATCAATATAAATCAATCTGCTAAGCAATAGAAGCATTAATATGACACTCACCACAATGAAGTCATAATGCCAGGCCACAATCCAGCAGATATTAATGATACAGGTAAGAATAAATGCAATATTGATTCTTCTGACAACCTCACCTACATATGGGTCTATCTTTGATTTAAACAGGGAGGTCATCTGATAAATACAGAAAACAAATAATAATAAATAGATAACGCTCCAAATAGCGAACGTAAGTGGTGCCGGAACGAATAAATTGGGATATTGTGCAGATACCTCACCTGTATTTTTACCATTAATTGGTAAAAAATTAGCCAGAAAATTCACAAATACCATTGCTAAAAAAAACAAAAAGTTAAGTATTTGCAGTGTTCTGATTTTGGTTGAATTGAATTTTGTCTCCATAATTTTAATGAATTTTCGGTTCTTTTACTTCTATTTCTTTCTTTACTAATAAAACGGCATTCCTGTTTGGTTGTATAGGTGTGCCGTAATGTCGGGTATAGACTTTGGTAAATTCCGCCCCCAGGAAGAGAATAGTTGATGAGTAATATACCCAAAGCAGAATAATAACTACAGAGCCGGCGGCCCCAAAGGTACTTGTAATCTTCGATTGCCCTAAATAATACCCTATCAGAAATTTACCTACCATAAACAGCACAGCCGTTACACCTGCTCCTAAAAAAGCATCTTTCCAGGCTATTCTACCATCGGGTAATACTTTAAATATGGTAGCAAATAATAGTGTAATAACAGAGAATACTATTGTCAGATTGAGAAACATAAATAAATATACGGTCATGTTTTCAAAAAGTAGCTGCAATCGCTGACTGAAAATATCCAGGAAGGTATTTACTAATAAGGAAACAATGAGAAGGAAACCTAAAGAGAGTATCAACGAAAATGATAATAATCTGTTAAACAGATATTTTAGTATTCCCGATTTAGGTTTAGCTTTTAAAGACCAGATAAAATTAATAGAGTCTTGAATCTCGGCAAAAACCCCTGTTGCCCCAAGCATAAGTGTAACCGTACCGATAATAGCCGCTAACCCTGATTTTTGTGAGAGTCTTGCATTTTTAATTAGTTCTTCTACCTGGGCGGCGGCATCTTTACCAATCAGCCAGTCAATTTGTCCATACAGTTGACCTTGTATGGCTTCCCGGCCATAAAAAATACCTGCTACCGAAATAATAACTACAAGCATGGGAGCCAAAGAAAAAATAGTATAATAAGATAAGGAGGCACTCAACTTGGTAGCATTGTCGGTGCTGAATTCGGAGAACACTTCTTCGGCAAAAGAATAATACTCTTTCAGTTTTGCTTTTAACAATTTCATAAGTGGCTGTGGCTTAAATTTAAAATATGTTTTAATAATACAGCGTATTTAGAGTAGATAGATATAACCATAAATAATACATACCATCTGCCAATACTATGGATAAAACCACAATTGGGGTAAAAAATCCACACTTATTTTCCCAAAATGCCACATTTTCCCCAGTTTTTTTAAAAAAATTGCCTTTATGTCCCCGGAAAATATATGGTACAAAGTTTTTAAATATTAAGGCATAAGAATCGTTTCATCAAATTATTGAAATCATGACACCCATCATCTTCATAATCGGAATAATTACCATGTTCAGTATGGCGGTGGTTTTGCTAAAATTTGTGAATAACAATACGCAGAACTGGGATGGCAGAACGAGAGGTTCTCAGAATCATGAATTCAATAATTTCATGAAACGAGTGAAGCTTACTTCTTCAAAAATGAAGCAGGCATAAGATACACACAACTTTATAGTCATGAAAGCCCATATTGGTTTACCCGAGAATGATATTAAAAAAATTGCTGATTTATTACAGGTTATTTTAGCAGACGAACATGTGATATTGACAAAAACCCGTAATTATCACTGGAATATCAAAGGTCCTCGTTTTATGGAATTACATAAATTTTATGAAGACCAGTATAAAGTTCTCAGAGATATAATAGACCAGATTGCAGAGAGAATCACACAACTTGGACATCAGTCTAATGGTACAATGAAAGATTTTCTGTCAACAACCCGATTAAAAGAAGGGCCTTACGAAGACAAACAAGATGCTCAGATAAGCCATTTGTTAGCAGACCACGAAGCGTTTATAACAAATTTGCGTAAAGACATTGAAGATATAGATGAAAAACTGGGAGATGCAGTTACCACTGACTTACTCACAGGTTTCATGGGGCAGCATGAAAAAATGGCATGGATGCTCCGCGCGTTTTTAGGGTAGTGTTTAGGTTAAAAAAGGTGGTACAAAAGGGGCAATTTTTGCCCCTTTTGTATTTGTAGACGGTCTGAAATTTCGGCCTATTTGCACAAAAAAACGGGTGCTTACCGCTTAAGGTAAGCACCCGTTTTTATAATTATATCTATGTAATAATTATAAATGTATCACTTCGCCATAAGCTGCTGCTGCTGCTTCCATGATAGCCTCTGACATGGTCGGATGCGGATGAACCGATTTGATGATTTCCATACCTGTTGTTTCCAGTTTACGGGCTACAACGGCTTCGCCAATCATTTCGGTTACGTTAGCTCCAATCATGTGGCAACCTAACCACTCACCGTATTTGGCATCAAAAATTACTTTTACGAAACCTTCCGGACTACCTGCCGCTTTTGCTTTACCTGATGCCGAGAACGGGAACTTACCCACTTTAATTTCGTATCCGGCTTCTTTTGCTGCTTTTTCTGTATAACCTACCGAAGCGATTTCGGGTGTACAGTAAGTACAACCAGGAATATTTTTATAATCCATCGGTTGCGGGTGATGCCCTGCTATTTTCTCAACACAGATGATACCCTCGGCTGATGCTTTGTGTGCTAAAGCAGGGCCTGGTGTTACGTCACCAATAGCATAATAACCCGGCACGTTAGTTTCTGACCATTGATTAACGGTAATTTTACCTCTATCGGTAGCAATGCCTGTTTCTTCCAGACCAATATTTTCGATATTCGCTACAATTCCGGCTGCTGAAAGCACCATATCTGTTTCGATTTTGATTTCTCCGTTTGGTGTTTTTACCGTCGAAACACAACCGTTCCCACTTGTATCTACTTTTTCAACACTTGAATTGGTATAGATTTCAATGCCAGCTTTTTTGTAAGATTTAGCCAGTTCTTTAGAAATATCTTCATCTTCCACCGGAACGATATTTGGCATAAATTCTACAATAGTTACTTTAGTACCCATACTGGCATATACATAAGCAAATTCGACACCGATAGCACCAGAGCCTACTACTAATAGCGAATCCGGTTTTTTCTCAAGGCTCATTGCTTTGCGGTATTCAATAATTTTTTTGCCATCAATCGGAATATTAGGTAATTGACGGGCTCTTGCACCAGTAGCAATGATAATGTATTTACCTTCTACCTCAGTCTTTTTACCTTCCGCATCGGTAACTTCTACTTTCTTACCCGGTTTAACTTTTCCGGTTCCGTAGATTACATCAATTTTATTTTTCTTCATCAGAAACTGAACCCCTTTGCTCATGCCTTCAGCTACCCCACGCGAGCGTTTAATAACAGCCTCAAAATTAGCACTCGACTCACCTACTTCAATTCCGTAATCTTTTGCGTGTTTAATATATTCAAACACCTGGGCAGACTTCAACAAAGCCTTTGTTGGAATACAACCCCAGTTCAGGCAGATACCCCCAAGGTTTTCTTTCTCAACAATGGCAGTTTTCATGCCTAATTGTGAAGCACGGATTGCGGTAACATAGCCGCCCGGCCCACTCCCAAGTACTATAACATCATACTGTGCCATAATATATAATTTTCTGGTTATTATAAATTTTGATGCAAAATTAGACAAAATAGCTTATTCACAAAACCCTTTTTGATTATCTTGACAAAGCTAAAAGGTCAAAGAAACTATACATCTTTGCTAATTGAAAAGCTATTTTGTTTATATCAGAACAAACAAAAATGCGTATTAAATCCCGCTCAATTGGAAATAAATTTCAATATATAACCTTTCTTATCTTCTCCTTCCGAAGAGATGTATAAATCGCCTGATGGCGTGAAACAAATCCCTTCCGGTTGAATGAATAGTTTTTCATTTAATACTATCAGGTCTTTCTTTATCCCTTTATTGGTCAGTATCAACAACTTTTTACCTTGTGAGGCAATAATATAAATATCACTACTTAATGGATGTACAGCAATACCAGAAGGACGGAAGCCTGTTCTATCATCCGGCAGAGTTATCATCTCTTTAGTAATAGTAAATCTGATAGCCAGTTGTTTATTTGTCAAATCATAACTATAGATAACCTTTACCTCATCTTTGGCTTTTATGTGTTCCTTAGTTGCTAATAATAAACAATTAGACGGGCTATCATAACCTAACCCTTCGTACTCTACTACATCATCATTCCTGCAATCAATTTCTCTTTCACCGTTGCCATTAATGTTAAAGGCTTTAATTTTGCCATTGCTTTTCATAGCAAACACTTCATTACCTACAAACTCTACTCCTTCATAATCGCCAGACTTACCAAAGTCTGTTTTTTTAATAATATCTTCTTTCCCGAGGTCATAAATAAAAATTTTCCCCTCTTCATCATTTACACATATCAATTGATTGTCTTTATAATAAGATAAGCCGGATATTTCTTTCAGGCTTTTAGCGAGTTTTATCTTTTGTGCAGGATTTGCAAGGTCATAAGTTCTGAAGCTTTCAGCAATAGGCTTTTTTTCTTCATCAGGATGCTTCTTGGATGGGCCACACGCATTTACTATTAGTAGTATCAGAGCAAGAGTAGTACAGGCAACGAAGAATATTTTTAGCATATATGTATTTTTAAATACGAGATGAATAAGTTTTTCAGAAAATCTTCTCAAATTTAACAATCATTTTCATTCAACACTTTTAATCTATGCAAGCTCTTACTTTACCTAAAGTTTTGCTATCGGGCATTTTATTAGTTTCCGGAATTTCCCTTACTTCCTGTCAATCGAACTCTTCCGAATCTGCCCAAAGAGATATTCTTAAAGAAGTGGTGGATACTACTGTATCGCCTAAGGATGATTTTTTTAAATATGCCGTCGGTAACTGGTTGAAAAAGAACCCTATCCCTGCTTCCGAAAGTAGCTGGGGTATCGGCAGTATGGTACAGGAAGAAACCTATGGGCGTTTAAGAACCATTAATGAAGAATCAGCCAAACAATCTGGTAATATTGGCTCAAATGAGCAGAAAATTGGCGATTTCTGGTTTACAGGCATGGATAGTCTGGGTATTGAAAAACAAGGACTCAGTCCTGTCAAATCAGATTTAGACCGTATTGTCACCATCAAAGATTTACAAGGTGTGCTAAACGAAGTGGCTTTGCAACAGACCTATGGTATGGGTACGCTGTTTGGCAATTATGTGTTTCAGGATGAGAAAAATAGTGAAGAGCAAGCTTTACATCTTTATCAGGGAGGTATAGGTCTGCCAGAAAGAGATTATTATTTTAATACAGATAGCCGTAATACCAATATCCGTAAAGAATACAAGGCGCATATACAACGTATGTTTAAGTTGTTAGGTAACGATGATGCCACAGCTACCAAAAACATGGAAAGGGTATATGCATTAGAAGAAACTTTAGCCAAAAATTCCCGCAAGATAGAGGCTTTGAGAGATCCCTATAAGAACTACAATAAAATGGATCTGGCAGCATTAGATAAGTTATCACCTTCAATGAAATTCACAGATTTATTTGTCAGGATGAAAATGCCACAGGTGAAAAGTGCCATTGTTGGCCAACCTGAATTTTATACAGCCGTTGATAAATTATTGAAAACTACGCCGATAGATACCTGGAAAGCATACCTGACATGGAATTTTATCAGTAATTATGCCAGTGAATTAAGTAGCCAGTTTGCCAAAGAAGACTTTCATTTTTACAGAACTATCTTGCGCGGGGTAAAAGAAATGAAGCCTCGCTGGAAACGTGTATTAGATGCTGAGGAACGCTTGTTGGGAGATGCTTTAGGGCAGCTCTTTATAAAGAATTACTATTCTGATAAAACCAAAAAGCGATACGAAGAACTGGTGAAGAATATATTCAGTACTTATAAAGAGCGCATTGAAAAATTAGACTGGATGTCGGACAGCACCAAGAAAAAGGCTTTATTGAAACTCTCGACGGTGATGCCTAAGGTGAGCTACCCTGATAAATGGAAAGATTTTTCGTCTTTAGACATCAAAAAAGATTCGTATGTACAAAACATCATCAGAGCCAATCAATGGTGGTATTTGTATGAGACTAATAAGATTGGTAAGCCTGTTGATAAAACAGAATGGGGTATGACTCCACAGACTTATAATGCCTACTATAATCCATCAAATAATGAAATCGTATTGCCTGCGGCTATTTTCTTTGTAGCGGGTTTTACAGATGAGCAATTAGATGATGCTATTATTTATGCCTATGCCGGGGGCTCAACCATCGGGCATGAGATTACACACGGCTTTGACGACCAGGGCAGACAGTTCGACGAAAAAGGTAATCTGACTGACTGGTGGACAAAGAAAGATGGGGAAGAATACAATAAAAGAGCAAAAGGAATCATTGAGCAGTTTGATAACTATGTAGTTTTAGATTCTATGTATGTAAGAGGTGAGGCTACCCAAGGAGAAAATATTGCTGATTTGGGCGGTGTGATTTTAGGCTTGGAGGCTTTCAAGAAAACCGAGCAATATAAATCAGGTAAGAAAATCAACGGTTTTACACCCCTTCAACGCTATTTCTTAGGATGGGCTTTGGCTTGGATGGGGCATACGCGCGACGAAGCCTTAGCTAATAGAATCATGACAGACGTACACGCCCCAAACTTTCTTCGTGTGAATGGCCCGATTGTGAATATGGATGAATTTTATGAAGCTTTTAATATAAAACCAGGCGATAAAATGTATCGTGCCCCTGAGAAAAGGGTGAGAATCTGGTAAAATAGCAAGTAAGAAAACTGAAAATGATAAAACAAATTACTATAAAAGATTTCCTGCTTTTTTCCGAAGCCTGGATTTTTATTGCTATATCAAGGTTAATACTTGTTTTTGTGCCTTTTTCAAAGATTTTGCCATTATTGGGCACTCGTGTTGCAATTCATGAAAACACATACAAAAATGAAAATCATTTTAAGCATATAAGTAGGGCCATTACAAGAGCCTGCCGGTATTCTTTCTGGCGCACAGCATGCTTTGAACAGGCACTATGTGCCAAATTAATGCTTAAATTGAGAAATAAAAAAAGTACGATTTATTTTGGTGTAAGAAAAGAAGCACCAGAAAAAGAATTATTGGCACATGCCTGGCTTATCTGTAATGAAGAGATAATTACAGGGGGCAAACATACTGAGTTATATACAGTGCTGAGTAGCTTTTATAGTTAGTGCTTTTTTCAAAAATTTTAATTCTGATGCAGAGAATGAAATCTTTCTCAAAAAGCGAAATTTAGTAGACCAAAATAAAGGCTTTTCAATGAAATAAATAGCTATGACTAATCTTGAAGATTCTATTAATGTGATGAATGAAGTAGTTCAATTGTGTTAAGAGAAACCATCAAAGTCAGCTTTGCCAATCTAATTTGTTTATTTTAAGAGAGTTATCTTAAAGTAAATGTATCCGTATAATAAGAAAACAGGTTTTTTATTGCATTAAATAAAGAAAAACCGTTACTTTATTTAAAGGAAACTGTAACTGAAAAAATAACCTCTTTTTATTATGGCAAAAGAACTTACCTCCGAAGAACTAATTCTTGATCAACAAGTTAAATTAGAGTGGAACAAACCAGAAGCAGAAGTTTTCTCTGTAAAAGACAAAACATTACTCGGTCTTGGGGTTGGAGGAGACTTAATTATAATTGCAACTGCTTCTTAATTTAACTCTTCGCAGTATTCTCTCAGATTTAATATAAGATTGGGTTCTGGTCTTTGTTGTTAGAGAATGTTTAAATCATTGTTCAACAAAGCCTTCTGAGGAAGTTAATAACGCAAGTAAATCAATACTTTATTAACTTCCTCAGAAGGCTTTGTTTGTTTCTATCATAGACTCTAAAAACGGCTTCTTAAGAAAGAAGCTGCTTGTATGTTTTTAAGTAATAACTGAATCTTTTCTGGTGATTCTATATTGTCAGTATTAAAATACAGGTTTAGATTATTTTCTATTTTATTAATATTAATAAGGCTGTCTACCAGGTTGCTGTTTTTAAAATAAGATAACTCCTCGAAAAACTCTTCTTTTGATTTTTGGGCTCTAAAAAAAATGTCTGAGCTTTGTAATCCCTTTTTTCTTGCATATAGTACCTCGTCTGGGGTCTTGTTTTTCATCATCATTTTTACAAGCATTCTACCATTGTAGTCATCATCGAAAAAAACATCATTGGGTATTGCCAGAAAAAAATTCATTACATCAATATCCACAGTTGGGTCTCTTAATTCTATACCATAATAACTCCCGAATGACTTGCCAAATAATCCCCTGAGATGATACATATTAATAAACTGCTTTTTTAATTCTAAGACATTTTTATAGTATTTCAGAAGGCCATTATTATTCTTTTTAATCTCTACATTAATAGAATACTTACTAAGGACTTCAGAATTAACATAACCGTTAGCTATATAATCAATCAATGGATTAAACTTTGGGCGGGCATTGAAATATTTTGTAACAAATTGTTTAGCTATCTGCCTTTTTAAATAAGAAACAGGTTGTTTGATGAATCTTTGAAGGTTGTGTGGCAACAAATAGTCAACAGCTGAAAACGAGGTTGAACCATTGCCACCTTCTCCTGTTAGTACTACTCCATAACCTTTTTGGGCACAGGTTCTATATATATCCAGCACCCAATAAGCATTCCATGCCGCATGTATAAATCCATCCAGAACGTCCATGATTTCTATCATACCTTTTCCGGGTGAAGTACTTTCAGAATTTAAATACTTTGGATTAATGTTACCCGATGCTCTTGCAGTAGCCTCGATAAACGGAGTTTCGTCAATTAGCACTTTACTCGCAAACGGAGTGTTTAAGAGCTCTTGTTTAAATAAAGGCACATGGCTGTGGGTAGTCAGAGTTTTGCCTTGTTGCTTTAATAAATCTGCGGCTATATAAGCAACCATACTGCTGTCTAAACCACCACTTAGCGTTGCTGACACTGGTTTATAACTTCGTAGCCGTACTTTTACGGCTTTATACATCAGTTCAGACATTTGGTCAGCATAGTCCTGCTTATTTTTATAACGAACTTCTTTGATGTTTTCAGGCGGCCAATATTTGTTAATATTTATCTCTCCATTCTTTTGTTTTATTGAATGCCCCCCTTTCAGGAAGAAAATATTTTTATAGAAAGTCTCATTTCCAAAAAACTTATCATCGATTTTCCATAAGGTCAGGGCTGAAACAAAGTACTCTTCATTTAATTCTTTTTTAAAATAAGGTAAGGCGAGTATTGATTTAACGGATGTGCTGAAAGCGAAATATTTATCAGTATTATAAAAGTACAACGCAGTATATCCCATTGTGTCACGGGTAATAAACAGCTCTTTTGTATTATAATTATAAACTACCAGATTCCACTCTCCCTTAAGTTTATGCTGCACTTCTTCTCCATATTTTAAATAAGCCTGGAGCATAAAATAAGTATCTGAAACAGCCTCATTTTCTTTCAGACCTAAATCTTCAGATAGTACTTCTCTGTTGTCAAGACGTCCTAATGCAGTAAAAAGTATATTTTGTTCGCTAAGATAAACGGGTTGAGAGTCAAATATATCTTCAGGTGTACCATAATTCAGTATTTTTCCGAATGATGCTTCCTGAATACTTATTTTGTCAAATCGTACTTGAGGAAAGTTTTTTAAAGGTGTGTACATTTTCTGTAATAACCCCTCATCATTCTGATTATCGTTGTGCTTTACAATGCCAAAGATTAAACTCATATGTTTTTAGCTTTAGAAGTGTTGTTAGGAGTAAGTTTCAGGCCAGTAAGTTTTCAGCATTCAGTTTTTCAAGACAAATAAGAGTCTCTTCTTTGCGCTGAGATTCTGTTAATTTATATTTTGAAAGTAAGTAATTAATCAAATCACTTTCCTTTATGGGTTCTTTTATTTTTTCCCATATAATACTACCTAAATTATTCAGGGTTATATAATTACCGCTTTCCAGATTCATCATTACCATTTCGTTACCTAATCCGGTAATCAGGATATTCTTGTCTTTTCGTTTAAAATGGTTGCTTTGGAAAAATCAGTCATGGCTTTTAAGTCTTATCAAAGATATTAAAATATTATAGAAGGCAAACAAACTGAGCAATTTAAAGTGTTGACGGCATTTTCCGATTAAATTTTTGCTTGATATTTAAAAATCTTTTTCTTTGCATTATTAATCACCTTTAATCTTTTAGCAATTTATGGAAAACCAGAACAACTCAGAAGCAATAATTGGTAATGAGCAAATCAAATTAGAGTGGAATACTCCTGAAGTGGAGATTTTCTCTGTAAAAGATACAACCCTTGCCGGTGGGCCTGGTGCTACTGATGCGGGTATTTTATCATAAACCCCGTATTAAAACTTTGAAAGTCGGGTTATATAGCCCGGCTTTTATTGTGTGTTTCTATACCATTAAAAATTCTTCTGCAAAAAACGGGCAGCCTGCATTGTTTTTATAACAAGATGTACACTATCGGTTGTTTGCATGCTGTCATTATCAAGATACATTCTCAGGTTATTCTCCAGTTTGTCCATATCTATATAATCCATAACCAGAGATGAGTTTTTAAGGCCGGATAGTTCATTTAATAGTTCTTCTTTTGAATTTCGTACTCTGAAAATGAGATCCGAGCTCTGAAGTCCCTTTTTCCTGGCAAATAATACTTCATCGGGCATTTTATTGCGCATCATTCTTTTTACAAGCATTCTGTTATTGAAATTGTCATCAAAAAAAACATCATTGGGTATTGTCAGGAAAAAGTTCATCACATCAATATCGGTGGTTGGGTCTCTTAATTCTATCCCATAATAATTTCCAAATGAGGCTCCTAAAACACTTCTTAAATGATAATAAGTCATAAAGTTCTTTTTTGATTCCAGCACATGATGATAATATGGTAGAAAACCCTCATTTTTGTTCCGGACATCTTTCATTATCTGGTATCTATCCAGTATTCGGGCATTGGTGTATCCGGCTTTAATGCTCTTTTCGAAAGTATTAAAAACAGAAACTGTACTGAAGTATTTCAAAACCAATGGTTTGGCTACCTGCCTCCTTAAATAGTTGATGGGGTTTCTGATGAACCTCCGGATACTATGGGCTTGTCTGTAATCGATGGCTGAGAAAGAAGTAGAGCCGTTGCCACCCTCTCCGGTTAGCAAAGTGCCATAACTCTGTTGTGCACAGGTTTTATAAATGTCTGTCAACCAATAGGCATTTCCGGCTCCGTGTATAAAGCCGTCGAGCACATCAAGGCTTTCAGAAGACCCCTGTACAGGTGAAATACGCTCAGAATATAAATATTGAGAATTAATATTACCCGATGCCCTTACCGTTGCTTCAATAAACGGGGTTTCATCAAGCACTCGTTTTTGCGCCATCGGGTCGTTTAAAAGTGCTTGTTTATACAAAGGCACATGGCTGTAAGTAGTAAGGGTTTTATTATGTTTTTTTAGCAAGTCAGCAGCTATATAACTTACCATACTGCTATCCAGCCCCCCACTAAGCATAGATGCTACAGGTTTATAACTCCGCAATCGCCTGTCTACAGCTTTATAGATAAGGTCAGACATTTCGTCTGCATAGTCCTGTTTATTTTTATAATAGGTCTCCCTTATATTTTCAGGCGGCCAGTATTGCTTAATGGTAAATTCTCTATTTTTAAATTTTAGCAGACATCCGCCTTGGAGATAAAAAACATTCTTATAGAATGTTTCATTACTGGCAAATTTCTCTCTTACTTTCCACAAATTCAGGGCAGAAACAAAGTATTCTTCGTTTAATTCTTTTTTAAAAACAGGCAAAGACAGAATAGATTTAAGAGATGTGCTGAAAGAAAAGTATTTATCGGTCTTATAAAAATACAAGACTGTATAACCCTGTGTATCGCGAGCCAGAAATAACTCTTTTGTATTGTAATTATAAACCGCCAGACTCCATTCTCCCTTAAGTTTATGCTGTACCTCTTCTCCATATTTTAAATAGGCCTGTAATATGAAATAACTGTCAGAGACAGTATCATGGGCATTCATGCCTAAAACCTTCGCCAATTCATCTCTATTGTCTATGCGCCCCTGTGCCGTAAAAAGCCTATTATGTTCGCTCAGATAAACAGGTTGAGAGTCAAACATATCTTCGGGTGTTCCATAATTCAGTATTTTTCCGAATGATGCCTCATGGGTACTTATTTTGTCATATCTTACCTGAGGAAAATCTTTTAGTGGTTTGTACATGGCCTGTAAAAGACTTTCATCAATCTTGTCATCGTCGTATTTAACAAGGCCAAATATCAAACTCATATTTATCGGTTCTAAGGTTATATACTAACAGGTCTCAGTCTATTAATCCTTCTGCTTTCAATTTTTCAAGAAAAATAAAAGTCTCTTCTTTGCACTGCGATTCTGTTACTTTATATTTTGAAAGTAAGTAATTAATCAAATCACTTACCTTTATGGGTTCTTTTATTTTTTCCCATATAATACTACCTAAATTATTCAGGGTTATATAATTACCGCTTTCCAGATTCATCATTACCATTTCGTTACCCAAATTCGTAACCACTATATTTTCATCTTTTCGTTGAATAATCTGTGCTAAGGAGTTGTTCATCATGCCAAAGTTGTTTTGTTCCTTCAAAGTTATTAAAATACTTTACAAAGTCTAATAGTAGCGTTTAACTTTATCTTATAGTTATTTATAAACAAAACGAGCGGTCAGACATATCGCCAGACCGCTCGTTTTGTTTATAACTCATTCTTAACAGTTTTTCCTGTCAATTTCACAGGCATCACCGGTTACTTCAACAGGTTTCATTTCTTCTGCTACTTTTGCCAAGGCATCCAGAAATACTTCTGTAGGTTGTGCTCCGCTTAAACCATATTTATTATTCAGAATAAAAAAAGGCACACCTGAAACACCTAAATTCTGAAAATGCCTGATTTCCTGTGTTACCCAGTAACTAATCTGGTCGTCGGCTAAAATATCCTCGGTTTTTTCACGAGTCCAGCCGAAATCTTCCATAAAGGCTACTATATTTTCTTTATTTGAAAAATCAACACCATCAGTAAAATAGGCTTTGAAGAATTTTTCTTCCAGATCATTTTGCATACCTTCTTCTCTTGCCACGTGTAATATTTTATGTAACGGAATGGTATTAATAACCTTTGGCATTTTCTCAAATTCAAACTGAATCCCTGCTTTTTTGCCTACTCCCTCTACTCTTTGGTGCATTTGCTGAATGCGCTCGGCACTCCCGAATTTATTAGCAAAATACTCTTCACGAGGTAAGCCTTCCTGCGGGATTGTAGGGTCTAATTGAAATGGATGCCAGGTAACCTGAAAGTCTTGATTTTCTATGCCTTCCAAAGCTTTCTCTAAATGTTTTTTACCAATATAGCACCAGGGGCAGGCTACATCAGAAACTATATCTATCTGAATAGGTTTATTTGTCATTACATTGTTTGTTTTAACAATTAAACTGTACATTTATAAGAATAGTTCAAATTGCATTTAGGTAAGAAATGTGTCCGTTTGATAACATTTTCATTCGTAATTCATTAAAAAAAATATTAAAAAATGATAGAATCTGATAAAACTAAAAAATTATAACTTAAATTGGTATGTTTTTGCTTTTCTAACCAAATCATTCTTACGACCCCCCATGAAAAAGTGCACGCTTTTAAGTTTGCTATGTGTTTTTGTTATCCACATTACTTTAGCAAAAGTCGGGATGCCATGCGATAATACACAAGTATTAAAAAATCAGAAGTTTTTGCCGCCTACTAAGCAATCAAAAAAGTCCGCCTCTCTTCTTAACCCACTCTCAGCGCAACAGGTTTTACAGCCTTCTTCAACACTGGCTTTAACAAGCACGATGGTCTCAAAAGACGAAATTGAGCCAAATAATGAGGTAGTAACGGCTATGCCATTAGGAGGGAATGATGTAAAAGTGAAAGGATTTATTAATCCGAATGGTGATAATGATTATTATTCTTTTACAGCCAATGCAGGGGAAAGAGTGTACGTAGCCACCCAGACTGCCTTTTCTGCGTCTGGAAGTACAGATAGCATTTTAGATGTATTATCAAGTGATGGGTTTACGGTATTAGAAACGGATGATAATGATGGTACTTTCGGCGCTAATTCATCAAGTATTGCAGGTACTCCTATTCTAGTTACTGGAACCTATTACATTAGGGTTAAACATCTTTCCAGTAGTATTAAGTTACTTCCCTATTTTCTATATTTCCGTTTACAAAGCGGCTCACCAACAGCTGAAATTGAGCCTAATAATGGGACTTCTGTCGCTAATGTATTTCCTAATTCCGGCTGGGTAAATGGTTCTTTAAGCTCCGACCAGGATTCTGATTATTATTCTATCTCGCTAAATGCTGGCGATACCATCTTTATTAGCCTTGATTTTAACCCCGAAAGAGACGGAACTACCTGGAATGGTCAGGTTGCTTTAGGAGAATTCAGTTTTTTTTATTTACCCGCTGGTGACCCCAACACGCAATCACCAAATTCAGAAGCGTTATTCCTTACAGTAAAAACAAGTGGTACTTACTATATTGTGGTTGCGCCAGATGGAAATACTTTTGGCACATACCAATTAAGTGCGAGTGTTTTACCTGCAAATACTGCCAATCTTTCAAGTTATAATAGTACCGATACTACAGACATTCCTTCTATTACAGGGTCAATTACATCAAATATCAATGTACCTGTCAACAAAAGAATTGAATCATTAAAAGTTTCAATTAATTTATTTCATAGTAAGATAGAGGATTTAGATGTACGTTTGACATCTCCTTCGGGAAATACAGTAATTTTATTTACAGATATTGTTGCCGCCTCTCCGATGGATATAAAGTTAGATGATGCTGCAGCTATTCCTATGGGTAGTTTTCCGATAGTGAGTAATATAGTTTATCAACCACCTAAAGAGTATCGCCTGGAATGGTTTAAAGGGCAGTTAGCACAGGGAAACTGGACTTTAACTATTGATATTGATTCGCCAGGGAGTAGTGGGACATTGAATAGCTGGGCGATTGAAATAGAAGAGCAGGCACCTGTTCTTGGTACACTTACCAGTATTTATACTAATGATTTTGAAACCAGCGATGGTGGGTTTATTCATTCGGGTGCGCAAGATGAATGGGAACGTGGGACTCCGGCTTTTGCGCCAATAACTACAGCTAATGGTGGAACGAAGTGCTGGAAAACTGACCTCGATAATACCTACAATTTTAATACTAATTGTGACCTTATTTCTCCTAACATTTATATTCCCGACTTAGGTGTTAATAATGCGTATTTAACATGGACACAAAAGTATCAGTTTGCAGGTACTGATGGAGCTAATACAAATGCTTATGCCTATGTTGAAATTCAGGAAATTGGAACAGCAAATAGAAAAAAAGTATGGGAGTGGCTGGGGCCAAAAATGATTGGTAGTGTTGGTAGTCCAAGTACATCTATCAACGAGTCGGCAGGATGGGGTTTATTTCGGGTTAAAATTAATGAATTTGCCAGTAAGACCATCAGGGTCATTTTTCACTTTGAGTCTGATGCTTCAAGTCCTTTACTTGCCGGATGGGCCGTTGATGATGTAAATATCTTTAAAACATTCTGTCCGAATAATTTAACGCTTACAGATACAGACAATTATTCGGGTGTTTATAGTAGAGCAGTAGCAAGCGGAAGCATCACAGCAAGTAATGAAATAACTACTAATACTGTGATTCAAAACCCCTCTAACCTTACCTACCAGGCTACAAACTCAATTATTTTATTACCAAACTTTAAAGCAGATGCCACTGGTGGTACTGTTTTTACAGCACAAATCGGAGGATGTAACTGATAATGATTATCTATAAAAAAATGCGAGGCTTACAAACCTCGCATTTTTGATTTATAGCTGTAAATAATCTCTTAGCTAATCATATCAAAGCCGCAATAAGGTACTAATACTTTTGGTATTCTGATACCTTCGGGGGTTTGGTTATTCTCTAAAATGGCCGCTAAGATACGAGGTAAGGCTAAGGCAGAGCCATTAAGGGTATGCAAAAGCTGGGTTTTTCCCTCTACTTTATAACGTAATTTCAAGCGATTGGCCTGATAGGCTTCAAAGTTAGAGACTGAGCTACACTCCAACCATCTTTTTTGTGCGGCCGAATACACTTCAAAATCAAAGGTAAGGGCAGATGTAAAACTCATATCTCCTCCGCATAAATGAAGAATACGATAAGGTAATTCGAGTTTGTTTAATAACCCTTTTACGTGTTCTACCATTTCGTTTAAAGCCTGATATGATTCTTCTGGTTTACGTATCTGAACTATCTCTACCTTGTCAAATTGATGCAGGCGGTTCAGTCCTCTTACGTGCGCACCCCAGCTACCCGCCTCACGACGGAAACATGGCGTATAACCAACGTTCTTTACAGGTAAGTCGCTATCTGCCAGAATTGAATCCCGATAAATATTGGTAATTGGCACTTCGGCTGTTGGAATCAGGTATAAATCATCAGCCGTTGCATGATACATTTGTCCCTCTTTATCAGGCAACTGCCCTGTGCCAAAACCAGAATCCTTATTAATCAGAATCGGCGGTTGTATTTCTCCATAACCTGCGGCTAAAGCTTCATCCAGAAAGAAATTAATCATGGCACGCTGGATACGTGCGCCTTTGCCTTTATAAACCGGGAAACCCGCTCCGGTAATCTTATTGCCCAAGTCAAAATCAATGATATTGTATTGTTTGATTAGCTCCCAATGTGGCAAGGCATTTTCTGGCAAGTTGGGTATCGCACCTGTCTCAAATATATTCACGTTCTCCTCCGGTGTACGGCCTTCCGGCACACTGGCATGAGGTAAATTAGGCATCGTTACCAGAACCTCATATAAGTCATTTTCAAGGGTCTTCAGGTTCTCTTCTAATACCTTTGACTGGGCTTTTAGTTCTGCTGTCTGGGCTTTAGCTGTCTCAGCTTCTGCCTTTTTGCCTTCTTTCATCAAGCCACCTATCTCTTTAGCCAAAGCATTTGATTTTGCCAGAGTACCGTCTAATTCTGCCTGGGTTTCACGACGTTTCTGGTCTATACCAATCAATGTTTCTACGGTCTCCTCAGCATTCTTGAAATACTTTCGCTTCAGGCCATCAATAGTAGCCTGTTTATTTTCTTTTATATAATTCAGTTGTAACATAGTAGTCTTATATAATAAGAGATTATTCAATAATCCCCTTTGTAATATCATTCAAAAGTAAATAAGCCTTCGTTGAGTGCCTCCAGGGCTGCGTTTTTATCTTTGGTATCAACCAATAGAGAAATATTATGCTCCGAAGCACCGTAGGCAATCATTCTGATCGGGATATTTTTCATGGCCTCCATTACTTTCAGGGCAATGCCTGCTTTATCAGCCTTGAAATCTCCTACAATACAGATGATACTCTGATTACGGTCATGCTCTTCCAACTCGGCAAACTGGCTCAATGCCGCAGTTATTTTATCCAGATTTTCGGCATTATCAATCGTCACAGCCACCGATACCTCGGAAGTAGTAATCATATCAACAGGCGTTTTATAATTCTCGAAAATCTCAAACACTTTCGTTAAGAACCCATAGGCATTGAGCATACGGGTGGAGTGAATATAAATAGCCGTAATGCCATCTTTGGCTGCTATTGCTTTAATTTCAGATTCATTAGTTTTGTGAGCAATCAGCGTTCCATAAGCATTAGGCTCCATTGTATTTTTCAAACGAACAGGTACACCTCTCATTTTTGCCGGGGTAATAGTGCTTGGATGTAAAATTTTAGCTCCGAAATAAGCCAGTTCAGCTGCTTCTTCAAAGGTTAGCTCACGTACTGGGAAAGTTCTTTTTACAATACGAGGGTCGTTATTATGCATACCATCAATATCGGTCCAGATCTGAATCTCTTCCGCACGAATAGCACCACCTATTAACGAAGCTGTGTAATCAGAACCACCACGTTTCAGGTTATCGATTTCTCCGCGGGGATTTCTACAGATAAATCCTTGGGTGATAAATAAATCCTTGTTTGGCAATTGCTCAAGCATAGCTGAGAGTTTTTCTTCTGTAAAACTCAAAACCGGCTCGTTGTCGGCATCAATAAGCATGAAGTCTAAAGCAGGTAAAAGGGCAGAGTTAATGCCTTCTTCTTGCAGATATGCCTCAAACATCTGAGTCGAAAGCAATTCACCTTCGGCCACTATTTCTTTATCCTGTTTAATAGTAAAAGGCTTGATGCTTACTAAAGAGCGGATAAAACTAAATTCTTTGTCAATAATCGTTTTTCCGGCATTATATCCTGCTTCGGTTTTATATAAATCCTTAATAAATGCCTGATAATGTGCATATAAAGCATTTATTTTCTCAGTGGCTTCGGCATCATTATTAGCTTTCAGAGACTCACCGATAGAGATAAGGGCGTTTGTTGTACCGGAGAGTGCCGATAAAACAACAATCTTACGTTGACCATCTTCTGTAATCAGATTACGAATAGAGTGCATACGCTCCGGTTTCCCTACGGAAGTACCGCCAAATTTCCAAACTTGCATTTTCTGTGGTTCTGGTTTTGTTTTACTATGAATAAAATATTTAATCTTTTCAATTCGCTAATATTTCTCTCCACTTACCCGATTCCGCTATTTCTTTGATACACTGATTCCTTTCTATGAGAAACCCTTTCAGATAATTTTCTAATACCACCTTATTTACTATTTTACCTAAGATTCCGAGAGGAGACTCGAACATAAAAATGTCTTTCATCGATGTGCCTTCGTCGGTTTGTATAAAATGATGTTTGTGCAACAAAGATTTAAAACTCCCTTTTTGCATTTCGTCAATAAAATATAAAGGCCGGTGAGCTTCTGTAATTTTGGTGGTTAACTCTTGCCAAATGCCAAAATGCTTTGCTCGCCACGTAACACTTTCTCCCAGTTTCATCACGCCTTTCCTGACACCATCTACAACATGCTCCTTTGTTTTAGCTGTTGACAGTTGGTGCAAATCTACACTCAACGATAAATCATAACAGAGTTCGGCGGGGGCATGTATGAGTGTTTCAAGAGTTATTGTAGGCATATCCTTACTATAATCCTAACATTTTGATAGCCGTAATGGCAGCCTCATCGCCTTTATTGCCATGAATACCACCTGCACGGTCAAGGGCTTGTTGTTGATTGTTAGGTGTAAGAACCCCAAAAATAACAGGCTTATTATATTTCAAGGCTACTTCTGTCAACCCTCCTGCTACAGCGTGATTGATATAATCGTTATGCTTCGTTTCTCCCTGAATCACACAACCAATAGCAATTACTGCATCAATATCTGCTTTTTGCGCAAATATCTGTGAGCCGAAACTTAATTCGAAACTACCCGGTACGTTGGCACGGATGATGTTCTCTTCCTTAGCCCCGTTATTTAATAAAGTCAGATAAGCACCTTCAAAAAGTGCTTCGGTAATTTCACTATTCCATTCTGCTACTATAATGGCAAACTTTTTCTGGCTTACATCCGGTAAACCTGTAGTACTGAATACACTAAGATTTTTGTGAGCTGATGACATTATTTATTCGAGTAAAAAAATAGACTATATGGAATATTTAATTATTAAAAAAGGGACAAACCAGATTCGGCTTATCCCTTTGATTATGACTGTATAACCAAATTTTACTCGCCGACAGTGCCTTCGAGTTTGGATTTATATTTCTTCGCATTCGTTACCTCGCCAGAATCAGGGAATTTCTCCAGAATCTGATTATAGGCATCTAATGCTGATTTATTATCTTTCGCAGTTTCGTAAGCTGTTGCTAACTTCATTAAGTACAATGGTGTAAAGAATTTGTTAGGTTTGTATTCAGCAGCTTTTTTGTAGTAGCCGATAGCCTCTTCTGTATTCTTTTTTTCCATGTAAGCATCACCAATCAAGGCATAAGCACGTCCTTGAACAAGCAAATCACTTGAACTGAAACTTTTTAAATGCTCTATAGCTTCATCATATTTACCTTGTTTTACCAAAGCAACACCTGCCATAAAGTTTGCCAGGTTACCTGCATCAGTAGAACCATAGTTAGAAGCTACACTTAGTAAACCTTCGTTACCACCAGTGCCATTAAGTGCCTGTTTCAAAGAGTCTGCTTCAAAAGCATAAACAGCATTAAACATTGCCACCTGCGCTTCTTCGTCTTGTGATTTCGACCAATAATTATATCCGACAACGCCTAAGATAATTGCCAAAATCCCTCCACCCACATAGGTAAGCAACATTTGATTCTTTTTCAAAAAACTTTCTGCTTTCCCAAACTCTTGTTTTAAAGCATCTGCACTTTCAAGAATCTCAATTCCTGTTTTTTCTTTTTTCGCCATTGTTTAAACCACTTGGTTGATTGCCTGAGTATCAGAGACTTATCACACAATCAAGATATTTTATGAATACTTTTAAATGTTCGCAAATTTTCGGACTGCAAAGTTATGAAATTGATTCCGAACTTGTTGTATTCTTTCATAAAAATTATGCTGATTGTTATGATTTTTATTCAGGTTTCGTCTTTTTTCAGACCATTTAAAGGATTTTACCCTAAAAAAATATTTGGGAAAAGAAAGAGTTGGTAAGTTATGCAGAGCAAAGTGTTTAAAAACAGCATACAATAGCCCAAAAAAAGAAGTCGGAAATGGATCATTCCCGACTCTCTATATAATTCATTTTTCTAAGCTGCTATGAAAAAATCCTGCACCTCGTGTGGTTGTACTTTAATGACATTCGCTAATACTAAAACAACTAAAGTACGAGAAGCAATTTTTCGGGGAATATTGGCAATGTTAGCATAAGTATCAACGGTAATTCGCTCATTATCTGCCAGATACTTCATCAGGGCTCTTTCCTTGTCTCCATAATGAAATCTGATATTATTTGCCTTACGTTCGCCTTTCAGAATCTCACGCATTTCGCGGCTGGCTTGTACAGAACGGTCTTCAACCCGCACATAAGCCCGTCGGTTTTCAATTATTCCGTCAAGGTCTACATAGTGAGGCTTGAATGGACTCTTGGGGATATTAAATATCAATATCTCCCGGTCGCCCTCAACTACTATATGCCTGACTTCATAGTCAATGGTCGGATAAATATGTCGTTCAATGGCTCTGCGCAGAATAAATTCATCTTCATCAGCAAATTTGAGACCTTTGATACTTTTATCATCACCGACACCGATAATGAGCTGCCCTCCGTCAGAATTAGCGAAAGCAACAATTTCGCGGATAATCTTCTCTGGATGGTTAGTCTTGAGTTTAAACTCAACATGCTTGTTTTCTCCGCGCTTTACAAGCTCCTTGAGCTCCCGCAAATCATTTCTTGATTGTTGGGTAAATTGATAATCCAATATCATTTCCCGAATGATTTTGGTTTCTTAAAGATACACAAAACAATTCTACTTTACAAGAGCTGTTTTTTACGTAAACGAATATTATTTGTAAAAGTTTATTATAGAATTATAAACATTCAAAAAATATTTATTGACGTATCTGGATTCCATGCCTAATTAGCAATTAAAGGTATTACTTGGTAATTATCGCCTTAATCCCCCTTTAGGGGCTAGGGGTGGTTTTTACACATGAAAGGCATTCATAAGTAAAGCAGCTATCACCCCTCCAATGATTGGGCCCACAATCGGAATCCAGGCATAGCCCCAGTCATTAGCACCTTTGCCTGAAATGGGTAATATTGCATGAGCAATACGAGGGCCAAAATCACGGGCCGGATTAATGGCATAACCTGTAGGACCACCCAATGATAAACCAATTGACCATACTAAAAAGCCAACCAATAAAGGCCCATAGCCTGATTCAGGTGTACTATAGAATGAAGAAGAAGCTAATATTAATACAATAGTGCCGATTACTTCTGATAGAATATTACCTGTTGTATGACGCACCGCCGGTGCGGTAGCAAATATCCCTAATTTTGCACCTTTGTCTTCGGTAATACTCCAATGTGGCAGATATACCACCCAAACCAGAACTGCCCCTATGAAAGCACCAATCAATTGGGCAGCAATAAAAGGAGCGACATTAGACCAATCGCCGGTTTTTACGGCCATTGCTACGGTTACTGCAGGGTTAAGGTGTGCGGCGGCACTCCCAAATTTTTGTGCTACAAAAATACCAGACATAACGGCAAATGCCCAGCCTGCTGTAATAGCAATCCATCCGGCATTCTCACCTTTTGAGTTTTTCAATAATACATTTGCTACTACACCATCGCCTAAAAGGATAAGAACAGCCGTACCGATGAGTTCGCCTATAAAATTAGAAGTTTCCATTAATGGGTTTTGTTGGTTTAGGTTGAAAAGAGTAGCAATTTAATTTTTTTTTTCATAGAAAATCTAATCCATTGGTATTAAAGCATTAAATTTGTAGGCGCTTAAACAAATGCCCAAATGCGGATAAAATAAAAGCCGCAAACCATCAGTATCTTTAAGCAGACTATTAGGCTTTAAGATATATTTATTTGTCGTTATCCACCTCATAAAAAATGCACTTACTATTGATGTAGCTATCTTACTCATTAAAACCTCTGCCATAAGAGTATTGGCTACACTTTAAACTATAATTTTATGATTTTAAATACCCTTTCTGCTATTTCTCCTGTTGATGGTCGTTACCGTAAACAAGTGGAAGACTTAGCGAAATATTTTTCAGAATTTGGCTTGATATATTACCGTGTTCGGGTAGAAATTGAATACTTTATTGCCTTGGTTGAGCTGCCGGTACCTCAACTCTCCGATTTCCAGAAATCACTTTATAAAGATTTAAGAGCCATTTACCAGAATTTTTCGGAAGAAGACGCGCTGAAAATCAAAGAAATCGAGAAAACAACCAACCACGATGTAAAAGCAGTTGAATACTTTATTAAAGAAGCTTTTGAAAAATTAGGTATCGGTCAATATGCCGAATTTATCCATTTTGGTCTTACCTCACAGGATATTAATAATACGGCTATCCCTCTTTCATTGAAAGAAGCGGTTGAGGCTAATGTATTACCGGCTTTCACGCAAATTTTAGAAAAGCTTTATGCTTTGGCTGAACAATGGAAAGATATTTCTCTATTAGCACATACCCACGGGCAACCCGCTTCACCCACCCGTTTAGGCAAAGAAATATTGGTTTTTTGTGAGCGTATCGAAAAACAAATCGAGCTTTTAAAGACAATCCCATATTCTGCCAAGTTTGGTGGTGCTACGGGTAACTTTAATGCCCATCATGTAGCCTATCCACAGATTGACTGGGTGAGTTTTGGGAATAAATTTGTAAATGAACAATTAGGTTTATATCGTAGCCAGAAAACTACACAGATTGAACACTACGATATGTTAGCCGCTTTGAGCGATAATATCAAACGTATAAATACTATCCTGATAGATTTCTCGCGTGATGTCTGGACGTACGTATCCATGAGTTATTTCAAGCAGAAAATCAAAGCAGGCGAAATCGGTTCTTCGGCCATGCCACATAAAGTAAATCCGATTGATTTTGAGAATGCCGAAGGAAATCTGGGTGTTGCCAATGCCTTGTTTGAGCATTTTTCAGCCAAATTGCCCATTTCACGGTTACAAAGAGATTTAACAGATTCTACCGTTTTAAGAAATTTGGGTGTGCCTGTAGCCCACACGGTAATTGCATTGAAGTCGCTACTGAAAGGTTTAGATAAACTGGAGTTGAACAAAGAAGCAATTGACCATCATTTGGAAGACAACTGGGCAGTAGTAGCAGAAGGCATACAAACTATTTTGAGAAGAGAGGGTTTCCCTAAACCTTATGAGGCACTTAAATCACTGACTCGTACCAACGAGAAAATTACAGAAAAGAAAATAAAGGAGTTTATTGATACACTTGACATAGGCGAAAAAGTAAAATATGAGCTTCGTCGTATCACTCCGTTTAACTATACAGGCATTTAATAAAATACCAGGTATATAGTATTCTAAGACTCAACCTCATCTTTCTTCCCTTTACCTGTAGCAGCATGAGCAATCGTGTTGCTACATTTTTTTATTATGAATGTTTCCTTGCAAATCAGCTAATCTATCATCATTTTTGTAGTTTGTACTACCGCCAAAGTCTAAGCCATGATACAGATAAGAAAAGTTTCTCCCAAACATCCTACTGGCAGGGCTTCATATTTTGTAAACATGAAAGTATCTACTCAACAACCATTTGAAATTGTCTATTCATTGTTTGAACATGAATATTTAGGCTTTTTATTTGAGTCTTTTATTGTTCAACTCAATGGAAAGGGCGAACTCACCCTACTCAATCAGAACGTTTCCTCAAAAAATATCCGGGAGTTCTCTGAACGTTTAGACACTGTAGACTTTGAATTGGTAAAGCTCATTGATGCCATTCAGCAGGATGCAGTACTGAAAAAATTTAATCAACGTAAAATAAGCCCGCTGGATTTCTTTCTGAAAGTGTTTGATGCCGATAAAGGTGATAAACTGTTGCAGGAAACAATTCATAGCTATATGGAAAAACATCGCTCCCAGATTTTAGATAAACTGCTCAACAAGCAGGTCTTTATTATGGGAACTGACGGCGAACCTACCTGGAAGTCGGTAAAGATGATACAGGAAGGCGCAAGGGTGTTTTTTAATTTTATTCGCAACGAAGAAAATACACACTATTTCCCGACAATAAAATGTGAGGGCGAACGCGTACAATTCCAATTCAAAAACGCCAGTGTTTTGTGTGAAGAACCTGCCTGGCTCTTAATTGATAGCAAACTATATCATTTCGAGAAAAACGTAGATGGAAAGAAGCTACGCCCATTCCTGAATAAGAATCACATCATTATTCCACGTAATATTGAGGAAACTTATTATCAGAAATTCATTGCACCGCTCATTGCTCAGTTTGATGTATTTGCGCAGGGTTTTGAAATACGCTTCGAGAAACACTCTTCAAAACCTGTCTTGACTATAGCAGAGGTAGTCAATAGCAATCAAAAAATGATGGCTACATTGTTTGACCAGGACGAAGAAGAAAAAGAAGAGAAAGAAAGCAAAATAGTATTTGATCTGGCTTTTCAGTATGGCAACTACACTTTCCGCTTCGACAGTTTTTCGGCTGAAGCCTATGTGAATGTAGAAAAGAATGGCAATGACTGGATTTTCCATAAAGTAAAACGAGATCTGGTTTATGAACGTTATCAGATAAACCTGCTCAAGGAATGGGGTTTAGACCTGCGTCAGGGTCGGTTATCATTCCCGAAAGCACAGGCTTTTTCATGGCTGCAAAGCCATGCTAACCTGTTAGAAGATAATAATTTTGAAGTTAGACAAGACGAAAATAGCCTGAATCAGAAACAATATTTTCTGGGGTATTCAGCCATCGAAATAAATATTGAAGAAAAAAACGATTGGTTTGATATTCAGGCAAAAGTAAGGTTCGGAGAGTATGAAATACCATTTCTGAAACTCCGCAACCTGATTATGAGCAATAAGCATGAATTTACACTGCCTAATGGGCAAATTGCAGTGATTCCTGAAGAATGGTTTACCCGATATTCAGAGCTTTTCAGTTTTGTAGAAAAAACCATCGATGAAGATATTATCCTTAAAAAGCATCACCTCGTTCTGGTACAGGACTTGACTAACGAAGGGCTGGCTCATTCGGTCATTACACGAAAATTAGAGAAATTACGCGATTTTGAGAAAATTAACCAGTATCCCACACCACAAGGCTTGTTAGCTACACTACGCCCGTATCAGAAAGCGGGCTATGACTGGTTACGGTTCTTGTCAGAATATAAATTAGGAGGCTGCCTTGCCGATGATATGGGTTTAGGGAAAACTATTCAGACGCTGGCTTTCTTACAATCTCAAAAGGAATTAGGACTTGCTAAACACCCAAGCCTTTTAATTATGCCTACTTCACTGGTTTATAACTGGCTAAAGGAGATTGAAAAATTTGCACCTGACCTGAAAACCTTTGTCTATACAGGTACGTATCGGGAGAAAAACACCGAGCAATTTGATAACTATGATTTGATACTGACCTCCTATGGCATTGTCAGAATTGATATAGATTTCATAAAAGATTATCGTTTTCACTATGTAATACTGGACGAATCTCAATCTATCAAAAACCCGACTTCATTTATTTCAAAAGCAGTAATGCAGTTGAATAGTGCCAATCGTTTAATCCTGACAGGTACACCTTTAGAAAACAGCACAATGGATTTGTGGACACAAATGACCTTCATTAATCCGGGGCTTTTGGGTACACAGAGTTTCTTCAAAAACGAATATCAGATACCTATCGAAAAACATCAGGACGAAAAGCAGATGAAGCATCTGTATAGCCTGATAAAACCATTTATGCTTCGCAGACATAAATCGCAGGTAGCTACTGAATTGCCACCTAAAGTAGAAAGTGTGCATTACTGTGATATGACAGAGGAGCAGGAAAAGACTTATGAAGAGGCGAAATCGTACTACCGTAATATTATTTTAGAGCAGATAGAACAAGATGGTTTGGCTAAGTCACAGATGGTAGTTTTACAGGGCTTAACTAAACTCCGGCAATTGGCAAATAATCCTATCATGATTGATGAAGGGTATGAAGGGAACTCTGGTAAAGACGAAGAAGTTTTTCAGAGATTAGAAACCATAATTGAAGAAGATCATAAGGTTCTGGTTTTCAGTCAGTTTGTAAAACACCTCGGTATTTTCAGACATTATCTCGATGAAAATAACATTCCATATTGCTATTTAGATGGGTCAACAACCAATCGACAAGAACAGGTTGACCGTTTTCAGGAAGATAAAACCATTAAGATATTCCTGATTTCATTGAAAGCCGGAGGCTTAGGGCTTAACCTGACAGCCGCAGAATATGTTTTCTTATTGGACCCCTGGTGGAACCCTGCCATTGAAGCGCAAGCAGTAGATAGAGCGCATAGAATAGGCCAGCAGAATACAGTTTTCACCTATAAATTTATCACACGTAACTCAGTAGAAGAAAAAATTCTGGCTTTGCAACAAAACAAAAGGAAACTATTCGATAACCTGATTACTACCGAGGAGACGTTTGTGAAATCGTTATCGAAAGAGGATATTATTAAATTGTTGGAGTAGATTGGGTAATAGTACAACAAAATAAATTCATGTTAAAATTGCACTTCATATGAAAATCGTTTACCTCGACGCCTACACCGTTAATGCCCTCGGAGATTTAGATTTATCCATATTACATACTTTAGGAGATGTAACCCTTTACGACCGCACAACTAAAGACCAGATTGTTGAACGTGCCAAAGAGGCAGAGGTCATACTAACTAATAAATGCCAGTTAAATCGTGAGATAATCACTCAACTACCTGATCTGAAATATATTGGGGTTACGGCTACTGGCTATAATATTATTGATGCAGCAGCGGCCAAAGAGCATGGCGTAATCGTAACCAATGTGAAAGGGTATAGCTCAGCTTCAGTAGCGCAGTTGACTTTTTCTTTACTATTAAGTTTTACAAACCGGGTAGCTCAACATGCTGAAAATATTGAAAAGACATGGCCGTCCTCTGCTGACTGGTGTTTTTATCATTCTCCTTTGGTTGAATTAGAAGGTAAAACTTTAGGTATCATTGGTTTTGGTGATATTGGCAAAAAAGTAGCTAATATCGGCTTAGGCTTTGGTATGAAGATTCTTGCCAATAAAAGAGACCTGACTACTGGTGGTATGGAAGGGGTAGAACTGTGCGAAATAGACAAAGTATTGAAAGAAAGTGATTTTGTAAGTCTGCATTGCCCGTTAACGGCAGATAACCAGGGCTTTATCAATAAAGAATCTTTAGGCTTGATGAAGTCATCAGCTATATTGATCAATACTTCTCGCGGTGGATTAATTAACGAAGCCAATCTGGCAGATGCCCTTAATGCAGGAAGAATTGCAGGGGCTGGCCTGGATGTGCTTTCTACTGAACCCCCGGCACAAGATAATCCGCTCTTAATGGCTCAAAATTGTATCATTACACCACATATCGCCTGGGCAGGTGTAGAAGCACGAAAACTATTGCTGAAAGGCACGGTAGAAAATATCAGAGCGTATCAGAAAGGTTCTCCTGTTAATGTTGTTTTTTAAGATTTCTGGCCGAACTGCAACTTTTTTAGCCGTACTCATGTATTACAGAGTACTATCCGTATTACTGATTTTTTATGAAAAAACTTTACGCTACCATAGGAGCTATCCTATGTGTATTGAGTAGCCTATCAGCACAAGACAACAAAACCTCAAACGAAGAAAAGTACAGTATCCACATTAAAAAATCTGCCGCCCCAATCAAATTAGATGGTCTTTTAGATGAAGAAATCTGGAAGACTGCCGACGTCGCCAAAGATTTTTTTCTTAACCGTCCTTATGATTCTTCCTTTGCCCAATTACAAACAGAGGTTCGGTTAGCCTTTGATGATAATTTTTTATATGTGGGTGCAATCTGTTACCAACCCCGAAGCACTTATACAATTGCCTCTTTGAAGAGAGACTTTGAGCCTGGTACGAGTGATGTATTTGTAGTAAACTTAGATACATTCAAAGACCGCCTGAATGCCTTTCAGTTTGTAACCAATCCTTATGGCGTGCAGCGGGAAGGTCTGATTTATAATGGTGGTGAAATTTCTAACTATTGGGATAACAAATGGTATTTGCACGTAAAAAATTACGAAGAGTATTGGGTAGTTGAAATGGCAATTCCATTTAAAACGATTCGTTACAAAGTAATAGATGAACAGAATACCTGGCGGATAAACTTTACGAGAAATGTATTGAAACGAAACGAACAATCAAGCTGGAGTCCTGTTCCCCGAAATTTTGCACCAAGCAATCTGGCATTTACTGGTCTGATGATATGGGACGAAAAACCGCCAAAACCGGGAGCTAATGTGTCGGTTATTCCTTATATTTCATTAGCCACACAAAAAGATTTTCCAAGAAATGAGGAAGATTTAAGCCCTTCAGCAACAAGTAATGCTTATCCTAAAGGTATTGGTTTAGATGCCAAGGTAGCAGTTACACCCTCACTGAATTTAGACTTGACAGTCAATCCTGATTTCTCTCAGGTAGAAGTAGATAAACAGGTAACCAACCTAAGTCGCTTTGAATTGTTTTTCCCTGAAAGACGACAATTTTTTTTAGAGAATAACGACCTTTTCGGAACTTTCGGTTTCCCCGATACCCGCCCTTTTTTCTCTCGTCGTATTGGCATTACACGTAACCCCAATACAGGTTTGAATCAGCAAGTACCTATTTTGGCAGGAGCACGACTAAGTGGAAAACTAAACGATAAGTGGCGTATTGGGTTAATGAATATGCAAACCAGAAAAGTAAATTTTGGGAATGATACTTACCTGCCTGCCGCTAATTATTCTGTTGCGACAATTCAAAGAAAAATCTTTAATCGTTCTACTATTGGTGGGATATTTACTGATAAAGAAAACCTGTTTAGTGATTTGACCGAACAGCAGATACTGAACTATCGCAGATTCAACAGGGTAGGAGGATTAGAATTTAACTATTATTCAAAAGATAGTCGTTTTGAGATTGAAACCTATTATCATCAGTCGTTTTCGCCCGATGGCAAAAAAGATGCAGCAAGTGCTGCCCATTTTATGGGGTATCATCATCCTCATGTTGATTTAAACTTCGGCGTGCAGCGTATTGGAGAAAACTATCGGGCTGATATAGGATTTGTGCCTCGTACAGGAATATGGCAATTGTACCGCCCTGCTACCTTCATATTAAACCCGAAATCTAAATCTATTGCGAAGTATATTAATGCCTATGGGATTGGAACAGAAGGGAGCGACGTATTTGACCTAAAAGGAAAACGATTAGATAGTGAGTCGAATATTTTTGTTTTTGCCAATAATTCGGCAGGAGATGAGGCCTACATAGCTTATAGCTGGAGTTTCACTCATTTATTTGCCAGCTTCGATCCTACGAATGCCAGTGATAATCCCGATCCTGATACTTACAGGAATGTAGTAGAATTACCGATAGGAGATTATCGTTCCAGATTCTTTAATATGGGCTATACAAGTAGCCGAAGATACAGTCTGACAGGCACATTTGATTATAGTACCGGAAAGTATTTTAACGGGAAAGCAACTATATGGGAAAGCAGTATAGCTTATCGTTTTCAGCCTTATGGCATATTCACGTTTGATTGTAATTATACAAAAATAAACCTTCCGGCTCCTTATAATAGTGTGCAGTATTGGCTATTAGGGCCGAGGGCAGAGCTGGCAGTATCAAAAAGCCTGTTTTTCAGTACATTCTTTCAGTACAATACACAAACCAATAATATCAATATCAACTCGCGCCTGCAATGGCGATTCCGCCCTGTAAGTGATATTTTCCTGGTTTATACAGATAATTATTTTGCCGAAAACATTTCCAGATATTACGTAAATGCCTGGGCCCCAAAAAACAGGGCACTGATTTTAAAGATGACCTACTGGCTGAATATTTAGAAATAAATCTTATCGGGATCCGCTTTAAAAGCCTTGTAGACATGGGGGTAAACCCGATTTTATCTGTCTTTGTTAAAATTCCTGATATATGCAACCTTTGCCTATATAAATGCATCATTAACAAAAATGAACAGATACTATGAAACGTAACGCCTTTGCCATTCTTATTATGTTTTGCATGCTTTTCGTTACCGAAACCAACGCTCAACGTCGTGGATATAGGTATCGATACGTTCCACCCCGTCCTTATATTCGGGTTGTTCCTCGTGTAATTGTTCCTCGAATCGTCGTTCCTCCTCCAGCCATTGGTTTTTCCTGGGGTTACAGATCAAGAGTATATATTGCGCCACCACCGATCATCATTGGGGGCGGAAGAGGCTGGCGTCATTATCACCGTCGTGGATACGATTGTAATGGTCGTTGCCATCGTTGGAGTGATGATACATATTATCGGGACAGAGACCGCAGATACTACGATGACAGAAGAGACCGGAATTATTATGATGAGAGAGACCGAAGATATTATGATGAAAATAGAAACCGTCGTTATAATGACAATGACCGATACTATAATAATCGCTTAGAGAACAATCAGCAGTCTTCACCAAAGACGTATAATACTGATGAAGATTCTTATGAAGAAATAATAGAGACTATTTGATTTGAATAAATGAGAGTGTACCGAAAGGGTAGGAAAGTATTTTCCTGCCCTTTTTCAATACCCACACCCCGAAAAAGTTTATTAAAATGAAATTTTTTCTTTTATTTGTACAATTCCATTTCCTATTATTTATACCTAAACAATAACTTTTGTAGAATGAATCAATTTGGTTTAAACCCTATCGATCTTGGTATTATTATATTTTATCTGATTGGCATAATCTGGTATGGTATCCGAAGCGGGAAAAAAGGCAGTTCAGACGAATACTTTTTAGGTGGTCGTGATATGACCTGGTTTACAATTGGGTTATCTATGTTTGCCGCTAATATCTCTTCTAATTCATTAGTCGCTATTACTGGTGGTGCAACCAAAGGAGGCATAGCCTTCTATAACTATGAGTGGATGGCCACTGTTGTATTGGCCTTCTTTTGTGTATTTATTCTGCCATTTTATCTTAAAACCGGCATTTATACTATGCCTGAATTCTTAGAAAAACGCTTTGATAGCAGATCAAGATACTATTTCTCATTTATTACTTTAGTAGGAAATATTTTTATCGATACCGCAGGTACTTTGTTTGCAGGAGCTTTAATTGTTAAACTGATTTATCCTGAAGTTCCTACTGTATTAGTTATTGCTGCTTTAGCTCTGTTCGCTGCGTCATATACGGTCTTAGGTGGTTTGTCAGCTGTAATGAAAACTGAAGTACTGAATACCATTATCTTATTAATATCAGCAGTAATTGTAGCCACTATTACCTATATCAAAGCAGGAGGATACAATGAAATTGTTAATACAGCTAACGCCAAAAGCCCAACTTTTATGCACTTGATTCTGCCCTCCGACCACCCCGATATGCCCTGGCAGGGCCTGGTATTTGGTGTGCCTTTATTAGGTTTTTATTTCTGGTGTAATAATCAGTTTATTGTACAAAGGGCGTTAAGTGCCAAAAATGTAGATGAGGCCCGCAAAGGAGCTTTATTTGCCGGGGTGCTAAAAATTCCTATTCTGTTTTTATTGGTATTTCCGGGTATTGCCACTTTAAAACTATTTCCCGGATTAACCAATTCCGATCAGGCATTTCCTACACTTGTATTCAATTTGCTGCCACACGGATTGATAGGCTTGGTTGTAGCAGGTTTTTTAGCAGCTATGGCAAGTGCCATTTCTGCTACACTCAATTCTGCTTCCACACTTGTAACAATGGATTTTGTGAAGAAAATCAATCCGAACATGGGAGAGAAGGCCCTGGTAAGAGCCGGGCAGGTGGCTACTTTAGTATTTGTGCTGATAGCCGTTTTATGGTCTCCGCAAATTGCCCGGTTTGATTCCTTGATGAATTATATGCAAAGCATATTAGGCTTAATAAGCCCACCGGTAGTAGCTGTCTTTTTGTTAGGCTTATTCTGGAAACGGGCTAATGGTATGGGGGCATTTGTCGCTTTAATGGTAGGCTTTGGTTTAGCCATCTGGACGGTTGTTTCACCTGAAACAAGTTTCCTCGGTTCATTTCACTTTTTAGTAGCACCACCTGTTTTGTTGCTCATTTGTGGATTAATTACTATAGTAGTTAGCCTTCTTACACATGCACCTGATTATGAGAAAATTAAAGGCATGATTTACACGCAAAAAATTTATGATGCCGACACAGCCAGTCTAAAAGGGTTATCATGGTATCAAAATTACCGTGTATTGGCTCTTATTTCTTTGATTATTACAGCTATTGTAGTCTGGATTTACAGATAGTCTGTCATTTTATTATTTTTGAGCTGTTAGGATTCTGGTCTTAACAGCTTTTTATTTGAATCTACTTTTACCATCTTAACGTAAATTTTAAAAGTAATAAAATATTTTTTAATTTTGTTTAACTTTTTTTGAACAAAATTAAACAAATAAAGTTTATACATTTATAGCAGAAAAAAAGTGTCTTTTAAGAGTATATGAACAGAGCTATAGTGATAGGAGCAGGTTTTGCAGGGCTCTCGGCAGCCACCAAACTGGCAGACGCCGGGTATGATGTAACAATCCTTGAGAAAAACTCAATGGCTGGCGGACGGGCCAGAATTTTTGAAGAGAAAGGGTTTACGTTCGACATGGGGCCAAGTTGGTACTGGATGCCCGATGTGTTTGAAAGATATTTTGCTGAGTTTGGTAAAAAAGTAAGTGATTATTATGAGCTCGTAAGACTAAACCCCTCTTATAAAGTTGTTTTTAGTCAGAAAGAGGATGTTGATTTGCCAGCTGATTTAGAAGAATTAAAAGTATTGTTTGAAAGTATTGAAAAAGGAAGTAGTAAACGATTAGACGATTTTTTGGAGGATTCAAAATATAAGTATGAAGTTGGTATAGGTGAGTTTGTCTGGAAACCCGGATTATCAATTACGGAGTTTTTTGATTACAGGCTCGTATCAAAGGCTTTTAGTTTAGATTTATTTGCCTCTTTTGGCCGATATATCAGAAAGTTTTTCTCAAACAGAAGATTATTGCAGTTGATGGAGTTCCCGATTCTGTTTTTAGGGGCTACGCCCAAAAACACACCGGCATTATATAGCTTAATGAATTATGCGGAAATAGCTTTAGGAACCTGGTATCCGATGGGAGGTATGCACCAGATAGTAAAGGCAATGGTGAGGTTAGCTGAAGAAAAAGGCGTACATATCCGATTGAATGAAGCAGTAAAATATATTATAGTTGAAAATAAAATAGCTAAAAAAGTCATAACGGACGACCAAGAATATGAAGCTGATATAATAATAGGTGGGGCAGACTATCACCATATTGATCACCAGTTATTGGATCAGAAACATAGAAATTATAGCGAAACTTATTGGGAAAGTCGCACAATGGCCCCTTCATCATTATTATTTTATGTAGGAGTTGATTGCAAAGTAAATAGATTGATACATCATAATTTGTTTTTTGATGAGGACTTCGATACTCATGCTGACGAAATCTATACGCATCCAAAATGGCCTTCAAAACCACTATTTTACGTGTCGGCTCCCTCTAAAACAGATGCAAGTGTTGCACCAGGGGGAGCCGAAAATCTTTTTATTCTGATACCGATTGCCCCGGATTTAGCTGACGGAGAAGAAATACGTGAAAAATACTACAATATGGTAATGGAACGGCTGGAAAAGTATGTGGGGCATAGTATCAGAAAACACGTGGTGTATAAAAGAAGTTTTGCAGTTAGTGATTTTAAGGATGATTATCATTCGTATCGTGGAAATGCCTATGGCTTGGCCAATACTCTTATGCAGACGGCATTTCTTAAGCCGGGTCTGAAAAATAAAAAAGTTAAAAATCTGTATTACACGGGTCAGCTGACTGTCCCCGGGCCGGGGGTACCCCCCTCGCTTATTTCAGGCCTGGTAGTGGCCAATCAGGTAATAAAAGAATTCGGAAAAATACAGAAAGAAATAACGATTGCTTAAAAATTGCCCCACCATTAAAATGAAAAAAAATGTTCGATCTGTTTGAAAAGACTACCTTTGGTTGTAGTAAGTTGATAACAAAGAGCTATAGTACCTCTTTTACTTTAGGAATACAGACGCTCGATCGCAAATTCCATGACCCAATTTATGGGATTTATGGTTTTGTCAGGTATGCCGACGAAATTGTGGATACTTTTCACGATTTTGATAAAAAGACACTACTCCATAAATATGGTGAAGAAACCTACCGGGCTATCAGCGATGGGATTAGCCTGAATCCTGTTTTACATTCGTTTCAGAAAGTGGTGAAGCAATACAAAATTGAGAGCGAACTAATTAAGGCATTTCTTGAAAGTATGGAAATGGATCTGGAAAATAAAGTCTATGATCGAAACGCCTATGATAAATATATTTATGGCTCGGCTGAGGTGGTTGGGCTTATGTGCTTAAGGGTTTTTTGTGAGGGAGATGGAGCCTTATTTGACCAATTAAAAACGTATGCGCAAAGCCTTGGGGCAGCATTTCAGAAAGTAAACTTTCTACGGGATATTCAAAGCGATTTTTCAGAAAGAGGCAGAGTATATTTTCCTAATGTTGATTTTAATAATTTTTGTGTGAATGGAAAAAAACAGATAGAAGAAGATATTCAGAAAGATTTTGATAATGCCTATATCGGAATTCTTAGATTGCCAGGTGGTGCAAGGAAAGGGGTATATTTAGCATACTGTTATTATCTGAAACTTTTTGAACGAATAAAAAGAATTTCGGCTGCCCGGATACAGCAAGAACGTATTCGTGTGCCGGATACAATCAAGCTTGCTTTACTCGCCAAAACATGGTTGCAGAGCGGCTTAAACACCATCTGATTTTTAACTTAAATACGGGCTTGCTGGTTGAAAAATCAGCAAGCTTTTTGTTGTCTTCTACTTGGAAAAAAGGAGATTTTTTGCTATTTTTGCTGACTTATCCTCTGCCAAACCGATTGGCATGGTTTTAGATGGTAAGAGTCTGATAAACAAGCATTTAATAGAAAATCTCATATACACATGAAGTTTGTCGTTTCGTCATCCGCCCTGCTTAAACATCTTTCTACAATCAATGGTGTGATTGCCAGTAACCCTATCGTTCCAATCCTCGAGAACTTTTTGTTCCAATTAAATAAAGGCAACTTAACTGTAACAGCTTCTGATATGCAGACAGTTATGATTACTGAATTTGAGGTTGATTCTCGTGATAGCGGTTCTTTTGCCGTGCCTGCCCGTTTATTATTAGATACACTTCGTAGCTTGCCGGAACAACCTGTACAAATCAATGTTGATGAAGAAACTTTCGGAACAGAATTAGTAACAGCAAATGGACGTTATAAGCTGGCAGGTGAAAACCCGATGGATTTTCCACGCGTACCGCAGGTGAATCGTAATTTCAGTATTGAAATGGATTCTGATACTTTAGCGTCAGCTATTGCCAATACTATCTTTGCTACAAGCACTGACGATCTCCGCCCTGCTATGACAGGAGTATTCGTTCAGGCTTCAGACAAAGCCACTACTTTTGTAGCAACTGACGGGCACCGTTTGATTCGCTACCGCCGCGAAGATGTAAAATCACCGAATAATACGTCGATGATTTTACCACGCAAAGCCCTGAACTTATTGAAATCTTCTTTACCTGGCGAGGTAATGCCTGTTAAAGCAGAATTCAGTAACTCAAATGCCTTTTTCAGTTTTGGTAATATCAAAATGATTTGCCGTCTGATTGACGAGCGTTTCCCTGATTATGAAAACGTTATTCCCCAAAATAACCCCAATAAGCTGAAAATAGAGCGTACTGAATTATTAAGTAGCTTGAAACGTATTTCAATTTACTCAAATAAAACTACACACCAGATTCGCCTGAAAATTTCAGCGAATGAATTAGTGATTTCAGCCGAAGATTTAGATTATTCAAACGAAGCTACTGAAAAACTGGCTTGCGAATATGATGGCGATGAAATTGAAATAGGCTTTAACGCAAAGTTTTTAATAGAAATGTTAAATAACCTGAGCGTGAAGAATATCTCTCTCGAAATGTCTCAGCCAAACCGGGCAGGTTTAATCATTCCGGTAGAAAAAACAGATAATGAAGATACCCTGATGCTCGTTATGCCGGTGATGTTAAATACGTATGCATAAGAGAATTTTTGATAGTATAAAGCCCTATAAATCAGTTTGGTTTATAGGGCTTTTTGTTTAATTTGCTCATTACTAAAATCTCTTGAAGTGAATATAAAAACATTCTTTTCTCGCATAGGTCTTGATTGGTTTCTGGGAGCCATAATTATAATGGTTGTATTAGCTTTTTACTTCCCGTCATATGGATTGATGCAGCAACCTTTCTCTTTAGAACAGATAGCTAATTATGGGGTTTCAGGTATTTTCTTTTTCTATGGCCTCAAACTAAGTACGGATAAGCTAAAACAAGGGCTCTCTAACTGGCAAATGCACATGGTAGTTCAACTGACAACATTTATATTATTTCCACTCATTGCGTTAATAATAAAACCCTTGTTTACCGCAAGTAACCAGAATCTTTGGTTGGGTATATTTTATCTGGCAGCTTTACCTTCTACTGTTTCTTCTTCTGTTGTAATGGTTTCTATCGCCAACGGAAATATTCCTGCAGCTATTTTTAATGCCAGTATTTCAAGCCTGATAGGCTTATTTATGACACTACTATGGGTAGGGTTGTTTATTGTTGCAGATACAGGCAATTTTGATGCCTGGAGTATTATCGGTAAGCTTTGTTTACAAGTACTCTTGCCATTGATTATAGGAATGATGCTTAATAAGCAGTTAGGGTGGTTTGCTGATAAATATAAAGCAACCTTAAAAAACTTCGACCAGTCAATTATCCTTATAATTATCTATACCTCTTTTTGTAAATCCTTTGCTTTCAATCTTTTTAAGGATTTACCATTTGTATCGCTTATTATGTTAATGGCTGGTTTGCTGGGTTTGTTTTTTGCCGTGATATTTATTACCGGCTCTATAAGCCGTCTTTTAGGATTCAATAAAGCAGACACCATAACCGTGATGTTTTGTGGCTCTAAAAAATCTCTGGTTCATGGCACGGTCATGTCGAAAGTGCTATTTACCCAAAGCAGTATTATAGGTATTATCTTATTGCCGCTCATGATATACCATGCCTTGCAGTTAATTGCTGCCAGTATAATGGCAGAGAAATTTGCAAAAGAATCAGTTAAGTAACGACTTAATGATTTAGCCTTATCTGAGTATTAGACCCAATCTAACCTTAAAAATCTTCTTTGCCTGGGATTTCCAGTCAGGTATCTACCTGATTTCTTATCTTCGCTAACTGAAATACTTATTCAGTTTTTCAATCCTATTGTTTTCTGTAGAAATCTGACTGCAACTCACAATCAATCTTTTTGCTATTCAGGTAGGTTTTCCTGCTACTCACTGACGTTTTTTTTATTAATCTCCTGTCAGACTTCAATTTTGAGTTATTAATCACCCAAAACAAACGTAGCGGCGTACCGCTGAATACCATGAAAAAAATACTGACTTTGCTTATCACACTTCATCTGTCGTGCCATGTTTTTGCCCAATCGGGCATTATGCTACCTGATGGTTTTGTCGTCCCTAACTTAACAGAAGCTCCGGTCTGTACTGTTGACGACAAAGGCAAGATGTATTTCAATACTTCTTCTAAACTGATTCTGGTGTGCGATGGGGCTCAATGGAAACCATCAGCCTCACAGTGGTCTCTAGGGCAATCTCCACAGACAATCAGCTACAACGGAAAAGTAGGAATTAATACCGAAACGCCACAATATGAATTAGATGTAAATGGTAATGCAAGAATTTCAAGTTTTCTGTTTGCAGTAGGTGGTATAGGAATAGGAGCAACTACACTCCCATCGGGATTAATGGTAACAGATGGGGACATAGCCATTACAAGTACAGTCGATACCAAAACATGGAAATTTGATTACTCAGATGCAAATGATCATTTAGCACTTAAAGAAGATGGCGCTACCAGAATGATATTTGCCAATGGTGGTAATGTAGGTATTGGATCGACCCCTCCAACAGCTAAACTTTCAGTAGATGGAAATGGCAGTTTCTCTGGAAATCTAACCGTTAATGGAGGTAAAGGTATTGTCAGAACTACTACCGCCGCTGCTTATAAAGTTCATGTAGCACAATTTAACCTTGGGGCTTCATTTTCAGTTCTTGCCGGAAACTGTGCCACTAATTCTCCTGCATTAAACATTACTTCTGCCGGCTTTACATCTGCTCCCACTGCACAGCTGGGTAATGTAGTTTCAGGAACGGGCAATTTTGGTAAATTGATTATCAATATTGACTCGGCAAATGCTAATGCCGTTGTGGTTCGTTTCTGTAATAATACAACAAGCAATATTACACTTAGCAATATGGTCTTTAATGTTTTATGCATAGGACTGTAAATGTTTTTTAATTCACCTATTACGTATAAAATCTATAGTTCATGAAATCAAAACTATTAATTTTCTGCATATTAATTTTTTCGCAAGAATTAGCAGCACAGTCTACAGTTGTTCAGCCTGAAGTTTTCAGATTGTCCAAAAATTTAGATACTGCTTGTCCTCAATGGGAGGCAGGTAAAGTTTATTATCATACTCCCACAAATACAGTTAAATACTGCGGAGATGATTTGCTTGAGAAGAGTATAACAACTTATTGGGAGGGCAATGCGGATATATATTATATGGGAAAAGTTGGAATCAGCAAAAACTCTCCTTTAGATGAGCTTGACGTTTTAAGTAGAGCAAGATTCAATACTTTATTAGTAGAAGGGAGAATAGGAATAAATACAAGTACACCCACTGAAAAATTAGAAATAGTAAACCGGAGGATTGACATTATAAGTTCAACTGACGAAGTCACCTGGACTCTTTTTAACTTTGATGCAGCAGATAGATTTGAATTTCGGGGTCAGGGAGTAACAAAAATGCTGATAAAATATGGTGGCAATATATGTATAGGCGCTACTACTAATACAGAAAAACTGAGAGTAGAAGGAGATGTAAGCTATGCAGAAAATTTGACAATAGAAGGAAAAGGAATTTTAACAAACTCAAATGCAAACCAATTGCAGATGTATACATTTGCCTCTTCCACATCAAATAGAGATTTTTATATAGGGTCTAATACTTGTAGTACGATAAGTTTCAGTTTCCCGAGTAATCAATTTACAGTGGCTCCGGCGGTGTTTCTTGGACAATCCCTTGCACCAACTCAGTCTGGTTTAAATCTTATTAAAAGTATTGTGAATGTTACTGCTGCTGGTGGCCAAATTCAGTTTTGTAATTTAACAGCTGGAGAAATTTCATTTGGCAATCAATCCTTTTCTTTAATCGCTATTGGCCAATAATACTCATCTTTATAATTATAACTCCCTGAAAATGAATCCATTTTAAGGGAGTTTTTTTAACTCAACAAAGGCACTTTTACTATAAATTCAGTCTCTGTTTCAATGGTTTCTAAAGGTGCCGTGCTGAGGTATTTATAAAGTGTTTTCAGGCTATCAAGCCCTTGTTTATTAGATGTTTCTACAAATTTCTTCTTCTGTATATTATTCTTTACTATCAATTGTTCGCCCTGAATAAAAACGTCAATCACCAGTGGTTTATCCTCCTCAATGGTATTATGTTTAATGGCGTTCTCAAAAAGATTCTGAAGCGTCACAGGTACAATACCATTGAGCATATACTTATCCTCAATAACAATATTTACCTGTAACCCCTCCTCAAAACGCGATTTCTGAAGATTAACATAGTTTTTTACAAAAGCTAATTCCTGACCTAAACTAACCGTTTCAGTATCTTTATTCTGTAAAATATATCGATAGATAGACGATAACTTTTGTAGGAAATCAGAAGCCACATCAGGCTCTGATAAAATAAAGCCATTCAACGACGTAAGGCTATTGAACAGAAAATGCGGGTTCAGGTGATTAATCAGGTTTTGGTACTGAATTTCGGTCTTATCTTTTTCTAAACGGGTTGATTGAATCTGTAAATGATGAATCTTCTTTCGGTGATTAGTCCGGTAGCGGAAAAACGAAATGATCATAAGAATACCGGCAAAAACACATAATACTTTAAACCAAAGGGTTCGGTAGAAAAGCGTATCTATATGAATCCTGAGTGTCTGAATAGGTAGATAATTCTGATTGATGTCTTTAGCTCTAATTTTAAACAAATAATCTCCACCATCCAAATGCCCGTAGACGGCCATCTTTTTGCCTTCTTTATCCAAAACCCAGCTTTTATCATAACCTTCCAGCTGATAAGACATTTCATAATTACCATTATTAGGAGGGGTGAGTATACCAAAATAAATATAAAATGAATTCTGGTTAGCATTAAAGTTGACTTGCGAATTATTTTTATAAATAACGATAGAAGTATCTGCGGTTGAGACGCGGTTGAAGAATAATTGATCTTTGAAAGAAGGTAGCTTAAAGCGCTTAAAATTAAGTAAAACGGCCATTTGCTTATAGGTGGAAACTATTTTTTTATTTTTAAGCACAGTTAGTCTGTTTCCCCACTCCGAAAATAAATCGTTGGTTTGAAAATTAAACGTAAATTTCTCCCCTGTTTTTTCATTGTAATAGAGAATATTATCAAGTGATGTCACACACAGATTATCATGGTCATCAATAGATACGCCGTCAATTAAATCCATATCGAGCGCTGTCTGGAAATCATACGTTTTCGGGTCAAATTTGATTAAGTCGTAGCTGCCAAGCCAGAATTTGCCATTTTTATCTTCTACAAAGCCCGTATATCCAATCTTTGTGAAATCAATATCCTGCTTGGTTTTTACCACCTCAAAAGCTTGCTTTTCTTTCGAAAATTTTGCTAAACCACCTGAATGAATAGCAATCCAGAACTCGTCACTCTTGCTATATAAGGAGAAATTAGGAGCAACATATTTATCAGTATTTTTCAGTTCGGCACCTCTACTGAATATAATGGGATACTCTTTCCAGGTTTTTGTTTTCAGATGATAATTAAGCGTTTTATAAATCTTTTTCCCCATCAGAAAAACCCACAAGGAATCACCCATAAGATTTGTATGAGAAATAGAGTAGCTTACACCGTACAAAATCAATGCGGGCATTTTTACTTTTTCAAATTGCTTTGTCTTTTTTTCAAATTGAAAAATTTCATAAGGCTTTACAACAAGTAGCTTTTGCTGATAATCATGTAGCGCAATGGGTATATCATAGTTTAGGTATTTTTTGTTCTCCGGTATTTGAATTGTGGTTGATTGATTTGTTTCAGGTTCATAATTAATCAGACGATTATCACTGGTTTCTATCCACCACGAACTATCTCTGGAGTCTTCAACAAGACACATTAAGCCATTCTTTTCATCATTTTTAAAAAAAGCATTCGAAAAATCAAAAATATCAAAGGCTTTTTTGTTCGGATAAAGCGCCGATAGCCCATTTATTGTTGAAACACCATTTAAAGTAGCAAGCCAGATAGTACCATTTTTTTCCTGCAAAATATCAAATAGACGATTAGCTGTAATAGAGTTATTATTTCCTTTCTCGTATTTAATCTCAGTGGTCTGATTTTTCCCAAAGTCAATATAGGCTATTCGATTATTAAATGAGCCTAGCCAAAGGTTCTGATTTGCATCAAAAAAAATATTTTCAATTTCAAACAAAAACGACCAGTCGCTACTGAGCTTGAAACTCTTTGCTATTTTCTTATTTTGTGTATCATACCAGACAATTTCCTGCGTATCGTTGTTGACAAATACGATTTTGTTTTGATTAATAGTTATTGCCGAAGGAGTCTTAATTTCAAAAATCGGAATATTGGTAGGGTTAAAACCACGGTTGAATATTTTCTGGCTCGAAAAATCTAAATAATTTAAGCTATAATCATTATTACAGATAATCCATAACCCTTTTTTATCAGGAGCCTCAATCAATCCGTTCTGGATAATCCTGCTAGAGCTTATCGTTTTGTTATTGCCTTCGATGTGTCTGAAATTTTGCAACTTACTGGTACGTGAATCAAACTTAAACAAACCCCGGTCACGTATTGTAAACCATATATCTCCCCTCGAATCGCAGACAATATTAAAGCACGCATAATCAGGTTTGTTCAACTCTTTAATGGTAATAAACTGGTTTTTTTGCTTATCAAAATAACAGATACCTTCACCCGTGCCTACCCATATTCTCCCTTGATTATCTTCACATAAAGCCAACACTCCGTTGCTTACTAGTGATTTATCATCATTTCTTTTATGTTTTAGTGTAATGGTCAGTTCTGAATCGTACCTCTTAAGCCCGCTTGCAGTGCCAAGCCATAGATAACCGCTTCGATCTTTGAGCATACAATAAATCCTGTTTTCAAGACTATTATCTGATATTTTAACCTGATTGAAAGTAAATGGTAAACGTTGAGCAAAGCTAAATTGCAAAGAGAGGAATAAACTAAATATATAAATATAGATGCGTCTTCTATTGATACTGAATTTTTCATTATTCATGCTGAATGGCATATCCATGAGTCTCTATACGTGTTTTATTTCTCTAACCATTTCTTGAAAAGAGGTGCTTTCTGGCGGCTGATGTCTATCTCAGTAGATTGATGAGGATCTTTCAGTTTCACCATTAATTTCAGGTTTTCTAACCCCCAGACCTTCTGAATAATATCTATATTAACAATGTATTGCCGGTTGACTCTATAGAAAAGGTCAGGGTCAAGCGTAGTCTCAATTTCTTCCATTGTATTATCTAAGCTAAATTTTTCATTAGTTTTTGTAACAATATGAACTACCATTTCATAATAGAAATAGGCAATGTCTTTGGTTTTTACCAATATCCAGGCATTACGATGGTTGCATAGAAAATGCTCTTTATAAGCAGGTTTTGGTACATTGCCTGTCTGGAGCATTTCCATCAATTTATTCATATCAATGGGTGTTTTGGTTTGCTTCTGATTGATGCTTTTTGCCTTTTCAATGGCATTTTGCAAATCAACAGGTTCTACGGGTTTTAATAAATAGTCAATTCCGTTGACCTTAAAAGCACGAATGGCAAATTCATTATAAGAAGTAATGAAAATAATAGGGCAACTAAGTTTAAATCTCTCAAAAATCTCAAAACTTACACCGTCAGCCAACTGAATATCTGCAAAAACTACATCAGGTTCAGCATTTGCGACAAACCAATTAATAGCAGTCTTGACACTTGGCAGTATGTCAAGGATTTTTACTTCAGGATTTGTCTTGGCAATTTTTATACACAATTCTCTGGCAACAATCTTTTCATCTTCAATAATGATGGCATTCATTTCGGTAGATAGGTTTTTCAAACAAATTATCAAAAAACTAAGTGAACTGCAAAACTTTGGGGAATGAATAGCCAAAACCTAAAGGTGAATGGTATAAAAATGAAGAGTGAGTTGTTTTTGATTTAGTGCAGTGATTTATACTAATATGGTTTATCTTATCTCTTTTAAGATATGATAGAAGATAAAATAAAGCAGGAATACTATTTAACAAACAAAAAACGCCTGCCATTCCAAAAAATGACAGGCATTCACATATATAATATTCCCGAATCTGTGCCTTAGCTCCCCTTCAGGGGCGGGGCGGACGCCGCGCGGGGCGTTGTTACGCCACAGTAGAAGCAATACTTGAACTTAAGAATTCACGATTCAAACGCGCAATGTTTTCCAGAGAAATCTCTTTAGGGCACTCAATGGCACAAGCACCAGTATTAGTACAATTACCAAATCCTTCGGCATCCATTTGCGCTACCATTTTGATGGCTCTTTCTTCACGCTCCGGCTGTCCTTGGGGTAATAAAGCTAATTGAGAAACTTTAGCCGATACAAAAAGCATCGCCGAAGCATTTTTACAAGCTGCTACACAAGCACCGCAACCAATACAAGCTGCTGCTGCAAAAGCCTTATCTGCTTCTTCTTTCGGAATTGGTAAAGAGTTACCATCTTGTGCATTACCTGTATTTACTGAAATGTAACCACCAGAGGCGATGATACGGTCGAAAGCTGTTCTGTCTACTACTAAGTCTTTAATAACAGGGAATGCCGTTGCTCTCCAGGGCTCAACCACAATGGTATCGCCATCTTTGAAACTACGCATATGTAACTGACAGGTAGTAACTGCTTCCAAAGGTCCATGCGGGCGACCATTGATATACATAGAGCACATGCCACAGATACCTTCACGACAATCATGGTCAAAGGCGATAGGTTCTTTTCCTTCAGATACAAGACGTTCGTTCAGTACGTCAAACATTTCAAGAAAAGACATATCTTCTGAGATACCAGCTACCTGATAGGTTTCAAGGTTACCATTCACTTTTGCATTTTTTTGTCTCCACACTTTCAGTGTGAGGTTCATATTACCTTCTGACATAATTTTAAATATTTTATAATCACCCCTGCCGGGGCAAGGGGGTTATTTATAACTACGTTGCGCAATTTTGATATTTTCGTACACCAATGGCTCTTTATTCAAAACCCATTGGCTATCGCCTTCATATTCCCATGCGGCTACATACATATAATTTTCATCATCACGAAGTGCCTCCCCTTCTTCAGTTTGGTATTCTTCGCGGAAGTGTCCACCACAAGATTCGTTTCTGTTAAGGGCATCCATACACATCAGTTCCCCTAATTCAATAAAGTCAGCTACGCGGCCAGCTTTATCTAACTCAGGATTAAACTCATCAGCGTCTCCCATCACACGTAAATCAGACCAGAATTCTTTTTTCAGAGCACGAATCTCTTCGATAGCCTCTTTCAATCCTTGTTCATTACGTGCCATACCACATTTTTCCCACATGATTTTGCCGAGACGTTTGTGGAAAGATTCAGGAGATTGTTTACCCTTGATAGTTAAGAATGTATTGATGCGCTCTTTTACTTTATTCTCTGCTTCAACAAAAGCAGGGTGATCAGTAGGGATCGCTTTCGTACGGATTTCACCTGATAGATAAGAACCAATAGTATAAGGAATTACAAAGTATCCATCTGCCAGACCCTGCATCAGAGCCGATGCACCCAGGCGGTTAGCACCGTGGTCAGAGAAGTTAGCTTCGCCCAAAGCATATAATCCCGGTACAGTTGTCATCAGATTATAATCAACCCAAAGACCTCCCATGGTATAGTGAACTGCCGGATAAATACGCATCGGCACTTCATACGGATCTTCGCCTGTAATCTGTTTGTACATATCGAACAGGTTACCGTATTTTTCTTTTACTACGGCTTTCCCCATCGTAATAATCTCTTCATGCGAAGGGTTGTGCATACCATTTTTATTAGCCTCTATTTTACCGTAGCGGTCAATTGCCGAAGCATAATCCAAATAAACTGCCATTTTAGAAGTACCTACGCCATAGCCTGCATCACAACGCTCTTTAGCTGCACGAGAGGCAATGTCACGAGGGACAAGGTTACCGAAGGCAGGATAACGACGCTCTAAATAATAATCTCTTTCTGCTTCCGGTATATCATTAGCGGCTCGCTTGTCGTCTTTTTGTTTAGGAACCCAGATACGACCATCGTTCCGCAGCGACTCTGACATCAATGTCAGTTTAGATTGATGATCGCCAGAAACCGGAATACAAGTCGGGTGAATTTGAGTGAAACACGGGTTACCGAAGAATGCCCCTTGTTTATGTGCTTTCCAGGCCGCTGTTACGTTACTACCCATTGCATTGGTTGAGAGATAGAATACGTTCCCATAACCACCTGTACATAATAATACGGCATGGCCGAAATGACGTTCTATTTCTCCGGTAATGAGGTTACGGGCAATGATACCACGTGCTTTGCCATCAATCACAACTACCTCTAACATTTCATGGCGGCTATACATCGTAACTGTACCGATACCTACCTGACGCTCCAAACCTGAATAGGCACCTAATAATAATTGCTGACCCGTTTGTCCGGCGGCATAAAAAGTACGCTGTACTTGTGTACCACCAAACGAACGGTTTGATAATAGTCCGCCGTATTCACGGGCAAAAGGAACTCCTTGCGCCACACATTGGTCAATGATATTACCTGACACCTCTGCTAAACGATGTACGTTAGCCTCTCTTGCACGATAATCACCACCTTTGATTGTATCATAAAACAGACGGTAAACAGAGTCACCATCATTCTGATAGTTCTTTGCTGCATTAATACCCCCCTGAGCTGCAATAGAGTGCGCACGGCGTGGTGAATCCTGAAAACAAAAAGCTTTTACCTTATAACCAAGTTCCGCTAATGTAGCCGCTGCTGATGCGCCGGCTAATCCGGTACCTACTACAATGATTTCTATACTGCGTTTATTGGCAGGATTCACCAAAGGTACAGTTGAACGATATTTTGTCCATTTCTCCGATAAAGTACTTTCGGGAATTTTGGCATCTAATTTTTTGGACATATCTATATATCTGTTAGTCTGAAAATCAATTACCCATTAAATGTTTTACATAAAAGAAAATCGGCATGGCCGCAAAACCGATAGGAATCAGAATCGCAAAAATCCAGGTACTGATACCCCTGACCAGAGGCGTGTACTTAGGGTGATTCCAACCCAAAGTCTGAAAGGCACTCTGGAAACCGTGATATAAGTGAAACCCTACGGCAAGCATACCTATGATGTAAAGCAAAACTAACAAAGGATTTTGAAATGCTACAGAAACCTCTTTATAAAGGTCTTTCACAATTACCAGGTGTGTGCCTGATTCTAAGTCGCTTATTTCAACCTTTTTTACGTCTTGCTTATATGAGGAAGGCATTTCGGCAAACATTCTTTCACCTGTTACCACATTTTCTCTGTATTGTACATAAGGAAGCGGTTCATTATGGTATTTATACCAGAAATCGCCCATATGAACAACAATATACACCAAAAGAACAGTTCCTAAAATTGCCATATTACGGCTTGACCAAGACGAAGAATTTCTGACAACAGCATATCTTACCGAACGAGCCTTGCGGTTTTGGTATTCGAGGTATAAACCCCAGAACGCATGAAACAGTATGAAAAAATAGTTGCCATAAGAAATAACTTTAATAAGCGGAAACGTAGTCATAAAGACTGCATAGGTATTAAAAGCATACCCGCCGTCTTTATAAAAAAGTTGTAAATTACCCGAAAGGTGTACTACAAGAAAAGTACAAAGAAAAAGTCCAGTCAATGACATCAGAACTTTTTTTCCTATGGAGCTTGATAGTGTTTTTGTAAGCCAAGACATACTTTATTCCAGTTTGAAAACTAAAAAATTGACTATTTTAGTTATAGAGAAAAATACTTAGAAAAGTACAATTACTTTTGCGCGTCAAAAGTAAGCCACAAACTATTTAGAATCAATAAAAATAATGCCCTTTTTTATTAAATAATTATATAGTGAAAATACAGAAGCGTTTATTTTACCAAATGTTTCAAAATACTAATCAAAACATATACAACGAATCAATTTTTTTTTCGTTTATATTTACGGACAATCCTAATCGAGAGCTTATGAAAGCGTTGAAGTTTACTTTATTTTGTTTTATTATTATAGTTTTAGCTGCTACAAAGACCCATGCCACCCACTTACGTGCAGGTGAAATAACTGCTAAAAGAATTTCTGCCACAACCCTTACATATCGTGTTACCTTAACTACCTATACCGATCAGATCAATGGTGTACAAGCCAATGAAGGTGCCAATTTTGTGAAATTTTACTTTGGTGTAACCGGTGTACCCTTATACGATGTAAAACGCAAGAAGAAGTTTCTGATTAACTCAGGAACCATGTGTAACGTATATGATACTACTTTTACTTTTCCGGCACAGGGTACCTATACCATTACTTGTGGTATCTCAAACAGAAATGCCAATACTGTCAACCTGCAGGGGCCTACCGATCAGATTAGTTTTTTTGTTGAAACCACCATATTAGTAAATGGTTCATTAGGGCTGAACAATACACCAGTTCTGTTGAATATTCCTGTCGATACTGCCGGAGTTGGCAAACGGTTTATTCATAATCCGGGGGCATTTGATGCTGACGGTGATAGTCTGGCTTATCGGCTGACGGCCCCTAAAAGAGATTTTGGAGATGGAACTGGGGTAGGAGGCTTCGCCGCTGGTTATAGAGATCCCTCCGCTTTAGGGGACTCACGCTTAACAGAAGATGGTCTGAATCCTTCATTTTTCAGGATAGATGCGATCACCGGTGATTTGATCTGGGATGCCCCTGGCCGACTGGCAGTGAATCAGTATCAGGTCAATGTAGCCTTTATTGTAGAGGAATGGCGGAAAGGGGTGAATGGCACCTACACCAAAATAGGGGAGATCACCCGTGACATGCAGATTATCGTAGTAGAAACGCCTAATAAGCGACCCTTACTGACCACCCCCTCGCCAATCTGCGTAGAAGCAGGCCAGAAAATTGAGTTTACTGTCACCGCCCGTGACCCGGATAATCATAAAATCAGAATATCGACGAATAGTGGTGTGTACAACCGTGATGCAGAAGGGCCGATAGAATTTGTTTCTCCCCAGGCAGCAAGTTTCACCCCCTTAAACACAACCCAGAACAGTCCTGCATCAGGCACCTTTACTTGGGAGACCAACTGCAAGCACGTCAGAGAACAGCCGTATGATGTTTTGTTTAAAGTAGAAGACTTTCCTGGTCGGACAGCCGTTCAGCTGACAGACATTAAAACAGTCAGGATCAGGGTGATTCCACCTCGTCCGAGAGGCTTAAGTGCCACCAATTCAGAGCGGGGCGTTGAATTACGCTGGCAACAATACCCAGACTGTAACATTCCTGAAGAAGACGCCGAAATAGTAATTTATCGGAAAGAAGGGTGTTCAAACTTCATTCCTGGCAATTGTCAGATAGGCTTGCCGGCTTCACTGGGTTTTGTAGAAGTAGCCAGAGTATCTGCCAGAGACACGTTTTATTTAGATACCAAAGCACAGAGTGGAGTCATATACAGTTACAGCATAGTGGCGAACCTGTCTACCTCAGACTTTGTGATGATGCCGAGTGTACCCTCGAATGAAGCGTGTATCGGGAGTGAGATTCCACAGAAAGCTCCTGTGATTACCAATGTAAGTGTAGATGTGACCAGTGCGACAGGGGGTCAGATTACAGTGAAATGGTCGCGGCCACTGAACTTTGATGCCACTGAAACCAAAGGTCCCTATGCATACAGGTTATACAGGGCGACCGGTATCAGTGGGGGTATATTCCAGTTAGTAGCCACCCTTCCGAGCAAAGTGACAGACAAGGCAGCGGATACGATCTTTGTAGATAAGGGGCTGAACACCGAACAGAATGGCTATACCTACAAAGTGGCCTTTATTTATGAGACAGACAAGCCCCTGTCGGAGAGTCAGGTAGCGAGTAGTGTACGGTTGTCGGCGGTATCAGATGCCCAGAAAGTACGGTTGAACTGGCAGGCGAATGTACCCTGGAGT
>NZ_JACETV010000013.1 GCF_013912375.1 Emticicia sp. BO119 | reverse complement strand
GGAGTTTACTCTACCTGCAACTCCTCAGCAAAATGCGCATATTGAATCGTATCATTCAATACTCGAAAGTGCTGTTTGCCAAAGAATGGAATTTGAAAATTTAGAAAATGTAAGAGACATTATGAACCGTTTCAGAGAGTTTTATAACTTTAACAGAATTCATGGAGGCTTGGGGTATAAAAGCCCCTATAAATATTTACTTCAAAGGAATGTAGACATGAAAAATCCCATTCATGAAGCTGATTTACAAAACAATTAAATCAATTAAAGTGTCCAATTAATTGCATTTGAGACAATATGAGTAAAATACAAAGTAAGTAATTTTATCAAAAGATGTTGAATGGTTAATTTCTTTGAAAATTTGGTAGTACAACCAACAAATTTGGCAATGTTTAAAGCTAAAAAAAATTATGAATATTATAGCTTCTCACCTTTAGTCTTTTATCTACTTTAAGCATTTAAAAAATAGAAAATAATTTTTATAAAGATGTGTAAAATTATTTGTCACCTCTCCTCAGTACATTCAAGAGACGATATACGAATTTTTCACAAGGAATGTAATTCTCTTGTCAAAAGTGGATTTAAAGTTTTTTTTATAGTAGCTGACAGCAAAGGAAATGAAGAGAGAAAAGGAGTGAAAATTATAGATGTAGGCAAAAAAAATAGTAGATTGAAAAGGATGTTAAACTCTACTTATAGTGTTTACCAAACAGCAATTGAGCTTAATGCAGATATTTACCACTTTCACGATCCAGAATTGCTACCTTTTGGGTATCTCCTGAAACTTAGAAGAAAGAAGGTAATCTATGATTCACATGAAGACCTGCCAAGGCAATTGTTAAGCAAATCCTATATAAATCCTATATTCAAAAAAATACTCTCCTTTAGCTTTGAAATTATAGAAGATTTTTTCTCTATATTTTTTGATGGGATTATTGCTGCTACTCCTTCTATTGCCAAAAGATTTGAAAAAATAAATGTTAATACAGTTAATATTAATAACTATCCATTATTAGATGAACTTCTTTTAAATAAGAATCTTCACAATAATTCTGCTATTAGAAATAAAATATGCTATACGGGCGGTATCACTTCGATTAGAGGCATTTATTTCTTATTAAATGCTATTAGAGGCAGTAATCATGTTTTACAACTAGCTGGCGAATTTGAAAATGAATCTTTAAAAAAAAATATTTTAAAAGAAACAGATCAAATTGTATATCATGGCAATTTAAATAGAGAAAAGCTTATTAATCTATGGTCTGAAAGTTTTATAGGCATAGTAAATTTTTTACCAGAACCTAATCATATTAATGCTCAGCCTAATAAAATATTTGAATATATGGCTAATGGGTTAGCAATTATTGGTTCAAATTTTCCCTTATGGAAAGAAATTATTGTCGATAATTTTTGTGGAATTTGTATAAATCCTAATTCATCTGATGAAATTTTAGCTGCACTGAATTATTTAGTTAATAATCCTGAAGTATCCAAAAAGATGGGTAATAATGGACGAAGGTTAGTACTGGATAAGTACAATTGGGAGAATGAGGAAAAAAAGTTAATTAATTTTTATAATAAAATAATAATAAAAAAGTGAAAATAATCACCGTAGTGGGTGCACGTCCACAATTTATTAAAGCAGCCGTTGTGAGCAGAGCCTTTGCCCAATATTCTAATATCCAAGAATTGATTATTCATACAGGGCAACATTTTGACTCGCAAATGTCTGATATTTTCTTTGAAGAAATGCAAATACCTAAACCACATATAAACCTGAATATAAATGGCCTCTCACATAGTGCTATGACAGGACAAATGCTAGAAGGAATTGAAAATATACTACTACAAGAGAAACCTGATTATATGCTTGTGTATGGTGATACAAATTCTACTTTAGCTGGAGCATTAGCAGCAAAAAAACTATGTATTCCTGTAATACACGTTGAAGCAGGACTTCGTAGTTTTGAAATGAAAATGCCTGAGGAGATAAATCGTATTATTACTGATAGAATAAGCGATATATTATTTTGTCCTACAAAAATAGCATATGAAAACTTACAAAGGGAAGGATTTAATAATTTTCCTTGTAAAATTGTAGAAAGCGGAGATGTAATGTTTGATGCTGCTCTATTCTATGCTGAACATGCAAGCAAAAAATCTAATATTATAAAATATCTTAATATTAATCAACCTTTTATATTATCTACAATACACAGAGCCGAAAATACTGATTCTATAATTCGCTTAGAAAATATAGTAAATTCTTTAAATGAAATTAGTCTTACATGCCCTATAATATTACCTATACATCCACGAACAAAGAAAATTATCCAAAGAAGTGGGCTAAACATGAATTTTACAGTTATTGAGCCTGTTGGATATTTTGATATGATTGAATTGTTAAAACACTGTAAACTAGTGATGACCGATAGTGGAGGCTTGCAAAAAGAGGCATATTATTTCCAAAAGAATTGTATAACATTGAGAGATCAAACAGAATGGAAAGAGCTAGTAGATAATGGCTATAATATATGTGTTGGAACTAATAAGGAAAGAATACTATATGCGTTTCATTACATGCTTAACACTAATAATTATTTTAATACGACCTTGTATGGGCAGGGAGATGCTGGTAATAAAATTGTAGATTTTTTAAATAACCACGCCTTATAAAAAGTTGAAAACTATATTAATTTTAACTCAATACTTTCCACCCGAGGTTGGAGCACCTCAAAATAGACTATGGGAGTTAGCAAATTTTCTGTCTCAAAAAGAATTTGATGTAACTGTTTTAACAGCGTTGCCAAATTATCCCGAAATGAAGATTCATAAAGAATTTAGAAATAAATTTATAGTACGAAAAAAGGTAAACCAATTGACAATTATCCACTCATGGATATATGTGCCTTCAAAAAAAACTTTCTTTAAGCGATTACTCAATTATTTCTCTTTTGTATTTAGTTCTGTAATAGCTTGTCTTTTTTTAAGAAAAAAATATGACTATATATTATGTGAATCACCTCCTCTCTTTTTGGGAATTTCTGCCATTTTCTTATCATGGTTAAAAAAATCAAAACTTATCTTTAACGTTTCAGACTTATGGCCAGAAACAGCAGAAAAATTAGGGTTAGTAACTAATAAGTTTCTCTTAAAGTATAGTATTTATCTTGAAGAATATATTTATAAAAAGTCAGATTATATAACTGGGCAAACGCAAGGTATTGTAAAAAATATAAAGGACAGATTTCCAGATAAGAAAATATTCTGGTTAAAAAATGGCGTCAATTTATTATCATATAAAAATAAGTATGTACTTAATGATTGGAGACGTGAAATGGGAATAAGCAAAGACTTTTTTTTACTATTATATGCGGGAATTATTGGCCATGCTCAAGGTTTAGAAGTAATACTAAAAGCTGCCAATCTTCTTGGAGATTACTCTAAAATAAAATTTTTTATTGTTGGAGAAGGCCCTGAGAAAGATAGCTTAATATCCATAAAAGAAAAACTTCAGTTAGAAAATGTTGTTTTTTTAAATGGGCAAAAAAAAGATAAAATGTATGATATATTAAATGCTATCAACGCAAGTATTGTTCCATTGCGAAAAATAGATTTGTTTAAAGGTGCTATTCCATCAAAAATATTCGAAAATCTTGTTACTAAAAAGCCTATTTTATTAGGAGTTGATGGTGAGGCAAAAGAAATTTTTGCTGTTCAAGGACAATGTGCTCTATATTTTGAGCCAGAAAATGAAATAGAATTAAAAGAGCAAATAATAAACCTTTACAATAATACTAACTTACAAAAAGAATTAGGAGAAAATGGGTTAAAACTTGTTAAATTAAAGTTCGATCGTAATATTATTGCACAAGATTTTATAGATTTTATTCTAGAGTAAAAATCTATCTAAGAATTTTTTATAAGACTTTCGCCTTTGCGAAATCTTTTAAAAATGGTTAAATTGTTTATATGCTAACGAAAAAACAATATGTTGAATATTTATTGAGTATATCACTCGATTATACAAGTACGAATTTTGCAAATCATTTAGATAATGTTAGCCGTGATTCAATATGTGATTTTCTAAAACGGGAAAGCTTTACTGACTAACAACTATGAGAACTAACAAAGCCGTATTCAAACAAGATGATTCTGAAAGTTATCTTATCTGTGATGATAACGTTCAATATAGGCGATACACACGTTTTAAAGAATTAGTCAAGAAACAATATTCTGGTAATGAACATGGAACCGTTAAAGGTATTGAATTAGTAAATTTAATACATTCATCAGGTAAGGATGGCGATTTTTACCCGATTGATTATCGCATTTATACACCTGATACAGATGGCAAAACCAAGAATGATCATTTTCAGGAGATGTTTCTCAGAGCTATTACTGATAAAAATCTCAAAGCACGAACTATCTTATTTGATAGTTGGTATGCTTCAGTAGATAATCTCAAACTGATAAACCGAAGCGGTTGGACTTTCTTTACAACACTAAAGAGCAATCGTACAGTTAGTATCAGTAAAGAGCAAGGATACATTCATCTTGATATTATTGAATGATCTGAAAAGACACTTCAAATGGGTAATATGGTCAAGTTAAAAGAGGTTCCTTTCTTAGTGAAACTGTTCAAGATAGTGTCCCAAGACGGGCACATTGACTTGGTGATTACTAATTCCCTAGACCACAACTTTAGGGCTAACGACGGAAAAGAAAGTAATGCCGTCAGATGGCAGGTTGAGGAGTCTCACAAAGGGTAAAAACAATTAGCTGGCGCTGAAAAGTGCCAATGTCGTACCGCTCATTCACAAAGAAACCACTTAGCTTTTTGTTATTACGCTTAGTTATCTATTAAAATCAAAGCCAAAGAGCTAAATCAATCTTTATATCAAGTTAGAAATAAATTATTGACAGATTTTTTAAAAATGTAATTAAGAAAACCGCAGATTTTAGCTTTATAATCCATCTCTAAGCGAAAGTCCTATTTTATTAATGATTGTATTTTTAATTGTTTGAATTTTTCTTTGTAAAATGCATATGCAATACTAAATTCTATGTTTCATATAACTGTAACTCTAAATATACAATCCTAAGCAAATTATTATTATATGGATAAAAATAGCGAAGTATTAAAAATTAAACTTAGATATGATAAAAGAAAGGGGAAAAATCATGATACTAATTGGATTTTCAGCTTCTTTATTCAATCAGAACGAGAATTTATTTATACTAAGATAGTAAGAAAATTCACTTCTCAATTAAGTAAAATTAAGATAATTGAAATAGGAGCCGGAACTGGGAGTAACTTATTGTTTTTTCACCGAATGGGGATTCCTTTTACAAATATATATGCAAATGAATTACTTGAAGATAGAGGAGCTGTTTTAAAAAAAAATCTACCTATTCCAAATATTTATATTGGTGATGCTTGTGAACTTAATTATAATGAAGAATTTGATATAGTTTTTCAATCTACCGTTTTCACTTCAATATTAGATGATGAATTCAAAAAAAAGCTAGCAGATACTATGTGGGAAATGGTAAAAACAACTGGAATTATTCTTTGGTATGATTTTAAGTATAACAATCCTAATAATCTAGATGTAAAAGGGATTGGCAAAAAAGAAATAAAAATGCTTTTTCCATTGGCAAAAGATATAGAATTTTATAATGTTACTTTAGCTCCTCCTATTGGCAGACGAATTGGGAAACTATATAATATTCTTAACTTTTTTTTACCTTTTTTAAGAACACATTTAATAGCAGTAATAAAAAAATAATATAAATGATTCCATTTTCTCCTCCATATATTGACAATAGCATTATTGAGGCTGTTACTGAAACATTAAATTCAGGGTGGATAACAACAGGCCCTAAAACAAAAGAATTTGAACATAAGATTGCGAAATTCTGCAATATTTCTCACGTTTTGGCCGTAAACTCTTGGACTGCAGGAGCAGAATTGCTATTACATTGGTTTGGAATACAGCCAGGCGATGAAATTATTATTCCTGCTTACACTTACTGTGCAACAGCAAATATAATTATTCATTGTGGAGCAACTCCTGTAATGGTAGATGTTACCGAAGATTTTTGTATAGATATTGAAGCTGTTAAAAAAGCTATAACTTCAAAAACAAAAGCTATTATTCCCGTAGATATAGGTGGCTTACCAGTAAATTACAGTGCCTTAAATAAAGTAATTTATGAAAATAGGGACATTTTTCAGCCTAATAATGAAAAGCAACAGAAACTAGGTAAAATTTTACTACTTTCAGATGCTGCTCATTCCTTTGGAGGATTAATTGATAATGCTTACGTAGGAGCTTTTGCTGATTTTACAGTATTTTCATTTCATGCTGTAAAAAACCTAACTACTGCTGAAGGAGGAGCAATATGTATAAACCTACCCGAACCATTTGATAACAGTGAAGTCTATAAAGAACTAAATATTTGGTCTTTACATGGCCAAACTAAGGATGCCTTAGCAAAAACTCAGAAAGGCGCATGGGAATATGATGTTATAACTTCTGGATATAAGTGTAATATGACTGATATTCTTGCTTCTATTGGTTTAGTTGAGCTAAAAAGATATAAATCTGAGATCTTAATTAGAAGAAAGCAAATAGTAGAAAAATATAATACCATTCTAAGAAATTATGAATGGGCTCTTTTACCTACTACCATTGATCTTTATAGAGAATCTTCATATCACCTGTATCTTTTAAGAATTAAAGGTTGCACTATTTTACAAAGAAATGAAATAATAAAAAAGGTTTTTGACAAAGATGTTTCAGTAAATGTCCATTATAAACCTTTACCTGAATTAACTTTTTACAAGAATTTAGGCTATAAAATGAATGATTTTCCTGTGAGTAAGAAACTATGGGAAAGTGAAATATCCCTTCCAGTATATTTCTCACTTACTGATGAACAGATATCTATTATTGCAAATGCTATTATAGAATCATATAATGAAACAATAATGCAATGAAAAGAGTATTTGATTTTTTTCTTTCCTTATTAGGTTTGTTGCTTATTAGTCCAATCGTTTTTTTAATATGCTTGTTTATTAAACTTGAAAGTAAAGGAAGTTTCTTTTATCTACAAGAGCGAATTGGGCAAAATGAAAAACCATTTAGGTTATTTAAATTTAGAACTATGTATATGAACTCTGATAAAAAGAGCTTATTAACTATCGGCATGAATGACTATAGAATAACAAAAATTGGCTATTATTTGCGCAAATATAAACTTGATGAGTTACCTCAATTAATAAATATATTAAAAGGAGAGATGAGTTTTGTTGGACCACGACCAGAGGTAAAAAAGTATGTAGACTTTTATACTAATGCTCAAAGAGAAGTATTAAAACATAAACCGGGAATAACTGACTATGCATCTTTAAAGTTTTTCTATGAAAATGAAATATTAGCTCAATCTGAAAATCCAGAAAAAACTTATATTACTGAAATTATGCCTGAGAAAATAAACATTAATTTAGCGTACATTAATAGTAGAAAAAACCTCTCTAATGACATTAAAGTAATTTTTGAAACCGTTTTAAAAATTATTAAATAAATTTGCTTTACCATTAAATAAAATTTATCTTAAATGTTTTAATTCTCTAAAACTTTCCTATATCTTCGTTGCATAAAAATAAGAGGAGCATTTAAATTTTATATTGTTATGAAAAAACTTGTATTATTATTTCTCAGCATTACTACTTTTAGTAGTGTTTTCGCGCAAAAAGACAATGTGGGTATTGGTACTACAAAGCCAGATCAATCAGCAGTTTTAGATCTAAATTCTCAAACTAAAGGTTTTTTAACTCCACGTATGACATTACAACAACGTTCAGCTATTCAAAGTCCAGCTAAAGGTTTGTTGATTTATCAGACCGATATGGTAGCTGGATTTTATTTTTACAATGGTGATGAATGGAAAACATTAGGCGCAGATGCAAAATCAAATTCGATTGCTGGTGTAGACGGAGACTGGACATTGTTAGGCAACACTGCCCCAGCAGGCAGCTTTATAGGAACTAAAAATTCAGAACCTTTTAGAATTGTTTCTGGGAATTACTTGTCTGGTTATATAGATAATGTTAATTTTAACTACTTTGCTGGATACAAAAGTGCTGGAAGTGCAGTTGGTGTATATGATAAAAGAGCAGCAATAACAGGTACTGCTAATACTGGGGTAGGTGCACTTACATTATTTAGTTTAACGACTGGTTCTAGTAATATGGCTATTGGTTCAACAACTTTGTATGATAATACTACTGGTAGTGATAACGTTGGTATTGGAAGATCTAGTTTAAGAAAAAACACAACTGGAAACAATAATTTAGCAATTGGTACATACTCTTTATACAATAATTTAACAGGTGCTAATAATTTAGCAATAGGCTGGGGAGCTGGGGAAAACAGTACAGGTTCAAATAATATCCTTCTAGGATATCAGGCAGGTAGAAGCGAACTAGGTTCCGACAAATTATATATAGCTAACTCTAGCACAGCAAATCCACTTATTAAAGGCGAATTTGATAATAAAAATTTGAAAATTAACTTAGGTGCTACAAAATCATCAACTGTCGGTTTTTTAGCGGTAGGTAATTTTGATTCATCCTTCCCAATGCCAGGCGCTTTAACTTCAACAGCTAATTCATACCGTTTGATTGTACAAGATGGTATTATTACTGAAAAGATAAAAGTTGCCGTGAAAGGTACTAATGATTGGGCTGATTATGTTTTTGAACCATCTTATCAGTTAATGTCTTTAGATAAAGTTGAGTCTTTTGTAAAAGAAAATAAACATCTACCAAATGTGCCTTCTGCTGAAGATATGTCTAAAAATGGCTTGGATGTTTCGCAAACAAGCGCGAAATTAATGGAAAAAATTGAAGAATTAACTCTTTATATAATTGAAATGAATAAAGAGATTAAGTCGTTGAAAGCTGAAAATGTAAACTTTAGAAAAGCTATTGAGCAAAAATAATTAAATCTTAGAAAAAACCCTTTGACAATAAGCCAAAGGGTTTTTTATTTGCACAATCCTATGAGCAACAATAGTTTTTTAGTTTATTTATTATTTCGAATTACCGATTAATAAATTTCCAAGTTGTTTTCCCGTAAAAGTTTGTCTTAAATTAAACAGTAACTATATTTGTTTAATTTTCTATCCATAACAATAAAATATATTTCCCTATGACCAACTTTTTACGTAAATATACCGAAAAGTTTGCTTCGAAATGGTTAATTCTTTTGGTTGATTTACTTATCTGCTTTGTTACATTTACAATAGCTATTTTTGTCCATTTTAACTTTGAATTAACTTATGTAGAACCTTCTATTTATAAGTACCACTTATTGTTTGTCTTAAGTATTAGAGCCATATTCTTTATTTTCTTTAAATCATACGAAGGTATCATTAGACACACAAGTATGGAAGATGCAGCTTTATTACTAAAAGTTGTAACTATAAGTAGTATTTTCATTTTCTTACTTTCTAATTTCGGTTGTTATCATAATATTATCTATCTGTGTATACCTCCTCGAATCACTATCATAAGCTACTTTATTACTCTTTTTGCTCTTATTTTTAGTCGTTTCCTTGTAAAGGGTTTATATGACTCTTTCTTTAGAAAAATTAAACTAACCAGTTCTGTAATTATTTATGGAACAGGATATATGGGCTTGATAACGAAAAATAGTTTATTAAATGATAAAGTTAAGAATTACAAGGTTTTGTGTTTTATAGACGATAACTCTCAAAAAATTAATAAAACTGTTGAGGGGATTAGAGTACTATCTAGAGATGAAGCTATTGAGAAGTATCTAACTAATTCTAATTCAAAAGAAGAAAATATTGAAGTAATATTTGCTATACAAAATATTAGTCCATTGGCTAAAGCAAAAATCGCAGAAGATTTCCTTACAAAAGGAATTATTTTAAAGTCTATACCCCCTATTAATAAGTGGATAAAAGGAGAACTAACTACCAAGCAAATACAAAGGATTGAAATTGATGACCTTCTAGAAAGGGACCCAATTGCTATTAATAACAAGTTTGTAGAAAGATTCATTAATAATAAAAGAATTTTGGTGACTGGAGCAGCTGGTTCAATCGGAAGTGAATTAGTAAAGCAATTAATAAAATTTTCTCCAAAAAAGATTATTTTGGTAGATCAAGCTGAATCAGCATTGTATGACTTAGAAAGCGAACTAATTCGTACATCATTATCTGAAGATAGAGAAGTACCCAATATAAGAGTTGATGTCTACGATGTAACTAATGAAAAATTAATGGATAACCTTTTTTATGAGGAACAACCGCAAGTAATATTTCATGCGGCTGCATATAAGCATGTTCCTTTAATGGAAAAGAATCCTTATCAAGCTGTTAGAGTGAATATGTTGGGAACAAAAATTGTTGCAAATCTTGCATCTAAATATAATACAGAAAAATTTGTTATGATTTCGACTGATAAAGCCGTAAATCCAACTAATGTAATGGGAGCTACCAAGCGTTTAGCTGAAATGTATGTACAAGGGTTAGATAGTCATCATAATAACAACACAAGATTTATTATAACTCGTTTTGGTAATGTACTTGGCTCGAATGGTTCTGTAATTCCTTTGTTTAAAAAACAAATTGAGAAAGGTGGCCCTATTACAGTAACGCATAAAGATATTATCAGATACTTTATGACAATTCCTGAGGCATGTCAATTAGTACTTGAAGCAGGAACGATGGGGAAAGGTGGAGAAATTTATGTCTTTGACATGGGCAAGCCTGTAAAAATATTAGACTTGGCAAAGAAAATGGTGCAATTATCAGGACTTGAGTTAGGTAGAGATATTCAAATTACTTTTACAGGTTTAAGACCAGGTGAGAAGTTGTATGAAGAGTTATTAAACAGTAATGAAAATACTCAACCGACTTATCATCATAAAATCATGATTGCTAAAGTTATACCTGAAGATTATGATTTATTAAACATAGCCATAAAAAATATAGAACTGGCTATTGCTAAGACCGACAATAATCTTATTGTTACAGAGCTAAAAAAATTAATTCCAGAATATATTAGTAACAATTCGATTTATGAAAATTTAGATACATTAGAAGAAAGTTCTTTGAATAGCTAAATAACCACCTAAAGTGTATGGGAATAATTTACCCTCATTTACTGCAATATTAGTAATTATACTAAATTTAAGTAAATTATATTTAAACTTGCATAAAAATGTAGTAGCTCTATCATTTATCGGTAAAAAGTAACTACCTAAGTTATGAATTAATACTATTTTTGAGCAATATTCTACATTTTTCCCTTTACCCTCTATTCCGAAGGAATATGATTCTACTCTATTTAGGATATACGAAGAAGAATATTTCTCCAAATTTCTATTGGCTAAGACATTCTTATCTACAAAATTAATAGGCGATAATAATGGTGTTCCAATAGTATTATTTCTATAAGTCCAACTATCTGGATAAATTGAATTATTAAAATAGTTATCCCCCCCCCTTAATTGTGGAATATCATCATTTCTATCCTCAGGTCTTCCACCTTGATTCATTGTATTCAGATATTCAAAATTAATCCGAATAATCCCTTTAAATGCATTTTTCCTTTTTATAGAAATTCCCAATAAACCATCTTGTATATTGTTTAAATAAAACAAAGATCCATCATCATAGATACTTTGTCTATAAAATAATATATCAAAATTTCTTAAATTAAATTCTGTAGCCAAATCAATTGATCCTAAATGATTGCCTGCTCTATTCCAAGCTTCATTCTTAGGACTTCCGGTATTCAAACCTTCTCCATTCTTATTCAGGCTTACACCAGTCACTACTTTTAAGTAAGTGTTGAAATCTGATGGAAATCTTGAAATTAAATCTCCCGTTAGATTGTCAATAAATGGTGTTACTGGTTGTCCCCCCCATTGAACTTGATGACTAAACCCTGAATAAAGTTTAATTTTCCAATTTGGCTTTCCTAGCCTTGCGTAGAGATATTTTTGATGAAGATAAAAGTTTCGGACTTTCCCATTATCAAACAAGCCATGACTAAAAGCTCCTTTGATAGAGATCAATCCATTTCCAAGAATTGGCGTGTAATTAGGAATGGACAATTGAATTTTAGGTAAAGGCAAAGCATTTCCTGACCAAATATATGAACCTGAAGAAAGTGTGGTATCAACAAGTCCTACCAATTCTTTCCGTCGTCCGACATAAAATTCAAATACACCATATCTTATCTTGAAATACGCTTCTGGTAAGAGTATCTGATTTGCTTTTCCAACATTTAAAATAGTATTTACTCCATATCCGTAAGAAAATCTATTTAATTTATTATTGCTAGTATATGTAGAGTCATATTCTTTAACAGCAGCTCCTTTCAGGGCAATAAAAGGAGTCTCTAATGGAACTATGCCATATTGATTTGCGTGGATTAAAAATGGTGTTTTTCCAGAAGTTGAAAGATAAATACCGCTTTCTAATTCATAATTTATCTTTTTAAAAAAACTTTGCCCTAAAGCGCAGAACTTAGTTAGAAAAAATAAAAGAATAATTTTATATACTAAATGCATAGATAGGTGTTTTTTGCAAATTACTACCATTTTTTAATAATAAAAAAACTAATACCTATATTCTTACCATAGAGTTGGCCTTGATCTAAGGCTAAATTAAATTTCAAATTAACATTTTGCTTTATAATAGGGTAGCTAACAGAAATTAAGCTGGAAAATTGTTCATCGTTTTTATCTCTTCTAAAACTAAAGGAGCCCAAACTTGAAACTAATGAAGATTTTATCTCGTAATTATATTTACCAGCTTTCCCCATTAAAGCGATATAATATGCCTGAATACGATTATCAACAGTAAATACAGGGTACTCATTCAGTTTTATTTTTTTTACAAGGTCTATATTTGGAAGAATTAAAGCATTTCCAATAGAATTATCTAAATATGCCCACCCGTCTCTATACTGCCCATGATTAAAATAGTCTTGCCTCTCTCCATAGTGGGTTTCTTTTTTCCCTATCCATTTGGCAAATTTAGTAATACCTTTACCCTGCCTTCTAGAATCAATATAGCCGAAGTTAATTTTATATAACTGCTGTTTTTCATTTTTAAAATCAAAACTCAATGAATAATTCCCATCCATTGATAAAAAAACTTCCGGCATTTGACCATCTTCATAAGGGGTTTGACGATAGAAAGAAATATCCGCCAACGATGTCTTTATTAGAACGCCTAAATCTACACTCCCCAAATGATTCCCGAACCGATTAAGTGTTTCGTACCCATTGTATCTTGCATTTGGAGGAATTTTCCACCCAAAGGGTAAAACGATATTTAAATAAACGAAGGGATCTGCTGAAAAGAAGCCATCTCTTGTATAAAAAGTATTGTCTTTAAAAATCTCTGAATACCCCCCCCATTGCACTTGATGGTTGATTCCTCCATAGAAATTTACGTTCCATGAATCTCGGCCGATTTTACCATATATCCATTTTTGGTGTAAATAATATCCTTTCGTATAGTGTTGATTACCAAACCAGCCATGGACATAAGCACCTTTAATAGAAATTAACCCATGGCCAATAATTGAGGTGTAATTGGGTATCGCTATTTGGACTTTAGGCATTGGTAACGCATTACCAGACCAAATAAAAGAACCAGCACCGAGAGTTGTATCAACAAGCCCTACTATCTCTTTTCTTCGTCCTGTATAAAATTCAAAGCTCTTAAAACGAAACTTTACATAGGCTTCCGGCAAAAATATTTGACTCTGCTTGCCCGCATTCACCGCAAGCTGAACACCATATCCAAAGCTAAATTTTCTTATTTTCTTAAGGTCATTCTTAGTAGAGTCATATTCTTTGTGAGCACTAGCTTGTAAGGCTACAAAAGGGCCTTCAATTGGTATAAGACCATATTTATTGGCTCGCATCCAGAATGGAGTCTTTCCTGATAGGTAAGTGCCCGTTCCTACTTGATACTTAATATCTGAAAGTATTTTTTGATTTTGAGCATTAGTATAACTATTCAGAAAAAATAATATAGAAAGGAGTGTAAGGAAATTTTTTATCATAGAGTATGTTTTATCTTATAAGCAAAAATCTACCAGTCTTATTTACTTCTGTTCCATCGAATAATTTAGCGTAAATTTTATAAGTATAAGTATCAACAGGTGCTGAAGTTCCTTGAAAACTCCCGTCCCAAGTTCTAAGTGGATTATCAGAACTAAAGACAGGATTTCCCCATCTGTTATAAATCTGAAAGTCAAAGTTAGCAATTCTTCTGAATGTACCTTTTACTTCAAGATTATCATTCCATCCATCATTGTTTGGTGTAAAGGCGTCTGGTAAAAGTAGTTTAACAGATACAGGCATTGTATAAATATTAGAATAACTTATTGTACCATCTGATCCAGTAGTTTTTATTCTAAATTTGGCCTCTTCTTCAAACTTACTTAAATTTGGTATATACTTCAATTGAGTTGCAGCTAAAGAAATTACAGTAGATATTGCCCCAGTATGTTCATCATAGCTTTCTACTTCAAAAGTATCAATGCCTGTATCACCAAAAGGGGGTCTATCGGTCCATACTAATTCATTTTTAGACGCTTCCGATAGAAAGATGGTACAGAATGATGGAGATAGTGCTGAAGTACTCCCGCATTTATCTATAAAATCTATTGCATAACAATATGATTCTTTACTGGCATCTACAGATCCGTCTAAAAAATTCTTTGAAGCCGTAGATGGAATACTATCTATTTTTTCAAAACTACTATTGTCTAGCTGATGAAGTCGGTATTTTTCAATATCCAGTTTCCAGTTACTATTATCTCTAAAATCTATTTTTACTGTGTTGTTATCATTTACACTTGCAACAGTTTCTGTCAAGGCATCTGGTACAATAGTTTTTCTATCAATACATTGGGTCTGAGAAACTACCGCTGTCTCTATATAAGTAGAACCTGTATATCCGGCATAGGAGCTAGTAACTTTTGTCGAAAGTGTATAACAGTATTTTTTATTGCAATCAGCCGCATCATCTAAAAAAGGACTGGATACATTATTAAATGTAGTACTTGTTGTTGTTCCATCCTCACTTCTGATGATCTTCGTCTCTGATTGATTAATATTCGTGTAGGCTGCGGTCTTTGGGACTCGTCCAACTGTAAACCCATTCCAAGTTAATTTATTATCATCATCACTCGCTTCCAGTTTAAAAGGCATAGTACAAACCTCATTTGAATATTCTGAACAGACAGTACCTAATCTCGCAACAAGAAAACACTGACTTTTTGTTTTATCAGTTACAGGCATTTTAAAGGTTCCGGCCTTTACCTTGTTAGGCAAAGGATTTGCTAGATTCCCTTGCTGGTCAATTGAGCGACTGAAAATATTATATTCAGCATCAGGGTTACCCTCAAGTGTAATTGTAGCTTCTGTCCCTGCTTCATTTAAATCAATTTTCTCAATCCTAGGAAACATATCACCTCTATCCATGATAATAGTCATTGGTGTAGCTGCCGGACAACTAGTTAGTGTAGAACCAAACCCTTCTACAAGAACGTTCTGGGTTGGAGCAGCAGGAAAACTCTTTTGAATAGTATATGGCAGTACTGTTGCTACAGGCACATTGACTATACTTCCATCACTCCATTTAATTCTATAAGAAGTGTAATTATTAGCAGGAGTATCTCTGATAGTCAGTCTAAGAATAGAATTGTTACATGCCTCGTAGCTAACGTCTGGTTTATTAGTGGCTCTTACCGTAACTACTTTACAGGCATACATATCTTTCCCGTTTTTCTTCCCATATTGTAAGACAATGTAGTTAGCTGGTTGCGCAAAAGCCCAGTCGGCATTAGGCCCATCTTTAGCAGGAATGCCTGGAAGTGCTGAGATGGCTTGCCCACTATAACCGAAGACATACTTTATATTAGTTCCACCTGATAAGTCTTTAACATCGACTTGTTGACCAACACAAGCCACAACAGTAGCATCAAAATTACCTACTTCAATACCATTCGCGGCTGTCATATCGCAAATGCCTTGAGAATAGGCTGAAATTGAAACAAGAAGAAGTACAATTATTCTCAATAAACTCTTCATTTACTTTTAAAAATTAGCAAATATCCGGACTACAAATTTCCTAATAAATAACGTATCAAGACAACAATAATTCTGTTTTTCTTTTGTTTTTTATTTAATGGTCATATTTATCTTTTGTGCTAAAAATATAACTAATCAGACTAAACGCAGGCTCTCAAATTCTTTTCCCAACACTATTTTACCTTTCATGTCCAACCAGTCTTGTAGTAGTGAGGCATAAATTTGTCGGAAATCAAGTGAAAACTTTAAATCACCTTCATCCAGATTAGTTAAATCCGGTGCTTCATTCAATACTTTCGGGCGTTTTAGGTTCCCACCTATCAGAAAAACATTATTAGCTGTGCCGTGGTCTGTGCCTACGCTGGCATTTTGTTTTACTCTTCTGCCAAACTCCGAAAAAGTCATGATAACTACTTCATTCAGTTTATTATTTTTCTGTAAATCGCTTACAAATGTATTCATGGAGTCAGCATAGTTTTTCAATAACCTTTCCTGCTGATTTAACTGATTGAAGTGGGTATCAAAACCTGAAATACTTACATAGTAGACATTCGTTGGCATTTCGGACACAATCAACTCGGCAATAGTTTTAAGTCTTTGCCCTAATTCACCCTGTGGGTATTGGCTCTGGCTTTTATAAAACTTTGATTTGGCGTGTAAAAACTCGGCAGAAGATGAAGTTTCAGCCAACGTTTTATACATATACGCCAGATTTTCGTTCTGACCCATTGGCGTAACCTGAGAAACTTTGTTGACAAACTCTCTGCTTACCTGCTTATATAATTTTTCAGGATCCTTTACTGCTAATGCTTTTACCTTCTCTCCCTTCATTGATAAACTCAAGGTATCATCTATTTCCAAGGCACGATATGGCACACATTTACCTTCGCAATTATTATCTAAATAGCGGCCTATCCAACCGGTGTTCAGGTACTCTGTTGATTCACTGGCTGTGTGCCAGATATCCATCGAACGGAAATGTGAGCGGTCGGGATTAGGATAACCCACATTATTAATAATACTTACCAAGCCCTCGTCATATAAGCGACGAATGCCATCCATAGCCGGATTCAGCCCTAAATTATCATTCAATTTTAGCACTTTATCAGGCGCAATGCCTATCGTTGGTCGGGATTGGTAGTAGATGTCGTTGCGGAATGGAATAATTGTATTCAGTCCATCGTTTCCGCCTGATAGTTGAACAATGACTAAGGTTTTATTTGATGTCTGACTAATACCCAAATGCTCTCTTTCGTAGGCTTTCAGAAAATTAGGTATTAACATCCCTCCTACTGTTGCTAAAGCGGATTGTTTGATAAACTCTCTTCGTAATGCCATAGCTATATATATTTTGAATAGTAGAAAATCTTTTAAACTCATTGGGGAGACATCAGCAAAGCTGATACTCCGGTAGCATCATCAGTGCTATTGAAGCTTTTTTGACATTTTCAGGTTTGGAATCAGTTTTGATTTTATCCTGAATGCCTTGAACAACTGCTTTAGTTGAAGAAACCTGCAAAACAAAATCATTTATTTCAGCCATGAGTTTTGGTTCTTTATCAGGAAAATCTTTGGCATAGATTTCCCAGTTTATATTAGCGCGGAAACTTCTTTTGCGGGTCTGATAGTCGGTATTAATATCACCATCACTTTTGGCATTTATTTCAGGCTGTTTATCCGTAAAAATCAATGCCGGAATTTGCATTCTGAATAGTAGACTTGAGCTATCAATCCAGTTTTTGCCGCCCGGCCAGCCTGCTACATTAGGTGGGTATAACAATACCTGACCTAATACCCTTTGAATAAAGAGGTTCGTCTGTTCTTCTTCGAAACTTAGCCCTAAAGTTCTTTTTAAGCCAACTAATAATTCAACCGGAGATTTGACATGAGTACCAATATTCTGCTTGTCATAAAACCAATCTGAAGTATAGATATTTTCGAGCAGGTCGGCTATATCGTAGTTCGTTTTGTAAAATTTTGCAGCTAAATCTTTTATTTTTCCCTGATGCCAGGGATTAGAAGTGTTTTCGTTGACGAAATTCTGATAGATTTTAGTGGTAATAAAGACAGCCGTTTGTTTATTCTCCAAAATCATCTGAATAATGTCCTCCCCCTTGAAGAATCCCTTTTTACCAAAAACCGTTTTTTCTTCTTCATCATGCTGTCTTTCACGGAAGATGAAATTGCCTTTGATGTCAAAATCCCAACCGGTGAAAGCTTTGGCTACTTCTTTGATGTCTTTCTCTGTATAATTTCCTCGCCCAAGTGTAAATAGCTCCATTAATTCACGGGCGAAGTTTTCGTTAGGGCTTCGTTTTTTATTCTGCTTATTATTTAGGAATTGCAGCATGGATGGTTCTTTTGAAACCGCCAGCAACAAATCTCCAAAGTTACCCAGCGCATATTTGCGAAGTGTATTGACATAACTCTGTGAAAAGGAAGCGTTGATACTCCTCGCGACTAAATGCCCATGCCAGAAAAAAGCCATTTTTTCTCTTAAAACACCTTTATCTATACTCATTAAATCAAGCCAGGCAATATTCAGTTTGGCTTGTTCTTCTCTTCGTTCTTTTTGAAGTTCTTTCAGCTTGTCGCGGTCGAATCCTCCTGCACCATTCTCTTTCTTTTCCATTCTCATTTCCCGCAACTTTCTAAAATCTCCGGCTACATCAGGCGGTTCTACCACAGCAATAGGCACGAAGTTTTCTGATTCTTTTAGCATTTTTTTGAAAACCTGCTTTGCGGAATGTTTTTCGGCCTCTTTCACAACAGAAAGCGTTTCTCCGAATCCGGCTCGCCAGAATAGATGTTGGGCATGCTTTTGTAACATAGCTTAATGGTTAAGGTACATTGGTTTAGATTGAGAAAAACAGACCAAGGTTTAATGTATGAAAGGTTGTCTGGTAAGATTTAATCTCATTTCTTGATTTTTTTTGTCTTAAATCTGTTTTCTATCTATATGGCAGCCTAAATCTCTGCTATCAGTATTACGCCTTGGACTAAAAATGCGTATCTTTGCACTCTATTTGGGTAAGGACCCATTTTCGCTTATTATTATGCACTACAAAGAGTATAAATCAGTCAACTACGCAGCAATTGCTGACGAGATTCTTGAATTCTGGAAAGAGAACAAAATATTCGAGCAATCTATCGAGGTAAGAGAGGGTGCACCTACTTTTACTTTCTTTGAAGGACCACCCTCAGCAAATGGAACGCCGGGTATTCACCATGTGATGGCTCGTACGATTAAAGATATTTTTTGTCGCTATAAAACACTTCGTGGGTATCAGGTAAAACGTAAAGGCGGCTGGGATACACATGGATTGCCGATTGAGTTACAAGTAGAAAAAGAACTGGGTATTACCAAAGAAGATATAGGTGTTAAGATTTCGGTTGAAGATTATAATAAGCAATGTCGTGAAACGGTGATGCGTTTTACAGACCAGTGGAATGACCTGACCGAAAAAATGGGTTATTGGGTTGATTTGGATGATCCCTATATCACTTATAAAAACGAATACATAGAGAGTATCTGGTATTTGCTGAAAGAGTTTTACAACAAAGGTTTATTATATAAAGGCTATACCATTCAGCCATACTCTCCTGCGGCCGGAACAGGGCTTTCGTCACATGAGTTGAATATGCCTGGTACTTATAAGGAAGTAAAGGATACTTCTTTGACGGCCCAGTTTAAAGTAAAAAAATCGGAGAAATCGGACTTTTTATTTGAAGCAGCACAAGAAGATAATGTCTATATATTAGCATGGACAACTACGCCCTGGACACTTCCTGCTAACTCTGCGCTTACGGTAGGTAAAAATATTGATTATGTATTGGTGAAGACCTTTAATCCATATACTTATTTACCTGTAAATGTGGTTTTGGCAAAAGTTCTGGTAAGCAAATATTTATCAGAAAAAGGGCACGATGGAGATTTTGAAGGTTTTGAAACATCAGATAAAAAACTGATTCCATGGACGATTCTTGGAGAATTTAATGGTTCAGAACTAGAAGGTATTGAATACGAACAATTATTGCCTTATGTGCAACCTGAGGTAGCCGCATTCAGGGTAATCATCGGTGATTTTGTGACTACAGAAGACGGTACAGGGGTTGTGCATACTTCGCCTACCTTTGGTGCTGACGACTTTCGTGTAGCACAACAAAATGGTATTCCGCCCATCATGGTTAAGGATGAAACAGGCAAAGATGTACCGATTGTTGACAAACGTGGCCGTTTTGTAAAAGAGATTACAGATTTTGCTCTGGAATATGTAAAAGAGCAATATCTGACAGAAGCAGAAAAAGAAACAGAGTGCCAGAAACAAGGCCGTGATAAATATTTGTCGGTTGATGAGCGTATCAGTATCAAACTAAAAACTGAAAATAAGGCTTTCAACGTTCAGAAGTTTGACCACCCTTACCCACATTGCTGGCGTACTGATAAACCTGTATTGTATTATCCTCTGGATAGCTGGTTTATCCGCACTACGGCTATGAAAGACCGATTGGTGGCTCTAAATAAAACCATTAACTGGCAACCGGAAAGCACCGGTACCGGACGTTTTGGTAACTGGCTGGAAAATGCCGTTGACTGGAACTTATCTCGTAGCCGTTACTGGGGAACACCACTACCAATCTGGAGAAGTGAAGATGGCGAGGAGGTTTGTATAGGATCTTTAGAAGAGTTGAAAAATGGCATTACTCATGCCTTGAAAGATGATGCGTTATCAGCAGAACAAAAACAGAAGAATGCTTATTTCCTGGAGTTGTTAGCTGAAAAAAAAGAAGATTTACACCGACCTTATGTAGATGAGGTATATCTGGTTTCGACAAGTGGCAAAGTGATGCAACGTGAAAGCGACCTGATAGATGTCTGGTTTGATTCAGGAGCAATGCCTTTTGCACAATGGCATTATCCGTTTGAAAACAAGGAAATCTTTGATAATAGCTATCCGGCCGATTTCATTTCAGAGGGTGTTGACCAGACCCGTGGCTGGTTCTTTACCTTGCATGCTATTTCGGGTATGTTATATGATTCTATTGCCTTTAAAAACGTGGTATCAACCGGATTGGTATTGGATAAAAATGGCAATAAGATGTCGAAGCGTTTGGGTAATGCGGTGAATCCGTTTGAAACGCTTAAGAATTTCGGTGCAGACCCAACCCGCTGGTATATGATTACCAATGCAGAGCCCTGGGATAACCTGAAGTTTAATATCGAGGGAATCACGGAAGTGCAACGTAAGTTCTTTGGTACGCTTACCAATACATACAATTTCTTTGCGCTGTATGCCAATCTGGATAATTATAAAATGACGGAGTCTGACCGTGTGCCATACGAGCGTTTGCCCGAAATGGACCGTTGGATTCTATCAAAATTAAATACATTGGTAAAGGAAGTGGGCGAGCAATACGAAACCTATAACCCTACGAAAGCAGGGCGATTGGTACAGGATTTTGTTTGCGACCAACTCTCTAACTGGTATGTGCGTTTGTGCCGTCGTCGTTTCTGGCAAGGCGAAATGACAGAGAATAAGCAAGCCGCTTATGAAACGCTTCAACATTGTTTGGTGGTTGTTTCGCAATTGATGTCGCCTATCGCTCCGTTCTATGGCGATTGGTTGTATAGAAATATGACTGATTGTATCCGTGAAGAAGCGAAAGCGAAGAGAACTCATTTCTTGCACGAGTCAGTACACTTTACGCAATGGAATGAGTATGATGCGAGCATGGTTGATGCGGATTTAGAAGAATCGATGGATTTGGCGCAGAGAATATCTTCTTTGGTTCACTCGTTGCGTAAAGGACATAAAATCAAGGTTCGTCAGCCTTTGCAAAGAGTGTTGATTCCGGTATTGTCTGAAAGCACACGTGAGAAAATCCGCCATGTAGAAGAAATCATCAAGTCGGAAGTAAATATCAAAGCTGTTGAATACCTGGATGATGATTCGGGTATCCTGAAGAAGAAAGTAAAACCTAATTTCAAAGTCTTAGGCCCTAAGTATGGCAAAGATATGAAAGAAGTAGGTAACTTTATCAATTCTATGACAGCCGAGCAATTGAAAGAATTAGAGAAAGGCGGTGAGCTTTTCACGAACTCGGCTTTGGCAGCTTTCTCATACCTGAAATTGGAAGATGTGGAGATATTGACAGAAGATGTTCCGGGATGGTTAGTAGCCAGCGAGGGAGGCATTACAGTAGCTTTAGATATGACAATCTCAGAAGAGTTAAGGAATGAGGGCATCGCCCGTGATTTTGTGAATCGTATCCAGAACTACAGAAAAGACAATGGTTTTGAGGTAACTGACAAAATCAATATCACGTTACAAAATAATAATGAGGCACTTGTAACAGCGATAGCAGCAAATAAAGAGTATATCTGTCAAGAAGTACAGGCACTCTCTTTAAATATCTTACAAGACGGTATTCAGGATGCCAGTGAGATTGAGATGGATGAATTCTTATTGTTGGTGAAAGTTGAAGTAGTTAAATAAGATTCTCATAGATATAGAAAAGGTGGAGAAATCTCCACCTTTTTTTATGTCTTAGCTATATGTTTAATACCATCTAGCAATCTATCCAAATCATTCAAAGTAGTGTAAACGTGCGGAGTTACGCGAACGCCATCCAGTTTCTCCCATTTCACAGGTGAGGTATGAATTTTAAATTTACCTAATAATTCCCCCTCAATTTTTCCTCCTTCTAAACCCTCTATACCAAAGTGTGCTAAGGCACCCGAAAACTCCTGTTTGAGTGATGTATTTAGTTTAAATTTAGGAATATTACTTTGTGCTTCTTTTGCCCAGTAGTTTTTCAGGTATCTTAAGCGTGCTTCCTTGCGGGCATTGCCAATAGCCAACTGAAAATTAAGTGCCTGACCAATGGCCTGTTCAATCATAAAAGATCTTGTACCAAGGTTCTCAAATTTTCTGATATTATCTGAATTTGGTTTATCATTTGGTAGCAATGGGAATACTTTGCTGATCTTCTCTTTCTTCATCCATAGCATACCTGAGCCGATTGGGGCTGATAGCCATTTATGCAAACTTGTGCCGTAATAATCACCTCCTAAATCAGGGATTTTATATTCTAAATGGGCAAATGAGTGTGCGCCGTCAATTACTACTTCAATTCCTCTTTTATGTGCTTCGTCTGCAATTCGTTTGACAGGTAATATCTGGCCATTCCAGTTTATGACATGCGTAATATGTACTACTTTGGTTTTAGGGGTCATTTGCGCCACATACTTTTTTACAATCAAATCATTGTCTTCAGCAGGCAAATCCAAATCAACATAATTGATTTTAAGTCCCTCTCTCAATTCTCTTTGTCGGTAGGCATGCAACATATTGGGGTAATCATAAAGAGACATGACAATCTCGTCTCCTCGTTGCAATGGCAAACCTAATATGACCGTATCTAACGCCTCAGTTGCATTACGGTTAATGGCAACCTCTTCAGATGATACTCCGGCATATTTTGCCAGGTTTTCCCTCAGCGGTTCTCTGCCTTGGTCTAAGATGCGCCACATAAAATAACTGGGAGCTTCATTTGCCAATTTGCCATAACGCTCAACCGCATTTTGCACTACTAAAGGGGCAGGACTAACACCGCCATTATTCAAGTTGACAATTTGGGGGGAAACAGTATATGCTTGCTGAATCTGATACCAGTAATCTTCATCAGAAGCTAATTCTTCTGCTGTTTTATCAGGCTTTAACTGACTGATTCTAACCAGGTTATCTTTAGAAAGTACTTTCAGCGATGGCAGAAGAGATACTCCTGTAATAGCGGATAGTTTTTGGATGAAGTTTCGACGTGAGTCCATGTCTGGTGTTTAGGTATTGAGTGCGTGCGAATATACTGAAAACCCTGACGCATACAAATACTGGTATTGTTTTTATTATTTACTTACAATAGAATGTATGAATGTTACTATACAGGCACAAAAAAATCCCAACCATCAGGCTGGGATTTTTGTTTTACGCTATTCTCTGCGCCACTATTCCAAACTCAAACCATAACAAGTCGTACGTGATGCACTTTGATAAGTACCACAAATCATGACTCCTTCATCTCCATTTTGTTTCGCTTCTTTAATCGCTGCTTTGAAGTCGTTTACATTGTTGACTTTCTTTTCGCCTACTTTCAATACCACAAATCCTTCACGCATTTGAGTATAGTCTGCAATATCACCATCATAAATTCTCTTTACTACCACACCACCCGACACACCGAATTTTTGTTTTTCTGCTGATGAAAGTTCGGCTAAATCAACACCTAACTTTTCAAAAGTACTGTTGCTTTCAACTACTTCTTTTTTCAGAAAGTCTTTGCCTCCATCACGGTTGCGTAAGGTTACTTCAAAGTCTTTCAGTTTACCATCGCGTGATACAGTAACAGTTGCTGATTCTCCCGGACGTTTACGACCAATCATTTCCTGTAATCTTGGACCGCTTTTAGTATCTACACCATCTACTTTTACAATTACATCGCCTTTCTGGATACCGGCAGCTTTAGCAGCACCGTTATCAACTACATCGGCTACATAGATACCTTCAGATACCTTAGAACCAACTTCTTCTGCACGTTTGCTATCTAACTCTACCAGATTAATTCCTAAATATCCACGTTGTACGTTACCGTATTTCACAATATCGGCGGTTACTTTCTTCACAATGCTTGACGGAACTGCAAAGGCATAACCAGCATAAGCACCATTCGGGCTTGCAATAGCTGTATTAATACCGATTAACTCACCTTTCAGATTTACTAATGCTCCACCGCTGTTTCCAGGGTTTACAGCTGCATCCGTCTGAATAAATGACTCAATAGCATCGCTTGTTCTTTGTTGACGGTCATCGCCGTTACGTCTGAACATCTGTTGTTGCTTTTGTGCTAAAATACCGATACTACGACCTTTTGCGCTCACAATACCTGCAGTTACGGTAGACTCCAGGTTGAAAGGGTTACCTACCGCTAATACCCACTCGCCTACTTTTACGTTATCAGAGTTAGCAAATGCCATTGCAGGGAAGTTTGAACCTTCTATTTTAATAACTGCAATATCAGTCGATGGATCTGTACCTAAAACTTTAGCTTTATAAGAACGGTGATCAGAAGTTACTACTTCTAATTCATCAGCACCTTCTACTACGTGGTTGTTAGTGGCAATGTATCCATCGTTTGAAATGATTACACCCGAACCCGAAGATTCTTGTTGCTGACTTCCGCCGCCACCGCGTGGCATGCCAAACGGAGAATCATCGCCGAAGAAATCATCGAAGATAGAGCGTTGTTGACGCACCATTCGTGATGATTTTGCTTTGATGTGTACTACTGAAGGAGTTGATAATTCTGCTGCATAGGTGAAATCGCCCGGAACGGCGCCACCTCCCGGGTAGTTGGCTAAACGATTGATAGAGGTTGGTGATGAGGCTTCGTTAAAAATTACATCTTTTCCTTCAAAACCCAGCATACGATACCCACCTATGGTAACGATACTACTGGCAAGAGCAATACCGATTGTTTTTAATGTGTTGTTCATAGTTCTTGACTGCTGATTTAAAACTGAATTATTCTGATTACACTGATCGGGACTCCAATCATAAGTAAAATATTTTCAAATCCGACTCTCTTTTTTTATAGGGTAACAAAAAATAGTGTTTTGTTGTTTTATACAAATCTAACGCAAAACTATTTATGATAATTCGAAGTACTATTGTTTTTTAACAAATTTTAACGATGGGCTTTTCTGATATAATTAAAGGGCAAGAAACGCTTTAGAATCCTGCCCTTTTATAAAACATCTTAACTGCTTATGCAATTTCAATTAAACGTGGTTCTTTTGGTTTTGCTTCTTCTTTTTTAGGCAATGACAAGCCTAAAACTCCTTCATTATAAGAAGCCACGATTTTATCGCCATCAATTGTTTTTGGTAAAGTAAACGAACGTTTGAATGAAGAATAATTAAATTCTTTACGGGTGTACTTACCGTTGTCTTTGTTTTCTTCGCTTTCCGTTTTTTGTTCGGCCGAAATTGTCAAAACATTTTCGTGAACATTGATTTTAAAATCTTCTTTTTTCAAGCCTGGAGCTGCTAACTCAATCTTGTATTCATTCTCAGCCTCTAATACATTTACTGCAGGGAATGAATGCTGATGTGTAGGCGCTACGCGCTCAAAATCATTAAAAATGTTTTGTAATACAGATGGAAATGTTGGACCGAAACTTCTTACTAATGTTGCCATGGTTTTTATAAATTTTATCTTGTTTAACATTTATTTGCCACAACCTTGTGGCGACGTATCTATATTATCAATTTGTATACCACCACAAAAATCAAGACAAAATGGCATATATTTTTTATTTGTCTAAGAAAACAAATGACAAATTGTCATTCATTTATTTTTAAGATATGTTAAAACGTCACAAAATGGCAGAGGGAGTTGGTCAGATACCAACTCCCTCTTATCTGTAAGTAGCTATATTATCAATTCAGTTTCTTTAATAATTCTTTGGCATAGGAATTACCCGGATTTACATCTAATGATTTTTCGCAGTATTGAAGTGCTGTTTTTTTATCACCCTTCCTCTGATAAGCTTCTGCTAATCGGTAAAATCCATTATCACTTTGCGGATTAGTCGTAACAGCCCTCTGGTAATAACCAATTGCCCTGTCATAATTTTCTTTGTCAAGGTATAAACCACCCAGATTGAAATTAGCTTCATAATGTTTTGGATTCAAACGCACTACTGATTCGAGATCTGCGATGGCCCCATTTACATTACCTAATGCTGTTTTACAATTCCCCCTCTTATAATAACTTGTTTCAGGATTAATCCCTAAATTGATGCAGCGGTCGAATGCGACCAATGCTTTTTCGGTTTCGTTTCTGTTATAAAAATCCAACGCTTTTTTAAAAAGCTGCGGTGATGGAATTTTATTGACTTCCTCTTTTAAATCGCTCTCTACTGTGTCGTTACTATTATCTTCCAGTTTCAATTCAAAGCCATCAAATATTTCGACATTATTGTGAATAGCAATGGCTTTGAGTTCTTTTCCCCGCTCGATGGCAGACCCAGCCGTGTGAGCCTCTTTTTTACTGACCTCCAACTGGTATTTCCCACGAACTTTGGCAATACCTACATACTGATAATCCTGTTTTATCAATACCTCTTTCAGATGCACTATATCTTTGGGGTCGCTATCTATGAAAAAGTAATGATAGTCAACAGGTTCCAGCTCATTAAAGCCATTACTCTTCAGTTGTGCAAAAAGCGTCTGTACTTCACTGGCATGGTTACATTTCTGAGCAAAACTGGTAACCGACACTAAAGACATGGCAAAAAAGACAATAGCTATACCGCTCTTATAAAGAGATAAATTTCTAACTTTCATAATAATCATACAATTAAAAAAGACTGGTCTGTGTAAACTCCGGATAGGTATAGGGTTTAAGTACCTCAGGTGTATTGGAATCTCTCTCCGAAATCTTGCGGCTTATGGTATAAGCAGCCATTTCGTTTTCATCGAAAGGTGTGGCAAAAGAGTCAATGGTAGTTTCGTCAAACCCTTTATGAAGCCAATCCAGTTCAGTTTCCTTAGCTAATATAACGGGCATTCTTTCTTTTGAATTGTGTATGGTTGCCATTAAAGGGTTAGCTTCTGTAGTAAGAATCGAAAAAGTTTCTTTTGTTTCTCCACTCTCTTTATCTGTCCATGTCTCCCAGATTCCGGCAAGGCTGAAAATCTCTTGGTCTTTCAGATAAATATAATGAGGATACTTTTTGCCTTTGATAGTCTGCCATTCAAAAAAGCCAGTGGCAGGCACCAGGCAATGTTTTTTATGGGCAGCTTGTCTGAAAGACGCTTTTTCAAAAACGGTTTCTATACGTGCATTGGGGGTATTTTTTCTCAATTTTATAGCATCCTCATGGTTTTTTGTCCAGGAAGGTATCAACCCCCATTCCATCAGTTGAATAGTATCAGGCTCAGCCGAGGTAATTACAGGCCAAGGCATATAACTAAAAGCAATAGTATGGTACACGGGTTCTAACTTCTCCAGCTTTTTCAACTGGTTGGCTCTGTAGCGTTCTTTCAGCCTTTCAGAATCGGCTTTTAGTGACAGATGATAACACATTTTAGTAGGTCGTTTTGTGGAATTGCGTATAAAATTAAAATACTAATTTAGGCATTTATCGACTTGAGGGCAAGATTTTTAAGTCAAAATCAATATATGCAAAGCATATTAAAAGCAAAGACACCCCGAAGAGTGTCTTTACAATCCCATTTCCTGACAAATTTTCCAAACTATTCTGGGATTCCGAAGGCACGCGCAACAGCATCAAAATCAGTGTAATCTAAATTGGCTCTTGTTTGTACGCCTCCGGGTATAATAACGTAACGGAACTGCAAATTATTGGCTGGTTTGCCCGATGGCTCTAATAATTCTAAGAAATTGATAACCACCTTATCCATACTCATACCAACATTATAATTACTGATGCTCGAAGCAGTAGTTAAGGTAAACGGTAACAAAAAACTCACACTGTTGGCATTCTGGCGGCTGTAAGCTAATACTACACCTCTATCTACAATATCCTGTGTAATTTTTCCTTCAGGAATGGTATAAGTATAGTTAATTTCTGATACTTTCTGCCAGTCGCCAGCATTGGGTGTAAACCAACCCGAGTAAATCACATTGGCAGTTCCTGGATCGCCTTTATCTCCTTTTTCTCCATTAGTGCCGTTGGTTCCCTGAGCGCCAGAGTCTCCTTTATCACCTTTAGCTCCTGTGGTACCTGTCGCTCCTGTAGCACCGGCTGATCCGGTTGCACCGGTGCTTCCTGTTGCGCCGGTTGCACCGTTGGCTCCTTGAGGTCCAGCTGCTCCATCAGGCCCCTGTGGGCCTTCGCAAGCTATTATTAGTAGACTGCTAATCAAGACAAATGGAAATAGTTTTGTTTTCATGCCCATATATAGAAATGTATTTTGTTAGAATCCCTTAAAACTATCAAAATTAGTCTACAAAAAACCCTCTAAGCTTATTTCTCTCAGAGGGTTCCGGTTGTTAAATTGACTTTGGCTGTTGCATAAATCTTACCTCAAGACCTCTATCCAATTTATTCTTCACAACTTTAATGCTGACTTGTCCTGCGGGTTTAATTTTCCATACAAGTATCGGATTCTCAGATACAGGCTTACCGTAGCGTACTGAAAACAAATTACTCAGTTCTTGTTTCAAACCTTCATTTGCTTGGTCGGTGTTCATATAAATGTCTAATTCAATTCCTGAAACACGGTTCTGACTATTTCTTTCATAAAGAATATCAACGGTTTCGAGATTGTCGGTATCAAAAGAATAGCCAATATGCGAATCTTCTTCTTCAAAAAGTTCGATTGTCTCTTTCTTTTTTACCTCTTCAATTGAATCGCCAAATTTAACACCTCTTAAAAGACCTTCGCCAGTACCCATGATGGCACGAGCTAAGTTTTGCACATTGCTTGAGGCTGGTGCAGCTGGTGGGGATGGGACACTTACTTCCACTTTCTGGGTTTCTTTTGGGTTACTACAAGCAAGAATAAACAAAAATAAAACAAAAATGTAGATTTTCATGATTTTGAACTTATTGTATCAGTATTTAATCTATTATAAATATAATCTTACATTAAAAATCTCTTGTAACTGCAAAAAAAACTCTTCTTTCCCCTAAGCCGTTTAATGAATAATTGAGTCTGCCGACTACGTTATAAAATGTTACTACATCAAGTCCTAAACCGGTTCCGGCTATGAATGTATTAGCCAGACGACTATTATTTAATACCGAAAACTCATTCGTCACGTACCCAACGTCAATAAATGAATTTAAGTATGCCGCTATCGGAAAAGTATTGAATTGTTTGATTTTAAGGTATTTTTTTAAATCAAAGGTGCGGTTAAATAACTGGTATTTAAGGTTAGTTTTTACAAGTCCGTATCGTTGTCCGTCTATTACATATAGTTCATAACCTCTCACCAGGTCGTTACGGTAACCTAAGCCTAACGTTTGTAAGAAAGGTTGTTTCTTTGGAAAAGAAACTCTGCCTCGCACACTATAATTGGCGTAGAACTTCTTACCTAAGGGAATGTATTGTGTAAAACCAGCAGATAGGCTCAATAAGTTAACGTTATCACTTGGCAACAGTCCATATTTTGTAGCACCAAAGCTAACAGAATATCCATCTAAAGCATATTGCCGGTTATCTCTCTTATCATATATATATGCATAACTTGCCAGAAAATAGTTTTGTTTCTGTCGGGCATCTAACAGATAGTTCGGATTCAGTATGGCAATGGTATCGCCTATCTGTACTTGTGTATAACTTAACTCTAATTGCTGGCTCTGATAAAACCCTTTACGCTGACTAAAAACCGAATACACATATATCCGCTCTCTTTGTTTACTTTCACTCTGGAAAAACTGCAGTTTATCCTGCCAGGTTCGGTAAGCCATTGTTTTATTCATGACATACAATACCCCTACAGAAATCCGTTTGGTCAGATCTTTATCTAAATAGGGCGTTGAATACGCTATTTCAAAATTAGGTACAAAGCCAAATTCAGCTCTTAGCTTCAACTGGTCGTTATTTCCTGTCAGGTTTGAATGCTTGGTATATACGCCATAAATTGTCCGCCTTAAATCCCGTTTGCGTTCATACCACCATTCATTAAAATTACGGTCGGCCAAATAAAACACCGGAAAAGCCACAAAGTATAGACGCTCTTTTACTTCAATCTCTATATCTATCACCGAATCACTTATGTCTGTAACGGCTATATTTACGGTAATAAACAGGTTAGTATTAACAATTTTCCTACGGTCAATCTCCAATACTTCATTCAGTGTAGCTTTTTTCAGGCTATCTCCGGGTTTTACTCCTACTTCTCGCAGAATGATTTTGTCTTTTGTACGGATATTCCCTTTTATCTGTATCTGGTGAACAAATACCGAATCAGCAGCAAAGCTTTGGCAATAACACATCTGTAAAAAACAAAACAGGAAAAAGTGCTTGAATTTATTCATTCAAAAGGGGCAGGTAGGAAGTTTCGTTTGTGAACCCAAAGATGAAAGGTATTTATAATTTGAAAGCCCAAAATTAAACTATTTCTATGAAAAAAATGAGAAAACAATCAGAGTTAAATTTTACAAATAATACATGAAAGCTAAATTATTGCCATATTTACAGATTCAACCTTAAAAACCTGTTTATGGAGCGATTGTTTATTACCGAGAAAATCAGTACGCTATTACCTCGTATCAAAGAATTTGTCGTAAATGAGTTATATCCTTTAGAAACTACTGAAAATCTTACGCATAATTTCTCCTGTATAGAACCTGTTCTGCAACAGAAAAGAACCTTAGTAAAAAAAGCCGGATTATGGGGTTTGCATCTGCCTGAAGAAGACGGAGGCTTAAACTTAAGCTTGTGTGAGTTCGGGCAAATCAGTGAGATTTTAGCCATGACCCCCTTTGGGCATTTTGTGTTTAATACACAGGCTCCTGATATTGGTAATACTGAACTTATGCATAAATATGCTCCTGAGCATCTGAAAGACCAATACCTGAAACCTTTGATGGATGGTGCTATCAGAAGTTGTTTCTCTATGACTGAACCTGAGTTTGCAGGCTCAAACCCTACTCGTATGGGTACAACAGCGGTGAAAGATGGTAATGATTATTTAATAAACGGACATAAGTGGTTTACTTCATCGGCTGACGGGGCGGCTTTTGCCGTAGTAATGGCAGTAACTAACCCCGATGCAGCTCCACATAAAAGAGCCAGTCAGATACTGGTTCCTACTGATACTCCTGGCTTTACCTTGGTAAGGAATATCCCGATTATGGGGCATGCTGGGGATAGCTGGGCAAGTCATGCCGAAGTGACCTATGAGAACGTGAGAGTACCTCAGGCTAACCTGATTGGCATAGAGGGGGCGGGGTTTCTTTTAGCCCAGGAACGCTTAGGGCCGGGCAGAATCCACCATTGTATGCGCTTTATTGGTATTGCCGAACGTAGTTTTGAGCTAATGTGTCAGTATGCCGTTTCAAGAGAAATGGAAGAAGGGGTGGCATTAGGAGAGAAACAGTTTATCCAGGGTTTCATTGCTGAAAGCAGGGCAGAGATTGATGCAGCACGCCTTTTGGTACTACGAACAGCCAAAAATATAGATGAGCGGGGAGCATCAGCCGTGCGTGACGAAATATCAATGATTAAGTTCTTTACGGCTAATATGATGCTTCGGGTAATTGACAGAGCTATACAGACACACGGAGCATTAGGTATGACTAACGATATACTGTTGTCGCACTGGTATTCGCATGAAAGAGCCGCACGTATTTATGATGGCGCTGACGAAGTACATAAAACAGCCTTAGCGAGAGGTATTCTGAAAGGTTATGGTCTGGATGTCAGGAAAGGTAAATAACCTTAATTCATCAACCGAACAACAGGCCTTTTCATGCTTGCCGGATAACTCATAAATATTTTGTTGATTACCAAACGTTTTGTCCACGCTGAGGCAAATGTTACAAAACATTTCTCAACCCGGAAAAACTTCAATTATTTTTATTAAATCTTTAAAAAACACAAATATTGTCTTGTTTTTGTCGTTTTTTAAAAGGTACAGTAAGACTAAAACAATTCATCAACGGGTTTGTTGGTTACTAAACGTTTTGTTGCTAACACAACCTTTTACCATAAACGTATCGGAGGGTGTTATTATTAATTCAAAAAAATATAGTCTGTCTTTTTTAGCATAGCTTTCAATGGCAAATTAAGAAAAATCAACTGTACATTAAAATAAATACATTCTCATTTATGAAAATCTTACTATTGATATTTATATGTCCCTTACTGGCTTTGGCTCAGACTGAAAGAGAGCCATTATTTACGTCATTCGATGGCACAAAAATTCATTATGAGGTAACCGGCGAGGGCACGCCCGTAGTATTGCTTCATGGATTTATGAGTAGTAGTAAATCGTGGAAAAGAGGAGTATTGATTCAGACATTAGCTGATAATGGTTTTAAAGTGATTAACGTTGATTTAAGAGGAAACGGGGTATCTGATAAACCGCATGCTTTGGAAGCCTATCAGGATAATGCTGAACTACGTGATGTGATGGAATTAATGAAGCATTTAGGCTTCAAGAAATACCATGTAGTAGGTTATTCGAGGGGGGCGATTCTGGTTGCCAAGCAATTGATATTAGATAAACACATCATGAAAGCGGTGATTGGTGGTGCAGGTGTTGATTTCACCAACCCGAACTGGGAACGAAGAAAAATGTTTGCAGAAGCATTTTCAGGGAAAGCCCATTTATACCCTGAAACCAAAGGAGCTATTGAAAGTGCTAAAAGAAATGGAGTTGATACCCTGGTAATGGGTTATCTGCAAAAAGTACAGCCTACTACGCTACCTTCTGAATTAGCCAAAGTTAAAAAACCTGTACTTGTCATTTCAGGCGACCAGGATAGTGATAACGGAGATGTTCCTGCCTTAGCTAAAATGATACCTAATTCTACCTTGAAAACCGTTCCGGGTAATCATGGTAGCACATCAATTTCAGAAGCCTTTGCTAAGGAGATTCTGGCTTTTTTAAGAGCGAAATGATGGATGTATGACAATTTTTTTTAATTGTCATACACCTTTTGCATCCAATATTATCCTGAAAGTTGTTCCCTTATCAACCTGGGTATCTTTTACATAGAGCCTGCCATCATGGTAGTTTTCGATGATACGCTTGGCTAATGTCAGCCCAAGTCCCCAGCCTCTTTTCTTGGTACTAAAGCCTGGTTTAAATATTTTACGAAGATTACTCTTTGAAATCCCCTTACCCGTATCCATCACATCAATGGCAATTCGGTTTTTATTAAGTTGTAATACTGACACATATAATTCGCCTTTACCGACCATAGCATCTACGGCATTTTTACAAAGGTTTTCTATTACCCATTCAAATAAATGTCTGTTTACTTGTACCATGGTGTCAGTAGATATATGGCTGGCAAAATGTACTTTTACTTTAGTCGAAATTCTTCTTTCCAGGTATTTCAACGTCTGCTCTACCATTTCCACTATTTTCTCCTGACTCATCTGTGGAATAGAGCCAATATTTGAGAAACGGGTAGTAATGGTTTCAAGCCGCTTCACATCTTTTTCCATTTCATCGCCTATACTTGCATCAAATTCAGGGTTTCCTCTTAATACTTCTACCCATGCCATCAGAGCCGATATAGGTGTACCTAACTGATGGGCCGTTTCTTTTGCCAAACCTACCCATACACGGTTTTGCTCAGCTTTGCGTGATGAACTATAAGCGATATAGGCCAAAGAGCCAAAAATCAGAAAAGTACCTAATAGAATATAAGGGAAATACCGCAGTTGCTTTACTACTACCGAATTGCTGTAATAGACATATCCTTTATCCTTGCCAACTACAAACTCAATGGGAGGGTGTTCCTGCCCCATTTCACCTACCACAGCATACTGGAAATTAAGTTTTTCCTTTTCAGTCCATTTCATATTTTTATCTTCCAGTTCAGGGATATTCTGAGAATACTGCGTAGGTCTACCATTCAAAACCATAATCATTGGTACTGTTTCATTAGCCTCCAGCATTTCCTGCACATATGTATAATCGCACGTGCTATTAAGGCTTTGCTCAACCGTAAATTTAATCCCTTCAGCATAGAGTCTGGCGTATTTCTTTTCTCGATCTTCAAGGGTTTTACCTAACTGATTGAAATAATACAAAATGCCGATACCTATAAGTAGCAATATAATAATTGCAACAAACCGCCAACCTGTAATCTGCTCATAGATATTTACAAACACCTCTCGTCGTGCCATGAAGAATTAGATTTTAATATAGTTTTTGGATAAAGGTGTATCTTTTTTGTCAATAAATGGTAACTGAATTTATTTATCTGCAAAACCAAAATTAGCAGTTTAATTTGTTTTCATTCAATATTTACTTAACAACAATTAAACGTAAGAAATCTATTTTAATGATATATTTGAATTGATAAGATAAGTTTTTTAGCTTTAAACCTAATATACGTATCATGAATATTAAATATAAAGATACATTTTAATCATTTTTGTATCTCAGGCTCCTCTCCACAAACCATATCTGAATAGTATTCACACAAAATAAGAGATTTTATCTGCTTTTATTGTCGGCGTTTTTCAGGTATTTCTGAGCAGATATTTCTCTTCAATTCTTAGAATTACTTTTAATCCTTATAACCTAAATATGGCGTATGAAAAATTATACTTTCTGGCTAAAGGCCGCTTCAATTATGCAGTTTCTTACTGCTATTGTTCATTCAATCAGTCTTTTTACTGATCCTATTCCTGAGAATGATAAGGAAAAGGAGTTATTAGATTTAATGGGCACCTATAAACTCGATTTCGGTGCCGGATTTCACCGAACAATGAATGAAATAATGACACCGTTGAGTGCTTGCCTTTCTTTGCTTTGCTTATTGGGCGGTCTTATTAACTGGTATATACTTCAGAAAAAGGTTAGTTCTGAGGTGGTAAAAGGGATAATCACTTTTAATTTAATCGTTTTTGGTATCTGTTTTGGTCTCATAATGGTTTATGCTTTTCTTCCTCCTATTATTATGACAGGATTAATTTTTGTATTCTTAGGGGTCTCGCTAATTACAGTACCTAAAATTCATTAAGATTATGGCTAATATTTTTCACTATTTCCCTATTAATGCTTCACCTGAAAAAGTATTTGAGACTATTTCAACACCTGAGGGTATCAACAATTGGTGGAGCATAGAATCGAGAGGTACAACTGGGTTAGGCGAAGTGTACGAATTTGTCTTTGGAGAAGAATACCACTGGGCAGGGGTTGTTTCAAAATACAATCCCTGTACTGAATTTGAGCTGACTTTTAACAAATCTGATGATGACTGGGATGGTAGCAAAGTAGGTTTCTGGCTGATAGATAAAAACACCTATACTCAAGTAGAGTTTTACCATACCGGCTGGCCGGAAGCTAACGAGCATTATAGAATCTCGAACTATTGCTGGGCGATGTACTTAAGGCTTTTAAAGCGATTTATTGAATATAATGAATTTGTTCCTTATGAATTGAGGCTTGAAGTATAAAAGCAAATACTTGTCCTTCTTTATTCTACTGATTTCTATTGATTTGCTGATAGAAAAACAGAAGCCTGCACGATTGTTTTCATTTTTCACTATTTTTGCAATTATTATCGATATTTAATTGCTTTATATGCCTGCCTACCATGTGCCCGTTATGCTCAAAGAATGCCTCAATGGCCTTCATATCAAGCCCGATGGCGTTTATGTAGACGTAACATTTGGTGGTGGCGGACACTCAAGAGCCATTCTCGAACACCTCACCACTGGTAAACTCTATGGTTTCGATCAGGATGCTGATGCCAAAGCAGAATCTAAACTGATAGAAAATAAAAATTTTAGCTTTGTTGATGCCAATTTTCGTAATCTCAAGCAATATCTGCGTTTATTTGGCGTAAAAAAAGTAGATGGTATTTTAGCTGATTTAGGTATATCTTCCCATCAGATTGATACACCTGAGCGCGGTTTCTCAACAAGGTTTGATGCCGAGTTAGATATGCGCATGAATCAGAACGCTGATATTACAGCCAAAAATATCGTAAACGAGTATCCGGTGGAACAACTGCACAAAATTTTAGGCATGTATGGCGAAATACAAAATGCCCGCACAGCCGCACAGGCCATTTATACGGCCAGATTAAACAAAAGCATAGAGACTATCAACGATCTGAAAGGTATCTTGCAGAAGTTTACACCACGTGGTAAAGAAAACAAGTACTTTGCGCAGGTGTTTCAGGCTTTGCGCATTGAGGTAAATCAGGAAATGGCTGTGCTGGAAGAATTTTTGCAACAAACACCTGACGTATTGGCGGAAGGAGGAAGACTGGTAGTAATGTCTTACCATTCATTAGAAGACCGACTGGTGAAAAATTTTATCAGAAGCGGGAAATTTAGTGGAGAGGTAGAAAAAGATTTTTTTGGAAATGATTTAAAACCCCTGGAAGCCGTTAATAGGAAAGCAATAGAAGCCACAGAAGAAGAAAGACAACTGAACCCAAGAGCCAGAAGTGCGAAATTGCGTATTGCGGAGCGTATAAAATAAGTGAATGAGATGGTAAAAGTAAGTGTAATGGTTCTGACGTATAAGCACGAAAAATTCATTCGTAAGACGCTGGATTCCATTCTTAGCCAGAAAGTAAACTTCAGATATGAGATATTGGTAGGGGATGATGCCTCGCCTGATAATACACAAGCCATTATTAAGGAATATCATCAGCAATACCCTGACATTATTGTTCCGATGCTCCATGAGAAAAACCTCGGTGGATTCGGAAAAAATAATACACTAAGAGCATTAGAAAAAGCCAAAGGGCAATACATTGCCCCTATGGATGGTGATGATTACTGGACTGATGACAGCAAACTACAAAAAATGGCTGATTTTCTGGATACTCACCCGGATTATGTGGCCTGTTTTCATAATGCCGAAATCATCTTCGACGATGATTCTCATCCGAACCAATTTGTAAACCCACCGGATCAAAAGGAAATAGTAACTGTAGAAGATTTTATCGGAGAAGATGAAGTTTGGTTTATTGCCACCTCGGCTATTCTGTTCCGTCATGGGGTTATTAACCATTATCCTCAATGGTTTCATGAGTCTAAAAGCGGTGATATTCCTCGTTATATTTTATTGGGTAAAGGAGGTGGTAAGTTCAGGTATATGAAGGAGGTAATGTCGGTCTATCGCAAAAACCGCAACAGTGGTATGAGTTTTACAGACGGATATGCCGATGCCGAGTTTTTGAAAAATCGCATAGGGATGTACAAAGGCATTGACCATGAGTTGAACTATCGTTTCCATGAAACGCTCAATAAAAACATTGCCCGATATTATCGAATGATGTTGGATAGCAAACAATATGTCGATAAATACTTCAAGCAGGTGTCAGCTGCTATTCAGTATCTCCGTTTAGGAAAGCCATCATCAGCCATAACCAAAGAAATTATACGAGAGTATATCTTCCCTAAATGGTTGAGTAAGACTTATAGTTTTTTTGCTTTACTACCCCATCGCATTAAAAATAACAGCTAAAACCGCCACATATGAAACACCCCAAAGTCAGTGTTTGTATTCCTACTTATAACCATGAGCAGTTTATCCGTCAGACGCTTGACGGAGTGCTGATGCAGAAAACTGATTTTGAGATAGAGATAGTGATTGGTGATGATGCTTCGACTGATAATGCTCCCGCTATAATACGAGAATATGCAGAGCAGTACCCTCATCTTTTTAATGCTTTTCTACATGAAGAAAACCAAGGACCCAAAGAACCTAAAGAATTTGCCGGGCGTAATAATGTTTTGATGCTATTAAAAGCCTGCAAAGGTGATTATGTAGCACTATGTGAAGGTGATGATTACTGGACGGATCCATTAAAATTGCAAAAGCAGTTTGATTTCATGGAGGCCAACAAAGGCTATATGATTTGCCATCATAATATGAAAGTGATTTATGAGGACAAGTCTCCTGAACATTTTTTTAATGAGCCAGACCAAAAGATACACTCAACAATAAAGGACATATTAGAAGACCGCTGGTTTATTGCTACTGCCAGTACTTTCTACCGTAATTACTTCCGCAATCATGATTTTGCTGACTGGCATAGCAGAGCCGCCGCAGGAGACTGGGCGATGGTGATACAATTAGCGGCACGTGGAGACATTCATTATATTCCTGAAACGATGGGCGTGTATAGAAAACATCGTGGGGGTTTGAGTAATATACAATCTGTGACTAATGTGGGTTTTCTGAAAAACCGGAAACAAATGTTTATGGATGTAAACGAATGGCTTGATTATGCATACGATGCAACCGTTAAGGAAACTTTAAGCCGATACGACGAACAAATTGAAGCATAGGAGCGTAATTTTTCCTAATTTTGTAGCACAACCGATTTTTTGAATAGATACCCTCAAAAGATTAAGAGGTTTATTGTATGAAAATTACCATTGTTACTCCACTTTTTAATGACTGGGATTGTTTGTATCAGCTTATCGAACAGATTCGATTAGTGCTGACGCCTACTAAATACAATGATTACCGGATATTAGTGGTTGACGACTGCTCAAGCCTGGAAGTAGAAAAAGATAAACTGAAAGGGCATCCCATCGAAGTTTTACATCTGAATAAAAACCTCGGCCACCAGAAAGCTATTGCCATTGGGTTGTCTTATCTGAATGCTCATTCTAATGATGATTTTTTTGTGGTAATGGATAGCGACGGCGAAGATAAACCTGAACATTTGCCTATACTGCTTGATGAAGCATCTGGAAATGGAGGTAAGGAAATCCTTTTTGCACGCCGTACCAAAAGAAAGGAAAGCTTCCTCTTTAAGATTTTCTACAAAATTTATAAATATGCTTTTATTTTCCTGACGGGGAAAGTGATTAACTTCGGCAATTTTTCGGTGATTCCTAAGAAACTTTTAGATAAGGTTACGCACGTTTCTGACATCTGGAACCATTATCCTGGTGGCATTATCCGTTCGCGGCTTTTATATAAATCAGTAGGTTTAGAGCGTGGTACAAGATATACCGGCAAATCCAAGATGAATTATACTTCTTTGGTAATACATGGGCTGAGTGCTGTAGCGGTTTATATTGATACGGTTTCTGTTCGGCTATTAATTGCTATTTCATCGCTTATTCTGGTTGCTATTGCCGGCATTATTACAGTATTTATTTATAGCAGCTATATTCCCAGCTGGGCAGTGCTGATATTTTTCGGTATATTAATGCAGGCTTTTTTAAGTGCTTTAATATTGGTTTTTACGGTTCTCTCCTATCGGGTAAATTTTAATTTTCTTCCGGCAGCGCATTTTCAGGATTATGTCGAGTCTGTTGAGAAATTCTGATAATCCTAAATTGATTGCACAAACACATTGACTTTTAAATGAAAAATAAAGCAGGTATATTTTTTCTGATTTTAGCGCCAATCATTGCATTTTATATTTTTGTAGAGAAAAATGCTTTTAATATTGGCTGGAACGACGACTGGCACGGTATTGAAGGATTTTTAGCCAGTTGGATGCAACAAACCACTTTTGGCGAAAAAATAGAATTGCTGTTTTCGCAAATGTGTGAACACCGCATTATTTACGTAAGATTAAGCACGCTACTTTGTTATAACCTTTTTGGCGAAGTAAATTATAAAATACTTATGCTGATGGGTGTATCTTACCTTTTGATTCTACCCTTTGTTTTCTATCGTTTACTGAAAGAAATTAATGCCGGACTTGCTTATCTTGTGCCAGTTATATTTATTATTTTCAATACTCAACCTATTGAGAATATTTTCTGGGCTATTACTTCTTTACAGCCGAACACGGTTATTATTTTCGGGCTCCTGGGTTTTTGCTTGCTTCTTTTTAATAAAAAAGGATGGGCTTTTTATCTGGCCAATGGGCTGTTTTTCTTAGCTATGTTTACCAATGGTAATGGGATGTTTTCATTTCTGGCCGCCATACCTTTGGTTTTATATGCACGCACCAAAAGCGAAAAAATACTGTATCTGGTTATTGTCATTTTAAGTTTCTGGTTATACTTTCACGATTTTAAGAAGCCGGGTATCAGACCTGATGTAATGGTGAATATAACCCAATACCCACATATTATCTTAGGTGATTTCTTTGCTTTCTTTGGCTCACCGATTGATAGTACTGTGCAGGTTTATGATATTACCGTTAAGCATGTTATAGCTATTGTAGTGGGTTTGGCCATGATAGGCTGGTTGGCGGTACTACTATTCACTTTCCTATATTATCGTTTCTGGCCTAAAGCGAAAAAGAATATGCACAACTGGTTTTATCGGTTGTACGAGAAACTATTACAATATCCGAAATTCAATCTTTATTTATTGGCGGCTTTTGTTTTTGTGGCTTTGAGTGGTGCTGCGTTTTCAGTTTCGAGAGCAAGCCAGGGCTTAGAGCAGGCCTTTGCCAGTCGTTATAAAACAGTATCCATTATTCTGTTTATTATTCTCTATCTGAGTTCATTTAATATTTTGCCTGTTAGTCAATGGAAAAAATATCTGCGGATTTCAATTGTGGTAACCTTACTATTTAATCTTTTTTCTTATTACGAAAGCTGGGACGATGTAGAGAACCGACGCCGTTTCTTTGGAACTACTATCCTGAACTGGAAAAACAATGGTCGTTACTACTATTATGCGTTTGAAAACTCCCGGAATCCGGATGACCACGCGCCTATTACACAATATCAGAAGTTACCTATCCCTCCATATAATTATGCTGGCTTTGTGCCAGGTGTGATGAAATATGTCAATGATATACTCTGGATTAGCAGGGTACATTTCAAAAACTATACCCCTCCGGCGGAAATCGATGTAATGAATAAAGCTTTGTACGAAAATCAGGTAACGAATACAGGTAGCGAAACAGTAAAAGTAACTGATGGCTCGAATACATTCCATATAGAATTGGATAATGTTTTTGTTCCATTCGGAACCCGCTATGATGGGTATTATGCCATTTTCAGCAATGGTAAAAATCGTCTGGCATTCCCTTTGGAAACACAGGCTAATAAGTTTACCAACTTTATAAGTACACGGAGATTCTACAACAACAGGATTGATGCCATTGTAGCCAAACCGGATTTACCAAGTGGACAATTCAGCATGAAAATCGGCAAGCTGGAAAATAATCAGTTTAAAGTCATTAAAGAACAAACAATCAGCATTCAATAGATAAACTAAATAATAGCCTTCGATATGAAATTAAATATAATAGGTGGTGGAATGACCGGATTGGCAGCAGCTTATATAGCAGCCAAACAAGGGATTAAAGTAACCATAGTTGAGGGGAGTGATAAGTTTGGCGGATTATTGAACACTTTTGAAATAGGTGGAAATCAATTGGAATACTATTACCATCACTTTTTTACGCAAGATGCCGAATTGCGTTGGTTGTTAAAAGACTTAGGAATTTCAGATAAAGCCTTCTACAAAAAAACCACAATGGGGGTTTTCAGAAATGGCAGGATATATAATTTTAACTCGCCAATCGACCTGTTGAAATTTAAACCTGTTGGATTTATCGGAAAAATCCGTTTTGGGCTGACCAGTATTTTTTTGGGGAAATTTGCCAAGTGGCGTGAAAATGAAGAAATATCTACTTTGGACTGGTTTTATAAATGGGCAGGCAAAGACATAACCGATGCTCTCTGGAAACCTATGCTTAATATCAAGTTTGGTCCTTACTCTAATCAGGTGCCGTTATCGTGGATGATTGGTCGTATGGCGCAGCGTCTGGGGTCTCGTAAAGATGGTGATGAAAGTTTAGGTTATATTCAGGGAAGCTGGAAAACATTGATGGACACGCTTGTGAAACGATTAGAAGAAATGGGTGTGGAACTCATTAAAAATGAACCTGTTGAAGCATTTAAGATTGAGAATAATGAGATAAAGGGCATCAAGACCAAAAACCTGCAAATTGGGAATGACGGCGATAAGTTCTTATTAACTATCCCCTCTATCTATTTTGATAAAATTAAAAACTCTCCGTTGGATGCCAATGGCATTGAGTACTTCGGAGCTGTTTGTACAATTTTAGAATTGAAGAAATCATTCAGCCATATCTACTGGATGAACGTAGCCGACCAGGGCTTCCCGTTTGGGGGTGTGATTGAGCATACCAATTTCATTCCGAAAGAACAGTATAACGGCTCGCACATTATGTACTTATCACGCTACTTTGCCATGAGTGAAGATTTGGCAAAAATGAGCAATGAGGATATTAAGGCTGTGATGATTCCGCCATTGAAACGTATTAATCCGGAGTTTTCGGAAGATTGGATTAAAAATGTGTATGTTTTCAAAACCAATACGGCTGCTACCGTTTGTGATTTGAACTTCTCCGAGAAAGTACCTGCTTCCGAAACTTCAACCAAAAACTTGTATATAGCTAATATGGCGCATATTTATCCTGATGAACGTAGTACCAATAACTCTATCAGGGTAGCGGCCGAAGCTTGTAAGGTTATGGGAATGAATAGTGATTTTGTTCCTTATGGTGCTTCACTTTCTGGAAAGATTGGATTTGGAAACAATTCTGAAAAATAATACAACTATTTTTCAAGTGCGAAACTTTTGGGTATGGATAAGCGTTTAAACATCATACGCGTTTTCAAAGGAAAGTCTTGCTTCGATAAAAAAGCAGGACTTTTTTGTTGCTATCTCTTTCTTCTTTGCCCTTTTGTGTTTCAAATACCCTATCTTTGCGACTCAAACATTCGCACTAAGCCCTTGTTATAATGATTTCTATTGTAATTCCCATTTTTAACGAAGAAGAAAACCTACAAAATCTATATAATCGATTAACTGCTGCTGCTCCTTCCTGGGGAGAAGATTACGAAATTGTATTAGTTGATGATGGCTCTCGTGATAGTTCATTAACCATGATGAGAGTGATGGCTGAAAAAGACGTGCATGTAAGGGTTGTCAAACTTTCTCGCAATTTTGGTCATCAACCTGCTATTTCAGCAGGCATAAAAATGGCTAAAGGTGATGCTATTGTGATTATGGATGGTGATCTGCAAGACCCGCCGGAAGAATTACACAGATTTCTGGATAAATGGCGTGAGGGGTATGAAGTGGTTTTTGCCATCAGAACCAAACGCAAAGAAGGTTTTTTCAAGAAAATGGCTTATTCCACTTTTTACAGAATATTAGCCTGGATTTCTGATATTGAGATTCCTCTTGATTCGGGTGATTTCTGTGTGATGGACAGAAAGGTAGTAAACGTGCTGGTACACGAAATGCCTGAACAATTAAGATTTGTACGCGGTATGCGTGCCTTTGCCGGATTTAAACAGGTTGGTGTTACCTATGAAAGAGCCGAAAGAGCCGCAGGAGAAGTAAAATATACCTTTAAGAAATTAGTTCAGTTAGCGTTAGATGGTTTATTTGGCTTTTCAAGTTTCCCGCTCCGTCTGGCTACTTATATGGGTTTTATTATCTCTATTCCTTCGTTTTTCCTGGGCATTTTCTTCGTTCTACATCGATTGATAGGCTTTAAGGTTTTTGGTCATGCACCTGAAGAAACCCCGGGAACGGCTTCGTTGGCAGTAGGCATGTATTTCTTAGGCGGTGTTATTCTGATTATCTTAGGTATTTTAGGAGAATACATAGGCAGAATCTATATTGAAGTAAAAAAACGCCCTTTCTTTGTGATTGATGAAGTGATTGAGAAGAAATGAGAGTAAATGATATACCCTCTGGTAATGCCATCTTGGTAAGAGGTGGCATTTTTGCTTGTATGCAATACACCGCCTAAAAGATTATTCTGTGACATTTAATGATATCGCCTCTTTCCACTCATGATCAAATCAGATACTTATTCGAAACACAAAACAGAATATATTGCTATACCAGTCCATAGCATCGATTTAAAAAATCGTGATACATTAATTCAATCCGTTTGATTATTTCCTACCTTTGTATCTTTGATTTAAATAACCAATAATGCTTACTCATTCTCTTAAACTCCGAAAACCCCTCGCCGTAATCGACCTCGAAACTACCGGAGTAAATATTACCAAAGACAGAATTGTAGAATTGTGTATTGCTAAAGCCAAACTTGACGGAACGGTTGAAGTAAAGACAAAATTGATTAATCCGGGTGTACCGATTCCGCCTGAGACGAGTATGATACATGGGATTTATGATGAAGATGTGAAAGATGCGCCAAGTTTCAAGCAGATAGGTAAATCTTTAGCGCAGTTTTTAGAAGGTTGTGATCTGGCGGGCTTTAACAGCAATCGTTTTGATGTGCCCATGCTGGTAGAAGAGTTTTTAAGAATTGATGTGGATTTTGATACGAAGAACCGCAAGCTGATTGATGCCCAACGGATTTTCCACCTGATGGAGCCCCGTACGCTTTCAGCGGCCTATCGTTTGTATTGTCATAAAGAATTAGACGGAGCACATAGTGCAGAAGTAGATACTTTAGCTACCTTAGAGGTACTTTGTGCGCAGGTTGACAAATATGATGGTGTTAAACTGAAAAATGATAAAGGCGAAGAATACGAGCCCGTAAAAAACGACATGGACGTATTGCACCAGTTGACATCGGCAAATATTGTTGATTTTGCACAAAGAATGACACGTAATGCCAAAGGAGAAATTATGTTTAATTTCGGCAAACACAATGGTAAAGCTGTTAAATATGTATTAAAGCAAGAACCTCAATATTATGATTGGATGATTAATGGCGATTTCCCGTTAGACACCAAAAGAAAATTAACAGAAATAAAGCTGAAAATGATGCTTGAAAAGTGATTTTTTAGCACTTAGGATACGATTTTCCAGTTCAGAAAATAGTATTTTACTAAGAAATTGACCGACGTTAAAATTCGGGTTGAAAATTGTTTATTGATAATTGTTCATTATTTTTGCGAAATCTTTTCGGAAAACAACCATAAATCTGCAAATGCAAAGTAAAATACCAGACATTATCCAGACCGTCCCTTTGCTAAATTATGTCTTATTGGCAAGTATTTTATTCATCATTGGGGTCGTGGGTGTATTGATACGCCGCAATGCTATCATCATATTTATGTCAATCGAGTTAATGCTTAATGCTGTTAACCTTTTATTGATAGCGTTCTCTTCTTACCGGGCTGATTCATCAGGGCAGGTTTTTGTATTTTTTATTATGGCAGTTGCCGCAGCCGAAGTAGCCGTTGGTCTGGCTATTATTGTGATGATTTATAGAAATATCCGTTCTATTGACGTCAGTTTGTTGGATAAATTGAAATGGTAATCTCTTCATGAATATAATAGTTTTTAAACCTTATTTAACATGCCTTTGAGGCCGGGGCTATTAATATATGTCAATCATTACTCTAATACCTTTATTTCCACTCATTGGTTTTTTAATCAACGGCCTTGGGTTTCGTAAAATTCCTACCAGTTTAGCCGGGCCAATCGGTGTAGGGGCTTCTTTGTTATCATTTATTGGTACTGTAATAGCCTATACCCAGCTTGTTGAAACCAACCAACCTATTCTTGTGAATGTTTTTGACTGGATTACAGTCGGAACCTTACAGATTAACTTCTCATTCCAGATAGACCAACTATCTATTATTATGCTTTTTGTAATTACAGGTGTAGGAACACTCATACATATGTATTCGATGGGCTATATGCATGATGACGAAGGCTATGGCAAGTTTATGTCGTTCCTTAATTTGTTCTTATTCTCGATGTTATTATTGGTGATGGGTTCAAATTATATTGTGATGTTTATTGGTTGGGAAGGTGTAGGTTTGTGTTCTTATCTACTCATTGGATTCTGGAATAAAAATACAGAATATGGCAATGCCGCAAGAAAAGCCTTTATTATGAACCGTATTGGTGATTTAGGCTTTTTAATCGGTATTTTCCTGATTATATTGAATTTTGGCTCGGTTGAATACACAGAGGTATTTGAAAAAGCAAAAGGATTAACCATAGGCGATAGTACTATCATTGCCATTACGGGCTTCCTGTTCATTGGTGCGATGGGTAAATCGGCACAGATACCTTTATATACGTGGTTACCTGATGCAATGGCTGGCCCTACTCCGGTATCGGCTTTAATCCATGCTGCTACGATGGTTACTTCGGGTATTTATATGATTGTTCGTTCGAATATTCTCTATACTCTTGCGCCTGAAACACTGGAATTTGTAGCCTGGATTGGCGTTGCTACTGCCGTTGTAGCTGCCACAATCGGTATCTTCCAGAATGATATTAAGAAAGTACTGGCTTATTCGACTGTGAGTCAGTTAGGATATATGTTTATGGGATTGGGTGTATCTGCTTATACGTCGGGCTTCTTCCACGTTATAACACACGCTTTTTTCAAAGCTCTCCTATTCTTAGCAGCAGGTAGCGTGATACATGCCATGAGTGGTGAACAGGATATTCGCCGCATGGGTGGTTTATGGAGTAAAATCAAAATTACTGCTATTACATTCTTAGTAGGTACTGTAGCCATTTCAGGGGTTTTCCCATTTGCTGGTTTCTTCTCGAAAGATGAGATATTAGCGCATGTATATGAGCATAATAAATTGATGTGGGTATTGGCATTGATTGGCTCTATGATGACTGCCTTTTATATGTTCCGTCTATTCTTCCTTACTTTTACGGGTACTTTCAGAGGAACGCATGAACAGGAACACCACTTGCATGAATCTCCGGCAAGCATGACAATCCCTTTGATGGTCTTAGCGGTTTTATCGTTTATTGGTGGTTTTATCGGTATGCCTGAAGTGTTTCATACCCCTCATCTATTAGCAGAGTTTCTGAATCCGATTTATGAAGGTTCAAAAGTTGTTAACCCTGAGTTCGGAGCTCATCCGGTTGAACATTCAACTGAGTGGATGTTGATGGGAATCTCGCTGGGAGCTGCTTTGATTGCTATTTTTGTGGCTTATACCAGATTTGGCGGCAGTAAAAATGTACCTGTAGAAGACAGCGAGATTACAGGTGTACAAAAAGTTATTTACAACAAATATTATATTGATGAAATTTACTGGGCTGTTTTTGTAAATCCTGTTAAGCGTCTGTCAGCCATATTTGTAAACATATTTGAACCTAAAGGTTTCGATGGTATCGTAAATGGTGTAGGAAAACTGGTTAATTCGTTCAGTGGGCTTACCCGTAAATTACAGGCAGGAGGAACCGGCTTCTATTTATTTGCAATGGTAATAAGTATTGCCCTGTTTATGGGTATAAACTTAGGTTATCAGGTTTTAGAAACTATTAAAGCATTTGTTGGGATAAAATAATACGAATCCAACCGAACATTACGACTTAAAAATTTAAAAATAATAACGGATGTTAGCACTAATCCTTATACTAATTCCCCTTATTGGCAGTCTTTTACTGTTTTCATTAAGAGGTAGTAATGCTGGAGTATCAAAAAATGTAGCTTTATTGACTTCTCTTATAGAGTTTGTTATTGCTGCTTATGCTTTTATCACTTTTGATTCTCAAACTGTTGTAGAAGTCAAATATGCCTGGATGAAGGACCTGAGAATTAATTTCCATTTAGGAATTGATGGCATCAGCCTTTTAATGATTGCTCTGACAGGCTTTTTAGTACCCTTGATTGTTCTTTCCACATTTAAGTTTAGCTATAAAAAACAGGAATCTTTCTACTCGCTTATCTTATTGACCCAAGCGGCTTTGATGGGTGTTTTTATGGCAAAAGATATTTTCCTGTTTTACTTTTTCTACGAAGCAGCACTGATACCGGTATATTTCTTAGCGGCCTTGTGGGGAGGTGAAAATGCACCAAGAATTACTTTCAAGATGTTTGTTTATACCATGTTTGGAAGTTTGTTTATGCTGGTTGCCATCGTGTATCTATATATAAAAGCATCAACAGCCAATATTCAGGAACTATATGCAGCTGCGAAATTTATTTCGCCTGCGAGCCAGAATTTATTATTCTGGGCGTTCTTTATTGCCTTTGCTATCAAAATGCCGGTATTACCATTTCATACATGGCAACCGGATACTTATAGCGAATCGCCAACTCCGGCTACCATGTTATTATCAGGCTTGTTGTCGAAAATGGGGGTTTACGGGTTAATCCGTATCCTATTGCCGTTGGCTCCGGTAGGGTTGTCAGATTCTGGTTTTATTGCCATGATTTTATCAGTAACCGGCTTGATTTATGGTTCGGTTATTGCGATTCAGCAAAACAATATCAAACGCCTGATTGCTTATTCATCATTTGCACATATGGGCCTGATGGCGGCAGGAGTATTATCGGGTACATTAAGTGGTATTCAGGGTGCTTTATTACAAATGGTTGCGCATGGAATCAATGCAGTAGGTTTGTTCTTCATCATAAAAATTATGTACGACCGCACTAATACGAGAGATTTAAATTCTTTGGGTGGTATTACACAAAAAACTCCGGCATTGAGTATCTATTTCATGATTATCATGTTGGGGAGCGTTGCCTTACCTTTGACTAATGGTTTTGTAGGAGAATTTTTATTACTGAAAGGTGTATTTGATAAAAATGCCTGGTTAGGTGGTATTGCAGGTTTAACAATTATTTTAGGTGCCGTATATATGCTACGCATGATGCAACGCTCGATGTTTGGCGAAAGTAACCAGGTAACTGCCAAGTTTAAGGATGTAAAAGGTACGGAAGTAGCCGTTTTATTGCCTATAGCTGCCGTAGTTTTATTGATGGGTATTTTCCCGAATGTATTTTTGAAAATTACTGAACCTGCGGTTAACAGCCTATTACAACTGATTCATCCTTAATTAATAGTTTACACCCGACAGTTGTGAACTGATAATGCTCAATAGATATTATGTATCCAATACTCGTACTTTCTATAACCGGAATTATTACCCTGTTCTTAGGTTTTCTTAAATCTAAGAAAGTCTTACTTCCTGCTACCTTATTTTTTGTAACACTTGCGTTTTTAGCCAATCTATATGACTGGAACAAACCGGGCTTGTACTTCAACAATATGTTGCAGGTAAATAATTTCACTATTCTGTTATCAGCTATTATTCTGCTTTCTGCCTTTCTGATTATTGGGTTGTCGAAAGGTTTTATTGATGATGACCATGCACAGCCGGCTGAGTACTTTGCGATACTACAGTTTTCGTTAGTTGGAGCTATTATGATGACAGGATACCAGAATCTGATTATGCTGTTTATCGGTGTTGAGATTTTATCTGTTTCGATGTATGTACTGACCGGAAGTGACAAGCGGAATCTGAGAGGAAATGAAGCCGCCCTTAAATATTTCTTAATGGGGTCGTTTGCTACAGGTATTATGCTATTTGGTATTGCTATGTTATATGGTGCCAATTATTCATTTAATATTGAGACCGCCCGTGCGGTAATTCTGCAAACACAATTGGCCGGACGACCTGTATATCTGTTTGTCGGTGTTACGTTCCTTTTAATTGGTTTGTTGTTTAAAGTATCTGCCGCTCCGTTTCATTTCTGGACTCCTGACGTGTATGAAGGTGCGCCAACTATCTTTACAACGTTCATGTCGACCATTGTAAAGACAGCCGGATTTGCCGCTATCTATCGTATATTAGAAGTATCATTCTCGTCTATTTATAGTTTCTGGTGGGTAATGGTGGTTATAATGACCGTGCTGAGTTTAATTATCAGCAACGTGACGGCCGTATCGCAGGGTAGTTTTAAACGTATGCTGGCGTTTTCAAGTATCTCTCATGCCGGATATATGCTGATGGCTGTGATAGGATTGAGCAATAAATCTGATGATTCAATCGTATTTTATTCATTAGCTTATTCTTTGGCTACTATCAGTGCTTTTGGTGTATTGATGGCGGTGTCGAAAGAGAAATTAGTTGATGGACGACCAGACGAAAGTATTACGGTATTGAATGGTTTATCCAAGAGAAATCCATTCCTTGCTTTTATTTTAGCTATTTCAATGCTTTCGTTGGCGGGGATACCTTTAACAGCAGGCTTCTGGGGTAAATTCTATGTATTTTCAGATGCAGCTTTCAGAGGGCATATCTGGTTATTGGTAGTGGCTATTCTGATGTCAGCTGTAGGGATTTACTATTATTTTAAACCTATTATTGCTGCCTATATGAGAGAAAGCGAGGGTGAGATAATCAGCATAAAGCCTTTTTATAAGATAATTTTAGGAATTACAACATTTGGTTCTATTCTGCTTGGGCTTTTCCCTGATTTATTGCGTAGCTTAATGTGATAAAGAGCATATTTTAAATCATAAAATCTTGTTAAAAATATTAGAAAAAATCAGGAATAAGGAATTAAGAAGTTTTATTTCTTTTTTCCTTACAGCTATATTAGGTGCCGGCACAAACTTTATCACACAAATCCCTTATAAATCTCTTTTTCTCTATCTGGGCTTTGCTGACAAGCCTGCATTTAATCTAAGTGTTTCTGCCGGGTATCTGACCGCCACAGTTGTGAGTTTTATTCCTGCTAAAGTTTTTGCCTTTTCTGCCAAAGAATCAGGCAATACACGCCGGGAATCTGTGAAGTTTCTGATTATTGCACTGGTGGCCTGGGGCATACAGGTAGGGGTTTCTTCTCTTACTTTCGACCATGTAGCTAACAAATATTTTTCTCAATACTCTCTTTTTGTCCGTGAAAAAAGTTCTCATGTAGTGGGTATGGGCTTTAGTTTTCTTGCCAATTATTTCGGTCACAAATTTCTTACCTTTAGAAGTACAGGAATTTATGACAAACTCAAAACCCGAAATCCCCGCTAAAAATTGGACAATTTCAAGATTCTATTGCTTTATTAAGACGTATTTAAGGTAATTTTAAAAAAAATTTAAGAAATGCTTGCATCGTATCTTAAAATAAACTTAAATTTGCAATGCGTTTCAAACCTTAAAAACAACATAAAGAAATGAAAAAAGTATTTGCAATCTTATTCGTAGCTGGTATGGCTTCTTTGGCCGCTTGTACATCTAAAACTGAAACTGCTACTGACTCTACAGCTGTAGATTCAACTGCTACTTCAGTTATGACTCCTGATACAACAATGGCTGCTGATTCAATGGCTGCTGATTCAACTAAGTAATTAATACTTAATCAGATAATAGAAGGGTCTTATTCGTTCATTCGGATAAGACCTTTTTATTTGGGATCTTGTTTAGTATTGTTTAGTACAAATAATAAAAAAGGTATCAGCCGAAAACCCTGATACCTTAATTTTTGTTTAAACTATCTGAATAGCATTTTAAAAATTATCACTCCATTTATAAGCCTCTATTAGTTTCTTCTCTCCTTCTGCACCTTTGTAGGCATTGCCATGTTCCATACCCATGATAAACTCCTGATTCTTTGCTTTAGATTTTTCGTAGATATGTTTGAACAGGCTTTTATAGTTTATCTCTCCGGTAGTTGGTTCATTGCGCCCCGGCTCATCGCCTATCTGAAAATATCCGATTTCGTCCCAGCACCAGTCCATATTCTGTGTCATACGGCCTTCATTGCGTTGCATATGCCACATATCAAATAAAATCTTACATGATGGGCTGTTAACAGCCTTGCAAATCATAAAAGTCTGGTCTGAATTACGCAGAAATAATTCAGGTGTATCGCTTAGAGGCTCTAATACCATAGTCAGGTTATGAGGCTCCAGAATATCGCAGGCACGACGCAGGGCATCAATGACATTGGCAGTTTGAATACCTATGGGTAATCTTCTTTCAAAAAATCCTGGCACAACCGTTGCCCATCTGGCATTGACACGCTTGGCTACTTCAACAGATGTGCGGCAGGTTTTCAGGAAATTCTCTAAAAACTCTTTCTTTCCTGTCGCTAAAGATGTCTTCCAGTTGTCGCCACCATCAATCACAAAAACGCCCATTTTCATATTCAGTTTTGCCAGGGTCTCGCCTATCTTCTTTTGTTCATCAACCGGACGGCCCAGCATACCATTATCTTCTAATGCCATAAAGCCATTATCGGCCATAAATTTCAGCTGGTCAACAAGGTCTTTTCCGGCAGAGTTCTCGAACATACCGAAATGAGGAGCGTATAAGAGTTTAAATTTATCGGCTGAAGTAGTTTTAGGGAAGTCTTGTTGTGTCTCAGATGCTAAAGCAGTGCCAATCGGCAAAGCAGAAGCACCTGCTGCCATAGCACTCTTTGAAAGAAAGTTTCTACGATTCATTTTGAATAGATTAAGGGGTTGATTGAGGCGAACAAATTACGAAAATATTGTCAATGAAGCGTTAAATAAGCAAAAAATCTGGATTTCTTAATACAAGAAATCCAGATTTTCTGTTTTTATTTCTTCTGTTTCAAGCTCCAGAAATTCTTCCCAGAAAGGATTCTCGGGCAGTGGAGCTTTAATAAGGATTGGTTCTTTCTTAACCGGATGAACAAAATATAAACGGCGCGCATGAAGATTGATATTACCCTCAGGATTGGCTCTCGGGTAGCCATATTTTACATCTCCTCTGATCGGGCAGCCTATACTGGCCAACTGAACTCTGATTTGATGCGGACGACCTGTAACAGGGTTTACCTCCAGTAAATGATAGTGATTGATTTCGCCCAGATAACGGTAAGTCAATTCGGCTTTCTGAGAGCCTTTCACTTCAGTATCAAAAGCTTTAACTGTATTTTTCTCTTCGTTTTTTACTAAAAAATGGGTCAGCTTAGCACTTTTCTTTTCAGGTTTTTTGCCTACTACTGCCCAATAGGTTTTCTGCATGTCTCTTCTTCTGAATAATTCATTCATGCGCTCAAGTGCTTTTGAGGTACGAGCAAAAACCACGATCCCGCTTACGGGACGGTCGAGGCGATGTACTGTTCCTAAAAATACATCGCCTGGTTTACTATATTTTTCTTTGATGTAGTCTTTTACGTAATCTGATAAAGTCTTATCTCCTGTAGCATCGCCTTGTACTAAAACTCCTGCTGCTTTATTGACAATTATAAGATGATTGTCTTCGTAAAGAACATAAAAAGGCTGTTTCATATCTTTATAATTTCTCACAAAGATACTCAGTTTTTCTAAGTTTAACTACAAAACCGTGAGGGATAGCAATTTAGCAGCCGTTTTTTAAGCTACAGCCCCCATATTCTGGCGGACAGTCTCTAATCTTCTGCGTGAGATACCAATCTTTGTTCCGTCTTTTAAAACTACTGTTTTATGGTCGAAATTAAGGTCGGCTATGAATCTGGTATTGACAATGCAAGATCTGTTGACTCTTACAAATGATTGAGGTAAAATAGTACCATACACTTTCAGGGTATAGGACATTACTTTTTGTGTACCCCCATTCAGAATAAACGTAGTATAATTGATATTTGCTTCTAATCTTACGATATTATCTGAAGCTCTGAAAAGTAACTTGTTGTGATTTCGGTGAGGTTTTCTGATTTTAGTTTCCATGTCTGTTTTTGTTATAATTATGAGACAAAAATGACTGATAATCAGGAGGTTCTAAAATTTAAACGGCTGAATACGCAAAAATGCCTATTGAATAGTAGAAAAATAAAAATGAATGGTTTTATAAGGCCAGGAAGTCTGTTTCTACTATATATTGTGTATAATTATCCGGGTCTACTTTCACAACAATGCTATCTTTCAGATATGGTAAGGGATTAAACCAGATGGGGTTACTATAGAAGATATATATCTTGTTATCAGAAGGCGATTTATAGGTACTGCGTATAATATACGGACTCTCGTTATTAACGCGTATGCTATAATTTTTATATACATCATCTACGTGAGCACTAATACTTATTCCCCACTTTTGCAGATGCTTTTTCTGACTGAGAGAGAACAATTGCCGGGTCAGGCCTATATATCCTATCAGCCCGAACACAAAGAAAAACAAACTTAGCAGAATCGTTACAAACCAGGCATCCATGCCTCCTCCGGTTGCTTCATCAGGTTTATGGGGTGAATAATAAACAGGTACTTTATCTCCGTAATTTAAGGGATTTGTCCAGCTTTGTTTTTCTAACCAATAGGTATGAGAGTTCTGCTGATTATCAAAATACACCAACTTATAGCGGATATGGCCTTTATTATCCGCAAAGCCGCCTTCTACTATGGCTGTTGTCTTTACGCCCTCATGTAAAAGCTTATGTGCTTTCTTATAGCTGAAATAAGCCACTGTCCCCATAATGGTAGCAACGAAAGAGAATATTCCGAAGAAAATGAGGTAGAAATTATTTTTAATCATTTATTTGAGAAGAAAAAGAGTTTAACCAAACCGGCTATAAATAAGAGCAAAAGAGTAAAGCAGATACCTGCAATGTATATCATACCTGCACCCGGCCCGCCTGCAGTATGTGAACCGGCACAATAGCTGAACACAAAATGACTGCCTATGAGTGACACAATGATAATCCGTATCAACAGGTATTCTTTAGGTGCAACGGCTATGCCGTAGATACTCATACAAGCAAGTATCACAACCAGAGGTAATACATAAGCCATATTTTCTATACTATCATTGTATTTGCCCTGTGTGCTTATATTATATCTGCCAAAATACTTTATGCCTATAAAGACCAATAGCCAGAGTAACTCCGGCCCGATTAAGTATTTTACTATTTTCATGGTCATTCATTAGTTTTTATAATGATACAGTTTTTCAACACTTATCTCATTAATTATATCTTGCTCAGTAGTTTTTACTAAATATCCGCCTTTATCAAATTCATTTTTGTATTTCAGATGGCTCAGTGTATCTCCCTCAGCACTTTTGCATAGTGATTGTATTATTACATTTTTACTTAGCTTCCCCATCCTGTAACCTGTAAAATATTCATCGACACTTGAGACATTCAAAGCTATTTTATTCTCATGGTTACTATCATATTCATACCAAAGTTCCATATCAAGCTTGTCATCAGTCAGGTATCGGGTACTTATCAGGTTACCTGCTTTATAACTATGCACAATGATATTATCCTTATTAGTCGTGAAGTTTTTAGTAATCGCCTTTATCAAAAAGCCCTCAGCATTATAGGCATAAGCAGTTTCATAAATTTTTCCTATAGCCGTCTCTGTAAAAGTAGAGGCAATGATTCTTCCGTCTTTATCTAAAGAAAATTCCTGTTCCGAAATCGGGGCTCCCTTGGTATCTACCCATTTTCTATGGATATGGTCTTTGGTATAAGTATAATAAGCGGTATCTGAAATACTGTTAAATTTTATCAGATTACCCGAAGCATCATAGACAAAACTCTTCTGAGATAATTCATCTTCGGGATAAGTAATTTTTATCAGGGGCTTTATTGACTCTGATGAAAGTTCATTGTGTTTGGCTGCTTCTGCCACGGGTTTTTCATTCTTTATACAGGCTTTCAATAATAGGCTAAGCAGCAAAATGACAATTTTAGTTTTCATGTGTTTATGTAAATTTAAAGATGCCTTAAAATGGTATAAAAAAAGCTCTACCAATCTGGAAGAGCTTTTGTTCTAACCCCTAAACTTATGAGAAAAACCCTACTTTAATAACTTAATGATTGTTGCCCACGATTTACTTCTCTGGTAATGATTCTGTCACCACTGGTTAATTCGACATAATACTTTCCTACTGGTGCTGAAGACAAATCAACGCGTACATTTACCGAGGTTTGTTTTCTGCCTATGAGTTCTTCATGCAAGGTTCTGCCGTCGGCATCCATCAATTTCACTTTGGCTTTTTGTCCTTTATCTTTTGCAATATTCAGGCTTAGTTTCAAAGAATTTACGTGTTCGTACTCGTACATACCAATGTTGAGGTTACTACTTCTGTACTCAATTTTTTTATCGTCTGCATTGGCTTGCAAACTGAAAAGAATAATAGCGATGATTAATAATTGCTTTTTCATTTTAAATGCTTTTAGTTTTCTATGACTATTCGGTTGTTTGTCTGTTTTTGACGCTACAAAGTTGAGTGAATGTAGATTCCAAAAAAAATATAAGACGCCGAAGTGCCAAAAACGACTAATGGATTGCAGGAAAACAGGTTTTAATGGTTTTTATCAATAAAGTAATGCGTACAAAAAAATACCCGAGCCATACTTTTGAAGCGAAGCTCGGGCAAAAAATTCTTTCTATATATGTGCCTATTTTATCTTCCTGAATATCTCCTGCATAGTTTCAGGGTCTATAGCACTCATCTCTATCAACTTCAACGACTTCACCATTTTAAGCGTAGTGGATTTATAATGCTGAAAATGTGGAGTTTTCAGGTGCGCCTCATAAGCCTCTCTATTGGCATATATCTCCAGAAGCCTTATCTGGTTGGGGTTTTCTTTCTGATACATCGGGAATATAACAATTACACCCGGTTCTATTTTTACAGATGCAGAAGATTCTTCCTTCAAAATAGCTTTGTATTCTTCGAGATATTCAGGTATAATCTCAATTTCTGCTATGCGTATCATCATGTCTTTTTGTTGGGCAACAGAGGGCTTGAATGAAAGAATCATAAGGCTTGTTAGTATAAAAAGAAAGATGATTTTATACCTCATAGTTGGAAAGTTGCGAATAAAATGTTTCATTTTTTTGCTCATGGTTTATTTACTTCCTCATACTCTTGCTCAGAAACAGGGTGTAACCATACTACATTTACATCATCTTTAAAATGCGTAATAGCAATATGCGTCATTTCGGTTCTGGCCGAAGCCCCGTGCCAGTGTTCGGTATTTTCAGGAATATTAATAACATCTCCCTTTTTTATGACTTGGGCAGGCTTACCTTTTTCCTGATAGAAACCTTCGCCTTCAATAACAATGAGCACCTGTCCTTTCGGATGTGTATGCCAGTTGGTTCTTCCGCCGGGTTCAAAAGTTACATTACCTAATAAAAAGTCACTATTTTTATCTCTGGCCAACAGAACCTTTAAAAAGGCATCGCCGGTAAAATAGCCATTCGTGAGTTTATCGCCTTTCGGAAAAATTGCGTTTGTCTCCATTTCATTTTATGCGTTTAGATGAAACAAGCTAAAAAGCAGAATTACTTGCAAGCTAATCAGTTTCAGGTGATGATTGTTTAAAATTTATGAGATAATTTCTATCCCCACTCCTTTCTGTTGAATCAAAAACAAAATAAAATCAGTACCACAACTAATCTCCTTTGCGAAAACATCTCTTTACTAAGTAGTTGATTAGGTTTCAAGAAATAAACTACTCAAAACACCTCTCTGTGGTACAGGTAATATGTCTTTTTATGCCATTCGTTTTCAAATAACAACCACTCAATCTGAAATTTTTGTCAGGGTTTTAGCTACTTCCTAATTTTGACATCAATAAGTAAAAGTCATGAAAACTAATTACTGCCGGATACAGCAGGAAGTACAAAAAATTACATTTATTACAGAATATCATACTGACATGAAGACAAATCAGATTTTACTCGTCAAAGAAAGTTTTAGTTTAGTCGCTAAAATCCCTGCTGAAACCGTTGGCAACCTTTTTTATACCCGTTTATTTGAGATAGCACCCGAATTAAAACCTATGTTCAGAAATGCTGATATGACGGAACAGTCACGAAAACTATTATCGATGCTTTCATATATTATCAGCAAATTAAATAATCTTGAAACGATTCTTGACGATGTAGCCAGGCTCTCTCAACGTCACGTGAAATACGGTGTACAGGATTATCATTATGAAAAAGTAGGTGAGGCACTATTATGGACACTGGAGCAAGGCTTAGGAAAAAACTGGACAGAGGACACCCAGGAAGCCTGGGTTGTTTGTTATACTCTTCTGTCGAGAGCAATGAAAGAAATGAGCCAGGAAGTAGCAGTTTAACCGTTAAAAAGAAAACTCCAATGCTCTGCGGCGGGTTTCTTCGTCGGTTTTGATATAGTCTTCCAAGGTTGGCGTCTTTACAAAACTTACCCGCTGCATACAATCTTCGATTAAATCTGACATTTCCAGAAAGCCGATTTCATCGCGCAGAAAAGAAGCCACGGCTATTTCGTTGGCTGCATTGACAATACAAGCCATATTACCGCCTTGATTGAGCGCTTCAAAAGCAAAACCCAAGTTTCTGAACGTCTGTAAATCGGGTTGCTGAAAAGTCAATGAAGGATATTTGCTGAAATCGAATCTCGGGAAATCAGATTTCAGGCGGGCAGGGTAGCTCAAAGCAAATTGTATCGGCACACGCATATCAGGCAAGCCCATCTGTGCTTTGATACTTCCGTCTTCAAACTGTACCATTGAGTGAATAATACTTTGTGGGTGTACTACTACTTCTATCTGGTCGGGAGTGAGGCCAAACAACCATTTAGCTTCAATGACTTCAAGACCTTTGTTCATTAAAGAAGCCGAATCTATAGTAATTTTAGCCCCCATGCTCCAGTTCGGGTGCTTGAGTGCCTGTAGCTTGGTTACGTTTTTCAGAAACTCTCTATCTTTGCCCAGGAAGGGGCCACCGGAAGCGGTCAGTATTATTTTTTCGATAGGGTTATGAAACTCTCCTACCAGACATTGAAAAATAGCTGAATGCTCTGAGTCTACCGGAAGAATATCTACCCTGTTTTTAGCAGCTAAACCGGTTACTAATTCTCCGGCCACTACAAGGGTTTCTTTATTGGCTAATGCAATGTGTTTACCTGCTTTTATGGCTGCAATAGTCGGAATCAGCCCTGCATAGCCCACTAAGGCCGTAAGCACCATATTGATTGACTCCATCTGAACCACCGACGAGAGGGATTTTTCTCCGGTATATACTTTAATATCCAGCGGGTCAAGCGCAGAAAAGACCTTATCGTAGAGGGTTTCGTTTGAGATAACTACTACATTAGGCCGAAATCTGATTGCTTGTTCTATCAACAAATCTGCATTATTCTGGGCAGTAAGCACTTCGATTTCAAAAATATCGGGGTTTGCCGCTACTACCTCCAATGCCTGTGTACCTATCGACCCCGTTGAGCCTAAAATAGCTAAATTTCTTTTCATGAATAATCAGGAATATTATAATCTGAGAATAAAATCTGTTGTACCTGCGTTAATATTTTTTATAAAGCTTTTCTGAGTTACGCTTAATATCTAAGACAAAGTTCGGAAAATTTAATGAGAATTTTTTATTTTGCTAACCGTATTGAGACAGGAGTATATTTAAACCAAGGGCTGATAAACCTGGTTTTGGCTGAATAGCCTGAGTATTTCAGATGCACACTAATAAAATTTCTTTGAGGAGACAGATATATGCAAACGACAGAAGACCAATTTCAATTCTTTGAGGGTGTCTTTTTTGAGACATTGGGGCGAGATGTGCAGGTTACTGAATATCGTTTGCTTCAGGGTGGAAGCATCAATATAACCGTGCAGGTTCATACCAATGAAGGGAAGTATTTCATTAAGTATAATACCCGTAACCACGAAGGTATGTTTGAAACAGAAGCTAAAGGATTGAATCTATTGCGTGAAGCTGAAGTAATAAGGATTCCGGAGGTAATTAACTGGGGTAGAAGAGACGGGCAGGATTACCTGGTTTTAGAAAACATTGAATACTCTAAGCCTAACTTTAATTATTGGGAAGTGTTGGGACAAAATTTAGCTAAACTCCATCGGAACACTAACGATTTTTTTGGTTTACATTTTAATAATTATATAGGATCTTTGCCACAAAACAATGAGCCTTATACTGACTGGCTGAGTTTTTTTATCGAAAAAAGGTTGAATATTCAGGCAGGGCTTGCTTATTATAACGACCTCATCAGCAAAGACTTATACGACAAATTTCAAAATTTTTATAAAGCTCTGCCCAATCTGTTGCCGAACGAAAACCCAGCCTTATTGCACGGGGATTTATGGTCGGGTAATGTGATTACTGATGATAAGGGGAATCCTTGTCTGGTTGACCCGGCCGTATATTATGGCAACCGTGAGATGGAAATGGCTTTTACTTCGCTTTTTGGTGGTTTCGATAACCGTTTTTATGAGGCCTACCACGAAAGTTTTCCTTTACAACCCCGTTTCGATGAACGGATACCTGTTTATAACATTTATCCACTGATGGTACACGTCAATATTTTTGGTACAAGTTACCTGCCTCCTGTGCTCAGAACTTTGAACAGGTATTTGTGAATCTAAAGTACTAACAGATTACACCCACGAATATCTGAATTATCAAAACGCCCGATAACACTAAATTGCCGGCTATTTACCTGATAGGCTCCTAAGTCTTGTGTTTCGATAAAACTACAGGAATCTATGTTTGCCAGGTCTATTACATTAATTCCCCCACGAATAGTTGTTTCTTTAGAAGTATCTGCACGGAATTGTGATGAAATGATTTTGAATGGGTCGTTGATTTCCCTCAATAAGATTTTCATGGTATCAGGTAATTCAAAAACGCCTTCGCCTTTGGAGTAGCCCTGAGAGAGTAATTCGGTCATTCCATATTCAGAGTGTATATGTTGTATTGGCAAGTGGCTGGTTAATATTTCGTGTACTTCTTCGCGTAGTAATTCTTTTCTTCGGCCTTTCATGCCACCAGTTTCCATTACTATGAGCTTGTCTTTGAAATGGTCTAAAAAATCCAATTCCCTTTCATTTTCCACTAAATCAAGTAAGGCAAAAGTTACACCTATGAGCAAAACCTTTCGGTGTGTCTGAGAGTTTTCTGATAGCTGGTGGAGTTTTTCGAGCAATTCTGTGGTGTTATGTAAGTAGAATCCTGACTCACGCGAAAAAGTGCGATAAATAAAACTCTGCACCATATACACCAAAGACGAGTTATTTCGTTCAAGATACGAAGGTAGTAGTGCCAGTATGTGATAGTCGGTAAGAGGGCCATAAAACTGCTCAAAAATCTTCTGACTGATGTGCTCATAAAAAGGTAGGTCGCTCACATAATGTTTACTGGTATTCTGTTGGGTAGTACCACTACTTTCAAAGACCATTTGCGTAGGTGCATGATCGGTAATAACTTTGTGATACTTGAAAAACTGAATTGGTAAAAAAGGAATTTTATCTAAACGATCAATTTTTTGAGGGTTAACTCTTAGAAAACCTAAATACTCTTGATAGACCGGATTGGCAACTGCCTGAAAGCGAAAGATTTCTAAAGCCAATTCCTCAAAAGTATGTGAATTCTGAGAATGATCATTGATTTGCAATACCGCCGATTTTAGTTCGTCACGAATACCCATGTAAAAAGATTAATTAATAGTTTAGGAGAGAACGAAGTTGTTTAGGATTATTTCTTTCATTTAAAAATGTGTTGATTTGGTTCGCCCAAAACACCACTATTTTTAAAAATAAATTAAAATCCTAAACAACTTCAGCAACAAAATTTTATGGTTTCAAACACTAAACTATCTTTTTTATACTAAATTGCTTATAAAATTACAGATAAGAAATGAAAAAGGTTTCAGTATTGGTTGTTTTTAGTGTAGTGGCTTTGGTTACAGGTTGTTACAAAGAGGTATCATTTGATATAAAACCCTATATTGAGTTCAAAGATTTACGTAAGGAAATCAGATTAGACCAGTTTTCAGGCTCAAAGAAAGACTCGGTTATTCTGACAATCAAGTTTCAGGATGGAGATGGAGATTTAGGGCTGAATGAAGAAGAAAAAAAGACAGCCGTAACGAATCAGGACTTCAATTATATTGTGCGTATTTTTCGTCAGAAAAAAGGCGTTTTCCAAGAAGTAATTCCTGATGTAACCTATTCAGGGTTTTTCCCACGTTTGAAAGTAGATAATAAAAAGGGGCCTATTGAAGGAACGCTTGATTATTCATTTGTGTATTTTCAGGATTTTACACCTAAAAAAGACTCTCTGAAATATCAGGTTACCATTAAAGACCGATCAGGGAATTTATCTAATACCATAGAATCGAAAGTGATTATTCTGAATGAGTTTTAAACCTAATAAACAGTTTTACATTTTCATTTAAAAAAGTCTATACTTTTTGTGTGTGGCTATATTCATCAATAAACTTATACTTTTTCAAGACTTTCGTATATACTTTCTTTAAATACTCTACTCTGCAAAACGCTTCATTTTTTGTACTATTCTTATTAACAATTTGATAATCATAGGATTATTATAGAAAAATGAGGATTTCTCATTGTATTTTTCTAATTTTGCAGTTTATTTTAAAAAGGTGTAGTTCGTTAGTCGTTTATCCGTGATGTGTCGGGGTAAAGATTGACGCATTACGATAACAGTTAGACTTCAATGCAAAACATTAGAAACATTGCCATTATTGCCCACGTTGACCACGGTAAAACAACGTTGGTTGACAAAATTATTCATGCTTCAAAAATTTTCAGAGAGAATCAGGAATTCGGTGATTTAATTCTTGACAACAACGATTTGGAACGTGAGCGCGGAATCACCATTGTGTCGAAAAACGTATCGGTACGTTATAACGATGTTAAAATCAATATTATAGATACTCCAGGCCACGCCGACTTCGGTGGCGAGGTAGAGCGTGTGTTAAAACTTGCTGATGGTGTTATTTTATTAGTTGATGCTTTTGAGGGACCAATGCCTCAAACCCGTTTCGTATTAGGAAAAGCTCTACAATTAGGCCTAAAACCAATTGTAGTTGTTAATAAAGTAGATAAAGAGAACTGTCGTCCTGAAGAAGTTCACGAGCAGGTTTTCGATTTGATGTTTAACCTTGATGCAACTGAAGATCAATTGGACTTCCCTTGCTTGTATGGTTCATCAAAACAAGGCTGGATGAGCACCGACTGGAAAAAACCAACGACAGACATTATCCCGTTACTGGATGCCATTGTTGCTAATATTCCGGCTTCTCCGGTAGTAGATGGTACTGCGCAAATGCAGATTACTTCTTTGGACTATTCATCTTTCGTAGGTCGTATTGCTATCGGCCGGGTGGCAAGAGGGGTTTTGAAAGAAGGTATGCAGGTAGCACTTTTGAAAGCTGACGGTAGCGCGAAAAAGATGCGTATCAAAGAATTACACGTATTTGAAGGTCTTGGAAAAGCAAGAGTGACTGAAGTAGGTTCTGGTGAGATTTGTGCAGTAACAGGTATCGAAGATTTTGAAATTGGAGATACTATTGCTGATGCTGAAAATCCGGAAGCATTACCACGTATTTCTATTGATGAGCCAACAATGAATATGTTGTTCACCATCAATAACTCTCCGTTCTTTGGTAAAGAAGGTAAATTCGTTACTTCGCGCCACTTACGTGACCGTTTGATGAAAGAAACTGAGAAAAACCTTGCCTTACGTGTAGAGACAGGTGAAACAGAAGATAAATTTATTGTATTTGGTCGTGGTATTCTTCACTTATCTGTATTGATTGAAACGATGCGTCGTGAAGGATATGAGTTACAGGTTGGCCAGCCACAGGTATTATATAAAGAAGGTGAAAACGGTGAAAGATTAGAACCGGTTGAAACTTTGGTAGTAGATGTACCGGAAGAAACTGCAGGTAAAGTAATCGAGTTAGTAACACAACGTAAAGGTGAGTTATTGATTATGGAACCTAAAGGCGATTTACAACACCTTGAGTTCAATATCCCTTCCCGTGGTTTGATTGGTTTACGTTCAAATGTCCTGACAGCTACTTATGGTGAGGCAATCATGAACCACCGCTTCAAGGCTTACGAACCATTCAAAGGTGCTATTCCTGGTCGTATCAACGGTTCGTTGATTTCTATGGGTAATGGTCCGGCTACTCCTTATTCAATTGATAAATTGCAGGATAGAGGCGTATTCTTTATCGACCCGAATGAAGATATTTATATGGGTATGGTAGTTGGTGAGCACAACCGTCAGAATGATATTGTGATTAACCTGCAAACAGCGAAGAAATTAACCAATATGCGTGCTTCTGGTTCTGATGATAATGTGCGTATTGCTCCGAAAATCAACTTCTCATTAGAAGATGCAATGGAGTATATCCAGAAAGATGAATACCTGGAAATCACGCCTAAGTCGATTCGTATGCGTAAAATTTACCTTGACGAAAACGAGCGTAAACGTTACGAAAGCAAAGGTGCTTTTGCGATGGCGTAAGCTGATTGAAATAGAATATATAGAAGAATCCCTGCCATACGGTAGGGATTTTTTGTTTGTGGTTGTTCTATTTATTCTCAATCCTCAAAATTACTCTCCCGCTTCTGCATCTTAGCCATAAAAGCCTCCTGCAAATCGCTTGATAGTAACATAGCTGCATTCCAGGTTGCCATATAATTCAGTCCATCAGCTACAGAATGGTCTCTGGTGTGTAGTAGGATATGTTTAGTGCCGCGAATAGATAAGGGAGATTTAGAAGCAATGGTAGCAGCTAATTTGAATACCTCATCCATCATCGTATTTTTATCAGGAAAAGTCCGATTGACAATGCCTATTTTCTCTGCTTCTTTGCCGTCAACATTTCTCCCAGTATAGGCCATTTCACGTACTAAGCCGTCACCGATAAGTTTAGGCAGTCGTTGTAGCGTGCCTAAATCGGCTACCATGCCCATATCTATTTCTTTAATGGTGAAGTAGGCGTCTTCGGTGCAATAGCGCATATCGCAAGCGCAAATCAGGTCTATGCCACCGCCAATACAACCCCCATGAACCGCCACTAAAACAGGCTTCGAGCAGTTTTCAATAGCGTTAATCGGAGCTTGTAAACAGAATACATCCTTCCTGACTTTTTCTCTTCTCCTACCCTCACAGGTAATATCAGTTTGTGATACCGACATCAGCAAACTTAAATCGATACCTGCGCAGAAATGATTGCTTTCTCCTCCTTCCAGAATAATGACCCGTATGTCGGGATTTTCATCCAGATTCTCAAAAATCTCTTTGATTTCATCCCATGCTGACTGGTTAAGCGCGTTGGCTTTTTCGGGTCGGTTCAGTATTACATGTGCAATATGTTTTTCAATCGAAAGTTTTAATGTTTGCAAGAGCATGGCATTTGGTGGTTTGTTGAATAAAAAAGCCGGAGAGGGCTCTCTCCGGCTAAATTTACGCAAATTTCTCTACGATTTATTATTTCTTCTCTCCACTTGTTTGTACACCTGTCGGTTGATTTTTTCTTGCTTCCTGCATCGGATTTGAGCCACCACCGCCAAAACCTCTTTGTTTAAAGGCCTGGAAGCGCGTAGGTTGCGCAGGTTCTTTGGGGAAGGCATTGTCTGAAGTATCAATATCCGGTATTTCGTGATAAGGATCCAATTTAAACTTCGCTACTTTTTTGGTGGTTATCAATGTCTTTTTCACCTCTTTATCGTTCACTCTCCATATTTCAACAGGTATTCTTACATCTTCAAAGGTACCATCTTCAAACTCCATTCTGATAATTACCGGCATTACAAGACCGCCTTTATTTTTCAGGCTCATCACATAGAAATTTTTGCCTTCATCTATCATTTTGCGTTCGTCAGCAGTTAGCGTCGAAAGATATTGCTCATATTTCTTTTTATCAGCATCTGTTACAGCAAATTTATCATAAGAGTTATAGAAATCTCTCATGGTTGAATCTGCCTCAACAACCGTTTGCTTAATATCTGTTTTATTACGGATATTACTCAAAGTCTCTCTCTTGGCATCGGCATCCGCTTTTGCCATTGCTTTTTGTTTAGCAGGGTCTTGGGTATCTATGCTATACCATTCTACATTAGCAATCGCCTGGTCTGCTGGTTCAACACCATAGAACCAGCCTTTCCAGAACCAATCCAAATCAACGCCGGAAGCATCTTCCATAGTTCGGAAGAAGTCGGCGGGTGTCGGGTGTTTAAATGCCCAACGACGTGCATATTCCTTGAAAGCATAATCAAATAGTTCACGGCCCATAATAGTCTCACGGAGGATATTCAGACCGGTAGCAGGTTTTGAATAAGCATTCGGGCCAAAAGTACCCGGAATAATATTATCAGAACTACTCATGATTGAATTTTGCTTATCTGCATCCAGTTTCATGTAGTTAGTAATGTATTGAGGTTCGATACCTGTAGCAGGGAAGTTTCTATCCCATTCCAGACAGGTTAATCCTTCCAGGAATGAGTTTAAGCCTTCGTCCATCCATGACCATTGACGTTCGTCAGAGTTTACAATCATCGGGAAGAAGTTATGACCTACTTCATGAATAACTACCAGAATCAGGAAGTTCTTAGTGCCTTCTGAATAGGTACCGTCTGCTTCCGGACGAGCACCGTTAAAGCTCATCATCGGGTATTCCATACCGCCTACCGAACCATGTACTGAATAAGCCACCGGATAAGGATAAGCTACTGAGCGTTTTGAGTAATTAACAAGCGTATGTGCTACTACACGGGTTGAGTATTGTCCCCAAAGCGGATTGGCTTCTTTTGGATACAAAGACATGGCCCATACTTTTTTACCTTCTACATCGACCTGCATGGCATCCCAGATAAATTTACGGGAAGTAGCAAAGGCAAAATCACGTACGTTTTTGGCTGCATATATCCAGGTTTTCTTACCAGTTGGCTTGCCTTTCTCTGCGGCTTCGGCTTCTGCTTGTGTGACAATCTCTACTGGCGACTTAGCTGTTTTAGCTTGCTCTAAACGCTTCATCTGCGTAGCTGATAAAACCTCTTTTGCATTTTGCAACTCTCCTGTTGCACCCAATACCATATCGTTTGGTACTGTTAAAGCTACTTTATAATCTCCGAAAGGCAACGTAAATTCTCCCTGACCTAAAAATTGTTTATGTTGCCAGCCGTTTACATCATCATAAACCGCCATACGAGGAAACCACTGAGCGATTTCATATAAAATATTGCCATCTTTCGGAAAAAGCTCATAACCACTTCTACCACCAACCGATTTCAAATCAATGATATTAAATTTCCAGTCGACCTGAAACACGAACTGCATACCCTTAGCCAATGGGGCAGGCAAGTCAACACGCATCATGGTACCATTAATAGTATAGCGTAGGTCTTTGCCCGTGGCATCTTTTACGGCAGAAATCTTATAGCCATAGTCTTTATCATTCGCTCCACTTAAATTGCCCAATGTAGTAAAACTTGAACCATTGGTTGGGTTAATGGCACTCTGGCGGGTGATATTACCATCTGAGTTTTTTGAGAATACGTTCTGGTCTAATTGTAACCAGAGGTAACGTAATTCTTCGGGCGCATTGTTGGTATAAGTAATTTTTTCGGTGCCTGTGATACTCTGGTTAGTATCGTCTAATTCGGCTTTGATATCATAATCAGCTTTTTGTTGCCAATAGTCTCTGCCAGGCGCGCCAGCAGCCGTACGGAAGGTGTTGGGTGTAGGCAAGCCTGTACCCATTTGTTCGAACCTGGTATTGGCGTTGTATTGGGTAGTGGGTGCTTGTTGTGCATTGACAGACAAACTTCCACAAATCACCAAACCAATAAAAATAGATAGTTTTTTCATGCTTTGAGATGAAGGTTTAATACAGTTCAGATGATGTATAAAATTTATGCGAAATTAGAGAAATTTATGCACCGATAATCACGCAATTTAGGGGATATTCTCTTTAGAAAAACCATTTTTCAGTCATTAATTTAAAGGCTACCCCAGCTACGAAACTCGAAAGAATCAGATTCCAGGTATGTTTTCTCACCTGAAAACCGCTCAGAACTAAAAATGAAAGCATCATTGCAATAGAAACAATTAATACCTGACCAAATTCAAGCCCGATATTAAAGGCCAGTAATTGTGGAATAATATTTTCGTCTCTACCTAATAAACTGCGCAGATAATTGGAAAACCCCATGCCATGAATCAATCCAAAGCCAAGTGCCAGAATATACCTGACAGGCGAAAAACTTTCTTTGTCTAATATACTATCGCTACTCTTATGGAAAAGATTAGTGATGCAGGTAAAGATGATTGTTACAGGAATCAGAAACTCTATGAGGTCGGTACTGTAATCAATTATATTTAAGGCGGCTAACGCTAAAGTAATTGAGTGCCCAATGGTAAATGCGGTAACAAGAACCAGTATTTTTTTCCAATCGGTTATGCGATATATGGCACATAAAGCTACTACAAAAAGAATATGGTCATAGCCATTAATATCGGTTATGTGCTGATAACCTAATTTTAAAAAAATAAAAAATTCTGTCATTAGTGCAGTGTTAGGGTTGTATATTAGTAACAAAAATACAAGTTTTGTAAGACCCTGATTAGAAAGTATCTGCTAAATTTTTAAAATTATGCATATCCGTAAGAAAATTGGCTTTGCCTGGGGGTATTCTTTCATTGTCTTTCTGCTGACAGGCTACTACTTTGTCAGTCATAACTGGACATTCTTTGTATTTATCTATGGCTATGTGCTGGTACCTATCTTAGATGCAGTCATTAGCCGGGATTCGCAGAATGCCAGTACAGAAGAATATGAAAAATTGTTAAAAGACAAGTATTTTGATGTATTGGTGTATTCGCACGTATATATACAGTATTTTATGTTAGTATGGGGCTGCTATATCCTGATTTATGACAACCTGACCTGGTGGCAGATAACGGGCTTATTATTGAGCCAAGGTGTATATGCTTCTACTATTATTAATGTAGCTCATGAATTAGGACATCGCACCAATCCATGGGCGCAATTTCATGCCAAAGCCGCTTTGATGACCGTGGGCTATATGCACTTTCTGATAGAGCATAACCGGGGGCATCATACACACGTAGCCACGCCACTTGACCCTGCCACCGCCCGCAAGAATCAAACTATCTATTCTTTCTGGAAACAAACTCTCATCGGTAGTTTCAGAAGTGCCTGGCAGATTGAGAAGAAGCAATTGACAAAACAAAATCTTTCTGTATGGTCGTGGCACAATAGTATGATTTGGGCAATTGTATTACCTATTCTGTTTTGTTTAAGTATGACTTTATTATTCAGCTATTTATCAGGTAGATTTGAGTGGATTATCCCAGTATTTCTCATTGTTCAAAGCATAATAGCTGTACTTTCTCTTGAATGTGTCAATTACATAGAGCATTATGGAATTATGCGTAAAGAAATTGCACCTGGCAAATATGAAAAAGTAAATCCTTTACACTCGTGGAATGCTAATCATTATTATAGCAACCTGATGCTCTTTCATTTACAACGCCATTCAGACCATCATGCCTATGCTGCAAGGCCTTATCAGGTATTACGTCATTTTGATGAAAGTCCACAACTGCCCTACGGTTATACCATGATGATACTGATTTCATTGGTGCCACCTTTGTGGTTTAAGACAATGAATAGGCGATTAGAGGAGTGGCAAGAGAGAGAATACAGTACTGAGGAGATACGAGCAGTGGTGAGTCGGTTTAGTTGATTAGTAAAAAGCCTTCTTCTGGTATCTTTATAATAGATCAAAATGATTTTGAACTATTGTTCTATTAAAAAAATCTATCCTGCTTTTCTCTAATAAAGGTGCCGATAAATAGAAAATGTTACCGATAAATAACAAATATTTCTACGTTCTAAAATCATAGTAATATTTGTTTATTATTTGCTCATTCCATAAACAGATAAAAAATCATTAAAATTATGGCAACATTTCATGTTATCGGTGACTCATTAATTGACCCGGAAGAATTATTTAATAAACGCTTTAGCGGAGAATTAGAAGCAACGCGGAATCTTGATTTTGAAAACTCCAATAAAACTATAAGTTTTGCCAATATCGGAACCTTCGAATTTAAAACATTACTTGACGTAAATAAGGATTTAAACCCAACCTTTACTCCAATAGGCTTGGGGCAACCATTGAGTATTGAAATTACTACTGTATATATTGGTGATTATAAAAAGTTTTTAGGAGGTAAAAAAGATGTACTTATCGTTTCCGGGATAAAAAACAGCCTTACCTTCGGAGCAAGCCCACGTGCTATTAATATTAAGGCTAAAAATGTTAATGAAAGGGCTTTTCTTTCGCAGAGTGCGTTTGATGAAGGAACAAATATTGTTTATTATACACCTGCTGTTGATGCCGAACAAATGGTTGTTTCTTTTGAAATTATGTTTGATAATTTTAACACAAAATTATTTGATATTATCTCAACTTTAGCCACTTCTGCCGCTGGAATACCTCTTTTTTCTCCCGCAGCACCATTTTTACTGGGTGGTTCTCAATTAATAAATATAGGCTCAAAATTAGGCGATGCCGTATTTTCAGGAAAGCCTAATTTATCTGAATCAATACCAATCCGATTCGAATCTCCGATATTTCCTCCAACCGAACCTAAGTCGTATGTATTATATAACGAAAAGGACAAAGCTGAATTTGCGAATCTAAAAATGGCCTTAGTTACCGATGTTAATACAAACCCTCAGTTAAAATTAGTAGATAAAACAAGCGGTGATGTGTATAATGGGTCTGCTTCTTATTTAATCGTTTCATTAGATGGTGGCACAAGACAAAGTCTGGAAGCTTTTGCTCCAACCTTAGCTTCAGCATCAATATTAAAACAATTCTATGGAGCATCTGATAAAATAGGCGAAGTTACCGGAGCTCTGCAAGAAGCCATGCAATTATATAATGATTCAAATTATAAAGCCAAAGGAGAACGTCTTAAGAAACAAATGGCCGAAAAGCCAAAGGACTCGGATGAGTTTAAAAAGCTCAAAAATCTATATGAGGCTTATGCGGCAAATATTCAGAATGAAAATTTTAAATTAGAGCCTATTAAAGATTAAATATGCCACTAAGGTAACTATAAAAAGGAATAAAAAACTTTAAAAAGATGATATAACAGAAACAGCAGCCTTTCGGGCTGCTGTTTCTGTTATTATGCTCAAGTCTGATAAAATCAGAAGAATTTCGCTCTGTTATCTTTGATATTGGCGTTGTCACGGATAGCCTGATTAGCTAAGTAAGAAGCACCAAAGCCACCGGCACGTTGCATTACCTGTGTTTTGTATTGAGAGTAATCAGCAATAGCAGGCGCAGGCGTAAGCGCAGTAGTTTCTACAATGAACACACCGTTTTCGCCTACAAATGGTTTTGAACGTTTACCTGCTGACTGGCTGAAAATCTTACCGATCGCAATCGGGTCAACACCCGGAGTAGTCAATAAACCTGTCGCAAAACTAATCTGGTTAGCGGCTTCAACAATGGCACCTGCACCATATTTCTCGGCAATTTGCTCCAATGTTCCTGCTGCCCCTGTTAATTTCTTCATGATTTGTTCTGCTTTGATTTCATTACGGACCTTCGCCGTCAAGGCATCTCTGAAATCATCTACTTTAGGATCGTCTTTATCTGACTTCGATTTAATGGCCGCAACTATGAAATTATCTCCTATCTCAAAAACTCTGTTTGAAACCGAGCCTACTTTAGTATCGTCATTAAATGCCCACAATACTACTTCACGTGCATTCTGAATTGTATTAAATGCGGCTGCATCAGGGAATACTCTCTCAGCTTTCAACATGACCAGTTTCGGGTCTTTTTTTACTGCTTCTTCAAATTCTTTGTCAGAATCTGCACTTGCCCGGAGTGTTTCAGCTCTCTGGTAGATTGCATTACGTGTAGCTTCACTTGCCTGTAATTCACGGCTGATGCTGGCTACTTTGTATTTAAGATTCGTTTTTGGCTCAGTAACTTTAATGATATGGTATCCATAATCTGTTTCTACCAGGTTCGGGATTAAGCCCGTTCCGCTCATGCCAAAAACCGCATCATTAAACGGTTTTACCATTCTGCCTTGCGGGAAGAAACCTAAATCTCCGCCTTGCTGAGCCGAACCATCCTGGCTGTTTGCACGAGCCAGAGTAGCGAAATCAGCACCTTGTTTCAACTGATCTAATAAATCCTGTGCCTGTTTACGGGCAGCAGCTTTTACTGAATCAGGAGCTGCTTTATTAGCAGGGATCAGGATATGACTTGCTCGTGCTGTATAAACAGTATCTGTGGTAGTACCTTCATATTTATGAATCGAATATACATTGCCTTCTTTGAATGGCCCGATTACTGCCCCTGGAATTGCCGTAGCTAAAGCTGTTTTTAAGTCAGCACTTAGTTCGCTGGCTGAACGCTCGAAAGGAACTCTTACTTCAGAATTAGCTGTAGCATAGGCTTGTGCTTCTGTTGCCGCGGCTAAACCTTTCGCAAAAGATTTAATGTCGTCATAAAGCGCGGCACTATCTTCTTTGGTTGGCGCCACCTGATATACCACGTAGTCGAACGTGCGGCTATCGTAACCTACGTATTCTTTGCTATGTTTGCTGAGGTAGTCAGACAACTGGCTGTCAGTTACTTTAACGGTTGTATCGTTAACGCTGAAATACGGAACGTACAAGTATTTAGCATCTGCTTTGGTTACCTGTCCTTCATATTCTTTTTTAGCTTCTGCTGTAGTTACAAAAGTTGAGGCAGAAAGTAATGCGTTATATTTTTCTAACAAACGTTGTTGTACGGCACCTTCTTTAATCTGATCCCAAGCCATTTTTTGCGGAGCAGGCAACTGGTTACTTGCCGCAGCGTTAATGAATTCGATGTGACGATCACGGTCGTACTGCCCTGTTTGAGGGTCTGTAAACTGTTGTTTAATCATCGGGCTCAGGTTTTTAGTACCTTGAATCATCTCACGTAATTCATCAGGAGTTACTTTTAAGCCTAATTTTTCAAATTCTTCTTTGTAAGCAATATCAAAAATCATTTGCTCCCAAACCTGATTGCGGAGTTGTTGCACTTCTTGTTCTTGTAATGCTCTTCCTGCCTGTTGTTCGTAATTGGTACGTGCTACATCTAATTTTGCCTGAAATGCCTGTGCATCAATGCTTGTGCCTGCGATTTCACCAATTTTATTTTTGTTACCGCCAAAAAGGCCTCCATTTCCACCATTTCCGTAGAATAAATCTCCTCCAACGATAAATAGAATAAGGGCAATTGCGATAACTGCAACTGCGATCCCCGAACGCTCCCGAATTTTGTTAATTAAAGCCATTAGTTTTTATTTTATACTGAATTTTAGTCCGTGTTTTTAGGTGATAATCGGTAAAAGGTAAAACCTGTAAAAAAACGAACCGCAAAAATACATAGATTCATACATATTATCAAAGAAATACAATTAGGATTATCTGTTTTTTAACAAGTTTTATAGCATTTGAACCACAAGCTGTCACAAAAAGCCTCAATTGGCTCTAAAACAGACTGTTTTATCCTAATTAAGGCTTATAATATTTTTTTATAAAATCTTTATTTTCAATAATTTGGAGTAACTATTAAAAATATTCATTTAATAAAGTCCCCTCCTTTAGAGGCCTACGTTTACCACCCATAGACTAACGCCACACTATTAATCAATTCCTGCAAAATTTCTCCGTTGTCAGAATTCACCATGACAACTACTCCATTGCCACCCTCTAAACTCCCATAGTACTGGCATCTGAAACCCTCATTGGCTCCGCCATGTCCAAAGGTTTTTACTGAACCATTTTGCGTAATAAAAACACCTAAAGCTGCACTTTTATCAAAATAAGGAGTCAATCTTAGCCTGGTCATTTCCTGTGAAAGCACTTTATTGGATTTTCCTGCGAGAGATAATTGCGTTTCGATAATGTAATGGGCTAAATCGGTTGGGTTAGTCCATAAGCCTGCTGCGGCTTGTTCGGGATAGATATGATACTTCCCTTTTATTTCGTTCTTGTTTGCTCTGTATCCTGTTGCCAGTTGATTCGGTTTCTTATTAACTGGCGGCTGTGCGTAAGTACTATTCAACATGCCCATAGGTTTCAGCACATTGTTCCACATATATTGAGCATAGGGTACTTTTGTAATGTCCATCACCATTAACTGTGCGATGGTAGTACCTCCACCCGAATATTGCGTTTTCAGTCCTGGTTCAAACTGTGAGCGGACGGCAGAAGTATTCGCAGGCTTTTTACCATCTAATATTTGTGGAATAGTAGGAAGATTATCCCCTACCTCATAACCCGGAAAACCATGTACCGTCAATCCGGCTGAATGGCTAAGCAGATTTGCCACATTGATTTTTTTATCTTTTGATTTTTCATCATAAGGAAACTTCCATGAAGAGAGGTAAGTGTTAATATCAGCATCAAGTGCCAGTTTTTTATTCTGAACTAATTTCAATACCCCTACTGCATTTAATGATTTACTGAGAGAGGCCGCCTGAAAAAGTGTTTCGATAGTAACTGGTCGTTTTTCGGCTATATCAGCCCATCCGTATGCCTTTGCCCATTCTATTTTATAATCTTTAATAACAGCTATGCTTAAACCATATACGCCATAATAGTTCATACGCTCGTCAAGCTTCCAGTTTTGTCTGGGAGCATCAGGTTTGTCGGCAGGTTTACTATTAAACAGGCTTTGTTCTACCTGTTTAATTTTCTCCTGTACTTCTTTGCTATAAGCAGTTTGTTGTGCCTGTGCATAAGAAATAAACAGACACGCCATGATACCTGTTAAAATGCTAAAGATGTGCTTTTTCATGATAAAGGGAGTAATAGATTAAAAACTTCTTATAATTTGCGAAGCTACGTGATACAAGACAAATAATTAGCTAATTTTGTGCGTTTTTTGAAGAAACCTCATTTTATTTATGAAATATCGTATTCTCGGATTTTTCTGTTTCATTTCTTCTTGTTTTTATGCCTGTCAAAGTTCAGAATCAACTACCGAAGCCTCTGATGTAGATGTATCTAATGTAAAAGTCAGCGTGAATATTGAGCGATTGGAGGAGCCTTTGATGCAATTGAAGACGAAAGAGGAAATCAAAGGTTTTTTAGAAAAACACCGCACTTTTGTTGAAACTTTTTACCAGACTCCTGCCAACGATACGGCACTTATCAGCAGACTTGATTATCTGATTCATTATCCTGAGATTCAGGAATTATATAGGCAAACACAAGAGGAATTCGGCAATTTAGATGATTTAAAAAAAGAGTTTGAGGGCGCCTTTAAGCATATCAAATATCATTATCCAGATTTTAAAGAACCTAAAATCATTACGACTTTTGCCGCACTTGATAATGAATTGGTGGTAAGCGATAGCCTGATAATAATCCCTTTAGAATCATTCATTGGCCCGAAAGCTAAGTATCGTCCGCAACATCCTAATTATATGTTAAGACGCTACGATAAACCTTATATAGTACCGACCGTTGTTACGCTTTTATCGAGAAAGTATAATAAGATTGATATAAACGACCGAACATTACTGGCCGATATGGTTTTCTATGGCAAAAGCTTTGAATTTACGAGAGCCGTGATTCCGAATATAGCCGATTCTTTAGTAATGGCTTATGCAGACTCTAATCTTGTAAAAAGCTGGCATAATCAGGGGCAGGTATGGGCGCATTTTATTGATAATAAGCTCTTGTATGAAACCAATGACAGAATCAAAGACAAGTATATAGGCGAACGACCCTATGTAACCGAAATAGGTACAGATTGCCCCGGACGCATAGGCCAGTGGTTAGGTTGGCGAATAGTAAGCCGTTATCGAACCGAAAACCCCAAGATTACGTTAGAAGAATTAATGCAAAACGCCAATGCGCGTGAGATTTTTGAGCAATCGAAATATAAAGGACAAACGGAAGAATAGCCGTATTACTTCGCACCCATTTAATTTTAAAATCCTCATGTTTAAATAAAGAGGATACTTACTATGGCAAAGAGACACCGAAGTTTTGGAGAAGAGGCTTCAGAAAAAGACAAGAAAAAAATAAGTGCAGAAGGGTTTAAAAAAGCCCTGAAAGTTTTCAGATTTACCTTACCTTATAAATGGACATTTGTGATAGGCTTCATTTTTTTGATTCTTTCACAACTGACTTCCATGAGTATTCCGCTTCTGATGGGGCAAATGGTGGGTGCTATTGTATCGCCAGATAAATCTACTCCATTGCCCGATTCAAATCCTATGGGCAATATGAATGTGATGGGTGATAAACTACAGAATATTTTTCATTCGGCACCTAATTTCACTTTAAATGAAGTAACCTTTCTTTTTGTTGTTTTATTGATATTGCAAGCCGCTTTCTCATTCCTGAGGGTCTACACTTTTACGCGTGTATCAGAGCAATCAATGCGTGATTTGCGGAAAGAACTCTATACCAAAATCATTACTTTACCTATCACTTTTTTTGAAAAAAGCCGCGTAGGTGAATTAATGAGCCGCATTACTTCTGATGTTACACAATTGCAGGATGTACTTTCCATTACATTAGCAGAGTTATTCCGTCAGGTGTTTACATTGGTTGGTGGGGTTTTATTAATTACGCTTATCTCTGGCAAATTAACTCTCTTTATGCTGTCTACTTTTCCTTTTCTGGTAGTAGCTGCTATAGTTTTCGGAAGGTTTATCAGAAGAAACTCTAAAAAGGTGCAGGACGAATTAGCCAAGACCAATATCATTGTGGAAGAAACGCTTCAATCGGTTAATGTCGTAAAGGCCTTTACTAACGAGCGTCTGGAGGTTAATCGTTATACTACTTCTATTCAGCGTGTGGTTGATTATGCGTTAAAAGCTGCCACTTTCAGAGGTGGTTTTATCTCGTTTATCATTTTTGTGCTGTTTGGCGGCGTAGTTGGTGTAGTATGGTATGGTGGCAATCTGGTATTGAGTGGAGAATTAGACTTCAAAGATCTTTTTACCTTTATTATTTATACAGGCTTTATTGGTGGTTCGGTTGGTGGCCTGGGAGATATGTATGCCCAGATACAAAAAACGATTGGTGCTTCTGAAAGGGTATTAGAAATTTTAGAGGAGAAATCGGAAGTAGATGTGCGTCGTCCGTTTGAGTTTAAGAAAACACAAGGCAATGTAGCATTTGAAAATGTAGGCTTTGTGTATCCGTCAAGACCTGATGTAACGGTTCTGAAAGATATTTCTATTGATGTGAAAGCCGGTGAAAAAGTGGCTTTAGTTGGCCAAAGCGGTGCAGGGAAGTCGACACTCGTGCAATTATTAATGAAACTGTATCCGCTTACCAAAGGTAAGATAATAATTGACGGGCAAGATATTGCGAAACAGGATGTAACAGAACTAAGAAGCAATATTGCTATAGTACCACAGGAGGTGATGCTTTTTGGTGGCAGTATCTATGAAAACATTGCTTATGGCAAGCCCGGCTCTACTGAAGCAGAAGTGTATGAAGCAGCACGAAAAGCCAATGCTTTTGACTTTATTACTTCTTTTCCTGAGAAATTCGAAACAGTTGTTGGGGAACGAGGGGTAAAGCTATCGGGTGGACAAAGACAACGAGTTGCTATTGCCCGTGCGATTCTGAAAGACCCATCTATTCTGATTCTTGATGAGGCTACCAGCGCACTGGATTCTGAATCTGAAAAACTGGTACAAGATGCACTTGATGAGTTAATGAAGAACCGGACAACTATTATTATTGCGCACCGGCTGGCAACTATCCGCAATGTAGATACGATCTATGTATTGAAAGACGGAGCCATTGCAGAATCAGGCTCACACGATGATTTGATTCTGAAAGAAGAAGGAATTTATGCAAATATGGTTAAATTACAGTTTGATAATGTAAATTTGCTGGTAGAATAATAATTATCTGAAATACTATCTGATTCATAAAGAAGTTTTAAATTGAGGTAAATGGTATTTCATTACTTTTCATGAATTTAAAGGTAAAAAGTCATGAATTTCTCTAAAAATACACTAAAAGAATACGACTTACGCCATACGGGCTGTCGGGAAGATATATTGCAGTCGTTCCAGTCTTATAGCCATGCTCTTTCGCATGGAGATCTGGAAACGCTATTCGGCGAGCGTTTCGACAGAGTAACGATTTACCGTACACTGAAAACTTTTGTCGAAAAAGGTATTATCCATAAAGTATTAGACGACGAAGGCGGCACGAAGTATGCGCTTTGCCGTTCGACGGAATGTACACATGATGAACACCACCACGACCATGTGCACTTTAAATGTCTGGTATGTGGTAATACTACCTGTATTGAAAGTGTACATATTCCGAAAATCAATTTGCCTGATGGTTACAAACTGACCGATATTAATATGCTGATGCAGGGCATTTGTCCTAATTGTAAAGCATAAGTTTCGTATTAGACCCTGTTATTTTGAGTTTCTTCTACTTTTAGCCATCAATGTCTTATAAAACCAATTTGATTATAGCACTCGGCCTCGTATATGTGGTCTGGGGCTCTACCTTTTTAGGTATGAAGTATGCCATAGAAGTGCTTCCACCCATGATGGTTTCCTGCTTACGCTTTCTTACTGGGGGAGTTCTGCTTTTTATATTTACACTCTGGAAAGGCTATGGAATACCCAAAGCGACCCAGATTCGTGGTGCAGTGCTTGTTGGTGTAATGTTGAGTGGCATAGGCAATTGCGCAGTGGCATTTGCCTTACGATTTATGCCATCAGGCTTAGTAGCCCTACTGGTAGCTACTCTACCCGCCTGGATGATTATGCTCGACTTCTGGTTTTTCAGCAAAACCAAGCCGACTCTGATTGGTCTGGTAGGATTAATTGTAGGTTTGTTTGGTATGGTTTATTTGTTGGATATCACAAATCCGGCAAATACTGCCAATCGGGAAGTAGCTATTTTTCCGGCTCTGCTGGTTTTTGCAGGCTCTGTGGCCTGGGCTTTTGGGTCTCTTAAATCTCCTTATTTATTATTACCCAGACCTCTGCAATCTACGGCTATACAAATGATTGCCGGAGGAATTTTTTCTTTAACCATGAGTCTGATATTTGAAGATAATCATCTGCAAGCCATCAGGAATATGACTTTTGAAACCTATATGGCAGTCCTTTATCTGATTATAGTCGGCTCTTATGTGGGCTATAGTGCTTATCTATGGCTAATAAATAATGCTCCACCACAATTAACGGCCACTTATGCCTATGTCAATCCGGTAGTAGCTTTCTTTTTGGGTTGGATTTTTAAAGGTGAGTTACTGACAACCCGTTCATTGATAGCTTCTTCTATTGTATTAACAGGTGTAATATTGATGACAATAGGTAGACGAAAGCCAGCTTCAAAAACTGTTCCGATTGAATAGAGCTATACCGCAATTTTTTGAACCGCCGTACAAGACCTATGCCGTAAACTTATCCAGTTGTTTTACCAGCACATCAAAATCTTTCGGGTAAGGGGCTTCTATTTTGACCACTTCACCATTTAATAAGCGGAAAGTAAGCGAATGAGCATGTAATGCCACTCTTTTAATTAACGGTAATTCTTCAGTGCCTTTTTTCAGGTTAAACTTCTTACTTTTTAGCTGAGATAAGAAAATATCGTCGCCGCCATAAGTCGGGTCACAAACAATAGGAGCCTTCAGACATTGTAAATGTACCCGAATCTGGTGCATACGGCCTGTAATGGGAATACATTCTACAAGGGTATGATAGCGATAGGCTTTCAAAGTAAAAAAAATTGTCTCTGCTATTTTTCCCTTTTCCCGGTCAATTCTTACAGCTGTACCATCTTTCAATTGAGCAATAGGTAAGAAAACCGAAACGCTATCAAAATCATGCACACCATTCACTACAGCATGGTATCGTTTGGTTACCTCACGGTTTTCAAACTGCATGGCCAGATTTCGGTATGCTGCCGGATTTTTAGCAATAGCCAATACTCCTGACGTTTCTTTGTCCAAACGGTGGCACAATTGTGCGTCATCTGAATACCCTTTTGCTAAACGCAGAATACTCTGGTGCTTGTCTTGTGTGCGCTCGTCAAGACTCGCTAAAAAAGGGGGCTTATTAATTACTATATAGTCGTTGTTTTCAAAGATGATTAAATCTTCAAAAACCACATTCCTGGGTGTCGTTTTTATTTTTGGTGTCTCCTGAAATTCCTGAAACTCGAATTCGTAATCCATATTGCAGACGGGAATAATGAAATTTTATACAAAGTTAGACTTTATATTTTAAAATAAGACAAAACAAGAACCTCATACCCTTTTACCTGAATCTAAGCAGCTCATTCAATGCGCTTTTTTTTAACGCCATTAATTTAATATATTTGCATAAGTTACCATTCCTTCTCTCTGCTGTTAATTATATTTATAATCTAATTAAGAGTCCGACATAACAACCCAGATTACCAAAAAGAAAAAACCTTAGCATTTTTAATATATTGTGTCATGAAATTTAAACAACTATTTACTTTTATAAGTATTATTGCTGTTGTGGTTATGAATAACAATGGATATGCCCAGGCTCCTGTTGTTATAGATTCTCAAACAAAAACCCCGCTTCATCCAACCTCTTCTTTAGAAACTTTCAGAGATACATCAGCTAAACTATCTTTTGAAGAAATCCGTAAACAAAATTTCAGACCTTTGGGAGATGACTACTTTATATTTCCCTATACAAACGATGTTAATTGGGTGAGGTTGAAAATTGAGAATAAGAATGTTAGGAATAAGCACTGGACGCTTCAATGGCTTAATCCTTTAGTAGAAAAACTTGATTTTTATATTTCAGATAGCACAAAGCAACATTTTACACATACTGAATACAGATTAATTACCAAAAAAGAAAAAAAATTATTAGAGGTAGAACCGGCTTTCGCGTTTGAATTAGCCCCACATACCTCAAAGATTATTTACGTTAAGATCACCTCACAACGGGGGCATTATGGTACTATCAGTATTCATTCGCCTGAATCGCTAACCAAAAAAACTTTAGATGCTTATATTGAGCAGAGCTTTACTAATGGCCTTCTGTTTTTTCGTTTTTTCTTAGTAGTCATACTGGCTATTTTTATCATCAAACTTCCGATTTTCAGAATATATTCCTTGCATACTGTCTTTAAGACATTTACCTACTGGGGTTTAATGAATATCCCAGGGCCGCTTTTTACGGCTAATCCTGATATAGCAAAAAAAATAGATTTTCTCTCTTATAATTCTGTTACCATCACAAACGCATTGCTTGTTTTAGCAGCTTTTGCTACGCATAAACTTCCGAAATGGCATAAGATGCTTACTTATTTTTTTATTTTTGCGGCTATTACTATTGATATATTGGCAGTTATGGATTATCAATGGTATTGGCTCAAAACCGGACTTTATTTAATTGTCTTTTCTTCATTTTACTTTCTGACAGTTTATATCTATAGTCTAATAAAGAAATTGCCTACGCACCAGTATTATGCAATCCCATTCATTTTTGGTATGATAAGTTATCTGCTTATCTGCACACGGCTGTTAGGCTGGCTTGAATATAAGCCTTTATTCCGCTTATCTTCTCTGCTATTTATTACTGAAAACTTTGTTTTCGTCTTTTTTCTGGGGCAGATATTCAGAAGTGCCGAGAGGAATAAAATTCTTGCAGAACAACAGCTGGGTTTCAATTTAGAACAGAATGCCCGTCTGAAAGAATTAGATAGCCTGAAAACAACATTCTTTGCTAATATCTCTCACGAATTACGTACACCTCTTACCCTGATTCTGGGGCCGATTCAGGAACTGAAACAAAAATATCCGTTTGAAAACCTATTGCCATTGATGCAGCGTAATACACAAAGGCTTCTTACATTGATTAACCAGCTATTAGATATCAGCAAGTTAGAAGCCGGGCAAATGAAGGTTGAAGTAAGCAGGCAGAATATCGGTAAATATTTCCGCACACTTACCAGTTCATTTACTTCATTAGCCGAAAGCCAGAAAATTGCATTTGAGACCTCCGTTGGAAAAGAAGAGATATGGGGTTATATTGATAGAGATAAATTAGATAAAATTATTACTAACCTACTTTCAAATGCCTTTAAGTTCACGGCAAAAGAGGGTAAGGTAACTGCCAAAATAGAAAGTTATAATTCTAAAACCATCTCTATTGCTATCAGCGACACTGGTATTGGTATAAAAAAAGATAAATTAGATAAGATTTTTGACCGTTTCTATCAGGTAGACAGCTCTCAGAACCGCAAATTTGAAGGTACTGGTATTGGGCTGGCTCTGGTTAAAGAATTAGTAGATGTGCTAAAAGGAAGTATCAGTATAGAAAGTAAAGAAAATGAGGGTACTACATTCATAATAAAATTGCCTGTTGATAAAGAAACCTGGAAGAACGTGATTAGTGAAGAAGTTTCAGAAACTGATAACCATTCTGAAAATCTTACCCAAAGCTTAATAGTAAATGATCATGTTAAATCTATGACTGACCCTTTGAACGGAGAGCAGGAGAATATATTATTGATAGTTGATGATAATGACGATATAAGGACTTACATCAAAAGCATCTTTGAAAAAGAGTATCAGGTTATTGAAGCTGTAAATGGTAAAGAGGGGATTGATAAAGCTACTGAAAAAATCCCAAACCTGATTATCAGTGATTTGATGATGCCAGAGATGGATGGTTTTGAATTTTGTAAGGTATTGAAATCTGATGAAAAAACAAGCCATATCCCGATTATCATGCTTACTGCCAAAGCCAATATAGAAAGCAGAATGGAGGGACTGGAATTGGGGGCTGATGATTATCTTACCAAACCTTTTTATAAGGAGGAGATATTAGTAAGGGTACGGAATCTTATTTTGATACGTGAAAAACTCAAAAAATGGTATGGCAAAGAGGTGGTTGAGTTAAAACCTGATGAAATCAAGGTAAATTCTATTGATGAAGCGTTTCTTCTGAAAGCCAAGGCTATAATTGAAAAAAATCTTTCAGACAGCCAATTTGACTTAGGCCGTTTTGCAGGAGAAATGGCCATGAGTACTGTTCAGCTACGCCGTAAAATTAAGGCATTAACCAATCAGACAGCCGTAGAGTTTATTCGTAGATATCGATTGCAGAGAGCTGCTAACCTCCTCAGACAAAAAGCAGGGATGGTCTCTGACATTGCCTATCAGGTAGGTTTTGAGAGCCTTCCTTATTTCACGAAGGTATTTCAGGAAGAATTTGAAATTACACCCTCTGAATATGCTAATAGTCAATAAGATCAAATAAACTTTCTTCATGTTCAAAATGAGTAAAAGAATGTCCATTTTGTGCTAACTCCCTGTAAAGTAGCAAGGCTATTTTTGATGTATTATTTCCCAGCTTAATACCATCAAAAGTCTGACATGAAGAAAATTTTATTACTATTGCTATTGGGTCTTTTCTACGCCCGGTACTCATTTGCACAAACAAAAATATGGGCAGGTACTACCACCGACTGGCATACTGCCAGCAACTGGAATCCCGTGGGTGTTCCTACGGCTTCTGACGATGTAGAAATCAATACCACTACAAATAATCCTGTTATTAGCAGCGCAGCTTCTGCCAGGTCAGTAAAACTATCAATAGCTAACAGCGGGCTAACTATTAACAATGGTGTTATACTCACACTGTCTTCTGATGATAATATACCATTGCTTATACATGGCGGAACACTTACCAACAATGGAACCATCAATGTAACAAATGCTAAAGCAACTTTTGATGGCACCTCAGGTACTATACGCCTGCAATCTAATGGAACGCTTGATAATGCAGGAACAGTTACGGTTAGTGGCGGACTGAATTTTGCCCTCAATATAGCTCAGGGAACATTTAATAACCTGACAGGCGGAGCTGTTATGACTTCCGGAAGAGAAGTGATTCATAGCAGTAATACCGATGCCCGATTTAACAATAATTCAGGTGCTACTTTAACAGGAACAGGTGATCATACCGGAGCCATCTTTAACCCCGGAAAACTCACCAACACAGGTACTGTTAATATAACCGGAACTATTGAAACCTATACAGCAAACAGCACCATTACTAACAATGCCTGTGGGATAATAAAAATCACCGGAGATTATTATAATAATGCCAGTGTTACTACTACTAATGCCGGTCAATTGCAGATAAGCGGAGATTTATATAATGATGGTACTTTTACTAATAATGGCGTATTGGTTGCCAATTCTTACCCAACTTTTACGAACCGAAGAGTCAGGATAAATAATAATGCTACTAATACCACTATCTTTACTATTTCTTCTTCAGCAGGGAGTTCAACTATCAATGGTATTTTCCTTGATATTGCAGCCACTAATTCAGCCGGAACTTATACACAGAATAACAATACTTTTGTGCCGGGCAATTTTGCCGCAGGCACTTATATCCTTTATGCCAAAGTCAGTTTTGGTAGCTGTACCTTTGTGGTACCTTTTACTTATGTAAAACCCCCTACACGCCGATATGTAAAAACAAGCGCAACAGGCACAGGCGATGGCACTTCATGGGCCAATGCCACAAATGACATTCAGGCCATGATTAATGCCTCTGCCAGTGGCGATAGTGTCTGGATAGCTACCGGCGTGTATATTCCTTTATATGATGGCACGGGGAATGCTAACCCCGCTAATGTAAGACACAAGATTTTTTATATGAAATCGGGGGTCAAATTATTTGGAGGCTTTGCGGGGACAGAAACTTCAATTGACCAGCGTGATTTTAAAACTAACAGAACTATTTTTTCGGGAGATGCTGATAATAATGACACCAACACAGACGGGAATTTTATTGCCGAAAGTTATACTGATATACAAGGTAATAATTCATACCATGTGCTGGGTGTAATCGGTTGTGATAAAACCACCCGCATAGACGGTATCACTTTTACAGCAGGTAAAAGTGGTGTATCAGGCGACCCACAACAAACGGTCGGTAGCAGTTCTCTTTCAACAGTTTTTGGCCCTGCCATTAATATAACTGCTTCTTTCCCTACTGTTACTAATTGTGTGTTTATAGGCAATAATGGTATGTATGGCGCTACTTATCATAATAATGTAAACGGAACAGATACCGTAAAAATTAATAATAGCTTTTACTTAAATAACAGAGCACAATTTGGTGGCGGAATGTTTATTCATAGAGGGCATACTTTAGTTGATAATGTGGTGATGTTTAATAATAGTTCAGATTACGGTGGGGCTGTTAATATTTCTTCCAATATGCAGGCAGGTAAAACTATCCGGTTTACTAATACTACAATTGTTAATAATTACAGCACCTCTTACAAGTCTTTCCGGACTGAAGCCGGAGATGTGAGTTTTATTAATACAATTATCTGGAATGAAACTCCTTATAACGGAGGCAATATTTCTAAATCCGGCGGAACACTCACCAGCAGTTACTCGATTTTGCAAAACTCAGGAGCCGGTGGTATCTGGAATGATAATTATGGCACAGACGGTGGAAATAATTATGATGGAAACCCGTTTTTTACAGATATTTCTGATATTGACGGAGCAGATAATAAATTTTTCAGTACTGACGATGGCCTATCTTTAACTGGTTGTTCTCCAGGGATTAATACAGGCACCAACAGCAATGTTTTTGAAAGTGATATTACGAACTCCCCCCGTCCATATAGTAATGGGATAGCAGATATTGGCGCCTACGAACGTCAATCTGCGCCTACTATTACTAATGCTCCTACTAATGTTTCTGTCAATAAAACAGTAATATGCCCGGGAAATACCGTGACTTTATCGGCCCAATGTAGTACAGGCACTATAACCTGGTATAATCAGGCAACAGGAGGGACAGCCATAGGAACAGGCAATAACTTGAATCAATCTCCGGCAGCTAATATCATATATTATAGTGCTTGTGAAGCCGGCAATTGTAAAAGTGAAAGAGTTGCAACCGCTGAGATAACAATATCAACTGTCTCCTCTAATATCAGTCTTAGTGCCTCTATATCCGGTACAGCTATTTATGCCTCTTCCAATACTATTATGGCAACCAACAAGGTACTGAGTACTGCCAATGTACAATACTTAGCCAATAATAGTATTTCGTTAGATGCAGGTTTTGAGGCAAATACAGGAGCAGTATTTGTAGCAAAGGCTACGCCGATTGCGGCATGTAATTAGAGTTTATCTATTTTAAAGAAGCCTGTTTGTTTAGCTTATGACTAAACAAACAGGCTTCTTTATTTATCAGAGTCAAGGATTTTCCCGGCTAAGAAAATGGTTTCTCTTAAAGGTATGCATAAAAAATACGACAAATGCCGTATTGATACGGTATTGAAAAGATAAGAATTTTGATGCGAATTTTAAACTTAACTCTATTTATGAAGAAAACCATTTACTATCCTTTCATACTATCAATAATAGTATTGCTAACGATTGCCTGTGAAGGCCCTGCCGGAGAACAAGGACCAATAGGGCCACAGGGAGATAAAGGAGATACCGGGGCAAAGGGGGTTGCAGGAAGTGCAAAGCTATATGCTACCAACTGGATTGCAGTTACCAAACAAGATCATGTAAACCACTACGTTAAAAATGGGTTATACACCGGAACAGATTTTACCGGGACCGAGATTGACAAAATATCGCAGAAAGTAATTGATGACGGGGTGATACTGGCCTATGTCCGTAAATCAGCAGATAAAAGCAAGATTATGGCTCTTCCTTATTTCGTTGACTATGGCGCTACCGGTGAAAATCTGCAACAGACTTACTACTTCGCACCCAGTTCTAAAAAAATAGCCTGCTATATAGAATACTCAAAATCGGTAGCCGATATCAGTAAATATCTGCAAGATGAAGAATACCGCTTTATCATCATTCCGGGACCAAGTGGTTTCCGATTAAAAAATATTGATTTAACTAATTATGAAGCGGTTAAGGATTATTTCAATCTGAACGATTAGACTCTCTATTACAGGCTTTTTAAAACTCAAAAATTGAAATTTCTTATGAAAAATACTTTTTATATACTCATCTTACTCTGTATTTCATTACTATTTAATGGCTGTAAAGGAGAGGCTGGTGATACCGGTCTGATAGGGCCAAAGGGAGAAAAAGGGAAAATTGGTGCAGCAGGTGATCCGGGTGTCGCCGAAATATTTGCCACAAACTGGATTTCAATTACCAAAGCAGAACAGATTAAATTTTATGATCCGGATTTATTATATACGTCTCAGGGATTTTCGGGTGGCGAGCTGGATAAATTATCTCAAAAAATACTGGACGATGGTGTTATTCTGTCGTATCATCGTTGGGCGGCTGATAAAGCCAGAATTATTTCGTTGCCAAATGTGATAGATTATGGCAATGTTGAGTCTGGTTTGCAGATAAGTCGTTATATAGCTGCTTACCCAAAAGGAATTGATTGTTTTGTAGAGTTCTCAAAATCAGTAGATATTAATAAATATCTTGCTGATGAAGAGTATCGTTTCATTATTATTCCCGGTGCCAGTGGCTATCGTCTTCAAAACATTGATTTTAATAATTACGAAGCTGTAAAGAAAGCTCTTAATCTGAAAGACTAATCATCTCTGACAATCAATCTATAAATAAAAAAATAACATGAAAATATATACAATTCTTTTTATATGCCTGTTGTTAACTGTATTTGCCTGTAAAGGGCCTGCAGGAGAGGCTGGCCCGATTGGTCCACAAGGCTTAACGGGAGATAAAGGCCCAACGGGGGATCTTACAAAGTTTAATGTAATAGCAACTGAGTGGTATCGTTTTACAGTAGCTGATTTTATTAAGGCATATGACCCCAAGACATTTACAGTCAAAGTATCATTGAGCGGTAATAAACTTAACCAGCTAACTGATAATATTATAAAAGATGGTTTGGTTTTGGTTTTTAACCGGATTTCAGATACCCCAGATGTTATTTATCCTCTTCCTTTTATACTTCAACGTCCTGACCCTGTAAATGGAGCCCACCAGATAATTTATAGCTTTGATACAAAGCTTAAACAAGTTGATTGCTTAATAAAGCGCACAAAAAACATTACTCCGTCAGAGGATAATTTTATAGATGAAGAATTCAGGGTTGTTATTATTCCCGGTGTAAGTGGGGCCCGCCTGAAAAGTGTAGACCTAAGAGACTATAAAGCCGTGAAAAAAGCTTTTAATCTTGAAGATTAAAAGTACTCTCGTTGTTTTGCTGTAGAATGGGGTAGATGGCTAATAATATGTCATTTTACCCCTTCTTTTATCGTTGCTGATTCACTTGCCACAGGTAATCTGAAAGAGAATCGAGTACCTTTATCAATCTTGCTTGTAACACTGATTTTAGAATGATGAGCATTCAGAATATGCTTTACTATAGCCAAGCCTAAGCCTGTGCCACCGGTTTCACGGGAGCGGCTTTTATCTATGCGATAAAAACGCTCAAAGATACGGGAAAGGTGCTCAGGCGATATACCCGGGCCATCGTCTTCTATAGAAACCTGAAAGTATTTTTTCTCTTCTTCTATCTCTACAATGATCTTTCCGTTTTCTTTACCATACTTAATGGCATTGTCGACCAGATTGGTAATCACCTGAGAGATACGCTGTTTATCGGCGGTTACCCAGGCTGATTGTAGTTCTTTAGGTTTAATTTTAAGTGTTACGCCTCTGGTTTTGGCTTTCGACTCCAGTTGCTCGAATATTTCTTCGGTAATATGTTTCAGGTCGGCTTTTTCGAAGTGCATCTTCAGGTCACCTTTTTCTACCTGCGAAAGCGTGACAAGGTCTCTCACCAGTGCATCAAGGCCATCGAGACTTTTGGCGGCTTTGTTTAAAAAGCGTTCAAGGATGACTGGGTCTTCCATAGCTCCGTCCAACAATGTATGAATAAAGCCTTGTGCGGCAAAAATGGGGGTTTTCAATTCGTGCGATACATCGGCCAGAAACTCACGTCTGAATACCTCCATTTTTTTTAATTCGTCAATTTCCTGTTGTTTACGGGTCACGTACGTTGAAATCTCGGAATTTAATTTCTTGATGGGATTCACACTTCTGATTAAAGTCTTACGTGAAATATCAAAATCACGGATTTTGAGTTTCTGAATGGTCTTGTAAATCTGCTCTACCTCTCGAAAGACCAGAATATCAATGGTATAAAAGACAAAAAAGAAAGAGGCGAAAAAAGAAGATACACCTACCACAAACAACATAGCCGCACTCACATTAGGTACAAAACTTAAGAATACAATAGAAACGGTCGTAATTAATACGGCAAGAAAAAATGCAATAATACGGGGGCTAAACGACATTCCGGGTGAATGGTTAAATTATCAGTTTCTTCTTTGTATAAAACTTATACAAAGTTAACTGATAATTATCTTTTTATACAGATTATTACTCATCTGTAAACATATATCCTACACCCTTTAGGGTTTTGATGTAGTTTTCGCCTACTTTTTCGCGTACTTTACGGATGTGTACGTCGATTGTACGCTCTACTACGAAAATATCAACCCCCCAGATTTTCTGCAGGATTTCGTCGCGGCTGAATACTTTGTTAGGATACTGGGCTAAGAAGAAAAGTAATTCAAATTCCTTTTTTGGTAATACGATAGTTGAACCATCTTGCTTGGTAACCGTATAATTCTGACGATTAATGTTCAGACCGGCCACTTCAAGTGTATCGCTTGTGTCTGATTTCTGAGCCTCACGGCGGAAGAACGCATTGATACGGCTCATTAAAGCACGGGGCTTGATAGGTTTGGTCAGATAATCATCGGCGCCAACTTCAAATGCGGCAATTTCAGAGTATTCTTCAGAGCGGGCAGTCAGGTATAGAATGTAGATATTCTTCATTTCAGGCATGGAGCGGAGGGTCCGCCCTACTTCGATACCATCCATGTGTGGCATCATTATATCAAGAATAACTAAGTCAGGCAGAAACTCACGGGCAACTTCAATAGCTTTTTTTCCATCAGGGGCAGTAGCGACCTTATACCCCTCCTTTTCAAGGTTGTAGCTTAACAATTCAACAATATCGGCTTCATCGTCAACTACTAAAACACGGTGAGCAGAACTCATAAAGGCGTTTTTCAATTAGTGTACTGCAAAGTTATGGTTAAAAAATCGTTAGGTGTGTTAAGTCAATGTTAAATCTTATCAAAGGGTATTATAAATCATTGTTTTATAGCATTTTTACCCAAAAATGTCATACTCTGCCCTATCGAAAACCTATATGTAACCTCTTTATAGTCAGTTGCTTCTCTATATTTAATCATTTCTGGAAATTTGTAAGATTTTTAGAAAATACTTTACATTTTTTTTGCGTAAGAAATCAAAAACTCCTACTTTTGCAGTCCGATTTTCAAAAGGTATGTAAATACTTTTTGAGCCGGCAGAAATCAGTCTTTATCTTGATGCCTATTCACACGGTGTCGCTTCCCCTGATAAAAGGTGAAATTTCTGAACCAAAATCAACGGAAATGATTGATACTGAGGCAGGAATGTGAGCCCTTCTTCAAGACTCAAACAAATCTTTTTGTAAAATTCCTTAAAATCTGAAAGACAATGGCGAAAGACATCGCAGGATATGTGAAACTTCAGGTAAAAGGCGGTCAAGCCAACCCTTCACCACCAATTGGTCCGGCATTGGGTTCTAAAGGTTTGAACATCATGGAATTTTGTAAACAATTCAACGCTCGTACTCAGGATAAAGTGGGTATGATTTTGCCAGTAGTAATTACTTACTTTACTGACAAGTCGTTTGAATTTGCGATCAAAACTCCACCCGCTGCTATCATGCTGTTAGAAGCATCTAAGGTAAAAACAGGTTCAGACCAACCCAATCGTAAGAAAGTTGGTTCGGTAACTTGGGATCAGGTAAAAACTATTGCCGAAACCAAAATGCCAGACTTGAATTGCTTTACTGTTGAATCAGCAATGAAGATGATTGCCGGTACTGCCAAAAACATGGGCATTACTATCTCGGGCAACGCACCGTTTTAAAAACACCGAATGATTGTTACTCATTCATTATTATTCATGGGAGTTATGCACGGCATAACGCTATAACCAAACAAAGCAAATGGCAAAATTGACCAAAAAAAGAAAGGAAGCAATGTCGAAGTATGATGCTGCTAAAGCTTATTCTCTAAAAGATGCAGCTGATGTTCTGAAGCAGATTTCATACACCAAATTCGACTCTTCGGTAGATGTTCACGTTCGTTTAGGTGTTGACCCTCGTAAGGCTGACCAAATGGTACGTGGTGTGGTAGCTCTACCACACGGAACCGGTAAAACTGTTCGCGTTTTAGTATTATGTACACCTGATAAAGAAGCTGATGCAAAAGCTGCTGGCGCTGATTTTGTAGGTCTGGACGAATACATCCAAAAAATCGAACAAGGTTGGACCGACATCGACGTAATCATCACGATGCCAACTGTAATGGCTAAACTTGGTAAGTTAGGTAAAATCCTCGGACCACGCGGATTGATGCCAAACCCTAAGTCTGGTACTGTAACGCTCGACGTAGCAACAGCAGTAAAAGAAGTGAAAGCTGGTAAAATTGACTTTAAAGTTGATAAAACCGGTATCATTCACGCTTCCATCGGTAAGGTTTCTTTCTCGCCTGAGAAATTAGCAGAAAATGCTACAGAATTGATTCAGACTTTGTTGAAATTGAAACCATCTTCTGCTAAAGGTACTTATGTGAAAAGCATAGCACTTGCCAGCACTATGGGACCTGGTATTCAAATCGACAAAACAACCATTAATGGATTGTAATCATGACAAAAGAAGAAAAAGGAGCAATAATTGAAGAGTTGGCTGAGAAATTTGCAGCTACCCCTTACTTCTATATCACCGATGCAAGCGGATTGAACGTTGCTAAAACCAATGAATTACGTCGTTTGTGTTTCGAGCGTGGTATTGAGTATCGTGTAGTGAAAAATACACTAATCAGCAAGGCTCTTGAAAGATTAGATACCGATTATTCGTCGTTTGACGGAACTGTTCTTAAAGGTTTTTCAGGTGTGATGTTCCACGATGAGTCGGGCAAAGTAGCTGCAAAATTGATTAAAGACTTCCTGAAAGCTAACAAAAACAGCATCACTCTTAAAGGTGCTTCTGTCGATTCTGCTTTATTCATCGGCCACGACCAATTGGATACGTTGCTGACTTTGAAATCAAAGCAAGAATTGATTGGCGAAGTTATCGGTTTGTTGCAATCACCTGCCAAAAATGTTATTTCTGGCTTGCAAAGCGGTGGCAACAAATTGGCTGGTATTATCAAGACTTTGTCGGAGAGAGACGCAGCCTAATTCGTTTACAGACTGTAACCTTCAATGGTTATATACAGTAAACACCCATCAGCCAGACTGGCTGATATTAAATTCAAAATTATTTATCAAAAACAAGTATTAACTTTTAAATTCTATACAAAAATGGCAGATTTGAAAGCATTTGCAGAGCAATTAGTAAATTTGACTGTAAAAGAAGTAAACGAATTAGCACAAATATTGAAAGACGAGTATGGCATTGAGCCTGCAGCTGCTGCTCCAGTAATGGTACAAGGTGGTCCTGCTGCTGACACTGCTGAAGCTCCAGTAGAAAAAACATCTTTCGACGTAATCTTGAAAGGTGCTGGTCCTAACAAACTTCAAGTTGTGAAGTTAGTGAAAGATCTTACTGGTCTTGGCTTGAAAGAAGCTAAAGACTTAGTAGACTCAGCTCCGAAACCATTGAAAGAAGGTGTTGCTAAAGATGAAGCTGAAGGTTTGAAAAAATCTTTAGAAGAAGCTGGTGCAGAAGTAGAAGTAAAATAATTTTACTGATACCATCTCAGAACAAAGCCCGAAAGCAACCTTTCGGGCTTTTGTTTTGCCCCTAACCCCTAAAGGGGAATTACTTTGACTACGATTTTTGACTTTCTCATTTAGTACCTTTACTTTTACAATTTTCATTTCTCGGTTTTACATTTTTCTGTTTACAAACCTTCTTCCATTTTTTTCGTTTCTCTCTTTTCCTTATTCCCACTGCGAGCTGGCGGACGCCGCGCGGATGCTCGCGCCACAATTTTTTCCTTTCTCCATTCCTCCCTGTTCCTTTCTCTTCTTAAAAAACCTTCTTTTCACCATAACATTCTAAATAATATTTTGTACTTTTCTGCCAGATTTGTATAGACAAGTTGTACAATAAAACAAAACTCTTTCAAACTTCTATTTACCTATGAAAAACTCAAACAAAAAACAAAACGAATCTTCACGACGTAGTTTTCTTAAAAGTGCGACATTAGCTTCAGCAGGTTTTATGATTGTTCCTCGCCACGTTTTAGGCAAAGGTTTTGTTGCTCCCAGCGATAAACTGAACATGGCTGCTGTAGGTTGCGGTGGTAAGGCTGAGGTAAACATCCCGCTGGCTTATAATAAGGGAAGTGACAATATTGTAGCACTTTGTGATGTCGACGATAGAATGTCAGAGAAATTCAGAAAGCAATTCCCGAAAGCACCTTATTTTAAAGATTATCGCCAGATGCTTGAAAAAGAAGCTAAAAATATTGATGCCGTAATTGTTACTACACCAGACCATATGCACTATCCGATAGCGATGTCGGCCATGCAGTTAGGCAAACACGTGTATGTTGAAAAACCATTGACACATGATATATGGGAGGCCCGCCAATTAACAGAGGCAGCCAAAAAATACAAATTAGTTACCCAGATGGGTAATCAGGGTAGTAGCGGTAAAGGAACACGTATCACAGAAGCCATTATCCAGAGTGGTATGATTGGTGATGTACATACGGTTGAAGTATGGACAAACCGCCCGGTATGGCCACAAGGTGTACAATCTCCGAAAGATAAGGGTATGAATCAGCCGATACCACCTGAAGTTAACTGGGATTTATGGATAGGAACTGCTCCTATGCGTGATTATCACGAAGCTTATATGCCATTCCGTTGGCGCGGATACTGGGACTTTGGTACAGGGGCATTAGGCGATATGGGTTGCCACTTTATTGATGTGCCCTTCCGTGCCTTGAAACTGGGTTCTCCTACCTCGGTAGAATGTTCGGTAGGACAGGTATATGCCGATTTCTTCAAGGAAGCCCATTTTGATGATGTTTGCCCACCATCATCGGCTATTCACCTGAAATTCCCGAATCCAAAGGGTAAACAATTCAAAGAACTAAGCCTGAATTGGTATGACGGGGGAATCCGTCCACAACTACCCGATGGTTGTGATTATGATAAAGTATTTACAAGTATTGATGGAGGTGTTTTGTTTATAGGTAGTAAAGGTATTTTAGCAACTGAACTTTTTGGAAATAACCCTAAGTTTTTCCCTGAATCTAAGTTCCTGAATGTAAAATTACCTGCGCCAAAACGCCCACTTGTTGAAGGTGATACTGAAGGACACCAGCAACAATGGGTAAAAGCCTGTAAAGCTGGTTTCGGTACTTATACCAGTTCATCATTCGACCAGTCCGGCCCACTTACCGAAACAGTCTTGATGGGAAATCTGGCTGTTCGTTCATTCTTACTCCGTGATTCCAAAAACAATTATATCGGGCGTAAGAAACTCCTATGGGATGGTCCTAATATGAAAATCACCAATTTCGACCAGGCCAATGCGTTCGTCAAAAGAGAGTATCGTGCCGGAGGTTGGATATAAGCAATACATAAAAGATAGAAAAAGGGCTTCTTGATAAAGCCCTTTTTCTATCTTTATGAGTCTTAGATATTATTTCTTTTTTAATTGCACGGTCAAACCTCCGCCACTGGCTAATTTCAGAAAAATAGCGGCAGTTTTATCTAAAGTCATTACTTTTTTTGTCAGATTATTCGGGTTTGTAGCCGTATCTTCGGCATCGGCATAAATAGTAGCTTCATAGTTGCCATTATCTAAAAAATCAAAAGCTACTTTAATATCTCTGGCAGTATCGTTATTAATGGCTCCAATGTACCAGTCATTATTCTTTTTTCTTGCCATTACAATGTATTCGTCAGGTTTAGCATCCAGCACCTTCGTTTCGTCCCAGATGGTTGGAACCTCCTGAATAAACTCAAAACCTTTTTGCCCTTCATAAGCCTCGGGGTAATCGCATACCATCTGTACATAATTTTCAAGCACTACATACATTGCCATCATGTGGCAACGAGTGCCTAACATAAGCGGTCGGGTATAATTAGGCTTTATTTGTGAAGGCGGTACTGCCCTGAAGCCACCTAAATGATAATCGGTACTTCCGGCAATCAGTCGGGTAAAAGCAATGTCAACGTCCATACCGGGCTTAATGTAATTAGCCCACTTGTTACACTCATAGTTCAATGTGCCTTCTCTCGTAAATTCATTCGGATAGGTACGGTGCATTCCTGTAGGTTTATAGGCTCCATGAAACTGAATATGCAAATGGTGTTTAGCTGCTTTTTCCAGAATTTCGTTCTGGATATTCACCATTTCCTGATCATCTCTATCCATAAAATCTACCATCATGCCTTTTAAGCCCCATTTTTCATACAGCTCAAATGCCTTATCTAATTTAGGATATAACGCAGCCCAATGTACCCATACTCTTATGTCTACACCTTTCGATTTGGCATACGCACATATTTCGGCCATATCTAAACCTGGTACAGGCTTGGTAGCATCTGAGTTTGGGCCCGGCTGAAACCCCACACCATCATCAACATACCACTGATGCAGACCATACTCCACTACTGAGTGATAATCGATATTATTGCGGGCACAGAAATCTATATAATATTGGGCACTCACAAAATTGTTTCCGGGTGCATTAATCGTATCAGGCATTACATTCCCATTCCACCAGGGGAAAGTAGTTTTACCGGGTCTTAACCAGGACGTATCAAGAATACGGGAGGGTTCATTAAGATTTGTTATAATATTTGATTCTAACAAATCACCTACTTTATCACTGATTAATAAGACCTTCAGGGGCTATGATGTGGCAGAGAAGCTTTTACTTTAATACTTTTATCAGATGGATATGGCGAAAGTTTACTTTGCAATACTCCTGTGTCTTTATTCTTAGATAAGTACATACCTGCGTAGTCTGCTAAAGCTGCTTCGGTTATAGACAGGTAAACTTTATTCTTAAACTCAAAAAGTGCGGGCATATCTATCAACGTATCCTTAGCTATATGGCTCAACGGCTCTTTGGTATAAAGACCTTCATGCGAACTTGTATAATTAGGTAAGATAAGGGTTCTGGCAAAAGGATCGCCGATGAAATTAAAAGTTGTATTTTCTTCAAGCAGTGTAAATGAACCATGACCAGGCCATTGTGGTAATTCATACCTGAACCCCAAACCACCATTAAAAGCCCTGATAACAACTGAAAATGACAATCCCGGCTTTTGTGTCTGTTGTACCTGAATCGTAAGTTCTTTATAGGGCTCACTGATATGTTTTGCCTTACCTACTACCAAATCATACGTTTCTCTGCCATCGCGATATACCCCGTTCGATATCTGAACATTATGATTAAAATCACCTTCTTTAAATGAAAGACTTAATGGGCTATTGTTAATAATCGGCGTATTTTTGTATCCTACCTTGTAGAAAACAGTATTCTGACTAACAAAAATCGTAAAATTGATTTTACCGTCGGGAGAATCAAGCTCATAGGAATCTTTTGCACGGGCATCTAAATAGCATAACGCCAACAATAGTGCGAATAAAGAATGTTTCATAGGTTGATAGTATATTTATCACAAAGATTCAATAATTCTTCAGGATTCGATCATGCACTTAAAAATATTTTAAACGAATCTTTAAACTTTCAGGAAAATACCGTTTTTATTTTATGCGTAATTGTTAAACAGATATGGCATAAGTTTTTATCATAATTTTTAAAATACAAGTTAAAATCAGATAATATGACCCGATTAATAAAACTATTCAGTATCCTTTCTTTGATTTTACCAGTGGCATGTACAAATCCTGCTAACACTTATTCAACGATAGATTCTACAGCAATACCCAAAGATTCGGCAGAGAATTTCAAGGTTGAAAATAAAGGTGTAAATATCGCCTATGATGATAGCAAAAAAGGTGACACAACCCTTGTATTTATCCATGGATGGGGAATTAACAGGTCTTATTGGGGAAATCAGGATACTGTTTTTGCTAAACATTTCAGAGTAATTGAGATGGATCTACCTGGTTTCGGAGAGTCTGGCAAAAACAGAAAATCATGGACAGTAGAAGATTATGCCAATGATGTTTCGGCTGTTTTGAATGGATTAGACTTAAAAAATGTAATTCTTATCGGACATTCTATGAGCGGAGCTATTGCTTTAGAGGCAGCATTGAATAACCAGCCTCGTGTGATTGGCCTGATAGGTATTGATAATTTTAATACGTATGGTGCAAAGGACACACCACAATCGAAAAAAGAGACAGAAGCGTTTTTTGAAAAGGCCAGAGCACATTATAAGAAAACGGTTACAGCTTATGTTAAGAAGGCTTTGTTTGCTCCGTCAACGCCTAAATCAATCCGCAAAAGAGTAGTAGATGATATTGCCAATTCTGATTCTACAATAGCCTTAGATTGCATTGAACAAAGCATGAGCTATCAGGGAGATGAGAAATTAAAAAACTTAAAAATGCCTTTATATCTGATTAATAGTTCTGCTAACCCTACTGATACTGTGGCTTTCAGAAAAAATGGAATTGCTTATCGTTTTTTTAATGTGGGTAAAACGGGGCATTATCCCATGCTTGAAAAGCCGGAGAAGTTTAATGCTTTGTTGGAGAAAGCAATTGATGATATAAAATCAATTAAGAAATAAACTGTGGTTATGTAGTTTGGTATAAAAAATGACCGAGACTTTACCTCTAAACAAAACATTAACCATGAATCTGCTCTATAAATACAGACCTCTAAATGATTTATTATTTAAAGAATTATATTACCAAGAGTTGTATTTTTCTTCATATTCAGAACTTAATGACCCATTAGACTTAAGTGTAAGAATTGAATTTAGACCAACTGAAATTAACCAAATTGAAAGTCTGTTTTGGTTTTTATTTAAAACAACTTTGAAAATTAGCCCAGAGAAAATAGCTGACAATGAAAAGTTGAATAACAGGAAACTTTTAGCCTTTAATAAAAACAAGAAATTAAGGACAGTTTATAAAGAATTGCTTTTTGATAAATTAAATCAATTAGCTTTAAATCAAGAATTTATTTCTTTTGATAAATTGGAAAACATTCTCCTTTCAACTTCTAATGCCATTCCATTTAAATTAGATATATCAAATTTCCAAGTCGAAATTAAAAGATTAACTACTAAATTTCTTGAGAATAGTTACATCACTTGTTTTTCTGAAAGAAATGATAACTTTTTGATGTGGTCACATTATGCAAGCAAACATTACGGTATCTGTTTAGAATTTACCCTTGAGAATAGTGGCCTTTTTCCATATAAAATATCAAAATACAAAAATCATAACAAAGAAGAGTATCTGAAAAGAATTTCAGAGAGACAGGTTGAGGAAACAATCTTTTGGGAAAGAATAGGAAAAGTAAAATATCAAGATAAACAACCTTACATTAATTTTTTTGATTTTATTCCAGTATTTGATAATGAATATGATTGTGATTTAATTGGTATATCTAAAGGTTGGGTTCATGAATATGCATATGAATTAGAAAATGCTTTTTTGACTAAGACTACACCTTGGGCTTATGAAAATGAATGGAGAGGTATAAATATCAACTTTGATGAAAGAAAAGATCCTGAAGAAAGAATTTACCACTATCCTCTTGAATGCTTGACAGGCATATATTTTGGTATGAGAACCCCAGAAGAAATCAAAAAAAGAATTTACAAAATCTTTAATAGGTATCATACTCAAAATATTAAATACTTCACTTGTATCCCAATTTCAGGAGATAAATTGGCATTTAAAAATTGGGAGTATTATAATGAATAAGCAGGTAGACCTCTAATAAAATGGCATAGCCTAATTTGAAGTTCGAGGTCTATTTGGTTAATAGTTTTTAATAGAGTATGAAGAGTCAAGTTCATATCACTTTTGCATCAAAAGCCCCTGTCAGAATCTTGCCATCTCTTTTTATCTGGAGCCAGATTCGATAATTACCTGCGCTTGGAAATACATACGGAAAGCTGACACTTCCGCTATGATGTCCGGTAGTTTGGTGTATCATCCCCCTCATTAATAATTTATCTCTCTCTGCTTCGGGCATTGCTTGTAATTGCAGCAATATATTATCGATACTATCTCTGAATTTCTTGGCGTTACTCAAATGTGGGCTTGGGTTAGTTTTTTCACCCACACGTTTTTCCATCACTTGTTGAGAAGTGGCTGAAAAAGTACCATTCGGATGTAAGTGTATATAAACCGAGCCATCTTCTTTCAGAATAGCTGCATGGCCCATCATACCTAAGTAGGTCTGCAATTCAGCCGGCTTTCCATCGGGGCTTATCACTGAAAATTTTAAATTATATACCTGTCCTGCTTTTAAAGCCTGATCAGGTTTTTCTTCCCATACAATACTTGAACCATCCTGTAAAGGAGTTTTTACGCCCGGAGTACCACAAATACTGATTCCGGCATCTTGTATAGTCGAAGTTTTGGTATTAATCGGATTAGTTACTACATAAGTATCATCAGAATCACCTGTTTGTTTTTCAAAGTTTTCTGCTGAAATCTTTAATGCCGGAATTTCTACTGTATCGGCGATTGTATATTGCAAGCCATGAAAACGGAGAATATCGGCATATACGAGATATTTGCCGGCAGGTAGATTTGGCAATGGGGCTTCAAAAGTAATGGTATCTTTTCTGACAGGGTGCAGATGCGCAAAAGCATCTAAGGTGCCTTGTCTTATCAGGAATAAGTGCATCAGTTTTCCGTGGTCAGGAATCACATAACTTGTCCAACGGCGTTCAATAGAATTTGCATCTATTTTAAAATTTAATATCCTCTGGCCATTTTGCATTTTTGCAGTAGAGGTAGCCGTATAGGGCCGGAACAGATAATTGGCTCTGTAATCTTTCGATATAGAACCCCACCAGTCATTGCCTACAAACAACAAAAGCCCGCAAAAACTCAGGCCAACTGTAGACCCCACTACTCTACGCCTGTTTGTCTTTTTATCTCCTTCAACCCCAGGCTTTAGCAGGCTATCACTTGTGCTTGCGCCTACAATGGTTGTCATGATACCTACCAAAAGCACAGCTAAACCAGCCAGAACCCACCCTAAAGATTTAGGTAAATCACGTTTAGCAGTGGCAATTGCAGCAATAGGAATCAGTGTTTCTCCCTTACCTCTTTTACCTTCAATCACTATTTTTACACTGGCTGCACCAGTTTCCATGAGCCATATCTTACCTTCAAATTTTCCTGATTCGCCTGCTACCGGCAGGGCTTCATCTTCTTTAGGAGAGCCCTCATCTCCTGCCCAATAATAAATTGGGCTCAGCTTTACACTTTCAATATCCATTCCATCAACAGAAACTGACACCTTTGCTACTCCGGGGATTACATCAGGCGGCTCTATATATACCTGTATTTGATAGTTTCCGGCTTTCCCTTCCTGCACAACACCTGCGCTACCAATATGGGCATCCACCCGACTGATAAGCCCGACATTTATTAAAAGAAAGGCTACTATTTTTATATATATCCTTGTCATTTTTTTCATTTATTAAAAAATTACTTCAAATTCAGCGTTGTACTTTTTGCATCCATTTGCCCCATGCCAAACCTATACGAGTAGATACGAGACTCAATAATAAGGCTATCCCTAACCCACTTGCCCAGTTGTCAATACCTTTGGTAGTATTCCATTCCGCAAATTTATAGCGAAATTCCCAGGAAGGTTCATTCGGGTAAGACCAGGAGGCACTTCCCCAAAACCAGTTGCGAGCCAAAGGAGATTCCAATATGAAGTTTCCGAATGGATAATGAATTACAAAAAAGATGAAAAGGTAGGCAAATCCTAAAACCAGACTTACCAACCAGTCATTTTTGGCAGAGAGCTTTGCTCTTAACCAGTCTATTCCGAAAGCCGGGAAAACGAGAAGTATAGGAAAACCTAAAGTCTGATAGGTTGTGATTTTATTATAAATAGGGCCTAATAATGGTTCGGCAGGTAATAAACGTAAAGTTGCATTTACTGCCCAGTGAAACACCATAAATATGATGGTAATGCAGGTAGTACCCCATTTCATACCCGAGCCTCGGGCGGTAGCCAATAAGAAAAGAGGAAAAGCCGCAGCACTTATCTGATAGAATACTGTACTGTGCATGGCCCAACGGTCTAAGAATTCAGAGAGCGTTGTAAATACAGTAGTAATGAGAAACCCTGCTGTAAAAATAAACATCCATTGTAAGCGTTTGATACGAATAATATTTTGTTGCTCAGATAAATGTAAAATTTTTTCTTTACGGTTTAGTATGGCTAACACGGCCAGCATAGCCCCCATTTGTACACTCATTAAACCTAATAGCAAAACTGTGTGTGGCGGAGAGAAAATCTGTACATCTAAACCATAAGTATTATGCCACCAATCATCAAACGGTGCAGAAGTAATGGCGGCAATTCCACCCCAGATAGAAAAAAGCCCTCCTAAGGAACTATAAAAAACTCCCCAGAAATGAACCATCCTGCTTTTTTCTGTTAAGCTCCCCCAAAACGAAGTTTTCAATACCTGATAGCCGGAAAAAAGTCCTGCAGAAGCAGCACCTATATATATGGCTAAATGTGGCGCAGAGAACAGGCCGTCGCGCCCTATACTCATGTGCCAGGCGATATCCCATAAGATTCCTAAGATAACTAATTGAGAAGCTACAACGCCTATATAAACATATAGTGGAATACCTAATAAGATTTCTCGTGTGGATGATTTTGCTTTTTTTTCAGTAAATGACCGACTAACTGTTGTTTCCATTGATTAAGGTGTGTTTTATGAAAAGACAAACAGAATTGATAATTCCCCCACAAAATCAAAAAATTAACTGGTAATCCGGTAGAGGATAATAAACAGAAATGTATAGGAATACTAAGCATAAATTATGCCGTATAACTAATAATAAAGAGCAGAATTGACAAATAAGCTTAATTTATGCTGCTTTTACCATGAATGAAGTGCCTGTTTAGTTTTTTTATGGGTCTTTTTGAGAGTTTTTATCAGTGAACGGGTAAAATACTGATTTGTTGGGTACGTCCGGTGAGTGGTTATATTATTAAAAATAAGTGCTATGGAAAGCAATATCAGAGAGCCGGTCAAGACAGGAGAAATAATATATAGAAAGCCTAATGCTTTGATTTTTTCTGACCCCGCCACTGCAATCAGCGCAGTAGCACCACCAGGTGGGTGAAGCGTTTTAGTAATCTGCATCATAACAATTGAGACAGACACTGCCATTGGTGCGGTAATCCAGATTATATCAGGCAACAAATGATAAATGGAAACTCCTATAAAGGCCGAAATAACGTGTCCACCGATGAGATTGCGAGGTTGGGCTAATGGGCTTTGAATAGCTCCGTAGATTAATACACTTGATGCACCAAAAGAACCTATCAGAAATATATTCTCAAATTGTGTAAGAATTTTACTTTGAAAAAAGGCAATTAAGCCTATACCCACAAAAGCTCCTGCAAACGACCAGAAATGTTCTCTAAAATCAACCAGTGTTTCTTTATAAAGTACATAACGGGAAACCCTAAGTCCACGCTTAATTCTACTTTTTATCATGTATTGTTGTAAACCATATTATACCGCAAAGATATGTTTTTTTGATTTTGCCTTAGTAAGTAAATTCAAGTTTTTCTATCGAATTAGTAGATTAATAAGAATCAGATTTAAGCTTTTGCAGAGCAGGACTGGTAATATGCGCCTGCTCTGCAAAAAGAAAAATGTTTTAAAGACATTTCTTATGCCAGTACATATTTTAATGAAACAAGCCCGGTTTCATACACTTTAGTTTCAATCAATTGAAGGGGGACGCGCTCTTTGATGCCCTGAAACAAGGGTTTACCTGCACCTAACAGGACTGGGTGAACTGATAGCCATAATTCATCTACCAGACCCAAATTCATTAAAGAAGCCGTGAGGCTGCCGCCACCAAAAAGCCAGATGTCTTTTCCTTCATGCTGTTTTATTCTCTGTACTGCCTGCTTAATATCTCCCGAAACTAAGGTTGTTCCCTCTTTTACCTGCTGCAAAGTATTGGAGAAAACATATTCTTTCATTTTAGGCAACCCAAAACCTCCGCCGTCTTCTAATCCATACGACATTTCATAGCTTTTGCGGCCGATAAAAACCGAATCGACTTTTTTATAAAATTCATTTAAGCCATAATCCTGGTCTGTAAAACACCAGTCATATTCCCCGTTAGGGCCTTCAATAAAACTGTCGAGGCTGATAGCCAATCCTAAAATTACTTTTCTCATACAATTGTTTTTTCTACAAAATTGCAAGGTTAGCAGATAATAAAATTGTAAAAATCAGACATAGAAGGAAAACAGAAAATACTACTCAGGTCTTTTAACATATCACCAGATTTCCTGCATTTAGTACAGCACCGGGAGTAAGTCCGGCAAATGATTTATAATCATGTATAAAATGTGCCTGATCGTAATATCCGCTTTCATAAGCAATATCAGTAAGGCTCATAGCGGGATATTTTTTGAGATAGACCAATGAAGCAATAAAACGATTAATATGAATAAACTCTTTGGTTGAAAGCCCAATACAATAATTGAATTTCCGGCTTAATTGCCTTTGACTTAAACCTACTTTATTGGCTAATTCAGTTACAGAAAATGGCGTATTTGCTTTATTTATTTCCTGCACACAATAAGCAATAGTCTTATCAAACCTCTGTCTGATTAATTGTCTTAATAAATATTGTTGAATAATTACTGCCCTTTGCTCATTTCTATCAGCATTGCCTACTTCTTCTTCCATCTGTATCGCTTCTGATTGCCATAAATACTGAAGATTTGTCAGGGAATCTGCTACCTGGTTCATAGGTAATTGAAAAAACAGGTAGGCTGTGTCTGGATAAAAGCAAACTGAAATAAACCCTGTTTTACTTTTCATCTGCACATCCATAAAATCGCTCATACGTGAAATCACAAAGCTCTGGCTATTATCAAATATTCTTCTGCCTGTAATAGTGGCTAAGGTATCCTGACTATTATTGAAGTTGATAAACAATTCGACACAAGCATCTGGCAGAACTCTGAAAGGCGAAATGAATGGTGTAGCTATATCACTTTCTATGGAACAGATAGCCTTTATATAAGGCTGAAGTTCGGGGAAGATGGGATACAATTCTAACTTCATAACTCTTCATTTCATAAGTCTAAAACATATATGAAAATGACTACTAATATTTTATGAAAATATTAGTAGTCAGCTAACAAATCTATAAAATATAATTGATTTTGAGCTAAATATCAGGTTATTTACCTTATCAGTTGAATCCAACCCTTAATAGTTGTGGGAGTTTCATCCTTTTTATCCAATCGCTGCAAGGTTACCTTGGCCACATAAAAATATGTGCCCGATGGCATCTCACTTCC
>NZ_JACETV010000012.1 GCF_013912375.1 Emticicia sp. BO119 | reverse complement strand
ACCAGAGGGCGCTGAAGTAAAGGTCCCTCCCGAAGTTCCTGTTAAGGTTACATTGGCCGGACTCGCTGATTTACAATAAGGTGTTCCCCCATAACTAATTGTAGCACTTGGACTATCTGTAATTGTTACACTGGTGGTAGCAGTCGCTGAAGCACATCCTCCACTGGCAGCTATCGTATAAGTCACTGTATAAGCACCTGCCGAACTACTTCCCGGGGTAATTTGTCCCGAAGAACTGTTCAGACTCAATCCTACAGGAGAAGCCGTAAAGGCTCCTCCCGAAGTTCCTGTCAAGGTTACATTCGCAGGGCTGGCTGTCTTACAATAAGGGGTTCCGGCATAACTAATTGTAGCACTTGGACTATCTGTAATCGTTACACTCGTAGTAGCAGTAGCTGAAGCACAGCCCCCACTGGCAGCTATCGTATAAGTAACTGTATAAGTTCCCGATGTACTGCTATTTGGGGTAATCTGCCCCGATGAACTATTGATTGTCAGACCTGAGGGAGCAGAAGTGAAAGTACCCCCAGAAGTTCCTGTCAAAGTCACATTGGAAGCACTCGCTGTTTTACAGTATGGCGTACCTGCATAGCTGATACCGGCTGAGGGGCTATCCGTAATCGTTACACTGGTGGTGGCAGTAGCTGAAGCACATCCTCCACTGGCAGCTATCGTATAGGTCACTGTATAGGTTCCTGCCGTACTACTTCCCGGGGTAATTTGCCCCGATGAACTGTTCAGACTCAATCCTACAGGAGAAGCTGTAAAAGTACCCCCAGAAGAACCTGTTAAGGTTACATTGGCCGGACTCGCTGATTTACAATAAGGCGTGCCGGCATAACCAATCGTTGCACTCGGGCTATCCGTAATGGTTACACGGGTGGTAGCAGTCGCAGAGGCACATCCCCCACTGGCAGCTATGGTGTAGGTAACCGTATAAGTTCCTGCCGTACTGCTATTGGGAGTAATCTGTCCCGAAGAACTGTTCAGACTCAATCCTACAGGAGAAGCCGTAAAAGTTCCTCCCGAAGTTCCTGTCAAGGTTACATTCGCAGGGCTGGCTGTCTTACAATAAGGGGTTCCGGCATAACTAATTGTAGCACTTGGACTATCTGTAATCGTTACACTGGTGGTAGCCGTAGCTGAAGCACAGCCTCCACTGGCTGCTATCGTATAGGTCACTGTATAGGTTCCTGCCGTACTGCTGCCCGGAGTTATCTGTCCCGTTGAATTATTGATTGTTAAACCTGAGGGAGCAGAAGTGAAAGTACCCCCAGAAGTTCCTGTTAAGGTTACATTCGCAGGACTCGCTGTTTTACAGTAAGGCGTGCCGGCATAGCTGATACTGGCTGAGGGACTATCCGTAATCGTTACACTGGTGGTTGCTGTAGCTGAAGCACAGCCCCCACTGGCAGCTATCGTATAAGTAACTGTATAAGTTCCCGATGTACTGCTATTTGGTGTGATCTGTCCTGATGAACTGTTGATTGTCAGACCAGAGGGAGCAGAAGTGAAAGTACCCCCAGAAGTTCCTGTCAAAGTAACTTTCGCAGGGCTGGCTGTCTTACAATAAGGGGTTCCGGCATAACTAATTGTAGCACTTGGACTATCTGTAATCGTTACACTCGTAGTAGCAGTAGCTGAAGCACAGCCCCCACTGGCAGCTATCGTATAAGTAACTGTATAAGTATTGGCTGTACTGCTGTTTGGGGTAATCTGTCCTGATGAATTATTGATTGTCAGGCCAGAGGGAGCAGAAGTGAAAGTACCCCCAGAAGTTCCTGTCAAAGTAACATTCGCAGGGCTGGCTGTTTTACAATAAGGCGTGCCTGTATAACTAATTGTTGCACTTGGCGCATTAGTAATCGTTACACTGGTAGTAGCAGTCGCAGAAGCACATCCTCCACTGGCAGCTATGATGTAGGTAACCGTATAAGTCCCTGACGTACTACTACTGGGGGTAATCTGTCCCGATGAACTGTTCAGACTCAATCCTACAGGGGAAGCAGTAAAAGTTCCGCCAGAAGAGCCTGTCAAAGTTACATTGGCCGGACTCGCTGATTTACAATAAGGCGTGCCGGCATAACCAATCGTTGCACTTGGACTATCTGTAATCGTTACACTGGTGGTAGCAGTCGCTGAAGCACATCCTCCACTGGCTGCTATGGTGTAGGTAACCGTATAAGTTCCTGCCGTACTACTTCCCGGGGTAATTTGTCCCGAAGAACTGTTCAGACTCAATCCAACAGGAGAAGCTGTAAAGGTCCCTCCTGAAGTTCCTGTTAAGGTTACATTCGCAGGGCTGGCTGATTTACAATAAGGAGTTCCGGCATAACTAATCGTTGCACTCGGGCTATCCGTAATGGTTACACTGATGGTTGCCGTAGCAGAGGCACATCCCCCACTGGCAGCTATCGTATAGGTTACTGTATAAGTCCCTGATGTACTACTTCCCGGTGTTATCTGTCCTGATGAACTGTTCAGATTTAAACCTACAGGGGAAGCAGTAAAAGTTCCTCCCGAAGTTCCTGTTAAGGTTACGTTGGCCGGACTCGCTGATTTACAATAAGGTGTGCCGGCATAACCAATCGTTGCACTTGGACTATCTGTAATCGTTACACTGGTGGTGGCCGTAGCAGAAGCACAGCCTCCACTGGCAGCTATCGTATAGGTAACAGTATAAGTCCCTGATGTACTGCTATTTGGTGTAATCTGTCCCGATGAATTATTGATTGTCAGACCAGAGGGCGCTGAAGTGAAAGTACCCCCAGAAGTTCCTGTCAAAGTCACATTCGAAGGGCTGGCTGATTTACAATAAGGCGTGCCGGCATAACTAATTGTAGCACTTGGACTATCCGTAATCGTTACACTGGTGGTGGCCGTAGCAGAAGCACAGCCTCCACTGGCAGCTATCATATAGGTTACTGTATAAGTCCCTGCTGTACTACTTCCTGGGGTAATCTGTCCCGATGAACTATTAATTGTCAGACCTGAGGGAGCAGAAGTAAAAGTACCCCCAGAAGAGCCTGTCAAAGTCACATTGGAAGCACTCGCCGTTTTACAGTATGGCGTGCCTGTATAACTAATCGTTGCACTTGGGCTATCTGTAATCGTTACACTGGTAGTAGCAGTCGCAGAAGCACAGCCTCCACTGGCAGCTATTGTATAAGCTACTGTATAAGTCCCTGATGTACTACTTCCAGGGGTAATCTGTCCTGATGAACTATTGATTGTCAGACCTGAGGGGGCAGAAGTAAAAGTACCTCCAGAAGTTCCTGTCAAGGTTACATTGGATGCACTCGCTGTTTTACAATAAGGTGTTCCTACATAACTAATCGTTGCGCTTGGACTATCCGTAATCGTTACACTGGTGGTTGCCGTAGCAGAAGCACAGCCTCCACTGGCTGCTATCGTATAAGTCACTGTATAAGTCCCTGATGTACTACTACCCGGTGTTATCTGTCCTGATGAACTATTGATTGTCAGACCGGAAGGCGCAGAAGTAAAGGTTCCCCCAGAAGTTCCTGTGAATGTTACATTGGATGCACTCGCTGTTTTACAATAAGGGGTTCCTGAATAACTAATCGTTGCACTTGGCGCATTAGTAATGGTCACACTCGTAGTTGCAGTAGCAGAAGCACATCCCCCGCTGGCAGCTATCGTATAGGTTACTGTATAAGTCCCTGATGTACTACTTCCCGGGGTTATCTGTCCTGATGAACTATTGATTGTCAGACCTGAGGGGGCAGAAGTAAAAGTACCTCCAGAAGTTCCTGTCAAGGTTACATTGGATGCACTCGCTGTTTTACAATAAGGTGTTCCTACATAACTAATCGTTGCGTTTGGGCTATCCGTAATCGTTACACTGGTAGTAGCAGTAGCAGAAGCACAGCCTCCACTGGCAGCTATTGTATAAGTCACTGTATAAGTCCCTGATGTACTACTACCCGGTGTTATCTGTCCTGATGAACTATTGATTGTCAGACCGGAAGGCGCAGAAGTGAAAGTTCCTCCTGTTGTGCCATCCAATGTTACTTCTGGAGGATCTGCTGTTTTACAAAACGGGCTTCCAGTGTAAGAAAAGGTAGCAGTTGGATTGAGTGTAAAGGTTACATTTACGGTGTCGGTTGACGGACTACAAGGAACGTTAGTAACTGTCCAGACTAATACATAAGTTCCTGCTCCACCAGAAGGTGTAAAGGTGGCGGTTTCTGAAGTGATACTACTGAACTGACTATTACTTGTTGAAGGGCCACTAAAAACAGACCAGCTTCCGGTTGCAACAGCATTTGCCGCTAAAACCGCAGGCGCAGAAGAAAGACATAAAGTCTGGTCAGGTCCGGCCTCTGAAGTTGAATAAGTAATATCAGGATTTGGATTATCTGCCATAAAATCACCGAACAGTTCGTCATCTGCACTTATATTATTAATTTCAATAAATTCTATTCTATCAAAGCTATCCCCACTTATATTAAAGGTATTTTTTAACCCTACTCCCGGAGTAGCAAATGTATGGGTTCCAACGAGTGTAGCACCAAGATAAGTTTCAAGCTTAAATATCTCTCCTGATCCATTTGGCCCGGCTACTGAAAACTGAAAGCGCGTTATCGGAGCACTGAAAACCAGATGTTGATTCTCATTGCTTGAAGAATAACTGAGTGTATGATAGTAGGTAAACGTTGCAGAAGTACCTGGTCCCCCATAAGCTACAGATCCTGGAGAAGCAATCAGACCAGAGTTTGGACACGAACTTATTTGGGTATGTGTAAATTCAAAAGTAACAGTCGTCCCACCTCCGCATAATGTTGTAGAGGTAGAGGAGTTGCCAAAACAGGTAGGCACTGTAAACGGGATAAGGGTTACTCCACTAATTGTACCGGATTGTAGAGTAGTTTGCGCTTCTGAATAATTTTGAATAAAAATAATAGTTAATAATGTACCGAAGAATCTGACTACACCGAATTGTATAAATGTTTTCATAATCATCAATATTTAATGGTATAGAAAATGGCTTTACTTTTATGAGTTAATTTTTTTAAACTACAGCTTACCTATTCAATGAATTGTATTCAATTCGTTGAAGGTTCTTAAATTTTTGCACGTTTAAATAATTCTATTGTGAGATTTTTAATAGGTTATATTAATTTAAATGTTTTGTGGAGATGGCTTATCAAAAAATCAAAGCAGGCAGATTGAGATATACAGAATTAATACAGAATGAAACTTCTTTCATCAGTTTCAGGCTTTTGATATTACTTTATAGTTACTTCACTTTTAAGTAAAAATATATGATTGGTTACCTTTACTTACAAAACCTTTGGTAATATATAATCAATATACGAGAAATCTCACATACATAGCAAATAATCGTTCTTCATCCAAAAAAAACATTCATCCAGAAGTTGACATTATTTGAACATTAAGTGAGCTAATATTATTACAACACCTGCTCGTCGGTAGAGGCAGATTGTTTAGTGATGAGATAGACATGTTTTGTATGCTGGTAGAAATTTTTGGGTTAAGGGGCATGATAGTTCTCAAAAAGCAGAGAAGAGTTTCTGATCAGAAACCCTCTCCAACTTTTTATCTTTCTACCATGAAAGTTCTTTGGTTGCTCTAATAGCACTTTGGCCTGAAAGCCTTTGGAAATGCTTCGTTCTCCTTCTTGATATTTTATATATCTCGTTGTTTCCCATTTTTATCTGTGATGAGGACTGTTCGTAACCCACTATATAACTAAGATTAATAAGAACCGAACGGTTAGGCCTGAAAAAAGGAAATTGTTGCAGGCGTTTGGCAAGTGTACCAAGCGTAACTGATGACAAAACTGTGCTGCCATCTTCCAGATACACTTGCGTATAATTGATGTCTGCCTTCAAAAGCAAAACAGTCGTAGGGTCAATTTTTAGTCGCCCTCCAAACGGAATGAGAAGTTCGTTATTCATGGTAGTTGATTTTTTTGACAAGCTCAAAAGTAGTGCAGCAATCGCCTTTTGTGTTAGCGCATTTTGAACATTCTTTTCCTCATTTTGAACCTAAATGATACAAAACAGTACTTTTCCTGTTAAACTACAATGATACGAAGAGTACGGCGCTAAGGGCTTTTAGTTTTCAGGGTAATTCAAATGATGAACTATTCATTTATTCACAAACAACACTTATCAGTAATTTTAATAAATTTTGCAGAAAATCACCTACTGCCATTGGCAGTTTTTAAGGTAGAACGATAGTTGAGGTTAAAAGCATTTGATTCGACGAATATCAATTCAGCAGCTCTCATTTTTAAAAATAGGAGTAAAAGAAACCGATTAGCTAATATATAGAGTTGATAATTTCTCTTTATTCGTATAAATAACTTTTCTTCCTTTAATTTCATTGTTCAGAATATCCCCGTAGTTAATCATCTATAACTTCTTCACCAGTAAGTACCCAACCTATAAATCTATTTATCTTTATGAACCTGTTTAAACTTTTTATTTTATAGCGAGAATGCACGGTCCGCCATTGCGGCAATTTTTTAATCAGATGAGCCAAAAGAAATAAGTTTAAACAGGTTCTATGTATAAATTAATCCCCTTTCATACTTTTGTTCTCAAGTTTTTCTCTCTCACTCCTCCTCAACATACTCCAAAACATCCCCAGGCTGGCAGTTCAATACCTTACAAATAGCTTCAAGGGTATCAAAGCGGATACCTTTGGCTTTACCAGTCTTTAGAATTGATAAATTGACGGTGGTAATTCCTATTTTTTCTGCCAACTCTTTACTTTGCATCTTGCGTTTGGCAAGCATCACATCTACATTTATAATAATTGGCATATCTCAAATAAATAAATCTTGTTCGTTCTGCAATTGTAAACCCTGTCTGAAAATAGCGGCAAAGAAGTAGGCAAAAATGCCCAGAATAAAGTGCAAGATAACTAAAATTATGGCCATGTCTTCTACCTCTGCAAAAATGCTCGCAAAGAAAATGGTTAAGCCTGGCAAAAAAAGGTTAGCCCAATAAAAGAAACGCAATTGTCTGATACCATATTCTGTAAACAATTTTGGTTGAAAAAACGCTTTGAAAATATTACTCGCCAATAAAAAGAACAACCCATATAATCCTAATACCAGTAGAAAATCAAAGATGATATAAGACATATTGTAATCTCCGTTCAGAAAAGGTTTTTGGGTAAACGGGTACATGACATGAAAATACTTTTTGTTTTCTCTGAAACCGAGAAATACGCCTGTAATCAAAGCAAAAAGCGAATAGGCCGCTGTAAACAGATAAAAAAAGGCCAATACACGGGTGATGTAAAAAAGAATCTTAGAGACAATTTTTACCTTATTCATTTTCCATAATTTTAAAATACAACGCAAAAATAAATCTTAATTATCATAAAACAATAATTAATTTATTTTTTGCAATTATTTTCTACTGATCTTATTGGTATTTTTCTCAATCTTATTTACTAACTTTATTATTCCCGAAAAAAGTTTTAAAAACTTTTGTAATGACTTTCAGGTTTGGTCGTCTATGTTATTGAAATGGATTTAAAAGTATTTACACAATCGGTTCTTCAGCATCAATCCCGGCTTTTCCGGGTAGCAAAGCTCTTCCTCAAAAATACCGAGGAAGCAGAAGATACCGTTCAGGAAATATTTCTAAGACTATGGGATAAACGTCAGCAGCTTGATGCCTATAACAGTGTAGAGGCTTTGGCTGTGCAAATGACCAAAAACCTTTGTCTGGATAAACTCAAGTCTCATGCTTATAACTATACCAGCACAGGGCTGGAGACAGTAGAGGTAAGCACCAGGAATTATACTCCCCATGAGCAGACAGAGTTGGCAGATAGTAATGAATTGCTAAAGAAAATTATCGACGATTTACCCGAAATTCAGAAGACTATTCTTCATCTGAGAGACGTAGAAGAGTATTCGTTTGAAGAAATTGAACAGATTACAGGACAGACCATCAATAATATAAGAGTCATATTGTCGAGAGCGCGCAAGAGTGTGAGAGACAGTTATTTAAAAACGAACAATTATGTATCAGGAAATTGAAAAATTACTGGAGAAATATTATGAAGGTGAAACCACACTCCAGGAAGAAAAGTATATCAAAGAATTTTTTAGCAAAGCTGAGGTGCCAACACATTTGCAGCACCATATAGCAGAGTTTGCTTATTATCGTCTGGCTGCCAAGGAGACACCCTCGAAAAACCTGAATGAGGAACTGCTCAGACGCATTGAAAAGAAAGGCAGAATCATTCAGTTCAGAGCCATAAGCATGAGAATAGCCGCCGGAGTAGCTTTATTGATTGGAGGTTTTGCCATAGGCTATGCCTATAATAACAGAGGTGCTGATATTGTATTTGTTGAAAGCAAGACTGAAAAAGCCATGAAACAAACTTTGCAGTTTGAACAGGTAAGTCTCACATCGGCCAGCGAAAGGATTGATGCTGTAAACAAGAGTTTAAAACTGAAAGCATTAGATCAGGATCTGATACAACTACTGATTAATACGCTGAATTTCGACGACAACATAAACGTTCGTTTAGCCGCCGCTCAGGCATTGGCTCATTTTGAGGAAGAACCTCTCGTAAGAGAAGGACTGATTCAATCGCTGAAAATTCAGACCGACCCGACTATTCAGATAACACTCATCGAACTATTGGTAATGATGAAAGAAAAACGTGCTTCGCAAACAATGGAGCAGATTTCACAGGACAGAGCAACAATGGACGTGGTTCGGATGAAAGCGCAGGAAGGTGCCGCTAAGTTAATCACTTTATAATGCCTGATACATAAGTAATGGATGGGTGGCTGAGCGTAGTTGGAGCCAGTTCCCGAAATACTGAGAACTGACCATAGTAAAGAAACAATGACCAAAACAGTAATCAAACAATCATATATAAACAATTAACACAATACAGATTTCCAGACGAATTAAGGCCTTATTCTGAGGATTATGTATTAAACAAATCAATTTCAGAATTATTTAAAAGTATATTACAATGAAAAAAAATATCTTAATAGCCGCTTGCCTTTTACTTACTGCTGTCTATACGCAAGCACAGGAATTCAAATCTAAATTAGCCAATACTAAAGACAGTAAAATAGCCATTGAGCTCGACGCCGATAATATGAAAATTGAAGGCTATGCCGGAGACGAGGTAATCATCAGAGGTGGAAGTACAGAACCAATACCCGAGCAAGCAAAAGGCTTAAAGCCACTTTACAATACTAATATTGATAATACAGGGCTTGGTTTGGCTGTTAACCTGGAAAGTGGTGTTCTACGCATTGAAAAAGCCTCAAGAAAATCGTCAAAATACACGATTATGGTGCCTAATAAAGCAAGCATTATGTTTACGCAGATCAACTTTCAGGGCTCATCTGTCAGTTTCAGCAAAATAGACGGAGACCTCGAAATAAAAACCAATAATGCTGATATTAAACTGAATGACGTAACAGGGCCAATTGTAGCCAACAGTATCAGTGGCAAACTCACAGCTGTTTTTTCTTCACTTAGTCAGTCTACCCCATCTTCTATCTCTTTGATTAGCGGTGAACTTGACATAACGCTTCCTGCTACATCAAAAGCCACTTTAGTAATGAAATCTATTTCAGGTGAAATCTACACAGACTTAGACCTGAACCTGAAATCAGGCAAAGACGGTATATCAAGAGTAGGTGGCGGACATAATATTACAGGTAATCTGAATGGTGGCGGCGTGAATCTTCAATTGAATACCATCAGCAGCAATATCTACGTTCGCAAAAAATAACAACCTTTGTCCTATATAAAATTATGAAAAAGCTAATAACATTATTACTAACACTTGCTCTTTGCCATTCGCTTTCTTTTGCACAGAAAATTGTTGAAAAACACCTACCTTTTTCAGCAGGGCAATCCGTAGACCTGAATCTCAGATTCGCTAATGATATCAAAGTACAATACTGGGATAAACCCGAGGTATATGTAAAGATTGCAGTTGAAATTAACGGAGGCAGATTGAATGATGCCCTCATGGTTGATTCTAAAAATAACTCCAATCAAATAAGCCTGAAAACTGATTACGACAAAGAGTTGATTAAAAAAGGCAGGCCTGAAGATTGTCCTGATACCAAAGATGGTCGTTCTTCGTGGGGTAGTAATAATGAACGCTATTATGTGTGCAGCACTATCAATTATGAGGTCTATCTACCGAAAAAAGCCGAAGTGAGTTTAGAAACCATCAATGGCAATATCTGGATTAGCAGCATTAATAGTGACCTGACGGCCAAAACTATCAGTGGTTTTGTAGAGGTAAACTGGCCAAAGGGCAAAGGTGGCAACATAGGTATGAAAACCATTACCGGAGAAGTATATTCTGACTTAGACATTAAGTTTAAAAACAAAAGAGAGAGAAACCCCATTGTAGGTTATCTTTTAGAAGGCACAGTATATGGTGGTGGCCCGGAAGTGCGTCTCGAATCAATCAGTAATAATGTTTATGTAAGAAATAAGAATTAATATATGTAATTAAGGTTTAGTTTTAGCAGCTTTGTAGAGTTTCACAACTTGCAGGGCTGCTAAACTTTTATAGGCAGTTTAAATTTCTTTCCCTGCATTCATAGATTTGAGGGTAAACTATTCGTTCCTTTGTAAAAACGTTTATTGCTTTCTATGATACAAAGATTAAAACTTACATTGTTTACTTGTTTTACAATTGCTTCTGTTAGTATTCAAGCCAATGCTCAGGCTGACGCCCAACTAAAGCTGATAGATCAGTTCATTCAAAAAAATATGGCTAATAACCATATTCCTGGCCTATCCATCGCTATTGCCAATAAAAATCAGCTCATTTTTTCTAAAAGCTACGGCAAAGACGGAAACGGCAAAAACATCATCAGTAGCACTCCTTTTGCCATTGCCTCACTAAGCAAAGCATTTACCTCAATGGCAGTTATGCAATTGGTGGAAGCCGGGAAAATTAATCTCGATTCTCCTGTTAAAACTTATATTCCTTCATTCAGCATGGCCGACCCTCTTGCCGATAAGATTACTGTCCGTCAGTTTCTCAATCAGACAAGTGGGCTGTCAGACGTAGTATATCCTGAACTAAGCTTCAAACAACAACCTGCCTCTACTGCAAATACCATCGATAATCTGAAAGACGTAAAGCTGGACACTAAGCCCGGTGAAAAATTTCATTACCACAATCCCAATTACCATATACTGGCTCGGCTGGTAGAAGTGGTAAGTCATGAAAAATTTATAGACTATCTGCAAAAACATATATTCGCCCCATTGCAGATGACACATACTGCCAGCTATCATACCACACTGGAGTTTCAGAAACATTTAGCACAAGGGAATATATTTGTGTTTGGTCAGCCTGTAAAAATCAACGAACCTAACTGGTTTATAGAAGGTTCAGCTGGCATAGTATCTACCACATCAGATTTAGCCAGATGGCTTAGACTTTATCTGAATAAAGGAGCATATCAGGAGCAACGCCTTCTGAGCGAAAAAGGGATAGAAACCATGTTTACTCCGCCTGCCAATAGCTCCTATGGACTGGGCTGGTTTGTAGATGCGCAAAAGAATGTTTCCCATAGCGGGGTACTCTGGACATACCAGGCAGAACAAATGATTCTGACAAAAGAAGGCTATGCAATCGTGATTCTGTTTAATAGCGGTATCAATGCCTTTCAGGATTATCATACCTTTATGCAGGGGGTCAGTAATATTCTTACTAATCAGGAGCCAGAGCTTCCTTTAATGAATGATTCAATTTATGAATTGATAATGGCTACTTTTATCTTGCTTATATTGCTGCTTACTTTTATGCGTTTCCGCAACATGAGAACATGGATAGCAAAACATCGCTTAAAACCATCATGGATAGTCAACAGTAAAATCATTATACGGCTCCTCCCCTTAGTTTTCCTATTATTGACTCCTACCCTTCTTACCCTACTATCTCATAGAGTACTAAGCTGGGAACGGATATTCCTGATGGCACCAAGTGTCATCATCTGGTTAGGAATAGCGGCCCTGTGTAATTTGCTCATTGTCATTGTCAGGGTAGTAAATCTTCGGAAACGTTGGTGAGTGCATTATGAGGCTTCCTCGCAAAAGACATAACAAATAGTCAGTACAAAATCGAGTAAATCCTCAAACCTTAAAATTTTGCTGTTCAAGGTTGTCAATAAATCAATTGACGTATATAGACTATGGTTAGATATAAAAAATGAATATATTCTTAAAAAGTCAGTATCTTTCCACAGTTATTGCCTATGACCCCTGACCCTAAAATAATTGACAACTTTTTAATGAGTAATACTTATCAATTTGCACTAATTTGCACACAGAGTATATTATTAACCACTATTCAATTCAAACCTTAAAATGAAAAACTATCTATTGTTTCTCCTTTCTTTGGGGCTTTACACTTGTTCGCCAAAGCAAATGCCAACTAATGCAGGGCAGGCATGGCAAAATATAATACAGCAGATTCCTGGCAAAATTGAATGTGAGTCCTATAATCTTGGGGGAGAAGGCGTAGCCTACCACGATACTGATAGTATTAATAATGGTAGTGGAAAGCTGAATCCGGCTAATGGAAGTTTCCTGAATGAATTCAGAATGAATGAAGGAGTTGATATATCTTATACCAAGGCTAACGATATTGACAATACGAAATACAATAAAGTGATGCCTGAAATGAATAAATTCTATGTTGGCTGGACAGAACCCAGCGAATGGATAAAATATTACGTCAATGTAAAAGAATCAGGTATATATAGCGTAGGATTAATGTACACAGCAAACGGTGATGGGCTTATTTCGTTAGATATAGATGGGAAACCCATTGCTGAAAACCTGAAAGTTGTCTCAACCTTTGACCCAAACGAGCCCGTTGACTGGCGACAATGGCATCATTGGAACAAGGAAGCGTCATTGGCAGAAGTCAGACTTACCAAGGGAATACATATCCTGACGCTGCATACAGTAGCGCATGGCAATATGAACTACGACTATTTAGAATTTAAAAAGAAGTGACCCATAAATTGAATTTTTGACCTTAAACTAAATTGTATAATGAATCAGTATGTGATTATAGCCAGAGACGGTTCTGATGAAGAAGCCATTCATCGACGCATGGAAGCCCGCCCTCTTCACCTTACAGGCGCAAAAAATCTTAAAGAACATAATCAGTTTGTGATAGGAGGTGCCATTCTTGACGAGTCCGGTAAAATGATAGGGTCAGTAATGATTGTTCAGTTTGAAACCGACGAAGAAATGCAAGCATGGTACGACAACGAACCCTACATTAAACAGAACGTGTGGCAATCTATTGAGGTTAAACCTTTCCGTGTAGCCAATATATAACTATTCCAATATTTGGCACGATATTTTTAATAAATTCTTAAATCGATAAATTACCCTTTCTAATCTATAAACAATACATTTGCGTCTACATAATGGCGTAAAAGATCAACTAACTATAACACTTGAATACTGAGCGATTATTGTAAATTTTTTTTTAATCACTTTTTAATATCTTTACCACCCTAATTTTTTTGTGTCTTTATAATTAAATAAACAAACTAAACAAACCTACAAAAAATGAGATAACAATCTCTACTTCTCTTCATGCTGGGGATTATCTTTACTGCGTGGCAGGCTGCTGCCCAAGAAAGGACAGTTTCTGGTAAGGTAACAGCTTCAGAAGATGGTTCACCACTACCCGGTGTAAGCGTAACAGTAAAAGGAACAAAACAAGGAACACAATCAGATGCCTCCGGCATTTACAAAGTTAATGTTTCCGGTAATGCAACTTTGATTTTCAGTTTCATTGGTACAGTAACACAGGAAGTTGCTGTTGGCACCCGCACAATTGTTGATGTTCAGTTAGTATCTGATAACAAACAACTAAGTGAAGTAGTTGTGGTTGGATACGGTACACAGAAAAGAACCGAGTTTACAGGGGCGGCCTCAACCGTAAAAGCTACGCAGATAGCTGAACGCCCTGTACAAAGCTTTTCACAAGGTCTGACAGGTCAGGCTGCCGGTGTAAATATTACACAACCAAACGGTCTCTTAAACAATCCTCCTGTTATCCGTGTGCGTGGTCTTAGCTCACTTTCATTGAGCTCGTTTCCGTTAGTCGTAATTGACGGTATTCCTATCACAACAGGCGATGTATCAGGTAACGCCAGTACAAATAACCCATTAGGAGATATTAACCCTGCCGACATCGAGTCTATAGACGTACTCAAAGATGCAGCTTCTGCAGCTATTTATGGTTCTCGTGCAGCTGCAGGTGTATTATTAATCACTACCAAACGTGGTAAATCAGGTAGTGCAAAAGTATCTATTGACAGCTGGGCCGGTGTAAGCAACGCGGTTCGCTTGCCAGATGTGTTAAACGCACAACAATACATGGATCATAAAAACATGGCAATTGGTAATGCTTTGTCTATCAACCCAAATGCGATTGCTACTTCGCAACGTAACGATAAAAACCAATCTTTTTTGCCAAATTATGATTCAAATGGAAATCTGATAGATACAGATTGGTATAAAGAAGTATATCGTACTGGTTTTTCTCAGAATCATAACCTTACTATTCAGGGAGGTACAGAAAAAACCAGCTATTATTTCTCTACAGGTTTTTCAGACCAGGACGGTTTCCTGAAAGCAAATAGCTTCCAACGTCGCTCTGGCCGCTTGAATTTGGATCATCAGGCTACAAAATGGTTGAAATTGTCTGCTAATATCAACTTTACCAATAGCATGAACAAATCGCCTAACAGTGGCTCTTATACAGGCGGTGCGTTTGCTACTTCAGGTTTAGGTCGTATTGCTGTAGCGCAAGTGCCTAACCTGCCTCCTTATAACGAAGATGGTTCATATAATATCGAAAACAATACCGTAGGTCGTAAAAACAACTTATTACCTGCACAGTTCCCGAATGCGGCCGTTTTAAGAGATTTAGATAAAAGTACTTCTGAAACCAACCGTATCATTTCTAACCTGGGTGCTGAAGTTAAACTTTACGAAGGGCTGACTTTCAAAACTACTTACTCATGGGACTTAAGAAACACTGAAAACATTCGTTTCTGGAACCCATACAATGGTGATGGCTGGTCGGCACAAGGTGATGCCTACAACCAGACGTCACGTGCAGATAACTGGAACTGGATTAATACTTTACAGTATCTTAAAACAATCGGCGAAAAACATAACCTTTCATTTGTATTAGGTTCAGACGTACAAAAAAGAAGAACTACCTCATGGGGTGCCCAACGCCAGACATTGGCCGACTTCTTCTTTACTGATTTCCAGGGTAACTTCGGTACTAACCTCGCAGCCGGAAACGGTATTTCTCAGGTTGCTTATGAAGCCTATTTAGGAAGCATCAGCTATAATTTTGCTGGTAAATATTTCTTAAGTGGTAACTACCGTCGTGATGGTAACTCTGCACTTTCTGCTGAAAACCGTTGGGGTGATTTCGGTGGGGTATCTGCCGGTTGGACTATCTCAGAAGAAGAGTTCTTCAAAAACATGGCCCTTGGTAATAAAATCTCATCGTTGCGTTTAAAAGCAAGCTGGGGTAAAGTTGGTAATGGTAATCTGAACAATGCTTACGGCTCATTCTCAACTTTCAGTTCTGGCCTTTATGGCTCGTCACCTACCTTATCGTTCAACCAGGCAGGTAATAAAGACTTGAAATGGGAAACAAGTGAACAAACAAACATCGGTATGGACATCAGCTTCCTGAACGACCGTATCACTCTTGAAGCTAACTGGTATAATAAAAATATCAACAATTTGGTTTTGGATGTTCCGCAGGCACCATCAAAAGGTATCCCGGGCAACTCCATCCTCGCCAATGTTGGTTCAATGTATAACAGAGGCTGGGAGTTTGCCCTTACTGCCGTGCCAGTTAACAAAGGTGGATTCGTTTGGTCAACTAACCTGAACTTCTCTACCAACAAAAACATGGTTACAGCCCTTGTTGATGATAATACTCCGATCTTAACCAATACTTCTGGTTTAGAGGCTACAAGTATCACAAAAGTAGGCTACTCTGCTGCTCAGGTTTATGGTGTAATCACACATGGTGTTAACCCAGCTAACGGCCGTCGTATATTCGTAACGCGTGATGGCAAAGAAGTACAATATCTGCACCTGGGTGGTCCTAATGCCTGGACTTTCCTTGACGGAACACAAACTGTATCTCCATCGTCGCAACAACAAATATTGGGTGGAACCCTTCCAACCTGGTATGGTGGCTTCAATAACACCTTTAAATATAAAGGATTTGATTTAGCATTGAACTTTACATTCTCGGGCGGTAACTATATTTATAATGGTAGCAAAGCCGGTTTGAGAGACCAACGTGTATGGAACAACTCTGTTGATGTGCTACGCTCATGGAAACAGGCAGGTGACGTTACCGACGTTCCAAGAGCAGTTTATGGTGACAACGTATCGAACGGTTCGTCATTCCTTATCTCTGAGAACCTCGAAAAAGGAGATTTCTTACGTTTACAAACAGCTACTCTGGGCTATCGTATCCCAAGCACGTTTGGCAAAACAGGTATCTCATCTTTAAGAGTATATGTTCAGGTAAATAACGCCTTCCTGATTACCAAATACACCGGTGTTGACCCTGAAATCTCAACCAACGGAGACTCTAACCTTGCTTCTGGTATTGAACGTAATACTATTCCACAGGGAAGACAATTCACGGCTGGTCTTAACTTAAGTTTTTAATTCTAAATGACATTGATCTAATGAAAATATTAAATAAAAAAATAGGAATCTTATCACTGGCATTAACCATGAGCCTTTCTTCTTGTAAAGAAGATTTTCTTGAGGCTATCCCCGAGTTAAGCTTGTCAGATGCTACGGTGTTTAGTACTCCGGCTCGTGTTGAGTCGCAGGTAATCGGATTATACGGGTCAGCCAAAAGTGGTGCATTATTCGGTGGTCGTTATCTGATTTACAATGATATACGTGCCGAAGAATTTGTAAACCGTACAACTAACTCTGTAACAGGTTATTCTACTTATCAGGGCAATCAGGATCCGTCAGATACATATATCGCCAACTTCTGGACACAAGGTTACCTCACTATCAACAGAGCTAACCTGTTTTTAGAAGGATTAGCCGCCAACCCTAATGCTGTTAGTACAACATTGGCTGCTAACTATGCCGGAGAAGCAAAATTCCTGAGAGCACTTACCTATTTCTCCCTGGTGCAATTCTTTGCCAAACCTTATGCTTTAGACAATGGTGCTTCTCCGGGTTTACCGTTAAGACTCAAAGGCGAAACCTCTTCTGCAAACAATAATTTGGCAAGAAGTACCGTAGCTCAGGTATATGAGCAAGTATTGAAAGACCTGAACGAAGCAGAAAGCCAATTACCTGATACTTACGGCACTCCACTTCTGCGTACAACAAGAGCCCACAAAAACACGGCTATTGCCTTAAAAACCCGTGTATTGTTAGCAAAGAAAGATTAGGCAGGTGTAATTACAGAAGCTAACAAAATCGTTTCAGCTTCTGCACCCTTCAAATCAGCTAACCGTGTAGCACACGAATTACAAGCTGACGTAGTGTCTGTTTTCAGAACTCCATATACTTCAGTTGAGTCGATTCTTTCATTCCCGATGGCAGAAACCAACGCTCCGGGCACACAAAACCAGTTAGGGTATTATTTCAATGCAGGTAATGTTGAGTATTTTATCAATACAGGTGCTACCGGAATTTACTCAAACCCACAATTCAGAGCTTCTGATGATCGTAAAGCGAAACTGACAGTTCCTACTACCAATGTAGCTGCATTCCCATCAAGCACTAAATTCAGTGGTGTATCTCCCTACATTGATTTCGTACCAAATATCCGCTATGCTGAAGTTCTATTAAACCTGGCAGAAGCTGAGGCAGAAGCAGGCAGCCAGACACGTGCATTAGCTATATTACAAGCTGTTCACGAGCGTTCAGACAAAGGCTATGATTTCAGCACACTTGATAAAGCCGGTTTAATAAACGCTATTTTGACTGAAAGACGTATCGAATTATTTGCTGAAGGTTTCAGAACAAATGACATCTTAAGAAGAGGCCAACCTATCAATTCTTTTGGTGCAGGTGCTATAATTCAGCCAACAGAAACAAGATATATTTTCGGAATACCATTATCAGAGATTCAAACTAACCCTGGTATTGGTAACTAATTTAATCTTGTTCTTTCTTATATCTGAAATGGGTTGCCTGAGCAAGTCTCAGCAACCCATTTTATTTAAGGCCCGTCTTATTATGAAAAACTCTATGAAACAATTCAGAAAATTATTTCTCCTTATTTGTCTGGCCTGGGGTTCGGCCAATGCTCAGATAGCCGTATCTGGTGATGCATTAGGAGGAACACCTCTGGCGGGTCAGTCATATATGAATGTTAAGGGTACCCCCTACCTGCTCGAAAACTGGGAAAAGGGAAGTGTTACCTTAGCATCTGGTAAAAAATTTGAAAATCTTGATCTGAAATTTGATCAGGTAATCAATCAGGTAATATTTCAGGATATGGACGGAAGTATGAAAGCTTTCAGCCAGCCAATAATAGCCTTCACGATCGGGAAAGATGCCAACGGGCATCAGTTCCACAGGGGGCTTGATGGCATTTTCTATGAAAAACTCCTGAATGGCAGGATAACACTATGGAAAAAAAACCATAAAACCCTGATCGATGAGAAACCCTATGGCTCAGCCACAGTGCAAAGAAATGTGTTAAACAACTTTACCTATTATGTAGGCGAGCTGACTCAACTCACGAAAATTAAAACCGATAAAAAATCAGTTCTGGAATTATTAGCCGACAAATCCTCTGACATAGAAGCTTTCATTAAAAAAGAAAAACTTAACCCCAGAACCGAAAACGATTTAGTAAGAGTTATTATGTATTACAATGGGTTATAAGCTTATGAAACCATTATTCAAAGCCTGTTTTGAGTTATCAAAACAGGCTTTGTTATTTATGATACACGCTACCTGTTATTTACAGTTTATAAAGAAAGAATTAATTCAAAAAAACAGCTTACTTTTTTAAAGTTTTAGTAATTTGCCTTCCCATTTTCTGTGATACAAAGTTTTGTCTGAAAGGCCTCTCACCCCTCGGAAAACCTGCCTCAAAGAAGTGACTAATATAAACACCTGAACCTACTTTTATAAGTTAATGAAAAAACTGTTTTTCCTGCTGGCCTTGTTTCTGTTCGTTTTTAAAAGTTCAGCCCAGATAACCCCAGACAACTGGTGTACAACTATACCTCCGACCCAAAATGAAAAAGGTATTTTCTTACAGAAATTTCAATCCGCTGAGATTGGGAAAGCCCGAAAAGGAGCAGAAATCATAACAAATGTGGCACTTAAAATCCATCTTGTAAGCAAATCAGATGGAAACAAAGAATTATCTGATAGTGATATAAACGAGTTGATGGATACACTCAATCTACACTTTATAGATGCCAAAATTCAATTTTATCTTTGTGGCGGAATAAATTATATCAACGATGACGCCTCATACAAATTCAATACCCAAACAGAAAATGCTTTTTGTAAAACACAAGAAGTAACCAATGCTGTTAATCTATATCTTGTAAAAGAATTTGCCGACCCTAACCTTGGAGGATATGCCTACTTTCCGAACTCTAATAAAGCAACCAACCGGATTTTCTGCGCCTATAAAAATCGTCATGATTTAATAACCAAAATTCTTCCCCACGAAATGGGCCATTATTTTGGACTTTTACATACATTTCAGGATGCCGGAGGTGGAAACTATAGCGAACTGGTTACAAGGGAAGAAAAGGCTAATTGTGCATATAGAGGCGACCTTATATGTGATACTCCGGCTGACCCCTATGGGAGCATTTCATTTAGTATCAATAATTGTGAATTTATAAGCGATATAACAGATGCCAACGGAGATTATTATAAACCACAGATAGGCAATCTGATGTCTTATTTCAGAGGTTGTGGTAATTTTTTTACGCCCGGCCAAATAAGTATGATAAAAACAGGCTTGCTGATACGAACTATTCAAAGTACTAATGCAACAGAGGCTTATAGTATTGATTGTGAAGGCGTGCATTCAACCACCATTATTGCCGGTGACTTGTACCTTAACGGAGTTCGAAAAAGTCAGGGTGAACCAATTGAAATTTGTCTTGAAACACCTTTTACAGTTAAATTCAGTTCCAACGGCCAGTTTAAACCCGATAACGAGTTTAAAGCTTATCTGATAGCAGTTGATAATACGTTTTCGACAGAGGTCGGAAAAGGAACCGGAAATGAGATAATATGTAAAATACCTAAAAATACGCCTTTGGGGCTGAGGAGTTATCGCCTGCAGGTATCCTCTTCAAGTCCGGCCATTAGTGGCACTCTTTCCAATTACTATATATATCCAAATTCTTTACCCATTCTCGAACTAAGCGGCAGTTTCGATATTTTTGAAAATGAAGGGGTAGAAGTGCCAATGAAATTAAGTGGGGGTACGGCAAGCATAAAGTTTAGTGATAATTTTTGGACAGCACAATTGTGGTCTTCTATTGATCCTTATTTTTACTTTTATGCAGAAAAGAATAAAATAGTTACTGCCGAAAGAGTCTGGAATCAATGTGGAGAGGGAATCGGGAAAGGACAGATTCAGTTAAATGTAGTGCCAAAACCTTCGGCTACAAGCTTTACGATAGAAAATATTTCAGGTGCTTATCTTTGTCAGGGCAAGCCGTTCAAGCTAAATATAAAAGCCAATGGTCTTTTCAATTCAGCCAATAAATTCACCATACAATTATCAGACAAAACGGGTGGAAACTTCAGAGAAATTGCCCAATCGCTTAACCCGAAAAACCTGATTGAATTTGTTGTACCAGAGGATCTGACAGAGGGGAACGGCTATAAAATCAAGGTAATATCCTCTAATCCTGCAAACACCTCTATTTCCGAAAGCCTCTCAGTTCAATCTAAAGTGGCCGCCGTTCTGAGTGGAGATACAACTATCAATAATGGTAAAAATGCCTATCTGAATATTCAGATAAATGGCAAAACACCCATCACGGTAATTACGTCAGAAGGAGACTCAATTATTGGCTTCACAAAAACCATTATATGGAAAGTTTCACCAGCTGAAAACAAAACCTTTTCATTGAAATCTGCCAGCAACAGCACCTGCGGGAACGGACAGGTATCTGGTCAGGCAAAGGTAAATGTTGATTACACACTTACAATTTCAGACATTGCCTCTGCCTTTGTTTGTGTCGGGGGCTCAATAAAAGTTCCGTATGAAACTTCAGGAAGTGTCTCTTTAAAAGACGGGTTACTGATTCAGTTGTCTGATAGCCAAGGAAAAAACTTCAGAGTCATCCCCGGAAATGGGTCGATAAGTCCCCTGAGTGCTATTATTCCTGAAGATACTCCCGAAGGAAGTAATTACCGTCTGAGAGTAGTCAGTAAAAATGGTGCATACATAAGCAATGAATCGAATGAGTTTGAAATCAGGAGAAAACCCTCTGCTTTCCTCGAAGGGGTCTTATCCGGGAACATAGGCACTACCCAATATCTTAATGTAAAACTCACAGGAGGTGGGCCCTGGACTATTCCCGTTAATACAGGTCAGTCTGTTTTTCAGTTTTATGCTACATCTACTCCTGCGCAGATTCCTGTTACAATAAATAACAATACAACTTATACGCTCAACCCCGTAAGCAATGCTTGTGGCGAAGGTTTGAGTTACGGACAAGCGATAAGTCAGATAAGAAACTCGGCAGTTACCTACTGTATCCCTCAGATAACGGCTACAACAGAACAGTATGGAAGAATTTCACGCGTGCGCCTTACTGATACAGATGGCAATATGCTGCTGAATAACTTTGAGGTAGCAACCGGAAAAGATAACTATACAGATAATACGGCAATGGTGGCCTATTTAAAACCAGGCGGCACTTATAATTACGACATCGCCTCAAGTGATTTAGGGAGTGAAACCTATTTAAGCGCAAAAGTTGGTTATTATCTGATCATGTGGATAGACTATGACCAGAACGGAAAGTTTGATAAAAATGAGGCCATAGTTGAAAGTGCCCTCCAGTATTCAAAAGCACAATTCAGGATTCCTGATAATGCCAAGAAAGGAGTTACCCGTTTGCGCATCAGAAGCTATAATGAAACCTCTTCTCTTTTATTGGATAACCCCTGCACTACAACGTTTAGTGGAGAAACAGAAGACTATACAATTTTTATTACCGACGAAATACCCGCTTATACATCGCATATAAAATTTGCTGAAATTGAAGAAGGAGCCCTTTGCAAAGCCAAAGAATATGAACTTCCGTTCACTTATACGGGTACTTACTCTCCGGCAAATGTATTCAGAGTTGCGCTTTATAATAGTTTCGGTCAGTTTTTAACATATCTCGGCGAAAGCAAGACTAATCTTATAAAAATCAGATTTCCTATTGATGTTCCGATAGGTTCTAATTATAAATTAAAGATTATTTCTTCAGAGCCTTATTTTGAAGGCACTTTTACAAAAGCATTTAGAATTAATGATATTCCAACGGCTAAGCTCAGTGGTAATCAGACAGTTTATTTCGGGCAGGAAATCCCATTGAATCTTGTTTTAGATGGAGGCAGCGACTGGGGATACTCAATAGGCCCTAGAGCGGGCGGAACAGGCAATGTGATACATAACAAAATAATTATTGATTATCCGGGTCATAGAACTTATATGATACCAGGCCCTGGTATATACAATTTTACAATGAATTACGTAGTCAATTCTGGCTGTGGCGAAGGAAAATTTGAAGGCAGTGCAAGGGTAGAAGTACTCGAACCAAAAAATACTCCTATGATTACCCGGGTAAATACTGCCTTTCAGTATTTTGCATTCAATCAGGCTATTTTCCGATGTAAAGACTACGATGACCCTGCACATATTTATTTTGAAACTACAGGCAAATTTGATAAAGAAAATTTTTTTACCTGCCATTTGATTGGGCCTGATGATAAATTTGTTGCGATTGTGGGCTACTCTAAAACAAAAAAATTACAGATTGAAATCCCAGAAAATATTAACGGATACGGATACAAATTAAGGATAGTTTCATCTGCACCCTATTCAGAGAGTCCGCTTTCTTCAGCTTTTATCATATTACCGAAGCTGACATCAAAAATATCCGGATACAGCGAAATTCTTCCGGGCGGGCAGGGACTTATTCAATTAGATTTAACAGGTTCAGAGCCCTGGGACCTCAGCTTATCTGATGGAACATCCATCTCAACAAATCTTCCTTCCCAGATACTAAAAGTATCTCCTCCTGCTACGCAGACTTATTCGATAAAGCGCTTACAATCAAAGTATTGCGAAGGCTCAACAAGTGGAACAGCGACTGTAAAAGTATTAAAACCAAGAGCCTCAGAACTGAAAGTCCAGCAACCGAATGAAATATGTATTGGTGGCAATATCTTTTTACCCTTCGAGGCGAATGGTTCTTTCAGAGAAAAAAATAATTTCAAAGTTACCTTAACTGATAACAGCGGCAATAAATTTAAAGATATTGAAACAACCCTCTATAATGACTCGGTTCTGAATTTCACAATACCGATCAATGTACCTGAGGGCGAAGGCTATAGAATTAAAGTGGTGTCTACAAGCCCTTACCTTGAAAGTGAAACTACCAAAGCCTTCAGGTTAAAGCCGGTGAGTACAGCTACCATTAGTAGTGAGGTAAAGTCTGTTTATGAAAACGCTAATGTACGCCTCAGAATTGATTTTACGGGCGAAGGTCCTTATAGCATAGAGCTATCAGATGGTAGATTATACGCCAATATCAGGCAAAACCCGTTTTTTATTGATTCCAAAGCTATTTTAGGCATCAACAAATATACTATTAAGCATATAGGCAACTCTTGTGGACAAGGGATGGCAAAGGGTATCGTCGACTTGAATGTCATGCCTTTGCCGGTTATTACTACCCAGCCTCTGCTTGTAAACACGGTTTGTACTGGCAATAAAGTATTTATCCCTTTCAGAATTACTAATGGCGAATTTCAGCCTGATAATATTTTTACGGTCGATTTATATAATATAAATAATTCTTATAGAACCCTGCAAACAATTATGCAAGGTGATAGCTTATATGCTATTATTCCTGATAACATCCCCGGAGGTTCATATAGTGTACAGGTAAATGGCACTAATCCGACAATAAAAGGATCTTTGTCTCAGGCAAGATTTACCATCAAAACATACCCTGTTGCTACTATTGCCGGAAAAAGCTCTATAATGGAAGGAGATGCAACTAATTTCCAGTTGGTTTTTTCAGGAGATGGTCCCTGGACTGTTGCGCTTTCAAATGGAATGCTGTTTAACGACATATCCAGTAGTATTTTCTCGGTGGGATATGCCCCTCAGAAATCAGAAACCCTTACCATCTCCTCTATAAAAAATGTATGTGGTGAGGGTATTTCTACAGGAAAAGCTTCTATTATAGTGCATAAATTAGAAGAAATAGAGAACCTCGTGAAGATATACCCTGTTCCATATCAGAAAGAAACCATGCTTCATATAGATGAAGCACTGATAAAAAATGCAGTTGCATACACTATCACAGATATTTTAGGAAGAACAATAACCTCCAGAAATGAAGTTTCATCTACTCAGATACCCATTGATTTAACATTCTCTGCTCCTGGTATATACTATGTCAGAATCACAACCAGTAAGAAAGAATTTTTTCGTAAAATAATAAAATAATAAAAGCCAGCAGGTAGAAATCCTACCTGCTGACCCACTTAATAGTCGGTACTACCCCATCCGGAACTGTTTCATAGCCAATTCTGTTCTTTAATATCCTATTCCTTAAATCTCATCTTGCAGGTCAGATTTCGCCAAAATTGTCAAAGGCAATATAACAGCCAAGGCAAAAAAGTAAATCTTTATAAAATGATTCTGTATAAAATGGCGTTAAAGGAAAGGTACAAATCAAATATTTAACTTAAACGCATGCTTTAAAATTAATATTTAACCTGCAAAACCCGCTTTTAGCGGCCAATAAGGTCAGAATACTCATGCTTAAACATGCACCTTATGAAGCTATGTTCAATTTCTTTCAGCTAATTTCTTTCCTGATTACCTTTAGTGTTGCACTATCCTCAGCAAACACCATTACTTCAAAAAATGCTAATTACGAAAACATCTCCCGCAAGAATGCAGTTACTACTAATAGTGTTACACAAACACTTTATAATGAATGTCAACTGAGTGGAGTAGTTGATTATGCAGCGTTTGAAAAATCAATGGCGGGTTATGAAAAATACCATCCGGCAAAATCAATCATTACCATTATAGATTTCAATCAGCCATCTATACGGGAAAGATTTTTTGTAATAGATATAGCACAGAAAAAGCTATTATTCTCATCATTGGTAGCACATGGGCGGAACTCAGGCGACAACATGGCTAATCATTTTTCTAACGAAATGGAATCACATAAAAGCAGTCTGGGATTCTATACAGTCGGTCAAATCATTCAAAGTCCGAAGCACGGCATGGCTTTGCTATTAGGAGGTTTGCAGAAAGGCATTAATGACAACGCCCGTCGCCGCGAAATCATTATTCATGGCGCAGACTATGTAAGCACCGGTTTTGTGAAACAACATGGTAGATTAGGCCGGAGCTTTGGCTGCCCCGCTTTACCAAACGAATTGATACCGCAGGTTGTTCCTGTCATTGCCAATGGCAGTTTATTATATATTCATAGAGAAAATCCACACATAGCTTATGCTAAAAGGTAAGAAGTTTGCCATTGCATTATGTATTGTATTAACTGTTGTTGGTTGTCTGACCGGTTGTAAAAAAAACAAAAAAAAACGCAGAAGTATTCTGCCTGACTCCAGTATTTATTCATCACAGAATTTTACCGATATTCTGTTAGACAGCGTAGTTGTCAACAATTTTTTCAAAAGTTTTGCTGCAGAAGATACGGTTCGGGAGGAAGTCAAAGAATTTTATGCTCGCCGCTCCTATCAGTCGGCATGGTTTAGTAAAAACGGACTAAACAATGCCGCCCAGAACTTTCATAGCCAATTAAAGAGCTATACTTATGATTTTGCTGACAGCAGTTTTCAGAATGTTGAATTAGATAATCTGATTACCCGTGCTGAAAGTGACGAGAAAAAATTTTTAGGTAATAAGGTTGAGGTTCAACGCCTGGATTTATTGCTCACAACTACTTTCTTTAATTATGCTTTAAAAGCTTACGGAGGCATTACTAAAAATCCGCTTGACCTCGAGTGGTTTATTCCACGCAAAAAGAAAAACTATCAACTTCTTCTTGATTCATTAGTATCCATGAGCGGGGGAGAAAAAGTAAGAGAACCGGTGAACCTGTACTACATCCGCCTGAAGGACAAACTGAGAGCCTATCGGAATATCGAGCGGAAGGGAGGATGGCCTAAAATCATCTCTACTAAAAAACAATTAGTAACAGGAGACAGAGACTCAAGTATCTTAGTAGCCAAACAAACTCTGTTTATCACCGGTGATTTCCGATTGCAGGATACCAGTATGACCTTTACAGATTCTTTGAAAAATGCAGTGGTGCGTTTTCAACATCGTATGGGTTTAAAAGAATCTGGTATTATAGATAAGGCCACTTTAAACGAAATGAATCAGCCAATTAAGTATCGTATCAGGCAGATAATGCTAAATATGGAACGTTTAAGATGGGTACCCGAAGAATTAGAGAAAGACCACTTATTAATTAATATTCCAGAATATATGCTTCACGTTTTTGAAAACGGTAAGCAAGCATGGACAATGAATGTAGTAGTAGGTAAAACGGCTTCTCAGACAACTATCTTTAAAGGCAACCTTTCACAGATTGTTCTCAACCCATACTGGAATATTCCTCAAAGTATTATTCGCAATGAAATACTGCCACAGCTAAAACATGGAACAGGTTATCTAACACGGAATAATATGGAGGTATTGTCGGGTGGCAAGGTTATTAATCCATCAACTATCGATTGGAGTGTCTATACTAATCATGTACCCTATTTAATCCGACAAAGGCCTGGCAACAGAAACTCCTTAGGCAAAATAAAATTCCTGTTTCCTAACAGCTACAATATATATCTGCACGATACTCCGGCTAAAAGCTTATTTAATAATTCAAGGAGAGCGTTCAGCCATGGCTGTATCCGATTATCAGACCCAAAAAGGTTAGCAGTTTACTTGCTGAAAAATAAGGCAGAGTGGAATGCCGGGAAAATTAATGAAGTATTAGCAACAGATAAGGAAACAGGTATTAAAGTAGACCCTACTATACCTGTTTATATTGTTTATTTTACAAGCTGGGTTGATAACACCGGGCAAATCAATTTCAGAAATGATTTATATGGTTTAGATGCAAAGCTCTCGGCTGAGATTTTCGGAGAATAAATGGGTATTAAATCACAGAATAGAAAAGTCTCGGGAATTCCTGAGACTTTTCTATTGCTATCTATCAAAATTTATACTCTATCTAATTCAAAAACTCTTTATCTCTTTCATCGCTCACAGGCGAATTTTCACGGATTTCGTTATACCCTCTGTTATCAGTGATATTTCCTTCTTCCGATTTCCTGATGCTCTCTTCACGGCCTTCGCGGGCTTCTCTCAAATCGGCTTCTTTCTCTTTGATTTTCTCCTGCCTCTCTTCTTCTTCTTTTTGCTGAATCTCCTGCGCTTCTTCCCCGTGTTCCCCTCTTGGGTCTTCATTGCCTATCGATGAGTCAGTACCTCCTGTATCCATACTGGAGCTAATTGACGAACCGTAGAACTTAGGTTGCTCTACTCGCGGATACCCCTGTTTACCCGGATAATTAATTTCATCCGGCGATTGGTCAGGAATTATATCCGGGGCAGTTGGCGGATCAAGCTCGCTTCTCAATGGTGGGTTATCTGAACCCTCATTTCTATCTGCTTTATCGGCCAGACGCTGATTAATCGCCTCCTGCTCTTTTTCAGCAGTACGTTCTTGTTCTAAAGCTGGCCCATCCCAGGTCTTTTCCGGTTGTGATGTATTTGGCTCAATTGCTTCCGAGTCACTCTGACTATAAAAGCTTGTATCCTGATCTTTCATATAGTTGTGTCTTTAATTTGTAGCAATCAATGCAAAAATACTATACCATATCATTGTAGCTGAATGATGTGAAAGAAGATACTCAATTTGTGGAATAGAAACTTATGATATGAATCTCTTCCTGTGCACTGCCGATACATCGAATACAGATAAAAAATACCTGAAACTCACTCCATAACTACCCCAATGGCAAAGTCCGTTTAACCATAATTTTCATTTTAGCCTGATTACGGATTATCACATAAGCTGGCAATATTTTTTCTCATATACTCCCTCAAATGCTGAATATTACTGATCTTATACCCATTAACTTACTGACTCAAATCTCCATTCCGGAAACCTGATTTCAAAGCCAGAGCTTCAGGAGAGACATAAATTGTTTGGGTTCATAAAGCATAAGGAAATAAGAAGAGGATTATCCGAAATATAGCTTTGCCTGGTAGTGTATTCATAAGGTCAATCAAATCCATGCCAAAGGGGTCGGCTTATCTGGTAAAATCTAATCATTAAAAGCAGAATACAATTAAAAACAGGATAAATTCCGGTTTATGTAATTGATTTGTCATCAATTATCACCCAAAATATCCTTATAAATCTATGCTCAAGCGATAAACCCGACTTTTCGGGTTGCTTCATACATTGGTCGATTTAATAGATTAGAAAGTCTACTTTATTAATAGATTATTTGCCTTAAAGTGAAATAATTCGTAATATTCAAATTCTTAAACGTCAATTCAACCTCCATTTATTTATGAAAACTTTATTCGCTTGTTTCTGCCTTTGTGTTTTTCTGAGTTTCTCAGTAATAGCCCAAACCCCTACTTTAACACAGGTATGGGAAACAGATACCACTTTGACTACGCCTGAATCTGTCTTATACGATGCTAAAAACAATGTATTGTATGTGTCGTGTATCAATGGCAAATCAGTACCCGAAAACCAGGAGAGCTTTGTAGCTAAAATAGGCTTAGACGGCAAGATTCAGCAGAGAATCATGACTCCCGGCCTGAATGCCATAAAAGGAATGGGAATAATAGGCAATAAATTATATACAGCCAGCTTTTTTGCCGTAAATGAAATCGACCTCGCCACCGGAAAGGTAGTTAATAATTATACTGTACCTGACGCTAAAATGCTCAACGATATTACGATTGATGAAAAAAACAAAACACTATATGTAACCGATATGCGCGCCAATAGTGTCTGGAAATTAAAAGATGGTAAATTAGAAAAAATTCTTGAGGGTGGTTTATTAAAAAACCCTAATGGTTTATTTTATGATAATAGCAAATTGTTAATAGGCAATGGAGAGGGTATTTTATACTCCTACGATACCAAAACCAAAGACCTTACTAAATTTGCCGAAGGCATGGGAACAGAGAAAAGCGGTATTGACGGCATTGAGTCTGATGGTAAAAAAGGATATTTTGTAAGTGAGTGGAGAGGCCGGATATGGCACGTAACGCCAGATGGCAAACCAAGTTTGTTGTTAGATACCATTGATAAACCTATGAACACAGCCGATTTTGAATACATACCCACTAAAAAAATGCTCTTTGTACCTACTTTCCTTAAAAACAAAGTAGTGGCCTATAAAGTCAATTAACACACAATTCTATTCAGCCTTATATTCTATTTAACAATCCGAAATGAACATCTTTAGAAAAAACACCTCATTATTTTTAATCAGAAAAACATTATCATTCATTGTTTGTTTGTGTCTTGGTCTCGTATTCACACAAGTTTCGTTTGCACAGAATTCCGGAAAATTAAAACTCAAAGGAAAAATCATAGATGCGCAGTCCGGCGCACCGCTATCTTATGCCAGTGTTCGGCTGTTTAAATTACCCGACAGCTCATTTGTTACAGGAAATATAACCAACGATACCGGAGACTTCTCGATTGATGCGCCTGCCGGAACTTACTATGCCTTGCTGGAATTTATCGGCTATAAAGCGACAAAAACCCCTGTATTTTCTTTGACACCCGATAACTCCCCATACGATTTAGGCACTCTGAAGGTTGCCACTTCAAGCCAGACATTAGATGAAGTAGAAGTAAGGGCCGAGAAAAGCTCAATGGAAATGACTCTTGACAAACGTGTGTTTAATGTCGGCAAAGACCTGGCAAATGCAGGCGGAACAGCCGTAGACATTCTTACCAATGTTCCTTCTGTATCGGTCGATATTGACGGTAATGTAAGTTTAAGAGGCAGTAATAACGTCAGGATTTTAGTAGATGGCAAGCCATCAGGTCTCGTGAGTATCAAAGGTGGTAGTGGTTTGCAGCAATTACAGGGAAGCAGCATTGAAAGAATCGAAATCATTACCAATCCATCAGCCCGCTATGAAGCCGAGGGAATGAGTGGTATCATTAATATTATCCTGAAAAAGGAACGCAAAGAGGGTTTCAACGGCTCATTTGATGTAATTACAGGCTTACCTATTAATCTTGGTTTGGCCGCCAACGTAAACTACCGCCGCAAGAACCTGAACTTCTTTGTGAATTATACAACTTCTTATAGAAATACCCCCGGCAGAAACTCTTTATATCAGGAAGTGTACAAAGGAGATTCTACCCGTATTACTCAGCAAAACTCCACTCATAACCTGAAAGGACAGAACAATAGTGCAAGAGCAGGGATAGATTATTTCTTTAACGAAAACAATGTACTGACAGGCTCCTATCTTTGGCGTATCAGTAAAGGCAAGCGTTTCTCTGACATCCGATATAGAGATTATCTGAACAGTCTTGATAACCCTACTGGTATTACTTATCGTACACAAGATGAAACCGAAACCGAACCTAACTCAGAATATGCGATTTCCTACAAACGCAAATTTGAAAGAAAAGGACATGAGTTATCGGCTGATGTAAGGTATTTAGACAATTGGGAAGACTCCGATCAATACTATAATCAGAAAACCGTTAAGCCTGATGGAAGTGCCTCTGACATACCGGCTACCCTGCAACGATCTCTTAATTATGAAACCGAAAAGCAATTGTTGTTTCAGGTAGACTATACCCAGCCTTTTGCCAAAGATGGCAAATTTGAATTAGGAGCCAGAAGTAGCTCGCGAGACATGACCAACGATTTCTCTTTAACCCAACAAGCCAATGATGGTACCTGGTTTCCGATTGCGGGCTTTACAAACGATTTTCTCTATGAAGAAAACATCAACGCTGCTTATGGTATTTTAGGCAATAAAGTAAATAAGTTTTCTTATCAGGTTGGCGTACGTGCCGAGTGGACTAACGTAACTACTACCTTAAAGAAAACCAATGAGGTAAATCCCCGAAAATACAACAACCTGTTTCCGAGTGTACATCTTACCTATGAGTTTCCGAAACAGAATTCAATGCAAATCAGTTATAGCCGCCGTATCCGCCGCCCGACTTACAATGATTTGAGTCCATTCTCCACCTTCAGCGACAGCCGTAACTTCTGGAGTGGTAACCCTGATCTGAACCCCGAATTTACCGATGTATATGAGTTAGGGCATATCAAATATTTCGAAAATGGATCTATCAGTTCATCATTATACTATCGGTTTACTGATGGAAAAATCGTTCGTATCAGAACTTTAGACGGAGCAGGTAATTCATTTACCCGTCCTGAAAACCTGGCAACCGAAAACTCATTCGGTTATGAATTTACTACCTCTCTATCACCCTATAAATGGTGGAAAATAGATGGCAGTTTCAACTTCTTCCGGGCTATTATTGATGGGGCTAATTTTGACGCCAGCCTGAAAAGCGATACCTATAGCTGGTTTACACGTCTGACTTCACGGTTCACGTTCTGGAAAAACACAGATTTCCAGATAAGAGGCAATTACGAAGCGCCACAACAAACACCGCAAGGGCGCAGAAAAGCGATAGCCGTAATGGACTTAGCAGTAAGCAAAGATATCCTGAAAAACAATGCCACGCTTACATTGAACGTAAGTGACGTTTTCAATTCAAGAATTTATCGTTCTATTACAGAAGGTGTAAATTTCTATACCGAAGGCAGAGGTCAAGGTCGATTACGACAAGTAAATTTAACGTTCAACTACCGCTTACACCAGGCTAAGAAGAAAACCAAAGAGCCAGTTGAGGGAGATTTTTGATAAAGCCATCGTGCCATGCCCTTATGAATTTGGACGAGTATAGGCATGGCACTGTTGATTAAAAGCCATTACACTGGAAAATACAAACTAAATACAGCACCTTCGTTCTTCACCCCTTCGGCATAAATATAGCCGTTATGTAACTGCATGATTTTCTTGCATAAGGCAAGTCCGATTCCTGTTCCTTCATACTTGGTTGACGTATGCAGCCGGGTAAATATCTTGAATATTCTATCGCTGAACTCATTCTCAAAACCGATTCCATTATCTGCAATCGTAATTTTGCTATAAAGTCTGGTATCATGAGGTTCCGGCGATAGAACGGGATTTTCTGCCTGTGCAATGCTTATAACAGCCGGAATACCTTCTCTGCTAAACTTCAAAGCATTACCAATCAGATTACTGAACAGTTGATGCACAATTACCGGAATACCTTTCACAAAAGATAATCCTTCAGTTTTGATGGCGGTATTTCTCTCTTCTATTTCTTCATGCAGCCCCTGTTTTACTTTTTCAATCAGCTCAGATAAATCAATACTTTCAAATGATTTATCCGAATGTCTGATTTTTGAATAATTAGTAATATCCGAAATCAGCCGTTGCATTTTATTAGCCGAGGCATTCATTTTCTTCAAAGTATTACTCACATCAGGCGATATATCCTTCTCTAAATCCAATAACCTTGACGAGAATAATTGAATTTTTCTTAGTGGCTCTTTTAAATCATGTGTGCTTATCCAGCTGATGTTTTCCAGTTCAAGATTCGACTCTTTCAACTGCTTGGTCAGTTCCCTCTGTCTGGCTTCTTCTTCGGTTAGCAATATTAGCGTAATAAATTTCTGCAACGAATAAGAGAAAGTAGAAGCCGCCGTCTGCTCGGTCTTTGTCCACTCGTGCGAGCGGCACTTGACAATCTGTTGGTATTTCTCAAAAGACTTTCTGGGCGATAGTCCATTGGCATCTTTCACAATAGCCTTTTCAGGGTCTCCACTCCAGTTGATTTCTTCCAGACTTTCAGGTCTGAACCAGATGATGGTCTCGTCATGCACTACCCCTAACTGATAATACAATATCCCCGAGGCCGTTCCACACCATTCTTCTGCTTCGGGCAGTTGTTCCGGTAAACCGGAAGTACTATAAAACCCTTTAGAAGCGTTTTGCCTGGCCCAATCTGTTATCTTTAATATACTGTAATCGTCAGGTGTTTTCCCGGCTTTATATACTATATCATTCAGAATAATGGCCACCCCACCAGCATGGGCAATTTCAAGTATTTGCGGTTGTTGTACCAGTTCTTGTAACGAGGCTCTTTCTGGCAAAAAAGTCAGATTAAGCAAAGTTTCAAGCGATTTATTAATATTAGCCGCAACCGTATATTCTTCGGCCATTTCTCTTACCTGAATCTGTGAAGTAAGGAAATGTCCCTGTAACTGGGCAGCAATACGCGTATAATGGTCAATGTATTTATACGAATAATGATGACAGGCTATCAGCCCCCATAGTTTACCCTCATGTATCAACGATATAGTAAGTGTAGCTCCCACTCCCATATTTTTCAGATACTCAACATGAATCGGTGAAACACTTCTTAAGGTCGAATAACTTAAGTCCAGACTTTCGTTTGTAGCATTCTCCTTAGTAAAAATCGGGACAGGTGCATAATTAACGTCAACAATCAGCCTTATCAGGTTCTTGATATACAATTGCCTTGCCTGCACCGGAATATCGGTATGTGGATAATGTAGCCCAAGAAATGGCTCGTGTTCATCAACTTTACTCTCGGCAAATATCTCTCCGTTATAATCTTTATCAAACCTGTACACCATTACACGGTCATACCCTGTCAATGACCTTATTTCTGTAGCCACACTATGGCATAATTGCTGCAAAGTCATGGCCTGGCCCATATATCTGGCAAAATTAATTGCCTGGTCATAGACAGTTGATACCCTCGGAATATTTTCAGAAACAGGCTCAAATTCACAAATCAGCAGGCCATTACTTTTATGAATAATACACTGAAACTGGGCATTTTCTATATTAACAATATGAGGTGTTGTAAGCCTGTCCTGAAGATGGTTGATATAGTATTGAAATTCAGCCAGTTGATCTGCTCCTATCAGGGTTTCAATTGGTTTTTGTAAGATCTCCTCTACCGATAGCACCGAAAAATCGCTGATATTTGCACTGGTATATCTGATTACAAAATCTGTATCTATAGCAATTAAAAAACCATGTGGCTGAATACTCCCCGGCACATGAATTGGCTCTTGCTCGCAATTGGTAAGATTAACAATTTCTCTGTTTACTATATCTTTCAATTTCATTATTTATTGCTCAAAATAAAGTTTGATTGAGGTAAAAGTATCTTTTGCTCCTGCTATAATCTCATTATCGCAGTCATTATTTGCCGAATACTCCTGCAATATATTCAAAAATATTTTCCAAAACTGCCCGGTCTGATCTCCGTACCCGTCAAGATAAGAACCGCCCTGCTCAGGTACAATTCCTAAGGTTTTTGAAATATGTTTCAGTATAACTTTCCCCCCCAATGTAGAGCCTTCCATTACATACATACACCCCATAGCATAACCTATCGAAGAATTACCACCTGTTGAGTTTTCAAAACCGGGTAAACCTGATCTATCAACCGACAGATAATGCAAGTCTTTATCAATCAATGATAACTTTTCCCGTTTGGTTAAATCCGGAAGAGTATCATCTAAAACCGGAAAGATTTCAGCTTCATAAAAAGCCACTATTTCTCTCATTTTTTGCAGATAAGTAACATAATTTTTCTGCGAAACCCCCTCATCTAAAAGCCCGGCAGACAGTGGCGTTTGTTCTAATGCTGAATGTAGTAGACTGGTGTGGGTTCTTAATTGAGCAAGAATATTATCTGTTTGGTTCATATCAGAGTTTTTACTTTTGGTATTCAAAGATTTTGTTCAGGCATAAACAAAGTCTTTGAAATGCTGGGATTGTATATCATTTGCCCAATTGAAACCCAATAGTTCGGCAAGAATATCTTTGAATTTTGTATAAGAATTTGGTTTACAAACATAAAAGGTAGCACCTGCATTTTTTGCCTTCGCAATAGCGTCAGTATCATTAGAAGTAGAAAGAATCACAACCGGAAAATCTTTATTAGCCAAACTTTGTCTGAGTTCTGATAAAACCTGAAAGCCATCAACAAACGGCATGTTAATATCAAGAAACACAATATCCGGTTTGTAGTCAATTTCTTTCAAGCGATCCAATAACTCTGAGCCGTCGCTTTGAAACTCAATAGAAAAATCGGGGTGAAGTTCGTTGATGATTTCTTTAAAGATTTCCTTGTCATCCGAATCATCGTCTGTATAGAAAATATTGTAGTTTTTAATTTTCATTTGTCCTTCTAAGTGAGGGCTATCTATTTATAACTTGTGTGAATAAAATATATTGTAATAATTAACTGGTATAACCTGCCAGTTGATTGAATTGTAAGAACCAAATTTCAATAAAATGAGCTAAAAAACATAATTTCTCAGCTCATTTTATTGAAAATAGAGCCCTTTTATCCAAAAATATGTGCAAAACGGCATTATGTGTAGAGAATAAATAAAAACAATTGGTTTATAAGTGACTACCCATAAAAAATAAGCGCAATTCTTCTCAATAAGTCAAAAAATTTACTCTTCAGCCCAAAATACTTATAATAAACGTTTTGTGCATAAGTGTTATCATTTTCTTCCAGAAAAAACGTTATTGACTATCAAAATGTAAAATTTTCACCACTTTGAGGAAAAACCCCCTCAAAAAACTGTATCCACTTTTTAAGGATTTAAATTGGCACAGCATTTTTGCTATTGCTTTGTAGAATACACATTCCGACAATGCCAAACAGAAAAACCAGTAATGGTTCAAATTCAAACAGTAAGCATCCGGAATGAAACATAAATGTGATGAATCGCAGTTCTTACAACAATTGAGTAACCTATTATACTCTCTTTGGTAATTGTGCATTTCATCACATTTTTTATTAAAACTGGGTTACCTTCCTCTGTTTTAATTTGAAAATGGAAACTATGCCCCAATTATTCTCCTTTCCGAGGCTTTAATTTTTACTACAAAAAACTATTCTGCTTATAGATAGTTAGTTTAAAAGTATCAGTATTAAACCTATACTTCAAAGGTACCGAAGCCTAATAATATTTAAAACTGATTGGATTTATCGGCAATTATCGTTTAGTTTAAAACAAAAAAATTATATCTGGCCATTTTAAAAAGCATTAAATACCCTGCATTATGTTTCAATTATTACCCAATGATGCTGACTCTGAAATAATTGAGGGGATTTTAAAAGGAGGAAGAGAGAGAAAAAAGTGTGAAAACGCACTCTTCGAAAAGTATCTGTATTTCATAAAAGAGGGTGCAAGAAAACATCAGATTGAAGATGATGAAGCTGCTTCGGTTTATTCAGACACCATCTTAAATGTCATTGACCACATTGCACATCATCGTTTTGAAGGCCGTGCCTCACTGAAAACTTACATTTTTCAAATTTTTTCTAATCAATGTGTTTCCCTTATCAGGAAAAAGACGACTAATAAAGCAGCCCCGGCTTATGATACGGTTCTACTCTCCGAAATCATGCACGTCATGAGTGATAATACTCAAAGTATTATCCAGCATATCATTGAAAAGGAAGAAGAAACAACGCTCTTGCAAAGGCTTACTACAATAGGCAAAAAATGTAAAGAATTACTCTTATTATGGGCCAATGGGTACTCTGATAAAGAAATTCTGAGCCTGTTAACTTACAGTTCGGTTGATGTAGTAAAAGTAACCCGAATGAGATGCATCGATAAACTTAGAAAAATTTATTAGTCATGGAAAAGGAATTAGCTTTAATAGAAAGCTTTTTTAATAATGAACTGCCTGAACAGCAACGTCAGGAGTTTGAATTGAAATGCTCAACCGACCCTGCTTTTGCAGAAACCGTTGCTTTATATGTTAAAACCAAATATGGTTTTAAAAAACTGCACCGCAACCAACGTAAAGCAGAGTTTGAGCAACTACTTCAGAAACACAAACCCGCTTTGGTTCCTCATCCAACCGTAAGATACTGGATTGCCGCTGTAACCGTCATTTGTATCGCCATATTAAGCTGGCTTTATCTCAAAGACCCAGACCTGAGTAAACTGGCTGATACCTACGTAGACAACAATTTCATGACTTTGAGTACAACCATGTCGGCTGATAAAGCAACATTTAAACAGGCAATTAACCTTTTCAATAAAGGTGAATTAGCCAAAGCAGGTGCAATTTTTGATAGCTTGTCTGAATATAATAACCCCGAAGCCCTGAAATATGCAGGTATTGCTTACCTGCGATTAACCAATTATACATTAGCTCTCGAACATTTTGAAACATTACAACAACAAAATCTACAATCAAATCCGGGCACTTTCTACAAAGCCCTTACATTGCTGAAACGTAAACAGCATAACGACCTCACAGAAGCAAAAAAACTCCTCGAAAAAGTAAAAAAAGAAAAGTCAGAAGGCTGGCAGGAAATAGAAAAATGGGGCTTATAAAAAAAATCAGTTAAACTGTTTACCAGTTTAATTAAACTGCGACTAAGCATTAAAATAGGAAAATAAGTTCTGATGAAGCCTTAAATGACTATTTGCCAATTGACTAAAAATTAACCAAAAAGGCATAAAAGCCTTACACAAATTGCTGAACTATTAAAATTAATTTTCCGGGTTGTAAAACAACCTTCTTACAGCTTTTGCACCAAATTTAAAGCCATACCACATGGTAATGTAATAATCTGAATGACACTCTTTTAACAAAAGGCGTTTGAAAGATTATTGCCTTACCACAACAAAACAACTATATAAATCTGTGATTAAACCATTAAAGGAATGTTAAAGATAAGACTATCTATAACGCTCTTTAATAAGTATCAAACTTGCGAGTTGACTGAAAAAGAGGCTGTTTACATGTTAGAATCGCTTAGAAAAGTGCCTTGTAATAAGGGCAACCAAAGACCTTTCGTATGTATAACAGGGTATCATGGTATGGCTTTACATATTCTGGAGGGAAACTTTGAAGATTTCCCTCCCTATATGTTACTCAAACAAGGCATAGCCTATAACGGTTACAACAAGAATATCCGTTGGCCTATTGCTAATAAAAACTTTGAAACCGATCAGATAGCTGTTTTTTCAAAGCAATTATTGAATGATACCGCTCAGTTGCCTGCTTTTAAACTTTTTTATCAGGCTCCATCAATTACGCAACCATGCTTATTTACACATTACCCAGCCAATAGTGCATACACAGAAAATCCTTCAAGCCCATCGTATGAACCTGAGCTATGGAATAATGATATAAATATCTTAGCTAATAATAATTGCTATACATATGCCCTCAATATCAAAGGGCTCCGGCAGTCTTCCGGTAAAGACCCAAACCAGACAGCCTTTGGTAATATTATAAAAAATTGCCAGTCCGACGGCTTACATATAGTCTCAACCGTAACAGACAACCATAAACATTTAATTGCCTTATTTGCCTCCTCTCCTTTCTCCGATACTAATAAAGCCAGAACCGATTATCATTTCTTCAGACGTGATGCAAATGGTGAGTGGTCGCACAAAAATGGTCATTGCAATGTATCAAACCGGGATTTTTCAGGCCGGATCATCGATAATATAATGACTTGTGACCGATCTCGGTTTCAGTACTTTTATTGTTTTTTTCACGTAACCGATAACACCTTAAAAAAAGTATCTGAAAGAATTCAGACAAACACTATAAAATAAAAACCGGCTTTTATGAATGGCCTTCTCCGAAATCTGAAAATAACAGATTAGTCATTGCATTGCCTTATATACAGAACTAATAAATACACAACCATTAGACCAAACCCGTATAATTGAGATAAAATCTCTTAACGCTGAGTACTAAGAATTTCCAGCTACCATTACCCAGCTCAAATCTGACAGCTATTTCACTATCAGATAATACTATCCCTTGGTCTTTTTTAAATTTTTTGGCCAAATAAATCAATTGTTAACTATAAAACTAAATCCACATCCAATGAAGAATTAATCAGATAATTACCCCAGACAAAAGCTGTGTACTAAAATAGCCTTATAGCTACTACACCGACTGAAATCCTGAGCTGATACATATCAGCTAACGCTACTCTTTTGCCCTTTCTCAAGGGAAATGTGAGAACTTAAATTAAAATTATTAATCAAAAAAAACAAATCCTTTACAAAAATGGAAGAAATATGGAGTGCCGATTTTGCTGACTGGAAAATTGAAAACCAGGAGCTTTTTAAAGATGCTGTCTCATTAGAAGAGGGAACCCTCAGAATTTCTGATGCCGAACCACCAATGGTAAGCTATACACTAAGTTCGCCAATTATCAATGAATTGGAAAATCTGAATTATACCGACGATTTTACAGACATTGTGATTGTTGCCAATGTAAAATTGTTTATCAATCAGACTGATAACGCCTTTATTTGTATTCATAATTCAAATAATGATTTTTGGCTGAACTACCAGGTCTACGGCGACCCGGCGCAAATAAACAGCACACCCAATAGCAAAAACCTCTACGACATAATCGTACCTGTACTTACTTATGACAGCAACGAAGCCGCAGATGTTCAGGTAGTACTTAAGCCGCAGGCCAATAGCGACTACGACGTATTGGGAGCAGCTACACAATTGAAATTAAGATTAGTGATAGACCAGACTGTGTCTCCTCCACAAAAATCATATTTCGAGGTCAGAAGTCTGAAAATCATGGGGCAACCAGCCTCTGCTTTAGAAGCACTGGAGGGTAATCCTGATCCAGGTACAGGTGGGCCAAAAATTCCACCGCCGCCAATCAGATAATACCTTGTTGGTAATTCTAAAAAAATAGAATAAATTGATGGGTGCTTAACATTTGTTAAGTACCCATTACTTACCCTTTTCTTATATGAATAAAAGATTACTTACTTTTATTGGTTTCATTATATCAGGTCAGTTATTTGCTCAATGCCCTACAGACCTCAGCGTTGCCGAATCAATAAAGAAATTTGCCATACTTCCACCCGACCAGACTATCACTCAATTAGAAAAGCTATACAAAACTACATTGACCTGTAAAAATATTCAGGATTCTACGAGAGGCAACCTTTGCAATAACCTGACTTACTATTCTTACATAAAAAATAAGGCCGACAAAGCCCTATTATATAGTAAGCTAAGCCTTAAATACTGGGAAACCTACGTAAAACAAAAACCCCTTGGTCTTACCTACGCTGCCTACGGGGCAGCAGCATATCATCATTTGCTTCTTAGTTATTCAGAAGCCATCAGATATTATAGATTAACCATTCAATACACCAACGATCCCTACTGGAAAGGCTACTCGCTGAAATTAATTTCCGATCTGGAATTAGAATTAGGCGATTACGAAGGCATGCTCAATACCTTAAACAAAGCCGAAAGCTTTGCCGAAAACAACAGCCAAAGCCATTTATTACAGCTCATGAGCCAGATTTATAATAGCAAAGGTATTGCCTATAGCAGATTGGAAAATGAAAAAAAGGCCATTGAGAGTCTGCAAATAGCCCAGAACTTTTACCAGAAATCCTTTCAGATTTCAAAAACCGATGAGGGCGAACTAAAAGGTAATATACATGCCAACATGGGTATTAGTTATTATAACCTGAAAGACTTCCAGAAATCAGAGAAGAATTTCAAAAAAGCTGAACAAATCTTCATTCAGTATAAGTTCAATCATTTAATACCCATGCGGATTCATAATAATATGGGGCTTTTATATACAGCCTTCCATCATTATAAAGAAGCAGATTTGATTTTCGATAAGGCCATTAATGCCTTGAAAAATAAAAAAAGTGTAGAATTAAGCAGAGTATATCTCAATTATGCCACCAATCTAAGAGAAGAAAACAAAATAGATTCGGCTATCAGCAATTTAGAAAAAGCCATTGAGGCCTTTCCCTTATTAGATATAAAAAAACAGAATTTCAGCATAATCAGAAGTAAAAGAACACTTTTTTACATCTTGAGAGACTACGGAAAAAGCCTTTTAATAGCCTACCAAAAAACCAACAAGCCCGAGCTTCTGAGTCGCTCCGTTCAATACTTCTCCTACGCCGACCTTCTGCTTAATCTGATGCGGCAAGAACATCAGGGGGGGCAATCCAGGAGTTTCTGGCGCGAACACTCCCGTAGCCTTTACGAATCGGCCATTGAGGCCTGCCTACTGGCTGAAAACACGCAGAAAGGCTTTTATTTTTTTGAGAAATCAAGAGCGATATTGCTATTAGATAATTTAAAAGAACACAACGCACGACAACTACTATCAGCCTCTGAACAACAAAAAGAAAAAAAATATCAGGAACAGATTTTTGAACTACAAACCCAGCTCGAAAAAAAACCTGAGAATTCGGCAGAGTATAAAGAAATTGTCAGAAATCTGTCAGCTGTTAATGAAGCGTTTAACGACTTTAAAAAAGATCTGGAAAAACGTTTTCCGGCCTATTACGCTGCTAAATACAATGAAGACTTCAAAGATTTAGCTACTTTTCAGCAATGGCTCAGGACCAACCAGCACCAGGCGTTTATTACTTACTTTGTCGGCGATAGTGCCACTTATGCCCTGAAAGTAAGCCCCGAAATAACCAGGTTCATAAAAATTGCCGGAAACCAGCAAAACCTTACCACACAATTTCTGAACTTTTGCAGCAATATCGATTCTCTTAATAAAAATTTTACGGCTTTTCTGAGTCTTTCAAACCAACTCTATAATAACCTTATAAAACCCCTTGAAGTACCGGAAGGCAGAATTAGTATTTCTTACGACGACCATTTTTTGCCGTTTGAGGCACTCAGTCTTTCAGCTCAAAAAAATAATTTTTTGGTAGAACACTACGCTATCAGCTATGCTTATTCAGCCAACTTTCTTCTGAAAAGCATCGAAAAGAAAAACCAACCGGCAGCCTGGTTCAATAATATCTCTTTTTTAGGAGTAGCACCTGTTCATTTTGCAAAATCCCTTTCGGTTGATGACCTACCCTTATCAGCCGGTTCTATCCTTGCTATTGAAAAAACATTTAATGGGAGCCTGCTCATGAAAAACGAAGCCAACAAACAGTTATTCATGCAACAGTTCCCCGACTACCAGTTAGTACAGCTATACACACACGCCGATACCACTCAGAAAGGACCCGTTTTCTACTTGCAGGATGCGCCTGTGTTTCTGTCAGAAATTAATCCTGTTCAGGCTGTCAAAACCGAAATGATTGTTTTATCAGCCTGCAAAACAGGCTTAGGGAAAAATATCAAAGGCGAAGGAATTTTTAGCTTGTCAAGAGGATTCTCTGCTATAGGTATCCCCTCATTGATTACCACCCTTTGGAGCGTTGATGAGAAATCGACCTATACCATAACCGAGCTATTCTATAAGAATCTGAAAGCAGGAATGCCTAAAGACATAGCCCTGCAAAAGGCAAAACAAACCTTTATACAAGCTGATAATCGGAATATACTTCCTGTGCTTTGGGCATCCTCTATCCTGATTGGTGATACATCTCCTGTTGAGCAGTCAGATTGGTGGTTTATAGGATTATTAATTATCATTCTTTCAGGTGGCGGTTTATTCCTGTATTTAAGACAGCAAAAACAAAAACCATAAATACAGTCACCCGACCCAAAATTCATTAAAATTTACTCAATCACCATACACAACAACAGTAAATAAAAAAACAATTTTTACTACTACCCTGAAACACCATGCTAACAAAGAAAATCTAAGGCATTTTCTGCGTGTGCACCGGTCGTTTTTATTGAATCCACAGTATATTGTCGGCTTCCACAAAGAAGGTAAAAAAGTAAGTATTCAGGTGATAAACGGAAAGAAACTATCCGTCTCCAGGCGAAAAAAGCCACTCATTAAACACTTGAAAAAGCATAAATTCGTCACCGCCTGATTTTACATTTCTAAAAGCCATTAAATCCTATTGATGGCTTTTCATTCCTTCTTCCCATTCCATTCATTTATCGTTCTGCCATTCAGAAATTCATTTCTTAATAAAAAAATAACAGCGTTTTTCCATATTTCAGGCTTTAGTTTACTTCTTTTACTACATGAAGTTTTCAAAGGAGAGCTTCTTGTGAGAGGTATTGTGCAAAAGAGCTTTCTAATTGTTTCAATTGAAATCATCTGATCTCCCATCTCTGATCCATTACTTAAAATGCTTATCAATGAAAAAATCAGTACAGTTTATTTGTTTGCTATTCCTCACTCCACTCGTTTGTTTTGCACAAAAAGAAAAAAAAATTCAGCACCCAAAAAATATTATTTTATTAATAGGCGACGGCATGGGTACAGCCCAGATCTTTGCAGGAATTGCCACCAGTAATACTCCACTCAATATTGAAAGAAGTCGGGTTATTGGCTTTCATAAAAATCAGCCTACCAGTGGCTTCATTACAGACTCAGCGGCAGGTGCCACTGCTTTTGCCACTGGAGAAAAAACCTATAATGGTGCTATAGGTGTAGACAAAGACAAAAAAAGCCTGACTACGATTCTGGAAATTGCCGAGCAAAAAGGCCTGGCTACCGGATTGGTTGCCACCTGCAATATTACTGATGCAACCCCCTCATCATTTATTGCGCATCAGCCTGCACGAGCCATGATGGATGAAATTGCCGCCGATTTTCTTAAAACAGATATAGATGTTTTTATTGGTGGTGGTCGCAAACACTTTGCCCAACGCAAAGATGGTAAGAATCTGATTGAAGACCTGAAAACCAGGAATTATCAGATAGCCAACTCAATTGAAGAAGTGCAACAGGTTAAATCGGGTAAACTGGCGGGGTTTCTTGCCGATGAGAATCCGGTAAAAATATCGGAAGGCAGGGGTGAACAGCTATTAGTTTCAGTCAATACAGCTTTGAGTATTCTGAAACAAAATAAAAAAGGCTTCTTTATGATGGCAGAAGGCTCACAGATTGATTGGGGTGGCCATGCCAATGATGCACAATACATTGTAAACGAAATGCTCGATTTTGATAAAGCCATTGGCGCAGCCTTCGACTTCGCTGATAAAGATGGCAATACGTTGGTGATAATTACAGCCGACCACGAGACAGGAGGGTTTTCTATCAACGGGATAAAAGATGGTGTGATAGACGGAAAGTTTACTACCAAAAGTCATACAGGGGTAATGATTCCGGTTTTTGCTTATGGCAAGGGTGCTGAATTATTCTCAGGTATCTATTACAACAACGATATTTTCCATAAAATGCTGAAAGCATTTGATTTCAAATAAAAAATCATCGAGTGAGTCTTCTGTACTTATTTTCATAAATTCAGGAGACCTTCTTTTATCTACCCGATAGGCTTCTTTCAATAATCTTTTTTGCTGGTCACTACACATTTCTCCGTCAAAGTACATTGAAAAGCACTTAACACTTAATTGCTGTTTAACACTCACTCAATCAGCCTCTTTCCAGTAAAAAAAGTACTCAATGTCAATTTTGAGGAAAAGAATGTTCATTTTGAGTTAACATACTCTTTATTAAAAATGATAAATTTGAGTTTATTATAATAGCTACTCTCTGGTTTATTCAGACCTTTAGCATTTCCAATAGACTGTAGTTATCATTTGACCCAAAAACTCAACAATTCATTTTACCATGAAGAAACTTTACCAAATCTTTACCTTATGGCTCATCAGCTTTGGTGTTTTTGCCCAGGCACCACAGGGGATTCCTTATCAGGCAATAGCCCGCAATGCCAATGGCAATGTACTGGCAAGCCAGACTATTGGAGTAAGATTCACTATCTTCACAGGTAGTGCCAATGGTACTATTGCTTATGCTGAAAGGCATTCCACAACTACAAATGCACTTGGCTTGTTTACGCTTACCATAGGTGCAGGTACACCACAGACCAATACTTTTTCTGGAATCAGCTGGGGTACCGGAGCTAAATTTCTACAGATTGAATTAGACCCGGCTGGAGGTACAAATTATACAAATCTCGGTACAACCCAGATGATGAGCGTGCCTTATGCCTTATATGCAGAAACCAGCGGCACACCTGGAACTCCCGGCCCGACAGGAGCAACTGGTGCTACCGGACCTCAGGGTATTCAGGGTAGTACAGGGGCTACAGGTCCGCAGGGGACTCAGGGCAGTACAGGAGCTACAGGTCCGCAGGGGATTCAGGGTAGTACAGGAGCAACAGGGGCTACAGGTCCGCAGGGGATTCAGGGTAGTACAGGAGCAACAGGGGCTACGGGTCCGCAGGGGACTCAGGGCAGTACAGGAGCAACAGGGGCTACGGGTCTGCAGGGGATTCAGGGCAGTACAGGAGCTACAGGAGCTACAGGGGCTACGGGCTCGCAGGGGATTCAGGGTAGTTCAGGAGCTACAGGGGCTACGGGTTCGCAGGGGATTCAGGGTAGTACAGGAGCTACAGGGGCTACGGGTTCGCAGGGGATTCAGGGTAGTACAGGAGCTACAGGGGCTACGGGAGCTACGGGTCCACAAGGACCAACTGGATCTACCGGAGCAACAGGTACTGGAATCGCAGGTGCTACCGGAGCCACTGGACCACAAGGCCCAACAGGGGCAACGGGGGCAACTGGTACTGGAATCGCAGGAGCTACGGGAGCCACTGGGCCACAAGGACCAACAGGGGCAACGGGTACCGGAATTGCAGGAGCTACCGGAGCAACTGGCCCACAAGGACCAACGGGACCTACCGGAGCAACAGGTACTGGAATCACAGGGGCTACGGGAGCTACTGGGTCACAAGGACCAACTGGACCTACAGGAGCAACAGGTACCGGAATCGCAGGTGCTACGGGAGCCACTGGGCCACAAGGACCAACAGGGGCAACGGGGGCAACAGGTACTGGAATCGCAGGAGCTACGGGAGCCACTGGCCCACAAGGACCAACTGGACCAACAGGTACCGGAATTGCAGGGGCTACGGGAGCTACTGGCCCACAAGGACCAACAGGGGCAACAGGTACTGGAATTGCAGGGGCTACAGGAGCTACTGGCCCACAAGGACCAACAGGGGCAACAGGTACTGGAATCGCAGGGGCTACCGGAGCTACTGGCCCACAAGGACCAACTGGACCTACAGGGGCAACAGGTACTGGAATTGCAGGGGCTACCGGAGCTACTGGCCCACAAGGACCAACTGGACCTACAGGGGCAACAGGTACTGGAATCACAGGGGCTACCGGAGCAACTGGCCCACAAGGACCAACTGGACCTACAGGGGCAACAGGTACTGGAATCACAGGGGCTACCGGAGCAACTGGACCACAAGGACCAACGGGATCTACAGGAGCAACAGGTGCCGGAATTGCAGGGGCTACCGGAGCTACTGGCCCACAAGGACCAACTGGACCTACAGGGGCAACAGGTACTGGAATTGCAGGGGCTACCGGAGCAACTGGCCCACAAGGACCAACTGGACCTACAGGGGCAACAGGTACTGGAATCGCAGGGGCTACCGGAGCTACTGGAGCCACTGGCCCGGAAGGACCGCAAGGCCCGACAGGAGCAACTGGCGCAGACGGGCTTGCAACTATTAGCAAAAATGCCACTTTAACAGGAGACGGTACTTCTGGTAGCCCTCTTGGAATTAATCTGAGTAATTCAAACACATGGACTGCTAATCAAACATTTTCCAGTAGTTTCCTGATAACACAAAATGGGAATATAGCCATGACAAATAATAATAACAAGTCTTATGAGCTTCGGATTCAGGAACCTTCAGGATCCGGCACACAATACATTGGATTCAGTGCCCCCCCTGTTTCTTTTAATGGCAGGTATATCTTGCCTGCAGCAGTAGGAACAGTCGGACAGGTTTTAGCGATACAAGAAACCGATATGGGTGAAGGCAATGCTCAGACTCAATTAATTTGGAACACTCCGGGCAGCAGTAGCGCTGTTACAACTAACAGTACCCTAACAGGCAATGGGAGTTCAGGCAGTCCTCTGGGGATTAATCTTGGTAATAGCAATGTTTGGACAGGGGCAACAAATTCTTTCACGGGTTTTCTGGAAGCAAGAAATGAACCATTTGTTATCACGAATACTGATGATTCAGCTAACGAGATACGTATGCAGGAGAATTCAGGTAATGGCTCAAATTATACTGCTTTCAAGGCACCAGCCTCCATCAGTACCAATATGATTTACACGCTTCCGACTAATCTGGCTCAAACCGGAGATGTGCTGACAGTATCGAGTACCACTACACCAAGTAACCATAATGTAACGCTACAATGGGCTGCACCATCCGGCGGAAGTAGCTCATCGCCTGTATTTGTCCGTAAAACAACAGATGAAACGGTTAGCTCATCTACCACATTACAGGACGATGACCAACTGTTTGTAACATTGGCAGCCAATAAGACCTATCATATCAAGGGAGTGCTTCAGGCAAGAAGAACCAATACAGGATCGGGTGATGGCCTCAACTATAACTTTGCTTATTCTGGTACAACAACCAATGTCAGTATAGTACACTCATCTACCATTAAAGCTACTGATGTTACTTTTTCTTCAATCCTGAATAACCAGTTGGTTGGCAATAATGTAGATACAAGTTTAATAACCCCAACCCCATTTGAACTATATATTACAACCGGCACTTCAGGTACGTTCAAAATAAGATGGGCACAGTATCAGACAACAAATAATAATCCAACTGTAGTAGCAGCAGGGTCAATGCTGGTAGCAACACCACTTAATTAATGATTGTGATGAAAACAACATTCCTGTTTATCATATATAATGTATTATTAGGTTACAATGTTTGTGCGCAAAGTGTCAGCCCGCAGGTAATTGCCTCTGCGGGCGGCTATGCAGCCACCGGAAATGTGCAACTCTCATGGACAATGGGAGAAACTTTTATCACCCAACTTACTACACCTGCATTGTCAGTTTCGCAAGGGTTTCAACAGAATCTGAATATCTGCCTCAGTCTTGTTGACTATCGCTATGTAAAGGCCGGAAACCCCTACCAGAGTTTGTTTCCGTTGGTCAACAATATGGTAATCGACCAGATACCCGAACAGGTAAGTATTCTGGTAACAGATGTGTGCGATAATGTAGATATCGGGAGTTTTGAAATGAATATTCAGGGTCCCGAACTCAACTGGAATATCGTACAGAATGTTGCCCCGAATGCCTTGTTCGATAATCTCGGCGATAATGTTAATGGGCGTAATTTCATTCCGGGTCAATATACTCTGACCGTTACAGGTTATGCCGAAGACAACAAAGGGGGTGGGCTGACCTACGGTCCTGTAATTACTACTTTTACGGTTGTTGGCAATCTGGCAACCATTTCAATGCCAACACTTTCAAGTGCCAGTTTATGTGCCGGAAGTACGGTTGACGTCAGTTTTTCAACAACTGGTATCTTCAACGGCCCTGGCAATCAGTTTTTTGTACAATTATCAGAGCCAAATGGCAGTTTTGAGTTCCCGGCTATTATTGGCAGTAGTGCCGCCGCCGGAACCATCACCTGTACTATTCCTGCTAATACACCCGAGAGTGACAAATACCTTATCAGAGTAGTATCTTCCAATCAGGTTTATGCCGGTAACCCTGCACTTTCTATGGTAGATGTAAGCCCTGTCACTAAATATCTGATGAGCCCGACGGATGATATAATTTCGGGCAGCAGCACTCAGAAAGTAAGTAGTACTATTATTGCAGCAAACAAACTTGAGTCATCATCTGTGAACTATCAGGCAGGCAGAGCAATTGTACTTAATTCAGGCTTTGAGGTAAAGACAGGAGCAGTTTTTAAGGCAGAAATTAAAGGGTGTGGAAATTAAGATAAACTGAACTGACTAAATCTTAATTATCTGCTTCAGCAATAGCATTAGATTTCACATAAAAATATTTAAACCAGTTCAGGATAAGCATAGGCACATACCAGTTTGGTCTATGCTTATCTTAACATAGTCTATTTTCTTGCCTGTTGTGTAGGCGCAAATCATAAACAACAGATAATCCTGCTATATTTGTAATCACCAGGACGAAAATACTTAACCTTAAACGCATTACCACAGGCAGTACTGAATGCTCAAATATTCAGATACTAATCAGTTTTGAAGTACCCTTCAGTTTAAGCCACACCACCATGCAACTCTACCCACAAAAATGTGTCTTTGTTAGAAAATACAACCACATTTCATGACAAAACCTCTGAACCGGAATCTTTGGGTTGATTATCTACGCTCGGCACTTACTGTATTGGTAGTAGCACACCACGCAAGTCTGGCCTACACAACCTTTGCCCGATTCGATAAAGAAGCCTACATCAGCTCAACCCACCCTATTGTAGATGTCAGAAGATGGGTTGGTCTTGATATTTTCGAAAACTTTAATGATATATTCTTTATGTCATTAATGTTTCTGGTCGGAGGCTTATTCTTAGTCAGGAGCAGCCACAAAAAAGGAATTTATCTTTTTATCAAGGACAGGTTTTACCGCTTACTTATCCCCTTTATTACCTTAGGCACTTTCCTGATGTTAATTGCCTATTTCCCCGCTTACTATATTGCCAGAGAAAACACAGATTTGGTAGCTTATATCAAAGACTTCTTCCTCGTTGAGCAATGGCCTGTAGGGCCGCCCTGGTTTATCTGGGTACTGTTTGTTTTTAATCTGCTATTTATTTTACTAAATCGTGTTATCATAAAAACCAGCAAAAATACTGGCACTATTATTAGTTCTCTGCAAAACAAACCATGGTGGCTTTTTATACTTTGGTGGCTCATAACCTGGGTATTATATGTTCCGGTAGCCTACGCTATAGGCGCAGGCACCTGGACAGGCCTCGGCCCATTTGATTTTCAGCTAAGCCGGGTATTACTCTATTTCGGTTACTTTATGCTTGGAGTACTTATTGGTGCAACAGATTTCAATCAGCAGTTATTTTCTCTTACATCAGCTATTACAAGGAAATGGTGGCTATGGGTAATACTTGCCCTGACAGTTTATGCTATTTTAACCATAGTAGAACGCAAAAACATATTAGCAGACATGGTAAAGGCCAATCAGTTAGAGTCTTTCAGTGGATGGATGATTTACTTCAGTATTTATACAGCCTCATGCACACTAAGTAGCATCGCTTTCTTAACAACTTTCCGGAAATTAATCCATACCACATTCGCTTGGTGGGATTCTCTTGCTTCAAATGCCTATCTCATTTATCTGACTCACTATCCTTTTCTGATCTGGATTCAATTCCTGTTGATGCCTTATCATATACCTGCTTTTATAAAATTTCTCTTAACATTTATCTTTTCGTTAGCTTTAAGCTGGGGTTTAAGTAACTTGTTAAGAAAGATTAAACTTATTAATCAATATTTTTAACCATACCTCAATCATTGTCGGTGATGGTTGATAAATACTGTTAAATGATGAATATATAATCTTTGTAGATAAACTGAATAATTGAGAAGATATATATAAAAGACTTGTAAAAACACCCTTTTTTTGTCGACAAGCAACTAAATCAATACTTATACTATTTTCATCCTGTCTATCTACTGCTTTAATCTACTCTGATATTTTCTTAAAAAAATCTCATATACATTTGACTCAACAAAGGAAATTATTTATAAAATCTAAATTATCAGCAATATGAAAAAGTCATTCCTGTTTTTAGCCCTCAGCCTGCTTACAGTAGGTTTCAGTTTTGCAAATAGCAGAACAATTGCCAGCATTGCCGTTGCTGCCACAAAGTCAGACTCAAAAATCACCGTTCAGGATATTAGCAACTTACGTCTCAAAGTGCTTTTTGCAAACGTAGAAAGAAATACGGCAAGTATCGAAATCTATAATTCAAAAGGTGATGTATTTTATCAGGACCTTAGCGAAACCAATAAGCCACTGGTATTGAATGTATCACACTTAGATGATGGTGCCTATACCTTATCAATTACTTCGGGTAACGACAAACTATTCTATGATTTCAACATTGAGAGTCAGGTAACCCGCGTGGCAGTATTAAAAAATAAATAATTGGTTGTGGGGTAGCACAAGGGCAGGGGTCAAAAGGCCTTTGTCCTTTTTTTATCTATAATCTTAACCTGAAGCCAAAAACAGGCAATTCTCCTTGCATAAAATCCAGATCTTCCGATCTCGCAAACCCCATCTTTTCATACATTTGCCAGGCAGTTTGCATAGCTCTGGTAGAATGAATAATTACCTGTTGCGTTCCATTTGCTATAGCCTTTTCGATACAGATTCTGGTTAGTAATTTCCCAATACCTTCTCCTCTCCTCGACTGTTCCACTGCTAACAATCTGAATCCTGACGCATTTTTCTCTTCAGTAGCTATCCCACCTGAGCCATAATATTGCATATCATTAAAATAAACTGCACCGCCTGCAATTTTGTCATTCTTATCAATTGCAACCAGAATCTCGGTTCCGGGTTTCAAAGGCAGAGTCCCGATATTCGCTAACATCGCATAATACTGAGGTTGTTCCTCTGGTTTAGGGAATCCCTCTAATTGTGAATATACCCGCACCATCAATTCTCCTACTCTATCATATTCTTCCGGTCGTGCATTCCTTACAATATAGGTATTCATTCTCGATGACAATAATGTTTCTAAAGGCATAATCCTAACAACAGGAAACCCGTTCCTTTAAGGTAGCTCAATACACACCACAAAGGTACTTTAGACGTAACCAATAGAAAAAAGTCACAAAAAAATTTATCTTTAATATTTCAACTTCAGTTACCCAAGCCGATAGGACACTACCTTTGTCGTAGCAAGAAGTTGATGTATTCAAAACAGGAGCCTTTAATCAGCCCTACCAATTATTCTCTAAAAACTACTGAACAGTCGTTTTTCCGTGTTATATGCTTCATTATTTCTTCAAATGTTCAAAATGAGTAAAAGAATGTCAAAAATGCGCTAACACTTACTTTACCTGACAACTTAGCTTTGTAGTATTAATTATCTATTGAAATCTACCTCGAAAGCCATGAACAACGATTTACTCATTACTATTGATAAACGCATGACAGTGCAGTCAAGCAAAATACTCATGCTCAAAGCAGACATTAATTACACACATATTCTGCTTGACGACGGCAGCACAATAATCTCTTCCCGAACATTAGGGATATTCGAGAAAAGATTATACAGTTATTCGTTTTTCCGGCCCAACCGCTCTGTTATTATTAATCTCAAGTATATAGCGAGTTTTCAGAAAGAATCCTTTACAATCAGAATGGAGAACGATGAACTCATCAGCATATCAAGAAGAAGAACCAAACAATTTCTTAAAAGAATTTGACAGGTTTCCTCAAAAAGACCTTTCGTGGTAGAAAGAATAGGATTACAGAGAGCGAATTCATAGGGCAATTTATGGATTCCTCTCTTTCCTGTAGCTCTACACAAAAACAGTTTCAGGATCATAACTACCATAAATAAATTCTCAATTCATTGTATCAAATCCTTTATTGCTATTGAGTGAATAACACAGCGAGGAATCTGATGCCGTTTCAGATTCCTTATTTTCTTATAGACCCTCCAATAACAATCTGATATTTGCAATCACAGCTTTGGCATCGTCTCTATGAATGTAATGCCCGCTATTAGACAAGTAAAGCAGCGCACCTCCTTTGCCAGAAGAGTGAATAAATTGTAACCAACGTTCAATATTTTTTGAATTTTTTACATGGAAGAATCTTTCATGATCATAATCCTTGCTCCGGTTGGCAGGAGGGACTTCAAATTTACCTCCTACAAAAAAGTAAATCGGTACATTAGGCAATGGCAGATTTTTTACCTCAGCAAAATCTGTACGCCTGAGTTCCCCTAATTCCTGTCGTTCACTCCAGGGCCCGAAATTCAGAGAATCCGAGCGGGAAGCCAATTGCTTTGGTTGATACAGTCGGTTATACATCATCTCGTCAATCCGTTTTTCGGGCACGCCTATTTCTCTGAAAATCTGATTCCAGTCGTCTTTTGACTCTGTAAAATCAGCCGGGTCAACAAAAACCAGCCCCGCTATATCATCAGGATAATACCCCGCAAAACTTCTCGCATATAACCCTCCCATTGAATGTCCCACAACCACATAAGGCGGGGCTATATTCAGTGTTGTTAATAAAGCTTTCAGGTTTCCGGCAGTTATTTTTGGCGTTGGCATCTGATATATCTTGTCCGATTTCTCAACTCCTTGTCTGTCATAAGCCATAACAGGAGCAGTTTTGGCCAATTCGTCAATCACCGTATTCCAGCTACCAATGCCTACTCCCATGCCATTTTCAAAAATAAGTACAGGGGCATTGGCTTTCCTGTTTTCAAAACCTTTGGTATAAACTGCAAAATTTTTGCCGTTTACATTGACTAATTTTTCCTGAGCATAGGAATTGCATATAAGAACAATTGCAAAGAAGGTAATTAGTATTTTCATTGTAAGTTTAGTTGAACTAATGATGGATTATGTCCGGCAAGATAGTAAAATATTGAAAATATTAATGTAATTTTTCATCGGATAAATTCTGTCTTATTCAAATCATTTAACTGACCCTTAATCTTACTGACCCTTATGAAAAAACTGCTCTTATTACTACTGACCTTTGGTTTCTTCTCAAACGATAGTTGTGCTCAGGCCGACGACAATATAGTATTGGGTAAAAATGACAAAATCTATTCAAAAATACTGAATGAAGACCGCCGGATTATGGTATATGTACCGAATGGCGAAATGGGTATTTATTCAAAAAAGAAGTATCCGGTTGTGTATTTGTTAGATGGAGATGCCCATTTTTATTCAGTTGTAGGTATGATTCAGCAATTAAGTAGTGTCAACGGCAACACTATTTGCCCTGAAATGATTGTAGTGGGTATTCCAAACACTAACCGGACGAGAGATTTGACACCCACCCATGTAGACGTTGACCTACCCTATATGGATAGTACTTTCTCAAAGCCATCGGGCGGAGGGGAGAATTTCATGGCATTTATTGAAAAAGAGCTTATACCTCACATTGATTCCCTTTACCCTACACAGCCTTATAAAATGTTGATCGGACACTCGTTTGGTGGCTTAACTGTTATGAATGCCCTGATTAATCATACCAGCTTATTCAATGCCTACGTAGCCATAGACCCCAGTATGTGGTGGGATAAAATGAATTTTCTGAAAACGACTAAAAAGGCTTTAACCAATAAAAAATATGCCGGAGTCTATCTATATTTAGGGATAGCCAACACGATGTCAGATGGGATGACGGTTGCTCGGCTTCCTAAAGATAATAATCCTGATAATAACCATATCCGCTCAATTTTTGAATTAGATAATCACCTCAAAGCCAGTAAGCAGAATCAGTTAAAATACAAAAGCAAATATTACAACACTGACGACCACAGCTCAGTACCGCTTATCACAGAATATGATGCCCTTCATTTTATTTTCAGCTATTATCCAATAAAACTTACCTCCAAAGATTATAATGATAGCACCGCTGCTTCGGTAGATAAATACCAGAAACATTATGATCTGGTTTCTAAAGAATTTGGCTATACCATAAAGCCCAATGAAGATTTGATTAACGGCATGGGCTATAATGCGCTTGGACAAAAGCATTATCAGAAAGCGGAAAGGCTCTTCAAAATGAATATAGCTAATTATCCTGAAAGTTTCAATGTCTATGATTCTTATGGTGATTATTTTGTAGCGAAAAAAGACACTGCCCATGCTATCGAGCAATTTAAGAAAACCTTAGCCATTAAAGAAGTTGCTGAAACAAGGAAGAAACTGGAGGAGTTGACTAAAAAATGAATATTTCTAAGCATGTATCATAATTGATAGAGACATAACACTTCGCCGCGCAATGTATTATGTCTCTATCAAAAACAAAAACTGAATTTAAAATATTACTGACACTGACAATTAGTAGTTGGTGTACTCACAACGCCCATCAGACAAGGAGCACTACCAATATACCTGCCTGAGTGCCTACCTATGCTCTGGCAGTACTTCTGGCATTCAGTATCGCACGCTGAGCCACCAACAGTCGTATCTGTTACAGCAGCCCCTGGCGAACAGGTGCAACAGCAATCACTCAAAGCAATTGCCCAGAGTAATTGCGCTTCGATACCTGTAATCTGGGTATGGGCCAATATAGAATTCATACTTCCCAAAGTTACCATAGAAAATCCTCCGAAGTTGAACTGAGGGATACACCGGGCATAAGGTGCTAAAGCACTACTGGCTGTTGTTAAATGATTAGCAATAACTGACTGAATATTCGCAGGCATCGGTACTGCCCTACATTGCTGACTACTTGCCCACGCCTGTGCAGCACCTAAATGCACACCCCCAACATATAATGAAAGCATATTAACACCATTATCACAACTCAAACGCAGATTTTGCACAACTGTCTGTAAATCTCGTATAATACCTTCTGTTTGCTGAACAATTTGTTGGGATGAAGCCGAAGGCAACATACCTCTTAAAGTAGCAATACGGCTTCTGTCAAACACAATACAACCCATCATTTCTATGGTTGAGTTAAGCAACACAAGAGCGGCATCACAAGCAGCAATAGCTTCGGCCGACAACCTTCCCGGTTCGGTAGCTGCCCTGCCCCAGACAGTTCCTAACGACTGCGAAGCATAATAAAAAGTTGATAATTCGCCTCTGCAAAGTTTCTTGGTAGTACCGGTTACCACTGGCCCACTGGTCCCTGTCTTGGTCCATACCTGATTACTCCAGTTAAGCTGGCTTCCGTTTCCAGAAATATTGGCTGTAGCATTACTCCATTCAGGCACTAATACAGAGGCTGTTCCGGTAAAATATCCGGCAATCTTTTTGCCCTGATAATTAATAAAGAAAAAGATATTATCCTGCTCAATAGTATAAGCTCCCTGCCCATTGACTGACCAGCTCCCGCTAATATTTGGGAATCCAGAGAAAGGACTCCTCGTCCAGAGCTGGTTATTCCATAAGATTGCCTGCCCGTCAGTCGTGAGCACTGCTGCTGTATTCCACTCTTTGGCATAGATTGAATAATTATTAGTAAAATACCCGTTACTACTGGCTCCACTAATCGCAAATACTATATTATTGCCATTCTGTGAGATACTCGCCCGTTGGTCAGCCTTTCCATTAATATACCAGTTACCACTTAAAGAAGTTTGTGCCAGAGTCAACTGCGAAGAAATCAAACCTGCAACACATAAGAACCAACGGAAAGTTTTCATTGAATTAGTTTTGGAATAAAGAATGTAAAGGAAGAAGGGCTTCCTGATAGATTGCCTAAAAATAGCGTAACAATAGTAGTCATGGCAATCCCCTCAAGAGGGGATATTTTATTGAGCAGATACCATCAATAAAGATACATTTTAATAGATTCCATTAAGACATTTTGTTTTTTTCTCTTAAATTCCCAAAAAATTCAACTGCTCATGAAAAAACCTCTACTATTATTTATCTATTTGCTTATCATTAGCAAAGTTTATTCACAGGCCAATCAGTCTTTAGTCGTGGCTACTAATCAGTTTCTGAATACCCTCAATGCCGAAGAACTGAAAAAAACAACCTATGATTTTAAGGATACACTTCGTCACAAATGGACAAACCTACCGGTTGGTTTAGTACCCCGGCCGGGTATTCAGTATGGCTCCCTCTCAGATAATAGTCGGCTGGCATTTCATCGGGTACTTTCTGCGGCATTGAGTTCACAGGGTTATCTCAAAACCACAAGCATTATGGCCTTAGATGATATTCTGAACGCACTCTATCAGGAAAGTTTCGATAAAGGAAGAATCAATGGAGAGATGCTGAAAGAGATGCAGAATCTGAAATGGGGCCATGGCAATTATTATATTTCTGTCTGGGGTAAACCAGCGGCAAACAGCGTTTGGGGTCTTAATTTTGGCGGGCATCATATAGCACTCAATATCACTGCTGATGGCCCACATGTTTCTATGTCCCCTTATTTTATCGGTACCGACCCCGCAGAAGTAAAATTCGGCAAATATTCAGGCTTACGTGTATTAAGTAAAGAAGAAGATTTTGGATTTATGCTCATCAATTCTTTTTCTGAATTACAAAAATCGGTAGCTATACTCAAACAAAATGTTCCCGAAGATATTATTACCTCGCCACAGGGTAGCCAGCGCATTACCAACTATTATGGTATTGCTGCACAACAATTTGACGAAGCCCAGAAAACCATTCTTAAACTATTGATTCAGGAATATACCCACAATTTTGAGCATACTAAAGCCCACCAGCTTATTGAAAAAATCATGCATTCGGGCATCGAAAAAGTTTACTTTGCCTGGATAGGTAGTTTAGAAAATAACAAACCCCATTATTATATTATCAATGGCCCTGATTTTATGATTGAATATGACAATGCCGGTTTCGACAATGACGGCAATCATATCCATGCCATATTAAGAGAAAAAGGAAATGAATTCGGAGAAGATTTGCTGAAGCAACATTACCTGCAATCAAAACATTAAACAAATCAACGGCCTTCACAGTTTAAGCAATAGCATTGGTAAATAAGCCTTTTAGTGCCTCTGTTTTCAATAGCTAATATAGATAACCTGAACACCGTAAAAACCTTTATCATGCCATCGAAAAAAAGTCACTTTACGCTTTTAATGTGGGGTTTATTTATTTCTCAAACTGGTCTTGGGCAATTACTCCAACCCGGGTTCAACAAAGCAGAATACATCGAAACCCTCAAAATTAATCAGAAAGTACATATTGCACTTAGCAAATGGACTAATCCAAGTGATGTTCCAGACCCGCAAGACTACAATTTTCTATATCGCTCACCAGTCGTGGCTTTCGACAATATCTGGGACTTATGGGTTCATAAAACCAAACCATTGGCTGTTGTTTCAGTCCAGGGCAGTATCCAGACAGAGGCCAGTTTTTTAGCCAATCTTTATGCTGCCATGATTCCGGCCAAAGGAGAATTGCAGTTAGACAAAAATTTTAAATTTACCTATACACTTTCAAACAATCCGAATGCGGCAGTGCATGTAGGCTGGTTTGTAGCAATGGCCTATTTATCAAAAACCCTAAAACCCAAAATAGATTCATGCTATAAAGCAGGCATTAAAGACTTTATCCTGACGGGCCATAGCCAGGGAGGAGGCATTACGTTTCTGCTTAATGCTTATCTCGAAAACCTTAAAGCTGAGAAGAAACTCCCGCCAGACATCAGGTTCAAAACTTATTGTAGTGCAGGGCCAAAACCTGGCAATCTGTCTTTTGCCTATGATTATGAAAACATGACCCAGGGGGGTTGGGCTTATAATGTAGTAAATACAGCAGATTGGGTACCTGATGTACCTTTTACTGTGCAAACTGTTGACGATTTTACTGCCGTCAACCCTTTTCGTGGGGCAAAAGCCATAATAAAAAAACAGAAGTTTCCGAAAAATATAGCTTTAAAACATGTGTATAAGCAAATGAGTAAACCCAGCTTTAAGGCACAAAAAAACTACCAGAAATACCTGGGAAAAATGGTTTCGCTGGCCGTAAAAAAGCAGATTCCCGACTTCATTACACCACAGTATTACAACAGCAATTATTATGTAAGAACAGGAAATACTATTGTATTAATGCCTGATGAAGAATATTTTAAACTGTATAATAACAACCCTGACAACCCCAATATCTGGCAACATCATCTGCCAAAGCAATATTTGTATCTGATTGAGAAAATGAAGTAGCAGCCTGCCTAATATAAAAATATAAAGAAAATTTATAAATATTTTCTGAAAACTGAAATTTATGGTAAATTTTGAGTCTCAAAAGCATTACACCTCTTTTTTAAACCATAAACCCCTCAGAAAATGAACCTGATTATCACCATTATTGTAGGAGCCATTGCAGGCTGGCTGGCTGACCTCGCCTTTAAAAGTTTCAGTTTATCACTTTTCTATCAGATTCTCTTAGGTATAGCCGGAGCCCTCGTAGGCCATTGGCTATTAGATGGTGAGCTCCACACCATGTTAGGCTTGCCTGATATTTTAAGCCGTATTGCTGAGGCATTTGTAGGTTCAGCTGTTATTTTACTGGTAGTGATGCTATATAGACGATACAGCAAAAAAGCCTGATAGTGTTTCAATGAGATTAGCACTACTTAGTTGCTAATCTCATTTTATTCGTTACCCCGGCATCCTTCCCCTATACTTCTTTTGTTCTCCAATCTTCTTCTTTTATATATTTTAAATAGCATTCCATTTATTAACCTATGTTAATGCCATCTGCAAAAACCTTTCTCAAATTTGTAGCATTAACCATTCTTCAGAAATAACCATAATCTCTTGAATATGATGGAGCTAAAAAAATCATATACTATACTAATATTAATGAATGCTACTCCTCAGTGGTTATCTCTTACAAGAGATCAAAGAAGCCTGTTCTTCGAAACACAGCTGTTACCTGTTTTGCACAAAGTCGGGCCATCTCTTGAAGTAAGGTTTTTCGATAGTGAATACTTCCATGCCAGAATTTCAGACTTCCTCATCGTTACAACCCATAACCTCAATCAATATAAACTACTGATAGAAATGCTTCGCGACACTGAAATTTATGGCATACCCTATTTTCATATTGTTGATATAATCATTGGGCAGGAAAACCTTTTTGAAGATTTTAACAAGGAACTCAGGAAACAAAAAACTGATTAGTATTCTACAGAGGTTTTTAAGGCCGGGTTTATAATTTTGAATCCTGCCTTAACAATCCCTAACGCTATTACTCAACCTGAAATACCCTGTGTTTTTCTGTTTTCAGCATCTTATCTCGCAATTTCAGAAATGGTTTCTCAACCAATCTGTTCAACAGCCATGCGCCTGTTATAGATGTAAGCACACACAAGACAAACATCAATACACTCTCTTTAGGTATATCCAGTTTTGAAAGTTGCTCCTGTGAAACGTGCACAACTATCTTATGTATCAGGTAAACCGCATAAGATAATGTGGCAATACCAGACGTTATTTTTGATGGAAAACGATACAAAAATACCTTCGGGTTAATGGCTGCCATTACGACCAAACCATACCCCAGGCTAATAAGCGGAAACCCAAAAATCGATGCCCCGAACGAAGCCTGATTTTCGCAAATAAAATAAGCTCCGGTTAGCAAAGCAATCCCAGCCAGCAGTAAATAATTACCATAGTTCTGAATCTGTTGTTTTAATTGCGGCCTGAATTGAAAAAGCGCAGCAATCGAAACCCCAACCAGTAAGCCATCCAGACGGCTATAGGTAGGATAATAAATCCATTTATACCAGATTATCCAGAAACCATCGCTATTGATACCTGGCTCAACAAAATTATACCACATATATAGCCTTGCACAAAAGCCTGCTATAAAAAAGAATAACAGTAATTTGGCTCCCTGTTTCATAGCTTTCAGATAACCCAGCCCAATCAACAACAAGGGCAGAAATAAGTAAAACTGCTCCTCAATACAAAGCGACCACGCATGAGAGAATGTACCTTGCTTACTTACATCAAGCCCAAGATTTTGCGTAAATGTCAGGTATTTCCACAAAGGTGCAGGAGCTTCCCTCTCTCTGATTGATGGCCATAAAAAATACAAAGCAACAACTACCAGATATGCGGGAATAATTCTGAAAAAGCGTTTCAGAAAAAACACTTTGAATGAAATCTTCTCTTGCCTGTCAACTTTGGCAAAGAGTTGCGAAGAAATCAGATAGCCGCTCAGAACAAAGAAAAGATCAACACCCGTCCAGCCGAACTTCCCGATTGTATAAAGCCATTCAGGGCTTGGAAACAGGAGGCTGTAATGAAACAGGAAAACATAAAAAATAGCAAAAGCACGCAGATGGTCAAGCCCGAAGAGCCTGTAATTATGCGGGAGTTTTTCAACTCCGGGAGTAAGAGTCATACAATTTTAAGTGTTAATCAGGAAAGCTTGTTTTTTGCTACAATTTAGCCAAAAAAATAAATATAGATGAATATTCTCTGCTTTTTCCTCAGATTGTTTAATGTTATGACAAATAAATACCTTATTGTTAAAACAAATGGTATATTTGCTATCAAACAATTTCTATATGTCCACTGCTTCAATTTGTTTACTGATAGATGACGATCAGGATGATCAGGAAATCTTTACTTTGGCGTTAGAAGACTCCGGTCTTAATATGCAATGTGTCATTTGCCACAATGCCAGCGAAGCATTGCAGAGATTGATAGAAGATGACACTTTTTTACCCAATTATATTTTTCTCGACCTCAATATGCCACGTATTAATGGCGTCCAGTTATTAACCGAAATAAAGAAAATTTCTCGACTCAAACACATCCCCATCGTTATTTACTCTACCTCTTCGCACCCTAAAGACAAAGAAGCTACCCATAAACTTGGGGCAGCCGCTTTTATTACCAAGCCATCAGGCATCAAAGAACTTTCACAAATACTCAAAGATTTTTTTCAAACACATTTACAACCTGCTTATGAATAAGCAACAAAACGTCAACAGTTAAACTATGAAAAACGAAGCCGTAAAAATCATAAAGGCAAAGAAAAAATATATCCTTGAACAATGGTTTCAGAATCAGTTAGAAAATGATGGCTTGCGAGAAGATTTAATCACTAACGAAGACCAGCGTATTCAATCAGAAGAATTAATTAATTCATTTGCCGCAAGTATCTCCGATACCAATTTCGATAATTTTCAGTCGAGAGATTTCGAAAAAATAGAAGATATTTTATCAGGTGTTGCTATTTCAAGAGCCAAACGAGGCTTTACCCCTCGCGAGACCGGAGCTTATGTGTTGAGTCTGAAAATGGCTTTATTAAAAACATTATCAGAAGAAATTAAAGACCCTGTGGTGCTCTATACTGAGAGTATGCGCATCAATAGCCTGCTTGATAACTTCAGTATGATTACCTTTGAAACTTTCATTAAAGGCCGGGAAGACGTGATTCTCCGCCAGACTGACGAAATTACTGAAATCTCAACACCGGTTATTAAAGTATGGGATGGTATCCTCGCTTTGCCTATCATTGGCACATTAGACAGTTCCCGCACACAGATAGTAATGGAAAATCTTTTGCAAGAAATTGTCGAAACCGGCAGTTCTATCGCAATTCTTGATATCTCAGGTGTACCTGCAATAGACACCCTCGTAGCTCAACACCTGATCAAAACAGTAAGTGCAACCCGCCTGATGGGTGCCGAATGTATCATCAGTGGCATTCGCCCTGAAATTGCTCAGACTGTCGTACATTTAGGCATTGATTTATCAGATGTTATTACAAAAGCAACGTTGGCAAGTGCCTTAAAAACAGCCTTTGGAATGATTGAGTTAGAAGTTCGAAAAAAAGCTACATCTAAAGTTTTATAACAGACAATCAGAGTTTACGTATGGATAGAATACCTATTCTTAAGATGGGTGACTTTCTGTTAGTCACCATTCAAGTTGATTTATACGACCAGTTAGCCGAAACACTTGAATCAGACTTAGTACAGATGGTCAGAAAGTACAACTCAAAAGGTGTATTGATAGATATTTCGGCTGTTTCTATCATTGATTCATTTATGGGGCGTATTTTGGGCAATATCTCTACCATGTCGAAAATCATGGATGCCGAAACCGTGGTAGTAGGTATGCAACCTGCCGTTGCCATTACATTGGTTGAATTAGGTTTACCTCTGAAAGGTATCCATTGCGCTCTGAATGTTGAAAGAGGAATGGAATTATTACGTTCTAAAATTACTCTGGACATTCAAGACGACGACGACTACGATGATAGTGATACTGAATAAAGATGCGGTTAGCATAACCAGAGAACAGGATACCATTCTTCTGCGTAATCGGGTAAAAGAATGGGCCACCAAAATTGGCATGGGCTTAGTAAACCAGACAAAGCTCATTACTGCCGCCAGCGAACTGGTACGTAATATGCTGAAATACGCCCGGGGAGGCGTTGTTAATATTGAAATTGTAAGCAAAGGAAGAGAAAATGGCGTAAGACTGATTTTTATTGATAAAGGCCCGGGGATACACGATATTAATCTGGCTATGAGAGACGGCTATACCACAGGCAGAAGTCTGGGTTTAGGGTTACCCGGAGCTCGGAGATTAGTAAATGAGTTTGAAATTCAATCGGTGGTAAATGAAGGTACTACCATCAGTATAACTAAATGGAAGAATGGCTGATATTTTTTTTTCTTCTTACAAAGTTGAAGACCGGAGTTATGTTTCTTTTGTAAAAAGAGAAATTCACAATTTAATTGCTAAATCAGGTTTTTCATCAATGCGGGCAGGTGAACTGGATATAGTAGTGTCTGAACTATTGTCTAATGTAATTAAACATGCCGGAGGAGGCGAAGTATTTTACAGAATAAGCAACGAAGAAAACAATAATAAGGTTTTTGAGATTTATTGTATAGACAATGGCCCAGGCAATAATAATATTGCTAAAATGATGAAAGACGGTGAGTCTTCATCTAATACATTAGGGCATGGTTTAGGAGCTATTAATCGTCTGAGTGATTTTTTCCAGATTTATTCAACAACCCATTGGGGAACAGTCGCTTATGCAAAAATTTTCATGAATGAGCCTCCTAAAAAAACAATTGCTCCTAAAAATAGTATTCATATAGATGCCTTGCAGGTTTGTATGCCCGGCGAAGAAGTTTGTGGCGACGGATATTGTATAAAGAAAACCAACGATGAAACACAACTGTTTTTAGGCGATGGCCTTGGGCATGGGCCTAATGCCCATGAAGCCGTTAGTGCTGCCATTGATGCCTTTAAAGAATGTTCAGAAATCGAACCAGAAGACATTCTACGGTTTATTCATCAGAAAGTAAGAAAAACAAGGGGTTTGGTTGCAAATATTGCCAGCTATCATCATCAGAAAAAACAGTGGAAGACCTGTGGCGTAGGCAATATCAGTACACGCTTTTACGAAGGTTTATCTGTCAGAAAAGTACTATCTCATAATGGTATCATTGGCTTGAACATTCCCGCTTTTATGAATACCCAGATATTGGCTGATACTGATTACCAACACATCTTTATGTTTTCAGACGGTATCCGTGGGCATTGGGATTTACACCAGTTCCCTTCTATTCTGAAATATGCTTCTCCCATAATGGCCGGAGCAATTTTTAAAGACTATTCACGTGGTAATGATGATATGACGCTGTTAGTAGGAAAAGTAAATTAGGTGCTCATGGAAGAAATTATAAGAATAAATCTGGACAACGAAATGGATCTTATCATTGTTCATAAACGAACAATGAGATTGGTTGAATTATGTGGTCTTTCCATTGCTGCTCAAACTACTTTTGCCACGGCTGTTTCTGAAGTAGCCCGGATTGCCATCAGTTATGGCGATAAATCCTATATCTCTTTAAATATCAACGCACTCAGGCTCAATCAGAAAGAAATAGTGGCTGTTATCCACGACAAAGTTGACCTGAAGGCCATCAATCCCGAAGCCTTTTCTTATGCCCGCCGTCTTTTAGGCGATATTCAGACCGACTATAAAGATTATTTTCATACCACTACCCTTACATACAGGGTTCAGTATGGAGGAATCCTTTCAAAAGCAAAAATTGAATCTTTCAAAGAATATTTCAGAAACGAACCCTCTATTTCAGCGTATGACGAAATCCGAAAAAAGAATATCCAGTTATTGGAATTAATTGACAAATTAGGCGAAAGTGAAAATCGCTACCGGATGTTGAGCGATAACCTGCCGCTCATGATGTTTGTCATTAATAACGATGGAAAAATAAGCTATACCAATAAATGGCTCAAAGAATTTATCGAATCTCAGGGTTTAATTCCAACCAATATTTCCTGGTTCTCACTATTACATCAACCTGACTATAGAGGTTTTTATGCTGACTGGGAAAAAGCCATAATAAATAAAACAATTTTTAAGGCACAAGGCAGATTAAAACAAAAAGAAAATCTGATCTGGCATCTCATATCAATGATGCCTGTCAAAAATGACAATGATTTAGTCACTAACTGGATTGGCTTCTTTGTTGATATTCATGCCCAGAAAGTAGTTGAAGAAACTCTTCGTGACAACAAAGCCTTAAAGCTGGTTCAGCAGGAATTACTTGCTCATCAGAAAGAATTAGAAGTAAAAAACACAACCCTCTCAAGACAAAATGATTTTATAGAAACCGTACTCGACTCCTCCGTCGACTACATCATGGCCATCGATGCCGATTTAAGAATCATCACCTTTAACCATTCTTATGAGGTACTAAGTGGCAAAAAACGCGATGAAGTATTAGGTGAGAAAATAACAGACATTTTTCCGGTTATTAAGGAAAATGGTACCTATGAGGCAATCAAGGAAACCCTCAACGGAACCCCCGTCCATAAACCAGTGCACCAGTCACCCTTAACCCACCGCTTTTACGAAGTATTTTACATACCGCTTTCTGACGATACCGAAGAAACTTATGGGGCTGTAATTTTAGGAAGAGACATAACTGACCAGATGCAGCATGAGTTGAAACTCAAAACCATGAACGAAGAATTGCTGCTACGGAATAATGAACTCGAACAGTTTGCCTACATAGCCAGCCATGATTTACAGGAGCCTCTGCGTAAAATAAAAACTTTCTCTAAGCTACTCAACGAGTCTTTAGAGATGAACGATAAACAAAGAGATTATTTCAACAGAATCATCAATTCATCAACACGGATGTCGAACCTCATTAAAGATGTGTTGGATTACTCCCGGCTGTCAAGAACTGATGAGCAATTTGTTGCCGTTGATCTGAATGAGGTTTTAAATATAGTAAAAATAGATTTTGAGTTATTAATCGAAGAGAAAGGTGCAGTTATCAATAGTGATATATTACCAGTTGTACCTGGTATTCAATTACAACTCACACAGCTATTCTTCAATCTTTTAAGCAACGCTCTTAAATTCTCTATACAGCAGCCTGTTATTGATATTACCTGCCGGAAACTGACTTTCGACGAAGTAAATAGCATAATAGAACTCGATGCCAACAGAGGTTATTACCTGATCAATTTTCGGGATAACGGCATCGGCTTTGAACAACAATTTGCCCGACAGATTTTTACGATTTTCCAAAGGCTTAACGACAAACATTCTTATGCGGGTACAGGTATTGGTTTGGCTTTGTGCAAAAAAATTGTTGAAAACCACAACGGCCATATTTTTGCTACCAGCGAATTAGGCACAGGTGCGGTTTTTCATATATATTTACCTGCTTCTGTAGAATAAACATAGACTATCCATTAAACTATCCTCAGTTCTCTTGAAAAACAGGATTATTTTCTATCTGTCAAACGATGTCCATATTCTTGATTTGGCTGGCCCATTACAGGTCTTTTATGAATCAGGCGAATACGGTATTCCCTACGAAATCCTGTTTGTTTCAGACCAGACCCGCAAACAGTTTTCATCAGGGCTTTTTTCAGATAAACTTCTCCATTTTTCAGAAATCACCCCACAATCTGAAGATATTCTGATGATCCCGGGTTTTACTATTCAATCTAACCTGACAACCGACAAGTACTTTGATAATTGGCTGATAGAAGCCAATAAAAATAAGGCAGCTATCTGCTCGGTCTGCACAGGTGTTTTCGCTTTGGCAAAAGCAGGCATATTAAATGGGCTTGAATGTACCACCCATTGGAAATACCTCGAAACCCTGCAAAAGCAATTCCCCCACGTAAAAGTTTTGCGGAATAGATTATTCGCAAAAAACGATAATGTATATACGAGTGCCGGAATCACCACCGGTATCGACCTCGCATTGTTTCTGATAGAAGAAAGACACGGACCTAAATTTGCCTACCAGTTAGCCAAAGAATTAGTCATGTATTTACGTCGTGACAGTGCCGATATTCAGGAGAGTATATTTGTACAATATCGCCAGCATATCAATTACCAGATTCACGAAATTCAGGATTGGCTCATTCATCATTTTCACCAGAAAACGTCTATTGAAGCACTCGCTGAAAAAGTCAATATGAGCCCACGAAACCTGACCCGGTTATTTAAAGCTAAAACAGGTATTACCATAGGAGAATACATCGAAAAATTAAGGGTTGAAAAAGCCTTACAATTATTAAAACGTAACGAAAAAATGACCACAATATCACAGGAATGTGGTATCAATAACCCTCATCAATTAGCTACAATTCTCAAAAAGCATACAGGCTATATCCCGAAAGAACTCCGAAAATTGTCCTGATCCTGTGTGTGATTGTCCTTTCATCAGGTCTTGCAACGCTATACTTTTGTAAGAAAAAACAAACAATGAAAGCTATTATCACTTACAGTCTTCTTTTTGCATCAGTACTGAGTTTTGCACAGAAAGCAGAAGCCGACCCATTTGTTTGCCCACCCTGCAACAACAACTGCGATAACCTGACCTTCGATAAAGCAGGTAAGTGCCCGCATTGCGGCATGGAATTGATTCAGAAAAGTAAACTCCTTAAAAAAAAGATGACAATCTGTTTTTATTTGCAGGATGGTGTAGAGGTACTTGATTTTGCCGGGCCTATGGAAGTATTCTCTTATGCAGGAGCAAAAATCTTTACGGTTTCTAAGACCAAAAATCCTATTAAATCACAGGGTATCCTGAAAGTAACACCAGATTATGATATTATTGATGCCCCACCATTTGACATATTAGCCGTGTTTGGTGGCAATTCAGGCAATGCCTCAGAAGACCCCGAAGTAATTAACTGGATAAAGACCCGGAAACCCACTACGCAATACTATTTCTCTGTTTGTACAGGTGCCTTTATTTTAGGCAAAGCAGGCTTGTTAGATAACCTGACGGTAACTACCTTCCATGAAAGTATTGAGCGTCTACAAAAAGCTGTACCAAGTGCTAAGGTCTTACCTGACACTCGGTTTGTAGATAATGGCACTATTATAACTACTGCCGGAATTTCAGCAGGGATTGACGGTGCCTTACACCTCGTAGAAAAACTGGGGGGAAAAGAGTCGGCTATAAGAGTGGCAACCTATATGGAGTATGATAAATGGATACCCGGACAGGGTCTTATTGTCAAAAACCCCTGACCTAAAATGGATTAAATTATCTTACCTGATTATTTTTTGCGCCTCTTAAGTAGGTAATACATAAAAAGGTGGTGAAACACAGAGTCAGCTTTGGCTGGTAGAGTATTAATATCACTCTCTTGTTGTGTGTTTCATCACCTTTTTATGTATTATTAATGCCTATTGGCAATAATCCGATTTAAACTTCACATCCGATCACATACGATTGGGGTCTCTATCTCGGTTTCTATCCGTATCCTCGTCCAGCTCTTCAGTCTCTGAATAATCAGCATTGGTGTTTCTGTTTGTACCTTCTCTGTCACCACGATCCCGGTCACGGTCTCTGCCTTGTTGGCTTGAACTCCATTGGTCAGACTGACCCTGTTGCCCTGTATTTGTATTACTTTGTTGGCCCTGGTTTGGCATATCTCTGTTACCACTTTGCTGGCTGCCAGATTGTTGTCCTTGCTGCCCCTGGTTCCAGTTTTCCTGCCCTTGCTGGCCTTTATTCATATTTGATTGTTGCCCTTGTTGACCTTGATTTCTGTCGCCTTGTTGCTGGCTGCCGGATTGTTGCCCTTGCTGCCCCTGATTCCAGTTTTGTTGTCCTTGCTGGCCTTTGTCCATATTACTTGATTGTTGGCCTTGTTGACTTGTGTTTCTATTTCCTGATTGTTGAGTTGAGGTGTTTCTTTCATCCTCTCTTTCTCTTGGCTTATTTTCTTGCGTTGCCATAGTTTTATTTTTTTGAGTTTAATAGATAATATCAGAGAAAATCAAACTAAACAAAATTGATTTTCTCATATTAATTCTCCAAAAAATTCTATGCCACCTCTCAGATTGCATTCTAATGAGGATACCCCTAAATGGCGTGGTAAAGAATACTCAATTTTTATTTAGACTGTGTAAATATTTAGTCAATAAATAGCACGTTCTTACTTAGCCGATTCTTCATTCGCTTGGCTCAAATTTTTTATGCCGTCAGTTAAGTATCATACTGATTTTCTATAGGAGACACATATATGAATCATTTTATTGGCTGTTCGGGCTTTTCAAATAAAGACTGGAGAGGTTTCTTTTACCCCGATAATCTGCCATCAACAGATTATTTGTCTTTCTATGCCCAATACTTCAACTCAGTAGAAATTAACTCTACTTTTTATCGTAAACCCACAATTAAAACCCTTAATAGCTGGTATGAGCAAACACCGGCCAATTTTCTCTTTTTTATTAAAATTCCACAAACTATTACACATATTAATCAACTGAAAAATATGCGTCAGGAGATCAATGAGTTCTGTAAGCATATCAGTCATGGCATAAAAGAAAAATTAGGTGGCTTTTTGTTTCAGTTCCCGCCTTCTTTTATTTGCGATAAAGAAAATATAAATAATATCCTCAACGGGCTCAGTCCACGCTTCTTGAATGTAGTTGAATTCAGACACAGAACCTGGTGGAATGATGGAATTTTCGAGGTTTTAAGAGAACATGGAATCATCTTTTGCGGGGTAAGCATTCCTAAAGATATACCAGATAATGTAATTATCAACAATACAGACACAATATACTACCGGCTTCATGGCAAACCCATTCTTTTTAAATCTGAATACAGTGAAACGGAATTACAGGCATTATCAGAAAAAATTATAACAAGCAATAAAAACGCTTTTGTGTTTTTTAATAATACATGGGGTATTGCAGCTATAAAAAATGCCAGATATATGCAAAAACTCTTAGCAAATTCTCCTCAAATTTCATAATTTTGATGGTATGAGAATGGCTCCAATGCTTTAATAGCTTCCCTTATGTCTTTCTGACATTTCCTGCCTTTTTTTGAGGCCTGTTATTCTATTGTCTTTAAATTCAAAATCATAAATTATTGTAGGCGGGCTATCGGCTCGCCCCACAATAATTGTATCATAATACAATCATGCAAGAAATCTTAACTATAAATCAGATTCAACAATTTATTTATCAGGGGTTCGTCAGAGTCGATAATGCCTTTTCTTCAGAAGTAGCACAAGAAGCAAGAAATATTCTCTGGAGAGATACAGGCTGCAACCCGAACGATAAACAAACCTGGACAAAACCCGTAATTAGATTAGGTATGTATAACCACGAACCATTTCTTAAAGCCGCTAATACCAATATACTCCATGCTATATTCAACCAGTTGGTCGGGCAAGGTAACTGGATACCCTGCATGAGCATGGGTACTTTTCCTGTCCGTTTCCCATCTTCAGAAAAGCCTGATGATACTGGCTGGCACGTAGATGCGGGGTTTCCTGGTAATGACCCTGCAAATTTTTTTGAGTGGCGTATCAATGTAAAGTCAAAAGGCAGAGCATTGCTGATGCTGTTTCTTTTCTCTGATGTAAGCGAAAAAGACGCCCCTACCCGTATCAGAGTGAGTTCGCACTTAGAGGTCGCAAAGGCATTAGAACCCTTTGGAGAACAAGGGCTTTCATTTATGGAATTGGCAGAGAAATTAGCCCGGATACCCCAAAAAGAAGAAGTTCTGGCTATTGGCAGAGCTGGTACGGTATATTTATGCCACCCTTTCGTAGCGCACGCAGCACAGGCACATCAGGGCATTAACCCTCGCTTTTTAGCCCAGCCTCCTCTTCTGCTGAAAAATGATTTAGTGATAGAAAATAAAGAAGAAGCTTACACTCCGATAGAAGAAGCTATTCGGTTGGGAATAAACAGATAGTTAATCTTTAAATCAAAAACACCTTACTTAGCCTGAATTTACTCTCGCAGCACTGCTAAATTCAGGCTTGCCAAGGTGCTAACAAAAAATTTGTCAATTACTAACTCACTTCATTATTTAAACTGATGCGTTCTGAATATCCTGATAATCTCCTGCTCGTTACCTGGGTTGGTTATATAAAAAGCTGTCGAATTCATTTTATCTCTATGATAGATAATAGCCCTTAAAAGCACCCCGTTATCTTCTTTCTGTTTCGCTATTACTGCTTTATTTCCATCAATCGTAGTTTCTTCGTAATACAGTGGTTTAGGGTTACTGTTTTTACTTATATCTCCATTATACCAACCATGGTCAAAGTAAATTTTATCCTCACCTCTTTCAAAATAACCAACATAACTGTCAGTTCCCTGTAATTGTACCAGTTTCCAGTCTTGGGTAGGAAAACGTAACGAGAACGACTGGTTCTCAATAAGGAACATTTTTTCCCAGTCAGGGTCTTTGGGTTCAACCCCTTTATGGCATGCTACCGCTAATAGCAGAAACAGAAATATTACATTTTTCATGGTTTATCAGATTTAAGAGATATATCTGCTTATCTATCCATATTATATTTACTTGCTACCTCTTTTAATTGTAATTCAGAAGCCCCAACTTGATGAACCTCATAGACTGCCATAAACGTACCGCCCCAGTATATCCCATTTAGATTAATTTTGTTTCTATCAAGACTCCACTTTCCTTGTGTCTCCATATAAGTAATTGGTGGAGTTCCACACCAACCTGCGTTCTGGCGGGCAATAAGCAAGCCATTGGGTTTAAAAGCATATCCGGCTTTATTCTCTTCAAATTGAGATGCTCGATGAAAACTGATAATTATCTTATCATCAACAGATTCATACTTGTCTAAAACCCACAAACCTTCAATCGGGCTTTCAGGGTTATACTTTTTACTACAGCCCGACAGCAGTCCGACAAAAAGCAAAGCAACAATAATAATGATGTTTTTAAACATAACCGCAAATTTTATAAAAGGATACGTTTTATAGCAAAACCGTTGGAATATACCCATAATTTATCCTGAATTATAAGAGTACTCAACGAGCAGAGTTATCCGGTTTCTGTTAGATATAACTGATTTTCGCAGAAATCTGGAACAAAAAACTGGTTTCTCTGTCTAATCAGATAATTACCCTATGATTTTAAGTAAGGCAGGTAATGTATTTATATAAGAAATGATTAAATGAAAATTCAGCTTCCATTTATCCAAACAATTAACCATTTAACATATTTGCAATACAAACTACCTTTTTTTACACAGTAGTAATTATATTTACTTTTTATTCACTTTAAACAATTATAAATTATGAAAAATTTTCTACTACTTGTACTTGTATGTTTCAGTTTTGCAGGCTTTGCCCAATGCAATCTTGATCTGGCATTGACTTCAAATAAAACCGAATACCTTGATAACTCGGGCACAGTACAGCGCACAGTCGATGAAAACAGCACCATTGAAATTATCAAAAAACAGGTTTTGATTAATCCAGGGAATAATGGCAATATCATGACTGCAAATATCACTGCTGCAACCTGTGAATGGCCTACGGCATATAAAGAAGGGAAAAGCGTCATTAAAGCCGATTTCAACGATCCATCGGGTGAAACTCGTCATGTTACCATGACTATTGAAGGCAAAGACGGAAAAACAACTTTTACAATGGAAATCGCTGAAATGCCTGATAGAGTAATCAGGGTTACGATTGATAGTTTTAAAGAAAAGAAATAGTACTCTCTTATCAGATAAACGCAAAATATAAAGCTCAAAAAATGATGTTGGCACTTACTAACATCATTTTTTATAATTAATTATTGTTTTACATTAATTAATTATATATTTGCAATCAATTATTAAGAAGCCGAACAATCCTGTTGTTTCAAAAGCACCTCAAAAAAGGCGCATGGCATTGTATTGTTTAAAAACTATAAATTATGAATCAGCTATCTCTCAAAAACATCAACAAGACTTATCCCAATGGTGTGAAAGCCATTGAGAACGTAAATCTCGAACTCAGTAATGGTATGTTTGGCTTATTAGGTCCGAATGGTGCCGGAAAATCTTCATTAATAAAAACCATTGCAGGTTTACAAAACCCCGATAGTGGCAGTATCACGCTGAATGGCACAGACATCGTAATCGACACCGATTTCATAAAAAAACAGTTAGGCTTTCTGCCACAGGATTTTGGTGTTTACCCTAAAATCTCAGCCTATGACTTACTCAATCATTTAGCCACTTTGAAAGGAGTAGTTAATAATGCAGTCCGAAAAGAACAGGTATTGGCTTTGCTGGATAAAGTCAATTTGTATCAGCATCGTAATAAAGAAGTCTATACTTTTTCAGGTGGTATGCGTCAGCGCTTTGGTATTGCACAAGCCTTGTTGGGTAATCCACAGGTAATCATTGTAGATGAACCAACCGCCGGACTTGACCCGGAAGAACGCAACCGTTTCAATAACTTATTAAGCGAAATAGGCGAAGATATTATCATTATCTTGTCAACGCATCTGGTAGAGGATGTGAAAAACCTCTGCCCCAATATGGCGGTGATGCACCAAGGCAAAGTAATAGCGCAAGGTAAGCCCTCTCATTTTGTGGAATCACTGTCTGGCGTCATCTGGAAAAAGACCATCGACAAAAAAGAAAAAGCCGATTATGAAAAAAACTTCAACATTATTTCTACCCAACTGACTGAAGGAAAACTGAGTATTCATGTCTATTCAGACACGCAACCCGATAGCCGCTTTCAGATACTCTCTCCTACGCTGGAAGACTATTACTTCTTTATTATGAACCAACAAAAGCACGTAGCATGAAAACCGCAACACAGTTTAGATATCTATTTGCATTTGAGCTAAGTCTCTTTTTCAAAAGAGCCTGGATATATGCCGTTTTATTGACTTTTTTAGGTATAGGGCTCTTAGGTGGCTCTTCATTTTCTGTATTACTTACCGAAAACACATTCCGCAATTCGCCCTTTGCTATTACTTATAACTTAGGGTATCTGTCGCTTATATGTATTTTTTCCTCAACCATTTTAGCGGCACAGGTATTGTTTCGTGAGCAGGAGCATCATTTCTCTATGGTCTTATATGCCACTCCATTAAAGAAAATCAATTTCTTTCTGAGTAGATTTTTGATTATTTTTGGGCTTAATATTTTCACTTTTTTGTTATTACTGACAGGTTTTGCCATTGGGCAAACCATGTCTCGTTTCGATGCAAGTGAATTCGGGCCTTTTCGTCTATGGTACTATTTTCAGCCTTTTCTGCTCATTACAATACCCAATGCCTTTTTTTGCTCTGCGGTGGTTTGTAGCATAGGCTTGCTGACCAGAAATAAACTTCTGGTTTATATTTCGGGTTTGTTTATCTTCATTGCTTATCATGTAGCACTTATTTTCTCAGGCTCACCGCTCATTGCCGGAGCCATGCCGCCTACCGAAGAGTCGATGCAAATGGCTGCCCGGTTTGACCCTTTCGGTTTGTCAGCGTTTTTACATCAGACCTTGCTATGGTCTGCCATCCAACGCAATACAACGGTGACAGCTCTGATAAGTACAATGCTATTTAACAGGGTATTTTACATACTACTTTCTTTCATACTATTAATTATTTCGCATCGATTATTCAGGTTTTCGGTGGATGAAAAAGGCAGAAAAACAAAAGAAAAACCTCAGGTAAAAGCAGTAGTTACACTTTATAAGATAGCTATACCCCAACCTTTCAGCATTCAGCATCAATTCAGGTCTTTGATTAGTCTGGTAAAAATTGATTTGACTTTTGTACTGAAAAGCATTCCCTTCCTGCTGATTCTGGCAGGGATTGTTTTCGTTGTTTCAATGGAGATGTACGGAGCAATAGAACAGGGAATCCGAATACCCGAAAACTATGTCAGTACTGCCTTAATGGTTAATACCATTCTGGAAGTCTTCCCCATCTTTTGTAATCTGGTTATTTTATTCTACAGCAACGAACTACTCTGGAGAAGCCGCACTTCAAACTTTCATCTGATAGAAAATACCACCCCCGTGAGCCTCTCTATACAATTCTTTGCCAAATGGTTTTCAATGGCCTGCATCATTCTTTTATTGCTTACCGGAGTTGTGCTCACAGGTATCCTTTTTCAGATAGTCTATCAATATCCCCACATAGAATGGAATACGTATATAAGTATGGGTTACTTGGTCGGCTTGCCTTTATTATTGAGTGCCGGTATTGTTATAGCCATCCAAAAAATCATTAGAAACAGATACTTTGCTTTGGTGGTGGCTACTATTTTTGTAATACTCACTACCACAGGCATTGGTGCTAATATACATATCAGGCATCCTTTGCTTCGGATAGGATACCCTTTTGAAGGTGAGTACAGCACTATGAGTGGTTTCGGGGCAAATCTTACCACATTCAGTTGGCGAATGCTGTTTGGTATCTGCACCACTTTTATCATTATGATTTTAGCCGTACAATTCCAAAAAGGCATCAGAAAATCATGGAATCTAATTGTTAAAATCAGTCTTTTGCTATTAGTAGCAATTGCAACCTCATCTGGCATCTACATTAATAGCCAGATTGATATGTCGGATAAAGAAAGTAAACTGCAATGGCAGGCAAACTATGAAAAAAAATACCGCCAGTTTCAGCATATCCCCAAACCTGACATCAAAGCCATACAAACCAAGATTGACTTGTTTCCTGAAAGCAATGCTTACAATGCCTCTGCTATCTATATCTTGCACAATACCACCAATCAACCCATCAATAAGCTCTTGTTTTATTTAAATCCTGCACTTTCCCTTAAAAGCCTCAAAGTAGACGGCTCAAAGGTGAGTACGGCTGATGAAGAATTCGGACATTATTGGGTTACACTATCCAAGCCTTTACAGCCACAGGATAGTATCAAAGCAGATTTTGAGTTAAGTTATCACTGGAATGCCTTTACTTCGCTTATGCCTTTTAATGCGATGGTTGAAAACGGCGCATTCTCACGTATCAGCAATTATTTTCCGCAATTGGGTTATCAGACAGGCAATGAAATAGATAGGGAAGTAGAGCGCAAAAACCGTAACTTAGGCAAGGCTACACCCCTCAAAAGCCTGGAATTCCCGCGTGAGCCCGAAACAGAATGGTTGAACCTGGATATGCTGATTTCAACCTCAGCCAATCAGATAACCATTGGAACAGGCGAATTAGTAAACCAGTGGAAAGTTAATAACCGTAACTATTTTCATTACAAAACCAATGTACCCATCCGCTTCAGATTCGGAGTATCATCTGGCAATTATGCTATCAGAAAAGTAAATCATCGTGGCATTGGCATAGAGGTATATTATCATCCTACACATCACGAAAACGTCGAAGGACTCATAGCCAATGCTAAAAATACTCTGGACTACTGCGAAACCAACTTCGGCAAATATCCTTTCAAAACCATTCGCTTTGCCGAAATTTCAGCCTTTAGTAAAGGCTTTGCGGCTACGGCTTATCCGGCGACTATATTCATGACTGAAAACATGGTTTTTCATGCAAATATCAAAGGAGACAAACAACAGGATGTCATTAATGAATTAGCAGGACACGAGCTTTCGCATGAGTGGTGGGGCTCTACTAATTTTGTACCCGATGAAAGAGAGGGTGGAAGATTCCTGAGCGAGACCCTTGCTATGTACACCGAGCTTATGCTCGTAAAAAAAATGTATGGACAAAAACGTGTCCTGGAAAATGTGCACATGCACAAAAACATTTATCTGAGCGACAGAGGGTTCAGCGACGAGCAACCGCTCTATAAGACCAATTACAGTAATCTGCATCTGTTTTATTCGAAAGGCATGGTTGCCATGTATCAACTATCCGAACTGATCGGAGAAAACAAGGTGAATGCTGCCTTACGACACATCTATCAGAGAGCTGTTTCCAGAACTGACAATATTCTGCCAGTTACCACAGATTTTCTGGATGAGTTATATAAGCTCACCGATGCTTCGCAGCACCCTGCTATCGATGACCTGTTTAAAAAGATTATTATCTACCAGCCTCTTGCAACATCAATTCAGACGCGGCAAGTTGGCAATCAATACGAAACCAGTTTTGAACTGACTGTCAATAAATACCAGGAAAACGGAAAAGGTAAACAAACACCTGTAAACTTTACAGGCACGATCGAAATAGGTTTTTCTTTTAAAGACGGCAGCCCACAGATCATGAATTTTCGGGTAAACCATAATAAAGCAACTATCAAAGTCAGGAACACTGAAAAACCTGTAACACTGATTTTAGACCCGAATGAAAAGATGATAAAAGCAGATGAAGGTACCACTTATAAATTGAAATAAGCACATATTGTTTCTTTAAAACATATCCTGTACCCTGAAAACAAAATTAGGTCTCTTTTACTGATTTTTAGTAGAAGAGACGTAATTTTACACTATGATACTTCTGAATACAGACCATTATTACAAAGCCGAACCCTATCTGAAAGCATTACCTTTCAATAAGCTATTTGCCCAGGCAGTAATAGACAAGCGCGTAGCTGGCAGAGTATATGCCGATGAAAAAGAGAATCCAGAAACATTCTATATAATACATAGCTATGGTATGTCTTTACTGATGGGCAATACCACCAATGAGGCATTTAACACCGCCTTTAAAGCATATGCCTTAAATACCCATGATAAGCGGAATAATCATGAATGGGTACAGATATATCCTGCTGAGTGGGAGGCTGTACTGAAAGACTTATTTCAGGATAAGTTAATTGATTCGGCTGTTAATATCCGACAGTTAACCAAAGGCGTAGTTGAACGTAACACCAGAGTCAATTTCAGATTCAATCACGAAAAGTATTCAGGTATAAACCAGCCTGATGCTAACTCAAAAATTAAAATTATTCAGCATACACAGCAGGCATACAACCAGATGACAGGCAGCGTAGTTCCTCGTTACTTTTGGGATTCAGCAGACGATTTCAAACAAAACGGCATAGCCTATTGCCTGTATTATGAACAGCAATTAGCCGCCACAGCCTTCTCATCGTTCGTGGAAGGAAATCAGTTGGAACTGGGTATCGAAACCGTGCCACAATTCAGAGGCAAAGGCCTGGCGCAGAAAGTTTGTGCTGCTCTTATTGACTATTGTCTGGCAAATAATTTAGAGCCCATCTGGGCTTGCCGCTTAGAAAATACAGGCTCTTATGTATTAGCACAGAAATTAGGGTTTGAGCCAGCTCTACTATTGCCTTATTATCGGATATAGCCCTAAATCCCTAAAGAAGAATTTAAATCTCTCATTTTAATCAAGATATTCCCATTTAGTCATTGTCTTAATATCCTATCTACTACCCCCTTCAATTCCGGTAACACCTCTCTGCCAAACCATTCATTTTTAGCCTGCCAGATGTTGTTTCTTGGTGAGGGGTGCGGCAATGGAAAAAATTGAGGCAGATACTCCTTATAATGTTTGACAGTTTCGGTGAGCGTGTTTTTGACTTTTGTGCTTAAGTAATAATTCTGGGCATATTGACCTACCAGTAGCATGAGTTCTACATTAGGCATCTGGTTTAATAATTGGCGGTGCCATTGTGGGGCACATTCGGGGCGTGGGGGTAGGTCTCCGGATTTGCCTGTGCCGGGGTAGCAGAAGCCCATGGGTATTACGGCGAAGAGGTTGGTATTATAGAAAGTAGATTTATCGACACCCAACCACGACCGCAGATTATCTCCACTCTTATCATTCCACGGGATGCCGGAGTTATGTACGATTCTACCGGGTGCCTGGCCTACTATTACGATTTTACTGTTTGTACTTGCTTCTACTACCGGATTTACTCCACTCGCCAGATGCTGTTCGCATATCTTGCAGTTTTTTATTTGGGAGAGGAGTGAGTGCATGGGGGGATTTATAAAACTTTAATTTATTACTAAGATTCAACTTGTTAAAGCATCTATCTTTTTTGACAAATAGTTTACTTCTTTGATTAATTCTATTTGACTTAAGATAACAGGAAAAGCATTTGAGAAATAAACACTTTTTATTTTTGTCCAGACCTGTAGATTAGTTAATTTAACAAGTGCTTGGTCAGTTGTCAAATTACTTTTCTCTTTTGCTAGGAACGCAGCATAATTGATAACTGCTCTTAATGGATACCATTTTTTTTCATATAAGAAAGAACGCGTTATTCCTGTATTAAATTTTACGTTTCCTTCATTACAAACTTCAATAGCTTTTTGTAAATGTTCAATTGTCATAACTTTAATGTATTACAATCATTTGTTTTTTAAGATTTAATCAGAATATAATACTTTTGAATATTGCTTAGTCTGCTGGAATTTCCAATCTAATATAATAGAATCAAGTAAAATGTGATTTACTATTTCATCTCCATCAAAACCCCATTTCCCATCTGCGCTATTTTTAAACTTAAGATTTGTAAAAACTCTTTCAACTATACCATCATGAATAATTATAGCTTGACGTATATGTGATACTTTATGGTTTGCGATTTTCCACCAACCTGTCTGTCTCTCAAGCAATCTATCAGGATGAATCTCTCCACTTATTTTAACAAAGAGAGTATTATTATAGTCCTGTTTTAAAATTGAAAGTGAAATTAATTTGGGCTCAATCCACTTTTTCCAAGTATTATTATTTTCTGATTCTTTAATAAGTTTGAGAATTATTTCTTTAATTTCAATAATTTGTTCTGCAATTTTATTTGCAGAAATTCTGATTCTGCAAAATTCACATCTTAAAATATTCTCGATTTCACTCTGACGTAATAAATCAATTTCACCTTTAACTTCATGAGGAGCCTCATCTATCTCAATTGCTAGATTGATTTGAGGATAGAATAAATCAATGAAATAATAATTATTATCTTTTGTTTTTACATAATACTGTGTTAATGGCTTTAAGTTGATTAGCCTGTCGTCGTGAAATAGAGAATTAATAAGAAAATTTTCATGCGCTTTGTAAAACGTTCTTTGCAATTGTCTAATTAGATAATTGTATTTCCAATCTGGTAAATTCATTCCTACTTGCTTTATATAGAGTATTGTTTTATTAAAATAGATAAGATACTACAAATAATACCCAACCGTCTTCTCCAACTCACCTGATTGACTATATATATCATCAAGTGTTTTAATTTCTGCTTTTAGTTCTTTCTTATCTGCATCAAAAGTAGCTATATATTTTTTGTTAGGGTTATTTAAGTACAATCTACAAATAGGTTTTCTATTATTATCATCTAAAAAAACAGCGAAGTATGACTGTGCATCGCGATACGTTATCCTGTTAACTGGGACAGTAGTTCTTAATATTGACCTTACAATGTAAAAAGCTTCAAGTTCTTCGGCTGTAGTAATAATTTTATCTTCTGGTTCGGTTGGAATAGAAATTTGTTGTACCGGTTCTTCTACTACAATAGAAGCATTATCAGGAGTAATGGCAGATTTTAGCCTATCATTTAATGTATCATTAATGACATTGGCGAAAGTACGCTTGACTAATGGACGAAAAGCATCTATTACTTTAGCAGTTACCATATTAGGATAAACTTGCTTGGCAAAATATCTTACAAATTCATCGTTAGGTTCTTGTAACTCTTGCAATACTAATTGTCTGATTTCATTAATATATTTAAGTTCACTTGCAGATTGATAGATACTATTACTGTCAAAGTATGCTTTATGAAAATCTCTTAATTTTTCAATTTGTCCATCTTTAATCTCTTCAATATTAAACTCTAAAAATGGTTTTTCATCCATTTTATTCGGTTCAACCAAATCTGTATAAAATCTAAAAATTAATCCATTAGTTAAGATTGCAAATTTAGCTTTAGATACATGAAAGTATCTTAACAATTGTCCGTCATGGATACTTAGATTTTGCTTCCAATGCTTACATTCAACCAATATAATGGGGTCGTTATCTCTAAAAATTGCATAATCAATTTTCTCTCCTTTTTTTGTTCCAATATCACATATAAACTCTGGTACTACTTCAAGTGGATTAAATACGTCATATCCTAAGACTTGAAGAAAAGGCATAATAAAAGCATTTTTTGTAGCTTCTTCTGTATGAATATTGTCTTTCAATTTAGTAACTCTCTCACTAAATTGTTTAATCTGGTCTTTAAAGTCCATAGCATTTGGTTGTTTTAGGTTAAAAATAAAATAGGTTATACGCGTTCCTTTACTTTTGTAAGAGATTTACTTTTACAAAAGCCATTTTTATAGCTTGTTTTCATGGAATAGTTACAAGGATACAAAAAATATTAATAAAAAATCAAGTTATATTAACATTTATTTAAAGGCATCAAAATAATAAAGGTAAAGTTCCATACTTTTTAGTCATATTATTTCCCTATAACACCACCCATTTCACCAAAAAAATTAATATTTTTACCAAAAAACACTTCTATAAAAAAACTACTCTTAAATGAAACCTACTCTTACCTTGAAGTCTGCCCTGATGAGTGCTTGCATTGGGTGCTGCGTGGTGGCTGGTGTCTTTGCTGCTAAAGGTCGCAGTTTTTCGCGGCTCTTGCTTTCGCTGCAGGATACTACCAAACAAACCAAAGACACCACCAGGTATATACGTTACAAAGATTTGCCGCTGAAAGCGTCGCGCACCATGCGTATGAACACCACCGAGGGCACATGGTTGTCGGTCGATGTGAGTCCGGATAGCAAAACGATTGTCTTTGATATGATGGGCGATTTGTTCACCATTCCGTTTGCGGGGGGTAAGGCCACCAATGTAACAAAGGGGATGGCTTTTGATACGCATCCGCGTTATAGTCCTGACGGCAAAAAGCTGTTGTTTATCTCTGACCGCACGGGGTCAGACAACGTATGGTATATTGATTTTGAGAAACAAGATACGGTGCAGGTAACGAAAGACCGTGACCAGAACTTTACCTCAGCCGACTGGACACCCGACGGCAAGTATATTGTGTATTCGAAAGGCCGTATGAACGTACAACTCTGGATGGTGCACCACAACGGTGGCGGCGGTGTACAATTGATTGATGCACCGACGAACCTGAAAACGATTGATGCGGCGGTGGGTCATGATGGCCGATACATTTATTTCTCGCAACGCAATGGGGCATGGAACTACAATGCCATGATGCCACAATACCAGATTGGGATATATGACCGTGATAATGCCAAGCGCACCACCATTACCTCAAGATACGGGTCGGCCTTTACGCCTACACTTTCGGGTGATGGTAAATGGCTGGTATATGGGAATCGCTACGAAGACAAAACAGGTCTTATATTACGTGATTTAGAGAATGGCGACGAAAAATGGCTCGCCTACCCTATTCAACGTGACGATCAGGAGTCTATCGCTACGATGGGGGTTTTGCCGGGTATGTCCTTTACACCCGATAATAAGGCACTGATTGCCTCTTATGGCGGTAAAATCTACAAGATAGGTGTGAGCGGTGAAAAACCTGTAGAGATTCCGTTTAATGTGGATATGGAAATAGAAATGGGACCTCAACTGGAATTTAAATACCCGATTTCGGATACTACACATGCTTTAATAACCCAGATTCGCGATGCAGTAGCTTCGCCTGATGGCAAGAAATTAGCCTTTACAGCCTTGAATCGTTTGTATGTGGCTGATTATCCGAATGGGACACCGAGACTGATCAGTACCAATGATTTCACGGAAGCGCAGCCAGCATGGTCGGGCGATGGAAAAAATCTCGTGTTTACGACCTGGACACCTGAAGGTGGAAATTTATATAAAGTAAATGTGGAAGGTACGCCTAACTTGCAGAAACTGACGCAAGCATCGGCCTTGTACAGCCAGCCCGTGTGGTCGCCGAAAAACGACCGCATTGTATTTTTGCGTACCAGTCTGCAAAATTTTAAATCGTCGATCGGGCCGGTGGCGAATAGTTCAGAAGATGATATTTGTTGGATAGATGCCAATGGCGGCCGTGTGACAGTGATTGATAAAGCGCGTAACCGCTCTACACCTCACTTTGTGAGTAGTCAGGCAGACCGTATTTATCTGAGCGGTGGTGATGGTACTTTAGAATCTATTAAGTGGGATGGTACAGACGAAAAAACGCACGTAAAAGTAACGGGTATCACAACTTACGGCATGAGCATTGAAGGTGAAGATTTTGCACATAACTGTATGCTGTCGGAAAAAGCTGCTCAGGCGATGGAGGTGAATAAACCTTCTTCTGCTTCTCAGATTATTATGGCACCTGATGGCGACCAGGCATTGGCACAGATTAACAATGAGATTTATACACTCGATGTACCCAAGACGGGTAAAACGGTGAGTATCTCGGTAGCGGATGCAGGTTCGGCGCAGTTTCCGGCTAAAAAGCTGACTGAATTGGGAGGAGAGTTTCCGTCCTGGTCGGGCGATTCGAAGAAAGTGCATTGGTCGCTGGGTCGTTACCATATTGTGTATGATCTGGAAAGAGCCAGGACTTTTGATGATAGTGTGAAAGTGGCGAAGAAAGCCGAAGAAAAACGCAAGGCGGATTCGTTGAACAAAGCGAAATCGGACACTATCAAGATAAAAACCGATAGCGTGAAAGTGACAGATGCCAAGAAAGCAACGGTGAAGAAAGAAGAGCCGAAGTACAAACCGGAGGAAACGGAGATAAAAATCTATTTCAGCAGGGATATGCCATCGGGAGCGGTGCTATTAAAAGGTGCTCGCGTGATTACGATGAAAGGCAATGAAGTGATTGAAAACGGGGATATTCTGATAGAAAATAATCGTATCAAGGAGATAGGCAAGAGCGGAACAATTAAGAATACGGGCAAAGCAAAAGTAATTGATGTGAAAGGGAAGACGGTTATACCGGGCTTTGTGGATACGCACGCGCATATGTGGCCGCAGTGGGGTATCCAGAAAAATCAGGTTTGGGTATATGCCGCTAACTTAGCCTATGGTGTAACGACAACACGTGACCCACAAACGGCTACGACGGACGTATTTACCTATGGTGATATGGTAGAGGCAGGTAAAATTGCAGGGCCAAGAATCTACTCAACAGGGCCGGGAGTTGGTTTCTGGGCGTATAATATCAAGGATTCTACTGGAGCTATCAATGCCTTGAAACAGTATAGCAAGTACTATAATTCGAAGTATATCAAGATGTATCTGACAGGGAATCGCCAGACCCGCCAGTGGATTATCAAGGCTGCGAGAGACCAGAAATTGATGCCTACTACCGAGGGTGGTTTGAATTATAAACTGAATATGACAAACCTATTGGATGGTTATCCGGGGCATGAACATGCAATACCAGTGTATCCATTGTATAATGATGTCGTGAAAAGTATTGCGTACTCGCAAATGGCCGTTACGCCTACCCTATTGGTATCATATGGTGGGCCTTTTGCTGAAATCTATTATTTCGAGACTGAGAACCCCTACCATGACAAGAAGATGCAGAATTTTATGCCTTATGATGAACTGGCAGAGAAAACCCGTCGGGTAGGTACATGGTTCATGCCCGAAGAACACGTTTTCCAGAAACATGCGAAATCGATGAAATCGATGGTAGAAAGTGGTTCATTGGCAGGAATTGGTAGTCACGGGGAGTTTCAGGGATTAGGTTATCACTGGGAGTTGTGGTCGATGCAAAGCGGAGGTATGAAAAACCATGATGCCTTAAAAGTGGCCACTATTTTAGGGGCTAAAGCCCTTGGCTTAGACCAGGATTTAGGCAGTATCGAAAAAGGTAAACTGGCTGATTTGTTGATTATGGATAAAAATCCGCTGGAGAATATACGCAATTCGAATACCTTGAAAATGGTTATTAAGAATGGTCGTGTGTATGATGCCAATACGTTGGATGAGGTTTATCCGGCTCAGAAGAAGTTGATTCGTACAGAGTGGACATTTGAGAAGCCTGCGAATACTACCGGGTTGCAGGATTAACAGCCGCCCCTAACCCCTAAAGGGGAACTAAAGCCACCGTGCCACGCCTCTACTCGTCCGAGCAAGGGCGTGGCACGGTTAATATAATGTAAAGATTATCTGATTAAAACACAACATTTATATAAATAATTAAAATTTCAGAATTTATTGAAAATTACATACATTCACTTTGTATGGATTTAATGAAATTGTCAATAATTTCAAATATTTCTGAAAATTTAAGCACTTATTAATTGATTCATAAAAACCTGACTATGCATGGACAAAACGTTTTGTCAGACAACCCTTTAAACAGCTGATTATGAGTCATTTATTTTCGTTAGTATTAAAGCTTTTCCAATAACCTCTATCTAACCCTAAACAATAACGTGGTCAGGATTAAAGGACAATTTCACATCTTTGTTAAAACTTCTGAATAAGAAAAATTATATTTACCCAAAAAAGACTTTTATGAATGCCTATTTTCTACTTGTAATATTAATAAGTCTGTCGGCAGCTTTTGCTTATATTAATCATCGGTTTATAAAGATGCCGTTTGTGATTGGCTTATTTTTCTTATCTACTATTTTATCATTGGTTATAGTCAGCAGCCGTATATGGGATTTTCAGCATTACCTGTTTGTGAAAAACCTGATAGCCAAAACAGACCTAAGCTATGTAATCCTTGATATCATGTTAGGGTTTTTACTATTTGCCGGGTCTTTACATACCCCCTGGAATGAAATAAAAAAACAATGGAAACCCATCAGCTTATTTGCTATTGGTGGGGTTATTGCTTCAACAATTATTATTGCCTCAATATTATATCCTTTATGCGGTTGGTTAGAGCTTCCGGTTAGTTTTATTCATTGTCTGGTTTTTGGCGCTTTAATCTCCCCTACTGATCCCATTGCCGTTTTAGGTATTCTTACCAAAGCCAATGTATCTAAACGCATTGAGTCTACCATTGTAGGTGAGTCATTATTCAACGATGGCGTGGGGGTAGTCATTTTTATAGCACTTCTCGAAACCCTGAAACTGGGCAATTCACATATTGACTATGGACACTTTGCTACACTATTTGCTCAGGAGGCAATTGGTGGTGTATTCTTCGGCCTGGTACTTGGATATTTACTATACTGGTTACTTAAGTCAATCGACAATTATGAAACTGAGGTATTAATGACAATTGCCTTTGTAATGGGCGGATACAGCCTTTGCGCTTACTTTCATTTATCGGGTGCTTTGGCAATGGTTATTATGGGGCTCTTCATAGGCAACTATAATCAGACAAAAGCCATGAGCGACACCACACTTGAATATGTGCATAAGTTCTGGGAGTTGATTGATGTTATCCTGAACGCCATTCTTTTTATCAGTATTGCTTTTGTCGTAGTAGTAATAGATTTCAAATCGAGCTATTTTATAGTTGGCCTGGCGGCAATTATTATTGTACTTGTTTCCAGAGTCCTGATTGTATGGCTGCCCAATTTACTAACACCAAGAATCACCAATTTTAAATCCAAAGAAGCAAGGCTGATTATATGGGGAGGATTAAGGGGTGGATTATCTATTGCCCTGGTCTTGTCATTACCTGACAGCGAAGCCAAACAAGTGTTGATTATCGCTACCTACACGTGTGTTGTATTTAGTATATTAGTACAAGGTTTAACAATCGGAAAAGTAGCAGCAAAGATGGCACAAAACTAAACGCGGCTAATAAAATCACTATTATCCAAATACTATCTGGAATTTTGAGTTATTATAATGTATGTTGATAGTAGCAAACTTCAAACAGAATTTTCTACTATCAACTATTTTCTAATCTATTTCAGATAATACATTTTCAACATTTTAGTAGCCTCACTTGCATTTTCGGTGCAGGCTTCACAGAATGTGCCTCTACCTTCAATCGGCCCCTCATAAAGCCAGTGAAAAATCTTTGAGTATTTGCCGTCAAGGCTTACCACTCTTAAGGTATTATTCTTTCGTGGAATCACATATAATAGTAAGTTATTAGGGAAGAGTAATTTAAAAGCTTTTTCACCATTCAACATATCAACACCCTCATACTTGAGTTTCATACTTTTAATATCCCCTTCTGGTGTTTTGTAAGAATAATTAACATCTCCCACCTGATTGGCATTTACCCAAAAAGCATAAGTTTCAAAATCTTTGGCATTAAACTTTTTATAGGCAAAATTGGCAACACGCTGCCCATGAGTTATTGACGGCCATAGCAATACTAAACAAATCAAAAGTCGGTACATTGATTCCAAGGTTTGTTAATGACAAACCAATGTAAAAATACCATGCCAGACGTCTTGTATTACTTACCCTGCCATTTTTTCAATACTTTTTCAACGCGCTTACGTTTGCTTTCTTTCTCAATTTCGGGTAACCTTGCTATCAACGTTTTAATAAAAGCAGGTTGATGTGCTTTATCTATTATACTTGTAGCATTTTCAGCATACATAGGCAATTGGTTGGTAGGACTAATCAAAAATTGTTCATGCAGTAGGTCAAAAGCATCACTCTTGTAAGCATCTACCAAACACAATTTCGTCAGAATACTTACGTACTTATCTCTTGTAATCACAGAGCCTTTGTCAGCTACGGCAGCCAGCTTAGTTAATGCCCCAAATACAATAGCCGGGCTTTGCGAAGCAATAGTATTCAAGGCTGTCATAGCTCCCCATTGTAAACGGTTATTTTTGCTGTCTAATAACTCAACAAAATTACTGGCATAAGCTACAATCATTTGTGGTTTTGCTTCTCCGATTTCGTAGAGCACCTTAATACAATCGCTCTGTATATCTTTGCTTTTATTCAAGAGATTTTCAATTAATTCTGCTATGGCTTCTCTATTTTCGGCCCCGACAATTTCTTTTGCCAATTCCTGATTGGGTACTTCATCTCTTCTATTCAGAGAGGTAGCTAACTTATCAATAATGCTCATTTTTAATAAAGGTTAATATCTGAAGCAATTTATAAAATAACAAATAAACTATTCATAAGGTATCATACTATTAGATTAATTACTATTTAAAAAAACCAATATTCGCAACATTGTTGCATTTAAGAAATATTATTACATTTGTACAAATAATGATTCAACAACTTTAAACTAATTGATATTAGGATGAGCAATAATCAGGAATTTGAAGTAATTGTTATAGGTGGCAGTTATGCAGGGCTTTCAGCAGCTATGAGTTTAGGAAGAGCCTTAAGAAAAGTTTTAGTGATTGATGGTGGGTACCCCTGCAACCAACAAACCCCTCACTCACACAATTTTCTTACACAGGATGGGCAAAAGCCTAAAGAAATAGCCAATATTGCCCTGGAACAAATAGCTCAGTATAAGACCGTAGAATTTTATAAGGGATTGGTCACTAATGCAACCAAAACAGAAGATGGCTTTAAGGTTGAAATTCAGAATGACGAGTTTTTTTATACTAAAAAATTAGTCCTTGCCACCGGCCTGAAAGATATACTGCCTGAAATTGACGGTTTTGCCGAATGCTGGGGTATTTCTATAGTACATTGTCCTTATTGTCATGGCTATGAAATACATCACAAGAAAACAGGGATTATTGCCAATGGTGATGCCGCCTTTCATTATGCACAATTAATCAACAACTGGACAAAAGACCTTATAATTTTTACTAATAGCGCATCAACATTGAGTGAAGAGCAATTAGCAACGCTTAAAAAACACCAGATTAATATTATAGAAACTCCGATTAAACGATTGATACATAGAGAAGGTAAAATTGAGAAAATCGCATTGACTGATGGCTTATCCTTTATACTTGATGCGATTTATTCAAGACCAGTCTCTGTACAACATTCAATTATTCCTGAATCGCTTGGTTGCGAATTAACAGACCACGGCTTGCTCAAAATAAACAATTCACAAAAAACCAATATTTCAGGTGTGTTTGCCTGTGGCGATAATTCAAATCCTATGCGCTCAGTAGCTATGGCAGTGGCATCAGGCTCGGCGACGGGAGCATTTGTAAATCATGAGTTGATAAGTGAAAAGTTTTAATTGCAACCGCTATTGCTACACAGGAGAGAATCCTTAATAAGGGCACAAAAATATTTTTATACATACAACCAAATCATACGTTTATGCATTAGGTCTTTAAACTATACTTGAAATTTTCTTAGCTGAGACTTTAAAACCTTTTTCATGAAACAACTCCTATATCTTTTACTCCTTACAATTGTTACCATCACTCATAGTGCCTGCCAAAAAGATGCCGAACCCGCTACTAATCCAGAGGTTGAAGCCTACCTTAACACACTTATGTCGAACATGGAAAGGTATTCAATTAATCGTAAAACTATTAATTGGGAGACATTCAGGAAAAACATATTGACTAAGGCTAAAGGCGCACAAAGCATAGACGATGTCAAAGCAAAAGAAGCCATTCAGTTGGCACTCATCCAGCTTGAAGATTCTCACAGTTTCTTTATAACAAGTAAAGGAGAATATGTAACTTACAAAAAAACTTTAAACTGTACAAGCCCAACACCTGTTATACCCACACCAGGCAAAGAAATAGGCTATGTTAAAGTAGGAACTTTTTCGGGAAGCAATCTGAGTGAAGAAGCAAACAATTATGCGAGGGCTATTCAAGAGGCTATAAAAGCGGCTGATAATGACGCTATTAAAGGATGGATTGTTGATTTAAGAGATAATCGTGGCGGTAATATGTGGCCTATGCTGGTAGGAATCGGCCCTATACTGGGAGAAGGCACAGCAGGATATTTCATTGACCCTGATAATTTAGCCTACGATTGGGGATATAAAAATGGTAGTGCGGGCGGAGTTCAATTGAGCAATCCTTATGTATTGAAAAAACCAAACCCAAAAGTGGCTGTGCTTATTGATGAAGCAACAGCCAGTTCAGGGGAGGCGATTGCTATCGCCTTTAAAGCCAGATCTGAAACGAGTTTTTTGGTTTATCAACCTGTGGCTTATCAACTGCTAATCAGAATATTAATATACCCGATGGTGCTGTACTTTATCTGACGGTTTCGACTATGGCTGACAGAACAAAAAAAATGTATGGTAAAAAAGTATCTCCTGATATAGAAAACTCCAATCAAACAAATTATATTCAACTGGCAATCGAGTGGCTAAAACAATAAAACTTATACAACTATGAAAAGATTGATTATTCTGCTGATAGCATTTGCTGTGTATTCAACCACAAGTGCTCAAAGTCTCAACTATATGACAAGTGCACAGATACCTAAAGTAGAAATACAGGATGGGAAAAAAGTAACAACAGTTGAAGTAAAGGTACAGACAGGTAGTGTCAGTTCAGGGGTACACTACAACTCCCGTTTGATGACTTTTTTAGGCAGTCCATTCTTTATAGATGTTTTTGAAACAATCACTTTTACTATCGATAGCTCTACAGCCCCTATTACCGCACCTGTCATGCTGAATCTGGCAAATGATATACTGCTGGTGAAACTGGCAGATAAAATCACACCCTTAACTAATATAAACTTCACGCTCGCGGGCCATGATTTTGTCATGCTTAATGGCAGGTATTATGAGCAATTGTATAATGGTAAAGTTAAGCTTTTAAAAAAGTATGTGCGGGATTTAGTTCCTGTGCTGATAAATAATACAATAGCCAGCAGCGGCTATGGTAAAAGTTCTCAACAATATGATGGAGAAATCAGAAATAAAGAGATTTATTATCTGGTTTTTCATGACGATAAAATGAAAGCATTTAACATGACTCCGAAATCCGTCGTCAGTGTTTTGACTAAAGAAAACAAAGTCCATTTTGTAAACGGAGACTTTGCAAGAATGAATGAAAACGATGCCTACCTAAAAGCTCTCGAGAATATATCTGATATTGATGAAAAAGAATTAGTGAAAATTTTAAGCGATGCTGATAAGCCTGTCTTGCCTTAAGATTGTTGTTAGGTATATGTTTTAGCGTATGAATGCGGTTATTCATACGCTAATTTTTTTCTACTAAAGGTTCATTTTTTCATGTAGAAACTCCTCAATTTTAGCATATTTTTTCATCTTTTCTTTATCTATTTCTTCTGTTTGCATATACATCGCCCAACCCAATGGAGTGCCTCCATAAGCTAAGTCCTTAGCCTCAAGACTTGCCCCTGCCTCTACCAAAACCCTTACTGATTCCACAGAAGCTGAAGAAACGGCCTGATGTAAAGCGCTTGCATGCGAATGAAATCCGGATGTTGGCGTCAGATAAGCATTTACATTAACCTTATCTTGAATTAACAGCTTAATCATATCTGTTTTACCATAAAAAGCGGCCATCATCAATGCTACTTCTTTATCTATATCAGTGGCATCTTTCAATAATCTATGCACATTATCCACACGATCAAGACCAACAGCAGAAGCTAAGGTCAATTCTCCTCCCCTTTCTATCAGGTGTCTGGCAGCATCAATATTTCCGTGCGCCAGTGCGCCTACACCCCCGCCAGGCGCAGCTCCGGCATCAATCAGTAAATCAATCAATTCAATTTGTACACCACAATCACGAGGCACACTACCTGTAGACACCAAGCCCAACGTATAATCAATACAGTACTGAAAGTCTTCAAAATTAGCTTTTTTAGCTCTCTCAATCAGCAATTGGGTAATAGCTACAATATTTGTTGGGAGTTTCTTATTTCTGATAGGATTATCAGCCACAAACCAGATAAGATATGGCTGTTTAAAATAACCTTCTTCGGGAATATCAAGCCTTTTATAAATAAGTTGTGGGTAAGCAGTTAATAGGTTTTGTAGTAAGGCAATATCTCCCATATCAATGGCAGCTACTGCCTTACGGAAAATCGGATCTTTAATAGCTGAGATTTCCATAATTTTATAAGTTGTTATGCTTTTTAGTTTAAGCAAATTTAATGAATAATATAGATACTATCTTAAAGAAATGTACTGATTTTCAAGAAATTAACTATTTGATATGTTAATTGTTTTGTTAATTTTGTCCATATTCAATCATATTATCTATGCCCCACCCTTCTAAGCTAAAAAAGCAATTTGAAATGATGGGTTTTTCAGGAGAATCGCTGGAAACCATTCTGAATGCCTTTACATTTCAGACCTTTAAAAAGAATGACCATATAGTGGAAGAAGGCAAAACAAGTCGCCACATTGGTTTTGTTGAAAGTGGTATGTTTCAGTACTATTCCCTGAAAGATGGAGAAGAAATCACCACTTATATCTCCATCGAAAATACCTTTTTAGCTTCATTGTTGAGTTTTGTAGGAGAGCAACCTGCGCGTGAAAATATACGTGCGCTGGTTGACAGCAGCATTAGTTTAATCAGCAAAGCTAATCTGAAAAAATTAGTCAATGAAGTACCAGGCTTTAAAGAATTCTATATCTTACTACTCGAAAAATCAATCTGTGGCATTGATGCCACACGCCATGATTTGATTGTACTGAATGCCGAACAACGGTACGAAAAGATGCTTACAGAAGAGCCGCATCTGCTCCAACGCATTCCACTACAATTTTTAGCCTCTATTCTGGGCGTAACTCCCCGACACCTGAGTCGTATCAGAAATAATATCCGCTGATTTTACTTTATGGACATTTGTCCGGTAAAAGCAATTTTGCAGCCCCGAACTTTGCATCGTCAATTAAACAAACAGACGATATGCAAAGCTTTAAAAATACTTCTCTCTATTGTACATTTGTTTTTTCGCTGGCTTTTAGTGCCTGCACTATTCATCCAAAGTCGTGGCAGCCTATGCCAACACCTGCCTTTGAAGGTACAACCACTTTAAACGAAAAATTAAGTACTGCCTATAAACTCTCTATTACATCCAAAACCCAAAAAGGCTTTGGCCCGGAAGATATTATTTTCGATAAAGCCGGAAATCTCTACTGTGGTGTTCATAATAGTGCCACTGATTTCAGCGATGGCCGAATCCTCAAAATCAATCCGAAAGGTGAGGTTGAAGTATATTATGCCGCAGAATCTTGGGTAGCAGGACTTCATTTTGATGCTGACAGTAACCTGATTGCCCTCAGCCATCGTGAAGGCTTAATTAGCATAAGCCTGGATAAAAAAGTGAAAGTATTAGCCACTCAGGATGAAAATGGCAATCGTTTCCTTATTCCGAATGGGCTGGATATTGCTTCTGATGGCAAAATCTATTTTTCTAATACTTCTGATGTTTCGGCTTACACAATCAATTATGGAAGAAAAGTAATCCTGGAGATGAAACCTATCGGTGGCTTCTACTGCTATGACCCTCAGACAGGCAAAGTAAAGACCCTCATTAAAGGCACATACTTCGGTAATGGGGTAGTGCTGTCAAAGGAAGAAAATTATGTGCTATTAGTTGAAACTTCAAAATACAGAGTTTTGAAATATTGGATAAAAGGCGTAAAGACAGGCCAGACCGAAATATTTATTGATAATCTTCCGGGATTCCCAAATGGTATCTCTATCAGAGAAGACGGTAGCTACTGGTTAGGTTTTTCTACTAAACGTACTGATGCCCTCGATAAAATACATCCCAAAACAGGCATGAAGCAATTGGTGTATGCCCTACCAGATTTCATGCAACCTAAAGCCGAGAAATTCGGAATGGTCATGCACATTTCTACCGACGGCAAAATACTTAAATCATTATTCGATACCAAAGGCATGGTTATGCCCGAAGCAGGAGCGGTAAAAGAACATAACGGATACCTCTATATGGGTGGCGATGTTGTACCTCACATTGGTAGATATCAGTTAACCGACAAATAAAATTTTCTTTTAAAATAATCATAAATCAAATAATCAAAATGAAATCAATTTTTACGCTCCTATTCTTAGTAGTTTCTATCAGCACTTTTGCACAAAGTCGCTTTTCAAAAAATGAATTAAGCATTAACGGATTCAGAAATCCATCCGTTGGCGCAGAATACCGCCACAAACATCTATCAGTTCATGCGGGCTATTATCCGACAGCCTTTAAGTCGGGTGTAAATACCAATTTCATTAAAGCAGGTGTTACACTCTGGTTCTTACCTGTAGGTAAAAAAGAAAATCCTTCTTCTTTTTACGCAGGGGCTTCATACCTGAGAGGTTTAAGCCAGGATTACGAAGGCAAAAATGCGATGGGTGCAGAAATAGGTTTCCGTTGGATGGTCTGGAAAGGATTGAACCTCAGAATCGGCGCTATTGCCGTAGCTGCCAAAGACCAGAGTCTGAAAATCAATCCGACACCGGGTATCAGTTATTCATTCTTCTTTTAGTTATATCATGAAAACAATCTTAGGAACAGGACAATTGGGGCTTGCTATACTCGAAGCCCTGCTCCAACAAAACTCCGAAGAAGCCATCACATTGGTAAACAGAAAAGGAGAATTAAAAGCAACCGTCACCCTCCCACCCAATGTTCAGATAAAGGCAGCAGATGTAACCAACAAGAGTGATATGGCAGACATTGCATCACAATCAGAAGTGATTTTTAGTTGTACGGATGTACCTTACCAGTTATGGGCTGATTTTTATCCTGCCACTGCATCAGCTTTAGCTTATGCCTTGAGTAAAACAGAAGCCCGTTTGGTTTTTGCTGATAATCTTTATTCTTATGGAGATGTAAAAGGCAAGGAGATCATTGAAACAATGCCACACAAAGCCAAAACAAAAAAAGGACAAATAAGAACGGGAGTTGTCAACACTTTATTAAACTCAGGTGAACAGTTAAGTAAACGGGTAGCAATTGTAAAAGCGGCAGATTTTATAGGGCCACGAATTTATAAAGGGCTTTTTGGTACTGATTTTTTAGATAGATTATATCAAGGCAAAAGCATTATTCTTTCAGGTAATCCAAAGCTACCACATACTTTTACTTATATTCATGATTTCGCTAAAGCTATTGCCAGAGTTGGTGATGCCCAAGATGCTTTCGGGCAAATATGGCATACCCCCAATGCACCTGCCATGAACTTATATCAATGGATAGAATTGTTTGAAATTGAGACTCATAAAAAAGCAAAAGCAATAGTACTACCAAAGTTAGCAGTCTGGATGGCAGGATTTTTCAATCCTTTGATTAAAGAATATTATGAATTAGCCTATCAGTTTGAACACCCATATCTGGTGAATCATGATAAATTTGTGAAACGCTTTGGCAATCATGCTACCCAGGCATCAATAATTGTGCAGAAGACTGTAGAGTGGCATGTGAATAAACTTGAAAAGCATTTATTGTAAAACCTCTTAATAATTTTTTGAAATAAAATTCCTCTGAAAATTCACTAAACCGCTTTAACTTTTCTATATTTACAAAAGAGGTGTGCAACTTTAGTAGTTTACTCCTTTATTAACCTGATTTTATATTGAAAAGGCAATACTATTAAATTGGTATTGCTTTAGCCATTTAAACAACATGATATAACCCTTTCTTATATAATTCTCGTAGTTTTGTTTTAAAAGTTTGTTTACTTCGTAAAGACGCAATTTTTGCGTCTTTACCTTTTTATGAGCTCTTCTAACACTATATGACAGGTGAAGCAGGATAATAAAAGTTATTTAAAGCAACATCAGGAACTAAATGTTGTTTCCCAATCCAGTTTTCAATTCTGATTTTTGCCACATAAATAGGCTTGGCTTGTGCTGCTGTCATTGGCTCATATGTATCTTGGGGAACGTGCCCAAAAAACTTATTGAAAAATACTTGCATGGCCTCCATATGTTCGACTTCATCTGTTACAATCCGTAGCTTGCCATAAATAATTACACTCTGGTACTCACAGCCAAAATCAACAGCTTTGTTTGCCGTATATAGTTTCCCATGTTTATAAACTGATACACAAACTTTCTTACCATCGGTTATTTCCTGTCCGGCATACCCGTATTTTGAAAAATGAAAGATAACTTCCCGGTTTGCTTCATCATACACAAAAAAAGCCACGTGCATCATCGGGAATCCCTCCTTTTCGATGGCAATAGAACAGGAAACCGATTCATTTAATAATTCTGTCAGAAATGCCTCGTCTGTTTCCTGTCTGTCAGTTCTTCTTACTTTTATTGAGTACTCACTCATGATTTTTATATTATTCAATTGTGGTTCTATCTTGATTGGTAGTTGGTTGCGAAATCACTAAAAATGATAATATTTCGTCGGTTTCGTTGGCGATATAATGTTTTGTGCCTGGGTTTATCAGTAAGCCCTTTTGTTCATCTACCACTATTCTTTCACCTTTAGCATAAAATATAGCCGTACCTTTCAGAATATAGAAAAATTGTTGGGCATAGGTATGAAAATGTAGTTTTTCTCTTGCTCCACCAGGCATAGATTCCTGTTTGACCGATAAACCCGCACTATCAACTAATACCCAGCTCTCACAATTATCTCCCCATAAATAATGTGAGGCAGTTTGTTTATCAATCGCTGTAAAACCCTTTTCCATTTCAATAATTAATTATACACATAATTTTATTCAATATCCAATTCCAAACGCATTTCTAATAAATTACCCTTGAATCCTGCCTTTTAATAGGCATTTTTTGCTACTATATTCTCTTCATACACTTCAAGCCGAATCTCTCGGATTCCTTTATTTATAGCCCATTGCTTCAATGCTTCTAAAATAGCCTTATTTATACCTTGTCCTCTGTGTTCCGGCTTCACATACATAAAACCTAAATAAGCATAATGCGTATGTTTCTGATATAGCTTTGCTTCTTTGATTAAGGCATACCCAGAGCCAACAAGCTGACCATCTATTTCAGCTACCACTACTTCCGCTACAGGCGTCTCAATTAAATATATTAAATCGTAATAGTGAATTTCACCTTCTTTCAAAGTACTATCAAAAGGGCGTTCGGCAGTTACAATCCCTTGTTCAAATGCTAAGAGTGTTTCAATTTCCTCTTTCTGAGCAGGTCTTATTATCAGATTTTTCATTGCGCGATTTACGTTTGTCAGTTTGTTATGAAGACTTTGAATTTCAATAGCTTGATCTGTTCGTTGCTAAGTTTTGAAACACTCTTTACTTGCTATATATCCCGCCTTTCCTTATCTGGCTTGAAGCCACTCATTTTGTTTATCCATCTCAGTATAAACAAAGCACCTGATTGTTGAAAAGGCAAAAAGTAAAAAAACAATACGCATTATTCTATCGTGCATATTGTGCATAATACTTCTTGTAGCCCATTAAATGGGCAATACTTCCTAATACAGCTGACATTACTCTTTGTACTCCAATAGGTGGGCCTGATACAAAAAGTTCATATTCATTGCCAAACGACATAATCTGCATAAAGGCCGGAGTACCCTTGGCATCACATTTACCCTCGTTACATAGTCCGTAATATTGCTCCAGAAAAGTCTCCATATTTCCTGCCGGAGTAAACTCAACCTCCATCTCGGCTTCTTCGTCGGGGCTTTCATTCCACCATTGATGCCCTATACCTTTAGGAATCAGTGTAGTCTCGCCTGGTATCAGAAAAAATTCCTTCTTCCCAACCAGTACTTTCAATTTTCCTTTTTTCATTTCAAACTTCTCATCCTGACTCGGATGCACATGATTAACAGTTACAAATCCTTGTGGTTTTACATTTAACCTGAAGCGTAAGTATTTACCGTCTGTATCTGCAGCAGTAGCTAAAAAAGTCACTTTCTCCCCAGTAACTTTGTTTTCAATAATTTGTCCTTGTTGAGCCATAATTAATGGTTTTTCAACAAAAATATAAAAGTGTGTTGTAACACACAAATTATTTTAAACAAATTTTTCTAAAAGTTTTACCAATGCTATTAACTCAGTTTCATTAAAATTTTTGAGTATTTCATGGTGTTCGGCAGGGAATTTAACATTTAATCTTTCCAATAAAGCAATACCTTCTTCGGTAATCACTGTCAGTGAATGACGCTTGTCTTTTTCAGCGTTAATTCGCTTGGCCAAACCCCTCTTTTCTAATCTGTCAATCAAACGGGTTACGTCAGACTTATCAATCATCCGTTTACGGATTTCTGAACGTGGATGAGCACCGGGATACTCCCCCTTTAAAATTCTGAGGATATTAAATTGAGAAAGGGTGATGTTTTCGCTTTCGCAAAGGATTTCTAGCTTTGCTCTGACTCTCTGCGAAACAAACATTAAACTTACTATAGCTTCCTGATGTGGATTTTGAAAGGACTTTTGTGCGATTTCTTTGGTAATTTCAGTCATAACAGAATTAAAAATTGTCTTACTCACAATTTAGCATAAATAAAAATCCCATAATAATTTTACCTGTTAATAATCATGATTTATCCGTCATTATTCTCTATTTGATTCTTTCATTCTTATTGAATCGATCAGTTGTATGCAGACTGAAAACGCTGATTATATCAAGCATTTATACTTATATTTTTAACCTTAAAATTCCGAATACAAACTCAGTACGATAGCTCAATCAGCTTATAAAGACTTATTATAAACTTATTAAAATCCATTTAAAATTGCGATGAAGTATTGTTTTTTTAAAATAAAAAACTAAATTTTGTAGATGAGATGATTTGTGTAGCCCCAACGATTTTCTCAAATGACTTTTGCTAATTATAAAAAGTGAACTGCGTTTTTTAGTTTCTAACTATCCAAATCGCCAGAAAACAAACATGCCAAAACCCCTTATGATATGGGGTTTTGGTTTTTTTTATTTTACTGAATTAAGCAGGCAATAAAAAAAGAAAAATCGTAAGATAAAATCTTACGACTTTCTAAAACAACTTTTGCTGTAATCAGTCTATTGGATAGACTGATTACAAATTTTATTTTATTTTTTTGTATTTTCCAAAGAATATGTCACAATATTGCAAAAAAAAAAAAATGACTTCGCAAAATCATTTATTTTGTACTATTTGAAGCAGTTTTCATGCCAAAAAAAAATAAAATACAATTTTCATTATAAGAAACACTAATATTGATGGCAGGTTTTTATTAAAAAGCAATAATATCTTTAGAATGCCTTTAAAAATAATATTTAGTATAAAGAGTATTAATTTTATATCTTTAAAAATTACCTGTAGATATTTTATGCAAGTATTTTGTTTAACTGAATAGAATTTTTCTGAGAAATTTCTTCTACAAAACAAAGGTTCTTAATTTTTTTTAATAACTGTATTCACTAATACTTATTCAAAACAAGAGTATTAATCGAATTATCAATTTTTGAAATTACAGGTTTGATTTTTTATTTCCGCCTTAAATATACTTGTAGATACATTAGATAAACTTGTAGTAAAGCCAGGATTAAGCGTAATACTTTTAGGGGCATAATAGTTTACACTAATTCTGCCATCTAACTTTTCAGTAGAAACAATTGTAGTAGCCGAACGCTCTGTTTTTGATTGATTGCTTATACTATCTAAACTTAACTCGTTTTTACAGATTCTGAATACAAACCACTCCTGGTTATAAAAATCATCACTGACTGATACAAGGGTTTCTTTTTCACTCAATGGATAAGTTCCAGTACTCGGAAATCTGCCATACCAGTAATCATCTTTTTCAAGAGTAGTTATCATCTGTGTTCCGCCTATTGTTCCATTGCTTAAAAACAAATAATTTTTGCGCGTATTATCAGGGCCCTCGCTACCATTGCCTAAAGTTGTAAAAACCATATTGTTTTCTAAACATAAAAAATCTTCCCGATTAAATTTCCCTACTTGTTTCAGCAATAAGCCTTCTCCGGTTATGGTATCGTATTTATAAAGGAAGCCAAACTGGCTGTATTCTTTATTCAACCCAATATAAAGTATATTATTACATAAGCGTAAAATACCCGTTCCGGTGTACTCTTCACCTGTGCCTGATATATGATATACTACATTTTCATTCGTTCCATCCGACCTCCATAATGTTGACCCTTCGCCATAGGGTGATCTCAAATAATAAAAATAATCGGGTGTGAAATAAACATCGCTTTCTTCATTTGAATTATTCATTCCAAGGGTCTTTACCAGAACTGTACCATCTGCTGTGCCATCAGAGAACCAGACCTGCCTTTCTGACCCCCCTGAAACGACAAAAGCGGTTTTACCTCGAAATGAGGTGCAGAGATCCAGACGGTCCAAAGGCAAAAAACTGGTGGCCTTTAATAGTTCAGGGGTGCTGGAGTTAGGTCTTAATAACCATACTTTCATACCGCCGGAACGTTTGGTAAATACGTATAGCCCCTCTGAGCCTAAATGCATAAATAACATCTGAACATCAGTAAAGGGGCATATCATTTGCGTAGTACCTGCCGTTCCCTGCGTACTCCATAAATTGTATTGATATGAATAGCCACTATAGGTAAAGAAATACGCCTTATTTTCGTCGAAAACAGGTCGGATGGTATAACAGTCATAGGGTAAAGTCTTAATAGTATCGGTAACACCAGCAGTAAAATTGGCTCTTTTCAGAACATTATATTCAATAAAATAAAAGGAACCATTTAACTTGAAACAAGTCTCTGTTGGTTGATAAGTTTTTGCTGGTACACCCCTTGTATTTTCAGGTGTTCCGTCGGTTTCAAATATTTTAGGATATTCCATCCGTCCATCTTTCGCCGAAAAGTAGGTTTTCCCCTGATGATTAAAAATGGGAGAAATATGTGGCGAATTTGATTGTTTCCGAAAGTCATACACTATTTTAATGGTGTCAGGTTGCACTTCATATAACTCCTTGCCAAAATTAAAATAAGTTGGCTGGCATATAGCCAATACTTTATTGTTCACTACCTCAAATTCAATAGGCCTATTATCCCAGGTATCCTCTTTGTAAAATTTATCATTTATCAGCACAGTACCGTTATAGTTCCCGGTAGTCTGATAAATGCTTTTGCCATGAGAGAAATACAAGTTCTGATTTACAGGATTATATACCATTTTAAAAGAGCTTTCATAGGGTGTAATATGTCCGGTTGATATCATTATCACCACATTTCCATCAGTTTTATAGAGAGTCTCATTAGCAATAAAGAATATATATCCGTCTTTCGAGGCTATTTCATTAGGTCCAAACATGCCATAGTTTTTATAATAGGCTACGCGCTTTGTATTTTCATCAGTGCCGTCTGTCACCCATATTTCATATTTATTGCCTACATTTATAAATAGAAAAGCTTTAGTACCTACTTCATATATCCCAAAAATAGTTATAGACTGATTCCCGATTTCAGAGAATGTCCGAGTATATTTAAAGGGGTATGTGCCTGCTTCAGTTCCATCTGACACGTATAAGGCATCATTTACCCCATCGTAAGCCTGAAAAATTAGTTTATTTCCAAATTTTGCCAGAAGGCCGTAATAAATAAATGCAGAGCCATTAGGGTTTATATCTTTTACCTTGACAGTCCCATCAGTCGTGCCGTCAGTAACCCACAACTCTCTATTAACGGTATGATTTATACTTATATCATCAGCCGTAAAAAATAGCTTTTCTCCAACTACTGTAAGATTCCTTGGTTCCGAACTACCTGTGGTACATATATCTTTCAGAAAGTAGGTATTATCTGTAGTTTCATCATAGTACATCAGTTCTTCACCGCTTCCTGTCGATTGTCCGTTTTTATAAAGATATGACTGAAAGAAAATTTTATTTTTGAAGAAAACCGGTGTAGCTTGGCTGGAAAATTGTCCCTCTGGAGCATAAGGTATTTTTACTATCTGAGATGAATTAGGATCAGATAGTCCCATGTTATAAGAATTGAAGAAAAGCAGTTTATTGTTGATGGTTTGAGCACCTCTGTATGTTCCATAAAACGCTGTTGTATTGGCATAATTAGTCGTAGTTGTTCCATTACTTTTCCAGAGTTCCCATCTGGGTGGAATATACGGGTTATAATCACTTGTGTCGATGCCTTCCTGCAATACCACTACCTGATTGTCAAGTTTCACCATCTGAAGAGGATGAGAGTCTGCTGTCTGGGTATTGAGATGTTTTAATATATCAAAATGGTATGTCTGCGCCGATACGGAATGAGACAAAAGGTAAAATAGTAAAAGTAAGTATTTCTTCATTAATGGGTCTTAGAATAGTCCAGCTTAATTTTTGCGAAATGTACAACTGTTTTGAGTTTATTTCAAAGAGAATTTCATTCTGCTTCATTAATATTTCAATCTATTGTACTTTTTTATGCTATTGCTTTGGCACTAAAAACTTATAGCTTTTCCCCTCCTTTACTTCAAACATTATATTCATCAGTTTATTTTGTTCGTAGTATTTATCAGACTTCACCGAACCAGGATTATATACCAGCCAGGGATTATAATATTTAAGTATTTTATAATTGATATTATACTTCTTTGCCAGTTCTATCAGATTTATATCTTCTTTTACCTCAACCACTTCCGTTGCTTCAAATGGCTCTTTTTTGCTAACTGCAAAACCATAATTAGCCGGATTTTCGCAAATCAGCTTTAAAGCTAACATCCTGAAGACGTAATCGTTAGTTTCTAAAGTCAAATGCAAATCATAATAAGATTGTACGCCTTGTGCTTTCAATGTATTCAAAATAGCTGTACGACCTGAGTTATAGGCAGCAGCCGTCAACGTCCAGTTTTTGAAAGTCTTATTAAGGTTATTCAGAAAATTACAGGCCGCCTGAGTAGATAATTCCAAATCCCTCCGTTGGTCAACAAATTTAGTTACTTCTAATTTATACTCTTTGGCGGTAGAATCTCTGAATTGCCAGAACCCCGCTGCTTTTCCCGAATTAGCATAAGGCCACAATTCGCTCTCAATAACAGCCAGATAGAAGAAATCTTCAGGTATCCTGTTTTTAGTTAATATACCCGTTATTTTCTCCTTATACCGCCCCACACGGTTCAGTATCATCAGGGTTGATGAATGTTTATATACGTTTTTGATCAGCTCTTGCTCCAACTGCTCACGAATGATCGGATTCTCTAAGGGTACTTTCTCGCCTGCAAGTTCGAGTGACGCGGGTATAAATGGTACAATAATTTTTTGCGCTACAGGTTGTTGCGCAAATACAATGCTTAAGCCGAGCAGGTAGATGAATAAGTATAAAAAAAGCTCTTTTTTCATGCTGATTAATGTTCCAACACAAAGTTCTGATATTTGAAATAATATTGAAACAGTAGTAAGCAAATAAAGTTTAAAACTTCGATAAAAAACCTGTAATATCTGCCTTCCACTCCCGCGCATATTTATTCAGATAATTTTCATGACCTGCCAAAGGGTAGGTTTTCAGTTGTTTCTCGCCTTGTAGATTGGCAAATATTTCATCTGTTTCTGCTCTGCTTACTTTGTCGTCTAATTCTCCATACATTAACAATGCGGGACAAGTAATTTGTTTGGCATATTTTGACGGATTATGCCCGAATGCCCAGAAATGATTTTGCAAACCACCCCAGAAAACAAGTAAACCTGCCATGGGAAAAGTGGGAGCATGCATGAGTTTGAATCTGGCGCAAACGGTTTCGTACATCGAACCAAACGGACATTCAATCATAATACCTGTGGGTTGAATGGCATAGTCGCTGATGGCTTTCATAATTGCCACAGCTCCCATAGAAGTACCCCATAGGTAAATCTTGTTTTCACCGATGCTTTTCAGGTAATCAAAACAGGTTTTTACCTCTGCTGCCTCAAAGAAACCTATGGTTGTCTGATTCCCTTCTGAACCACCCGAACCCATGAAATCTACCAGCAGAGTATTATATCCTAATTGTTGAAAAATAACTGATTTCTCCAGAAGAGAAGATTTTTCACCTGCGTAACCATGAAACAGCACTACAGTTCCTTTGGCATTTCCAGTTTTCATTAACCAACACTCAATAGTTTTATTACTTTTTAATCGGATGGTCTGATACGGTGTCGCAGGGAATTGCCAATTCGTAGGCCTTGGATTGTTGATACCCAATGCTAAAGATTTGAGTCTATGCATCAATGTAAGCTCTTTGGGGTCTCTGGTGCGGGCAAGTTTATTATCACCAAAATGGGTAAATTTATAGGCATGAAAAAAACCAACTATGTTCAATAATATAAAAACAATCAGGAGCAGGAAACCTATTTTTTTGAGTTTCTTTTTACGTGTCATCAGCATGATATACCGCTTTAGGAATACATAAAAACTGATTCAATAATAATAAACCTTAGAATTTTCTGAAAGAGAAATCCGTCATTTCCTTATAAATGTCCTTAAACCTCTCTCGATTTCCTTTGAATTAAGATTTTTAACTTCTCTTTAATACAAATTTTAAATCGCTTTTAAACTGACCCATTTACTTTGTCACAACAAAACGGCAACAAAACAGACCATAATATACGATTTTATGATAGGACTCACTTCTACGCTAATTAAATCATTATATTATTTTAAAGCTCAAACAAGACAATGAAAAAGAACATTATTATGGTAAGCCTTCTTACCTTACCATTTTTTGTCAATGCGCAAACAGCCGCTACCGGTTTAATTACTCACAACATAACCCCGGCATCATTTATGGGGGATATTCCATCAAATGGCATTTTCCTCAATGCTGATGAATTTGAGAATGGTATCCCTGAAATGGGCTTTGATAAAAAATCAAAAGACAATCATATCCGTGAGTTTGACGACAAATTGATTATCATTGAAAATACTGAAAAAACTAAATTTACTAAATCTGACATCTGGGGTTTCCGCAAAAACAATCAGGATTATCGCATCTATAATAATGACGATTACGCCATCGCTTACGCCCCAAAAGGCTTATCTGTTATTTTTTATAAATTGGGAGAAACAACAGGAGAGGGAAATATAAAAGATGTATTTGCAGATAATTACTACTTCAGCCGTAATAGCCAATCCGACATTTATCCATTAACAGCATCAAATATTAAAGAAGTATTTTCAGACCAGATTCCGTTTGTAGAAGCATTAAATAAAGTAAAATTATCCGACGAAATGCCGATTCATGAAATAGATAAAGTCTTATCTGAATATGTAAAAAATCATGTGAATTGATGGCATGAGACTAAACAGAAAATAGAGAAAATTTGTGAACAATAATTTGTCAGGAATTAAGCGGTGAGTTGTTGTAATAGACGATTGCCATTTGTGTACGGATTTTGCAGGATATTTCGTTTAATTATGGTAGCTCATCGCCGAACTCCGCAATACTTCCTCTTTTCATAAAAATCTTTTGAAAGAAAGGTGGTCTAATGCCACCTTTTTTGATTTATTTCGTTATCAAATAAATATCGTTCTGTCTTGCCCTGATTAACTATTCTTACCACATTTACTTAAATTATTGGCTTCTTTTGACCTTATGAGCATACGAATACGCATTATATTTTTATTACTTTTTACTCCAACAATTCTACTGGCTCAAATACCTTATTCACGGCAAAAAGATGCAACTGATATATTCAGACAAATTTTTAATATCAAAAAGCCTCGAAAAACTGATTCCACCTCACTGAAAGAGGGAGGCAAAGTGATAGCCATTTTGCCTACACCTGGCTATGCACCCCAAAGTAGATTTTTGTTACAGGCAGTTACTAATGTGGCTATACAAAACACCAATGCAAATACTTCAATCCTGAATTTATTGGCTGTTTATACCCAGAATAAACAAACTATTTTCCAATACACGACCAGTTATTTCTCCAAAAATAACAAGTATTATTTCTCTACCGACTGGCGTTTCATGAATTACCCACAAGCCACTTATGGCTTAGGCATGAATACTTCTTTAAATAATCCTGTTGATATGGATTTCAGATATCTGAAACTTTATGAGACTCTGATGCGTAACATTGGCAGGAATTTATATATAGGCATAGGTTATCAGTTTGATTACCATTGGAAAATACAAAGTATGGTTGACGGCCGTACCGTTGAGCATATTTCAGATTATTCTCTGGGGGTTGCAGGTAAATCTATTTCATCTGGGCCAACATTGGCTTTGTTGTTTGATAGCCGTACCAACTCTCTGAGTGCTACACAGGGCTTTTATGCTAACATTGTATTCAAACAAAGCCTTAAAACATTAGGAAGCAATACCAACTATCAATCTTTGCTGATTGATGTCCGCAAGTATTTTGACCTAAGCAAAAACACCAATCATATTCTTGCCTTCTGGTTTTATAATTTCTTTACTCATGGTACTGTTCCCTATTTAGATATGCCAAGCACCGGTTGGGATACCAACGTTAATACGGGCAGAGGCTTTATTCAAGGACGGTTCAGAGGTAAAAATCTGATGTATTTTGAAACAGAATACAGATTCGCGCTTACAAGAAATCAGCTTTTAGGTGGTGTACTATTCTCTAATTTGCAAACAGTAACAGAAATAGCCAATAATAGATTTCAGAAAGTTATTCCTGCCGTAGGCGCAGGGCTACGCATAAGAGTCAACAAATTTTCAAGAGCCAATTTAGCCATTGATTATGGTATTGGAGGGGATGGCTCCCGTAATATTTACTTTAATTTTGGAGAGGTGTTTTGAGTATTTATTGATTAGGATATTAATTGCGCTTGGATATTAGTTTTTCTACGGATTAACTTAAATCTACCATAGCTTAAAATGTTGTGAAATGATAATAGAAACCCTCATCTCTTCTTTTGCGGTTCTCATATTTGTTTTTCTTCCGTTTATAGGAAGAACCTACTGGATTTATAATCAATTGAGACAGAACGGTTTGACAGCCCAAGGGGAAATCACAGCTTATGAAGAGTACTCAAACAATAAGGGTGAAAAGTCTTTTTTCCCTGTTGTGAGATTCATTACAAATCACAAACAGGAAATTCATCAAAGAACTTTATATGGACTAAATACCAGTCAATATATTGAGGTAGGCTCAAAAGTGAAGATAATTTACTCAGAAAGTACCCCAACAAAGTTTATGTTAGAGAGCCATAATCCTTTTAAAATTAATGCCTGCCATTGATAGGTTTAATAACAGACCTGCTTAGTCCTTCTATTCTCTTTCAATATTCTTTATTAAGGGTATAACTTCATATCTGAAGTCTACTCAAACTTTAAATGCATGATTTTGATGCAAAGAGGAATCAATCCAAGGGAGATAGCAATAAAAATACCTACCCTAACATAATTCAACGCTCGCCAGAGGTTCGCTCTGCTTAGTAAATCACTTGTATTACTACCAACATTAGCTATTTTCTGAAACTCTATAATATTAGGCGCAAAATAAGCTAATGTCCAAACCCTTACTGCAAAATGAATAAGAAACAGAATCAACAGCCAGTTTCGGATAGAGTCCAATTTCCAACAGAAAACAATAGCCGCAATAAAAGTAATTTCATGAACCGAGTGCATCACTATCCAGAATGTTTTAAAATCAAGTCCGTATTTACCTTTGAATAATTGAAAAGATTCATCAGGCGATGCCGTCCACTTAGGTACAATTACGGCAGTTTCAAAAATCTGTGCGCCATTCATCAGAAAATAGATGAGTGTAGTAATAAAAAGCCAGGTGGCCCCTCTTGAAATATAATCTTTTGCTATGTGTTCCATTTTATTGTTCGTTATTTAATTCATAAGTTATTTCATTCATTACTGCCATAGTAGAGCGCAGGTATTTCTCAATGGCTCTCTTCTCACCAGCTGAAAAAGTTGAAATTATGCCTACTATTTTGCTTTGCAATAGCGCAAATATGCCTCCTAATAACTGCATGGCATTTTCTGTTTCAGGCACTATCATAATTTTTCTTCTATCGTCTTTGTCAAATGCTCTTCTGGCCAAACTTTTCTTTTCAAGTCTGTCCATCAAGCCTGTAACCGCGCCACCTGTAAGCCCTGTTAATTGGGCAAACTCTCCGGCTGTCATAGCCCCTTTTTGAATTAATATGCCCAGATATTTATGGTCAGTGCCCGTAAGGCCTGCTTTTCGGGCAATGGCTTCGTGCATCAGAATAGTGGCATCAGAAAAGAGTTTACCTAATTCGCTGATGGTCTGTATCTGTTCATTACTCAATTCTTGATTCATTATTAATAATTTATTTTAGTAACTAAAATATTTAGACAATAAAGTAAATTATTATAATTGAGTATTGCAAGGGTTTTACGGGAAATTTTGAGATTAAATAATAATTGAAGAGAGAGGAGACGTTAAAATGAATATCAGGATTAAATCCTCTGCAGGTAACACTTCTCTGCGACGATTTGAAAAATCGTCATACATGAATACCCAGTGCGACTACGGTAATGGCAGCTATTATACCTACTATTAAAAGTATTTTCAACCAGACAGGCATCCTACCCCAGATAGATTTTCGTTCTGATAATTCTGAATCAATATCCTCATCAAAATCTTCACGAAAGGCTTTAGGTTGTCTTTTTTCTTCGAGGTAATCCAGATAATCAAGGTAGGAATGAAACTGTTCGTACCATTCAATTACTTCAGGTCTTAAACTTATGGGGTTTTGATAAGCATTTTCGGGTGTTTCGGTATGAGTAATTATCAGCCGCTTACTGTTCAGCATATACAGTAGGTTCTGATAGTGCCTTTCTGTAAAATTAGGTACATCAGCAAACAGTTCTTTGCAAAGGGCTTCATAGTTGGGCAGTTGAGTCCAATCTAAGTTTTGTGTTACCTGATACTCGTATAAAGCAGCTATTATTTTATCTATCTGTTGATTTGTGGTCATGAAGCCTCTCGCATTTTGTCTTTGCTCAAAGATAGAAAATCAGACACATTCAGCCAATAGTCTGTTTTGAATTTATAATCTCGATTCTATCTCATTGCAAAAAACCAAATCTACTCTTTCATGAATCAACAATTATGGTTTTAGTTTTTTCAACATCCCTAACGAACTCAGATTCTTAGGGTCAAGCTCCAAAGCTTTTTTATAATACTTAATGGCGAGTTCTTTATTGCCGATATTATAATAGGCTTCTGCCAGACTATCAAAAGCATTAGACGAGGTTGGATAAGCAATTGTATTCAATTCAAAAATACGGATAGCTTCTTTGCCTTTCCTCTTGCTCATTAACTCATACCCTAATGAATTTAACTCTGATTCTGCAAAATCGTAATTTTTCGTATCGTTTGTCTGATAAGATTGATATTTTTCGATGGCCTTATCAATCCCCTCCTGCTTGATCAGCATATCCAGATGTTCGGCAATAGATATTTTAGGCATCTCATAAGGCTTTTTATGAATCATATTTACAATCGCCTCATTTATTTCCATTCTTTTGCTGATTCCTTTATTAGTAAGCATAATCACCGCAATACGCTCAGGGAGCATACGCCCGATAAAAGCCCGGTAAGTTCCGGTATTACCCGTATGCCAGATAAACTGATTGCCATCTTTTGCCGTGATGTTCCAGCCAAAACCATAGGTTGAAGTACCCTCTTTAACCGGATAAGGTGTATAGGCTATATCAAGTGTAGCTTTGTGTACCAGTTTTTCAGTACTCAAAGCATTCTCCCATTTAAACAAATCATCTACTGTTGAATACACCCCGCCTGTCACACCTCTATTCAAATCACCGTAAGGCGTATAACCTAAGGCCGCATTTTTCGGGTTTGATGATTTACCAACCCACACAAAAGTATCAGCCATTTGCAATGGATGAAAAACCTGTTGCAGCATAAAATCATCCCTATTCTGCCCGGAAAGTCGCTCTGTTATTACATCCAGCAACATATATCCTGTATTACTATACCGATATTTCAATCCGGGAGCCATAAACATCTTTGCCACATTGGCTTTATACCCCTGCAAAGTTTTAATGACTAAATCATTATTCAATCTTGGATTATCAATACCCAAATCACCAACGTCAGGAATACCGGAAGTATGTGTCAGCAAATGCCTGATAGTAATACCCTCTGCAAATGTATTTATTTCAGGTACATACTTTGTAACAGGGTCGTCGAATTGCAGTTTGTCTTGTTCAGCCAATAACATAATGGCCATTGAAGTAAATTGCTTGGCTAAAGAACCAATACAAGAAACTGTATTTGGCCTGAATGGTATATGGGCTTCCCTGTCTGCCTCTCCAAAACCATTTCGATAAATAACTTTCCCCCCAACCGCTACCAGAATACTTCCACTGAATTGCCCTCTTTGAGATAAAGCGTTCATCAGACTGTCAATTCTTTGACTGATGTCAGCTGCCCTTGCATTGGAAAAAGCACAAAGCAATAACGACAGGTAAAGTAATAGTTTTAGTTTTTTCATAGTTATAATAGCTTATCATAAGATTGTTTCACTATACAAGTATAATGCAATAAAAGGTACATTGTTATACACAGTTTATTAACATTTTGCACAATCTGTATAAGCGGCAACTATACTTGATGAGTGGCAGTTATTACCTTATAAATATTTCAACCACCCTTTTTCAGAGTGAGCTTCTTTATATTTTGCATACCAGCTACACTTTACATAGAGAATCACAACATCAACCAGAAAAACCAGATAGAGGAGTGATAATGGCCATCGGTTGGTTTCAGGTACTTGTGCAAAAGGGGCAGTTGTGTACCATTCCTGATGTGTAGCGCCGTCACGCAGATAATTAACAATCAAAGCACTGATATGAATAAGCAGAATATGCATGAGGTAATAAAACATAGGCACACGCCCAAAAACAGCTAAGATATGGGTTAACCACCCTTTTACCCGCTCGACCACAGGAACTAATGCAATAATAGGCCCTAATGTCATCAATACATAAAGTTGTGAAGGTGGATACTTGCTTTGATTGAGCAATCTGAAAAATAACGGCATCGGGTTATCAGGAGTATTGCTATAATACACTATTCTACTACCCACAATTGCAAATATAACAATAGCAGTTAAGCCTATTGCTAAACAGATTTTATCTCTGAGTGCGGGTTTCTTTAGCAAAATCAGCCCAAACCCATAGCCTGCCATCATTATACCAACCCAGGGAATCAATACATAAAGTACAGCTATATTACCTAAAGGCTCAAAATCTGAGGGATAAAAAAACGCCCATACCGACCCTACCGAACTCTGCATAGATTCAGGAAATAGCTTTGGTACATGGCTAAAGATTTGCTGGAAAGCAATTATCAATACCCCAATAATACCTATTACATAAGGTTTAAGGCGAATAAAAAGTGATAATAAAACCATACACCAACCAAGCATCCAGATAACACCAGCCAAGACAAATGAACTGTAATCAAGACTGAAAGTCCAGAAAAAACGAACGATTGTCAGTTCGAGGATTACCAATAATAACCCTCTCGTTAACAAAAATTTCATCAAACGTGATTTATCTGCTATTTTTCGTCCGTATAAAAAGGCACTTGTTCCGGCAAAAAAGGCAAAGGTTGGTGCACAGAAATGAGTAACCCAACGGGTAAAAAACAGGTCGGCGGTATAACCTCCTGCAGGAACGCCTGCATATACACGTACGTGGTCAATTGCCATTAAAACCATCACCAATCCTCGTAAAATATCTACGGAATGAATTCTTTGAGGTTGTTCATGAAATAGCTGTTTCATAATTTGAAAAGAGTTTTAGGTTTGGTTAGATCAAAAGGGCACAGTACGACCATCAGCTTCACCTACATCAGCCTTAATCAATCGTATTGCGCCCGATAGTTCTATAATATTGTTATTAAATTTATAGAATTTTGCTCAAAATACCATTAAAGGGAAAAATATTTACGCAGAAATAACATTGATAATCACCTTTTTATACCCTATTGAAATACTTAAAAGTCGTAATATGCCTAGGTAGTCCTAAAAATGTAATGCTTTCCTTTCAAGGTTATAATTGCAAATAAAGTACTTTATTGCTCCGATATGATTTTCCAAGGATTTAGAGAAGCTCAATGCTTTTCTAACTAATCTTGATG
>NZ_JACETV010000011.1 GCF_013912375.1 Emticicia sp. BO119 | reverse complement strand
TGTACTTTTTTCAGTAAGCATTTTATTACTGGGGAAAGCATAACCTGCTTTAAATTCTATTATATCAACTAATTTCTTCTCCTCCCATTCCTCATTAAACTCTGGGAATCTTAAATTAGGAACCTTACCTGCTTGTAACCTTTTATTTGCCATCTCGATTATATAATTATCTTTGCTATTAAGCATTAAGGATTCGAAGAAAAAAATTAAAAAACAAGCCCCAACTCTTTTAAATAGACATTTATCTGTTGGTCTAAGTCAGCTCGTTTGGCCTCAAGTGATTTGATTTCACTCATAACCGCTTGTATATCTATTTCTTCTTCCTCCTCAAAAGATTCTACATAGCGAGGAATATTGAGGTTATAATCGTTTTCTGCGATTTCGCTTAAGGAAGCTCTGTAGCTGTATTTTTCAATAACACTTCTATTACGATAAGTCTCAACAATTTTCTCAATGTGTTCTTCCCGTAACACATTCTGATTTTTCATTTTATCAAATTCCTTACTGGCATCGATAAATAGAATATCGTCTGGAGTTTCGCGGCATTTTTTGAAGACTAAAATGCAAGTTGGAATACTGGTGCCATAGAAGATATTAGCAGGCAAACCAATAACAGCATCTAAGTAATTTTTTTGTTCAATCAGGTATCTACGTATCTGTAATTCTGCCGCACCCCGAAACAAAACACCATGAGGTAAAACAATGGCCATGATTCCATTTTCAGCCAGATGGTAAACCATATGTTGTACAAAAGCAAAATCTGCTTTACTTGCTGGGGATAGTTTCCCATACTGACTAAAACGTTCATCACTCATAAATAAAGGATTGGCACTCCAAACAGCCGAAAAGGGAGGATTCGCTACAATAGCCTCTGCTTGCAGTCCAAGGTGTTGAGGATGCTCTAAAGTATCTTCCTGTTTTATATCAAACTTTCTATAGTGCACCCCATGTAATATCATGTTCATACGAGCAAGGTTATACGTCGTACGATTCATCTCCTGTCCGTAGAAATTATTGACATCTTTTACTTCTCTGGCTACACGCAGTAATAAAGAGCCAGAACCACATGTAGGGTCATAAACTGACTTAAGTTTATTTTTTTCTGTAGTTACAATTTTTGCCAGAATTTTAGAAACTGTCTGAGGTGTATAAAATTCGCCAGCCTTCTTTCCTGCACCACTGGCAAATTGTCCGATTAAATACTCATAGGCATCTCCTAATACATCTAATTCAGTGTGTTCCAATCTAAAGTCAATCCCATCCAGGTGCACCAATACCTTTGCAATGATAGCGTTTCTCGCCTCAGGCGTTTTGCCTAATTTAGTGCTATTAAGGTCCATATCTTCAAAAAGATTATCAAAGTCCTCCTCGCTTTGAGTCCCCATAGTACTCAACTGAATATTGGTCAATATCTTTTGAAGATCTTCAAGAATGAAAATATTCGTTTCTCCTCTTTTAGCAATTTCACTAAACAGCTCAGATGGCTTTAAGAAATACCCTAAAGTCTCAACAGCTTCTTCTTTTATTGCATCAATATAGCTTTGTCCTTCTTCTGTATTTTCATCGATTTCTCGGAATTCAATTTTATCCTGCTTTAAAATGGAATTAGCATAGATTTCCATCTTTTCGGCCAGATATTTATAAAATATAAATCCAAGAATATAATCGCGAAATTCATCCGCATCCATTTTGCCTCTTAACGTGTTCGCGATATTCCACAGCTGCTGCTCTAAAACTCTTTTATGTTCTTCTGACATTTTATTAGAAAATAAATAATCCTTAATGTAATCAATTAAGGATTTGAAATATTAAAAACTGCAATAGTAATGCTTTTTGGCAATATATTTTATTTTAGAGGAGAATATTTCTATAAGGCTTATTTCTTACATCATCAAAACAGATTTAATGTAGTAGTCGTAGTAAAAAGATTGAAAAATTTATATAGCAGAACAGTCATTAATTATTGGGAGCAATCTTTTCAAGAAAATATTTTAGCTCTAATTCCGCCTTTTCTTTTCCAAGGGTAATCTTTTCAATTTCTAACTTTAACTTCTCAATTTGTAACTGTAGTTTTTCATTCTCATGCTGTAATTCACGAGCATCATAATTATTTGTTTGATGAACATTTTCTGATAATACTCCAATTGGGCCATTACATTGGTCAAAAAAATTATTGACCTTATCGCCAAAATTCAAAATATCATCTGTGGATACACCCAGCTTTTCTGCTATTTGTTGAAGTCTTTCTTCTGAAACATTGGTCTTTCCTCTCTCAATATTGCCATAGGCCAAGATACTCATATCTAACATTTCTGCCATATTTTCCTGTGATAGATTTTTTAATAATCTAATCCCCCTGATTTTTGCTCCTGTGTGCATATTCATAATAAAATATATAGTTTGACTATACTAAATCTATACTGATAAACAAATATAATAAAAATAAAGTCTTTTATCCTGCTTGTAAAACGAAAGTTTTGACCACTAAACCTAAAGATTGAGGATATGGTGAACTTCAAGGTATCCCTAACTTGTGCAACTTCGGATAAACATTGATTATATCCTGTTCGGTAATCTCTAATAGAGAAAGATATTTATAAAATACTTCCTGAATGCTCTGGTCTGTCCACTTGTCCTGTTTATCATCATTGGTGGTTGGTATCTGCCATTGATTAAACAAAGTCGCCAGTTCTTTATACCCAATAGGCTTTTCACAAAAATATCTGGTGCGAGCAATCCTGTCACCAATCATAATAATGTAATGATTAGCTATCCAATGTTTCATATACAAAGGACTTGAATAGTAACCTGATTGATAGAGTGTATCCTGAATGTCCATTTATGCCCCCTCGATTGGCGTCAGGGAGTTGGAAAGCCGATTTCATAGAAAGGCTACCCGAATCTTTACCTTTGCAGGCTGAACATACATCCGGGTCTCCCCGACAGATCGAGGAGTGAGGTTTCGGTCACAAACCGCTATGAAATCAGGGGTTCCAATCCCTAAAGCCTTTAACGGCTTCCCAGGTATCTTACAATCGTGTACATAAAAGGCAAGTTGCCAGCCGCATTTAACTAATTGATAGTTTTTTATTGTATCCTTATGATTGACCCCTAATCCTAAGGCCGCTTTCCATGCTTTTGCGAAAAATTCCTTTCCTGTTATCTATTGCCTTATTAAGTAGCTGTTTGCCGGATGAAGGCGATGTTTCCGCCCGGTACAATACTATCAATCAACGGGCACACATCGAAAACATGGCCGGAAGTCTGGCCACCTCTGCACAGAATTTGTCCGCCTATCTAGTTGCCTCTCAAATGAAGCGCAAAACCCCTTTATCAGATAATGGCAAAATTCTCTCTGATAAACCCACCGATTTTACCGTTCAGAATAATCCCAAACCTGTGCCGCCTACGGGCGTTAAAGTCAATACTTGTGGGAAATACGGCGCCATAGCCTATTTCACTGAAAAGCCTATGGGAGTATCAAGCCTCAAACAGCAAGGAAGTACAATGGCTGCTTCCTTAGTCCTTAAATTTGGTCATGATGCTGTTGGCATGAAAAACGCCAGTGGCGTTCAGTTACCCAAGAAAGGAATAGCCTTAGGCTGTACCGTTGGAGATGATATTGTGGAAGGTTCACCAATCTTTGTAGCCGGCTTTCTTGCACCTGACGGTCTGGACGGTCTGCCCGATCCAAAGAAAACGACACAGCCGACTTTCAAAAGGGATATAACGATGCCTTGTCCGAATGGAACAGACGGGGTAATCAAACGGGAACAAATCTGTCAACTGAAATTCGCTGATAATGAAACCACCCAAGAAACAGGCACCATCAAAATTGGTAATGTAGCCAATGAAATTCAAAGGCTGAATAAATCCTGGGAATGTACGCCTAATTTATCAACTACCCTGCCCCCTGCTACTTCACAAGAAATCAATGTTTATTGTCGTGACCCCAGCCAGGACATTACCAAACCTGCCGATGATGTAATCGAACTGCAAGTTTCCAGTTTGAAACAGGAACTGGAAGGGAATGGGCCGGGGTATTATACGTTTTTCTGTCGTAAAAATAAGGATGGCTCCAATACCTGTGATGCAGAACCCTATAATCCTGAACCTAAAACCTATCTCAAGTGCGATCAGGATATGCCGCCGCCAAGATTTACCATCAATCCTTATTCACCCATGCAGTTAAACGCTAACGGTGAACTCATCGGCAACCCAGCAGAAAACAGGGATTGTGGCAAAGGCTGGTATGGGAAACTGACAGCCCGGTATCTGACCAGACGTTGCCAGTTGGTGAAAGTTATCAATGGAGTCAGTCAGGTAGTTTCCACCCCTCAAACCATATACAGGGTGGGTTATGCCGGCGCTCAATGTGAGCGGGATCTGAATACAACTGTGGCTTGTCCGGCCATTGCAGGGTCTAACCCTAACAATCGGCTTCCCATTGTGCGTCATATCACGATGAACATTCCGGTCGCTCTGGAATGGAGCATGAGCAAGCCTTCACCTAATGCCTGGGACACCAGTCGCATGTCCACCAACGACAGTCGGCCTGAAATCTGGCAGACAGCCAATGACAGAGGGTACATTGTCCCGGATATTTCAGCAGCGACTCTGGATGCCGCACCCAACGACCTGATTTGGTCGGAGCTTTTAGTAGATGCCATGCGTAAACGCAATCCGGCTTCTGTTTCTGATCCGATTACCTCTTGTAACAATGCTGGTGATCCCTGTGGTACTGGTGGAAACAGTAATGGTATTGAGATTTGGGTAGATACAGGCGGGTTACAAAATGGTACTTATACTGGCGCACCTATATCTCTGCCCAATCTGATATGTTCAGGAAGCGGATCATGCAACCCAATTCTGGGTCAAGAACAATCAATCTGTAACGGATTTTGTGATCGAGATGCAGATAATCCCAATATTGAGTTGTTGGAGTCAAGTTACGAGGCTTTATTGACTGCTTATTTATCTAAAGTTGATAACCCGTTACCGCCTGATAATTCCATCACACGGTTAAATCCTGCAACTTCACTTCCACTCTTCAATGACCCAAAAGTATTGTGTGAACTCGCTTCTTCACAAGCAAAACGTCTCATGATTTTTGGCATTTTTGATGAGACCCAGGATTTTAATAAACCAGAAGGATGCCCGGCATTAGGAGGCGGAACATTTAATTCCGTCAGGGACATGATGGATGCTGCGGTCGATAAATACAGATCCGGTGGAGGAGATTTATATATTTTCGCCAACCATATCAATTTAGGAAACGAACAAAAACCTGTTTATAATAACCTTAGGGCTAATGATATGACAGAAGGAGGGTTAATCAGCACCACCCTATCAAACTGGTTGATTAACCCTGTTCCTAAACCAAATCCATGTGTAAATGTTAATTAATTTTCATTACAACAAGTTTAGATTTAGAGGTCGCATTTAAATCAAGCACATTGAGTTTAGCAGATAATTCTGCGCTTTGCTGACTTGCTACATTATCAAGACGATCATTAAAGGCTGCATCATCGGTGATTGTAGAACCCATAATCCGAAGACCGTCTTTTGATTCGACAAAAACATCTGCACGTTTAATGCGATGGTAAGTGGTTTGGTTGCCTACTGTCACAGGAACAATTTTGAAGTATTTACCGTCTGCTGGCTCATAGGACATTACTGGTTTTTGGGTACTATCAGCCGCAATATAGTATTCACCACCCGGAGTAGATTTTGCTCCCTTTTTCATGTTCTCTCTGAAGTATTTTACTTTATACTTCATGTTATCATAACCTGAGGCTCCGGTGGTAACTTTTGTATCATTTACATCTTCTGAGATACGTGCATTAAATCCAAAATATCTTTTACCATCTTTTGTTATAGATTCGCCCATAACCGCAGAACTGGCATTTGGATAAACCTGTAGAATAGAGTCAACAGTATCCACTTTAGCAATAGGGTCTGGATTAGTATTACCGCCTGATGGATTAATCGGGTCACCTTTATCACATGAGGCAAGACCGAATGTCATTGCACCGAATAATGTAACTAAGCCCTGACGAAAACTAAACTGTGCCATCACGTTCCTCCCTGTGTTGACCCGTAGAGTATAGCAGAAAATGTCTTGCTTCTCAAAAGATTTTGAAAGAAATTGCGCAAGGTATATCATGATAGTATTAAGTATTTGTTTTGAAACAAATTAGTATTTATTAAACTAAACCACTCATTTTCAGCTTATTTCTCCTTTGACCTTCTAATCATGGATTCCGGCCTGTGGAGTGATTCGCTTTACCCTGCAATTTAGGAACTTATGCTTTTGCTGCTTTTCGGAGTCGATATAGAAAATGTATAGTCTGCACTATATATTTTCTATAGTGAATAGATTTCTACTTCTTGCGAGGTTCCCTTTATAATTGAGAACATACTGACTTATGAAAATAAGATGAGCCTAACCGATTTCGAATCAAATTAGAGACCTTAACAGCAGTTATAAGTGTTACTAAAAATCATAATCATATTTTTTCATTTCTTTAACTGAATATGTATCAGAAAAAGCAATAATTAATGACCAATAAAAGTCATTTCTATATATGCTAACTCTTAAAGTAGTTTAACTAATTGGAAATATGGTGTAGCTAATCAGTCTCTAATCGATAATCTATTATATATTAAAGAAACGATAGACTTTCTAGTTGGATTTAGGTATATTTGTAATACAATAGTATCATAAATTAAGCTTTTACTGGCATAACTAATATCATGGTATCACTTATAGCCCCTTCCAAAGCTCAAAGAAAACTTACTGATAACATCCGTAAGAGACGTTTGCTTATGGAGTTGACTCAGGAAGAATTAGCGGAACGTTCAGGCGTTGCTCTACCAACCTTAAGAAAATTTGAGCAGAAGGGGATTATTTCACTGGAATCCTTTCTCAAACTTCTTTTGGTGGTTGGCGGACTTGAGGAGATGATAGACTCTACAAAACCAAATAAACCTTTATTCAATTCGATTGATGATGTGCTGAAGAAGCACAATCGCTCCACCCGTAAACGAGGGCATCGGAAATGAAAAGACCCATAGCAGATATTAAGGTGGGTCTGGACTTCGGTGGAGACATCTTGCCTGTCGGGCGTTTAGCTGCCCGTGATGGAATTGTTTATTTTGAGTATCACAACTCTTTTCTTCAATCGAGCCTTGAAATTTCGCCACTACGCTTGCCACTAAAGCCAGGGGTATCTTCATTTGCACCAAGACCTTTTGAAGGCCTGGCTGGTGTATTCAGTGATAGCTTGCCCGATGGTTGGGGACGCTTATTGTTTGATCGCTATATGCAGTCACAAGGTGTAATCTCGTCAGAGATAACACCTCTTGAACGTTTGGCTAATGTCGGATTAAAAGGCATGGGAGCGTTGGTCTATGAACCGGATTTCAGTCAGCCTGATATAGATGGTTTAATTCAACTGGATTATTTTGCTGAAAAAGCTGAGGAAGTACTTACGGGAAGTTCTGGTGAAGTTATAGAAGAACTCTTGAGCTTAAATGGCTCATCTGCTGGAGCAAGGCCTAAAGCCCTTATCGGGCTTGATAAGAATCGTCAAAATATATCACAAGGAGCAAAACACTTAGCAGAAGGGTTTGAACACTGGCTCGTTAAGTTTCCTAATACGCTAGATGGGACAGATGCAGGTGCCATAGAGTATGTTTACGCCCTCATGGCGAAGACAGCAGGAGTGAATATACCGGAGGTACATCTATTCCCGTCACAAAAGGGGGCTGGTTATTTTGCCGTCAAGCGTTTCGACCGGGATGGTTCAAAGCGGTATCATATGCACACAGCAGCAGGTTTGTTGCATAGTGATTACCGAATGCCCTCATTAGATTATGAAGATTTACTGACTCTCACGGGAGCACTTACCAAAGATATTCGTGAAGTTGAAAAGATGTATCGCCTGGCTGTTTTCAATGTATTGTCTCATAACCGTGATGATCATGCCAAAAACTTTAGTTTTCTTATGGATAAAACCGGACAGTGGCAACTATCTCCTGCCTATGACCTTACTTTTTCCAGTGGGCCCAGGGGCGAGCAAAGTACTATGGTCATGGGTGAGGGGAAAAATCCAAAAGAGCAGCACTTGATAAAATTAGGATTGGAAGCCAAACTTTCAAAACAATTGATTGATCTTATCATAAATCAAACAAAATACGCATTAGGACAATGGAGCCAATTAGCTAAAGAATATGGGGTAAGTCCGGCAAAAGTGAATTTAATTGAGAGTAATATTAAAAAGACCTAATTCAGAAGGTGTTTATTGATACTCTTTTAGTACTGAAAATGTATCCAAAACACTGATTGTTAGTGAACGTAAAACTGAGTTGGTTCGCAACCTGTCAATTAACGACAGTATATCCTACCAATCAATTGATATTTTATTGGTACACGGATTGGTACACTTTAAAAGGTTATTCTCAATATGATAAATAATCAGCTAATTTAACTCTTTGAAAATAATGGTGGGCGTAACAAGGATTGAACTTGTGACCTCTTCCATGTCAAAAATGAAGTCTGTTGAATAGTATGGTAAAATAGTGTTTGTCTGGTGTTTAAAATACTTGATTTTATTGCATTTCCTCTCTAATATGGTTTAATAAAGTTTAACCCAATCAGCATTTTATTGGTACACGGGTTGGTACACTGCGAGGAGACATAATGCCCAAAAATAAATTGCACCTTTTATCTGCTTTGCAAATTGAGCGTTTATCTCATTCAGACAATGATCAGATGTTTAATGATGGCGGAGGGCTTTATCTCTTTGTCCGTCACTATGGAGAGAAAGAATGGATTTTTCGCTACACCTCCCCGATTACCAAACAACGCCGTAAACAGTCTTTAGGGTCTTTTAAAGACACTAATTTAAAGCAGGCAAGAGTATTAGCTTCTCAAAAACGCACCTTACTTGAATCTGGCCTTGATCCTTTAATTGAAGCAGATAAACAACTCCAAAAGGAAACCAAAGAATTAGCTGAAAGAAAAAGGCAACAAAGTCATACTGTCAGGAATGTATTTGAATCATGGAAACAAAATGAATTACAGAATAGAAAAGATAAAGGTTGTGAAATCAATCGTGCCTTTGAGAAAGATGTTTTTCCCCTCATTGGAAATACCCCAATTAATGAAGTAACCAGACAAGAGATTAGAAGTATTCTGGAGCGGTTGACTAACCGTAAAGCCAAAAGCATGGCGAACCGTTTGTTGGCCAATCTCAAACAGTTCTTTGCTTATGCAGAGGATGAAGAATTAATTAACCTTGATCCAACCAGACGTTTGACTAAAGATCGAGTGGGAGGCAAAGAAAAATCACGTAAAAGGTATTTAGAGGAACAAGAACTGGTTCTATTAAAAGACTTATTGCCTCAATCAGGTTTAAGAACAGAGTATGAAGCCTTGATTTGGTTTCTACTATCTACAGGATGCCGGGTCAATGAAGTCTTACGTGCCAAATGGGAACATTTTGATATATCCAGAAGAATGTTTGTCATTCCTTCTGAACATGCCAAGAATACTTTTAAACATGAAGTCTATCTGTCAAGGTTTGCTTTGAAACAATTAATCATGCTGAAAAAAACAAGAACAACCCAATACCTTGTTCCTAATCGCAAATCAGATGGGCCGATTACCCGTCAGGTATTGACCAAACAGGTTACCGATAGGCAACAGGAATCCTCTAAAAAAAACAGGGTGCATAACCCTCAGGCATTGGTACTACCTAAAGGTCGCTGGGTCATTCATGATCTCAGACGTACTGCCGGAACTATTATGCAGGAATTGGGGATTATGCCCCATATTATCAAGAAATGTCTCAATCAAAAAATTGAAGATAAAATCATTGAAACCTATCAACGTGCCTCTCTCATTCATGAACAGAAAGAAGCCTTTGAAAAATTAGGGCAATATTTATTGGCTATTGGACAAAAGAAAAAGTAATGAGTGGTGAATCAACCGGATTTATTTTTACGAGAAAGTTGAAATTGTTGCAGACATCGGTAAATATCGCTCGTTTTCCAGGCGGTGATGCGTGGGCCTAATTTATAAGGTTGGGGAAATTGTCCGGTTTTGCAACCGTTCCACCAGGTGGCTTTACTGACTGGTATCAATTTCAGAATCTGACTTAAACGCATATACCCAAAAGATTCCTGACTGAAATGTTTATTATCTGTCAACGCAATGCTCCCAATTATCAATAATGGTCTCCGATGTGGTGCAGTATGAATACTTTTTTCAAAAAGAAATAAAAAATCAAAATCATTAAGTTCCATAGCAACAAAAGAAATTCAGCATAGATAGTTCAGTCAACCATGCTAGTGTATGTGTTCTTTTCAAGTCAGGAAATCGAAAGATAATATCGTCTTTTTCAAAAGCATTATTGGTTTGTGTTTAATGAACTGATGAGTCGTTTGACAGTAGGTACACGAATCCTTTACCCAGATGTCCGAAGTTTTTGCTTCACGAATTTGTTCCGGGATAAAAGGAAAAGAAATGTCGAAACATCTTATTGCCAATACAAAGCTGCTCCTTTTTAATCCTGACTTAGCTGATTCATCACTCGAATACGAACTGGCAAAAGCAACAGAAAAATATCCTCTTTCCCGGATTCTTTTAAATACCGAAATGGCCGCTCAGTACCTTTGCTTTTCAGCCTGCACTTTAGCAGCCTGGCGTTCCGGCAAACGTCACCGTTTGCTCTACCAAAAAAAGGGTAAAATCATTTATTACCGTCTATCAGATTTAAATGCTTTTATTGCAGCACATGCTTCTAAACCTTTAGAAAATCCGCATCTTTGTCAACCACTGATTAACCGCAAAAGAGCAGCTACTGAGGTCAATTCTACCTTAGGCACCTTAGAGGTCTGGAATAGTACCGGAACAAAGGAATTGGTTTACATCAAAATCGGCAGGGCCGTCCGTTATCGCCCTTACGATCTGATGGCTTTCAACTTGGCAAGACTCCGGATTCGTAAGTCTGAATAATCACTGATTAATTTTTCATTCAATCCCCATCACTACTCAACAGGAGAACGCAATGGTTAAACCAAAGGCGGAACTTACCGCTATGACTGACATTGAAAGAATTTTCCAATCATCTTCACACGAAACCAAACATTTATCCCAAAACTTTGTCAATCCGGTTTTAGCCTTCCCGGCTGTAAAGCATTACCCATGTTCAGCATTAGTCATGAAAAGTAAGCGAAAAAGCCTTCAAAGCAAAGGGCTATTTGACTTCCTGAAAACATTGGGCATCTCCACCGAAATAGCACAATACTACTTTCATGAAGTCTGTGTATATAATAAACAAACACAGGAAAAACTCAAAACGCTTGGCTTTCCTAATGAAGAGGAGGGTTTTGAACTGATCAATCCCTTTTTCAGAGGAACCATTGGCTCGCAAGCCATTTCCTTTATTCGTGGGACAATGCCTAAACCTGAAAGTATCCATCTCTTTAAAGACAGTCTGGATTTCCTGTCTTTCCTGAGCAAACTGGGTGGAAAGAAACTGCTGGCTGATACCATCATTTTACATTCCAATACCTGTCTGGAACAAATCAATCCATATATCTGCAACTATGGGTATAAGCACGTTTATTCCTGGATGAGCAATGATCAAACCGGACAACAAGCGAAAGCATATATCCAGAATCTTGTCAGTACTGAAGAGGAGTCAAAGCATAAGCCTATGAATATGCTTTATGCTGCCTGTAAAGACCTCAGTAAATGGTATCAACAACAATTGCAGAATAAATCATAGGAAAATATCATGAATTACGCACAACTCAAATCCTTATACCGGGTTTCAGAAATCGGGATTCATTATAAATACAAAGTTCCTTATAAAGAAAGAGTCCATATAAATTCACCTACCGTTGCTTATGATGTTCTCAGATTGGCATGGGATCAGAATAAGATTGAACTTCTGGAACAGTTCAAAATCCTGCTGCTCGACAACAGAAGTAATTGCCTGGGACTGGTCGATATAGCTTCCGGTAGCATCAATACCTGTATTGTAGATACAAGACTCCTGTTTTCTGCGGCATTAAAGGCAAAAGCCAGTGGAATTATCCTCTCTCATAACCATCCGTCAGGCAGCCTGATACCCAGTAAAAATGACAAAAAACTGACTGAAAAAATCTGTGAGGGAGGCAGGATATTGGATATTGCCATCTTCGACCATCTCATTGTTTCTCCGCAAAGTTATTACTCCTTCGCTGACAACGGTCTGATGCCCAAATAGCAATCCATCATTTGCACTTTTTTTATTGAATTTTTCCCACCAAAGGACAGAGACCTTGCAGACTTTTCACAAAATTATTCAGGGTGATTGCCGAAAGATGAGTGAGTTAGCTGATAGCTCTGTTCATTTAATTGTTACTTCACCTCCTTACTGGAATATCAAAGATTATGGGACTACGCAACAGATTGGCTTTTATCAGAGTTTTGAAAACTATATCAACCACATGAATTTAGTATGGCAGGAATGCCATCGTACTTTGATGGATGGTTGTAGGCTGTGTATCAATATTGCTGATACCATTGCTGTTAAAACCCATTATGGCCGAAACAAACTCATGGCCATTCATTCTGAAATCATCAAGTTCTGTGAGATTATCAGCTTTGATTATATGGGAGCCATTATCTGGCAGAAAATCGGCAATGACAAAGGTGTCTTTTTAGGGTCTTATCCCTTTCCCAGAAACGGAGTTATTCAGATGGACTATGAATATATTCTTGTATTCAGAAAATCAGGGAATAGCCCTCAACCTACCCCATCACAAAAAGAGTTTTCAAAAATGACTCTGAAGGAATGGCAAAAATACTTTGCCGGACATTGGAATTTTCCGGGAACGCTCCAGAATAAGGGACACATAGCTATGTTCCCTCAGGAACTCCCCCTCAGATTAATCCGCATGTTTAGTTTTGTCGGGGAAACGGTGCTTGATCCTTTTGGTGGCAGTGGCACAACTGCCTTGGCAGCCAAAAATAACGGCCGAAATTCTATCTCCTACGAAATCAGTCCTGATTATATCGAAGTCATCAAAGACAAACTGCAAACCTATCAGAGTGATTTATTTGGCACAAGTTTTGAATTTGTCCGGCAGCAGGCAGTTGAAATAGATTTTGAAAATCAGGTTTCAAAACTTCCTTACCTTTTCAAAGACCCACACGTATGACCAACCACTTAGATATGTTATCTCCTTTAAAAAGGCAAAGGGGAACAAAACAGTCCCCCGATGAACCCAAAACAACTTTTGCTGTGACTAAAAAAGTCCTCCAATTTCATCAATACCGTTCTGAAATGCAAACAGCAGAGCTTATTTAATCGCATTAATCCTTCATAGGTGGTGGTTTTATGCTTTCAGCTTGGCTCAAAGAGCGGTGAAGACGCTTATCCCTCTTTTTTGCTGGGCAAAAAAGCTCGCCAGGGCGACTCACGCTTAGGCGTTCGGAGAGCTATCCCCGCTCTTTGAGCCTTTGTCGCTGCCATCATCCACCACCCACAAAGGAAACCTTATGCAGGACATGGTTAAACTGATTCACCAGCTTTCCTACCGCCATAGCACAAACAAGGTGTTTGCAGACTTTGTGGAAATGTCAGCCATTGCCTTGAGTAATACCACTGATAAATCTCAATATGAGCCAAGAGAAAAACGCTATCTGGAGATCGTCAAACACTACAAACCGGAAGAACTCAACGAGTTTCCCAAACTCCTGGGCATGCTTGTCAATCATCTGGAAGAAGCACCACAGGACGTATTAGGTGAGGTTTTCCATGCGCTTGAACTCCATAATGAACGTAAAGGCCAGTTCTTTACCCCATTCCCTATTTGCCGGATGATGGCAAAAATGATTGTGGGTGATAGTCAACAGGACATCATCAATCAATATGGTTTTATTACAATTTCAGAACCTGCCTGTGGCACAGGAGCGATGATTATTGCTGCAGCCCTGGAATTAAAAGACAGTGGAATCAATTATCAGCAAACCATTCATGTAACGGCTGTTGATTTAGATGCTACCTGTGTGCATGCCGCCTATGTCCAGTTCTCCTTGCTCCATATTCCGGCAGTAGTAGTGCATGGCAATACTCTTTCAATGGAAGAATTTAGCCATTGGTACACACCAGCACACACGCTTGGTTTCTGGGATCACAAGCTAAAAGAAAAAGCATGTGTTTTGAAGCTTAAAGAAATGCTTTCCAATACGACTATTGATGAAGCGAAGAATGAAAACTTCTCTGTTTCTAACGCCGCTTCCCCTCCCGATACAGAAAAAACGCCCCCGCTCGGAACCCAACTACGATTGTTTTAATCAATCAATCTCCAATCCATTCCTATCTGTTTCCAAAGGATTTTCCAATGAACCAAACCGATGACATTTATACCCGCATCACCAATAAAATTCTGGCCGACCTTGAGAAAGGCGAACTGACATGGCGAAAGCCCTGGAATAGAGCGCACTTACCTGAAAATGTCCAGCGTCCTTTGCGTGCCAATGGCATTCCATACACGGGCATCAATGTGATTGCCTTGTGGATGTCGGGTGTGGAAAATGGCTATCAGTTGCCTCATTGGATGACTTTTAATCAGGCCAAAAGCCTGAAAGCATCCATTCGTAAAGGTGAGAAAGGTTCACAGGTTATCTACGCAGACCAGATAACCAAAGAGGAAGAAAATAAAGAGGGTGAAAAGGAAGCCGTCAGGATTCCTTTCATGAAAACCTATACCGTTTTCAATGCCAGCCAGATTGAAGGCTTGCCTCAACAGTTTTATGAAACGGCTTCACAGGTTACAGATAATGCGCCGCAGCGTATCGCAGAATTAGAACTTTTCTTTGCCCGGACGAAAGCGGATATTCGTCAGGGCCATAAAGCAGCGTATCATTCCATAGATGATTATGTGATGATGCCGCCGATTGAGAGCTTTCTGTCAGCCAAAGATTATTATGCCGTCCTTGGCCATGAAATGACCCATTGGACAAAGCACCCAACACGATTAAACCGTGATTTTGGCCGCAAGCAATGGGGTGATGAGGGGTATGCCAAAGAAGAAATGGTGGCGGAATTAGGAGCCTGTTTTCTTGCCGCTGATTTAGGCTTTGAACCGATGCCGGAGGAAAAGCATGCTGCCTATATTCAGTCATGGTTACAGGCATTGCAAGACGACAAACGACTGATTTTCACTGCTGCTTCCCATGCCCAGAAAGCTACCGAATATCTACATAGGCTGCAAAATTTACCTCTTTCAAAAAAAAATAACGACTTATAAAAATTATAAAGTTATACTCTTACTGAGACGTATTTTTTTTTAATCTTGTTCTTTTTTTTATAGGGAAACTTTGAATAGAAGTTTCTCCTTCAATCAAATTATTTTCATTAATCTTTTTTTCCTGTGATTGACTCTTATTTTGAATTGTTAGATCATTAGTGTTTTTAATATGTCGAATAAACCAGTCAAAACTTCTTTTTGTTGTATATTCATTATCGTATACATCTTTGTATTCTACTGTCAAAGTAATTTCTGCTAACTGCCTTTTCACTACATTCATTGATTCAACATTATATATTGCTTTTTCATCTGAATAGCTAGGGTCTTTTGTTTCAAAAATTTCTATATATTTGCCTGGTAAAATCACGTTTATTAGTTCAGAGTGTATATTGACATGCATGAACTTTTTTGATTCTATCTCCATGCAGTCAGCTATCTTCTCATATTTTATTCCATTTTTCTCAAAAATTAGTTTAGTAACAATCATAGGGCCAACGCCAAAATTATTTAAATAAATAAAGAGATGTTTACTAAAATTACGATCTCCAAAATCAATTTGACCAATAGGCTTTAATGATTTGTGATTATGAGTCCTTTGCAGATGAAGTTGCCTCCAAGTTGCTCCTAAAGCAAACACAGATACTATTAACGCTAGAGTTGACACCATGTCCTCCCATAAGTTTGTTAAGAAGTCCAATAACCATATAGTCAAAACAATTAATAAAGAAAACAATAATTTAATGAGATATACTATTAATTTTAAAATTACTAATCTAACTATATGCATTATTTCAATCTGTCAAGTAGCAACTTTAATCTTTCTTTACCTTGTAATTCATAAATTCGGGGAATAAATTTATGATAAAGACTACAATTCAAATCTTTTCCATCAACTCTATACATTGGACACCCGCTAGTACAGATGTATTTATAATTACAGGTCTTACAATCATCTGATTTCATCCCTTCATAATGGTTTCCCTTTCTTATTACCTCAACTAAGTCATTTTCAGAATCGAATATACTACCTGTAAGTCCTGATTCGCCTCCTACTTGAACGTGACAGTAGTAAACACTTCCATCTACGTAGATCGCTCCACCTGACAAACCAGAACTACAAGTTTGAAAGCCTAATTTTGAAGGTTTTAAATCACACAATTGATGATATTTGGAAAACTCCCATCCATTCTCGATTTCTTTCTCCATAATCTCGTAAGAGATGTTCAAAAAGTCACTTAAAACATCTCTATTTATATATTCACCTTTAACAATTGAATATCTAAAAAATACTTTTTTTTGTATTAGATATTCTGTTAATGCAGGTAACCCTTCCATATTAGAGTTAGTAACTACCGTCGAAGTTGATAGTCTAATATTGTTTTTTATTAATCTGTCAATGTTTTTATCAATTATATCAAAAGTACCATTCCCATTATGAAATTTTCTTGTTATATCATTGTAGAAATCGAATCCATCAATTGAGACTCCAAATTGGATATTATAATCTTTTGAAAATTCTACTATTTCATCATTTAATAAAGTTAAATTAGTAATAAACCCAACTTCAAGATCACAATTAATCTTATTAAAAGCAGTTTTAGACTCTACTATTAAATCTTTCCAATATCTAAACTGAGTAAGTGGTTCTCCACCAGCCAGTCTTATTTTTACTACCTTTAAATTTCTTTTGAGAGCTGTCTCTTTTAGTTTTTCAATCAACCTTTCTCTTACAACTTTTGACATGCCCCCTGTTGAATTAAGAGTAGAAATGTAGCAATAATTACAAGTCAGATTACATTTATTTGTAGCATGAATCCATAAATCAAGAGAACTTGGATTATCGAAAGGTTCTATCCTAGAAAAATCAGGATTATAATTTATTATTTCTTGCTTAAGAAATAGGTTGAAAAAATCATAAAGATTTTTTTTATCAATGTTCAAAGAAAACGAAATTTCATCTAATGTTTTCTTATTGTTTACTTCATTTAATATTTTTAACTGAGCTTCATTTATTATCCTTAATGAATTGGGTCGCCAGGTGTTTACAATCACATAAAAACCATCACTCAAGTTTTTGAGAAATAAATTATTCGATTTGTAAATAATCATACATTATAAATTTATTATGTAGTATAGCAATCTCCTGTACAATCACAATTACAATTGCTATTTTTATCGTGTTTATCATCACTAACCACATAGTTCATTTGATTGATATTTAAAGAACTCAAGACTTCAAAATCATCAAATAAAATGTCATTTTTTATATACTGCCTTTCATCTTTTTCTCTTTGAACTTCTAATAGTTTATCTGGTATAATCTTCATTATAAAAAAGTTTATATTGTTTGATATTTATTGAGAAAATATAAAAATAAGATATGCAAGATTTTTAATTTATAGAGCTGCTTTTTTAACAAACATTATAAGTACGATTAAAACTTATTCCATTGAATTTGAAATTAAATTTAAAAATTAACTACTTACCAGTCAACAAATAATCCTTTTTTATTTTTAGGCATTTATTATATTTCTTTGACTTGCTAAAATTACTATTGCTTTAGTTATTAAAGCCAGTAATCCCTATTATTTGGTCTTTCTAAAAATCATATCTTTGCTTATTGGTGAATGAATACTGTCAGCCTGGCTCAAACGCTGTGCCTGTGCTTATCCCTTATTTTACTTTGTAAAATAATCCCGGAGTGGACACTCTGCGACTCCTAACAAAAAAATAGACGGCAAGCATCGATTTTTTGTTATTCGGGGAGCTGCCACTGCTTTTCGAGCCTTTTTCGCTGCCATCATCAACCACAAACAAAGGAGATTTGCTGATGACAAACCCAAACGAAACTACTGAAAAAAAATATCCCACACACGTGATTTTCCTGGTTACACCCATTCCGGGCAGTGACAAATCAAACTGGCTAAAAGTTGCGGCCGTTTGGGCAAACAAAGACGGTAAAGGATTTAATATTGTTCCTGAACATCCTATAACTCCCGGTGGAAAATATGTTATGAGACCATATAGTCCCAAAACCGATAAGTAATAAAACAGGCTTGGCAGATTAGTTTCTGCCAAGCCTAACTTTTTTCTTCTATCTGTATGTCCGTGACGACCGTTTCTGCCTCTTCCGCATATCTTTCATCTACCTGATAAATGAACTGTGGCAACTGTTTTTTGAATGCCAGAAATAAGGAGGTTAAACCATAGCCGGAAAGTGTGATCAGTTTGGAGGGTAATTCAATAATCATCGCATTCTTTTCCTCTCCTATCCTGAATTGGGTATGAACCACATACGAATAGGGAAAGTCATCCATATTCCCATCTTTCCATACCAGACAAAAATTACGGATCGATCCTTCACTCGCATAAAAGGCAGAAGTATCTTCTTGTGAGGTTGACCCCGATTGACCTGGAATATTTTCCTTCATCTGGTCAAAACGCAATTTATAATTTTGGCTCATAAGGATTGTCTTTATTCGGTGCTGGTTTTCTATCTCCTTTCTGTGGGTTCTTTGGAGTTGTCTTAGGCATCTCCCTGTTGATTTTGTCCCGGATTTGCTGATGAATGAAATCCGTATCAGTTTTACTGCTTACCAGTTCTATGGCTGACTGGCGATCACCTAATTTTGCCGCATGTTCCATTAATTCCTGTTTCTTGTCTGTATAAATCTTCACGCCTTCCTTACCCCGTGAAACCGACACATAAAACTGTTTGGAACTGGTGGCCGGGAAGGTGGCGGCAGGTTGCGCAATCAGCACCTGATCTACACTTTTTCCCTGCGAGGCATGAGACGTAATACAATAGGCATGCGATAAATGCCCGAAGTCCTGATTGATTTCATACTCCGTCTTGCTTATCAGATTTCGTAGTTGAATTTTGCCTGAATTACTGACTTTCAACACTTCAAACATTTGTCCGTTGAGCAGGTCTTTCTTTTGCAGATCGAAGCCATTCCGGGTAACACGAACAATATCTTTTCTGGCTATCGGAATGAAATTTTTTTCATAGACTTCGTAATCCTTGCTTTTTTCTGTGGGCAATATGCGCGTTTCTTTGGCCTCATTCTGTATATGAACCCCTTTCTCTGTACATTCACTAATCGTCCACTGACTACCTCTTTTAATATGGGGCAGATTCTGGTTAAATTGTACTACCTGACCTTCCTGTAAATTGCGCCAATCGCTTTTTTGTGCTTCGGTTAGGTTCAGGTTTTGCAGACGTATAATTTGCTTTTCTTTTTTGCCCAGTATGCCCGATGATTTCATTTTCATTCGTAGTGCTTCCGTTACTTCATCACTCTGTTGACGGGTCGGAGAAATCACTAAAGCTGTCTTTTTATTTTTTAAGGTGTCCAGATAATCATTCACCAACATTTCATAGGGCTTTTTCGGGTCTATTTCTTTGATGACTCCCATGTCTTCCAGTTTTTCAAAAGCACTGGCCACATCTCCCACAGATAAATCTTCTACGGCCTGTTTATAGATTTCATTCTTTTGCCGATAAATCTTACTGATTTCTGCGGTCTTGATGCCTGCCACTGTATTCAAAATCCGTAAGGCATCCCCTCTGTCAACACTGGCATGCTGACGGGTATCTCCCACCAGAATCAATCGGGCATTCTGCTGGTCTGCTATCTCAAGCAGGCGGGTCATGTCTCTGGTGCCTAACATCCCTGCCTCATCGACAATCAATACCTGTCCTTTCAGTTTATCCTGCATGTCCCTGTCTAGTTTCAAGCGGCTGACAGTATCTGCCTGCTTAAACCCTGACTCCCTGAGTGTCCCTCTGGAAGCCTCACTTGAAGGCGCAATGATGGTGATAGTCTTACCTGTCTTTTCAAGCAAAGGAACCAGTTCCTGAAGGGTGGAGGTTTTTCCTGTTCCGGCTTTACCTGTTACAATCGAAACACGGTTGGTTGTGCTTAGTACATGTTCAATGGCAGCTTTTTGTTCCCCTTGTAATTTTGTTTCCGGTATTTTTGCATATAAGGGGCGTAATTTGCCAAAGCCCTGACGGGCTAGCCTCACCATTCTTTGTTCTTCTGCCAGCACGGCTTTCGTGGTGGTCATGAGTTTCCCTTTTTCTTCCACATGGATCAACCGGGAATCTTGGGCAAAGTTATCAGTAATACCCTCCAATGAAACTTTTGCATGGCCTATGCTATAGCGATAGGCAGAGGCCAGCAGTTTCCTGTCTTGTAAGACGGATGCTCTTTCAAAACCATGTTGAACCGCAAAATCTATACATTGTTCCGGGGTCAGGAGGCGTTCTTCTTTTCGTTGAGCATAGCGAATAACCGGGTTTTCGGATTTGCCTTCTTTTTCCGTGTATTCATGAATCTGCCTCCGCCATTCGATGGTCAGGTCTTCCATCGAATGGCCTTTCTGTTTTTTACTTCTTGTTCTGGCACCTAATTCGTCTAATTCTTTGGCATCGGTAATACCTTTTTCTTTCGCCATCCGACCGATTTCATCGGTGCGTTTGGAGAACAGGCCAATGACGGGTTTGGGTACGCCTTTGACTTCAAAAGAGGTCCGGGTGGCTTCAATCCCATATCCCAGATTGATCAGATTATCAGACAGATATTTCTGAAAACGAGCCTGATAATAGGGCATGTCCCTTTTGATGTCCCTGAACTGGCAGGCCTTGATCCTTTGCTCTTGTTCATCCCAAGTCGCATTGAAGACGAAACAATGGGCATGCAGGTGAGGGTCTGGCATCGACCCGTCAACAGGTCTTGCCGTCTGATGGGTAAAATCGACCCATAGAAGCTCGCCTGTTGGCCTTTCTTCATCCCGGCCTCTGGTGCGTACCCTTGTCTTACTATCCCGCTCTATGTCCTGCATAGTCGCTCTGACGCTTCTCTCAAAGGCTTGCAGGATATGGTCATCTTTGGAGAGGACATGCAGGATGGAGACGGACTTCGGACAGTGGAAATTGATGTCATAGCCCACTGTCCGGTCGTCTTTGGTTCGCGGGGTCAAAGCCTTTCCGGTCGCCGGATTGATATTATCGCACAGGTCATTGAACAGGTCTTTGGTGACCTGTCCTTTGATGCCCATTCGTTCAGCTAAAAGACCTTGTACTTTCCCCTGTAATTCCTGATCAGTCACATAATAGTCAGACCGGGAAAGTTCATCTTTGAAATAGGCTTTGGCGTGTGCGGCAGAACTGCTTTGTATCATCCGTATCATATGCCATCGAATTTATACTCCACCACAGGAACTATTCTGATAATTCCTTTGCTTGTTAAACAGGAGCCAATGAATAAGCTGGTAATTAGCGTATGGGGCTGTCTTGTGAAATCGGCTGTCAATGGAATGTGGAAAGTATCAGACATCTTCCCTAAGGACAGCTTAGGTGCTAATTCACCTCTAAATTATCGTCTTCTTCAAACATATCAGCGACCTTTCTGCGGGTGTCAGGATCAGCAGGTTTCCTTCCATAATACCTTACCCCATTGGTCTCGCTAGGGTCTTTATCCGCTATAAAAGCATTGGCTTTTTCCTGTGAAAACAGCATTTCATCGATGGTATCCATGATAAACTGATCTCCCTGAAAATAGGCAATCCGGTAATTCATCCAGTACCCGATACTACTTAAAACAATCAGATAGCCCAGCATTTGTTTCAGGATAATGAGTATCACTCCAATCACAAAAAAGAATAAAGGTTCCAGCACCGTTTCAATCATCCGGATGTCCACACTTTGGTTTTTCCATTTGAACTCCCAGAAACGAGGGTGGATTTCTCCGGGATCTACACTACTGCGGCCAAAGTCAAAGACCGAGGGCAGGCGCTTAATTTCCTTGTAACGCTCCAAAGCAAAATAGTAGAAGGCTCCTAAAAACAGATACCAGGTGAAGTGATGCAGAAAGAAATACCCCCAGTCAAAGCCTCTTGAACTTCCGCCAAAATTTCTTGCTTCCATTACGGCATTCATCTCACGCATAGAGTTGTAATCACCCAAACTATTCCTGCCCGTATCACTTAAGGCTGATAAAGCTTGCAACTGGGGACCAAACACAATGGGAAAAGCAGCCAGGACGATTAACAATAGAGTTGCCGTTCCGATTGAGAAAAAACGTTCGCCCATATTTTTTCGAATGAATACTTCCAATAAAGTACGGGGGAAGGATAATAGACGGAGAGTTGAGCCTAATACCGCATCTTCCAGGGCTTGAGAACTTTTGTAAACCGAGCGGAAATACAGGTTTTTCTTCATAGTGGTTAAAATTAAACGTGAGACAATATTAAGGTTGGTACTGTTGTTTAAACGTCATTTTCACATGGTTCAGCCCTTTATGCACAGGATCCCCCTGACGGTGCAGATAGCCTTCTACTTTACCTTCATTCAATGTCCCACCTGTCTTTAACCGCACAAAATCTTCCGGTCGAACCATCCTTTCCAGTTTCAATGATTGCCCTCTCCCATGAGAAAACTCTTTGCCAATCGTCTGTGTAGAAGATTCATCTACAAAGTAGGCATCCCCAATGAGTTCAGAGGCATATTTATTGGTTTCTATGTCTGCATTGGCATGAAAGATTTTTGTACCCAATGTACCCATGAAGCTTTTAACTCTGTACTCTGCTTTTTGCCCACCCATACAGGCATAATAGTTCGGTAGGTTTTGAGAGATATACACCGTTGAAATTCGACTACTCCGTGCCGTTGCCTGATAGTCTGCATCATGTTCATGTAGGAAATTCTGGGCTTCGTCAGCCCATAAGAATAGAGGTCGGTTATTGGCACTAATGGAACGTTTTTCCATTGCCCGCTGCCATATATATTTGAACAGAATCTGACAGTCTCTACCCACTTTCTGATAGACTTTCACCGGAAGATTCAGTAGAATGATTTTACCGTCTAAGCAGTCTTCCGGCTGGATATTGGAATCATGACGGCAGAATAGTGAATAAATGGGTTCTCTCAGGAGACGAAACAGAAAACCTGAAAAGGTAAAATCAATAATTGAGCGAGTCTTTTCACTCAGAGAGATATAGTTTTCATTAAAAAATTGTCTGACGAAATTGTACAAACGAGCTTCCGGTACTGCATTTCCTACTTCCATTTCCAGTGTACCTGCTTCGTCCATCAAATCTTGTGTTTCTTTGGATAATTGCAGATACCAGTCATTAACCTTCTCATTGACCTTTGCCTGTGCTTGCTGAAAGGCTCTATGATAGGCATTGCTATTTTCGCTTGAAGCCTTATTCTCCTGATCCGGTTTGGGAATGGTCTGAACAATGTCGTAGAGTGTTTGGATAGATAATTGCCCATAAGCCAATAGGCATAAATCAATCACATTGAAGATGAGCATATCCAAAGCGGTTTCCCAGAAGGGATCATCGCTTTTACCGTTTTTTTCTTCTCCGGCTCTGATAACGGTCTTTAAGACCTCAACCATATTTTCTGTGATAGATTGGCCGGAGGCTTGTGCAGCTTCATATTGCAGAAAATTAAAATGGTAGTGTCCGCCCGGTTCAAGGATAAGCAGGTCTTTTTCACGGCCTGTTAACTGGCAATAGTCCTGCCAGACTTCTTTTTCGTCCGGCTTAACGGTCAGCACTAAACCGCCGAAGCCTGCTTTCAAATATTTCAAGGCTAAGGTTCGGCCTGAACCACTTGATTTCCCAGAACCAATGCCGCCGAAAATCTGTACGCCTTCTACCGCATGGCGGATTGTCCAATGTCCGTTGCTTGAACCGGATGGAAATTCAATGAGAGGCTTATCTAAGTCAAAGGTATTCACGCAAAAGAGGTAGGGTTATGCACACAAAAATTGTTTATCAAAGATAACAATCATTTATAGATTTTTTATTTAATGGACTGAAAATTTATTTTTCGGCTTATAATTTTTCAGATGATTGCTTGCATGGCTAAGAGAGGTGAATGATTGGCGGCTTCTTCACCTTCGGTCATCAATAACTCTTTATATCTCACACTACTCAAAGCTCTGTAATCATATGGTGTTAGGGTGGCCGGTAAAATGATATGCTCTTTGCTTAGTATCTGACCGAGCCAGATTTGAGCGGCGAGTGAGTGAGCATGATCTGGCTTATATCCCAAATGTAGACTGATCCGGTCATAGGCTTTCTGCATATAGAACAGATAATTCTTTTGAAAGTACTCACACACCGATGGGTTAGCAAGCAATTGATAATCTGAATGTAAATCCCAGTTACGTATCACCTTCAACAGTTCATCTGTTTTAAAATATAAATCATCCAAGTCAATATTTCCACAGATATAGCGGTGATAATCATGTCTCAAATCAGGCTCAACAGGGAATGTCAAATATGGCCTTGGAATGTACCCCAACCTTTTTTGAATCAATTGTAAGGTTGGCCATTCAAGTTCAGGATACACCTTATCTCTGATGATCCGCTCTTCTTCAGCCAGAAGATTTTCAATTTCTTCCTCCTGACTTAGTTCAAATGCTCCGGTATCCAAACACGGGAGAAATATAAATTCTATACCATCCATTTTTTACTCCGAGTAATAATTTTATTATATTAGCATAATTATTTAAAGTCAAGATTTTTATGCCTGATAAAGAAAAAGACCAGCCTTCATTCCCCGAAGGATATGAACAATTCAATGATGAGATGGCTCATGACATTCAGCAATTACGGCATTATCAACATGCGCTAGAACAGACAAATCAGGATTTGGCTAAAGCACATCAGGATTTAAAGAAACATAGCCCTTGGAGTTCTGATTATAACAACAGGGCAGCCGTTCTTAAAAACTTGGAAGATTTGCAAAAATTTCAGCAAGGCGAGGTCAATCGGTTTACTGCCAAAACTTATGGAGCGTTGGATAGAATGATGAATGAAGTACAGGAAGTCCCTGAGGTAAGAGAACAGGTCATGCAGGTACTGGATGAAAAGGTCAATCCTGAAAAATATGAAAACAATACTCCTTATGAGAAGCAAAATCAGGAAAGCAAGGAGATACCGGAGGATAAATTAGAAACAGAAACCAGAGAATCCATCAAAGAGAAAGCAGATTTATTTGCTGAAAACAGAAATAATATCAGGGCCGGCATTAGTGCTGATAAAACCGACAAGCCAAAAGATTATAAACTGCCTTTCTTACAAAAAAAGAAAGAAGAAATGCAGCAATATAAGACAGAATTGGCGGAGAAAAAGAATGAAACGGAGAAAACACCGACACCCGATAAAAATCAAATTCCCAATGCGGGTTACCTGAATTATCAACTCAAATTCCAGAAACCTGTTTCAAAGGAGCAATCGAAAGAAAAACTGGTAAAAGACTTTTCTAAAAACAATAAAGATATTTCTCCTGATAAAGACTAAAGTTCTATTCTTTGTCTATCTGTTTATTCTGATCTTTGGAGAGGGTATTAGTCCTATCAGGTATCGGATTGTCTTTCAACCAATTGGGCAATTTGTCTTTCAACTGTTCCTTGATGAACTGTTCACGCCCTTGTTGCATGCCAACAATCCTTGGACTTACTGCTTCAATTTTTGAGAGTTTTTCTGCTAATTCAGGTTCATATTGGGCTATCAGGTAGCCATCATTAAATCCCTTCAGAAAGTCAGGGTCTATTTGAGTAGTTTCTTCCATTGCTAAAAAGTTTCACGCGCATTTCGTTCAAGGTATTTATCAATCGAGTCTATATCGTACAGAATTACTCTTGGTTGGGGTTGGGTAAACCGGATTTTTCCTTCATCACGAAGTTTCTGTAAAGTTGTTTTTGATTTAATATTCAGAAGTCGCATGGCTTGTTCATCGTCAACCCATTTTGGTTTTTCTTTTCCTTGTTCCTTTTTTAATCGGGAAACAACTTGATCAACGAGTTCATAAAAAGCGGCTTCTTCAAGGCAGATAACTTGCATAAAGAAAAAATATTTTTACGAAGCTATCTGATTTTCAAAAACTTTCAAAGAACAATGAAGAAGAAATGATTTGAGCAAATATCAAATTGTTGTACCTATGTTGTACCAAACAAAAAAGGCAGCTACGTTTTTACACGTAACTGCCTGATTATCAGCGTAGCGGGAACAGGACTCGAACCTGTGACCTTTGGGTTATGAGCCCAACGAGCTACCAACTGCTCCATCCCGCGATGTTGTTCCTAAATCGGACTGCAAAGGTACGACTATTTCTGAAATAAAAAACTATCTTTGCAAAAAAATAAAATATTTTTTCCTGTGGATATAATTTCTCCAAATCATAAAGCTGGTTTTATCAGTATTGTCGGTAAACCAAACGTGGGTAAATCTACCTTAATGAATATATTAGTGGGAGAGCGTCTTTCTATTATTACTTCGAAAGCGCAAACCACCCGCCACCGCATTATGGGTATTGTGAATGGTGTGCATAATGGTACTGATTTTCAATTAGTTTACTCTGATACTCCAGGTATTATTAAGCCTGTTTACGAGCTTCACAAATCAATGATGCACTTTGTGCATGGTTCACTTGATGATGCTGATGTGATATTGTTTGTAACTGATATTTTCGAGAAACATGATGAAAATGATGTAATTGAAAAGCTCCAACATACAGAAACACCTATTTTATTAATTGTCAATAAAATAGATTTAGCCAAGCCTGAACAGATAGAAGAAAAGCTTAATTACTGGAAAGAAAATTTTAAAGCAACTGAGGTGATTGCTATTTCGGCATTAGAAAATCAGAATATTGGAGAGTTATTTGACAAAATTATTAACTTTTTGCCTACGCATCCACCCTATTTCCCGAAAGATGAATTGACAGATAAGCCGGAGCGCTTCTTTGCGGCGGAGATCATGAGAGAAAAGATTTTTACTAATTATATTAAAGAAGTACCCTATAGTTGCGAAGTAGTAATTACTAGTTTTAAGGAAAAAGAAGACATGATTGTGATTAGTGCCGAAATTTACGTGGAGCGCACCACACAGCGCGCTATTCTATTAGGTCATAAAGGGGAAAGAATTAAGAAAGTAGGAATTGAGGCCCGTATGGAGATGGAAAAGTTTTTTGGGAAAAAGATTTTCTTAGAACAATATATCAAAGTGGAGCCTGACTGGAGAAATAAACGAAATAAATTAGAGAAATTTGGGTATGAATAACTTTAATTTCCTTTACAAACAACCACTATGCTATACCTTATCTTAAGTATTATTTTTTCGGTATTATTGCTGATAAACTTCCGTATTTATCCCAAATATCAAATCAGTACTTTTCAGGCAATTGCTTTTAATTATCCTGTCTGTTTTCTTACCGGCTTGGCATTAATGCCTAAAGCGCAGCATTTTGAATTAAATTTCTCAGAAGACTGGCCTTACTATGCTTTATTCTTAGGGGTTGGTTTTATCATTACTTTTATACTATCAGGTGTTTCTACCCAGAAAATGGGTATTACTGCTACCTCATTAGCTAATAATATCTCATTGGTGATTCCGGTTATTTTCAGCCTTTTTATTTTAAAAACCAACGGTCGAACCTTTGATGGATTAAACTATCTGGGCTTGTTCTTGGCAATAGTGGCAGTTGGTTTAAGTACTTTTAAACCGAGTCAGGAGAAAATCAAAGGTAAAGGTTTAGACTTCCTATTGCCTGTTGCGGTCTTCTTGCTTTATGGAATTACGAATACAGCCATTAATTACCTGAATCTGAAATACATTACCTCTTCTGACCGCACTGTGCCTGTTACATTGGTAATGGTTTTAGGCGCAGTAATTGCCGGGGCTGTAGCGTTGATTATCCAGTTACTAAGAGGTAAAGAGAAAATTGAAGGTAAAAATATTCTGGCAAGTATTACCTTGGGCATGCCTAATTTTTTATCGTTCTATTTTCTGATATTAGCCCTTTCGGCTTTTGGTAATAGTGGCGCTTTTGTGTATCCCTTATATAATATTGGCGTTATCTTAGTATCGGCCATCATTGCAGGGTTATTTTTTAAAGAGAAGCTTACTGCCTTGAATAAAGTTGGTTTACTATTGGCGATTGTAGCCATAGCATTGATTTCATGGCAGGATATTCAGGGAATTTTTTAGGCATCTGTGAACCCAAAGCCCTTGTACTGTGTTGATACCCAATAGAATTTCCTCTGTTTTCCCTATCTTTGTACCCCATTAATACTCAACGACTTAAAGAGAATAGAGACCTCTCTCTTTATCGGCGCTTGGAAAAATTGTTTTTTTATTATTTCCAGAGGTCTTCATCTATAATTTATACCCTATTAAGGGTCAGGGGTTTATGGCAAATATTGTTGCAATTGTAGGCCGACCGAACGTCGGTAAATCTACACTTTTTAATCGTCTTATTGAGAGCCGCGTGGCTATCACTGATAATATGCCGGGCGTGACTCGCGACCGTCACTATGGGCAGGCTGTCTGGACAGAGAAATATTTTACAGTTATTGATACTGGCGGATACGTAGTCGGTTCTGAAGATACTTTCGAAGGCGCTATCCGTGATCAGGTAGAAATTGCTATTGAAGAATCAAGTGTTATTCTGTTTGTGGTAGATACTATGACAGGATTAACTGATTTGGATAAAGACTTTGCGAATATCCTTCGTCGTTCTAAAAAACCTGTATTTGTAGTAGCCAATAAAGCTGAAACTTTTGAGCGCCAGCAAACAGCAGCAGAGTTTTATGAAATGGGCTTGGGTGATGAAATCTTTCCTATTTCTGCAGCTGACGGTGGTGGTACCGGAGATTTGTTGGATGAAGTAGTGAAAGCATTTGAAGATGATGGCATCGAAAATCCAAACGAGGGTATTCCAAGAATTGCGATTCTGGGTCGTCCGAATGTGGGTAAATCTTCATTCCTCAATGCTTTGACTGGTAAAGATAGAAGTATCGTAACTGACATTGCAGGTACTACCCGTGATGCGATTGATACGCATTACAGATTGTATGGAAAAGACTTTATTCTGACCGACACAGCAGGTATCCGCAAAAAGGCTAAGGTGCATGAGAGCATTGAGTTTTATTCGGTCCTACGTTCAATCAAAGCTCTGGAAGATTCTGATGTATGCATCATTCTTTTAGACGCCTCTAAAGGCCTGGAATCGCAGGATATTAGTATCATTGCCAATGCCCATAACTCTAAAAAGGGGATTGTGTTGATGATTAATAAATGGGACTTGGTAGAGAAAGACTCTAAAACCGCCGACCGAATGAAAAAGGAGATTCTCGAACGTATTGCTCCTATGAATTACATGCCTGTAGTTTTTGCTTCGGTTCTGGAAAAACAACGCATTTTTCAGGTGATTGAAAAAGCAATGGAAGTCTATGAAAACAAAACCTTCAAGATTACTACTTCTAAGTTGAATGAGGTAATGCTACCGATTATTGAGCAGACACCTCCTCCGATGTTGAAAGGGAAACAAATCAAAATCAAGTACTGTTTACAATTACCTACACCATCACCAACATTTGTATTCTTCTGTAATCTACCTCAGTATATAAAAGAGGCGTACGAGCGATTCTTGCAGAATAAAATACGCGAGCATTTTGGTTTCGAAGGAGTTCCGATTACGATATTCTTTAGAAATAAATAAACTATTTCATAAAGAAGCCTCACCAAAAGTGAGGCTTCTTCGTTTCCAGAACTACTGCAATTTCTTATACTTAATACGCTTAGGCGTTACATCAGTACCCAAACGCTTGCGACGATTTTCTTCATATTCCGAGAAGTTTCCTTCAAACCAATATACCTGCGAGTTGCCCTCAAAAGCTAAGATATGTGTTGCGATTCTGTCTAAGAACCAACGATCATGGGAGATAACCACAGCACAACCTGCAAAGTTTTCGAGACCCTCCTCCAAAGCACGTAGTGTATTTACGTCTAAGTCATTGGTAGGCTCATCTAATAGCAATAGGTTACCGCCTTCTTTCAGCATCATTGCCAGGTGTACGCGGTTTCTTTCACCACCAGACAAAGTACCGATTTTTTTCTCCTGATCTGACCCCTGAAAATTGAAGCGGCTTACATAACCGCGGGCATTTACCTGTTTATTACCCAACATCACCCATTCATTACCGCCTGAAATCAATTCATAGACTGATTTGGCAGGGTCTAACTGGTTATGTTCCTGATCAACATAAGAAAGTTTTACAGTCTCCCCTACTTCAAATGTGCCTTCTAAAGGTTGTAATTGCTCGGTTATGAGTTTAAATAAAGTAGTTTTACCCGCGCCGTTAGGTCCGATAATTCCCACGATACCGTTTTGTGGCAGACTGAAATTCAGATCTTCGTATAGTAGCCTATCGCCAAATCCCATTTTTACACCTTTGGCTTCAATCACTTTATTACCTAAACGTGGCCCTGGTGGAATGAATAACTCCAGTTTCTCTTCTCTTTCCCTATTATCTTCACTCACCATTCGGTCGTAAGCAGCCAAACGAGCCTTAGATTTTGCCTGACGTGCCTTCGGTGCCATTCTCACCCACTCCAACTCTCGTTGTAAAGTCTTCTGACGTTTTGATTCCGATTTTTCTTCTTTCGCCAAGCGGTTTTGTTTCTGCTCCAACCATGAAGAATAATTACCTTTCCACGGGATACCCTCTCCTCTATCCAATTCTAAAATCCAACCTGCTACGTTATCAAGGAAATAACGGTCGTGAGTTACTGCAATTACAGTTCCTTTATACTGGCGCAAGTGTTCCTCCAACCACAATACCGACTCAGCATCCAGGTGGTTGGTAGGCTCATCTAATAATAATACATCCGGTTGTTTCAACAATAAGCGGCAAAGGGCAACCCGGCGCTTTTCACCACCTGATAAGGTTTCAATCTTTGCATCTTCCGGCGGACAACGCAGCGCGTCCATCGCACGTTCCAGACGGGTATCCAATTCCCAGGCATCCAACTGATCGAGTTTTTCCTGTACAACTCCCTGTCTTTCAAGCAGTTTATCAAAATCAGCATCTGGTTCAGCAAAAGCGTTGTTGATTTCGTCAAATTCTTTCAATAAATCTACAATCTCCTGAACCCCTTCTTCTACTACTTCACGTACAGTTTTAGTCGGGTCGAGTTGAGGCTCCTGTTCAAGCAAACCAACTGTATAACCCGGCGAAAATACTACGTCACCATTGATGTTTTTATCAATGCCTGCAATGACTCTTAACAAGGTAGATTTACCCGAGCCATTGAGACCTAAAACGCCGATTTTTGCACCATAGAAAAACGAAAGATAGATATTTTTAAGAATCTGACGATTCGGAGGAATGATTTTACTCACCCGCTCCATCGAAAAAATAATTTGCTCACTCATTGTTTAAAGTGGTTTCTTAGATAGTTTTTTATGCTCCAATGTTAAATTTTTGAAAAATAAATCATATTTCAGGCTTTTTTTTTGCTCAAAATAAAATTTTGTCTCAAATATCGTCATTCAAGTTTGCATTATACAAAAAAACTGCGAATTTTACCTTTTCAAACCACAACCCTTGACTCACAAGCCATGTGATTTTAATTATGGACGGCGTAACATTAGATAACGAATATGCTTACATCAAAGACGGTAAGGTATTCTTGAAGGGCTACTTAGATATGCCCGACCGACAAATCGGCGAAGTAAAACGCACAGAAGAAGAAGCTTTCCAGTACTTCATTAACCGTTACCAGATTGCGGTAAATAAGGTTAATCAACTTGAAACGGAAATCACGGAGGCCCAGAATAAGGGCTCCTTCTTAACAAAACTCACGCAACTTCGCAAACGACTGCTGAACTTTGACGGTATCGGCGACTTTATTCCATTGCTCAAAAAGTTAGACGAGCAGGAAGAATATCTTCGCAGCCTTATCGTAGGTAACCAGGCTAATAACCTTACAATCAAGCAAGCATTGATTGATGAAGCCAAAGAAGCCAAAGAAGATGTTGACTGGGGTGTTGTAGCAGACAAACTACAAGATATCAAAACCCGATGGATTAGAACTGGCCCTGTCGACAAACCGTATCAGGACGATATTGAAACGGTCTTTCGTGAAGTACTTGATGATTTCTATCAACGTAGAAAAGCTTTCTACGAAGAGCAGAACCGGATCATCGGAGAACGCATGGAGAAATACATGGAACTGGTGAAAGGAGCCGAGCAGTTATTCCGTATGGGTAATTGGGAATTATCTTTTGCCGAGTTGAAAAGGCTACAGAACGAATGGAAGAATGTAGGAGATGTACCTCCGAAGCGTTTGAAATTTGAGTTCCGTCGTTTCAAAAAACTAACGACCCTTTATTACGAAAAATATTGTGCTGCTAAAGGGATTCAGATTAAAACCAGAGTTGACCCTCGCGTAGAGGCACAGCAAAAAATGATGGAAGAAGCTGAAAGATTAGCAGAAGCCAAAGACATTTTTGCTTCTACCGAAAGAGCAAAAGTATTGCTCAACGATTGGAAGAATATCAAAGTACCTTCTCATTTAGCAGTACGCAACGTAGCAGAACGCTTCCGAGCAGCTTGCGATAAGATTTTTGAGTTAAGTTACCTGATGAAGGTAATTACAAGAAAACTGCCTAATTACAATTATTTGAGCGAAAGACAACAGGTTCTGACCAAATATCGTGAGATGGAAAGTATCGTAACTCGTGCCCGTGGCGAATTGAAACAATTGATTGAAAGCTACGATGGTGTAGCACGTAATCCTGACATGGATAAAATCATGACTTCCAATATTCAGACACAAAGACGCAAGTTATTGATGAAAGAAGTAATCTTAGAAGAATTGAGACGTGCCGCTCAGAATGTACAATAAGATCATTTGATTTTATTCCATATAAAGTCCTGTTTGTCTGGCAAACGGGACTTTTCTTTTAGCCTATATCAACTAACGTTAGTACTTAAACGTAAGACAAAAAAACAGCGTTGCGGAAAAAACCACAACGCTGTCTGATTACCCTAAACTAAATACTAATGATATATTACTTTACTTCTACAGTTCTATATTCAGAAACATCAGGCAACTTTGTTTGAAGATTGATTTCTTTTGTGATGGTTTCTTTACCATTCGAAATCTCGAAACGGTATTTACCATCTTCTAAACCCTGTAAATCAAATTTCTTGGCAAATTGAGTTGCTTTTCTGTTTACAACCTCTACATAGATTGTCTCATTTTTTTCATTTTTCAAACGAATCTCTACCCAGTTACCTTGTTCTTTGGCAATCATTACATTTATTTTCATGGTGTTCACCACGCGATACATGCCCACATCAAATGTTTTTCCTTCTGCTAATTCAGTTGCTGAAACTGCTGTGAAAGTGAACAGACCTGCTACAAGAGCTAATGCAAAATTTCTTACTTGCTTTTTCATAATCATAATTTTGTTAAATGTTAAGTAATGCTTTTTTTTCTATTAATAGACGCTTTTTAAAGCTGTGTGTTTCAGATTTTAAGTTAATCGGCCCTAAAACTTGATAAGCGGTTATTGGCTTAGTAACTTAAAGTATGTGTACCTTTTACGATTTCTTTAGTAATGATACGATCTCCGTTTTTAACCTCTACATAATATTTACCGGTTTTCACGTTGCTCATATCAAAACATAATTTATATGATTCAACTTTCTTGCCTAAAACTTCTTCGTGTAGCGTACTTCCGTCAGCATCCATTAATTTAATGGTTGCTGCTACACCTTTATCCTTTGTCAGGTTCATATTCAATTTCAATGAATTAGTGTGACCTGCTTCATACATACCTACTTTAAGGTTACTGCTTTTATACTCAATTTTTTTGTCGTCTGCATTGGCGTTGAATGCTACTGAACTCGCTAATAAGGCGATTGCGATGATTGATGTTATCTTTTTCATAATTTTTGTAATTTTAAATAATGGCTTTTTCAATTTTATAGATGCTGTTTTAGAGCTGTGTGTTTCAGATTTTAAGTTAATCGGCTATAAGACTTGATGAGCGGTTGGTGGCTTAGTAACTTAAAGTATTTGTACCTTTTAAGATTTCTTTAGTAATAATGCGATCTCCATTTTTAACTTCTACATAATATTTACCGGCTTTCATGTTGCTCATATCAAAACATAATTTGTATGATTCAATTTTCTTTCCCAAAACTTCTTCGTGCAAGATGCTGCCATCTGCATCCATTAATTTAACGGTTGCTGCTACACCTTTATCTTTTGTAAGGTTCATATTCAATTTCATTGAATTTGTGTAACCTGCCTCGTACATACCTACATTAAGATTACTGCTTTTATATTCAATTTTTTTATCTTCTGCATTAGCGTTAAATGCTAAAGTAGTTGCTAATAAAGCGATGGCGATGGTTGATGTTATCTTTTTCATAATTTTATTTTTTAATATTTTATTTAATTTTTTGATGGTTTAAAATTAGCTCAGCTTTGTTTTCCAGTGTGACATTTGTGATAAAACTAAGGTATTTTGTGATGAACCTCTTATCTCTCTATGTCTCTTATTTTTTGCTTTACTGTTTTGTTTTTGTTTTGATGATTCAAAGATATATGCTTTACTTGGTACTGTGCATTACAAACTACTTGAATGGTTATTTTAAAAGGACAAACGGTAATTAGATTTGATAGCCTTGAAATTCATTTTCCATAAAATTTTATTTTGTCAAAATCTCTTAAACACTAAAAAAAAACATTTCTACAGAACAATATTTTGCGAAACTCTAATTTTTGTTAAAATATCTTATTTCCGCTCTACTCTTTTTTCTCGTCTTCGTTGTTACTGTAATTGTTCAAAATTATATCGCTTTTTTTTTCAGATAACTTATAATTTATAAACGGTCAATGCCAACTTACGAACGGTTACTTCTTTTGCATTTCTGGTTCAATCTGGGCTTTTGGCAAAATATTATTTTTTCTGTATATACTTTGCTTTTAAAAAAAGGTTACAAACAAAATAATATTTTGATAAACCCTTCGTTTCGGCCTTTCGCCTCATGCTTACATTTTATATATATGACAAACTCGTGCCAGAAAACTTTAAAATTTGTTAAAATATATTTAAATCATTGATAATCAACAATTTAAATAAAACAAAGTGTGCCAAAAAAAATTAGAGATTATTGAAATTTGTCCGATATCGTACGTTTCATTTCCGTTTTCGTACATCCGTACGAAAAACTTTATTAGTTTTGGCACGCCAATAAGCAAACATTATTATCAAAAAGAAGGATTTGAGAAATAGAACTCAATAAATTTTATCCATTTTTTAAGACATTCTTTTTAAAAAAACTTGTAGCTTGCAGTTTAAATTTATACCTATATCTAGTATAGATAGTAACATTCAACCTTATTTACTCAAGATGAAAAAAATACAGATTTTAGCTTCTTCATTTGCTATTGCAGTTTTAATCAGTTGCAACTCAAACGCCCAAACCAAATCTGTTGTACCAGAAGTTTCACCAGCACCAATGAAGCCTGATATGACAGAAATCTGGAATCCAGAAGTACCAGTAGTAACTCCAGGTAAACATTTAGGTGATGCCCCTTCTGATGCTATTATACTTTTTGACGGAAAAGACTTGTCTCAATGGGTAAGTGCTAAAGATGGTGGCCAGGCCAAATGGAATATTGTAAACGGTATAATGGAAGTAGCTCCAGGTACAGGAGATATTAAAACCAAAATGAAATTCGGAGATTGCCAGCTACATATTGAATGGAGTGCCCCTGACGAAGTAAAAGGCAATAGTCAGGGACGTGGCAATAGTGGGGTTTTCTTTCAGGATCGTTACGAATTACAGGTATTAGATTCATACGAAAACCGTACTTACCGTAATGGACAAGCCGGAAGTATTTATAAAGATGCTGCCCCTTTAGTAAACGTTACACGTAGCCCATTAGAATGGAATACTTATGATGTTATTTATACTGCACCTCGTTTCAAAGCAGATGGCCGTATCGATTACCCTGCCCGTATCACCGTATTGCACAATGGCGTAGTAGTTCAAAACAATACTACTATCCTTGGCTTAACTCTTTACATTGGCTTACATAATTATCCTGAAGCGCATGGTGACGATGTAATCCACTTACAAGACCACGGTAACAAAACTCAATTCAGAAACATCTGGATCAGAAAACTGTAATATTTATAGATTTTAGCTTGTATAGAAATGCCATTCCCAAAAGGAGTGGCTTTTTTATTTGTGGCGCGAGCTTCCAGCTCACCACAAAATTTCCTGAACTATGCCGCAACGAAGTACCGTTTTAGCTGATTTAATTGATTCTTTGGATTTAAAACTGTATAAAATCATTTATCAGTAAAATCATAAAATCAGCTAAATCATAGTTCAGACAAAAATCAAAGATTAAATTTCCTTAATCCAAAGCTCTTTACAAACCAATCGTTCTGACACGCTGTTTTATTAGAAAGGATAATCTCCTATTCCTTATATTGTTCTCTCACACTTCAACCTTATTCATAATGAAAAAGAGCAAATTAGGTAATCAAGGCTTAATAGCCTCACAAATGGGATTGGGCTGTATGGGTATGTCAGAGTTTTATGGCAATACCGACGAAGCCGAGTCACTTCGTACAATTAATAGAGCCATTGATTCGGGAGTAAATTTTTTAGATACAGCCGATATGTATGGCCCATTCAAAAATGAGATATTATTAAGCAAAGTATTAAAAGACCGAAGAAAGGAAGTTGTATTAGCTACCAAGTTTGGCATAGTCAGAAATGCAACTGACCCGACAGTAAGAGGCTTTAATGGCTCACCAGAATATTGTAAAAAAGCATGTGAAAGAAGTCTGCAACGATTAGGCATAGAAACCATAGACTTATATTACCTGCATCGTGTCGATCAGAATGTGCCTATTGAAGAAACAGTAGGTGCTATGGCAGATTTAGTAAAAGAAGGCAAAGTACGTTACATTGGCTTATCAGAAGCCGCTCCGGTAACACTTCGTAAGGCTTTCAAAGAGCACCCGATTACTGCTTTACAGACTGAGTATTCATTATGGTCTCGTGAGCCTGAAGATGAGATTATTCCGACCTGCCGGGAATTAGGCGTTGGCTTCGTACCGTATAGCCCTTTGGGCAGAGGATTCCTGACCGGAGAAATCAAAAGTTTTGATGATTTAGCCCCAGATGATTTCCGAAGAATATCGCCACGCTTTCAGGGCGAGAATTTTGCAAAGAATCTCGAATTAGTTAATAAAATCAAACAATTGGCTGATGAAAAAGGCTGTACAGCTTCTCAACTGGCTTTAGCATGGGTAATGGCTCAAGGCGACGATATTTTCCCAATTCCAGGTACTAAACGGGTAAAATATCTGGAAGAAAATATTGCTGCCGCTGATATTAATTTATCTTCTGACGAATTAGCAGAAATAAATGCGATTGCTCCTAAAAACGTGGCAGCCGGAACTCGTTACCCTGCAGCAAGTATGCAGTTTGTTAATAAGTAATTTATCTATAAATGAAAATCTGTCCTTACCAGCTTCTGCTGACAAGGACAGATTTTCTTATTTACCTTGAATAAAATACTGTAATCGGATACAATACTTTAGTCTTAGTTATAAATTCTGGGTGCTCTGACAGGTCTGGGCGCCACTACAGGGGTCGGGGTTCTAATGTATCCTGATACTGGTGCAGGTGCCACCACAGGAGAGGGTGTTCTCATGTACCCTCCCGTTGGTGCCGGAGGAACCGGTACTGACGCAATAATAGTTGAAGGCCGACCAATCGCTCTTGGTGTTGGAACCACTGATGGTACAGGCGGAACTGGGGGCATAATGCTACCGAAACTATGATACATATGCCCGTTCTCGCTATAAGTACTAAAGTTAATATGCTCACCGTTTGCCTCTATCGTAAAATTTTTGTCTTTCATCCCTCTTATACGGCCTCCCCAGGTCTTGTCTATCCAGTTCCATACCTTTTCGTATACTGCAGTTGATTGTGGTTCTAAATTAATTAGCATTTTTTCACCCTTGACACGAATCTCAAAATCTTTCTTATCCTTAATTAATCCCTCTTTAAAAAGCATTTCAGCAAATTCTCTGAATTCTTTCTTGAAACGTGCTTCTTCTTCTTTAGCCAGTTTTTCTATTACCTTGCCTTTCTCTTCCATTAAGCGACCAAGGCTATCCATAGGGCGATGATAACGTTCCATTACTCTTTGCAAACTATCCATTGGATTATTCAAGCGCTCCATTTTTCGTTGGATAGGTAACATTTCTTCTTCTATTTTGCGCATTTCTTCTTCAACGCCATGCATCTGGTTTTCTAAATCACGCTCTTTTTTCTCCAGGCCTCTTAATTTTTGTTCAGCGTCAGCCGGCATTCTTACATCGCGGTATTGGTTTTCTATTTTTCTCATGGTCAGACTTACCTCCTGCATTTCGATAGAAAGATTCTCTATTTTTCGTTGAGGTACACGCATTTTCAACGAAACCTGTTCCATATCTTTTCCATGTTTTTCCATCAGCTTGCCATATTTATCCTCCATTTGCTTGCTATACTTTTCCATTTCCTGACTATACTTTTCCATTTCTCTACCTAACCTCTCCATTTCTTTTTCTGCATCATCTAATCTTGAGGTATCGGCCACATAACCATCATGTAAGAAAAACTGCTCATTTACATCATCCATTTCATTTTCAACAATACCCGGTATTATAGAGAAATTTGAGTTTTTGGCATTCAGGAACTGTGTAGCATAAGCTTTCATAGTCTCAAACTCTTTATCTGCCAGTTCTTTACCCTCTACCACAATCTTTACAATTTCACCCTTCTTGTTTTTATATACCCCTACATTCTTTTTATCTTTTTCAAAGAAATAGAAATCAAATTGTTCTTCAGGTGTAACAAACTCATTACTTGTATTTTTCGATTTCTGGTCGTTTTTAGCGATTCTATCCTGTCCGTAAGCAATTCCCATCGCTGCAATCAGTACCATACCTACAAAAACAGCCCAGTTGCCATAACTCATAGGTTTAGCATCGTTGATACCCACAATACGTTTAATTCTATCTATAAAAGTCTGGCGTTTTGCTCCAAAAGCCATAGCCAAACGTGGTTGATGTTGAAATGTAGCTACCTGTGTCAGGGCTTTAGCTAATACAAGTCTGTCGCCGCAAATCTCTACTGCAAAATCATCACAGCAGTTTTCTCTTTCATCACGCACTTGTGCAGAGATAAACCAGGTGGCAGGATGAAAAAAGAAAAGGATTTCAACACAGCTCTGAAAAATATTAATCAGGTAATCGTAACGTTTGATATGCGCTAATTCGTGAGCCAAAACCGCCTCTAATTGAGTAATACTCAACCCTGACATAATACCTGCTGGAAGCAGAATAATTGGTTTTATCCAACCTATAGTCATAGGCACTACAGCCTTAGCCGATTCAAATAAGCGAATAGGTATATTTAGCTGAATTTTCTCCTGCAATTCTTCCATAATACCTAATATTTCATCTCTCACAGGTGTGATTTTTTGCACTTTCAGTTGTTGTACATAAACAAACCCTATGATTAAACGCAATAGAAGAAGGTTAGCACCAATGAACCAGAATAAAACGAAGGTTTCAAGGTTGTTCTGAATGAATAATTGCGCCTGTTGAATGAAAGTTAATTTAGAAGAAGCAAATACAGAAATGCCATCCAGATTAGCCGCATTGTTGATAAAGAAAGCTGTAAATTTTGGTTTTCCGGCAGCTATTTCGGCAGGTTCATACACCATTCCGAAAGTTACAATGGCACTGACTAATTGCAAACTCAATGCACCAATGCCTTGCCAGTAACGAGCATTAGAAGTTTTGAAAACTTGGCGAAGAACGCTAAAGACTGCTACAATGACAAGCCCTTGCCATAATGAGTGAATGAGTGTCCAACCCAATGCAGAGCTGATGTTTTCAGGAATTCCGGCAGTAAATTCAAAAAGCTTTTTCATAATTTAATTAAATATAAATTTATTAGTTAATAGGTTATTGACCTTTTTCGATAGAATCAATCAATTTTTTAATCTCATCTAACTCTTCTTTACTCACCTGTTGATTACCAAGTGCTTGCATTACCATTCTGGTTGCAGAGCCTCTGAATGTAGTACCTATAAATTTGTCTAAAAGCATATGCTGAGTAGGTTCTTCGCCTACTGCTGCTTCATATACATGATACCGACCCTCATCTGTACGGCTTACCAATTGCTTCTCAAACATAATCTGCATGAGTTTGAGCGTTGTGGTATAGCCTACCTCTTTTGTTTTAGAAAGTTCTTCATTCACCTGTCGGACTGTTGCTTTACCTAAAGCCCACAAAATCTGTAAGATTTCTAATTCAGACTCGGTGGGCTTGATGTTTATTTGCTTTTCCATAATTTTAAATTTGTTACAACTATTTAATCAGTTTGATTTGATGCAATATATCTACGAATAATTTCGTAACAAATATAATAGAAAAGAAATAAGACTTCCAAATTTTATTACGAAAATTTTCGTAGATTGATTGAAATTAAGTTTTTTTAACAAAAACAACCTATATCCCGTTGATATAATTTAAAAACTCCGGGATTATAACCTTACTATCAGTGTTAATAATTGATTCTTGCCGAACAATTAAAGGAATACCTGCATTGTTTTAATCTAAAATGCAGATATTTGTTTGACAATGCCCAAAATAAAATGTCTCAAAACTAAATAGTATGCGGATACTGATTGCAGACGACCATAAGTTTATATTGGATAGCCTTGAAATGCTGATTTCTACCATGCCAGAACACGAAGTAACAGGTACTTATATCAGTGGTGTTGAGGTGTTAAGTGCTTTAGAAAAGAATAGTAATATTGATGCTATCTTATCTGATTATAATATGGGTGAACTCAATGGCATTGAAATGACCCGACAAATAAAACAAAAATTTCCACACATAAAGGTATTACTGTTGACAGTTTCTGAAGATGCCGAAACCATTAAAGAGGCTTTTGAGGCTGGTGTGTCTGGTTATGTAATGAAGAAAGCAGGAAAAGCCGAATTACAGAAAGCCCTTAGTACAATTGCTTCGGGAGAAAAATACTATAGCGAATCAGTTGTCTTTGAATTACTAAACCGAGATAAGAAAATAGGTGATCTGGTAGATGAATCTAATACTACTGGTTTATTAACAGAAAGAGAATTAGAAATTATTCGCCTGATTGCTCAAGAATTATCAACCAATCAGATTGCCGAAAAACTCTTTATCAGTCCGGCAACGGTCGAAACACACCGACACAATATCTTAAAAAAATTAGGGGTTAAAAATTCAATTGGTATTGTGATGTATGCCGTAAATAATAAGATTGTATAATTTTATATAATCGGCACTTTTACAACTACTTCTGTTCCCTTTTCTGGTAAGCTCACAAACTCAATTTCTCCATGCAATGAAGCTACACGGGTTCTGATATTCGCTAGACCCATCCCATTTTTAGACGCTTTTTCCGAAATACCTATTCCATTGTCTTTAATAACCAACTGCAATTTGTCATCAATCTGTGTCAAAGCAATAAAGGCTTCTGGGGCTTGCGCATGTCGGAGTATATTATTAGAGAGCTCAAGTATCACACTGAATAATTCATACTCTATTTTATTGGCAAACCGCTCGTCATGCGTGGAAATACTCAGAGAAAAACCGGTTTTACCCAATGAATTAATTTCTTTAACCATACTTTCTAATGCCTTGGCAAGCCCGTGCAATTCGAGTTCGGCAGGCAACAGATTATGTGAAAGTAAACGAACATCTGTATAGACCTCCGATAGTGCCTCTACCGTAGAATTAAAAATTCTCTCTTCTTTCTCGGTCTGAAAACTCGGATTAATGGCTTCCAAACGCCAGCGTAAACTGGCAATTTTTGCCGAGATATTATCATGTAGCTCACTTGCCACACGTTTACGCTCAATGGTTTGCCCTTTTAGCAAAGCCCCTTGTATCTCTTCATTTTTCTGCATTAACTCTGCGTTAATTTGTTTTAATTGCTTATTGCTCCAGAACACATAAGCAATAAGGATAACCCCTACTAACAAACTAAAAATCAAACCCATACCTATCAGGCTTTTTTTTTCATCGGCTTGCTTAAGTGCTTCGTATTCAAGGGTTTTAATACGAGTTTGTTGCTTTGCAAAATTATAATCTGCTTCCAGTTCAGCATATTTCTGATTCACCGCAACCCTACCCAAACTATCTTCATGGATCTTGTATTCTTTCATATATTTCAGGGCATTACCACTATCGCCAGCCATTTCATAAGTTTGGTAGATATGGTTTTCTGCCCTCGAGATCATTTCCATCCAGCCGGATTTTTTAGCATATTCAAGGCTCAGCTTGCGATACTCTATAGCCTTTGCAAACTGATTTTTGTTTTCATAAATCTCTGCTAAATCTGAATAAATAGCAAAAATCACTACTCTATTATTAGTTGCCTGAGCATATTTTAAAGCCTTATCACGATAATGCGCTGCCAAGTGTTCATTTCCTAACTGTGTATAACAATTGGCTATACAATGAGGGTTATCGGCTTTCAGGTTAGCACTTGTGGCACGAGGTAGCAACTTCTCAACCTGTAAATAGTAACTCAATGCTTTCTTATAGTTTCTTATACCAAAATTGCCATAATAATTATAGTCACCATAGAAATCAAGTATCCAGCACAAATTATTTGTATTATAGCTCATTTTTGCCAGTGGAAGCGCTTTTTCCATATATTCAATACATTTATCGGGCCTGCCATTGTTATTTAGAACAAACCCAGTCAGTATATAGGTATAACATAAATCCGCCGGGTCTCCGTCGGCTTTTATCAAAGTCTCAATTGCTCTTGAATATAATTTCAATGCCTCTGTATAATTGCCGTCACGGTCTTTTTTTTTACCTAAAGCTCTGGTATAAAGCCCTTTACCCTTAAGCCAGCTTATTTTGTTAGTCATGTGCCCTAAAGAATCCAGTAAATCATTTGCCCGCATATCAGCCAGATTAATACTACGCTCTGTTAACAGGCTTAATTTCCCTATAATTAAAGTATCCCGCTCAAAAGTTGGGCTTTTTTTTGCGAGAGACTGAATCTTGGTAATCAATGAATCAAGTGAAGGATTTTGCGCAAAACCTTTAAAAGATAAACTAATAAGTAACAGGTAACACAATAGTTTACTCATTGATAGTGAAGTGTATTGAGGTATAAGTAAAAATAGCAGATTTAGATGGGTTTTTCCAAGAAATCAAAGAAAATACAGGAAAACCTGTAGTTACAATCAAGGTTTTCTCTGATAAAACAGAAAGATGCATCTATGTTTAGATGCGTCTTTCTGAAGATAATAATCAATTGCATCTAATCTGTTAATTACTCTGTAGCATTTGATATTATTTCTTTTTCATTTCAATATCCATTGCAGCGGCCGGCATTTCTAACGAAACTCTGTCAATATCTCCTTTAGCATTCATTAAAAACTTAAATTTGATATTTTCCCAATCTCCTACTCCTTCAAAAATATCATAGTGATAATGGCGCAAAGAAAACTTCTCTGTGTGGAAATCAGCTTTCAAGGAGTTACCATCTACACCAATAGTTAATGCCCCATAGGCTGGATGCTCGTATATACCGGTATAGTTGCCTAATGTATGGGTAGGTTTCGTATCCTTTTGTCGCTGATTTTCATTATCTATCTTTATTTTAGCAGACTTCTCTTTCGCTTCTGCAAAATCTTTTCTCAATCGGCTGTTCCAGTCTATTGCGTTCTTTTCTAAATAAGTATCAGCAATGTAGTTAGTAATAGTTGTAACAAAATTATAACCTACTATGCCCGTATTGGTTGTAATAAATACCGCCAGATTATCATTGGGGAAAACAGTCATTTGTGAACGATAACCCTCAATAGATCCGCCGTGCTGGCGACGCAGATGCCCACGATAAGTATTAATTGTCCAACCCATACCATAAGTACCAAAGCCTAATTCAGGATATTTGGCTTCAGCAGGCTGTACTACCGCCAACGGAGTATGATTTTCATTTAGATTTTTCTCTGAAACAATTACTTTATCGCCTGTTTTACCTTTGTTTAGTTGCAATAATAGCCAGTTAGACATCTCTGTTACATTAGCCTTTACAGCTCCGGCAGGGCCAATGCCATCTACATTACTATCAAAACCAGCTTCTTTTTCTGGATTCTTTTCATCACTATATGAAAGTGAATAATCCGTATTTTTCAACATTTCAGGATAGGTTAAAACCGTTGTTTTCATACCAATCGGGTCAAGAATTTTCTCCTTCATAAACTCCTCCCAGGTCTTTCCTGATAGCCTCTCAATTAATACCCCTGCTACCATATACATTAGATTGTTATATTGATATTGGGCATAAACAGGCTTATTCAGAGGTAAATATCTCAACCTGTCAAACATTTCTTTTCTGTTGAGAGGTGACGATACCCATAAATAATCATGACGAGGAAGACCAGAACGATGAGACACCAAATCACGGGCTGTAAGCGTACGTGTAGCATACTCATCATATAGCTGAAAATCAGGCATATATTCTTTTACTGGCTTATTCCAGTCAAGCTTGCCTTCATCGGCTAAAATAGCTAAACAAGCGGAAGTAAAAGATTTTGAACAAGAAGCAATACCAAAAAGCGTGTTAGCCGTAACAGGAGCTTTGGTTTTAATATCTTTTACACCATAGCCTTTGGCGTATAGGAGTTTGCCATCTTTTACGATGCACAAAGCCGTACCCGGTACCCCCCACTCTTCTAACATTTTGTTCACAAAAGTGTCTAATTCCTTCAGGGAATCAACAGGAACGACAGTTTTTGATTTTTTCTTTTGTGCAAGTGCCGGAGAGAAGATAAAAAGGAAAAGAAACAAATAAATATTTTTCATCAGATTCAGTTTAGGTTATGACCAAAAATAAGAAAATCTGATGAAAAATATAGTAATAAAAAGAAGAAATTAGTGTTAAAGCAGGCAGATTATAAACCTCTTAACCACGTAGTCAACAGCCTCACCCCAAAAGCAGTACCCGATTTCATAGAACCATATTCAGAATCACCAAAGGCCATTCCAGCAATGTCTAAGTGCGCCCAATTGCTATGTCCATCAATAAAAATTTCCAGGAATTTAGCGGCCGTTATAGCTCCGGCTATAGGTATCGATGAAAGGTTTTTTACATCAGCAATATCTGATTTCATCATGTCCTTGTAGTCATCCCACAAAGGTAAACGCCATAGTTTTTCGCCGCTTAGTTGCCCTACTTCAAATAATTGATTGGCTAAATCATCATTATTCGATAATAGGCCCGCGGCATTATACCCCAAGGCTGCTATACAATTTCCGGTTAAGGTTGCCAGATCAATAATTACCTCTGGCTCATAGTTCTTCTTGATATAAGATAGACCATCAGCTAAAATGATACGTCCTTCGGCATCAGTATCAATTACCTCAATCGTTTTCCCTGAATAGGTATTAATTACATCGCTTGGTTTCAGAGCGTTGCCATCTACGCAGTTTTCTGTAACCGGAATTACTCCTATGAGATGTACAGGAAGTTTCAGCTTTGCAGCTAACTCAATTGTTCCTAAAACCGCCCCTGCTCCTCCCATATCAGATTTCATGTAACTCATACTGCCTGCACCTTTAATTGAAAGCCCTCCCGTATCAAAGGTTACACCTTTCCCTACTAATCCTATTTTCTTTAAAGGCTTATCTGCCATTGCCGATAGGTTATATTCTAATACTATAAATCTCGGAGGGTTTTCGGTGCTTCCCTTACCAACTGCTAATAATGCTCCTAAGCCTAAACTCTCACATTCTCTTTCATCAAAGACCTTTACATCAAAACCATACATTTCTCCTGATTTTACAGCATATTCTGCCATCTTCTCAGGATACTTCCTATTGGCGGGTGCATCTACAAGCGTCATAATTCTGATTTGGGTGCTGGCAGTTTCTTTACCAATAACTGCTAAGGATTGTGCTTTTTCTTTATTTTTCTCAGATACATAAATTGTAAGTGCCGACTCGGCTGAGAAAAAATCTGTTCCCTCTTTTTTATCTGTTTTAAAAACACCAATCTCATACTCAGCCAGACAAGCTCCATTCACTATATATTCAATACTACTTTCTAACTTATCTGATTTAAGATCAATAGCTATCGAAATCGGCAGTTTTTTCTTATTATGGTAGAAGAACGAACGGAATACCTTGATAAAATCCATTGGCTTAGGTGTTTTACCTAAACCTATCAGATATACTTTATCCAAACCTTTTCTGGCTGGATACACAGGTAGTATTTCTTTTAAACCTGCCTTGAAATCTCTTTGTAGAGCCTCTGAACTAAGCCCTGCCTGGCGAGCAATTTTTGAAAGGCTCTCTGTCAGTTTTTCATTATCTAATAATGGATAAACAATAGCCTGTGGCGCATTCAGTTGAGACGATATATTGATTTTCATTGTCTTCTATTATTCCGTAAATACTTTGTATGCTGATTAAACAAATATACCACGAATAACAAAGATTTTTTACTCAATGTTAATCGTGGTCTTATATGAATTGACTTAAAATTTTAATAAAACAGCCATTCAATGGCTTTAGAGAACTCCTGTCCCCAGCGTTTTTCAGTATGCTCACCTCTTGAGTCCAAAGAGAGTTTTACGTCTACTTTCTCAGTATTCCAGCGTTGATTTTCAATGGTTTCTTTAATTTTCCTCACATTAGGAATCATCGCTACGCCTTCTTTCCCACCACCATATAGGTAGATTTTTGTGTTAATAGGGCTAAAGAATTCGGCTATATCAAAATATATTTTGTTAGACACCCACAAAGAAGGAGAAAAGACCATTAAACGACCAATAGTTTCAGGATACATTAACCCCGTATACAGACTAATCAACCCCCCCATTGAACTACCTCCGATGCCAGTAAATTGTGCTTCAGGTTTAGTTCTGTAATTGGCATCAATGTAGGGTTTAAGCGTACGCACAATAAAATTGGCATACTTCATACCCATACCTTTACCTTTTTTCTCTACTGTATAAGGCGAATACTCCTTGAAACGGTCTTTATTGCCGTGGTCAATGGATACTATAATTACATCCCCCTTATTTTGTTTGGCTAATAACGACAAGCGTTTATCTATTTCCCAATTCCCGTATTCAGAACCTTCCCCATACAGATTCTGTCCATCTTGCATATATAAAACCGGATACCGTGTATCAGTCTTTTCCTCATAATTATGTGGTAACAAAATATTAATAGCCCGAACTGTGCCTAATTGTGGAATATTAAAGTTCTCTGATACCTCCTGTATTTCAGGCATCAATTTGGTGATAGACGCTGTTGAACCATCTTGCCGCCAGAAAGGAACATAATCCTTTATATTTCCTTGTTTTCTGGAAATAACACGATTAGCCGGGGCATTTCCATAGGAATCCAGTTCCACAAAATCCCAGCCTCCACGAGTATATTTATATTCTATTGTTTCAGGAAGACTTCTATCTGGTGAAAAATAAAACTTATACTTACCTTTACCTACCTTCTCCATCTCAAACTCTGTCAAATCGGGATACCAATCACAAAAATTCCCGGATAAGTAAACAGGTCTTTCATCATCTACAGGGGTTGCTAATTCTAAACTTAATAGTGTACGATTACTCATTTCTTACTCCTTGTATCCTAAATAACTACCAAACTTACACAAGAAAACTTTCTTTTGTAAATTTGAGTTCAAAAAAAATATCAATTTTAATTTGCCAATAAGCTGAAAATCAAATACTTGTGTGGATATTAAAAATACTAATTCTTATGATAATCCTATTCAAAAGATAGTTTTGGGGCAAAAATCCTGTTTTAGTCACTAAAAAACTATATCAATGCCTCCCATAGAATTTCTACTGGGTGTAGAGCCTTTCTACCCGTGCCATCATGTATCTGATGACGACAACTTGTGCCTGGTGCAGCAATAATCACTTCTTCAGGCTGTTTTCTGACGGTCGGGAAAAGAACCAACTCACCGATTTTCATCGAAATATCAAAATGTTCTTGCTCATACCCAAAGGAACCTGCCATACCACAACAACCCGATGGAATAAGATGTACTTCATAGTTGGCCGGAAATGAAAGCATTTTCTTGGTAGGTGTCAGCGAAGCAACTGCTTTTTGCTGGCAATGACCATGTAATTTAATGAGTCGTTTCTCTTCTGTAAAGCTACTTTTTTTGATATTTCCTCTGTCTATCTCTCGTGCAATAAACTCATCAACCATCAAGGCATTCTTCGACAAAGTTTTGGCGTGTGAGATTAATTCATCTATCACCAGATCAGGGTATTCATCTCTGAATGTCAGAATAGCCGATGGCTCAATGCCAATCAATGGAGTATTTTCATTAATAAGATCTTTCAACAGGCTCACATTTTTATTGGCAAGTTTTTGCGCATCTTTCAGCATTCCTTTTGAAAGATACGCTCGGCCTGCATCAACATGGTCTGGTATTATTACCTGATACCCCAATTTTTGTAACAGGAATATTGTCTTTTTACCAATCTCTACATCATTAAAATTGGTAAATTCATCACAAAACAGATATACTTTCTTTTCAGTGTTCGTCTCTTCGGTTTTTACAATATGTTTATTATACCATTTTTTCAAAGTATCCTTCTGCAAAAGAGGCATGGTACGGTTCGGATGAAATCCAACTACCCTATTGGCTATTTTACGAAGAGGGGTATTATCAAAAATCAGATTATAAGCCCAGGGAATATAAGAGGCAATATTACTCATTTTAGAATAATTGCCCACCAACCATGAGCGGACTGGTACGCCATGTTCTTCGTTATAATGTTGTAAAAACTCCATTTTGAGTTTAGCTACATCTACATTTGACGGGCATTCTGATTTACACCCCTTACATACCAGACACAAATCCATTACCTCTTTTACTTCCTTGCTGTCAAAACGGTTCATTTTCTCCGATTTTGTTAGCACTTCTCTCAGAATATTAGCTCTGGCGCGGGTAGTGTCTTTCTCATTTCGTGTTGCCATGTAGCTCGGGCACATAGTTCCACCACTTAATTCTGTTTTACGGCAATCGCCGGAACCATTACATTGCTCGGCATGTTGCAGAATATCCTGATTATGGAATCTGAAAACCGTTTTAAATTCTGGCGTTTGTTGTCCTGCTTCATAACGGAGAAACTTATCCATTGGCGGCGTATCAACAATCTTGTTTGGATTAAAGATATTTTGCGGATCCCAAACCTGTTTTAACTCTTTGATTAAAGTATAGTTTTTCTCTCCAATCTGTTGTCGGATAAATTCCCCCCTTAAACGTCCATCTCCATGCTCACCAGATAACGACCCTTTGTATTTTTTAACCAGTGTTGATATCTCCTCAGCAATTAGTCTGAATTGCTTGTGTCCTTCTTCAGTCTTCAGATTAATAATCGGGCGAAGATGTATCTCTCCTGAACCCGCATGGGCATAATGTACCGCTGACATACCGTTTTCAGCCAATATTTTATTGAAGTCGATGATAAATTCCGGAAGGTCGTTTACATCTACTGCTGTATCCTCAATAACTGCTACTGCTTTTTCATCACCGGGCAGGTTAGATAATAAGCCTAAGCCTGCTTTTCGTAATGTCCAGATTTTCTTTGTGTCTTCTCCGAACAATACGGGATAATGATACCCTAAACCTGCGGCACGCATTTCTGCTTCCATTTCAGCAGCTAATTGCTGAATCTCTTCTATGTCATCACGAGCTATCTCAACTACAAGAATAGCCCCCGGATCACCCTGCACAAAAAAACGGTTCTGACGTTGTTCCTTATTTTCTTTAGTACATTCTAATATATAATGGTCTATCAGTTCAACTGCCGAAGGTCTATATTTCAAGGCAATCAGGTTGGCTCTTAAAGATTCATCAACCGAGTTGAAATGTACACAAACCAGACCCGTAAACCTCGGTGGAAGCGGATTAACATGAAGCTTAATTTCAGTCAGAAATATAAGCGTACCTTCTGAACCAGCTATCAATTTGCAAAAATTGAAAAGTTCTTTAGAATTAGTCTCAAATACTTCTGTTTCCAGCAATTCATCAATCGCATATCCTGTATTCCGGCGGTCAATAGTTCGTTTCGGAAACTCTTTTCTGATTTCTGCCTGATTATCTTTATTACTTAAGACCCTGCTTATATGTTGATATAACTTTGTTTCCAGACTATTATCAGTAGCCATGCTTTTTTCCTGAAACTCTGATAAGGTTAAATCTTTAAACTCAACAAAGCTGCCATCGCTTAAATAGCCCTTTACCTCCAATAAGTGATTACGGGTCGAACCATAAACTACCGAATTAGAACCGCAAGAATTATTGCCCACCATACCTCCAATCATCGCTCGATTGGCAGTTGAGGTCTCTGGTCCAAAAAACAAACCGTGTTCTTTAAGAAACAGATTCAGTTCATCACGCACCACTCCGGGCTGTACTCTTACCCAGTTTTCTTCTTTGTTAAGTTCTAAAATCCGGGTAAAAGTTCTCGACACATCAACTACAATACCACTACCTACTACCTGCCCTGCTAATGAAGTACCGGCAGTACGCGGAATCAAAGACGTATTGTTTTCTTTAGCAAAAGATATAAGTTTTTGTAAATCAGATTCATTTTTAGGAATAGCTACTGCCAGCGGTATTTCACGATAAGCCGAGGCATCAGTAGCATAAAGGGTCCGCATTACTTGGTCATAATGAAGTTCACCTTCCAAGATTCGGGCAAGCTGTTTCAGTTGGTCGTCAAGCATTCTCTGTCGATTCTAAATTGGTATATCCAGTACTGGTTTTTATCAGACTTCAAAATTAGTTAATATGAAGCTAACTTATTTAAAAAGTACAAAAGAATTATTTTTAAACAAACCACAAAAACTTAATTCCTAAAGATAAACAGGGTAATATCTTTATTATAAATTTTATTTTCCAACTACTTAAATATCAGTTTTTTACTGAATCATTCTTAGCATTTTTAATCTCAGAAAGATTTGTTTTTTACAATCAGCATTACGACGTCCTCAGAAATAATTTTTAGTACTTTTCTAATATTTCTCATGTTTGATAAATCAGTAATGAAAACGATTGCAAAGGATTGAAACAATGAAAAGACAGATTTAAAAGACTATTCAGGAAGTAGCATTTTTTTTATTTAATACCTCTCTACAAAATTTGTATTCACAATCATCATTTTTAACAATTGATAACCTCCAATGCTGGAGATAGATGGCATCTTTATACTTCCGGGAATTAATTTAGCGGAGCAATAAGGCAAAATCCGTTGAATCACTCTGAAAAACTGTGAAATATATGTTTTGTGCAAGTTTTTTTTGAAACTTCTTAATTTTTAACTTATTTTTTTGGACTTTAAATATTTCTTTTTGTAGTTTTGAAAGTTGATTAGCAGTAATGTTCTATCTTATCCCGGCATATTCCAATTAAACAGGGTAATCTGACCAGGGTTTTGAGAAGGCAAAGCTCTGATAGACAAGTTTTTACGAAAATTTATTAACTCACTTTAATTACAACCTATGATGAATTCCTACCAAGTAGGTCGCTCAATAGAGCGGCTATTGGCTTGTGTGAAAAATTCTGTTTTCACTCTCGCTGTATTGTTACTCACATCATTCACATTTGCGGTAATGGCACAGGATGTCACAGTTTCAGGTACTGTAAAAGGTGCTGACGGAACTGGTTTACCGGGTGTAACTGTGCAGGAAAAAGGTACTTCGAAAGGTACTCAAACAAATGTTGATGGTACTTACAAACTATCAGGTGTTTCTAAAAATGCTACCTTAGTATTCAGTTTTGTGGGTATGCTAACCCAAGAAGTGGCTGTGGGTAACAAAACTGTTGTTGACGTAACCCTATTAGACGATACTAAAGCTCTTGAAGAAGTAGTGGTAGTAGGCTATGGTACGCAGAAAAGAAAAGAAATTTCAGGTACTGTGACAAGTCTTGGAAGCCGTGATTTCAACCCCGGGGTTGTTACTAATCCATTAGCGGCTGCTCAAGGCAAAGTGGCAGGTTTGGTAATCACTCAAAGTAGTGGTGATCCTAACGCTCGTCCTACTGTACGTCTTCGTGGTACAGGTTCGTTAAGTGCAGGTAGTGAGCCACTATATGTAATCGACGGTGTGATTGGTGCTCCTATTGAAAACGTTGCCCCTGAAGATATTCTTACAATGGATGTACTGAGAGATGCATCTTCGGCCGCAATTTACGGTTCAAGAGGTTCAAATGGTGTAATTTTGATTAATACCAAAAGAGGTAAAGCAGGTGCAACTACTGTTGATTACAACGGCTATGTTGGTCAGGAAAAAATCTCTCAAAGACCTGATTTACTAAATGCTGCCGAGTTCAGACAAGCTGCACAAAAATACAATCAGACTTTTGATGATGGTGGTGCCGATACAGACTGGCTTAAAGTGATTACTCGTACAGCCTTGTCTCAAAACCACAATATTGGTGTTTCAGGTGGTTCAGAAAACTTTTCTTATAGAGCTTCAGTAGGTTATTTAGACCAGATTGGTACTTTGATTGGTTCAAGCAAAGCTCGTTTAAACGGCCGTTTGAACATGGATGCGAAAGGACTCAATGGGAAATTATTAATGAAGTTTAATATGTCTGCTTCTCAGGCTGATGCAAGCTTCGCTCCAGAAAGAGCTATAGGTTTCGCTATGAATATGCGTCCTACCGATCCTGTTTATAGTTCAAATGGTAATTACTTCCAGCTTCCTGGTACGTTTGGTAACTTTAATCCTTTAGCAGTTCTTGAAAGTATTTCTCAGAAAGAAAGACTTCAAGACTTTTTATTTAATGCGCAAGCGGGTTACACTATCATTGATGGCTTATTCTTTAATGTAAGTGGTACATTACGTACACAAAACAAAAATTCAAGCTTCTATGCCAAATCTACAGTTGATAACTTATTACGCACAGTAGGTGGGAACTCTGCTTCAAGAGGTTTAGACGCTGTAGTTGATAAACAATTAGAAACTACTTTGAATTATACCAAAGCAATTACTTCTAATAGTAACCTGAGCGTATTAGCTGGTTATACTTATCAGGATGTTGTTTCTGATGGTTTTGGTGCTTCAAATAACAACTTCTTAACAGACGTTTTCGGCCCTAATAATCTCGGAGCTGGTCTTGGTATCAGAAGCAATCCAAACCTTTTAGGTTCGTATAAAAACGAGTACAAATTAGTTTCGTTCTTAGGCCGTGTGCAATACAGCTTAATGAACAAATATTTTGCTACAGTTAATATGCGTCGTGATGGTTCGACTAAATTCGGGGACAACAACAAATGGGGTTTCTTCCCATCTGTGTCAGTAGGTTGGACTTTGAGTGAAGAGCCATTCTTAAAAGGTAACCCTGCTATTGATCTCTTAAAGCTTCGTGTAAGCTGGGGTAGAACCGGTAACTCTGAAGGTATCGCTCCTTTACGTTCAAGAGGCTTCTATGGTACCAGTGGTACTTATTACGATGCAACTCTTAATGACTTCTTACCTTCGTATGCTATTCAAGGTAACCCGAATCCTAACCTGAAATGGGAGGTTAACGAAAACTACGGCGCAGGTATCGATTTTGCTTTGTGGAAATCAAGACTAACTGGTTCGATTGACTGGTACACTCGTCAAACAAAAGACTTGTTATATGTAGTAAACGCACCGCAAGAAAAAGGTTATGTATTCCCTACTATCCTTGCTAACGTAGGTAGCATGCAAAATAGAGGGGTTGAAATCTCTTTAACTTATCAATGGGTTGATAAAAAAGATTTCACATTTAGCTCAACTTTCGCCGGTTCATTCAACAAAAATAAAGTTATCAGCTTATCAAACGATTTGTTCCAGGCTCAAAACCAGATATTCTTAACTACTAATTTAGGTAGTGCATTAAGAGGTACTTCGGCCGTAAACTTCTCAGTATTACAAGCCGGACAACCAGTTGGTGTGTTCTACGGAGCAGTAGTTGATAGAATCGAAAACGGCAAGTATGTATTCAAAGATTTGAACGGTGATGGTAAAATAGAACAACAGGCTGGTGACAGAACTTATCTTGGTGATCCGAATCCGTTCTTCGTAGGCGGTTTGACCAATAGCTTTAAATATAAAAGCTTCGATTTTCAGTTCCAGTTAACAAGTAATATGGGTGCAAAAATCATGAACACTAACCAGTTGTTATTAGGAAGACAAGATGGTCGTATTGCAGAATCTAACGCCCTTAAATCAGCTTTAACTTCACCTATCAATGACAACCAGACAATCCCAATGGATTATTATGTTGAATCTGGAAATTATGTTCGTGTAAACAACGCATCATTAGGCTATACTTTACCTGCTAACTTGGGCGTTTTAAGAAGAGCACGTATCTACATTGCTGGTAACAACTTGTTGTTATTTACTAAATACTCGGGTGTAGATCCTGAAATTAGTCAGGCCTTGAAAGTAGACGGAGACAACCAGAGAGCTCCAGGTATCGATGTACGTGAGACATATTACAAAACACGTGGTCTTACTGCAGGTATCAACCTTTCTTTCTAAATAATCGTATATACAAAGACTGATTAAAACTATCAATAAAATGAAAAGAAAAAATCTTATAAAAGTACTTTCTGTATCAGCCCTTAGCTTAGGTCTAATCAGCTTGCAGTCATGTACTGACCTAACAGAGCCTGTTTACAGCTCTATCCTTGATGATGGTAATTTCCCTAAAACTGACGACCAGATTGCTGCAGTATTAGGACCCGCCTATGGTGGTTTAAGAGGAATGACTGACAACTGGTTTAACCCAAGTGAAGCTACAACTGATGAGTTGATTGTTCCTACTCGTGGTGGTGACTGGTACGATAACGGCGACTGGTTAGCGTATTCTCGCCATACCTGGACTTCTCAACATGGCCCAATTAATGGAGTTTGGGGTTTTATCTTCGGTAATATATCACAAGTAAACCAATTAATGGTTGTAGTAAAAAGTAATCAGAAAGCGGTTGATGAACTTCGTGCTATCCGTGCTTTTTATTACTTCATGGCCATTGATTTATTTGGAAATGTACCTATCGTAACTGATGCTGCTTCAAACGCAGGAACAAAAACACGTGCAGAAGTATACGCATTTATCGAGTCTGAATTAAACGCTGTCATTCCAAACCTGAACGCAGGAAAGGTATATAGCCGTATGAATCAGGATGTAGCTAATATGCTTTTAGCAAAATTATATCTGAATGCAGGTGTGTACAAAGGTGCTCCTGAATGGCAAAAGGCTTATGATACTATTAATAAAGTTATCAATTCAGCTAACGGTTATAGTTTATCAGCTAATACCCTTGACAACTTTGTAGTTCAGAACCAGGGTTCAGCAGAAAATATCTGGGCTGTACCTTATGACAACTTCAAAGCAGGTGGTATGAACTTCCAGATGAGAACATTACACTATGCTAACCAACGTACTTACAACTTAGGTAATGCGCCTTGGAATGGTTTCTGTACACTGGCAGAATTCTATAACTCTTTTGATTCTAAAGATGCCCGTATCAAAATGTGGTTGACAGGCCAACAATATGCAGCAGATGGTACTCCTTTAAAAGATGCAAAAGAACAACCTTTGGCATTCATTACAGATTTCAACAAAGACCAGATGACCGATGCTGATCCTGAGTTCCAGGTAGCAGGTGCTCGTTCTCAAAAATATGAGATACAGAGAAATAACCCTAACGGCGACCAAAGCAACGACTTAGTAGTGTTCCGTTTGGCGGACGCTATCCTTGTAAAAGCAGAAGCCGCTTTCAGATTAGGTAAAAATGCAGAAGCTTTAGATGGTGTAAATACCATCAGAACAAGATCTGGTATCGCTCCTCTTGCTACTTTAACGGATGCTGACATCTTAGCAGAAAGAGGTCGTGAATTTGCATGGGAAGGCTGGAGACGTAATGATATGATTCGTTTTGGTACTTTCACGAAGGAAAGGAAATTCATGAAGAATCTGGATAAAAATAGAGAATTATTCCCAATTCCTCAACCTCGTATTGATGCAAACCCATTATTGAAACAAAATCCTGGGTACTAATACTATATGAGTTTCAAAAAGGCAGATCAGGTGTGGTCTGCCTTTTTATTTTACAGTCGGTAGGCCAAGTAACCGGCATTTAACCTATACCAATGAAAAAAATACTTTTAATTATCCTTTGTTCTTTTTTCCTCTTCTCTTGTAGCAAGAAAGAAGATACACTGTTTGAGTCCCTCCCGGCCACTGAAACAGGAATCGATTTTGTAAACAGGAGCTTAGAAAAAAAAGAATTTAATATTTTCAATTACCGGAATTTCTACAACGGCGGAGGGGTAGCGATCGGTGATGTAAATAACGACGGGTTCTCGGATATTTTTGTTACTTCAAACTTTGAAGACAATAAACTTTATCTCAATAAGGGAGTAAAAAATGGTAAATCATTCCAGTTTGACGATGTATCAATAAAGGCTGGTATTACAGGTAAAAAATTCTGGTCAACTGGCGTTACATTTGCCGATGTCAACGGCGATGGCCTATTAGATATATATGTGTGTAATTCGGGTAGCCAGGATCAACGTGGTAATCAGTTATATATGAATCAGGGTGTCGGACAGAACGGCATTCCGACATTTAAGGAAATGGCCAAAGAAGTAGGTCTGGAAGATGGAGGGTTCTCTACACACGCTGCTTTTTTTGATTATGACCGTGATGGCGATTTAGATATGTACCTGCTCAACAATAGCTTCACTCCGATTGACAGGTTAGGCTACATGAACCTCCGCAATGAGCGTGATAAATTAGGCGGGCATAAATTATTCAGAAACGACAGTGAGCAGGGGAGTCTGAAATTTACTGATGTAAGTGAGAAGGCAGGTATTTATGGAAGTCTGATTGGTTTTGGATTAGGTATCACCATTGGAGATGTAAATAATGATAATTGGTTGGATATTTACATTTCTAATGATTTCTACGAGCGTGATTACCTCTATATCAATCAGAAAGACGGTACATTCAAAGAAGATTTAGAAAATCAAATGGCGCACATCAGCCTTAGTTCTATGGGGGCTGATATTGCCGATATAAATAACGATGGCAACCTGGATATTTTCGTAACAGATATGTTGCCTGCCGACGACAGACGCTTAAAAACTACCAGTGTTTTTGAAAGCTATAATCTGTCGGAAATGAAACAGAAACGTGGTTTCTGGCATCAGTATATGCGCAATATGTTGCATCTGAATAATGGTGATGGCACATTCAGCGAAATAGGTGAGTTTTCGGGCGTACACGCCACCGACTGGAGTTGGGGAGCCTTGATTTTTGATATGGATAATGATGGACTAAAAGATATATTCGTGGCAAATGGCATTGCCAAAGACCTCACCGACCAGGATTTCGTAGAGTTTTTAGGCGATCGTAACACTATGCAACAGATGCTGGAAGGAAAGAAATTCGATTATAAAGAGTTTACAGATAAAATCTCCTCCGTTCCTGTTCCCAACTATGCTTATAAAAACAATGGCAATGTACAGTTTACCAACACCACTAAAGCATGGGGTTTAGAAGGACCCGGGTTCTCAAATGGAGCTGCTTACGGAGATTTAGATAATGATGGAGATTTAGATCTGGTCGTAAACAATGTAAATGCTCCTCTGTCGGTCTATAAAAACAAAACAAATGAGGTAAACAAAAATCACTTTTTGCGCATTCATCTGAAAGGCACTGCCAAAAATCTGAATGGTATCGGGGCTACGCTGACTGTCTACCAACAAGGTGACAAAAAAGTTTTGCAACAAATGCCTAACAGAGGTTTCCAGTCATCAAGCGACCACCAGATAATATTTGGTTTAGGAAATAACCCTGATATCGACTCTCTGAAAATTGTTTGGCCTGATGATAAAATGGAAGTTATCAAAAAGCCCAAAATAGATATAAGCCTTACCTTAAATTACAAAAATGCCAATCAGGTGTTTCATAGTACCCAACCTGTAAAACAATTTCTATTTAAAGATATCACCAGCAATACCCTCAATTATACCCACCAGGAAAGCAATTTTGTGGATTATGACCGTGATGTCTTGCTTAAACAGAAATATTCTACTCAAGGTCCCGCTTTTGCGGTAGGCGATGTAAATGGCGACGGTTTAGACGATTTATACTTTGGTGGTGCCACAGGACAACCCAAAAAACTATACATTCAACAAAAAAATGGCCAGTTTCTGGAATCCAATCAACCGGATTTTGCTTTTGATGGAACCACCGAAAACGTCGATGCTTTATTCTTTGATGCCAATAAAGATGGCGCACTCGATCTGTTTGTGGTAACAGGTAGCAATGAGTTTGAAATAAACTCACCAGAACTCCACGATTTACTCTACCTGAATGATGGTAAAGGTAATTTTAAAAGAGACCTGCGCTTCCCCCCTATTAATGAAAACGGTTCTTGTGTCGCCGCCGACGATTTTGATAAAGACGGAGACCTGGACTTGTTTGTTGGTTCACGTATGATTCCGGGCAAATATGGTTTGAGCCCAGCCAGCAATCTTTATATAAACGATGGCACCGGAGGGTTTAAAAATCAATCGAAACGTTATATGCCTCAAATCAATGAATTAGGTATGGTAACAGATGCTGAATGGGTAGATATTGATAAAGATGGTTTCATTGATCTGGTTGTTACGCAAGACTGGGGTGGCATTGCAATCTTTAAAAATGATAGAGGCCGTACCTTAACCCTGAAAGAAACCATCAAAGATTCAGAGGGTATATGGAACTGCCTGAAACCAGCCGACATTGATGGTGATGGAGATATAGATTTCATAGCAGGCAATTTGGGCGAAAATGCCAAACTAAAGGCCTCAATAGAATATCCTGCCTACTTAGATGTCAATGATTTTGATAGAAATGGCACGATCGAGCAGATTATTTCATGTGTAACGGAAGATGGCACCACTTACCCGATGGTTCTGAAAGGTGAGTTGCAAAGAGCATTGCCAATGATTAAAAAGAAATTCATCAAATATACCGATTATGCCAATAAATCAATCGATCAGATTTTTACTGCCGAACAGATGAAAGATGGAATACGTAAAAAAATCACTAATACTCAGACCTCATTTCTGATCAACGACGGCAAGGGTAATTTCTCGTTACAAGCCTTGCCAATGCAAGCACAATTGTCACCTGTTTATGCCATAGAAACAGGCGATTTCAATAATGATGGTATATTGGATATTATTTTAGCAGGAAACTTCTTTGATGTGCTACCTGAGTGGGGGCGTTTTGATGCCAATTACGGACTCTTACTGGAAGGAAAAGGTAAAGGAACGTTTAAATCCATCACACCTGATAATTCAGGATTCAAAACCCTGGGTCAGGTACGAAAAATGTATAAAGTAAAAACAATGGTACACAACCCTGATATAACTGAAGAAATGCTTGTATTGGCAAAGAATAATGATAAAGCGCAGGTATTCAGTTTTAAAAAACAGAAAAAATGAAGTCAATAGTCAAGTTTATAAGTATAGTCAGTCTACCAGTCGTAATTTTTAGTGCTTGCACGAAATCGAAGGAAAACGAAGACATAAGGCTCTTCAACAAACTATCACCGAGTCAAAGTAAAGTCGATTTTGCTAACAACATCACCGAAACCAAAGATTTCAATATTTTAGATTATTTGTATTTCTACAATGGTGGTGGTGTAGCAGCAGGTGATATTAATAACGACGGCCTGACTGACCTCTTTTTTGTATCGAACCAGGGCAAAAATAAACTCTACATAAATAAAGGTAAAACCAAAGACAGCCCGGTTGAATTTGAGGATATTTCAGAAAAAGCCGGAATCGGGGGTTTTTCTGACTGGAAAACAGGTGTAACAATGGCCGATGTCAATGGAGATGGGCTGTTAGATATTTATGTATGTGCGGTTGCCAACTATAAAGGCTTAGAAGGCTCTAATGAGCTATATATTAATAACGGAGACCTTACTTTCACAGAAAAAGCCAGCGAATATGGACTGGACTTCACAGGCTTTTCTACTCAGGCCGCTTTCTTCGATTATGATAAAGACGGAGACCTTGACTGTTACCTGCTCAACCATGCCGTGCATAACACCCGCTCGTATGACCGTGTCAATACACGTATGCTAAAAGACAACGAGGCAGGAGATTACCTCTATCGTAACGATAACGGCAAGTTTACCGATGTAAGCAAAGAAGCGGGAATCTATCAGGCAGCAATGGGTTATGGATTAGGTTTATCAGTGGCTGACATTGACAACGATGGCTGGTTAGATATTTATGTAAGCAACGATTTCCATGAAGACGATTACTACTATATCAACCAGAAAAACGGTACATTTAAAGAAGCTGTAAAAGAACACTTCACACACCTGAGCCGTTTTTCAATGGGTTCTGATGTAGCCGACATTAATAATGACGGTTTTCAGGATATCATGACCTTAGATATGTATCCGGAAGATGAAAAAGTAGAAAAATCATCAGTAGGCGAAGACCCATTAGATATTTATCTGTATAAACTACAATTCGGTTACTTTAATCAATATAGCCGTAATTGTCTGCAATTAAGCATGAGTGGTAAGCGTTTCAGTGATGTTGCTCCCATGTCTGGTGTAGCCGCCACTGATTGGAGTTGGAGTCCGCTGATGGCTGATTATGACGGTGATGGAATTAAGGATATTTTTATTACCAATGGTATTCTCAGAAGACCTAATGATCTGGATTATCTGAAATTCATTGCCAGCGACTCTCTCCATTATAATCTTCCAACCTCTCATGAGCTCGACCAGCAGGCTATTGATAAAATGCCGAGCGGTAAGTGGCACAATTACCTGTACAGAGGCACAAAAGGATTACAATTTCAGGATAAATCCATTGATTGGGGATTTGAAGAAGCAAATGTTTCTAATGGCAGTGCCTATGCAGATTTAGATAATGACGGAGACCTGGATTTGATTACAAACAATCTCAACGATGCCGCCGGAATTTATATCAATCAAAGCAGAGAGACAATAGGTAATAACTACATTAAAATAAAACTAAAAGGTAATAATAAAAATACGTATGGAATAGGTGCTAAAGTAATCTTAAAAACAAGTGAGGGCGAGCAACTCCTGCAACTCATACCCACCCGTGGTTTTATGAGCTCAGTTGAGCCATCTCTAATTTTCGGCATTGGAAAAATTCCTGAAATAGATTCATTGATTGTGATATGGGAAGATCGGAAAATGGAAGTAATTACCAATCCTGCCATCAATAAAACAATTACATTAGACCAGACTCGTGCTAAGGCAGATGGAAGTACTTATCCGTTCGAAATGTCGCAAAAACCATTATTTGAAAATATTACGACTGCCGGAAATATCCCGTTTATTCATAAAGAAAATGTCTATTTTGATTTCACCCGTGAATTACTGATTCCTTTTAAAGTATCTACAGAGGGGCCAAAAATGGCTGTTGGCGATGTAAATGGTGATGGACTCGAAGATTTTTATGTGGGAGGGGCTAAATATCAGACAGGAGAGCTATACATGCAAAAAGCAAACGGCTTTACTAAAAGTGAACAAACTGCTTTTGCACCAGATTCTTTATTAGAAGATGTAGACGCATTATTCTTTGATGCCGATGGCGACAAAGATTTAGATTTGTACGTCGTAAGCGGAGGAAATGAATTTTATGATAAAATGGTTGAACAATTCGACCGACTATATCTGAACGACGGCAAAGGCAATTTTACTAAATCTGTGGATGCTTTGCCACAGATGTTCGACAATAAGTCATGTGTACGTGCCTGCGATTTTGATAAAGATGGTGACCTTGATTTGTTTGTAGGTGGGCGTGTGGTCAGTTACCAATATGGTAAATCGCCTAACTCTTACTTACTGTTAAATAATGGCAGAGGAAAGTTCAGTGATGCAACTCAAAATATTGCCCCCGAACTCCGTCAGGCAGGTATGGTTACTGATGCAGTCTGGACAGACATTGACAAAGATGGTGACCTTGACCTCACTGTAGTAGGTGATTGGATGCCAGTTAAAACTTTTGAAAACAACCAGGGGAAATTCAAACTGATAGATAATCATTTGGGTAAATTCACCGGATTCTGGAGTAGTATTACTTCCGGAGATTTTGATAACGACGGTGATATTGATTTCGTGATAGGTAACTTGGGCACCAACACAAAGTTCAGAAAGCATACAGGAGGACAATTGAAAATGTTTACCAAAGATTTCGACAAGAATGATGCTATAGACCATATTTTAGCTTATAGCAGAGGTGATAAATGGTATCCAGTGAATGGGAAAGACGAATTGGGAAAACAGATTCCGGGTATAATTAACAAAAAATATATTGATTATAAAGACTTCTCAGGCAAAACCATTGAACAGGTATTTAATTCAAAAGAATTAGATGATGCTGAAGAAAAAATAGTCAATACCTTTGAATCGGTTTACATAGAAAACTTAGGAAATAAAACCTTCAGATTAAAGCACCTACCAATTCTTGCACAGGTATCAAAAATCATGACACTACGCACAGAAGATATAGACGGCGACGGTAATTTAGATATACTTATAGGTGGCAACTTCTATGGGGCTAATATGTATCAGGCACGTTATGATGCCTCTTACGGGTTAATACTCAAAGGCAATGGCAAAGGAGATTTCAAAGCATTGGTACCAACCGATACAGGCTTTTTGCAAGAGGGCGATGTACGTGATATAAAGGTAATTAATACCCCAAAAGGACAATTGTATTTCGTGCTAAGAAATAACGAAAAAATGCAGATATTTAAGAAATTGAAATAAATTGTTTTTAAATATCTGGCTCTTAAAATCAGGTGGGGTTGGCTTACCAATCCCACTAAATTCTATATCAAAATCTAACTCTGATAGACCCTTGGCTCATCAGGATTAGTGAATTTTTTAATCCAACCAAATGGTTATAAAGTTCGTCACATCTTAAAACAAACTCCCTGTTATTTATTCAAACAAGAAGGTCAGTTAAAACTGTCACGTTTCTGCTTTTATCCCAACACCCTTAACCTTGGAATGAATGAATAAAAAATGCTATCTTTTATTTACACTACTATTACTCCTGCTACTAAATATCCATAAAGGTGCTTTTGCACAAAAGAAAACCTTTCTTTTTGCAGGAACTGTAAAAGAAGCAGGTACGAATCTGCCACTTGAAAACGCCAGCATACTTTTTTCAGGTATGACTATCGGTGTTCAGACCGACTCTTCTGGCTACTTTGGCTTATACCTGCCGCCAAAAACTTATCAGATAACCATTCGGATGCTCGGTTACAAAATAAAGACAGATAGAATAGTTTTAGACCAGAATGTAAATATTGAAGTAAGCCTGGAAAAACTCGAAAAGTTGTTAGATGAAGTTGTCATTACAGCCGAAAAATCTGATGCAAATGTCAACCGAACTCTTATGGGGGTTGAAAAACTCTCAGGTAAAACACTTAAGAAACTCCCCAATCTGATGGGCGAGGCTGATGTTATCAGAAGTATTATGCTTTTGCCCGGCGTTTCAACCGTTGGTGAAGGAGCTTCAGGCTTTAACGTAAGAGGGGGAAATGTTGACCAGAATCTTGTCTTGCTCGATGGCGTTCCGCTATTTAATACCTCTCATCTATTCGGTTTTTTCACAGCCTTCAACGCCGATATGGTGCAAGATATAAGTTTGTTCAAGGGTGGTATCCCCTCCATGTATGGTGGCCGGGCCTCATCTGTTTTAGATGTTCGACTAAGAGAAGGAAATTTCGACAAATGGAGTTTGCAGGGCGGAATCGGTCCTATTTCCAGCAGGCTCTTGGTAGAAGGTCCATTGTGGAAAGGTAAAACATCTGTCATTGCCGGTGCAAGAGGTTCTTTATCTGATTTTTATCTACGTTATTTCCCTAACGAAGCACTCAAACAAAGCAAGGCTAACTTCTATGATTTCAACATAAAAGTTACACATAAATTCGGTCAGAATCAGCGTATCTCTCTGTCAGCTTATTCCAGCAATGATGCCTTCAAGTTGGCGCAAGACACCATGTATTTCTGGAATACCAGTAATATAGCCCTGAAACACAATGCTTTAATTAATGGCAAACTGGCACATAATTTCACCGCCTTTCTTAGCAGATACCAGTATGGTATTAAGGGTTTAAGCGCACCTTATCAATATAAATGGCAACCTTCTATTATTCAGAAATCTATCCGAGAAGATTTAAGCTACGAGCTATCCAATAAAAGTAGATTAGATTTTGGTTTGGAACTTAGCCAGTATAAAAACGATGCTGGAAGCCTTACACCAACTACGTCAGAATCTATTATTAATAACTTTGCCATGCCTATTGAACACTCAAGAGAAATGGCTGCTTATATCGGGCATAGTATCAGTCTTGGAAAAACCATTAGTTTAGATTATGGGTTACGATACGCCTATTATCAATTAATCGGTCCCGGCAATTTCTACGATTATCAGTCCGGCAAACCTCGTGAAATAGATACTATTGTTGATACACTTAATTACCGTAATGGCTCGGTCATTCAGTCGTATGGCGGCTTTGAGCCACGTGTCTCTCTGGCTTTTAAAGTAGATACCAATTTTTCTATTAAACTGGGATATAACCGTATGCAGCAATTTATGCACCTGATTTCTAATACAATGGCTATTTCACCTGCCGACCTCTGGAAAAACAGTAATCCGCAGATACCTCAACAAATAGCCGATCAGTATTCGATAGGGTTTTTCAAGAACTTCATAGGCCAGGAAACCAATGTATATGAAACCTCTTTAGAGGTTTACTACAAAGACCTTAAAAATGTTGTCGATTATATTGATGGTGCTGCATTATATCTGAATCCTACTATCGAAACCCAACTATTGGTAGGAAAAGGCTTTGCTTATGGAGCAGAATTTTTTCTAAAAAAAGCACGTGGCAAAAAACTGACAGGCTGGTTTTCTTATACCTACTCGCGTACTTTCCGTCAGATTCCGGCTACAGAAAATCAGATATCTGCCAATTTCGGCCTGAGATTTCCTACCAATTTTGACTCTCCCCACAACTTCAAATTAGTATTGAATAACCGATGGACAAAACGAATGACATTCAATGCTAATTTCACCTATAATACCGGGCGTCCTATTACCTACCCGAACGGTAGGTATAAAATAACAGCTTTCAGTGATGTATATGATTATATGGTAAAAGCCGGACTAAACCCCAGAAATGGTTTCGATAAAGGCACTTATGTTTACAATGGCACTGTTTATGAATTTCTGCAACCTGCCACTATAAACCAGCTATTAGATGGATATTCTACCCCAAGTTTTACATTAAGAAATGCAGAACGGATTCCTGACTATATGCGCCTGGATTTAGGCATTACTCTTGATGCCAAAGAACAGAAGAAATGGCAGGGCAGCTGGAATTTTTCAATTTATAATATTCTGGCACGACAGAATGCCTATTCTATCTACTTCAAATCAGCTACTGGTTTGCGTACACAGGCTAAAACCTATAAACTCTCAGTTTTAGGAGCTGCTATTCCATCACTCACTTACAATTTCAGATTCTGATGAAAAAAATATATCTATTTTTATTCCTGATAGGCTGGCTTACTTCCTGCGAAACAGAATTAACCGATTTTGAAGTAAGTAATCAGACGAATGCTATTGTAGTATATGGAGAAGTTAATAACCTTTCGGGTCCATATCATGTAAGGTTAAATAAGGCAACAGCCTATGACCCTTACAACGCCTCAGAATATATCGGAAAACCCATAACAAAGGCACAGGTAACGATTATCGACGGCTCAGATAATGTGTTTGAAATGGTTGAAATACAAGAAGGTTATTATGAAACCTCTCCATTGTTTAAAGGCATAACCGGGCAGAAATACCAGTTAAAAATAAATACTGCCGATGGCAAAGTCATAGAGTCCGATTTAGCTGAATTAAAATCTCCGGCAACTCTCAACAGATTTGATTACACGTTTGTAAATGCAGAAAAAGCGCTCAACATGAAATTTAATGTAAGGGCAGAGTTAAAAGATCCGGCCGAAACTGAAGATTATTATTTTATCAAACGTCAGGACTTTATTCAGTTTATTACTACTTGTCCCGAACCGCCGCCACCACCTGCACCTGTTCCGGTGTGTTATTCTAAATGCTGGCAAGCTCCTTTTAATAGTCAACCTGTTTTGTTAAAAGATTTTCTGGTAAACGGCCGAAACATCCCGATACCAATAAATAGTGTCGGTTACAAAGATTATACCGACTGGGTTATTCAATTAGACATTTATTCGGTTTCTAAAAACATCTATAACTATTGGCAAAGACTCGAAGACCAGAGAAGCGTAGGTGGAGGCATCTTTGATAAAATTCCTGCACAAATTGTAGGCAATCTGAAATGTATATCAGACCCTCGTCAGGAAGTATTAGGTATATTTGTAGTTGGGGGGGTAGATAAGCAACGTCTGGTTATCGACCGGTTTACTAATATTCCGACAGACGCTTATAATAAAATGGTTGCAGATATCGGTATATTTGACTATCGCTTTTCAAAACTAAAACTATGGGATTGCCAAACCGCCGGATTTGTTGAGTATAATATTGGCCGTAATCTACCACCTTTATTACAGTAGCAATAAAATCCGATTTCTATTGTTATTTTTACAGGCTTATATTTTTTCTGATGACAAAATCGCTGTTTTATTGCTTGTTTCTGACTACACTGCTTTCTTGCAAAGAAAGTTCGCAGAATTATTTATTCGAATCACTGGATACTTCTCAAACGGGTATTGATTTCTTGAATAGGATTGAAGATACTCCAGAAATGAATATCATCAACTATCGTAACTTCTATAATGGTGCTGGAGTAGCTATAGGCGATGTAAACAATGATGGTTTTGCCGATATTTACCTTACAGCCAATCAGGGCGAGAATAAACTATATCTCAATAAAGGTAAAAAAGAGGGGGACTCTTTTCAGTTTGAAGATATCACCAAACAGGCTGGCGTAAGCGGCACTAAAGCATGGAGCACCGGCGTAACTTTTGCCGATGTCAATGGCGATGGGTTGCTGGATATTTATGTCTGTAATTCGGGTGAACTTCGGAATGATACCCGTGGCAATGAGTTGTTTATTAATCAGGGTATAGGACAAAATGGCATTCCATCGTTCAAGGAAATGGCAGTAGAGTATGGGCTGTTTGACGGAGGATATTCTACTCACGCTGCTTTTTTTGATTACGACCGTGACGGCGACCTTGATATGTATCTGCTTAATAATAGCTTTATACAGGTCAACAAACTACAATATCAGAATTTACGTAATCAGAGAGACCCATTCGGCGGACATAAATTACTCAGAAACGATAATAATAAATTTACTGATGTAAGCCAGCAGGCAGGTATTTATGGTAGCCTCATTGGGTTTGGCTTAGGTATTACAGTAGGTGATGTGAACAACGATAACTGGTTAGATATTTATATATCAAATGATTTCTACGAACGAGATTACCTTTATATCAATCAGAAAAACGGCACATTCAAAGAAGTGGTAGAAGAATCAATGGGGCACACGAGTCTCAACTCGATGGGTGCCGACATTGGTGATATTAATAATGACGGGCAGGCCGATATTTTTGTTACTGATATGCTACCTAACGATGATTATCGTCTTAAAACTACTTCAAGCTTTGAAACATACGAATTAGAGCAAATTAAAGTTCAACGAGATTTCTATCATCAATATACCCGAAATACCCTCCAGCTCAACAATGGTGATAACCATGACGGTATTCCCGTTTTTAGTGAAATAGCTGCTCTTTCAGGGGTTTATTCTACTGACTGGAGCTGGGGAGCATTAATTTTTGATATGGATAATGATGGCAAGAAAGACATCTTTGTAGCTAATGGCATTATCCATGATCTCACTGACCAGGATTTTATTAGTTTCTTAGCTGATAAAAACACGGTTCCACAAATGCTCGATCAGAATGGCAGGCTCAACATTAATAAAATGGTTGAGAAAATGCCTTCTCAACCTCTTCCGAATTATGCCTTTCAGAACCAGGGGAATCTGAAATTTGAAAATAAAGCTATTGACTGGGGCTTAGGAGAACCTGGGTTCTCTAATGGTGCAGCCTATGGAGATTTAGACAACGACGGAGACCTTGACCTGATTATCAATAACAATAATATGCCTTTGTCAGTCTATCGCAATAATTCTTCCGAAAAACTGAAAAAACATTTTTTAAGAGTTAATTTAAAAGGTGCAGACAAAAATGCCTTTGGTATCGGAGCAAAGGTATTTTTGTATCAACAAGGCAGGATTCAATATCTTCAATCGATGCCTAATCACGGTTTTCAGTCATCAAGTGATCATATTCTGGTTTTTGGTTTGGATAAAAATCCGGTTATTGATTCACTAACTGTTATCTGGCAGAATGATAAAAAACAAACCATCAAAAACCCCAAAGCTGATACAGATCTGGTGTTAGAACAAAAAAATGCTGATCAGCTTTATAGCTACAGACCATTGGCTAACTCTAAATATTTTACTGATATAACTTCACAATCAGGTTTGAATTACACTCATATCGAAAACGAGTTTGTTGACTATAACAGAGATGCCACCCTCAAACAAATGTTTTCACGGCAAGGACCTGCCCTGGCAGCAGGTGATGTAAACGGTGACGGACTGGATGATGTGTACTTAGGGGCAGCCTTTAACTCTGTTGGACAACTTTTCCTTCAGACTCATTCAGGGAATTTCCAGGCCTCAAGACAAAGCGTTTTTGTTACCAATGCACATGCAGACGAAGTAGCAGCCACTTTTTTTGATGCCGATGGCGACAAAGACCTTGATTTATATGTAGCTACTGGTGGTAATGAATTTCTTAAAAATAACCCGCTCATTACCGATTATTTATATATTAATGATGGTAAGGGTAACTTCTCATTAGGCTCACTATCTGCATTTTTTGAAAATAATTCATGTGTAATAGCAGCAGATTTTGACAAAGATGGCGATGAAGACCTTTTCGTTGGTTCTCGTATGGTAAGTGCTCAATATGGTAAAAGCCCTGAAAGTTATATTTTAAGAAATGATGGAAAAGGTAAGTTCATAGCCGAAAGTTTAGGCGAACTCGGAATGATAACCGATGCTGCTTGGACCGATCTTGATAAAGATGGCTGGCAGGATTTAGTATTAGCAGGCGACTGGATGCCTGTAACCATTCTTAAAAATCAGAAAGGGAGAATCTCTCCTGTTGCAACACCTATCCCCGATTCAGCAGGTTGGTGGAATACCATAAAAGTAGCAGATATTGATAATGACGGAGACGATGACCTGATTGTGGGTAATTTAGGTTTTAACTCTAAACTAACAGCCTCCAGAGAACACCCCGCTATGCTTTGTGTAAATGATTTTGATAAAAACGGTCTGGTAGAGCAATTGATTTGTGTCTATAACAATGGAAAGTTAGTACCATTAATGCAAAAACCTGATCTGCAAAGAGTTATTCCATCTATAAAAGAACGTTTCGTCTATCATAAAGACTACGCTAACAAATCAGTTGATGAAATATTTACCAGTGTGCAAAAAGAAGGTATGATTGAAAAAACGGTAGTGAATCCACAAACCTCTTTCTTTATTAATGATGGCAAAGGCAACTTTAACATAGTACCTCTGCCTATAGAGGTGCAGTTCTCTCCGGTATATGGCATAGAAACCTGCGATTATGACCATGATAATAACCTCGATATTATTCTTACAGGCAATTTCTTTGATGTATTACCCGAAATTGGTCGATATGATAGTAATCATGGTCTGGTTTTGCACGGCAAAGGACAAGGACAATTTGAGGTACTGAAATCAAAAGATACGGGATTTTTCAGCAACGGACAGGTACGCCGGATGAAATTAATAAAGGGAGCTAAGAAAAATATACTAATTTTGGCAAAAAATAACGATAAGGTTCAAGTAATTGGATTCTGAGGCATACCTCATCCCCTGAAATTAACACATGAGCGTAGTAAAAAAATTAGCGAGCGATACAGCCCTGTATGGTATCAGTAGTATTGTTGGCAGATTCTTGAATTGGCTTTTAGTAGCAGTTCATACCCGGGTTTTTCATCAACAACGCTTGCTTGCAGATAATAACCAGTTATATATTTATGTTATTCTGCTAAATATCGTCTATACCTATGGTATGGAAACAGCCTTTTTCAGGTACGCAAGCAAGAAAGAAAACCGACAGGAATACTACAACCTCATTCTCTCTTACATTATCCTTACAAGTGTAATTTTTTCAGGCATTATCTATTTTGCTGCTACACCTATCATCAATCTGATGGGTTTTCCGGGCAAAGAAAGACTGGTAGTATGGTTTTCTATTATTCTGGCTGCTGATGCTGTATCTGCTATTGCTTTTGTAAAACTAAGGGCAGAAAACAGGGCTAAAAAATTTGTGGCAATCCGCCTGGCTAATATTTTCATTAATATAGGCCTGAATATCTTCTATCTGATGTTCTGCAAATATATTCATGATGGCGTCTTTTTACCTGATTGGAAACCATTTGCCGACTATTTTTACAATCCTAAAATTGGGCCTGATTATATAGTCTGGGCAAATTTCATTGCCAGTTTGGCCACACTCTTGTTGCTTTGGAGAGAATTTGTCGGTTTCCGATTCGCTTTTGATTTCAAGAAATTCAGACCTGTTTTTACCTATGCATATCCCCTTCTGATTATGGGTCTGGCAGGGGCAGTTAATCAGGTAGCCGACCGCATCATGTTTCGGGAAATCTTACCCGATGGCTTCTACAATGGCCTATCTACCGACGATGCCTTTAGTATCTATGCCAACGTCTATAAGTTATCCATTTTTATGCTTTTAGTCGTACAAGCCTATCGATATGCCGCTGATCCGTTTTTCTTCTCAAAAGCAGAAGACAAAAATTCACCGGGCATGATAGCCCTGGCTACAAAATGGTTTACTATTGCCTGTGTACTGATATGGGTAAGTGTGAGCTTAAATATAGATTTGATTAGCCTGATCTTAGGCAAAAGTTACCGCTTCGGTCTCGAAGTAGTGCCTATTCTTTTATTAGCAAATTTATTTATTGGTATCTACCAGAATATGTCCATTTGGTTTAAATTAAGCGACAGAACTCACTTCGGTACTATTCTTACCTTCGTAGGTATGTTTATTTCGGTTGTCTTAAACCTTATCCTGATACCTCAGATGGGTTACGTAGGTTGTGCCTTAGCCTTTGCCATCTCCTCTTTTGTAATGATGGCGTTATGCTACTGGTTGGGTCAGAAATACTACCCTATTCCATATCAAATAAACAGTATTGTTATCTATCTCATAGGCGCGGGGATGCTGATTTTTGCCTCATGGCAAATCAAAATAGAAAGCCCCTACTACTCAATCCCTTTTCACCTGCTGCTGAGTTTACTGTTTTTATTTATTATTGTCTTTGCAGAACGCAAGAGTTTAGGACTAAGTAAATACTTCCGTATTTAATCAGGCGTGCTGCGTTTCTACTCGCCAACACTTGACCGCGGCACACTTATCTTCTCAACAAAATTTACACTTTATAGTGTAACTCGCTAATATCGGTTCGAAGTAACAACCACTATATTTTATGTAAAAAAATATCAATAAGATTCCTTCTCATTCGGAAAATCAGACGACTTCACGTCTTTGGTATAATTCCTTACAGCATCTGTCATAATCGAATGCAAGTCTGCATATCTGCGTAGAAAACGCGGAGAGAACTCTTTGTTAATACCCAGCATATCATGCACTACCAGAATCTGTCCGTCGCAATGCGGGCCTGCTCCTATACCTATCGTTGGAATACTTACACTTTCAGTAACCTTCTTAGCCAGATCAGCTGGAATCTTTTCTAATACCACTCCAAAGCAGCCTACTTCATCAAGCATTTTGGCATTGGCTATCAGTTGTTCGGCTTCTTCTTCTTCTTTAGCTCTCACTGCATAAGTGCCAAATTTATAGATAGATTGTGGGGTGAGCCCCAGGTGTCCCATTACAGGAATCCCCGCACTCAGAATACGAACAATAGATTCTTTTACCTCTATACCCCCCTCTAATTTTACGGCGTGTCCGCCTGACTCTTTCATGATTCTGATGGCTGAACGAAGTGCCTCTTCTGAGTTCCCCTGATAAGAACCAAAGGGTAAATCTACCACTACTAAGGCTCTGCTCACAGCCTTTACAACTGCCTGAGCATGATAAATCATATTATCAACTGTAATAGGTAAAGTAGTTTCATGACCAGCCATCACATTCGATGCCGAATCACCTACCAGAATTAATTCTACTCCTGCTCCATCAACAATTTTAGCCATTGAATAATCATAAGAAGTAAGACAGGCTATTTTCTCACCTTTGCGTTTTAGTTCCTGTAAAGTATGGGTAGTAATGCGTTTGATTTCCGAGTGAGTAGACATAGAAGAATTAGTGAATGAGTAATTAATTTTAAAATGGCCAACAAGAATAGTTTTGCCGTATTTACTAACAAATGTAGTTAATGTATAGTGCCTGACTTCACTCTGAACCTAAAATTAAATGTATATTTTGTTCTATTAACCAACGACCGCCATAGCAGAACGTTTCATTCGCTGACAATCGATTATCTTAAACTCTATAAAATAATTTTTACCTCGGCACCAGCCAACTTTCAGGGTTAAGCCTTTCTGTATTGTGCCATATCTGAAAATTGATTTCAGTAGCTCCACCCGATATCCCTGCTGTACCTATCGTTTCTTTGGCACTGATTTTTTGTCCTACTGAAGTGAACACCTGATTAAGGTTGGCATAAACTGTAAAATAATCTCCATGTTGTACTGTCACAACTTTTCCCAAACCAGGAATCTCCGTTATATCTTTTACAACCCCATTATATACTGCCCTTACAGTGGCATTTGAAGGTGCCTGTATATCTATACCATTATTATTAATTAAAACCCCATGCAAAACAGGGTGCTCTTTAACACCAAAACGGTCAGAAATAAAACCTCTTTGCACAGGCCAGGGTAAACGCGCACGCGATGCACCAAACGAACGCCCCAGGTTAGTTTCTTCTGCATCTAAATCCATAATAGGCTTGTTCTTTTTTCTGGTAGGATTTGTCTTGGCCAATTTAGCTTCTTTATCCTGCTTCAATTCTCTCTCCTTATTCTTTTTAGCAATTTCCCGTGCTACAATATTGGCGATCAGATTATCTAATTTTGTAACCGAGCGTTTGGTTGCTTCAATCTCTTTCCTTAAATCTTTCTCCTTTTTCGACAGTTCTCCAACCATTTCGGTCTGTTTGGTTTTGAGCTGTTCAAGGTTTTTAGCTTCTACTACCTTAGCGGTAATTAACCGCTTTTTGTCAGAACGTTTTCCCTCTAAATTAGTTTGTCTTTCACGCAACAACGCCGCCACTTTTTTCATTTGTACTACCTGCGCTTTTCGGTTTTCAGTATATTGTTGCAGATACTTATATCGCATCAGTAATTCATTAAAAGAAGAAGAAGAAAACAGAAAACTCAGTTTATTTAATTTACCGCTGTATTTTGACGCAGAATAGAGCATGGCGGCATATTCTTGCTGCAGTTGAAGCAATTTGCTTTCGAGATTTTCCTTGGCTCCGATAATATCCTGCATTTCTACATCAATCAGTTCCATATCTTGCTCAATTAAGCCGATTTGTTCTTCTCTTGATGAGATTTGCTCTTTAATGGCTCTTATATTGCCTACTGTTACCTCTTTTTTTGCCGTGGCACTTTCTAAAGCCTTTTTCGTTTCAGCAATTTTCTCCAGATTTCTTTTCTTCTCATTTTCCAATTGCGCCCGGCTTTTTCGGGTACGCTGGGCAAACGCTTGTTGATTAGTCAGTAAGCAGATAAAAAAGCAGGTGAAAAAAAAATATGTTATACTTTTTAAAAACATCTGATTTGGTTCAGGATCAGCCTATCTATTTAGGCGAATACCCTTTAGGAATACTGAATGAGAATCCGGGACTCTCTTCTAAAAACTCAATTCTATTATGCTGCAAATTTATTAAAGTCTGATTAGTTTTATCATCTTTTGGTGCATCAATCTTAGCTATAATGGCCTGTGGAAATAGAAAATTATTTACCGCCAGAAAATTACTGTAATCAATCTGCATTTTACTGCCGCCACTTGTATCTGCAGCCAGTAGTTTTTGTAGCTTTAAGTTTGGCTCCATAATAATGTTTTCAATCTGTATGGCATTCTCTTTCTGCCTGATCACAAAACTTCCATCCTGCTTTGTAATTTCATCTTCCTCACGTTTTTTTACTGGCATATTACCAATCAAGATAGATTGCACAAGATCATAACTAAGATTAAAGTTAAATTGTCGGCTTAATGTAACAAAATCATACTTGTAATAAGTACGATGAAGTCTGTCTAAAAAAATAATAGAATCTTGGGTAATCAACCCTCTCGCTGCTTCTAATCCTACTGAAATTGATAACCAGATCTTATTGTCTTTTTCAATATGAACCGTAACCGGAAAAGATTGACTTTCGCTACCTGATGAATAGTCTATTTTTGAACGTAGCTTTAAGAATTTAAAATCAATTTCAGCAGGAGCTACATCAACCTTAGTGATCGCAGAAGTATTGGCAGCAGATATACTATCCGTTTTAACAGATATATCCGTTGGGCTTATCGCTACGCTGGTAGAATCTTTAATTTCAGTTTTATGAATTCTCTGACGCTTGCAAGAGGTTGTGAATAAAACTATCAGGCAAGAAAAAGTCAGAAAGATATAACGGCTTGACATATTTGTGTGAGTTTTAAAAATTTGCTCAGAATCTTTTATTCCACAAAAATTATCAGAATAAAAGTTCTTATATGGGCAAATGTATCAACAGGTTTTTGTAGGTTGAAGTTTATTCGATTAACTGGCCAGATTGTATTTTCTTATCTATATTGATACTGTTTTCGCCCATCTGACGGGCTTTTTTCCATTGATCAATGGCCTTGTCTTTTTCGCCTAACTGATACAACACATCTCCGTAATGTTCTACTATTGTGCCACTCACACCAGTATTTTGTTTAATAGCACGTTCTAAAAACTCACGTGATTTCTGATAATCTTTCATGGTATAAAGTACCCAGGCATGGGTGTCTAAAAAAGTAGCATTATTACCATATTTTTCTGCCAACTTACCAGAAAGTTGCACTGCACGATTCAGTTTATCCTTTCTTAAAGACAGATAATAAGCATAGTTATTCAACACATGTTCATCGTCAGGGTCAACTTTCAAAACTGCTTCATAAGCATCGTCAGACTTAGCGTATTGCTTTACTTCGTTGTAAGCATCCCCTAATAGGCCATTTACAAACTTTATTAGCTCTTTATTATCTAAAGCTAAGTTTCTTGCTTCTTCTAATGAAGAAATAGCTTTCTCGAAATCTTTTTTGGCAAAATTAGCTACACCGTTATGATACCAGAAAAATGCCTGATTCGGGAAATACTCAATGGCTTCTTCCGAATGCTTTGCCAGGCTATCATTATTGTTGAGTTTAGCATCTATTTCAACAATGGCTAACCATACTTCAAAAACCGATTTATCAAATTGCGTTGATTTAACGTAACTGTCGCGTGCGCCTGTCATATCACCCTTTTTCATCAGCAAATCCCCTAATACCACATAGGCTCTTGCTTCTGATGGAGCTTGATTGATTAATTCTCTTGTCAAACCAATTAAATTATCAAGGGTTTTATCGCCCTTGTCATCTTTCATCATCAGCATATAACTCGATAGAATCTTGAATTTTACTTCTGACGAAAGATTTTTGTTTGCAAAAGCCACTTGTAGCTCCTGGCTACATTTATCCAGGTCTCCTTTCTTACGATAAATTTCTGCCAAAAGCACATGTGCTTCTGCAAAATCAGGATTACGTTTCAACGAACTCTCCAACATTTTTAAAGCCTGATCATAACGCTCATTTGAAATCAGAATCTGAGCTTGTTGCACTACATATTCAGGTTCTGTAGGTTCTGATGCAATCAGTTTATCTCCCTCTTCTATTGCCTTTTCAAGTTTGTTTTGTTTGAGATAAATCAATTGTTTCTGATGCGTAATTTCCTCACTCATACCAATCGTTTTCTCTATCTTGTTATACACCTCTACTGCGTCAGAATATTTTTCCTGCATAATGTAGGCATTCGATAAATCAAGGTAATTATCAACATCTGTCGGATATTTATCAGCTAATTTCTCATAAATCTGAGCAGCTTCCTTATAGCGCTTTTGTTTGACGTACAACTCTCCTAAAAATTTTCTGTAGAATTTATTATCTTCATCCAGTTTTGCAGCTTTTTCGCTATAGACCGTAGCATTGGCAATATCGCCGGAAGCCAAAAATGATTTGGCAATCATAAAATTGGCACCTGAACTGGCAGGATTCATTTCAGCCGCCTTCTTGAAGTGCGTAATGGCTTTATCATAGGTTTCGGCAATAAAGTACTTCATACCGTCAGTAAAAACTGCTTCGGCTTGTAGATCCTTTTCCGAAATACCACCATCACTGGCTTTTTTATTTTTCTGTGCTAACCCTATAACCGGAAGACAGAGAAATGCCCATAATATGATTTTTGCTACTTTCATTCATCAAAACTTGTTAGGTATTTTAACGCCCGAACACCCTAAATATTGCTTGATAATCGGCAACATTCTTGCCAAAAAGCCATCAAAGTTCTTTAAATTATTTGGAAATAACAAAAGGATAACTACTGGTGCTGGTAAGATGTTTCTGGTTCTTAGGCAATCTAAGTATTTTGTAAGACTTTCACAAGAATAAGCTTATGAATGGAAAATAAGCGACATAAAACTATGAATTATTGCTTTGGCAGGATAATTGAAATATTTTTGTGTACCCGATCAACCCAACAAATGGCAAAACATAAGTCTCAACCTAAACAAGGTATTAAAAGAGAGGCCGTGCAGGTCTCTGCACCCTCAAAAGCAACAGAACCCCATAAAACAGGTACTCCTTTTTCGATTGATGAAAAATGGATTCCTGCTATTCTGAGTGTTATGGTGTTTGTTAGCTATATTCCTGTCTGGCAGAATAATTTCGTATGGGACGATAAACCCTATATTACCATCAACGAATTGGTAAAATCCTTTGATATTAAAGGTATTTTCTCTGAATACGTCGTTGGAAACTATCACCCGCTTACCGTGTTAAGTTTGGCTATTGAATATGCTTTAGTAAAGGAACAGACATGGTTATATCATTTAGATAACCTGATTCTCCATACTCTGAATAGTTGGCTGGTTTTCAGACTTATCCAGAAGCTCAACAGTAATGTTCTCGTTTCATTTGTTACAGCTGTTTTATTTGCTATCCACCCATTGCATGTTGAATCAGTAGCCTGGGCAGCAGAACGAAAAGACGTACTCTATACCTTGTTTTTGCTGCTTTCATTCTGGTATTACATCCATTTTGATGAAACCAGCAATAAAGTATATTACGGCGTTTCAATTCTCCTGTTTATTGCATCATGTATGTCGAAGGGTATGGCCGTAGTTTTACCTGCAATTCTGATAATTACTGATTATTGCTTTTTAAAGAAGCCTTTGCATTTTAAAGTACTGATTAATAAAATTCCATATTTCTTAGTTACACTGATATTTGCTTATCTGGCCACTCATGCCCAAAAAGATGCAGGTGCCGACGCCTCAAGTGTTATTAGTAATGCTTACAGCGCAGGAGAAAGAGTTTTACTAACCGCCTACGCTTTTTGTTTTTATTGGGTAAAAACCCTTCTGCCCTATAATCTTTATCCGTTCTATCCTTATCCGAATAAGATTTCCGGTAGTATTCCTGCTATTTATTCTCTGGCACTCTTAGGCACATTACTATTAGTAGGTGTACTTATATGGTTGGGACGGAAAGATAAGCGCATCTGGTGGGCAGGTGCTTTTTTCCTGATTGCTATTTCTACAGTTTTGCAGATATTACCCGTTGGTAGTGCTTTGGTTGCCGACCGATATTATTATTTATCCTCCATCGGGCCATTGTTTCTGATAGGGTTATTAATGAACAATTTCTATGCAAATGCTAAAGGTATTCTGGCAGGATTTATGGTTGTGGCATTGGTTCTATGTGGAATGACTTTCGTACAGGCAAAGAAATGGAAAAATGAATTACTGCTTTTTAAAGAAGCTGATAAGGCGTTCCCGAACGATGCTATGATTCTGAGCAATCTTGGTTGGTATTATTTAGACAATAAAGATTTTCCGACAGCCAAACAATACCTGATGCGGGCTGATAACGGTGGATTTAAAAATGCAGACGTATGCCGTACCATCGGTTCTATGTTTTTAGATGAAGGAGATAATGCAACTGCCCTGAAGTACTTTCAGAAAGCATCTCAGTATTTGCCTAAATCTAACCGTACCAACTGGCTTTTTGCGACTGTATATTACCGTATGGGCGATTATAAGAATGCCAATTATTATTACAAAATCACGCTTGAAAACGAACCAGATAATGCAGAATACTGGACATCTTATGGATTATCACTCATGGGAAGCGAAGATTTTGAAGAAGCTCGAAAGATTTTTCAAAAATCCATATCTTTAAAACCTGATTATTGGGATGCCTATCTGAACCATGCTTTTTCGTATCGGAGACAGGGAAATTACGAGCAGGAGATTAAAGAACTAAAGGCATTAATAGAGAAGGCACCGCAATACGGTCCTGCCTACAAAAATCTTGGGGTAACTTACGTAGATTTGAAACAGGATGACAATGCGGTAGAATACTGGAGAAAGGCAACGGTTAGAGATTCAACAGGTGATTTTGAATACAATATTGGTATCAACTACGCCAATAGAAATGATGTCGAAACAGCCAAGCAATGGTATATCAAATCAGCAAAAAAAGGGAATGTAAACGCCAGGAATATTTTAAAAAATAATGGTATAACTAACTATTAATGTCTGATTATTCAGGAAGTTGATAGAAATAATCCAAAGGATTACTAAATATAAAATGATACTCCGATTTTTTTAACCATTTATCAGGGCTGATAATTTTATAGGGCTGTGGCGTAGGAGATTCCACAAATTCAGGCATTTCAAAGCCTGTTTCTTCACAGTTTCGGGCATATACTTCTTTTCTTATGGGGTGTATCGGAGAAACAACATTAAAGGTCTCACCCCAGATACCCTTTTCGATAACCGTTTCAATAATCCTGATTATATCATCTCTATGGATATAATTAACCGGAATATCTCCGGTAGTTAAGCCTTTCCAACCTGCAAAATACTTAGCCGGGATACGGTCATAACCCATTAACCCTGCTGACCTTAAAATAGTTACATTAGCAGAAAAACTTTTGAGCAGATTTTCAGCTTTTACCATTGTAGGGCTGGCTGATCTTTCTGGTGTTAATACATCTTCTTCTATTACTTCCCGATTAAGTTCAGGATAAACAGAGGTAGAACTGACATAAATAATATTTTTGACAGGGGAGTTTTCCACAGCCGTCAACAGATTAGCAATCTGTTCTATATGGGCATCAGTCTTCTGTAAACTTATTTTCGGTGGAATATTGATGAGCAAAATATCGCTATCCAGAAAGTTATCCACATATTCACATTCCAATTGTGGATTAAGTTTAAGTAAGAAGGGTTCAATACCGTTTTCCTGTAAAATCTCCAGCTTTTCGCTATGAGTAGTGCTCCCTTTTACCAGATAATCTTTTTCAGAAAGATATTTCCCTAAAGGTAATCCTAACCAGCCACAGCCTATAATACTTATTGTTTTCATGTATTTTATTTATAGTAAGTGTGCACTGCTCTTTATCTGACAAACATAAGCAGAACACGATCGACATATATTATTTCAATAACGCCTCATACAAGATCTCTGCCGGATGCTTGGCTACACGCCCTGTTCCATCTTTTATCTGATGCCGGCAACTCGTGCCGGGTGCAGCAATTATTACTTCCTCTGGTTGTTTTCTCACAGTCGGGAAAAGCACTAACTCTCCGATTTTCATCGAAACATCATAATGTTCGGCCTCATAACCAAACGAGCCTGCCATACCACAACAACCAGATGGAATCAGATGCACTTCATAGTTAGCTGGTAATGATAAGCTTTTCTTACTTGGTGTAAGCGACGATAACGCTTTCTGATGGCAATGTCCATGTAGTTTTATCAATCTTTTTTCAGTAGTAAATGCCTCATTTTTAATATTTCCTCTATCCATTTCACGGGAAAACCATTCTTCAAAAATAAAAGTATTATCAGCGATCTTTTGAGCCGCTTCTTGTAAATTTGAGGGCACTAATTCTAAGTATTCGTCTCTCAACGTAAGAATAGCTGATGGCTCTATACCAATGATAGGCACCTCATCTATCACTAAATCTTTCAGCATATTTACATTCTCGATTGCAATCTTTTGAGCTTCACGAATCATGCCTTTTGACAAGTAAGTTCTACCACTCTCTTGATGATTTGGAATAATTACCTGATACCCTAATTTCTGCAAAAGAAGAATCAGTTTTCTCCCTATTTCTACATCATTAAAATCAGTAAACTCATCACAAAACAGATATACTTTTTTAGTTGAAGTAAAATCTCTTACCTCCCTCGCATTTTTGTACCAGCTTCTTAGAGTCTGGCTATGCAGCAAAGGCATCGTACGGTCAGGATGAAACCCAACAATCCGATTGGCTATACGACGGGTAAAGCCTGTTTTAAAAATAAAATTATACCCCCAGGGAGTTAAACTTGCCAACCGCATCTGTTTCGTAAAAGTCCCTATCAATTTCGAGCGGAAAGGGATGCCATGTTCATCATAATATTGCTGCAAAAACTCACCTTTCATTTTTGCAATATCTACACTTGAAGGGCACTCTGATTTACAGGCTTTGCAGGATAAGCATAAATCTAAAATTTCTTTGGTTTCGTTGCATCCGACTTCTTTTGTTTCAGAAGTATTAGTCAGATATTGGCGCAGGATATTAGCTCTTGCTCTGGTGGTATCTCTTTCACTTCGGGTAGCCATATAACTTGGACACATCGTTCCTCCTGTTATTTCGGTTTTCCGGCAGTCTCCAGAGCCACTGCACTTTTCGGCTAAACGTAAAAAGCTTTCTTGTTTAGAGAAATCGAAAATGGTCTTTTGCGCGGCGACACTTTTATCTGCCTCGTAGCGCAAAAACTCATTCATAGGTGGTGTATCTACAATTTTGCCTTTATTAAATACACCCTTTGCATCAAAAATCTGCTTTACTTGTCTGAATAAATTATAGTTTTTATCTCCCATCATGAACGGAATAAACTCACCTCTCAAACGCCCATCCCCATGTTCCCCTGAAAGCGAACCACCGTATTTTTTAACCAATGTTGCTGTTTCTGCCAGAATGGTACGGAATAAAGTCCTACCCTCTGTTGTTTTCAGATTCACCATAGGCTCTACATGCAGCTCCCCTGCACCTGCATGTGCGTACATAGAATATTGAACACCATGATTTTTAAGTAGTACTTCCAATTCAGCAATGTAGGTAGGTAAGTCTTCCGGATCAACGGCACAGTCCTCTATCAGATTCACAGGTTGCGTATCACCGGGTAGGTTTCTTAGTAAACCTAAGCCTCCTTTGCGCACCTCCCATGCTTTTTTGGCATCATCCTGTAGTAAAATCGGATAGGCATAGCCTAAGTTATTTACTTTTAACTCTGCTATCAGTTCTTTGGCTTTTTCTCTTAAATCTGCTTCGGTATCAGCAAAAAATTCTACCATCAGAATCGCCTTGGGGCCTCCTTCTATAAAAAAACGGTTCTTTGATTGTTCAATATTGGTCTTTGTAAATTCCAGAATAAAGTCATCTACCAGTTCAGAGGCAGCGCAATGATGTTTCAAGGCAATCAGATTCGCCATGAGTGCCTCGTGTAAACTTACTGTATGCACAGCCACCATTCCTACTTCGGCAGGTGGTAAATCTATCAGTTTCAATTTGGCTTCCGTCACAAAACACAAAGTCCCCTCCGACCCAGCTATCAGGCTACTCAGGTTGAAAAGGTTCCCGGCTTTTGTTTGCCACATTTCCTCAATCACATCAAGTGCATAACCGGTATTACGGCGACTGATGCTCTTTTTAGGAAATCCGGTTCTGATGGCTTCCTGGTTTTCTGAATTATCAATTAATGCAATGAGTTCTCTGTATATCTCTCCTTCTTTATTCTTTAATTGGCTTTTCTTATTTAATTCCTCAGCATTAACAATCCCAAAAACAGCCTCACTTCCGTCTGATAATAAGGTTTTCACCTCCAGAAGATTATCTCTTGTCGTTCCCCAGATAATAGAATGTAAGCCACATGAATTATTCCCAATCATCCCCCCAATCATCGCACGGCTAGACGTTGAAGTCTCCGGCCCAAACATCAGTCCATAAGGTTTCAGATAGGCATTCAAATCATCTCGAATCACTCCGGGCTGCACTCGTACCCACTTCTCCTTCCGATTGACTTCTAAAATATCCGTGAAGTTTTTAGAGATATCTACTACTACTCCTTTGCCTACAACTTGTCCGGCAAGCGATGTTCCGGCTGCACGGGGAATTAAAGTGAACTGATGTGCACTGGCAAAATGTATTAACTGACAAATATCCTGAATACTCTTCGGTAAAGCTACGGCAATGGGTTTTTCCTGATAAACAGAGGCATCGGTGGCATAAACCTTTCTTATAGCCTCATCAACAGTAGTATTTCTGAAGTACAATTCTCCCTCAAAATCTTTCAGCAATGACTCAAACATTGGGTTCTGTTTTTTAGGGTTCAAATTTGAGGAAGAAAAGGCAGATTTGCTACGTATCTAAAAAGAAAAGAATTAAATAAACTTTAAAATTTCGCCGTTCACCACATAACATGGACATTTATTAACAATATTCCCCTAATTTTGTTGTTATTAAACTGTCATAAAAGCGTAAATTTGCAGCCTTAAAAATTAAAATTCTTCACAATCAGCTAATTGAAGATTGACAAAATGGCAGATTTATCAGATTTGGAGAGGTATTTGACAGACAAACATTCATATCAATAAGAAATAAAGAACAAGATATACAGATGCTGAATTTTTTAACCAAGGGAATCACACAGATTTTTGGAACAAAGTCTGATAGAGATAATAAGGAGCTACAACCTTATGTAGGACTTACAAACGAAGAGTTTGTCAAGTTGAAGAGCCTTTCCCATGATGAGTTTCGTGCAAAAACCACCGAGTTACAAAACTATATTGCACAGAAACTTTCGCATATCGACGATCAGATTGGTCAATTAAAAGCTACTATCGATCAGAATCCTGATATGGAAGTTGATGAAAAAGAAGCTTCTTTCAGAAAAATTGATGAATTAAAACTCGATAGAAATAAAGAACTGGAAGTAGTTCTTTTAGAGATACTCCCTAAAGCCTTTGCGATTGTCAAAGAAACGGCTCGTCGATTTACTGAAAATACAGAAATTGCTGTTACGGCTACCCATCTTGACCGTGAATTGGCTATGAAGAAAGGCCATATCAGAATTGAAGGCGATAAGGCTATCTGGCAAAACCAGTGGTTAGCCGCCGGAAATATGATAACCTGGAACATGGTTCACTACGATGTACAGATTATCGGTGGTGCCGCCCTGCATAAAGGTAAAATTTCTGAGATGGCAACCGGAGAAGGTAAAACCCTCGTAGCTACGTTTCCGGCATTTCTGAATGCTCTGGCTGGTAAAGGGGTTCATATCGTAACAGTAAACGACTACCTGGCTCGCCGTGACTCTGAGTGGATGGGACCGATTTTTGAATTTAATGGCATTACCTGCGATTGTATTGATAAACACTCGGCCAACTCATCTGCCCGCAGAAGTGCCTACGCAGCAGGCATTACTTATGGTACGAATAATGAGTTTGGTTTCGACTACCTCCGTGATAACATGGTAAACGATCCTGAAGAGTTGGTGCAACGCGAACACCACTATGCGATGGTCGATGAGGTTGACTCAGTATTGATTGATGATGCCCGTACACCTTTGATTATTAGTGGCCCAATGTCTCGTACTGGTGATGAAGAATTATTCTTATCATTAAAACCACGTATCCAGCGCATTGTAGAGGCACAGAAAACCTTAACAAACAGTTATCTTAACGAAGCTAAAAAACTGATTGCATCGGGCAATAAAAAAGAAGGTGGATTAGCTCTTTTCCGTGCATTTCGTGGTTTACCTAAAAATAAGCCCTTGATTAAGTATTTGTCTGAACAGGGTATGAGACAGATATTGCACGAAACTGAAGCAATTTATCTTGCTGAAAACCAGAAATTAATGCCCGAAGCCGATGCTCCACTTTATTTCACTATTGATGAAAAACATAACTCTATCGAATTAACAGATAAAGGTCTGGACTTTATTACAGGAGAAGGTGAAGACCACAACTTCTTCTTGATGCCCGACTTAGGTGTTGATCTGGCGGCGATTGAAAAATCAGATTTGCCGGAACAGGATAAAATAATTAAAAAAGATGAGGTTATTCGCGATTATTCTCTGAAAGCCGAACGTATCCACTCTGTCAATCAGCTATTGAAAGCCTATACACTCTTCGAAAAAGATGTTGAGTATGTAGTGTTGGATAATAAAGTAATGATTGTTGATGAGCAGACAGGCCGTATTATGGATGGTCGCCGTTGGTCTGATGGTTTACACCAAGCGGTTGAGGCTAAGGAAAATGTAAAAGTAGAAGACTCAACACAGACTTACGCCACCATTACCTTGCAAAATTACTTCCGTATGTACCACAAATTAGCAGGTATGACAGGTACTGCTGAGACAGAAGCAGGAGAGTTCTGGAAGATTTATAAATTAGATGTGGTTAGTATCCCTACCAACAGAGCAGTTGTTCGTAAAGACGAAGAAGATAAGGTTTATAAAACCGTACGTGAAAAATACAATGCTGTAGTTGACGAAATTGTATCTTTAGTGAGCATTGGCCGCCCGGTACTTGTTGGAACGACTTCAGTTGAAAACTCAGAGATTCTGAGCAGAATGCTAACACTTCGTAAGATTCCGCATCAGGTATTGAATGCGAAACAACACGCCCGTGAAGCCGACATCGTTGCAGAGGCCGGAAAACCTGGCACAGTTACAATTGCCACTAACATGGCTGGCCGTGGTACTGACATCAAGTTGACTCCTGAAAGCAAAAATGCAGGTGGTTTGGCTATTATAGGTACAGAGCGCCATGATTCCCGTCGGGTTGACCGTCAGTTAAGAGGTCGTGCTGGTCGCCAGGGAGACCCTGGCACTTCACAATTCTTTGTATCTCTTGAAGACCAGTTGATGCGTTTGTTTGGTTCTGACCGTATTGCTAAAGTAATGGACAGAATGGGTATGGAAGAGGGCGAGGTGATTCAACACTCTATGATTACCAACTCTATTGAAAGAGCGCAGAAAAAAGTAGAAGAAAATAACTTCGGTACACGTAAACGTCTGATTGAATATGATGACGTAATGAATATCCAGCGTGATACCATCTATAAACGTCGTAAAAATGCCCTTTTCGGAGACAGGTTATCATTAGATATTGCCAATATCATGTATGATACCTGTAGCGATATTGTAATGAATGCAGAGGGCAATTATGACGAATTTGAACTACGTAGTATCCAGAAATTAAGTATCAAACCTGAAATTGAACGCCATGAGTTTTCAAAGGGAAACGCTAAATTAGTAGATAGACTTTACCAACAGGCTGAAAGAACCTATAAGGCTAAGAATGATAATATTCGCAAAAATATGGTGCCTGTGCTGAGCAATGTCTTGCAAGATCGTCGTGCTTTGGTAGATGAGCCATTTATCGCTATTATTGGTGACGGTACCCAGAACATTGGTATGTATTGCAATCTGAAAAATGCAGTAGAAAGCGATGGCCGGGAATTAATTAAAGAAATAGAAAAACATATTTCGCTGACAGTAATCGACCAGGAATGGAAAGAACACCTACGGGATATGGACGACTTGAAACAATCAGTACAGAATGCCTCTTACGAGCAAAAAGACCCGTTATTGATTTATAAATTTGAGGCGGTAGAATTATTCAAAAATTTCTTGAATAAAGTAAATGCCGATACAGTAAGCTTCCTGATGAAAGCCAATGTGGTAGAACTAAGATTCCAGCAACTGACTCCTCCGAAAGAAGAAAAACCAAAATTACAAACCAATAAAGCAACCGAAGAAGGTGGAAGTGGGAGTTCTGATTCAGGCTCTCGTCCTGTTACTCCGGCACGCACTCAGAAAATTGCCGACAGAAACCAACGTGTAAGTGTGCAATATAAAGATGGTACTGTGAAGCGTGAAGTGAAATACAAACACGTGGAAGAGGACGTAGTCAGTGGAAAGGCTGTTTTGGTAGATTAAAATATTGAGTTAAGACAGACTTATATTGGAGAAGTCGCTAATTTTTAGCGGCTTCTTTTGTTTTAAAGCACTAAATCAGAATAAAATTTGTATCATAGTAGAGTGTCTAACCCTTTAAGAATCCTACTATAAATTCAGTTTGTATGACCTATATAAAACACTATGATTCTCCTTTAGGAGCATTAGAAATTATCGCTACAGATACACATTTAACTCATGTACTATTCAGGGAAGCACAGAAAAAACCAAGCAGACAATTACAGGAAACGCCTGAAAATTCACCTGTCATTGATGAATGTATCAGGCAGTTTGATGCATATTTTAAAGGAGAACTAAAAGATTTTGATTTACCTTTACTACCAGAAGGAACTGAGTTTCAGAAATTGGTCTGGGAAAGCCTGAAAAGTATTCCTTATGGCAAAACCATTTCTTATTTGCAATTATCACGTATCATTGGCAACGAAAAAGCCATCAGGGCAGTAGGTGTAGCCAATGGCAATAATCCTCTGACTATTATTTTACCATGCCATAGAGTAATAGGCTCAGATAAAAGCCTGGTTGGCTATGGTGGTGATTTATGGCGAAAAGAATGGCTTTTACGTCACGAAGGCAGTTTGCCGAAAGAAGAACAATTGAGTTTATTTTAATCAAACCAAGCAGTAGAGAAAGCAAAAGCTAAAAAAATAGCAGTAAAACGCTGAACACTTTACTGCTACCTTACTATAATCGACTCTCAAAATCTATTTATCACTCATACTTACCACTTTCTTGTTATCAAATGGCATCAACACTGAATCAATAACGTGTGCTACCCCATTACTCTGATAAATATCTTTAGTAGTAACTTTTGCAGTCATACCATTTTCATCCGTAACCATTAGGTCGCCTCCGATCATAGAAAATTTGAGTGAACCACCTTGCATGGTTTTCAGAGAAAGTGAACCACCATTTCCGTTCATACCTGCCATAATATCGTTCGAATCCCATTTACCATCTATTACATGGTATTTTAAAACCTTAGTTAAGGTTGATTTAGACGGAGTAGCCCCCATCTTCATAAAAGCATCATTAGTAGGAGCAAAAACAGTAAATGGTCCCGGTCCTTGTAGCGTTGTTACTAATCCTGCAGATCTTAGTAATGCGACAAGTTTTGTATGTTCTTTTGAATTCATAATGTTTGCAACTACATTTTTATATGAACTCATTTCAGAACCACCAACCATAACAGTTCTATCGCTCGTTTCTTGTGCAAATGTCCCCAGTGAAATCAAAGCAGACACTAATAATAATGAGATAGTTTTCATGCTTTTGTCAGTTTTTGTGAATACTTTATTTTTGAGCCAATATGGCTTATTAATAATAGTGAAGAAACTGTTCCAGCATAAAAAAATGGGTATTTTAACAAAATAGCACTAAAACCTCCATTAAGTCTGAGGATTTTTTTCCCCGAAGGGTAGGCAAGGCACTTACGAGTATATTCACTTACGTTCAGTGATTACACGATTCAGTAAAAAGAAACCCCTCATTACCGATATGATAATGAGGGGTTTACAATAGGAGTTCAGAATTCTGAACTCCTACGGTTATGAAACCTTAAACATATTCTCTACGTTGTTTCGCAGCTTCCTGTGCTTTGCGTTTTTCAGCGGCGGCTTCCAGTTCTGCTTTATTACCAACGATGATGTTCTGATATTTACGGTTACCTGTGCCGGCAGGAATCAGGTGTCCTACGATAACGTTTTCTTTCAAACCTTCCAAAGTATCACGCTTACCTCTTACAGCAGCTTCTGACAATACTTTAGTAGTTTCCTGGAACGATGCCGCAGAAATGAATGATTCAGTACCTAATGAAGCAGTGGTAATACCTTGTAGTGTCGGACGAGAAACGGCCGGCATTGCATCACGTACCTCGATTTGTGCTAAGTCAGCACGTTTCAAACGGCTGTTTTCATCACGCATCTCACGAGCACTGATTATCTGACCAGGTTTGAATTTATCTGAAGCACCTGCATTCATAACAACTTTCTTATCCATGATCTTGTCGTTAGCCAAACGAACTACCCATTTATCAACCATTTGGTATTCAAGGAATAAAGTATCGCCTGAATCTACGATTTCAACTTTCTGCATCATCTGACGTACGATAACCTCGATGTGTTTGTCTGAAATCTTCACCCCTTGTTGACGATAAACGGCTTGTACCTCATTTACTAAGTATTCCTGAACGGCGGTTGGCCCTTTAATACGTAGAATATCGGCTGGTGTAATAGCACCATCTGATAGAGGGTCACCTGCTAAAACAAAATCACCATCCTGTACCAGAATCAGTTTTGATAAAGGTACCATGTATTTCATTTTAACCCCATCTTTGGCTTCTACAAAAATCTCACGGTTACCACGTTTAACAGAACCATATTGAACAATACCATCAATTTCAGAAACAACTGCAGGATTCGAAGGGTTACGTGCCTCAAACAACTCAGTTACACGAGGCAAACCACCCGTAATGTCACGATTCATATTGATGGCACGTGGGATTTTTGCCAATGCCTGACCCGATTTGATCTTCTGACCATTTTCAACAGTCAGACGAGCCATTACAGGTAAGTTGTATGCTTTGTCCTCTTCTCCACCAGCAGTTCTGATAATGATAGCGGGGTTTTTCGAACGGTCTTTTGACTCAATAATCACCTTATCGCGGAAACCTGTTTGTTCGTCAGCCTCTTCTTTGAAAGTGATATTCTCCTCGATAGCTTCATACTCCACAGTACCGTCTAATTCTGAAAGGATAACGGCGTTAAACTGATCCCAATGGCAAAGTGAATCTCCTTTTTTCACAATATCACCATTTTTCACCTCTAATGTTGCACCATAAGGCACGTTGTTAGAGATAAGGATATTGTTAGTACCCTCTTCAAGGATACGAATCTCACCACGACGACCCAACACGATAGTAATTTCATTACCTTCACGGTCAACAGATGGTACCGTACGCATTTCTTCCAATTGAACAACCCCACCAAATTTAGCTTTGATATTGGCTTCAGAAGCAACGTTTTGAGCAGTACCTCCTGTGTGGAATGTACGAAGTGTCAACTGTGTACCCGGCTCACCGATTGATTGAGAGGCAATTACACCTACGGCTTCACCCATATCAGCCATACGGCCGGTTGCAAGGTTACGTCCATAACATTTTGAACAAACACCTGTTTGCGTTTCACAAGTTAATGCCGAACGAATCTCAACAGTTTCAATAGCTGTTTCATCAATCTCGGCAGCAATCTCTTCTGTAATCTCCTCACCCGATTTGATAATCAGTTTTTTGGTAAGAGGGTCGATAATATCATAAACCGATGTACGGCCTAATATACGCTCTGATAATGGCTCAACTATATCTTCATTGTCTTTCAAGGCAGATACCTGAATACCACGTAATGTACCGCAATCTTCTTCGTTTACTACCACGTCCTGTGCAACATCGTGTAGACGACGAGTCAGATAACCCGCATCGGCTGTTTTCAAGGCTGTATCGGCCAAACCTTTACGAGCACCGTGGGTAGAGATGAAGTATTCCAATACGTCAAGACCTTCTTTGAAGTTTGACAAGATTGGGTTTTCGATGATCTCCCCTACTGAACCTTGTATATTTTTCTGTGGTTTCGCCATTAATCCACGCATACCGCCTAACTGACGCACCTGCTCTTGCGAACCACGTGCACCCGAGTGCATCATCATGTAAATTGGATTGAAACCGCCTTGATCTGCTTCTAATTGTTTCAACAATACCTCACGGATACGTGTGTTTACACGACCCCAGATATCAATGATCTGGTTATAACGCTCACGCTCTGTGATTATACCAAACATATAGTTGTTTTGTACCTCTTCTACTTCTGCTTTAGCATCAGTAATGAGTTTTGTTTTTTCTTCAGGTACAATGATATTATCCAAACCGATAGACAAACCACCTTTAAAGGCTGTCTGGTATCCTAACTCTTTAATATCATCAAGGAATTTGGCTGTACGGGCATATCCGGCTTCTTTGAATACACGACCTATCAACTGTTGTAGTTTTTTCTTGGTCAATAATTCGTCAAGATAACCTACTTCTTCAGGCACACATTGGTTGAAGAGAATACGTCCTGCTACTGTATCAACTACTTTATCAACTAATTGACCATTTTCGTCTTTTACTTTTACACGGCATTTAATGTGGGCATGTTTTGAAACTTTACCTTCATTCATACCAATGATTACTTCTTCTGCCGAGTAAAAAGTCATTCCGTCACCCAAAACAGGGAGTTCTGGAGTCGATTTACGTCCTTTAGTTACGTAATAAAGACCCAATACCATGTCCTGAGAAGGTACCGTGATTGGCGCACCATTTGCAGGGTTCAGGATGTTATGTGAAGCCAACATCAGGATAGATGCTTCCATGATCGCCTCCTGACCCAATGGTACGTGTACCGCCATCTGGTCACCGTCAAAGTCGGCGTTGAAGGCCGTACAAACTAACGGGTGCAATTGGATAGCTTTACCCTCAACCAATTTAGGCTGGAATGCCTGGATACCCAGACGGTGAAGCGTAGGAGCACGGTTTAGAAGAACAGGGTGTCCTTTCAATACGTTTTCAAGAATATCCCAAACTACGGCATCTTTTCTGTCAACAATTTTCTTAGCAGATTTCACTGTTTTCACGATTCCGCGCTCAATCAGTTTTCTGATAATAAATGGTTTGAACAATTCAGCAGCCATATCTTTAGGTAGACCACACTCGTGTAGTTTCAATTCTGGACCTACCACGATAACCGAACGGCCAGAATAGTCAACACGTTTACCTAATAAGTTCTGACGGAAACGACCTTGTTTACCTTTCAACATATCTGAAAGGGATTTCAAAGCACGGTTACCCTCTGAACGAACGGCGTTTACTTTACGAGAGTTGTCGAATAATGAATCGACAGCCTCTTGTAGCATACGTTTTTCGTTACGTAAGATTACCTCAGGGGCTTTGATTTCCAACAAACGTTTCAAACGGTTGTTACGGATAATCACACGACGGTAAAGGTCATTTAAGTCAGAAGTTGCGAAACGACCACCATCAAGAGGTACAAGCGGACGCAATTCTGGTGGAATAACCGGAACCATGCGGATAACCATCCATTCAGGTTTGTTTTCGATACGCGTATTGGCATCACGAAGCGCTTCTACTACTTTCAGACGTTTCAAAGCTTCCGCTTTACGTTGTTGAGAAGTATCAGTAGCTGCCGCGTGGCGTAAGTCATAAGAAAGTTCATCTAACTTGATACGAGAAAGCATCATTTCTAATGCTTCTGCACCCATTTTGGCGATAAATTTATTCGGGTCTTTATCGTCAAGCATCTGGTTTTCTCTTGGTAGTTTGTCAACTATATCAAGATACTCTTCTTCTGTTAGGAAGTCATTGGCAGATATACCATCTTCGCCTTTGATACCAGGCTGAACAACAACGTAACGTTCGTAGTAAATAATTTGGTCGAGTTTCTTCGACGACATTCCTAACAAATACCCGATTTTGTTTGGTAAACTACGGAAATACCAGATATGTGCTACCGGAACAACTAATTCGATGTGTCCCATACGTTCGCGACGAACCTTTTTCTCGGTTACCTCAACCCCGCAACGGTCGCAGATAATACCTTTGTAGCGAATACGTTTGTATTTACCACAGTGGCATTCCCAGTCTTTCACAGGTCCGAAAATACGCTCACAGAACAAACCGCCCATCTCTGGTTTGTAAGTACGGTAGTTGATCGTTTCCGGCTGTGTTACTTCTCCAAACGAGCTCTCCAAAATTGACTCTGGTGAAGCCAAACTAATGGTGATGCTATTGAAGTCGCTATTAAGTTTTTTATTTTTCTTTAAAGACATTTTCCTTATGATTGATGTGAAAATGATTTTTTAAAATCCTGACTTGTCCCGATTTTACAATCAGGACAAGCCTATTAATATTGCTTACTGCAAGGTAATCTCTAATGCCAAGCCTCTCAGTTCGTGTACTAATACGTTGAATGACTCAGGGATATTAGCTTTTGGTAAGTTTTCGCCTTTTACGATGGCTTCGTATGCTTTCGCACGACCCACCACATCATCAGACTTAACTGTAAGGATTTCTTGCAGGATATGCGACGCACCGAATGCTTCTAATGCCCACACCTCCATCTCTCCGAAACGCTGACCACCAAATTGTGCTTTACCACCCAATGGCTGTTGCGTAATGAGTGAGTATGGCCCAATCGAACGGGCGTGCATTTTATCATCAACCAAGTGCCCCAGTTTCATCATATACATAATACCTACTGTTACTTTCTGGTCGAATGGCTCGCCGCTCAATCCGTTATATAGTTGCGAACGACCGAATGGTGGTAATCCTGCTTCTGCCAACTCTGCTGATACCTCTGCTTCAGTAGCACCATCAAAAATAGGAGTAGCATATTTACGGCCTAATTTACGACCCGCCAGACCTAACACAACCTCATAAAGCTGTCCGATGTTCATACGAGAAGGTACCCCAAGTGGATTCAATACGATGTCCATTGGTGTTCCGTCTTCTAAGAACGGCATATCTTCATCACGTACGATACGGGCAACAACCCCTTTGTTTCCGTGACGACCCGCCATCTTATCACCTACTTTCAGTTTACGTTTCTTAGCAATATATACTTTCGCTAATTTCACGATACCTGCCGGTAGTTCATCGCCTACTTCTAATACGAATCTTTCACGTTTGAAACGACCAATTACTTCACTACGACGAGCCAGGTAATTTTTGCTCAACGCTACCACTAACTTGTTGAGTGCCAAATCATCAGTCCAACCATCCAGAATTACATCACCTAAAAGATTTACTTCTTCCGGTACATTGTACTGGCTTTCATCAACATAATTGTTTTTATCCGGGAATAAGTTATTGGTAATATTCGAACGGTTAAATTTCATGCCTTTCGATATTAACTCATCACCAAATTTATGTTTCACCCCAGTAGTAGTTTTGCCATCAAGCAATTCTACCATTTTGTCCAACATTCTTTCACGTAGTTCAAGCAATGCTCTGCTGTGCTTTTTCATCAAAGCTTTCAACTCGTCTTTGTGTTTAGAACGTTCTTCTTTACTTGGGCGTGAGAACAATTTTGTATCGATAATCACCCCGTCCATTGATGGTGGTGCTTTTTTCGAAGCATCTTTCACATCACCAGCTTTGTCACCAAAGATAGCACGTAATAGTTTTTCTTCAGGAGTTGGGTCAGACTCACCTTTTGGTGTAATCTTACCAATCAGAATATCTCCTTCTTTTACTCTTGTACCTGTGCGAACGATACCGTTTTCGTCAAGATTTTTAACAGTTTCTTCCGAAACGTTCGGAATCTCAGCTGTTAATTCCTCTTCACCACGTTTGGTATCACGTACTTCCAATTCGTATTCTTCAATGTGAATAGAAGTAAAGATATCTTCACGTACTACTCTTTCAGAGATTACGATGGCATCCTCAAAGTTATATCCTTGCCAAGGCATGAAGGCAACCAAAAGGTTACGTCCAAGCGCAAGCTCGCCACCTTGTGTGGCATAACCCTCCACCAGAATCTGTCCTTTCTTCACCTCCTGTCCTTTCAATACTATCGGACGGATGTTGATACAAGTATCCTGGTTGGTACGACGGTGTTTAATCAGTTCGTAAGAAGTAAGGTTGGTATCGAAGCTAACCAATGTTTGTTCTTTGGTCCAGTTATAACGAACCTTGATTACATTGGCATCTACAAATTCAATCACACCATCTTCTTCTGCTACTACCAGGGTACGTGAGTCACGAGCCAGACGGCCTTCAAGACCTGTACCTACAATAGGTGCTTCAGGGCGTAATAATGGTACGGCCTGACGTTGCATGTTTGAACCCATCAAGGCACGGTTGGCATCATCGTGCTCAATGAAAGGAATCAATGATGCGGCTACCGATACAATCTGATTTGAGGCAATATCCATGTAGTCGATTGAATCCGGCGTTTTCATCGGGAAGTCCCCTTCGTAACGACATTTCAAAGTATCTACCGAGAAATTACCATCTTTATCAACGTCTGCTGTTGCCATCGCGATGTTTTTACCATCTTCTTCTTCGGCAGTCAGGTAAACCAGTTCGTTGGTTAATTTACCATTTTCAATTTTCAGGTAAGGCGTTTCGATGAAGCCCATACCATTGATTTTGGCATATGTACAAAGCGATGAAATCAAACCAATGTTTGGTCCCTCAGGAGTTTCAATGGTACACAAACGGCCATAGTGGGTATAGTGTACGTCACGAACCTCGAAACCGGCACGCTCACGGCTCAAACCTCCAGGTCCAAGAGCTGACATACGGCGTTTGTGCGTAATTTCAGCCAATGGGTTGGTCTGGTCCATGAATTGTGATAGCTGGTTGGTACCAAAGAATGAGTTAATAACCGACGAAAGTGTACGGGCATTAATCAAATCTACTGGTTTGAAATCTTCGTTATCACGAACGTTCATACGTTCTTTGATGGTACGAGCCATACGAGCCAGACCTACACCAAACTGGGCGTATAATTGCTCGCCTACTGTACGCACACGACGATTTGACAAGTGGTCGATATCATCGACTACTGCCTTAGAGTTAATAAGGCTGATTAAGAACTTAACGATTTCAACAATGTCTTCAGTGGTTAATACCCCTGTTTCCAATGGTGTGGTTAAGCCTAATTTTGTATTGACACGGTAGCGACCTACTTCTCCTAAATCATAACGTTTATCAGAGAAGAACAAACCCTGGATAATCTCACGGGCTGTTGCTTCGTCAGGTGCTTCTGTGTTACGTAACTGGCGGTAGATTTGTTCAACTGCTTCTTTTTCAGAGTTTGAACTATCGCGTTGTAAAGTATTATAGATAATATTAAATTCAGATACGTTCGCATCTTCACGGTGTAAAATCACCGATTTTTGCTCTGTATTCAAAATTGTAGCAATGTCGTTTTCAGTAATGATTGAGTCCCTCTCCAAAATCACCTCATTACGATCAATTGATACAACTTCACCTGTATCCTCATCAACGAAGTCCTCAGTCCATGTTCTTAAAACACGAGCTGCTAAACGACGACCAATAGCTTTTTCTAAAGCTGCTCTTGTGCCCGGGATTTCTTCTGAAAGACCGAAAAGGTTAAGGATTTCTTTATCAGAACCAAAACCAATGGCGCGAAGAAGCGTAGTTACAGGGAATTTTTTCTTACGGTCAATGTAAGCATACATGACGTTGTTCACATCAGTAGAGAACTCTATCCATGAACCCTTCATCGGGATTACACGGGCAGAATACAATTTGGTTCCGTTGGTATGCTTGCTCATAGAGAAGAATACGCCCGGCGAACGGTGTAGCTGTGATACAATTACACGCTCGGCACCGTTGATAACGAAAGAGCCTCTTTCGTTCATATAAGGAATATTACCTAAGAATACTTCCTGCTCGATTGTCTCGAAATCTTCGTTATCAGTGTCGTTACAAATCAAACGTAATTTGGCTTTTAAAGGCACGGCATACGTCAGACCACGGTCAATACACTCATCAACTGAGTATTTTGGTGGGTCAATAGTGTAATCAACAAACTCCAACACGTAGTTCTCGCGAGAATCGGCGATTGGAAAGTTTTCAGCAAACACATTGTAAAGGCCTTCTTTTTTGCGGCTTTCGGCTGGTGTGTCAATCTGAAAGAAATCCTGGAACGATCTTACCTGGACATCCAGAAAATCCGGATAATCTACAGATGGGTGTACCGTTGCAAAACTTTTTCTACCGTTTACTGTCAGACTCAAGGTTTTGAAAGTTTTAAGTTTATAATTTTTTTAAACTAAGCTGTTTACTATCAGCGACAAGCAGACTCGTACTCCTGAACAAAGAGTCAAATATTGAGGCTATAAAACAAGCTGAAAATATATATTTCGTAGTGAAGAAGATGATTGGCCCTGTGCAACTGCCCTACGGAAAACAAGCTGTGTATCGGACAAAAATCTCATGAATGATAAGCGCTGTTAAAGAGAGTATCGCTAAATAAGGTGCGAAATTATATAATAACAACTGAAATTGCAAATATTTATTATAGAAATGTGTGTAATATTTGAAATATTTTTGTATTGGGTAAATTTCTGTCCTATTTCACATGGTTGGAAGGTCAGCGAATAAATTCGCCGGCTAAGATAACAAAGGATTGATTTTATATGTAAGCCGGACTTAAGTCCGGCGAGGTATGCAAAAAGACCCGCGCGGCGTCCGCTTTGTTGTTTTAGACCCCGAATTCATTCGGGGAGCCTTGGGAAAGTAAGTCAATTATGCAAAAATCTGCCCCTCTATTTCATCATCCCATAAAAAAGCCTGACCTTTGTATTTTTTAGGATATAGAATTAGGATAATATGAAATACCATAGAGTATTGGTTGAAGCCATTGTGTATGCCTTACAGCAGATTTTTATAGAGGGTCGTCAGGCAGACAAAGTAATAGAATATGTATTGAAATCGAATAAAAAATGGGGTAGCCGTGATAGAGCCTTCATTGCCGAGAATACCTATGAGATTGTTCGTTGGTGGCGCCTATTGAAATTCGTTACGCAATTATCTGATACGAAAATAGAAGAGGCGGCGCAATTCTGGCATTTATTTGCTGCGTGGCGGGTTTTGCAGGGCGATAAGCTACCTGACTGGCAGGAATTTTCTAAAGTCAACGCCAAACACATATCAGCCCGATTGGAAGAAGCCCAACAATCAAGAAAAATAAAGGAATCAATACCCGACTGGTTAGACACCATTGGCGAGCAGGAATTAGGCGAAGAATGGAATGCCGAACTACAAGCCATGAACAAGCAAGCGCCTGTTGTGCTACGTACCAATACCCTCAAAACCAGTCAGATGGATTTACGTAAAAAGTTTCATGAAATTGGTATTGAAACGGATACGCTTCCGGGTGTTAGTGATGCTTTGGTTTTACAAAAAAGAGCTAATGTGTTTTCTACAGAAGCTTTTAAAAATGGCCTTTTTGAGGTACAAGATGCCGGAAGCCAGTTAATTGCGCCGTTTCTGGAAGTACAACCTGGTATGCGTGTGATAGATGCCTGCGCAGGTGCCGGAGGTAAAACACTACATCTGGCAACATTGATGGAAAACAAGGGCAGAATTATAGCAATGGATGTTGAAGAGTACAAGCTACAGGAATTACAAAGACGCGCCAGACGTAATGGCATCGGCAATGTAGAGACTAAGCTGATTGAAGCCAAAACAATTAAAAGGCTGAAAGAAAGTGCAGACCGATTGCTATTAGATGTACCCTGCTCAGGTTTGGGTGTGTTAAGACGTAACCCAGATGCCAAGTGGAAATTAAAGCCAGAGTTTTTAGATAATATCAAGAAAACACAAAGCGAGATAATTACCAACTACTCAAAAATGCTGAAACATGGAGGCAGAATGGTATATGCTACTTGTAGTATTTTACCTTCGGAGAGTGAAGAACAGGTTCAGAAATTTCTTTCTCAAAATTTAGAATATCAACTTATTAAAGAACAACGCACCTCCCCTGCCGTTGATGGATTTGATGGTTTTTATATGGCATTGATTGAAAGAAAATAGTAAACCCCTTCTCTCAAATTATGATATAAAAAAGAGTAGCACTGATAACTATCAAATGCTACTCTTTAATATATTATGAATATTTGAATCGTTAGCTTATCCTGTCAATTAGATATTTTTCTTTTTTGAAGCAGCGCTTTTACCTGTGCTTAGCAATTGGTCAGCCTCTGTATATCCTAAAACTGATTTTACTACCTTACCATTATTAGGGTCAATAAAGAATAAAGTCGGATAACCTCTTACTTCATAAATACTTGATAATCTCATACCTTCGTCGCTTTCCATATCTATCGCAGCATTCACGAAGTTCTGATTGAAAAACTCTCCTAATTGTTTATCAGGGAATACTCTTGCCTGAAGCATCTTACATGGGCCACACCAGGTTGTGTAAGCATCCATAAAAATAAGTTTTTTCTCTGCTTTAGCTTTTTTGATTAGTTCTTTCCAGGAAGTTTTTTCTTCGAATTTGATCCCTGATGTTGAAGAGGCGTGTTGAGCAAAGGTTGACAAACTAAGTAATAGTCCAAGGGTAGTAACCAATAATTTTTTGTTCATTTGCAAGAAAAGATTTGAATTTTATACAAGATTAACGATAAAACTTTGGCGTTTAGTTTCTTAGCATTAAAATAATGCAAATTTTGCACCAAATTATATATGCCAATCATAAAATTCTATCATGAAACACCTGTTTGTCCTGTATTTGGTTTTATTGAAAATTAATTAATACCCTCAAAATCAAATACAGAAAACCGCCGAAATTACCGTTAAGTAAAAAAAAAGCATTGTTTTTTATTCTGTTTTTGGAAATACAATCACTCCTTTTTAACATCGTATGTATAAATACCCGCACCTTTATTTTCTAAGGGTAGAGTTTAACCAGACCTCTCTTGCTCGTATTTAATTCTTCACCTTTGGCTCTCTTCGATAAGCTAAACTTCTCTGGTCCTTATTAATAATTATCAAATAAATCACAAAACTCATGAAAACAACAATTAAATTACTCTTCTTAAGCACATTCTTTGCTTTGAATGCCTGTAGCAAAAACGAATCCACACCTGATCCAACATCTGCAATAGTTGATAAATGGTGGTGCGACTCTAATAATGTACTGGCTTCTCAATATTTCAAATCAGACGGAACATTTGAACAAGGCTCCAAGACAGGAGGAACAAATAATGATAAAGGAAAATGGAGTTTGTCGTCTGATAAGAAAAAAATTATTATTACCAATGTAGTAGGTAAAACTCAGACACTGACCAACTGGGAATATGAATTAATATCTTCTTCTTCCAATAATCTTGAAATGAACTTTGCCTCATTTGGCATTAAAATGTCAATGATTGTTTGTCCATAAATTTTCCCCCTGATTAGCAAAAAACACCTCATACTTTTAATATTCCAGAAAATAAGCCCTTTGTGGGCTTTTTCCTTTTAATGTAAAATGTATTACTTAGTTCTCATGTATAATTTAAATGAATAAATTATTTTTGTAAGAAGGTAATACTCAAATGAATACTTTCAAATCATCTGATAACTTGTCAAAAGCATTCTTTCAATACTAATACAATCAGCTCCACTATGAAAAAACTCTTCTTCCTCTTCACTCTATCTTATACCACTTTTGCTCAATCGAATCAGAAAAAAATTGATTCGGTAAGAGTACTACTCGAAAAAGCATATAACGAAAAAAATTCTGCTAAGATTTTTGAATTGGCAGGTGAGACTTTTCAGAAGCAATTACCTGAAACAGAAATTAACAAAGTAATCAATCAATTAAATGCCCAGTTAGGTGCCTGGAAGTCGTCGGAATTTCAGAAAAATACAGATGGTGTTGCGCAATATAAAGGAACCTTTGAAAAAGCTAATCAGAATGTTCTATTAAGTTTAGATAAACAGGACAAGATTTCTACCCTGTTTTTCCAACCTTATACCGGAGATAAACCTAAAAAAGATTATCCCGTAGCTACTGATAATAAAATGACTACGCCTTTAGATATGAGAGTAGACAGTGTAGTCAGACCCTATATTCAGTGGAAACATACCGCTAGCGTGGCCATTGCTGTTATTAAAGATGGTAAGGTATATACCTATAATTATGGTGAAACCAAAAGAGATAATAAGACTCTACCTGACCCGGATAAAACTTTATATGAAATTGGTTCTATTAGTAAGACTTTTACAGCCACACTATTAGCTGAGGAAGTAGTTAAAGGCAAAATGTCGCTTGAAGACCCCATCAACAAATACCTGCCTGATTCTATCGGTAATATGGCTTATAAAGACGTACCGATTACGCTCAAAACCTTATCCAATCATAGTTCGGGTTTCCCTCGCCTGCCTATTAATTTGTATAAACAAGGCGACCCTATCAACGACCCATACAAAAATTATGATACCCAAAGGATGTTTACCTATCTGAAAAACTTTAAGCCATTCCGTGAAGTTGGTGTCAACTACGAGTACTCCAATTTCGCAGTAGGTCTTTTGGGGCAGATTCTGGCTACCTACAATCATACTTCTTACGAAAAGTTATTACAAGAACGTATTACCAAGCCTTTGAAAATGAAAAATACCTTTATTACCATACCAGCAGACCAGGCCGTGAATTTTGCCCAAGGCTATAATGAGAAAGGAGAAGCCACTTCTGCATGGGATTTAAATACCTTAGCAGGGGCAGGTGGGATACGTTCTACGATAAACGACTTAGTGAAGTATATCAATGCCCAAATGGACAAAGCCCCTGAAAAGCTACAAAAAGCGATTGATCTGACACATCAGGTTACTTTTGAAAAAGGCCAGACCATTGTTGGTTTAGGCTGGCATACAGGTAAAATGAAAGAACAAACCATCTTTCAACACTCAGGCGGCACCGGAGGATTCAGAACATTGGTAGCTTTTGATAAGGAAAATAAAATCGGTGTCGTCGTATTGTCTAATACCGCTGAGGAAGTGGCGCCGATTGGGTTTGAGTTGTTGAAGAAGTAGGAATATAAAAATATGATAGAGTTAACGATTGACAATCACAATCAACAATTTGTATTAGAAATTAAGGATTTGGGGCTTAAAGAGCATTCAGATTTTTATTGGTTCGTATGGGACAACGGTCTTGTTGAGGAAGAGAATATTCTTTTAGAAAATCAAATCCAAAACTTGATGAACTGGCATGAAAGAATTTTAGGGCTTTCATCAGGAGAGATTTACTTACCTTTTGATTTTTCTGACCAATATCTCGGCTGTTTCAGACTTTCAAAGGTCAATAGCGACTTTGTAATGAGCTATGGTATTTTTGATAATGTACACGCAGCATCTCCGTCTTATTGCCGGCCGTTATATCGTACAAAAGATATGGGCAATTTTATCGAAACACTATCACCTGTTAAAATCAATGTCAAGGAGTTACTAAACGATATTGAAAGAATTGTTTCTGACTTATTTAAAGAACTTTCTTCTTAAATTTAAAAATTCTCAATCAATGCTGATGCCCAGTACTATGGCAAGCCCTTTTATGAAAATACCAGTTCAACCCATAAGCCGAGGCCATTAGTAAGCCGCCAGTTACGTTGAAAAACATTTCATAGGCTTGGGGTACAAAGAAGATACCCAGAATATTGAAGATTAAGGCAACTAAAAGAAGCCTGAGCGGTGTAGGATTATGATGATTTTTATAATCTTTTCTCAACAAGAAAATAGCTAAACCTGCACTGATACCAATCAGCAAAATCTCGGATTGCTCGCTGATGGCATACTTACCTAAATAAGGCAATGAAGTAAGAATAAATGGCATAGCCAGACAATGCACCGTGCAAAGAATAGATAGCCACAGCCCTACTTTATTGAGATTATGATAATGAGTGAATATTTTTCGCATAAGCATGAGAAATTGTGTCACCAGTTGATTGAATCCCCGAAACCGTAACACAAATGTACAACAAATATGCAACACTATTGCAAATATTTTAGTTCATCATCAAAAAAGACTTTCTTATTATTAAGGCTGAACGCCCAGTTTTATCAGGTTATTACGGGCATCCACATAGTTCGGGTTGCGCTTCATTACTTCTTTCAGGTCTCTGATAGCCCCCTCAGTATCTCCTAAGCTATAACGAGCCACAGCTCTATCGTTATACGCCGTATCTACCGACATTCCCAGATCTATCATGCGGGTATAGTCATTGTAAGCTTCTTTAAACTTATTAGCTTTCAGATTAGCAAAGGCACGCATACCCAGATAAGCCGTTTTGTTCTCGCCTTTGTCCATAGCGGTGGTGAAATCACTGGCTGCCTGCGCAAAATTTCCGGCGTCACGGTTAGCTATACCGCGGTTATAGTAAGCCACAAATTTGCGGTGCTCAGGAGATTTATCGATACTCTTCTGATAAAAATCCAAAGCCTTTTTATAATCTCCTTTCAGGTAATAAGCATTGGCCAATGCTCCCATCAAAGCATAAGAATCTACTCCTTTTGAAAGCGCATATTCACCATAGAGCAGTACATTATTGATTTCGCCCGAACGGCCATAATGGTTAGCCAGGTTTTCGTTTACTACGGGTGAGGTAGGCTCGAATTTATAAGAGTTGGCAAATAGAGTCCCTGTATCTTTATAAGTAAGCGTCTGTTTGTAGGTCAGATACATAAAAATAACTGCCACTACGGCACTTCCACCTAAAAGCAGATTCTTTGATTGTATTTTCTGATTAAGGAAATAAAATACTATAAAAATCCCTCCGAAATACGGGATATATGCATAACGCTCTGCCAGAATTGCCCCCCCTACTGAAAGGAATTGCAGTACAAGGAGTATCGTAAAGAAGAAAAAGAAAATACTAAAAAAGACGAATTTCTGGCGTTTATAGGCAAACACCCCCAAACCCAGAATAATAAATGCCCACACAGGTGAAGTAACAAACTGAATGGCATTGTAATCACCTGTACCCGGATAACTATAGAAATTATGTTGGTTGATGGGTACAAATAATTTGTAGATATAGACCAAAAATCCATAGAAGCCGAACTTCAGTTTTGTGCCCATATCAAACACATTGGCAATGGCCACATCGGCAGTCATTTTTTCGATTCTGCCCCCTAAATTACCTCCCCCTTGTATATGTACTGCCAAAGCACCAAATAGCAAAGCGACTATAAAAAAAGGAATCTTTGAAGTGATGTTTTTAACAGTCAGGAATCCTCTGTCATACCAATAATCAATCAGTAATAGAACTAATGGCAACACTACCGCCATTGCTTTAGATAAACAGGAAAGTACAAAGAAAACAAAACAATAGATATAGTATTTGCGCTGGTTTTGCTCCAGAAACTTCACATACTGAATACAGGCCAGAAAGAAGAAAAGCGTATATAAGACGTCTTTACGCTCTGATACCCACGTAACCGACTCAACATGCATCGGATGAATACCCCAGAAAAGTGCTACTAAAAAACTCACCAGTATATTGTTTCGGGTAAGCTGGCGGGTAAACTGAAAAATCAATAAAGTATTAGCCAAATGAATAAGTGTATTGACCACAATAAAAGAAGTGGCCGCTTTACCAAACAAAGCAGAATTAAGCCACAAAGTGGCCATCGTGAGTGGGTGGTAGTTTAAAGCACACTCTACTCCTAACAGGCGAATCAGGTTAGCAAAAGTGGGATTTTGTACCATGATGTTTTCTGTTACGTACATATTGTCGTCCCACAGCACAAAATCATTCGAGAATCCTGCCCAGAATGCAACTAACACGGCTACTGCAATAATAATTGAAGCCATAACCGGATTCAACGAAAAGCCATCATTGAGTGATTGTGTTGAGAGGGTTGCCGCAGCCGGAGTTGGTCTTGTTGATTGGGTTGGAGTACTTTGTTTAGGTTTTTGTTTACTTTTAGCCATTTTAAATACTATTTGGATTCTCATCAGCGAATATAGCAATTTCTTTGCCAATTGCACAAAGTGAAATGGTGAGCATTGTAACAACACCCACCATTTTATCATTAAAATCCGTCTTTCTCTGCTTCAGTTTTCTTTTTAGCCTCTTCTTTTTTCGGGGTTTCATCTTTAGGCACTGCCGCTAACTTCTTAGGATCTGTTTTCTTGGCTTTGGCTGTTTCTTTAATACCCCTGTAGGTTTCTAAAAACACCTTTCTGAATAGAATGGCCTCTGAGTAATCAACCGCAATTACCTGATAACTTTTGTCTTTTTTCTTCTCACCTTTCGTTACCAGTGCATTAAAGGCATCATCAGAAGAAATAATCCCCATTTCACCTTCTTTATAACCAAAATAATACCAGTTTTCGCCTGATAGTTCCAGGAATATATACATTTCATCGCCTCCTACAGGGTTTTTCCGAATCTCCACATAGCCATCTACCATAGCATTAATATCTGTTTCGCCAATATTTGAAATACCTAATTTCCCCACACTTCTATAAGCATTTTGTTTAGGCTCCCATTGCAGTTTCAGATTACTGAATACCATTGTATTCAGGAACCTGGGTGAGAATTTAAACAAAGGCACATACTCTTTGGCCGAACGCATCTTATAATCTTCTATATCTTTATCTCCCACAATATGCCCGATTTTCGATATTAACTCTGGCGAGTTAAGTTCAATGGCAGCTTCGTTCACACCTTCATCTAAATTAGTTTTCACTATTTTAGTAGCCATATTAGCTAAGATAGGCTGAGCAACCGGGAAATTAACCATCATCAGTGTATTAAACTCATGTTTGGCAGTATCTAAACGTAATTTGGCAAAACCAGAGGTTTGCAAATATTGAGCAAGGTCAGGGCTCAGAAGATTGAACTTGCCTTCAAGATTAATAATCCCTTTATCTTCTATCAATTCATATGTATTGCTGATAGGTGCTTTCTCTCCATCAGGTTTAATACTAAACAACTTGTTAGGCTCATCCCGACGCAATACACCCGTAGTAACGAAAACATCCTGATCTTCATCTGTTTCCTTAGCCGAAAGAAATGTCGGATACAAGCCGTTACTGGTAGCAGTAGTTCTGAAATGTAAACCGGCAAAAAGCAGAGATTCATTACTTTTCAGATTCTTGTCAACCGTAATCGCTACTTCCTCAGATTTATCTCCTTTATACGGAATCCAGTATCCTCCCAATTTTGGATACTTTTTCAATACAGGTAGCACAAAACCATCTAAAGTTAAATTCTTAACAGGTGCCGACATGGCGATTTCTCCCTGATAAATAATTTTAGGCGAAAGGTACAAACTATCACGTTCTTTAACTGTAGCATGAGCAAAGGTTGAGTAGCCTTTCTCTTTAGTTTTCTTGCCATCAGTACCTGCAATCAGATTTACTTCTTTCAGCTCAAAATCGCCCATCTTGATATTGAACGTATCCTTCTTCACATTTACAAACTGATAGGAAGCATCTCCTGTAAATTTATTTTTAGAAAGAATCTGAATATTACCATTCCGAAGATTATGATAGCCATTCAACGTATCTATTGTCAGACGGGCATTCTTAAATGGCAGAATTTCAGCATTTCCACGAATAGCCACCTGCCCCTTATCAGGAATAATCCTGGCATCAGCCGATTTAATGAATGGCACCCCACCAATATTAAAAGTCAGCTGCTCAATGTCATACATGGCAGAGCTACCGTTAAAAGCCAGCCCCTCTTGCACCGCATTGGTTGAAGTAAATACCGAAGTAGCCACATCACCTTTCATACTGATCTGCTTCTTCTTGATATTCCATTCGGCACGGTCTATATTGGTTTTGTAAGCAGCATACGGAAATTCAAAAGAAGATTGTTGCGTACTATCGTTAAAATTACCTTCGTTGGTAGCAATGTTCACAATACTTGTATTCACATTGAAATTCACATTCACATTTCTGCCTAATAATACCGATTTTGAAGAGGCGGTTGCCGATTTAATACTGAACTGAGACTTATCAGCAATAAAGCCTTCTTTATTAAATTTAAACTGGTCAGAACCCGTCTCCGAGTCTGTTCGAATCAGTTTACCTAAACCAAATAAACCACCTTTTCGTACTAATATCTGCCCTTTTAACGAGGATGAGCCTGCATAGAAATTAAAACCTTCCTTAGAGGCAATCAGCATAGAATCAGCCTTTGGTATCCATTTCAGGGTATAATCTTTGATTTCTACCTGCGGAAAATAAGAAGCCCCTGCCTTATTGGTCTCTACCACTTTACCTTGTTCGCCTTTAGCTAATAATGAATCAGTAGCGAAGAAAATTTCTTTCGCTGTGAGTGTAGCTGCCAGATGCTTAATGTCGCCTTCTGTATGTAATCCTTTGCCGTCCATAATAAGCGCAGAGGCAAATTTTACTGAAGTTTCATTACCAAAAACCGGATAGATTCCTGTAGGCACTTTATGAGAAAATCCGATAGTGGTATCAGGCATGATCCGTAGCTTTTCTTTGAATGGCTTGAATATATTGCCCGAATGAAAAGTTCCGGCAAACTCCATATCTTTTACATTCAGACTATCGAAATCAATTTTTGGCACTTCAAATCGCACTTCTCTATTATATGCTTTTTTCCCTCTGAAATCATCATCAAAATACACAATAGTACCCTTTTCTATTTTTAGTATAGGATATTGCGGAAGAGACTGCTTGCCTGATTTGTTATCAGGTTTATTCAGATATACAACCCCCGGATTATCATACTTAATTTTCCCGCCGATCTCTCTTCTCCCTCCTTTGGCATAAACAGCCGGAGGTGTAAAAGTAATAGAGTCTATCTTTGGTAGCATAAGCATATATTTCTCGTAATCAAACACTAAATCCTGACCTGAAAACCGATAGTTTTTGGCTTTAAACTGTCCATTAAACGTAAAGGTTCTATTCTTACCTACTTTAATAATCTTATCATAAGGAGCAATAAAAGCCCTTAACGAATCACTCAGATTAAACCGTTTAATCCCCCTTATTACCAGACTCTTATCACTCAGGTTTAAAGTCGCATTGGCTGTAGAATCTTTACTTGTACCATAAATAGATGGAATTAATATCTCATCAAAATCTTTTTTACCTGTATTGGCTAACAGATAGTGTTGACCTTTAGGAGTGATATTATACAGGTCAGTAGTTGGATTATAATAGACAAACCCTTGTTGCACCGCCACCATCAATCCCGATTTAAGCACTTGTGGCGATATTCTGTTATTATTAAAAGCTGCTACATCGGCTACACTAAAAACAGGTTTATTATTTTTTTGCACAAAATTTGATGCTACCAATAAAGGATTAAAGCCGCCGCCACTACTTAAGCCAAAAAGTCTTTGTGAGTCAAAGAAATCCAGAGATTCAAATACTGCCGGAATCTGTGTTCTGCCTGATACAATATAAAAATCCATCTTACCTTCTACCAAGCTCCAGCGCATGGCATCACATTTGATGCTCATCTGATGATAACTATCGGTAAAAGTAGCATCTTTAAAACCACCTGCCTCTACTTTATTTAATCGCAAAACACCATCAGTCGGTACGTAGTGCATTTTAATGGCAGGATGATAAATGGAGTCTGTTCCGATATAGGTAACAAAGCTGGCATTCTGCGAGCTGATAAACGCATCGTTGATTTCAAACCGGGTACTTGTGGTCTTAAAAGCTACTTTATTCTCTTGCCTGACAGTAATAGTAGAATAAGAATTTTGTACTGAAGAAGAGAAAATCCGTTTGCCTATAATAGAGAACCCACCTTTGTATTCAATACTCTTGTCAATATTCTTAATGAATGCGTCGCTTTGATAAGACATAAACCGAGGGTAACTTGCCTGTGCATTTTTTGCACGCTTTTCGCCTTTAAACTCCAATACGCCTTTAACAGGGGCTGTCAGGCGTTCAGAATAAGTCAAGATAACATCTTCCCCAACAAATCGTGGATTACGGATTTCAAAAGTATAATCCCCCAATACGGCAGATATTTGCGGTAAACCTAAATTCTCCCATGTAATTGTCCCCCCCTTACCCACAAAAGTACCTTCTTTTAAAGCAACAGTACCCGAAGTTACAGCAATCGTAGCAGAGTCGCTGGCAGTTGCCATAATCAGGTCTACATTATTCAACTCTATAGCTACCCCGTTTAATACAGGCATAGGCTTTTTGTTAAAATCTTCTAAAGCCTGAACAGCCGTAGGAGTTTGAACTGTATTTGGGGTGTCCCAGCTATCAAAATATTTTGAATCTTCTGGCTGAACAGTTGTTGTATTTCCGTTAGGTGCTGGTTGTTGCACAGAAATAGTTTCCTGAACCTTATTATCCAAAAACTTAAAATCAAAAGTACCTCCAAGGGCATACAATCGGTTAAAACCCGAAGCATAAAGTCTCCGTTTCTCTAAAAAGTCTTTAATAGTCTCCAAAATTCTGGTGGCAGTTTTTAAGTCATAGAGGTCAACCGTTTTTTGCGTGATACTAAGAAAATTATCCAGCTTTGCATCATCGTACTTTTCCTGGTCAATTACCTTGTCAATAATCAAAAAGAAGTAATAGAACTGTGCCATTTTATGACCTTTAACACCCATTTTTTTGGTTGTATTCATCAGAATAGCTTTCTGATTGGCACTAAAACGGCTTGTCCAATACGACTCAAATTTATTCCCCATCGCAATGGCTATCGCATTATTATCTGTTGCCATTACTGTTTTTATCTCGCTGATAAAGGTTTGTGGATTGTCCGATAACCTGACTGACTGTGCTTTTGCAGAAAAAGACAAAAGAATCCCACAACAGAAGATGATAGAAAGATGCCGCATAAGTGAAAGAGCAGCGAGTATTTTCGCCTTTTTAATTTACTGATATTTAAAAACGACCGCCGCCCAGTTATTCTTGCTTAACTGAGCTACTTTTTTTAAACCAACCGACTCGGCAACTGTTTGAATATCAGCTATATCTTTTTCATAAAAACCACTCACAATTAATTCCCCTCCTTGTTTCAGAAATGTTACATAGGCAGGTATCTGGCTCATCAGAATATTCCTGTTGATATTGGCCAGTACAATATCATAAATACCCTTTGGTTCGTCTTCAATAGTACCCTGTCTTACGCTTATATTTGTCGCGTCATTTAATTGAATATTTTCGAGGGTATTCTCTACCGACCACTCATCAATATCAAAAGCACTGATATGTGAAGCGCCCAATTTTGAGGCCAATACCGCCAGAATACCCGTACCTGTGCCTACATCAAGCAATTTTTTATTGGCATGGTCAGTATTTAATTGATGCTCCATTACCATAGAAGTAGTCTCATGATGCCCCGTACCAAACGACATCTTAGGAGTAATAATAATCTCATAAGGGAAATCAGGCTTGGGTTCATGAAAATCAGCCCTTACATAAATTTGTGCCCCTATCTGAATTGGCTGAAAATTCTTTTCCCATTCTTCGTTCCAGTTCTGACGAACAACCTTCCTGAATTGATACGATATGGCCGTTCGGCCTGCATAATCTTCCAGCATTTGCTTCACAGCCATATCATCAAAAATCTCTTCCTGAACATAAGCTTCTAAACCATCTTCTGTCTCAACAAAAGATTCAAAGCCCAACTCGCCCAATTCTGCCATCAGAATCTCGACAAAATCAGCATCTGTTTGTAGTAATAATTCTATATAATCCATGCCGTAAAGTTCGGAAATTCTTTCTGAATTTCTATCAATGCCTGATAGGCACTTTTACTTCTGTATTCTCCCAGCGTAATAGCATGTCGCTTCCACCATCTGCCGCAATAAAATCAATTTTAAATTGCTCTACAGTTTCAGCAGTTTTTACTGCCGGCACATCTACTCTCATCACATCTTTCGATTCGTCATACATTGTACCCCACTGGCCAGTTTGTCCGTTAAAAATAATCATCCAGTTATCAGCATTAGGGATTGTCCAGAGTGTGTATTTTCCTGCTTTCAGAGGCTTATCCGCAACTTTCACATCTTGTTTTATCTCAAAGAGGGTAGCTTCATTAGCACCTGTACGCCACACCTTGCCATAAGGTACCAGTTGGCCAAAAATCACACGGTCTTTTTTATAAGGTTGGCAATAATCAACCTGAACAGATAACCCATTCTGATCGAACCTGGCAGTATCAGCAGGACTTTTGCTTTTGGTAAAAGTCATATACCCAAAAAACGCAAGGGCTAAAACAACCACACTAATTAGGATAATTTTTACAGTTTTATTCATTTTTCAAAGGTTTTATGGTTAAAAGGCTAACATTGTGCTATTATCAAAAAGTTCGGGACTTACATAAACAAATTGTTTTAATTTTATGTATTTTCATTGTTAATTAAAATTAAATAAAGTTTTTCGCTGATTTGATTTCAGAAAACAACAATTTTGCATCGGGAACATGGAAGATAGCTTTAAGAAGAAAAAATTGGTAAAACAAAACCGAAACGAACGTTTATTTAATTAAAATACCAAACCACCTCTATCAGGATCGTTGATTAACAGTATGTTTAAAAACCGTGATTCGATAGGTAAAGGCATCATTTTTGGAATGAAAAACAAATTTTAAACGTACGCTAATGGAACAAATTCCGTTAAAATTAAGGTTAATTAAATAAATTTGAGCGTTTAGCTGGCAAAAACAAAAAACTGATGTTAGATATTATTCATTTACTACCAGATTCTATTGCAAACCAGATTGCAGCGGGAGAAGTTGTGCAAAGACCGGCTTCAGTAGTAAAAGAATTATTAGAAAATTCGATTGATGCACGGGCCAATACCATTCAGCTGATTGTAAAAGATGCTGGCAGAACACTCATTCAGGTAATTGATGATGGCATAGGGATGTCGGCAACAGATGCCCGTATGAGTTTTGAAAGACACGCTACCTCTAAAATAAGAACTGCCGATGATCTGTTCGCTATACGTACAATGGGTTTTAGAGGAGAGGCTCTGGCTTCTATTGCCGCAGTAGCTCAGGTAGAATTACGAACACGACGATTGGTTGATGAAGTGGGTACGGCAATAAGAATCGAAGGGTCAGATTTTAAAAATCAGGAATCCGTTTCTTGCCCGAAGGGCACCAACTTTCAGGTTAAAAATCTGTTTTTTAATGTTCCGGCCCGGCGTAACTTCCTGAAATCGAATCCAGTAGAGATGAAGCACGTCTTAGATGAGTTTCAACGTGTTGCTTTGGCTCACCCTGATATTACTTTCACTTTATATCATAATGATGTTGAAGTATATAACCTGCCCGCTGGTAAATTAAGCAGAAGGATTGTTGATATTTTTGGGAAAACTTACCGTGAGCAATTAGCTACCTGCGAAGAAGAAACGCCATTTGTGAATGTAGAAGGATATGTGGGGAAACCCGAATCGGCAAAAAAAGGACGAGGCGAGCAGTTTTTCTTTGTAAACAAACGTTACATCAAGCACAATTACCTGCATCATGCCGTTCTGAGTGCTTTTGAAGCAACTATCCCTGAAGGAAGCAGCCCTTTTTATGTACTCTTTCTCGAAATTGACCCTTCACATATTGATATTAATATTCATCCGACCAAGACCGAAATAAAGTTCGATGACGAGCGGGCTGTATATGCCATAATCAGGTCGGCAGTCAGACGTGCCATTGGGGTTTATAACCTCACCCCAACTATTGATTTTGAATCTGATATTAATTTTGGTAATATTACTTCAACAAGCCGCTTTAATGACATACCTACGCCCATTAATCCGGGCATAGCCGATTTCGAAAAACCCCGCCAGGGTTCGGATACTGGTTCGTCTTTACCACCCCTGAAAGATGATGCGTCAAGAGACAAATCGAATACTGATAACTGGCGCAAACTCTTTGAGGGCCTGGATAGTTTTAAACCTAACAATCAGGCTAATCTTGATTTTCATAATGCTGACTTCCCGAAAGAAGAACCAATTACTTTAGGTAGCAAAGCCAATGATATAACTGATGAAAGCAAAAGACTGGCCGAAATCAAAGATATTAGTGCAATTCAGATTCAGAACAGGTTTATTGTAGCACAGGCCAAAACCGGACTGATGCTGATAGACCAAAGGGCTGCTTATGAGCGTATTCTATATGAGAAATACTATAATAATCTGAAAAATAAAAATTCGTTTACTCAACAGTTACTGTTTCCTAAAACCTTGGATTTATCCCCTGCTGATTTTCAGTTAGTGACAGACATTCAAGATGAAATCAAGGCTTTGGGATTTTCATTTGAAGAATTCGGGCAAAATACAATAAAAATAACCGGTGTGCCACCCGAAGTGCAGGAGGAAAACGAAAAGGAAATTTTTGAGGGGCTCGTGCAACAATTCAAAGCCAATCAAAATCATTTACAGTTAGATAGCATAGAAAATGTCGCTCGTTCATTCTCAAAAAAATCTTCTGCCAAATATATTGGCGAACTATCAAAAATTGAAATAAATTTACTCATTCATCAACTTTTTGAAACGGCTGTTCCGGGTTATACACCCAACGGTGAACCTACTATGACAATATTGTCGTTGGAACATTTAGCCGATCTGATCATTAAAAAATAAAAGAAAAAGCTATGTTTTATTTAAGCCCGGTTGCTCGTAATTTACTGATTGCCAATGTTGTAATATTTATTCTGACATATTATTTAATTCCAAGTTATCTTACCATACAATTCGCATTCTTTAACCCGATTTTACCAGGAAGCCCCGAATTGCTGAATCCAAATTTCAAGATATGGCAACCATTCACCTATATGTTTATGCATGGCGACTGGGGGCATATAATAAGCAATATGTTTGCTTTATTAATTTTTGGCTCAGGAATCGAAACATTTTTTGGTTCTAAACGTTTTTTAATATACTATTTGGTTACAGGAATTGGCGCAAGTTTTATTTACTCTTTTGTAAATATGTACGATATGATACAATTCTCGCCTGATTCAGAAGTGTATAGCATACTGGCAAAAACACCAATGGTAGGTGCCTCAGGTGCTGTTTTTGGGATTCTCATAGCCTATGCGTATCTGTTTCCGAATAACGAATTAATTATTTTTCCGTTTCCGATACCTGTCAAAGCCAAATATTTAGTAGCGTTCTATGGTCTTTATGAGTTATATTCAGGTATCAGAGGTACCGAAATAGGGATAGCTCATTTTGCCCATGTAGGCGGTTTATTAATTGGTTTCATTTTATTAAGATATTTTGGGTTTGGTAGAACCCGATATTAATTTATTACGTAAATTTGTTTAAGGAATAAAGAGAGAGTGGCAAATTTTTTAGACGATATAAAAAATCCTTTCCGGCGTGGGAACACATTGGTGCAGCTGATGCTCATCAATGGGATAGTTTTTTTGTCTTTAATTCTGACAGGAATTATTTTAAAATTTTTCTCTGAGGGAAACGTCATTAATAAAATTATTAATGACAATATGCTGCTGATTGCACCTATAAAGGAGTTCATCTGGAAACCCTGGACACTCCTTACCTATTGTTTTACTCACTATAGTTTCTGGCATTTACTCTTCAATATGCTTACCTTATTCTGGTTTGGCACCTTGGTTCAGGAGTTTATCGGTAGCCGCAAACTGTTGAATATCTACATTATCGGGGGCATTTTCAGTGGGTTAATTTATATTGGCATTTACAATTTACTGTCGCTTACGCCTCAGGTAAACAACATCAACTCTTCTGTTTTAGGAGCATCAGCAGCAGTTTGTGCAGTTATGTTTGCCGCCGTTACACTTCTTCCTGAATACGAATTTTATTTCTTTGGCCTTTTTCTGATTAAAATCAAATATATCGCCTGGTTCTTCCTGCTGTTATCGTTCATTGTGCCAAGTAGTGGTATCTCACATTTAGGCGGAGCACTGGCAGGGTATTCTTATATCTATCTATTAAGAAAAGGTATTGATTTAGGAAGCCCCATCGAAACCATAGGTGATTGGTGGAGTAGTTTGTGGAGACCAAAACCTAAAATGAAAATCCCACAAAGAAAATACAGCGAATCTACCGTGTCGAGCAAGGGTCTTAGTAATACCAATCTTGACCCTAATTACTTCCCCGATCAAGACGAAGTTGATGCTATTTTAGATAAAATAGGCAAATCTGGTTACGAGAGTCTCACAAAAGAAGAAAAACAGAAACTTTATAGAGCCAGCCAAAGAAAAGATTAAAACTACAATGCGGCTGTCCGTTTCATCCTTCCTGCTTAAAATCATTTATTTTAATGACTACGCTCATTAATTAATTCTGCCATGTCTTATTCTTTTGTATAAGAACAAACTCGGCAAAACATTAATGAAAACTTTTCTTTTGATTCTCTTCAGCTCTTTAATAGCTCATGCACAGATACTTACACTAAGCCCCACTGACAAATCAATCACAATTACTCCGAACGGAATACAAGGAGCCACCAACGATAATACCAGTATCAGCAATGTTGCTTTAGGTGGTTTAGCTCTTTTTTCCAATAGTGGGGGTATAGCCAATACTGCTATTGGTAATGCAGCCTTACGTTCAACTACCACTGGTCGTTATAATACTGCCATCGGGACAGAGGCTTTAGCAGACAATACAATAGGTTACTTTAATAGTGCCAATGGAGTTTATGCACTTAAGTATAATACTATAGGTAGTTCTAATACCGCTATCGGATACGCTGCACTTTTTTTGAATGTAAATGGCAACAGCAATACCGCCAGCGGGCAAAATGCACTTGGCCTTAATACTTCCGGTTCGTATAATACAGCAAGCGGTGTTTCTGCTTTAAACAAAAATACTACAGGCCAGTACAATACCGCCAACGGTTTCGAAGCACTTCTTAACAATACAATTGGCTCAGGAAATATCGGCGTCGGATACAACAGTGGCAATGCCATTTCAACAGGTACACTAAATACTTTTTTAGGCTATAACGCCAACGCTGATGCAGATATCAGTAATGCAATAGCTATTGGTTCAAATACAATTGTCAACGCCAGTAATAAAGTAAGAATTGGAGATGCTAATATCACAGTAATAGAAGGGCAAGTACCCTGGAGTAATCCATCAGACAGACGTTTAAAAGAAAACATCATTTATACAGATCAGTTAGGACTTGGTTTCATAAGTCAGCTACAGACAGTCTCTTACAATTACAAATCTGACAAAAACAAAACCCGTCTTGATGGTTTTATTGCACAGGATATTGAACAAGTTCTGGAAAAATCAGGCTTGACATTCAGTGGTTTAAAAAAATCTACTGACGGAATTTACTCATTGGCCTATTCAGATTTTGTAATGCCCTTAGTGAATGCCATAAAAGAACTGAAAGCTAAAAATGAAGCCTTGGAGAAACGACTAATAGTATTAGAAGAATTAAGAGCCGAATTAAACCAGATAAAAACACAGATTTCTGCTCAGAGAACCAGCGAAAAATAAACTAACTCTTCTCCATAGCTACTTAATAGTTTAGAAGCAAATCCTCCATATTTGAAAAACACAAAACCAGGCGAATTAACTTTGCTTGACTGAACAGCTATACCAATTCATCTTAATTCACTAAATTTAACTGAAACAGTCACCAAATTTTTGTAACTTTGCAGGCTTATCTGGCATCATACTTGAAAAGTAATGATGTATATTCTGTTCAAACCCAAAAATCTATAAATATTTTTATTTTAATCAAACATTTTATGGTATGTTTGGTTTAGACAGAACAACCGACTTGTAATTTGTTATAAAGATATGCCCATCACATCTGGCGAACTTCTCGAACACATCAATGAACCCTCCGATCTAAGAAAACTTGACCGATCAAAACTTCCACAACTTGCCGACGAACTCCGACAGTTTATTATCGACGTTGTCTCGGTTTATGGAGGGCATTTTGGTGCCAGTTTAGGAGTAGTTGAGCTAAGTGTGGCCTTACATTATGTATTCAATACTCCCGACGACCAGTTAGTATGGGACGTCGGCCATCAGGCATACGGACATAAAATTCTGACAGGCCGCCGAAAACAATTTCATACCAATCGGTTTTATGGAGGTATCTCGGGTTTTCCCAAACGCAAAGAAAGCATCTATGACACTTTTGGTGTAGGGCATTCTTCTACCTCTATTTCAGCTGCTTTGGGAATGGCTGTAGGCTCTATTCACAATGGCAACAAAAAACGCCAGCATATTGCTGTGATTGGTGATGGTTCTATGACCGCCGGAATGGCTTTTGAAGCCATGAATCATGCAGGTTCATTAAAAGATGCCAATCTGCTGATTATTCTGAATGATAACTGTATGGCCATTGACCCCAATGTTGGTGCCTTGAAAGAGTATCTGACAGATATTACAACCTCTCAGACTTACAACAAAGCCAAAGATGATATATGGAAGCTATTAGGTAAAATGAGCAATTTTGGCAAAAGTGCAAGAGAAATTGTGCAAAAGGTTGAGAATGCCATGAAAGGTGCTTTGCTAAGCCAGAGTAATTTGTTTGAAGCATTGAATCTGCGGTACTTCGGCCCCATTGATGGGCACGACCTCAACCATATGGTGAGTGTACTCGAAGATTTAAAAAATATCCCCGGCCCTAAAATTCTGCATTGTTTAACAGTAAAAGGTAAGGGCTATGCGCCTGCTGAAAAAGATCAGACTAAATGGCATGCACCAGGTCTTTTTGATAAGGTAACAGGCGAAATAAAGAAAAAAGTTTATGATAAACCTATGCCACCGAAATACCAGGATGTTTTCGGACATACAATTGTAGAGTTGGCTGAGGTGAATAATAAAATTATGGGTGTTACACCTGCCATGCCATCTGGTTCGTCGTTGAATATTATGATGAAAGCCATGCCTGAAAGGGCTTTTGATGTAGGTATTGCCGAGCAACATGCCGTAACTTTCTCGGCAGGTATGGCTACGCAAGGTTTGGTGGTATATTGTAATATCTACTCAACCTTTATGCAACGCGCCTACGATCAGGTAATTCATGATGTCTGTATTCAGGAGTTACCCGTTATTTTCTGCCTTGACCGTGCAGGATTCGCCGGAGCTGATGGTCCTACGCATCATGGGGCTTATGATATTGCCTATATGCGTTGTATTCCGAATATGGTCATTGCCGCACCGATGAACGAAGAGGAACTCCGCAATATGATGTACACTTTCCAACTCGATGAAATACAGAAGTTAAAAAAGGCTTTCACCATTCGCTATCCAAGAGGAGAAGGTGTTTTACCAGATTGGAGAAGACCATTAAGAAAAATAGGCATTGGCAAAGGACAAAAGATAAAAGACGGAAACGATATAGCTATTTTAACTATAGGCCATGTGGGTAATTATGCAGTCCAGGCTTGCGAGATGCTTCGACAAGACGGTGTCAGTGCGGCTCATTATGATTTACGTTTTGTGAAACCATTAGACGAGGCCCTTTTGCATGAAGTATTCCAGCAATTTGATAAAGTGCTGACAGTAGAAGATGGTTGTGTGAAAGGGGGTATGGGAAGTGCCGTATTAGAGTTTATGGCCGACCACGAGTACACTGCTAAAGTAAAACGTCTGGGTATTCCTGACCGGATAGTAGAGCATGGCGAGCAAATTGAATTGCATCGCGAATGTGGTTTTGACCCTGACGGCATTGCTGATGCTGCCAGAGAGATGGTGAGTAATAGGATTTTGGTATATTAATATTCTGACAAATTTGCGTTATTATATAAGCGGCTAAAGGCCGCTTAATTCGTTTTAAAACAGGAACTACAACCCTGTATTTTTCGTTAATTCCTAAATAATCTCCCATAAATAGTGAGCGAAAAACAATTGAATGATATTGACCTGACTGGCTATGAACAAATAGAAGTTTTAGGAGCCAGAGAACATAACCTTAAAAACATTGATGTAAATATTCCCCGCAATAAATTAGTAGTTATTACGGGTATTTCCGGGAGTGGGAAATCTTCCTTAGCTTTTGATACCATCTATGCAGAAGGCCAAAGGCGTTATATGGAGAGTTTCTCTTCTTATGCCCGAAGTTTTATAGGAGACATGGAACGCCCCGACGTTGATAAAATCAACGGGCTATCTCCGGTTATTTCTATTGAGCAGAAAACTACTTCCAAAAACCCTCGCTCCACGGTCGGTACAACTACCGAAATCTACGACTTTCTTCGTCTGTTATTTGCACGTGCCAGTGAGGCATTCAGCTATATCAGTGGAGACAAGATGGTTAAGCAAACGCAAGACCAGATCATTGACCAGATTTTGCAGCAATTCGAGGGTCAGAAAATCACCCTACTGGCTCCTTTAGTAAAAGGGAGAAAAGGGCATTACCGGGAGTTGTTTGTTCAGATTGCCAAATTGGGATATAACAAAGTGAGGGTAGACGGTGAGATATTGGAGATTAATCCGAAGATGCAACTGGACCGCTATAAGATTCACGATATTGAGGTGGTAATAGATAGAATCGTTCCTAAATCTGAAGACCGCTATCGTTTGAATCAATCGGTGAGTACCGCCCTGAAACAAGGTAAAGGCTCAATGATGCTTTTAGACACAAAAGATAAAACCCAGTATTTTTCTCAGAACCTGACAGATCCGAAATCGGGCATCTCATACGAAGACCCTTCGCCTAATAGTTTCTCTTTCAACTCTCCTTATGGAGCCTGCCCCACGTGCAATGGTCTGGGTACGATTGAAGAAATAACCGAAGACTCCATCATTCCGGATAAGACTTTAAGTATCAGTCGCGGAGGTATTGCTCCTTTAGGTGAATACCGCGATTTATGGATTTTCAAGCAGATAGAAATTATTCTGAAAAGTTTTAAATCGAATATCTCTACACCTATCGATAAACTCCCACCAGAGGCTTTAAAAACCATTTTATACGGTAGCGAAGACCCTGTGGCAGTGCCTTCTAAGAAATATCCGGGTACAGAATGGAATACGACCTTTGAAGGAGTAATTACCTTCCTGAAACGCCAGCAGGATTCTGACAACGATAAGATTCAGGAATGGGTACGAGATTTTTTAGTGATCAAAACCTGCCCTGATTGTGGTGGTTTACGTCTGAAAAAAGAATCTTTACACTTCAAAATTGATAATAAAAATATTGCTCAGTTGGCAGAAATGGACATTCGGGAAATTGGTGAATGGTTTGAAAACCTCGAAAGTCGCATATCTGACCGTCAAAATACCATCGCCCGTGAAATACTGAAAGAAATCCGTAAACGCATAGGCTTTCTTTTAGGCATTGGCTTAGACTATCTGACATTAAACCGACCTTTAAGAACTTTATCAGGTGGAGAATCGCAACGGATTCGTCTGGCTACCCAGATTGGTACACAACTGGTAGGTGTCTTGTACATCATGGACGAACCGAGTATCGGGCTACACCAGCGAGACAACGTAAAACTGATTCAGGCTTTAAAAGATTTGCGTGATTTGGGCAATACTGTCTTAGTAGTAGAACATGATAAAGACATGATGCTCGAATCTGACTATATATTAGATATTGGCCCGGGCGCAGGCCGTCATGGTGGCAGTATTGTAGGTAAAGGTACTCCTGAAGAGTTTTTGGTAAATAGAAGTACTACATCTGACTATCTGAGTGGAAGGTCAAATATCGAAATTCCGAAAGAACGAAGAAAAGGAAATGGCAAAGCCCTTATAATTAAAGGTGCAACAGGGCATAATCTGAAGAATGTAACCCTGAAACTTCCTTTAGGCAAAATGCTCTCAATTACGGGGGTAAGTGGTAGCGGAAAATCATCCTTGATTCATGAGACCCTGTTCCCGATTCTGAATCGCCATTTCTATAACTCTAAACGTGAACCATTACCCTATAAAGCAGTAGAGGGTCTGGAGTTTATTGATAAAGTGATTGAGGTCGACCAAAGCCCTATCGGACGCACTCCAAGAAGTAATCCTGCTACTTATACCGGTATGTTTTCTGACATCAGAACTCTTTTTGCAGAATTACCCGAAGCCAAAATCAGAGGGTACAAACCTGGTCGTTTCTCTTTCAATGTCAAAGGTGGCCGTTGTGAAGATTGTGAGGGGGCAGGCATGAAAAAAATTGAAATGGAGTTCCTGCCAGACGTTCATGTAGCCTGCGAAACCTGTAAGGGTAAACGTTTCAATCGTGAGACCCTCGAAGTGCGCTTTAAAGGCAAGTCTATTGCCGATATATTGGATATGACTGTAGAACAGGCTTTAGAGTTCTTTGAGTTCCAGCCAAAGATATTCAGAAAAGTACAGACCCTTTTTGATGTAGGTTTAGGTTATATTACTTTAGGTCAACACGCTACAACCCTATCGGGCGGTGAAGCACAACGGGTAAAATTAGCCGAAGAGCTTTCTAAAAAAGATACTGGTAAAACACTTTATATTCTTGATGAGCCAACTACTGGCTTGCATTTTCAGGATATACAGAAATTACTCGAGGTTTTACAAAAACTGGCTGATAAAGGGAATTCTGTACTGATTATTGAGCATAATCTGGATGTAATAAAGGTATCAGACCATATCATTGACCTTGGCCCCGAAGGAGGCAATAAGGGTGGGCAAATCATTGCAGAAGGCACCCCAGAGCAGGTGTCTAAAGTTAAAGGCAGTTATACAGGATTCTTCCTGAAAGAAGAATTAAAATAAAATCAAAGAACCTATTAACAAAAAGAGCAATAAACGATGTTTATTGCTCTTTTTGTTAATGAAATCTAATATTCATCTTCATTAAAGAAAAAGTCGTCTTTGGTCGGATAATCAGGCCAAATCTCCTCAATACTCTCGTACGGTTGTCCGTCGTCTTCTAACTCTTGTAAATTTTCAATAACTTCAATGGGTGCTCCTGAACGAATCGAAAAATCTATCAACTCATCTTTTGTAGCGGGCCACGGAGCGTCCTCCAGATACGACGCAAGTTCGAGTGTCCAATACATAGTTTATTCCTAATTTAATGTTACAAAAAATTTGTGGCTGCAAAAGTATAACAATTTTTAATTTGTCAAGTATTTTGACCCGAAAATGTATTATCAGTCAAACGTTTTTTTTATAAAATATTATATATTCCTCTAAAAAATATATAATATGCTCATCAATCTTTTGATTATCAATGATTTACAAAAATAAAAAAAACTCCTATTTAAGCAAATAAAAAGGAGTTTTTTTAATAGAATTCTCAAAAATACTTTACTCTCTCGTAATCTTACTTGCCCCGCTCGTATGCGATGAATTCAGATTCTGTACTCTCCCTAAATCTATATTGCTCGCTCCGGTGGCATCTGCATTTACCTGATTGATATCCATCTTTCGGGCATTAATATGGCATGCCCCTGTTGCCTCAATATCCATTTTATCAGCCGAGCCACGGAAATCAGCATTAGCAGCTCCGGTAGCATCTAATTCTATGTTACGGGCGTCTACATCGATAGCCGCTTTCACTGCGCCTGTCAGATTAATATCAATGTCCTGATTTCTGTCTTTAAAGCCAATTACTTTGGCAGTCGAAGCCCCTGATAAATCAAGCCCTGCCAATTTCGGCATTGTAATGATGATTCTGGTTCTTGAATTACGACGGCTGAATGAAAACTTATCTCTATATTCAATTTCAAGCGTTTCGCCTTTTACATCTACATCCAAATCATCAATATTATCCTGATCGTCAGAATCAGCTGTAACATTGAATGAGTCTCCCTGACGAACAGTCACAATAAAGGCACCACCTACATCTATTTTGCTGAAATTTCTTACATCAAATTTTTTCTCAAACTGTCCTTTGCCTTCAAAAACTTCCATATCAAACGAGTTGCCGCCTTCATCATAATGATTACTTCTATCTCTAAGAGCCTCTCTTTCTTCACTGCTCAATTTAGGGCAATCTCTACAAACCATCCCCGAATCACGTTTCATTACAAAAGTATATTTATCAGCATCGTCATTTACATCATAATTATCATTACGCCAACGATTAAATATTTCATAATAAAATCTTCTTGTTAACTTAAATGGTTTGCCGTACGGAATATATAAGGTCATATACAAATCCTGGCCACGAAAACGTGCACCCTCTGCTAATCTTATTTTTTGATCAAAAATCAGTACAGAATCTTTTTGCTTTATATCATATAATACATTCTTGGCATTTTTTTCTGCATCTGCTCTTGTACGCCCCTGAGCTTCAAATCTTTGTTCAAGTTTCAAATCGCTTCCATCATACCCCTCTAACTCAACACTTACCTGCTCTCTTGCTTCAAACTCGTCAAAATCATCACGATTATTATTAGAATCCAACAATAATGTACTGGTCGGTAATGAGAAATTCTTAGTTTCTTCAACCTTACCTTTTTTCTGGAAATTCAAAGCATATTTTGTTGCTAAAATACCTGTACCCATCAATCCTACTAACCATAATCCTAATAAAGAAACCCAGAAATTACGGGTGCCTATACGACGGTTGGTCATCAATATCAAACCTACAAACAACAGGGCCAAAAATGGCGTAAAAGCGGCTAAGAAAGCAAACAAACCTATTGTAGGGTTAATATCACCTGCAAACATTCTGAAAGGACTACGTTCGAAGAAGTCTGACCCTTCAAACCCTGTCACTACCCCAAAGAAAGCCGCAATAGAAGCTACTACTACTACCAACATTGCTAAAGCAAAAAGCATTAGTAAAATACCAGCCAGCACTCTCGCAACGGGTCCAAGGTTTTTCAGAATTTCACCAATTCCCTTGATAACGACCGCAACTAAACGGAAAGGGAATAACAATACTTTCGTTATAGCATTTTCAGGTGCACTTTTGTCTACTTTCAGGCCTTCCTTAATATTTGTTTCAATATTAGAAAGTGTCACAGGCTCGCCTTTCATTTCCATTTTCTGTGTGAGCGTCTGTGCTTTAGGTGCTACAATCCAGAGGATAATATAGGCTAAAACCCCTGTTCCAAAAAGCAATACACTCAATACAAATAATAAACGGATTACAGTAACATCTACTCCGAAGTAAGCCGCCAGACCACTGGCAACACCACCTAAGACTTTGTTATCATTATCTCGGTAAAACTTCTTAATTTTTTCGTCTTCAGTAAGGGTTGTGCTGGGTGGAAAAACTAACCAGCACACAAAGTATCCCAGAAACACAAAACCAGAGAATGGTGCTAAATCTTCAATTAACGGTGGTACCCCTAAGAAAATAAGCAAAAAGATAATTCTTATCCAAACAACATCCATATTGAAATAATGTGCCAACCCTGCTAAAACTCCGCCCAAAGCCTTACGTTTCATATCACGATACAGACGTTTTGGCCCTGTTGGCGTTGTTTGTTGGTTACCAGACGCTGTATTGGCATCAGCTGATGTTCCTGTATCTGCAAAACTTTTACTTTCTGCTTTCACATGAGCACTTGTCTTTAAATCTTCCTCTTCCTGTATCGCCTCAAAATCGGCTACACTGCCCATTGATTTAATAAGGTCATTTACACTTTCAAGCGTAATTACCTGTGTGGCACCTTCTGATTTATCTTTCGTCCAGAATTTCTCGGCAATTCTGGCTTCAATGTCTGAAACAATTTCCTGATTCCCCTCATATGACGAGAAGTATTGCTGAATCGAACGCAGATAATTGTTTAATTTGTCGTAGGCATCTTCCTCTATATTGAAAACTACGCCTGCTATATTAATTTGTATTGTCTTTTTCATTGTCTTAAACTATAAATACCACACGCAATTGCCGTAGTGGCTAAATAAATGAATGGTATGTCTTCAGTGTTTTAGGTCTATTTAGTCTTCTTGCTGATAATCGTTGTTACCGACTCCGAAAGCTCATTCCATGTACTATTAAGATTATCCAAAAACAATTGTCCTGTGTCGGTTAATACATAATACTTTCTTGGTGGGCCAGAGGTAGATTCTACCCATTTATAATCTAAAAGACCCGAGTTCTTCAGGCGGGTCAGAAGTGGATAGAGCGTACCTTCAACCACCATGATTCGGGCATTGATAAGTTCGTCTAAAATTTCGGAGGCATAAATTTCGCCCCTCGAAATTATGTGTAAGATGCAGTACTCCAGTATCCCTTTCCGCATCTGCACTTGGGCGTTTTCTAAATCCATATGATCTATCTCGTTTAAAGCATTTCCTGCTGAAATTAATGATACAAAGTTAATAAAAGGTACTATGCAATGCAAGATACTTGGCAAAAAAAATATAACAATTAGTACGAACGGTAAAAAACCATGAGTAAATCGTAATTTTTAAGGACGAATTTAAGTACTTTTAATCGTTGATAGTATTTCTGTTTGTACTTTTGACTCTTTAACCATTTTTTGTGAAAACGCCTGATTTCGAAGTTTTTATTGGCATCACAAAACTGATGCAGGCTTTGGGTTTACCAGACCCTCATTCGCCCGATTTTCAACTATATAGATTTGAAGAGTCGATGCGGACAAGACCTGCCATTAGCCCTGTTTACCGGAGTGATTCTTATATTTTTGCCCTTGTTACAAGCGGCAAATTAGCTTTCAAAGTAGGTATCTCCGATTTTCTGATGCAGGAGGGAACACTTTATTTCCTTAGTCCCTGGCATTTACATCAATATCATCGCTTAGAAGACCTCACCGGTTATATCTGTTTTTTTAACGAAAGTTTCTTTGCCTCTACACCCGAAGGACTCCTAACTATACGTGAGCTACCCATGTTCCAGTTAGAAGGCAGAGCAGTATTCGATTTATCTGCCGAACAACAACAACCTTTTAAAGATCTATTCGAGCTAATGCTCAAAGAAGTAAATTGTTCATCCCCATCCCGTTGGGAAATCATGCGGCACTTACTACATATCTTTTTTATTAAAGCCCAGGAAACCTATCATACACATACGCGCATCACTCCCGAACACGCCAGAAATGTAAGACTAAGCAGAGCCTTTGAACGCCTCTTGGAACAGCATTTCCTATTATTATCAAAAGGAAGAACTGGCAAGGTATTTACCGTAAATGAATTTGCCGAACAACTGAACGTACACCCCAACCATCTAAGTAATACACTCAGGAAAGAATTAGGCAAGTCAGCCAAGCAATTGATTCATGAAAGGCTGATTTTTGAAGCAAAGTCTTTACTGCATACAACCGAACTTTCCGTTACTGAAATTGCCTATCGCCTGCGCTTTGACGAACCCACCAACTTTACCAAATTCTTTAAGAAATCTACCGGAATACTTCCAAGAGAATACCGAACACAAGCTATATAAGATGTTTTTTGAATCTTTATGCTGGTTTGTTACATTTGTTTAACTTATTTGCAGCCGATGAAAAAGAAATTATTAATAGTATTGTTAGTTTTAATTGCCGTGGTCACGATTGGTATATACTATATGATTTCACCATCAGGCGACATAGACCAATATACAGAATACTATACCGATGATACTTCTTTACCCACCAAAGGGAAAATAAAAGTTACATTTTTTGGTGTATCTACCCTATTGTTCGACGATGGTGAAACACAGTTACTAATAGATGGTTTTTTTACAAGACCCCCATTCCTTAAATTGCTGACCTCAGAAATATATACTGACAGCACCTTGATTGATGACCTGATAAGTCAATTTAGAATGGATAGGGTAAAAGGTATTTTCCCGACCCATTCACACTATGACCATGCCTTTGATGTAGCCTATACCACTAAAAAAATGAATGCTACTTTGTTTGGCTCTGTCTCTACCATGAATATTGGCCGTGGTGGGGGGGTGAAAGAAGAGCAATTACATTTAACCAGGCCTTATGAAGAAATTTCGTTGGGAAAGTTTATCGTGCAGATTATTCCCTCTAAACATTCAGAACCCAATTCATTAAAAGATTCGGGTTTAATAATTAAAGAACCAAAACCGCAGCCTGCTAAAATGACAGATTATCCCGAGGGTGGTTCCTTTGATTTTCTCATAAAACATAATGGGCATCAGGTTTATATCAAACCAAGCCCTAATTATATTGAAGGTGCATTAGATACCACAAGGGCCGATGTTTGTTTCTTAGGAATAGGCACTATCGGCACAAAAGAACCTGCCTGGCAAAACAAATATTATGAACAGACAATAGGAAAACTTAAACCCAAACTATTAGTACCACTGCATTGGGATGATTTTACAAAACCAATCAATCAACATCTTGATATGCTTCCCCGTTTTGTAGCCAAAACCCCCAAAGATTTTGATTTCATTATTCAAAAAACGAGTGCTGATAAGATTGATTTTAAAATCTTGCAGGCTTATAAGAGTATCATGCTGTTTTAGATTTGTCTTCTAAAATTTTTTACTTGTTGTAATTTTTTGTGAGACCAGTTTAGGTGAGATAATTCATCGTTCCTACAGATAAAAGGAGCAATTGTTTCAACCTTAAAAGAAACCCCTATTGGTTTTAGCCAAAAAATTATAATTTTTTGGCAGAGACGTCTCTGTTAAAACTCACACTTACTTCCTGGCTATTAAAAGATCCCCAAAAACCCCTTCTTCTAAACAATCTTACCATAATCCTATAATTCACCCCATTTCAATCCATGCATCTTCGATTTTTACCATTCTTCCTGCAAAACTTACCGTGATTCTTTGTCTTGCCGAATCGAACTTTGTAGCCTATTTTACCAATAAAATCTTCATGGAAGTTCTCAACAAGCAATTTATTATTGGAGAAACCTTAGCCGTCAACCGGATTGGCCTGGGCACTATGCGTGCTACCACAGGCGCAGGCTCATGGGGAGAACCTGCCGACCGACAAGCCGTCATTAAGGTAATAAGGAAAGCCTTCGAGTTAGGTGTCAATTTTTTTGATACTGCCGATGCCTACGGCCCGGGCTGTTCAGAGCTGATTTTAGCAGAAGCCATAGAGCCATTTAAAAAAGAAGTAATTGTAGGTACAAAAGGAGGTTCTGTTAAATATGCTCCCGGAAAGATTTTTGCCAGTGGCAAGCCTGGCTATCTGAAAACTACCGTTGAAGCCAGTCTGCGACGACTCAACCTCGAAACTATTGATTTGTATCAGTTAGATCACGTTGACCCTGAAGTCCCTATCGAGGAATCTGTCTGGATGCTTGCTTCTTTAAAAAAGCAGGGCAAAATCCGTGAGATTGGCTTATCTAATGTTACATTAGACCAGCTTAGATTGGCACAGGGAATTACAAAAATTGCTTCGGTTCAGAACTCACTCAGCATTGCCAAGCAAACACATCTGAAATTCGCCCAGACTTGTGCCAGTGAAAATATTGCTTTTATAGCGTACTGCCCTACTGCTATGATTGATGCCGACAAAGCCCCGAAGTATCAGCAGAAAGCAACCGAAATGGGAATCACTTTACCACAAATGTCATTACTATGGTTGCTCGAAAAATCATCCAATATTATTCCGATTCCGGGTACATCTTCCGAAAAACATTTACAGGAAAATCTGGCCGTTTGGAAGATGGTTCCCTCTGTGATGGGGCAAGCAGCTATTTAATTTTTTATACTAAAACCTAAATCACCCTTATGTGGATTGTTCGATTAGCACTCAATCGCCCCTATACCATTGCAGTCATGGCTTTTCTGATGATGTTAGGAGGGGTTATGGCAATCCGTTCTATGCAAACGGATATTTTCCCTAAAATTGATATACCTGTTGTAAATATTGTATGGGCGTATCCGGGTCTTTCAGCACAAGATATGGAACGTCGGGTTGTCATTAATAACGAACGAGGTATCTCCTCACAGGTACAAGGAGTAGCACGTATAGAATCAAGCTCGATTCCGGGGATAGGTCTGCTACGCGTCTATTTTCAACCAGGTACTGACCTCGGACAAGCCTTAGCCCAGATTTCAGCAGTATCCTCAACGGCACTTCGTCAGATGCCACCTGGTATGCAGCCTCCCGTATTACTTCCCTATAATGCCTCAAATTTGCCAGTATTGCACATGATTATCTCAAGTAATACTATGGGTGAAGATGCCGTGGCTGACTATACCAATAATTTTTTAAGGCTTCGATTATTTACTATTCCTGGTCTGCAAACACCCGGAGCCTATGGTGGTAAGCAACGCCAGATTAATATCGATATTGACCCTGCTCAGTTAACAGCTAAAGGGCTTTCAGCGGCCGATGTCATCTCTGCCCTGCAAAGCTCAAACGTTATTCTTCCGGCTGGTACAGCCCGGATGGGTCAGACCGAATATAACATTTCCCTTAATGCAAGCCCGAGTTCTCTTGATCAGTTCTATGATATACCCGTAAAAGTAATCAATGGACAAACTATCAGGATAGAAGATATAGGCAAAATATCAGATTCATTTGCCGACCCGACCAATATCGTACGTATCAATGGCAAACATGCCAGCTACTTGTCAATCCTGCGTAAATCAAGTGCTTCAACCCTTACAATTGTGGAGGCTTCTAAAAATATGATTCCAAAAATCAAGGAAGTAGCTCCTGAAGGATTAGAGATAACAACCGATTTCGACCAGAGTATATTTGTCCGGGCGGCTATTGACAACGTATTGCATGAAATGGGTCTGGCTATTTTTCTGGTAGGTCTGATGATTTTTGGTTTTCTGGGCAACTGGAGAAACGTATTTATTGTAGTAACCTCCATTCCATTAGCTATTCTGACAGCTATTATTGTCTTAGACCTGACAGGAAATTCATTGAATATCATGACCCTTGGTGGGCTATCCTTAGCAGTGGGTATGTTGGTCGATGATGCAACAGTAGCGATAGAAAGTATTCATCGACACCTGAGTATGGGGAAGTCTTTAGTAAGAGCTATATTAGACGGGGCGGCCGATATTGCTACGCCTGCCTTGGTTGCTACCCTCTCTATCTGTATCGTTTTTATTCCGGTACTATTCATTACTGGTCCGGCAGGGTACTTATTTATTCCGATGGCATTATCAGTAGTAGTAGCTATGCTTACCTCTTATGTGCTGTCAAGAACATTAGTTCCACTACTATCTCGTTTAATGCTCTCGGCAGGTTCTCATGAGACCCACACTACTAAATTTGACCGTTGGCGAGACCGCCAGTTTGAACGGATGCAGGAAGCATACGGAAGACGTTTACGCAAAACCTTAAAGCAAAAGGGTTGGGTATTGATTGGTTCTTTGATCTTGGTAGCTTTAACAGTACTTTTAGTTACGCCAAAGGTTGGTACTGACTTCTTTCCTACTACTGATACAGGCTTTATGAAACTGCATTTCAGAGCACCTTTTGGTACTCGTATTGAAGAAACCGAAAAATATGTAGAGCGCATTGAAGAGGCCGTAAAGAAAATTGTACCACCCGAAGAATTAGGTACTATCAGTGCCAATATAGGCGTGCCTATTTTCTTCAACTTAGCCTACGTGCAATCAGATAATGTAAATGGCATGGATGCCGAGATTATGATTTCATTGAAGAAAGGCCATAAACCTACCGAAATTTATCGGAATAAAATAAGAGAGATATTAGATAACGATTTCCCCAGTACTCAATCCTATTTCCAGACAGCCGACATGGTGGGTCAGGTACTGAACTTCGGCCTAAGCTCGCCTATAGATTTGCAGGTAGAGGTAAATGATTATAACAAAGGTTATGATTTAGCCAAAGTGCTGAGAGATTCCCTTAAGAGGGTGTCAGGGTTAAAAGATGTTACTATCAAACAGGTTTTGGATTACCCGACATTAAAAGTTGAAGTTGACCGTATCAGAGCCGCACAAGTTGGTTTAAGCCAGAGAGATGTTGCCAGTAACTTATTGGTAAACTTATCTTCAAGTGGTTTGTTTGCCCCCTCTTACTTTCTTAATCCTGCCAATAACGTGAATTATGTAGTAGTAGTAAAATCTCCCATGACCAAGATACAGTCAGTAAGTGATTTAATGAATCTCCCGCTCACTACCGGTGCGGCAGCAAGTAATCTGAGTAGTAACTCAACCCCACAACCGCTTGATGTACCAAGGCAAATTGCCCAGACAGTGCGCAATGTATCTGATATAAAACCAAGCGTAATGCCAAGTCAGATTAATCATGAGAATATTCAGAGAGTATTAAATGTTTCGGCTAATGTAGAGGGCCGCGATTTAGGTTCGGTTTCAGCAGATATTGAACGTATCGTAAAAGGTTTGGGGCAACTACCCAAAGGCTTTGGCATTACAGTACGCGGACAAGGGAAAGTAATGAATGAATCCTTTACGAATATGGCTCAGGGGCTGGTCTTGGCTATTTTGTTGGTATATGTCCTTATGGTAGTATTATTCCAGTCATTAAAAGACCCCTTGATTGTTCTGGTAGCTATACCTGGAGCATTAACAGGCATCATTCTGTTTCTATACGCTACTGGCACTACCATCAATGTGGTATCACTCATGGGATCTATCATGGCAGTGGGTATTGCCGCTTCAAATGCCACGCTTCTCGTAAGCTATGCCAATGATCTGCGGCTGGAAGGATACCCAGTACTAAAGGCAGTTATTGAAGCCGGGAAAACCCGCCTTCGTCCTATCCTGATGACAGCCCTCGCAATGGTATTAGGTATGATTCCGATGGCAATTGGTTTAGGAGAAGGGTCCGAACAAAATGCCCCCTTGGCACGGGCTGTAATTGGTGGGCTTATTATTGCTACACTCTTTACCCTCTTTGTCGTTCCTGCTGTATATGCAGGTTTGTATAAAGGTAAAACAAAAGCAAAAGTAAGCTTATTAGAAGACCAGGAAGCAACTACCGATGTAGTAGTATAAACATTATAACCAAAGTAGTATAACAGACATTCAAAACAAATAAATATTATGAAAAATCAACAAAATCTTCGCCGAATCGGATTATTAGCCATAGTCCTGGTAATCGTAGGAGCCGGGATTTTTGTGATAAGCCGGGCCGATTCTGCCGAACCCCCCATTGCACCAAAGAATGATGCACCAACAGTAAGCACTACCACTATCAGCCAGCAGAAATCAGGCAGAACTCTCATGCTTTCTGCCGAAGCCCGCCCTTACCAGTCAGTAACCCTCTATGCCAAAATAAGTGGTTACCTGCAAAAACTATTTGTAGACAAAGGACAGGATGTAAAGGCAGGACAAACCATTGCTATCATTGAGTCGCCTGATCTGGAGCAGGAAAAATTAGCTTTAGAAGCCGACTTAAAACAAAAACAAAGCTATTTACAAAGAGTTGAGTCTTTATTGGCTAAAAAATATGTAACCGATCAGGAAGCAGATAAAGCCCGTGCTGATGTAGAAATGGCAAAAGCGAGAGTAGACGCTCAGAAAGAAAAACTGTCTTATACCACCATCAAAGCTCCGTTTGCCGGAAACGTATCAGCTCGTTATGCCGATGTAGGGGCTCTTTTGCAGGCAGCCACTTCCTCACAAAGCAGTGCCTTGCCTGTAGCTACCATTTCACAGGTAAATCGTTTAAGAATTACCATTTTTGTCGAGCAGGCAGATGCCGGAACCGTGCGCCCGGGTACACCTGTTGATATGCTTGTACCGGGTTCAGCAGATACACTTCATGCCAAAATAACACGCATGACTGGCGAATTAGACGCCCGCACCCGAATGATGCTGGCTGAAATTGAATACAATAACGCCAGTAACCAGATACTGGCAGGTAGTTTTCTGAAAGTACTGATTCATTTACCAGCGCAGGAGTTTATCAGTATTCCGGCACAGGCACTGGTAGTAAAGGGAGATAAATATTTTGCACCTGTTATCAAAGATAATCATATTTATTACCGACCTATTAAGATTGGTGCGGGCGACGGCCTACATTACAGGGTCTATTCAGGCTTGAATGAAGGAGATGTGGTCGCCCTTAATGTAGGCAATTCATTGATTGATAGTTCACTTGTAAAAGTGGCAAATAAACCGATAAATAAATAATGAAAAAGGTTGCGTTACTTTTAAACATACTGTGCTATGGACTAAACGTTTCGGCACAAACCAGAGTATTAAGTTTTCAGGAAACCCTTCAGATGGCTATTCAGCAGAACGTGGGGATCCGCAAAGCGCAAAACAATATTGAATCAGCTAAGTGGGATATTTACGGCAGCAAAAATATGTTTCTCCCTAATGCTACTTTCAACGGAGGTTTCACCTTTCAGTCAGGGAGCAACCTCCTTACTGTGGCAACGCCCTCTTTAGTTGCAAGTACCTTTACTGGTCTTAACTTTCAGGCTAATAGTAATTATGTATTAGCCGATGGAGGAGCCAGAAAAACGCAGGTACTGGTTGCTCAGAAAACAGAAGAAGTAGTTACTTCTCAACTGAAATTCACCCGTCAACAGGTAATCAACGATTTAAGCCTGGCATTCTTACAATTATCCTTAGATAAAAGACTGATAGAAATTGCTACTCAGAACTGGCATCTTTCCCAGGATAGAGATACTATTTTAACCGATTTGGTGAAAGCAGGTTTAAGATTACCCAATGAACTTTATCAACAACAGGCTCAGACACGCATGGATGAGCAGCAGGTAATAACCGCTAAAAATCTCCTGCAAAACCACAAGATTTTTCTAATTCGTCGGCTTAATCTCCCTGCCGGTGAGTACGATTTTCAGGACTTGCCGGAAGAAGCCCTACCCAATTTCACAGCACCCGATTTAGTCGGTTCGGCCTACACCAAACGCTATGACCTGCTGGCACTAAAACAACAAAGAGAAGTTACATCCTTAAGAGCACCAATTATCCAGGCTAATTTAAAACCCCAATTAGTAGCCTCAGGAGGATTCACAACAGCCGGACGACACTTATTTCAGCAGAACATTAATGGAAACGATGTATTAAAAACCATTGAGCAACGAAACATTATCCGGCAATTAGGAAATCAGATTAACGTGTATGCTGGTTTGAATTTAGTCTGGAATATATTTGACCGTAACCAGACCAAAACGGCATTGGCTAAAAACCGCATAGAAGAAGCCAACCGTGAAATGGATATAATAGACAGACAAGACCAGATACGCGCCGAAATAAACCAGGCCTTAACCGACTACGAAACTGCCCAGCAACAATTTACCACCGCACAAGCACAGCTATCTGCTGCACAGGCAGCCTTTGAATTACAGGAAGGCCGCTTCCAGAATGGTTTAGCTCCTTTGATAGACCTGTTTGTGGCACAGAATGCCTTAGCGTCTGCCAAAGTCAATGTGGCCAGAGCAGGTATTCAGATACGTTATCAACAGAAATTAATACAATTCTACGTCGGCGACGGACAGGAATAAGAGATTTTAGAAGGGTAAACTCTTGTTTCCCTTCTTTAACTTTCTCTCTTCTCTTATAAAATAAAAGCAGCAATATTATGGATGTTCCACTAATACTTTTTTAAATCTTCTCATATACTAACTATTTTTCATTCTCACCAATTTTTACAAGAATATGGGTCACTTTTCCTATAAAAGTGCCGGATAATAATTTTTCTTTGTTTTAATGCCATTTATTAGGTTTCTTAGTAAGACTATCCTTTATGGCCGACAAAACAATACTTTGAAAATTTTGTCTGTGCAAATTATTTGAAAATCTTCAACCCATGAGTACTGAAAAAGATACCTCTACAAGTCGTTATCGTCCATTATTCAGAAGATTAAGAGGCTATGCATTTGATCCGAGTTTATCTACTCGTTTAGAAATGGCAGAGGTAAACCTCGTAGTCTTTAAAGTAAAATGGGAAGACTCATTAAAGAAGGGTCCTATCGGAGAATACCTCGAAGTAATAGACATTGACCCCGCAAGTAAGGCTTTTTATGAGCCTGTTGATCTAAACGATGAATATATCTTAGCTCTTGACGGGCTTCCCCCTTCCGAAAGTAATCCGCAGTTTCATCAGCAAATGGTATATGCAGTAGCTATGATAACCATCGAAAACTTTGAGAAGGCATTAGGTCGGAAAGTACTTTGGTCTTCTTTCGATTATAAGAAGGAAGAAGAGAAAAGAAAGTATTATCGCGAAGAATTTGTTCAAAGACTCCGGCTTTATCCGCATGCTATTAGAGAGGCCAACGCTTACTATAGCCCTGATAAAAAAGCAGTACTTTTTGGCTATTTTGTCGCCCGACCTCCCGACGAGACGGCTATTATGCCAGGCACACTTGTTTTTACTTGTCTCTCTCATGATATTATTGCTCATGAAGTAACTCACGCCTTAATAGATGGGCAACATAAACAGTATGTCGTAGCCTTAACAGAAGATACTCTTGCCCTACACGAGGCCTTCTCCGACATTGTTGCGCTCTTTCAGCATTTTACTTTTCCTGAAGTTTTAAAGAATCAGATAGCGCAGACAAGAGGAGAATTAGAAAACTATAATCTTTTGGGAGAACTCGCACAACAATTAGGCCTCGCAATCGGAAACTACGGTTCATTAAGAAATGCGCTGGGAAGTAAAGATAAAGATGGTAAATGGCAACTGACAAAACCAAATCCTTTACTATATAAAACCGTGATGGAAGCTCATGGAAGAGGGGCTATTTTAGTAGCTACAATTTTCAGAGCTTTTCTGAAAATATATAAAGCGAGAGCGAGCGATTTGTTCAGAATTTATACGAACGGAACAGGTGTTTTACCCGAGGGGGCTATTCATCCTGATATGGTAAATAGGTTAGCAAGTGAAGCCTCATTATCTGCCAAGCACGTACTTAGTATGTGTATTCGTGCTTTAGATTATTGCCCGCCTGTAAGAGTAAATTTCGGTGATTTCCTTAGGGCTATTATTACGGCAGACAATGACCTTGTGGCAGATGATGATTATGCTTACAGAGTAGCATTTATTGAATCTTTTAAAGAGTGGGGCATTTATCCTAAAAATATTTTTTCGCTGTCAGAAGAAAGTCTTATCTATAATATTCTTAATAGAAAAGAAATTGAAAGCTACCTGAGAACAGATGCTTCTTTTCAAAGAGTAATAAATGAAATAGAAATATTCAGTAGAAGAATTTTTAAAGAGCAAAACCGGGAAAAGATTTTCGAAATCGGTAATGATTCAAAATTTAGGCTTCATCGGGCTATCAGAAGATTAATGGTTACACTTAATAAAGAGAGGTTCGAAAATAAAGGAAAACGAGAAAAACTAAGTGTGTATGAGCGTACAATAAATGAATTAGAAAAAGAAAGCCGACACATTGATGCCCAGTATGAGTATGATAAAGCCATAAACTCCATTAACAATGAAAAAACTCAGCTTGTGGTACAAACCGACAAGGCCTCTAAACTAAAGATTAAAGAATTAGATAAAGCCATAGAATATGCCAAAGAATTATTTGATCGTAATAGGCAATCTATTGAAAATGAATTTACAGAAAAAGAAGATGCTCAGAAAGAAATTGGCAAGAGATTGCAGATTTTGGAAGAATTATCAGGATTCATTGTACCCCTTCTTAATGAGAATGCTCCGAACGAAGGAATATATTTTGATAAATATACCATTGATGAAATTGAAAAAACAGAAGGATTTCTGTCTGTTTCATCATTATTGAAAGCTGAAAACAAAACTATTTTTGAAGATAACCACATAGTTATAGAAGGAGAAAAATACCAGCCATTTATAAAAATTAACAGGCGCCTTGATAAGCCCAAAAGTGATAAAAATAATAAAAACAACAAACTCGTTTACTATCCCAATTTCCAGGTCTACAATCTACATTATTCATTGAGAGTCGGCCCTGATAGCGTTACTACTAAACAAGTAATTCTTAGCTTATATCAGGATTTATATCTGCTGAAGCGTCAGCCTGATCAGCCAGAATTAAATTTCGATTACATAACCGAAGAATCATTAGTTTTCAGAGGTGGTAGCACGCTTATTATTGAGGCAAGTAAACCTGAGTTAAAATATCGTATCGTAAAAAGAGTAAATGACATAAACGATATTAAAAGTTTTTTAAAATTAGAAAAAACAGGCAACGGCGAAACAAACCCCTTTGTGATGCAATCGCTGCTTGAACCTTTTGCAATGCTCCATCGAGACCACTAAAACGCTTAATAAATCTCTATGTCAAAAAATCAAAAACTTACTTCTGTTAATATAAGAATGTATCGCCAGGGATTTGGCGACTGCTTCCTATTAACTTTCCACTATAAAAACCCTAAGAAATTACGGCATATTATGATTGACTTTGGGGTTTTGATGAGTGTAAAAAAAAATAAAGGTGCAAAAGACAAAGAGCTCCAGAAGCAGGAGAAAATGAAAAACATAGCAAAAAATATTTTAAGCAAAACAAAAGGTAAAGTTGATGTTCTGGCCGTTACGCATCAGCATTGGGATCATTTTTCAGGATTTACGAAAAGCCAGGCCGGGGATATTATTTCTGAATTAGAATTTGAAAAACTTTGGTTAGCCTGGACCGAAGAAGAAAATCAGACTGCCGCCGAACTAAAAAATGTAAAAGTAAAAATTGAAGATAATATAAGGCTTGGCGTTTCTCAGCTAAAGAAAGACTACCAGAAAATTAATGATGATAAGCCCAATCTGAAAAGAAAAGAGGCTTTTAACAAATCGATAGATAACATAAATCAAATTTTAGCATTTGAAGGTACTTCTGAAAACAAGAAATTAACCGATATTCTTTCAAAGGTATGGAAAGGTATTAAATCAAAAACCGTTTTCCATGAATCAGGGAAAATAATCGACTTAGATTGGGGAGGCATACGTATATACGTTCTTGGCCCGCCTAAAGAATGGGATTATCTTCGTAAAAATGAATCAACATTATCAGGAGATCTCTATCTAAGTGATAAAATATTAGAGATGTCTACCGAAGCAAATTTTAATAACCCGAACTCGTTCATGAATTCTTACTTATTTGCTGATGCCGATAAGCAAAAAAAATGGTCAAATAAGGATATTCCGTTTGATGAGCATTGGGCACTTTATAAGTCAAAAGAAACTACAAACGAAATAGAACCATACGAATTAGAAAATCAGGCACTTAGGGAAAGCGAACAAAAGAAAATAATTAAGAATATCATAAAGAGTGAGGTTTTTCAATCTTATATTTCAGATAAGCCGACGAATGAAATACGTCGGATTGATAATGATTATTTATCTTACATTGAGCCGCTGGCTATGAAATTAAATAACCATACTAATAATACAAGCCTGGTTTTAGCTATTGAAATGATTGATTCAGGAAAAGTCCTTCTATTTCCTGGTGATGCTCAATATGGTAACTGGCTTTCATGGTTTGAAAAAAAAATGGAGTGGGATATACTTAAAAATGGTAAAAAAGAGAAGGTTACAGTGGAAGATTTATTGATGCGAACCGTTTTTTACAAAGTAAGCCATCATGGCAGCCACAATGGCACTCCACAAAATAAAGGCCTTGAACTAATGAAAGACAAAAACCTGATTGCTGCCGTACCAGTAAATGAATCTGATGCAAAAGACAATAACTGGGATAAAATTCCCTATAACAATATAATGAAAAGGCTTCAGCAAAAAGCAAAAATAATCAATGGGAGACCCGCAATCTTACGGTCTGATATTGATTTTCCATCTGCTGGCGAGATAAAAGAAGACCAGAGTGAACATAAATTATACTTTGATATTATTATCAAAAACGAGTAAAAATCTCTACCTGATTATAATGATGACCCCTTTATATCAGAGATCAAAAATTCTTCATTTCTAAAAGTTCTATAATTCCTTTGAAGTCTCATGAATAGGAATTAGATTTAATATGTCAATATTACACTTATTTTTTGTTTTTTGAGTTCCACACTTTACAATCTAAGAAAACCAATTCAATCTTAATTATTATTTAACTAATGAGAAAAATCCTTTTTTCGTTGCTATTAGCATCTGCAAATGCTATGGCACAAAATTCGGCCTCTTCCAAAGATGGCTTGCCTCCTCTGGTAACTTACACCGACCAGCAAGACCGTGAAAACATGATGCAACAATTAGGTATCAAAAAATTAAGACCCGGCTATAACAGTAGTGAAACAGCGCAAAACCCTGCGAATTACAACGAGTCAGCCGCTAATCCCTGCCCTGTATTACCTGATGCCCTGACTCTCAAAAATGGCAAAAAAGTAACCACTACCGAGGATTGGTGGAATAAACGCCGACCCGAACTGGCAGAAGAATTTGAAAGAGAATTGTATGGCAGAGTCCCTAAAAATGTACCTAAAGTAACCTGGACGGTAAAAATTACAGATAAAGAAGTGGTTAATAGAATACCCGTTGTAGCCAAACAATTGGTAGGGCATGTTGACAACAGCGAGTACCCATTGATTAATGTTGATATAAATATGATGTTAGTCGTGCCTACCAATGTAAAAGGCCCTGTTCCGGTACTGATGATGTTGGGTAGGCCATCGTTTCCGGCTCCAGCCCAACCCAGCCCCGAACACATGGAGAAACTCAATGTTGCTTTTAAAGATATGATGATTAAGCATGATCCTTCATTAAAAGCGATCTTTGATCAATATCCTGCTTATACCCCTGTTACCCGATTACCCGGCCCTAATTTCTTTGCCCCACCTATCAATGGTGAGTCACCTTCAACCGAGCAATTATTGGCGGCAGGCTGGGGATATGCCACTATTGAACCTGCCAGTATTCAGGCTGATAATGGTGCTGGCTTAACGAGAGGCATCATTGGTTTGGTTAACAAAGGCCAACCCAGAAAACCAGAAGACTGGGGAGCCTTGAGAGCATGGGCCTGGGGAGCCGCACGTGGACTTGATTATCTGGAAACAGATCCTTCAGTAGATGCCCGAAGAGTCGGCATTGAAGGCGTATCACGCTATGGTAAAGCTGCCTTAGTTACGCTTGCATTTGAACCTCGTTTTGCCATAGGTCTGATTGGCTCATCAGGCAAAGGCGGATCTACACTACACCGCAGGATATTCGGAGAGGGAGTTGAAAACCTTACCGGAGGTTTTTATTATTGGATGGGGGGTAATTATATGAAATATGGTACTGAAGAAGCAAGTTTCGGAGCTAAAACAGGTTGTGATTTATCGGTCGATTCTCATGAACTCATAGCCCTTTGTGCACCAAGACCAACCTTTATCAGTTATGGAATTCCTGAAAAAGGTGATGCCAAATGGCTCGACCAACAGGGAAGCTATATGGCAACTGTAGCTGCGGGATCAGTATATAAGTTATTAGGAGCTAAAGACCTTGGTGTTTCTAATGATTATATGACTGAGAAAATGCCCCCAGTCAATACAGATATGTTAAATGGACAGTTAGCCTGGCGTCAACATGATGGCGGGCATACAGACTGGCCCAATATGCAACATTTCATTCCGTGGGCTAACAGGGTTTTAAAATATGAAAAGTAGTACTTCAATTAAAAATTCGGAAGCTCTTGCCGATTCGTGCAAGAGCTTTTTCATTCAGATATTAATGCTGTAAAAAATGACCCTACCTATAGCATTAAAGGAAACCTTCTTTAAAACTATCCCATATCGTATTTAATTCCAATTAATTTAGACGCCAGAGAGTAAATTAAAATCCCATCAATTGGGTTATTAACCTCAATTCAGCATGAGGTAATTTTGTAATAAATGACTTCCAAAAATGAAAAAGCACTTACTTACAATATTTCTCTTAATTACCTTAACTAAAGGCATATCTTATTCTAAACCTACACCTTATTTCGACCTCCCTTCACCGGGCAAAGAAGCGCGCGTTTTTGCCAAAGGTATTGTCAGTACTGATGCGCTCGAGCACAGTGCGCCAGCCATTTCAAAAGAGAATGATCTGATATTATGGTGTTTGTTAGATAGCCCAATGTACATTTTAGAGTCCAGAAAAATCAATGGAAAATGGACAGATCCTTCAAGACCATCATTTTTGTCAGAAGGTTTCGATGATGTTTATCCGAGGTTTTCGCCTGACGGAAAAACCCTGTATTTTTCTTCACGCCGACCCCTACCGAAAGGTTTTCCTCAATTAGAAGATATGTGGATTTGGCAGGTAGAAAAAACCAAAGACGGATGGGGGAAACCCACACCACTTGATACTGCTATTTGCAATGGTGCAACTTATGCTCATTCCATTACGGCTAATGGGCATCTCTACTACTCATTCAGAAAAGAAGCTGGAAAAATTTTTGACATCAGAGCAGTTTCAATTAATAACCCTTCCGCAAATATTGACCTCCCTCCTGATATAAACTCAACTAATTATGAAGATGGCCCTTTTGTTTCGCCCAACGAAGATTTCATCATATTTGAATCGAACAGGCCTGGTGGCTTGGGTAGTAATGATTTGTTTATCTGCTTCAATCAGAATAGCATCTGGACAGAGCCTATTAATATGGGTACAAAAATAAATACAGAAGCTTCAGAGCGATTTGCAGGGCTATCACCTGATGGCAAATACCTCTTCTGGGGCAGCAGTAGAAACAATGATAATAACATCTACTGGATTGATGCCTCAGTAATTGATGAACTTCGGCCAGGCTATATATCAAAAACTATTCCTGCCAAACGTGCCCACCATGAATTGATTTATGATGAGAAAACCAGCAAAGTAATGCTTTTTGGTGGTAGCTCGCCTTTAGAAAGTGGAAAGACCATCCCATTTTTTAACGATGTTTGGTCTTACAATGGGAAGACCTGGAAAAAAATAGGAAATATCGGCGATGAACGCAGTGGTATGAAAATGGCGTACCATACCAAACAGCAAAAAATCTATTCATTTGGCGGCTTTTATAATAATAATTCATTAGCCGACCTTCGGATTTTTGAAAATGAGCGGTGGAGAACTATCAATGAATTACCTGAAATGAAGGCTGCTGAAGCGGGCTTTGTGTACGATAGTAGACGAAACAGATTTGTTTTATTCGGAGGCTCTTCAGGAAGAAACCTCGTAAATAACTCTACCTATGAATGGGATGGGGAAAAATGGCATAAATTTGAAGGCACTTCGCCGGAAGGTCGACAGGGTTTTGCAATGATATATGATGAAAAACGAGGTAAAACAGTATTGTATGGTGGCATAAACGACGGTATCTGGGAGTTTGATGGCAACAGCTGGATAAACGTCAAAACTGAAGGTGAAAATCCGGGAGAAAGATTAGTACCCGGCTATTGCTACGACAGCAAACGAGGTATGATGATACTTTCAGGGGGTATATCAAACGGGCAAAGAATAAACGATACATGGGGGTGGGATGGTACAAAATGGCATAAACTCTCAACAACAGCTCCTCCAAAACGTGTAATGGGTTATATGGTTTATGACAAAAAACGTGATAAAGTGGTCTTATTTGGTGGCCGCATAAGTTGGCCTATCGATGAAAATGACACTTGGGAATGGGATGGTGAAACTTGGAAAAAAGTCTTATAATTTGTCTTTTTATAATCCTAAATGATTAATTAACCCTGACAGATAATCCAACTTAAGTATATACTTTGACGTGGCATAGTTTTTTAAGTTATTCTGATAAGTTAAACCTGTGAATTTTATTACCACATAATTTTTAAAGTATAAACTTATGAACCTCAAAAGAGTCTTTGGAGCAATACTTACCGTTTTGGGTATAGTAGGACTTATTTATTCAGCTATAATATTTGTCAACACCTCTGGTGGTGCAAAAAGTATTAAGTCTCTGATTATTTATGGTATTATAGGCTTTATCTTTTTTTTATCAGGCATCAATCTGATTCGTACCACAAAAGATGAAGCATAGAAAATCAGATAATTCTAAACCGCTGTTGAGAAGAGTACAAAACTCTTCTCAACAGCAATCTATTCTTTCTCCTTTCCGGCTCTCTATATAACCTTCCAATTAATTTTCATTGAGACTTCATTTTCTTCATCTGCCTATCTCTTCCATCATTGCCAACTCACTACTTTTCCCCTACTTTGGGTGATACAACGCACATAGGGTTTATGTATTTTTGAATACATCCTTTTACTTAAAACAAACCCGAAAATGCAAAAATCACCTACGCTCACTTTGCCATTTAAACTGCTGGTTCTTTGTTTATTACAACTATTTTCCACCTCTGTAACAGCCCAGATTCCAAACATTGTACTTGAACCCGATGGAGGAAATAAAAAAGCCTCCGTAACTGAACAGATTGGTATAGTAAAAATTGCGGTCAATTATTCACGACCAGGTGTAAAAGGTCGGGAAGGTAGGATTTGGGGCACTACTGTTGCCCATTATGGATTGCAGGATTTAGGTCATGGTACCAGTTATGCAGTACCCTGGCGTGCGGGAGCTAACGAAAACACAACCATTTCTTTTTCCCATAGGGTAAAAATCGAAGGGAAAGACTTAGAAGCAGGTACATATGGTTTCTTTGTCATTAACGGTCCCGATGAAAGCACATTGATTTTCTCAAAAAATAGCACTTCATGGGGAAGCTTCTATTATGACTCGACAGCTGATGCGCTGCGGGTAAGAGTAAAACATCAGTCACTGGAACAAAGCGTAGAATGGCTCAGATATGAGTTCTTAAACCAGACTGAAAACGCTGCCACTATTGCTCTCAGCTGGGAAAAACGCATAATACCTTTCCGAGTAGAAACTGACCGGTTGAAATTACAGATCGAATCATTTAAAAAAGATTTTCAGACTACCCGTGCGGCAAGTGATCTGATACAAGCTGCTAATTTTTGCCTGGCCAATAATTATGATTTGGAACAGGCACTTATCTGGACCAACAGAGCAGTTAATATGAGGGTAATGGGTGAAAAAAACTTTTCTACATTAAGTACCCATGCTGCTGTCTTGATGGCCCTAAACAAAAAAACAGAAGCTAAGGCAATTATTCTGGAGGCATTGGCTATAGGTAATATGCGTGAAGTGCATTTCTTTGGCCGTACTTTACTCAGTTCTAATCAAATTGATGAAGCTTTTAAAGTATTACAATATAATTACGATAAGCATCCCGATGAATATACGACTAACGTAGGCCTGGGAAGAGTGTATTCAGCCAAAGGAGATTACAAAAAGGCTCTCGAATACATGGGCATAGCCTTACAAAAGGCTCCAGATATTCTTAATAAAAACAATGTAGCAGTTATGATTGAGAAATTAAAAGCAGATAAAGACGTAAATTAGTCAATATCTATCACTGCTATTTCCATACATAAGTTTATTCTTTTCAATACAGGAATTGAAATTTTCATTGGTTTGCTCTACACTAATATATCCCCTCAAGAGGGTATTGAGAAGTGTTTTTTATGTTAATAGATTTGCTTTAAAATCCCTCCTGAGTTCATGCCGCTCAAATCAGTTTTCTCACTTATTTAAGGCTTGGCTGAAAATGGATTTTTAATACCCCAAATCTGATTTCACCCATGAAAAAACTTTTACTTCCACTCATTTCTGTAATAGTATTGTTGTGGACTCCTGTCAAAGCTCATACCTCACCCTCTCGTTCTGCCCATTACCCGAATAACAAGGCTATTCTGGTTGTGCCTCCAGATCCAACCGGGGTTTCTGTAAGTTCAACAGCCATCTGTGCAGGAGAAAGTATTTCATTGTTGGCTAACTGTTCTGCTGGAACTGTGACCTGGTATAACCAACAAACCGGTGGATCAGTACTTGGAACAGGCACTGGACTTTCGCAAAACCCGGTAGTTAATACTACCTATTATGCTTCATGTGTAAATGGTATTGAAGAAAGCGGCAGAGTAGCTACTTCTATTGTAAAGGTTAATATACCTAAAATTACTGCCACAAAAGACCTGCTGACCTACGCAGCAATTGCCGCTTTTGATGGTATAGATGTAGGAAATAGTGCATTCCCTAAATTGATTGATCTCGATGGCGATGGATTACTGGATATGATTATTGGAGAACAGGAAGGTAAACTCGTACATTATAAACAAACAGCGGTCAATACCATGAATTTTACTTTAGTAACAAGTAACTTCAATACTATTGATGTTGGCGATGTCGCAAGTCCGACTTTTACAGACCTCGATGGAGATAACTTATTGGATTTGATTATCGGACGTTTTACCGGTACACTTGCTCATTATGAACAAGCTTCATTAAATAGTCTGACATTTAATCTGGTTACCAATACCTTCAATAGCATAAGTCTGGGAAATGTTGCGCCAAAACCAACTTTTACAGACCTCGATGGAGATGGATTACTCGATTTAATTGTTGGGAAATCTGATAATAATTTAAGTCACTACGAACAGGCCTCAGCCAATAGCCTCATATTCAATCTGGTAACAAGTTCTTTTATTAATACAAGTATCGGGACAAGCCCTAATTTTACAGATTTTGACAATGATGGTTTATTAGATTTAATTACTGCAAAAAATGGTAAAATTATTCACTACCAACAAGCTTCTGCAAACAGTTTAGCATTTAACTTGGTTAGCGATGATTTCAGTGCTATAAGTATCTTTTCCACTTTTTATCCGACTATAGCTGATATTGATGGAGATGGTTTGTTAGAGGTAATTTGTGGCAAAAGCGACGGTACACTCCAGGCTTTTGAACAAATACCTGGAAGTTTCACTAATTATCTTACTACAGTAGGTATACCTACAGCTACGCAATCCATACTGATATGGGGTGGCTCTTGCCTGAGTAGTAATATTACCGTTACAGTGCCAACAGGTTTTGAAGTTTCTTTACATGAGAATAGTGGCTTTGCTAATAGTGTTTCACTTACCCAAAGCGGTGGCTCAGTTTCAAATACAACAGTTTATATAAGATTTAACCCCCAGACTGATGGCACTTTTACAGGTAATCTGGCAATAAGTGCTATCAATGCCAATACTATAAACTACGCTTTGGCTGGTTGCACACCGCCTTCTGCTCCAACAGGCACATCAAATGCAACTGCTTGTGCTGGTAGTTCGGCCACATTATCGGCCACCTGTGCTACCGGAACTATCAAGTGGTACAGCGCACAGTTTGGTACTTTATCAGGTACTGGCTCACCTTTCGTAACGCCACTTTTATCTTCTAATACTACATATAATGTCCGTTGTGAAGGTTGTAATGTAAGCAGTTTTGTGAGTGTTCAGATAACTGTAAGCTCTCCCATTAGCGGAGCGTTTGATCTTTTGTCAAAAACAATTTGTAGTAATTCAAGCACGTCATTGTCTGCTATGTGTTCTTCCGGAACTGTTAAATGGTATGCTTCAGACGAAACGACTTTACTATATACGGGTACTACTTTTGTAACACCTACTTTAACCACAAGTACAACATACAAAGTGGGTTGTGCTGTTGGCTCATGTCTAAGTGAATTTTCTGATGTCGTAGTAAGTGTGCTTACAACTCCCACAGGCACATCCAGCCCAACTATCTGTAACAATACAACTGCTTCACTATCGGCCAATTGTACCGGAGCAACCATTAAATGGTATGATGCCAACGGTACAGCTCTACAAAGTACAGGCTCTCCTTTTGTAACACCAAACTTAACTTCAACTACCGCCTATAAAGTTCGGTGTGAGCTTAGCGGTAGTCCAGGCTGCACAAGTGATTTTGCAGATATTACAGTTACTGTAACACCTGAAGTCAGTAACCCAACTGCCACAGTAAATCCGACAATATGTGGCAATACAAATACATCACTGTCAGCCAGTTGTTCTTATGGAACTATCAAATGGTATAATGCCGGAGGTACAGCCTTACAAGGCACTGGTTCACCTTTTATAACACCTGCGCTGAATTCAGATACTATTTATAAAGTTCGGTGTGAAAGTGGTGGGGTTACTAATTGTGTAAGTGCTTTTGCCGATGTTATTGTTACAGTAAAACCTGATGTTTCACCAACAGGAACAGCAAACCTAACTATCTGTGAAAATACAACTGCATTGTTATCCGCCAGTTGCGGTAGTAGTACTGTTAAATGGTATGACGCAGCAGGAACTACTCTACTGAGCACAGGTTCTTCTTTTGAAACCCCTAACCTAAGTTCAACTACCACCTATAAAGTTCGTTGCGAAAGCGGCGGTGTTCCTGACTGCATTAGTAATTTTGTAGAAATTACCGTCACAACAAGCAATACTATTATTGCGCCAACAGGTATTGCTAATGCAACGATATGTTACAATACAACTGCATCATTATCTGCGAGTTGTACCACAGGTAATGTTAAATGGTATGATGCCAGTGGCTCAACCTTGCAAGGCACAGGCTCACCTTTTATAACCTCTAACCTTACTTCAACTACTATCTATAAAGTCCGTTGTGAAAGTGGTATTGAGTGCATAGGCGATTTTGCAGAGGTAATTGTCACAGTAAATACTTTTGTTGGAATGCCAACAGGTACAGCAACTGTAACCGTATGTAACAATACAACAGCTTCTTTAGCTGCCAGTTGTGCTACCGGAACAATTAAATGGTACAGTGTAGATGGTACTACATTATTATTTTCAGGTTCTCCTTTCGTTACGCCAATACTCAATGCAAATGCCTATTATAAGGTTCGTTGCGAGGCAAATACCTGTCATAGTAATTTTATAGATATCTCGGCTACAATAGTAGCAAATCCAACAAGTATTTCAAATACAGCTGTTTGCAATAATACAAGCGCAACACTATCAGCCAATTGCGCAGCAGCAGCTATTAAATGGTATGATGCATCTGGCACTTCCTTATTATTCACAGGCACACCCTTTATAACATCTAATCTTACTGCAAATACCTATTATAAAGTTCGCTGTGATAATGGTAGTTGTGTAAGTAATTTTGAAACAATTGCTGTAAATATTACCACTCCTAAAATCTCTGCAATTAAAAACCCACAGGTATTTAGTCCGATTACAGCGCTTGATGGTATAGATGTTGGTGTAGGTTCGATTCCTAAATTGATTGATCTCGATGGCGATGGATTACTGGATATGATTATTGGAGAACAGGAAGGTAAACTCGTACATTATAAACAAACAGCGGTCAATACCATGAATTTTACTTTAGTAACAAGTAACTTCAATACTATTGATGTTGGCGATGTCGCAAGTCCGACTTTTACAGACCTCGATGGAGATAACTTATTGGATTTGATTATCGGACGTTTTACCGGTACACTTGCTCATTATGAACAAGCTTCATTAAATAGTCTGACATTTAATCTGGTTACCAATACATTCAATAGCATAAGTCTGGGAAATGTTGCGCCAAAACCAACTTTTACAGACCTTGACGGAGATGGATTACTCGATTTAATTATAGGCAAAAGCGGAGGAGATTTTATTCATTACGAACAGGCTTCAACCAATAGCCTCATATTCAATCTGGTCACAAATTCTTTTCTTGGTACAGATCTTCAAAGCAGCATAAGTCCTGCTTTTACAGATTTCGACAACAATGGTTTATTAGATTTTATTATTGGAAGGAGTTCCACCACTTTTGTCTATTATAAACAAGCAAATCCTAACAGCCTTACTTTTAATCTGGTAACCAATAGTTTTAATAACCTGAATCTTGGTATCTCACAAAACTCAACCTTTAGTGATATTGATGGCGATGGTTTTTTAGATATGGTTATCGGAAAAGGAGATGGCACCCTTAATGCTTTTGAACAAGTCCCCGGCACTTTCGCTGATTTTCTGGGGTCAGTGGGTACTCCCTCTGCCACACAGACCGTACAGGTGTGGGGTGGTTCTTGCCTGAGTAGTAATATTATAATCACAGCCCCTACGGGTTTTCAGGTCTCCCTCAATGCAAATAGTGGATTTAGTAGTAATATTTCAATTACTCCAAACAGTGGCTCGGTTGCAAATACCATTGTTTACGTAAGATTTAATCCTTCGTCAGAAGGTTCTTTTACCGGGAATTTGCAAATAAGTGCATCCAATGTTAGTACCATCAATTTTGCTTTAAATGGCTGTACCCCACCGGCATCTCCCGCAACCTCAGATGTATCTGTCTGCGTTGCTTCATCAGCCACTTTAACCGCCACTTGTACCTCCGGTATTGTCAGGTGGTACTCTTCAAGTACTGGGCATTTAGAGGCCACAGGCTCCCCATTTATTACAAATCCTTTATCCGATAGCAGAATTTATAGCGTTCGTTGTGAAGATTGTAATGTAAGTAGTTTTGTAGATGTTTCGGTTAATGTAACCCCTCCTATTAACGCACCTTTTGATCTTACCCCCAGAACAATTTGCAAAAATACAAGTGCTTCCTTATCAGCTATATGTTCTGCTGGAACTGTTAAATGGTTTGATTCAGATGAAACGACTTTACTCTATACTGGTGCGCCCTTTATAACACCAAATTTAACAACAAATACTACTTACAAAGTTTTTTGCGCTATTGGCTCTTGTCTGAGTGTCTTTAATGAGGTTGATGTAACTATTGTTAGCGTTCCGATTCCGACAGGCACAGCAAATCCGACTATATGTGCTAATACAAGCACTTCTTTATCAGCTAATTGTGCTGAAGGAACTGTCAAATGGTACAACTCAACAGGTACAGGCTTACAAGGTACAGGCTCAGCCTTTGTAACACCTGATCTTAGCACGAATACCACATATAAAGTGCGGTGCGAAAATGACGGAACTCCTGATTGCTCAAGTGATTTTGTAGATGTTATAGTAACTATATCTCCCACCCTCTCAACACCTACCGGGGCTTCTGTGAGTTCAGCCGCCATTTGTTCAGGTACTAATATCACTTTAACAGCCAGTTGTGCCATAGGAATGATCAGATGGTATAACCAACAAACCGCTGGCACCATTATCGGGACTACCTCTCCTCTTATTCAAAGCCCTGTCAGTACAACTACCTATTATGTTTCCTGTGTTAATGGCTTATGTGAGACATCCAGAATGGCAACAAATCAGGTAGTTGTAACTACGCAACCACCTTTGCCAACAGCCATTTCCGTAAGCTCTACAGCCATTTGTTCAGGTTCAAACGTTTCACTATCAGCTACCTGCGCTGCCGGAACAGTTACCTGGTATAATCAGGCAACCGGCGGAACAGTCATCGGAACAGGCACTAACTTCTCTCAAAGTCCGACAGTAAATACTATTTATTATGTATCCTGTAAAAATGGCAATTGTCAAACCAATCGTATAGCCACAAATTTGGTCACTGTAGCGGCTTCATCATCTACACTCAACTTAACAACTAATATTTCATCAGGTGCTACAGCACAAATAGCGATACAAACCATTACAGCCACAAATAAGATTATTTCACCTGCCAGCGTAACTTATAAGGCAGGAAATGCAATTTTGCTGAATGCAGGGTTTGAAGCACAAAATGGAAGTATTTTCAGGGCTTACATAGGTGGTTGTAGTAATTGATAGATATATTCTGTAATAAAATAGGCTGATAAAAATTAAATTTTCAGTATAAAACAGTAATTCAATCATAAAATAGCAAGCAGGCAGTTCTTTCAGACGACTCATCAGCGATATCTTAGTAAATTGCCTGTTTGCTTCATAAGTAATAGATAAAAACTAATTCGTATCAAATAACCTGGCAAAATGATTTTCCAAATGATTCCTCATACCATTCCTGAATAATTCAGGAGAGCCATCCTCTAAAATATCTACCAATCCCTTATGTGAGACAAATTTTCTTTGATGAAGTTGTTTCTTGAGTAAACCACTGTTATGTACATAATCAAAAACCGGAAGAAGCATATTCTGAAACTTTTTTAGGGTTTCATTACCTGTAATAGCATAAAGTTTCCCATGAAAAGCAATTTCGTGTTCAATATTGAATAGATGATGCTCGGTGAGTGGAGGCTCTTTACTGACAATCTCTCTTAATTCTTCTATATCTTCTTTTGTTATCTTCTGAAAAATAAAATCGGCCATTCCTATTTCCAATACCAACCGTATTTCAAACATTTCTCTGAGCGTTTCCTGGCTCAGCACATAAGGATTCATGCTTTTACTTAATGTCCCGAAAATGTCGGGACTGGTAATAACCGATCCCTTCTTTTTTTTCGACTCTATTAAGCCCATTGTTTTTAATCTCGTCAATGCCTCTCTTATTACCGTGCGGCTTACCCCCAAGGCTTCCACTAATTCTATTTCTTTCGGAATCAGGTCTCCAACTTTCAGCTTACGTTGGCGAAGCAACTCGACTAAGTTCAATTCTACTTTGTCTACCAGTGAACTGGTATCGAGTGTAGTGAAAGTATTTTTTATATCCATTAATAGTATTATGTATTATTTAATAAGTAAAATTATAGAAAAATATGAATAACAAAAAACCTTGTCCCCATAAAACTCCTATTTCTGATAAAAAAACAGAAAATTGATTAAATACTGTTGAAAATAACCGAAAAACCACTTCGAAAATAGAGAGAATCATGGCATATATAACCCAAATATTCATAAAAATATAAAAATATGTGAATAATCATAAAAACAATAAATAGTTATAACAAACCTTATGCTTAAACCTTAAAAATGGCTCCAGTGAATTACTTGACAATAAAAAAATCAACTTTTTATAAAAAAAGGGAAAAAATATTTGTAAGAATAAAAAATCACCTTACTTTTGTTATGTAATACATAATACATAAACAAAATTCATTTGTTATGAACTCAACTCTATCGAAATTTCTTTTATTTGTCTCAGTTCTTTTTGTCGGAACAGCCCGGGGCCAAATAAAAAACATCTCTGGAAAAGTAATGGCAGACGATGATCATATCCCACTTCCGGGAGTTAGTATTCTCATAAAAGGCAAAACCATAGGTACTCAGACTAACAATAATGGAGAATTTACTATCTCTGCCGATAGCGGCGACGAGCTTGTATTTACTTATATTGGTTATCTGGCTCAGGAAATAAAAGTAGGTACTTCAAATGTTATTAATGTAAGTATGAAACCTGATATGACTAACCTCGGTGAGGTGGTTGTGGTTGGTTACGGTACTCAATCACGAAAAAATATTACCAGCTCAATCGGAAAAATCGATAATCAGGTATTAGCCAATGCTCCGCGTGCCAACGTGGGCTCAGCCCTGCAAGGCTCGCTTGCAGGCTTACAGGTAATTAACAGAACCGGCTCACCGGGTGGTGTGCCTACCATACTATTAAGAGGTGGTGCTTCTATCAATAGTCCGGGTGCACCGCTTGTAGTAGTTGATGGCGTAATCAGAGCATTAAATGACATATCACCAGATGATATTGCTTCGATAGAATTATTGAAAGATGCCGCCTCAACAGCCATTTATGGTGCACGGGCAAACAATGGGGTAATTCTTATTACTACCAAACAAGGCAAAGCAGGGATGGCTCAAGTATCTTATAAATTTAATGGAGGCTTCAATAAAAACAGAGAAGGCTACCAATATATGAATGCCAGAGACTATATCTATTATAATAGATTAGGCAACCTGAATTCTCAACGGACACTTGCTCAGGTAAATTCTTCAAGAGGGTATGGATTATTAACCAACCCCGCCGACCTTGCATTGTTTGATATCAGAGTTGACAACACCACTAATGCGGGGCTTCTGGCTCAGGGATGGGAGCGCGTTGATGACCCTTATGGTGGTTCTATTTTGTTTAAAGATCATGGCAATGAGATAGAAAATCTTGTTTTTAGAAATACTTATACACAAGACCATTACATTAACCTGATGGGGGGGAACGATAAAGGTAAATACTTTGCCAGTTTTGACTATTACAAGGAAAACGGAGTAATTATCGGATCAGATTATAAAAGATATACCGGAAATATTAATGGCTCTTACAAAATAAAACCAAGACTTGAAGTAAGCACCGGTGCAACGTTCTCCACCTCTTCTCAGATAGGAACGCTCGCTTCAGAAGTAAACACACTTTACAGAAACCTCGCTATCTGGCCTACGATGAATCCTTGGTTAGATTCACTTAAAACTAAACCCAATCCCGGAAATGGGGTAAGCGATGGTAACCCATTATACTGGCTAAGTAAAACTAAAAGAAGTAATGAAGTAAACAGACTCACAGTTAACGCCTCAGCTAAATATGACATTACCTCAGACCTTTACATCAAACTATCTGGTAATGCCTATTTGTTTGAATCACTTGACCGCTCTTTTTCTCTGGCAACACAGACTTATTCTAACCTATATACCAATCCACCTTCTTATAGCAATACTACCCGTAACTCTGTTTCTTATTTTAACAGAGTGATGCAGCAACAATACAATGCTATCATCAACTATTCAAAAAAAATAGGCACACACCATAACATCAATGCGATGCTGGGGATTGAAACGTTCAGACAGAAACGCTATGATATGCAGGTATTCGGACAGAACGCTCCTACTGACGATATTCCAACGGCTAATGCTTCTACCACTTTTGCGGCAGGTAGTAATTATACATCAGAAAGTGAATACCGTATTTTATCCAACTTTGGTCGTTTGAATTATGACTATGATGACCGTTATCTGTTATCGCTTGTTTACAGACAAGATGGCATTTCAAGTCTGGCAAAAGCCAACCGTTATGGATTCTTCCCCGGAATGTCGGCAGGCTGGAATGTACACCGCGAAAAATTCTTTATAAATAGCAAAGTAGCCAGGGTTATTTCTTCACTGAAACCAAGGGTAAGTTATGGTATTAACGGAAATATTGCTGGCATCAGTGAATATGAGGTGCAAGGAGTATATGGCTCGCAAGGAAATTACAATGGTGCGCTGGGCTTTCTGAACACCAGTATCATTAATAATGACCTGAGGTGGGAAAAAAGCAAAACACTTGACATTGGGCTTGACCTTACTGCTTTTAATAATAAGCTAACTTTGATGGTAGATTACTATGACCGCAAAACAAGTGATCTTCTTACAAACCTCACCCTACCGAGCTATGCAGGATTTAGTTCTGTGAGAACCAACCTCGGAACTTTCCAGAACAAAGGATGGGAGTTTACAGCCAATGTTACTATTCTTAGAAATCCGAACGGATTGGTCTGGGAAGCAGGTGGTAATATCTCATTCGTAAAAAACAAGATCCTGCAATTACCGTTCAACGGGAATGAAAATAACCGTCAGGGTGGGTTTCAGATATATGACCCGGCACAGGGAAAGGTAGTGTGGGTTGGAGGTTTACAGGAAGGCCAGCCTTTAGGAGCTATCTATGGATTTAAACAGGTTTCCATTTTTAAAGATAATGAAGAAATTGCCAGAATAGCTGGTAACAGAATAGATGCTATAGCAGGTATTGGTGGCCCAAATGTGGCAGGAATGCCGAATAAAATAACTCCGGGCGATGTGAACTGGCTTGATGTTGATAACAATGGTATCATAGACTCGAGAGACCAGGTATATCTTGGCAATATCAACCCGAAAGCCACTGGAGGATTTTCTACGAGCCTGTCTTATAAAGGCTTCTCTATATTTGCCCGTTTTGATTTCGCTTTAGGCCATACCATTTATAATGACCTTGTAGCCCGGACATTAGGTAATTATCAGGGGACATTCAATTATCTTGAAATGCAAAAAGATGCCTGGTCCCCGACGAACACGGATACTGATATTCCGAAAGTATATTATGCCGACCAGGTAGGAGCTCCTGCCGGAAAGAAGAATTATACAAGAGCCAATAATGCAGGTGCGGTGCTGAATGGTAATAATTCAAGATTCTATGAAAAAGGAGATTACCTGGCTTGCCGGGAGATAACCCTCTCATACGACCTTACCGGTAAAGTAATTCCACAAAAATGGGTTTCGCAGGCAAGAATTTATACCAATCTCAATAACCTATTCTATATAACCCAATTCAGTGGCCCTTCGCCTGAGCCTCCGGCAGGTGGCGTTTATATGGGCACCTACCCTACCCCAAGGTCGGCAGTTATTGGCGTTCAGGTTACATTTTAATTATCAAAAAACAGCATTATCATGAAAAAGACCATAAAAAATATAATCATCTGCACAGGACTCTCATTAGCCGGTGTTTCTTGTTCTTCCGAACTTGACTTATCTCCGGTTAGTAGTATCAGTGATGCAAACTATTGGAAAACGGCTGAGCAGTTTGATGCTTTCGTTTCTGGTATCCATTCTCGCTATAGAAGCCACAACGCCAGTTTCCAGACTCTGGGAGAACTCCGTGCTGATATTTTCGGTACAGAAGAGGGTAATCCCGGAGCATTTACTGGTGAAGCAACCCAGGGACTTGAACGGATGTGGTTACATACCCTTGACCTTGACAATGCAGGTGTAAGTAATTTCGGAGGGTTTTATAGCAATATTGTTCAGATTAACCTACTGATAGATAAACTTAATAAAACAAACATTATTACCCCCGCCAATAAAAGTTATTATCTGGGTATTGCCTACGGCATGAGAGCCAGCTATTATTTTCACTTGTTACGCTCATGGGGAAAAGTGGTAATACAGACAGAGCCTATTACAACGATTGATATTTCTAATCTGGCTAAAGCTGCATCGGAAGAATCGGAAGTAATAAGCCTTATCAAATCGGATATTGAAAACTCTGTGAATAGTTTTGGTACAAATTATACTTTCAGAAATAACAAAGGATTCTGGTCGAAGGCTGCTTCGCTTATGCTGAAAGCGGAAGCGTATTTATGGACGAGCTATCGTGGCGGTGGTTCTAATGATGCCACAACTGCACTGAATGCACTGAAGGATATTCAGACCAATGTTTCAGGTCTCTCTTTATTGCCCAATTTCAGCAGTGTTTTTGAGGCAAACAACAAAGGTAACAGTGAGATAATCTTTGCCATCAGATACCAACTCAATGAGGCCAGCATGAGCTTTGTACAGAGTAATTTTGTTCCGCAGTCAGGTTTGATTGCCAATTTTTATGACCTTAATGGCTCACGTCAGTTTAATGTTACTACAGACAACTGGGGCGGTCTGCTAAGAGCTCCGGTTAAAACTTCAGCTTATAATAAATTTGATGATGCAGACAGTAGAAAACTGGCAAGTATTCAGCCGGCCTATAGTAAATCAGGGTCTGACTTTGTATTAGCAGGGAGTTTTGCTAAAAAATATCAGGGTGAACAAAATGCAGGCGCAAGAGTTTTAACCAACGACTTCCCCGTCTACCGATATGCCGATTTATTGCTCATGATAGCTGAAGCTAAAAATATTCTGGGTCAGAATCCTGCCGAAGAAATTAATCTGGTAAGAAAGAGAGCTTTCAAAGAAAAATATAATGAAAGTTTATATGCTTTTCCTAATCAGCCAGGAGACAACAACATAACAGAAGCTATTCTGAAAGAGCGTTTTTTTGAGTTCATTTTTGAAGGTAAAAGATGGTATGACCTTAGAAGACTCGGCAATCAATATGTTTTTGCAAATACTTCTTTATCAGCAAATGAAAGTTATAAAATCCTTTGGCCAATAGACCGTAATTCCCTCACCAACAACAGGGCATTAGTTCAGACCGAAGGGTATCCTAATTTCTAATTCAATCACGAATGGCAGTATTTTGAAATCTGCCATTTATTTTCAAATTTACATATACTATTCTATACATTCTGATATATGAAAACTGAACATTTAAAGGGTCTTATCGCTGCTCCGTTCACACCCATGCACATCGACGGCTCATTAAACCTGACACTAATACCTCATTATTATCAGATGCTGAAAGATAACGATGTTATGGGGGCATTCATTTGTGGTTCAACAGGCGAGGGCGTTTCTCTTTCGGCCGAAGAAAAAAAAGCAGTAGCCGCAGCATGGGCTGATTGTACGCGAGATGATGAAGCCTTTAAAGTGATGCTATTTCTTGGAGGTACAAGTATTACAGATTGTAAACAACTTGCCAAGTATGCTCGTGAGATTGGTTTATATGCCGTATCATTTACAGCACCATTTTATTTTAAACCTGCCAATGTGGATGTGCTGGCTGAAGCCTGCAAAGAAATTGCGGCAGTAGTACCCGATATGCCCTTTTATTATTATCATATTCCAGTGCTGACGGGTGTAGGATTTTCAATGTTTGATTTGTTGCGAGCCGTTGATGATAAGATACCCAATTTTGCCGGAATAAAATATACCCATGAAGATTTCATGGATTTTCAGTCTTGTCTGGCGTTTAAAAACAACAAGTACGATATGTTATGGGGAAGAGACGAAAATATGTTAGCCGCATTAGCGATTGGCGCAGAGGGTGCAGTAGGTAGTACATTTAATTACGCTGCTCCGCTCTATCATCAATTGATTGAGGCTTTCAATAGAAATGACCTGGATAATGCCAGAGCCTGGCAACTCAAATCTATCGACATGATTCGGTTATTAGGAAAATACGGAGGTATTGCTACCGGAAAAGCTTATATGAAAATGGTTGGCTTAGATTGCGGAGAATTCAGGCTACCCGTAAAAAACATGACTTCGGTTCAGTTTACTGCATTTAAAGAAGATGTGCAGGCACTTGAATTTTCTTCGTTTTGCTCTCAAAAAAATGTTTTGATAGCTTAACAATCTGATAGCTCAACAAAATGACAGCAATGAAAAAAAAAATTTGTATCCTTGTTACTATCATTAACATGCTTTTGTCTTTACATACTTCTGCGCAAAGTGAGCAGAATAAATCAATTGCCTGGTCGGAGTTAGCACCATTGCCTGGGCAAAATCAGATGGGTTTGGCAGGGGCAATAATTGGCTTACATAATGATGCGCTTATGGTAGCAGGCGGGTCTAACTTTAGCGAAGGAATGCCCTGGAAAGGAGGAAAGAAAAAATACTACTCTGAAATTTATGTACTGCTAAAAAACGAAAAGGGAGTAGCAACATGGGCAAAAGAAACATTTAACCTTCCCGCAAATATTGCTTATAGTGCTTCTGTAAGCACACCAGTGGGTGTATTGGCAATAGGAGGAGAAAACGAAAATGGTCTTAGTAAAAAAGTATTTTTATTACAGTGGAATCACGCAAATAAAAAAGTAGCTATAAAGTTGTTCCCCGACCTGCCCGTAGCACTAACGAATGCCTCGGCAACCATTATTGGAAACATGGTATATGTAGCCGGAGGTGAAACATTGGAAAAAACACTTCATACATTTTATAGCCTTGATATAAGTGTTAATGCCACCAGTTGGAAAAAACTACCGGATATTCCGACAGCCGTATCCCATACGGTGGCAGTTACGCAATCAAATGGCGAATACCCATGTATTTATCTGTTGGGTGGAAGAGCCAAAACAGCAACCGGCATCAGCAGTTTATATAGTACTAATTACCGGTTCGATAGTAGAAAAAATCAATGGACAGCCTTAAAAAACATTGGCGACGGGAAATCAGATTTTCCTGCTTTATCGGCGGGTACAGGTGTGGCTATCGGTGCTACTTATATCTTACTCATTGGTGGCGATAAAGGAGATATTTTTAGCCGGATTGAAAAATTCAACCTGAGTATTTCACAGGCAAAAACAGAAGAAGAAAAACAACAACTTATCAAAGAAAAACAAATATTACTTGAGAGTCATAAGGGATTCAGCCATGATATTTGCTTATACAATACTGTTACTGACGTCTGGACAAAAGTAGGAGAAGTTCCCTTTAATACCCCTGTAACGACAACTGCTGTAAAATGGAAAGATGAAATAATTATTCCATCAGGAGAAATTCGACCCGGTATCAGAACAAGCAAAGTTCTGCGAGGAGTTTTAGTCAAAAAGCAATATTTTAGCTGGATTGACTATAGCGTTTTAGCTACTTATCTGCTTCTGATGATAGGAATTGGCCTGATAACCTCACAACACCAGGGTTCTACTGATGATTATTTTCGTGGTGGTCAGAAAATCCCGGGTTGGGCTGCCGGGTTAAGTATTTATGGTACACAGCTTAGTGCCATCACTTTTATGTCTATTCCCGCCAAAACTTATGCAACTAACTGGAACTATTTTATGCTCCAGATGACCATCATTATGGTCATCCCCATCATTACCACTTATTTTATACCCTTCTTCAGAAAACTCGAAATTACTTCGGCCTATGAATACCTCGAAAAAAGGTTCAGCTATCTTGCCCGTGCGTTAGCTTCTTTACTATACATTTTAATGCAAGTAGGGAGATTAGCCATTGTTCTTTTGTTACCCAGTCTGGCTCTTACTTTAGTTACGGGTATCAATGTTAGTTTCTGTATTCTGGCTATGGGTATTATAACCATTTTCTATACAATGAAAGGCGGTATCGAAGCCGTAGTCTGGACAGACGTGATACAGGTAGTTATTTTATTAGGCGGTGCATTGTTATGTCTTATACTGATTCCTTTACAACTGCAAACCAATATATCAACATTATGGGGAGAGCTTCAGAACCATGCAAAATTAGATATTCTCAATACAAAATTAAGTTTTAGCGAATCAACTTTATGGGTGGTACTGATTGGTGGTATAGCCATCAATGTTATTACTTATGGAGCAGACCAAACCGTAGTACAGAAATATCTGACCACCAAAGATGAACAAGCTTCAAAAAAGAGTTTAAAATTAGGGGCGTGGATGGCACTCCCATCGGCACTCATTTTCTTTACGATAGGCTCTATGCTATTTTTGTTTTACAGGGCATTTCCTGAAAAAACAAATTTCAGTATCGAAAGCCAGGATTCTATCTTTCCCTGGTACATCGTGAACCAACTACCTCCCGGTATTGTAGGTCTGTTGATAGCAGCGGTTTTTGCTGCTGCCATGTCTACACTAAGTAGCAGTCTGAATTCTGTAACCACTGCTATCATCATTGACTTTTACAAAAAATATAACCCTTCCGAAAACGAGAAAAAATACCTGAGTCTCGCCAGAATCATCACGCTTATCATGGGTATTATTGCTACTTCTCTGGCCATGTTCATGGTCACTCAGGGAATCTCATCACTTTGGGACGAATTTAATACCATTCTCGGTTTATTCACAGGTGGTTTAGGTGGGTTATTTGTCTTAGGTATTTTTACTGAAAGAGCCACAGCTAAAGGAACAATTCTGGGCTTGATCTGTAGTGGTATTGTTCAATACCTCATTAACAAATTTACTTCCATAAACTTTCTGTTATATGCCTTCACAGGGTTAGTCTGTTGCGTCTTTTTTGGCTATTTGTTTAGTCTGGTATTTAAAGAAAAACAAAAGGATATTACAGGCCTGACTGTTTTCGGGTAAGGATTTCTAAAAATGTAAAAAATTGTAATGATATACTCTAAAGAATCATTAACTATACTAAGAGATTTTTACAAAAATCAACTACTCAACGACACAGTACCATTCTGGTTTCCTCGAAGTATCGACAAGGAATATGGCGGGTATCTGTTAATGAGAGACCAGGATGGAAGCCTGATTGATGATGATAAAGCCGTATGGATACAAGGCCGTGCAGTATGGTTGCTTGCTTCATTGAGCGATACTTTCGGGAAATCGGATATTTGGATGGACGCCGCAAAAAGCGGGATCGGTTTTCTTACCAATCATTGCTTTGATGAGGACGGACGGATGTTCTTTCATGTTACACGAGAGGGAAATCCTGTTCGGAAGCGACGATACTTTTTTTCAGAAACCTTTACTACTATTGCCTATGCCGCGTATGCTAAAGTAGCAGATAATGAAGCCACCGCCGACAAAGCCCGTTTCTTATTCGGTAAGTGCATTGAATATGCTACGAGTCCGGGTTTGCTTCCGGCAAAATTCACAAAAAACAGGCCTTCTAAAGGAATCGGTGTGCCAATGATTATGATTAATACCGCTCAGCAATTGCGTGAAACAATTGGTGACGAACGCTGTGATGAGTGGATTAGCCGATGGATTGAGGAGATTGAAAAAGATTTCGTAAAGGATGATATACATTGCGTGATGGAACAGGTAGCTCCTGACGGAAGCATTATTGACCATATTGACGGCCGGACACTCAACCCGGGGCATGCCATTGAAGGAGCATGGTTTATCTTGCATGAAGCGCAATATCGTAACAATGACCCTCATCTGATTGATCTGGGGTGCAGAATGCTTGATTATATGTGGGAACGAGGCTGGGATAAAGAACATGGCGGGATTTTCTATTTCAGAGATGTATTTCATAAACCAGTTCAGGAATACTGGCAGGATATGAAATTCTGGTGGCCGCACAACGAAACCATCATAGCCACATTATTAGCCTATTTATTAACCGGCAATGAAAAATATGCCCTATGGCACAAAATGGTGCACGACTATGCCTATACCCATTTTTATGACAAAGAGTTTGGCGAATGGTATGGATATTTACACAGAGATGGTCAGGTAGCGCAAACCGCCAAGGGCAATCTTTTTAAAGGGCCATTTCACCTGCCTCGTCAGGAATGGTATTGCTATAAGATACTTGAAAAATACTTAAACACTCATTAGTTCTTTATTCAGCTAACAGAGCGAACTATTTCTGGATTTAAAACTGAAAAATCACTATTCATGAAAAAGATACTCTTAACACTTATTATTTCTATCGGGTTCTATAAAATCAATGCACAGCAAACCGGTGTACCTGTTTTTACTTCAGGAAAAGAAGGCCATAAGTCCTATCGCATTCCGGCCATTATCAGTCTTCCCGATGGTCAACTACTGGCTATTGCAGAAGGAAGGGTGAATGGAAGTGGCGACTTCGGCGATATTAACATTGTGATGAAAACAAGTATAGACCAAGGCAAAACCTGGAGTGACCTCAAGACCATTGTAGATTATGATTCTTTGCAAGCCGGAAACCCCGCTCCTGTTTTTGATAATTCAGACCCTGCTTTTCCGAACGGACGGATTTTCCTGTTTTACAATACAGGTAATAATCATGAAAACGAGGTAAGGAAAGGGAAAGGGCTGCGGGAGGTATGGTATAAGACATCGGTTGATGGGGGGAATACCTGGGGCGATGGCATAAACATCACTTTACAGGTTCATAAACCTAATCAACCTCAGATAAATCCTCTTTACAATTTCAAAGAAGATTGGCGTTCCTATGCCAATACTCCCGGCCATGCATTGCAGATACAAAATGGGAAGTATAAAGGCCGTATCTATGTAGCTGCCAACCATTCAGAAGGAGACTCACAAAAACACGCTGAAGACTATTTTGCTCATGGTTTTTATAGTGATGATCATGGAAAAACATTTAAATTAAGTCAGACTATCAATATTCCGGGAGGGAATGAGGCTACCGCAACCGAAATTTCAGGGAATGGTTTAATACTCAACGCCCGCAATCAGAAAGGCGATAAAAAAGCAAGAATTGTATCTATCAGCAAAGATGGTGGCGAGACCTGGGAAAAAACCTATTTCGATGAAAACCTGCCTGACCCTGTCTGCGAAGGAAGTATCCTATCGCTTGGAACCAAAAAAGGAAAACATATTCTGGCCTTCTCAAACGCAGCGCACCAGACAAAACGCGATAATCTGACGCTCAGAATCAGTTTTGATGAAGGGAAAACATGGAGTATAAACAAAGTAGTCGACAAAAGCTCGAACGAACAATCAAAAGACTATACCGCTTATTCAGATATTGTCAGAATTAATAAAAACACTATAGGTGTTTTGTATGAAAAAGACCGATATAGCCAAATCGTATTTACTACTGTACATTGGAATTAAGAAGTATTATCAGAAAACTCTCTCTTGATGTGCACCCCACCAATAAAAAGATTGTCGGTGAAAGATTATCTCTTCTTGCCCAGACACTTACCTATCATCAGCAGATTGAGTATTCAGGATCTGCTTTTGAAAAGTATGAGCTAAACCTCGGTAAAATACATTTATTTTTCAGTAATGCTCAAGGACTTAAAACAAATGATAATAAAAGCCCCAAAGGCTTTGTTTTATATGGCTATAATCTTCATAGGAATAAAGAAATAATAATTGATGCTGAAAACATAAGTATAGCAGGAAATAAAATCATTATCAGGCTTCCGGCTTTTATCCAGTTGACAAGCATCCGATATGCCTGGGCACCTTACCCAGACTGCAATCTTATTAACAATGATAAACTTCCTGCATCGCCCTTTAAAATTGAACTCAGTGGAAATTTTTAAACCTAAAATTCTTTCATTAAAGGCTATTTAGTTCAGATAAAATCTTTATTAAAACTTGAAGCTCGGCAACTAATAGTAATTTTAACCTTTCTTTTTTAAGGTTATTAGTAAAAGAATAATTATAAAATAAAGGCTATCTTGCTAACAAGGTCTTCGGTGCTTAAAAAAATACTATTAGTTGGGGAGGTTCAGAAATTACACGGATTATAGAGTAATTAACTATCCTTAATGTAGACTCCATCAGAAATGGGCTCAATAAGGATTCAGGATTTTCAATTGAAGAAAGATCAGAATAGATACGAACAATCAGACAATTATTGAAAACACAGAGGAATGTTTTATACATTTAAATCCTCTGCTAAGAAAAACTGGTTTGAATCACATACTCTTCAACTTTGCAAAAACCAGTCATAAACTGTTCATTAACTATTGTCCAGGCGTGTCCTTCAAGTACTCCATCTTCATTTTTTTTAACGCCTATATAGATAGTATATGGTATTTTATTGAAATCGCAAAGCATTTTTGCCTGAAAGGCCTGATGCCGGCAGACATTTTGCCAGGGGCTATACTTACTTACAATTCTGATGGCAAAGCTAATATCTTTAACTAACTCCATATCGACTGATCCTGATTTCACAACAGGTTTGTTCCTCTCTCCAAACTTAGCTTTCTTTTTAAAAAAAAGAAGCATGATATAACTATACAATGAAAGCAGAAACAATACTGATAAAAGAAGTTTCCGTCGGAAGCTCAAACGGACAAAGACCTGTATTTTACTAAATACTTTCATCAGATAATATTTTTTTAGCTTCAATATTGCTAACGCTTTCATTACATCTTAGGGAATCTCACCCCGCCCAGTTTTCTCTATCCAGACTTCTGAACTGTATAGCTTCGGCTAAATGCTCAATCCTGATCTCTTCTGATTCTGCCAGATCAGCTATCGTTCGTGACACCTTCAATATTCTGTCATAAGCTCTGGCTGATAAGCCTAAACGCTCCATCGCTTTTTTTAATAACACTTTACCTCCTTCACCAATATCACAAATCTCTTTTACCATTTCCGGTGGCATCATCGCATTTGAATGAATTTCTGGATAATTCTCAAAACGTTTTGTCTGTATTTCCCGGGCTTTTACTACTCTTTCTCTGATAGTGGCAGAAGATTCGTTCTTTCGGGTAGATGAAATCTGGTCAAAATTGACAGGTGTTACCTCTACATGTAAATCAATTCTATCTAATAATGGCCCTGATATTTTATTCAGATACTTGCCCACAGCACCAGGTGGACAGGTGCAATCCTTCTCAGGATGATTATAATAGCCACACGGGCAAGGGTTCATACTCGCCACCAACATAAAATTTGTTGGGAATTCAACCGCCTGTTTTGTCCTTGAAATTACTACTTTTCTTTCTTCTAAAGGCTGACGCATTACCTCTAAAACCGTTCTTTTAAATTCAGGTAGTTCATCTAAAAACAAAACACCATTATGGGCTAAAGAGATTTCACCCGGTTGGGGGAAACCACCCCCACCAACCAGGGCTGCGTCAGAAATGGTATGATGTGGTGCTCTGAATGGTCTTCGGGCAATTAAAGACGCTTTCACTCCTAACTTCCCCGCTACCGAATGTATCTTGGTTGTTTCTAAGGCTTCATGCAATGTCAAGGGTGGTAAGATAGAAGGCAGCCGTTTAGCAAGCATAGTTTTACCAGCACCCGGTGGGCCAATCATAATTACATTGTGCCCACCTGCGGCTGCTATCTCCATAGCCCGCTTGATATTCTCCTGCCCTTGTACATGCGAGAAATCAGCCTCATATTCACTGATAGCATTATAAAAAATATCTCTTGTATCGGTTATCAATGGTTCAATTTCCCTGACACCTATCAGAAAATCAATAGCATCTTTCAGGGTTTCTACGCCTATTACATCTAAATTATTTACAATAGATGCCTCCATTGCATTTTCAACCGGAAGAATAAAACCTTTCAGCTTATTCTTTCGGGCCTCAATGGCAATAGGCAAAACACCTTTGATCGGCCGAAGCATACCATCTAAGGCCAATTCACCTAAAATCACATATTCTTCCAGATTCTTAGCAGGTTTTATATGCTCTCCGGCAGTCAATATCCCTATTGCCATTGGTAAATCATAGGCCGACCCCTCTTTCCGAATATCAGCCGGGGCTAAATTAATCACTGTCTTTTGTCGGGAAACCTGGTAATTCCCATGTTTAAGTGCAGCGTCTATTCTTTGTTGGCTTTCTTTCACAGCTCCATCGGGTAATCCTACAATCGACATCCCCACACCTTGCATCACACTTACTTCGACAGTTATCAAGGTGGCATTTACACCATACACAGCAGCACCAAAGGTTTTTGATAACATATAATATTCTATTTGTTCTACTAAGTTAAAACTTCCAATCAGTATTTTACAAAACTACAATATTTCTTCTGAAACTATTGCGCTATGGCAATGCTAAAAAAATCTACAAAATGCTTGTTTAATAAAAATCTATAAGCTTATTTTGTAGTGCACTATTTAACTAATACACTATACAAATCTAAATATTCATTGATAAAATGGCTGTCACTTTAAATAACTCTTTTATGCTTACTATTCAGAACCTTAGCTTTGGCTATAACCGACGAAAACCGCTCTTTGATAATCTTTCGCTAACACTCAAGCAAGGAAACATTTATGGTTTACTCGGTCGGAATGGTGCCGGGAAATCATCTTTTCTGCGACTAATGGCAGGTTTGCTATTCCCCAAAGAAGGCACCTGCCAGTTTAATGGTATTGACACCTGTAAACGAAGTATAGCCACCCTTGAAAACCTGTACTTTCTACCTGAAGAATTTCACACACCTGCTATCAGCATATCCGAATTTGTGAACATCAATAGTCCGTTTTATGCTAAATTCAATCACGAGCAGTTTGAAAATTATTTAAAAGAATTTCAGTTATCTAAATCAGATAAACTTTCTAAACTCTCGTATGGGCAAAAGAAAAAAGTATTAATAGGCTTTGGCCTGGCAACTAATGTGCAACTACTGATATTAGACGAGCCTACAAATGGCCTGGATATTCCTTCTAAAAGACAGTTTCGTAAATTGATTGCCTCAACTATATCTGACGAACAAGCTATCATTGTTTCTACACACCATGTAAAAGACCTTGATGGATTGATTGACAATATCATTATTTTAGAAGAAAATACGATTGTATTACAACAATCAATCGAACATATAAGCGAACGTCTCAGCTTTAAGGCTACAGCGAATACCGAAAATCTACAGACAGCTTTCTACACCGAACAAACAATTATGGGCTTAATGAAAGTTATGCCTAACCTGACACACGAACATACCAAGGTCGATTTAGAATTACTCTTTAATGCTGTATTACATAAAAAAGACCTGTTACAACAAATGTTCGATAATAATCTGATCAACAACTACCACGCTTAAATTTCAAGAACATGACTCATTTCAGTACTAAAAGACTTTTTCTATTAATCAAAAAAACCTGGATAGAAAATTATAGAATCTGGGCAATTGCATTGGGCGTGCTTATATCTCTATATTGTTTATTTCATTTTCTGACTACCGATAGAACTCATATTATTGCTTACCTTTCTCGTCAGACAATCTACAGTATTGGACTTTTGATTTCTGGGACACTATTTGCCAATTTTCTATGGAAAGATTTTTCAAACAAAGGCCAGAATATCAATTTTCTACTTTTACCTGCCACAGCTTTTGAGAAATTGCTGGCAGCAATCTTCTATGCCTCACTTATATTCCCTATAGTGTACATTGTACTGTTTTTTACATTAGACGCTATCTATGTCCATACCATTCAATCAGTTGTTACTGTAAAAATAGATACTTGGGATTTAAACCCGTTAAGTTTCAGAGACCCACATTCTTTTATATTGTCAATAACCCTTCTTTTTTTGGTATTACAACCCATTGCATTATTGAGCAGCCTGTTATTTGAAAAACATTCTTATATAAAAACTGCCTTGCTGGTTTTTATATTCTTCTTTTCACTAATCTATCTATTTACTATAATCAAAAGAAATATTCTTGCAGATACTATTGGAAATAAAGACTTTGGTGGAAGTATATTCACCCCAACAGAGATTTATTTCCTAAGCACTGATGAAAATGTGGCTGATACAATAAGTATTCCTTCTCCTACAAGTTATATTATCAACCTGACTTTAACTTTAGGAACAGCTCTGTTTTTTATATTTATTACCTTTTTGAAACTCAAGGAAAAAGAAATTTAAGCTCATGGAATTCAGAAACAATCAGGCCATTTATCTGCAGATTGCCGAGATGGTTTGCGAAAATATATTGTTAGTCCAATGGCGTGAGGGTGAGAAAATTCCGTCTGTTCGAGAATTAGCCGTAAGCTTGGAAGTGAATCCTAATACAGTAGCTCGTACTTATGAGTTTCTGACCCAGAAAGAAATCATCTTTACCAAACGTGGTATGGGATACTTTGTTACGGAAGATGGCAAAAGCAAAGCCTTAGCTTTCAGGAAAGAAGATTTTCTGAAAAATGACCTGCCGCTTTTCTTCCGGAATATTGACCTCCTGAATATTGATTTTGACGAATTAAGAAATCGATTTGAAATTTTTAAGAAAGAGAAAACCGAAACCTTTTCCATTGATACAAAAATATGAAAACAAGCAATAAACTCTTATTAGCCTTTTTAGGACTATTAATTTCTGCAATGGTTTTTACGGCGTTCCAATTAAAGGCAGAATACAAGAAGATTAACATGAAAGACAAATTTCGTAATGCTGACCGCGTAGCATTGAAACCCATAAGGTTCTTAATCATTCAAGGGAGCGATCGCAATAAAGGAGATGCCATTAATGAATTTTCAGTAAGTTGTATTCCTGGCAATGAAAGGGCATTAATTTTACCAAGAAATACCTTTTTCAGAAAATACGTTACCTATTCACAGTCAGGCGATACACTTATTATCCACAGCACACTCCCCTATTCGTATGGCTTAGATATTTTTCTCTCAGGTATAAATCCAGAAAAAATAGAAGCTAATGCTGGCAGGATATATCTCAACAGACTTTCTCTTAATCAGCTGCACACAAGCATTGAAAGAAATGCAGAAATAACCATTACAAACACAGAAATTAAAGATTTAGATGTCAATACGACTGATGTGGCAAAAGTAAGACTTATCAAAAACTGTGTTGTTGATAGGCTCGATATAAATCTCCAAAAACAGTCTGAAATTGAATTGGGAGAAGTCAAACTCAATAAAGTATCTCTGAAAATAAGTCCCTCAGCTAAGATAAATGCTACAAAAGAACATCTGCTCTTATTACAGAAATCAGGTCTTTTGCAATAAAAAATGCCCTCATCAGTATGAGGGCATTTTTTATAATACTTTAAAATTCTTATTGCTCCCAACGCCAGTCTTTACCTATAATCAATTCATTTTTGAGATTTTGTTTAATCAAAAACTCCTTGGTATCATTATCATTCATTTTCTTCACTGGCAGCGCATCAGCATTAGCTAAAGCATATAACATCATAGCTGTAAAACGTACATTATTGTTAATTTGCTTTTTGTCAATCAAATCAAAACGGTCACAATTGGCATGGTAACAGTTATACGCTTTTACCGGAAAACTTCCTGATGGCGAACAAACCGGAACGCCCTGAATCATGAATGGCTGATGGTCAGAATGCAAACCTGCTGAATTAGGATTGGTATTGGTAAAGGTTGAGTCTACTGCCTTTATTTTTTTACCTGTTTCATCAAAGAAGGCACGTAGTTCAGGACGTCCCATTGCATTAAACCCTCTGGCATTATTAACCATATCAAGATTCATCATCAGTTGAATCTGATCTAATTTTCCTTCATCCTTATACTTCTTCACCAGAGCTTTAGAGCCTAACAAACCTTGCTCCTCGCCCATAAACATCACAAACTCTATAGTACGTTTAGGTTTCAGTTTTAAAGACTGAAAAACCCTGGCTACATCTAATACCGTAAAAGAGCCAATGCCATTATCCATTGCTCCTGTAGCCAAATCCCACGAATCCAGGTGGCCCCCAATCACAATTTTATCCTTTGCATATTTTTTAGAACTACCTGGTAGCGTGGCTATCACATTTCTGGCTCTGATAGGTCGGCTGAAATTCTGCATATCAATTACCGCCCAGATACTCTTCTCATCATTCATCCATTTACGGATAGCCTTACCACTCTCTACCGATACACACACCGCCGGAATCGGAATCAAAGCCCCTGTAACCGAAGCGGTTCCAGTCAATAACACTCCTCCTTCTACTGCGTTAGCAATAATTACTCCGGCAGCACCATATTTAATAGCTAAAGCCGTTTTTTCAGAACGATGCAGGTTTTTCTTACCCTTATTCTCAGGTGCTTGAAGATTGATATTGAACAAGGCTATTTTACCTTTTACCTCATCTTTTACTTTTTCAAAATCAGCCTCAATACCATCTCCACAATCAACAATCGGGCCTTTGATATGTGAAGAAACCGGAGAATGTGCCAGCGCCACTACTTCTACCTCACGAAAATTATCACTCCCTTTAGGCACAATAGACAGGCTAACGGTATCTCTCGCCCACGACTCCACCTCAAAAGGCATATACTTTACATCGGCAAACCCATATTCTTTCAATAGTTTATAGGCAAAATCTTCCGCTTTTTTTCCGTTCGGACTTCCCGTCAGCCGATGACCTATTGAAGACGTAGCCTCTCCTAATGTTTCATAGGCCCGGCCGCGATTCAAAACGTCATCATTAATCTTTGCAAAAAGTGCTTCAAGTTCATCAGCTGGGTTTATAAACGCCGAAAATAACGTAACACTAACAGTAAGCGTTAAAAATAAAATTTTCTTTCTCATCTACCTGTAATTTAAGTGTTTAGGTCAATTTAGTTTGGTGTGTAATATTAGTGTAAAAATCGTTATTTTTTTCATTTTAACAAAAACCTACTTTACTTTGGTTATTCTTGCCACTATTAACCGTTTAATTACGCAAAAAATAACACAATAACCTGATACATTTTGCCTGTTTCTCTCGTCTGTTAATAATAAATTAATTTTTGATTTCAACCACCACTTTCAACAATATTGGCAAAAAAACAGTTTATTTGTTGCCCCACCCTATATCGGATAGGCTCCTTAAAAAAGGTTTCGGAAGATTTGAATTATCATATAAATGAGTATGGGACAATTAATGAAGCATGACGGTATTACCACACCGATAGCAAAAATACAGACCAAAGAGTTATCAATTCACGGGCATACCCGGATTGACAATTATTACTGGCTTAATGAAAGAGAAAATCCGGAAGTACTGGCTTATCTGAATGCCGAAAACGATTACTTAGCCCAGGTAATGGCTCCTGTAAAGCCCTTTGAAGAAAAGCTTTTTCAGGAAATGAAGAGCCGTATTAAAGAACAGGATGAATCTGTACCAGTAAAAGATGGCAACTACTACTATTATGTCCGATTCATTGAAGGAGGCGAATACCCCGTTTATTGCCGCAAAAATAAAAGCCCTGACGCACCTGAAGAGATTTTATTAGATGGTAACAAACTGGGCAAAAACAAATCTTATTTTAACATAGGCGGCTACGAAATAACCGACAATGAAGAGATATTAGCCTATGGAATTGATACTGTTAGTCGCCGGAATTATACAGTAAGATTTAAAAACCTGCAAACAGGCAAACTATACAAAGATCAGATAAAAAATACCGAAGGCGGTAACTATGCCTGGGCCAGCGATAACAAGACATTTTTCTATATCAGAAGAGATCAGCAAACACTCTTGGGGTATCAGGTATGGCGGCATATTTTAGATACCGATGTAAAAAGTGATGTATTGGTATATGAAGAAAAAGACAATCAGTTCTATATGGGACTGTATCGGATGAAGTCAAAAAAATACATTGCTATCGGTTGTGATCATAATGGAGTTTCTACCGAATACCGCTTGTTAGATGCCGCAAAACCAATGGGTGAGTTTAAGGTTTTTTCAGAAAGAGTACGCGGACATGAATATAATATTGAACATTTTGGAGATAAGTTTTATATCAAGACCAATCAGGACGAAGCCATTAACTTCAAGTTAATGGAAGTAAAAGAAAAACAGGTGGCTGATAAGACCAGATGGAAAGACGTAATACCCCATAGAAAAGAAGTATTGCTTGAGTCGATAGAGGTTTTTGAAAATCACCTCGTGTTGCAGGAAAGAAACGAGGGTCTGATTCACCTGAGAGTTATTAATCAACACACCAAAGAAGAACATTATGTAGATTTTGGCGAACCAACCTATGATGCCTATATAGGAGCTAATCATGAATTTAATACGAATATTTTACGCTTTATTTATACCTCACTTACTACCCCTGCTTCTACTTTTGATTATAATTTAGATACCCGGTTCAAAGACCTGAAAAAAGAACAGGCCGTAATTGGTGAATTTAATAAAAACAATTATGTGTCCGAAAGAGTTTTTGTTATTGCAAGAGATGGAGCGAGAGTTCCACTCTCGATAGTATATAAGAAAGGCACACAACTTAACGGCAAAGCACCGCTCCTTCAGTATTCGTATGGTTCATATGGATACTCTACAGATGCCACCTTCAGCTCTGTTCGTTTAAGCCTGCTCGACAGGGGATTTATCTATGCTATTGCCCACATCAGAGGTGGTCAGGAAATGGGTCGAGAATGGTATGATAATGGTAAAATGTTTAAAAAAATCAACACCTTCAACGACTTCATTGATTGCTCTGAATTTCTAATTGCTAATCAGTATTGCAGCCCGGCCAAACTATTTGCAATGGGTGGCAGCGCTGGTGGTTTACTAATGGGAGCTATTGCTAACATGAGGCCTGACTTATACAAAGGAATAGTAGCCTCTGTGCCCTTTGTAGATGTGGTAACAACCATGTTAGACGAAAGCATTCCTTTAACAACGGGTGAGTTTGAAGAGTGGGGAAACCCTAAAAACAGAGACTCGTATGAATACATGCTTTCGTATTCTCCTTACGATAATGTCAATAAAAAAGATTATCCTAATCTACTGGTAACTACTGGTTTACACGACTCACAAGTGCAATACTTTGAGCCTGCCAAGTGGGTTGCCAGGTTACGTACGTTAAAAACCGACAGCAATTTATTATTGATATATATAGACATGGAAGCTGGTCATGGTGGCGCATCAGGAAGGTTCGCTTCCTTAAAACTGATTGCAAAAGAATACGCGTTTATTTTAGATTTGGCCGATATTTTGGGTTAAAACATTTCTGCACTTTTGTTAGTTTATATTTTTGGCTATTAAAAACACACTGTTGAGGTAACAATTTTACCGATTAATCATATTCGCAAAAAAAATGAACCTTTTTTTTAGAAATTTATAACATTTTGTTTTTTCTTTGCCAAATATTCCGAGCAGATTGTGACCCAAAATACTTTATTTAGTCCAATTTTTTACATTGTTTTATTTGATATAACATAAAAATTCCCCAACATGAAGAAGGCAATACTATTATTTGCGGCGTTGTTAACATTCTCGCTGGCGTCGCAAGCCCAAGACACCTGTAGCGTTTGTAAACCATATAAGTGGGAGGTTGGTCTTTTACTTGGTGCTAACCAATATTTCGGTGATATGCACTGTAGTAAAGCATATCTTTCACAAAATCGCCCAATGTTCGGCTCATTTGTGCGTAGACATTTCGGCAACTATTTTGCATTAAGAGGTCAGGTAATGGTAGGAGCTTTAGCCGGAAATGATTTGGATCAACCTGATGGAAGATGGGATTACCGTCGTCTGAAATTTACTTCTCCATTAACAGAAGTAGCATTATTAGGTGAGTTGTATCCGTTTGGGGAGCGTTTTTATTATTGTGACGGGACATTTAAGAAAACAGTAAAACCTTATATATTTGGCGGTATAGGGGGTGTATTTACTAATCCGACTTTTGAGGTGCAACCTGGTGGCGCTTTCCCTCCATTGCAAAGATTAATGGATGAAGACAGAGCTAATCTGAAAAAAGCAGCTTTTATGTTACCATTCGGATTGGGAGTAAAATGGAACCTGGCAGAAAGATGGACACTTGGTTTGGAAGCTGGATACCGTTATGTATTCTCTGACTACCTTGATGGTACACATGCCTCTACTACAAGTTTAGAAACTAATGTACCTAAGAAGGATGGGTATGCAGTAGTTAATCTATTAGGCTCATATCGCTTCGGCGATAAAGATACAGATAAAGATGGGGTGGTTGACCGTTGCGATGCCTGTATCAACGAAAAAGGATTACGTAAATTCCAGGGCTGTCCTGATACTGACGGTGATGGTATTCCTGATAAAGATGATGCCTGCCCGACTCAGGCCGGACCAATGGCATTACAAGGTTGCCCTGATACTGATGGTGATGGTATTGCCGATAAAGATGATGCTTGTCCTACAGTAGTAGGTCCTGCTTCATTGAATGGCTGTCCTGATAAAGATAAAGATGGTGTAGCTGATAAAGACGATGCTTGCCCGGATGTACCTGGTTTGAAAGCATTGAAAGGTTGCCCTGATACTGACGGTGATGGCATTACTGATAAAGACGATGCTTGTCCGAACGAGCCTGGTCCTGCTTCATTGAATGGCTGTCCTGATTCAGATGGCGATGGTATTGCAGATAAAGATGATGCTTGCCCGAACTTGGCAGGTGTGGCCTCTGCAAAAGGTTGTCCGGATCGTGATGGAGACGGTGTAGCTGACGATAAAGATAAATGCCCTGATTTAGCAGGCTTACAAACAAACGATGGTTGTCCTGAAGGATGGGTAAACGGCATGGCTCCGGGTTACAGAACATTGAGCGGTTGTATGATTTCTAAAACAGAATTAGACGAATTAAGCTTTGCTGCACAAGGTATTGAGTTCTATAACGGAACAAACAAATTGAAACCAACTTCTTATAAGAAATTAGATCGTGTTTGTGCATTGTTACAAAGATGCCCTGATAGTATTCTTAATATCGTAGCATACAACGATGGTTCAAGCACTTCTGCTAATCTGCGTTCGGCTAAATTACGTTCATGTGCTATTTACGCTTATTTCTTGAAGAAGAAGTGTATCAGCAAAGCACGTATGACTTACGAAGGCAAAGGAGATGAAGACCCATCAACGCCTTATACAACGCCTGACGGTAAGAAAGCTAACACACGTATTGAGTTCCAATTGAAATAATTATCAGATTTGAATTATAACACAAGAGCAGGACTTTAAGGTTCTGCTCTTTTTTTTCACCAGATAACAGTGCTGTTAAAGTTTAAGTATATTTCATTAATATGAGCAATGCTTAATACCTGATAGATATAGTAAAAGGTTGTGTTATGGACAAAACGTTTAGCTACCAACAAAGTAATTAAAGTTTTGTTCAGTTCTTAAGATACAGTTAAAACTCATAACAAAACAATAGATTTATGCCCGTTTCCTGAAAATTAATGGTAATAACTTCTGGTTTTCAGTATTGCAAGAAATTTTTAACAGTTGTATTAACATGGACAAAACCTTTATACATCAGCAAAACCCTATAGCTTGTTCAGATAAGAATTTGATACGAAATCCTATTTTCAGCTTTTCGGTTTTCACCGCACAGCAAGAATGAACGGCCCGCCAATTTATACATATATAGCAGAATTAGGTCAGGCCATATAAGCAAAAATTCTTGTTAAATAGTGAAACAATTACAACGGTATCCGATTTCATTTGCAGACACACTTTTAGCATGAATTTTGTCTGTTGAATCATTGATAATCATTATAAACTTTGCCATTAAATAAAAACAAGTGTAGGATTTTTCAGGAAATGTGTAATTTTATGCTAAAAATTTCCACACTTATGTTGTATCAATCCATTTCTCATATTTATTTCATCAAAAGCATGAAACTAAATCTTAAACATACGCTCGTTTATCTTTGTCTCGGAACACTCTTACTAACAACCTCTTCTTGTTCTTTTGCTCAATTAGACACTGTTACTCCAAGTAATATTATTTCCGCGGGTAATTGCCTTGAAACCAGGTTTACTTTTTCGAGACAAGGGAGAATTGAACAGTCATTTGTTAAAAACTACGATTCACAAGGTAGGCTTTTGAGCGAAACTAAAAATTATTCGAGCCAGTTTTCTGGTAATTATAAAGAGTCATACACCTATGAGTATGATGCAAAAGGCAATAATACCAAGATAACTTACAGCCATAATGATGTAGTGAAAAAGGTAACTACAAAAGAGTACAGCCTTCTTGGGAAACTGACACAGGAGGTAATTTCGGCGGATGGGGTTTCTAATGCCATTCAAAAAACGTTATTTACTGAATCAGGTTCGGTACAAATCTTCTATGATAAAGATGGAGTTACCGAGACCATCAGAGAGATAATAGGGTTAGACCCGAATGGACAAGTTATTACTAAAGAAGTAGTAAGTTCTAATGGAGTAGTAGCATTTTCTGATAAATATACTTATGCCCTATTGGGAAAAGTAGGCCGTTGGGTACACTATGATGCTGCCGATAAAGTAACAACAATTACAAATTATGAATATAACCCGGCTGGAAACCTGACTAAAGAAACTACCACCCGCAACGATGTTCTCTATGCCTCGACCATAAACACTTATAATGCGAATGGAAAATTAGAAAAGTCAACCCGTCTGAACGGAAAAAATCAAGTTGATTACTATTTCACTTACGAACATAATAGTAAAGGATTAATGGTTAAAGAGAACTATTTTTATAATAATCAGATTTTAAGTACAAGAGGCTTTGAGTACGATGCAAAAGGCAATACAGTAAAAGAATTATTCTCTGATGCAAAGGGGGTAACTACTTCTCTGAAAGAATGGGAATACTTTTGTAAATAAATCCGGCAATTATAATACCTCGCATTTTTTGACAGTTATTTAGAAAATTAACCAAAATGGTAAAAGAAGATATTGATCTGGTAGCTGAAATAGCTCGCTTGAAAAAAGAGAAGAACGCTGTTATTTTAGCACATTATTATCAGGTTGCTGAAATTCAGGATATTGCCGATTATATAGGCGATAGCCTCGGCCTTTCACAGCAAGCGGCCAAAACCGATGCCGACATGATTGTTTTTGCAGGAGTAAGGTTCATGGCCGAAACTGCAAAGATATTGTCTCCACAGAAGAAAGTGGTTTTGCCTGATATGAACGCAGGTTGTTCCTTGGAAGAGTCAGCCCCTGCTGATGAATTTGCTGCTTTTAAAGCACAACACCCCGATCATATCGTAATTTCTTATGTAAACTGCTCAGCTGCCCTGAAAACACTGACAGATGTAGTATGTACCAGCAGCAATGCAGTAAAAATTGTAGAAAGTTTCCCGAAAGAACAAAAGATTATTTTTGCTCCTGATAAAAATCTGGGTGGCTATATCAATCGTGTGACAGGCCGGGATATGGTTTTGTGGGATGGTGCCTGTATGGTACATGAGACTTTCTCTGGCAAAATGATTCAGGATTTGAAGGATAAGCACCCTGAAGCTAAAGTAGTGGCTCACCCTGAGAGCGAACAACCTGTATTGAAATTAGCTGATTATATCGGCTCTACCACAGGATTACTAAAGCATGTAATCAATAGCCCGGATAAAGAGTTTATCGTAGCCACAGAGTCGGGCATTTTGCACCAGATGAGAAAGGCCGCTCCCGATAAAAAATTCATTGTAGCTCCTACCTCACGCAATGGCCATGCCTGCAAGGCTTGTTCTGACTGCCCGCACATGAAACTCAACACAATGGAAAAACTCTATTTGTGTTTAAGAGACGAAACACCGGAGATTAAGCTTCCGATGGATGTAATCGAAGCTGCCAGAAAGCCCATCGAAAGAATGTTGGAACTATCGGCAAAATTTGGTTTGTAATAGCTGAATTTTATAAATTCATAACAGAAGGTTCGCTTAACAGGAGAACCTTTTTTTTCTGAAAAACATTCTGTTAATAAACCATTTACAATCTTGGCTCTCTCCTACCCCCTTTACTCTCACGAATATTTCATGGCAAAAGCACTTGACCTGGCAATACAATCAGGAGAAGCAGGAGAAATTCCTGTCGGAGCTATTGTTGTGGCTGGGGGAAGTAAAATTATTGGAAAAGGGACAAACCAGACCGAGCAACTCAATGATGTGACGGCTCATGCCGAAATCATTGCTATTACCGCAGCTTCACAATTTCTGGGTGCCAAATATCTGAAAGACTGCACTTTATATGTAACCCTTGAACCCTGCGTAATGTGTGCTGGTGCCTTGAACTGGTCGCAGATCGACCGGATTGTGTACGGAACTTCTGATCCTAAACGGGGTTTTGCAAGGGTTTCTCCTAATATTCTTCACCCCAGAACTACTGTTGTGAAAGGCATTCTGGAGAAGGATTGCGAAATAATTATAAAGAATTTTTTCAGGAATTTGCGAACATAATTTTCGTCGTTAGCGTTAAGCCTATAGGCTGTAATAACGGGCACTATTATATTCAACATTTAAAACTTACTTTAAGATATGGCATACACACTCGATCCGCTCCCTTACGCAAGTGACGCACTGGAGCCTCATTTTGACAAGGCAACTATGGAAATCCACCATGACCGTCATCACCAGGCATATGTAACCAATCTGAACAACGCCATTGCAGGTACAGATATGGAAGGCTTATCGTTGAAAGAATTATTAGCCAATATCAGCAAATATCCAGCACCTGTAAGAAACAACGGTGGCGGACATTTCAACCACGATTTATTCTGGAATATTCTTTCACCTAATGGTGGCGGGACACCATCAAGTACTTTGAGCAAAGCGATTGATGATGCCTTCGGTTCATTTGATGCTTTCAAAGATGAGTTCAAAAAAGCAGCCATAGGGCGTTTTGGTTCAGGTTGGGCATGGTTATGTGTTGACGACCAGGAAAAACTTTTCATCACTTCTACTCCTAATCAGGATAATCCATTGATGGATGTAGCTGATAAAAAAGGTATTCCGGTATTGGGCTTAGACGTATGGGAACACGCCTATTACCTGAAATTCCAAAACAAACGTCCTGACTATATAGATACTTTCTGGAACGTAATTGACTGGGAAGCCGTACAAAAACGTTTCTCAAATGCCAAGAGAGTTATTCCGAATGAATAAGTAATATCTGGCTTGATTATATAATGAGAGATGCCGTTGGGCATCTCTTTTTGTTTAAAGGATACCGTTTGCCTTATAGACAGATAAGTAGTTCGACGTTATATTCTTTTTTAAAGCAATCTTAACTACTTTTGCATTAAAACTCCGCAATAATTATAAAAGGAGTACTTAAAAATCATTTTTCTTTTGATATGTCATTTACTTTTCAAGATAAAACCATATTGATTACCGGTGGTACAGGCTCTTTAGGGAAAGCCCTTACCAGGCATATTCTATCGAAGCACCCAGAAATAAAAAAACTCATTATTTTCTCCCGTGACGAGCAGAAGCAATTTGAAATGGCACATGAGTATCCTGATAGTAAATACCCGCAAATGAGGTATTTTATTGGAGATGTGCGGGACTTTGAACGGTTGAAAAGAGCTTTGAAAGGAGTTGATTTTGTCATTCATGCAGCTGCCATGAAACACGTTCCGATTGCAGAGTATAACCCGATGGAATGTGTAAAAACCAATGTATTAGGCGCAGAAAACGTCATTAATGCTTGTCTTGAAACAGATGTAGAGCGTGTAGTAGCCTTATCGACTGATAAAGCCTGTGCACCTATCAATTTGTATGGAGCTACCAAACTGGCATCTGATAAATTGTTTGTGGCAGCTAATAACATCAAAGGCTGGAATCCCATCAGGTTTTCTGTGGTGAGGTATGGCAATGTAATGGGTTCAAATGGCTCTGTTATTCCTTTCTTCATGAAGAAAAAGAAAGAAGGAGTTATTCCGATTACAGAACCAACTATGACCCGCTTTAATATTTCTCTGCAGGGGGGGGTTGATATGGTTATGCACGCTTTGGAACACGCCTGGGGTGGAGAAATATTTATTCCTAAAATTCCTTCATATCATATCCTTGATGTAGCTAAAGCCATAGCACCAGAAGCTGAAATAAAAATTGTAGGTATCAGACCCGGTGAAAAGGTACATGAAGAAATGATCACTGAATCTGATTCTTTCCTGACCTACGACTTAGGTAAGTATTATACTATTCTACCCTCTACTCACAAATGGAGAATAGAAGATTTTATGACTGAGTTTAATGCTATCAAAGTACCAGTAGGGTTCAAGTACACCTCAAACCAGAACACAGAATGGGAAACTGTAGAAGATTTGAGAATATTAATTAAAGAACATGTTGACCCAACCTTTGAAGTTTAATGCAAATGAATAACATTCCTTATGGAAAACAGCATATCACTGACGAAGATATTGCGATTGTAGTAGAAACCCTTAAAAGTCCTTTTTTGACACAAGGACCTAAAATAAAAGAGTTTGAAGACGATTTTGCAAAATATATAGGGGCAAAATATGCTGTTGCCGTAGCAAACGGAACAGCCGCTTTGCATTTATGTACTTTAGCATTAGGAGTAAAAGAAGGAGATAAGGTAATTACAACTCCCATCACCTTTGCTGCATCGGCTAACTGCGTTCGCTATTGTGACGGAGAAGTAGTGTTTGCTGACATTGACCCGGACACTTATCTGATAGACATTAATAAGGTCAGAAATATATTGGAGAGCTCCCCTGAAGGTACTTATACCGGAATTATCCCTGTTGATTTTGCCGGAAGAGCCGTCAATCTGGAAGAATTCCGAAAATTAGCAGAAGAATACAATCTCTGGATTATTGAAGATGCCTGCCATGCACCCGGTGGCTATTTCATCGATTCAAATGGCGAGCAACAATGGTGTGGGAATGGCAAATTTGCTGACCTGGCTATTTTCTCCTTCCACCCGGTAAAACACATTGCCAGTGGTGAAGGCGGTATGATAACTACCAATAATGAGGCTCTTTACCAGAGTTTGTTGCAACTAAGGACTCACGGTATTACACGGTCAGAGAATCAATATACAAATAGCATTGCATTGGCCGGAGGGATAGACAAATATCCGGGTTGGTACATGGAGATGCAGACATTGGGCTTTAATTACAGAATAACCGATTTTCAGGCAGCATTAGGAAGCAGTCAGCTCAAGAGGGCAGATGAAGGCTTAGTCAGAAGAAGGGTAATAGCTGCTCGCTACAACCAAGCTTTTAAAAATATACCTGCCATTAAAGGCCAGTCAGGGGAAGTAGAAGGGCACGCCTACCACCTATATGTGATAGAAGCAGAAAACAGACTGGGACTATACAATTATTTAAGAGAGCATAAGATTTTTGCACAAATCCATTATATTCCTACTCATTTAATGCCCTATTATCAACAATTAGGTTCAAAAGAGGGCGACCAGCCGATGGCAGAAGAATATTACAGACATTGTATCAGCTTACCAATGTACCCTACATTGACTGACGAAGAGCAAAACTATGTCATTGAGACCGTAATTAATTTTTTAAAATCTGAATAACCTTGGAAGAGAAAAAATATAGCACACCGCAAGAGGAGTTCTGGGCAGGAGATTTTGGCAATGAATACATCAATCGTAATCAAAGTGCTGAATACCTTGCTTCTAACCTCAATTTCTTTGTTAAAGCTCTAAATCAAGCCGGAAGACCGCAATCATTAATAGAGTTTGGGGCTAATATTGGCATGAATCTAAAGGCTATTAAAGCACTTTTTCCTGAAATTAAGTTAGGTGGTATTGAAATCAATGCGGAAGCGGCCAAGGAATTAGGCAATATAATAGGTGAAGACAATGTCTTTCATGGTTCTATTTTTGATTATGAAAGTGCCGAGAAATTTGAAGTATCTTTAATAAAGGGCGTGCTGATTCATATAAATCCTGATATGCTGCCTCTTATTTATCAGAAATTGTATGACGCTTCCAGTAAGTATATATTGGTTTGTGAATATTATAATCCTTCTCCGGTTACTATCAACTACAGAGGGCATAGCGACCGGTTATTCAAACGTGATTTTGCCGGAGAAATATTGGAGAAATATCCTGGCTTAAAGCTAATCGATTACGGCTTTGTCTATAAAAGAGACCCGGCATTCTCACAGGATGACATTACATGGTTTTTAATGCAAAAAATCGGGTAGTTTAACTATGAGCAAAATAGCTATCATTCCGGCACGTGGAGGCAGCAAGCGGATTCCCCGAAAAAATATCAAAGATTTTTGCGGGCAACCCATCATTGCTTATTCAATCAAAGCCGCACTTGATAGCCAATTGTTTGATGAGGTAATGGTGTCAACTGACGACGGAGAAATAGCAGAGTTAAGTACGCAATATGGTGCAAGTGTACCTTTCTTTCGGTCGGCAGATAACTCGAATGATTTCGCCACAACAGCATCTGTCTTGCATGAGGTTTTAGACAATTATACCCTACTAAATAAAAATTTCCAATATGGTTGTTGCATCTACCCTACTGCGCCGTTTGTTACAGCACAGAAATTGAAAGATGCCTCTCAGTTATTAGTTGACAAGAACTTTGATACGGTTTTACCTATACAGTCTTTTTCTTTTCCCATTCAAAGAGCTTTCTATAAAGAGAATGATAAGATCAGGTGGGTAGAACCCAATCATGCACTAACCCGGTCACAGGATTTACCCAAGACTTTTCATGATGTGGGGCAATTCTACTTTTTTAACATCTATACATTCCTGCAAACCAAACAATTACTGACAGCCAATTCGGGAGGAATAGAAATCAGTGAATTAGAAGCGCAGGATATTGATAACGAAACTGACTGGAAACTGGCTGAACTGAAATTTAGATTAATGAATCCATGAGAAAATACCCCTGTTTACACACACAAATATTCAGTTCGGATAAATATAGCATTGTTCCTCTACGCGATGAAGACAAGTATGCAATTATGCAATGGCGTAATGAACAAATCTATCATTTACGTCAGAATGAACCTCTTACAACCGAAAAACAGGAATGGTATTTCAGTAATGTAGTCGCAAATTTATTCGAGCAAACAAAACCAACACAGATACTTTTCTCTTACCTCGAAAACGATATTTGTATCGGCTATGGTGGTCTCGTTCATATCAACTGGGTTGACAAAAACGCAGAGATTTCATTCATTATTAATACTGCGCTTGAAAAGGATTTCTTTGAATTTCATTGGACAACCTACCTGAGTCTCATAGAAAAAGTTGCCTTTGAAGAGCTGAATCTGCACAAAATCTATACTTACTCTTTTAATTTAAGACCCCACTTATATCCAATCCTTCAAAATAACAATTATCAACAAGAAGCCATGCTTCACAATCATTGTTTGTTTGAAGGTAAATTTAAAGATGTTTTCTTTCATGCAAAATTCAATCCTATTAATATCAGAGAAGCCAGAGAAGATGATTTGATGCTGTATTTTGAGTGGACTAACGACGAGGAAGTAAGAAAACAATCATTTAATAGTGGGTTTATTGCCTTAGAGAATCATGAGCAATGGTTTCAGAAAAAAATAGCCGACCCGAATTGCCTGATGCTTGTTTTTGAAGATGCACAACAAGTACCTATTGGACAAGTAAGGTTTGAAAGCAACGAAGAACAAAAAATTAGTGTTATAGGAGTATCCTTGGATAAAAACTTTAGAGGGAAAGGCTTAGCAGGTAAAATACTATCCTTAGCTTCTACCTGGTTTTTTAAAGAAAAACCTGATTATACCATACAAGCCTTTATAAAAACTGAGAATATAGGCTCTGTTAATGCTTTTACTAAAGCAGGCTTTTCTTTTGAAAAAAGTTTAGACTATCAAGGGATAGCATCAGTATTATATACAAAACATAATCAATGAAGATAGGGAATTATCAGATAGGGCTCAATCATAAACCTTTTATTATAGCCGAAATGAGTGGTAATCATAATCACTCATTGGAAAGGGCTTTAAAAATTATTGAAACAGCTGCTAAATGTGGCGCGGATGCCCTTAAATTACAAACCTATACGGCCGATACCATCACTATCAATCAACGAGGAGGTCTTTTTGATATAAAAGATAATACCTCTTTATGGAAAAACAGAAACCTTTATGAATTATATCAGGAAGCACATACCCCCTGGGAATGGCATGAAGCCATGTTCAAATGTGCTGCGGATAATAACATTATTTGTTTTTCTACTCCTTTTGATGATACAGCAGTAGATTTTCTGGAAAGTCTGGGTACGCCTGCACATAAAATAGCTTCTTTTGAAAATAACCACTTTCCTCTATTAAAGAAAGTTGCTAAAACGGGCAAACCTGTTATTATATCTACAGGAGCGAGCACATTGGCGAATTTAGATGAGGCAGTAAGCGTGTTAAGAGAAAATGGTTGCAAAGATTTAGTCTTGTTAAAATGCACAAGCAATTATCCGGCAAGCCCTGAAAATTCAAATGTTCGCACCATTCCCCATATGCGGGAGTTATTCCAATGCGAAATCGGATTAAGTGACCATACTATGGGTATTGGTGTGCCATGTGCGGCAGTTACTTTAGGAGCTACCGTAATAGAGAAACATTTTTGTCTGAGCCGGGCAGAAGGTGGTGTAGATTCAGCTTTTTCTTTAGAGCCAGATGAACTTAAATCATTAGTGATTGAGACTGAGCGTGCATGGCAATCACTGGGTCAGGTTCAGTATGGTGTACAGGAGTCTGAGAAAAAAAGTCTTTTATTCAAACGTTCTGTTTATGTGGTGAAAGATATAAAAGCAGGTGAAACTTTTACAGAAGAAAATATACGGGTAATACGCCCAGGCGATGGTATGCCTCCTAAATACTATGAAGATTTATTAGGGAAAATAACCAATATAGATTTAAAAGAAGGCACACCATTAAACCAATTCTTTTAAGTAAGGATATAGGATCTATAAATTAATGGGATATGTTTGAAAAGTATTTGCTTTTCTCCATTTTCCGTTTATTAAAATAGTACAATTTGCCGATAGATAAAGAATTTGTAAATTTTATTAGTATTTGTTACAACATTCAGGGTAAATGATATAACTTGCATAAAAAAACACGATTTTTATTGAAATACTTTTTATATGAAGAGTATAGTTTAGTCGCTAACTCTATATGATTATGTCGATTATTCAATATTTGCCATTAAAATATTTATTACTTCGTTTTCTTTTTTAATATAATGAAAGGAATTATTCTTGCTGGAGGCTCTGGTACTCGTTTGCACCCACTTACCCTTGCTGTTAGTAAACAACTGATGCCTGTGTATGATAAACCAATGATTTATTATCCGCTTTCTATCTTAATGCTGGCCGGGATTAAAGAAGTGTTGATTATATCGACTCCCCATGATTTACCTCATTTCAAAAAACTTTTAGGAGATGGCAGTAGAATAGGTTGTGAGTTTACATATGCCGAACAACCCAGCCCTGATGGTTTAGCCCAAGCCTTTATTATCGGAGCAGATTTCATTGGGAATGATAGAGTAGCATTAGTTTTAGGTGATAATATTTTTTACGGAAGTGGGCTAAGTAAATTGCTTCAAAATAGTACAAATCCCGACGGGGGCATCGTATTTGCCTATCAGGTTCACGACCCCGAAAGATATGGAGTGGTAGAATTTGATGAAAATAAGAAAGTGATTTCAATTGAAGAGAAACCTAAAAATCCTAAATCTAATTTTGCCGTTCCGGGATTATATTTTTATGATAATGATGTAGTAGAAATTGCTAAAAACATTCAGCCATCCCCTCGGGGTGAGTTAGAAATAACTGATATTAACCGACAGTATCTTGAAAATGGTAAACTTCGTGTAGGAATCATGAACAGAGGTACTGCCTGGTTGGATACCGGCACTTTTGCTTCATTGATGCAAGCCGCTCAATTTGTGCAGGTCATAGAAGAACGGCAAGGACTTAAAATAGGTTGCATTGAAGAAGTAGCGTATAGAATGGGTTTTATCGATGATAAGCAATTAGGAAAAATTGCAGAACCTCTGGTGAAAAGTGGCTATGGTCAATATCTTTTAAATCTTATCTAAAACTATAAGCCTTTTCGTTTGTCGAAACTTAGATTTCGATTTGTCTCTTTAATAAGATTTAATTAAATTTGCAGACGTTTGTTCAAATAGTGTTTTAAAACTTAGTCATGACCTCCTCTAAATTTTTTTATAAAGTTATCATATTATTAGTGCTTGGTTTTTTTGAAGCAGCCTATTCACAGACTCCAACTAATCTTCCTTCAAGTGTTGATAATTTATCGGATAAACAAATTGAGACTTTTTTAAAAGAGGCCGAGTCAAGAGGGCTTAGTGAAGCCCAGATTGAAGCCGCTGCTTTAGCCAATGGTTATTCAGCACAAGATATTGCCAAAGTAAGAGAAAGAATTAATCGATTAAAAACTGGCACATCAGAAGTAAAAGCAAATGCTCCAGGTACCGCTAAACTCGAAAATGTTACCCGTGAACAAATTGGTGAAGTAGCACAGAGAACCTCTGTTGCCGTATCGGATAAACAAGAGGTTGGCAAAAAATTAGAGACATTTGGAAGCCAGTTATTTAATAATAAGAATTTAACTTTTGAGCCGAACCTCCGACTCCCGACTCCAAAAGGTTATATTTTAGGTCCTGACGATGAAATTAAAATTGACATTACAGGCTATGCCTACCAACATTATGACGCTAAAGTTACGCCTGAAGGAACGATAAAAATTGAAAACCTTGCTCCTATTTATGTAAATGGTAATACTATTGATCAAGCCAAAGCAAAAATTATAGAACGCTTAAAAACTATTTTTGCCGGCTTGAGGGATGGTAGACTAAATGCTGATATTACACTTGGGAATGTCAGAAGTATTAAAGTTACTTTAGTAGGAGAAGTTACTAACCCAGGTACTTATACTATATCTTCTTTAGCATCAGCATTCAATGCTCTCTATCTATCTGGTGGACCAAACATTAACGGTTCTTTTAGGAATATCCAGGTTTTCCGTAACAATGCTTTAATAAAAAAAATAGACATTTATGACTTCCTTTTAAAAGGAACGCTTGAAGATAACATAACTCTTTTTGATCAGGATGTGATATTAGTACCACTCTTTCAGAAAAAAGTAAAAATAGAAGGGGAAGTAAAAAGAAGTGGTATATTTGAATTGAATGAAAACGACGATTTTAGTACTTTATTAAATTATGCTGGAGGCTATACTGAACAAGCTTTTACTTCTACTGTTAATGTCCATAGAAATACAAAAACCGAAAAGAAAATATTGACATTTGACCCTTTGACTGAACCTGGTTTTGCTACGAAAAACGGAGATCAGTTTTATGTAGGTACTATATTAGATCGCTTTGAAAATAAAGTAGAAGTACGTGGTGCGGTATTCAGACCCGGTGAGTTTGCATTAGGCGATAAAATAAAAACAGTTAAGCAATTAATTGAAAATGCTCAAGGCCTAAGAGAAGATGCTTATGCCAACAGAGCTATTTTGGTGAGAGAACAAGATAATCTTGATCTCATGTATATTCCTATCGACTTAAGTAAATTATTAAAAGGAGAAATTCCTGATATAGATTTGAAAAGGCAGGATCAATTACTCGTTAAATCGATTGTCGAAATCAGGCAAGAAAGAAAAATCGATATAGAGGGGGCTGTCAATAATCCTGGTAATTATTCTTATGCTGAAAACATGTCAATAAGAGACGTTATTTTGTTAGCAGGAGGGTTTAGTGATGGGGCAACCTCTAAGAGAATTGAAGTAGGGCGTAGACAATATAATGACGAATCGAGTGAAAAATCTGTAGAAATTATTCAAGTCAATATATCTAAAGATTTAAATCCGGCTGAAGGAGGCCTGAAACTTATGCCTTTTGATAAAATATTTGTTCGTAATCTTCCTAATTACGAAGTACAGCAAACTGTTTTTATTGAAGGTGAAGTGAATTATCCTGGTGCTTATATTATTGAAAGCAAGACAGAGCGATTAAGTGATTTGATTGATAGAGCTGGCGGTCTTCGCTCAGAAGCCTACATTGCGGGGAGTCGTTTATATAGAAATGATAAGCTTATCTTCGTGGATTTTGAAAAAGCATTAAAAAATAAAAAAACCGCATCTAATTTATTGCTTGAAAATGGAGACAGGGTAGAGATATCAAAGGAAAGGCAAACAGTTAGTATTAATGGTCAGGTATTAAATCCTACAAGAGTTGCTTATCAGCCCAATTTTTCTTTTGGCGAATATATTGCTCAAGCTGGTGGTTTTACCGACAGTGCATTTGTTAAAAAGACTTATGTACAATATGCTAATGGAAGTACAGATAGAACCCGCAGTTTTTTTGGAATTAAAGTTTATCCTAAAGTGCAGCAAGGCATGTCTATTTATGTTCCAACAAGAAATAGAATGCGCATGTCTCCTGCCGAAAGAATAGCCATTGGAACAGGCTTTGTTTCTTTATCTGCAGTATTATTGACACTAGTCAGGTTACTGTAAAGTTTCAAGTAATTAATCTGACTCCAATATTCTGGCTTTTCATTATCAAAAAAGCCCAATTCAAATTATTATTTATTTACATTCTGAATGTAATAAAGTTAAAATATGTAGTCCTAAAAAGCTTGATGACTTTTATTTTATTTATATAATATTGCTACCGGATATTTTTAATACAAAGTAGTATGTAATCTTTTTCAAAACATATTGGCTCAGAGAAGTAAAAATTTCAATTTCACTCAAAGAAAATTTAGTCTTTTGCAAATTATATGTTTTGAAAAAGATTACACACTCCTCTTCATATTTTAATTAATAAAGTATAAAGTTTCAAAATTTGATTAGATAATATTATTCTAAGATTTAACAGTATGTTCATGGGTAGTAGCGTAATTAAAAATTGGACACAAAAATAAGTTAACTACTTAACTTTGTGTACTATGACAAAACATCGGAAGAAATGGACTCCAGAGCAGAAACTGGAGATTCTGGATTACAAGAAGACACATGGACTTACGAAGGCTTCACGAGAGTATGAAGTAAGTACAGTAAGCATTCTTAATTGGGAGAAGGTCTATTCAGAACAAGGACCGGAAGGCTTTAAAAAGGGAGCCAAGACCTCACTTGAGAGAGAGCTTCAGCAACTTCGTAGGGAGAATCGGGAGTTAAAGGCTATAGTGGCTGAAAAAGATTTAGCTATTCGGGTAAAGGATTCTTTATTAAAAAAAGCCAGCAACGAAAATAGAGAAGCTGATGGTAGTGGAAGATTTTCAGGAAGAAGGCTTCCCTTTAAGTTGTCTTTTAAAGCTAGCGGGCTTGGCGCGTAGTACTTATTACTATATTTCTAAGGGAATCAAACCAGGTAAAAGATCAAGTTCTTATATAGCTAAATCTGACGGAAGCAGGCATAATATTCAAACGATTAAAGAAGAGATTGAGGCACTCCTTTCAGGTGAGTTTGTGGATTATGGATA
>NZ_JACETV010000010.1 GCF_013912375.1 Emticicia sp. BO119 | reverse complement strand
CAACTATGATTGTGGGAAGTAATAACTTTAATAGTTCTCCGTAACTCTCTTGCATCTGTTCAATTAGTAAAATGCAAAGGTCTAAATTATTTTATCACCCCACAACTTTTAGGTTTGATCCGTTAATCGCAAATCTAATGTTTTTTTCGAATCACTCAATATACTAAGTAGAAATTAGAGAAATATTTTTGTTGTACCTATGTTGTACCAAACAAAAAAGGCAGTTTCGTTTTTACACGTAACTGCCTGATTATCAGTGTAGCGGGGAGCAGGATCGAACTGCCGACCTTAGGGTTATGAATCCTACGCTCTAACCATCTGAGCTACCCCGCCTTATCTTATAAAATAATATAAAAAATAACAGCACTATGTCCGCCTCCTTAATATTATGTTGCGAAATTAGAGAAAGTTTTCATACATTGCAAAAAATAAAATTCATACTCATGAATTTTAAGAAAAATTTATATAAATTCTTGGAAAAATCATTCATTCATACTAAATAGAATCGGGTATGAATGATTAACAAATTTTTGATATGGGAAAATTTAAGTTTACACGGGAGTACGAATTTAGGGCATCACCTAAAGTCTTATATCAATATATCAGCACTCCATCAGGATTGCAACAATGGTTTGCATCTAAAGTTAAATATGTAAACGATGGAAATTTTGATTTTGTATGGGATAACGAAAGCCACTTGGCGCGTCTTACATCTCAGAGAATGAACAAAGCCACTAAGTTTGATTTTCTGAATGATGAATATAAAGGAAATTATGTTGAGTTCAAATTAGAACAGAGTGAATTGACAAATGCAACTTTTTTTAAGATAATAGATTATTCTGATGTAAGTGACACCTCTGAATTGGAAGATTTGTGGGACGGAATGATTGATAAATTACGAGAGATAGTTGGTGGATAATTTGTTAAATATGCTTAATTGTGTTGTACAAACAAAATTCATTTAAGAATTTTGCATTGCCACGTGTTTATGTATTAAATGAAGAAAATTGATTTTTTAATCATAAAGTCTTTTATAGGACCATTTATATTAACTACCTGTGTGGTAGTTTTTATTTTTTTAATGCGATTCCTAATGCTTTACTTTAACGATTTTGTAGGTAAAGACTTAGGTTATGATGTATTTGCGAAACTCTTTGTTTATTTTTCTTTAATTACAGTTCCTATTTCTCTTCCATTAGCAACTTTGCTGGCTTCATTGATGTGCTTCGGGAATTTAGGTGAACATTCAGAGCTCACTGCCATTAAAGCTTCTGGTATCCCGATTTCAAGAGTTCTTTTACCCACGCTCATTTTTGCGTTTGGCGTAAGTATTTTTTCTTTCTGGTTTAACAATAAAGTTAGTCCTTGGGCCAATCTGAAAGGTTATAGCTTGCTTTATGACGTAAAAACAACTAAAGTTACGCTTAATATAAAAGAAGGAATATTTTACGGAGAATTACCCGGGTATAAAATAAAGGTACAAAAAAAATATCCTGATGGAAAAACCTTAAAGGGTGTTACTATTTATAATCACACAACAAATGAAGGCAATATTAATGTGACATTAGCTGATTCAGGGAAAATGTACACAATGATGGATAATAATTACCTTGTATTTGAGCTTTATAACGGTATCAATTATATGGATTATAAAAATTCCTCAGGTGGCAACTACAATGAAACTCAATTTGTAAAAAACTCTTTTAAAAAGAACCGATTAGTATTTGCATTAGAATCATTTGGTATGAAAAGAACCGATGAGTCACAATTCAAATATCACGAGTATATGAAAGATGTCCCGGCACTTGCACATCAGGTTGATTCGATTCACAAGGAAATTGCTTTGTCAAAAAAAGTTCAGCTGGGCTCTATGGATCAATTTTATACTCATCACTTAAAGAGAATTATCAAAGACACACTAAGCAAGAGAGTTATTCTACCCGGAAAGTGGATCGATGAAAGGATGAAACCTTTACATGAAGAGTCTAAAATGATGGAATCTTTTGAAACCGCTTTTACACAAGCCAAGAGTGTTCAAGACCACTACAAAACAAATGTTGAAATTCAAAAAAGTAAAATAAAGGACGCAAACCGAGCAGATGTCGAACGATGGCACAAGTTTACAATGGCTTTTGCTTGTTTTGTTATGTTCCTGATTGGCTCTTCTTTAGGATCAATTATAAAAAAAGGGGGGTTTGGTATGCCTGTTTTACTCTCTATCACTTTCTTTATATTGATGTATGTATTAATGCAATTAGGAGATAAATATGCCAAGGAAAGTATATGGTATGTGATAGTGGGTGTTTGGATGCCAGATGCAGTTTTATTAGCATTTGGTATCTATTTTTTATATAAAGCGACAAATGATGCCCGTTTATTTGACAGTGATATTTATGATGTTTATTTTGATAAATTAAAAATTTACTGGAATACGAAAATCAGAAAAAAGGGTCAATTCGAACCTACCTAAAGGATATAAGTTTGTTCAATAATTATTAATCACTAACTATAGTGGGTTTATCTCTAATTGAGTTCCGACATTAATATTTTTGTCTATTAACTCCACTATACTTTGAAAATCTTTTTCGTTTTCAGCGTAGTCAAGCTCATTGACATCTATTATCAGAAGTTTTCCGTGTGTATATAGGTTTACAAAGTCTTCATATAAGTTATTCAGGTTTACCAAGTAATCCGGGTCAATATTCCTTTCAAAATCACGGTTTCGTTTATTAATCTGTCTTTGTAATTTTGGCAAATCCGCTCTTAAATAAATCATTAAGTCAGGGTGTGAAATTGCCTGAGTAATTGTGTTAAACATACTTCGGTATGTCTGGTAATCTATTTCATTAAACTTACCCGTTTCATAGAGATTGCGTGCAAAAATATAAGCATCTTCATAAATTGAGCGATCCTGAATAATCGTTCTGTCTTCTGCCAGTTTTTTAATTTTGAGTACCTGCTCGAAACGGCTGTTCAGAAAATATATCTGAAGGTGGAATGCCCATTTTTCCATATCTTCATAGAAAGGAGGTAAATAAGGATTACCCTCTACAGCCTCGAATAATACTTCCCAACCATAATGCTCTGCTAATTTTGATGCTAATGTAGTTTTGCCTGCGCCTATATTCCCGGTAATCGCAATATGCATTTAATAATTATTTTTATTTGTAGATATTTTTCAAAATAAATGCTAAAATGACTAAAATCATAGAACATCAAAAATAACTTTTGTAATTTTGCGACATTCAAATCAAGTCTGCGCCTTGAAATATTGGATTTTATTATGAAAACAGAAGAAATAAAAACAAAAAACAACACTTCAAATCTATCATCACCGCAAAAAAGCGAATACTCTGTACTGCTTTATTATATATACTCACCTATCGAAAATGTAGTTGAGTATCGTGATGTTCATCATCAGTATTGTATTGATAATAATTTATTAGGAAGGATCATCATTGCACCAGAAGGGCTTAATGGGACAGTTTCAGGGTTAGTTGAAGACTGTAAAAAATATATGGATTGGGTGAAATCAGATCCAAGATTTTCAACTGTCGATTTCAAAATCGAAAATCACCAAACCCACACTTTTACCAAGTTATATGTACGAATAAAAAAGGAAATTGTGCATTCTGAGCTGCCGGTAAACCCATTAGAAAGAACGGGAAAGCATCTTGAACCTAAAGATTTCAAAGAAATTATTGAGAATGACCCTGATGTTGTATTGGTAGATATGCGGTCTAATTATGAACATTCTGTCGGGAAATTCAAGGGAGCTATAACTTTTGATATGGAAAATCTACGTGAATTACCTGATCACATGAAGGAGATTGAGCATTTGAAAGATAAAAAGGTTATTACTTATTGTACAGGGGGCATTAAATGTGAAAAAGCAAGTGCTTATTTACTTGCACAAGGATTTACAGATGTTTATCAGTTACATGGTGGAATTATTAAATATGGCCTGGAAGAAGGCGGTGAAAATTTCGACGGTAAATGCTATGTCTTTGATAATCGACTCACAACAGAAGTAAATAAGATAAATCCGGTAGTTATTTCTAAATGCCATGTTTGTGGAACAACCTGCGATAGAATGGTAAATTGTGCTAATCCTGATTGTAATGAGCATGTACCAATCTGTGAAAAGTGTGGCCAAGAATTAGAAGGAGCTTGCTCAGTTATGTGCAAAGAAAACCCAAGAAAACGCTTCTATGATGGAACTGGCTATTATGCCAAAACAACCGAGGGTTATAAACCTGAAATAGCATTCAGAACAAGAAAAAATACAAAAAATTTGCACATTATAGAGGATTTAGGTTTGTAAAATAAACTCATCCTTATTTACCTCAAATCAATTTAGATATTAGATTGATTTGAGGTATTTTTGTAAACTATTTTTTATTTAATACACAAATTTTATGAAAGCCAGGTTTTTCCCTCACCAATCTGATTTCCGTAAATGGTTAGAAGAAAATTATGCTATAGAAAAAGAATTAGTGGTTGGTTTTTATAAAGTAAATTCTGGTAAACCAAGTCTTACGTGGTCAGAATCGGTTGATCAGGCTCTATGTTTTGGCTGGATAGATGGAATCAGGAAATCAATTGACAATGAAAGTTATTGCATACGTTTTACACCTCGAAAACCCACAAGTATCTGGAGTACGGTTAATATAAATAAAATGGAGGAGATGATTCCTAAAGGGTTGGTTCAGGAAGCAGGACTATTAGCCTATGAGAAGAGGAAAGATGACAAATCCAGAATTTATACTTACGAACAAGTTGAAATTGAGCTTTCATCGATAATTGAGGAGAAATTTAAAGATGATCAAACCGCATGGGAATTTTTTCAAAAACAACCCCCATATTATCGTAAATTAATGACTGGTTGGATAGTAAGAGCCAAGCAAGAGAAAACTCGCTTTTCGAGATTAGAGAAATTAATAAATGCGTCCAGAGATGGAAAACGTTTATAATTTCTTACGCATTGCATAATCATTCATAAAATAATTGCCTATTGGTATGTCTTCCTCAGCAATTACTTCAAAACCCATTCTTTCATAAAAAAGCTTTGCTTTATTATACCGATTTACATTCAAATCAAGCCACTCCCCTCCTAAATTTCTAATCTGCCTTTCAATTTCGATTAAAAGTTTTTTTCCTAAACCTCCTCCTTGAAGGTCCGGATTTAAATAGAGTTTATTCAATTTGTAAATTTTCTCACTTTCGGTTTTTAAAGAATATGAAGCAAAAGCTATTTGTATTTCTTTCATTTCAGAATCTATACCCGATTGAAGCACAAATACCTGTCCTGCATTCATCTGTTCTTCCAATCCCTCCTCGCTATAAATTAAATCAAACATATACTGAGGCTGATGTGTTCCCAATATGGGTTCGTAAGTCGCAAACCAGGTTTTCCTGGCAATTTCCCGAATAACACTAATATCAGTAATTGTGGCGTATCGATATATCAAGTTCATTCAATAAAGAATTTTCTTCGCAAATATAAACTCTGCTAACATAACATTTTGTTAATTTGCATAAAAATTCTAATCATCCCTATTGTGTATTTTTATACAGACGTGAGTATGACATTTACTAAAAAATAAATATGAAAACACTTATCTTAGTAACAAATGACGATGGTATAACCTCAAAAGGAATTTCTGTTTTAATTGATATTGTGAGCAAATTAGGCGATGTTTTTGTTGTTGCCCCTGACAGCCCGAATTCAGGTATGGGGCACGCCATTACAGTTGATAGTACTATCCATATTAAAAAATCCAAGATTTTTAAGGATATTGAGGCATTTGAATGCTCAGGAACACCAGCAGATTGTGTAAAATTAGCAAAACATCATTTTTTAAAAGGCAGAAAAATTGACCTTGTTGTGAGCGGGATTAATCATGGGATGAATGCTTCTGTATCAGTGCTTTATTCGGGAACAATGTCAGCCGCAGTTGAAGCAGCTATTGAAGGGATTCCAGCTATTGGTTTTTCATTGAATGACTTCCGGTATGATGCTGATTTCAAGCATACAAAACGTTTTTTGAAGAAAATTATCGAAAAATCATTAAAAAATGGTATTCCCCCTCACACAGCGTTAAACGTAAATTTTCCTTCAAAAACTGATGAGCCAATCAAAGGGATAAAAATCTGTAGACAAACTAATGGTTACTGGAGAGAAGAATTTGATGCAAGAACCGACTTATATGGCCGACCTTACTTCTGGATGGGTGGTGATTTTGTCAATCGTGAACCCGAAAGCGAGGATACTGATATTTGGGCTATGGATAATAATTATGTAGCTATAGTTCCCGTGCAGATTGATAGAACGGCGTATCCAGAAATTAAAACATTAAAAAAGTGGAAACTATAAATTAAAAAAGTAGGATTTATCTGCTTTATTTAGCAATTTTAGTTGGTAGTCTTTCTATTTAAACTAAAACTATTTACACTTCACCTACTTAATATTTATCAGAATATGGCAGTTTTAGGAAGCTTATTAAAAGGAAGCATAAAGTTTACAAGCACAATTCAGAAGATAAGAAAAGTTAAACCATTAAAATGGCAAAAAAAGGCTTTTACAAAATTAATTGCGAAAGCCAGATACACCCAGTTTGGAGAAAAATACCAGTTTGACGAAATATTGAGTACAGCTATTTTTGAAAAAGGTACTGAGTTTTATACAAAATTTAAAGAATTGGTCCCTATTTATGATTATAATAAAATCTATGATGAATGGTGGTATAAAGCCCGCAATGGAGAAAAAAATGTTTGCTGGCCCGGGAAAATAAAATACTTTGCACTAAGTTCTGGGACTTCCGATGCGGCTTCAAAGGCGATTCCGGTTACGAAAGATATGATTAAGGCTATTCAAAGAACCAGTATCAATCAGATTATTTCTTTAGGTCATTACAATAGGTTGCCTTCAAATATTTATGAGACCGGTTATCTTATGTTGGGAGGAAGTACGGCTCTCAATGAAGTAGATTCTCACTATGAAGGAGATTTGAGTGGTATTACAACAGGTACTCTTCCATTCTGGTTTCAGAATTTTTATAAGCCAGGTCAAAAAATTGCAGCCGAACGTAATTGGGGAAATAAATTAGAAGAAATTACTGAAAATGCCAAAAACTGGGATATTGGCTTCCTTGCGGGAGTACCTGCGTGGCATACCATTCTGCTCGAAAAGATTATCAAACGATATAACTTGAAAAATATTCATGAGCTATGGCCAAATCTTACAGCTTTTGCTTGGGGCGGAGTTTCATTAGAACCTTACAAACACGGCCTGGAAAAATTATTTGGTAAACCTGTTATATATATTGAAACTTATATGGCTTCCGAAGGCTTTCTGGCCTATCAGGATAGGCCAGATGGGAATTTAAGATTGGTGCTTAATCAAGGACTCTTTTTTGAATTTATTCCATTCAACGAAAATAACTTTGATGAAGACGGAAATCTGGTTGAAAAACCGCAAGCCTTAATGGTTCATCAAGTGCAGGAAGATGTTGATTATGCCTTGTTGATTTCGACTTGCGCTGGAGCATGGCGTTATTTGATTGGTGATACGGTAAAATTTACTAATAAAATCAGAGCCGAGATAAAAATAACCGGAAGAACAAAGCATTTCTTAAGTTTATGTGGTGAACATTTATCTGTAGATAATATGAATAATGCTATAGAACTGGTTTCAAAAGATTTAGGGATTGATATAAGAGAATTTACTGTAAGCGGGATCAAACACCCTCCTTTATTTGCTCATCAATGGTATGTGGCAACGGATGACAAAGTAGATGAAAAGCTTCTATGTGAATTATTAGATAAAAAACTTTTTGAACTGAATGATGATTATGCTGTTGAAAGAGGGCACGCCTTGAAAAACGTATTTCTGAGGGTTCTGCCAACAACTGCATTTTACGATTGGATGAAATTAAAAGGAAAAGAAGGTGGACAACATAAATTTCCGAGAGTTTTAAAAGGAAAATTGGTTGATGAATGGGAAGATTTTATTAAGAAAAATTATGAAAAGGTTGGGGTTTAAACCCTCAACCTTTATTTTTTCTTATATACATCATCGCTGCTTTCATTTGGTTTTGCTTTCAAAAAATCAGCGATCTGTTGTTCGGTCATACCTAAATCAATTTTAACTCCAGGCAAACTTTTTTTCAGTTGTTCTGCACCAACAGTGGTGACATTAGTTTTCCATAAGTAAAGCTTTTTCAGATTTTTCAATGATGATAAATTATTGATGCCCTTATCCGAAATTGTAGTCCCTATAAGATTCAAATATTCCAAGTTTTTTAATGTACTCAATTCTTTTAATCCACTATCTGTAATTTTGGTTTGTTCTAAATGTAATCTTGTCAGATTTGTTAGTTTAGCTACTTCTATTAGAGTTTTATCGGTAATCTGAGTATCGTTTAATTTTAACCACAAGGTTTGTTCTGGTGCATTAGCAATGATATTAGCTTGGTTATCAGAAAATTTAGAATTATTAATATAACTGATTTCGATAAAATTATTATTTTGTGCAAACGGTAAAACCAAGGCGCCTGACTTTTTTAATTCAGCTAATATCTTTTGATCTATAGCTGAAACCGTAGTGGCAAGCAATTTTTCTTCTACTACAAATTTATCTTGAGGTATGCCATTAGCTGGTAAGTTGCTATCTGGACCCTCCCCTCCTAAACTGGCTAAAATCGGTTTTACTGATTCTGAGATTTGTATCTGAGATACTTTTTTATCAAAGGGCGCCCCTTGCTCAATCCACCATTTCATTAATGCCAGGTCATTTTCAGAAATTTGAATTTTACCTTTGGGTGGCATATGGTCATCATCAGACTCTGGTAAAAGAATTCTCTTGATAAATTCACTTTCATCAACTTTGTTTGCTACAAAAATCGCCCCATGCTTTCCCCCCTTTTTAAACAATTCTACCTCATCAATTCTCAGATCACCTTTCATTTTATTAGCATTATGGCATTGCTCGCATTTTTGTTTAAAAATGGGTCTGATTATATCCTGATAAATCATTGCTTCATTTATATTCTGAATCTTAGGTTTTTCTAACGAATTCTCAGAATCCTTCGTAGTTTTTTCAGACATCCCAAGCCAGGTCCTGAAAGGTTGTGGTGTATTTTCAGTTAAGTAGGTTTCTCCATGAGTTAAATTTCCACCATTGTGTCCTGCCAACATCAATAATATCAGAGATAAAACTAAAGAAGGGGCATAAAGTAACTTATTAATCCCGATTCTATCACTGAGCCAGGTATTTTTTGCCAGCAAAGCCATCCAGCAAAAAACTACCAGCCAGATTCCCTGCATCTTATGTTTCTCAAGCACATCATCGTTATAACCTCCTTCTAATGAAAGGAAATATCCGGCAATACAGGCTAAAGTAGCACTAATGGCCGAAATAATTAAAATAACTTTAATAATCTCCTGACTTATCGCTACTCGACCTGAGATTTTTAAAATCTCAAACACACCTGCAATAATCAGGAAGCCAATTGGCAGATGAACGAAGAGCGGATGAAAACGGCCAAAAAAAGATGTCCACTCCGAAATGGCAAGAATAGGCATTAAAATAGTTTAAGTTAATAGTTAAGGTTGATTTTTTTCAAAGATACTAACATTCAGAGGAAAATAAAATAGCCAAAGTCGATGACCTTGGCTATTTTAAAACTATTTAGATGATTTATTAGTAACCTGGGTTTTGTACTAAAACAGGCTTTCCATCTTTTTGACTATTCAGGATTTCGTCTTGTGGAAGCGGAAAATAGTTGTTTTTAGAAGCAAATACTTTACCAGCCATGTACCCACGTTTTGCGAAAGTTCTTCCTGAAGGTTCTTTACCTGCGACTGCTTCCTCAGCAGCATATTTATTTAGCACTTTCTCTGCAATTCCCCAACGCACTAAATCAAAGAAGCGATGGCCTTCCATGGCGAACTCTAACCTTGATTCCATGCGAACTGCATTTCTTGCGAAATCTGCTCCTTTCGAAGCAAATGTACCTGCAGGATAAGGCTCAACTTTATATGATACTGTTGCATCTTGCACAGAGCCGTTTTTTGCACGATTACGAATCATATTTATTAAATCTTCAGCAGTCGCCAGATTGCCTAATTCAACTTCGCACTCAGCCAGCCATAGAATCACACTTGAAAGTTTTAGCAGTCTGTAATTATTATTTACGTTACGTCTGCTGGTTGAATGCGTGGTGCTGTTTTCTTCAGCCAAATAATACATCCATTTTTTACCAGTAAACGGTCCTGCATAAACTTGGTCACGAATCCATGTTGAACCTGGCATTGGGCCCCAATCAAGAAAATTGACACCTCTTCGGCCAACGGTCCAGTCTAATCTTGGATCTACCGGGATTGATTTATCTAAAGTAAATGCAGTACCTGCACTTATACCTTGGTCATTTGGTAAATCTACCTGATTGTATGTATCTAAAGTTCCATCTGCTGCATTACCTATCATAGGCAAACCGCTAGCATCGGTCTTAAATGCATTAACCAAATTATGTGATGGTTGGTAGAAACCGCAACATCCTCTACCGGGTGCGGTTGATGAATAAGGCCAGTTAAGGTTATCTCCAGCATTCCCATTATTACCATTAGTACCATCGTTTACTGAAAACTGAACTTCAAAAATCGACTCTGAATTATTATTTCCTCCAGTTCTATAGTTGTCATGATAATTTGCAACTAATTTTTTACCTGAGTTTTTCAAGATGTCATCTAACAAAGCTTTTGCAGGCGCCCATTTTTTCTGAAAAACGTATGCTTTTGCCAGATAAGCTTTAGCCGCCCATTGTGTAGCTCTACCTTTTTGTGATTGAACTGCTGGTAGATTTTTGGCTGCAAAATCAAAGTCTGCCTCAATTTTTGACCAGATATCGTCACTATTTGGAATTTTGGTAGAATTGGGGTCAGCGGCTACATATGTTTTATCATCTATATATGGAACTTTATTCCACATTTTTTTTGCTTCGAAGTGGTAATGTCCTCTCAAAAATCTCGCTTCAGCTATTACCTGAGTTTTCTCAGCATCAGTCATATCCTTTACATCTGGACTTCCGACAATTTGGATAACTTCATTGGCACGGGCAACACCATCATAAGAATGCCACCATTTTCCAAGAAAATAGGTATTATCCGCTAACCAGTTGTATTGTTCAATAAACGACTGTTCAGGCTGGTCACCTGCGTCAGTACCTTTTACGGCATCGTCTGATGAAATTCCTCCGAATACATAGTTAGAAATTGTTGATTGACGACCGGTATTTCCTGCGCCAACGCCATCAAGTAGTGAATAGGCCCCGATTAATAGTGCTGAAACACCGTTCTTATTGGTTAATTGAGCCTGTGAAGCACGTCCCTGCGGTTTTAAATCAAAGAATTCATCTGAGCAGGCAAAGTTTGTTGCAACTAAGAGTGCTATTATAATTATTTTTTTCATTCTCTTTTAATGTTTTTAATATAAAATTAGAATCCTAAACGCAGACCAACCAGGTATGATTTTGCAACAGGGTAAGCACCTTCGTCAATACCCATATGGATATCCTGGTTATCATTACCTGATCTTCTTAAATTAATATCCGGATCCAGACCTGTATATTTGGTAAGCGTAAACATATTTTGGCCTTGTACGTAAACCTGTGCAGAGCCTAAACCAACTTTCTTAATCCAGCCTGATGGGATTGAGTAGGTCAACTGAATATTTTTCAAACGTAGGTAAGAACCATCTTCAATGAAATAAGTAGAGATTTGCTGACTTGTTGCATCACCAGAATTCAGACGAGGAAGTTTAGCTACATCTCCAGATTTTTTCCATGAATTATAAAGCATATCTTTTGATCTGTTACCTTGGAAAGTATTGAAGTCAGTCCAGTATCTAACATAATTGAAAATTTCGTTTCCTTGTGAACCTTGTGCAAACAATGTTAAATCCCAGTTTTTATAACCCAGGTTAACGTTGATACCATAAGTAAAATCTGGATGAGGATTACCAATAATTGTTCTGTCGGCTGCGGTGATTATACCATCTCCATTAACATCTCTGAATTTGAACGTTCCTGCTCTTGTATATGATCCGAATTTAGGTGCAGCAGCAGCCTCAGCATCATCTTTAATTACACCATCAACAATATAACCATAGTAGCTTGCAATTGGCAAACCTGCTTTTGTAGCAGAAATAGCAGGAAGACGGGTAGTGAAACCAAAAATAGTTGCATTAGGATCGTTGTTAAGCTTAATAACTTTGTTTTTGTAATGTGCAAAGTTCACACCTACCTGATAACGGAAGTTACCAATCTTGTCTCTGTAATTCAAGCCTACATCAATACCTTTATTTTGAACTTCTCCAATGTTAGTGTAAGGAATAGTTCCAGTACCTGCTGTTCTTGGAATTGCAATCTGAGTTAACATATCTGAAGTAACACGATTGTATAAGTCAACAACAACCTCTAATTTACTATTGAATAATACCGCATCTAAACCAATATTTGTAGAGGTAGTAGTCTCCCATTTACCGTTAGGGTTACCAAACTGAACAAGGTCAAAACCACCAACAATTGACGACCCAGTACCATTAATGTCATAGGCATTGTTTAACGGATCAGAAGCATATAAAGTATAGGCATTATAAACGTTTGGTATTAACTGGTTACCAGTTTTACCCCATCCAAAGCGAATTTTCATATCGTTTACAAATTTCAGGTCTTTCATGAATGCAAATTCAGACATCCGGACACCAACTGAAAATGCAGGAAATACCCCATATCTGTTGGCTGCAGAAAAACGAGAAGAACCATCGCGACGAAGAGTGAAGTCGGCTAAGTAAAGATCTTTGTAAGAGTAATTGACTTTACCAAATTGAGAAAACAATGCACTAATGGTTGCACCACCACCTGAGTTATTCAAACCAGAGGCAGAACCTGCATCAAGATAACGATACTCTAAATCATCAAAGGCAAAACCACTTCTGTTAGCTATAAAACCTACCGCATAGGTTGTTACGGCCTCTGTACCCACTAAAACGTTTAAGTTATGAGCACCAAACTCCTTGTTGTAATTCAAAGTGTTAAACCAGGTAACTGATCTATCATAGTTATTAATTACGTTCAAGCTATTTGAATTTCTTGCCTCAGCGGCTTCAATATCACGATGAAAATACTCAGATCTATTGTATTGGTTATATTCCAGACCTAAACTTGTTCTTGCTTTCAAACCCTGAATGATGTCTAATTCAGCAAAAACGTTTCCGAATATGTGAGTACCTTTTGTGATATTATCTTTTTCACGATACAATCTTGCTAATGGGTTAGGTGCATTACCAAGGTTTACACCCTTACTACCCGCAAAACCATTATACGGAGAACTATTTGTCCCCCCTAATTCAGCCGGACCACCTGTGATGTCAAATACTGGTATAATAGGATGGACACGAATAGCAAACATGATTGGATTTGACTCATCATTGTTAGTAATCCCTTGTCTTTCATCATAAGAAACTGTTAAGTTTTCGCCTAAGGTAAATTTACCCTTTTTAAACTCAGTATTTGCTCTTACAGAATATCTGTTATATTTAGTATATCTTAGAATACCATCTTGTTTGAAATAGTTAGCCGAAATAGCATATTTGGCATTTGCTGAACCACCAGTCGCTCCGATCTGATAATTTGAAATCGGCGCAGGATCAAAAATAACATCTTGCCAATCTGTACCTTCTTTGTTTGCCTTTGTAATATTAAATGCTGTTTTACCCAAATTAGGGTCAGCTATATCATTAGTGTAGGTATAATTGGAAGGCAATGTACCATACACGTTTGGATAGATATAATCTGCAATAGTTTGCTCGCCATTTGGTCCGAACTTATATTGAACTGAAGGAGATGTTACTGAAGGATTTTTTCCGGCACCAAGGTCCGCTTGATAAAGATACTCTCCTAATTCTTTTGTGTTTAGCAAATCAAGCATTTTACCAGGTCTTTGAGTTCCTGTGTAAAAATCAAATGAGAAACTTGGCTCACCTGGTTTACCTTTTTTTGTCGTAATGATTACAACGCCATTAGCAGCACGTGCACCATAAATAGAAGCTGCAGAAGCATCTTTCAATACCTGCATTGATTCAATATCATTCGGGTTAAGCTGGTTTAGTGTTCCTTGCGTCGGAACACCATCTATCACATATAGCGGACTGTTATTGTTAACAGAACCAAACCCACGGATACGCACCATTGTACCGCCACCTGGAGAGTTGTCATTTCCTACAACCACACCTGAGGCTCTACCTTGTAGCATCTGCGTAACACTGGCAGTCGGTGTTGCTGTCAATTCTTTTGCACCTACTACCGTTACAGCACCTGTAATGTCTTTTTTACGTTGTGAAGCATAACCTGTTACAACAACTTCGTTAAGTGCTTTGGTATCCGCATTCATCGAAATGTTAATTTCAGAGCGATTTCCAATAGCCTCTTCTCTTGTTTCATAACCAATTGATGAGAAAACAATTGTACCTCCATTCTGAGGCACATCTAATGAATAATTTCCGTTAGCATCTGTTGAGGTACCTTTAGTACCTCCTTTAATAAGGACGGTAACTCCCGGAAGGCCGATTTGAGCATCAGCATCAACAACTTTACCTGTTACTTTTCTTTGAGCGAAGGCTGTAGTCCCGAGAATAAAGAATAGCAGAATCAGAGCTCTCGCCCTAATTGGAATAGAGTAGGATTGTTTCATTGAAAAATATAAAATTAGGTTAATAAAAACAGTGAAATAATATTAAGATTCAAATGTTATGCTTTACTTTCTCTATTTCTACTTAATCTGGAGAGAAAAAACAGGGTAGTGCCAATCCTTAAAAACGCGAAATAGAATCGATTAAATCAATAAAGTTTGAGCCAAATATTAAAAACAATACAATAGTATTATATTAAGAGTAAATATAAAAATAGGTACATCGAGAAAAGTGCTCAAAAATCTATGCAAACGTTTTAAATTGATAAAAAGTAACAAAAAAATTATACATAATAAGTATCTTTTTTTACCTTGGAAATGCATGATAAGGAATTACCCTTTTATATAGTTCAGAATAAAATTTATTTCTTAAGTTTTTCTTAATTTGTGGAATCTTTCGCTTAATTTTTAACCTTGGGCAAAATATTATAATTTCGCAAAATGAATGAAAATAATAACCCTTGGAAAGTCCTCGACTCAGAGGTAAAATACGAGAATAATTGGATAAAAGTTTACCATCAGAATGTCCTGAATCCTAATGGAGGCAAAGGAATTTACGGTTCTGTCCATTTCAAAAATATTGCAATTGGAATAGTCCCTATTGACAAAGATGGTAATACCTGGTTAGTTGGTCAATATCGATTTCCACTCGAGGAATATTCCTGGGAAATACCTGAGGGAGGAAGTCCAGAAGGTGAAGATACATTGCAAAGTGCAAAGAGAGAGCTTTTAGAAGAAACCGGTTTGATTGCGCAAAAATGGACAATACTCTCCAAGCTTCACACATCAAATTCTGTTTGCAAAGAAGTGGCTTATATCTATTTGGCCGAAGACCTAACTCAAACGCAAAGCCAGCCTGAAGAAACCGAGCAATTACAAATCAGAAAAATACCAATTAAGGAGGCTTATCAAATGGTATTATCAGATAAGATTACAGATTCAATAAGTGTTGCCGGAATATTAAAAACCATGATATTAAGGTTCCAAAATCTTTTGTAATATTTAAAAACATTTCACACCAATATGCTTGAAGCGATTTCCTTAGGATTTTTTACAGGAGTGGTATTAAGTTTCGGATTTGGAAGTGTATTCTTTGCATTAATTCAGAATAGTATTGACTACGGCTATCTGGCTGGAGTAAAAATATCTCTGGGTGTTATCTTCGGAGATATTATAATGATAGTTATTGCTTATGTAGGCACTTCATTCTTACCAGATATTCCACATTTTGCTACTTACTCTCGTGTTTTCGGATCCTTATTATTAGTAGGCTTAGGTATAGCTCAATTCAGCAATACAAAGCCACCTACAACAATTCAGGATTTTAAACTTGCCCGTTTTTTTTATTTTTTTGGGAAAGGTTTTTTACTTAATGTTATTAACCCTGTCAACTTTATATCATGGATGGTAGTTTCTGCCACTTTAAAAGGATATAAATATGATATTTATGACGAAACTGCCTTTTTCACTACCTGTATAATTATGATATTTGTTATGGAATCAGCATTTGCGGTTTTTGCTGACAAAATAAAAAACAGGATGAACAATTTAACCATTCAACGAGTAAAATATATTTCGGGTATTGTATTTATTGGAATAGGCATGAAATTGATTTACGATATTTTCTAAAAATGGGTTAAACCCATTTTTAGAAAATATCGTAAATCATTATTTTTTTGATATAGTTTTAGCATTTGAATCAACTTGCTGCATTGCCATCATTTGCTTCATTGTTCTTTCCATTCCATCTACAGAGCCATCCAGGAAAATAACGTTGCCTTTACCCTCCTCAGCAAAATGTTTCAATGATTCCGTCCAAAGAGAAAACAGGATTAGTGAAGAATCTAAATTTGCTTTTTCCATTTCTTTTGCTGCAACAGCCATCCCTTTTGCTACCTCTTCTCTAAACTGAGCAAGACCTTGACCTCTCAGCCTTGATGCTTCACGTTCTGCTTCCGCTTGGATACGGATATAGTTACCTTCAGCTTCAGCGGCCTTGGTCTTAGTAATTAATAACGCCTGACCTTCATTTTCAGCTGCCGCTCTTGAATTACTGGAAGCAACAACTTTTGCCATTGAACGAATGATTTCCTCATCAAAAGTTATATCATTAATTTGCAAATCAATCAAATGGTAACCCCACCCCAAAAGAATATGGTCAAGATTTTCTTTTACATCCAGTACAATTTCTGTTCGTAAGCTTAAAATTTCGGCTTGTCTTTTTGTTGCTACAAAACTACGGATTGATCCTTCGATTGAACGTACCAAAGCTTGCATAAAATTTGCCTGGTCAATAAACTTAAAGGCAACATTTTTGATTGATTCTTCCTGTTGGTCAGTTACTGTATAAAGCAACATGGCTTTAAAGTACACATTAGCCTGATCATTTGTGATGGCTTGAAATTGTAATTCGGCAGAGCGGTTTTGAATTGAAATTGTACGAAAAACATATTCGATAAATGGAATTTTGAAATTAAGACCTGGTGTCATGATACGTTGGTATTTACCGAATACAGTAATAACAGCCACGTTTCCTTGCTGAACAATTACCACTGAGAGATAAAGAACAACTATTACTACAACAAGAATAATTATAGCATTCATAGGATTTGAAGGTTTAGTTAAAATAATGAACCAAATGTAGTTTGCTTGCCGAAACCTACGAACTTTTTTATGGATAAATGGTAATTCTGTAGGAAATATTTGTAGAAATTTTATTTGACATAAGTTAAAATTGAAATTAATCTTACATACTAATATAATAAATAAACTGGCCTTAAGAAGTTCAAAAAACTTCTCCAAGCCCAACCCAGATTTGTAAACATTAATACATAATTTTAAGAAACTGTTTGAGTTAATCTTATTAAATGAAAAAAGTCGATTTTTGTTCAATAAGATTAACTCAAACAGTTTTTAAGTCTTTAATAAATGCATCTCTTAAATACCCTTCTTCAAACAGAACATTTTATTTCAAACTTAAAATCTCTACTGGTTTATAAACAAACTTCTCAATTGGGTTTTTAATTGGTTTTACAGTTTTTAAATATTCATAGATTGAACCTAAATCGTTTTCAGTCATTCCGGCATACATCATCCAGGGCATAATGGTGTTAAACTCCCCTTTTCCAACTTTGTGTGCTTGATAAGTACTATCGGCATAAGTCTTAAATCTGGTAATAAATGCTTCTTTGCTATAATTGCCAATACCAGTCTGTTTATCGGGAGTTATGTTTGCGGAAGTTACAGTTTTGCCGTCACCTATATTAAACGACCAGCCACCCGCAAAATCCATTCCCTCTATTTTCTTTCCTTTATCGTCAGGTTTAGTATGACACTCAAAACACCCTGCACTAAATACCAGATATTTACCATATTCCACTTCGTTTTTCGTATCTGGGATTTTCCCATGATTCGCTTCTACCGGAATAGTATTCAAAATAAAATTCATTGGAAAATCTGCCTTTGGTTCTTCTGTTATATTTTCTATTGGCCTCAAAGTCCGCAAAAATGCAATAATAGAGTAAATATCCTCTCTATCCATCTTTCCGTAATATGCATATGGCATGACTGGAAAAATTGGTGTACCATCTTTTTTAACTCCAGAAGTGATTGCACGATAGATTTCTCCATCGGACCATTCTTTCAGATTGAATGGGGTAATATTTTTTGCAATAAATTTCCCCGGAAAACCAAATCGCTGATCAAAAACTTCACCACCCTTTCCGTCTGACCCTTCAATCAAAGGAGCTGAAAAAAGGCTGTAATCTCTGGCACTATGACAATCCATACAAACAGTCACATGATAGGCAAGATACTTACCTCTTTCAATTCTTTCATGGGTGGCTTCTACATGGAGGTCTTTAGGAATATCAATATCAGGTAGTGCAAATTTCACATAGGATAATAAAATCCCAACGGCTACCACAACAAAAAGAAGGATGTAGCCAACGATTCGTAAAGTTTTTTTCATGATACTAAGGAAGTAAATAACTGGCAGTAAATAAGTTAGAATATGACAGCAATCTAAAAAATGTTTTTTTCTACTCCAAATTATTCTACCCTCTATTTATCGAGCGGCCATATTTCTTTAAAATGGCAACAATTAAAGACTTAAAACTTTAAGGAATTCATTCTTTTTTTCTTCTTCTCTGAATACCCCACCATAAAAAGCTGTAATTGTAGAGCTTGTCTGATCGCTTACACCTCTCGATGAAACACATTGATGATCGGCATCTACGATCACTGCAACATCTTCGGTCATTAAAGCAGATTTAAGCGCAATCCCTATTTGCATTGTCATACGCTCTTGTACTTGCGGACGGCGCGCATAATAATTCACTACCCTATGAAGTTTAGAAAGACCAATTACTTTACCACTTGATATATACGCAACATGAACCTTACCAATTATCGGAACAAAATGATGCTCACAGTTAGAGTAAAACTGAATATTCTTTTCTACTAACATCTCATTGTAATGATAATCATTAGTAAAAAGCGTCATAGTAGGCTTATTTTCAGGATTTAGACCTGAAAAGGTTTCTTTTACATACATTTTTGCAACCCTGTTTGGTGTACCTCTCAAACTTTCATCTAAAAGGTCAAGACCTAAAATGTACATAATTTCCCTGAAATGGGCTTCAATCATTTCAATCTTTGTTTCGTCATCTAATTCGAAGGCGTCTTCGCGAATAGGTGTTTCCAGATTAGTTGAAAAATGATTTTCTCCTATTTCATCAATAGACAAATGCTTATAGTCCGGTTTTTTATTTTTATCAATCATCAAATTTTATCTATGATTTATAAACAAAAATAAGAGATTGCGATAGGAATAAAATAATATTTATACTCTAAACTTTTGAAATTGTGTAATAAGTCTATTTTTTTGTAAAAAATCTTTCTTAACCATACTATGAATAGACGCGACTTTATTTCTGCAAGCTTGGCTACATCAAGCATTCCATTTATTGCAAAAAAGAACCCTAATGAAGATAAGAAGGTGAGATTAGGCTTTATTGGAGTAGGTCTTCGGGGCAGAACCCATCTTCAACAGGTGATGTATCGTCCGGACGTAGAAGTACCTGCTATATGCGACATTGATAAAAATTCAATTGCCGAGGCTAATAAAATTTTTCAGAAATTCAATAAAACTAACCCTGTAGCATACACCAATGGCGAAAGAGATTTTGAGAACATGGTGAAAAGAGATGATTTAGATGGTATTGTGATTGCCACCCCGTGGGAATGGCACGTACCAATGGCGGTTGCAAGCATGAAAGCAGGAAAATATGCAGGAGTTGAGGTTTCTGCTACCGTTACTTTACAAGAATCATGGGATTTAGTTGATACCTTTGAGCAGACTGGCTCGCATTGCATGATATTAGAAAATGTTTGCTATCGAAGAGACATTATGGCTGTCCTGAATATGGTAAGAAAAGGTATGTTTGGCGAAATGCTTTATGGACATTGTGGCTATCAGCATGATTTACGTTTCGTAAAACTGAACGATGGTAAAACGGCGTATGGAAAAGGAGTTGAATTTGGAGAAAAAGGATTTAGTGAGGCACGATGGAGAACACAACATTCAGTAGACAGAAATGGAGATCTATACCCAACACATGGCTTAGGGCCAGTGGCACATTGGATGGATATTAATTATGGAAACCAGTTTTTGTATTTGACTTCAATGGCCACCAAATCTCGTGGAATGCATAATTATATCGTACAAAATGGTGGAGAGAATCACCCGAATGCAAAAGTAAAATTCAAATTAGGTGATATCGTTACCACCACCATTCAATGCGCCAATGGTGAGAATATTGTGATCATTCATGATACAAATAGCCCTCGCCCATACTCCTTGGGTTTTAGAGCTCAAGGCACTAAAGGAATCTGGATGAATGATGGAAACCAGATTTATTTAGAAGGTACTTCTAAAAAGCACGACACATGGGAACCTTTTGCAGAATACGCAAAAGAATATGACCACCCATTATGGAAACGTTTTGAACAGGATGCTGTAAATGCCGGGCACGGTGGGATGGACTTTTTTGTTATCAGAGCCTTTATTGAATCAATTAAACGAAAAGTTGCTCCGCCAATTGATGTTTATGATGCAGCTGCCTGGAGTGCAATTAGCCCACTTTCTGAATTATCTATTGCCAGAGGCAGTTCTCCAGTCGAAATACCTGACTTTACAAGAGGCAAGTGGCGCACAAGAAAAAGAACATTCGGATTAAACGACGATTATTAAAAATAAGTACAACCTAAACATATTTAACTTATAAATCAGCAAACTGATTTCTTAACCCTATCAATATGGAACAAAATAACAAAAGCTACCTTGGTCCCCTTTTTCTGATTGGCATTCTATTTTTTGTATTTGGATTTGTCACTTGGGTAAACGGAACACTCATTTCTTTTTTCAAACAGGCATTTGGGTTAAGCAATACCAGTTCATACCTCGTTACATTTGCTTTTTTCATCTCTTATACTATTATGGCTATTCCCTCATCTTTTGTATTAAAAAAAGTTGGCTTTAAAAAAGGAATGTCATTAGGCTTGGGGATAATGGCGATTGGTACTCTGATTTTTGTTCCGGCAGCCAAGTCAGAATCATATCCCTTATTCTTAGTTGGCTTATTTACTATTGGTATTGGTCTCACACTCCTTCAGACTGCTTCTAACCCATATGCAACAATCCTTGGCCCAAGAGAAAGCGCTGCTCAAAGAATAAGTTTTATGGGAATTGCTAATAAAACAGCGGGAATTATCAGTCAGAAGGTTTTTGGAGGTATTTTGTTAGCTGGAGGGGCCGTGGCAGCATCAGCTGCCGATCACTTAGATAAAGTTGTGGTTCCATATTTAATTTTAACTGGAGTCCTCATTATTCTGGCAGTATTAATTCAATTGTCCAAAGGCTTACCTGAAGTAAGTGAGGAACAGGAGGGAATTGATGAAAAATCTTTCAGTAGCAAAACAAGTGTATTCGACTTCCCTAATCTCGTTTTAGGGCTTATTACCTTATTTTGTTATGTAGGTGTAGAAGTAATTGCAGGTGATACAATTATTAGTTACGGTATTTCATTAGGTTTTCCTCAAGAAGAGGCAAGTCAGTTTGGTACTTATACCTTATGGCTAATGATGTTAGGCTATGTTTTAGGTATTTTCTTGATTCCAAAGTATGTTTCTCAGCAAACCTGGCTAAAATTGTCTGCTATTTTGGGCGTAGTAGTTACTGTTTTGGCATTATTTACAAGCGGTTTCACGTCTGTAATTTGCATTGCAATTTTAGGCTTAGCCAATGCTATTATGTGGCCGGCTATCTGGCCTCTGGCTATAGATGGTTTAGGTAAATTTACTAAGATAGCTTCGGCATGGTTAATCATGATGATTGCTGGTGGGGCCATCCTTCCATTAGTTTATGGGGCGGTAGCGGATGCGATCAAGAGCCCTCAACAAGCCTATTCGGTAATGATTCCGCTTTATTTGTTTATTTTGTATTACGCCATCAGTGGTCACAAGAAGAAAAGTTGGTGAAATTAAGTTTAAAGATATTTTGTTTGACTGTTACAGGGTATCCTGTAACAGTTTTATTTTAATTCACATCAAATGGAAAAGGCTTATATCATTTCTGCTGTAAGAACCCCAATTGGTAGTTTCGGAGGTTCATTATCTACTGTTCCTGCTCCGCAATTAGGTGCAACAGCCATCAAGGCAGCAATAAAAAAGGCTAATGTTGACCCAAATCAAATTGATGAATTGTTTTTTGGTAATGTTTGTCAGGCTAATATTGGTCAGGCACCAGCTCGCCAGGCAGCCATTCACGGTGGTTTATCTGTAAACACCAATACAACTACAATTAATAAAGTTTGTGCTTCCGGCCTGAAAGCTATAATTTTTGGTAGCCAATCAATTGAATTAGGTGAAAATCAATTGGTAGTTGCTGGTGGAATGGAAAATATGTCTATGATTCCCTTCTATCTTGAAAAGGCTCGCTATGGTTACGGCTATGGCAATAGCGTGTTGATTGATGGTTTAGCCAAAGACGGTTTAACCGATGCTTATCAACCACAAGCCATGGGATGCTTCGGTGATTCTACCGCTGTAAAATATAATATCAGCCGTCAGGAGCAGGACGAATATGCTATACAATCGTATAAAAGGTCAGCAGACGCATGGGAAAAAGGATACTTTGAAAGAGAAGTAACTCCGGTTGAGGTCGTAGATAAAAAAGGGAATATAAAAGTAGTGAATCAGGATGAGGAATATAAAAATGTGATTTTTGAGAAGATTCCTACCTTAAAACCAGTTTTCACTAAAGATGGTACAGTAACTGCTGCGAATGCTTCAACCATTAATGATGGAGCGGCCGCCTTAGTACTAAGTTCCTCAGATGCTATTCAATTATCTGAGTTAAATCCTATTGCCCGAATCATTGCTTATGCTGATGCAGAGCAGGAGCCTGAATGGTTTACCACCTCTCCGGTATTTGCCGCTCAGAAAGCGTTGAGAAGAGCAGGATTAAATATAAGCGATATAGATTTTTTTGAAGTAAATGAGGCTTTTTCTGTAGTGCCAATGGTATTTTGCAAAGAGTTAGGATTGTCTTATGCTAATGTAAATATTTTTGGAGGAGCCGTCTCAATTGGTCACCCGTTAGGTTGTTCAGGTGCAAGAATTGTAACAACTTTAATTAATGTACTCCATCATAAAAATGGCAAATACGGCCTGGCTGCTATCTGTAATGGGGGGGGTGGAGCCAGTGCAATCATTATCGAAAAATTATAATAGAACTTATACATTCTCAAGAGATGCCACAAAAAGCATCTCTTTTATTTTGGCACTTTTCTATGGAAATTAATTCTAATAGTTCAAATGAATTAAGAAATTTTTTTGGCGAAAATCAGAATTTGATTCAGGCAAGTTCCACCGGTCGTTTAGATGTAATGGGAGGCATTGCTGATTACTCTGGATCAATGGTATTACAGATGCCAATTAAAGAGAAAGCAACCGTTACAATTGGACATAGAAATTATAACCAGCTACGCGTTAAAAGTCTTGATATAATTCAAAACAATGAGGTATTTTTAGATTTAGAAGAATTACCAAAGGATTACAAAGAGGCAAATCAGTATCTGAGAAAAATAGATGAAGGTGATTGGGTTTCCTACATTGCAGGTTGTTTTTTGGTTTTAACGAATGAAAAGCAGGTAAAATTAGGGGGCTTAGACATTTTAGTTAAATCAGAAGTGCCATTTGGCAAGGGAGTTTCTTCCTCAGCCGCCATTGAAGTGGCCACATTAAAAGCAATCGGAGAATTATTTTCTATTGAATTTTCCGGTACAGAATTACCAGTTTTAGCACAAAAAGCTGAAAACCTGATAGTGGGTGCTCCTTGTGGATTAATGGATCAGTTAGCTTCGTACTTTGGTAAAGAAAAATATTTACTTCCTATTTTATGCCAGCCAGATAAAATATACCAAAGGATCAGAATACCGGATAACTTATATTTTGTTGGGATAGATAGTGGCGTGCGCCATGCTGTTAGTGGTGCTTCTTATGGAGAGGTTCGTACTGCTGCCTCAATGGGTTTTTCAATTATAGCCCAAAAACAGGGAGTGTCAAAATATGATTTAATAAGTACTCAAAATCACCTTCTCCCTTATTCTGGTTACCTTAGCAATATTTCTCCTTCACAATATGAAGCTAAATACGCAAAAAGTCTTGATTCTATGTATGGTAGAGACTTTCTGAATAATTTTGGAGTCGTAACTGATACCTTAGCAGTTATTAAACCAGATACTTATTACAACATCAAAGCAAGTACTGAGCACCCGATTTATGAGAATCATAGGGTAAGATTTTTCATTGAAATGCTGAAAAGCCTCACTGAAAAAAACTACCTGGAACTTTTGCCATTAATGGGAGAGTTAATGTATCAATCTCATCAAAGTTATAATCAATGTGGCTTAGGAAATGAATATACTGATTTGATTGTTGAAATGGCTCATTCAAAAGGAGTAAATTCTGGTGTGTATGGGGCTAAAATAACAGGTGGAGGTAGCGGAGGTACCGTTTGCTTAATGGTCTACGGGAAAAATGGACTCCTAACTGCCAAAGGAATCATGAACACTTTTAAAAAACAGACAAATCAGGACTCTTTAGTGTTTTTCCAATAATTTTTCGTTCAATTACTTTTTCAATATTACGATGAAATTCTTATATCCGATATTATTTATTTTAGTTGTAGCTTGTCATCCCGTTCCTCAAAAATCTTATATCCCTACACCTAAGCAAGGCTTAATCAATTTCTTAAAATACACTCCTAACTTTAAGCCTATGGTTTCATCTCACAGAGGTGGTGGTGACATCCCGGGTTACCCTGAGAATTGTATTGAATCTTTCGCGTTTCTATCCGAAAGAATTCCTAATATCATTGAATGTGATATTGAAATAACAAAAGACAGTATGCTAATGATGATGCATGATAATACTTTAGACAGAACCACTACAGGAAGAGGAAAAATTATTGAGAAAAACTGGGATGAAATAAAAGATTTGAGGTTGAGAGATAATGCCGGAACTCTCACAACTTTTAAGATACCAACCCTTGAAGAAGTGTTGAGATGGGGCAAAAATAAAGTGATTTTTGGTTTAGATGTAAAGCGGAATACTCCTTATGAGAAAGTGGTAGCAATGGTAAAAAAAACACATGCAGAAGACTATTGTATGATTATCGTATATGATGCCAATCAAGCAAAAAAAGTATATGATTTAGATCCCAATCTAATGATTTCTGTTACTGTCAGAGATATAAAAGAATATGAAAGGCATCAACAGGCTGGAATACCTGATAAAAATATGGTTGCTTTTATCGGAACAAGAGAACCCAACAAAGAATTTAATCATTTCTTGCATCAAAAAGGTATTTGTACAATCTTAGGTACTTTAGGTAACCTCGATAAAATGGCAATTACTAAAGGAGACTATGTTTACAAAGGTTTTGTCAATAATGGTGTAGATATTTTATCAACTGATCGGATGATGGAAGTTTATGAGGCAATCAAATAGCTTGGATTTATAAATTTCTATCCTTAATTTAGTCTCTCCGACCACCTTAAATTAATTAAAATACCTAAATTAAATTTCATCAATGCGAAATCTATTGTTTAGTCTTCTTACCATTTCCTGTGGTTTAGCTACAGCACAGTCATCTCTAAAGCCTAAAATTAATGCCGGAGCAGATGCCATAGAAAAGAAAGTTGTAATGTGGCGTCGTGATTTTCATGAAAACCCTGAATTGGGGAATCTTGAATTCAGAACTTCTAAAATTGTTGCAGATCATCTTCGTTCATTAGGAATTGAGGTGCAGGAAAAAGTAGGTGTTACAGGTGTTGTGGGCATACTAAAAGGTGGTAAACCCGGACCAGTAGTAGCACTTCGCGCAGATATGGATGGTCTGCCAGTAACCGAACGCGTTGATGTGCCATTTAAGTCAAAAGTAATGACAGAGTACAATGGTCAGAAAACCGGCGTGATGCATGCCTGTGGCCATGATTCACACGTGGCAATGCTTATGGGTGTTGCTGAAATACTCTCATCTTTAAAAAATGAATTGGCCGGAACTGTAAAATTTATTTTTCAGCCTGCTGAAGAAGGTGTATATGATGCTAAATTATTAAAAGATGGCAAATCTGGTGCTGAACTAATGGTTTTGGAAGGCGTAATGGAAAATCCTAAAGTAGACGCTATTTTTGGTTTACATATTAGTTCAGTAACCGAAGTAGGGAAAATCGGTTATCGCCCTGGTGCTACAATGGCAGCTGTAGATCAATTAGGGATTAAATTGAAAGGGAAGCAAACCCATGGCGCTAATCCATGGTCTGGTATTGATCCAATCGTAACCGCATCACAAATTGTGATGGGTTTGCAGACAATCGTAAGCCGAAATGTAAATATTACTGAAAATCCTGCTATAGTAACAGTCGGGGCAATTCACGGAGGTATCCGTCAGAATATTATTCCCGAATCCCTCGAAATGATTGGAACTATCCGCACATTTGGCACAGAACAGCGTCAACTGGTTCATCGCCGTATAAACGAAGTTGCTATAAATATTGCCGAAAGTGCCGGGGCTACTGCAGAAGTAAAAATTGACACTGGTTATCCGGTCACTTATAATGATCCTGTTTTAACTGATAAAATGATTGGAACCTTGGAAACAATAGCAGGTAAAGAGAATGTTAATGTTCAACCTGTGCAAACTGGTGCTGAAGACTTTAGTTTCTTCCAGCAAAAAGTACCTGGCCTGTTTTTCTTCTTGGGCGGTAAACCTAAAGGTCAGACAAGCCCTGCGCCTCATCATACACCTGATTTTTTTATAGATGAATCAGGATTTACCTTAGGTATGAAATCACTGGCAAGTTTGACGGTTGATTATTTTGAAATGAATGCCATAAAATCTGTTGATGCCCAAGCGTCAAAAAATAAGAAGGATAAAAAAAGTAAGTAATTGAAACTACCCAATTAAAAAATGAGAAGGTTCAGGTGTAAACTTTACACTGAACCTTTTTGTTTTATTGGAATGGTAAGTTAAATTGCCTACAGAATAATAAATAAAATGTCTGCTGAAATTATAGAAATATTTCCGGCCAATCCTGATGATCGTAAGATCAGGAAGGTTGTCGAATGTCTGAAAAGTGGTGGGATTATAATTTATCCTACAGATACTGTTTATGCGATGGGATGTGACATATTCAGTACAAAAGGCGTTGAAAGGCTATGCAAAATTAAAGGTATTAAACCTCAGCACAATAACTTTTCTATTGTCTGCCATGATTTAAGTAATATTTCAACTTATGCTAAAGTATCAAATTCGGCATTTCGATTATTAAAAAGAGCCTTACCAGGGCCTTTCACTTTCATTCTTCCTGCTACTGCCGATCTACCTAAAATCATGCAAACCAATCGCAAAACAATTGGTGTCAGAGTACCTGACCATGAAATCCCTCAGCGACTTATCGAAAGATTAGGTAATCCGATTATTACTACCTCTTTGAAAGATGATATTGACGATATTATTGAGTATCCGAATGAAATAGAAGTAATATACGACCAAAATAAAGACAAAGCAGATATTATTATTGATGGTGGATGGTGCGGAATTGTGCCATCAACTGTCGTATTAGCGATTGATGATGACTTTGAAGTAATCAGAGAAGGCCTTGGAGATTTTGATGAAATTAACAGATAATTCATCTTTTATAATAGTCATATTGATACAGGTTATCGTACCGTAGTAAGCTTAACAATTTTTTTTACTATCCCGTCTTGTTATTTAAATATATATGCGAAACGAAACTACTATAAAAATCTTCCTGAAAAAGATCATTTTCTTCCTATGCCTTTTACTTACTATTCAAAATGCAGAAGCACAAAATCTTAAAGAATTAAGAACACTTGTCGTATTTTTTGATGGGTTAAGACCCGACTATATTACACCTGAGAATATGCCAAACCTATATGCCTTCAGTAAAAAGGGAGCTTATGGCAAAAATCATCATAGTGTATTTCCAACAGTAACACGGGTTAATTCCTCTTCTTATTCAACTGGTAGTTACCCCAAAACTCATGGACTAATGGGCAATACAGTATATTTTCCAAAAGTTGATCAAAAACAAGGACTTAATACCGGAGAAGCAGAAAATCTGAATAAGGTCAATGAATCAGAAAATGGCAACCTTTTGACCGCCATTTCTTTAGGGGAAATACTGGCTAAAGCAGGAAAAAAAATGATAGTATTCAGCTCCGGTTCTACTGGGTCTGCGTTATTGCAAAATCACAAAGTAGGTTTGGGTGCTGTAATTAATACGAGTATGATATTGCCGGAATCATTAAAAGAGAAAGTTTTGAAAGAAATTGGCCCCGTTCCGGAAAGTGTCAAGCCTAAACCTAATATGCTGCAACATAAATGGATTACAGATGCTATATTGAAATATGGAATTACAATGGATGGGCCATTGGTAAGTTCAGTCTGGTTTTCTGACCCGGATGGAGCGGCACATACATATGGCATTGGTTCTGAATTTGCCATGGAATCAATCAGGATTGTTGATGAACAGTTTGGACGCATATTGAGAGATATTGAACAGAAAGGTTTAACAAATAATTTCAATATTATTATTTCTGCTGATCATGGATTTGCTACTTTTATCGGGAAAACAAACGTGGCAGATTTTCTTATTAAAGAAGGGTTAAAGCAAAATAAAGAAAGTGAAGATGTAGTAGTCTCAGAGGGAGCAATCTATGTTCAAAACCATGATAAAACCAAAATACAACAAATAGTAAGTAAATTACAGGCCCAGGAATGGGTAGGTGGCATTTATACAAGGGCTTTGAATACAGGAGATAGTAAAGGGTCTGTTGATGGCACACTTTCTTTTGAGGTAATTCATTGGAATCATGCTGATAGGGCTTCAGATATTCTTGTTGACTACAACTGGAACGATAATGAGAATGATAAAGGTTACATCGGAACCAGCTTTGCTAAGGGCGTAGCAGGTCATGGAAGTTTAAGTCCTTATGAAGTCCATATTGCCTTAATTGCGTCAGGACCAAGTTTTAAAAAGGCATATGAAAGTAATCTACCTACTTCAAATATTGATCTTGTTCCTACAATTTTGCATTTACATAATTTGCCGATTCCTGCTTCTATGAATGGTCGTATTTTTTTTGAATTATTGAATGAGAAAAACACTCCTGAATTACCGGAATTGAAAGTTGAAAAAATCACAACAAAATCAGATTATGCCGGAGGTTCGTATGAACTGACTTTGCAGCAAAGTCTATTAGGGAAATACAGATATCTGGATTTTTCAAAAGTAGTAAGAGTAAGTAAATAGGAATTGATAAAAATCTTCTATTTTTACCGTACTCAAGGCTTTTAAAGTCCTGAGTACGGTATTTTTCTTACCGCTTGAATAAAAACCTATTTAAATTGATTATCTGTTATATTTAACCTCTCAACCATGATATATAGAATTCTTTTTTTTCTATCAGTTTCATTAATTTCTAATCTCATTCAAGCGCAGAGTTCTTTCTATATTTCTAATAAAGCACCGCTTGCCCCACTTAAATATATAGAACTGCCTTTGGGAACAATTAAGCCTAAAGGCTGGCTCCATAATCAATTAACGATTATGCGGAATGGTACTACAGGTCATTTGGACGAGTACTATCCAAAAATCATGAACGACAACGGATGGTTAGGTGGAGAGGGAGATGCCTGGGAAGAAACACCATATTGGCTCGATGGCGCTTTACCACTGGCCTATTTATTAGATGATAAGGAACTTAAAATTAAAGTACAAAAATACGTTAACTGGGTAATTGAAAATCAAAGACCTAATGGTTATATAGGTGGAATTACCAAGGAGGAAAGGAGCGGTAAAACACTTACGAACTGCCAGCAAGGAGAGGATTGGTGGCCTAAAATGGTAATGATTAAGGTTTTACAGCAGTACTATACTGCTACTAATGACAAAAGAGTAATTAAATGTCTTACTAATTATTTCAAATATCAGTACCAGAATCTAAAAACCTGCCCATTAGTAAAATGGACCGAGTGGGCACAAGCACGTGGCGGTGATAATCTGATGTCAGTTTATTGGCTGTATAATATTACTGAAGATAAGTTTTTGCTGGAATTAGGAGATATTATTTATCAACAAACCACTCCGTGGACACAACTTTTAGGAAACCGGAACTGGGTTATGCAAGCTGCAGCGAATCAGACAAACGAAAAGTGGATGGAAAGACATGCAGTTAACGTCGGAATGGGTATCAAACTTCCTGCAATTTATTTCCAGGCCAAAAAAAATCCGGAATTATTAAAAAGCCTGAAAACTGGCTGGACCGATTTAATGACATTGCATGGTTTACCTCATGGAATGTATTCTGGTGATGAAGATTTACATGGTAACGATCCTACGCAGGGAATTGAACTTTGTTCGATAGTAGAAACCATGTTTTCCTTAGAACAAATGATTGGCATTAGCGGAGACCAAACTTATATGGAAGCCATTGAAAGAATGACATACAATGCTTTGCCCACACAAACCACAGACGATTATAATTCAAGGCAATATTTTCAGATAGCTAATCAGGTGCAGGTAAGCCGAGGGATATTTGATTTTTCTCTGCCATTCTGGAGAGGAATGTGCAATGTTTTCGGACCTTATGCAGGTTATACTTGCTGTACTGCAAATATGCATCAAGGTTGGACAAAATTTACTTCTCATCTTTGGTACGCCACGCCTGATAAAGGCTTGGCAGCGTTATTATTTGCACCAAGTACTATCACAGCAAAGGTAGGTAGTGGAACTGTGGTAACTATTGACGAAGAAACGAATTATCCATTTGAAGATCAGATTAACTTTACCATAACCACACCAAAATCTATTGATTTTCCATTAGAAGTCCGTATCCCGGCTTGGTGTAAAGAAGCTATAGTATGGCTAAACGGAAAAAAGTTTCAGACTGAGAAAGGTGGGAAAATTATTAAGATCAAAAGATTCTGGACAAACGGAGATAAATTAACTTTACAATTACCTATGGAAGTAATTACTACCAATTGGGCTAAAAACTCTCGTGCAATTGAAAGAGGTCCTTTAGTGTATGCGTTAAAAATAAAAGAAGAATGGACAAAAAAAGAAATTAAAGAAGAAGGCATTTATTACGACATTCAACCTAAAAGTGATTGGAATTATGGTTTGCCCCTTTCTGTTATTCAAAAAACTCCTGAAAATGTAACTGTAACCATAAAGCCAAAAACAGACGCTTTTGTATGGAATAGTGAGAATGCACCAATTGAAATAAAGACAGTGGGCAAGAAAATTCCAAGCTGGAAAATTGTTGAAGGGGTAGCAAGGCAACCTGTTACAGCACGCGATGGTGTATATTTAGGAGAGGTAAATGAAGATGCAGAAACTATTACTTTAATTCCTTATGGTTGCAGTAAACTAAGAATTGTGGCGTTTCCAGTAGTCAAATAATAGCAGTTACTTTTATTGAAACTAAATGTCAGTTTTTAATTGTAGCATTGATTTAAGTATCTACATTTCGGGGACAGAGAAGTCAACTCAAAATTCCTCTTTTTTATTGAAATAGAAATTTTCTCTTTTGAGGTAATCTGACTCTGTTTTGATTTTGTTCTCAAAAAAATAATTCAGACATTGTCATTTGTTGAATAATTTCTGAAAATACCTGTTACTCTAATCTTACTACTATATGAAACGAATTAATTCCATTGATTTTACTCGTGGATTAGTGATGGTTATTATGGCACTTGACCACTGCCGAGATTTACTACACATTGGCATAAATCCTACTAATTTAGCAGTTACAACTCCATTGTTATTTTTTACAAGATGGGTTACACATTTGTGTGCGCCAACATTTGTATTTTTATCAGGCACATCAGCTTATTTATCTTACAAAAATCAGAATGCAGGTTTGAAAGAAAGTCAAAGATTTCTTTTAGGCCGCGGTCTATGGCTAATTTTCTTAGAATTTACCGTGATTGGTTTTGCACTGTGGTTTGATTTCAGATTCCGAATGTTCTTCTTTCAGGTAATTGCAGCTATCGGTCTGGGATTAGTTATTCTTTCTTTTTTAATGAGATTATCTACTAAAACTATTCTGACCATTGGATTAATTATAATTTTTTGCCATAATATAATTGGTTTACTTCCAATTAATAATACTCCGTTTTCACTTCTTTCTCCATTATTCAGTTTTTCACTTTTTCAGATTACACCAAATACGACTTTCGCAATTGGCTACCCTCCTATTCCCTGGTTAGGAATTATGCTTGCCGGATATGGTTTTGGAGGAATAGTTTTTGATAAGCCCCAGAAACAGAGAAAAGTTGCCCTGTTAAAAATAGGGATAGGTTCTTTAATATTATTCGTCGTTTTGCGCTTCTTTAATTTCTACGGGGACCCATTACCTTGGACACCTCAAAAAGATGCAGTTTATACATTTCTATCTTTTATGAATTTAAACAAATATCCCCCTTCACTTTTATATACACTGGCTACTTTGGGGATTAGTTTCATTATTCTATCAATTAGTGATGGAATGAAAAATAAATTTATTGATATAATATCTGTTTATGGAAAAGTACCTCTTTTTTATTATATCATTCATTGGTACATAATTCACACAATTATGTTTATTATGCTTTATATTCAAGGATTCCGTACCGAGGATTTTGTTTTTGGACCATTTCAGTTTGGACGCCCTCTGCAGCCTTCCGGTTTAGAATTAATTGGAGTTTATTTAGTTTGGTTACTTGTTGTTGTAAGCCTGTATCCTTTATGCAAATGGTACAGCAATTATAAAGCTGCTCACCGCGATAATAAATGGCTAAGGTATTTGTGATTTTTTGATGCAAAACAATCAAATTTAAGATTTATCAAAGGCTTAAAGTATTAAGCCTTTGATTTGACTACTATTACACCAAGGCTTTCATACTTTCTGATAAGTGTTTCATCAGCGCCATTATCCGTAATGAGGTAATTAGCCATATCAATTGGTGCAAAGGGCAGATACCTGTCTCTTTCAAATTTGCTCGAATCACATAAAAGAAAAGTTTCTTTGGCATATTTCGCAAGGATTGTAGAAATTTCAGCTTCTTTTTCGCTTGAAGCACTTAACCCGTTATTAACCGAAATACCATCAACACCCAAAAAAGCTTTATCGGCTCTATATCTTGCAAAATGCTCAATAGCAATATTGCCATGACTTGCCTGACGCTCTTGATCAATTTCTCCTCCAGCAAAATTCAAACTGACTGATGAATTGAGCAAAGTATTTACAATCGGAATAGAGTTTGTAACTACCTTAATTTTCATATTGCGAATAAATGGACATATTCTATAAACCGTGCTTCCACAATCTAAAAATACTACATCTCCTTCATTGATATAAGAGGCAGCTATCTGGCAGATATAATCTTTTTGTTCGCCTCGCACAGCGGATTTATTGACAAAGTCAATAGTGTCATAGCTTAGGCTGAGTTTCATTGCTCCTCCATGAGTTCTGAAAATTAAACCCTTTTCAGCCAGAATTGCCAAATCTCTTCGTACAGTTATTTCAGAAGTATTGAGCAAAGCTGCCAATTCTTTAACATCAACATTACCATTTGTCTCAACTTTTTCTATAATTATCTGCTTACGTTCTTGGAAGTTCATAAATATTTCATAAATTTGATCAAAAATAATCAAAATAACTCAAAAACAATCAAAATGAATACTAAGGTTAGAAATTTAAATATCGAAATTTTATCTGACAATTGGTATGTGCTTCGTAAAGTTACGTTTGAATGGCAAAAGAAAAATGGAGAATGGCAAAAACAAAGCAGAGAAGCATATGATAGAGGTAATGGAGCCACCATCCTACTTTATAATAACACAAGCAAAACTGTAATACTAACGAATCAATTCAGAATGCCGACCTATGTTAACGGAAACGAAACAGGTATGTTGATTGAAGCCTGCGCAGGGCTTTTAGATAAAGATAATGCCGAAAACTGTATTAAGAGAGAAACAGAGGAAGAAACAGGATATAAAATCAGCCATGTTCAAAAGGTCTTTGAGGCTTATATGTCTCCGGGTTCGGTTACAGAAATTCTACACTTTTTTGTAGCAGAATATACTAAAGAACAAAAAGTTAACGATGGTGGTGGTGTAATTGATGAAGAAGATATTGAAGTTTTAGAAATTGACTTCGCAAAAGCCAATCAAATGATAGAAACTGGCAAAATAAAAGATGGTAAAACTATTATGCTCCTACAATATGCTCAAATTCATCAATTAATTACTTATAATTAACCATTGGGTATATATAAGAATTTTAACCTGATTCTATTTAATATCATTAAGTACCAGATCATTCATACATTTAAAATGACCTTTTGGACATTTTTCGTATCCGATTTTTGAGCAAGGACGACACGAAAGGTTTTTATTTTCAATAATACTGAATTCTGTCTGATAAGGATACATCCCAAATTCGGGTACAGTATTCCCCCAAATAGAAACAATCCTTTTTTTTAGTGCTGAGGCAATGTGCATAAGACCGGTATCGTGGCTAATTACATACTGAGCTTGTTTCAGGATGGATGCTGATTGATTCAGATTATATTTGCCACAGGCATTATATATTCTGTTACCCAATGTATGTTGCACTATTTCACCTGTTGATTCATCTTCTTTACCTCCTAAAAGGATAATTTTTTCATTAATTTTACTGCAAAGTTCTATTATTCTTTCAGTAGGTAGTTTTTTAGTAAAATGCTGCCCCCCGATTGCATAAGCTACAAACGTTTGATTATCTTCTAAAATATCTACAAGATTTACTTCCTGGTCCGATGGAATGAAATAATCTAATCCTTGATTATCGTTTCTTATGCGTAGTTTTTCGATAGTCTCCAGATTTCTGTCAACAATGTGTATATCTGGCAATCGATTAATTTTGAGATTAACTAATAGCCATTTTTCAAAGTTAAGTTTATTATAACGGAAGGATTGCTTACCCAATCTATATTTAATAATGGAGGTACGCAGATTATTATGCAAATCAATCACATAATTATAATTTTCAGCCTGAAGATTCCTAATAAAAGAATTAAGTGTTCCATCTAACAGAAAAAACTTGTCAATGTAAGGATTATTTTCAACCAGGACCCTGAATTGTTTTTTGGTAGCAAAATGGACTTCGGCGTCAGGGTATTGAAGTTTAAGACATCGAACCACAGGAGTTGTTAGAATAATATCCCCAATAGACGAAAAACGTAAGATTAAAAACTTTGTTTTCATTCCTTATAATTTACATCTATGTATTCACCATTGATTTTCTTGTATTTCCAGCGTTTATGTGACCACATCCAAGGTGTTGGGTCTTGTCGAATATCTCTTTCTAATTTCTTTGCGTGTTCTTCCAGAATTTTCCCCTTCGGAAGTTCTCTGGGTCTGGTACTTATTATATCAAATACCGCTCTATACTTCCCTCTGCCGATGCGTTTAATACAGCCATATACAACTGGTATATTATAACGATGGGCAAATATCTCAGTTCCGGCAAAAAAAGAAGTTTCTTGATTAAGAAATGTAGTCCAGAAGGCCTTGTCAGGTGGTGCTGACTGATCATTTGCCAAAAGTAATAAAAAAGGCTTAGAATCTTTTGTATTGATTTTTCGATACGATTCATTCATCGAAATCATTTCAACGCCATATCTTGAGCGGAAATCCAGAAACAATTGGTTAAAATAAGTATTGTGCTGAATACGATACACTGTTTTAATTTGAAAAGGTAACATGAACGGTAAAACCTGATTGATCCATTCATGGTTTCCATAATGCCCTGTTGAAACAATGACATTTTGTCCGCTATTAAATAATTCTTCTACAACCTCAGGATTTTCAATACTCACCCTTTTGAGTAATTCCTCTTTCGAGATTGTCAGACATTTCAACATTTCTAAGAAAAAATCGACTATATACTTAAAAAAAGCTTTTTCTATCTTAATCAGTTCTTCTTCACTTTTTTCAGGGAAACTATTCTTTAGATTAGTTCTTACTACTGATTTTCTATACCCTATCAGGTAATAAATAATAATGTATAAAAAGTCAGAAAGTAAATAAAGTAATGGAAAAGGTAAGATAGAAATAAAATATAAAAAGGGCAATGCTATATAATAACCAACTGCTTGCATTAGTTCTGATTGTAATTAGACAAAAAATTTCTATACTCATCAATTGTATCTAAATCGGTTTTTCCTTCAGGAAAGTCGATAGTTACAGTTTTTTGCTTATTAGCTAAAATAATCTTCTTAGCTCCATTATCACCGCGTAATTCTAGCAAATCGTTAAACAGACATCGCTTAAACAATACTGGCACTCCTATTTGTCCATCATATTTACACGCGACAATTTCTGGTGACTCCAGCATAGCTGCTGATTTCTCTATAGCTTTTGCAATCATTTTCTGTACCAGATCTACAGAAACAAATGGCATATCAACTGTTAAAAAAATAACCGCCTCAAGATCTTTAAAAGTCATGTATGCCCCGACTAATCCCATTTTAATTGAACTTGACATACCTGACTCCCACTGAGGATTGTCAATAATAGTAATAGGCATCCGTTCTAATTCCTTTCGAATCATGCTGCGGTTAGCACCCAGAACTACAACAACTGGGTAGCATGGGGTATCCATAGCCATTTCAGTAATACGTTTAATCAATGACTGCCCATCTATATGCAGTAATTGTTTAGGAACACCCATTCGGGAAGACTCACCAGCAGCTAAAATAACAATTCCAACTTTCATATATTTATCTGTCTTCCATGTCTTTAAATCTATTTGACAACAAGTAATAGAAAAAACGGTTAAATCAGCAGCATAATAGTTAATGTGCTTCTAACCAATTTTTACCAACTCCCATTCCTGTTTCCATCTTAACAGGTAACGGTATTGCTGTACACATTAGTTCGTCAACCTTTTGCTTAAGGAATTCAATTTCGCTTTGGTGTGCATCAAAGACCAATTCATCATGTACCTGCAAAATCATTTTCGACTTCAATTTTTCTTTCTTCAAAAAGTCGTGTATGTTAATCATGGCCACTTTTATCATATCTGCAGCAGACCCTTGAATAGGGGCATTAATGGCATTTCTTTCTGCAAAACCTCTATCCACAAGATTTTGAGAATTTATATCTCTTAAGTATCTTCTTCTGCCCAGGATAGTCTCTACATATTTGGTTTCTCTGGCTTTGTTGATTGCCGAATCCATAAAAATTTTGATTTTAGGAAATTCGGCCCAATAAGAATCAATGATTTCCTTTGCCTCCCCTCGCGGAATGCTTAGACGTTGTGCCAGGCCAAAAGCAGAAATACCATAAATAATACCAAAGTTAACCATCTTTGCTTTTCTTCGCATATCAGAGGTAACCTGATCTAAAGATACTTTAAATACTTTTGAAGCAGTGGTTGCATGAATATCAATTCCTTTATTAAATGCATTAAGCATACTATCATCTTCGCTAAAAGCTGCCATAATCCGCAATTCTATTTGAGAATAGTCAGCTGAAAGTATCGCAAAATTCTCGTCACGAGGAATAAATGCCTTACGGATTTCTCGACCTCGAACCGTACGAATCGGAATATTTTGCAAGTTTGGGTTTGTGGAGCTTAAGCGACCGGTAGCTGCAACCGCTTGATTATACGAAGTATGTATTCTACCTGTCTTTTTTGAAATCAAGGCAGGTAAGGCATCTACATATGTACTTTTAAGTTTTATTAACTCCCTGAAATCTAAAATTTTTCTTACTATTTCGTGTTCACTCTCCAATTTTGATAAAACATCTTCTCCGGTGGCATATTGCCCGGTCTTGGTTTTTTTTGCATTTTTATCCAGACGCAGCCTTTCAAAAAGAATTTCGCCTAATTGTTTAGGAGAAGAAACATTAAATTCTCCACCTGCCAGACTGTAAATACTTCGTTGTATTTCCTGAATATCCGTATCCAGTACTTTTGACATCTCATGAAGAGTATCAACACTGACACGCACCCCGGACATTTCCATATCAGCAAGAACACATACTAATGGCATTTCGACATCGGCCAATAATTTTTCTTGTTGAACACTGGTACTCAATCTCGGTTGAAGCACATTCTTTAATTGTAAAGTAATATCAGCATCTTCTGCAGCATATTCCTTTACTTTCTCCAAATCGGCTTCACGCATGGTAAGTTGACTTTTACCTTTTTTACCTATCAGAGTTTCAATAGAAACCGGATCATAATTCAGATAGACGTTTGCCATGTAATCCATACCATGTCTTTGCTCTGGCTCAATAATATAGTGCGCCAGCATAGTATCATACATTTTACCTTTGACATCAACATTATAGTTTTGAAGAATCATCAGGTCATATTTAATGTTCTGGCCAATTTTTGTAATTTCTTCATTTTCAAAAACCTCTTTAAACTCCTGTACAATCTGATACGCCTCTTGTTGATTTTCCGGGAAAGGTATATAATAAGCTTCACCTTTTCGATAAGCGAATGACATACCCACAATTTCGGCATCTACTGCATCGACTGAAGTGGTTTCAGTATCAAAGCAGAATTCATCTTGTTGAGATAAATAGTAGATCAGACTCTTTCTTAATTCTGGCGTATCTATCAGATGATATTCATGAACGACTGTATCAATTGTATCTTTAGAAGTAGAATTATAACCACTCAAAACATCATCTTCTGAATTATCAGTAAAGACTATATTGGTCGAAGTATCAGCTTCAAACATAGAGATTTGCTGCCCCGATTTTGCACCAATCGCTGATTTTTTCTCTCCTGCCGTTACTGATTTGATTACGGATGTTGGTTGTATCGTAGTAGGTGTTTCATCAGGAAGCAGTCTTTTTCTTAATGTTCTGAACTCCAGTTCATCTAATAACGATGATAATATATCTACATGAGGAGGCATTATTTTTAATTTGTCTCCATCAAAATCTATCGGCACATTCAATTCTATTTTTGCCAACTCTTTTGACAACAAGGCAATTTCTTTATTATTCCTCACTGAGTCCCCTAATTTGCCTGTTAGTTTTTCACTATTCGCTAATAGGTTTTCAACTGTATCATATTCTGCAATCAATTTAGCTGCTGTTTTCTCTCCTACTCCTTGTATTCCAGGAATATTATCTACAGCATCACCCATTAAACCCAGAATATCAACCACTTGATCTACTCTTTTAATCCCCCATCTGCTACAAACTTCATTTATACCCATTACTTCAACATCTTTGCCACCAATGGCAGGCTTATATAAATAAATATGTTCCTCCACCAATTGCCCGTAATCTTTATCAGGTGTCATCATATAAACCTCAAATCCTTCAAGAGCCGCTTTTTTTGCCAATGTTCCAATAACATCGTCCGCTTCATAACCTTGCAGACTTAGACATGGAATATCCATTGCTTCAACCAATTTTTTTACATAAGGGATCGCAATTGTAATATCTTCGGGTTGTTCCTGACGATTGGCTTTATATTCAGGGAACATATTATTCCTGAAAGTACCTCCAGGGAGGTCAAATGCCACGCCTAAATGGGTCGGTTTTTCTTTTTGAATCACCTCTAATAAAGCGTTGGCAAATCCGAAAACACAACTTGTATTTAACCCTTTTGAGGTGATCCGAGGAGCTTTGAGGAATGCAAAATGCGCTCTGTAAATAAGCGCCATGGCATCAAGAAGAAATAGTTTTTTGTCGGGCATTGTGTAATTTATCAATATAAATGTTGCAAAATCCTTTTCTAAATCTGATTTTTGTTTGGGATAGAACCCCGGCTCAAATATTCGACTTTTTATTAAATTAATCTCTCAACTATGAAGAAATCTTTTTTATGCTGTATAGTAATTTTTCTTTATTGTGGATTTGGAGTATTTGCTCAGCAAAAGACTCCGGTTAAAGCAGTACCCAAAAGTAAACCTACTACTACTCCCAAAAAAATAACTACAACAAAATCTTCTGCAAAGGTAACTCAACCATCTGTAAATTCACAAGAAGATACTGTAATTGAGGAGGTAAATAATGAAACCACACAGCAAATAGGTAATCCTACATTTATTAAAATTGAGCCTGAAAGAAAATACAATTATGACTCATCTGATTTGGTGGTGAGGTGGCACGAGCTGATTTTTGATTTAATTGAACAAACGCAAGGATATAGCCCAAATGTTTCGGCACGAAATATGGCCTATATAAATTTAGCTGCTTATGAGGCGATGCTTCCTGCGTATCCTGATAACTTATCTTTGGCAGGTCAATTACAAGATTTGAAAAAACCAGATAGTCTTTTCGCTGATATTACTGATTTCAATGCCTCTGTAGCTGTTTCAAGCGCATTATTTGCAATGGTTGATAAACTTTTTATTTCATCACCATTTATTTGGATGGAAAAAGTTTATGCACTCAATGATTCTATAAATATTTACTTTGCAAAGAAACTTACAAAAGAAGTAGTTGAGAAATCAAGAAAGTATGGAGAAAAAATTGCAGACTGGATATATGGGTATTCCATGACTGATGGCGGTCATAATACTTTTTTACGTACTTATGATATGAATTATAAATTACCGGTTTGTACATCCTGCTTTGAAATCAACAGAGTAGCAGACTTAGAAAATACAGGGCCCTTGCACCCGAACTGGGGAAAGAACAGGGCTTTTCTCAAAGAAAATCAAGGTGGTATTGATATTAAACCTAAAGTAGAATTTTCTATTTATCCAAACTCGCCATTCTACAAAATGGCAATGGAAGTGTATAACATTTCGAAAGAGGTAAAACCCAATAGTGAAAAACTACAAATTGCCAATTTCTGGGACGATGCCGCTTCCTTCACATATTCGGCTCCTGGCCACTCAGTTTCGATTTTAACACAAGTACTTAAGCAAAATCCTAAAAGATTGGACGAAGCCACAGAATTATATAGTAATCTTACAATCGGATTGAATGACACATTTATAGCCACCTGGCGGATAAAATATGAGCAAAACTTTATCCGCCCGATCGCATACATTAAGAGATATATTGACAGTAAATGGGAAGCAGCTTTGTTGACACCCCCATTCCCGGAATTTCCCTCTGGTCACTCAGCGCAATCTGCAGCAATGGCAACAATTCTTACAGAAAAAATGGGTGATACGTTAAGTTATATAGATTACTCAAAGTATTTTGTAGGGCCTCCAAAAAAATTTGATTCATTCTGGGCTGCTGCAAACGAGTGTAGTATCTCAAGAGTCTATGGTGGAATTCATTTCAGGGATGGAATTGATCAAGGTATGGAAGTAGGGAAAATTGTCGGTAAAAATTCATTAAATTTGCACTACAAAAAGTGAGTTTTAAATTAGATTCCCATGTATGATGCCATTATTATAGGAGGAGGACTTGGCGGCTTAACAGTAGCTATTGAGTTAGCCAGAAAAGGGTTTTCTGTAATAGTAATAGAAAAGCATACTTATCCTTTCCATAAAGTATGCGGCGAATATATTTCTAACGAAGTCAGATCTTATGTAGAACATATAGGATTAGACCTCAATAGATTGGGAGCTTCAAATATAGATAAGTTTCAACTGACATCCATTACGGGCAAAAGCTTGCATTCTCCATTAGAAATGGGTGGCTTTGGCATCAGCCGTTTTACGCTGGATTTTGAACTCTACAAAATTGCCTTAGGCCTTGGCGTGAGCTTTGAGCTCAATGCCAGTGTTGAAGACACCCAGCGCATCAATGAAGCATTTTTTGTTGATACTAATACGAATAAAACTTTTCATGCAAAAATACTTATTGGCTCGTATGGAAAGCGAGCTAAAGTAGATAAAATCATCAAAAGGCCCATACCAAAACAACAAACCAGCTATTTAGGAGTCAAATACCATATATCTATTGATTATCCTAAAGATTTAATCTCCTTACACAATTTTGAAGGTGGATATTGTGGAATTTCTGCCATTGAAAATAACAAGTATTGTCTTTGTTATCTGACCGCCACTGCTAATCTGAAAAATAAAAGTAATATCAAACAAATGGAGGAGGAAGTGCTCTACAAAAATCCTTTTCTGAAAGAAATCTTCATAAAGGCTGATTTTCTTTTTACAAAACCGGAAGTAATTAATGAAGTGGTATTTGTTTCAAAAAGCCAGGTTCATGAAAATGTCATTATGGTTGGTGATTCAGCCGGATTGATTACTCCACTTGCAGGCAATGGAATGTCTATTGCTATTAGATCAGGCTTTTTTGCCGCACAACTGATACAGGATTTTTTGCTTGGAAATCTAACAAGAACCGAATTAGAAAAGTTATATATAACAATCTGGAATACTAATTTCAAGAATCAACTTTGGCGAGGAAGGCAGTTGCAAAGGTTATTCGGTAAAGAAAAAACTTCAGAATTCGCAATTAATTTTTTGAAAAGAATACCGGTTTTAATGCCTTTTGTCATTAGAAGTACTCATGGCAAAGTTTTAGAATTTTAAAATAACGCACATTAAACTATGGAAAAAAGCATAGAAACAATTAAAATAAAGAATTTCACATTAAAGAGTAACAATCTTAAAGGTCAGGCAACCGCTAAAGAATTTTTTAACAGTTTTGGTTGTACAGGACAAAACACCTCACCTCATCTCTCATGGACCGATGCTCCTGAGGAGACAGAAAGTTTTGCTGTAACAATTTATGATAAAGATGCCCCTACAGGAAGTGGCTGGTGGCACTGGTTAATTTTTAATATTCCTGCAGAGGTAACCGAGCTAAAACCAGAAGCAGGAGACATTACCAAAACCATTGCCCCGGTAGAATGTACTCAAAGTATTAATGATTATGGAACTTTTGGATATGGTGGCCCATGTCCGCCACCTGGTGAGCTTCATCAATATCTGATTACGGTGTTTGCACTTAAAACAAAATTAGATCTGGATAAAAGCACAATGCCCGCAGTTATTGGCTTTAACCTTAATGCAAATGCCATCGCTAAAGCATCGATTACTTTTTTTGGCAAGAGATAATTTACAGGATTACCTATCTAAGGAATATCCATAAACTTATGAGTTTGCAAACTTACTCTCCATTTTGGATTTTCTTTAACATAGTCAATTATCACGGGCAACATCTGGCTTTGCTTGCTCCATTCAGGCTGAAGAAGCAAAATGCAGTCTTCTCTCACAACATTTGCATACTTTTCAGCGAAAGCAAAGTCAGATTTATTATATACAATTACTTTTAATTCGTTTGCTATCGAGTAAATACTTTTGTGAGGTACTTTAAATTTCTTAGGTGAAAAACAAACCCAATCCCACACACCAGACATGGCATAGACACCTGATGTTTCGATATTTGTTTGAAATCCGGCTTGTTTTAAAGCCAATGTTAACGCATTTAAATTATACATTAAAGGCTCTCCACCTGTAATAACTGCCATCCTACCAGCATATTTATTAGCTTGATGAACAATTTCTTCTATTGAAAATTCCGTATGTAACGATGCATCCCATGACTCTTTTACGTCACACCAAACACAACCAACATCGCAGCCACCTAAACGTATAAAATATGCCGCCTTGCCTGCATGGAAGCCTTCTCCTTGAAGCGTATAAAAAGATTCCATTACGGGCAATTTTACTTCATCTGTAACCATTCTACTATTTTTTTACAAAATTATCAATATTCTTGCATTTTTTTATCCTGCCACTACTTCACAATTAATTTTCATGGAAAATTGACATTTCCCATAATAATATCACAATTGAAAGACTTACTTTGTATTTTCCAATAACCATAAAACCATTTATTGAATTTATATTAAATTTTTCAACCATTTTTTCATAAAAGACGTTATATTCATGTTTAGATTTGCGTGAAATAAACAATAAAATTGAATGTCAGAGTCTGAAAAAAAATACTGTGATTCTTTAACAGAATACTCTCGAAGAAAAACGAATCAGGTGCAGGTTGGGGAGGTTTGGATTGGTTCAGATTATCCGATCAGGGTTCAATCTATGACCACTATCGATACTATGGATACTGCTGGTTCGGTTGAACAAACTATCCGGATGATTGAAAGTGGTTGTGAAATAATCAGAATCACAGCCCCCAGTGTAAAAGAAGCACAAAATCTGGAAAATATCAGGAAAGAACTTCGTTACAGAGGTTATAATACTCCGTTAGTTGCAGATATACACTTTACGCCAAATGCCGCAGAGTTAGCAGCCAGAATAGTTGAAAAGGTACGAATTAATCCGGGCAATTATGCCGATAAAAAACGATTTGAGATCATTGATTATTCAGAAGAAAACTATAAAGCCGAATTAGAAAGAATCAGAAACAGATTTTTACCACTAATAAAAATATGTAAAGAATATGGTACGGCTATGCGAATCGGAACAAACCATGGTTCTCTTTCTGACAGAATTCTAAGCAGATACGGAGATACTCCTTTGGGAATGGTTGAATCAGCATTAGAATTTCTTAGGATTTGTGAAGATGAGAATTATTTCAATATTGTCATTTCAATGAAATCTTCAAATCCACAGGTAATGGTTCAGGCCTACCGCTTATTAGTCCAAAGACTTGAAGCAGAGCAATTAAAACCATATCCATTGCATTTGGGAGTCACAGAAGCCGGTGAAGGTGAAGATGGTAGAATAAAATCATCTATGGGTATAGGCACGCTTTTAGAGGATGGTCTGGGTGATACTGTTCGGGTAAGTTTAACAGAAGACCCTGAATTTGAAGCACCTGTTGCTAAATCATTGGTAGACCGATACACTAACCGAGACACAAAAACAACTTTTATTCCTCCAATTTCGAATATCCCTATCAATCCTTATCAGTATCATCGTAGAGATACATTTGAGGTTGAAAATTTCGGAGCATTGAATGTACCAAGAGTAATTGCAGATTTCTCGGACATTTCCGTCGAAAAACACGAAGATTTAAAACCAATAGGCCATTTTTATCTACCCTTACCCGATAAATGGCGCATGAATGATATTGGTGCTGATTATATTTATAGCGGCAAAATGCCTATTCCATTTATGTTGCCTAATGGTCTGAAAGAAATTTTAGATGCTGAGATTTGGGAAATCCAAGAAGATAAAGTCAATAAAATTCCTTTATATAGTGCTGAAACTTTTGTTGAAGGAAGTCTACGGAATTCACTTCACAAATCTATCAATTTTGTAAAAATCAAAATTAATAATTTAGGTCCTGACTTTATTGAAACTCTTAAACGATATACGAATGTTGTACTAATTGTGGAGACAGATAATGAAGCGGCAATGCCCGAATTAAGAAAACTGTATTTTAATTTGATTGATTCAGAAATTAAAAATCCAGTAGTTTTAAAAAGAGATTATAGAAATATATCAGAAGTTAAAGGTCAATTATATGCAGCAACCGATTGCGGTGGATTATTGGTAGATGGTTTTGGAGATGGAATTTTAATATCTTTTGATAATTTATCTATTGCCAACAGTACTTCTTTTGGAATTTTACAGGCAGCACGAACCAGAATGAGTAAAACTGAATATATCAGTTGCCCTTCTTGCGGAAGAACTCTTTTTGACCTACAGGAAACAACCGCCATGATACGCAAATATACAGATCACCTGAAAGGTGTTAAAATCGGTATTATGGGCTGTATTGTAAATGGACCAGGTGAAATGGCTGATGCGGATTATGGTTATGTAGGTATTGGTAAGGATAAAATTGCGTTATATAGAGGGCAGAATGTAGTAAAGAAGTCTGTTCATGCTGATAATGCAGTCAATGAGTTGATAGAATTAATTAAAGAAGATGGCAGATGGTCAGAGCCTGAAATAGTAGAGTATGATCTCATTAACGCCTAATAAAAATAAAAAGATGTTCCAAAAATTAAAGCACTTTCTTTCTGTTGGACCAGTATTTGCGTATTTTATAAGAGTATTTCGTAAAGATACCGAAGGCAAATATCCTCATAGTTTCAATTTAAAAATGATGCATGGAATTAATAAGATTTCGATAATCATGTTTTTGACTTGTATAATTGTGATGGTAACCCGATGCGCAACCAGATAAGTTTATGAATATAGAATCGTTCAGAGATTTTTGTTTAATAAAAAATGGTGTTACAGAAGAATTACCTTTTGGACCTGATACTTTGGTCTATAAAGTAATGGGAAAAATGTTTGCGCTGACAGGTCTTAATTCAGAACAATTTAAAATAAGTTTGAAAAATACGCCGGAAAAGAATGAAGAATTAAGAGCCGAATATAGTTGTGTCACAGGTGCATATCACATGAATAAGCGACACTGGAGTACTATCTTAATTGATGGTTCGGTAAAAGACCATTTAATAAAGGAATGGATAAATGAGTCTTATGATATTGTAGTAAATAATTTACCAAAGAAAATTCAAGGAGAACTTAATAAATAATAAAATCATGGAGGCATTGCTGATAGGCATACCATTTTTGATTTATATATTTCTGAGAATCAGATTGGGAAATGACATTTCTCCTCAGGAATATGATGAAATTATTTTTAAAGAGGGAATAGAAGCATTTAAATCAGCTGATTATGTTACTGCTTTCCGATACTTCGATGGAGAAGTACATGAATTTCCTAAGTCTTCAACTGCTTATTTATATAGAGGTAAATGCCATTATTATTTTGAAAATTGGGATGCTGCATTAGCTGATTTTGAAAAATCAATACGATTAGATAACGCCTTAGCCGAGACTTTTTATTGGAAAGGTATGTGCTATTATCAGTTAGAGGAATATACCCTATCACTTTTCGAACTTAAGCGTTCTTCAAGAATGTATTTAGATAAAAATGCAACGGTAATACGTTTAATTGGAGAATTAGAATTTAGAAAAGCTGATTTTGAAAGTGCGGAAAAAAGTTTTAAAATAGCTGCTGAATTAGGAGATAATAAATCCTGTTTATTATTAAAAACGCTTTTCTATGGAAATATTAGAAAGGCATCAAGTTAAATCAAAGAAATGACTGAAAACGAATATTTATTTGTTTACGGTACTCTTTTAAGTGAGTACGGTAATATTGAATCGCACGATTGGGTAAACAGGTTTGCAGAACCAATGGGTAAGGCTATTATGGAAGGGAAAATGTACATGGTAGATTATTATCCCGGAATAATACCTTGCCAAAGTGGAGAAAAGTATTTTGTTAAGGGCGAATTATACCGATTAAAAGAGCCAGACAAATTGTTCTCTCTATTAGATAAATATGAAGAATATAACCCTATGGATCCGGCGCATTCTGAATATGTCAGAAAGAAGGCGACAGTAATTCTTAAAAGTGATGGGCAAGAGTATGAAGCTTGGGTTTATTATTTTAATCAGTCGGTTGAAGATTTGGAATTTATGCCTAAGGGAGATTTTATCAATGAATATCACAAGTAGAAATTTTTATTCAAATCAGATCAATCATTTACAAATTTCTATTAATCATTTTACTTAGTTCCTTATATCGATACGGAGACTTTTTTGTATTTTTCAAACAATATCTATCATATTAATGCGTATTTCATAAAATGAAGCAACCAATCGTTGGGGATACTCGTTTTATCATTTAGATTAGAGTATTGAAAAATTGTGAAATGAAGCAACTATATTTTTTAATTATATATTTATCCTCAACTTTAGTTTCCGCACAAAATACTTATACAATAAAAGGAAAAGTCACTGATTTTGTTACACACGATCCTATTCCTTTTGCCTCTGTCAGTATTAAAAACTCAACAATAGGAAAAAACACCGACTTCGAAGGCAATTTTGTTTTTCAACTACCAGGTCTTATTTCTGACTCTCTTTTTATAAGCTGTATGGGTTATACTCCAAAGACAGTTTTTATTAGACGAGACTCCCTTTCTCAAACTCTTAATATTCAACTAAGACCTGCCGATATTATGTTACATGAAATAACTGTGCATGCGGGAGAAAATCCTGCCTGGGGCATCATCAGAAAAGCAGTATCGGCAAAATCGGAAAATAATTATAAGAAAATCAGTGGTTTTGATTATATAAGTTATAATAAAATTGAGGTTGACATCAATAACATCAGTGAAAAACTAAGAAAACGAAAAATTGCAGAAAAAGTCAATAAAGCCTTAGAAGATATGGGTACGTTAACTGATGATGAAGGAAATGTTTTAGTACCCACTTTTATATCAGAATCTATTTCTCATTATTATTTCAGAAATGACCCCCGTTTATCCAAAGAAATCATTGAAAAAACAAATATTAAAGGGATTGGTGTTACTGACGGAAGCCTCACAGCACAATTAATTGGTTCTACTTTTCAGCAATATAATTTCTACGTGAATCAGGTAGATGTTCTGAACAAGAATTTCGCTTCACCAATTGCTGATGACTGGCGGCTGATTTATGATTATTATTTAGCAGACAGTAGCTATATCGGAGAAGACTTCTGCTATCGAATTGAGTTTACACCCAAGCGAAAGCAGGACTTAGCGTTTGCAGGAACTATATGGATTAATAAGGGTTCATGGGCGATTGCACAAATAGACGCCACTATTACAAAAGATGCAAACCTGAACTTTGTTGAACGCATCAAGATTCAACAAGAATTAGAACCTGTTGATAGTATATGGATGCCTGTAAAGAACCGTATTGTAGTAGATGTTTCAGAAATTACAAAGGGATCTGCCGGTATGCTATTGAAGTTCACCAATTATAATGAAGATATAATTGTAAACAAGCCCAAAGACGTGAGATTCTATGATAGAGGTATTGAAATTTTACCTGATTATAGAGAGACTAATAAGAAATACTGGCAATCTGTCAGACCTGAACCTTTTACAGATAAAGAGCAATTAGCTTATAGCATGATTGATACAATCAAGACTATTCCGGCTATTAAAACCTATACTGAAATTGCTAAAATATTGTCAAGTGGTTATACGCGTTTGTTTACTGGTATAGAGTTAGGGCCATTAGTATATTCAGGAGCCTATAATAATATTGAGGGTCTAAGACTAAGGTTAGGATTAAGAACTAATTATGAATTCAGCAGAAAATGGGTTTTAGAGGGGTATCTGGCCTATGGGACAAAAGATGAAGCCTGGAAAATGGGGGGTGAAATTACGAAGATTTTCTCAAGAAAGCCCTGGACTACCTTAAATCTAAAGTTTTCAAGAGATATTGAACAAGTAGGCCTACGAAAGGAGGATTTAGGGTTAGGAGCTGTTTACTCGGCATATATGCGTTTCTTTACCTTGATGCGCCCCTTTTATGAGAATGAGAATAAAATTCAATTTCAGCGTGAAGTTTCCAAAGGAATTTTTACTTCTTTCGGTTTTAGAACCAGAAGTTTTGACCCTCTATATCCATTCGAATATAGAATTCGGCCTGAATTAGGCAATGACTCCCCAATGACTACCAGATTCAATACATCAGAATTTTTGTCTGAAGTTACTTTTGCAAGAGATGAACTGGCAGTTATTAATGATAATGAACGTTTAAGCTTTGGTACGGTAAAATCTCCGACTATTACCGTTAAATACGTTTTAGGGGCTAAAAATCTATTAAATAGTGATTTTACCTACCATAATATCTCCGCTAAGTATAGTCATACATTGAATTTAGGTTATTTTGGCAAGACTTATTATAGGGCAGAAGCAGGCGCTATTTTAGGAACGGTTCCTTATCCACTATTAAAAAGCCATTTAGGTAATGAAACTATTTTTATAGTTGGGAATTCATTTAACCTGATGAATAACTTTGAATTCGTAAGTGACCGTTATTTTTCACTTAGATACACGCATGATTTTGAGGGATTACTTTTTAACCGATTCCCACTTGTAAAAAAATGGAAATGGCGTACATTTACAACAGGCAAGTTCTTATGGGGAACTTTAACTGACAAAAATTATGACATGACCCCTCAGAGATCAGAAACAAATTTCAGAAACTTTTCAAGTCTTGATAAAACCCCTTATATTGAATTAGGCTACGGTGTAAGTAATATTCTTAAATTTTTGAGGATAGAAGCCATGCATCGCTTGACTTATTTAGATAAACCGGATATTAAAAAATTTGGAGTTAAATTTTCGGCAGAAATATCATTATAACTATTGATAGATTTTCTTCATAATATCCCTGGCAACATTTGGTTTATAATGGTAAATTTCATAATAATTTGTCTTATCGTTGGTATATTCATTCTGGCCTGAGAAATCATAAATATGCTCTTCACCAAAGAAACCTTTCAAAGTTTTCAAATCGTCATCATTAAAATATTTCTGGTCATAGGTTGGGCCTAAAACAATTTTAAAATTTGTATGATTTCTTTCAAGTACCTCTTTTATTCTTTTCAAGTATTGGTTCTGATAAGGCTTAATAACTTTGGCAACAATTTGTCGTTCTGCACTTCTGGTGTAAAAGAAATTAGGTTGGTTATAATATCTGACTGAATCGCTTTTAATTTCATTTATATAGCTCGTAAAAATAAAATCATTTACTACAGGTGTATAATTAATTTTCCTGAACTCAAGAAATGTCTTCATATAATTACGGAAACTCTTAAAAATCATGTAATCGTAAAAAGCTGCGAAAAAACCTTGCGAGAAATAAGAATTCAGGAAAATTGTATGGTATTTTAACCAAGGTAAATTACTAACACGATAATCTTGTATAAATACACAACCTGAAGTATCTTGTTCATATTCAAAAATACTTCTGTCCCAAACTAATAAAGCATTGTCTATTTTATTACCTTGCTTCTCAATAAACTCTAATTTTGTTGCAATACCATATACTGTTTCACAAGAAGCATCAAAATGATACGGAGTTTTATCATTAATATGCTTTCCCCAATCATTCGTGTAAAAAACGCTTGAGCGAGAACTGCCAAAGATAAAAGACCTATAATTATATTTAGTATTATTGTTCAGAAAAACCTGGGTGCTAATGCGATCCCTGTTCAGGCTTTTTGCATAATTATCAGGATATGATTCGTATGCATGTAAAATTTGGAATGGATCAAAAATAAAATAGCCAATACCCAACAATAGTACTGGTGACAGAAAAATAAGTATCTTTTTGAAAAACTTTAAAAACATCGGTAAAAAAATTAAAACACAGATTAATCAATAATAAGCTTTTTAGTAATTTTCTGATTATCAGTTGTTATTCCCTCTATCAAATAAATACCAGGGTTAAGTTTTGATGTTGGAAATACCACACTTCTACCAATTACAGGGATTTTCAGGATAGTGCTCCCTTGATTGTTTGACAATCTCAACTCTGAAACAGAGGCGCGAATATTAATATTTATATCAGACCCTTTAGAAGCAGGGTTCGGAAATATCAATACGTCATTTTCAGTCTCAGTAAAGCCAATAGGGTTGAGAGGTAAGGTGGCCATCACATTATTACTAAAAACTTCATCATCTATGCTAACTCGGTAATAATACGCTACCCCTTTTTTTACTTTCAGGTCTAAATAACTTCCTGAAGTTTGAGACAAGAGTATTGTTGCGATTTTTACAAAGTTATTAGGAGATCCGACAGACTTTTCAACTGAGTAAACAAGGTTATTTTGCCCACTCCAGAATAAGGAAAAGCCATTATGCGGCCCAGAATTCAAACTGACATCTAAAACAGGTTTAGGTGTATTAACATGCAAACTTATCGGGAAATTCTTAAATGTAAAGGCTCTCAATCCTCGGGAATTTTTAAGGTAAGGTATTCCCATCAAAGACTCTGAATTAAGCGTAAAATTATCGGGGCAATAGGTTACTTGTCTTGCATTACTTGGCTCTGACAATTTTAATTTTATTTTATTGCCTGTTGCCGAACCACCAACAACCTTACCTCCTTCTCCATCAAGATAAACATAGTCTTTAAAAAATGCTACTCCCCCACCATTTTTGGTAACACTATAATTTGGATATTGCATTTTCTGGTTTTTATCAAATTCTAAAGTCAATGAATCTCTGTTCTCTGAGAAATAAGCTTTTTTTATATTAGGAGTATGCACTTCTGATGTGTCTGTACTATTCATAAAATCTTTGGCAATTAGCCTTGACAACTCCTGTCCATTCTGTTGGTACCCTTCAAAAGTATAATGCAATCCATCAAAGCCCGGTGTTCCTATGGTAGATAATCCTTCACAGTCTGGATATATCTGATTAACTTTTCTTTGGAAATCTCTTAAATCTCCTGCTTTATTATTATCAGTCCAGTAAATATTATTCTGAAACACATAGATTTTCTTAACTCCAGGATAGTCCTCAAGAATTTGTTTTCGTAATTGTGCAAATTTACCTGGGTAAACCTCAGCACGGTTTGCTTCAAAGGCTTCGCTTTCTCCCTGTCGCCAAATAAAAATCTTTGCAGTCTTACTTAAACCAACTTTATTAGCTTTTTTAAGCATCTGACCGTAATAGTATTGGATATCCTCATGATTTTTTTCATTACGTATCATCAATTCATCAATGCTTTTGTTCCCTACAGCTCCATTAATAACTCCAATCGGTACTTTATATTTTTCAATCAATTGTTTCTGAATTTCCAGGCCAATCAAACCCGACATATAGTAATTCCATTTCATTGTCGGAAACCACGAATAGTCATTGGTCTGAAAATTTGCAAAAGTAGTACGTCCATACTTAAATTCATCTTTAAATTTAAGCAGTTCATTCCCGTCATTTGCCTCTGCATTTGACTGTCCATAAATAATAATGTTATCTCCGCATAGCACCTGGGTAGCCTCCCTTACCAGTACAGAATCAGGTCCTTTAAAAGCGTAAAAATAAAATTCATATTCAACTAAACCAGAGGTAATTAATGGCTGAAACAGGAAAGGAGCATTCAGTAAGTCACCCGGTTGAAATATGAGTTTTTGTTTTTTATAATAAATGTCTTTTTTATCCTTTTTGGCTATGACAGCTACATCCGTAAATCCTTCCGTGTACAGTCTTCCTTTAATAGTCACTGTTCCTCTATTCAGGTCATCACGCTGGTAAATTTGGGCCGTAATCGGGAATTCATCATAAATTACTGCCTGAGAATAGGCTGAAAATGAGAAAATAGAAATTAATATCCCAGAAATAAAAAAAGTTTGTCCAATTATTGCAAACCGGACAAACCTTTTTACTTGTATGCAGATTGTTTTTGTATTCATTCAATATGACTGACAAAATATTTAACGAATATACAACAATTCTCTATATTTAACAAGTGGCCAGTCTTCATCATCAATCAATAGTTCCAGTTTGTCAACTGGGTATCTGATTTCATCAAAGAAATTCTTGATATCATTACCGTACAATTTTGCACGTGATTCTAAATCTTCCACTGCATTTGCATTTTTACGTGCTTCTGTCATTTCCTCAACTTTCTTTGAAATTTCAGAAACCCGTGCCGATATTTCTTTAATGATATTAACAACCGGTTCTGCTTCGCGATGCAGCTCCATATCTTTTAAGGATTTGGCTGTCTGTACCAGTTTAGCTTGGTAATTAATAGCAGTAGAAACCACATGATTCATGGCTAAATCGCCTATTAAACGAGACTCAATCTGAATTTTTTTAATATAATTTTCTAACTCTATTTCATAACGTGCATGAATTTCTCTCTCGGTCAATACACCTAATTTTTCAAAAATCTCTATAAATTCAGGTCTTAAATAGGCCTTTAGTGCTTCTGGGGTACTGGCTACATTAGATAAGCCTCTTTTCACCGCTTCAGCTTTCCATTCTTCAGAGTACCCATTTCCTTCAAACAATATTTTTTTTGAATCTTTAATATAGGTTTTCAGAATTTTCACAATCACCTCTTCTTTTTTTCCTTCATGATCTGTCATTTCAGCATCATAAGCCTCTCTGAATTTTATCAGTTGATTGGCAACTATAGTATTAAGAACCATCATTGGCTGCGCTGAGTTAGCCGAACTACCCACAGCTCTGTATTCAAACTTATTCCCGGTAAAGGCAAATGGAGATGTCCGATTTCTATCAGTATTATCTAATAGAATTGATGGAATCCTGTTCAGCCCTAATTTAATATAGGCGTTTTCTCCTTTTTCAATCGAAACTATTTCCTTGTTCTCAATGTCTTCCAGAACCTTAATCATTTGAGATCCCAGGAAGATAGAAACAATAGCAGGTGGTGCTTCATTGGCACCTAACCTATGTTCATTTCCGGCGGTAGCAATACTTGCCCTTAGTAAGTCAGCGTTATCGTGTACAGCTTTAATAACATTAACCAGAAAGGTTACAAAACGTAAGCTTTCTTTAGGTTTAGTACTTGGACCTAAAAGGTTTACACCAGTATCAGTTCCTAATGACCAGTTATTGTGCTTACCACTACCATTTATTCCTGCAAATGGTTTTTCATGAAAAAGAACCTCAAAATTGTGCTTTTTAGATACTTTACGCATCACATCCATTAGAAGGATATTATGATCACAGGCAAGGTTTACTTCTTCAAAAGTTGGAGCAGCCTCAAATTGAGCAGGGGCAACTTCATTATGTCGGGTTCTTACCGGAATTCCAAGTTTTAAACATTCAAATTCAAAATCAACCATAAAAGCATTTACACGCGGTGCTATACTTCCAAAGTAATGATCTTCCAATTGCTGCCCTTTAGCCGGTGCGTGTCCGAAAACAGTACGGCCCGACATCATTAAATCTGGACGAGCATTAAATAGTGCTTTATCGACAAGGAAATATTCTTGCTCTGCACCCAAAGTTGCCGAAACTTTTTCAACATGACGGTCGAAAATGGTGGCCACATCAGTAGCAGCTTTATCTAAAGCGTGTAAGGATTTAAGCAATGGAGACTTAGAATCTAATAGTTCTCCTGTATATGAAACAAAGATTGACGGAACACAAAGTGTACCTGTACCAGCCTCATTGTAGATAATAAATGCAGGTGATGTAGGGTCCCAGGCTGTATATCCTCTTGCTTCAAATGTCGCCCTTATACCGCCACTCGGGAAAGATGAGGCATCGGGTTCCTGCTGTACTAATGAACTTCCCTTAAACTTCTCTAAAGCTTTTCCGTCGATATTAATATCAAAAAAAGCATCGTGTTTTTCTGCCGACCCCCCTGTTAATGGTTGAAACCAATGGGTATAGTGAGTTGCACCTTTTGAGACAGCCCAGGATTTCATAGCAGAAGCAACCTCATCTGCAATCTCACGATCTATTTTTTCGCCACTCTTAATAGCTGTTGTTACCTTAGTATAAGCCTCAGGCGAAAGCATGGCACGCATTACATCATCGTTAAAAATGTTGGCACCATAATATTCTGTTACCTTACCAGCAGGTATGTCTACTTTGATAGTTTGACGGCGTTGCGCTTCATCAACCGCCTTAAATCGTAATCTTGCCATTTTTTATTAGTAGTTTTGTTGGTATGTCCTATATTTGGGGTTAAAAATAGAGAAAGAACATTGATAAAAAAAACATTTATGCTTCTAACAGGTATAATTTTAGCCATTATGCTGTTATAAACTGACAATATTTATAATAATAAGCATACGATAAATAAACCTGAACTGAAACTTATTTTACTAAACAGATTCGATGAAAGAACGCTTACAATTTTTACTTATTTATTATGGTTTTTGGGTAATTTTTTTTCTGGTTGCCAGAGTAATATTTTTAGGTTATCATATTGAAGATACGAAGTTATTAACGCTTCAGACTATATGGGGTATTTTCTGGAATGGAATACGAATGGACTTCTCAATGGCTGGTTATCTCTCAGTTATTCCGTTCCTGTTGGTTTCTCTATCAAACTTCATCAAAAAAAGCAGGCTTGAAAACTGGATTTTTTCTTATACATTTTTAATGGTACTGATTGCAAACCTGATTATTGTGATTGATTTACAGGTTTTCAATACTTGGGGTTACCATTTAGATGCTACACCGCTTCGTTATCTGAAAACCCCTCGGGAAGCATGGGCCTCCGTAAGTTCTTCTCCATTGGTTCAGTTATTTATCAGTTTTTTAATCTTGCTGGTTGTTGCTTCACTGATTGTTTATAGAATTATAACCAAAAACATTGATAACTGGAATCATATCGATAATATTCCATTTATACCGATAGCTATAGTATGTACACTTGCCCTTTTTGTTCCGATCAGAGGAAGTCTTGGTATCTCACCTATGAATCAAAGCACTGTGTACTTTTCAACAAATAATTTTGCCAATATTGCTGCTGTCAATCCAACCTGGAATTTTTTCAGTTCTCTTGTAAACGGTTCTTATGATAAAGTCAATCCATATACTTATTTACCCAAAGAAGAATTAAGCAATAATATTAAAGAGCTTTATGAAAACTCAAACACAACAAATAGTGTTATCAGAAATGATATAAAAAAACCAAATGTACTGATTATTATTTGGGAGAGTTTTACCAGGAAGGTAACCAGTCGAACAATTGGAGGCACTGAAGTAACGCCACGATTCAATGAGTTAAAAAAAGAAGGTATCTACTTCTCTAATATGTTCGCCAGCGGAGATAGAACTGACAAAGGTATCCCTGCAATTCTAAGTGGGTATCCGGCACAACCTATGGCTTCAATTATTACTGAACCAAACAAATCATCAAAATTGCCGGTTTTAAGTAAAGATTTTGAAAACAATTCATACTCAACAGATTTTTACTATGGTGGAGAGGTAGAATTTGCCAATATCAAATCATATCTATATTCAGCTGATTTTCAAAAAATTGTTAGTAAACAGGATTTTGATTCTAAGTACTGGAATTCCAAATGGGGAGCTCATGACGATATTGTATTCAAGAAGTACCTAAATGACCACTCCACAATTAATCAACCTTTCTTTTCAACAATATTAACCTTGAGTAGTCATGAACCATTTGAGATTCCTACTAAGAATACATTTGAAGGTGATGATGAGGAGTCAAAATTTATGAATGCAATGTTTTATGCTGATCAGTCGTTAGGTAATTTTATTGATTCAGCCAAAAGACAACCCTGGTGGTCAAATACGCTCATTATTATTGTTGCTGACCATGGGCATAGAATTCCAGAAACTGACAAAAAAGTAGATGATTTTAAGATTCCAATGCTATGGCTTGGCGGTGCCTTAGCTAAGCACGGTTTTGAAATGGAAGGAATAGCCTCGCAGATAGATATATCAGCTACACTACTTAAACAGCTTGGCCTGGATGCTTATGCTTATAATTGGAGTAAAAATATTTTCGATCCTAAAACAAAGCAATGGGCTTTCTTTTCGTTTAATAATGGATTTGGGTTTATTCAACCCAAACAAGAATTGATTTTTGATAATATTGGTAAAAAGATGATTCAATTGAACGGATCATTAAACACACATGATATTGATTTAGGTAAAGCATTAATGCAAAGAACTTTTCAGGATTATTTAGACAAATAGCTATGAGCAAAATAGATATACCCAACCATACTATTTTCGTTTGTGATGGAAGTAAATGTGGCAAGTATAGCAAAGAAATTCGTCGGGTTTTTAAAGATAAAATCAAAGATAACCATTTAAAAGGAGAGGTAATTTTGATAAAAATGGATTGCTCTGATAATTGTGACCACGCTCCAGTAGTAAGTTTTCAACCCGAAAACATCTGGCATGGAGAGGTAACGGAGAGAAAAGCCGAAAAATTTTTTGACAGGTATATCTTAGAACGATAAGTAAAAATGAGTCATCCCGGATTTTAATTAATTGCCTGCTTAATTAACAATTAATCAAAATCCGGGATGACTCATATCTATTCAACTAATTAAAAAATCTTATTCTGCTTCTCCACTACCAATTTTACCGATTTCTTTATCGATAACAAATAGGCCGGTACCATCTTTTCCAATCACATCAAATAATTCGATAGCCCGACGAGCGTTTGCTTCTTCTTCAACTTGTTCTTTTACAAACCATTGTAAGAAGTTCTCTGTAGCATAATCCTCTGCATTACGAGCCTTAGTAACCAATTTGTTAATGGCGTGCGTTACATTAATTTCGCTTTGTAGTGCATCTTCGAAAATACTTTGGAAAGTCCCCCACTCTACCTGTGGTGTTCCTACTTCAGGGCTGATAGCCGTGCCACCCACAGATGCCACATAGTGGAAGATTTTGAGCATATGCTCACGTTCTTCATTTGACTGTTTATATAAATAAGCGGCGCTTTTCAGATAACCATTTCGCTCACACCATGAGCCCATCGATAAATACTTGGCAGAAGCCTCCGCTTCCATTTTTATCTGTCCGTTTAATGCGGTTTCTATCTCTTCTTTTAAGGAGGTGCGAAGTCTAACTAAATCTTTCATATTCTATAATAATGTTTTTTCAAATGTATAACATTATTACAAACCAAGTAGTAAAATTGTTCAAAATATGACCTAAAGGAGCAAAATTTAGAGATATTCTAAATATAATTAGGATTAAATAACCTCATATTCGCCTAAAACTTCGTTCAGGAAAGAATTTACGTATAGGGCAAATCTGGCTCCTGACAGTAATTCTCTTAAATGAATAAGCTCACAAAGATGAAGAGTAAAGGTTTGATTGGAATTGGGAGCGTTGATAATATCGAAGTCTGCTTCGTCTGATAAATCGTAGAGTTTATCAATGATGTTTATGCCGTCAATTAGTCTCTTGAAATTAATAAAGTTATGAACCTTGAAAGCGGTAGTAATACCGCCGAATTCTAAAAAGATTCTGTTTGAAAGATTACACTGATAAGCTTGTCCTTTAGTAGTTTTATATAACTCTATTTGCGAAGATTCCATTACTTGTTGGCACTCCATTTCTAATTGACTTAAAATGATGACACAAAAGTATAGCTTATTTAGAATAAATCCAAATTTAATTAGGAATTATTTGGAACGGGTCTAAATAGTCTTAATCAAAGCGCTTGAAGAATAATACATTAGTATGATTTCACCAAAAATCTCCCGCAATACCTTTGAATAAGAATCAAAAATTGGAAATTTATAAAACGCCCGGTTGCGGAAACTCAGTATTCAATAATCATTCATAACCAGCCCTCAGCATTAAAACTATTAGAAAGACCGAAGAAAAAGAAAGACCACAAGCGCAGTGAAGGCGGCGAAGGTATAAATGCATTCAAGTACTATTTATCAGATGCAAAACAATGAAACTTTTAAGATATTAACTTTTAAAACGAAACCAGAAAAGGTTACCAATATGGTGGGAACCTTTTTGGCTGAGGGCAGTAATCATAGCCACTACCAAAGAAGCAGCGCCATGAATAATCATTAAAAATAGCGCAATTTATTTAGTTATTTCTACTTAAAATCATACTTCCTGAAAGAAGTATTAATTCTTAAAAAAATCAAATCCGACAAAAATGCAATTTTCACAATTATTAGTACAATTTTCCGTTATATAATAGATATTTTTTATTTTTTCTAAAAAATGAGGTTTCAAAAAAGTAGCTACGATTCATTTTTTTATACTTTTAAGTCAAAATAAGAATATAGTTTATTTACAAATCAGAAAGCAATCTTAATATTTCCATAATTAATTGTATTATTTAAAGAATATACAATTTTAATCTAAAATAATTAGACTTCACAGAATCTTATATTGTTTTTTGAGTATATATTTGTAACATATTCTTTGATTAATAACCGAAACATATTAAAAAATTACAACAATGGCAGTAGCTAAATTAGAGTACATTTGGCTTGATGGTTACAAACCAACACAAAGCCTTCGCAGCAAAACCAAAATAGAAAAAAATTTCAGTGGTAAATTGGAAGATTGTGATATGTGGTCATTTGATGGCTCATCTACAGAGCAAGCTCCAGGTGGTTCATCTGATTGTTTGTTAAAGCCTGTATATATCTGTCCTGACCCTGCTCGATTAGGTACAGGCTATTTAGTAATGTGTGAAGTATTAAATTCTGATGGCACTCCTCACGAGTCTAACGGCCGTGCTACAATCGAAGATGATGACAATGATTTCTGGTTTGGTTTTGAGCAGGAATATTTCTTGTGGAATCCTGAAACTAACAAACCACTTGGTTTCCCTGCAAACGGTTACCCGGCTCCACAAGGGCAATATTATTGTTCGGTAGGTGCTGCTAATGCATTTGGTCGTGAAATTATTGAAGAACACCTTGAAATCTGTTTACAGGCAGGCTTGAACGTTGAAGGGATCAATGCTGAGGTTGCTGCTGGTCAATGGGAATTCCAGGTATTTGCTAAAGGTGCAAAACAAGCAGGTGACGAAACCTGGATTGCACGTTATTTCTTAGAAAGATTAGGTGAAAAATATAATGTTGCTATTAACTGGCATTGTAAACCATTGGGTGCAACAGACTGGAATGGTTCAGGTATGCATGCTAACTTCTCAAATACAATTTTGAGAACTGCCGGTAAAAAAGAAACTTACGATATCATCTGTCAAGCGTTTGCTCCATTCGTGAAAGAACACATTGCAGTTTATGGCGCTGATAACCATTTACGTTTAACTGGCAAGCACGAAACGCAATCAATTGACAAATTCTCTTATGGTATTTCTGACCGTGGTGCATCAATCCGTATCCCGATTGCAGCGGTTCAGAAAGGTTGGAAAGGCTGGTTAGAAGACCGTCGTCCTAACTCTGCGGCAGACCCATACAAAGTGGCCGCTCGTATCATCAAGACCGTAAAAACAGCAGAAGTTTAAGATTTTTTCGAATAATATTTTGTTTACAAAGCCTCATGACACTGTTATGAGGTTTTTGTTCTTTATTGTTTAATCATTTTTGTAAACAAATAAACCGTATTCCCGTTCCGCTCTATTTCCTGACTCTCTTTAATCAGTCCCATTTTTCTTAAAACTTTCATTGATGCAGGATTTCTGGCGTCTACATAACCAATAATTTTATCAGGGTTCAGATTTGCCAAGGCATAGTCTATCATTGTTTCAGCCATTTCAGTTGCATAACCCTTTCCCCAATACTCTTCAAACACACTATAACCTACTTCAATCACCCCCTTTGGTTCTTCAACAAATTTTACCAGTCCAATAACTTTTTGATTGGTATTATCTATTACAAAATAATTACCAAAAATCGGGTCGTCAGTATATCTCAAATATCTCTGAATCGCTTCTTCGGTTGTAAGTGCATGACCTGTAATGTATTTCATAACATTATAGGTAAACCGAATCTCATTAAATTTATGAATTGATGTTTCTTTAACTTTCAGAAAATCAAATCTTGAACTTTTTAACATAAAAAGGTATTGTTTTTCGGGGTGATGAAATAATAGTAGTGCTGGTTTTCAATGTAATAAGAGCAAATCTATTAATTTTCATTAAATTTGCACCTTGAAATTTGTTTTTATGAAAAAAGTAGCGTTTTACACATTAGGTTGTAAGCTAAACTATTCAGAAACCTCAACTATCGGACGCATGTTTGAAGAAAGAGGGTACCAGAAAGTGGAGTTTAATCAAAAACCTGATATTTTTATAATCAATACTTGTTCTGTGACAGAAAATGCAGACAAGAAGTGCAAAAAGATTGTTAAGGAAGCGAATAAGATAAACCCTGATGGCTATGTAGCTATTATCGGTTGCTATGCCCAGTTAAAGCCCAAAGAAATTTCTGAGATTGAAGGGGTTGATGCCGTTTTGGGTGCAGCCGAAAAATTCAGATTAATAGATATTATTGGTGATTTTGTAAAAGAACCTAAAGACCCAACCGCCAAAGTTTATAACTCCAAAATTGAGGAAGCGATTGATTATCATACTTCTTATTCTTTGAATGACCGTACCCGTACATTTCTTAAAGTACAGGATGGTTGTGACTATCCTTGCTCTTATTGTACCATTCCATTAGCTCGTGGTAAAAGCCGTTCCGATACTATTCAGAATGTAGTGAAAGCGGCTTATGAAATTGCCGAAAGTGGTGTGAAAGAAATTGTATTGACGGGTGTAAACATCGGTGATTTTGGTTTGCAGAACGATGAGCGAAAGGAGACTTTCTTTGAATTGGTCAAGGCACTTGATAATGTAGAACGCATCGAAAGATTCAGAATCTCAAGTATTGAGCCTAATCTTCTGGCCGATGAAATTATTGAATTTGTAGCTAACTCAAAACGATTTGTCCCCCATTTTCATATTCCTTTGCAATCGGGTTCCAATAAAGTATTAGGATTGATGCGCCGAAGATACAAAAGAGAATTATATGCAGATAGAGTTGCCAAAATAAAAGAACTCATGCCCGATTGTTGTATTGGGGTTGATGTGATTGTTGGGCATCCGGGAGAGACTGATGAGGAATTCATGACAACTTATCAATTTTTGAATGACCTTGATATTAGTTATTTACATGTATTTACTTATTCTGAGCGTCCGAATACTTATGCCTTGGGTATCAAGCCTGTAGTGCCAGCGAATAAAAGAGCTGACCGTTCAAAAATGCTGCATATACTATCTGATAAAAAGAGACGCTTTTTCTATGGGCAGCAAATCGGCAAAAACTTCTCTGTTTTATTTGAAGAAGACGTTCAAAATGGTTTAATGCAAGGCTTTACCGAGAATTACGTGAGAGTGGTGGCTAAATATGACCCTTTGCTTATTAATGAAACCCAAAACGTAAACTTAGTGAATATTAATGCTGAGATGTTAGTCGAAGTAGAGGAAGTATGTGAAGAGTTGCTTCATTCTTGATTGTTTTATTTGATGTAAACAGATAACTCAATTTAATATAAACAATAAGATTTCTGAATATAATAATATCATTGAACTCGGGTGAACGTATTATACTTTTAAATGGCACCAAACTTTACAGGGTGAAAGAATTATTTAACTAATTTTTCACGTATTGCTTTTGAAACGGCTTCAGTAGCCGATTGAACATGCAATTTTTGATAAATATTTTGTAGATGACGACGAACAGTTTCAATTGAAATTTTATTCGCAGCTGCAATTAATTTGTAAGAATTGCCATATGAAAGTAATTGGAGAATTTCTTTCTCACGCTCAGAAAGCTGATAATTTTTCGAACTCTCATTCTGATGAAATACCTGTAAAACTTGTCGTGCAATTGCAGGCGACATTGGTGCTCCACCATTCTGAACATCTCTAATTGCCTGAATTAGCATCGTAGCCGAATCTCTTTTCAAAATATAGCCATCTATCTGCCACTCTCTTCAAACATTCAAATAAACGTTTATCATCATCAAATACTGTATGCATTAATACTTTAATATCATTTTTTGCTTTTTTAATTAGCAAAACCCCATCTAACCCATTGACTTCTGGCATGTCTATATCCATTACAGTTAGATCAGGCCGCTCATTTTTAATATCTCTTATCACGTTGAGGCAGTTTTGATGAACTCCTACTACTATAAAACCATCGGAGTTTTCAAGCATCATTACTACTAAATCGCTGAGGCGAGTATTATCTTCATATACGGCTACTCTTGTCATGTTAGTTTGATTAGTAGATTTTCTAAAATCTGGTTATTTCCGACCGCTTTACAAATGAAATAGATAAAAACCATTTTCACAATAACATATAATGGTTACTAACCGACATCGTGAAAAAATTCAACTCATTTTTCTAAAATTAAACTACCAAATCATCATTTCGATCTAAATCTTTAGTAGTATCTCCAAGCATCTGAAAATTGTTTTGTATTTTTGTTAAACTTCTAATCTAAACTTCATTCATGAAAAAAGGAATTTTCGTATTCAGCTTCATCATCATTTCAATTAACCTCTCAGGTCAGAAAATTATTAACCGGGATCCTCAAATTGAATCATTAGTTAATCAGGTATCAAGTGATACACTCAAGGCATATGTTGATAAATTAGTAAGCTTCGGAACAAGAAGCACACTTTCAACTACAACTGATGTTAAACGTGGAATTGGGGCAGCAAGGAATTGGGCTTTGAGTAAATTTCAGGAGTTTGCAAAGCATACTGAAGGTCGAATGACAACTTATTTGGATACATGGATTCTTCAACCTGATGGAAAAAGAGTGGATAAACCTATTGAAATAGCAAATGTAATGGCAATTCTAAAAGGTTCGGATCCAAATGATAATCGAGTATTTCTTGTTAGCGGGCATATAGATAGCCGAGTAACTGATGTAATGAATAGGGAGTCTGAGGCTCCTGGAGCCAATGATGACGGAAGTGGTACTGTTGCTGTTATCGAATTGGCAAGAGTAATGTCAAAATCAAAATTCCCTGCTTCGATTATTTTTGTAACTGTTAGTGGAGAAGAACAGGGGTTGTTAGGAGCTAATCATTTAGCTGAAAAAGCAGTAACAGAAAACTGGAATTTAGAAGGCGTTCTCAATAATGATATTATGGGTTCAAATCACAGTAATGAAACTAATATTATTGATAATACCCGAGTTAGGGTGTTTAGCGAAGGTTTACCTGCTTTTGAAATGGATAAAAAAGTTGGTGCTATAAGACAGTATGGATTTGAGAATGATGGTAAAGCCCGCCAATTAGCGCGTTATTTAAAAGAAACCGGAGAACGTTACATAGATAATCTTGAGGTAGTAATGATTTACAGGAATGATCGTTTTTTAAGAGGAGGAGACCATACTCCTTTTGTAAATAAAGGTTTTGCAGCAGTACGTATTTCTGAAATGAATGAAAACTTCCTTCATCAACATCAAGACCTTCGAACTGAAAAAGGTATTGAGTTCGGAGATTATGCAAAACATATGGACTTTGAATACTTAAGAAAAAATACAGCTTTAAACTTAGCCACTCTTGCTAATCTTGCTAAATCTCCATCAATACCTGAAGATGTCATTCTCGATGTGCGAGGCTTAGGTAATTCAACGAGTTTGCGTTGGAAAGCTTCAAAAACCGGAAAAGTAAAAGGGTACTATGTGTTAATGCGGGAGACAGCCATGCCATATTGGCAAAAGAAATTTTTCACATCAGATTTAAAAATAACACTCCCCTACTCAAAAGATAATTTCTTTTTTGCTGTTCAATCTGTTAGTGAAGATGGCAACGAAAGCTTGCCTGTTTTGCCAAGAGTAGGTTTGAGAAATGCTGGAGAATAGTGTGTAAACTTTATCTTGTAAATGTATTAACTGATTAGTATCAGTAAAATATCTAAGCTATCTCATTAAAAATAACATTTAGTTATTGCAACTTTCCAACGTTTTTTTGGATAAGCTAATCTTAATAATAAATGTAACAAAATAATGAGAAAGTTGTATAATGGTATTGTGATTGTTCTTTTCTTTTTTGCCTGTGAAGCAAAAATTATAATACCCGAAAAACTAATAGGCAAATGGAACCCGACCTACTATATTCAAAATAAGACCCCAGATGGTAATTGGGGATCATGGATTATTATTAATACTCTTGTACCATTGCCAACAATAGAATTTTCTGCTAAAGGAAGATTCTTAACCGACGGTAAAGATGGTGCAGAATGCTGTTATGCTGGTAATAGATTTAGTGTTTCGAATAATATTATCACATTTACTGATACTAAATCCTGCCCTCAAATGAGTTGCACTAATTGCTTTCAATGGTTAATTCAAAGGTTAGATTCCGATACCCTTGTGTTAGAAGTTTGCAAAACAAGGAGTAAATATGTTAGAGCAGAGTAAAAAAAACATTACTAATTTTTATAAAGGCAAGTCATGGCCAAAATTAAAGGCTTGTAACTATCTTTAGTCAAACAACTTTGCTTAATGCGAGAATTAAATACCCGAATTATAATCACAAGATAAGTTTAAAAATAAAGAAAATGCCCACTAATGTAGCGGGCATTTTGACTTATGGAGTACAACAAAACCACAATAAAAGTACGGTTTAACCCGCAATTGTGATTTTGTTACATAATAAAATATCATTATGCTAATTCTGCCACACCAGCCTCCACTAAAGACTCATCATGTTGGCTTATATCAAGACCAGATTTCTCATCTGAATCTGATACACGTAATGGAAGAATTAAATCAGTAATTTTCAATAGAACAAATGACATCGCAAACGCAAATACCGAAACAACAACTAAGGCAATCATATGGTTTACAAACAATTTTGACGCTCCAAAGAATAATCCTTCATCTGCAACTGCTGAATTGACACCTTTACTTGCAAAAATACCTGTCATAATCATACCTACCATACCCCCAACACCATGACAAGGGAAAACATCAAGTGTATCATCTAAAGCTGTTTTAGTTTTTAGGTGAGCAAGGTAGTTAGATATAATAGAAGCAATCGCACCAATGAAAATTGAATGAGGAATTGTAACAAAACCTGCAGCAGGTGTGATAGCAACTAACCCTACCACTACACCAATACAAAACCCAAGGGCAGATACTTTTTTACCACGTGCAGCGTCGAACAATACCCAGGCTAAACCTGCTGCTGCGGCAGCTGTGTTAGTTGTTGCAAAAGCAGATGCAGCTAAAGTACCAGCACTTAAAGCCGAACCGGCATTAAAACCAAACCAACCGAACCAAAGTAAACCGGTACCTAATAATACGTAAGGAATATTTGCTGGTGGCAGAAAGCTCCCCTCAACATGAGCACGACGGCGTTTCAAATAAATTGCACCTGCTAAAGCAGCCCAACCTGCTGACATATGAACAACAGTACCACCTGCAAAATCAAGTACACCTAATTTGAATAAGAAACCTTCAGGATGCCACGTCCAATGAGCCAACGGCGCATAAATAAACAAACTGAACAGAATAATAAACAATACGTATGATTTGAAGTTGATACGTTCTGCCAAAGACCCTGTTACAAGTGCAGGGGTAATAACGGCAAATTTTAATTGGAAGAAGGCAAATACAACCAAAGGAATAGTGGGTGCTAAAGACCAAGGTTTACTTTCTAACACGCCTTTGAACATAAAGAAAGTTGAAGGATTACCAACAAAACCACCAATGGTGTCTCCAAATGCAAGGCTGAAACCAACTGTAACCCAAAGAATTGAGATTACACCCATAGCGATAAAGCTTTGCAACATGGTTGAAATAACGTTTTTAGTATTCACCATACCGCCATAGAAATAAGCTAATCCGGGCGTCATGATAAGAACTAAGGCAGTACTTACAAGCATCCAGGCTGTATCTGCTCCATTTATACCATCGGTAACGATTGTTGATGGCACAGCAGGCATAAAGACTCCTGCGATTGCAATTGCAAGCAAAATAATCAGAGGAAGAGGATTTTTACGCATAATGTGTTTGGGGTTTAAGTGTTGTACAAAAAAATTAAGGTATAAGTTTAGTTTAGGTTTATTGATGAAGTTAGTTTATTAGAATTTGAAAATTAATGCACCTCCTAATGTAGATTGAGAACTTTTGGTAAAATTTCCATCGCTATCCTGGAATTGCTCTCCACCGGTTCCGATACCTTTGGCATAGCTATCAAGACGGAACTCAGGTTTGAACAAAAGATTTTCAGAAATTGTGACATTACCCGTCAAGGTAAAGGAGTTTACAGAAGTACCTTCATTCGGTCTGCTTGGGTTTTTCAAACCACGAATACCACTTGTATTATCAAAGTATTCGTAACGAACTCCTAAGCCGAATTTATCTGTAAAGGCAACTTGAGCGTATAATGCTGCCCCACCCCATGATTTTTTATCTTGAGTACCATATGCTGCATTCACACCTAATAAGAATTTCTCTGTAATTTGATATGAGGTAGTTAAATCAATAATTGAGTAATATGATTTTTCTGTTACCCCTTCATCGCTTCCTAACCAGTTCAGATATAAGTTCCAACCTTCGGCCGGAGATACATAAAACTGAGCCATCACGCCTAATTTATCATTGTTATCATCTTTTGTATCTATTCCATTAACAAGACCAGCTGTTAATGAAGCTTTATCTGAAAGAGCTACGGTTGCCTTCAAGCCAGTATGGTAAAAAGGGCCATTACCGAACAGATTTGAAAGTGAATAATTAAAGTTTACTGGAGCATCTATCACTTCATAACCGATATGAGTACCAAATTGACCCGCTGTTAATGAAAACTTATCCGATGCCTTCCAAGTAATATAAGCCTGTTTAATAGCTAATGCAGTACTTGTTGCTCCTGCCACAGGGCTGATTGGGTTACCATAGTTTCCTAAGTCAGCATGGTTTCCAAATACTAAATCAATTACGGCATCAACTTTATCAGTAGAGTATGACAATTTAGTTTGAGCAAGACCTAACTGAAATTGGCCAGGCTTTTGGTCGAATATACGTTCAAAACCCGATACGCCTAAATTTGATCTTGATGCCGGATTGTTTAAGTTACCAAAAAAGTAAGTATCAACGTAGCCTGAAAATGTGAGTGGGTTCTTTTTCTCTTCTGTGGTTGTTGTACTTTCTTGTGCTTGGGTCGCTGCTATTGAAAACAACGATAATACTGTAAAAATCAATTTTTTCATAATAATCTTTGGTTTAAGTGGCGATTGTTTGAAATTAAATTTCATTACAAATGTTTAGTAAAATTCTTTTAATTCCAAATTTTAGATTCAAAAAAAATAACAATTTCTTTAAAAAAATATTTTTTTATAATTTTTGTATGTTAAAAAATATAATTTATTGAAATAATCCTATAATTTTACAAAACAAATTTTATACTGATTTTTTTAATATATTCAGTATATTATTCCGGAATGCAATTATTTCTTAAATATGTACAATTGTAAGATTTAATCAAAAAAAAGCCTGCCGAGAATCCGGCAGGCTTCTAATATGGAGAGCTAATTGATTATCAAAACCTACAATCAAACTTCAGCATGAAGCCATGCTTTTTTTGCGGTAAGCGTGTCGTCATCTTCAACATTATCAGGGTCTGGCACACAACAGTCTACCGGACAAACAGCAGCACATTGTGGCTCTTCATGAAAACCATGGCATTCTGTACATTTATCAGTAACTATATAATAAAATTCGTCCGATACTGGTGACATAGGATCTTTACCCCCAATTACCGTTCCATCTCCTAATTCAACCTCAGTCAATTTTGTCCCTCCTCCCCATGTCCACTCTACTCCACCTTCATAAATTGCCGTATTAGGACACTCTGGTTCGCATGCACCACAATTGATACATTCATCCGTAATCATTATTGCCATATTCTCTCTATTTTGTAGTTTTCAAATATTCAACAAATATACACCTTCAAAGTTTTAGTAGTACATGACTTTAAATTATGCACCATTCCTTTTAAGAATACCTGTAATTAAAAGACCTGATACTCAAAGTTGTTAAACCTGAAGATTTAATCAAAAAAAGCCTGCCGAGAAATCCGGCAGGCTTCTAATATGGAGAGCTAATTGATTATCAAAACCTACAATCAAACTTCAGCATGAAGCCATGCTTTTTTTGCGGTAAGCGTGTCGTCATCTTCAACATTATCAGGGTCTGGCACACAACAGTCTACCGGACAAACTGCAGCACATTGTGGCTCTTCATGAAAACCATGACATTCTGTACATTTATCAGTAACTATATAATAAAATTCGTCCGATACTGGTGACATAGGATCTTTACCCCCAATTACCGTTCCATCTCCTAATTCAACCTCAGTCAATTTTGTCCCTCCTCCCCATGTCCACTCTACTCCACCTTCATAAATTGCCGTATTAGGACACTCAGGTTCGCATGCACCACAATTGATACATTCGTCTGTAATCATTATTGCCATACTCTCTCTATTTTTGTAATTTTCAAATATTCAACAAATATACACCTTCAAAGTTTCAATTTAGTCGTATTTTTGCATGATTTTAAACAGCAAATCACTTTTTCTAAAAATAATGCAATTAAAAGACTTTATTCTCACATTTTCGCATTTAGGTGGCTTCATACTTAACGAAAATAACGCTGAAACAATCTCACAATGGTCCTATGCAGCTCGAAGCGAAAATGCCTGGTTTACAGAAGATAACGTTAAATTAGCTTTAAATAATATAGCCAAATACTATCTAAATAAGGACTTATTAGAAAATTTTGTTGCTACTAACCATATTCAAACAAACATTAGTCCTAAAAAAGTAGGGGTTGTTATGGCTGGCAATATTCCTGTTGTGGGTTTTCATGATTTGCTTTGTGTGGTTTTAAGCGGAAATATTGCTCTGATTAAATTGAGTTCAAGTGATTCGGTACTGATGCATTTTCTCATTCAAAAAATGTTTGAAATTAGCCCTGAGATCAAAGAATTTATACAAATTATTGATAAACTCAATTTTGCAGAAGCAATGATTACCACCGGAAGCGATAATACAGCTAAGCACTTTGAATACTATTTCTCAAAAATTCCACATATTATTCGTAAAAACAGAACCTCAATAGCTATCCTTACTGGTGAAGAATCAAGAACAGAATTAGCGAACTTAGGGAATGATATTTTTCAGTATTTTGGGTTAGGTTGTAGAAACGTATCAAAATTGTTTGTTCCCAAAGGTTATACATTTGATAAATTCTACGAAGCTATCGAATATTGGAGTACCATCAGAATTCACCATAAATACAATAATAATTACGATTATAATAAATCGGTGTTGTTAGTAAATAGAACACGGCATTTTGATAACGGTTTTTTACTACTGAAAGAAGACACTGCCTTGGTTTCAGCTATTTCGGTTTGTCATTTTGAGTATTATGAGGATGAATCTCATTTAAGGCAATTAATTGACCAACATCAAGAGAAGATTCAGTGTATTGTGTCAAAAGACCGAATCTTTGAAAACAGTTTTAACTTTGGGGAAGCACAATCACCAAGCCTGAATGATTTTGCCGATGGTGTAAATACGATTGCGTTTCTGAAGGGAATCTGATTAAAATTTCAATTTAGGATTCTTCAGGCATTTCATAGCTTTTTCAATGCCATTGATTGTTAAAGGAAACATCCTCTCATCAGACCATTCTCTGATTTGCTTAATAGTATGCGTGTATTGCCAATAACCATCGTTAATCGGGTTTAGCCATACAAAATTCGGGAATATATCTTTGAATCTTGCCAGCCATGTTAAACCTGATTCTTCATTATAATGCTCTATACTTCCTCTTGGCTCTGATAATTCCCAAGGGGACATGGAAGCATCACCCACGAAAATCACTTTATAATCCTTATTATATTTATTGAGGACTTCCCAAGTAGATACTCGGTCTTCATAACGACGGCCATTATCTTTCCACAAAGTTTCATATACACAGTTATGAAAGTAATAATGAACTAAATGCTTGAATTGGTATTTAGCAGAAGAAAACAAAGTGGAACATTCTTCTATATACTCGTCCATTGAACCTCCCACATCCAAGAGCAATAATACCTTTACCCTGTTTTGCTTAGAGGCCTGCATCTGGATATTTAATAGTCCTGCATTCTCACTTGTTTTGTGTATAGTTTCATCAAGATTCAATTCGTCTTCTACTCCTTCTCTTGTCAGAATACGAAGTCTTCGTAAAGCCATTTTCGTATTTCTTGTATTGAGTTCAAGGTCATTATCATAGTTTTTGAACTCCCTTTTATCCCATACTTTTACGGCACTTTTTCCGCCTCCTTTCCCTCCTATTCTAATGCCAGCCGGGTTATAGCCCGAGTTACCCAAAGGAGATGTACCACCTACACCAATCCATTTGCTTCCTCCTTCATGCTTTTCTTTTTGTTCTTCAAGTATTTGTCTGAATCTGCTTAGCAGCTCCTCCAAGCCGCCCATTGCTTTTATTGCATCCTTTTCTTCCTCCGACATTTCTCTGAGCAATTGGCTCTTTAGCCAGTTTTCATCAATCTCTGTTAAGATTTTTTCAACCGGAATATTCTCAGAATCTCCGAAGAATTGTCCGAAAAGTTTATCAAATAAATCCAGGTTTTGTTCGTGTTTGACAAAGATGGCGCGGCTTAAAAAATAAAAATCTTCGACACTGTAAGCAATCACTTCCTTATCGAGCGCTTCCAACAATGTCAGATGCTCTCTCAATGAAACCGGCAGTTTATTACTTTTCAGATGATAGAAGAAATCTAAGAGCAATTTTATAAGCGTTTAACTTTGTTATTTGATTCCTTTTTCCCTCAAGGCCTTATATAAATCATAATCTGATTCATTTTTAAGCAAAGCACCTAAGAATGGTGGCACTTCATTCAGTCTGCTTAAATCATTCAGATCGTCAGCAGAAACTTTTCCGACCAAAAGTAATTTAAGCCAGTCAATCAATTCACTGGTTGAGGGTCTTTTCTTCAGATTCTTGATTTCTCTGATACCAAAGAAAGTTTTCAAGGCATTTGCCAGCAATGTTTCCTCCAAATCTTTGTAATGCACATCAACAATTTGCTGCATGGTTTCTTTATCAGGGAAACGGATAAAATGAAAGAAACAACGCCTCAAAAAGGCATCAGGCAACTCTTTTTCGTTATTGGAGGTAATAATAATAACAGGCCGATGTCTGGCTTTTATGGTTCGCTTTAATTCATAGCAATAAAACTCCATTCGGTCAAGTTCCTGCAATAAATCGTTTGGGAACTCAATATCTGCTTTATCAATTTCATCAATCAACAATACACTCTGTTCTTCTGTATCAAATGCCTCCCATATTTTCCCTTTCTTCACATAGTTTTCTACCTGATTTACTCTATCGTCACCTAATTGAGAATCACGCAAACGAGAAACAGCATCATACTCATACAGGCCTTGTTGAGCAGTGGTAGTTGATTTTATATGCCAGGTAAACAACTGTTTACCCAATGCTTTAGCCACCTCATAGGCTAAAAGTGTTTTACCTGTGCCTGGCTCTCCCTTTATTAATAGTGGTCTTTGCAGGGCAATTGAGGCGTTTACAGCTGTTTGAAGTTCGCGTGTAGCAACATAATCAGATGTGCCGGAAAAGCTATTGTTTTTATCGGAATTACTTGCCATAATTGATTTTTATTTCCTATTCTTCTTCACTTGTAAAACTATACAAGGTTGGGTCGAGTTTCAGTGTGCCTCCATTAAATTCGTTTACGAATCTGGTAATTACTTCGTTATCAATCTCTTCCACATTTAAGGCGATATCTAAACCAATGCCATATTCAAAGTCTTCATCAATTTCTACAAATTCTGCCACCTGAATTGCCTCTTCCTCTTCTAACTCCTCAATAATTTCTTCCAGCATCAGTTCCATATCCTCATTTACCTTATAATTAGGTTTGCGCTTATCTACCTCAACATAGTTAGGATACGATTTTTTCATACGAATCTCCGCCTCTTCAAAAACCAAACTGCTATGGTTCAAGCGCAATGTACCCATTACGGCATCGTAGATTACTTCTTGCCCATCATGTTTTCCTATAAACTGAAAATGTGCGAATTCACCGGAGTCATTCATGCCGTCTTCATCTTCAACTATCACATAGTTCTGGCCTTCCTGTTTGCACTCAGCTTTCAGGTCAGCTATTTCCTGTGGATCATATCCTTCGTTTTTCATATCTTAAAATTGGAAATAAATAAATTGTGAATTATTATAAACACCGTAACATAATATCATACCTAAAATCAGATAATATGCTCCCCATCTTTGCCAACGTGGTTTGGCATCAATCCAGGCCGACAGGTTTTTGCCTCTCTGCAACCATTGAACTGATTCCATGATAATGATTGAAATGATAATTAAATATAAATCATTTTTACCAATCATGTATATGACATAGTCTAAAGAATGGGAGTTTCCTTTAAAAATATGCCTGGCTATATATATAGCATCAGCATTAGTATTGGCACGGAAGAAAATCCAGGCAAAAGCTACTAAAACAAATGTAATTGCTCCATGAATTAATTTTTGAGGAATAGTGGCATGATTCAATGTGGTTTTCACCCCCGTAATTTTCTTTTGAAACGATTCAGTGGCTTGCCCGATAATCAGATAAAAACCATGCAAAGCCCCCCATATCACATAATGCCAGTTTGCCCCGTGCCATAAACCACTAACCATAAAAACAAAGAAGCGATTGAAGTATTGACGGGGTTTAGAAACCCGATTTCCTCCTAATGGTATATACAAATAATCTCTGAACCAGGTTGATAGTGAAATATGCCAACGCCGCCAGAACTCTCCTACCGATTTTGACAGATATGGTCTGTCGAAATTTTTCATGAGTTTAAAGCCCATTACCCTTGCTGAGCCTATTGCAATGTCTGAATATCCAGAAAAGTCACAATAAATCTGAAAGGTGAAGAAAATAGTTGCTATAATTAAGGGTAAGCCCTGATATTCAGTTGGATTGTTGTAAATCAAATTAACAAATTTGGATAATCGGTCAGCAATAACAACTTTCTTAAACATTCCCCATAGCATAAGTCGCAGTCCACTAACTACTCTATTGTAGTCGAAATCGTGTTTTTCGTAGAATTGATGTATTACATTCTGGGGGCGTTCTATAGGTCCGGCCACCAACTGGGGGTAAAACATGACATACAAGGCATAAATGCCAAAATGACGTTCTGCTTTTTGATTTCCTCTATACACTTCAATTGTATAACTCATTGCCTGGAAAGTATGAAAAGACAATCCGATAGGCAAGATAATATCCCAGTAAGGTAAAAGCTTGTCAGGAATTAGTTTGAACAAAGCTGAATTAAAATTCTCAATAAAGAAATTATAATATTTAAATATAGCCAGTACTCCAATATTCGCCACCAAGCTCATGATAAGTGCCCACTTTCTTCGTTTACCTTTTGAATGTTCAATCCAGATTCCCGCAAAGTAGTCTATGATAATCGTAAAGAAAAGGATCAGAATATAGTAAGGAATAAAAAAACTATAAAAAATACAGCTTGCAATTAGTAAATGAAACCAGCGGTATTTATGCGGAAGAGCAAAATAAAGAAGCGTGACAACAGGAAAGAAAATCAGGAACTCGAGCGAATTAAAAAGCATTAGAAACAGTGTTCAAGGTTCGAGACTCAAAGGTCTTGGTTTAATATTATATTTTAAAATAAATTCGTGCTTTAGCACCAAATTTATTCTTTCAGCAAGGTTTAAATTAAACTTTTAAAATCAGGCTACCTATACATTTACTGAAAGATCAGACAAAAAAGATTTTGTTTAAGAAAAAACATTTTGTCCATGTTCACGCAACTTTTTCAAATTATTCACTAAACGTTTTCAACAATATTCAATTTCGGTTTTTATTATAAATTTTAATCTAATATGCATAAATACCTTTTTTTGTACAAACACCTGTCAATCTCTGACAATGAAAAACACGATTTTAATGATTTTTTTTTAACAAAACGTTTTGTTAAAAAAGAAACGTTTCTTAATAAATGAATAATTTTAGTTACTGTTTAATAAAGGTCACGTTCATCTAATTAACTCGTGGTTAACAGTACTGCAAAAATCCTGAAAATTATTTAATAGTCTGGCATAAAAACTGAAAAGGTCTGAAATTCAGACCTTTTCAGTTTTAAACATTAGAACAATTTCCTGTCTAAATCAAAGTTTTCTAAATAATCAGAAACCCGCTTCACAAACTGACCGCCCAAAGAGCCATCGACTACCCGATGGTCGTAGGAATGTGATATAATCATTTTCTGGCGTATTCCAATAGTATCGCCATGAGGTGTTTCTATTACTGAAACTTTTTTCTGAATAACGCCAAAAGCCAGGATAGATACCTGCGGTTGCATTATGATGGGTGTTCCGGCAATATTTCCAAAAGACCCTATATTAGAAACCGTCAGGGTTCCATCTGATAAATCATCAACTTTTAATTTATTTCCTCTTGCCCGACTTGCTAATTCATTTACTTTTTTTGTTAAACCAATTAAACTGTACGAGTCAGCTTCGTGAACTACAGGCACAATCAGGTTTCCAGATTGTAATGCAACGGCCATACCAATATTGATTTTCCCTTTCCGGATAATTTTATCTCCATCAATCTGGATATTAATTAACGGAAAATCTTTGATTGCTTTTACCACAGCTTCAATTAAAAGCGGGGTGAAAGTAATGTTTTCGCCAGTTTCCTGCTGAAATTTATGTTTTATTTTATCTCTCCATAATGAAACATTAGTCATATCTGTTTCTACAAATGAAGTAACATGAGCTGAAATCCGCTTAGACTCTACCATTCTCTCGGCGATCATTTTTCTCATTCTGTCCATTTCAATAATCTGGTCAGTTGAATTCGAAGATGAACTAACCCGAGGTAAGGAAGTGGCTGAGCTGGTAGAATCTTGTACTTGTGTTTCTTTTTTGTATTTTACATAAGCCAAAATATCATCTTTTGTCACACGGTTTTCTGAACCTGACCCTTTGATACTCTCCAATTCTTCACTCGAAATATTTTCCTCCCTTGCAATATTCTGTACCAAAGGTGAATAAAAACGGCCACTCAAAGAATTTGTTTTAGGTTCCACATTTTCAATCATCAGAGATGTTAATTGTGATTGTTTTTCAAGTTCACTAACGGCTACATCCAATTCAGTCTCTTCAGGTATCTGAGTCTCTGTTATGGGTTTATCGATGCTATCAGAATCAGTTTCAATTAAGCATATTGGTTTACCAATAATTGCTGTCTCTCCCTTCTTTATCAATATTTCTTTGAGGACACCATCATAAGCCGAACCTATTTCGGTATCGATTTTATCTGTGGCAACTTCAAGAATCATTTCATCTGATTCTATTCTATCCCCTACATTTTTCAGCCAGTTCAAGACAGTGCATTCAAATATACTCTCTCCCATTTTAGGCATTATCATTTCTACAAGAGCCATAGTCTATTTTTAGATTTTTGTTGATGTCAATTTAAGATTCGTAATCACCATTCAGCATTTTTCTCAAAAGATTCATGGCAACTATACTGCCATAATTTATGTTAGTTTCCCTTTGATTAGACATCTGAATCTTTCTGGCAATTGTCATTCCCTCCATCGCACACGCTATCCAAAGTGTGCCTACTGGTTTTTCAGGTGTCCCTCCGTCTGGCCCTGCAATGCCACTGGTTGCAACTGCAAAGTCTGTTTTCATTAATGCTCTTACACCTTCAGCCATTTGGGTAACAGTTTCTTCACTCACAGCACCATGTGTTTCAATCGTTTCAGATTTCACACCTAAAACATTGATTTTGACCGAATTGTCATAGCTCACAACACCTCCTGTAAAATAAGCCGAACTACCAGAAACTTTAGTAAACAAATGAGAAATAAACCCACCTGTACAACTTTCTGCTACTGAAACTGTTTTGCCTTTGGTTTTGAGCAGTTTACCTAATGCCGCCTCCAAATCCTGATCATCATACCCAAAAACAAATGATTCTATTAAAGGCAATACTTTATCAACTTCGTTTTGCACTTCTTGTTTCAGAACTTCTTCATTCTCCCCAACTCCTGTAAGTCTTAAACGCACTTGTCCGAAACCTGGAAGGTATGCCAGTTTAATATGTGATGGCAGGTTATCTTCCCATTTTTCTATTTTCTCCGCTAAAAATGATTCCCCTACACCAATAGTACGAATCATTTTATGATAGATTACAGGAGTTTCAAAGTATTTCTTCAGCCTTGGAATTACCTCATTCGCCATCAGGTATTTCATTTCATGAGGTACACCCGGCATCGATACAAATATTTTACCCTTCTCTGAATTGTCACTTTTTTCAAACCACATACCCGGGGCTGTGCCTGTTTTATTTGCCAGATAAGTGCAACGACCCGGTACCATTGCTTGCTGGCGATTCAATTCAGTCATCGGGCGGCCTCTCCTCGAAAAAAAATCGGTTATAAAAGCTAAAGCATCTTCATTAATGATTAATTCATCGTTGAAATATTTGCATAAGGTTTTCTTTGTAATATCGTCTTTGGTAGGTCCTAATCCTCCTGTCAATAGTATAATATCAGCCCTTTTTTCAGCTTCATCAAGAATTTGCAAAATTTTATCTTCCTGATCCCCTACCGACGACTTTCGTACTGTCTTTATCCCGATCTTATCCAATTCGGTACTCATCCATTGGGTATTGGTGTCGGTAATCTGTCCATATAAAATTTCATCTCCAATTGTTACTACTTCCGCTAAAATGGGTCTCATATTAATGACATTGGGTTTTGTTAGATTTTAAAGGGTCACTTAAACCATGATTTGTTTAAATGGTCTTAATGAAAATGAGATATCTTTGTGAAAGTAAGTTTATCTGTGCATTGTTCGTTTTTATGACCAAATTTAACCAGATCAATTTCTTAATTTGCACAAAAATACAATTTTCGGTGTTCATTCGTTAGTAAGACAATTATTAATTCTAAAAAAACAATTTTAAATTAATCAAAAATGAGAAGATTACTTATTCTTTCGTTGATTCTTAGTATTTTAGGCATACAAGGTTGTGCAGGACAGAAAATTAATCTTGGAAAAGTTTTAGATGGTATTTCAAAAGCTACCCAAAATGGCGGATTGACCAATGATGAGGTGATTTCAGGCCTAAAACAAGCCCTGCAAGTAGGAATTAATAAAGGGGCTGATAGTGCGTCAAGGCTTAACGGCTATTTTCTGAATCCAATGATTAAGATTCCATTTCCTCCAGAGGTACAGAAAGTTGAGACAGCTCTAAGAAAAGTGGGGTTAGGTGGTGAAGTTGATAAATTTGTAATGGCACTGAACAGAGGTGCAGAGGAAGCAGCAAAAGAGGCAAAGCCAATATTTATTAATGCAATTTTAAGTATGAATTTTTCTGACGCCTGGGCAATTCTGAGGGGTGAGAAAAATGCCGCAACTATGTATCTGAAACGTACTACTTCAGAGCAATTAATTGCGGCTTTCTCGCCTGTAGTTGAAAAGGCGCTCCAAAAAACCCAGGCAACAAGATATTATTCTGACCTTGCCAATACTTATAACAGGCTTCCTTTCGTACAAAAAGTAAACCCGGATTTGAAATTATATGCTACTGAAAAGGCAATTGACGGACTATTTATTTTAGTAGAAAACGAAGAAGCAAAAATCAGAGAAAACCCGTGGGCGAGAACTACAGACTTGTTGAAAAAGGTATTTGGTTCTATCTGATTGGCTCAGGATTTCATGCAAAAAATAATACTAATTAAATTTATTATTTTTTGCCTGAAATCCTGAGTTATACATATAACAGAAAATTATGACTATTTACTGAACATTACCGCGCTATCATTCAAGTCAAATTTTTTATTTCTCAGAAGTTTTATCATTTCAGAACCCGCTAATAGTACTGGTCCATAGCCATGAGCAGCATAGACATTTACAGGTCTATAATAGTAAAATGCCGGATCAAAACCCATTCCTGTACCAACACATACGCCCTCTACCTGTCCTTTTTCTGTAACTTTAGTAGCGACTGCATTCCACCCTAAAAGAGCCATAGGACCGTAGGTTGTCGCGTCTAACCATCCTCTGTTAATGGCTTTTGCAATGCAGTGTGTGTAAATAGCTGTAGCCGAAGTTTCCAAATATGAATCATGACGGTCAAGTAACTGGTGCCAGAAACCTGTACCAGATTGCTGAGTAGCTAAACCCCTGGCATGAGCTTTTAACTGCTTGAGTACATCAATCCTGCCAGGGTAATTTTCAGGTAATACTTCTAACAATTCAACCATTGCAAGAATTGCCCAACCATTGGCTCTTGCCCAATGGAACTCAGGATGGCTTTCCATTTCCTGAACCCAACCGTGCATGTAAATACCTGAATTCTTATTGAACATACGTGTTGAAAACTGTAAAACCTGTCTTACGGCATCATCATAATATTTCTTATTACCCGTCAAACTACCCATTTGCGCAATTGCAGGAACTCCCATAAACATATCATCAAGCCATAAGGTATTTGGTAATGGTCTGTTTCTTGCCAAAGTCCCGTCTTTCAATCGAAATTCTTTGGTGAAAATATAGTTGATATAGTTATCAATGATCGGTCTTAAATCTGCTCTCACAAGGCCACTTTTTGTTGCCCTAATCATGGCCGCACACATAGCCCCACAGTCATCCAATGCATGTGGTGTTATAATTTGCCTGAGTGAGGTTTGAGGATTTGTTTTATAGATTTCTTTAAAATAAGGCAGAACATCGGCAAGAAACTTGAATCTTTGGATAGTGTAATTAGTAAAGGAGGTGTCACCCGTTACTTCACCGGCCAATAGCATAGCTTCATAAGTTACGCCCCATTCATAACTTGTCAGGCTAAAATCACCTTTTAATATAACCGAATTTGTATTGATCTGTGAATAATCTGAGATTTCGATATTGGTATTTTTATCTACAACTCTGGTGGGTGTTGCTTTATCCAAATAATTCCTGACCCGGTTCAATACTACTATAATATCCTCAGGCTTTGTAGAGCCATACGTTGTAGGATAATCAGGTTTTGCTGTGTGTAAAGCATCGGAATGTAAGGTTTGGGCAGGTGCTTGCTTTTGTGCATAGCTGTATCCTGAGATTACCAAAACTAAGGCAATCAGCTTAAATAATCTTGACATAATAAATAATAGTTTAGTGAACGAAATAGCTACCCATTCCAATAAAAGCGGAGGAAAGAACGATCAGGAGTAACCCTATATATAAGACACGTATCGTTGACCCACTAACACCTTTCCATTCTTTATAAAATAATCCCCAAAGTGTACCTACCAAAATAATAAATGCCATGTGGAGTGTCCAGGAGGCAAAATCCAAAGACTTACCCAGTTTAGATTGACCCATTCCGTAGAAAAAAAACTGAAAATACCATGTTACCCCAGCCAGTAAGGCCCACAGATAGTTGGTTTTCAGCGGGGTTTTACTATTTGCATAATCTCCGAAAGATTTATTTCTGAAGTTGAGAATCATACACCACACAAAATTAGTAGCAAATCCACCAATTAACAAGACTGGTAAAATAGCATTATTTTTAAATAGAGGGTCTGTACCGTTAGTTTCTGCCGCGGTAGCTATTGGTGCTCCTACCGCAAGCCCGAAAGCAAAACAGGCACTCATAATGCCACAAAAAGTACCTACCAGTAAACCTTTTTTTAAATCAAATTCCTTTACCGTTTCTTGTTTACTACTTTCATCTAATTCTTTTTCTTTCATCATTCCAGCCCTGCCGCATACAAAAATTCCTATTACACAAAGCAATACTCCTGCTAAAGTAATTTGTCCTGAACCTGTAGCTACCAACTCGCCGAAACGACCTTCATAAATTGGTGGAATTAATGTACCGAAGGCTGCGCAAAAGCCCAAAGCCACAGCTACGCCTAATGATACTCCAAGATAGCGCATGGTAAGGCCGTAAGTAAGACCACCGAAGCCCCATAAAACTCCAAACAGAATTGTGTAGAAAATTGTCTGGCTATCGGCTGCCTGAATACTTGGTATTAAATCTTTAACTGTAAGAAAACCAAAAAGCCAGGGAGCGATTATCCATGAAGCTACTCCTCCGATAATCCAGCCACTTTCCCATGACCATTTTTTGATATTTTTAAATGGAATGTAAAAACTACCGGAAGCAAAACCACCGATAAAATGAAAAATAATACCAAGAATTGCGTTCATAAATAATTATAAGTTAGGGTAAGTAAAAGACTTCTTTTAAAGGCACAGAAACTGGTGAATTATCAGGATTGGTATCCATAATATCGGCCATGTATGCCCACCATTGTTTCACGGTTTCGGTTTGAGGCAATGTATCCAAGAGCTCCGGGTTTTCAATTTTTAGTGAAGCAAACAAAATATTAGTTTCTTCATCCAGAAAAATGGCATAATCCTCTACTCCTATACTTTTTAGGAGTTCCTTCATTTGAGGCCATAATTCGTCATGCCTGCGTTTATATTCATCGGTTTGGCCGGCATGTAATTTCATTTTTAATGATACTCTTTTTAACATATTATTTTGTAGTCTAAAAAAACTTTTTCAATCCTTCCCATTTTACATTCCATGTTCCATCTTTCGGAAAACCCGGATTTGACTCATTACAATTATCATACCCTGCACACATCAAAGCCACAGCGGTTAATAGTCCACCATTACCCGGCAAATATAATCTTAATCGTTTGTCTTGAAAATTATGCCCGTTATTTAAGTAAGTATTAGTACGGACATTCATCAACAAGCCGTCAAGCGCATACTTTGGCATTCCCAAACGCGTGGCTGTCATAGCAACCATCGGGAAATCCCAGCCCCAGGTATCGTCCCAATGCCATACTTCCCAAACTTTTTCAAAAGTATTTTTCATAATTTTCCTGTCAAGAACGGGAGTCTCTGGCAGCATCCCAAAGGTTGCTAAAACTGAAGGATGATCGGTAAGAAAAAGTGGATTTGTAAAAGAGTCCTGAGTACTTTCTGTAGCCAGATAAATCTTATCTTTTATGGGTAGCGGCGATAATTTATCAAGTACCTCCTGCCATTGTTTATCAGGCTTCAAACCTAATCTTTTTCGCCATTCCTGTGCAGTGGTTAGGGCCCAATACCAATAATTCAGCTCATAAGTAGGGTTAAAGGTTTTTTCTGGTTTAAATCGTTCCTGTGCTGGTATCAGGCCTTTCCCTAAAATATATCTACCTTTTATTTTATCAAAATAAGCATAAGAAGCCATAAAGTCAGCCGTCTCAAAAATCAGTTCTCTGTATTTTTCAAGGGTTTGCTTTGTAGGCTTTTCCCTATAACATAATTCTGCAAATGTAATGATATGCGGCTGTTGCCAGATTAGATACGCCCCAACTGAAGACCCCGTTTCTCCTCCTTTATAATCCGTCATTTTTTGCCATCTTGCTCCCCTGAACCCTTGCCTCTGAGCTATTTTCTTTGCTGTTGGTAAAGCAATTCTGTACCAGCCAAGGCTTTTTTCTAATAAATCTATTCTTCCCCATAAAGCAAAATGAACCGCATGCCACCAGTGCATTTCGAGATGTGGTTTACCAAACCAACTGTTGTAAGTTAGTCCTGTTTCCTGTGGGGGTGCTTTGGTAGTTCCTTGTACCTTAGTAAGATATTGAGATAAGATTATTCGTCTTTCCAATTCATTCGCCCGTTCATCAGTACTGCCAGAAAAATCAATCGCCCCTCCTGAGTCCCAGAAATTATTCCAGCCTTGCAGGCTATTTGTTTCGACAGAGGCAAAATTAATTGTTGCAGTAGTATTTTTATTTTCCGAGTAATCACAAGTAAACGACCAACTTGTGGATTGAGTTAAAGGCTGAATAATAAAATAATGCGCTTGCCTGATCTGAGACCGAAGGTTCAGATTAGAAGTAAGGCCAATAAAATACTGAAAATCATCAATTTTATGTTGAACTATGATTCGCTTCTCTCCTTGTTTTGTAATAATAGACGTATGTTTATCCGAGCTATCCCAATTATTTCCACTATCTAAAAACTTATTAGTCGGATATGGAATTCTTATCCTTATCATCAATTGATTTGTTTTTAGCAATGGGGATTCAACAGATACTCCTATCACATCTTTTTGTTGATGACAAACCGTCTTAATATCTACTGGTTGGCTGTCAAAGATGAAATGGCTTGAAATCTCACCAGTCCATAAATCAAGCGTCTGATTTACTTCACCTATATCTTCTATCTGACCTTTTGTACCATCTTTTTTGTAGAGTTCGAAACCAATATTTCCTAATTGAAGCCTGTGTGGGTTCTGACGAAGAAAATTAACTGCATCTTGCTTACGACCTGGCTCAGATAGTTGAGGGGTATAAATAATCTTTCTGCCGTGGCTTTCTATCTCTTTAAAGCCTTCTTCAATCCTGTAATTTTCTTTATTAGGGAAACTGTGCCACCCCCATTCAGACTGGGTGCCAAGTGGTATTCCGTTGGCATAGTAATCCGGAAAGGTCTGTAATCCGGTAGCATCTACTGTAAAAGCAAAACTACCATTACCCACAGTAAGAGAAGATAGGGTATCTAATGATTTTACAATAACTTTATGCCTGTTTACCAACGCCTGACGGTCGATCTTCTGCGCAAAGATAAAGAAAGGGAAAAACATTAAAATACAACATATAGGTAGTCTTAGTAGAAGAATCATTCTTTAAGCTGGGTATTTCCTCGAACCAAATATACTGATTATCGTCTTATATTCCTCTCCTGTACTTACATGAAATCAAATTTTTTCTGCGAAAAATCACATTTCCATCAAATTAATCTTAAAAAATGAAAAGACTAAATCAGAAATTTAAGGCTTAATGAACTTTCTGATAAAAAAAATAATTCTAAAACTATAAATTAACTATTGCACTTTAGTTATAAAGGCTGTTTGCTATTAAAAAAAAGGAATTACAAATCCGTTTTAATTATCTAATATAATTTGAATGAAGAAATCAGAAATTAATTTTACTGTCGAATTAGACGAAACACGAATCCCCGAAAAAATTTTCTGGGATGCTACAGAAAATCCAAATGAAGGAATTAACGAAAGTAAAGCAATTTCAATTAGCGTTTGGGATCATTATCATAAAGGTTTATTAGGGATCAACCTTTGGACAAAAGATATGGCATCTGATGAAATGAAGCATTTTGCAATAGACATTGTAGGAAATGTAGCACAAATGGTAGCTGACTCAACAGGAGACAAAAAAATGATTGAGATTTTAGAAAGTACTTGCAGAAGCCTGAAAAGGCATTTAGACGAAGAATTGAAAAATAATCCTCAATAAAAATTTGGCAGGAAATATTAAAGAAGGGCATTCTAACGATTTGTTAAGAATGCCCTTCTTTTTTTTAATGATTATGCGTATGAACAGAGCCTTTGGCAGCTTTTTTCGGTTTAATAATCTTTGTCCAAGTGAGAAACTTTATAACAGGATAAGTCGGATCGATTTCGTACCATTTTTTTCCGAAATTAATTGACATAGGATGCTTATGATGGTTATTCTGAAATAATTCACCCATCATCAGAAAATCAAAAAACAAAGAATTTTTAGATTCGTCTTTGTTATCAAAATTCTGATAACCATACTTATGACCACTCCAGTTCACAATAGCTCCATGAATTGGCCCCATTAAAAAATGAACAGGCAATAAGAAGAAAAAACCCCAGTGAATATCAAAATACAAAAAGCCAACAATATAAAAGATCACATAACTTGCACCCCAGGTAATCCTTGAAATCCAGGTATCACCAATTTTATCAATGATTTTCCATTCTGGTAAGTCTTTTTCAAATCTTTCTTCGATTTTGTACTTATAATTTAACAAAGCATTGTAAATCTCTTTTGTTTTCCACATCATAGTAAATACATTTTCTGTATGATGTGGAGAATGAGGGTCTCTTTCGGTATCACTATAGGCGTGATGCATTCTGTGCAAAATAGCATAAGAACGGGGATTAAGATAAGAAGAACCCTGTGATATGTAAGTAAGGAAATAAAAGAACTTCTCCCAGAATTTGTTCATTGTAAACATTTTATGCGCAGAATATCTGTGCAGAAAAAATGTCTGACTAAACAACGATAAATACCAGTGTCCTATAAAAAACGATAAAGCGGCAACCATTTTTCTTTGTTAGTAATTAGATTAAAATACAAATATACGTTCTAAACGCCAAAACTTATAAAAATGTTACCATGTTGCAAAAGAAACGAGAAACTTCTTTAAAATATCCAAATCTGCTTCTACGAATTATCCAATTCAGCTTTTATCAATAATTAGTAAAAGCGTATTGAACTAAGTTTGCACCCATTTGTAACGCTTTCAGACGTAATTCCTCAGGATCATGATAGACGCTCTGGTCTTCCCAGCCATTACCTAAATCACATTCATAACTGAAATAACTAATTAACCTACCTTGCCAAATCAAACCAAACCCTTGTGGTGGTAAATTATCATGTTCATGCACTTTAGGCAGGCCATTAGGAAATTTGTATTTCTGCTGATATATCGGATGATTATAAGGAAGTTCAATAAACTCTAATTCAGGAAAAACTTTTTTCATTTCTCTTCTGATAAATTTATTCAACCCATAGTTATCATCTATATGCAGAAATCCCCCGGAAATAAGATATTTACGAAGGTTCTGTACCTCTGCATCAGTAAAAACCACATTCCCATGCCCGGTCATATGTATAAAAGGATACTGAAAAATATCTCCGCTACCAACTTCCACAATATCTTCTTCAGGATATAAATTCATTTTAAGATTCTGATTACAAAATTTAATAAGATTTGGCAGGGAGGTCTTGTTGGCGTACCAATCCCCTCCTCCTCCATAACGTAGTTTTGCTATTTTTAAAGTCGGTTGCTGTGCCAAAGAAGTAATAATCAGTGTAAAAACCAAGCAAAGGCTTAAACAAGTAATGCTGATAATCTTTTTCATCTATTCAATCTTGGTGGTTAATTGGTCATTCAGGTAAACAAATTATTGCTTATTGTGCAAGCAACTATACCCGCAGTTTCTGTTCTTAATCTTGCATTTCCTAAGGTAATCCATTCAAATTTTTCTTGCCTGGCCAGTAAAATTTCTTCATTCGAAAAATCACCTTCAGGGCCAATCAATATACAATAAGATGACTGAGGTTTCAGCAAGCGTATTAACGGTTTAGAATCATCAGTTAAATGCGCCAAAAACTTTTGTTCCTGATTTACGGTTTTCAGAAATTCGCTAAAGGGAACCAAGTTGTTAATTTTTGGCAAATAGGCTTTCAGAGACTGCTTCATTGCAGAAATAGCTATTTTTTCCAGTCTATCAATCTTCTGATGCTTTCGTTCTGAATGCTTTGTCAATATTAACGAAATTTCATCTATTCCTATTTCAACACATTTCTCAATAAACCATTCAAGTCGTTCAGCATTTTTTGTAGGTGCTATTGCAATGTGCAGATAACTATTTCTTTGCTGATAATTTTTCTGCTCAGAAATAACCTTAAACTCACACTTTTTGTCATTCGCATTGGTGATTTCACATTCATATAGCCCCCCAGTCCCATCTACAATATAGATAATATCTTTAATAGTTTTCCTTAAAACTTTAACACAGTGACGGGAGTCTTCGATATCAAGAAAATAATTCTGCGAAATATTCGGTTGAAAAAAAAGAAGCATGAAATTTTATTACAATGGTTTTTAAAACCCTTAATCATTTTTACACCCACCAATCCGGGCTGTAAAAAAACTACCTTGAGGAGCATCAAAGCCAGGGTTCAGGTCTATAAATTTATTTGCTTCCAAAGTTAGTTGTTTTGTGCTATTTAAAGAAATAAGCGCGGTAATAGAAGTATTTGCCCCTATATATGCCAGTTGTGTAATGTTTTTTAATAGAATACTATCAAGACATTTCAATAAAACATCTTTAATATTTGACTGTTCTCCATTTGCTGTTTCAGCAACAACCCTGTAATAATACCTATTGTTTAACTCTACTTGAGTATCATAGTATATATCGCCATTAATAGTCCCGATCTCAGTCAGATTATTGGAATTACTGACACTCCTTTGTATGTGGTATTTGGTTTGGGCATTACCATTCCAGGTCAACTTCACCATAATTTCTTCATGAGGGCTTACTGTTAAATCTAAAGTAGTTGGTGCACCAGGGGACTCAGGGTTATTTGTAACTGGTGGTTCTACCGGTGGTTCAGGATTTGCCGGTGGAACCGGGGTAGTAGGTGTTTCTGGAGCTTGCCCGCCTATCCGAACATGATCAAAGCTGAAGGCCCGCATTCCCCTACTATTCTTAATATGTACTCCATTGTAAAATGGAAAGGTATTATCTGCAAACCAATCTGGCAGATATGAAACAAATTCAGGATTACTTGTATTGGCTATAGTCAGGTAAATTTTATTACCTATTGCCTCGCCTGATTGGACTACATTATTTTTTCCGTCCACATAAATAAAATCCTTCATACTTCGAATAGCAGAATTAGTTATAGAGTCTTGAGGATATATCATCTGCATACCTGCATCAAACTCTAAAACTAATCTGTTTCCTTCCCAAAATATTCTTTGAATATCTGGCGAATAGACTTCAATTGATTCATAATTACCGTAGATTTCTCTACCAATAACTCTGGACAGCTCAAATGCCGTTTGTTGATAACCATTAAAATTATAATGAAGGCCATCATATCCTATAGTACCAACCGTACTCAAAGTACTGATCTTAGGGTAGAGATACTTACTTCTTCTCTGGAAATCTCGGAGGAAACCAGCACTACTATTGGCCTGTGTCAAGATATTTGCCTGAAGATTGTAAATTTTTCTAAGATTCGGAAAATCTGTGTTCAAATAATCATACAAAATTTTAAACTGCTCAGGATAGGCATCTGAATCTCCAAAATAATAGCCGTCACTTTCGCCATGCCTGAATACGAGGTATCTAATCTGATCTTTTAAACCACTTGCTTTAGTCTGAATAATCATCTTTCCATAATTATTATTCGGATCTGCCGGATTCTGTGCATTCCTGTCATTCAATCCTTTCATGGGTGCTCCACCGACAGCAGCTACCACAACTCCTATCGGATAATTATATTGCTGACTTAATATCCTTTCCAACTCCAAAGCAATCAGGCCTGTTCCCGGCCATTGTGCGCTTTCGAAAGGCACAAGCCACTCTCCAGTACCATTATTAAAGTCATACATTACATAATACCGCAAAAATGGGTCTCTTGCTGGTTGATATTCATTAATACCCCCATAGCCCAAGGCATTGGACTGTCCATATATTAAAAATACATCTCCAGCGGCTACTCTTATAGCAGATTTCACCTCTTTACCGTCAAGATATAATCTGACTGAATAATTATATTTGCCAGCTGGAATTCTTGGTGAAAACTCAAATGGGGAAATCCCTGAAATATTGATAGTGTTTTCATAAAAGGTATTTTCATCTCTGAAGATTCGTAAGGTAATCGAAGAGTGGTTTCTTTCGGTAATCAGACCTTTTACATTAACTATTGCCTCATTTTGCTCATTTCTTTGCAAAACCTGATTAGAAAGCGGGAAATTCTGATAAGAAATCTGCGAGTAAGCACACTGCCAAAAAAATACAATTGGCACTGTGAGTTTTAAAAAACTTTTCTTTTTATAAAAATGATTTAAGATAAATACTAACAACTCATTTCAATTAGTTATAAATTCTGAATCAGAAAAAAACGTGCCAAAATTAAATTAAAAAATAGCCTGACATTAGGTTAACTATGGATATTTAAAAAGGTTTTGATTTATTGAACAACTATTTTCCCAGAATTAATGGTCTTCCCATTTTTCATTCTATAAAAATAAACTCCTTTGATTAAATTTTTAGTGGAAATTTTTTGCTGTTCATAGAACCTTACTTCATCAAGCAATTTTCCACTGGCATCAAACAAGCAAAAATCAGTAAGTATCTTATTCTTAGTACTGATAACAAAATATTCTGATGCCGGATTGGGAAAAATGACAAATAAGTCATTTTTCCCTTGTTCATTAAATAATACAATCTTATTTACTTCAATATTTGCTATTCCGATAGTTCTTCCAATTCCACACTCGTTTTTTACTTCAAGCACTGAATAAATAGTTGTTGTTAAAGGTTTTATTGCTAAATCCAACTCATTTTTTGTGGCCTGATGAGTTGATGAATCTGAAAGGATAAATTCAAATGGCGGTAACCCCGTAAACTTAAGATTAATAATTGCTTCTGCTCCTTCATTAATCTGTGGTGTTTTTGCTGAAATTGTTACTGATGGTTTTTCGTGTATAGCAAAACTATTCGTAGTCAATTCATTTGTTTTATTGTCTGCAATGAGCCTTATTTTATAGTTTTCGCCTGTTTTAATATCCTCTGGAAAATCGATCAGGATTGGAGAAGTTTTGCCTTCTCCAATAATTCTACCTAAATTAAAAGTGCCTGTGGGGTCTGACAGCTGAACCCTAAAAGTTACTTCTGAAGCATCTTCATAAGTAGTGTAAAATATTTCTGCCTGTGAACCTATGCACTTAGGTTCTGCATTTATATATATAGTCAGTGGCCCTAAGTGTGGGGAAACTTCTATCGGATTATTCTTAATAGTAACATTATCAAAACTGAAAGCACGCATTCCTAATGAATTAGTGAAATGTGTGCCTTCATAAAACGAAAGTGGTGACGGATTACCATAAGACGTGGGCAAATAAGATATAGTTGAACCTTTTTCAGTTGTATTCAGATAAATTTTATTGCCTACTCCTTTACCTGAGGTAACTAATCCACTTTTACCATCAATATAAATAAAATCTTTCATACGCCAGAGATGGTTGTTAATAGTTGTATCATGAGGATATGACATTTTCATGTTTTCATCAAACTCTAATACCAATTGGTTGTTCTCCCAATAAGCCTTTTTTAAGTCGGGTGAATAAATCTCCATATTCTCAGTTAAACCATATATCTCTTTACCAATAATTCTGGATAATTCAAAAGCACTTTGCTGATACCCTTTTGTATTGTAATGAAGACCGTCATATCCAGTAGTGCCGACTGTACTTAAATTAGTAATAATAGAAGAAACATTTTTTGAGTTGCGCTGAAACTCTCTTAAAAAACCCGCCTTTGTATTATGAGTGTTTAAAATATTAATCTGAAAATTATAGATTTTTCTAATATTCGGAATATCCGTTTTCAGATAATTTAGAAGTTTAGTAAACTGATGAGGGTACGCCTCTGAAAAGCCATAAAATACTGCGTCGCTTTCACCATGTCTGAAAATCAAGTATTTTAATTGGTCCTTTTGACCACTTGCAATGACCTGAGTCAGTAGTTTCCCATAATCTGTACGGATGTCAGTCGGATTTGCAGCATTCCTGTTACTTAAAGTAGCAATGTCTGCCCCACCTACAGCTCCCACAATTACGCCTATGGGAAACTTATGCTTTTCATAAAGCATTCTTTCCAATTCCAGGGGAAAGAGCCCTGTTCCCGGCCATTGAGATGTTTCAAACGGCACTAACCACTCACTTTCCTTATTTTCGAAATTATACATCACAAAATAACGCAGAAAGACATTTCTTAGAGGTTGATATTCATTAATACCGCTATATCCTAAAGCGTTAGATTGACCGTAAAATACATAAATATCGCCAGCTACTACTCTATCTGCTTTCTTTATTTCGTTATCATTGAAGTAGGCTTTCACCTGATAATTGTATTGGCCCGCTTTAATTTTCGGTAGGAAACTAATCTGGGTCTGACCGTTAAGGTTAATTTCACTTTCAAAAAAAAGTTTTTCCTCTTGCCATATTTTTAAAGTTACCTTGCCCTTTAGGGAGCTATTAACCACACCCGTAACAGCTATTGTTGCTTCATCTTTTTCATCTCTTTGCAAAATCTGATTGTTAGCAGGGAATTTACTGAACTCAATCTGGGAAAAGCTTTGAATAGAACATATCATAGACAAAAGAAGCAAAAGCAAATTTTGTCTACTTAAGCAGACTTTAATAGTTTTCATAGAGTTATGTAGTTATTAAAACAAATATACTTTTTTTCGATAGAAAAGTATAATCCTTTTAAATTCTAACATATTTTTTGAAACGATATTACGCTGTGAAGGAGAAATTTGTTTAGCAAATATAAAATCTGTCGAGAATACTAAATGATTCGGTATCTTCCTTTATCATCAAGTCCTATTTGAGGCAGGCACTTGTTTTCTTCAAATGCATCAAAGACAGGTTTAAGATCAGACCAGAATTTCAATAACTCCTGATTACCATGATACTCTGATTGTAATTTTGCATAAGCCGCTTTTTTAAGGTTTGCCGGGAAAATATGTACATGAATTACCCCGCCTGAACTTCTGGCTTTTGCTGCCAATAAATATAACTCTTCAATATTGTTATCACCTAAAGGTATGCAGCCAATTGTTACACATTTGCCATGTATATAAATATCATTACCAGGATGTTTCTTATCCCCAAAAATCATATCAGACTTATTGGGGTAATTTATTTTGAATGAAAGGTGATAAGTACTTTGAGGATTAAAATTATTTACCTGATAAAATCCCTCGGGAATCCGGTTGTCACCTTCACGTCTTTTCGGCCCTAACTCTCCTGAAGACTTACAAAATTTATACGTTTTGATTAAAGTAAAAATGCCCTGGTTTTTATTTTTTGCCCATACTTCTAATTGTTTTTCTGTTTTAAAAGCACGCAAAAAAAGATCATACTTTTCAGTATTAATATTTTTTATTTTTAATAATCTATCTATTTCCTTGCCTTTTAAAGCATAGGCTTTGGCAACTCTTGAAAATTCTAATTGTTTTTTAAAGAAATCCGGTTCTGAAGAAATCAGTGCCATACTCAGAATAGTTACGATTAGCGTTTTCATATAATGAAATTATTACATTGTTACACCCAATTTAACTCCCCACCTTTGGTATTTCCCATTTTCGTAACTTGTTACAGCCTCAATGCGGAGAGCTTTTAAAATTCCATCAATCCCATAGCCAATTTCAACATAGTTTTTCAAGGAGGGTGAATTAAGATAATTCACAAAAATATCTTCTTTTAATCCCCATATCCGGACAAATGAAGCTTGAGTAAATAGCAATTTCTTAAATTCATTAATAATATGTCCTTGCAGGTAAGGTCCGCTTGTACTAAATTTATATTGATTAATATAGCTTATATTCTCTTCTTTTTCTACAGGCACTCTTGTATCTAACAACCTATACCTTGCAAACAAGCCAGTTTGCAAGGCATTCAGATAATTATTGTTGATATGTTTCATATCCATAAGATAAACTTTTCTATCATTCAGAAAGTCTCCTACTTCAAACATATAATCTAATTTTCCAAGTTGACCAAGACTAATATTCTGTTTAATATTCAGGCTAAGGTAATCAAAATCTGTATCAATCATCCCTTTTTTATAGGTCAGCGTTATGGCTGGGGCTTTGCCGATAAGAATTTTGCGAATACCATTCCGAATGGCAATTTTTGAGGAGGGAGTCCACTTTACCTGGCCTTGCCATATAAATGCGGTATGTTTTGAAAAAGCTCCACTTCCTAATTCAATACTTGGCGGGTTATTGATAGAAAAGCCATTTTTTTCAAAGTCTTTAATTGTATAAATTTTACTTAAATTTTCTAAAGGAAATCTTTCGGCTACCTCTAAATTAGTTGTTAAACTCAATCTTGGGTCCCGTTCGTAGGTATATGCGAGGTTAATATACTTTTTATCATAGATTTTCAGAAAGTTCTGTTCATTCAAAAGTGTAGTAACAGAATTCATCCACTCAAATATAAAACTATTCGGATCAAACTGAGCAATATATTTACCAATACCAAATGTGATTTTTGACGGTCCTTTTTCAAATTCAAAGCCTAATTTCCCTCTCACTTTTTTTTCCTCAAAAGCATATCGAATATTACCATAAACATTGTATTTAAACCTGACTCTTGGGCTAAAAAATGTATAGTTTTTATACCCTAACCCCAAATCTGCCACAATACCCTCTACTGAATTATAGTTTAGACCAACCAAAGGCATATATGGTGGCTCAAAATGTAAATACCTGCCATTTTTAAGTTTGAAATCATAATTCATGATAAAGTACTGCCATGACTTTCGGATAGAATCTCTTTTAAGACTATCTCTTTTGAGCACCTGAGCAACTTTTATACTATCACCAAACTCATAACTTTCTTTTTCTTCGGCAGTTAATGGAATATTTCTGACTGAATTCCAATAGGTAGAATCTCTATTTTTTGCCTTTGGATCAATTTCAATAATTTCATTACTAATAACTCCGAAATCTTCGTTTTTTTCCTTGGCACGAACCCTTTCCTCCTTTTCAAAATCTTTCATTATTCTCTTAAGATTCTTTATGGAAAATTCTTTCTGGTCTTTCAGTAATTCTTCCGTTTTTGAGTTTTTTAAAGTTTTTCGGGTAAGAAGTTCCTGAATTTTACCCTCTTTAGTTTCATCTATCAGTTTAATTTCTTCAACAAAAGTAGGATTCGTTTTTATGGCTGAGTAATTTGCATTTACCTGAGCCTTTATCAGAAAGTCAAAGCCAAATAGTTTTCCTGAGAAATCAAGGCGTTGATTAATCGGTAGCCATACTTTTTCAATTGGCCCATAATACTGGCTCAATTTCAGATTAAGTCCATTATCAATTGTTTCAACATCTATACTATGGATATTCCAGAAATCGTCAATAATATGTATGGTCCCTTGCCAGACACCATCGCCATAAGATTTCGGAATAATTTTAATCTTATTTACTATTAATCCTCTGTCTTCAAAAAAGCCTTCATATTCAAATTTATAATATTTAAAAGCTAAAGGCGAGAGTGGAGATATACGATTGTTACCAGGGTCATAAAAATCAAACAGGTAAAAGCCATCGGAAATTGAAATACCATCAAAAGTGCTTTTCTGTCCAAAAATTTTGGTGTATTTAGCATTAGGCTCGGTATAACTTATCTCCATTACAGATTCTGACAAAAACGGCACTCCTTCCTTAATATTCTGCTTATTTAAATCTTTTCTTAAAACTAATGGGATTTTGTTGAGAAGAATTGAGTTTTTGACATAGGCCTTGGCCTGATAATTAACTACCTGTTTCTGGTGGATTTTACTTTTAGCTATAGCTTTACGCATGATAGTGTAAGCGGGGTCTTCTTCCTTTGAACTTATGTTTACCTCTTTCAGAGTAATGGTTTGTTCTTCCATTTTTATATTCATTTCAACAAAGTCCTGCCCAATTACTATATGCCGCGTCAGGGTTTTATATCCTAAAAACTGAAAGTTAATATCATAGTTTCCCGGCTTGAGATTTATCAGGTATTCACCATCAGCATTAGCCATTGTACCAGAATTCAGACCTTTTACAATTACGGAAGTAAAAGGAAGGCGTTCGCCTTTTGTATCAGTAATTATTCCTTTTATCCCTCCTGCCTGTATTTCAGTATAGAAAAAGAAGAAAAAATAAATGAGCGATTGTTTATGCATAAATATTTTAAACGTAAATTAAGCCAACTATGGGATTTATTTTCCGATCAGCCATTTCAAAAAGACCGGCATTGCTTCACTCCATGTCTTCTGGTTATGCTCACCTTCTTTTATCTCATAATATACTATATCAACGTTTTTTCTGTATCCAAGGTTTTCCAATTCCGTAATGAGATCAAGAGTATCTTCAATTGAATCGATTATTCCATTTTTATTTCTGTCATCTTTTTCATCATTTGTTCCACATTCAAACCAGAATTTTTGTCCATTATGATAACTGTCATTTCTCACTATATCGTGCATAATTCTATCTTTATCATCATCGTAGCCCTCCTCATATGCTTTCTTCCTCCACCAGAAAGACCCGCTAAAAACGCCTACCTTAGCAAAGGTATCAGGGTTATTCCAGACAATATCCATTGCAGAAAGCCCCCCTAATGAAAAACCACAGAAGAAATTATCCTGCTTTCGCATGGAGGTATTATAGGCCATCCGGATTTGAGGTAATAGTTCCTTTACTATAAAGTTATTATATTTCCCGGCCAGGTTCCCCCTGTTTTTATAGTCAGCCATAGCGGCAGTACCGTATTCCTTAATTCTGTTTTCATTGGTATGAATTGCTACTAAAACAAAAGGATCGATCTCATTGTTTTGATAAAGATTTTGAAGAATTTGTTCCATATTGAGTACTTCCAAATCCTGACCATCGTTCATAAAAAGCACTTTATTATAATCATTTTTGGCGTTGAATTGTGGGGGTAAAATAATATCATAAGCAACTTCCCTATTGAGGTATTCTGAATTAATTTTAAGGTTTCTACTAACGGAAATCTGATGCACTTGTGAATAGGTTTTAATTGGTAAAAAGATTGATAAAAAAGCTATTAGCCAAGTTGAAGGAACAAAATTTTTGCAAATCATTTGTTTCATTAGTTAAAATCGACTAATATTTCAGTTAAATGTTTTATTCTGACAAAAATACAAATTCAGCACCCGAAAACATCAAAACCCCACAAAACAATATTTTATTTTTTATAAAAAAGTTTTTACAAAATTTTATTTCAAATACAAAATACCATACAATTGTTATTCAAAATTTTATTTGGTAAAATATTTTTTCATTCACACATAATATACGATTTTTGCATTAAAAATATTTCATCAATCAAATAAACTGCTCTTAAAGCAAAGACTTTTTTAACACTCTAAGCTGTATGGACGAAAAACACATTAAATTCTTTTCTCATTTTCTGGGTAGAGATATAGACCTTTTAGTAAGCGGACATTGGGGGTATCCTGTTCTTATGTTTCCTACTTCTATGGGGAACTATCTTCAAAACCGAGATTTCGGACTCAATAATTCAATTGCTAATTTAGTAAACGAAGGGAAAGTAAAACTATACAATGTAGATAGCATAGATTTTCAGAGTTTTTACGCACAAGGCTTATCTCCGAATGTTAAAATATTCAATTACAATCTATATACCCGATTTATTCGTGAAGAGCTTATCCCCGCAATTCAAAGAGAATGTAGTGTGCATAGAGTAGCTGTAGCCGGGTGTAGCTTTGGTGGTTATCATTGTACCAATTTTGCACTTAAATACCCTGATGTAGTAGACTATTGTTTCAGCATGAGTGGTGCTTTTGATATAAAGAGCTTTATGAAAGGTTATTTTGATGACAATGTTTATTTTAATAATCCGATAGATTATATGCAAAATCAGGAAGGGTGGAAATATAATCATATGAAAATTGTCTTAGGAACATCTGATTGGGATATTTGTAAAGATGATAATATTAGTATGTCTCGTATTTTGGCAGAAAGAGGAATTGACCACTGGTATGACGAGAAAAAATGGGCTTCACACGATTGGCCCTTATGGCGTATGATGTTCCCGGAGTATATAGGTAAAATGATAGCCGGGCAAATTTAAGTTATGACCATTCAGATTTGACGAGGTCTGATAATAAAAGGAGTTGTAATAATTTCAGTTAAAAAAATATAGATTATTTAATCAAGACTTGTTTATGAAAAAAATAGGAATTCTTTTTGGCATGGAAGATACTTTTCCGTGGGCATTTATTGAAGAAGTTAATAGAACTGCTCCTGCCGGAATTATTGCAGAGCCGGTGTCTATTGCTAAAGTAGAGCAAGGAGTTGCAACTGATTATGCAGTAATTATTGATCGAATTTCTCAGGATGTCCCATTCTACAGAGCTTATCTTAAAAATGCGGCCCTTTGTGGTACTGCAGTAATTAATAATCCATTCTGGTGGAGTGCAGATGAAAAATTCTTCAACAACTGTCTGGCAGTTAAACTTGGTGTACCTGTACCAAAAACTGTTTTATTACCTTCAAAAGAGCGACCTACAGATACGACTGAGAAATCGTTCAGAAACCTGAAGTTTCCGATGGATTGGGAATATATGTTTGGGCAAATTGGTTTCCCGGCATATATGAAGCCTCATGCCGGTGGTGGCTGGAAAAGTGTTTACAAAGTATATGACCCAAATGACCTATGGCAAAAGCATGAAGAAACCGGGCAGTTAGTAATGTTGTTGCAGGAAGAAATTCAGTTTACAGATTATTACCGTTGTTATTGTTTAAACGGTAAATATGTACATATAATGCCATACGAACCCCGCAACCCGCATCATTTAAGATATGCTACTCAACCAAAAACTCAAGGAGAAGAGCATAAAAAACTTATGGCAACCATTACCGATTATGTATTGAAATTAAATAAGGCTTTAGGCTATGACTTCAATACAGTAGAATTTGCTATTCGAGACGGAATTCCATACGCAATTGATTTCTGTAACCCTGCTCCTGATGCAGATGTAAACTCTGTAGGTCAGCATAATTTTGAATGGATTGTAGAAAATGCGGCAAAAATGGCAATTGAAAGAGCCATTGAGCAAAAGGATGGACAGAATAACTGTACATGGGGCACATTTGTAGGTTCTGCTGTAGGAAATACTGCGCCTTATGTACCTCAGGCTCCGGCATCAGATAAAAAAACTGCTCCTGCCAAGAAGGCAGAGGCAACAACAAAAACAGCACCTGTTAAGAAAGCTATTGCTACTAAAAAGGAAGATGCACCTAAAAAAGCTTCTACAAAAAAATAAATCATTGATTAAGGTTGGCAATACACCTATTTATTGCCAACCGATACTAAACTGTTCCACTGTTAACACCCTGAACTAAGAAAATTATGTCACAATTTACATTAGGTATTGAGGAAGAATTTCAGACAATTGACCCAAAAACGCGTGAGCTTCGCTCTCATATGTCTAAATTAGTTGAGGGTGGTCAGGTAATTTTACAAGAAAGAATTAAACAGGAAATGCATCAGGCTGTGGTTGAGATGATTTCGAGTGTATGTGAAAATATTCAACAAGCAAGAGAAGAAGTAACCTATTTGCGTAGAATGTTGTTTGACCTGGCTGCTAAACAGAATCTTCACATAGCAGCGGCCGGGACTCACCCATTTTCTGATTGGCAAAAACAATTGATTACGCCAAATGAAAGGTATGAAAAATTGATTGATGATATGCGTGACGTGGCCCGTTCAAATCTAATTTTTGGTTTACACGTTCATGTTGGTATTCCAAACCGGGAAGAGGGAATGCAAATATTAAATACTGCAAGATATTTCCTGCCACATATTTATGCACTTTCTACCAATTCTCCTTTTTGGTGTGGCCGAAATACAGGCTTTAAATCTTATCGATCGAAAGTCTTTGACAAATTCCCGAGAACAGGCATTCCTGATTATTTTTCAAGTGTAGCAGAGTATGATAATTATATTAATCTTTTGGTAAAAACTAATTGTATTGATAACGGAAAAAAAATCTGGTGGGATATCCGACTTCATCCTTTCTACCCAACTGTCGAATTCAGAATATGCGATATTCCGATGAGGGTTGATGAAACCATTTGCCTGGCTGCTCTGATGCAAGCCATTATTGCAAAAATTCATAAATTACATCAACAGAATCTGAGTTTCCGTACTTACCACAGAATGCTTATCAGTGAAAATAAATGGCGAGCGGCAAGATATGGTATTCATGGTAATCTGATTGATTTTGGGAAAGAGGTTGAGGTGCCATATTCTTACCTTGCGGAAGAACTCATGGAGTTTGTTGATGATGTTTTAGATGAATTAGGAAGCCGCAAAGAGGTGGAATATATTCATGAAATACTCAGAATGGGTAGTGGTGCTGACAGACAGTTGAAAGTATTTGAAGAAACCAAGAGCCTGAAAACAGTGGTTGATTATATTGTTTCAGAGACTAAAATCGGGCTATAAATATGAACTACAAACCCAGATATTTTTGTTAAATACTTTTAGGTTTAACTAATCCTGCATGTCTGGTCCTTGCAGGATTATTAGTTTAACTCGTAGTTTTTTAGCCGAATCCACAAATTTACATTAAATTTGTGTTAATTTTACTAATTTATGCCTTGCCGATTTAGGCAAGCCTGAGTGTTTATGAATATTGCAATTTTAGATATGTACGATGGCCGACCAAACGAAGGTATGCGCTGTATAAAGATGTTATGTAATCAGTTTTTGTCTGAACAAGGAGTTGGCAGCTATGATATTTTTGATGTAAGGCAAAAAAACGAAATTCCTGATATTAATAAATATCAGATTTTTATTTCTACCGGAGGCCCTGGCAATCCATTACCGGAAGGTAATCTTTGGGAGAAACAATTTAATGATTTTGTAGATAGTATCTTTGAATATAACCAACTAAATGAGGTTAAGAAGTACCTTTTCCTGATATGCCATTCTTTCCAGATAGCCAGCCATCATTTAGGATTCGGGAATGTTTGCAAAAGAAGATCCACTTCTTTTGGAGTAATGCCAATTCATCGTACAGAAGAGGGTAACAATGAGCCTTTCTTCGAAAAATTACCTGAAATCTTCTATGCCGTTGATTCAAGAGACTATCAATTAATTCAACCAAACTGGAATAAAATCACTGGATTCGGAGCCAAAGTTTTATGTCTGGAGAAAGTCAGACCCTATGTTCCTTTAGAGCGTGCGATCATGGCTATCCGATTCTCTGATGAAGTCTTTGGAACTCAATTTCATCCCGAAGCTGACTCTGAAGGTATGATGCGGTATTTCAAGCAGGAAGAAAAGATGTTGGCAGTCATTAAGGAATATGGTACTGAAAAATATGAGGAAATGATTGAACGTTTAGACGACCCTGATAAAATTATGCTGACCGAATCTGTGGTTATCCCTACTTTTTTAAGAAATGCTGCTGAGCGCATCTTAGAACTGGCATAAAATAAGTATCGAGTCTGGGGAAATTGCAAACCTTATTTATTTGATAGATTATCTTTTTATTGTATTTTCTTCTAACGCTGGTGGTATTCATCACATTAAATTCCTTTCATAATATGATACCCGAAATCCGTCATCAATTCAACGAAAGTTTTTCTCCAGAAAAATATAAGGCTCTATTAGCAGAAATTGAAAAGGATTTCCCATCTCAATTAGATTTTCGTGTAGCAGAAACTCCGGTTTTTGTACCTCAATTGCTCAAGATCAAGCTACTACAGGCTTGCAACGATATAATTGATACACTGTTGAAAGATGATTTTAAATCTAAAACTGAAAGGGCGATTCCGATTAACCAGATAGTACCTAATGAAGATAGCCATCCGAATTTTTTAGCTATTGATTTTGCCGTCACTCGTGACGAAAAAGGAGAATTAAGCCCGCAATTAATTGAATTACAGGGTTTCCCATCTTTGTTTGGCTATCAATGGTATATCGGTCAGAAGTACAAGAAGTTCTTTTATCATCCAAAGAATTTTAATCAGTACTTTAATCGACTTAATATGGCAAGTTATGTAGAGTATATGAAGAAAGTCTTGCTTGGTGGTGAAAATTCAGAGAATGTAATTCTATTGGAAATTTACCCGGAAAAACAAAAGACACGGTTAGATTTTGAAATTACCAAGCAATTATGGGGGATTACACCTGTTTGCTATACTAAAATAAAAAAAGAAGGCCGAAAGCTTTATTATGAGAAAGAAGGCCGAAAAATTGAGATTAAACGAATTTACAACCGATTGATTTTTGATGATTTATTGCAGAATTTCCCTGATTTAGAAACAGAATTTAAGTTGACTGATGATGTTGATGTAAAATGGGTAACACACCCTAACTGGTTTTTCAGAATCAGCAAGTTCACCTTGCCACTGCTCAACAGTCCGTTTGTGCCTAAGAGTGAGTATTTATCAGAACTGAGGGGATATCCTATCGATTTAGAAAATTATGTACTGAAACCTTTGTTTTCGTTTGCCGGAAGTGGGGTAAAACTTAATTTTACAAAAGAAGATTTAGATGCCATTGAAGATAAAGAAAATTTCCTGCTACAACGTAAGGTAAAATATGAACCCATTATTGAAGACCCTGAGGGTAACCTGATAAAAACTGAAATCAGACTGTTGTTTGCCTGGGAAGACTCAGCACCTCGGCCAACTTTGGTTACTAATCTTGCCAGGTTGAGTCGCGGAGAAATGATAGGTGTCAACTTCAATAAGAACTTTGATTGGGTTGGTGGCAGTTGCGGATTTTTTGAAGATTAAAATTTAAATTAATAATGCTTTGGCCGATAAGCCCCTCTCTGGGATTATCGGCTTTTTTTTATAATAAATCCTTTAAATATTACATTTTATCGGTTTTTTTCATTAGTTTGTATGCATATTTAACCAAGCATTTCTACCAAAAATGAAATCAACGCGACCTAATTTGTTTTTATTACTTTTTTTTATTGGCCTGAATTTATCAGCCCAAACCTTCTCAGTTAGTGAAAATAAACGGTTTTTAATGAAGGATGGAAAGCCATTTTTCTGGTTAGGTGATACGGCATGGGAATTATTTCACCGACTTGACAGAGCAGATGCCGATTATTACCTAAAAAAACGTGCTTCTCAAAATTATACGGTTATCCAAGCTGTAGCATTGGCAGAATTTGACGGGTTAACCGTGCCGAATCCTTATGGAGATTTGCCTTTGATTAATAATGACCCAACTAAACCCAATGAGACCTATTTTAAACATGTTGATTATATCATTGACAGAGCGGCAGATTATGGCTTAACAATTGGCTTTTTACCAACCTGGGGAGATAAACTGAATAAATCAAGCTGGGGAAAAGGCCCGGAGGTTTTTAATATGGATAATGCCAAGGTTTATGGAAAATGGTTAGCGACAAGATATAAAAACAGAAAAAATATAATCTGGATATTAGGAGGAGACAGACAACCACGGGAAAATACTAATGATGTTGAGGTATGGAGAGCTATGGCGGCAGGAATTGTTGAGGGTATTGGTGGCAACGATATGGCACTGATTACTTTTCACCCACAACCGAATAAAGAAGGCTCGAGCCAATGGTTTCACTCCGATGATTGGTTTGATTTTAATATGTTTCAGAACGGGCATTGCAGAGATACGCCAATATATGATAATATCAAAGGTTCGTATGATAGAGCAGTTGTGAAACCAGTAATTGATGGAGAGCCTATTTATGAAGACCATCCGGTTTGTTTCAATGCAAATGATTTAGGTACTTCAAATGCCTACGATGTACGCAAATACGCTTATTTAGACCTTTTTGCAGGAGCATTCGGGCATACTTATGGTTGCCACGACATCTGGCAAATGTATTCTCCGAATAGAGAAGCGGTTAATGGCCCACATACTTACTGGCAGCAAGCCTTAGAACTACCAGGAGCGAAACAAATGCAACATGCCAGAAGATTAATTGAATCCCGTCCTTTTCTGGATAGAGTACCTGACCAATCGTTGATAGTTGAAAATAATCAGGCACCAAGTGAACGTATCCAGGCTACGAGAGGAAAAGATTATGCTTTTATTTATTCAGCAGCCGGTAAGCCTTTTACAGTTAATTTAGGTAAAATTTCAGGCTCGCAATTAAATGCTTACTGGTTTGACCCAAGAAACGGCAAGGTTCAGGGAATTAATAAAGTCGATAATAAAGGAAGTCAAAAATTCAGCCCACCTCGTTCAGGTTATGGACAAGATTGGATATTGGTTTTGGATGATGCTTCTAAGAATTTTCCTCAGCCGTAAATTCATAAAGCCTAATTGTATGTAAAAAACAAAAATCCTGTATTACTACAGGATTTTTCTATAATATGCTATTAATTATTCTATCTTATTAACTTGTTAAGCCTCTGCAGCTATCAGATTCAAAGCAGAACCAGCTTTGAACCAGCCAATCTGACTTTTATTATAGGTATGATTCAGTTTAATTTCGTCCTTTGAACCATTTGCATGATTAGCTACTAAAGTCAATGGAACACCTTCGGCAAAGGTAGTTAAGCCTAAGATATCGAATGTATCATTCTCCTGAATTTTGTCATAATCTGCTGGGTCAGCAAATGTCAATGCTAACATACCTTGTTTTTTAAGGTTTGTTTCATGAATACGTGCAAATGAGCGAACCACTATGGCACGAACACCTAAATGACGTGGCTCCATAGCAGCATGTTCACGCGATGAACCTTCGCCATAGTTTTCGTCACCCACTACAATACTTCCAACACCAGCCGCTTTATAAGCACGTTGAACCGCTGGTACTTCACCATATTCGCCAGTTAATTGGTTTTTTACTTTATTGGCTGTGCCATTAGCAAAATTAATTGCACCAATTAATAAATTATTAGAGATATTATCTAAATGACCACGGTATTTTAACCATGGGCCAGCCATTGAAATATGGTCAGTTGTACATTTGCCTTTGGCTTTTATTAATAGTTTCAGACCAGTTAAATCAGTACCCTCCCATGGTTTGAATGGCTCTAATAATTGCAGACGGTCAGAAGTTGGGCTAACGGCTACTTTTACCCCGCTACCATCTTTTTTAGGTTTCTGGTATCCGGCATCTTTTACGTCAAATCCTAATGGCGGTAACTCTACGCCTAAAGGAGGATCTAATTTAACCTGCTCGCCTTTTTCGTTCGTTAAAGTATCCTTTGCGGGATTAAATGTCAAACTACCTGCAATAGCAAATGCAGTTACGATTTCAGGAGATGCCACAAAAGCATGGGTATTCGGGTTACCATCAGCACGTTTTGCGAAGTTTCTGTTAAACGACGTGATGATTGAATTACGCTCTCCTTTTTCTGCGCCATGTCTTGCCCACTGACCAATACATGGTCCACAAGCATTGGCTAATACTACACCGCCAATGGAGCTAAACGTATTTAATATGCCATCTCTTTCGGCTGTATAACGAACCTGTTCTGAACCCGGAGTAATAGTAAACTCTGATTTTGCAACAATGTGTTTAGAGGCCGCCTGTGCTGCAATTGAAGCAGCACGTGTCATATCTTCGTAAGAAGAGTTAGTACAAGAACCTATCAAACCTACATCTAATTTCTCCGGCCATTTATTTTTCTTAACAGCTTTGGCAAATTTAGAAAGAGGCCAGGCAAGATCAGGTGTGAAAGGGCCATTAATACGTGGTTCTAATCTTGAAAGATTAATTTCAATTACCTGATCGTAGTATTGCTCTGGATTATCGATACATTCCTGATCCGGGCGAAGTAAGTTTTTGATACCATTGGCTAAAGAAGCAACTCTTGCACGGCCTGTAGCCTTTAGATAAGCTGCCATTTTACGGTCATAACCAAATAATGAGGTAGTAGCTCCGATTTCAGCACCCATATTACAGATTGTACCTTTACCTGTTGCTGATAAAGCATCTGCACCCTTACCTATATATTCAACAATATAACCTGTTCCGCCTTTTACAGTCAAGCGACCTGCTACTTCAAGAATTACATCTTTTGCAGATGCCCATCCTTTCAATTTTCCGGTTAATTTAACACCGATTAATTTTGGCATTTTCAACTCCCAAGCCAGGCCAGACATTACGTCGCAGGCATCAGCACCACCAACACCAATTGCAACCATGCCCAAACCACCAGCGTTTGGAGTATGTGAGTCGGTACCAATCATCATACCACCAGGGAAAGCGTAGTTTTCAATCACTACCTGGTGAATGATTCCTGCCCCTGCTTTCCAGAAACCTATACCATATTTATTAGAAACTGATGAAAGGAAGTCGTAAACTTCTTTATTTTTTTCGTTGGCAACTTTTAAATCGTCTGCCGCACCAACTTTAGCCTGAATCAGGTGGTCGCAATGTACAGTTGATGGAACGGCAACTTTTGGGCGTCCTGTAGTCATAAACTGCAATAAAGCCATTTGCGCAGTGGCGTCTTGCATAGCTACACGGTCTGGAGCAAAATCTACATAATCAACCCCTCTATTATAAGCTTTTGCCGGAGCTCCTTCCCATAAGTGAGAATAAAGTATTTTTTCCGCTAAAGTTAAAGGTCTTCCCACAATTTTGCGAGCTGCTTCTACTCTTTCGGGCATTTGAGCATACACGCTCTTAATCATATCTAAATCAAAAACTGCCATTTGTTAAAGAAAATTTTAAATGTTAAAAACTCAAATCTGGATTGATGAGATGAAGGATTGCGCCAAAATTACAAAACATCATCAATTATAAACAGTAATTTTTCAAATATTGCTAAAATATATGCTTAAACAGTTACAAAAAACTTTTTTATAAGTTGGTCTATATAAAAATAACCTCATTATGCTACTTTTTTGTTCAAATATTGTCTGTTTTATAATTTTTTAATAATTTTTCTAAAACTTTTGTATTCGGTTTTGCATTATTATCTTAATATCGCACAAAAATTAAAACTTAAGGCCAAAGAATGTCGAAGAATTTAGTAATAGTTGAGTCCCCAGCAAAAGCAAAAACCATTGAAGGTTATCTTGGAAAAGATTTTACAGTCAAATCAAGTTTCGGACATGTAAGAGATTTACCGGAAAAGGAGTTAGGAATAGATATAGGTAAAAATTTTGCACCTAAATATGCTATTTCTTCTGACAAGACAAAAGTAATTAATGAGTTGAAGAAATTGGCTAAGGATTCTGAAACAGTCTGGTTAGCAACTGACGACGATCGTGAAGGAGAGGCTATTTCTTGGCACTTAAAAGAATCTTTAGGGCTGAAAGATTCAACACCAAGAATAGTTTTTAGAGAAATCACAAAAAAAGCTATTACTTCGGCTATACAGAATCCACGTACAATTGATATGGATCTGGTAAATGCCCAACAGGCGCGTCGTATTCTTGATCGTCTGGTTGGTTTTGAGTTATCACCAGTATTATGGCAAAAAATCAGAACCGGAGAACGAACCAATCTATCAGCAGGTAGAGTTCAATCTGTGGCAGTAAGACTAATCGTTGAAAGAGAAAGAGAAATTGATAATCATAATTCGAAATCCTCATTTAAGGTAATTGCTCAATTCTTAGTAGAAAAAGGCAAGGTATTGAACGCTGAACTACCTAAAAATTTTGAAACTGAAGCGCAGGCTAAAGCATTTTTAGAAAAATGTATCAATGCAATTTTTACCATTAAAAACTTAGAGGTAAAACCAGCTAAAAAATCACCCGCAGCGCCGTTTACTACGTCCACTTTACAGCAGGAAGCATCAAGAAAACTGGGATTTTCTGTTTTGCAAACCATGACAGTAGCTCAGAAACTCTATGAATCGGGTAAAATATCATACATGAGAACTGACTCGACTAATCTTTCGGGTGAAGCAATTGAAAAAGCAAAGATTCAGATTGAAAATGCTTACGGCGAAAAATATATAAAAGTCAGACAGTACAAAACCAAAAGTGAATCTGCACAGGAAGCTCACGAAGCTATCAGACCAACTGATTTTGGTGTTGAAAAAGTTGAAGGCGATAGAAGCGAACAGCGTTTATATGAATTAATATGGAAACGCTCGATTGCTTCTCAAATGGCAGATGCTGAATTAGAAAGAACGATTGCAACCATTAGTATTTCAACAACTTCTGAGGAGTTGGTAGCTACTGGCGAAGTAATTAAATTTGATGGTTTTTTGAAAGTTTATCTTGAATCGAGCGATGATGAAGATGAAGAAAATAAAGGTATGCTGCCTCCATTAAATATAGGTCAAATACTTAATCTTTCAGAAATGAAAGCAACTGAAAGATTCTCTAAACCTTCGGCGAGATATACTGAGGCAAGTCTGGTAAAAAAGCTTGAAGAAATGGGTATTGGACGTCCGTCAACATATGCGCCTACTATCACCACTATCATTAAACGTAATTATGTAGTTAAAGAAGATAGACCGGGCAAGGAAAGAAACTTCAAAGAGTTTTCTCTTAGAAATAATATAGTTTCAGAAAGAACAGGAACAGAAACCTTTGGCACAGAAAAAGCCAAGTTATTCCCTACCAATATCGGTATAGTGGTAAATGATTTCCTGGTGGATAACTTTGATGATGTAATTGATTATAGCTTTACTGCCAATGTCGAAAAAGATTTTGATAAAGTTGCCGATGGCAAAGTAGAATGGCAAAAAATGATTGCTGACTTTTATAAAGATTTTCACCAGAAAGTAGAACAAGCGGATGGTGTAAAAGCTACCAAAGGTGCGAGAGAGCTTGGGTTTGACCCAAGAACTGGAAAAAAAGTTTCGGTAAAAATCGGCAAGTTTGGTCCTTATGTACAATTAGGTGATATAAATGATGAAGAAAAACCAATATTCGCCAGTCTGTTGAAGGGTCAGTTAGTGGACAATATTAACTTAGAGGACGCATTGGCCCTATTTGATATGCCTAAATTACCAAAAGAAGTAGGTTTTTTTGAAGATAAGCCTCTGGTAGTTGCTATTGGCAAATTCGGGCCTTATATCAAACATGATGATAAATTCTATAATTTAGAAAAAACCGACGATCCTTATCTTGTAAATCAGGAAAGAGCCATACAGATTATTGAAGCCAAACGGAATAGCGGTGATTTATCTCAACCCAAAGATTTAGGTATTTTTGAAGGGTTAGCAGTGAATATTGGTAAAGGCCGATTTGGTTTTTATGTAAAACATGGAGATAAATATTATAATATCGATAAAGGCATTAATGCATCTGCGATAGACTTTGAGAAAGCAGTCGAAATTATTAAAGTTAAGAAAGCAGCAGAGAGTAATAAAATTATCAAAGAATTTGCTGAAGATAAAACAATCCAGGTATTAAACGGGCAATATGGGCCTTACATCAAAGTAGGAAAAAGGAATGTAAAGATACCTAAAGGGACGGATCCTGCCTCGTTGACATTAGAAGACTGTAAGAAGCTGGCGAATGGATAAATTTCAAGATTACAATTAACCTAACTATTCACTTTTTTATGAAAAAACTGGTCGTTTTAACAGGTGCAGGCATTAGCGCTGAAAGTGGCCTTAAAACCTTTAGAGATAGTGATGGTTTATGGGAAAATCATAGAATTGAAGATGTGGCAACACCAGAAGGCTGGGCTAAAAACCCGGCCTTAGTTTTAAAGTTTTACAATGACCGCCGAGTAAAAGCCTATGAAGCCAAACCCAACGCAGGACATATGGTATTGGCCGAATTAGAGAAATATTTTGATGTAAGTATAATTACTCAGAATGTCGATAATCTTCACGAAAAAGCAGGCTCTACAAATGTTCTACATCTACACGGAGAGTTGACTAAAGTAAGAAGTGTCAAAAATCAGCATTTAATTACAGATATTGGTGGCAAGGTCATCGAAATTGGAGATTTGGGTGAAGATGGTTATCAGCTACGCCCACATATTGTGTGGTTCGGTGAAGCTGTACCAATGATTGAGCCCGCCACAGTCATAACAAAGAATGCAGATATTTTTGTAGTCATTGGCACGTCGTTACAAGTGTACCCGGCTGCAGGGCTTATTAATTTTGTCAATAAAACAATACCCAAATTCATTGTTGATCCCACCATTCCAGAAGCTTCGACTCTTTATAAAAATATTACATTTATTACTGAAACAGCCTCTGTTGGTGTACCTCAACTGGCCAGAATTCTTATTCATGATTATCAATAGTCTTGTCTTATATTTAGCTACATGAAAAAAACCATTCTAATTCTACTGATGGCAAATATTTCTCTTGCTCAATCTTTTCAGAAAAAACTGGATTCTTTACTTAAAGAAAATGTAGGTGAAGGTGAAGCCGGGGTGGCAATAATGATAATGAAAAACGGTAAAATACTTTATAATGACGCATTTGGATTGGCTAATATTGATACCCATATACCTCTTACTACTCAAACAAATTTCAGAATGGCATCTGTTTCGAAACAATTTACAGCAGCCTGCATCATTCTGCTTGAAAACAAAAAGAAACTGAGTTATGAGGATAATTTACTGAAATTCTTTCCTGATTTTAATCAGGAGGTTGGTTCAAAGATAAAAGTCAAACATTTATTGACCCATACTTCAGGCATTTTAGATTATGAAGAGTTAATTCCAGATAATCAGACTAAACAAATATCTGATTCCGATGTGTTAAAATTCTTGCAAAATCAGTCCAAAGTTTATTTTAAAGAGGGCAGTAAATTCCGTTACAGCAATTCCGGTTTTTGCTTGCTTGAACAGATCATCGAAAAAGCTTCTGGACAAAATTTTGTAACATTTGTAAAGGCAAATATTTTCGAGCCTTTGGAGATGAATAATAGCACCATTTTTGAAGCAAACAGACCCCTACTCAACAGAGCTATGGGATATGCCCGTAATCGGGAAGGGAAACTTATATTCTCAGACCAGAGTATTACCAGTGCTACTAAAGGTGATGGTTGTGTTTACACATCCATTGAGGATTATGCCAAATGGTATCAGGCGCTATTGGAAAATAAGCTGATTAATATAGTTGAAGAACTGAAGAGAATAAACCATCGGATAGAAGGGATAAAAAATATTAACTATGGCTTAGGTTGGTTTAATGGAGATGGAGATAAGGGCATTGAATTATATCATACGGGAAGTACTTGCGGCTTTAGTAATATAGTGAATATGGTACCTGTTAAGCAGTTCCTATTTGTTTGTTTTTCTAATATTGCAGATAATCATGGAATTGAAAACCCTATCAGAGAATTGTTGAAAGTAGAAAAAATTGATGATACCACAATTGATTTTGGTAAGGCATTGAGCCTGACGAATTGATTCTGAACACGTTAGAACAAAAGAGCCGGATTCTCAAAGAAAATCCGGCTCTTTTTTATTGCATATATGATTAGTTCAACTGTGCTTCTAATTTTGAAGTAAGTATATGTTTCGGAACAGCTCCAACAATTTTATCAACCAGTTGACCATTTTTGAAAATCATCAAAGTTGGGATAGAACGAATACCAAAGTTCATTGGAACATTTGAATTAGCATCAACGTCCATTTTTCCAATGATTGCTTTACCTTCATAATCGCCGGCCATTTCTTCAACTACTGGTCCAATCATTTTACAAGGCCCACACCATTCTGCCCAAAAATCAACTAATACTGGTTTGTCTGAGTTAATCAGTTCTGCGAAATTTGCGTCCGTGATTTCAATTGCTTTATGTGCCATTTTATAATCATTTAGTTCCTTTTACGCGTCATGCGGAAAGGTTTTTTATTTATTATTTTGTTTGTTATAGGTCTAACAAATAGGCATTTAAGAAAAGTTCCATTATCCGAATACAACATTTTCATCGCCTACAATTTGTTTTAATTCTTTCACAAAATCGTTTGTTGAGGCCACTTTTGCCTTTCTTGAAAGCAGTAAAACGTCGAGACGTTCTTCCGCATCATGTACAGATAATTTAAAGTCAAAGGTTCCGGGGTAGCGTGAAGCCATCGCATCAATCTCCTCAATCAGTTGGGCATTAATTTGTTGCAGACCTAAAATTATTTTAATCTCTTTAAACATTTTGTTTCTTAACTCGCTTAATAATTCCATACTGACGGGCTTGAAATCCCACTCACCTTCCCTACCCCATTTATTCTGTAATTTACCTCTGATGAAAAGAAACAACCCCATATTAAGGAATTTAGAGAAATTAACATAGTCTTGCCCAAAAAGCATCATTTCCATACTTGAACCATAATCCTCGATCTTCAGAATACCAAATGGGTTACCATTTTTAGATTGCTTATGTTGCACGTTTGTTACTACTCCCCCAATAGTAATTTCTTTATTCTGGTTGTTTGGGTCAAAAACATGGTCGAGTGCAGTACAACGCCTCATTTCCATTGAAAACTCATCTAACGGGTGGCCTGAAATATAAAATCCAACAACATCTTTTTCTAATCGAAGTTTTTCGATATCGCCCCATTTTTCACAAATATTTACTTTAGGTTTGGCAATATCAAATCCACTACCCCCGATAGATCCAAACAAGGAATTTTGTCCGGCAGAAGCATTTTCATGATGCTTATTAGCATATCTAATTAATTTCTCAATCAAAGTGGTTCCATCCGTATTATCAAAATATTGAGCCCTGTGTAAATCTGTAAAGCAGTCGAATGCCCCTGCATAAGCAAAAGATTCAAGCGTTTTTTTATTGACTGTTCTTAAATTAACTCTGGTGATAAAATCAAAAATATCAATGAACTGTCCCCCCTTAGTTCTTTCTTCAATTATTGCATCAACAGCTGCATCGCCACTTCCCTTGATTCCACCCATACCAAAGCGTATCTCCCCTTTCTTATTCACACTGAATTGCTTTTGAGACTCGTTTACATCTGGCCCTAAAATTGGCAAACCTTTTGCTTTGCATTCTTCCATAAAAAAGGTAATTTTTTCAATATTACCTAATTGAGAAGTCAATACAGCAGCCATGTATTCGGAAGGATAATGGGATTTCAGGTATGCGGTCTGGTAGGCTACAAAAGCATAACAGGTTGAGTGAGATTTATTAAAAGCATAAGAAGCAAATGCTTCCCAGTCGGTCCAGATTTTCTCTAATTTCTTTTCAGGATGCCCTTTGGCTTTTGCACCTTCTAAAAACTGGGGTTTAAGCTTATCGAGTGTTTTCCGGTCTTTTTTACCCATTGCCTTACGCAAAACGTCGGCATCGCCTTTAGAGAACCCGGCCAATTTCTGAGATAAAAGCATAACCTGCTCCTGATACACCGTAATCCCATAGGTTTCACCGAGATATTCCTCCATATCAGGTAAGTCATATGTTACCTCTTCACGACCATGTTTACGGTTAATGAAGTTGGGGATGTAGGCAATCGGCCCGGGGCGATATAGGGCGTTCATCGCGATCAAATCATCTAATCTGTCAGGCTTCAGGTCTTTCATATATTTTTTCATACCATCAGACTCGAATTGGAACACCGCATTGGTTTCTCCTCTCTGGAATAACTCGTATGTTAATTTATCGTCTAACGGAATACTATCAATGTCTATAACTACATCATGATTCTCTTTAATCATACGCAGGCAATCCTTGATGATGGTCAAGTTTCTAAGACCTAAAAAGTCCATTTTAATTACGCCGGCATCTTCAATGATTTTCCCTTCATATTGCGTAACTAATAAATCAGAATCTTTAGAGGTAGAAACGGGAAGGATATTATATAATTCTTCGGGAGCAATAATAATACCTGCCGCATGAATACCTGTATTTCGTATGGTTCCTTCTAACTTCTCGGCTTGTTGCAGAACCTTGGCGGTCAGGTCATTTCCGTTATAATATGCTCTTACTTTCTTTACATTCTCAATTTCATCAGGCTGTAAGCCAATTTCTGATAAACTTTTGGGGCCATCCAATGGATAATGAATCAATTTCTGGAAATCAATACCATATGTAGGTTTATCAGGTATCAGCTTAGCAATATAGTTGGCATCGGCCAAGGGTAATTCCATTACACGTGCCACGTCTTTAATAGAAGATTTAGTAGCCATTGTACCGTAGGTAATGATTTGCGCCACCTGATTCTTAGTATATTTCTGAACCACATAATCAATTACTTTCTGACGCCCCTCATCATCAAAATCTGTATCAATATCGGGCATTGACTTACGGTCTGGATTCAGGAATCTCTCAAAGAGCAGATTATATTTAATCGGGTCGATATTTGTGATACCAATACAATAAGCAACAGCACTGCCAGCGGCACTGCCACGACCAGGCCCAATCATTACGCCTAAATCACGACCCGCCTTGATGAAGTCTGAAACGATTAGAAAATACCCTGCAAAACCCATTGATTTAATTGTAAATAACTCAAAATCAAGGCGTTCCTGTACTTCAGAACCAATCTCACCATAACGTTGCTTTGCTCCTTCATAAGTCAAATGCTTGAGATACTCCCATTGATTCATCACATCATCTTCATGTACCTTAAACTCCTTTGGAATCGGAAAGTTTGGTAGCATAATGTCTCGCTTCAACTTCAGTGTCTCAACCTTATCTACAATTTCATTTGTATTATCAATTGATTCAGGGATATCGCTGAATAGGGTGGACATCTCCTGTGTAGTCTTAAAATAAAACTGGTCGTTAAAAAAAGCAAAGCGGGTATCTCTTGAAGTTGCCTCATCATCGTTAAATTCTTTGGCAGACGGCGTTGATAATTTTTCATTGGTATTTACGCACAGTAAAATATCATGAGCCACCCAGTCTTGCTGATCAACATAATGGCTATCATTTGAAGCAATTACCTTTACTCCATATTTTTTGGCAAACTTTAATAATACCTCGTTTACTTTAATCTGCTCCGGAATTTCGTGTCGTTGAATTTCAACATAATAATCTTCCCCGAATCTGTCAAGCCACCAACGGAACTCTTTCTCTCCTTCTTCTTCTCCTTTTCTAAGTATTGTTTTTGGCACTGTAGCCCCAATACAACAAGTAGTGGCAATTAAACCTTCTTTATATTGCTCTATTAAGGATTTTGTAATTCGAGGAAATTTCCCATACAGGCCTTCAATAAAACCTAATGAGCAAAGTTTTGTAAGATTTTTATAACCAGTTGCGTTTTTTGCCAATAAAAGCTGATGAAAACGCTGGTCTTTCTGTTCTTTAGTAAACTGTTTGCGGGTATGGTCTTCAACCACATAAAATTCACAACCAACGATAGGTTTTACATTAAACTTTCCTGCTGTAGCTACAAAATCAAAAACCCCGAACATATTTCCGTGGTCGGTAATTGCCATTGCAGGCATGCCATCTGCTTCAGCTTTTGCAAATAATTTTTTTATATCGGAAGCACCATCGAGGAGCGAAAATTGGGTGTGATTATGTAAATGGGAGAACTTCATATATTAAGTTTGCTTATATTACTATAACACTAATTTACGGAAAAAATCTGTTTCAGACACGGATTATTTTTCAACAAAAAACTAAAACTCTGAATATCAGTAGTCGTTTTTGATTTTTTTCAAGTTTTATAAAAAGACTAATTTTCAGATTAATAAGTTTTTGAGGTTTTTAATCTCTATTTACCATTTTTTTAGCAACTTTACCCCCTTTCTGTTTTGCACTATAAAAATAAATCTTAGTAAGAAATTAATATTAGACGAATGCCTATTATCAAAAGTGAAATTGAAGCAATTTTTAAAAGAATTAGTAGCCTAAGAGTAGGAGTAATTGGTGATTTTGCAGTTGATTTTTATTATGATATAAATTATAACACCAATGAATATTCAGTTGAAACAAATAAAGAAGTATTCTGGGCAAGTAAACCTCACTCGTCTTTAGGTGCAGCCGGAAATGTAGTGAATAATTTAAGTACTTTAGGGATCAAAAATATTCAGGTTTTCGGCTGTATCGGTAATGACATTTACGGCCGTGAAATGCAAAACCTTTTTCATGATATTAAGGTAGATACTAAATTTCTGAAAGTATTGTCTTCTGATTGGGACACCTGCACTTATACTAAACCAATGGCCAAAGATGGTGAATCGAACAGACTTGATTTTGGTACAAATAATCGATTAGCTGATGAATTATTTAACGAATTGTTAGGTACTCTGGCCACTTCTCTTCACAATTTAGATGTTCTGGTTATCAATCAACAGTTTCCTAATCCTTTACTAAACCCAAAAAGAATTGAACAACTCAATTTATTGATTGCGCAATTTTCAGCATGCCTTTTCGTCTCTGATTTACGTACTTATGGCTCCTACATTAAAAATACCATTTTAAAAGTCAATACTGAAGAAATGGCAAGGTTACTGAATGTAAAAGAAATTGATGAAGCTGACCATGAGGCTTGTGTAGTTCATGGCAAAACACTTCAAACTCAAATCGGAGATTGTCTGATTGTAACACGAGGAGAACATGGCATTTTATACTTAGATAAAGAGGAGACACAGAATGTGAGGGCAGTCTCTATCAAGAATGAGATAGATACCGTTGGTGCGGGTGATACAGTTGTTGCAGCTTTTTCAGCCAGTAGAGGAGCTGGGGCATCCATTCAGGAATCTTTAGAAATCGCCAATCTGGCTGCTGCTGTAACGGTACAGAAATTACAGCAGACAGGCACTGCCACATTAGAAGAAATCATAACAGTTTATCAGGCAAATTCAATTCAAAATATATAACATACCTATGTACTCAAAAGAAACCGCAATTAAACTTCGAGATGAAATCGTAAATTACCTGAATACGAGCCTTCTTCCTTTCTGGATAACTCGTACTGTTGATAAACAATATGGGGGGTTTATTACTCATTTTGACCAATTCGGGAACGATTCAGGAGAAGATGAAAAGTCGCTCATTGCTCAATCACGTTCAGTATTTACTTATTCTTCTGCTCATCGAGCAGGATATGGAAACGGGCAATTAGCCGAAATGGCAAGGCAAGGTGTTGATTTCTTAATAGAAAAAATGTGGGATAAAGAATATGGCGGTTTCTACTGGATGGTAAACCGAAAAGGTGAGGTTACTATTGATGAAAAAATTGTATATGGCCATAGTTTTGCGATTTATAGCCTAAGTGAATATACCCTTGCAACTGGTGACCCAAGAGGGCAAGAATATGCAGAAAAAGTTTTTGACTTATTACAAAAACATGCAGTGGACACTTATTATGGAGGCTATTGGGAAATGTTTCTACGAAACTGGGATTTGAAAGGCCCCGGTGCGGCCGGAGGGGACAGAAAAACACTTGATGCCCATATGCACCTGATGGAAGCCTTTACGACACTTTATGAATGTACCGGCAAGCAAGTGCATCGGCGTAAATTATTAGAAATAATTGAACTACTTACACACAAAATTATGCACCCAGAGTACGGCACAGGAATACCTCAATTCTGGTCCGACTGGACTGTTGCCCCTCAGATTAAGTTTGATATTGTCTGGGGTTGGGATAGATTTACTGAGGACGGCCAAAAAGCAGCGGCAGAAGACAATACCAGTTATGGCCATAATTCAGAATTTGCCTGGTTACTCATGCATGCTCTGGATATACTTGGATTACCATATGATGATCATCGTGAACAAATTATTAAATCATTCAGCCATTCGGTTAATTACGGCGTAGATTGGGAATTTGGAGGTGTATATGTAGAAGGCTCTCACGCGGGTGAAGTATATGACCGTGAGAAAGAATTCTGGCAGCAGGCAGAGATGCTGATTGGTATGTTAGATGCGTTCAGATACCTGAAGGATGAAAATTACTGGAATGCCTATATAAATGTCCACCGTTTTGTATTTGATAAAATGATTAACCGTGCTGTGGGTGAGTGGTGGCCTTTAATGACACGTCAGGGCAAGCCGATCTGGAAGCATATGAGCCACTCATGGAAGATAAATTACCATGATGTTCGTTCAATGGTGCAATCTGTAGTACGTTTAAACAAACTTTTAGACTCAAATTTGTAATTAAATCAAATATTTTGTATTTTTGCACCCCAATTTACTTTTTTGTTCAATACTTAAAGTTTCAGTACAATGCCAAAACAAAAAACCAATTCTGGAGCAAAAAAACGCTTCAAAATTACGGGTACTGGTAAAATTAAGCGCAAACACGCTTTCCATAGCCATATCCTTACAAAAAAATCAAACAAGCGTAAAAGAAATCTTGTTTCTGCAACGCTTGTAAGTCCGGCTGATGCTAATCGCATTGAGTCATTACTAAGTATGTAATTGTAGTCTTAAGGCTCTTACATTGGTTCAATTGTTTCACCCGATGAATGGCACCGAAGAGTTCAGATTAACTGAAACGCCAAAGTCAAAAAAACTAAAATTAAAATGCCGAGAAGTGTCAATCACGTTGCCTCAAGAGCAAGACGTAAAAAAGTTTTAAAATTAGCCAAGGGCTATTACGGACGTCGTAAGAACGTCTGGACGGTTGCTAAAAACGCCGTAGAAAAAGGTTTAGCTTATGCTTATGAAGGACGTAAGCAAAAGAAAAGAAGTTACCGCCGTTTGTGGATTGTTCGTATAAACGCAGGGGTTCGTCCATTAGGATTATCTTACTCTGTTTTAATTGACAAATTAAACAAGGCTGGCATTGAATTGAATAGAAAAGTATTGGCCGACTTAGCAATGAACCACCCTGAAGCGTTCAGAGCCGTAGTTGAGAAAGTAAAATAAGGAGCAGATAGTTTATTTTCTGTGATAAGAGGTATCAATTTATATTGGTACCTCTTCTTTATTTACAATTAGCTTTCAATAATTATTGTTTTAAGTCCTTTCCATTTCCCTTCATAATCTTTGCCTATCAAATAGGCTTCAATCTCTACTCTTCCGGCTCTCAGATATTCCAATTCGGTCAGGTTTTCTTGCATAATACTTTTAATTCTTGAAAATTTCTCAGCCCTTTCTTTTTCAAAATCAGTCCACCAGTCTTGCTCATCAAGTACAACTGTAAAGAATTTTTCCCAGGGCATTGTTTCTACCCTGTCTGCAGGCGTAAGCCCGATATATTTTCTGAATAAAATTGTATTGAATGGTGCAGGATGGTCAGCTTGCCAATCAATTACTTTTAATTTTTCGTCTGACTCACTTGGATAGAACACATCAACAACACTTTCTTTTAGCAATTCAACAACTGATTTTTGTACCACGCTTGTTTCCTTAGAAGATTCTGATTCAATACTATTTTTTTCTGATTCCATTTTGTTACTTTACAAAAAATTAATAGTCTAAACATCGCATATTTAAACCGGATTCTGGTTTAAATGTAAGAAAAAAATAATAAATTTACCCTTTAACAACCATAAAAATTCAAGAAAATGTTAGAAGTTTTGCAAGGTCTTATTCAGCAATATGGCCAAGGTGCCGTAGTTAACAATCCAGCCGTACCAAATCAACATAATGAGGGTGTTATGAATGAAGTAATGGAAGGCCTCATGGGTGGTTTATCAAACCAGGCACACAGCCAGGGCGGTCTTGGAAGTTTATTGGGCCTACTTGGCGGTGGGGCTGGCTCAGGACAAAGTATGATGTCAAATCCAATAGTAGGTAGTATTGCACAAAGTGTAATCCGTAATCTGATGGAAAAATTCGGCTTGTCTAACTCTGCAGCAGCAAACGTAGTAGCAAGCATGTTACCGTCAGTATTAGGAAGCCTCATTAACAAAGTCAATGATCCTGATGATGACTCTATCAATACGGGGGGTATTATGGATGTATTGTCAGGAGGTAAAACTTCAGGAATTGATTTTGGAAGTATTCTTAGTCAAGGAGCGGGTGCATTGGCTGATGGCAAATTAGACATGAATGATTTAATTAACATTGCAGGAGGAGCAATGGGAGGCGGAAGGCAGCAAAATAATGGAGGCGGTCTTGGCGGCCTTTTAGGTGGGTTATTTGGCGGTAAATAATTTTTAACTGAATATTATGTTGACCAAACCATAAAAACAGAACCATAAAATCAATTATGGGTGTTTTTTTATGGTTTGGTTTTTGTTTTTTAATATTTTTGTATTGGTATTGTGCCCCCGGAAAGTATAAAGCATAACTGCTCGAGCATTTATTAAAAATAGTTCTTTTATCTAAGATCAGGATAATGGTAAAGCATTTTAAATCTGTGCTTTGGTAGTATATAAAAAAAAATTATGACTATTAAATCTCCATACTACTTATCTATTCTTTTGCTGACAATAGTAGTACAAGTAAATGCTCAGATAAGCATTACATTTCCGATGGAAAAAGCTGTATTCCAGCGAAATCAGAATAATCTGGCGAGCCTCTCAATCGCTGGTAGTTTCCCACCTAATATAACAATAAACAGAGTAGAGGCAAGACTTGTTAATCCATTAAATGAGAATCAGGTTATTGGTTGGGCAACCATACATAGTAACCCGACAGGAGGTGTATTTAACGGAACTCTTACCAGTGTGCCTGGAGGTTGGTACAGATTAGAGCTAAGAAGTTTTGCAAATAACAATGAAATAAATGGAACTGCCACTCTCAATCATGTTGGTGTAGGGGAAGTTTTTTTAATTGCCGGACAATCAAATGCTCAAGGCATTGGAGGAATTGCCACCGGAGCAAGTGATGAGCGTGTTGTGACTCATAACGAAGTATCATGGTACAATGAAGTTGATGAAAAATGTGATAATAAATTCCCCAGCTACCCTGCGCTTACGCAACTTTCAGATGGCTATATCTCAAAGACTGGTCTTAGCACCTGGGCCTATGGCAAGTTAGGCGATCTGCTTACGAGCAGGCTTGGGGTTCCAATTGCGTTTTTTAATGCTGCTGCTACTTCTACTTCAAGCATTAACTGGAAAGAAAGCTCTGACGGACAGGCAACTGTAAACCACTATAATGGCAGCCAGACTACTTTTTGTAATCAATTAGGCGTTCCGTATTCTGGTCTGAAAAGAGTAATGAATTATTATGCATCGATTTTCGGAGTAAGAGCAATTTTATGGCATCAAGGAGAAACAGATAATTTTGTTAATACTATTACAGGTGCTGAATATCAGAATAATATTTCTTATGTGATTAATAAGAGCCGAAACGATTTTGGCAGTACTATTTCCTGGGTTATCTCTAAAGCCACTTTATTTAACTATAATGATACACAAGCAGATATCAGAGTAGCTCAACAAAATTTAGGGAGTAATAATGGAAATAAACTCTTCTCAGGCCCGGACACAGATGTTTTAGGAGCTTCATTCAGACAAGATGATGTACATTTCAATCAGGCTGGTATTATAGAATTGGCAAATTTATGGGACGCCGCTCTCAACTCGACCTTCTTTAATGAAGCAACTCCGATTCCGGCAAAAATACTTCCTGCAGTGGGAGTCAGTCAGGTTAATTCAGAGTTTCAGTTAACTGCCCCAGGTGGATACGTCTCCTATAAATGGGTCAGATTAGATATCGGAAACTCAGACTATGAAGATACGGCAGAGTCCACTTCTCAGATGATTAGCAGAACAAACGGAACTTATCGTTGTTACCTGACTGATAATCTGGGAAATATTACCTTTACTCAGTCTGTTATCTGTGGGTGTTCAGGTGCTTTAAATTGTAGTGATGTTACCTACCTTTCCAATATGGTTGCATGTACCGCAATCAGTGGGCTTGATGCCGTAAAGTATGACCAAAGCCATGACGGGCATCCTATAAAATTAAAAGGTATTACTTATCCTAAGGGGATTGGTTGCCATGCCAACTCTGAAATTACTTACAAACTAAATGGTAATTTTGGCCGCTTCATTACTCATATCGGAATTGACGACGAAATCGCACCTCCACCAACGCGTGGTTCGGTTTATTTCAGAGTGTATGCCGACAATGCCTTACGTTATGAAAGCCCACTTTTAAGCAATACCAGTGCCACGATTAAGCTCAATATTGATGTCCAGGGTGTTCAGGAATTAAAATTAATTACGAATCAAGGACCAGATAATTTCAATTTTGATCATACAGATTGGGCAGGAGCAAGATTACATTGTGTTGATGGCCAGGCACCATCGATTCCTCAAAATTTAAGTGTAAGCCAGGTAGGTCAGAATTGCGCAACTGTTATCTGGAATGCCTCTACAGACAATATGGAGGTGGAGAAATATGAAATTTACCTTGATGGTATTTTAGTTGGGTCGGTTGATGCCCCTATTACCAGCTATAATATTCAAGGATTAGACCCATCACATTACTATACAGTAAAAGTAAAGGCGAAAGATTTTTCGGAAAATATATCAGATTTTAGTAATATCGCAGAAATCGTTACCTCAACAGTTTTTCTGGTTGCTGCAAGTCCTCAAACTATTAATGTTGGTCAATCTGCCATATTAGACACATACGGTTGCACAGGCGGGGCAGTTATCTGGAGCCCGGGAATTTCAGCTCAAACCCAATCGGTAAGTGTCAGTCCTACTGTTACAACCGAATACAGTGCCTCGTGTAAAATCGGCAATTGTATCAGTAATCCTGTTAAGATAACGGTTAAGGTAATTCCTGACTGTGCAAATTCTTATAATTTATCCAGCCCGGCTGACGATTTTTATGGTTCAAATGTAAATTTAATTTATAGGGCTTCTACTACTGTTAAAGCTCAGAATCTGATTCTCCCTGACTCTAAAATTGTATATCAGGCAGGCCAATCCATTACCTTGCAACCTGGTTTTCAGGCCGAACTCGGTACTGTTTTCCGCGCTCAGGTTGCCGGATGCAATTAATTAAAGTCTTATTGACAGAATTAATATTTATTTCTGAACACAATATTGTCTGCTAAGCCAAAAACGCATAATTGCTCATTTATTTGTTTATTACTCTCTGCCAATCTGTCAGTTTTTTCTGCCAAAAAAATGCTTGGCACGTCCATTGATGATAGAGAGATAAAATATTTCTGAATAAATTTACTGATAAATAAATAATATGGGAAAAATTATTGGAATCGACTTAGGGACAACAAACTCTTGCGTTGCTGTAATGGAAGGTAACGAACCAGTTGTTATTGCCAACAGCGAAGGTGCCCGCACAACTCCTTCAATCGTAGCTTTTTTAGAAAATGGTGAGAAAAAAGTAGGTGCTCCTGCTAAGCGTCAAGCAATCACTAATCCTAAAAATACTATACAATCTATTAAGCGCTTCATGGGAAAACGTTTCAATGAAGTAAGTGCAGAAATGAAAACAATCTCTTATGATGTTGAGCAAGGCCCAAATAATACGCCTCGTGTTCGCATAGGAGACCGCCAATATACTCCGCAGGAAATTTCAGCTTTCATTCTTCAAAAAATGAAACAAACGGCTGAAGATTATTTAGGTACAACTGTTACTGAAGCCGTTATTACAGTTCCTGCCTATTTTAATGATGCTGAACGTCAAGCTACTAAAGAAGCCGGTCTCATTGCAGGCTTAGATGTAAAACGTATCATTAACGAGCCTACTGCCGCTGCATTAGCCTATGGCCTTGACAAACAAGGAAAAGATATTACAGTTGCCGTATTTGACTTAGGTGGTGGCACATTTGATATTTCAGTTCTTGAATTAGGTGATGGTGTATTTGAAGTAAAAGCTACCGATGGTGATACACACTTAGGTGGTGATGATTTCGACCAGGTGATTATCGAATGGTTAGCAGATGAATTCAAGAAAGATGAAGGTATTGACTTACGTCAGGATGCTATGGCATTACAACGTTTGAAAGAGGCTGCAGAAAGAGCTAAAATTGAATTATCAAGCTCTGCTCAAACTGAAATTAACCTCCCTTATATCTTCCCTGTGAATGGTATTCCCAAACACCTGGTAAGAAGCCTAAGCCGAGCAAAATTCGAACAATTAGCTGATAAATTAATTCAGAGAGCAATGGAGCCGTGTCGCAGAGCTATGAAAAATTCTGGCATGAGCAATAGTGATATTGATGAGGTAATCCTGGTAGGTGGTTCGACTCGTATTCCTCGTGTACAAGAAGAAGTTGAGAAGTTTTTCGGTAAAAAACCTTCTAAAAACGTAAATCCTGATGAAGCAGTGGCTATTGGTGCAGCGATTCAGGGTGGTGTATTGACAGGGGAAGTAAAGGATATTCTTTTATTGGACGTTATTCCTCTCTCATTAGGTATTGAAACAATGGGTGGTGTATTTACCAAAATGATTGAATCTAATACGACCATTCCAACTAAAAAGAATGAAGTATTCTCAACAGCTGCCGATAATCAACCTTCTGTAGAGTTACATATTTTACAAGGAGAGAGACCTATGGCTACTCAGAACCGTACGCTTGGGAGATTCCATCTGGATGGTATTCCACCAGCACCACGCGGAGTACCTCAGATTGAAGTAACGTTTGATGTTGATGCTAACGGTATTCTGAACGTAACTGCTAAAGATAAAGGGACAGGGAAAGAACAAAAAATCCGTATTGAGGCTTCTTCTGGCTTATCTGATACTGAAATCCAAAAAATGCGTGATGAAGCAAAAGCCAACGAAGAAGCAGATAAAGCTGAGAGAGAAAAAGTTGAAAAAGTGAATGCTGCTGATACCATGATTTTCAGTACTGAAAAACAATTGAAAGAATATGGTGATAAATTGTCAGCAGGCAATAAATCAGCTATCGAAAATGCCTTGGCAGAATTAAGAGCTGCTCACGGGACAAGAGATGTAGCCGCTATTGATGCTTCAATGGAAAAAATAAATAACGCCTGGCAGGCAGCTTCTCAGGAAATTTACGCAGCAGGTGCAACACCAACTGGCGAACCAGCTAACAATGATTCAACAAGTGGCGGTAAAGATGAAGAAGTAACCGATGTAAATTACGAAGAAGTAAAATAAGTTCACCATGGCCTATGTATAAAAAAATCCCTTAGCATTAAGGGATTTTTTTATATCAAGTATTAGTCAGCTTTTGTAAAATGTTCTGTCCGCCCGATAATTGATAGTCCTATAAAACCTCTTACGTCTAAAGTTTTAGGGCTTGTAAGTGTCATTTTACATGAATATGTTTTACCATTTTTAGGGTCATATACCTCTCCATCAACCCATGAATCTTTACCAGCCTGTTTGAAATTTTTAAGATTTATTAAGCCAATCAGAGGTATGTTTCTTAGTTTTTCGTCAGGATTTTGTTTGTCGGTTCTTGGCTTGCCACCATCATTAGGTTCTTTTAACCAAACAATTTTACCAAAATATTTATCTCCTTGTTTAAAAAACTGAATTTTACCGCTTTTCTCCTGATTAAACCAGGTTCCTTGGGTAATGTCCTGAGCAAATGTAATTGTGGAAAGTAAAAATAAAATACCAAAAAAAGATAGTTTTTTCATGTGTTAAAGTGAGAAATCCCTCAGTTTTAAGTTAGTAATTTTTGATTGAATTTTATAATAATAAAATAGGTACTCATTGTAATTACCATACCAACAATAGCACCAACAATGAGATCAGTAGGATAGTGTACTCCTACATATATACGACTGTAAGAGACTAAAATTGCCCACAAAAAAAGAAAAAATTTCAACCGGATATTCTGTGTATTGAACAGTGAAAATGCCAATGCCAAAGCGAAACTATTAGCAGCATGGCTGGAGGCAAATCCGTACTGCCCGCCACAACCCCCAACTACGTGAACAAGATTTTCAATAGCTGGATCGTGGCAGGGTCTGAAACGTTGAAAATAGGGCTTCATAAGACCTGAGGTGATACGATCTGATAAACCAACAGAAATCAGAATAAAAAGTAGCTTATACCAGGCATTTTTCCTGATAATACCAAAAATATAATAAATTAAAAAAATGTATAAAGGTATCCAAGTAAACCGATGAGTTACCCAATACATGATTGTATCAAAGAACGATGAATGAAAGCTATTCAGCCACAGAAACCATTCATATTCCGCATATCTGATAGTTTCAATCATATTAATTAAATCCTAATACATTCCTGACCTCAGAAATTGTTTTTTTGGCTATTTCTCCGGCTTTTTCCTCGCCTTCTTTTAGTTTTTTCTCAAGAGCCTCATTATTTTCTATATAATAGTTATAAAGTTCTCTTTCCTTTTCAAACCTTTTCAAAATAGCTTCATAAAGAGCCTGTTTTGCATGACCATAACCAAACCCACCTTTCAGATAATTATGACGCATGGTTTCGATTTCTGTTTCGTTAGCAATTAAAGAAAACAGCTTAAATGTAACATCAGTATCAGGATTCTTTGGTGCTTCTAAAGGTGTGCTGTCTGAGATAATTGATTTTACGGTCTTTTGTAATTGTTTTTCCGGTAAAAAGATATCAATATAATTATTATATGATTTGCTCATTTTTGAGCCGTCGGTACCAGGTATAACCATTACATTTTCATCTATCAGCGGTTCTGGCAACTTAAATACTTCTCCGTATGTTCTGTTGAAAGCCGCTGCAATATCTTTCGACATCTCGAGATGTTGTTTCTGATCTTTCCCGACCGGGACAAAATCAGCATGATACAATATTATATCTGCTGTCTGCAAAACAGGATAGGTGAAAAGTCCGGCATTTACATCAGAAAGTCGATCCGATTTATCTTTAAAAGAATGCGCATTCGCAAGCATAGGATAAGGTGTCTGACATGAAAGATACCATAAAAGCTCCGTATGATATGCAGCCAGTCTTGACTGGCGATAGAAGAAATTTTTATCAGCATCAAAACCACAAGCCAGCCATGCAGAAGCTACAGCACGTGTATTTTCGGCCAATGTCTGAGCATTCTTAACCGCTGTAAGTGAGTGCAGGTCTGCAATAAATAAAAAAGATTCGGTTTCTGGTTTTTGAGAAAGTTTAATTGCAGGTAAAATAGCACCTAAAATATTACCTAAGTGCGGACGGCCCGTTGCTTGAATACCTGTCAGGATTCTTGTCATAAAATTTTAGTAAATGTTTCGATATTATGATGTAATTTGAAGCAAAAATAGACAAATTAATAATGCCGACTCAAGATACACTTCAATTTTTAAAAAATCTGGAAGAAAACAATAGCAGGGAATGGTTTCAAGCCCACCGAAAAGAATATGAAATAGAGAAAGCTGAATTTGAGAAATTCTGTCAGCAGATTTTGGGAGGTTTGGCTCAGATACAGGAAGATTTATTAAATACAAAAGTTAAAGATTGCATTTTTAGAATTAACCGTGATATCCGGTTTTCTAAAGATAAATCGCCTTATAAAAAATATTTTTCTGCAGCCTTTGGACCTGGAGGCAGGTCATCAGGAAGAATAGATTTTTATCTTCAGATACAACCAGATAATCAGTCAATTCTGGGCGGTGGAATGTGGGAACCCTCCCCTGCTCAGTTAGCTACTTTCAGACAGGAAATTGATTATAATCCTGAGCACCTGAAAAGTATTATCGATGATCAGAAATTCAGAAGTTATTTTGACAATATATCTGGAGAAAAAGTTAAAAATATGCCTAAGGGCTACTCTGCCGACCACCCAAATATTGAACTTTTGAAATATAAACAGCTATTCTTTTATCATAAATATTCAGATAAAGACGTTATTGAAAAGGATTTTGCGTTTGAGGTAATTAAAGGATGTGCTATATTAAAGCCCTATCTTGATTACCAGAACGACCTCTTTTATGATAATGCATAATATTATTCAATACTTGATAAAATTACTTGACAAGCGTATCTTATTTCTTGTTCAGTAATAATCAATGGCGGGGCTATCCGCATTGAATTATCACAATATAAAAACCAGTCTGTAATCACACCTTTGCCAATCGCCCTGTCAATAATAGGTTTAAGAGTTTCGAAATTATCAAATTCAACTGCCATCATCAACCCTTTATTGCGTATTTCTTTTATTTTTGGATGAACTAATAGTTCTTTGAAGAGATTTGCTTTCTTTTCTACGTCCATGGTCAGATTTTCATCCTGAATGGTATTAAGAGTTGCCAAAGAAGCTGCACAGCTCACAGGATGCCCACCAAAAGTTGTAATGTGCCCGAGAATTGGATTATCTTTAAGAACTGCCATAATTGAGTTTGGTGCAATAAAAGCACCTATGGGCATTCCACCTCCCATTCCTTTTGCACACAATAAGATATCTGGGACTACATCATATTTTTCAAAAGCCCAGAATGTTCCTGTTCTACCAAATCCTGATTGTACTTCATCAAAAACTAATAATGCGCCTACTTCATTACAGCGTTCCCTTAATTGTTTCAAATAATAAGGATCAGCCGGACGAACACCCGACTCTCCGCCTATCGGCTCAAAAAAAACAGCCGCAGTAAACCTGGTAATTTTTTCAAGGTCAGTTAACTGGTTTCTGAAAATTTTGCTAATAGATGGTAATAAAGGTCGGAAATTTCTTTTAAAGAGTTCGTCTCCTAACGATAGAGCCCCTTGTGTAGAACCGTGATAGGAACTAAAGCAAGAGATAATTTCACTTCTTCCAGTAAAACGTTTAGCAAGTTTCATTGCTCCCTCAACGGCTTCCGTCCCAGAATTTGTAAAATAAACGTTATCTAAAGTTAAATTCGATGAGGTATGAAAGTTTTCTAATGTCTTCACCAGGCCTTTTGCTAATAATACCTGTGGTTGCTGAACATATTCGCCATATACCATTAAATGCATATATTTATCAAGCTGGTTTTTAATTGCATTAACCACATTCGGGTGTCGGTGTCCAACATTGCTTACACCAATACCTGCAATTAAATCCATATATCGCTCATCATTCTTTCCATACAAATAAATTCCATCGGCTTTTTCGATTTCAAGTGCTAATGGAAATTCAGAAGTCTGGGCAATATTTTGTAAAAAAATTTGTCGATGATTCATCTCGAAAGGTTTCTGGTTATTGATTTTATAAAAATTTGGAATAAAAAAACTCGCAAGCAAAGCTCGCGAGTTTTACGTACTAACCTATTATTTATGAGTAGATATTTACTCCTTATTCTAATTTCTCTACACACTTCCTTAATCTGCCTCATTTGTTTAAACGATATTCGCGTTACAAATTACCTGAGATGCTGATTTACACATCGAGCATGAATTGAGCAATTTAAGTACACCCAAATTCGAACTTTTTTCACTTAGTGCAGGAAACTCTCTTTGAGTTTAGTATAAAGACGATGATTTATACTAAAGAGATGCACAATATTAAGCATATATGCACCTTCTTTAAAATACTTTCGACAAAACACCCGATTTTTGCGACATCTATTTACCACCAATCCTACGCATTAACTCGTCTGAGAACTGCTCACTGACGGGAATCTGATGAGTTCCAATACTTATTTTCAGATTTCTGATAGATTCAATCTTATTGAGGGAAACAATGAAAGATTTGTGGACACGCATAAATGGCATTGATGATAGTTTTTCTTCAATACCTTTCATCGTCATACGAGTAATGACTGGTCTGCTTTGTGTTGCAAGATAAATTTTGATATAATCTTTTAGTCCTTCTATATACAGGATGTCGTTATAGCGGATTTTAACTAAGGAATACTCCGCGTTTACGAAGAAATGTTCTTCTAATGCAACCGGGGGTGGCGCTTGCTGAGGAATATTTTTTAACTGAAATAAATCGTGCGCTCTGTTACATGCTTTGAGAAAACGCTCAAAAGAAACTGGTTTTAGAAGATAATCTATAACATTTAATTCAAAACCTTCTAAGGCAAACTGTTCATAAGCGGTTATGAAAATAACCATTGGATTTGATACCAGACTTTTCAGGAATTGGACACCTGTGATTCCGGGCATTTGTATGTCTAAAAAAAGTAAATCTATCTGGCGCGACTCTGCTTTTTCTTTCTGAATTAACTGTATGGCTTCGAAGGCATTTCTACAGCGTCCGACAAGTTCTAAATAGGGAACCTGTCTTATATTATCTTCTAATAGGTCTAATGCAAGGGGTTCATCATCAATGGCTATACAACGCATGTTATTGGGGGTTTTCTTATTTTTTGCTGAAAATTTCGCAAAAGAAACGAAAGTTTCTCAAACAATTACAATACAAACCTATGAAATTCAAAATGTTTATTCACCTCTTTTAACAATGAAACCTCAAATAGAAACAAAAGTTATGCTGCTTGTCTTAAATTCAATTTCAGTTCAGTTGTATAAAAATTATTTTTTTCCTCTACTTTTAGGGTATGCTGTTCAGGATATAAAAGTTCCAGCCTTCTCCTAACATTTGTTAAACCAATACCAGATGCCCCATCTTTTACTTCCTGAATATCGGAATTAAATTTATTAGTTACTTTAAAAAACAATTGATTATCGACAGTTTGTAATTCAATTCTTATAGTAGGTTTCTCTATCATTCCAACGCCGTGTTTAAAAGCATTTTCCACAAACGGAATTAAAAGCATAGGTTCAATATTCTTGCTAAAAGTGGGAGCTTTTACTGAAAAATCTATGTCTACATAATCACCAAATCTTAATTTCTGGAGATCTATATAATTCTGGAGGTATTTTACTTCATTATCAAGTGTAATCTGTTTATCGTCTTTTTCATAAAGCATGTATCTTAAAAGATCCGACATTTTTAATAATACAGGCTCAACAAGATTCGATTTTTTTCTATTCAAAGCTACCAGACTATTCAAAAGGTTAAACATAAAATGGGGCGAAATCTGTGAGCGCAAGAATGAAAGTTCAGACTTAAGCCTTTCATGTTCATTCTCTCTTTTAGTACTTTGCTGTTTCTGATAATCTGTAAAAAAACTATAGGAAGCACTGATTCCAAAAATATACATATACTGTATAAATCCATTTACATAAAACAAAGTTTCATTGATATCATTTCCGACAAAATAAATCCTTACGGAATACCGGCCTACCAACAAGATTGTAATTACTGAAAACAAGTATAAAAAATAGCGAATTGGTTTTTGTTTATAAACCTTTGGAAAGAGGTATTCAGAGTGTATATAGAAGAGAAAAACTGAAGAAAACGATACATACCCCCAATAAATTGGATTGGTATACGGATTTGTTTGTGGTCTTGATGTATCACGCTGAATAGCATTTAACACGGGTAAAGCGGTATAGCCTAACCACATAATAATATGGAGAAATACATACAGATACCTGTTCTTAAACATTTGCGTCGGTTTTCAATACAATTTAGAATTATTTTCTAAAATAGATATACTTTTAAGATAAAGTGGTAGTGTAAGAAGACCATTTTTATTTTTGTATAGACTTATAATGTGGTTAAATACAGCATTGTTTTTAAATGTAAAATAGACTAATGAAGCAATTTTATAACAAAGTAACCTAATTAATCATTAATTGATATAAGCAATTAAGATTCAAATATAAGACCATACAGAGCTTTAATATCTACTTAACTTAATCTTTATCCTCAACCCTAAGTGCCAGTAAGCCCGCCAAAATCATAGATACCCCACCCAAAACTATTGTGTACAAAGTATTAGCTCCGAAAACTTTCATCGTAAAAAAGCCCAGGATAGTAGCAGCTACAATTTGAGGTATAACTATAAAAAAATTGAATACCCCCATATAATACCCCATTTTATTGGCTGGAAGGGCGCCTGAAAGAATCGCATAAGGCATTGATAATATACTTGCCCAGGCTATACCGACCATACCCATTGATAAAATAATTAATTGAGGGTTAGTAACATAGTAAATAGAAATAAGCCCAATACCCCCGATTATCAAACAGATCATATGCGTAATTTTACGATTTGTCCGTAAAGCAATGAGTGGAATAATGAAAGCAAATAAAGCAGCTACCCCATTTCTTACACTTGAACATACATTAAGCCAGTCTGCACCATCGTTATATTCCTGTTTTACCCTTTTCAACTCGCTTATTTCTTCTGTATTGAGAATATTTTCTTTATTCTCTTCAAAGTAATTCGCTAAATTTATCGAAATCGTAACCGGATTCTGATTTGCCCTGTATTCATTTATCTCATTAATGTCTGCTTGAAGAGACTTGAAAATTTTGGCTTCTTTATCACCTAATTGAGGAGACTGTAATTTAGTATGGAGCGCAGTTTCCATTTTTGTAACCAAGCCTTTCTCTACTTTCATATCATATTTCGTACTTGTAACAGCATTGGTGCTGTAAATCCACATGGCAAACAGACCAAACCAAGTAAAGAACTGTACAACTGCTAATTGTGCCATAGTCTTAGGCATTTTAAAGATACCGATAAAGGTTTCCCTAAAGCCATCTATAAAGCTTGCATTTTTCACCTCTTTTTTAAATTCTTCTATATCTTCAGGAGGGAATTCATCTGTTGTGAATACTGTGTAGAATACCGACAATAAAAAGGCTACCCCACCTATATAAAAGCTATATTTAACAGAATCAGGAATTTCACCAGCAGCTGCAGTATTACTAAAATGAAACCAGTTAGTAAATATCCACGGAAGTAAAGCTGCAATTACAGACCCTACTCCTATAAAAAAACTCTGCATGGCAAAGCCTGTGGTTCTTTGCTTCGAATTCAGCTTATCACCCACAAACGCTCTGAATGGTTCCATCGAAATATTAATAGAAGCATCAAGAACCCATAACATTCCTCCAGCCACCCATAATACTGATGAATTTGGCATAACGAACAGTGCGATAGTTGCTAAAATAGCCCCTATAAAAAAGAAAGGTCTTCTACGTCCCCAATAGGGATGCCAGGTGCGATCGCTTAAATACCCGATAATAGGTTGTACTACTAAACCGGTTACAGGGGCTGCTATCCATAGCAAAGGTATTTCGTCTTTATTGGCTCCCAATGTTTCAAAAATACGGCTAACATTAGAGTTCTGTAACTCGAACCCGAACTGAATGCCAAAAAATCCGAAGCTCATATTCCATATCTGCCAGAATGTAAGTAGTGGTTTGCCTTTATGGACGCTCGTCGCCATTATTCAATAGTGTTTATAGTAGGTTAAAGGTTTTTATTATTTAATCTCAAAAATCAGGACGCTGTTTTTCGGAATTTCGACCTTGATTCTGTCAGTTTTTTGCTCTGCCAAAATTAATTTATTACCAAAAACTCCCTTAAAAGTATGCTTTTCTAAAGGATTTATTTTCATCATTTCCCATGCTCCTTTTGGAATACTAACATCTGTCGAATATGAATTTTCCAAGTCAAAGTTGCAAATAAACAACAATTTTTGTTTTTCAGTAAATCTTAGATAACTAAATATTTTCAGATCGTTATAATTAGGAGATTGACCATGATTATTGACATACTGCAAATCAAAGAATTGTCCATTTTGTACCGCATCGCTTGTATTCACAAATTTTAATAAATCTGCATAAAATTTCCTTATTTTCTTTTGTTCTGAGGTTAATTTACCGCCATCATATTTATAATTATTTACCCAATTCTGGAACTCGGGTACTCCCCAGTAATCAAAAATTGTTGTTCTTCCGTCGTCTCCACTAAAACCCTCTGCTGTATTTGGATTTACACCTAACTCCTGCCCGAAGAATAGCATTACAGGGCTGGAGTGCAATGTAGCACTTAAGATCATTGACGGGACAGCCTTAAAAGCATCTCCTACAAAGAACTTTGAGCAGATGCGGTGTTCATCATGATTTTCTAAAAAGCGAATCATGTGATTGGCAAAATTGCCAGATTCATTCTGCCATACCTTTGTGATATCATTTGCATCACCACCTCCCTGCATTAATCTTCTTAAACTATCATACAAGCCTACCTTATCGTACAGATAATCAAATTTTCCTTCGTTAATATAAGACCAATAAGCTGATGGGTTGTAGATTTCTGCAATAAAAATAATATGTGGATTAATCTTTTTCACTTCAGGTATAACCCAGCCCCAAAATTCTTTTGGTACCATTTCAGCCATGTCGCATCTGAAACCATCGACACCTTTAGTAGCCCAGAAAAGTAATATGTCTCTCATTTTGAGCCATGTATCGGGTACTGGGTTGAAATAGGTTGTCCGATTATCCAAATAATCTACCCCATAATTCAGTTTTACAGTTTCAAACCAGTCATTAATACTTGGATTTGCCATAAAAACATCATTTCCAGTAGCTTTGGCCGGATTCTCAACAAATACTTCCGTAGCTTTTATGGGTGGATTAACATTTGCTGGAACAACAAATTCCTGCCCTTCTATGTAATAGAAATTATTGTTGACCGCAAAGCTTTTAGATTTGTCATCATCTTCTCCTAAATCTCTAACACCTTTTGGCTTTACATCTGAATGATACTGACGAGCCACATGATTAGGAACAAAGTCTATAATAACTTTTAAATCATTTTTATGGCTTCTTAGCACCAGAGACTCAAATTCTTTCATTCTATTTTTTACATTGACCGCTAAATCAGGGTCAACATCATAATAATCTTTAACTGCGTAAGGTGAACCGGCAATTCCTTTTACAACTAAAGGGTTATCTTTTGCTATACCATATTTTGAGTAATCAGTCATCGTGGCATGCTCAATTACACCAGTGTACCAGACATGAGAGACTCCGAATTTCCTTAACGACGTAAGCGCAGCATCATTAATATCATTAAATTTTCCACAACCATTTTCTTTAATAGTTCCGTTGAATTTGTTTGTTGTTTTGGTATTACTAAACAACCTTGTGTAAATCTGATATACTACCAGTTTATCTGCATTCTTTTTAATTGTAGTTTTTTCTTTGGTCATTTTTATCGGGGTTTGTGCAATTGCTTTATTACAAAATAGAAATAAGGCAAAACATATTATCTTATACATTCGATTACAGGTTAAAGTGTTTTCAAATCTAATGAGTATTTTTTTATGAAAAAATACTTTGTTTGTGTTATTTTGCTACCTAAACGAAACACTTTACCTCAATGAAATTACACTTAAAGCCTATTATTCTTATTTTTGTACAATTATTACTATTTACAGAACTTTTTGGACAAAAACCTGATATTCAACGAATCAATCCCTCAAATTGGTGGGTTGGCATGAAAAATCCGAACCTTCAAATCTTGCTTTATGGCAAAGATATAGCCTCTTATAAACTTTCGTTGAATGCTTATCCTGGGGTAAAAATTAAAAAAATCAATAAAGTTGAAAACCCAAACTATCTTTTTGTTGATTTAGAAATTGCTAAAACTACTAAAGCAGGAAAATTAAGTTTTATTATTGGTTCGGAAGTAAATTCGTCGAAAATTGATTACGAACTAAAGACGCGTACGGCTAAACCACAAACCTTAACCCAGGCTGATGTTGTTTACCTGATTATGCCTGATCGTTTTTCGAATGGTGATGAATCAAATGACAAATTTGCGGATATGGTTGATAATAATTCAGACAGAAACAATCCGTGGTTACGTCATGGAGGAGATTTGCAGGGAATTATTAATCATTTAGATTATTTTAAGGAGTTAGGCGTAACTTCTTTGTGGCTTACTCCTGTTATAGAAAATAACCAGCCTGTTACAAATGAAGGGGGCAGCATGCGCAGTGCTTATCACGGCTATGGATTCACCGATCACTATAATGTTGACAGACGTTTGGGAGGTAACGAAACTTATCTGAAACTGATAAATGCTGCACATGAAAAAGGGCTTAAAGTGGTGCAGGATGCAGTATATAATCATACAGGAATTAATCATTGGTTTTTGAGAGATATGCCATCTAAAGATTGGTTAAATCAATGGGATAATTATACAAATACTTCATATAAAGACCAGCCTTTGTTCGACATTCATGCCTCTGAATATGATAAAAAGGTTACGTCAAATGGTTGGTTTGTGCCATTCTTACCTGATTTGAATCAGAAAAATCCATTTTTAGCAAACTTTCTGATTCAACATGCACTTTGGACTATTGAGTATTTTAATATTGATGCCTGGCGAATTGACACTTATATTTACAATGATATGGAGTTTATGAATAGGTGTAATAAGGCAATTTTAGATGAACATCCAAATATGCTACTTTTCGGAGAGTCTGCTGTAGGAACTGTAATCAGTCAGTCTTATTTTACGAAAAATAATTATAATATTTCATTCAAATGCAATCTACCTTCAAGCTGTGATTTTCAGGTACAAAATGCAATTAATACAGCCTTAAATGAGAAATTCGGCTGGAATGAAGGTGTTAACAGGGTGTATCAGGTAATTGCTCAGGATATGGTTTATCAGAATCCTGAGAGATTGGTCCCTTTTGTTGAAAACCATGATAGCGACAGATTTTTCTCTGTTATCGGAGAAGACTTCAATAAATACAAAATGGGGCTTACCTGGCTTTACACCTTGCGAGGGATTCCTCAAATGTATTATGGTACAGAAATACTAATGAAAAACTTCAAAAACCCAACTGATGCTGAAGTTCGTAAAGATTTTCCGGGGGGTTGGGCTGGCGATTCAGTAAATAAATTTGTAGCAAGCGGAAGAAATGCAAAAGAAAACGAAGCATTTGAATGGAATAAGAAACTGTTAAACTATCGAAAAACTTCAGAAGCACTTACAAAAGGCAAAATGACACAGTTCCTGCCTTTCGATGGTATTTATATTTATTTCAGACATACCAATAATCAACGTGTAATGATTATTAGCAACTCAAATACTGTTGAAAAAGAGGTCAATACTCAGAATTTTGCTGAGCTATTGAAAACATCACAATCTGCAAAAAATATTATGACAGGCGAAACCATTATTGATATAAAACGGATCAAAGTTCCTCCCATGACAGCCATGATATTAGAAATCAACAATTAGTTAATTTGTCAAAAATATAATTAAGCGCAATTTTCTATATTTTGAGAATTGCTCTTAGAAAAACTATTAGTTAATTTGTAATGTCATTGCAATGGCAACAAAACAACCAAAGAAAACATGATTAAGGCTTTTTTATTTGATTTAGACGGGGTTATTGTGGATACCGCCATTTATCATTATCAGGCATGGAAACAAATGGCCAATGATTTGGGATTTGATATTTCAGAAGAATTTAATGAGCAACTCAAAGGAGTTAGTAGAATGGAGTCGTTAGATATTATACTGAAATATGGTGGTATTAAACTCAGCGAAGCCGAGAAATTATCATTAGCTACGAAAAAAAACGAAAACTATCTTACTTTAGTGAGTAAAATGAGCCCTGCAGATATTCTTCCCGGGGTTAGTGACTTTTTTGTTCAAGTAAGGAAAGAAAAAATCAAAACAGCATTAGGTTCAGTAAGCAAGAATGCCAAATTGATTTTAGAAAGAATTGGTATGTTAGATGATTTTAATATCATTATTGACGGTAATAAGATTGCAAAAGGCAAACCTGATCCTGAGGTCTTTTTAAAAGGTGCAGAGGAATTAGGCGTTTCGCCAAAAGAATGCCTGGTATTTGAAGATGCCGTTGCTGGCGTGGAAGCGGCTAAGGTTGGAGGAATGAAAGCAATAGGTATTGGTAAAAAGGAAGTTTTAACGAAGGCTGATTTTGTGGTCGAAAATCTGGTAGGTCTCAATATAGATGAGCTTTTAAAACAAATAGCTTAATTCTTGTGCTCAACAAAAGTTAAGTCTGAATTCAAAGTAACCAAAGAGGTCGACAGAAAAGATATGAATTAGATATTTTAATACTAAAGTCTGATTCAGTTAATCAGGCAATAAATGTAATTAAAATAGTACACTTACTTTAACCATAAAAAAGCGAACAAACGCTATAGAACGCGTATGAAAAATTATATTGTCCATAATGAATGGTGCATTATTGAAGATGGATTCCACCCCGAATATAACGAAATTACTGAAAGCCTGATGAGCCTGGGTAATGGACGAATGGGTGGAAGAGGAAATTTTGAAGAAAAATATTCAGGTAAAACATTACAAGGTAGTTATGTGGCTGGGGTATGGTTTCCAGACAAAACACGTGTTGGGTGGTGGAAAAATGGCTATCCAAACTATTTTGCCAAAGTCCTTAATGCTTGTAACTGGATTGGAATAGATTTAGAGATTGAAGGGGAATTACTCGACTTATCCAAATGCGACGTATATGATTTCAGACGAGTGTTGAATATGTTTGAGGGCACACTTGAACGCTCTTTTGTGGCTACACTCCCATCTGGTAAGTCAATCAAAATTAATACTTTACGTTTTTGTAGTTTAAAGGATGATGAATCTGGAGCTATCCGATTTTCAATTACTCCTTTGAATTTCTCTTCTTATGCAAAATTAACAGTCTCATTAGACGGAGACGTATCAAATAAAGACTCAAATCACGGAGAAAAGTTCTGGAATGAAATAAATAAAGAAACAGGGTACAGTGAATGTTATCTGACATTAGAAACTAAAAAATCGATATGGGAATCGGTGCCTACTTTTCAGGTTTGTACAGGAATGAAATTTGAATGCTACCAGCATAACGAATTACTTAGCTGTCAGACATTTCCTATCAAGAAAGATAAATATGTGGCAAATGAAGTAAAAACTTTACTAAAGCAAAACGAAGAGACAATCATTTACAAATACGCTGTTAATCTTTCATCAGAGAACTATTCTAATGAAAATCTTTTGCCCGAAGCAAAAAAATATCTGGACAGAATTGTTGCCAAAGGTTTCAATCAGATGCTTGAAGAACAAAAACAGGCCTGGAAAACCAAATGGGAAGGTAATGATATACAAATAGATGGTGATATAGCCGCACAACAGGGCATAAGATTCAATATTTTTCATTTGCAACAAACCTATACTGGACAAGATGCAAGATTAAACATTGGCCCAAAGGGCTTTACAGGTGAAAAATACGGTGGCTCAACTTATTGGGATACGGAAGCCTATTGTTTGCCATTCTACCTTTCTACCTCTGAGCAAAAAGTAGCGAGAAACCTGCTGGTTTACAGGCATAATCATTTACAAAGAGCTATTGAAAATGCAGTAAAGCTGGGTTTTTCAGGGGGTGCTGCATTGTATCCGATGGTAACTATGAATGGAGAGGAATGTCATAATGAATGGGAGATTACTTTTGAAGAGATTCATAGAAATGGAGCCATCGCTTATGCTATTTTTGATTATATCAGATATACCGGCGATGAAAATTATCTGAATGAATACGGATTAGAAGTATTGATTGGTATTTCAAGATTTTGGGCGCAACGAATCAACTGGTCATCGGCTCAACAAAAATATGTAATGCTGGGCGTGACCGGGCCAAATGAGTACGAGAACAATGTTAACAATAACTGGTACACAAACTACCTGGCAGTTTGGTGCTTGAAATATACGTTAGAAGCAATTGAAAAAGTAAAGAAAGATAATTTCAGATTTGAGGATATTATCAGAATTACCAATTTTGATGAAACTGCCGAAACATCCAGATGGAAAAACATTATTAAAAATATGTATTTCCCTTACGACACACAGCGTGAGGTATTTTTGCAACAAGATGGCTTCCTGGATAAAGAATTATTGACTGTTAATGATATTGCTGAACATCGACCTATTAACCAGAAATGGTCGTGGGATAGAATTCTAAGGTCTTGCTTTATTAAACAGGCAGATGTACTACAAGGGATGTATTTCTTTGAGGATGATTTTTCAATTGAAGAACTTCGTAGAAATTTTAATTTTTATGAGCCGATGACTGTTCATGAATCCTCACTATCACCATGTGTTCACGTAATTCAAGCGGCAAAATTAGGAAAGAAAGACAAAGCCTATGAAATGTATGTAAGAACGGCTCGCTTAGATTTAGATGACTATAACAATGATACAGAAGATGGCCTTCATATTACTTCTATGGCCGGAACATGGATGTCGGTTGTTAAAGGTTTCGGAGGTTTAAGAGTAAAAGCCGATATGCTTTCATTCAGTCCTTTTTTGCCAGAGCAATGGCAAAGTTTCTCTTTCAGGGTCGGTTTCAGAAACAATGCTTTAAAAGTGGCTATCCAACGTGAACATATTGCCATTGAAAACCTATCAGATTCACCTATTTCTGTTTTAGTTGAAGGCAATAAAGTGAGCATTAGAGGTTTAGATACTGTAAATATTCCTCATTGATATGGAGTAATACTATAGTTATGCTCTAAAGGTATGAATGCAAAGTTTGAAGGAAGCTAATGAGTTTAAAGCTTTTATTTTTTATTGCCTCGCATTATATCTCTGATAAAATCAAGTATTAAAGAAGGATAAAAAGAATGAATGTCTTAGAAAATCAAAACCTGATACTAAAAGCCTTAATTGAAAAATGGTGAGAAAGAAGAGATTTAAAACCATTGCCTTTTATACTCGCCTCTTATATTAGCAATCCTAGTACTGAACTTGGTAAAGGAAAAATGCTGAATTCTTTAAGCTATTTAAGTGCCTCAAAATACCTGAATGAAGAAGAACAAAAACTTGTTGAAGAATTGATACTAAGTTATTAGAAATGAACTTATTGCATATGAAAAATGGGCTCTGAAAAGCCCATTTTTCATATTTATGCTTTTCTGTTAATTTACTACAGGTCTTTTCATCATTCTTATTGCTTTTCTGAATCCACCTACAAGTGCCCAGATTCCCAACCCCAAAAGTGCTAAGCCACCAATTACTCCAAGGGCAACCCCTCCTCCAGCACTTCCACATTGGATACCGCAAACAAGTACTACAATTCCGGCTCCAAGCAAAATTATCCCTAAAATAATTAACAGGATTTTTGTAGCCTGATCTGCTTTCGGATTAGGTCTGAACAAAGTTGATTTTTTTATTTTCGCGATTGCGTTTTTGAAGTAGTTCTTAAATACTGATTTGGTGGTCAGCATCGAGCTTTCCCTTTCTTCAAGGGTTGAATTGCTTAGGGTAACTGCTAAAACCGAAAAGGGATAGCTATAAGTTGGTTTTATGTTTAATTCAGCTAATCGGACATGCTCAAAATAAGCAGCGGTTTGATTGCCGATAAATCCCCATAATGCAGCAGCAGATATGCACGCCACCAATTGCATAACTTTAAGCCTGTAATAAAATCTATGGATTAATTCTTTAGCATTAAAAGGATAAGCAAGACATACACCAACATTAATTACGACCATTGTCAGGAAAAAGGCAATGGTAAAAATGGTGCCTTGAAAAAACATTTCTGCCCCTAAAACAAACGCCATCCGGCATTGGATATAAAATAATATAGGGAGAATAATGAAGCGAACAAGTGTGGGGTGCTTTGCTGCCCACCTGGTGATTTGAAACATGGCCGTATAAATTTGTGTGTGAATTTAATTTTATTCAAAATTATAAGAAACATTTATACATTTCCAAGTTTTCGCCATATTTTTTTAGTTATCAGTACTCATCATCAAACCCTTCATTGAAATAACGGCTACTTCTCGAATCGTCCTCGTCATCGAACTTACTTACTTTAGGAGCCATTTTTTTCAGAATACCAATCTGTCCGTTATGATATAAATCATGGTTTATAATACCATGTAGAAGTGTATAAAAATCATACTCACTGCCTGGAACTATTTCAGCCAGAAAATTATCAGTTTTATCTTCGAGGCTGCTAATCAGTTCGTCATGACTCAGAGTCAATTCCATTTGAAGCGTTTCCCATTCAAATTCATCGATTTCCTTTAGATTTCCCCAATTTTGCTTTTCAGTTTTAATGTCAAAATCAGCATCGCCCTGAATTTTCTTTAAGGCAAAAATTCTCCATGTTGTCATGTGATAAACTAACTCTGCAATAGTATGAATTCCTTTCTGACGGTTGCCAGCAGTTTTAGGCTTTATATCTTTCACATTCTCTAATACAGACGGCCCATGCCAAGAGCCCCCATGAAAAGCGGCGTTCAATAAAGTTTTAATTCTGTCTATTTCCTTAGTTTGTAATTCTTCCATTATATTTATATCTAATTCTATTTCTAACGTTTAAATATGCCTTATTATTCCCATAAAACCCAAATCATCCCTAAATGATAAGTATCATGCTGAATCAATCCTGTCAATAATTTATAATAATCATAATCCTGGCCTGGAACTAATTTAACCAGCAATTCATCATCAAACTCATCAAGTTTACTGAGTAATTCTCTCTGATTATTTTTTAATTGCTCTACTAAGTTCTGCCAGTTTTCTTTTGTAATCTCATCTTCACTTCCATAGTTTTCTTCATCACTTACCAAATCAAACCTGATATTGCCATTTAGTTTTTCCAGTACAAACTTTCTCCAGACCCCAAGATGATAGATAATCTGACAAATAGTGTGTTTTGAATAGGCTTTTTTCACATCTACAACATTTATTGGCATTGAGTTGATAAACTCCATTACTGATGGTCCATGCCAGGCATCTCCTCTAAAAACTGTATCCAGATTGTCGACAATTTTCTCAAGCTCGTTACGATTCATAAGCACTATTCTTAATTTTCGCCAAAAATAACATTAAAATTCCGGACTGCAAATTTGCGGAAAAAGGTAAGAATTGAAATACTTTCTTTCAAAAAATATTCCTGAAAATTAAAATTTTGAAAAGTTTTGGCCTATTGATTGCGCCAGGTAGGCTTTCTTTTTTCATTAAAAGCCTTAATACCCTCCTTTGCATCTTCAGAGTTCCGAATTTCCTGTAGTAATCCCAACAAGTATTGATATTGTTGGCTTTCAGGAATATCGGATAATCTTTGATATGCTTCAATACCTTTTTTAACTGCAAAAGGTGAGCCACTTATAATTGTCTGGATTAAATTTTCTGTATTATCATCAATGCCATCTACCGAAGAAACCTGGCTTACCAAACCCAATTCCAATGCTTCTCTTGCAGTATATTTTTTTCCTAAAATACACATTTCCAAGGCTTTTCTTGGGGGCATAATTTTTAGTAAGGTACCCATCACCTGCAACGGAAAAATTCCTCTCAGAACTTCAGGCAGACTAAAATTAACTTTTTCCGTAGCTATAACAAACGTACAACCACCAATCAGCAAAAAACCTCCAGCCAGTACATCACCCTTTACTTTTGCAATACAAGGTTTGTAGAAGTTTTTAAACGTATCTCCTAAATTTATTTCTTTTAATGGTCTGGGCAAACTTTCGTTAACTTTATCAAGTTCAGGATTCTGAAATACATTCAAGTCCATTCCGGCACAAAAAACCGGTCCCTCTGCCTCCAGTAGTACACACCAGATTTCGCTTTTACTATTCGCAAATGCTAATGCAAATGCAATTTCATTCACCATAGTCGGCGTAAATGCATTTCGTTTTTCAGGTCTGTTAAGTGTAATAACAAACAGATTCTGTCTGATTTCCGTTTTAATCAGTTTAAACACAACATTCGGAAAAGAAGCAATATCGTTTTCAGAGAAATACATTAACTTATCATGTTTTGAAAAGCTATTTTTAGTAATTCAATTTTTTCTGTCTCAGCATTTCCGGCAAAAGATAATAAATTTTCGGTAGGCATATTGCCTACCAGTTCATCAGCAGCCATGGGACATCCCCCAAAGCCTAATATGGCTCCATCAAATCTTCTGCATCCAGCATTATAGGCACTCTCAACTTTTTCTCTCCAGGTATCAGGTATAGTGTGCAGATGCGCACCAAATTCTAAATCAGGGTGTTGAGGTATCAGATTTTCAAACAAGTATTTTATACTCTCAGGTGTTGCCACACCTACTGTATCAGAGAGAGAGAATATTTTTATCCCTAATTGTTTCAATTTCTCTATCCAAACTAATACAATTTCAGCATTCCATATATCACCATAGGGGTTTCCAAATCCCATTGAAATGTAGATTACCAATTCCTTATTAGTTTTTGAACAAATATCCTGAATGACCTTTACTCTTTCTACAGATTCTGATATGGTTACATTAGTATTTCTTAACTGAAAAGTTTCAGAAACTGAAAATGGATAACCTAAATAAGTTATTTGCGGGTAGACTGATGCTTCCACAGCTCCTCGTTCATTGGCAATTATAGCTAATAGTTTTGTTTTTGTTTCAAAAAGGTTCCCACCATAAAGGACACCTTTTGTGTCTGCCATTTGCGGGATAGCTTTTGGTGAAACGAAACTTCCAAAATCAATAGTATCGAAAAGATTGCTTTCCAATAGTTGATTGATATAAGCAATCTTTTTATTGGTCGGAATAAAATGATGAAGCCCCTGAATGGCATCTCTCGGACACTCTATTATCTTCATTGCTCTATTAGATAGCCTTTAAATATTTATTTTCTGGTAATCTCTCGTGCAATTACCACTTTCTGAATTTCGGATGTCCCCTCTCCTATTGTACAAAGTTTAGCGTCTCTATAATATTTTTCCGCCGGAAAATCTTTGGTATAGCCATATCCACCATGTATCTGAATCCCTTCATTAGCTACTTCAACTGCCGTTTCAGAAGCAAATAATTTGGCCATAGCTGAAAGTTTCGTTACCTTTTTACCAGTGTCTTTCAAATAACCCGCTTTTCGGGTCAAGAGTTCTGATGCCTCAATTTTTGTGGCCATATCAGACAGTTTGAAGCTAACTCCCTGAAAATTAATGATGGTTTTGCCGAATTGTTCTCTTTCCTGAGCATATTTCAATGCTGCTTCCAACGCGCCCTTGGCAATACCTAAAGAAAGTGCTGCAATAGATATACGACCTCCGTCTAAAATCTTAAGAGACTGAATGAATCCATCGCCAACATTACCTAAAATATTATCTTTATGCACTTTGCAATTATCAAAAAACAAGCAGGCAGTTTCACTGGCACGCATACCTAATTTATTTTCTTTTTTACCCGCTGAAAAACCTGGAGTGCCTTTTTCAATGACAAAAGCTGTCATCCCATGAGAATCGCCTTTTTCTCCTGTTCGTGCAATCACCACTGCTACATTTGAGCTGATCGCATGGGTAATAAAATTCTTTGAGCCATTTAATATGAAGAAATCACCGTCTTTCACTGCGGTGGTTGCCATACCACCTGCGTCAGACCCTGTCCCTGTTTCGGTTAAACCCCAAGCACCAATCCATTCCCCACTTGCCAGTTTTGGGAGATTCTTTTGTTTTTGTTCTTCATTGGCAAAACTCAGAATATGGTTAGTGCATAATGAATTATGGGCAGCCACAGACAAACCAATAGATCCACAGACCTGTGAAATTTCATCAATAATAGTGATATATTCCTGATAACCAAGCCCCGAACCACCATAAGCTTCAGGAACAAGAACACCCATAAAACCATATTCACCCATTTTATGAAAAAGCTCGACTGGAAACTTCTGGGATTCATCCCACTCCATAACATGCGGTCGGATATAATTTTCGGCAAAGTCTTTGGCACTTTGACGAATCATTTCTAATTGTTCATCTGTATCTAATTCAAAAACTGTCATATCTTTATTTTTGGTTGTTGAGAATTAGTTGCAATACTAATTATTTTTTTAACAACTATTTATCATATTTACAAAATAATTGTTCAATATTAAGAATTTATATCATTATTTTGCCTTAAAAAGAAATTTATCAAATATTATGCTAAATCTGGAATCGTTATTAGAGGAATTGAATCTAAAGAAAAAACAAATAAAACTGGGCGGTGGTTTAAAAAAAATTCAGGCACATAAGGCCAAAGGGAAAATGACTGCCTGGGAAAGAATTGAATACCTGATTGATAAAGACAGAGAATTTACGGAATTCGGGATATTTGCTGGCGAAGGTATGTATGAGGAGGATGGTGGCTGCCCTAACGGTGGGGTTGTGTGTGGTATTGGCTCTGTTAGTGGGAAAATGTGTGTGATTGTGTCAAATGATGCCACCGTTAAAGCCGGAGCCTGGTTTCCGATTACTGCCAAGAAAAACCTCAGAGCTCAGGAGATTGCCATGGAAAATCATCTACCAATTATATACCTTGTTGATTCAGCGGGAGTTTATTTACCTATGCAGGCAGATGTTTTTCCTGATAAAGAGCATTTTGGACGCATATTTCGTAACAATGCCCAGATGTCATCAATGGGTATTCCACAGGTTGCCGCCATTATGGGTAGTTGTGTAGCAGGTGGGGCTTATTTACCTATTATGTCAGATTATGCACTGATTGTCGAAGGCACAGGTTCAGTTTTTTTGGCCGGCTCCTATCTGGTTAAATCTTCAATTGGTGAAGAGATAGACAATGAAACTTTAGGAGGAGCTACTACACATTGTGAAATTTCGGGGGTAACAGATAACAAGTTTCCAAATGATGCGGCTTGCCTTGATGAAATAAGAAAGATTTTTGATAAGATGGGACATAACGTTAAAGCAGGATTCGACAGAAAAACGTCGATCCTACCTTTGAAAGACCCGAAAGAGATCTATACTATTTTACCATTAGATAGAGCGAAGCCCTATGATATGATTGATATTATAGAGAGGCTCGTAGACAATTCTGAATTTGATCAATATAAAAAAGGATTCGGGCAAACTATTCTTTGTGGTCTGGCCAGAATTGATGGCTGGGCTGTTGGAATTGTAGCAAATCAGCGAAAAATTGTTAAATCAAAAAAAGGTGAAATGCAGATGGGTGGTGTAATCTATTCTGATTCTGCAGATAAAGCGGCTCGGTTTATTATGAATTGTAATCAGCAAAAAATTCCACTGATTTTCTTGCAAGATGTGACAGGCTTTATGGTTGGAAGTCGCTCAGAGCATGGAGGAATTATTAAAGATGGTGCTAAAATGGTGAACGCAATGGCTAATTCGGTTGTACCTAAATTTACTTTTATTGTTGGTAATTCTTATGGAGCTGGTAATTATGCAATGTGTGGTAAAGCTTATGATCCTCGGTTAATTTATTCCTGGGTCACCGGTCAGATGGCCGTTATGAGTGGATCTTCTGCCGCAAAGACCTTATTGCAGATTCAGGAAGCCGCATTAAAATCGAAAGGTGTGGAGCTTTCGGAAGAAAAAGAAAAGGAACTTCTAAACTCCATAACTGACAAGTACAATTCCCAGTTAAGTCCATATTATGCCGCAGCAAACCTTTGGGTTGATGGTGTTATTGATCCATTAGAAACCCGAAAAATTATTTCCACAGGAATAGAAGCGGCAAACCATGCCCCTCTGACTAAACGCTATAATGTGGGCGTGATTCAGACATAAATCCATTAGATAAAAAGTAGGACTAAATCCGGCTTTGCGATTTTTTTAATGCTAAATTGCAATATTAATGCTTCCTTCAATATCAAATTTTGCAGGAAGTATTTTTTATATTAAAGAGTACTTCAATTCATTACCCTTAACTGAGCATTTATGAAGAAACTTCTATCAATTATTGCCTTATACTTGCTTTCACTTAGCCATATTTTTGCGCAAAATCAAACCTCTTTTGGGCGTGAAGTGCAAATAAATATTGATCAACTAACACAGCAATTAAAAAACGCCAATGCTGCTAATGAAAATTTACTACCCATTGTTAATTTACCAGGTCCTGATGGAAATTCTATACTTTTTAGAATGAAGACCTCTCTCATTATGGAAAATCAGGCCGCCGAAGTAAAAACATTTAATGGAGAATCACTTGATAAAAGTGTGCCAATCAGAATGACTATTACCCCTTCTGGTTTTAGCGCTATTATGCATTATAATAATGGTTATTATTTTTTAGAACCTATTGAGGGCAAATCTGGCATTTATAGATTGTATAATATAAACGAAGCACCTGATGGAGCGTGTAACCTGAATGGAGATGAGTCATTTTTAAAAGAGCATAGGAATGGCCGTATTTTGAGTATAACCCCTTTTCCGATTGGTTCTCAATTACGAACGTTTAGAATGGCTGCGGCTGCAACTAATAAAATGACCTCTGCTTTAGGAGGGCAAACTCAGGCAAGAGATAAAATTGTGGCAATTATTAATGCAGTAAATCTCATTTATGAGGTAGAGGTAGCTATTAGATTTACTTTGATTGCAAAAACTACTACTTCAATGTCTCTTATATTGACTACACAAGGATCTGACCCATTTGTAATTAACCCAACCTTTGCCAGTGCTGCCAATGCACAAACAGGATTTACAGCCTTTCATAGTACAGGACCAAACCCATATAATGGTATTTTAAATTACAGCGAATATGATATTGGACACACTTTTAACTCTTATGTTAGTGGCTCCGGCCCTACTTACTATGTTCGTGGACAGGCCGGACCAACGCCTTGTGTGGATGATAGCAAAGCAAGAGGTTGGACAGAATTTGTAAGCAATGCTGCATTAGGGACGATCGTAGATGTATTTGCACATGAAACAGGACATCAATTTATGGCCTGGCATACTTATAACGCAATTGGAGGTGACAATGGTTTTTGCACCAATGGTTGGGATAATGAAACTGCTGTTGAACCAGGAAGTGGTTCAACTTTAATGGGGTATGGAGGCAATTGCAGTACTCCTGTTAACTATGTTTTAACTGCCCCAAACAGTGAATCTTATTTCCATACCAAGAGTATTGAACAAATACTTAATTCTGTAAATAATTTTAATACTTGCTATACAACATCAGCTACAGGTAATACCCCACCTACATCAAATGCAGGCAGTAATTATACAATCCCAAAAGGTACTCCTTTTACATTAACAGGTTCAGCAACTGACCCTAATGTTTCAGACGTTTTAAGTTATGCCTGGGAAGAATATGATATAGCCACTTCGAATGATAAGGGGGCTTTTGGAAGTAGCACAAACGGTAATGGTGGATATTCTGCTGTAAATAGTACTGCAAGTGCGCCCTTATTCAGAAGTAAAATTTCCAATGTTCCAACCAGAACTTTTCCGGCTTTAAATTTCATACTTAATAGTGCTAATAATCCGGCAGATAATGAAGGCGAGGATTTACCACAAGCGGCAAGATCAATGAAATTCAGGTTAACAGTAAGAGACAACAAGGCTAATGGAGGTGGTGTTGATTCTGATGAAACAATCATTACTGTGAATAATTCGGGGCCTTTCTTGATTACTACACAAAATAGTGCAACCTTATGGATTTATAATGGGACAAATACAGCAAACATATTGTGGTCGGTCAATAATACTAATATAGCACCTATCAATTGTGCGAACGTAAAAATATCTTTATCAACAGATGGCGGGCAAACCTTTCCGGTTGTATTAGCTGCGAGTACTCCAAATGATGGCTCTCATACCATAACAATCCCCAATAATTTAACATCAACAGCAAGAATAAAAGTTGAAGCCATTGGAAATATCTTTTTTGATATTAATAATGTAAATATTACTATTACCAATTCTTGCTCGCCAGAAACATCTAATGTCATTCCTTTCAATTCAGTTTCTCAGCAAGTTGGCTCGGCTAACCTTAATTTGTCACTTTCAGGAGTAGGGAGTGTTGTTAGCAGTTTTGCAGGTACTATTGCAAATACTGACCCAACTACAACCATTACAGTTAAGAATAATTCAGGAAATTGTCAATCTTTTGGCAATTCAACTTATTACGATATTTTCACCTTTATACCAAGTATAAGTGGTAGTTATACATTTTCTGGATTAGACTTTCCTAAAATTATGAATATTTATCAAGGTAACTACAATACCTCAAATACCTGTTCAAATTGGATAGCTTCAAGTGCTACTTTTAATGGTAGTTCTGTATCAATAGGCTCAAATATAACAGCTAATCTCGTAGCATTTACAGTATATAAAATTGTCATTACCGGATTTGATGATGTTCCAGACCCAGCTTCATATACAGTCAATCTCACCGCAAAACCGGCAAACTCCAATTTATATAGCCCAATCTCAGGTTCGCCGTATGCCTATACGTATGTAATATACGATACCAACTCGGGTACAATTATCAATTTTGAAGATGATCCTAATTTATCTATTGCTGGCACTTATCCGGCGGGTTCGTACCGTATTTATGGCTTATCTTATCAAGGTGGATTGTCTTTAGCACCTTATGATGGCAATTCTTTTGCTTCATTCCAATCGCTACTTAACAACAATACCATTTGCGGTAAGTTAAGTACTAATTTTGTTAATGTTACTATTACAAGTAATACACCATGTAGTAGTAATGTTGTTCTCGTCAATCCAACCGATAATATAAACTCCGGCAATATTACCAAGCAGGCCTCTGCTACCAATGGTAAAATAACTGCGACTAATTATGTAACAGGAACAGGCACAAAAGCAACTTATCAGGCTAAAGCAGTAGAATTAAATGCAGGCTTTAAAGCCGAAACAGGAACCATTTTCAGAGCTGAGACTGGTGGATGTAATTAAAATTTAAACATTTTATTTTGTAAAAGTCCTACTCCTTTGGGTAGGATTTTTTTTAAGCGTCATTTGTTCCCCATAAATTTGAAATTATTGACCTGTAAGTGGAAACATTGCCCCTACCATTTGATTAAAATTATAACAATTAGAGTTGGTATAGTTTTTTATGAGTAAACAAATAAAATTCGGGGATAAAAAAAGTAAAGAATAACGAAGGGTCTTTTTCAGATAATTTAAAAAATATTCTTCTTAACAAATCCGACCTTAATAAAATCCCGTAAGTCTTAGTATTACAATAAATAAATCCAACAATAGCAAAAGCTATTTAATCTTTTAAACAATTTCATGCCCATGGAAACACCAAATTTGGGTTCATCGCCTACTATGCGCTTAAATGATGAATCAGTAAAATCCGTAGACAGACGTAACTTTTTAAGAAGAGCCGGGTTGACAACAGTTGCTGGAGCAGTTTTTTTAGCCGGTTGTGACAAAGATGATGATATGGATCCATCACCATCATCAGTAGATTTAGGTAGTGGAGATACTGGCATTCTGAATTATGCTTATGCTCTCGAACAATTAGAAGCTGCTTTTTACACTCAGGTAGTTGCGACCCCTTATTCTGGAATTACAGATGCCGAAAAAACCTTGCTAACAGACATTCGTGATCATGAAATTGTTCACAGAGATTTCTTAAAAGCTGCGTTAGGAGGTAGTGCCATCGGAAGTTTAGAAGTAAACTTTTCAAGTATTGACTTTACCAGCAGAGCCAGTGTTTTAGGTGCGGCAAAACTCTTTGAAGACACAGGAGTTGCTGCGTATAATGGTGCAGGTAATTTACTTACAAATGGAACCAATTTATTAGTTGCGGGTAAAATTGTTTCTGTAGAAGCTCGCCATGCTGCAGCTATCAGAGATTTGTTATCTCCGAATTCTGCTTCATTTGCAGGAGATGACATTGTCAACAGCAATGGCCTTGACAATGCCACCAAGCCAGCTGATATATTAGCGGCGGTTAAACCTTATGTAAAAACAACAATTACAGCATCAAATCTTCCAACTGCATAATCCAAACAGACAATGAATTTTTTCAATATAATTTCAGAATTAGAGAAAGTGGACACGGATGTTCACGAAAGACTCGAACATATTTCAAGACGCAGTATGTTTAATACACTTGGGAAAAAAGTTTCGGCGTTAACCATTCCTGCAGTTCTGGCGGCTTCTCTTCAAAAGGCATATGCTGCAACTCCAGGAGCAATAGACATATTAAATTTCGCCTTAACCCTTGAGTATTTAGAAGACGATTTCTACAAGGCAGGACTTGCGGCAACAAATTTAATTCCTGGAACGGATAGACTTATCTTCCAACAAATCAGTAAACATGAGTCGGCACACGTTGCACTTTTAAAGTCAGCATTAGGTACTAAAGCTATTGCAAAACCGACATTCGATGTTACTGGTAATGGTGCATTTGCAGATGTATTGACCAATTACAAGACATTTGCCATTGTTTCGCATGCATTGGAGGATACGGGTGTAAGAGCGTACAAAGGACAGGCTGGTAATCTAATGACAGCTGAGGATAAACCATTATTGCAAACCGCATTACAGATTCATTCGGTTGAAGCACGCCATGCCTCTATGGTAAGACGTTTGCTCAATGCCAAAGGGTTTGTTCCGGGAGCAAAAGGATGGATTACCTTAAACCAAGGAACTCCGGCAGCCGTTTATGCAGGCGACGATAATCTGACACAGGCGGGAGTAAACCTTACGGGGCTTGCAGGTAAATCAAATGAAGCTATTTCAGAAGCATTTGATGAGCCTTTAACCAAAGATCAGGTATTAGCAATTGCTACACCTTTCATCAAATCTTAAGGTTTCTGGAAAGTAATTTAAAAAAAAGAGTCTGTCCTTACTTTTGAGTAAATGACAGACTCTTTTGCTATTAAAATACCTAATTCGGTATTTATAAATTCCACCAGACCTTGTCTGGTTTTTTTTCACCTATAATAACGGGTTCTCCAATCATGGGTGTAGTAACGGGAAGATTAATTTTTTCCGCAGCTACAATCAGTCTTTGAATTGGTTCGTTCCAGGAATGATTAGCTAAAACAAATTTGCCCCAGTGAACGGGTAATAAAAGTTTCGCCTGCAAATCTTGAGCAGCTTGTGCCGTTTGTTCAGGAAACATATGTATCAATGGCCATTCAGACCCATATTGTCCGTTTTCAAGCATTACTATATCAAATGGCCCGTACTTATCTCCTATTTCTTTAAAATGCGTATCATAACCTGAATCACCGCCTAAAAATAATTTATACCCATGAATACTAAGTACAAAAGCCGACCAGAGGGTTTTACCTCTTGTGAGACTACGACCAGAGAAATGACGAGCCGGGGCAGCAATCACTTCAATATCATCAGTTATCTCATGCTTATCCCACCAGTCAAATTCAATAATTTTTGTTGGGTCCACACCCCAGAACTCTAAATGAGAGCCAACTCCTAATGAAACATAAAACTTCTTAACCTTGGGAATAAGCTTTATAATAGTTTTATAATCAAGATGATCATAGTGGTCATGAGAGAGAAAGAGCATATCAATCATCGGTAATTCACTGACCTCATAAATATCTGTTCCATCAAAAGCATTTGCAAAAGACCCGAATGGTGAAACAGAACCACTCATTACGGGGTCGATCATAATTGTTATGTCTTTTGACTTAATAAAGTATGAAGAATGACCCTGCCAGACAATGGTTGGCTTATCCGCCTTTAGGTTTTTCAAGTCAGTTTTAACCGACGGTAAAGCAACTGATGGTCTTACATTCTTTGGTTTATTAAAAAACTCTCTCATCATTTTAAGATAAGAGGCATCTTTTAACGTAACTGTGGTAGGTGATAAATTCTGAAAGGAATCGTTTTGGTAATTATTCGATTTCAGAATCCTCCTTAGCCTTTCTCCAAATGGATTTTTTCCAAAAAATTTTTGTCTCATAAATATTATTGAACTTACAACAGCAAGAGTAATAAAAGTAATTATAAAAATAAATGTTCTGCGTGTAAATCTCATAGTATTAATCTCTTAAAGCCATTTAATGACCATATCAAGCATTTTCATAACTCTTTTTGATGCAGGTGGATGAAACATATTAAATGTTGAAAATTTATTTTCCACCACAGCCTTTTTATTTGAAAATTCCTCAAAACCATATTTTCCAAATGATTTCCCGATTCCAGAATTATTCACTCCTCCGAAAGGTAGATTGTTTTGCAGATAATGGATAGTGGTTTCGTTAATTACCACCGCACCTGAAGATGTATTCTGTATTATATAGTCGATATGGCTTCTTTTTTTGCTGAACATATACAATGCGAGTGGTTTCTCCCCTGCATTTATATAATCGCTTACCTCTTCAAGGTGGTTAAACTCGACAATTGGCAAAACGGGCCCGAAAATCTCATCCTGCATGATGCGCATTTCATTCGTTACATGGCTAACCACTGTTGGTTCTATAAAGTTCTCTGTGAGATTAGTGTCTCCGCCAATAGCTATTTTAGCTCCTTTTACTAATGCATCATCTATTAAACCTTTAATCCTGCTAAAATGCTTCTCATTAACAATTCTACAATAATCAGGTGATTGCGAAACATCATTTCCATACATCTTTTGTATATAATTACCCATTTCTTCAATAAACTGTCGGGTCTTGGAACGATGAATTAGTATATAGTCTGGAGCAATACAGGTCTGTCCGTTATTCAGGAACTTTTCTGCTGCTATGGTTTGAGCAGCAAATTTAGTATCTGCGGTTTCATCAACAATGGTCGGAGATTTACCTCCCAATTCTAATGTAACTGAAGCAAGATGTTTAGATGCGGCTTGCATCACTATTTTACCTATAGCTGGGCTACCTGTAAAGAAAATATGATTAAAAGGTAAATCTAACAGTGTGGTTGCAATACGGGCATCTCCTTCCACAACAGCTACTTCATTCCGTGGAAATAATTCATTAATCATTTCCACCAAAAGAATGGAGGCGTTAACAACAATTTCTGAGGGTTTTATAATTACTGCATTTCCAGCGGCAAGCGCCTGCAATAAAGGCTTTAAAGTAAGATTGAATGGATAATTCCATGGACTCATAATCAAACAGTTACCTTTAGGTTCGTGTACGATTTTGCTGGTAGTGCCAAGCATTTTAAGTGGAGTTTCAACACTTTCTGCCCTCATCCATTTGTCTAAATGCTTGATAATGAACTTTGCTTCACTTACTACAGGCATCACTTCGCTTACTTTTACCTCAAAAAGATTTTTCTGATAATCTGCACCCAATGCTTCTGCGATCCGTTCCTGATTGTCAAGTACCCATTGCATAACTTTTTTTATCTTAACAATGCGCTCTTTAGAACTTGTAGCAGCAATGTTTGAAAGATTTTTCTTTTGAAGCCTAAACAAAGCTTCTATATCTGTTTCTACGATAGCCGGAATATGTGTCATAAAAATGGTATTTGCCTGATTGAAATACAACCAACAAAATTCAAAAAAAATCTCAGAAATATGCAAAAAACTTTCAAAAACAACTGCAATTTGGTGATTTATTAAAAATTTTAGATATTCGAGTGGTATTTATGCTTTCTATCTCATTGAGATACTAATAATCCTAAGAATTTCGCACCTCTAACTAAGCAAAAATGTCTTTAATCAGTAATAATCTCAAATATCTTAGGCGTATAAACGGACTTACACAAGACCAGTTTGCCCGCCGCATCGGTACTAAAAGAGCGAACGTTGGTGCTTATGAGGAGGCAAGAGCTGTTCCGCCTGTAGATACGCTAAAAATAATTGCTAATACTTTTGGCATCAGTGTCGATGACTTTGTAAAAAAGGATATACGAAAACTAAGAGAAACCCCGGATCTTACTTTTGGGTTTGATTCAAAACCTACCTATAGCGAAGATGCTCCTGAATCTGAAGACGACCCGTTTGACTTCCCTCCTTCTATCGGAGATTTAATGAATAAATTTTTAGGCGATGAACCACCATTACAAGAAAAGAACACAGAGATGATTGCCCAAAAAGTAATGCTCAAGCCTACTGATAAAGTGCAATTTGAGTCTGATCCTTTTATTTCTAATACTCAGCCTAAGATAAATCAGATAAAAGAATATACTGAAACATCTCCAAAGCATATCTTTGATAACCCATCTAATAAAGTTCCTTCTCAAACGGCATATATTGAACCAGTCTCTAAAAATATACCTGATTCACATTCGTATAAAAACACAATCCAGATTGTTCGTCGGTTTCAGTATAATGATTATCTCATAAAAAATAAGGAATCAGGCTTTCTGAAAACCTTGATTGAGTTTCATTTGCCAACATTACCCATAGGAGAATACAGGGCATTTGAAGCAACGGAAGACTTTACCTTTGAAGGTGCTTTGCTGATAGGTTCTCGGGTTAATAACTGGTATGATATTATTGATAGCAAAAATTATGTCTTGGTTACTAAGCCACAGGGGATAATCTATCGAAGAGTTTATAACCAGGTAAAAATCAAAGGAACGCTATTATTAAGTTCAGATAATCATCGCTTTCCGAGTACTGAAATTTCAATAAATGATGTGATTGAGACATGGGAGATAAAGGCTTTTCTTAGCTATCAATTACCAGAACCAAGCCCAAGTTTCGACAAGTTGAGTCATCTGGTTGGTGAAATGAAATTCGAATTAGAACGATTGAAAAAATAAACTACCTTTTACCCTGAAAATTTACCCATTCACTTACCCTCAAAGTGAATTTCTACTCAATGACAATTACATCTAAACAACCGAATATTGGTACTACCATTTTTACGGTTATGTCTCAGTTAGCCGCTGAAACTGGAGCGTTGAATCTTTCGCAAGGGTTTCCAAATTATAACTGCTCGCCTAAGCTTATCGAATTGGTTAATCATTATATGCATAAAGGCATGAACCAATATGCCCCAATGGCTGGCATTATGCCTTTACGGGAAATACTGGCCCAAAAAACTGCCGATTTATATGGTTTATATTATCAACCAGCTGAAGAAATAACTATTGTATCAGGTTGTACAGAAGCTATCTATGCCACCATGGCTGCTATTTTGCATAAAGATGATGAGGTTATAGTTTTTGAACCTGCTTATGATAGCTATGTTCCATCGATAGAGTTGAATGGTGGGAAAGCTATTTATGTAACTTTAACCGCTGAAAATGATTTTACTATTGATTGGACAATTGTTAAAAGCAAAATTACGGAGAGGACTAAAGCCATTATGCTGACAACTCCACATAATCCAACCGGAAAATGCCTTACAAAAGAAGATTTGAATCATTTGGCTATTTTAGTTAAAGAGACCAATATCTTCATTGTTTCTGACGAAGTTTATGAACATATCATTTTTGATAACAGACTACATTTATCTCCTGCGTCTCATCCAGCACTAAAAGAAAGAACATTTTTGTGCGGTTCATTTGGTAAAACTTTTCATACTACAGGCTGGAAATTAGGCTATTGTATGGCACCAAAAGAATTGACGGCCGAATTCAGAAAAACACACCAATGGATTACTTTTGCCTCTCCTACTCCTATGCAACATGCCTTTGCAGATTTTATGAAAGAGCCTGATAACTACCTGTCAGTCAGAGGATTTTATGAAGAGAAACGCAATAAATTTATCAATTGGCTAAAAGATTCAAGATTTACCTTGAAGCCTGCGGAGGGTAGTTTTTTCCAGATGGTTTCCTATACTCAGATTACTAATGAACCAGATTATGATTTAGCAGTACGTTGGACAAAAGAGATTGGTGTAGCCTCAATTCCAATTTCTGTATTTTACAATCAAAGAAATGATAATAAAATTCTGAGATTCTGCTTTGCGAAAGATGATGAAATGCTTGAGAAAGCTGCCGAGAGATTATGTAGGCTGTAAAATAAGTGGTAGTGATCAGATTTTAAAATAAAATATTTTTCCAGATCGCATCTGTTAGAGACAAGGTAGCACCTTGCCTCTAACGTGGCACTAAATTTTCTACTATGAATTATTTCATGAATGCTCTTAACATTTTAGGGGTAGTATTTTGAAATTGAGACTTCATGCCTCTATTTTCTCAACTCTTGCTTTTACCATCCTTGATGTTTTTGCCAAATATTTAGGCACAAAACTGACAGCAATTAATCCAAGTGCTGTCACAATCAGTGTCTCTGTATGGGCAAAGAATGTGCCCGCTGTGAGAATACCCATTACCAGAATAGTTGAAAAAGGTAGTGAGAAAGCCAATACCAATACGGCAAATTCTATATTGAATGTCCGTTTCTCTTTTGGTATATGATTGGTTTCTTCTTTCAGGGCAACTGCAGACATATGCGCAAATGGCCAGAAACTACACGAGCTTAATGGAACTACCACAGCTAAAAGAACCATTGTGGGAGATGAAATCTGGAAAACAGTAATAATTAATACACTAAAAAGTATCGTTATTCCTGCGCGGAATAATAAAATTGAACTCACTAATCTGATTTTACCTTCTTTTAATTGTACGGCCAATCCGATATAAATGAGAACCATAGGTGTCATCAATGCACTCGTACGATTAAAGATTTCTGAAACAACTGAAGGCAAATCATCAAAACTGATTCCAAAACTTAAAAAAGTAATTGCCAGAAGCATCACGATATTAATAGGTTCTTTTACGAGACTTAATAATAAACTTTTTAATTTTCCTTCTTCTTTAACATCGTTGGTTTTGTTGTTTTTGAGATACATATTCATCGCAACAAAATAAAGAAAGTTTAAAGCAAAGAATTTATTCCCGACATCAGCCATAGCTGCTTTAGCTAAAGGTTCTTTGCCAAGAAATTCATGGATAAAAGGAAAACTTGACAATCCGGGTGCCAAAGAAGGCATGAGCATAGTTAAAGTACGACCTATTGAGCTATCTGTTTCAAGCTTGAAGAGCGTTAAAATGTATGGCATTGACAAATAAATGAAAAAATTAAATGCCAATGTAATGAGTGGAAATATTAATAATGTTGAGTCTATTTTGACACCCATTAAGGCCACAAAAACAGTTGAGGGAAGTGCCACTGAAAGAATCATTTCTTTAATTCCATTCAATTCTGTCTTACTCTTGAATTTCGACCTTAACGACAATCCAATCACAATAAGTAATATGAGTATAAATGTTTTTTGAAGTGCGACTGCCATAAGAAATTGTAGATTTAGGAAAAAACCTTCCTTGAATGTTCGGACAAGCACTTTTTAATAGCGTGCTTATCCAAACATCAATAAATAAATAAAAAATAAATCAGAGACAAGCTTAGCTGATTTCTTCTAAAGCTTTAACGAAGAGTTTCATTTCATCCATTGTTCCCATACTTACTCTACACCAGGTTTTCTTCTGAATGTCAAAAGTTCTGACACCGATACCTTTTGAATACATTTTTGCAAGAAAATCTTTCCCATCCATAGCAATCGGAAAAATAACGAAGTTGGTATAAGACGGAATATACTTAAAGTTCATCTTGTCCAGATTTGCATACAAGTATGCTTTCACTTCAGAATTCAGCTTTTTTGTCATGGTTTGAAATTCCATGTCTTCGATACTTGCTGATGCTGCCAATACAGAGGTATATGAGATGCCCATGCCTCCTCTGGTAATATTCTGAATCTTATCTAAGAAAGAAGGCAAAGCCGCAATATAGCCTACTCGTAAACCAGCCATACCCATGATTTTCGAAAATGTACGGGCAATAATTACGTTTTTATTTTGCCCTAAAAGCGAAACCATGCTTTGAGTTCCGGTTCCTTCAGCGAGTTCTAAATAGGCTTCATCAATAAATACAGGAACTTTTTCAGATACACGTGAACAAAAATCCAATAATGCTTTGCCATCAGTTATACTTCCTGTTGGATTGTTCGGATTACAGATATATACTAATTTGGTGTCTGCATCAATCGCAGCTTCCATGGCAGATAAATCATGAGACCAATCACTCTTACAAGGAACAGCTTTCCATTTTGCACCAACAGATTTAGCAACGCTTACTAAAGACATATAGCATGGATCTGCTGAAACAATATTGCCCCCATTCATAAATTGCACTAAGGCAACTTTTTCTAACAAATCAGATGAACCAGGACCCATCATGATATGATTAGGTGTTACTCCTGGGCCTTCTTTCTTTACAATTTTACCTATTAAATCACTTAATTCTTTCCATGCGTAACGGTTACCTAATACTACTGAATCGACTACTGCCTGCTTTGCACTCGCTGGTGGGCCATAAGGATTTTCGTTGGCATTCAAACGCGCCTTTAATTTAGTCACATCAGGTGGGTTGCTGACGAAGTGTTCACGCATTAAAGGAGTATAATATAATCTGTTTTTACTGTCTAACTGAACAGGTGTATTCGGGAAGGCACCCATACTCAATTGAGGAGCGATTACCATTCCACCCAATGTCATCAAGCCCGACTTTAAAAGATTGCGTCTGTCAATATTCTGATTCATTTTCTTGAAGTGTTTAAAGAGTATAAAATTGTTTAGCTTTTACGAAACGCTGATATATTTAATGTGTTTATTAAAACAGATAGCAGTTGACTAAACTGAACTGTACAATTCAGAAGATTTGGCTTGCTTTGGCATCGAAATATTGCTGAGTATTTCAATGTTTTGAGAAATTGTAGAAAAGTAATACTTAAGACAAAAGTAGTATAATACAACAAACTACCAAAATTTTATTTGATTAAATTTCAATTTAATTTTAAATTATTTTTAATTTTTAATATTCAACTACTGTAAATTTAAATGTAAAAAATAGTTTTTTATAAAAATTTGATAAATTTTTATAAAGTTTCACACTTGATATATATTTTACATAATCTTCATATTATAATAGTAAATTTTAATTTATTGCACATATTCAAGTTATTATTTAACGATTTGAACTATTTTTAATATTAAGTTAAATTTTCGTTAAAATAATTTGCAAGTAATTATTACAACATATACTATTGCAGTAGAAATTATTAGAAAAGTACAATAACACTTCATCAGAAACTCTCTTCCGACCGCAAAAGCCGAGTGTCTGAACCTTATAAAACAGGAACTTCTCTTAATCGAAGTTGCGGGGCTGATAGTCTAACCTTGTTATCGACTGTCAGCAATTGCTGAATACCATTGAAATATATTCAGAAAAACTCCTGAACGAGAAAAAACTTTTCTATATGTCATTTTCTGACATATATGGGGTATGTTTTACTCATTTGACATCAATAAACTAAACTAATTATCTAAACCTCTAAAGATTAAGAAGAGACAGGCTTGCACCTCTCTTGCTGACGTGGCTCCCGACTTCAATCATACCTCGAAGCTGAGCGGTCGGAATTTCGAGCGATTGATTGAGTCGGACAGTCTCGTAAGTTTCACTCACCTATTGTTTTCATTAAACCTTTACAAACTCCTTACACTATATGAAAAGACAATTATACTATCTGACAGTTATGTTGCTTCTCCCCTTTAGTATTCTGGCACAAGACAAAGTTCTAACAGGAGTAGTAAACTCTATTGAAGAGGGAGCATTACCAGGGGTTTCGATAGCATTGAAAGGAACTGCCATAGGTACATTAACCGATGCTAATGGGAAATTCTCTATTAAAGTTCCACCATCTGGTGGAATACTGGTATTCAGTGCCATTGGATTTGCAACATTAGAAGAAAAAATAGATAACAGAACCAGCTATGAAATTTCATTAAAAGCTGATGCGAGAGCATTAAACGAAGTGGTTGTTACTGCTCTTGGGATTTCTCGCGAGAAAAAGTCTTTGGGTTTTTCACAACAGGAAGTAAAAGGCGAAAATCTCGTTGAAGCGCGTTCTACAAATGTAGTAAACTCACTTGCTGGCCGTATTGCTGGTGTTCGTATCAGTAGTAATGGTGGTCCAGGTAGTGGCTCAACTATTCAAATCAGAGGTTCGTCATCGGTTTCAGGCAATAACCAACCCTTGATTGTATTAGATGGTGTTCCGCTACAACAACAATATGATAAACAATTCGGAGGGGGAATTTCGGAAATAAACCCTGACAACATAAAAGATATTTCAGTACTTAAAGGGCCTAACGCTGCTGCACTATACGGATCAAGAGCAGCCAATGGGGTTATTCTGATTACTTCAAAAGATGGTTCAGGCTCAAAAGGAATTGGCATAGAATATAATGCCAACTTTACGGCAGAACGCCCACTTGTTAAGCCCGACTTTCAGAATACCTATGGCGGTGGAAATGGCTATACAACCTGGTATTCAGATGGCTGGAGTGGAACTATCCAACCAGATGCTTACGACCAATATAAAGCAGCTTATGGCTTTGTAAATCCTGGGAAGACTACCGGGACAGATGGAACGGACGAAAGTTGGGGTGCACCCATGGACGGACGCCTCGTTCGACAATGGTTTACAGGAAAAGAAGTTGCTCCATTGACTCCACAACCTAATAACTGGAATGAATTCTGGGAAACAGGCACTTCATTCACAAATCATCTTGCCTTATCAGGTGCTAACGAAAAAGGAAGTTTCCGAGTAGCTTATGACAGATTAGCGCAAAAAGGGATTGCCTTTTCGAATGATTTTGAAAGAAGTAACTTCAAGCTTAATTCAAATTATAATCTTAACAAGTATCTTTCAGTTACTGCGTCGGGCGAATACATTAAATCTGGAGGTAATCGTACGTATCAGAATGGAGACACTTTTATATGGTCTCACAGACATGTTTCATGGGATCAATTAGCAAATTATGAAGATTACAGAAGTGTCCATATTCAAAGGGCTGTAGCCGGGAAATTACCAGATACTGACCCTCCTAACTGGCAACATACCTATTTTACGAATCCATACTTTACCAATAAATATTTACCAAACAAAAATGATAAAGACCGTCTATTAGGAAACATCGCTATTAATGCGAAAATCCTTCCGTATCTGAAATTAATGCTAAGAACTGGTACAGATTTGTGGACAGACACACGAATTAATATTGCCAATTTTGAAAGGGTCCGTAATGGTAACAGAACACCAGGCACCTACTCGGAGGAGGTACTCCGCCGCCAGGAAAGTAACCATGATTTCTTGTTAAGTTTTGACAAAAATTTTGGGAAAAACTTTTCGTTAGTGGCACAAGCAGGAGGAGCATTAAGAACTAATTACTACAAAAGAAACTTTACAAACGTTGGCGAATTAGTAGTTGACGGGGTTTATAATCTATCTAATTCAAACCCAAGTCAGAATTCAGTAGCAAGCCGAATTGAAAAAACTAACGTACAAAGTTTATATGGGTCTGTTCAATTAGGGTATCTGAACGCCCTATTTTTAGATATTACAGCAAGAAACGATTGGTCGAGTACCTTGCCAGCCAATGCCCGTTCATATTTCTATCCATCAGTTTCAGCAAGTGCTGTTGTTACTGATTTGATAAATATTCCAAAAAATATTTTATCGTTTGGAAAAGTAAGAGCAAGTTGGGCACAAGTAGGAAATGATGCTGACCCTTATCAGTTGGCACAAACTTTCCGTGCAAGTGGCTCATGGAATGGCTCAATTCCGGAATATTATGAAAACATAACCATCTCTAACTCAACCCTAAAACCTGAAATTACTACCGGAATTGAATTAGGACTCGACCTTCGTTTCTTTAAAAACAAAGTAGGCTTAGATTTTACATATTATGATCAGGCCACCAAAAATCAGATTTTAGGTGTAGAGATATCTAAAGCAAGTGGTTACGACAAACGAATCCTGAACGCGGGTAGAATCAACAATAAAGGAATTGAGATAACTCTATCGGGAACTCCATTCGAAACTATTAGCGGCTTTAAGTGGGACGTAGCCCTGAACTTTGCCCGAAATAGAAACCTTGTGGTTGAACTGGCCGAGGGTCTTACAACGTACACATTGCAAGAACGGAGAGGATTGATTTCAATAGCACAGGTAGGTCAGCCGTATGGTTCCTTATATGGTATCGGTTTTAAACATGCCCCAGATGGACAACTGGTATATGTGGATGGTTTACCGGTTGTTGAAACATCTCCAAGAGTATTAGGTAATATCCAACCAGATTGGACAGGTGGTATGTCGAACACAATATCTTATAAGCGATTGAGTCTGACATTTCTGATTGATGTGAAAAAAGGTGGTGATTTCTTTGATGAGGGAACTGGAACGGCACGTTGGACTGGCCAGTATGCTGAAACCGCTATTGGTCGTGAAGAGGGTGTGATTGGTAAAGGTGTTAAAAACGTAGGAACTGCGGACAACCCTCAATATGTACCTAATGATGTGATGGTAGCTGCCAACCAATTCTATGGATATAATAATCCGAGACGATACCATGAAGCCGCGATTTTTGATGGAAGTTATGTAAAACTTCGTGAGGTTTCATTTGGGATTAAATTACCGGAATCAATCTTGAGAAAAGTCGGGATCCAGAATGCTAAACTTTCTTTAGTAGGCAGAAATCTGGCTATTTTATTTAAAAATTCACCTCATATTGACCCCGAAGTTGACCGATTCGGAGGCAATTCGCAAGGATTTGCCTATGGTGAATTACCATCATCAAGAAGTCTTGGAGTCAATCTGAATTTAGGTTTCTAATACTGGGAAAATTGTTTTTCATTAATTAAATTGAAATCTTATGAAATCATATAAAATATTAGCCTCAATACTGATTTTATTGAGCATTTCTTTAAACTCCTGCACTGAAGAGTTCGATGAAATGAATACAGACCCCAATAACCCGACAAGCATAAGCCCTCAATACCTCTTGCCTTATGCTATTGAAAAATCAGTAGACAGATATTGGGGAAGTAATATCAGATTTGAACGTTTGAATCTTGATGGTGCCATGCTATGGGTGCAATACTTGTCAAGAAACATTTATTCAAATGAAGGTGATAACTATGGTATTACACCCACTTTTTATAATAATACCTGGAAATCTTTCTTCAATGATGGTCTGGTGAACTTTCAGAGTATTATTAAACAAGCCGGCCCCGAAAGCAAAACACCTAATACCAATTATGAGGGTGCTGCTATGGTAATGCGCAGTTGGATTTTTTCAGTACTAACTGATCTTTATGGAGCCATCCCATATTCGCAAGCACTAAAAGGAACAGACGGAACTCCAATTTATATACCTGAATATGACTCTATGGATAAGGTCTACGCTGGATTGTTAGCTGATTTAAAAGTGGCAAACGAAAAACTAAATATAAGTGGCCCTGCGATTTCTGGTGATATTTTATATGAAGGAAATATTCTGAAATGGAAAAAATTTGCCAATTCATTAAGACTTCGTCTGGCTAACCGTCAGGCAGCTAAAAAACCTGCCGAGTCAAAAGCAATAATGGCTGAAATATTAAGCGACGCAAGCAAATTTCCGATCTTCACCAGTAACGATGACAATGCTCTTCTGAAAAATACTGCCACCCGCCCAAGTAATAACGAATGGCACGAAGTAATGGTAATGGGAAGTCGTACTGACTGGAGTATGAGTAAATCTTTTGTAGATAAACTTACCAGCTTAGGCGATACACGGCTATCAGTATTTGCAAATACCAATGGTGCAGGTAAATACGAAGGTATTCCTAACGGGCTACCTGATGCCATAGCGACTACTTATCTTAGCTCGGCTTCAACATTAGGTAGTTATTTTATGCAAGCCAATACGCCAAGTGTAATCATGACTTATAGCGAATTGCAATTGATATTGGCTGAAGCGGCTATTGACGGTGATATTTCAGGCGATGCTGACAGTTATATGAAAAAAGGTATTCAGGCATCTTATGATCAATATAAAGTGAGTATCCCAGCTAATTATTTTGAAAACTTTGGAATAGCAACCAGAGAAAAAATCTTAGATCAGAAATGGATTACCTTATTTGGCAATGCTGTGGAGGCATGGACAGAATATCGGCGAACTGGGTTTCCTGTTTTACCAGCTAAGGATCCAAGAGCTGTTTTTGAAAATGAGGGCGTTTTACCTACACGTTTGCCTTATCCAACTACAGAATATTCGTTGAATAAAGCCAGTCTGGATAAAGGAATTACCTTGAATGGTGGGGCAGACAACATGAGAACTAAACTCTGGTGGGCTGAAAAATAATTTCAGTGAGCCTAATTTTTATCACTTCAAAATTTTAATAACATGAGAAAGACCGCGTATATATTGTTTCTGGGGCTTATTGTATTGTCATCGGCCTGCGAAAAAAAAGACCCATTTGTCGACAGAGTAGTCTCGCCATTGCTTTTTCTCGTATTAGATGAAAACGGGGTAGCATCTTCCGGGCTGACAACTGAACCAACTGTCAGCAGCAAGATTACAAAAGATATTACTTTCTCAATCAAATTGGTTGAGTTAGATAAGACCAATATTTTAGACAATACTAAAGGTATCGATTCTATTGCAGTAAAGTCTCTTCCAATTGCCTTATCAATAAGAGGTGGAGCTAAAATTGGTGATTTAACAACAAATGAAAAAGGGGTGGCTACTTTAACAAAACCATGGGCCGATTTGGGGATAACAGCACCCAAAGCTGGAACTACTCTGCTATTAAGTTGGACGGGCACTTATAAAGAAGTAAAATTTACGAAATACACCCGTATTCAAGGATCGAATTAATAATCATAGGTTGAATAGATAATGCATAAACTCATCTCAGATTTTAGAGATGAGTTTTTATTTAAACATACCCTTACAACTTAAACAACTTCTGAATTTTATAAGGTTCGATTAATAATGATTTACCAACTTCATACCAATGACCATCACCAATATTAACAAAAGTTCCTTTATGCACCGGTCTTTGTATAAATGCTGAATCAATGATGAAATCGCCTGAGTAGGTATTTTTTAAAATAAAATTGAGTTCCTCCCAAGGTAAGATTGAAGTTTTTCCAACGTGGTCGTTTTCTTTTCTGGTAATCTCGACTTTTCTATCTATAAAAGAGGCTCTAATATCAACTTCTCTGGTTTCTGCTGACTGACTTTTATAGAAAATCAGATGAAGCGGCAGTTCTTTTTCAGCCTTTTCAAAAACTGCCTGTTGTAACTCTTCCAAAAGATAAGAGAGTTTTTCGGCATTAGAAGGATAAAAAGACTGCCCATCAATATCAAGCTGCCAAAAGGATTGATGCGGTTCCAGACCTTTAATCTTTAAGGGTTTCGCAGATTTAATATTACCATACAAAATATCTTTCCATACATCCGGCAGTGTTCCCTGCCAGCTGAAATCATCATTCTTTGAGAATCCTTCATCCAGAATCTCTTCTTCGGTAAGAAGGTCTCTATCCAGATATGTCAGTTCAAACGAAAGCGTTAATTCTTTGTTCTGTGCAATTTCCCCTGAGAGTTCAATTGCTTGCGCAAAAGGTGGGGGAATGTTTTCAGAGGTTTGGTATTTGAGAGAGAACGTAGGCATTGACAGTTTTAATTTTATCGATTTTACCAGTTGGGGTTTCAATCATTTTTTCTACAAAAAATACTTCTTTAGGAATCTCAAATTTAGATAATTTTTCTGAGAAACTTAATCCTAACTCGTTGCCATTTGAGAGAGGTTTTTTGCTTTCTACTACTAAAATCAATTTCTGACCCAATTTATTGTCTGGTACACCATAGGCGAAGAACCTTCCGCTAAAATCGAGATTACTTAGCACTGCCTCTCCGATTTTTTCTATTTTCTCTAACTGAATTTTTACACCTCCGCTGTTAATAACATTATCAAACCGGCCAATCAATTTAAATTTATTTTCATCAGTTATTTCAATAATATCATTAGTCACGATCCATGTATTATCTGTTGAATTGGCTTTAATTTTAAGACATCCCCTTTCATCTTGTGCAATTTCAATACCTTCTAAAACTGAAAAGGCATCTTCTCTATGAGTCCCATTTAGTCTTTTAATGGCAATATGTGTGAGTGTTTCAGTCATACCATAAGTTGCATAAACAGGTTTTTGAATTTTTTGTATTTCTGTTTGAACCGCCTCGCTTACTCCTGCACCGCCAATAATAATATTTTTTGCGGAATTTAAGGTTTCTAAAAATCTATCGGATTCAGCTAAAATCGTCTGAATTTGTAAAGGCACAAATGCGAAGAAATTTTTACCTCTATTCGAATTAAGTAAATATAAATGTTTTTCTATACCTGAGAAGGGGCTTGAACCAGGCTCTACAATCATTAAATCCATACCTATTTCAAAGGCTCGTACCAACATCATCAATCCGGCAATATAATCCACGCTTAAGCAACAAAATGCTGTATCTCCTTCTTTTAAGTTAAAGGTTTTAGCCGTTAAATATGCCGATTCGATTAACTGAAGACGTGTAAAAGTAACTGGTTTAGGAATACCTGTTGATCCAGAGGTATGAATAGTGAAATTTTGCTGACCTGAATCCCACGCATCCTTGAATTTCAATACTTTATCATAATAAATGTTATCTGGTGCAGTATTGATGAGCGTTCCATCTTTTTCTAAAAATATCATGGTAACTATAAAAAAACCTTCTTAACCGAATTAAGAAGGGTCGAGTTAAGATTATAACGCAAATTTATTCAAAAATACGGATAGTATTATTGGTTAAATCAGAAGAAACCGAATATTTCTTCAAGTCAGTAGTTGCAGGTCCTTTTTGCACACTACCATCTGCTTTAAATTCAGACTGATGATTAGGGCATAAAAAATCGTTGGTGGCAGCTCTATAGTTAATAATTGTTGACTCATGTGTACAAATTGCACTTACTGCGATAAAAGCATCAGCATTTGTGTGTGCAATAATTATGTTCTGAGGTTTTACTACAACATATCCTCCTTTATTTTTTAATATTGTATAAGAAGTATTATTCATGTCCAAGGTAAAATCTACTTTACCCGAACTTCCATCTGGATCCGGGTCAGGTATTTCTCCCCCTCCACAGGATTGAAGACAGTTCATAAGCATAATTGCCCCAAAACTAATACCTACTTGTTTCATAAATTCCTTTCTGTCAATTGTATTTCTCTCTGTAGCCGGATTCATAGTATTATTTTCTAAGGTTAAAATTAACGAATGTATAGTTCTTTCTTGGTGTTGTTTTACACTTAAGACGACATAATAAGATGGAAAGTCGCAAATAATCACTCTAAAAGTTATTAAATCTAAAAAAATAACAAAAAAAAGATAATTAATCTAAAATTATAAATATTCACTTTGTTTATTATCTAAATATTCCTACATTTACAGGATTCTATAAATTTTACTTATTATTATTACTAAAACTCAAAAGATAGCATTTGGGTTTTAATGTTAGTGTGGAGTTTTAAAAAATAAATCGTAAGGGTTATTATTTTTTTGATATTTAGCGTGGAAACAAAGTTTTCAAAATAAATTTGCAAGATGGAACAGAATCCGATAGACAAAATTAAGGTAGCGGATAACCCGGGCCTAATGGAATATGCTCATACAGCAGGCGGTGCAGTAATTCGGCCTGAAGATGTCGGAAAGGTTAAAGGCAAAGCACAATTAGCCATGCGTCAGCAAACCGGTGAGCAATTAAACAAGATTTACCGGCAAATGGAATTGCTGGCTCAGCAGGCCAAAGAAATCAAAAACAGAATTGATATTTCAGAACGGATTTATGATGCTGCCATTGGCTTTGAGCCTATCATTAATCATGTCTATTTTTTATATGAGAAAAAAGATGGTTCAGATATTCTATCCATGATAGCTCCGGCAGAATGGGGTCGTTCCTTCCCTTTTAACCAGTTTTTAGCAAGAGTTTTTTTATTAGCCGATCATACCTGGAAAGTAGAGTTTTTTCAGGATGACGACCGTTCTGATACTATTGGTTTAGATGAACTGGATTAAGTCAGAAATCAATTAAAGTATAATATGCCAGTAATGAATATTTTTATTAATTATATTTCTTCAGATAAATTATGACTTGGGAAACAATTAAAGAGTACGAAGATATAAAATTTAGTTTCTTCGAGGGGATTGCAAAAATCAGTATTAACCGTCCGGAAAAACATAATGCTTTTCGTCCTCAGACCGTAAAAGAAATGATAGATGCCATGGCATTTTGCCGTGAAGAACCATCGATTGAGGTAATTATTCTGACTGGCGAAGGAGGCAAAGCTTTTTGCAGTGGTGGAGACCAATCTGTTCGCGGACACGGCGGATACATTGGTGACGACCATATTCCACGCTTGAATGTACTTGACTTGCAAAAAATGATTCGTTCAATTCCTAAAGTTGTCATTGCTTCAGTAGCTGGCTGGGCTATTGGTGGTGGACATGTTTTACATGTGGTTTGTGATTTGACTATTGCTGCCGAAAATGCACGTTTTGGACAGACAGGCCCCAAAGTCGGTAGCTTTGACGGTGGATTCGGCGCAAGTTATTTAGCCCGCATTGTAGGTCAGAAAAAAGCCCGTGAAATCTGGTATTTATGTGACCAATACAATGCTCAAGAAGCTCTGGATATGGGATTAGTGAACAAGGTTGTTCCATTGGAGCAGTTGGAAGAGGTAACAGTAGAATGGTGTAAAAAAATACAGGAAAAGTCCCCATTGGCTGTCAGAATGCTGAAGTCTTCATTCAATGCTGAATTAGATGGTCAGGCCGGGATTCAGGAATTGGCTGGTAATGCAACTTTGCTTTATTATCTATCAGATGAAGCAAAAGAAGGGTTCAGGTCATTCTTAGAAAAGCGCAAACCTGATTTCAAAAAATTCCCCAAATTTCCTTGATAATATTTCTGGATAATCAGCCCCTTTACTGGGGCTTTTTTTATATTTACATTATCACTTAAAACTATCGATCAAAATGAACTATTGGCTTGTAAAATCAGAACCTTTCAAATATTCTTGGGACGATTTCGTTAATCAAGGCGTAGGGATGTGGGATGGTGTACGAAATTATGCTGCCCGTAATAATTTAGCTGCCATGAAACTTGATGATCTTGTGCTTTTTTACCATTCAAACGAAGGATTAGACGTAGTTGGAATTGCCAAGGTTGTCAGAGAATCTTATCCTGACCCTACAACTGAAGATCCACGCTGGGTAGTTGTAGATTTGTCGCCAGTCGAAAAATTGCCTAAAGGAGTTACATTACAAGCCATTAAAGCCGATGAGAGATTACAGGACATGGCCCTGATACGTCTATCCCGGCTTTCAGTACAACCAGTAAAAAAAGAGGAGTTTGACATTATTGTCGCTAAAAGTTATGAACGGTAACCAAAAATATGAGCATCAAAAGCCCAATCTTACATATGCTACCCTACCCTTATTAAGGCTATGTATATTGGCAGGCGTTACGCTTTTTTTAACATTAACTGCACAGGCACAAAGTGTTAAGCGTATTGAAATACAAACCAGCGGTGAGGACAATAAATATCAGGTTATTACCTTGAAAGATGAAGGTTTACTGATTTTATCAAAAACCTCAAAAAAATCCTTTAATATCACCAAATTTGATAGTGAACTGCAGCAATCTTGGTCTGTAAACGGAGATCTGGAGGAAAACCAGTCTTATGTTGACTATTACCGTGATGGCCGCGATGTGTATTTTCTTTTCAGCAAATTCAATAGTGATCTCTACCAGATTATTAAGGTATCAACGGGAATAGGGATCATGCAGAAATTCTTTTTTGAGAATATCTCCCGGTTTGAAGTATCAGAATTTAAAGTACATAATGATTTTGCCTATCTGGCAGGAATGGTAAAAGACGAGCCAGTATTGATGAGTGTGAATCTGCATAAACTACAGCCTCGTATTTTAGCAGGGGGGCTTAAAGGCACTGCAAGCATTTCATCAATAGATTTTGACGATGAAAACGATCTTTTGGTAGTTTCATATTCAGTTAAGAAAGGTCGCTCAAGCTACATGGTAGTTAAGAGAATTAACCAGAACGGTAAAATTGTTGAGCAACTAAGTGTTGAACCCGAGGATGACTATGGACTTCTTACCGGTAAATTGTTTTCACTCAAAGATGGGACTCAACTAATGATTGGAAATTTTGGATACAAAGGTTATCAATCTAATGGTGTACTTATGTCGCAAGGCTTGTATATCAGTAAAGTTGACGAAGAAAATCCTGAATATGTAAAGCTCCATAGTTTTACTGAATTTAAAAACTTTTTCAAATTTATGTCTCAGCGACAACAGGATAGAATTGAAAAACAGATTACAAAAAAGAAAGATAAGGGTGGAGATTTGAGATTGAATTATCGTGTATTAGTTCATGATATTATTCAAAAAGACAATCAGTACATTTTAGTAGCAGAGGTATTTTATCCTGAATTCAGAAATAACAATAATTTTTATGGATCAGGAATGTACGGAAGTCCATTTTATAGCCCATATGGATTTAATTCCATGAGTTATTACAGATATTATGGCATGAATTCATGGGCATGGAATCCATGGCTTTGGGCTGGCAACAGAGGCTTTAATAATCAGCAATTTGATGGTTTTAAATATACTCATGCTGTAGTGGCAGCATTTGACCAGAATGGTAACCTGATATGGGATAATAGTTTTAGTTTCGATAACGTAAAAAGTCAGGAATTGAAAGAGAAGGTTAAAATAAAATTAGATAACAATGACATTACTCTTGTCTATAGTAATAAAGGGAAGTTATCGAGCAAAATTGTGCGAGGAAATGAAGTAATTGAGGGTAATAAAGTAATTGAAGTTAGTACTAATATGGAAGGTGACAGGGTGAGAGATACTGCTACTGATGATCTTGAATATTGGTATCAGAACTATTATTTAGCCTGGGGCTACCAAAAAATAGCCAATAAAACTGGCGGTTCGAGAAGAGTTTTTTATCTTAATAAAATTTCATTTTAAAATTCATTTTCAAATATAGACTTGAGTAATTGAACGTATTAACCCATAGAGTTTGAAAATAATAGATTTGATTTCAACTTTCACATTCTGAATCGTTCGATTACTCAATCAAATAGTCAGTAAATTAGATTATTGATGAGAAAAGCATTCTTTATTATTTTTTTAATCAGTTGGTTTGATGTTTCTGCACAGATTTTAAAAACAGTAGAATTTGAAATTAATGGCCGGCCAACCTGGCAACAGTTAATTCCCTTAGGTAAAGATGGCATCATCCTGTTTGCCAAAAAAGACATTACGAAAGCTGTTATCGTTAAGTTTGATACTGATTTAAAGAAAGTGTGGGAATCGGAGATATTTCTTGACGTAGAAAAAAAACCCTCTTCTTATACCATTGATAAAGACCAAATTAGCTTTATGTTCAGCGAAAATCAAGGTATGTATTATCAGGTATTCAGTATTTCACTGGAAGATGGCAAATTTAATAATAATGGTTTTGAGCTAAGAGAATTTTTTCAGGACCAGGATTATGTCTTTTTCAAGAATAGGATTCTAATGGCAGGAGTGAATGAAAAAGGGGCAACTTTCTATAATTATAATTTTGATGCCGATTTAGGTGAATTCATAACTGCCGAACTCATAGGTAAAGCCCAGGTGCAATACTTTAATTATGATGCGCAAAAGAATACTATAGAAAGTCTTTGGGCTATTAAAGAATCAGCCTATTCTAATGAAAAAAAGAAAAAGGGAGAGTTTATAAAAGATGCTTATGTGGTTTATGCTAAATATGATACAACTGGAAAGCTAATTATTAAAAATACCATCGCCTCAAATGCAGGAAATTTTCCACTAACAGCCACTTTAACTGAGATTAGTTCTACCACTAAGTTTATTTCAGGGACTTATCAATCGAATTCAGGTGCTAAAGGTATGTTTATTTCCAAGGTGGAAGATGGCAAAACTACAATTACTAAATTCTACGATTATCGTCAATTATTAAAAGGTGTCCCTCCTATTGATGACACAACATTAAAAAAAATAATTGATAATTTTGTATTGCTTCCAGTCAAACCAGTATTTGGACAAAACTCGCTAACGATAGGTGGCACTTTCTTTCAGGCAAATTTCCAGACTGTTACTACCAGTACCCCATATTATAATGGATATGACCCGTATCCAAGTTACGGCAGATACAGTAATTCAAACTATAACTTTCCTCGTTCCCAGTCTAAACAGGTTTTTAAGGGATACAATTACCTGAATGGCTTTGTGGCTAATTTTGATCTTAATGGAAATTTAATTTTCCAACATAGAATTGATATGAACCTCATTTCACCTCAGGTGGAAGAGGCTTTGGCAGTTTCAGAAGATAAATCAACAGCAGTTTGTATCAAGGGAGCACTGACAGTCAATAATTTAGCCGAATTTGCTCGACCTGTGGTATTCAAACTTTCGGAAGAACCTATTGATGTAAAAAACATTCAGTTTGTGCCGAGTTATCACGGTGTACGAAATTGGTATGGAAATTATTTTATTGCTGATGGAAGTCGTATTAAATTTGAAGCCATAAAAGATTTAGATGCCCCAAAAGAAAAGCCTAATAGGCGAAAAAAAGGGCAGCAGCAACTTCCTCAGACAAATATCAAGAAAATCATTTATTTGAGTAAAGTGCAGTAAAATTGGTCTCATTAAAACATATTAACCTTGTATCTCCTTCTACAACCAAAAATAACTGACTACGAATTAATAGATTCGGGTAATTTTGAAAAATTAGAACGTTTCGGCGATTACATTCTGGCACGTCCAGAGCCACAGGCTGTGTGGGATAAATCTTTGAGCGAAGAGGACTGGCAAAAACGAGCATCGGCTATTTTCAGAAAAGCCAAAGGCAAAGACCAGTTAAGCCCTGATGAAAGAGGCGAATGGCATAATCTAAAAAAAATGCCTGAAAAATGGTACTTGCACTATGGGCAAGGTGGCCGGAAATATAAATTCAAACTCTCTCTCTCTGCATTCAAACATGTAGGTATCTTTCCTGAGCAAGCCGAAAACTGGCAATATATTGAAGACAAACTCCAAAAAATGGGTATCCAAGACCCAAAAGTATTAAATCTTTTTGCTTATACGGGTGGTGCTTCAATTGTTGCCAAAGGTAATGGTGCGGACGTAACGCATGTAGACTCTATTAAACAAACGATTTCGTGGGCAAAAGAGAACATGGAAATAAGCCATTTGAGTGATATTCGATGGGTGGTAGAAGATGCCTTAAAATTTGTAAAAAGAGAAGTAAAAAGAGGCAAAAAATATAATGGGATCATTCTTGACCCTCCCGCTTATGGACGAGGCCCGGATGGTGAAAAGTGGATTTTAGAAGAGGGAATTAATGAATTAATTAAAAGCTGTCTCCAGTTAATTGATGATAAAAATTTCTTTTTTATATTAAATCTCTACTCAATGGGTTTTTCGGTTGTGATTGCCGAAACTATTATCAAACAAAATTACGCAACTATCTCAAATGCTGAAATGGGAGAATTGATTTTACAGGATTCCTTTCAGAAACGTTTGCCATTGGGTGTATTTTATCGGTTTGCATCTATTTAATACGCTTTATAAAAAAGTGAGCGAAATCTCCTTTCATTCAACCTTATACTTATTAAATATATACCCATATTCTCTGCAAAGGTTTTTATTGTTAGAAAATTTTCGGATTTTTGTGGGAATTATTGGATTATGCCGACTGGCAAACCATTTAACAGATGCAAAAAAGCGTAAATATATATTTTTTACTGAGTATAACCGTATTACTTGCTGCTTGTGGGCAAGGCAACCGTGACCGCTCGAAGATTCCCCCCTCACCTTTTCAGGTAGAGAGTGTAATGAATACTGCTGCTGTTGATGCTTTAACCGATGCTATCAGGAGCAACCCAAGCGTGGCAGAAAATTATTTTAAAAGAGCCTCAGTCTTTCTTAAAATAGGTAATACTGAAAGAGCTCTGGAAGATATTAACCGGGCAGACCAATTAAAACAGAATACAGGAAAATATCTGTTTATAAAAGCCTTGATTTTAAGAAAAATGAAAAAGTATAATGAGGCTTTTTCATTTGCACAGAGCGCCGAAATCCTGAATGTCGATACCCCTGAATTATATACATTGCTGGGCGATTTATCACAGCAAAAAAATGACAATGCGTCTGCAGAAAAGTATCTGGCAAAATCTTTACAAATTGCCCCTTATGACGGTGAAACACATTTTTATAGAGGAACGTTAGCTGCAAGAAAAGGCGATACCCTAAAAGCTATCTCTCTGATTAATAAAGCGATAGAATTGAAGCCCTCTTTTAGAGAGGGATACTCTAAGTTAACAGAAGTTTTGCAGAATTACAGAATGTATGACTCAGCTCTGGTGGTGAATAAATCAGCTTTGATACAGTTTCCTGATAACACGGATTTATTGGTTGAAAGGGGGCTTGTATTCTTTAAATCAGGACGCTTAGATAGTGCATTGGTAAATTATGAAAAAGCTGCTATCATAGATAGTAAAAGAACTGATGTATTATTATATTCTGCGGCCATTTATTACCGTTGGAAAAACTACACCAAGGCTCTTGAAAACTATGAGAAAGTACTTGATATAAATGAAGATACTCCAAAGGTGAACTATTTAATAGGACTCACTCAGGAACAGTTGGGCAATATTGATGAAGCAGAAAATGCACTGAAAGAAGCCGTTGAAAAAAACCCGAATGATGAGCAGGCCATTATTGCTTTAAATCGGGTGTCAGGTCGCGTAAATGCCGGATTAGGCAACTATTCTCCTCCCGTTAATGTTAGGAAACCAGTAGCTGCTGCACCTAAACCAGTAGTTGTAGAAGAACCAAAAAAACTTTTAGATACTTCGCGTTTGAGAATCAATACCATCAAGCCCAAAGCAAAAGTGAATGTCAAAACAGATTCTACAAAAAGAATCGGGTTCTAAATGAACCATCGAATAGCCATTATTGATTATTTATATATATAGTACAACCAAGTGTTATGATTAAAATTACATTACCGGATGGAAGCGTAAGAGAATATCCAAAAGGAAGCTCGAGTTATGATGTTGCCCTTTCAATTAGTGAAGGGTTGGCAAGAAATGTATTGGCCGCCAAGGTGAACGGAAAAGTTCAGGACACCAATCTACCTATTGAAGAAGACTCAACCTTGCAACTTTTGACGTGGAATGATACGGACGGTAAATCGACATTCTGGCACTCTTCGGCACACTTAATGGCAGAGGCATTGGAAGCATTGTATCCGGGAGTTAAATTCTGGGTGGGCCCTCCTTTGGAAAATGGTTTCTATTATGATGTTGATACAAATGGCGTTATTATTTCGAATGATGATTTCAAGAAAATAGAAGATAAGATGTTGGAGTTGGCTCGTCAGAAAAACGATTACCAACGTATTCCAATGTCAAAGGCTGATGCCATTAAATATTTTGAAGAAAAAGGCGATGAGTATAAATTAGATTTATTATCTGGCCTGGAAGATGGTTCTATCACCTTCTATACTCAGGGTAATTTCACTGATTTATGTCGCGGGCCTCACATTCCTAATACTGGCTTTATCAAAGCAGCCAAAATTATGAATGTAGCCGGAGCTTACTTTAAAGGCGATCAGAATAATAAAATGCTGACTCGTATTTATGGGGTTACTTTCCCAAAACAAAAGGAGTTGGACGATTATCTGCAATTTTTAGAAGAGGCTAAACGCCGTGACCATCGTAAATTAGGGCAGGAATTAGAGTTATTTACATTCTCTGAAAAAGTTGGTAAGGGTCTTCCTTTATGGTTGCCAAAAGGTGCCATGTTGAGAGAGCGATTAGAGAATTTCTTACGTAGAGCACAGGTAAAAGCCGGATATCAACAGGTAGTTACACCACATATTGGTGGAAAACAACTCTATATCACTTCTGGTCACTGGGAAAAATATGGTAAAGATTCGTTTCAACCGATTACCACACCGGAAGAAGGTGAAGAGTTTATGCTGAAACCAATGAACTGCCCTCACCACTGCGAAATTTATCGGGCGCGTCCAAGAAGTTATCGTGAATTACCTTTGCGTTTAGCTGAATTTGGAACTGTGTATCGCTACGAACAAAGTGGAGAACTACATGGTTTAACACGTGTACGTGGATTTACTCAGGACGACGCGCATATTTTCTGTCGTGAAGACCAGGTAGAAGATGAATTCAAAAAAGTAATTGACCTCGTATTATATGTTTTCAGAGCCTTAGGATTTGAGAATTTCTCAGCTCAGGTTTCGCTGAGAGACCCGGAAAACAAAACCAAATACTTTGGAACTGATGAAGCATGGGATAGCGCAGAGAATGCCATTCGTAAAGCAGCCGCAGAAAAAGGTCTGGATACTGTTGAAGAATTAGGTGAAGCTGCTTTTTATGGCCCTAAGCTCGACTTCATGGTAAAAGATGCGTTAGGCAGAAAGTGGCAGTTAGGAACTATTCAGGTTGATTATCAGTTACCACAAAGATTCGATCTTGAATATGTAGGTTCTGATAACCAGAAACACCGTCCGGTAATGATTCACCGTGCACCATTTGGCTCATTAGAGCGTTTCATTGCTATTTTGATTGAGAATACTGCCGGCAATTTCCCATTGTGGTTATCACCAGACCAAATTGCAATCTTACCGATTTCAGAAAAATATGAGGATTATGCCAATGATGTATTTCTGACATTACAGGAAAATGACATCAGAGGTTATGTGGATCATAGAGATGAGAAAATTGGCCGTAAAATACGTGATGCGGAGGTGAATAAATTACCTTTGATGTTGATTGTCGGAGAAAAAGAAGCCGAAGAGGGTAAAGTATCTGTCCGCAGAAAAGGTGAGGGAGACTTAGGGTCAATGAGTATCGAAGAGTTTATTACTTATGCCAAAGCGGAGATTAACAAGAATATCCCACAGTTTGGACAGAAATAATTTTTAGAATATTCCAGTCATAAAAACAAACAATCCCTACTAAAAAATCGTTTAAAACGATAGTATTGTTTGTTTTTATGATTTTTATTTATAATTTCGTAAAATTCAATTATTAGCAACCTTAAAATCGTTAAATGGCACAACAACCATTCAATCGTAATTTCAGAAGACCAGTACAGAAAGAAGACGAACATCGTATTAACCAGAGAATACGAGTACCTCAAGTCCGATTAGTCGGCGACAATGTTGAGCAAGGAATTTTTGACGTCGAGCAGGCGTTAGCTATGGCAAAAGCCCAGAGTCTTGATTTAGTTGAGATAGTTCCTACGGCCAATCCACCAGTTTGTAGAATTGTTGATTATTCTAAATTTAAGTATGACCAAAAGAAAAAGCAGAAAGAAATAAAAGCTAAAGCTGCTAAGACGGTCATTAAAGAAATTCGTTTCGGTCCGCAAACCGATGACCATGACTTTAATTTTAAATTGAAACATGCCATCAGTTTCCTGAAAGAAAATGCTAAAGTAAAGGCTTATGTACACTTTGTCGGCCGACAAATTGTATTTAAAGACCAGGGAGCTGAGTTACTGAAGCGTTTCATTGCAGGATTAGATGAGTATGGTAAACCTGAAGGAGAACTAAAATTAGAAGGCAAACGTATGATTGTTTTCATTGCTCCTAAAGCGCAGAAGAAATAATTCAGATTATATAATTCATAAACAAAAGATGTATCGATTTGATTGATACATCTTTTTGCTATTATAAAGTTATTTGGTAACCTCTACCCGCCAGTCATTCCCGCTTGAAACGCCGTATTTATTGGCAAAACTATCCATATTGATTCCGATAGAAAGGTTCATCAGGCTGTTCAAGTAAAGGAGATTCTCCCCCTCTTTCACATCTCCAAAAGTATGTACATAAGGCATCAAGCCTTGAAATACAAGACTATCCCTGGTTAGAACCTTCACATTCAGCATATCTCCTGATTTTACTCCTAATTTATCAAAAGTATTCTTATCAATATTCGTCCACACATTACCATATTGAATATCTAAAATAGGAATACCGCCTGATACAATACTGTTTTCAAACCCGGGCTTTGGATAATTCAACATAACCAGCTGATTATCAGGGATAGCGTTTCCTACTTCAACAAAACTAATCTTACCAGATGCTAATTTAGCGCCTGAATAAGCAAAAACGTCTCTCCCATGAAAAGTATATGAGCCTTGCGAGTTTGGCAGTCTATTAGCTGCTGAAATTTCTCTTACCTCTTCTACTCCTTCACTTTCTGCCACTAAGGTAAAGAGTCCATTATCTGGCCCTACATAATAATGATTAGCCTTTGTTTTCAGCATGATTGATTTCCTTTCTGTTCCTACCCCGGGGTCAACTACGCAAACAAATACTGTTCCTTCGGCCCAGTAAGGAGCAGTTTGTTGCAAACGATAAGCACCCTCCCAGATATTATACGTAGGTATTTCGTGTGTTAAATCATGAATGGTTAGTTCAGGAGATAGTTTCAAAGCTACCCCTTTCATAGCTGCCACAGCCCCGTCTTTCATTCCAAAATCAGTCATTAATACCAAAGTCGATTCTGATTTATCAGAGAAAACATAAAAAATACCTAAGACACCAAGTACTATCAATAAGAGAACAGTTAATAGAATTTTGCGTATCATAGCTGAGGAAGTTTAGATTTAAGATAAGTTTTAGGGATAATATTTGACAAAATAACAATTTAAAGCCTTAAAATGCTATTTTTGCAGAAATTTTAACAAACACGGGCAACTGGGGCTCATTTACACAATAAAAAAACTATATGTCGGAGTATAACCATCGTGAGATTGATAAGAAATGGCAACAATTCTGGGAAGAAAATAAAACCTATGAAGTAAAGATTGACCATTCAAAACCTAAGTTTTATGTATTAGATATGTTCCCGTATCCATCCGGGGCTGGCTTGCATGTAGGTCATCCACTGGGTTATATTGCCAGTGATATCTACTCAAGATACAAAAAACTAAAAGGTTTTAATGTCTTGCACCCGATGGGCTTTGACTCATTTGGCTTACCTGCCGAGCAATATGCTATTCAGACAGGTCAACACCCGGCCATCACAACAGAAGCCAATATCAGTACTTATATCAGCCAGTTAAAAAAGATTGGTTTCTGCTATGACTGGAGCCGTGAAGTACGTACCTCTGACCCGAAATACTACAAATGGACCCAGTGGATTTTCATGGAATTGTTTAAAAGCTGGTATAATAAGGATGCCGATAAAGCAGAACCCGTTGAAACCCTGTATGAAAAGTTTGCTCAGAATGGCACTAAAGGCGTAAATGCGGTCTGTGATGAAGAGGTACAGAACTTTACAGCGGAAGAGTGGAATGAATTTTCAGAAACAGAAAGATATACTATTTCATTAAAATATCGTTTGACCTACCTTTCAGAAGCAGTAGTAAATTTCTGCCCTGCTTTGGGTATGGTGCTATCGAATGATGAAGTGAAAGATGGTGTTTCTGAACGTGGTGGCTACCCCGTGATTCAAAAGAAAATGCAGCAATGGATGATGCGCATTACTGCCTACGCTGACCGTTTGATTAGTGGTTTAACTACGATTGACTGGTCTGATTCATTGAAAGAGCAACAACGTAACTGGATTGGCCGCTCGGTTGGTGCAATGGTAAAATTTGAGGTTGAAAATAAGCCAAATACCTTGATTGAAGTCTTTACCACACGTGTTGATACCATTTATGGCGTATCATTTATGGTTTTAGCTCCGGAACATGAATGGGTAGTAGATCTAACAACTCCTGAACAAAAAGAAAGTATTGATAATTATATTACTGAAACCCAGAAACGCTCCGAATTAGACCGTATGTCTGATGTAAAAAAAGTTTCAGGTGCATTTACGGGCAGTTATTGTATTAATCCATTCAGTGGTGAAAAAGTACCTATCTGGATTGCTGATTATGTATTGGCAGGCTATGGTACTGGTGCAGTAATGGGCGTACCCTCAGGCGACCAACGTGACTGGAATTTTGCAACTCATTTTGGTTTACCAATAGTACCAATTTTAGATTCTCAGCAAGATATTGACCAGCAAGCTGATGCCACAAAAGAAGGTAAATATATCAATTCAGGTATTATTAATGGTTTAGGCTATCAGGAAGCTACCAAAAAGTTGATTGATGAATTGGAGGAAAGAGGCATTGGTAAAGGTAAGGTTAATTATCGTTTAAGAGATGCGGTTTTTGCTCGTCAGCGTTATTGGGGTGAACCTGTTCCTGTTTATTTTAAGGATGGTATCCCTTATTTGATGGATGAAAAAGATTTACCATTGATTTTGCCGGAGATTGACAAGTATTTACCAACCGAAGACGGAGAACCACCATTAGGACGTGCCGAAGGATGGAATTATAACGGTGAGCAATACGAATTGAGTACTATGCCAGGTTGGGCAGGCAGTAGCTGGTATTGGTACCGCTATATGGATGCGCATAACGAAAACGAATTTGCTTCTAAAGAAGCTATCGATTATTGGCAGAATGTAGATTTATACTTAGGTGGAACAGAACATGCCACAGGACACTTATTATATAGCCGTTTCTGGAATAAATTCCTGAAAGACAGGGGTTATGTACCACAAGAAGAATATGCCTTGAAGTTGATTAACCAGGGTATGATTCAAGGGAAATCAAGCTTGGTTTATCGTTTGAAATCGAGTGAAGGAGCGGACAAAAATCCAGTCTTTGTTTCTTACAATTTGAGAAACCAGTATGAAACTACTACGATTCACGTGGATGTAAGTCTGGTTAAAAATGATATTTTGAATATTGAAAAGTTTAAAACATGGAGACCAGATGTAGCTAATGCTGAATTTATTCTTGAAGAGGATAAATATGTTTGCGGCTCACAGGTAGAAAAAATGTCGAAGAGACTTTACAACGTTGTTAACCCGGATGACATTGTTGAAGAATACGGCGCTGATACTTTCAGATTATACGAAATGTTTTTAGGGCCATTGACAGAAAGCAAGCCTTGGGATACGCGTGGGATTGAAGGAACCTACCGTTTTATCCGTAAACTATGGCGTTTATTCTACGACCAGAATGGTAAATATATTGTTACAGATGCCGAACCAACTAAAGCAGAATTAAAAGCATTACACAAAACTATCAAGAAAGTAGGAGAAGATATTGAAAGTTTCTCTTTCAATACATCAGTAAGTACATTCATGATTTGTGTGAATGAATTATCTGATTTGAAATGTTCAAAAAAGGCTATCCTTGAACAATTAGTGATTGTTTTATCTGCTTATACACCACATATTTCGGAAGAGCTTTGGGAGATATTAGGTAATGAACATGGTACAGTCACTCAACAAAGTTATCCTGAATTTAATGCAGAGCATTTGATTGAAGATTCATTTGAGTATCCTATTCAGATAAATGGCAAGGTAAGAACCTCTATTTCTTTCCCAGCAGATATGAGTAAAGAAGACATAGAAAAAGCCGTTTTATCTAATGAAAACGTTTTAAAATGGTTGGAAGGCAATACTCCGAAAAAACTGATTGTAGTACCGAAACGGATTGTAAATGTGGTGATTTAAAAAAACACAGCCCCTAACCCCTAAAGGGGAATAAAAAAAAGCTCTTCTACTTAATTGCGGAAGAGCTTTTTTCGTTCCCCTTTAGGGGTTAGGGGTGTTTATATCATTTCCCCACTGAAATCATATTAGCAAATAAGCGATAGGCACCAGGCACACCCGCAGGTAATTCTCTGAAAAAGGCTAAGCCGGTAAATACAAAATTTCCTTTGCCGTATTTGGCATACAACACACTTCCCTCCTCTTCTCTTTCATTGGCATCATGCATCGAGAAAATCGTTTCATATTCTTTTGCCCATTTATCAGCAAAATACAAACCTCTTTCCTGAATCCATCCCTCAAAATCTTTTTGGGTAATTTTATTTGGCGCGTTCAATAATACGTGTGCCGGGTTCAGGATTTTAACTTCGGCATTCTCATCAGTCACACGACCGCGACCAATACCAAAATTATAAGGACCCATTTCTTTTACTTTCGAAGTACCATAAAAAGCATTAGTTTGGTATTGTGTAACAACGGTTCCACCATTTTTTACATAATCCATCAATTTATCCTGAAAGAATTTCAGATGATCTTCTGTATTATAAGCCCTAACACCTACAATAATGGCATCATAACCTGATAAATCTTTTCCTAATTCAAGAGGAGTAAGCATAGTTACCTGATAACCAATCTGTGTTAATGCAGCTGGTACTTCATCACCTGCTCCGGCAATATAGCCAAGCTTTGTGCCCTTTTTCTTTAAATCAATTCTGATAGCCTTTGCTTCTGAAACAGGGTAAAGTGTAAGTGTTGGAATATGCTTATAGTCAATAGTAGCAATACCTCTGTTATAAGTGCCATTTGCTGTTTTTACAACTGCTTTCAGGCTTATTTCTGATGCAGTAGTAGACGGGAATACTTTGAAAGTAACGTTTTTCTCTTCATATTTGTCTTTCAATTCAAAATTGATAGCGGCAGGTTCAATTCTCCATCCTTTCGGAACAGCTAAAGATATGGAACCTGATACATTTTTTCTACCCGCTTTCACAGTAACATGCACATCCTTAGGCTGGTTATCCGCAAAGGCATACACCTTTTCATCAATTGTTGCCATTACTTCAGGTCGGACTTCAAAATAGCGATAAATCTCCCCAATTGATGGTTCAACGAATTTGTAAGTAAGAGGCGTCTGGAAATTAAATTGCTTACCATCAATTGAAAAAGTATAATCACAAACAAGGTCTGAAGGTTTCATTGGTAAACCTCTTAAGAGTTGGTCATTTACTTTATAGAAACCTTTTTCTTTCTCTTCCATAAGCCAATAAGGTTGTGTAATAGGAATGTTAACAGGTATCTGTAAATCAAAATTCTGATTGACTGGGACATTATTAACCAATTTTAGATTCAAAACCGAGTCCTTGCCTGTACCTTTGAAACTTACTTTTTCTAAAACTATATCGCTATTTGAACGTTCAACAACATTAAGGTTTACCTTGATTTTATCTCCGCCTGCAATAGAATAATCTGTAGGATTCGCCTCAAACCACAAACCCGCACAGGCTAATATCAAATCTTTTACCTCATTTTTTTTGTAGATTGTCCAAACATTTTCCTCTAAACTATTGATTACATCATAAATATTAATCAAAGCCGGTACTGATGCAGAAGGATTCTCTACTTTAAAATTGCCTAACATTTCATTTACTAAGCCTTCAACCTTTTCGCCTCCTTTCACACGTTTCCAGGTCATATCAATACCATCAAACAAATCGTTCTGGGCTGGGTCTCCAACTTTATGTAAAGCATAATCTACACGTTGGCCTCTGGTTTTAGCAGAACCAAATCCCTGGCTTTTGTGCATACTCCGAGCTTCGGCAGCAATTTCAGTATAGGATTTACCCAATAATGGGTTAAAATTACCCAATTGAATCTTGATATAACTCCCCCCTTCTGGTGTAATATTCTGAAAATTCGGTGAGAATGAATTCCAGACTACACGCTTTACCTGCCATGGCTTTATGTAAGCCAACTGCTCAGGGAAACGAGTTGGGTCAGCGGCGGCTTTATAGGCTTCTTCTGATAATACAGCCGAGGCTGAATGGTGTCCATGCCCAGCACGTGCATCTGGTGGAAAACGATTAACCATTACATCTGGTTGAAAATTACGGATTCGCCATACCAAATCTGACAAAATCTGTTCTTTGCCCCAAGTGCTTAATGCTTCATCAGTTGTTTTAGTAAAACCAAAATCGTTAGCTCTTGTAAAATACTGTTCACCTCCATCAATACTTCGAGCCCCTAAGAGTTCATGTGTGCGTAAAAGGCCAACATATTCACCTTGTTCAGATCCAATCAGATTTTGTCCTCCATCTCCTCTTGTCATGGCAATATAGCCTGCACGTACCATTTTTTCTTTTGAAAGCCATGTAATAAAAAGTGTATTTTCGTCGTCCGGGTGGGCTGCTACATATAATACATTTCCTACTACGTTCAGCCTTTTCATAGCCTGTATAATCTCTCCCGCACTCATTTGTTTGGTTTGTCCGAAACTAACCGTTGAATAAAAAAGAAGTAAAAAAATTAGGGTTTTCTTCATTGTTTTCAAAAATTTGCGCAATATTATCAATTGAGTCATTCTGGTTTGAGTAAATGTCTCATAAAAACTAAGAAAGTTCGCTTGTAACCTTAAAGAATTTCAAGCCTTTTTATGTAATCATAAATTGATTTCAATAATTACATATTTTCAGAGTAAAATGTTCATTGTTAAGACAGACATTTATACAAAAATATCATATTACTTTAGATGCTTTAACATATGTAGACGTAATAACCAACTAAGTCTGCAAAAGTAAATCAAATACCCATTTATACTAGCCAGGCAAATAAAAATTTATTTCAATCTATGCGTATATTTCTACTAATTGTTACCACACTAATCACATTTTCATCAATAGGTCAGAAAGTCAATAAAGATTTTATTGAAGGAGAAATTTATTTAAAGGTAAAACAAAAGCCTTTTGGCATAGTTTCAAGCACTGTTAATTTAACAAGTGAACTACTATTTCTACAAAAGTTTTCTTCTGAATTTGTGTTAGAACAGGCAAGTAAACCTTTTTACACTACCAATTCTGAAAACCTTCAAAAGATTTATAGGTTGAAGCTCAAAAGCCCGGATAAAGCTGATGAATTGCTTAACCAATTAATAAAAATGCCTGAAGTTGCAATAGCTGAAAAGGTCAGGCTTAGACAAACCATTTCTACTCCAAATGACCCCGATACTGAAACTCAATGGCATCTAAACAAAATTAAAGCCTTTGAAGCATGGGATGCAAACCCTGGAACTGCGACGATTGTTGTGGCTGTAGTTGACAATGCAATTCAGACCAACCATCCGGACTTACAAGCTAATATGCTTGCGGGCAAAGATTTGGGAGATAACGATAATAATCCAAATCCTCCAAACACGAGTTTCAGTCATGGCACACACGTGGCCGGGATAGTAAGTGCCGTCTCCAATAATAACCTGGGAATTGCATCCGCGAGTAATAATCGTGTAAAAGTATTACCTGTCAAAGCTACTCCTGACGGAGCAGATCCAAGAGGAATTTATTACGGATATGAGGGTATTGTTTGGGCCGCTGATAATGGTGCCAATATTATCAGTTTGTCTTGGGGAGGAATCGGTTTTTCTCAGGTTGAACAAGAGGTTATTGACTATGCTCATGACAAAGGGATAATAATTGTTGCTGCGGCCGGAAATGAAGAAACATCTATAGAAAGCTACCCTGCCGCCTACAGGCACGTAATATCGGTTGCAAGTTTAGATAATGATGATAAACTGAGCTCTTTTTCTAATTTTGGAACCTGGGTGGATATTGCTGCTCCAGGGCGGGGTATTTTGAGTACTATTCCTTTTAATAGCTATGCTACATTTAATGGCACTTCGATGGCCACACCTTTGGTTGCAAGTGCACTGGGATATGTATGGTCATGTTTTCCTGCTTTAACACCGACACAGTTAGAGAGTGTGTTGTTTCATACAGCAGATAATCTGGACACTGTAAATCCTGCCTTTAAGGGTCTTTTAGGTGCAGGAAGGGTAAATCTTCTTAAAGCAATCTCCTGCCCAAACTTAGGTTTAGTAACTGCTACAATTACTCCTGATGGTAGTACATACATTTGTCAGGGACAGTCTGTTACTCTCAATGCGAGTGTTGTTAATGGTAATACGTTTCAATGGTTTAAAAATGACATATTAACCAATATTACTACTCCTAACTTTTCTGCAACGCCCGGAGCCAATTATCATGTAATCATTAAAAATGGTAATTGTAGTATAATTTCAGACAAAACGAAAGTACTTTTAAATACAGCTTTTACAGATACCCCAATTGTCTCTGATAAAGAAGTTACCTATTGCGCAGATCTGAATCTGGCAGGTGGCCTTATTGCAACTACCATTAACTGTAATTATGGTGGACCAACTACTTTCGTTTACAATGGACCAATGGTGGGATATGATGGTTTTGATAAGAGTGGTGATGACCCTAATGTAAATGTATTCAGCTTAACCGGAACCATAATAAAGGTAAAGGTCTCAATTACCTGGGAAAAGAAAGACCAGTTTGATAAAAATTCATGTGGATTTACGGACGGAGGTGACTCACCTTATAATGACGAAGTTTCTTTCAAATTGCAGTCTCCCACGGGTAAAATCATTACATTAATAGCTTCAGGAACCTATTCAGGTGGAGCAACAACCTCTGGCGTTGTAACAACAGTTTTTGAAACTGAAGCAAGTCCAATAACACAAGGTTCATTGCCTTCCTCAGGCACTTTTGCTCCGGCAGAATCATTTAATGCATTTCTTAATGAAAATCCAACCGGAATATGGACATTATTACCAGAAGATGATAATGCCATTGATCCTCTTTGTGTCAAAGGGTTTTCGGTTACCATTACTACAAATGGACCAATCCAGCCTCCAGTGATCTCATGGTGGAGTGCACCAAATGGAGGCAACCAATTAGCTAATGGTTCTGAATTTTTTCCACCAACAAATATTACCGGAGAAAAAACTTTTTATGTACAGGCACTTTGTGAAGGCTTATGCCCAAGCCCAAGAATTCCTGTAAGGCTGAATGTTCTGACCATTCCACAAGTATATGTTTTTCCTGTTTCTTCTACCCTAACCAATTCTCCTGAGTTTAAGGAACTTATTCAGAAACAGACACTTCGATTCACGAAGAATACTGATAATATTTATCAGATTTACGACGCCTCCAATCTCCAATCAGAATATATACCAATCGGGGACACCCCACCATTAACAAGCCCTGTTACAATTTGCACTACTACTGAATCCTATTTGCTTATCGCTCAGGATTGCCCGACAAATGTTATAACCTGGAATAATGGAGAGAATGGTCAATCATTAGTGGTTACACCTTCGTCTCCTATCGGCTACAATGCGTATTGTCATAAAGAATGGTCTCCTTGCGCGCCCATCTCTTCTAATAATATTTTGTTTGTTTCACCCTCTGATGCAGTTACAATTATGAATAGAGTTTATGCTAATTCTATTCAGACTTTCACTGGCAATACCATTACAGCTACTAATTTTATCGAAACGCCAGCCCAAACCACTTATAAAGCGAATAAATCTGTTATGCTCAACGCAGGGTTTAGTGTAAGTGGGAATAGTGTGTTTACAGCTAAAATAGGTGGATGTAGTGATTGATTTATCGGATTTACGGCCAAGCTACATTTTAATTCAATTTAGGTATCCATTTCATTCAAACAAAAAGCCTACCATGAAATTCACAGTAGGCTTTTAAGTATTGCCTTATTGGTGATAATAGTAGGCTTAGGCTACTTCCAGACGTGAAGCGTTGATACCTAACCCAACTAAAGCAGCTTTTACAGCCATTGCACGTTTATCAGCTAATTCTTTGTCATTGCCTCCCTTTTCAGAAATTCCTGCTGCTTTTATACTTACATTCGGATACGCTTTCAGGATTTCAGCAATGTTTAGTATTTCATTCATTGAGGTAGTCTCAATTGAAGCGCTTCCGGTTGCAAAGTTTAAATTATTGAAATTGAATGAAAGGTTTTCTTTTGAATCAGAAGTTTCAATTAAATTTATCAACTGATCTTCTACACCACCTTCAAGATAATTCAATGTGACACCAGTTGATAAAGTTTTGTTAATGCTTGAAGGAAGTGAAGACTCTATCACAGGGGCAGTATTTTTTGAAGAACCTACTTCTGTTGATTTAACAGCAATATAAGGCGCAATTACCAACGAAACGATTGACATCAACTTTATCAAAATATTCATTGATGGGCCTGAGGTATCTTTGAATGGGTCTCCAACGGTATCACCAGTGACAGAGGCTTTATGAGGCTCCGATTTTTTGTAATAGGTTTCGCCATCAATTACTACTCCTTTTTCAAAAGATTTCTTGGCATTATCCCATGCACCACCAGCGTTTGACTGAAACATCCCCATAAGCACACCTGAAACTGTAACCCCAGCTAATAAACCACCAAGGATTTCGGCAGAGGAAGTACCCTCAAAAACTCCTTTAAACCCAAAACCTACTAATACTGGCACTATCAGAGCTATTGCTCCGGGTAAAATCATTTGTTTGATTGATGCTTGAGTAGAAATTGCGACACATTTTTCATATTCAGGTTCAGCTTTGTATTCCATAATTCCCGGAATTTCACGAAACTGTCGACGCACCTCATTCACCATTTCCATAGCAGCTTTACCAACTGCCGAAATACATAATGCGCTGAAAATGAATGGAATCATGCCACCGATAAATAAGCCGGCCAGTACTGGAGCTTTATAGATATCAATAGCTGAAATGCCTGCGATACCTACGAAAGCAGCAAATAATGCCAATGAGGTTAAAGCAGCAGAGGCAATAGCAAAACCTTTTCCGGTTGCTGCTGTTGTGTTACCAACTGCATCAAGGTTATCTGTACGACCACGAACTTCTGACGGTAATTGAGACATTTCAGCAATACCACCTGCATTGTCAGCAATCGGGCCGAAAGCATCAATCGCTAATTGCATGGCAGTGGTTGCCATCATACCTGCAGCTGCAATAGAAACACCATAGAGACCAGCAAAGCTGTAAGAAAGAATAATACCTGCAGCCAATACAATGATCGGTAATACTGTGGATTCCATACCTACGGCCAATCCACCAATAATATTTGTAGCATGCCCTGTGCCTGATTTCTGAACAATAGAAAGCACCGGGCGTTTACCCATGGCTGTATAGTATTCTGTGATAATTGACATCAAAGCACCAACAACAAGACCCACAACAATTGCCCAGAATACTCCCATTGAGGTAAATTCATGCCCACGCAGGCTTAGTGATTCTGGTAAAATTTTAGTAACTAAAAAGTACGAAGCAATAAGTGTTATTACAATAGAAGCCCAGTTGCCTAAATTCAATGCATTCTGAACAGATGCTTCTTCGTTACTGATACGCACAAAAAAAGTAGAAACCAAAGAAGCTAATAAACCCACACCGGCAATCATCATCGGAAGAATTACTGGCGAGAAACCTCCAAAATTATCTATAACGCTTATTTCCTGTCCTAATACCATAGTAGCGAGGATAGTTGCAACATAAGAGCCAAATAAGTCAGCCCCCATTCCGGCCACATCACCAACGTTATCACCCACATTATCTGCGATAGTAGCCGGGTTACGAACGTCGTCTTCAGGAATACCCGCCTCTACTTTTCCTACCAGGTCGGCACCCACGTCAGCAGCTTTTGTATAGATACCACCACCTACACGCGCAAATAGTGCAATCGACTCTGCTCCTAATGAAAACCCTGCTAATACTTCAATAGCTTTTTTCATGTTATCCGAAGTAAGCAATTCGCCTTTTGCAAAGTAGTTATAGAAAATAATAAAGAGTCCACTCAAGCCTAAAACGGCTAATCCTGCCACACCCATTCCCATTACTGAACCTCCGGTAAAAGATACCTGAAGTGCTTTTGATAATGAAGTGCGTGCTGCCTGTGCTGTGCGTACGTTAGCCTTGGTAGCGATTTTCATACCAATATAGCCCGCTGTTGCTGAGAAAACCGCTCCTATCAAAAATGCCACAGCAATAATTGGAGAAGAATGTATTGGGGATTCGGGAGTGCCTTCTCTTGAGCCTAACCAAGCTAATAAAATAGCGGTTGGAATGGCAAAAAAAGCTAAGATTTTCCATTCTGCTTTCAGGAATGCAATTGCTCCATCGGCTATATAGCCAGAGAGCTTTTGCATATTGGCATCTCCGGTTGGTTGGTTAGACACCCAACTAAATCGCCAAGCAGTGTAAAGTAATCCGATTATTCCGAACACCGGAACAAGATAGACAATCATTGAATCCATAATGAATTATTTTGAGTTTAGTAAGTATTTTTATCTAAAGTCTGCAAATTTAATATAAGAAGTTGAATTAGAAAATGTGAGCGTTTGAAAATTAAAAGGTTGCAACAAACATAGTGTCGTAAATATCTAATTATCAATAAATTAAAGAATTTATATTTTAAACAACCCAGAGATTTTATTAATAAATTAAGTTTTTTTTGTACTTTGTTTTATTTAATTGGCACAACCATCTTCAATACGTGCAGTAAAAACACTATTCGTATCGACTGAAAATCCGGGAAGAAACACAATTGAATTATCTGCCTTAATCGAGGTATCTGAAGTTGTGCTAACAGTGGTAGTTGCAGTTATCCTTTTGCCAACAAAAGTCTGTAAACCCCTTTGAGGAATATGATTATTTATCATTACTTCTACAGGCTTTACATGAACAATCTGCTCTTTATAGGGTGTCCAGCAACCAGAAGATTGTTCTCTGCATCTGACTGAATAGCTATTTGTTAATGTCGGAGAAATTATAATCCCGACTCCATCACTATTTGGCAGCCATTGATAATCACCGTTGCATCCGACACCTAATAGCAAAACTTTAGTGCCATTACAAACCGTAACTGGATTAACTAATGGTGCTCTATCTGAAATAACAGCCACATAGCTTCCATTCTGAATAGTTACAGGATTTTGGTTACTCATATTTGCCTTTGAAAGCAGTGGACTAATCTGGGCTGCTATCTCTGAGCTAATAGTGTAAGCTATAACTGACGGGGGTGTAATAGCAGCTGTATTGATTGAGAGATTAACAGGGACTCTTATACTTGGACAAACTCCTGAACACTGATTTTGAACATAGTAGGTATGTATGCCGGCTAAAGTATCTGAAGCAATGAATTCACTGCCAATACCCAATCGCTTACCATCTGTGGGTGAATTCCACCAGCTAAATGTATTCGGCAGGATTACATTGTCTACCTGAATATCAATGGAAAAAGCGGAAACGCAAAGAGGATCACCGCTTGAATTATCATTTGGCAATAAGGTCCAGGTTCCATTAGCGATTTGCCCATTAAAAAAAGCTAATTCCTCACTCGGAGCAAATATTCCAGATACCGGGCCTGTTTGAGGAGTTATCGATGGTTTACCATCTTCAAAAGTGAGAACTACCTGACCACCATATGAATAATAATTATAGGTGTTATCCTGTAAAAGGGATATGATAGTTCCATTAGGTGACTTTAATCTAAAGGAAATTTCATCGTTATATGGTTGGCCTCCACCATGTGGTAAACTGCAAGCATTTAAACCCTCCTGATCTTTTTTCTCAAAGGTTATGGATACTTTTATTTTTCCGATCACATTTGTCCCTAAATCTGTAATATTAATTGATGGATTATCGCCAATTCTTTCATTGCCATCGTAAGCAACAACACCCCCGGTGTAAGAATAAGAATTTATAACCGAACCCATACACATATCAGCTGTAGCCTGTAATCCATTGCCTGCACTCAGGCTTTTACCTTCACAAATTTCTCTACCTACAACTCCTGGGCTTTGTGCACTTTGTGTGGTTATTGTAATTTTGATCTGATTTGACTTCGCAATACATTGCCCTGATTTCTGTTCTACATAATATTCACCTGCTTCCGATGCAGTAAAACTTAAATCTGTAGCTTCATTAACAGATTGGTTATCCTTTTTCCACTGATAGTTAGCGTTACTAATGCCATTCACAAATAATGTTGTACTTTGACCTAAGCAAAGGACTGTTGAGTTTTCAGATATTATACTGGGATTAAGAGTAATAAAGGAAACGTTGACAGCAGGTGACGTTGTTGTGCAATTATTACCTGATAAACTTACTGTATAATAACCATTTTGTTTTGCATACAACTGAAATGATCCCGTACCTATATCTAATCCATCTTTTTTCCATTGGTAGTTAATCCCTTCTAAATTCGATACAGAAAGCAGAATGGAATCTCCAACACAGGCAATCGTTGACGCAACATTAATTACCACGCTATCAGGCACAACACTAACCTTTACTGAGGAAGCAGCAATAGTACAGGTATTTTTTGTAACAATTACAGTGTACTGACCGGTTTCAGAGGCATTATAAGCAGGTTGATTGCTGCCTATATTAACTCCATTTTTTTTCCATTGATATGAAGCTCCTTCATAAGTATTACAAGAAAGTTGAACCATACCCCCACTGCACAAAACATTTGTTGCTGATGGGTTAATAACCGGTTGAATGTTATCCTCCATACAAGATATGGCTTTTAGGACATTTACTCTACCGCTACCTAATAGTCCTATATACCCTGAATTGTGAATATCAATATTATCGCAGGTACTTTTAATCAGATTTTCTAATTGCGCCGGATTCAAATTGGGTTTAACAGACCAGACGTAGGCAAAAATACTGCTTACGATTGGAGCAGCCATAGAAGTTCCGCTCCAATAATCATACTTATTAGTAGGAATAGTGCTATAAATTCCGCTTCCGGGAGCTACTAAATCAACAGAAGAACCATAATTTGAAAAATAACTTTTCTCATCATTTGAAGTTACACTACCTACAGAGATAACATGATTATAAGAGGCCGGGTAGTAGCTTGTATTCTGATTATTATTACCTGCAGCTGCAATAATTATCACCCCTGAATTATATGCGTTATCAATCACTGCCTGGTCAGTAAGAGAATAACCACTGCCACCCCACGATATATTGATAATATTCGCTCCGTGAGCTACTGCCCATTCTATCCCTTCAAAACCATGATAAACACTTTGCGGGTCGCCACTATCAGGAGTAACTTTTATGGGGAGTATCTTCACTCTGTTGATTCCTACCGAAGCAATGCCATTATTATTATTGGTAACAGCACCAACTAAACCAGCAACATGAGTACCATGAAAAAAGGTTGAGTCGGGCGGTGAGGGGTCGTTATCATTATCAGATATGTCTCTTCCAGGTAAAATATTCGCGGCCAGATCGATATGGTTTACTTGAATGGCATTATCAACTACAGCAACAACAAGATCAACTCCACCTTGAGATATATCCCATGCTTCATATGCTTTTATTTTACTCAAGTAGTATTGATTCCCTATTTTTGGATCACTGGGGACGGAGATAATCTGATGGAAAGGAACACGTTCAATATATTCAATCCTTTTGTCTTTCTCTATTTCCTTAATAAATTGATGCAAAAGCTTTGGATTTGAAATCTTCAGACGATAAACCCTTTGCAAATCTACTACGTTGGAAAAATAAAAAGCCCGTTTTACTCCCGAGACTTCTGAGATATGGGCCGCCTTTGATAGGAAAGGAAGCTCCTGAGCCATATTAACGGCTCCATTAGGCAGGTTCAGGGTAAATTTTGGAAATTCTTTAAGTTTGATATATACCTCGCCATCAACATAATCTTTATCAATGGTTTGAGCAAAAATGAAATTTCCTGACAAAAATAGTAATACACTTGAAAACAATAGAAGTTGTGTTCTCATGCAACGAGATTTTAATTAGATTTATGGTGTGGCTACATAGAATGGGTCAGGAAAGACTAAATCGTGTTTTATTTAGATACAAGCATTATTCATGCCATAAATCGTCATTAAATAGCATTAAATTTGGTGATTATAATTGCTGTAAGAGTAGACATACGCATTTTTTTATGCAAAAACCTCTCATGAAAATCACAAGAGGTTTTCTAACACTCAGATACATCAGGACAGAACGATTAATTCTTTCCTATTACTTCATCATTGTATATAACAAATTGATTCAATACGTCTTTGATTTTCTTACGATTGGTCGCTGAGTCATTTTTTTCTTTCTCAATTGCTGAAAAATACTCACTTAACATTTTGCTTCTTACAAATTGCTTGATGCTAATATTTTTATGTTTATCAAATACTTGTGCCCACTCAGCACGTACATCTGCCCAGAAGGCCGAATGCTCAGCCCACCATTTTTTGGTTACTTCACATGCCTTTTCATCGCTTAATTTTCTATAGTCATTGATACCCTTTTCCTGAACAATCAATAAGTCGTTCCCCTCTTTTCTCAGAATCTTGTCATTATCCTGTTCATGCAAATAACCTGTTTCATTTACATATATTCTATTACCGCGTTTCAAGACATTATAGTCTTTTCTTTTAGTGTACTCGCGGCGTGGAAGTGGTGCATCTACTTTACTTTCCCAAAGGTGTTTGCCATTGGCATGAGACCATTGCGCAAATCCTTCATAACGTGGCGCATCATCAACCTCATATACTTTTTGAGTCCATCCCTTTTTTATATGATTTTTATCAAACTGGCTGTACTTCCAGACGCCTTCTTTATAAAAGCTCAACAAGTTCGGATCTTCGTAAGTCCAGTCTTCACGCCAGTGTTTCACCACCATAGTATCTGCAATAGCTAATAAATGCTGGATAACAATTTTGTCTTTTGATTCTTCAACCACAAAAACGTATTCCGTTCCTTTGGCATGATACTGATCTTTCAGTTTATATTCTTTATTCGGAGTAAAAGTCTCTGCATAATCAAATTTTACTTCGTGGCAACCGCATTGCCCTTTGATGGCAGCAATATCAGCAGATTTCTGAGCAAATGCACCGAAGCCCGCTAATAAAAAAATAACTATTTTTTTCATATTTAATTAATTTTAGATTTTGATTTATGGTTGTTTTAAATTGAAAAATTGTAAATCGAGAATTGTTGAGCAGTGAATAATTATATAATTAGAAGGCCTTTTTTATCTTATTATATTCGCGAATTCATCATTCGCCAAAGTACTTTTATCTCACCTCAATTGTGGTTTCTGAATGGTAACGAATTGATTCATACTCTTTTTCCTTATAAGTACCTGGGGTTTTATCGATCCACTCGGCTTCTATTAAGTAAATACCTTTGGTATTAGGTATAAAAGAAGCCCTCCCTCTTTCACTGGTTATTCTTACTTTCTCCCAACCATCAGGGCTGATAATTGTCAGTTTTGCTTTATCTACAGGAAAATTATTTTTGAATGCATTCAGGTTAATCCCATTGTCGGATTCAGTAGCTATAATATCCAGAAAGTTATTTGGTTTAGTCACAGCAGTAAATTTGCCAACAACGTAGTTAGTTCTCAGGTATTGCATTGGTCTCACAATTCCTAAGTTATGCTTTGCCCAATCCTGAACTTCTCTTGTTTCGTTAATCCCCATAATCTGATAATTCCCCTCGGTTTTTGGTGTAAAACTCCCCTCCCAGTGTGTTTCAGTCTGAAATGTTGGCACATTAATGCGATCTCCGGCTTCATCAATTACAAAAAGTTTTATTTCATTCATTTTATCCAGAAATTTTCCTTTCATTCTCCCCTGGTTTACAAATTCACCATAAAAAATCTGAATTTTAACAGGCTCTCCTACTTTGCCAGAGCCTTTCACTTCAAGCCAGTAGCCATGCGCCTCTGATAAAAAAGGAATAAGCAACAAGGCGAAAATTATAATTTTATTTTTCATAAAGTTTAGTATTAAATAGGTATGTACAATCAGATTTAACTTAATAACTGTTCAATAGTACCTTGGCTTAAAAATCTGCGATTTTGATGTAGCTGGTCTGGCAACTCCTTTAGTTGCTTTCTTTCTTCTACCCCACCATATACAGAACCCTGTAACTGGCAAACTGGCCGCAATGAGGCTGGCAAAGAAAGCCAATACTTTACCCGCAAAGCCAAATGCAGCCCCAACATGAATATCATAATTCATCCTCATAATTTTATCTGCCATCGAAATGTCCTTTAAACGTCCATAAGGGTGAGTAACTGAAACCTCTTTCAATGTATATTGATCAAAATAACGATAGTCGTGCTTCCAATAAACATCTGCATCTGTTGTAGTAGCAGTAACGATTGTTGATTTGGAGGTTTCAGGTGGATGTACTTCAATTGTTGCTGCATCAGGAGTTTCGGTTCTCATCTTTTTCCAGATTTTGTCGATAGCCGGAGTTTTGTCGGTAACAGCAGCAACAGGTTCTCCAGATTCCGGCTCATAATATTCCTGGATTGTTTTTCCGCCTGATATAGTATAATAATAGGTTTTTGAAAACCATTGAAAACCCCATACTAAACCTGTAACTGCAATAATAATTACTACCCAGGTCATATAAAATCCTAAAACATTGTGTAGATCATAATTAACCCGACGCCATTTTGCATTCCATTTAATAGTAAATCTTTGATTAGCTGCTGACTTATTTTTTGGCCACCAGAGAACCAGTCCGCTAATCATAAGAAAAATAAAAATAAGGGTTGCAGAAGCTACAACAGGCTGTCCGATTTTCTCAGGAAGCCAAAGATAAAAGTGACCGTCCAGAATAAACCGGAAGAAATCCTCATCCATATTCACTGCTTTTAATACTTGTCCACTATATGGATTCACGTAAACCAAATAATAATAGGTAGGTTCATAGTGATAAATGGTAGCAATAGCAGCCCTGCCAGGTCTTTCATACGTTATACTGTGAATAACTTTATCTGGAACTGCTTTTTCTACAATAGATTTGATGGTCGATGGGGGCAGGATCGTTTTTTTTTCAATCTCAACATATCTGTAAGATTGTATTAAGTCCTGAATTTCTACCTGAAATGCGTATATACACCCTGTAATACTTACGATGAACACCACCAGCCCGGACACAAGTCCGAGCCAGAGATGTATTTTACCAATTGCTTTTTTAAAAGTCATTCCTCTTAAAATTTGTAATTAACTGATAGACGTAGATTTCTTTTTGCTTCTGTCTGGTAATAAAAGAACTGACTCCATTCATAATATCCCCCCATATATAAATAAGCATTTGTGAGATTATTTATATTTAGAGCTACTGCAAATTTGTTTGCCTGATAAGAAATCGCACCATCCATTCTGAAATAGTTAGGCAAGCCTTGTTTTGTACCATCAAATACATACCAGGATGAACGGCCAGCCTGATACTGACCTCCTAAAGAGATACCAAAGCCTTGTAAACTACCATTGGTTGCTTTATAGCTTAACCAGGCATTCGCAACATTTTTTGAGGTTCCGGGTATCTGTATTCCTATCTTTTCTTCATCAGTATCCTTAGTTACTTTGCCATCTGTATAGGCATAATTTATAGTTAAATCTAATCCATGAGTAATTTGTCCTCGCAAGTCAAATTCAATACCTTTTACCTGGGTTTGCCCTAATTGAATTGAGAAGAACTGATTATTAGGATCACTTGTAAGGACATTATTTTTAGTAATATTATAGGCAGAAACCGAAGTTGACCATAGCCCTCCCAGCCATTCGCGTTTAATCCCGATTTCCTTGTTATCGCCGGTAATAGGGTCAAACGCCTTGCCTTTAACATCAGCACCTGCTTGTGGAACAAAGGCCTGATCAAATACTGCATAAACACTGGTGTTCTGGTTCAAGGAGTAGCTTAGGCCAACACGCGGAGTAAATTTCTCTGCGTTGGCAAAACCAGAGTATGGGTCACTATTTTGTGCCTTTGTGTATCTTCCGGCAATGGTTAATCTTAATTTATCCTGCATGAAACGAAGTTCATCCTGAGCATAGATGGCTGCATAATTTTGTGCATAATATACACCTCTCTGACGTAAGCTCAGGCTTCGGTCATATTTAGGATAAGCAGATGCCGGAACCGTACCATATACTGGATTATAGATATTAAAACCATTCGGTCCTGAATACGTGCCTCCTTGATTCCAATCATGAAAAAAGTCTTTCTGCCCCATATCAAGGCCTGCTAAAATACGGTGGTTGATAAATCCTGTTTTTACATCTCCATTGGCAAAGAACTGACCTACTTTAGTAATTCCTAATACATCCCATATAGAAGCTCCTCTTATCAGCGTATCACCATTAGCAGAGAAACCAGTCGGCCATAACGATTGCCCGATCTGACTGTATTTCATGTAGGCCAGTTGTCCTGTCAATTTCCAGTTATTATTAAGACTATGCGCTAATGTCAGAAAGAAAGTATTATCATTGATATTTGATGGATCCATATTCGGTTCTGCCGTTGTAAAGTTTACAGGCAAATCACCCATACCTTTTTTAGAAAAGGCATAGTTTGAGCCAATTACCGACATCTGATTGAACTGATAAGTATATTCAGCAGTCAAAGAAGTATTTGGTGTGAATTGGAATTTTAAAACAGGAGCAATCGAAATGCGGTTATTGAATTCATAATCACGGTGGGATCCTTTAGTTTGTCCCATAAGATTGAGGCGATATAAAAGTTTACCATCTTGTGATAATTTACCATCAAAGTCAAGTGTTGAGCGATAAGTATTGAAGCTACCTACGGTCATAGTCGCTTCACCTTTATTAATACCTGTAGGTTTTTTTGTTACGATATTATAAAAACCACTTGGTTCACCATTGGCCAACATAAAGCCCGCAGGCCCCTTTACAAACTCAATACGCTCAACCATACTCATGTCTTCAACTAATGGACCCCATGTAGATTGTACGTTCATCCCATTTCTGAAACCAGCAATCTGGGAACCTCTCATGTTTATTTGTGCATAAATATCCCAGTGCTCAACACGCGTAGCACCACTCACATTACGGGTTACACCCTCGAGCATATCAAAAATCTGCTGGTCTTGTATTAATTGTTTGGTAACTACCTGAATATTTTGAGGCACTTCTAAAAGAGGAGTTTTTAACCGAAGTGAGATTGAAGGGTAGTCCGTTACATACTTACTTGGATTTGCCTGTACAACCACCTCTTGCAATTGATTAGCACTAATCTCCATTTCAAAATCAAGTGTTATTGTTTCGTCCGCGTTAATACTGAATTTTTTTGTTTCTGCCTTTAATCCTACAAAACTTGCTTGAGCAGTGTACTCACCTGCTTTCAAATTCTTGATCTCATAATTACCTTCAGTATCAGCAGAAGCTCCTTTATTTGCTCCTTTTATAATCACATTTACAAATTCGGCTGGTTTACCATCATTGGTTGTTATCCTACCCTTTAATGTGCCATTTTGTGCCAAAACCCATCCACTGCACATCACTAATAATACTGTAAAAATTGACTTCATTTTTCTGTGTGTTTGTTTACTCATTATTCAAATAAATTTTCTGTGGTTGTTTGTTGCTGCAAATGTATATCTTATTTAGACTAATTAAAAATAAAAACGGAAATTTATTTGGATTAATTCTAAATAAGCATTTACCTTTGTATCGCAGGGCTGGAATAAGACAGTTCAAAACCCGGATAAATACTAATATATAAGCCCCATAAGGGATTTTTTTGTAAGGAAGGCATAATGAAAGATATACATTACGAGAAAGCGGTAGCTAAATTCCTGATTTTTTTAGAAGAAAAAGGATTAAGAAAAACCACCGAACGCATGATGATGCTTGAAGAAATATATTCTCGTCATGATCATTTTGATGCGGAAGATCTGTACAAAACCATGGTTGACAAAAAGCAATATGTTAGCAGAGCAACTATTTATAATAACCTTGAAGTTTTGTTGGAATGTGGATTGATTCGCAAGAACCAATTTGGCAATAATGTAACTAAATACGAAAAAGCAGCCAATTTCCGTCAGCATGATCATTTAATTTGTCTGGATTGCCAACAAGTTAAAGAATTCTGTGATCCGCGATTACAGCAAATTCAGAAAATGATTGGTGAAATGATGAAGTTCGAAATTACACAACACGATTTGTTATTATATGGACACTGTGAAAAATCTGATTGTGAGAATAAAATAATACTTAACAATTGAATAATAATTTTAATCACTCACCATGCCCTTGTAAATTCACTCAATAAATAAAAAGAAAATCGACTACAAAAAATGACTAATCACAAACTATTAGTACTCGCTTCAAGTGCGTATGGCTATATTGGTAAATGCCACTGTTGTGAAAAGTATAATCTGGTTTTTAACAATCAGTTATTCATTTTTTCAGAAGATGATTTAAGACAATTCAGACGAATGTTTGAAGATGAAAATACCATTTTTGAAGCAGGAGATTTGTGTTGTAACGGAAGATCAAAGGGGATGCGTACACCAATAAATAATTTTTATCTGCTATTTACTCCTAAAGAATTAGCGTACTTCAAAAATATGCTTGATGATACATTCGTAATGATTGAGGTCAATAAAGTATTACAATACTGAAAAATCCACACAGCAAAAAATTTATATTTAAGTCGTAAATAACTGTCGTAGTAAGCAATCTTGTCACCATTTTGTGTGGCAAGATTTTTTTTTCACCAAAATTAAGTAAATAGTAGCAAAATAGTACCAGAAACAACCATTCAATAAATAATATAGAATTAATCTAAATTATAATAATGATACCTCTAATTTTGACTATCCTAATTATAAAGAGAAAATCGATCGGTACTCTTTTAAAAACACCAACTCTATAAGCTATGAAGATATTCTTGCCTTTTATATGTTTTTTCACAGTTTATTTCTCCTGTAAAGCTCAACAACCTATTATTGAATGGCAAAAAACTTATGGTGGGAGTTTTTATGACAAAGCCGTATCTGTTGTAGAAACTTATGATGGAGGTTATTTTGTGTGTGGACACTCTCAATCAGACAATTATGACCTCGAAAATCACTATGGTTTTTTTGATGGGTGGGTAGTAAAGCTCAACCATACCGGAGAATTGCAGTGGAAAAGGTCGATAGGTGGTAGTGGAGAAGACTATATTAATTCGGTTATTGAAACTAATGACCATAAATATATATGTGTAGGATATAGTAATTCTGTAAATTATGATATTACTGAAAATTACGGGCATAATGATTTCTGGTTAATAAAATTTTCAGAAAACGGTGACATAGAATGGAAGAAAAGTTTAGGTGGTGGTAGCAATGATTATGCTTTTTCAATTTGCAGGTCGGATGATGACAGCTACCTTATTGCCGGATATTCAGAATCTAATGACAGTCTTGTAACAGGAAATCATGGTTTATTTGATGCCTGGTTGATTAAAATTGATGGTGGAGGAAATTTCCTATGGCAAAAATCTTATGGAGGTCTAAAAAACGATCATGCACATTCAGTAATAAAAACAAATGACGGAGGATTTGCTTTTGTAGGCTATTCAAGTTCGGAAGATTTACCAGGTCTCCCGAACAAAGGCGGTTTGGATTTCTGGATTGTTAAACTTGATAAAAATGGGGTCTTGCAATGGCAGAACACCTTCGGAGGTACGTTAGATGAATATGCCAAATCAGTTGTTCAATGCACAGATGGTAGTTTTGTTATTGCAGGTGAAACCTATTCTCACGACTTTGATGCTTCTGAAAACCATGCAGACTACGATAACCCAAGTAATAGAGATTTTCTTGTAGTAAAAATTGATAGTTTAGGGCAAAAACTTTGGAGTAGATGTTATGGTGGGCTAAAAAATGAATATGCCCGCTCAATTTTACAAATGGTTGATGGAGAATATTTAGTAGTAGGAGAATCATATTCCGCAAATGGTGAAGGAGACCCTATCGGGAACCACGGAAGTGCCGACTTCTGGCTACTTAAGCTTAATCCGATGAACGGAGATATGCGCTGGCAAAAAACCTATGGCGGTAGTGGGCATGATGAGCCTAATTGTTTGCTCAATACATTTGATAACGGATATCTGATTATAGGCAACACCGCTTCACCAAACGACGGTGATGTATCTGGTTGGCGGGGAGATGACGATTTCTGGATACTGAAACTTAAAAATAATGAATGTCAATCAGAAATGAATCTGACAAAAAATATTCCAAGCGGTAACTATGATTATTCAGCTTCGGAAAATATTAACTTTAATGGGCAAATATTGAACAATACCTCTGTCATAAAAATGCAGGCGAGTAAAAGTATTATTCTGATGAATGGTTTTCAGACACAACCGGGGGTTACATTTGAAGCTAAAATGGGTGGTTGCACTAATTGAAAAAATGGCGAGCTGTAGCCAGCCCGCCATATCTATTAGCGATAATTTACGGTCTTACTATTGACGTAAAGAACGTGGAATTGTAATAACTGCCACGGGATTACTCAAAGAATCTAAAACTTTTACACCTTCAATTTCCGCAATTGCTGAAACCTTGATAGATTTACCTAAATCCAGATCTTTGATGTCAACGTTTACGTAATCAGGGATATTTTTGGCTGGCCCTTGCAAACGTAGTTTTTGCATTTTTTGTACCAGTTTACCCCCTTTCTTTTGTCCTTCTGACGGACCGTGCAATTTAATCGGAACTGCTACTTTAATAACTTTATCCGGTGTGATTTCTAAGAAATCCGCATGAATAATCTGGTCATTTGTTGGATGGAATTGTGAATCCTGCAAAATACCAGTATAGATTTTTCCTTCAATGTTGATAGTTACTTCGTACACATCAGGAGTAAAAAGTAAATCACGGAATAAATAAGCCGGAGCATAAAACGATACCTGATCAGTACCACCATACAATACACACGGAACCATTCCTTGCCCACGTAATTCCTGTGAAGCCTGGCGTCCGAGATTCGCTCTGTTATACCCTACAATCTCAGTTTTTTTCATTTTCTTAAATTTTAATTAATGAATTTGGTCTTAACCTTTGTTGATTAAAAACCTAAATTCTGTTGATAATTTATAAATAAAGTGCTAATAGACCCATTATCTCTGATTCTTCCGATAGCCTTACCAAATAATTCGGCAACTGATAACACCTTAATCTTAGGGTTATCGTATTTTAATGGAATGGTATCAGTTACTATTAATTCTTCTAATACTGAATTAGAAATATTTTCATGCGCTTTACCTGAAAGAACACCATGAGTACAGAATGCTCTCACAGACTTCGCTCCTTTGGATAGAATCAACTCAGCTGCTTTACAGATAGTACCACCAGTATCAATTAAATCATCGACCAAAACCACATCAGAGCCTTCAACATCTCCTATAAGCTGCATTGAAGCAATCTCATTGGCTTTTTTCCGGTGTTTATCACAAATTACAATATCCGCATCGAAATAAGAAGCAAATTTTCTACAACGAGATACACCTCCAACATCAGGAGAAGCAAATTTAAGGTTTTCCAGTTTTTGAGTTTTAAGATAAGGCACAAAAACTGAAGTACCTTCAAGGTGGTCAACAGGAATATCAAAAAAACCCTGAATCTGCCCTGCGTGTAAATCCATCGTCATAACCCGGTCTGCACCAGCGGCTGTAAGCATATTAGCAATAAGTTTTGCTGTAATACCTACTCTTGGCTTATCTTTACGGTCTTGTCTGGCATATCCGAAATAAGGGATAACAGCACAAACATAGTGAGCTGAAGCACGTCTTGCGGCATCAATCATCATCAACAACTCCATGATATTATCACTTGGTGGAAAGGTCGACTGAACCAGAAAAACATCACACCCTCTTACAGACTCATCAAAACTTACCGAAATTTCACTATCAGCAAAGCGATTGATGCTTACCCCGCCTAAGTCTTTGCCATAATAATCAGCAACACGACTGGCTAAATACTTTGATGTAGTACCTGAAAAAATCTTAACTTCTGCCATTTTTTTTATGCCTCAAAAAAAGATGCGCAAAGGTACGCTTTTTGCTTAAAAAAACATATACCCTATTGGAATATTTTCGACTTTTTGTATAGATTTGCAATATTCATGGAATAATACCAGAACGAACCATGACAAATAAACGCCTAAAGCTGATGCAATTGTCGCTACTTGATGAAGTTCCTGAACTTAACAAAGTTTTTTTTCTGGATGTTTTTGCTGAGTCTTATTATGACAACAGTAAGAAACGTATGCGGCTCAGTACTATAAATGGCCAACAGGTGCCCTGCGATATTAAAGTGAGTTGTCCTTCTAAATTAGTTGCAAACTATCCCGAAGGAACAATCTTCAAATTAGATGCAAGACTTGTGAGAAGAGGTAATGGCAGAAACCCTTATTTTATTGCTATTAACCGTACTCATTTACAAAGGGCTTTAGAGTTTTTTGATTATAATCTGAAAGTGCAGAATGGTTTTGATTATGTATTTCCTAAAAAAGGAAAAAGCATGATAAGGCCTGCACTCCGGTCTTAATAAACTGAAATAATTAGACTCTACAAATTAAGAATCTCCTTGATTCTACTAATGATTTTTAAGGAATTAATTATTTCACACAGCGTTTTAACAGGTTATTTACGTCTTATCAAAAATAGTTTCACTATTCAATCGTAAATTTCCCGTGATAACTCAAACAGCAGAAATTTACTTAAAAACCTTAACCAGAAAAAAGCTATTGACCTCAAATAGTTTGATGGAGGTTGTCGCAGACTGCCTGAAAGGCAATGAAAAAGCCATGAAAATTTTTTATGAGCATTTTCACGGGTTTGCTTTGTCTGCTTGTATGAGTTATTGTGAAAACAGAGAAGACGCATTGGAAATAATGAATGATGGTTTCTTGAAAGTCTTCAAAAATCTCAGCAAAATAGATAATATTGAAAGTATTAAACCTTGGCTTCGGAGAATTATGATAAACGGAGCCATAGATCATTATAGAAAAAATATTCATAAACAATCAGCAGAACTAAACGATAATATTGCTGAATCAAATTATGGAGACGAGTCTGTTTATGCTAAACTCTCTTCTGAAGACATAATGCAGGCAGTTCAGAGCTTACCCACCAACTATCGTGTTGTTTTTAGTCTATATGCCATAGAAGGGTATTCTCACAAAGAAATTGCCGAAATGTTGAACATTGCAGAAAGTACTTCAAGGGCAAATCTGTCTTTAGCAAATGGTTTACTTCGTCAGAAATTAACAAAAAGATTGTAGTCATGTCAGAAGAAGAAAAATTCCATCGGATTATCAGGGAGAAATTAAAACATTTCCAGCCCGAATATTCGCCAGATGACTGGAGGAAGATGAAACGTAAAATTATGATAGATAATCTCTTGCGTTTCTCCATTCCAAGTGTTGTTGTATTGGTATTAGGATTAAGTTATTACTGGTTTACAGGTGATGACCCACTATCTACCAAATCTGAAATTCTTTCGCAAAAAACACCGATCACTAAATTAACGCCTAAACAAGAAGACTCAATTAATGATAAGACATTTACTAAACCAGAACTACCTGAAGAAAACAAATTAAGCCCTCCTCTACTCACGACTAAATTGCCCATAGTAGAAAAAACGTTTATTGAATCAGAAAATGTAGTTTCAGAACCTTTGACCAATTTAAAAGTAAGTAAATTAGTTTCAAGAAATATTGCAGCTCCTTCAGAAAAACATTCCGAGCTTCTTGATAAAGAAATCCGTTTTCTTAATGCTTCTGCTGTTTCAATGAGTGATAAAATTTTAAGGGTACGTGAATTAGGAAAAACTTATGAATTAACCTCTTACGAAGCACTTGATAGAAACGTGGATAAATGGAAAAATGTTGTTATTGTCTGTGATATGACTTCCAGTATGTTTCCGTACACAACACAAGTGTTTGACTGGATGATGGAGAATGTGGATAATAATAGTATAAAAGGTATAGTTTTCTTTACGGACTGTGATAGTTTAGGCAATGAAACCAAAGGGAAACTGCCGGGTAAAATGTTTACAGTAAAGAAAAAAGACGAATTATTATTGTGGGATACAATGTTTGCGGCTATAAATAATACTGAAAATAATAAAGATAAGGCCGAAAATAATATTGAAGCATTGCTGTATGCACAAAAGAACTTTCCAGAGGTAGATGAGATTGTTATGATTGCTGACAATAGCAGCCATGTAAAAGATATAAAAAGCCTTTCCAGACTTAAGAAAAAGACTCATATCATTTTATGTGGTGAAACCTATCAGAAAAATTTAGCCTTTCAGTCTGACTATGTGCAAATCGCAAAAAAAACAGACGGAAGTATTCATACTTTGGAAGATGATATCGAAAATCCGGCAAATATTAAAGAAATGACTGTTATACGGGTTGGCCGAATCTATTTCAGATTTCAGAAAGGTAAATTTTATACTACTAAAATGAGTTTCCGTCCTTAATTGCTACTTCTACTATCAGAATAATAGCATTGTTTGACAGTGCTTCAAATTCTATTTGTAGTGCTTCGTTATCTTCGTTCCACAAAGCTATACCATCTCTTGTTTCAACCAATCGGTTCTGAAACTCAAATGCTCCTTCAACTACAAATCCAAAAACGCCTTTATCTCTATCATTAATTGTTAAACCCCCTTCTTCCCTACCCGAAAATTTACCGATATAACACTTGTCCCCGATAGTCTTTAATTGATTTTTGTTGCCATCTAAATCAAATGAAATTTGCCTATTAGTTAAATTAATACTTACTGGATCGTTCTCAATCCAGATTTGTAAAAAATTCACCAACTCATCTTTGAAAGGGTTTGAAACCTGATAATAATCTCCCTTACTGAGCTTTAAAATCAAAGTTTCTCCTGCATCTAAAAAAAACTTTTGATCCTTATTGTCCTTTACCTCTATTCCTCCTACAATCGGAATTATGAATATTTCTAACGCTTTATCAACATTAGTAATAATCGCATTTCCGGCTGCCAACGTATCATCATTACAGGCAATCAGATTTCCAAAAGGTTTTTTACTTTCGTCAGAATAAGAACCGTGATTGAATGTATGAAAGCTCCTGAATATTTTTCGGTTAGTAATACCTCTTAGGTTCGACAGATAAATCTGCCCTTCTGTTTGAGTAAGCATGATGTTAAATAGTTTGAAAAGAAGAAATACTTAATAACAGCTGCAAGGATATTAAATCTGTTGAAATTTCATTTCCTGCACCTAATGCCTCTTTCTGTTTACTATAAGAAATTAATAATTGATTATCAATTGTATCAATCCAGATGATAGGTTCGCTATAAAAATAGATAGCCACTATATGTTCTTCCTTATTTTTATTATGAGACTGAACAATTTCAAATCTGAAATTTTTGAATGGTAAACACAATTGGTGATGCGCATTGGTAATGTCAGGAATGAGGTCATTCAATTGTCGAATATAGTTAATGGCGGCTGTACTTACCAGATAATGCAGTTTATCGGCAGCAGGAACATTCGCTATCAATTCCTGAAAAGTAGGGTACTTTTCTTCCTGATTATAGAATTGTGATTGCATAAAAAACTCCATATAAGTATCCTCAAAAACATGCTTTTCCCACTGTTTTTGCGCATTCACATCTATCATCTTCTTATAACACAAGCGAATGATTCCTTTTGCCATTGTTCATCTATTTATTGATTGGGTGATTTAGTGATTGATTTTGAATGGTGAATTGCGAATTAGCGATTAATTCAATCCCACAATAAAAATTAAACATTCACAACAATTGTATGCGTAAGCACGTAACCTGCTGCGGCACTTCCGGTTATGGCGGACATTTCTGTTGAGGTACCATCACTGAATACATTGTCTCTTGCATTGGTTGTGTCTGCCTGTCCATGGCTGGCATAAACCCCTTGCGCATAAACCACCTTATTGATATCCTCAGGAAAGGCTATCTGTGTTACAAGCAAAGATTTACCGCTGCTATTGTAAATGTGAACATGAATATGAGTAGCTCTACCAGAATACCAACCAGGGTAAATCGTTGTAAAAGTTACCAGACCATTAGCATCTGTGATCTGTCTGCCTCTCAGGAAGTGTACATTAGTGTAGTTGGTGCTTTGCATACCCGTTCCGCCATATTCTGAATAGTTTCCTTCGGCATCACAATGCCAGATGTCTACTAAGGCATTAGCTAAGGCAGCACAGCTATTGTTTTTATTCTGAATAGTGATTTTTACCGTAAGCTTAGTTCCTTTTCTATCAGAAGTAATATCGTTTGTAACCAGAGAGCCCGGGGTTTTCGTTGGGAAAGGTCCTTCTGTTTCGGTAGCTGTGGTTGTACACGAACCAGTAGTATTAGAACCTGTTGTAGAACCTGTTGCATCGGTACCTGTGGTATCAGGTGCTACATTTGTTTCGTTGCAAGCCGCAAACAGCGGAATAATGGCTAATGAGCCTAACCCCTTTCTTAAGAAATCTTTTCTGTCCATCGTATTCTTTTTCGTTTTATATCTCTATAGACGACGAAAAGAAAAATTTAATTGCATGTAAATCAGATTTATCGGTCAATGAAAAGTTTGTATCGGTAAACTGATTACTTTTTCTGCCAATCTTTAATAAAATGCTGGTAGGTATTACTAACAGGTAGCTCAATACCGGAGGTTAATAAAACATTTTTCTTTAAAACGGATTTTACTTTGGCATTAGCAACGATATAACTCCGGTGGATACGACTGAATTGATGAGCAGGTAATTGTTCTAAAATGCCCTTCAACGACATCAAGGTAAGTATGGGATGGGGTAATCCTGTTATATGAATCTTGATATAATCTTCAAGGCCCTCAATATATTCAATGGCATTCAATTCGATTTTAATTATACGGTATTCAGCACGTACAAAGACGTATTCCGGTGTTTCTATGATCAGATTGTTTTTAAAATTATTGTATTCAATCGCTTTTTTTACGGCCTTGCCGAATCTCTCAAAATCAACTGGTTTTAGCAGATAATCAATCGCCTCTAAATCAAAGCCTTCTACGGCAAATTTACGGTGAGCGGTGGTGAATATAATCATAGGTCGGATTTTCAAAGATTTTACCAGTTCTAATCCTGTAATATCTGGCATATTAATATCTACAAACAGTAAATCAATTTCATTTTCTTTCAGAAATTCCTGGCCTTGAATGGCATCATCAAACACCTGAATCAGGTCTAATTCAGGTAACCTTGAAATATATTCTTTTATTAACTCCAAAGCCAGGGGCTCATCGTCAATCGCAACACATTTGAGTAACATATTATGCTTCAATAATTAATTCGACATGATAAAACCCTGCTTCCTCACCACTACATAATGTATATTTATTTTTATATAAATGAGCCAATCTCTTATGAGTGTTTATCAATCCTATTCCGGTTCTTTCTACTTTTTTTGATGTAGCAAATAAAGTATTTCTACAATCGAACTTAATGGAATTGCTTTCGACAGCTATTTTAATATCAATAACAGAATTTTCATGATTACTAATGCCATGCTTAAAGGCATTTTCAACAAAAGTCATTAATAATAAAGGTAAAATCTGTTTTGAATCCGTTTTGCCTGACACTTCAAAAATTACACCTGTTTTTTTGCTTAGTCGTAATTTTTGCAAATCAATATAATTACTGATACACGCTATTTCGCTTTGTAGCGGAACAAAATCTTCAGCTACTTCATCAGTTACGTACCGCATAATCTGTGATAATTTCATAATACTCGCAGCCGTATTTTTATTGTTCGTTACCGCCAGCGAATAAATATTATTGAGCGTATTGAACAAAAAATGCGGGTTAATTTGGGCTTTTAGAAACGATAATTCAGCATATGCTTTATCTGCTTCTGCTTGAATAGCTCTTTGTTCCGACTCCTGCCATCGCTGACTAATTTTTAGCGCCATTCCCAATGCCCAAATCAGACCGAATAAAAATATACTGATTACATCAATTTTATTAGGAGGTTCCTGCCTTTGCCCTCGTTGAAAGCCTCCTGGCGGCTCTATTCTGGGTTCGTTAAAGTTTGGAGGTACTTCTCCTCGTGGTGGCGGAGGTCTATCAAATTCCGGAAATCGCTGGTTTACCTGCATTACACGGTTTTCTCTTTTTCTTTCAATAGCCAATCTATCAAATGGTTTAATAATGGCTATGCCAATTAACAAACAGAGAATAATGCCGAAATAAATAAAATATCTTTTTTGAAAAAAGAATTTTGGAATAAGCCAAAGTGTATTAAAGTAGAAAAGAACCATATAAATCAGGAAAAAGAACCAGAGATTAGGTCTTAAGAAAACCTCTGCTATGCTTCGGTTCTCTGATAGGAATAAAGTTGTCAGGCTGAAAACGGTGAGCCAGCCAACCAGATGCGTGATCAGTGAAACATTCTTCAATTGAAACATATTTAAAGATATAATCCTCAATGTGATTCCTCGAAAAAGAATCGGTCATTTAAACGAATGTATCGGTTAGTTTAAAACATTCCGGTTATTTAATCGTTATAATTTACAATCCATAGACTCAAAATTTGCCAATTGATTAAACCCATGCAACATTTTTTTATCTAATGTTCGTCTCTACTATTGCACGGCAAAATTTTTGCTTCTCCTTTTATAAATAATAAAATTAATGATGATTATGAAAACCACAGCATTTTTAAAAGATTCACAAGGAAGAGTTATTCAAAAACAAAATCTTCAGGTAGGCTGCCAGCAGGAGTTTGATGTAGAGAAATTAAAAGATGGTGTTTACTTTGTAGAATTACAATTAGCAAAAGGTAAATCAATTACGCATCAATTCTATATTAATCATTAAAATATACGCCGCATAACCATGGGAGGCTTTACCAAATCAGTATTGCCTCCCTAAGTTTTATCTGTATATCTCTCTTCTTGCCGATAGTAGTGTGTTATACATTAAGGCAGCTACCGTCATTAGTCCAACCCCTCCCGGTACTGGCGTAATAAAGCTGCATTTGGGTGCAACCTCATCAAATTTCACATCACCTTTCAGTGCAAATCCACTTTTCTTGGTATTGTCGACCACACGTGTAAGCCCGACATCAATTACCACAGCACCCTCTTTAACCATATCAGCAGTAATAAATTCAGGTTTGCCTAATGCTGCAATCAGAATATCTGCCTGACGAGTAATTTCAGATAAATTCTGAGTACGACTATGAACCAGCGAAACTGTGCAATTGCCGGGGTAAGTGTTTCTTTGCATCAGAATACTCATGGGTAAACCAACTATCTGGCTCCTGCCTACAACTACACAGTGTTTTCCTGATGTTTCAATATTATATCTCTTAATCAGTTCCAATACACCGAATGGTGTTGCTGAAATATAGGCTGGTAATCCTTTAGCCATTCTTCCTATATTAATAGGGTGGAAACCATCAACATCTTTCCGGGGCTCAATCGACTCAATTACTCTTTCTACATTTATCTGAGCAGGAAGCGGCAATTGGACAATAAACCCATCAATATCATCATCTTCATTCAATTGTTTAATTACCAGAAGAAGTTCTTCCTCTGTAATACTATCATCTCTACGAATTAAAGTTGATTTAAACCCAATTTCTTCACAAGATTTAATTTTACTTGCTACATAGGTTTCGCTTGAGCCATTATTACCAACTAATATTGCAGCCAGATGTGGAATTTTACTTCCGCTTGCTTTTTGTTTTTCTACTTCCGATTTTAATTCTTGTTTAACCTGAGCCGAAATTAATTTTCCGTCTATGAGATTCATTGAGCTAATTTTTAATGAGAATGCAAAGGTCTGTTAAATCAAACAAATTCAAAAATTAATCTTCTAAAAAATAGAATAAACAATTGCAAAAAAAGAGTAGTTTCAAGCACTTAATTTTTGGCAGTATTCTTATCTAAATACTTAATTACCTTATCCATATCAAATTCATCTTCACCACTGATAGTTAGAATATCTTTCATTTTGACATATGGTTTACCAAATTTCTGAAACGAATGCCAGATATGATCAATAAACCATGTTGGTTCATACCCCCATCGTGTATCCATTGATTTTCTTATCAGAAACGTCCTTTTAGAAATCTTTACAAATAGTTTTTTATCCAGCAGTGTATTGATTGATTCATCATGAAAAGCAAATAAACCCTCCGCAATCACCACATCAAATTTTTCATTAAAAAGAATCAAGACCTCTTTGAACAATTTAAAGTCAATAGAATGAGGGGATTCCCAATCTGTCCTGCTTTTGATTTTCGGGATCTGTGTTTCAGGAAACACAAAATCATCCTGGTGAAAAATTATTGCTTTCTTTCCATTCTTACGAAAATGAGTTACCAAAAGATTGGCTAAAGTACTTTTGCCTGAACGACTGACACCTCCGATTCCAATAAGCATAGTGTTTAAGATTTTTTGTAAAAATGTAAATTTTAGATAAAAGAATTAAATAAAATTTTATTTTTGGATAAAATTCAAATTTACACCCTAACCTACATATACATGGATAAAAACAAACTTACAATCTACGCCAGCTATGTGGCTATTACTTGCGGCCTATTAATTCTTACCCTTAGTCTGTTTTTCCCTGAGGTGACTACTTTCAAAATCCTAATGGGACTTCTATTTATAGCGGTCGGTATGATAGGTTTGAGATGGTTTCGTAGATAGCAACCGAACAAATGTAACAGACAGTGACTAAAATCCTTTTAATAATTATTCAACCAAAACTTTCATGAAGAAACTCATAATCTTTTCAATTACTTTACATTTCATCTTTACAAACATCTTATTCGCCCAACAATCAACCTACCTGAAACCTGAAAGAATATTTGATGGAGAAAAAGTTCTGGAAAAATACGGTGTGCTTCTTAAAGCCAACAAAATTGAAAAGGTCGCTTTACACACTGATATCGAAAAAAATCTTGCTAGTGATACAAAAATAATTGAGCTCAAAAACTGCACTTTATTACCTGGTTTAATTGAAGGACATACCCATTTATTTTTACATCCGTATAATGAAACATCATGGAACGACCAGGTACTCAAAGAATCGCGTTCTTACCGAACAGCAAGAGCAGTGAAACATGCGGAAAGAACACTGAAGGCAGGTTTTACAACCGCGAGAGATTTAGGAACTGAAGGAGCTGAATTTGATGATGTAGGGCTTAAAAGGGCCATTAATGAAAATGTAATCCTGGGGCCAAGATTATTGATTGCAACCAAAGCTTTGGTTGCTACCGGAAGCTATGCTCCCAAAGGATTTGCCTCTGATATTGATGTGCCACAAGGAGCGGAAGAGGCAGACGGGCATGATGATCTGATAAAAAAAGTGAGGAATCAGATCGGCAGAGGAGCAGATGTCATAAAAATTTATGCTGATTACCGATGGGGTCTAAAAGGTGAGGCTGCTCCTACTTTCACTCTTGAAGAAATTAAATTAATTGTTTCAACTGCTAAGAGTTCGGGCAGACCAACAGTAGCTCATGCCTCTACAGCAGAAGGCATGAAAAGAGCTATTCTGGGAGGAGTAGAAACAATAGAACATGGAGATAATGGCACCCCTGAAATTTGGAAACTGATGGCCGAAAAAAATGTATTTCTTTGCCCTACCTTAGCCGCAGGTGATGCCATTTTACAATATGGAGGCTGGAAAAAAGGAATTGACATGGAGCCTGAAAGAATAAAACAGAAAAAGGAAACATTTAAAGAAATTCTGAATTCAGGTGTCAGGATCTGTATGGGTGGTGATGTTGGGGTTTTTCCACATGGTGATAATGCCCGTGAAATAGAAATGTTGGTTGAATACGGTATGAAACCAATTGAAGCACTTAAATCGGCTACAAGTACTAATGCGGATGCTTTCCACATAGAAAAACAAGTCGGTAGAATTAAAGACGGGTTATTGGCTGATATTTTAGTGGTTGAAGGTGACCCATCTAAAGATATTAAGAGTATCAGAAATATTAAGCTTGTGATAAAAGATGGGCAGGCCATCGAATAAAACTTAAACTAACAATATTACCGTTTCATAGAAATCATCTTTGTTTATTGCAGAAGTCTAACAACCGCAATACCTGAATGCTTCTTAAACCTATTGAGATAATCAGTTAAAGGCTCTGGCGAAATCACTATCTTTTTCAGCTCCTGTGAGGCGTGCAATAAATGAATCCGTCCGTTTTTTCGAATGGCAAAACCCTCATGATTAAAATCAAGTCCTTCAATAATTGAAGTTATAGCGATAATATCGCCATCCTGAATCTCGCTTTCAATTTTCTTTACATCTGCTTTTGGTATATAATAAAAATCATACTTATTAAGTTGATTCTCATAATTTTCTAATGCAGAAAATGTTTCGATATTCTTAAGTTGGGGATACAAGTCACGGTGGCTGGTCATAAAGTGAATTTGTTTTTCAGATAATTTCCCTCCAATCATTTCAGTCATATCCTGCACAATCTTGTTCTCTTCTGCCCTGATTGCCCACTCTTTGAAATAATGCAAACGTGAAGCATATCCATCTATTTGCCCATCTCTATATCTGAGTTTCTTCAGATTATTCAGAAAAGATGTAAAACTCGGCTTTGAAGAATGTCTGGTTACAGCCATAGCAGAAACCGTTTCAACAAAAGTCCAGCAATCAAATTCTTTCAGATTACAAACTAATTGTTCTTTTGGAGATGCCTCAAGTGTGCCGGATTTATAAGTTTGACCTAAAAATGATTGTGCAATAGTAATAGCCGTTTGAGCAGTAGTTTCTCCTTTTTTTAACTCCATTTTTTGTCGAAAAACGATCTCATCAACATTCTGAGCAAATACTGACTTTGAAGCAAAAATCAGTAAAGTTGTACAAAAAAACCTTATTGAAAGCACTATATTTTTCATTTTATTAAAAAAATTATCAGACCTGTAAAGATAGTATAAAACTATCTTCGATTAATATTCTTTTACAAAGTCAGCAGTTAATTATTCATTAAATCCTCTACTTCATCAATCTCAATCGGAATATCTTCCATTAAATCTATATTCCCGCGTTGAGTAATCAGAATATCGTTTTCTAAACGAATACCTAATTTTTCTTCTGGGATATATATTCCAGGCTCACAAGTAAAAACCATTCCTGGCTTAAAAGTTTCGTACCGATTGCCAATATCATGAACATCAAGACCCAAATGATGAGAAATACCATGTGGGAAATATTTTCTGTACAATGGGGTGTCGGGATCTTGTCTGGTGACATCACTTTTGTTTAGTAACCCTAATTCAATAAGTTCCGTTTCCACCACTTTGCCTACGTCTTTCCGCAGTTTATCCATAGTATTACCTTTCACGATCATATTACGTGCAATGCGCAATATCCTGAGAACTGAATTATAAACTTCTTTTTGCCTTGGGGTAAATTTGCCATTAACAGGTAAACAACGGGTTATATCGGCATTATAATTGGCATACTCCGCGCCAAAATCCATCAATATAACTTCTCCATCTCTACAAATATTATTATTGGTAATATAATGTAATACGCAAGCGCTTTGTCCTGACGCCATAATCGGATGAAAGGCATGGCCACGAGACCTATTCATTAAAAATTCATGGGTCAACTCAGCTTCCAATTCAAATTCGCGTACATTAGGTTTCAAAAACTTCGCCATTCGTTTAAACCCTTTAGCCGAGATTTCTATCGCTCTTTTCATTAATTCTATTTCATGCGGCTGTTTAATCACACGCAATTGTCTCATCAAGGGTGCAAGTCTTTCCATACGATGTAATGGGAATTTTTGGTAAAATTCATCTATAAACCTTCTTTCACGGCTCTGAAATTTCCAGTCTGCGCCATCGTGTTCATTCATGTTCAGATAAACCTGATCCGCTTCGAAAACAAGTTTTCGGAGAATCGACTCAAAACTATTTGCCCAAACAACCTTAGGAATATCTGAAATATTTGTTGCCTGTAATTTGGTTAGCTTGTCTCCCTCCCAGGTTTTAATATGCTCACTTGTTTCACGAATTAATAGGATCTCTCTAAAATTTTCGTCAGGAAAATCCGGAAACAAAATCAATATACTTTCCTCCTGGTCAATACCAGTTAAATAAAAAAAATCGTTATTCTGTCTGAAACCCAGTGTCCCGTCTGCATTACTCGGAATCACATCGTTCGACAAAACAATTGCCATTGATTTAGGTTTTAATAATGAATTAAGACGCTTTCGATTGCTTAAGAACAAAGTTGAGTCAATTGGATCGTAACGCATATTGGGTGATTTTTAGTTGACTTTTGTGGTTCGGGTTATATTATCAATATTTTTAGTTAAATTTATCAATCAAATTTCATTTTAATAAAAAAACTATTCTGATAGATTGCTAAGTAGGTTATATTATAGCAGGAATTGAGCATTCTAAAATTATAGATTATCTAATAAGTATGACAAGGGTCGGACATTTTCTTATTACTACTTTGCTTTTTGTTTTTATTTCTTTACATGTATTTTCACAGCAAAAGTACTGGGTTCTTTTCAAAGATAAAGAATTAAACTCAAAAGCCTCCATTTCTGAAAAATGTAGAGAGAACCGAAGGGAATTAGGCATTTTAGAAACCCAAATCACTGATTTACCTGTTAATAGCAACTATATAAGCCAACTCAGGGTAAATGGTATTTCGGTTATCAATGCTTCAAAATGGTTAAATGGTATTTCGGCAAATCTTACTCATTCTCAGATACAATACATTAAAAACCTGCCTTTTGTTCAGCAAATCATACCTATTGATTGTAAACTGATTTTAGCAAAGACTAATTCTGGAATAAATTATCTGAAAGTTGATGATTTAAGGGTAGACTATGTAATGAAACAAGTAGGAATAGAGGGATTTCTGATGGCAGGTCTAAACGGGAAAGGGGTAACTATAGGTGTAATTGATGCCGGATATTTTGGTGTAAGCGAATCTCTGGCTTTAGGACATTTATTTACAGAAAATAGAATTTTAGGCATAAAAGATTACGTAAATCCTAAAAAAATCAATCATTTTGATGAACGTGAAACTTCATCTGACTTTCATGGAACTGAAGTCCTGACAGCTATTACAGGTAAATCCCATGATGATAAATTACTATTCGGATTGGCAACTCAGGCGAACTTTTATCTGGCACGAACTGATACCGGTGGCCGAGAGTTTCGTGGAGAAGAAGATAACTGGGTCTCGGCTATGGAATGGATGGATAGCTTAGGAGTACGTCTGATTAACACTTCTTTAGGTTATGCAAAAGGCTTCTCAAATCCAAAAGAAGATTATAAACCAGACCAAATGAATGGCAATACAAGTATTATTGCTCGAGCAGCCAAAATCGCCACCGAAGAAAAGGGAATGATCGTTGTAGTTTCGGCCGGAAATGAGGGTGACGACCGAGATTGGCGGATTATTTCAACTCCGGCTGATGCCGAAGGCACCATTGCTGTCGGGGCTACTAATGAGCTCGGTCTTAAAATGGGTTATAGTAGTGTCGGTCCAGATTTTTTGGATTATCTCAAACCCAATGTTGCCTGTTATTCATTATATGGCACATCTTTGGCCGCTCCTGTTATTACAGGGTTTGTTGCGTGTATGCTACAGGCAAATCCTAAATTAACCAATAAAGAAATCAAAAACTACCTTCAAAAATCTTCCAGTTTGTATCCTTTTGGTAATAACTATATTGGTTTTGGCATTCCAAATGCAGCTAAAGCCTTAGATTTAATTCAGAATCCTTCACGCGAGCCATTAGAAACCCGAAATATCACCAGAACAATAAATGTTTCTGAAAACGAACAGCAAATTGAGATTGCAGTAAAGGAGGGCGAAATCGTAACGGTTTTCTATAAAAAAACACCATTTCTGGTGCTTTCTCAGGATGCACAGAAAGTAAAGCATAACTTTATTACACTCAAACGTAATTCAAGGGTAAAACACACTACAGTAGTTACAAAAGAAGAGGTAGTTGAAGTAATCTGGTTATAATTTCCTACTCCCTTGCTGATTTCAACTTATTATAGCTAAGTGAAAGTTTTTTCATAAAAAATCTTATTTTTGTATCTGTACGCTACTCGTCCTGATTCATACCAGATACCTATTATGAAAAAATCCATCTACCTCGTTCTCTTTTTATGCTTTATTGCACCACATTCTTTTGCCCAATTCCCTAAAACTGTTGATTCCCTCAGGGTTTTCCTAAAAACGCATATTCAGGATACTACCTACATTTTAGGTCTTAGTGAATATACCTTCCAGAGTATTCAGCAAGGTGCATACGCAACAGCTGATTCAGGAATTACAGCTTTGGAGTCATTAAGTAAAAAACTGAACTATGGAACAGGTTTTTACAGAGCTATGAATTCAAGAGGATTTCTTGCCTACTCTAAGCAAAAATACAATGAAGCTCTCAGTTACTTTATAAAATGCAAGGAGGTTATTGAAAAATATAAACTTCCCAAAAAAACATATCAGAATGCTTTAAATAATATCAGTGTAGCATACGGCGCATTAGGCGATCGGGAACAGGCAACAAAATATGCTATGGAATTAATTGATTTTCAGGAGAAAAACAATATAAGACCCTATAAAAGCAGCCCTTATGACCGGATTGCCAACAACCTGCAGCATTATAAAAAATATGACGAAGCCATGAAGTATTACCAGAAAGCGCTTCAAATAGAAAAAGAAAATAATAACAAGATTTATATTGCAATTGCTGAAAACAGCATAGGAAATCTTTATGAAATGCTTAAAAAGCCAAAAGAGGCAATAAATTGCTTTTTAAGAGGATTGAAAATGGCAGAAGAAGCAGATTATGCGCTTTTACAGACTGATTTTTTAACCAATCTTGGCCGAATCTATTTTTCGCAGAATGATTTTGTAAAGGCTGAATCTTATCTCAAAAAAAGTGAGAAAATGATTAAAGAATTAGACGCAACTGCATCTTTGAAAATAGTTTATCATAATTTAGGTGATTTGTATTCAAAGCAAAATAAAAACGTACTTGCCGAAAAATATTATTTAAAGTCTTTAGAATTAGCTAAAGAGCTCAAGGATATTTATATGCTTTACAGTATCAATGAAAACATATCTGCCTTCTATGCAGACACAAAAAATTATCAAAAAGCATATGAGCATAAGCTCGCCGCAGAAATAGCCAAGGACTCAACTTTTAAGGTTGAAACTGCAAATAACACAGAAGAATTGCAGACAAAATATGAGACCAAACAAAAAGAACAAGAAATTGCTTTACTCAACGAAAAAAATGCCAAAGCCTCACTTCAAAACAAAGGTATCATCATAGGCAGTTTTCTGCTCCTTTTACTCATTGGGGTTTTCACAATATTTGTATTAAACAGAAATAAGTTAAGACGCTTACAGGAAGCTGAAAAATTGCGGAATAGAATAGCTTCAGATTTACATGATGAAATTGGGAGTACACTAAGTAGTATTTTGTTGATTAGTGGCATGGCTAAAAATCAGACATCTGTTGTAACAAATGACAAAAACAACAAGATGTTTACTAAAATACACTCAGACTCACAGCATGTGCTGGAATCGGTTGATGAAATCATCTGGTCTGTTAACCCCGTAAATGATTCTTTGCAGGGTATTCTGCTTCGGTTAAGAGAGTTTGCTTTCCCCTTGGCTGAATCAAAGAATATTGCTTTCGATTTTAAAATAGATGAAGGCATTGAAAGTTTAAGTCTGCCTATGGAAATTCGCAGAAATTTGTATCTGATTATTAAAGAGGCAATTAATAACCTGATTAAATACTCTGATGCTACTCAGGCGAGTGTACATTTTATAAAAAACAAAAAAGACCTGTCAATCACTGTAAAAGATAACGGGATGGGGTTTGATACTTTGCTGAATACCTCAAGAAATGGTTTAAAAAATATGAAATTGCGGGCTGCCGAAATTGGTGCTAAAATTGACATTTCGTCTTCTTCAACAGCAGGTTCTTCCATAACTCTCAACTTTTCTATCACATAAATACGCCATTTAATAGTAATACTTAAAATTTTATCTTTGCTCACAATACTATTTAATTCTCGGAGATGATTAGAGTTTCTATTTATGAAGACAATGCTCAATTGAGTGAAACGCTTGTTTGGGTGATAGAATCGTGTGAAGATATAATTCTAACAGGGGCACATCAGAATCCTGTAAATATATTGGAAGATGTGACTACTGAACAGCCAGATGTGATACTAATGGATATTGAAATGCCATTTATGACAGGTATTGAAGCTACTGGTCTATTGTCTAAAAAACTAAGTAAAATACCTAAAATACTTATGCTCACTGTATTTGAGGACCCAAATCGAATTTTTGATGCACTCAAGGCAGGGGCAGTCGGATATTTACTGAAGAAAACTTCGGGGGATAAAATAATTGAAGGTATCAAAGACATCTACAAAGGTGGAGGGGTCATGAGCCCGTCTATCGCCTTGAAAGTTCTGTCAACTTTTCAAGAACCAAAACTCAATCCTTACGAGCTTACAAGCAGAGAAATTGAGGTATTGCAAAGATTAGTAGAAGGCGATAGCTATAAGCTCATCGCCTATCATTATGATATTAGTATAAACACAGTTGAGAAGCACATTTTACATATTTACCAGAAACTGCATGTAAATTCAAAAGGCGAAGCAATTACCAAGGCCATCAGAGATAAATTGGTGTAGCGGTTTTTAGAATTAATTAGCTGATAGCCACACCCAGACCAATTATGGCTGCTTTACTGCGTCTTCTTAGAAAATAAAAGCCAATAAAAAAGCCAATTAAGGTCAATAAGTCTGTGTCCTGACCTGATTCAAGAATACTGATTTTCCCTTCCTGATTCAGAAAATTTCTATCTCTATCATAGTTAACCACAACAGGGTCATTATCGGTAAATGGCAAATCATGAATCAATTCCCATTGCTTCATAAAGAAATCTGCCCTTTTCCAGATATACTTTTCCCCATTTGTCAACTTGGCTTCCGCCTTGCTTCTGAAACCTAAATTTATTTTAGCTACTTCATTAATAGTTTCATCCGTAACTCTTACTTCCTTATTCACAAAACCAGAAACATCGAATCTGAATTTTTTACCATATAGTTCAGCCTCTATTTCTCTATCAAATAGTTTGAATGTAATTATCCCCACTACACTTCCTTTTTCATCTTTAAATTCAATATTTCTATTAAATGCTTTTCTTGTCCAGTTCAATGATTTTGTCATCTGAGTTTATCTGTTTTGAATGGTTAAATGAGTAATGTCGTATTTTTCTAATACTAACTGCTTTAAAATTATTTAATAATACATCATTTCTCATAATCTTACTACTGTTAAGAACTTTTAATTAATATCATACTGATAGGAGTTCATTATTCTATGATTCTGTCCTGCTATTTTATCTATACAAAACTAAATTTTGTCTCATAAAAACTCGAAAGAATTAAATTTTAAAGTAACTTTATCTTTCCAAATATTCTCCTTATGAACCGACGTATAGCTATCAGAGACCTGACTTTAGCATTAGGTGGGCTTGTCTCTATTCCTGCCTGGGCAACCGATGGCTGGAACACTCATTCTTTTCAACTCAATCAAAGCTTTTTAAAGGTAAGCGAGCAGAATATGCTTGAGGTAATAGTAGAGACTATTATTCCTGAATCTACTACCAAAGGAGCGAAATCTTTAGGTGTACCTGCTTTTTTACAGAAAATGCTACAGGATTGCTACGAAGCACCCGTTTCAGAAAATATAAGGAATGGATTAGCAGCTACTGACACCACAGCACAAAAGCAATTCGGAAAATCCTTTGCCGATTGTGATACCCAACAAAAACAGCAAATTTTATTGAGTTTTGAAAAAAGTCAGGATACCAAGCTAAAAGATTTCTATAGCCTTGTCAAAAACCTGACTATTTTAGGGTATACAACTTCGGAATATGTGCAAACTGAGTTTCTGCGCTATAATATGGCACCAGGACACTATTATGGCTGTGTACCTGTAAAAAAATAAGCTATTCACCTTAACCAAAGATATAAATGGCAAATCTGAATATTGAGGCTAAAAAACAGAATACTTACGATGCCATCGTGATTGGCTCAGGTATTAGTGGGGGTTGGGCAGCCAAGGAATTGTGTGAGAAAGGTCTGAAAACAATTGTCTTAGAACGGGGACGAGATATTAAGCATATTGCAGATTATCCTACTGCCATGAAAAATCCCTGGGATTTTGAACATCGTGGACAAGTACCTTTAGATATAAGAGCCCAATATCCCAAAGGAAGATCTGCTTTTTTAAGAGAAGAAACGCTCCCTTTTGCTCTGAAAGATGGGATTCAGCCCTTTGTTGAAGAAAAACCCTTTACATGGACCCGTGGATACCATGTAGGGGGTAAGTCTCTTATGTGGGCAAGACAAACCCAACGCTGGAGTGACCTGGATTTTGAAGGCCCTAAGCGTGATGGGTTTGCTGTAGACTGGCCGATACGTTATGCTGATATTGCTCCGTGGTATAGCCATGTGGAGAAATTCGCGGGTATTTCAGGAAATAAAGATGGTTTGCAGGAATTACCTGATGGAGAGTTTCTTACACCAATAGAACTCAATTGTGTAGAACAACATCTGAAAAAGGTTTTAGCTGAACATTATGAACAAAAACGCCATGTAATTCAAGGACGTTGCGCCCATGTTACCGAGCCACAAGCCATTCATCTGAAACAGGGAAGAGCCAAATGTCAGCATCGTAATCTCTGTAACCGTGGTTGCCCTTATGGAGGCTATTTCAGCAGTAATGCCTCTACCCTGCCCTGGGCTGCCAAAACAGGCAATATGACATTAAGGCCTTTTTCGACAGTTCATTCAATCATTTTTGATGAAAAACTGAATAAGGCAAGTGGAGTAAGGGTAGTTGACACAAATACGAAAGAAATGATTGAATACTATGCGAAAATCATTTTTGTAAATGGCTCAGCGCTTAATTCAAATTTAATTTTATTGAATTCCATTTCTGGCCGTTTTCCTAATGGATTAGGAAATGATAGTGGGCTTTTGGGGAAATTTATAGCATGGCATAATTACCGCGGCAGGATTTCTGCCGAAGTTGAGGGCTTTTTAGATAAAATGACTGATGGGAAAAACCCAAGCAATGGATATGTGCCAAGATTCAGAAATCTATTTTCTCAGGAAACTGATTTCTTAAGGGGTTATGCCGCAGGTGTTGGTGCTGGCAGAGGGTACTATTCAAGCCGCGAGGGGATTGGAGAAGATCTAAAGAATAATTTATTGTATCCGAAATTAGGCAACTGGGGAGTAAGTTCGTGGATGATGGGTGAAATTGTACCTATTGAAAAGAACCACGTGAGATTACATGAGACTTTAAAAGACCCTTATGGTATTCCTCAATTGGTTACATCTGCCGAATGGACAGATAATGATGTGAAGATGGTACAGGATTATATCGAACAGTTTACCGAAATGTTTACCAAAGCCGGATTTAAGAATATAAAGGCATCTGATGGTAAATCAAATCCGGGTTCAGATATTCACGAAATGGGTGGTGTCAGAATGGGATACGACCCCAAGACCTCCTTGCTTAATAAGTGGAATGCTTTGCATCTTTGCAAAAATGTTTTTGTAACTGATGGTGCTTGCATGACTTCAACCGGAACACAAAATCCATCGTTGACCTATATGGCATTAACAGCCCGTGCTGCCAATTATGCTGTTGGTGAGTTGAAAAAAAGAAACCTTTAAATAACTATAATTAACCCGGCGGAAATCGCTACATTGACAATGAAAAAAATCCTTTTTTACAGTTTATTAAGCCTGTTATTTAGTCAGGAAGTGAATGCACAAAAGAAAAAGCCATTGTATAAAGCTCCATTTGCAGTGCAGACCTATACCTATAGGAATGTGATGCCCAAAGATGTGCCAGGTACTTTAGACCTCATTAAATCTTTAGGTGTTACAGAAATAGAAGGTGGCGGTGCTAAAGGTGTTACCCTGGAAGAATTTAAAAAAATGTGTGATGATCGCGGTATCAAAATCCCTTCAACAGGAATCGGATATGAACAATTAAGAACCCCTGAAGAAACAGTTAAAAGAGCTAAAATCCTAGGCTCAACCTATGTGATGTGTGCCTGGATACCTCATAAAGGTGATAATTTTACGATTGAAGAAGCTAAAAAAGCCGTGGAGGATTTCAATTATGCGGGTAAAATTTTTAAAGAAAATGGCATTACTTTCTGTTACCATGATCACGGATATGAGTTCAGACCTTATGAAGATGGCACTTTGATGGACTATATCATCAAAAATACCAACCCTGAATATGTTTCTTTTGAAATGGATGTATTATGGACAATTCATGGTGGTGGAGACCCGGTAGCCTTGATGAAAAAATATGGTAATCGCTGGAAACTGATGCACGTGAAAGATTTGAAAAAGGGTATTACAGGAGATTTTTCAGGCCATACACCTGCTGAAAATGATGTGGTTTTGGGCACAGGGCAGGCTGATTGGGTGAATATCTTTAAAGAAGCTAACAAAATAGGTATCAAGCATTTCTTTATTGAAGATGAAAGCAATAACGAACTTGTGAATGTTCCGAAAAGTATTGAGTATCTGAAGAATTTGAAAGAGTAATATCCATTAAAACTTTTTCATGAAGAAAACCTTGCTTTCTAATATTGAAACAAGGTTTTTTTATTAAATTTTGATGTGAGAATAATCCATTAATTACATTAAATTATGCGACTCTTTTTTCTGTTTTTGCTAATTAACCAGAGTGTGCGCGCACAACTTTATTTACCACATACAAGAAAAGAAGCGATAGATATTGTAAATAAAAATTTAAGTAAAGAAATATTCGAGAACTATAACCCAGACCAATATATAAAAATTGGTAGTTTCATTTCAAAATCTAAACGACATGCTTTGATTTGTTATTTAGATAAAAAATTAAATTATCATCTTGAACTTTTTGAAATAGTCAAAAATAAACTTGTTCAAAAATACCATATTCCTGACTTTGATGGAAATACTCTTTATTTTTCAATAGATTTTCAAGACTGGAACTATGATGGATATAAAGACATTCTTATTAGAATAAGCGCATCAAATGGTTATACTATATCTCATTATCAATTGTTTTTATATATTCCACAGAAAAACTCTCTCCTTTTAAAAAAACAATTTGTAAAATTACCCAATCCTAAAAGGGTTCCCACAAAGAAAATTGTAATATCAGAAATCTACATACAATGCACAAAAGATTTTACGATCAATGTTTGCAAACGTCGTTATAGATGGTCGAAAAATAATCTTTATTTTATTGATGAAAAATGCCCCTGCAAAGATTTCTGGACTAAAGCAAGGTAATAAGGATGTCTGGTCCTAAAAATACGATACAAGATTTATTAATATTAAAGGTACACTTTAAGCAGTAGTAATCAATTGGTTACTACTGCTTTTGCTTTATAAGATTTTATGTTTAATTGATTTTGATTG
>NZ_JACETV010000001.1 GCF_013912375.1 Emticicia sp. BO119 | reverse complement strand
TCTACTTCCTGAACAATTTGAAGTTTTAGCGACAGGCTATAGTCTCGCTGTGACCGCCTTGAATAATTAGTCTTTTCTTCCATAACGACTCTTTTTTGTGTATCGCTATTTCAGGACGTGACAGGAATTTAAGTAAAAGAGGAGAAACCACCAGGGCCTCTCCTCTTTTACTTTTAGCTGACACCTGGCTATTGCTTTTTAATCCAATCCAGAATATAATCTGCATCTTCTTTCCAGGTTGGTTGACCTAATACGTAGTGATTTCTGCCTTTAAATTCTTTATAATCTAAAACTGACCCAGATTCTTTATAAGCTTTAAAGTTACGGATATTCAAGTGAGCAGGAATAATGGTGTCTTGATCGCCTGAGGTAATTAATAAAGGAGCATGAGGTTTAGCAAAATCAACTTTCGCAGCACTCGTTAACCCACCCCTGGCTACTGTTTTTGATTCAGGAATGGCATTTTTTTCATAGGCTTCTTTTTGCGCTTCCAATGGCATGCCGTTCACGAAGGCATATTGCCAGTCTTTAAACGACATTAAATAGGTCTTTTTCAAAGAGGTAAATAAACCTAAAACTTTCCATCCGGCTTTAAGAAATGAAAATTCATAAGGAATAATGCCTTGTGGTGCAACAGGGTGAATCGCTATTCCGGCTGCGCCTAAATCTCTGTTTATTAAAATCTGTGTAATTAAACCGCCTAAAGAGTGTCCGATGATAATTGGTTTTTCAGGAAAACTACTAACAATTTTTGCGTAGTGGTCAACCAATTCATCCAAAGTCAATGCTGCTAAGTCAGTATCGTTTGGTTGTCTGTTTCTCAGGTCTGCGGCAGTTGGGGCATCTTTGAAAGGCCACGCCGGAGCGATTGTGTTATAGCCTTTACTTTCAAAATATTTTTGCCATTCCTGCCATGAAGAATTGTGAACAAATGCTCCTGTGATAAATACGATGTTTTTGGTGGTGATTGAATTTTTCATTGTAGTATTGATTTAATGATTTAAAATTTCTGTTGTTGTTATCGTTAAGATTATGATACAAAGGTCATAGATGAGACTGACAATAATTTTAACCTAAGTTAAAATCGAATGTATCGACAGATTTTTTTTATAAATACAATACAGTTATGAAAGGGTTAATTTTTAACTATTAAGTGGCACGAAGTGATGCACTGAGTTACACGAAGTTAAAATTAGTTAGTGCCAGTTATTTACCGATAATTCTCTTACGAATACGGCTGAGCGATGGGCCTTGAATACCCAGATAAGAAGAAATCTGATATAATGGAATGGTATTGAAAATATCTGGGTGGTCTTCAATTAATTGCAGATAACGCTGTTCCGGGGTTTGAAATAAAAAACTTTCAGTACGATTCATGGATACATTAAAAGCCATTTCAGCAATCAGCCTTCCGAAGTGTTCCCACTTATGAGATTGTTGATATAGCTTATTCAAATCATCAATATGAATATAAAGAATCTTTGAATCGACCATTGACTGTGTAAAATAATTGCAGGGAGTTTGAGTAATAAAACTTTTGAATGAAACTACTACCTGATTTTTTGAGAAAAAGAAGACATTCTTTTCTTCACCTGTATTGTCATCAACATAATATGTTCTGAAAACGCCGTCAATAATAAACCCCAGATACTTGCAAACGTTTCGATACTCATTATAATACTCTCCTTTTTTATAGGAACGTCTTTGCCAATACTGGGCTGAAAGTGCAAAATCATCCTCATCAACTTTGGCTAAGGTATTTAATGCGTATGCGAGTATATCGAGGTCGGTCATTATAGTATTCAGGTTTTACCAAAACTAACGATTCTATCTATATATCGCAAACTTTCAAAAAGCTATCATAAAAAAAGACCACCTTTCAGCAGTCTTTTTATTAGTGATATATTACTAAAAATTATCCGACACTTCCTTCTAAGGAAATCTCCAATAATTTTTGTGCTTCTACGGCAAATTCCATTGGCAATTGGTTCAATACTTCTTTCACATACCCGTTTACAATTAATGCAACGGCTTTCTCGGTAGGAATACCTCTCTGGTTACAATAAAATAACTGGTCTTCACCAATTTTTGAAGTAGTTGCTTCATGTTCTACCGAGGCCGTTGAGTTATTTACTTCAATATAAGGGAATGTATGTGCGCCACATCTATCACCCAAAAGCAACGAATCGCATTGGGAGAAGTTACGGGCATTTTGTGCACGCTTGGAAATATCAACCAAGCCTCTATACGAGTTCTGGCTTTTACCTCCCGAAATACCTTTTGAAACGATACGGCTTTTAGTATTTTTACCAATATGAATCATTTTAGTTCCAGTATCTGCCTGCTGCATATTATTTGTAACTGCAACCGAATAAAATTCTCCGATTGAATTATCTCCGCGAAGAATAACAGATGGGTACTTCCAAGTAATAGCTGAACCTGTTTCTACCTGCGTCCATGATATTTTAGACCCTTCGCCAAAGCATAAACCACGTTTGGTTACAAAGTTATAAATACCCCCTTTCCCCTCTTTATCTCCAGGATACCAGTTTTGGACAGTTGAGTATTTTACTTCACTATCCTTATGGGCATAAATTTCTACCACCGCAGCGTGCAATTGGTTTTCATCACGTTGCGGAGCTGTACAGCCTTCCAGATAACTTACATAGGCACCTTCATCAGCTACAATCAATGTACGTTCAAACTGCCCTGTTCCTGCCGCGTTGATACGGAAGTAGGTTGACAACTCCATCGGACAACGAACGCCTTTTGGAATATAGCAGAATGATCCGTCAGAGAATACCGCTGCATTTAATGCCGAATAAAAATTATCTTTTACAGGAACAACCGAACCCAGATATTTTTTCACCAGATCAGGATGTTCCTGAATCGCATCTGACATTGAGCAGAAGATAATACCCAATTTCTTCAGATCAGCTTTAAACGTAGTAGCTACAGAAACCGAATCAATTACTGCATCCACAGCCACACCTGATAGAGGTTTTGGTGCAACACCTGATAATCTCTCCTGTTCTTTTAAAGAGATACCTAAACGCTCAAACGTCCGGCGCAATTCCGGGTCAATTTCATCAAGACTATTAACCACTTTTTTCTGCTTAGGTGCAGAATAATATTTTATACCTTGAAAATCGACAGGTTTATAATGAATATTTGCCCATTTGGGCTCGGTCATACCTTGCCATGTTCTGAAAGCATTCAGACGCCACTCCAGCATCCATTCAGGCTCATTTTTCTTTTCCGAAATAAGACGAATAACACTTTCGTCTAACCCTGCCGGAACTTCATCTGCCTCAATGTCTGTATAAAACCCGTATTTATATTCGGAGGTGGTTAATTCTTCTAATAATTCTAAGTCTTTACTCATGTATTTTTGCTTTATGCGCTTTTAGGTATAAAAGCGAAATATTAGACTCTTTGCGTAGTAACAAGTGAACACACCGTATAGCTGTTCCACCTAACTCTAACATTAGTTAAGGAATATTTGTTCGCAAATTTAGCCTTAATACCGATACGATTAGCTAATTTGTTAAATTAATTCTAAATCGATTGCTATGATTTATTGCGCAGGTTGAAATGTTGCCACAAACTGAAAAGTCTCTCCATTCAATGTTAAGGTTGTTTTTCCAGTAAAAATAGTATCATTCAGCTCAACAATATCAAAAATAGTATCATTTACTTCTCTACCCTGAAATACGATCTTATCAATTTTAAATTTAGTTTCATTTTCAAGGAATGTCCAGTTTGCTTTTAACAGAAGGTCTGGATCATTGGCACCACACTTAGTGGCCCCTTCTCTGAATTCGTAAGTATTATTCGGATAAAAAATTAAAATATTATCCGTTATACAAGCTGGCTGTGTTATTACTAAATCAATCTTAAGGCCTCCGGAATTAGTAGCTTCAGCTTTAGTATTTTTCCATGTTTTAGAAACTGTACCTGCCAAATATTCAGTTTTTGATTTCGCTGCAACTGGTTGTTTTTCTTTACAAGAGAACAGAATTAAACCAGTGAAAGTCAGGGTAATTAAGGTTTTGAAAAATCTCATTTTAAACAATTTTATTTACAAATCAATTATTTACTAAATTACTATTATTTAATATTTCTACAATTCGCTTGCCTGTTTTAGCAGATGCTCCTGTACTGCCAAGTATTTCTCTAACTTTTTGATAATCAGCTATTTGTTTTTTTCTTTCAATAGAATTATTTAATACTTTTTTAATTTCTTTAGCAATGTTTTCAGTCGTCAGTTCCCCTTGTAATAATTCTTTCACAACTTCTTTCTGGGCAATCAGATTTACCAAAGAAATGTACTCAATTTTTACAACCATGCTCGCTATACTATATGTAATCAGGCTCATTTTATAACAAACAACCTGAGGTACACCAAATAAAGCGGTTTCTAAAGTGGCAGTACCGCTCGTTACCATTGCTGCTTCGGAATGACTTAGTAAATCATAAGCCTGATCGAAAACCAATCGGATGTCATCAGTCAAAAAGCGTTCATAGAATTCTTTTGAAAGATTACCTACACCTGCAATAACGTACTGATAATCGGGAAATTGTTTTTTAGTAGCCACCATAAGTTTCAGCATTTGTTCAACTTCCTGCTTGCGGCTGCCGGGTAAAAGGGCAATTATTTTCTTTTCTCCAAGATTATTCTCATTTAAAAAATCCGGATTAGGCCGAAAAGCAGCAATGGCATCAAATAATGGATTACCAACAAATTCTACCTCATAATCATAATTTTTAAAGAAATCTACCTCAAACGGGAATATAACAAATAGCCTATCAATAGTTTGCTTCAGTTTTAAAGCTCTCCTCTGATTCCATGCCCATACTTTAGGCGAAATATAATAGAATAACTTATAACCTTGTGGTTTCGCCCATTTGGCAATCCGCATATTAAAACCAGAATAATCTATCAGAACAATGGCATCAGGTTGAAATTCTTCTATCTGGTTTTTGCAAAGCCTGAAAAAACCCAGAATTTTTGAGAGATTTTGAATTACCTCAAAAAAGCCCATAAATGCAAGGTCTTTGTAGTGTTTCAAAATTGTTGCCCCTGCTGTCGTCATATAATCACCACCCCATCCTTGTATCTGCGCTTCTGAATCTGCCTTTTTAATAGCAGTAATCAGATTTGAACCATGCAAATCTCCTGATCTTTCGCCTGCAATAATAAAATATTTCATGTAGAACAATTTAGTGATTGAGCGATTTGGTGACTGTGTGATCAAATTTTGAAGTAAGTTGAATTTTATAAAATTCAACCTATTCATTCTATAATCTTACTCACCAAAATACTCAACATAATGATTTGGTGTTTCTATTAGTTTCACACAATGCAATATACTATTGTATTTATTCTGAATAAGCGGAGCCAGGATCTTCCAGATTTCAACCGCGAAAACTTCGGTACTTGGAAATTTGCCTTTTAAAAATGCTACATCTTCGTTCAAGAAAGTATGGTCAACCTTATCTACTACTTCTTGTTTCATTAATTTACTAAGCGCTTTTAAATCCATTACAAAGCCCGTTTCAGGATCAATTTCACCCTTTACGGTTACAATCAACTCCCAATTATGCCCATGGATGTTTGAACACAATCCAAAAATATCTCTGTTTTTTTCTTCCGACCAGGTTGTATTCCATAATCTATGAGCAGCATTAAAACGCTCACGTCTTGTTATATAAATCATATACTTTTGTTGTTTTAGAACTCTTAACAATGAACCTCGCTATAAAAAGTTCACAAAATTACCATCAAAAAACTATTAACCTATTGTTAATTAACCTATTCCAAGTCACATTCTTTAAAAAGTACAATTTAATCAAAGTTAAATCTATGGATTTGCATTTCTGAATGTGCTAAATTTGCAATCTTTATAACACTACGAAAGGTTTATGATTATTGTAACGGGTGCCGCTGGTTTTATTGGAAGTTGTCTGATACAGCGTCTGAATCAAGACGGGTTTAATTTTATTATCGCAGTTGACGACTTCTCTAATTCTCTGAAAATGAAGAACTTAGAGGACAAAAAGATTCAAGAATTTGTGCACCGTGATATATTTTTTGAATGGTTAGATAAAAATCAGGCTGAAGTTGAGTTTTGTTTTCATATTGGAGCTCGTACTGATACCACAGAGTTTGATCAGAATATTTTTAATAAATTAAATCTTAATTACTCAAAGCAAATATGGAAAAAGTGCCATATTTATCAGATTCCATTAATTTATGCTTCGTCAGCCGCAACTTATGGAAACGGAGAGTTTGGTTATGATGATAACGAGTTGCAGATTCCACAACTGAAGCCATTGAATCCTTATGGAGAGTCAAAAAATGAGTTTGACAAATGGGCTTTACTTCAAAAAGATTCACCTTTCTTTTGGGCGGGATTAAAATTCTTTAATGTTTTTGGTCCAAATGAATATCATAAAGGTCGAATGGCCTCCGTTATTTTCCATGCCTATAATCAGATTAAGGCAACTGGAAGAATTAAATTATTCAAATCTCATCGTCCTGACTTCAATGATGGAGAACAGATGAGAGATTTCGTATATGTAAAAGATTTAATTGAAGTTTGTATTCATCTGATGCATTCTCGTCGTAATTCCGGCATATATAATTTAGGAACAGGTAAAGCCCGAACCTTTCTTGATTTAGCCAAGGCAACATTTACAGCGTTAAATCTTGAACCTCAGATAGATTTCATTGATACTCCTGAAGATATTCGTGATAAATATCAGTATTTTACTCAAGCCAATATGAGTAAACTCCGTCTGATTGGTTATAAAAAGCCCTTTACTTCATTAGAGGATTCTGTAAAGGATTATGTAAGCAATTATTTAGTTGGAGATAATTATCTTTAAAGTCTTCATTTTATCTTCCTTTTCTTACTATTTTTGCAAATAATTGATTTGTAAGAGAGACTTTCTGTTGAAACACCCGTTTTAAAGAGACATTTTGTTACGAAGAAAATATTAGATAGTTATCAAACCTATTTGACTATCTTAAATACTCGGAACTTAACATTAGATGAAAAATATTCGCAATTTCTGCATTATTGCACACATTGACCACGGCAAAAGTACACTTGCCGACCGCCTTCTACAATTTACAAATACTATTTCGGATCGAGAAATGCAAGCCCAGGTGCTTGACGATATGGATCTTGAAAGAGAACGAGGGATTACCATTAAAAGCCACGCCATTCAAATGAATTATAAATTTGAAGGGCAGGAATATATACTTAATCTGATTGACACCCCCGGTCACGTCGATTTCAGTTATGAGGTTTCACGTTCAATTGCCGCTTGCGAGGGTGCTTTATTGGTGGTTGATGCTTCGCAGGGAATTGAAGCACAAACTATCAGTAACCTGTTTCTGGCGCTCGACCATGATCTGGAAATCATTCCGGTTTTAAATAAAATTGACTTGCCAGGTGCTATGCCTGAAGAAGTTAAAGACCAGATCGTAGACCTGATCGGTTGTGACAGAGATTCTATTATACCTGCAAGTGCGAAAGAAGGCATTGGTATCAATGAAATTTTAGCTGCCATTATTCACCGGATTCAACCGCCAAAAGGCAATCCAAAGGCAGAACTACAAGCCCTAATTTTTGACTCGACATTTAATTCTTATCGTGGTATTGAGGTAATTTTCAGAGTGAAAAATGGGCGTATTTCTAAAGGAGATAAAGTAAAATTTGTTGCTACCGGCAAAGAGTATATTGCAGATGAAGTCGGGATTCTCCGACTAACAAAAGAACCTCGCGACTATGTAGATTGTGGAGATGTTGGGTATATCATATCTGGTATTAAAGTTGCCAAAGAGGTAAAGGTTGGTGATACCATTACTCATTCTGAAAATCCAACAAAAGAAGCTATCAAGGGCTTTGAAGAAGTCAAACCTATGGTATTTGCCGGAATTTATCCGGTTGATACCTCTGAGTTTGAGGATTTGAGAGAGGCAATGGAAAAATTGCAATTGAATGATGCAGCTTTAATCTGGGAGCCTGAAACATCAGCGGCATTAGGCTTTGGTTTCAGATGCGGATTCCTTGGTATGTTACATATGGAGATCGTGCAGGAGCGTCTGGAACGTGAATTTGACATGACCGTATTAACTACTGTTCCATCTGTGCGTTTTAATGTAATTGGGAAAAAGGGAGATATTCTTGAAGTTTCAGCGCCTTCAGAAATGCCTGACCCGAATTACATTGACTGGATTGAAGAACCCTTTATTAATGCACAGATTATTACTGCTTCAGATTACGTAGGCCCAATTATGGGGCTATGTATGGAAAAAAGAGGGATTCTTAAAAATCAGGTATATCTTACTTCTACTCGAGTGGAATTAACTTTTGAAATGCCACTTTCAGAAGTAGTATTTGATTTCTTCGACAAACTAAAAACTATATCAAGAGGCTATGCCTCATTAGATTATCATCTGGTTGGCTACCGAGAATCCAATCTGGTGAAGTTAGATATTCTTCTGAATGGTGACCCTGTTGATGCGCTTTCGGCCATTGTTCACCGTGATAAAGCTTATGACTGGGGTAAGAAACTTTGCGAAAAATTACGGGAACTCTTACCACGTCAACAATTCGAAATCGCTATTCAAGCAGCAATTGGTGCAAAAATCATTGCCCGTGAAACTGTAAAAGCTCTGCGTAAGGATGTAATCGCCAAGTGTTACGGAGGAGATATTTCACGTAAAAGGAAACTTCTTGAAAAACAGAAAAAGGGTAAAAAGAGAATGCGCCAGATCGGGTCAGTAGAGGTGCCACAAGAAGCATTTATGGCTGTATTGAAGATTAGCTAACAATAAAAGCCCTTCCTGATTTTGCTCAAGGAAGGGCTTTTGATTTGATCATATGAATGATATTAATAAAGTTTTTGGTGGAATATTACTGACATTCAGAGACTTTATTATAATTTTGGGCATTGAAGAAATTCATTGAAACCGATTCTAAGTAAAATCAATAAATTGCTGAAAAGCCAGGTAACTTTTTAATAACCAATGGTGTTCTATTAAAAGTTAAAACCTTTGCAGCAAAATCATTAATCCAAAACCAAGCAAATTTTTAAAATGGCAGAAGTAATCCGAATGCCCAAGATGAGCGACACCATGACCGAAGGTGTTATAGCAGCATGGCTTAAAAAAGTTGGAGATACTGTAAAATCAGGCGATATTTTAGCAGAAGTAGAAACAGATAAGGCCACAATGGATATGGAGTCTTATGCTGATGGTACTTTGCTCTATATTGGTGTAGAAAAAGGGCAAGCTGTTCCGGTTGATGCTATCATGGCTGTAATTGGTAACCCTGGTGAAGATTACCAAAGCCTTTTAAGTGGAGGTGGCTCAACACAACAACCTGCTGAAACTCCGAAGGAAACTGCTCCGGCTGCTCAACCAACCGCTCCCGCAGCTCCGGCAGTAGATACTTCAAATATCAAAGCTAAAACAGTACAAATGCCTCTTTTAAGTGATACCATGACCGAAGGGGTAATACATACATGGTTGAAAAAAGTAGGTGATAAAGTAAAATCGGGTGATATTCTGGCTGAAATTGAGACAGATAAAGCTACGATGGAACTGGAAGCCTACGAAGACGGTACTTTATTATATATTGGCGTAGAAGCCGGACAAGCCGCAAAGGTAAACGAAGTAATTGCAGTAATTGGTGAAGAAGGTGCAGACTACAAGGCATTACTAAATGCCGGAAGTGCTGCTACTACTCCTGCTCAACCGGAGGTAAAAGCAGAACAATCAGCATCTCCTGCTTCACCACAAACCACAAGTACACCAGAATCAGCTACTTCAAATGCGAACAATGGTCGTATCTTAGCCTCACCATTGGCAAAACGACTGGCAGAAGAAAAAGGCATTAATTTATCAGATGTAAATGGTTCAGGTGAAGGTGGCAGAATTGTCAAAAATGATGTTGATAGTTTTACACCAAAAGCTAAACCTACTGCTGTACAAAGCCAAACCCCTGTGGTTGCTGCTGCTCCTGCTGGTCAGGAAAGCTACGAAGATGTACCGCTTTCACAAATGCGTAAGACTATTGCTCGTCGCTTAGCTGAATCTAAATTCTCTGCTCCTGAGTTCTATCTGACGATGGAGTTTACGATGGATAAAGCCATCAAGGCAAGAGAGGCGATGAATGAAATTTCCCCAGTGAAGATTTCATTTAATGATATGGTGATTAAAGCTGTTTCAGCAGCCTTAACCAAACATCCAATGGTAAATGCTTCATGGTTGGGCGATAAGATTCGTAAAAACCATCATGTGCATATTGGTATGGCTGTAGCAGTTGAAGAAGGTCTGTTAGTACCTGTCATCCGTTTTGCTAATACCAAAACCCTTTCTCAGATTGCCGCAGAAACGAAAGATTTAGGCGGTAAAGCCAAAAACAAACAACTACAACCGAAAGACTGGGAGGGTAATACTTTTACCGTAAGTAACCTCGGTATGTTTGGTATTGAGCAATTTACCTCAATTATTAACCCACCGGAATCTTGTATTCTGGCCGTTGGTGCAATTAAAGAAACGGTTGGGGTGAAAGATGGTCAGTTCTTTGTAACCAATATAATGAAACTCACTCTTACCTGCGACCACCGTGTGGTTGATGGAGCAACAGGTGCTGCATTTATGGTTACTTTAAAACAATTACTTGAAGAACCGTACAAATTATTGGTATAAATGTTATTCAAAGCATATCAGTTAAAATCCCTAATAAATCCCTCATTGAAAATATGGGGGATTTATTGCTTTGTAGCAATTGCGATTCCGTTATATGCACAGGAAACCCCTCAGCAAAGACTTACAAAATTCTTTACCTGGGTGTGCAAAGCAGATCAATTACCTGATGAAAACGAATGCTTTGATGGAGAAGGGCCTGATATTACAAAAATCGACACTCAATGCCTGCAAAACTATCTTGCCGCTATTCAGAAAACCGGATTGTTTTCAGGTAGTTATATGAAGAATCTGAAAAGAGAATTTGCTGAAAAGCAAATGATTGTAGCAAAAAAGGATACAGCGGAAAGAATGGACTACGATAGATATTTGCTATCGCAAGACCCTCCTACCAAAGCAGAATTACTTTATGCACTCAAAAACAGTTCCTCTATTAAAATAGACAATACAAAGGCTAAAGTAACAATCAATCTCAAAAAGCCGTATGTACAAACACTGATTTACAATTTTGATTTAGAAGAAAATATCTGGAAGATTTCTTCCATAGAATCTAAAGAATAACATGGAAAAAATACACGCAACAACTGTCCTTGGAATCATTCATAATGGCAAAGTAGCTCTCGGAGCCGACGGACAAGCAACAATGGGTAACACTGTTGCCAAAAGCAATGTTAGAAAAGTAAGAAAACTCTATGGTGGTAAAATACTCGCGGGTTTTGCCGGTTCGACCGCTGACGCCTTCACATTAATCGAGCGATTTGAAGAGAAACTCAATTCATATGGGGGTAATATGAAACGTGCTGCCATTGAGTTAGCTAAAGACTGGCGTATGGATAGATACTTGCGTAAATTAGAAGCAATGCTGATAATTGCCAATGAAACAGAACTTCTGATTATATCAGGTACAGGTGATGTTTTAGAGCCGGATAATCAGATTGCGGCTATTGGGTCAGGCAGTATGTATGCGCAATCAGCTGCCATTGCCTTAAAGCGGCATGCTTCCAAATTAAGTGCACATGAAATGGTACAGGAAGGACTAAATATAGCGGCCGATATTTGTATCTATACCAACCATAATATAATTATTGAGACACTCTGAAATATTCTTTATTGATCTTACCCATAACACTTCTGCTGAATTCATTAGTTTTTTTTGTTTAATTCAAACAAAAAAGAAAATTATAAGAAATTTTGCCATTAAATAAATATTTTTATAGTTCCTGATTGCAAATTGTATATTTTTGATGTATCAAACAAATGCAAAATGTTTTCTGTAAAAGAATTGGCTAAAAAAGTTTACTTTCGCCTCAATGGTCCGAAAGAATTTGATCCTTCTACTCTTCCATGGATTGATCGCGAAAATGCAGATATTGCAGATTTTTTAAAAATTCATCCGCAAAAAGGACATTTACCTTATAATCTGGAAGAAAAACTGAATTTCTGGAAAGAAAACGGGTATGTTGTACTCGAACAAATTATTCCTCATGAGCTCATTGATTTATATTGGGCAGATGTATTAGAAATAATTAATAACCCATCTAAATTCAAGACATATATTCAGATTGACCGCGAGGAATTCAAACCTAATCTGATGAGACCAGCTTATGAATGGACCACAGAACAGATTCTTGGCAAGATGGTGAAGATTAATGATATACATAACCAGAGTTTGGCTGCAAAAAAATTATTCCTTTTTAAAGATATTATTGCTTTTCTTGAAAAAATTTTTGACAGCCGCATTGTAGGTATGCAAAGCCTGAGTTTCTTTTATGGAAGCCAGCAGCCTACTCACGCTGATTATCCTTGGGTAACCGCAAGAATTCCAAGTAACCTTGCAGCTTCCTGGATACCTGTGGAAGATGTGCATATTAATTCAGGGCCATTATATTATTATGCCGGATCTCATCTTAAAGTTAAAAAGTTCAACTTTGGTAATGGCATATATTATAGCAATCAATATTCAACCAAAACACCTCTTGACTATGCAAAATTCCTTGATAATCAATGCGAAGATTTAGGTCTGAAAAAACAGACATTGCTTATCAAGAAAGGAGATGTGCTTATATGGCATTCAGCACTGGTGCATGGTGGTTCAATTATAAATGATCCGAACCAAACACGCAAGTCTTTTGTATGCCATTATTCTTCAGAGCAAGCTCTACCTTATCATAGAGCTGCAATGGGTGTCGAGCCAAAGAAATTTCAGCTTAACAATGCCACGCTTTATGAAGATCCAAGAATACCTGAACAAGAAAATATTCTTAAAGAAAGAGGTGAGTCTTTCAAAGACTGATTATAAAAACAAGAAAACAATAAACCCCATTGGCAGCCTTGGCTATCATCGGGGTTTATTGTTTTTATATCCTCTACATTATTAAATCTATTACCGACAAATAATAAAAATTGCAATTTTTTTTCAGTGAATTATTGAATCGAGCTTAGTTTTTTTTCAGGGTATTTATCAAAAATGTAATCTTCTTTATCATAAAACTGATCAGATAATACAAGTAGGACTGCATTTTCAGAAAAATCATACATCTCATGCCAATCCTTTGGGTCAAGCAACAAACACATATCAGGAGCATCTAAATCATAAATCTGTTGTTCTTCTCCATCATCCACAAAAACTTTACAACTGCCACTTACACAAGTTAAAGCATTATTAGCCAAAATATGTCTATGCCCACCTCTTATTTGATTTTCAGCATCATAAATATAAAAAATTCTCTTGATGCCTTCAGGTAAGATTTTCTCAAAAACCGTTAGACTTCCTTTTTCTGATGAAAACGTTTGTAAATGAAATAGTTTTGCCATATGGCTAATCTTAGCTTAGTTGTAATAGTTAAAAATTGCGAGTCTACTGTAAAATAAAGGTTTTTTTTTATCATTTAAAAGCTATAAGCTCTAAATAGAATTAAAATTCCATTTTTCTTAATTAACAACCACAAGGAAATTTTATTTTCAAGGCTTTATTTTTATCAAGATGAACCCTCCATGATAGTGGTTTTGGAATAAAAACCACTTTTCCTGCTCCAGGAAAAACTGTGGTTTGTATGGGGGTTCCAATACTCTTAACAATTTGTTTATACATCTTTTCCGGAATCAAATCGACACATAAATTAATTCCGGCAAAGTCATTAAACTGAAAATATTTAATAAAATATTCGAGTTGTTCGTCCGAAAACTCATTGACAATTCTCGATGCATTCCGCCAGTCTTTTGAGTCTGCCTCTGCAAGAGCACCCAACCCAGTATCAACAAAACCTTTAATAGCAGAAAGGTGAATATGGCTATAATACCCTCCAACCACTTTTTTATGATGAAACCGCCTTAATGCATAAACATTACAGGTTTTATCGAATATAGGGCAAAGATTTTCTTTAAGACCAGTTCCATCACCACCAACAATACAAAAAGGAAAATCTAAAACCGCCTCACCTTTTTGACTTTCAACCAAAGACATATAATTGAAGAAACTCTTGTCTATCCGGTAAGTCTCTTTGCTATATAAAAATCGATAAACAACTGTTCCTTCAATCAAAAGAAATAGTATCAATAATCCAATTAGTATCTTATGCATTTTTATTCTATTCCACTCGAGCGGTAAAATAAAACAACAAAAAATAACCGGCAAAACTGAAGTAAATCTTGATGGTACACGATTGAAAGTTCCCCATGGAAAAATCTTAAGTGTTGGTACTTTATTCGGATGATAAAAAGTCGAAATAACAAGTAAAATCACTAAAGGCAGAAAGACAAGCCAATATTTTTTCCTGTTATAGAAATATCCGGTTATACCTAAACCTAAACAGAACCATCCTGGACTACCAGATCCGAGTCCCTCTGGCATATCTTTCAAAATATTTGTTAATGGATTCTCAGAAGCATTAAAAAATGGCATATATGGAAACAATATTCTCAATGGATGGCTCCATAAATGCGGCGACTGACCATTATTAAAATGTAACGATTGAGATTCCTGATAAATCTGCAAAACAACTGGCAGGTAAAAATACAATAAAATCAGAGGTGCCATTGCTAAAACAATATTTTGCCAGAATTTCCCTTTCGATTCATTTCGCCAAAGCCTCACATAATCCAACAATTGATACTCTTTCTTAAAATAACGGTTTATTATAACAGTTGTAACAACAGCAAGGCTTAAAACAAAACTCGTCAATGCAAACCCACATATATACCCTAAATTCATACCCAATGTGGCGATTAACAAAAAAGCTTTTAAAAACACCCATTTAATTGAAACTACCTCTCGCAGAATGAATCTTTTAGTTAAAATAAAATCTGAAAATATGCTGAGTATAGTCCAATGAATGGTACTATGATTAAAATGATGAGGATATTTATTTAGTGCATAGAAATTAAAAAATGTTACAACAAAGCCTGCAAAAAAAGCTTTATTCTGACCAAATTCTTTTTTTAGTAAAATATATGAACCTAAAAAAGATATAATGAGGCTCAGAACATAATAATAATTTAGCCAAGCGCCGTGTCCAAAGATTTTATAAAAGAAAGCAAACCAATAATTACTTTCAAGAGACCAGTCAGAAAAAGCCTGAGTTGTACCAAAAGGGTAAAACGTCTGATTTTGTTGCAGGGCAACTTGCGGAAAAATATCAAAATGAAGGTTTTCGGCCAAATAAAAACCTACATATTCCCATTCGTCAATATCCCCACCACCTGTTAACGGTAAACTGAAGTTTCTTATAAAGAAAAATCCATAAATAACAGGAAGTAAAATTGCAATAAATATAAAAAATCGATTTTGCCTTGATGTTCGAAAATCCATTCAATGTGTCTTTATCCTCAATGAAAATTAAAACACAAATGTATCAATTTTATAAGAACCGTTCTAATTTTATGAGTTGACTGCTTATATAAATAAAAGGTTGTAATGCGATTAAAAGTATTTTATAATAGAGGAATCGGCCTGATAGTCCTTTCTTCTAAAGAAATAAAAGTTTCAGTACGCTGAATACCTTGCACTTTCTGCACTTTGTCGTGTAGAACCTCACGCAAATGTGGTGTATCCCGACAAACAATCTTTGCAAAAATGCTATACATTCCAGTAGTATAGTTAATACTAACTACTTCAGGTATCTTTTCTAATTGGTCGGCTACCTCGTCATACAGTGAACTTTTATCTAAGTATATACCTATAAAAGCACTGATATCCCATCCTAATTTAATAGGGTCTACAATTAGTTGTGAACCTTTTACTATACCCATTTGTTCCATTTTGGTCATTCTTACATGAACAGTTCCTCCTGAAACAAATATTTTTTCACCAATTGCTGTATAAGGCATCTTTGCATCATGCATTAATAAAGATAAAATCTTCAAATCAGTTTTATCAATTTCTAAATTTTTATCCATTCAAAGTATATGTTTTTACAAATTTATCAAAAAAAACAACGAATATCTGAAAATAACTTAAATTTTTTAGAATTTTTATAAAAAATTTGCAATTAAGTAAAAATATATTGTACCTTTGTTATGTCAAAGCGAGAAAGAAATGGCTTCGACAGTGATAATGTAAGGTGATGAAATTGGCAGCCATGCCCTCCTGTCTCGGGGGTGGTGATAATAGGACAAACGCAGCATAAAGCCGGACAATTTTAGTCGACTGGGATTGACCACCAAAATTTGTACTGTGGCTAACTACACCGTGGGCGGTTCGAGTCCCCCTCTTACAGCGTGAAGTATGAAAGATTTATGAATAAATTTCTTTCATACTTTTTTTTTAAGTATGTTTGCTTAACAAAAACATTATTTGGTTTTTAGTTTGTTGATGAAGTGTAATTGCGACACGCAGTTCCGAATTGAGGATTGCGTGTTTTTTATTTAAGGTTTTTTCTCTATTTTTCGTATGTTTATGGCTATTCTATTGGCTCACAAAACTTTGCTTTAAATAAGAAAACTTTTATTTAGCAAAGAAAATCAAACTCTCATATTGATGACTCCAAACTCACCCCTATTTACAAATGATGCGCTTGTCTTGGGTATTCTACTTAGTATTTTAGCACTAATATTTTATTCAACCAAGACTAAGGCACTTGTGAAAATTTATAAGATTGTTCCACCAATTTTACTTTGCTTTTTTATTCCGGGATTATTTAGTTCATTTAATATAATATCCGCAGAGCATTCACAGTTAGATGAAACAGCATCGAGATTCTTATTACCAACCTGTTTGGTATTTTTTACTCTTGGAATTGACTTTCAGGCAATTAAACGATTAGGCCGTAAAGCACTTTTTGTATTTTTATTTGGAGCCTTGGGCGTCATGGTTGGTGGGCCATTGGCTTTGTTGGTTGGCAAATTGATAGACCCTGAATTTTTAAATAGAGATGGTGAAGAGGTTTGGAGAGGATTAGCTACTATTGCCGGTAGCTGGACAGGAGGGAATGCCAATCAACTGGCCTTAAAAGAAATATTTCAACCATCTCCCAACGTTTTTGCACAAACAAGTGTCATTGATGTACTATTTGCTGAATTGTGGTTGGGTATATTACTTTACTTTGCAGGGAAAGCACAGCAAATTGATAGAAGAATGAAAGCTGACTCTTCTGTTATAGAACAAATAAGAATAAAAGTAGAGAACAAAAATAAGCAACAGAAAAACCCTGATTATCAGGAATTGATAATTTTGATGGCTGTAGGTTTTGGTATTACTGGACTTTCACATTTTCTTGCAGATTTAATTGCTCCGTTTATCGAAAAGACCTATCCACTATTGAAGTCTTACAGCCTTGGATCAAAATCATTCTGGATTGTTACTATTGCGTCAACATCAGGGCTGATATTATCAACGACAAGAGCGAGAAAATTAGAGATGTGGGGAGCGACCAAATTTGGCACTTTATTTTTATATATCCTGATTGCAACTATAGGGATGCAATTACATATTTTTGATGCTTTTCAGAATCCTACCTTATTGATTGTAGGCCTGGTCTGGATTCTGACACATGCAATTTTTACAATATTAGCAGCAAGAATAGTAAGAGCTCCTCTCTTTTTTACAGCAGTAGGTTCACAGGCAAATGTAGGCGGGGTGGCTTCTGCTTCGGTAGTTGCTGCGGCTTTTCATCCTTCGTTGGCACCAATTGGTGTATTATTGGCCATTTTAGGTAATGCCATAGGAACTTATTGTGGATACGTAACTGGCCTGATTATGCAATGGGTTGCAAATTAGGCACTGTTTTTGTCTATTATAAATCATTACGATGTAGCCCAAAATATGCTGTAATGAAATTTTTTACCTCAATTAGCATTCTTCTGTTTACAACAGCTGTATTCGCACAGGAAAAACAGCTCAAAAACAAGTTCAACTATCAGTTTGAATTAGGAGGATACTTTTCGCTTACCAATAAACTACCATTCTGGCAAGCAAGTAATCAATATGGAAGTATTCCAAAAGAGCTTCCTTCCTTCATGTGTCGCCAAGTCTTAAAAACTAAAAAAGATACACTCAATAAATTTTTCAGATTAGATTATGGTGCAGAATTGGTAACGCTACTTGGGAGACAACCCCAATTAATTATCCCTGAAGGCTATATTTGCGCAAAAATTGGTGCTTTTCAGATTTATGCAGGGCGCAAAAAAGAAATATTTGGTCTGGTTGATACAACACTGAGTTCTGGTTCTATTTCGTGGTCTGGCAATGCACTCCCCCTACCAAAAATTCAGATTGCCATTCCTGATTATACTAAATTATTTTTTAAATGGCTAAGTTTCAAGGGCACTTTTGCACATGCATGGTTTGGTGAACAAGCTTTTGCCAAAGGCTATTATCTTCATCAAAAATCAATATTTCTGAGATTGGGTACACCTACCGCCAAAATAAAGTTATTTGGAGGTATCGTGCACAATGTTCAATGGGGAGGTACACCAAAAGTCAAATTGCCAGAAGGAGATGATAGGCTATTCAATGGTAAATTCCCTGAAGATTGGTTTGTTTATGGCAATGTTGTATTTCCTTTTAAAAAATTATGGCACATAACGCCAAAATATGAAGACTATAATAAGTTTGAATTGGGAAATCGGTTCGGTAATCATCTGGGTTCGTTAGATGCAGGAGCAGAAATAAATTTCAATAAAAGTAAATTGCTCCTTTACAAACAGTTTATCTTTGATGATGGCCAGCTTTTTGGTCTCACTAATACTGACGACGGCCTGTATGGAATAAGTTTTACTCCATATAAAGGTGCATTCAAAAAAGTTGTCTTTGAATATCTTTATACAAAGAATCAAGGTCACTATGTCTCTGCATTTGGTCGGCTTCTCGGCCTTCCAGACCGCCATCCTAACGAAGAAAATTTCTTATTTAACCATCAGCAATATCTTGATGGTTGGTCTTATAACCGCAATACAATCGGAACTCCATTCTTGACTCCAGAAGAAAATCTGAGATCAGAAAAGCAGGTAGATAATGGTTATATCTTTGTAAATAATAATCGGGTATGGGCTTGTTATTTGGGTTTAATGAATCAGATAGGCACAATTAGTTTTACTAACAGATTGTCGTTTAGCAAAAACTTTGGTTCTTATGATGTTGTCGGTAAACCAATTTCGCCGGTTACTCAAATATCCTATAGTGTAAATACTGTTATTCCACTTAGCAAATTGAAAGCTGACTTAAATGTAAATGTAGCCGTTGACCATGGAGACCTAATCAGAGATAATTTTGGTTCTTATGTTTCAATCATCAAAAAATGGTGAACCTCCTATATTCTACATTCTTAAAAGTATAAATTTCTTTCCGATTGGCTGTCTTTTGTGTAAGTTTATAGTAAAACCCTAAGCATGAAAAAAAATATTCTTCTTGTTTTCCTGTTGGCCTTTTCTTATCCTTCATTTTCACAAAGTGGGAAAATACAGATAGCTTTTCTTGGTGTTTTTCATATGGGTGAAACCCCTGATTATAAACAAGGTTCACTTACTGATTTGCTTTCCTCTGACAGGCAACATCAGATTTCAGAGGTTGTTGAGTCTTTGGCAAAGTTTAAACCAGATAAGATATTTGTAGAGAATACACCAGATACTCAGCCTTTCTGGGATAATGTCTATAAAAATTATCAGAATGGGGTTAAACCAACTGATCGTAATATTGAATATAACGAAATATACCAATTGGGTATAAAACTGGCAAAAAGATTGAACCACCCAACGGGAGTGACTTGCGTAAATTACGTTCAACCTGAGTTGGTGTCAGGATTAAAAGTGGCCCGAAATAAAATAGATACGCTGGCGAGTTTTTACGCGCATGAATTAGAAAGAAAACGACCCTCTTATGATGCCTATTTCAAGGCTAATCCTAGTGTAAATAAAGCGTTAAAAGATTATCTTGCCAGATATGAAACATGGAAAAACCTGAGCATTAAAGACCATCTGCTTCTATTAAATTCAGAAGAAAGTATTGCAACTCTGCATTATTTCAACATTACAGGTTGGATGGATACCAATACAAATGGTTATGGAGCAGAGTTTACCGCCAAGGAGTATTTTAGAAACACTAAAATACTCCAGAATATACTCCTTAGGGTAAATCCCGCAGACCAAAAGTTATTGGTCATTATTGGTGGAGGACACATACAGGTTTTAATAGATATGCTCAAAACACACCCATACTTTGAAGTAGTTGACGCCAAGACCTTATTGAAGTAACGAGGCAGCAGCTTTATCAATCCAGATGTGCCCGTTAATATGTTTTTTGAAAACAGTGGCCGGGAGATTAATATTTGGATCTTGAAGAACAATTTCTCTTAGAATTTCAGCTTTTTTATCCCCAGTGGCAATCATAACCGCTGTCTTGGCTTCTAAAAGGTGCTTTAACCCAATAGTAATTCCTTGCGTGAGGTCAGTACTTTGATTAAAATACTTCTGACCTGTATTTATTGTAATTTCTGCAAGCTTCGATACATGGCAATATAGGTCAAAGCTTGTGCCAGGCTCATTTAAACCGATATGTCCGTTCAACCCTACACCAACGATGATAAAATCTGCTCCTCCTTTCTCCAATATGAGTTTATCTACTCTCTCACACTCACTTTGCAGATCTTCTGTCATTGAATCAAAAAAAGTGTATTGTTCAGAATTTATATTAAGAGGTTTTAATAAGTTTTCTTCAACTATATATCGGCAACTCCCCTCGCTTGTCGCTGGCACGCCTACCCATTCATCTAAACCAATTACTGTAACCTTATCAAAATCTCCTGGATAAGCTAATTCAACAATTTTCTTATAAGTTTTGACAGGAGTATCACCTGATGTAAGAATAAGAGTTGCTGTGGGATTATCTCTTACCAAGTCTATTATAAAGTTTGCGGTATGATGAGCTAATTCCTGAGGATTTTCGAATACTTCTATTTGCATAAGTTAAAGGTTTTATAAATAATGATATGTTTGAATGGTTCTTACAAAAGTATTCAAATTTGTCCAGAATCACCGTAATCCACCAGTATGAATTAATACCACCGTGCTATTATTTTTTATTTCACTTCTCAGTAATTCATAAAAAGCAAAAAACATTTTCCCAGAATATACGTATTCAAGCCTTATAGAATGCTTTTCTTCAAAATCTGAAATAAACGAAAGAAGCTCTTTTGTTTTTTTTGCATATCCACCATGGTGCTTATCCCAGAAAATCTTAAAGTTTTTATCAAAAAGATTTTCTTTATTTTTTATTAATTCTATTATTTTATTTTCTAAATACTGTGCATTTTTTAAGACACAGATACCCATTATCTGAGGTCTGTTAGTTGTATTGATTAACCCTGCAATTGTGCCGCCAGAGCCAACAGGGCAAAAAATATAATCTGGTTCATAACCTAATTGACTTCTGATTTCATCATACATCTCGCCCACCCCCGCCAGCGACAAGGCATTTGTTCCGCCTTCAGGGAGAACGTAATGGTCATCTTTTGCGTAAATATCTAACAATCTGCTTTTGTCCCTGTATGCCTCTCTTGAAACAAAATGTAATTTCATACCACATCTGTCTGCAAATTGCAAAGTTATGCTTGATGAAGTATTTAATTCATCACCTCTGATAATTCCTCTTGTATCAAAGCCAAAATACTTTCCAATTGCAGCCACGGCATACAGATGATTAGAATGTGCCCCTCCAAAAGTAATCAGCTTTTTAAAATTCTTTCTTTCAGCCTCTAAAAGATTAAATTTCAATTTTCGCCATTTGTTTCCCGAAATCTGCGGATGTATTAAATCATCTCTTTTTATAAAAACTTTTAAGGCCATTTCTTCGAATACTGGCTCATGAATCGCCTCTAATGGAGAGGGTAGATTTAGTATTTTTTCAAAATCAAACATATCTTTGTACCTTGATTAAAGGCTCTCGACTATACTAAGCTATAATATAAATATATCAGGATGTTAATCCTTTTTTAGATTTGCACCAAAATTAATCAGAATGTCTGAATTACAAGAGAATATCGATAACGACGAAGAAGACGAACTTTACGAGCATCAACGGGTAGTGGTTGATAAAGGACAAGCCTTAATGAGATTGGACAAATATTTACCGCATTTTTCCAAAAACATTTCACGGAACCGAATTCAGAACGCTATAGAGGCCGAAACTATTAAAGTCAATGGCCTGCCTGCTAAAGCAAGTTATAAAGTAAAACCCTTTGATGTTATCACCTATTCTCTTCCTAAACCTCCGAGAAATACAGATCTTGTGCCTGAAAATATTCCACTCAATATTGTTTTTGAAGACGAAGATATTCTGATAATCAATAAGCCTGCCGGAATGGTTGTTCATCCAGCTTTTGGGAACTGGACAGGAACTTTGGTAAATGGATTAATTTATTATCTACAAAACTTACCAACCCATCGGAATGGAGAGATTCGCCCAGGTTTAGTTCATAGAATCGACAAGGATACCTCTGGTTTACTGGTAATTGCAAAGAATGACTATGCCATGACATTTCTTGCCAATCAGTTTTTTGAGCACTCAATTGAGCGCACTTACTATGCATTAGTATGGGGAGTCCCAAAAGAGTCAACAGGAACCGTTCATAATTTTATTGGCAGAAGCCTTAAAAACCGAAAAGTATCAGATGTATTTCCTGATGGTTCGCAAGGGAAAGAGGCCATCACTCATTTTAAAGTGCTTAAAGATTTACGCTATGTTTCGCTGATTCAATGCAATTTAGAAACAGGGCGAACACACCAGATAAGAATTCATATGAAACATTTGGGTCATCCACTATTTAATGATACTGAATATGGGGGTAACAAAATTCTGAGAGGGCAATTATTTAATAAATACAAACAATTTGTTGATAATTGTTTTGAAGCTATGCCAAGGCAGGCATTACATGCCAAGACACTTGGTTTTGTACACCCTCGAACTAAACAATGGTTACAATTTGATACAGAACTACCTGATGATTTCAAAACTGTACTGGCTAAATGGGAAAATTATATTACAGATTAACAAGAATTAGTAGAAAAACCTGAATGTGCAGTCCTAAACATTATCATTGAGTCTCATAAAAAAAACCTATAACATGAAAATCAAAATTAGAAAGATAACAAAAGAAGATATTCCGCAAGTTTTTAATTTAATTTATGAACTTGCCATCTATGAAAAAGCTCCTGAACAAGTCACCAATACCATTGAAATGATGCTAAAAGATGGATTTGGTAAAAATAAAATCTTTGGTTGTTTCGTGGCCGAAGCTGATAATAAAATCCAAGGTATTTCTGTGTATTATTACCGCTATTCTACCTGGAAAGGTAAAAGATTATATTTAGAGGATATCGTAGTAACTGAGGCAATGCGTGGCAATGGTCTTGGAAAATTACTATTCGACAGGACTATTCAAGAAGCAAAAAAAACAGACTGCACTGGCATGATGTGGCAGGTTTTAAACTGGAACGAGCCAGCCATTAATTTTTACCGAAAGAATTTTCCAACAAGGTTTGATGATGAATGGATCAACTGCCACTTAGATTTCTAAGGCTGATCTCCTTATCAGTTTTTCTCAAGCTGGCGTCTTTGCTTCCTGACCTTTCTTTTGTTGCTGTTTCCTACCAGATTCTCACCAACAAAATGTATCCGGGTTTTCCATATCTTTCGTGGAGAAAAAGTCTTTTCTCCATGCCTATGTTCCATCCACACTTTGCAAGATTTGATCGGGCACGGTCGGTAAATATAGCAACTCTGCATTAAAAAGAGCAAAAAAATTAAAGCAAGTATCTTTCTCATCAAGTATGAAAACGATTTTCAATTCAACTTATTTTCTACTTCTACTCTAAATATTGCTTTTTATCAAATAAAACAACTCATAATCTAATAGTTGCGTATTTTCCTCGTTTCAATCCACAAAATGGGGAAATTTGACCACAATTCAAGATTTAAAGTACAGGAACAATTTTTTTGAATGTTTTGGCATTAAATCTACAACCATGAAAAAATCAGAAAAAGAAGATCACCTCGACCACAATGAGGAGGAACAGGTAAAAGAAGAAAAGAACCTTAATTTCAAAAAAATGTTGATCTGGCTTTTCGGATTAGGAATCGTTTTTTCAATAATTGCTTGGATTGGTGGTTACATCACCGTTGGAGGACCTGGAGAAGCTGGTAAGGGAGGGCGATTTGGTGTAGTAACTCCTGAAGATTCAGCAGCGGTTGTAAAAGGTGATACATTAAAAGCTGAGCCTTAATTTTCAAAAACTTACAATAACCCATCATAAAGTAAAATAGAGTGAATCAGATGCACCGGAAAAAACAAAAATAAAGCTATGAACTTTATGACAAAACAGGTGTAAAAGCAAAAGAGGGAAAGGTTAAAATTGAAAATTAGACAAACAAAGATATTAATCGTGGATTCTATAGTGGTTGTGAAAGTCAAACAGGGGTATAGTATTTAATATACCCCTTGTTTTAAAGCAATCTAATAGTTCCGAATTTATATAGAGATATTTTACCATTAAGGTAAACAAGAACGCAACTCAAATACACACAACTTAAATTATTTATAATTCCATTTCAGAGTGGTTTTATAATAGTTGCTTAAATTCACACAACTAACAACATTAAAATCTCACAACTTATTAAAATTAACAAGTCATTAAAAATTTATAAGCTATTAAATTCACCAACTTTACATTGTCTGATAGTACACACAACACGTTTAAATTAACAGATTCCCATAGTTAATATGGATGCGTGAATGTCATAAATCTGATTTAATAACAATATTTTTTGACAAACTCACATAATCTGGATAGGCAAAATACAATTTATATTAAAAAATTTAAGATGCTTTATTAGAATTTACATGACTTTAGTTTTAGTTATTAAATCTTGCACAACTTACTTTATTAAATCTCTTGAGCTAATAGCTACAAAATCTGACAAAAGTGGAGGCATCAAAAGTGTCTCCTCTTTTGTGTCACTATTACTAAAACCAGTCTATCAGGCAGCCAACGGCTTTTTATTGTAAACTGGTTTTATGAGCATCTGAGGTTTAATAATATTATTAAACCTTTCATATGCAAATCCATCTTGCAAATAAATTGGCATTTCATTTAATAAATATTGATAAGCCTCCATGCCCAAAGCTTTTACAAGGTATGTTTCATGTACAAGATTAACGTTGTAAACAATGCCTGTTAATGAATTGTGAAAAGCATCAAATGCAATATTTGCATTTAGGTAACGCTCAATTTCTCTATTGCTTTCAGAATACTTCAAGCGACTTATTAAATCGAAAACTGTTGTTACAGGTAATTGAGACGTTATCTTTGCCCAATCCTGTTTTGAAAACTTTAGAATAGGGTCACCGTTTTTTTTATTTTTCAAGGCGGTGTCTTCATTACTCTGAATCTCTTCCCTTAACTTTTTCGCCTTCATCCCTCTTGTAGTTTTTAAAAACTGTGCTATATGTGATACTATATCTTCATCATCTTTCAGATAATCAACACTTGGTTGAATTGTCGCCTTCGGTAATCTATGTATTTTAAAGTCATTATAATTGCCAGAACTATAATACCCAAGAGAAGACGGATAGAACCCTCTCTCTATCCAATTAGCCATTCGCTTAGATAAAGTGCTCTCGTCGGCAGTATATATGCCTTGTGTACCCATTAAAGCCCGAATGGAATAAAATATACTGAAATAAGCCTGTGGGAAGGTCCAGTGTAAAGAATGGTTAAGAAATCGGGTATCAGAATTTTTTACTACATTTCTTAATGCGAACTCGGTGTTCCAGGCGTTCAGGAGCATAGTTTTGATATAGTCAACCCGATTATTGTTCATGAACGGCTTAAATTTCTTCCAGAAAAGTAATGAAGTTATCTGATTCATTTCATTTTCCATATCAATATTACGATGGATTGCCTCAAAATGATTCAAAAATACTTGCGCCGGAATAGAAGAGGCATCCATCATTGTTAGTTTACCTGAATGATAGGTTTTAAATACTGATTTTCTTTCTACATTTTTCATAATAAAACAGCATGGTTAAATAAATAAAACTTGTGGATAGTATAGGTATTTTTTTGAAAGATAATACCTTATAATATAACGAAAAAAGTGCCTGAAAAATTCTGTTTTACTCATAATTTTCCAAAATTTCAAAAACACAAATCACTGATAATCAACACCTTACAATTACTCAAAATCCAAATAATCTTCATAATCCTTCGGGTATAAAAAAATATTTTTTTTCTTTAGTAGTAACCAGTTTTTTACTACAAATGATTAAGGGTTTTAATCCATTGTGGAATATTATTATCTCTTGGTTATCGAATTAATAGTCTTGATAATGGAACAGTTTTTTTGCAATAACAACCATTAATAAGTACTTCTCTTATTTTCCATTTAATTAAATCCATATAATCATGAAAAATCCAAATCAAAATTTGAGCTCAAAATTTTCAGAAAATGATGGTGAAAAACTGAGAACACTATTTGTTGATGGTTTAAAAGATCTGTATTGGGCAGAAAATCATCTTGCGAAGGCATTACCTAAGATGTCTAAAGCAGCGACTTCAGAAGATCTTAAAATAGCATTTGAAACACATCATAATGAAACAGAAAAACATGTAAACCGACTTGAAAGAATTTTTGAAATTATTGGTGAAAAAATTCAGGCAAAAAAATGTCCTGCAATGGAAGGTTTATTACAAGAGGGTGATGAAATCGTTAACTCAACTGAAACCAGAAGTTTTGTGAGAGACTGTGGGCTAATAATGGCTGCACAAAAAGTTGAACACTACGAAATAGCTTCTTATGGCACATTACGTAATATTGCCCGCATTCTGGGTTATTTTGAGGTAGCAGAAATATTACAGACTACATTAGATGAAGAGGGGGAGGCAGATCATAAATTAACTGAATTGGCAGAGGCGCATATTAACGAAGAAGCGGCTCTTGAATAGAGTTATTATATTATTAAAAATTAGCAACAAAAAAGCCCTATAGTTACTCTGTAAGGCTTTTTTGTTCAGTTGAAATTAGCTAATAGTTTAGCCATTTACAGCTTCTCCACCATTTATATGTATTACTTGTCCACTGATATAACTGGCATCTTCAGAGGCTAAAAAAACATACGCAGGGGCTACTTCTGCTGGTTGGCCTGGTCTCTTCATGGGTGTATCTTTCCCAAATCTGCGTTGATGTTCCTTCGAAAAAGTCGAAACAATTAAAGGTGTCCAGATTGGGCCGGGAGCAACCGCATTCACTCGGATTTTCTTCTTAGCCAACATTCCTGCTAAGGTACGTGTAAAAGCAACTATGGCACCTTTTGAAGAGGAATAATCTAATAATAATGGATTACCCCGGTAGGCCACAACTGAGGCAGTATTAATAATTGCGCTATTTTTTTTCAGAAAGGGCAATGCGGCTTTTACCAAATAGAAATTTGAAAAAATGTTGGTTTCAAATGTCTGCTTCATCTGTTCAGTGGTAATATCTTCAATAGTTTCCTGTGGAAATTGAACGGCAGCATTATTGACTACTATATCAATTCTACCCCATTCATCTATAATTTGTTTTACTACACTATTGCAATTCTTTTCAAAACTGATATCGGTCTCAATTATTAAAGCCTTTTGCCCTTTTTCTTCAACCAATCTTTTTGTTTCCTCAGCATCTTCAGTATTTTTCTTGTAGACAATTGCAACATCAGCTCCTTCTCTGGCAAAGGCTACACATACTGCACGGCCTATTCCGCTATCACCGCCGGTAATAACGGCAATCTTATTAATTAATCTTTTAGATTGTCTGTCATAAGGTCTTTCAAAGACTGGCTTATCTTTCATGTCCTTCTCTTTAGAGGCCGCCATGTTAATCTCTTTTTCATGCTGTTCCATCATATTAAAGTTTATGTGACAATTGTGTTTTCTACATAATAATCATTAGTTTTAAAAACACTTCTAAAAAATAGTTCCTCCTTATCTATCAAATTTAAAAATCCCTTCTCCGATATGCTTTTTACCAATCAGAATATCTCTGATAATTTCAGCAGCTAACTGGCTGAAAACGATACCATTTCCACCAAAACCTAAAGCAAAATAAGTATTGGGGTGTTCTCTCACTTTACCAATATACGGCAATCCATCTTTTGTTTCCGCAAAAGTGCCCGCCCAGGCGAAGTCAATACGAAAATCAAAATCAGGAAATTTCTTCCCAAAGGCTTTTTTCAACTGATATGCTTTTTTTGCTATTAGTCTATCCCGCTTTTCGGGATTATAAAATGGTTCATCTTTCCCTCCGACTAATACACGATTGTCGTCAGTAGTCCGCATATATAAATAAGGTCGGGCTGTTTCCCAAATCAACGAATTCTGATACCAAATATTCTTTGTAGTAGAAGGTTCACTTACAATGGCAAAAGAAGAGTTCAAATCAACAATTTTCTTTGATAGATAGCCCTGAGATTCATAACCACAAGCAATTATTAATTTTCCGGCTTTAATTACTTCTCCAAAGCTGGTTTCAAGCTCAATTCCTCTTTTATGATGATTAATTTTTACTACATCTGTGTTATCAAAAACTTTCAGACCAGAATCAATTGAAGATTTCAATAATTCATGAGTAAAAAAATAGGCATCAATCTGCCCTCCCACTGCTGACAATAGTCCTGCAGGTGCTGAGAAAGGGAATAGTCGTTCAATATCATTACCTGATAATAATTCTAAATTAATACCGATATTTTTTCTTAACTGAAACTCTGTTTTTATTTCATCAACATCTTTTTTATTAGAAGCATAATAAAAACTCTTCTTCAAAGAAAAGCCTGCATCACTTTTTAAAGAATCTGTAATTTTATTTATTTTATCAATGGCATCTATGCATAACAGATAACTTTGATTTGCTTTTTTGGTACCAATCTGCTTTGAAAGTTTGCCTAATGGAGTATCTATTTCATATTGTAATAATGATGTACTGGCACAAGTACTACCTAAACCTATCTGACGCTTATCCAATAAGATGGCCGGTATGCCTTCTTTACTCAAATAATAGGCTACCAATGCACCGGAAATTCCGCCACCTATAATAGCGATATCAGTTGAATAAGATTGCCTGATGGAAGGATATGGTCGAATTATACCGCTTCTCATCAGCCAAAATGGTGATTCTGACCTTAAATCCATGTAGTTGTGTAATTAATAAATTCTTTAAAAACACTAATAAACAAAGGCTAAATCAAAAGCCTCCTGAGTTGTTTCAAAAGACTTACGAAGACTCGAAACTTGTTTTCCGAGAACTTTTAACAATTCCGGAAATGATAGTAGCTGAATAATATTCAATGCCGAAGCATACGCTTTTTCAGCAAATTTATCACCCAATTGGCATGATAATGCCACTGTACGTGGGTTTGTTGAAGCTGCGGCCATTGTAAAATAAAATTGCGATTGATGGATTTGTGTACGCTCTATTTTATTTTGTTTTATTTTTTCAAAACTTACCCCTTCAATTGAACGGTTAATACAATCTGTTAGGTTGTTAGTTTCATTAATTCTTACCTGAAAATACTTTTTTGAATTAGTATTTTTAATCATATCAACAGCTTTTTGGTAGCCTTTTACTCTCACTTCGTTTATTTCACAGAGTTGTTTTAAGCTTCTAATCGCATCTTCATTTAACTTTTCCATGGGTGTAAAAGGTTTTATTCCTGGAATAAAATTGGAAGGTTTTTTACAAATTATTTATAGAAAAAGTCATTCCACACTATGATTCTAAGCATACTTTTGATTGGTGAGTATTTTATTACTCAAAGCCATGTTGTTATTCTTACCCAGCAATGTCAGCCCTAATCGGTCTTCTTAAATTTTACACAATTGGAATACTTTTTTGACAATTATTGCATCTAAACAAATCTTGATTAATGATGAAAAATGGAAAGAAATCTCAGGAAGATATTCGTGAAATGGTAAAGGATATTCAGTTTGCCATAATATGTACGATCAATCAGAAAGGAAATGTTCATAGCCGTCCAATGGGTACTCAAGGAATAGACAGTGATGGAAATATCTGGTTTCTGACAGCAAAGGATTCTGAGAAAGTATCTGAAATAAAGAAGAATCCAAACGTTTGTGTATCTTATGCAGATCCTTCTGAAAACACTTATATTTGTATAATGGGTGAAGCCGAAGAAGTAAATGACCAGAGAAAAATTAATGAATGTTGGACCCCCATCGCCAAAGCATGGATTCCAAAGGGTAAAGATGATCCTAACCTGACTTTAATTAAGGTTAAATCAGAAGAAGCTGAGTATTGGGATAGTGATTCAAATAAGCTTGTTGTAGGAATTAAAATGTTAAGTACTTTGATGACCGGAAAGAAATATGAAAATGAAAATGCTTATGGCACCGTTAAATTCTGATACAAAAGTGAGCATTTAAAATGTTTTTTAAGGCTGAGTAAGAAATTCCTTAATCAGCCTTATTTTTTTGTTATTTAACTTTATCTCTTCTTTCTTTCAGCTCTCTCCATGTCGTAAGAATGTATCCATTATTCTGAATATATTTTTTAAGAGCGGGGTCTATCATTGCTAATAAATCCCCTCTTCTGTTATTACCCGAATCTGATATATGCTCAAAAACTTCTGTAGTAGCGGTGCAGTGCATAATTACCATTGTTACACCTGGCTGTAGGTCTTTAAATGATTCTATATATTTATCTGTTTTATACTTCTGCAATACCTCATCACTTACTTTCTGGTTTTTATATTGATTCCAGTCATAACTGATATTATGCAAATCGTCCAGTACAGGTAAACCCGCCTCCCATAATTGTTTACCTATAGCTTGAGCTTGTTCTAATTTGAGTCCGGCAGTACCGATTTCTTTCATTATCATATGGTCATGCCCTCCCGGAAACATTACTGGGATTTTCTGTTCCATACCTACTTTCAGGTATCTTTCTAAGTAATCAGCTCTGGCAAATAGCGTACCCATATGAGAATCCATGTGCGTGGGTTCAAATCCCATAGATCTTGCTCTATCCAACTGGCTTCTGATTTCTTTCTCAATATCATCAGCAGTTGCATGGGTAGCTGTACCTTGAACATTTCTCCACATAGCCCCTTCTTCATCAACCAAGTTTGGCACATTCGCTTTACCTGCCAATGGCCCCCAACGGTAATCTTTCCATTCAGAAGTCAGAGTCAAATGTAAGCCTGCGTCGGTTTTAGGATTGTTTTTGAAATAATGAACAAAGCCAGGCACCCATGGACAAGGCATCATTACACTCAGTGAAGTTGCAACCCCTTCTTCAATAGCCTTAATTGCACCAATGTTAGAATCATATGACATTCCCACATCATCGACATGCATGATAATTACTTTTGCTCCTTTCGGATAACCTAATTTCTCAGCATAGGTAAGATCCTGAGCAATTACCTGAAATGTGAGTAAAATGCCAGTTAATACAGTTAAAAAAGTTCGCATAGTATCAGATTTGTGAGTAGGCAGTTGGTTCTAAAAAAACTCGTATAATGCGAGACACTGTATTGGCATATTCTGGGAGCGAGGATACTCTTTTCCAGTCTGCATCAGCACTGAATGCTTTCCAGTTTGCATCTCTTTCTTCCATGTTCTTAAAAGTAAGCATATATGTCAGACAAGGCTGATGCTCGCCGGCAACTACCTCTCCAAAAAATACAGGATTCAGTTTAGTATTATAGAAAATTTTTATTTCTTCATCATTAAACATTTTTCTTTTTCTGCGAGCAGCGTCTTCTGAAAAACTTTCATAAGTCCTCATCTCAAAAAAACGTTGTTCTGCATTTGGTTTAATCATTTGAGATAAACCATCAAAAGCTATTAAAAGTGAGGTTTTATATCTTGAATAAGGTGCCTTATCTGGTAAAAGGCCATTGTAATCCACACTTGATTCATTAAATTTTTGGTCTGACTTTAGTTGTGAATTGATTATTGCATATTGCTCCATAGAGTTATAAGGAATAAAAACATAGAGTTTTGCAGGTTCAGATTTACCTATCTCTTTAAAGACCCCTACATTTTTCACACCTAATCTGTTTAGCACAGGAATCAAGGCATTCTTAAAATAGTTTTCAAGATTCGCAGCTGGTGAGCCAAAACGAAGCTCATATTCTCGAATTTCGTAAAATTCTTTTTTGGGTGTCGTATTCTGTCCAAAAAGACTAAAAGTCAAGGCAGTTAAAATAATGCTTAAAAAAGTTTTTTTCATTTTACTATTTATACAAAGGTTGACAATTTACTTATTAAATGCCTCAAATACTTTTTTTACAAGCCCATCAGTATTATTATTATTAATCCATCGGCTTACTATTACTAAATCATGATCTGGGTCAACAAATACCATATTGGTACCATTGCCAATATGACAGAATGCACTGACATTAGCACTTGGAAATAATTTTTTATCAGTATTCAGAAACCAGTTCATATATCCATAAGTAGGCTCAGAGGAAGTTGGTGTTAAAGCCTTTCTGATCCAATCTTCTGATAGTATCTGTTCCTCTTTCCATTTCCCTCTGTTTAGGGTCAGTAATCCAAAACGAGCCATATCATAAGCATTGATAAACATCCCACCTCCCCAATGCCCTCCTCCACTAACCGACTGAATAGCTTGTCCGTCAAGAACAATCCAGGAATTTCTATAACCAGTCCATCGCCAAGTGTTTGAGGCTCCTATTTTATCCATAAGGTTTTCTCTCAAAACCTGTGGTAAAGGTTTACGCCAAACACTCAATGCTGCCAAGGAAAGAACATTTACACGAACATCGTTGTATTCATACACTTCTCCTTGCTTGTGTCTCGGGCGGTTGAGCCATTGAGATGCATCTTTATCTGGCCTATCAGCCCAGTCTGGTTTTCCCCATAAGGTTCCCTCCCAATCACTGGTCTGTCTCAAAAGTGCATCCCAGGTAATGGTTTTATTATGAGGTGTATTGAATAATTGTAGGAGTTCAGGCTTTCCAAAATCATCCGCAGAACGATTAACCGGCTCTCCGTGTAATTCAATAGGCGGGACATAATTTGCTACCGTATCATTTACACTTTTAATCAATCCTCTATCTAAGGCTATCCCAACTACACTCGAAAGAAAACTTTTCGTAACGCTATGTGTCATATCACAACGTTCGGGTTCACCCCATTGAGCTATAATATAACCTTTATAGATAATCAGTCCTGTTGGCTCTCCTCTTTCTGTAAATGGACCTATACCTATACCAAAGGGTTCTTTTCCAAAACTCTGATAGTGAGATACCTCCATATTCCGAGGATTCCGGCTCTCATTAGCTATAGCAAAACTAATAGCTTCCTCAATCTTTGTTCCATTTAGCCCTAAGTCAAACGGCTTTTTTTGTTGCCATTCATTATACGTTGGAAAGTATTGTTCTATAGCCTTTTTTTGCGCATTAACTTGTATTTTAACCAAAAAAATAAAAGTCAGAATCAGATATTTCATTTTCTTTATGATAGTTAAAGGAAAGCAGAGAAAGGAATGAGCAATAAGTAAATTAAATAGTATCAATTTATTTTCTTCCATCTACTTTTTTCTTTCCCCATTCAATAGTGTTATTTTTATAGTAAACCTTATCGGGGCTTACTTCTTTATCAGAGAAGATATATTTTGCATTTGCTGCGATCTCAAAATAATTATTCAGCACCTTAATGCCTTTGAAGTGTATTCCTGACAAACGGACTCCGCAAGGAGTACCATTCACCACATTTTTTGCCTCCACATAGCATTTATTATTTCTCACTTCACAACCTATTATTTCGTTGTCTTCGTTATCGCCCCAGAAAGTAATACTTCCATAATTGTTTTTCAGACCATCATTCTGACTGATATTATCAATAATTTTATTGTTTCTGAATTTCAAAGGACAATTAAATTGCGCAAATAAATAGCCCGCCCCTTCATTGTCATGTGAATAACAATTCCGGATGACACAATTAGTAGATCCTCCGTCTATGTCGAAACCCCCTCCATCTTTTGTCAACCCTGCGTGATTATGATGCGATTCACAGTTCTGAATAGTTCCCTCTCTGCATGCCCATAACCAAATTCCAACAGGTCCGCCATTGATGCAACGGTTATCAGCTCCATTTTCATACGCTTCACATAATTCAATCAAAACATCATTTATTCCTGCCATCACGATTCCATTACCTGAATGATTATGAGTTTTGGCAGGAATACCTCTATTATTGAATACTTTATTAAATGCCAGATAAAAATTTTTATGGGGAATTGCCGGATATTTTGCTAAAGACCCAATGCCCGCTTCTCCATTCTCATGAGCAATTGTGTTGGTAATTCTTACATCTCTGTAACCAGATGTATCACTTTTATCACCCAGAATCAGAATACCGTACTTATGAAAGCCTTTTACTTCACAACTATCAATTTCAATATTATGAAGTGATTTGGATACGTAATCAGTATAAAACTCGATTCCATTTTGCTTATTTCTTCCTACGCCATCTCCAAAGAATGATAATCTTGAAACTCTGATACCTTCACAATTATACGCAAAAAGCCCACGCCGCTCATCTGACTGAATTATTGCCGGCTTAGTTCCGTAACTGCTGATAATGATTGGACTTCTTTCAGTTCCATTATCAAGACTATCTAATAGAATACTTCCTTTAAATATTACACCACCCTCAAAAAGCACTTTATCTCCCGCTTTAAAAGTTGTTAAATTTACTTTTTCGATGCTTCTCCAGGCAGTTTTTATACTCAAACCATCATTTTCATCGTTTCCGTTAGCATTAATATAATACACATTCTTTTTGCTCTCTTGTTGAGAAACAAACCAAAAAAGAATGAGATATATCCACAACTTCATTGGTATTTAATTCTTTGAATGTTCCTTTTCATAATGTTTTTTGAGAATGTCTTCACCAAAATCGTTGGTTAAATCTCTTGTTACAGTATGGATATGGTTTCCATTATTTTGTGTATTGTCGTATTCTATTAAAATTACATCGTTCTGAATCCGGTAATATTGTCCATTTCCTTCTCCATATTTTTTTCCACCAGCCCAAACAAATCTCAATTGATTTAAACCGGCTTTTTCTATTTTCTGCATTAATTCATTTGAGAACCCTAATGGATAATTTTTTACATATACGCTCAGTAAGCGTAAAAATAGTTTTTGCTGCATCGAGGTCATTTCAGCAAAGGTAATGCCCTCCTTCGCCAATGCTTCCACTTTGCGTTTATTTGTTGTAATAATTTCGCCTGGAGCAGTCTCTGAAATAATAACTTTCTGAAGTTGTTCATGAGTGAAAGAATTAAGTAATTCTGCTCCAAAATTTGCTTCATCTTTCAAAATCTGATAGCCTTTTTTTTCTCCGGTTGGTACGATACCCGGGTTGCTGCCAAAAAACAAGGGTGTGGCTGAAACAATTCTACCGGACTCGGAAGAGAAATTCAACGAAAGGTGATGCCCTTCAATACGCCAGCCCCAAAGTTTTTTCTCATCAGGAGTCCCGAAAATAGTAAAATAATATTTTACAGGGCTACGATAGTCACTCTCTGGTGGAGCCTTTTCCAATTCTTTCAGAATAATTTCTAATTGAATAATAGCAATCGCTTTCTCCTGACCTTGCTGACTTAAGGTCGCTTTCAAGAGGTTCATAGCGGCATCCTTTTGCTTATCATCCATTTCTCTCAACATTAATCCGTTCCGAGCCTTAGGTACAAAATACCAGTTAAAGCGTTCGTCGGTATCATAACTATAGCTAATTTTCTCCAATTGAGATTTGTCTAATAATTTCAGGAAGTCGGAAGCAGTGTTTACAATAAGTTTATTGCTGGTAGCATTTTGCGCAAATATACCATAAGAATAAACCCAGACCATACAAAAGGCAAACAGAGTTTTCATAGTAAAAGGCTAATAGATTGAATATTATACCAATTAAATCCTATTTATTATAAAAAACAAATTAATTTGCAGAGATAATACTATTTCATTCATGCCCATTATAAAAATCATCAGCCTTTACATAGCTGCAATTCTTTTTATTTTTGCTGGGATTTCACATTTTAGAAAAGAGCGTTTCTATATGAAAACCATGCCTGTTTATATCCCGTACCACAAAGCTATGGTTTTAATAAGTGGTATTGCAGAAATTGTGTTAGGTTTAGGTTTACTCATCCCCTTAACAAGGATTTATGCATCGTGGGGACTAATTCTACTGTTAATTGCTGTTTTCCCAGCCAATATTTATATGGCAACCTCAGGGAGATTTCACAGAATCCCTGCAATTTTGCTTTGGCTAAGATTGCCTCTTCAATTTGTACTTATCTGGTGGATTTATCAATATACCTAATACGTTTACTCAACCATCATTTTTAAAAGTACGCCGTTTGTCCAACCAAAACCATCCTGATTCGGGTATTCGCCTCCACCTGCTTCAATGTCCTTATCGTTCACATTGTACTTTTCGGTCATTTTCCCGGAATCCTTATATACCTTCAGATTCAATTTAAGCCATCTCGTTTTAATTTCATGCGCTAATTTTCCAAAACCGTAATTTTTTAAACCTTTATAAGCAATCCATTGCAAAGGGGCCCACCCATTTGGTGCGTCCCACTGTTGTCCTGTAAATGCAAGCGTAGTTACTAAACCCCCTGTTTTCAGAAATTTCTCTTCCAAGGTCTGTTTTATTTTATGAGCCTGTTCAGGTGTGGCTAAAGAAAAGAAAAGCGGATAAGTTGAGGCTAGCGTTTGATGCTCTTTTTGAGCATTCAATATGAAATCGTAATCGAAGTAAAAGCCCTTTTCTTTATTCCAACAGTATTTCTGTATAGCCTCTCTCCTGCTTTTAGCAAGTATTTTGTATTTTTTAGCTGTGACAGTACTTTTCTGTGAATCATATACTTCTGCAATGGTTTCCTCTAAGTAGACCAATAGACAATTCAAATCGATCGGAATAATATCCGTTGTATGGATACTATCAAATGCATCAGGATTTCTGAACCAGCGGCTACTAAAATCCCAACCCGATTCTGCAGCGGCTCTTAAATTCCTATATAGTTCTTCAGGTCTTTGTTTTGAGTTTTTTGCCAGCTCAAAATCTTCTTTAAATGCTTCCGGACGGGGAGTACAGTGGTTATCCCAGTAGCGATTAAGCACCTCACCATCCTTCATTTTCACCACTCTCTTTACGGCTTTTGTATCTCCTTTTATCAAACGTTTCCCCTCCATCCAGAATTCATATTCTTTCTCTAAATAGGGTAGATAATCAACCATCACTTTTCCACCTTTTACCTCACTTAATAGTCTGAGCATTAAGGCGTAGAAAGGAGGCTGTGAGCGGCCTATATAATATATACGATTAGCATTAGGAATATGCCCGATTTTGTAAATGAGATAAGAAAAATTATCAACCATTGCCTGAATCATATCTATCCTGTTTGACTCTTGAAGACCTAACATAGTAAAGTAGCTATCCCAATAATAAACCTCTCCGAATCGTCCACCAGGAACAATATACGGATTAGGCAAAGGTATTAACGATGATTTTTCATTATGTGGCTCACGAGTCAATATTGTCCATAATTCTTCAATATGTTCCTTCGCGGATTCCGTTTTATCAGTTTTATAAGAAGTTTCATGCCCTTGAGGCAGGTCAAAATTATTTAACACAAATCTTCGCAAATCAAATTCAGATAAGTTCTTCTGCTCTGCATATCTTGTTTTAATTTCCAGTAAACTCTCCTCATTATTTATGCCTTTAGGAGTACAATCAGGAAATGTTTTATTATCCGGAAATACATTTGCTAATTGTACGTCTTCAAATAGTTCTCCTAACTCGTGAATATATCTAATCGGTTGTTTCATTTTCTTTTTTTCTGCAATCAATGCCCGCCAGAGGTATTGAATTCAATATTTTTACCTGACTTTTTCTGAATACTATTTAATAGGAATAAACAAATGATTAAAATTCCCATAGGTATTAATGAGAAGTAAAATGCTTTGTCTCCCCCAATATTTTTGAAAAGATAACCTACTAACCGAGAGCCCAAAGTTCCCCCTATTGCAGAAAAGAAAGTAAGCAATGAAGCCATCGGGCTATGAAATATCTTTTCAGTAGCACTTAAGACGATTGAGTTTACTAATGGATATAAAGGGGCCAAAAAGAAGCCTATTAGTGGAAAAACATAAGCAATAATAGGTAAATCGCCTAAGGAGTTGATTTCCTTAACTTCTAAGCCATTGGTTTGAGGTAGAACCAGTATAACCATAAGAGCTGCCCCTATCAGGCAAACTAACAAGATAGTTAACCAATATATTTTTTTTATGAGAATAGAAGAAACAAACCTGCCCCCTGCAATTGATAGCATCAATATTACTGCCATAAATACACTCGTTCGCTCAGGTAAATGAAGCACTTTTTCATTGAAAGTTGGCAACCAGCTCATAATTCCCTGCTCTGTCATCACATACATAAAAGCTGCTATGGCAAACACTAAAACTAGCGGTCTTTTCAATAAGCTAATCATCTGTTTAAAATCATCACCTATATTACTACCCGGGACTTCATAATCAAGTGCATCAAAGTCAGAAAAAAGCAGGAAAACGAAAGATATTAATACTAATAATGCAACTACTAAATAAACTCTTAACCAGGCATTCGGGTCAATATCACTGTAGAACAAAGGAAAAGACACAAAAGCTACCGCAATACCAACCATAAAGAAACTTTCAATTGAACTCAGAATACTTTTATGTTCTTTATCGTTGCTGGCAAGCAATCCAACTAAGGAATAAACGGATACTTTAATAACTGCAAATGAAATACCTACACAAGCAAAAAGGATTCTTACTGCCGTGAATGAATTACCAAAGTACATAACCACACAGCCAATGAACACAGTACCTAAGGCAATTAACATACCTTTTTTATAGCCTAATCTTGGTAAGAAAGAACCCACAAAAAAAGAAACAAAAGCAATAGATAAATCTTTAAATGCTTCAAGCGAGCTGGCGGCTATTTCATCAACATGGTAGCTATTAATGGACTTCTGAATTAAAATGCCTACACTATTCAATAAAATAGCAAATACAAAATAATTAAGATACAAGGACAGTTTGATTTTCCAGTTTTTCATAAGTGTAAATAGGATAGGGATAAGTTCAATAACCAATTAGCTGATTTCGAATGATTGAATAGTTGTAAAATCACTAAATTATGTAAGATTTATGACATTTATGCACTAATTCAAGCAATTTCACTCAAAAAAAAACGAGCATTTTGCTCGCTTTTTTATTCATCATACGTTGACGTATTTTCTAAAACAAAACTAAATGTATTATTTAACGTGATACAAAATTCGGCATATCAAATGATAAAAAATATTCTTCCATTCATGAGTTTTAATACTATATTACTATTTTTATGAAAATTTTAATTATTCCCATCTTAATATAGTGAAAACACCCTTTGAAAAGATCCAACCTGACGAAGGAAGTTCCTTCAGACTGCTACATTTAAAGATTTCTTCAAATATTTTTCCGTGGAACTATCATTATCATCCTGAATACGAGATGGTTTATGTACATTATGGTACCGGACGCAGGCATGTCGGAAACCATCTCAGCTACTATGAAGACGGAGATTTGGTTCTGATAGGTTCTAACTTACCACATGCTGGATTTGGCTACGATGCATTAGACGAACATGAAGAAACAGTTATCCAATTCAAAGAGGATTTTTTAGGGGAAGAATTCTTCGATAGACCTGAAATGACTGCCGTTAAAGCACTTTTTGAACGATCTCAACATGGGATTCATTTTTTTGGGCAAACAAAAAAAATTGTTGGAAACAGACTGAAGAAAATGCTTCAGCTGACCCATTTTGGGAGAATGATTGAGTTATTGTCAATTTTTCAGATATTAGCTAATTCCGAAGATTACATTTTACTGAATGTAGCCGATACCCGCTATGATTTTAACCAAAAAGATCAGGCTCGTATCAAACGGATTTATGAATATGTTGAGCTCTCGTATCAAGCCCCGATTAATATTAAGCAGGTAGCTGATGTTGCACACTTGACAGTTCCGTCATTCTGCAATTATTTCAAAAAGGTAATGAATATGACATATACTGACTTTGTGAACGAATATCGAATCAATCAGGCTTGTAAGTTACTAATGACTGAAAAAAGTATCACAGATGTATGCTTTGAATGCGGTTTCTCAAATGTTTCATATTTCAGTAAAGTCTTTAAACAAGTAAAAGGTAAAAGCCCTATGCAATTTAAAAACTTGGTACTAAGGAAAAAGTAAAAATAATCAATCTATTTAAACCGACATCTCTCCACAAATATCTGTTTCAAGGTTAAACTTCACACGCTCGTATGAATCTTCTTTACCTAATAAAAACATCATTTTAGTAATGGCTGCTTCGGTTGTAATATCCGAGCCGCTTACTACTCCGATTTCAAGAAGTTTTCTGGAAGTTTGATACGTGCCTTGCAAAACTCTCCCTCCATCGCACTGCGAAACATTAAAAATAACAATTCCTTCATCAATAGCTTCCTTGAGCTCTTCTAAAAACCACCCCTCAGATGGGGCATTGCCAGCACCATAAGTTTCTAAAACTACTCCTTTTAATTCACTGGTATTAAATATATTATGAATCAAATTCTGTTTAATACCCGGAAAAAGTTTGAGTATCACCACATTATGATTCAGATTTTCGTGCAATTGTAAGGGAAGATCTGTTCGGTAAGCACGAATAAACGGGAAATTGTAGTCAATAGTCACCCCTACTTCAGCCAGATTCGGATAATTCTCAGATCTGAATGCATTAAACTGACTGCTCTCTTTTTTTTTCGCCCGGTTACCACGCAATAAGTAAGAGTTAAAATATATAGCTACTTCAGGTATAATTGGTCTGCCATTGATTTTAGCAGAAGCTATTTCTAAAGCAGTAATCAAATTTTCACGAGCATCTGTCCTTGCGATGCCAATGGGTAATTGTGCACCAGTTAGAATCACTGGTTTACTTAAATTCTCCAGGAGAAAACTTAAGGCTGAGGCCGTATAAGCCATCGTATCAGTACCATGAAGAATAACAAAGGCATCAAACTCTTCAAAATTATCATATACAATCTTAGCAATTTCCACCCAGTTTTTAGGATTCATATTTGATGAATCAATCGGTTTCTCAAGAGTCAGAATAGTAAGTTCAAATTCCAGCCGATGCAATTCTGGCACATTTGTTAGTATCTCATCGAAATTAAAAGGCACTAAACTCTTATTTTTTGAGTCATATACCATACCCAAAGTACCTCCGGTATAAATCATTAAGACAGAGGTGGCACGATTATTTTTACTTGATAAAGTAGTAATTTTTGAAGTTCTATAGGCCATAAAAAAGTTTTTTTAGCAAAAATACAAAGTTTGATTTGAGCTTAAATACTGATTTTTTTAAAATAATATGGCAAAGCTACCTAAATCACAAATGACTTTTTGTTGAAAAAACATTTTTTTGAGTAAAAATACTCAAAAACAAACCGATTTTTAAAATTTTGACAAATATAAAATATTACTATTCCAAGATTTTTTTTCACTTTTTTTGAATTTTATTTAGATTCTTACGTTATATTTGAAAAGCAACAAACGAAAACACAATAAAAAGGACGGAGATATGAACTTACAACCAACATTAAGGATAATAGCTGACGAAGTTGAGATAATCGATTGTTTAGTTGATAATAAAGAAATATTTAAAACATTTGATACCAATAAAACTGCCGCCTTTTTGGTAGGAGAAGATTTCCACTTGGTTTTTTATTTGTCAGACAATGAGCCCGGAAATCGCTTCGTAATGTATATTGTTGAAGATTTTTCAATTAATGAAGAGTGCATGGCTTTTATAGTGAAACAGATTGAGGAGCAAATACAACAAAACCATAATGTTTATATAATGAAGCAGGCTCGAAATAAAGTATTGGATATGCTTTATATGACAGATACTTTCAGAGCCTTGTTCGGAAAAACGAATGTGAAAGAGCAAGATGAATATTATTACTAAATTCACTCAAGTTCGTCCAAAAACATTCTATAAGCTCGTTTCAGCTCATCATAAGCTTTAATATTCTGCTTTTGATGAGCTATTTCTATTCCTTTTTTATACACTTCCTCTGCCTTCTCAAATTGCTCTTTTTCAAAATACAAAGCGGCTGCATGATAATAAGTTGGCACATAATCAGGATATTCAATCAGCAACCTTTCCAAATAAAAAAGTGCCTTTTCAGAATTACTATTCATGTACTCCATTGCCACTCCATAAATATTAAAAGGATCGTCTGGTTCTTCTTCTAAATATTGTAATAAAATTTTTAATCTTTCCTCTTGCATACTAATCCTCTTTAATTTAGATTTGCAATTGTTATGCATGCATAACAATTTTCAGTCTTATTTTTTGCTCTAAGGCAAATTTAGGCAATAAAACTCTTAAGTTCATTATACTAATAATGCTTTTTAGAAAACCCCTAAAAGCATCTATTCTATAAACAACTTCCCTTTAGGGGTAAGGGGCAAAATACTATGAAAATATTAGTCTGCATTTCGAGTGTACCTGACACTACTTCAAAAATCAGTTTTACTGACGGCGATACAAAGTTGAATAAAGCAGGAGTGCAATATATTATCGGACCTTACGATGATTATGCACTGGCAAGAGCCGTTGAATTAAAAGAACAATATGGTGCAAGTATTACAGTATTGAATGTTGGAGAGGCTGATGCTGAGCCACAAATACGCAAGGCTTTGGCTATCGGAGCAGATGATGCCATAAGGGTCGATACCGAGCCCACTGATTCATATTTTGTTGCCGAACAAATTGCCACAGTTGCGAAAGAAGGCAACTATGATCTCGTTCTGATGGGAAGAGAAACAAGTGATTACAATTCAGGTGTGGTACATGGCATTGTTGGAGAAATCTTAGGAATCCCTTCTTTTTCTCCGGTTATGCAGTTAGATATTGAAAATGGAGTAGCAAAAATGACACGTGAGATTGAAGGTGGTAAAGAAAAGTTAGAAGCTCCACTCCCTTTGGTTTTAGGCTGTCAGGAACCCATTGCTGAATGGAAAATCCCGAACATGCGTGGAATTATGACTGCACGTACTAAACCTTTAAAAGTAATTCCAGCCTCAGGGGAAGCCTTGACTTCAACTGATAAATACAGCTTACCTCCAGCCAAAGGTGCATGCCAGATGATCCCAGCTGATGAAGCCGAAAAGCTGATTGAGTTATTACATAAAGAGGCAAAAGTACTATAATTCACATTATTCATTTCAGAAAAGACATTTAATCATGGCTATATTAGTTTTTACAGAGATTGCAGATGGTGCAATTAAAAAATCTTCGCTCGAAGCCATTTACTATGGTGCACAAGTTGCCGAAAAATCAGGCACTTCAGTTACAGCTCTGGTAATTGGCAAAGCAGACTCTGCTGAGCTGGTCATTGCAGGTAATTATGGCGCAACCAAAGTTTTGCACGCCAACGATGCAAAGTTAGAGCTTCCTAATAGCATGGCTTATGCAAAAGTATTGGCCGAAGCAGCCAAGACAACCGGTGCTAAAGTAATTATTACAGCCAAATCATCATTGGCTGATGCTGTAACTGCCCGTGCAGCCGGATCACTAAAGGCTGCTGTAGTGGGCAATGTAGTAGAATTACCGGATCTATCTAATGGTTTCAAAGTTAAAAGAAGCATTTTTACGGGTAAGGCCTTTGTCGATGTAAATATACAAAATGATATAACGATATTGGCAGTCAAGAAGAATGTGGTAAATCCTGTTGAAACCAATACTTCAGCCACGGTTGAATCATTTACACCAGCGTTAGATGACAATCTATTTACAGCAAAAGTTACAGAGACCATAAAAGCAACAGGAACAGTTTCATTACCAGAGGCCGACCTCGTGGTATCAGGTGGGCGTGGTATGAAAGGACCAGAACACTGGCAACCTTTATTAGACTTAGCAGAAGCTTTAGGAGCAGCAACAGCCTGTTCTAAACCAGTATCAGATCTGGATTGGCGCCCCCATCATGAACATGTTGGGCAAACAGGGGTAAAAGTTTCCCCAAATCTATATATAGCTTGTGGAATTTCAGGTGCTATTCAGCACCTCGCTGGCGTAAACTCCTCTAAAGTTATAGTAGTGATTAATAAAGATGCGGATGCTCCATTTTTTAAAGCTGCAGATTACGGTATTGTAGGTGATGTTTTTGATGTATTACCTAAACTAACAAAAGCAGTAAAAGACCTGAAATAGGAATTTCAACAACAATTAATAGCCTCGGTGATTAATTTTTACCGAGGCTATTGTGTTTTTAGGCGATAGATATTATTATTCTCCTATACGATTTACAGATTTGCTAAAGAGGGTCATTTGGATAAAAGAAAAAGATTTTAATAATTTGAGATTATCTGAATCATATATTTTTTGCTTTCTATTGGAAACCAAAACAGATGTTTTAAAGTTAAACCTGTGAACATTTGTCCCGCTGGACTTTTTTATCGATTAGATTAAAGGACAAATTAAGAAATCCTTATATTTGCAACGTGGAAAAAATAAAACTCGAAATATTAGGTCTATCTCCCAGCCAATCACAAACAGGCTCATTTGCTCTTGTACTGGCTGAAGAATTTGGTAATCGAAGATTACCAATTATTATTGGCATGTTTGAAGCGCAGGCCATTGCCATAGAAATGGAACGTATAACTCCAAATCGTCCAATGACTCACGACTTGTTTAAATCATTTGCCCGTGCATTTGATTTTACAGTAGAAGAGATATTGATTTCTGATTTACGAGAGGGTATTTTCTATGCCAAAGTTGTTTGTACTGACGGTATCCGACAAAAATCAATTGACGCACGCCCTTCTGATGCTGTAGCCATAGGGCTCCGTTTTCAGGTTCCGATCTATACAACTAATCAGATTTTGTCAGATGCGGGCATTACCGCGCAAGAAGCCACAACTGCTGATGAGCCGCAAGAGTTAGTTTCGTCTTCAACACGCCCTCAAAAAGTCACAAAAGACTCATTAAAGGATCTGAATCTTGAGGAACTTAACAATCTATTAAATCAGGCGCTGGCCAATGAAGAGTATGAAAAGGCGGCGAAGATAAGAGACGAAATAAGCAAGAGAAATTAACTGATAGATATAAACATCAAATAAAAAGCCATTTGCGGGATCGCAAATGGCTTTTTATTTTCAAAACCATCCCCTATTTACTTTAAAATATTTCCAACCTAATCAAAAAAGTACTCAAAATATCAAAATTTTGCTATTTTGCCAATCTCTATTAAAATATCCAATATCTTTGCGTTAGCTCATATCCTGCACTTTCAAACTATTAATAATAAATCACTATAAATTCCTATTATTTATGTTTACTTATCTGAAAAAAAAATTTAAAAAACACAAGGCTCGGACAATTTTCAAAGAATACCCTTATAAAATTACAGAATATGAATTGCCTGAATTTGGTAAAGTGAGTTTCGCCCGATGGGAAAACCCATTAGAAGCAAGGAAGGATATCAGCCAAGGCCAGGTCGACTTCTACAAAAAAATATTAAAAAAAGGTGACTTTATTATTGACATAGGTGCACATATCGGAGATTCTACTATTCCCATGGCTCTGGCAGTTGGTAAAGAAGGTACAGTTTTAGGGTTCGATCCTAACCCTTTTATTTATAAAATTTTAGAAAAAAATGCCACCCTTAATAAAGAATTGACAAATATTATTCCTTTAAGGCTGGCCATAACCACGCATAATGGTGACTTCTTCTATAATTCTTCGGAGGCTTCTTACAATAATGGCGGAATTGCTGAAACCAAAGAAAATACGCATGGCAAATTCGGTCTGGAAGAAAAGGTAAAAGGTGTAAAATTAGAGGAGTTTCTGAATGAAAATTACCCTGATCTGATATCTAAATTATCACTGATAAAAATTGATACCGAAGGATATGATACAGAAATACTAAAATCAATATTACCTTTTGTAAAAAAACACAAACCAAATCTGATTTTCGAATGTTTTGTTAAGTTAAATAAGACAGAACGGAACATTTTGTTTGACCTGGTTGCAGATTTAGGTTATGATTTATACTTCGTTGAAGCGTTTGACATAAATACCAAAAGGCAGAAGATCATGAGAGAGAACATGAGTGATTGGAAAACTTTTGATATTCTGGCAACCCCAAAAAATTAATGTTGCTGTATAAAAGGGCTTATTGATATTTGAGTTTTTATTCCTATCTTTCATCTTCAATAAGCCCTGACAAACCATATAATACTAATAATGCTTCGAGTACTTCGTAACTTTTTGCCAATTCCCAATAATGACCCTAATCCTTTTTTTAGGTACATTTCTTATATTGATATTTTTGGATTTTTTGAACGTGACCCATTCGGTAATTGGCTAATTTTAAAACGATTGATTATCCTCATTGCCGGTTTCCCAACTTATTGGCGCATTGCTGTTGCAAATCAGCTAAAAGTTGAAGGAGCTGAGAAAATTGCTCGTTTGCCAAATCAGAATGTGTATTTTATATCAAATCATCAGACTTACTTTGCCGATGTGATCACGTTTTATCATATATTTTGCTCAGTCAAATGGGGATTTGGAAACAGAGTTATTCCAATAGCATTATTTGCTCCCAGAGCCAGAACATTTTATGTAGCTGCAAGTGAAACAATGAAAGAAGGATTAATTCCCCGAATTTTTAGCTTAGCAGGGGCTATTTTAGTTGAAAGGTCATGGAGAGCCAAAGGGGAAAATGTAAAAAGAGAGTTGGATTCTTCAGCCGGTTCTAATGTAGCAAAAGGATTAAAATTTGGTTGGGTAGTGAGTTTCCCACAAGGCACTACAAGTCCATATGCGCCAATAAGGAAAGGCACTGCACATATTATCAAAGATGCGAATCCAATTATCGTTCCAGTGGTAATTGATGGCTTCAGAAGAGCATTTAACAAAACCGGATTGGCCTATAAAAAGAGAAATACCGAGTTGAGAGTAAAATTCAAAGACCCTATTCATTTTGCACCTGAAGCTACTGTCGAGGAAATTACAGAGGTAATCAAAAATATCATTGAGCAGGATATGCCCGAAAGAATTGCCCGATGGAGAGGTGAAACTTCAGAATCTGTTAAAAATCATTAAATTGGTCTATATTTCTTCTACATTTTCTATCTTTGCCCAAAATTGCGAAGCCATAAAGATTTGTTTTAAAAAGATTCACAATGCCAAAACGAAAATTAGGTAGTTATCCGAGTCTCTTAATTATTATTAGTTTAACAACCGCGTTATTTCTGATTGCTTTTACAGGCTGGATAGCCCTGACCTCTAAACAATTAGTGAGCTATGTAAAACAGAATATTGAGATTCAGGTCTATTTAGATAAATCACTTACTCAAATTCAACAGGATTCTGTACGGAATATTATCGCAAAAAAAAGTTATATAGCCTACGCTGATAATGTGCCACAGATAAAATTTATTTCAAAAGAAAGCACAGCCAAAAGAGTGCTGAAAGATATTAATGAAGATTATAGCTCTGTTTTGGGTGAAAATCCTTACCGAGATGCTTTTAGTTTAAGGATCAGAGAAACATATCTGAGTGAGTTGAATTTAGAAACAATTAAATCTGATTTAGAACAAATATCAGGCGTTTTTGAAGCTGATTATGCCAAGGATTTTGTAGATAGCATCAACAAAAATGCTTACAAAGCATTTCTGATTATTGCATCTGTAATTGTAGTTCTATTAGTTGCTATTTTCTTATTGATTAACAATACTATCCGGTTAGCATTGTATTCGCAGAGATTGATTATCAGAAGTATGCAGTTGGTGGGTGCGACAGATTGGTTTATTCAAAAACCCTTTATTAGTCGTGGAATATGGCAAGGTCTATTTTCGGGTATTATCGCCATCGGGCTGTTTTTTGGTGTTCAGCAAATAGCAGTAAATAAAATTGAAGATTTATTAGTTTTGCAGGATTATATCAAGATTGCATTTTTATGTGGTGGAGTGCTTCTTTTAGGAATTCTGATCAGTGTTTTAAGTACCTTTCAATCTATGCATAGGTATTTAAGAACCCCTCTTGAAAATTTATATTGATCGTTTCTATATAATCTTATGAGTTTAAAATTTCACATTATCTGTTTTTAAATATTTCACTTCATGTAAAGTCTATCCCTTTTATATGAATATACAATAAAAATATTATCCTTGGGATAAGGAAATTTACGATTATGAAAAGTATCACCTCTAAAGCACAGGAAGTAAAAAGCACCGATAATGGTGTTAACAAAAGTGCTCTTCCATTTAGCCGCCAGAACTATCTGTTAATGTTAGTGGGTATCGGTCTTATTCTTGTTGGTTTTTTTATCATGACTTTAGATAAAGAAGAATTCGGTTTTGGCTTTTTGGGTATCACACTTGGCCCTGCTATTACTTTTATCGGCTTTTTGTTTGAATTTTACGCCATTTTCAGAAAGAAATAATGCTTTCTGAAAATAGTAAAATCTTTGTATCTCATAAACTGAGTAATCATCATTTCGTCTTAATTATATTCGCATTTCCTAAATATTTACTAAAACATTATAATGGATCTTATTCAGGCTATTATCCTTGCTATTATTGAAGGAATTACAGAGTACTTACCTATCAGTTCAACCGGACACATGATTATTGGCTCATCCCTGATGGGTATAAGTGAATTAGATTTTACTAAAGTATTTGAAGTAAATATTCAGTTCGGAGCAATTTTATCAGTACTCGTTCTTTACTGGAAAAAATTCTTACAATCATTCGAGTTCTATGCCAAACTATTAGCAGCTTTCATTCCTGCAGCTATTATTGGTTTTCTGTTGAACGATTTCATTGACAGTCTGCTTGAAAGTGTTGTAGTAGTTGCCATGTCTATGGTTCTGGGTGGCTTTGTCTTGATTTTTATTGATAAATACTTTGAAAATAAAGCTACAAAAGCAAACATTAGCTATGCTGATGCTTTAAAAATTGGATTGTTCCAATGTATTGCCATGATTCCTGGTGTCTCTCGTTCCGCTGCAAGTATTATTGGTGGTATGTTTCAGGGATTATCACGTAAGGATTCAGCCGAGTTTTCATTCTTTCTTGCTGTTCCAACTATGTTTGCGGCATCGGCATATAAATTACTTAAAAGCTATAAAGCAGGCACTCTTACTTTTTCATCTGACCAACTTCAACTTCTAATAGTTGGCAATGTAGTTGCATTTATCGTAGCTATGATTGCTATTAAGTTCTTCATCAGCTATTTACAAAAATATGGCTTTAAGGTTTTTGGTTATTATCGGATTATTGTCGGCTTAATCATTCTGGGCTTAATTGCTGCAGGTTATGAATTGAAGATTGTTTAAAGCCTTAAATTAACAAACCCCTTATGCAAACAGTCGTTGATGAACGAAATGAAGTGCTATTGATCGACAAACCTTTGAAATGGACTTCTTTTGATGTAGTAAATAAGGTTCGGTATGCAGGTAAATATAAAAAGGTAGGTCATGCGGGTACTTTAGACCCTTTAGCTACTGGGTTGCTCATTCTGTGTACCAACAAAAAAACCAAAGAAATTGACATATATCAAGCACAAGAAAAAGAATACATTGGTACCTTGGTTTTAGGGAAAACCACTCCATCAGTTGATTTGGAAACTGATTTTGATGCCGAATACCCTATCAATCATATTACTCAGGAAGCAATTAGTGCCGCAATAGTAAAATTAACAGGTATAATTGAGCAAATTCCTCCGGCGCATTCTGCCATTAAAGTTGATGGTAAAAGGGCTTACGAGTCGGCAAGAAAAGGGGAAGAGATTAAAATAAAATCAAGACAGGTTGAAATAAAAACGTTTGAAATAGATACTACCAGCTTTCCTGAGCTCTCATTCAGAATTGTATGTTCCAAAGGAACATATATCCGTAGCCTTGTGAGAGATTTTGGCAAATTACTTCAATCAGGAGCATATATGAGCTCATTACGCCGAACCCGAATCGGAGATTTCAAAATTGAAAATGCGCTTACCCTCGAACAATTTCTGGATAATATTCGTAATTTTGCGCCCAATCAATCATAATCGTTGTTTTAAGTTAACGACGCCGATTGTTTTACAAAATACCTTACACATTGAAAGTATATTATAATCTATCAGATTTTAAGCCGTTAGAAAATGCGGTAGTAACGAGCGGCACATTTGATGGAGTTCATTTAGGCCATCAGAAAATCCTGCAAATATTACAAGAAACAACTAAATTATCAGGGGGCGAGTCGGTAGTGCTTACATTTTGGCCTCACCCTCGAATGGTAGTCTCGCAAGACAGTCAAGGTCTTAAATTATTATCTACAATTGACGAAAAAATTGAACTCCTCGAAAAACAAGGTGTAAATCATCTTTTAATAGTTCCTTTCACACGAGAGTTTTCAGAGTTAAGCTCAAATGAATATGTGCAGAAGATTTTACTTAATACCATTGGCACTAAAAAACTGGTCATTGGCTATGATCACCATTTTGGTCGTAATCGTGAAGGTAATTTTCAATATTTAGAAGATAACTCTAACCGATTTGGTATTCAGATTGAAGAAATTTCTCGTCAGGAGATTGAAAATTTAGTCATTAGCTCGACTAAAATCCGCCAGTCATTATTAGAAGGAAATGTAAAATCTGCAAACGATCTGTTAGGTAGATACTACAGCTTTTCTGGTATTGTAGTAAAAGGGCGCCAGTTAGGAAGAACCATCGGTTTCCCGACTGCCAATGTGCAGGTTTCAGAATCTTATAAATTAATTCCGGCTAACGGCGTATATGCTGTAAAAGCATTAGTTAGAGGTCAATGGCTAACCGGCATTATGAACATTGGCAACCGTCCGACTGTTGATGGTGTAGGCCGAACACAGGAAGTACATATTCTTGATTTCAGCAATGATATTTATGGAGAAAATATAACTGTTGAACTGGTAGATTATATCAGACCCGAGCAAAAATTCAGTAGTATTGAAGAATTAAAGACCCAGATTTTACGAGATAAAGAGCGCGCAATCCAGATATTATGAAAATAGATTTAATTGAAATCATTGGATGGATTGGGGCCGTTCTGGTAACAGGTTCTTATTTCTTAAACATTCAGGGGAAATTAAATGCTAAAGATGCCCGCTATATCTGGGCAAATGCTATTGGTGGAATATGCTTTATCATTAATACATATTTCCACCATGCCTACCCGTCTATGGCCGTTAATGTTATTTGGGTATTGATTGCTGCTTCTGCAATACTCCGAAAGAAATAGTATCAGGCATTTTTTACATAGCTACCCAATTTCTTGATTGCATTCCGGTGTTTTTTAAAGACTTTCTCCACATTTTCATCTTTGTGGAATCCTTCCAATTCAATAAAAAACCAGAAATTAAAGTCCTCGCTACCTTTATAAGGGCGGCTTTCAATTTTGGTTAAGTTGATGCCTGCCTTTTTAAAATCCTGTAAGAAATTGGCAAGAACACCTGGTTTATCTGTATCTGGCAAACGTGCAATAATGGTGGTTTTGTCATTGCCGCTTTTCTGATTCTCAAAGCCTTTAGCAAGTATATAGAATCGTGTACGATTCTGACCGTTATCTTCTATATTATTAAACAAAATAGGTAAACTGAATAGCTTTGCTGCGATTTCGGAGCAAATGGCTGCGCTTTCAGGATCCTCAGCAGCCAATTTAGCAGCTTTTGATGTTGATTCTACTTGGATTTCTTCAGGGTGTGTCTGTTCAAAATATTTGTTCAGGAAACCCCTACATTGCCTGAACGCAATATCTTTTGAATAGATTCTTTTTACTTTTGATGGATTTTCGGCCTCTGTAGCCAAAGCAAAATGAACCGGGATTTTTAATTCAGCAGCAACATTTACATTCATTTCATTTAGTAAATCTACAGTCTCATAAACAATTCCCTCCTGGTTATTTTCAATAGGAATCACCCCAAATTTTGCTCTACCCGTATCTACAGCTTCAAATACCGATTTGATAGTTGGCAATGTCATATATTCGCTCATTGCACCAAAACGACTTTCTGCGGCCTGATGGGTAAAGCTTCCTTCTGGTCCTAAGTAAGCTACTCTCTCCGGGAGTTCGATATTACGGGCAGCAGCAAAAATCTCTAAATAAATGGCTTCAATCGCCTCTTTATTAAGAGGGCCATCATTTTGCGAATTCATTCGGTCTAAAATTTGCTTTTCACGTTCCGGCCTGTAGATAAGGGCTTTAGTAGAACGTTTAATTTCTCCGACTTTATGTACCAGCTTCATTCTTTTATTAAGCAATACTAATAACTGGTCATCAATTGCGTCAATGTCTTTTCTTACTTCCTCAAGTGTCACTGTCTGGATAGGTGTTTAAATTTAAAATAAATGTAAGGGGGTTATTAAATTCGGAATTACAATCATTAAAACGCAAGACTTTTCAATCAGGCAACTTCTTTCACTTCAATTATTTTCTCCAGAACCTCATCAATTTCATCTTTCTCAATTCTCAGGTTATCGATAATAAACCGTTGGCGTTCAGGTGTATTTTTTCCCATATAATAGCTCAGAATCTTTGCAATAGAAGATTCCTTTTCTAAAATAACGGGTTCTAACCTGATATCTTCACCTATAAAGCCTTCAAACTCATCAGGTGATATTTCTCCTAAACCTTTAAACCGTGTAATTTCTGGCTTGGGTGAAAGTTTTTTGATCGCTTTTTCTTTCTCCTCATCCGAATAACAATAAATTGTTTCCTTTTTATTTCTAACTCTGAATAATGGTGTTTCAAGAATATACAAATGTCCTTCACGAACCAGATCAGGGAAAAATTGTAAAAAGAAAGTCAACAAAAGAAGGCGAATGTGCATTCCATCAACATCTGCATCTGTAGCGACAATAATTTTGTTATAACGAAGTCCATCTAAACCATCTTCAATATTAAGTGCATGCTGCAAAAGGTTGAACTCTTCGTTTTCGTACACAATCTTTTTTGTTAGACCAAAACTGTTGAGGGGTTTTCCTCTTAGGCTAAAAACTGCTTGCAATTCAGGGTTACGCGCCTTTGTAATTGACCCACTTGCCGAATCTCCTTCAGTAATAAACATAACAGTATCAAAGCGTTTCTCATTTTTCTCTTCGTCCAGATGAAAACGACAGTCTCTTAATTTTCTATTATGCAAATTGGCTTTTTTGGCTCGTTCGTTTGCCAGTTTTTTAATTCCTGCCAGCTCTTTTCTTTCCCGCTCCGATTGCTCAATTCTTTTCTTCAGTGCTTCCTTGATAGCTGGGTTCATATGAAGAAAATTATCGAGTTTTTCCTTAAGAAAATCACCGATAAATACCCGGATAGTCGGAGAGTTAGGCTCTGGTGACATGGTCAATGAGCCTAGTTTAGTTTTGGTCTGAGACTCAAAAACAGGCTCCTGAACCCGAATCGAAATGGCTCCTATAATAGACTGGCGAATGTCCTCTGGAGCATAGTCTTTTCCAAAGTGCTCCCTTACAGTACGAACAATTGCTTCACGAAAAGCTGACAAATGTGTACCACCCTGAGTGGTATTTTGCCCGTTTACAAATGAATAATATTCTTCACCATATTGATTGCTGTGTGAAAGTGCTACTTCAATATCTTCTCCCTTCAGGTGAATAATCGGGTATCTTAATGAATCCTCATCAGTTTTTCGTCGTAACAGATCTAATAATCCATTTTGTGAGATATATTTCTGCTTATTAAAGACAATAGTCATTCCTGCGTTCAGGTAGCAGTAATTCCATATCATTGCTTCCACAAATTGCGGAATGTAATGATAATGTTTAAAAACAGTATCATCTGGAGTGAAGGTCACTAAAGTTCCATTTTTCTGGTCAGAATCAATAATCTGTGACTCTTTGATTAACTCACCCTTTGTAAATTCAGCCCACTTTGATTTTCCTTCTCTGAAAGCCTGGACACGAAAATGAGATGAAAGTGCATTTACTGCCTTCGTTCCTACTCCGTTCAAACCAACCGCCTTTTGAAAGGCTTTGCTGTCATATTTTGCTCCTGTGTTTATTTTTGAGACAACATCTACTAATTTCCCCAACGGAATCCCTCTGCCATAGTCTCTAACCTCTGCTATACCTTCTTCCAATTTTATTTCAATAGACCTGCCATATCCCATGGCATACTCATCAATACAATTATCTAAAACTTCTTTTAACAAAACATATATTCCATCATCGGCAGAAGAACCGTCCCCTAATTTTCCAATGTACATACCAGGACGCAATCTTATGTGTTCTTTCCAGTCAAGTGAACGAATACTATCTTCATTATAAGTTACTTCCTTATTTTCGGCCATTTTGAAAAAAAATTTTGATTTTATGGATTTTATATTTTTACTTTGTATTTCAAAGTTCTTTTTAACACATACTTAACATGAAAGAGCAAATAAATAAAAAAACTTCACTTACTTTGCAATGTTTTCATCTCTTGTTCATTAAATACTTAAACAGCAATTCGGCAAATAACGTTATAGATATGAAATTTAACAAAAATAATTTCTTCCAAAGTTTTCTCAAATTTACGCTTTTTACACTAATTATCAGCAATTCTTTTGCACAAAATACAGGTAATCAACCCGGGAATGCCCCAACAAATGCGCCTGTAACACCAGTAAATCCAAACGCAACTCCGGCAAATCCGAATACCCCTGCAGGGCGTACCCAGCAAACCCCGAATATGCCTTTACCAACACGTAATCGTGTAACAAATCCTAATGATCCAAACGCTATACGAAATCTGACACTCAATCCAGCAGACCAATTGGCAATGACCAGAGAAGATTCTTTAAGGGCCATTCGTGAGGAAGAAGAAGAACAGGATGTAGCCAAAGCAACTTTGAGAAGAAGAATTTTTGGTTTTAATCTTTTTAATACAATCAAATTTGATCCTACTCCGGCTATCAATATCGCTACACCAAGTAACTATGTTTTGGGTCCGAACGATCAATTAATTATTGATATTTACGGATATTCCCAAGCTACTTATAAAGTAATCATTTCTCCTGATGGTTATATTACTTTAGACAGGGTCGGGCTTATATATCTGGCTGGTTCTACAATGGAACAAGCACGTGAAAAGGTTCTTAATAAATTATCAAAGGTTTATATTGGATTGCTCCCTTATGCCGGCAACCCTCCTAATACACATTTAGTGGTTTCATTGGGTAATATCAGAAGTATTAAAGTAACAATTACGGGCGAGGTAATTGCACCAGGCACTTACACGCTCTCTTCATTATCAACAATTCTTAATGCCCTATATGTTTGCGGTGGCCCCAATGAGTTAGGTACTTATCGTAAAATTCAGGTAATCCGTAATAACAGGGTTGTAGCTACGCTTGATTTATATGAAGTATTGATGCGTGGCTATGCCAAAAATAATATAATTCTTCAGGATCAGGACATTGTTCAGGTTTCACCGTATGTGGCTCGTGTTGCAATCCAAGGAAATACAAAACGCAACGGATTGTTTGAATTGACCGAAAATGAAAAGTTACAGGATGCTATTGCTTATGCTGGTGGATTTAATCAGTATGCCTATAAACATCGGTTGAAAATCCATAGAAACACAAGCCGTGAGCGTAAAATTATTGACGTTAAAGAAGAAGAATTTCCTACTTTTAATGTTATATCAGGTGATTCTATCGTGACAGAAAGATTATTGGAGCGATATGAGAATATGGTTACTGTTGAGGGTGCAATTTTCCGCCCTGGTCAATATTCATTAGACAGTAACCCAACCTTATTGGAATTAATTAAATCGGCAGAAGGATTAAGAGGAGAAGCCCTGACTGGCCGGATCGCAATAGTCAGAACACGAGAGGATATGATTATTGAAAATATTTCTGTAAATCTTGATGATATAATGAAAGGGAAAGCTGCTGATATTCCGTTAAAACGTGAAGATATAGTAACGATCCCTTCAATATTTGACCTTACTGAACCAGCCTATGTCCGTATTCAAGGGGCTATTAATAACCCCGAAGGTGTTGCAGGAATTGAAATCCCATTTGTGAGAAATCTGACCATTGAAGACGTGTTGGTTAAAGTTGGTGGTTTGTCAGAATCCGCCTCATTATCGAGAGTTGAAGTAGTGCGTAGAAAAAGAAATGTTGACCCAACTTCTGCAAACGCTCAAATATCAGATACCTACGAATTCAATATACGCCCTGATTTAAGTGTTGAAAATGCAGGCAATAATTTCGTATTGTATCCGTTTGATGAAATCTTCATCAGAAAATCACCAAATTATGTAAAGCAGGCTTTTGTTCAGGTTGAAGGTGAAGTAATTTTCCCTGACAAATATGGTATCAAAAGCAAAGATGAAAAAGTTTCGGATATTGTTAGTCGTGCCGGAGGTTTAACCCCTTATTCATATCTTGAAGGTGCAACCTTAATCAGAGAAATCCAGCTAAGCGAAATTGAAATAGAGCAGCGAAGAAAAGCTATTACTGAAATAGCCAATAGCGTAAAAGGTAATCAGACTATCGAAGTAGAAGATGTAGATGCTACAAAAAAATCATCAATAGGCATAGATTTAAGAAAAATCCTTGAAAATCCAGGCTCAACTGAAGATATGATTTTACAGGATGGTGATATTATCCGGATTCCTAAAAGACTGGAAACCGTAAGGGTACAAGGAGAAGTTTTATACCCAACCACCGTTAAATATTTCGATAGGGATAATTTTATGAATTATGTCTCAAAGGCCGGTGGTTTCACGAAGCGGTCGCTGAAAAGTAAATCATATGTTTTATATGCTAATGGTTCAGTTGACAGAACAAGAAGATTTTTGTTTGTGAATATTTACCCTAAAGTAGCACCAGGCTCTGAAATCATCATCCCTCAAAAAACCGTTAATGCGCAACAACAAATTGCACAAGTTCAGAATTTGTTAGGTACTATTGGTGCAACTATTACTACCCTTATTGGTATTATTGGTATTTTACAAATCACAAAATAATAAGGCTGTAACACAACACTAATTAATATAAGAAAATGGCTGAAACACAAATCATACAAGAAGAGCAGATAAGTACAAAAGATTTATTTCAGAAAATAATAAATGTATTCAGGCTGATAGGCAGTGAGTGGAAACTTCTTTTGATAGGGATTGCGGTTGGTACTTTATTAAGTATCTTAATGGATATAAACAATTTCAAAGAGTCACAGTTTTACGGAGAAATCCAGTTTAATCTTGAGTCAGGCAATCCTAATCAAGGCGGAATGGGTGGGTTAGCAGGCTTTGCCAATGCTTTTGGTATGGGTGGCATGGGTGGTGCACAAACAAATGATCTGTTTAGTGGCGGTAACTTCGGTTTAGTGATTTCGTCAAAAGCACTCTATGAAAAAGCCTTAATGAAGGAAGTAATGGTTGGTAACAAAAAAACTTTGTTTATCAACTATTATAAAGATAGTAGTGATATAAAGACTAACGAGTGGGGAGGCGACCTTTTCCATGAACCAAATAAAGCAGCCATTAATTTTAGATTTGTACCAAAAAGTCCGGAAAAATTTGGTAAAGTTGAAAATGAATTGTTAGCTACTATTTATGAAAAACTTGTGAAACAAACCGAATTAAAACCTTTAGATAAAAATGGTTCAATCATGATTTTGTCGGCAACGACCAATAATGAAATGCTGACAAAAGTATGGCTTGAGACCTTACTAAAAAGTCTGGAAGAGTTTTATAAAGATGTTCGTACTAAAAAGACCTTGGAAGTTTATAATTTTCAGGTAGAAAGATTGAATGAATTGCAAGGAAAGCTAAACTCAACTGACCGCCAGTTGGCTATTACTACATTTCAGAATATGAATGCTGTTGATCCGACAGCTCCGATGCGTCAGCAACAATTGAACAGAAATAATACTTATATTTCTAATCAATACTACAATCAAATGGCAACGGTTGAAAACCTCCGAATGTTATTGATTCATCAGACCCCTTTATTTACCCTGCTCCAACCGGTTCGTTTACCATTATTGCGAAAAGACTATACTATAGGTGGTAGCACAAAATTAGGAGCTTTTTTAGGCTTTTTCCTATGCCTTGTCTTTATCATTGTACGTAAAACATATCAGGAACTGGTAAGTTAAGTTTAAAATTTATTTTTGTCTGAATAAGTATTGTGAATGAAAAAATCAGAAAACGAAATAGTAATTAAGGCAGGTAAATCAGCATTGCATTATTGGAGAGAAGTCTGGCGGCAAAGAGAATTATTCTGGATTTTAGGTAAGCGCGACGTAATGGTTCGCTATAAACAAACAGTCTTGGGTATAGCCTGGGCAGTTTTTCGTCCACTATTAACAACCCTGGTAATGACTTTTGCCTTTGGGAAAATCGCCAAAATGGAAGTAGATGCTACCTTACCATATATGTTAATAGTAATTCCGGGTGTAATTATATGGCTATTCTTTTCACAATGTCTTTCTCAAATCAGTAATAGTATTGTAGGTAATAGTAACCTTGTTTCTAAAGTATATTTTCCAAGAATTATTATACCATTCAGTTCGCTTTTAGTAGGACTTTTAGATGCTCTCATAGCTTTTGCCATGTTTTTTGTATTTTGTTTTTACTACCATTTTACACCAAACTGGCAAATTGTGTTTGCTCCATTGTTTATGCTTCTGGCCTATCTGGGTGCATTCGGTTTTGGTCTGATAGCCTCAGTTCTTAATGTAAAATACCGTGATATTGCCCAGATAATACCTTTTATTGTACAATTTGGTTTCTTCATTTCTCCAGTTGGCTATACCAGCGAGCTGAGAAAAGATGCCTGGTGGTATCCCTACTACAATCTTAATCCGGTAGTTGGCACTATTGATGGTCTTCGTTGGTCTTTATTAGGCGACTACTCCCCTTTTAATTGGCAAAGTTTAATACCAACCCTTGTATTTGTAACTATTTCAGTCATCTTTGCAATTTGGTTTTTCCGTAAAAACGAAAACTCTTTTGTCGATTATATATAATATTGTACCCTGAGTGGCATTTCGCATGAAAGCAATTTCTATAAAAAATATTTCCAAAAAGTACATACTTAGTCATAAGAAGAAAAAGTATCAGAACCTTAAAGAAACTCTGACAGGCTTTGTCCAGGAATTTCTTACCAGTAAAGATGAACAAGAAACCAGAGAGGTTTTCTGGGCATTGAGAAACGTAAGTTTTGATATAGAACAGGGCGATAGAGTTGGAATTGTGGGTTCTAATGGTGCCGGAAAATCAACCTTATTAAAGATTCTAAGTAGAATTACCGAACCCACTCACGGAGAGGTAAAAGTCAGAGGCCGAATGGCCAGTTTATTAGAGGTTGGTACAGGCTTTCACCCTGAGCTAACTGGCAGAGAAAATATCTTTTTGAATGGCGCGATATTAGGGATGCGTCAGGATGAAATCAGAAAGCAATTTGATGAAATAGTTGATTTTGCCGGAATTGAAAAATTTCTTGATACTCCTGTAAAAAGATATTCTTCAGGTATGTATGTACGCTTAGGATTTGCTATTGCTGCTCACTTGGAGCCTGAAATCTTGATTGTTGATGAAGTATTAGCCGTGGGGGATTCTGAATTTCAAAAAAAATGCCTTGGCAAAATGAAAGACGTATCGAATGGAGGTAGAACTGTTCTGTTTGTAAGTCATAATGCCACAGCGATCCAAGGTCTTTGCAATAAGGCTGCTTTTCTACAAAAGGGAAATTTGATAAAATACGGTGAGGTTGGTGCAGTTTTGCATGACTACATGACCAGTATCTCAAAATTTCAGCTTAGTCAGAATTGGGGAACCCCTGAAGATGCCCCTGGCAATGACTATGTGAGGGTTAAACACATAGAAGTATTACCAGAGCTAATTAATGGCAGCAAAAATATTGACGTTCGTACCCCATTGAAAATAAGCTTTGAATTCTGGAATATGCTTGAAAAAGCTGATCTTAATTTAAGTGTATTTTTATATAATATGACCGGTGAGTGTGTCTTTAACGTTGGAAGTCAATCAAAAACTTTCTCGAAGGGATTAATTAAGGGGTTGCTCGAAATTCCAGGTAATTTTCTGAACGATGGCTCTTATTATATTTCAGTAATGATAGTAAAAGATACATCTGACCCTGTTTTTTTTATGGAAGATGCAATCAGTTTTGATATAGCAGATTTCAGGGAAGGCACAAGTTGGTATGGTAAATGGCCGGGTGCAATACGGCCTGTAAATATTCCTGTAAAGACATGGAAGGTTGATGGTTTAGTGTAATAAGTACCATTTAATATTAAAATGATATAAATCATGCCAAAGGTTTCTGAAAATCATCGTCATTATTTTCAGATATTAACTACATTTGCAAATCACATTTTTTTGAACGTACTGAAAAATTATTATTAAACCTAAAGGATTTTAGGTGCCACATATGATTTAGATGCGTTCTTCAACTTCATCGGTCTAAAACATTTGTTTCAACATAGTGATAAACGTAACGAAATCATTTTTACCGCCTATTGAAGAATACCAGGATAAGATTAAGGGTATTTGGGAAAATACATGGTTAACTAATAACGGACCTTTGGTTCGCGAATTAGAGGATAAACTAAAAGATTATTTGGGAGTTAAAAATCTTTTGTATGTTACAAATGGCACAATTGCTTTGCAAATAGCCATTAAAGCCCTCAATCTGAAGGGCGAAATTATCACAACTCCTTTTTCATATTGCGCCACAACTACATCTATCCTGTGGGAGAATGTAAAACCTGTTTTTGTTGATATTGAGTCAGACACATATAATATAAACGCTAATCTGATTGAACAGGCAATTACTGAAAAAACTTCTGCTATTCTGGCAACTCATGTTTATGGGCGCCCTTGCGATGTAAAAAAGATTGAAAAAATAGCCCAAAAGCACAACCTGAAAGTAATTTATGATGGAGCGCATTGTTTTGGTGCTACATACTTTGGCAAATCGGTATTATCATTTGGTGATGTAACTACTTGTAGCTTTCATGCTACCAAGGTCTTTCATACTATTGAAGGTGGTTGTGTGATTTGTAAAGACGATGAATTATCAAAAATATTGGCTCATTATAGAAGTTTCGGTCATAAAAATGATGACTATTACATGATTGGGATTAATGCCAAAAATTCTGAGTTTCACGCTGCCATGGGTCTTTGCAACTTACCAAGAGTAGCTGACATAATAGAAAAAAGGAGAATTATTTCTGAAAAATATGACAAATTATTAGATTGGAATAAACTAAAACAACCTAGGCAGAATATTGAAGGATTTGTCTATAATTATGCTTATTATCCCGTCATGCTACCTTCGGAACAAAAATTAATAGAAGTAACACAAGCTCTTAAGACAGGAGATATTGTACCACGTCGCTATTTTTATCCTTCATTGAACCAACTTCCTTATCTGGATTTTTATAATCCCTGCCCGGTTTCTGAAAAAATGTCGGTAGCGGCATTATCTTTACCTTTATATTACGATTTAGACTTGAAAGACGTTGAAAGAATTGCCAGAATTGTCAATGCAACACTTTAATAAGTCTTTATTCACCTTAAATCAAATTGGCCACATTAGTGATTGATGTATCTGTTATTATAGTTAATTATCGTACGCCTGAGTTGATTGTTGATTGTTTGAGAACAATCATGCAATTTACTACACGTGTTAGTTACGAGATTATTATAGTAGATAATCAATCAAAAGGTGATGACGAAGGTTACGTAAAAAAGTATTTCCCTGAAGTCAGATGGATTCCGATGGGTTATAATGCCGGGTTTGGCAGAGCCAATAATCTGGGCATGAAAAATGCTAAAGGCAGGTACTTTCTATTGCTCAACTCTGACACCAAGTTATTTGAAGATGTAATTGACAAGTGTGTGGAGCATTTAGACAAGCGAATTGATGCTATTGCCGGAGGGGCCTATCAATACTATCCAGACCTGACACCAAGGGCATTTTATCATACTTTTAGTTTCAGAAAAGATTTCTGGATAACTCCTCCTTCATTCAGAAAGTACTTAGACAAACTAATTCCTTACACCAAATATGAAGACCCAGAGCAAGTTGATTATATTGCAGCGGCTTTTCTGATGGTGAGAAGAGAGGGATTTGAAAAGACAGGAGGTTTTGATGAGGAGTTTTTCTTATATGGAGAAGACACGGAATGGGGTTTTAGGTTGAGTAAATTGGGTAAGCTATTAGTGTTTAAAGACTGCAAGATTATTCATGAAGAATGGGGAAGTAAGCCTGAACGCTATGAAGAAGCTCAGAATTACACTTATTTTAATAGATTCGATAAGCAGATTCAATTATCAAACCTGGTGTGGATACGTAAACAGTTTGGTGCATCAGCATATTTTTTACTAATGCTGCATTATTGGCTATGGGTCCCTACTTTTTTTCTGATGAAGATTGTATCGAATACGCTGAAACTCAGAAATCCGTTTAATGAATTGAACAATCAAAAGAGATTTGCTGGTACTATTGGTATTTTTTCACGGTTTTTCTGGAGAATTATACTAAGAAAACCTACTTTCTATAAACTTAAATGAATCAGAAAACCATTCTATTTATTACCCCTACAGGAGGTCGAACAGGTTCAGAAATGCTTATCTGGTATCTCCTTAAACACTTGTCGGGTAAAATCAGGTCTGTTATTTATAGTTGCCAGAATGGAGAACTTTTTGCAAATGATTCAACTGCTGATTTAACCTTTGTTAACAAAACCAAAAGAGGGTTCCTGTATAAAATTTATGAGGGTGTCTATTATCAACTGCTTAAACGAACACCAGAAGAATCGCGGGTTCTAAAAATTCAAAAAAAAGTCAAGGCGGATAAATGGTATCTGAACACACTTACAATGCCTCGCTTTGCCCGATTAGCCAAAAGTCTTAAGATACCCTACCATTTGCACGTACATGAATTGGTAAGCGTATATGACGAAATAGTCTATGATGATTTCAGGTTTCAATTTGATAATGCAGAAAAAATCATTTGCTGTTCAGCTATTGTTGAGCAAAGAATCAGACAAATGGGTTATGCAAATACTGTGTTACTACATTCATTTATAGATACGAAAAAGATTCATGTCCAACAAAATCCACTGGATTTAAGACAGAAACTGAATATTCCCAAAGACGCTTATATCTGGTTAATGTCTGGCTCAATGAATTTGCGTAAAGGTTATGATTTAGCCTTAGATTTATTAGCAGGCCTGCCCCGGAATACCTATTTACTGTGGCTGGGAAATATAAAAAAAACGGGAGTACTCCATTATCTGGAACAAAGGACGAAAAAGGAAAAATTGAACTTTATACAAATTGGTGAGAAGTCAAGCGAATACTACGATTACCTTAATTTAGCAGATGGATTCGTTTTATTGGCAAGAGAAGACCCCTTCCCTTTGGTTATGATAGAAGCTGCCTTTTTACAAAAACCCATTGCAGGTTTCGACTCTGGCGGCATTGCTGAATTTTCGGTCAAAGGAATGGGTACCGTGGTAAAAAGTTTTAATCCTAAAGATTTGGCAGAAGCAATGATTAAAATTCAGAATGAAGAGACTGAAATTAGCAAAGAAGTATTAAAAAACCGTGCTTTAGATTTTGATATAAAAAATCAGATTAATAAGTGGGTAAAATTTTTTAATGAAAATTAACAGGATTAATTAAAATGGATAATCTGACTAATATTTTAAGCGAATTAAAAGAAGCACAAAAAGTGCTTGATAATTTTATTTCATCGGAAGAAAACATTAAAAATATAGAAGCTGCCGCTATCTTGATGGCTGATTCGCTAAGAGAGGGTAAGAAAATCATTTCATGTGGGAATGGAGGTTCACATTGTGATGCCATGCACTTCGCTGAAGAATTGTCAGGCCGTTATAGAGAAAATCGCAGGTCATTAGCAGCAATAGCCATTTCAGACGCAAGTCATATCTCTTGTGTTGGGAATGATTATGGTTTTGACTTTATTTTTTCGAGGTTTATTGAGGGGTTAGGAAACGAAGGTGATGTTCTTTTGGGACTTAGCACCAGTGGTAACTCAAAGAATATCATCAATGCTGTGAAAGCCGCCAGAGAGAAGGGCATGAAAATAGTAATATTTTCAGGTAAAGATGGTGGTAAATTAAAAGGCACCGCCGATGTAGAAATAATCGTACCTCATTTTGGATATGCCGACCGTATTCAGGAAATTCATATCAAAGTCATTCATATTCTCATGCTTTTAATTGAGAAAATGGTTATAAATAATTGAATATCTTGAACTTTGATTTATCTGATTAAGTGATTACGATGAAAAAATCAACCATATAAAGCACGTAAATCAAAGTTCAGAATAAATTACTCAATTCTATTTATGAAAATTCTTTTCATAAGTCATGATGCTAACCGTGCCGGGGCGCAGATTTTTTTGTTAAATATTATGCAATATTTTCAAAAAAAACAGATGCCTATGCACTTGCTATTATTAGGCGAGGGGGCTTTAGAAAATGATTTTGCTAAGATTTGTCCCATTTCAAAATATCCTCAGGCAATTTCAAATACCCCTATAAATTTCCCCAATAAAGTTCTAAATAAATTTGGATTAAAGGACAATAATCCTATCCAAAAGGCAAGAGAAGACTTAAAAATTAAATTATTAAGCCAGAATTTTGACTGCATTTATACCAATACAATAGCAACGGCTTGGGTAATGCCGGAATTGCTTTCTTATTTGAAAATTCCTGTCATTACACATATACATGAGTTAGAATTTTCAATTCAACTATACTCTTCTGCTGAAAACAGAGATTTCTTATTCAGCCACACTACCAAACTCATTGCTTGCTCTCAAGCAGTAGCTGATAACATTATTCAGAACCATCATCTCTCTGAAGATAAAGTGGAAGTAATTCATTCCTTTGTAAATAATGAAGAGGTTTTGAATCGAGCAGCCGTTACCAATCATATAGAAATTAGAAAAAAATACCAGATTCCTGAAAATGCCTTTGTAATTGGTGGTTGTGGTAATGCAGAATGGAGAAAAGGTTTAGATATTTTTGCATTATTAGCCAAGAACTTGCTTCATAATTTGGATGTTGATATTCATTTCGCTTGGGTAGGTGTCAGAAAAGAAGGTGATTATTATGAACAGGTGCTATTTGATGTAAAAAAAATGGGTATTGAAAATAAAGTCACTCTCATTGAGCCAACACCGGAAGCCATAGAATTAATCACGTGTTTCGATATATTTGTTATTGTATCGCGTGAAGACCCTTTCCCGTTAGTAATGTTGGAATCTGCTTTATTAGAAAGAACTATTTTTGGATTTGAAAAGACAGGTGGGTGCTCAGAGTTTATCGAACAAGATGCTGGTCAGCTTTTCCCCTACCTCGATATTCCGGCTATGTCAAAAGCAGTTTCTGAGTACAAACAAAATCCGAAAACTCATTTGGGAAAAAGAGCTAAAGATAAAGTCCTTACCCAATATAGTTTCGAGAATTCTATACTGAAAATTGAAAAATTATTAGAAAATCTCTCTTAAAAGACTTCATCTCGCATGACACTTGCATTTACACTTTGTTCAGTCAATTACCTTGCGCAGGCACACACCTTGGGCGATTCACTTAAACTTCATAATCCACATATCAAATTTATAATTGGTTTAGTAGACAAGCTGGAAACTAAAGATATTGACAAGAATAAGCTGCCGGAATACCCTCTTTTAGAACTCGACAAAATCAATATTGTCGATTTGTCAGAAATGTGTGAGCGATACGATATTACTGAATTAAATACAGCTGTGAAGCCGTATTACATTGATTACTTCTTAAAAAATCACTCTGAAGTTGATAATATTATTTATTTTGATCCAGATATAATTGTATTTGACAAACTCAATCACTTAGAAGAAAACTTGGAGAAATTCAATATTATTGTTACACCTCATCTTATAACTCCCTACAATGATGATAAGTGGCAAAATGAAGAAGATGTTGTAAATACTGGTATTTTTAACTTTGGATTTGTGGCAATGCGACGTTCTGAGACTACTCAAAGAATGGTAATGTGGTGGTGTGATAAACTTGAAAAAGAATGCCTGATTGATTTATGTCATGGGCTTTTTGTTGACCAGCATTGGGCTGAATTCTTTCCTGTTTACTTCGATAAGGTTTTAATAAACAAACATTTGGGCTATAATGTAGCATACTGGAATTTACATGAAAGACTTTGTACTCAAATTGATGGTAAATGGCTTATCAATAAATCTATTCCTCTACAGTTTTTTCATTACAGTGGTTATCTTATAGCTAAACCCAATGAGGTATCAAAATACCAGAATCGAATTAATTTTGAAGAACGCAAGGATATAGTTCCATTATTTGAATTATATAAAAATGAGCTATTAAAAAACAACGAATTGTACTGGAAACATTTTAGATGTGATTATATCAAACCTCCTAAAATAAAACGATATTTGCGGGTAAGAAAATATTTAAAAATGCCCTTAGAAAAATTAGCTCAAATAATTGAGTCTTAATATTATATGCAAAAATTTATTGAGCTCTGGCAACATCGGTATCATAAATATACTCATTTACTTAAAGTTTACCTGCATTTTTTAAAAGTCTATTTCAGAATCTTATTTTTAAAAATCAGATTCTCAAGGAAAAAGAAAATTGTTGCAATTGTCCTTACCCAGCAATTTGGGGATATTGTAGCAGGTGAACCAATAACCAGACAAATCAGAAAATTACACCCTGAAGCTTATATTCTTTGGATAGTTAAGCCGGTATTTAGAGAATTATTAATAAATAATCCTAATTTAAACGGTATCATAGAGGAATTTTGTGCTAATCAAAGACGCTTGTTAATTAATTCAGACATTTTCGATCTGCTGTATAATCTACAATTCCGTAATAACAGTTATTGCTCTATCTGTAATACTTATGTAGAGAATCCAGTAGCTGAAGCAAAAGGTATAACAATTAATAATTATTATTTTCAAGGAAATCTACTAACAGTTCAGCAAAAAATTGGTGGAATACCAGTTGAAGACTTAGCCCCAAACTTATTTATTGCAGACGAACATTGTGCAAAAGTTGATTCATTACAATTACCTAAGAATTTCATGGTAATTCATTGCCAGTCTGCGCAAAACAGTAGAAACTGGGATAGCCCGAAATGGGAGAAATTAATCAATTATATGATTGGTAAAACTGATTACAGTATTGTTGAAGTAGGTTTAAGAAGTGATTTAACTATCAATAGCAATCAATATGTTAATCTTTGTGGAAAACTGAATCTGTTGGAAACCGGAGAAGTTATCAAAAGAGCAATATTATTTATTGGCATTGACAGTGGTCCTGCTCATCTTGCTAATGCAGTGGGTACTTTCGGTATTATCATGATCGGCAAGTTAGCAGACTTTATAAATCATATTCCTTATTCTGGAAAATATAAGTCTGGAGAAAATGCCTTAATTTTGCGAAATACTGAAGGACCAAGTTCTGAAATTCCTGTTGAAAAAGTAATTGAAGCTATTTGGCACCATAAACTATTACCTTTTACTCAAAATTTAAGTTAATTGTCATACAATGGCTTTTAACATTTTTCTGTATGCTATTTTTTACACTTTGTCATATCAATCAATTACCAGAAGCTCACGGGCTTGCCGACTCTATACAATTATATCACCCCAATGCTGATTTTTTTATTGGTCTGATTGATAAAAAGGAAAGAATACCAAGCAACTTTAAAGTTAGGTATCCCGTAATAGAAGTACATACTTTAGAAATAAGCTATTTTGCAGAAATGGCGAAACAATATACGTCGAATGAGCTCTTGGCCAATTGCAAGCCATTTTTTGCGAAATATTTTTTAAAACAATCTGATAAAGTTGTTTATTTTGATTGCACAAGCCAATTACGGGGTTCTGTCGATTTTATTAAAGAAAACCTGAATAATTATACAATTATTATAGTACCTCAATTGATTCATGCAGGAGTTCACCCTGACGAAAAACAGGTGTTAAATACAGGTATTTTTCACTCAGGTTTTTTAGCGTTAAGAAAATCAGAAGAAGTATTTAGTTTCCTTGACTGGTGGGGAAACAATACGGCCAATAAAGGTTATACTGACTTGTGCAAGGGTATGAATACCGATCAGTTATGGTTAGAACACGTACCAAACTTTTACCAAAATGTACTCATTGAAAAACATGAGGGCTTAAATATTGGGGCATGGAATTTGCCTGAAAGAGTAATTGACAAAACAAATAACACCGTTAATTCGAAAGAAATTATCTCGGTCAATTTTAAAGGAATGAAATATTGGCCTGATTACAAAAAGGAAATCAAAAAATATCCGATTAGACCGACTTTGCCTTTTTATGGTCTTCCTAACCCCAAAAGCAAAAAAATCAGCAAACAATTTGCCTCGAATATCAGAAAAATCAATAGCTTTATCGACAAATTAGTTGATATGATTTGATTCAATTGATTGAAAGTAAAATTTTCACTTAACTTTGCAAAATACATTAGTTTATTTTATGAATTACAAAATTGATAAGACAGAGCAATACGCACTTATCTCATTAGACGAAACAACCTTTGGAGTTGAGATTGCTCCCCCTTTTGAAAAATTAGTCGTTCAGCTTTATCGAGAAGGCTACACAAATATGGTAGTTGATTTTACGAAAGTTACTGATGTTGATAGTGATGGGCTTTCTTTGATAAGAAAAGTCACACGCGTATGCAGAGCGGAACAAGGACTTTTTGTAATTTGTACAAAAGAAGATGATGTAATTGATGAAATTGATTCAGCCAAGATACCTGAGTTGGTGATACTTCCTACAGTTGATGAAGGAATTGACGCAGTGTTTATGAATGATCTTGAGAATGATTTTCGTGAGGAAAATGATGATGAATTTGATTTAGGAGAGGAAAATGGTTTTCAGGAAGAGAAATACTAAAACCTGAACCACTCAGCTTCTTACTGTTCAATTATATCTCAATCAACCCAGATTTAATATATCGCTAAAAAATACCCCTTAAGGGGCAAGGGGTTATGAATTTTGAACTCTTAATACTTGGTACAGGCTCGGCAACCCCAGTACTCGAACACAATCCATCGGCCTATCTCTTAACTTTTGAAAATGAACATTTTTTAATTGATTGTGGCGAAGGTACACAATTCCGTTTATTAGAACACAAGGTTCGTACTTATCGTATCAGGCATATTTTTATCAGCCATCTACACGGAGATCATTATTTTGGTTTAATTGGACTTCTTTCAAGCTGGAATCTGAATCAGAGAAAAGATGATCTTACAATTTATGGACCTAAGGAGTTAGCCGAAATTCTGACAACCCAATTCAAATATTCGCACACATTTCTGCATTTCAAGATTAATTTTGTAGCTACTGATACTTCTGGAATTAATATTATTCTTGAAACCCCTTCATTAACTGTTGAAACAATTCCTTTGATTCATCGTATAGATTGTTGTGGCTTTTTATTCAGAACCAAGCCATCTAAAAGAAAATTGTTAGCTGAAAAACTACCCGCAAACTTTCCGATTCCTTATATCAAAAAACTAAAAGAAGGCTATGATATTGAAGACCCGTTAACAGGCGTTATCTATAAAAACGAAGATTATACAATTGCCGGAATAGCGCCTAAATCATTTGCCTATTGCTCCGATACAGCTTATAATGAATCGATTATCCCACAACTGCAAAATGTCGATACAATTTTTCATGAAGCAACTTTTCTCGAGGCTGAGTTAAAAAGAGCCATTCAGACCAACCACTCTACAGCAAGCCAGGCAGCTACTATTGCCCAAAAATCAAATGCAAAACAGTTGATTATAGGGCATTACTCGTCCCGCTATAAAACCTTAGAGACTCATTTATCAGAAGCAAAAGCCGTTTTTGATAATACAGAATTAGCCCAGGAAGGGCTTACTTTCAAATTGTAGGCCTATTTACAAAGAAGCTTGTTTAAGTAGTAATTCTTGTTTTACCGATTTAATGCGCTCATTAAAACTGATTTCTTTAAAATTTACGTCTTTTTCACAAGTAGCTGAAAGGTATTGCATAATATCCTTTTGATGAGGTACTCTCCTACCTGTTTCTACACTTACATATTTACTGGTAGTCCACATAAAATTCTTTAGTTCACTCATATTTTCGTCAGTCATAAAATATTCGGTAATCAAAGTGTCGGCATCAAAATAAATGACTCTTGAAAAGATTTTCACCCATTCGCTTACAACCGCTGGGCGAATATATGCTATCTGATGCTGATAGACAACCCAGCTTGTTTTATAGTTTTTGAACACTTCTGAAAACTTGAAACCATAAAGTTTGGCAACCTGATCTTCGCGGGCATTAAAATAATAGTCAAAATATTTTGAGTTGTTCAGATGCTGCAAAGGATCGCAATCCTGAAAACGTATAATGGCTTTAGATTCTGTAACTTTGGGTAGCTCTTTCTCGTTGATTTTTTCAAACATACAATCAATAATAATTTTTCTCAAAAATATGAATAGTTTTTATTTCCCTCAAAATTTACACCATAACAAATGTTTTTCTGAAATTTCTCTATCTTGCATTCCTTGTTTAACTCGTTCAGTAATTTCATTCTAAATCGATATGGATTTAAAAGATGCCATACAATTCATTACACATGATGATTTTTCAACAAAAAATAAAAAAATCTGGGTAGACTTAGGTTGCGGGTCAGGTACTTTTACTCTGGCATTAGCAAGTATTTTAGATAAATCAAGTACTATATTCGCAATTGACTATAATAGCACAGCCATAAATAAAATTCCTGAAAGCTTTCATCAGGTAAACATAAAAAAACTAACTCTTGATTTTGTTAATACCCATTTGCCTCTTAATCATATTGAAGGAGTTTTAATGGCAAACTCGTTACATTTTGTAAAAGATAAGGAAACTTTCCTTGAAAGACTTAAAGTCCACCTGAATACTCACGCCTTTTTTTTAATTATCGAGTATGACACTAATTCTTCGAATATCTGGGTACCTTACCCTATCGACTTTCAATCATTGAAAGCTTTATTTTTAAAATCAGGCTATAGAAGTATCATAAAATTAAATTCAAGACCTTCAGTTTATGGTAACAGGCAAATGTATGCCGCTTTAATTCAAGCTTAAAATAGTATCAAAAATTTAAAGAATATGAATGTAGGAAGAATTTATCCCCTCAAAGAATTTCTTTACTGGACTCGAAGAGAAATTTACACAATCGCAGCTATAACTATAATATCCACTATTATATATGAGTATTTGGGGCAAAAGTGGATTGCAATACCTTGGGTTCCTATTGCTTTGGTTGGGACTGCTGCTGCATTTATTGTTGGTTTTAAAAATACCCAAACTTATAACAGGTCATGGGAAGCAAGACAAATCTGGGGTGCTATTGTCAATAGTAGTAGAGGTTGGGGTATTCTTGTAAAAGATTTTGTAAAGAATGATTCTACAGAAAATATTCATCAACAATTACTTTATAGACATATATCGTGGTTGACAGCTCTACGTTATCAACTGAGGGAAAGTCGTAACTGGGAAAATACTAACAAAGTTTATAATAGAGAATACGCAAGATATTTTGTAATCCCTGAAAAGGTTAATAATATGGAGGATGAGTTGAACAAGCTTTTATCTCAGGAAGAATGTGCTTATGTATTGAGTAAAAAGAATCGTGCCACGCATATTATTAGTCTGCAATCTAAACATTTGAGAGAATTAAAAGAAAAAGGATTAATTGAGCCTTTAAATTATATTGAATTAGAAAATATGCTGGTAAACCTCTATGAACAACAGGGTAAATGTGAGCGTATCAAAAACTTCCCGTATCCGAGACAATTCGCATCTATAAATCTGTTTTTTGTACGTTTATTTATGATACTTGTTCCCTTCGGAATGCTTAGAGAATTTGAAAAATTAGGTGAACATTTGGTTTGGCTTACCATTCCTTTTGGTATTGTTGTTTCATGGGTTTTTATGGCAATGGAGAAAGTTGGTGAAAGTACTGAGAATCCATTTGAAGGTGGGGCTAACGATATTCCAATAACCTCTATGAGTAGAACCATTGAAATTGATTTAAGAGAAATGCTTGATGAAAAAGAACTTCCACTTCCTGTTCAACCTATACATAATATATTAATGTAATAACATGAAACTAATTCCAAAACGAATAAGTTAGTAAATAAAATTAGGTTTTGGTAATTTACTTCGCTTAGTAAAACCACAATCTCCTAATTATCAACTATTTGTAAAAAATTTAAACTTTTTATCCATATAGTCTATAATTATTATAGGATTTATGTATATTTGCAATTTAAAATCAGATTATCATGCAAAGTTTTCGTACAGAATTAGAAAATCCACTTGTTGAAAAAGACATTATTGATTTAGAGCGTAAAATCAGGCTCTTCCGTGAAGGAAAAATTCATGAAGAAAAATTCCGTAGCCTACGTTTGGCAAGAGGGGTTTACGGTCAGCGTCAGCAAGGTGTGCAAATGGTAAGAATCAAATTACCATATGGTAAAATGACTTTGAATCAATGGAAACGGATTGCTGATATTTCTGACGAATATGCAACTGGTAATCTACATCTTACAACACGTCAGGATATACAGATTCACTTTGTGAGCCTTGACAAAACCCCTGAACTTTGGTCGAAATTAGAAAAGGATAAAATTACACTTCGTGAGGCTTGTGGTAATACTGTAAGAAACATTACAGGCTCCCCTACAGCTGGTATAGACCCTAAAGAACCCTTCGATATTACACCTTATACTCACTCGGCATTTGAGTATTTTCTGAGAAATCCTGTCTGTCAGGAAATGGGGCGTAAGTTCAAAATCGCCTTCTCAAACACTGACGATGATACCGCTATAACTTTTATTCATGACTTAGGTTTTATTCCGAAAATTCAGGATGGCAAAAGAGGTTTCAAGGTAATGTTAGGTGGTGGTTTGGGGGCCCAACCTCAATTAGCTTATTTAGCTTATGAGTTTTTGGAAGAAGATTTAATCATTCCATTTATTGAGGCAGTTATCAGAGTCTTTGACCGTTATGGTGAAAGAAATTCGCGCCATAAAGCACGTATGAAGTTCCTGATAGCAAAAATAGGTTTTGAGGAGTTTATGAGATTGGTTGAGATTGAAAAAACCGCTCTGAAAGTTAAAGCTTATAAGGTGGATACAGAAAAACCTGAATTTCAATACAATTTTACAACTCCTAAACTGCAAGAAATACAAGAAAATATAACTGAAGAATATAAAGACTGGTATAAAACCAATGTCTTTGCACAAAAGCAGGCAGGTTATTTTGGTGTATTTGTAAGAATCCCATTGGGTGATATTTCAAGTGAAGTATCACGAAGTTTGATAGAGAAATTAAGACCTTACATAGCTGATGATATAAGAGTAACCGTGAATCAGGGATTGCTATTCAGATTTGTTCAAGTCAAAGACTTACCTTATCTCTTTAGTGTCTTAAGCGAACATAATTTAGCTGCTCCGGGCGCAAACAGTATTGCAAATATTACGGCTTGTCCTGGTACTGATACTTGTAATCTTGCGATTTCTGATAGTACTAAAATCACACTTGAATTTGAAAAAGTATTGCGTGAAGATTTCCCTGAATTAGTAGAGGAAACCAATATGCAGATAAAAATATCTGGGTGTATGAATGCCTGTGGTCAGCACAGTATGGCACATATAGGTTTTCACGGAAGCTCATTAAAATCAGCCGGAAAGGTTCTGCCTGCTTTGCAAGTATTGTTAGGTGGTGGTATTACAGGAAATGGTGAAGGTAGAATTGCTGATAAAGTAATTAAAGTTCCGAGTAAAAGAGGACCTCAGGTTTTGAGAATCGTTTTAAATGATTACGAGAAAAACGGTTTGGACGGTGAGTATTTTAACGATTATTATGATCGTCAGGGAGAAAAATACTTTTATGCATTATTAAAGCCATTAGCTGATTTAACTACACTCATTGATACAGATTTTGTTGACTGGGGTCGTGACGAATTATTCCAGACTGAAATTGGTGTGGGTGAGTGTGCCAGTGTAATTATTGACCTGGTTGCTACCCTTTTTTACGAATCTGAAGAAAAAATTGCATGGGCTAAAGACGCATTCAATGAAAATAGGTGGGCAGACGCTATTTACTACGCGTATCAGTCACAAGTAAATACTGCTAAAGCACTTTTATTAGATAGAAATATTAATAGTAGTACACAACATGGTGTTATTTCTGAATTTGATAAAAACTATGGCGAAGAATTTGGTATCAATTTCAAAGAGCAAGTCTTACAAATCAATCAGAATGAGCCAAGTCAGGTTTTTGCTATTGACTATATTTCTGAATCAGAAAACTTCTTAAAAGAATCTATCAGTTGGAGAGAGGCGAATAAAACTGTTACAGTTGAAGCATGACAAATAATTTTGAAATAAAGTCTGGCAGCTCTCATCCTATGCCGAAACTTACTGTTGTAGGTGCGGGGTTGGGTGATCCTGAGTTGATTACTCTTAAGGCGATTAATATTTTACGTCAGGCTGATGTGGTGTTATATGATGCTCTGATTAATGAAGATTTATTGGAATATTGCCACCCTGTTTGCGAACGTATTTATGTGGGCAAGCGTGGCTATGAAAAGAGTGTCAGTCAGGATAGTATTAACTTTTTAATTGTAGAGAAAGCTTTTGAAAAAGGCCATGTGGTGCGTCTCAAGGGCGGAGACCCATTTATTTTTGGTCGTGGCAATGAAGAGATAGCTTATGCTAAATCCCGAGGTATTGAAACCGCTTACATACCAGGTGTATCAAGCATCCTTTCAGGTGGTTTTTATGAAATTCCGCTTACTGCACGCGGCGTTGCAGATAGTTTCTGGGTAATTACAGGCACTAAATCAGACCAATCTTTATCAAAAGATATCAGACTTGCGGCACACTCTAATGCAACAGTTGTGATTTTAATGGGTATGAAAAAGTTATCGCAGATTGCTCAGATTTTCAGAGAAGAGGGATTCCCATACACTCCAGCTGCTATTATTCAACAAGCTTCAACAGCAGAGCAGAAAATTGGTATCGGAGAGGTGAAAGATCTTGAAACAATTGCCAAGAATCATTTATTAAGTAATCCGGCTATTATCATGATTGGTGAAGTGGTGAAACAAAACAGCGTTCAGCACCTTTGCTATCTTGGTCAGCAATACTCTGGAAAAAATAAAACAAACTAAGACAAGAAACTTAAGGTAAATGGAAAGAATCGCAAACGCTCTAAGTGCCAGAATTGGACTGAAATATATTGCTATTGCAATACTTGCCTTAAAGGTTTTATTGATCGGTGTATTGGCTTATCGTATTTTTGCCAGTATCCACTCATTCCAATGGGGTGTTAATAACCTCTTCTTTTATTATGTAGGGGTTGGTTTTTTAGCACAATTGGTAGATGGTGCCTTAGGAATGGCCTACGGAGCTACTTGTACTTCCATGCTTTTAGGTGTAGGTGTACCTCCCGCTTATGCAACTGCAAGCGTACATACAGCCGAGGTATTTACAACAGGGGTATCTGGTCTTTCGCACTTATATTTTGGAAACATCGATAAAAAACTTTTTTTCAGAATTGTTATTACAGGTGTAATCGGTTCGATGATTGGGGCTTACTTAATTTCTGAGGTGATTGATGGTAAAGTTATCCGCCCATATATCTCTTTATATTTAGTAGGGCTTGGTATCATTATAATCATTAAAGCTTTTAAAAAGCGACCAAGTACACCAACCAATAAAAATTTAGGAATTTTAGGTTTAGTTGGTGGTTTCTTTGATTCAATTGGTGGTGGTGGTTGGGGGCCATTGGTAACCTCCAATCTGATTAATAAAGGTAATGCCCCTAAGGAAGCAATCGGAACCGTAAATACTGCCGAGTTCTTTGTAGCATTTTTCAGCACCGGTATTTTTATGCTTTTTATCGATATCCAGGCATGGCAACCCATTGCAGGGCTTATTCTGGGAGGTGTTCTTGCAGCACCACTTGGGGCATTTTTAGTGAAACTATTTCCACCAAAGACAATTATGCTAATTGTAGGAACCTTAGTTGTAGGTTTAAGCATCTACAATATAATTAAGGTTTGGTTTTAATTCATAGTTAAGATGGTCAATACAGATATTTTAGAAAAACTTTCATTAGACGAAGGACTCAACTTTATAGCTAATCAATTTCCGGGTAAAGTAGTATTTTCTACGTCTTTCGGACAAGAAGACCAGGTTATTACTCACGCTATTTTTAAAAATACAATTAGCCAGGCTCCATTGAATATCAAAGTATTTACATTAGATACCGGAAGGCTTTTTCAGGATACTTACGAACTAATGGACAGAACAAGGGCTCGCTATAAACAGCCTATAGAAACCTATTTCCCGAATACTGATAAGGTACAGAAATTAGTAACAGAAAAGGGCTTTAATAGTTTCTATGAATCGATTGAAAATAGGAAAGAATGTTGTGGTATCAGAAAAATTGAGCCGTTAAAAAGGGCTTTATCAGGTGCAGAAGTATGGATAACAGGTTTAAGAGCCGAGCAGTCAGAGAATAGAAATGATATGAAAATATGGGAATGGGATGGTGGAAACAATGTATGGAAATTCAATCCATTGATTCACTGGACGTATGACCAGATACTTGAATATATTTCTGCCAATAGAGTTCCGGATAATCCTCTTCATAAAAAAGGCTTTGTGAGTATTGGTTGTTTACCTTGTACCCGAGCCATTGAACCTGGTGAACACCCAAGAGCTGGTCGTTGGTGGTGGGAAGAATCAAAAAAAGAATGTGGTTTGCATCAAGTTTCGTAAATTGCGCCTTGATGAGTAAAAATAATAAATATGAGTAATTTTTTAAACAATTCTGAAATCGTTAACTCTTCTTCCGACATCAACGGGATTTTCCCAAGAGAATTGGAAGACGAAGCGATTTATATTCTAAGAGAAGTTGCCTCTCAGTTCGAAAAACCTGCAATTCTTTTCTCAGGTGGCAAAGATTCGATTACTGTTGTAAGACTGGCAGAGAAAGCGTTTTACCCAGGAAAAATCCCTTTTAAGCTTCTCCATGTAGACACAGGGCATAATTTCCCAGAGACAATCGAATACCGTGATTGGCTGGTAAATAAGTTAGGTTTAGAATTACACGTTCGCTACGTAGAAGATTCTATCAAACAAGGCAAGGTGAAGGAAGAATCAGGTAAGTATGCAAGCCGTAATGCAGCTCAGACTGTAACCTTGCTTGACGCCATTGAAGAATTTAAATTTGATGCTTGTATAGGTGGTGCTCGTCGTGATGAAGAGAAGGCACGTGCCAAGGAAAGAATTTTCTCTGTAAGAGATGATTTTGGGCAATGGAACGCAAAAAAACAAAGACCAGAGTTGTTTGATATGCTTAATGGGAGGATTGAAATAGGTGAAAACGTGAGAGTTTTTCCGATTTCAAACTGGACAGAGTTAGATGTCTGGAATTATATAAAGGAAGAAAAATTGCGTATTCCAAGTATTTATTTTACGCATGATCGTATGGTTTTTGACCGTGACGGATTAATCTGGGCGGATTCTGAATTCATTAATAAATCGGAAGACGAAATTCCTTATTCTACCAAAGTACGGTTCCGTACTGTAGGAGATATGACCTGCACAGCAGCAGTAGCCTCAGAGGCTGATAATTTAGATGATGTGATTTCAGAAATATTATCGGCAAAAATATCTGAGAGAGGTGCAAGAATTGATGACAAACGCTCAGAGGCGGCTATGGAAAAGCGTAAGCAGGCAGGATACTTTTAATGAGTGAATAATGGCGAATTAGCAAACAGTTTTTTGATTTAATTTACAATGGATATATTAAGAATAGCAACAGCAGGTTCGGTAGATGATGGTAAAAGTACCCTTATCGGACGCCTTCTTTATGAGACGAATTCCATTACTGGTGATAAAATTGAAGCATTAGAAGCAGCTTCAAAACGTAAAGGTCTTAATTTTTTAGATTTATCTCTTTTAACAGATGGCTTAATTGCCGAACGTGAACAGGGTATTACGATAGACGTGGCTCACATTTATTTTAGTACACCAAAGCGTAAATACATTATCGCAGACACACCGGGGCATTTTGAGTACACACGAAACATGGTTACGGGGGCTTCAAACACCTCCGTTTCTATTATTCTGATTGATGCGCGTAATGGGGTAGTTGAACAAACCAAACGCCATTTCTATATTTCTTCCATGCTCCGCATTAAGAATATTATTGTGGCTGTAAACAAAATGGATTTAGTCAATTATAGCAAGGAACGGTTTGAGGAAATTAAAACTGAATTTTCAAAATTAGCTGAACACGTAAGTTTTACTGGGCAAACGATTCAATTTATCCCGATTTCTTCATTATATGGCGAAAATTTAGTTAAGAAATCGTCTGAAACTCCTTGGTTTGAGGGCAATTCTTTGCTGGAAACACTTGAAAATCTTGATAATCAGGTGAATCCAATTTCTCATTTACCTGCTCGTTTCCCTGTACAGGTTGTAGTACGACCTAAAACTGAAGAGTTTCACGATTATCGCGGCTATGGAGGGAAAATTGCGAGTGGTAGTTTCGTGGTTGGCGATTTAGTAGAAGCTTTGCCAAGTGGCCAAATAAGCAAGATAAAAAGTATTGAAAAATTCGGCAAGAATTTAGAAATTGCTCATGCTCGTGAGTCAGTTGTAATTACCCTTGAAGATGATATTGACATCAGCAGAGGTAATATGATTGTAAAGGTTGGCCAACAACCGGAAGCAAAGAAAGAATTAGAAGCTAAAATATGTTGGTTAGATAGTCATTCTTTGAGAGTTGGCAAAACTTATTTGCTACAACATGGTATTAATCGCGTGAAAGCAAAGGTTAATAGCATAAATTCAATGGTTGATATTAAAAATATGACCTTAGATACTGAGCCATCTCATGATGGAGGAATAAAATTAAATGAAATCGGCTGGGTTTCTATCAAAACTTCAAGCCCGATTTACGCAGATAAATACAATGAAAACTCAACAAATGGCGCATTCATCTTGATTGATGAAATATCAAACAGTACAGTTGGTGTAGGATTTGTGGAATAGTTCCAATTACAAAATATTCATCAACCAAACTTGAAGACTTTGATTAGTTTAGGGTTCGGTAAAAACGGACAGCAATTTTTGCTGTCTTTTTTTTTTGAAAAATTTTCTGTTATTTGGAGCTATCAAATTATTCAACTTATGACTTATAAGCTCCTTATTGCTTTTGCCTTCCTCTCAATTTCAATTAATGCGTGTACTAATAAGACAGAAGATAAAGCTGATCTTGTTTTAGCACAAAAACATTGTGGTAGTTGTCATTTATTCCCTACTCCAGACCTTTTAGATAAGAATAATTGGGGAAAAGTGCTTCCTAAAATGGCACTCCTAATGGGAGTGGGAAGTGAAATAAAAAAGTTGAATAAAATTGACCCCATTGAACAAAATAGTATTCCTGACAGACCCTCAGTTACAGAAGAAGAATGGAGAAGAATCAAGGATTATTATGTTTCAAAATCTCCCTACAGTCTCCATTTTCCATTAAGTAGTATAACTCAGTCAGAAAGCAACCTATTTAAAGGTAAAACTCATATGCCTTACTCTAAAAAAATGCCAAACATTACCTGCGTAAAAATTGACACTTTAAATCGTTTTGCTTATGCATGTGATGAAATCAATCAGGAAATATGGGTATTGGATAAAGAAAGCAACGTTATTAGACAAGTTCCTAATAAAGCTGCAGTAAGTGATATTCATTTAATATCGAAGCACAAAGTTTTGTTGACCTACATTGGTAATTCTATTGACCCTTCACTAAGACCCCATGGATATATTAAAACTACCGATTTGCTGAATACAGATAAAAGTGAGATTCTGTTATCAAATCTATATAGACCCACACAAACAATCCCTATTAATTTAGATAAAAATCCGGATGAAGAATTTGTGATCAATGAATTTGGTACATTAACCGGTTCATTAGCTGTCTGGAAACAGACCGGTAATACTTTAGAAAAACACATAATTGACAATAGTCCCGGAGCAATAAAAACCATTCCTCTCGATTTTGATAAAGATGGTAAGTTAGACTTAATTACCCTTTACGGACAAGGTAATGAGCGAATAGTATGGTATAAAAACCTCGGTAATTTAAAGTTTTCACCAAATATACTGTTACGCTTCCCACCAGTTTATGGTTCTTCAAGCTTTGAATTAGTTGATATTAATAAAGATGGGTTGTTAGATATTCTTTATACCGCTGGTGATAATTCTGATTATTCGATTGAATTGAAGCATTATCATGGAGTATATATTTTTACTAATCAGGGTAGAAATATATTTAAACAAACCTATTTTTATCAGATGAATGGCGCTTATAAAGCAGTAGCAAAAGACTTCGATTTAGATGGTGATCTTGACATTGCTTCAATCGGTTTTTTTGTGGATTACTTTGAAAAAACGCCGAAAGACTTTGTGTTTTTTGAAAACAATAACGGAGAATTCACACCAAAAGTATTGAATATCAGAAAATATGGCAGATGGTTAGTGATGGACACTGGAGATATTGATGGTGATGGCGATGAAGACATAATTTTAGGTAATCATCCTATTGGCCTTACCCCCGGAACACTTTTGAAAGAATGGATTAAGGCAAAAGGCGCTCTTCTTCTAATAAACCAAAGTGTCGAAAGCAAATAGATTATTTCAAAATTTTGCATATAATATCTTTGATTTCATACCAAATAAGATTTTTTTAAGTATTTACGTATATATAGTATTTCTAAAATAAAAATCAATATATTTGGGCATACAACAAAGCTACGTGATGCAAAATAGAATTATTATCATAGGTCTGTGATAATAAGAATTGTTTTCTACCAGACATATTACACGTTTATTCAGAACATTAATATGTTATCCCAAAAAATAAAAATAACTATACTCTTTTTACATGCTTGTTGATTTTGCAAATTACTTATTTGAGTGATTAATTCTATTTTTGTTGACCAACTAATGAAATATAAAAGGGCAAATTTATTACCTAATATCGGAACTTGGGAACTGGATCTTAAAACTGGAATTTTAGATTGGGATTACGTTACCAAATCTATTCATGAAGTTTCAGAAAACTATTTCCCAGACCTTGAGTCTGCAGTTAACTTTTATGCTGGGTCAGAACATCGTGAGAGAATAATTACTTTGGTTAAAAAATTAATTTCTACAGGAGAATCCTTTGTTGAACAATTTGAAATCTTCACAAACAAAAACAATGTCAAATGGGTTGAAAGCAGTGCGCAGGCAGATTTTGAAGATGGCAAGTGCATATTAATTTATGGAACATTTCAGGATATAACTGCTCAAAAAACATTATTAGAAACACTTTATTTAAATGAAGAAAAATTCCAGAAGGCCTTTGAATTTGCCCCTATAGGTATGGCCCTTGTTTCCCCCAGCGGACAATGGATAAAAGTGAATAAACAAGTATGCAAAATTACAGGCTATAGTGAAGAAGAGTTAATGACTCTAACTTTTCAGGATTTAACTTACACTGATGATTTAGACAAAGATTTGGCTCTGGTGAAACAAATGCTCAATAAAGAAATTGAGAATTATGAGATGGAAAAACGATATTTTCATAAAAAAGGACATATAGTCTGGGTTCATCTAACAGTTTCTTTGGTACGTAATAATGAGGGGTTGCCTTTATATTTTATATCTCAAATCAATGATATTACACAGCAAAAAAATGCATCGGAAGAATTACAAAGAGAAAGACAAAGACTTTTTCAAACCATAGAAGGCACTAATATCGGAACCTGGGAATGGAATATACAAGAAGACATTATGATATATAATGAACGATGGGCCGGTATTGTAGGATATACATTAGAGGAACTTAAACCTATAAACAAAAAAACCTGGAATAATTTAGTACATCCTGATGATTCAGAAATTTCTGATAAAGCTTTAGAAAAATGCTTCTTAAGGGAAAGTGAGTATTATGAATGTGAATATCGAATGAAACATAAATCTGGAGATTGGATATGGGTACAAGATAAAGGCAAGGTAATAGAGTGGTCAGTAGAAAAAAAGCCTTTGATCATGTTAGGTACTCACGCCGATATAACAGAAAGGAAAAACAGTGAACAGGAATTAAAAAACACCTTAGATATTGTAAGTGAGCAAAATAAAAGACTCATTAATTTTACTCATATTACATCCCATAATCTAAGATCCCATACTGGTAATTTCCAGATGCTACTTGGCTTACTATTAGAAGAAACAGATGAAATAAAGAAAAAAGAGTTAACTGAATTTTTATTAACTATTGCAAACGATTTACAAGAGACAATACACTATTTAAATGAAGTGTTACAGATTCAGACAAATCTGAATCAGCAAGTAAAAAAAATCAACCTTTTTAATGAAACCGAAAAAGTATTACTAAATATAAAAGGCAGTATAGATGAAACTTCCGCCATCGTACATATTGACATTCCGCAAAATCTAACTGTAAATTATAGCCCAGAATACATCGAAAGTGTACTGCTGAATCTTTTAACCAATGCCATTAAATATCGCCATCCTGATAGAAATCCTGTTATAAATATTGATACAAAAAATACTGAAAAATATATAATTCTTAAAATCGAAGATAATGGCATGGGAATTGATTTAGGTTTACATGGCCAAAAGCTCTTTGGTATGTATAAGACATTTCATTCAAATAAAGATGCAAGAGGACTTGGCCTATTTATTATTAAGAATCAGATTGAAGCAATGGGTGGAAAAATTGAAGTTGAAAGTGAGGTTGATAAAGGAAGTACCTTTAAGGTTTATATTAAAAATCAATAACTTATTTGCTTGAAAATTAATTCTTCTGAGTACGAAAGAAATCCGACTAAATAAACAATTATTAACCCATAGACTTTTGGTTTGAGGGCTTATGCGATGAGGAAAATAAATAACGCTTGGATTATCGATGACGATAAGATATTAACCTATGTTTTACAGAGGATTATGGGTTCGGTCGATTCTATTGAAAATATAGAAATCTTTCAGAATGGCAAAGAGGCTATTAACCAATTATCAATAGTTCAGAAAGATCCTGAATCACTTCCTGATATAATTCTATTAGATCTCAATATGCCAATTATGGATGGATGGCAGTTTTTAGATGAATTTGAAAAAATCAATCTTGATAAAAAAATCAATTTATATATAGTAAGTTCTTCTATTGATGTTCAAGATCATAATAAGGCAAAAAACTACAAGACAGTATCAGATTTTCTTATTAAACCGATAGGAAAAAAGCAAATAGAGCAAATGTTAGAGTCTTATCAGCATTAATAATAAAGGTCTTTTGATACCAATAAAATAATAATATTCTATTCTAATAGCTAACACTATTTAGCTTTTGGTAAAACTATATAATCTTCTATTACATTCTCCTCTTCGGCCTCTTGCAGTTCTGGTTTTTTCTCTATATAAAATGATTTTGCTCTTTTAAACCAGCCTTTGTTCTTTTTTGCATCCTTTCGAGTTCTGTAATATCTTAAACGGTAGTCAACATACGGATTTACAATATCTTCGGCTTTCATAAATGAATTAGCCAATTCAACATCATCTAATGATATGACTCCATTTTCTTCAGCCCCGATTATCTTTTCAAAAGCCTTTATGTTACGCTTGTCTCTGCCTTCACCGGCATTAATCAAGTGGTCAATAAAAACCTCTGCAACAGTCTGCTCTTTAAAATTATTGCCATAATATCTATTCCAGTAATAATGCCTGTGAATATATAATGCCTCTTCTTTGGTAAACATTTTATCACCCCAAATGGGTTTATGAATCCCATAGCCATCACCTTCAAAACGAAGTAACTTTGGTGCATATTTGTTAAACGAAGCACCATTATTAATAAAAATAACGCTGATAAAAGACAGGCAAGTAATTGCCAATAAAGCAAAAATTACTTTTTTGGGGTTCATGGTAATGTTTAAATTAATTCAACTAAATAGCTACTGATTTTCCAACAAAAATTATACCGTTTAATCAGAAAATGAAGCTCAATTATGTAGAGAATAATACTATAGCCTAATATTTGGGTAAGTAATTTTTAACCTGACTTTTTTAGAACGAGAATAATAAGTCAAAATTGTTTAGATTGTCAACTATCTATTAATAAATATCCCCTCAAAAATCATACTAATTTTGAGGGGATTCTTTAAAAATGATTAATCAGTAATTGAAGATGTCAGTCGACCTTTGAAGCAAGTTCATCAGTTGGTTCCTCCAATTCTTCTTCAGGAGATTTACCAATTAATATGTCGGGCAAAATCAGAAAATCTGCCAGCATATTTTTGTCTTCATCGAATATGCCAAAAGCTCTTGCTCTGATCATCCAGCCTGGGTATTTTTTTGCATTCTTTCTCGACCCATAAAAATGTAAGCGATAATTAACATAAGGGTTAACGATATACTCACACTGAACGAACGAATTGGCGACTTGCACATCTTCTTTTGAGAGTTTACCATCTTGTTCAACACCGATGATCGCCTCAAAAGCCCGAATGTTTACACTGTTTCTGCCTTCACCAGCATTTATAATCTGATCTATTAAGGCTTCAGCGACCTCTTGACTTTTAAATAAGTTTCCGTGGTATTTATTCCAATAGTATTTTCTATGGATTTTAAACGCCTCGGCTTTCGTGAAGTTTCTTTTACCCCAGATTTCCTGATTAATTCCGTATCCTTTGCCTTCAAATTTGATTAGTTTTGTGAAGTATTTTTCAAAGGATGCTGCTTGAGAAGTAACAGACATAAAGCTGACCAGAACCCCGGTCAGAAACATGCGTTGCAGTTGTTTCATGTATTATTTCGATATGTGGAGCGCAAAGGTAAAAAATAATATGCTGATTATCAAGCACTTATTAATTTCTTTATTAAATGGTGAGCAAAACTACCTCAATTCATAATGAATTTCGTCTCATTTTTATTGGTTATAAGTAAAAGACATTTCATTAGAATATTTTAGTTAAACCTTTCTAAATACTACTTAATTCTCAAAAAAAAACACAAGTAAAAAAAATAAAGGGGATATTCTTACGCGAAAATGAGCTAAAATAACATTGATAAATTTTTTAAATTTTTATAATTCAGGTTATTCTTCTAACAAACATTAATCAAGAACTGAATTCGTCTATTTAATTGCGTATAGCTTATCTAAACTTTACAAAACCAATTTTTATCATACAATATATATTAATGGTCTCATAAAATTATTTTTTTGTAAAGTCCATTAAATGGCGCAAAAATCACTCAAAACAATGCTTTTATAGCGAAAATTCGCTATCTTCGTTTAGCTAATTTAAGGAGGGCTCAATTGGGCCTCACCTGCTTTTGCATTATTTTTATAACAACTATTGCAAAAACAAGTATTTTAAACTAAATAAATAAAATTTGGTTTCAAAGTTGTTATGCCAAATAATTTTGGTATTATATTGCATATCAATTGCTGTATATACTATTTATATATAACAAATCAGAAGATTATTAGGAAATAAGCTTCACGTTTAAATTACAAATTATCTAATCAGAGTACAATTTAAAACCCTATAAATTTATCGCACGATGACTGAAACAGAACAAGTAATAGAGCAAGGTCTATATCGTTCGGAATTCGAGCATGATGCCTGCGGTATTGGCTTTAGAGCTCATCTGAAAGGCAGAAGATCACACGGTATTGTTGCCGATGCAATAAAAATGCTTGAACGCATGGATCACCGTGGTGCATGTGGTTGTGACCCTAACACTGGTGATGGGGCTGGTATTTTATTGCAGATACCTCACGAATTCTTTTTAGACGAATGCAATAAACTGGGCTTCCAATTACCCTCAAGTGGTGAGTATGGCGTAGGAATGATTTTCTTTCCAATGAATGAAACAGAAAGAGAAGAATGTAGAGAGATACTTAACAGAAAGATCGAAAGAATTGGATTAGAATTATTAGGTTATAGGGTAGTACCAACAAAAGGCGATTGCTTAGGAGAAGGGTCTGGCTCAGTTGAACCGCATGTTGAACAGGTATTCATAAAACGTCCCTCTGATATTATCGAAGAAATTGATTTTGAAAGAAAATTATATATTCTTCGTCAATATGCTTCGCGTATCATTCGAGAATCGGTTGCAGGGGCAAAAGAACACTTCTATTTTTCTTCGCTTTCATGCCGGACTATTTCTTATAAAGGGCAACTAACTACTGAGCAATTAAAATATTATTTTCCAGATTTATGGAATGAATCGGTTACATCTGCCTTTGCCGTTATTCACTCTCGCTTCTCAACTAATACTTTCCCTTCATGGAAATTGGCTCAACCATTCCGTTTTATTGCACACAATGGTGAGATAAACACAGTAAAAGGAAATGTAAACTGGATAAGGGCAGGAGAAAAATCATTTGTGTCCGAGTTTTTCACAAAAGAAGAGATGGATATGGTTCTTCCAATTTGTGATGCAGGTAATTCTGACTCCGCCCAATTAGACAATGTAATTGAATTACTTTATCTTTCAGGCCGTTCGTTACCTCATGTAATGATGATGCTCGTACCGGAAGCATGGGATGGCAATGAGCATATGGATCCTGTGCGCAAAGCATTTTATGAGTACCATGCAGCTATCATGGAACCTTGGGATGGCCCTGCCTCTATTTCATTTACAGATGGCAAAATGGTAGGTGCAACCCTTGATAGAAATGGACTTCGCCCTTCTCGGTATTGGGTTTTAGATGATGATACGGTTGTAATGGCATCTGAGGCAGGAGTATTAGATATAGATCAAGCTAAAGTTGTTTCAAAAGGGCGTCTTCAACCTGGCAAAATGTTTATTGTAGACATGGAGCAAGGAAGAATTATTCCTGACGAAGAAGTAAAGGCGGATATTTGCTCAAGACAGCCTTATCAGGAATGGCTTGATGAAAACAAAATAAAAACTGCCGAGCTTCCAAAATCCATTCGTCCTTATCAGAATTACAGTGAAGAAACCTTACTGAAAAGACAAATTACTTTTGGTTTTACTTCAGAAGATTTACGGATGATTCTCGCCCCTATGGCTCAAACAGGCCAGGAAGCAGTTGGTTCAATGGGAGTTGATACGCCTTTAGCCATCCTATCAGACCAAAGTCAACATCTTTCATATTATTTCAAGCAACTATTTGCCCAGGTAACTAATCCTCCAATTGACTCAATAAGAGAACGTGCTATTATGTCGTTGATTTCGTTTGTTGGTTCAAACGAGAATATTCTTACAGAATCACCTATTCATTGTCGGTTAGTTGAATTAGAGCAACCAGTTCTAACGGTGGAAGAGTTTGACAAATTAAGATTTGTTGATTATAAAGGATTTCAGGCAAAAACAATCAATACCTACTTCAATGCTAAAACTAAAGATATTGGTAAGTCATTAGAGTTTGCCTTAGATAGAATCTGCCGTTATGCTGAAGATGCTATTGAAGATGGCTTTGAAATTCTAATCTTATCAGACAGAGCTATTGATTCAGACCACGCCCCTATCCCATCTTTGTTAGCCACCGCAGCAATCCATCATCACCTTATTAAAAAAGGAGTAAGAGGAAAAGCAGGTATCGTAGTAGAGGCCGGTGATATTTGGGAAACACATCACTTTGCGACATTGATTGGGTATGGCTGTTCTGCCATTTGCCCTTATATGGCTTTTGAGACTATTTCATGGATGAATAAAAAAGGCCTGATAGATGGTGTATATGAAGATTATACTTTGTATAAAAACTATATAAAAGCTGTAAATAAGGAGTTATTGAAGATATTCTCCAAAATGGGTATTTCAACCTTGCAATCGTATCAAGGTGCTCAAATTTTTGAATGTATTGGATTAAACAGACAGGTAATTGACAAATACTTTAAAGGAACAATATCACGAATTGGCGGTATGGGGGTTGCTGAAATCGCCAAAGAGGCAATTGTCCGGCATAAAGTTGCGTTTCCAGATGTTCCACAAGTTTCTATCAAAAGATTAGAGGTCGGTGGTGTTTACCAGTGGAAACAACGCGGCGAACGCCACATGTTTAATCCTCAAAGTATTCATTTATTGCAACAAGCAGGCAGGGTTGGTGAAAAAGACTTAGAAAAGGGATATACTATTTTCAAACAATACTCAAAGCTGATCAACGATCAAAGTATTGATGCCTTAACTATAAGAGGTTTGCTAAGATTCAAAAAAGGAAATCCGATCCCCATAGAAGAAGTTGAACCTATTGAAAGTATCTTTAAACGCTTCGCAACAGGAGCTATGTCTTTCGGCTCAATTTCATGGGAAGCGCATACCACTTTGGCCATAGCTATGAATCGTATTGGTGGAAGATCAAATTCTGGTGAAGGCGGCGAAGACGAGATCCGTTACGAATTAGATAAAAACGGAGATAACCTGAGTTCAAGCATTAAGCAAGTGGCTTCAGGTAGGTTTGGCGTAACAAGCCACTATTTGACCAACGCAAAAGAATTACAAATTAAAATGGCACAGGGAGCTAAACCTGGTGAAGGTGGGCAACTACCAGGCCATAAAGTTGATGAGTGGATCGGGCGTGTGCGTCATAGTACACCTGGAGTAGGGCTCATTTCTCCTCCTCCTCACCACGACATTTACTCAATTGAGGACTTAGCACAGTTAATATATGATTTAAAGAACTCTAATCGTGACGCTCGTATCTCAGTAAAATTAGTTTCTGAAGCTGGAGTTGGAACAATTGCCACTGGTGTGGCTAAGGCTCATTCTGATGTGATTCTTATTGCCGGTCATGATGGTGGTACTGGAGCTTCTCCCCTATCTTCTATCAGACACGCAGGCCTACCTTGGGAACTTGGTTTAGCTGAGACACACCAGACTTTGGTCAAAAATAAATTGCGTGGAAGAGTAGTTGTACAGGCAGATGGACAAATTCGAACTGGCCGGGACCTTGTAATTGCTGCTCTGCTTGGTGCTGAAGAATTTGGTGTAGCAACAGCCGCTTTAGTATCAGTGGGCTGTATAATGATGCGTAAATGCCATCTGAATACCTGCCCGGTAGGTGTTGCCACACAAAATAAAGAATTACGTGCAATGTTTAGTGGTAAACCTGAACATGTAGTGAATATGTTTACATATCTTGCCAGTGAAATGCGTGAAATTATGGCTGAATTAGGCTTTCGTACTGTCAATGAAATGATTGGCCAGGTACAATTCTTGGAAAAACGCGACGATTTATCTCATTGGAAATATAAGAAAATTGATTTAAGTGGTATTCTTTACAAAGAGCCTACTTCTCTTGATGTTGCCCAATACAAGCAGGAAGAGCAGGATCACGGTATAGATAAGGTTCTTGATTGGCAAATGATACAAGATGCTCAACCGGCTATTAACGATAAACAGAAAGTTAGTGCCGAGTACACCGTTAATAACCTGAATCGAAGTATTGGAACAATGACCTCTAATGAGATTTCAAAGAAACATAATGGAGAAGGGTTACCTTACGGCACAATACATTTCAAATATCGTGGTACTTCCGGTCAGTCATTTGGTGCCTTTTCAACTAAAGGTTTAAAGCTTGAATTAGAAGGAGACTCGAACGATTACTTTGGTAAAGGCCTTTGTGGGGCAGAGTTAGTTGTTTATCCTGACAGAAAAGCGAAGTTTAAGGCAGAAGAGAACATGGTTATAGGCAACGTTGCGTTTTATGGTGCTACATCAGGTGAAGCTTATATAAGAGGTATGGCAGGGGAGCGTTTCTGTGTAAGAAATTCGGGTGCAAAAGTGGTAGTTGAGGGTATTGGTGACCATGGCTGTGAATATATGACAGGTGGATTAGCCATTATCTTGGGTAAAACAGGCCGGAATTTTGCAGCGGGTATGAGCGGCGGCATTGCCTTTGTTTATGACAGCGATGGCGACTTTGAGTCTAAATGCAACAAAGAAATGGTTGGTTTGGAAAAAACTGACCATGAAGATGCAGAAATGCTCAAAGCGTTTATTGAAAAACATCAAAATGAAACAAATAGTAGTGTTGCACAAGCTATCTTAGCAAACTTCGAAACAGAAGTTGCTAAATTCATAAAAGTAATGCCAACGGATTATAAACGTGTGCTTCTTGAAAGAAAAAAGAAAGCAGAACTTGAAAAAGTTTTGGCGTAAATCTATCAGATAAGATGAAACTTAGCATTTCATCTTGTCTGAAACTTAAACATCCTAAGATATACACAAAATCATAATAAAGAAATGGGGAAACCAACAGGTTTTTTAGAGTTTGAACGTCATCCGTCTTTAAAACGTGATGTACTCGAAAGAAAAAAAGATTTTAAGGAGGTAGAAACCAACTATGATTCTAATCAGACAAGAGAACAAGCTGCACGTTGTATGGATTGTGGGGTTCCGTTTTGTCATAATGGTTGTCCTCTTGGAAACATTATCCCTGAATTCAATGATGCAGTTTGGGAAGAAAACTGGGAGTATGCTTATGAAATTTTGAGTTCTACTAACAATTTCCCTGAATTCACAGGAAGAATATGTCCGGCTCCGTGTGAAGCTTCTTGTGTATTAGGTATTAACAAACCGCCGGTAGCTATTGAATATATTGAGAAATCGATTATTGAAAAAGCCTATGAAAATGGTTGGGTAAAACCAGTTATTCCTAATAAAAGAACTGGCAAAAAAGTGGCTGTAGTTGGCTCCGGACCGGCTGGGTTGGCGGCGGCTTCACAATTAAACAAAGCAGGACATTGGGTTACAGTATATGAAAGAGCCGATGAAGTAGGCGGATTATTAAGATATGGTATCCCCGACTTTAAATTGGATAAATCTGTGGTAAAACGGAGGGTAACTGTAATGGAACAGGAAGGCATCGTTTTTAAAACCAATGCCAATGTAGGAGTAAATGTAAAAGCAGGTGAACTAATACGTGATTTTGATGCCATAGTATTAGCCGGAGGTTCAACAATTCCAAGAATGATTGATATCAAAGGCAAGGAACTAAAAGGTATTTATCCTGCTATGGAGTTTCTGAGCCAACAAAACAAACGAGTTTCTGGTATTGAGCGCATCACAGATCATAAAGGTGATAAATATACTAATGGTGAATTGATGGCCACTGGTAAAAATGTAATGGTTATTGGTGGCGGAGATACAGGATCTGATTGCGTAGGCACTTCTAATCGGCATGGTGCAAAGAGCATCGTACAAGTAGAAGTAATGCCTGAACCAAGCATTGACGATAAAAAGCAACCCTATTACAAATTCAGAGCAGAATCTACTCCCTGGCCTAACTGGCCTCTGACCAAACGTACTTCTACTTCTCATGAAGAAGGATGTGAACGTTTGTTCAGCGTAAATGTAAAAGAATATGTTGGAGATGAAGACGGAAATTTAAAAGGTATCGTAATTTCAGAAGTGGCAATGTTTAATGGAGCAAGAGTTGAAATGAATGAGAGAGAAATTCCTTGTGAGTTAGCGTTGATTGCAGCAGGTTTTGTGCACCCTCAACAGAATTTATTAGAACAATTAGAAATAGAGGTTGATGAAAGAAAAAATGTTAAGGCAATAGAATATCAAACTAACAAATCTAAAGTATTCGCTGCCGGAGATATGAGAAGAGGCCAATCTTTAGTTGTATGGGCTATTTCAGAAGGACGTGAATGCGCCAGAAAAGTTGATGAATATTTGATGGGAGAATCATTATTAGAGGCCAAATCTATATCTATGATTTCTCCGGCTTATATTGGTATTTGATTTTATCTTCTAAACTAACAAATTGAGCCGCTTCTAAGAAGTGGCTCAATTTGTTTAGTTTAGAAATTTATGAATTATCAATTCAGATAATTTTTTATATTATTCTCGATTCGTTGAAGGATGTCATCGCTTGTAGAAGGTTCAAAAGTCTCTCCGGTTACTTTTTCATATAATTCAATATAACGTTTTGAAATTTCTTCTACTTTTTCATCAGTCATTTCTGGTACTACCTGCCCTTCTTTTCCTTGAAAATTATTGGAAATTAACCATTCTCTGACAAATTCTTTAGAAAGTTGTTTCTGGGGTAGTCCATTTGCAAGATTTTCTTCGTATCCATCAGCATAAAAATATCTTGATGAATCGGGTGTATGAATTTCATCGATTAAATAAATAATTCCTTCTTTTTCACCAAATTCATACTTTGTATCAGCTAAAATTAGACCTTTTTCAGCAGCCATCTTTGTACCTTTATCAAAAAGTGCTAAAGCGTATTTTTCGAGTTGAGCATATTTTTCTTCTGAAACCAACCCTCTGCTAATTATTTCTTCACGGGATATATCTTCATCGTGACCTTCATGTGCCTTCGTTGATGGAGTGATTATTGGAGTTGGGAATTTCTGATTTTCCACCATTCCTTCAGGCAATGAAACACCACATAAAGATCTTAGACCACTTTTATAAGTGCGCCAGCTATGCCCTACCAGATATCCCCGTACGACCATTTCAACTGGAAAAGTCTCACATTTTATACCTATAGATACATTTGGGTCAGGAGTAGATATAAGCCAATTGGGTACGATATTTTTTGTGGCATAAAGAAATTTTGAGGCAATCTGATTTAATACCTGGCCTTTTGATGGTATTGGCCGCGGTAAAATCACATCAAAAGCCGAGATTCTATCAGAAGCAATCATTACTACTTTATCATCAAAATCATATACATCACGAACTTTCCCCCGGTAGAACCCTGTCTGACCATTGAAATTGAAGTGTGTTTCTTTTACTACAGAATTTTTTGTCATACTATTTTATATAATTATTTATATCTGCTGAAGCTTACCAGTCTTTTGAGTTTTTATTGTTTTTTTCATTCTTTCCCTTGTGTTTTTGTGTGTATTGCAATTCATTGGTTTTCATAGCTTCCAATATTTGTAAAGCTTTTTCTCTACTCATTTTTTCAGGGATAGTCGACTCTAACTCATCCTTTTTTTCCACAGATTGTTGAGTTTCCGTATTTTGATTTTCATTTATCTGGGCTGGCGGTGGAGGTTCAGGATTATTATCAGGTAATTGCTTCTTCAATAATTCGTAGTTATATCTGGCTGTTATATTATCCGGATTTTTCTGTAAGGCTTCTTTAAATAATTGCAAGGCTGTCAAACTATCTTTCTGCATGGCATTAATTACTCCAATCTGCAAAAGTGCCCCGGTAAATATCTGCTCATCGGTTACTCTTAGTAATCTTTTATACTCTATTAATGCCCTTGCTGTATCTTGTGTATAAAAATATGAATGTGCCATATTCAGTCTTGCCTCAGGTTCTAAATTAAAAGAAATATTTGCTAAATTCTGATACTTATCTCTTGCTATTGTATAATTCTTTTTCATAAATGCTTCCCCTGCTTCAATTTTTAGTCGGTTCCGTTCCGAAACATTCGTTAAAGAACGAATATTCAGAAAAACGAGTATAATGTAAAAGAACCAAGTATTCATAATAAATTAATTTTAACAGGCGAGTCAGAGTTTAATCGTTCTGATTGTTATTAAAACATCTATAATCATCAAAATAAAACCCAGAAAAACAAAATAGAAATATTTATTATTCGCTACTGTCATCTTTCGTGTATCAATCCAATTATTTTCCAATTGCGATACTTCTTTTAGCATGGCAGATACATCGTTTATCTGGTTAGATAATTGAAGATATTTACCATTCAATACTTTGGACAACTGTTTAAGATAGTCAGCATCTAACTTTGAAATTATCTCAACTCCATCTTTATCTTGCTTAAAACTACTACCTTCTCTGATTTTTCCTCCTGTCGGAGTACCTACGCCAAGAGCTAAAAAATTGACTCTGTTGATTCTCAAATCCTGAATAACCTCAGGTTCCAATTGTCCAAAATCCTCACCATCACTAACCATAATAATTACTTTTACTTTTCGGTTTGGAACATTGGCAGAATTGAACTTTGTTTGTATCAGCTTAAGAGCTGAATTTAAGTCAGTCCCTGATTCTATAAATAAATCACTGGATAATTTCTGGACAAATAGTTTTAATGCATCTTTATCATATGTGAGAGGTATATGAACATACGCGTTTGATGAAAAAACCACAATACCTACCCTATCCGACTTCAAAACGTTCAGGTTCTTAATAATTTCAAATTTCACTTTTTCTAACCTTGTTGGTTCAATATCTATTGCATCCATTGAGCGGGATACATCAAATGCAAAATAGATATCTTTGCCGCTTGCCTGGGCTTCTATTTCACTTACCCCAAAACTCGGACCCAACAATCCAATAATAAAAAGTCCCAGATAGGCTGTTCTGATGAAAAACTTGATAACTACTGATCTGGCTGTAGTACCTAAACGCTTGGCAATTATGTAAGTACGTACAAAATAGATGATATATACTAAAAGAAATATGCCAATAAAAACGTATTCAACGATAGTGAGAGGTTTTATCCAATTCATACTTTATCACAATATTTCATTAGTTTCCCTCGGCAAAATTTTTATCTTTGCGAAAAGTACACAAAATTGCAAAAATTATTTCAATGTCTAAGTTGATTAAAAAAGTTTTTCCTCTCATTATTACTTTTATTATTAGTATTTCAATAGCACTTCTCATTGGAGAATTTGCTATAAGACTTTTTTATCCTCAGGTTACTTCCCCTGTCCAGTTTTTTTATGATGAGAAATTAGGCGGTATGGTACCAGTACCCAATCAAACGGGGTTTAAAAATTATCCAGGCGTGTATTATTATGAATACAAGAATAATGATATTGGTATGCGTGATAACCGTAAGGTGTCAGATTACAAGAAATATCCTTATAAAATTCTATGTCTTGGCGATTCATTTACTTACGGTTGGGGTGTAAATGATAATGAAACATTTGCCAGAATTTTGGAAAAAAAAATAAATAAAGATTCCGTTGCAGTACTTAATGCCGGAGTGTCAGGGGCAGGAACGGACTATGCATTAAGGTTTTTTCAGGTACGAGGTAAAGAATTGTCTCCAAATACTGTCATTTATTTTTATTTTGATAATGATATCAACGACAATAAGGCCAATGCTTACTTTCATATTGAAAATGATACTATCAAGCTCAATGAACAAAATTCTTATGCAACTATTAATGCACTGAAAAAAAATAAATTAGTTCAAAACAAAATTTACAACTGGCTTTCGTCTAATTCGCAGTTGTTTGGTCTTATACGTTATAATGTCGGTTTAATGTGGAATAAAAAGGTGAGTGAAGCAAACAAAGCCAGCGAGACAAATTCAGAATCAAAGACAAACTCCAAACTACCTGATAATCGCGGAATAGATACTACCAGAAATACTGCAAAACAAGAAAAAACTGATCCAGCCAAACAAAAATCTCAATTATTGCCTGAAGATCCATTATATCATACGTATAAATACCTTTCAGCTTTAGAAATTGCTACCAAAAAACAAGGAGTTAATTTTTTCGTATTTTATATACCGGCACACACCTCTTTAGAAGAATATCAGAAATCAGGGACAATTGGCGTTGAAAACGCTTTGAACAACTACTGTCGACAGAACCAGATCAAATTCTTTTCATTTAGTAATGAAATTGAAAAAGTAAAAAATCCTATCGAAAGTCTCTATCTGCCTGTTGATTATCATTGGAATAAGAAAGGGCACTCGCTTGCAGGGAACTATTTATATCAGACACTGAAACAAGAGAATATTATTCCTTAATCAGAACTTTGCTTTTAAGGCTCTTTGCTCAATCAATTTCCATGAAGCGTATGCTATAAGGCTTACAATGATAGCCATTACAAATAAATCTACAATGCTACCAAATAAACTGTAACTTAACATAGTATTGATAACAGGAAGATGATAGATATAAATACCATATGAAATATCATTTTCATGTAATAGATTCTTACTTAAATTAATATAAGAAAATGCAAATGATAAACTCAACAAAGAGAGAAGCGTATTCGCAATAATTCCGAAGATTGAAATGTCGTAAGGGTCAATATAAAACTCTAACCAGGAATGAAATATTAGTACATACGCTGCATAAATTACAAGCCATATAAATACTTTTTCTTTCAGATACTTTTCTAACCAATTAAAGTTCTTGTAGATAGCTATCCCTGTTAGAAAGAAATACAAATAATAGAACACTGTATTTCCTAAAAATTTAGACAACAAATCATGGCTTAGTATCCAGGTATTCGTATTAATAAAAAACTTAATAAAAACTGCTAATAAAAATAACAAAGCAATAATAATATTATTATGAGCGAGTTTTTTGGGTAAATTGATAAAATATAAAAGTATTGGTAATATCAGATAGAATTGTAATTCTACTGCAACACTCCATAAACTTCCGTTAGGATGCCCTGCTCCCCACGCTTTCAAAGACGGTGTGACATAAAACTGAAGAAATGTAATTTGCGCTACAAACCATATCAACAGATCTTTAAAGATTATTGGCTTTACAAAGAAAATAAGCAATAGTGCTGTCAGAATTGTGCAAATCCATAGAGCTGGATAAATTCTTAATGCACGGTTTCTGAAATATTTTTTTAGATCAAATTTATTCCTCTCTAAAGAGTGGCTGATTAAGAATCCACTTATTGTAAAGAAAACAGGAACACCCGGAAAATGAAACAGTACTGTCAAAAAACCGTACATGTCATCAAAAATTCTGAAATGAACAGCTCCATGCCAAATCAACACCTGAAAAGCAGCTATAAGTCGAATCAAATCAAAGTTATTTGTTCTATTTATGTTCATATAATACTTTTTTAAACCCTGCATACATCTCCTGTCCAACTCGTTCAGGGGAATATTTTCTGATTATTTCTTTAGAAATTTTCCCTAAAACTTCGATTTTTTCTGGTTCCTGAACAAATCTTTCCATTACTGTAGCCAACTCATCAGTATCGTAAGGATTAAAAGTATAACCATTTTTACCATTTACTACTAAATCATGAGAAGACCCACATTTATTGGAGACTATTACAGGCATTCCTCCAACCATCGCTTCATTTACTACCAGTCCCCAAGGTTCAGAATAGCTCGGTAGTACAAAAACATCTCCTAAAGCCATAAATCTGGGCACATTATACCAAGCCTGCCCTTCAATAAATTTCACACCATCTATTTGATTATCAGCAACGTATTTCTTTAAGTTCTCGCTTTCCACCCCATCGCCTAAGATGATTAATCCCCAATTTTCTGCCTTAAGTTTGGAAAAAGCAATAATTAGATTATTTACATTTTTAATGGCCATTAATCTTCCGGTATAAATAAAATTATAAGGCCTTAATCCGTAATTCTTTTTCTCAGTCTCTCTTATCCGATAAGCCTCCTGATATATTGCCGAAATTTTCTGATTGTCCACTGCATTATTTTCTAATAATATCTGGCTTTGTTTTACACCAAATTTCAGCATATATTCAGCAGCTTTAGACCCATAGCAGAAAAAACCGTGCGCTCTGTTTACCACAAAACGTTTAACGGCTTCCTTCCACCAGATATTGGGTTTATCATCTTCTGTCGAATCAACAGAAATAATGACTTTAATCCCCTTAAGACGGCAGTAAAAAATTACGCTGTTCATAGCAGCTTCATAATAGCCTGACACATTCACTACATCAGGTTTAAATTTCCGAACCCAATACAACATTTTCTTGGCTCTTGTCGTATTAGGAATGTTCTCGTAGTAATCATCTACTAATACCTGATAATTATATTGATGAATACTCCTGTCAACTGGACCTAAATTGGCACGGGTTATTTCATTTAAAGAAGTTTGAAGAACTAATAATTCATCTTTTTTATGCTCATTGACTATTTTCTGAAGTTCTGAATAAATTTTGCCTTTATAATGTGACCAAAGGTATTGATGAATGATAAGTATCCTCATTCGCTTCTTTTTTTATCTTTAAATATCAATGGCCCAAAATTACGAAATTTTCAGCCTTTTAATAGAAAATCTCACGATAATAAATGGCAATTAGGTACAGGGAAAGTATATTTGTAAAAAAAAATAAAGATGATAATCTACATAGACTTATTACTCAATAAATTATTAAAATATCGTCAAAGTCTGGGTCTTAGTTTTTTCTTTTTTGGCGCTCCGATTATATATTTCTTGAGAGACGGTCTTAAATTGGCACCAAACAGTACAGCTTTTACTGCCGCATTAACTATTGGCAGTTTACTTTTAGCAGTTCCGTTTACAATCAAGAAAGTTTACCAGACCAATACTTTAGGGTATTTGCTATGCATAGCTTATTCTGTCATAGCTATTTTTTATCTGGCAGTATATGCACCAAACAGGGGTTGGTTTACCAATACCACAGTTGAAGCTGTGTATCAGGCACTGATACTATTATCAATGTTTATTTTTGCAGGTACTTCCATTAATTCTATAAAGAACACTTTTCTTTTATTTTCTCTGGTTATTTGTGTAATTGGCGGTTTGAGTTTACTATATTATATATTTAGAAATCCTCTCTATGTAATTGGTATGCGTGCTTCAATCAGTTTTAGCGGAGATGATCAGGTTTCATCTATGGGTAATCCTCATATTTACGCCAAAAGTGCCTATTGCGGAGTCGTAGCAGGAATCATTCTGCTCAAAGATGAAAAAAGATTATTGTGGCGCCTATTTTACGTTGGGAGTATTCTGATACTATTATTAGTAGTTGCACTATGCCAGGCAATGGCTATTATTTTGATAACTGGTGTATTTTTCTTTTTTTATTATATCACAAGTATCAATGCCCATAATATTTATAAAGTATTAAAATGGACATTCGGTTGGCAAGGATTAATCCTATTTTTTATGGCATGCGGAGGCATTTATTACCTTTGGGAACATACCCGATTCGATGAATATTTTATTAATGTGTCTAATATTATTACAGAAAGAATAGAACGGATTGTAACATCATTAACAGATACCAAAACCGCAACTTCTGTAAAATTAGCTGGTGATGATTCTGCATCAACACGGGTAACAAACATTACCAATTTATTTAAGAGTATAGATGAAAGAATAGATGACGGAGACTGGTTGACTGTAATATTTGGAAATGGCTATCATCATAAATATATAGACTCCCCGATTTTTCAAACTCTTAATGACTTAGGTATCATCGGTTTTGTTGTGTTTACCACCCTTCATATTATATTGTTGATATGGGTATTTAAAGAAATTTTTAATCCCACTTGTAATTTTACACTCTTTACTGCCTATGTATTTTTGGTAACCGTAATACAGAATTTTACAATGGGTATGCCCTATGATTATCAGCGGTGGACAGCCATTATATTTGTTGCCCGTTTTGCCTTAAATTATAAGCAGGTTCATATTGCCAAACTCCTGGAAACGAAATTAGTCACTTGAAATAATCATTAAAAACCTATATTTAAAATGAAGTATATCTTTGTATTATTCTTTTTACTTCTATTATCTTGTAAAAAAGACATTGATTCATATCAGTTTTCAAAGAATATTACAATTTATCAATCAGAACCTGACAAAAAGCCCTCAATTAATAATCCACCAGAGAATCTCTCTCTTGATATGGTTTATGTACCCGGTGGTTTTACCCGAATAGGATCTGACGATGGAGTAGAATGGGAAAAGCCCGTTTTCTGGGTCAAGGTAAACCCTTTTCTAATAGATGCTTATGAGGTAACAGTGGCCGACTTTAGAAAATTCGTTTCAGCTACTAAGTATATTACAGAAGCAGAAAAATTTGGTGATGGTGGTATTCTGAATGAGGCGACCAAACAGTGGGTGTTAGAAAAAGGAGCAAATTGGGAATTTCCATACGGTAAAAACTCCCTAAAAGCGCCAGACAATTACCCAGTTACACAAGTATCATGGAATGATGCCAAAGCTTATGCAAAATGGGCTGGAAAAAGACTTCCTTACGAAATTGAATGGGAACATGCTGCACGAAATGGAATAAACTCAAAACTATTATACCCATTTGGTAACGAATTAGTCGCTGACGGAAAATATCTTGCAAATACATGGAACGGCACTTTTCCGAATTTTGACAAGACACTCGATGGTTTTCATTTTGCCGCACCTGTGGCATCATTCGCTAAATCGCCATTAGGTATTTATGATATGTGTGGAAATGTTTGGGAATGGTGTGAAGACTGGAAAACTAACTATTCAGATTTAGCTAAAGGGACTGAAACAGAATTGATTGAGAAAAAGGAAAAGGTGCAAAGAGGAGGTTCATTTTTGTGTGAGCCATCGTGGTGTCATGGATATAGAGTATCTGGCAGGTCTTTTACAACCCCAGAAACAAGCCTTATGCATGTAGGTTTTCGCTGTGTAAAGGATATTCAATAAAAAATTAGCCCCCGCCAGTGGCAGAGGCTAATCTGAGCTATTGAGTGAATCTATACTATTTACAAATGTTTGATTTTCAGTACTACGCCAATCTTCACAATATTACTGGACAGATTGTTTAATTTCCACAAATCTTCCAAACTCACATTATAGTTTACTGAAATCCTGAACAAGGTTTCATCTTTCCTGACTGAATGGTACAAAAAATTTCCTTGCTCCGTGGTTTTATCTTTTGATGGATTAGTAATTTGCTGAGCTATGAGAGGTGTGGTGTTAACTTCAGTTTCGGCCTTTCTCAAGACTGTAGACAAAGAATCTTTAGTATTAACACTTTTGGACAAAGTTAAGTTCTTTGTTTCTTCTTTCCTAATTTCTTGTGTCAAAGGTAAAGAATTTAATTCTTTTTCTTCAAATGTTAATCCCAACTCGCCTCTACTATTTTTCACTTCTGCTTCTTTACTCACCTGCACTTTACTCTTATCAACTAAAACGATTGTGTCAGTCTTCACAGGTTCTTTAGAAAAGACCTTTCCATTATCATTAAGTTCAGCATCGCTTTCAGTTCTTACAATCTCATCTATTGCCTCCAACTCATCTGGCATATTTATATATTCAACTGGTTTATTTTTAGGTCTGGTAGTCTGCAACCAGATAACCCTTCCTCTTTGTAAACGCTGAACTGTTTCAAATCTGTTATATTTGAGCAAACTTTCTAATTTAACACCATAAATGTAAGAAATACTCCATAATGTCTCTCCATCTCTCACAATATGAAACGGAACACTCGCTTTCGTACGCTTTTCCTCTAAATAATACACTTGACCTATCTGTAACAAGTCATTTTCTTTAATATCATTATATTCTACAAACTTTTTAAGCGGTATTTCTGCTTTATAAGCTAAGTTAACGGCATTATCACACATTTCAGCTCGTATCCCGTTCAGATTATTAATCTTGTAGAATACACCTCCTTTGTTTTTTGATTGCTTAGTCTCCTTTTTTAATAAAGGAAACCCCATATCTTTTGAAGGCACACCAGATTTTGCCGATAATTCCGTTAAGACGCGTATCTCACTAAATCGGCTTGTCGGTATTACAACTAATACCTGGCATTCAGTATCAGGTACATTTTTGGCAATTAACCAAGGATTAAATTCTTTTAATACTGTAAGATCAACTTTTAATTCTGCCGATATACGATTAAGACTTTTTCCCTTGCTATACGGGTACTCATATACGACTTTATGTATTTGTGGTTTAAAAGCCGGAAACTCCTGTTCTATAATAAGCTTATAAGCTAAAAATTGCAGTAATGCAATATACGCTGGACTATCTAAGGCAATATACTCATTTTCAGCATTTGACGAATTAACCCATCTCCTGTTTACCTCTAATTGATTTATTATTTTTTTGTGGGCAATTAACGAGTACAAAGTGGCTCCCCAATTATTATATAAAATGTTATTTCTTTTCAAACATAATGCTGCTCCTTTGGTGGCAACAATCAGGTGTTTTCGTTCGTCAATCTGTGAATTTACCAACAAGTCAACCTCTTCTGCTTTCTGTCTGTCTAAACACCAGAAAGTTTCCGATTCTGGTGTACCATTTTTTTCAATTGAAAATTGATATTTATCATAATTGACTAAAAACTTAAAATCATCCGGAACACCCTGACTCCTAAGAATTGGTTCAACAATAGGAAAGAACAATGTAGCTTTTTCTAATTTATTTAAAAGCACCTGCCGATTTGAAAGAATGTCTTTCATTTCATTCAGAATGAGGTACTTTGTCACATCATTCAACTGAAAAGTAACATTCGCAAATTTAACTTCATTTGGAACTACTGGGTTGTATGGGTTTATATCTCCTGCAAATGAATTATTGTTTAGCCAACAACCCAGTAGTAAATTCAAGTAAACAATATTTCTAAAAGCACGTAAGTCCATTTTTAGATTCACTGTTACTGTAAATGGGAGACACATGAGTATCCCCCATAACAGTTGATAACTTTACGTTGGGTTTGAGTTTGAACTTGCGTTCTCGCTATGGCCTACCTTTGTGTGCGGTTTAACCATTTTTTAAATTTAATTAGGAAAGCTTATTTTAAAATTCTGATGCTAAAGTAAAATACGCATTTGATATTTCCAAATGTAAACGCTATTTTTTTTTATAATTTCTATTAAAATTATTTTTTCAAAAAATAATGAAAACTATAAGAAAAAATATAACCTACTGAAAATCAATAGGTTATGTAAAATTTTTATTTTCTCCACTTTTTATATTGGTTAATAAGGCCATTTGTTGAAGTGTCATGCGAAACAACTATTGTATCATCTTGCAACTCAGGATATATTTTATTTGCTAATTGTTTACCAAGTTCAACACCCCATTGATCAAAACTAAAAATGTTCCAGATTACCCCTTGAGTAAAAATTTTGTGTTCATACATAGCGATCAGACTTCCTAATGTCTTAGGTGTAATTTTCTTTACAAGAATTGAGTTGGTAGGTCTGTTACCTAAGAAAACTTTATAAGGAGCAATTTTGTCAATTTCTTCTTGTGACTTTTCAGCTAATTCTTTTACCACATCATCTAAGGTTTTACCATTCATCAAAGCCTCTGTTTGAGCAAAGAAGTTTGATAACAGCATCTTATGATGTTCTCCTAAAGGATTATGTGATATAGCTGGAGCGATGAAATCAGCAGGAATCAATTTCGTTCCCTGATGAATTAATTGATAAAAAGCATGTTGCCCATTCGTTCCTGGCTCTCCCCATATGATTGGGCCTGTCTGATAATCAACCTTACCTCCTTTTCTATCTACATATTTACCGTTTGATTCCATGTCGCCTTGTTGGAAATAGGCAGCAAAACGATGCATATATTGGTCATATGGTAAAATGGCGTGAGATTCTGCTCCATGAAAATTATTGTACCAAATACCTAACAGAGCCAGAATAACCGGAATATTTTTTTCGAAAGGTGTGCTTTTGAAATGCTTATCCATTTCAAAAGCACCACTAAGTAAAGCTTCAAAATTATCAAACCCAATATAACAAGCTATTGATAGGCCAATGGCAGACCACAAGGAATACCTTCCTCCTACCCAATCCCAAAAACCAAACATATTGGCCGGATCAATTCCAAATTTTTCAACCTCTTTTTGATTAGTAGAGATTGCTACAAAATGTTTCTTTACAAATTCCTCATCCTGAGCAGTCCTTAAAAACCAACTACGTGCCGAATGAGCATTCGCCATTGTCTCCTGAGTCGTAAATGTTTTTGAAGCTACCATGAAGAGGGTAGTTTCTGGCGAAAGTTTTTTCAAAGTTTCAGCAATATGAGTACCATCAACATTAGAAACAAAATGCACTTTGAGTTTTTTTGCATAAGGTTTCAGGGCTTCAGTTGCCATCACAGGGCCTAAATCAGATCCTCCGATACCAATATTAACAATATCAGTAATTGGTTTATTTGAATAACCTTTCCAAAATCCTGAATTTACTTTTTCAGAAAAATCTTTCATTTTCGCCAGTACCTCATTTACTTCAGGCATTACATCATTACCATCAACTAAAATGGGCATATTACTTCTATTCCGTAATGCAACGTGAAGTACAGCGCGGTTTTCTGTCTGGTTAATTTTCACTCCTGCATACATCTGATTAATAGCCTCAGAAAGATTACATTCATGTGCAAGTTCAATCAGATAGGCCATCGTTCGACCATTGATATTATTCTTTGAATAATCAACTAAAATATCATTAAATTTCAGAGAATATTTTTTAAAGCGGTTTTTATCTTCAGCAAAGAAATCTCTAATTTGCTTTTTGCTGATGGTTTTATAATGATTTTTAAGTTTTTTAAATGCAGAGGTTTGAGTAAAATTTGTAGTAGGTAGCATAGTATTTTTACCTCCACTCCCTTGTAGAGGTCTTTATTTGATTAGTATATTTTCCTTTTAGGGATTAGGAATAAAATGTTATTTGATACAAATATCGTCTAAATGACTTTTAGAAGCTACAAAAACATTAAAATCTACATCGCCGCTGATACCATCAAGCCGCCCATTAGTACTATGTTGCCAGAGAATCAGATTTGAATTATCAAATCCCTCCAGTTTTCTACTTTCATAATCTGATATCCAGAGCGGATAATTATCAAAATTGCCTTTTATGTATTGACGATAGATATGCTTATTTGTATAAATAATGGGGTCGACACCATAATGGCTTTTCAGATGTTCAATAAATGTAGTTACATTAGCAACAAGTTTTTGCCTGACTTTTTTATTAAGCCCCTGAACTTCAAAATCAACTACAGGCACAAAATCCCCTCCATCAAGTGATACTGTATTAATAAAATTTCTGGCTTGCAAAACTGGATCAGACCAGGGTACATAAAAATGATACGCCCCTCTGATTAATCCTACTTTTTTTGCTTCTCTCCAATTGTTCTGAAAATCCTGATCTTTTAAGTCAGTTCCTTCTGTTGCTTTTATGAAGCAAAAAGTAACACCAACATTATCGTTACTGTTTTTTACCTTATGCCAGTCGATTTTCTTGTTGTGGTGCGACACATCGATACCATGAATTGTATAACGCAAAGGTACCTTTATACCAAAACTATCTACATAAGTCCACTTCTGTCCATCACTTACATAAACCGGATAAAGAATAATAAGCAAAATAACAATTAAAGCATATAAAGTCTTTAAATTGATTATTCGCTTTACTAATGGCTTTTGCTGATTGGCAGTATTTGTCAGGTTCTTTTTCTTTTTTCTCATTGACGCAATAGCGAAATCTTTTCGATTATTCTAATGCTAATCTGAAGGCAAATATTGTGCAAAAATAATCAAAAAATAAAAACCGGAAGTTTTTGCTCCCGGTTTTCTCTATAAAATCTAATGATGCAAGATTATTTATTTGGCTGTGGTGTGTATCTCAGATATGGCTTCACTACGTTTACACCTTTAGGGAACTTATTAATCGCATCTTCTGTAGAAACAGCAGGTACAACAATAGTATCATCACCATCTTTCCAATCTGCCGGAGTAGCAACCTGATAATTGGCAGTTAATTGCAAAGAATCAATTACTCTGAGAATCTCCTGGAAATTACGTCCGGTAGATGCTGGGTAAGTCAAAGTAAGCTTAATTTTTTTATCAGGTCCAATTACAAATACTGATCTTACAGTTGTTTTTTCAGAAGCATTCGGATGAATCATATCATATAAAGTAGCTACCTGGCGGTCTCCATCAGCAATGATAGGAAAGTTTACCTCAACACCATTTACTTCCTGAATATCCGGTACCCATTTATTATGCGAATCTAAATCATCAACAGAAACAGCAATCACTTTTACATTTCTTTTTTCAAATTCACCTTTTAATAACGCAGTTTTACCTAATTCGGTCGTACAAACAGGAGTAAAATCAGCTGGATGCGAAAATAACAATCCCCATGAATCTCCAAGCCATTCATGAAAATGGATAGTACCCTGGGTAGTTTCTGCTGTAAAGTCAGGTGCGATATCTCCTAATCTAAGTGACATAAAGTTTATGATTTAAATGATGAATAATATTTAAAACCTATATTAATCTACTGATTTAGTAGATAATAATATTATAATGATTCTCTTTTTGTTTTAGTTCCATATCGGAATAAAAATAGCCGCGAAAATTACAGAAATAAATCAATATTTCACAAAAAAAGAGACTTCACATGAAGTCTCAAGTAATACGTTTAAGATTTATTGAATTTGGGCCAAAGGTATTTTATCCTTATAATTCCAGAATGCTGAAACATTGACGATTTTCCATTGGCCATTTACTTTTTCCATCAGGCGAACCTCCTTGCTTTGCAGAAAGTACTTTTGATTGCGGTCGCTATTGTATTGATCCCATGTCAGATGTGCAGCGTTATTCCCATAGAATTTATAGCGTATATTTTCACGTTTTACTATGGGGTGACTATTACCTGCTTCTTCCTTTTCATTAGGATTCTCTTTAATAAACTTGCCCAAGTTCTTGTTAATGTTTTCCCAGCCTACACTGGCATCAAAAGTTCCATCGGCGTTACTCCAGGCCTGATATGCGTAGTCAGAGTGCGCAAATTGGTTTTGCCAACAATTATAATCTCTCTTGAAAAAACAATCAGTTTCGGATTGAATTACAGCCATAATTTCTTTTTTTTCTTTTTCGAGGTCATAGAAACCACTTTGAGAAGAATTGGCTGTCTGGCAGGCATAAGCAATTGCTGAAAGCAGCATAAGCGATAACAAATTCGTTTTCATAATTAGAAAAATTTTAAGAGTCTAAAAAATTTTATCCGCGAAAACTTACCAATACTGTATCACCATTCAATTATATGCTTAAATGTAAATTAACTATATGACAATTCAAAGTTTTATTTGATTTATTTTAATAATTATCAGACTTAATTCAATAATCATACATTAAGCCTTCGGTTAAGTGCTTATACTCAAATTAATCATTTTATCACAACAATTTTCTTCTCTAAAATACCTTCCTGCACGTAGATTCTGATAAAATATATTCCGTTTGGAATCAATCTTGGCAGGTAAAAACTTTTGGTTGATTCATTAATATTGTTTTCCTGAGTTAAAACCCTACCAATCGAATCTATCATTTCAAATCTCCAATCTGAAGCTAAGTCACCATTCAGTTTAATAGTAATACCGGCTTCGGCAGGATTTGGAGAAATAGTTACACTTATTCTTTCATCGGCATTCAGTTCCAATCCTGTAATTGTTGTTCCACCACCCGGATCAATAACAATATTTTTTTTACCCACTACTTTATCAGATAATTCATTCAGATAGCATTCCAGATTTGTATATCCTTCAACACCTGTAAATTTCTTTGATAACTGAAGGCCATTGTGATCCTGGACATTTGGATTCAGCCCATTTGCAGTTTCCCAATCATTTGGCATACCATCATTATCACTATCAATAGGGACACTTTGAGAAGTATCCGTCTGAAAAGCATCATTATAATAATCTGTACCATTAATGGGATTAGAATCGATTACATTATTTTTTAAGGGATTCATCAATCTTCTATCCATTGGATCTCTCGGAAAAGCTCCTACATTTTCGATTGCATAATTAACCAGCTGGTTAGAAACAGTATAAGCTATAGAAGGAAAATTATGCCGTGCACTTAAACGGGTAGCAATCCCCAAATCTGTATTCGGGGCACTTGTATTAAAATCATTACAGCAATAAAACAGCTGATAATCACTTAATGTCGGGTATAGATTCATGGTGTTTCCACTGGCAAATAAATGATTATTTGCATTACCCAATAAATCGGCTGATGCCAGTGGTCCTGTGTAACTGTTTCGCGCCACCGTTCTGTTATCAACAAAATTAAGATTCAGATGAAAATCACGACAGCCATCACCACCTGTTGTACAAGGGTTATACCATGTTTGTATCTGCTGATCCCAAAAGAGATTGTTTGAGACCTCAAAATTCAATGTCTTATTATGACAAAAAGGAGATTCACAAGAAAACTCAGGCATTCGTCCTCCGATCCTATTCCAGACATTATGATGAATACTGATATTGTCTTGTTCATGACCTGCTTCACTGTAATTCAGTAACATACCACCTAAAGAATAATGTTCTCCCAAAGTCTCTGCCAATTGGCAGTTCTGAACAGTAATATTATGAGAGTTAGATATCTGCACAGCTTCATCTATGGCATTCGCAAATGAACAATGATCGACAATGACGTTTGAAGCTCCGTCTAAACGTAGGGCATCATCCAGTACATAACCCTGATTAGGAAGATTGGTACCTAATTTTGGTCTTGAACGTAAATGTCGGATAATTATATTTTTGGAATTTGTATTGGTTTCATAGATTTCATCTAAAACGATTCCTCGAACAATTATGCCGCCAGGTGAGGTCTGACCTGCAATGTACACATCTCCCTGAAATACTTCCGCTGCACAGGGTATTACACCACTTACTTTGAACAATATATATTTCTTACCTACAACCTGCAAAGCAGCTGCTAACGACCCCGTACCACTACAATTAAGGTTGGTAACATAAATGACCTGCCCACCCCGGCCACCAGTAGTTGAAGCACCAAATCCCTCTGCCCCAGGGAATGCCGGAATTGTTTGGCCAGATAAATTACAAAAGATTAAGTTGAAGAGCAATAGTAAAATAATAAGTCTCATATCAGTTTTGGCTTGTAGCAAATTTTAAAGAAAGCAGTTGTTGTGTTCCAATCAATTTTCGATCCAATAAATTATTTTTTTTTAAAGCTTTTTCTTATTCAATAAATCTTTCAATATTCCACAAAACTCATACTAAATTGATTTAAATGCTTGGAAATTAACGCCAAAAAGTAGTAAAAAAACGTCTTTGTCAAGAAAGAAACCAAATACTTATCCTGAAAATCAGGATTTCTATATATTTGTAATATATTCTTGAAAAATTAGATATTTCAAAGACTCCGTTTAAAATTATGAAATGGCAATTAACATGCTTTCTTGTGATTCTGTCTCAGATTTTCTATACTGAATCTCATGCGCAGGATAATAGCTGGACTGTAAAAGGAAAAGTTTTGGAAGTTAGTAGAACTCCACTTGAATTTGTTAATGTTTATGTTAACAATACTTCTATTGGTACAACCACTAAAGTAGATGGTAGCTTTATTTTAAGAATTCCTAAAAGTATTCAAAAGATCGAATTAGTAGTTTCATTTATAGGTTATAATACGGTAAAAAAAGTGCTCGCACCTTATGAAATGAATAAAACCATTATCTTTCTAATGGAAACCTCAAATATGCTTAAAGAGGTTATGATTACCGCCAAAAGAGATAAAGACTGGAAAAAGAAATGGAGAATATTTAAAGAAGGATTATTAGGAGATTCTCAATTTACTTCTAATTGCGAAATATTAAATCCCGAATCAATCAGATTAGAGTATGATAAAGACAAAAATGTTTTAGCTACTGCTGATGAACCTATTTTTATTCAGAATAATGGATTAGGCTATAAAATTATGTTTCAGATGGAAACATTTATCTCAAATGGCAAATTGACCTTTTTTGCAGGAGATAAATTTTTTGAAAAACTAAAGTCAAAAGATGAAAGACAGGAAAATAAATGGAAAAAATTCAGAAAAAGAGCCTATCATGATTCTTTCAGAAATTTCTTAGTATCACTTAGTCAGAATAAATTAGAGGAAAATGGTTTTGAGATATTTCAGGAGTCTAATATAAAAGACGTGTACCTGGGTAGAACGACAGTGGCAAAAGACTTAAAAGATGGCACTATTTTCAAATGTAGGGCAGATTCAATTTGTAAATACGATAGTCTTACTAAAAGATATATACTTGGTTCCGATAAACCATTGATAATTTTCCTGCTTAATCATTTTAATCCACGACCTGTTTTTTCTGACTATCCTTATAAATTTTCACAGATTGTTATGACAAATGGCTCTATAGAATTTACTCATAACGGTTGGGTGACCAAACCAAACGGAATGATTTTAAGAGATTATTGGGGGAACGAAGGTTTTTCAAACCTTTTACCTGATGATTTTGAAGGTGAAGACTCCATTTTAGAAAAATCAACTCCTGAAAATTTAGCAAGTATATATGCCGAAAATGAGCAGAAATTCTGGTTTATCAATGGAAAAGTAACTGATGCAGATGGTATTCCTGTTGAATCAGCCGAAGTATTCGTAAATCATACAGAAAATGGTGTATCAACTAATAAAGAAGGAAGATTCACATTAAAAGTTCCTTCTGCCCTGCAACAACTTGAATTATTGACATATCATCCTAAATTTTACGTTTCGAAGGAAGCTATCAATGCGAAAGAAAACTCAGTTATTCATGAAATCAATCTAAAACCTGATAATTTTTCACTTTTAGGCGAAAAAAATAAAGACTACCAGAAAAACTGGAAAATCTTTTCCAGGACTTTATTAGGTGACCCAACAGAATTAGTCGGCAAAACACAGTTTACAGAAAGCTGCATTATTTCAAACCCCGAAGTAGTTAGTTTTAATTATGATGAATCAAAAAAATTAACCGCAAAAGCGGATAAACCTCTTTTTATTCTAAACAATGCTTTGGGGTATATAATGACTTACAAATTGAATCAGTTTGAAACTGATGGAAAAGAGAGTGTGGTTAAAGGAGATAAGTTCTTTAAGAAACTCACTCCTGTTAATGAAAAACAAGATTTACTCTGGAAAAAGAACCAGCAAAAAATTTATCAGGAAAGCTTAAAATATTTTCTGATTTCATTAAGCCAGAACAGATTAGAGGAGAATGGGTTTAAGGTATTTAAAATGAGAAAAATACTTGACTTATATGATGCGACTGTGACCGTGAAATCACAATTGGAGGATAGCTCCTTAGTAATTGGCAAAGCCAAGGAATTGTGCAAATTTGATGAGGAAACAAATCACTTTTATTTATATTCAGAATACCCTTTATTAGTATTCTTAACCAAAAGGACAGAAGCAGTAAGGCTTACTTTTAGGGATTATCCCTATAAACGTTCACAAATTGTTTTACCTAATTTTTATCTCGAATTTGCCGCAGACGGAACAGTCACAAACTATCAGAATGCAGAGATGAGAGATTTTTGGGGCAAAGAAGGCATTTCGAGTAGTTTACCTAATGACTTCTGGCTTGATCTTGAGAACCTAAATAGAACTAATTTCGAAGATATTGAAGTACTAAATCCAAAAAAATTAAGCCTTGATAGTACCAATCGGCTCTCTATTGCTGGTATTCAATTCAATCGTGCACAGATTGAGGTGCCCGATGAAAAAGTTTATGGAAGTGTTCTTACCGATTTTAATGTAAGAATCAATGAAATAGATATGAATCTTACAATCTTTGATTTGTTAAAAAGGATACCAGGATTAATTGCGAATCCTGAATTTGTTGGATTTCGTAGTTCAACAAGTTTAAAAGGAGGAGTTAGACCAGCAGCAATTTCTATAGATGGTAACTTTACTGATGACCCAAACCTGACTCTCGCTTTATTGAGTAGTATAAACGTAAGAGATATTGCTTCACTTGGTGCAATTAAATACGGCAATGCTGCTATTTACGGGGCAAGAGGTGGAAACGGAATAATTGTGATTACTACAAAGAAATAAAATTAAATAGTTGATGACACCCCAATACAAGTGAATTTATTACCATGAAAGGAATTATTCTGGCACTCTTCGTTATTTCAGGATTATATGCCTGTCATCCAGGTAAGCAGATAAGTAATAGTAAGGTATCTAATAAAGAAATATGGGTTTTCCTGATGGCAGGACAATCTAATATGGCTGGAAGAGGTTTATTAGAGACACACGATACAATTACTAATGATAGAATACTTACAATTGACAAAAACTTCCAGATTATTAAAGCCAGAGAGCCTATACACTTCTATGAGCCTAATCTTAAGGGTTTAGATTGTGGATTATCTTTTGCGCAAAATTTATTGAAAGGAATTGACAATTCTATTACTATTCTGATTATTCCGACAGCTGTCGGTGGAAGTTCAAGCAGGCAATGGCTTGGAGATTCTGTGCACAGAGGCGTGAAATTAATGACTAATTTTCGTGAGAAAATGGAATTCGCAAAAAAGCAAGGTATAGTAAAAGGAATCTTATGGCATCAGGGAGAAAGTGATGCAAATGCCAAAGCTATTCCTCTTTACAATGATAATCTAAAAAAAATATTTAGTATTTTCAGACAATATGCCAATAATGATACACTTCCGATACTGATAGGTGAATTGGGTAATTATTCTAAATCACCTTCAGAGTGGAATGCAATTAATGAGATCATCAGACAGTATGTAAAATCTGACCCTAATTGTTATTTGATTAACACAGGCGATTTAAAGCACAAAGGTGATTTTATTCATTTCAATTCAGACGGACAGCGCTTGCTTGGTCAGAGATTTGCCGAAACATACTTAAAATCAATGAGCAAAGCTAAATAGTTGCTTCATTGATTTTTTCTATTGGGTTCATTAAATAGGTTAATATATCATTATTTCTCTTAAGTTCAACAATCCTGAAACCTCTGTAAGCGGTACCCCAGCTTCCGCCTATATGCGAATCAAACAAATAGGGAATCCCATCTTTTATTTTTACACCTTCCTGGTCGTGGTCATGCCCGTTAAATACTCCTCTTACATTCTTATATTGTTTCATTAATTCCTGAAACTCTACGCAATCCACCCCATTCTCTGTCCATTTCACCGGTGTGATATGCACAAAGATGAATACGTTCTTTTTATTTTTATGCTCTTCCAATTTGTTTCTGAACCAACTGACATTCGGGCAAAGGTATTCACCTTTGATATTAGAAGTTGTACCAAATAAAAAAGCATTATCTTTCATCACCACGTCATAATCAAGCGGCATTTTCCAGGTTTGTTCCCAAATTTCCGGTGTTACTCTATCATGATTTCCCTGAGTAACATAATAAGGCATTTCAAGTTTATCTAAGGCTTGTTTTGAAGCCCGTAAAAATGAAGGATTATCATGAATTACATCCCCATTGAAAATACACAAATCTAATTTCCCCTTTTTATGTTGAAGATTGATCTGGTTGACTGCTGTATCGAAATACTGTTGAAATGCCGTTTTATCTTGTCCGTAATGTCCATCAGAAGCAACTACAAATCTGAGTCTGTTTCGCTTGGCAAATGATTCTGCGCTTAAGGCTGGAATAATACTTCCGTCTGCTAACAGGATAGTAGCTAAAGAGACATTTTTCAGAAAATCTCTGCGTTGCATAGGTTATAGGTGTTTAGTTTTTCAATTTTCAAAACTACATAAAATATTATTCTTAATTTGGGGAGAGATATTAAGATTGGATAAAAAATTTAAATATCATATTTCCCGAAAAATAATGACCGAACTTGAAAAATACATTAATTCTTATTTTGGCGTTGAGCAAGAAGACCTAATGCTTATTAGCTCCTTATTCATACACCAAACTTTAAAGAAAGGGGATTTTTATCTGAGAACTGGCCGGCATTGTGAAAAACTGAGTTTTATCAAATCCGGTATGCTTCGTATTTACATAACTACTGAAGACAGAGAAGTAACGCAATGGATTTCGACACAGGGTTATTTTATTACCGATCTTTCAAGTCTGGTTTTTGATAGTCCTGCCAGATGGACAATACAAGCCTTGACAGATGTCGAACTATATACAATCAGAAAAGATGATTATAACCAGATTGGTAATAAAATTTCGAAATGGCATTTACTTGAAAAACTTTTCATCGCCAAATGTTTTACTATGTTAGAAGATCGGATTTTCAGTCATTTATCTATGACTGCAGAAGAAAGGTATAATTTCTTTTTTAAGCAAAACAGAGAATTATTCAATCAGGTGCCTCTACAATATATAGCTTCAATGTTGGGTATGACTCCAGAAACTTTTAGTAGAATAAGGCGAAAGGCAATTTCTTGATTTTTGTCAAGAGCATGAATTTGTTTGTTGCTGAACTTTGTGTCATCAAAAAACAAAAACAGACAATTATGCAAACAATATTAGGAACTAACGGTGCAATAGGGATCGAACTTGCGAAAGCCTTAAAAAAATACACAAATGAGATTCGTTTGGTAAGCAGAAATCCAAAAAAAATTAATGCTACGGATACAATTCATCCGGCAGATTTAACCAATAAAGAAGAAGTTTTCAAAGCTATTAAAGGCTCTGAAATTGTTTACCTCACAGTTGGTTTTGAATACAAGCTAAGTGTTTGGCAAAAACAATGGCCTGAACTGATGCAGAATGTAATAGATGCCTGTATTGAAAATAATAGCAAGCTGGTATTCTTCGATAATGTATATATGATTGGAGGCGATAATGTTAAGCACATTACTGAAGAATCTCCTTTTAGCCCTACAAGCAAGAAAGGTGAAATACGTGCAGTTTTAGATAGAATGATTTTAAACGCCATTAAGGAAAGAAAACTTCAAGCTATTATAACCAGAGCGGCTGATTTTTATGGTGCAGTAAAAGACAGAAGCATATTAATGGAACTCGTTCATAAAAATTTGTCAGAAGGTAAAAAAGCACAATGGTTTTTCAATGCCAGGGTGAAGCACACTTTTACTTATACCCCTGATGCCGGAAAAGCAACCGCTATGCTCGGAAATACACCCGAAGCCTATAATCAAATCTGGAATCTACCAACAGACCATAATTCTTTAACTGGTGAAGAATGGATTCAACTATTTGCCAAAGAAATGGGCAAAAGTGGGAAATATCAGTTATTCCCTACCTTTTTGGTAAAATTGGCTGGCTTTTTTGTCCCGTTTCTCAAAGAAATTTATGAAATGCGATACCAATATGACAGAGAATACTTTTTTGATAGCAGTAAGTTTGAAAAGTATTTTAACTTTAAACCAACATCTTATCAGCAAGGGGTAAAGGAAATATTAAAAGCTGAAAGTTGAGAAAATAGACTCCAGAAAGACGCCTAATGAACAGCCCTCCAAAGGCTGTTTTTTATTTATAAAACATGTACGGTATCGGACAAGCCAACTGTACGATTTCGGACACTAAAATTTAAAAAAAACATCAAAATCACTCTGTTTTTATTCAGTTTTGGGCTTGGCATATCATTTGTTCAACTGATACAGACATGGAGCCGGTTTAAATTTGTTTCTTTCCTTCCACATAACTTATTTCGTCAGTTAATTTTATTTAAACCTGATTCATATAAAACCATTATGCGAAGAACCTATTTAGGGGAATTTGAAGAAATTGTTTTACTGACGGTCGCCATATTAGGCGATGGTGCTTATGGAGTAGCTATTACAGAAGAAATCGAACAACAAACGGGGCGTTCACTTAGTATTAGTGCCGTTCATGCAGCTTTAAACCGCTTAGAAGAAAAGAATATGTTAAGTTCTCATATGGGAGAGGCTACTGCCGAACGAGGTGGACGACGTAAACGATTGTTTTCAGTAACAACTTTAGGCAATCGCACCCTCGACGAGATTCGACTTTTACGCAACCGGATGTGGGATTCCATTCCACCGCAAAGTTTAGCTACTATAAGCATATAACACCACTGAATTTGCCTGAAGGCTTTATTCTATAGCTATTACTAAACATTACCCTTATAACCCATACTAATCTTTTCCCTCTCAAAATTATGATACGCAATTACCTCACCATCACCCTTAGAAACCTGTTCAAAAACCGGGTTTCTTCTCTCATAAATATAGGCGGCTTAGCTGTTGGTATGGCTGTGGCTGTACTCATGTTGATTTGGGTTCAGAACGAATTAAGTTTTGATACTTATCATATAAAATCAGATAGAATTCGACAAATTATTACGCATAATAAAGTAAACAAGGAAGAAACATGGATTTGGTCAACCACACCTATGTTGTTAGCTGAACAGTTGAAACAACTACCTGAAGCAGAGGAAGTTACACGTACTGTCAGACCTTTCTGGAATGGTGCTCCTATGAAAATTGGAAATAAGTTATCCATTGAAAAGAAAGTGGCCTGTGTTGATAATAACTGGTTTAATGTATTTGATTATGATTTGATTGATGGGGATTTTACAGAGTTTGGCAAAAATCTGAGAAGCATCGCGATGACTGAATCAAAGGCGATTCAATTATTTGGAGACATTAAGGTAAGTGGAAAAATCATCAAAATTGATACACTTGATTATATGGTAAGAGCTGTTTTTAAAGACAACCCTACTAATTCGAGTTTTCAGTATGATTTTCTAATGCCAATGGCGGCTTATTTATCGAATCCTAAAACCTTTGAAAATGATAGCAATTGGGGCAACTTTAATTATGAAACTTTTGTATTGGTCAAGCCTAATGTCAATCTTTCAAAATTAGACCAGAAGATTACCAGAATTCTGCAATTAGCAAGAAAAGACCCCAAAACAGGAAAGATTGAAGACAATGTAACACTTTTAACTGAACCAATTACAGCCATTCATATGGATGGTGTGGACCGTTCTAATGACATACCAAAGGGTGATGCAAAAACTACTTATATCTTCTTAGCACTTGCTTTTATTATTTTGTTTACTGCATGTATCAACTATGTAAATTTAGCGACTGCAAGAGCAAGCCTGAGAGCCAAAGAAGTAAGTGTTAAAAAGATTATCGGGGCTGAATATTCACAGCTTTTTATCCAGTTTATGGTGGAGTCGGTTTTGATGTGTATGGTAGCATTGGGTATAGCCTTATGTTTAGTTTACAGTTTATTACCTTTTTTCAATGAGTTAGCTGATAAACATTTTACTCTTAACCTGACTGATACCACACTTTGGCTTGTGCTTTTAGGTACTACTTTTTTAGCCATACTTTTAACTGGAATTTATCCCGCCATCCTACTTTCCTCCTTTCAGCCAATCCGGGCTTTAAGAGGTTTTAACATTTTGAAATCAAACAATAGTTCATTCCGAAAAACTTTGGTAGTTGTTCAGTTTGTGGTTTCATCTGTTTTTCTGATTGCTACACTGGTGGTATTTCAACAGATAAAATTTATTCAAAATGTAAAATTAGGCTATGAAAAAGCCAATATGTTTGAGTTTTCGATTCCATGGAATATTAAATCTAAAATTGATATTAATACAATAAAAAGCCGTTTACTGACAGAATCAAGCATTGAATCCATAACTACTGCCAGCCAGAATATAGTGGATATCAAAAGTACGCATAGCGGTAGTTTAGACTGGGATGGTCGCCCTGAAGACTTTCAGCCCACAGTCTCTCAATTATCAGTTGAACATAATTATCAGAAAGTTTTTGGATTAAAAATGGCCGCAGGGCACTGGTTTGGAGAAAACAATTTAGCCGATAAAGAAAATGTTGTGCTTAATGAGACAGCAGTAAAAAAATTCGGAATAAAGAAGCCTGTAGGCAAGCGTTTTCACCTTCATGGCCGTAAGGGTATAATTTTAGGCGTTGTCAGAGACTTCCATTTTAAAAGTATGCACGAACAAATAGGCCCTCTGGTAATTTTTAGCGAGGATAACTGGCGGGGTGGAGTATATGTAAAGCCAGTAAAAGGGAAAGAAAAGGAGGCAATTACCTCAACTGAAAAACTATGGGCCGAATTTATTCCAAGCCGCCCATTAGAGTATCATTTTTTAAATGATACTTATGACAGGCTTTACAATACCGAGCAACGCATTGCCACATTATTCAATGCCTTTGCTATAGTTGCCATCTTTGTTTCCTGCTTGGGTTTATTTGGTTTAGCTGCTTTTGCGGCAGAACAACGTACCAAAGAAATTGGTGTCCGCAAGGTTTTAGGAGCCTCTGTAACAAGTATTACCGTCTTGCTTTCAAGTGACTTTTTAAAACTGGTTGGCATTGCCTTTATTGTGGCGTGTCCCCTCTCCTACTATTTTATGAATAAATGGTTGCAGGACTTTGCTTACCATATTAACATCGAATGGTGGTTTTATGCAATTATTGGTGTGTTAATAATTGCAGTGGCGGTTGCTACAGTCGGCTATCAATCTATCAAAGCCGCATTAACAAATCCTGTAAAATCTTTAAAAGCGGAGTAATCACGCTCAGCTCCAAAAGGGGAGTTTAGGAAAAATCTATCTATAATTTAAAACAAGTCCCCCTTTAGGGGTTAGGAGCTTTATGATAATAAACTATTTCAAAATCGCATTAAGAAACCTTTTGAAGTATAAAGGTTATTCAACCATTAATATTCTTGGTTTAGCAACCGGAATGGCTGTAGCCATACTAATTGGGTTATGGGTTTATGATGAATTGTCATTTAACAAATATCATAAAAACTATAACCGTATTGCACAGGTAATGCAAAACCTGACAAATAATGGTGGCGTAAGTACTCAAACGCAAGTCCCTTATCCATTAGCGGAAGAACTCCGTAAAAATTATGGAGCCGATTTCAAACACATTATCCTTTCATCTCAGAACGGCTTTCATACGTTAACGAAAGGTGAAACCATTGTTAACAAAACAGGGACTTTCTTTGAACCAGGCATTGTTGACTTGCTAAGCTTAAATATCATAAAAGGCAATAAAAATGGGCTCAATGAGCCAAATTCTGTTATTTTATCAGAATCATTATCAAAAGTCTTTTTCGGAGAGGCAGACCCGATTGACAAAATCATAAAAATTGATAATGATATGAATGTAAAAGTAACGGCAGTTTATGAAGATTTACCTAAGAATACCTCTTTTGGTGAAGTTGCCTTTATGGCTCCCTGGGAATTATTATATACTAATGCCGGATTGAAATCCATGACAGACCCCTGGAGACCCAACGCCTTTGAGATTTATACACAATTGAATGATAATGCTGATATTGACAAAGTTTCTTTCAAAATAAGAGATGCTAAATTGAAGAAAGTAAATCCGACTTTGGCTAAAAAGAAGCCTGAACTCTTTTTGTTACCTATGAGTCGCTGGCACTTGTATTCTGAATATAAAAATGGAGTAAATACTGGTGGACGTATTCAATATGTATGGCTATTTGGCATCATCAGCATTTTTGTATTGCTATTGGCCTGTATAAATTTCATGAATCTGAGTACCGCCCGTAGTGAAAAACGTGCCAAAGAAGTAGGTATCAGAAAAGCCATTGGTTCTGTCAGGGTTCAGCTAATTTTACAGTTCTTTAGTGAATCCTTATTAGTTGTGATTCTATCATTTACATTGTCTTTGATATTTGTGCAATTGAGCTTGCCGGCATTTAATGAAATTGCTGACAAAAAAATGAATATTTTATGGACAAGCACACCATTCTGGCTGGCTTGTTTAGGATTCTGCGTACTGACAGGTTTTATTGCAGGTAGCTATCCCGCCTTTTATTTATCTTCATTTCAGCCAATTAAAGTCTTAAAAGGTACTTTTAGCGTAGGCCGTTTTGCCTCTATCCCGCGTAAGGTATTGGTAGTAATGCAGTTTTCTGTTTCAGTTACTTTAATCATTGGAACTATTGTTATATTTAAACAGATTCAGTTTGCTAAAAACCGCCCCTTAGGCTATGAAACCAACGGTCTGGTTTCTTTTTATATTGGCACGAATGAGATTCATAAGCATTTTGATGCAATAAAGCGCGATTTAGTAGAATCGGGTGCTATTATAGAAATGGCTGAAAGTAGTAGTCCAACCACAAATGTATGGGGCACTTCGAGCGGATTTGACTGGAGAGGTAAAGATCCTAATATGCCTGTTGATATTGCAATGTGTGGTATATCTTATGACTATGCCAAAACTATAGGCTTGCAATTTAAAGAAGGTCGTAATTTTTCCAGAGATTTTGCATCTGATTCGTCAGGATTAGTACTTAATGAGGCTGCAGTAAAGTTTATGGGACTACAAAATCCTGTTGGCGAAACAATCAAATGGTTTGACAGACCTTATAAGGTAATTGGCGTAGCTAAAAATATAGTCATCCAGTCGCCGTATGAACCTGTGAAACCGGTGGTTTATTTCGCTTTAGGTGAAGCAGGTTCGGTTGTACTTGCCAAAATAAATTCGGCGTCAAGTGCCAAAGAGGCCATTGATAGATTAGAAGCTACCTTTAAGGAATACAATCCTACCCAACCATTTGAATATCAATTTGTTGACGAGGATTACAACAAGAAATTTGCCAACGAAGAACGTATCGGCAAGTTAGCTACCTTCTTTGCCATCTTAGCAATTTTCATCAGTTGTTTAGGTCTATTTGGTTTAGCTTCTTTTGTGGCTGAACAACGCACAAAAGAAATTGGCGTAAGAAAAGTATTAGGGGCTTCAGTGTTTAATTTATGGCGGTTATTATCTAAAGACTTTATAGTATTAGTTCTGATTTCTCTTTTCATTGCCTCTCCTATAGCCTATTATTTCATGAGCCAATGGATTGAGAAATATACTTACCGAACCGATATTTCGTGGTGGATTTTTGCAGCAGCCAGTTTAGGAGCTTTATTAATAACCCTCTTAACTGTAAGTTTTCAGGCTATCAAAGCTGCGCTAATGAATCCGGTAAAGTCATTAAAAACGGAGTAGTTGGAAAATGGAATAAGGAGAAAGGAAAAAGCAATAAAAATCTTTTTCTTTAAGACTCATCTCCTTGTCCCTTTCTGCTTTCTCCCTTACCCCTTTCCTATATGCTTAAAAACTATTTTAAAATCGCACTCAGAAGTCTTTTAAAAAACAGACTTTATAGTATTCTTAATGTAGCAGGATTGAGCGTAGGCTTTGCCGCTGCTTTGATTATCAGTTTCTGGGTAATAAGTGAACTGGAGTTTAATACCTATAATCAAAATTATGATCGATTAGGATTAATACAGAAAAACTTAATATATAACGGAAGCGTTAACACTACAGAATCTAACTCTATTCTGCTTGGTGCAACACTACGAAATGAATACGGACAATATTTTGATGAAGTGGTGGTATCTTCATTTGGGGGTGAACAATCCTTAAAATATAAAGAAGCCTCGGCCATAAAAAGGGGTTATTTTATGGAGAAAGGTGGACACAAAATTCTTGACTTACAAATAATTAAAGGCTCACCGACTTTTCCACTAGACCCAACTTCTATTCTGATAAGTGAAAAAACCGCCTCCGCCCTATTTGGAACAGAAAACCCGGTCAGCAAAATAATCAACTTGAGTTCTAAGGCCAATTTGAAAGTTGTCGGGGTTTATAAAAACTTCCCATTGAATTCAACCTTCAGGAATGTCGATTTCTACGCTGATTTTGAAGCATTTGCCAATATGGAAGAATGGGTAAGAAACTCAAAGACCAGATGGGAGGAACAGTCATTCCCGATTTACATAAAATTAGCTCGCAATACCGATTTTGACGTAGTTTCAAAAACCATTGCAAAGATTTTATTGCCACACACAGATGATAAATCTCAACCAGAAGTATTTATTCATCCGATGTCGAAATGGAGACTTTACCCAGCCTTTGAAAATGGCAAAGCGGTAGGCTCAGGTCTTAATAATATACTGATTTTTGCAGGTATTGGTATTCTGATTCTCTTGTTGGCTATCATTAATTTTGTAAACTTGGTTACAGCCAGAGCTAGCATAAAAGCTAAGGAGATCGGCGTACGAAAGGCCATAGGCTCAAGTCGTAAAGGCATACTACAAATGATTTATGCAGAGGTTGCCTTATTAGTATTTATTGCAGGTATTATAAGCTTATTTTTAGTGCAATTATTTGCAGGCTGGTTTAATACATTGACTGCAATAAAAATTGAATTTAACCTTATAGACACAACTTTTATATTGAAATTTTTCTCTGCTCTTGCAATTATTACATTGTTGGCAGGTATTTACCCTGCTCTCTATTTATCATCTTTCAATCCTATAAAAATATTAAAAGGTTTACGAATTGGCTCTGGTAAAGAAGTTTTGTTAAGGAAAACATTAGTGGTTTTTCAATTTACTATTTCGGTAATGATGCTTGTTTCCATGTTGGTTATAAGTCAACAACTCAAATATGGCATGAATCGCCCGATGGGTTACGATAAAAACCGCCTGATACAAATACAGAAAAACACTCCGGGTTTGAGAGGGCATTTCTGGGCTATGCGTGAACAGTTATTAGCCTCAGGGGCAGTTAAAGAAATGGCAGAAATGAATACACCACTGGCAGAAAACTGGCACAATCAATCTGGAATCAGTTGGCGTGGAAAACCTGAAAATAGTTCAGACAGCTTTGGTGAAGTAATAGTAACACCTGAGTTTGGTAAAACTGTAAACTGGAAAATTTCACAAGGGAGAGACTTTGATCGAAAATTCAAAACAGATACCGCGAGTGTAATTCTGAATAAATCAGCTGCCGAATTGATTGGTTTTAAGAATCCATTGAATGAGTATATCGAATTCAGCGGAAACAGATATGCAATAGTTGGTATTGCCAAGGATATCATTTTTGACTCTCCTTATGATAATGCCAAGCCAACAATCTTCTTTATGAGACTGGCCAATGCTCCATTTATTACTTTAAAATTAACCGAAAATCTATCGGTTAACGAAGCTGTAAGCCGCATTGAAAAAATAGTTAAAAGGTTTGATCCTGAAGCCACTCTTAATATCAAATTTGCAGATTATGAACTTGAATCAAAATTCTGGAGGGAAAAACGTTCATTAGAAATGATAAGTATTTTTAGCTTCACAGCCATTTTTATTTGTTGTCTTGGCCTGTTTGGACTTGCTACTTTTACTGCCGAGCGCAGAACCAAAGAAATTGGTATCAGAAAGGTTTTAGGGGCATCAGTTATTGGCATTACTGGTTTATTATCCAAAGATTTCCTAAAACTCGTTTTAATCGGAATCGTTATAGCTGGTCCAATTGCCTATTATTTTATGAATCAATGGCTGCAAGGCTTTGTCTATCGGATTGATATTGAATGGTGGATATTTGCAGCAGCCGGAGGTCTGTCCATACTGATAGCTTTTATAACCGTTGGCTATCAAAGTATAAAGGCAGCTTTAATGAATCCTGTGAAAAGTTTGAAAACGGAGTAATGAGCCCCATCCCTTGGCCAATAATGGGAAATTTGTGGGGTCAACTATAAATATCTTTTAACTTAAATCTCCCTTTAGGGGTTAGGGGTATGCTTAAAAACTATTTTAAAATCGCATGGCGAAATATTGTTAAGAATCCGTCTTTTATTCTTATCAACGTGGGAGGTCTCACAGTGGGTATCACTTCGTGTCTATTGATGATTATGTTCATCAGGCATGAGCTATCTTATGACCAGTTTCATAGCAAAAAAGACCGCATTGTGCGGGTAATTATGGAGTATAGCTTTGGTGAAAGCGAGCCGACGAAAGGCAATTTTACAAGCACCAAAGTATTACCTTCGTTTAAAAGAAACTTTGCCGAAATAGAAAGTGGGGTGCGAATAGCGGATGTAAACAGAGTAGTTAATTATGGCGAACACCTCTTTAATGAAGAGGGCTTTGTCTTTGCCGATTCTACTTTTTTCAGCGTTTTTGATTTTAAATTATTGCAAGGCAATGCCAGACAGGTTTTAGACAAACCGAAGCAAATAGTAATTACTGCCTCAATGGCAAAGAAATACTTTGGTAATTCAGACCCTGTGGGCAAGACATTGCTAATCAGTAGTGACAGAGAACCCTATCTGGTAACCGGAGTTTCTGTAGACCCGCCCGCTAACTCACAAATAAAATATACATTCGTGGCTTCTCTTTCTTCCTTAGGTCCAGCTCAGGAAGAAACCTATTTCGATGCAAATGATTATACTTATCTACTATTAAAAGATGCCTCTTCTATACCTACCCTCCAAGCCAAAATCAAACCTTTCATGGCTAAGGAAATGGCTAAACAAATTGGTACTTATATTAATTATCAATTAGAACCTTTAACGAGCGTACATCTTTATTCGCCGTATAGTGGTTTTGAAGCCAATAGTGACATCAAATATATTTATATGGTGAGTGGAGTTGCTATATTAGTTTTGCTGATAGCCTGTTTTACTTTTATCAATCTCAGCACTGCCAAGTCTGTGGAACGCTCGAAAGAAGTAGGAATACGCAAAGTAGTAGGGGCAGTTAAAAGACAACTCTTCTGGCAATTTATTAGTGAATCTTCAATCATAACTTTTATTTCATGTTTACTTAGTGTTGCTTTAGTTAGCGCTACTTTGCCTTATTTCAATCAATTAAGCAATAAATCACTGGCTTTTTCTGAAATAAGCTCTCCTGTTATTCTTCTGTCGCTTTTAAGCATTTTATTAATTATTTCACTTCTGGCCGGAAGTTATCCTGCGCTGGTTTTATCTAATTTTAAACCTATCAAAGTATTAAAAGGGGCATTTAAAAACACAACAACGGGTAGTGGTCTCAAGCAATGGCTCATCGTATTCCAGTTTTTCATTTCCATATTTATGATTGCCTGTACCATTGTTATTAATAGTCAACTGCAATTCATTCAAAACAAAAATATGGGGTATAACCGTGAACAGGTGATTGTTGCTGCGATTGACAGCAAGATTGTTGAGAAAATTGATGCCATGAAAAATGAGTTGAAAGAGAACCCTAATATAATTCATATAAGCCAGACCAATTATACTCCTGTAAGTATTCCGGGGGGACATACGATGTTCAGAGGAGACCAGACGGCTGAAAAAGCTATGAATACCCGAGGGAACAAAATAGATGAAGAATATGTAAAAGTAAATGGACTGAAATTGATTGCAGGTGAAGACCTAAACCATCAGGATCTACTTGATGCCTCTCGTGAAAAAGAACCATATTTCCATTTCCTTATCAATGAATCTGCAGCCAGACAATTGGGTTGGAAACCTCAGGAAGCTATAGGTAAAAAGATATTTTTAGGTGATTGGCGTCCCGGAGAGGTAAAAGGTGTATTGAGAGACTTTAATTTTGCTTCCTTACACAATACCATTGAACCATTGGTACTTTATCCAGCGAACTTTGGAAGAACGTTGCTCATCAAATCAAATGCCAATGATATGCAGCAAACTTTAAATCATATTGCCCAAAAATGGAAAATCGTAGCTCCTCATCGTCCATTAGAATATCACTTTTTGGATGATGATTTTCAGAATATGTATGAAGCAGAAAAAAGAATTGGAAAAGTTTTCTCGGTTTTCTCAGCAATTACCATTCTTCTGGCTTGTTTAGGGTTGTTTGGGCTTTCATCTTATGTTATCCGACAACGCATAAAAGAAATAGGAATCCGTAAAATATTAGGCGCATCGATCCAGCAAATAGTTTATACACTTTCAGGTTCGTTTATCAAGTTAGTTTTCATTTCATTCATCATCACGATTCCTCTTGTTTGGTATTTAATGGATATCTGGCTAAAAGATTTCGCCTATCGCATTGAAATAGAATGGTGGATGCCCTGCATTGCAGGAATTTTAGCTATTGTCATCGCTTTTCTAACCATAAGCTATCAATCCATCAAAGCAGCATTAATGAATCCTGTGAAATCATTAAAAACTGATTAGATATAGAAAAGAATACGAAGAATGGAGAAAGTAAAAACCTTGCTACCTTAACCTTGTTCCTTTCTCCATTTTCCATTAACCATTACAAAATCATGATAAGCAATTACTTTAAAATCGCGTTCCGAAACCTTTTGAAACACAAAGGATATTCTTTCATTAATATTTTTGGGTTGGCTACCGGAATGGCTGTGGCTATACTAATTGGCTTATGGGTTTATGATGAATTGAGTTTTAATCAATATCATAAAAACTATAAAAGCATTGCAAAAGTGATGCGTAGCATCAACTTGAATGGTGAGACCTTCAATACCGATTATGTACCTTATGTTTTAAGTGATGAATTGAAAGCAAATTACGGCAGTCAATTCAAAAACCTGGTGGCTGTCTTGCCTTTGGCAGAATACGTATTAGCAAGCGGTGAGGTAAAACTTTCAAGAAAAGGTCAGTTTACAGAAACTCAAGCACCTCAAATGTTTTCTTTGAAAATGTTGAAAGGTTCGTGGGATGGCTTAAAAGACCCACATTCAATCTTATTAGCTGAATCAACAGCCAAGTCCCTCTTTGGTGAGAAAGACCCAATCAATCGGTTGGTAAAAATCAATAATAAAATGGATGTGAAGGTAACAGGTGTTTATGAAGATTTACCATTAAATACCCAACTGACCGAAACCAAGTTTTTTGCCCCTTTCGATTTATACATTGCTCATAATGAATGGATAATGGAACAAGGCTGGACTAATAACTTCGTCAATATCTACACCCAGATTCAAACAAAAGGAGAGATTGACGCTAATGCTTTTGAAACTATTTCGACAAGAGTAAAAGATGCACAAAGCAGACATGAGTCTGGTGCATACAAATCGAATGTATTTTTGCACCCTATGGAAAAATGGCATTTGTATTCAGATTTTAAAAACGGAACAATAGAAAAAGGACCGATGAGATTCGTGTGGTTGGTGGGTAGTATAGGCATTTTTATCTTATTGTTGGCCTGCATCAATTTTATGAATCTGAGTACGGCTCGTAGTGAAAAACGGGCAAAAGAAGTGGGTGTCAGAAAAGCCATAGGTTCATTAAGAAGCCAATTAATTATTCAGTTTTTCAGTGAATCATTCCTAATCGTAATTTTTGCTTTTTTAATAGCACTGTTACTAGCAAGCATGGCTTTACCATTCTTCAATACTATTGCTACCAAACAAATATATATGCCCTGGAATAATCTTTGGTTCTGGCTGGGTTGTAGTTTGTTTATTAGTTTTACGAGTATTATTGCCGGAAGCTATCCTGCTTTTTATCTTTCTTCTTTCCAAACAATTAAGGTCTTAAAAGGCACTTTGCATATCGGGAATTTTGTTTCGTCTCCTCGAAAATTTCTGGTTGTTTTTCAATTTATTGTTTCTATCACACTGATTCTGAATACAATTGTTATTTATCAGCAAATAATTTACTCCAAGAACAGACCCGTTGGTTATACTCCAAACGGGCTTCTGGTAATTGAGAAAAAGACGGAAGATTATAAAGGAAAATACGATTTACTAAGAACTGAACTGAAAAATACCAGAGCAGTGGTAGAAATATCAGAATCTGAGTATAAAGTAACTGAAAACAGGTCAAGTGTAGGTGGATTTTCGTGGAAAGGCAAGAATCCATCAATGCAAGAACAATTCAGTACTTTATGTATTACCCCGGAGTATGGTAAAACCATCGGCTGGCAAATGAAAGAAGGAAGGGATTTTTCAAGAGATTTTAACAGTGATTCGTCTGGTATCATCATTAATGAAGCTGCGGTTAAATATATGGGATTAGAAAATCCTATAGGGCAATTAGTTGAATGGAAGAGAAGAAATAAATTCTTTACAATTATCGGAGTAACCAAAGACATGATAACAAGCTCACCTTATGAAGCTACCATCCCCACTATTTTCACTCTTGAAAAATATCACTATTTCATCAATTTGAGATTGAATCCTGCAATTGCTGCAGCTGAGGCTTTACCTAAAATTGAAGCAGTATTTAAAAAACTTGTTCCATCAGTTCCATTTGAATATGAATTTGCCGATTTGGCCTATAATCAGAAATTTGCCAATGAAGAACGTATAGGGCGATTAGCATTTTTCTTCACCATCTTTGCTATTTTTATTTCATGCCTTGGGCTTTTTGGCTTAGCTTCTTTTATGGCCGAGCAACGCACCAAAGAAATTGGCATCAGAAAAATATTAGGTGCAACTATTCTGGATTTATGGGGTCTATTATCAAAAGATTTTATGATTCTGATATTCCTCTCATTTATCATTTCAACCCCAATTGCTTACTATTTTATGAATAATTGGGTGCAGAAATATAACTATAGAATCGAAATTTCCTGGTGGGTTTTTGTTGCAGCAGGCTTTGGTACATTATTAATAACCTTAATCACAGTCAGCCATCAATCCATCAAAGCAGCATCAATGAATCCTGTGAAATCATTAAAAACTGATTAGATAGAGAACGAAATACGGAGAATGGAGAAAGTAAAAACCTTGCTACCTAAACCTTATTCCTTTCTCCATTTTCTATTAACCTTTACAAAATCATGATAAGCAATTACTTTAAAATCGCATTCCGAAACCTTTTGAAACACAAAGGATATTCTTTTATTAACATTTTTGGGCTGGCCACAGGCATGACTGTTGCCATGCTTATTGGCCTCTGGATGTTTGACGAGTTGTCATACGACAAATATCATAAAAACTATGACCGTATTGCACAGGTAATGCAGCATCAAACCGCTAACGGACAAGTATATTCACAAAACTCTATCCCTTTTCCTTTAGCGAAAGAATTACGAACACAATATGGTGGTAATTTTAAGTACTTGGCCAATTCGTCATGGGTAGGTGACCATATTCTGACAATGGGAGACACAAAACTATCCAGAACAGGTGTTTATATGGATATTGATGCCCCCAGGATATTTTCATTAGAAATGATAAATGGTACTCATGATGGGCTGAAAGATCCAAACTCTATTTTATTATCTGAATCAACTACCAAAGCTTTTTTTGGGGATTCGGATCCTTTAAATAAAACACTTAGAATAGATAGTAAATTAGATGTGAAAGTAACTGGTGTATTTAAGGATTTACCCTATAATACACGCTTTAAAAATCTTACTTTTATCGCTCCATGGGAGTTATATGTGAGTTCGGAAGATTGGGTTAGAAGAGCGCGTGATGAAAACCAATGGGGTAATAATTCCTTTCAGCTATTTGCCCAGATTGCGGATAACACTGATTTTGCTTCTGTTGATAAAAGTATTCTCAATGCAAAATTGAACAGAGTTCCGGAGGATGAGAAGAAATTTAAAGCAGAAATTTATCTGAATCCAATGGCCGACTGGCATCTCAGGTCTAACTGGGAAAACGGGGTTAAATCAGGAGGATTAATTGAGTACGTTTGGCTGTTTGGTGTCGTAGGTATTTTTGTTTTGTTATTGGCTTGTATTAATTTCATGAATCTAAGTACTGCGAGATCTGAAAAAAGAGCCAAAGAAGTGGGAATCCGGAAAGCAATTGGTTCATTGCGTACTCAATTGATAAGTCAATTCTTTAGCGAGTCGTTACTGATTGTATTCTTTGCTTTTATTCTCTCAATAATTTTGGTGTTAATCAGTTTACCCTGGTTTAATACAATTGCAGATAAAAAAATAAGTTTACTTTGGAGTAATCCGTATTTCTGGGTTTTAAATCTACTATTCATTCTCGTTACAGGTTTTATTGCCGGAAGTTATCCTGCCCTCTATTTATCATCTTTCCAACCCGTGAAAGTATTGAAAGGAACTTTTAAAGTTGGACGTTTTGCTTCAATCCCCCGTAAGGTTCTGGTGGTTCTACAATTTACAGTTTCAGTCACTTTAATCATCGGCACTATTATCATCTATTCACAAATACAGTTTACTAAGAATCGTCCGATAGGTTATAATAGAAGTAACTTAATGATGATCCAAAAGAAATCTCCTGATTTTTATGGCAAATTTGATGTATTGCAGAGAGAATTAAAAAATTCAGGGGCAGTTATAGAAATGGCTGAATCTTCAAGTCCATTAACAGGTGTATGGTCAAATAACGGTGGGTTTTACTGGGAAGGGAAAGACCCTAACCTTACGCCCGATTTTGCTACAATATGGGTAACTCATAATTTTGGAAAAACAGTAGGCTGGCAATTTAAAGAAGGGCGAGACTTATCTAAAAATTTTTCTACTGATTCTTCTTCAATAGTTTTAAATGAAGCTGCCATCCGATTTATGGGTATAAAAGATCCTATCGGAAAAATAATCAAGTGGGGTACTGATGAGAAAGACCCCAATTTTAAAATTATCGGTATAATAAAAGATATGGTGATGGAATCTCCTTTTGAACCCGTAAAACAAACAATCTATTTTTTGAGCGACGGCAATTCAAACTGGATAAATCTTAAATTAAATCCTAAGAAAAGCGCAAGTGAGTCAATTGCGGTTATTGAGAAAATATTCAAGAAAATTATCCCAGCTGCCCCATTTGATTACAAATTTGCAGATAGCGAATTTGCGGCTAAGTTCGCTACTGAAGAGCGAATTGGTACTTTAGCAGCTATTTTTGCCTCATTAGCCATATTTATTTCGTGTCTCGGGTTATTTGGGTTAGCATCTTTCATGGCAGAACAACGAACTAAAGAAATTGGTGTAAGAAAAGTATTAGGAGCATCCGTATTTAATTTATGGCAATTATTATCAAAGGATTTTGTACTATTGGTTTGTATTTCTTTAGTGATTGCTACTCCGGTTGCCTATTACTTCATGAATAATTGGTTGCAAAAATATACATACAAAACTGATATATCCTGGTGGATTTTCGTTGTTGCAAGTATAGGTGCAATATTGATTACACTTATAACAGTTAGTTATCAGGCTATAAAAGCTGCATTGGTCAATCCTGTAAGAAGCTTAAAGACGGAATAAGAGAGCTGCCAAAACCTAAAGGAGAGTTTAAGAAATGAAATTTTACATTTTTCTTAAATTCTTCTTTAAGGGTGTTAGGTTTTGTTTTTTATATACTCTTTCGGGCTTTGCCTGAAATATTTTTTAAAGACTTTTGCAAAATAGGCTGGGTCTGAAAAACCAATGGCATACGCAACTTCCGAAATATTTCTTTCTTCAGCTTGTAGCATTGAAGCAGCTGCTTCCATTTTTAAAGTTGTTATAAAGGCATTAGGCGTAATATCGAGTTCTTCTTTAAAGATTCTTTGTAATTGACGTATGCTGATACCTAACTCCGAAGCTAAGTCAGCTGGAGTAATATCATTATCCAATTGCTGTAAGATAAACCGCCTGGTATTTTTAACAAATGCTTTCTCTGAGTTTATCTCTTGTTTTTTTTGTTTGTCTTCTTCAGAAAAAATCAAACCCAGTTTTCTATCAACCTCAACTGACTTAGGCTGTATGTGCCTTAAGTTAGTATTTGATATTGAAAGATATACAATTGCAGGAATAAAGATTAGAATAATTATTAGTGATAATATCCACCAATAATGCCCATACTTTTCATTCAGTTTTTTCCACCATGATAAATGGCCAACTAATTTAGCTTTTGTCCATTTATCCGGATAACCAAAATCCGTATTTCCGGTAATACTTTCATAGCTATAATGTGGAATCGGGTCACCTTCAGACAGCGGTTTAATATCCAGAAATTCATCTGCATCATTAAAACATATATCCATTTTAAAGAATTCCCCTTCAATAGGCACAACCCCTAATGAAGCCCAGGGTAATCTGAATTCTATAATATATTGATTATCAATATCTCTACCATTATTCAGACTTCCCTCATGTGTTGTTTTTACGTCAATCACAAAATTAGCAGTTATTGTATCTTTAGGTACTAACGCTTCATCAACTTGTACTAAAAACCTATCACCTCCTCTGAATACAGTTATATTGCTATTTAAATCAATAATAATCTGATAATCAGAGGCGTCCATTATCTGTCTACTATTATTTTTGGCGTCAATGTATAATTCAATGGCATCGTTAAAAGTCAGGCGTGGGCTTCCACTTTTATCTAATGCCAGATCTGTTAGATGTCTATCCGTAATCTGAAACAACCCATATAAATTTTGTTCATCAAAACCTAAAATATACCTGGCCTGATTGACTGAATATACATTTTTGGCCTTAGATTGAAAAAGCTTTGCCTTTTGCATATCCCAGTCATCAGCCAAGCCATCAATGTCAGGTGTATTATTCAGATAATAAATAGAAGTCTGGGCTTGCAATAGAGTAACAAGCAGCAATAAAATAAAAGAAATAATCAGTTTTTTTTTCAAGAACAGAATTAGAAATTAGGCTTAAGAAATTTAGTGACAAGTAAAATATTTTTTCACAAATTCTATTCTTTTTTTTCTAAAAACCTTCCAGGTTTGTAGATTTGAAATAAAAATTTCAAATCTACAACAAAACATTTATGCAATATAGTTGCAAATGCTTATCTTTGACCAAAAATACCCTGAATGCTTACTGTTTCAAATCTCGCATTTTCATATAAATCCCAAAGAAAATTCAGTTTTCCATCCTTTTCCTGTGCTCAAGGTGATGCCCTTCTGATATTAGGAAATTCAGGCACCGGAAAGACTACCCTTCTACACCTTCTGGCATTATTGCTTCAACCTGAAAGCGGTTCGATTCAGATAAACAATCAGGAGTTTGCAAAATTACAGCCTAAAGCAGCAACAAAAATGCGTGCTTCGCATTTAGGTATCATCTATCAGAAATCTCATTTTGTGAGCTCATTAAGCGTATTAGAGAACCTGATTTTAGCTAATTACCTGGCAGAAAAGCCTCTATCAAAAGAACAGGCTGTACGATTAGCCAAGAGCCTGGGTTTTTATGAACTATTAGACAAAAAGACAACACTTTTAAGTGGTGGGGAGCAACAGAGAGTAAGCATTGCTCGAGCTCTAATGAATAATCCTGACGTAATTCTTGCTGATGAACCAACATCGAATCTTGATGATGAAAATTGTGATAAAGTAATTAACCTTCTTGAAAACCAATCTAAAAGTATTGGTGCGGCATTGGTAATAGTTACACATGACCAGCGTCTGAAAGATAAATTTAGTAATAAAATTATACTGAGTTAAATTAATTGATGGACAAACTCCATCTACAAAACCTTATACGAATACTCAAAAAATGCTACTTAAAATAAGTTGGAAAAATATACTTGACAAAAAACTTAACAGTTTTTTGTGTATCTTATTAATGACGCTTGGCATTGCAATAATTTCTTTATTATTACTTCTGGGCAAACAGTTACAAGATAAATTTACTAAAAACATTAGTGGAATTGATATGGTAATTGGTGCGAAGGGCAGTCCATTACAATTAATTTTGTCAAGTGTTTACCAGATAGACAACCCTACAGGAAATGTATATCTGAGTGATATACAGGAAATTGCACAAAATCCTTTGGTAAAAGAAATGATTCCATTATCAATGGGAGATAATTACCTGGGCTATCGGATTGTTGGTACGAATAAAAAATATTTAGAACATTTTAAAGCAAATATTGAAACGGGTATACTCTTCAAAAAAGACTTAGATGTGATTTTGGGTGCCCAGGTAGCATTAAATACAGACTTAAAGATAGGCGATTCTTTTGCAAGTGCTCACGGATTAGATGCAGCAGGCGAGGTACATGACCACACTAAATATAAAGTTGTAGGTATATTAGCGTTTAACAATTCGGTTATTGATAATCTTGTACTGACGAGCCTGAGTAGTATCTGGAATATTCATGAGCATAATGAAGAAATGGAAAATTCAGAGGATAAAGTGGCCGAACATCCTGAGAATGAAGAAGATGTAGATATGGATAAGCGTGAAATAACAAGTGCTCTGATAAAATTTCGCTCTCCAATGGGCTTAATGAGTATGCCTCGTAATATAAATCAGAATTCGAAACTACAAGCAGCTTTACCTTCTATTGAAGTAAATCGGCTATTTGAATTATTAGGCATTGGTGTTGACGGGCTGCAAATATTAGCCGCAGTTATTATGCTTATATCGGGTATAAGTGTTTTTGTATCTTTGTATAATTCACTAAAAGAACGAAAATATGAGATGGCCTTGATGCTTTCAATGGGTGCAAGCCGAACTCGTTTGTTCTTAATGCTGTTATTAGAGGGAGTCTTATTAGCCTTATTTGGTTTTATGGCTGGAATAGTTTTAAGCCGCATTGGTATCATTCTGATTTCAAATCAGATCAGCAAAAAATTCCATTTTGATGTTAGTCAGATGAGCATCCAGACAGGAGAAATTTATCTTTTTGCGGGCGCATTAGCTATCGGAATTTTAGCCGCTGCCTTACCATCAATTAATATTTATAAATTGAATATTTCGAGAACACTTGCTGAAGAATAATTTATCTCGTAATTTTAAACAATAATTTCATCATTACTCGGTTTAAACGAGGGAAACATCTATAAACTAAACGTTCCTTTTCTTGGAAAAGGGTATGAAAAATGAAAAATCTATCAAAATATTTAATCATTAACCTTGCATTTTTAGGAGCTATTTCTTTCGGTTTTGTTGAAGAACCAACCAAAATTACATGGGAGACTTTGAGAGATGTAACCTTTAAAAAGAAATGGAGTGCAGAAGAATCAATGTTTATTTTATATCCCACCTTTGGCCCAAAAGTCGCCGGATTACAGGGTAAAGATGTAGTTCTTACCGGTTATATGATTCCAGTGGATGTCGATGCCAATATGTATGTACTATCGGCCAATCCATATAGTTCATGTTTTTTTTGTGGACAAGCCGGACCTGAATCAGTTGTACAGGTAAAATTTAAGAAAACAACCAAGCGTTTTAATACTGATGACCGTATAACTGTAAAAGGCACATTGAAACTTAACGCTGACGATATTAATGAACTAAATTATATTTTATCTAATGCAGATTTAGTCCAATAATTTTTGGGTGACAAAAAACCATTTTTTGCGTCTGAAATAAAATTCAGACGCTTTTTTATTGAATAAATGGGGGCTGTTATTCGTTAGATTGTCGTTATATTTGTTTTAATATCCTTTCCCAATCACATAAAATTTGAATCATGAAAAAATTACTGTTTTTGGTTATTCCTATTCTCCTTGTTTCCTCAACCACTACTCTCCATGCTCAATATGACTATAACTGGGCTGTAGGTTTTCGGATTGGTGAACCCGTAGGGCTTAATCTAAGAAAATATTTTCAGAATGGTGATCGGGCCTTTGATGTTAACATAGGTACTTATGGACTATTGTATAACAACAATCGTAGATATAATAATGGTGAATACAAAACAGCGGGGTTGATGATTCAGGGTATTTATTTATATCATCATTCACTTTTCGGTAAAGACTGGGGGCACGTCTACTATGGCTTTGGTGGGCAAATCAATTCAAGAAAACATTTTCCTGATGCGTGGCGAAATGAAAGTATCAAATCAGTAAGTAAAATTTCTTTAGGGCCGACTGGTACTGCTGGATTGGAATTTAAGTTACCTAATAATATGGGGTTCTTTTTGGATGGCGGCGTTTATCTTGAAGCACTCCCCTCTCCTTTTTTCTTAAATGGGCAAGTTAGTGGCGGAATACGCCTTAATATCATAAAATAATACAGCCCTAAAAACTGTAAATTGCTAAAAAGTCATATATTTTTTCTTTCTTTACGGTTCAAACGTTTTTCTAATCCTTAAAATCAAGTGCAGAAATTCAAAATCTGTAAAACAACATGATTGCTTATCTTGATGGTAAACTTGCCTATAAAGACCCAACCTATGTAATTATTGATGTCTCTGGTGTAGGTTATCAGGTAAAAATTTCCCTGCAAACTTATGCAGCTCTTCATAATACCGGTGAGAGATGTAAATTACATACATTGTTAATAATTCGAGAAGATTCTCATACCCTTTTTGGATTTTTTGAAGGTGCAGAGAAAGAATTATTTGAAGATTTAATCAGTGTTTCGGGCATTGGTCCAAGCACGGCAATGATTATGCTTTCATCCTTATCATCGGCCGAAATTAAACATGCTATTATCTCAGAAGATGTCCGAACGATACAAAGTATTAAAGGTATAGGTTTGAAAACTGCCCAAAGAGCAATTATCGAATTAAAAGATAAACTTAAAAAAGAATCTTTATTAGGAGGCGTCACACCAAACATTTTTGCTCCTGCAAATTCTGCCTTACGTAATGAAGCACTTACTGCTTTAGTTACATTAGGTATTGCAAGAGCAGTAGCAGAGAAAAGTATTGATATGATAATTAAGCGTGAAGGAAATGAAATTACGCTTGAACAATTGATCAAGCTGGCATTGAGATAAATTGTAATTAATTAAGATACATAAACATATTAATTGATTTTAATTGCAAAAAACAAAGATTTGCTTTCGTTAAAAATTATTAGATAATCATTCTCATATGCTTATCGAACCATTAAATAAAAAGCCTGCAATTTTTCGTATTTCTTACAGACTATTGGCAAGATTTTAGTCGTTAAGTGTAAAGTACCTATTGATACTCCCTAAAAATTTATGTTCGGACAGCTATTCGTAAAAAATTATTTACTATTTTTTATCTTAATTTTCAGCTTTGGATTGCTAAGTGAGAATGCGGACGCTCAATTATTAGGCAAAAAAAGAAATACGACAACTAAAGCTGATACTACCCGTACCGATTCTTTAGCAGTTCCGGAAAAAGATACTATAATTACCCGTACAGGCAGTCAGCCTGCCTATCGCTGGCAGGATCGTTATCTGAATCGTTATGCGCAGGCGGTTCCCCAGTCACCATTTTATTTAAAAGACCCTAATAATATCACTACAGATTTTAGTCTTTCTCCGGGCTCTACAGATATATCAATTTCGGAAAAGGCCGGAAAAGGAATTGATTATAAAATTCCTCAAGCTTTAACATTTAATGAATATTCAAGTATTCAGAATGCCTATGTAAGAAAAAGTATATTGAGAGAATATGAAGAATTAGCAGACGGGAAAAGCGCAACTACTGAAAAAGGTCTAAGGCCTTTACTACAGAAAAATCCGATTGTGGACAGAATTTTTGGGGGTAACATGATTGACAAACTAAAGCCTAACGGCTTCGTAACGCTTGATTTCAAGCTTATTCATCAATTTATCGATAACCCTGTACTCCCTATTATTCAGCGACGTCAGACTCTTTTTAATTTCGACGAACAAATCAATATTAATTTCAACGGCCAGATTGGTGAGAAATTAGGAATGCTGACAAATCTGGATACCAAAGCCGCATTTAATTTTGAGAACCAACTTAAACTGAACTTTAAAAACCAACCAGAAGATATTCTTCAAAAAGTTGAAGCAGGCAACATCACTATGCCTGTTAAAAGTCAGTTAATTCCTGGTGTTCAAAATCTTTTTGGTATAAAAGCTGGCTTTAAATTTGGCAAATTAGACGTTACTCAGGTAGTAGCTCAACAACGGTCCAAGACAGAGTCAATTATCCTTAACGGAGGTACTCAAAACCGCATTTTTGAAATCAGAGCAGATAATTATGAAGAAAACCGACATTTCTTTTTAGCACAGTTTTTCAGAAGTAATTATGAGAGAGCATTACGTAATTTGCCATTAGTACTTTCTAATGTAAAAATTACAAGACTGGAAGTATATGTCACAAACCGAACCAATACAGTTGAAACCATGCGTAATGTGATTGCGTTTACTGATTTGGGTGACAAGAAAACGAATGGAACTTACGATTTTGTAGATAATAAGCAAAATAGTGACCTCTATAACAAACTTACTAATAATCCTAATTTCAGAAGGCTTGATGATACACTATCAGCGCCTGCATTAAATGCACTTAACCTAAAAAAAGGTATCGACTATGAGATTTTAAGAGGAGCAAAACGCTTGACCGAACGAGAATATAAATTTAGCCCTGAATTAGGATACATTTCATTGGTTACCCCACTTCGTAATGATGAAATTCTGGCTGTAGCATACGAATACACCTATAATGGGCAAAACTACAAAGTGGGAGAATTAACAGAAGATTATTCGATACGATCTGAGAATGAAGCTGTTATGCTGAAATTACTAAAGTCTTCAACTATCCGTAATCGTACTTCCGCGCCAATGTGGGATCTGATGATGAAAAACATCTATTCTTTGGGTGTTCCAGGGGTTGGCAAACAAGGCTTTCAGCTAAGAATTATTTATAAAGATGACCGCACCGGAATTGATAACCCTAACTTGCAGGAAGGCAAAACTTTAAAAGATGTTCCACTGGTAAGGGTAATGAATCTCGATAATCTCAATCCTAATAATGATCCTCAACCCGGTGGCGATGGTAATTTTGACTTTGTTGAAGACATTACCATAGATTCAAAAATGGGCAAGCTGATTTTCCCGGTACTTGAGCCATTTGGCTCTCATCTATCATCAAAGTTTGCCGTTGATGAACAGGTTTTAAAAGATAAATATGTTTTTAGTGAACTATACCGAACCACTTTAGCAGACGCCCAACAGGTAACTACAAAAAACAAGTTCTTTATCAGGGGTAGTCTACAGGCCAGTAATTCTTCAGAAATCATGCTTCCTTTGGGAGCATCAGGTCAATCAGTTAGAATTTTTGCAGGTGGTGTTCAATTACAGGAAGGAGCCGATTATACTATCGAGCCACAAATGGGTAGAATAAAGATTATTAATCAAAGCGTGCTGAACTCAGCCCGTCAGATTAGAATCGAATGGGAACGTCCCGATTTGTTCAATACTCAGATTAGAATGATGCTGGGTACAAGATTAGATTATAACTTAAGCAAAGACATTCATATTGGAGCAACTGCAATGACCTTGCGTGAAAGCACTCCAGCATTTATGACCCGCATTGCTATCGGTCAGGAACCAGTCAATAACACTATCGTAGGGCTTGATATTAACTACCGAAAAGATGCCAGATTCCTAACAAGATTTTTAGATGCATTACCATTGATTCAGACCAAAGAAATGTCTTCTATTCAGTTTACAGCTGAATACGCCAAACTCTTTCCGGCTGTAAACAATAAGCGTATCAATGGCAATGCCATGATTGATGATTTTGAAGCTACACGAAATATAAATGACCTTACCCGTCAACCCAATAGATGGCGTCCAGGAAGCGCCCCTGAAGCATTTCATGGCAACTCTATTGGTTTTGATTATAACTATAAACGAGCAAAGATTTCTGTTTATAATATCGATCAAACCACCTATTTAGAAAGTGGGTTTGGGGGTGCCGGAAACGTTTTACCACCGGCAGTTCAAGAGGCTGCTAACAATAACCTATACGAAAGAGCTTTTAGTCCGCAACAGATTTTCCCAGGACGTTCTATCCCAACTTTTAGCCAAGGAGTACCTGTTAATGTATTAGATGTATCATACTTTCCTTCCGAAAGAGGAATGTATAACTATAATCCTGCACTTACTAATGATGGTTATTTGTCAAATCCGAAACAAAACTTTGGATCAATTATGCGGGGAATTACCGCTGATAATGACTTTGATAATGCTAATACTGAATATCTTACCTTCTGGATGCTCGATCCCTTTAAAGATGTTGTAAGGGATGGCTCGCCAAACGGCAACAAAGCGAATGTGTCAGGTGGTAAGCTAAAATTCCATTTAGGTGATATATCTGAAGATTTTATTCCGGATGGAAGAAATAGTTTTGAAAATGGACTACCTGCAAATGATAAGGTATCTGACCTTTCAAAACCTGACCAGACTAAATGGGGCTTTGTTCCTAAAATACAGTTTATGACTGATGCATTCGATAACCAAGAAGGTTCAAGAGCAAAACAGGACGTAGGTTTAGACGGGCTAAGTAATGAACAGGAAAGAACATTTGATCATATTGCAAAATATTTGAATGCTCTTAATATTAGCCCTACTGCTAAAGAGAAGATTGTAAATGACCCCTCTGGTGATGATTTTAAATTCTTTACTGACCCTACATTTACCGCCAATCAATCATTACTTGAGCGTTATAAAAATTATTTAGGCGTAGAGAATAACTCTCCTCAAAGTAATACAACTTCCACAACAAGCCCAACATTAGCTAACTCCGTAACTCCTGATAAAGAAGATATTAATGCCGATAATACGATTAATGATGTTGAAAATTATTATGAATATGAAATAGATCTGGCACCAAACAGATTAGGAGTTGGTAGTGGTTTTATAGTTGATCAGGTTACCGTTCCTAATACTAATGCAACATGGTATCTTTTCCGTGTCCCTGTGAAGCAGTTTACTCGCAAATTTGGAGATATTAATGGTTTCAAATCCATTCGTTTTATGCGAATGGTCTTAACTGAATTTCAGGAACCTGTTGTTTTGCGTTTTGCGTCTCTTCAGTTAGAATCTAACCAATATCGTATTTATGATAAAAGCCTTACTCATACTGGCTTAACCGAAATTCCTGAACCTTATGACGCCAAATTTAAAATGGGAGTTGTAAGTATTGAAGAAAATGGATGTGCCAATGACGGAGAAACCTGTAATATTAAAGATGGTAAGACTCCTTATAAAGTACCCCCCGGGTTTATAAGAGATCAGGATATTACCCAACAACAGTTCAATGTTAGATTCAATGAGCAGTCAATGTCATTGGCCGTAACGAACCTTCGGGATGGCGATTCAAGAGGTGTTTTCCGTAATACAAGAGTCGATATGCTTAATTATAAAAGATTAAGACTCTTTATCCATGCAGAAAATGATGCAGGTGATGAAAAAACAGTGGGTGGTGCATTTATAAGAATAGGAACGGATCTGAGCCAGCATTATTATGAAATCGAAATTCCACAATTAAAAATTACACCCAACGGCTCTATAGATGAAAATGTAATCTGGCCAAAAGAGAATTTTATTGATGTAGCTCTACAAGATTTAGTAGCATTGAAAGGCGACCGGAACCGAAGAGCAATCAATATAACAGAACCTTATTCAGGAACTACAACAGGCACAATTGAAGATGGTACAGACGAAAATTCCTACAAGATAACAGTTGTTGGAAATCCAGACTTAAGTGCGGTTATGACAATTATGGTGGGATTAAGGAATCCTAAATCTGCTGACGAACAGCCAAATACTTATACAATATGGGTTGACGAACTAAGGGCATATGGGTTTGATCAGACTTCTGGCGATGCAGGGCTTTTAGCCGCTAATATTAAATTAGCAGATATTGCCACAGTTTCAATAAATGCAAACCTAAAAACCTTTGGCTTTGGTGGTGTACAGGATAAAATTTCTGAACGTGCACGCGAAACAGGTAAAGGCATTGGTATTGCCTCTAACATTGAATTAGATAAATTCTTCCCTGAAAACTGGGGTCTCAAAATACCTTTCTTTATTAATTTTGACCAACAAACGGTCACTCCGCATTTCAACCCACTTGATCCTGATATGCCATTAGAAAATGCACTCAATAATATTGATGACCCTATTAAAAGAGAAGCATATAGAAGAATGGTAATTGACAATAGTGTGAGAAAGGGATTTAACTTTTCTAATGTCCGCAAAGTAAAGACAAAAGAAGGCGCATTGCCTCATTTTTATGATGTAGAAAATTTCTCTTTTACCTATGCCCAAAATAATGTAAACAGAAGTAATATATTAATTGATGACTATTCTCTGAATCAATATAAGGGTGGTTTTACATATCAGTACCAACCAAAACAAATAAATTGGGAGCCCTTTAAAAATAACAAAAGCCTTGAACGGCCATTCTTATACTGGCTGAAAGATTTCAATTTATCTCCAATACCAACCGTTTTGGCATTCAGAACTGATTTTGACAGGAGCTTTGCCAGAACTTTACTAAGAAATGCTGATTTTACAACTGACGGGGCTGTTCCATACTTCGAGAAATACTTCTTAATGAACCGCTTCTATGATTTACAGTGGAATCTGACAAAGAGTATTCTTTTTAATTATTCTGCCACAATGAATGCCGTCATTGATGAGCCTTATGGAGACATAAATACGCAAGAGAAAGCTGATTCACTACGACATAACCTATTCAGGTTTGGCCGGGCAAAGAATTTTAATCAGGATATGCGTTTCACCTATAGGCTGCCACTTGACAAATTCTTCTTGTTAGATTGGGTAACAGCAGATGCCAAATACAATAATAATTTTAATTATCAGGCAATTGCTTATAATATAGCTGATGAAAATGGTGTACCATTTGGAAATACTATCGGAAATAGAAGAGAATCTGGAGTAAGAGGGAAAATAGATTTTGTAAAATTATACAATAAAGTTAAGTACCTCAAATTTGCAAATAGCCCTAATGCTGAACGAAAAAGATTTACCAGAAACCCGGGTGATGACGAAGACATTGTAGTTCCGCCAAGTAATGTAGCCAAAGCATTTACCAGATTACTGATGGCTGTAAGAGGAATTGACTATGATTATTCCATACTTGAGACCTCAATTCTTCCCGGCTTTAACCCAGCACCAAGATTTCTCGGTCTGGCAGATTCTTACTTTACTAAAGAAAGTGTTGGATTTGTGATGGGAAATCAATACAGAGAAGGTCGGGAGTTTATTGATAAAGCTGAAGAAAAAGGGTGGTTATCTAAAACAACCCTGTTGACACAGCCGTTTACCCAGACAGTTCAGCGCAAATTCAGCTATCGAACAACGATCGAGCCGTTTAAAGATTTCAGAATGCAGATTAGTGGCAATTTCAGTAAAGGAGAAAGTTATCAGGAGTATTTTGTCTTTGACTCACTAACGCGGAAATTTGAACGAAAGAGTCCGGTTAAGGGTGGTAATTTTGGTATGTCTTTCTGGGGTTTCAGAACATTCTTTAAATCGATGGATGTTGAGGACAACTACAAATATGAAGTTTTTGAACAGATGAAAGCTAACCGGGCGAAATTCATTGAAATACTAAATGCCAGGCAAGCTTCTTCCACCGGAGAAAAAGGTGCCTATGATCAAAATTCGCAAGACGTCCTTATCCCATCATTTATTGCTGCTTACAGTGGGCGTAAAGCAGAAGACCTCAACCTTGATAGATTCCCTTTCTCTAAACATAAGCTTACAATGCCAATGCCTAACTGGAGAATTGATTATGGTGGCTTGGCAAACTTAGCACCCTTTAACAAAATATTCAGTTCAATTTCGATTAGCCATAGTTACACAGCAAATTATAATGTTGGTAGCTATACATCTTCACTTGAATATAATGGCAATAATGGTTCCAGAATAATTGACTGGGCTGTAGCAGGGTATCCGTTAGCCAGTCTTGTAAATAAAGATGTAAGTACAACCAACGGGCGTCTTTATCTTCCTGCGCTTGTCATGACAACAATCTCTCTCGAAGAGAAATTTGCGCCTTTTATCGGAGTTCAATTTACTACTAAAAGCAAAATATCCGGACGGTTTGATTATAACAGAGAACGTAGAGCAGTGTTAAACCTCTCAAACGCACAAGTAGCAGAATATAGCAGCGATGATTTTGTATTCAATTTCGGATTCAAAAAAAGTGGAGTAAAACTACCCCTAAGAGGCAGAGATGGTAAAGTCATTACACTAAAAAATGACTTGAACTTGCAATTCTCATTTACCATTCGTGATGTAAAAGCAATTCAGAGACGTTTAGATGGAGACCCTCAGCCAACACAGGGTAACTATAATTTGCAATGGGGACCAAGAATTACCTATCAGGTAAATAAGAGGGTATTATTAAATTTCTATGTCGAACACATGAATAATACCCCTTTTGTGACTAATTTCTCGTTTCCAAGAAAGACAACCACCGGAGGTATAAATGTCAGATTCAGTTTGTCAGATCAGTAATATCTGAAATATATCTTATATTAGGGCTATTGCTTTCTTGCATTAGCCCTTGTTTTTATCTGTCATTTTATGAAAATCATTATCATTGGTGCAACCACAGGCATCGGAAAAGCCTTAGCTGAATTATATATAAATCAAGGTCATGAAGTAACAATTACAGGCGGAAGAATATCGCTCCTTGAAGAAATACGTAATACCTATCCTGAGAGAAAAATTCACATCTCTTTAATGGATGTAGCTGAAATTGATAATGCAAGGCTGACTATGGAATATTTAGCCGATAAGCACGGAGGTTTCGATAGGGTTGTTATTAATGCCGGTGTAGGTTTTGTTAAGGCAAGCTTTGAAGAAGAAATAAAAACTATTGATATTAATGTAAGAGGTTTTACAGCGATCGCTCAATGGTCATATCATTATTTTAAAAATAAAGGAAGTGGCCATATCATTGGTATTTCATCATTAGCTGCCTTGAAGGGAAGCCCTTATGCTCCTGAATATCATGCCTCAAAAGCTTTTATATCAAACTATATAGAAGGGCTCAGACTTCGATCAGAAAAATACAGACACCATATTTCAATAACAGATATTCGACCAGGATTTGTTGATACTCCGATGACCAGACAAAACAAAGGTATGTTTTGGGTTGCAAGCCCTCAGAAAGCGGCTACTCAGATTGCAAGGGCAATAGAAACGAAAAAAAAAGTTGCGTACATTACGAAAAGGTATTTTTTATTAGCAATTTTGATGAAATTATTACCAACATGGCTATTCGTAAAAATCTTCTGAAATGAAAGGCAGTTTCTATCTACTTATTTTTTCTGTTGTAATGTCCTCATGTAAAAAAAATGAAGATTTTGCCGCTTGCCAGTTAGAGAAATTTATTCAGGAAAATCCGATAAACAGAAGTTTTCATTATGACAATATTACATTAAAAAATGGTAGAATAGAAAAATTGCTTAGTTTTGATATTAACGTCAATAAAGATACACTAAACAAAGCAATTATATTTTTTGAGTACAATTCAAAAGGCCAGGTTAAAGCCGTACGAGACGAAGCAAACCCAACAAGGATTAAACGATTTGATGCCAGTTTTGATAATAGTGGCAATGCGACTAAAATTATTCAAACAACCAATGGAAATATTGAAGATGAAATAGCTGTACAATATAATGCTAAAAACCTTCCAACAGAGATTACAAGTAGATATTTATTAGGGATCAATCGAAATATCGAATACGATAATAAAGGAAATCCTCAACTTATTTTCAGATCAGATTTAGGTAGTACTCCAAGTATAACAGAACATACTTTTGACGAAATGCATAATTTCTTTTCAGGCATACCGGAAATAAAATTTTATTGGATTGTTCGTCCGCTTAATACCTTTGTACCATTTGGCGACCATAATATAGTATCATCTAAAGTTTATTTATTCGATAAAACAGAATTTAAAGAATCTGTCAGCCAAAGAACTAAAAGAGAATTAGTTTATAATCAAAATGGATTCCCTGAAACAATAAAAATAATACGTGAAGATTTGTCAAGCACAATTTCCAATCTTTCAACATTCTCTTATCAATGCCGGTAAACCTATCGGCTTTTTAATAAAGCCTCTGCTATAAGAAGGTCTTCTGGAGTAGTAATTTTAATATTCTCATAAGAGCCTTCTATAAGATTTATCGAAAACCCTGCAAACTCCAATACACTGGCGCAGTCAGTGAAAAAAGGTTGTTCAATTGTCTCAAAAGCTTTAGTAATAATTTCAGACTGAAAAGTCTGCGGAGTCTGCATCAAACGAAACTTCTTCCTTTCAACAGCTTTATTCTCCCCCATCTCTCCTATTTCTCTAATAGAATCCTTTAATTGAACACAAGTAACAGCATTACCCGATTCATTTGCTACATTGAATGATTTTTCAATTATTTCAATACTAATTAAGGGCCTTACACCATCGTGGATCGCCACTATGCTATCTGGTGCTACACTCTTAAGCCCGTTTTTCACAGACTGAAACCGGCTCTTGCCACCTTTCACAATTTTTACAGTTGAGACTATTGAAGAAGCACTGGAATATTGTTGAGTAATTTCATACCAATATTCAATATCTTTTTCAGGTAAAACCAGTATTATCTTGATCCCTGCAATCTTAGCAAACTGCTCAATTGTATGAAGCAAGATAGGTTTTCCGTTTAGAAGAAGAAATTGTTTAGGTACTTCACTACCCATTCGGTTTCCACTTCCACCTGCAACTAAAACTGCGAACTTTTGTTTTTCCATGAAATTATTATATAAATAAAACCGAGAAATGAAAACTATATTCACTTCCCGGTTCTATTACAAAGCTGATAGTATGTCTTAAAGAATTAACATCACATCACCATAAGTAAAAAATTTGTACTTTTCCTTAATAGCTTCGCTATAAGCATTCATAATTAGTTCATACCCGCCAAAGGCGCAGGCCATCATAATCAGAATCGACTCTGGTAAATGGAAATTCGTTAATAGAGCATTCGTAATTTTGAAATCGTAAGGAGGAAAAATAAACTTATCTGTCCAACCGTTGTCAATCGGTTTCAAGTGATTGCTCGCCGATACCGATGATTCAAGGGCTTTTAAAACAGTTGTTCCGATTGCACAAATTTTACCCTCTTTATCAATTGATCGGTTCACAATATCACAGGTTTTTTCAGGAATAAAAAAATTCTCAGAATCTGTTTTGTGTTTAGTTAAATCTTCAACATCAACCTGTCTGAAAGTTCCAATACCGATATGCAACGTAACCGGGCAAAAATTTACTCCATTAATTTCCATACGGCGTTGTACATTTCTGGTAAAGTGCATACCAGCAGTTGGTGCGGCTACGGCTCCCTCCTTATCGGCAAAAATAGTCTGGTATCTTTCTCTGTCCTGATCCGTAACTTTTCTTTTAATTACATCAATTGGTAAAGGAGTCTCGCCCAATTCATGAATGGCTTTCATCATCTCTTCATGCGAACCATCAAATAAAAAACGAATGGTACGCCCGCGTGAAGTTGTATTATCAATTACCTCTGCTACCAAATCACTATCTCCAAAATATAATTTATTACCTACTCTGATTTTTCTTGCTGGGTCAACCAACACATCCCATAAACGCATTTCACGGTTAAGTTCTCGTAACAAAAAAACCTCGATTTTAGCTCCTGTTTTTTCTTTAGAGCCATATAATCGAGCCGGAAAAACTTTGGTGTCGTTTACGACTAAGGTATCGTTTTCACCAAAATAATCAACGATATCCTTAAACATTTTATGCTCAATTTTTTTGGTTTTTCTGTTTACCACCATCATACGAGCTCCGTCACGTTGGTCAGGAGGGTACATGGCTACGAGACTATGCGGTAGATCAAATTTAAATTCTGAAAGTTTCATTTTATAGACTCCCCAATTCCACTCAAAGCGGAAAATTTTTTGTTGAATTTCTTCATGATCGGGGATATAATTTTTCCTTCATGGAGAAATAGAGGTAAAAAAATATTAATTACCTCGAATTTTTTAGGTCGCAAAGGTAATAAATCGGTATAGGGGGTGTCAAGTGTTTTAGAAGAAATGTTTAAAAAAGGTATTAAACTATAATCTTTCCCTTCATATATAATTTACCTTGTCCGCCAATTAATACCCTGTCTCCAGCCAATCGGCAATGTAAACTACCTTTTCTTGCAGAAATCTGTTCGGCTTCAAAAACTTTCTTTCCAAATTTATCAGCCCAGTATGGAATTAATTTAGTATAAGCTGAACCTGTTACAGGATCCTCATTGATCCCTGAGGCAGGAGCAAAAAAACGGCAGACAAAATCAAGTTTTTTTGATTTAGCTTTTGATGTTATGATTATTCCACGGGTTTTCACTGATCTTAAAACACCAAAATCAGGTGAAATGTTTTCAATGTCACTCTGAGAACTATAAACTAATAGATAGTCTTCGCCTGCCTTATAAATTTCATTCGGTTTCTTTCCTATTCCTTCAATAAGCCCCGAAGGAGCTTCAATTGGCGTTACAGTTTGAACAGGGAAATCTAATTCTAACAATTTACCCTCCTTTCTCACTTTTAAGATTCCACTTTGAGAATCAAAAGTGATTATATCTGAAGGATATTTCAACAGATTAAAAACCACATATGCAGTAGCTAAGGTTGCGTGTCCACAGAGTGCTACCTCTATAGTTGGAGTAAACCATCTGATATGAAACCCATTATCGACAGAAACAAAAAAAGCGGTTTCAGATAGATTATTTTCTAAAGCAATTTTTTGCATAAGTGCTTCCGGCAACCATTGCTTCAATGGAATTACTGCTGCGGGATTGCCTCCAAAAAGCTTGTCTGTAAAGGCATCAACCTGATATATAGGTAATTGCATAATAAACAGTAATATTCCTTAGTTTAATTTTTCTTTAGAGAAACCCTTATTTTAGTCAGATACAACATTAGTATTATCACGCTGAGAAAATAAACTATCGTTCGCGAGTCAATCAATCCTCGGCCAATAGATTCATAATGATAACTCAACCCTATATAATCAATCAGAAACTGGGTTGGACCATTAAATAACAGAGCTAACTGATGTAGCCCATCGTATAAAATAAAGCAACTCACTGCACCTATAATAAAAGCCACCACCTGGTTATCGGTAAGAGATGAAGCCCACAACCCAATACTTGCAAAAACACCCCCTAAAAAGAAGAGCCCAACATATGAACCTATAATAGCTGAAGTATCAACGTTTCCCTTAGGATTACCCAATTCGATTACAGAATAATAATATACGAAAGTTGGCAAAATGGCAACCATAATTAGCACAAATGCTGCTAAAAACTTACCTGTTATAATTTGCCAGTCAGAAAGTGGTTTAGTAAAAAGTAGTTCAATAGTCCCTGACTTAAACTCTTCTGAAAATAAACGCATGGTTATAGACGGAATAAGGAAAATAAAGATATATGGTGCCAGTTGAAAAAAAATATTCAAATCAGCATACCCATAATCTAATACATTTCCTTCAAATACCCAGGTAAATAATCCGGCTAATACCAGAAAAACTCCAATTACAATATAAGCAACTAATGAATTAAGGAAACTATTTAATTCTTTTCTGAAAATAGTAAGCATTTATTAAAAATTCATTTCGGGTTTATCCTTCTTTAAAACTGCTGATACTATTAACGAGAAAATAAACCCAAAAAATACATATCCTAATACACCAAAAATAAATATCATGCCTGGGCTCGTAAATTTACTAACCATTTCCATTGCCTGTTCAATTTGCTCTTGTGTCATTCCTCTTGATTCTAACTGCTCTCTTTGCAGATCAGCCATCTGTTGCATGATAGTTGTATCAATAAACATAATATAAGCGAAAGAGAAAATTGAAGCAACTAATCCTGTTACAGCACTCATTAAGGTTCCGACGCCTAAACCTTCTCCAAAACCTATAAAATTATTATTAAGAGTTTTAAATTCCTTTAATGCCAAAATAATTCCAACTAACAAAAACAAGAATGATATGTAAGAGGTAGCAGAATTCTTGAATAAGCCTGTCATAAATGAAACAACACTATAAATAATAACCACAACTGAAGTGATGATTCCCCATTTAAGTGCGATACGAGCGGTTGACGGTTTTTCCATATTGTTGATAAGATTAAGGTGATAAAAAAAGGAAAATAAATTTATTGAAAATTTATGAAACTGTATATGTATGTCTTCTAAAAATCAATGAAATAATACTTGCAGCTATAATACACAACTGCTTTTTACCTAACTCATCTAAAAACACATATCCGGCAGTAGGCACCTGTTTGGCCTGTTTCAATAGACTTGAAAAGTCCTCTAATCCAAAATTTTTAATATGGCTATCTTTTATCTTCATAATTGCTTCTACATTTTCTTTTACCCAAAGCAGAATGGCTTCATCGCCAGCAAACTTTAAAAAAATATAATAAAAAGTCGCGGTAATAAAAGCAGCAAAGAGATTAGTCAGAAATCCGACTGAAAAACCTTCTGTAAAAGTCAGAATCCCTCTATTGGTTGCCCGATAGGTCCATATTGCTATTAATATGAACAAAACATTAATTCCAAATGCAGGTAGTTTGTATCGTCCGAATGGACTTTTATGGATCCCATAAAACTGAATTAACGCAACAATAATACATATCAATGCAGCAATTGATCCATAATAAAGTGAGTGCTTGACAATTCTGTTTTTTAACATAACCTATTATTTCAAATAACTAAGCGAATTGATTTTTGTTTATTATCCCAATAACTTTACCTCTAAGCTTACGACCAACAAATGGTGTATTTTTAGCTTTTGAACGGATGTCCTTTTCCATAAATGTCCATTCCAGGTCTGGGTTAAAAATGGTAATATTCGCAATTTCCCCTTCTTTAATAGTTTCTTCTGATAGACGTAGGAGTTTAGCCGGATTAATCGTCAATTTGTCAACTAAAGCTTCAACTGATAACTTACTATAGGTATTGGCAACTCCGAATGAAGTTTCTAAGCCAATTATTCCGAAATCAGCCATATCAAATTCCAGATTTTTCGACTCTTCATCTTGCGGATTATGGTCTGAAACTATCACATCAATTGTTCCGTCCGCCAATCCTTCTTGCAATGCCTCTATATCATTTATTTCTCTGAAAGGAGGATTTACCTTCAGATTCGTATCAAATTCTTTTAAATCTGCATCTGTAAAGGCCAATTGATGCGCAGCAATATCACAACTCACCGGGAGCCCTCTTACTTTAGCTTCACGAATCAATTCGACCGCTCGTTTGGTCGAGATAGTAGAAAAATGTAAAACCGCATTTTTACCTGTTTCTGAAACCTGGCTGAAAGCATATTCCAAAAGTTTTAAATCCCGCATTACAATTAACTCTTCTGCCGTTGATGGTATCCCTTTCATCCCCAACAGGGTACTTTCAATACCCTCATGCATTTGGCCAAATAGGGTAAGCGTGGTTTCTTCTGGCCGATTCATCAGGAAACCGTTAATAGGATATAAGTATTGTAACGTTTTAAGTAAAATATCCGCATTCCATAAAGGATGCTCTCCATCTGTAAAAGCTATTGCACCTGCATTGTGCAAATCAAGCATTTCTGTAAAATCCTTTCCCTCACAATTTTTAGTAATTGCAGCAGCCGGAAGAATATCTACTACTTGAGTTTTAGAGAACCCTTTATAATAAGCGATTGACTCTTTGGTTTGTACCGTTGGCCTTGTATTTGGTAAAGTAACAATTTTTGTAAATCCGCCTGCTGCCGCTGCCCGACATAGCGAAGTTAAATCCTCTTTAGATTCATACCCAGGATCTTTCGGTGAAACCCGCATATCTATCCAACCTGTTGAGACATGTAGATTTGCTCCTTCAATAACTTTAACACCTTCATCTTCAATTTTATCAGCTATTTTGCTGATTTTCCCCTCAATTATTAATATATCTTTTATCTGACCATTAAAGTCAGATTTCCTGTCAATTATCTTTACAGATTTAAGCAAAGTTTTCATTTTCTAAAAAATTCAAAAAAAATGCCCTTAATAGGGCATCTCCATTTAAAATATCTTCGATTCAATTATCATAGCCATATTTTCAGATAATATTTTGATATGCGGCAGAATCTAACAAAGTATCTATATCACTTGGTGTTGAGACTTCTAATTTTATTAACCAGCCTTCACCATAAGGATCCGAATTTAACAGTTCGGGATTGTTATTCAACGCAGGATTCACTTCTAATACTTTTCCTGCAACAGGTAAAAACAAATCTGAAACTGTTTTCACAGCTTCTACTGTTCCGAAAATATCATTCGCTCCAAGTGTTTGCCCTGCTGTTTCTATCTCAACAAAAACAATATCACCCAGTTCGCCTTGTGCAAAATCAGTAATACCTACCAAAGCAATATTATCACTTTCTAACTTAATCCACTCATGTTCGTTGGTATAGCGTAAATCTGAAGGAAAATTCATTTTATTGTGAAGGGGTTTATTATTTCGAGCGCAAGTTAGTAGATTTGTTGGAAACTTGAAAAATTCCTAATAAAAAAATAAAATAAGAGGTTTGAGTAAATAAATTTTATGCGTACAATCTTAATATTTCTTCACAAACACCATTATATTTAAACACAAAAAATATTATGCACAAAAGGCTTTCATTAGATGAATACAGAGATGGAATTTTAGCAGGCAATCGGGTTATTCTCAGCCGTGCTATCACTCTTATTGAAAGCCATTTGCCCCAGGATAAAACCTTAGCACAAAATCTTGTTGAACAACTTTTACCAAATACTGGAAATTCTATAAGAATAGGCATAACAGGAGTGCCTGGCGTTGGCAAAAGTACTTTTATTGAGGCTTTTGGAAAAAGTATTACAGCAGAGAATAGGAAAATTGCTGTTTTAGCTATTGATCCCACAAGCCAGATTACAAAAGGAAGTATTATGGGAGATAAAACCCGAATGGAAGAATTAGCCCATAACCCATTGGCTTATATCAGACCAACGCCGGCCGGGGATAGTTTAGGTGGTGTGGCCAACAAAACCCGTGAAACCATCTTACTTTGTGAAGCGGCAGGATTTGAAATCATTATTGTAGAAACAGTTGGGGTTGGGCAATCAGAAACTCTTGTAAAGAGTATGGTAGACTTCTTCTTACTTCTCATGCTTGCTGGTGCAGGTGATGAATTACAAGGAATTAAAAGAGGAATTATTGAAATGGCTGATGCTATCGCTATTACTAAAGCCGATGGAAACAATTTACAAGCTTCAAAAAATGCAAGATTGGAATATTTGCATGCGCTTCATCTCTACCCCTCAGGTATCAATAACTGGCAAACCCCGGTAATGACTTGCTCCGCGATTAATAACAAAGGAATTAATGAAATCTGGGAAACTATACAGAGTTACATAAAAAAAATGAAGTTAAGTGGATTCTTGGAGCAGAATCGACAACAACAAAATATAGAGTGGCTTTATACATTTATAAGGCAGACATTAGAAAACGATTTTTTCAATAATTCGGTTGTTATAGAAAAATTTGCAGGTATAAAAGAAAAAATTTCATCTGGTAAAATGCTCCCTATTCATGGGGCAAAAGAACTACTAAAGTATGCTAAGAGTGCAGATTAGTCGACTATTTAGGCAGAATTAAACATTTCTTCACAGCTTTTCATTAAAAAAGGCTAATTTTGAACCTTCATTCCTACTAACGGCTAAACCCTAAATATGTTCTGGTATAATATTTCGAAGATTATTTTAAAGAATCGTAGAAGCTGGCTTGTGTTTTTAACCCTTATGACAGCCTTGATGGCTTATATGGCATCACAGATTCAGATGTCTTATGAACTGGCAAGGATTCTTCCTCAAACCGATGACAACTATAAATTATACGAAGATTTCAAAAAACGCTTTGGTGAAGACGGCAATGTAATGGTAATTGCTATTGAATCTGATAAAATATACCATTTACCTGTTTTTAATCAATGGTATGAATTAGCCAAATCAGTCAAAGCTATTGAAGGAATCAAAAATGTTGTTTCTAATACTAACTTGTTTGAAATAGTAAGAAACGATAGCTTAATGCGATTTGATTTTAAACCTTTAGTACCTCAAAAACCCAAAAGTCAGACTGAGCTTGATTCAATCAGGAAAAAAATCGAGACCTTCCCGTTTTACAGAGGATTCGTATATAGTAAAGAAAGTAATGCACACTTGATGGCAATTACCTTCGATCAGACGAAACTCAATAGCAAAGGTAGAATTACTATAACCAGAGAAATTGAAACTGAAGCAAAAACATTCGGACAAAAAAATGGCATTGAAATGCACTTTTCTGGTATGCCATTCATCAGAACAAATTTTATTTCTAAGGTAACAGACGAAATGATTAAGTTCATGTTTCTGGCTTTTTTAGTTACAATAGGCATTCTTTATCTTTTCTTTCGCTCTGTCCGTACCGCATTATTTACTGCGCTTTTAGTAATGATTTCTGTTGTGTGGTCGGTCGGAATTATTGTTTTATTAGGATTCAAAATTACTATTCTTTTAGGGCTTATTCCACCATTAATCATTGTTATCGGTATCCCTAATACTATTTTCCTGGTCAATAAATATCAGGAAGAATTTCTGAAGCATAGCGACAAAATGCGCGCATTGTCAGTAGCAATCGAAAAAATCGGCAAAACTACCTTTCTGGCAAATGTTACCACTTCTATTGGCTTCTTTGTATTTTACTTTACAGGTAGTCCATTACTATTAGAATTTGGCTTGGTCTCTGCTATATGTATTATGGCTACCTGGGCAGTATCACTGATATTAATTTCTATTCTGCTAAGCTATAGTGCCCCCCCAAGTGCAAAAAACGTTCGTCATCTTGAGAATAAACACATTACTGCTTTCTTAAAATTTGTAAATTCACTTGTACATACACGCCGCACGGCCTTATATATTTTTATCGGAATACTGGTGGTAATTTCAGCTTTTGGTATGTCAAGACTTAGGGCAATTGGTTATATAGTAGATGATTTGCCACAAAACGACCCTATCTATGCTGATCTTAAATTCATTGAAAAACATTTTCATGGCGTTGTACCATTTGAGGTAGAGATTGATACAAAACGAGAAAATGGTGTATTAAATCCTCAGATTCTGAATAAAATCAAGGTAATGCAACGTGAATTTGCTAAGTATGAAGAGTTCACTAATCCTATCTCAGTTGTTGAGGCTATAAAGTTTGTTTATCAAGGTTATAGAGGCGGAAATGAAAAGTATTATCAGCTCCCAGGGGCATTAGAATTGCAAAAATTGGCTAATTATGCCGGAAGTGTAAGAGGGAAACAAAACCTTTTTACCTCATTTATTGACAGTACCAACCAATACACACGTATTAGTTTTCAATGTGCCGACGCAGGAACTGTCCGTATCAAGGAGTTAGTAGATTCATTACAGCCTAAAATAGATAGCATTTTTAACTATGATCTTGAAGCAAAACAATGGCTACCAAAAGAAAACCAGATTGAGGCAAAAGTAACCGGAAATGGAGTTGTGTTTATGAAAGGCAATAATTACCTATTAAAAAATCTGGTTGAGAGTACGGCTTTAGCAATTGTACTCGTATGTGTAGTGATGGCTACCCAGTTTTTTGATGTTCGTATGATACTTATCTCGACTCTCCCAAGTATTATCCCACTAATAATCACAGCTGGTGTAATGGGATATTTAGGCATTCCTCTGAAACCAACTACTACTTTAGTTTTTAGTATTGCATTTGGAATATCCTCCGACGGAACTATTTATTTCCTTACTAAATATAAAGATGAAATTATTAACCGGAACTTAACGGTCTCTCAGGCTATTACTGAAACAATAATGTACACCGGGTTTAGTATGATTTATACAGGTATTATTCTCTTCTTTGGCTTTGGGATTTTCGTAGCTTCTAATTTTAAGGGCACCGTCTTCTTAGGAACTTTGGTTTCCATTACTCTATTAATGGGAATGATTTCAAATCTTGTATTATTACCAGCTTTCCTGATGACCCTGGATAAACGTAAGCCATTGATAAAGAGTTAATGTCTGAAATGGACGGAATGCCAATATACACTGATATGATAAACTTTCACATAGAAAATATAGCTATTAAAATTCAGCATAAGTTAAAACTAAAAAACTGGCTAAAAAGTATAATTACAAGCGAGGGGTTTAGTTTGGGAGAGATAAACTATATATTTTGCTCGGATGACTACCTCTTAAAAATTAATATTGAATACCTTGATCATGATTACTTTACTGACATTATCACGTTTGATAATTCACTTGAAGAATCTTTGATTGAAGGCGACATCTTTATAAGTATTGACCGGGTGAAAGAGAATGCCCTAACATATGAAGTAAGTTTTGAGCATGAATTAAAACGTGTACTGGCTCACGGTATTCTACATCTCTGTGGATTCTTTGATAAAACTCCTGAAGAAGAAAAGCTCATGCGCTCAAAAGAAAATCATTATTTACAGCAATTTAGTTAAATTATCATCTAATAAATAAGGGTAAAATATGCTACATTTTACCCTTATTTATTCCATTAAATTTTAATTTCTAAAATATTCGCATTTCATTACAATCTCTTATTTTTGAAGAAATTTTAACCCCTATTATTCATTAAGATTTAACCTCTACTCTAAACAAAATGGAAAACAGAATCGGCGGCTACCGTGCCGGAGCAATCCCTGCAGATATAAAAAGAAAAAAGGCGGGTAAATTCGATAAACTACCATCAAAAGTTGATTTGAGAGACCACCTCACTGAAGTAGAAATGCAAGTAGGCAACAGTTGCGTTGCCAATGCTTTTGCAGGCGCCTATGAATACCTCGCCAAAAGAACTTTAGGTGAATCAGGAGATGTAAGTCGTTTATACATCTATTACAACGCACGTTATATGGATGATTCACAAGACAAAGACTGCGGCTCAATTATGTATAATGCAATTGAGGGTTTAAAAGAATATGGAGCTTGCTCGGAAGATCTTTGGCCTAATGACAAAACCATGATTTTATATGAACCTGATCAATCTGCTTATGACCACGGAGCTAACTTTAAAATTGTCGATGCTGAGTACATAGAGTTAAATCTTGACTTGTGGAAAAATACTCTTGCAGAAGGCTATCCTATTGCCTTCTGTCTGAATACGTTTGATTCTTTTGATGAGGCGAATAAAAATAAAGGGCGAGTACCTATGCCACGCAAATCAGATAATGTAAGAACAACTCATGGCTGGCATGCGATGCTTTGTGTCGGTTATTCTGATCCTGACAGAATGTTCATTGTTCGTAATTCATGGGGAAAAAATTGGGGGGATAAGGGCTATTGTTATATTCCATATGATTATGTAATTCATAAAGAATATAATGGCAACGATTCATGGATTATTCAATCAGTAGAAAATCTTGATTTTAGTGACGGAGTCTGGGATGAAAGTGATGAGTCAAACTTTGCAGTTGATGGAATGATGTACATTAACGAATTCTGGATTAATGTGGAAGATACAGAAAAGTTTTCCACAAAGCTTGAGAAGTTATGTATGAAATACGTTGAGAGTGAAGAGGATTTTTACTTCGATTATTATTCAGAAGTAGATGATGAAACTGAAATCGAATATACCTATATCACCAATTTTGAGATTCTTACCGAAGACCCTGATGGATTTGTAGAGGAACTTGATAAGCTTTGCACTAAAAATGCTATAGATGAAGATTATAGCTTCACTTATGGTGATGAACCTGAAGAAGAAGAATATGATGATAACGAGGAGGAAGAAGAAGAGGAATATGAAGAGGAGGAGGACGATGAAGAAGAGGATGACGAGGAAGAAGAGGATGACGAAGAAGAGGGATATGAAGAGGATGACGAGGAAGAATATGAAGAGGATGACGAGGAGGAATATGAAGAGGATGACGAGGAGGAAGAAACTCCTAAGAAAAAGAAACGTAAATAATCTCCATGTATAAAAAACAGACACCAATAAGGTTATTGGTGTCTGTTTTCAATATCAATTAAAAATAGCTTGAATCTTATCTATCAGAATCTCATTTATTCTGATATAAGATTCATGAGTCCAGCCGGCAACATGAGGGCTAAAAATTACCTTGTCAGATTTTAACAATTGCTCAAATGTATCTTTCTGAACAGAGGTAAGTTGGTTTAATTTTTCATTTTCCAATACATCAAGGCATGCGCCCCTTATTTTACCTGTGTTTAACCCTTCCAAAAGTGCGTCTAAAACCACAATCTCTCCACGAGATGCATTTGCTATATAGATATTATTAGCAAATGAATTCAAAAACTCACGATTAGCTAATTGATAAGTTTCATTCGTAAGCGGAACGTGAAAGCTTAGAATATCAGCTTTATCAAAAATCTCTTGCATAGTTGATTCAGTAGCATATCCGTCTGAAAATTCTACTTTGTATTTATCATAAGCTAAAATTTTACAGCCAAATGCTGCCAATCTTTTTGCTGTTTCAGAACCATTATTACCATATCCAATTATACCTACGGTTTTCCCAAAAATTTCGTAACCCCTGTTTTCTTCACGCAACCATTTTCCCTCTCTTACCTGGTGGTCAGCAATTAGCAGATTATTCATCAAAGCTAAGAGCATTCCTATTATATGCTCTGCTACTGCAACCCGATTTCCTTCATTAGCGGCAAAAACTCTGATACCTTTACCTTCTGCGGTAACCTTATCTATCAAATCTAAGCCAGCTCCTGCCCTACCAATAAATTTTAGATTGCTCGCATTTTTCAATAATCCCTCATCAACTTTAGTCTTACTTCTGATAAGCATTCCCTTATAATCTCCAAGAATATCAATTATTTCCTGTCTCTTTATTTCTGGCCGATAATCAGGAAAATAACCTATCTTTTCGAGCATTGGCAACAGACTCAAATGCATTTCATCTACTATTAAAACAGAACTTTGATTGGAGGGTTTAATTGTATCCACAGTATTTTTTTTATCGTATGATTGTAAGTAAATTGCAACAAAATTACGTTTACAGGTAAAAATGTCAAACATATTTTTAATAATAAACGTTGTTAGATATGCGCTTGGTTCAGTCGCATTTATCTTCCACAATTAAAGCCAGATTTGAAATAATTAAATTAATAAAAAGTGAGCGAACAACATAAACCTGTAATAGGCATTAGTATCGGAGACATAAATGGTATAGGTCCGGAGGTAATACTAAAAGCGGTTGGGGGTAATCGATTAAACAAAATCTGCACCCCTGTTATCTATGGTTCTGGAAAAGTCATTAATAGATATCGTCAACAATTAGAACTAAAGGACTGGCAGTTTTTCACAATTCAGAAAATTGAGCAAATAAACCATAAACAGGTGAACGTCATTAACTGCATTAATGACCAGAACCTGGAAGTACAACCAGGGAAAACTACCCCGGAGGCAGGAAAATTAGCTTTTGAAGCATTAAAAAGATCGGTAGCTGATTTGAAAGCAGGAAAAATTGACGCTTTGGTAACCGCCCCTGTAAGTAAGCACAATATTCAGAGTGAAGAGTTCCAATTTCCTGGACATACCGAATTTCTTGCCAAGGAATTTGAAACTGATGATGCGTTGATGTTTATGGTTAGTGAACAACTTAAAGTAGGTGTAGTAACTGGGCATTTGCCGTTAGATCAGGTAAAAAGAAAGATTAATAAAGAACTTATTATAAAAAAAATAGAGCAGATACATACCTCTCTCAAAAGAGATTTTAGTATTCAGAAACCCCGAATTGCAGTTTTAGGGCTAAATCCACACGCAGGAGAAAACGGCCTTTTAGGTAATGAAGAAAAAGAAATTATTCAACCGGCCTTGGCCGAAATCAAGAAAAAAGGAACTTTAGTTTTTGGACCATTCCCTGCTGATGGTTTTTTTGGAACAGCCTCTTGGAAACAATACGATGCAGTTTTAGCTATGTATCACGACCAGGGATTAATGCCATTTAAAATGTTGGCCTTTGAAAATGGCGTAAACTTTACAGCAGCACTTCCAAAGGTCCGTACTTCTCCTGATCATGGAACAGCCTATGATATAGCAGGCAAAAATCAAGCAGATGAGACCTCAATGATTCAGGCCATATATACAGCAATTGATGTCGCTAAAAATAGAACACAACTCGAAGAATTAGAATTAAATTCTTTGAAAAAGAAAAATATCGTTCTGAAAGAAGCAAGTATGGAAGATTGAAACCAGAAAGCAATGCCAACAAAACCAACTGATTTTGTTGGCATTGCTTTCTCAAAATTCTAAGTCTTCAAATGGACTTCTGATATTTGCCAAATCAATTTGAGCTATCTGATAATACATCGAAGTAGTTTGTAGATACTTATGCCCCAGAATTTCTTTTAACAAATGAATATCAATTCCTCGCTCCAGACAATGCACGGCATAGCTGTGTCTTAAGGTATGTACTGTTGCATTTTTTTCAATTTTAGCTTTTACTAATGCTTGCTGGAATACCAGTTGCACACTTCTGGGACTATAAGGTTTACCCTTTTCACCAACAAATAACAACTCCTTGGGCTTATGTTTATCAAAATAGGCCATCAGAATCGGAATTAATTTGTTGGGTATCTTTAGTTTTCTGCCTTTATCCGTTTTAGATGGTGGAACCATGATAAGTTTTGTTTCCATATCTAAGTCATTTACTTTCATAATCAGAATATCACTCAACTTTAAGCCCATTGCATAAATAGTTGCCATTAACGCCTTATGCTTAGGATTATCGAGCGCACCAATGATACTTTCCACCTCATTTTCGGTTAAAATTTCTGGCAATGTATCCTCTTTCATCTCACCCGAGGCTTTAATACCAAGCTTGCGCTTGAAAATCACCTCAAAAAAAAGTTTTATCGCTTTGCCTGCCTGTTTAGAGGCATCCGTAGAACCACCTTTTTTTTCACTTAATTCAATTAAATAATTTGAAATCAATTCCTCCGTAATTTTGCTTTGAGGCAAATCACGGAAATGGTTATAGAAAACGAAAATGGCATTACGGTAAGCAGCAATAGTTTGGGAGTTATATTTCCCTTTTTTTAATATTTCTGTAAATCGCTCAATAAGATGGGTCACAGTTGCGCATTATTTAAGTAAAAATAGGATTTAACGAATATTTGCTAATTTGGACTTAAATTAAAAAATAAAGTCACAAATTTTATATTAAAAAAACATTTACGTTCCTTTTAGCAATGAAATTTATTCAATAAATACAAAATACTTTAAAAAAAGTAACCAGTAGAGAATAAAAAAAGAAAAATTACTATTTTCAAACCTTTAAATTATTAAAATTCAACATACCAAAATCATTGTATGCTTCTGATATTTATTATTCTGTATTTATTTGGTACTGTGCTTGTAGGATGGTTTGCATCAAAATTCGTAAAAACAACAAATGATTTTGCTATTGCAGGCAGAAAAATGCCCACTTATGTAGTAGCATCTGGGCTTTTTGCAACCTGGTTTGGCTCTGAAACTGTAATGGGGGCATCATCTGAATTTATTGAAAACGGTTTGATCGGAGTAATTGAAGACCCTTTTGGTGCATCTCTGTGCTTATTATTAATTGGTCTTTTCTTTGCTCGCCCTTTATATAAATTAAATATACTTACTTTCAGCGATTATTTCCGTATCCGGTTTAATAAAAATGTAGAATGGATTTCGGCGCTTTTTCTGATACCTTCCTATTTTAGCTGGATTGCCGCGCAATTAGTTGCCTTAGCGATAGTCTTACAGGCAGTGGCAGGAATCCCATTTATATACGGTGTTCTGTTTTGCGCAACCATTGTCGTTTTCTATACCTATATAGGAGGAATGTGGTCTGTTGCGATTACAGATACAATTCAGACAGCTATCATTATTATTGGTCTGTTAATTTTGATGATAGAGTTGGTGACAGAACTTGGCGGATGGGAACAGATAATATCAAAAACTCAACCCGATTTTTTCAGGTTTACTCCAAAAGAAAAATCGTTGGTAAGTTGGATCACCTACTTTGGGGCCTGGATTACTATAGGCTGGGGTTCAATTCCACAACAAGATGTATTCCAGCGGGTATTATCGGCTAAATCTGTAAAAGTAGCCGTTCGAGGGGCATATTGGTCTGCTTTTATGTATATTTCTATTGCTTGCATGCCATTAGTTATTGCACTTTGCGGATCGTTGCTTTACCCGGATATAAAAGAGGGGGATTCACAAATGACCATTCCTAATTTGGTATTGCGTCATTCTGGGTTAGGTATGCAGATTCTTTTTTTTGGGGCCCTATTATCAGCAATATTAAGTACATGTAGTGGGGCAATCTTGGCCCCTGCAACTGTGGTAGGAGAAAACCTATTAAGGCCGTTGTATGGCGAGAAAATTTCAGATAAACGATTACTCCAAATCATGAGATTTTCAGTAATCGGTATCACTATTATCAGTGTTAGTTTATCTCTTTATAAATCAGAAATTTATGAATTAGTCGGTGAATCTTCTTCATTAAGTTTAGTAGCGCTGTTTACTCCATTGGTGGCAGGCCTATATTGGAAAAGAGCAACGGCTTTAGGTGCGATTCTTTCTATGATTGCTGGTACTGGGGTTTGGCTAATAACAGAATTTTATCCGACAGAAATTCCAGGGTTAATATGGGGTTTAACAGCAAGTATTATTGGTATGATTATAGGCTCGTTAATTAAAAAAGATGATAAAGTTCATATCGGCTGATGATTTTATAAATCATCAACTTCCGCACTTACAGCAACTCATGCAAAGACTTCGTATCTTGATTCTGAATGCTCACCCAAAGATGAGAGAGCATCTTGAAATCAATACCCCAATGTATAAAGTGAAACAGGATGTTTGCTATTTTGGCAAAGTAAGTGCCATCAAAGGACTTGAAGTCTGTTTTTTAAGAGGTTTTCAGTTATCAAATGTGCAAGGTATTTTAGACCCAAAAGGTAGAAAATTTATATACGGGATAACCCTTATTGATTTGAATGATTTGAAAAGTAAAGAATCTGTTTTTCTGGAAATATTAAATGAAGCCTTGATTTTAGATGAAATTAACGAAAAATCAATATTCTCAGAAATTCTACAGGCTGGTAGAAAAAAGAAGAAATCATAGATTTTGGGAAGCTATCCACGCGCCTGTCCATGCAGCCTGGAAATTAAATCCTCCAGTAACGGCATCAATATTTAATACCTCTCCTGCTAAATATAAATTTGGGTATTTTTTCAGAGAAAATGCCTCAAAATCTATCTCTGATAAATCTACTCCTCCGGCGGTTACAAATTCCTCTTTAAAGGTACTTTTTCCGTTCACTCTGAATCGACAAGTGGTCAGTTGTTCTACCAGTTTGATAATATGCTTTTTCCCGGTTTCTGCCCATTTCTGATACTCTCCTATGCCTGCCGCCATACAAAGATTTTTCCAAAGCCGGATAGAAAGGCCAAATTCAGGATTAGCCAATACATTTTTCTTAGGTTGATTTACAATTTGTTGATGCAAGTGCTGTCTTACTTTCTCAATATCTGTTTTACCTAACCAATTGATAATCACTTCAAATTCGTAATTTAACCCATTCAATTCTCTGGCGGCCCAGGCCGATAGCTTTAAAATTGCAGGGCCAGACAACCCCCAGTGAGTAATCAGTATTGCTCCGTTAGAAGAAAAATCATTGAGTGATTTGGTTTTCGCATCACTTAATTGACAAACCACATTTTCAACACTTATTCCCATTAAATCCTGAATCCTCTCATCCTTAATATTAAAAGTAAACAAGGATGGAACGGGTGAAACAAGATTTATACCAAGGTTTCCCAAAAGTTTCCAGACGGCTGTATCACTGCCAGTAGCAATCATGAGTTTTTTGGTCTGGTAATGCCCATCACCTATTGTATTTAATTGCCAGCGGTCTCCTTCATTTTCAATACTTTCTACCCGCGTATTTTTTATGATTTCAATTCGGTTTTTATAGCAGGTCTCAATAAAACAATCAATAATACTTTGGGAAGAATTACTGACAGGAAACATTCGTCCATCAGCCTCTTTTTTGATTCTCACCCCTCTACTTTCAAACCACTCAATAGTATGGGTTGGATTGAATTTCTGAAAAGGTTGTAGTAATTCCTGATTACCACGCGGATAATAATTAATTAAAGTAGCAGGTTCAAAACAGGCGTGTGTAACATTACACCGCCCACCTCCTGATACTTTCACTTTCTGTAAAACCTCTCTTCCTCTTTCTATAATAGCAATTTTCAGGCTTCTGTTCTTTTCAGCAGCATTAATCGCCGTAAAGAAACCTGCTGCTCCACCACCAATAATAATGAGGTCGTACATAGATAAATTGGTTTATATAAAAATCGCCTCAGATTATGCACGAGCATTCTCTAAGGCGACGCAAAGCAAGCGTTTTGAAGGCTAATTTCAAAATGTATTATCCAATATCAAAACATATTTGTTTACTTCAATTTAAATTTATTCCTCATAAGTAATAAAAATTGTATATGGTTGCCCTCGAAGATCAGACGGAACACCATCAAAGATAAAAAAATTATAAGGGCTATTTTGGCTCGAAAGCCGGAATTCGTAGCTATAGGAATTAACAGTTGAGCTAGGCTGATACAAAACTTCCGAATACTTAACCTGTGCAGTAAATGAGAGTATTTTTTCGATAGGAATACTCAGTGAACCTGAAGTAAAATTGTCATCATCGAGTGTACCGGTCAATTTAATGACCTTTATTTTAGGTGCGTTAGAGCCTAATTGTGTATAGCCATTTAATTGCGTATTCCCATCACCAGTAAACTGGGCTACATTTCCAAATGAAGAATGATAAATATTAAGTACGTTAGAACTTAGTGTAGCTGCATTTGAATTTCTGCCATAAAGAGTCCAATGTTTATCTGCTACTCCAAAATTCTCGAAATTCAATCTCCCTCCATCACCATCATTATTTTCCTGAATCAGTATATGTGGTACAGTATCAGTACTGTTTGTCAGAATATGTAAACGACCTTCAGGGAGTTTTACTCCTATTCCGGCCCTTTGGGAATCAGTGTTCCATACAATACCAGGTATATTTGGATTATGAGTAAAATTAAGTGTATTATCGGTGTCGTTATAAAACAAACCACCTCTTAATGATGCATTTTGATAAAAACGAAACCCGGAAGTGTTGTTAGTTCCTGTTTTGATTAAATCAATATTATTTATACTTCGTGAGGTTTGAATAGATGATGCATTTGACGGACTGATAGTAATAGACTGGGCAGATGCCTCTTGTATAGCAAATAATACTTTTAATAAAGCACTAATGAGTACAAGACGAAAGAAAATTCGACTAAAAGAGTTGATTTTTAATGATTCCATTGGCTTTTTTTTTAACAAATTTCTTAACTCTTTTTTTATCAGAACATACTGTAAATGAGTAATTTTTACTTATTTTGAGGTAAAGCACAATTTTGCCACTACTTTTATGAAGAAAACGAACATAGTTTTACTCGACGATCATGAGATTTTTTTGAAAGGATTAGAAAATCTTCTTAGCAATCAAGGAGGCTTGAATCTTGTTGGCGTTTTTACAGAGGGTCATGAATTATTAAAAGCTATTCACGACCTAACTATAGATTTATTCTTGCTGGACCTGCAGTTAGCTGACATGACAGCTGAACACTTAATTACCTCTATTAAGGATATTAAACCCTGCACACCTATTTTATATCTTACAATGCTGAGAGGTGTACGGATTAAACGACGTATTGAAAAACTTGGGGCAAATGGATATATACTCAAGGACGCTTCAGTAAAAAAGCTTTTAGAAGCAATAGAAGTAGTATCTGGTGGTAAAGATTTTTACTATGATGAAGAATCTGAAGAAGAAGAAAAACTAAATACGGTTACATTTCCAGTAAATAAAATTCAAGAAATTTTGAGCAAAAGAGAGCTTGAGATTTTAAAATTGGTTTGCGCTGAGTACAGTTCAGCAGAAATAGGTGAAAAGTTATTTCTGAGCACCGGAACAGTCGATACTCATCGAAGAAATATCCTGGTAAAATTAGGGGTGAATAATACAGTTGGGCTTGTAAAATTTGCTATTCAAAATTCATTAATTAACGATGAATAAATACTTCTTAAGTTTTGTTTTGCTCTTTATTAATTGGCCTTGCTTTGGCCAGTTGAGTAGAAAGGATGTTGATAATTGGATCGAACAGCAAGCCTATACAAATCCCGAAAACAAAGACTCACTTTTGATTTGGTCATCTATTCTTCTGAAAACTTCAATTGCCCTTAAATATCCGAGAGCAGAAGCTTACTCAATTCGCATGAAAGGGTTATTTCATGATTTTAATAATAACCCGACAGAAGCCACCAAATATTATCTGATTTTTCTTGAAAAAAGTAAATCATCAGGAAATATTTCAGATGAGATGTCTGCTACATCTGATTTAATCTACATTTATTTTCTTACAAATCAATTACAAAAGGCTAAGCCTCTGCTTTTAGGTTTTACGAATAAAACCAATAAAGCGGAATTGAATCAAAAAAAACTGGCAGTTTTTTATAATAATTTAGGAATAATTTATCGAAAGGAAGGAAAAGAAGACTCTGCCATTATAGCCTATCGTAAATGCTTGAAAATCAGAGAAAATTTAAATGATGCAAAAGGTCTAACAAATTTAAAAATAAACCTTAGTTCGCTGTTGATAAATAAGAAAAGGTATGCCCAAGCACTTAAATTAACTGAAGAGAATATTCTATATCTATATAAAAATAAGAGCGATACAGACCTATGGTATAATCTGATCAATAAAGCAGGGGCGCTTGAGGGATTGAAAAGATACAATGAGTCTCATAAGTATTTAGAAAATGCTATGACCCTGGCAAAACAACTTCAATCAAAGGAATTCGAAAAACTAACCTACGAACAATTTTCCCACGCCTATGCTAATCAGAAAAAATTTGAAGAGGCATTTGAATATCTTAAGAAAAGTAATTTGCTAAAAGAGGAGTTGCTAACAACTGAAACCAATAAAAAAATTGCTGAATTGAGAGAATCGTTTAATGCTAATGAGCGAGAAAAGCAAAATCAACTGCTAAGTGTACAAATAGAAGTGCAGAAAAATAAGCAAAATGCTTATCTTATCGGAATTATCGCATTGCTTCTACTAAGCTCAGTAATTGTTTATACCTATTATAAAAACAAAAGTAAAAATATACTGATTTCTGCTCAAAATCAAAAGCTAAAAGACTTAAATACAGAGAAAAACCATTTGATTTCAATTGTTTCTCATGACTTAAGTACTCCCTTCTCAACTATCAAGTTGTGGGTAAATTCTCTTGATAAAACAAGCACAGTTAAAGAATTAGAAATTATTAAAATTAATATCCTTAAAACAGTATCACACGGTTTACAGACCATAAAAAAAATACTGGATATTGATAAAAATGAGTTAAAAGAAATTGATTTTGTGCAAATAGATCTTGCCGACTTAACAAGAGAGCTTGTAACACTTTATGAACCTATTTTAAAACAAAAAAAGATTAATTTTAAAGTAAGAGTGGGTCATGAATCTGAGACTATTTTATCTGATAAGAACATGCTTTTTCGGCTACTCGGAAATCTCATTTCAAACGCAATAAAATTCTCAAATAGTAATTCTGAAATATCTCTTACTACTAAAGAAACGAGCCAGACATTTTCGTTCGCCATTGAAGATTCTGGTATTGGAATTGAAAAAAGTCAGCTTAAAAACTTATTTAACCGATATTCAATTACATCGTCCAAACCTACACAAGATGAAGACTCAACAGGGCTGGGGTTAAGTATCGTAAAAAGACTTACTGATGAATTAGGAGGAGAAATAAATGTTGAATCGGAGACTGGAAAAGGCACAAAATTTACTGTTAAATTTAACAAATAGAAAGAATTATGGTAAAAAAGGGCAATCTGAAACCTGACTTTAATAGTTACGTTTCCAACTGCCCTTGTCAGATGTTGACTTGATATTAATTGAGCTTGTTTGATTTTTTTATTTTATGCCAAGAATGGACAGTTTTTAAGCCAAGTTAGACCATTTATTGATTACAAAGCAGGGCAAAGAACAAAAAAATGCGAACGCCACACCAGCATAATATGGATAAAAAAAGCCATTTGTAGGCAAAAGAAATAAGTTTAAACTGGTCCAAAATTTACTTTTTATGGCTTCACATATTTCTCTTCAAAATAAATTCTCTTTTCACGAAGTAATTTCAATAGTGGAGCAATTTCTTTTATATCATCACCAAACTCAAAAGTTACTTTATGTCTGGAATCGTTTTTCGTTATTTCAACCCATTCAGCACCGCCATCTGCACAATCAGGACAACCTATTACTTCATCTAATTTTTTGAATGCATCAAAATCAACATTTTTGTTTACTTCGCTAATATAGTCAGTCGTTAATTTCTCTGTATAAGTTTTCGGATCACCACCTTCTGTTCCTCGTCCACTATTCTGATAAACTGTAAACGCAACTTCGTCATTTGCCAAAACCATTTCTTTCTTACATGGGCCAAGACACATACCGAAACTCGTACCATATTTAACTACTATTCCATCTAAACTTTTCAAATTCTGTTGATCATCAGGCACTTGTGATTCTTGTTCACAGGCCATAAAAGAAAATGTGGAAAGAATGATTGCTACAAACAATTGAATTTTCATTTTAATAATAGATTTTTGTGATTGAATTTCAATTTTATACTTAGGATTCACATTAGATTAAAAAGGTTGGAAACATGACATCTAAACAAGTACAAATTATAGTCCAGACAGTAAGTGCTGCAGAAAAATACATTATTAATACCATAACTTTATTAGAAGAAGGGGCTACTGTACCATTTATTGCCCGATACAGAAAAGAAATGACAGGCAGTATGGACGAGGTGCAGATTGCCTCTGTAAAAGACCTGCACAGCAAGTTTTTAGAGGCTGATAAACGAAGGGAAGCTATCATTAAATCAATAGAAGAGCAGGGCAAAATGACGCAGGAACTGTTGAATAAGTTACAAAATGCCTTATATCTGAATGAATTAGAAGATTTATACTTACCCTACAAACAGAAACGTAAAACTCGGGCAAGCATTGCTATTGAAAAAGGGTTGGAATCTTTGGCTAAAATTATATTTGCACAGAAAGACAGAAACATTGAAGCCATTGCCGAAAAATACCTCACTGATAAAGTAGAAAGTGTGGAAGATGCGCTACAAGGGGCAAGAGATATTATGGCTGAATGGATTAATGAAGACATTCAGGCAAGAAATGCCGTGAGGAAGATTTTTGAAAGAGAATCAATTGTGACGGCTAAAGTGAAAAAGGGTAAAAAAGAAGAAGGTGCTAAATATCAGGATTATTTTGAGTTTTCAGAACCAGTATCAAGAATACCCTCGCATCGTTTATTAGCTATCAGGCGTGGTGAAGAAGAAGGTATTCTTTCAGTAGATATATCTATTGAAGCAGAACGAGGCACAGACGCATTAGATCGGATTTATTTAAAAGGTTTACCTGAAGCCAAAGGTCACGTTGCCGATGCGATTACAGACTCATATAATCGTTTGTTAAAACCCAGTATCGAGACCGAATTTTCAAATCTTTCCAAACAAAAGGCTGATGGCGAGGCTATTAAAATTTTTGCTGGTAATCTTCGCCAATTATTATTGGCTTCGCCTTTAGGACAAAAGAGAGTATTGGCTATTGACCCCGGCTTTAGAACAGGTTGCAAGACTGTTTGTCTGAATGAACATGGTGATTTATTGCATGATACAGTACTTTACCCAATCGATAAAAATATGGAAGCTGAGGGGGTAATCAAAAAACTGGTCTATGACTATAAGATTCAGGCAATTGCTATCGGGAATGGCACTGCTAGTCGTGAAACTGAAAGTTTCGTAAAATCATTGAAATTAGATAAAATACAAATTCATGTAGTTTCAGAGCAAGGAGCCTCCATTTATTCGGCATCAGAAATTGCCCGGGAAGAGTTTCCGAAAAAAGATGTAACTGTACGTGGAGCCATTTCTATTGGACGTAGATTAATGGACCCCTTAGCTGAACTGGTAAAAATTGACCCTAAATCTATCGGAGTTGGGCAATATCAGCACGACGTAGAACAGAAAATGCTGAAAGAAACTCTTGATTCAGTTGTGGAAAGTTGTGTAAACTTAGTAGGAGTTGAACTAAATACAGCCAGTAAACATCTTCTAAGTTATGTTTCAGGACTTGGCCCTTCATTGGCCCAGAATATTGTAGATTACAGAGCAAAGAACGGAGCATTTAGTTCAAGAGATGAATTGAAAAAAGTACCTCGCTTAGGTGCGAAAGCTTTTGAGCAAAGTGCAGGTTTCCTGCGTATTAATGGTGCAAAGAATCCTTTAGATAACTCGGCAGTACATCCTGAAACTTATGGAGTTGTTGAAAAAATGGCGAAAGATATTGGATTAAAGGTTTCTGATTTAATTAACAATGCACAGCTCAAATCGAAAATCAACCTGAATAATTATGTTACTGCCACAGTTGGGCTTCCAACCTTGAATGATATTTTATCAGAGTTGCAAAAGCCTGGTCGTGACCCACGTGAAGCATTGGAAGAATTTGAATTTGCAGCTGATGTACATAAAATAGAGGATTTGAAAGAGGGTATGATATTACCTGGTATTGTAACCAATATTACAGCCTTTGGCTGTTTCGTTGATATTGGGGTTCATCAGGATGGCTTGATACACGTATCACAAATGGCAAATAGATTCATTAAAGACCCGAATGAAGTGGTAAAAGTTCATCAGAAAGTACAGGTGAAAGTTACAGAGGTAGATATTCCCAGAAAACGTATTGCATTAAGCATGAAGTTTTAAAGATTGAGTGAATTAGTGATTAGTAGAACTCCATATTTTTTTCTTTAGAGCGAACTTTTAATAAAAGATATTTGTCATACAATGACAAACAATCATGGGGACGACCGGTTTTGACGGCGTGAGTGGTTGCGAGTAAAAGCATGTCGGGAGCTGGTAGAACCTCCTGTTAAAAATTCTTCCGAAAAATAACTGGCAATACTTCGTATGCCATGGCTGCTTAATTCCGGAGTGAATTAACCTTTTAGCCACATTCCGCCCTGATTAACCTCTGCTGTTGGGGAGTTCGGAGTGTCGACCCGGAGAGGCGATTAAGTGCGGGGAACTTGCTCTTAATTAGTATTTAGGTTTCTAAGGAAAAGTTTCGGTATGTCGGACACCAATCTTTTCCCGAAAATCAAGACCGAATAAACATGTAGAAGGCTCGACAAGTGCCATGTTCGGACCAGAGTTCGACTCTCTGCGTCTCCACAAAAGCGTAAATATCTATAATAATGATATTACGCTTTTTTTAATATATAATTACAATAGAGTTCGGAATTAGCAAAGTCGTCAATTATTCTTCCTAGTATGTTGGCAAATTTATAGTTAAATCTTTCTTTTAAATTAATACTGGTTAAACGCTGTCCTTCATTCAGTATCAACTCTTCTGGCAGGTAATCAATCTTAGCAAAAAATACATATTTCCAATTCGGTCTATCTTCACTATCGCTATAATACTCCCTAAATTTATAATAACTAATTAAATCAATTCCAATTTCTTCTTTCACTTCTCTTACTAAGGCATATTCTGGACTTTCTCCTTCTTCAATTATTCCTCCAAACAAATCCCAGTGATTAGGAAACGAAATAGTTGGTTTATCATCCCTCAGATAAATGAGTAACCTATTATTTTTATCGAACAACAAACCGGTAGCTACAAAAAACATTCTTTAGTTGTATTATCTGGTAGTTTAACTGAAAATTAATTAGAATCTGAATGAAAATTTAAAATTTCCTTTTTTTTCGATTATATAGAAATTAAAAATTAATAAATTTTTGAATATACTGAGTTAAATATTAGAAATATAAATTAAAAATCATGTAATTTATGTGTTAAACCTATTATTAAATAAATTTCATGTTAGAATTACTTTTTTTAAGCTGTCTATCTTTCTGCTTTGGTATCATCGTAGGTATTTGTATTATGGTTTACCATAGAGAAACGCCTAATAAAATTGTTCAGAAACCTTCTGAGATTAATCTTCTTGAATTTATTAGTCCAAACTGAATAAGGCATACTTCCTTCTTACAAGTACCTAATAAAATTAATTAAGAATATCAGTCTTATTTGAAAACAATTATTTGAGCTTATAAGCAAAAACCTTCAACACCACCATGAGATGTAGCAAGTGCATCTCATAAATTCCTATTACCAATAAATGCTTACTTAATTCAGATTTCTTGAAATAAGTTTTCCATATCTTTCAAAATTTGAAATTGAGCCAAATAAGTTATTATTAGATGATATTTATTAATTGATAATTTCTATCACATCTAATGCAATAGAATTAATTCAGGAAATTTTATTTTTGGTGTAGAAAATAATCAGGCTACTCTTTGCAATAGCTTAAAAAAACTTTAACATTACGTAAAATTAAAATCTGTGTCTAACGAAAGCAAAAAAATGAAATCTTTATTAATCTGCTTATTTTTGCTCATATCATTTGTGGGCTATAGCCAATTAGATAGTCCTAAAATTAAGGACATCAAACGTCTTTTGATAGTAAGTGGGGCTGCAAATGCTGCAAAAGCAGGAGTTGAATCAATGGCTAATTCAATGAAAGCCCAGTCAGACCAAAATAATTTACCTGAAGGATTTTGGGACGAATTCATTAAAGCAATAAATTACGATGAACTCGCCGCAATGTATATTCCTATTTATGATAAACATTACTCGCATCAGGAAATTATTGATATGATAAAGTTTTATGAAAGCCCAACAGGAAAAAAAATGGTTGAAAAAACACCATTGATTGTTGCTGAATCAATGGAAGCCGGAAGAGAATGGGGAGGAAAACTGGGTGAAAAAGTATATGAAAAAATGACTAAAAAGAACTGAATTGCCTGAATGTAATAAATTTCCTAAAAACCTATTATAGTTTTACTAACTACAAAATCCACTTTTACAGGGATTCTGTAGTTTTTTTTCTCAAAATAAAATTTTCAGTTGTCCCAAACTCTTTTGGATAGTATTATAAGCATTGATAAAATAAAATTTCGTGATTAAACAGAAGTGGCTTCCCTTATAATTCTTGAAACTTCTTAAACCTTCAGCTTGTTAGCTTATCTCAAGGGCATCAATATACAAAATAGCCCTAAATATAATTTTATTTTCAAATGACTTTCGAAGAATTAAATCTCAATAAACAATTATTAAATGCCTTAGACGATTTAGGCTATACCACACCTACTACTATCCAGAAAAAAGCTTTTTCAGTAGTAATGTCAGGGAAAGATGTATGCGGTATAGCTCAGACCGGTACTGGAAAAACCTTTGCCTACCTCCTGCCCAGTTTAAGACAATATCAGTTCTCGAAAGAAAAAAATCCTCAGTTGTTAATTATCGTACCCACAAGAGAATTAGTAGCGCAAGTAATGGAATCAGTTCAGCAATTAAGCAAGTATATGAATCTGCAAGTGGTAGGTGTATATGGTGGAGTAAATATCAAACAACAAGTTGTTGAGTTAAACAATGGCTGTGATGTACTGATAGCGACACCAGGTCGATTAATAAATTTATTGACGACAAATATCGTAAAAACTAAATCTATTAAAAAACTTGTGATTGATGAGGTCGATGAGATGTTAAATTTAGGTTTTCGTCCGCAATTGATAAATATTCTGGATTTACTGCCTCCTAAGAGACAGAACTTATTATTCTCAGCGACTCTGACAGAAGAGGTGGAAGAAATTATTGATACCTATTTTAATCAGCCTGTAAAAATTGAAGCAGCTCCAGCGGGAACCCCTCTCGACAATATTTCTCAGACAGCCTATGAGGTACCTAACTTTTATACAAAAGTTAATCTTTTAGAGTTATTATTGGCTAAACCTGCTGAAACAAGCAAGGTTCTGGTTTTTGCAGCCACCAAACAACTTGCTGACCAATTGTACGATGAATTGGAAATGGAATTTTCTTCTCAATTAGGGGTTATTCACTCTAATAAATCGCAGAATAATCGTTTTAATACCATAAATAATTTTCAGAATGGTACTTATCGAATCTTAATCGCTACTGATATTGTGGCGAGAGGATTAGATATTTCAGAAGTTTCGCATGTGATTAATTTTGATATGCCAGAAGTACCTGAAAATTATATTCACCGTATTGGTAGAACAGGTCGGCAAGATAAAAAAGGGATTGCCATCAGTTTTTTCACTGAAAAAGATGCAGAAGCTAAAGAAGCGATTGAGAAACTGATGAACTATCAGATACCTACATTGCCTTTGCCTGAACAGCTTGAAATATCTGATGAATTGACTGAAGACGAAATGCCTAAAGTAAATATGAAAGAGCCTATTTTGAAAAGACCCAAAAAAGAAGAAGTAGGACCTGCCTTTCATGAAAAATCAGAGAAAAACAAAAAAGTGAACGTAAGACGAGATTATGAAGCAGAAAAGAAAAAGAAGTATGGAAAATCTTATGAAAAACGCTCGAGAAAATAAGTATTTCTTACTATTATGATAATTCATCAAAATTATCATAATAAAGCATCGGCATTTTAAGTTTTAATATTTAAGTTTGTATGGTTTTACGACTATTAAATATTAAAATAATTATGCAAAGGCGCAATGCAATTAAAAATTTATCAGTAGCATTCGGGAGTTTGGTAGCTTTACCTTCATGGGCGACAAACTGGACACCGGATTCTATCGGTAAAATCTCCAACCTATCCTACAATGATGAAGAACTATTAGGCGAAATCGTCGAAACCATCATTCCAGAGAACGCTACTCCGGGAGCAAAATCTTTGAAAATTCATCAATTTGCCATGCGAATGATTAACGATTGCTATGGCGAATCTCAGCAAAAGACTTTCAAAGATGGCCTAAAAAAGACTGAAGAATTGGCACAACAAACTTATCAGAAATCTTTTTTAGCGTTAGATGCCACTCAAAAGAAAGCTCTGATCAACAAAATGCTTGACTCTTCAGATAGCACTTCGAAGCAATTTGCTAATATGATTAAACGCTTGACCATTCAGGGATACACTAACTCTGAATTCTACATGACTAATGTCCTGAAGTTTAACATGGCTCCAGGTTTTTATCATGGTTGCGTGCCTGTAAAAGCTTAGAGTATATTTAAATTTTGTTTTTCTGACCGAAAAGTACAGATTTTTTTAGTAGACGAGGCGTATTTTGCAGATGTAGCCAGCAGCTACATCGAAAAAATACAACAAAGTATGGTAAAAAAAGATGACTTTAGAGGTCGAAAAATAAACTTTAAACATACTCTTAATTCCGATTTCGGAAGCACTCATCTATTTAATTACAATACTCTATTTAAAGCTATTATGTCATTTTTAAATATAGATTCTGTCAAAGAACGGACCTTTGACGCAATTGTGATTGGCTCCGGTATAAGCGGAGGCTGGTCGGCCAAAGAATTAACAGGTAAAGGGCTTCGTACCCTTGTTTTAGAACGTGGTCGTGATGTACGACACGTAACTGACTACCCAACTACCATGATGCAACCGTGGGAATTTGAGCATCTTGGACAAATCCCGAAGGCTCTGAGAGATGCCAATCCAATCGCCAGCCGTTGTTATGCATTCAACGAAGACGCTGCACACTTTTTCGTAAAAGATAATGAACACCCTTATATACAAGACAAACCATTCGACTGGATACGTGGGTATCAGGTAGGTGGAAAATCATTGATGTGGGCCAGAGGTACACAGCGCTGGTCGGATTATGATTTTACAGGTCCTGCACGTGATGGTTTTGCTATAGACTGGCCTATCCGCTATGCAGATATTGCCCCTTGGTATAGCTATGTAGAAAGATTTGCCGGAATCTCAGGTAATAAAGATGGCTTGCCACAATTGCCTGATGGTGAGTTTTTGCCACCACACGAGCAATCTTGTGTCGAAAAACATTTTACCAATGAAATGGCCAAGCATTATAAAGGAGCTCGTCCCGTTATCATTGGTCGATGTGCCCATTTGACTAAACCTCAGCCAATTCATACGCAACAAGGCCGTGGGCAATGTCAGAATCGCTCGCTTTGTCAGAGGGGTTGTCCTTATGGAGGGTATTTCAGTAGTAACTCCTCTACCCTACCCTGGGCAGCTAAAACAGGTAAATTGACCTTGAAACCTGATTCAGTTGTCCATTCTATCATCTTTGATGAAAAGAAAAACAAAGCAACTGGGGTGAGAGTGATTGACGCACATACCAAACAAATGACTGAGTACTATGCAAGAGTCATTTTTGTAAATGCAGCAACAATTAATACCAACCTGATTTTATTGAACTCAATTTCCAGCCGTTTCCCGAATGGATTAGGCAATGATAGTGGTTTATTGGGTAAATATATTGCCTTCCATAACTTCCGTACTACTATTTCGGCAGAATATGAAGGATTGCTTGATAGCAAAACAGAGGGTATTCGTCCGAATGGCAGTTATATTCCGCGTTTCCGTAACTTGGCCAAACAAGAAACAGATTTCTTACGTGGTTATGCAGCCGGATTCAGTGGTAGCCGTATGAATTATACCGACAACAATGGGATTGGAGAAGAATTGAAAACCAGTCTATTTGATAGAAAATATGGTAACTGGCGTGTAGGCTCACATATGATGGGCGAAACGATTCCGAAGGAAAGCAATTTTGTCACATTAGATAAAGACCAGAAAGATCCCTGGGGTATTCCGTTAATCAGAACATCGGTTGCTTATGACGATAACGATGAAAAAATGATTAAGGACTTCCACGAGCAAATGACTGAAATGTTGACTTTGTCTGGTTTTAAGAACATTCAGACACATGATAATCCAAAGAAGGCTCCAGGTCTTGATATTCATGAAATGGGAGGAGTTCGTATGGGGAATGACCCGAAAACATCTTTGCTTAATAAGTGGAATGCCATGCATCATTGCAAAAACGTATTCGTAACCGATGGAGCTTGTATGACTTCAAACTCAACACAAAACCCATCCCTTACTTTCATGGCTATCACTGCTCGTGCGGCAGATTATGCGGTGAAAGAATTTAAGAAAGGGAATTTGTAATTAGTTATAAAATAAAGATCCCGTCAGGTGCAATAGGTATATTGTTTTTGACGGGATTTTTCTTAAAAATACCTCAATCAGTAATTAGTACCATAGATTCTATATTTGCTACCAGAGTTTAAAGTCGCCGGGCTATACTTTTGTATCATTAAACAAATACAATCATGAACAAAGTTGAAGCCGCTATAAAGATGAAATGCCCTCGTTGCCAGGAGGGTGATATATTCGAAACCAAAAATCCATTTGTATTAGGCAAAATGACAGCCATGCACAAACATTGTCCCGAGTGTCATCTAAAATATGAAAAAGAAGTTGGTTTTTTCTATGGTTCTATGTTTATTAGCTATGCGTTCAATGTGGCACTTTTTGCGATTGCCACAGTAGCTTATTATCTTTATTTCGAGAATCTGATAGATTGGAGAATATATTTAGGAGGCTATTTATTATTGACAGTTATCTTGTTTCCTGTATTTTTCCGTTTCTCACGGTCATTATGGTTGCAGTTTTTTAATGACTATAAACCTAAATATAAACATGAACATGCTGTTCATTAATATAGTTGTCTATGAGTCCAGCAAATTATATTCCGATAGTCGATATAAGTAATCTGACAGATTTCAGAGATGATGATATATTGGTGAGTCGTTTTGCTGAATATCTGAAAGTGCACCAGAATCTCCGCAAGGCTCATAGACATACTTTTTACCATTTGTTATTATTTACCAAAGGAGGCGGAAGCCATACCATCGATTTTAGCAGCTTTCCGGTGCAACCTTACCAGATTTATTTTATGGTTCCAGGCCAGGTTCATAGCTGGAATTTTGATGGAGAAGTTGATGGATATGTTATAAACTTCTCTACCTCCTTTTTTCAATCTTTTCTGCTAAGACCTGATTATCTCGAAACTTTCTCATTTTTCAATGGCATCGCTGAGAATGGAGTTATTAATCTACCGGAAGAATTAGAAGGAAAGATTACCCGGATTTTTGAAGAGATTATGCAACACTCTACCCAAAATAATACTTTCCGTTGGGATATTGTAAGGGTATTGCTCCTTCAGGCATTTTTAGAAATTGATAAATATACGCATACCAACAAGCCCTCAACTATACCTTTCTTCAATTATACCTTACTCAAAAATTTCCAGAAACTGGTTGAGAAGCATTATATCAGCTTGAAACGACCTATGGATTATGCTGAATTGCTGTATATCACTCCTAATCATTTGAATGCTTTATGTAAAGAACATCTGGGTAGTACAGCAGGTGAAGTAATCCGTAACAGGGTTTTATTAGAAGCCAAAAGAATGTTAGTGAATCAAAATCTAAGCATTTCTGAAATTTCATACGACTTAAATTTTAGTGATAACTCCTATTTCACTAAGTTTTTCAAGAAATATGAGCATATTACCCCTGAAGACTTTCGCAAGAAGAGTATTTAAGTAAGCTAAATCTCCTCCATTTTAATCAGCTCCTATCTTATCTTTCTTATTCTTATTACTGAAAATTGTACTATTACCAGAAATTCTCTGATAAAATAAACTATTTTTAAAAATATTTAGTTCTCTTATTGCAGAACCAAAAAAACTATTTACATTTGCATCGTTATTAAATGACAACAATGGACAGTATAAAATTAAACGATAAACAATTAGCCCTGATCGAAAAACTCGGTTTGATTTTCGAAAATGGTTTACAACCGGCTTCAGCGAGAATAGCAGCTTTATTGTTAGTATCAGATAAATTGGAATTGACCTTCGATGAAATCCGTGAGCTATTGAATTTAAGTAAAAGTGCTACCAGCAATGCCTTGAATTTATTACTTTCAATGGAAAGAATCGAATACATTACGAAGCCAGGAGATAGAAAACGTTATTTTAAAAGTAATTTATCAGACTGGAAAGAAAATATGAAGACTAAGTTCCTTGAATTTGACAAAGTGCATAAAACTATGCGTGAAGTGCTTGAACAGAGACCTCATTCAACCAAAGACTTTAATCAAGGGCTTGAAGAGTTTATCAACTTTATGGAATTTATGAACAGAGAAATTCCGGTTCTTTTTAAGAAATGGGAACTATCTAAAAAGTAATTTTTTTTTGCATTAATTGGTTCTTTTAATTCAGAACTAAAAAAATTAAATTAAATCTCAATATAGTACAAAATAATGAAAAAAGTAAAAGCATTACCGATAGCAATACTCCTGATGATGGTATCGGTTATCACACAAGCACAAGAATCGAAACCTATCTTATTTAGCTTAAAAGAGAGTATTGCTTATAGTTTAAAGAACAATCCGAGCAGTACAATCTATAAAAATGAGGTATTGATTGCAAAAGAGAAAAAGACCGAAGCTTTAGCGGGTTATTTACCCCAAGTAAATGGAACAGGAACTTTTGATGACAACCTGAAACGTCAGGTATCGGTAATTCCGGCAGGGGCTTTCAGCAAGGAAGAAATCAGGATTCAGTTTGGTAATCAATATAATACCAACTTAACAGCTCAGGTAGACCAGGTTCTATTCGACAGAAGTATTACAGTAGCGAAAGAAGCGAATAAAGTAAATACACTAATTGCTGATTTGAAGTTATTGCAAAACAATGAAAACATTGTTTACAACACAATTACAGCTTATTACCAGATACTTACTTATAATGAGCAAGAAAAGCTATTGGTAGAGAACGAAAAAAAATATGACGAGTTGCTGAGAATCTTACAATTGCAATACGAAAAGGGTGTAGCTAAAAAGATAGACTACGACCGTATGAAAGTAAGCCAGAACAATATCAAGTCTCAACTGTCGCTTCTAAAAACTAATAGAGAATTGGCTTTGAATAAGTTGAAATATGCCATGGGCATGGAGTTAACACATAACATTGCTATCAATGATTCATTAGATTATTCAATGCAAGTGAGTATGCCTGTTGGCAATCAGCTTGACACTAAAAATCTTCTTGATTTCAAGATTCAATCAAATAATATTGCTTTACAACAATTAGATGTAGAACGTAGAAAATTTGCCTTCTACCCTACTCTGGCAGGTTACGCCAGGTACGGAGCTCAAACGTTTGGTAACGAATTCGGGAAATCATTTGGCAATTGGTTTGATTACTCTTCTATAGGTTTGAAACTGAACATACCGATTTTTGATGGTAATAGAAAGAAAAGCCAGTTATCGCAAAGCAAGTTAACGTTATTGAATGCGCAGGAAAACCTAAAGTTGAGCGAGCGAAACTACGAATTGCAATACCAGAATGCCAATACAGCTTTGTTCCGCTCATTTACAAGCATGAACGATAACAAACAAAACCTTGATCTGGCGGCTGATATATTGAAAAATACCAGTTTACAGTATCAGAAAGGTACTGCTTCGTTGACCGATTTTCTTAATTCAGATTACTCATATAAAGAAGCACAAAGCAATTACATTTCATCATTATTAAATTTTTTAACAGCAAGAGTTGACTTAGAGAAATCGCAAGGGAATCTGTCAACTTATGTCAATCAATTAAAATAAGTAATTACATCATTTAAATCATGGGCTACAAAGCTTTTTAATATACAAAAAAATGAAAACAAGAATCATCACAATAGCTATTATTATCGGCGTAATTGGTGCCATATCTTTCAAACTGGTAGCCAATAAAAAGAAAATTGACGAGAGTAAAAAAGTAGTTGACCGTAGTCAGGTAGCCATTTATGTATCTACAACGAAAGTGGCCTTGCTTCCAATTAGCGGTAACCTGAACTTACCTGCGGTTTTAGAGCCTAAAGAAAAGGCCGTTGTAACAGCAAGTACCCAAGGAAGAATTGAAACATTGAACATTGAATTAGGAACAAGAGTAGCCAAAGGCCAGGTGATTGGTACTGTTGATACGAAAGTAAAACAAATCAGTCTGCAATCGACTGAGTTAACTATTAACAAAGCAAAAACAGATTACGAGCGTAATAAAGAATTGTTAGCCGGAAATGCGATTAATGAGACTGCAGTTACTGATGCCAAATTCAATTATGAAAATAATAAGATTCAGGCAGAACAATTGAAACAACAAATCGCTGATGGCAAAATTATTTCACCTATCAGCGGTGTGATAACTGACAAAAAATTAACTGCCGGGGAATATGCGAATATCGGAACGCCTATTGCTTCTATTGTAGATGTGAATCAGCTAAAAACAGTGGTGTTTGTAAATGAAAAAGATGTATATGAATTGAAATTGGGCCAATCAGCAAGCATTACAGCAGATGTATATCCGACTAAAACTTTCAGCGGACGCATCATTTATATCAGCCCACAAGGTGACGACAACCATAATTATAAAGTAGATATTTTATTAGCTAATGGTAATGCAGCATTGAAAGCAGGTACCTATGTGAAAGTTGAATTTAACCTGAACAAAAATGCCAATGCTTTACAGATTCCTAAAAAGGCTTTAGGCGATGGCATGAAAAATCCTTACGTATTTGTAGCAGAAGGAGGCAAAGCAGTACAACGTAAAATTGTATTAGGTCGTGAAGTAGGCGAAAACGTAGAGGTTCTGAGTGGTTTGAACGAAGGAGAACAAATCATTACTGAAGGTATCATCAATATTGTAGATGGTAGTAATATTCAAATCGCACCTAATAAATAATCAGAGCCATGTCAATAACAGAATTATCAATCAAACGACCATTACTGATTACAGTAATTTTCGTTACTCTTATACTCTTCGGTTTTATCAGTTATAAAACATTGAACTATAACTTATTACCGAAATTTGAAACGAATGTGATTATGGTGCAGACTACTTATAGAGGAGCGGCCTCTGATGAAGTAGAAAGCAGTGTAACCAAACCATTGGAAGAAGCAGTATCGTCTATCGAAGGCGTTGATATGATTTCTTCTTCATCGCAGGAAGGTCTTTCTTTGATCACCGTAACGTTAAAATCGGGTTTTAATGTAATCAATGCACAACAGGATGCTGAGCGTAAAGTAAATCAGATTAAATCAAGACTTCCAGAAGATATTAACGACCCGGTTGTATCAAGATTGAGTCTTGATGATATGCCGATTATCAAATTGAGTGCTACCTCAAAAATACCTCAGACAGAATTATACGACTTTATTGATTTGCAGGTAAAACCTTTGTTAACTAACGTAGCAGGCGTTGCGCAGGTGAATATTATTGGTGGTAACGAGCGTGAGATTGAAGTGTATCTGGATAATGATAAGTTACAGACTTATAATATTTCGTCAGCGATGGTAAATCAAATCATTGCAAGTAGTGGGGTGTCATATCCGGCAGGTAGTATTAAAACTGACCAATCGCGTTTCTCTTTGCGTTTAGATGCCAAATTAAAAAAGGTTGAAGACATCAGAAATCTGATTATCCGTGAGAATGCCAATGGAAGCCGCATCTTGTTGAAAGATGTTGCTACTGTAACTGACTCACAAACAGAGGCAAGTACGTTGAACCGTATTAACGGTAAACCAGCGATTGGTATCCAGATTATGAAACAAACGGATGCCAATGCGGTAAAAGTAAGTGCAGGTGCGAAAGCGGCTTTAACTAAAATCAAAGCAAGTTATCCGTCAAAAGATTTCAATTATGAAATTGCTTCTGACCAATCAATCTATACATTGGCCTCTGCAGATGCTGTAATGCATGACTTATATCTGGCTATATTTATTGTAGGTATTGTCATGGTACTTTTCTTACATAGCATCAGAAGTTCGTTGTTTGTATTAGTGGCGATTCCATCGGCTATGATACCAACCTTTATTTTGATGTGGGTATTTGGTTTCTCTCTAAACCTGATGACTTTGATGGCTTTATCACTGGTTGTAGGTATTCTGGTCGATGATAGTATTGTAGTATTGGAGAATATTTACCGACACCTGGAGATGGGTAAAAACAAACGTGAAGCGGCTTTAGCAGGTAGAGATGAGATTGGTTTTACGGCGATGGCGATTACCCTTGTGGACGTTGTGGTATTCTTACCTTTAGCCTTAGCCGGTGGTTTGATTGGTAATATCCTGAAAGAATTCTCATTGGTAATTGTATTCTCTACTCTGATGAGTTTGTTCGTATCATTTACCTTAACACCGCTGTTAGCGTCAAGATGGGGTAAGTTAGAGATTTTGAAGAAAAACACGCTTTGGGGGAAACTAAATTTAGGTTTTGAGAGTATTATAGATAGAATCAGAGATACTTATATCAGCGTTCTGAAATGGTCTTTAGGTCATAAACGTTATGTGTTTATCGGTATCATTCTATTGTTTGTAGCTACTTTTACTTTGCTTTCTAAAGGTTTTGTAGGGGCTTCATTCATTGGTAATGCCGACCGTGGCGAGTTATCAATCCAGTTAGACTTAGCTCCTGAAACACCGTTGGTTCAAACCAATCAGGCTGTTGCAAAGGTTGAAAAGATGCTAATGGAAAGACCGGAAGTAACGAATGTCTTTTCAAATGTGGGTACTCAAGCTTCAGTTATCGGTAATTCATCAAATAGTAACCTTGCTGAGATTACAGTTACTTTAGTTGATAAGCATGATCGTAAAATTTCGACAGATGAGTTTGGCCAGATCATGCGCGATACGATTTCAAGAATCCCTGGTTTGAGTGTGAATATCCAACCGATTTCTGCAACCGGTAATGCGCAAGCTCCGATTACGATTGCAGTGAAAGGTACGGTAATGGAAGACGTGGTGAAAGCAGCTGCCATTGTGAAGCAGATAGTGATTAAAACTCCGGGTACAGACTACGTGAAATATAGTACGAAGAACCCTAAAACTGAAATAGCCATTAATCTGGATAGAGACAAAATGTCGAAATTGGGTGTTGGTATTCCGGATGTAGGTTCTGCCGTGCAGTTGGCGTTTCAGGGGAATAATAATACGAAGTATAAAGATAAAGGTGAGGAATACGGTATCAATATCATATTTGATAAGTCGGATAAACAGAATATTGAAAACGTAAGAAACCTGACTATCAGAAATAACCGTGGTGCGATTGTAAAACTGACTGACTTTGCGAGTATTAGTGAAATGGTAGGTCAGTCGATTTTGGAAAGAACCGACCGTTTGAGTTCAATCAAGATTAACTCTGCGGCTGTAGGACGTCCATCAGGCACCATTACTGACGACATTAAAAAAGAACTGGCAAAAACAAAATTACCTGAGGGTGTGATTATCGACTACTTAGGTGATGCCAAAAATCAGGGAGATGCCTTCGGAAGTTTAGGTTTGGCAATGGGTATCGGTATCTTATTAGTATATCTTATTATGATTGCCCTTTACGAAAGTGTGGTTTATCCATTTGTGGTACTTTTCTCGATACCTGTAGCCATGATTGGAGCCATCTTAGCTCTGGCTTTAACGATGAACTCGTTCACGATCTTTGCTATTCTGGGTTTAATTATGCTCTTAGGTCTGGTGTGTAAGAATGCAATCTTGATTGTAGACTTTACCAATCACCTAAAAAGCGAGGGTCTATCTGTAAAAGAGGCTTTAGTTGAAGCGGGTAAAGAACGTTTACGTCCAATTCTAATGACTACACTTGCCATGATATTTGGTATGTTGCCTATTGCTTTGGCTTCGGGCGCGGGTGCTGAAACTAAAAACGGTATGGCCTGGGTAATTATCGGTGGTCTGACAAGTTCAATGATATTAACCTTAATTCTTGTTCCTGCCGTATATATGGTAATTGAAGGATGGAGAGTAAAAGTAAACAAGTTGTTCAATATAGGCGGCAAGAAAAAAGCCAAAGCCAGAATTGAGGTTGAAACGGTTTAAATGATGTCAAATAATAGTTGAATGAATAAAGCGTGTGATTTTCACACGCTTTTATTTTTTCTCCTCTTCCACCCTCTTCATCCTCGAAAATGGGAACCCATTACAACCTTTTCTTGGGTTAGCTCTATCAGCAATTTTTACCGCTTCTGCCTCGGCCTCTGTTTTCGCATTATAAGCACTCAAACAGAAACCCCATAAGAATGGCTGCATGTTCTCAAAAGTCATATAATCTATTCGTGTATAAAGCTCACCATCTGCCGGATTGTTTTTATCATTTCTGGCGATGAAGTATTGCTCTTTTTCATTCCATTTGATTATATGATACGTGGCATTTGGTTTTTGCATCCAAAGCGTATCATTGATAGTATAAGCAATTTTATAATCATCCATGAAATTACCTTTTAGCATTTCAGGATCTTTGGTTTGGGCATATAGCTTTACGAATGATAACACGAGAATAGCAATCAGTACGATTTTTTTCATAATATATTTTTTGTAATCGAATCTTGATCAGGCTAAAATATCCCTTACCACTTTTCCATGAACATCAGTCAACCGGAATCTTCTCCCCTGAAATTTAAAGTTTAATTTTTCGTGGTCAACACCCATTAAATGCATTAAAGTAGCCTGAAAATCATGCACATGAACCGGGTCTTTAATAATATTATAGCTAAAATCATCTGTCTCTCCATAATTAAATCCTGCTTTCACCCCTGCTCCTGCCATCCACATCGTAAAACATCTCGGATGGTGGTCTCTTCCATAATCATCTTTTGTTAATTTACCTTGTGAATAAACTGTGCGACCAAACTCACCTCCCCATATGACTAAAGTCTCTTCTAAAAGACCTCTTCTCTTCAAATCCAGTATTAATGCCGCCGTTGCCTGATCTACCTGCTTGCATTGATTGGCAATACTTTTGGGTAAACCTCCATGCTGATCCCATCCCTGATGATACAATTGAACAAATTTCACATCTTTTTCTACGAGTTTACGAGCTAAAAGGCAATTAGCTGCATAAGTACCTGTATCTCTGCTATCCGGCCCATATAAATCAAAAACCTCATCCGTCTCATTTGAAATATCCATTACCTCAGGCACAGAAGTCTGCATTCGGTAAGCCATTTCATATTGGGCAATCCGGTTATCCACCTCCGGGTCGCCGTAGGCTTCATTTTGTAATTGATTCAGCTTTGCGAGGTAATCCAGCATTTCCTTTCTGTCCTTTCCATCATACCCCTCGGGATTGTTGAGAAACAAAACAGGGTCTTTTCCTGAGCGGAATTGTACCCCCTGATGCTTGGATGGCAAAAATCCGTTGCCCCACAAACGGGCATATAAAGGTTGGTCTCTTGGGGCATTCTTAGATACCAGAACTATGAAAGTTGGCAGGTTATTATTATCAGAACCCAAGCCATAGCTTACCCATGAACCGATAGAAGGTCGACCAGGCAACTGATTTCCAGTTTGAAAAAAAGTGATTGCCGGATCATGGTTGATCGCTTCTGAATAAATAGATTTAATGACACAGAGCTCATCAACAATGCTGGCTGTATGTGGCAATAAATCGCTTACCCATGTACAGCTTTTACCATATTGATTGAACTTGAATATAGAAGGTACCATTGGCAAAACACTTTGACTGCCGCTCATTCCTGTTAGTCTTTGACCTTTCCGAACAGAATCAGGGAGGTTTAAACCAGCGAGTTCAACCAATTTAGGTTTATAATCAAAGGTCTCAAACTGAGAAGGGCCACCACTCATAAAGAGATAAATTACACGCTTGGCCTTGGGTGCAAAGTGTGGTAATGCTTTAAAAATTTCTTCCTCAAAATTCTGAGTATTTTCAATCAAAGGTTTACCACTTTGACCAAAGATTGCCTTAGAACCTAACAATGAACCCATAGCTAAAGTACCCAAACCCAATGAAGTTTTAGTCAGAAAAGTACGTCTGTCTAATTGCTTATTGAGTTGACTAAACTCAGGTGTGTTTAATCTGAACTCTTCGTTATGGTGGTCTGTCATTCTATCGCTTGGTTAATGTTGCATCAGAATTTAATATAGTACTGGCTACTACTGTATTGGCAGCTACTAATGATTGATCTAAATCCAGAGAAACTGTGTACTGCCCTGCGTTTAGCCAACCCTTTGCTTTTTCTGGTATATTTTTAAACTTAATTTGCTCTTTCTGTTGTAATTGTAACAATAAATTTACCTCTTTGGTTGATGGTTTTCTTCCAGTCAGTTTTCTATAAGCTTGTATTATTGCCTCTTGTTTATTACTTGTCCGACACATTTGCTCACCTATCACCTTCGCAGCTTCCATAAATGTCGGGTCGTTTAATGTTACCAGAGCTTGCAAAGGGGTATTGGTTTTTTGTCGGCGTACAACGCAAAAGCTACGGGAGGTAGCATCGAAAGTTGATAAAGTCGGGTTAGGAACTGATCTTTTGGCAACAATATACAAGCTTCTTCTATAAACCGCTTCTCCTGAATCTTGCTTATAGTTGTCACTATTAATTTGCCATAACCCTTCCGGTTGATAAGGCTTGATACTTGGCCCACCTATTTGAGTGGTGATTAACCCACTTGCTACTAAAGCATTATCCCGTATCATTTCTGCTGTCATTCTAAAAACCGGGCCATGCGCTAATAAGCGGTTTTCCGGGTCTTTTTCTCTTTGCTCCTTCGTAGATTTTGAATCCTGCCGATAAGTTGCCGACATCACAATCATCTTATTGAGTTTTTTTATATCCCATCCTGACTCTCTGAAATCAACCGCCAACCAGTCTAATAATTGCGGATGGCTTGGTAATTCGCCCTGATTACCAAAATCTTCGGTTGTTTTTACTAAACCAACTCCAAAGAAATTCTGCCATAATCGATTGACAGCTACCCTTGCCGTAAGTGGATTATCTTCATGAGTAAGCCATTGCGCGAGCCCATAACGGTTTTTGGGTAAATTATCAGGAAATTTCAAAATAAATTCAGGTGTACCAGGAAAGACCTCTTCGCCTAAAGCATCATAATTACCTCGTTTCAAAATATAAGCTTTTTTTCGTTTAGGCATTTCCTGCATTACCATTATTTCTTTTATCTTTTCCATCGAATCAGCCAATGCTATCCTAAGCTGTTTCAAATCATTTCTGGCTTTAAATACATCAGGAGCAATAGCCGACAAATAATACTCTTTTAACTCGGTTCTATTAGACAAATCCAGGACATTATCCCATTTGGTTTTATTTGCCAATATTTTTAATTCGAAAGAAGTTAGTACTCTGTCATAAACCACAATATCATCTACTTTCCCATGTGTAAAACCAAAGCCTCGCCACCAGGCACCTATTTGTAAACCAGGTTGAACAGAAGCCCTTAAAAGAATATCCTTGGTTAGTTGATCCATTGTAGTTTCCATCAATAATTCACGGCCATTCTGATACAAACGGAAGCCATTGGCTTTAGAAGAACCATCATAGGTTATGGTTAACTGTATCCAGCTTTCGCGGGGAACAGGCTCTTTGGAAATACGTGTAATGGCATTTGAAGGAGCTGTATGTGCCATGTTAATTTCAAGTCTATCATTTTTCAGATATAAATGAAAACCTCTGAAATTATAAAGACGCTCTGCTTGACTTTTGTGAATAATCACCCCCTCCTTTAAATCTTTAGGAATATAAATCCAAAGACCAATAGTAAATGGCTCTGATTTTCTGAATACGCCTACCCCATTCAAATCAAGATAATTATCACCATCCATAACCATTGCCTTGCCTTTATCTCTTTTCTCGAAAACCGCCTTGTCACCATCTGCCCCTGACTCCCGCTTCATAGTTCCGGCTTGCTTTCGATTGAGCACATTTTTCAACGTACCATCATCAAAAGTATATTGAGCCAATAAACCTGCTTGAGGGATTTTTTCTTTAGTGAGGTTTAGATGGGTTCCAGTTTTAATCCAGTTTTCAAAATCATTATTTACAGATCCTTTGGCCTTATCAACCTCGCTCTCTTGTTTTTTTATCTGATTATTGATAAAATTAATTACTTTTTCCTGCTCTTTAGTTGGCAATAATAAGGTTGGTGTAGGGAGAGCACCATCCCATGAAATTTGTCCGGCTTCTTTTACATTATTGAAAAAACTGAAAAGTTCGTAATAATTTTTCTGAGAAATCGGATCATACTTGTGGTCGTGACATTTGGCACAACCAACCGAAAGCCCTAAAAAAGCATCTCCAAAAGTATTGGTACGGTCAACTACATATTCAGTCTGAAACTCTTCTTCTATAATACCTCCCTCCAGATTCTGTTGATGGTTGCGATTAAACGCCGTGGCAATAATCATATCTCTGGTTGGTTTAGGCATTAAGTCTCCTGCTAATTGCTGGTGTATGAACTGCTCGTAAGACATATTTCTGTTAAAAGCATTTATCACCCAATCGCGATAGGGCGACATATCTCTCAGCCTATCGACTGTATAACCATGGGAATCAGCAAATCGGGCCAGGTCTAACCAGTCAACAGCCATTTTTTCACCATAGTGTGGAGAAGCCAATAATCTGTCTATCTGTTTTTCGTAGGCATCGGGGCTATTGTCTTTCAGAAAAGCGTCAATTTCCCGAATGGTTGCCGGAAGACCTGTAAGATCCAGAGATACCCTTCGTAATAATATTTCTTTATCTGCTTCTTTTGAAGGTTTCAATTTTTCTTCTTCAAGTTTTGCCAGAATAAAATTATCGATTGGATTCTTCAGCCATTCTTTATTATCAACATCTGGTAAATCCTTTTTCTCAGGTTTTAAAAATGCCCAGTGCTTCTGATATTTCGCACCGTCCTTTATCCATTTTACAAGTATAGCCTTTTCTTTAGCATTCAATTTCAGGTGAGAATCTGGTGTGGGCATCATATAATCTTTATCAGTTGATAAGATTCTATAAAAGACCTCACTATTTTTCAGGCTACCTGGGTCAATAGCTACTTTATCAGGATTTTCAGCAAGGTTAGCATAGGCAAATTCAGCAAAGTCAAGCCTTAATCCGGCTTTTTGCTTAGCTTTGTCAGGCCCGTGACAGACAAAGCATTTATCAGAAAGAATTGGTTTTACATGAAGATTATAGTCCAGTTTGTCTGGCAGTTCATCATAAGCCAAAGAGACCTCATCAGGCAAATCAGGCTTGCATGAAAATAACAACAGATTAGCTGATAGAATTAATATCCAAGAAATGTGGGATAACCTCATAATAATTAGAGTGTTCTTCTACACAAATATAAAGTTTAGCAGATAAAATTTCTACCTAAAATGCAGAAAGGCTTGGAGCATCAGAAAAAATTTTATCTGCAAACTACAATCCATTGATACAATCAAACACTGCCCTTTTTTGATTAGACCCTCATATAGTCCGGCTGCCATTTCTTTACTAATTTTTTAAGTTCATTCGGCGAAAGTTTTTTATCAATAGCTAACTGAATTAAATCAGGAAGTTCTTCATCAGAAGCAAATCTTAATGCAAGCAATTGTTGAAGAGAAAGTTGATTTTCTATCAATTCAAGTCGCCGATGTGTTAAGACATAGTAACGGAATCTCATTTCTAATCTTACAGTTCTGTCTTGATTCATTAAGGCATAATGCTGACGAAGCATAAATGAAAGCCACATTAAAAGAAAAACGTTTACGCTTAAAACTATCCATAAAAGTTGTTGTTCTTTGTATTGTACACTGAAATAAATACACAAACCCAATACCAGACCTCCAACCGGATAAAATATAAAGTGATGTGGGGTATAATATCTTACATGATTTTTGTAATTCTGATCCTCCATATGTAGCCTGTTAAATTAAATATTTCTAAAGTTCTGCATCAAAGGTAAAAAAAAGAGTATTTACTCAAATACGAATTGAATAAATACTCTTTTAATTGAGTAAAATACTATTAGAATTTAATTACCTCAAAATAAGCTGGCTTTGGTTTAAATTCAGTATCAAATAATAAAGGATAGTCTTTTCTGCCCGGAAAAGGGAAAGTGTCCAACCAGGTTGATTTATCAGATAAATTCCAGAAGGTAACTCCAGTTAAATGCTCTTTGTGTTTACGAAAAACCTCAAATAGCATTTTGTAATGCTCCGTTTGTTTTTGCTGAACCTCAGGCGGAAAGGCAGTAATATCGGTCGGTTTTTTCTCCCTTCTTTGATGCTCTTTTGCATAAACCGAAACATCCAATTCTGTAATTTGTACCTGCAATCCTAACGAAGCAAATTTACTGATTGATTCATCTAATTCTTGTGCCGTTGGTTCATAAACCGACCAGTGCCCTTGTAAACCTACACCATGAATAGGCACACCTTTGTCTTTTAGTTTTTTTACCAATTGATAAATTCGTTCTCGTTTAGAGGCATTTTCAGTATTATAATCATTATAAAATAATAAAGCATTCGGATCCGCAGCATGAGCATATTCAAAAGCTTTTTCAATATACTCTTCTCCTATAATGTCATAAAACTTTGTCTTTCTATATATTTCATCGCTATTATCAGGAACGGCCTCGTTCACTACATCCCACGCATAGAGCTTACCTTTATATCGTCCCACTACATCCATAATATGCTGTTTCAAACGATCCAATAATTCTTCTTTACTAACTGGACGGTCCCCTTTTGTAAAAAACCAGTTTGGCGTCTGATTATGCCAACAAAGCGTATGTCCGCGCATTTTCAAGCCATTTTTCTGCGCAAACTCTACAATTTTATCAGCTGGTCCCCAATTGTAACGATTTTCTTCCGGATGGATTGGCCCCATTTTCATTACGTTTTCTGGAGTCATGCTATTAAAATGCTGTAAAATCAGTGCTGACTCCGAACCAGCATCCATCATTCTTGGGTTGACCGCGACACCTATCAGAAAGTAATCTTTATAATAGTCTTTCAGACCCTTTTCTTGCGCTTGCAAGAAAAAAGTTGAAAGTATTAGAAGCAAAATAATAGAGTATAATTTTTTCATAAAACAATGTTTTAAATAAAGACAAGTTACTTATAGGCATTCACAGTTATAATGGTACCATCTGCATTGTAATGTAATTCTGTTACCTTGATATTTCTTAAATGAGTTTGACCTGATAGTTGCACATCGTGATAGAATAAATACCACTTGCCTTTAAACTCTACAATAGAATGATGGTTAGTCCAACCTTGCACCGGATTCAATACGACTCCTTTATACATAAATGGTCCGTAAGGATTATCGCCGATAGCGTAAGCAATCTCGTGTGTATCTCCTGTAGAATAAGAGAAATAATACTTCCCATTGTACTTATGTACCCAGGCTGCCTCAAAAAAACGCTTGTCATTATTGCCTTCCAGAAAAAGTTTGCCATTCTCATCAATAATCTTTACGTCTTTAGGTGTTTCGGCAAAACTTAACATATTATTATTCATCTTAGCTATTTTGGGTAAGAATGCGTCTTTTTCTTTCGTTCTTAATTTGCCATTAGCATCATAAGAACCAGTAGCCCATTTTTGTAGCTGTCCACCCCAGATACCTCCGTAGTACATATAGTAACTACCGTCAGTATCTTTAAAGATACATGGATCTATACTGAAACTACCTTCAATCGGTGTTTTTTCTGCTTTAAAAGGTCCTTCAGGTTTTTTACTGGTGGCTACTCCAATCCTGAAAATATCCTGCTTGTCTTTAACAGGAAAGTACAGATAGTATGTCCCATTTTTATAGGCGGCATCAGGTGCCCACAATTGTCTGCCAGCCCATGGAATATCCTTTATATCTAAAGCCACTCCATGATCCGTGATTTTTCCGGTTGGGCTATCCATAGAAAATACGTGATAATCCTTCATATCGAAATGACTTCCATTATCATCCTGCTTTACACCTGATTCGATATCATGCGAGGGATAGATATATATTTTACCATTGAATACATGTGCCGACGGGTCTGCTGTATAAATATGACTTACTAACGGTTCTGAAACTGGTTGTTTTTTTGTTTGGGCATGGTTTGCTGTTGCTCCGAATACAGCTAAAGTAATTATAAGAAGCTTTTTTTGAGTAAAGCAATTCATTTTTTTATAGGTTATAATGATACAATTATTGAGTAAATGAGAACCCTCGTGATTATTTACTAAAGTAATCAGTATTTGATTTTCGATTCTATTTTATTAATACTAAAACCCGACTGAGTTGCCCCCGTCTACAGGTAGCGATGCACCGGTAATATATCTGGCGGCTTCAGAGGCTAAAAATACTGCCGCCCATCCAATATCATCCGGTTTTCCGAATTTTCCCATTGGGGTTCGGTTTAATGCCTTATTCATACGGTCAGGATCACTACTCATAGCGGTTTGCATCATAGCCGTTTCAATGAACCCGGGAGCGATTGCATTGACCCGAACATTAAATTTTGAAAATTCAGAAGCAAGAACTTTTACCATTCCTTCAACACCAGACTTTGAGGCTGCATAAGCTACTACACGGTCGATTCCATAATAAGCTGCCATTGATGAAATCATTAAAATACAACCACTCTGACGCTGAATCATTCGTCGGGCACACGAACGGGTCAAAGCAAATACTGCATTGAGGTTGGTATGTACAATTCTCTGAAAATCCTCATCTGAGACCTCCAGTGCAGGTTTTTTCATGTTAATTCCTGCATTATTTACCAGAATATCAATTGGGCCTATATGACTTTCTATATATTCAACCAAGTCTTCAAGAGAACTTAATTCTGTCACATCATTCACTACATATTGTGCAGATTTACCTAATAATTCAATGGATTCTTTCAATGCGTGTTCACGGCGACCTGTGATGATTACTTTTGCACCAGCCATAATCATACATCGCGCAATATCGAATCCGATACCGCTTCCTCCTCCTGTTATAAGAGCTAATTTACCTTCTAAAGAAAACACATTTTTGATTTGAGGATCGGTCTGCAAGCCGTTCAGTTTTTGTTCTGCAATCATCTTAAATGGTATATTTCTACTAATTTTTTCACTTCATCTAATGTCCGTGTAGGTGGTACTAATGGGCTCGGGATGAGCATTTTTGAATAAGTATTAAAATACAGAACACAGGCATCCCGCCACCACAAAGCCTCTTTTTTCTGTATTTTCAAACGTCCCTCTACATTTTCAAATGTTTCTTTATCAATCTCAGATTTCATGCTTTCCCATGCTACCTGCATTTTTTTTACCTGCTCTACTCCATCATAATACCTGACACATAGTTCTTCCCATAGAGTCCGACCCGTACTTAATTTCTTTGTCCACGGCACATGGTGAAACCAGAGCAGATAATCTAAAGAACATTCATCAGCATTCCCCCATTGTCTTTGCACTTCTGGTTTATATAAACTCAAGGCATTGCTCACTTTACCTGTTCTATCAAATCCAAGGCCTACTGAATCTGCTCTATGATAATAAACAGATGTCCAGTCTGGTCTTCCGCTTTTTGCCAGCCAGGGCTCAGGGCCATAATGGTGCCCCTCTCCCATCATATGAGCCGTTCCTAACGGATACGTATAGCTCACATAAATTGGTAAGGACTGCATCATCATTGTTCTTATTTTGTCTTGTGCAATTTTATTTTTTGTCATTGTCATAGCTATCCATTCTATAGCAATTTGTTCAGACGACAAGGTGTAGTCCCAGGCTAATCTACCAAAGGCATACCAATTGGCCTGGTTAAAAGGATGTCCTGTCCAGTTTGCATCAGAACCAGTATTGGCCACACCTGCCATGAGCGAGTTCTGGTGAGATTCCAGACTTCCATCAATCACCTTAGCTACAGTTGAGCCTTTACCCTTTGCATAGGTATCACTGTCAAGACACTCTTTAAACATAGGTGCTAAATAGGTCAGGTGTGTCGACTGCCCAAGATACTCTTGTGTAATCTGAAATTCCATGCCCAAGGTTGTTTTAGGGAATGCCCCGAACATGGGGTGAAATGGCTCGCGAGGCATGAAATCAATGGGACCATTTTTTACCTGTACAATTACCTTTGGGTCGAAAGTCCCATCTAATGGCTTAAACTGGTCATAGGCTTCTTTGAAGCGGTCTCCATTCGGATCTGCCTTATAAACAAATGCCCGCCAGATTACAACCCCTTTATATGGACGCATGGCCTCGGACAGCATATTTGCACCATCTGCATGCGTTCTGCCATAATCCTGTGGACCAGGTTCACCTTCCGAATTGGCTTTGACCAGAAAGCCACCAAAATCAGGAACATACTTATGAATCTCTTTCGTTTTATCATTCCACCATTTCCGCACATTCGAGTCAAGTGGGTCAGAAGTATCCAGACCGCCTAAAGTTCGGGGAGACCTGAAATTGACTGAAATAAATACCCTGATTCCATAAGGTCGGAGGACATCGGCTACAGCTCCGATTTTTTCCAGGTATTCAGCTGTCAGAAATCTTGAACTGGCATTAACATTGTTTATAGATGCGGCATTGATACCAATTGAGGCATTTGCTCTTGCATATTGTATATATCTTGGGTCTATTCTGAATGGCAGTTCCGTCCATTTCCACATAGACGAACCTGCATACCCTCTTTCTACTGTTCCATTGGCATTGTCCCAATGGTTAAGCATCCGGATTTTCACTTTCGGATTACTTGTAAAAGCAAGATTGCTCAGACTCTTTCCGGTCTGTATATTTCTTAACAATTCAAATGCACCATATAATACGCCAGAAGGTGTTTTTGCACTTATCAAAATATTACCTTTCTGCGCGGTTATGGCAAAGCCATCATCCATTAAACTTTGCACATTCGCACCATCTGCACTAATCTCTAAAACTACTCCTCCTGTTTTACCAGATGCATTTTTTGAGATACTCACTTTTTTACCTAATAGCCCTTCAAAACCCATCTGCAATTCATTAGCTGCCGTTGCTATAATGGGAGAATCGCTATTTATTGAAATATATTTTATTAATGAAGCATAGCCATCTCTTTGTCTGGCATCTTTCAATAAATCATATTTAAGCCACAAACGAGAACCATCATCTGCTGCTGCATTAAACATTATGAATGTTAGTAATATTACGAGCTTTTTCAACATAAGTCTTTAATTTAATTTCTTAATCATTTGGCTATAGCTTCTGCTCTTTCAGAATTACTCACAAAAGCAATTCGCTTACTGTCTGGCGACCACGACGGGACATTGATAGTCCCCTGTCCTCCATACATATAGGCAATTACTTTAGGAGCACCTCCATTCACAGGCATTAAACGAAGCATGACTCTTTTGAATGAAGGATGTAAATCTGAGTTCATTTCAGAGGGGAAGGAAATAATAACCATCCATTTCCCGTCAGGCGAGATATGCGGAAACCAGTTATTATACTCATCAAAGGTTAATTGCTCTTTTTCTGAACCATCAGGTTTCATGCGCCATATTTGCATCGTACCCGTAACATTTGAATTATAATAGATGTATTTGCCATCGGGCGAAAACTCAGGCCCATCTGATACTCCTGTAGGATTATTGGTCAAAGCTATTTCAGGACCTCCGGTAACGGCCATCTTATAGATATTGAATGCTTTGGTTTCCCGTTGACCAACATAGACCACTTCCTTACCATTAGGATTCCAGCCATGCAAGTAGGAAGGTGTTTTTTCTGTTAATAATCTCGGCGTTCCACCCTCCAGTGGCAAGATATAAACAGTAGAGCCTCCACCGGGTAGCCCATCTCTGTGAGAGCTAATCCCTAACATTTTACCATCAAATGAAATCACATGATCGTTATTATTCCGTTTGATTGCATCAGTATTTAGTAACTCTGGCGTTCCGCCTTCTATCGGAATTTTGTATAAAGAACCGTTTTCATTGAATAGTAATTTTTTGCCATCGGGCATCCAGTTAGGAGCTTCAAATCTGCCTTTAGCCGTATGAATCACTTTTCTTTTGCCATCAAATACATTCATCACTTCCAAACGACAACCTAACCATCCTTCTTTGGAGGTTGAGTAATTTTCAGGCACTGGTCGGTCAATTCTTACGTTGCAGATATTAGCCTGTTCATATAAATCAGCATTATGCGCACAAATAAAGATCCCTACATAAACTGCATCAGGTATTTCGTTAGCCTCGTACATCCCTAAAACCTGCAAAGGCTCACCAGGGTTAGCAATGCGCATGATGAACTTCTTCCCTACTCTTTCTAACTGCATTATCTGATTCGCCTTCTTCTGAGATATGAGTTCATCCTCGGGGTCGCGCATAAAAGCCCCTCTTAATTTCCGCCATTGCAGGGCTATCATCCCATCACCATGCACGGCTGCTGATACATGAGCGGCATCCTCGTTTAGATTCTCTCTCACCATCCAGCCAATTTTCCTATGACCGTCAGTACCTTTACCTATCAGTTGAAAATTACCGGTAAGGATAAAATCTCCGGTTAGCTTTTTATAGGCAAATTGAAATTCGTCTCTATTAAACCAGATATTATAGCCCGAACCTTTCATAGTATAAGTTTGCGTGGCCTCATCAAAAACTGTAGAACCGGCATTCTTAGGTTTACCAATGTCAGTACTATTCTGAAATATTCCAACTGGTGTCTCCTGTGAGAACCCAATCCTGACTATCAGAATGGAAAAGAGTAGTAAAAAGATTTTCATAGTTTTTTATAATAGGTTGAATTAATTTATTGAGTGAATGAGCGAATTAGTGATTGAGTGATTGAAGAAGGAGAATAGCAGAATTAATGCTTCTATGCTAAGTAAAACTGACTTTAATTATAAAAATCAGTAACCAAATTTTAATCACTCAATCACTAATTCGCTAAATCACTAAATTCTTATTACTCCCACCAGATTGTCTCTCTTTTCTGGACTATTCTTTGTATTTTCTGAAACGCTATTGATGAAGGCAATCGTTACTTTGTTTCCATCAAATACACAACTGAGTTTATCACCATGAATCGCTTCTACAAACTTTTCATTGAGTTGCAAAGTATTGTCATTTATCCATACAGCTGTTCCGGCTATTTTAGAGGGCATATGTGTCCGGTTCGGGACTTGAAATAAGTTTCTGGCCGGAGAATCATTAACAAGCCAGTTTTGCCAGCCAAATTTGATTTTATCTACCCCTTTGCTTGAAGTCAATTTTAATAGGCAATAGTCTTTATCAAAATAAAAACTCAGGTCTTTGATACCATACGAATTAGTTTCTGCCTGAAAAACTTTATTCATGTATTGATTAGCCAAAGATGAAGTTGATGCCCCTTTAGGCGTGGCTAATGACAGGATTTTAATATCATTTTTGAGTGAGTCTAATTCATCTGCGTTTTCTGCCAAAGCAGTATTACTCATGGCAGGAAGCAAAGTCTGATAGGCTACATTCATCGTTTTTTGTAAATCCCAGCTTTCGGAAGTCATAACCAAAACAGCATCTTGTTCGGGCATAACCATACAAAACTGCCCGAAAGCACCATCTCCTCTGTAAAAGCCCGGTTTACATCTCCAGAATTGATAGCCATAACCCTGCGACCAGTCACTATCTCCTTTATTAGAGCTTGTTTGTTTTTTAGTAGCTTCTTCAATCCATGATTCAGGCAATAATTGCTTCCCATTCCATTTGCCTTTTTGTAAATAGAACTGCCCAAATTTCGCAATGTCTTCTGTTTTTACACGTAACCCGAAACCTGCAGTATTTAATCCTTGTGGTGAGGTCTCCCAATCATAGCCCTCTATGCCTAATGGTTCGAAAAGCCTTGGAGCCAAATATTTCTCTAAATTCTGTCCGGTTACTTTATGAACAATGGCACCTAACATATAAGTGGCACCGGTATTATATAAAAAATGAGTACTTGGTTCGTGTAATACCGGTTGTTCTAAAAATGTTTTAACCCACGATTGATTAATCATTTCACGTAATTTAGGCATGGTGTCTACATCATGCCCTGTGTTCATAGTTAGCAGATGTTTAATTTTCATCGCTTTCAGATTATCACTTACCGAAACAGGGAGGTCTTCTGGAAAAAAGGAAATAACTTTGTCGTCAACAGTAATTTTTCCTTCATCAACTAAAAAACCAATGGCAGTACTTGTAAAACTTTTTGATAACGAATACAATGTATGTTTATAATGGGCATCAAAAGGCTTCCACCACCCCTCCGCGACCACATTTCCATGACGAACCAACATAAAGCTATGCCATTCTAAACCTGATTCTTTAATTGCTACAAGAAAATTCCTGATACCAGTTGAGGAAACACCCTGAGACTCAGGTGTTTTACGGGTTAAGGCATACTTTAAATCAGAAGCCTGAGCAAAATCCTGAGGCAAAGCAGCCAGTAGTGAAACTGCTCCCACTTGTTTGATGAAAGTTCTTCTTGAGGAGGTCATAGGTTATTTTTGATTGAAAATTTGAATGAATTATTCCAATATTTCTGCTTTTTCAATGGCCATTTCAAGTCCTCTTAATTCTGCGAGTCCTTTTAAACGACCGATTGCTGAATAACCTGGATAGGTCTTTTTGTGCAAATCATCTAAAATCTGATGCCCATGATCAGGGCGCATCGGAATATTCCAATCGGTTCTTCCTTCTGCTTTTCTTTTACGCGCTTCGGAAACTATGGCTTTTATTACTTCAAACATATCCACATCACCAGTCAGATGGGCCGCTTCATGGAAATTAAGTGGATTTTCCTCTCTTTTTGTAGTTCTTAAATGAAGGAAGTGAATACGGTCTCCAAATCTTTCAATCATACCTGACAAGTCATTATCGCCTCTTATTCCTAAAGATCCTGTACAAAAAGTAATCCCATTGTTTCTTATATCGCAGGCCGCCATTAATTGCTTTAAATCATTTTCAGTACTTACTACCCGAGGTAAACCTAATAATGGTTTAGGGGGATCATCAGGATGAACACAAAGATTAATGCCAACTTCCTGTGCAACCGGAGCTACCTGTTGAATAAAGTAATAAAGATTTTCTCTCAGTTCTTTATCACCTATATTCTTATAATTATTTAATAAATCCTGAAAAGTATTCAAATCAAAAGCTTCCTCTGATCCGGGTAGTCCTAATAAGACAGTATTAGTTAATGAAGCAATTTCTGCTTCCGACATCTGATTCATTTTATTCAATGCCTTTATCTGTACTTCATTTGTATAATCCTTAGAAGCATTTGGGCGTTTGAGAATATACAAATCAAAAATGGCAAAGTCTTCCCATACAAATCTGAGTGCCTTCCCTCCATCTTTCATGTCATAATTCAAATTCGTTCTTGACCAGTCTAATACAGGCATAAAATTATAGCAAACCGTTTTAATACCACATTGCGCTAAGTTCCGTAAAGAAGTTTTGTAGTTCTCAATTAACCGGTTCCTTTCCGGCAAGCCTTTTTTAATGGCTTCATGTACTGGTAAACTCTCGACTACTAACCAATGCAAGGGTATAAATATATCATTACCGGCTTCAACCAGTTTTTTCCTTTCTTCTATGGCTTCAACTGACCATACTTCACCAACCGGAATCTGATGTAAGGCTGTTACAATACCCGTGCAACCAGCCTGACGAATATCCATTAATGAAACAGGGTCGTTAGGTCCGAACCATCGCATTGTATGAATCATAACTACTCTTTTTGTATTATATAAAATTAGGTTAATAAATATTTGATTATTTGCTATCAGTTCTGAAAGGTGATGCTGGTAGCCCTTCTTGGTTATATAAATTAGCCGAATCCGGATTATCGGCCCATGCATATCTTACTACTACCGGATTAGGAACTGTATCATTCCAGACTTCAACTTTATTATCCGTTATTTCAGCTTTGGCCCACACGAACTTCTTATCAGCTCCGGCAATGGCAAAATGCTTCAACTCGCTTCCACCTTTTGCCATCAGTCCGCTTCCGATATTAGAAAAGCTAAGAATAATTCTATTCTTTTTGATTTTCATAGATTGATAAGTTGGGCCTGAAAACACGACATTTTTATCCTGATAAGCTACTTTTTCGGCTGCTAAAGCTAATCTTTTGCCTACGTCTTCTTTATTCAGTGGGTGAATGTCATTCCATTCCCCAATATCAGTGATAACTGCCATGCCTGTAGCAGGCACATCAAGTGTTTGTAATTGTGCCTCCCTTAATTCAGCCCAAAGGCTTTCAGAAGGCTGGGGTTTAGATTTCAGAAAATTGGCTAATTGAACGTAAAGAAACGGGAAATTGCCCTGATTCCATTTCTGACGCCAATCTTGTATCATAGTAGAAAAAAGCGGATGATAATCGCCCGGATAAGGAACATTTGCTTCTCCCTGATACCAGATTACCCCCTTAATTGTGTAATTAATCAGAGGAGAAATCATACTATTATAAAGCCCTAACGGTTTATATTGAAAGAATGTCGGAGCTGGAAGTGGTTCAGAGGCTGCGCCTAATTTGTATTGCCAGGTTCCTTTTAAATCTATTGTTTCATCTCCTACTTTGATTTCATAAGGCTTATCTTTTATAAATCCACCGCTTCCAGAGACATTTATTATACGCACTACCATGATATTTTTGCCAGGCTTTAATAAATCTTTAGGAATTTCATATCTTCTTGGCGGATACTGATAACCTATTGTTCCTACAAATTTACCATTCACATACACCGAATCACTATCTACTATTCTTCCTAAAAACAATTTCGCGGTTTTTCCTGTCATCGATTCCGGCACTTCTATTTCTTTTCTGAACCATACTACTCCATTTGTACTTTTAAGCCCTGCATTTTCCCAGAAATCAGGTATGATCATGGTTTTCCAGACTGAGGCATCATAGTCAATCTCAAACCACTTCTTAGGTCCATTCATACCCAAATCATTTTTTCGGAGTTTTGCGTACCACTGGCTGGAAGTTGCCGCTTCCTTTTTTCGAACCTGACCTATATAAGAACTATCTTTCATTTGCTCCACAATACTCATATACTTTGGAAATGGCTTTAGTCCTTCCTCACTTATCCAGGATTCGACAGGAGTTCCGCCTACACTTGCATTAATCAAACCAATGGGAACATGGTATTTTTCAAAAAGGTCTTTGGCGAAAAAATAACCGGTTGCAGTAAATCTTAAGATGTTTTCAGGAGTAGCGGCCTCCCATTTGCCTGCGGGTAAATCATCAAGCGGCTTATAGAAATTATATAGAGTCGGAATAAAAAAATGGCGAATCAAGGGGTTATTAGTTTTAGCTATTATATCCGCATACTTCTCCTTTACACGTTCCATAGGCAAAACCATATTCGACTGACCTGAGCACACCCATACTTCGCCAATAAGAATATCCTTTATTTTAAGATAATTTTCACCAGATATATCCATCTCATACGGTCCTCCGGCTTTAGGTGTGGGGAGCAGAATCAACCATTTTCCATTAGTATTTGCCGTAGTGTTATATACCTGATTATTAAATTGAAGTGTAATAGCTTCTCCTTTTTTTGCCCAACCCCATACCTTTATATGGGTATTTTGTTGTAATACCATACCATTACTGATTAATCGAGGCAATTTTATTTCCCCAAAAGATTGATGAGTAATGAGTACTAAACCTAAAAAAATAAATCTCGCAGCAAATTTCATAGCCAATTAAATATTTATCATGCAATTTAAAAAAAATGAGGGTGGCAAATACAACCACCCGACATTTAAAATAAAACAAAATGTATGATTTTAAGAATAGGGTAAGTAGTAGTAGTTACTTTAATTATTGTTATTTAATATCTTTTTATTTGCATTTATCATTTCTTAAAATCACTCATTTTTTATATTTTTGGATGTTTTGTTTGACTTGGTTTTCAGAGCAAGACAACAATTGTCCATTAAGATAAATTGTTAGTCAGTTGTGTTGCAGCACAACTGACTTTTTTGTTTTATAGGTATTGTTTCATCATAGTTCCTGAATTCACAGGTGCGAATAATAGAGTTTGCAAAAAATTCAATTGACAAAGTGCTTCCACAAAAAATACAATTATAACAGATATTGTTATTACTCTATATATTTATTTATCAACTATCTTTTATACAACTTGAATTGAATATTACTTTATTTTTTGCATTAAACAAAGATTTTACTGTCTATTTTCAACAAATTAGCGATAAAATCTATCGGTTTCGTTTTCGGAAACGATTGCGATAGTTTTACAAAACTTGTAAAATTCATAAATTTTTATAATATTAGTTCCAGTTAAGCACAAATACTGAATAGCCAGTTAAAGAGTTGATTCAACCCTGAATATTAAAAAAATATAATTTTCAATGACACCATGTATCAAATGCGGGAATGTGGAGAGCATTGTTCGTTCCGGCTTTATCAGAGGAAAACAACGAATGTTTTGCAAAGCATGTAACCTGTATTTTACAGTTACACCACATAATCATCCTGCACCTAAAAAACCTCACCAAACCACCATTATCGATATTGCCAAAGTATTGGGCATATCACCTTCTACGGTATCAAGAGCATTGAACAATAGCACTGAAATCAATGAAAATACCCGAAAGGAAATTTTACGAGTAGCTAACGAACTAGACTACCGGCCAAATTTTCTGGCACAAAGTCTGAACAGAGGTGAAACACATACGATTGGTGTGATTATACCTGATATACAAAGACCGTTTTTTGCCGGGGTGTTGGCTGGCATACAAAAGGTAGCTACTGAAGCAGGTTACCGGGTAATGATTTGCCAATCGAACGAATCGCATCATACAGAGACATTGAATGTACAGGCATTGGTAACAAGCAGGGTTGATGGGCTTCTGATAAGTCATTCCAAAGAAACCACTTCCTTTGAGCATGTAAAACTTCAGTTAAAAAAAGGATTACCAATTGTCCATTTCGACAGGGTTTGTAATGAGGTAGAAACGGCTAAGGTAATCCAGGAAGATTTTTTTGGTGGATTTGCACTTACTGAACATATGCTATTACAAGGATACAAACGAATAGCAGTGTTTGCTGGCCCCACAGACTTATTAATTAGCAAAGCAAGAATTGATGGTTATAAAGCTGCTCATGAAAAATACGGTATAGCAATTGATGAAGCGTTGGTATATCATGGCAGTTTTAGTAGAGACGAATCGGTTAAAGCATTAAACTACTGGCTTGGATTACCCCAAAAACCAGATGGCATCTTTACAATCCACTATGCAAATGGTATCGAAATGATAATGGCATTGAAAGAAAAAAACATTTCAATCCCAGAAGAAATCGGAATTGTAGCCTTCGGTGACGAGTTAATCGCCTCATTGATAGAACCTTCTCTCACAGTTTTTCATCAGTTCCCGTTTAAGATTGGTGAAACTGCAGCAAATATTCTTATTGAGAATATCATTAATCCAGATTCCTTTATACCTTATACGACAGTAATTCAGGGAGAATTAATTATTAGAAAATCCTCTCTGAAAACCAACAATCAGACAACCATCTGAATCGTTCTTTAAACATAAGTCTTTGTTCCAGCATAATTTTCCCTGAATTCTTTTGGAGTACAAGCATACTTTTTCTTGAATATCCGGTTAAAGTACGATAAATTATTGAATCCACATTTAAATGAAACTTCAGCTATAGTATAGGTTGTATCAATCAGGAAACGTGTTGTATGACCTAAACGAATATCGTTAAGACTATCTATAAAGGTTTTGCCTGTTCGCTTTTTTATAAACCTGCTAAAGCTCACTTCGGCCATATTTACAATTTTTGAAATGTCAGCCAACGAAATATCTTTATCATAATTGGTCCTCATATAATCAAAGGCCTTTTCAATTCTTCGGCTATTAAAATTTACATTTTCATCTACAAAGCTACTGCTTGTGAGCAATCGGGTATTATTAGAAACAGACAAATCATGAAGAATGGAAATTAACTCCATTACTGAATCAAAACCACTTTTCTGACTTAATGAAGCCAATCGCGGGCGAATTTGCAGAATAGTTTCATTCGAAAAAGAGATTGCCCTTGCCGAGCGTTCGAGCAGAGACCTGATGAAGCTCAACTGATTTCTTTGAAGAAATTTTTCATCAAATAAATCCTTATGAAACTGGATAGTTATCTCATGAATATCTTTTTTTTGAGATTCGCAGCCTGACCAACTGTGCGGAATATTAGAACCAACCAACACAAGTTCTAATTCCTCTATAATCTCGATATTATCGCCTACTATCCGCTTGGCACCTTTAGCATTTTCTATAAAGTTCAACTCAAATTCTTCGTGAAAATGAATCGGAAAATCGAATTCACTTTTGTGCCTGTCAAAAACCATGAAACAATCATTTGGCGTCAGAGGGGTTATTTCATGATAAATATTACTCATTTTTATAATAGGATAATTTTAAAGTTCAGGTAAATACAAAATTATCCTTTTGCCTCTAATAAATTCATAGATTGTTAAATTTTAATATTTATTATAATTATTTATTGATAATAAGATGCTTTGAACCAATATTCAAATCCTGTTCTATATTCCTTTTAAGAAGGAGTTAATATTACCAGTATTTGTACTCAAAACGTTTTAAGAAAGGCAATGCCATTTGATAAACACATATTCATATCTAAAAAAGAAATATCAATTTTTGTTGATATAAAATGCTCTTTTCTTAAAGCGGATTAACGCATTTGGTTTTTTGAAGACATAATTACACCTACTCTTCTGGTCCTTGTAAGATGGGGAATAGCTTAATCCATAATTTGAATAAAGAAACCTTTGCCCGTAAACACTGACACACTAATAATGCTGCCGACTCAGAGAAAGATCACATTAATAATTAAGTTCATCTGACAGAACCCAATGAAATCTTATAATAATTCCATTGGGTCATCGACTATTCTTAGGTTTTCATTAAAATTATTGATATAGCCCATATCCTGTTCATTGATTTCAAAATCAAAAACATCAAAATTTTCTTTAAGCCTCTCTAAATTCGATGATTTTGGAATGGTAGAAACCCCTAATTGCAAAGCCCACCTGAGAATAATCTGCGCAGGAGTTTTCTCATATTTCTCTGCCACACTCAATAGCTTTGGGTCTGTCATACGCTGGCCTCTTACCAAAGGAGAATATGCCTGCAACTGAATTTTTCTTTCCTGACAATATTTCAATAAGTCCTCCAGATATAGATACGGACTAAATTCTACCTGATTTACCATTGGCACTTCTGTTGCCTCAAGATTTAGTTCTTCTAAAAAAGGAATCAGGTAATTGGCTACGCCTATGGCTCTTACCCTACCCTCATGGTATAATCGTTCAAGTGCTTTCCAGGTAAACTTTCGGGTAAACTTAATTGGCCAATGAACAAGGTATAAGTCAACATAATCCAGGCCAAGCTTCCCTAAACTTACATCAAAGGCTTTGAGTGTTTTTTCATAGCCCTGGTCACCATTATTGACTTTTGTGGTGATGAAAAGATCGTTCCTTTTCATACCACTTTGTCTTACAGCATTACCAATTTCCGTTTCATTCCGATACATACTTGCGGTATCTATCAATCGATAACCTGTTTCCAAGGCCCATAAAACTGCTTGTTCGGCCTCTTGTTTATACATATCATAAACGCCAAGCCCCAGCAATGGCATTTGTACACCATTGCTGAGACCAGTCATAAGTTGTTGATTTTGCATAATCACCAGTTTTTCAATCCTAAAAGTTTTTCGCCTAATTCATTTAACTCCGCTACTCCATATTTTGTTTGTTCCCAATTTCTTGGGTCTCCCGGAAACGCATATCCTTCCGGAGCAATACGGTTTTTCCAGGAATTAATGCGCCATTGACGAAGCCCCTCATTCTCTTCTTCAGCTGGCATCATAGATATATATTGAGCAATACGTACTTTATCTTCTGAACGATTGGGTCTGATACCATGTGGCTGACTGCTATTGAAAATCATTAAATCACCAGCCTCTAATTTTACCTTTACGAACTTATCCTCAAATCCTTTTGTATCGGGTTTGAAATGGTTTCTATCTTCTGGTTGGGTTAGTTTCCATGTATCGTATGTACGGAATAATTCTGGAATACATTGGAAACCACCCATATTTTCATCGGTCTGGTCTGCCAATGCTAAAACTCCCTGCACATTTTGCGGTTTGGTTTCAGGATCGTAATCCCAGTGAATGAAACCCTTGAACTCATCTTGTGGGCGTAGCGGGAAATTCAGATTGGCTCTATCTATTGTTACCCATAGTTTTTCTGTACCCCATATATCTACAAAGGCATCATACACTCTTTGCATTTGTCGGTTATTCCAAAGGTGCTGGTTATTATATACTTCTACCATGCCGCTTCCGGTCAGTTCTTTCATCTGCATTTCGGCACGGGGAGCAGTGTACCATGTTTCTTTATTATCAGGGTCTTTTTCTTCAAATTCCCAGATAAATTTTGCGGTTTCCAACGCCTGTTCTCTCGGTACAGCATTTTTAATAATAATATAGCCATTATGAATCCAGAAATTCCAGTCTTCTTCACTTAAAACCCTTAATGGTTTTCCATTAGACCGGTCACTTAACTTGATTGCACTACTGGTTGCAGTTGATGGATTACCCGGAATATCCTTATGAGCATTATTTTGTACCGGTGCGTTTACTGCCATAGTCGGAACCATCGTAGGCACCATTGTTTGTTGTTCAAGTTCCATAATTCGTTATATTTTGAATTGAAATAATGATACAAATTTACAGGTATCGTAGTTCAATTTTCTACTCCAATAATTGCCATTTTTTGAACAATATTGATATTTTATTTCTACATTTATCTGAATATTGAAAATAACAGGCAAATTATAGGCAAAATGAAACTCACCTTTCTAAAAGATGAAGCTAAGATTTGAAGAATTTACCCCTGATTCAGATAGTTCGTTCAGGCTAATTATTAATCCCAGACTGAATGATGTGTTTTACTGGCATTTTCATCCTGAGTTCGAGTTGGTTTATATTGAAGGAGCTAATGGTACTCGTCATGTTGGAGAACATATTTCAAGATTTGAGGGAAGTGACCTGGTTTTCATCGGTTCTTATATCCCTCATCTTAATTTTGATTATGGAGTAAAAACTGAGTGTGAAAAAGTAGTGGTACAGATAAGACAGGATTTCTTGGGAAATGCGTTTGCAAATATTCCTGAGCTTTCAGCGGTCTATCAACTTTTTGAGAAATCTAAGCACGGGATTGCCTTTGGCAGGGAGACAAAATTACTATTGAAGGAAAGACTCAAAAATCTGAAAAATTTAGGTCATTTCGAGCAGTTTTTAGAGATTTTAAGTCTATTTCAGGTGTTGGCACAAAGCAATGAAATAGCTTTGCTTCATCCAAAGCCAGTTGAAAACCAACATAACCAGAAAGAGCAGGAACGTATCACACGTATTTATAATTTTATTGACCAGCATTATCAGCAAAAGATTGAGGTCGATGAAGTAGCCAATCTGACAAACCTCAGCAAATCCGCCTTCTGTCGTTATTTTAAAAAGATTACCAGGTTGACTTTTGTTGAATTTCTGAATCATTATCGTATCAATCAGGCACAAAAACTTTTGCTCCTGAATAAAAACGTAACTGAAGCTTGTTTTGAATCTGGATTTGAAAGTTTATCTTATTTTAACCGTACTTTCAGGAAAGTAACAGGCGAAAATCCCTTAAGTTTTAAGAAGAAATTTTTGAGCGATAAATAATATTTACTTAACACTCAATCAATTCAGTTTTTATCTATCTTTGCTGCTGTTGACTAAAACAAGTATATGAAGAAAAAACTACCGCTTTTATTTCTAACTATCGCTATTGTATTTCCTGCTTTTTCTCAAAGAATTTTCAAAGATATTGCTCAGGGCACAGATAATGCCTGGATTTTCAACTCAGGCTCATTCTCATCTGATGATACTTTATATTTCAACGCTGATACCGTCAATGGGTATGGGTATAGTTATAAGTATTACCGGACGAAGGGAACTTCTGGCACAACTATAGATTTGAAATACGATGACCTCCTTAGAAATGTAAATATGTGGAGTACTACCGCTTATCACAAATATAAAGGCGCAATATATGGGAATAATAATGGACAGATTTTCCGTATAAAAAATGACTCTGTTAAATTCGTCATGAATTTAAGCGATAGTTATCGGCTTGGTTTTTTCGACTTGAACAATCAGCTATTTTTTCTTTCTTATAATAGCTCCACCCAGATACTTGAATTACGTAGAATAAATCCGGACATTACTACCAACTTAATTAAGTCTATTTATTTACCTGATCCCTTATCTCAATACGGTCAAAATACCGGATTTACCCTTGGTAATAAGTTTTACTATCCATTAAATATAAATGGCTTGTATTTGATGTCTACGGATGGGACTCCCGAAGGAACAACGTTGTTTCAAAACAATAGATTTGTTGATTTGAGTTATCTTTCATTGGGGAGTTATGCTTATTTTCAAAAATCTGAAGGCGGCCCTTTCTGGTATCGGTATAAATTATGGAAATCGAAGGGTGATAGCTTATCAACACAAAAAGTTATCAATTCCATCGATGGAGATGAGACCTATGGTGTATATAGCATATTTAAGTTCAGGAATAATCTATATATGCTCGCTTATGTGAATAACCAGAGTAGAATAAGCAGGTTAGATACCAATTCATCGACAGTCACGCATGTTTCAAATGCGTTTAATATGTATGGAAATATGTTAACAGCCAAGAATAAAATCTATTATGCGTCGAGAGAAAATGATATTGTAAATATTTATGAAAATGATGGGGATATAAGCTCTGAAAGAATTATCGCTTCGATTCCGGCAATAGATGCCGGTCCTACATTTATTATGGCAGGAGAAACAAAAGTTTATTTCGGGCAGCAAAAAAATAATGGCGGTGTACCTGAGGGAGATGCAGTTTATTGGGTTTATGATGGTTTTACAGTTAAAAAAATAACTGATTTGAAACCTGATATTATTCTCGGGTCTATAAGCAATGTAGTAAACGTAGCAGGAGATATATTCTATTTTAGTGCCTCTGACTCTCAGCATGGATATGAGCTCTGGAAAACAGACGGGACAGCAATCGGGACATATCTTTTACGGGACATCAATACGAAATCTGCCTCATCGTTTGCAAGACCTCTTTTTAGTGTAGGAAACTATGCTTACTTTATGGCCGATGATATATCTCACGGATACGAAATCTGGCGAACTGATGGGGTTAATACCTTTTTGTACGCAGATTTGAATTATGTAAATGGCAATACTCATGTACCGAGTTCCACGTATAGGTCGCATCAGAAGTTTGGTAATTCATATGTTGCTGATATTAATTATACCCATTATCAGTTTACGCCTGATGGAAATATGAAAGACTTAAGTTTTGCACCTTTTTATTACTTTTCTATTCCACATGAATATAAAAACTTACTGTATTTTATGGGAACTGATGGGAATCTGTGGAATACTGATTGTACAATCGCCGGTACAAAAAAAGCAGTCCATTTAGATTCAACCGGAAATGGCACAGGAAACTGGGGTGCAAATGATTTGATAAAAGTTGATACCTTATTGTACTTTACATCTAATAGTGGCTCAGTTCTATGGAAAACCAATGGCAAGAAAAATGGCACAACCAAATTATTCACGTTTTTGAGTGGAAACACAACTAATGTTCAGCATAGTTATTTATATCCATTCGCCACTGAAAAAATCTTTTACTTCCTGAGATTAATTGAACCTTACACATCAAAATATGAACTATGGGCCAGTAACGGAACTGCCTCTGGTACTTTGAAACTTCCGACAGATAACTTTTTTTCAGTATTGGGTACACTCAATAATAAAATTTACTTTACGAATAATAACTCCCTATGGCAAAGTGATGGAACCATTGCCGGCACGTTCCAAATTGATGAGAGGTCTTTTAGCGGCTGTATAAAACTAAGGGATAAGTTATATTTATCACTAATCAATGATTTTACCGTTGAATACTACGAATTAGATAAGAATAATACTATCCATTACTTAAATTCCATTACCTCTCCATCAAATTCAGGTCCTATAGGTTTCAGTGGTTTTTCAAAATTGGATGAAAGATTTATACTAAATTCAATCACAGATTTTAATCCTCAAGAAGAGCATTTTTATATAACAGACGGTAATGCAGAAAATATAAAGAAGGCCTTTTTACTGAAAAAAGCCTTTCCAAATATTGGTGGTTATAACTTCTTATTTCATAATAAAAAAATATACTTTTCCGCAGTAGATACTTTAAAAGGACAGGAATTATGGGTGCTGGATTTTGATTGCCCTGATGGCTATACCGTCCGGGACAATATCACAAAAGATTCCACGATTGTTTATGGTAAAAATATATGGGGACAGAGCATCATAAGCAACAACAAAACTATTACTTATGATGCCAAGAATGGAATTATACTTCAACCAGGTTTTGAGGTTCAGAAAGGAACAGTTTTCAAAACCAAAATGATTGGCTGTACAAATACCTATACCACTAACGCTATTGAGGATTCAAGTCCATCCAAAAATGAACCTCTGGTAAAGATAAATAATTCTAAAAGATATCCGCAATTAATTGATTTTCTGAATTATTACCCGAATAAATCATTAAAAGATACTTATGAACAGGCCGAGCGTAACAAATTAGTGCCTATTACCTCGCAGATTGTCACAGGAAATGACGTTTACAGACTTGATTTGAAAATTGGTTCAAGCATTCTATCAGGATTCTTGCCTAAAAAAAATTAGAGGTTGAAGAGTTTACGATTTGAAAAGATTGTATTTTTATCACTTTAATTCAAATCCTAAACATCACCTTATTATATGAAAAAACTTGCGCCTTTTCTGGCTGTCTTCTTGTTTTCTTTCACGATTGGTTATGCTCAATCAACAACTACTAAAAGAAATTTAAAGCCTTCTGACATTTTTCGTTTACAGAATTTATCAGACCCACAGATTTCGCCAGATGGCAACTGGGTATCCTATACTCTTTCTTCGGTTGACTCGGCAAAAAACAAGCGCAATGCTGATATCTGGATGGTTTCGTGGGATGGCAAAGAATCAGTTCAGTTGACGCATAGCCCTGATGGTGAATCGCAGGGAAGATGGAGTCCTGACGGGAAATATGTTTCATTTGTGTCGTCAAGAAATGGGTTAACAAGTAGCCAGATTTGGTTGATGGATAGAAGAGGCGGCGAAGCAAAGCAATTAACCGATTTAAAAAAAGGCAATTTGATGGATTATGCATGGTCGCCTGACAGCAAGAAAATTGTTCTCGTTATTCAGACTCCAGCAGACACCTCAAAAAATAAAACGCCAAAACCAATTGTTTTAGATAGATTTCAATTTAAACAAGATGTGGAGGGCTATCTGACAAAAAAACCAATACACTTATATCTTTTTGACATTGCAACGAAGAAATTAGACACCTTGACCAAAGGCAATTTCGATGAAACAAACCCAAAATGGTCTCCTGATGGAAATCAGATAGCATTTATAAGCAATCGTACAGAAGACCCCGACAGAAATGAAAATTCGGACATCTGGCTGATTGATGCAAAGCCAAATGCCGCAATGAAACAACTGACAACCTGGACAGGTAGAGATGGCACAATGGATTGGAGTCCTGATGGGAAACAAATTGCTTACCTGAGAAGTACGTCTCCAGAAAACTATATCATGTATGATCAATCTATCTTGTGTGTTATCTCAAAAGACGGTGGTGAGCCAAAGTTATTGAGCACAGCATTAGACAGACCTGTTACTACACCAAGATGGTCTAAAGATGGAAGTACTATTTATGCCTTGGTGGCTGATGACCGTATCAGATATGTTGCCCGGTTCAATATTTCAGATGGTAAACTGAACAAGGTAAATACTGGCAACAAGAGCTTCACTACAATAGAAAGACACCCTTCCGGAAACTTACTGGTTACCATGAGTGAACCCCTGACACCATTAGAAATCTATGCTTTAGAAAGTGGCAATCTAAGAAGATTAACCAAACATCAGCAAGATTTTGTATCAAAATTATCTTTAGCTAATGTTGAAGGTTTTATTTCGAAAAGTAAAGATGGGACAATGGTTTCAAATATTCTCTATCGCCCTTCTAATACAAATAAAACAGAAAAATTGCCAACTATATTTATGATACATGGGGGGCCTGTGGCGCAAGACGAATTTAGTTTTGACTTGACACGTCAAATGTTAGCCGGGGCAGGTTATAATGTGGTAGCAGTCAATTATAGAGGCTCCTCTGGCAGAGGTCTGGATTTTTGCAAAGCTATCTGGGCTGATTGGGGGAATAAAGAAGTAATAGATATTTTAGGGGCAGCAGATTATGTAGTACAAAATGGGATAGCCGATGCTGATAAACTGGGTATTGGTGGCTGGAGTTACGGAGGAATTCTCACTGACTACACTATTGCTACAGATACCCGTTTTAAAGCCGCATCAAGTGGGGCGGGTGTAGCAATGATTTCTTCATTATATGGAGTCGACCAATATATACTGCAATATGAGAACGAATTGGGTTCTCCCTGGAAAAATTTCGATAAATATGTAGCACTCTCTTATCCATTCTTAAAAGCAGACCGCATTAAAACTCCAACACAATTTATGGTTGGCGAGAGTGATTTTAACGTACCATCGGTTGGAAGCGAGCAGATGTATCAGGCTTTCAGGTCATTGGGTATCCCTACAGAATTGATTATTTATCCGGGACAGTTTCATGGTATTACCAATCCTGGTTTTCAGAAGGATCGCTTTGAAAGGTACATTGCCTGGTTTAATAAATATCTGAAGAATTAAGACCAGTATTTAGAAGTAGCAAAGGTTTTCAGGTTTTCTTTGAATACCTTTGCTATACCTATACACTCAGTTTTCTTTATACTCGCCAAAAAGTTCTATGAGCTTTTGTTTTCTGAACTCAAAAATATCTTCAAGTTGCTTTTGAACTAAAAGTGAATTAACCCACCTACCTATGAAGCCTAAAGGAAGTTTGTAATGAACAATATCTTCCATTAAAACCCCATTTTCAATAGCAACTAATCTATGTTGATGATGCCAGAATGAATAAGGGCCAAATCGTTGTTCGTCCACAAAATAATCTGGTTTATGCACATGGGTAATTTCTGTACACCATTTTAATGGGATATTCAAAATTGGTTTAACTATGTAAGTAATAATTTGCCCTGCATACATTTTATCACCATGATGCAAGGAGGTCATTTCAAAACCCATATACTCTGGCGTAATAATTTTAAGATTTGCAGGAGTAGATAAAAAATCCCAGGCATATTGTAAAGTTAATGGCAGTTTTTGAGTATTATGTAAGGTATGCATTTAAGGTTTTTATTTGTGAAACTCACATACTTACCTGATTGTTTTGATAAAAACCTGTAAAGTTTTTTCACCGCCGGAATGAACACAACAAGTTCAATGGAATACTATTATAATTCTATAAATTCTTATCAATACTTTCTTTCATTTCAACTCTCCGGCAAGCACCTTAACATCTTTTCTGGTGCCACCACGTAAAATACTAACTATAACACGCCGGTTAATTAGTTCATCATTAAGAATCTTATGTAAATCGTCAACAGAAGACACTGGTCTTTCATTTAGTCCTACAATAATATCACCTCTTCTTAATTCATCATTATTTGCATTGGCATCAGCAATTATTTCGCTTATATAAACACCTGTTCGTGTAGACAATTTGTTATAACCTATCATTCTTTCGCTCAGATTCACTATTTGTCCGGCAATTCCTAACTGCGCTCTTTTTACTCTTCCTTCCAGAATTAGTTTTCCGGCCACATACTTAGTCAGATTAGCCGAAACAGCAAAACAAATGCCCTGCGCAGCGGCTATAACTGCGGTATTTACACCAATTATTTCACCCCGGGAATTAACAAGGGGCCCTCCTGAATTTCCAGGATTAAGTGAAGCATCGGTTTGTATAACGTCATCAATCATTCTTCCAGTCTCGCTTCTCAGAGTTCTGCCCAACGCGCTAACTACCCCGGCTGTAACCGTATATTGAAAACCCAGGGGATTGCCAATAGCAACGGCTATCTGCCCAACTTTCAGTTTATCAGAATCGCTGAATCTTAAAGGTTTTAAAGAATCAGCATAAATTTTTAATACGGCTATATCAGTATAGGGGTCCGTACCTATGATGGTTGCCTCAAAAAGTCTTCCATCCATCAATCCTACCTCTACCTTATCCGAATTACTTACAACGTGGTTATTGGTAATTACAAACCCATCACTTGAAATGATGAAACCCGACCCACCTGCCTCCTGCGGTTGTCTGATTCGTTGACTTGGCCCCTGAGCAGTCTTTTTAAGCACTCTGATCTGAACTACAGAATTACTGGCTTTTTCTACTACCTCAATTATAGTATTAGAATAAGCATCTAAGATTTCATCGTCGTGCGATGATTGCTGCAATGTGTTGTCTTCCACTGATGAAGACGCCAAAAAAGATAACATTTTTTCTCCTTTTTAAATGAGTAGTATGTCAAGAAATTTGCCAAAGCATTTAATCTGTCAAAATGGCGGATAACAACCTGAAAAAATATTTTTCCATAATCCAATAACAATTTCAATTAACCTGTAAGAATATTACAATGACTTTTTGACACACTATGATACATTAAAACAATCTCAGGCAAAACGCTGATTACCCTTTTTGATTATAGATTCTGTGTAAAGCCTAACGTCAGATACTTATGCATAAAACTTTGAAATTCAGAGAATTGCAAAGTTAAAATTGTCTTTTTGGTAACCAGAAATCTTCGCATAACCAACAGCAAGATGTCTATACAAGTTATAATAGTATTATACTATTATATACTACCGTAAATAATTTTTTTCAGAAATATCAATGGAATTTTATATTTTATTAAATTCTATAAATATTTTGTATAATAATACTAATAAGAAAAAATATCTGTCATTTCGACAATTATTTAATTTATGTCATAAATTGTTAAAATAGTACTATACTTTATGTGCAAATTTTTATCAACTTTGTACAAATTTTTCTCTTTAACTATCCTTAATTTTTTATGAAGCAAAACTTTATTAAAACACTTCTGTTTGGCTTTATTTCGATGGTGAGCGTCTCACTCATGGCACAACAAAGAACCATTACAGGCAAAGTAACAGACGACAAGGGCGAAGCCTTACCTGGCGTCTCAATAGTGGCAAAAGGCGTTAATCAGGGTACTGCAACTAATGCTGACGGTAATTACTCTATTACCGTTACCAACACAACACAATCCTTGATTTTTTCATTTGTAGGTATGCTTACAAAAGAAATACCTATTGGTAATCAGACAAAAATTGATGTAAGTATGACCCTGGAAGATCAGACTTTAGAAGAAGTAGTGGTAGTGGGTTATGGAACTTCCAAGCGGGCAGATATTAGCTCCTCTATCACCTCTATAAAAGCTAAAGAATTAAAAGACATGCCAGTAGCAGGTATCGACCAGATGTTGCAAGGAAAAGCCGCAGGGGTTACCGTAACAAGTAATAGCGGTCAACCAGGCGGCGGGGTTTCAGTAAAAGTACGCGGAGTCACCTCTATCAATAGTAACGACCCTCTTTTTGTGATAGATGGTGTACCTTTTGTAAGTGGTAATACATCAGACAACAGAGGATTTGATGGATTAGGTGGCTCAAACGGCCAGACTGGAAATAGCGTCATGGCTATGCTAAACCCAAATGACATTGAGTCTATTGATGTTTTGAAAGACGCATCGGCACAAGCCATCTATGGTTCGCAGGCAGCCAATGGTGTGATTTTAATTACAACCAAAAAAGGAAAACAAGGTGAAGGGAAAATTAACTATGAAATGTATTATGGGGTTTCAGAAGTAGCTCGAAAGTTAGATTTGATGAATCTTCGTGAATTTGCACAATACCAAAACGAAGTGCTTCCGATCATCGGCAACCCTGTTTCTGATGAATTCAAAGATCTTTCAGTATTAGGAAAAGGTACAGACTGGCAGGAAGCCATGTTCAGACACGGCAATGTACAGAATCACCAGTTGAGTTTTTCTGGCGGTAAAGAAAAAACAACGTATTACCTGTCTTTAAATTATTATGATAATACCGGTATTCTTTTAGGTTCAGATTTTAAGCGTTTCTCGACTCGCTTTAGCCTTGATAACCAGTTAAAAAGCTGGGCAAAGGTAGGTATAAGTGCCAACGCAACCAGAAGTATCCAGAATGTCAGTCTGGCTGACGCCGCTGAAAGTACCATTTGGTGGGGTGCAGTAACAAGTCCTTTAACTCCCGTAAAAAATCTTGATGGAACTTGGGGAGGAGGGCAAACCGTTGGTGGTGTTCGTTATAGCAATGCAAACCTGGTAGGTAATAGTCAGTTCAGAGGTAATACAAAAACTACCACTAATGTCTTTGGCAGTTTATATGCTGAATTTCAGTTATATAAAGACCTGTCACTACGAAATGAGTTGTCTTATTCATTAGGACAGGATAATAATATCGCATTTCAAAAAACCGGTAATGTTGGTGGTGATACCTTCAGAAGTAAACTGATTGACTCCCGGTCTGATAGCTATTATTATTCAATCACAAATTATTTGAATTACAATAAATATTTTAATAAACATGGCATTCAGGCTACTGTAGGTCATCAGGCACAATCTTCATACTGGCAGGCAATTTCAGGTACGAAAGTAGATTTGCAAGCAAATATTTTTGATTTAAATACAGGAAGCGCTGATCAGACAACCTGGGGTTTAAGTGGTGGCAAGGGGCAATGGGCTATGGAATCTTATTTTGCCAGAGCTAATTATACATTTGATGATAAATATTCGGTTTCAGCAAGTTTCAGAGCTGACGGTTCATCAAACTTTGGTCCGAATAACAGATGGGGCTACTTTCCTGGAGTATCTGCCGGCTGGACAATCTCAAACGAGAAATTCATGAAAGAAAAGCTGAGCAGTGTCTATCTGAAATTGAGAGTTGGTTATGGTTCTGTAGGTAATCAGAATTTCCCTGGCGGCGCACCAAATCCTGCTTACGTAGGCGCCGTACAATTCTTCTCAGGCCCTGTTGGCTTTGGCACGTCTAACATGATTAACGGTATTCCGAATCCGAATCTGAAATGGGAATCTGTTAAAACTACCAATGCTGGTATAGATTTAGGATTATTAAATGGCCGGATAGATGCAACAATTGACGTATATAAGAAGGTTACTTCAGACATGATAATCTTCCTTACAGGACCAAACCTGATTGGCGTTGGTGACCAATGGGACGATCTTAAGGCACCTTTAGGTAATGCAGGTCAGATGACTAATACAGGTATAGATATTGGTATCACTTCAACCAATATTAAAACAAATGATTTAACCTGGAAAACAAATTTGGTTTTCACAAGATTTAAGAATACCTATGATAAAGCTGCCAGTGCTGCCTCCGCTTTAGACGGTAAAGTATATTATAACAACTATCTTATAACACATACAACTCCGGGTCGTCCTGTTGGCTCATTCTGGGGATTAGTAACTGATGGTTTGTTCCGTACCCAGGCAGACTTAGACAATAGCCTTCCTCAATTTGGCTATATAATCGATCCGACACAAACCTATCTTGGTGATATTAGATTCAAAGATATAAACGGAGACGGTAAAATTGATGCAGGAGACATGACTTTCATTGGCAGCCCTCTTCCTGACTTCACTTATGGTCTGACCAATAATGTAAATTATAAAAACTTTGACTTCACACTGTTCCTGCAAGGTAGCCAGGGAGCCAAGGCGTTTAACTTTCTGCGGTGGCAATTAGAAGGAATGAACAGCCCTTGGTCTAACCAGATGAGAACAGTTATGGATCGTTACACTCCAGAAAATACTGATGGAAGTCTGCCAAGATTTACCAATACAAATAAAAATAATATTGCCATGTCTGACAGATATGTGGAAGATGCTTCTTACATGAGAATCCAGAATATTACGCTCGGTTATCGCGTACCAAGAAAAATCCTGAATAAAATAAAAGGTGCTAATTTCAGAATTTATGGTTCAATCCAGAACCTGAAAACATTTACCAATTATTCTGGCTATGATCCTGAAATTGGTGCATTTAACAATAGTATTAAGTTGATGAATGTTGATACAGGCCACTACCCTAACCCTCGTACTTTTACGGTAGGTGCAAATGTTGAATTTTAAGCAGAGAAGCATATTTAAACTTTGAAGCTCTGCTTCATAAATCAAAATTTTACAATGAAAATATTAAAAATATCGGCCCTTGTTTTGCCTTTGCTAATATCGGCCTCGTGCAGTAAAGATTTTATTGACAGACCTTCGCTTTCGGGAACAACAACAGGAAACTATTATAATAATGCGGCTGAAGTAAGAGCCGCAACAAGTACACTTTATAGTGGCTTGCCCTGGCGCAATTATGAAAGTAGAGCCCAGGATGCCATAGGAGATGTAATGTCTGGCAATATGTTTTCTTATACTGATGTAGAGTATCTGAACTTCTCACTCTCATCGGCTTCAGAGCGTGTAGGTGCCGCTTGGGGCGCATTTTATAAAATTATCGGTTACGCTAATGTAATGATTAAAACCTTTGAAGAGAAAAAGGCAAATGGCGGTGGTGCAGAGTATCTTGACCCTGCCATTGCTGAATGTCATTTCATCAGAGGCACGATATATTTCTACATCGCCCGAACATGGGGCGATGCACCGATTATTACCGACCCAGGTGAAACCGCCTTATCTGGCAATTTTAATATTCCAAGATATTTCCAGAAAGATGTACTCCGATTTGCCTTAGAAGAACTTCAGTTAGCAGAGGCTAAATTGCCTGAATCCGATGATCCTGGTCGATTGACTAAATATTCAGCTAAAGGTATGATGGCAAAATTGTATTTATACAATAAAGATTATACCAATGCAAAAGCCAAAGCTCAGGAAGTAATTAATTCTGGCAAGTATAGTCTTGTAAGTGATTACAATGGTATGTTTACTAAGGCCAGTTTGAACAATAATACAGAGTCTCTTTTCTCGATTCAACATCAGTTTGCTGTAGATCCTTGGGGAACTGGAAATATCAAAAATCCAGACAGGGGGCCAAGCAATCTGAGAACTGCTGAAGCTGATGCCTGGGAAATGTACATGCCATCTTTAGACTTATTAAATGAATATGAGTTTGGTGATTTACGCAGAAAATGGTCAGTAATGGAGCATGGCTGGACTAATCCAAACTGGAAACCACAGCGTGCCAATCAACCTAAATACAATGAATTTATGGCCAATGGCTATAAATACGACACGATACAACCTATTGATGATGGCGGTGCTAAAAATGCAGTTAGAGCTAATATAGCAAAATACTTTGCAGGTCCTGGTAAAAGCTATGGCGGAGAGCCGGTTTTAGGACAAAATTCAGGTAATAACGTAGTGTTACTTCGTTATGCTGATGTACTTTTGATTTACGCAGAAGCAACTTTAGGCACAAATTCCTCAACTACAGACGCCTCGGCCTTACAAGCTTTAAACGCTGTAAGAGCAAGGGCTGGACTGCCGGCCAGAACATCGTTTACACTTGACCAGATATTGCACGAACGTCGGGTTGAATTTGCTTTTGAGGGAGATTACTGGTATGATATTCAGCGTCAGGGATATGCCAGGGCAAAAGCTATTATTGAAAAACAAAACAGAGGTTCATTTGACGGCGGCCCTAATTATATTACGACATTCACAGAAGACAGAATGTTTGTACCGGTTCCGGCAGGAGAAATTATTCAAGACCCTGAGTTAGCAAAACCGGCTGTACCCTATTACAAATAATTATTAATAAGAATATCAATGAAAAAATATCCAATTAAAAATATATTTTCGCTCCTATCCTTTGCATTGATCTTTGGTTTCACTGTAAGTTCATGTACTGAGGATACAGACGGCAGGCCACAGATTGGACCTGGCACGCCTGAATCAGCAGGAATAAAACCTGATTCAGCAGCAGGTGGTACTGTAATTACCTTAACAGGCACCGGTTTAGGTGATATGCGCTCGATCGTTTTTGAGAAAAACAATGTTCCCGCGGGGTTTCAAACAACATTAAATACGAGCGAAGCCATTATTTTTCGTGTACCAGAAGACGCCTCAGGCGGCAACCAGAATATTATTTTCACTAATAGTGCAGGTGCTAAACTAAGTGTTCCTTTTAAAGTATTGGCTTTCCCTTCAGTAGCCAGTGTATCTAACTATAACTTTACAAAGGATACTGAAATTACAATAGATGGTAATAATCTTGACGACGTAACTTCTGTTACGCTGACAGGAACTACCGATAAAGCAACTATTGTGTCAAAAACTAAAAAACAGCTAATCGTTAAGATGCCTGCTTCAAGCATAAATAGTGCAACTTTAGATATAGTAAATGGAACTGGATTATTTAAAACTACTCAGGAATTTGTCAATCTTGATAAAGCACTTCAAATCTTTACTGATGGTTATGGAGAAGGCTTTGCAGACGGTTCCTGGGGAGATGCTGGTGCCATTTCAACTACTCAGTTCAAAACTGGTACTAAAGGGGTCGGTAAAAATTATCAGAAAGGCAATTGGCACTTAATTAACTTCACTAACTGGTGGCCAACAGTGCCTTATTCAGCCGATTACAAATATCTTTCAGTATGGATTAAAGGCGCATCAGAAGACTATTCACTATATATTACCACCGACGCAAGTAAAGCCGGATTCGGAAACTACGTAGATGCAAATAAGTTAAATGTAAAAGCGGGCGTATGGAATTACTTCAAAGTGAAATTAGCTGATATTGATTTCTGGTCAGCAGGTAAGAGCCTGCAACAATTAGGTTTCAGAATTCAAGGCCCTGACAAGCAGGATGAAGTCTTCTATTTTGATGATGTGATTCTTGTTAAGTAAATTCACCCTGAACTTTGGTTTAACTGATTTAAGTAATTAAATCAGTTAAACCAAAGTTCAGGACAACATCAAACCAGTACGAACACAGGGTAGCTAAAAAATACATCTATTTCAAACCTATGAAAACCTACACTCTTTTTCTACTGTCAATACTCATACCTTCTTTAGGTTTCGGCCAAATTGATAAAAAAGCCACTAAGGAAACTAAAAATCTTTATAATAATTTAAAAGCGATTCAAAAGCAGGGAGTGATGTTCGGTCATCAGGATGGTTTGGCTTATGGGCTGAATCCTGATGGTACCAGATGGATTGGGCAAGAGGGTCGATCTGATGTAAAGACTGTATCAGGAGAATACCCGGCAGTTTTAGGTTGGGATTTAGGTAAAATTGAATTTGATAGTATCAGAAATCTTGACAAAGTACCTTTTGCAAATATGAAGCATTATATCGAACAGACCTATGACCGTGGTGGTGTAAATACGATAAGCTGGCACTTAAATAATCCTGTCGACCCTAAGAAAACAAGCTGGGATAAAGCAGATTCAACCATAAAATATATCTTCAATAATAATGAATATCTGAAAAGATACGAAGGCTGGTTGGATAATATAGCAGACTTCATAAAAAGTCTTAAAGGTTCGAAAGGTGAGCTCATACCAGTTATTTTCCGTCCATTTCATGAGCATACAGGTTCCTGGTTCTGGTGGGGTGCAGGGCATTGCACACCAGAAGAATACAAAAGAATGTGGCGTTTTACAATTGACTACCTGATTAAAAAGAAAAACGTACATAACATATTGATTGGCTACTCGACAGATAGATTTAACACTAAAGAACACTATCTCGAAAGATACCCGGGTAACGACTATGTTGACATAATTGGCTTTGACCTTTACCACAGAGATGCCCCTGCGAGCAATGAAAAATTCAGAAAAGACTTTCGGCGTATGATAACCACTTTAGAAGAAATTGCTACCGAAAACAATAAACTCTGTGCAGTAACAGAAATGGGCTTAGAACAGATTACAGAGGCTGACTGGTGGTCTAATATTGTGTTACCAGCAGTGCAGGATACTAAACTTTCTTACTTTCTGGTTTGGAGAAATGGTTATGACAGACACTATTATGCTCCGTATGAAGGGCAAAAGAGTGCTTCTGACTTTCTAAAAATGATACAATCTGGTAAAGTTTTGTTAGAAAAAGGAGCTAACAAAAAACACCTCTACAGGCAAAAGTAATCGTCTCAACAAACAATAAAAATACCACACCAGGTTAAAAACGCATTCATTTTATGAAAATACATCTATTAGATGGCCTTGTTATTCTTGCCTATCTTCTAATTGTTTCCTCAATAGGGTTTATTATGAGGAAGCGGGCTAAGAAAAGTAAAAATGAATATTTGTTAGGTGGTAATTCATTACCTTGGTGGATGTTGGGTATCTCGAACGCATCAGGTATGTTTGATATCTCCGGCACACTCTGGATGGTTTCCATTATGTTTATTTATGGTGTAAAGAGCATCTGGCTACCCTGGTTATGGCCGGTATTCAATCAGGTTTTTATGTTTGTCTATTTATCAGTCTGGTTACGCCGTTCCAATGCTTCTACCGGAGCAGAATGGATGCTGACAAGGTTTGGGTCAGGGCCGGATGCCATGCGCTCACATAAAATAATTATTGCTTTTGCATTGCTAAGTTGTTTAGGCTTTATGGCATATGGATTTATCGGGTTAGGAAAATTTATCGAAATCTTTATACCCATTGAGGCAATTCAGCCCTTTTTACCTTTTATCGTTCCTGCGTCTTTTACCGCACATTTTTATGGTATTATATTCACTCTTTTTGCTGTTCTCTACTCTATTATGGGTGGTATGTCAAGCATTGTATGGGCAGATGTAGTTCAGTATTTCTTAATGGCCTTGGGCTCGGTAAGTATAGCCATTATTGCAATGATCGAACTCGGTGACCATAGCCTACCAGTACCCGACGGATGGTTTGATCTGTCTTTTGGGTGGAATTTAGGCATCGATTGGTCTAATATGATACCTGAAGTGAATGCAAAAATAAAGGAAGATAACTTTAATCCTTTTGGAGTGTTCTTCTCATTAATGACCGCCAAGGGCATTCTGGCAAGCTTGGCTGGCCCTGCCCCAAATTACGATATGCAGAAAATTCTCTCAACAAAATCGCCAAGAGAAGCTGCTTTAATGAATATGTTTGTTAATGTTATTTTACTCCCGACCCGTTATCTGATGATCATAAGTTTTACGGTTTTAGGGCTCATTTATTTTAAAGACCTGAATATCCAGACTGGGGCTGGCAGTTTAGATTTTGAACGCATCCTCCCTGCCTCTATTCTTAAATTTGCTCCAGCAGGGTTAATGGGTTTGTTTTTAGTTGAATTAATGGCCGCATTTATGGGCACCTTCGCCGGAACGCTCAACGCTGCACAGGCATATATTGTGAACGATATTTATCTGAAATCTATCAAACCAAAAGCCAGTAACAACGAGATTAATCAGATGAATTATCTCTCAGGGATAGTAGTGGTAGTCATAAGCATCGTAATCGGAATTTTCTCAAAAGATATAAACAGCATTTTACAATGGATTGTCGGTGCCTTGTACGGGGGGTATATTGCAGCCAATGTATTAAAATGGCATTGGTGGCGGTTTAATGGTAACGGATTTTTCTGGGGTATGTTTGTAGGCATTATTTCTGCAATGGTACTTCCATCAGTATTTCCTGCTACTCTCCCACTCTATTATTTTCCTGTAATTCTATTGCTATCTTTTATTGGCTGTGTGGTTGGCTCTCTACTTACGCCAGTAACTGACATCAATGTTCTAAAAAGCTTTTACACGAATGTTCGTCCCTGGGGTTTCTGGAAGCCCGTTTACAAAGAAGTAATAAAAGACAACCCCTCATTTAAGCCCAATAAAGGCTTTGGAAAAGACATGTTTAATGTGCTTATTGGTACAATAGCTCAGACAGCAATTACTGCTTTACCAGTTTTTATTGTGCTTTTAAAACCCTGGCAGGGTCTTGTTTCCACAGCCGTATTATTGATATGTATAGTAATTTTGCATAAAACCTGGTATCAGCAATTGCCTGCTAAATAAAATTTGTACAAACCTATTCATAAGCTTACCTAAAACAAAACAGATTAAAAAAATGACCTATTTTGAAAAAAGACTTTCGCTGCTACAAGATGCTCACCAAAGGCTTGTAGAGCAGAAGAATGAAAAGCCCGAATTGAGTAACGGGATTTATGACCGTTATCTGTATCCGGTTCTGACGGCTGCTCATACGCCTGTTTTCTGGCGTTATGACTTAAACAAAAACACGAATCCCTACCTTTTAGAAAGATTCGGAATTAATGCTACTTTTAATGCAGGGGCAATTAAATGGCAGGGAAAATATATTTTAGCCGCAAGAGTAGAAGGCTTAGATCGTAAATCTTTTTTTGCTATCGCCGAAAGCCCCAACGGAATTGATAATTTCAGATTCTGGGATTATCCGATTGCAATGCCGGAAACTGAAATACCAGACGGAAATATATATGATATTAGACTGGTAGCGCATGAAGATGGCTGGATATATGGTTTATTCTGTACCGAACGTAAAGACCCTGATGCTGGTATTGGAGATGAATCATCGGCGATAGCACAGTGTGGTATTGCCCGAACTACAGACTTGATAAACTGGCAACGCCTGCCCGATTTAAAAACACCATCGCCGCAGCAAAGAAATGTAGTATTGCACCCTGAGTTTGTAAATGGCAAATATGCCCTCTATACTCGCCCGCAGGACGGCTTTACTGAGGCTGGTAGTGGTGGTGGAATTGGTTTGGGTTTCACTGAAAAAATGGAAAATGCAATAATTGACAAAGAATACATTATTGCTGAAAAACGTTACCACACGGTTTATGAAGTAAAAAACGGGCAAGGGCCTGCACCCTTAAAAACCTCTTACGGCTGGCTGCATTTAGCACATGGTGTTAGAAATACTGCCGCCGGATTACGCTATGTATTATATCTGTTTATGACAGACCTTACTGACTTGACTAAGGTAATTTATAAACCTGCCGGTTATTTTATAGCACCAGAGGGTTCAGAAAGGATTGGCGACGTATCCAATGTAGTGTTCTCTAACGGCTGGATTCTTGATGATGACGGAAAAGTATTTATTTATTATGCTTCTTCAGATACTCGTTTGCACGTAGCAACAAGCACTATTGAAAAATTAATCGACTATTGTGTTAATACGCCAGAAGATGGTTTTAGCTCGGCTACATCAGTTAAAAATCTTCATGGTATTATAGAAAAAAATTTAAGCTTTGCACCGACAAAAAGCCTGATTAATGCCTAAATTATGAATTTCAATTAACTTTGTCTTTCTCCACCAACCTTATAACTTGATAAATTATATACATAAAGGCAATATACCTGTTAAGTTTCTTCAATAATGGATTTAAAAACATTTCGCAGCGAAGTTGAAACAGAATTAAATAATATCCTTAATTTCTGGATAACCAATGCCATAGATAAGGAGCATGGCGGTTTTTATGGTAAAATTACTGCTGACGACAAGATTGTCAAAGATGCAGAAAAGGGGCTGGTTTTAAATAGTCGGATTCTCTGGACTTTCTCGGCAGCTTATCTGTATCAGCCCATACCTATTTACAGAGAAGTAGCTAAGCGAGCGTATGATTATCTCCTCGAGCATTTCTGGGACAAGAAAAATAGTGGAGGCTATTGGTCGGTCGATTATCAGGGAAATCCTAAAGAAATCCATAAACAAATCTATGGACAGGGTTTTATGTTATATGGATTTTCAGAATATTATCGGGCTTTTCATGACAGACAGGCGTTAGATAAGGCTATTGAACTGTTTCAGATTCTTGAACACGTAGCATTTGATCCAAAACACGGGGGATATTATGAAGTAACTACTGCTGATTGGAAAATTATTCAGGATAACGTGATTACACAGGGTAAGCAAGATCAGAAAAAATCAATGAATACACATCTGCATATCATTGAGCCTTTTACTAATCTTTATAGAGTCTGGAAAAACGAACATTTAGCTAAACAAATTAAAGGTTTATTAGGAAACTTTATTGAGCATATTGTTGACAGAAATACTTTTACCCAACATTTGTTTTTTGATGATGACTGGACTGTAAAATCAGATATTGTTTCTTTCGGGCATGATATTGAATCTTCATGGTTATTAGTTGAAGCAGCTGAGGTATTAGGCGATAAAAAGCGATTAGAACAAATAAGGAGATTAGCTGTCCAGATCGCCAGGGCATCAGAAAAAGGTTTGGATACCGATGGGGGCATGTTTAATGAACAGGACAACCATCACCTGAATAAAGAAAAACATTGGTGGGTACAAGCCGAAGCAATGGTGGGTTTTCTGAATGCTTACGAAATTTCAAAACAGAAAGAATTTTTAGACCATTCAGTGGCAAGTTGGAATTTCATTAAAAAATCATTGATTACGACAAGTGGTGAATGGTATTGGGGCATAGATGAAAATAATAAACCTATGCTACGACACGATAAAGCAGGTTTTTGGAAATGCCCTTATCACAATGCCCGTGCCTGTATGGAAGTTATCAGAAGATTATCTTAAGAGTCTGTATAAAATGTGATAATTTTAAACGAATTATTCAACCTTCTTTAAATGACCTTACTATGAAACGATGTTTATCGGTTCTGTTGTTATTGGCTTTGCAATCAGCAGCATTCGCACAATTAAAATTTGCCCGTCTGTTTTCAGACCATGTTGTACTTCAACGTCAAAAAACCATTCCTGTATGGGGCTGGGCTTCTGCCAGCGAAAATGTAAAAGTAACTTTAAATAATCAATCCCAATCAGCCAAAGCTGATGCTTCGGGTAAGTGGATGGTTAGCTTTTCACCAATGGAAGCCGGTGGACCCTATCAATTGACAGCTTCCGCAAAATCAGGCAATCTGACAGTCAATGATATTTTGATTGGTGAAGTATGGCTATGCTCAGGACAATCGAATATGGAATGGCGGGTAGCACAAGCAAATAATTATATTGAAGAAAAGAAAGATGCCGATTATCCGAAAATCAGACATTTTTATGTGGATCACGAAGTAATGATGACTCCACAGGCCGATTTAAAGTCGGGAGAGTGGAAAATCTGTTCCCCTGAAACCGTTGGTAATTTCACAGCGGTCGGCTTCTTTTTTGCCCGGGAATTATATAAGAAACTCAATATTCCTATTGGTTTACTTCATTCTTCATGGGGAGGTTCACAAATAGAAGGGTGGATTAGCCGGGAGGCGATGCTGACAAACGATGAATTGAAAACCTATGCACAGAGCTTGCCGGATAACTGGGCTGATGCGGATAAGATACATGATGCAAAAACAAGAAAGAACCTTTTGGGGATTGAAAGCATCAATCCAACTGTTGATGATGAAAGGAAGTACCTCGAGCCAAACTATGATTTTTCCAAATGGCTGAGTGCCGGAAATCCATTAGGACAATGGGATTGGAAAGGAGTATGGATGTTTCGTGGAAATGGTTATATGGCACGTACCATTGATATGCCTGGTGATATGACCGTTAAAGAAACAACTTTAGGTTTGGGCATACAGGATAACCAGAACCAGATTTATATAAATGGAAATCTGGTATATGAAGGAATAGAAAAAGGTGTACGCAAAATCACTATCCCCGCCAATACCTGGAAGGCCGGTAGCAATCAATTAATAATAAAATTTGGCGGTATGGTGAATCCATCCTGGTATGGTTTAGGTCTGATGGGTAGTGCTGATGATTTGTATGTAAGTGCAGGAACAGACAAAATCAGCTTAGCAAATAGCTGGAAAATCATGCCATCTTTTGCGGATAAACATGAATATGTACATTCAAGTAATAACCTGGGCACAACCATCTACAATTCCATGATTGCTCCATTAGTGCCTTTTGCCATCAAAGGTGCACTCTGGTATCAGGGAGAAAGTAATGCTGGAAGAGCCTATCAATATAGAAAGAGCTTCCCTCTGATGATAAACGACTGGCGAAAACAATGGAAGGATGATTTCTCCTTCTATTTCGTTCAGTTGTCGAGCTATGGCGATTACCAGACCAGTAATCAGGGTAGTAACTGGGGAGAATTAAGAGAAGCACAAACCATGACCTTGAGCCTACCCAAAACGGGTATGGCTGTAACCACTGATGTCGGAAACCCTAAAGATATTCACCCGACCAATAAGCAGGATGTAGGGCATCGATTAGCCTTAAATGCCTTAAAATTTGACTATAATCAAGATGTACTTCATTCGGGACCAATGTATGAATCTGCAAAATTTGAAGATGGCAAAGCCACACTTTCTTTTAAATATGTTGGCAAAGGTCTAATAGCAAAAGATAAGTTCGGGTATCTCAAAGGTTTTGAAATTGCCGGAGAAGATAAAGTATTTTATTACGCCAAAGCAGAGATAATAGGCGATAAAGTGGTTGTTTACCACCCTAAATCAATGAAACCTATTGCAGTAAGATATGCCTGGGCGGATGCACCTGATGATGCAAACTTATTTAATGCAGACGGTTTACCTGCCAGTCCATTCCGCACTGATGACTGGAAAGGTTTGACTGTTGGAAAAAAATTTGAATAGTTTTAACAAAAGATAGTATGAGCTATTTAGCAAATCCTACCCGGTATGAACAAATGACTTACCGTAGATGCGGTAAGAGCGGTATTAAATTACCTGTAATCTCTTTAGGTCTCTGGCACAATTTCGGAGGTGTTGATGTCTTTGAAAACTACCGGGATATTTTACGCACGGCTTTTGATAACGGCATTACCCATTTTGATTTGGCCAATAATTATGGGCCACCGCCGGGTTCAGCAGAAGAAAATTTCGGACTACTTCTAAAAAAAGACTTTGCTCAATATCGTGACGAATTAATTATTTCATCTAAGGCAGGTTACTTAATGTGGCCAGGACCTTATGGTGAATGGGGTTCAAAAAAATATCTCGTAGCCAGCCTCGACCAAAGTCTGAAACGTATGGGTTTAGAGTATGTTGATATATTCTACCACCATCGCCCTGACCCAGACACCCCTTTGGAAGAAACGATGTCGGCACTGGATTTGATCGTACGGCAAGGCAAAGCTTTATACGTAGGTATCTCAAATTATCAGGCTGCAGATGCGGCTAAAGCAATTGAAATACTAAATCAATTAGGTACTCCGTGTCTGATACATCAGCCTAAATATTCCATGTTCGAGCGTTGGGTTGAGGGTGGTTTATTAAATGTTTTAGGAGAAAATGGCGTAGGTTGTATCCCCTTTTCCCCTTTAGCACAAGGATTATTGACGGATAAATATCTGAAAGGTATCCCTGCAGATTCGAGAGCAGCTAAATCACACGGACATTTGCAGGAGAATCAGATAGGTGAGAGTGTTATTGCAAAAATTGAACAATTAAACAATCTGGCAATAGAGCGTAGCCAGACATTGGCACAAATGGCTTTAGCCTGGTTATTAAAAGATTATAGAGTTACATCGGTATTGATTGGTGCAAGTCGTGTTTCGCAATTAGAAGATTCGTTGAGGTGCTTGCACAATCTGGATTTCTCGCATGATGAACTCCAGCAAATAGAAAATATTCTAAAAGGTTAATAAGAATAAGAAACTGTTTGAGTTAAATTTTGAAAATAAAAAGAGCGGTCCGCCGACGCGGTGATTTTTGATTCAAGACAAGATTTAAAAACCGGAGTTTAGCAGCGCTAAATGAGGATTTTTAAAGCGCAGTATTGAACAAAAATCGACTTTTTTCATTCAATAAGGTTAACTCAAGCAGTTTCTAAATGTCGGGTCTGGTCATGCTATACTTTTTTTAACATGATTTATTCATAAATGATCTCCATTTCTTGTCATGAAAAACTTATCCATACTACTCATACTGGTTAGTCTCAGCATTTCTGCACAGGTTTCCATCAAAATTGACCCTACCAAAGAAGTAAAACCCATTTCGCCATACCTTTATGGTAGAAACAATTCTTTTTCTTCATCCAGCCCGAACGAACAATTATCAGCAGAAGAATTAACCCGTTTGCGTGATGCAGGCGTAACATTCTTTCGGGAAAGTGGCGGAAATAATAGTACTAAATACAACTGGCGCAGAAAACTTTCAAGCCATCCTGACTGGTATAATAATGTATATACCAATAACTGGGATAATGTCGCAAAGAATTTACAAAAGAATTTTCCGATAGCTCAGGGTATGTGGGCTTTTCAGTTGATAGGTATGGCGGCTAAAACAAATGCTTACAATTTCAATGACTGGAGCTACAACAAATCAACCTGGTGGGAAGGCGTCAATCAGAACTTAGCCGGAAATGGCATATTAAATCCTATCGGCACAAAAGCAAAAACCGATGGAGACCCTGATCTATATCTGGAAAAATGGCCAGCCGACTCCACAACTGGTATCCTCGACCATTGGTTTGGGGTAAAGGGCACAGGCCTTGATAAAAGCAAAATTATTTACTGGAATATGGATAATGAGGCAGAAATATGGAATGGTACACACGATGATGTAGTACCCAAACCTATACCTGCCGAAGAATTTTTGCAGAAATACTTTGCAGTTGCTAAAAAAGCTCGAGAAAAATACCCTGAAATTAAACTGGTTGGTCCTGTTACCGCCAATGAATGGCAATGGTATAACTGGCCTGTAGCAATTAATCACCAAGGCAAAAATTACCCATGGTTAGAATATTTCATCAAAAGAGTAGCAGAAGAGCAAAAAGCCACAGGCACAAAATTGCTTGATGTTCTGGATATCCATTTTTACCCTACCACCACGATAAATGAAGAAATCGTTCAATTACACAGGGTTTTCTTCGATAGAAACTACGTTTATCCGGGCGCAAATGGAGTAAAAAATGTAAATGGAACATGGGACAATAGCCAGAACAAAGAATACATTTTCGGACGAATAAATGATTGGTTGTTGAGATATTTTGGTGCAAATCATGGCATAACTTTAGGCTTGACTGAAATGGGAATTGAAGGAGACAATGCCAATATAACAGCCGTTTGGTATGCCTCAACCATGGGCGAATTTATGAAAAATGGTGTGGAAATATTCTCTCCCTGGCACTGGAAACCGGGTATGTGGGAAACGCTTCATTTGTTCAGTAACTATAATGAATCAATCTCTATCAAAGGTGAATCTTCTAATGAAACATTGGTTTCAGCTTACCCAAGCATTAATTCAACACAGGATTCCCTTACAGTAGTGTTAGTAAACAGGTCAGCTACTACCAATCAGAGTATCAATTTAAATTTTGATAATTTTATACTGAATAGTCTGCAGGCGAGAGCGTTGAGTCTGAAGTCTTTGCCGAATTCAGAAACTTTCTTTTCTCATACCAAAAATGCTTTATCTGAAAGTAATTTGACAATTACTGACAATAAACTTAATACTTCTCTCCCACCTTTGTCTGTAGTATCCATTCAATTCACAGGAAAAGTCGGCCAGGCCACTATTTTAGGTAATAATTCAGAGGAAGTTATGTCTGTCAAGGTATTTCCTAATCCATCAGCTAATAAAATAACTATTCAGTGGGAGGGTGAAATATTCGAAAAAATTGAATTGATTGATGTTCAAGGGAAAAAGATTTATGAACAATCTATTCAGAAAGACAGTAAAACCATTGAATTAAATCATAATTTATCTGAAAAAGTTTACTTTGCAAGGCTGATAAGTAGCGAAAAAGCAATAGTAAAGAAAATAGTGATTCAGAAGTAACCAATTTTAATCTACTAATTTTATAGAATAATTTTAATCAATACTTTTCAAATAATTGTCAATTTGACAATTATTTACTTTATTCGCACCTGTTTTGATTGAATTCATCAAAGCTGTAATTATTAAATTATGCGAACCAATGAACGGAATATCACGTAGAAATTTTGTAAAAAATTCGGCTCTCGCAGCCGGAACTATAGGAGTTGTAAACATCGCTGAAGCTAAAACATTCAAAGAATTATTTGTGCATCATGTCTATTTTTACTTGAAAAACCCTGATAGTGAAACCGATAAAGCTAAATTGTTAGAAGGTTTAGAGAAACTGTCTAAAGTACCAACTATCCGAATGGTACATATAGGTGTTCCTGCGACCACCACCCGTAGTGTAATTGTGAGAGATTATTCGGTTTCATGGTTGTGTTTCTTTGATAATCTGGATGAAGAAGAAATTTATCAGAAACACCCTATTCATTTGAAATTTGTGGAAGATTACGCTCATTTATGGGAAAAAGTGAACGTGTATGATTCTATTGGGCCAAAGAGATAATTCCTGCTAATGTAAATCGCAATAAGCAAAATTAAACTTTGTTCCACAAACCAAAGCCACACTTTCTGATAATAAAAAGCAAGTGTGGCTTTATTTTTAAAAATAATACAAATATGACCCGTCTTTTCAACCTCAAACAACTCTTGCTATTCCTGATAGCACTTGTTTGCGTTCAAATTGCTTTTGCGCAAACCGAGAACATTAAACTCAATCAGATAGGCTTTTATCCAGAAGCTCCTAAAATAGCCGTCTGGACAGGAGACCTGCAAAATGATTTTGTGATTCTTGCTCAAAATAAAAAGCAGGTGGTCTTCAAAGGAAAGCTCTCTGAACAGAGAACAAATAATATCTCTCAAAAAACCACACAGATCGCTGATTTCTCCGCTTTCAAAAAACCCGGTAAATATTATATATCTATTTCTGACAAAGCCCTTTCATACTCTTTTGAAATAAAAAATGATATTTACAGAGAAGCGGCAAAAGCTTCGTTAAAAGGATTTTATTACCAAAGAGCCTCAACCAGTTTACCAGAAAAATATGCAGGTAAATGGCATAGAAGTGCCGGGCATCCTGATGATAAAATTTTAATTCATCCTTCAGCGGTAAGTAAGGCTCGTCCTGAAAATACAATTATTTCATCGCCAAAGGGTTGGTACGATGCAGGTGATTATAATAAATACATTGTCAATTCTGGTATCACAATGGCAACTTTGTTTTCATTATACCAAGATCACCCTGATTATTTCAAAACTTTTAAAATCAATATTCCTGAAAGCAATAATAAGATACCTGATTTATTAGATGAATCACTCTGGAATTTGAGATGGATGCTGACTATGCAAGACCCTGATGATGGTGGGGTATATCATAAATTAACTAATCCCTCTTTTGATGGTATGGTTATGCCTGCAATGGCAACTAAACCAAGATATGCTGTACAAAAAAGCATTACTGCCACGCTTGATTTTGCAGCAGTAATGGCACAAGCAAACAGAATTTTCAAGTCCTACGAAAAACAATTACCCGGATTAGCAGATTCCTGCCTCATCGCAGCAAAGAAAGCATGGGAATGGGCAAAGGCAAATCCGAATACTTTATATCTGCAAAATGAAAATAATAAGCAATTTGACCCGGATATTGTAACCGGAGAATATGGAGATAGAAACACTCAGGACGAATGGATTTGGGCAGCTATAGAACTCTGGATAAGTACCGGAGATAACGGCTATTCTTTACCCATAAATCTTTTTCCTGATAAAAATCTGCAATTACCCACATGGAATCAGGTAAGAATGCTCGGATATTATAGTTTAATTAGTTCTGAGAAAATCCTGACTCAACGAGGTAAGCAGGCATTACCTGCCTTGAAAAAAATGATTATACACTTTGCAGATGATTTGCTCGCAGGGGTTGAGCAACAGGCTTTTAATACAGTTATGGGTAAAACTGCCCGAGACTATATGTGGGGCAGTAGTTCTCATGCTGCCAATCAGGGAGTTGCACTTTTGCAGGCTTATAAAATTACATCAGATAAAAAATATCTTGAAGGGGCATTAGGCAATTTAGATTACTTATTAGGAAGAAATGCTGTAGGGTATTCATTCCTGACAGGCTTTGGCTCTAAACAAGTGATGCACCCACACCACCGCCCATCAGAAGCAGATGGAATTGTTGACCCTATTCCGGGTTTACTTTCCGGAGGGCCCAATCCAGGGCAACAAGATAAATGTGCCACTTATACTTCCAAAATTGCAGATGAATCATTTACCGACGATGTTTGCTCTTATGCTTCCAATGAAATTGCCATTAACTGGAACGCGCCAATGGTATATTTAGCAGCAGCAATTGAGGCGTTACAAAAGAAATTTTGATATTTGTTATAATTAAAGAGAATATTGATTAAAAACTTATCCAAATAATTGCTATAAACAATCAACCCTATGAAACTATCTTTATTTCTCACTTTTTTTTGCTACCCGATCTTCTGTGTCGGGCAAGAGACTTTTAAACCAATTGAAGCCAAAATATATCATTGGGCAGATGCCGCTGTGAACAAAAAAGAGAATATGGAGCAACGGTCTTTATTGGAAGGTAGTTCGGTAGCATTTAAACATATTAAAATTCACGCCACTACTGTTTATCCACATCAGACACCCCACCAAAGCCATAGGCATGATGAGGAAGAAATGATTATCATAAAGGAAGGTGAACTTACTGTTACAATTGAGGGGAAAACACAGACCCTGGGAGCTGGCAGTGTGGCCTTGATGATGTCAGGAGAAGAACACGGTTTTGAAAATAAAAGTAATAGCAATGTAACTTATTATGTCATGCGCTATGATTCAAGAGAGCCTAAAAACCTTGAACGTGGAAATCAGGCAGGTGGTTCTTTTATGATCAACTGGAAAGATATTCCCTTTCAAGCCCATGATAAGGGTGGTATAAGAAAGTTTTTTGATAAACCAACTGCCATGTCCAGACGTTTCGAAATGCACGTCACAACCTTAAAAGAAGGTATGGAAAGCCACCCCCCACATACACACAAAGCCGCAGAAATTTTATTGCCGATTGATAATATTGCAGAAGAACACATTGCAGGAAACTGGATAATGGCTGATATTGGAGATATAATCTTCTTAGAGTCGAATGTACCTCATGCCATCCGTAATATTGGTAAGGGTACTGTTACTTATTTTGCCTTTCAGTTTGAATAAAAGATAGAGAAGACACCCGCTTTCATAATTCTTACTGATTTTTATAAACCTTACCGTCTTTCATTACGAAAGTCAGTTTCTTTTCTAATAATGTAATATCTTGTTGTGGGTCTCCGTCAATAGCAATAATATCTGCCCATTTACCTGTTGCAATCGAACCCGCTTTATCTTTAATACCTATTAAATCGGCGGCATTAATCGTTGCTGCCTGGATTGCTTGTACGGGAGTAAGACCATATTTTACCATATAAAAGAATTGCTTGGCATTATCGCCATGAGGATATACGCCTGAATCAGTTCCGAAAGCTACTTTTACACCTGCCTTTACTGCTTTTTGGAAATTCTCTCTCTGGGTTCTGCCTACCAGTTTTTCTTTATCGATTATTTTTTGTGGGACACCCATTTTTGAATATTCCGATAAGATATAATCATCATTATAAATATCAGCAACCAGATATGTTCCTTTTTCTTTCATTAGGCGAATACCCTCATCATTAACAAAACTGCCATGCTCAATAGAAGCTACTCCTGCTTTCACTGCCATGTTAATCCCCTCCGCCCCGTGCGCATGAGCTGCCACTTTTTTGCCCCACAACTTTGCTTCTTCAACAATGACATTCATTTCTTCCTGTGAATACTGCGGTGCACCTACCGACTCTTCTTCGGTCAATACTCCGGCAGTAGCCCCAAACTTGATTAAATCAGCTCCATATTTAATATTCTTACGAACCATCTTTCTTACACCATCCACCCCATCTGCTACACCTGATTCCTGTTGAAAATGCACATAAGGGGAGAAACCTGTTAAATCTCCATGACTTCCGGTTGCTCCGATGAAAAACCCGGCTACATATAGTCTTGGTCCAACTACTTTTCCTGAATTAATGGCATTCCGTAAAGCTATATCAATATACTCACTTGCACCTACATCACGACAGGTAGTAAACCCCGCCTCTAAAGTACGCCTGGCATAAATATGGGCGGTTATGGCTACATCAATGGGAGATTTGCGGAATAAATCTTCCATATAATTCTCCGGCTGGAAAGTAATATGGGTATGACAGTCTATCAGACCTGGTAAAACTGTTTTCTTGCTTAGATCTATGACCTGTGCATTAGCTGGAATTTTCACGTTGCCTCCTATCTCAGTTATCAGGTTGTCTTTGACAAGAATTATCTGATTATCTAAGAAGATTCCTTTTTCGCTATCAAACAATCTACCTGCTTTAATTGCAATGGTGTTTTCTTGCGCAAAAACATCAGAAGCGAAAAAACTAATCAATAGAAAAAGGTACTTCTTCATAAGTTAGCAGATATAAATAGTGATAAATTTATTAATAAAGTTACTATTCAGGATAAACTTTCAACTCTGAGACTCACAGCATATTTATGAGCATCTAACGACTCAGCCTCAGCCATGAGTTCAACTGTCTTGCTGATATTTTTAATGCCTTCTTCTGATATTTCCTGAAAGGTAATCTTTTTGACGAAACTATCTAAAGAAACACCACTGTAAGCACGGGCATAGCCATTGGTTGGCAGGGTATGGTTTGTACCTGAAGCATAATCGCCGCAAGACTCAGGCGTATAATTACCTAAAAATACTGACCCAGCATTTACTATTTTTTCTGCAACCTCCGAATAATTCTCGACAGACAGGATTAAGTGTTCTGGTGCGTAATCATTTAATAAATCTATACACTCTTTCTCACTTTCCAGAAGAATCATCTTCGAATTTTCTATAGCCTGTTCCGCTAAATCTTTTCTTGGTAAGCGATTCAATTGTCCTGATACAGCCAAATTAACCGCAGAAACTAACTTTTTACTGGTAGTAACCAATAACACCTGACTATCTGCACCATGCTCTGCCTGCGAAAGTAAATCAGCAGCCACAAAAGATGGTACAGCCGTATCGTCTGCCATCACTGCTACCTCCGATGGGCCTGCAGGCATATCTATTGCCACACCCTCTTTGCTCAATAGTTGCTTGGCAGCAGTTACGTATTGATTACCCGGCCCAAATATTTTATATACCTGTGGAATAGTTTCTGTTCCATAAGCCATTGCTGCAATGGCTTGCGCGCCCCCTATTCTGAAAATACGGGTGACACCCACCAGTTTAGCAGCGTAGTAAATGGCAGGGTGATTGCTCGGTGAACACAAGACTACTTCCTGGCAGCCCGCAATTTGCGCCGGAATGCCCAACATTAATACAGTTGAAAAAAGTGGTGCAGTGCCCCCTGGTATATAAAAACCTACTTTCTGAATCCCGACACTTTTTCTCCAGCACTTAATACCTGGCATAGTTTCTATTATCTGCGGCTCTTGTTTCTGTGCAACATGAAAGGTATAGATATTGTTGTAAGCTTGTTTGATAGCAATTCTAAGGTCTTCTGAAAGTTGTTGCTCGGCTGCGTCAATCTCATATTGAGACACCTGAATACTTTTTAATTCAACCTTGTCAAATTTCAAAGCAAATGCTTTCAGAGCCTGGTCACCCTCATTTTTAACTTTATTTAAAATAGGTTGTACTTTTTGCTCTATATCTGCCATTTCCTGCACTGGTCGTGCAAGCAATTGTTTCCACTCGGCGCGTGGAGGGAAAGAAACTATTTTCATCTAACGAATAATTTTCAGTTTTTCAACCAATTGTGCTGATACCCCCTCGGCATAGATTCCATATGCATTTACTAAAACCCCTTTTACATTTGTTACAGGCGAAGATATTGCATAAACAACTACTTCGTCATCAGGGTTGGTTTCTCCTTCAAACCGAAATACTTCATCAATCTGAAACTCATCAGGCTGTAAGCTTGTATCGTTTGTATGGCAATACAAAACTTCATTTTTCAGATTAAAATTATGATCATAACCTTTGCTGACTAAGGCATTAATCGCCTCTGAAGAAGTATCATAAGTAGTCATGGTTGGCTTTTTTGGTATTAATAAATCATTTTCTCTATCGGAATCACTAAAATGCCCTCTGCCCCTGCTGCGCGAATTGCTTCGATGTTTTCCCAGAACTGGTTTTCTTCAAGTACCGAATGAACCGAACTCCAGCCTGACATAGCCAAAGGAACAATGGTCGGACTCTTCATACCAGGTATCATATTGATAATGTCATTAAGTTTTTCGTTAGGGGCATTTAGCAAGATATATTTATAATTCTGAGCAGTTTGTACAGCTCTTATTCTGAATAACAATTTATTAAGCGTTTCGTGCTTTTCTTTATCCAGTTTTTTATTTGCAATCAGAATAGCCTCAGATCGGAATATTGCCTCTACTTCTTTCAATCCATTACTAAGTAGCGTACTACCCGAGCTTACAATATCGCAAACCCCTTCTGCAAGACCAATACTTGGAGCAATTTCAACAGAGCCACTGATTTCATGTATTTCAGCTCTGACACCTTTGGTCTTTAGAAAATTACCTAAAATCCGTGGATAAGACGTGGCAATATTTTTGCCATTAAAATCTTCTATCCCTGTATATTCCACTCCTCGGGGAATAGCAATAGACAAACGGCACTTTGAAAAACCTAAACGATAGGCTATATCTGCCTTACGATTTGACTCAACAAACACATTCTCACCTACAATTCCTATATCGGCCACCCCATCCTCTACATAGCCTGGAATATCATCATCTCTTAAAAAAAGAAACTCTGCCGGAAAATTCGAAGACGACGTTTTCAGTTTACCTGTTCCACTTTCGAACTTAATACCGCATTCTTTAAAAAGTCTAAATGAATCTTCACTTAATCTTCCTGATTTCTGGAGAGCTATACGTAAAATTGAATCTTTATTTGACATTTATTTATGTTTTCATTGAAAAGTCTGCAAAAATACGTTATGGAACGGTTTTTGCAAAAAGATTACTTAGTATAAAAAAAAAGTAACATTTTTAATATAAAATTAACTTGAAATTTTTTGCTTTATACAGTAACTTTACCTCGTCGTAAGAGTTTCCAAAACTATCCTAACATTTAAAGTAACCACTAATAATCTATGAGACAACCGGTACATCTTAGTTACCGTTCATCACGTGCGGTGACTCACACTAAAACCAAAAAGGTAATTTCAGTTATAATTATTGCATCAATTTGTTTGTTAGCGATTTTTTTCTGATTTTATGTGAGTAACTAAAGAGCACATAATTGAAAAATTGTGTGCTCTTTTTGCATATAACACCCGCTTTCCTCTAACTTAGCACCCTGTTTCATATCCTCATTTCTAAACTAACACTTCATGAAAAAAATTATTTTTTTCGTACTGGCTTCTTTCGCGGCTATAGCACAGAACGACTTTGTCAAACAAAATTATACTAAATACGAGTACAAAATACCTATGCGAGATGGTATTAAACTGCATACAGCTGTTTATGTACCAAATAATGCTTCAGAAACAGTTACGTATCCCATAATGATGCAAAGAACTTGTTATAGCGTTGCTCCCTATGGTGAAGACAAGTATCCTTCAAAAATAGGCCCCTCCTCTTTCTTAATGAAAGATAAGTATATTTTCGTTTACCAGGATGTGAGAGGGCGATGGATGTCGGAAGGTACCTGGACAAACATGACTCCTAATAATCCAGGCAATGATGCCGCTACGACTGTTGATGAAAGTTCTGACACTTATGATACAATAGAATGGCTATTAAAAAATGTAAAATATAATACTGGCAAAGTAGGTCAGTGGGGTATCTCCTACCCTGGCTTTTATACTGTAGCAGGGGCTGTTGATGCCCATCCTGCACTAAAAGCATCCTCACCGCAGGCTCCCGTAAGTGACTTCTTCTTTGATGATTTCCACCATAATGGTGCTTTTATTCAGGCGTATCTTTTTACCTTCCCTGTATTTGGTATTCAACACTCTGGCCCGACAACTCAGGCGTGGTATGGTAGCCAAATGATAAATACAAGTAATATGCGAGATGGTTACCAGTTTCAATTAGATTTAGGTCCTTTAAAAAATGTACAGAAGTATTACAAGGATAATTTTTACTGGCAGGAAACTGTAGAACATCCCAATTATGATTCATTCTGGCAAAAAAGAAGCATACTCCCCCATCTGAAAAATATAAATCATGCTATTATGACTGTAGGTGGGTGGTTCGATGCAGAAGACTTGTATGGCCCACTGAATGTTTATAAGAAAATCGAAAAAAACAATCCTGGTACTTACAATACTTTAGTAATGGGACCATTCGGGCATGGTCGCTGGTCAGCAGAAACCGGACATACCTTACATAGCAATGTATATTTTGGTGATAGTATTGCCACCTATTATCAGAAAAACATCGAAGCACAGTTTTTTACACATTTTCTGAAAGGTCCTGGAGACGGTAAAACCGGTCTGCCAGATGCCTATTTATTTGATACTGGCAATAAAGAATGGAAACAATTTGATAAATGGCCTTCTGATGCCGCCCAAAAACTTACTTTTTATCTGAATACTACTGGTAAACTTGAGCAGATAAAACCAGCTAAAGTTGGTGCAAGCACTTATATAAGTGACCCGATGAAACCAGTCCCTTATAGTGAGGATTTAACCGCCATGACAGGATTTACTCCTTTTAATTATATGTCAGAAGACCAGCGATTTGCAGCCAAACGTCCTGATGTACTGGTTTTTGAAACGGATATTCTGACAGAAGATATAACTTTAGGTGGAGAGATTTTTGCCAAACTAAAAGTAAGCACTACAGGAAGCGATGCCGACTGGGTTGTGAAATTAATAGATGTGTATCCAGCAAACGAGCCTAATCACCCCTATATGCCTGATAAAAAAATGATGATGGCCAATTATCATCAGATGGTCCGTAGCGAAGTATTAAGAGGTCGATTCAGAAACAGTTTTGAAAAACCAGAAGCAACTGTACCCAATAAGGTGACAGACATTAATTTCCAATTGCAGGATGTATTACATACATTTAAAAAAGGCCATAAAATACAGGTACAGGTACAAAGTACATGGTTCCCTTTAATTGATCGCAATCCTCAGAAATTTGTACCAAATATTTTTAAAGCAAATGAGTCCGATTTTATCAAAGCAACACACAAAGTTTATTCAGACTCAAGAATTGAATTTCAGGTTCTGAAATAATCATATGAGAAAATAAAATATTTTTTCTCATTTATGCTACCGTTCGATAACTTTTGGCACAGGTTTTGATGATACCTTATTACCTATACGAAAAGATTTGAGAAACAGGCATAGGCATTAAACTTTTAACGACAATATGATCTCTTTATATTAAAAATTTTATTACTCCAATCGACATTCTTCATTTGTCGACGGGTAAGATTCATCGTGTATTAAACAAAAAAATCGCCGCACATTGTGGCGTTTTTTTTTATTATACAGGTTCAGTTTATAAGATAATTACGGTTTGCCTGTAATTCTATAATAGACTGCTGATAACATTAAATCATTTAATTTTCTAATACCTTTACTTCTGGCAACTGTCAGAAATCAATTCTAACATTTTCAGATAAAATTTGTTAATCATTCAAATCAAACTAAAATGACACAATGATTGAAAATAATAATGCGTTAGCTGGTAAATTACCGAAAACGCCATATCCGGAATTGAAGAAACTGCAACCTTTAGTAGGAACATGGAAAATTACGGGTGATGATTTAGAAGCAATATCAGATTATGAATGGATGGAAGGGGGATTCTTTTTAGTTCATCATTTTGACCTTACTCAAGGAAACGAACATCATAAGGGAGTAGAATATATTGGTTTCGATGAAAATACACAAACATTGCGTTCGCGGCTGATGGATATAGACGGAAGCAATTTCTCCTATACCTATGAAATAGAAGGTCATACAATGTGGTATTGGTTTGGCGATAGAGGTTCAGGCAATTATAGTAAATCAACCTTTAGTGAAGACTTTACCTCCTATGAAGGAAAGTGGCAATGGCCAACGCCTGATGGTTCTCTGGGTGGCTTTAGTTTTAAAGCAAAAAAAATCAACTAATTGTTTCTAAAATACTGTCTTATGATAAGACAGTGAACCTGTTTAAACTTTTCTTTTTTTAGAAGCCTATCCCGAAAATTTACTGTTTGAGCGTCAGCGAGTTTAAATTTCCTTGATTTTTTTGTTACTTTTTGTATCAAGACAAAAAGTAAGGCTAAGAACAAGCATCAATTGTATAGTTTTTATATAAGTTTAAACAGCCTCAGTATTTTAGAATATATTCTTCATATAATTATTCAACAAAAATAAATATTTTTGTTGCACTCCTGTTGCATGGGTTTCTTACATACATTTGTTGTATGAATCAGCTTGCCAACATATTTTTAAGCTTTTATCTACTCTTTTTAGTGTGTATGCCCTGCCATGACACAAATGAAACTGTAGAGGAAAAGATACAAACAATTGTTAGTAGCCAGACTGATTCACAGGCATGCCAGGGTACCGGGTCAGATTTCTGCTCTCCCCTTTGTAGTTGTGCCTGCTGTGGTACGCTTATGATTTCACCATATTCAACCCAAATTTCTGTTTTTCAGGCGGTTCAGGGCAAAGCAACTTTCCCAAGGGAGACCAAAGCTACTGCAAATTTCATTTCCTTACTATGGCAGCCGCCGCAATTAGTTTAATACGACTTAGTTAAATATCAACCTACTATAACAGGCTTGATAAACAGTGCTTATTTTTTGGTAAGCCTTAATCCTTATTGTATTAAATTAATTATCGCAAATGAACAGAATCATAATATTAACCATACTTCTTATTCGCTCACACTTATCTTTTGGTCAGAATCAACCAAATATTGTTATAAAAGATAGCAAAACGAAAGAACCTTTAATTGGAGCAACTGTCGCAATAAAAGGTTTAAAAATTGGCAGTACAGCTGATATTGAAGGGAAAGTTAACCTTAAAGCAGTACCTGAAGGCGAACAAATAGTTGTCATTTCATTTATAGGTTATAAAACCTCAGAACTAAAGATCACTTTTCCGTTAATATCTGACTTAGAAATACATTTGGAAAGCAATGAAGAGGAACTGGAAGAAGTTGTAGTTTCAACCACGCGTATCAGCAGGAATATTGAAAGCATTCCTACTCGCATTGAAGCCATTTCATTAGAAGAAATTGATGAGAAAGCCAATATGAGACCCAACAATGTATCAATGATTCTGCACGAAAGTACAGGAATACAAGTACAGCAGACAAGCTATACTTCAGCCAATCAAAGTATAAGAATACAGGGACTTGACGGCAAATATACCCAGATTCTTAAAGATGGTTTTCCGACTTTCGGAGGCTTTTCAAGCGGATTAAGTCTATTGGATATTCCACCTTTAGACCTTCGGCAGGTAGAAATAATTAAAGGTTCTGCCTCTACCTTGTACGGAGGTGGTGCAATTGCTGGAGTAGTAAATTTCATCTCAAAAGAACCTAAGGAAAAACGTGAGTTTTCAGCAATTATTAATCAGACAAGTACAGGCGGAGGAACAAATTTCAGTGCTTTTTCTGCCAAAAGAAATGATAAAGTTGGCTATTCCATCTTGGTTTCGGGTACTGTTCAGAAACTGTATGACGTTGACAAAGATGATTTTACTGAGATTCCCAAAAGCCAGGATTTGAATATTAACCCTCGCCTGTTTGTTTATTTCAATGATAAAACCAAATTGATATTCGGTAATTCGACTACCTTTCAGAATCGTTTCGGTGGTGATGTACTGGTGATTAATGGGAAAGCCGATAGTCAGCATACCTATTTTGAAAAGAATCAATCAGCTCGGAATATTTCTACACTGCAAATGAGCAGACAGATTTCAGAAAGCAAACAAGTAGTTTTAAAACAAAGTTTAAGCTTTTTCAACAGGCAGATTAAAATCCCTCATTACAGTTTCAGAGGCTTACAAACCAATGCTTATACCGATCTTTCGTACATCATGCAGCAAGCGAGACACGCTATTGTACTTGGTGGAAATCTGATTTTTGATAATTTCAAAGAAAAAGATAGCATGAAACCACGAACTGAAAGCAATTTTATCGCAGGAGCATATGCACAGGATAATTGGGACATAACGGATAAATTTCTTTTGGAAGGTGGATTCAGGCTTGATTATGCCAGACGGCATGGAATTTTTGCTTTGCCTCGTATTTCGGCATTATATAAAATTTCCGGGCATTGGAGCAGCCGTTTAAGTGGTGGATTAGGATATAAACTACCAACCATCTTTACAGAGGCTACAGAAACATTGGCTTTTCAGAATGTTTTAGCAATAGATAGTAAAGCCAATGCTGAAAAATCTTATGGTAGTACCATAGATTTTAATTACCAGAATGCAGTTGGAGAAAATTTTAGTTTCACGGCCAATCAATTGTTTTTTGTAACGCAAATAAACCAGCCTCTGGTACTAAGAACAAATACAGATAACGAGTTCTATTTTGAAAATGCTGCCAAACCAGTTTTATCAAAAGGATTTGAGACTAACCTCAGATTTACATTTGCCAATTGGGTAAAGTTTTTTGTAGGATATACTTTCACTGATGCAAAAGCTACATATAAAAGCACAAACCAAACAGTTACTTTGTTACCTAAAAATAAAGTTAATTTAGCACTGCTTGCTGAGAAACATCAGAATTTTAAAATTGGTTTAGAAGGATATTATTCCGACAGACAAGTACTTAATAATGGCCGTTTGACTCAACCCTATTGGGAATTTGGATTATTCTTAGAGAAAACCTTCGGTAAATTCAGCATATTTGCCAATGCCGAGAACTTTACAGATACACGGCAAAATCGTTTTGAAAAAGTAGTGTTTGATGCCCATAACTCCCCCAAGTTCAATGAGGTTTATACCCATACAGAGGGGCGCTCATTCAATGGAGGAATTAAGATAAAATTGTAATTGTTAATTAAACAAAGGTTTCTAAAATACAAGTATATGAAACACGAGCATGACAATAAACACCCGCATGTGCACCTTACGGGTATTAAAACAGACCCCGATCATGTGCATACATATGATGAGCAAGGAAGAATGACTTGTTGTTCTTTAGAAGAGAAGATTTATACCCAAGCCAATGCCAAAGAACTGTTAATTCCAGACCAAAATACAAAAGCGAAGCATACACAAGACCATAAACACAACCATGAGGATCATGAACACCATCATAATCATGAACCTGGTGGCAATGCAGGCTGGAAACAATACTTACCAGCCATTTTTAGCCTTGCGATGCTTTTAATTGGAATTGCTTTAGACAATTATTTCATTAATGGTTTTTTCAATAGTTATTTGCGGTTGGCCTGGTATCTGGCAGCTTATTATCCTGTTGGTTTTCCGGTAATAAAAGAGGCGTGGGAAGCTATTAAACGAAAAGAGTTTTTTACTGAATTTACCTTGATGGTTCTGGCTACTATTGGTGCCTTTGCCATTGGAGAGTATCCTGAAGGTGTAGCCGTTATGCTATTTTATGCCGTTGGTGAGTTGTTTCAGAGTGCTGCTGTCAACAGAGCCAAGAACAATATTAAAGCTTTATTAGATATTCGTCCTTCATCTGCGTATGTTCTGAGAAACAATATTTATCAGGAAGCAAAACCTGAAGAGGTGAAAATCGGAGAAACGATTCAGATAAAAGTCGGTGAAAAAATACCTCTTGATGGCGAAATGTTAAGCGAGAAGAGTAGTTTTAATACATCTGCCTTAACTGGCGAAAGTAGGCCTAAAACCATAGAAAAAGGCGAACAGGTACTTGCGGGAATGCTGAATTTAGAGAAAGTAATTGAATTAAAAGTAACAAAGATATTCGCAGATAGTTCTCTTGCACGTATTCTTGATATGGTACAGAATGCAACTGCCAGAAAAGCCAGAACCGAGTTACTTATACGCAAATTTGCAAGAATATATACACCCATTGTGTTTTTCTTGGCAGTAGCGGTAATTTTTGCTCCTGCACTTATCGTTGAGAATTACATTTTCAGTGAATGGTTGTACAGAGGGCTTATTTTCTTGGTTATATCTTGCCCCTGTGCTTTGGTTATCTCTATTCCTTTGGGCTACTTTGGGGGCATCGGGGCAGCATCACGTAATGGTATTTTGTTTAAAGGTTCTAATTACCTTGATCTGATGACCAAAGTAAATACAGTAGTTATGGACAAAACTGGAACCTTAACCAAAGGCGTGTTTAAAGTACAGGATATTGTTACGGACAAGTTTGACAAAAATGAATTCATTAAACTGGTTGCAGCCCTGGAAAGTAAATCTACTCACCCGATTGCTAAAGCCATTGCTGAATATCCTTCTGATAAAAATACCCTTTCAGTTGAAAAAATTGAAGAGATTTCCGGACATGGACTAAAAGGAATAGTGGATGGTGAGGAGGTATTGGCAGGTAATCTTAAATTATTGCAAAAATTTAAGATTGACTATGGTAAAGCCCTGGAAAATATTGTTGAGACGATTGTAGTAGTTGCCATTGGTGGAAAATATGCCGGCTATATCACAATTGCTGATGAAATAAAGGAAGATGCAGAAGAGGCTATCAGACAATTGCACCAGAATGGGGTACTTCAAACAGTTATGTTGAGTGGTGATAAAAATTCTATTACGCAAAAAGTAGCAAAAACCATCGGGATTGATACGGCTTTCGGAGATTTATTACCTGAGCATAAAGTTCAGAAATTGGAAGAGTTGCGAAAAGACCCCACTAAAATAACTGCTTTTGTAGGCGATGGTATTAACGATGCTCCTGTATTGGCTTTGAGCGATGTAGGTATTGCCATGGGTGCTATGGGTAGCGACGCAGCCATTGAAACTGCTGATGTAGTGATTCAGACAGACCAACCTTCAAAAATTGGCACAGCTATCAGAATTGGTAAAGCAACCAGAAATATAGTTATCCAGAATATCATATTAGCCTTCACTGTAAAGATAATAGTATTAATTTTAGGTGCTGGAGGCCTGGCTACTATGTGGGAGGCAGTTTTTGCCGATGTAGGAGTGGCATTATTAGCAATACTAAACGCTATCAGAATCCAAAAAATGACCTTCTGATAACCACTGAAGTCATAAATTTATAGAAGTAGTTCAAAATTGAACTACTTCTTTTTTTATCGTATTGACAATTAAATTAAAAACTGATATAAATTGTACTCCATACTCTACTAAGATTTTATATAAAATTGTACATTTAAACCCTCTTATTGCACTCAACCTATAAAACTTAAAAATTATGCAGGAGACCCTATCCAGACAAAAGTTTCTGCAATATTCAGCCTCGGCAGCAGCTACCCTTCTACTCTCTTCATTAGAAAGTTTTGCCTCTGAGAAACCTGATAAAAAGCTGCGGGTGGCAGTAATTGGTTGCGGTAGTGTAAGCAATCGTTATTTGCCGCAATTGTTATCTTCACCTTTAATAGAAGTTGTCAGTCTATGTGACATAAAATCTGAAAGAGCCATTGAGCAGAACGAACAATATAAAGTTAACGCAAAGACTTATGGCAATATAGACCAGATGTTGGCAGGAGTGCCATTTGATATGATGGTGACTCTCACTGATATGCAGGTGCACGGCGAATTGAATAAAAAAGCCTTACTGGCAGGCAAACATGTATGGAGTGAAAAACCAATGGCCAATACTTATGCAGAAGGTAAAGCCTTGCTTGAAATAGCCAAACGTAAAAAATTACGAATCTGGGGAGCTCCAGCCGTTGTAAATAGTCCTCAGTTCGCTTTTATGAGTAAAACAATTCAGGAAGGAAAACTGGGTCGGATTGCTTCAGCACACGGACAATACGGCCATACAGGGCCAACCTGGAGTGCCTTCTTTTATGAAAAAGGCGGCGGCAGCATGCCCGATTTGGGTGTGTATAATATGGCAACCCTCACTGGTCTATTGGGTCCAGCAAAAAGTGTAATGGCGATGACAAGCATCGTAACCCCCGAAAGAACGGTTGATGATAAAGGAAAAATAAAAGTTGAAGCCGAAGACAATGCTCATATATTGCTGGAACATGATAAAGGTACTATCTCTCATATCATGTGCGGTTTTAATTATTTCGACCCTCATGGACACGAGGCAGGTGCCCAAAGCTTACATTCAATTCAGATATTCGGCGACTACGGCAATATGCGTTTGATTGGCTACGACTGGGAAACCAATGGAGTAATATTAGATACCTCATGGACTGAACCTCCTGTATTAACATCAACCGATAAAGGGGGCTACGAATGGCAGGAAGGTGCAAGGGTGGTTGGTGAAAGTCTGATGAAAGGCATTGAACCCCGGATTAATGTGGAACATGCGTTGCATGTATTAGAGATTATAGAAGCAGCACGGAAATCTTCTGCAATCGGAATGAAAGTCAAATTAACCAGTACCTTTAAATGGCCGATGGTTTAGAGATTTATATCTTGAATTTTGATATAGCTGATTAAAAGATTTTACTGCTTTAATGATTAGTTTGATCTTACTGAGAACATTAATTATGAAATTTGTTTTCTCTTAACAGCGTTGAATTAATAATCACCGAACTCTGGTCAATCAGTTAAATCTTTATTCAGACAGAATCGCTCATCACTCAATATTTCATTGCTTATTTAGTTAATTATGAGAAAGTAAATTACTTTTGGATAAAAATGTTGCCTGCTTATGAAACACATACTTTTGTTTATATTTTCATTTTTTACTGTTACAGCTTTTGCACAAAGTTTATCTGAAGATCAGGTTAAACAATATCTTGATGCATTACAAAAGGAAGATATTATTTCAGAGTTTGGCAAGGATGGATTCCTGAAAGCAATCTCAAAAGATAATCCTGCTATTAAACAACGTCTTTCAGGAATCCCCTTTGCAGGGTTAAACAAACTACCTGACTCATTGTTCCGGTCAAGAGCAGCTGTTTTAGGATTTGTAGGTATTTTTGAACTTATCCGCAATGTTGGATCCGCAGCTGACGACTTGATACAACTTCGTGAAATGTCAGAGAAAATATTAGGTGAAACCATGTTTTTTAAACCTGATATTGAAGGTGAAGTAAATGCAAAGAATCCCCTTTCATTTTTAGGATTAGAGCAGAACCTGAAAACATCAAAAGAAAAATATCAACTTCTTGCCAATAAACTACGAGCCATTAAATTAATTGATACAAGAGTTTATAACGAATTACTTAAATGGCTTGAAAAAGACCGGATAAAGCTCATAAACGATTTTGGCTTCTTCATCTACGCCGCCAGGCAAACCTGGTTCTATGACAATTACACTTCGCAGAAAACAATTCAATTCAAATTTATTGATAGTTTACAAGCGGTTAAGATGCTATCAGAAGAAAAGGCTGGAATACTTAAACAATCCTATAAACCTTATGAATTAAAAAGTAAGGTAGATATACTTTCACTCTGTAACAATGTTGTTGTTATTCCTGAAGAACAAGGAAATTTCACAAGAGAAGAAATTTATCAGAATCTGTTTAATGAAGTTAAAAAGAAATTACTACCTGAGTTTGGGTTTACTGATTTCTCAGTCAAAGAAATAGCAAAAAGCAATAATGGTCGGTCATTTGATAGTCCTATGGGTTTACCTTTCAAAAACCCGATAAATAAAGACAAAAAATCCTATCGTTTGCAGTACGTCATTAATGGTCTTGATTATGCACAAAAGGCAGACACAGATTTTTCATGGTTAAAAACCCTTCAGAAAAGCATTCCACCTGATGTACATATTGATACAAATATTATCAAATCGTACGCGGTAGTTCTTTCCCCATTAATCGGGATCAATATAAGGGATTTTCAGTCAATCAACGATTACCTTACCGATAAAAAGTCAGATAAACGACTAATAGTAGTTGCCAATGAGATAAATCCTCTGCTACCTGTTCGAGACGCCAGAAAAGCATTGATATTGGTCGATAGTACTCAAAGTTTACTTTTCAAATCAAAAATGCAGGATAATGCGTTCTTAGCAAGTCTGTTAGGCGCAGAAAAATGTGATTTCTCCGATAGATTCAGCAGAGAAAAACTTACAACGATTTTAAATGATTTTCAGGAAAATGACATCTTACCTGTTGATAAAAAAGAGTCTGTTGATAAAGCAATTGTCGATTTCAGATTTGAGTTCCAGAATAGAAATAATGTTAAAAGAAGTCTTTTGTTGAGTTTCCCGTCTATTATTGCTAAAATAAATTTTAGTCCAGATACAGAGGTAGAAAAGATAAATTCTTTTAAAGCATTTATCGCAGAACTCTCTCGTATTTCGCATGAGCAATTCAAACCCGAAAAAATTTCTGATAACTTCGATAGCGAAATAATAAAAAGTATTGATAAAGACAGAAATCTGATAATGAGTTTCAGGTTTAAAGATAAGAAGTATGAGTATAAACAAGAGATACCAAAGGGAAATCGGGAAGCATTTATTGGTCGTCCGGGTGCTGAAAGTTACCTGAATGTAGATGCTGTAAGCCTCAACGAATATCAATTAATTGAATTAGTTAATGCGTCATTAGAAGAAAATAAGATTGATGGTACTTTCTACAAAATTAATGGAAACATAGGCACTTTTTCGCTCAATAATCAAAGCAATTATATATTCCTCTCCAGGAAGCAATATGAGTACATTGATAAAAACCACAACGAGATATTCAATGATCCTCTCACTGAAAACGCCTACCACTCTTATCAATCCCAGATTGAGGCATTCAGTACAGAAGATTTCGCCAATGCCTTGCAAAGAGAAAATATGCTGACAGAGGAGGCCCGGAAATCGCTTGATCTGAAGAAAAGCAAAGAACCGTCTGATGTTTTGAAGGCAAGTTCGCAGGCAGTCCTGATTGATATGAATGAACTGGCTGATAAAAATCCTACAGAATTATATACTTATGTTCTCAACAAGTTTGGCGCAGAATTATTACCCGATACCAAATTCAGCGAAATCAGCTATAAGGTAGGTAAAGCCCCTTCAGATTCCGAAGATTATACCGAGTATCTGGTATCTTTAAAAATTAACGGCAAGCCTTATGAGCAAACCTTGTATGCGTCATTATCAAAATTAGTTCAGAATGCGCTTGATTCTCTCAAAAAAGAAAAATCTCAATACTTTCCCGGTATTGGTGAAAATCAGTTTAAAATTATTAACGATTACTTAACTGATATCAATTCTCCACATCGACTGGTCATTGTTTGTGATTATAGAAGCCCGATACTCTCATTTGTTTTATTTGATAGCACCCAGGCCTATCTGGTGTCAGAAACGCTTCCTAACAACTACGTTGACTTTAGTATGTATAATCGCGAGTTCAGTAGTGATAGTCTTCAGAACACCCTTTTTGAATTAGGTAGGATTGGTTTAATTGAGCCAATGAACGAAGCGAAAAAAGAAGATTTCATTCTTAAATTCCGTCGATTTCAGGGTTCAGGAAAATCACTATTAGAGGCCTTGCCTAAAGTAATTGTAAAAAGCAATATGTGGGAATTAGACAATTATAAAGATGTCTATAAATCATTAGTCGACTCCCTTAAGACCATTTCAAAGGGGCATTTTAATCCAATGAAAGTTGAAGACAATTTTCAGAAAATGCTAAAAAAGGGAGACAACAAAGACAGAACATTCAAATATAGTTTTGAATTGAATAATAAAAAATATAGTGAAAGTCAGTTTATCAAAGGAGTACCTAAAACAAAAAATAAAGAACTTGATTCTGACTATGACTATTTTGAGTTTGATACAGCCAGGTTAATTGAATTAGTCAATAAAGCACTGACTGAACATAACTCCGATTATGTTTTTTATGAATTATCCGGTAATAATGATGATGAGCTATCTGGTCCTGAATTCATCTTTCTATCTGCCAGACAATACCGTTGGATAAAAGCCAAATATCCAGATATTTTTGATAATTATGAAGATACCCGCATGTATGATTCTGATAAAATCCATGATGAAAACAAGAATTAGCCTTTTGTAATATTCAATCTATACCTAACACTTAACTTAAAACCTATGAAAAAAAGTATCTACGCAGCATTGTTGTCGCTGGGTATTTTCCTGATTGCTACAGCTTTGCAAAAAGGCGATCAGTTCGCTAACGAAGATTATACTGAATGGAACGAATACTTAGGCGGGCCAGATAGAAATCATTACACCACTTTAGATCAGATTAAGCCAGAAAATGTTCACAACCTGAAAGTAGCCTGGACTTACTCCACACCAGACTCCGGTCAAATGCAGGTAAACCCAATAATTGTTGATGGGGTACTGTATGGAGTTACTGCCTCAGTACAGGCGTTTGCTTTAGATGCAGCAACCGGCAAAGAAATTTGGCGATTCGGAGATAAATTGAAAAGTTTTGCCAGTACCAGCCGTGGAGTTGCTTATTGGAGCGATGGGAATGATAAAAGAATCCTGCATACCATTGGTGAATATCTCTATGCCATTGATGCGACTACAGGTAAATCAATTACTACTTTCGGAGATAATGGCAGAGTAGATTTACACACAGGACTTCCCGAAATTGCCCAAAAGAAATTTATTATTTCTAATACGCCGGGCACCATTTTCGAAGATTTGATAGTAATGCCTGTGCGGCTCTCAGAGGGTGCCGATGCAGCTCCGGGTGACATCAGGGCATTTAATATAAAGACAGGAAAATTAGCGTGGACTTTCCATACTATACCGTACCCAAGCGAACCTGGTTATTCAACCTGGCCCACCCAGGCATACAAGAATACTGAAGTAGGTGCAGCAAACAATTGGGCAGGAATGTCTGTCGACAGAAAACGCGGCATTATCTATGTTCCGACAGGCTCAGCAGGTTATGATTTTTATGGTGGAAAAAGAACTGGAAAAAACTTATATGCCAATTGCCTTTTAGCCTTAGATGCCAGAACAGGTAAACTGCTATGGCATTTCCAGACTACCCACCATGACATCTGGGACCGAGACTTACCCGCACCTCCAAACCTTATTACTGTAAAACATAATGGCCGGATGATTGATGCTGTAGCCCAAACAAGTAAGCAAGGATATGTGTATTTATTTGATAGGGTAACCGGAAAACCATTATTTCCTATTCAGGAAATTCCTGCTCCTAAATCAGATTTACCAGGAGAGGTTGCCTGGCCTACGCAACCTATTCCGACTAAACCTGCCCCATTTGCACGTCAGGCGCATACATTAACAGAAAATGACATTAGTCCGTATGCCCAAGACCGCGATTCATTAATAGCTAAGTTCAAAACCTATCGGCGAGACAGATTTGCGGCTCCAAGCAAAGAAGGTACCGTTATTCTACCTGGTTTTGATGGAGGGGCTGAATGGGGAGGGGCAGCAGCAGACCCAAAGGAAGGCATCCTATATGTAAATAGTAATGAAATGGCCTGGATACTAACCATGAAAGACACCCCTAAAAGAGACGCTTTGGCAGGTTTAAGCACTGGAGAGCGTATTTATGCTACTTCTTGCACCAATTGTCATGGAGCCAACCGAAAAGGAAATACCAGAAGTGGGTATCCATCTTTAGTTGAAATTGAAAAACGCCGTGATAGAGCTTTTGTTGTACAAATTATTAGCAATGGGAAAGGCATGATGCCAGGTTTTACAACACTAAGTGCGTCAGAAAAACAGGCGGTTGTATCTTTTTTATTCGGTGAAGAGAAGAAAGAAGTTAGTTCTTCTGGCAATACTGGCTTTAAAAATCCCTATCTGCCATATGTAAGTACAGGTTATAATAAATTCCTCGACAGTAAGGGATTCCCTGCTATTTCTCCACCTTGGGGAACTTTAAATGCCATTGATCTGAACACAGGTGAGTATCTCTGGAAAATACCGTTTGGAGAATATGAATCCCTAAAACAAAAGGGTATCCCAACTACCGGTTCTGAAAACTATGGTGGACCTGTCGTAACCGCCAATGGTTTATTGTTTATTGCAGCCACAAAAGATGAGAAATTCAGAGTATTCAATAAGAAAACAGGAACTCTGATCTGGGAAACCCGGCTTCCGGCGGCAGCTTTTGCTACTCCGTCAACCTATCAGGTTAATGGCAAACAATATATAGTATTAGCTTGTGGAGGAACTAAATTAGGCGCAAAAAAAGGTAATCAATATGTTGCATTTGCGCTACCTTAAAAAACAGCGAGAGCCTTTCTGTTAGTAAGAGGCTCTCCCATTTTCAGGATATAGTTTTATTTTTCTGATTCTGAGCTTGCTTTTATTGCGTTTGTACTGGTGGCAAGGGTGTTTTTTATTTCTTTTACTTCTGCAATCAGACTTTGGTTTTCTTTCATCAATTTTTCAATCATGGCTTGTTGCTCTTGTAAAGCTTTAATCATGGGTGCCATCAGGTCATTATATCTAATGGAATAATACCCATTTTCATCTTTTTTTAGCAAGCCCATATTTTCTTCTTTGAAGTCAGCTAAGGTCTTCTCCAAATCCTGAGCAATTAAACCCATTTCAGTTGTTTTATACTTATCATTTTTACGCACGTACTGAACCGGCTTCAGCGATTTAATAAAGTCAATTCCTAAAGGCAGAGGCTGAATCTGCTCCTTCCATCTTTTATCAGAAGTAACATCCCATGCTACTTGTATTCCGGCATAGGTAATTGAAGTATTTCCTAAACGTATCTGATTACTCAATGAAGCATTAGGTACATTCGCTCCTACACCAATGGTAATATTATTAGACCCTGTTGATACATTTCCTCCACCAATCAATACATTATTTTCACCTGATGTAAGATTTTGTCCCGAACTGTTACCGATAGCGATATTATAGTTCCCGGTTGTGATATTATTACCTGCATAACTACCTAATGCTGTATTTGAATTACCACTCGTAAGGTTTTGTAAGGCTGTATATCCGATTCCTGTATTAGCAGATCCCTGAGTCAGAAACAAAAGTGTTTGTGACCCAACAGCAACATTAAATATACCATAATTTGTAGCAGCACTATTTGCACCTCTCAACGCCTGATAACCAAGCGCTGTATTATGCCCTTCATTTGCAATTGCACTGCTATACGCGTAGGCCATAGCTCCTGAGCCAACTGCAGTATTATAACTTTGTGCTTTGCCAGAATACATAGCGTTTGCACCAATCGCTACATTACTCTGACCAATCGTATTATTATACATGGCTTGGTATCCATCAGCTACGTTGTTGCTTCCTGAAGTATTATAGTACATGGCATAAGCCCCTGAAGCAACATTTGCCGCCCCTCCTAAAGTAAAATATAGAGCCCTGTTTCCGACAGCTGTATTATAATAGCTACCTGTACTACTATATAAGCTTCTATTACCAATGGCAGTATTATAATTCCCCCCATTATTCTGATACAAAGCATAGGCTCCTACCCCTACATTTTCAATTCCATTGGTATTAGCGTACATCACATATCTTCCTACACCAACATTATCTGCACCTGTTGTGGCCGAATACAATGAATACTCTCCAACACCAACTGCTCCGTTAGCTGTTGTTACATTAAATAAACTATTGTAGCCTAATCCTGTATTTCCCAGTCCGGTTGTATTATTTGTAATGGCCTGGCTACCCAAAGCCGTATTCCGGCTACCAGAAGTATTAGCAAACAGAGCAGACAGACCAATAGCAACATTCTGGCTGCCGATGGTAGATTTCAAGGATTGAGGGCCTAAAGAAACGTTTGTATCATTATTGCCCGGGTTTCCGTTTTTGCCTCTTACTCCTTTGGGGGTAATGGTTACAGAACCATCGGTTGCTTCCTGAACATAGACCTGAGCATTCACTTTAAAACAAGTCAGAAAACAAAAAAGCGCGAAGAAAGATAGAAGATTTTTCATACAATTGCTGTTTTTAGAATTGACGGATTTATTGTAGACTAAAATTACCGATCAAATCAGCATACACAACAAAAAATGAATGAAAACTGAACAATTTTTTACTTAATGGTAAAACAAACGCAATGCAAACATACTACTCATTAAATGTATCCGACATTCGGAAGATCATCTTTTTAAAGATTTTCAAACAATAAACCCCATTCACAATTATTCTGCTGTCCATGTTTTTAGTGGGATTTTCTTATATGCTTTACAATTTTCTCTGAACTCAGATTAATATCTCTTAAAATGCCTGTAAGTGGCAGGTTAAACCCTATAAAATAAAGACCTTTATAGAGGTCATCATCAAACCACATGGCTTTAGGATAGCCTCTTTCGTTGAGTAATGGTGAAACATTATTAATAAACTCTTCTAAACGAGCATGATACCCTGTGGCCATAATTATGGTATCAACAGAGAGTTTCTCTCCATTGACAAATATAGCCGCATGGTCTGTCAATTGCTCAATATCCGGCATTATTCTGATATTTCCTGCCTTGATTTGCGCCAGTGTGCCTACATCAATTACGGCAACTTTGCCAAGTGTACGTAATTGTTCTGATGGAGCTAAAGGTGAGATAGGAATATTTGTTCCTCTTACAGCTTTTAATAACAGTTTCTTAAATAGTCTTGCAATAAAATCATACACTTTATTGCCAAAGCGAATAAAAAATATAGCCAGACTTTGCGTTGAGTGTCCTTTAAATTCTCTTTTAACGATATTTACTGGGTTTCGGATCGAAACAAACGAATTTGCACCATACTCATACAAGTCGAGAGCAATCTCTGCACCTGAGTTGCCATAGCCAACTACCAGTACATTTTTATCTTTATATGGTTTTCCATTCTTATATTTTTCAGAATGGACTATTCCTCCATTAAAACTTTCCTGCCCTTTAATCACAGGTATTTTAGGTATCCGATTATATCCTGTGGCTATTATAACGTTTTTTGCTTCATAAATTTTATCTTGTGTTTGCACAATCCAAACAACTCCGTCTTTTTTAACTGAAACAACTTTCTGATTAAAAACAGGCTTTATATCGAACTCCTGCACATATTTGTCAAGATATGCAATATATTGGTGTTTAGAAATAAATGTCGGATAGTCTTTAGGAAATGGCAAATAAGGCAATTCAGAATATTTTTTATCTGTGTGCAAATGCAATCTATCGTAATGGTTTCTCCAGGCAATTCCAACATTGTCTGATTTTTCTAATACCTCAAAAGGTATTCCTGATTTTCTGAGTCTACCGGCAATAGAAAGACCAGATGGGCCTGCCCCAATAATTAGATTCTCAATATTTACCATGAATTATCAGATGATTAGGATAAAAAATAAAATCATAGACGATATTCAAATCCCGCATAGCATTAATTAACGACAATTTCTTAAAATGCCTTAAGTCCTCAACCTGAATGGGAGCCTCTTTTAAAATTTTATTATCTAACAAATATTGTCTCTTAGTTCCATTAAGTAGTGGAGTATCAGGCGTGAGCCAATTATTCCCATCAAATAAAGCAATATTAGAAAATGAAGAATCCGTTAAATATCCATTATGTGTGATAATTACCTCGTTGGCATGAGGATGTTCTGCAAGAGCAAGATGAAACTGTCTTCTATCTTCAAATTTATAAGGATAAACAATGCTTGTATCCTCTACAATCTCGATAATTTCAGGATGATTAAATCGATACTCATAAAACTCGATTTTTTCTATATCAGTTGTATATCTTACCCTGCATCTGTACAAACCCTCATCTATCCAGTCTGGAATTTGAATTAGCCTTTCCAAAGATATCGTTTTATCAATAGCTAACAAATCTTTTCGACTTTGCTCCATCCGCCGGTTATGATAGGCAAGATTGTGCAGTTTTCTGTTTTGCAACAGTATGGTCTCGAACAATAGGGACATATATTTTCTGAATCATTTCCTTATACTCTTTTTCGGCAATACTATGCGAAGTTATTCCTCCGCCACTCTTAAAACTTAAATCACCACCCGCTTTCTGTTCTATAAAACGAATCATCACTCCGGTATCTAAAGTTTTACCATCAAATACACCAAATATACCCGTATAAAAATCTCTTTTGCCTATTTTTATACTATCCGCTAAATAAGTTTCCTTTTCTGCGCTATAAATAATTTCAATTGTTTTATTCTTCGGTGCGCCTGAAATTGAACCTGCCGGAAGCATCCCGAAAATGATTTCACCTAAGTGCTGCCGCCAGTCACTTCTCAATAATCCACTTACCTGAGAACTCAATTGTAATAACTGGTTTCCATCATGAGTTTCTATTTTATCAATATATCTGAATTTTTCGACCCATACTTTTTCCGCTACACTACTCAAATCATTACGAATCAAATCTACAATAGTGGTGTGCTCATAAAACTCTTTCCGGTCGTTCAGCAGAGTGGTTTCGGCATTAGGTATTGAGGCATCAATTGTACCTTTCATTGGGAACGATGAAATTTTGCCTGTTTCATCAATCTGCACAAAAATCTCTGGCGAAAAACAGACAAAATGGTCTTTCCACCAGAGTTTGTATTTTGCCTGACTTCGCTTGAAAACTTCCGGCAAACTAATATTCAAACTGATAGGCGTTTCGCAGGTTAAGTTAGTCAAAAAACTATTTCCCTGAAAAATATTCTTCTGCACATAATCAAACCCTTTTTTGTATTGCAAAAAATCTATTGGGTATTTTTCCAGTTTTACCTCTTCCTTCCCCTCAAAATCATCTGTTTCAACAATTACATTTGTCTTCCCGTTTACCCAAAATTTAAGCTCTTTACTATTGATTCTGTCAAGCGGTTCTACCACACAATTTTCACCTTGAAAGTCAATTATAAATAGAAATGGGGTACTTTTAGTAGAAAAATTGTTAAATTTTGAGATTGCACTCTGTCTATTGATTTTCACTTTTAAAAGCGTTTTTATAACATTTAGACGATTCTGACTGCAAAAGTATTAATAGTTTTGTTTATTAAGGCAAATTTATCAAATTCGCAATATCATTAACCAAACATCACAAACCTATCCATGAAGAAAATCCTTCTCAGTTTTTTCATCTTATTCATCAACATTCAAGCATTTTCACAGGTTACCTTCCCTCGCAATGGCGTTTATGACGAACGTCCGGGGCAGTATGCATTCAAAAATGCAACCATCGTAGTTGATGCACAAACTGTAGTTGACAACGCCATGATTTATATCAGAAACGGGGTTATCGAATCAGTTGGCAAAGATCTTAAAGTTCCAGGCGGAACAGTAGTTTATGACCTTAAAGGTAAAAGAATTTATCCGGGTCTGATTGACATTTATTCAGATTATGGCATGCCTGAAATCGTTCGTCCACAAGGTGGAGGCCGCGGTGGTTTTGGCGGTGGTCAAATGGAAAGCAACAAAAAAGGTGCTTATGACTGGAATCAGGCAGTAAAACCTGAGGTAGAGGCTGGTAAAGAATTTAAAGCCAATGCGCAAAAAGCTGAAGAAATGAGAAAAATCGGCTTTGGAGCAGCAAGTGTTCATATTGCCGATGGTATTGTACGTGGTTCGGGTGCTTTAGTTGCTTTAGGTGATGGTAAAGAACATGATTTATTAATTAAAGAGAAATCGTCTGCACACTATTCATTAAGCAAAGGAACTTCTACACAAACATATCCGGTATCTATGATGGGTTCGGTAGCATTGCTTCGCCAGACTTATTATGATGCAGAATGGTACAAAAAAGGTGGCAACAAAGAAGAAAGAAACCTTTCGTTAGAGGCCTTCAACGAAATCCAGGGCTTACCACAAATCTATGAAGCTACCGATAAATTAGCAGTTTTGAGAGGTGATAAAATCGGCAAAGAATTTGGTGTTCAGTACATTTTTAAGGGAGCTGGAGACGAATACCAACGTCTGGACGAAATCAAAGTATTAGGTAATCCATTGATCCTTCCATTGAATTTCCCTACTGCATATGATGTAGAAGACCCATTTGATGCATCGCAGGTTTCTTTAACAGAAATGAAACACTGGGAAATGGCTCCATATAATGCCGGATATGTTTCTAAAGCAGGTATAAGCTTTGCTATAACCACTAATGGTTTAAGAAATAAAGCTGATTTCTGGACAAACCTGAGAAAAGCTATTGAAAATGGGCTACCAGAAAGCAAAGCGCTTGAAGCCTTAACAAGTGCTCCAGCTAAATTATTAAAAGTTGATAATATGTTAGGAAGTTTGAAAAAAGGCATGGTTGCCAACTTCATTATCACCTCTGATAATCTTTTCAGTAAAGACAATGTGATTTATGAAAACTGGATTCAGGGTAAAAGATATATCATCAGCGATATGAATGTAACTGATGTGAGAGGTGTATATGACTTGACAGTGGGTGATAAAACAGGTTTAAAACTGAATATATCAGGTAAAATTGATAAACCCGAATATCAGGTTTTGGCAAATGATACAGTAAAGATTGCCACTAAAGTTACCCGATTATCAGACTTATTTACTATTACTACCAAACTGGAAAGAAGAGACCCGAATGATACGCGTTTGAGTGGCTATTATGATGGTAAAAATATTAAAGGTGAAGGTGTATTGCCCGATGGCAGACAAGTAAAATGGTCGGCTATTTATAAAGAAGCGGCCAAAGAAACTACGAAGAAAGACACGACCAAAGCAAAGACTACTGAGGTTGGTAAAGTATTGTTCCCGTTCACGGCTTATGGTAGCGAGACCAAACCTCAACAGGAAACCATGTTGATTAAAAACGCAACGGTTTGGACAAACGAAAAAGAAGGAATTGTTCAAAATACTGATGTGTTGCTACAAAATGGTAAAATTGCACAGGTTGGTAAAAACCTGACTGCTCCTGCGGGTGCTAAAACTATCGACGGTACAGGCAAGCACTTAACCAATGGTATTTTTGATGAGCACTCACATATTGCTTTATTTTCAATAAACGAAGTACAAAGTGTATCAGCTGAGGTCCGTCAGGAAGATGTGGTAAACTCAGAAGATATTAATATTTATCGCCAGTTGGCAGGTGGTGTTACATCTTCTCAGTTATTGCACGGTTCGGCTGACTGTATTGGTGGTCAATCAGCTTTGATTAAATTGAAATGGGGTGAAAATCCTAATAACTTGTTAATTAAAGGTGCAGATGGTTTCATCAAGTTTGCCTTGGGTGAAAACGTAAAACAAGGGAATAGCGCACAAGCAACTACCCGTTTCCCTGCTACTCGTATGGGTGTTGAGCAGGTTTATATGGATGCTTTCCAGAGAGCAACGGAGTACGAAAAAGCATGGAAAGCCTATAATGGATTAGCCAATAAAAATGGGGTTACCCCACCTAAAAAAGACCTTGAATTGGACGCTTTGGTTGAAATCATGAACAAAAAACGTTTCATTACGTGTCACTCTTATGTACAGTCTGAGATTAACATGATGATGAAAGTAGCTGAAACTTTCAACTTTAATATCAATACTTTTACCCACATTCTGGAAGGTTACAAACTGGCTGACAAAATGAAAAATCATGGAGTATCAGCATCAACTTTCTCGGACTGGTGGGCTTACAAAATGGAAGTAAAAGAAGCGATTCCTTATAATGCAGCTATCTTAACTAAAATGGGTGTTAATACAGCTATCAATTCTGATGATGCTGAAATGGCTCGTCGTTTGAATCAGGAGGCTGCTAAAACTGTATTGTACGGTGGTGTTTCAGAAGAAGATGCCTGGAAAATGGTAACCTTGAACCCTGCTAAAATGCTTCACCTTGATAATCGTTTGGGAAGTATCAAAGTAGGTAAAGATGCAGACGTGGTTCTTTGGAACAACAATCCACTTTCTATTTATGCTCGTCCTGAAAAAACTATCGTTGATGGTACTGTTTATTTTGATGTTGAGAAAGACGACCAGATGCACATGAGCGTAGCAAAAGAACGTAACAGATTAATGTTAAAAATGTTGGCTGAAAAATCGGCAGGTAATCCAACCCAGAGAGCAATGCCACGCCGCAACTTACAAATCCATTGTGATACTATCATGGAAATGGGTGTAACCGAAAACCGTGGAGAATCAAGTGAAGTGATGATGGATTCAAACTCGTCAGACAAAAAATAAGCATTAATTAACGAATTTAAAGTTCAAATAAGATTCCAGATGAAAAAATATATAACAGCTCTTGGGTTAGCATTACTAAGTTTTGGGACAAAAGCCCAGAATCAGGCACCTGCCCAACCACAAACCAGACCAATCGCCTTAGTTGGGGGAACTATTCACGTAGGCGATGGTAAAATTATTCAGAACGGTACCATAGTTTTTGATAAAGGCATTATTACTGGTATAGGTGACGCTTCCCTTAACTATGATAAAACTGCCACTGAAGTCATTAACGTTGCAGGAAAATCGGTTTATCCGGGTATTATTGCGCCATCAGCTTTAGCAGGTTTGGTTGAGATTGCCTCAGTAAGAGCTACTTTAGATAATCAGGAAACCGGACAATTCAATCCTCATGTAAGAGCATTGATTGCACATAATACAGACTCTGAAGTTATCCCTACTCTTCGGGGCAACGGTATCCTTATCGGGCAAAGCACACCTGAAGGTGGCATTATTTCAGGTACTTCAGCAATCATGGAATATGATGGATGGAACTGGGAAGACGCAGCTCTGAAAAAAGACGATGGCGTCTGGTTAAATTATCCTGCATTAGTTAGTCGCCAGTTTAGTTTTGAAGAAATGAAATTTGCGATTAAAAAAAATGAGAAATATTTAGAACAGAAAAATCAGTTAGCTCAACTTTTTTCAGAGGCTTTGGCATATTCTGAGATCAGCAATCCAAATCCAAAAAATGCACAATTAGAAGCATTAAAAGGTTTGTACGATGGCTCAAAACAATTATTTATCCGTGTAAATAGCGGGAAAGAAATCATTGAAGCTGTAAAGCTGGCAAAACAATACAAAATCTCAAAAATTGTAGTAGTGGGTGGTGAAGAAGCTGAGTTAGCGATAGATTTCCTGAAAGAAAACAATATCCCTGTAATTGTAAACGGTACTCACAGATTGCCCAATACTGCTGATGATGATGTGTGGAATCCATACAAATTGCCAAATGTATTAATGAAAGCAGGATTAACCGTTGGTATGTATTATACAGAAGAATTCTGGCGTACGCGTAACCTGCCTTTTGTGGCCGGAACAGCCGCTGCTTTTGGTATGGCACAAGAAGATGCCTTGAAAATGATTACGCTGAATAATGCCAAAATCTTAGGAATCGACAAACAGGTAGGCTCATTGGAAATTGGTAAACTGGCAACCATCGTTGTATCAGCCGGAGATATACTGGATATGCGTACCAGCAAAGTAGAACACGCGTTCATCAGAGGCAAGAAAATTGACCTGGATGATAAACAAAAGAGATTATATAAAAAGTATGTTGGTAAATATGGTTTAACAGACAAATGATAGCTGTCAAACATTCAAAAAAGGATTGTGAAGAAATTTACAATCCTTTTTTGTTTCAATAGGCTTTCAGAGACTACATAAATGCGCCTTAATCACTATCAAACAGTTCAATTATATCAAAAATTTCCATAGATTCTTTGAAAACAGAATCCAAAACCAGAAATTTAGGAGATACCAGGTTCTCTGTTAAAATCTATACAATAACCATTATCACAAAGGAAAGCAATAGGAAGAGCGGCAAGTGCAACCAAGTTGATATGGCAACAACTGACTATAGTTCCCGCCACTAAAAGTGGGCATGGAAAAGGTTGCCAATATGGTGGGAACCTTTTTAATAAACAATAGCTAAAGCTATACTAAATTTAGGAAAACCTTAATTTTGGACTATGCTTTAAGACCTTTAAAACATTGAACACTATCATCCCTATTTTCAGGATTTTCGATATTGATAAAGCCAGAGAATTTTACATCGACTGGCTTGGTTTTAAGATTGATTGGGAGCATCGCTTCGGAGAGAACTCTCCATTGTACATGTCTATTTCAAAAGATGAAATAATAATTCATCTTTCAGAACATTATGGTGATGCTACCCCTGGTTCTAAAGTAATGATTCATTTTAAAGGTTTAAAAGAATATTGTCAAATATTACAATCTATAGATTACCGCTACTATAAACCGTGTATTGAGGAATCTGGCTGGGGTTCTTTTATCATGGAATTAATTGATCCATTTGGTAATCGATTGATGTTTAATGAAGATAAATCAGAGCAACGCTAAGCATTTTATTAACTTATAGTAAACAATGAAAAAATCAACCTTTTTATGTTCCTTTATTTTTACTATCATAATAACTTCGTTGCTGTTAAACGCTTGCTCAAATCTCAGAAAGGAAGAATCTTTTAACCCGAAGTTTAAACTGATTCCTGCTGAAAAAATCACTTTTAACTCTTTTGTTGACTGCAATATGGCAGAGGTATGGGTAGGTGATACATTTCGAATCTTCCCTGGAAAATACGGCGAGGATCCACTTTGGGGATATGCCAAAGACCTGAAATATGCTGATGGCCAAAATGCTGAAGCAGTATTTAAAAGTGAAAAAGAAAATTTCCATTCGCCAGTTATGCCAGCCAATGCTCCAGTAAGCCAGGAGGGTTTGCATGGAGCGGTCTGGTTTGAAACAGTTTATCAATCTCCTAAAGATGTGTCAGGTAAAACTTTATATGCAGTATATCATAATGAAAATTATCCCCAGACACTTCCTTATTGTGCAAAAACCGGACAGGGGTATAAAAACGGAGAAAAATGGCCTCAAGGTCTGACAGGAGAAACAAGTCCGGCCGCTGTTTGCAGAATTGGTATTATGAAGTCGGTTGATGGAGGCAAAAAATGGGAAAACAAAGGAATATTTATTGAAGACCTCAATCCAAGAATGATTCTGAAGCCGCATAATACGTCGAATACTTTTGCAGGAGGTGTAGGTGACCCTTCGGCAGTTGCCAGTGGCGATTACCTTTATTTGTTTTATGGCGAATATGGTTATCCGGGAGACTATCAGGAAGCAAGCTATAATCCTAAAACTGAATGGGAAGGGCAATGTATCAGCATCGCACGCATTGCATTAACTGATTTGGACAATCCGGTCGGGAAAGCTAAAAGATGGGATGGCAAAGGTTTTAATGCACCGTATAACGGTGTTGGCAAGCCTGTTTCATCTTTGCAGATTCCTATGGAACATGGTGGTGGCGCAGCCTCCTCTCCTACCAATGGCTTTCATTGGGGGCCATCAGTCAGTTGGAATACTTATCTGAATTGTTGGGTAATGATGATGGCAAAATCAGAAGGTAAATCATGGAAAGGTGATAAAGTCTACATTTCTTTCAACAAAAATGTGGACTTAACTCAAGGAAATAATTCACAGGAATGGACAAAACCACAATTAGTTTTTGAGAAACCGGGATATATTTTATGGTATCCATCGTTACAGCCTTTAAATACGGATGAAGATATCAAGGCTAAAAATACCTGCCTCAAACTCGGAAAAAAAGCAAGATTCTTCGTAAAGCGTATCAAACCTGGAGATGATTCTTATGCCTCTGAACATACGATAGAGTTTGATAAATAAATACTCATCAAACTCTACAATCATATTCATAACACAAATTCCGTGGGTTTGTTAACATAAAAATATTCGGTTTACTTCCGGAAGACTACCCATACAGCAAGGAATATCAGGCCAAATCCCAATAAATAGTTCCATTTAAGCGGTTCTTTCAGATACAGAATTGCAAACACCACAAAGACAACAAGTGTTACAGCCTCCTGAATAGTTTTTAGTTGAAATGCATTAAACTGGCCGATACCTATCCTGTTTGCCGGAACCATAAAGACATATTCGAAAAGTGCAATTCCCCAACTTATCGCAATAGCTTTCCACATCGGCAAATCAGGACTTTTCAGGTGTCCATACCAGGCAAAGGTCATAAATGTATTTGAAATGAGTAACAACAGGATTGTTCGCATTGGCAAAATTTAAAAATTGAGTTCTTATTAATTTAGATTTGTTGTTAATTTGTACCATAATCTATGCAAAAACGAAAATTTTGTACGGAATGGATAAAATCGTGCAAAATTATTATATATTTCTAAGTCGCCTAATTAAAAGTAAGAAATGAAGATAGGAATTATTGGTTTGGGAGATATGGGAAAAATGTTTGCCCGATTATGGGCCAAAGCAGGTTTTCAGGTGTATGGCTGTGATCTCCCCCAGAATTATGAAACCTTACAGAATGAGCTAAGTCCATTTAGCATTGAAATATTAAAAGACGGAATAGCAGTTTCTCGGCTCTGTGATTTTATTCTGTATTCAGTTGAAGCCGAAAATATTGAAAAAGTGGTAGCACAATGCGGTGGTTCTACCAAGTTCGGTGCTATAGTCGCTGGTCAGACTTCAGTTAAGACACCCGAAATAGCAGCTTTTGAAAAACACCTTCCAAAAGACACACAAATTGTTACCTGTCACGCGCTTTATGGGCCGGGTGTTAATCCCGAAAATCAAACCTTAATCGTTATCAACCACAGGGCAAGCAATCAGGCTTTTGACGAGGCAATAAAGATATTCAACAAGATTGGTTCAATTATCCATGAATTAAAAGATTATCATGAGCACGATAAAATGATGGCTGATATTCAGGCCATCACTCATGTCGGATTCGAAAGTATTGGAACAGCCTGTATGCATCGGAAAGTATATCCCTGGGAAAATCCTTTACACCCAAATGGCTTGGATAATGTAAAATTTCTTATGACCTTACGGATATACAGCTATAAATTTCATGTGTATTCAGGCTTGGCATTGCTGAACCCCTATGCCAAGAAAGATGTAAGAAAATATGCAAACTGTGAAACAGAACTGTTTGAGATGATGATAGAGGAGGACGAAAAAAAATTCCGTAAACGGGTTTATGCCGCCAGAGACCATGTTTTTAAAGACAAAGACGATACTCTGATGCTTGATGATAAAATTATGAGTGAGTTTAGTCTGAGCCTTGATACAGGCCATAAACCCAATTCGCATTTAAGTTTGCTCGCTATGGTCGAAACCTGGCATAGACTCGGCACGAACCCCTATAAAAATCTTGTATGCCAGACTCCCCCTTTCAAATTAAGAGTCGGAATGGCCGAATACCTTTTTATGAATGAGAATCTGTTGGAAGAGACGATCAAAACAGCCTTATTTGACAAAAGTATCAGGGGCGAAGATTTAGCTTTTCATACGGCCGTTCACGAGTGGGCAAATATTGTAGAAATGGGCGATAAAGAAAGCTATAAGAAGCATTTTGAATCTACCAAAGAATACCTCGCTCCTCGCCTTGAGGAGGGTAGATATAAAAGCGGGTTATTAATAAATAAATTGCGTAGTGTATAAAATTATCTTCAGTAAAATCATTTGTTACTTTTAAAAAATTACGCTTCTCAATGAACAAAACGGATTTATCAAAATTCAATAATGACTGGTATAAACAATCATCGCTAACAAAAGGCTTTGTAATAACAGTATTATGGTTCATCGCCAATCGAATATTTATAAATTCTTATTTGTTGATCCCCATATCAGTAAAAAAAACAATCTTGAAATTTTTTGGGGCAAAAATTGGCAACGCTTTAACCATAAAACCATTGGTAAATATAAAAGCTCCCTGGAACTTAGAAATCGGAGACAACGTTTGGATTGGAGAAGGCGTTTGGATTGATAATATTGGAAAGGTGAGAATTGGCAATAATGTGTGCATTTCTCAGGGAGCAATGCTATTATCTGGCAATCATGATTATAAAAAGGAAGCTTTTGATCTCATCGTTAAAGATATTATTCTTGAAGAAGGTGTATGGATCGGTGCCAAGTCTATCGTTTGTACAGGTGTAACCTGTTTCTCTCATGCTGTTCTGTCTGTAAATTCAGTTGCCACACACAATCTTGATGCTTACCAGATATACCAAGGCAATCCTGCAAAGGCCTTACGAGAAAGAATTATCGCCATTTGATAAAAAAATCGGTAAAAAGAAAAGCGCTTTTTTCTTTAAACAAAAAAAAAAGTGTTTATTTTGTAAAATAAGAATACCCCAAAAGTATTTTCTAAATTAAAATCTAATGTTTCCCACATTTGAATCACTAATACCTGATAAAAACATCCAGATTCTTATTTCGGCCGTTATCGCACTTTTCATTAATCTGCGCTCAATACCTGTCATTATTAATATAAGTGGTCTTCGTGGATTGATGGATAATCCGGTCAAAAGAAGTTCACACAGCACTCCTACTCCCACATTCGGTGGTGTTGCTATTTTTGCTGGTATATTAATTGGCTATATGATATGGAATTTTGGTGATGAAGGAATTTTGCTCCACAAGGTTTTTGCCGGAATGACCATCCTTTTCTTCTTAGGGATCAAAGATGATTTATATGCTTTATCTCCAACAAAAAAAATAGGCATTCAGATTATTGCTTCAGCAATCGTCGTGGTAGGTTGTGATTTACGAATTTCTGACTTGTTTGGTATTTTCGGTATAGGTGAGATTCCTTATTTACTAAGTATCGGGCTTACCATTTTTATATTTGTGGCCATGATTAATGCTTTCAATCTGATTGATGGTATTGATGGCCTGGCGGGAGGAATCGGAATGATTGCAAGCGGTGGTTTCGGCCTTTGGTTTTTAGTAAATCATCACTATTCGCTTGCTTGCTTAGCACTTTGCTTATCTGGCTCGCTATTAGGCTTTCTAAGATTTAATTTCTCTCAGAATAATAAAATATTCATGGGCGATACCGGTTCATTAATTATTGGATATATTATTACTGTTTTAGCTGTAAAATTCATCCATTTTAATGTATTGCATGCATGGGATCCTTCAAGTTCTTTTGTAAGTGCACCAATCATTGCTATAGTTATTTTAATAGTCCCGATTTTCGATACTATCAGAGTATTCTCAGTACGCATTCTAAGGGGCAAATCGCCGTTTAAAGCTGATCGGTTACATATGCATCATTTGCTAATTGACAACAATCTATCACATATGCAGGCGTCGTTCACACTGTATGCCGTTACAATCTTATTAACTGTTTTGACTTATTCTGCAAGACTATACTTTAGCAATACAGAACTTTGCTTCTTTATTCTGTTTCTTTTGGTTTGTTACTTTTTAGTAGCTAATTGGTTAGAAGTAAAACGATTACGGGTCAAAAGAGCAAAAGAGGAATTAGTTTCCTCGTCAGAAACAAAAGCAGTAGATGCTAAATCAACTGATAAAGTAGCAAATGCAGATAAACTACAATTAAGAGAAATCAGTGCCAATTAATCGCGCTCAAGAATCCTTCAGGCTTATATAGTATAAAGGCTCTTTCAATGATGAAAGAGCCTTTATACTATATAAGCCTCAATATTTTACTCCCATTCAATGGTAGCTGGTGGTTTTGAACTGATGTCATACACGACCCGGTTAACACCTTTTACCCGGTTAATAATTTCGTTCGATACATCGGCTAAAAATTCATAAGGTAAATGAGCCCAGTCGGCAGTCATTCCATCTACGCTTGTTACTGCACGCAAGGCGACAACTTTCTCATAAGTACGTTCATCACCCATTACTCCTACACTTTGTATAGGCAATAAAATTGCACCAGCCTGCCAGACTTTATCATACAAGCCGCTATCTTTCAAAGCATTGATAAAAATGGCATCTACCTCTTGTAAAATATGTACTTTCTCTTCTGTAATATCCCCCAGAATACGTATGGCTAAACCTGGGCCCGGAAAAGGATGGCGACCAAGGATATTCTGCGGAATATCTAAGGACTTACCCACCTCACGCACACCATCTTTAAATAAAAGTCTTAAAGGCTCAACTACCTGCAATTTCATAAAGTCTGGCAAGCCCCCCACGTTGTGGTGAGATTTAATAGTAACCGATGGGCCTTTTACTGAAACAGATTCAATAACATCCGGATAAATAGTGCCTTGTCCTAACCATGCTGCACCTTCAACTTTATGTGCTTCTGCATCAAAAACATCGATGAACGTTTTACCAATAGCTTTTCGTTTGGCCTCAGGGTCTGTTAAACCTTCAAGGGCTTTATAGAATTGTTCTTTTGCATTAACACCGATTACATTTAAGCCTAAACCTTTGTAAGATTCTAATACTTCTTCAAATTCATTTTTTCTTAGAAGGCCATTATCAACAAAAATGCAATAGAGATTTTTTCCGATAGCATAATGAATTAAAGTTGCCGCAACTGAGGAATCAACTCCGCCAGATAAGCCCATAATTACTTTGTCATCTCCCAATTTTTCCTTTAATTCTTTAATGGTCGCTTCTGCAAATGAATCAGGTGTCCAGTTTTGTGAACATGCACAGATATCAACAACAAAATTTTTCAGAATAGCTTTACCTTGTAGTGTATGTGTAACCTCTGGGTGGAACTGGATACCATAACGTGGTTGGTCACGCAATTTAAAAGCTGCTACTTTTACTGTATCGGTAGAAGCAATAATATCAGCACCTGTTGGAGGACTGGCAATGGTATCGCTGTGAGACATCCAGACCTGCGTATTATCTGCTACCTCATTAAATAAAGAATACCGATTATCAATTTTATTCAGAATAGTGCGGCCATATTCTCGGATAGATGACGGCATAACTTCTCCTCCGCCTGTTTGCGCCATCATTTGGGCACCGTAACAAATACCTAAAATTGGAATTTCTTCAGGAAAATTTTGCCAATTCACAATAGGAGCATCTTCTTCACGTACTGAACAGGGGCTTCCCGATAGGATAATGCCCTTTATTTCTGAAGTAATCGTTGGAATTTTATTGAAAGGGTGTATCTCACAATACACATTTAGCTCTCTGACTCTTCGGGCAATCAATTGTGTAAATTGTGAGCCGAAATCAAGAATAAGGATTTGTTCTGTCATGATAGGTTTCTAAAATGCAAAATTAGCAGATTAGCCACTACCTGCAAAACGTTTTTAAAAAACTATTACTCATAAATTACTTTTTTGAGATAAAAACTCTTCGGATCAATTATTGGGGTGGTTTTACTTTTTATCTTAATTGCTTCAGAAGCAATCATTTTGCGCTCTATTTTATTGTCTATCTGAATATCAACTGGCAAAGATGTAGGATAATTGAGTGAAGAAATCAGATACTCATCATCACTGATTCTTTTTACATCAATCTCTAATTTATTAATAGTACGTAAATAAAAATCAAATAGTGGCCTTAGATTTTGCTTTGATTCTTTACTAAAAAATGCCTCCACATTATTTGTATTCACTAAATTATCATAGGTAAATTCTGGACTTGTGGCAAATTTTCTCAATGCAGGAAAGAAAATATCATCTCCAATAATATACCTCAGTGTGTGCATAAAAAAAGCACCTTTCCCATAAATATCGGCATGATAAACTGTGTCTGCATTCATGTGCTCGCCTAAAACCACTGGTATTTTATTTTGGGTAGCTCTACCTGTTCTTTCCATTCTTTTCTGGTAAGCTTCTTCTCCTTCATGCTCGCGGGTGTACATTGCATCACCAAAAGAACATATTCCTTCTTGTATCCACATATCAGCCCAGTCGATACCAGTTACCTTATTACCCCACCACTCATGCCCGAATTCATGGTGCATCAGCCAGTCAAACTCCTTACCTCCTACCAAGGTATATCTGAATTTATTACCGTAAGCATTCATAGTCTGGTGTTCCATTCCTAAATGCGGTGTCTCACAAATGGCAATTTTTTCGTTAACCCAAGGATACTCTCCAAAATATTTTTCTTGTGTTCGTACAATTCTTTCAAAAATGTCCAGATGTTTTTCTGCTTTATCTATATGCTCTTTTAATACATAAAATTGCATAGGCAGCGTATGCCCATCAATTGTAGTATAATTTCTGGAAACTACTCTGAATTTGCCTATATTGAAAAGAATGCTATAATTGTTAATAGTGTAATTAGTTTTCCAGTGGAAGATACTCTTATCCTTTTTTGTAATCTCACTTTGTAAAAGACCTGGTCCTGCCACTACCAAACCCTTCGGAACAGTAATTATCAAATCAGCACCCTCATTTGCTTCATCACTTGGATGGTCTTTACATGGAAAATACATTCTCGCTCCCTCACTCTGACAAGTAATAGCTATCCAGGGAGTACCTGTAGTATCAACAGACCAGGTAAAACCACCATTCCACGGGGGTCGAGTGGCTATAATGGGCTTACCACTATACTGAATTTTCACTTTAGCTTTTCCGGGTGCTAAAGTTGATGCCAATTTGATTCTTATCAATTCGTTTTCAAACTTAAAGGGTTCTTCTTCTCCATTCACCCATACTTTAGCAATAGTGAAACTTTCTACCAAATCAAAAAGCAATACATCAGTACTTTTATTGGTTATCAAATCTATTTCTGTATAACCCTCGATACTCTGAGAACCTGGTTTTACTTCTAAAGCCAAAGTATAATGGCGAATATCCATTAATGCCTGCTCTGGCTTTAATAAGCCTCCTGATTTGTTTTTTTGGGCATAAATAGCAGTACTAAGCGTAAGACAAAGAAAAAAGTAGAAGGGTTTCATAGTTTAGTGAAAGAAGCGTTTGAGTGTCTTATAACAAATGTAAAGAAATCAAATAAAAATCCATTACAAAAGCTACTTTTGCAATGGATTTTTATTTGTGGAGTTATTCAATTCAGCTAACTAAAAAAGATATCATTTCATGGGGTAAAGGATAGTTTTTAAGCTGTCTTCGTATTAAAATTATTTCTCCCAAATGAAATGATAAATGTGAGGATAACTCTTGAAATAATCTGATCCGGTTACTAATACTCTCTATTTCATTAACTTTTTGAGTCAATTCGCTTTTTATTTCTTGAATTTGATTATTAAATAAAGCAATTACTTCATTTAGTATATTCTGATGTGCTATCTGCTTATCACAAGACCAGCTATCAAACTCATTGATAAGATTTGTATTCTCTCCTTTTAATAATTTGATCTGATAAGTTTGCCAGATAACTAAATGATTTAGTATTTGCCAGATACTTTTAGGTGTATTGTCTAACGTTTCACTTGCCAGACTGATATTTAGTTGGTCAAATACTTTAAAAGTATCAAATGCTCCATCAAAGGCTTTGCTTAGGTCAAGGTTCATTTCACTCGTGCGATATATCAATATTTCTTACCGGACATACCACATTATAAATTTCATACCAATCCTGATGGCTTAATTTAACCTCTGTTGCGCTTGCTGCATTTCTGATTCGGCTTTCAGAAATTGAACCGATAATAGGTAAAGTACCTAATTTCATTAACCATGCTACTGCCGTTTGCTCAATATTAGCGTCGTATTTAGCTCCTATTTTTTCTAATTTTGCTCTTACATTGACCGCTTTTTCATCTTCGCCACTCAGAATCCTACCTCCTGCTAAGGGTGCCCATGCTAAAGGCTTACTGAAATTCTGTTTGATAAAATCAATCCGTCCATCTTCAATAGCTGATGTATTCATTAGGTTTAATTCGATATGATTTGTCACGATCGGAATTGTCAAATAAGAGGCCAGTAATTGATGCTGGAAGACTGAAAAGTTAGCTACACCTATATGATTAACCTTGCCTGAATTAACCACTTGAGACAAAGCCATCGCTGTTTGTTCGGGGTCTGCTAAGAAATCACTTTGATGTAGCAGAAAAATATCAAGGTAATCGGTTTTGAGTCTTTTTAATGAATTATCTACGCTTTTTATGATATGTTCGCTTGAAGTATCATAGTAATCAAACATGTCATCATTAGAGCGTCTGATACCACATTTGCTAAAAAGTACTATATCTTCACGCTTAAAAGACTTACTTTTAATAATTTTGCCAAAATGTTCTTCTATGGTATAATTACCATACACATCTGCGTGATCAAAGGTATTAACATCTAACTCTAAGCAAAGATTTATGAGTTTTTCAATCTTTGTGGTTGTAGACTGCCCCTCGTTGTTCCATCTCCAGAAACCATAAATTGCCTCTGATACTTTCGGGCCCGAATCACTTAGGTAAACTTTTTTCATTAAGATATATTTATTATACTGCCACAAAAATAGACAAATTTTATAAAATTCCTTGAATCGAAAAAAAATGTAACAATACCTCTCATCTAATGTCAATAGATAAAAAGTACCCTGATAAACTTCTAAATTTTATACTAAATTTCTACAGAAATTCTATTCCACATATCATAATCGTGAATTATTATTTAAAACTTCTAAAAATTGGTTTAGTATAATTTTACCTTCTTCCCATTCTCCAATACCAGAATTTGCATTTATATGGCCTTTATCGCCTACATTTAAAAAAGTGCTACCCCAGCCTTTTGCAAAATATTCCGACCGTTTTATCGTAGCATAAATATCGTTTGTACTTGAAACCACAACGCTTTCAAATGGAAGTGTTGTATAAGGAATCGGGTTAAAGCCTTCGGCAAAGCTTAATCTTTCAGAATATTCAACGTCCGCAGGGGCAACCAAAAAAGCTCCAATTATTAAAGGAGAAAAATAATTTTTAGCCCAATGAGCAACCGTTATACACCCCATACTATGTGCTACCAAAACAGTCGGTTTCTTCAGACTTTCAATGTAGTGTTGTAGTTTTTCAATCCAAAGCCTACATACAGGCAAGTCCCAGTTATCTTGCTCGACCCGTGTAAACAAATAAGGATATTGTTTCTCCCAAAGTGTCTGCCAATGTTTTGGTCCTGAACTTGCAAGTCCAGGAATTGTCAGAAAATTGATATTTGCAGAGAGTTTCATAATAAAATCTATTGTATGGATGAATGATTAATTTTAAACCATATTATTAGTAGAAGAACATTGATTTATTATTTGTACCTATCCCATTTCTGAATCATACAAGCACTAAGTTACTGAATTTTTAAGCTGCATAATTATAATTAGCAGTATAAGGAACTCGATTGGCTGCGGCAAATACAGCCCCTAAAACCTTTGTGGCTGAAAAAGTATGCAGGAAATCTTCATCTATCGTATGATAAATAATATGACCATACTGATTTAATACATAAGTTGCTGGAATAGGTACCTCTTCTGAAATACCTGTTACTTTATTCCAAACAGGTATTTCTTTCGAAAACAGACCAAATTTCTCCGAAATTTCATTTTGGGGGTCAGCAATTACATTGAATGGAATTCTAAAATACTGTACCATCTCTCCCATATCACTATATGAAGCCTGAACAATCACTAACAAATTACCACCTAATGCAATAATTTCCTGATAAGCCTCACTCAATAGGTTCAAATGCTTTAAACCATAATTATTCCACCCGCCCGATAAGAAGCTAATTACTAAGGGCTTATTATCAATAATTGTCTTAATAGACGCAGATGTATAATTGAATCGATAAGAAACCTTTTGCCATATACCCATTTCCTTTTTGAAGCTAATATCTGGTACTTTTGAGCCAGTTAGCAAAGGAAATAACTTAGTATTATTCCTTTTTATTGGAATTTCAGTATCCCAGAAAGCATCATCATATTTTCCCTTATTTTTAATCATTTCAGTAAAATAATTATGGTTTTATTGTCGTGAATTCTACTTATGGCACAAATATAGACTATTAATCTATATAATCTATTATATTAGTAGATTATTTTAAAATCCCTTTTCAAAGTTTATCAACTTTTAATGCTATTGCTTCATAAAGTGAGTCAATATTTTACCTACCACAACAGAAGAAAAAATGCGACAGTTTGAAAAATCAAAATACGGCAATTTTAATGAAACCATAATTATTTGAATAAAAAATAAGCAATAACTAAAGTTATAAAAATATTAAAGGTCTGTGCAATCAGAAAAGCATATAATGGTTTTTTACTGTCTTTATTAAATAAATCTGCGAAATTAGTTTCTAATCCTATGCTTGTAAAAGCTAAAGCAAACCATAAGCCTTGAAAATTCTTCAAACTATCCTTTACGTTACTAACAGTATCAGCCGATAAAACAAAAGAGAATAACAATGACGCACCTACAAAACCTAAAACAAATTTAGGAAAGCGTTCCCAGATGACTAACATCGAGGGCTTTGTATCTTTGTCTTTTGCTAAAGGATTATTTGTGTAAGTCCAATAAATTGAAATAGCAAAAGCGGCAACCCCCAATAATACATTTTGGGAGAATTTAACAATAGTACTTATTTTCAGAGCTACCTCTCCTACTAATGAACCAGAGGCTACAACTGCTCCTGTAGTATCAATTGTGCCTCCTAACCATGCACCTGTCACTTCTTGCGAAAGCCCCATTACTTTTGCAATATAAGGCATAAATATCATCATAGGAATTGCCGTTATTAATACTAATGAAATGACATAAGATAATTTCTTGGAGTCACCTTTAATAGCTCCAGAGGTAGCAATTGCAGCCGATACTCCACAAATTGAAACCGCACTCGAAAGCATGATACCCATTTCTTCATCAATACCCAGTTTCTTTGAAATCCAGAAAGCAAAATACCATACAGAAATAACTACTACCAGAGCCTGGATTAATCCTAATGAACCTGACTTAAGAATATCAGAAAAAATTACACTTGTGCCCAATAATACTAAGCCTATTTTTACGAATAGCTCAGTAGACAATGCCGATTTAAGCCAGGCAGGAAGCTTAATGCTATTGCCAATCAATAAGCCAATAGCTAAGCTAAAGATAACAGCTTCAAGATTTAAGCTTTTGATGGTCTTATTCCCGGTTATTATTAAAGCCAGTATTGTTAACATATACACAATCGGTAGGCCTGTCAAAAATGGTTTAATATGATTACCTAAAAGAGTTGCTCCTATCACCGAGACAACCATAACTGCTACTAACTGAATAATAATTTTCTGCAGATTGTCTATTGATAACACTTTCGTAAATAATTCGGTAGAATTGCTCCATCCAAAAGATGGAATTGGTAATAAAAATCCTGAAATAGCCAATAAAACGATGGAAAAACCTAAGATAACGACAGTCCAATCTTCTGTTAAAGTAATTTTTTTAGTAGAGGTAGACATAATTTAAAGTGATTAGAGTAGTTTTAAAGGGTAATATTAATAATTCTTTCTTAAATTGTCTTTAAAATAAATCTTTTAAAACTCTTTGTGCTGCATGGTATCCGCACATGCCATGTACTCCTCCACCCGGAGGGGTTGAGGAAGAACAAATATAAAGACCTTTGGTTGATGTCCGGTAAGGTGACCACCGCAAAGCAGGACGTGTAAATAGTTGTCTTACATCCATAACTCCTCCATTAATATCTCCCCCTACATAATTCGGATTATACTCTTCCAACTGGTTACTATTCATAGTATGCCTTGCTAATATTCGTTCTCTGAATCCTGGTGCAAATCTCTCGATTTGTTTTTCAATTGCAAAAGTCATGTCTTTGGTTGAATTGGCCGGAACATGGCAGTATCCCCATAAGGTATGCTTTCCAATTGGTGCGCGGGTTGAATCAAAAAGACTTTGCTGTGCCAATAATACAAAGGGTGTTTCAGGATGATGCCCCCTCCAAACCTGTTGCTCGCTCAAAGCTATCTCTTTAAAACTTCCACCTAAATGGACTGTCCCGGCCAGCAGGTTTTCTTTTGCTTTAAAAGGAACTGCTTCTGCCAGTGCCCAGTCTATCTTAAAAACCCCCATACCATACCTATATTTTTGTAATTGCCATTCATAAAAAGAAGAAAAAGTATGCCCGGCTATTTGCAAGAGTTGTTTCGGGGTTATATCAAATAATATTGCCCTTGAAGATGGTAATTGTTGCAAAGATTTTACATAAAAATTAGTTTCAATTTTACCCCCAATAGCTTGAAAGTAAGCCGCTAACGCATTAGCTATTTGTTGTGACCCGCCTTTTGGAATCGGCCAGCCAAAAGTATGGCCTGCAGCTAACAACACCAAGCCTATTGCAGAAGTAGTAAAACTATTTAATGGCAGTATTGAATGAGCCGACATTCCAGCCCATAAACCTTTGGTGGCTTCAGTTGAAAAAAGTTTTGCCAAAATACTGGCGGGTAGAAGCGCTTTAAGACCAAAATTAGTATATGCAAAAAAATTCTGTGGGACACTTAAAGGGGCTAAAATATCACTTGCCAATAAGGGCAATTGCTTTGTTAATGGCCCAATCAGTTTCAGATATATCGCTTTGTCATTCCCTAATCCTGATGCCGTTTCTTCTATCGACTTATTGAGCAAAGCTATTGAACCATTGTCAAAGGGATGTGCCGCCGCCACCGTCGGCTGTATAAATTCCAGCCCGTATTTATCCAAGTGTAAGGTTCTGAAAAATGGTGAAGCTAATGCCAGAGGATGAATCGCAGAACAAATATCATGTATAAAACCCGGCAGGGTCAATTCAGCAGATCTTAGTCCGCCCCCAATAGTCTCTTTAGCTTCAATCAATAAGACAGAGACCCCAGCTTGTTGCAAAGCAATGGCAGCAGATAGCCCATTTGGCCCTGACCCAACTATTATTGCATCAAAATCTGTTTTTACCATTGACAAATAACTCAAATCATACTCTTTATTTTATATTTATTCTACTATTATCAATTGAAACTTATTTGCTAAAAAATGGTTTATAATTATTCTACTTAAAGGCAGATTATTCAATACTAATATCAATTCAGACCTACTTATTTAACTGATTATTTGGGATTTTTCTTTACAATGTGTTTGACTTTTGTTGAAGCAGTTATTTAGCATTTCCACTCACAATTTTTAGCTATGAGTGGAAATATCTTTTCATTTAAAGATTTGCCAATGCATTTTCAATATCAGCCTTTATATCGTCAATATGTTCGATACCAACTGAAATACGTAATAGAGTTGGTTCAACTCCTGCTGATACTTGTTCTTCATCAGATAATTGCGAGTGCGTAGTGGAAGCCGGATGGATAATCAAAGTTTTAGAGTCTCCGACATTGGCCAGGTGACTAATCAATTTAAGACTATCTACAAATTTAGAAGCCTTTGCTTTATCTCCTTTCAATTTGAAAGATAATACACCACCGAAACCACGATTCAGGTATTTTTTAGCCAGGTCATGATACTGGTTTTCAGGTAGGCCTAAATAGTTTACACTTTCAACTGCCTCATGTGCTTCCAGCCATTGAGCTAATTTCAAAGCATTTTCAGCAATTCTTTCTACTCTAAGTGTCAGTGTTTCTAAACCCTGTAATAATAGGAAGGAATTAAAAGGAGATTGAGCAGGTCCCCAGTCTCTTAATCCTTCCACTCGTGCTCTGATAATAAACTGAATATTTCCGAATGGCCCACCAATACCAAAAACATCATTTAGTATCAATCCATGATAGCTTGGCGACGGTTCAGTAAATTGTGAGAATTTACCATTACCCCAATTGTAGTTTCCTGCATCTACAATTACTCCACCCATTGTTGTTCCATGACCGCCAATCCATTTAGTAGCCGATTGCACTATTACATTTGCTCCATATTTAATCGGTTGAACAATAGCACCTGCTGCACCAAAAGTATTGTCAACAATCAATGGCAAATCATATTTTTGTCCTAGTTTTGCAAAAGCTTCAAAGTCAGGAACACTAAACCCAGGATTCCCGATTGATTCCAGATAGATAAATTTCGTTTTTTCATCGATCAGCTTTTCAAAACTTTCAATGCTATCTCCGTTAGCAAAGCGAGCCTCTACTCCTATATTTTTAAAAGAATTTTTGAATTGATTATATGATCCTCCATAAAGAAATGATGTGGTCACAAAATTATCACCAACTTTAGTAATATTGTTGATGGCAATAAACTGAGCAGCGTGACCAGACCCAACTGCCAATGCCGCAACTCCTCCCTCTAAAGCTGCTATACGCTTTTCAAACACGTCGCTGGTAGGATTCATTATTCTTGTGTAAATATTACCAAACTCTTTCAGCGCAAATAAATTGGCACCGTGCTCTGCATTATTGAAAGTATAGGACGTTGTCTGATAAATAGGTACTGCTCTTGCATTGGTAGCAGGATCAACCACCTGACCGGCGTGTAATTGAAGGGTCTCGAATTGCATAATTTTAGAATGGTTTTGTAAATATTTATTGAAAATCTAAATTTAAGGATAATTGGATCGGATATTAGAATCTATCTTCTAAGTTTTAAAAAGTAAGATAACTTTACAAACATATTTTCTAATAAATCTTATCAGTGCTTAAAATTGACAATATTATTGTTGTTGTGTGTGGTGTCGAACAACTAAGAAGAGTTTATGAAACTCCTTGTCTTCAAGTTAACACACACAACCATCTTTGTACGCTATAGCTCAAAGCTACTTTTTATTATATGTGTTACAAATTACATCATATTAAATCTACCAAACAAATAGATTAAAAAATCATTTCAAACAACTACTCATAGTTTGATTAACATGTAGTTGATCGAGTATTTTACTAGCTAAATTAAATACGTAATTAGATTACAGAAAAAATTCATACCTGACAGATATCAAATAGCCAATTACTCAAGAAACATTGTGTTCGTTATGGACACAACGTTTCTTGAGTATTAAAAACGGGACATAATCAAAACTTAACATAATTGTCAGAAATGGATCCCTTGAATATAGGTTATATATCTACCGAAAGAGCAACTCCATTAAAACTGAAAATAAATAAATTGTGCAGGAGAATCAAAGACACCAAATACAAAAAACAACATAACAAAAATATAGTAGAGTCCCCAACGTACCCAAATAGGTTTCGAAGAAATCACATCCCGAATACACTTGTCGCGTTGTATATAATGGATTATCTCCATAAAGATAATTAAGGTAATAGCAGTAAAAAACTCCTTCGCTCCTTTATCCAAAAAGACATTCTGAGAGATGTAATCTATATGCAGAAATTCTGACAGAGATGGCAAACCTGTAAAAAGATGAGTAACCAAATGCCATGTCCAGCCTAATTCAAGATAACTCCCTCTGAAAAATATCCATGCAAAAGCCACAAGAACAAAAGTAATTGAAACCTGAACTAATTTATATAAGATAGGGAATTTGGTTATACCTGTAATTTTATTGATAAAATTTCGGGGCTTAGCTAAAATAATAGCAGCCACCAAATAAATTCCATGCAAAGCTCCCCAGATTATATAATTCCAGTTAGCTCCATGCCATAAACCACTCATTGTAAAAACAAAAAATAAATTAAAATAACGTCTATAAGTACTCACTCTGTTTCCTCCCAAAGGTATATACAGATAATCTCGGAACCACGTTGATAATGAAATATGCCAACGCCGCCAGAACTCTGATATACTTTTTGAGAAATATGGTCTATCAAAGTTTTTCATAAGCTTAAAACCCATTACCTGCGCTGACCCGATAGCAATATCTGAATAACCTGAAAAATCACAATAAATCTGAAAAGAGAAGAAGATTGTAGCAACTATAACAGGAATACCCTGATAATCTAATGGATGGTCATAAACTTTATCAACGAAAAGTGCCAGACGGTCGGCGATTACTACTTTTTTGAACAACCCCCAGGCAATTAGCTTTAGACCACCTGTTACTCTGTCATAATCAAAAGTATGTTTTTCATAAAACTGATGTAATACATTTTGCGGACGTTCGATAGGCCCAGCCACTAACTGCGGATAAAACATGACATACAATGAATAAATACCAAAATGTCTCTCTGCTTTCTGATTCCCCCTATACACTTCTATTGTATAACTCATGGCCTGAAATGTATGGAATGATAATCCAATAGGTAGTAGAATTTTGAGCATAGGTAGACTTGCCAATCCGGCCTCCCCTACTACTAAGGTGAAGAAGTTATAATATTTAAAAATTGCCAATACTCCTATATTTGCGATCAAACTCATCACTAAATACCATTTTCGTTTTGTTCCTTGTGATTGCTCAATCAGTATTCCGGCAAAATAATCTATTACAATTGTAAAGCCCAGAATCAGGATATATTCGGGCTTAAAAAACATATAAAAATAGCAGCTTGATGCTAACAACCACCACCAGCGATGCTTATGCTGTAGCAGGAAGTAAACTAAAGTTACTATCGGAAAAAAAATGGCAAACTCAATTGAATTAAATATCATATCAAATAAACGTAAATAAGCTGTTTTTTCTAATGGCTTTCAAAATTAAGGCCATTATTTTTATCAATTTGTTTTTTGCTTTTTTTTGTATAATTCTATTATTCTCTGCGTATTTATGTCACGTGTTGCTGGCTTTAGATGATAAAAAGAATCAAAAAAACTGGTATCCTTTCTTATAAAATCTTTTGCACAACCCAGTATTTCACATTTTAACTGTTTCTTTAACTGGGTTTCAACTGACTCAACTGCAATCTTACCATAATTATACGTTGATTCTGCTAAAGGTGTAAAAACAAAATATACCTTAGCTCCTTTTTTTTGAGCTTCTTCCACGAAATAATTCAAGTCTTTTAACTGTTCAGCATAATCAATGGGTGCTCTGGGAAAAAGGAAAAAATCTATACTCTTGGGCATATTATTTACATGGCTAACAATATCACCCTTCTTTGAAAACGCATTTCTGAAATAAACTGAAGTCTTATCACTTACAGAAGCATTAACTGCCTCATTTTTACTAAAAATATTCCAGAATAATTTTTTCACATTCGAAAGTTTATGTTTCATCTGATGCCCAATAAAATCAATAAGGGTAGTATCTTTTTGAATATAAATAGCACCTGCTGGATAATAATCAACTGCTTCATAAATAACCTGAGGAGTACTGTATTTTTCAATATCATATTCTGTACTAATAAATACGATATCACCCTTACGAACCTCTTTTAGAGCATCATTAGTTAAAAAATAGGTTCCTAAAGGAGCAATGAATGACATGTTAACAACAGGTACACCAAAGAATTTTTCGAGCCTGTCACTATTGATTCCAAAAGAACCACTTGACCCGCCCACCCACAAAACTTTCGGCGAATCTGTCATTTCTGCAATTTTGTGTTTATCATTCAGCATTCCACCCAGGTAGGCATAAGAAAAACTTTGAGCTATGAAGACTTTATTAAACAGCCAAACTGAAACAACTATGATTGTTCCTAATAAAAATATTTTATAAAAAAATTTCTTAATGCCTGTCATTTATTATTAATGAGCGGTTTTTAATAAATCAATCAGTTTTTGTGTACGGATATCACGACCTTTAGCATTAAGGTGGTATACCATGTCCTGACACAAGCTATCAGCAAAAACAAAGTCCTTTAATTTCCCTAAAATCGGGAATCGAGCTTCACTCTTAAATTCCTTATCAAGTTTATTGATAATAGTCTGGTCGTGCTTATAACTTGATTTTGCGTAAGATGGATATGAGTAATATACCATCACCCCCTTTTTTTGCATTCTTTCATAAAAAGCATTCATATCGGCAATTGCCAGATGCATACTTACTTTATCATTGATAACAGCAGGAGGGATACTTTTCAATGATGGATTATTCAGATGGCTGATCAAATCACCATACTGATTAATGGCCCTTCTGAAGAAAATGCTCGTGTTGTCTTCTACTGTTGGGGGTACTTCCTCCTTACTGCTTAATCGTTCAAGTATCAATCTCAGATTTGAAATCCTAACAATTACATTTTCTCTGATATATTGTGTGATACTCTTATAATCGAACCATTCGTAAGCCTTCGGAAAAATCTTTGCCATTTGTATTTTTTCTCCGACATCCCCCTCTGTTTCTATAATATACTCAAAGCCCATAATTACAGTATCACCTGCTTTCATTTCGCCCTGAATTTGTCGAAGCATAAAATCGGTACCATAGTCATAGTGCATAGCCATATTTACAACAGGCTTATGAAGACTTTTTTCGATCATTTCGCTGTTGATGCCATAAGCAAAATTTGAACCTGCTATCAAGACTATTTTTGGAGAAGGTAAAGATTGAAGCCGTTTGTATTTTTCAATAATACTGGCGGTATAGGATATTTCTAAATTTCTCTCTGTATATGGATTAAACTGGTACAATAATTCAACGGTTCCTAAACTGATTAAACCTAAAAGAAAGATTTTAAATAAAAATACTTTAATTTTATAATACATGAACGATACAGTTGAGGCCATTTTGCAGCCTTACTCAATTGAAGGATTAAAATCTAAAAAACTTTTAATGTTAAAAGTAATTACTATCGTTTTAAACAAAATTAATAGCTTTGTAAAATCTTTCGTTATCAAACGATAATCAGTATTAGCTCAGGCTTGCTCAAGAAAACCTATGAATTTATCCCGCTTTATCTCCAAACGCATACATAAAACAAAATCAGAATCTTTCACTTCTACTGTAATTAAGGTTGGAGTAGCGAGTATTACAATAGGACTAGTTGTCATGATTATCTCCTTTGCCATATTGGTTGGGTACAAAAAAGCCATCAAAGATAAACTTTTCAGCCTTAGCTCTCATATACAAGTCAGCAAAATTACACTGAATCAGTCGTATGAAGAAACACCAATGCCAATAAAAACAAATTTTTATAATAATTACCTTCAAAACTCTCAAATTCGACATGTACAGGCTGTCGGTAATAAAGCCGGAATGCTAAAGTCGAGTGAAGAATTGGCTGGGATTATTATCAAAGGTGTTGGCAGAGATTACGATTGGCCAACATTTTCAAAGAATCTTGTAGAGGGAAAGATAATAAATTTTGCAGATACTACTTTTTCAAATGAAGTAATTATTAGCAAAAAAATTGCAATAAGGCTGAAAATAAAATTATTAGACGAAGTTCTGATATACTTTATTCAAACTCCACCAAGAGTCAGAAAAGTAAAAGTAATCGGTATCTATGAGACCGGATTAGAAGAGTTTGACAAAAACTTTATCTTAGGGGATCTGTCATTGGTGCAAAAAATGAATGGGTGGGACGATAATACCTGTGGACATTACGAGATATTCTTGAAGAACTTCGGCAAATTAAACGAAGCAGCTAAAGATGTTACCAATGAAATCAATCAGGACATGAAAGTTACTAAAATCACTGAAATGTTTCCTGCTATTTTTGATTGGTTGAACCTATTAGATAAAAATATCCTGATTGTATTGGGATTGATTTTATTGGTTGCCTGTTTTAATATGATTTCAGTATTGTTAGTAATGATGATGGAAAGGACTCCAATGATTGGTATGTTGAAAGCTTTGGGTTCTGATAATGTTCAGATTCGTAAAATTTTCGTTTTTAATGGTCTTAATATTATTCTTAAAGGAATATTATATGGAAATTTAATTGGAATTGGCTTAGGGTCTATTCAATATTATTTTAAAGTAATACCACTTGATCCCGAAAATTACTATATAAGTTACGTACCAATCGAATGGGATTGGTTAATTATAGCGTTACTTAATATTGCCACTATTTTGCTCATATTGGCTGTTATCACTATTCCGACTTTAGTAGTTTCTAAAATGAGAGTGGTAGAAGCTTTGAAATTTAAGGAATAATTATTGGTAGAAATACTGTTTTCTTTTCAATATAAGAGTATCACTGGTTTTTACATTTACCATTATTATTTCGCGACATTGGTTCGATAAAATCAGATATTCTATTGTTCTGTATCCGTGAGTATTTGGTCCACCATTATCAAAGAATACTTTTAGCGTATCAATCTTTTCATTTTGCCACCTGCTTGCAAACACTTCTTCATTAAAAATCTGTGTCAGATATGTATTTTCTAAAGTGGTGGTTGTGTTATCGCTATAAAATCTCCAGATAAATTTTTTGTCATTGCTGAATACCTTCCATTTGCCAATAAAATTTTTACTCTTGTCGTCCGGTAATTTACAATTCATATCATCTAATGAATTAAGCGTTGTACAAGAAGAACAAATAATCAAAGCAGTAAATAATATTAAAATAAATTTCATAATGCTTAAAAAATAATTTCCTTATGAGTCCAAAGTCTCATAAGGAAATTCAAGACAATATTAAGGTCAAGCTTTGGCAGTTCTTGTATTATCCTTAAAAATCAAAATAAAAAACACTAATACTACTGCGGCAATCCCTGCAGGAACAAGCCAAATGGATGTCCAATTCTTTACCCCATCAACCGTGTATATATCTGTTATAATTCCTGCTAATTTAGAACCGATCCCCATTCCTAAGCCATAAGTAGCAAGTGTAATAAGCCCTTGTGCCTGAGCTTTTATTTTTACCCCTGCTTTATTATCAGTATAAATCTGTCCGGTTACGAAAAAGAAATCGAAGCATACTCCATGCAAAACAATGGCAAGATAGAGCAACCACTCACTTGTAGCGGCATCTCCATAGCCAAAACAGGCAAAACGAATTATCCAGGCAATCAAGCCGATAGCTAACATCCATTTTACGCCGAATCTTTGGAAAGCGAATGGAATCAGGAGCATGAATATTACCTCTGAAGCTTGCCCCAATGACATTTTATTCTCGACATTCGTCATTCCTGAGTCTGTTAAAGACGGGTTTGCCATTGCATAATAAAATGACAAAGGAATACAGATAAGCACTGATGATATAAAGAAAATAGCGAATGACCTGTCTTTGAAAAGTAAAAATGCATCTGCCCCAAGAATCTGTCCAAATGAAGTTTTCTCTGCTGCTACTTTAGGAGGAGTATCGGGTAAAAACCAACTGAAAAGTCCTTGAACTATTGCGGCTCCCATCGCAATCGTAAAAATAGTTACTTCACCACCCACATTCATAAACCCAATAATATTGGTTACAACAATCCATGAAATAGTTCCCATTACGCGAATACTCGGAAAATCCTTCTCAGGACTTGCAATATGACGCATCGAAATAGACGTGGTTAAAGAAATAGTTGGAGCAAAAGTTATACAATAAGCTAAAATATACCAAAAAAACTGACTTGGGTCTGATATCTTCGTTAAAAAGAAAAGAATAATTGCACCAATGAAATTTAAAACACTTAATACTTTTTGCGCTGAAAAATAGCGATCAGCAATCATTCCAACAAAAAAAGGAGAAATAATCATTGCAATTGAGAAAGCTGTATAGGCATTTCCTACCTGGTCGCCACTGGCCTTCAGAGAATCAAACATGTATTTACTCATTTGACCATACCACGCTCCCCAGCAGAAAAATTGGAGGAACATCATGGTCATCAGCTTCACTCTGACGTTGGTATTCATAGAGGTTGGGTTGGTTAAAAATTAAAGTAATCGGCAAATCTATAAAATGAATATTGAAATATCAACCCCATACCTTAGTTCCCTCTGTGCAATTTTTACACATTTCAATTTCGGCACGGGAGCGTACAAGAGATTGACGAAAATTAGTATAAAGTTGGCTATGCCAAAGGGTTTGAAAGCTGTCATTTTTCAGGTCTCCTAAGCGATGCTCACCGTCTTTATCAAAACAGCAAGGTACTACCATTCCGTCCCAGGTTATTACGCAAGAGTGCCACATTTTCCAGCAATGGTCAAGCAATTTGTTCTTGATTTTATAAGTACCATCAGTCTGTTGAGCATAACGGGCATATTTATCTATAGTTGGAATCAAGTCAGAACCATTTTCATAGCCATAAATCTGGGCAGTTTTAAAAGCTATTTCATCTACACCAATTTCCTTTGTCAATTTTTTAGCTTCTTCCATTTGGTGCTCATTAGGTTTCACTACTAGAAACTGGAAAATGACATGAGGAGTAGCCGATTTCAACACTCTCTTCCATTTAACTATATTTTTAGCTCCTTCAATTACTTTTGATAGATTCCCCCCTACTCTATATTGCTCATATATATCTTGAGTCGTACCATCAATCGAAATAACGATTCGGTCTAATCCAGACTCTACAGTACGTTTGGCATTGGCATCGCTCAAATAATGAGCATTCGTTGAAGTAGCAGTATAAATGCCTTTTTGCGAAGCAAATTTTACTAATTCCAAAAATTTTGGATGTAGATATGGTTCACCTTGAAAATAGAAAGTAAGATACAGTAAAGTCTTCGAAAGCTCGTCTATTGTTTGTTTAAAGAGTTGTTCATCCAACATACCTGTTGGTCGTGTAAAACTTCTTAAACCACTCGGACATTCAGGACAGCGTAAATTGCAAGAAGTAGTAGGCTCAACAGATATGGCAATAGGTAAGCCCCGATGAACAGGTTTTCCTGTCATTTTCGACTCCACATAGCTCGAAACATTCTTTATAGCATTCCATGCACGGGCTGGGGTTACTTTAGAGAAAAAATTCAGACCATCTTTCAGATTTCTGTTCATTTTTGAGAGCTGTGTAACAGGATAAAAAAACGATGATTTTTGATTACAAATCTTTGTATTGCTGATAGACTTTCTGTAAACGCTGGTCTTTTTCTGTGGCAATTACTTCTTTTATTATATCTTTCGCTTCTTTCAAATCACTTAGTAAAGCCAAAGTCTGTAACCCTGCAAATCTGACATACCATTGGGTATCTTTAGTAGCAATTTTCTTTAATAAAGGTAGACTTTTAGCTTGAATTTCAGGTGATGATTTCACCAAGTAAGTACCAAAAATACCTAAAACCTGATACAGGTCTCCTCCACTCATCTTACTTAAGTGTTTTATATACCAATTAAATCTTTCCGGGGCAGATTCTTCAGAAAAATAATTAGCCACTGCAGAAAAAATGGCAGTATTATATGAATTCTCATATTTCTTTACTAATTCTGCAGCATCAGTTGGACGGCTCCCAAGTATAGCTTCAAGTGCAGCGGCTTGTACAGTATAAGAAGTGTCATTTAGTGCTGCACGAAAAAGTTTATCATTCTGTGAATTCTGAAAACCTTTCATAGCAATAATGGCATCAGCCCTTACATAAGAACGTTCATCATTTTGAACACGGCTCTGCAATGCTCTTTCAACCTCCAAGAAATCATCACCATCGTAATCATACAATTTCTGAACAGCCAATTGCCTGACCCGCCAAAATTTGTCTCTTGTGGCGTCAATTAAAACCTTGCGAATATCCTTATCCAAAGCAGGACTGACCACCATACTATCACCTTCGGGCACATAAGTAAGAATTTCAAGGGCGTTCAAACGAGCTGGAACTCTCTCTGCATGATAATATTGATAGATATAGTCTTCTTTGTTTTTCTGGAATAATACTCTACCTACTAAGGTATTTTCAGGGTCAAGATATACCATCTGTGGCGATGTCTGTAGATTCCACTCAAAAGTATTGGTAAATTTATCAACTAAAATTTCATGTACAGATTTCTGATTATTAGACCAGATTTCAACTTGCAATGGTAATCGGTAAAGAGTTGAATAAGTAGTATCCTGAATCTGATTAATTACTAACTTAAGTTTACCGTTGGTGTATTCTTGAATAACTTGTAAATCCGGATTTCCCGACTTCATGAACCACTGGTCGAAAAACCAATGCAAATCTTCTCCTGTTACCAACTCAAAAGCTAATCTTAATTGATCAATCTCACCTGTTTTAAAAGCATTTTGAGTAAGATATAATTTTAAGGAAGCAAAGAATGCTTCATCTCCTACCTGTTTTCTTAATAAGTGTAATATTCTTCCTCCTTTGGCGTAAGAATGAGAATCAAACATATCTTCCTTATCATTATAATGGTAGCGTATAAGAGGTTCCTGCTTTTCCTGTACCTCGCTAAAATACTGATTGAAAGCAATATAAGCCACCAAGTCAGCTTCATCCTGCCCATACTTGTGAGCAGTCCAAAGATATTCGGAATAATTGGCAAATGATTCATTTAAAGGTAGGTTAGCCCATGATTCAGCAGTTACCAAATCTCCAAACCAATGGTGAAACAATTCATGCGCAATTACACCATCATCATTATCATCAGCCAATTGGTGATTATCTTTCTGAACAAAATCACCATGCACCGTTGCCGTTGTGTTTTCCATTGCTCCTGATACATATTCCCTTACAGCAATCTGAGAATATTTATCCCACTGGTATCCTACACCTAATAAATTCTCAAAATAGCTAATCATTTCAGGAGTACGCCCGAAGATATTCATGGCATATTTTTCAAACTTCGGCTCTACATAATAACTTACCTCAAATTTTTTGTAGTTGGGGTCTACTACCTTCCTAAAATCACCAACTGCTATCATGGTAAGATATGGTGCCGCCGGCTTATCTTGTCGCCAATAGTCAGTTCTTGTACCATCACTGTTTACTTTAGATGAAATCAATTTTCCATTAGAAAGGGTCAAGTATTTCGCATCAACTGATCGTTTATCTAAGGTAATGAAAATTTCAAGAGTAGTTTTCTGATTAGGAGAATCAATAGTTGGAAACCAACATGAATTGGCTTCTGTCTCTCCCTGAGTCCATATCTGTCTCGGTTTTTCTGGGTCTGAGCCATCAGCATTGATAAAATATAAACCTTTATCGGCCGTTATAGCTTCGCTCCCACCGGCGGGTAATTCATTTGGTTTAGCTATATATACTATCTGTACTTGCGCTGAATCTTTTCTGGTGAGAGTTTTACCTAAATCTATTTTCAGTAAACGTTGATTATAGTCAAACTTTAATTCCTTATTTTTCATTCTTACCATCTGTACATCAAAGCCTTTGGCATCTAATTCAAGTACACTTTGAGGATAAAAATGTGGTTTAAAAGTTATGGTAGCCACACTATACATTTGCTGCTTATCCCAATTTGGTCTTAATTCTAATTTAGTATGAATCAGATCATTCTTCTTTGTTCGCTCAGGATTATATTTTCCTTGCGATGGTGTAATATTAGGAGGTTCCTGCGCCCAAGCAGCAAAAACAAAACATATAAATATTAGCGAACTTAATAAACGCATGTGGCGAAAAAATTACAGAATGAGCAGTTGAATGTGTTAGTGACTAAATAAAAAATATAATTACCATTTACAATTCTATTCCTGCCCGCTCACATCTTTAAAATGTCAAAAATATTAACAAATATATAAAATTACTCGGTTATACATTTCAGCATTTGTTTACTCCGCTTTCTTTTTCTGATTTTGTTTTTTCAGATCAATGTAATAGTGCTCTCTCACTTTATGCAAAATATATTCATCTTCGGTTTGTTCAACCTTGTAATCTCTTTTAAATTTAAAATCATCCAGGCTGGCATACCCACCTTTGATCGTTAAGGTCAGAATATTGCTTGATTCATCAAACGACCAGGTTGATTCCTCTGTATCAATATCAAGAAAATCAATACCAGCACAGAATTCAAGAGTTGGGTCCATCTGATAATCATATTCTAACTTCCCATTTCCTGCAAAAGTCAGTATTAAAGTATTGATTCTGAATTTGGATTTATCGTATGAAGTAAATTTGATGGTATTCTTTATGATTTTATTAGTCAGCAAAATCCAGCGCTTTGAATCTGACAATAAAATTTTAGTATGTGTTATACTCTCAGCTAATTTTACTGCCTCTATTTCTTCTTTTCTTAATTCTTTTGCATCTACAAAAGATATTTTTGCTTCTTCTTTTACTTCTTTAACCAAAACAGGACTAATAATTTCAGCAGATTTACCATAGGTCTCTTTAACCAGAGATTTTGTAATTTCACTTTGGGTAACCGGGTTTTTCAGACTCTCGGCAACTTGTTCAGAAATTCTTTTTAATACATACCCATCATTAATTGGTTCAATTGTATAATATCTTTTAAAATTAAAATCATCAAGGCTTTTATACCCCCCTTTTAAGCTCAAAGTCAATACAGTGGTAGCATTATTATACTCCCAGGATGACACCTTAGTATCAATATCTAAAAACTCAGTTCTACCACTGGCTTGTGTATGCTGATTAGTTTCGTAATCATACTCAATTTGTCCATTCCTTCCAAAGCGCATCACGAAAGTATCTGCTTTTAGCTTCGAAGGGCTATATGATGCTAAATAAATGTCATTTTTTTCGATTCGATTTGTGAGGAGTATCCATTTTTTTGACTGCAGGTTCAGACTGGCAGTTTGTCCGAAACTCTGCGTAACAACTAAGGTTAGGGAAGTAAGTTTAAAAAGAAGGTTCATTTGTATTTTTGTCAACTTTGAAAAATCTTATCAATATTCACTCGAAGCACGCCTGGCGGGGAAGTAAGATACTAAAAGCGTAATAATTACAACAGCTACTGCGGTAATCAAAAAATCCATAGGGTTAATTTTTACCGGATAAGCATCAACTACTGCACTATCCATACCCATTCCTAACCAACCATATCTTTCTTGGGTCAGGCAAAATACAAACCCTAATATAAGACCAACAATTGTCCCAATAAAAGAAATAATTGCCCCTTCACTAAAGAATATTCTTCTTATTAACGAATCATCAGCTCCCATCGCATATAAAGTCCTCACTTCGTCTTTTTTATCTATTACCAGCATAGTCAGTGAGAAGAAAATATTGAACGAGGCTACACCAATAATAAAAACTAAGGCTATAAAAATAAACAATTTTTCGATTTTAATCGCTCTGAATAAGTTCGCATTTTGTTGATCCTGATTTTGTACTAAAAACATATCTCCGAAAATAACTTTTATTTCGCCCTGAATTTTGTCAGCATCTGCCATAGGTTTAAGCTGCACTTCTAAAGAAGTGCGCTTGTCATTATATTCGGTCAGCTCTTTTGCAACTGAAAGCGGCACATAAACAAAATCATCATGAAACTGTTCTAAAGCATATACACCTGAAATATTAATTACTTTTTTATTGATGTTATTTTCAGGTATAAGCGAAAGTTTTTTCTGATTTTTAGGATACCAGATCTCTAATGGTTCAAGAATATTATCAATTGAGATATTAAGAGCACCGTAAACGTTGCCACCTATAAATGCATAATCAATGCTGTCTTTATTCAATACAAAACTTCCCTCAACCAATGAACCTTTCAAACGACTATTTTTTTGAAAAGTACTATCTACTCCCTTTAATGTAACTACCATTTTCCCATCTTCGTACATAACTAAGGCATTATCCTGAATTACTTCTGTAATATAGTCTACACCTTCAATCTTCTTGAGTTTAACTAATTTATCTTTTTCAATATTAAACGTTTTTCCCTTAACCGCTGATATTTTAATATCAGGGTCAAATGATTTAAAAATACTCCGATTCAGATCTTCAAGACCATTAAATACTGATAAAACTGCCACTGTTGCCATAGTCCCGATTCCTATACCCAACATCGACATAAAAGAAATAAAGTTGATAAAACTCTTTTTCTTTCGTGATAAAAAATAACGTCTGGCTATTAAAAATGATAAATTCAAAGTGCAGAAGTTTTATTTTCTATGGCGTAAATATTATTCTTCATTTTCCTCATCAGAAACCGGTGGGATAACTATATTAGCAAACAGATTCTCTATTTTTTGTGCATATTCTGCTGTATCGTCAATATAAAACTGTAATTCAGGGACAATTCTTAATTGATGTCTTACCCGGCTTGCCAAGTGGTTTCTGATGGTTTTGGAATGCTCGCGTATTGTTTCCAATAGCCCTTCTTTATCTTTTGTCAGCAAAAAGCTAAGATAAACTCTCGCTATTGCCAAATCTGGAGTAGTTTTTACATCAGTAATTGTAACAAATGCCTTATCAAATGCCTGTTTCATTTCTCTCTGAAAAATCTCTCCCAAATCTTTCTGAATCTGCTTTGCTACTTGTCTTTGTCTTTTCGATTCCATTATGTTCAAATTCACTAAATATTATACAAATATCCGTACTATTTCTGGTTATTGGTTAAGAAAATATCTAAAAATTGTGTTTTGCTCTGTAAATCCATTTTTTTCAACTTTCCTGGATGAATTTTTCATAACTTTGCAAAAAATACATAAACCATAGAGCCTTGTTAACATTTTTCCGATTCAATACTCTTTTCCATATCTTATCTTTATTATTGCTGGTAATTCTTTTGAAATTACCGTTTTTAGGAGATAAGCTCCCTATTTTATTACCTGAATTAGAATGGATGTTAGTAGGAGAAAAAATCCGAAACGGGAGTTTTCTTTATAAAGAACTCTGGACTAACGTTGGCCCATTATCTGCCCTTATCTATTGGTTGATAGATTTATCCTTTGGGAGGGTTCAGTTTGCATATGAGTTTATCGCTATTCTGATTATTTATTTCCAAGCCTTGTATTTTACTTTTACCTGCAATACGCGCCAGACATTCCTTGAAAAAAATTATGCTCCAGGTCTTGTCTATGTACTATTAATGAGTTTGTCTTTCGATATGAGCAAACTATCACCAGTTTTATTAGCCACTACTTTCCTTTTGTTTGCTTTTAACAAGATTGTCAAACAAATGGAACGAAGAGAAGGAGTTTCTGATGAGGTTTTTGAAATTGGTCTTTATATAGGCGTAGCAGTATTGTTTCACCAACCATCAATGGTTTTCATTCTATGGAGCACTGCCTGCCTCTTGTTTTTTACAAATGCTAATTTAAGACAACACTTCTTAGCATTGCTTGGCTTCGCAATTCCATTGTTTTTAGTAACCCTCTATTTTTATTTTAACAATAGCATTGAAGAATTCAAGTATAATTGGTTTAACGGTATATTTAAAATCAAACAATATAGTTTAGAGGACTTCAAAAGTGCCTTATTGGCAATTACTGCTCCAACAATACTTGCCTTTTTGGGATTTCTCCGACAGTCGCAAGCATCTCGTTATAATAGTTATCAGCAACGTACACAGCAAATTATGCTATTATGGGCTGTAATAGCCTTGTTGGCTTTATTTCTATCACCCAATGTGGCACCTATGCAATTCATCATTTTTGTACCATGTTTTGCTTTTTTTGTCACAGGTTTCTTTTTGCACTTCAGGGGTGCATTTTTCCCTGAACTTACGTTTATCATTATATTTATAGGAATTGTTCTGATGCAATACCAAGGTGTAACCCCTGTATTCGGTAAAGGCTTTGAGCAACTTTCAGATATGAGAATAAAGCCTAAACCATTACCCGAATTAATGAAGGGGCAAAAGATGCTGGTAATTGGCGAAAGAATTGATGAGTATAAATTAGGGAAATCGGCTACTTGCTATCTTAACTGGGATTTATCGAAGATTGACCTTGAAAACCCTGATAATTACGAGAGCATTATTAATATTTTCGATAATTTCAAAAAAGATCCACCCACAATAATCATTGATAAACAGAATGTAGTTCCTAAAATCTTTCAAAGAATTCCGGCATTAGCTGTTGATTACAGAACTACCAATATCAAAGGAATTTATCAAAGGAAGAATTGATTCTTCCTTTGATAATCTATCAGCAAGAAATTTTATCTGCTCTGCGGGCATGTCTTCCACCTTCAAAGGTGGTTTTCAAAAATGTCTTAACACAGTCCAATGCTAATTCTAAATCAATAAATCTGGCAGGTAAACAAATGACATTTGCATTATTATGCTGACGAATCAATTCTGCTACTTCTAAGTTCCAGGCTAAACCTGCTCTAATTCCCTGATGATGGTTGGCCGTCATACAAACACCATTACCACTTCCACATATTAACACGCCAAACTCGTACTCTCCTTTTTCAACAGCGCTTGCCAATGGGTGAGTTGTGTCGGGATAATCCATTGATTCTGGTGTATAAGGCCCAAAATCAGCCGTCTCAAAATTCTGACTCTGAAGCCATTTCAGAATTACTTTTTTGTATTCAAAACCTGCATGGTCTCCTGCTATTGCAACTTTCATTGATATATATTTGTTGGTTCAAACTTTTTTTTGCAAATATACGTTTTCTAAATCCGATTCTTCTGTAATTGTTAAAGAAGAATCATTATTTTGTAAGACAAAATTCTATTATTATTATGAGCGAAAAGGAAATTGAATCAAATGAAGAGTTGCTGATACGTGAAGCATTTGTTGAAAAAGGCTGGAATGAAATACATAGCCAGGATTCCTGGCAGATTCTAAAAACTGTTGCCGAATTTGTAGATGGTTTTGATAGGTTAGCAAAAATCGGGCCTTCAGTAACAATATATGGTTCAGCAAGAACCAAACCAGACCATAAATACTATCAAATGTCTGTTGATATTGCAGCTCGATTAGTAAAAAATGGATATGGGGTAATTACAGGAGGTGGTCCTGGCATTATGGAAGCCGGTAACAAAGGTGCCAGTAAAAATGGTGGTAAGTCAATCGGTTTAAATATAAAATTACCATTCGAGCAGGTTCCTAACCAATATGTAGATCCTGATAAAAGTATTAACTTTGATTATTTCTTTGCCCGCAAAGTGTGTTTCATGAAATATTCGCAGGGATTCATAATAATGCCTGGTGGTTTTGGAACGTTAGATGAATTATTTGAAGCGTTAACATTAATACAAACCAAGAAAATTGCACGTTTCCCGATTGTAATGGTTGGAACAGAATACTGGAAAGGATTATTAGATTGGCTTCAGAATACTATGTGCGAAAATGCAAATAATATTAATCCGGAAGATTTAAAATTAATTAAATTAGTTGATACAGCAGAAGATGCAGTTAGAGTAATTGATGAATTCTATGCTAAGTATCTATTGAAGCCAAACTTCTAATAGTTCTTTGGTTTCTCAGAAATACAAAAGTCTCCCAATATCACTAAAGGGAGACTTTTCATTTATTATCTTTTGCTTATGCCTCTGCACAGATTTCGTCAAATGCAGCTACTAAATGCGTAGCAATCATTTCTGCCGAACGACCTTCAATGTGGTGTCTTTCGATGAAATGCGCTATCTCTCCGTCTTTAAAAATAGCAATAGCCGGAGATGATGGAGGGAATGGAATGTACGAGCGTAATTGTTGAGTTGCTTCGGTATCAACACCTGCAAAAACTGTTACAAGGTGCTCCGGCTTTGCTTCAGAACGTTGCAAAGCTAATCTTACACCCGGACGGCAAGTTCCTGCAGCACAACCACATACTGAATTGATTACTACTAATGCAGTACCTTTCTGATTTTCGATGAAATTATCGACATCTGACGGAGTCAATAATTCTTGAAAGCCAACATTAACTAATTCGGCCTTCATAGGTGCTACTAAATGAGGAGGATACATAATATTATTTTTGTTGAAAAATACTTAAAAAAGCTAAGCTGGCATAAGTAGAATTACTGTCTTTTGCAGCTTAGATATATTGTTTTGTTACATAAAACCCAATTCCAATTTGGCTACTTCTGACATCATTTCGGTTGAATAAGGTGGGTCAAAAGTCAATTCTACGCTAACATCACTTACTCCTTCAATTTCTTTTACCTTCTGCTCTATTTCAACTGGGATAGATTCAGCTGATGGGCAAGAGGGTGATGTAAGTGTCATTAATAAGTAAACATTATTTACCGGAAAAATCTTAATATCATATATCAAACCCAATTCATATACATCAACCGGAATCTCAGGGTCATATACGGTTTTAAGTGCTTCAATCACTTTATCTTTTAGTTCTTGTTCGTTCATTTGGGAAGTTATTTATTTTCTTCTATTGTCTGAAATGCCAATGCGTAGGCTTTCATCTGTTTCACCATTGAAGCTAAACCATTTGAACGCGTTTGCGCCAAGTGGCTACTCAAGCCTACCTGATTAATAAAATACAAGTCTGCTTTTAGTATTTCTTGAGGAGTATGCCCGGAAAGTACTTTTAATAACATACTTACGAGACCTCTGACAATAATAGCCTCACTATCTGCTTCAAATATCAATTTTTTATCTTTCATATAAGCATTCAACCATACGATTGATTGACAGCCTTTAATGATATTCTCTTCTGTTTTATATTTGTCGGCTAATTTTGGTAGTTTCTTTCCCAAATCAATGATGTACTCATATTTCCCTTCCCAATCATCAAAAAGTTCAAACTCTTCTATGAGTTCATCTTGTATTTCGTTTATCGTCATGCTTTTCTGAATCAATTAAAGTACCATTTTCTTTACCTTTTCAATTCCCTTCACAAGTTTATCTATCTCATCTTTAGTATTGTAAACAGCAAACGAGGCTCTTGAAGTTCCTGGTATTCCAAATCGTTTCATCAATGGTTGAGTACAGTGATGGCCTGTACGGACAGCTATTCCTTGCTGGTCAAGTATCACACCAACATCTTGTGGATGAATACCTTCCAAAACAAACGAAATCACTGAAACTTTATCTTTCGCCTGACCAATAATTTTAAGACCTTCAATCTTTGACAATTGTTCGGTAGCATAAGCTAACAACTCGTTTTCGTAAGCTGCCACGTTTTCCTTACCTAATTCTTGAAGATATTCAATAGCTGTTTTAACAGCTATTACATCGGCAATATTAGGAGTACCCGCTTCAAATTTATAAGGAAGTTCGTTATAAGTAGTTTTCTCAAACGTAACTTCTTTAATCATTTCTCCACCTCCGCGGTATGGCGGCATAGCTTCCAGTATTTCTTTCTTGCCATACAAAGCTCCCATTCCCGTTGGTCCATAAAGCTTATGTGCCGAAAATACGTAGAAATCAGTATCCAAATCCTGTACATCAATATTTAAGTGTGATGTGGCCTGAGCACCATCGATTAACACCTTCGCTCCTACTTCATGTGCTTTTTCAATAATGTACTTAACCGGATTGATTGTGCCCAAGGCATTAGACACATGCACAACTGATACAAATTTAGTTCTTTCCGACAATAGTTTTTCATACTCATCCAGAATCAATTCACCCTTATCATTAATCGGAATCACTTTCAAAACACAGCCATTTTGCTCGCATAACATCTGCCAAGGTACGATATTCGAGTGATGCTCTAAAGTACTAATGATGATTTCATCACCCGCTTTCAGAAATGCACGGCCATAAGACTGAGCTACGAGGTTAATACCATCAGTTGTACCATATGTAAAAATTATTTCCTCAGGGTATTTAGCATTCAAAAATTTCTGAATGGTTTTTCTGCTTGCTTCAAAAGCCGTAGTAGCTTTTTCTGCTAAATGGTGTATTCCTCTGTGTATATTGGCATTATAATGACCATAATAGTTTGCCAAGGCATTCAGTACAGGCAAGGGTTTTTGTGTGGTAGCTGCATTATCAAAATACACCAGATCTTTGCCATTTATCTTTTCGTCAAGAATTGGAAAATCTGCCCTTATTTTTTCTATATCTAACATCTTAACTTTATCTTTTCTATTTTCAACTAACATCGAAAAAAACGTTTTAGTTTACTTTGTCTACTAAATACGTATAGTAGGTTAATAAATTAAAACCTGAGAACAAAATGCTGCTTTTGTTGCTTCTTTCTAAAAAACACAATTCCTATCCAGAAAATATCAATAGAAATGCTCACCTGTGGTTGATTTATGATATGCTCCCATGCTTTTTTCATTTCTTCAGACCAATATATATCATCAAAAACAAAACAGGTATCTTCATGAATTTTAGATAAACACTTCTCGAAATAATTGACAGTAGGCTCATAACGATGATTGGCATCAAAGAAAGCGAAGTCTATTTTACCGATTTTCTCAAGTTGTATTCCTAAGGTATTATATAAATCGCCAACGATAATTTCAACATTATGAAGTCCTAATTTTCCAAAATTCTCCATTGCTATTTGAGCAGTATTCGGACAGCCCTCAAAAGTATAAACTTTTCCATTTGTATTGGCATTTGCAAGGTAAGCTGTTGTAACTCCTAATGAAGTACCTAAATCAAGAATTGTTTCATAATTATAATATTTGATAATCCGATAAAACAATTGAGCAATTCTGGCGGGTTTCTGAGAGTTTTTAGCAATGTCTTTTATCTTTCTTTGGCTCGACCGATTAAGTTTTGAACCTGCACCGAAATCTGTGATTTCAATCTCTTGTTCATTTCTTAACAAATTATCTCTTAAAGTTTCAATTTCTGAAAAACTCCTTCCAGACCCTGAGCCTTTCAGAACTTTGAGATAAAACTCAAATAAAAAAGGCGAGTGTAGACTATGCTCATTTTTTGCAAGAATGAGGTATTTCAGGTAATCAAGAATCATAAGTGCAAAAATAACAAAAGCACCGCTAAAAGCCGTGCCTTTGTTGTTTATTTACCAAGAAACTCAAATTTTTACGATTCTTCAATTTCGGCCTGCTTCTTAATTGTTGCAAAGCTAAGCGATTCTCCTTCGCCACTATAATCCACCTGAATGGTATCACCTTCTTTCATTTCACCTTTCAGAATCTCTTCTGCCAATGGATCTTCCACGTATTTCTGAATAGCACGATTCAAAGGTCTTGCACCATATTGCTGGTCATATCCTTTATCGGATAAGAAATCTTTGGCTTTTTCTGTCAATTCAATCTGATAACCAATATTGGCGATACGAGAAGTCAGGCGTTTCAAAGCAATGTCGATAATCTTATGAATGTCTTCTCGACTCAACGAATTAAAGACAATTACGTCGTCCAGACGATTCAGGAACTCTGGTGAAAATGTTTTTCTCAGTGCATTCTGAATTGTACTTTTCACCATTTCGTCCTGATTTTCGGTACGTGCCTTGGTGGCGAATCCAATACCAGAACCAAAATCTTTCAAGTCACGGACACCGATGTTTGAAGTCATGATGATGATAGTATTACGGAAGTCAACTTTGCGACCTAAACTATCAGTCAGGACACCATCATCTAATACTTGTAACAGGATATTGTACACATCAGGGTGAGCTTTTTCAATTTCATCCAACAATACCACTGAATATGGTTTTCTACGGATTTTCTCGGTCAACTGACCGCCTTCTTCATAACCTACATATCCCGGAGGTGCTCCTACCAGACGAGAGATACTGAATTTCTCCATATACTCGCTCATGTCAATTCTTACCAAAGCATCTTCTTTATCGAATAAGTACTCTGCTAAAGTCTTAGCTAATTCGGTTTTACCAACACCTGTAGGGCCTAAGAAAATAAATGAACCAATAGGCTTTTTAGGATCTTTCAAACCTACACGTGTGCGTTGAATTGATTTTACTAATTTTTCAACTGCAGGGTCTTGTCCGATGATTCTTCCACGTAAAGCATCTCCCATTTTCAGGATTTTCTCACCCTCGTTCATATTCACACGCTTCACAGGGATTCCAGTCATCATAGCTACAACGTCTGCTACATTGTCTTCGGTTACATTATAGCGTTTGGTTTTAGCTTCTTCTTCCCAGGCAGCTTTCGCGCGGTCAAGTTGTTCTAAAAGTTTCTTTTCACGGTCTCGTAGTTGAGCTGCCTCTTCGTAGCGCTGGCTCTTCACGACCTGATTTTTCTCCTTCTTAATCAACTCTACCTGTTCTTCAAGAAAGACGATATCCGGTGGAACTGAAATATTATTAATATGTACGCGAGCACCCACTTCGTCTAATACATCAATTGCTTTATCTGGTAGATAGCGGTCGGTAATATATCTTTCAGATAATTTTACTGCTGCTTCCAGCGCCTCTGGTGTATAATTAACGTGGTGATGATCTTCATATTTATCTTTAATATTGTTCAGAATTTCAATGGTTTCTTCAATCGAAGTAGCTTCGACCATTACCATCTGAAAACGGCGAGCCAATGCCCCATCTTTTTCTATATACTGCCGATACTCATCAAGAGTAGTAGCTCCAATACATTGGATGTCTCCACGAGCTAATGCAGGTTTGAACATATTGGAAGCATCTAAAGAGCCACTTGCTCCACCTGCACCAACAATAGTATGAATCTCGTCAATGAATAGTATTACATCTGGAGATTTTTCCAGTTCATTCATCACTGCTTTCATTCGCTCTTCAAACTGTCCACGGTATTTGGTACCAGCTACCAAAGATGCTAAATCAAGCGTAACTACTCTTTTTCCGAATAAAATTCTGGAAACTTTCTTCTGTACAATGCGTAAGGCAAGACCTTCAGCAATTGCTGTTTTTCCAACACCGGGTTCGCCGATTAATATCGGGTTATTTTTCTTACGTCTTGATAGAATCTGAGCCACACGCTCAATTTCTTTCTCACGGCCAACAATCGGGTCTAATTTGCCTACTTCGGCCAATTTTGTCAGGTCACGTCCAAAATTATCTAAGACAGGTGTTTTAGATTTTTCAGGGTTCTTAGGGTCATTTCTTTGCTGAGAATATCCACTACCACTACCGAAAATTCTTTCATCATCATCATCAGTTTCAGGACGCTCCATTACCGGTTTCTGACCGGTTAATTGATAATCAAGCATCTCTTTGGTTTGTTCGTAATTCAAGTGGAATTTCTGTAAAATTTGTCCACCGAGGTTATCTCCATCGCGCAAAATCGCTAACAGTAAATGCTCGGTACCTATCAGTTGTGATTTGAAGATTTTAGCCTCCAAATGCGTAATCTTTAAAACTTTTTCAGATTGGCGTGTTAACGGAATGTTTGCCAAATTTTTAATATTATTGGTAGCAGTTCCTTTAGTAGCTTGTTCAATTGTAATTCTCAACTCCTCAAGCGATACACCAGCCCCTTTCAAAAGATTTAAAGCAATACCTTCTCCATCGCGAATCATCCCCAGAATCAAGTGTTCGGTTCCGATGTAATCATGTCCAAGCCTAAGTGCTTCTTCACGGGCAAGGGTGATGATGTCTTTAACTTTTTGTGAAAATTTAGGCTCCATTTAATTTAAGTAGATTGTAAGGGGAAAAATGATTAATCATTCTGCTTTGTCAATTTCCCATTATTTCAAAATTTTACAATGGTTTTATTGCTTTTTTGCCTTAATGATTACTTTAAGCAAAACATTTGCATTTGCAATATAACGATTTATTAACAAACTCTGTTCATTTTATAGAAGATTTCTTTAAAATTCCTAATGACTGATTTCCCCTACAAAAAAGCAAGTCGATAATACTCAGGTTCGGCACAAATTCATTGCCAAAGTTTTGCTGATATGATTCCTGATATGAATAAATACCTGTTTCAGTCTCTTTTTTGGGACTTATAGCCCCTCTTGCATCAAAAACACCTGTTTCCGGATCTTTTTCATAATTTTCGCTCAGACTTATTGTCTTGTTTATTCTTAATAGTCTCAGACAAATTGTCAGTATCTCAAAATTCAGGTCCCACAAAAAATGGGGCTTTTTTTGCAACACCTGTTGAAAATAGTCTCCAAAAAACTCAAAAAAAGGCGACTTTCCATATGCTGCCTTAATAGTTCTCCAATGAATTTCAGGCCATCTTTGCTGATAATCGATTTGAATATCCTTTATCAGAATCTTTCTGTTGCCGTCAAGTATTGGTACAACGAGCATTTCTACTTTATTTGCCCCTAATATATAGCACCTATTCCGATAGCTTTGTTTTACGTAATGTTCGTTATTTTCGAGTACAATCTCATCAAACTGAAGCAATGTTGAGAAAAAACTGGTACAGGGTAAGTACTGTAAATCTATTAAAACTTTGCTTTTTGCCTGTTCTTGCATTTTTATAAAGAACTTGTTTAATTTTTTTAATTTAACCGCTATTAATTCAGATCCTTATTTGCAGGAATTTCAATTGTCAAGGCTGCTCTGAGATAGATTATTCAGATTCAATTCTCGGCATCCTGATGTTTATTCAACTCTTGTTTATTGTATAATGGTTCATTCTGACGATTCCTGAACCAGAATGTCTGAGAAATAATTTCCTCTATTATTACAATCCTGAGCAATTAGGTTAATGATTTATTAATCACCCCCAATTAAAAAGGTTCCCACCATATTGGTAACCTTTTTAGGTAACGTTTTAGTAGTTGATACTGCAAAACCATACCTATTTTAATCAAAAAGGTTCTATTATATTAGTAACCTTTTCAGGCTCATACAGACTTCTAACAAACCGGGTTACGGCCTCAAGGTTTTTGCCTGTGCAAGTAATAATTGTATGGCTGCTCCTAAAATCCGGATATAACTATCAGCCGTTTAGTAGCTCCATTTTCATCACCGTATTAATAATAACTGTATTGATTGCTGTCCAAGACTCTGATAGCTTAAATTTCGAATTTAAGTACATATTTTCAAAGCCTTCGAAGTGTTTTTTGGCAAAATCGAACTATTGGGAGAGGTGGTTAAATTCTCTTGCGCTGACTTAGTTTTGACATAACAGAATTTAAAGCGATGAATAAAATTCAGTAATTTAATCTTTTATCGATTTTTAAAATCAAAATAATCACTCGTATTTTTTAACATTCAGGTAAACTTTATAGTCTGAAATTAGTGTAGCACCCTTGTAATAATTTGTAGTAAAAGAACATAATTTCATAAAAACTTACAATTCATTTGAGATTCTTCGTTGTATTATTTTAAAAAATAAGAAATTTGCAGAGTATATCTCTTTTTCAATATCCTATGAGAAGTTTCGTAATACTGATTGCTTTTACAATCTTCAATGTTTATTCAGCTTTTGCAAATCCTGATTTGGCTAAACAACCAGACTCTACCTATACCTTCGGAGCCTTCGATAAAACCTCAGGTAAGAGGTTAGCCGCCACTTTCAAGATATATTACAAAAACTCTGATCCATTAGTAATTCAGGGGACTCTTCAAAGCGATGTACAATTCAAGCCTGCAACAAAAGGGCAATATGAGGTCGAAATCAGTATGCCTAATTATGTTTCTAAAAGAATTCCCTTAAATCTTGAAAATCTTGGTGCAGGAAAAACCAATTTTAAAGAATTATTGGAAGTTGCTTCTGATGAATTTACTATACTTGTTACAGATGCGAAAGACAAGCAAATAATTATGTCGGCAAAAGTAAAAGTATATGATGATGCCAAAAAGGAAGTAGAAGCCAAGGTAAATCCTAAAACAGGTGAATGGAAGGTTATGATGGATATTTCAAAAAATTATCATATTGAAATAGAAGCTCCGGGCTATCAGGGAGTAAGTTCGGAAGTTGAAGGGGTTGACATAACCAAAACTGTAAAAACACCCAGCAAATTTATTAGTGTAAGTTTACAGAAAAATAATTCTCAGGTGGCTTCATTTATTGCTACCGATGCCAATACTCATGAACCCCTTGTGGCTAATTATAAAGTTCTTCGACCTGAAGAGACCACACTGACCGGACAATCGAATAAGAATGAACCTTACAGGGTTGAATTTAATCCAAAGAAGAAATTTACAGTTGAGGTAAGCGCAGAGGGATATAAAACCGTCACAGAACTTATTTCTTTTGATCAAACTATGATTGAGCGGGGAATTCCAAGCGCTCTATTAAAAAAAATCGAATTACAAAGAGACACCTATAATTTCCTGTTCAAAATTATTGATGCGCAAACCAAAGCAAACATTATCAGCACACGAATGCGTATTATTAACTTGAATAATAAACAATCTATTGCTGGTAAAATTGAGAAAGAGGGTTTTTCAGCCAATTTATCGCCTGATACAGAATACTCAATCGAAGTAGAATCTGAGGGGTACGAACAAGCCAATCAGAACATAAACCTTAAAGATCTGATAGCCAGAAATCAGTTTGTACAAGAAATATTGCTCAACAAGAAATCAATTGAACAATACCGACTGATTGTGGTGGATGAAGAAAATGATAAAAACGTTCCGGGAGCAAATCTGAGGGTTTTTAATGCGAGAAACGAGCCGATAACTATTGCCACTACTAATATTCAATCAGAATGGCTCGCTGACCTGAAAATAGGCGAACAATACAATGCCGAAGTAAAAACGCAGGGTTATCTGGCATACAGAGCTCCTATACTTAAAAGTAATAAGACGGTTTATCTGAAAATCAGAAAAGTACCTGCTAATGATATTTATTTCATGGTAGTAGATTTTTACACTAAAAATATATTACCCTCAGATTATAAATTAAGAACCGGTACCGCCCTTGTTGAGGGTAGTGTGAACCCAGAAAAAACAAGATTTAAAGCTACTTTGACACCTGATAAAAGCTATGAGATTGAGGTGTTATCACAGGGATACCCTGCCTATAAGGAAATGGTTAATCTGACCAAGGTTGTTAATAATGTGATTACCTTTGAATTAAAAAAGACAGGCTATGACTTTATCTTTAATCCCATTGATTCAAAAACGAAAGAACCTATTCCTAATGTAAAAATCGGCCTAAACGACTCAAATAATCAAACTGTAGCAGTTACTGCAAATGTTGCTAAAATGGTTTCACCTCAAAGTTTCGGAAAAAAATACTCACTGAATGCACAGGTTGCCAATTACAAGGTTTACACAGAGAATATAGATTTGATGAATATGGCTGTTGCGAATTTCAGACATGATATTGTAATGGAGAAAATTGAAGTGACACAAGCCCCTCCACCAATTGTAGAAAAACCAAAAACAGAAGAAAAGTTAATAGCAAAAAAAGAAGAGGAGGCACCTGTTGCGTCAGTGGTAGCACCGGTTGAGCCGGAAAAGAAAGAACCAGTAATGGCAAAAGTTTCTGCTATTGCTGATGATTATTTTAAGGGGATTGAAGTTGGAAAACCAATCAAATTAGAAAATGTGTATTTCGATCAGAGCCAGCCAATTATTAAACCTCAATCTTATTCAGAATTAGACAGACTGGTTAATTTATTAAAACATCATCCTAAAATGAGTATTGAGGTTATTGGCCATACAGATAATGTAGGAGACCCCAGGATGAATTTATATCTGTCTGAATTAAGAGCAAAAGCCGTCTCTAATTATCTCTTTAATAAAGGAATTTCGCCTGATCGTCTGACACATAAGGGTAAAGGGCAGGAACAACCTGTTTCGGCCAATGACACCGAAGAAAACCGTCAGAAAAATCGAAGGGTTGAATTTGTTGTTACCGAATACAATTAACAGTTTCTTAAAACTATTCCTTTACAGTTGCCCTGCGGATTCTATCATTAATAGCTCTGCCTAACTCTTTTTCGGGTAGTAATTCGGTATAAATTATATCTACATCCATCGCATCCAAATATCTCATGTAAGCAAATAGATGCCTGGCTGCCTCTCTGAAATCTCCGTTAGGAGAAAGTAATAATTGATTTTCAACAGGTATAAAAGGATTGTACTGCTTGAAACCTAAATAGGCTATTTTCTTTTTTTCAGGTTCAATAACCTGATTTTTATTTAGAAGAATCAATGGCTTTTTTGGTGCATAATGACTTTTTAGCATTCCAGGAGCTAAAGGATTAGAAGAAGAATGCTCAATCACATTTACTTTCCCTACGATAGTCTCTATGGCTTCAATAGATAAACCGCCTTTTCGATATATAATAGCCTCATTATCTACAAAACCGACAATAGTTGATTCGATACCTACCTGGCAGTCGCCCCCATCAAGAATATATTTTATTTTATCTCCTAATTGATTATTGACATGGATAGCATTGGTAGGTGATATGTAACCAAAAGGATTGGCACTTGGCGCTGCCAAAGGAAATTCCAATTGACTTAACAATTCAAGTGTAAGAGGGTGATTTGGGATTCTGATAGCCACGTTTTCCAAACCGGAGGTTACAAGATCGGGGATAATATCTTTTCTTGGCAACAAGAGTGTTAATGGCCCGGGCATGAATTTTTCTGCCAGCGTGTAAACCCTCTCATCAATTTCACTGATATAGTTCTGAAAACGCTTTATACTGTTCGTATGAATAATGAGAGGATCGAAAGATGGTCGATTCTTTACCTCAAAGATTCTGGCAACAGTATCATTATTTAAGGCATTTCCTGCCAGGCCATAAACCGTTTCTGTCGGAATACCTATTACTTCCCCATCGTTTAAAAGTCTGATGGCTTTTTCAATATCTTTCCCTATATGTGCCATTACACTAAATCTTTTTCAAAATAAGCTACATCCTCTTCAGGATTATAATTGTAAGAAGTGGTTTCAGTAAATTTTAGTGATTTATACAAATGATTGGCTGATTCTAAGCGTCTTAGTGTATCTAATTTCATTTTTTTGTAACCCTTTTTCTGCGCTTCTTCAATAATGATATACACCAGTTTTTTACCAAACCCCAAACCCTGAAACTCAGGTTTAACATAAAGTCTTTTCATTTCGCAAATTCCATCTTCTAATTTCCATAATGCCACGCATCCTGCACTTTTGCCATTGGCTTTTGCTAAAAAAATTGCCCCTTCAGGCTCTGCATATTTGGCTGGAAGTTTAGCTAACTCTTCTTCAAAATTCTGAAAACAAAGGCTTACGCCTAAAAATTTTTCATATTCCCGAAACAAGGCTTTTATTTCATCTAAATCGTCAACAGTAGCAATTTTTTGAATAGTAATGTTCATATTTTTAGTATTTGCGAATCTATTTACAAGACAAGAGTACATATCATTAGTGGAAGCGTTTGCTTGAGGCTTTCATTGGCTGGCATATATGCCTCAGGGGTAGCCAACTTCAACTAAAGTTAACCCCTCAGCAGGAACTGCACGTCCGGCTTTCTGACGATTTTTTGAAAGAATTATACTTTCAAAGTCAGATAAACTCAATTTTCCTGTGCCGACCTCAAGTATAGTTCCCACTATCGCTCTTACCATTCCCCTCAAGAATCTGTCAGCTTTAATATGAAACAACAGGAATTGGTCTTGTTGTTCCCAATAAGCATATTCTATCTTGCAGTTAAATGTCATCACATCTGTATGTACTTTACTAAAACACTGAAAATCAATATGCTTTTTTAATATTTCTCCTGCCTTATTCATCTGCTCGATGTCTAACGGTGTCCGATAAAAGTAAGAAAAATCTTGCCAGAAAGGTGTTTTATGCTGTGAAATCCGATAAAGGTATTGTCGAAAAATAGCATCGAATCTTGAATGGAATGCATCAGAAACTATCCTTAATTGATGAATGGCGATATCTCCGGGCAAAATACCATTTAGAGCATAGACCATCTTATCAATATTATGAATAGGCTGATCAGTATCAAAATGAGCAAACTGCCGATAAGCATGCACACCAGCATCAGTTCTGCTGCTTCCGATAATCTGCATTTCTCTCCTGAGCACTGTTGATAAAGCCTTTTCGATATGCCCTTGCACGCTTGGCGCATTATTCTGTACCTGCCATCCATGGAAAGCAGTACCCTTATATGAACACTCTATTAAATAACGCATAGGCAAAGATAATACGCAGATCAGATAGTAAACAAATCTGGTCTGATTAAAAGGCCGTGTTATCCTAATATTCCACAATCTTATCCACATCGTGGAACATTTTTTCCACGTCGTGGAACATTTAATTGTTTCTTAACATTAAATGTTTGATATTTGACGCAGTAATTTTCTCTAACCACAAGCAATGGGAAAAATAATAGCAATTGCCAACCAGAAGGGAGGCGTAGGTAAAACAACCACTACCATAAATTTAGCAGCAAGTTTGGCTGCACTCGAATTTCGTACACTCATCATTGATGCTGATCCTCAAGCTAATGCTACTTCCGGGCTGGGCTTTAATCCTAAAGAAGTAGAAAACAGCATTTATGAATGTATGGTCGATGATATTCGTCCACGTGATATTATTATCGAAACAGACTTCCCAAACCTTGATTTGTTGCCATCTCATATTGACCTCGTAGGAGCAGAAATTGAAATGATCAACCTTCCGAAGCGTGAAGAAAAGATGAAAGAATCATTGATGGATGTGAAAGATATGTATGATTTCATTATCATCGACTGTTCACCATCTTTGGGTTTGATTGTTATTAATAGTCTTACTGCTGCAGATTCAGTTATTGTTCCGGTTCAATGTGAATACTTCGCGCTTGAAGGTTTGGGTAAATTGTTGAATACCATTAAAATCATTCAGCAGCGATTGAACCCTGCTCTAACAATTGAGGGTATTTTATTAACCATGTATGATTTACGCGTGAGGCTGTCAAATCAAGTGGTGCATGAAGTAACCACTCACTTCAGGAATATGGTATTCCAGACCCTGATACCAAGAAATATCCGATTATCTGAATCACCGAGTTATGGAGTCCCGGCTTTAGCACAGGATGCCGACAGTAAGGGGGCAATCAGTTACCTGAACCTTGCAAGAGAGATTCTGATAAAAAACGGAAAATTAGTATCTGAAAACTGATACAATCATTTAAAGAGTTAAATAAATGTACATGGGCGATAAAACCCATTTAACATTAATAATGATATGGAATCTAAAATTGTCAACACAAAGAAGAGTATGACCGGACTCGGTAGAGGATTAGGGGCGTTGTTGTCAGACTCTGGTAATACCTCTACCGAAACACCTGCTATTCCTCGTAGATTAGAAGCAATCAGCTCTATGCACGAGGTACTGATAGAGTCAGTTGAAACGAATCCTTACCAGCCCCGTACGCATTTTGATCAGGAGGCTCTGCAGGAGTTGGCTGAATCAATTAAAGTATTAGGTATCATTCAGCCAATTACAGTTAAAGAATCGAGTCCGGGCAGATACACACTAATTTCAGGAGAACGTCGTTTGCAAGCCTCGAAATTAGCTGGTCTAACAAAGATTCCGGCTTATATCCGTACGGCCGATGACCAGCAAATGCTCGAAATGGCATTAATCGAAAACATTCAGCGTGAAAACCTGAATGCCATCGAAATTGCTTTGAGTTATCATCGCCTGCTAAGTGAGTTTCAACTAAAACAGGAGGAATTAGGTGACAGAGTAGGTAAAAACCGTACAACTGTCAACAATTACCTCCGGCTATTGAAACTCCCTGATGTGATACAGGCGGCTGTGCGTGATAATGAAATTTCGATGGGCCATGCGCGCGCTTTAATCAATATTGATAATCACGAAACTCAGATCAAGCTTTTCAGTAAGGTGGTTGAAGAGAACTGGTCGGTACGTAAAATTGAAGATGAAGTCCGCAGATTAGCATTATTAATTCAGGAAGATACAAAAGGTAAACGCCAGACCTCAATAAAACAGGAAATTTCGTCGTTACAATTCAGATTACAAGGCTATTTCGGCACTAAGGTATTAGTAAAAGCCGATGAAAAGCATAAAGGCGAAATCAAGATACCTTTCTCGTCAAAAGATGAATTAGACAGAATTCTGAACTCAATCAAAGTTAATCAGGAGTAATTAAGATAGCATCAAACGAGCTTAAAAATTGTTAAACAATTGTAAAAAGAATAATAAGAACCTAATTTTGTCTTTTTGTAAGCAATTAAATTTTCGGAATATGGTTCGGACGCTGTTTTTTCTTTTATTGATTTCAACTATTTCTTTTGCTCAAAAAACAGATACTCTAAGTAATATTCCGGCCAAAGCAGATTCGATCAAAAAAATTGTTGTCGATTCTACTCAAAAAAATAGTCTTGTCAATAAAATTTTCAAATCAGATACTACGAAAAAAGAAAACTTTCTTGGTAGAGTTTTTAAAGTAGATTCTGCCAAAAAGGCAAACCCTGCCAGAAAAGCGCTGATACGTTCTTTGATACTCCCTGGCTGGGGGCAAGCTACCAACAAAGAATACTGGGTAATTCCGATAGTTTATGGAGCCGCCGCTGGTGGAGTTTTTTCTTTTTATGTAAACAATTACAGATACAAGTATTATAAAAGCAAATTAGCTGAAATAATAATTGATGGCAATAAGGAAGTGATGGTGAGGTCTTTTACCGGAATAGGAACAAAGCAATCTGAAAAAGAATTAGGACCTTTTACACAGTCACAAATTGAACCTGTTGTGAATACATTCAGACGGTACAGAGATTTAACAGTCATTGTATTTGCAGTGGGTTGGGCGCTTCAGGCCGTGCAGGCTAATGTATCGGCTCACTTAAAAACATTTGACATGAGTGAAGATATTTCACTCAGAATTGAACCAGGAATTCAATCAACTAATTATGGCAATGCTTTTGGAGTAAGCGTTGTCCTGAAGTTTAAATGAATTAAAACACCTTTATTGTAAGAATATGCGAATTGCCTTATTAGGATATGGAAAAATGGGTAAAGTAATTGAACAGATTGCTTTACAGAGAGGCCATGAAATTTCTGCCAGAATAGATATCAGTAATCGTACTGACTTATTAACAGTAAATCCTGAAAATACAGATGTAGTCATTGAATTCAGCTCACCTGAATCAGCTTACGGTAACCTTAAATTCTGTATGGAATTTGGTTTACCTACCGTATCAGGTACAACCGGATGGCTACAACATAAATCTGAAATAGAGAAGTTGTGTAAAGAAAATAAGGGAGCGTTTTTCTATGCCTCAAATTATAGTATTGGTGTAAATCTGTTCTTCGAATTAAACAAATCATTAGCAAAATTAATGAGTCCTTATACCGAAGAATACAAAGTATCGACCAACGAGATTCATCACACTGAAAAAAGAGATTCACCAAGCGGAACAGCTATTACATTAGCTCAGGGTATTATTGAGAATTTAAGCAACAAGATTAAATGGGTCAATAATCAGATTGCTGCCGACAATGAAGTGGCAATATGGTCGTCGCGAGAGGGTAAAGTGCCCGGCACGCACGAAGTGAAGTATATTTCGGAGGTTGACCAGATTGAGATTAAGCATATTGCACATAGCCGAAATGGTTTTGCTTTAGGCGCTGTAATAGCCGCTGAGTGGATACAAGGGAAGACCGGAATTTTTGGCATGAACGATATGTTAGGATTTTGAATTAAATTTTAATTGAACAATAACAATATATTAGTTACTATAATCATTAAATTAAAAAATCTCCGGTTATGGAGTAATTATATATGGCAGAAGTTGAAACAAGAAAAACAGAAGAGAAACCTGTAAAAAAGAAATCAGCAACGAGAGAGTGGTTCGATTCGGTGTTGTTTGCAGTAGTTGCGGCTACATTGATTCGCTGGCTTTTTTTAGAAGCCTATACTATTCCCACTGGTTCGATGGAAAAAAGTCTCTTAATCAATGATTTCCTTTTTGTAAGTAAATTGCATTATGGTACCCGGACCCCAAAAACAATTCTACAGGTTCCTTTAACGCATCAGAAAATATGGTTTACTGATATTCCTTCTTACGTAGACTGGATTCAGTTACCTCAATATAGATTGCCTGGTTTTACACATGTAAAAAATGGCGATGTTGTTGTGTTTAATTATCCGGGGTGTCCTGAGAGACCTGACGAATTTGGTGGATATGACAAATATCCGGTTGACCTGAGAACCAACTATATCAAACGTTGTATTGGAATTCCGGGTGATGTAGTAGAAGTACGGGCCGGACAAGTATATATTAACAATAAAATTTTCCCGAATCCTCCTGGTATGCAAATGGAATACGCCATTGAAGCCAATACCCAGGTCAACGAAAAAGTATTTCAAAAATATGATATTTCAGAGTTTGAACAAGATCTTAGAATCACAGATAAAACTATTTATTATGTAAAGGCTACTGAAAAAGCAGTTAAGGATATGAAAACCCTTGATTTCGTGAAGACAATTACTCCTATGGTAATGGCAAAAGGTGACACCAACGATATCAGATATAACACATTCCCATATAATTCTCGTCTGTTTCCGTTTAACAGAGATAATTTTGGCCCGATTACGATCCCTAAAAAAGGAGTTACTATTACTTTGGACGAAAGAAATCTTGCGCTTTATAAAGGGGTAATTACTACTTTTGATGGCAATAAAGATGCTAAATATGTAAATGGTCAGATCATTTTAGATGGTAAACCAATTACTTCTTATACTTTTAAACAAGACTATTACTTTATGATGGGCGATAACCGTCATGGCTCCGATGATTCTCGTTTCTGGGGTTTTGTACCGGAAGATCATATAGTAGGCAAAGCAGTATTCATCTGGATGTCAATTGATAAAGATGGAACTTTCCTCAATAAAATCCGATGGAGCCGCTTGTTTAGTATTATCAGATAAAATAATGTCATATCAATAAAAAAGTCCATTTCCATTTTGAAATGGACTTTTTTATTGGCTAAGTTTTAAGGATTACCAGTCAATCGGTTCCAGTCCTCTACTCTTCAGATAATTATTTGCCTGACTAAAATGTTTGTTACCAAACCAACCACCATAATTAGCAGCCATAGGCGAAGGGTGCTTGGCTCGCAAAACAAAATGCTTCCTATCATCTATTATTTTACCTTTTACCTGAGCATATTTTCCCCATAGTAAAAAAACAATACTATCTTTTTCGTCGTTCAGACATTCGATAACAGCATCGGTGAATTGTTCCCAACCTTTACCCTGATGAGACCCGGCCTGCCCTGCCCTGACGGTTAAGGTTGCATTCAATAATAGTACTCCTTGCTTTGCCCATCTTTCCAGATTCCCAGTCTTAGGGATTGGCTTTCCTAAATCGTCATGAATCTCTTTAAAAATATTAATTAATGAAGGCGGTGATGGAATACCATCATTAACCGAGAAGCACAATCCGTTGGCTTGTCCAGCCCCGTGATAAGGATCTTGTCCTAAAATAACTACTCTTGTGTCCTCAAAACTACATTTATCAAAAGCATTAAAAATTAATTTACCCGGCGGATAGCACACGCCATTTTTATATTCGTTTCTTACGAATTCAATCAGGCTCTTAAAATACTCCTTCTGAAATTCCTGGTTTAGTTTTGCTTTCCAGCTTTCTGCAATTCTGACATCCATACTAATAAAGTTAAAGTCGATTTAGTAGAAATTTTACCAAAAATAGGACTTTCACCCCACATTTGCCCCGCTTAAGAACTTTTTTCAAAAAAAAATCACAATTATTACTTCAATTATAATATTAATTTGTTAATTTACAGTGCGATTTCCCAAATTGTTAAAAAATACACAGGCATTACATCTTGCCTAAGATGAATCTACTATAAATTATGACCACAATTACGGCATCAACTGAGGGCGTAAGGGTTAGTGTGCTAACTGAATATCAACCAGAATATTCGAGCCCTTATCAGTCACACTTTGTTTTTAGCTACAGAATCCGAATTGAAAACCACAGCGACAACACCGTGCAATTACAAAGACGAAAATGGATAATTTTCGACTCAAATGCGACTGTTCGTGAAATAGAAGGCGAAGGTGTTGTTGGGCTTACTCCTATTTTAGAACCAGGCGAAAGTCATGAGTATATCTCAGGCTGTAGCCTTAAATCTTCTATAGGTAAAATGACAGGTTCTTATGTCATGGAACGTTTGGTTGATGGGAAAAAATTCAGAGTCAAGATTCCTGAATTCGGTTTAATTGCACCATTCAGGTTAAACTAAATTTTTCACATTTATAAAGAGTGAATTATTTCAGTAAGACACTGAAAACATCTCTTTTATTGTTCTATTTTCTAAGTTTAGTGATAAACTTTAACTACCAAAGTATTAGCTTACAGCATACTCTCAAGCATGACGTTAAGTCATGCTTTTTTTATAATTAATTGCGAATAAAAAGCAAAAAAAACTAACAGCCTGTCTTTTTCTGATTTACTTTTGCAGCAAATTTCTTTCAAATACATTATCTAATTCATAAAAACTATGCAATACAGAATAGAAAAAGATACGATGGGTGAGGTTCAGGTACCTGCTAATGTTTATTGGGGTGCACAAACACAACGTTCTATTGAAAACTTTAAAATTGCTCAGGATATTAATAAAATGCCTAAGGAAATCATCAAAGCTTTTGCTTACCTGAAACATGGCGCAGCTTTGACGAATCATGAATTAGGTGTATTACCTAAAGAAAAAGCAGATTTGATTGGTACAGTTTGTCAGGAAATTCTTGAAGGTAAATTAGATGACCAGTTCCCGCTAGTTGTATGGCAAACGGGTTCGGGCACACAATCGAATATGAACTGTAATGAAGTAATTGCGTATCGTGGGCACGTATTGCAAGGTGGTGAATTAGGAGATAAAGCCAAATTTTTACATCCGAATGATGATGTAAACAAATCGCAATCGTCAAATGATACCTTCCCGACAGCGATGCACATTGCTGCCTATAAAATGCTGATTGAGACGACTATACCGGGTATTGAAAAACTACGTGATACACTTGCCGAGAAATCAGAGACATTTATGAATGTAGTGAAAATTGGCAGAACTCACTTTATGGATGCGACACCGTTAACTGTAGGGCAAGAGTTTTCCGGCTACGTTTCTCAATTAAACCACGGCTTAAAAGCCATTAAGAATACTCTGGCTCACCTTTCAGAATTAGCTTTGGGTGGTACTGCGGTTGGTACAGGTATCAATACACCAGCAGGCTATTCTGAATCAGTAGCTAAGAATATTGCTAATCTGACTGGTATTCCATTCGTTACAGCAGAAAATAAATTTGAAGCACTGGCAGCACACGATGCCATTGTAGAAGCACATGGTGCTTTGAAAACAGTTGCGGTAAGCCTGATGAAAATAGCCAATGACGTGAGAATGTTGTCATCTGGCCCTCGTGCCGGTATCGGAGAAATCTTTATTCCTGATAACGAACCGGGTTCATCTATCATGCCGGGTAAAGTTAATCCTACCCAATGTGAGGCATTAACCATGATTGCAGCCCAGGTAATGGGTAATGATGTAGCGATCAACGTAGGTGGTGCCATGGGGCATTTTGAGTTGAATGTATTTAAACCGGTAATGATTTACAACTTCTTACATTCAGCTCGTTTGATTGGAGAAGGTTGTGTGTCATTTAATGATAAATGTGCAGTTGGAATCGAGCCATTGAAAGAAAATATCAAAAAACACGTTGACAACTCTTTGATGCTGGTAACCGCTTTAAATACCAAAATTGGATATTATAAAGCAGCAGAAATTGCTCAGACAGCTCATAAAAATGGTAGTACTTTAAAAGAAACTGCTATTAAATTAGGTTATCTGACATCAGAAGAATTTGATGAATGGGTAAAACCTGAGGATATGGTGGGTAGTTTGAAATAAATTCAAGTCTAAATCATATAAAAAGCCTGTCTCAATACTATTGTAGACAGGCTTTTAATTTTATGGAATTATTCATTAAAGCTTTTTTGGAATGTTACAGGATACTTTATTTCACCCGTTTGATTGTCATGAGTAGCCAAAACCCTTTTTTTACCTTGCTCTGATACTTTCTCGATAATTCCATTCTCATCAATATTGTATTTTAATTTATTATGCGAAATGTAGAAATAATTCTTACTTTTAAGTGGTTTTTCTTCAAGCTCTAATGAAATCACGTACTCTATATCCACAGACATATTAGCTGTCAATTTTGAATCTACCCTACTTAAATTTACAGGCTCATTAAAAGCAATTAGTGTTTGACTCAATTTCGTTTTTGTTTGATTGGAAAAAATAAACATAAAAATTCTACTTTCCAGATTATATTTCTCCATTACGAACAAAACCGTGTATTTTGCTTTAATAACTTTTCCTAAATATTCATACCAGAAAATATTTCCTAAATCCTTTAATTTTCTCTCGCTTGTAGCATTAAATATATATGCTTTGGCAAATTTTAAATCAATTATTCTTTTACCCGGGTCGCCAGTACTGAAATCTTTCTGATAAATACTATAAAGTTCATCCGACGTTTTAGGTAGTTTAATTATTGGGAAGTGCGAAAAAAATATTTCCGTTTTTGCATTCTTATTATTTTGGCTAAATGCGAATATAGATGTACTCAACATGAAAAAAATAATAAAATCTCTTTTCATTTTCGACACTTGCCTTTAGTAAAATTAATTATTTAGTCCTTAGCAATTTTTCAATTTTCCTTACGCCAAAACCTCATTTATCACCTTTCCGGCCACATCGGTCAACCTGAAATTTCTACCCTGAAATGGGAACACCAGTTTTTCATGATTAAAGCCCATCAAGTGTAAAATAGTGGCCTGTAAATCGTGGATATGAGTCTTACCTTTTACCCCATAATAACCTATCTCATCGGTTTCTCCATGCGAATAGCCTTTTTTCAGGCCTGCACCTGCCATAAACATGGTGAAGGCGTCTACATGGTGGTCTCTGCCTTTAAACGGGGTATTATTATCTCCTGCCCTATTTTCCATCATTGGGGTTCTGCCAAATTCTCCACCCCATACAATTAATGTATCTTCTAATAAGCCTCTTTGTTTAAGGTCTAAAATCAAAGCAGAGATAGGTTTATCTACATATTCTACATTCCTCCGTAAGCCAATATCTACGCCACTCCCAGCATCTGTACCATGATTATCCCAACGACGGTCGAATAATTGCACAACTCTTACCCCTTTTTCCAGCAATTTTCTGGCTAATAGACAGTTATTGGCAAAACTGGCTTTGCCGGGTTGGGTACCATACATTTCGTGTATGTAAGCTGGTTCTCCTGAAATATCCATCGTGCCAGGTACTTCTGCCTGCATCCGATAGGCTAATTCATATTGTGAAATGCGAGTCAGAATCTCCGGGTCACCGATTTCCTGATAGGTTAATTCATTGATTTTATTAATGGTCTCAATGGACTTTTTCCTTAAACTGCTGTCAATATCACCTGGATTATTGATATACAAAACCGGATCACCTTTTGAACGACATTGAACGCCTTGGTAAACCGATGGCAAAAATCCGTTTCCCCATAAATATTTTCCCGCGCTTGGTTCAGACCCGGAAACCAATACAACATACCCAGGCAGGTTTTGATTTTCTGAGCCTAAACCATAGGTAATCCATGAACCAAGACTTGGCCTGCCTACTCTTGATGCACCCGTGTGCATAAATAATTGTGCGGGAGCATGGTTAAACTCATCGGTGTGCATCGCCTTCAGAAAAGTCAGATCATCAGACAACTTAGGTAAATAATTGAAATAATCCGAAAACCAGTTGCCTGACTGCCCGTATTGCTGAAAGGTTGATTGCGGGCCAAGCATTTTAGGGACACCTTTAATAAAAGCAAATCTTTTCCCCTCTAATAATGAGGGTGGACAAAGCTGGCCATCCAGTTTTGCCAACTCGGGTTTATAATCAAATAGTTCCAATTGAGAAGGAGCGCCTTCCATGTGCATGAAAATAATCCTTTTAGCCTTTGGACTGAAATGCGCAGGTTTTACGGCTAAGGGATTTTCGTCAATTGGTGGCTTAGATGATTCTCCTAAACAGCCTCCTAAGATGGATGAAATCGCCAGACCACCTAAACCAGAAGTACATTGTTTCAGAAAATGCCTTCGGGTATTAAATTTTGCTTCGTCAAAAAAAGCTTCTTCAGCTACTGATATTCTTTTCATTTTGTCAGAAATTCATCTAAGTTCATCATGGCATTCGCAGTGAGTGTCAAAGCCCCTAATTCTGGTTCACCTTTTTCTTTTTTACTTAAATCAAGCAAAGCCTCCTGATACAACTGATAGAGAAGTTTCGTCTTGTCATCAGATGGTGCTTTTTGGAAAAGATATTCATACCCAACTTTCAACTTCTCTTCTATTCTTTTGCTCGGCACCTGTTTCATTTTCAAGGCAATATTCTGAGCAGCTGCATAATAAACTGTATCATTAAGAGTCGTTAAAGCTTGTAAAGGTGTATTTGTTCGGATACGCCGTGATGTACAAACATTTCTTTGAGGGCTATCAAACGTAATCATTGAAGGATAAGGATTCGTCCGGCGCCAATAGGTATAAACTGCCCTTCTGAAAAGGTTTTTCTTAGGCTCATTTCTCCAGCTATCATCTGTCGGGTTTGGTGGCCGAACACTTGGCCCATACATTTCTTCATTTAACAACTGGCTTACAAATAGTGCCTGATCTCTGATTTGTTCTGAGGATAACCTTACCCGAGGTCCTCTTGCTAAAAATAGATTACGAGGATCTTTTTCTAATAACTCTTTACTCACAATTTCTGATTGTCGGTAAGTTGCTGACATCACCATCAATTTCAACAGTTTCTTTACACTCCAGTTCTGCTCTTCCATGAACTTTACTGCCAGCCAATCCAATAGTTCAGGATGAGTAGGTTTTGCTCCCATCGTTCCGAAATCCTCTAAAGACTCTACGATACCATTTCCAAATAATTGCTCCCAAAAACGATTGACCATTACGCGCGCGGTTAATGGATTATCCTTACTCACCAACCATTCTGCAAAGCCTAAACGATTAGCAGGGAAATTCTTCATACCCGGCAATGAACCCGGTACAGCAGGTTTTACTTCATCTCCGTGCGCCGTCCAGTTTCCTCTGATAAAAACATGAGTTTTTCGAGCCCTGTTTGGATTCATTTCTATAAGAACCGGTATCCCAATACTCTCTACTTTTGCTAATCTATCTAAAGAGTCCCTGAATGACTTCGGATAGCTGTTCTTCAATGGGTTTTTAGATTGAAAATCTATCCAGTCTAAATGAATCAGGTCTGTCCAGAAATTCTTCCCTTTTTTATATACCAGATATACATCGTGTAATCCTTTAGTGGGTTTTACACTCCCCGTTGAAGTAGTATAACGACTCCATCTTGACCAACCTGCATTGACGGTCTCTTCACTACATTTGGTCTCAACTCTACTAATCAACTCTCCTTCTGAGCTCCCCAAACGCATTTCTATAAATAGATTTTCTGCTCCACTTTGATAGCCGTAAGTAACTTGCGAGACACCAGTCAAATCCACATCTTCATATACGGTATAAGCTCCGTCAGTAGTCTGCATAATGGTTTTCTGGTTATTCCACAATTCAATATGCCTACTGGCACTATCAAATTCTTCGGCCTCTATGCGGTAGATGCCCATTTTTTTCAGATAATCCTGCCTTTGCTTGTCTAAGGGGATATTTGGCGAAATTGGCGCAGCATCCTTTTCAACATTCTTCAACCAGGTTAATAATTTTCTTACCTCCTGTTCTTTTTCGACAGCATAGGTTTTTAGCAAAGGTTTATCATTATATAAATCTCTGTCTTGTGTATTATTGAAGAATGCAAAAGACTGGTAAAATTCTTTATGACGAAAAGGATCATAAGGATGACTATGGCATTGCACACAGGCCATCGTTGTTCCTTGCCAAACCTCCCATGTGGTTGAAACTCTATCTAATAGAGCCATATTTCTGAACTCTTCATCATTGGTTCCTCCTTCATCATTGGCCATCGTATTTCGATGAAAAGCTGTGGCAATCAACCTGTTTTCAATTTCTTTAGCCGTGATACTGTTTGATTTTGGCAGTAAATCGCCTGCAAGTTGCTGAATTGTAAACTGGTCGAAAGGCATATCTTCATTGAATGCCCTGATTACCCAATCGCGGTATTGCCAGATACTTCGATCCAGGTCTTTTTCATACCCTTTTGAGTCAGCATAGCGGGCAAGGTCAAGCCACATGGTTGCCCAACGCTCCCCGAAATGCGAAGACTTTAAAAGTCGATCAACTTGTTTTTCGTAAGCATTAGGGCTATTGTCTTTCAGAAATGCCTGAGTTTCTTCAATGCTTGGTGGCAAGCCAATTAAGTCTAAACTTAATCTTCTCAACAAAGCCGTTTTATCAGTTTCTGGAGAATGTTTTAATCCTTCCTGATTCAATTTATCCAATACAAATTTATCAATATCATTTGCCACCCATTTATCGCTAACCTTTGGCGGACTTATTGATTTATCAGGTTTGATATAAGACCAATGGTCTTCCCAATTAGCTCCCTCATTAATCCATCTTTCTATTTTACTGATTTCATCATTACTTAATGGCTCAGCTTCCAATGGCATACGTTCTTCAACATCATGTGATTTCAGGCGTTTCATTAATTCCGAGCCACTTGCATCATGAGGAATAATGGCAAATTTGCCTGATTTGGCTTTAGCAAGGGCTTCTTCTCTGAAAAGCAGGCTGAAACCTCCGCTTTTTTTTACACCTCCGTGACAAACAATACATTTTTTATTGAAAATAGGGCGTATTTCAGCATTATAGCTTATCTTCTCCCTTTTGAAAAGGTAAATAGAAGATACAGCTATGCTGAATGCTATAATCAAACCTACCCAGGTTAATCTCTGAAAACTCATTATGCTCATCTTAATAAAAATGCTCCCGAATATCATCAAAAAATGGTACTCACACAAGTTTTTTTATGATTATACACCAAAGCACTAAAAAACTACTATCCTGTATCTCTTTTAAATAGCAAACTCTTATCCTATCTTTGGGTATCTTAAAAATATTCGTTTCGGACTATGGTAGATGAAGCAACACTTAGAGAAATGGCGCTTTCGTTTCCTGATACAACTGAGCAACCGCATTTTGAAAAAACATCGTTCCGGGCAAAGAAAAAAATCTTTGCTACTTATTCTACGTTTGACAAACGTGTGTGTTTGAAACTCTCTGAAATTGATCAATCTGTTTTTTGTTCATTTAATAAAGCTATTGTGTATCCTGTGCCTAACAAATGGGGGAAACAAGGTTGGACATTATTTGAATTGATGAGTTTAGAGAAAGAGTTTTTACAAGATGCTTTACAAACAGCCTATAAAGAAGTAACCAAGAAAAAATAGATGTTTTGCCTTAAAATATGAGACTTATAGACTATCCGACCATTATAAAATTAGCCTGGGCTAACTTCGACAATTCTAAAACCATTGAAAAAATTGAAGACATCAGTGCCAAGGTTTCAACTAATCACGTTTTCAGGGTAAAGTTTGATAATGACGATATAATCATTGCTAAATTATCTTATTTTGGCACATACGAGCATTTCAAAGAAGACCATCAGATTATACATGCCCTGGCCAATAATTTATTGTATCCGTTTGAAAACGTGCTCGCTAAATCGTTGGTTAAAGATAACGAAGTATATACCTATCGTTTTCAGCAAGGGGCTATTGATGCGTGGGTGGTTTTTTATAATCCTATCAGAAATCTGCATCGTCTTCCTCGACGTTTGGACGAAGATCATATCAGAAAATTAGGAACTGAAGTCGCCAGATTTCATAAAGCCTGTGCAAGAGTAAGCACAGTTTTGCCAAAAGCCTCTAAAACTTTACGTTCGGACATACAAGATTTATTGAATATTTTGGATACAGAAGTAGGACAATTTGAACATCGTATGCATATTGATGACCTGAAAGAACAATGTGAGATATTTTTAGAGAACCGACAGAGATTAGTAGCTAAAAATGTGGAAACAATGCCTGTGTTTATGGACTGGAACATTGGAAATTTTTCGGTCACCAAGAATTTAGAACTTTATTCGAGATGGGATTACGACTGGTTCCGAATCAGTTACCGCGTAATGGATTTTTATTTTTTCAGCCGGGTTGTTTCTGATGCTGGCGACAGAACGGTATTCAGTTATTATATTGGACCATTAATGGAAGACCGATTCATTCTATTTTTGAAGGAATACCATAAGGTATATCCGTTGACTGAAAATGAAGTGCGATTTATGAAAGAAGCCTATCGCTTTTTTATTTTGAATTATGTAATAAAATATGGCCGCTACTTTTTCCATCGGACCTATGCAATCAAACTACAGCGTGAGGCTTATGATATATATTTCCCATCTATTGAAAAAGAGTTTGACGCCGAAAAAATACTGAATGCTTTAAACATATAACAAAATTAACCAAACCGCCTTTTAATATACATGCAGATTCATGATTTCAAATCAGTAGTTGCCAACTATAAAGTCATATTTTTTGATGCCTATGGCGTACTTAAAAACTATAATGGATTGATTCCCGGCGTTGAAAAGACATTCCAGTATCTGAGAGAAACCAATAAAGAATTTTATATTCTGACCAATGATGCTTCAAGGAAACCCCGACAATTAGCGGACTCTTATCACAACCTTGGTATCAGTGATATTGTCCAAGACAATATTATTTCGTCAGGTATGTTAGCAATGGATTATCTAAAACAAAAAGTTAAAAGCGGGAAAGTGGTATTTTTAGGAACTGATGACTCTGCTTATTATATAGAAACTTTAGGGCTGGAAGCTGTTCCGATTAGCGAACTTGATATCAATGACCTGACAGGTATTCAGGCTCTGGCATTTTTAGATGATGAGGGATTCGACTGGAAAACGGACCTGAATAAAACGATAAACCTGCTTCGGAGAAAGAATATTCCGGTGATAGTGGCTAATACCGATGCCACTTATCCGGTATCAAAAAAAGAAATTGCCATTGCGATGGGCGGATTATCAGAAATGATTGAGGCTATCGTGGGCAAGCAATTTGTTGGATTTGGAAAGCCAGATTCGCAAATGTTTATTTTTGCCTATGAACATATTAAAACTGCAAATATTGAAAAAAAAGATATATTAATGGTTGGTGATACCCTCCATACTGATATTCTTGGTGGAAATAAATTCGGGCTCGATACCGTTTTGGTATTAACAGGCAATACACAATCAGAAGATGCTGAAGTGCGAATCAGGAGTTCGGGTATTATTCCGACTTACATTTGTGAAGCAGCAACTATTGAATAATTATTTATATTTAATGAGATTACCCATCGTTGTTCAAACAAGCATCTATTCTATTTTATTTACAGCTATAGGCATCAACACCTTTGCGCAAAAGATTTCAGTCCAGAATATTCCGGCTGAAACCATGAAAAAATTCAATATCCTTGGTGTTGAAGTAGTAAAGACTATTCAGTTCAAAGATAAAAACGGGCTGAACTATCTCATAGCTACTACTGAAGAAAATACCAAAGACGATTATACAACCAGAAAATTGTGGGTAGAACATTTTGTAGAGGGTAGATCAGCAGAGCTAAAAATGTTGAGGGAAATCACCGATTTTGAAAGAGATTGTCCGGTAGATAATCAATTGAGTCTATTTACAGACTCTTTTACAGTTGGTGATCTGGACAATAATGGTTACGCCGAAATTATTTTTCTTTATAAAACAGGTTGCAAAGGCGATGTAAGCCCTTCTGGGTTAAAATTAATGGTTTTAGAAAATGGACATAAAGCAGCCATAAGAGGGAAAATGGTAATTGAGGAATTTAAGACTCCGAAAGAAATGGCCCCTGATTCAGCCTTTAAGAACCTTCCTAAAATAATACAGGATAAAGCAATTGCCTTGTGGAGTAAATTTGAAAATGAGTATTAATTATGGAAAAAGAGATCATCAGTTGGCAGGATTTTGAAAAAGTAGAATTAAGAGCCGGAACCATCATTCAGGTAGATGATTTTCCAAAGGCTCGCAAGCCTGCTTATAAATTATTGATTGATCTCGGGCCGGAAATAGGCATCAAACGCTCATCGGCACAGATTACAACTTTTTATACCAAAGAAGAATTAGTAGGCAAGCAGGTGATTTGTGTAACCAACTTCCTACCACGGCAAATCGCCGACTTTATGTCAGAGGTACTTACCACAGGTTTTATTTTAGATGGTGGCTCAGTAATATTGGCAGAGTCTGAAAGAAAAGTCCCTGACGGGAGCCGTTTGGCTTAAATATTGCAAGTTTAACTTGGAAGTCTCATTCCGATTACATACATTTGTACGTAATTCACTCATACAATAATGAAAAAAGCATTATTCAGATTGTTCAACGTTATGATGGCAGTAATTGTACTGCTTAGTAGCACAGGCTTTGGCTTTGTTGAACATTCATGTATTGTGAAAGGGAAAAGTACTTCTCTCCACAAAAAAGGTGATTTATGTTGTACTACAAAAGACGCAAGGCATTTCCCGCTCAATCACAAGAATGCTACTATTAAAAAATCTTCTTGTTGTACTGAAGAAGAAAAATACGAAAATGTTGAATACTCTTCTTCTGCCTCTCAACTTGTTGCCAAATTCACACAAAGTACATTAGACTGGTTTAAGGCTACTATTCATGAAATGGTAAAAACTATTATTGAAACCATTTTTGATAGCCAGAGCTCATCTTTAGCCAATAGTGCCTCTCCACCTGAACCCGATGGACGAGATATTATTACCGCCAATCAATCTTTCTTAATCTGATATTGTTAAATAATTGAATTTCCGCAAATCATTTGATTTGGGGTTTTTGTGTTTATACTGCCTTTCCCGCGGTTAAATCTCTCACTATTTAACAAAATATCGATGCAATTATTAATAAAAAATATGGTTTGCAACCGTTGTGTGCGTGTTGTAAAAGAGGAGCTTGAAAAGATTGGCTTTAGTGTATCAAAAGTTGAATTGGGTATTGCTACGATTCATTTAACAGGTGATGCTATTCAATATGATCTTATACAAAATGCTCTGAATAAAGAAGGTTTTGAGCTGATAGAAGACCATAAGACTTCTATTATAGAGCGCATCAAGCATTTAATTATTAATGAAATTCACCATAACAAAGGTGAAAAACCTGCTTCACAAAATTTTTCTGATTTTCTTGTCAGGAAAATTGGTTATGAGTACTCCTACTTAAGCAATCTTTTTTCCTCACTTGAAAAAACAACCATTGAAAAATACATTATCGCTCAAAAGATTGAGCGTACAAAAGCATTATTGCTCAACGGCGAGTTAAGTCTTTCTGAAATTGCATGGTCATTAGATTATAGTAGCGTAGCGCATCTATCAAATCAATTCAAGCAGGTCGAAGGTATTTCTCCAACTGAATTCAAACGAAATAACCAGAATACCCGTCTTTCAATTGATGCTGTCAAAAATCATGTAAGTCTCGTATAAAATTCTGTAACGTACGGGTGGTGCTACTCTCCTACCTTTGTCTTATTAAATATTAAGAACAATGACACATACATATGAAGTTACAGGCATGACCTGCGAGGCATGCGAATACAAGATACAGCATGTATTAGGAAATATTGAAGGTGTAAAATCAGTTACACCTGATAAATCTCATAATACAGCAACGATCGAAATGGAAAAACATATTCCTGTTACAAAATTTCAGGAAGCATTAAAACCATATCCCAAATACAGTATTACTGAAAAAGTTATTACACCAGTATATGCAACTACTTTTGTAGAAGAATTGCCCAAAAGCTGGTTTGCCACCTACAAGCCATTATTATTGATTTTTGCATTCATTTCCGTAACATCAGTTCTGACTTCTTTTCATGCCAATATTTATGGGTTAGAGCATTTTATGGGCATGCAATTCATGAATCACTTCATGGCTGGCTTCTTTCTGGTCTTTTCTTTCTTTAAGTTTTTAGATTTAAAAGGCTTTGCAGAAAGTTATGCCATGTATGATTTATTGGCCATGAAAATTCCTGTATATGGTTTTGTCTATCCTTTTATTGAGTTAGCTTTAGGGATAGCATATCTGATAAATTTTGAGCCGCAAGCAACTAATATTGCGACTATTGTCGTAATGGGTTTTAGTTCTATTGGTGTTATTCAAAGTGTGCTTGATAAGAAAAAAATACGTTGTGCGTGTTTAGGGGCTGTTTTTAACCTACCTATGAGCACTGTTACTATTATTGAAGATTTATTGATGGTTGGGATGGCCGCATTTATGCTGTTCGTTTACTGACACCCAATAATCAGAAGCAGCAAAGAATGACGCTTTCAAAAAATCTCAGCAAATGAAAAGTTTAAAAGAATATATAAAGGAAATTATCTGCTTTGCACTGGTTTTGTTCACAACTTCAGTTTTTGCTCAAAACGTAACCGGAATAGTGCTTGACAATTCTAATGCTAAAGAAGAAGCTATCGTTGGCGCAACGGTGCATTGGTTAGGTACAAAAGTGGCCACACAAACAGATATTGAGGGTAAGTTTTCGATTCCCCGCACTAAATCCAATCAATTAATTATCAGTTTTGTCGGTTACAAATCTGATACATTAAATATCAATAATGAAACAGACTTGAAAGTGTATCTGAAATCTGAAAATCAGTTGCAGGAAGTGGTTGTAAGAAGTGGTTCAACTGCTATAGACAGGTTATCGCCACATCAGACCGAGATTATCACTTCCAAAGCCTTAGCAAAAGCTGCCTGTTGTAATCTTTCTGAAAGTTTTGAGACCAATGCTTCAGTATCAGTCAGTTATTCAGATGCCGTAACAGGTGCGAAACAGATTCAATTATTAGGCCTGGCCGGCACTTATGTGCAGATGAATGTTGAAAATGTACCTTCTCTGAGAGGTTTAGCTACAACTTTCGGGTTAAATTATATTCCTGGAACATGGGTACAATCAATTGATGTGGGTAAGGGAGCAGGCTCAATTATCAATGGTTATGAATCAATGACCGGGCAACTCAATGTAGAGTTACAAAAACCTGATATTTCTGAAAGAGTTTATCTGAATACCTATGTAAATAGCTTAGGTCGTGGAGAAGTAAATCTGAATCTGGCTAAAATACTAAAATCTGAAAACGGTAAACCTAAATGGTCGGTAGGATTATTGACTCATGGATCAACTTTACAAAGTAGCATTGATAAAAACCATGACAATTTTTATGATTTACCAAAATACACCCAAGCGAACTTCATCAATCGTTGGAAATACGAATCTGATAAAATGATGGCACAGTTTGGGATTAAGTTTTTGCATGAAAATCGTTTAGGCGGGCAGATAATCAAGAATCCTCTGGCTCTGGATGATATTATCTATCGTTTTACTAACAATACAAACAGAATTGAGCTTTTTTCTAAAACAGCTAAATTATTTCAGAACAAACCTTATAAAGGCTTAGGATTAATCCTGAATGGTGTTATTCATGATTCAAAGTCAAAGTTTGGTTTCAGACCTTATGATGGAAGACAAAATACGATTTATGGTAATCTGATTTATCAGGATATTATCGGCAATACTAATCATACCTATAAAACAGGTATTAGTTTCTTATACGATGATTATCGTGAACGATTTGCCGATACTCTCATGACCAGAACAGAGGTTGTTCCGGGAGCATTTTTTGAATATACTTATAAATATTTAGATAAAATTACCGCTGTTGCAGGAGCGAGAACCGATTACCATAATCTCTATGGTGCGATTTTCACGCCACGTCTTCATTTTTTATATAATTTCAATCCTGATAATGCATTGCGACTTTCAGCCGGTAAAGGATTCAGAACACCAAACCCGTTTGCAGAGTATTTCGGTAATCTTGTCAGTTCAAGAACGGTGAGATTTTTGGATAGAATCAAACCTGAGATTACCTGGAACTTTGGCATTAGCTATACAAAACATTTTGGTAAATCAAGTTTGATTATTGATATGTATCGAACCAATTTTGTTAATCAGCTAATTGCAGATACCGAACATCCACAATTTCTGTATTTCTATAATTCAACCAGTAGCTGGAATTCAAAACTAAACTATGCCAATTCAGCGCAGATTGAGTTGAATTTATCGCCCATCAATCGCCTGGAGTTTAAAGTTGCCTACAGATATACAGATGTTTGGAATACACTTGGCAAGCCTTATAATCAGAGTATAACAATCAGAAAAATGTTTATACCAAGAGATCGTGTATTATTTAATGTGGGATATGCCTTACCTTATGATAAATGGAAGTGGGATTTCACCGTTCAGTATAACGGTACTCGTCGTGTACCTAATCTATCACCGAACTATCAGCACACAAGCTATGAAAGTATGCCTATTAAATATGCTCCTGCATTTATTAATATTAATGCCCAGGTTTCTCGTTCGTTCCGTCGGTGGGATTTATACCTTGGCGGTGAGAACCTGAATAATTTCAGACAAAAAGATCCTATTGTTACACCCGAAACTCCATTCGGAACAAGATTTGACGCCGGCAGTGCGTGGGGGCCGGTAATAGGTAGAATTATTTATTTTGGAACAAGGTACAAGTTAGGGGGTGTAATTTAATACTTTTCCCATACCATAGAAAAGGTATTAAGCGTTAAAAATGAAAAAGTAATAAATTATAGAATGAATATTTATCAGGCATTTTCATATTCTTTAATACTGCTGGTTTTTTCTTGTAAACCCAAGGAGGAAATAAAATCAGAAAATATTGATTTCCCAGCAGCTTATGTAGTAAATGGTGGTAGTAATACAGTTTCAATTATTGATTTAAATGAAAGGGTTGTTAAGAAAATCATTCAATTAACAGACTTAGGCAGATTCCCTCACCATATCCAGCTTTCGCCTGACAGCAAAAAGCTTTCAGTTGCTTTACCTGAGTTTGATTTCACCTTAAGCCATGATTTATTACATCAGGCAACAGACAAAAAAGGAGGAATTGCAGTGATAGATGCACTCAATGGGAAAAGCTTATTAAAAATACCCTTAGAGAAAATCAATTTCAATGCAGTATTCTCACCAGATAATACGGAAATATGGACTGCATCTGCCAATCATTCTGGTGAGATGTACGTTTATGATGCTAATACCGGTATTCAGAAAGCAGTCATTCCCTTAGGGGCAGATCCGTCTGAAGTGGTTTTTACAAAAAATGGCGATTATGCCATTGTTGCGTTGGCCGAAAGTAGTTTTATTGTAGCAGTAAATACAAAATTAAAGAAAGTCGAGAAGTTCATTAAAGTCGCCCCATTTCCAACAAACGTGTGGTCGGTTAGTGATGGAAGAATTTATGTAGAAAACAAGAATCTTAATACAATAGACATAGTTGATCCGGAAACCTTGAACGCATCGGAAGACGATTACATTAATTTAGATTTTAAGCCCGGGCAAATCGCTTACAATAAAAGTCTGAATGAGCTCTGGGTTTGTCAGGCGGGGAATAATAAAGTAGCCTATTTTGAAAGAAAAGCTAATAAATGGGTACTGAAGTCGAGTTTTATTACCAATGATGATGCCCATGCGTTAGCCTTTTCAAAAGATGAAAAAATAGCCTACGTAGTGAATCAAAAAGGCAATACTGTATCGGTAATTAATACTGCCACCCATGAAAAAATAACTGATATTCCTGTGGGTGTAAATCCTAACGGAATTGTTTTAAGAGAATAATCGTTTTAAATAACTAAACAATACACAAAATGAAAAACATCGTATTTATTCTGTTTTTTGCAACTATTTTCAGCGGATTCACGAAAGAAGATCCACCTAAAACGGCAGAAGTAAAACTGAAAACTTCAGCTATCTGCGGTATGTGCAAAAAGCGTATTGAAAGAGACTTAGGTGTGACTAAAGGCATTGTAGGTTCAAACCTGAATTTAGATGATAAAGTGGTTACAGTTACCTATAACCCTAAGAAGACCAGTCCTGAGAAGATTAAAAACGCCATCTCAAAAATCGGTTATGATGCTGATGAAGTAGTGGCAGATCAAAAAGCACATGATGCTTTACCAAGTTGTTGCCAGAAGACAGCTGCTGCACACAAGGACTAAAAAAATTGAGTGAGTTAGTGAATGAGTGATTAAATTAATAATAAAATCACTCATTCACCGATTCACTCAATCTCTTAAACATATAAAAGCTCTTACGCTTCTTTCAAAACTTTCTCAACCAATTCAGCAGCTTCTTTTAATAAAATTGCAGAATAAACTTTTAAGCCAGAGTCATTGATGATTTTGGCGCCTTCGGCAGCGTTGGTTCCTTGTAGACGAACAATAATAGGCACCGGGATTTCTCCAATGGCTTTATAGGCCTCTACCACTCCTGTTGCCACACGGTCGCAACGAACGATACCACCAAAGATATTAATCAGAATTGCTTTTACGTTCGGGTCTTTCAGAATGATTCTGAAGCCTGCCTCTACTGTTTTAGCGTTTGCACCACCGCCAACGTCAAGAAAGTTAGCCGGCTCACCACCAGACAATTTAATAATGTCCATAGTGGCCATAGCCAAACCCGCACCATTTACCATACAACCTACATTACCATCCAATTTTACATAGTTCAGATCACTTTCAGACGCTTCAACTTCTAATGGATCTTCTTCAGCTTTATCTCGCATTGGTGACAAATCAGGGTGGCGATATAATGCATTATCATCCAGATTCACTTTCGCATCAACTGCCAAGATTTTGTTATCTGACGTTTTTAAAACCGGATTGATTTCAAACATTGATGAGTCAGACTCAACATACGCTTTGTATAAGGAACCTACAAATTTCACCATTTCTTTATTGGCTTCACCTGTCAAACCTAATTTATCAGCGATTTTACGAGCCTGGAATGCCTGTAAACCCACACGAGGGTCAATCCATTCTTTAATGATTTTTTCAGGGTGATGTTCTGCTACTTCTTCAATGTCCATACCTCCTTCGGTTGAGGCCATGATTACATTGCAGGCTTTTGTACGGTCGAGCAAAATGCCCATATAATATTCTTTAGGTTCGCTATCACCCGGATAATACGCATCTTCTGCTACAAGTACTTTGTTAACAGTTTTGCCCGCGTCTCCGGTTTGAATCGTAACCAAAACATTTCCTAATAGGTTAGAAGAAATACGCTCTACATCTTCAGCAGACTTAGCTAATTGCACACCACGTTGTTCGGTACCTACAATTTTACCTTTTCCACGTCCACCTGCATGTATTTGTGATTTAACCACCGCAAACTTTGAATTAGTCATTTCAGAAATTTGCTTGTAAGCAGCAACAGCCTGCTCAGGGGTTTCGGCAACTATCCCACGTTGGATTCGTACACCATAACGGCTTAGTATTTCTTTACCTTGATACTCGTGAACGTTCATGTAAAGTGATTTTAGAGGTTATAAAATTTGCGCTAATTTAGTGAACAATTATTAATTATCAATCAAATATCACTTACTTTGCTAAATGATGGTTAACGATTTTTCAAATAGTTAGAGGAATATTGAAATTCATAGAAAAGGTTAGAAGATTCTAAGGAATCACTAAAAAAATGATATGTTACAAGCAAAAAATATACGCAAAAGCTACGGAAATCTGCAAGTATTAAGAGGTATTGATCTCACAATAAATCAGGGTGAAATTGTATCCATTGTAGGGGCATCTGGTGCGGGAAAAACTACACTTCTACATATATTAGGGACACTTGACAAAGCTGATTCGGGAGAAGTATTATTGGGTAGTGTAAATTATAGTTCGTTGAAAGACAAAGAATTAGCTCGCTTTCGCAACGAAAAAATCAGCTTTATTTTTCAGTTTCACAACCTGATGCCAGAATTTACAGCTTTAGAAAATGTGTGCATTCCGGCATGGATTCAGCAGAGCCGCACCAATGGAAAAGATAAAGAAGCAGTGGAAAAACGCGCCACTGAATTATTAACTTTATTAGGTTTAGGTGAAAGAACAAAGCATTTTCCTTCCGAATTATCGGGGGGCGAACAACAACGTGTGGCTGTGGCCAGAGCTTTGATTAATTCTCCGGCAGTTGTCTTTGCCGATGAACCAAGTGGTAATCTTGACTCCAAAAACGCTGAGGAATTACATCATTTATTTTTTGAATTGAGAAAGAAATTGAATCAGACTTTTGTCATTATTACCCATAATGAGCATCTGGCCGATATGTCGGATAGAAAATTGGTAATGCAGGATGGGCAGATATTGTAAGATAAATGACCTATCCTGAACTGTGAGTTACCTGATTAAAGGATTTCGCTGATTAACTAATTATTGAGATATAATTGAACAATTCACGCAACCATTATCTCCTATACTATCACTTCATTAAAGATAATAGACAATAATTTATCATTAAAATCATTTAATCAGGTAAATCATAGTTCCAAGACAATTCAAAAACAGTTCAAGACTGATATGAAGAAAATCCTTTTAATTATTTTTCTATTCCCTTTACATTGGCTTTCTGCTCAAACCACCAAGCAGCTTCGGTTTGAAGATGCCACTTATGAGCCAAATATAAAATCTGTACAGTTGTATCCATTACTCGGGAATGCATCTGACCCTGCCAAAAGTCTGAATCCACCCGTTGTTCAATTGAATGATAATAATAATTTGTGGCTTGAATTTGATGAATTAAATGCTGCTTACCAGCAATTTCACGTGAAAATTCTGCATTGTGGTATGGATTGGAAGCAATCAGTGCTTTCAGAAATTGAATATATGCCCGAATACAACGACCTCATTATTAATGATTATCAGGTTTCACAAAATACCAAAGTACCTTTTTATCATTACAAGATTGAATTGCCAAAAATGTTGCTTTCTGGCAATTATTTGGTTGTAGTCTGGAGAGATCGCCGTCGAGATGATATTATTCTTTCCCATAGGTTTATGGTGTATGAAAATGGTGTTAGTTCAATGGCAACGGTACGTCAGGCACAGAATCCTGCCAAATATAAAACCCATCAGCAGATTGACTTACAAGTAAACTATGGGGCGTATAGAGTTATGTCTCCGCGTGATGAATTTAAAATTATCATACGACAGAACTACCGTTGGGATAAAGTTGTAAAAAACTTAAAGCCATTTAGTATCAATAATTCGACCAATCAATTAGATTTTCGTTTTTTTGATGATGAAAATGTCTTTCCCGGAGCAAACGAGTACCGTTTCTTTGATTCGCGAAGTACATATAACCGAGGGCTTTTTATCGATAAAATTCTAAGAGGGAAGGAAGATGATATGTGGGTTTCTCCACAAAGAGACAGGAGCGAAACCGCTTATATTGAGTCAAATGATTTTGATGGAATGTATGTCATTGATAATCGTGAAGGGAATAAGGCTGAGACCGAAGCCGATTATATTTTTATGACTTTTGGCCTGAAAAGTGAAGAGTTGAACCCTGATGAAAAAGTATATGTAAATGGCAGTTTTAATAACTGGCATCTTGATAAACTCAATGAAATGGCTTATGATAATAATTTTGGGGGTTACACGGCTACGATTCAACTGAAACAAGGGGTGTATAATTACGATTTTGTATTAATGAAAGATAATAAACCAGATGAGGTAGCTTTTGAAGGAAATTTTGCTGAAACAGAAAATACTTACGAAATATTTATATACCATAAACCAGTAACTGCCCGTTCAGAAAAACTGATAAGTTATAGAGTTGTCGATTTCAATAAACGGAGATAATCTTTATTCTAATATTCATGCTATGAAGACTGCATTAATAGTTGGTGCCAGCGGATTGATTGGCCTACAGCTTACGCAAAAAATATTGAATTATGCTACATATTCAGTAGTGAAGGTTTTAGTTCGGAAACCTCTGGATTTTCAACACCCCAAACTTGAACAGATTATCATAGATTTTAATAATTTCGATAAGTCATTGGTTGTGGCAGATGATATATTCTGTTGTCTGGGCACTACAATGAAGCAAGCGGGTTCAAAAGAAGCATTCTATAAAGTTGATTTTACCTACCCGCTTGAAATAGCTAAAGCTGCTTTGCAAAACAGGGCCAAGCAATATCTTATTGTTACGGCTATGGGGGCAGATGAGAAGTCAGTATTTTATTATAATCGGGTAAAGGGTGAAATCGAAAAAGCCCTCAGTGATTTACATTTCCCTGCCTTAATTATCTTCCGTCCCTCACTACTTTTAGGCGAGCGTACAGAATCACGTTCTGGTGAAGGTTTTGCTACTATTCTTATGAAAACTTTTGATTTCCTGATTCCAGATAAATATAAACCGATTAAGGGAGAGACTGTTGCTAATGCTATGCTTGACCTGGCTCAAAAAGGGATTAAAGGAAAAGAAATTTTAGTGTCTGAAAAAATGCAGGCATTTGCTTCTTAATTATAATCTCGAAGTTTTACAAATTCTATAATGCTGCAAACGGGCGGCAACCGTCGCTCGGTTGGCACCGCAATAAAAAATTTTCCCAAATTTATTTGTTAAGTAAAATTTTATTTAGATATTTAGACATATTTCTAAATATTAATTTTAGTTCAAATAAACTCTTACAAAAATGACTAAAATTTATTCTAATAATGATACGCCTCGCATAGATATGACACCTATGGTTGATTTAGGGTTTCTGCTTATCATTTCATTTATGATTAGCAGTTATCTTGCTAAACCAAACATGATGAAACTGAATATGCCTTCGAATAGAAGTTCAGGTCACGAGGTTATTGGTTGTTTCCTCCATAATCCGTTTTTGCATCTGGTTCTTGGAAAAGACAATAGAGTTTTTTGGTATGATAATGAAGCAAAATTAAACTCTGAAAATTTTAAAGAAATAAGCTATGGTTTGGCATTGAGGAAATTAATTCTTCAAAGGAGAAAGGAAGCACCAGATGAATACCGATTTAAAGTTATTGTTTATGCTACTGACGCGTCAAATTATAAGAATTTAGTGGATGCATTAGATGAAATGACAATTACAAAACAAGATAGATATGTATTAGCTGATATTCCATCTAATGTACAGCAAGTATATGAGGACAAGCTAAAGTTTTAATTGTTAATCTCAAAAATAAAATCTATTTAAGCAATTAATATATTATTTAGACACATATCTAAATATCAACTTTCGTTCAATTTAAACTCTTACAAAAATGGCAGAAATTACTACAAACTCCCGTGTAGCACGGGTAGACATGACCCCTATGGTTGATTTGGGCTTCTTGTTGATTACTTTCTTCATGTTTACGACCGTCTTTAGTAAACCATTTATCATGAAGCTGAATATGCCTGATAAGAATGGCAAGCCGCCAATCATGAAAGAAAGTAATACACTAACGCTTATTCTCGGAAAGGATGATAAAATTTTCTGGCATCAGAAAAACGCTGATGCACTTAATATAAGTCTACTTAGCGAAATAAATTACGGTCTGGAGCTACGAAAACTGATATTTCAAAAAAGAAAAGAAGCAAAAATAATCGAAAACTTTACAGTTATCATCAAACCCTCAGATGACTCAAATTATAAAAATATGGTAGATGCACTTGATGAAATGAAAATAACGAATCAAGATATATACATGCTGGCCGATATTACACCAAAGGAAAAACAGGTGTATGAAGCCAAGATAAAACCTTAAATATGTTTGTGACTAAAAAAAGAATATCCATACAACTGTATTACCAAAGCCACGGAAAATTTCCTATATTCGTGGCTTTACTATACCCCTATGAAAAAAAAACTACACTTCATTAGCTTATTAATTATTCTCAGTACTCCTTCTTTTACTTTTTCTCAGAATTTAAAAGAAGACCTGAAACTCAAAACTAAACTTCAGGAGGTTCTAAAAGGTTTTAACGGAGATGTGGGTATTTATGTCCGTAATCTGAAAACCAATAAATTTGTAGCTATCAATGCCGATACGGTTTTTCCCACTGCCAGTATGATTAAAATACCAATTATGATTGGTACGTTTGATAAAATAAGGCAGGGAGCATTAAAGTATGAACAAGAATTAGTTTACAGAGATTCTTTACACTATGATGATGGCATTGTAGGTTCTCTGAAAGACAGTACCAGAATTCCTCTAAGCTATGTAATGATGCTTATGTGTACCGTCAGTGATAACACTGGTAGCCTTTGGTTACAGGCTTTATCTGGTGGTGGCACGCGAATCAACACCATATTAGATTCTCTTGGGTTTCAGAATACAAGAATGAATTCAAGAACACCTGGCAGAGAGGTAAATCGAACTAAATATGGCTGGGGGCAAACCTCTCCGAGAGAAATGGCGAATTTGTTAACTATGATAAGACAGGGGAAAATTATTTCACGAGCTTATTCGGATCGAATGTATCGTAACCTTGGCCGGCAGTTCTGGGACCAGGAAGGACTTTCTCAAATACCTGAAAATGTGAAAGTAGCTACTAAAAATGGAGCGGTCAATCGTTCTCGTTCTGAAACAGTATTAGTGCATGCGCCTCGTGGCGAATATGTGTATAGTATAATAACTAAAAACCAGAAAGATGAATCCTGGGTGCGGGAAAATGAAGGTTATGAATTGTTACGCAAGGTAAGTGCTTTATTATGGCATCATTTTGAACCAAAATCTGACTGGAAACCTGTTGAAGGATACGAAAAACTTTAAAGACTATGATTCAAGCTTTTCAGAAAGACCAGCAACTATTAAATGACATCAGAAGTTCTATTCATCAGACCGAAGGTTTCAGAGTCTGGTGGTTAGGTCAAAGCGGATTTTTAATTCAATACAATGGCAAACACTTGCTTTTTGACCCATATCTCTCAGATGCGTTGACAAAAAAATATGCCAATACCGATAAACCGCACATACGCATAAGCGAGTTGGTGATAGCCCCCAATGAATTAGATATGATTGATGTGGTGACCTCATCACACAATCATACCGACCATTTAGATGCTGACACCCTGCTACCGATTTTCGACAGAAATCCTACTATTATAATGGTAATTCCAGAAGCTAACCGGAAATTTGTGGCAGAGAGACTTAAATGTAATGAAGATTTTCTTGTATGCCTGAATGATAATGAGCATATTGAAGTTTACCCTTTCAAGCTTTATGGAGTTCCGGCGGCACACAATGAAATGGAAAGAGATGAAGCTGGGAAATTGAAATATATGGGTTTTATAGCCGAATTTGGCTCATACAAAGTTTATCATTCAGGTGATACTCTATGGTATGAAGGTATGGTAGAAATCTTAAAGCCATTTAAAGTAGACATTGCTTTTTTACCAATCAACGGCAATAAACCTGAACGCAAAGTAGCAGGAAATCTAAATTTTGAAGAAGCGGCGAGGTTAGGCAAAGAGATTGAAGCAAAATTGGTTATCCCCCATCATTATCACTTATTTGAGTTTAATACAGAAGACCCGGAAAACTTTGTAGCCCAGGCAGATGAGTACGGCACGCCTTATAGAGTTTTACGATTAGGGGAAAGAATTGAAATTATTAAATAAATATTACCTCACAATTATAAAGAATGAAAAAAATCCTTATTCTTTTAACTTTAGGCTTTGGCACTTTATCTTGTACCAAAGAGTCATCTAAATCAGAGAATGAAATCCCTGACTCATCAGCTACTATTTCGATTGCTCATGTCAGTAAATCTGATTTAGGAAATACTATCTGGGTAAATGCACGTTATTTGGAGACACTCGAGCAAACGAAATCCCCCTTGAAAGCGAAAATATATGCCGATACAGTGATGGTATCATTTAACACGACTGCTGATACAGCTAATATGGTCTGGAATTTCCACGAAGGCTCGGCATTTAGAGTGAAAAAAGGCGATAGACTTGAGCTGTTTAATATCTATGAAGAGAAACCGACGCCAGAATATTCTGGAAATGTTGATGAATCAACTTTAAAATTAGAAAACACAAGTTTTAAAAAGGTTAATACGGTTGGTTTTATAGAGAAAAAATTCTGGATAGGGAAATACAATTCCAATGGAAAAACAATCGAGCTACGATCAGATAATCAACTCCTTGGCATGGAGGGATATGAAACCTATAGAGTCTGGGCAGATTATATAACAACTCAAACAAATATTGATTTAATAGATTTTGGCAAAAAGGATAGCGACAAAACAAAGACCTACGGCTACAAATTTGCAGGTGATGAAATTGTATTTTATGATTTTATCTGGGAGGATGATGGAATAATGGGTAAAGCTGGCAAAGAGGTTTTCAGATGGAAGAAGCAATAAAATTTAAAAGCCCCATTTCTCCTGATCAGAAAAATGGGGCTTTATTTTTAGGCAATTTCCATCATTTTATTTTCCCAAACCTCATTCATTTTTATTAATTCGGCCTTGGTTTGTTCGTAATCGCTATTTGTTTTTTGCAAAGTAGCACTATCTCCAAAAATTGTCGGGTCAGCCAGCTTCTCCTCTAAAAGCGCCTTTTTATTTTCTAAATCAGTGATTTTTGCTTCAACCTCTCCAATCTCACGCTCCAGTTTCTTAATCTCATTTTGATTTTTGGTATTAACCGCTACTAATGGAGCAGGTTTTTCTTCTTTCTTTACAGGTGCAGGGGGTGGTATTGGTGCGGCCTGCTTATTATTTTTGTTTTCCTCAACCCAGGTTTCATATTCATCATAAGTACCTGGATATTCTTTAATCTGATAATCTTCAATATACCAGATTTTATTAGCAACCTGACTCACAAAGTGACGGTCATGGGAAACAACCACATAAGTGCCTTCATATTGGTCTAAAGCCTGAATCAGTATATTTACCGATTGCATATCTAAGTGGTTGGTAGGCTCATCTAATAACAGGAAGTTCGCTTCTGAAATCAATACTTTTGCCAATGCCACACGAGATTTCTCACCTCCTGACAGAACCTTTATTTTTTTAAATACATCCTCTCCCTGAAACAAGAAACAGCCTAAAACCAGACGCAACTCCTGTTCAGTTTTGGCAGAATCAGCATACTTCAACTCTTCCAGTAAGGTTTCGTCCATATGTAAAGACTCTAACTGGTGCTGCGCAAAGAAAGAGAAGTTTACATTATGTCCTAATTTTCGGTTTCCGTTTATATTTTCAGTTCCGGCAATAATTCTTAATAAGGTAGATTTTCCCTTACCATTAGCACCAATCAATGCAATCTTATCCCCTCTCTCAATATTAATAGTCGAATCTTTCAGAATCACCTTATCACCATAAGCCTTATTCACATGCTCCAGAGCCATTACATTCCGTCCAGGATTCACACTGAATTTAAATTTAAAGTGCACACGTGCATTCGCATCAATCACATCATCAATCAAATCCAGCTTATTCAAAGCCTTCACACGGGATTGTACCTGACGAGATTTAGAAGCCTTAGCTTTAAAACGCTCAATAAAACGCTCGGTCTGACGAATCTGTGCCTGTTGGTTTTCAAAAGCACTCTTCTGAATCTCACTTCTTAGCGCTTTCTCCTCTACAAAGAAAGAATAATTTCCCGGATATGACCAGAGCTTATTCTGTGTTACCTCAACAGTTGTGTTACAAACATTATCCAGGAACTCACGGTCGTGAGATACTACAACCACCGCGTTTTCATAGTTCACAATATATTTTTCAACCCATTGGATGGACGGTAAGTCCAAGTGGTTGGTAGGCTCGTCGAGTAGCAGTAGCGATGGTTTTTGCAAAAGCAATTTAGCCAACATTACACGCATACGCCACCCACCTGAAAACTCTTTCAACGGTTTGTGTAATTCTTCAGTCTTAAAGCCAAGTCCTTCTAATATCTCTTCGGCTTTTGATTGAATGGTGTAGCCGCCCAGATGGTCAAATTCCTCTTGCAGATGCCCTAATTTATCAACCAGTTCGTCACGATAATTTACCTCCATTTCATGAAGTACCTTATCGATTTCTATTTGCAGGAAGTTTTCACGCTCGAAGGCCTGCATAGCAACAGCCAGAATAGAGTCCTGTGTCTGGTATGATAATAAATCCTGATTCAAAAAACCGATAGTGGTATCACCAGATTTTGAGATACTTCCGCCATCAGGTTGGTATTCTCCAACAATCAGTCTCAACAGGGTTGATTTCCCCATCCCGTTCAGACCAATCAGCCCGACTCTATCTTTGGGTTTAATCTGTAAGCTTGCTCCATCAAAGATGGCTCTTCCACCAAAATAAAAGGATAAATTATTAATTGTAAGCATTTAAAAATTCTATTAAACCACCGGTAACCCGATGTAATTTTCTTTGGATATGTTTTTAGTTATTCGTCAATATATCTTTTCAGAATCGGGCCGTAGCTATCAATTCTTCTATCCCTTAAATAAGGCCATGTTGTACGATATTTTTCCGTAAGGTTTAGGTCAATTTCCTGCACATGTACTTCTTCTTTATCATGAGATGCCAGATAAAGCAAGCTTCCGAATGGATTAGCCACAAAACTACCACCCCAGAATTTCTGGTCAGCCTCCTGCCCTACTCTGTTGACTGATACAACGTGCACGCCATTGGCTACTGCATGACTTTTTTGAATCGTCTGCCATGCATTATATTGTTCAATATTTGCTTCCTCCTGTTCCTCATTGGTATCCCAACCGATAGCAGTCGGGAAAAACAGAATCTCCGCCCCCATCAAAGAAGTAATACGTGAAGCCTCAGGGTACCATTGATCCCAACAAATAAGGACACCTATTTTTGCAAATTTTGTATCAAAAACCTTATAGCCTAAATCACCTGGTGTAAAATAGAATTTCTCATAATAACCCGGGTCGTCAGGAATATGCATCTTACGATACTTACCCATATAAGTCCCGTCAGCATCAATCACTGCGGTAGTATTATGGTATAATCCGGCAGCACGTTTTTCAAATAATGAGGCGATAATCACCACATTGTTTTCTTTGGCTACCTCTGACAAAGTCATCGTAGTAGGTCCGGGAATCGATTCAGCTAATTTAAAATTGTCATGGTCTTCTACATCACAAAAGTAGAGCGAAGTAAATAATTCTTGCAGACAAACAATATTTGCTCCACTTTCAGCTGCTTTCTTAATTCCGGCAATGGCTTTATTCGTATTTTCAGTCACATCAGCCGAACAAGACATCTGAACTAAGCCAACCTTAACTTTTTTCATGTATTACGAGTTCTGTGAACTGCAAAATTACGAAAAAATATCAGATATTTTCAGAACATTTCTTACTGTGCCTTACCTCTGTATGCAATTTATTTAATCAAATAATCAACTATTGGATGGGCATAATGAATCTGGTTACAATTAGGGTACGTTAAAAATACTTTGAAAGGAGCTTTTATATTTCATTAAACTATTATTTTTATAAAAAACTCGTGAGAGCCAACGCTTTACAACCATTTTTCGTCTATATCAATACCAACCCTTGCATCTGAACACTTCCCCACTTTTACATAGAAAACTGCTGTGTGAATTATAAATTTCACTCAAACAGATATATGTTATGAGAAAAGGATTACCCCGATTATTCTTTGCTCTGTTTTATGCGTTGTGTGGCCATGCCCAAATGACCGATTTATCTAATATCGGCTTTGAAATGGGTAATACCAATGGCTGGGTTTTGTCTTATGGCAGCGTCTATGATTCTGGTCAGAAGTTTTACTATGGTGTTGAAAACCCTGGCACAAGAGGTAAAGAGCATTACGTAACAAGCCTCAATGATGGTAATGATCCTAAAATTACAGCCGAACCCATACCAATGGTAGCTCCTGGTAGCACTCACTCTATCAGAATAGGCAATACAGACACAGGCGATCGATTTGCCAGAATCAGAACGTCTTTCGTTGTTACTCCAGATAATACTTTATTTCAATACAAATTTGCGGTTGTGCTTGAAAACGATGTATCAGGCCATCTGGCCTTTCAGAAACCGGGTTTTACTATTATAATCCGCAACCAAACGGGACAGGAATTAACGTGTAATACTTTTGACGTACAACTATTGCAAGATGGTACCGCTGATGGTTTTAAGTCGCAGGGTGTATATCAATATAGACCCTGGACAACCGGAGCAGTAGATTTAAGAGATTATGTCGGGCAAATCATTTCAATAGAAGTAACAGCACATGGCTGCACTAAAAATTCTCATGAAGGCTACGCCTATTTTGATGCCCAATGCCTGAAATCAGAAATAAAAACTACCTCTATTTGTCCCGAACCTGATGGTGATCTCACTTTGAAAGCACCCGATGGCTTTAAAAAATATACCTGGAGCACCGGAGAAACCACACCAACTATTAAGGTAAAAGCAAAATTAGGTGACCCATACTATGTAAAAGTAGTCCCGATTGGTAGTTTGAGTGATGACTGTGAACTTAGGTTAGATTACACCATTAAATATCAGGACGGTAAAAGTGAATTACATATCTCGATTTGTGACGGACAGAAATTTACGGTCGAAGATCAGGATTACACAGCACCAGGCCAGTTCATAAAGAACATCAATCGCTTTGGCATTTGCGATAGTGTTGTTACGCTTAATCTGACCGTAAATCCTTTAAACTATTATACACAGGATAAAACCATTTGTCAGGGACAGGTATTGAAAGTAGGTTCTATGAGTTATACCACACCCGGAATTTATGTAACAAAAGTAGAGTATCCTAACCCTATATGTGATAGTGTTATCACTACCTATCTGACGGTCAGAAACTTTGATTTACCCATACAAGTGCATGATCTCAGTTTAATGCTGGGTGATAGTATTGAACTTAGCGCACTGGCAAGCCCGGCAGGAAATTATTTGTATGAGTGGTTACCTGATGATAATAGTGTTTATTGCGCCAATTGTGCCGAAACCTGGGTAAAACCAACTGACAATACCACCTATAAGGTTATAGTGAATGATGACCTGTGCAAAAAAGAAGAATCTTTTAATATTAAAGTCAATACTTGTAGTACCACTTATGCCCCACAGGCATTTTCTCCAAATGGGGATAGCATAAACGATGTATTCTTTATTTATGGAGCAAAGTGCGTGCGGCAGATAAAAGAACTAAGTATCTTCGACCGATGGGGAAATAATATATTTATCAAAGAAAATATCCCACCCTCGAACGCAGAGTATGGTTGGAATGGCACTTATCATGGACAAATTGCGCCGCCAGGAATCTATACATATAAAATATTAATAGAGTTAAGTGACGGAGCAATTGTGAAAAATCAAGGTGCAGTTACATTGTTAAAATAATATCAGAATTTTACGTTAAATCTTTCTCCTAAACCTTTTAAATCTTCAATCACTTTTTCATTTAATGGGATTCCATCCGCTCTTCTGATTTTTTCCAATTCTCTCTCAGGATCGCCTGGAATCAATACAGGACTACCACTGATATGCTTAGCTTCTCTGAAACGTTTAATCCAAGTATCCATACTTTCCTTAAACTCTTCCTTCGGTCGGAAACCATCAATACGCATCGCTCCTAAGAAATGTCCTGTGCCTTTACCAACCTGTTCGGCTGCCACGCCATGAAAACCTGCCGTAGCAAATGGCGGCACCCAAGGGCCAAAATTAGCTCCTGATAATACGCCGGAAAAAATATCCACTACAGCTCCTAATCCATAGCCTTTATGGCTACCATGTTCACGGTCTCCGCCTAAAGGCAAAAGCCCTCCCCCATTTTTAATGGCATTAGAATCGTCGGTTGACCCACCGTTGGCATCCTGTACCCAACCGATCGGGGCAGGTAGCCCTTTACGTTGCAGGATTTCCAATTTACCATATGCTACGGCTGTAGTAGCAAAATCGGCCACAAATGGTGGTTGCTTTCCGGCTGGCACAGAAACAGCAATAGGGTTGGTTCCCAACATTTTTTCTGTGGCAAAGGTCGGTACTACTAATGGCGCCGCATTGGTCATTGCCCAGCCAATCATATCTTCTTGCAGAGCCAACATTGAATGATAACCTGCTATACCAAAGTGATTGGAATTCTGAACTGAAATCCAGCCTGAACCATATCGTTTGGCCTTTTTCATGGCTACCTTCATAGCAAACGGTGCAACAACCAGTCCTAATCCCTTATCTCCATCAATCACTGCCGTTGAGGGGGTTTCATGAATAATTCTGATTTGTGGTGTTGGATTCAAACGGCCATTATCGTATAATCTCACATATCCTGCTAAACGAGCTGTTCCATGAGAATCTACACCTCTTAAATCGGCGGAAACCAATACATCAGCAGCAAGTCTGGCATCTTTGGTAGAACAGCCAAAAGCTTTAAATATTCTTTCGGTAAAACTTCTTAATCTTTTTTCCTTAATCATTTTTTCGATTGCTAACAATCACCGAACTCACTCGATGAAAATATATTGTATCAATTTTATTTTTTCAGCAAAGGAAAATAAAAAACGGCAAACCCAATATTTTTTCTTAAAATTGTCTTCAAGATTAGCTAAATTTCAGGCAATTAAAATCGTTAATGTGTTAAGCTAAACACATTCAACCACCTTTCTTTCTAAACCTATTTGTTATGAAAAAATCTTTTTTCACAGGCTCTCTGTTCATTACCTTGCTATTGGGTATGCGAATCTTTGTTTTCTCTCAGAATCAGATTCGTGTAGATGCTGACAATCAACATATTACAGTTTTTCTGAATCGTGCACAAATTGATGCAAAAGTAAGTGCTAAAGTTCAGACAGGGACTACCAAGGTCATTATCAGCAATGTAGCCTCAACCATAGATGCCAATAGTATTCAGGTAGGTGGTAAAGGTGATGTAGTGATTATGGGTGTGAAATTCAAGCATAATTATTTAGGAAATAAAAAGCGAAATGTATTGGAGGATTCTATCAGGATTACCAGAACCGAGGTAGAAACCATTGATATGCTGATAAAAGTGGCTGATAACGAGCGGAATATGTTGATGGCAAATGCCAGTATCAAAAACGAAAAAGATGGAGTAACTCCGGAAGATTTAAAAGAAATGCTTGATTTCTTCCGCACTAAACTCACTGAAATAGGCACCCGCCAGATGCAATTGTCTCGACAATCAAAAGAAGCCAATGATAAATTAGCTCGTTTGCAACGGCAGCTTACTTCACAAGGAGGGAATCTCAATCAACCTGCCGGAGAAATAGAATTAACCGTATCATCTAAAGCCAATGCTACCCTTGACATTAATCTGAGTTATGTGGCTAATGCCGCCGGTTGGTCACCTGTTTATGACATAAGAGCCAAAGATACAAAAGGAGACATAGCTCTGGCTTATCGTGCCAATGTATATCAAAGTACTGGTATCGACTGGAAAAACGTAAGACTCACGTTATCAACATCAAATCCATCAGAGGGTGGTACAAAACCAGAATTATACACACAGTATGTGAGTGTTTATGAGCCAGTGGCTAACGCTAAAGCTATGCGTATGGTGTCTCCTCCTCCAAGTGTTAACGAAGTGGCTGCTGTCGTTGCAGATTCAGAGAAAGAAGCTGGTTTTGCCACAACTGCCGATTTTGTCAGCACTATTCAAACCACTTTAGCGGTAAACTTTGACATTTCAATGCCTTATACAGTTATTTCAGGAGGAAACCCAGAAATGGTTGATATTCAGAATTTTAATCTGCCTGCTACTTACAAATATTATGCTGTTCCAAAATATGACAGAGATGCCTTTCTGACTGCCATTATCACCAATTGGGAAAAATACAATTTGCTTCCGGGTAATGCAAATATTTATTTTGAAGGCACATTCGTAGGTACTTCAACCATTGCTAATAATGATACTAAAGACTCTTTATTGATTTCGTTGGGTCGTGATAAAAAAATCATTACCAAACGTGAAACAATTGAAGCGTTTAAAACACGCAGAAATATTGGTTCGAATGTCAGAGAATCTTTTGGGTTTAGAATCACGCTAAGAAATACCAAGAGCGAACCAATCAATATTGTGATTGAAGATCAGGTGCCTATCTCACAAGATAGTAGAATTGAAGTTGAAACGGAAGAGTTACAAGGCGCTGACTATAACAAAGAAACCGGGAAGCTCATCTGGAATCTGACTTTGCAACCGCTCGATAACAAAGAAATTATTCTAAAATATAACGTTAAATATCCGAAAGGGAAAAATATACAGGGTTTGTAAAATATTATTCGAGCTGGAAGCTCATGCTAAATAAAATATGAATTTAGAAAAAATCTGTCAGGAAGTAATTCTGGTAGCACAGGAAGCAGGACAATTTATTGCCACAGAGGCAAAGAAATTCAGTACCACATCAGTTGAATATAAAGCGGTAAATAACGTAGTATCATATGTTGATAAAGAAACAGAGAAACTGATTGTCGGTAAACTGGAACAGATTCTGCCGGATGCCGGATTTATTACAGAAGAAGGAACGGCTGACACCAAAGACATAGAGGGATTAAACTGGATTATTGACCCACTGGATGGTACAGCTAATTTCGTCCATAATCTGCCTAATTATTCAGTAAGTCTGGCTTTAGCAAGAGGCAAAGATGTACTGGTAGGTGTAGTTTATAATGTCTGTACACAAGAGACTTTCTCGGCAACCAAAGGTGGCGGGGCTTTTAAAAATGGTAAAAAAATAAGTGTGTCGCCTAACAAGCATCTTGGTGAAAGTCTATTAGCAACAGGATTTCCTTACTATAAATTTGAGAATCAGGACAGATACCTCAAAATATTAGAATCTCTTATGCAGAAGACACATGGTTTGAGGCGGATGGGTTCGGCCGCTATTGATTTAGCCTACGTAGCCTGTGGGTATTTTGATGGTTTTTACGAATACAATCTCAATGCCTGGGATATGGCGGCCGGTATATTATTAATTACTGAAGCAGGTGGGACTGCGACCGATTTCGGAGGCACGAACGAACATCTTTTCAGAGGTGATGTAGTGGCAGGATCGGCAGTTCATGAAGAACTATTGGCTGAAATACAGCGTTACTGGTATTGAAACACCTTTTAAATAACCGCTCATGACACTTGAACAACTGAAATATCCGATTGGAGACTTTGTTTATGGAAAAAAATATACCTTGCGTGATACTAAAGCACACATTAAGGTTTTAGAAAAACTTCCCCAACGGCTCAAAGCTTTAACTGCTAAATTGACCGATGAAGAATTAAATACTCCTTATCGCCCGGATGGCTGGACTGTCAGACAGGTAGTGCATCATATCGCTGATAGCCATATTAATATGTTTACACGCATTCGATTTGCTCTGACTGAACAAAATCCGCCAATAAAAGGTTATGATGAAGCAGCATGGGCACAATTGCCTGACCATCAAATGCCAATTAAGCCCTCATTGCAAATTGTTGAAGGCGTACATAAGCGAATGGTATTTTTATTTAAAGGTCTTGATAAACAGTCATTAAAAAAGACCTATTATCATGGTGGTTATCAGAAGTCTTTTGAAATTCAGGAGGTTATTGCTTTGTATGCCTGGCATTCAGAGCATCATTATCAGCATATTTTACAAGCATTAGGAAGAAGATGATAGAAAATATTGTTATTGGTGTCGTATTTTTAGGCGCTTTGGCTTATTTAGGAAATACAGTCAGAAAACAGTTCGCAGTCAACAATAATGCCGGATGCGCAAAAGGCTGTGGTACCTGTCAGGTGGATATTTCAAAAATCCCAACGATAAAAGAGCAGTAAATACTTCTCTTTTATCGTTAAAATATAACTACTTTTAGCATCCTGGGATACTTACATCGGGGTAAATGTGGCTTCATCAATAATTTTATGCGCGTGCTCTTTTCCTAAATACTTATCAATCAGGTTATGTGCTAAGTATATCACTGGTGTTAAAACCACCGCTACAACAAATTTATAGATATAGTTATTAGTACCCGTCGTGAATACCTCTGTTAATGTCCAGTTATTAAATACATAAAAAGCAATAAATACAACAACAAAACTATCTATTAACTGCGACACAATGGTTGAACCCGTAGCCCTCAGCCAGATCATTTTATTATTGGTATATTTCCTCAACCAATGAAAGACGGTTGCATCTAAAACCTGTCCTACAAGAAAGGCCGAAATTGAACCCAGAATTATTCCAAGACCTTGTCTGAAAATAATCTTATATGCATCATTGATGTTCAACGCGTTACCAGATAAATCTTTATTATTGTGGTTTACCCAGAATTCAGCGGGTGTAACAATCGTTGAAATATAAATAATGATAAAAGCATAGGCAATTAATATGGCCGTCAGGTAAGATATCTTTCTTACACCGCTTTTACCAAAGTATTCATTGATAATGTCAGAAGTAATAAAAACAAAAGGCCAGTTTAATACCCCGGCGGACATGTTAAAATCAAATTTCTGACCAAACAGAGGTAATTGTAAAGGAGCAATACCTAAAGTCTGCTCAACCGAGAAAATTTTTGAGCCAATGATTTCTGCTACGATGGCATTGGTCAAAAAAATACCACACAGAATTATATAAAGTGTTTGTTTTTTAGAATTGATTGAGTCAGTAGTCATGGATAGTATTTAATAATAATCTGTCACCAAGCAGTGATTGTTTAAAGTTAAGTTTAAATCTTCTTTTCTCAAATATTTTATGATTTTAATAATTACGGAAGTACAATATTATAACTCATATTAAAGCAAAATCCCAAATGGTATAGACTCCATTCGGGATTTTGCTTTAAGTAAGTACTATAATCAGGCCTTTTTCTTTTTCTTGACCGGAGTGGTAACACTTGGGGCCTCTGTTGGAATTTTCGCCTTCAAATCTGTAATACCTTTTTCGATGCTATCTTTAAAAAACGGATAAACGCCGTCGCCATCACCTAAAGTCTGTGCTTTTAATGCAAAACCTAAAGCCTCAGATGGTTTTCCTAATTTATCAAGAATCTGTGCTTTAATCCAGTTATTACGGAAGTTTTCACGCAAGGTTAATGACTTGTCAACCAAAGTCAAGGCTTTACTCAAATCCATTCCTTTATTTAGCATATACTCAGCCGCTTGCTGGAAAGCACCTGCGGCATCATTATTTTTTTGTACCAATGCAGTTTCCATAGCAGTCACGTTATCAACCCCAATTGCCAGGGAAACTTTTGTTTTCTCCCATGAAATGTTCAAAGTAGCTGCATCATCTTTTACATCAGAAAAATCTATTGTAAACGATTCAACTGTCGGTACTGTTTGATTAGGCGCTGTTACTCTCAATACATCGCTTGATTGACTGTAGCTCTGTTCGGTCACATTAAGGTCTTTGCTAAAAATAACAGTCCAGTTGGTTGCATTCGGAATTGACATAATCGCATATTTACCTGCTTTAAGAGTTTTTCCTTGTATAGTAATATCACCTGATGTTTCAAATTTTGTGGAGGCGTTCGCTCCTGTACGATATACTTTATCAAAAGGAATTAGTTTGCCGAAAATCTCCCTACCTCTCAACATAGGGCGAGAATAATCAACTGAGATTTTTGTAGTTCCAACCACCTGAGAAACAGAAGCAGCCGGGCTTGGGGCAGGAGCTACCTGAGCAAAAGCATAAGTTGCTGACAATAAACAACTTACAATAAGACATGTAATTTTTTTCATTTAATTGTGATATTTCGTTGATTTAATAAACTAATTTTCGTTGCAAATTAATAATAATTGTTGAAGTATGCACCGAAAAAAAATACTTGAATTATTGAGTAAGCATAGTGGGTATAACCGAAATGAAGAGCAAATGACCCGGAATACAATTGAATTTATCAGAGCCCACGAGAATTGTTTTGATAGAGAATTATTAATTGGACATGTTACCGGATCGGCATGGGTGTTAGATAATTCAGGAAAATTTGTTTTATTAATGCATCACAGAAAACTAAACAGGTGGTTTCAACCTGGTGGCCATTGCGACGGAGATAGTGATGTATTGGCAGTTGCTTTAAAAGAGGCTATAGAAGAAACAGGGGCAAAAGATATTAAAGCGGTCAATGAGGCAATATTTGATGTGGATATTCATCAAATACCAGAGAGAAAAGGTATTCCGGCTCATTTGCATTATGATATACGTTTTCTGTTTACAGCAGATAAAGACTCTCCTTTATTAATTAATGAAGAATCGAATGATCTGGCATGGGTTGAATTAAGCAAAGTTAAAGAATTAAATAGTGAAGACTCAATAATGAGAATGGTTGATAAAACGTATCAAATAAAGAAATGGTTAGAAAAATCCTAAAATCCTTATGAAAGTCACAGGCTTTACTATAGTACGAAACGCTATTAAATATGATTATCCGGCTATTGAGGCCATTACATCAATATTACCTTTGTGTGATGAAGTTGTTGTAGCTGTGGGTCAATCTGAAGATAATACCTTAGCCTTAATCCAATCAATTGATTCAGACAAAATACGTATTATAGAAACCATTTGGGACGACTCATTGAAAACGGGGGGTAGAGTCCTGGCGGTTGAAACTGATAAAGCTCTTGCAGCCATTAGTTCTGATACCACCTGGGCATTTTATATTCAGTGTGATGAAGTAGTTCATGAAAAATACCATGATACTATCAGAAAAGCGATGAGTCAATATGAATATGATCTGACAGTAGAAGGATTACTTTTTAAATATACTCATTTCTATGGTTCGTATAACTACTTAGCTGATTCAAGAAAGTGGTACAGGAATGAAATAAGAATTATAAGGCATACAAAACAAGTTGTTTCGTACCGTGATGCACAGGGTTTCAGGAAGTCAGATAATAGTAAATTATATGTAAAACCGATAGATGCTTATATTTATCATTACGGTTGGGTGAAGCCTCCTAAAAAAATGGCAGAGAAAATACGTGGTTTCATTGCTTTATGGCATTCACCAGAAGAAATAGACAAGATTCAACCAGAAAATACCGATTTCGATTATTCAAAAATTGATTCTTTGAGAATCTTTACAGGAACTCACCCGAAGGTCATGAAAAACCGGATTGAAAATGCAAAATGGAACTTTCAATTTGATGTGGCTGAAAAAAAATATAGTCTTAAAAATAAAATTCTATTTTTTATAGAAAATCTTACAGGCTGGAGAGTTGGCGAGTACAAAAATTATAAAATCATGTAAATATTGAGTTGTAAAGTGTGAATAGATTCTCTATAGCCTGACTCACTTTACATTTCTTAGAATAATTACATTTTCATACTCCTAAAGACTCTTTTCAAGAAAGAATACTATGTAGACCCTTAAGATTTAGATGAAAAATTTCTATCAAACTAAAAAATCAAATTAACACATCTAAAAAAAAATGTAATAAATTTATGATTCGAAACTGTAACTTTTCTATAGAATCACCACAATTGAGTGATTACTGATTAAAGTCGGTTAGCTCTATATTCAAAACCAGTATATTTGTGCAGCATTGAGTTATGTGCACAGTGAAACCATCAATTTTTTTAATGTGTTTCTGATCAATTAACTTTAGTTTCTTGCCACTTTGGTTGTAAAGTTCAGAGTCTCAGAAGTTACTTTGAGTATATAATTAGTCTGCAAATAATCAATTTTCGCCGGAATAGTAATATACTTGTCTGTTGTTGTCAAAGACCAAATTACTTTCCCTGTCATATCTATTAATTTATACTCAAAATTCTGCCCGGCATCATCTTTAAGTACCCATACCTTCATGGCCTCTGTCTGACCATTTGATGGATTAGGGAATACTACTACATCTTTACCTTGTTTCTTCAAGCTGGCAATTAGTTGTTCGAGTTCTGCTATTTCGTAGGCTTTATCAAAATCTGGAATCCCATACCCTACTCTATCGTCAGGATTTTCATATTGACTTGCCGACCGGATCAGATATTGTCTGACCTGCATATTAGTTAATTCTGGAAATGCCTGCCAGAAACTGGCTGCAAAACCGGCCAGTAAGGGGGAAGCAAAAGAGGTTCCATTTGAATACCCTAACGAATTGGATGGAGTTCCAACCAGTGTCTGATAACCTTGCGCTGCCAAATCAGGCTTGGTTCTTCCATCAATTGAAGGCCCATAAGAACTAAATGAAGCCACACTTCTGTTACCGGCAACCGCTCCCACTGCAATTATTGAATCGGCATCTGCCGGAGTACCAATGTATTTCCATGATCCACTTCCTTCATTCCCAGCTGATGCAACTACTAATATTCCTGCCTGAGCTGCCCAGTCAGCCGCTCTTGTAGCCAGGGCACGATCGCCATTCATATCCGAATATTTATAATCCTGTGCCGGATTATCAAAAGTAGAGTAGCCTAAAGAAGTATTAATCACATCAACCCCTACGCTATCAGCCATTTCGGCTCCAAAAAGCCAGTTAGCTTCTTCTCGTCTGGTTTCAGAAAAGACATCTTCTGTTCGTAATAATAAATAACTCGCTTTATAAGCTGTACCAACTATCTTTCCACTTTCATAGGCAGCCATACATGATAGCACGTTAGTACCATGAGAGTGATCATTATAAACATTCAACTCCCTGTCAACAAAATCGTAAGTACCAATTACTCTCTTATCTGTAAATAAATCTTTAAAAAAACTGAGTTGGTCTGCATTCTGAAAACCCGAATCCAACACTCCTATTAACATCCCCTCTCCTTTAAAACCTCTCTGGTGCATTTTATCTGCCCCTAACATAGCCAGTTGGGTTTGTGAAAAACCATTATCTGTAACCTCTTCCGAATCAAATTTACTCCTTGGTTTCGCTGATTCAGCTACTTCACCAGTGCGAGCATTTCTGATATCGCCTTTTCCTTCCAATCCTTTTACAAAAGAGAGTTTCAGCACCTGATTTAAAATTGCCGGACTTGCATCAATTAGAGCAGCGTTTAACCAACGCGATTTATACAATATCCTTGCACCTGTCTTACTGACTTCACTCAGGTAGGCAGTATTTGGAGGTAAATCACGCTCCGTAATAGCTATATTTTGTTTGATACGTCTCTGAATAGAACGGTCAGAAAGAAATTGCTTTGGATTTGAGATAGAATAATCTGAACTGGCCTTGTCCTTAAAGACTACTAAATATTGGTTCTGCGCAATCACAGAAAATTGAAGCAAAAGCAATAAAAATACGAGTAAATTCTTCTTCATAGATTATCCGGTAAATACTTCAAATATAACGGATTAAGCGTATATTTGTTATTATGACATAAAAAAGTGTTTCACTTTTTTGGTAAATGAAACACTTTCTTTATTGAATCAACTAATTATGCCTATTGAGGAATAAGCTATCTTAAATAATTATTGAAAATTCTCAACTGATTGTCTAAAACTTTTTAATATCCAGCCACCCCCAACTACATCGTCACCCTCATAGAAAACAGCAGCCTGACCTGGTGCGATTCCGGTTACGGGTTCATGAAAAACGACTTTCATTTTTTGGCCTTCCTGTATAATCTGGGCAGGTGATCCCTCATGTTTATAGCGTACTTTGGTTATCGTTTCCAAAGGTCGGTCAATAAGGCTTTCATATTTTTGCATCACTAATTTTCCTACCATCATACCATCTCTTTCCAGATCTTTTTCTTCACCCAAAACTACTTCATTCGTATCTTTTCTTATTTCAGTTACAAAGACAGGTTTACCTAAAGCAATTCCTAAACCTTTTCTCTGGCCTATTGTATAGAATGGGTAGCCTTCGTGCTGGCCAACTACCTTTCCATCCTGCATTACAAAATTTCCGCCTCTTACCCTGTCTTCAAGGCCGTCTACCCTGCGTTTCAAAAAGCCCCTGTAATCATTATCAGGTACAAAACATATTTCGTAGGATTCAGACTTATTAACCAAATCATAAAATCCCTTTTCAGTAGCCATTGCTCTTATTTCTGTCTTTTTCAGATGCCCCAGGGGTAGTTGTGTTCTGGCAAGACTTTCCTGAGACACCCCCCAAAGCACATAGCTTTGATCTTTCCAGGTATCAACACCTTTTGAAATAATATATCTGCTATTCTCTTTTCTTATGTTTGCGTAGTGACCTGTGGCGATAAACTCACAATCTAACTTATCGGCTCTGCGTAGAAGTGCGTCCCATTTTATGTGCGTATTACATAATACACACGGGTTTGGGGTTCTGCCCTCCAGATATTCTCCAGTAAAATGGTCTATTACGTAATCACCAAACTCATTTCTTATATCTAAAATATAATGCGGAAAACCAAGATTTACGGCTATATTTCGGGCATCGTTAATAGAATCAAGGCTACAGCAACCTGTTTCTTTTTTGTTGCCTCCAGAGGATGCATAATCCCATGTTTTCATGGTCATTCCTATCACTTCGTATCCTTGTTCATGAAGAAGAACAGCTGCCAGAGAGCTGTCAATACCGCCACTCATGGCGACTAAAATTCGTCCGTGTTTGCTCATGTGTATAACTGTCGCAGATTCAAAGTCTGCCGTTTTAGTGAAATAATATGCAAAATTAGTCAACAGAATTTGATTCTGAATAGTTCTGAACTAATTTTGAGGCTCGATTTACAATAATATTTCAGTATGGCACTACAAACACTTGTTAAAGTAGGTAATATCACCAATTTATCTGATGCACGCTATTGTGCAGGTATGGGCGTTGAATTAGTTGGTTTTGTGATGGATAAATTCTCTAATGATTTTATGCCTGCTGAAAAACTGAAAGAAATCAAATCATGGCTGGCAGGCGTACAGATTGTCGGAGAAACCCAATCATCCGATTATGAAGAAATAGCTGCCCATCTGCAAACTTATGAGGTAGATATACTACAAATATCTGACCCTGCCTTATTGCCCAAAATAACATCGCTCGGCAAACCCATTATTCTTAAACTGGAGAGTGATAGTGCTTATATAGAAGACTACCTGAAACTCTACAACTCTTTTGTTAGTTATTTCCTTATTGAAGGAGATGAACTTACAGACTTCGTTCTTTATCATCTGAAAGAATATGCGTTCGATAATCCTGTTATTTTAGGATTTGGTATTACTGCCGATAACATTGAAAAGATTTTAAGTGAAACCCAAATTAAAGGTATTGCTCTCAAAGGTTCTCACGAACTTCGTCCGGGTTATAAAGACTATGATGAATTGAGTGAAATCTTTGAGCTACTCGAGGTTGATTAACAATTGATTTTACCAAGATTTTCCATTGAAACTACTATGGTAATAATCAAGAACTTATTTTTTTGATATTGTGGCTTATCTTCGCTGACAAGAAATTTGATTAAAACACTTCTAAAAAGTGATTTTCGAACTTTTAAATTAGTAAATCGTCCTACAATTTATCCCTTTGACATTGAAAATTTCCATTCATGTAGTTTGCTATACATAGTACCGTCTTTTGCCTATATCTTTGTTTCATCAATCACAAAGAAGTGGTTGAAATAAGAAGAAAACAAAACCTAAAAATATTAAGAAAATGGAAAAGCGCTTATATAGAATCAAAAACAGCAAAATGTTAGGTGGTGTAGCTGCCGGATTTGCAGAGTATTTCAATATAGATGTAACTTTGGTTAGGGTATTATTTGTAGTAGCGTTCTTTGCTCCTATTCCGGCTATTATCCCTTATATCATTTTGTGGGCAATAATGCCAACAAAAGAGTCAATGATGCCTACCAACAATATCGTAATTAACCCATAAACGGGTAAAAGATGAGGCGATTGGTAGTGGCTCGAATTACTCAAAACATATCAACGAGGCAAACAAAATGTTTGCCTCACAAATACAAAAAAAATGGAAAAGAGACTTTATCGTATTAGAGATAACCAGAAACTGGGTGGAGTGGCACAAGGTTTAGCCGAATATTTTGACATAGATGTAACACTTATTCGCGTACTTTTTGTATTATTATTTTTTACTCCGTTTCCTTCAGGTTTAACCTATATTATCTTGTGGATAGTATTACCTGTCAAAGATTCATACGGCTATACCGATGTACCAATAAACGAAACTATTAATTCTGAAACCTCAAATTTTACAACTATGAGCAGTCGCAATCAAAACAACAATTTGGTTGGAGGAGCCATCCTCATCATTTTAGGTATTATTTTCTCTTTTAAAACTTTCTTTCATATTAACCTCTGGAGATACATCGGTCAGATGTGGCCTTTAGTATTGGTTGGTTTGGGTGTTTGGCTGATTGTGAGAGAGCGCAAAGATGATAATTTCCCTAATTATCCGAAAAACGATACAGATACAAATCTTTGATAACCCCACTTCCCTACCCTTTCTCGTTCAGGTTTACCCAAAAATGGGAAAGGGTTTTTATTACCTGTACATATTGAAAACAGTGTAATAAGGGAGTCCTAAACTCTTAAAAAAATGGAAAAAAGAAGTAGTAATATTTTCTGGGGTGCTATACTTATTGTGGTTGGCTTCCTGTTTTTAGGCACAAATCTTGATTGGTTTGATTTACACTGGACATTTGGGGGTATCGCCCGCTTCTGGCCGCTTCTCTTAATCCTGGCTGGTGTATTTGCCTTTCTCAACCGTAGACGTACCATTTACAATGCCACATCTGCTTTACTGATTGCCTTCGCGATACCTTTAGGAATCTTTACCTGTGTTGACGACGGTGTAAGTGATTGGAGAGATGGCCATGACTGGCACGTTGATTTTGACGACGATGACGACGATGATGATGATTACAATCATCGCTCAGTAAATCCTGACAGCTCGAGCAGTGATGGCTATAAGAATTATTATTCGGTACCACTTACTGATGGAATCACCGAAACCAAATTAAAAATTGGCGGTGGTGCGGCCGAGTTTGATTTGGAAGAATCGCCTACAAATCTTTTTGAAGCTTCAACACATCTTCAATACCGGAGTGGATATGTATTGACTGAAGACCAGTCAAATGGCATAAAAACAATTGAATTTGAACAAAAAGGTAAAAAAGGAAACTTCCATTTTGACAGTGACCATAACTTTGATAACGATGTGATTATTAAATTGAATAAAACGCCTGTCTGGGATATTGATATGGGCATAGGCGCCGGGGAAGTTGACTTTGATTTCAGTGATTATAAAGTCAAAAAGCTGAACATGAATTCTGGAGCGGCTGACATTGATATAAAATTAGGTGATAAAGTAGATAATGTTGATGTTGACATTAATTCAGGTGTTACGAGTGTAAAATTAAGTGTACCAGAGTCTGTTGGTTGTGAATTGAAAATGGACGGTGCTCTGAACTCGAAAGACCTTGATGGTTTTGAAAAAGTAAGAGGAGGTGTATGGCAGACACCCGGATATGATAAAGCCTCTAAAAAAATCAAAGTCGATGCTGACGCTGGTCTATCATCTATCAAGATTGTCCGTTATTAACATCATTTAACATAACGAAATAAGCACACAGGTTTTGAAACCTGTGTGCTTTTATTTTACCTTTGTAGAAAACACTGTCCTGCATGAAAAGATACGCTCTGCTAATATTCTTTGCCTTTATTTCTGTTTGTTCTACTGCTCAAAAGCTTTCACCTTATGCAACTATAAGTTTATTGACTATAGCGCCTGGTGATGAGCTATATTCCACTTTTGGCCACAGTGGTATCAGAATAAAAGACCCAATGCAGGGTATAGATTTAGTATATAATTATGGTGCATTTGATTTCAGGACTAAAGGCTTTTACCTGAAATTTTTGAGAGGCACCCTTCCTTATAAGATAAGTCTGAATTATTTTGAGAGTGAACTTTACGGGGAAGGTGGGTATCCCGGGTGGAATCAGGAGGGGAGGCTTGTGGAGGAACAAATTTTAAACTTATCGAGTAAGCAAAAACAAGAAGTAAGTGATTTTCTTGCTAAAAACTACTTACCGGAAAACAGAGAATATGCCTATAAATTCTTTTATGATAACTGTTCAAGCCGCTTAAGAGATGTATTGAAAACAGTCGGTGGTGATAGCCTGAGATTTCAGAACAATATACACGCTGATAGTAGTTATCGTCAATGGATTGATGTTTATGCCCGAAAAAACAATAAACTATGGGCAGATTTCGGAATGGATCTCGCAATAGGGCAACCTTCAGATTGTATAACAGGAGCTGATAGTGCTATGTTTTTACCAGATAATCTACGTGATGCGTTTGACAATGCAAAAATTAAAAGAAACGGTGTATGGCAACCATTGGTCACTCAAAAAACAGTATTGAATCCTGAAGTTTTGAATGATGTTGTGAAAGAAAAAGAGTTGATTACCCCCAATATTCTCTTCTGGAGTTTTTTTGTTTTAACAGGTTGGCTTACCTTCTATCAATTGAAGAAAAATTATACAAACTTTTTATTTGACAAAACATTGTTTACGATAACAGGTATTGTTGGTTGGTTGATTGTTTTCCTATGGTTCTTTACTAATCACGGTGTTACAGAATACAACCTGAACATTATCTGGGCATATCCCCTATTATTTCCTATTGCATTGCTTATTAAAAAAGACACTTCACGTGCATGGCTGGCCAAACATTTTCTGGCTTATGGAATTATTCAGATATTATTCCTTTTGAGCTGGGCATTTCTTCCACAGGAAATTAATTATTCTTTGATACCGGTTGTTTTGATTTTAGCAATGAGGTCGTTCTTTGTCTGGTGGAGATTAAGAAATAAACTGAGTACGTTTTAGTTATTACTGTTCACATAAACAAAAAGCCAAATCTTGAAGATTTGGCTTTTTGTTTATGTGAATCTTTATACTATTTCTTTTCGGGCAATAGTACAAATTTGGCAAAATTATCACTGAGGAATTGATTTGCAGCTTTTTTGACGCTTTCTATGCTTATTTTATCAATCATATCTTTACTATAACGATTGATGAAATTTAAATCTTCACCATCAAAATATTGGTCTGACAGGTAGGAGTTCCAAAAACTATTTTCCTTTACCTGTAATTCAACAGAGCGTTTTTCTTCGGCTTTTACTTTATCAACATCTACAGATTCTGGCCCATTGACTTTAATTTTCTGAATTTCTTCTAAAGCAATTTTGGCTAATTTCCCGGCATTTGCTGGTGAGCAACCAAAAGCAATTGTAAGATTGTATGTCGGGTTGGGTAATTTATTATAAGAAGCACGAATGTTAGGTGAATATACACCTGCGGCCTCTTCTCGCAACTTTTCTGTTAATTTAATATCTAATACTTCTGCCAGGGCATCAAGATTTAACCTTTCTTCTTCTGTGTAATTAAAGTTTCCGTTAAATTGCAAATTTACAGATGCTTTATCTTCCAGACCTTTATAAACTGTTTTCTCTACCATCCCTTTTACTTTATCAATATGCAGGTCTTTAAAGGTTTCAACACGCTTGGTTGAAGGAAGCCCGCCAATATATTTCTCTAATAGAGGTTTGATTTTTTCAACTTCAAAATTACCGACAAATACAAAAGTAAAATCACTCATATCACTGAACCGGTCTTTATAGATTTCATAGGCGCGGTCAAGGTTTACTCTGTCTATATCTTCCGGTTTAGTAGGCATACGACGAAAATTCTTCTGATATAATGTAGTGGTTATCGTATCGCTGAAAACTTTCTCTGGCGTAAGGGTTTTAAGAGAATTTGCAATTAATTCTTTTTGATTTTTCAAGAAGCTCTTTACTACCTCGTCATCTCTTCTTGGCTGTACTACATAAGCATACATCAATTGCAAGGCTGTTTCTAAGTCTGCTGGTGTAGTATTACCTGAAATACCCTCATTCAATTCATCAATGTAAGTAAATACACTTGCCACTTTACCTGCCAGAAATTTATCTAACTGCACATCTGACAATTTACCTACACCTCCTTGTGAAACTGCTGTAGCTGCCAATTCTGCCGAATAATAGTCAGCATCACTGTAAAGTGAAGTACCACCTTTACTTACACCAGAAAACAAAATCTGGTCGTTTTTGAAATTGGTTGGTTTTAACGCCACTTTTACACCATTACCAAAAGTGAGTTCAGTGACACCAATTTCATCAATTTTGTTTTCAGAAACTACTTTTGTTCCTGTTGGAATTTGTTCAAGAATTGAAGTGGCAACTGATTCGTCTTCATACGGTTTTAAATCTGCACTTTTATAATTGATTAGCTCCAAAATCCTGGCTTCTGATGGTAATTTATCTTTGTCTTTTTCAGAACCTATAACCATACCAATGCGGTTGTCTTCTTTAATAACTTTGTTGGCAATTGCATTAACCTCTGCTAAAGTTATACCTTCAAGATATTTCTTTACAAATTCATATCTGAAATCGGCATCTGTATAGGCCGTACCTTGCAGATAATTCTGAATCAACCCATTTACAAATGCTCCTGACTTGGTTTTATCTTTTTCTTTATAACCTTTCTCCACACTCACCATATAATCCTTTTTGGCACGTTCTAATTCGCCTTTGGTGAAACCAAATTTTCTCAATCGTTCCTGTTCGTCCATTACAGCTTTAATAGCGGTTTCTAAACCGTCTGCATTTTTTGGAATAGTAACCACCTGAAACGCATCCAATCCTGCTAAGAAAGGGCTATAACTCATAATAGCAAAAACAAAAGGTGGATTCGGTTTTTTTGTAATTTCCTGCATGCGGGTACCAATCATCTGATTAAAAAGATTTTCAGCTATATCCAGACGATAATCTGCCTGTGTTTTGGTTTTTTCACGAGGCAATTTTGTAATTAATTGAAAACTTGTCTGTGGAATTTCTTTATCAACTAATAGAGAAGCTTGCGTACCTTTAGCCGTACCAATTTCATATTTTATACGTTTAGGCCCATTCTTGTTTTCAGGAATACTACTGAATTTCTCTTTAATTAAAGCTTCTACCTGCGCCGGGTCAAAATCACCTACGGCGACCACCGCCATTAAATCCGGACGATACCAGTCTTTATAGAATTTAATGATTTGGTCTGGTTTAAACGAAGTAAGTATGTCTACTTTTCCGATCGGGATACGCTCGGCATATCTTGAGTTATTTAATAAAAGTGGAATCAGTTTTTGCTGAATACGTCCTTGTGCATTTTTAAATCTTGCTCTTTCTTCTTCTAACACAATCCCCCTTTCATTATTAATTTCTGTTGTATCTAAAGTAGCATAGTGCGACCAGTCGGCCAGAATCTGAAAGGCGCGCTCAAACAGTTTCGCTGAATCGGTTGGTACTTGTAATTGGTAAATAGTTTCATCAAAACTTGTAGAGGCATTCAAATCGGCCCCGAATTTCATCCCTGATTTTTGTAGAAAATCGACTAATTGATTTTTAGGAAATTCTTTTGTACCGTTAAAATTCATGTGTTCCATGAAGTGCGCAAGCCCTAATTGCTGGTCTGTTTCAAGAATTGAACCGGCATTAACTACCAGACGAAGCTCCATTCGGTTTTTAGGCTCAGTGTTCTTCAGTATGTAATACTTGATTCCATTTTTCAATATTCCCATCTTTACAGCTGGGTTATTCGGAATCGGAATATTAAGATTCTGTGCGAATGTCTGCGAAGTCACGAGCAAAAGCAGCAGTAGATTTTTTATCTTTTTCATAAATTGAGAGTAAATTAAAATTTAGTTTCGAATTATATTAAAGGTCTGTTAATTTCAAGAATAAAGCAAATAGGGTTCAATACTTTTCTCCCATTTTTTTGCAAGAGTAAGGTTTTTTATTTGCTCTGCAAAAACATTTAATGGTAATTCAAAGAGGCTTTCACTATTATGATAACCCATAAGTAAATCCAGATGTTTTCTGCCTGTCGGGTTAACGTTTGTAGGATAGGGTTTCCAATCAAAAGACTCAGGATGCTGGTCTTTTATTAATTTTATTAACATTAAGCCATTGTACACTGCATCGAAATTTTCTATATCTCTTACATAAAACCTGATTCCTTTACAAAGCTCACCCACATACTTACTTTCATCCGGAACAAAAGTAATAGGTTCCATTTCAAGCGTTGCATTAAATAACTTATCCATCAGTAATTTATTGTCTAACCAGGGGGCGCCAATGATTGCGAATGGCATTTCTGTGCCTCTGCCCTCGCAAATATTGGTTGCTTCTAAAAGGCCCAAGCCAGGGTATAATAAAGACGATTGAAAATTTTTTATGGCTGGTGAAGTAGGAACAAAACTAACTCCCCAATCTGGTTGATACATATTCCGTTGCCAGTTCATATTTTGAATTACTTCAATTGTAGCATTAATCTCTCTTGTCTTATTAAAAAAATGAGCTAATTCACCCATAGTACAGCAATGTCTTAATGGGATATTCCAGCGGCCAATAAATGATGAGCAATGTGCTTCATCAAGCATCGGGCCTTCTGTCCTGTCAAAATTACCTGAAATAGGGTTAGGCCTATCGGTTATTATTAAAGGTTTATTAAAATTAGCACAGGCTTCCATTACAAAAGAAAGCGTCCATAAATAAGTATAGAATCTGCAACCAATATCCGGAACATCAAATAGTACTACGTCTATATCCTTTAAATCATGTTCATTTGCAGTTAATTTATCGCCATACAAACTGATAATCGGCAGTTTTGTCAGAGTGTCAATTCCATCATATATTTTGGCTCCATCTTCACCCTTTGTATCCAGACCATGTTCAGGCGAGAACAACTTAATGAGATTAAATCCCTTTTCTATCAATGCTTTTCTTGAAGGATATAAATAATTGGTTGTAGCAGCGTGGTTAGTTACCAAGCCTATTTTTTTAGTTTTCCAGTCAGGATTCTGTCTCAACAGCACATCAATACCAAATTGAATCATATTTTAGTTGGTTTACAAACTTTTAGATTGACATTAGCGTTTGTCTAAATAGCTACGTCTTAACTCTATTACAAATACCTTTTCTTTATGCCTGGCAGATATATACTTAGTCGGTTGTTTTCCTATTTTATACGTGGTTTACTTTTTGTAGCACCCATTGGTTTCACCTTATTTATTTTATTAGGTGCATTTGATTTTGTAGATAACCTTATCCGAATCAGGATTCCTACAGAAGACCCAAATCGTGATCTGTTCATACCGGGTCTTGGGAGTGCTATTGTTGTTGGGGGAACAATACTTATTGGTTTTATTTTTTCTGTACTGCTGCCTCAAACTATTCAGAATATCATCGAAAATGCCATTAGCCATTTACCCTTAGTACGGATTTTTTATTTTGCGTTTAAAGATTTAATTTCAGCTTTTGTCGGCGATAAACGAAAATTTAATCAAGGAGCCATTGTGCTGATTAATAAAGAAACACAAGTTTATAAAATTGGGTTTATTACACAAAATGATTTGAGTAATTTGGGCGTTAGTGATTTAGTGGCTGTCTATTTTCCTCATAGTTATGCTTTTTCTGGCAATCTGGTTCTTGTTCCGAAAGAAAATGTACAGATGCTCGATTTACCAAGTGCCGAAATTATGAAACTGATAGTTTCGGGAGGGGTTTCCGTAAATGATAAGCCATAAAAGTATTTTATTAGGGCGAAATCCGAAATCTATTCATATTCCATAGTTTTTCACGGAATATTATTCCGTGCTACGAAACCACATACATCTCATGATTCAACAGAAATATTACCTGCTATTATTCTTTATAGGCTTAACATTTAGTTGTTTTTCACAAGATGTGCATCAGAGGGAAGCGCAATCTGTAGAAGATTTGCTATATAAAAAAGACCCCACCAAGGCAAGGAGTATGTTTAGTAAAGACAGGTATCTGGTTCTGGAAAAAGTGAGAAGTGGCAGGCGGACAAAGTTTTATAAAGGTGATGTATTCAGATTTAAGACCAAAGATGATATGATTTATGAAGATAATCTCTATGATATTACTGACTCATCATTTGTGATCACTTCATTAAATGAGGTTATGAACCGGTATGAGTATGTCGAAATCAAAATTAAAGATGTAAAGCGCATCTATAAACATCCTAAGAGACCCATTCGCTTTGGTATAGCAAATTTCTCACCCTTTGCCTATATTCTGATAGAGTGGGTCGCATGGAATGTTGATCCCATTACTAATCCGAAATTGGCCTTAGCAGCAGGCCTGACAGCGGCTTCTCCCCTTTTTACTGTTTTGCAGAATGTGTTAAGAAGTAAAAAACTGACTGAAAACTATCGATTGAGAGTATTTCAGAGCTTTTAAGGTTATTTTTCCTGAGTTTTGGTTTAGCTGAGTGAAGTCAGATGCTTTGTTTGATTATTATGACTAATTTATCAGGCAAATCGTTCTTACGATTACTCAATCACTACATTAGTCTCACTTAAATCCTTACTCCAGTTTCTGATAGTATCTGTCATGGCTTCAAATTCTATTAAGAAACCATCGTGTCCATAAAGCGATTCAATTAACGCATATTTTGCTTCAGGTATATAATTAGCAATAAACGCTTGCTCTTCTGGTGGGAACAGCACATCAGATGAGATACCAATCACTAATGTTTTTGCCTTAATAGAAGTCAATACTTCTTCCACCCTTCCTCTGTTTCTGCCGATATCGTGCGAATCAAACATCTTTGAGAGTGTCCAATAAGAAAAAGCGTTAAACCGTTTGCCTAATTTTTCTCCCTGATAATTCTGATAGGTATTGGCACGAAAAAAATCAACTTGACCCTCATCCCTGGATTGAGTCCGGTTATAAGTAGCATAATTTCTGTATGACAACAAAGCAATCGACCGAGCCACTTTCATTCCATTCATTCCGGCTTTAGGATTCCGAGCCATCCATGTAGGGTCTGCTGCAATTGCCATTCGCTGAGATTCATTAAAAGCAATACCCCAAGGTGAGTGAATGGCATTGGTCGAAAACAAAATCAGGTTTTCAATCAGATCAGGATGCATGATAGCCCATTCAATGGCTTGTTGCCCGCCTAAAGAGCCCCCCAATAGTGTATTAATTTTATAAATCCCTAAATGCTGACGTAGTAGATCTAAAGACCTTACCACATCTCTGATACTTACAAACGGAAAATCATGATAGTAAGGCTCTCCTGTAACCGGATTTTTGCTCAAAGCATTAGTTGAGCCATAATGAGACCCGAGTATGTTAGCACAAACAATGAAGTGTTCTGCTGGATTGTACAAACGTTTTTCGCCGATTAATCCATTCCACCAATCCGTTGGGTTTGCATTACCTGTAAAAGCATGGCATACCCATACCACATTATCCATTGCGGCATTTAACTGTCCAAATGTTGTATAAGCAAGCTGAAACTCGGGCAGCCACTGACCTGATTCTAACTTGAATGGCTCATCGTAACGAAATATCTGTTGGTTTTCCATTGTTAAGAGTAAATACAAAATCTCAAACTTAGCTTCGATGCACACCTAAAACCAGTATGCAACAAAACTCTTACCCCTCGGTAATACTGCAAACAAAACCAATTTTAAAACGATTGTCTATGATTGGTTTATAAGCCCGAATGGTTCTGACCCTTTCGGTAGGTTTTGGCACCTTATCGCAAGTAGCGGGACAGGTTGCCCGAGGTTCACAGAGCCTATTCTCTCCTCTCGTCTGTATAAATCAATCCGATTGCTACTGAAAGCAGCTTAAAGAATTGATGGTGCAAATATGGAACTTGAATTTGTAGAAAGCAAGATTTTAAATTCCTTTTTTATTGAAGTGCAGGTTTTTATTTTTTTTGAAAGAACTCATTAATATCCTTAATTCCGTCCGGAAGGTATTTTCTATCAACTGTAATTCCGTTCAGGTATAATTCTTCCATCAGATCTATTGTACCTTTTTTTCCGGCGTCATCATTATCAAACCATATCCAGACTTTGAATTTTTTAAAATATTTCACCCACTCTTTCTTAAAGGTTTTGGCACTACCCAGACTTACTGCACTCAATCCTTGACGGAACAAAGTCATGCAATCAAAGGCACCCTCTGTCACATAAACTTCAGAATTACCCGGTAGTTTTTTAAGCAAGTCTATATTAAAGATAGTTCGCGGAATTCCAGTCATAAACTGATATTTGTTTGTTCCTTCTGATGGCTCACCAATAGTTCTGCCTTGCAAATAGACGATTCGGTCATTCTGATAATAAGGAATGATAATCGGGTGTTTGAAGAAAACTAAATTACCTCTTTCATTGACTATTCCACTGGCAATCAGGTCTTCTGTTTTGTACTTTTCTTTCAGATAATCATTTGCCAGACCATAATTCTTTAATACAAATAATTTAAAATGACGAATAGTCCAGTCATCAATCCCTCTGCCACGTAGATATTCAGCGGCCTTTCTTGCAGATTCAGTCGCTGGTAAGTTCAAACAGAATTTTTGAAAGTCTTCATAGATTTCACTGAACTTTGTCTGGAATACAAATCGTTTTTCCTGTACGGGTTTTCGGGTATATATGCTCTTTATATCTATTTTTCTTGTTTTGATAGAACCATACCCTTCGTAATACGGGATATATTTAATAGCCAGTTCATCGAGAGCAGTTTTAAAATCTATCTGACATACATCGGCATAAAGATTAATTACATCACCGCGTTTGCCGCAACCAAAACAATGGAACTCGTTTTGTGGGGGTGGATAAAATACCAGAGATGGGGTATCTTCTGCATGAAAGGGACAAAGCATCCGTCGGGTTTGAATCACATCAAATCCTAAGTCTCTGGCAACCTGCCGAATGTCTATTTCTTTAACCTTTTGGAGTATCTCGTCCATCTTACCCTATCTATTTCCTATGAATTATTGTAGGGGCCGACTGGGCTCCTGCATACAAAACAATATCAGCAATTGTTACTCTTGCAGGAGTGTTAACCGCATACAGAATAGCATCTGCCACATCTTCCGGCTGAAGAGGATCAAAGCCTTCGTACACTTTTTCCGCTCTTTTCTTATCCCCCTTAAATCTAACCAACGAGAATTCGGTTTCTACAGCTCCAGGTGCAATATTGGTAATTTTTATACCATGTTGAGTTAAATCCAGTCTCATCCCTTCGCTAAGTGCTTCAACAGCTGCTTTTGAAGCACAATAGACTGCTCCGTTAGCATAAGTGTATTTTCCTGCAACTGAACTTAGATTTACAATATGCCCTTTCTCCCGCTCTACCATCCCCTGAATCACCGCTTTTGAAACATATAATAATCCTTGCACATTCCCGTCAATCATTGCATCCCAATCATCTGTATTTCCATCCTGAATTGCCGATAATCCATGTGCATTGCCAGCATTATTTACTAAAATATCAATGCCCTTCCATTCATCAGATAACGAATTAATAGCATTAAACACCTCAACTTTGTTACTTACATCAAACTTTAGCGTAGTAACGGCTACTTTTTTCTCGAAAAGTTCTTGCAAACTGTCTAATCTCTCTTGTCTGCGGCCACATAAGATTAAATTGATACCATTGTCAGCAAAGGCAGTAGCTGTAGCTTTACCGATACCCGAAGTTGCGCCTGTGATGAGTGCTATGCGAGACATATTTTGTTACAAAGGTTTAGTTTAATAATTGATTAAAGACGCTTTAAAAGAAAAATAATATTTCTCCTTACTCAATAATCGTTGTCTATATTTTTATCATCAGTTAAACCAAAAAGCGTAGTAGTGGGTTGTGCCAACTCCACTTGTTTTTTTTCAAGTATATTAAGAATAGCTAAATTTACTTCTTCTCTTATATTTTTGCTTTCCCAATAGTCTGCTGTGGTTACCATAAAAACAACCAGAATATTAATTGAATAATCACCAATTGCATCTAATTTTGCCCGTCCACCTGTACTGATTGATTCATGATTATCAATTATCGTTTGTACTTCTTCTATTATCTCTTTAATCTGTTGTATTGAGGCTTCTAATTTAAGGCGAATAAAAAATTTATGCCTGCGCTCCATGCGCTGTGAAATATTATTGAGCGATTGCGAGACAAGCATCTGATTCGGAACAACTATCAGACTTCCATCAACATGTCGGATGCGTGTACTCCTGAACCCTACTTTCTCTACTGTCCCAACCATTGTACCTAATTCTATAGCATCTCCAACAATGAATGGTTGCTCAGTAAAAAGTGTGAATGAAGCAAAGAGGTTTTCCAGCGTAGCTCTTGCTGCTAATGCTAAAGCCACCCCACCTATACCTAAACCTGTAATCAGGCTGATAACATCTTGCTTAAAAACAAAACCTAAAATGAGGAAAAATGAAGAGAAGGCTATTATCACTATAATAATATCACGAAAAAAAGGCACCAGTTGTCTATCTTTATTTGACTCTGATACTTCTGCTTTCTGTAGATAAACCAGTCCGAAGAATCGAACCAACCTGATAATCAGCCATGTGACACCTGCAACAAAAAGCATATCTAAAGTGCGGTCAATGAAATCAGAAAACCGCATTTTCCCAAATGGTATGATTCGCCATTTTCGTGGAAAAATGATTTCATTAAGTGCCATATAAATGATTAACAAAGCCAGAAGAAATTCAACGGGACTCCTTAGAAGATTAACAAAATCAGCCAGAGGAACACTTTTCGTTTCCTTTTTCATCATCCGGTACACTATCTGGCTTACGAGTACCGAAAGGATTCGTTTAAATAAAAACCCAATAATAATTATACCTAAAAACCAAAGCCAGCTTTCGGCGGTATTATATAAAAAAGTGGTTCTGAGAAAATTATCCATTACAAACGTGAATTATAAGCCCAATAATCCGGCTCTACTGTAAATTTTGGATATCGTTCTGCACAAAATCCAATACTCTTTTTTCCACCCAGGTTTCGTTCGAATTGGGTAGCATAAACCCTACATGCCCTCCGAAATGGAGTAATTGCAGATATACATTAGGATTATATTCAGCTTCTCCAAGATCTAAACATTCTGGTGAGAGAAAGGGGTCATTCTTTGCCTGAATGATCAGCGTAGGTTTAATAATATTTTTAAGATAAGGTTTTGCCCCGGCTTTTTTATAAAAATCATGCGCATCTTTAAACCCATACAATTTAGCTGTATAGCGATTATCAAACTCTTCGAAGTTCTTTATTCTTTCATAACCATCATGATTCAGCAACGGGTTATTAGGGTGCAGAACAGCCTTTTGCTTTATTTTTTTTCCTAATTTATTAATAAAACGTGTCATATAGAAACGTCTTCCAGGTTTATATAACTCAAAAACTGAAGTAAATAAATCAAGTGGTACCGAAACGGCTAAACCACATTTTACCTGTTCAGGTACTCTATCAGGCTGATCGCCTAATAGCCTTAGGGTCATACTACCTCCCATACTAAAACCAACCAGTACCACCTCATCATAGTTATACTTCTGGATAGCATATTCAACCACAAATCTAATATCTTCAACATCGCCATGATGATAGAAACGAGGAAGGCGATTCATTTCTCCGCTACAACTCCTGCAATTCCATCCCAACCCATCATAACCATTATCATTAAATTTCTTGATCATTCCTGTTACATAATGTCGGGTAGAATCTCCTTCAAGGCCATGTGTTACAATAACCAATTTTTTACATGGCTTAATTCCTGCAAAAGACCAGTCTAAATCAAGAAAATCACTATCTTCCAGTTCTACTCTTTCTCTTTGATAACTGACATGGATTTTTCTGAAAAGACTTGGATAAATGGTTTGAATATGGGCGTTAAACTGCCATTTAGGAGGGCGGTAATCTGTATTAACTGGTAAAACTGGCATAACACTATTTGTAATTAAGTTGTTAGGCGAGGCTGATCAACAATCAGCTACGTTATGTTACATAAACAACATTTTTTTCAAATCCATTTCTTTCTTTTAAAGAAAAAAAGAAATATTGATGATGAAAAAATCATTAATATAATGGCTATCCAGAAACCATAAGGATGGTTGGAAGAAGGAATAACCTGATAATTCATACCAAAAATCCCTGCTATTAGAGTTGGAGGCAGGAATATAATTGTTACAACCGTAAAAATCTTGATAATTTCGTTTTGCTCAAGGTTAATTAGCCCCATAAATGTATCCTGCAAATACTCTAAACGCTCAAAATTAAAGGTTGTATATTCGAGTAATGAAGTAATATCTTTTAATACAATACGAAGTCTTTCTTTACGGTCTTCAGGGAAGTACGCACTTCTTAGAATCTGGGATAGTACCCTTTGCTTATCTATAATACTCTCCCGAATTAACATGGTATTCTCCTGGAGATTGTTTATCTTCAGGAGTGACGCCTGCTTTGGTTTCTTTTCTATACTCAGTGCTTTACTTATTGTCTTAACGTCTTTCGACATATTCTCCAACAAATCTGCATCTGATTCAATACGCGTTTCCAGCAGAAGCAAAAGAATATCAACCCCATCTTTAAACACTTCCTCACCTAATTTGATTTTCTTAACAGTATCAGCAAAGGTGCGGGAGTCACCCTGTCTGTAGGTAAATAGCGCGTTATCACGAATCATAAATGATACCGGATAAAAATGATACCCGTCTTTATCTGCCTTCAAAAAATTGGAGTTGGCATTAATGGTATTGTTCTGCTCAAAATAACGGGCGCTACTCTCAATCTCTACAATTTCTTGTGGCGTCTGAAAACTGATATCACATTTGGTCTCAATCCATTCTTCTTCTTCCTGAGAAGCAGATTGCAAATCGACCCACATCAAATTCTTTAGATGTCCTATTTCTCGCACATCAGTTTCCTTTTTAATCTGCTTGCCTTCTTTGTAATAAAAACGTACCATAAGTCGAAGTACTTTTAGCCCATAATCAATTTTTCTATTACTTCCGGAAAATGCCTATGTTCCAAAACCTGCACCTTAGCCGCGATATCATCAGGTGTGTCTCCTTCCGAAATTTCGCACTTTGCCTGAAAAACCACCTCACCCTCATCATAATTTTCATTCACATAATGAATAGAGATTCCAGACTCAGATTCTTTATTCTCATACACAGCTTCATGGACAAAATGGCCCCACATACCTTTGCCACCATATTTAGGCAAGAGGGCCGGATGAATATTAATTATTTTATCTGGATAAGCTTTTATCAGATTTGAAGGAATCAGCCACAAAAAACCAGCCAAAATCACCCAATCAATTTCTTGTTTTTTCAGAATTTCTACAATCCTATCAGTTTTGGTAAAAGATTTTTTGTCGAAAATGAGAATAGGCACTCCCAATCTTCTACCTCTTTCAATTACTCCTGCCTCTGGATTATTTGTCAATAATAAATCTACCCGAATTAATTCGTTATTTTCAAAATAATTAATAATTTTCTCAGCATTACTACCCGATCCTGAGGCTAAAATGGCAATACGTTTCATTTGAGCAATAAAGATTTCCAGAAAAAATAATCAATTGTTTTCGCTAAACCTGCTAAGGTTAAACAGGATACAAGATGCGAATCACGGAATTTTTTTTTAAAGTTTTAAACTTTTAGTTCATAAAAAAGCCTCTGAATTGTTCCAGAGGCTTTCGTTGTTACATCTTATAGTTTACCTTTATAAAGTTCGTCCTGCCATTTTTTCAGTTCGTCCCACTTTCCGTCACGGGCAAGGGCGGCCTGGTCAGCCCAGGTTGTAGGATCATGAATCTGGAATCGGCTACCTGCTTTATCCAGTATTTCTTTCATTCTACTAACCGAAGTGTCTGCCAATTGTGCAAATGTATAAATACCGGCTTTATTGAAAAGTTCTTCAATTTTTGGACCTATACCCTCTACAATTTTAAGGTCATCTTTCACCAGTGGAACTATGGGTATCGAGGGAATCCCGGATGCTGAAACTACACCTGTTGTTACCGGGATAATACTTGGTTCAACAGAAACTGATATTCTTGTTTTCCTGCAAGCGTCTAATTCACTCTCCAGAAATTTTATTCTGTCCTGAAGTTCTGTATTATGTAACTCCAGACTTTTTATCTTTTTATTCAGCAACCACCAAAGTAAAAGAGCTAATAATAATAAAGGTAAAAGCCAGAAAAGGAATATATCCCAGGGGAAATTATTGAATAGACATTTTAAATTTTCCATTGTTTAAATAGCATTTAATCGGTTAAAAATAATTAAAATTGCACAAGCACCCGGCTTAATTTTTCAGCCTTATAGTTGCCCGACGATTTTTTGCTTTACCTTCATCTGTGGTATTAGAAGCAATAGGCTCTTTTTCACCTTTTCCTTCAATAGCCATCTGACCAGCTCTTATACCTTCTTTTGCCAATAAATCCTTTACTTTTCCTGCCCTTATTTCCGACAATTTCTGATTTGAATCCTCAGCCCCATCACTATCTGTATGTCCGGTTATCAACAATTGCTTTTCAGAATTCCTGTTCAAATATTTTTTTGCAGTTACAAGAAATGTGTCTACCTCGGGTGTATGTAAAATACCTGCTTGCCCTGACACAAAATATACATCAAGGGGTTTGAAGAGAATCTGCTCCTCAGCTGTCATTTGTGCGCTATCAACAGCAGGGCTGGCAATACTGTCTGTATTCAGATTATGATCTAATGAGGCTTCTGTCCCGCTGTAACAATAAGGTTTACGATGGCAATTCCAGAACCAGCTATATGCCAAAGACCATAACAGAATCAGTAACAAAATAAGGAATCTGTTCATTTTGATTTTTAAGTTTAGGTAAATACTTAATCAACAGTTTTGGGACAGGAAATGTAGTAAAAAGTAACTTAACCACAATCATCTGCATAAGTTTTCTTTACAAATTTAATAGAAACCAATTTTTGAGTTTAAATTTTGATCTTCATTCAAATCACAAAATAAATAATTTCTTAAAATCCCTCAAAAAGAGTAATTTTGAGGCAAACCAAAATCCTATTTTTATTTTTAATGGAATCAATCAAAGTTTTTGCTCCGGCTACTGTTGCTAATGTTGCTTGTGGTTTCGATATATTCGGTTTTGCAGTAGATGCTCCTGGTGATGAAGTGATAGTAAAAAAGAGAAACGACAAGCAGGTGATTATTACAAAAATTAGTGGAGATGAGGGCAAACTAACCTTTGATGCCAATAAAAATGCGGTAACTGTACCAATTTTGGCTTTTCTTAAAAAAAATGGCATCGAGCAGGGTTTCGATGTAGAGTTACATAAAAAAATGCCTTTAGGAAGTGGCCTTGGGAGTAGTTCTGCCAGCTCAGTTGCAGGAGTGTTTGCTGTAAATGAAATTTTAGGTAAACCTTTTACAACAAAATCGCTGCTTCCTTTCTCAATGGAAGGTGAACGTATAGCCTGTGGTTCTGCTCATGCCGATAATGTAGCTCCTGCTCTGATGGGGGGGTTTGTTGTTATAAGAAGCTATAATCCATTAGATATATTTAATGTACCCACTCCACCGGAGCTGTATGTAACTATAGTTCACCCGGATATAGAAGTAAACACAAAAGATGCCCGATACATATTGCGTAATGAGGTATCAATGAAAAACACCATTGCCCAAATGGGAAATGTAGCTGGTATGATAGCCGGACTGATGCAATCTGATTATGATTTAATAGCTCGCTCAATGGTGGATTTTATTATTGAACCCGTGCGTGCCATTCTTATTCCAGAATTCTGGGAAGTAAAACATGCCGCTTTAGAAGCTGGTGCTTTAGGATGTAGTATATCAGGGGCAGGTCCATCGGTATTCGCTTTTAGCAGAGGAATTGAAACTGCTGAAAAGGTAGGTATGGCAATGAAAACAGCTTTTGAAAAGGCCAGTATTCATTGTAATGGGTATGTTTCAGGGATCAACTGTCAAGGTCCGAAAGTAATTGGTTAAAATTAATCGATTGATTTGAACTTTATTGTATCAGCTAAGTGTTATCACTTAGTCAGGTGATAAAATAGAGTCTGCCGTTATTTGTCCTTTTGAATTCTACGTTCAATTATTGAAGTTTATGTAAAAAAATATTGTCAAAATATATTGACAAATAAAAATAAACGTTTTATAATTGCATTCAAATCCGAGTAAAAAACTTCAATAGGCTTTCTGTAGCAAGAAATCACCCTCTTTGAATCAGTCCAATTATTTCTGAAATTACAATCCATAAATAGCTTGCTAATTTCTATTCCCAGGAGTTTTCCTATAAACGTAAATTTAGTATAAGGTATAATTTAAAAGCTCCAGTTAAAGTAAAATACTTATAACCAATAGTTTTCGCATACTGCTTGTAATTTGCTTTCAACTGTTCACTAACTTATAATGTCCTTTTCTTATTTTCAGCATCGATAATAACCGCTAACCGTCGTATAAAAACGTATCGTTAATTCTCACGTATGTATACATCAGAAGAACTGAATCTGAAACTTCTATCAGAGTTAAGAAAAATTTGTATTGAACTGGGCATCAAAGATGTCCGCAATGGCTCGAAGAACGAGCTCATTGAAAAGATTTTGGAAACACAATCCAACAAATCAACTTTTAATATGCCAAAAGAAGTAGCCGATGTATCGGCTGCAAATTTTGAAGTTCCGTTGTTTAACAGTAGTAAATCTCCTAAAAATCGGACAAGATTGACGAAACAAGGTGATTCCACAACGACTGAAGGAAGCCAACCGTCAAAAGAACCTTTAAAAAAGGTAGGAACGAAAAAACCTGTAGAAAAACAAGAATCACAAGATATTTTCACCGAATTCTCCCCTGTTTCTCCAATAGATACCGCTACTACTCAATCCGATATTTCTTTTGACCCCGATTTAGACCCTATCTTAAGCTTAGAAGAAGCCGAAGATTTTGATTTGTCTCAGATCGATGCAGAAATGAGCGAATTTGAGGGTTTAACTGATGATATTGTACCCGATGTTGTTGAACCAAAAGAAGATAAAAGATTTGTAGACGACTACACAAAAGTTATCAAAAAACAGTTTAACAACCTGATTAAAGAGTTTGACGGGCTAATCGAAAATGAAGGTGTGCTCGAAATAATGCAGGAAGGCGGTTATGGCTTTCTTCGCTCTGCTGATTATAATTATTTAGCCAGTCCTGACGACATTTATGTATCTCCATCACAGATAAAACTTTTCGGTCTTAAAACAGGAGACACCGTTAAGGGAGCAATTCGGCCACCAAAAGAAGGAGAAAAATATTTCGCGCTTCTGAAGGTACTATCTGTCAATGGTAAAACTACTGAAGAAATACGTGACCGGATTCCTTTTGAATATCTTACGCCTTTATTCCCGGAAGAACATATTAAATTAAGTAGCAAACCTGATATTTACTCTACACGTGTATTAGATTTATTTGCTCCAATAGGTAAAGGTCAACGGGGTATGATAGTAGCTCAGCCTAAAACAGGTAAGACTGTATTACTGAAAGAAATTGCCAATGCTATTACACGTAACCACCCTGAAATATATCTGATTATCTTACTGATTGACGAACGCCCAGAAGAGGTTACAGATATGCAGCGTAGTGTTCGTGCCGAAGTAATATCTTCAACTTTTGATGAAACTGCTGACAGACACGTAAAAGTTTCAGGCTTAGTTTTAGAAAAAGCCAAGCGTCTGGTTGAGTGCGGTCATGATGTGGTAATTCTCTTAGACTCCATTACACGTCTGGCTCGTGCTTATAATACCGTAATTCCTTCATCAGGCAAAATCCTTTCGGGTGGTGTTGATGCCAATGCATTGCATAAACCTAAACGTTTCTTCGGAGCCGCCCGTAATGTAGAAAATGGTGGTTCATTAACTATTATTGCCACTGCCCTGATAGACACTGGGTCAAAAATGGATGAGGTGATTTTCGAAGAGTTTAAAGGTACTGGCAATATGGAGTTACAGCTTGATCGTAAGTTATCGAACAAACGCGTATATCCTGCTATTGATATTCTGGCATCGGGTACTCGTAGAGAAGACTTGTTAATGGACAAAGATACTTTGCAAAAGGTATGGTTGCTTCGTAAATATATGGCTGATATGAATCCTATGGAAACTATGGAGTTCTTATTAGACAAAATGAAAGGTACTCGTAACAATGAGGAGTTTTTAATGACAATGAACAGATAAAATCAGGCATTTTTGATGATTTTCTTTGAGCGGATAACATCGTCCTGATTCACTATCACAAAATAAATACCCACGGGCAGCCCTGCAAGATCAAAATCATGCAGGGCTTTTGTATGCACTTCTTCCTGCAAAATTTTACCAGCAAGGTTGGATAACTGATAATGTGTTTCTATACCCGGAGGCACTTTCACATATACCTTTTCGTCAGGCTCATTATAGAATATTACTAATTCGTCTTTTCTCATTATTTTCTGATTTCTTAAAATTTCTCAATTGGTTTAGAAGTAAACAAATGATATTCGCCTGCTTTCAAAGCAATTTTTATGTTTTTTTCAGAGCTCTCAAAAACCACTTCTTCAAAAAAATCGTACCAGATACCTTCCTCCAAATTACTTTTTAGTATTACTTCCTTGAGGTTAAAATTGACAATAACTCTGATATTAATTGTTGGATGATTAATATTAATTTTCTTTACCAGGCTTTCTGACACTTCTACAAATTCACCTTCATTGAATGCAACGATATTTTTACGTAAATGAATCATTTGTCTATAAACATCGAATAAGGATTGTCTTTGGGGTTCTTTCAGATATTCCCACTTAATTGGCTTTATGCCAGTTCGCCCGTTATAATCAATGTTTATATCATAACCAAACTCACCAAACTGCCAGAAAAGTTTAGGCCCGGGATAAGAAAAAAAAACTACTGTAGCTGCCCTCGTTCTGGCCAATGCAAGTCCAATATCTTTAAATTTTTCATTTGCATCAAATACAAGCCTTTCTTCATCATGGCTCTCCATATAACCTACCAGATTTGCCTCTTTCCAGCCTCTTTTCTTATAATTAAGCCAAGATATACTATCATTTTTACCATTCAACAGATTTCGGAACTGGTAATTCAAATGGCCCCAAAGTAAAAACCCATAATCAGCCAATTCGGTCTCTTCATCATTCGCTGCGAGATGTTCTAATATCAGGTAGCAGTTTTTATTATATTCTCTTATTTTTTTATACATCCGTTTCAGCAATTTTACCCGACTTGCATCATAGCTTGACCATTTCAGTACATCAGGATAAGATTGAACCTGAGTAAACCCTTTAGTTAAATCAAATCTGAAACCATCTATCATATATTCACTTAACCAGAACTTACAAACCTTATCAAAAAAAGCTTGTGTATATTTACTTTCGTGGTTGAAATCAAAAAAAACTGAATACGGATGGGTTGCCTTTTCATTAAAAAAAGGATGCTCTCCATCTGCACTTTTATGGCCTTTGTAGGCTTTATAATAAGAGAATTTCTTATCAGCATGATTAAAAACAACATCTAAAATTACTGCTATCCCATTCTCATGGCATTTATCGATCAGATATTTCAAATCATTTTTTGTGCCGTAAGCTTTATCGGCAGCAAAGTAGAAAGTTGGATTGTATCCCCATGAATCGTTTCCGGTAAATTCCTGTACTGGTAATAATTCAATGGCATTAATACCCAATATTTTAAAATAAGGAATAAAATTGACAATATCCCGGTACTTACGAGATTCAACAAAATCTCTTATAAGCAATTCATAAATAATTAAATCTTCTTTAGGTGGAGGAATAAAATTTTCAACTCTCCATTGATAAGGGTCTTGACAAGTCTGTAAAATCGAAACACTTCCTTTGAATGGGTTCTCGAAAGGGTATTTTTTTAATTCAGGATATATGTTTGAAGAAATCTGTTTATCAAATTGAGGGTCAAGAATTTTCTCTGCATACGGGTCTGCTATTACAATTTTTCTATCAATCAAAAACTGATAAGCATATTCACGCTTTGGCTGTAGATTATTGATAATAATAATAAAAGTTTCTCCATCGGTTTGCTTTTTCATAGCAAATTCATCTAAAATCTGCCAGTTATTAAACTCCCCTATTACATGAACTGATTTCTTATATGGAGCTATGAAAGTTAATTTTACACTATGTTCGTTTAAATATTCGATCATGTTTTCAGACAAATACCTTAATAAAGCATATACTTTTTTAATGCCTCATATACTTTATGTATAGGTAAGCCCATCACTGTATAAAAAGACCCCTCTATTCTTGTAATACCGATCATACCTATAAAATCCTGAACGCCATAACTCCCTGCCTTATCGAAAGGATGACATTTCTGAATATAATATTCAATTTCCCATTCACTTAATGTTTTGAAAGTCACATAAGTAGTATCAGCTAATGATAGTGATTCTTCTTTTGTCATGATACATACTCCAGTAATTACCCTATGAACGCTATTACTCAAGAGTTTTAACATACGTCTGGCATCATCAATATCCTTTGGTTTATTGATAATTTCATCATTAATTATCACAACAGTATCTGCACAGAGAATAATCTCATCTTCTAAGGTTTCCTTAAAACAAGCTGCTTTGTTTCCTGCCAAAAAAACAGGTACCTCCTCTGCAGGCATCTCATTCGGAAAGGTTTCATCAGTTGGTATAACTTTTACTGAAAAATTAAACCCAGCATTATACATGATTTCTCTTCGGCGTGGAGAATTGGAGGCTAAAACAAGTGGCTTGGATAATTGCATTACAGAATTTTTAAAACTGCGAAGTAAATAAATCTGGCTTAGAATTACGAACATTCACAGGATTTTAATCAAATCAATTTACGTATATAAGCCTTGCTATATATAAATTGCTATTATTTATATATGGATATATACCTGGTTTATAAGGCAGGTTTTACCTACAAAATTCATACTAAAGTTAAAAATATTGATTATCAAAAAATTATCCTGTAGCCGTTAGATAATTTTTCAAAAAAAATATGCGATAGTATAATTACTAAACGGCACAAAAAATACAAATAGTCCTATTTTTAATAGATAAAATACTATTATGCAAAAAAATTGGCACAATTATTTCTTATTATTTAAGTAGATAAAAAAATTCTCTTAAATCTACAAACTATACAAAGAAGAGAATAACTATAAAGAACAATTTTTTGCGTAATATTTTAAATAACCTTTGTTGTAATCAATTAAAACCAATTTGCTGTAGGATGCACCCAAAAATAACAAATCACTTTCCGTATTATTTATCTTCATAAAGATATTTAATTATCAAATCAACAGCTTAGGCTAAGAAGGAATTTGCTATCCGATTATTTAGTATCCTTTTAACAATAAGCAAATTGATGAACCTGAAATAACTTTTGCTGAACCGATGTACATAAAAAACAAAATATCTCCTTTTCTATTTCTTATCCAGACTAAGAACCATCTATTATTTGCGTGAGAAGTCACTAAGGGGTTTACTATGTTTTTTTGTATTAATTAAAAACTTTTGCTGACTGATGCCAGTATTTACAAATACATTTCCTGCCTTATTTTTATTAAGCAAGAATAAAGCCGTTTGTTTTAGGATGTCTTTAAGAGATAACCTTTGTTTATACTTTGCATCTTTAACTATCAAGAACTTTTGCTGAACAGAAATAATTGCTGTTTGATACGTATAATGATTGATGCTTTTCTTTTGAGTTTTATTTTAAATAAGAAATTATAACAGCTAAATTCCATTGGAGTAGCTCTATCATTATTTAGTATCAGAATATAAAACTTTTGCTCGATTTTCTAAAGTAATTTTTGCTGTAAACGCCGGAATATGATACAGGCAAATGCCTCTCTTCCGGCTTATTAAATCTTTTGCTAAACAATTTTAAAAACTTTTGCACATGGTAACAATTAAAACTACATGCAGGCTACTTTTGCTCGTATTTTTGTCTTTCTACTCCGGTATTGCTTTCAGCCAGCAAACAATTGAGAACAACAGAATTTGTCTCGACCCCATCGCAGGCACAGGGGCGTATGTAGGCACACCTTTAGGAGGAGGTATATGTGTGCTTTGTAGTATTTCAAACGCCGGAAATGTTGTAGATGGTAATTTGGGTAATTATGCGACGGTCACTCTACTTGCCCAGGCAGTAAGCGGTTACAATCTGATGATTGTAAAAGATTCTCTTCAATATTATCCGGCGGGTAACGAAGCAGGATTTATAATTGCTCCGGATGCAGGCTTGTTGAATGCCGCAGTTTTAAGTAATTTGAGTATTGAAACTTATCGTAATGGTGTACTACAGGAAACCGCAACCCTTAGTGGTTCACCAACACTAAATCTGGCTGTTTTACAGGGTACATCAAATGGTAAGCAAATCTTAAGTTTTACCACAACTGCTGATTTTGATGAGGTAAGATTAGTTGGTACCGGAACAGTTTCTGCACTTACAACTCTTCGTATTTATGAGGCTTTTGAAGGGCCCGCCAGTTGTGCCCATGATTGTATAAACGCTCTCACAGGGAGTGAAGTAAGTAGTGTTACGACTGATACTCCAGGCATACTTTGTATCGCCACAAGTATTACAAATTCCGGGAACACAAATAACGCCGATACTACGGATTTTGCTACCATAAATATTCCTTTAGGATTAGCATGTAGCCGTTATATTCAGGTAAATGCCTCTTCTACATATCCGGCAGGTTCTTTTGCTGGTTTTCTTATCAAAGAGAACACGAGCATTTTAGGGTTAAACTTGTTGGGAGGTGTAACTATATCTACTTATAATGGAGGTGTTTTACAAGAGACGGTTGCGGGAACTTCACTTTTATCGGCGGTTGCACTACCAGGAACAACACCTACTTATCAGGTTGGGTTTAAAACAACATTGCCTTATAATCAGATAAGAATAACCGTTGGTGGAGTTGCTTCTTTATTAACTAGTATTAATGTTTATTATGCGTATGTAAAATTAGATTCTGATAATGATGGAGTACCAGATTGTATGGATAAATGCAGTACTGGTGATGATTTGTTGGATACTGACGGAGACGGAATACCAGATGGCTGTGATTCAAATGCAATTGATTTGTCGCTCTCTAAAACTGTCAATAATTCAACACCTTCAAAAGGCGGAACTGTCGTATTTACGATCACTGCTACGCGTGATAATACAACCCAGAATGCTACTGGAGTAAAAGTAACTGATATTTTGCCAACTGGTTTAACCTATGTATCTCATAGTGCTGGTACTGGTACATTTTACACGCCCGGAACGGGAATCTGGACAATCGGCAGTGCTTTAGGAGGTACGACCAATAATATATCCTTAACTATTACCGCTACTGCCGACTCGTCAGGAGTTGTATCGAATGTTGCTCAGATTACTGCATCAAATGAGACTGATACTGACAATGCTTCTACACAAGATCACATTGCCAGCGCCTGCGTTACGGTTCCGATTGATATTTGTCAGGGGAAAACTATTACGCTCATTGCTCCTACAGCAGGTTCTTATCAATGGTATAGAAATGATACGCTTATTGTTGGTGCTACCAACGATACGTTGATTGTAGCAACAAGTGGCGATTATACAGTTAACTTTACCTCTACGAGTGGTTGTCTTTCAGGAAACTGTTGCCCGGTAATTATAAATGTAAATGCCTTACCAGCAATAAGCGCAGGTTCTAATATCACAGCCTGTGCAGGAACTACCAGTAACCTTACAGCCACAGGTACGGGGACTTTACTATGGAATACCGGGGCAACCACATCGACCATCAGCGTTTCTCCTACTTTAACTACCAACTATACCGTCACGATTACGGATGCACTCGGGTGCGTCAATTCAGATACTGTTACAGTTACGGCTAATCCTGCGCCTTTATCCGCTAATGCTGTTGCTATCTGCGATAATAACAGCACAACAGGAGATTCATCTGATGATACATTCACAATTACTTTAAACCCTTCAGGGGGTAGTGGTGGCAATTATACAGTTTCGCTCAATGGCTCTGTGGTCGGGACATTTGCCTATGGAACGACAAGTGTACCAATCCCCGCAGGGTTAATAACCAGTGGTAGTAAAACCTTAATTATAACCGATAGTAATACTTGTGAATTGAGCACAGTAGTTAATCCTCCGGCAGCGTGTTCAAGCTGCCCGCCAAAGGTCTGCGTGCCAATCACTATTGTCAAATCAGAGTAACTTAAAAAGTAAACCTTCAGTACAAACAAAACCAGTCGCGGATACCAGATAGTTCTGATATCCGCTTTTTTGTGTTCTGCATTTAAACAATCTACCCTTATATCTGCTTTTAACTATACTGAATCCAACAATTACACAACTGTTAACTTCCTTGTTAACAAGGTACAATAATGTTGCAGGTTTATAAAAAAATCGTATCTTTTCAGCATGAAGAAATGTGCCTTTATATTTTTACTGCTCTCGCATTTTACTTTCGGACAAACCCCTGACTATGAAAAATTTGACAGTGATAAATCTGCCAAAGACAGCGTTATGTACACTAAACTAAAAACAAGTATGGGTAAAAGTAAGATTGGGCGACAGATATATGGCTTTTTGTTCAGAGATGTATATAATACGAATATTCTCAAGAATGAAATTGACAAATTGGAGGCTAATCCTTTTGCACAATATGAAGGCAAGGTAATTGGCAGAATCATCGTTAAACAATTAGATATTTTCGGCCCGAGTGTCAATGACACGACCAGGAGAGGTAACCGCTTTGAGCGCTTTGCCAGCAAAAACTTTCATACCAATACCCGGGAGAAGGTAATCAGAAAATCTTTTCTCTTATTTAAGGAGTGGGATAAACTCAATCCACAGACATTAAAAGATACCGAGCGTTTGCTGAGAGCGAACCCAATCATTCATGACGCCCGGATATTGGTAAAAGAGCGAAGGGGAAGCCCATGGATGGTCGACATAACTGTTATCATACAAGACGTATGGTCAATAAACTTTGACGTGGCGGCAAGTAGCCCAAAAGACTTTAAAATTGGGATTGAAGACCGTAATTTTCAGGGAAACGGACATTCATTTCTTAATAAAATTACCTGGAAAAAAGATGACCCTTATCAGGACTTTGGGGCAAGAAGTGTCTATACGATTCCATATATCGGTAAGACTTTTATTACAGGACAAATCAGTGCTATAAGAGAACGAGATTTAACTCAATTTTCGGTAAGGGCTTTCAGACCATTCCTGACTGTTGATACCAAAGATGCAGGGGCTATTGAATTAGGCTATTATAAAATCCGTGAGTACAAAAGGTTGAACCTCTTTGAGAAAGAACTCGTCTACCAAACAGGCTATTATTATTCAGACTTATGGTATGGGCACGCTTTTAAATTAAAAGGTTCCAGAGCCAGTCAGCGGCTTATTGTGGCGGGACGACGTTCGAGTTATGAATACAGAACCCGACCAGAAGTAAGAGCTGATACAAACAAAATATACTGGAACCGAACCACTATATTGGGCAGCATAGGCTATTCAACCCGCTATTATAAAAGAGATATTTTAATTTATGGATTTGGTAGAACTGAGGATGTACCCACTGGTAGTCTGATTTCTTTGACTTTTGGTAGGGAACAAACTGAATTTGGTGCAAGAAATTATGCTGGTCTTCAATATGCTAATGGCACATACCTCTCGCACGAAAAAGGCTACCTTTACTTTTTAGCCAATGCAGGCACATATCTTAAAAAGAAAGAGGCTCAACAAGGTATTTTGAGCCTACAAAGCTATTATTTCAGCCCCTTAATGAAATTAGGTAAAGCTCAGACCCGAAATTTTGTTAATTTAGGTTTTACCTATGGCATTAACCGTGACCCCATTGATTATCTTAACATTAGTGGGTCAGATGGTATTGTTGGGGTAAATAACAGCTCATTGATTGGTGATAAACGTTTAACTTTAGGTTTTGAATCTGTTTTGTTTTCAAAGAAAAGCATTGTTGGATTTAGAGTAGCCTATTTTACATTTGCCAATTTTGGTTTGGTTAGTTTACGAAATATTCCTCTGTTTAGTAGTACACTCTATCAGGGCTATGGAATTGGGCTAAGAATCAGAAATGAAAATCTTACTTTTAAAACATTTCAGATCCGGATTGGATACTATCCGAATCTCCCGAATACTAACTCAAACTTCCGTTTTGGTTTTGATAGTATCCAGCCGCTTCGCTTACGTGATTTCGATATTTCTGCACCAAGCATAATTCCTCTCCGATAATTTTTTTAATCAATGGAACTAAGTGTCATTGACATTTGTATTATATGTAACAACATACATTGTTAGTGTATAATAAACTACTACAGTTATTTAAAATAATATGTCCATAGAAAAAGACATAAAACAGCAAAAACCCTTTAAGAGTCCATATCAGAAACTGGTAGTAAATATATTATTTACCAATAACTGGATGAACAGCGACCACATGAATATTCTGAAGCCGTTTGATCTCACGGCGCAGCAATATAATGTATTACGAATCTTGCGAGGTCAATATCCGAACCCTATTACTGTGAACGGAATCATAGAACGGATGTTGGATAAGATGTCAAATGCTTCTCGTCTTGTTGATAAATTATTGACAAAAGATTTAGCCTCACGATGCGATAACAAAGATGATAGAAGGGCTTGCGATGTAAGAATTACGCAAAAAGGCCTGGATGTGTTGAAAGAAATTGATGTATTACAGGAGAATTGGGAAACATCCTTTTCTAATTTGACACCGACTGAAGCAGAAACCCTTAGCGATTTACTCGATAAGCTCAGAGGCAGTAATTAATCAACTTTTTCAAAGGTAAAGTTTGTATAGTTTATTACTCTACTTAATCTATTGATTATAAAGATTTTATTTTTCACTTTTTTTAACTTGCTTAAACCAAAGTATCAAAACCAATGAACATTTTTAGAAGTTTATTTACAGTAGCAATCGCAGGATTTTTAAGTTTTTCAGCAATGGCTGATAAAGGCAAAAAAGCCCCGCAAACCTTGAAAGTAAATACCCAAACCAGTACTTTCAGCTGGATAGGTAAGAAAATTACAGGTGAGCATAACGGTACAATTAATATTCAGGCTGGTAATATTATAGTAGATGGAGACAAATTAACAGGCGGTGACTTCATAATTGATATTAATAGTATCAGAGTATTAGATGTTAAAGATGAGGGATACAATGCTAAATTGGTAAGTCACCTGAAAGCTCCTGATTTCTTTGATGCAGCAAAATATCCGACTGCTTCATTTAAAATTACAAAAGCTACTCCTAAAGGTGGGACAAGCTACGATATTGCAGGAAACCTCACAATCAATGGTGTTACACAACCTATTTCGTTCCCTGCTACAGTAAGTATCAACAAAAATGGTTCAGCAAGTGCTTCTGCTAAATTTGAAGTAGACAGGACTAAATTTGGCAGCAAATATGCTTCTAAATCTTTCTTCGATACGATTGGTGATAAAGCCATTTACGACAACTTTATTGTAGAGGTAAAATTAGTCGCAGCCAAAATTGGCGTTTAAAAATATAGGAATCGTTAAGATTTCTTAAAAGGCCACTGATGATAACTCATCAGTGGCCTTTTTATTTAGTTTTACGGCTAAATTACAACAACTCAAAAGTTATCTATTTTCAACATTAATAAAATTCAGCTAATCCTAATTTCTATCATCTGTTCAATTTCAATTATGAGAAGTCCTTCAATTATTTTTTTACTGCTCTTACAATTAGAATTATCGGCTCAGCAGTTGCTCCAGATTAATCATGGTATTGATACATTAAATATCGAAAATAAAGGCATTCTGAAAAAATGGCAAAAATATATAACTTATGATAATGAATTTTTAAACCGAGAAAAATACGCTGACTTTAATGAATATTGGGCAAAAGAAGCTATTCAAAAAAATAAATACCCGGATTTGCTTAATTATAACGGAGCTTTATCTCCATCATTATTAGAACTTGGTCTTAATAATAAGGTGATATCCATTTCAAAACGTAATAACTACTATATTATCAAAAGTATATTTTATTATACCGAGACCGATGCATCTTTTGTACCTGTGGCTATTACAAATTATCCATTAAAGAAAGAAAACGGGGGATATTATTTTTATAATATATTAGATATAAATACTCACAACTGGAAAGAAAAAAGAGTAGGCCAAATCCTTTATCATTATAGTTCAGCTCATAAATTCAATAGTAGAAATGCAAAAAAAACGAATAAAGCCTACTTTATATTAACTTCACTTTTTGGCGTACCATTCGAAAAATTGGATTATTATATTTATGAAAGCTGTGATAATTTATATAACACTATAGGCTTTGATTATAAAATAGGCATGGGTGGTAAAAATAATAAATGTGGCTATTTTGATGCAAGAAATAATATTATACATACGGGTGGCTATGAAAATCCCGAATTCCACGAGCACGAACTCATTCATATTATTAATAATTCTTTTACTAATGCGCATGACTGGTTTCTGGCTGGAATTTCGGGCTATTGGGGTGGGCATTTTGAAAAAGACCTGAAATACCATATTGAAAGAGTGTATAACTACTACAAAAATGATACAACGGTTAATCTTAATAATATTCTTGATTATGAGCAATTAGATGATTTTACGAATCCGGTTTACGTTTTCGGTGGTATATTCTGTCATCTGGCCCTGGAAAAGAACGGAATAGAAGGACTGAAAAGATTATTTAGCTATGGGAAAAGTGAAGAGGATTTTTATCTTGCAATTCAAAAAGAACTCAGTATCAATCGAACTGAAATACATAGAATAATGCTAAACTTACTACAGAAGTATAGTTCAGAAGGGCTTCCAACAATTTCCTACAAGAATTTATCTATAAAATGAATTATATGTGGATAACATCAATTAACAGAAAATCGGTGATTTCATAAAAGAAAATACTCATAATAAATTTATTGTTGGATTAATAGTGTATTTTGCCGTAAATAATACAATTATCCTCAACAATTAAAACCCGACAAAAATGACTTATAATGAACCTATGCTAAGAGATGGTGCCCTTGAGGGGAAAACCTTTGTGGTAACTGGAGGTGGTACCGGGCTTGGCAGATCTATGACAAAATATTTTCTTCAGTTAGGGGCAAATATTGTAATAACAAGCAGAAAGCTACAGGTATTAGAAGAAACTGCCCATGAGCTAACCCAGGAAACTGGCGGTAAAATATTGCCAATTGCTTGTGATGTACGCGATTTTGGTGCTATTGAAGCTATGAAAGATAAAACCATTGCAGAATTTGGGAAAGTTGATGGCTTGCTAAATAATGCTGCTGGGAATTTCATATCCCCAACCGAACGGCTCTCTCATCGCGCCATCGATACTGTAGTCGATATAGTATTAAAAGGTAGCTATTATTGCACATTAGCTTTTGGCAAACATTGGATTGAACAAAAACAAAAAGCTACTGTACTAAGTATTGTTACTACTTACTCCTGGACTGGCTCTGCCTTTGTGGTACCATCAGCTATGGCAAAATCTGGAGTACTGGCAATGACCCGAAGCCTTGCAGTTGAATGGGCCAAATATGGTATCAGATTCAACGCCATTGCTCCGGGGCCCTTCCCGACCAAAGGAGCTTGGGACAGGTTATTTCCGGTCGATGCATTTCCTGAACACATGCGTGAAAGATTTTCTGATTTTGGTAATGTGCCTCTCAAACGTGTTGGTGAGCACCAGGAATTAGCCAATCTGGCTGCTTATCTGATGTCAGACTTCTCTTCATTTGTTAATGGCGAAGTAGTAACCATAGATGGTGGAGAATGGCTGAATGGTGCAGGAGAATTTAATCATCTGAATGCAATACCAAATGAAATGTGGGACGTAATACAGGCTGTAATTAAGAGTAATACGAAGGCGAAAAAGGAATAATTATTAAACTTTCGTTCTCTTGAAAAATTCTTTCATTTTCTGGCAAAGGTGGCTTTTTTATAGTAGCCTTCTTATAGCTTTAATTGGGGTAATCTTTGCTTTTAAAAGTGACTTAACTCTCTTTAAATATTATGATCAGGCCCTTGCCAGGGTTTTTTGGCAAACATTTGAAATTCCGAACGAAATAAAGAAATTCCGTCTATTTGTAGCCGGGCCTTTAGGTGGTACAATTGCCTGTTGCTATATCCTTGTTGCTTATCTGGCTTGGTACCCCTTTCAAAAAAAAGAAAAATGGGCACGAAACGCTATTATTGTTGCTTTTACTATTTGGTGTATAATTGACTCATATATTTGCTTAAAATTTGACGTTTATTTCCAGATTTATATAATTAATTTTCTATCTCTACTGCAAAAAGCATTGCCAATAATTTTTACCTGGAAAAATTTTAAGGAATGAATCGTCCAAAAAAATCTACCTATACGTGCGGAGAATTAACCCCAAGACAATAAAAGGTGTATCTTAAAATGATTTTTTGACAGTCGGGAATACTTTTTTTTATAGTTAGTTCTATAAATAGCATTCATTTTTGGTTGATTTTCACATATCTGCTTAAAACTATGGCAACTATACAAAACAGGCAAAGAGACATTAAGAATGTTTTTCGGCCGGATAGCAAGAATAAAGCATCAAGAGATACCTCATCGGGTAACAGAGATGAGCGACCTGATTCGAGAGATATAAAAGATGAGGTTGAAAAACCAAAATCAAAATTAAAATATTAACAATCGAAAGATTAAACGAAAGATTCTTCTATATGTGATGGAACACCACCTCTTCTCATTCGAGTGTTTCATCACATTTTTTATTGACTGGCTGCGTCACAAACAATTCTATGGTTTTATCAAAAGATTATTCTCTTCTTTACGTTATAAACAAGGTACCCATCTTGCTTATCAGTTTCAATCTGAAACACCCCTATTCTTCCAAAAAAGAACTTTCGCAAGGGCAGTAATCCAATAAATTTAATAACTTTGTCATTACAATCACCGAACACTATGAAAATCAGATATTTCAGGTATTTAATATTTTCAATAACACTTTCAGTTTTTTTAGGGTCGTGCGATAAAACTACAACCGAACCTAATCCACAACCAGTTGTCTTAGTTAGTGCCGCTTTAGTACATGATTACACTAAAGAACAGTTCTTGGCATCGCTCGGTTCTCAGGCATCAGACTATGCATTATTTATTCGTGGGGGTGTAAAACAATATAAAATTATCTATAAAACAAAAAACACTGATGGCACCGAAATTCAGGCCTCCGGTGCTTTGGTGGTTCCGGTTATTTCAAATCTTACGACACCCTTACCGTTAGCCAGCTATCAGCATGGCACTATTTTTTCGGATAATGATGCCCCCTCTTATTATGACTCTGCCGGAGAAGGTACAATAGCTTCAGTTTTAGCTACTTTTGGATACATTGTGGCTGCTCCCGATTATATTGGATATGGAAGCACTAATAAATTACCCCATACGTACGAACATCGAGAAGGATTAGCCACAGCAAGTTTAGATTTATTAAGAGCTGTTAAAGAGTTTATTAAACAAGAGAATATTAAATGGAATAACAACGTGTATTTAGGTGGTTATTCAGAAGGCGGCTTTGCAACTTTAGCCTTGCAAAAGAAGATCGAAGAGGAAGCACCCACTGAGTTCAACTTAAAAGCCTCAAGCTGTGGCGCAGGTGCTTATAATAAAACCCTGAGTTTCAAGACACTTGCAAGCGTAGATTCAGACGGAGACCCAACTCATAATGCTTCTTATATATGGGTATTACTAACCTATGACAGCATCTATAAGTTGAACCGTGCCATGAGTAGTTATTTCATTGAGCCTTATGCAAGTCAGATTCAGAAAGATAAGCAAAATGCACGAATCACTGTAAGCTTCAATAAAATCATTTCAGATGCCATTAAACAGGGTCTTGCAAATGGATCAGATGCTGCCTTGATAAATGCTGTAAAAGATAATGACATTTTTGACTGGAAACCTAAGACTCCTACAATGCTTACGCATGGTACAGCTGATACCTATGTGCCCTATTTTAATACTCAGACAGCCTACGATGCAATGGTAAAAAGAGGGGCGACTAATGTAAAATTAAACACTGTCAACAACGGTACACATAGTTCTTCAGTTGAAAAGTATTTATTAGATACTATTACCTTTTTTGCTACTAATCAATAATTCATATTTTATCATCAATTAAACCATATTCCTGACATGGCTAACTTAAAAAAAGGATTTGTTCACACTGTATTCTTCTGGTTAAAAGACAAAAACAATGATGCCGACCACAAATCTTTACATGAAGGCTTATTAGAATTATCAAAAATTGATTTAATCCAGACAGCCTATGTAGGTACTCCGGCTAATACCAATCGAGCCGTAATCGATTATTCTTACCAATTCTCAATTACTTTCATCTTTGATACGCCCCAACAACAAGCCGATTACCAGACTCACCCGGATCACTTAGCTTTCGTAGCCAATTGTTCTCATCTTTGGGAAAGAGTTCAGGTTTATGATGCTGAGAGCTAAAAACAGGTTTTGACAGACTGCTTTTTAGATATTCGCATTTTAAACCAGGTTATACTAAACATGAAAAATTATTTCGTCCCATTATTTTTATTCGTTAGTATTACTTCTTACTCACAAAATTTATCTTTTGAAGCTAAAGGGATTATTGCTATTTCTGATGCCGATATGGCAGCCTCTGCCTTTGCTGATGGGAAGTTGTACAAAGAAAAGGGAGCAAAAGATGCTTTTACAACTTTTAAGTTACCTTTACAGAAGTCATACGATGATTCCAAAAGTGTCATAGTATCAAACTCATCAGCCAACCATACCAAAGCAATGGTGGTTTCAAATACACATCATCTGGCTTATGTAGTTGATACCAGAGGAATGGTAGCTGACAATGTTTCTGAGTTAAAAAATCTCAGCGAGGATTTACCCGCAGGTGGGTTTATAACCGTAATTGATATAGCGAATATTGCCCATCCTAAAGTATTATATAAATTTCCTACTGGTAAAAACCCTATTGGTATAGATATAAGCCCAAAAGGCGAATATCTGGTTTTATGTACAGAAGAGGAAGGCAAGGAATTGCAAGTCCTTGAATTAGACCCTACTGGAAAACCCATTCGCATTATACATAGACCACAGAATTTGCCTGCAGGAAAGATTTCAGATGTAAGCTGGCATCCCAACGATAATTATATCGCTTTTACTTTTGAAGAAACAAAAGAAATAGGCTTATTAAAAACTACTCGCGACGGACCAACCAACAAAATTATCCGCCTTGAACTGCAAGGCAAACCAATAAAAATCGGCACTTCGCCAGGTTCTGGACAATTTACATCAGACGGAAAGTTCTATATTGTTTCTGATTTGAAGCGCAACGAGGAAGGAGCAGATGGTGAAATATTTGTTATCAGATTCAGCTTGGATGGTAGTTCAGAGCACTTCCCCTTGAGCAGAATAAAAGTGGGCCAAAATCCCGAAGGATTTGCCATTAGTCCTGATGGCAGATTGATTGCCGTTGCCAATATAAAAAAAACCTATCTCCCTTGGGAGAATACAGGTTTAAATAATAAAGCATCTTTAAGTTTACTTAAATTGACCCCAGATGGTAGTCTGAATAGTCTTGGAGAATACGAATTTGAGGGAATTTTACCGAAAAGTCTTTCGTTCGACCAGAGTGGGAAAAATTTAGCTGTATCTGTCTATGATTATTTTAACTATGGCAAACACTTTGGTGGAATTGAATTCTGGAAGGTAACACAAGGTGATAACCCAGGTTTACAGAAGCAGGAAATTAAGCTTTTTCTGCCAAGAGGATGTCATTCAATAAGGATAATTAAATAAAAAAATTGCTTTTTAATATAAAGATTGATTGTTACCTAATCAATCTTTGTTTTTTTAGTCGAAAGATTCAGAGAGAATCTATTAATTTTAACCGGTTTAATTACCCATCAAACTCATCCTATTCAACACTTATACTATGGAACGTAGAAATTTTCTTAAAAGCTCTTTCTCAATGGCTGGAATGGCAGGAGTATCAGCTGTCCCTTTTGCTGATAAACTTAATGTATTTCAGGTCAAAAATAATTTCAAAATCAAATATGCTCCTCATTTTGGAATGTTTAAAAATTCGGCTGGAGAAGATCTGATAGACCAGTTAAAGTTCATGGCTGATAATGGTTTTACAGCAATGGAAGACAATGGTATGATGAGTCGCACACCTGAAATGCAGACTAAAATTGGCGAGACTATGGCCAAATTGGGAATGGATATGGGGGTATTCGTTGTTGATAAAGGAGGAAACGGGGCAAATACCTTAGCCGCAGGAAAGAAAGAGTATATTGAAATATTTCTGAGCGGCTGTAAACGTGCAGTTGAAGTAGCCAAACGTTGCAATGCCAGATTTGTCACTGTCGTTCCTGGAGATTTTGAGCGTAATCTCCCGATTGGTGTTCAGACTGGGAACGTAATTGATGCCCTAAGACGTGGTGCAGAGATTCTTGAGCCTCATGGAATTGTAATGGTACTTGAGCCTCTGAGCGACACCCCTAATTTATTTTTAAGAACCTCTGATCAGACTTACGAAATATGCCGTGGGGTAAATAGCCCATCATGCAAGATACTGTTTGATATTTACCATATGCAAAAGAATGAAGGTCATATTATTCTGCATATAGACTGGTCCTGGAATGAAATAGGCTACTTTCAGATTGGTGATAATCCTGGTAGAAAAGAACCTACTACTGGCGAAATAAATTATAAAAACATATTCAAACATGTGTATAAGAAAGGAATGACCGAAAATAGAACTTTTATATGGGGAATGGAACATGGTAATTCAAAACCAGGCAAAGAGGGCGAACAGGCTTTAATAAAGGCTTATCAGGAATCTGATAGTTTTGAGGTGTAAAATACTTTAATCTTGAACTTTGATTTAACTGATTTTTGGATTACACTGACTTAAAAAAATCTATATTCAATTATTGAACAAATTAGTTAAATAAAATCAAGTCAATCATTATATCAGTTAAATCAAAGTTCGAGACATTCTGAAATTATGAATTCTTCTGATTGCATCTGCTATAAACCTCCGTTCTCGCATCTTAATTATGATACGGTTGAATTAGGTATTGATGAAACAAACGGAAGATTTGCAGAGGTTAGTATTCAAACTTGTAAGCATTGCCAGAACAGATGGTTGAATTACTTTATTGAAATAGAAGGATTTTCGAGCAACATCAGGTGGTTCAAGGCAATTATAGATAACGCATTGTTAGAAAGCTTGACTCCTGAAAATTCTCTTGAGCTTATCGAAAAAGCAGCCTGGTATTTTTATGGAGGTTCGTATTATGGGTCAGGCGTTTCTGTGGGTAGAGGTAAAATAATTGTTTAATCAATCTTTAGACACAGGTTTTCAAACAATATTTTTCATAATTTAACCAATTCTTCATTATGACCGATAGAGCTATTAAAACTCCCATTCGGATTGAAGGTATTACAGCTATTTTATCTGTAAAGGATATGAAAGCAACAAGAGAATTTTACGTTGATCTTTTAGGGTTTAAGGAGGAAGATTGGGGGACGGATGAATTTACAAGTTTCAGGCATACCGGAGGTAGTTTTTATGCTTGTCAGGGATACCAAGGCAACCCTGGTACATGGATTTGGGTAGGCTTTGACGGAGATATTTTTGCTTTGTATGAAGAATTAAAGGTTGCAAATGTATCTTTTCAGCTCCCCCCTACCAATTATTCATGGGCGTTAGAAATGGCAATCTATGACCCTGACGGACACGTGTTAAGATTTGGTAAAGAACCGGATGAGACTAAGCCTTATGTTGATTTGGAAGGGTGAAGAGATTTAGTGATTAAAATGATGAATAATTCAATCAAAGATAAAATAAAAACCGATGGTTTTGAGTAGTAAACGAAGTTTTTAATGACCCCGAAATAGAGGCTTTATTACAAATCATTGAAAATTCTAATACCACAAAACCTACTTTCCGTAAAACCAATGATTTATTCGCCATCAGGCAATTTCTGAAGGAAGTACCGGAAATATTAGTCATTATTTTTAATAAGCAATTTAAATTCCTTATTAATTCTGTTTTTGGCGAAAAGTACTTTGCAGTAAAATCTATTTATTTTGATAAACCAGAAGACTCTAATTGGTTTGTAGCTTATCATCAGGACCTCACAATTTCAGTTGATAAAAAAATGGAGATTGATGGCTTTGGACCTTGGACAGTTAAACATCAGCAATTTGCCGTTCAGCCACCTCTATCAATTTTAGAAGATAATTTCACCATCAGAATTCATCTTGATGATACCGACGAAGGAAATGGAGCATTAAAAGTAATTCCAAAATCTCATCAAAAAGGTATATACCGGCCTGAAACGATTGACTGGAGTATTGAAACCGAATGTATTTGCTCAGTAAAGAAAGGGGGCATCATGTTTATGAAACCTCTCCTACTCCATGCATCTAATAGAACAACTAATCAAAGAAAAAGACGAGTTGTTCATATTGAATTCAGCAGAATTACGTTGCCTGAAAGCTTGCAATGGTCAGAAGCATTGAGAAATGATTTGATTTCTGACTGAAGGTAAGCTACACCAACCCCAATTCTTTAATAGTCTCCAATACTCCATTCTCATTATTTGTATATTTGGTTAAATAACTGGCAGCCTCAATAATTTTAGGGTGTGCGTTTTTCATGGCATAGCTGTATTTACCTGTGGTCATCATTTCCATATCATTCAGGTAATCACCAAATACCATTGTTTCTTCATAAGCAATGCCAAATTTTTCCTGCATTTTTTTAACAGCGGTTCCTTTGTTAGCGCCCCAATCGCTAATGTCTAACCAGAGTTTTCCTGCCACTGCCACTTTGTATTCTTTTTCAAACTGTTTATAATGTAGATAGCTATTGGTTTCGGAATTATTGAAATCGCATATAGTTACTTTCAATACTGTATCTTGCACTTTTGTTAAATCTTCAACTATCTCTAACCTCTTAAAATATTTCCTTGCCTCATTCAGAAAACGCTCATCAATATTCTCCACATAGGCCGAATTCTTCGCACTTACAATCACATAAGCTTCTTCTATCTTACGACCAATTTCTATAAATTTAATGGCTGATACACTATCAAGTGAATCAATATGTACCTGCTCATCGCGATAAATAACATAAGATCCATTATCTGCCAGAAAAATCAGATTATCTTTTATTCGTTCAAATCTATCGAGAAGGTTATAATATTGTCTTCCGCTGGCAATGGCAAATTTTATTCCTTTATTAGCTAATTTCGTCTCTAATTCCCAGAACTGCTCATTCAGTTGTCCCTGATTATCCAGAAGCGTCCCATCCATATCACAAACTATTAGTTTAATCATACTAAAACGGTATTTATTTACGAGGCAAAGATACTGATTAAGTGATCTATTTTTTCTTATCTTTGTCTAAATCTTAACCAAATACCCACTATTATGGCAAAGACTAAAACTCACGAAACTACAGTGAATGTCAGTGATTTTCTGAATCTGATCGATGATGAAAAAAGAAGAACGGATGGTTACCATTTGCTTGAAATTATGCAGAACCAGACAGGACTGGAGGGTAAAATGTGGGGGCCAAGTATTATTGGCTTTGGTTCATATCACTATAAATATGCAAGCGGCCATGAGGGGGATGCTCCTTTGGTTGGTTTTTCTCCAAGAAAAGATGCTATTAGCTTATACACTGCTTTAGAGCCTGATAAAAGAGAAGTTTTCCTGCAAAAATTGGGCAAACACAAATCAGGTAAAGGGTGTATCTATATTAAAAAATTAGCCGATGTAAACCTTGAGGTGGTGAAAGAAATGATTGATGAATCTGTTAGATTCAGCCGTTTACAAGATATTTCTTCTAAGTGATTTATGTTCAGTTTAGTTATAAAACCTATCGGAGAAGAGGACACTCCCTCCTATGATTTATTATTATCAGCCGATCCGTCAGAATTGGCAATTCAAGTATATTTACCTTATTCAACAATTTATCAGGCTTATATAGAAGAGAGATTAATTGGTCAGTATGTATTTTTTCCCGTTGATAATCATGAAGCCGAAATCAAAAATATTGCTGTAGATGAAGCTTATCAAGGTCAGGGAATAGGAAAATTACTTTTGCAGGATGCAATCCAAAGAGCTATTAGTTCCGGCTACAAAATACTATCAATAGGTACTTCTAATGCCAGCATCGGACAATTATACCTCTATCAGAAGCAAGGCTTTGAATTGTCAGGCATCAAAATGAATTTCTTTATTGATAATTATTCTGAACCCCTCTACGAAAACGGGATTCAGTGTAAACATATGATTATGCTGACCAAAGAACTTTATTAATGACCACTAATTATATTATCACCCAAGTAAAACCCGAAGAACACGATACACTCTTAGATATTTGGGAATCTTCGGTAAGGGCTACACATCATTTTCTTAGAGAGGATAATATCTTGTTTTTTAAACAGACAATCCATGAACATAAGTATTTTGAAATGGTTGAATTGGCTTGTGTGCGAGACGATAATAACCAGATTTTAGGCTTCTTAGGCACGAATGATAATAACCTTGAAATGCTCTTTGTCCATGCGGATAGTCTTGGCAAAGGTATTGGTAAAGTACTTTTGAATCATGCAATAAATGAAGTGAAGATAACCAAAGTTGATGTAAACGAACAGAATGAACAGGCTGTTGGTTTCTATCTGCATCACGGGTTTAAAATGACAAGCCGTTCTGAATCAGATGGTACTGGTAAGCCTTTTCCTATTTTGCACATGGAGTTATAGACCTAATTTTTTTGTACCTAATCTTTCTTATTTGCGCATTTAATAGTTAGCTTTTATATCGTACTTACTAATGGAAACAAAAGTTTGCATTGAAAACAAATCGTTTCCTAAACTACAAAAAAAGCGGAGAGATACCCCTCCGCCTCAATCAACTTCTATATGCTAATTATTTAGGATCCAATCCCTTTTCAATACGTTTTAACACATCTTGTAAATGGTATTTGCTCATTTTATCGGTAGTTAAAGGCAAAGCAGCTTTGATTTCCGTTTTCAATGATTCCAGATGTGCTCTGGTAATAGATGGCAAGTCGGTTTTCTTCAAATCAACTACACGGGTATCGTATCCATAAGTTACTCCCGGAGGAATCGATAACACGGTTGTTGTAGTTGGAGTCAACAAAGTGATTAATTTTTCAGTAAACACTTTTTGAAGGTTACGACGGTACACATCAATTGGTTTTTTTGTTTTTAACTCACCCCAGATACCGCTGCGAAGGTCGGTCATCAAATCGTCGAGATTATAGTTAGCAGGGTTGGTAGCACCTGTTTCCATCAATCTTACGGCACGGTCACCAGCCAATAGGTTATTCAGGGTGGTTTCCTGAATTGATTTCACAGCCTCAACTCCAGTTTCGATATTGATTTTGTTCAATACGTTCTGGTCAAGCAACCAGGTTGGTGTAGCAAATACCTGACGATTCAGGAATGCCACCGCTTCTTTCTGAGTAGCTTTTGGTACAGCAGTAAATACACCGCCTTCCATGTCGTACGTTTTCGGATCATCATATACACCACCTACGTTTTTGGTTACATGGCCGATATAACGACGGAACTGGAATGCTACGTTATTATATAGTTCAGCTAATTCTTTGTAGAATTCACCATCTTCCTTGCTCCATTCTGTCAGATTTGGTAATATTCTTTGCAAGTTTTTGATACCATATTCAGAAGCCTTCATCGCATTATCGCTTAAATCTTCTGTCTGATAGCGTGGGTCATAAGGACTGATTTCAGTACCGAAACGTTTACGTGGGTCTTTGTATGCTTCTTTTGTCCAGGCATTTAACGTTTTCTTTTCTTCTTTTGCATCTTTTGCATCAGGGAAATAAGAGTACCCCCATTTAATAGCCCAAACATCATAATCACCGATACGAGGGAAGAAATCAGTGATACCATCTTCCGGTTGTGCAACGTAGTTAAATCGGGCATAGTCCATGATAGATGAGGTATGTCCATTCTGAGCCACCCAGTCTTTGTCACGAAGTTTCTCTACAGGAGTTGCCGAACTTGCGCCCATATTATGGCGTAAACCCAGCGTATGTCCTACCTCGTGAGACGACACGAAACGAATTAACTCACCCATTAATTCATCGCTGAAATTTTTACTTCTTGAACGCGGGTCAGCAGCGGCTGTCTGAATCAGATACCAGTTGCGTAATAAACGCATAACATTGTGATACCAACCAATATGGCTTTCAAGAATTTCACCACTACGAGGATCATGAACATTTGGTCCATAGGCATTCTGAATATCGGCTGCAAAATAACGGATTGCCGAAAAACGTGCATCCTCTAAGCTAAGGCTATCGCTTTCGTTCATGTATTCGCCACGAATTGCATTTTTCCACCCTGCTTTTTCAAAGGCCACCTGCCAGTCGTCAACCCCTGCTTTCAGGTATTTCTGCCATTTTTTAGGTGTAGCAGGATCAATGTAATAAACAATTGGTTTTTTAGGCTCAATTGCTTCGCCGCGTTTCTGGCGTTCAGCATCTTCTTTGCTTTTTGGTTCTAATTTCCATCTTACAGCAAATACATCCTGGTCAGATTTCTGAGATTCTTCTCCGAATACTGAATACTGATTGGCAAAATAACCAACACGCTGGTCGAAGAAACGTTTGCGCATGGGCACTTTAGGAAGTAATATCATCGAAGTATTAAACTCCATTGTTACAACCCCTGCATCACGCGAAGCTGGCAGGTATTGCCCGATTTGAGGAACCGGTGACAGAGTAACCATTGGAGGTGCAACACTAAACGTTTTCACGGTACGTATCTCAGTATTGATAGGATACGAACGGATATGATGAATATACGATCGGTCGGCTTGTAAAGCGGTTATTTTCAGGAATTGTTTATTGACAGGGTCAAGCGAGAACACTTGGTTATCTCCTTTGAAGAAATCTGTCACTTCAATTACCGAAAGCGTATCCTTTTTCAAAGCTTTGATATCGAAAGCACCAATAATGGGGTCAGCACTTGAGTTTCTTACCGCCTGAAATATTGGCTTGGTACTATCGGCAGAGGTCATAACGATAGAGATTGAACGTAAGAAAAGCTTGTTGTCTGGTCCTTTCTCCCATCTGATCATCTGGCGGTTTACTTCTTCACCTCCGAAGATCCCACCACCTGCGGCAGTTTTGGAGTAACGGGTCACTGTCATAATATCGCGACCAATTAAACTATCAGCAATTTCAAAGAAATACTTCTCATCAATTTTATGGACAGTAATTAATCCTTTGCTGGTTTTTGCTTTGTCAGTGATTACATCTTTGTAAGGTTTAGGACCAGTTTTGGGTGTTTCTGCAGGTTTTGCCGGAGTAGTTGGCGGAGGGGTAGTTTTTGCAGGTTCTTCAGGTTTTTTCTTGTCGTCCTTCTTTTGAGCAACCCCAGTCAGAGTTATCCCCAAAAGAATGCAGGGAACAAGTGCAAGGCGTAATAATTTCATAATTAAAATTTAATAGTTTGATGAAAAAAAACTTCGTAAAAGTAAATTAATCGAAAGAATATTTGATAGAATGTTGATGAATTAATTTGTAATTGAGACCAAACTACAAATTTCTACTTTAAAATGATTCTATATATCCCCTAATTTGGGGGATTGTATATGATGTAATCAGAACTTAGATTAAATGATCTGCCACCCGGTGTCTGATTTTGTTGATCAGGAATGATTCAGAAACTGTCTGAAATAACCAAATTGAGTTAAAAAAAGTGGTTTGACTGCGAATTTTTTTAATCATTGCTATCTTGGTTCAAAAAGGTTCCCACCATATTGGTAACCTTTTCTGGCAACCTTTTAGTTTTCTGTTTTCATACACTACACAACTACCTGTTGATAAGTAGAGTCAGGCACTATTGTAATCAGGCTTCTGACTCACATCACAGTAGTCGGTTCTTTCATGATTGCACCCAACACAACCTGTCCGACGGCTATTAATTGCAGGCCTACTCTTCCTATTCAAGTATAAAATCTGCGATGCCTCTACCATTTACATTACGCTTGCAGTTCTTTCTTTTCACTTCCTTCATGTTCTGCAGTGGTATGTTAAGGTTATCAAAATCCTGGTATTCCTGACTGATCATCACGTAATTTCGAATATAACAGGATGTTTTCAAAGGGATTTGGGCGTTTTTAGATGAAATTGAACTATTGAGGTTTGAATGAGTAATTGCGATATATACCTGATTGACTATAGAAGTATTTTTAAAGACAATTATAAACCCGCAATGTAATAACAGGCACTTATAATCGTCTATGCTTTAAACAATAAAAATCTGGTTCAAAAATGATTTTAAAAAAAAAGAATAGTTTTTTTTAAAATATTTGTAACCTTTTATTTGTCTTCAAGTAATCATTCTCAGAAACCTAAAAACGAAAAAGCTATATATGACTGATGAGGCAGCTATGCAATCTGTAGCCGGTGGCGACTTGGATAAGGCTGCGATTTTGTACGAACGCTACAAACGCCCATTATACAATTTTTATTTAAGATTTGGTTTAGAGCGAGACTCAAGTCAGGATTTAACACAACAGGTTTTCTATCGTATCATTCATTATAGAAGCAGTTTCAGAGAAGGATACGAATTCAGAACATGGATTTACAGGATAGCCCGAAATATATATCATGACTATCTGAAAGAACATACACACAATCATAAAGATTTACATGAAAACATTGAAGTAGCAGAAGAAGAAAATTATGATGATGAGCAATACCTTTTAATTCAGAAAGCCCTGAAAAAACTACCACAGGAATATCAGGAGGTACTAACCATGAGTAGGTATGATGAACTGAAATACGAAGAAATAGCCGATATTCTGAACATTTCGGTTTCATTAGTAAAAGTAAGGGTACATCGTGGTTTGAAACAGTTAAAAGAAGAATATTTAAAACTCAATTAATAAAATACAGGAGGATCGTGGTTATGGAACAATTATTTGCAGATTATTTAGAAGATAAGTTAAATACCAGGCAAAAACAGGAATTAGAAACTTTGCTTGCCAATGACGAAGCATTAAGAGATGAGTTTGAAGATTTAAAGGCTTTTTATGCCGATATGCACAAACCCACCGAGCTTGATCCGACCGCTACTTTAGACTTAGGCTTCTACATGATGCTTGAAAAAGAAAAGGGTGCTGAACAAAAAAAGAAAGAAAAAGAACAAAAAGGGGCAATGAGAGTAAGTTGGGTCAACTCACCGATACTTAAATATGCAGCAGGAATCATAATACTATTGGGTATTTTCTGGGTTGGAAGGAAAACCGCAGACAAAGATTTGAATGACATAAGTGATATACCTTCTCTGAGAGAAGAAATGAAAGAAACCAGACAAATGCTGTCAATGCTTAAAAATGAATCAGCCTCAGAAAGAATTCAGGCAGTTAATTATAGCTACGATATAAGTAAACCCGATGACAAGGTATTAGAAGCACTAATAAAAACCCTTAATACTGATACTAATATTAATGTAAGAACGGCGGCGGCGGAGGCGTTATCGCATTTTGGTTCTGAAAAGATAGCAAGAGATGCCTTGATTCAGACCCTTCTGACTCAAAAAGAGCCGACCTTACAGATTACTGTAATAGATATTTTAGCTGGTCTTGGAGACAAAAGAGCCGTAAAACCCATGCAGAAATTATTACAAAGCACAGATACAGAAGATTTTGTTAAACGCAAAGCTATGGAAAGCGTGAAGGTTTTGAGTTTGTAACTGATAGGCTTGATAGGCCTTAAAATATCATCTGGAAACAATATTCCATCGACTCATCACAAATGAGTTTTCCACCAACTAAGATTCAAATAGTTTTGGATAGAGTTTCAAACATTAAAGCAGATTTTAGTATATAATTTTTTTACTAAAACCTGCAACGTTTCGGAATCAACCGGAGACTCTTAAAAGGACTATTAACATTTTAAACAAAAATTATGAAAAAGCTATTACTAATTGCATTGCTCTTTGGAGTAAACGGAATCTTATTGGCTCAAAAAAGCAAAATTACCGGATTTGTACTTGATTCGACAGCTAACAAACCTGTTGAGTTTGCGACAGTCTCACTCTTAAAAGACAGCAAACCAATTGAAGGCACAACAGCCGACGAAAGAGGGAAATTTACTTTAACCAAAGCTGTTCAGGGGCTTTATCAAATCAAAATCACATTTGTTGGCTTTAAAGATAAAATCATTGATAACGTAAGGGTATCAGACGAAGACCTTGATTTAGGGGTAATCAGAATTTCTCAGACTGTTCAGCAATTACAGGAGGTAACGATAGTTGAGCAAAAAGCCCTTTTTGAAGAGAAACCCGATCGGTTGGTATACAATGCAGATAAGGACATTACTATTAAAGGTGGAAATGCCGGAGATGTGCTAAGAAAAATTCCTGCTATTTCGGTAGACCTTGATGGAAACGTAGAATTAAGAGGGAGTTCAAATATTAAAGTCCTGATCAATAATAAGCCTTCAAACCTGATGGCCCGCAGCATTGCTGATGTTCTGAAACAGATCCCTGCGGATGATATCAAACAGATTGAGGTTATTACGTCCCCCTCAGCTAAATATGATGCCGAAGGTACAGCTGGTATTATCAATATTATTACAAAGAAGAATAGCTTACAGGGAATTAATGGCAATGCTGATTTGTCGCTTGGCCGCTGGAATGACAGGTTAAACGGTTCTTTGAATTATCGCAGCAAATCTATCGGGCTATCAGCCAGAGGCGGTTTTAATCGTTGGCGCAATCAGGGTGGCAACGAAACCAATCGGCTCACAAATGTAGAGGGTATATCAAGTGCATTATTACAGACTACTGATTTCAGAGGAAATGGAGAAAACGGTTATGGAACAATTACAGCTGATTGGGATATAGATTCTCTGAATCGTATGAGTGCGAGTCTTAATCTGTACGATGGTAAAAATGGTATGTTTTTCGATTACCTGAACGACTATTCGACACAAGGCATTACGAATCAGTTCTTTACCCGTAACCTCTACCGTATTTATGACTGGGATGGTAACACGCTAAATCTTGATTATACAAAAACATTCAAAAAACCGAAAAGAGAATTTAATATTCTTACAATGTTCTCTAAAGAAGGTGAAGATAGTTTCTATACGCTTGACCAATCAAACGAAAGCAAAGTAGTTAATTATAGAGAAAAAAGCACCAATTATAGTGCAAATTATGAAGGAACAGTACAGGTAGATTTCACCAATCCTTTAGATAGTATAAGTACAATGGAAGTAGGTGTCAAGTCAATATTCAGAAATGTTAAGAGCGATTATCAGGTTTCTAATGCCATTGATGGTTCTTCTAACTTTGTTGATGTTCCGGCTTTGGCTAATGTATTTGAATATGCGCAACAAGTAGCCAGTACTTATCTTACCTACTCACGGACTTCAAAAAATAAATGGGGAATCAATGCTGGAGTAAGATACGAGCATACTTTTATTCAGGCAGAGTTTTTAGCCGGTAAAGTTCCGTTCACTAACGATTACGGCAATCTGATACCAAATGTGAGTATTTCAAGAAATTTACCTAAAAATCAGAAACTGAAACTTAGCTATACCCAACGTATTCAACGACCTATGCTTTGGTTTCTTAACCCATATGTAAATGCCAGTGAGCCTTTAATGACTTATTCGGGCAACCCATATCTGAAACCTGAATTGACTCACAGTGCAGAAATCAATTATAATGTATATATCAAGGAGTCATCAATTAATACTTCGCTTTTCATGCGTCAGACAAACAACGCAATCGAACGTATCAGAACGTTTGATTCAGAAGGAGTAGCGGCTATTAATTTCCAGAATATAGCCCAGAATATTTCTTATGGATTGTCTATAAGTGGGAATACCAAAATAAAAAAGAAATTTACAGCCAATGGTGCCATCAATTTATATTACAATATCCTTAACAGCCCTGCTTTGCAGGCATCCAACGAGAACTGGATGTATAGAATTAACATGAATTCAAGCTATGATTTCGGTAAAGGTTTTAAAGCACAATTCTTTGGTTTCTTCAATTCGCCACGCGTGATGTTGCAAGGCAAAATAAGTGGATTTGCTTATTATAATATTGCGTTCCAGAAAGAAATACTGAAGAAAAAAGCCACTGTTGGTTTAGGTTTCGACAATTTCCTTGCACCTTATTTTACACAAAGAATTGATTTTTCGGGCCCGACTTTTACCCAAACCGGTAAATCAAGATATTATAACCAGGGATGGAGAGTAAGTTTCTCATACCAATTCGGAAAAATGACCAGCCAACCGCAACGTCAGAAGAAAAGTATCAGTAATGATGATAAAAAAGGTGGAGACGGGAACTAAGGCTTAATGCCGGAAAGGCTTTCCCGGAATGTTTCTGAAACAGGCATCATTTTCATAAAACAACGACATGAACCAGTAAACACTTAATTTAAAATATAATACATAAACCAATAAAAAAATCATGAAAAAAGTATTTGTTGTCGTTTTAGTCTGCATGGCCTATGCAACATCTTTCGGGCAAACCAAACCATATAAAGTGGCTTTTAGCGGACAAGGGAAAAAAGTACAGGTAGTAATTCAGCAAGCCTCGGTTAACATACAGGGTGTTGATGGTAATGAAGTTACTATCGAACAAACCGGAGAAAACCGTAAAGAGCTTCCGAAAGAAGCTGAAGGGCTACGCTTAGTTACAGGTGGCGTGGTTGATAATACCGGAGTAGGTGCAAGTGCCGAAGTTGAAGGTAATATTCTTAAGATATTGATTCCTAAGAACCGCTACACCGGTGTACTAACCATTAAAGTTCCTAAATCTCTTGATTTAACAGTGATAGAAAGCCAGAACTGGAACGAACAAAAGATCATTATCAGCGATATTGCAGGTGAAATTGAATTAAAAACTAATAATTCACGAGCTTACCTGAACGATATAACTGGTCCATTAGTAGCCAACACAGGACATGGGAAGATTTTTGTTACTTACTCAAAACTTTCACAAAGTTCACCAAGCTCGATCAGTGCCTCTGGCGCCATTGATATAACTCTTCCAAATGATGCCAAGGCGAATCTTAAGGTTCGTAGCTATTACGGTGATTTGTTTACTGATTGGGATATTACGGCGATAAAGAAAGAAAACAAAAGCGTAGCAAGTTCCGGAACAAAAACCATTGCCGGTCAGGGTGAATCATCAAGTGATGTAGCTTTAACAACTAAAGCAAAAGTATTCAGAGAGAGAGGTGCCGATGATTCAGACGAAAGAGACATCTTTAAAAGAGATCAGTTTGTTTATGTTGCCTCATCAGGTAAAGGTGGCGATGCTTTTGAAGGCACTATTAATGGCGGTGGTGTAGTAATGGATCTTAAATCAAGCAACGGGAATATTTATATCAGAAAGAAAAAATAAGGAAATGTACCCCACTCCTTATTTATTAAGGAGTGGGGGCATTCAGAGCTATTATTTTCTTAAACCCCGCCTCTATTACAAACCTGATTATGAAAAAACTATTCACATTACTACTCTTTTGTATTGGGTGGCAAACAACCTATAGTCAGATGAGGTTTGCTACGGCTCTTAAGAGTACCACCAGGCAAGCAATCATCCTGATAGAGCGAAATAACATCAACATTCAGGGCTATGAAGGTAACGAGATAAGAATTGAAATTAATGAGCCTATTAATCCACCAAAACAGGCTGATGGCCTTAAACGTGTGATAATTAAAGGTCTGGAAGATAATACCCAATTAGGCATAAATGTTTTGCAAGAAGACACCACTTTAGTAATACGTGAGGTTTGCAACTGTTATAACGGCACATATACCCTTTACTTACCCAACAAACTCAACTTGATGGTTTATGAAAACTTTCCACAACATGGACAGAGATGGGCGGTAAAAGATATGACTGGCAGTTTTGAAGCAAGTACCGAATTTGGGAATATTTATCTTCAGAATGTTACAGGCAATATTAAAGCCTATAGTCGTCATGGTTCTGTAAATGCTTATCTGGTTCAGGGCAATAATATTTATCTTTCAAGTCTTTATGGTAAGGTATTGTTAGAAGTGCCTGCCACAATAAAAGCCGACTTAAAAATCAGGGTTTCAGAATGGAACGATGTGTTTACTGATTTTCAATTACCAGTCTATGAAAACAGACAGAATATTCTTACTGCCTCTCTTAATGGTGGCGGTTTACCCATAGAACTGAAATCAGAGCATGGGAATATTTATCTCAGAAAAAAGAAATAAGCTAATACTAAATTAAAAGTGATGAAGCCATTATTTAAGGGTTATAGTGTTGTGATAGTGTTGTCTTTAAGCCTGATAGTAAGTTTTGCTTATTCACAATCAATGAGTAAAACAGATGAAATAAGCTTTGAAGAGAATGTGAGTATTGGTGATTTTAAGCTCTTTGTTAGTGTTAAAGGTTCATCTAATGCAAAATATTCCGTTATTTTTGAGTCAGGTGGTGGCGGAACTTCAAAGGATTGGGAGAAGGTCAGAAACCTTCTGCCTTCCTCAATCAGAACGGTGACGTATGACAGAGCCGGAAGTGGTAAAAGTGGGAAGGGCCCTTTACCCAGAACTATGAGACAAGAAGTATTTGAATTACATGAATTGTTAAAAAAAATATATTTAAAAGGCCCGTATATTTTAGTTGGCCAATCACTTGGAGGGCTGTTGACACGCCTATATACCGAACAATATGGTAATGATGTCATTGGTCTCGTTCTGGTCGACCCCACTCATGAAAGTAGTATGTTGGGAAGTATGAGGTATAATGGGTGGGTTCGGCTTAGAGAAAAAGCAGAAGGTAAAACTATCCCGAAACCACAGATAGAAAAACCAGTGGCAATGGGCTATGACTCAACAGCCGATTATCTGGCAGAAGAGTTTCAGGCTCTTTACCTTTCGAGGATAAAGAAACCACAAGCACTGGGAAATCGTCCTTTAATTATTCTGGGTGCTGGTTTAGCAAAACAGCCACCAGGAACGCCAGATGAGCAATGGCAGGCTATCAGAAAAGAAAAAGAAGAACAGAAACGAGGGTTAACATCTTTATCGAGTAACTCGAAGTTTATACTTGACCCTCAGAGTGGGCATAATATTCAGTATGATAACCCCGCAATTGTTGCCAATGCTATTGAAAGCATTATCAAAGCAATTGATTTAAAGCAGAAAATAGAGTAAAGGCAGAAATGGCGATTGTATAAATTATATAATAAATGAATATGTTAGTTAGTAATTGCTTTGCAAATTAATTATCAATTGATGCAACATAAAGATAATGCCAAGTGTCTTTTATGTAGAATAACACAAATAAACTATAGACGATATTCATAAAAGCCCTTTTTAATAAAGGCTTATCAATTGCGGGGCTAATGCTATTAAAGTATCGAAAAATGCCATCGGTCTCGTACTGGTCGACCCCACTCAGGAAAAGTGTTTCGGTTTTATGATGCGTAATGGGTGGGTTCGGCTTCCGAAAAAGAATTATCAAGATTTTAAGGTTTACGCAACGATTTTAATCATACAATTTAGTTTAGGGAGCATAAGGCGAGACACTGTCTTGCCTTTATCTTTTATCCCAGATTGGTTTTAATCAGCTTGATAGAAATCGCTATCAGAATCATGCCAAATACTTTTCTGAGAATATCGGCTCCTGTTTGCCCCAGTTTCTTCTCAATCCACACGGATGTTCGTAAGACCACATAAACTATTAAAAGATTCAGAAGTATTCCAACTATAATATTCTCTTGCTGAAATGCCGCTTTTAAAGAAATGATTGTAGTCATTGTGCCAGCTCCGGCAATAATCGGGAAAGCCAGTGGCACAATAGAAGTGGCCTTGCTTGAAGACGTTTCATGTTTAAAGATATTTCTACCTAATATCATTTCAAGCCCTATCAGAAAGATAATTAATGCCCCGGCCACGGCAAAAGATTCTACATCTACCCCAAATAGGTTAAGAATACCCACCCCTAAAAACAAATAGACAATCATTAACGAGCCTGCTACTAAAGTAGCCTGTTCTGCATGAATACCTCCTGCCTTTTTACGTAAATCAATAATAACCGGAATAGAACCAAGTATATCAATGATAGAAAAAAGGATAATAGTAACGGAAATAATTTCCTTAAAACTAAAGTTCATTTATAAATATAGTGATTTATCAATAATTTCTTTCGTGCCTCAGTGGACCAAGATGAGGATTATTTAGTACAAACTGGTTGATTGATTCGCAATTGTTTTCAGACCAGACAGGTTTTCAGTGCCTCGAACTCCCAATCCTCAATAGCCGGGAAATTGGCTATCCTGAAAGTGGTATCTTTCCAGTTTCCATATCCATTGCCTAAAGTAATTTCGGCTTCTCTGGTCTTTTGCTTTACCAGCTTTATCGCATCACCTACCCCTCCAACCGCAATTACCGTATCTGACCTAACAGCCTCATTATCAATCAACAATTGCCAGACTGTTTCCCGTTCAATGAATTGACAAAAGTCAAGATTCCTTGCTTTTATTTTTTTACTGATTAATTCAATATTTTCAACCTGTTCCATTACCCTTTTGAGTAAGTATATAGCAAGCACGTTTGGTGTATAATGTGTCTGAAATTTTTCAAAGTTTTGGTGGATAAACAAAAAACTGTTATAGTGCTTCCGCTCTCCTATTATCTCAGCTTGTCTGATAGCCTTTGGTGAGCAAATCATTATGCCCAATCCAGCGGGTAAACCCAGACATTTTTGCACAGATGCCAGCCATATATCTCCTTTTGTCCAATCAAGAGCAATTCCACCGATTGAAGAAGTAACATCAAATGCAATAAGTGCTTCATCCGACGGAATGTGATTTAGGTTTACCTGAGTACCATTAGAGGTCTCATTTTGGGTAACGCAAAGCACATCATACTTGGATGTATCTGTTTCTAAGACCGGAATACTTGCCTCAAAGTCAAATGGAATATCAAACGTGTTATCTCCGACAATTTTCTGGCTGTATTCAAACCATTTCTGCCCGAAAGCGCCATTGTAAATATGCAAACTGCCTTTTGCGCTAAACGATTGAGCGATTACCTCCCAGCACTCAGTAGCTGACGAGGTGAAATAAACGTTGTAGTTGTCTGGTATATTTAGTTTTTGTTTAAACAGGTCGATAGAGCTCTTAAGCATATCCATAAAAGCCGGACTTCTATGGTTCTGACTAAGAATCCCCTCTTCTACTGCATCTTGCAAATAACCGGCTATCTGTGGGTAAATTTTAGATGGCCCTGGATAAAAGGTAATCATTGATATTCAGAATATATTGCTTCTTTGAAATTATTAATTGCTAAATTGTGAATTACGGTTGAAGAATCAGTGAATTAATAATTCAGTGTCCGTGTTTCACGATTATTGAATTTCGTTGAAAAAATACCTTCTTAGTTCTCTCTCTAATTCAACAGCTGATACAATTTTAATATTTCCGTCGATAGCTAAAGAAATTTTTCCGTTTTCTTCTGAAATACAGATAGCTACTGCATCTGTAGCTTCTGAAATCCCCAAAGCGGCACGATGCCGGAAGCCATAATTAGAAGGCAGATCATCACCACTTGCAATTGGTAATATGCAATGGGCAGCCCTGATCCGGCCTTTATTAATTATTACTGCGCCATCGTTTAACAGACTATACTGACTAAAGAGAGTAATCAACATTTTTTTTGATAAAATTGCATCAACAATATCACCTGACTCAACAAATTTACTTAAATCATCTTCTTTCTGAAGCACAATAATTCCACCAGTAAACTCACTTGACATAGTTTTAGAGGCTTCAGCTACAATTTTTATAGGTGTAGCACTTTCTTTTTCTAACTGATTTCCTAATAATTTAGCAAGAAATTTATTATTCGTAAGAGAAGTAGATTTGCCTACAAGGAGCAAAAAACGCCGGATTTCCTGCTGGAAAAGCACAATGAGTGCAATGGCCCCCACACCCATAAAATATTCGAGAATACGGGTAAGTAACTCCAGCCCGATAGCCTTTACAATCAGATAAAACAGATAAATGAGTAAATAACCCATAAACACCCGGCTTGCTACACTTCCTTTTACCAATTTATAAATATAATATAATAGAAAAGCTACTAATACAACATCTAATACATCTGTCCACTTTATTTCTAAAAAGCTAATCTGCATGGTTGGAATCTTTAACATGTGATTTGCGAAAGTACAAAAAAAACAAAGAAGCCACACCTTTCAGCATGGCTTTTCGCGATAAATTCTTTATTAAACAGGCAATCCTTCATTTCTGATATCCTTGTTTTCTAATCCTTTGTGTTAGTGATAAAATTTCTGAAATTCTCAATTCTGTGAAAAGTAAGAAAATTAGCATCATGAAAATTATTTGCCCCACCAGTAGCATCGTCAAAAGCAGTTCTTGAAACAAAAACAATATTATCATTCTCAAATAACCAGTCAACGTACTGAAAACCATGCCTGGTAATATCTTCATTAAATAATAATTGTTTATGAAACTGCCATATTTTCAGGTCTGACGAACTGACCAATACCAATTGGTTTCTTATACTTGCCGGAGTTCTTGTTTTATAGGTAGTATCTACTGCGTTAATTAAAGCCCAGTATCTATCTGTTAGTTTATCATACCTGATACTGAATTTCTTACTTGCTCCCGGCATTTGTATAAATCCGGTTTCCCTATCAAAAGTTGCCTTCCTGCCATCTTTGCTAATATTTACAAAAGCTGCATATTCTGCATGGCCTGCCGGCACATCTACCCGTAAAATATCAAACATTTTTCCATCCTTGCCTACCACCGCGTTTCCTTCCAGCCAGGCATTGAACTTCCCATCGAGATAGGTAGAATCATACCGCAGAAAATTTGTTTGTCTCCAGTTATCTTTATTCAGAAAGTCGGAATTTACTGGTGCTGAGAGCATCATCGCACTATATCGTCTTCCCCATCGAGTAGTAGGTGCGGTGGCATACTCAACTGCCCTCCAGATTCTGGAATTATGGATAATAACAGGCACGGGGGCTGTATGATATTCGCCCTCAAGTATCAATCCGGTTGTTTTACTGTAAGGAAGTGTCCAGGTATGCCCATTGTCAGTCGACTTCCTGATTATGAAATTACCGTGGTGCTTATTAGTGCCCATAATATACAATGCTCCGTTTTGAAAAAACAGATTAGACCAGAACTGACCGTCGATACTGGCAATTTGTTGCCATGTCTTACCCATATTATCAGAAGAGAAAATTCTGGTTTGTGCAGAAGCAAACTCTTTTGATTTAGGTCCGAATTCATCATGAGATGCAATATAAGTTCCATCGGGTAAAATACAAATAGAAGGTGAGCCGATATATTTACCAGTTTCTTTAGATAGATAATTGATAACTATTCCGGGAGGTGTGAGGGCATTCTGACTAAACATTGAATGATGTGCGAATAATACTGCAAAGAAAATCATAATACATGTCTGTCTTTTTTTCATTGTGGTTATATGGGTTTGCCAATTAAATTATCAAATAATTTACGAATCTGCTTAAGAGTTAACTAAAAATAAATAAAAATGCCATCTGAAACAAAATCTCAGACGGCATTTTTTATTTAAACATCTGCCAATCAAGGTACTAATCCATTATCTCGGACGACCACCGCCCCCACTTGCTGGCGCTTGTTGTTGTCCTTGTCCGGCAGCTCCATCGGTTTCACCTGCTTTCAAATCATCATTATTTACTTTCTTCCGGTTTCTGAATAGGCTACCCCCTCCGTTAAAATCCATTTTACCAAATGAATAATTAATAGAAAAACGGAAACCTCTATTATACACATGGCGCACTGAATTAGATGTAAAGGTAGGGTCTTGAGCAAAACCTTTAATTGTCATATATTTTGTAAACGGATTGTCCAGTCCAAAATTGAAACTACCTTTTTTATTCTTGAAATCTTTTTTCACGCCAATGTTATAATTTCTCCATCCGCCTTGATAGCCTTGTAACTGAACCTGACGGCTTCCGATAAATCCGAACGCCTGAGCTCCCCAACCTTTAGTAAAGGTATAAGAAGCATTAAAGTTAAAGTTTGAGTTCCATCCTTTATTTTCGATACCTACCACTGTATTTTTGTAAGTATTATCGCTCTGAATTACCGGAATAACTATTGAGCCATTCAGCATATTATAAGTAAAGTTGGCTCCTCCACCCAATCTGAAACTCTTGGTTGGCTGTATATTCACAAACAGATTGGCTCCGTAATAGTTAGTTTTACCAATATTATCAAAAGTTGTGGTAACCACGCCTTTCTCATCAACTGATCTCACAGAAGTAATATTATTGTTAGTCATTCTTCTGAAAACCGAAAGATTGATTGAATTGGCTTTAAAATAAGTATTATAATTTAATTCAAAGTTATGGCTCAACTCAGGTCTCAAAAGTGGGTTACCATAAGAAATGTTCAAAGGGTCAGCATAATTAACAAATGGATTCAGGAAATCCATATTTGGACGCTGGATTCTTTGCCCATAGCTGAATCTGACCTTATGATTCTTAGGAAAATCTTTAGATACTGTAAATGTCGGTACAATGTTTTCATAAGGTGCAATCGAAGTCGGTTTATCAGAGTTCTGGAATTTGGCGGTAATATGTGTGTTTTCATATCGAACACCTGCCTTAATACCCCATTTTTTTGGTAAAGATATTGTAAGTGAAGTGTAAGCCGAAGCTACATTCTGTTCATAATTAAAATTATTGGTTCTTCCCGGTACAATCACATAATCGTTGGCTTGTTCATTAAACTGGAAAAAATCATACGAACTACTTACATCGCGAATTACTACTTTAGCACCGGTCTCAAAAATATGCTTCTTGAATGGCAAATTATAGTCGGCCTGGAAAGTTGTTTCAGCATTTTTACCATCATTATTACTTTTATTGAAAGGCAGGCTGTTCTGGTCTGTTGTAAAGTCTGTATTACGAAGGTTTCTGCCGTGTTGAATCAAAAACTGGAAGTCATGCCCCTGATCTTTAAAAGTTCTGGTATAGTTAAAATCAAAATCAATACTTCTGTTGCTACGCAATTGATTGATATAACGGGTATATTCCTGCAAAACAATATTATCTGCACCAGTTAACAGGGAGGTCTGATTGCCTTTTGTATTGAAATTTCCAACACCAAGGCGTCCTGTAAGGCTCAATGAGTTTTTAGAATTAATGTCGTAATCAACACTTAGCTGCGTATTACCAAACAAGCGTCTTACTCTGCTGGCGTCTGTTTGTGCCAATGTAGTATTTGTACCTCTTACTGAGCTTCCACGTGTGGTAGCTCCATCACTTGGGGTGTTATAACCCGAATTACCTCCAAAATTCAAAGATGTACCCACTTTCTTCTTACGTAGATTAAGATTGCCAAAAGCATTAGCTCCACGCAAACCTGCCCCTGCATTAACAAACCCCGTTAAACCCTGAAGGGTATTCTTTTTAGTAATAATATTAATGATACCAGCAGTTCCTTCTGCATCATATTTGGCCGATGGAGAAGTAATTACCTCAACCGATTTAATCATATCAGAAGGAATCTGTTTAATTGCGTCGGCAATATTTGAGGCCAGAATACTTGAGGGTTTGTTATTAATCAAAACCTTGATATTGCTACTACCACGCATCTGTACGTTTCCATCCATATCAACTGTGAGCATAGGCACTTTTCTAAGTACATCCTCGGCTGTTCCACCCCGGCTTGTAATATCTTTTTCGGCATTATATACAAGGCGGTCAACCTTATCTTCAATCAAGGCTGCCTGCCCTACCACAGTTACCTCATTTAATATTTTGGTATCGGTAGCCATTAGCAGATTGCCGATATTAACGTCTGCCTTATTGGAATTAACTTCAACTTTGGTCAAAGTAGCATTTTTATATCCGATAAAAGAAGCTACTACCTTATAAGTTCCTTTGGCTAAGTTCTTAACTGTAAAAGCACCATTCATATCAGTCATTGAGCCATCAACCACTTTATTGTTTTTGTCATATACAGCTATAGAGGCAAACTCAACTGGTTTATTAGTAGTTGAGTCTATTAATTTGCCACTGATTTTAGCATTACCTCTTGGAATTTCGTCTTCCGGAGCCTGCTGCTGTTGCTGATTCATTCCAGGAAATCCGTTACCAGAGCGACCACCGCTTGAACGACCTCCACCACCAAAGCCACCGCCTCCACCTCCACCAGGAAATTGCGCAAAAGTTGTGGTGATTAATCCTAAAGAAAGGACTGCGAGTAAAATTCTTTTTTTCATTTTCGTAAATAAATGTTAAACTGTATCTGTGGTTGTAATAGCTAAAAAATCTTGATTTTGTACAAAATTACCATTCAATCCTGCATTAAATACACGAGTTATCATTAAAAGATTTATAAAAATTACGATTACCTTAAAATAGTAGATGAAAGGTTCAGATAAGTAGATAAGTTTCAATCAAAAAAAAGACGTTATTATGAAACATCCTCTATATACGTAGGACAATTGATATTTATAAGTGGTATTTCCTCCTGACTGGATTCAGAAAAAATTTCTTGTGCATTGTAAAACTTTCAGGGTGCATCTGATCGAATAACACTTTCCATTCCTCAAATCTTTCAGGTTCGGCTTTAGCGAATTTTTCTTTACTTATTTTCTTGCTGACAAGGTATTCCTCAAAAGTCATGATTTCCTGTTTTTGTACAAATTTATTAAAATTTTCTAAATAGCCATAAGCTATCTGTCCTATTGGCTCTGCAATATACTTTTAAACCCTCACATATAGTCTCATTTAAAGTTGATTCAATCTCAAATTTGTTATTAAACGTAAATAGTGTAAATTGTTATTTGTTTCTTCTATACACTTATTGCAGATGAAAGAAATCGAAAAAAAGCACCCTTTAGCGATACGCTGGTTTCATTGGGTAAACTTCCCCATATTATTAATTATGATTTGGAGTGGTATGCTTATTTACTGGGCAAATGGTGTTTATAAAATTCAGATAGGAGATGTTATTATCATAAAGTTTTTTCCGGAATGGTTTTATAAAATGCTTAAACTCCCATACAGACTCGCCGAAGGTATGGCAACGCATTTTGTTTTTATGTGGATTTTCTTTCTGAATGGATTCTTTTATGTGGTCTACACATTGATTTCAGGCGAATGGCGTTATTTAATTCCGACAAGAAAATCTTTCAAGGAAGCGTGGCAGGTACTTTTGCATGATTTACATATCAGCCCATACCACCCTCCTCAAAGCAAATATAATGGTGCGCAGAAAATAGCTTACTCCGCTATTATTCTCATGGGTTTTGGCTCGTTAGTTACAGGCTTGGCAATTTATAAACCAGTACAAGTACATTGGTTAACATGGTTAATGGGAGGCTATTCATTTGCCAGAGCTCTACATTTTATCCTGACAATCGGTTACGTTTTATTTTTTCTGATTCATATTATTCAGGTTATCAGGGCAGGTTGGAGTAATTTTCAGTCAATGATTACAGGTTTTGAAGTAAAGAAAAACATTACTCCACCGATTGAAGAAAAACCGGAAGAAACACCCTCTCCTATTATTGAAGCTTAACAAACACTGCCATGAAGAATAATATAGAACAATGGTCTGATAAAAAGATACAACGTAGAACATTCTTTTCTTTTGCTGGTTTTATTCTGGCAGGCATAAGCGGTTGGTTCTCCTGGAAATGGTACAGGAATTTACCCAAAACCAATCACAAGTTAGACCAGACAACCAGAAATGTATTAGGTTTTAACGAAAAAGTAAAAGACAAGTTCTTCAGCAATAATAATATGACCAGAACTTATCCGAAAACAAGTGCAGCGAAAAGACCAAGATTAAATGGATTTGTCGGAATACAGGACAATATTGATGTAGAAAAATGGCAACTTGAAGTAATAAGTCCTTCCGGGAAGCCTTCTACATACTTTCAGATGCAAGACATAAAATCACTGCCAAAAGAAGAAATAGTTTTCGATTTTAAGTGTATTGAAGGCTGGGATCAGGTAGTCCATTACGGAGGTGTCAGATTTTCAGATTTTCTGAAAAAATACAATCTGGGTAAGAAAGAAGGCAGCAATGAATGGTATAAATATGTAGGTCTGGAAACCCCTGATGCCAAATATTATGTGGGATTGGATATAGAAAGTGTTTTACATCCGCAAACCTTGTTGTGTTTTGAAGTGAACAACCAACCGCTACCTAAATTTCATGGTGCACCTCTACGTCTGATTATTCCTGTAAAATATGGAATAAAGAACCTGAAACGTATAGGTAAGATGTATTTTTCGGATACTCCACCCCGTGATTACTGGCATGAGCTGGGATATGATTATGATGTAACGCTCTAGTCAATATTACGAAGCCAGCCTGTCAGACTTCTGCGCTCGCGGTTAGCGGGTAGTACTTCATGTTCAATTTTGTCACTTTCAAAAACTATGAGTCTTCCACCAAGTGGTAGAACAGTTTCTTCTTTATCCGGTAAATATAATACTAATTCACCCCCATTGACTGCCTGCCAGCCCTGATTCAAGTAACAGATAAATGACAGCTTACGTCCTGAGTCATTTCTGAATTTATCTAAATGACGTTTATAGAATGTACCAACAGGATAAGAAGCATAATGGATTTCGTACGAACGCAGCCCCAAATAACAAGTATAATTCACATAGCTCATAAAATACTCTAATCTTTCTAAAAACTTAGTTTCAGCCTCATTAGCATCACCTCGTTCTAACCAAAGAATTTCGTCTCCACGAATATTTTTCATTACTTCATGATCTTTGCTAATACCTGCCTGCTTAAACTCATGTGCCTGATAATGAGATACCAAACTCTCGTTCAGTTTACCTATTTCATCTTCTGACAGAAAACCATCCAAAATACCATATCCTCTTTCAACTATTTGAGAAATTATTGATTCAAATGAAACTTGCCATGTTTCTTCCATATTTTATATGTATTTTTGCACCCGTTTTATGCGCTCCAAGATATTTAGTGATTGAGCGAATGAGTGATTGTGTGATTAAACTCTCACTAAGCTTCTTTAAAACTTATATTATAAAATATAAATCGTTTAAGTTGAGCCTGTGTGTTCACAAAATTAGATAAAAATGTCATTTCTTCAAGAGTTACACAAACGTCGTACTTTCGCTATTATTGCTCACCCCGATGCCGGGAAAACCACACTGACTGAAAAACTACTCCTTTTCGGAGGGGCGATTCAGACCGCCGGAGCGGTGAAATCAAATAAAATCAAGAAATCGACCACTTCTGATTTCATGGAAATCGAAAAGCAGAGAGGTATCTCCGTAGCTACTTCAGTAATGACCTTTGAATACAGAGACCTTAAAATTAATATCCTTGATACGCCTGGTCACAAAGACTTTGCAGAAGATACCTACAGAACTCTTACAGCTGTTGACAGTGTAATTCTGGTAATTGACTGCGTGAAGGGCGTTGAGGAACAAACTGAGCGATTAATGGAGGTTTGTCGTATGCGTAATACACCGGTAATTATCTTTGTCAATAAGCTTGATCGTGAGGGGCAAAACCCTTTTGATTTGCTTGATGAATTAGAGCAGAAACTGAATATCAAGGTTCGTCCGATTACCTGGCCTGTGAATGGGGGTTCTGAATTCAAAGGGGTTTATCACCTTCTTGAAAAGAAAATGAATCACTTTGCCGTTAATAAAACGCGTCTGGAAGATGACATTGAGGTTATCGCTTTAGATTCGGATGTACTTGATAAAAAAGTAGGCGAAAAAGATGCTAATCAGTTACGTGAAGATGTAGAATTGATTGAGGGAGTTTATAGTGATTTTAATCAGGAAGATTATCTGGCAGGAAATCTGGCTCCGGTTTTCTTCGGTAGTGCTGTCAGTAATTTCGGTGTGATGGAATTGCTCAATACTTTTTGCGATGTTTCACCGATTCCGGTGCACCGTATGACCGATAAACGAATGGTTGAGCCTGAAGAAAAGAAATTCAGCGGTTTTGTATTTAAAATCCATGCCAATATTGACCCAAGACACCGTGATAGAATTGCCTTCTTAAGAATCTGTAGCGGACAATTTGAGCGTGGCAAGTTTTATAAACATGTGCGTTTAAGTAAAGAAATGCGTTTTTCAAGCCCATTTGCGTTTTTAGCAGATAGAAAAGATGTAGTTGAAGACGCCTATCCGGGCGACGTAATTGGCTTATATGATACTGGTACTTTCAAAATTGGTGATACTTTGACCGAGGGTGAAGAATTACAGTTTACAGGCATACCAAGCTTCTCGCCTGAGATATTCAAAGAGGTAATTAACAATGATCCGATGAAGTCTAAACAACTGGAAAAAGGGGTTCAACAATTGACCGATGAAGGGGTAGCTCAGTTGTTTACCATTCAACCAGGTAACAGAAAGATTATCGGCACCGTTGGTGAACTTCAATTTGAGGTAATTCAGTATCGATTATTGAATGAATATGGCGCCAGTTGCCGGTTTGAAGCTCGCCCTTACTCAAAAGCTTGCTGGATAACAGCCGAAGATAAAACCAAATTAGCTGAATTTATCCGGTTAAAAAGTAACTTCATTGCTTATGATAAAGATCAGAATCCGGTATTTCTGGCAGAGACTGACTGGATTTTACGAATGAATATTCAGAATAATCCTGATATTCAATTCCATACTACTTCAGAATTTAAAACAGCACTGGCGTATTAATCTGAATAAAAAGAAGCCCTTTCTCAGTTAGAGAAAGGGCTTCTTTTTAATATTTCACTTTAATGCCATGATATTGCTCCTGCTCTTTATAATCTTTTCTTAGCGGGTGTCCTTCCCAATCGGCAGGTAATAAGATTCTTCTTAAATCAGGGTGGCCAACAAATTCAATACCTACCAGATCATATGCTTCACGCTCGTGCCAATCGGCTGTTCGCCAGATGGGTGTAACAGATGGAACTTTTGGCAAAGGCTCACCTTCCAGGTTTCTTGGCACTTCAACTTTCAGTACAAAATTATGTCCATACGGAATTGAGGTCAGGTGGTAAATCACCTCTAAAGTTCCAATCTCAATTCCATTATCGATGGCTGTTATACATGCCAGATAGTCAAAGTACAATTTAGGTTGCACATGTAAAAACTGGCATATTTCTAATATTTTGTCAGTTGGCACTGTTATAGATGGTTGCGGCGAACTTTTATCTTCTTTAAGAATAACATTATCACCGAACATACTTATAATCAATAGTCTTATCAGGTCAAAATCCAACATAAAATTGAGTGATTGAGCCTACACGGCCCGGTGTTGATTGATTTTCGAAAAGTTGCGAATAATATTCGACATATCAATCGCTTTATTCTTTAAGAAATCTATCATTTATTGAAATAAATCGTGTCGACAGTAAAGGTAAAACATATTCTGTTATCTTTGAAAACAAATAAGTTTATTTAAGCTTTAAACCTTTTTGGCTCAATTCATTCTAAGAATCACAACGTTGTAGAAATATTCACAATTAGTACAATCAATCTTATTAAAACATGAAAAAAATCCTTTTAGTGTGTACGCTTGTAGGTGGATTGGTTTCTGGAGCATTAGCTCAGAACACTAAAGCAACTCGTGGCGAGGGAATGGAAAGAACTCCGGAACAACGTGCCGAAATGAGAACCAAACATATGCAGGAATCACTTGCATTAAGCAATGATCAATATCAGAAAGTATTAGCACTGAACCTTGAGCAAGAGAAAAAAAGAGATGAGTTCAGGAAAGAACAGAAGGAAAAGATGGCAGCAAACCGGGAACAAATGAAAGCAAACCGTGATGCTTTAATGAAAAATTATGAAAGTGTGCTGACACCAGAACAAATGACCAAATTCAAAGAAGATAATAAGAAAAGAAGAGCCGAAATGAGAGATAAAATGAGGGGCAGAAGAAAATAGTTTTAGTTTCAGATAAAATCAAAAGGCGCAGAAAATTGTGCCTTTTGATTTTGCGTAAGTATTTTAGTTCTGTTGCGACAAAAGATAAAGCACAGCCATACGCACCGCTACGCCATTTTCAACCTGATCAAGAATAATAGAATGATGAGAATCCGCCGCATCGCTTGATAGTTCAACCCCTCTGTTTATTGGCCCCGGGTGCATTAACACTATTTCCTTATCCAGTTCATCAAGCATCTGTTTATTGATACCAAAATACAGGGAATACTCTCTTAATGACGGAAAATATTTGATTTGCTGACGTTCCAACTGGATTCTTAATACATTTGCTACATCACACCATTTAAGAGTATCTTTCACACTATGCGATATCTTCACACCAATTTCTCTTATGTATTTAGGCAAAAGCGTATTAGGACCACAGATAGTAATTTCTGCGCCTAATTTTTGTAGACAAAATATATTGGACAGGGCCACTCTTGAATGAAGAATATCTCCGATTATAGCAATTTTTTTTCCCGACAAATCTCCCAATTTTTCCTGCATCGAAAATGAATCTAATAAGGCTTGTGTCGGGTGTTCGTGAGTACCATCTCCGGCATTCACAATATTAGCTTTGATTTTCTTTGACAGATAATGGGGAGCTCCGGGACTTGCATGACGCATCACAATCATATCTACTTTCATTGCCAGAATATTATTGACAGTATCAAGCAGGGTCTCTCCTTTTTTTACCGAACTTCCGGACGCAGAGAAATTGACTACATCGGCCGAAAGCCTCTTCTCAGCCAGTTCGAATGATAGTCGTGTACGGGTAGAATTCTCAAAAAAAACATTGGCAATCGTTACATCTCTCAGGGTAGGCACTTTTTTAATCGGACGATTAATGACCTCTTTAAATTCTTTGGCAGTTTCTAAAATAAGTTGAATATCGTTTGTTGTAAGGTCTTTAATACCGAGAAGATGTTTGGTACTCAATGATTGCATCTTAATTAGAGAAGTATGTTTGGCAAAATTAAAAAAAAAGCCCCAATACACAAAAGGGGCTAATAAAAATCATCAGGCTGGTTGTTCGATTGAAACAACTTTCTTTATATCGTCCCAGAAACTCGGGTAAGATTTCACTACTACGTGTGGCTCTTCGATCGTTACATCTGCAAGCATAGCTAATGGTGCGAAGGCCATAGCCATACGGTGGTCATCGTAAGTAGCAATGGTTATATCACTACTACCAGATATAAATCCTGACCCCGATACTTTATATTCAGTATTAGTTACAATCTCTGTCATGCTACCCCCAAACTTTTTAAGTTCGTTCTGTAAGGCTGTTATCCGGTCAGTTTCTTTTATTTTAAGGCTTTCAATCCCTGTAAAGGTAGCTTCTATACCCTTGGCCACACAAGTAACTGCTACTGTCTGCGCTAAATCCGGGCAATTAGTAAAATCCCATGCAAGCTTTTGTTGTGATGGAATTTTCGTTAATAAAACTCCATCTTTAGTAAATGTGCTTTTTACACCTAACTGAGCCATTATTTCTACTATTGCACTATCTCCCTGAAGAGAATTTTCTTTTAATCCTAATAATTCAACTTTAGTATCTTCAAAAGTAGCTAAAGCTACTATACTATACCAATAACTTGCTCCTGACCAATCGGATTCTACCTGATAACGGGTCGGGGCATAATCCTGTGGTGCAACACTAATTAGTTTCTTGTTCCAGTCTGCTTCTACTTCTACGCCAAAGGCTTTCATCTGGGCAAGAGTCATTTTAATATAAGGTATCGAGCCTAAATCGCCTGTTAAATGAATTGTCAGCCCCTTAGGTAAGGTTGGGGCAATCATCACTAAAGCCGAGATATACTGACTACTCACATCTCCTCTTATAGTTATTTCATTATTTTTCTGTTCACTCAATCCATTTATTTGCAAGGGTGGATACCCCTCTTTTTGCCTGTAATCAATCTCTGCTCCGATCGACTTCAGGGCTTCTACCAATATTCCAATAGGTCGTTCACACATACGGGCAGTACCTGTCATGCTCTTGCGTTGGTTAGTGGCCGCGAAATAGGCTGTTAAAAATCGCATGGTTGTTCCCGCATCGATAACATCAGCAACTGGTTCAGTTGACTGAAGCAACCGAATCATGGTCTGGGTATCGCGGGCTGAAGAAAGATTTTGCAAGTCTCCTTTAAAGCCTGATAAAGCATTAAGGATTAATGCCCTGTTACTTTCTGATTTTGAAGAGGCTAACTGAATTTTTACGTCAAATACCTGCGAATTTTTGTAGAGAATTACTTTTTCCAAAATATGAGTAGTGGTTTGTCGTCTAATCTGATTTGAAGTGCAAAATTAGGGTTTTCTCCTAAATGTCAGAAGTATAATTTAAAAATATCTCTAATTTCTCATTAAACCCTGATTTATCAATTTTGCAACACATTATGAGGAATATTTTCCCCATAAAAACATAATTTTCTATTTTTACGTTTTAGTTAATATTTGGAATACATTTTTGAACACAACTTATAAGAATCACAGCACACATCTAAATAATTAAAATCATGAAAAGTATCATATATGGATTCCTTATAACTTTCTCTCTGATTACTCTTAGTTCATGCGAGGTAATAGAAGACCTGAAACCATCGAAAGATGATAAAACTCAGACTGATACCACTACTACTGGTACTAATAATCCGACAACTCCAACAACCCCGACTAATCCGAATAACCCTCCCCAATCAGATTATATTGAAGCAACTGCACAAGATCTGATGCACCAGGCTTACGGACCGGACGACCTGCAAAAGTTTGATATTCATATACCAGCCAAAAGGTCTCCTACTAAAACAAAAGTTGTTATAATTCTCCATGGAGGATCATGGAAAGAGTTAGATAAAGGTTTCATGAAAAACTATGTAAGCCAGATTAAAGATAAGGGAGACAACTGGGTAATTGTAAACGCCAACTACCGCCTTACATTCCAGAATGGTATTAAATATGATCAGCAAATACAGGATTTAGGTACACTTATCAATAAGATTCTCTCGATGCGGCAGCAGTATAGTTTCTCTGATAAAATTTACTTTATCGGGGCAAGCGCAGGAGGACATTTAGCCTTGGCTTATTCTTATACAGTAGATAAATCGAAATATGTGAAAGGTATTTCTGTGATTGCTGCCCCAATAGACCTTACCTCAGATAAAATACGTGTAGGGGAATTCGGACAGGACATTGAAAATTTAATAGGCCAGCCCTATAGTACTAATCCTGACGCGTTTAAAAGGGCCAGTCCACGCTATCAGGTAACTAAAGTTTCTCCTCCAACTATTATGTTTTATGGTGGTAAAGATGACTTTATCCCGTCTGATCAGGGAGAATTTTTAAGACAGCAACTCCAAGCCAATGCTGTTATCAATTCTTACAACTTCTATCCTGAGCAAGGACACGAATGGATGTTATTAAGCGAAACCATTGATAAAACTCTGGTCTTCTTTGGTGACGATAATACACGAAATTAACTATCGATATATATAAATACAAGAAAGCCTCCCTGGTTGAATCCAGGAGGCTTTTTTATTGAGGAATATCCAGACCTTTGATTTAACTGATTTGATGATTACACCGAAATCAGGATTTTGAAATGATTTCATAAAAGCTTGTTACCTGAAACTAAACAATCAGGAAAATCGGAGTTCAAGACTACACCAAATAGCTACTAATGCTCATGATATCTGCAAAAACACCAGAGGCCGTTACTTCTGCTCCTGCACCGGGTCCTTTTATAACCAGTGGATTGTGTTTATAACGCTCGGTTGTAAAAGAAACAATATTTTCTGAACCTGCCAGATTAAAGAATGGATGCGTACGTCCAACGGTTTTCAGCTCAATAGTCACCTTTTCTTCATCTAAAGTTGCTATGTATCTTAGTACTTCATCTTTTGCTTCTGCTTCTGCCAGGAGTTTTTCAAATCTGCTGTTATCTTTTTCTAACTCCACAAAAAACTCATCAACCGTTTTTGCTTGCAGACAAGCGTCATTCAACAGATTAATGATTTTCACATCATCAGGCTCTAATTTCAAACCACATTCTCTTGATAAAATCAATATTTTCCGTGCAACATCTTGTCCACTTAAATCATCTCTTGGATCAGGCTCGGTATAACCCTTGGCTTTGGCTTCACGAACCACATCCACAAACCTGTCACCTGACTTGAAATTATTGAAGATATATGCCAATGTACCGGATAATACCGCCTCAATTTTATGAATCTTATCGCCGCTGGTTATCAGGCCTTGTAAAGTATTGATAATTGGCAGACCAGCCCCTACGTTCGTTTCGTACAGAAATTTTACTCCATGCTTTTGGGCTGCTTTCTGCAACATAAAATACTGTTCGAACTTACCTGAATTGGCTACCTTATTAGGAGTTACAATTGAAACGCTGGCACTTAGCAATGAATAATAGTATTGTACAATATTTTTGTCAGCGGTGCAATCCACAAATACACTATAAGGTAGGTTTAAATCCTGTACATCAGATATAAATGAACCAATATTTGCAATTTCACCATTTTCTAATAATTCCTCTTTCCAGTTTTCAAGGCTAATTCCAGTTTCATCTAAAAGCATTTTTCTGGTATTGGTAATACCTACCAACCTGATATTAAGATTCTTGCGTGATTTCAGATAATCTCTTTGCTCACGAATCTGGCGTAAAAGCGTACTACCTATTAACCCGGTAGCACCCACTAAAAACAGATTGAGAGTAAGACCATCAACCTGAAAGAATGTTTCATGTATGGCGTTCAGGGCTTTGCCAATATCTTTTTTGTAGATAACTACAGATATATTGAGCTCTGACGAGCCTTGAGCTGTAGCAACAACGTTAATACCGTTTTTACCGAGTACAGAGAATAATTTACCTGAAATACCTGAACTCGACTTCATGCCCTCTCCTACTACTGCCAACACCGATAAGTTTTGTTCTATAGTTATATTATCGAGTAGTCCTTGTGCTATTTCAGTGGCAAACCCTTCTTCTAATATTTCTTTTACACCATAAGCAGATTTTGGATCTACTGCGAAACAGATGGAATGTTCTGATGATGCCTGAGAAATAAGAATAACACTGATTTTATTTTTTGCCAGAATGGAAAACAATTTGGCAGAGATACCTGCTACTCCAATCATTCCGCCTCCTTGCAGGTTTACCAAAGCAATATCGTCAATAGACGAAATTCCGGTAATTGAATACTCTTTGGTTTCAGCAGTTTTACTTATAAAAGTTCCCGTATGCTTATGATCAAAGGTATTCAGAATCTTGATTGGGATATTCTTATAAAAAGCGGGTGTCAGGCTTGGGGGATAGATTACTTTTGCTCCGAAGTGCGATAATTCCATTGCCTCTGCATAAGTAATGGTTGGTATTGTAAAAGCATTTTTTACCTTACGAGGGTCTGCTGTCATCATTCCGTTTACGTCAGTCCATATCTCGATAATCGCTGCGTTCAGGGCTGCACCAAAAATAGAACCAGAGTAATCGGAGCCACCCCGACCAAGGGTTGTTGTTACTCCGTCAATTGTAGAACCTATAAATCCGGTAATACATTGCAGTTTATTAGTCTGGGCAAAATGCTTGCGGATCAGTTCATTTGTTAATTCAAAATTCACATCTGCATATCCAAATACATCGTTGGTTTTTATTACCTTACGTGAATCTAAAAATTCCGCATCAATGCCCCTGTTCTTAAGTGTTTCTGTGATGATTGTAGTTGATAACCTTTCTCCAAAGCTAACTATCAAATCAAGGGTACGTAAAGATAACTCTTTAATCAGGAAAACACCCCTTAACAAGTCTTCAAGTTCATTGAATAAGCCTTTAACCTTAGCAATTGCTCCGCTTTGATTTTTTATATCTATAAGACCTCTCACCGCATTAAAATGGCGTTCTTCTAATGTGCGGAGCTGTTCCAGATACTCAAGGTCTGAGGCAGATGCCATTTTTCCTACTTCAATCAGACGGTTGGTTACCCCACCCATCGCAGAATATACTACTGCAATTTTAAGGCCCTCATCAAGGTTTTCTTTGATAATCTGAATAACCTGATTTATACTTTCTACTGTTCCTACAGAAGTACCTCCAAATTTTAAAACTTTCATTATCTTAAATCATTGAGTAATTAATGATGAACGGCGAATGATAAACAAATAATTGCAGTATGGTTTTTAGTATCGTTAAAAATTATTTTTTTCAGATATTCACTAATTCGCAACCCGTTAAACCGCTTTTATTCCCAAACCATCATTGCTTGTATTCTTAAAAAAATACCCCACTTCTGTTAAGAATGGGGTTGTATATTGATGAAGTGTCTGCAAATATAATGATTTATATACGATTTCAAGGTATTAAGCTATAAAATTGTGTTTTTCAAAGAATTGTCTCGGCTATCTAACTTCCATTTAGAAGATTATCTAAATATTTAAGCAATAAAATTTGAATATTCCAGAATTTATTCATTAATTCGTACCTTAACATTTGTTCAATAAACTTATTTGTCATTTAATACCAATGAATAATTTATTTAAAGCATTAAACGACTCTACTCGCCGTGAAATTTTAGAGATGCTTAAAGACGGCGATATGACTGCTGGCGACATTGCTGAACGCTTCGACATGACCAAACCAAGTATTTCTCATCACCTCGACTTACTGAAACAGGCTGATCTGGTAGCCTCTGTAAAAAAGGGACAGTTTATTTATTATTCTTTGAATATGACTGTGATGGACGAAATTCTTGCCTGGTTTATTCAGTTTAAACCCGCCCCGACCGAAAAACCAAGAATCCGTCTGCAAGTAAATCCCCGTACAATTACCGATTGAAAACGATACTGTAGCGTACACAACTATCTAATTGCAGACTGTCATGAAACGCAAATTGTTATTCGAAATCCTGATTATTGGCATCGCATTAGCCCCCTTTATTTATTTGCTATTCAGTTGGAATCCTGAAATGCTTGCGGGGCAAACCAGAGTTATACTATTATATTGTTTTGCTACGATGCTTTTCTATTTTTTGCCATTAATTATGCAATATTTAGATAGCAAGAAACCCAATGCAGATTTTTTAATACGAAGTGACAAACGCATCAGGCTCATCTGGTCGTCTTATCTTGCGGCCTTAGGTTTTATTCTCTTTTACTATATCCTGCACTATTCAGAGGGTGAAAGCATTCCACCGCGTTATCTTGGTGTGGCTCTATCATTATTTTTATTTGCCAGTGGCAACTTTCAATCTAATCTCCATCCAAGCAGTGCGTTTGCTGGTAATGGCTGGTTCTCAAGAGATTACGAAGAAAAAAATTACCGTCAATTACAGCGATTTACTGCTCGCTTGTTTTTCTGGGTAGGTATCGCTGGCACAGTTTTCTTCTTGTCTTTTACCGAGAGCCGGTTGGTTTCCTGGGGGCTGGTATTTATTGGTGCGGTTATTTTCTACGGTATTGTTATACGTCTTATCCGAAATGTGGTTGCAAGTAGGTAGCTTCAAATAATTTTATTGCTTCAACAGCCTCTTTTACATCATGAACTCTTAATATGTGTGCGCCGTTGATCAAGGCTATCATATGAAGGGCAGTAGTTCCATTCAATGCAGCACCGGCATCTATATTAAGTGTCTTATAAATCATTGATTTCCTTGAAATACCTATGAGTAACGGTAAGTCAAAAATCTCAAAAGCCGATAAACTCCGCATCATTTCAAAACCTTGTTTTGGCCCTTTGGCAAAGCCAAACCCTGGATCAATAATGATGTCTTTTACCCCTAATTTCCTTAATTCGAAAACTTTACTTTGCAATTCACTAATAACATCAATCGTTACATTTCTGTACTGATTAAGGCTGGTCATTGTTTCAGGGTTCCCCCGGCTGTGCATTAATATATAAGGTACTTCGAGGTCTGCAACAGTCTGAAACATTTCCACGTCTAAATTTCCGCCCGAAATATCGTTAATAATAGCTGCACCTGCTAAAATAGCTGCTTTAGCAACCTCACTACGAAAAGTATCAATAGAGATAATGGGATTATCGAAATGTTTAATAATTGCCTCAATTATGGGCAAAACCCTATCTTTTTCTTGACTTACACTGATTTCTCTGGCATTCGGACGGGTTGAGTACCCACCAATATCAATAAAACTGGCTCCATCATTTATCATTTTTGCAACCGTATCAATAACTAACTGAGAGTCAGGTTCATAACGGCTTCCTGCAAAAAAAGAATCAGGGGTGATATTAAGTACACCCATTACTTTAGGTTCAGATAAATCAAATAGGTGTCCACCAGGAAGCTTCATCTGATAGCTTTTTGTATGGTTAAACTCAAATGACATTTGTTTATAGTGCCGAAGTTTTATAGTTTTGCAATAATAGACTATTATATTCAGAAATCCTTAAATTTATCCTTTTTTGGAGTGCGGGCATGAACCAGACCGAAATCGAATACCGAAATATTATAAAAATTTGTCAGGAGCTTTTCGAGAAAAAAAACAAAGATTATGGGACTTCCTGGCGGATACTCCGGCTTCCAAGTATTACGGATCAGATTTTTATAAAAGCCCAACGTATCAGAACAATTCAGAATAACGGATTCAGTAAGGTTGATGAGGGGGAAGTACCAGAATTTATAGGTATTATCAATTATTGTGTTATGGCACTTATACAGCAAAAACTGATTGATAACACCAAAATCGAAATTCCGTTTGAGGAATTGCATGAATTGTACAATCAGGAAATTGGTGAGGTAATGGAATTGCTTTTCAACAAAAATCACGATTACGGTGAAGCATGGCGCGATATGCGGGTAAGTTCAATGACCGATATTATTCTGATGAAACTATTCAGAATAAAACAGATAGAAGATAACCAGGGCAAGACAATTGTTTCGGAGGGCATTAAAGCCGGGTATCAGGATATTATTAACTATGCCGTTTTTTGCTTAATCAAACTTGGACAAGCGCAGAGTCAGCAATAGATTTCCTTTATGTTTAACAAGTGATTAACAATTGGCTTTACTCCTGCACATTATATTTGCCTGATTGTTACTGATACTGAAACTATACCTTATTCATTTATGAAACTCATTTCCCAAATCGCACGCATCATTGTAGGTGTTATATTCATTTTTTCCGGTTTTGTTAAGGTAGTTGATCCAGTTGGCACAGGTATCAAACTGGAAGAATATTTTGAGGTTTTCTCTCAGGATATTCCAGACTTAGAGAGCTTCTTTATGTTTTTTGCTCATAATTCTCTGGTACTATCGCTTATTTTTTGTGCTTTAGAAGTCATTTTAGGGGTGGCTACACTTCTCTCCTACCGAATGAAAATTACATCTTGGCTACTTTTAGGAATTATTGTATTTTTCACTTTTCTGACTTTCTACTCTGCTTATTTCAATAAAGTAACAGACTGTGGTTGTTTTGGTGATTTCTTAAAACTAAAACCCTGGACATCGTTCAATAAAGATATATTCCTTACAGTTCTTATACTCATCATCTTCATATTCAGAAATACATACAAGGATTCAAATTTACATGCAGTAATGGCAATCGCAACGCTGATATCCTTCGGAATAGGTATCTATGCTATTCTTTATTTACCTCCTATTGATTTTTTACCATACGCCATAGGCAAAAGTATTCCTGACCAGATGAAACCAACAGGCATTAAACCCATATTTGAATATACTTTTCTGAATAAGAAAACTGGGAAGGAAGAAAAATCAAATGAGTTCCTGATGGACACCACCACTTATAAATATGTATCTTCTATTACCTTGAATGATGATAAAGTAAAGCCTAAAATTACCGACTATTTTGTGAATGATTCACAAGGAAATGTCTATACTGATTCAACATTTACAGGCAATAAACTATTATTTATTTTTAAGAAAATCAAAGATGTTGATAAAGATGAGATTTCTGAAATTAAAGCTTTAGGAAAAAGTGTTGAAGGTACTAATATTGAACCAATGATTCTGACTTCGGCCATACAAAGCGAATTTGAGGAGTTTCGTGTAGCAAATAATTTAACAACTCCCTATTTTACTGCCGATGCTACAGTTTTAAAAACAATGGCGCGAACAAATCCATGTGTGATTTTGTTACAAAATGGAGTGGTAAAAGGAAAATGGGGAAATCATAGTATTCCTGATAAGGCTACAATTGCAGATAAATTAAAATAAATACAGATACTCATTATATTACGCCCAAACAGACAGAATGACGACGAATATTTTTTTAGTTGGTATGCCTTCTTCAGGTAAAAGCACTTTGGGAAGGCAATTAGCCAGGAGTTTAGGATATGAATTTGTTGACTTAGATGCCAGAATTGAAATTGCGGAAGGAAAGAAAATTTCAGAGATATTTGCCCTAAATGGTGAAGAGTATTTTCGGAAAGTGGAGAATCAGCAGTTAAAAAAAATACAAAAAGATATGCGTTTGGTAGTGGCCACAGGAGGTGGAGTACCTTGTTTTCTGGATGGGCTTGACTACATAAAGGCGAATGGAATAAGTATTTTTCTTGATGTAAAACCTGCACGTTTATTAGAAAGGATGCAATTATCCAAGAAAAATGAAAGACCATTGTATGACCTCGAAAATAAAGATTTATTAAGTACACTTTCCGACAAATACAACGAACGTCTTCCTTTCTACACAAAAGCTGATATTACCATTGAAGGTGATACAGAACCCAATGCTATATTATGGATATTAGAGGCTGAATTTGCTAAAAAGATTCAATAAAACAGAAATGACAACTCCAAAGGGGTTGTCATTTCGCTTTCAATCTATTTGTATTTCATTAGTTATTGCAAATCTTTGTAAGACTATTATCAGAAAAAAGTCCCTATCGAAACCACAAAACTTGTACCTTTAGTTGTCAGATTAGCCGAACCATAGTTTTGAGGATTACTCAACTGATATGGTGTATATGCTCCTTTAAACTGATTAAATACGCCAGCTAAATCAATAAAGAATTTTGATGACCGATACCCGAATCCACCTGTAAATAAAGTTTGAGCACGATTAAGTTTATCAACTTTTTGTTTGTAAGTATCAGGCATATACTTTGCCCCGGCTCTTACCCTTATATTCTGAATACGATATTCTGCTCCAACTTTAATATTCACAACGTCATTATAAGCACTTTTGATAGCCCTCTTCTGGTCAGAGCTCCATGAATTGTCCTCAGGGTCTTTAATTCCCATACTGCTATAGCCGACATATTCAGCATCAGCGGTAATAAAACCTGCCTTATTCGGAAAGAAAAAAGTCGCTCCGCCACTTGCTTTCAATGGAGTAGTCAATGAGTAAGAAAATACATTTTCATCAGTGGCAATATTGGTTGTGGCCGAAGTTGGAATAATTCCGTTTCCTGCTTTGGGGTCAATTATCACGTGTGAGTTATAAATTTCGCTCACACTAATCCATGAAGGGGTAGTTAAACTGGCACCAATACTGATATTTTCGGTTGCTTTAAAAATAGTTCCTAAAGAGAAATTAACTCCGCTACCACGCACATATAAGTCTTCTCCGTATTCAAATCCATTGAAAACCACCCCAGTAGGGAAACGTTCATTATGTGTAGTTACATTTTCATAGTTCAGCCGAACAAAGCCGATACCTAAACCAATGTAGGTTTTATCATCAAAATTTATCCCGTAACCTAAATTCCATTGACTTGTTGATCCTGTAGATGAAATATCACCGATTTGATCCACTGGCAATTTCGTTTCTAATTTACGATAAGGAGCCCCACCTCCTGACACCGGATCTATCAGATAAGCCTGATAATACATAGCAGTAGCGGTAGCGGCAGTTCCTGAGTTTGGGTCATATTCGTCATCAAGCACACCAGAATCTGCACCTCTTTGTGTTGCTCTTTCAGCAAAAAAATCTGCCATTGAACTACGCTGATTTGTTCCTGAATATCTGAAATCAGACAAATAACTATTTTGTCTTGAATAAGTGATTGCAAAAGCTGACCGTTTTTTACGAGTACCAATACCGCCGTTACTAAATATGAGTCCTAATTGACCAATATTCGGACTGGTTGTGCTTCTACTAAATTGGGAACCTGCATAAACCGATGAAGTATTAACAGAGTTAAGTACAGGTGTAATACTGAGTTCAGACCGATTATAAAAACCTAAACCGGCAGGGTTTGTGTAGTTGTTAGTAGCATCAGCACCTAAAGAAACATATCCGCCACCTAAACCCTGCATACGGGCAGAGCCGGAAATTTTCGTTTCAGAGAATCTGAAGGCATCTTCACCATAAAAATGCCCGCCTAAACTCAATTGCGCCTTAGCTCCGATTCCTCCCATCAATAGAGAAGTTGTAATCAGAATGCGTGAGATTTTCATTTTTTTAAAAAACTTTATGATTGAAGAATTGAAACCTGGATAAAATCCGAGTAGTTGTTTTATCATTCTTCCTGATTAAGGGTACATTTATCAAAGTAAATTTCTCAATAGAAAACCTCGCCAAACAGTTATGATTCAGCGAGGTTTCTGAATATTTTAACAGTATAATAACGCGTTATTACGTTTACTCTTACCGAGCTTAACAAACCTTCTGCACTAATTGTTTGAAAAGTGTAATACTATCTTGGTCCGCGGCTACTACCACCGCTACTGCTACCTCCACGAGAGCCACCACTACTTGAGCTGCTGCTGCTACTGCTTGAACTACGGCTTGGGCTGCTCCAGTTTGAGTTAGATGATGAAGAACCTCTCGACCAGCTATCAGAACCTCTTGAGTTACCACTACCATTTGACCAGCTATTTCCTGATGAACGAGAAGAGCTGTTTGAAGGTCGGCTATAATCATAAGATCTCGTTGAATTTCCACTATCATAACCGCCATTTCTGCGTGGACGTGCATAGTAGGCATCATTACCTGAACTTGAACGAGAATTATTACGGGTATTATTGAACGACGAATTATCTAAACCGTTTCTTCTTGGTGTTGCATAGTATCCGTCATTACCAGAATAACTTCTTCCTGTATTTGAACCCGAATAAGTTCTTGCATTTCCATCTGCACGACGACCACCGTCATTAGTTCTGATAGCAGTATTATTAAAGCGGTCATTATAAAATGCCGAACCTCTGCCGCCATCACGCGGGCCATAAGTACGAGTTTTAGCTAAGCCACCCACACCCGAAGTAACATTGTAGGCATAACCAGGGTATCCGTAATAGCCACCATAGCCGTAACCATAGTAGTCATAAGGGCTATAAAATGAATTATAGTATGAATATGGGCTATAAAAAGGGCTGTAAAACGGGCTATACCATGAACTATAATAAGGGCTATACATACCACCACCCCAGAATGGGTCATAGAAACGATTGCCAAAACCACCATAGCCAAGGCCACCGTAGCCTAATCCATAACCTAAACTTAAGCCAAGACTAAAGCCACTGCCATATCCACCATATCCTCCGAATGAATTGTATCCAAATGGTGAGTAGTAGCCAAAACGGCTGAATGGGCTTGCCCAACCCATCGGTTGGCTCCAAGCGTAATCGTTCCAGCCTGATTGATAACCATCAGAGAATCCTGAAGTGTACCCGGGATCAGATGAATAACTGCGTTGTACTTTACGAGAGTTTACATAGTTCTCATCGTAGTATTCGTCAGTTCCTTCGGTCTGAACAGGCGTTTCTTCTCTTTGGTAACGAAGGTTATCTGTATAGTCAGGATTTTGATAAGAAGTTGAAGGTTGTGAAGATGTTCTGTAAGTTACCTGAGGGGCATCTTTCGATGAGCCGTAAAGATCATCGTAATCACCTTTCGTAGCAACTTGTTTTTGACTACAACCCCAAGTACCCAAAAGCACCGCGACCGACAGATACCTGAAAGATTTGAAAGTGTTCATTTTATCTTTAAGAATTAATTGTGAACTAAAAATAAACTTCATCTATGTAAATGATGCTTGAGCGAGGGAAAAGGTTGTATGTACTAATAAAAAAATAACAAAATTTTCACAAACGTTCTTTTGCACATCACATTTATTTGTTCAGACTACCGGCTACCTAAAAGTAACCTAATTATCTATGACAAACTTAATATAAAAACTTATCTTTGCAAGCCAATCTATATGAAAGTTTAATTAAAATCAGTAAAGATTGTGCTTTTCATAGATATTAACGAAAATCTTATCTATTAGATTCATTGCATTAATAAAAGTTTAATTTTTTTCAATAATTATGAGTAAAGGGCTTCCAAAACGTAGTGAGAATTATTCGGAATGGTATAACGAATTAGTTAAACGAGCTGATCTGGCTGAAAATTCAGCGGTAAGAGGATGTATGGTTATCAAACCTTACGGGTTTTCAATCTGGGAAAAAATGCAACGTGCTTTAGACGATATGTTTAAAGAAACGGGGCATACCAATGCCTATTTCCCACTTTTTGTACCCAAAAGTTTGTTTGAAGCAGAGGAAAAAAATGCCGAAGGATTTGCCAAAGAATGCGCTGTAGTGACGCATTATCGCCTCAAAAACAATCCTGATAAACCCGGCTCCCTGATGGTTGACCCTGAAGCTAAACTGGAAGAAGAATTAGTAGTTAGACCAACGAGCGAAGCTATTATATGGAGTACTTATAAAAACTGGATACAATCGTACAGAGACTTGCCTATTCTGATTAATCAATGGGCAAACGTGGTTCGTTGGGAAATGCGCACCCGTATGTTTCTGCGTACAGCAGAATTTTTATGGCAGGAAGGCCACACGGCTCATGCTTCAAGTGAAGAGGCAATGGCAGAAACCAAACAAATGCTTGATGTTTATGCCACTTTTGCTGAAGAATTTATGGCTGTACCAGTAGTGAAAGGCTTTAAATCAGCTAATGAACGGTTTGCCGGTGCAGAAGAAACCATGTGTATTGAAGCTATGATGCAAGATGGAAAAGCTTTACAGGCAGGTACTTCTCATTTTCTGGGTCAAAACTTTGCTAAAGCATTTGATGTAAAATTCCAGTCAAAAGAAGGGAAACTTGACCACGTATGGGGAACATCATGGGGTGTTAGTACTCGTTTAATGGGTGCATTAATTATGGCACACTCGGACGATAATGGATTGGTATTGCCTCCAAAATTAGCTCCGATTCATGTAGTAATTGTTCCTATTTACAAAGGAGATGAAGACCTGTCTGCTATTAAGGATACAATGATGCCAATTGTAAAAGAATTGAAATCGTTTGGCATTACTGTAAAATTTGATGATAGCGATGCACAACGTCCTGGCTGGAAATTTGCTGAGTACGAACTGAAAGGGGTTCCAGTGCGTATGGCAATAGGCATGAGAGATTTGCAAAACGGAGTAATTGAAGTAGCCCGTAGAGACACGCTGACCAAAGAAACACGTTCTCTCGATGGAATTGCTTCTTATGTGAAGGATTTATTGAATGAAATTCAGACAAGTATCTATCAGAAAGCTCTTGATTTTAGAAAAGAAAACTCTTTTGAAGTAAATACCTGGGACGAATTTAAGGAACAAATTGAGAATGGAGGTTTCTTACATTGCCATTGGGACGGCACTTCTGAAACAGAAGAAAAAATCAAGGAATTAACAAAAGCAACTATTCGTTGTATCCCGTTAGATGTCAAAGAAGAAGAAGGTACTTGCATTTTAACGGGCAAGCCATCTAAGAAACGTGTAATTTTTGCCCGAGCATATTAAATATAACGAAAGGCGGATATCCGGTTCGCCTTTCGTGCTTTTTTGAGTATGGTCCTCAGAATACCTCTACCCTTCTTTTACAGATAAACAAATAGAATCTTACTTTGCCTTTGTTAACTCTTCATGATATTTGATCAACAAATCTATCTTCCTGTGCAGGCTTCTGATCTCTTCTTCTGCTTTCTGATTAATCCTTAAATCTTCTTTGGCTCTTTCCCGATCTTTCTCCTCCTGACGATTCTGACTCATCATAATTAACGGAGCTTGCAAAGCAGCTACGCAAGAAAGAATAAGATTCAGGAGAATAAATGGATAAGGGTCAAACCCTTTATTACTTAGCCAGTAGATATTAAATGAAATCCAGACTAATAAAAATCCCATAAAAGACAGAATAAAAGTCCAGCTACCACCAAAATCTGCAATTTTGTCAGCCATTCTATCGCCAAAACTCAGGGCTTTCTCATCTTCAATTAATTTCTTCTTCATTCAATGTTTAGATTTTACCCCTAAATTATTAATTTTTTCTAAATAATTTCAAGCAGTAAATTCGTATTACTAAACTAAAAATGAGAGCTATTAATAATCATAATCGATTTCTGATCAGGAGATAAAAATTACAAAAAATCAGGTTAAAAGATATTGCCTGGCCAAGTGAACGCACAAAAACATAATAACCTATAAACCAGCATTTTACAAAAAATATACCTGACAAAAATTGCTTTTTTTAAACATAAACTCCTAAAAACAAAAACAATTGCAGAACTTTGTAAATTAAATAAGTATAAACATTTAATCATTTTAATACTTTACTTTATACCAAAAAAATATAATTATGGTAAAATCAGGCGATACAGTACAAGTACATTATAAAGGAACTTTAAGTGACGGAACAGTTTTTGATAGTTCAGAAGGGCGTCAACCATTGCAATTTACAGTCGGTAGCGGAATGGTTATTCCGGGGTTTGATTCAGGAGTAACGGGTATGGAAATCGGTGACAAGAAAACCGTTTTTATTCCTGCTGATGATGCGTATGGACCGATAAAAGAAGATATGATTTTCACTTTTAACCGTCTGGATATTCCAGATAATATTCCATTAGAAATAGGTGGTACATTAAACATGCACAACGGCCAGCAGGCAATACCTGTGATTGTGAGAGAAATATCAGCTACCAAAGTAAAATTAGATGCTAACCATGAATTAGCCGGTAAGGATTTGATTTTTGAGATTGAATTGGTTGGTGTAAAATAAGATTTCGGAGTATTCGGAGTAGTTGTCTTTGTCAAAAAATAAGGATAATTACTCCAAAAACTATGATTGCAAACAGCTATATCAAAACTGTATTTTAACAAAATAACCATTAGTAAAAATGCGAATGAGCATTGGTTTTCTTAAAGAAACATTCATCAATTTACTGAAGGAATATATTAACTCATCTGATATGGTCAATTCTTATTGGCATGAAATTGAAAAAGCATATACAAATAAAGACCGTCATTATCATACAATGAATCATCTTGAAAATATGCTTAGCGAACTGACAGAAGTGAGAAGCCAAATAAACGACTGGAATACTATCTTGTTTTCACTCTTTTATCATGACATTATTTACAATGTCCTTAAAAGCACCAACGAAGAACAGAGCGCCGAATTAGCACAAAAAAGATTGCAGGCTATTGCATTACCGGCTAAAATGATTGACAGTTGCTATCAACAGATTATTGCTACACAAAAACATATTTTTAGCCAGGATTCTGACACCAACTTTTTTACTGATGCAGACCTTTCTATTTTAGGGAAAGACTGGTTTCTCTACGAACAGTATAGTCAAAGAATAAGAAAAGAATATAGTATCTATTCTGATATGGTTTATAAGCCAGCCAGAAAAAAAGTATTAAATCAGTTTCTGGAGATGAAAAGAATATTTAAAACAGATTATTTTTTCGACAAATATGAATCGAAAGCAAGGCAGAATTTACTCAAAGAAATAACACTTCTTTAATTAATCTTAGATTTGTCTACATTCTGGGCTTTTCATTCCACTCCTTTCAATTTTGTAATACTTTCATACCCCTTTTATTATAGTTAAGGTGCAACCCCAACCTGATTTTTACTCGTCATATAAGCAATCTTTCCGGTCATTAAACCCCGTATTAAATCAGTAAATTATAACCAAACCCTGATAAGAAGTTTGACGAGATTCTGCTATTAAAAAAAATCATACAGTTTTCAGAATTCGTAGATCAGAATCAGGCCCGATAACTTGCAGGTATAATCCAGGAAAACACATCTTAGAAGTAATTGGGTAAAAACTACTATAAAAGCGCATTAAATTTCTTATTTCATATTCGTTAGTTTTGAAAGACTGTCTTCTTGAGGCAGTCTTTTCTGATAGTTCAAATGAATGTTCAATTTATTTTTTGTTAAGTGGCTGATTTTGAAGATATTTGCTTAAGATTATCTTTAATCATTACTATTGAGTGAAAAATATCTCCCTAAAAATTATTATCCTGCTACTCCTTGGCAAGAGTTTGCACGCTCAGGATAAGACCGCCTTTGGTCTGTCGGCAATCTATAACTTTCCATTGCAGACAGTCGGAGCAGGTTTCAGAATCCAAATGCCTGTTGCTAATAGATTTGCTCTGGTTCCTCAAATTAAGTATATGCCTTCTTTTAATAATATTCATGAAGCCTATGGAGGGATAAATCTGCATTATTTCCTGATAAACAATACTTTTTCTTTAGGAACCCGAAGGGTTGTTAACCCTAAGCGTCCGGTTATATATTTAGCAGCCGGAGTAGAATATAACAGATGGATAAACTTCAAAAGAACAGCGCAGTCTGAGGCCAAACAGAATAACGTATTACCAGAAGCAGGATTAGGGTTATCAGGAGGATGGAATTTCATTAGAATATTTGCCGAAGGAAAATACAATATCCTTTGGAACGAAAGTTATGGAGAAGTGGGTGTATTGTTTTTCCCCTTCAATAACCGGTTACAACGCAAAAACAATTGCCCTAAACCCTAAGAACTTTTACTTATGAAAAAGATAAATCTCCTACTATTCTCTTTTATTTTATTTGCCATTGCCTGCTCAAAAGACAGGTCAATTTTACTTGACGAGCAGACAGAACCTACGCCTGTCGATATAAAAGATAATTTTATTGCCATTAGTAGTACTACGTTTAACAAGTTTGGTACACAACCTGAAAAGAAAACAATCAAGAATGATAATGATTTACCTTTTGTGTGTAAACAAGGTTCAAGAATATGGCTTTACACAAGAGATCTGAAACTACCTGACGGTGGTGCTATTACTTATCCATTTGACATAGAAGTTTTAGAATTGTTTACACCAAAGGATATGATTTTACATCAGATGCCAACGGTTTCAAATGGAAGGCTTTTAACCACGGCAGGCGAGCTTTTAATTAAAGCCTATAAAGATGGAAAGGAGTTATCTCTTAATCGTATAAACAGTACTACTATAAATGTTCCGGCTAAAAGCGGAAGAGTAGATGGATTTATGGGTCTATTCTATGGTGAGGAAACAAAAGCAGGGTTTGTTAATTGGATTCAGGCAGACTCATCAAGAAATGGCACAGGAAATGGGGGGGGTACTATTTACGGCGAGAAGGATATGTACCTTATATTCCCAAGCCGTATTGGCTGGATTAACTGTGATAAATTTTATGACTTTACTGAAGCTAAAACTACTATTTCTTTTAGTTCAGAAACCCCCTCAATTGAAAAAATACTTATTTTTCTCTATTTCCCTGATTTAAAATCGGTCATGCAGGTATATGGCGGAGTATCAGGGCAGGTTCCTGTAGGAAGAAATGTAAAAATTGTAGCTTATGCAGTAACAGAAAAGGAAGAATATTATTCGTTTCTGCAAGATATGATAGTTCAGGATAAGCAAAAAGTGGAGCTAAAACTTACACCTACTACCAAAGATGCTTTATTGAAGTATCTGGATACTTTATAAGCTATGCAGCATTCTATTAAAAGTAGTTCCTGCTAAATTGTTGCTATTATTTCATTGCTGTTTGGTGATTTTAAATACACTCACAAACCAAAAGGAATGTAAACTCCTTGCATATTACTTCTCTTCGGAATTTTTCTGATTTTTTTTCAGAAAACGCTTGACTCTTACCTTACGTCATAGACTATGTTTGCATTGTTAATCAATAAAGAAAGCAAATGAATGCTTATTCAGTGCAAAAAATGGCGAAAATGGCAGGTGTAAGTGTACGTACCTTACATCTCTATGACCAGATGGGGCTGCTGAAACCGTCTATCCGAACCGAGGCCAGGTATCGATTGTATGGCGAAAAGGAATTATTAAGATTACAACAGATTCTGTTTTATAAGGAACTGGATTTCCAGCTGAAAGAAATTCAGGCTATTCTTGATAATCCGGATTTTGACTTAGTTGAAGCGCTGCTAAGTCATAAGGAATCCTTGCGGGCCCGGCAAGACAGAATAAGCATGCTCATAGAAACGATTGATAAAACAGTTAATCATTTAAAAACAGGAAAGATTATGTTAAAACCAGAAGAATTATATGAAGGTCTGGCTAAGGAAACAGCTGAGACCTACAGAGCAGAAGCCTCAAAGAAATATGGCGAAGAAGTAGTAGAACATTCCGAAAAGGCATTGGGTAAGTTGACCAAAGCTCAGTTTGAGGCTTTAAAAACAGAATTAAAAGAAAATGCCAGTGCCATATTTGCTTTGAAAAATGGTGATCCAACAAGTAAGCAAACACAGAAATTGATTGCTAAGCATTACGAAATTATCAGAATTTTCTGGGGTACATCAGATTTAAGCGATAAGCAAGCGGAGGCTTATAAAGGTTTAGGACAACTATATGTAAACGATGAACGGTTTACCATCCTTGATGGCCAGCCACAACCGGAATATGCCTTATTCCTGAGCAAAGCAATGACTTATTTTGCTGATAATCATCTGAAATAGTCTTAATTAAAGGAGAATACTTTTTTATTGGTATTCTCCTTATTATCTAAAATTTCTTTATTTAAAGGCTGATTTCAGCCGTTTTATTCTCCTGAATTCTTCAATTTTAAGTGCCTTAAGTAAAGCCAAATAACTTGTCGTAAATAGCCCTTTTATTGGCGTGTTTACCCTCCGTTTATCTCGTTTCTTCGCCGTAAATTTGTATTGTAATCAACGAGCAAATAGGACTCAATGATTACACAGTTTTTTATACACATATAAACAATCAACACAATGGCAACTAAAATTTTTGTAAACCTACCAGTAAAAGACCTTCAAAAATCAATTGATTTTTTTACAAAACTGGGTTATTCTTTCAATCCACAATTTACTGACGAAAATGCTACCTGTATGATTATTGAAGAAGGCAGCATTTATGCCATGCTTCTGACTCATACACACTTTAAATCATTTGTTGATAAAGATATTACCGACACAAGCAAATCAAATGAGGTAATACTATCACTTGAAATGCCAAGCAAAGAAGCAGTTAATGAAATGGTTAAAAAGGCGATTGATGCAGGTGGAACTAAATACAGAGACCTGACCGATATGGGCTGGATGTATCAGGATAGTTATGCTGATTTAGACGGGCATAAATGGGAGGTTTTCTGGATGGATCCTAACGGTTTTCCACAAGATGCTTAAAGATATTATAAACACAATCTTAGAATCATAATAACCATTACAATAGTTTATAAACACATACTTTTAATTTCTAAATACTATTATCATGAAAAAGAACAAAATCATTTTTTGGGTAGCTACTACCATAATTTTTATATGGGAAGGTGTAATGCCGGCCTTAACCTCACAAACTGAACTCGCAAAAGAGGGCATCAGCCACCTGGGTTATCCTGCCTATTTTGGAGTGATGTTGACAGTTTATAAAGTCTTGGGTTCGTTAGCTATTATACTACCAATGGTTCCGGCAAAAATCAAAGAATGGGCATATGCAGGGCTTAGCTTTACTTTGCTTTCAGCATTCATCAGCCATTGGGCGATAGACGGCTTTAATGCGCAGACCCCGTTTCCGCTTTTTATTTTAGCCATCCTGATAGTTTCATATGTGTATTACAATAAACTTAAAGAGCCTGTAACACATGGAAAAGTATCATTTGCCTGACGATATTTCAGCTATGTATATAACCGCCAGTTCGTTTCCTGATGGAGTGCTGGCGGCACATCAAAAAATGCATAGTCTTGTACCAAGAGAAGATTCACCTGAAAGAAAATACTTCGGTATTTCTTTCCCGATTGATGGCACAATTGTTTATAAGGCCGCGGCCGAAGAATTAATCAAAGGCGAAGCGGCGCAATTAGGTTTGAAGACTTACCTGATAAAAAAAGGTGAGTATATCAGCATTGATATTCATGAGTTTATGAAGAATATTTCAGCTATCGGAGATGCGTTTAATGAACTTCTGGAAAATCCACGTATAGACCCAAACGGTGCTTGTGTAGAGTGGTATATGAATGATAGTGATCTAAAATGCCTGGTTCGGTTAGCTGATTGAAACAGACCCAAGATTAAATACCACACACCCATACAAAATGATGAAACAAAAAAGGCGAACAGATGTTCGCCTTCATTTTATACTAAACTTTTTCCTTTTTCTATTGCTTTATCTAACCCACTTAAATCGCTTCCACCAGCGGTTGCAAAGTATGGCTGCCCACCTCCGCCGCCTTTCATTTCTCTGGCTAATTCTTTTACGATATTACCCGCGTGGAGATTTTTATCTTTCATAACCCCTTCATCAATGATTACGGCCAATTGTGGTTTGCCTCCTATTTCTGCACCCAACACACCATAGAAATTGCTCACCTGATTTCTTAACTCAAAAGCCAGTTGTTTTAAGGCATCTGCAGATGGTACAGTAACTTTTGCAGTTAATACATTGATACCATTGGTAGCTTCCACCTTATCAAGCAATTGCTTTTTTAAGTCCTGTAGTTTCTCATTTTCCAATACCTCTACTTTTTTCTGTAAAGCCGCTTTATCTGCAAGCAGGTTTTCGATAGCTTTTACCAGATCTGCAGGGTTTTTCAGTAATGAAGCTATTTCATCTTTTACTCTTAAATCTTCCTTGATTTTCTCAATGGCTTTTTCACCTGTTAAGGCTTCTACCCTGCGTACACCTGCTGCTACCGAACCTTCTGAAACAAACTTGAATATACCTATCTGACCAGTTGATGGCACGTGCGTACCACCACATAATTCAACCGAGAATTGTGGGTCAAAAATAACCACCCGAACGAAGTCTCCATATTTTTCGCCAAATGTTGCAGTTGCACCTAAAGCAATGGCATCGTTAATAGGCATATTTACTTTAGTTTCCAATGCGATATTCTGACGGATCTTCTCATTCACAATAGCTTCAATTTTTGCCAGTTCTTCATCAGTTACTTTCGCAAAGTGAGAGAAGTCAAAACGCGTTACGCTATCATCCTGATAAGAGCCTTTTTGCACGATATGATCGCCCAATACCTGACGCATAGCTGCCAGCATTAAGTGTGTAGCGGTGTGATTAGCCATGATTTTACCATGACGTGCCGCATCTACGTGTGCTACTACTGTTTTGGCATCATTCAGTAATTCTTCTAAATTTTTATCTCTTGAAATATGGATAAACAAATCGTTTTCTTTTTTGGTATCGGCAATATTAATGGCATGATTTCCAATTACGATTGTTCCGGTATCACCAACCTGACCACCCATTTCAGCATAGAAAGGTGTACGGTCTAATACGATATGATATTCTTCTCCTGCTTTGGTTTTCACCTTACGGTATTTTTCAATCTGCGCCTCTACTGAGAGCTGTTCATAACCAACAAACTCAAAGTCCTGACCTTCATTCAATTCCACCCAGTCAGTGGCCTCTTTAGCAGAATCTTTCTTTGAAAGGTCTTTTTGTACTTGCAAGGCTTTATTATATCCTTCTACATCAACAGTAAGCCCATTTTCCTTAGCGATAAGAGCTGTTAAATCTTGTGGAAAACCATATGTATCGCTCAACTCAAATACTTGTTCACCAGCTATCACTTTTCCATTGGTACTACTCATGATCACATCAAGGCGTTTCAAACCTGTTTCCAGGGTACGCAAGAATGTTTTTTCTTCTTCTTCAATTACTTTACCTACAAACTCTTGTTGTGATTTCAGTTCAGGAAAAACATCAGCAAACTGTTCAGCCAATACTGGCACCAGTTTATTCATGAATGGCTCTTTAAACCCTAAATATGAATAACCATATCTTACGGCACGACGAAGAATACGGCGGATAACGTATCCGGCCTTATTGTTAGATGGCAATTGTCCATCAGCAATGGTAAAGGCTACTGCACGAATATGGTCGGCAATTACACGCATAGCTACATCTACATATGAATCAGATGAAAGTGTACCATTCTCGCCATATTTCTTGCCAGACATTTCTTCCAACACGGTAATTGTATTCTGGAAAATATCAGTGTCGTAGTTCGACTGTTTGCCTTGAATAGCCATACATAGGCGCTCAAAGCCCATACCTGTATCTACGTGTTTGGCAGGCAATAAAACCAATGATTTATCGGCTTTACGCTCAAACTGCATAAATACATTATTCCAGATTTCAATTACTTGCGGATGGTCATTATTGACTAACTCTTTGCCGCTCTTATGGTCTACTTCTTCCTGGCTACGTAAATCTATATGGATTTCTGAACATGGACCACATGGGCCTGTATCGCCCATTTCCCAGAAATTATCTTTTTTATTACCTAAAATAATACGGTTTTCATCCCCTATCAATTCTTTCCAAATGTCGAATGCTTCCTGATCAAATGGCACATTATCTTCTTTGCTACCCTCAAAAACTGATACGTAGATTCTATCTTTAGGCAATTTATATACTTCTGTCAATAATTCCCACGACCATGCCAAAGCCTCTTTTTTGAAATAATCACCAAAAGACCAGTTGCCCAACATCTCGAACATGGTATGGTGATAGGTATCAAACCCTACATCTTCAAGATCATTATGTTTACCACTAACCCGAAGACATTTCTGAGTATCCGCAATACGCTTGGCGGGAGGTGTACCATTGCCTAAGAAAAAATCCTTAAACTGCGCCATACCCGAGTTGTTGAACATAAGGGTTGGGTCATTTTTTGCCACCAATGGAGCCGAAGGTACTATCAAGTGTCCTTTACTGCGGAAAAAGTCTAAAAAAGCCTTACGAATTTCGTGCGAAGTCATATAAGTAATGAATTAGTGAATTAGTGAATTAGTGAATTAGTGATTAAAGGACGGTCGTCAATTTTCAAAAATTCATTAATCCATTTCTGAGGCGGTCGTTTACACCTACAACCTCTTTTTCGATAAATATTTTGCTTTATTTATTGAGGGTGCAAATTTAGTCTAAATTATAGATTATTTGAAGTGTTCTTTTAATAAAAAGAGGTTTGAAAATTTAAATGAAGATGTTTGCGGCTAATGACTAAACATTGGTGTCAAATACACGACCGAAATATTCACTGATTTCTGTTAACAGAATATTCTTTTGTCGCTTTTTAATACCTGCCAATTCTTTGGCTAACTGTTTTTTAAAATCTAATTGCATTTGTCGTGCTATCTGTATTCGTTGCGCTTGTGGGCTACCCGCACCATGCATACTTTCGGTAAGATACCCAACAGCATTTCTGCCTAAAGTCATATTTTCAATCAAACGCAAGATTCTCATTCGATGCTCTGTTGAAACATCAGCTCTTCCTTTCAGGTATTTCTCTAAAAGATGGCCTACTGCTTCGCTTCTGAAGTCCTGTTCTGATGGCAGCGTAACCATCAAACCACCTGCTAAATCCTGTGCCAGACGACTGATTTCATAAGGTAATTTTGTTACATGGTGCTTACATACATTAGCCAACATATCATCTGCCAGATAAACTCCTGACGATGTAGGTTTTGATTGATAGGATGCGGCTATTCCGGTAGCGTAAATAGTCTCGTTCAGATGAGTCATTTCTACCAGTTTATCTTTAATATGACTAACTTTATCAACTCCATTATATTCGGCAATAGTAGCGGCCGCACCAATCAGCACATCTCCTACTCCACTTTTACAAACATAACTCCGGCGATGATAGCAGGTAAAACGCTCAACTAACATCGAAGCAAACTCATACTCGCCATCCATAAAAATTAACTCGTTAGGTACGAACACATTTTCAAAAATCACCAAAGCCTCTTGTCCTCCATACTGTGCATTGCCTTCATCAATGTTTCCTGCTTCCATACTTCTTGTGTCGCAGGATTGTCGCCCATAAATATAGGTAATACCTTCTGCTTCAACCGGAATAGCCCCTACAATGGCATAGTCTTTATCATTTTCTGTCAACCGCATAGTTGGCATAACCAAAAGCCAATGAGAGTTCAGACACCCCGTCTGATGCGCCTTTGCGCCAGTTATATAAACACCTTCTGCCGTTCGTTTAGTAATATGCACAAATAAATCCGGATCCACCTGCTGATGCGGAGCAAGGCTTCTGTCTCCTTTTACATCGGTCATTGCCCCACCAATCACGAAATTGTGATTTTGGGTATAAGCAATAAATTCTTTAAAACGAGCATGATAAGCGGTATTATATTTTGTATCAATTTCAAAAGTGGTTGAATACAGCGCATTAAAAGCATCCATGCCTACACATCTTTGAAAACAAGTGCCAGTCAATTGCCCTAACCGCCGTTGCATTTTATTCTGTAAAACCACATCTTCTCTCGATTGTGCTATATGCAAGAAACGATTTACGCGGTTGCCCGTAAAAGGAGAAATAGCGGTAGCCAATTCCGGTTCTCTTAAAGCCAGCTCAAAAGTTTCTGCCACAGCATTAATAGAAGGGCGAATCATTGGGTGATCAACAATATTTTCCACTAACTCTCCAAAAAGATATACCTTCAAGGCTCGTCTACTAAGACTCTCAATATATTCTTCGGCAGAACTAATGCCTTTTATTTCAATATCATTGATTTCCATAACTTTTAAAAAGAATTGGTTTTTAAATGCCCGATAATTTCAGGCATAACTATTTCTAAAACAGGCTTGGGCAATTGGTGTCCCATACCATTAACCCACTGCATTTTTGCTTTAGGTATTTTAGGCGCATAAATCTTTGCATGAACGGGCGGAATCAAAGGGTCTTCTGTGCCATGAATGACCAAAGTCGGAGCTTTGATTTTAGGCAACTCATGTAAGCGTGAACCTGAAGCTGCAATACTGCAAAATTGCTGGAATCTGGCTCTCGGATTCTGCCCCTTTCTTTGTTCTATTCCTTCTGTAAATATGGTTCGTAAATGTTTATGATTGAACGGAAAAGTCTTACCATTTAATCTTCTATAAGTAGCCACATAACTTTCAATGGTTATAGCAGGAAAAGCCAGTTTACTTTTGATTGTAAAATTTCTCAGAAAAAAAGGAATCAGCCTTACAAACGGCTTACCTTTAAAAAAAGGTACTGCCTGTGGATTAAGCATAAAACCAGAAGACATAATTGAAACCAGGCAAAGCACTCTTTCTGCATGAGAAATGGCAATACGCTGTGCAATCATTCCTCCCATCGAAACGCCAATAACGTGCGCCTGAGCAATTGACAAATAATCTAATAATCCTATACTATCTTTTGCCATATCCTCTAAAGTATAGGGTCTTCTTCTATGCCACGTATCATTCAACCAGGTTGATAAGCCAATATCCCGGTTATCGAATCTGATAACATAGTAACCTGCTTCTACTAAAGGCTCTATAAAATCATTGGTAAACATAATACTCTGGGCATCAAGTCCCATAATCAATAGAATTGCCTGATTATGCTTCTGCCCGAAAGTCTCAAAGTAAATTTCAATATTATTACAGGGGGCTTTGCCTGTTAAAGTTGGTTTCATGGTTTTTGTAACAGCGAAACGAGTATTGAGATATTTCTTTTTGAAATGTTATTCGCATAGACTTGTGTTGTTACTTTTTTTATCTGAAAAAAATAACCAAAAAAGCAGGCATCATTTAAACTCGGACAATTATAAATCCGATAAACCTCTTCTTTATTTCATTATTATTCCACCGATTTTTAATTGTAGACGAGCCGTCTGCCTCCAAAGGGGATGATGTTTTAAGTTTACAATTTTTGGTTGTTATATCTGATTTTATCTGAATAGACCCCTCTTTTCAAAATCAATCATCTACTTATTCTTCTCAAAATTCTTTAAAAATTCGGATCTATCAGTAATTTCCGTAAGGAATGATTGTTCAATGGCTAATCCTTCTTCTAATGTTTTTGAAAAACCTTCGTTATACAGGTGTTTCATGGCGGCTATTGTCTGCGCTGAGTTTTGCAAAATCTCATTGGCCAATTCAAAAGCAGTTTCTTCCAGTTTCTCTAAGGGTACTGCCCTGTTTACCAAGCCTATTTGTTCTGCCTCCTTGCCTGTAATGGGTTTAGCTGTAAAAGATAATTCTTTGGCTTTGAGAATACCTACCAGTTTTGGTAATCGCTGAGTCATTCCCCATTTAGGCAGGATTCCCCATTTGGTATGAGTATCTCCTATTCTGGCATCTTCTGCCGCTAAAATCAAATCAAAAAACATCATTAATTCAGTTGCGCCTGTATAGCAATGCCCGTGTACCAACACAATTCCTGGTTGAGGCATAGTGCGTAAAATATGGGCAATATCATTACCATCCCGCAAAATATCAGAAGCTCTGAACTGACCACCTTGTATGCCTTCATTCAAAGCTTTTAAATCAACCCCAGCAGAAAAGGCTCTGCCCGCTCCTTTTACTATTAATACTTTTATATCTGTTCGATTAGATATTTCTGTTAACGTTTGTTTTAATTCCGTTATCATTAAAGGTGTGAGTGCATTTAACGAGGCAGGCCTGTTAAGTGTAATAATAGCGATTGAACCTTTCTCTTCAATAATTATATCCTGATACTCCATACTATCTGATTTATAAACAAATGTAAGCAATTTTATTATGCATGCTTAAGGCTCTGAATGAAAATAAATTAGCTGAAAAATACCATTAAAAAAAATCCTTCCTACAAATAAAATATACAACTAAAAAATTAGTTATGTTTTTAAACTTAAAAGCTAAAACTATGAAATACCTATTTTGTCTGTTCTTATTTATTTCCATTTGCTCTTATGGGCAACAAAAAGTGTATCGGGCTAAAGATTTCGAAAAGGAGGTATTTCCGCCAAAAATTATTAAAGAAGGTAAAAGTACTATACATGAGTCTACAAATCCATATAGACCTTTAAGTGATGCTCTTTTAGATATTGAGAAGAATAAAACTGTTATATTGGAAGTAGAGACAAAAAAAATCTATACTGATTTTTACAGCTTCGCTAATAAACGCAATGTAAAGTTTTACCAACTCAATGAAGCTAAATCTTTTCCTGTTGAATTATTGGTTCAACCTGATGGAACAATTGATTACTTTGTTTATGGGTATCAGGGGCAAATTGTGATTAATAATAATAGACCCCCTATATTTAATGACTCTCTCAATGCAGAAAACAAACAAAAATTTCATGCTATTGTTGAAGAGTTTTGCAAGATTTATCGCTTGCCTAACACCTTAAGCAAAGAGAAATTTAGCATAACTTTTTTAATGACTTTGGGTAATCAACCTAAAAAGCCAAGTAAAATGTTTATTTATAATCTGGAAATGGCTGAGGCATGCGACAAACCGGATACGGTAAAAACATTGATGCTGAATGGCTTACACTTAGAGACTTTTCCAATGATTGTATTTAAGTTTAAAAATCTTGAAAAACTGGATTTATCGAATAATTATATTGAGAAAATACCGAAGTCTGTATCTAAAATAAAGAATCTGAAGTTTTTAAGCCTGAGCAGTAATCCGATCAATAATAACAAGGTAAAATTCGCCAGAAATAACCAACTGAAAGACCTAAATCTGCAATATACAGGAATACCTATGCTGCCAAGGGGCTTGTCGAAAAACCGTAAGTTAGAAGTATTATTTTTAGGAAACAATCGTTTTAAAGGCTTCAGAAAGCGTGATTTTAAAAAGATGGATAATCTGAAAGCCTTGAATTTGTATAATGCGAATCTTTCAGAACTACCTCTTAATGTAACGAAACTACCGGGCTTAGAAGAATTAGACCTTTATTACAATAATTTAAAGCAATTGCCGAATGAGATTTGTAATATGCCAAAACTGAAAACTCTGGCTGTGTCCAATAATGAGCTATGGAATCTTCCTGCAAACATCGCAAAAATCAAAACTTTAGAAACGCTTTATGCTCATCATAACCGATTGAATGACCTGCCCACTTTGCCTGATTTAAAGCTATTGCATATTAGTTATAATATATTCAGGACAATTCCTGACATGGTATTTGAATTAAATAACCTTGTTGAAATAGATATGAGCAAAAATCAGATTATGGAAGTTCCTATTCAACTGAGAAAGTTTGAAAAACTACAAAGAGTTTTTTTTGAAGGCAATGATTTTAACTTAATTGCGGAGAAGAAAGAGGAATTAGCTAAATTGGTGACAGATTTAGAGAAAAAAGACATTTTAGTACGTTGATGAAGCTTTTTTATACGACAAATGAAGTTGCCGAAATTTTAGGTGTTACCGCCTCAAAAATCCGGTTTTATGAAAAAAAATTCAGACTCAGGTTTGAACGTAACGGTCGTGACCGTAAAATCACCAAAAAAGATATTGATAGACTTCGGGAGATTATAGAAGTAAAAAATGCTGGTACGCTTACTTTGAAGGGTACAGAAAGGAAGATTAATAAAAAGACCGACCTCAATAAAAGTAAAAACGCGCTGAAAACCAGATTACTGACAATCAGAGCGTTTTTACAAGAGGCCTTGAAGGAGATTTAAATTCTTTGCCTTACGGCTTCATATAATATTACGCCAGTAGCAACCGAAACATTTAAAGAGCCAATTTTACCAAGCATCGGGATTTTAGTCGAATGATCAGCTTGTTCTAAAAGATTTTCAGAGATACCATCTTCTTCTGAACCCATAAGGATAGCCGTCGGAACGGTGAAATCTATACTGTATAATGCATCAGTAGCTTTTTCAGTACAAGCAACAATCTGAATGCCCGATTGCTGCAATTCTTCTAATACCTGTGAGAGGCTATTTTCACGGCAGACGGGCATGAAATTTAACGCCCCTGAAGAAGTTTTCATCGCATCAGCATTAATCTGGGCTGCACCTCTTGAAGCAACAATGATGGCATGAACACCCGAACACTCCGCTGTTCGGGCTATGGCTCCGAAATTACGAACATCTGTAATTCTATCTAAAACCAATAGCAGAGGTACTTCTCCTTTCTCGAAAATATCAGCTACCACATTTGAAGTTTTGGCGTAATTAACAGCAGATACAAAAGCGATAACCCCCTGGTGGTTTTTCATCGTGATCCGGTTCAGCTTTTCGAGAGGTACTCGTTGAACAGGCAAATCACGCTCTTTGGCAAGTTTCTCTACTTCGGCATGACCGAACTCACGTTGAATTAATATTTTTTCAATTTCTTTGGTGCCTTTCAGGGTTTCTAATACCGATTGCACACCAAAAACTATATCTGGTTTAGATGTTTTTTCAAAATTAGGTTTTGCAAAAAACTTTTGCTTTTTCTTGAAATCCGGGCGAGGACCGTCTCCACGGGGGCCTTCTTTGCGGTCACCTGACTCGGAATTTACTCCATAACGTTTCCTGTTCTCCATGCTTCTACGAACGGATACCAATATGCCTGATATTCGGGATACCGAACCAGTTCATAATAGTTATCTGTAAACTGATTTGGTTTTTTATTAAATGTAAAAATAATTTCTGAAAAATTCTGGCTTTGTGCATACATCCACACTTCCCTATCCCTGCTTCTCTGCACTTTGTTTGGCGGCCCTAATATTATATAGACCATACCCTTATCTGTCTTCCAGCCTTCTTTAAAACATGTAAACAATCTGTTGGCCTCTTCAATTCTTCTATAATAAGTCTTAATGATTTTCTTGGCCAAAGCCTGATTTCCACCTGTAACTGCTAAAAAATATCTATCAAGTGCCTGTTTGGCATCCGGGTTTTCGTTTACGGTTCGAGTTTCCTGGCTTGTACTCATATAAATAAGAGGCTTTACCAACTTCTCGGGCATGGTAAACTTAGGGAAACGATTATCCACAATCATAAACCCAAACCCGTTTCTACTATTGAGAGTATCCTCCACTGCAAAATATAAGCCTTCATTTGATAATTGTATTGGCGTGCCAGATTGCACTTTCACTATCTCTTCCACATTCAACGATTTCACTGGTCTCAGTGACGTAGCCATAGGAGATTGCGCAGGGTCAAAATCGTTACTATAACGGATAAGGAATAAATCTTTGACGTGGTTATCAATGCTACGTATCTGGAAAGTATCCTTTTTATTAATATAATTTCTGAAAAGCGGGCGTGAAAAATCAGTAGTGTAAAGCCCGAACCTGTCGCTCAACCGAACTGCTGAAAAATCAATTACCAGATCATTATTTGATTTTTTACTGGTTGCCAGTTCAAATATTTCTGTCAGTAATAGAGCTTTACTAACATTTTTTGGTCTTTGCACATCAAATGTAACCTCCACTTTATCATCTCTTACCAGAAAGTTCTGTTCCGAGAAGTCCACTCTATTAAAAGCAAGCCTGTCTCTTACACCGTAATCTGACTGCAACAACCAACTTAAGCGAAAAGCCTCTTTCATTTGCTGCAAGGCCTTATCTCTGCTTAAGTTTTCAACATCCAATTCCATGAAAATCTTGGCAGTAGAAGAATCTTTTACAATGTATCGGCTCTTAATAGCCACTACTAATGGTTTTGCTGCTACTTCAGGATTGTTTACAGCAGTTTTTATCTCTCGAGGAGCTTTTGTATTCGTTTTTTTATTGGTAGCACACCCTGTGAGACCCAATATTAAAGCATATAAAAGTATTTTTCTCATTATACCCGATTCTTGTTCCAAATGTAGAAATTTCTTTGTTAATAATAATAATTAATGAAGAAAAACAAAATCAGAACGAGAGACAAAGAAATTTTATTGCGATTTGTGGAAAGTATTCTGAAAGAATTATATGCCATTCTGGTTGGCAAAGTGAATGCTTTTCATTATTCCCTTTTTCTCCTATTCCATTCAAGTTAATTTAGAAAAGAGAAAACTATAAAAATCATTAAGAAATCCACTTGTATTTTTTGAAAAACAAAAAATACCCTCAAAAGGGTATTGTCGCCTCATGGATGGGCTTCGTAATTTTAGCTTTGAAAATTGACAAGTCATGAATACTGCCAAACAAATTGTTCCAAATGAAATCGTATATCTTGAAGCGGATCAGAATTATAGTATTCTATATCTGAATAATGGCCGTAAGAGTCTTTCTGCGTTTACCCTCAAGCATTACCACAACAAAGTTGAGATTAATCATTTTCTTCGAATTCATCGTTCCTTTTTGCTGAATCCTAATCATATTTGTAATATTTATAAAGTAGGTCGTGTTACTTTTATTGAAATGAGTAATGGTAAAGAAATACCGGTTTCGAGAAGAAAAAAAACCTTAGTAGAAAACTTATAGGAACTCAATATCAAATTTCAAAAATCCTCTCAATTCTGCGCTACCATCTTTGGTTTATCTTCTGCATTTCAATACTTTTGTCATTCTACAACAAGACAAATTTTTATGGAATTAACTATTCAATATGCACAAGAAAAAGACCTTGACTGGCAGGAATTTACTGCTACACTCGTAGCTTCTACTTTAGGAGAAAGGCGACCGGTTGGTGACCTGGAAAGAATGAAGGCAATGGTTGAAAACTCTAATCTGATAATTACCGCGAGAATTGATAATAAATTAGTGGGTGTAGCAAGGTCAGTTACTGACTGGGTTTTCTGCACCTATTTATCTGACTTATTTGTCGATGAAGGCTATCAGAAATCAGGTATTGGCAGGGAATTGATCCGCCATACTAAAATTGCAAGCCCACAGGCCAAATTAATTCTTCTTTCTGCCCCTAAAGCCATTAATTATTATCCACGTATTGGTATGGCTCATCATACTCATGCTTATACCTTAGATGACCCAAACGATTTAGTATAAGCAAGAATAAATAAATCTTTTATGATGATGAAAACAAACGGGTTTCCATCTTATATTTGGTAATCTATTCAATCTAAATTTTCATATCCTATTTCAACCTTATTACTATGACCACCCGAAGAAATTTTATTAAAACAACCGGAACCCTGGCGGCTTTCTCCATTGTGCCAAGGAATGTTCTGGGTAGAGGATTTTTAGCACCAAGTGATGTTGTGAATGTAGGTTTTATTGGTTTAGGCAGGCAAGCCAGAGGGCTCCAGGGTCGCTTCCTCGAAACCAAGGAGATTAATTTATTAGCGGCTTGTGATGTAGATAAAACCAAAACTGACAGTTTCACTAAAGATTTGTTTGTAAAAAATGCCAAACAGTTTTTAGGTGAAGAAAAAACACCACCACAAGTTTATGAAAACTATCTTGAGCTTTTAGACAGAAAGGATATTGATGCGGTAGTGATTGCTACACCTGACCACTGGCATGCATCAATTGCTATCAGAGCCGCTGAAAAAGGGAAAGATATTTACTTAGAGAAGCCACTGACATTTACTGTAACCGAGGGCAGAGCATTAGTAAATGCTGTAAGAAAAAACAACCGGGTTTTACAAACGGGTAGCATGCAACGCTCTGCAGATGGTTTCAGAAGAGCCTGTGAACTGGTTAGAAATGGCTATATCGGAGAGATTTCAGAAGTTAGAGTAACCATAGGAGGCCCGCCAAAACCTGTGGATTTTCAGCCTGAGCCTGTTCCAACTACTATGAACTGGGATTTATGGATAGGCCCTAATCAGCCTCACCCTTATCATCATTTCTTAGCTCCTCGTTTAGAAGATACTTTCTGGGGCAAGTGGCGTTATTACAAAGGCTTTGGTGGAGGTGATGTAACAGATTGGGGCGCACATATGTTTGATATTGCACAATGGGGATTAGGTATGGACGAGAGCGGCCCTGTCGAATTATATCCACCAACATTTCCCGAAGCTGAACAAGGTATGGTTTTCAGATATGCCAATGGTATAAAAATGATTCACCACGATTTCGGCAAGGGTAATGCTGTGCAGTTCAGAGGTAAAGATGGGATTATTGAGGTAAGTCGTTCATTTCTGAATGTACCTGATAAACTGAAAGATGTACAACTAAAAGCAAGTGATATTAAATTAGCCTCTCCGGTTGGGGGAAATCATTACAAAGACTTTTTAAATTCGATACGCACCAGACAAAAACCTATATGTGATGTAGAAATCGGACATCGTACCTGTACTGTCTGTAATATTGCAAATATAGGTTATGAAATTCGTCGTCCATTGAAATGGAATCCTCAGACAGAGAAGTTTGATGATAGCGAAGCTAATAAAATGCTAAGTAGAAAAATGCGGGAGCCTTTTGGCGTGAAAGTATAAAGTAATCAAACACAAATGTCCGTCCAGAAAACGGGCATTTGTGTTATCAGCCTCTGTTCCACCTTCTGCGTTGTTTTCTTTTCTTTAAAATATCTCTGATACCTTGTCCCCAGCCAGTCCTGGTTTCTGAATAACAGGCATTAGGCGATTCGGGTAACTTCCTGTAAATAGGCACAAAAAGTCCGAAATATGCATTCAACCCTTTTGGATTACCAATGTTTAAAAGTCCCGGCAAATTATCAGTACCTATAAACAGAGGTCCTGCTCTTCCGGCAAGACCAACCGCTAAATTCCGGTAACCGTTTTGTAAGGAAACCGGCAAAGAAACCTCAAGCCATTTTGATTCCCAACGGGGAGCAATAGCTATCAACGAAGGCTGATTCATTCCGATAGATTTCGTTTCTCTGACACTCTGAATCCAGGTGGCATTTAGAAATATTTTTTCTGAAAATGCGTAATCGAACGTTGTGGCAATTACAGTAGGTAAAGGTGCGTTGAACTGATGTCTGTAATTAATATCAGACCAACCAAAAGCACTATTCATCTGGTCATAGAGTCTATCAGGTGAATCTATTTTATTAAATGTTCCTGGCGGAATCAGAACACCTGATTCCACAACATCGGTTTGCATCACAAAAGGATCGCTTTTATAGCGTATCTGACCAAAATCCAATAAGGCCATACTGATTTTATACAGATATTTATTCTTCGTTCCATCCATTGTCCAGCGATCTTTCAGTCTTATATCATATTTGCTATAATCCGGACGGTATTCATACACAATCCCGATATCTAAACCATATCCATAACCCGCCGGAGCATTGCCAAACAGCCAGTTTGGGCTAAGCCCTGCAATTTGCATGGCACCACTTTTTGTCATACCAAATGTTCCTACGGCATTTTCAAAAAAAAGAGTCTGTTTCGTTGGTCGGGTGGCAATCTGATCGATAGTATAATCAACATCATCTGCTATATAATGAATATTTAATAAGGCATTTACTCGTTTCAATGTTATGCCTGCCTTCAAAAAATGTTCATCCTGCTCTCTGATCACCTTTCCTATTGTAATCCCCATTTCTGCGTAGCCATTCAGATTCGCTGAAAAATGGTTGTCATTCTGCGGAATACCATAAATGCCTGGAATTATGGTTCCATTTACAAAAGAACGAGCCACGGGGGTTGTGGTGTTGTTTAAGTTAGTAATCAACCTAAACCTTGTGGTAAGACCAATAGCCATTTTAGCTTTTTCAAGAGTAAACATCAAGGAAGGCCCCCTCACATCTGTTCCCAGAAAAGCCGTTGAGTTGGTATTTTCAAGTGATTCTTTTGTATAGGTATTCCTATATAAAATGCTTCCTCTTGCGTTTCTATGTTTATTCGAAACCGTATTGGTTACAAGCCCTAAAATAGAATAAGGTGCTCCCCATGAAGCATAATTATTGATTACGTCAATGTTGGCTCCTGCAAGGTTAAAAAAAATCTTGTATCGGGAATCGGCCACATTTGCAGGGTTAGTATATATACCATAGGTACCTGCATAATTGCTTGGAGAAATACCAAGCCATTGCTGTGAAAAGGTCTGAAAATGAATAAATATCAATAAAAAGCAAAAGGATACCCTCATCTATAATAGGATTATTATTTCCTGGTTTTGAGATTCAAACAATAGCAATACGTTTAAAGAACGACAAAAATAATTATTTCTATACAAAAACCGATATAAGATTTTGAATTAATCATTGCTTATAATATTTTAGTACATTAGTTTATCCTAAAACCAAAGAAACTTATATGACCTACGACTTCAAACACTACCAGACTGAAAACTTCTTTGACGAAATGCTTACTGCTGAAACTGCTGCCCGTGTCGGTAATCATTTTTTAAAAGAGCGGATTGAAAAGCTCTCTATTAGTGAATTATTGAATAAACAACGTGCCGCCGAACGTGCTATGATTTCGGCAGGGATCACATTTAACGTGTATTCAGAAGAAGGCGGGACAGAAAGAATTATTCCCGTTGATATTATTCCGAGAGTGATTGACTCTTCAGAGTGGAACCGGCTGGAGAAAGGGTTGATTCAACGAATCACTGCATTAAACCTTTTTTTACAAGACATTTATAATCAACAGAAGATATTAAAAGACAAAGTCATTCCTCGAGAAATCATTGAATCAAGCAAGGGGTTTCTGAAGGAATGTAAAGGCTTAACTCCCCCAAAAAAAATCTGGATTCATATTACAGGCACAGACCTGATTCGTGGAAACGACGGAGCTTTCAGAGTTTTAGAAGACAATTTGCGTTGTCCGTCAGGCGTATCTTATATGCTCGAAAACCGCGAACTATCTAAACAGACTTTCCCTGATGTGCTTTCGCAATCGAGTGTCCGGTCAATTTCAGAGTATCCTGCCAAGTTATTGGAGGTATTACGCTATATTTCAGGCCGCCCTGACCCCACCGTGGTTGTCCTGACCCCCGGCATCTATAACTCTGCCTATTTTGAGCATTCATATCTGGCTCAGCAAATGGGAGTTGAGTTGGTTGATTATAGAGATTTAGTTGTTTCAGGAGACTATGTAAAAATGCGTACCACCAAAGGCTTCAAAACAGTGGATGTAATTTATAGAAGAATCGATGATACATTTATGGATCCCCTCACTTTTAATCCTCATTCACTCATTGGTATCCCTGGCCTGTTTGATGTATATCGAAAGGGGAATATTGCTTTGGCGAATGCCCCTGGTACTGGTGTAGCCGATGATAAAGTAGTTTATGCCTATGTGCCAAGAATTGTAAAATACTATTTAGGGGAAGAAGCAATTATACCCAATGTAGATACTTATATCTGTGGTGAAGAAGATTCAATGAAATATGTAATAGAAAACATAGCTGATTTAGTAGTAAAAGAAGCCAATGAGGCAGGTGGCTATGGTATGCTGATTGGTCCTAAAGCCACAAAAAAAGAGCACGATCTGTTCAAGAAAAGAATCAAGGCCAACCCACGTAATTATATTGCCCAACCGACTATCTCGTTATCACGAAGTCCATGTGTTTTAGAAGAAGGGCTGGAAGGTCGCCATGTAGACTTACGCCCTTACATTCTCTACGGCAATGGTATTCATGTAACTCCGGGCGGGCTTACGCGCGTGGCATTACGAAAAGGTTCGTTAGTCGTAAATTCATCACAGGGTGGAGGCAGTAAAGACACCTGGGTATTGTACTGAGGTTTCCGAAAACCTTATTAACTGAGACCAAAAGAGATCATTTATTTTTGTTTGTACAATTTGCTTCGTATTTTTGTCGTAATTTCTGCCGATAACTCAGAACGAACTATCGGCCAGTTACTGACAACTTGATTTTTATATGAATATAACCCGTTATTCGACATTAGCCACAATCATAGTATTGGCAGCTTTGTCAAGATTTTTTCCGCACCCACTTAATTTTACGCCAATTGCAGCTATTGCATTGTTTGGAGGTGCATATTTCAACAATCGCTGGCTTGCATTTATTGTGCCTTTAACTGCTATGCTCATCAGCGATACCATGCACGAGTTAATGACTGGCTATGGCTTTCACTCAGGTATGCCTGTAGTCTATGGTTCGTTTGCTTTAGTAACGTTGTTAGGAATTTTATCCTTACAAAAAGTAACTGCCTTGAGAGTAACTGGCGCAGCCATTGCCAGTTCTTTGATTTTCTTTTTAATTACCAATTTTGCCTTTTTATATCCGGAAGCGGCCGTTCCAAATCCTTCTCTGGGGAACTACCCTCATAACTGGACAGGTATCATTGCTTCGTATGAAGCAGGCTTGCCATTTCTAAAAAATCAGATTCTTGGTGATTTATTTTATTCTGGCATATTATTTGGCGGCTTCTACTTACTACAGCGCCGCTTTGAAGTATTGAGAGTTGCATAAGGTTTTCAACTTATCCGAATATATAAAAAGAGGTTTTTCTCAGGAAAAGCCTCTTTTTCAATGTATAAGCTGATATTGACATTCTATTTACTCCTAAAGCTGCTGTTCAATTAATTGTTAACTTTAAATGTGACTACCTCCGTGAAAAAAAACAACTATTTCCTTCTATTATTATTCTGTTTATCAAGTACTTCATTTTTATTCGCACAAAATAACTACCAGAAAGGCTGGGAGTATCTCAATAATGCTGACGTCGATAATGCTATCAATTCTTTTGAAAAAGCATTAAAAGATAAAAATTCAAAAGCAAAGGCGCAACTTACCTTAACTATGCTTTACGATGCTTTGGGTAAGCCTGAAGAAGCATCGTTGTTATTTAATGATTTTTTTGACAATTCGCCTGATCCGAATGATGAGCTATTTGCCTTATGGTTTGAAAACGGAGTCGTTGGCCAACCAGGCAAACATAAGCCTTATCAACTGGGTCTGATGAAGAAAATTGAAAAGGATTCTCGTTCAAAAGGCAAATTCGATGAAATAATTAAATATAGACTTACATCACATTACACCTACGCTAATGATATCGACAAATTTAAGGAGTATGATAAAATCATAACTTCAATTCGAAACTGGGCATTAGTAGGGCCATTTGACAATGTAATGAACAGTGGCTTTAACAAAGATTTTGGCGTACTTCAAAATCCAAAAGAAGGTAAATCTTTTCAATCAAGATATGGAGCCGATATTCAATGGTTTTCTCCCGAAAATAATTCTTTGAGCGGGTATTATTATAAATCTTACAACTTTTATAGTACCAACTCAATTATTTATGCACAATCGTTTGTAGAATCAACAGATGAGCAGGATGTACTAATGAAATTCGGTTATTCAGGCTCGTTAAAAGTATGGTTAAATGATTCATTGGCTTATGCGGAGCCTGAAAGGAGAAATGCAGAGATTGATTATTTTCAAATAAAATGCCACCTCAACAAAGGCTATAATCGTATTCTGGTACAGTTGGGTGAATACGAAGAAGATTACCCCAGTTTTTTTCTGAGGTTTACTGATTTAACACACAAAAACCTTAACCTGCCAGCCAAAACAAATTATCAGGAGTATCAGAATAATAAAGGCAGCTTTACCCGAATACCATTTTTTGCGGTTGAAGGTCTCCAGAAAAAGACTGATAAAAACGATATTCTTTATCATCTGCTATTAGCAAAAGCCTATATGAGAGCTTATGAAGTGTATGCTGCCGAAGAAATTTTAAGTCAGCTATACGTTTCTTATCCCAAAAACTATCTTTTGCTCAGACAATTAATTTCATTTTACCGGGATTCAGGAAATTCAACAGAGCAAAATAAAACATACCAGATTTATAAAGAACTATACCCGCAGGACTTCGATATACTTGCTAATGAAATAAAAGATGCAACTGACCAGACTGACAAAAGCAAAGTCAAAGAGTTTATCAGTTTATTCAAAGCAAAATACCCTTATGCCGATTTGAATATTGGCCTCGGAGACATTATTATGCTTGCTTTAGATGAAAATATTGATAAGGCAATAAATAAACTCGACGAGTTAATAAGTAAATATCCTGAGAGCAGTGAGTTGATTTTGCTTAAATATAATCTTCAGAAATCGCTTACCCCTGACCCCAAAAAGATTAATGAAATATTAGAAAACTACTTAAAGAACAACAATAATTATGTTATTGCTGAAACTTTAAGAGAAAACTATGTTTCACAAGGCAGAATAGACGATGCAATAACGAATTTAGAATATATTAAAAAATTTGTGAATGACCCCTCTCTGAATAAAAAAGTAATCAATTTACTTTCGCGTAAAAGAGATTATGATGGAGCTATCAAAGTAGCCTTAACTTTAATGAAAAATAATCCATCAGATTACGAAAATATCGCAGATTTAGGGACATTACACAGAATGAAGAATGATAAAGAAAATGCAATAAGCTATTTTAAAGAAGCTTTGCGTTATTTTCCTTTTTCATTTGCTTATCATGAGCGTATAAGAGAATTGAACGGGCAAAAAGCTGTATTTGATCTGGCAACAGGGATTACACCAAACGAACTTATCAAAAATTACGAAAAAGAGTTTGTGCCCAAAATCAAGCATTCTTATGACATTGTTGCAGATAAAAAGTCATTTATTATATTGAAGACTAAAGCAACTGGCTATAGATGGTCTTATATCATAAAAATCAATCAGGAAAGTGCTATAGAAGAGTGGCAGAAAATTAAGTTAGGCGCAGAATCTAACATGGAAATACAAGTGATTGAAGCTAAAACTATCAAGAAGAATGGTAATAAAATAGATGCTGAGCGTAATGGCGAGGAAGCCGTTTTTACCAATCTTGAGATTGGTGATTATATTTACGTTGATTACATACAAAAACAAGTAAGTGGCAGTAAATCGTCTATGTTTGTTTATGATGCTTTTTTTCTTAATTCTTATACCCCTGTTTATACGAGAGAATATTCCATTTTTGCTGAAGAAGGCGTTATTCTAAGAGATACAGTAATTAATGGAGCCTATAGGCCTGAAATAGAACAGATAGATGATTTCAGAGTAAGAAAATGGAAATTAAATTCTCCGGATGTGCTAAAAGAAGAGGCTGTGGCTCTTCCTTTCAGCGATATCGGAACATCAGTCCATCTTAATTTAGGACATACCTGGTACGATATAGCTCAATGGTATAGCGATTTATCTGAAAAACAGGCACAACCCGATTTCACCATTCGCTCAATTGTCAAAAGTTTGTTTGACGGCAAAAAATATACTGATGAACAAAAAGCCAGAATAATTTATGACTTTGTTTGTAAAAATATTCAGTATAGTTCTATTGATTTCCGTCAGGGAAGCTATATCCCTCAAAAAGCCTCTACTGTATATCATACCCGCCTGGGCGATTGTAAAGATGTTTCAACCCTCTATGCTTCTATTGCCCGTGAAGCAGGTCTTGATGTAAACCTTGTGTTAATTAATACCAGAGACAACGGGCAAAAAGATGTGGTTTTACCTTCCTTGAATTTCAATCACTGCATTGTAAAAGTTAATTTAAAAAATGGCAGTAAGTTTTTGGAGTTAACAGATACAGATTTACCATTCGGACATTTATATTACACGCACAATGGTGCGTCTATATTAGTGATTCCAAACGGAAATATTCCTAAAACTATTAGTTTAAGTACCCTTCAGCTTAACAAGAATTATATAAACACGATTATCAGGAAAGGAGAGATTGATGTAAAAGCTAATAATAGTGTTAATATAAAAACCTATGTAATCAGAACTGGGAATCAGGCTGGCAGCACTTGTAAGGCATACTACTATGAAGATGAAGAAAAAAGGAAAGAAGGTTTAAAGAAAGAACTGGCCGGAGGTTTTAGTTCTACACTAAAACTTAATAGTCTGACTTTTGAAAAACTGGAGCCAAGAATTGATTCAGCAATTTATATTTATGACTATACCGTAGAAAATGAAATCAAAAAAGTAGGTTCATTTAAAACATTAAAAATTCCTTTTTCTGATTTAATCGCAAAGCTTGACATTTTTGATGAAAGCCAAAGAACTTTTGATTTTGATTATAATTATTATGAGCCCACAGACTTTTACGAAGAAACGTTTACGATTAGTCTCGATAACCCGCTCAAATTTCTCGAAGTTCCTGAAAATATACATCTGAGCTTTAAAGGAAATATATACGATTTAGCTTTCACTAAAGTTGATGATCAACACCTGAAATTGAAAAGAAGTTATACTGCAGAAAGAAAGAATATACGTGCCCAAGATTTCGATGAATTCAGGACTTTTATTACCAAAATAGTGGAAGCTGAAAATACTACTTTAGTTCTGAAATGATTAATAATTGCAAGTGTGGCAACAACATTGTCACACTTGTTTTAGGATCGAATCAAATTCCACAAAAAAACTATGCTCCACAGCATTTTTTATATTTCTTACCACTACCACAAGGGCAAAGGTCATTTCTGCCAATAGTATCCGATGCTATTACTGGTGAATTTAGCGAGGGTGAGATTTTATTTCTCTTCAAAAAATTACTAAAAAACACTGTCATTCTTTTATGGCGGCTGCTCAATGTTTGTCTGAACTTTTCTGCCTGGGTATATCTTATTTCTCTTATAATTTTGGTAACAGGCATTTTTTTATCATCCAGCTGACCCATTGAAACTTCATGCGTTCTGTAATCATACCATAACTCTAAAGAGGGGTCTTCTTCGTAGCTAAAAGAAAATAATAACAAAACGCTCGTACAACTACAAGAAGGTTTCACACAATAAAAATCACTAATCCAATACTTTTTACCTTCTATTTCAACATTAAAATCAAATGACCAAGGCAGAACCTCAAAGTAAGAAACCATCTGAGACTCCTGGAGCACTTTTTTGTAGTTTTCGAAATGTGCCTCTATTTTATCAGCATCAGCCACTTCAGATGCCATTCCTTTCAGGTCTTTGAAAAATGCATTTAACTCACCCCATTGCTCGTCAGATATTTCATTTTCAAGCGATTTCAGATAGGTATCGTTTCCGCTATCTATTGCTTCAGATTCGGTGTACTTTAAGACCTGATTATTTACAACATCCAGGGCGTAGAGGTGTTCATCAGCAGCAAAATAAATATTTCCGCAAGTACAGGTTAACTCCATACAAGGCTGTAATTCATTCGATTTCAGTATTTTTCCGGAAAACTCTCCTTCTCCTATCTCAATATTTATAAAAGCCTCTTTTGGATTTTTGATTTGGTATGTAAACATGATTTGTTGTTTTTCTGAAACACAAAATTATGGCAAAAATGGGTAAGAAAAAAGGCAACCGTTAAGAGTTGCCGTTCTAATTTTAAGTTCTATTCATTCTCAATCATAATTCAAAACCGGGCTCAACCACTTCTCCACATTCTCCACACTCATATCTTTACGCTCTGCATAATCTATTACCTGGTCTTTGCTTATTTTTCCTATAGTGAAGTATTTGCTTTCAGGGTGAGAGAAATACCAGCCACTTACTGAACTTGCCGGATACATTGCAAAACTTTCTGTGAGTTCGATACCTATTTTCTCTGCTTCCAGTAAATCAAACAGAGCACGTTTTTCAGTATGGTCAGGACAGGCAGGATAACCCGGTGCCGGGCGAATACCTTTGTATCTTTCCGAAATCAAATCGTCATTACTGAAGTTTTCGTCTGCATCATATCCCCAGTAATCCTTACGCACCTTTTCATGCATTAATTCAGTAAATGCTTCTGCCAGCCGGTCGGCAATGGCTTTAAGCATAATTGAGTTATAGTCGTCATGGTCTTTTTCGTATTGCTCTAAAAGGGCTTCAATACCTATTCCGGCAGTTACGGCAAAAGCACCTATATAGTCTTCCTTATGTGAGTTTACTGGCGCAATAAAGTCGGATAAACATAGATTGGGCAGATTTTGTGCCTTCTGATTTTGCTGACGTAAATGGTGCAGAGTAGCCAGAGAAGTAGTATTCTCCACCAATTCACCAGTTTCTGCAACGGCTGTATTACTCAATACCCTGTAACCTTTACCTTTCAGACTTCCTTGCCCTGCCAAATCGTAGTGATATTCTTCAAAATTATGCAACACAATATCGTCACCTTCAGAATTGGCCGGATAAAACCCGATGACCGCTTTTGCTTGTAAAGATTTATCCGCAATGATTTTCTTCAACATTTTCTGTGCATCATCGTACAATTTTCTTGCTTCAGCACCCACTACTTCATCGCTGAAAATCTTAGGATATTTGCCATGTAATTGCCATGTCTGAAAGAAAGGAGTCCAATCAATATATTTAGCAATTTCTGCCAGATCATAGTTTTCAAATACTTTCGTTCCTAAAAACCTGGGTTTGACTGGTTGAAAGTTTGCCCAATCTATCGGCACATGATTTTCACGGGCCTTTTCTATGGTAATGAAGTTTTTATCCTTCTGGCGGCTGGCGTGTTCCACTCTCAGGTTGGCGTACTGGTGTTTGATTTCATCATAAATCTCCTGATGGGTCTGTTCATTCTGCATCAATCGCCCTGCCACCGGAACGCTCTTGGAGGCATCCAATACGTGGATGACTGGGCCAGAATAATGCGGGTCAATTTTCACCGCCGTATGAATGCGGGAAGTTGTAGCACCGCCAATCAATAAGGGCATTTTAAAGCCCTGACGTTCCATTTCCTTTGCCACACCCACCATCTCATCTAAACTTGGGGTAATTAGCCCAGAAAGTCCGATAATGTCCACATTATGCTTTTTAGCCTCTGCCAAAATCTTGTCAGTTGGCACCATCACTCCTAAATCAATTATCTCGTAGTTATTACAACCCAATACTACACCAACTATGTTCTTGCCAATATCATGAACGTCACCTTTTACGGTTGCCATCAATATCTTTCCGGCACTTGAGCTTTCTCCACTTTCTTTTTCTGCTTCAATAAATGGTAACAAATAAGCTACCGCTTTTTTCATCACACGCGCCGATTTCACTACCTGAGGCAAGAACATTTTACCGGCTCCAAACAAATCACCCACTACATTCATGCCATCCATTAATGGCCCTTCTATAACATGAAGTGGTTTTTCTGCCTGTTGACGAGCCTCTTCTACATCAATGTCGATATATTCAGTCAAACCTTTTACAAGCGCATGTTCCAGACGTTTATTCACTGGCAACTCTCGCCAAGAATTATCAACCACCTGCTCTTTACCTTTTGATTTTACTGTATCTGCAAATGTAACCAATCGCTCGGTTGCATCAGAGCGGCGATTCAAAAGTACATCTTCACACAATTCGAGCATATCCTTCGGAATATCGTCGTAAACGCCCAACTGACCCGCGTTTACAATTCCCATATCCATGCCAGCTTTGATTGCATAATATAAGAAAACTGTGTGCATAGCTTCACGCACAGGCTCATTACCTCTGAAACTGAATGAAATATTTGAAACCCCACCCGATACTTTGGCATAAGGCAGATTCTCTTTAATCCAGCGGGTGGCATTAATAAAATCTACTGCATAGTTGTTGTGCTCTTCAATACCTGTAGCAACCGTCAGGATATTCGGATCGAAAATAATGTCCTGTGGAGGAAAATTCACCTCATTCACTAATATATCATACGCTCTTTTACAGATTTCAATCCGTCGTTCATACGAATCTGCCTGTCCGGTTTCATCAAAAGCCATCACTACAGCCGAAGCACCATAGCGCTTTACCTTTTCGGCTGATTCCTTGAATTTAGCCTCACCTTCTTTCAAAGAAATAGAGTTCACAATTGATTTTCCCTGCACACATTTTAACCCGGCTTCAATCACTTCCCATTTTGATGAGTCAATCATTATCGGCAATCGGGCAATATCCGGTTCTGCCATCAATAGATTCAGGAATGTTTTCATGGCTTCTACCCCATCAATCATACCTTCATCTAAATTCACATCTATTACCTGCGCTCCACCCTCAACCTGCTCACGGGCAACAGAAATGGCCTCATCATATTTTCCTTCACGAATCAACCTGGCAAATTTCTTTGAACCCGTCACATTACAACGCTCGCCAATATTTACATAGTTGGTTTCTTTGGTAATCTTCAACGGCTCTAAACCTGATAGTTTCTGAATCGGTTCAAAATCAGGAATTTCTCTTGGTTTGTATTTTTTTGCCACTTCTGCAATAGCATGAATATGTGCCGGAGTTGTTCCGCAACAACCGCCTATAATATTCATAAAACCGTTTTGAAGGAAATCTTCAACAATTACAGCCATTTCCTCCGGCGACTGGTCGTATTCTCCCATTTCATTAGGTAACCCTGCATTCGGGTGAGCTGATACTAAAAATGGTGCTTCATGTGCAAGAGTCTGTACATAAGGACGCATTAAATCAGCACCTAAAGCGCAGTTCAGACCGATGGATAGTAATTCTATATGAGAAACAGAGGTCAGAAATGCTTCTGTGGTTTGACCAGACAAAGTTCTTCCCGATGCATCTGTAATCGTACCTGATACCATTACGGGTATTTTCGTATTTTTTCCGGCTAAGGCAGCAGTTTCATTATTTTGTTTAGGAATTGAATGGCTTTTTAGTGGTCGAATCGTACCCTTTCTTTTGTCCGATTCATACAAATCTATGGCAAAAAGTGCCGCTTTGGCATTCAATGTATCAAAGATAGTCTCTACCAATAACACATCTGCCCCACCATCAACTAAACCCTGTATTTGTTCATAATAAGCATCAACCAATTCATCGAAAGTTATGGCACGGAAACCAGGATCATTTACATCAGGCGATAAAGATAATGTGCGGTTTGTTGGCCCTATTGAGCCTGCGACAAAACGAGGTTTATCAGGATTTTTAGCAGTAAACTCATCGGCTACCTCACGGGCAATTCTGGCTGACTCATAATTTAATTCATACACGTAGTCTTCCATATGATAATCAGCCATTGCGATAGATGTCCCCGAAAAGGTATTGGTTTCAGCTATGTCAGCTCCGGCTTCAAAATATTTTGCGTGGATTTCTTTGATCACATCAGGGCGGGTAATTGACAGCATATCATTATTGCCCTTTACTTCATACGGAAAATCACTGAATTTTTCACCACGATAATCTGCATCGGTCAATTTATATTGCTGAATCAATGAACCCATAGCTCCATCAAGAACCAGAATCCTGTTTTTTAGTATTTCTCGAATGTCCGTCACTTTAATCTTTCTTTTAAGTTTGGTAACACAATTTTGCCGACTGTATCGAATAACAACAAAATTTATCTCACAAAAATACTATTTAAAGATTGATTTTTTGAAATAATTTAATAAAATAGATAAAATATCTAAACAACATGAAATACTTATGAGTTTTATTTTTAAATTTGAAAGAAATATCTGCTAAAAACGACATTTTATCTATGCAAAAATTAGATACAACAGACAGAGAGATTTTAAAATACCTGCAGGAAAATGCTCACCTGACAACTAAAGAATTAGCCTCTCGTCTGAATCTTTCGCCGACCCCAGTATATGAGCGTGTACGCCGTCTTGAAAATGATGGAGTGATTAAAAAATATGTAGCAGTAATTGACCGTGAGAAAATTGGCAAAGACCTGATGGTATTCTGTAATATCCGGTTGAAAGAACACGCACAGGAAGCAGGCCGAAAGTTTGTAGAAGAGATTGTGAAACTTACTGAAGTAATTGAATGCCACAATATTTCAGGTGAATATGATTTTATGATAAAGGTAGTGGTTGACGATATGCGTGAGTATCAGAGTTTTTTAATGAACAAATTAGCTTCGCTTGAAAATATCGGCAGCACTCATAGTATTTTTGTCATGAGTGAGATTAAAAATGAAACAAAGTTTGAGGTGTAATTTTTAAAGAAAGAAATAAGGGGAATAGCAAATGAAGTAGTCTTATTTCCTGCATTTTTATATCCTTTCCCCTTATTCTATTATTTTCTATAATCTAAAGCTGGTTTTCTATCTCCTACTAACGAAATATACTTAAAATCTCCTCCTCTTGCTTTCTGAAATTCTTCCTTCGCTTTTTTGACTGTCTCTGGGCTTTCTAATAGTTGTACTGCCGTGAGTGCTAAAGTTTTAGCCGCTATCATCATACCTTTACGACCAATGCTCATACCGCCAGCAGCAACTGCCTGCCAGCTATGCGCCGGAGTACCCGGAACCCACGTTGCCACACTTAAACCTACAGTAGGTACAGCCCAGCTCACATCCCCAACATCGGTTGACCCACCTGCTCCGGTTTTTTCAACGTCTAAAGGTTTTATGCCTGTGGCATCTTCGTATCTCAGGTAATTTAGCCCTAAATTTTTTGATAGTCTTTCCGCAAAGGCTCTTTCTTCAGGTGTATAATTCAACCCTCCCACCTTAACCAGATTATCCTGCATCACCTGGGTAAGCGTTTCGTTGGCTAATAGTTCGTATGTTCCTCCTGTTAGCTCCCATTCCACTCTTGTATCAGTGCCTAAAGCAGCGCCCTTAGCCGCTTTTTCAATACGTGACCAGACATCAATAACTATATCACGTCGTGGGTTACGGGCATAATAATAGACTTCTGCAAAATCCGGTACAACGTTAGGAGCTTTCCCACCATTGGTAATAACATAATGAATACGTGAATCTGAAGGGATATGTTCACGTAACATATTAACCATGTTGTTCATGGCTTCTACCCCATCTAATGCCGAACGCCCTTTTTCTGGAGAGGCTGAGGCATGAGCAGAAATCCCATAAAATCTGAATTTTCCTGATTTGTTAGCCAGAGAAGTACCGAAACTGGCAGTATTAAACGAGCTGGGATGCCAATGCAAAACAGCATCAACATCATTAAATAACCCTGCCCGAACCATATAGACCTTCCCCGAGCCACCTTCTTCTGCCGGACAGCCATAAAAGCGTATCGTACCTTTAATATTATTAGCTTTCATATACTCTTTTACGGCAATTGCTGCCGCCGCCGACGCTGTACCAAACAAATGATGCCCACAGGCATGGCCAGCCATAGTTCCAATTGATTTTTGATCGGCAGTAGAATCCTGCGAAAATCCGGGTAACGCATCATACTCCCCCAAAATACCAATAACGGGCTTACCCTCTCCATATGATGCCACAAAAGCCGTTGGAATTTCGGCAACTCCTTTCTGAATAGTAAAGCCCTCCTTAGTTAAAGTTTCCTGCAATAGTGCCGAACTCCTGGTTTCCTGATAGCCTACTTCTGCAAAATTCCAGATTTGCTTAGCTATTGCTCCGTAAAACATTTCTTTTTTAGAAATATTTTTGAGCATCTGTGCCTTTTTATCCTGAGCTAATAAGAGATTATTAATAAGTAGAAATACAAAGAGTAATGATAGGTGTTTCATATTGATTGATAAAACGGGTAATATATATTCAGTTTAGTATCAGTTTAAATATAGACCTAAAAAAAGAAAGATTCAAACAATTATAAAACATTGCCTGAATCTTTATAAAAATTAAATTAATTATACCAGATTAATTGGCTGACGCCTGTTGCTGTATAGTTTCTTTCAGATCCTCAACACCACAGATTTCTTTCTTTACCAGGTCAGGTCTTGAGCTTGATATAAGATGCCCTGTATCAGGAATAAATATAAATCGGGTGCTTTTATTGCCCTGAAGCATTTTTTGTGCAAATGAAAAATTGGTTGTATCTACAATCCAGTCCTGCCCACCACACATCACTGTGACTTCTGATTGTATTTTTGGCCATTCTTTTTTCAGTTTTTTTAATTCAGCCACATGAGCATATTTTTCATCAGTTGCGGTATTCATACGTTCTGGTAAAAACCACCTTACCAGAAAAAATTTCCCGTATTTTGAAAACCACCAGAATTTTTCAGTATCCGGGTCTATGGCTGGCGACAATAATATCACCTTTTTTACCAGATCAGGATACATTGCTGCTATCTCTGCGGCAACGGGTGCACCATACGAGCGCCCAACAATGATAGCCTTTTTACCTGAGTGATTACTCTTCAATGCCATAATTATGGCTTGTGCTTGCTCCACAAGAGAATATACGCGTTTCTTAGGTTTTTTCTGAGATTTGCCATAACCGGGTCTGTCAACAGAAATCAAATGAAACTGATGCTGTAAAGCACTATCATCAAGCATATTCAGATAGCCATCCCATGCTCCGGGAGCACCATGAATAAAAAGTACAGGTTGAGCGGTATCTGCTCCGAAAGTAACATAATGCAACTTAAGGGAGTCATTTTCAACCATATGATATAAAGGCTTGGCTAATCGGTCTCGGTAATGCTCTTTAATTTCTGATTCAGTCATTATCCATCTGCTGAAACAAGAGCCAAGAAGAATACTCAGGGCCACAAAAGCTACAAATCTTTTTGATTGGCCATTAAGTTTTTTGATTCGGTTCACTATAAAATTCATTAATTACATTTTCAAAGGCTTACTATATTAACGTAATACAGAGCCTAATCGTTTGCTCAAGTCTTTTAAAAATTATTAATTTTCATAATTTCAATCCAAATTTTTTACCTGCCATTGCTTTCACAATACCCTGAAATTCAAGATTTAATAGTAAAGAAGCTAACCTGTTAACCGGAATCTGCGTCTGCCAGCTCAGGTTGTCGATCTGCGTTTCTCCATGTATTCTTAAATACGCAATTACCTGCCCTTCTTCCTGAGTAAATTGGGTTAAATCAATTTCTTGTTCTATGGGAGTCGTTTTGGTTATCCCTGTACCATCTATACTCCAGTTCATTGTCTCAATAATGTCACTTGTTTGAGTGAAAATATTCGCCTTATTTTCTTTAATTAATTTATGACACCCTGCTGAATACTTATTATCAAGACTACCAGGAACAGCAAATACTTCATGATGGTAATTATTCGCGAAATCTGCCGTTATCAATGCCCCGCCTTTTTCTGCTGATTCCACTACTATGTTTACATCACTTATTCCGGCAATAATTCTATTGCGCGCAATAAACAGATTTCGGATAGGTTTCATTCCGAAAGGATTTTCTGATAATACCCCCCCTTTATCAAGCATCTGTTCAACATATTTTTTGTGCGCTGCCGGATAAACAACATCGATACCACTCGCCATCACCCCAATGGTTGGTATTCCTTGGTCTATAGCTGCCTTATGAGCAATTATATCTATCCCATAAGCCAGACCGCTTATAATACTTACTTTATAGGGTTTAAGTTGCTCAACTATATCTTCTGTTACTTTTCTTCCATATTCAGTCGCTTGTCTTGTGCCTACAATTCCTACTGTTCGAAGTGCGCTTAAATCTCCATTCCCTTTGAAATAAAGAATAGCTGGAGCATCATATAGACTCTTTAAACGGGAAGGATAATCTCTATCGATTGAAAAACATAGCTTTACCTGTTGTTTTTCAGACTCCTTCCATATGTTCTCGGCTTTTGTCAGCAAGGTTTTATCTTTTAAACTATCAATAATCTGTTTTCCAACTCCGGGCGTTTTTAATAGTTTGTCTGTTCTGGCCTTAAAAACATTTTCTGCAGAGCCCATCGTATTAATTAATTGACGGAACATAATACTACCCACACCGTCCACCAGAGTTAAAGCAAGCTGATAATGTTTTTCCATGTAAAGTAGAGATAGAGAAGTATGAGATTTTGGCCGATAAAGCAGAAAGATGTTTTATTTCTTCAGAATATACTCTCCCCAAATAGGATAATGATCCGAATACGGGATTTCAGAAAAAGTTTTGAAACGTTTTAATTCAAAATATCTGCTATCATAAAACTGATTATCAATTCTAAGAAAGCCGGGTGAGCGGTGGTAGGTAAAACCAAAGCCTCTGCCTTCCTCTTCGAACGCATTTTTCAAGTATTTTCTGGTTCTGCCATAGGTATAGCCATATGGTACCTCATTGAAATCGCCGGCCAATATGATCGGATACGGACTATTTTTTATCCAGAGTTCTAATTCAATCATCTGAATTATCCTATCATTAAAACCCTCTTTTAATTGATGATAGATTGTTTTAGCTTCTTTTTTTGCTTTTTCTTTGTCGTCTCCTGCATCAAAAACCCGATTAACCCTGACACCCATTGATTTCAGTTGTAGGTTTATTACCCTGATAGTATCTTTCCCGACTACAATATCTGCCGATAATAATCCATTATGGTTCACAGACCAATGCTTTTCTTCTTTTCTCACTATAGGGTATTTTGAGAAAATAGCTAATCCTATAGACCCTTGTCCTTTATCATTACCCGGAGTAGAATGCACATAGGTATAATAGGGATGAGTATTCCTGAACTTCTGAATCATTCTGTATTGAGGAATGTAATCAACATTGAATAGCTCTTGCACACATTTAATATCAGCATCTAAATTAACCGCATTTTTAATCAGCTTAATTGGATTTACCGTATCACGCTTTAGGCTATAACTTTCAATATCACACCACATCAGGTTATAACTTAATACAGAGATACCCTTTCGGTTATCTTCGTCATCTATAGTATGCCATGTAAATGTTCGGAGTATAAGCGGAAATCCGATTAATAATATCATAACAGAAATAAAGGCTCTCCTCGATCTTCTGAAGGTCCATAGGAGAATAAAAAAGACATTTCCAGCGAAAGCGAGAGGTAAAGATAACATCAGGAATCCTCCAAGCCAGTGCTTCACACTTACTGAATAGCTTAACTGATATACTAATAAAGTATATAGTGCCAGAATCATATTCAGAAAGAATAAGAATCGCTTCAAGAAAAGTCTGATGAACTCCATCATTCAATTGTAAACCTAAAAAAGACAAGAGTATAGCCCTTATGTTGCCCGTATAGGTAGTTTTGCTTTTTCGTGATATATTAACTATTCAAACAAGTTCCTAAAAATAGTTGCTTCTTATGAAAACGAAAAACGATAGATTGAATTAAATATTGAATTAAAAAAAATATTGAGATTTTAAGCAATATTATATTACTATTTCAATAAATAATAATAATATTTTCATTTCAATTTATTCCTTATATTATTTTTCTTATTTGTCAATTAATTATAAAACCCCCTGGCAAATATTCCATCATAAAATAATCTTATTTCTTCGGTTTGGTTATCCTGATTATCTATAAAAAATCCAAATCAACCTCATAATGTTTGAAAAAATTAAATTGTACTTTAATTAACTCCAGACTATCAGGCGATATAACTACGATAGCCTGCTAAAATAATACCACGTTAAATAATATTTAAATCAGCTTCTGATTAAAACAAAAAACCCTTATTAATAAATAAGGGCTTTGCACGAGCTTTTTCAAAATGTATGCATGGAAAAAACCTTTAAAAGAAATGGTAGTAGATTTCAAAAGAAGGTCTTTACATCAGTCGTTTTCATCTAATTCAAAAATTTCTTCAACTGCTTTTCCAAAAATCCTTGCAATTTTCATTGCTAATACTGCCGAAGGCACATACTTATTGCTTTCAATGGCATTAATAGTCTGGCGGCTGACGTTTATACGCTCTGCTAAATCGGCTTGAGTAATGTCGAGTATAGCACGCTCGATTCTGATCCGGTTTCTCATAGCTTTAGTTGTTTTGTAGTTTCCCGTTTGCCTCGAACGATGGCTTGATAAATAGAATATAATGGAATCTGATAATAAAGAATAGTAATGGCGTGAACATATTATACACAATAACACTAAAAAAGGCCATACCATGTATAAAAATTATAGCAAGCACCAACAAGCCGAAATTAAGGTAGATAGCCCATTGTAAAGATTCAAGACGGATTTTAGAAACGTATTCATCTTCAATTTTAACTTTTGAAAAAGCCGCTAAAAGTAAACCGATGATTGTTCCTATAGCGGCTATTTCATCCGTAAAGTTCAGAATAGATACTTCATCTTTCACATGCCCGAAGCCTGTTCCGCTCGAACTACCAAAAGTATCCGAAAAAACATACTTAAATGGAAGCTCCACCGTGAGAAAATCAAAAGAGAAATCGCCGATTAACACAAATAAGCCCAAAATTAAAGATGGGACAGCCAATAGCCAGCCAATTAGCTTGTAACGATGTGAAAATAAGAATCTTGGTTCCATAATTTTGTAATGTTTAAATTTTGTAAAGTATAACGCAACAAATGTAAAATAAACTTTACATTTTGACAAACTTATTTGATATTATTTTTTTCAAATACCTTTCTAATGCCGAATATGATTTTCATCAGCTTTTGATTGGCCATTATTGCGTACCTTTGCAAAAATTTCCGTGTAATGAACGATATTCAGAATAGAGCAGACGTAGAGCTTTTAGTAAATGATTTTTACGAAAAAGTACATAAAGATTTTGACCTTGCCCCGGTATTTGTTATGCCCGAAGAAGAATGGGAAAGGCATATTACAAGGGTAGTAAATTTCTGGGAAAACTGGCTTTTCCAGACGGGAAGTTATAATGGTGGAATGATGTGGGTTCACCTGCAGGCTAATCAAAAGCATGGACTTACAACTGAACGATTCGAACGCTGGCTGGCACTGTGGTTTATGACAACAGATACACTATTTAGTGGCCCAAAGGCTGAATTTGTTAAAAACAAAGCCTTGGAAATCGGGCAGATTATGAATGCAAAAATGAATAGCAGCACCTAACTATTCAAAAACTTTTCAATCTCCCGGTTATAGATTTCAGGTTCTTCTATGGAAGACGTATGCCCGCCACCTTCAAAGACAACCAGTTTTGAGTTTTTAATAAGCGCATGAATTTTCTGCGCTTTTTCGGGTTTAGTAGCTATATCCTGGTCGCCTACCATTACAAGAGTCGGGCAATTGACATGATGAATTTCATCAGCAATACCTTTTCTGTAAATTACGCCATCTACTGCTCTGCAAATTCCTTTTCTGTTATTCAAATTAAGTTGATGTATCCAGTATTTTTTTTCTATTAACCGCTTGGGGTCATTCAGGAATTTCTGCCCGAACATAATCTGCATTACTTTACCAATCACCGGCCAGAAACCAATATAGTTCACTATATTATTCAGCATTTTATACTTAGGCACATTTTCAGAGGGTTCAGGGTCGGCAGTTGTTTCAAGCAGTATCAACTTTTTGATTAATTCAGGTTTTCTGGCTGCTAAGCGCATACCGACGAAACCACCCATTGAAAGACCTGCAAAAATTACGGGTTTGCCTACTAATTTTTCTATTAGTACAGCGGCATCCTCGTAGAGAGTATCCATATCGTAGCCATTGGCTGAGACTTCCGTTTTGCCTTGTCCACGATGGTCATAGGTAATAATTCTGTATCGGTCTTTAAAATAGGCTACTTGTTTATGAAACATACGGCCACTCCATAAAAGACCATGCGAGAAGATAATAGTATCTTGGCCGCTTCCGGTTTCTTCGTAATGGTAGTTTACTCCGTTGATTAGGAGGGTTGGCATAGTGGTTTAGGGGGGGGTAATGAATAATAGCGTGGTTTTAAATTATTCCAAAACTAATCCCATTTTTATAGTCCCGGGTTGTTACTTTTTTTAGCTGAAAAAAAGTAACCCAAAAAACAGCCATCATTTAAACTCACACAATTAAAAATCTGAAAGTTTTTATCTCATTGTAAAACACTATCTCGATTTTTAATTGTGCTCAAACAAGAAATGATGTTTTAGGGTTATGATTTTTAGTTGTGATTTTCTCTTACCACAAAAATACAGCTTTAGTCAAAATCAAATTCCTTTCTTCGATTTAGGAAATCGTTATACACTTATATCTCGACCATCAACTTAATCATTTCTTCTAAATATCTCCTTACTTTGCGGTCGGCACCGTCAGCATAGCGGTTAATAATAAAAGCAAACGACATCAATTCTCCATCGCGGGAAGTATAATAACCTGAAAAAGCCCTTGTATTGGCAATAGAACCGCTCTTGGCTCTTACATTACCCACTGCCTTTGAGCCTTTTGCTAAATTTTGTACCGTGCCTGTTATACCAACCACAGGTATAGAAGCGTAGAAATCATTAAATGCGCTATCATGTCGCATGGTAAATAAAATATCTACTAAATTATTAGCTGTTAGTACCCCTGAAGGTGATAAACCACTCCCGTCTCTTATCATAAATCCTTGTAAATCAACCCCCTTTCCAGACCATAGAAATTTCTCTGCTTTAACCCCTGCTTCAAAACTTGCGTCTTTTGATAAACTGTATCCAACCGTTTTCAGAAAAGCATCTGCATAAAGATTGATGCTCTGAAAATTGCAATGTTGTGCCAGAGTAGAAATAGTCGGAGAGTCATAACTCAGAATAAGGTTTCTTATGGATGGGCTTTTCTGAAATTTTGCCTTGTAAAGTGGATAACTCAATGCTTCGTTACTTATTTCTCCTCGTAATTCCTGAAATTTTCTTTGCACATGAAAAGCTAAAAAATAAGCGGGGTCAGGTATAGAACCTTTTACTACAAAATCCGATGGTCCTATCGGCACTGTTCCTTCCGACATGATTGTATTACTGAAAGGCGTATTATAAACTATAACATTATCGCCAGAGCCCCTTTCAGCAGTTGTTACTCTATTTATATACGAAATATTAGGAATCTGTGGAGCAAGCCTTGAAACCAGCGCTTCTTCACCCAACGATTTGCCAGGTTTAAAATGAATCTCATAAAGGTTTTCATTGATATTTAAACCACTTATTCCGGCTCCATAATAATTTCCAATATCGCCCCATACCCACGAATTAGCCAGGGTATTGTCAGGAAAAGCACTGCCATCACCAATAATTGATCCCTCTATTTTTTTGATGCCAAAATCTTTGATTTTCCGGGCAAAAAGATTGACAATCTGCTGAAAATCTAATCCTACTCTTGACGAACCCAATGAAGGGTCGCCTGTACCCCTGATATAAATATTGCCTTTCAAAACACTATCGGCAATAGTACCATCATATTCTATAAAAGTCTGATATTTATAGTCAGGCCCTAAGACTGATAAAGCAGAAGCCGTTGAAACGAGTTTAAGTGTAGAAGCAGAGTTGACAGATTTACGGGCATTGAACTGAATTTTATAAGCTCCTGTCTGGGTTGAACGAATTGAAGCGGCCACTACTCCGGTCTGGATTTCGTTATCATTCTGTATGCTATCCAGGAGTTGCTGAAACTTTTCGAGAGGAGTATTTAGTTGTAATAAGACAAATAAAAGTAACTTCATAGAAACAAGAATGAGTTAAAGGAGGAGGCCTCAGATTAAACGAATTTAAAAAAAATGCTTAGTAAAAAAAAGATTTCTTTCCTTAATTTGTGCTTGAATATGAAGCAAAACCTATTTTGTTTAATATTTTTAATATTTTGATAGCATTTTCGTATGAAAATAACTTTTTGGGGTGCAGCAAGACAGGTATCAGGTAGTATGGTACTACTTGAGTTTGATGATGAGTATAAAGTTTTGATTGATTGCGGCACTGATTTAGAGAGAGAAAATAACCCCGAAAAACCTAAGTTCGAATATGGCATTTTCCCATTTGATCCTTCATTAATCAATCTGGTTATTCTTACTCATGCACATATCGACCACTCAGGTCAGATTCCTAATTTGTATAAAGAGGGTTTTGAAGGGCAGGTTTTATGTACAAAGGCTACTATGGATTTAAGCGAATTACTTTTGCTTGACTCAGCATCGCTAAACCAGCGGAAGTTCAAACTGATCCATGATAGCAAAAAAAGATCAAAGAAAAGAAAAGACGTTGATTCAAGGGAATTGTATCTGGAAAGACAGGTAAAAGAAGCATTAGATAATTTTGTACCGATTGCTTTCGACCAGCGTTTTAAGTTTAAAGATGATGGTTACCTTACTTTTATTCCGGCAGGGCATTTGTTAGGTGCTGCTCATGTATATATTGAGTTCTGGGAAGACGGCAAGAAAAAAACATTAGGTTTTTCAGGAGATATTGGTCGAAAAAACTATCCTCTGCTGATAGACCCTCAACCTTTACCTCCTGTCGATTATCTGATTACAGAAACAACCTATGGCGACCGCCATCATATCGATCAGGAAGAGGCTGAAAGTATTTTAGCCGGAATTATCCAGAAAGCCTGCATTGATGTGCCTGGTAGGCTCATTATTCCGTCTTTTAGTGTTGGCCGTACACAAGCCATGCTTTATACGCTCAATAAATTATATACCGAGCGTGGCTTCACCCCTATCAAGGTTTTTACAGATAGCCCTTTAGCAAAAGCAAGTTCAAGGGTCTATGAAAAAAGTGTGAAACTACTTAATAAACACGCCAGAACGTTTCATGAAGAAAATGAATCTTTGTTTGATTTCGAGAATCTGATATATTTGGAGTCGAATCAGGCAAGTAAGGCTGTCTCTAACCATGCAGAACCGTGCATTATTATTTCTGCTTCAGGTATGGTACAAGGGGGTAGAATTGAACACCATATTGAAGCCAATATCAGTAATCCTTATGCCACAATATTAATGGTGGGCTATGCCAGCGAAGGTACTTTAGGTTGGAAATTACTGAATGGTGAACGAAAAGAATTAAGCATTCGGGGGCAGAAATTTCCTGTAAATGCTACTATTCTGAGAATCGACGTATTCAGCGGTCATGGTGATTTCAAAGATTTGACTAATTTCGTGGCCTCACAAGAGATAGATAAAATAAAAAAGGTTTTTCTGGTACATGGCGAGTACCCAACCATGCAGAATTTTAAAATTACACTTGAACAATTAGGGTATCAACAAATTGAGATACCGGATAAAGGGCAAACTTACCAAATTTAACAAAGCCCATAAAGCAAATTCGTTTATGAGAACTCTTCTTGATTTTGAAAAACCCATTGCCGAGCTCGAAGCAAAGCTTGATGATATGCAAAGACTGGCCGATGAAAACAATGTTGATGTGAGGGAAGCAGTAAGAAGTCTTTCAGAAAACATTCTGAACCTGAAAAAAGAAACGTTTTCAAACCTGACACGCTGGCAAAGAGTGCAATTGTCGCGCCACCCTGACCGCCCATATACATTAGACTATATAGAAAAAATATGTCAGGAGTTTCATGAACTACATGGCGACCGCACAGTAAGAGACGATCCGGCTATTGTTGGTGGTTTTGCTGATATTGATGGAAAAACAATCATGCTGATTGGTCAGCAAAAGGGACGTAAAACCAAAGAAAGACAATATAGAAACTTTGGTATGCCAAACCCGGAAGGATATAGAAAAGCCCTGAGATTAATGAAGATGGCTGAAAAATTCAATAAGCCAATCGTAACCTTAATCGATACCCCGGGTGCATTTCCGGGTCTGGAAGCCGAAGAACGTGGACAGGCAGAGGCGATTGCAAGAAACCTGCGTGAAATGTGCGTATTGAAAGTGCCTGTTATCTGTATTATTATCGGTGAAGGCGCTTCAGGTGGCGCACTGGGTATTGCTATTGGTGACAGAGTATTAATGCTGGAAAACTCATGGTATTCGGTAATTTCCCCAGAAAACTGTTCTACTATCTTATGGCGTAGCTGGGATTACAAGGAACAAGCAGCTGAGGCCTTAAAGCCAACAGCAACAGATATGTTGAACAATAAGCTGATTGACGGTATTATCGAAGAACCTTTGGGAGGTGCACATCTTGATTGGGATGATATGTCTGAACGCTTAAAAACAAGAATCCTATCAGAAATCGAAGAATTGGAAAAATTATCTTCGCAAGACAGAATTGATGCCCGCATTGAGAAATTCTGCTCAATGGGATTCTTTGAGGAAGCATAAGAATGATTGAATAATATATTGAAAGCGAGTAATGGCTTACGCCATTACTCGCTTTTTTGTTTAAGATATAATAGTTTGAGCCTTAAAATAAGATTTGATGTTAGCTTTGCTTGTTTTAGCTCAATAATCAATAAATTAGTATTTGAAATTTGCTTTGACACACCAATCCTTCTATTTCATGAAAAAGTTCTTATTTACACTAACAATTTTTTGTTTTTTTCTTAGCTGCAAAAGGACACTTGAATGCTGCGTTTTAGTAGATACATTTGTTGATATATCAGTTTTAGAGAAATCTACCAATAAAGATCTACTAAATCCAGGTCTCGAAAACCATTATGATATAAAAAAAGTAACCTTAGAATTTTCGGACTTTCCTAATCAAAGGACTGGTATTGATGCTATACAAATGAATCAGCCCCTGTTTTTCCGGAATAGTAACAGATATTACTTAAGAATTTTCCCTACTACTTATGAGCCTGTGAAAGAAATTCATACGGTAACTATTTACTGGAACGAAACCAGTAAAGATAAAATAACCTTTCATTTAAATCTTGCAGGCGGAAATATGCTTACTGAAAAGATATTTGTCAATGATGAATTAAAATGGGATACGTCAAAAGGATATAGAGAAACAACAATTCTTAAATAAAACTTTCTTTACCCCTCCAGAATCTGATTATTTGATTTATTAGCATCTGTTTAACAGCTTAATAAGATTGCAATAATTAATTATCCATCATATTTTTTAATTTCTGCCCTACCCATTACAAAATATTTCGAAAGCGTCAGACGTTTATCAACAGTTTGACACTTTTTTATTGCTCCATCTCTACCATAAATCTGTATGAAAGTAAAAGCCGTTATTTTTGACTTCGGAAACGTAATCATCAACATCGACATCCCTCGTACCTTCCAGGCATTCGCCAGCCTTACTGGCAAAAGACAAGCGATTATTGAAAAACTTGTCCTTGAAAATCAATTATTCAGACGTTATGAAACCGGTCAATTTACTGATATTGAATTCAGAGAAATTGTCAGGCAAACCGTTGGATTTCCTCTTAGCGATCATGAAGTAGACAAAGCATGGAACTCTCTATTGCTGGATATTCCACCGGAAAGGATTGATTTATTAAAAGAAATCCGTAAAAAGTACCCTATCTATTTACTCAGCAATACCAATAATATTCACATTGAGGCATCAAACTCTTATCTAAAAAAAACTTTTGGCTATAGACATCTTGATGAATTATTCGACCAGTTATTTCTTTCCTATGAAATAGGTATGTGGAAACCCGATACCGAAATCTATCAATATGTATTAAATGAAATCAATCTACAACCACACGAAGTATTATTTTTAGACGATAATCACCACAATATCCAATCAGCTAACGCCTTAGGAATGCAAACCATCTTGGTTGAACCGCCAACTTGTATCACTGAATATTGTAAAACGATTTTTTAAGTCGTTTCTTTGTATCACAATTTTTCATAGCAGATGAATCAAAACAGAACATTACTTATACAAATTACCTTATTTGTCGTCACACTTTTCACAACAACAATCACAGGAGCAGAATGGATTTTTGGTAATTCTTTCTTTTTTGGACCGAATCCAATGGGCTGGCATGAATTGGTTGAGGGTTTCCAGTACTCACTTCCTTTCTTGGGTGTTTTAACTATCCATGAATTCGGGCATTATTTTATTGCCAGAAAACACAAAACAGATGTAACCTTACCTTTTTATATTCCACTTTGGTTAGGTGGTTTGAGTGCTACTTTTGGCACTTTAGGCGCATTTATCCGTATCAAAGAGCGCATACAATCAAGAGTTAAGTATTTTGATATTGGCATTGCCGGGCCTTTGGCTGGTTTTGTGGCCGCTTTGGTTGTACTCTGGTATGGATTTACGCATCTGCCAAGTCTTGACTATGTTTTTAATCTGTTTCCACAACTGAATCAGTATGGCAACGAGTACGGAAAGTTTCTGGAAACTACCACCGAATACACTTCTATCAAATTAGGAGATAGCTTATTATTTAAGTTTTTTGAAGACTATATAGCTGTTGGTGAACTGCCTCATCCCTATCTATATACTAATTATCCAATCATCTTTGCCGGATACTTATCACTCTTCTTTACTGCCTTAAATCTCTTCCCGATTGGTCAGTTAGATGGTGGTCATATTCTCTATAGTTTGATTGGCGACAGGGCCTTTAACATCGCCTCCCCTATCCTGTTTACTACATTTGTATTTTATGCAGGTTTAGGATTATTTAAAGTTGATGAGTTCTTTATGCCCGATACAGACATAATCTGGAAATTCGCCCTTTATGTGGGCTTTATATATCTTTGTTTTTCAAGAATTTCTGAAAATCTGATGACAAATTTGCTGATAACATTAAGTGTTATTGCGATTCAGTTAATAATCACGTATTTTTACCCCACAGTTGAGGGGTACTCAGGATTCTTAGCTTTTGGCTTAATGATTGGCCGTTTTTTAGGAATTTATCATCCTCCCACCTACGACAAGCAACCCCTCTCTTTAGAAAGACAAATTTTGGGGTGGCTTGCGCTGTTGATTTTTATTCTGTGCTTTACACCAAAGCCATTTATTATTATACAAAATGCTTAGCTGGCTATCAAAATCTATTTTCAGATTAGTAGGTTGGAAAACAATTGACCATCTCCCACCTGACCTGAAAAAAGGAATTTTTGCAGTAGCACCTCATGCAACCTGGTACGATTTCCTGGTTGGTGTAGGTGCTCGTTCTGATTTAGAGAAATCAATCAAGTATTTAGGTAAAGCCGAACTGTTTCGCCCGCCTTTTGGTTGGTTATTCAAGGCTTTGGGTGGTACCCCTGTGATTCGTTCGCATAGTACCAACTTTGTTCAACAGGTAGCTGAGACTTTCGACAGACACGAAAAACTTTTAGTCGCTATTGCTCCAGAAGGCACACGTAAAAACGTAGAAAGATTAAAAACCGGCTTTTATTATATGGCGCATGCCGCCAGAATTCCGATTATTATGGTGGGTTTCGATTACCCAAGAAAAACAGTATTTGTCGAAAAGCCATTTTATACCAGTGGAGATTTTGAAGCTGATATGAAAAAATATTTTATCCCTTTTTACCAGCAGATTGGGGGTGTAAAAAAAAATTGGTTAGCCAATTATGAAAAGGGGGAGTTTTAATTTATAGACCAATATAGCAGGCAGAATAGTGCAATGAAGAAACAAACGCAATCAATAAGAATCCAGACCAAACGTTCACAATACAGAGAACATTCTACACCATTATTTCTGACAAGCAGTTTCTGTTTTGAAGACGCAGCTCAGGGCAAAGCAATTTTCGACGAAACACTTGAAGGCAATCTTTATTCACGTTTTTCAAACCCATCCGTACAAGAGTTTATTGATAAAGTTTGTATGCTTGAAAACTGCGAAGAGGGCCTGGCAACCGCTACTGGTATGGCAGCTGTATTTGCAGGCTTTGCCGCACATCTCAAATCAGGTGACCACGTAGTTTCGTCAAGAGCTTTATTTGGTTCAGCACATCAGATTCTTACACAGATATTATCTAAATGGGGCATCACTCATACCTATTTAGACGCAACCGCCCCCGAAACCGAATGGGAAGCGGCTGTCCAGCCAAATACGAAAATGATATACCTGGAAACCCCATCGAATCCGGGTTTGGAATTGGTTGATATGGCGATGGTTGGGCGTATTGCTAAAAAACATAACCTGATTTATTATGTTGATAATTGCTTTGCTACTCCGGTTATCCATACACCTACTGATTATGGTGCAAACCTGATTGTCCATTCGGCAACGAAATTTATGGACGGACAAGGCCGTGTTTTAGGCGGAATTATCACAGGGACAAAAGAATTGATAGCTCCTGTTCGCTTCTTTTGCAGGCATACAGGCCCATCAATGTCTCCTTTTAATGCCTGGGTATTATCAAAGAGTCTGGAAACCCTTGAACTCAGAATGGAAAGGCATTGCGAGAATGCAATGAAGTTGGCAAAAGCACTGGAGAAAATGGAAGGCATTGTGAATGTAAAATACCCACATTTACCCTCTCATCCGCAATATGAATTAGCTAAAAAACAAATGAAAGCCGGCGGTGCCATGGTAACGTTTGAACTGGAGGGTGGTTTTGAGCGTGTAAACCGTTTCACTCAAAAGCTAAAAATTGTATCTATCTCCTCAAATCTGGGAGATTCACGTACGATTATCACTAATCCTAATACGACCACACATAGCAAATTGCCAAAAGAAGACAAAGCAAAATTGGGCATCACCGAAGGGCTAATCCGCGTTTCGGTAGGTTTAGAAGATATAACCGATTTAATTGCCGACTTTAAACAGGCTGCCAAAAAGAGTATATAAAAAGTGCTATGACTGTTGAACAACAATATATTGCAGAGATAGTTAAAGCTGAAAACATCAGAACCTTCACAGTTTTCAATAAACTGACCAATACCCTTTTGTTTGAGAAATCGCAGGCACAGGAAGAAATCCTGCTATTGAAAAGTCAGATAAATACACTCAATAAAATCATTAAGGATAAGGACGAGGAGATAAAAAAATTAAAAATAAAGCAAAAAAATCAAGATTTTATTGAAAAAAAACAAGAAATTAAAAAAGAAAGTGTTAAAATTGTAGCTAATAAAGTACGACAGTCTGAAGAAAAGGCTCAATTGAAGAAACTAATAGAAGAATTAATACAAGAGATTGATGTGTGCGTTGAGTTGCTGAACGAAGAATAGTTTAACCTAATACAGCCCTTGAAGGTGAATCAACAATGGCAGATAGTGAAAAAATAGAAATCAATTTAAGGGTACTGCAAAGAGTAGTTACACTTAAGATTCAGCCGGAGTTAGAACCTTATTTCCGTAATGCGGCTACCTTTGTTAACCAACGCCTTAATTTTTATATGAAAAAAAATGCGGAAGGTGACATGGATTTTTTGGATTTTCTGATTATTGTTGCCATTGAAGGTGTAGTGGAAAACCAAAAAAATCAGGATAAATATCTTTTGCTGCAACAAGACCTTGATAAAAGGTTAGAAGACCTCAGCAACCGCCTTACGCTCAATTAAAATATTCTACGTTTCTTCAGTATAGCCATTCTGCTTTTTGTCAATCAAATCGTTTTTGATAGAGTTTTGTTCGGGCTGTTGTCCTACTATAGCCAAACTCTGTAGTACAAAAATGGTTTTTGTTTCATTCTTAATTATTTAAAACATATAAATTGATGTCAGAAATTATGACTATGCTCTTCACAGACCTGTTAGCTTTGGTAATAGGGTTCTTTGTTGGTAGAGCATTCATTAAAAAAACTTTCCAAAGCAAAGAGGCAGAAGCCGAAGTACGTGCCAATGAATTACTAAAAAATGCCCAGCAAACAGCCGAAAACGTTAAAAAAGACAAAATTTTAGAAGCCAAAGAACATTTTTTAAAGTTGAAAGCTGAATTTGATGAAGACGCTAACAAACGTAAAAGTTTCATCATTCAGAATGAGCAGAAAGTAAAACAAATGCAGCAACAGGCTGCTCAGATGTTAGAGCAAAACAAGCGTAGAGAAACCGAATTAGATACTTTACAAAACAAGCTCAACGAACAGATTGAGGCAGCAAACAAGCGTAAAGAAGAAGCCGACCGGATGCTTGGTCAACAGGTTGAACAATTGGAAAAAATTGCCAATCTTACAGCCGATCAGGCCAAACAACAACTAATTGATGCTTTAAAAGGCGAGGCGGAAACAAAAGCCTCTTCTTATATCAAACAGACTATTGAAGAAGCTAAATTATCGGCAACAAAAGAATCGAAAAAAATTATCATCGAAACTATTCAACGCACCGCTTCCGAACAGGCCATTGAAAACTGTGTATCTGTATTTAATATCGAAAGCGATGAGGTAAAAGGTAAAATCATTGGTCGTGAAGGGCGTAATATCCGTGCACTGGAGGCCGCAACAGGAGTTGAAGTAATTGTAGATGATACCCCAGAAGCCATTGTAATTTCAAGTTTTGACCCGGTACGTCGTGAAATTGCTCGCCTGTCTTTGCATCGTTTAGTGCAGGACGGTCGTATCCACCCTGCCCGAATTGAAGAGGTTGTAGGCAAAACCAAAAAGGATATAGAAAACGAAATCGTTGAAATAGGCGAGCGTACTGTCATCGATTTAGGTATTCACGGCTTGCATCCTGAATTGATCAGAATGATCGGCAGAATGCGGTTCCGTTCATCTTATGGACAAAACTTGCTGCAACACTCCCGCGAAGTAGCAAAAATGTGTGCTACAATGGCAGCCGAATTAGGCCTGAACGCAAAATTAGCCAAACGTGCAGGTTTATTGCACGATATTGGTAAGGTATGGCACGAAGAGCAGGAATTGCCTCATGCCTTGTTAGGGATGGAATTGGCGAAGAAATATAAAGAACATCCAGAGGTAATCAATGCGATTGGTGCTCACCATGACGAAATTGAAATGACTTCAATGATTTCTCCAATTGTACAGGTTTGTGATGCTATTTCAGGTTCTCGCCCGGGTGCGCGCCGTGAAATGATGGAGTCTTATGTACAACGTCTTCGTGATTTGGAAGACCTGGCACTATCATTCAATGGCGTTGAAAAATGTTATGCGATTCAAGCCGGGCGTGAATTGCGTGTGATTGTAGACTCTGAAAACGTAAATGACGAAATTGCAAGCAAAATGTCGTTTGATATTTCACAACGTATAGAAAAAGAAATGCAGTATCCAGGACAAATCAAGGTCACTGTTATTCGTGAGATGCGTAGTGTAGCTTATGCAAAATAAGACTATTTTTAATGAATTAAGCCTCTTTCCTGTTATTTTGGGAAGAGGCTTTTTTAGGTCTTTCCTGACTGATGAAAATAGTTGTAACGGACAATAACTCCAAATTTCATTTATCTGAAATTCAGATGAATCATAAAGCTTATACGTTTGTTCCTATAAAAAGCATAAAATACAAACCATGTCAATTACCAAAGAAGCAGAATTAGAGGGAATGAAAAAAGTAAGTGAAGCAGTGGCCCTTACTTTGAAAGCCATGTGTAATTATGCCAGGCCTGGTATGACAACCAAGGAATTAGACGATTATGGCGTAAAAATTTTGAATGATTCAGGAGCTAAACCCGCTCCTTCTCTTACTTATGGCTTTCCGGGGGCTACATGTATCAGTGTTAATAGTGAAGTAGCGCATGGGATTCCGTCAGAAAAGACTATTCTACAAGCAGGTGATTTAATCAATATTGACGTATCAGCAGAATTAGGTGGTTATTGGGCAGATAACGGAAGCTCATTTGTCCTGGGTGATGATACTAATGGGCATCAGCCATTAGTTGATGCCTCTAAACGTATTCTCAAGAAAGCTATCAGCCAGATTAAAGGTGGTGTAAAAATAGCTGATATTGGTAAGCTAATTGAAACAGAGGCTAAAAAATCAGGCTATAAGGTTATCAGGAATCTAACCGGGCATGGAATAGGCAAAAGTCTGCACGAAGAGCCGCACGAAATTGCCAACTTTTTTGATAGATTCAATACCACAAGATTTAGAAAAAACTCTGTAGTGGCTGTAGAAACCTTTATTTCAACACACTCAACTATAGCTGAGACACAAAGTGATGGTTGGACACTAACCGGTAATAAAGGTGGCTACGTAGCACAACATGAACATACTATTGTAGTAACAGCCGATAAGCCTATCATTCTGACTGAAATGAATAAGATATGGTCTTGAACAATGATTTAGCAGATTAATCAGCTAAATCATTGTTCAGACAAAAATCACTCAATCACGCATTCATTAAATCACTTATCAAATATGGAATACAGACAATTGGGAGCATCAGGTTTAAAAGTTTCGGTATTAAGTTTCGGTACAGCTACTTTTGGTGGCGGCACTGAATTTTTCAAAGCCTGGGGAAGTACACAGGTAGAAGAAGCTACCCGACTGGTGGATTTGTGTCTTGACTCAGGTATTAATTTATTTGATACAGCCGATGTTTATTCGCAAGGGCTATCTGAAGAAATCTTAGGTAAGGCTATTGCCGGAAAAAGAAACCAGTTATTGATTTCAACCAAAGCTACTTTTACCTTCGGCAAAGGGCCAAACAATCAGGGATCATCTCGTTTTCACTTGTTAAAACAGGTTGAAGGCAGTTTGAAGCGTCTGAATACTGATTATATCGACATATTCCATATGCACGGTTTTGATGGTATAACTCCTGTAGAAGAAACTTTGCGAACGCTTGACGATCTGGTACAAAGTGGCAAAATAAGATATCTGGCGGCTTCTAATTTCTCAGGCTGGCACTTGATGAAATCCTTAGCTATTTCTGAAAAATATGGTTGGAATCGCTATGTAGCACATCAGGTATATTATGCTTTAACCAACCGTGATTATGAATGGGAACTCATGCCTTTGGGTCTCGACCAGAAAGTCGGAGCCATTGTGTGGTCGCCGTTGGCAGCAGGTCTATTAGGCGGCAAATATAAACGTAATCAACCAAAACCTACCGATACCCGTACAGCACAAGGCGGAAGCCCTGTCCCTTCTGCTGCTATCAATGAAGAAGTGCTGTACAATGTAGTTGACGTTTTAGAAGAAATTGCTGTAGAAACGGGAAAAACCGTTGCACAGATAGCGATTAATTGGGTACTACAAAGACCAACGGTATCAAGTATTATTATTGGTGCTCGAAATGAAAAGCAATTGAAAGAAAACTTTGAAGCCATCGGCTGGAATCTGACAACAGAGCAAATCAAAAGACTGGATAAAGCAAGTGAAACACCCCCGGTTTATCCATACTGGCATCAACGACAGAATCTGACTTTGAATCCCCCACCTAAATTTTACTGAGTACCGGAAATAAACGTTTTTTTACAATTTCAGGATAAAGGTATTGCCGACCTTTGTTGAAATTTTAAACCACCAGAAAAATGTTTACACTCAATCAAATCAAAGAGGCACACGCAAAAGTAAAAAGCGGGGCTGATTTCCCGAAGTACATTCAAGAATTAGCCCAATTAGGAATTTTAAAATATACAACCTATGTCAGTGATGGGCATACTGAATTTATTGGTACAGATAACTATTCACTTACTTCCGACGCCAGATATGAGGTTTTATTTATTGCGAATGAAAGTAACCCAGATCAGTTCCTGCAATATATAAAAAATCACCAACAAGGAAAATCAGATTATTATACCTTGTCTAAACAGGCGGCCGAAACCGGGACTGATAAATGGGTAACAGATATAATAAATATGACCTGCACTTATTATGACAAAAAAGGTAATGAAATATTAGTAGAGACAATACCGGGCGTATAAGATATATAAACAAATAGAAAAGGCTTCCCAAATAAATTGAGAAGCCTTTTACTTTATAACGATAACTTAAAGTGTACGTTTTACCTCTTTAATTTCATAACTTTCGATAGTGTCTCCTATCTCAATGTCGTTGAAACCTTTGATACTCAAACCACACTCAAAATTAGTTCTTACTTCGTTCACATCATCTTTGAAGCGTTTAAGTGCAGAGATTTCTCCTTCATGCACTACAATACCTTCTCTGATAACACGTACTTTATTATTACGCTTGAAGCTGCCATCTGTCACATAACAACCGGCAATAGTACCCACCTTGCTGATTTTAAATACCTCTCTTACTTCAATTGTACCTACTATAGTTTCTTCCTCTTTCGGTGCCAATAAGCCTTCCATTGCATCTCTGATTTCGTTAATGGCATCATAGATGATCGAATAAAGTCTTATTTCAATTTCCTCCTGGTCGGCTATTCTTCTGGCACTGTTTGAAGGGCGTACCTGGAAGCCTATAATGATGGCATCAGCAGTGGATGCAAGATTAACATCAGATTCAGAGATTTGTCCTACACCTTTATGAATAATACTTACTTGTACTTCATCAGTAGAAAGTTTCAGTAATGAGTCAGATAAAGCCTCCACAGACCCGTCCACATCTCCTTTCACAATTACATTTAACTGATGGAAAGTTCCAATCGCCTTACGACGGCCAATTTCCTCTAAAGTAATGTGTTTTCTGGCCCTTAAGCTTTGCTCGCGGATAATCTGCTCCCGTTTATTGGCAATTTCACGGGCTTCTCGCTCACTTTCCATGATATTGAACTTATCACCTGCCTGTGGCGCACCTGGTAAACCTAAAATCTGAACCGGAGTTGATGGGCCGGCTTCTTTAATTCTGTTTCCTAAATCATCAATCATTGCTCTCACACGGCCAAAGTATGGCCCTGCAAGAATAATATCTCCGACTTTTAAAGTACCGTTCTGTACCAGAATAGTAGCCACATATCCACGACCCTTATCCAAAGAAGCTTCAATTACAGTACCTACTGCCGAGCGGTCAGAATTAGATTTAAGGTCAAGCAATTCGGCTTCTAATAATACTTTGTCGAGTAGTTCAGCTATACCAGTACCTTTTTTGGCAGAAACCTCTTGCTCCTGATACTTTCCGCCCCAGCTTTCAACAAGGATATTTTCTTTCGATAAATCTTCTCTGATTTTAGCCGGATTTGCGCCAGGCTTATCAATTTTGTTAATGGCAAACACAATAGGTACACCTGCATTTTGTGCGTGGTTAATTGCCTCCCGTGTTTGAGGCATCACGCTGTCATCAGCCGCTACAACTACAATTACGACGTCTGTAACTTTTGCCCCTCTCGCACGCATGGCCGTAAAAGCTTCGTGACCGGGAGTATCAAGGAAAGTAATCTTTTTACCTTTATTCGGCCCATCCTTCATTTCTACTGAATAAGCTCCGATGTGCTGGGTGATACCCCCTGCCTCACCAGCCGCAACACGTGCGCGACGAATATAGTCAAGCAATGATGTTTTACCGTGGTCAACGTGACCCATGATAGTAACAATCGGTGCTCTTGGTTCAGTATCTTCTACGTCATCATCTTTATCTACGGCATCAGTCTGAACTTCATCTTCAGCTGAGATAAATTGAACATCGTATTCAAAATCAAGGGCAATCATCTGAATTACTTCAGCATCAAGACGCTGATTAATAGATATGAACATACCCATTTTCATGGCGGCTGAGATTACCTGAGTAACCGAGACATCCATCATTGAAGCAAGTTCAGCAGCAGAGATAAACTCTGTTACTTTCAGTATGTTGCTATCCTCCTGCTCTTGCAAAACACGTTGCTCTTCCTGATCAGCACGCATCTTACGTTTATCCTTGCGGTATTTCGCTCCAAAGTCTGGACCTTTGGTTTGCATACGAGCCATCGTTTGCTTGATTTGCTCTTTTACCTCAGTTTGAGATACTTCCTCACGACGCTCTTTTTTCTTCTTCGGATCTACTTTCTTATTGCCAGTAGCCCCGCCTCCGGTAGTTGCAGGATTCTTAGGTTTAACCGATGCCCCCTCATTGCTATTTACCTTTTCTACTCTCTTCACACGCTTGCGTTTACGCTTACGTTTAGCATCTTCGGCGTTAGAGTTTGAGGTACCTTTTTTCTCAACCGGTAGTTCAATTTTACCTAATACCTTCAAACCTTGCAGTTTTTCACCTCTGGCCTGAATCAATTCAGGTTCATCCTCCTCTTCCTCTACAGGCGGTGGGGTAGGTTTTTTGAATGCCGGATTCTGTGGTCTTTGCTCATAGGTAGGTTTGGTATTCTGATAACCTCCCTGACCTTGCTGCCCCTGTTGCGGTGGCCTTGGTGGCCTGTTCTGGTCTCCGCCTCTATTATCTCTATTAGCAAAGTCTCTGTTACCCTGGCCTTGACTCGGGTTATTGGGATTATTATTAGGTCTGTTCTGGTTATTCCAGTTGTTATTATTAGGTCTATTCTGATCTCTATTACCCTGGCCTTGGTTATTTCTGTCTCGGTTTTGAGAAAAATCTCTATTCGGTTGATTATTATCACGATTCGGGCGATTATCGCGATTCTGATAATTATCTCTGTTACCCTGATTATCTCTATTCTGGGGATATTCTCTATTACCTTGGTTATCTCTGTTCTGTTGGAACTGTGGTTTAGGGAGTTCAACAGTTTTTGGTTGCTCTGCTACTGGTTTAATCTCCTCTTTTGGAGTTTCAGCAACAGGTTTTACTACTTCAGCTGGTTTTTCAGATTTAGGTTCTGCTTTCTCTTCAGCCTTGGGTAGTTCTACTGGTTTAGCAGGTTCAACTACAGGTTTCGGAGTTTCTTCAACCTTCGGTTTCTCCACTACTACAGGTTCAGTTTTAGGTGGTTCGGGTGTTGGTGTCGATGGTGTAGAGGTTTTTTTATCTAAATCTATTTTCCCTAAAATAGTGGGACCCTGCAATTTCTGCTCAGCACGAATCACCTCCACAGGCTTCTCTGGGGTTATCTCAGGGATTTTCTCTACCTTCTTCTCTTCGACTTTTGGTTGGTCTCTAAAATAAAGAATATCCATATCACCCGACGAAGACTTTTGTTCTTCTGCAGGTTTTACAGCCGCACTCTCTTCCAGCAACGAAGAATTGTTAAATTCCTTTGACAGGATATTTAATTGCTCAAAATTAAGTTTAGCATTTGGATTGGTATCAATACGATGGCCCTTTCCGGCAAGTTTCTCTACGATGGTAGTAATACCAACGCTTAGTTTCTTAGCCGCCTGGCTTAGTCGCATTTCTTTTGATTCTATCATAAAGTAAATTAAAAATCTGTTGTTTATTTTGAGTTGCCGGATTTATTAGAAAGAATTAAAAAACCTTCACCATTATAGATAACACCAATTAAGCGTCTCCTGTTCCCTGAGTTTTTTTATTCAAATTCTTTACTCAAAATTTCTAATACTTCGGCAATGGTTTCTTCTTCAAGTTCGGTACGACGCGCAATATCTTCTACTGACAACGCCAGTACAGATTTTGCGGTGTCAAGACCAATCTTGCGGAACTCGTCAAGAATCCAGTCCTCAATTTCGTCAGAGAATTCTGATAGGTCAACATCTTCTTCCTCTTCTTCTCCTTCAAGGTCACGGAATACATCAAGTTCCATATTTACTAACTTCCCAGCCAGTTTAATATTCATGCCTCCTTTACCAATAGCTAATGACACCTGATCTGGTTTCAGATAAACTGCTACACGTTTCTTGTCATTATCAACCTGGATATTACTGATTTTTGCAGGGCTCAACGCTCTCGAAATCAATAAGTTCAGGTTATCAGTCCATTGGATGACATCAATATTCTCATTCTCTAATTCACGCACAATGGTGTGAATACGAGAACCTTTCATGCCCACACATGCGCCTACCGGATCAATACGGTCGTCATACGACTCAACGGCCACTTTGGCTCTTTCACCCGGTTCACGTACAATTTTACGTACAGAGATAAGTCCATCAAGAATTTCAGGAATTTCCTGTTCAAATAAACGCTCCAGGAATACAGGCGAAGTACGGGACAACGTAATACGTGGAGTACCGTTATTCATTTCTACTTTATGAACAACAGCCTTGATACTTGTGCCTTTTCTTGGGCGGTCTTTCGGAATCTGTTCAGATTTTGGCAGCACCAATTCGTTGCTTTCGCCATCTAAACAAACTAATTCTTTACCTAAAATCTGATAAACCTCTACGATGATTAACTCCCCTACCAAATCTTTGTATTTGGCATATAACATCTCTTTCTCTAAATCTTTAATCTTCTGGATCAAGGTCTGGCGTGCAGTTTGCACCACACGACGGCCAAAATCTTCTAATTTTACTTCATCAGCTACTTCTTCACCAATTTCAAAGTCAGGCTGAATCTTCTGAGCTTCTGACAACATGATTTTATCAGGATCCCAAATATCTTCAGAGTTGTCATCTACGATTTCGCGTGTACGCCACATTTCAAGGTCGCCGCTATCGGCATTGATGATAACATCGAAATTGTGGTCAGTACCAAATTTTTTACGAATCATTGTCCGGAATACGTCCTCTAACACCTTTATCATGGTTGGACGATCAATATTCTTTTCACGGGCAAATTCTGAAAACGATGCAATTAACTCTCCGCTGTGCATATTCTATTCATGAGTTAGCGATTTTGTTGATTTAGTGAATGATTCGCTTCATTCATCAAAACTCATTAAATCAAATTCCTTAATTATAATTTTATTTAAATGAAATAATTACTTGTGCTTCTTTAATGTTTTCAAGTGAAATGGTTATAGGTTCGATGGGCTCATTTTTGGCTTTTCCTGTGCGTTTTTTGTCTTCAATCAAAGTAATTTCGTGGTTAGCAAGACCCTCCAATTTACCTTTGACCTCCTTCCCATCTTTTAATACTACTTTTAGACTCCTGCCTATGTTCTTCCGATACATTCTTTCGCTTTTTAAAGGAAAATCGATACCCGGCGACGAAACTTCCAAAGTATATTTGTCAGGCATTATTTCATCTAATTCTTTGCCCAGTTTCCGACTGATTTCGGTACATTCATCGATTGTGATACCTTCATCAGAGTCTAACAAGACTGTAACTTTACTATTTACTCTTGACAAAGACACTTTAACATCCACTATGAAATACTTATCGTCTTCGAGTAGTGGTTGCAGAAGTTCTTCGATTTTTTGTTTGTGTTCTATGTTCATATTTCCACTATGCCGAAACCCTTCAAACAGAGGAGTTTCCTTACTATACAAAGAAAAAAGGAGGGCTTCGCTCCTCCTTTTTCACAATTCTTAGGCAAAGATAGGAATATTTTTCCTTTTTTACAAATTTGATTGAGAAATAAAAGGACTTATAGTCTTGCTCATTCAAATATTTCTTAACCTGAGAATATCCTTACACACGCGCAAAAAACACTGGTCTGATTTGATTTGGTATCATTACATTTATTTTTTGAATATTTTTTAATTTATTTGCACCGCCTGTTTCACTTCAGGTATATCATCTCATCTCTTTTTTTACCTGATTTATTAATTATGAAAAAAGTCTTCCTTTCTCTTTTAATTCTTTGCGTTATTGCTTGTAAAGAAAGCACTACACAAACTGAAAACGCTCAAGCCAAACTTAACCAGTTAGCCGAAAAATATATCCGATTGGGTTTAACTATCGGGCAATATGACAGCGATTTTGTTGATGCCTATTATGGCCCTGATTCACTGAAACCTAAAACTCAACCTAAGGCCATGTTCCCTAAAGATAGTTTATTGGCAGCTGTCAATGGTTTGATTGGCCAATTGATTGAATTTAATCAAACAGTAAGCGATGATACTTTAGCCAGAAGAGCTAAGTGGATGTCAGGTCAGTTGATAGCGTTTGGTAGAAGAATCAATATTTATACCGGAAAGTTTCAGGCATTTGATGAGGAATCGAAAGATTTATTCGGTGTTGCGGCTCCCTCTTATCCTGAAAGTCATTATCAGGCATTGGTGGCTCAATTAGATAGCTTGCTGCCAGGCCCTGGAAGTCTTAATAGCCGCTTTGAGAAACTGGCAAATCAGTTTATCATTCCAAAGGCTAAAGTCGACACGGTTTTTAAAACCGCTATCGCAGAAGCACGTAAACGTACTCTGGCACATTATCAGTTACCTGCCAACGAAAACTTTACGCTGGAATATGTGACTGGGAAACCGTGGTCGGGTTATAACTGGTATCAGGGGAATTATCAGAGCAAGATTCAGATAAGCATAGATATGCCAATTTTCATTGAGCGTGCTATTGATTTGGCCTGCCATGAGGGTTATCCTGGTCATCATGTTTATAATATGTTGCTTGAGAAGAATTTATATCATGATAAGGGCTGGACAGAAATTTCATTATATCCATTATTCAGTCCACAATCATTAATTGCTGAAGGTAGTGCTAATTACGGGATTGAAATTGCCTTCCCCGGAACTCAAAAAAACAAATTTGTAAAAGAAGTTTTATTGCCTTTAGCCGGCTTGAATACAACAAACACAGATTTATATTTTCAGGCGTTGGCTTTGAAAAGTAAATTAGCCTATGCTCGTAATGAAGTGGCAAGGGGTATTATCAATAATACCATGAACGAGAGTGAAGTAACAAAATGGTTAACAAACTATGGTCTACGCGAGAAAACCTTAGCAAGTAAAGACATCAATTTTATCAAAAAATACCGTACTTATGTAATTAATTACAATTTCGGACAAGACATAGTGAAAGATTATATTGAATCAAATGGAGGAACCTCAGATAATGAAGCGAAACGTTGGGAGTTATTTGAATGGCTATTAAGTAATCAGGTACGCCCGACAGACCTTATTAAACCTACTAAATGAGATTATTGAAAAAGGCTATCAAGTATTATGATAGCCTTTTTCAGTAATTATTTTTTCTTTCCTTTAAAAACCTTACTTTCATTGATAAACAATAGGTTTAGGAGATACCAATCTGCAAAGTTTAATCCTCCACTTTCTGCCCAGTCGCCAAATTTCAGATAAGTATCTACTACTGCCTCTCTTTCGGCCGGATATTGAAAATCAGAAGAAAAATCAATGGCCCAGGGTAACCCTTTTGCAGTTTTATAATAGGTGCCTTTTGCAGGCACGGAGCGGTCATGTCCGGTTCCTAACAATGCTGCGTCTGCCTTACTCGTCGGTGCCTTATTCGGCAAGTGAATTTCTTTCCCTCTTTCATCGTTTTTAAATATAAAAGGATTATAAGGAGCTGAGCCAAGAGTATTTTTATCGATAGGCTTCGTAAAAACAATTTTCATATTAAGCGTATCAGCAGGTGCAATTATTTCAGCCCCCTGCTCAGTATTTACAAAGCCATTGGCTGATTTCACACACTTGAAAGCATTATCAAAAGCAATAATTGTAGCATATTTCTGGTCGGCCTCTGCACCATTGGCTAAAGTTTTGATCTTCCCTTCAGTAAGAAAAGTTCCGGTTACTGATTTTATTAGTGAAGATTCAACTGGTAGTTCAAAACCCCAACCGCTTATAAACGATGCTCCAATTGCCTTTACATAAGCTTTAGCTTTAATTTCAACAACCTGATTACTGGCATTCAGAACTTCTTCAAACTGATAGTTTATTACCAGATCGTTCATATCATAATCACCCTGAAAGGGCCATAAATCTTCAAACGCCAAAGAACTATAACCGTTTTTATCAGGTGTAAAATTGCTTACAGTTTTTGTGGCATCATTAGGATACTGGTCTTCACTATCTTCAATTCCATCTTTATCTGCGTCATCTTTACTGTCTACCAGTGGAATATAATCAGCATCAATCCCACTAACCGGATTAGAACTTGCAAAGAAAATCGCATCGTTGAAATCATTATCACAGTCAAACGGCTTGTTCTGACGGTTTACATCTTCAAATGCTAATACCATTCTTTTGGTCTCAAGATCGTTCAGGACAATCAGGTGGCGTTGCACATCTTTTGAGGTTTCAGTATTAAGTGCATCATGGCTATAATGGGCATAATTCCCTTTTGTTACTGATTTATTGTCATAAGCATCGGCAATTAAAACAAAACCTATCGCTGTTCCGGCCGCAAACCTCCCTATTTTTACCTTATCGCCGGATACTAATCCGCCACCACTTCCTTTATAAGATACATTAGGAAATACAATTGTAATTTTAGAAATATCTGAAGGCTCAGATGGCGGAGTTTTTGGATTAAAAGTATAAAACCCCAACGTATTTAACCAATCGGCACCTTCATGTACAAATGTGACCCAAACATCAGACAACTCCTTGATATACAAAACATTACGATTAAAAGTATTAAGGTAAGAAGGATGAGTCCTGGTAAGCGGGTCTCCTTCTGGCAGACTTGCATTGATATTATCTAAAAATCTGGAGGTAATTTCATCTCTGTTTTTTTCCAGATATTTAGGAACTCCCAGGGCATTCCAGCCTCCCAAGTATTCAAAGGAAGGATAATCCTGAGCAATAGCTCTTGCACCTGATAACTCCTGAGTTCTTAATGGCGAAGTAATTACATTGGCCGAAGTTTGAGGCTCTTTGCCTCCTAAGGTCAAAAGAACTTTATTGTTAACTATCTCAACAACGACTTCAATAGGTAATCCGATATAATTGGGTCTTATGGCAACTTTGGTAATATAAGTTGGTATTTTCTGGACAAAACTCAATGAGCCGGAAGACGAACTTGCCCCTTTAAATAATAATTTGTTTTCAGGATAACTAAAAACCGAAATTACAACACCCTTAATGGGTTTATCCGCATTGTTAAGTGTACGGACATCAAATTTTATTTCACTACTTGTATTAAAGTTAAAATTTGAGGGGATTGCCAGTTTATCCATTTTTGTATTCGAGCTTCCTTGTTGATCAGACTCAGGCATTAATTCAGTCAGTTTTGGCGCACAGGCATTAACCAATAGTATAAAAATTACAGACAAGCAGGTAAGTGTTTGTTTCATAGCTTTGTAATCTGATGGTAATACACCAGATTAACAGCAATTATGTTGCCATCTTTTATAAAATAAAATCGCTACCGTCAGCCGACGATAGCGATTCCCTATCACAAATTTTTATCAATTATTTACTCTTAAATATCTTGCTTTCGTCTGTATATCCGGTTTTCTGAAGATACCAGTCCGGATAAGACGTTCCCCCACTTTCTGCCCATTCTGCAAACTTCAGATAGCTATCAATAATAGCTTGTGTTTCTGCAGGATACCTGAACTCTGTTGTAAAATCAAGTGCCCACGGTAAGCCTGTAGCTGTTTTATAGTAAATACCCTTTGTTGGTTGCGACTGATCATTACCTGTACCAAATAAAGATAGATCAGCCCTACTGGTTGGAGCCATGTTTGGTAAATGTACTTCTTTACCTCTTTCATTGGTTCTGAAACTGAACGGATTGAACGGAGCATTACCTAACGTACTTTTATTGACAGGACTCGTAAATACAATATTTAAATTTAAAGTATCTGTAGGGGCTACAATAGACGACCCTTGTGCCGTATTAACAAACCCGTCATAAGATTTCATTCGCTTAAAGGCATTGTCAAAGGCAATCACCACGGCATATTTCTGATCTGCTTCTAAACCATTCGAAGCAGTTTTAATCTTACCGTCTGTTAATGATGCTCCTGTTACCGATTTCACTGCTGATGGATCAATTGGGATCTGGAATCCCCATCCACTGGCAAACGAAGCACCAATAGCCTTAACATATGCCTTCACCTTCATTTCAACTACCTGATTCGAGGCATTTAATACTTCCTGAAACTGATAGTTCACAACAAGGTCATTCAAATCGTAATCGCCTTGGGACGGCCACAAATCTTCATAAGCCAAGGTGCTGTATGTGTTTTTTGATGGAGTGTAATTGTTTATTGCTCTTGCCGGATCATTCGGATACTCATCACGGCTGTCACCTACTCCATCTCCATCGGTATCTTTTGCTGAATCTACTACAGGGACATTATCTGTATCAATAGCTTTAACCGGATTCGATGTGGCAAAGAAAATGGCATCGTTAAAGTCGTTATCACAATTAATTGGAGTATTCTGGCGGCTAACATCCTCAAAAGCAAGTACCATGCGATTTGTCTCAGGGTCGTTCAACACAATCAAATGACGACGAAGATTTGCTTGCGTTTCAATATTTAAGGCATCCTGGCTATAATGTGCGTAATAGCCTTTACCGACAGTGTTTGAGCTGTAGGCATTTGCTAAAAGAACAAATCCGATTGCAGTATTAGCATTGAATCTGCCTAATTTTACTTTATCGCCTGTCACTAAACCACCACCATCGCCTTTGTAGGAAACATTTGGGAAAATGATATTAATTTTTGATATATCCGATGGCTTGGTTGGTGGAGCCGCCGGATCAAATGTATAGTAGCCTAAGGTATTTAACCAACCAGCACCTTCATGCACAAATGTTACCCATACGTCTGATAACTCTTTAATAACCAAATAATTGCGATTAGCAGTATTCAAAAAGTCCGGATGCGCCGATGGAACTGGCTGCCCTTCAGGAACACTTGAATTGATTTTCTCTAAAAAGCTTGAAGAAACGGCATCTCTTGTACTTTCTAAATATTTAGGCACACCATTGCTATCCCAGCTACCCATATACGAAATAGGCGGATAATCTTGTGCATTAGTTCTGGCTCCGGCGATCATAGTTGGAATCGCTGGCTCAACTACATAACCGGATATTTGCGGGTTTTTGCCACCTAAAGTCAATTGCACTTTATTGTTGGCAATTGTTACAATCATCTGTGAAGGCAATCCGATATAATTTGGTTTTATAACTACTTGTTTGACATAAGTAGGTATTTTCTGGCTTATACTTAACAAACCCGCAGATGAAGTAATGCCTTTAAATAATAATTGCTCTTCAGGATAACTATAAACCGATACTACCACACCCTTTATTGGCTTGTCTGCATTATCAAAGGTGCCTATATCAAATTTTATTTCTCCACTTGTATTAAAATTAAAATTGGCTGGAATACTCAATTTATCCATTTTAGAGGCAGAGTTGTTAGTACCAGGAGTAGGTACTAAGTCTACGATTTCCGGGGCACAGGCATTTAATAAAATAGCAAAAGTTACTGTCAATAATTGATAAAATCTTGTTTTCATCGTTTAAATAATATTTATGATCGTTAGATAAAATAGCAATTTTCAAGCCATTTTACATGACAAAGGTCAGCTAATAAAAGATGAAAGAACGGACTTTTCGATATTCAGAAGAAAAAGAGGGATATTTGGTAAGTTTTATAGGTTAAGCCAAAAAACAAGAAAAAAATTGCACTTTTTTAAGTTATTAAAAGGTGACACTTAGAATTTTGGCATAAAATTCGTAGAAAAAAAATCCTTTTTTAACAAAAAAACCGAAGCTATTGCTAACATCGGTTTTGGTGTAATAGATAATATGTTCTGAACTCTGATTTATTAGTGCCTGATTTGCTTTTTTATTAAATCATAAGAGTAGTTAAGCACTTCTTTCGAATATTATTCCGACAAGTAGGCAAGGTTTTTTTTAACAGTCAATAAGCCATAAATCAAAGTAACCATACAAATCAGTTAACTCCATTTCAAGGCTATTTGTCATATATCAAACTTAATGCCCTGTGCCAATGGTAAGTTCGTACTGTAATTGATTGTATTAGTCTGGCGACGCATATAGTTTTTCCAGGCATCAGAACCACTCTCACGCCCCCCTCCGGTTTCTTTTTCTCCACCGAAAGCCCCACCTATCTCGGCACCTGATGTACCAATATTTACATTCGCAATTCCGCAGTCTGAGCCATTTGCCGACAGGAACTGCTCTGCTTCACGAAGATTAAGTGTAAAAATAGCTGAGGATAATCCTTGGGGTACACCATTCTGTATGGCTATGGCCTCGTCAAGCGTTTTGTATTTTATTAAATACAGAATTGGAGCAAAGGTCTCATGGCAAACCATTGGAGTCTGATTAGCAACCTCTACAATGGTTGGTTTTACATAGCAGCCTGATTCATACTCACTACCATTTAATACCTCATTACCAAAAAGTATATTTCCACCTTCATCAGCTACTCTTTCAATCGCAACTTTATAATTATTTACTGCATCAGTGTCAATCAACGGACCTACATGGTTATCGGTATCTAAAGGGTTACCAATACGTAATTGCGAGTAGATTTTTATTAGCCGGCTCTTAACATTTTCATAAATATTTTCATGAAGAATAAGGCGGCGTGTAGTAGTACATCTTTGTCCTGCCGTACCTACTGCGCCAAAGACAACCGCAGGAATAACAATCTGTAAATCAGCATTTTCTGTTACGATAATAGCATTATTGCCACCTAATTCCAGTAGACTTCTGCCCAAACGACCTGCTACTGCCTGGCCTACTGCTTTGCCCATGCGGGTAGACCCTGTGGCAGAAATTAGTGGCACTCTTAAATCGTTCGATAACCACTCACCTACTTTTCTGTCACCGACAATTAAACCTGATATTCCTTCAGGCACATTATTACTGCGCAACACTTCCTGAATAATATTCTGACAGGCAATAGCCGACAAAGGTGTTTTTTCAGAAGGCTTCCACACGCATACATCACCACAAACCCAGGCCAACATAGAGTTCCAGGACCAAACAGCAACCGGAAAATTAAAAGCTGAAATGATTCCTACAATTCCCAACGGATGCCATTGCTCATACATCCGATGCTGTAACCGTTCAGAATGCATACTTAGCCCATATAACTGACGAGACAACCCCACTGCAAAATCGCATATGTCAATCATTTCCTGTACTTCTCCCCAACCTTCTTGCAGACTCTTACCCATCTCATAACTTACCAGTCTGCCCAGATTATCTTTATTGGCACGAAGCGCATCTCCCATCTGGCGAACAATTTCACCACGTTTTGGTGCAGGCACCTCTCTCCATATTTTATAGGCTTCTTCGGCTTTAATAATTACCTTTTCGTAGTCATCATGTGTTGCTTGCCGGACCTTTCCTATAAGTTCTCCATCAACCGGAGAGTAAGAACTCAGAATCTTACCGCCTCCTGCCCAATTTTCCACCCCTGTACTTACTCCGTTGTTAACAGCCTTGATATTTAATGCTTTTAATACTTTTTTCATTGCTGGTTTTGTTTGTTGGATTAATTATACAAAGATATGAAAGTGGAATACTTAAAAGAAGATTGAACGAAATATTATTTGGAATTAACCTCTACAATCCAGGTTTTCCCTTAAGAAATGCTATAAAAATGCCCCTCTTCCAGCAGTACAAAAGAGAGGCAGAAGGAATACCCAAAGCAATGCCAAATAATATTTGGCAAATTATTAAACCAGACTCTTGCTTAAGTCTGTACTTACTGCGCTATACTCGCTTACAGCATCAATTAAATCAGCTACAAGCCCTGTCCACCCACACTGATGGGCAGCACCCAATCCTGCCCCGTTATCCCCATTAAAATATTCATAAAAAAGATAGAGGTCTTTAAAATAAGGATCATTATCAAATCTGTCAACGCCTGTCATGGCAGGTCTTTGATTAGTCTTATTCATCATAAAAATATTAATAAGGCGTTGAGCTACCATCATTGTAGCATCTTTTATTGACATGATATTACCCGAATTGGTTGGGTATTCAATCTCAAAATCATCACCATAATATTCGTAGAATTTCAACATGGCATCAATTATCAGATAATTGATCGGAAACCAGATTGGCCCACGCCAGTTGGAGTTTCCACCCATTATACTCAGGTCTGATTCAGCAGGTGTATATTTGACACTCAGCATCTCTCCCTGCATATTAAATTTATAGGGATGCTCGTCATGACACTTCGATAAAGAGCGAAGACCATAATCTGATAGAAACTCAGCTTCATCGAACATACGTTTCACAACCATTTTCATTCGATGCCCTCTCAGTAACGATAACAGGTGTGTCTCACCCTTTCCTGGCTCGTGCCAACGCGAAATCAGAGAAGCTAAGTCCGGCCGGTTATTTAATACCCATTCGAGTCTTCTTTTGAAATCAGGTAATTTTGCCAGGGTTTCTTCATTCAGCACTTCAACTGCACAGAGAGGAATCAGCCCTACATAAGACCGGATTTTCATAAAGATAGTCTCGCCATTAGGAGCGTGTAATTTATCATAATAGAATTGGTCTCCCTCATCCCACAAACCTAAATCATTTCCTTTGATAGGCTTATTGATAGCTCCTGCAATATGCAGAAAATGCTCAAAAAACTTGGACGCCATGTCCTGATACACAGGCCTTTCAAGTGAAATTTCACAGGCAATACGCAGCATATTCAAGGTGTACATCGCCATCCACCCTGTGGCGTCAGCCTGTTCCAGCTTTACACCCGGAATCTGTGTATTACGATCAAATACCCCGATGTTATCAAGGCCCAGAAAGCCTCCCCCGAATATATTGTTACCTTCTTCATCTTTCTGATTAACCCACCAGGTAAAATTCATCAATAATTTATGAAAAACCTTCTCTAAAAACAGGATATCCCCTTTACCATTATTCTTTTTATCGATTTCATAGACTTTCCAGGTTGCCCATGCATGTACCGGAGGGTTTACATCAGAAAAATTCCACTCATAGGCAGGTAATTGCCCATTGGGGTGCATATAATACTCGCGAAGAATAACGGCTAACTGTCTTTTGGCAAAATCAGGATCAATACGGGCTAAGGTAAGTGTATGAAAGGCCAAATCCCATGCCGCGAACCACGGATACTCCCATTTATCCGGCATTGAAAGGATATTCGCCATATAAGCATGCTTCCATGTATGATTTCGCTGGTAGGCACGGCCTTTAAATTCAAATGGCATTTTCGGATCGCCATTTATCCATTCATTAATATTATAATAGTAAAACTGCTTGTTCCACATCATACCGGCAAATGCCTGCCGCTGGATTTTCTTAAGCTCTTCACCTTGGATGTTTTTTTGTACCTCTGCATAGAAATCTTCTGCATCCTGCAATCTGAGCGCAAATATTTCATCAAAATCTGTAAACGGCTTACTATGCTTATTCTGACTGAATCTGAGGCGGATACTTACCGAACCTTCGGCTGGTATTTTTTTAGTAAATTTAGCCGCTGCCTTTGAACCAATCCGATTCGGATTCACATATTTATCCTTGCCTGTAATAACATAATTACTAATACCATCTTTTACATACATGGTATTATTAGGTTTGCCAAACACCCGCTCCATATTGGTTTCATTCTCACAGAATATCAGTTCATCAGCATCTTCTATATAAAACTTGTATTTACCAACAAGATGATGATTGGCCTCGATCTGTGAATTGGCAATTCCGGTAAGAATCGGTCTTTGCTTGAAATTTTCGTACCCCCACGACCACGTATTTCTAAACCATATAGTGGGCAATATTGTAAGAGGGGCAGCTTTTTTACCACGGTTATGCGCTGTAACCTTAATTAACATATCCGATTCATCAGCTTTAGCATATTCAATAAATATGTCAAAATACTCATTATTATCGAAAATGCCAGTTTGCAGAATTTCAAATTCCGGGTCTTTCCTTGAGCGTTTAGAATTCTCGTCAATAATTTTCTTATAGGGAAATTCGTTATGCGGGTACTTGTAAAGCATCTTCATATACGAATGCGTAGGCGTACTATCAAGGTAATAATACAGTTCTTTTACATCTTCTCCATGATTACCTTCAGAGCCCGCCAGGCCATAAAGGCGTTCTTTCACGATTTTATCCTGGTGATTCCAGAAAGAAAAAGCAATACACAGAAACTGTTTATTATCCGAAACCCCACCAATTCCATCTTCTCCCCATCTATACGCCCACGAACGGGCCATATCATGAGAAACGTAGTCCCATGTGCTACCATATACGCTGTAATCCTCGCGAACAGTTCCCCACTGTCTTTCCGACAGGTAAGGGCCCCATCTTTTCCAGCCTTTATTATCTTTTCTTAGGTTAAGTCGTATCTTCTCCGCCAATTCTGTCATAATAGGTTCATTTAGGTGGTTGTCGCAAAAATAAAAAAAAATGCACACGAAGAAATACCCCTTCTCTAATCACTTGTAAAAATCAAAAAACTTGTTGCTATAATACAATATGAATAGCAAAGTATTCTCCTGCATCAAAAAGCAAGAATTGTTCCTCATAGAAATTAATTCAAAAAAAAAGACAGATTTAATGAAATCTATCTTTTCTTACCTCCAGGTTCCTCATTATTTCTGCTTCCTGCGCCAAAAACGTTTCCCATCTCTTCCTTACTACTTCTTTCGGCATATATTCTTCTGCCAGTTCTATAAAATTGCGGTAATGTCCTGCTTCAGAAATCATCAGTTCATGATAAAACTTCCTCAGGCTTTCGTCTGCTATATTCTCAGAAAGCAATTTGAATCGCTCGGCACTCCGGGCCTCTATTAATGCACATAAAAGTAATTGCTCCAGTAGCCGGATATTATAATCGCTGGTTTTTTGCAAACAGTTCTGTAGTTTTTCTACATATTCATCTTTACGTTTATGTGTCAGTTTAATACCTCGATTCCGCATTTCCTTTAAAACACGCTGAAAATGCCCCCACTCCTCTGCTACAACAGGCGTAAGAATCTCTACCAATTTTTCCTTATCAGGATAACGAACAATCAGAGATATACAAGAAGAAGCTGCTTTTTGCTCACAAAAAGCATGGTCTATTAAAATATCTGCCAGATTCATCTCTGCAATATTTACCCATCTGGGGTCACTTGGCAATTTAAGCCCAAGAGTCGTAAGCGATTGCATCAACTATTGTTTTTTGGTTTTTACTGTACTTAAAGACTTTTGTTTTTCTTCCAAAGCTATTTTTGCATTTTCCAAATCCTGCTTATTGGCAATTTCTTCTTCTAATAGTTTTTCTAATTCTACCTTATTTTCTTCAATTTTGCGCAATAAAGTCTCTTTCTCACGTTTGTTTCTTTCAATATCTCTTGCTATCCGCTTCCCTGTTTTTTCTACTCTGTCAAAATTCTTCTGTGATTCACCTGCATCTCTTTCTGCCAATCTTACATCTTCATTCTGCATGGCATAATTATAAAATTCTTTCATAAATTTTTCGACTTCATAATAACTACCAGAACTACCTGAGACAGGAGTACCACCAATATCAAAAGAGGCAAAAACCTTCGTTTTTGATTTCTGGTCAGAGATAATTTTAGTCAATAGATTGACAGGTTCAGATGTTAGGTCGGGGATACTGGCCGATGCTATATTATATACGTCTCTGTTCTGAGATATACTACCATATTTGGCTAAAAATAGTGGCCAGTCTTTTTCAATAAATTTCTTTTCAACACTCAGGGTCATATAAAACCCATCTTTACGGTCTTTGCCAAAAAGCTCAGAGCCGCTCAAAATAGTCTGTGCATATAACCCTTGGCTCATGTATAAAACTATTAGTAATGTGCCTATTTTTTTCATCACGATTCTTTTTTTATTTTTGACTAAAAATAAACTGTCAGGTAACAACAAAAAACCATATATTCGTCAAACATCAGTCTGAGTAGTTTTCCTGCAAATTAAAACTATTTTCTGTTGATGATGGTTCTCGGTAGCAAAAAGATACATATCTCCTCCATCTTTCAATCCCAATTTCTTTTTAATTTCTTCTGGCTTCATCGGAAAATTTCGGGTAGATATATTTGCCTGATTGCCCGGAAGTTTAGATAAGATTTCTTTTTTATCAAATTTACAAACCGCTTCGCATTTAAATATACGACCTGGAAAGTCAGCTTTCAATTCATCAGAAGTGTAAATATGGCTATTAGGGGCAAGCTTTTCAAGGCCAAATACATTTCCCACAAGCTTAAAGGCTCCCGCTTTTAAAATAGTAGGATTGGGTTCATAAATATATTTCTTTGGCTCACTATAGGAAATGTATGCAGCCTGTTCATATTCATAGCTGAACCTGAAATGCTGAAACGAATCACCAAGAAAATTCGTACAGACAATAGCTGGCTCTGGGATCTCCTTTTGTTTTAGAAATAAAAGTTCCTTCACTTCATTCTCAACTGCTACTACAAATACTTCCGAAATAGGCTTAAGTTGTTCAATTGCTTGTTTTATATCCAGAATTGGCGAATATTTTATCAGATAATTGCCTAATTGGTGTCTTATTTTCAGTATATCTGGTTCGCAATCTTCTATTTTAAATACTTTATTTTTAGCGGCATTTCTTCGAGCAGGGTCTATATAACAATCTGTATCAGGTTCAATAGTTATCTGATTCAGAAAACTGCCTGCTTCTTCGTTAATCACCTTTATATTTTTGAAACCCAGTACATCAAAATTATATCGGGCTATCTGGCACAAGGTCTCATTTCTTTCCACATATATTACCTGATTATAATGCCGGGCAAATGCAGAGGTGTCTACACCCATTCCTCCTGTAAGATCTGTTAATTGTTTATGGGTTGATTTATGAAAAAGTCTGGCTTTGTAATCTGCCGTTATTTCGGAGGACGACTGTTCAACTGACAAAGGAGCCGGGAAAATGATATGGGTATTGGCATACCAGATTGGTAATTTATAACGGGCTTTTTTACGGGCTATCCATTGGTCGGCTACTAATCGCAAGAAATCGGCATCCATCCTTTTCTGATTTTTCAGAATATACGTCTGAATATCCGACTCCTGAATCTGATGTGCCGTATCTCTTGCTTTTTTCAGTATTTCCAAATCCATAAAACCTTTAGTTCTGATATACCATAAATCATAGCAAAAGTACGAGAATTAAAATTTTCGACAAATTCGATTCATAGGTTATAATAATGAGCTTTTTCATATTTCACATTCACGATAAATAGATAATAGCCCTTTTCTACCGAAGAATCGAAATAAAAAAAGTAAATTGCTCCATTGAACTTCACAACCATTCCTCTTTATAAATTTATGATTAAGCAATTAACACTTATCCTATTACTATTCATACACCAACTCCGGGCACAAGAATCACAAAAGCCTGTAAATCAAAACCAGCAAAGTTATCAGGCAGAACTAAAAGCTTTGGGCAAGAAATTCAGTGATAGTTTTTATCCGAATTATAGTCAAATATATGCGCTACCCGAAAAAGCATTTATTGATAAAATAGATTCAGCCAGGAAAGGCTTTGATGCTACCCTTAATAAGTATAAAGCTAAACTTGAGACAGTTTATGTTGAAAATCAACAGTTGGAAATTAAGTATTATTTCGACAAACTATTGATTGACTATCCACTTACACACGAGGTTTATGGAGGAAAGGTTTTAGCCACAACTTCAAAAATACCAGAAATGCTAAAAACTAATCTTACCGACTTTAATAAACCGGAATTACTGAAAAACTCAGATTTCACAAATTACTTTAAAGCCTTTTTATCATTTCAAACCTATCTCGAACTCAGAAAAGGCCTTTATAAAAATCAGGATAACCAACATTTCAAGGCACAATGGAAACTGATTCCAAAATATGTTTCTAATCTTAAATGCAGAGAATACTGGCAATATGAGTATCTTTTCAATCAAATAGATAATAATGGTATTAAGCACATTGATACCATATATAAAGAGTTTAATACAACCTGCAAAGACACAGTTTATCTAAACAAAATAAATAATATCTATACAGAAGATTTGGCAGGAAAAGAAGGGCATATAATTAAAACCTACAAGACAGTAGGATCTTTTAGTTTAGATATACACCTTTTTGTACCTGACAATCAGACTGAGAAAAGACCTGCTATTGTATTTTTTCACGGGGGTAGCTGGTCAGAGGGCAAGCCGGATTGGTTTTTTTCTACTTGCCAGAGCTATGCACAAAAAGGCTGGGTAGCCTGTGCTGTTGAGTACCGGACGTATAGCCGACACGGAACGTTACCATTTGAAGCGGTAATGGACGCTAAATCTGCCATACGATGGATAAGGCAAAATGCCGATGTTTATAAAGTAGATACCACCAGAATTATTGCAACAGGCAATTCTGCCGGAGGGCATCTGGCTTTGACCACTGCTTTGGTTGATAACTGGAACGAAAAAACAGACAATTTAAAGTTCAGTGCCAAACCGAATGCCCTGATAATTAATGCTGGTGTGTACGATTTAACTGATGACCTGACAGCATGGATCAGAAAAGATTTAAAAGATAAAAATCAGGCAAAAGAAATATCTCCGAACTATCTCATAAGAAAAGACTTTCCGCCAGCACTGATTTTTCATGGAACACTCGACAGGAATGTACCCTATCAGTCAGCCCGGAAATTCGGAGAAGACATGGTAACTGCCGGAAACTATAACCTTACATTTTTACCTTTGACAGGAGCCGGACATTTTATCTGGTTTGACTCCCGCCAAACAGAAAAGATGGCAAATGCCCGAAGCAGATTTTTGGAGAAATTGGGTTACTGATTAGCTGCCTGCAAATCAGGATTCAAAATTAAATTCTAATAAAATCTCCACATCTATAATTTTTTGCAAGTATTCCTTTGTATCTTTGAACAAAAGTTCGGGATTTTTCGTTACGCACCTAAATGAGCGATCTCGCATTACCATCGTATGATTAATAGAATTGCAGTCTTATTTCTGTTTCTGATTATCGAGTGTTCGACTTTCAGCGAATACGTCAAAGGTTTCTTTGGCGAGGTAATCTGCTGCAGTGTAGATCCCTGCGAAAGTGATGAAAATGAATGCGAGAATGAAAATCAGGACAAAAAAAGTGAGCCAAATAAGTATCTGATGTCTTTTTTGGGGCTAAACTTTACATTTAAATACTTCTCTTCTGAAAAAAGTATTTACTTTTTCACACAATCTTCAGAACTGTTTCCTATTCGATTGATCCAATCGCCCCCTCCCAAAGCATAATTAATACCCACTATTGCTATAAACAATAGGATTGCTTAAACAAGAAAACACTTGTTTCTTAACGAATGGTGTCTACTATTCTTAATTTATTTATCAGTTGTTCTGCATTATATTTTATTTGATATTTTAAAATTTTAAGATATTAAGCTTAAATAAACTATAGAATTTCTGAACTATCATTCTATATAAAACATGAAATCATTATTAAACTTTTCAAATCTGAAACATGATTTCCCATCTGGGCTTGTGGTCTTTCTGGTTGCACTCCCACTTTGCTTAGGTATAGCCCTGGCTTCTGGAGCACCGTTAATTTCAGGGGTCGTTGCAGGCATAGTGGGTGGTATAGTAGTTGGTGCCATTAGTGGCTCACAAGTAGGTGTAGCTGGGCCTGCTGCCGGCCTTACCGTTATAGTGCTCAACGCCATCACAGAATTAGGTGCATTTGATTCCTTCATTCTTGCTGTGGTTTTAGCCGGATTCATTCAGATTATTCTTGGAGCAGTCAAAGCCGGTGTTATAGGTTACTACTTCCCTTCTTCCGTAATCAAAGGTATGCTCACGGCTATAGGCATTATTATTATTCTGAAACAAATTCCCCATGTTTTCGGTATTGATCAGGATTACGAAGGAGATGAAAACTTTATTCAGAAAGATGGCGAAAACACTTTCTCAGAGTTATTAAACATCACCGATCGCCTGAATGAAGGCGCGCTGATTATTGGAGTCATTTCTATACTTGTTTTGATATTTTGGGATACAGACTTCATCAAAAGAAACAAAATTTTAAGTATTGTTCCGGGTCCTCTCCTTGCTGTACTATTAGGTGTATTTTTAAACAGTGGCTTGAGTATATTACCTCCTAACTTTCATTTACAGAATAATCATTTAGTAAACTTACCTGTTACTAATTCTCTATCTGATATTACAAGTTTCTTAGTCTTTCCCGATTTTTCTGCTATATCCAATCCACTTATCTGGAAAACTGCTTTTGTAATTGCCATTGTTGCCAGCCTTGAAACCCTCCTCTCTGTCGAAGCAACTGACAAATTAGACCCACAAAGCCGACTCACTCCAACCAATCGTGAATTAATAGCCCAGGGCTCTGGTAACATTATTTCAGGTTTAATAGGAGGTTTGCCAGTTACCCAGGTTATTGTCCGTAGTTCTGCTAATATCCAGTCTGGCAATAAATCAAAATTATCAGCAATCATTCATGGTATTATCCTTCTGGTCTGTACTTTAAGTATTCCGGGTTTGCTTAATCTCATTCCGCTTGCCTCTTTAGCAGCGGTTCTGATTATGGTAGGCTACAAACTGGCAAAACCAAGTATGTTCAAATCAATGTTTAAAGAAGGTCCAGACCAGTTTGTGCCTTTTATAATAACGGTTTTAGCCGTTGTATTTACAGATTTGCTTACTGGCATAGCCATAGGTGTGGCCATAGCCATGATATATATTCTCTATACCAACTATAAAGGTTCAATGACTGTCGTAAGACAAGATAAAAACGTGTTAATTACCTTCAATAAAGACATTTTCTACTTCAATAAATCGGAGTTAATGCAAAATCTGGCCACATTAAAGTCTGGTGACCAGGTTTTGGTTGATGGCAGCAAAACCACCTTTATTGATCATGATATATTCCTTACTTTAGAAGAGTTTCAGACAGAAGCCAAAGTCAGACATATCAATATTGAATTTAAAAATATTAAAAGAAGAAAATTAAATTATAGAAAAAGCGATGGAATCGTATCAAAAACTCTTGTTAGCTAATAAAGCATGGGCAGCTGAAAAACTTCAGTTAGACCCTACCTATTTTACCAACTTAGCTGCCGATCAGAAACCCGAATTTCTTTGGATTGGCTGTTCGGACAGCCGTGTACCTGCCGATCAGGTAACAGGTACACAACCTGGTGAAATTTTTGTACACCGCAATGTCGCTAATTTAGTCATACATACTGACATGAGTATGCTAAGTGTATTACAATATGCCGTTGAAGTATTGAAAGTAAAGCATATTCTGGTAGTAGGTCATTATCAATGTGGGGGCGTAAAAGCATCTATGACCAACAATGATTATGGATTGATTAATAACTGGCTGCGCAATATAAAGGATGTCTATGCAAAATACCAGGACGAGCTGCAAAGCATTGATGATGACAAGGAACGTTTTGACCGGTTAGTGGAAGTTAATGTAATAGAACAGGTAAAAAACCTCGCTAAAACTACGATTGTACAAAACGCGTGGAACAACGATGAATATCCAAAATTACATGGTTGGGTACTTAATTTGCACTCGGGTCTTATTAAGACTATTATTGAGATAGATTCAAAAGACAACGATGCTTTAGAAGACGTTTATAACTTTGACTTCAATAAGACAAAAAACAAAAAAGTTGAAGAGGTGAAAAAATAATCTTACAGTTTGCGTTTGTTTCAATAAGGCGCTTATCGATAGGTTTCTCATACGCTTATCGTTTAGGCGTCTTTATTTTAATAAGCTACTCAAAGACTGCCAACTTAATAAATTTTAACTAAAAGAATCTGTTGTTACGTACTCTCAGGCTCAGGTCCAATCAGTTAAACAATTTTTATTGAATCACACCGAAGATAATCTTATGAAATTTGCTAAAACTGTCTTTTTATATCTCATCATTGTTTCATCTCCGCTGTTTTTGCAGGCACAGGTTTTAAAAGATGGAAAACTGACACTCAATGATGACGGCTCTCGTTATGTAAAACTTACAATGGTAAATCAGGCCTGGTTGCGTAACACACAGTTAAATGAGGGCTCAACGATTTTTGGATATGCCTCTTCTAATAAATGGGATATTGGCATCCGTCGTTTCAGAATCCAATTTTATGGGCAACTGACTGATAGAGTCTTTATTTACAGCCAGTTTGGAGAAAACAACTTTAATGGCATTTCAGACCGTAAATTTGGCTTCTTTATTCACGATGCCCTGGGTGAATATGTGCTTATTAAAAACAAACTTTCTTTAGGAGGTGGATTAGCTGCCTGGAGTGGACTGGCTCGTTTTGCATCTCCTTCAGTCGGAAGTATATTAGGTGTTGATGCTCCTCTGTATCAGCAATCAACCAACGATATCACAGATCAGTTCTTAAGGAAACTATCGGTCTACGCCAAAGGCAAATTAGGTAAATTTGATTATCGACTTGCCTTATCAGACCCAATGGCTTTTCAGAAAGCTGCCTCTTATAATAGTGTATTAAGTGCCGATATTGCCAATTTTTCTTCAAAACCACCCAGGTTTCAGTGGAATGGCTATTTCCAATGGCAGTTTCTTGAACAGGAAAGCAACCTTACACCTTATATGACTGGCACATACCTTGGCAAAAAAAAGGTTTTCAATATAGGCGCTGGATTCGTTTATCAGCCTGAAGCCATGTGGACATTAGCTGCAAATAAAATCGATACAGTTCAAACCAGTATGGTACAATTAGCATTAGATGCCTATTATGATGCACCTGTAGGTGCCGAAGGCCAGTCTATAAGTGCCTATGCTTCTCTCGGATACTTTGATTTTGGCAAAAACTACCTTCGTAATCTTGCAGTAATGAACCCTGCCAACGGGAGTTCCAGAAAAGACCTGATTAATGGTTCAGGCAATGGATTTCCGGCTTACGGAACTGGTAATGTCTTTTATACGCAGATAGGTTATAAATTCAAGGATAACCTGATTGGCAAAACTACACTTTTACCTTATATTTCTTTCCAGCATGCCGATTATGAACGCTTGAATCAGCGAATGAACTTCTATGATTTTGGGGTGGTCTGGCTATTAAATGGCCATAATTCTAAACTGACTCTTGCTTATCAGGACAGACCCCTCTTCTTAACCGATAGTAACAACAAAGGCGAATCCAGTAGCAGAAAAGGCTCGGCAATTATTCAATATCAGGTATTTTTCAATTAAGAAGAGGCTCGAATTCCGACAAAAAAATAAGCCCTAAGATTTTCTCTTTAGGGCTTTTACTTTGCGGATTACGTAACTGAAATGCACTGCACTAAAAGTATTCGTTTCTCTAACTCTTTTATAACAGGTTAATACTCTGGCAGTCGTTCTGGTTTTAGCAAAAGTTGTTACTCACTTCTTTTGCTCAAGCACATCCGACTAAGCTACTCCAAGCTTACAACTATTTCGCACCAGTCGAAAAGTGAACAAGAGCGTAAATCATAGCATCATTGTTTTCAATTAAGTTATTACTCAAATAGTCTTTAATAGCAGTAACCTGCTATTAAAGACTTCATTTGGGTTTTAGTTTAAATGGCTATTCAGTTTTTTTCTATAAAGTTGATTACCTAATCAAACATATATACGGAGACTTTAGAAAACCGGATTTATACTTTTCAAAAAAATTTGTCTTTTTTATTTTACCGAAAAAAACCTTGACTTATGCCGACAAGAGTTTCATAAATGATAAATATTCGGCTTTAATTATCATTAATAATAGAAAATAGCAAAGTTTAACTATACCGTGCTATGAAATATAATATTAAGTTGAAACTTTGTATGCTCCTAAAAAAAATTATCTTTGCTAAAAAACTATAGAACACAATGGAACTCCCTCACTGCCCTCAATGTGATTCTAACAATATTTCCAGAAATGGGATCGTCAAAGAAAAGCAGCGTTACAAATGCAAAGACTGTGGATACAATTTTACCGTTGATAAATTGGGTAAAAGTATCGAAGGCTATTTTGTAACAAAAGCGTTACAATTGTATTTAGAGGGCCTCAGTTTCCGTGAAATTGAACGACTTTTGGGTATTAGCCATGTTTCTGTAATGAACTGGGTCAGAAAATATCAGATCATAATTCCCGGCAGAAAAAACAATTACAGGCCAAGCACACTCATTCTGACCTACGCCGAACTAATCGAATTTTATGCCAACAGAGAAAATCTGCGTGGCATTGGCGTTACAGTAACCGAAATTGATGATAAATTTATGCTTATCAAGTGGGAACGTACAAAAAAGTAAAACAGCAACCAACCATTAAAATATCAATCTATTCCCTTAAACTATTAGTACATGTCTCAAAAAAAGCAAAGTTTGGGCTACATTATTGGCGCTTCGTCAGTAGGTACGCTTATTGAATGGTACGACTTTTACATTTTTGGTAGCCTTGCCACAGTTTTAGCTTCAAAGTTTTTCCCGACCGATAACCCCACGGCGGGTTTTCTAAATACTCTTGCCACTTTTGCCGCAGGTTTTGTTGTAAGGCCGTTTGGGGCTTTGGTGTTTGGCCGTTTAGGTGATTTAATCGGCCGGAAATATACTTTCATGGTTACTCTCTTGCTAATGGGAGGGGCTACCTTCGCCATTGGACTTATACCAAGTTATCAAACCATTGGTGCATTAGCTCCTATTCTGGTTCTTTTGCTGAGATTATTACAAGGCCTGGCATTAGGTGGTGAATACGGCGGTGCCGCCACCTATGTAGCCGAGCACTCACCAGTCCATAAAAGAGGTTACTGGACCTCCTGGATACAAACCACAGCTACAGTAGGGCTATTTGTATCATTAGGCGTGATTATGATTACACGAACTTCCATGTCGAAAGAGGCTTTTGATGAATGGGGATGGCGTTTACCCTTCCTTGTATCTATTCTGATGGTATTAGTTTCTTTCCTGATTCGCCGTAATATGTCAGAATCGCCCCTGTTTGAAAAAGCAAAAAAAGAAGGAAAAATCTCAACCAATCCGCTAAAAGAATCATTTGGCAACAAACTGAATTTCAAGTTTGTCTTATTAGCCCTTTTTGGAGCTACAATGGGACAGGGAGTAGTGTGGTACACAGGCCAGTTCTATGCCCAGAGTTTCCTGTTAAAGACCTGTAACATTGATGATGTTCAGGCCAATAGTATCATGATGTGGGCCTTAATTATGGGTACTCCTTTCTTTATTGTATTCGGAGCCTTGTCTGATAAAATCGGTAGAAAAGGCATTATGCTCGCCGGAATGTTATTAGCTGTATTACTATATAGACCTATCTTTGACAAAATTTATCAGACAGTTAATGTTGCTAACAAAATAGAAATTAATACTACTGATAAAACAAATATTCAGGTAGAACTGATTGCTAAAACCATCGCAGATTCGGTAGTAACAACTACAACCATGCACGACTATGAAGATGGAACCATTATGAAAGAAGTAATAAAAACCACTAATCTGGCTGATAAATCTGTTACACCACCAAAAGCAGAAACCAAAAAGACCATTACTATTAACAACACCGATAAGTGGACACTGGTACTACTGGTATTCTGCCTGATTATATTTGTTACAATGGCCTATGGCCCTATTGCAGCTTTTCTGGTTGAAATGTTTCCGACTAAAATCCGGTATTCTTCAATGTCTCTGCCCTACCATATCGGCAATGGAGTATTCGGAGGTTTAATGCCTGCTATTGCTACTTTTCTGGCTACACAGGCAAACGATATAAATACTAAAGCGAAAGCAGCAGGGCAGGCAATGGTATTTGATAAACCCTATCTGCAAGGTTTATACTATCCTATTATCATTGCTGGGGTATGCTTTGTAATCGGATTGATCTACATTAATGGAAAAGACAGAAATATTCACGACTAACCCTTAAAAACTATGAACGCAATCAGAAAAGCATTAGGTATTTTGTGGATTCTAATAGGTGTGAGTGCCGGAATTTACTTAATTTACTTTCAGGCATTACCCCTATGGAAGACCGGAGGCAATGATCTTGTACCTGCTATTATCTATACTTTTATTCTGGCCCCTATCATTTCTTTTGGAATGTCTGTATTCGGCTACTATGCCTTACAAGGAGAGTATAGCACCAGAGATGGTGAAAAACTATGAAAAAATATTGGGTAACAAACCTCCGGGTTTTTGCAACGCTCACAGTTATTTTATTACATGCAGCGGGCTATGGTTCGTTGCATGTTAAGAAAATTCCTTATTCAGACTGGTGGATTTGCCATATCATCAACGTTTTTGGCCGATTTGCCGTCCCTGTATTTGTCATGCTTTCAGGCTATTTACTCATTGGCAAGTATGAAGAGTTAAATAGTTTTCTCAAAAAACGCTTTACCCGTATTTTTGTGCCCTTTCTTATCTGGAGTCTGATTTATATTATCTGGTCTAATTTTAAGGGTTTAGCCAATGAAAGAACCCTCTGGACTGTTGGTGATTTTGTAAAGAAAATATTAACCGGTGGCGGTGGTGGTGCAGGGCATTTATGGTTTGTGTATATGCTTTTAGGCATTTATACTTTTACTCCGGTTATCAGCCGATGGATTAAAGGCACAGAAAATAGCCGAAATCATGATGCCCGGCGCAATGAAATCAGCTATTTTATATTCTTGTGGGTAGTTGGCAATGTAGTTTACACTTTAGTAAACAAGTGGTTGGGATTTGAAATTAAATTTGACATCAGGTATTTCACAGGCTTTGTTGGCTACTTCGTATTAGGATATTGGTTAGGTAATTCTGGCACAAAACTCTCAAAAATTGTGCTTATCCTCTTATTTTTAGCATCCTGGGCACTAATAGCTTATATTTGTTATACAGTTTCGTGGCAGGCTGGAAAATACATATATGATTATACAGATTATTTAAGTCTTCCTGTAATGCTGATGTCTGTTTTCATATTTTTATTGTTTCAGAAAACTTGCAATGTGGATTTTCTGCCCAAAGTTATGACCGAATTAGATACGACAAGCTATGGTATCTATCTGGCTCATGCCTTAATTTTGAGGATATTATCAAGAGAATACCAGATAAATTTTACATGGATTCACCCATTAGTCGGAATTTCTGCTCATTTTCTGATAACTGTTGTTATCAGCTACCTGATAGTAAAAATTATCAGCAAAATTCCTAAAGTGGGCAGTTGGATTGTAGGATAATTATCTGCGATATTTGCAAAGCTATTGTAATAGCACTTTTGGAGTACTATCATTATTTTTCTAATTACCCTCTTATTCAATCATGCTTATTCAAACCTACGAAGAGTATCAAAAAGCCTATGAGGCAAGTGTGCAAGACCCTGAAGGCTTCTGGGCTGAAATTGCTGCCAATAATTTTGAATGGAAAAAACCCTGGACAAAAGTATTAGACTGGAATTTTAAAGAACCTAAAATACAATGGTTTGTTGGCGGCAAACTGAATATAACCGAAAACTGCCTCGACCGACATGTAAGAGAAAAACCTCACCAGCCTGCTATTATCTGGGAACCTAACGACCCTGGTGAAGATAGTATTACCCTTACCTACCGTCAGTTATTTGACCGTGTATGCAGCTTTGCCAATGTGCTCAAACGCAATGGAGTAAAAAAAGGTGATAGGGTTTGCATATATATGCCCATGATTCCTGAATTAGCCATTGCTACTTTGGCTTGTGCGCGTATCGGGGCCATTCATTCAGTAGTATTTGGTGGTTTTTCGGCCTCTTCTATTGCCGACCGTATCAATGACTCTCAGTGTATAGCAGTAATTACGACAGACGGAGCCGTAAGGGGAAACAAGACTATTCCGATGAAAGATACAGTCGATGATGCTTTAATCGGATGTCCGTCGGTTAAAAAAGTAATTGTAGCAACACGCACCCGTACCCCTGTTAGCATGATAAAAGGTCGGGATGTTTGGTGGGAAGAAGAAGTAAAATTTGTAAATTCTGATTGCCCTGCTGAAGAAATGGACTCAGAAGACCCATTGTTTATACTTTATACTTCTGGCTCTACCGGAAAACCCAAAGGAGTAGTGCATACCTGTGGGGGCTACATGGTCTACACAGCTTATACTTTTATGAATGTATTTCAGTATAAAGCAGGTATGGTTCATTTCTGCACTGCTGATATAGGCTGGATAACCGGACATTCCTACATCGTGTATGGACCCTTAGCATGCGGTGCCATTTCATTGATGTTTGAAGGAATCCCTACATATCCCGATGCAGGAAGATTCTGGGAAATTGTCGAAAAACATAGTGTAAACATACTTTATACAGCCCCTACGGCTATTCGCTCTTTAATGGGTTTCGGAACTGAATATGTTGAAGGTAAAGATTTAAGTTCCCTTAAAATATTAGGTTCGGTCGGCGAACCCATCAATGAAGAAGCCTGGCACTGGTATTCTAAAAATATCGGAAAAGACAATTGTCCGGTTGTAGATACATGGTGGCAAACTGAAACCGGAGGTATCCTGATTTCAGCATTAGCAGGCATCACTCCTTTGAAACCGGCCTGGGCTTCACTCCCGTTACCGGGTGTGCAGATGTTGCTGGTTGACGAAAACGGTAATGAGATTTTAGGTGGCAATGTCAGTGGTAATTTATGTATTAAATTCCCATGGCCATCTACTATCCGTACCACCTGGGGAGACCATGAACGATGCCGTACCAACTATTTTGCCGCGTATCCTGACCTGTATTTTACGGGTGATGGCGCCATGCGCGACGAAAACGGTTTTTATAGAATCACAGGTCGTGTAGATGACGTATTGAATGTGTCAGGACATAGAATTGGGACAGCCGAAGTTGAAAACGCTATCAATATGCACACAGGGGTGGTTGAATCGGCTGTGGTAGGTTACCCACATGATATTAAAGGACAAGGCATCTATGCTTATGTAATTTGTGAAACTCATATGAATGATCTGGAGTTAACCCGTAAAGACATCCTGGCCACCGTTTCACGTGTAATCGGCCCGATTGCCAAACCCGATAAAATTCAGTTTGTAAGTGGCTTGCCCAAAACACGTTCCGGCAAAATTATGCGTCGTATTTTAAGGAAAATTGCTGAGGGCGAGACGACTAATTTAGGTGACACCTCTACTCTTCTTGACCCTAATGTGGTTGAGGAGATAAAAAATGGAGCACAGCAGATGCGGTAACTTTATAACTATTTTTTGTTTGAGAAATCCCGCTTTTAAGAAGCGGGATTTTATTTTAAATAGCTTAAATTAAGAACTCCTGTAAACAAAAAAAGCCGCTTCAAAGAAGCGACCTTTTCCCATACAAAATTATGAAAAAGCTATTACTTTTATCTTTAGACATCTGAAACCTTGAATAGTTTAACTATTGTTGGTTTGATGTACATTATTTCTTTAATTCTTTGATACGAGCAGCTTTACCTTGTTTTCCACGTAAGTAGAACAATCTTGCACGACGTACTTTACCATAACGCAATACCTCAATTTTATCAATACTTGGCGATAAAACAGGGAAAATTCTCTCTACACCCACGCCATTTGAAATTTTACGAACGGTAAAACTCTCACCATTTGTACCAGCATTACGACGCTGAATAACTGTACCAGTGTAAACCTGAATACGCTCTTTGTTACCTTCTTTGATTTTAACGTGAACGTTTACAGTATCACCTGCTTTAAAATCCGGTTGTTTTTCTCTTTTGCCAGTAAATTCTGACTCAACCAATTTAATCAAATCCATTGCTTTGTTATTTACTTGATTATTAATTTACTCGTTTAGTGAAGCGGCTGAATCGTACATATCCAGCATTCTCCTAATCGGAGTGCAAAATTAATAATTATTCCTGTAAAATCCAAAAAACGAATGGATTTTTCATTTGTTGTATTTGTTGGTGCTAATATATAAAAAAAAATTACTTGGGTAAAATTTGATTGAAAAAAAATTTAGTTTTTTTTCAATTTCGTATAAAAATATTCGTTACCCCTGCTAAACCCCTTTAATCCTCAGCTTTTACCTTACCCCAACCCATTGTAGCCACCATCCAGTTTGGCAAAGGTTTCTGTGTTTTTCTTTTCTTCAGATCAAGATACCAGCCTATTTTTTTAATAATAGGCACTCTATGTGTTTCAACGAACTCTATCAATGTACCATCAGGGTCTTCAATATAAGTAAACCTGCCACCGGCCTCTCCCATATCAAAGGTATCGCTACTGTCAACCGTAAAAGGAAAACCATTTTTCTGACAGGATTGTTTCAGATTATCCATATTTAATGTGTCGAAACAAAGATGAATAAATCCTAAATCTCCCCAGCTACGATCACCGAATATTTTTCTTGGCCTGGCATCGGTTTCTATATTCTGTATGAGCTCAACCTCTACATTGCCTAACAAGCGGCTGAATGCACCTTTATCTTTAACGGTTTTACGCAATAGCACCCTTCTGAAACGGGTATTACCTTTACCCAAAGTAGCAAAATCATTAAACTCTCCGCTTTTATCATACACTATTTCATTAATACCCAAGGTATCTTTATATAATTTCAGAGCTTTGTCAATATTACTTACCCCGATTATTACGCCAACTACACCACCAGTCAGACTTCCGTTCGGCTTAAACCATGAGTTATCAGACACTATCTGCAACTGATTACCGTAAGGGTCCTGAAGCCAGCTATGGCTTTTATTTTCCGGCGAAACCTCAACCTTTAGTTTTTGGACTTCAGCAAATTGCTTTACATCTAAAGATTTAATCTTGATCGCAAATATACCGTAATCGCCTAATTCAGGAGTAAAATCAGGGGCCAGAGGTTCCGGACGATTCGATTGCCAGATTTCAGCACCGCCGCCCCCTGCCATGTTTAAGGCAAGAATCGCACGGCGTTGTCTGATAATACCGTTGGTATGCGGAGTCATCAATTTAGCTTCTGCCACATCATCAAAAAGAGGTACATTCAACCCTAATATTTTATTATACCAATTGAAAGCTTTCGCTGCATCTCTTACACCAATCCCCACTTGTTGAATTCCACTAATAAATTCTGACATAAATTCGTATAATTAGGTTTAAAAAGTGTTTGTTTTATATAATTAAAGACAAGTAAGAGAGTTGACTCCCCTAAAGGTATTTAATAATTCTTAATCAAGCGTAGAAAAATAATATATCAAAAGCTCATTGTATTTTTGTGATACGAATAAGCTCATTTTTTATTAAAATACAAAATTGATGAAAATTTTATTAACAAGAAAGAAGACGGAGGCAGGCAATTATATATCAGAGATAAAAGAAGCAGACGAATATACCATTGCCCACCAATCTATCGCATCAATCGATTTGATGGAACAGGCATCAAGCGCATTCGTAAGTAACTTCATTCAGCATTTTCCAGTCTCTTACAAAAAAATAATCATATTATGTGGTTTAGGAGATAATGGAGGTGATGGACTCGCCATTGCCCGTATGCTCTATGCTTTGGGTTATGAAGTAAAAGTATATATTATCAATTATTCGTCTAAACAATCTATTAACTTTCAGATAAATCTTGAAAGATTAAAAAATAAAATCCACTCGCAGTGGATTAATAACCCATGTGAAATTCCTGACTTTCTACCTGATGAATTAGTGATTGATGCTATTTTGGGAGTAGGGCTTTCAAGACCGCTCGAAGGTTTAATAAAATCGGTAGCAGAGAAACTAAATAAAACTAATAATGAAATAGTAGCTGTTGATATTCCGACAGGTTTATTTGCAGATTCATTGAATGCAGAAAATGATGCAATCATAAAAGCCACTCAGACAATCACTTTTCAATTGCCAAAATTAGCTTTTGTACTACCCCAGAATGCTGAATTAGTAGGTAGCTGGACAATCGTTAATATTGGGCTTAATGAAAGTTTTATTGAAAAAACGCAAAGTACTTATGTCTATACTGATAATGAAACTGCAAATGCTTTGATTAAACCCCGAAAGAAATTTGCGAACAAGGGGAATTTCGGCCATGCCATGATGATGGCCGGGAGTTATGGCATGATTGGTGCCGCTGTACTTTCAACAAAAGCTTGTTTAAGGTCTGGTGTAGGTAAAATAACAATTTATACACCTGAATGTGGATACGAAATTCTTCAGACAGCTATTCCAGAAGCTATGTGTCTATGCGATAAAAGTTCTGACTTCCTTGAAAGACTTCCAGAATTAGATAATTATCAGGCTGTAGGTATAGGTTGTGGCATTGGCACAAATAAGACCACTGTTGCAATGGTAGAAGAATTATTAAAAAAAGTAAAAGTACCAGTTGTAATAGATGCCGATGCATTAAACATTATTGCAGCCAATAAAAATTTTTTAAAACTTATACCTAAAAGTGCCATTTTAACCCCGCACCCCAAAGAGTTTCAACGCCTGATTGGTAAAAAATGGCAAAACGATTACGAGAAGTTAGAGATTCTGAAAGACTTCGCAATTGAACACCATTGCATTGTATGTCTTAAAGGAGCATTCACATCTGTTGCACTGCCAGATGGAACAATCCATTTTAACTCAACCGGAAACCCGGGCATGGCTAAGGGGGGTAGCGGAGATGTACTCACAGGGATAATTTTAGCACTATTAGCCCAAGGTTACGTGCCAGAAGAAGCTGCCATTTTAGGTGTCTACGCGCATGGATTAGCCGGAGACAAAGCAGCACAACTCAAAGGCACTACTGCTATGATTGCCAGTGATATAATTGAGAATATTAAGTTTTGATGTTTTTCTTCATTAAAAAGCACAGAGAAAAACTGAGCATTATTAGAATTACTCACTTAAACTCTGTGCTATATCATGCACTATTTTTTGCAGTTGTCGAATAACAATCAAGGTTTCAAAATTACAAATTCTACTCTCCTATTCAACTTTTTGCCTTCTTCAGTAGCATTATCTGCAATAGGTTTTGTATCTCCGTAACCCTTAAACTGAATGCGCTTACCTGCAATTCCTTTACTGATAAGATACTCACGTACATTAAAAGCCCGCTCTAACGATAAACGCTTGTTTTGCCCGGGATCGCCAATATTATCCGTATGCCCTTCAATAATAATAGTCATAGTCGGGCTATTTTTCATCATCTTTAAAAGGCCATTCAGTTGCTCAAAAGACTCAGGTAATAACCCCGACTCTCCGGTATTAAAATAGACCTTATCAAGTCTGAATTTATTTTCCTCCACTTTCACCGGGGCAGTTTCTTCTTTGGGCTGGACAACCGTAGAGGTATCAACAACAGGAGATTTAACCTTCGGTTGTTCGACCTCTGAAGGAACTTTCTTTGAAGTTTCTTTCTGGACTGGTTTTGAAACAATTTTCTCAACCACAGGATTCAGGTAGATATTCTGAGTAAACTGCTGATTCTTCTTGATTTTAGACAAATCCAGACTGGCCTGTTCAGACTCGTATCCTTTCGCTATAGCTGTGAATGTGTAAGCATCAGGGCTTAAAGCGAAAGAATAATTGCCGGATGCCGAAACAATTGCAGAACCTTTTTTTGCAGCGTTTTTATCAAACTGATAAACCACTCTGCCCATAATAGGTTTCTGAGTTTTGGCATCTATTATTTTCCCTTTTACAGTCAGGGTGATAGGCCCGGTAGATGCGGTTGGTATTTTTCTTAAAGGATTTCTGATATGAACCCCGTAAAAATTCCAGAATTGCAAAGTTTGCTCAGGAGAGTTTTTACCTTCTATCAGATTAAAAAGCTCAATTCCTGGGTCTAATCTTTCATAATAAACGGTAAAATTGTACACTTGTCCAGGTGAAACAGGTTTTGAATCAGGGAGTTCGGGTATGCCGGTTGCCCTGATATATTTAAAACGTTTGCCGTTTCCGTTCAGGTAGCTCTTAGGATTAATAGAAATAGTAGCGGTAGATTGCTGGGGTCTTTGATTGGGCAAAGGAATCGGAAAATTATAATTCTGGCTTCTTCGATTACTGTATTGATAGCTGAAAGAAATAATTGTAAATTCGTCCCGGAGCTCCACTTTGGTAATATCAGTATCGTAAGTTACCTGGTCATCAATTTCCGGCGTATGCGTAATCGTTTGTCCAAAACTTTGAATGGAGCAAAAGAGGAGGATTATCAGACATATTCTTTTCATGGGCGTAAAATTTATTGCACAGACTTTCGCTCTAACCGTTTCTTAGTTTAACACAAAAGAGTCATATTTGTTAAAAGCTGTTATCAGATATATTACGAAATCTACCCGAAAATTATTATATACAATTTTTGCATCAACAAAAATGCAATATTTTGTTAAAAAATTATATGAAACACCTTGAAGATTTAGTCTTATTAGGCGATCCACGCTTATATGAAGTCTGCGAACCAGTGGTACCTGAAGAATTACCTAAGGTAAAAGAATGGGTAAAAGATTTACACAATGTAATGCAGGAAATACGGGCAAAATATCATTTTGGCAGGGGTATTGCCGCCCCACAATTAGGAATTATGAAACGCCTGATTTACATAAATATTGACACTCCGGTTGTTATTATTAATCCAGAATTTGAAAACATGAGTGATGAAATGTTTGAACTCTGGGATGATTGCATGAGTTTTCCGAATTTACTTGTTTATGTAAAACGCCATAAATCATTAACAATGAAATATTTAGACGAAAACTGGCAGGAAAAAAGATGGCAGGCAGAAAGTGCAATTTCAGAACTATTACAACATGAATACGATCACCTGAATGGAGTCTTGTGCACCATGCGTGCCGTTGACGAAAAATCCTTTCGGTGGAAACCCACTCCTTAAATCTGCAAAACAGTGCATGTGGGCTGGCACAGTTTTTTATGAGTTTTAATTACTTAATTCACTAAAACTTTATAACAGCCATGAAACTATTAAATTATCTTTTAGTCATCTGCTTTGTATTGATTGTTTCCTCATGCGATGCCATTGCTGGTATTTTCAAAGCCGGCTTTAATACAGGCATTGTAGTAGTAATCATTGTGATTGTCCTGATTATAGTAGGTCTTTTCAAAATGTTCGGAGGTGGCGGCAATAAGGGGTGACGCTTAAACTAATCTACTAATTAAACTAAGCCTTACAGGTTTTAGCCCCACTCTTTAAATCGTCAAATTTGCTGATTCGGAGGGTGGGGTTTCCTTTATCGGGTATTGTATCCCAAAAAATCATTGTGGCTTTGCAATAGAACCAGCCATGCTTCTTTTACTTTATTCATTTCTAAAAGCCTTCGCGCCTCGTCATGCAATAGATTATCTAAATAAGCACAACCATTTATAGATTGCTCTATAATATCCTTTATCGTTTGGGTCTTCCGATACGCCATTACCTCGGTTTTATCCGGTAACACTTCAATATTTCCTAATTGTCCTAAATGATTCCCTGTCAGTATTTTCGATAACCGGATACTTTCTGGAATAGCATCGTACCCGATACCAATCTTTGTATTAGGTTTCTCAACCTCAAACATAGCTCCTTCGCTTATATGGGCATACCAGTCTGCCCCCATCCGGGCAACCCAGTTGGTTTTGCGTTGGTCAATTTTTCCATTTTCACCAATAATATCCTCTGCAAAATGCGCCATTATTATCTGGCATATGTATAGATTCATAGTGCCAATTTCGCGCACCTCCAACACCTTGCATTCAAACTGGGCCGGAGATTCTTTTACTCTTGGCGGTGTTACCAATATTGATGGTTCAGGTGTAAATCCTGCCTTAATAAATTCATTAATGCCACGTGGATACTCAATACTCGCCAAAGACATTTGCTGTACCATTGCAAAATCAACCATATTAATAACTACCTCTGGCACTTCGGCAATATTTAAAGCAGTGTCTTTCTTCGAACCGTCACGTCCGCGGTTATTAGGGGCAAACACCAATATTGGTGGATTAATACCCATAATATTAAAAAAACTGAACGGGCTTAAGTTTATATTCCCATGCTTGTCTGTACTACTCACAAACGCAATAGGTCTGGGCGCAACCGTACCCGTCAGATAACTATAAAAAGCTCTTGGCTCTAAGTCTTTCGGATCAAGTGTAAGCATACTCTTTTTAATTAAACAGTTTTTTTATTCCTTATCAGGCCAAACATCATCACAAATGCTGTCAAAAATATAATCTGTGTAAGCAATCCTTTATTTACTTCTAAAACCTGATGTGTTTCAGGTATTGCCAAAAACAACAAAATGGTTATCAATCCTCGTGGTGCAATATAAAGCAGAGGCGCAATCCTGATTTTTAACAGAGTAAAAATCAGATATCTTCCGGCAAAAATGAATACCAGTATCAACAAAGCATTAACAAAATCTGATAAGCTGAGAAGTGCCTCAATATCTGTGTAATAGCCAAACATGATAAAAAAGAAAGATCTGATCACAAATGTTACTTCTGCAATAAGATGTTCAAATGAATTAACCTCAGCTTTTATGCTCTCAGGATTAATCCATTTTTTAACAAAATCAAATTTTATAAGATGTACATTGTTCAGAAACAAGCCAAAAATCAATACCAGAACCAATGAGGGCAAATGATATATTTTTGTAAATATGTAAAGCAATATCAGAATCGTAACAATCGGAATATATTTAATATGATGGTTCAATTTACTGATCATACTACCCAGAGCTATGCTCGCGATAATTGATAAAGCCATGATTATGATAATATCAAATAAGAATGAAGCAAAAGTGCCTATCCCGAAAAAATCATGTAGTACAAGAAAGTTAAAAAAAATAATCCCCAGTATATCCGATATCGAACTTTCATAAACTACAAACTCACGGTTATGAGAATCCAGATTTTTCACACTTGGAATCGCAATAGCACTACTGATAATACCCAGAGGAATTGCATTAATCAGACATGTCAGAAAAGGTTTATCTGTAAGATAAAATAACCCGATTGCTAAGACTGTACTGAAGAGAACCAAACCGGTAAATGCACTTTTTACGGTCGATGTAAATAATTTTCTTTTTTGTGCATTAATTTCTAACTCAAGAGCTCCCTCCAAAACAATCAGAATCAACCCCACCGTGCCGATTACCGGTAGAAATGGTTCTAAATTCGGAACATGAAAATTTGAATAATTCGTGATAATTTTGGCAAGAATACCAACCGAAAGTAATAAGACCACTCCGGGTATTTTAGTGTTTTTGGCAGAAATATCAAATAGGTAAGCTATCAGAATCAGCGAACAAATGATAATGATAATAGTGTTGGTCATTTGGTAGTGAGGTTTAGCAATATTGATGAGAGCTATCAGGTCGTAAATTACAAAAAATTCAACGACTCGCAACTATTTCACCACTCACTTCACCAAATCCTACTCTGATACCATCTTTTTCAGAAAACCCGCCTATTGTCAAAGTATCGCCATCTTCTAAAAAGGCTCTTTCCAGGTTATTTTCCAATACTATGGGTTGTTTCCCACCTATACTCAATTCTAATAAACACCCTGAACTATCTGGAATTGGACCACTGATAGTGCCTGACGCTATTATGTCACCAATTTTCAGATTACACCCATTTATGGTGTGATGCGCTATCTGTTGTGCCAGATTCCAGTACATATATCTGAAATTAGTATTTGAGATTGTATATGCTTTTTTGTCTTTTGTTATAAGATTGACCGCCAGCTTAATATCAAAATTTCTTTTCCCTTCAAAAGCAAGATAGGGTAAAGGTAAGGGGTCTTGTACTGGTGTTGCAGTTCTGAAGTGGGCTAAGGCCTCTAAAGTAACAACCCACGGAGAGATAGACGAGGCAAAATTTTTACCCAAAAATGGCCCTAATGGTTGATACTCCCACCTTTGAATATCCCTTGCAGACCAATCATTAAAAAGAACCAGTCCGAAAATATAGTTTTCAGCATCTTCAGTGCTTATATTCTCACCTAATAAGGAATTTTTACCTATAATCGCACCGATTTCCACCTCAAAATCCATTTCTTTAGTCGGCGAAAAAACAGGATTCAGACTATCTGCTGGCTTAATCTGCCCTTTTGGTCGAACTACTGGTGTCCCAGATACCACGATAGAACTTGCACGTCCATGATAGGCAATCGGTATATATTTCCAGTTAGCAACCAGCGGGTTATCAGGCCGGAACATCTTACCTACATTAGTGGCATGCTCCAGGCTCGAGTAGAAATCTGTATAATCACCTACTTTAACAGGCAAGTGCATTTTTACCGATTCGATTGGATAAAATGCCTCTTTAAAATACCTTTTTAAGGGGGATTTCTCCTTTATAAGCCATTCCTGTAATTGTAAGCGAACGGCATTTGTTTTCTTCTTTCCTAAATTAATAAAATTGTTCAGATAAGCCTGATTACATACATTACGGGGAACTTCTATTAAACCAAATTTCCGTAACTGCTCCATATCTATCACAAAATCTCCGATGCGCACACCCATACGAGGAGACTTCCGGCCAATACTAAATATACCAAATGGAAGATTGTAAATAGAAAAATCTGAGTCTGAAGGAATATTTAGCCAGGAATTCATCACAATTTAAACAAATTAAACAAAGTTTCAGAAACGCATTAACTCACGTTTTTATGAATCGTGTTCATAATTCTAACTAATTCATCATAATCTTCATCAGTTAACCCATCCCATGATTTCATCCTGATTTCCCCGATTACCTCCAGGGCTTTAGTATGTAACTCTTCACCTTCTTCGGTCAGAAAAATATTGAATTTTCTTCGGTCATCATCTGCCATTTGTCGTCTCACTAATTTCTTTTCCACTAATAAATCTAAAATACGGGTTACGGTCGGAGCATCTTTGGCAGTGTCAACTGCCAGATCGTTCTGGCTGACACCCGGTTTGGGTTTAATATGGTCAAGAACTACCCACTGGTCAACTGTCAGATCTATACCATTATCAGTCAGCCCCTTCTGCATAAAACTACGAATACGCTTGATCGTGGTATCTATTTTAAAAAAATAAGAGCGTTGGTCAGAATGTGTCATTTTTTTAGTTTGTCAATACTTTTGTAAAACGGAATGTCAATCCGCTATTGTCATAAAATATAAATTATGTTATTTATATTTCAATACTTAAAAGAATATTCTATTGCGATGCTTTTAAGTGACAAAATATTTTACAAAAGTAGAAAAAACCTCCAATTATTGACATACTAATAATTGTTGCTCCAAAACTTTTTCAAATTCAGACAATGAATGAAATAACTGTTCATAAGAATCAATGATGAAATACTTTTTCTGATACTCATCAATTTTTATTTCTGTAGCAATAATCTCTTCAATAGTAAAAGGTACTCTTTCAGGTATATTGCTATGCAGACTGTACTCACTTTCACCACTTGATGATAAAATACCTCCACCATAAATCCTTAATTCATTGTTTTCTCGCACTAATCCAAATTCCACCGTGTACCAATACAGTCTCTGCATCATTTTGATGGCCGTCTCATCTTCAATATACTTTAATGAAATCTTGCTGAATTCCGCTAAAAAATCACAGAAAGCCTGATTGGTCAATAAAGGAACGTGTCCGAAAGTATCATGAAACATATCCGGTTCTTCCAGATATTCCAGTTGGTCTCTGCTTCTTAACCAGGTCGAGGCCGGAAATTGCCTCGCAGCCATCAATTCAAAAAATTCCCTGATCGGCACCAATCCGGGCACGCCAACTACTGACCAACCCGTCAGGGCTACCAATCTTGGGTTTAGTTCCTTTTCAAAATCCGGAATATGACTTGCCACAAAACCAGCTTTTTCAATACCAGCTAAATAATCTTTACTTGCCAGAGATGGCAATTTTTCTAATTGTCTTTCAAACAACAGTCTCCACACTTTGTGGTCATCTGTCGTATAAGATGAATAGGTTTGGTTCATAATTTTATCTGGTTTATCACAAAGTACCTCTTAACTCCTGCTCTCTTTCAATGGCCTCAAAAAGTGCCTTAAAATTTCCTTTCCCAAATGACCGGGCACCCTTTCTCTGAATAATCTCAAAAAACATAGTAGGGCGCGGCTCAACAGGCTTGCTAAAAATCTGTAACAGATAACCTTCATCGTCTCGGTCTACTAAAATACCCAAAGCCTTTAATTGCACTATCTCTTCATCAATATCTCCTATACGCCCTTTTAATTCTTCATAATAACTATCTGGTACGCGCAAGAATTCTACCCCTCTCTCAAGCAGATGCGTAACGGTCGTAATAATGTCATCAGTTGCTACAGCCAGGTGTTGCACACCTGCTCCCTCATAAAAATCAAGGTATTCTTCAACCTGCGACTTCTTCTTACCTTCTGCAGGTTCGTTTATAGGAAACTTGATCCTGCCATTACCATTCGACATCACCTTGCTCATCAAAGCCGTATATTCTGTCGAAATATCTTTATCATCAAAACTCACCAACTGGCTAAAGCCCATTACGCTGGCATAAAAATTCACCCAGTCGTTCATTTCATTCCAGCCAACATTACCTACCATATGATCTACATATTTGAGACCTACCGGCGAAGGATGATAAGCAGGTGTCCATGCTTTAAAATCAGGTAGGAATACCCCATTGTATTTGCTTCTTTCCACAAAAACATGAACCGTATCACCATAGGTATGAATACCCGAACGCACCACATACCCGTAGTCATCTTCCTCTTCAACAGGCTCAAAATAAGGCTTTGCCCCACGTGAGATAGTTTCATAGTAGGCATCTCTGGCATCATCAACCCACAAAGCAACTACTTTTATACCATCTCCATGTTTGTCTATATGCTTGCCTATTTCAGTACCACCATGCAAAGGAGACGTAAGAACCAATCTGATTTTGCCCTGTTGTACAACATAGCTCTCACGGTCTTTTAATCCGGTTTCAAGTCCGGCGTAAGCTAATGGTTGAAAGCCAAAAGCCGACTGATAATAATGAGCCGCCTGCTTGCAGTTACCTACATACAGTTCTATATAATCAGTGCCATTAATTGGCAGGAAATCGGTATTCCCGATCTCATTCATACGTTTTTTTTGTTGATGAAGCATAATTGCATTAGTTTTTGAGTAGAAATAATTACCCTATCCAGCTACCAAAATATTTACCGTCGTCCAATTTCAGCGCATCCTCTGTAAGCAGAAGGGGTCTGAAAGTGTCAACCATTACTGCCAGTTCCTGAGTTTCTTTTTTGCCGATACTCCTTTCCATTGCTCCTGGGTGCGGTCCGTGCGGAATCCCCCCTGGATGCAAGGTAATATGCCCCTGAGCAATATCATTACGGCTCATAAAATCCCCGTCTACGTAGTAAATCACCTCGTCTGAATCAATATTTGAATGATTATATGGCGCAGGTATGGCTTTAGGGTGATAATCAAATAGTCTTGGACAAAACGAACAAACTACAAAAGCATCTGTCTGAAAAGTCTGATGCACGGGCGGAGGTTGATGAATACGCCCGGTAATCGGCTCAAAATTGTGTATTGAAAACCCCCACGGATAATTATAGCCATCAAAACCTACTACATCAAAAGGATGATACCGATACACTAAACTATGGAGCTTATTTTGTTTTTTTATTTTTATGACAAATTCACCTTGTTCATCATGTGTTTCAAGATTTTCCGGCAATTTATAATCCCGCTCGCAATAAGGCGAATGCTCCAATAATTGCCCGAAATAATTGCGATAACGCTTGGGCGTATAAATTGGTGAATGTGACTCAACATAGAAAATACGATTATCTATTGTATCAAAATCTATCTGATAAATCATTCCTCTTGGAATAATCAGGTAATCGCCATATTCAAAAGAAACATTTCCTAATTGTGTGCGAAGTGTACCAGAGCCTTTATGAATAAATAGAAGTTCATCGGCATCAGCATTTTTATAGAAATAATCGCGGAGAGATTTTTGTGGAGCAGCTAATCCGATTATACAGTCTTTATTGACCAATATTGGCACCCTGCTCTCCAGAAAATCCTCTTTAGGAAGCACATTAAACCCAATAAACTTGCGCATCATTAACTGATTCGTATCAACAATTTTAGGACTTAAATCTATGCTGTCTCCTACCTGTATAACCTCTGTTGGCCGATGTATATGATACATCAACGAAGCCATGCCATCAAAACCAACAGTCCCGAATAGTTGCTCATAGTAGAATCCGCTTCCATCTGGTTTTTCAAATTGTGTATGGCGCTTGGCTGGTATATTCCCGGATTTATGATAAATAGGCATATATTTGCTATAACAATTATTGCTACACAAATTAAAATAAAAATAATTGTTATGACAAATAATTTATTATTATTTTTTTATTAAATAGGATTTATCAGGCAATCCACTTCAAAATTTCATTTAATCATACACCCAGATATTTAGAATCCTGATAAAGTATTCTAAATTTGAAACGCATAAAACTTAAAGTAAGGAAATGATAAAATCTGATACAGATAGTTTATGAGAAAAGAATTAAGTTTGCGGGGAATATGTTATTATTGTAAGGCACAGACCTAAAAAAAGAAATAGTTCAGGCATTCTGTTAAATGCAAATACCTCATTCGGTTTTTTAAGTAAAGCTATGTCGTCAAATAAAAAACGTTTAGTCGTCAACAAAACCTTTGATGTGTGTTCGCAATCTTATTGTGCATTTAAAATGATGTTTTATATACATTTTTAAAAAATTATGTATAAAAAACCGGGATTTATGTTACTCAGAGACGTTTTCTGATTGAAACTTCACCGTGGGCAAAACGTTTTATAATCAACAAAACCTTATCGGCTGACAGAGTTAAAACATTATCATCAATCTAACCGATGAATGTTTAATTTCAACGGCCTGTTACTAATTAAAAAAAATGACCGAACAAAACTATTCCGGAAATTTCTATAAATACCAGGGCACAGGAAATGATTTCGTGATGATTGATAATCGTGACGGGCAATTTCCTGTCAATCAGGCTTATATTGAACATCTTTGCCATCGCCGATTCGGCATCGGAGCAGACGGACTAATTCTACTACAAAATGACCCTGACTACGATTTCAGAATGGTTTATTTCAATGCTGATGGACGTGAGGGTAGTATGTGCGGCAATGGCGGAAGGTGTACAGTGCGTTTTGCCGAAGACTTAGGCATATTTAATGGAAGTACAAATTTTATTGCCATTGATGGTGAACACCAGGCATCGGCCGATTCGGCAGTTATTTCATTAAAAATGGGAAAAGTACATAGCCTTGAACATAATGAGTACTATGACTTTATGAATACAGGTTCACCACATTATGTAAGATACATCTCAGACATTCAGAACTTTGATGTTTTTAACGAAGGCCGAAAAGTAAGATATGCTGTTGATTGGGTAAAACGAGGTGGCACGAATGTAAACTTTGTAGAGGTACTTGATAATGAAACCATCTATGTACGAACCTACGAAAGAGGTGTGGAAGATGAAACCTATTCTTGCGGAACAGGTGTGACCGCCTGTGCCATATCTGCCTATCTGAAATACGGTATGCAAAGCCCTGTCAAAATCATTACCAATGGTGGTAATTTACAGGTATCTTTCGACAATGATTTTCAGAATATATACCTGACTGGGCCTGCTGTCAGGGTTTTTGAGGGGAAATTATAATACTATCTCTCATTTAAGAATAAGCTTATGGATACTATTTAATTTGAGATTTTGTTGTTGAGACACACTTTTCATCAGATTAAACAGACTCACATCTTGCACATTAACTGATCATTAATAAAACATGAAATATCATAAATAATTAAAAAAATGTAAGGTTAACTACTATCTTCGCAAATATTACTTTAACCATCTTGCTACAATGACTGAATTCGTTTTAACCATAGAGTGGAAAGGATTTGAGAAAGATAAGTATGTACATACTGTTTTAGAAGATAATATTCTCCCCCCCTATATTCAACAATGCCGCTGGTTTGCAGGGAAAGCCCGGAAAATCAAACAGTTAAAAGTAAGACACGTTGTACACTTTGAAGAATTTATCTTCATGGTTTTTGAGGCTCGATACGAAGAAGGCGATAGTGAACAGTATCTCTTACCGCTTTCTTTCATTGAAGAAAACACACAGTCAATTCCATCAAAAGGCATTTTAAGTAAAGCGATGATGGATGACAAAACAGGCCACCTGGTTGACGCGATTTATGATGTCCGTTTCCGTAGCGCAATATTCCAAGCTATCTTCAATCAATCTCAGCTCACACAATACAATCAGGATTTACTAAACTTTGCAAAAGGTAAGGCATTTGTTGAAGAATCAGAAATAACAGATTCGGTTCTACCTGATATTGACTCCTCTAACTCCGCCATGATTTTTGGTGGCAAATACTTTCTGAAACTCTACCGTAAACTATTTTCAGAGACTAACCCTGAAGTAGAGATGGTTGAATTTATTACGCAATACTCTGAATTCAGAAATATCCCATTATTTGCAGGAAGTATTACCTGGAATCGAAAAGATGAAGCCGCTACTACTTTTGGTGTAATGGTGCAAGTAGTAGAGAATATCAAAGACGACTGGAGCATGACAGGCGATTACCTGAATGACTTCTTAGAGGCCTTTGTAGAGGGAAATTTCCAGATTAAAGAATCAGTTTTTGATAAAGTCACCCAATTGGCCCATCGTACTGCGCAAATGCACCTTGCCTTGTTTGCTTTGCGTGGAGCTGATAATTTCAATGCTGAGCCATTTGACAGGCAATATAGAAGATACCTCCATGAAAAATTTGAAAATTTATTAGAGCGTCGGTATAATTTATTGACAGATAACTACCTTAAGTTAGATGTTCAGGCACAAAACCTGGCATGGACATTCATGGAGGCCAAAGACCTGATTCTTGATTTCATTGACCAGGTACTTACACGTCCTTTATCCTCTTTCCGAACCAGAATTCATGGTGATTATCACTTAGGTCAGATTCTGGCTACTAACGATGATCTGGTAATCATTGATTTTGAAGGAGAGCCCGAAAGCAGCATTGCTGAACGAAAAATCAAACATTCTCCGCTAAAAGATGTCGCTGGCATGATACGCTCCTATCATTACGCAGTTTCGGCCAAACTATTTAATTCAGCCGAAACCAGCCATACAGATACTGTTGTGCTTCAGCGTGCCGCCGACCGTTGGTACAAACTCATTAAAGATACTTATCTGGAAGAGTACTTATCAATGTTTGGTTCCCCTCACCCCCTATTCAAAGACCCGAACGAGGTAAACTACTTGCTCTTATTTCATTTATTAGAGAAAGCCATTTATGAATTGGGTTATGAGGTCAATTATAGACCAACCTGGGTAAAAATTCCATTAAAAGGAATAGTAGAAGTAATTAATGAAATTGAAAAATTAAGACGTTGATATGAAAGCTTATTTCCATAAACTTTTTGAACACGAGCATTGGGCGAATATCGAGGTTTTAGAAACATTTCTGGAGGCAACAGAAGTATCTGACAGAGCACATGAAATAATCTCTCACATGGTCGCAGCTCAAACCATCTGGATAGAGCGTATAAATGGCACACCTTCAGATACTAAGGTTTGGTCAGTCTATGAAAAAGTAGCCCTGCAAGGATTATTTGATGCAAATTATGAAGCGTTGCAAACACTGATAGATAGAGAAGACTTTAATAGGGTGGTAACTTATATAAACTCAAGAGGTGCACAATATAGCAGTACCGTGAGCGATATACTGACACACATGGCTTTGCATGCTTCTTATCATCGTGGACAAATCATTTTATTAATCAAAGGTCAGGTAGAGAAACTTCCAGCCACTGACTATATTTTTTATTACCGTTAATACAGTTTCTATCATCAACAAGCATATGAATCATATTCCAACATTTGACGACATCAGAGATACGCATGATAGAATCAGTGTTTATATCAATAAAACACCAATACTGACTTCTGACCCAATCAATGAATTGGCAGGCTGTCATATATTTTTTAAATGCGAGAATCTACAAAAAATTGGCGCATTTAAAGCACGTGGAGGAATGAATGCTGTCTTGTCTTTGAGCAAAGAAGACCAACAAAAAGGTATCACTACACATTCATCAGGAAATCATGCACAGGCCATTGCTTTAGCCGCTAAAGCTGTTGGTACAAAGGCTTATATTGTAATGCCCAGCAATGCCCCTGAAATCAAGAAAAATGGAGTGAAATATCTGGGTGGAGAGATTATTGAATGTGAACCAACTTTAGAAGCCAGAGAAACCACTGTACAAAAGGTAATCGACCAAAAAGGAGCAACTTTTATTCACCCTTTCAATAACTATGATGTAATAGCCGGACAGGCTACAGCAGCCATAGAATTAATTGAACAAGCCGGAGACCTGAATGTTATAATAGCACCAGTAGGTGGCGGCGGCTTGTTAAGTGGCACAGCCTTAGCAACCCATTATTTACTACCGCATGCTGAGGTAATTGCCGGAGAACCGGAAGGGGCAGCCGATGCTATCTTATCATTCAAAAGTGGCAAAATAGAAAAGGCACCCTATATTAAAACTATAGCGGACGGTCTCCTCACAAATCTGGGAGATAAAACTTTAGAGATTATCCGTACCTACGTAAAAGATATTATCACAGTTAGCGAAGAAGAAATTATTGCAGCTATGCGCCTAATATGGGAGCAATTAAAAATTGTGATTGAACCATCTTCCGCAGTTCCATTTGCGGCATTATTGAAAGAAAAAGAACGATTTGCAGGTAAACGGGTAGGGATAATTTTGACTGGTGGAAATGTTGATTTGGGTAAATTGCCGTTTTGAGGGAATTTCTTTTTAATAGAATTTCTTATAAAATCATAATCTTTCTATTATATAATTTATTAATGCAGTTAAAAAAAAGGTTGCCAACATTGAAGATAAAATTACTCCAGATATTGCTACAATATCATAAATTGGAGGTAAGTCTTTAAAGTCATACTTTTTATCAAATTCTTTAATGATAAAAAATCTTTTGCCCTTTTTTGAATATAATGTTTCAATTCTATAAGAAAAACAGAAGGTAAATATTACTATAAATATAAGAGTGATTATCAGTAGCCAGCGAATGTCAATTTCTAAAAATAATTCTTTTAACAATGGTGAAAGTATAAACCCTAAACAAATAAATAAATACACAAATACTGCTGCAACTCGATTGGCAACTTTATAATGATAATTTACTTCTGGTGATTTTTTAATACTTGCCTGAAAAAAGAAATAATATAAAAAATCAATCAAATGTTGAAGTTTTTTAATCATGCCTTAAAATATAAACTAACTACATTTATTATTCCTGCCCCCTAAACAAATCCACAAAACTAAAAGTATTCCCATCAAACAATCCCAAATCACTCAGTTTTAAAGAAGGTATAACCAATAATGCCATAAACGATAGACTCATAAATGGAGATACAAGCGTACTACCCAATTGTTCCTTGGCAAATTTATCAATCATGGTATAGCTCTCAGCTATTTTATAGCCGTCTTCATTACTCATCAATCCGGCTACCGGTAAGGCTAAAACTCCTTTTTTCAGATTACTTACTGCAGACACGCCACCTTTTTCTCTGACTATCAGATTAACCGCTTCGCAGATAGATTCATCATCTATTCCGACTGCAATAATATTATGAGAATCATGAGCAACTGAGGAAGCAATTGCCCCTTCTTTTAAGCCGAAGTTATTAATGAAAGCTACCACAGGCTTTGCCTCAGAATAGCGATTATATACCACAATTTTTAATATATCATTTTCTATATCCGAAACTACCTTTGCTTCTACAATTTTGGGTTCAACCAGAATCTCTTTCGTAATTAATTGCCCGTCTATCGTTTGAATTACTCGCAGGAGATTTCCTTTATGGGGTGCCACAACTACTATATCCTGTGGGTTCAGTGGTTGGCAGTTAAAATTATTAACTACCTCGCTTTTCAGATTCTCTATTAATGAAGTACCATTTTCTGCTACTTTCTCTCCATCAATATAGGTTTCCAATACTTCAAAGTTTTCCAGATTATCGACAATAATAAAATCTGCCCAATCGCCCTCTCTTAATAACCCTACATTCATTCGGTAGTGCAATACCGGATTAATTGTAGCCATGCGTAATACCTTAAACTTATCAATGCCCTTAGTCATTGCACGTTTGATTAGCTGATTGATATGGCCTTCTACCAGATTATCCGGGTGTTTATCATCAGAGCAAAACATCATTTCTGAATAATATGTATCCGCTAAGGGAATCAGCTCTTCAAAATTCTTGGCGGCACTTCCCTCCCGAATCAATATTTTCATACCTAATTTCAGCTTTTCTAAGGCTTCTCCTTTGGTGAAACACTCATGATCGGTTTCTATACCTGCTTCAACGTATTTTTTGGCGGCTGCACCTCTTAATCCAGGAGCATGGCCATCAATAGGTTTATTAAAGGCTTTGGCCAATGCAAGTTTCTGCATTACAGCAGGGTCTTCATTTAACACCCCAGGGAAATTCATCATTTCGGCCAGATATCCTACTTCTTTATAAGTAAATAATCTGGCAATATCTTCAACGGTTACATTAGCACCTGCGGTTTCAAAATTAGTAGCAGGTACGCACGAAGGTGCACCAAAACAGAATTTAAAAGGCACTTTACGCCCATCTTCAATCATGTATTTCACACCCTCTACTCCTAATACATTGGCAATTTCGTGCGGATCAGATACTGTGCCAACTGTGCCATGAACAACGGCTAATCTGGCAAATTGCGCAGGAGTTAGCATTGAACTCTCAACATGGATATGCGCATCAATCAAACCCGGCAGCATATACTTTTCTCCCATTCTTTCAACTCCTATATATTTTATCTGCTGAATCCTTCTGTTTTCAATTGTTATCTCTCCAAATTCAATTGTCCCGTCAAACACATTTACAAGGTTGGCTGTATAGGTTATCATCGTCTCTAAAACTTGATTAAAAAGGGTAAATAGCTTTATTGATATTCAATTGTATCATTTGAAAAATGAAGTTATCAATCTTTTTTATAAAAGGCTAAGATAAGCCATCAAAAGCCCTAAAAATAAGTATTTTTTATCAAACACGTCCCTTTCAAAAAAACATTTATTTTTTTTATACTTTTTGAATGATTTTACGTTTAAATGTATGAATTAATCAAAAGTATTTAAAATGAACAAAAACAATATAGAGTTAAACGAAAAGTTTACTGAAAGACGTCGCTTCGATTTGCTGGCAAGTTTGGCAATTGATGCGGTGGGTATGGTTACTTTTATATTACCTGCATTAGGCGAAACTTTTGATTTGGTTTTAGCACCAGTTATTGCCGCCTTAATTTTTGCTGTTCACCGCACTACCTTTGGCGCTGCATTCGGGTTTCTTGAAGAGATTTTACCATTTACAGATATTATTCCTACGGCCACCATTTTGTGGGCGTATCGTTATATTTTCAAGAAAAAGGAGACATGGCAACAGTTTGTAGAAAAGTATAATAAGAAAAATAATACCGTTATTCGCGTAAAAGAATCAACAATCTAATGATTGAATCCTAATAAATGCAATGCGTACATTGCAACAAACAAAAATCCCTTTCTGAACCAGAAAGGGATTTTTCATAAATACTATCTCTTATTTTACTTTTAGAAATGTCTTTCTCCGGTTTCTCTTTTACCAAGCATTACTGCACCTGCCATTGCTACTAAAAGCAATATTGAGATCAATTCGAAAGGTAAAAGATACTCGCCATATAAAGATTTCCCTAACACCTCAACCATACCACTTTGAGAATTGTAGGTAAGTGGATTCACAGGTTCTCTTTCCGCTCTACGCAAGAAAATAATTAAAATTCCTCCCAGAATAACCGCAGTTACAACAGCGGTGAAAATTACCTTGTCTTTTTTCATTTCCTCACTCTCCTGTCTAAGGTTCAGGAACATGATAACGAACAGGAACAAGACCATGATAGCACCCGCGTAAACAATGATATTAACCGCAGCTAAAAACTGTGCATTCAGCAGAATATAGTGTGCAGATAATGAAAAAAATGTCACGATCATATAAATAACGCTATGCACGGGATTGCGAGACATCACAGTACCCAAAGCGCCGAAAAGCGTTAATACAGATAGAATCGCAAAGGTGTAATAAATGGGCGGAAGGTGTAGTATGTTTTTAAGATATTCCATATTATAAGTATCTCAAATTGTTATATCTGAGTTAAGCGTTTTTCCAAAGTTTCATTGCATCCTCTTTCGTCCATGCATCACGGCGATAGCGATTATTAGGGTCTTCAACTAATTGATCCTTGCCATAAATTACATCTTCACGATCGGTGAATACAGGTACAAATTTATCATGGCGTAAATAGACCGCTTGTTTAGGACAAGCTTCTTCGCAAAGACCACAAAAAATACAACGTAGCATATTGATTTCGTATACAGCTGCATATTTCTCTTCACGATAAAGGTGCTCTTCACCTTTTTTTCTTTCCTGTGCTACCATTGAGATTGCTTCAGCCGGACAAGCCACTGCACACAAACCACAGGCTGTGCAACGCTCACGTCCTTCTTCGTCTCTCTTTAAAATATGGTGCCCACGAAAAACAGGTCCAAGATATCTTTTTTGTTCAGGATACTGAATCGTTGGTTTTTTCATGAAAAAGTGACGAATCGTAATTCCCAAGCCTGTTGCTAAAGATGGTAAGTAGCTGCGCTCAAATAAACTCAGCTCACTCTTATCAGTTTTTTTAGCTCTATTAGTTAATTGCATATTTTTAATATTTCAATACAAGTTATTAATCCGTAACAGTTTTAATAGCTTGTTGTATTTTAAGCACCTAAAACCGCTGCCCCTTTTCTCGGACGCAAAGCCCAGAAAATAGAGATTACCAGAATCAATACTGCCAGACCAATCCAGATTCCGGCTAATTTGTAGCCTGAAAGCATAGCTACTGCAGTAATAATCAGGTTTCCGACAGCCAATGGAATCAATCCTTTCCAACCTAAATTCATCAATTGGTCATAGCGGAAACGTGGAACTGTCCAACGAACCCACATAAAGAAGAAGATTCCGAAAAGGATTTTGGTAAACATAGAACCGATACCGATAAAAGTAGCAATGTTCTGCCCAATAGCCTGACCGAAAGCACCAACCAATTGAGCCTGCACCCAATCCATACCCGGATAGTTGTAGCCACCAAAAAATAAACAAGCGGTTACTGCTGAGGATGCAAACATATTGATATATTCGGCAAATAGATAAAATCCCAATTTCATTGAACTATACTCTGTATGGTAACCACCAACCAATTCAGTTTCACACTCTGGTAAGTCAAATGGTGTACGGTTACATTCTGCAAATGCGCATACAATAAATATTAAGCACCCCAATGGCTGATAGAAAATATTCCAGTTAAAACCGTGTTGTTGCTCAACAATTGTTCGAAGCGATAATGAACCAGACATCATCAGAATAGCGATGATTGACATACCCATAGCTAATTCATAGCTAATGTTTTGAGAAGCAGCGCGGATAGCACCTAATAAAGAGAATTTGTTATTAGATGCCCAGCCACCAATCATTACCCCATAAACTCCCAAAGAAACTACACCAAATACATACAGAATACCAATATTAATTTCAATGGCTTGTACAGTTACTTCTTTCCCGTCAATCAGGAAAGCTCCACCGAAAGGCACTACAGCACTTGACATTAAGGCTGTAAGCATTGATAAACAAGGTCCTAAAATAAATAACCATTTATCAGCCTGTGCTGGAATAAAGTCCTCTTTGAAGAACATTTTACCTGCATCGGCCAATGGCTGCAATAAACCACCCCAACCGGCACGATTCGGACCACTCCTGTCCTGAATATAACCCGCTACTTTACGCTCTGCCCATGTTGAATAGGCTGCAATGCCAAGTGTAATTGCAAAAATCACTAATATTATAAGGGCTTTCCAAAGAAACATAGTTTCGTTTACCCATTGCATAAAACCGTTCATAGTTTGTTAATTACTTATGACCAAAATATTTTTCGTCTTTCGCCATCAAAGCTTTATAATCTTCCGATTGCTGAATCTCGCTCATTTCATGCAGATATGGACGATCATCATCAATATTTTTGTATTGAGATTCAGCCAGTTTCAAAGCAAAATCAGGTTTCTTAACCAGGTTTTTACTGTATTTATTAGCCGAGATAACCGAAGCACGAGAAACCTTGGTTGGGCCTTCTATCGTCCAGTCGCTGGTTTGTTTTCTTTCGAAACGACAAGTATTACAGATAAATTCTTTTACTTCACCCCATTCGTTTTTACGGGCAGTTACACGAATCACTTCATCGCCACGATACCATAATTGTACTTTACCGCTACATTTTTCACAATCACAATGAGCATCAACCGGTTTTGAAAACCATACACGATTCTTAAAACGATAGGTTTTATCAGTTAAAGCACCTACAGGACAAACATCAATTACGTTTCCTGAAAAATCGTTATCAATAGCCTGACCTATATAAGTAGAGATTTCAGCGTGATCTCCTCGTCCCATTACTCCATGTACTCGTTTGTTAGTAATCTGATCGGCTGTGTAAACACATCGGTAACACAAAACACAACGTGTCATGTGAAGCTGAATATATGGGCCTATATCTTCTTTCTCAAATGTACGACGGTCTTCTTCGTATCTGGTTGTACCTACGCCATGTTCGTATGAGAAATCCTGTAAATGACATTCTCCGGCCTGATCGCAGATAGGGCAATCTAACGGGTGGTTGATTAATAAAAATTCAACAACAGATTTTCTTGCATCTACTACTTGTGGATTTGTGTAGTTTTCAACTACCATACCATCCTGAATAGGGGTAATACAAGATGCTACCAGTTTAGGCATAGGACGAGGGTCTTTCGCTGACCCCGCAGAAACTTTTACCAAACATGCACGGCATTTTCCTCCTGAACCTTTTAAGGGTTCATAATAGCACATAGCCGGAGGTGCAACCTCTGGGCCTATTTTACGTGCTGCTTGCAAAATGGTTGTTCCCGGTGGTACTTCAACCTCCACACCATCAATGGTTACTTTAAATAATTGAGGGGCTGTATTTTCCATAAAATCTAATTTCTTAATTCAATTAAAACAGGGGCTTACACTAACACACTCTCTTTCATATAAACGGCACCTGGTTTTGTGGCTGCTATTGGTTCTTTGATATGCCACTCAAATTCATCACGGAAATGACGGATAGCCGAAGCAACCGGCCATGCAGCAGCATCACCTAAAGGACAAATGGTATTACCTTCGATTTTCTTCGAAATATCTACCAATAAGTCAATATCATGCATTGAGCCTTTTCCGTGTTCAATGCGATTCAATACTTTTTGCATCCAGCCTGTTCCTTCACGACAAGGAGAACATTGTCCGCATGATTCATGCTCATAGAAACGAGCAAAATTCCACGTATTACGTACGATACAAGCCGTCTCATCAAATACGATGAATCCACCTGAACCCAACATTGTTCCAGTTGCAAAGCCCCCATCTGATAAAGACTCATAGCTCATTAATCGGTCTTCTCCGTTAGCAGTTTTCAGGAATAAATGACCCGGTACTATTGGTACTGACGAACCGCCTGCAACAACGGCTTTCAAATAGTGTCCTTTACGTACACCACCACAATATTCGTCTGAGTTAAGGAATTCGTCGCAAGAAACACCGAGATTAATTTCATAAACACCCGGCTTATTAATGTGCCCTGATGCCGAAATCAATTTTGTACCTGTACTTTTACCTATACCGATGGCTGCGTAAGCTTCGCCACCATTATTAATAATCCAGGAGGTAGTTGCGATAGACTCAACGTTGTTTACAACAGTAGGGCATTGATATAAACCTTTTACAGCAGGGAATGGGGGTTTATTTCTTGGATTCCCTCTTTTCCCTTCCAACGACTCCAACAATGCAGTTTCTTCTCCACAGATATAAGCACCACCACCCGGTTGAACCACTAATTCTAAATCATAACCACTACCCAAGATATTTTTCCCTAAAAAACCTGCCGCTTTTGCTTCTTCTATGGCCTTTTCAAGAATATGAATCACATACATCAACTCGCCTCTTACATAGATAAACGATTTATTAGCACCCAGAGCATAGCTTGAAATAATCATCCCTTCGATTAATAAATGAGGGATGTTTTTCATTAAGTAATGGTCTTTGAAAGTACCCGGCTCTGATTCATCAGCATTACAAACCAGATAACGGGGAACACCCTCTGGTTTTGCCAGGAACGACCATTTCATACCCATCGGAAAACCTGCTCCTCCACGACCACGCACACCTGATTTCTTTACTTCTTCTACCACCTCTTCAGGTGTCATTTTCTTAATTACCTTCTCAACCGCTGTATAGCCACCTTTTTTGCGATACACATCAAAAGTTTCAATACCTGGGGTGTTAATATGTTCGGTTAATATCTTCATGATTCTATTATAGAAAATCAAAACTTTTATTGATCGCTGTTTATATGATGAACAGCAGCATTATCTCGACAATTCTCGAATTATGTCATCAACTTTATCGTTAGTCAGGTTCATGTAGTACTTTTCACGAATCTGAAAACAAGGGCCCCAACCACAGGCTGCAAGGCATTCTACTTCTTTCAACGTAAAAAGGCCATCAGAGGTTGTCTGCCCCTTTTTAACACCTAATTTTTGTGTAAGGTGGGCATATACTTCTTCTCCCCCCATTAATACACATGGACCTGTACGACAATACTCAATTACGTGCTTGCCTACTGGCTCTAAATGAAACATGGTATAAAAAGTTGCTACTTCATATACTTCTACAGGAGTAATATCCAACAATGAAGCAACATAATCCATAACCTCCTGACTCATCCAAGCAAATTGTTCCTGAGCCAAATGCATAATTGGCATCAAAGCTGATTTTTGTTTTCCTTCTGGGTAACGTGCAATCATTTCTTTGGCTTTGGCCAGACGTTCAGGAGTAAAAGTTATCGTATTTTTGGTTTCAGTCATTTTTTGTAATCAAATTTTAGGCATCTAATTCTCCTGCAATTACGTTGAGACTACTCATGATTGCAATGGCATCTGAAATGGCAACACCTTTACACATCTCAGGGTAAGCCTGGTAATAAATAAAACAAGGGCGACGGAAATGTAAACGGTATGGGGCACGGCCGCCATCGCTAATCAGGTAGAAACCTAATTCGCCGTTACCGCCTTCAACTGCATGATATACCTCTCCTACCGGAGCATCAATTTCACCCATCACAATCTTGAAGTGATAGATTAGTGCTTCCATATTACTATAAACCGCTTGCTTCGGAGGTAGATAATAGTGGTTTTCGTTGGCATAATAAGGGCCTTCAGGAAGGTTTTCCAACGCTTGTTTAATAATTTTAATACTCTCCCACATTTCTTGATTCCGCACCATGAAACGGTCATAGGTATCACCATTGTGTCCTATAGGAATATCAAACTCAAAATCCTCATAAGAAGAGTATGGCTCCATTACACGCACGTCATAGTCTACACCTGCGGCACGTAAGTTAGGGCCAGTAAAACCGTATTCCAAAGCACGCTCCCCGGTGATTGGTCCTACGTTTACCACTCTATCAATAAATATTCTGTTTCTGTTGAAGAGTTTCTCAAATTCCGTCAGTGCCTTTGGTAAATCATGATAAACCGCCTGCTTGATTTTTTTTAATGCCGTTGGCGATAAATCACGCTCCATACCTCCGATGCGACCCATATTCGTTGTCAGACGAGCACCACACATCTCTTCGTAGATTTCATATATCTTCTCTCTCTCCTGAAACAAGTATAAGAAGCCTGAATAAGCTCCTGTATCTACGCCAAGGATAGAGTTACATATCAAGTGGTCGGTGATACGAGCCAACTCCATCATGATTACCCTGATGTACTGCGCACGCTTAGGCACGGTTACACCCAATAGTTTCTCTACAGTCATATGCCAACCCATATTATTTATAGGTGACGAACAGTAGTTCATACGATCGGTAAGGGTAGTAATCTGATAAAAAGGACGACGTTCTGCAATTTTTTCAAATGCCCGGTGAATGTATCCGACAGTTTGTTCTCCTGATACGATTTTTTCGCCATCCATTTTCAACACGTTCTGGAAGATACCGTGTGTAGCGGGGTGGGTAGGCCCAAGATTGAGTGTAGTATATTCTGTTTCTTCAACAATTGGCCTGTTCAAAGCCAATGCATCAGTAGTGTTTTTAGGGATAATCAGTTCTTCTGCCATTGTTTACTATTTTCAATTAACCTCGAATAGTCTATGCTCGTATGCTAATTGTTCAAATTTATTAACGTCCGAAAAGTGCATCAATCTTATCCTGACGGGTAGCATCTTCTAACGGATATTCTTTTCTCATCGGGAAATAATCCATCTCATCAATATTCAGAATACGCTTCAGATTCGGGTGACCATCAAAGATAATTCCGAAGAAATCATAGGTCTCTCTTTCAAGCCAGTTTGCTGTGGCATATAAAGTGGTAGCTGTGGGGATATGAATATCATCGGCTGATAGGAACACTTTAATACGGATACGCTTGTTGTTCTCCAGGCTATGTAAATGATAAATCACACCAAATTCTTCACTTTTATTATCAGGTAAATGAAGACCACAAATATCTGTAAGAAAACGAAAACGGAATGTTTCGTGCTTGTTGAGATAGACCAGAAGATTAATTATATTCTGACGATTGGTTGTAAAAGTAAGCAACTCATAAGGTTCTTCAAAGTTCTTCACATTTTCTCCAAAATGAGCTAATAAATCTTCTGCTATTTGTTGATTACTTAACATGTAAATCTATTTAGTGATTTTCGTCTTAAACTTTGATTTACCTGATTTAATGATTAAAATGATATAGAAATTTATGTCAAAATCATGATTCCAAAATCAATCGTAAATCTTTACATTATAAATTCAGTGAAATCATAATAATCAGCTAAATCAAAGTTCAGACAAGTGCTATTATCTACTGAATATTATATGATTCTAATAAGGCTGAGTATTCAGGGGTATTTCTGCGGCGGAGCGACTCATTTCTGGCCAACTCCTGAATCTGCATTAAGCCATCAAGAATCTGTTCAGGACGAGGCGGACAACCCGGTACATATACATCAACCGGAATGATACGGTCGATACCTTGCAATACTGAATACGTATCAAAAATACCACCACTGGATGCACACGCACCTACAGCAATTACCCAACGTGGCTCGGCCATCTGCAAATACACCTGTTTAACCACCGGACCCATTTTTTTGGCAATGGTACCCATCACCATTAATAAGTCAGCCTGACGAGGTGAGAAACTTGGTCTTTCTGAACCGAAACGTGAGATATCGTAGTGCGAACCCATGGTAGCCATAAACTCAATACCACAACAAGATGTTGCAAACGGCAATGGCCATAACGAATAGCTGCGTGCCATACCGATAACTTTATCTAATGAAGTAGCGAAGAAGCCTGCTCCTTCAAATCCTTCTGGTGCTTCCACCATTTTTACTGAACTCATATTCGTTATCTGTGCTTGTTTTAAAGACTTAAAACGTTTTTAAGCCTAAACAATTTTAAGAAATCTGTGAGAAATAAAATTAGTGACTTAGTGATTGAACGGTCCGCCGTAGCGGCGAATTAGTGAATAACTAACTATTCGATTTCTATCAAACTATGTTTCTCAATTGCTACTAAGACACCTAAAAAACAAAATTGTCGGATGGTTAATCCGACTTGTATTTATTCTTTGTCCCAGGTTAATACACCTTTCTTAATGATGTAGTAGAAACCAGACATTAATAATGCAATAAAAAATATCATTTCAACGAAACCAAACCAGCCTAACTTCATAAAGTTTACAGCCCAGGGATACATAAAGATAATCTCTACATCGAAAAGGACAAACAGGATAGCTATCAGAAAATACTTGATTGAAATAGGAGTTCTGGCATCACCTTGCGCCTCAATACCACATTCAAAAGGGTCGTCTTTTTTTGCACTATGTCTTTTCGGACCAATTGAGTGAGTAACAATCATTGTAAAGACTATAAAACCAATAGCAGCGATTAACTGCACCAAAATAGGGAGAAAATCTGAAGGCAAGTATTCTTTCATGATAACTGTAATAGTAATTAGCAATATAGGGTTTTATGGATTTTCTGCCTATATCAATAACAATTAAATGCTTCGTTTAGTTGCAAACCAATTGCGTGTCAAAATTACTAAGGAAAGTTTAGAAACAAAATAAAAAAGGTTGAATATTAAGCGCCTGTTAAAAAATTATAGCTCGACCGCAAGTGCAGGTTTTTGGTCAGAAAAATAATCTTCAAATAGGCTCAGCCCCTCCTTCAGTATTTTATGAGAAGTTTTTGTGTTGCCTTAAAATCTCCGCTTGTCAGTCTTATTATATATACTCCGGGCTCGAGCATCCTCAGATTTAATTCTCGCTTTTCCTTCAGTTCCGAAATTGACCCTGTAAAAACGTTCAGTCCGCTCAAGGTGAATACATCTATTTTTGAATTCGGATTATCACCGAAGGTCTCAATAGTAAATAATCCGGTTGGATTGGGATTTGGGTAAACTCTCAAACCATTATCACCTATCGGAATCAAAAAGCTGAGTACTTGCGAAAAAGGCGAATAACAGACCAAAGAGCTGTTGTTAGTATTAGAATATTTTAATGCCGTACGAACCGCAAAGTTTCCTTGCTGGCGTACCTTTACAATTGAAGTTGTATCAGTCAGAGTAGTTTCATCAAGTTTCCAGTTAAAATACTGTCCGGGAATATTTGTTGCCGGAATCGCAATTACCTGATAGGCACCGTCTTTTTCTAATACTGGTGTTGGAGGAGTATCCTTTACAAATACATGAAAAGAAACAGGGTCTGATTCACAGTTCTTTTCATCTCTGATTTTAAGAACATACGTAGCTTCCTGTTCGACAATTATATCTTTTGAAGTAGCTCCGTTACTCCAAACATAGCTGACTGCATTACTACCATTTAAAGTTATATTACTTCCCTCACATATAGTATTTATGTTATCTACAGTAGAGATTGAAACCGATGGAGGTGGAATAAAACTAAGCGAAATAGAATCAGCCATTGATTCACATCCATTTATATCTCTTACCCGAAGTGTATAAAGACCCGGACTCTCAATTGTAACATCTTTTGTTTCGGCTCCGGTGTTCCACATATAAACAAAATTCTCGTCCGAAGCTGCGGCTAAATTAACCACATTTCCCGGACAGAACTGTTCGAGTCCTGTAGCAGCAATTTTTACTGAAGGCAAAGGATTAACAATAACGTTCTGAGAAACTGGTAAAGAAATACAACCGAATCCATCTTTAACTCTTAATGAGTACTCGCCGCTCTCTTTGATGAAGTTGGATTTAGTTGTGACTCCATTACTCCAGAAATAGCCATTAAAATCAGCATTGGGGTTAAGGTTTACACTCTTTCCCAGACAAAAAATCGTGGGACCATCTGGTATAATTTCAGTAACAGGTCTGTCCCTAAGCCCTACTTCAATAAAACTCGTAGATTCACAACCATTCTGGTCTCTCAGCTTTAAACTATATGTTCCGGCATCTTTTACAACAATATTTTGTGAAGATGCATTAGTATTCCATTGATAGGTAACATTCTCAAAGTTATCAGTTACAAGAGTAATGCTGTCGTCCGGACAAATAGGCAATTCCTTTGTGGTAAGTATATTATTTCTTGGCAAAGGATTAACATTAACATTCACAGATCCAGATACCGAAGGGCAGCCGTTTAAAGTATAATTTGTTAGTACATAAGATCCTGATGTGCGTGCAACAATAGCCTGACCACGCTCTCCATTACTCCATACATTCCCGCCTGGTTCACTTGCAATTAAAGCAACACTCCCCCCATCACAAAAAGTAGTTGGGCCGGTAACATTTATAGACGGCTGAATCACAGGATTATTTGGCGAAATGGGTACAGGCTGCGAAAAAAGCGTATTGCCAGACCAATCTGTAGTTTTGACAGTATAGCTGCCATTATTTACAATAATTGATCGGTTATTATTTCCATTACTCCAATTAAAACTCTGATATTCTCCATTTACCTGAATTGTAAATCTATTATTTGGGTTTGTAGGATTACAAGACAAACTAACATTTACTAATCCTCTTGATTCTAATGGTTGAGAACTTGAGAAAAATCCATCATTTAAAGCAGCATTCCAGTATTCAGCCGCTCTATTCAAACCATCGTTATGAAAATGCACACCATCCGCTCTGAAATTTGCCCCAAATATTTCATCAGTATTTGGGCCTGGATAAACACTATGTACGTTTCCAATAGTAACATTCTGGCCGTCTATTACATTCTGATGTATATTTGGGTTACGAGAAGATCTGGCTATAACCCAAGCGAGGTTCCCCTTTCCAGAATCGTTACGACTTTTCTCAATAACTATTTTAAGATTATTAAAATAAGAGTTCGAAGAAGTCTGATCATCACTTTCACCTTGTTGCCAAAGAACAGCTCTTACCCCTGTGCGTGTAACATACTGTTGTAAGGCAGCCTTCAATGCTCTATATGGCATTCCCGGCACTGCAATAAAAGATGGCAATTCCTTACGCAAATCTTCTCCATTGGAAGAACGTTGCCAGGCATTAACACCAATCCCTCCTAAAGCGGCCCCATAGAACAAAACAGGAACATTATATCTCTGGGTCAACCTGTCTCCTAAACGTCCCCAAAACCAGGGAACATAGTTGTAGGGAGCCATTCGGGAGAAGTTTCCCATATGTGAAAACTGAAAAGGAAATTGGTTTTCATTCAATGCTGCATCATAATAATCGATGGTCGAAACGCGGTCATCGCTGGCACCAATAGCACCACCTGAGTAACTCGGATCACCTTGTGCATTTGACTGTCCGGCAACAATAAATACCTCACCAACACCTACTCTTTCAAGTACAGTCGATGTTACTACCTGTCCATTTAGAACCCCTCTTACTTCGATATTATACCAACCACCACTTAATTGAAGAAATCCATTGAAAATCCCTGTGGTTAAGAAATCCTGTATGGTAGTCCAACCCACTTCATTTCCTTGACCCGGAGAAACAGGAAAAGCGCGTGCATCGATGCGGTCTAATTGCTGGAAATAGCTTCCGGCAATATTTACATTGGCTTGATTATTATTATTTCGCTGAAAGACAATTCGCGAAACAGGGAAGGTAATTTGTATTTGTGAGTAGGCACTGAAAACTGTAAAACTCAATACTATTACCAACCATTTTTTTTTAAGCATACTTACCTGGGTTAAAATTTATTGCATGGAGTAACAAATTTACTAATGCCATCAATGATTAACAACAGTGTAAGGTTGATTATAGTATCAAAATTTTATTTAATGGTAAAAAAGTTAATTTCGTTCAACAAAAACCCGTTTAAGTACACTGAAATCTTTGTTCTTTATTGTTACTATGTATTTCCCCATCGGTAAATTTGCCAGTTTCAGAGTTTTTCTTGAGTCGAATTTATAAACAGTATATTCTCTTAAAATAGCTCCTTTCATATCATAAAATGTTATTTGCACGTCCTCAAGGTCTTCGAGAGTTTCAATATTCACAATATCTTCTGTAGCAGGATTAGGAAAAATGCGAGCCCCGTTATCAGACGGGTCAATCTGGAAAACAAACGGTTCTGAAATTTTCGAATAACAACGAAGAGAAGTACCGTCTTCTAATAAATAAAAAATTGATCCTCTGAGTGTATAAGAACCTGACTCTTTAGCTTTAATTATAGCCTCTTCTTTAGACAACTTTATCCCATCTTTATACCACTCAAATTTTGAGTCGAATGGGCCATTGGTTAAGGCTTCAAGTGTGTATGGTCCCGATTTGAGAATACCTAAATTTAAAGGGTTCTCTTTTACATTTACACTCACTTCGTCAGAAGGTGGTGAAATACAACCATTCTCATCACGAATCTTAACAGAAAATACACCCGAAGTGCCAACATTAAAGTTTTGCTCAGTCCGGCTGTTGCTCCATAAATAACCAACACTTTGTGTAGCAGCCAGATTAACACTGTCTCCATAACAGAAAATAGTAGGCCCTCCTGTAGAAATAGTAGGCTTTTGAGGAATGGGATTTACCTTGATCGTAATAGTATTTGATATTTCCTGACAACCGAACTGATTGGTTGCAGTTACAAAAAAATCACCGCTATCAGCAATCCTTAATTGTGGTACTGTCTGCCCGTTGTTCCATTGAATTTCGCTCAACACATCCGACGAAATAATTACCGTTGTATCAGCACAAAAAACTGTTGGACCATCTACACTAACGATAGGTTTTTGTGGTTTTGGGTTAACATTTACCGCTATTTTCTCTGAAATGCTTTCGCAACCAAATTCATTTTTCACTTTCAGAAAATACTCGCCAGACCTATCAACTGTAATCGATTGATTACTTTGTCCGGTATTCCATAAATTGCCTGATTGATTGGTTGAGCGGAGATTTACTGAATTATCCTGGCAAAAGGTTGTTGGTCCTTCTGCAACTATTTTTGCTTCCGGGTTTGGATAAACCGTTATATTTACACCATTAGACGTATTAAAACAACCTAAATAATTATGCCTGTTTACTACATAATACCCTGGCTGAGAAACCATTATTGACTTACCATATTCACCAGTACTCCAGGAGATTTCCTGATCAGTCGACGACGTCAGGCGTACACTTCCACCCTGACAAAACTCAGTAGCACCTTCGGCTGTCAGAGACGGTCTGTCAGGAACAACTTCTCCAACATAGTTTACTCCTGCTGTATAATAAACATTCCCTATATAGTCTACCGCTTTCCCTCTGAAAAAACCATTTTTTATTTGAATACTTGAATTGTTGTTCAAGTTTCCAAAACCGTTTGTCCAATAATATTCTTTAAAGCCATCAGGCATAAAAATAGTCAAGGGTGCATTTGAATTATCAGGACTGCAATACATCTGAAAAAACAATGGTGAAGAGGCTGGGACTGGATTAGATCTGATAAAGAAATCTTGATTTAGCCTATCGCTCCAGGCTTCGGCTAACTGTAGCAAGCTAAAACTTTCAAAATGAACCCCATCTGAACGATGTGTAATATCATCAGTATCGGGACCATTAAACACATTAGGGTACTCCCTTATCACTGCTCTCTGAGCTTCAATAATTGTTTGTGAAGTGCCTCTGCGAGTTCGGGAAACTTTGCTCACCATCCAACTGACATCACGCCCGCTATCATTCCTACTTCTTTGAATTACATATTGTAAGGCATTTTTGTAGACATCAAAGCTTGTACCTTTATCATTGTCAGTCTCCCCTTGATGCCACAATATTGCTCTTACTCCAAACATATTAGAATAATTATGCATCGATTTACGGATATTTTCAAAAGGATATCCTGGTTTGGCATAATTTCCGGAATAAAAATCCTTTCCTGCCTCTCCATCAGCACTCCTGCTCCACTCTTCAATACCAAGTGCCTCAAAAGCAGCATTAAAAAACATGATGGGTACGTCTAATTTTGCGGCTAACAAATCGCCTAATTTACCCCAGCACCAGGAGCCATTACCTAATGGAGCTAATTTAATATTTTCATCAAGGTGACCTATAACAGGAAAAGGAACTTCGGTGATTTGTCCGTATGAGTAGAAGTTTGTTATGACATTTACCCTGTCATCAAGGGCTGGTGGATTACCTCGACCTTCGTAACCCTGCGCATTAGACTGACCCGCGATTAGAAAGACTTCGCCAAGCCCGACTTTTTCAATAAATACAGAATGGATAACGTTATTGTCTCTTATTGCCCTCACCTCTAACCGATACCAGCCACCGACTGCATAAATTCCACCTGAGAAGCTTCCGAAATTAGGATTTACGGAAATAGGTATCCAATCGACCGTTGAACCTCCCTTTATTGACACTAATCTGGCATCAATCCGATCGACTCTTGTCTGAAAAGTTCCAGCAATAGGTATTACGCCTCCACCCGAATTATTCCGCTGAAAAACAGCCCTATTCATCGGAAAGGTAATCATGAGTTGTCCAAAAACACTTGAATGTGCCAATAGGAAAAAGCCCACAAGTATTTTCTTCATGGTCTTAGTTAAATAGTAAAGGTTCACTCAATCAATAATTAGTTTTGTGGAATAAAATATACTTTTTCATTTTTGCTTATTCATTCGTCACATTAAACTACAAATAAATTCATAACAAAACACCCATGATACGAACGTATGATGGTAGTGCATACTTTATCTTTTGTATTCCGAAATTAAGAATTATATTACAAGCGGCGGATTAAATTTCTTTAATCTGAATTTAAATCAGAAATTTTCTAACTTCTTCATTACAGACAGCAACAAAGCGTCAATAAACGAATAATTAGTTGGCTGCTTGAATATTATCCCAGATCAAGTCCTTTAATTCATCTATTCCCTGATTCAAGAAGGAAGAGAAAAATACATAAGGCAAGCCTGCTGGAATTTTCTTCTTAATTTTTGCGACTTGCTTCTCGTCAACCAAATCACATTTCGAAATACCTAAAATTCTCTTTTTATCGAGTAGTTCCGGGTTGTACTGTTTTAATTCTTTGAGCAGGGTTTTGTACTCCTTTGCAGGATTTTCACTATCGGCAGAAACCAGAAACAGCAGTATTGAGTTTCGTTCGATATGCCTAAGAAAACGTAGTCCAAGGCCTTTTCCTTCTGATGCACCTTCAATAATACCTGGTATGTCAGCCATTACAAAAGATTTATAATCACGATAGGCCACTACGCCAAGATTAGGCGTAAGAGTTGTAAAAGGGTAGTCAGCAATTTCAGGCTTTGCAGCAGAAACTACCGACAGTAATGTTGATTTACCAGCATTAGGAAAGCCCACAAGGCCTACATCTGCCAGTACTTTAAGTTCTAATACTATCCAGGCTTCCTCTCCTGCCTCACCAGGTTGAGCATATTCAGGAGCCTGATTTGTCGAGTTTCTGAAATGGTAATTTCCTAAACCACCTCGCCCACCAGAGAGCAAAACTATTTTTTCTCCATCCTGAGTAACTTCACCAATAATTTCACCTGTCTCGGCATCTTTGGCTACTGTTCCAAGAGGTACTTCAATTATTTCATCTTTACCTTGAGCTCCGGCTCTTCTTCCACCCTCACCAGCTACACCATGTTCAGCTTTAATGTGCTTCCTGTATTTAAGGTGTAAGAGTGTCCAGTGCTGTGTATTGCCTTTTAGTATCACATGGCCGCCTCTACCTCCGTCACCACCGTCGGGTCCACCATTAGGCACATGCTTTTCTCTGCGAAAATGCTTCGAACCTGCCCCTCCATTGCCAGAACGGCAGTTTATTTTTACATAATCTATAAAATTGCTTGTCATAATCTTTAGGTCAAATTGAATTGAGCGATTTTGTGATTGAGTGATTTGATTTTTATCGCCAACTGCAACATTTAAATTGATATGTCTTAGCTATTTTATTTTATAGATTGATTTCTTAAAAAAGAGAACTTGAATTAATGAATATGAATAAAATCACTCAATCACACATTCATTAAATATATTTCAATCTACCTTCGCACTATCTATTGCTTCACAAATCGTGCCGAATATTATTTCAATCTCGCCAATACCATTTACCTTTACTACTTTACCTTGATTTTGGTAATAAGGTAATACATGAATTGTCTTGCTAAAATACTCATCTATACGTTTCAATAATTTATCTTCATCGTCATCGGCTCTTCCACTTACTTTTTTCCTCTCCGCTATACGGTTCTTGATCTCCTCTTCTGTTACGTCTAATTGCAATACAAGGTCTATTTTTTCTCCTTTGCCATCGAGAAAAGTATCAAGGGCTTCCGCCTGATTGACTGTTCGAGGAAAACCATCAAAAATAAAACCACTTACATCAGGATTCCGTTGCACTTCCTCCTCCAGCATATCTATCGTAATAGAATCTGGCACAAGTAAGCCATCAGCAAGGATTTGCTTTACACGTTTCCCAAGGTCAGTATTCTGACTGATATGCATTCTGAACATATCGCCTGTCGAAATATGAGCAAGTTTGTATTTATCAATAATTTTTGCAGATTGAGTGCCCTTTCCGGCACCTGGAGGTCCAAATATTACAAGATTAAACATAAGTAAAAAGATAAGTCCATACCTCCTCTTATATCATTTTGATATAAGCAGGTCGGCAAAAATAAAATCAAAATTTATAATTTGTACGATTTCGGTATAAATAATTTATCATTTGGTCAAAAAAACGGCCTGATTCTGATCGAATCAGGCCGTTTTCAAATGAAATTTAAAACTATCAACCCTTAGGGCCACCGCTACTTCCAGAAGGATTATTATTGGCAGGTGGAGTTCCCGAACCATTTGGTGTAGTGGTTGTACTCGTTCCATTGATACTTTCTAATACCTTTGTTGCTTGTTGATTATTCGGATCATAAGTCAATACAAGATTCATATATTCCTTGGCCTTAGCAGTGTCTTTGTCTAACAACAATGCCTTTATACCCAAATAACCGTAAGCTTCAGCCAGATATTTCTTCGTAAGGTCTTTTGCTTTATCAGCTTCAGGTACTAAAGAAATATATTTTTCATATATTGGTGCTGCTGAAAACGTCGAATCGTTCGGATCAGCATATTGTTTTACACGTGCTTTCAAGATATAAGGCGTTAACCAGGTATCTTTATATAGCACAATTGTTGTTGATAAAGCTGAATCTGCCTTTATATAATCCTTAGAACGAATATAGGCGTCAGCTAAATTATAATAATCTGCACCGTCAGCTTTTGCGCCCTCTTTAGCAATAGATTGTTCATAAGTGGTTGCAAGCTTATCCCATCTTTTAGCTGCTTTATATACGTTCACGATATCAGTTGTATAATCAGTAGTCGTATCACCTAATGATACGGCCTTCTCCATATAGGTAATACCAATCGAATCGTTAACAGCTTTGTTTACATCGTCATTGATACAAATATATCCACGACCAATTGTTCCGTAATCAGACGCTAAATGACGGTCTTCTGGAGCTTTTTTCAGAAATTCCTGAACATTTTTCACGCCTTCAGCACATTCACCTTTTTCTATCTGGGTATAACCTCTTAAACGATATTTAACCGGATCCTGAATTTTATCAAAAATTGAATTCAAAACTTCAGTAGCTCCATCGTAGTCTTTAGAGGTAAAGGCTAATTTTACATATCTTAACTTGGCCTCATCAGTTGCCTCACTCTTCTCAAGATACAATTTTGCATTTTTTGCGGCCAAATCAAATTTACCGAATACCTGAAAAATACCACTTAAATAATAGTAAGCTGGTGCATGCTCCGGATCTGCCTTGATTGACTCATTCAAGTCTTGCTGAGCTTTTGGATAGCTTTTTCCCTGAAACCAAACTCTACCCATTAATGTGCGGATAACAGCAGTTTTCTGGCCCATATTCAAAGCATTTTCGAGAGCTGTCATAGCAGAGCCACCATCATTTTTAAGCAAATACGCTTTAGCTAAAGCAATATAATAATCAGGATTGTTTTTAACTTTTAGTACATCTAATCCTGCCTGAATATTCATTACAGCTTCTGCTGGGTCATTCAGTTTAGGGTTTTCTGAAATAGCATAAGCTTCACCGATTCTGAAAAGTACTTCAGGATTCTTATTTTTGGTATCCTTTCTTATGTCATCAAAATCTACTTTTGCACCTGCTTTATCACCCGAAAGTAATTTTACAGCCGCTAAACCAACACGATTAAGTGGATCAGGTCTTTTACTGAGTGTAGTACCCTTGGTAAAGGCCTCATTTGCTTTAGCCAGATCCGGTTCAGGCAAATTAAGATAATAATATCCCTGATAGAAATAATTTTCTTCTGTTGGTGCAGAAGTTACCAATTGATTGAAAATTGTCCCGGCAGCGTTGTATCGCTCGGCATCCAAATTTCTCAGTCCGTCCTGCACTGTTTGTGCCAAGGTGTGGAATGTCAACGCCAGCACCGCCACCGCTGATACTGACAAAGATCTCAAAATCTTGTTCATTTTCACTCTGAAAGTTAGGTTTACGAATTCCTTGTATTAAAAAAAAATTAAGCAAAGTTAAAAAATCTATTCCAAACAGAAAAAAATTTGTTGCTGAACGTATAAACTTTTTAAATCTTTTGCTTCTACTGATTAAGACAAAATCTTTTACATGAGGTTTATTAATAAGTTGTTAATATATATTTTTATTAACTAAAACCTTTAAAACAAATATTTAATCTGTATTGTTCGGTTCTTCTGCCATATTAACCTATTTTACTTGCTCTTTGTTAATAATTACACCTTTTGGGTATATATAATAGGGTATTAGCCCGGATTTTTCTACCACTAATTGTCCTATTTGGGCACAACAAAAACGGATAAAGGCTTTTGTGAGACCGTAGTGATCCATTGTATGGAGATACACTCTCCTCTCTAAAGGATATTTTCTTGCTCTTAATGATTCAGTGGTAGGTTTGTAATAGTCATTATCACCAGGGTTATCGAAAGCAGAAACCCCAAGTACCTTTATTCGACTAATAAAAGTGCGGCTATTCTTATCATCTAAATCACTAATCCAATTACCTCCTATTAAACCTATAGCCTTCGGATTTTTCTCGATATAATCTATTACATCTTTATTGCCATTGGCAGCAAATATATTTGCTCTTTTAATATCCTGAATATTTAGTTTCTGAATCATATAATTCAGGTTGCTTGAATTGCTGTTATCAAAAACCAATTTATAATCAGTATATGCCTTTCCTTCAAATATTTCTTTCAACTCTTTCAAAGAAATATGCTCTATCGGGTTCTCATGATTTGTAATGAGTGCTACGCCATCCAAAGCCATTTTTGCAGGAAGATAAGCGATTTTGCGGGAAGCAAAAATGGCTTTTTCATTTTCCGTCGCTTCACGCGTGCCTATTGCTATATCAACAGAATCTTGCATTAGTAGTGCCATTGCTTTTTGCTCTGGCATATATTTCACATGCAATATCGCATTAGGATAATGGGCGTTATAGGCCATTATCTGCGCTTCAACAATAGGTTTTAGTGATTCGTCGGCTGCAATTGTTATCTCGCCGTCATTGGGTAAATCAGGCTTCTCAGGTTTGGAACACTTTAAAAATAGTAAAGCACACAATAACAAGAGAAGGAATTTTCTCATCGTAGTTATCTAATTAAAGTTTAAGTTTGAACAGTGTAAAAATAAGTATTAGTAAACGATAAAGTCAAGCGATTCGGTACAATATTAAAAAAAAATTAAAAAACATGCCACTCTGTGGTACAAAGTGGCATGCCTGTATTAGAAATTTAATCAGTTATTCATCGTATCCCTGATTGATACGTAAGCCCTGTATGCTCTGTAAATACCATAGACAATCAGGAGTGCACCTAAGCCATAGGCATAATTATCAGCCAAGGGAACCATCAACCATTTCAATTTGATCACAAAGTATCCTAAAACAATATATACTAAGGCAAATAAACCCATAGATAATTGCAGGACTCTCTGAAATACCTGACGCTGCTTATCTGATGAATTACGTCGTGTTGCCATTATTACTCAAGTTGGAAATTGATCGGCATCGTAAAGAACACCCTCACAGTACGACCATTTTGTTTACCTGGGTTCCATTTTGGCATCGACTTAATTACGCGTTGAGCTTCCTCATCGCAACCGAAACCGATTCCTTTCAGAATTTGTACATCACCAATGTGTCCGTCTTTTTCAACAACGAACTTAGCAAATACTTTTCCTGAAACGTTTGCACGCTGCGCTGCAGATGGATATTTAAGGTTTTTACCAATATAGGCATACATTTCCTTTATACCACCCGGAAACTCAGGGTTTTGCTCAACCGTTGTGAAGATTTCGTCTTCTTTTGGTTTTTCAATTTCAGCAGGTTTAGGTGCCTCAACCGGTGGAGGTGCAGCAGCTACCTCTTCAGTTTCAATACCTTCTTTGGTTACATTTGAAATAACCTTATTCTCAACCTCCTCCACTTTTGGTGGCGGTTCTTCATTCTTTACTTCTTCGTCAGCTTTTGGTTCTGGCGGAATGAATTTAATCTGAGCTACTTCCGGCTTTGGTGGTTCCGGTTCTGGCGGAGGAGGAGGAATATCCGGCTTTTTTTCTTCCGGTTGTTCTTCCTTCAACTTAGAAAGATCAATCTCAACGCTTTGCAAATCTTCTTCTTTTGCTCCGCCGAACTTATTGAAACTCCAAGCCGCCAATAATGCCCCACCAAATAACCCGATACCAATCAGAGCTGCTCTGGTAAGGTATCTTGAGTAATTTTTCCTTAGTGAATATGCACCGTAGTCCTTGTTACGTCCTTCGAATACGATTTCATCTAAGGTGATGTTCTTAGCATTTTTTGCTTCCATTTGTTTGTTTGTTTTTCCTTAGATTACTTATTTTTTTGGCTCTGCAAGTTTTTGGTCAAGCAGTTCCTTTTCTTTCGGAGCTAAATCAACAATTGCATAGCGGTCAGACTTTGTAATTGCCATTTCGTCCAGAATATCTACTGTATTCTTCCAGTTTGCCTCATCACTTGGTTTGATGATTACTGTAAACTTGTTTATATCAAGCGCATTGGCTTTTTTTACTAAAACAGATTTTCTGATGCCCTCAGGCGAGTAATCTGTTTCGTTTAAGTCAGCTAATGTTAATTCTGGAAGAGGTTTCTGATACCAAAATATTCTGTCGTCTTTGCCCATCAGAACAGTAATGGTGTTGGTTACCTTTACTTCTGGTGGTGGTGGATCATCAGGATTTGGTTTATCAGGCATGTTCAGCTTCATCATATTTGGCTTGCCGAACGTGGTGGTATACATAAAGAAAGTGATAAGTAAGAAGCCAAGGTCCACCATTGGTGTCATATCAGGTTTTCCACCTGCTTTCTTGGACCGAACCTTACCACCGCCTTTTTTCCCACCACCACCGGATTCCTGTATTTCTGCCATTTTCTATCTGGTAATTTAAGGGTTCAATGAAATTTACTTATCTTCTTTGTTTTCTGAGTCGGTAATTAACTGAAATTTGTTAATATCATTTTTACCTAATTCAGCAAACAATTTCTTAATTGCAGGATACTGCGTTTGCACGTCACCACGAACAGCCAATTTAGCCTTTTTGTTAATATCAGTCAAATAGGTCTTAACCCAGTCAACCAATTCGCTTTTGGTACTGTCATTCGGGATACCCTGAATTCTAACTTGTCCTCTCTGAGCTTCCGGTAATGCCAGATATTGCTTTAACGAAGTAATAGAAACACCAGTTTCAGCTAATTTCGTAAAATTCTTCTGTTCTGCATCTGAAAGCCCTGCACCATACTTATCATTCATTTTCTGAATGAGTGAGTACCTGTCAAGCGGGTTCGTAACGCCAAAATAGTATTTGCCGTCTTTGTCAATTGTAATTGTTGCCATATCCTTGTCCTCAACTTTAATCTCTGAGACTGATGAAGGCGTATCTACTGTTACAGACTCCTGACTTTTGAACTGGGTAGTCATGATGAAGAATGTAAGGAGCAGGAACGCAACGTCACACATCGCAGTCATATCCATTGATGGACTCTTTCTGGCTGGTTTCGGTGCTGCCATAGCTTTGCTTGATAGTTTAAATTAAACAATCTGATTTACTTTACTGCTTTATCTTAGTGATGAGCAGCGAAGTTTTGCTGAAGGCTCATTCCGATTTCGTCAATTTTGTACGTAAGCGTATCTATTTTTGAGGTAAATAAGTTATACATAATAATAGCGATTGCTGATGTACCGATACCAAGGGCTGTATTAATCAAGGCCTCAGCAATACCAGTTGCAAGAGCAGACGCATCAGGAGCACCACCACCAGAACCAAGAGCAAAGAATGAGCGAATCATACCGATTACCGTTCCTAATAGAGCTACAAGGGTTGATACTGAGGCAAGTGTTGAAAGAATAGTAAGGTTTTTCTCTAACATCGGAAGCTCTAAAGTAGTAGCCTCTTCAACTTCTTTTTGTAAAGCAACCAATTTCTGGTCTTTAGCCATTGTGTCATCTGTAGCTAATTGGCTGTACTTTTGGAGGGCAGTTTTTGTAACATTACCCACTGAACCTTTTTGTTTGTCACATTCTTTAATCGCATCAGCAATGTTGTTTGAGTCAACTAATGAACGTACTTTACGTACAAAAGCATCTAAATCACCAGTACCAGAAGCTTTATTGATTGTAATGAAACGCTCGATAGAGAAAACTAATACCGAAAGCATAAAGGTTAATAGGATAGGTACAATAATACCACCAGAGTAAACTATACCCATAGCAGTGGTTGGTTTGTGTTTAGTTTCCGGGTCAGAGAAGTTTGAAGGATCTCCTAAAATAAAATACCATAAACAAAAACCGATAACGAGTAAAATTGGGATAACGAACGCTGGATTCAATCCACCACTTGAAGACTTAGGGGCTGCTGGTTTTGCTGCTGGGGCTGTAGTCTTTTTTTCCATTAGCTTTGAAAATTTTAGGGTTTTAAAAAATGAAACAATGAATTTTTTGGTAAATAAAAGTGAAAATTTTAAAAGAAAGAATATTACTAAAAGAAAATTTTGTAAAAACCTGTCATATATTCTTTTCAATCTTGGGACAAGTTTAAGCAAAATCGGCGAAACAAAAAATATCGGGCATGATAATTTTTTATTAGCAAAATATTCTTTTGCATTTTTTAAAGATTATTTATTTCTTTTTAATGCAAAGTCTGAAAACATAACTTTTTCATTATCAGATAGTTAAATATTCAAGTTTGTTTTATATAACTAAGATTTTCGTTAATAACCCCCTTGACACGAAATAAGGCTATTTTTACAAAAAAATGTAACATTTAAGGTTTATTGCTATCAACCTTAATGCGTTCATCACGATTCGCTACCTCCCATGCTGTATGAAATACTAATTGAGTTATCTGCTGGTACTTTGGAAAAAGAATTTTCTCTACATCGTCGCCAGGGCGATGATAATCCGCATGTACCCCTGTAAAGTAGAAAATTACTGGTACTTTATGTTTAGCGAAGTTATAATGATCTGAACGATAATAAAACCTGTTAGGGTCCTTAGGGTCGTTGTATGTATAATCTAACTGAAATTTAACCGAATTATTGTTCGCTTCCTCACTTATTTTATGAAGTTCTGAAGATAATTTATCCGAACCTATCAGATACACATAATCTTCTTTTGGAGCATGTTCTTTATCAATACGACCAATCATATCAATATTCAAATCACAAACCGTTTTTTCTAATGGAATGACAGGAGCTTTATCAGCGTAATATTGAGAGCCTAACAAACCTTTTTCCTCACCAGTTACGGTCATAAATAAAATACTTCTGCGGGGGCCATTACCTTCTTTTTTTGCCTGAGCAAACGCTCTTGCTAACTCTAATACCGCACAAGTGCCAGAGCCATCATCGTCTGCTCCGTTATGAATCTGTCCGTTCTGGATACCTACATGGTCATAGTGAGCAGTAATCAATAATACTTCATCTTTTTTATCAGTTCCTTCCAGAAAACCCATAACATTCTGGGTTTCAACAGGTACTTCTCCCCTTTCTGCTTTTACTGAAACCGTAGATTCTTTTGCATTACCTGCTGTGCTTTTACCGGTAGCAGTAATTTTATTTACCAGTTTATCAAACTTTTTAGGCTTAGTAGCAAGCATTTCGGCCGCCATCGCTTTCGAAATATAAAAAGTTGGATTTGATGTTGCTTGCTCCGGACTGGTTGATTCATTAAAAGACATTCGATTAAAGCGCGAAAGAACGGCCTTTCTTTCAGCAGCCAGCGTCTTGAATTGAGATTCATCTGAATCGGTAACTACAAAAAACATTTTAGCACCTTTATTCAAGGCAATATTCATTTTCTTCTGAAATCCGGTTTTTTCCTCCCATTCTGATTTTTCACCAGCTTTAGTAATATAATACTTCCCTGAAACATCCTTAGGTTCTCCATCTAAAATAACAACCGCTTTGCCTTTTACATCTATATCTTTGTAATCGTTATAGGTATCCGATTCGACTCCATAACCTGCAAAAACTACTTTTATTGATTCCTCCTGCGGAATACTCGTGAGTCCGTTAGGATAATAGTCTTTAAAGAACTCTTTTTTCTTATTACCAATCTTGATATAAGCATCTTTCCATCCCTTTTTATATAGATTAAAAAACTGAAAATAACCTTTACCACCTTTTCCATCAGAGGCTAACGGCTGCAAGCCTAAATCTGCAAAACGTTTGGCTATATAATCTGCTGCTTTCCTTTGCCCTTCCGAGCCTGTATCACGGCCTTCGAGTTCATCAGAAGCAATATAAGTAAGGTCTTTTCGTAAATTGTCAGCAGAAATAGTATTGGCATATTGCGCTACTTTTTCAACAGAGGTGCTACTCTGGGCATAAACGAATGAATAGGAACTAAAAAAAACAAGGGCTAAAAAGCTTTTTTTCATACAATAATTCAGGTTTGTTGAGTTATATTGGTGTAAAATTAAAAGGATTTTGCCGAGAGATAGCAGATTTATTTATTATTTTGTTAAAAAATGTATTAAACTTCGAATGACTAAAGAACAGGTTCTTAAAAAATATTTTGGTTATGATACCTTCCGCCCACTTCAATCTGATATTATCGATACTATTTTAGCAAAGCAGGATTGCCTCGTGCTTATGCCAACTGGTGGGGGGAAATCAATCTGTTTTCAGGTACCTGCGATGGTCTTCGAAGGGCTAACCTTGGTCATTTCTCCTCTGATTGCACTAATGAAAGACCAGGTTCAAGCCCTGCAAGCGAATGGTGTTCCGTCTGCTTTCATTAATAGTACTCTCTCGGTGAGTGAACAAAGAGATATTGAAATACAATGCCGTTCAGGAGCGTTGAAATTACTTTATGTTTCTCCCGAAAAACTGCTAACCCCCAACTACCTTGATTATATAAAAACTTTGGAGATCTCTCTCATTGCCATTGATGAGTCACATTGCGTTTCTACCTGGGGGCATGATTTCAGACCTGAATACACCCAGTTATATATACTTAAAGAGATTTTTCCTGATACCCCTATGGTTGCCCTCACAGCCACTGCTGATAGAGTTACCAGAAAAGATATATTAAAACAATTGGGCATTTCTGATGCTAAAGTATTTATATCCTCATTCGACAGACCTAATCTTAAACTGGCCGTTTCACCAGGACGAAATCGGTTAAAAGTGATTCATCAATTCATTACTCAACGGCCAAAAGACTCAGGCATTATTTATTGTCTAAGCCGTAAAAATACAGAAGAGGTGGCTGAAGGATTACGAAAAATGGGTATTACTGCCATGCACTACCACGCCGGAATTGATGCCAAGACACGCTCAGAAGTGCAAGATTCTTTCATCAAAGATGAGATACAGGTAATTGTAGCAACCATTGCTTTCGGCATGGGTATTGATAAATCAAACGTGCGATTTGTAGTACATTATAGCTTGCCATCCAACGTAGAAAGTTTTTATCAGGAAATAGGTCGTGCGGGTAGAGATGGATTGCCTTCTGATACCTTATTGTTTTATAGCTTTGCAGATATTGTCACCCGCAAAGAGATGATCGGTAAGTCGGAATTGCCACCTGAAATGAAAGAGGTGCAGTTGGCTAAGCTCGACCGGATGAAACAATACGCAGAAACAGAAATCTGCCGAAGAAGGGTATTATTGAGCTATTTTAATGAAGAAGCCCAGAATGATTGTGGCAACTGTGATGTTTGCCAGAATCCACCAATAAAATTTGATGCCACAGTTTTTGCCCAAAAGGCCTTATCAGCCATTGCAAGAGCCAATGAAAAAGTGGCTATGGGTTTGTTGATAGATATTCTCAGAGGTGCGCAGAACCGTAATGTTTTTGAGCATAACTATCAAACACTAAAAACCTTTGGTGTAGGTAAGGAACTACGGTATGAAGAATGGGCAGATTATATCACACAGATGCTGAACTCAGGAATAATTGATATTGCTTATGATGAACGACACTCCTTAAAGCTGAATGCTTTGTCATGGCAAGTGCTGAAAAGTGAGAGAAAAGTTGAGCTGGTGAAATTTGAGCCATATGAACAAAAGAAAGCAAGACAGGAAGAAGAAGCCCCAAAAGAAAAATCAAAGAAAGAGATTATTAAAGATGCTTTGTTTGAAAAGTTAAGAATATTACGCAAGAAGATTGCAGATGAACTAAGCCTCCCTCCTTTCGTCGTATTTTCTGATGCCACACTTTCTGATATGGCGCAAAAGAAGCCTATTAATAAAATCCAGATGTTAGCCGTATCAGGTGTGGGTGAGCAGAAGTTTAAACAATTTGGCGAGAGGTTTATCAATGAGATTTTAGACTTTGCCAGAGAAAACACAGAACCCGGCAAAACACGAGTTGTGAAAGGGTTTACTTATGTTGAAACATTAGATTTATATAATAAAGGGCTGTCGGTGGAAGATATTGCACAATGGCGAAACCTTAGTCCGGTTACGATTATCAGCCATCTGATAAAACTTAAGGAGGAAGGGAATGATATTAATCTGCACGATTTGATTCCAAGTTACGAGTATAACCAGATTATAGCTTCGGCCATGCGTTTGAACATGCAAAAAGGCGATGCATTGAAACCTTTGTTTGATGATTTAGAGGGATTATATGATTATGGGAAACTGAGGATTGCTTTGGCAATTTGGGAGGGTAACTAAAATATCTTCTTTTTCGATTGATTTTAGTTCAATTTAATACCAGGTTACCAAATGCCCTGTAAGATTGGGTGAACCAATTCTTAAAACTCCAAAAGTGGGCGCGTTTTCTAGTTTCATTTCTAAACTTACGTTAGCACCTTGAGGTAACCTCAGTAATTTTGAAAAATGAATATAATGTTGGTCAGCATTATCTCTGACCGGGAAATAAAAACGATAACTCCTATAGTAACTATTAGGTAGGCTCTCACTAAGCCAAAAAACAATTTGAGAATTATCCTCGGGAGCGAAAGAGGACATATCAAATTCAGTATTAAAACTAATTTCATAAATTCCGTTATCGAGAGATACAAAGTGATTAGGGTCTGTTGGTGAATTACTTAGGTTAAAATTATTGCCTAAGTCAAAAAATTCAGACGTAAAGTTAATGTAGGTATATTCGTCAGACCTTACAACCTGTGAACTGCTTCCATATGCCGAAAAAGCAGGTGTGATGCGCATGGGTGTTCCGTTTTCAGGGTCTATCCAGGCAGAACCATTACAATAGAATATTTTATTCTGATTGGTATTGAAAACTACCTTGCCTTTATCTGCCACAGTGCAGGCAGGATTAGAAGCTACTTTGGGTAATTGAAAAGTATTGGGATGCAAACTGATTGATTGTCCAAATGCATTTGTGAGAGAAACTATACAAAGCATTATAAAAAGAGCTTGTTTCATAGGAGTCTGAGGATTTTCATAGCTTAATTTTACCTCAAAGAAACAAGATGAAGTTTTCAGAATCAATCACGGTTTGCCGTGATTTTTGGAATAAATCCCAATCATGGCACTCTTACGTCTTTCGATTTATCTTTCAATTGAGCTATGACCTTAGCTATATTCTTCAACATCGTTTCATCGGTCTTTACATAAAACAGGTATTTCAGAATATCTTTTTTACGGGAAGCCGTCAGACTCTCAAATGCGGTCTCTAAATCATTTTCACGCAAAGCAATTGCCAGTAAATCAGGCATTGGGTAGCGTTTGTCTTCTGCAATAGTATCCTGTTCAATCGCAAAATCTGCTATCTCGCCAACGGCGGTCTTTCCTCCTTTCATCATGATGAAATTGACAAAAAGACGATAAGGTGCATTTTTAACTGGCACTAAAGTTTGTGTAAAATCAAAACCATTTATCTGACCTTTGATTTTGATATAGCCTTTTTGTTTGAGCAATTGCGTGGTAATTTCCTCAGGCACATCAACAGCCCAGTTGATACCCGTTTGGTATATTTTTGCTTGGAAAGTGTGAGGCATGAGATGATATTTTATCAAAATTTCGTCGTTCAATTTATAATTGCGCTTCTTCTTCAAAACAATTCACAGGAACAGTCAACCAAACTTTAAATAAGCTTTTTGCTTGATTTATATTAATTGCTTAGAGGAAACAATATAAACTAATATTGGTCGCTTTGTTTCTTCATCTCTTTCTAATTTCACAAATCCAGCTTCAAATTTCCAAATAAAATCTACTTTCTCATCACTATAAACAAATTTCTTTATTTTTAAAGTTAAGTCTTCTTCATTTTCGTATCCAAAAAACTTACTAACTCTATTAATTACCCGTTCAGATTCAGTAAAAAATATTCCCCTTGAAAAATTCTTAAATGCTCTTTTAAATGTGATAATAACTCCTTCATGTTCTGGATAGTCTTCATAAACCACAAAGTTGAAAAAGTTAAAATAAAAAATGGGTAGTTTAAAGGCAAAAATCTCAACTTCATTGCCTTCACTTTTAGCATAGCTTTCTATTAGATTTTCGCTTTTAATTAAAGTGAATACTGCATTTAGAAAATGCTGATCCAAATTCTGGATATGCATTTTTTCTTTTATAGTTCCTATAAAATCTTCTGGTGAAATTACTATTGTCTGAATATTAAGTTGGTGATACAGTACTTTTGCTTTTACCCGAAGTTTTTTATCAGCCACTACAAAAAAATCACAATGAGCCGCATAGAAAGAATGTTCTGCATCATTATGAATATTTTGCATATTATCGGTTGGTTTAGGAAGTTTATCAGATTTGTATCCAATCATATCAAGCATTAAATATGCATTAGTGTAATACTCATACTTAGTAATTGGTTCTTTTCTATGCTCAAAGCTTGATTTTACGTATTCCGAAAAAGTAAGATTTAATCCTCGCTCATGTAAAAAAGCGTCAATATTGTTTATTACATCGTCAATCTCCCAATTACCAGAATTTGGGTCTAATTTAAATCCATTATCTGCTATCGTCTTTCTGAAATCTTTGTAATACTCTTTATCTTGAAGTAATTTCTTTGCAAATGGGAAGATGTTATTCATCAAATCCCAGACAGTTGAATTCTCATTTAGATATGGCAACATCTTCTTAAATGTTTCTTCCTTCTCAACTTTGTTGGGCAGGTTAATTGGAAGTGACTCAAATATTTCCTTAAATAATGTCTCAATTTTCCCGTTTCCGACATCAATCTCGTCTAAATCTTTGATTATTTCTTCCATATTTATCAATGGAAAAAGGTCTTCTCTTTCCTTTTCAATTTCAAAATATTCTTTTGGGCTGCAAAAAAGAAACTCCATTCCATTTTTACCCCATCTCAGAAAATGCCTCTCTGCTAAAAAATCAAGATTATTTAAATCTTCATTAAAGTAAGGGTTGTCCGGCTTATAGCTTTTCATTAAGTCACTAAAATGTGCTGGAGAATATGGAAACTGTAGATAATCTTTATGAAGTTCAATAAAACTTCTAAAGTCTAAGAAATCTTCTCTTTTATAATTGCTGATTACATTCCAATCAAAATATATTCTTATCATTTTCCCTACTGCTTAAATTAACTTTTATTCAATTGATGAACCAAACATCTAATTTTATGAACTCTATTACTTATACCCTTCAGCCTGTAACCTAAACAACTCAGCATACCGCCCATTTTTCGCCAACAATTCTTCATGGCTACCTATCTCTAATAATTCTCCCTTATCTAAAACTAAAATACGGTCTGCCATGCGTACAGTTGAGAATCGGTGAGAAATCAATACAGCAGTTTTACCCTTAGTCAATTCTGCAAAACGACGGAATACTTCATATTCTGCACGGGCATCAAGCGCAGCAGTTGGTTCATCTAAAATAATCACATTGGCTTCTCTCAGATAAGCCCTTGCCAAAGCTACCTTCTGCCATTCTCCTCCCGATAATTCTATACCTTTGGCAAATCTTCTGCCCAAAGGCTGGCTGTATTTCATAGGTAGTTTTTCTATAACTGAGTCTGCAAGACTTTGTTCGGCTGCCCGTTCCAGATGATTTTGTTTGTTCAATGAGTCAATATCTCCCACAGCAATATTATCTCCTGCCGTAAACTGAAAACGCTGGAAATCCTGAAAAATAACCCCAACCTGCTGACGGAGTTCTGATAAATCGTATTCTTTCAAATCATAGCCATCGAGCAATATTCTACCCTCATCCGGGTCATACAATCGGGCCAATAATTTTACTAATGTAGTTTTTCCTGAACCATTCTCTCCTACCAAAGCCAGTTTTTCTCCAACTTTCAGGCTAAAACTTAAATGACGGTTTGCCCATCTTTCAGAATTCGGGTATTTGAAACCTACATTCTCAAAAGTAAAACCCTCTCTTATAGGATTTGGGATTAGTCTTGGTTTAGGTGGAGAAACGATATTTGGTGTAATTTTATAGAAATCGAATAAGTCATTCAAATATAAAGCCCCTTGTGAAATGCTATTAAAACGTCCTAAAATTCCTTCTAATAAAGACTGTAATTGTCGGAACGAACCTGTTAAGAAAGTAAGGCTACCGATACTTACTACACCTTTTACGGTTTCAAAAACAATAATGCTATAAGCAGAAAAATAGCCAATAGTGCCGATAGCCAACAAAAGGCTTCCCCACGAAGCTCTTTGTATAGAAAGTTTCTTGTTTTCGATAAAATAGCGGGTTGAGAGATTACGAAAGCGGTCGATCAGAAAACCTGATAAGCCGAAAAGTTTTACTTCTTTGGCGGTTTCATCACTCGCACCAATGTATCTGTAATAATCTAATTCCCGTCGTTGAGGTGTCCAGCCTCTTTGAAGTGAGTAACTCCGTGCATTAAAGTATAATTCACCGATAAAAGAAGGAATCACCGCTACCAATAGCAAGAGTATTAACCAGGGGTTAAATGCTATCAACCCAACCAATAAACTACCCATAGTAATGGTATCTTGGCCTTGGGCTAAGGTTTGTGAGAGTAAGGCAGTTCTGCCAGTTACCTGTTGTCTGGCTCGCTCGAGTTTATCATAAAAGGTCGCATCTTCAAACTGGGCTAAATCCAATGAAGCAGCGTGCTCCATTAACTTAACGGAGGTTTTATTGGCAAACATATCACCTAAAAGACTATCCGTCAGACCAATGCCTCTGGCTAATAAATCACTGATTATCACTAAACCGAACTCTGTGCCTATTAAAAGCCATAAATGGCTATAGTCAATAGATTTTTTATCTATTAATAGCACTACTTCATCGATCAATAATTTACCAATATACAAAACTAATAATGGAATTGCCGAACGGATAAGCCTTAATAAAATGTTACCGGTTGCCAAAGCAGGTGAAGTCTGGTAAACTTCCTTTACAAAAGTGGGTAGGTTATTAAGCGCTTGCAGTCGTTGTCGTATATCTATCTTCTCTTCTTTTGGGTCTTTGGGAATAGTAGCCATTTTAGGTCAAATAATTTGATTATTAAACACATGGTTACTTATTTTAGGTTCAAATATTTTTTTAATATTCACTTTATATAGAAATCTGATTACCGCTGATTTATTACGACTGGGTGATTAACTACAAAGCGTTTAAGCTCAATCACTCGTTGAATGAAAGAAAAAAACTTCATTCATTTATTCAACTGAATTAAATGCTTACATTTGTTTTTAAACCTGATTCTATCACTTTTTGTCATCAAACTCATGAAAACGCTACTCTGTGCCATTCTTACTTGTAGTTTTTTTATAACCCTTGCCCAATCAGATAATATCGAAACCGAAATAAATAATCAGGTGTGGCTACCGTTTATTAAAACCTATAATAATTTCGATGCCATAGGTTTCATGAACCTGCATTCAAGAGATTTGGTGCGAGTACCTGTTGACGCAAAGAAGATTTATACGTTTGAAGAATACAGTATAAATAATCAGCAGAGTAATGAAATGAGTTTACGAAATAAAAGAAAACAAGCCATTGAATTCAGCTTTGAAGATCGCATCCACAATGAAACCTCTGCTTTTGAAACAGGCTATTATAAAGTTACTTCAAGCGATAATCAAGGAAAAACCAGAACCTTCTATGGGAAATTCACAGTTGTGCTCCGAAAATTTGGCGACAGGTGGAAGATTGTACTTGATAGCGATACCGGGAAAAATATCACAGAGTCTAATTTCCTTAGTGGAAAAAAACTATAGCCTGACACAATATGAAAAAACTATTCACCAACCTTACATTCTGGGTGTTAACTGCCATTATTTGCGGTATTCTTTTAGGTCATTATAATCCGGAATTTGCTTTAAAACCTATCATCGAAACAGGCATCAAACTCAATCTTTTTATTTCAGAATTTGAAATAAAAACCTCATTCAGCGAGTTTCTGAGCAGTATTTTCATAAGTACGGTAAAACTATTCATTAACCCAATTATATTCCTGACTATCACCTTAGGTATTATTTCAATGGGTGATCTGAAAAAAGTGGGTAAAGTAGGTGCCAAAGCATTAATCTACTTTGAAATTGTGACCACAGTTGCTCTGATTGTAGGTATTTTTGTTGCCAACATTTTACGCCCGGGTGATGGTGTTGTCACACAGGATATTAAGGGTGGCGATATATCAAAATACACCCAAAGTGCTGACCATTTTAGCTGGACAAAATTCTTCTGGGACAATGTAACACTTCAAGTATTGGTCGTAGCGATTATTTTAGGCATTATTTTAAGCAACTACTCAGGCCGCCAGTCGGTCGTGAATTTTCTTTCTCCAATTTCCAGAAAAGTATTCTGGGCCTTACACAAGGTTATGTTGCTTGCCCCTATTGGTGCTTTTGGAGGAATGGCCTTTACTATTGCTAAATATGGCATAAAAACATTGCTTCCATTAGCTAAACTTATGGGTACCGTTTATACAACTATGGCAGTATTCATTTTTGTGGTACTTTATTTTATACTCCGCTATTATAAAATCAGTCTTTGGAGATTTTTGAAATATATAAGAGAAGAGTTGTTAATCGTATTAGGAACCTCTTCTTCGGAAGCCGCACTGCCCTCTTTAATGGAAAAATTGGAAAGGATGGGTTGCTCTAAATCAGTAGTAGGCTTAGTTGTTCCGGCAGGATATTCTTTTAATTTAGATGGCACTACCATTTATCTTTCGATGGCTGTCATATTTTTAGCTCAAGTATTCAATGTCCACTTGGATATTCAGCAGATTCTGACCATCATCGGTATTCTGATGGTTACTTCTAAAGGAGCAGCAGGAGTTACGGGAAGTGGCTTTATTGTATTAGCCTCCACCCTGACTGCTATAAAAGTAATTCCGGTTGAAGGTCTTGCGCTTTTATTGGGTGTTGATAGATTTATGTCAGAAGCCCGTGCTATCACTAATTTTATTGGCAATGGAGTAGCAACCGTGTGGCTCTCAAACAACGAAAATGAATTTGACCGCAAGAAAATGAATTATGCTTTCAATCATATAGAAGCACAGGAAGATATTATCATCGACAATATTAGAAACTAAAATAATCATATTTCATCAATTAAACTATCTTTCAGAGCCTTGAAACAGGCCAAAAAGGATATTTCCTTCTATCTAACAATTTTCTATGCTTACCTTTGTGCATAGGAACAAAAACTTATTCGAAAATGAGTACGAAAAAAACACTGAAAGAAGAAGCCTTATATTATCATGCCAAGGGTCGACCTGGCAAAATAGAGGTGATTCCATCGAAAGAAACGGCCACTCAAAGAGACCTGACATTAGCTTACTCACCTGGTGTTGCAGACCCCTGTATGGCAATCTACGAAAACCCTGAAGATGTCTATAAATATACAGCTAAAGGCAATCTGGTGGCGGTAATTTCTAATGGCACAGCTGTATTAGGTTTAGGTGATATTGGCCCCGAAGCAGGAAAACCAGTAATGGAAGGGAAAGGACTTTTATTTAAAATATATGCCGATATAGATGTATTTGATATAGAACTCAACACCAAAGATGTTGATGAGTTTGTAAGAACTGTTAAGATTCTTGAGCCCACTTTTGGCGGGGTGAATCTGGAAGATATTTCAGCTCCTGAGTGTTTCGAAATTGAAGAGCGACTGAAAGCAGAAATGAATATTCCTGTAATGCATGATGACCAACACGGCACCGCCATTATTTCTGCAGCAGCTCTATTGAATGCCCTGGAGTTGGTGGATAAAAAATTTGAAGAGGTAAAAATTGTCATTAACGGCGCTGGTGCTTCTGCTATTTCATGTACACGTTTATACAATTCATTGGGCGCACAAAAGAAAAACATCTTTATGTTCGATAGCAAGGGGCTAATTCACCCAAGCCGTACAAATCTTGATGGTAAAAAAATTGAATTTGCTAATGAGGCTATGTCTGCCGAAACTACTTTAGCTGAGGCATTAGCTGGAGCAGATGTATTCATTGGTTTATCGAAAGGAAATACGTTAAAGCAGGAAATGGTACAGTCAATGGCTAAAGATTGTATCGTATTTGCGATGGCAAATCCTACACCAGAAATTTCTTATGACGAAGCAATGGCAGCACGTCAGGACATTATTTTTGCTACAGGTCGTTCAGATTATCCAAATCAGGTAAATAATGTATTAGGCTTCCCATATATTTTCAGAGGAGCATTAGATGTGCGCTCGAAGGTAATCAATGAAGAAATGAAACTGGCAGCTGTAAGGGCTTTGGCCGATCTGGCTAAAAAGCCAGTACCTGATATGGTAAACTTAGCATATGGCGAAAACAATATGGTTTTTGGGAAAAAATATATTATCCCTAAACCAGTTGACCCTCGCCTATTGACAACCGTTGCGCCGGCAGTTGCAAAAGCTGCAATGGATACCGGTGTTGCAAAATTTCCGATTGTTGACTGGGAGGCTTATGACACACAATTATCTAAACGCTTAGGACAGGATAATACACTTAGCAAGGTGATTATTACAAAAGCCAAACAAAATCTTAAGCGTGTGGTTTTTGCTGATGCTGAAAACCTGACTGTACTAAAAGCGGCACAGCAGGTAATCGACGATGGTATTGCTATTCCTATTTTGTTAGGTAATGAACACCGGATCAATCAATTGGTATTAGAAAACCATATTGATGTTGCCGGAGTTGAAATCATTGACCCGCGTACAAGTAAAGAAGAAGCTCGCCTGCAGAAATTTGGGGATATTTTCTACGAAAAACGTAAACGCAAGGGCTTAAATAAGTTTGAAGCCAGAATGTCAATGCTGAATCGTAATTACTTTGGAGCCATGATGGTAGAGACTGGAGAAGCAGATGCAATGATTGGAGGTATGACCAGAAACTATCCTGAAACGATTCGTCCTGCTCTTCAAATTATTGGCCGCCAGGAAGGTGTGAAGAAAGTATCTGGTATGTATATTCTCATGAGCCGTTTTGGTCCACTATTCCTTGCCGATACTACAGTTAATTTCAACCCGACAACAGAAGAAATTGTTGAAATTACTGAATTAGCTGCAAAAGAAGTAGAGAAATTCAATATCAAACCAAGAATTGCTTTATTAACATACTCGAACTTTGGAAGCGCAGATGGAGACGACGCGTTAAAAATGCAAAGAGCAGTATCAATTCTAAAAGAAAAACATCCTACCATGATAGTAGATGGTGAAATGCAGGCACACTTACCTTTTGATCTGGATCTATTGCGTGAGAACCATCCCTTCTGTGATTTAGTCGATGGTGGTGCAAATACACTTATTTTCCCTAACCTATCAGCCTCTAACATTGCTTATAACCTGGTAAAGGAAATAGCTAATATAGAAAAAATAGGACCTATACTCTTAGGTATGAAAAAACCTGTTCACGTATTACAATTAGGAAGTTCAGTGAGAGAAATTGTAAATATGGTAGCTATTGCTGTTGTTGATGCCCATGTAAAATAATAAGGCTCAAATTCTTCAAAAAGGTGTTATCTGTATGAACTGATAGCACCTTTTTAATATACTTTTCTGGTTTTTAATTTCGTCTTACAAAGCTCAATTTCAATTTAAGGGTACTAAATAATTAAATGGCTTGAACGGAAAGTTTCTTAATAAAAAAAAGAGAATTACAAAGATTAAAATTGGAAGAATAATTTTATTTGAATAAAATTCAGGTGGGAACATTCTTTTTCCACTTAACTCTTCTAATAGCTTCAAACCTACGACAGGTAATATTAAGTAAATTAAAAGATTATCTTGCAATGCAGTTCCCATATGCCCATGTAACAAGGCATGGAATGCCCGCTGACCGCCACAGCCCGGACAATATAAGCCGGTAGTTTTATAAAAAATACATTGCATATTAGGTAAAAATCCCAATGATGGAAAATAAAAATAATAAGCGGCAATAGTGAATACTATTACCGCCAGTGATATTTTATATACTAACCTATTTCCCATAAGTTGGCCCTATGCTTCAACTACAAATGTTTTGGCAGCCATATCGTGTAAATTCTGCTCCTCTTTATTAAATAAACAAACCATTAGCAAAAAAACACAGAATTGGCCTGAAACATATTTTACCAATGCCCTTATAAATGCTTCACCGGTGGTCAGTTGTTCGCCGTTTTCTTTTACTACTTTAATTTTCATAATACTTTTACCAAGTGTGCCTTGCCGTGGCGAGGCTGTTAATAAAGCATCATAAACAATTGGTGCCACCATCGCAACAATTATTATCCCGAAAATACTTATGCCCCCTGTTACTGCCATAGCGGCTGCTTCGCCATCTGAGAGATCTCTTCCCCCCCCTAAGCCCAAAAACGCGAAGATCCCACCAAAAGGAAGCAATATCAACGTAAAAGCAATACCAAGAATGATACCATCAATAAAATAGGCAAGAAAGCGTTTGCCAAAACCGGCTAACCGAAAATTGTTCATAAGAAAATGAGTTTAGAGGTTTAGATAAGAGACTAGTTTAGATAACATTAAACTTCACCAAATCTAAAAAATAATTCCCTATAAATACAAATTTTCTCTTTAAAATATCCTATTAATCAATTAGTTGCAAATAATATTTTACTCAATGGCAGTCAGTCTTTTTTTATCAAATCCATTACCTTCACTTTTTCAAAAACATCTACATAACTTTTTACACTGGCATTATAAACTTTCACCCCTATACTCCTTGCATACTTTGCCAGCACTTCATAGCCATAAAAGGCTTTATGCAAAGAAAAAAGTTGCTGACTCATGTATGATGTTTCTCTAATCGCTATATCATAATCTTTCTGCCCGTAAAAGTGAGTGTCACTTACTACCAGATTATTTTCATCATCCAGTTTAATCATTTCATGCCATGAATGGTCAGCTCCAAACAGATAAATCTCTTTAAAACCCATATTTAATGAATAAAATAATGCCGCAACCAAAACGTTCTGGCACTGAGGTATCCCCAAGCCACGTTTAAATAGCCAATAGATAAGCCACGAATAACCTGACACGATCGTATAGTTGAAGGCGATAGGTTTTATCTGAGGATTCTGCGCCAGTTCATTTCTGAAATAGTCAGACTTCAACATTTTTACGGGTATAAATAAATTAAGCTCCCAGGAAGTATTTTCAATAAGCCCCCTTAGGCCAGTTCTGCCATGCCAATGGTCAGGATTCATAAAAGACCAGTCAAGCAACAGATAGTTTTTCGGCTTAATCTGAGTATATTCCTTGGTTGTAGAGAAAAGGTTTACTGCGATAAGTTCGAGTTTATTCAGAAATTGCAGGTCTCTTTCCAGTGTTATTTTTAGTGATGGACCATTACCCAAAATGCCACAACGAGAATTGGTAGTTTTGATTGTTTTAAGTGAGAAATCAGACAAAAATAGCACCTTTATCAAAGATAAGGCGCTATTCATAAAAAGATTGATTGAGTGTTGTACTGACAAAAGGAAATTAATCATAAGCGCTAATTTTCAATCAAAACAAAGCTATTATTAAATCAAATCAAAGAGGTCTTTTACACCAAGCATTTTGGTTTTAGTAAAACCCTCACCAAATCTGGCTCCGATACTATGCCCCATTTCCTGTGCACGTGCTTTCAGAAAATCTAAAAATTCCGGACTTGTCAGATATGATTCTGGTTCAGTGCTGTTAGGATCATGAAACTGGCTTTTGTAGGCTCGTATAGATGCCTCCTTCAAATCCCAGTATTTAGATATGTCTACAACTAAATCAGGTTTAATATAACGGTCTTGGATGTAGTGATATAAAAACTTTGGCCGCCAGGTAGTCTGTAATATCCCATCATCTTCATAAGTTTTTATCATTCTTAAGCCCGATAAAAAACAAGCATCTAACGCAAGTGCAGCTCCCTTTCCATGATCAGGGTGGCGGTCTTCAATCGCATTAGCCAATACAATATCTGGTTGATAGCGCCTGATAACCCTTATAAGCTTCATCTGATGCTCTTCGTCATTTTTGAAAAAACCATCTCTGAAACCCATATTCTCTCTTACAGATATATTTAGAATCTTACAAGCTGCGGTTGCTTCAGCAGCACGAATTTCAGGTGTACCTCGCGTACCTAATTCTCCTTTGGTAAAATCTACAATTCCTACTTTTCTACCTTTTTCAACAGCTATTGCCATTGTACCCCCGCACGACATTTCAGCATCATCGGGGTGAGCAGCCATAACAAGTATATCTAATTTCATGAATATTTAGTGAATGAGTTATTTCTTCTTGAACTTTGATATAACTGTTTTTTGGATTTCACTGATTATAAAACAGAATATTTTTTATCAATTACAATTAAGCAAAATACTCAGCTCAGGTAAATCATAAAATCTGTTAAATCACGGTTCAAGACAGCACTTTAATAATAAAAAAAAAGCGGCGCAAATAGTTTCACGCCGCCATTAAATATCATCTTAAAATTCTTATTTTACTCTTAATCGGTACCCCGGTCTCAATTTTGTAGAAAGTTTGATGCGATTCATTCTTGCTATATTCCCGGCGGTTGTATGAAAACGGTCTGCAATTTCAGAAAGCGTATCTCCTGAACGCACCCTTGTCCAGACTTTCCTGCTTACAGCTTGCGGTTCGTCAAACTCAAAGTCTCCTTTGCTTGCACCACCTCTCAGGTAATCATACACACGTGAAGTCATAGTAAACTCAGCAGAATTGATATCTATTTTTTCAGGATTAAAGGTAAATATATTCTTTGGGTCGAAAGGATTACCTTCATAGCGTGTTTCAAAGTGGAGGTGAGGTCCAGAGCTTCTTCCAGTACTTCCCCCCTTACCGATTTCATCCCCTGCTTTTACAACTGTATTGGCCTCAAAATTAATTTTCGATAAGTGTCCGTAAAGAGTTTCCAAACCGTTGTAATGTCTTACAACAACACATCGCCCATAGCCCCCATGTACCCCCGCCACACGAATAATACCATCAAAAGCAGCATAGATAGGCTCTCCTGTATCTAAGTCTAAGTCAATACCAGTATGCCAACGACGCCATCTCCAGCCAAACTGTGAGTTAGTTACACCCTTTGCCATTGGTCCAGACCAGTATCGGCCTTGAGAAATATCGTATAATTGAATCGGAACAACCTCTTCATAATCCTTTGCGTCAATACCATAGGGGTCGATTATATCAGTATTCCAAACCGAAAAATAACTGGCAATTTTTACCATATCATCGCTACCAGCAAACTGAGCTTCTTCTTCTATCTCAACAATTTCTATCTCTCCTTCATCAATAGATGAAGTATCTTCATGCACAGCGGCATTCAGCTCTTTAATAGGCTCAATTTTCAGATTACTACTTTTGTCAGATTTGGTTGCATTAAACTCATTAATAAAACGTAGTTTAGGCTCTTCCTCAAAACTAAACTCATCATCTTGTTTCTGAGGTTTGTTAAGATTCTTGTTTTTTGTTTCTTTCTGAGTAGAAGGAATAGTCGGTTTGTTCAGTTTTATCCCCCTTTCTCTTGTTGTTTGCGCATAACTTATGCTCAATAGAAAAAACAAAGCAATAATGGTAAATAAAGCCTTTCTCATTTTGTATTTTGTTTTTAGGTTGCCCTATAAAAAAGTATCAGCCAGACTGGTCTGATACTTTTTTATAACAATATTAGGCATTTTTATTATCTAATGCAAACTTTTCTCTGCTAAATACCGCTCTGCATCTAAGGCTGCCATGCAACCTGAACCAGCGGCCGTAACCGCTTGACGATAAATTTTATCCTGCGCATCACCGCAAGCAAATACACCCTCAATATTGGTTCTTGAACTTCCCTTGACTGTCTCTATATAACCTGCCTCATCCATATCAAGAAATCCTTCAAAAATCTGTGTATTAGGTTGGTGGCCAATGGCTACGAAAAACCCTGTTACATCTAAAAGTGACTCCTCTTGCGTGACATTATTCTTTATTCTTACACCTGTAACTCCATCATGTCCTAATACCTCCATTGTTTCTGTATGAAAAAGGATCTCAATGTTCGGGGTATTCTCAACACGCTTCTGCATAATTTGTGATGCTCTGAACTCCCCTTTACGAACAAGCATATATACTTTTTTACAAAGCTTTGATAAATAGTGGGCTTCTTCACAAGCCGTGTCTCCTGCTCCGACAATCGCAACGTTCTGCCCTCTGAAAAAGAATCCATCGCAGACTGCACAGGCAGAAACTCCATATCCGTTTAATCTTTGTTCAGACTCTAAACCTAACCATTTTGCAGAAGCACCTGTGGCAATAATAACGGTATTAGCAATGATTTCATGTGAGTCGTCAATAATAACTTTGTGTTCAAGAGGGGTAGAGAAATCTACTTTTGTAGCCATTCCCCATCTATTATCTGTTCCGAAACGCTCTGCTTGTTTTTTGAAGTCTTCCATCATTTCCGGTCCCATAATCCCATCAGGATAGCCCGGAAAATTCTCAACGTCAGTGGTAATAGTTAATTGTCCTCCCGGTTGACCGCCCTGATACATTACCGGTTTTAAACCTGCTCTTGCTGCATAAATTGCTGCTGTATAACCAGCAGGACCAGACCCTAAAATCAACACTTCTACTTTTTCTTGTGCCATTATATTGATAATCGTGAATGTAATGATTGTTAAACTTATCAGCTATTGATCTTGCTAATAGCCATATCTGATAAATGAACATAGTTTTTGAGATACAAAGTTCATCAAATTTGGTCGGATAGACAAGTTTACAGTATTTTCATTTCAATCCTACGATTAAACTGGCGGCTTTCTTCTGTATCATTGCTGGCAATAGGCCGAGTCTCTCCATAACCTACGGCTTTTATATTAGCAGCATTAACACCTTTACTAATCAGATAATTAACCACAGCCTCGGCTCGTTTCTGTGATAAGCCCAGATTGTCAGTGTCTCTACCAACATTGTCTGTATGTCCGGAAATCTCTATTTTAATTTTCGGGTTTGTTTCGAGAACTAACTTTAGTTTATCCAATTCAAAAAATGATTCTGGCTTTAAATCTGCTTTGCCCGAATCGAAGAAAATATTGTGCAATACAATGTCTGTATCTGGTTTAAAAGGTTGAAGAGCAATATTTACAACCTTACCGTTAACGTCAGTTTTCTCAGAAAAATCAAAAGATAGACTCACATTCAGATAATCATTCTTACTAATATATAAACCAAAGTGGCTACCATTAGGTAGTATGGCAGTATATTCACCAGTCATTGCATCCGATTGCACTCTTTCAAGAGTCTCCCCCGTTTTTAAATCAATCAATTCAATATCTGCAGATATATATTTCTTGGTTTGAGCGTCCTGAACAAAGCCTTTTACATAATTTACCCTACTGAACCGATTACTCAATTCTTGAGGAATATCAAATTCATATAGACGAGTCGTGTTTCTCGTATCTGACGAATAATAACCTTTTTTTCCATCAGAAGTCACAAATAATGCCACCTGGTCTTCGTGAGTATTAATCGGATACCCCAGGTTTTCAGGTTTTGTAAAAGTGTAAAGTTTTTGTTCCGTCATATAGAGGTCGAAACCTCCCAAGCCTGTATGGCCTTCAGATGCAAAGAAAAGTGTATGTCCATTGGCATGAATAAATGGCGAAATATCATCTTTTGGTGTGTTGATGGTATTACCTAAATTCAAGGCAGGTGACCAGACATTATTTTTCAATTCGCTTACCCATAGGTCTTTTTCACCAAACCCACCCTGCCTCTTAGAAGAAAAATACAATACATGACCATCGTTTGACAAACTCGGTTGAGATTCCCATTCTCTGGTATTAATGTTTGCACCTAAGTTCTCCGGTGCACTCCATTCACTACCTACCCTTCGTGAAATATATAAATCGCAGCTTCCGAAACTGTCTCTGGCATCACAGCTTGTAAAAACGAGTGTTCTTCCATCGGCCGAGATACTACAGGTTCCTTCATTAGCTGGCGTATTAATATTAGAGGAAATACTAACAGGTTTTGTCCATTTACCATCAACCAATTGAGAATAAAATAGATTTTCATCACCCTCTTCCGAACGGGCTGTAAAAATCAGGGTTTCATTGTCGGCTGTCAGTACAGGAAAATATTGATTATTTTTGAAATTGATAACCTCCCCCATATCACTTGCATCAAAGCTCAGCTTTTTTTTCTGGGCTTTAATTGCAAAGTTACAACTCTCCAATTGCTTGGTCAGTTGTTTCACAATCAGGCTATTGGGAGGTGAGTTTTTTAAAGAAAATTCTAAAAGCGTCTTCGCTTTTTCATATTCTCCGGCACGCAAAGCACGAGTACCGATATAGGTATATGCCTGACGATAGGTTGGCTCATTGGGTTTGAATTGAATAGCCTTGGCATAATACTTCAGCGCGTTGCCTTCATTTCGCACTGTTTCACTCATTTGACCTAACTTAAAATAAGCATCAGCATAGGTTGAATCTCTTTCAATCGCTTTCAGTAAACTTTCAGTGGCATCGTCCGATTTTCTGGCTACAAAACTCTTTATACCCTTGTTGTAATACTCCTTTGCCTTTGGGTCTTGTGCCATTGTAACATTAATCATACAGATTAATAAAAGTGACGAAAACAGCTTATTCATCTTAAAAATCAGTTTTATTGTTTAAACGTATGGTTTTGTTGCTTATTTTTGTGGGTTTATAAAATCATCAGTTTTAAATTATAACTTAATGCTTCATCTTTATCTTAAATCTCTGCATATCATAGGTTTTGTCTCTTGGTTTGCTGGATTATTCTATCTGGTTCGTATGTTCGTTTATTATTCCGAAGCCGAACAAAAACCCGAGCATCTTCAAGAGGCCTTTAAAAAAGAATATATTCAGATGCAGAAAAGAGCCTATAAGATTATCTGCAATCCTGCTATGATGATTACCTGGACATTCGGAATATTAATGCTCATTAACTCTCCTTATTTTCTACAACAAGGCTGGTTGCATATAAAATTAGTACTATTAGTTTTGTTAACAGGCTATCATATATTTTGCAAAAAAACTATTGAGCGCCTTGAAAAAGGAGAAAAATATATGGTATTTAACTCTTTTCAATACAGATTGTTAAATGAATTACCCACATTATTTTTAGTAGCTATTGTGTTACTGGCAGTAGTAAAAAACTTAATCAATTTTGTTTATCTGCTCTTAGGAATACTTGCCTTTGGATTTCTTCTCTTTCTGGCGGCAAAAGCCTACCGCAAACATAGAGAAAGTAAATAGAAAATACATCTAACAACAAACCTGAGATAAACAACACGCAAAGAAACAGCAAAAAATATACCGTTTTATACATTTTAGTAAACCAAAAACCCCTCCTCAGTAAAAACCAAAGAGGGGTTTAGGGAAGGGAGGTGAATCCCTTATTTATTTTCTGTGGTTTGATTATTATCTGATCGGAAAACTCACCCCCAAATTAATATTTACCCCGGTATTCTGATAACTTGTACTTGGCTCTTTAGTTATATCACCAAATCCACGAATGTATCTGACATCTGTATTTAACCATGTTTCACGTTTGATTCTGAAATTGAAACCTGCACCAATCTGACCTCCTACATCTGCTGAATTAAATACTTGCTGCCCGTTTGATAACTCATTACCGCCCTTATCTGTAGAACCAGCCAGAATACCTAAGTATGGCCCCGCAAACAATTTAGGACGTAAGGCATCACCTCTTTGTCCGAAATAATAAACAGCCAACACAGGGATCTGAATATAATGAATTCTCTCTAAATTTCCTCCATTTTGTACTTTCGTCCCCATTTGTGAGTAATTACCCTCTACTGTAACTCCAAAATTACTATTAATGCTATGATTTAAGAATAAACCTGCATTCAAGCCCGCTGCTACGTCAAAACTCTCTGCTTTTGGCGCGTATGATGTAAAATTAACCCCTAATTTCGGCCCCCATGAAGTAGTTGGTTGAGCATAACCTAATACTGACATTGAAAGCAAAGCACCTAATAAAAACAATTTGGTTTTCATGATAATGATATTTAATGGTATTTAGTAGTAAAAAAATTACGATTGTATATCATAAAATATCATTCCACAATGAGTTAATCAGTTATTAAATATTCGCTGTGGCAACGCATATACAGCGGATTGGGCAATATTTTCCCCATAAAATCATTTTACTGTATTCCTTATAATCCAATCGTTTTCAATTAAGCCATTTCTGTAAAATTGAATGTAGGCTTTCAATTTTTTAATGTATAAATCCTGATTTTTAATAAGCACTTCTTCTTTTTTTACATCATTAAAAAATTTTAATCTATCTTCTACACCTCTTTCCAGATAAAAAAGCCCTTGATTATCCTCTTGGGTTATCATTCGGTAAGTCCCTGAATTATATTGCAAAGCAATTCCATTGGTATTGGCAAAAACAGATTCCCCAAATGGTAAAACGCTATTCTGATTTATATTCAGAAAATCAAGAATACTGGGTAGTATGTCTGTATGTTGACAAACCTTGTAAGGGTTTGAAACCTTACGCAAGTTTTCTGAAACCTGCTCATCTCCATGAAACAAAATTAAAGGAACTCTATATGCGCCCAGAATATTGGCATATTGCGGTTCGGTATTGATTTGTGTATGGTCAGCCGTAATAATAAATAAAGTATTATTGAACCAGGCTTCCTTTGATGCTGTTTCAAAAAAACGTTTGAGTGCAAAATCAGCATAACCAATGCTCTCATGTACATTGGCTTTGCCTTTCGGGAATCTACTTTTATATTGAGCAGGAATTGTATATGGATGATGGGAACTCAATGTAAAAACACAACTTACAAAAGGCTTATTCTCTTTTGAAAGCTCCTTGGCAAAATATTGCAAATAGGGTTCATCAAATATCCCCCAGTTATGATCAAAATCGCGCTCTTTCAAAGTCTCAGGATATTGATCCAAACCATAATATCTGCCAAATCCAGCCTGTTGTGAGAACCCCTCAAAACCCATAGAGCCATTCCTTGCCGCATGAAAAAATGAAGTTGAGTAGCCCTTAGATTTCAGAATACTACCCAAACCGTAAAAATTATTAGATTGATACGATGTAGTAATAAATGGTTCATCAATCAATTGAGGAATAGAAGAAGTTATGGCAGGCATGGCAATGATGGACTCTCTCCCATTTGCAAAGCAATTTTCATAGAAAACTCCTCTCTTGGCCAATGAATCAAGAAAAGGTGTATAACCTTTATAAGGATTTTTATATCCCATATATTCCTTGGCAAAGCTCTCCAGAATAATAACTACAACATTCTGAGGTTTTCGGTTTTTAACAATACCCGAATCAATATGCATGGCTTTGTCTCTGCTAATTCTTTTTAAGAGTTGCTGTTGGTTCTCGGCAAAGAAATTTACTTTTTGAGTACCTTTAGCATCAATTGTAGTCAGAAACGTAAAAGTAGAATTAAGTGCAAGATTTCCTAAGTTGACATCATGCTGGCTAAATGCCTGATTAATTCGTAAGGGTTTTTCCTGCAACCCTCCTCTGAAAATAAGTACACTTGTACCAATAGCCAAAATCCATACAATAAGTTTTACATATTTGTTTTTAAAAATTATATCATTCTCCGCATAAACCCTTACCATATTTATTCGGGCTGTAACTGGTGTACCTTTCATAAAGATATAGCTGAGTATTGTCAGGATAAGAAAAAGGTACCAGTAAGCCCCCATCAAATTAAAAGCCTGCTGTCCAATGTCTCTCACAATACCGAAAATTTCAAAGATGGTTCGACGACCAATAAATTTATAATATTCTAAATCGGCAATATTCAACCAGAAGAAAGTAATATTAGGTATCCAATAGAGATATTTCAGGAATTTTTGATAAAATGCTGTATCTACAAATCTGAATGGCAATAAGGAGCAAACAGTTAGTAATGAATTACTTATAAAAATGGCAGACAAATCAAAAGGTAACCCTACGAGAAAAGATTCAAAAATTTCTCCGAATGTATTAGTCTGAAATGAATGCATGTTGAAAAGCACAAATAGCACCCGTAAAATAAAATAGAAGATTAAAAGCCAGGCTAATCTTTTGAACCAGACAATTAAATGTAAAAAATTCATAGTGGTTTTGTAAATTTGAGCAAATTTATTGTTTTTGACGGACCACAGACACATAATCGCTGCAATCCATTTAAAAAAATATTGTATGAACCTCCAGACATTTAAAAGCACTCTTTCGGCTGCAAAAGTTCCACAAGATATTGCCCCTCTACTACAAGCACTCTGGTATGATTATAAAGGAGACTGGGAAGCCTCGCACAATATTGCGCAAAGCAAAGAGGGTACACAAGAATACGATCGTTTGCACGCCTACTTACATCGCAAAGAGGGCGACCAATGGAATGCCAATTACTGGTACAAACGAGCAGCAGAAACAATGCCTGAAATATCGCTGGAAGAAGAATGGGAAGAATTAGCCAAACGATTAACCAAAAATTAAGTTTATTTTTGCCGCATAAAACAGAGGGAACGGGATTATCTATAAAACTATGAATTATTTATCAGCCGAAAATATTGGGAGAAATTTAGGAGAACGCTGGCTTTTTAAAAACCTTACTTTTGGTATTCTTCAAGGAGAAAGAGTGGCATTGATTGGTTCAAACGGTTCAGGAAAATCATCATTACTCGATATGCTGGTAGGCAAAATAGATGTTGATGCCGGTGAAATCAGTATCAGAAAAGACATCAGAACCGGTTATCTTGACCAGAATCCTGACCTTCCTGCCGGAAAAACAGTGTTAGAAACCATTTTTGCTTCTGAAAACGCCCTTACATTGGCCATCAAAGAATATGAAATTGCCCTGAATCTGCATGACGATAAACGATTAGCCAATGCCATCGAAAAAGTGGACACACTCAAAGCATGGGATTATGAAGTAAAAGTAAAACAGATTTTAGGCAAATTAGGTATTACTGATTTTGATAAATTAATTGGCAATTTATCAGGCGGTCAGCAAAAGCGAGTAGCTTTAGCCCGTGTACTAATTGAAGAACCTGATTTTTTGATTTTAGATGAACCTACCAACCATCTGGATTTAGATACAATTGAATGGCTTGAAGGTTACTTATCATCTTCTAATATTACTTTACTACTGGTTACACACGACCGTTATTTCTTAGATAAAGTCTGCAACCGAATTTTAGAATTAGCCGACAATCAGATTTATAAATTTACCGGAAACTATAATTACTACTTAGAGAAGAAAGAAGCTCAGGAAGCTGTCAATGCCGCAACCCAGAAAAACTACCGGAATTTATTAAGAAAAGAGTTGGAATGGATGCGACGTCAGCCCAAAGCCCGTGGAACGAAATCACAAAGCCGGATTGATGCTTTTTATGATTTGAAAGATAAAACAATCAAAAAAGGCCCTGAAGAAAAGCTGGAACTCAGCATGAAAATGGAGCGGATGGGCAGCAAAATCATTGAAATTAATCATATAAGCAAGGCTTTTGATACACAAAAAGTGATTGAAGAATTTTCCTATACTTTTAAAAGAGGCGATAGAATTGGTATTGTAGGGAAGAACGGGATGGGTAAAACTACCCTGCTTGAAATAATCACAGAGAAGGTCAAACCTGATATGGGCAGGGTTGTGAAAGGAGAAACTATTAAAATAGGTTATTATTCTCAGGAAGGATTAGATTTTGAAGATGGACAAAGGGTAATAGATGTAGTGCGGGAGATTGCCGAATACGTAAAAATGGCCGATGGAAGCGAGCTTTCTATCTCTAATTTCCTGACACTTTTTTTATTTCCACCCGCTATGCAATATAGCTTTGTTCATAAATTGAGTGGTGGAGAAAAACGACGTCTGCAATTATTGAAAATACTGGTACAAAATCCGAATTTTCTGATTTTAGATGAGCCTACTAATGATTTGGATATTTCGACACTTAATGTATTAGAAGATTTCCTGATTAATTTCGGTGGCTGTATGCTTGTGGTATCTCATGACCGTTATTTTATGGATAAAATGGTGGAGCACCTTTTTGTTTTTGAAGGCAATGGCTACATCAGGGATTTTCCAGGGAATTACACCGATTACCGGAACTGGAAAGACGAACAGCCGATTCAGAACAACGGGAATACTGACAACACTTCTACAACTAAACAAGCAATTGCACCACAGGTTCAGAAAACAGAGACGAAGCGTAAACTAAGCTTTAAAGAACAAAAAGAGTACGAAAGTCTGGAAAAAGAGCTTGAAAAATTAGAAACAAACAAAGCTCAATTGGTCGACAAAATGAATTCCGGTAATGGTTCGCATGAAGAACTGGCAATATGGGCAAAAGAATTTGAGCAGATTACTGACGCTATCGCTGAAAAAGAAATGCGCTGGCTGGAATTATCAGAATTGGCCTGACTGATGTTAATTTGCCTTTTATGTAATTGATTAATAAATTATTAAAACTATTTTCAACCTTTATATAAACGCAGTACCTATGAATCTTTCTAAATGTATTCTTGTTATTTTGTTAGGCATCTCTGTAAATAGCTTTGCTCAATCGAGTGGTATTCCTATTCAGTCCTATAACCACGTAGGCTTGTATGTAAAAGACCTGCAGGCAAGTGCTAAATTCTATCGTGAAATTGTGGGTTTACAACCACTTAATGTGCCTGATAATTTATTGGCTATCAGACGCTGGTTTCAGATTGCTCCGGGGCAGGAATTACACCTTTTAAAGGGGAGACAAGAACCTGTAACCAATAATGATAAAAATGGTGGGCATTTTTCATGGACAATCCCCGCTAAATCCGCAGATAGTATTGAGGCTTATTTAAAAGAAAAAGGAGTGGCTTATCATCGCCAGCAAAGATTTGATGGTGCATTTCAGATTTATATCACTGATCCAGATGGTTACGTAATTGAACTGAATGAACCTAAAGTACAATAAACATCTATTCAGAAAAGATAAAAGATATTTCGATGGAACAGGTAAATGGTTGGTTACAATATTTAATGGACTCGGAAGAATTAATCCGAACGGGGGGCTTAGTGGCTATTACCCTTATTATTTTCATTGAAAACGGTTTCTTTTTCGGTTTCTTTCTTCCTGGTGATTATCTTTTGTTTCTTTCAGGTGTTTTTTGTGGTACCAAAATCCTCAACGTCCCTCTTCCACTATTAATGATCTGTATTTTTATGGCCGCGATAATAGGCTCTTTTGTAGGTTATTTTTCTGGATGGTACTTTGGAGACCGAATACAGGCAAGGCCGGATTCACTTTTTTTTAAGAAAAAACACATAGAAAGTACACGTAAATATTTTGCCAGATATGGTAGCCAAACCCTAATTATTGCCCGTTTTTTACCAGTTGTACGCACCTTCTCGCCTATTCTTGCAGGAATCGTCAAGATGCAATTCTATAAATTCACCATTTTTAATATTTTAGGAGGAGCCATCTGGGTACTTACCCTCGTAGGGGGTGGTTTTTATTTTGGTGAAAAATTCCCCGGTATTATCAACTATGTAGAATATATTATCATTTTCTTTCTGGCAATTACTACTTTTACAGTTATCCGGGGCTACCTCAATGCTAAGAAAGAATTGAATGAAAATAAAGAAAAAAATGAAGCAAACCTCTCAAAATGAGAGGTTTGCTTTTTTAGTCACAGTTTCAAATTATCATTTTAGAAGTAAATCAAGACACTAAAGATTCTTTCAAATCACAATCTCCTGGATTCACTCTTGGTAAAGATTTAAGACTCTTTTTTACAGCTACTCTTCTTCGTCGGGCAACTTTAATTTCATAGCCGTTTGTCAGATAGATTCTCACATCTTTATTATGAGACTTGTATTGTCCGATATATAATTGGTTCACAAGATATGATTTACTGACTCGCAGAAAGCCTTTCAGACGCTCATCTGATTCATGATACTTAAGCGTCAAAGAGGACACAATTTTTTTTCCGTCTTTCAGATAAAACTCAGTATAGTTCACGTCTGCCTTCAGATAAACTATATCCTGCGCAAAAAAGTTATAATTCTTTAACATGACTAAGGGTTTTAGGGGTTCTTTTAGATACTTTAATCGGTGCAGATAATAGCAGTTTGAACAACTGAGGATTACTCTTATTTAAAAGGAATCCCCCTTTTTTTAACAAATTTCTAAAAGAACATATGGAGATGAAATACTTAAAAAATAGTATTTTTGAAAAGATGATATACTGTCCAGACAGTATAAGTCTTGCCACCAAACAAATATTCTGGTAACAATCAACAATTTATAATTTCAAGATACTGATTGAAAAGTATTAATAGGTCAGAATTTGGGGTCAAGGAACTCCCATTCTCTGATATGTGAAGGTTGGTGTTCTCGTTTAGCAATGGAGTCAAATTGCTTCACTAATTCAGGATATTGTTTACTTATATCATTTGTTTCTTTTTCATCGTTTTTTAAATCATAAACCTCCCATTTAGCCTCTTTGTCTTTTTTCATATTACTTTTCACACCTTTCCAGTTACCTATCCGCACGGCAATCTGACCGCCTTTCTCAGGAAATTCAAAATAAAGAAATGAGTGTTGTTTTTGAAGTGGCGTATTGCCCAATAATGTTGGCAAAAAAGAAATGCCATCGTTTTTTGGAGCTTTAACACCCGTCAGTTCAGCTAATGTTTCCATTAAATCATACTGAACAGATACCAGATCTGATGTCTGCCCGGCTTTTATTCTCTCTGGCCATCTGGCTATAAATGGTTCTCTGATTCCCCCTTCATATAAATCCTGCTTACGCCCCCGTAATCCACCTACACTGTTAAAGAAATTTGTATCTGCTCCACCTGCATCGAAGGTAGCACCATTATCACTGCTAAACATCACCAGTGTATTTTCATCTATATTTAACTCTTGAAGTAATGCCATAATACGTCCAACCTGCTTATCCATATAGGTAATCATGGCAGCATAGGTTGATCTCGGATATAGCGTTGAAGCATACCCTTTCTCACCTCTGTATGGTTGTTCCTCGAATTGACCCACATATTCTTTTATCGCTTCATCTGGTGCTTGTAAAGACAAATGCGGCCCCGTATAAGGTAAATACAAAAAGAAAGGTTCATCCTTGTGCTGTCGGATATATAACAACGTTTTCTCTGCCATTTTAGTCAGCGAATAATCCTTTCCTTTAAATTTCTCAAATGCAAGTGGATTAGTTTCATTTTTAGGCAGAGGCTCATGAACTTTTATATATGAATTCCGTAATGTATCCCATTTGCCATTTTCCCAAAGGTGTGTCGGATAGAAATTATGAGCCTGTTTCTGGTCAAGGTATCCGTAGAAATAATCAAAGCCATGCTTATTTGGGTCTCCGGTAGTGGTACTCATTCCTAAACCCCATTTACCAATAGCTCCTGTAGCATATCCTGCCTTTTTCATTAAATCAGCAATTGTAAAAACACCTTCTGGCAAAGGCATTTGCCCCCCCTCCTTATGGTCTTCAAAACCGCCTAATTCGTAGTTACCTCTGATATACGAATGCCCGCTATGTTTACCCGTCATTAGCATGGTCCGGGCAGGTGCACAAACTGGTGCTCCTGTATAGTGTTGTGTAAATCTTATCCCCTCTTTTGCTAATTTATCCAGATTGGGGGTATTAATTTTTGTTTGTCCATAACACCCCAACTCTCCATAACCCAGGTCATCTGCATAGATATAAATAACATTTGGCTTTCTATCTTTTTGAGCGAACAAACCAAATGGGCTGACAAATAAAAGCAAAATTATGAGGGCTCTCATATCAATTAGTAGACTTAATCTGAAAAATTAATCGACAAAAATTAAACAAAGAGTATCATGAAACAATTTATGTCTCTTGATACTCTTTACCTTTAATAAACTATTCTATTTCTTCGTAACTGCTTTAATTGCATCTGTTTCACTTTGTTTGTAAATAGATCCATCTGGTCTGAAAATATCATGAAACCATAAGGCAGGTTCACCACCATTTGGCATGGGCTCATCCCATGCATAAATTGTATTGGTTTTACCCTTTACTAAACCCCAGTTAATTGCTCCTACCTTATATTTAGCAAATACAGGAAGGCAGGTTTCAAAAGTACTTTTGTGCTTCCTTGCCATATATTCAGTGCATATCAAAGGCCGTTTGAATCTACTTTGCAGGTCTTTAATCTGAGATTCCAGATTCTGTGCATCTTTATAATTATGAAAAGTAATAATATCTGAATTATCAAACATAAATTCATTGCTCATCGGGTGATCGGTCCACCAACCTGAAGTTATCGGTTGCGAAGGTTTCGCTGCTCTTGCCCATTCAAAAGATTTCTTCAGCAAAGGCATTACAGCATCATTATAACCCGAATTACTTGGCTCATTAAACAAATCCCACACTACCACACGTTTATCATTGGCAAAAGTACTGATGATTCCTTTGGTATAAGCCTCAAGGCTACCCCATGTTCTCGAATCAAACAACATCTTCGTTCCAGGACATCTCGCCCAACCTGAATTATGTTTACCAATAACCGGTTCCATTTGTTTTCCTGCCTTTGGATTATCGTTCCAGCATGAATCAAACAAAACAAACATAATCTTGATATGGTGCTTATCTGCAATAGCTAAAAATTGATTAATACGACTTATAAAGCCCTCTTTGTCGGTATCGTAAGGAATATTATGTAAAAATACACGCATGATATTCATACCTAATCCTTCTGCCCAGCCTAATTCCTTATCAATGGTTATAGCATCAAAAGTATCTTCCTGCCACATTTCTAATTCATTAATAGCTGTGCTTGGAATAAAGTTAGCACCTACAAACTGAGGTTGCTTGGCATACCATGCATTGGCTTTTTCTACTGTCCATCGTTGTGCGTTGGCAAAAAAGGAAACAAATACTAAGAGAAACAAAAGGCTTTTTTTCATACGAATTTGCATACTCAATCTATAAAGTGATAAAAAATTTGAATTAGAATTATAATCTATGGGCTTTCATTTCCTTTACTGCATGGTCAACTGCCCTTGCAGTAAGAGCCATATAAGTCAGAGATGGGTTTTGTGTTGAGGTAGATGGCATACAAGCTCCATCAGTTACAAATACATTTTTACAATAGTGCATCTGGTTCCATTTATTCAGCATTGAAGTCTTAGGGTCTTTACCCATACGCACTCCTCCCATCTCATGGTTTTCGCTTCCTGGATTTCGTTTGGTGTCAGAGGTCTGAATATTAATGAATCCTGCTTTAGAATACATTTCTGAAAACTGCTCCCAAAAATCCTTTAGCATCTTATCATCGTTGTCATCATACTCTACCGAAACGTGCAATTGAGGAATTCCATACTTATCCTTTAAATTTTTATCTAACCACACACGGCTTACCTCTTTAGGTATGGTTTCGCCCATCATATGTGAATTGATTTGCCATAAACCTAATTTTGGCTTCATTAATTGGGCTTTCAAATCTTCACCAATACCAGAGCCATTTGGAACCAACCCTCGGGAAGTACTGAAACCAGCGGCATAACCTCGCAGAAAATCGGTTTCCTGCTTATAGACATTACGGAATCGAGGAACATAACTACTATTGGGCCGTTTGCCTTCGGTGGTTGAGTCCAGAAGCCCGTCATATTCTGCGGTAATACGGCCTCTGAAAGTATGGAAAGCCATATATTTCCCTAATATGCCATTATCATTGCCTAATCCGTTCGGGAAACGGTTTGAAATAGAATTCAATAAAATAAGGTTAGAATTGACAGTAGAAGCATTAACAAAAATGATTTTTGCATAATAATCGATCATTTCTCGTGTATTTGCATCTATTATACGAACGCCAGTGGCCTTTTGTGTTTTATCGTCATAAATAACCGAATGTACAACTGAATGTGGCCTGAGAGTAAGTTTGCCTGTACGCATAGCCCAGGGAATAGTAGCCGAGGCACTACTAAAATATCCTCCATAGGGGCAGCCACGCTCACAAATAACCCGATTCTGGCATTGCGCCCGCCCTTGTTTATAATGAATTTCTTTGGGTTGTGTCAGATGAGCTGCCCTACCAATTACAACATATCGGTCTTTATAATGGGTGGCCATTTGTTGTTTAAAGTGTTTTTCAACACAACTCATTTCATGAGGAGGTAAAAACTCTCCATCTGGCAACGTCGGCACCCCGTCGCGGTTTCCTGTAATACCTGCAAATTTTTCAACGTAGCTGTACCAGGGAGCTATATCAGCATACCTGATAGGCCAGTCTGTGGCATAGCCATCACGGGCAGGACCCTCAAAGTCAAAGTCACTCCAGCGTTGAGTCTGACGTGCCCAAAGCAATGAGCGACCTCCCACCTGATACGCACGCATCCAATCGAATGGTCTTTCCTGTATATATTCCTGCTCTGCGTCTTTCACTAAAAAGTGCAAAGTACTTTCGCTGAAAATATAATGTCTGCTCGGAATTTTATACTCTTCTATAACAGCCTTTGGCACTTGACCTAAGTGTTCAAACTCCCAGGGGTTCTTTAAGGTAGTAGGATAGTCTTTTACGTGTTCAATATTTCTGCCACGTTCTAAGACCAGTGTTTTCAATCCTTTTTCGGTGAGATCTTTGGCTGCCCAACCTCCACTCATACCGGAGCCAATCACAATAGCATCAAAAGTGCGGTCTTTTATACTGTCTATATTCAAATATGACATCAGGGAATTTGTTAGGGTTCTTTAAAAAAAACAGGTTGATAATCAATCACGTTTAAAAACGCTTTTATCCTGTAAATATTCTAAAAATCAACCAAAAAGGCAATATTCTTTCTTGAAAAGATTCAATTTTTAATTTAACCTCTTTAATACCTGCTGCCCTACTTTAGTACCTTGCGTTTGTCCACGCTCAATTGCATCAATAAAATGAATCCCACCATAGAAACGCGAAATTGCTGCTTCTTCGGCAGCAGCATGAAACGATTGAAACGTACGGGGTGCCAGACCATAGCGTTTTTCAACACTGTCTGTATAAGCAAAATTCTCCCCTAAAAAATGTGTGAGAATTACGGCTGATGTAGTTGAAATTGTAGAATGTCCACTCAGATATTCAGGAAAAGGAGGGGTTTGCAATAATGGTCGCCAGTTTGGATCAATATATTTCCTGATAGCTGTTTCAGGCCGGACACGGTTACTCCGATACTTTTCCCCCCAGCAACCGATAAAGCCATCCATAAGTCCGATGGCTACTGCCGTATGTATCTGGATAGTTTTAGCAAGACTTAATTCCTTCTGCTTACATACAATTCCAACAATTCCCATCCAATGTGCGCCAGGAGAAATCTTTTTAACGCCAATCATCAGGTGTCCGTTATCTTGCAAAGCAAAAGGGTTACAATCCCAGAAAGCGGCTATCTCTTTATTTTCCTGAGGTAATTTTTCATTGTAAAGGTCAAGCATTAACTGATAGAACTCCGACTTCTTATCTGTCGAAAAAGGTACTGGTTTAATTGGATTAAACTGATTGGCTGAATCAAGCGTAAAAGAACGAACAGTATGAAAATAAGGCTCTACAGGAGGGAAATATGCTGGGGGAGTCGGAAACCAGTCTCCGTCTTTCCCACCTGGTGTATAACGAGGATAATTACTTATCTGGTTGTATTTATCCGCTTTGGCATATGCTAATATTTGTTTACTTATACTTTGAGCATAGGCCAACGAATTTTCCATAACTTCAGAAGAAAAACCAAGCGTTTTGCATGAGTCTATCCATTTTTTTTCATAGTCTCCCATTAATTTGCCAGATGGCTGCATTTTCCTGGCGGTTTCCATCATAGCTAAAATAGCTGCTACATCTGTAGAAAAAATTCCGGAAATATTTTCTTTATTGATGTCAGGATAATCATTTAGTTTACCTTTCATCGAAGGGATAGAATCATTATTCTGAGAAGTTACTTCATATGCTGCCAGACAGGCATAAGAAAAGAATCGGGAAGCCAGAGGCGGGTTTGTAACATCATGAATCATAATGTCAGTCATTCTATTTATGACATTGCTTACCTCCTTGCTGTCAAGGCTTGGCAATTGTTCGGTGTTGTTGGTACAACCAATCGTTATATAAGCAGAAGCTAATATTAGTACTACAAATTTCATTCGTAAATAAATAGCGTTAAGGATATTAATTTGAACCTGTTTAAACTTTTCTTTTTTTTTGAAGCCTATCTCGAAAATTTACTGTTTGAGCGTCAGCGAGTTTAAATTTTCTTGATTTTTTTGTTACTTTTTGTATCAAGACAAAAAGTAAGGCTAAGAACAAGCATCAATTGTATAGTTTTTATATAAGTTTAAACAGCCTCTTTATAAGGTGCCGTTTCCCCAAGAAGAATCTACCAGAAAACTTTAAATTTGCCAGAAATCTATCTATACAGAACCCGACAATTAATTACTAAAAGAATAGGCTTTTAATGCTTGCTGGTTAATGCCAAAAAATAGTATGTTATTTACAAATAACATACTTCTGATGTCACCCTTCAGGTTTAACCCTGATTGTTGTTGATTTACAGATGTAAAATTCCCCGTTCCGTCTCCCTTTAAAACAAGCCCGAAATTAGCATCATATTTACCAAATCTCAAACGTCCGCGATTAATGTTTCCAGCAAGTACTAAATCTTTTTTTCCATCGGTATTTACATCAATTGAAGACATAGCAAATACAGGTGAAAACTGAGCTTCTAAAGGCAAGCGCTTTTCCTGAAACTTGCCTTTGGAGTCACATATAAATAGAGTTGTTTTGAGCGTATTAATGGTTAATTTTTTCACCTCAACCAGTTCTTCAGTGGTAAAAATTTCAGTCATACTTGCATCTGCATAGCTTTTATAATCAGGGAAGCGGGTACGCATAATACTTAACTGGTCGAGTAATTCGTCACGGGTTACATAAGGAAAACTTTTGCCTTGAATATAAAAGCATAGAATGGGGTCAATCGAGCCGTTATCATCAAAATCTTTAAAAAACAATTCAGCAGGTTCTTTTTCAGTGGCTTTCAGTTGAGAGTTCACCCCTAAGTTACCTACCAGTAAATCCATCTTCCCATCATTATTAAAATCTTCCAACAATAGTTTATTCCACAATCCGGCGTATTGTTTTTCAAAATAAGTAGTGGTTACATTAATTAATTTTTTATTATCTAAACTGAATACCTGAATAGGCATCCAGTCTCCCACAACAATCAGTTCAGCTTTTTTATCATTATTCAAATCATACCACATAGCATCAGTTACCATACCAATATTTTTTACAGCAGAGCCAATATTATCTGTCTGATCAATAAATCGGGCTATTGCCCCACTACTTTGATTAATCAGAATATAACTCTGCGGTGTTTCAGGATAACTACCCGGAATCACTCTACCTCCTACAAATAAATCAGGTTTACCATCCAGGTTAATATCAGTTACACGTACACAGCCTTTACTAACTAACATTCGTGGTAACGCATTATTTGCTTTTGTAAAGTTGCCATTGCCATCATTGAGATAAAGACGGTCTTGTAACAGAGGGTCATTTGGCATCATATTCCCATATCCACCACTTGCCACATATAAATCAGCGAAAGTATCACCATTGGCATCAAAGAAAATAGCATCTGCATCTTCGCTTTGCTTATCTGTTTCAAATGCAGACTGTGTTTTAGTTGTGAAACTCCCACTCTTGCCCTGAATATGCAAAGCCCCGGGTTGTCCACTACCTCCCCCTATAAAAATATCTTCCAGTCCATCTCCATTCACATCTGCTTTAGCCATACAAGGACTACTAAACGAAAGTGGATTAATCAATAGTGTTTGCCTCTTAAAATCATTAATGTTATTACCTGCGGCTATATATTTAATCCCTGTATTAGTTTCCTTGAATATCGGAGCAGATGATTGGATGGACCGGTTGGTAGATTTTGCATCTTTTTCTTCTAATACCAACAGCTTATCTGTAGCCACATTTGTCAGTATTTGTTGTTTGCCACTTAGCCAGACAATTTTAACCGAATCAATAGTAGTCTGATTTCCTGATCCGAAATGCAAAACTGGAGATACACTTGACTGATAGCCTCTTGTTGGCATCTGTTCAAGATATTGTACTTTTCCGTCTTTATATAAAGAAACTTTTGCACCCAATCCTAATTTATTTAATCTTTCACCATTAAGTTTGATTTTTAAATAGTGGTTTTTGACCAGTTTATCGGCATCATTCTGATAAATAAAAGCAGGTTGATTAATATTGTTTACTACTAAATCAAGGTCACCATCATTATCAAGATCTGAATAGGCCGCGCCGTTGCTGTTGGCATTGTGGCTCATACCCCAACTGCTGACAACATTTTTGAATTGCAGGTTCTGACCATTTTTATACATATAGTTAGTCAGATTAGATGAGGGAATTTTCAGGACTAAATCCAATACATTCTGACGCTGAATATTTGCCTGATTATTCTGTACATAATCACTCATATACTTCAGAAAATCCATATTGGTATAATCACGTAGATAGCCATTCGTGATATATAGGTCTTTCCACCCATCATTATCATAATCAGCAAATAACGCACTCCAACTCCAATCGGTATTTGATATTCCTGATAATTGACCAATTTCCGAAAACTGTGGATATTTCGATACTGAATTGGTATTTAAAACTCCCTGATTCAATTGCAGCATATTACGCATATACTGATGCCCGAAACCTACTTTTACGTTGAAATCAAATTTTTCGAAATTATCCGGAGCCATCAATAGTTTTTGTCTGCGGTTATCCTCAGGTAACATATCCAGTGTAAAAATATCTGTCATCGCATCATTATTAATATCAGCTGCATCGCTCCCCATTGAGAAGTGAGAGAAATGGCCCATGCCCTCGCTTATCTGATTAGTGAAACCACCTTTTTTATCGCTGATATACAAAAAATCCGGAATGGTATAATCATTTGAAATGTACATATCCTGCCAGCCATCGTTATTATAGTCAGCAATGGCTATGCCAAGTCCGTACGATAGCGCAGAACTTAACAAACCGGCTTGCCTGGTAATATCTTTGAAGATAGGCTCACCGTTTTTCCCTTTATCATGTCTGAAAAAACGCATGCCGTTTTCAAAGTCTTCTTTTTTTAATATGGCGGCGGTTGTGGCTTCATCTAATACTGGCAAAGATTTAGGATTATGATTCAGCAGAAACATATCTAAATCACCGTCTTTATCATAATCAAAAAATCCTGCCTGTGTGCTTGTGGCGGGACTATCCAGGCCATAGTCGTGTGCTTTTTCAATAAATGTGGGTATTCCATTGGTATTTTTACCCTGATTAATAAATAATTGGTTAGTACGTTTCTCAGGCAATAAATTACCCGAATAGCAAACATATATATCTAATAAGCCATCACCATTTACATCAGCCATTGTTGTTCCGGTTTTCCATGGTCCTTCCCGACCTGCCACACCAGCAGCAATAGTAATATCTTCAAAGACCATTGAGCCTTTATTAAGATAAAGACGGTTTGATTGCATATTGCTTGTAAAGTAAATATCATCTAAACCATCATTGTTTACATCTCCAACAGCTACTCCTCCACCATTATAAAAGTACTCATACATAAGCACATTAGTATTGAGACCTTCATTGATAATATTCTGAAAATCAACATGTGTTTTCTCCGTTGTTAATAAGGTAAAGAGCTGAGGTTCGTTTGAAGATTCGGTTGTGGGATTATCAACAGATTTCTTATCACTTTGGCAAGCAATTAAAGATAATAATAGGCTTAGTGAAACGAGGCTAAATACTTTCATTGGATAGGTTTAGTGCTTCAATAACAAAAATTTTGGGTAGTTGAGCACCCATAAGGCACTCAACTACCCAATTTATTAAAATATCTATTAGTACCCAGGATTCTGTACTAACTTATTATTACGGTTCATTTCGTCACGATGGATTGGTAAAAAATACATTTTATCTAACCACGTACGATTTTCTTTACCAGGATCCATATCAGTTACTTTATACTCATAGTTATAACTGTTTGGATCATATTTGTATAAAGAAACTGTTTTACCTGGTTTCAAAGTACCTAATACGGTTATGATATTGGCTTTTCTACCTAAGGTTGTCGGGGCAATCATCCACCGGCGTGCATCATGATAACGTTGCTCTTCAAATGCCATCTCAATACGGCGTTCGTTTCGATAACGTTGTCGAAGTGCATCTCCCGACTCTGTTAAAGCAGGCATTCCTGAACGGAAGCGTATTTTATTTAGCCAGGTACGAGCCTCAGCATCTTCTCCTAATTCAATACAAGCTTCAGCATAGTTAAAGATAGCCTCAGTATATCTTAAATGTGGCCACGGAACCTGTTGCCATGTATTCTGATCGACTATACCTGGATTCGGATCAATGAATTTACGCATATAATAACCCGTATAACTTCCATTCCAATCCTCAACAGTGCTTTTTCGAGTATCCAAACCAAAATAAGGTGTTTTTGTACCTGAACCGTCACCTAACTCGTACTGACCTGTTTGTATCTGATTTACAGGATCTTTAGCCGCTACGTCAGCAGTACGAGGCTTCCATGGAGCTCCATCATATAACAGAGAAGCATAGAAACGAGGGTCACGACCAACATAAGGTTGGCTTGCTTGTTGAGGATTTTGCCAGCTGAATTTCGTTCCATCCATCATCTCATAGTCATCTACAAAATTTTGAATAGGTGTATTACCAGCCCAGTTATGATAACCATTCGGACCATTAAATAATCCCTGACGGCCACCATTCTCTTGTTTTGCGTTAATAAAGTAACGGGCAAAAATCAAATCCTTTTCACCTCCATTTCTCGACAGCGCAATATTCATGTAATTAGTGCTTCCTTCTTCTTTACTGACTGGGGCAGACAGGTTCAATGCTACTCCATAGCCTGTCAGATCTAACACCGCCTTTGCAGCTGCTTTTGCTTTAGTCCAGCGTTCAGTACGTGATCCTGTAGAAATTGCCAGAACCTCCGGTTTGCTAAATGCAGCCATTGCACTTGATTTGGCCTTTGCAGTATTCATATCGTACAAATCACTTGCCGCATAAATCAAAATCCGGGATTTAAGCGCCAAAGCCGCTGCTTTTGATGCACGCCCTGCTGCTAATGTAGTACCCTCAAGCAAAGTTGCTGCCTGATCACAATCCTTTACAATGAAGTTAATACATTCTTCCATTGAATTACGAGGAGCCATGTAATCTTCCTCACCTAATGTATAAGGGCGATCAACTAAAGGCACGCCACCAAAGTACCGAACTAACTGATGATAGAAATAGGCACGCATAAAAGTAGCCTCACCTCTTAATCGCTCAGCTATTTTATTACTATTATTAAACTTGGGAGCCTCAAGATTCTTAAGGGCAAGATTACATGCTCTAATACGGCTATACATATTCACCCAGCTTAAAGTACCATTTATCCAACCCGGATCGGCTGGATTTGAGCGTGACTCCGTAATAGTTGTTATATTACGACCAGGGTGAGTAAATGCAGTTTCATCGGTCAACGAAGCCAACATTTGTTCATCAAAACCTCCATTTCCAAGTCCGCCATACAATTCAGTAACAAATGCTTCAGCTAATGCAGCATCTGTCCATACAGCAGCCTCCGACACCTGATCAAGAGGGCTGGTGTTTACAAAATCATCATTACAACTTGTTACAGCAAGTCCGGCTACAACAGTTGCTACCAATATTTTCTTAAATTTATTCATTGCTGTTCAATTTAATTTTTTAGAATGTTGCTGTTAGACCTGCATTAATAATTCTCGATTGAGGGTAATATTGCCCTGTTGAATTCGTAGTTTCAGGGTCATACACCTTCAATTTATCCCATGTCAATAAATTTAGTCCATTTACATAAACTCTAAAATTATTCAAACCAACTTTTGAACCCCAGGCATTTGGAATAGTATAGCCTAACTCGAAGTTTTTCAAACGGATATAGTCTGAACTTCTTAGCCAGTAAGTATTACCACCAGAGAAATACTGGTCGCTACGGTTGGCAATGCGAGGGTGAACGCTACTTGGATTATCAATTGTCCAGCGGTTTTCGTAAATATCTAACAAGAAATTACCAATATTACCAGACTCGCCTGCGCTAACATATTGCTTTGCACCTGCTGCGCCCTGGAATAAGATAGTCAGATCAAAGTTTTTGTACTGTGCCGTAATATTAGCTCCTCCCTGAAACAAAGGTAACTGGGTATTATCTGTACGAACCTGATCATCAGGTGTAATTTTACCATCACCATTGTAATCTTTGTATTTCATATCACCAGGACGCAATTGATTTACAATAGCTTTGTAGTCTATTGGATTAGCATCAATTTCTGCCTGATCTTTGAATACACCATCATAGATATAGGCCTGGAACGTGTACATTGGCTTACCTGTAGTACGTTGCCATTCAGGTGCTCCAGGAGCTTCGTCCCAGAATAGTACTTTGTTTTTGGCATAACCTCCATTCACACTCACACTATATTTGAAATCGCCAGCCTGGCTACGATAACCCACGTTAAACTCCCATCCTTTATTAGAGACTTCTCCAATGTTTTCAGCAGGTAATGTCAAACCTGTTGATTGAGGTACTGAAGCATTTCTGAACCATAGGATATTAGTACGTTTGTTAGCAAAGAAATCTAATTCGAATGATAATTTACCATTGAATAATGAACCTTCTAAACCAACATTTGAGTTATTGGCCACCTCCCATGTAATATTGTTATTAGGGATACGTGTTTCATACAAAGTTTTCGTTTCTACATTACCAATGATATAACTGCGGAATCCGTACGTTGATAAGTACTGATAAGTAGCAGGTGTTGAAGTGTTAGGCAGATACACCTGATCGTTACCCATCTGACCCCATGAACCGCGTAGTTTCAGGTAGCTGACCATTGGTAGCCCTTTCCTGATAAAGTTCTCTTCAGACAATACCCAGCCTAACATAAAGCCCGGAAAGAAACCATAACGTGTTTCAGGAGGGAATATGTCAGAACCATCGTAGCGCCATAAGAATTCAGCCAGATATTTTTCTTTGTAATTATAAGCAGCACGACCAAAATAGTTGATACGGGCACTGTTATAAGCACCCCCACCATTGTTTTTCTCTAAATCACCACCGGCAAATAACTGGTCAATAGCTGTTGAAATAAAGTAGCGGCGGAAGGCATTGAAGTTTGTTCCCTGTATTCTTTCCTGGTTTGTACCAGCTAAAACAGTAATACCATGTGCACCAAATGTACGCTCATAAGTAGCAATACCACCCAATAAAATATTTAATTGTGTTTCGTTACCTAATGTCAGACGTGGTTCGGCAGGGCCACGCTTACTGGCAACCAACACAGGGGTACCATCAGGGTTAGTTCCTGAACCTTTTTCATATAAGGTCCATGGTGTTTCCCAGCGTCTTTGCGAACGGATACGCTTATCAATCGCAGCTGTACCTGTAAATTTAAGTCCCTCAATTCCTGGTATTTTTATATCTAATTGTCCATTGGTCTGGAAATAGTCCTGTTTATCGTGTTCATAACCAGTCTGATTAGTTGTAATAACAACAGGATTTTCACCATTTTCAATATCCGGGCCAGGTAACCCATTAGGCCAGTAAGCTGGTTGATGAGGTTTTCCACGCATTTGCATACGGAAAATAGCACTCGCTGGCTTGGTAGGGAAGCGTCTGAACTCTTCACGGCCAACCAAACCTACTTGTAAATTAACGTATTTGTTAATTTTGGCATCAAGGTTAATTCTGATGTCATATTGTTCATACGCTGTAGCAGATTTCTTGTAGTAGGCATCTTGTTTCTGATAGCCTAAAGACGTCAGATACTTTACATTTTCAGTACCACCATTCAATTGTACATTGTGACGTACCTGAGGCGACCAGTCTTTTAATGTGGCTGCATACCAGTCAGTATTCGGATATAACCATGGGTCTGAGCCATCTGCATATTTCTGAATATCCGTCGGTGAGAAAGGAGCTTTTCTTACCTCACCATTAGGTCTGTTATATACACCATTTGTTTTGTACGCCTGATTAGCAGCAGCCCATTCACCTACTGGCAATTGATAAATATCAAGGTCGTTCAACATCTGAACATATTGTGCCGCATTGGCTAATTTAGGCACAACTGTTGGCTGTGCAAAACCCTGATTGAATGAATATGACAATTCAGGTTTACCGGTTTTACCCCTTTTGGTAGTAATCAGAATAACACCGTTTGCAGCACGAGAACCATATATTGCCGCAGAGGCATCTTTCAAAACCGAGATGCTTTCAATGTCCGCAGGATTCAATCTGTCAAAACCACCGGCACGGTTAGGAATACCATCAATTACGATCAAGGCATCGCTATTATTTAAAGTATTTGCTCCTCTAATGCGGATAGCTGAACCATCATAACCAGGCTCTCCACTTCTGTTGACGGCAACAACACCAGGGAGACGACCTGCAAGAGAGTTACTTAAGTTTACTGCGGGCGATTTTACTAATTCATTACCCTTTACACTTACAACCGAACCAGTTACAGTTTCTTTTTTCTGAACACCATAACCCACTACCACGACCTCACCCAATGATTTTACATCTGGTTTCATGGCTACATCAATAGTTGTACGGTTGCCCACAATAACTTCCGTTGGCTCAAAACCTACAATACTGAAAACCAGAACAGCCTGATTATCAGGCACAACCAGGGTATAGTTACCGTCGGCATCGGTAGTTGTTCCTCTTGTTGTACCTTTTATCAAAACACTTACACCTGGCAAACCTTCACTCTTATCGGCTTCAGTTACTTTTCCTTTTACTGTTTGCTCAATAATCTCCCCATTTTGCATCCTTAATTCATCAATGTGAGACATTTTTTTCAATTGAGATTTTTTACGCAGCAAAATTCTGTCTCCTATAACTTCATAAGAAATCTGTAGTGGTGTAAATAAATCGTTAAGTACCTCAGCTAAATTATTGCTGATAACAATTGATACCTTTTGATTCAATCGTATAGTATTTGAACTATACACAAACTTTACATCAGCCTGTTTTTCTATCTGGCTCAGAATTTTTTTAACTTCAAGTGATTCTATCTTTAACGAAACGTTTGTCTTAAGAACTTCTTGTCCATTCACATCGTAAGCGTAAGAAAGTCCGCTAAAGAGGGCGACCATCAAGAGTTGAGTAAACGTAATTTTCATTGCTTTGAGCAAAAAATTTTTTCTACGTACGTCTTTTTTCATACATTTAGGTTGTTTTTATACTTGTGATAGGTAAAAACTAATCTCTCAGGCTCCGAATTGCCGTTCGGTTGAGAGCTCGCAAGGCCGATGATGTTAATACATTGTCGGCTTTTTTTGTTTCATGTTTTCATTTAGGTTTTGTTTTTAAAAGTTTTGTAATTATTTATAATTTATTAAGGTTGAATAAATGGTCTCTTTATTATTTACATCCTTCTCCGCTTACAAAAAAGCTGGTTCCTCTCTCTTCAAATCTTGCATTCACAGTACGACAGACTAATTCAAGTTGTGTAAATAGCGGGAGGTCATTTAAATCAGCTGTCAGGACACATTGATTTAAATCCTGGTTTTCTATTATTATTTCAATACCATACACATCTTTTAATCGCTGAAATACCTGTTGAAGTGGCACTTCTTCAAATACGAAGTCAATTTTGCTTACTCCTGGTGTCAAAACAATAGGATTTTCTACAATTCCAGGTGTTATTTTCTTTGAGCTTTTATCAAAAACTACCTTCTGATTTGGTGTCAGAATAACACCATTTTTCTTATCAGACAATTTCTCTGACATTTCATATACTGACACCCTACCCGATGTTACAGAAACTTCTATGGCCTTTGAATTATCATAAGACTTCACATTAAAACTCGTACCTAAAACCTCTGTTACCAAATCTCCTGTGTGAACAATAAAGGGGGCATTTGGATTTCTTTTGACTTTAAAAAAAGCTTCTCCTTTCAGATACACATTCCGGGTTTCTTTGCCGAAGTGCTTAGGATAACTGATACTACTATTCTTTTTTAGCTTTACAACAGTTCCATCTTCCAGTTTTATTTCACTATCACTGCTCGACGTATTTTTAACTTCAATATCGCTTGAGTGTTGAGTCGGGAGAGTTTCTGCTGTTACCTCTGCTTTTTTATCTTTCATTATCAGAAAAATATTGGTTAACCCAATCAGAAGTAAAGCTGCAATCCCCCATTTAAGAATCATAAAAATTCTCTTCTTGGATATGCTTGTCTCCTCCTCTCCAGCACCTATTGTATTATCGTAAATCCGGCTCCAAAGACGCTTTTTAATGGCCTCCTTTTCATCTGAATTAAGAAGTAACTGACTGTTTTTGAGCATATTTTCCTGCCATTCCCAAATCAGTTTTTCTTCTTCAGTACTACATTCGCCTGCTAAATATTTTTCTAAAAGTTTGTCGAATTCATGCTGGTTCATAGACCTAAGGCCCGTAGATAACGGTATCTTTAATTTTAAACAAAAATTAATTGTTTGTATGATAAGCCCTTAGTTGCTCCTTTAAAACCTTGAGGGTTTTGGTCAGGTGGTATTCTACTGCTTTTTCAGAAAGATTCATTTTATTAGCAATATCTTTGACCGACTGATTTTCAAAACGACTTAATTTAAAAATTTCACAACTTTTTTCAGGGAGCTTTTTCATTGCTTCCTCTACTGCTTTTGACAAGTCAGTAAAATGAACGGTTTCGTCTGTTGAGTATGATTGTTGTATCTGGCTTAAAATCAGATACTCCTGGTATTTTCTTTGTGTAATCTGCGACTTTATGTAATTAGTTGACAAATGTTTTATAGAAACTACTAAGTAAGAGCTCAGGTGTTTAATAACACTTAACTGTCGTCGGTTCCAAAGACTTTCAAATAAATCATGTACTAATTCTTCGGCCTCTTCTTTGGTTCCAATTTCATGATAGGCCACGCCAAACAATTTGTACCAGTACCGATTATATATCTCTTCAAAAGCTGTTTCATTGTCGCTTCTTAAGAAATCAACCAATTCTTCATCACTTAGTTTTTGGTACTTCATTATAGATAGGTCAGTTTTCAAACGTATGAATTCTAATATATATAGTCAATCAACCCGGCTAAATCCCTAAATCATTTTAAATATTCTTAAAAAAATACAATCAAAAACGGTTTAGCAAATTCCATTCCTGAGGTATTTTCAGTTAAAAATTTCAATAATGAAAGTGAAAATTACAAGCTGATAATCTCTAAAAATCAAACAGTTAGCTTTTTTTTGAATATGGAATCTGGGGAAAAAAGAATTATTAAAAAAATTTAAAAATTCTGATTAAAATCCTATTCCATCGGGCAAAGATTAAAAACAACCTTCTGATATGAGTTAATTCATATCAGAGAGATCAGACTTAATCAAGACTTTTTGGGAAAGTTTGTACTCAAAAAATTTACTGGACGAGGTTAATTAGGTTTCATGGGTTAGCTAATACTATGTGTAAATTTGGGAATATTCTCAAAGATTAAAAAGTAATTAATATTTTTTTTTAAAATATATCTATGGTCTCTCAAAATGTTCATTTCTTTGAGGGAATAATTCTTTAACCTTATCCAGATATGACCTCTTCTCTAATCAGTGATTTATCTACACAAAAAAAATTACGTAAAGCTCGTATTTCTACTCTATTCATTTTTTTAGTTTGCGGTATAGGCTTGGCAACATGGGTTCCAATGGTGCCACTGGCCAAAATCAGACTTCAATTGAATGATGCCGCTCTTGGCCTTATTTTATTATGTTTAGGCGCAGGAGCGATGACAATTATGCCATTTACAGGCTCGATTATTAACCGATTTGGTAGCAGAAAAGTAATGCTAATAGCCGGATTAATGATTGCCTTAATATTACCCCTCCTTTTATTTGCAGATACAAGCATTACTCTGTCCGTCTCATTGTATCTGTTTGGAATTGCCATTGGTGCGATTGATGTTTCGATGAATGCACAAGCTGTAATTATACAAGAGCGGGTCGGTAAATATATTATGTCTTCATTTCATGGATTATTTAGTGTAGGTGGACTGATCGGTTCGTTAGGGTTAGGTTTTTTCTTTGGCTTGGGTTTATCATCAACAGTAGCGGTATTTTCTATTTCTGCATTATTAATATTTATTTCCTTAAGCCAATACAGAAATCTGCTACCTCATTCAGAAGAAAAGAAAGTAAACACATCAACCCTTACTATTCCAAAAGGACGTGTACTAATTCTGGGTTTGATGTGTTTTGTAGCGTTTCTGGCTGAAGGGGCAATTCTTGACTGGAGTGCTGTGTTTCTTCAATTTCATAGAAACTTTACTCAATCTACCTCTGGTATTGGTTTTGCAGCTTTTTCAGTTGCCATGTCTGTTATGCGTTTATCTGGCGATAAAATTATCAATTCGTTTAGTTCTCAGAAAGTAGTTCTATACGGAGGGCTTCTTGCCGCAGCTGGTATCCTCTTAGCCATTCTGATACCTTACGGAATAGCAACAATTATAGGTTTTGTATTGGTCGGAGTAGGTTGTGCGAATATCGTTCCTGTATTTTTCAGCTCTGCCGGAAATCTGCCCGATATGTCTCCAAGTGCAGCTATTGCTGGAGTAACCACACTTGGATATATCGGACAATTAGCAGGCCCTGCCTTTTTAGGATTTGTAGCAGAACTTACCTCTTTATCAGTTGCTTTGGGTTCTGTAAGCGTTTTGCTTGTGATTGTAGCATTTTCTTTTAGAAGATAAGGATAAGTTATTGAGCGGTATTTGACTAAATATATGACGGCAATCACTATTCCATCATAATAGTAAAAACACTTTTGCTTTTTTGCAATAGATTTTTATTGGTGAGTATCATACGTCTTACAGGGTGATTATCCCATTTTGTTTTAAAACTTTTATACTCCATACCTTCAGTTGAAGGGAAGTCGGTAGAAACTGTCCAGCTTTTAGTATCATATAACAAAATCACATTTTGTCTTTTGGGCGTTGTCAAGATAATCTTTCCAGGTATATCGGTGTTTATTTCACAAACTGTCATAAAAACCTGCTCCAGTGAGATCGGTTTCTGATTTAAGATATAATCATCTGTAATCTCTACCTGATTTTTTATCTTGTTCAATTTTACCGTTCGGTTCCATTTCTGAACCCCTGCTTCCTTATCGTAAGACGGAGCAATATCCATATTCAAGGCAGCCTCTTTTTCATTTACTGTACATTCCACATTGGCTCCTTCATAGTGGCGGCCAGCTAACTGCCCTTTGCCATTAATAATCGGGAGGTTATGATATTGCGATTGTGTAAACCATAATTCATATCGTTTCGAAGAAAAGGTACGGGCAGTATAATTACCACGCCCGGCATCAATAATTACTGGCTCACCATTAGCATATAACAGAAAATCCCCCACATCATTATGGTTATGACTTTCGGCATTGTGTCCGGCATGAGTAGCTAAATAAAAACCATTTGATGCGCGGGTAGTGAGTACCTGAATATCCTTAAACCAGGCATCAGCATTAGGTTTGTAAGTAGTAGTAACTTCTGGTATTTCATTCACTGTAAGAATATTAGCGATTCTTCTCATCCGATGAAAACTACCATTTGAAGTAGCCGTAGAAGGGAATCTTTGAAATGCCCACAAACCAAATTGCATAAGTGTGTTATCTTTCAGTGCTTGCCCGAAACGATACAACATCAAACCATCCGGGCGTAGTTTAGGGTCTGCATCTGCAAAATTCACAAAATAATCATCAGCAATGTGTGTTTTATAAATATATGCCGCCAGTTTTTGTATAATTGGCTGGTCATAGATATTTATTTTTCCATTTGATGCACTTGATAGTGTTTCAAGTGCATCAAAAACACAAGCGCCAGCGGCAAACCAATAACTTGGACCCTCATCACACCCCCCATCATCACCTAAACTATTCAGGTAAGCATCCATCAAAGTAGAATAAGTATAAGCATTAATAGCTCTTTTGTTTTCGTCAGATTCTATAAATAAATCAGCAATCAATAAGTTAGAAACAATCCAGGGGTTCCAGTTATTAACTGGATTTTTTTTACTTAACCAACCATATCTCTCAACCTGTTTGATAGGCTCAAAAATTTTGCGTTTTGTTTCTGAATAAATTCTTTTACGGATAAGTGGTGAAATCTTATCCAATTTTTCACCAACAAAATAGTCAGTCAAGCCTAAAACTGATGCTGTTTCGGCAGCGAATAAATCAACCGTAGGGTCTTCTGCATCTGGTAAACCATTTTTTGCCTTTTGCACCCCTAAATGCGCCGGAACTCCCCAGTAGGTTTCTTCGCATATGGCCCATACATAGTTCATAATGTCCTCTGTAAAACGACCTTTCCCTTCAACCGATTCAGCCATCACTAAATCCATCAGATTAATACGTCGGCCAAAAGATATTTTTGAATGTTCTTCACGGTCACCGGAGCGAACATAATTCATCAGAATTGTTGCCGACATCTGAGGCATTTCTTTTTTAGCCGTTGCTTCGCCTGCTTTTATAATTGATTGAATTAACGAATCAGGCAAAGCTGCTTTCCATTCTTCCGGTGTTTTCGGATACGGCTTCCATTGGCTTTTAGGTACGATGCTCGACTTATAAGCATCTATAGAGTATGTATTGCCTAATATATTTCGTTGTTTCACCTGAGCCTGAGCAATTAGCACAAGGCTAAAGAATATAGAGGTAAAGAAGGTTTTCATAAGTTTAAGAATTTAGTGATTAAGTGATTTTGTCTGAACTTTAATTAAATCATTTAAATCAAAGTTCAGACAAAATCACTCAATTATATTATTTCCAGTCTTTCAAAGCCGGAATAGTTTGTTTAATGTTTGTTTTTGTGCCTTCGGGTATTAACAAAATAGTCAGGTTGGTTTTGCTGCTTGCAGAAAGTGCTGCTTCAAAACCTATCAGTGTTGTACCCGGGTTTGGAGCATCAAAATCATTTTTACCTTGTGTTGACCAGGTTTTCAGAGTGGCATTTGCAGGTTCCACTACTTTTAGGTGCAACTTCTTGCCTTTGTGTATGAGTGTAGCTGACGCATGGGTATCAATGTGTACTTCTGCCGGAGTTAACATTGACCATCGGACTGTAGTTGAGTTTTGGTCTGCTACAATTTCGTCTTTCACAGCTACAAACTTTTGATCTACAATCGCTATTCCTCTTATTACTTCTTTAGTTTTATATACGCCGCTAATATCGCTGATAGCACTTATAAATTTGGGGTTGGCAGTAAACTTTTGAATACCTGCTTTACCCTCTACTTTTTGAAATTCATTATCAAAAGTTAGAGTACTATGAGCCAGATTATTGTATCGAAATATTTGCCAGCGTTGAGAATTTTGTTTCATATCCCATAAATTAACACCTTTCGACTCCAGAGACTCATACTCCTGCATTCCGAAATCCATCGACCAACGTTCGCCATTTGCATCCATTACAAATGAACCAACATCCATATGACCATGGCTCACAGAAGGAGACCCTGTCTTGAAACCCACGTAAATTGCATCAGGGTCTGTCCATGAAGTACGCATCAAAGCTACAGGGTTTCTCCCCTGCCCTACCCAAATGAATTGCTCAGGAGCTTTGGCATTATTAAGCGATAAATCCTTACCCCATATCATCGCAGCCGGAAGCAAACGATCTCTACCAATTGATTTACTGTCATTCACATAGTTATTTTCAGTATATAATAGGCTATTATCCTTATTTCTATCCGCAAACCAGAACATAGCCGGGCTTAAATCTGTACCATTTCCGGCATCCGAATAGTTGAAGTTTTTTCCAGAGGTTCCAACCATGTGCTGAAAGTATCCGGCTGTTTTCAGGAAACCTTCTGTTTCTGACAAAGCAAAATCAGTTTTAAATACCTTCTGAATAGCACTGATAAACATTATATTAAAACTTGTACCATAACCCCAATAACTATATCCTTCAGGATACGCCCCTTCAGGCTTGTAATCACCCATTGGAATTTTGATAGACTCAACAGCTCGATCAATAATTTGTCTGGCTAAGGCCGGGTTTTCTTCGTAGATTGCTAATGCACCGTAACTCATTCCGGCGTTACACACCTGATTCCAGTTATTCGAGTTTTTCAACCAGTAATTATATTTACTATTGAGTGAAGGTTCGATACCTTTTTTTAGGATAGCCTCTTTAATAATTTCTTTTGATGATTGTTGTAAATCTTTAAATAACCAGTCATAACCGATGGCTACACCCATAGTCATCTCTGCAACATCTAAAAAATGGCTTGGATTCCAATCGCTAAACTGTGAAACTTTTACTAATTCTTCCTCTGCTCTGGTCAGATATTTTTTATCATTAGTAATACGGTAGGAATAGGAAAGATAAAATATTCTGCGAAGACACTCTCTTGAAGTAGCCAGGAGCCTGCGACCTATCTGTATTCTTTCTAATACTGGTTGATTGAGAAGACGATCACTTTCAGCAAGAATTACCAGATGAATTTTCTTCCAATTACTGTCAGAAGCAATATTTTTCAGAATAGTTGTTTCCTCACCTTGCAAAAGCAGAATGCGAGGATGATTAGATACTTTTACATCCTCTTTTAGGTGAAGTAACTGTGAGGAGGTATTAAATGCAATGAATATTAGAACCAGAAAAATGAAATACTTTTTCTTCATTAGATTGGTTGATTAGGGTTGAATCGATCAGTTTTGTGTGGCAATTTGAAGAGCAAAATTAACAGACCAGATCGGCATTTAATTAGTTAAATATCAATATACCTGTTATAGAAAACAAATCTACTTTCTTTATTAATTATTTCTAACCACAGTATTAAATATAATTATGCTTTAAAGAATAATCCCGATGAGAGTCGGGATTATTCTAAATATTCTATTTTACCACTTAGGATTTTGCTTTAGATTGGAGTTCAAAGAAATTTCATTGATTGGTAAAGGCCATAAATAATCTTTCTCGGGGTCGAATTTACGGAAGCTGGCTGCTTGCACCAGAATGAAGTTTTCAGGTGTCAGATTTACAGTAACTGAAGTCCCGAACTCAGTTTTGAAGAAATAATTACCCAAAACCGGTTTTGGCAGTTCTACTTCAGCAATTTTCCAACGGATAAGATCCCAATAACGAAAACTTTCTTGTGCTAACTCCACACGTCTTTCTCGTCGGATTTCATCGCGCATATCTAAACCATTTTCCGAAACAAATGCATTAGATAGTTTAGCAATGTTGGCTCTTTTGCGCAATAAGTTGATAGAAATTTCTAAATCTGCATCACTGATTTGATTTTCTAATTCAAATTTAGCTTCTGCATATACCAATAAAACTTCTGCATAACGTAAAACAACACGGTCCATTAAAGAATTTTGGGTTGTCCAGTCATCAATATTAGAGTATTTACGAAAAGTAAATCCGGTTTTATTAAATACTAAAGGAGCGATATCAAATACAGGTTTCGTACCCATATAAGCGTCTCCTCTTTTCATAAAAGTAGCCGACATCCGTTCGTCGCGATTAGCAAATACATCCAAAGAAGCCTCAGGAGTTTTATACAATGGTGATTTTGTAATTGGTAGGCCGTCTTTCATTAGATAGGCATCAGCCAAGCTCTTGGTTGGACTCAGATTACCATTCTCTAAACTTCCTCTGAAATAAGAATGTGTACTTACACGTTCTGTTGCCGAAACACCGTATTGTCTTACTATAATATTTTCACGATTCTGCCGTCCTTCACCTTCATATTGAAATAAATTGAAGTAACTGGCAAACAAATCATGTTGTTTACTATCCATTACGGCTTTGGCGGCTGCCACAGCCACAGTAAGATGTGCGTTCGGGTCTCCATATTTATGAAATTTTGAACGAGTGCCCTCAAAAAGCCCCACTCTTGCTTTGAGTGCTAAAGCAGCAGTATTTGAGATCCGGCCATAATCTGCTGAACCCAAAGCAGTTGGGGTTGGCAATTTGCTTGCAGCAAAGTCTAAATCCTGATAAATCTGAGTATAAATTTCAGCTCTTGAGGTAGCCGTAGCTGTTAATTCAGGAGAGTTGTCTTCCAGAGTTTTTAGAATTAATGGCACATCCCCATATTTCTGAACCAACGAAAAATATGCCCATGCTCTGAAGAATCGGGCTTCGCCAATATAGCGATCAATAACTGCCTGTCCGGCTGATTCTGCTCGGGGAGCTTTTTCGATAATATTATTGGCCGCTCTGATTAACCCGTATGGACTACTATAGTTGCCATCAGTAGCAGGTGCTAAACGAGAGCCATCACTGATATTATTAGAGGCAAGACCTACTGCATCGTCAGACCATACATCTTCAGTATTAAAGCCAGGCAAAAAAGTATATAGATAGTTTGCTGCCGATTTAAGGTCAGCTTCCGAACGCCAGAAAGTGGCATCACTAATGTTTGTTTCAGGAAGTCTGTTTACATCACAAGCGGTTACTCCTACCAAAACAGCTACACCTAAAGTTATATATTTTATGAATGATTTCATATGTAAAAACGAGTTGGATAATTAAAATTAATACCCCTGATTAAAATGAAAGGTTTAAACCAATTGATGCCGTAGCAAAGAATGGATAGTCGTTATCTACATTATCGCGGTTTTCCGGGTCAAATAAGCCTTTGAATTTACCCAATGATGAGATAGTAAGAAGGTCTTGACCAGAGAAGAAAAATCTCGCCCTTGAAATATTAATTTTAGAGGTCCAGGTTACTGGTAATGTATAACCTACCTGAATGTTTTTCAAGCGTGCATAACTCGCATTTAAAACCCATTTGTCAGATGATACATAGTTATGCGTAGCCCCTACATAAGGTCTTGGATACAGCGCATTCGGATTTTCAGGAGTCCAGTAATCTTTATGCACACCCAATGCTTGTTTCCAGGTAACAAGTAATGGAGCTATATTTTCCGTAGTCGGACGGTAATTACGTTTCCCTACCCCTTGCACAAACGCCGAGAAGTCAATATTTTTCCACTGGAAACCAAGCGTAACTCCAAACAAGTAACGGGGTTGGGTGGTACCCAACAATACAAGATCGCCATGATTGTCAATATTACCATTACCGATAGTCAGTCTTCCATCGCCATTTTTGTCAATATACTTTATATCTCCTGCACCTGTGCGGTTATCCTGGAAAGCCCAGGCTTTAACTTCATCAGCACTTGTGAAATAACCCGCCGTTTCATACCCCCATATAGTATTGAGTGGATAACCCTCAATCAATCCGTTAGTACCGGCAGCAATTACTCTGCGGCCTGAGAAATTGATTAATTTGTTCTGGTTGTCAGACAGGTTCGCTGCAACATTATACGAGAAATTACTACCAATTGCTCCTCTGTAACGCGCTTCTAACTCCCATCCCCACGATTTCAGCTCGCCATTGTTTTTACGCGGTGTTCCTATTCCGATCACAGCTGGTAATTGCTGTGGAGTAAGCATATTACGGTTATATTTCACGTAGTAATCGGCAGTGACCTGTAGTTTATTCTGGAAGAAACCGAGATCAGCACCAATATTTGAAGTCTCAATGGTCTCCCACGATAGTTGTGCTGAAGGAATTGAGCTTTGGTAAATATAAGAAGTACGAGAATCACCTAATACTAAATTATTATTTCGGCTTAATTGGTTCAGGTAGTCATAGTAACCCAACGTATTCCCCAAAGCACCCCCTAAACGACCCCACGACGCTCTTAATTTTAATTCAGATATGAATTTTAAGGAATTTGAAAACCATTCTTCACGGTGGATATTCCAGCCCGCTGATGCAGAAGGAAATACCTTTACACGGTAGCCTGGTGCCAGTCTTGAACTTTCATCAGAACGCAACGTACCCTCAATCAAATATTTATCGGCAAAGCTGTAATTTACTCTACCGAATACTGATTGGTAAGCATAGGCATAGATACTCTGGCTATTGCTCTTGGTTTTGTCATCCCCTAAGTTTAGAGTTGGCAAATCGTTACTTACTAAGTTTGAAGCAGAAGTAAAGAACGAAGAAAAGCGAAAGTCTTCCCATTGATACCCTGCAAATAAACCAAGTGTATGCTTACCAAACTTTCTATCATAATTAGCCAGAAACTGTAAGTTTGTATTGGTAGTTAACTCATTTGTTAACTGAAAAGAATTAACCTGATTCAGATAGCTAAGAACTCTTGATTTACCCCAAAGTGGCACAGTACGATAAAAAACTTCTCTGTCGCCTCGGCGATATTGTGTACCTAAAACTGCTCGTAGGTTTAGTCCTTTAATAATCTCAGAGGCTTTTAAAGTAAATACTCCATCAAAATAATTACGTTTGTATTCATTATATCCACCCGACTCCAATGAGGCATAAGCAGTAGCTGCTGACCCGGCACCATTATAGCGCCCTTCTGGTGTAAAGAATGGTGTACGTGTACGCAAACGGTATATCTGATAAATTAACCCTTGTCCGTTCAATCCTGCGGACGAAGCCTCCTGCTTGTCGTTAGTGTAAGAAAGTCGAGAATCAAGAGAGAAAATCTTAGTTAACTGAGCTCCAAGATTCAAACGAAGATTATAACGATTATAGCTATCAGGCCCAACTTTAAATATTCCGTTTTTACCATAGTACCCACCCGAAAGCAAGAAATTAAGTTTTTCAGTTCCGCCTCTTACAGTCAGATTGTGCGTACGCATGGATGAGTATTTTTTTAATATCTGGTCTGCTAATGGTACCTGATTATAGAAAAGATAGGTACTTGTATCAGCGGGATTGACTACATAAGGAATACCATCTTTGATACGTTGAATGTCATCTGCCGAATACTCAGGTCCACTTCCGGAATTAGCACGAGCCAGATTAGCAAATTCAGCTTCTTCCAGTAAAGACATTCTTTCAGGCACATTAATTGACCAGTCTGTGCCTTGTTGCGCCAGATAATCAAAAGTAACTTTTCCGGCTTTTCCCTTCTTGGTTGTAACAAGAATAACCCCACCTGCTGCTTGAGCACCATAGATAGCTGCTGCTGCAGCATCTTTCAGAACACTGATACTCTCAACGTCGTTAGGGTTCATTGTCTGTAGAGTATTGCTTGGCACCGCTACCCCATCTAATACAACCAATGGGCTCACTGAACCATTGGCAGTAGTTGCTCCACGAATCTGGATACCTATATCTTCACTTCCGGGCTGTCCGCTTGTGCGGGTAATAATCAATCCTGGGCTCATTCCCTGCATAGCAGTAGCTAAGTTACTGGCAGGACGATTTTCTATTGCAGCCGCATCAATACTTGACACAGCCCCGGTCATATTTGCTTTTTTCTGAGTACCATACCCAACTACCACAACCTCTTCTAAGGCTTTCATGTCAGAGCCAAGTGTTACATTAATTGTTGTTTGGGCCCCTACAATGATTTCCTGTTTCTCATAACCCAGGAAACTATATACCAGTACCGATTTGTCGTTAGGTACTGCTATTGAATAGTTGCCTTCAGCATCTGTTGTTACTCCGCGAGTTGTCCCCTTAATCGTAACACTGACACCAGGTAAACCCATCCCTCCATCCTTATCGGTCACCTTTCCTTTAACCGGTTGGTCAATTGTCAGCATAAGATTTTCTTTATCAATCATTGAAGGTGCCTCAATTCCGTTCAAAAGGGTCTGTCTGTCTTCCCAATTAAGAATAATCTGTCCGCCAATGACCCTGTAATTTACCTTCATAGGCTTCAATAGCGATTCCAATACATCAGAGAGTTTTCGTTCAGCTGCGGTATAGCTCACTTTACGGTCGGCATGAATAGCTTTTGAGCTATAAACAAACTTCACATCGGTCTGCTCTTCAATCATACTCAACACTGCGCGAAGGCTCTGGTTTTCTGCATTTACTGAAACAGGCTTATTCAAAAACTCCTGAGCTTTTGAATCATAAGCATATGAAACAGTAGCGAAAATCATTGCCAATACAAGCTGAACAGCAGAAATTTTCATAGCAAGTAGCAAGATTTTACTTGTTTGTAATCTTTTTTTCATACATTTGAACAATTTTGTTAGAGGTAAGAATTTGACAAAAGAAGCCCTTGTTTTCACGAGCAGCGAAAATAATCTCAGGGCATATTGGGCTGACAATGCTGGTACCATTGTCAGCTTTTTTTATTTTACATAGATTGAACTTATTTTTTAATCATACTTATACAATTGGGTTTGCGTTAAATAGACCTCAGCTTTTTACTTATATTGCTAAGGTTAAATAGATGGCTTAGTTAATAAGGGAGCATGTTTGCTTGTCTTGATATAACGTTTAAACATACTCCCGGAGCTAAATAGATGGTTAGTTTATTAAGGTTGAATAGATGCTTTATTCAGTAATTAATTATCTCCTTACTCACACCCTTTTCCACTTATCAGAATTGTCGTTCCTTTCACTTCATATCGTCCATTAATTGTTGCACAAATTATATCTAACTTGGTATATAAAGGTTGTCGAGTAATATCAGCCGTAAGTGGGCATGTACTTAATTTTTCATTTTCAAGCTCAATATCAATTCCATATACCCTTTCTAACTTATTCAACACCTCTCCGATGGGTGCATCATCAAATTCAAAAGTTTCAGGTTTATTTTCTATTGTCTGAATCTGAGGTAATGGCTTTTGCACCAGACCCGTGATAAAATGCTTTTCAGCTATAAAAAAAGTAACCTTATGATTCGGAGTCAATACAACACCAGGGTTTTCATTATTTACTTTTTCTTTTTCGTACACTGACACTTTACCTGTCAGTACTTCTACTTCTACTTTTTTTGTAGCTTCGACCGTACGAACATAAAAACTGGTACCTAAAACTTTGGTAACAAGTTTATCAGTTAGGACATAAAATGGTCTTTCCGGGTTTTTACTTACCTCAAACAGGGCCTCACCTGTGAGTTGGACTTCTCTTTTGTTCGCAGCAAAGTGATTGGGATACTGAAGTTGGCTGTGTGGACTTAGTGTTACGGTGCTCCCATCCTCAAGGCCTATTCTGATAGGCTTGGAAGAGGTATTATCTATGAATTTTAATTCGTTTTTTTCTTGTTGTGTGGATAAAATAGTTGATTTTTTTTCATCTTCATTAAGATACCACCACATACCTAAACTTAATAGTATAGTTACAGAAGCAGCAATCCCAACACGATAAGAACGCCAGAAACTAAACATCTGTGACGATTCGGTATAAATATCTGCTGGCTCAAAAGACTTGTCCTCAATTCTCCGCCATAATTTATACTTTATCTCTTCCCATTCTCTGTCAGAGTAATCTTGTCTTGGCTCTTCATCAATTAGTTCATACCACTGCTCAACCAATTGCCTTTCAGACTCACTACATTTTCCCTCTAAGTATTTCTGGAGAAGTCTCCCAAAGGCTTTACGGCTTTTCATCAGATAGTGTCTCTTTTCTTGTCTTTATTTACTATGTCTGATAATGTCATAAAAAACCGCAAATAGTTTTGAAATTTCTTTAAATAATACCAGAATAAATGGCTTTTTATAAAATTTTCTTTAAAAAATACAATAAAAAAGAAAGATTAAACAAAAAGTAAAATGACAAATTCAAAGCCGGAAAAGATATCTATGAATAGAACCTTCGGTTAACAAAATCTGGCAGGATTAAATAGGATTGAATGGCAAAAAATAATTTGAATATTAGCAAGTAGAGGAAGTGTAGATACACCACTCAGGCAATATCTCATCGCCTTTTACTAACGAATAAATAGCAGCATACCCCAGGTAAGAAACTCCTTCAGGTGCTCGCGCATAAATCTGAGAGATTGAGAAATATGATATTCTACCGTGCGCTCGGGAATATTAAGAATCTCTACAATTTCTTTGGTACTTTTACCTTCTAATCGGTTGAGACGAAAAATGTGTTGAGTTTTTTCAGGTAATTGCTCAATTGCCTGTTCTATTGACCGGGTTAAATCATCATAAGCAATTTTTTCTTCAAGGCTATTTTCTTCTTCTTCACTTTCGGCGGTAGTAATTGCAACGAATTTTTCCTTCAATACCTGTTTCTTAATATGAGTAATGATCTGGAATTTGAGTGCTGTAAAAAGATAAGGCTCCAAAGTCTGGATTTTTTGCGAAGCACGCTTTTCCCAAAGAGTCACAAAGAGGTCTTGAACAATTTCTTCAACAACCTCTTTTGCATAGATTTTTCGTTGGGCTTTCTGAAATAATTTACGCCAATATCGACTGTAAATCTCTCCAAAAGCCTCTTTATCTCCCAAACTCATCAGTTTGACTAATATGTCATCTCCTAAACCTGCGTACTCCACCTATTGAGCCTTTTTTAAGGCGCAAATATAGCGTTTCTAAAGAAAAACAGGACAAAAAAAAGGGTGTTTTTATGTAATTTTGGCTATTTTGTATCAGTTTGAGTCAAAATATGCATAGTCAAGCGTTTTAGCAAAAGAGTAAATTTAATACTGTCAATCTGACACTTTAAACCACTCTGCATACATTACATAATTGTTAGCAGTACGCATAAATACCTCTTCTAATTCGGGGGTAACAACTTTGAGAAATTTTGCCGGGTTTCCAGCGTAGATAGAGTTAGGTGGTACAACCATATTCTGGGTTATGATAGCTCCTGCAGCAATAATTGAGCCTGAACCAATTACTGCACCATCCATAATAACAGCCCCCATACCCACTAAAACTTTATCTTCAATAGTACATCCATGAACAATCGCATTATGTGCAATACTGACATTGTGCCCAATAATGGTTCGGGTCTTTTGATAAGTACAGTGAATCACTGCTCCATCCTGAATATTAACTCTATCACCTATAATGATAGAATTTACATCGCCACGAATCACGGCATTAAACCAAACCGTGCAATCTTTTCCCATCGTTACGTCGCCAACAATAGTCGCATTTGGTGAAAACCAACAATTTTCGCCCCAAACTGGGCTAACTCCCTTAACAGGTAAAATAAGAGCCATTTTGATTTGTACTTTTGTGCATCAATTTATTTATGTACAAAAGTACAGAAGAGTTCTGAGATTATATTGAGTAAATCGTCTTGAACTTTGATTTAACCGATTAATAGATTTCACTGAAATTACATTTTAGACACAGCACTCGATGTATAATCAAGACTGATTCAAGACAATTTAGTGTTAGCGAAATCAGGTCAATCAGCTAATTCACAGTTCAGCCAATTAATGCGGTACAGAGCGTTTCTTGATCATTCCACCTTTGGTATCTTTAATACTGGTCATAATCACAAAAGCATTCGGATCAATTTTTTCAATCTCTAAATTCAATTTGCTGACCTCCAGGCGGGTAATCACGGTATAAACAATCTTCACTTCTCCTTCCGAATAACCAGTTTTACCAAATCCTCTTTCACCCTTATAAACAGTTACTCCTCTCCCCATTTCTTCAATTATCATCTTTTTTACTTCCATAGCTTTAAGTGAAATAATAGTAACACCAGTATATTCTTCAATACCCTCAATTACGAAATCAACAGTTTTTGACGCCGACAGATAGGTCAACATAGAATATAAAGCTGTTTCTATAGAAAGCACATAGGCAGCTACCGAAAATATAATTACGTTAATTACTAAAATTACGTCTCCAATTGTCAGCCCCATTCTCCGGCTAAGGGTAATTGCCAGCACCTCCGTTCCATCAATTACTCCCCCACCTCTCATGGCCATTCCTATGCCAAGTCCTAAAAAGAAACCTCCAAAAACTGAAGTAAGTAATTTATCATGAGTAATTTCGGGATAAGGTATGGTCGCCACTGCAATAGCCAATGCGGCAATACCAATAGCTGTTTTAATAGCAAATTCTTTACCTACAACCCTTAAACCTATAATAATAAATGGAATATTAACGATAATCAACATCAATGAAAGCGGATACCCCGTAACGGCCGTAATGAGGAGGGAGATACCAGTAGCACCACCATCTATAAACTCATTAGGCAATAAAAAACCATCCAGCCCAAAGCCAGCTGAAAGTACACCAACAGAAATTAAGAAAAAGTCTTTAATGAGTCTTTTAACCGTAACCTTAACTTCTCTTACCTCTTTGGCAAGCTGGTATTTAGAGCGATCTGTATATTTTTCGTTATCGTCTTTAAGTAGATTTAGTAGTGCATTTAAAATAATTTTAGGTAATCTCAGGAAAACATTTTCTTTTTCTTTTCGCATAAGTTTTATCTTTGGTGGGTAAAAGCGAAAATAATTCTTTTTAAGGACTTTTCCTCGAGCCTTATAATTAATAATTTCTTAAAAAATAGACCTGATATTAAAGATTGTCCTTAAAAAATAGCAAATTTCAATCAAATCGCCTATGAATCGCCTGTTAAAATTGTATTGCTTATTCTCTCTTTCAGGTGCTGTTCTTATAACCCTTTTATCGGCGCATCACAAACCTAAATTTAAAGCTTTGGTTGTAGCTTCGAGGGCTAAAGACCACCTGAAAATGATAGCTGCTGCCAAACCTTTTTTTGAAAAAATGGCTGCAGAAAATAATTTCAATCTTGAATTTACTGACGATACAAGCCTTGTAAATGAAGTAAATCTGATGCAATATAAAGTATTTATTCAATTGCATTTAGCTCCATTCGATATGTCACAGGCTCAACAGGCAGCCCTTCAGCAATATATTGAAAATGGTGGTGGCTGGGTAGGCATTCACGCTGCTGGATTAACAGGAGCCATGTTTAAATCTCCAAAAAGAGAATATTGGCAATGGTTCGAAGATTTTATGGGGGGTATTGAATATTCTCCGCATCCCAAATTTCAGAAAGGAACATTTATTGTTGAAGACAGAAAACATCCAGCCACCAATCATTTGCCAAAGCGAATTGAGGTAGCCGATGAATGGTATGAATTTAACAAAAGTCCAAGAGCAAATGTAAGAGTATTAGCTTCAGCAAATGAATCTACCTATACACAGAATAAACCGATGGGAGACCATCCGCTAATCTGGTGTAATGAAAAATATCCCCACACCATCTATATTGGTATAGGACATGATGCCTCGCTCTGCAACAATAAAAATTATACTACCTTAGTCCGTAATGCAATTTTATGGGCAGGTTCAAATCACTAAAGATTAATGAAAAAAATAGGTTTATCTTACTCTCTTGTTTTTATCTGTTTCATCACTCAGGCTCAGTCTAAATTTAAAGTTTTGGCTATTGCTGAAAACGGAGGGCATCATATTCAATATTCCACACGTGCCAGAATGTGGTTGAATCAACTCGCGGCAGACAGTAGTTTTTCGATTGATTATCTACAGAATACTGATACAATAGATGAGACCTTACTGAATCAATATCAACTTTTTATTCAGTTAGATTATCCCCCATATGGTTGGAAAGAAAAAGCGGCCCAGGCGTTTGTCAAATATATTGAAGGAGGTAAGGGTGGTTGGATTGGTTTTCATCATGCCACTTTATTAGGTGAGTTCGATGGATTTCCGATGTGGCAATGGTTTTCTGATTTTATGGGAGGCATACGATATACCAATTACATAGCCACTTTTGTAGCCGGAACAGTAAAAGTCGAAAACAAACAACACCCGATTATGAAAGGGATACCAACATCATTTATGATTGATAAAGAAGAATGGTACACCTACAATAAAAGTCCCCGATCCGGTATAAGTGTGATAGCCAGTGTTGATGAAAGCACCTACAAACCTGACACCAAAATAAAAATGGGAGACCATCCTGTAGTTTGGTCAAACGAAAAAATGAAAGCACGGAATGTATATATATTCATGGGGCATTCGCCCGAACTATTTGATAATGATGCTTACAAAGCTTTGTTTAAGAATGCTATTTTCTGGGCTGCAGGTAAATAGAAGATATTCAGATTAAGGCATGAAAACAATATTAATTATTGATGACGAAGAAAAACTCAGAACCTTATTGGCTCGTATTTTACAGTCTGAAGGCTTTGAGGTGTTAGAAGCTGCAGATAGCCGATCTGGTTTGAAAAAATTAGAACACTTTGCAATAGATGTAGTACTTTCAGATGTAAAATTGCCTGATGGAAACGGTGTTGATTTACTGTCTAAAATCAAATCAGCACATCCATTAATAGAAGTGATTTTATTGACTGCCTATGGAAACATCAACGATGGGGTTCAAGCCATGAAAAATGGTGCTTTTGACTATTTGGTGAAAGGCGATGATAATGAAAAAATAGTTCCTTTACTCCATCGGGCTCTTGAAAAAGTACAATTGCAGAAGAAAATACAAGACCTTGAAAGGCGAGTAAGTGAAAAGTTCTCATTTGATACCATAATTGGCAAATCAAAAGTTATTCAACAAGCAATAGATTTAGCGAAAAAAGTAGCTCCAATTGATACGACTGTTCTGCTGACTGGCGAAACCGGCACAGGAAAGGAAGTTTTTGCTCAAGGCATTCATCAGGCAAGTTCAAGAGCAGGTAAAAATTTTGTATCGCTCAATTGTAGTACTTTCAGTAAAGATATTTTAGAAAGTGAATTGTTCGGGCACAGGCAGGGGGCATTTACAGGAGCGATAAAAGATAAAAAAGGGTTAATTGAAGAGGCCAATGCTGGAACTTTACTTTTAGACGAAATCGGAGAAATGCCCTTAGAGCTTCAGGCTAAACTATTAAGGGTATTAGAAACGAATGAGTTCATTAAATTAGGTGATACTAAACCCACTAAATCAAATTTCAGGCTGATAGCAGCCACTAACAGAGATTTAAAACAGGAATATGAAGTTAATCATTTCCGTCCTGATCTTTATTTTCGATTGAGTGTATTTGAGATTCATTTACCACCTCTAAGAGAACGCATAAAAGACATTGAATCTCTAACTTATTATTTCATGCAACAGTTTTCGGCAAAAACTAACAAACGAATTGAAAAAATTGAAGAAGATTGTCTTGAAAAATTAGAGAGCTATAAATGGGTTGGAAATATCCGTGAATTGAAAAATATCATTGAAAGAGCAGTAATTTTAGCTGATACCAATACTTTAACTACTGATTTGTTACCATTTGATATCCAACATCCCGAGCGTGGATCAAACAAAAGTACTCTATCTGCATTTTCTTTGGCAAGCGTAGAGAAGCTACACATTCAGAAAGTACTTAACTACACAAAAGGCAATAAAGCTGAAACAGCCAGATTACTCGAGATTGGAATTGCTACTTTGTATAGAAAGATTGAAGAGTATGGGTTGTTATAAATCATTTCAACAATTAAAAATCATTTGCCTCAATTAAATTAGTCTCAAGTTTTACAAAGTTATTTTTATCATTTATGTTAAATTCCTTACCAGCCTCATAGCCTCCACGTCATTCAATTCTATATCGTTTAATTGATTGTCCTACCCTGCTATTTTGAGAAAAGCTTATCATTTTGATAGGCTTTTTTTTATACCTGCAATTTTACAAACCCAAATAACAGACTGACAATCAATTACTTATCAAAAACAACATCAAATCGGCATAAACATTGGCATATACCTGCCAGAACTAAATTTTAAAAACGATGGTAACACTCATTTTAATCATTCTTGGTGCAGTCTTATTTGGAGTCTGTTATAAATCAATTCAGTTTTTTGAAAAAATATAGAACCATGACAACATTGTTAATTTTATCAATTCTGGTTTTCGGATACCTGGTATATGTATTACTGAAACCTGAAAAATTCTAAATTTATGAACACTGAAATCTTAGGCATTTTGGCCATGTTTGTGGCTACGCTAATAGTGGCAGTTCCACTCGGAAAATATATTGCCAGGGTTTATGCAGGGGAAAAGACTTTTTTAGACCCTTTATGTAATCCTGTAGAAAAGTTTGTTTTTCGAATCTGCAGTATTGATGCCACTTTGGAAATGAACTGGAAAAAACATTTAACTACCTTATTAGGAATTAACTTTATCTGGTTCTTACTGAGTATGTTTATTCTATTGAACCAGGGTTGGCTACCTCTGAATCCTGACAATAACCCTTCTATGTCACCTGACCTGGCATTTAATACAGCTATCTCATTTATAGTTAATTGCAACTTACAACATTATTCAGGCGAAACCGGAGTGTCTTATCTGACACAACTAACCTGTCTTATGTACCTCCACTTTGTTTCAGCGGCTACTGGTATGGCAGCTTGTGCCATTGTTTTCAATGCGCTAAGCAGACGGCAAACTCAAAAATTAGGTAATTTTTACAATTATTTTCTTAAAAGTTGTACTCGTATCCTCCTTCCTCTTTCTTTTTTAGTGTCAGTCATTCTATCATTTAATGGCATTCCTATGACATTTAATGGCAAAGATACTGTCACTACATTAGAAGGAAATTCCGTTCAGATTTCAAGAGGTCCGGCAGCGGCCTTCGTGGCTATCAAGCATTTGGGCACAAATGGTGGAGGTTTTTTTGGCGCAAACTCTACTCATCCATTTGAAAATCCCAGCTATTTTACCAACATGGTAGAAATGATTTCTCAGATGATTATTCCTTTTGCTTTCATTTTCGCATTAGGGTATTATCTGAAACGCAGGAAATTAGCCTGGACAAATTTTGGAGTTATGACAGCCGGTTTTTTATGCCTTGTTATTCCAACCATTTTTTCAGAAATTAATGGAAGCCCTACCATCCAGCACTTGGGCATTGCACAGCCCACCGGAAGTATGGAAGGTAAAGAAACAAGATTTGGCACGGTTGCATCAGCATATTGGAGTATCGCTACAACCGTTATTTCAACAGGTTCGGTCAATAGTATGCACGATAGCAGCATGCCTCTTTCAGGTGCCATGCAACTATTATCAATGATGATAAATGCTTTTTATGGCGGATGTGGCGTAGGCATTCTCAACTATTTCATTTTCATAGTTCTGGCTGTATTCATCTCCGGGTTGATGGTAGGCCGTACACCAGAATTCCTGGGTAAAAAAATTGAAGCAAGAGAAGTAAAAATTGCGGCAGTTATTGCCATTTTTCACCCATTCCTGATTTTAGTTGGTGCTGCTTTATCATCTTACTTAACAGCTAAAGATGCGCAGATGGGTTGGTGGTTTAATGGAAACGCTACCGGATGGTTGAATAATTCTGGCTATCATGGTTTTTCTGAAATGCTTTATGAATACACCTCAGCCTCTGCAAATAATGGAAGCGGTTTTGAAGGATTAGTGGATAATAATCCATTCTGGAATATCACCACAGGTATCATACTTTTATTAAGCCGTTATTTACCAATTATTGGTCCGGTAGCCATCGCGGGTTTGCTGGCGGGTAAAAAGTATATTCCTGAAAGTGCCGGAACACTAAAAACAGATACTTCAACTTTTGCTATCATGACCTTCGCTGTAATAGCCATTATTGCTGCCCTATCGTTTTTTCCTGCTTTGGCCTTGGGTCCATTAGCAGAATATTTTACTCTCTCTAAATAAGTATTCATATGACCCGAAATAATCATATCCCATTATTTGACAGACTATTGGTAAAAGAGGCTATTGGCCAATCTTTCATCAAACTTAACCCTTGGCTAATGTTTCGAAATCCTGTCATGTTTACAGTCGAAATCGGAACGGTTATTATGTTAATTGTCTGTATTGCTATTTTTTCAGGTGCTGCTAATCAGGGCAGCCTGACTTATAATAGCATTGTATTTTTCATTCTTTTATGTACATTGCTCTTTGCCAACTTTGCAGAAGCCCTCGCAGAGGCACGTGGTAAAGCTCAGGCCAACAGTTTGCGTAAAACCCGTGAAGAAACACCTGCTAAAGTGATTCGAACAGTAGGTGAAATGTATCTGAATGAGATTCAGGTAATATCTTCTTCCGAACTAAAAAAAGGTGACGTATTTATTTGTGAACCAGGAGACATTATCCCTGCAGATGGTGAAATAACTGAAGGTTTAGCAACTATCGATGAAAGTGCTATTACTGGAGAATCAGCACCGGTAATCCGGGAGTCAGGGGGCGATAAGAGCAGTGTTACCGGCGGTACTAAGGTGTTATCAGACAAAATAAAAGTAATTGTTACTACTCAGCCTGGCGAAAGTTTTTTAGATAAAATGATTGCATTGGTTGAAGGAGCAAGCCGTCAGAAAACACCTAATGAAATTGCTTTAACAATCTTATTAGCTGCTTTTACCATTATCTTTATTATAGTCTGCATAACACTCAAGCCTTTTGCTGATTATGCTCAAACACCAATCACAATTGCAGCCTTTATTTCACTTTTCGTATGTCTTATACCAACAACAATCGGGGGGCTTTTATCTGCCATAGGAATAGCCGGTATGGATAGAGCTTTGCGTGCAAATGTCATTACTAAATCAGGAAAAGCTGTTGAAACTGCCGGAGACATTGATGTGCTCCTATTAGACAAAACCGGAACAATTACTATCGGAAACCGAAAGGCTACCCGCTTTTATCCGGTCAAAGGTATCAATGAGAAAGATTTTATAAAGGCTGCGGTTTTAAGCTCAATGGCAGATGAAACACCAGAAGGCAAATCAATTATTGAGCTGGCGAATGTGAACCCGTTAATATACAACGTCAATAAGCCTGTTTTTATAAGGTTTACAGCAGAAACCCGTAGTTCAGGAATTGACTTTGAAGGCTTACGCATACGCAAAGGAGCTTACGATGCCATTATGAAGATGGTAGAAAAAGCCGGAAATGTATTTCCGGCAGACATAACCGAGATGGTAAAAGGCATTTCGAGCAACGGCGGCACACCACTGGTTGTTTCAGAAAATGAAAAGGTCTTAGGAGTAATCGAATTACAGGACATTATCAAAACAGGCATTCAGGAACGTTTTGAACGTTTACGCAAAATGGGCGTAAAAACCGTAATGGTAACTGGTGACAACCCATTAACGGCCAGATACATTGCCGAAAAAGCAGGTGTGGATGATTTTATTGCAGAAGCCAGACCCGAAGACAAAATGCAGTATATCAGGAACGAACAACATTCGGGCAAATTGGTAGCTATGATGGGTGATGGCACCAACGATGCCCCTGCCCTTGCACAAGCAGACGTAGGTGTTGCCATGAATAGTGGTACACAAGCAGCTAAAGAGGCCGGAAATATGGTCGATTTAGATAATGACCCCACCAAGTTGATTGAAATTGTTGAAATTGGTAAACAGTTGCTTATGACACGTGGTACACTCACTACTTTTTCAATCGCTAATGACGTAGCCAAGTATTTTGCCATTGTGCCTGCTTTATTTATTGCAACAATTCCGGCTTTGCAGGGTTTGAATATCATGAATTTACATAGCCCTGAAAGTGCAATCTTATCAGCCGTTATTTTCAATGCAATCATAATTCCACTATTAATTCCATTGGCATTAAAAGGCGTTTCTTATAAACCTATTGGTGCAAGTGCTATTCTTCGCCGTAACCTATTAATCTATGGTTTAGGGGGCATTGTTATACCATTTATTGGCATTAAAATTATTGATATGGCCGTTTCACTTTTTATTTGATACAATCATGAAAAACATATTTTCATCAATCAAACTTACTATCGTAAGTATGGTACTATTTGCAGTTATTTATCCGCTAATTATCACAGTTGTAGCACAGTTTTCTCCGAATCGCGGAAAAGGGGAAATTATTCTGACAAGGGGTAAAGTAGTTGGCTATAAAACAATAGGGCAATCATTTACTGATAATAAATATTTCTGGAGTCGTCCGTCAGCAGTAGGCTATAATGCAACCACATCAGGCGGAAGTAACAAAGGCCCTGCCAATGCTGAATATCTGACAACCTTACAAGCAAGAATTGACACTTTTATGGTGCATAATCCGTCAATACCAGAATCACAAATTACTGCCGAAATGGTAACTGCTTCTGGTAGTGGCTTAGACCCTGATATTTCTCCTGAATCTGCTAAAATTCAGATAAAACGAATTGCTGATGCAAGAAATATCCCAGAAGATAAAATCCTATCCCTTGTTGAATCACAGATAAAAAAACCAGTTTTGGGGTTATTTGGCCCTGAAACAATTAATGTCCTTGAATTGAATATCAGGCTTGATGAATTAAAATAATTAGCAGTCTGTTGAGGTCTGCTAATAATATACCTTAAAGAAGCATTTAAAATCTTTATCACTTTAGCCGATTGAAATAATCCTGCAAAATCGTTTCATTGCTATTATGTCAACAACCGATAACAAAGAAGAAAACGTACAGCATTTCCTGGATTTAATCAGGAAATCAAGACAAGGGAAGTTTAAAATCTATATTGGCATGAGTGCCGGGGTGGGTAAAACTTTTCGTATGTTACAGGAAGCACATTCTTTGCTACGGAATGGCATTGATATAAAAATAGGGTATATTGAAACTCATTTCCGTAAAGAAACCCATGATTTACTCGATGGGCTACCAATTATTCCTCGTCGTAAGATTTTTTACAGAGGCAAAGAATTAGAAGAGTTAGATGTCCAGGCAGTAATTAATCTAAGACCAGAAGTAGTGATTATTGATGAGTTAGCTCATACAAATATTGAAGGCAGCAAGAATGAAAAACGATGGCAAGATGTATTAGAGATTCTGGAAGCGGGAATTAATGTAATCAGTGCGGTAAATATTCAGCACATCGAAAGCCTCAACGAAGATATAAAAGAAATTACAGGCATTGAGGTAAAAGAACGAATACCTGATCGCATTGTAGGAATTGCCGATGAGGTGGTGAATATAGACCTCACAGCAGATGAATTAATAACACGTTTGAAAGAGGGTAAAATATATACACCCGAAAAGATTCAGATGGCTTTAAATAATTTCTTTAAATCAGAACAGATTCTCCAGTTAAGAGAATTAGCTTTAAAAGAGGTTGCCAGCCAGGTTGAAAGAAAGGTTGAGACTGAAATATCCAAAAATACAACCATCAGACATGAAAGATTCTTGGCCTGTATAAGTAGTAATGAACAAACTGCTAAAACAGTCATCAGGAAAACTGCACGTCTGGCGAGTTATTACAACAGCAAATGGTTCGTACTATATGTACAGACCCCTGATGAAAAACCTGATAAAATTGCATTAGATAAGCAACGACACCTGATTAATAATTTCAAATTAGCTACGCAATTAGGAGCTGAAATCATAAGAGTAGAGAACAAAAATATATCAAAAAGCATTATAGATGTGGCCGAGCAAAGACAAATCACCACTCTGTGTATTGGCAAACCCCATTTGAATCTATTTAATGTGATATTATCGACCAATATATTTAATGAGTTATTAAAGAAATTGTCTTTTACTGATATTGATGTGGTGATTTTGTCGGCTCCCGTTATCTGAAAGAAATTACGCAAAAACTCATCTCCAGTCTCTACCTTTGATGGAGTCAAGTAAATAAACTACTTAAATGAAAATCCGGACTAAACTGACCTTAGGAGTAGGTCTGCTTTTTATGCTTATTACTTTACTTACGTATGTAGGTGCAAAGTCTATCAATGCCTTGAAAAATGATACCGATAATATATTGGTGGCAAATTACAACACACTTGAGTATTCTCGTAATATCTTAATGGCCCTCGATGAATTAGTTACTGATAAAAGTGCCATGAATAAAATTGAAGAGAACCTGCTTAAACAAGAAAGTAATATTACTGAGATTGGTGAACGAGAAGCGACCCAACAACTCCGCCAGCATTTTACAATCCTGAAAATCAACAATTTCGACAGAACAACTCATTTTATAATAAGAAAGGATATTGCTGAAATTATGCGGTTGAATATGGAATCCATCCAGCGCAAAAGCAATGTAGCTAAACAAACAGCTGCATCGGCCACTATATGGATCGCTCTTAGTGGAACACTCTGTTTTGTAATTGCTTTTACTTTACTGATTAACTTGCCAGGCAACATCGCCAGCCCGATCAGAAAACTTACAGAAAGTATTAAACGAATAGCTGCAAATGATTATTCACAAAGAGTTTATTTTCAGGATCATAGCGAGTTCGGTGAATTAGCAAGGTCTTTTAATAGAATGGCCGAGAAATTAGAAGAGTACAACAATAGTAATTTATCTCAGCTACTTTTTGAGAAAAGGCGAATCGAAACGCTAATCAATAATATGCACGATCCGGTGATAGGATTAGACGAAAATAAAAAAATAATATTTGTTAACAACCAAGCACTGAAAGTAATAGGGTTAAAACCTGAACAATTGATAAATCAACAGGCACAAAATGTATCATTAATCAATGATTTGATTCGTTCCTTGGTGAAAGACCTCATAATGCCCGAATCTATCGTTATTGAAGACAAAAAAAAACCAGTCAAGATTTTTGCTGATAATAAAGAAAGTTATTTTGAAAAAGACATAATTGATATTGCCTTTGTCCCTACTGGTGAAAAAGAACTACAACACATTGGTCATGTAATAATACTCAAAAACATTACCCCATTTAAAGAATTGGATTTTGCCAGAACCAATTTCATTGCCACAATTTCTCATGAACTGAAGACCCCCATCTCTTCAATCAAAATGAGCATACAATTGTTGGAAAAACAACAAACAGGGACTATCAACGAAGAGCAAAAACAATTGATTGACAGCATAAAAGAGGATAGCCAAAGGTTATTGAAGATAACAAGCGAATTATTGAATCTTTCACAGGTTGAAACAGGTAATATTCAACTGAATATTCAGAAAAGTACTCCCTACCAGATTCTGAAATTTGCCACGGAAGCAGTAAAAGTTCAGGCGGAGCAAAAACAGATTAAAATTCTAAGTGAGATAGATGAAAACCTGCCCTTGGTAAAAGCAGATACCGAAAAAACAGCATGGGTACTAATCAATTTCCTGACTAATGCTATCAATTACTCTCCAGAACAAAGCAAAATCAATATCAGAATCTCACTGCAAGACCAATTGGTTAATTTTTCAGTTAGCGACCAGGGAAAAGGCATTGAGAAAAGATACAAGGATAAAATCTTTGACAAATATTTTCAGGTGCCCGGTAGTGTAAAAACCGGCACCGGATTAGGCCTTGCTATCAGTAAGGAATTTATTGAAGCACAAAATGGTACTATTGGCGTTGAGAGCGAAATCGGTATGGGTAGTACCTTTTACTTTAAATTGGGTATAGTGAGCTAAGAATTTTGCTTACTCACTTTCTTCGTCTACAAAGTCTAAAAATATAGGAACATACGATTGTTCGCAATACCAGTACTCAATATTACATTTAATATTCAGTTTTAAATCTGCTATTATCTTGGCAGATTCCGGAGACGTGAAGCCGGCTATTGTCACACTTAATAAACCGTTAAATCCTTTATTGTTAATAGTTTCTTTCAGAAATCCGTTCATCACATTAACTCCTTCTATTGCGAGATGTGTATTTACAAGAATATTTCCGTCTCCTTCCCCAACACCTATTACCTGATCTCTGAGAAGCATCGTCTGGCTGGTGGCATTTTCTCTTGATACGGTTGATGTTAAAGTTCTTAAACCCTAAGCACCATTTCCAGCCTTAGGAATCAGAGTAAGCTCAATACTCTGAATAGTTATTGTATAGCCAAAACGATCTCCCTGAAATTCTTTATTATTGGTTAATGTCTCAATTAATTGCCTTGAATTTATTTTTCCAATTTCTAATATGATTCTGGTTTTATCTACATGATAAATTAATTCTGTTGATTTGCTAAAGCTTTTCTCCACCCTCATGTATGTAAGTTCCTCATCGCACGAAAACATAGTAAGAGAAAGTCTTCATTTCTTTAGATTGATTTATTTATAAACCTGCAACCTTCATCCTTAATTTGATATGATAGAAATATATTTGTTCAACAAGCACTTTTTATCAGAAATCCGAAATCACAAACCATAAAATATTATCTTTTACACCCATCCTCCTCAATATCTACTAACAAGGGTATAATCGACTCCTGGCAATACCAGTACTCTAAATTAAAATTAAGCTTTAGTTTTAAATCTGCAACTGCCTTTGCATTTGTTGGCACTGTATTACCTGTAACTTGTACGAATAGTGTTTTTAGCCCTTCATCACCGATAGCACCTTTTAAAAAGTTGTTTAGTCTTTCTACACCGGCAATAAGAAGGTGAGAATTGATAAGTTCATTGGCACCTTCCCCCATGCCTATAGGCTCGTCACTAAGAAGCATTGCTTCGCTATCCAATGTCACATAACTTGCTAATGCCGTAGTAGTATTTAAACCCGAAGCGGTATTTCCTGCCTTGGGCAATAGAGTTACTTCAAGAGATTCAACAGTCAATCGTGTTATTGTATAATCGTCGGTAAAAAACTCCTTGTCATCAGTTAATTCATCAATCAATGCTTTAGCACTTATACTTGCTACTTCGTTAATATGTCCGGCCGTATTAAAATGATAGATTAACTCCTTTGATTTGCTTAAATTTTTCTCAACCTTAATTGAAGTTGAGCCCTCCTCGCATGAGAACATGGCAATAGTCGGTAGAATAAGGGCTAAAAGTATTTTTTTCATCGGTTCATTTATTTTCACTCATGTAAAAATGGTAAACTTTAGAATTTGCAAGAGGTAAATCGACAATAATTGAATTATATCAACTTATTAGATAAGCCCTCTTGCCATCTCCGAATCAAATGAGCTTATTACATAACGCATTCATCCAACGGGTTTATTAATAAAGGAAAAACAAATTCACAATAATAATACTCCATTACAAAAGTAATATTCAAGGTCAATGTAACCGCAACTCTCGTATTAGCCGGAGATGGGTTCCCTTTAATCGTAACATCTATTACAGGCTTGCCCTCGCTTTTTCGGATTGCTTCATCCAATGCGGTATTGATTTCTTGTACTCCTCCTAAAGTCAGATAACCAGTTAATGCTTTTGGAGCAAATACATCATCAATAGTTTCATTATGTGCATTTATTAAAGAGACTGAACCCGGACCAGAAGTTTTTGTAACAAATGATTCCAGACTGAAGCTTGCAGCAGTATTAGGTGAGGCCTTGTGAATATTTGCACTTATCCAACTGATTTTCAAAGATCTTATTGTATAATCTTTTACTCCCTCGTTTTTTACTTCACTGCTTAATGTATTTATAAGATCATTTGTTGATAAACTGGACGTTGAATTAATAGACCCAGTTGTATTAATAACATAGGTCAAGGTTTTAGTTCCTTTCGCTACTTTCTCAACTGCGGCGTACTGTGATTGATCTTTACACGAGAAAACACCTATCGAACAAATGAATAATAGAAATAATATCCTTTTCATGATTTTTTAGTTTAACATTAGTAAGAGTTCAAAACTTGTGAAACAAAAATTCGCTTTTAAACATGTCAAACGAATTTTACTTACCACATTTAGGGCCATCAATGACAAACAAAGATTCTTCGCAGTAACTGTAAACCAGATTAAAAACAATTTTTAATTTCACGGTAATATTTATTCTCGAATTAAGTGGTGTCCCTCTTCCCCTGATATCGACACTCCAAACAGTATTATCATCTCGGTTTTTAACAGCAGCTGCCAATGATTTATTAATAGCATCAACGCCTGGGAAAAGTAAATTTGCACTTTGCGGTACAATTGAAGTCAATCCAATAGGAATACTCGTTTCCTGCATAAACGGAATTGGTGCGGCAGTATAGGCAGGCTTTACTACTACCGATGAAATATATAAAGTATTAGATAAGTTACCTTGGTTAGCTATCACTTCAAAGTTGGCTGACTGGATACTTAATTCCTTAATCGTATAGTCTTTCTTTTGCAATTGACCGTCCTTATTTGCGGATAGTTCATTAACTATACTTATTACACCTACAAATGCTGTTTCATTAATTCCACCTGCTGTATTGATATTATAGACAAGGGTCTTATTTCCGCTTACACTCTTCTCCACATATATGAAAGGTATTTCATCACAGGAAAGCATCACTATGGATATAATAATGGCTAAAATCAACCACTTTGTCATGGTTTCACTGGTTTTGATTTTGACTGAAACCTGAATCCGATATTGCCGAAAGCTATGATAGGCTTTACACCGCCTACCCCCAGCGTAAGAGAAAGAAAGCCTAATTGAATATGGGTACCTACACCTACCAAAACAGGGAACTGGTTTTTAAGGTTAACTGTCTCTGTTTTATTATCCTCACCTGTATAAGACACATCAAAATTGCCCATCTGATACCCCCCGTAAACAAACGCCCCGATATTTTTATTGCCTACTCCTGCCTGAAGAAAGGCATAATTACTTTGTAGTTTAATGTATTTACCAATATCTGCTTTATTGAACTGATAGCCGATATTAATATCGAAAGGACTGTCTTTTTTCAGGAAGTACTGGCTGATTGAATGACGCAACCCTACTCCTAACTGGCTGAACTTACCAAAATCGGTATCGGCATTACCGAATGTCATAAAACGAAGTGAAATTTCAGAACCGAAAAAACCGCCGAAACTTAGCTGAGGAGTTACCCAACTGAGTCTGGTTATTCCATATCCTCCTGAAAATGCGTAGGAAGTACCATTTACACCTGCTACTCGTACATTTTTAGGGTCACCAATAATAGTCGGTACTTCAGTGGTGGTTTTTGGAGTAAATTCATCCGGAGTTACGCCCATAAAAGTTTTTTGTGATTTATCCGGGAACATACTTACAGTATTTAGTGTAAGCCGGACATTGAATCTGTCCCCTATCCTGATAGAGGGCTGTATCCCTGTGTTTAACCCACCAATGGTTAAATCTGCCAATGGCTGTAAGTAGCCTTGCGCATTTGTACCAATATACGCGTCAAAAAAATTGTTTACGTTCTGGCAACGAGCGGAATAATTGAGTAAGGATAAAAATAAGATCAGGTATTTCATAATAGGAGTGTTTTTACAAAAATATCCCCTAAAAAAAGTAGAATCAATCCCCTTATGAGGGGATTTTTTTATATATTTGAGAAGAGTATGCTCGTTAATTACTCTAAGCCAACCCACCTATTATTCCTTAAAATGAAGCTATTTCTTAAATATTACTGTATTTGGGTTTTTATATCTATTCCATTCAATTTACGAGCCCAGGAAACTGTAGTTGACAGGAATTTTATTTTAACAAATCTGGCCAGACATACTGAAGTGTTCGAGGATAAAAGTAAAAAAATAAGTTTTGAAGAGGCTACAAGACAGAAATATTCCCTTCATACCAACGAATCAATCAATTATGGATTTACTAATGCCTTTTACTGGATCCGGTTCCGATTAAAAAACACAGATAGCATTCCGCTTAAATTATTGGTAGAAATACCAAATGCCCACATTAACAAACTTAGGTTTTACAGTAAAGATCAATCCGGCAAATGGCAATCATCTCTCACCGGCGATCATTACCCTTTCAGGCAAAGACCTATTAATCATCCTCATTTTGTTTTTCCAATAATCTTACAAGCAAAGGAAACCGCTGAATATTATTTATGGGCCGATAAACACGGAGAACAAATACAGGTACCCATGCACTTGTATTCTGAGGCTGGATTTCAGGATTACTCCAATAAAGTCTTTATTTTTTATGGAGTGATGCTTGGTATTACTGGTCTGTTTGTGATAGTAGGTTGTTTCCTGTTCCTGTTTTTCCGTCAAAAGATCATCCTTTATTACTGGCTTTATACGACTTCAATCTGGATTTTTATGCTGGCACAACCTGGTATAGGGTTTCAGTATATCTGGTCCGAATCCAGTTGGTGGGCAAGTTCTGTCCGGCCTGTATCACTCACATCCTTTTATCTTTTCTCATTATTGTTTACCCGGCAGTTTTATCCTGATATAAGTAAAGCCAGATTTCTGGACATAACCATCAAGATATTTATGGTATTGCTACTTATTTATCAGGTTCTCTTTTTTTCTCAGAATCCTGCATTTGGTTTATTTAAGAATCCATGGTATAATCCGGTTTATTATGAAGGTAATGATCTGATTGTAGTTATACAATCGCTAACCATTTTTGCATTGATTATTCTATGGTCAATTATCGGTATTGGGATTTACTTCTATATTCGTACCAGAAAGGCTGAAAACCTTTGGTTTGTCTTTGCCTTTTCAATGATACTCGTCGGAGGCACAACAGGGATTTTTGTTTTTTTAGGGATATTCCCCGACAATTTCATTACTCACAATCTCGTTTTTATAGCCAATCCTGTCGAAATCATCATTATGTCAGTACTTTTAGCCAACCGCTATCGTAACGTACACAAAGAAAATATCCGTATTACTTCCGAATTAGCCTCTCAAAGACAAAAAAATGCAATTCAGCTATTGGAGGGACAAATGATTGAACGCAGACGTTTGTCACAAGAGCTACACGATGGAATCAGTCTGATATTAGCCAATATCCGTCTCAAACTTTCTATATTAACTCAAAAAAATCCGATGCCTGAAATGTCCGAATTAGTTGATAAATTAGGAGAAGTAGGTCAGGATATAAGACAGTTCTCTCAGGCATTATCTCCCGTTATTTTAGAAAAATATGGGCTGACACAAGCCATCGAAGAATTAATACAGGCAACAAAAAATAGTCAGTCAAAAGTCAATGTTGAATTTTCTCATCATATAAGTAATGAAAATCTTTTACCAGCTTTAATATCGCAGACACTTTATCAGATTACCTTAGAATTATTGAATAATATACTGAAACACGCCCATGCTACTCATGCTCAGATTTCAATCATTGAAAATAAGAACCTGATTGTTTTGAAAGTAGCTGACGACGGGCAAGGCTATGAATCAACAGGTAAGTCAGGGGGCATTGGCATTCAGAACATCAAAGCTCGAACTCAGTCATTAAATGGTAAATTTAGCATTTCCCATCAGAAAAAAGGCATGATCCACACAGTTCAACTTCCGGTTCATACTAAATTGTTTTCATAAACAAAACGTACTAAATCTGCATTTGTATGTAGATTTAATTTTTTTAGTATGTTCTTTTTGTGAGAGTGCACCGTATGCTTACTAATATGAAGTGTCTCCGCAATCTGCTTTTCAATCATTCCATTTACAATCAGATTCATTACACGTTTTTCCTGTTCCGAAAGCGTAGCCAACTGTGAAAAACTATCAGTCTCAAAGGCTGTATCTTTATGATTTTTTCTGATAGATTTGCTTAAATAAATATTTCCTTCGGCAATAGCACCCAACGCATCCGACCAATCAATTAAAGTAGCATCTTTCAATAAATAACCATCAATACCCATTTCAATAGCTTTTTTTACCAGTATTGGAGTTTGATAGGAAGAAAAAATAAGAATTTTCATATACTCGAACCTGCTTTTTAATTCGGGCACACTATCAAGACTATTCTTACCACCTAAATTCAAATCTAAAATCAGCACATCAGGGTGCATTTGTGTGCAAACCGAAATAATTTCTTTCTCTGAAATGGCCACTCCAACAATTTCATAATCAGACAGTTGGCTAAAAAGCAATTTCACCCCATCAAATACAACCGGGTGGTCATCAGCAATCACAATTTTAATAGTCTTCGGCATGAAAAGTATCTGATATAAGTATTTTATTATTCCTTCTGACATTTCCGGAAAAAACTCCCGAACATTCTTTTACATTCTTTATTTTTACACCAATATAGATAGAATTTCTCATTCAACCTTCTACTTATGAAATATACGCTGACTTTTCTCTGCTTTATTTTTACCACCTCAATCTTACATAGTTTTGCTCTTCCTCTGGTTCAATCTGATAATCTTAGATGCGAATATCTAACAAATCCTTTGGGTATTGATAACCCTGCACCACGTCTGACATGGCTAATGATTGATAGCCGCAAAGGAGCAAAACAGACAGCATATCAGGTTTTGGTCGATTCCGATTCTATGAAAATAGCCAACGAAACCGGTACCGGCTGGAATACAGGTAAAGTAATTTCGGGCAATAATTTAATAGTCTATAAAGGCAAAGCATTACAGCCTTTCACCAAATACTATTGGAAAGTCATTATATGGGATAAAGATGGGATAAAATCTATTCTGGCACCAATAAACAGTTTTGAAATGGGCATGATGAATATGCGCAATTGGAAGGGGGCATGGATAAGTGACAGTCATGATATAAACATAAAACCTGCACCTTATTTCAGAAAGGGTTTTTCGGCTGAGAAAAAAATAAAATCTGCCAGAGCATATATAGCGGCGGCAGGTTTATACGAATTATATATCAATGGACAGAAAATCGGTAATCACCGCTTAGACCCCATGTACACCCGTTTTGACCGCCGGACTTTATATGTTACCTATGATGTAACAGCATCGTTACAAAATGGAAAAAATGCCATAGGTGTATTATTGGGTAATGGATGGTATAACCATCAGTCCACAGCTGTGTGGTACTTTCATGATGCTCCCTGGAGAAATCGTCCTACGTTTTGTCTCGATTTGCGAATTACTTATGAAGATGATACTCAGGAGGTAATCTCAACTGGCAAAGGTTGGAAAACAGAACTTAGTCCTATTATTTTTAATAGTATTTATACAGCAGAGCATCAGGATGCCCGTCTGATAAAAGAGGGCTGGAATACACCAGAATACGACGATAAAGACTGGAATGATGTTATTTTCAGAGCCTCGCCTTCTCAGAATATTGTAGCTCAGGCAATGACTCCAGTCAGAAATGTAGAAGAAATTCAAACAAAAAGTATGAAACAAATCAATGATACTACCTACATTTTTGATTTGGGGAGAAACATTTCAGGGGTAAGCCAGCTAAAAGTAAAAGGAGCTTCAGGAACAGTAGTAAGATTAAAACACGCCGAACACTTATACCCAAACGGTTTGGCTGATATGTCAAATATTGATATTCACTATCGTCCTACCGACAATCAAGACCCTTTTCAGGTAGATATTTATACATTAAGTGGCAAAGGTGAAGAAACCTTTATGCCTCACTTTAATTATAAAGGTTTTCAATATGTAGAATTAACTTGTCAACAACCACTTGAGCTATCTGAAGAAAGTCTGAAAGGTTACTTCATGCACAGCGATGTAACACCTGTCGGACAGGTTACTACATCAAATCCAACGATGAACCAAATCTGGTGGGCAACAAATAATTCATATTTATCCAACCTGTTCGGCTACCCTACCGATTGCCCACAACGTGAGAAGAACGGTTGGACTGGTGATGCTCACATAGCCAGCGAAACAGGTTTATATAATTTTGATGCGATTACCGTATATGAGAAATGGCTCGCTGACCACCGGGACGAACAACAAGCAAATGGGGTTTTACCATCAATTATTCCAACTGGTGGATGGGGCTATGAATGGGGTAATGGCCCTGACTGGACAAGCACAATTGCTATTATCCCATGGAATGTATATATGTTTTATGGAGACACCAAAATATTGGCTGATAACTATGACAACATGAAACGTTATGTAGATTATATACAGACCATTGCGCCAGAATACCTTACAACCTGGGGCTTGGGCGATTGGGTTCCCGTAAAATCAAAAACTCCTGTGGAATTTACTTCGTCTGTCTATTATTTTGTAGATGCCACTATTGTTGCTAAAACAGCCAGACTTTTAGGTAAAACAGCTGATGCAAAAGTGTATGCAACTTTAGCACAAAAAATTAAAAACGCTATCAACGAGAAATATTTAGACAAAGAAAAAGGTATTTATGGAGAAGGTTTCCAGACTGAACTGAGTGTGCCATTACAATGGGGCATTGTGCCCGATGATATGAAAACCAAAGTAGCGGCAGCACTTGCTGAAAAAGTAAAGAATGATAATAATCATATTGACGTGGGCTTATTAGGAACAAAAGCTATTCTGAATGCACTAAGTGAAAATGGCTATGCTGATTTAGCCTATACCGTGGCCTCGCAGGAAACTTTTCCTTCCTGGGGCTGGTGGATTAAAAATGGGGCAACAACCCTTTATGAAAACTGGCCGATTGATGCAAAATCAGATATTTCAATGAATCATATCATGTTTGGTGAGATCGGTGCATGGATTTACAAAGCATTAGGAGGAATTAAGCCAGACGAAAAATTACCGGGCTTTAAAAATGTACTATTAGAACCTCATTTTGTGAGAGACTTATCAGGTTTTGAAGCGAAACATGAGAGTCCTTATGGTACAGTTGTATCAGCATGGAAAAGACTTGAAAATACAATTAATTATAATTTTACTATTCCTGCAAATACAACAGCTACTTTACGTTTAAATATTGCGGCAAATCAGCTGGTATATGAAAATGGAAAAGAACTGAGAGGAAGTGTAATTAAGAGTGACGATGAGAACTTGAAAACAATAGTTTTTATTTTACCTGCCGGTAGCTATCAGTTTGAAGTAAGATAAAATCTCTCTTTTGAATTAATTAAATGAATAATTGACAAATTACCCTAACATTTCAGCCTCATTCATGGTATATATACTATATTCAATATTATTATGTTGAAAACACACCTCACGACACTGCTGTTGACGTAAATCCAATTAAAGCACAATAAACTTTCATGAAAAAAACCAACAAAGTTCTCTTCTATCAGGAGAGCATTGATTCACTGTTCAAACAATTTAACACCTCAAACGCTGGATTATCAACCGCTGAATCTGGTAATCGATTAAAGGTGGACGGTTATAATGAATTAGCAGAAAAAAAGAAGAAACCTCTCCTTATACTATTTCTGAATCAGTTCAAAGATTTTATGATATTAGTGCTGGCTGGTGCGGCAATCCTATCGGGCATTTTTGGTGATTTAGCAGATACAATTATAATCTTTATCATTATAATTCTTAATGCAGTTGTGAGTTTTATACAGGAATTCAGGGCCGAAAAAGCTATGGAAGCCTTAAAGAAAATGAGTATCACCAAAACACAGGTAATAAGAGATAACAAACCCCATGAAATTGAATCCAAAGAATTAGTACCTGGTGATATTGTAATACTTGAAGCAGGAAATGTAGTTCCTGCTGACCTCCGTCTTTATGAAGTAAATGCCTTACGAATTGATGAATCGTCTCTGACAGGTGAATCAGTTCCTGTCGATAAATCGCCTCATACTTTAGAAGAAAATAACATTCCCTTAGGTGACCAACTGAATATGGCATTCAAAGGCACATTGGTAACTAATGGTAAAGCTGAAGGTTTGGTAGTAAGCACAGGTATGAATACCGAATTAGGTAAAATAGCCGGACTTTTGCAGGAAAAAGAAGCAATTACTCCTCTGCAAGCCCGAATGACTAAATTTGGCAAAAATCTTTCCTATATTATTTTGGGCATCTGCCTGGTACTTTTTATTTCAGGTCTGGTAAGAGGCGAAGATACTTTTAAAATCCTCCTTTTATCTGTAAGTCTGGCAGTAGCTGCTATCCCGGAAGCATTACCAGCGCTGATCACCATAGCACTTTCAAGAGGAGCGTCAAGATTAGCAAAACAAAATGTTTTGGTAAGAAAATTACCTGTAGTTGAAACTTTAGGCTCCGTAACCTATATATGTAGTGATAAAACAGGCACATTGACGCAGAACCAAATGCATCTCGTAGAAATCCATGAACAAGAAATAGAAACTTTAGAAGAAGGGTTATCAATGTTAAAATTAGGAATGCTATTGAACCACGAGGTAAAGTTTGAAAAGAAAGATAAACCCATTGGAGAAGCAACCGAATTAGCTTTAATTAAGCATATCACAGAACAATTATCCTATAAGAAGTATGATACTCTTTTTAAGAAATACAAACGAATTAGTGTCGTCCCGTTTGATTCAGAGCGCAAGCTCATGACTACAGTGCATCAATATGATAAAAAATATCTGGTTATTAGTAAGGGAGCAAGTGAAGCAATTGCTGAAATTATTAATGATAAAAACGATGAAAAAACGCTTAAGGATATTTCAGAAAAATGGGCAAAAAAAGGGATTAGAGTCTTGGCCTATGCCTATCAGTTATTAGACAAATTGCCTGAAAAAATCACACCTCAAAATACAGAGAAAAACCTGGTTTTTGCTGGATTAGCCGGACTCATTGATCCACCACGCGAAGAGGCAAAAATGGCAATTAGCGAATGTAAAGCTGCGGGAATAAGACCAGTCATGATTACAGGAGACCATCCCGCTACCGCACAGGCTATTGCCAGTGAATTAGGTATATTAAACGAAGGCGATTTTACGATTACAGGTCTGGAGTTAGAAAAAATGACTGAGAAAAAATTTCTTGCGCAGATCGAAAATACAACCGTCTATTCGCGTGTTTCTCCTGATCAGAAATTGCGCATTGTCAGGGGCTTACAATCAAAGAATCATTTTGCTGCAATGACCGGAGACGGGGTGAATGATGCTCCCTCACTTAGAGCCGCCAACATCGGTATAGCAATGGGTATTAATGGCACTGATGTAAGTAAAGAAGCCGCACACATGATTTTGTTAGATGACAACTTCGCAACAATTATAAAAGCTATAAAAGAAGGCCGTAGAATTTTTGATAATATCCGGAAGTTTGTAAAGTACATTATGACCTGCAACAGTGCAGAGATATGGGTTATTGCAGTAGCCCCATTTTTAGGATTAGAAAATCCTCTTTTGCCGATTCATATTTTATGGATAAACTTAGTAACCGATGGTCTGCCAGCCTTGGCATTGGCCAATGAAAAGGCTGAAACAAATATCATGAAAAAAAAACCAAGAGACCCTGATCAAAGCCTTTTTGCAGAGGGAGTAGGTTATCATATTATATGGATGGGCATATTGATGGCTGCTATCACATTAGGGGTCGAAACCTGGGCTTTAAAAAACAACCTTGAACATTGGCAAACAATGGTATTCACAGTACTAAGTCTTTGTCAGTTAGGGCATGTAATAGGTATCAGAAGCAATAGGTCAGTTTTTCAGCAAAAAGGTTTATTCTCTAACCTATCCTTAATTGGATCAGTACTGATTACACTGCTATTACAACTTACAGTAGTTTATATCCCTTTTATGAATACTGCTTTTAAAACTCAACCTTTATCACTTCAGGAAGTCGGAATTTGTGTATTAATGGCCTTCATGGTTTTTATAGCAGTAGAAGCTGAGAAATTAATTAAATTGTTGATTAAAAAGAATCATTAAACCGCTGCCAATCTCAAAATAGAATTAGTAGAATTACAATACGCTACTAAACGAAGATACTCATTGATGCTATCAATGAGTATCTTCGTTTTATTTAGTACCTATATTATTTCTTTCTTGGTAATTTTTCATCACGCATAGCCGCATTATACACGAATGAAGCAACAATAGTAGCCGCCTGTTTTAAATCATCAGGTTGAAGGTGGTCGTATGAATCCATATTAGTATGGTGTGTACGCGTATTATATTCAATTTCATCCTGAATAAACTGGAAACCAGGAATACCAACCCCAACAAAAGCCAGATGGTCAGTACCTCCGGTGTTACGGATTGTAACTGTTTTAGCTCCTAAATCATGAAACGGCTCAAACCATTTATTAAATATCGGGCGGCATGCATCATTACCTTGTAAATAAATTCCTCTGATTTTACCAGTTCCATTATCAACGTTGAAATAGGCCGCAACTTTATCACCTTCAGTATTACTCTTTTTGGTATTAGGATCGGTAAAGTGGTTTTTTACATAGTTTCTTGAGCCATGCAAACCTTGCTCTTCAGCACTCCATAAACCAATGCGGATGGTTCTACGTGGTTGTATATTCAGCGTTTTCAATATTCTTACCGCTTCAAGCATTACCGATGAGCCCGCTGCATTGTCTGTTGCGCCTGTAGCACTTTGCCATGAATCCAGGTGAGCGCCGAGCATCACCACTTCATCTTTCAAAGTAGGGTCAGTTCCTTTGATTTCAGCCAGCACGTTATAGCCTTGTAAATCCTGTGTATAGAATTTGGTTTTTACATCAATTTCCATTTTAACCGGAATACCTGCTTTGGCTAATCTGCATAATGATAGATAATCTTCGGCTGCCAACATAATATCCAATAGGTTTTCAGGGTCTGAACCCTTATAAGAACCCCCACCTGAAACAAACAAAGTACCATCTTTCCCTCTGTTACTCATACTCAACAAGGCCAATGCACCTTCTTTCTTAGCCATTTCTTTGGTTTTGGTCGAAAGCATAGTACTTCTTCGCATAGCCGCCATCATTGATCTGAAAGCTGTATCTGGCTGAGAACGGGTTTGAGGTGCATCATTTGCCATTTTCTCCAACTCTTCGTCGGTATATCTATTTGCATCAGCCTTGAATGATGGCGTAATTTTATCGCTTTTATATAGTAAGATAATCTTGTCTTTCAGTTTACCTTTATAGTTTTCAAGGGCCGTAGTATCTGTTTCATCAATCAGAAAGATTTCAGCTTCTTTCAGTTTTCCTTTAGTTCCGGCTGTCCAAGTTTTTGGATAGGATATTAAAGGGCGATAGTACGGTGCTGTCATAGCAAGGTAACTTTTTTCTAACTCCCAGCCTTTGCCAAATTCACCCCACGGTTCTAATCTGGCATCTGTCAATCCCCATTCTGTTAATTTACCTTTGGCATAATTGGCGGCACGCATAAAACCCGGCGAGCCTTGTAATCTCGGACCGCTTACATCAGTAAGGTTAAACGCGATATCCATTACTTTAGAATTGTTTAAGCCTTCCTGACGGATTTTCTTAACCATTTCAAGATCAACTTTTTCATCCTGAGCACTAAGCCCGAGAGAAATACAGAAAAAGACAATTACAGGTAGTAATTTTTTCATGAGGAGATGTTTAGTTTGTTTATGTATTACAATTTGCTTTGAAACTTCTAAAATTAGGGATTCATAGACTTCCATCCAAAATATTGAGATTAATCTATCAGAATATGCGATTAACAGGGGCTGAAGGCTGATAAGCACTATAATTAAACTTAAGCCATTACAGCCAGCATATCAAATATCATCTCTCCTGCCTCCTGTTTTCCTTCAATACTTATATAGTTCCTGGCCTCCTGTTTTGAGATACCTTTGGTAAGCAATCGCCAGGCAATAGCTCCTTCAATTATTACCTTACAGATCGGCTCTGTGACATTTTCCTGCACTAAAAACCATTGACTATTTTCATGATACAAATTCCATGTTCCCCCACCCTCTCCGGTTACAACAAACTGAATCGTATCACCTTCGTCACCTGTTAAAGTCCTGTAATGATGTGGTAATGCTCTCATAGAAGTTTCAAGATGTGGCCAGTAAAACTCTTTAGCATAGAGTTCACCTTCTTTCCCAACAGCCAATCTGATTTGTTGTTGGTGATGCCACTTTTCGGTATATTCTCTTGCCACATGAAACCATGTTCTTGACTCCTCTTCCCCTGCCCAATTCACCGGAAATATTGCTTTATCAAAAGGGTTCAATTGGGTTATATATTCACAATACTGCCTTCCACTAATCTCTAAAAGTTCTACTAATATTTTCGGACTCATTCTTTTAAATGCTATTACCCAATCAGCATTGAGCTTATTCAGGTAAAAAACTAAATCCTGATACGTATTTACATTATCTGGTTGAACACCATAATAACCATCTCTGGCCATAGAAAGTGAGCGGATATTACCATCTAAAAGGTGAACCGCTATGTCTTTTACTGTCCAGAGAGGGGCTATAGATTGTTTATTCCAGTCATCGTCAGATAGAGATTGCAAAACCTCTATCAGTTTTTTATCTATTTTGTAAAATAAATCTGTGATAAAAATGGGCGACAAGGGAGTCATATAAGTCAGTCTTATAGTAAATAAAGTTGTGCATTTAAGGTTAATAAATCAGCAATGCAGAACCCCTGCCGGGTTTCTTTAGCTAAGGGTAATGCACATCTATAATGTATCTTATCTTAAGAATTCAAGATCCTGAAAATCAAAACTGAAATCAGTAAGTGGTGAAATAGCTTTCATTCTGAAACCAGAACCTTTACCATTATTATCGAGGTTAAACATTACATAGGCATCTGCATCCATGCTTCGGTCAACCCATTTCACAATATAGGTATTACCTTTATACGGAAACATCTCACCGTTTAACAAATGAGATCGCTTTGAAGTAAACCACAATTTACCATTCTTCGTGGCAATTTCCACATCGCCAAACCATTTATCGTGATAAGTGCCTGTAAAAAGACTATTATCTGATTTTACAGCACTTTTTTGTTGAGTTTCAATATCTTTCCATATCCCGTCAGTTATTTTCTTGGCATTTGCAAGTCCCTGAACTACTCTATCGCTATTTTCTTTTACCCTGTCAATACCTTTAACCCCTAAATAACTATCTTTGATTGTATTAGTAATAGAGGTAAAAGCGGCTCCCTGTTGCTGATTAGTAAATACAATAATACCTAATTTCAATTCTGGTATCAGAGTAACTTGTGTTACGATACCTGCCAGCCCACCTGTATGCGTTGCTTGTTTATAACCTTTTACATCGCTTAGTCCCCAGCCTAAGCCATAGCTGGCAAAGTGAGTATTGTAAGAATTTGTACCTCTTACAGGAAGTATAGTCTGTGGTGTCCACATTTCATCATGCACTTCTTCACTGAATAATTGTTTGCCATTACCATACTTACCATTATCCATCTGCATAATTATCCATTTGCTCATATCAACTATATTACTGTAAAGACCTCCTGCCGAATTGGCAACCTCGCTCCAATCTCTACGTATTACTTTTACTGTCCCGTCTACGGGTGCATGTGGGTCAATCACATTAGATTTATTTTTCAATCTGCGAAAAGATGCAGCCGTTTGTGTCATTCCTAAAGGCTGAATGATCCGTTGCTCAACAAAATCCTCCCACTCCATTCCTGAAGCGCGTTTTATTACTTCTCCTGCCACGATATATAATAAATTATCATAATCGTATTTGGTACGAAAACTCGAGACCGGTTTCAGATAACGCAGATTGTGGATAATATCCTGCTTGCTGAAATTATTAGAGTCAGGCCAGAACATAAGGTCTCCGGCACCTAAACCCAAACCGCTTCGATGTGTTAGTAAATCTTTAATCGTAAACTCTTCTGTTACAAAAGGGTCATACATCTTAAATTCAGGAATAAAATCACGGACTTTATCATCCCATTTTAGTTTCTTTTCATCAATCAATATCCCTAATGCAGCAGTTGTAAATGCCTTACTATTTGAAGCAATGCCGAACAATGTATTTTCATCTACCTTTTGATTAGTAATTAGCGAACGTACCCCATAGCCTTTTGAATGAATTACTTTGCCATCTTTTACAACGGCCACCGCAATACCTGGCACATCAAAGGTTTTAAGTGTTCGTTCCACAAGGTTATCAATTTCCGTAGAGGTAATAACTTGTGCCTGAATATTACTTGTAAATGCCATTAAAGCTAAAAAACACAAAAAGAGTAGTTGAGGCTTCTTCATAAGAAACAAATCGTTTGAGGTTTTGAGAAGTGAATTGGGTCAGAATTAAGCTATTTACAAAGATTATCGAAAACGGATAAAATAGCAAGAAAATACAGAAGGAATAGGTTTAATTAAATGTAATTGGATTAATTACATTTCAACCACCCCTCTTTTCTGAAAGAAAGGTGGTTGAAATGGCATATCATTATCAAATTATTAAGGGCAGGAAGGGCTGATTTTAGCAAGGAATATACTCCCGGGAGCTGCTTCAAAGCCTGGCCCTAACAATACATATTTATTACCTATCTGGTCAGATTTACCACCTGCTTCAATTTTATTAGTCGACTGAATATTTTGTGCAAAATAATTCGACACAACAGTATTTGCAACATCATTTGTCGGGCTTGTTAAAACAAGTGCAGACGGAATACTCGCGCCTGTTGGTAATACATCAACTACAACACTACCTGACAATGTTCTATTACATTTCCCAAAAATATTCACACTTACTAAATTATAGGTAGTTGGACCAACTATTGGACCAGTGCTTATGGTTGCTACACCGCTGCCATCTAATATCGTAAATGCTGAAAAACCATTTGATTCGTAGTGAACCTCAGCCCCGGGAGTTCCTGAAAGAACTACTGTTGCATTAGTTCCCGGACAAACCGGAGGGCCGGCAGTAATTGTAACGATCGCCTTTGGCAAAACTGTTAAAGGAGCATCCCCAGAAGTCGCTATCCCGCACTCACCCGTTACTTTCGCTCTATACAAAGCTCCATTATCAGCAAGTGTTCTATTAGCAAGGGTCAGAACCGAAATATCTGAAAAATCATTATTCAGAGGTGTGCCGAACCCACTTGAACTTGGTGTCTGTCGCTGCCATTGAAAATTGAGAGTACCTTCTCCCGTAGCTTCAACCATAAATACTGCTGTTTCACCAACACAAACTATTTGAGCATTCGGCCCACCAGTAATTTGGGTTGGAGCTTTTAAAGAAAGTTCTCCTATCACTTCAATTGTCTTTTCACAATTCGTAGCATTATTTTTCACTTTAGTAATATAGATATTCTTTGTATTGTTCGCCCATAATAAAGTTTCTGTAAATGTAGCTTTACCAGTCGAGTCAGGTGTAACAACTGTTGTTTTTTCTGTGCCAGTAAAATCAATTTTATAAGTAACCGTATATGTTTCAGTACTTGGAAAACCTGTAAGAATAAAGGTAGCTTTTTGAGATGAACAAATTGCCGCAACCTGTTGAACATTAGTTATTGCCGGAATTGAAGTAGACAGGCTATAAAAATAAGCTCCTCCTTTACTTACTTCAGGAGGGAAAGGCGACGAGAGAAAAGATGCACAAGCCAGTATAGAAGTTTTGCTTAATGCTACTGAGGTTCCAAATAGATCACCAATCACTAAACCGCTTGGTATTAATAATTTCTTCTGCACCCAGTTACCAGCAGTATTTCTTTCAAATACAACTGCCGCCCCTTTGCCAACAAAGTTTCCTGGTGCGCCAAGAACAGCGATATTATCACGAATGGCAATTGAATATCCTAAACCACCTTCATCGCTTATATCAGCACTTGAAAGTTTTGTTTTCGGAAACCAGTTTCCAACTGCATCTCTTTCAAAAACCTGAACTATGCTTTCACCAGTGGGGTCAACATAACCAGAAGCAATAATTGTATTTCCGCTTATAGCAGTTGCAAAACCAAAACCCGCCCCACTATCTAAATTGTCAGGCACGTATCTACCTATGGATTGCCATATATCAAATTCGTCTTTTTCGTAAACAAAAACTGCTCCTCCAGCGCCATCATCAGGCGCACCCACCACGAGATTTTTTCCTGAAATACTTACAGAATAACCATAATAGGTTGAGAAATTTTCAAATAGCTCAGTTTCATAATTCCATATTCCCATTTCGTCTCTTTTATAGATGAATACTGATTCCCAACCATCAGCACCAACCGCCAAAAGCCCGTTAGAAACTGAAATTGAACCACCAAAATAATCATCAGAGCTATGATTGGGTGATTCTATCTTATCTAACTGAATCCAAGTACCGTCTGTTTCCTTTGTGAATATATACACGGCTCCCATATCAGCGTTCTGACCAGGTGCACTTACAAAAACAGTATCACCCGAGATAGCAACCGCAGCTCCAAATGAATCATCAGGTAAAAGATCTGCCGGAGATAATTGTGCAATCTGCGACCATTTACCGCCAGGGTTCATCTTATAAACATAGGCAGCACCTTTATAGTTAGCCTTAGACCACGCCCCAACTACTGCAAGACTATCTGAAACGGCTGAAGCGTTGCCAAACTCATCTAAGATCGTAACATTTGCAGGAACCTCTTTATTTTTTGTAATAATAGTCTGAGGGAAAGAAAGGAATACTTCATCGGTATAAAAATCGCAGCTTCCCACTATATGACAGCGATAATAGCCCCGGTCTTCCAATGTCACATTACTTATAACAAGCGTATTTGTAATTCCGGCTGGTATATCTACAAAAGTGCCGTTATCTTGTTTTTTTTGCCACTGGAAAGTTGGCGTCCCGCTGACATCTACTACAAAAGTAGCATTGTCTCCTAAACAAACGAGAGTGGATACGGGCTGAGTTATGATATCAGAAGTTAATGTAATGGTTGTACTATCAAAAACGCTTGAACAGTCGCCGCTAACCTCACACCGGACTTTATACGTTACATCTGAACTTGGTGTAACAAGTAGATGAGTATTATCAATTTGTGTAATTCCATCGTTTTCATACCATACTACATCGGCACCTACATCGCAGGTAGCATCTAACAATATTGATTCGCCTTTACAAATACTCGTAGAGGTCGAAATAATTGCTGGGGCAGTTGCTGCATTTACCGTAACATTAATGTCAGTAAACGCACTCGGACATAAATCAAGGCTCTCACATCTTACTTTATAGGTTGTGCTTGTCGTCAGATTTGTAATCACCGGATTTATCTCAGTAATGCCATCGTTCAGATAAAAAAAAGGCTGAGCGGTTCCCGAACAGGTACCATCTAAAGTCAGACTTTCTCCAAGGCATATAGCCGGGCTTACAGTAACCCCTGTTGGATCATCATTCAACGTTGAGTAGACATAAATAGTAAATGTGTCAAACGGACTGATGCATGGTACATCACTGTCTGTTTTCTCACAGCGTACATTATAGGTTGTAGAATTATCAGGTGCAATATGAAATATAGGGCCTGTACTAATTGGGAATGTGGTGTCTGATCCATACCAGACAACATCTGCATTTGGGCAGCTTGCTTTTAAATCAAGTTCATCACAATGGCAGAGCGATTGTTCTCTTGTTACATTAAATGGTCTGTTAACTGTAATTGTAACCGGAACCCCAACACTAAAAACTGCATTATACAGACATTTTACAGTGTAGGTAGCTGTTTGTGTAGCATTAAAATTAAGGGCAACATTCGATAAAAAGACATTAGATTCATTATACCATTTAGCTATACCTTTAGAACAGGTAGCTGTTAAACTCATTGGTGTATCATAACAGACAATCTGGTCCGATGTTACTCCTGTCGGCGCAGGTGTCTGAGCAAAAGTTAATTGAAAGCTAAAAAGCAGACCACAAAAAACAAAGATTTTCTGATAGTTTGACAGGTAGATGTTTTCCATAAATTAGGGCTATATTAGGTGTAAAACTGTATGGTGTTACAAACATCTCTAACCCAAGGGTTGAGAATTTCAAAAGTAAATTTGAACGCAAAATTGTATAAGGAGCAGTTTGATAGTTTCACTCATGCCAAAGTCACTTAAACTTGTGCCTCTGGCATTACTTTTAAAAGGAATTTTGCCTGACTTAATCAAAAAAAAAGACACACCTCACAACAAAAAATATCTGCAATTTGACATCACAACAGATAGGTAGTTTAGTGCAGAAAGATAGTAAATTATTTACATCAAAGCTAAGTTATAAGCATTCTCAAAATTAGCTAAAAAACATATACTTTAGCAAGGGTTTTGAAGAAAATTATAAGGAATTATTAAATTTCAGAATTGTAGCTTTCCTGAACATTTTAATAGTTTATTTTATTGGTGCAATGCAATTATTAATGCTTTTCTCAATCCCATACATTTCTTAAAGATTGCTGGTTATAAGAATTAAGTTTAAACCGGTTCTTTGCTATACTCTTATTCAATAAAGTCTGATAAATTAGAGCTGATTATAGTAATGAAACTCTTTTTTAAAGTGATAAGTCAATCATGTTGTTTTAGTACCAGGCATGAACTGAGCCCTTGTTTACTATAAAACCTGTTACTTTGAAACACTATTTCCGACAAGGTCATTACAGAAAGTATATGAATGAAATACTAGTATCGTTTTTGCCACTAAACAAAAATCACCTCTATGATAAAGCGGTTTATACGGTACTATTTTCTTACAATTATGAATTTAATTTTAGTCCTAAAATCATATTTTCTTTAAATTGCGAACTTATCTGATTCGTTTTTATTTAACCCCCCAATCATGAAAACCAAACTTATAGGAGTACTTGTTTTTTTAAATTTCCATTTGCTTTTTGCACAAAACAGCAGGTTACCTGCTTACCCTTTAATCACACATGACCCTTATTTCAGCATCTGGTCCACTACTGACAACCTTACTGAATCTCCTACAAAGCATTGGACAGGCGCAGAGCATTCATTAATTGGGATGATTGAGGTTGACGGTACTGTCTATCATTTTTTAGGTAAAAACGGTGATAACTATGAAACAATTATTCCTGCCGGAGACGAACTCAATTACGAAGCAGCCTATACTGAAACTTATCCGGGAGATAACTGGATGAGTCCTGACCTTAATGACAGCCAATGGAAAAAGGGAATCGCCCCATTCGGAAATAACCCAACGATGTCAAAAACCCAATGGAATACCAGGGATATCTGGATGCGTAGAAAATTTATATTAAACGACCTGAATGCTCAAGCACTGTACCTGAAATTGAATCATGATGATGATGTAGAAGTCTATCTGAACGGTGAAGTGGTGTATAAAGTAAAAGGCTGGACTAATAAATATATATATGTACCAATTTCTGATATAGCCAAAAGTAAACTTAAAACCGGAGAAAACCTTTTAGCCATTCATGTAATCAATAATGTAGGAGGTGCTATTTTGGATGCCGGTATTGTCGAAAAAATAATTCCAAAAGAAAACCCCAAACAACAAACTGCAATTCAGAACTCAGTAAAAGTAAATGCTACACAGACCATTTATAATTTTACCTGTGGTAAAGTTGATTTAACGCTTACATTCACTTCTCCATTATTAATAAATGACCTGAGTGTTTTAGCTCGTCCGGTTTCTTACATTAATGCAACAATGAAGGCCACCGACAATCTATTGCATGATGTTCGTATTTATTTAGGCGCATCAACTGATATTGCCACAAATACTCCTTCTCAGGAAGTACAAGCTACTAAATATTCAGCCAACGGTCTTGCAATTTTGAAAGCTGGCACTACCTCTCAGAATATACTTAAGCTCAAGGGTGATGATGTACGTATTGATTGGGGATATATGTACGTAGCTGTGCCTAAAACCAATGTACTACAATCATTTGCCAAAAGTGCTGATATCTCTGAGGCATTCAAATATATTCCAGGTAATAATTTAGGCGGTAAACATTTAATGCTTAATACCTTGGTAAACATCGGTAAAGTCGGGAGTACCGCAAAAGAACAACTATTTTTGATTGGCTATGATGATATTCAGTCAATACAGTATTTCCACACAAATCTTTCGCCATGGTGGAGATTAGATAAAGGAGCTACCATTGAGGGGCAATTGGCCAGGGCATATAAAGACTATGCAGTTATTATCAAGAAATGCGAGGCTATTAATCGCATGATTTATAATGATGCGTTCAAGGCTGGAGGAGAGCAGTATGCTAAACTATGCGAACTGGCTTATCGTCAAAGCATTGCGGCTCATAAATTAGTCAAAAGTCCTACAGGAGAACTATTATTTCTGTCTAAAGAAAACTTCAGTAACGGCTCAATCAATACAGTTGATGTTACCTATCCATCTGCACCATTATTTCTGGCATACAATCCAGATTTATTAAAAGGCATGCTTAATGGTATTTTCTATTATAGCGAAAGCGGGAATTGGACAAAACCTTTTGCTGCCCATGATTTAGGCACTTATCCTTTAGCAAATGGTCAGACTTATGGCGAAGATATGCCTGTGGAAGAGTGCGGAAATATGATTGTTCTGACAGCTGCAATTGCCCGAATTGAAGGCAATGCACTTTATGCAAAAAAACACTGGAAAACGCTCTCAATATGGGCTGACTATCTTAGCAAAGAAGGGCTTGACCCCGCACTTCAGTTATGTACAGATGATTTTGCCGGACATTTAGCCCGAAATGCCAACCTGTCAATGAAGGCAATAGTAGCTTTAGGTGGGTATGCTCAAATGGCAGAACAGTTAGGGGAAAAACAAACTGCATTGAAGTATCGTAATATTACAAAAAACATGGCATCTAAATGGATGGAAATGGCTACTGATGGTGACCATTACTCTCTGACATTTAACGACAAAGGGACCTGGAGTCAGAAATACAATTTGGTTTGGGATAAGCTCTTGAAAATGAATCTTTTCCCGAAAGAAGTTTACGAAAAAGAAGTAGCTTATTATCTCACCAAACAAAATGCCTTTGGTTTGCCATTAGACAGCCGTAAAACATATACTAAGTCGGACTGGATAATTTGGACTTCCGTTTTAGCAAGCAGACCAGAAGATTTTAAAGCTATTGCAGAACCTATGTATAAATACGCTACTCAGACTATTTCTCGTGTACCTATTAGCGACTGGCACGAAACTACTACTGGAAAAATGGTAGGTTTTCAGGCAAGAAGTGTGGTTGGGGGGTACTTTATGAAAGTATTGGAAAATAAGCTGAAAGGAAAATAAAAACTCACTACTGATTTTTCAGAAGCCATCTATCATCATACAAGAAGCAGATTTTAGAAATCAAATAAAATCTGCTTCTATGCAACATTTTATCCTTTCTTCTGTCTTTTTATAGTCAATACTTCTCTTGATAACCTGAATAATCAGCCTTTTAACATAATTTAATAGAGGCTTAAGACAAATTGCTTTAAATTTGCCGGGTATTTATACGTATGATTAATCTTTATGAAAAAGCTATTATTACTCACTTTAACCTTTGCGGGTTATACTTCCCTGTTTGCCCAGATAGTACCTAAGCGATTAGAAGCCAGGCGTACTGACAAATCTGTTGTAATTGATGGTCGATTGAATGAACCTGCCTGGCAGGATGCCTCTCTTCTTGATGACTATACCGAATTTCGTCCGGTAATAGGTCGTAAAGAAGAATATGCTAATCGTACAGAAGCCTACCTGATGTATGATGACGCAGGAATATATTTTGGTGGCACCTGTTACGAACGAAGCCTTGACAGTATTTCAAAAGAGTTGGTCGGTCGTGATGGCTTTGGGGCAAACGATTATATCGGAATTATTTTCGATACATATAACGATAAACTCAACGGTTTTGAATATTTTATCACCCCCTTAGGTGAGCAATGGGATGCCAAGATGACCTCAAACACTAATAGCGATAATGGCGGGGAAGATTTTAGTTGGAATGCGGTCTGGAAAAGTGCCGTAGTGATACATGATAAAGGCTGGTCATTTGAGATATTCCTGCCTTATTCGGCTATTCGTTTCAGCAAAGACAAAATACAGGATTGGGGCGTAAATATTACCAGAAGAAGACGCAAAACTGAACAACAGAATACCTGGAGTGCAATTGACCCCAATGTAAACGGTTTCTTAACCCAGGAAGGCCTCTGGACAGGCATTTCAGATATAAAACCTCCGATTCGTTTACAACTCTCTCCTTATTTTTCTGTTTATGCCAATCATTTTCCATTGAATCAGGCCGACCAGAAAAACTGGACAAATCAGGTTTCAGGCGGATTAGATTTAAAATTAGGTTTAAGCCAGGCTTTTACTTTAGATGCTACCCTCATCCCGGATTTCGGTCAGGTTCAAAGTGATAATCGGGTACTCAATCTCACACCCTTTGAAGTAAAATATAACGAATACCGCAGTTTCTTTACAGAAGGCACAGAGTTATTTAATAAGGGAAATTTGTTCTATTCAAGAAGAATTGGCGGCTCTCCAATTAATTCTGGAGAAGCCTACAATAATTTAAAGCCTGAAGAGAAAGTAATTAAGAATCCAACAGAATCCAAATTAATCAATGCCTCCAAAATTTCAGGACGTATGAAAGGTGGGTTAGGCATTGGTTTGCTGAATGCCATTACTCGACCGCAATATGCCATTATTGAAAATTCTGAAACCGGAGAAAGGCGAAAAGTTGAAACCGACCCCACTACTAACTACAACATTTTAGTACTTGACCAGACCCTGAAACATAATTCAAGCGTGAGTTTCATTAATACCAGTGTATTAAGAAGCAACAATAATTATAATGCCAATGTAAGTTCAGGTTTGTTCAGTTTTTTTGACAAGAAAAATACTTATAACTGGACGGGCAGTGTTGCTATCAGTAATCTCACTTATAAAATACCAGATAAAAAGACCACAACCGGATATAGTCATTCATTCGGGTTTGCTAAAACAAGTGGAAGATTTAATTTTAACATTTCACAACAACTGACCGACACAAAATATACAAGTAACGATTTAGGCTATTTCACTAACAATAATTTCATTGACCATACTTTGTATGTAGGTTATCGTTACACAGAGCCAAAAAAATGGTATAATCGGCTATTTTATAATTTTAATGCCACGCTAAGTTCTCTCTACTCCCCGATTGGAGATATTAAATCAAAATACCAACAATCTAATATTAATGTAAATTTGAACGCCCAAACCAAGAAATTGCATTGGTTTGGTATATTTGCCAATTTTACGCCTAAACAAAATGACTTCTACGAACCTCGTGTAACTGGAAAAGTTTTTAAACGTGGAGCGAGCATGATGGCTGGTGCGTGGATTGAAAGTAACTACGCCAAAAAATATTCTGTAAATGCTCAGATAGCCGAAAGAGTATATATGAACTTTTATGACCTGAACGGAGCAGATATATTTTTCTCGCATCAATACCGATTCAACAGTAAGTTTTCAATCAGGCATTCTGTTGAATATCAAGGCAGACCAACTGGCCTTGGTTTTTCAACACTACTCGAGAACAATACTCCTTTGTTTGCTCTTAGAAACGTTAATTCCATTGACCACATATTATATTTGAAATATAATTTCACCAATAAAATGGGACTTACTTTCAGAGCCAGACATTATGCAAGTGTAGTAAAAACTAAGGAATTTTTCACGCTTACTGATAATGGTAAGCTAACACCCAAAAACAATATTACTGACAATCTTAACCGTAATGTTAATTTCTTTAATATTGACATGGTCTATACCTGGCAATTTGCTCCGGGAAGTTTCTTGAATATTGTATGGAAAGAAGCCGGTTTTATAGACTCTAAACTGGCTACCAACAACTATTTTGATAATTTACAAAATACACTCCAAACCGAGCAAAACAATAATTTCTCATTGAAAGTGATATACTTTTTAGATTATTTGCAGTTGAAGAAATTGAAGCGAAAAGAGTAGAATAAGTTCAATTTCCAGAAACACCAGGTGTTTCTGGAAATTGAACTTATCCGTATTTATTTCACAATTCCTACGTCCATTCCAGCTTTGAAGAGTTTCTGGGGTGGGTTAGTTTTAATAAATTTGGGCATTTGAAAACCTATCTGAAATCGCAAACCCATTTTCTTTTTATCTTTATTAGCCGGATCATTTACTTTTTCTTCCATATTGGTTATAGATAATCTGAAACCAAAACCCAGAAAATTAGTCATTTCATCTTTCAATTCATCGTCATTTTCCTGGTTTTCTTTAACACTCTTAGCCTCATAATTCACCTTCTCTGCTACAAAGAATTTCTTTTTTTTCTCTTGCGCACTTAAAGTACCTCCAACCAACAGTAATATTATCAGTAAAGCAAGCTTTTTCATTATATAATCCGGACTTAGTTATAATTCTATCGAGAAGTAAAAAAAACAATTATACAATCGAATTTTAAACTACAACAAATTTAGTTCGGCATTTTACACAAACAAAGAATTGATTCGGGTTTTTAGTAGAACATGATACACAAAGAAGCTGGCAATAATCTATAGATGTGAATTTTTTAAAAATTACATTAATTTCAGTTTATTGAAAACTGAAGTAAATCATTGGATTTATAGTTACCAGAAACAAAATATTTTATCGTTTTTCTGATTTAAAATCAGAAAAACGATAATCATGAATCCTCAGCGTATTTTCATAAAGATTATTCCACATAATCCATTTCTTTGGTAAAAGTCTCATCAATATTCCACAGCGCAATCAGGGCAATGGCAGAGGTACAAACACCAATTACCAAAGCTGCATACATAATACCCATATCAGGTTTAAGAAACTTGAAAATAGCTAATAACGGAATGGTTGCTCCACGAACAAAATTAGGTACTGTAGTGGCAACTGTTGCCCGGAGATTTGTACCAAACAATTCAGCAGCAATTGTAATGAATAGCGTCCAGTAACCGTTACAGAAGCCCAAAAAGGCACATATTACGTAGAAGCTATAACTACTGCTTACAGGAATTAAAAGATACACTAATACAAATGCCAATGAAAGTAAAATAAAAAGTAATATTACTTTCTTTCGGCTTTGCATATACTGACTCAAAAAACCACTTGCTATATCGCCAAATACTTGTCCCGTAAAGGTCAGCATGACAGCCTTACCGGCATTAATAGGCTCCACTATTCCGGCAGCTTTAGCAAATTCGGGTGAGAAAGTAATCAGGATACCAACAACGAACCAGATTGGCAAGCCCACAAGTATCGACATCAGGTATTTGATAAATCGGGTTCTATTATTAAAAAGCATCAGCAGATTCCCTCTCGAAACATGCTTATTTTTAGCATCAACAAATATTCTGGATTCAAATACATTGATACGCAAAATTAATAATAACAAACCCATACCACCTCCCACATAGTAAGAAACACGCCAGGCAAAAAGCTCGGCTACAAAATAAGCAGCTATGGCACCGACTAACCCTAAAGTAGCAACAATAGTTGTTCCATAACCTCTGATTTGTCGGGGCAATATTTCTGTTACCAGGGTCACTCCCGCACCTAACTCACCAGCCAGACCAACTCCTGCTATAAACCGGCAAATAGCATATTGCGGAATAGTACCAACCATGCCATTAGCAATATTAGCAAGCGAATAAATAATTATTGAACCAAAAAGTACTGATAAGCGTCCTCTTTTATCACCCATTACGCCCCAGATAATACCGCCAATAAGCATTCCTGCCATTTGTATATTAAGTAGTCTGGCACCCTCTTCAAATAATTGGTCCCCTTCAAACCCTAATTCTTTCAGGCTTGGTACTCTAACCACATTGAAAAGAAAAAGGTCATACATATCAACCAGATAGCCCAATGCGGCAACAAGTACGGGTAGTTGTAAGAGTTGTTTAAGTATATTTTGCGAGTTTGTCGTAGAATTGGTCATGAAAAGGTTATAGGATAGGGTTAAATAAGAATCCAATACCCTTCCCTGACAGTGAGGTTTCGGTTGTAATTTCCCCTCATTGCTCGGGAAGGTCGGAATACGGGATAAAAGTTGTTACACCTTATTAGGAATCAGATAAGGCGCACGATACCTGCGGGTTAGCATTGCATTTGCTTCCTTGTCACCAGGGAATGTTTCTGTTTTAGGGTCAAACTTTAAACTTCTGCCTAATCGATAAGCAATATTCCCAAGATGAGCAATGCTCGCAGCTAAATGTCCGGTTTCAATAGGGCCGTTTAACAATGATTTATTCTTAGCTCTCACTGCATCTACAAAGTTTTTGTAGTGGTCGCCTCCGGCATTTCTTGCAGGGCCCGGTTCACGGTTTCTTCCCAGAAAAGTCTTATAGTCATTGTATCCATTAATAACCATATAACCCTTATCTCCATAGAAAATATTTCCTACTTCTACCCCATCTTCTTTGTTGGTCATCCATGGGCGAACTTCAAACTGAATTACCTTACCTTGTTTTGGATAATTGTAGGTTGAAGTCAATACCTCTGGAGTCTCTTTACAGTCATTCCATAGATATTTACCTCCAGCAGAAGTAATTTCTTCCGGCAAACCTACATCTAACCCCCACATACAAAGGTCTGTTTCATGAATACCTTGGTTTCCTATGTCACCATTGCCATAATCCCAGAACCAGTGCCAGTTATAGTGAACATAATTTTTGCTGAATTCTCTGGCCTGAGCCGGCCCTTGCCATAAATCCCAGTCTAAGCCTTCAGGCACAGGCGAAGGTCCCTGATTACCAATATCCGGTCTCCATTTATACACGGTTCCGCGGGCCATATATACTTTTCCAATAAGCCCATCTCTTAAATGCTTAATGGCTTCCTGAATAGCTGCTGAACTTCTTAACTGTACCCCATGTTGTACGATTCTGTTGTATTTAGTAGCTGCTTCAACCAGTTTACGGCCTTCGTAAAGATTATGACAGGCTGGTTTTTCTACGTAAACATCTTTCCCGGCCTGACAAGCCCAGATAGCCGCTAAAGCATGCCAATGGTTAGGCGTTGCAATACTTACCGCATCAATGGTTTTGTCTTCATAAACTTTTCTTAAATCCTGTTCCATTTGCACTTTCTTTGAATATTTCTTCTCAAAGTCAGTAGCTCTTTCCTGCAACACAACTTTATCGACATCGCAAAGGGTAGCAACTTCAACATTTTCCTGCTTCATAAAACCTGAAATGTGGTCTTTCCCACGGCCGTTGATACCAATTACAGCTACCCGAAGCCTATCGTTAGCTCCAAAAGCGGTAGACGGAATAATAGTGGGAATAGACATGACTGCCAACGAGCCAGGTAGGGCTGTTTTAAGCATATCTCTTCTCGAGAATTTTTTCATAGTATAAAAAGTTAAAAGGTTGAAAGATTGAATTTATTTGGTGATTGAGTGAATGAGCGATTATTTTGTCTGAACGGTGATTTAGCTGATTGATTTGATTTCGCTGAAAATACTTTAACAAAATTAAGTGTTAATAACTTTCACTTTTCTCAGAATCAGTGAAATCAGGTTAATCCATTAAATCACAGTTCAGACTAACCACTCATTCACTAAATCACGCAATTATTAAATTCCTAAAGCCTCGCCAAAGTCATCCCTCCATCTACCATAAGTACCTGCCCCGTTGAGTAAGGAAAATCCCCTTTGGCTAAGGCTGTTACTGCTTTCCCGACATCGTCAGGAAACCCCCATCGTTTCTGTACACACAAACCATTTTCTATCAGCTGGTCATATTTGGCAGTCACTCCTGCAGTCATATCAGTTTTAATTACTCCCGGACGCACCTCATATACAGGGATGTTATACTCACCCAACCGAACAGCAAAAAGTTGGGTTGCCATACTTAATCCTGCTTTTGACAGACAATATTCTCCCCTATTGACCGATGCTACAGTGGCCGAAATAGAAGAAACATTGATAATGCAACCGCAAAATGTCAAATCCTTATTCCGTTGTTCTATCATCCAGTTGGCTACTGCCTGTGTTAAGAAGTAAGTCCCTTTCAGATTAGTTGAAATCACAAAATCAAAGCTTTCTTCTGTTGCATCTAAAATATCATTTCGCTGTTTTGGAGCTACTCCCGCATTATTTACTAATACGTGCAAATGACCATAATGGGCCTTTATTTGCTGAAGCATTATTTTTCTATCTTCAGCTGAAGCAATATCTCCCTGACAATAAATAACCTCGGCACCCAATCTTGATAAATTGATCATTATCTCTTTAACCGCGTCTTCCGGGCGCATACCATTAATAGCCAGATTAAACCCTGCCTTTGCCAGATGTTCGGCTATGCCAAGGCCAATACCCCTGCTTCCACCCGTAATAAATGCTACTTTTCTCACTGTTGTTCTTTAATTTTTTTTAAAGTGTCGGCAATATCCAAATTTTTGTATATCGGATCTAACGGAAAACAACCTGAAATCAAACCATTTCGAGGTGCTGTTGTACAGTCTGAGAAGGTACGACAAATCAATTTACGCTGCATTGGTCGGTTGTTCAATACATCATCGGGTAAGGTTGGATAGGATAATACCATCCTGCCTAAACCAATAAAATCGGCCATATTGTTTCTTAAAACATATTGACCAACGTTTGGCAACCAATCCTGAGCGTATGAATACGCCGACCCAACTATTACTAATTCAGGGAATGCCTGTTTCAGTTCGTTGGTTACATTGATTTGTCTTGCTACACCCAGAAATGGTTCTTCTGGCGGATAATACCCATCCGAAGGTGGAAATGTGGCCGGGCGCATCAGATGTGGGTTATAATAAGGACTACCCACTGTAATACATATCAACTGAATGCCTAATTCCTGTGCCAATGCCAGAAATGCTTTTGGTTCTTCTAAATCAATGGTTGTTCCTTGCCCAGTGCCGCCAAAGGCATAATGATATTTTTCACCTGCTGAATAATCAGGTTCTCCTTGCCCTTCGCTGTCTTTCTTAAATGGCACCCAATCAAAAGCACTCAAACGAATCCCCATTTCCAGCCCAGGTGCTTCTTTTTTTATTCCCTCAACTATATTTCTCAGGAATCGGGTACGATTTTCAAAGCTACCTCCATATTTACCTTCTCTATTGAACGAACTCAGAAACTCATGCCCTAAATATCCATGGCAATGCTTTAAATCTACAAAATGAAAACCTGCTTTTTGAGCCAATACAGCCGCTTTTACAAAATCCTTTACCAGAGCATCAATCTCATCATCGGTCATCAAGGGGTAATTTTCACCTAAATGATACTTTTTGTCCAATATAGGATGATTATATAAAATCTTAGACTCAAACTTTGTATGGCTATTAGGTTTACAGAATCTGCCCGAGTGTGTTAATTGCAAGCCAACCACCAGATCATCAGTACTTCCAAACTTCTCGGCGTGCTTGCTCATCACCATTTGGAACAAGGCTTCAAACTCTGGAAGATTTTCTTCATTAATCAAAAGCTGATTGGGGTTTGCACGTCCGTCATGCCGTACAGCAGCAGCCTCGCAACCCCATAATAATTTAGCCCCGCTAATGGCAAAATTCTCCCAGCGGCGTTTGGTATATTCACTTGGTTTGCCATCTTTCGTACCATCCCACCCTTCCATTGGAAGAATACAGAAACGGTTACCAATTAATTTGCCAGACTTGAGGGTTAAAGATTCTGCAAAGGGAGATTTTGCGGCATCTATCAACTCATCATCAAAATCTAAATCAACCTGCCCATCTTCCAGGTACTTCCGCAAATCGGCGGCAGTCTTTAATTGCGCTACTCTTGTATATTTTGGTTTAAACTTGCCACTCATATATTCAATCGTAAATGTTTATCTGTCTAAACAGTTATAAAACGTATAATAGATATCATTATCAATAATTTTCTGTAGATAAAGAGCCACTTCCCGGGCATGGTAATCGCCCCACATACTCGACTCCCCAAAAGCAATTTTGCTACCTTCCGGCACATAATCCCAACCATTGGGTTGGTGGTAAATAGAATGTAATAAAATACCCTGATGATCAGGATTGGTACTTAAATATGGTTCCTGAAAAATGGTATCCAGCACAGTTAAACCTGTCTGCCAGTATTTTTCCCCTGCTTCTACTTCACCTTTATTTATTAAATATCTACCCAGGCGTAAAAGTCCCTGTGCGGCAATGGCCGCGGCCGAACTATCCACAGGCTCATAATCATTGAACGGATTAGCAGGTTGATTTAAGTAATCACCTAATTTGTGTAGGTTCGGTGCACCGGTATCCCAATAAGGTACACCATCTATTGGAGTATATTCTATATAAAAATCACAAGTAGCACGAGCCGCTCTCAGCATATAATTCTCAATGACCGCTCTCCCACCATAAGGCTCTAATTCTTCATCGCTCAGAATACTCAGAAACTCCAGTTCTTCCGGGAAACCACAGATAGCCCAGGCCAAACCACGTGTCCATGTAGTGAATCCTGTATATCCCTGTTGTGAATTTGGACATCTGAAATTTCCATCTTTTGTATTGAATATACTTTCATGTGCCGTACGTCCCCAGATGTCGTAAGAATCACGGCCTTCCCCATAAAACACAGAGTAATCAGCAGTAGCTTTAATATGAGCTAAGGCTCTTTCTAATAAACTGATTTTCACATCTCCCTCTCCCTGAAACACATGGCCTAATTTATGGCTCAACATTAAGGCCCGACACGAGCGAATGGTATCTACAAACAATGAATGAGCACCATTAAAAGAATGAATAAAACCTCCTGTCTTTATGTTTGTCCAGCGGCTTGCCTGTACCGCCCCAGATATTTTCAGTGCTAATTCGTAAAAATTTTTTTCCCATTTATTGGTCTCAATTTTACTTTCCTGCATCAACCTCAATAAATTACCATAGGTGCTCACGTTATTAAAACCATGGTCATGTACGCCGATATGGCTGATATGCGGAGCCATTACTTCAATGGTTTTCTGACGACCCATTTCTAAAAAACTATTATCACCAGTAGCATCAAATTGTAGGATTGCTGAACCAAACTGAAAACCTTGTGTCCATTCAGTCCAGCCACGTGTTGTATATTTTCCATCGGCCGTAAATACAGGTGACCCCTTAGTAGCATCATAGTTTTGCTCGATCAAAGAAATTTTCTCACCTGAAAGCTCCCAGAATCTCTTCAATTTATCAGATAAGTCGGTAGGTTTAAGTTTGTAATTAATACGAATCATCAGATGGATATTATTTTTTTTTCAGATTTTTTAAGTAAGCAATGGTTTGAGGCACCTGAGTAGCAATACTGGAGCTTTCATCCTCTATATAATAATGTTCAACTCCTGCTTTTTTAGCTGCGATCAGAATCGCAGGTATATCTAATTGTCCGGTTCCCAAAGGCACATCATTTTCAGGTGATGTTCCGCCTGACATATTGCCTGCTACCCCTTTCTTCAAATCTTTCAGGTGCATTAGTTTAAACCGGTTGCCATATTTATTAAGCAAAGCAGCAGGATCCTGACCCGGAAAGAAAGTCCAGAGAATATCCATTTCAAAACTCACATAATTAGGATTGGTATTCTGAACAATATAATCAAACAGGGTACCTCCTTCGTGCGGTTGAAACTCATATCCATGATTATGATAACAGAAAGTGAGTCCATGTTCATCTTTTAGTATTTTGCCAAACCGGTTAAAATCTTCAACCGTTTTTTGTGCCATAGCAAGCGTAAAATCTCCTTGATGGGGAATCCATGCAACCCGAACAAAAGAAGCACCTAAAGTCTTGGCATTTTGTGCTACCTCGGTAATTTTATTTTGCAAATCAGGATAGCCAACACCATAAGAAGAACATTTAATACCTCTTGCGTCTAATAAAGCCCGCATCTCTTGTGCTGTTTTACCAAACAGACTCGAAAACTCCATGTCGGTAATTCCCAGGTTTTTGATTGTATCTAAAGTAGCGGCAGCATCTTTTGCAAGACTTTTACGATAAGTGTAAGATACCATTCCGGGCTTATCCGGAAAAATCAGTTTCTTTTTTTGTGCGGCCAACGGGCTGATGCTGACAATAAAAAGAATAACAGAATAAAGTAGTTTATTCATAGTAGAATTTTTAGGGGTGAATATTATTGAAGCTCTGCCTTAATGTTTATTAATCGTAAGTTGAGCTTTGGATAGTAGGATAAAATTATTTATAAACCAGTATCTTTCAGCCAGCCTTTAAAGACGGTCAGGTCTTTTTTCATGGCTGTGGTTACCTCTTTTGGGTCAATTGTGATGTTTTTTGCACCATTTTCAGCCCCACCCAATTTATACTCAAAGTGCATGGTAATAGGTACAGAAACATTGTACTGCTTTAATAATGATAAATATTTACTATAATTGACAACACCTTGTCCGAGAGGACAACCTTCTTTTACCAACTTGTCATCTTTTAATACACGTCTGAAATCCTTAACAGCAATTGATTTGATATAAGGCTCTATGATTCTGAACCCTATTTCCCAGGATGTTTCACTTTCGTGCGTAGCATGATGTACATCGTACTGACAACCCAATAACGGAGAATTGATTTTTTTAAGGATAGGTTCTAAATCCCAGATGGTTGCTCCCAAAAACAAGCCGGCGTGGTTCTGGTATTCGCCTGAAATATTATACTTTTTATTAAGAGCGGCTACTCCTCTCATTTTTTCTTCAAAAGTAGCTACCTGTGTCAGAATATCTTTTTTGACATCAAAACCATACCAACCCATCCGATAATGCTTGATACCCAATGATGAAGCCGTTTTCAGAACTAACTCCGAAATCGGATTCGCTTCTAAAATATTCGTAACTATCATCGGTACACTGATATTCGCCTTTTTGCAGGCTTCTACAACCTTCGGTAGGTCATCAGCTACTTTTTCAGGAAGTACGTGCCCATCAGGTCGGACCGTCAGATCAATACCATCAAAACCGATTCCGGCAACGGTTTCGGCCAGTTTGTTATAGTCTGGAATCCAATGAAGTGTTTTTGAAAATACACTGATTTTCATCTCATTGGCTGGTTTTGCAAAAACAATATTATTTTTTGCTAAAATACTACCAGTTATGGCTGTGCCTATAAAATGTCGTCTGTTCATGCTTAAAATTAGTAAAATTATTCTGATAGAAATACAATTTACCAGCTTAAAAATTAAAAGAAATGATATAGAAATAAAAAATCCCTGCCGACTTCGACAGGGATCAACAGAAATGTTTTTTGCCATAAATATTACATGGCTCGTTGATTTATAAATATCTGAGTAAAATAAGGATAACCATCTTTCCCTCTTACAACACCTATTCCAGTCAGGTTATAATTACCCTCAATATTCTTTCTATGCCCTGGGCTTTGTATCCATCTTTTTACAACCTCTTTTGCTGTAAATTTCCCAAAAGCTACGTTTTCTGCACAGGCATTGGCATTTTCAATCTTTCGCATGATTTTGTCCATGCGATTATCGAAACCATCATGTCCAAAAGGCACTCTACCCCTTCCCATATCTTTACTATGCTTTGTTGCTGCATCAGTTATAAGTGGCATCATCTGCAAGGGTTTCAATCGTTTAGTAGCCCTGTAAGCATTTACTTCTTCTAAAATAGACTGCTCCATTATCGAAAAATCTTCCTCAGAATCATTGCTTTGGGCACAAGAGGGTGATAAAAAGCCTAATAGCAAAATACAAAGAATATGGATTACTTTAATAGATTTGGTTTTCAATTTCTTCCTTGATTAATTTCAATCATTAACGTTTTACATGAGTGTAATTATTGTCTTAATCAATCATTATCACCCCAACCCATTTATTCTTTATCAAGTTTTTCAATCATTTGCTTCGCGTTGTCGTTGAGCGGATTTAACTGAAATGATTTTTTATAATTACTAATCGCTGATTCTTTATTTCCTTCATTCATGTAGGCTTCACCAAGGCTATCAAAGGCATTTGAAGATGTAGGATTTTCTTCGGTATTTAATGTAAAAAAAAGAATTGCATCGTTCAACCGTTTGTGATTCATCAGATAATAACCCAAAGAATTGACCTCACTTTCGCTGAAATAATATCTATTGTTCTCTTTATTGTTTTTATTTTGTTTAAAATTAGCAATAGCCTGTTCCATGCCAATAGTATTTGCCTCTTCAATAATCTTATTAGCCCAAGATTTTCCAGGGATCAAATAAGGCTTGCCCTTTAGAATATTATTAATTCCCTCACGTAACTGTCCGGTGATTGAATGCCTTACATTGCTTAAAAAAATTATGCTGTTACGTGATAGTGGCTGACGTTCGATGTACGAACGAAAACCTCCGAAGCCGCCATCATGCTGTATAATTTTTTTACCATCTTTCAAAGAGACAAACCAGCCAAAACCATAGCCTTTTACCCCATACATTTCATCAGGATTTGTTAATTTATCCCTCTCAAAGGCTTTTTCTAAGGTCTTTGCTGAAATAATAGTAGGAGCGTATAACATTTTATCCCAAAGATAAAGATCGTCAATAGTTGATACAACCGAAGCTGCTCCACCTATAAAAGTATCATAATTATTTTCATCACCAAATAAATAATACCCCACGGCTCTCTTTTTGTTGTGTGAAGCCGGGCTGTTTACGTAAGTATTTTTCATACCCACAGGAAGAAATACATTTTTTGTAAGAAAATCATTAAGAGATTCACCTGATACTTTTTCTATAATCATACCCAGTAAAGTGTATCCGGCATTGCAGTACTCAAATTTTTCACCCGGATTAAAATGCAGACTTTGCTGTTTCAGCAGTATATCAAACACGTCTTTTTCGTTCATATCAGGAAAATCGCCGAACAAGGCTAAGCCGCCAGAATGATGAAGCAAGTGTAAAATAGTAACCTTTTGCATACACACAGGTAAATCTGGGAAATAACTACGGATAGACTCATCATAGCTCAGTTTCCTTCTTTCCTGTAAAATCATAATCCCCATAGCTGTAAACTGTTTGCTGACAGAGCCTATATAGCAAGGAGTAGCCGTTGTAAAGAGTTCTTTGGTTTCTCGGTTAGCGTACCCAAAGCCTTTTTTATAAATAACTCTACCTTTTTCAACAACCAGCAATCCTCCTGAAAACTGCCCATCTCTATGTATCGTTGAAATAAAGGTATTAATCTGTTTACTTTTACTTGGTTTTTTCTGGGCATTTGCCAAAAGGCAGATGTTGATAATTATACTGAGTATAATGATTACTTTTTTCATTTCAGGAAAAATACATTTGGGTTCAGGTAAAAATCAGGATTTTTGTCAGGAGATGCTACAATAATGACGGCAAATTTGTCTACCTGAAAAAAATTAACCCCATCTCGGTTTTTAAAGAAGGGGTTAAAGGTAATCCATTATCTTCTAAATTGAGTTAAGTTGTGCAGACATAAACCAATAAAATCTTTATAATGGTGCAATCCGGCTTCTAAAATCCCGGATTGCACCGTTTTTCATAATTTTGTAGAGGAGTTTAACACTGTATTATTTAGCCTTGCGGATATAAATATTTCCGTGCATATTTTTCATCATTACTTCGCTACCGCCACCATTCACTTTACCTTGTATCCACTCTTCGATACTTACTTTGTACATGCCATTCTGGTTGCTTCGAACTCCTTTAGGTGCAGATTTGTCAATATCCATGTCGAAATCGCTGTAAACTTCTCCACGATCAGATTTTACTTTAACGTTCATTTTAGCATTTGACGGAAAAGTGACATCAACATTTCCATTCAGGGTTGTAAACGCCATTGGTGCATCAGTTACCGTTTTGAAATTGGCCTTAATGATGCCATTTACAGTGTTTGCAACGGCTGACCCTGCAACATTGGTCATAGTAATGTCTCCATTTACATTAGTAATTTCCAATTCACCAGTTACATTGTCGATCACAATATCTCCATTATTGACAGTACTTACTTTTAAGGAAAATTGTTGTGGTACCTTGATTGCTAAATTAACAGGTTGGCGATGGCTACTTGAGCTTACATTTACCTTGTTATTTTTCTCTTCAGCAGATAATTCAAGACCTCCCCGAGGGTTAATGCGTTTCATACCGGTTGCCGACTCATCTACTTTTTCCTTTTTATTGGTTATAGGAGTAGTTTCAGCATCAATAACAACCTCTTTTCCGGCATATCCTGTTACCTTTATAGACCCATTGATTAATCCTACGTTTAATGTCCCCGATTTGGCAGGGTCGCTTAATGGTACCACTAACTGCTCTTTGATTTCATTCTGAGCAAATACAGGTGTGATTATACTCATTGACATTAGCACTAAGACTGCGATGATTGCTTTACTATTTTTCATTTTTACGATTGTTTTTTAATATAAATGTTTCCGTTGAACGTTTCAAATTTGAATTTTCTGCCTCCGTTGCCAATGCGGATAGAGGTCTTTTTGTCGAGCTTATAGACAGTGCCATCGCCTCTATGCTCTATATTTTTGGTAACTTCCGGTGCTAATAATTGGGTATCCGGGAAATCAGTAAAGAACTGCCCATTAAAACTCTTAAACTGTAAGTCTCCTGAAAAAGACGCCGGATAAGTTACTCTGATATTACCGTTAAGGGTATAATAAGATGATTTTTCAGGAGGACTCGCCAGGTAATTGATGGTTACATCGCCATTGATAGTATGCACCTCGGTAGCACCTTTAGCATTGCTTAATGAAATACCTCCATTGATATTATTAGCTTTAATCGCCCCCGTTACATCCTTTACCTCAATATCACCATTGTTGATAGTTGAAACATGAAGATTAATATCGGCTGGTACTTTTACAGTATAATTCAAGGTACTTCGATACTCAATTCTGCGATTCCAGTTACGGTTTCTTTTTTCTCGGTCAGGCCTTGTATCATAAGGTTCAGTAATGTACACCAGAATACTATCGCCTGTTTCTGCAAATTCCAGCTTAAACTCTGCTTTGCCTTCGTCAACAATATCCTGCGTTTTACCAGAAATCGTTTTATCAATTTCTATCATCACTTTGTTGCCAGCATAGCTTTCTACCTTAATAAACCCATCTACATTATAGATGCCTAATACAGTTTGGCTGGCTGGTTTTTTCAGGTCAAATTGCTTACTTAAATGCTCTTTAAATTGTGGCTTCTGAGCCGTAGCAGGGGCACAAGCAAGCACCACTCCTGCTAAAAGTAGGATTAACAACTGTTTCATATTTTGTATGTTTATTTTATACTCTGTAAGACAATGCCTTGAGGGTCTCTTTGATTTTGGTCTTCACTATCACGTCTGTATCGTCTTTTTCCAATAGCCGTTGTAAAGGTTTAATTGAGCGTTTTTCTTCCAGTTTAACCATTACATCGGCAAGGGCAGCCTGTACTAATGGGGTATCCTGTTTTAAAATAGATTGAACCAGCCCTTCTCTTACTCTCGGGTTATCAGCCAGTTGCGCCAGTGCTTCGAGAGTTACTAAACGTACATTTACGTTTTCATCATTATTTAGTGTGCTCAAGAGGGCTTCAAGAACTTTTCCATCTACCTTATCAATTTCTTTGGTATAACTTACCGCTTGCAGACGTTCGGTAGCAGAAGAGTTCTCATTCTCCAATAAAGTCAGCATCATCTTCTCATTCATCTCCTGTACCTGATTAGATAATTCCTTAATCTGCGCCTGATAGTCAGGCGTTTGTTGCCTGCTTAAAAAATAACCGCCACCCAGGCCCAACAATAACAAACACATACTATAAGATACTCTCAATAATAATCTTGGTGTAAAAAACGACTCTATTTTATATTTCAGGTCATCCCAGAAAGCAGTTTTCTCTACTTTCTTATTTTCAGTTCCCTTAAAACCTTCAAGCATAGTATAGAACTGAATCGGAAGATTATCACTTGGTTTTGGTATGGTTACATTCCCCATTACCTCCCAAAGCTGGCGGGTAGCCTTTAATTCTCTCTGGCAATCGGGGCACTCGTTCAGGTGGACTTCAAAAGCTGCCCTCTCAGCTGCAGGCATCTGGTTATTCAACCAATCTACCATCATTTCACTGGCGTGTTCACAATTCATGAGCTTTGCTTCCATTTTCAATTTTTAAAAAGTGTTTTTTTAATTCATTCATGGCACGGTGCACTCTTACTTTTATGGCACCTTCGGTAGTATTCAGAATCGTTGCAATTTCTTCATACTTTAATTCCTGATACCTGCTCATTATCAATACTTCTTTGTGTTCAGGACTTAACTTATCTATGGCGCGTTGCAACATTTCTGTCTCCTGCCTTTTTTCTAATTCTTCATCGGCAGCTATGCCCCCCCCAACCCTTTCTGCATAATTCTCTAAAGCATAATGCTGCGATGAGTGTTTGTTCTGTCTGTAAGAATCATTCATCACATTGCGTGCTAAATGATACATCCAGGTATGAAACTCCCCCTCAGCCGTAAAAGTGTGTCGATATTTCAACATCCGATAAAATACATTCTGAACCAGGTCTTCACTTGTCTGGGTATCACCTGTCATGTGATACAAAAACCCAAACAAAGGGCGGTGATACCGCTCAAACAGCAGACCCATTTTATCGAGGTCGCCCGCCTTTACCTGGAGCATTAATAGATTATCTTGTGTATTCACACGTTTAAGATATGTTGGTTATCAAATTCGTAGTGGAAACCCTGTAAAGAAAGAAAGGTTACATAGAATTTTAAAAAAAGTAATAAAATTTTATTAAAATTAGCGCACTCAATTGATAATAAACAATTTACAGAAAAAATATTTTCTGTAACCTGTGTTAAATTAGTAAAGAATTTATCCGGGAGTTTGAAAATGCGCACAGTTGGGTGAATGTCGTACGGATTAGTTATACAACTCACAATGAAGCCCTGAATTAAACTGTTAACAACAAAGACGTTAATTTTTTTTATAAAGACATTTCAGTATTTTCGCAAAAATCTAACCCCTAACTTAAAATAATGAAATATCTACAATTCAGCAACGGTGATTTAATGCCCGCCATAGGCTTAGGAACCTGGAAATCAACCAAAGGAGAAATTTACCAGAATATCAGGACTGCCATTGAAATTGGCTACAGACATTTTGACTGTGCACATATCTATGGCAATGAAGAAGAAATAGGACAAGCCATTGCTGACGCCATTAAAAATAATGAGGTAAAACGCGAAGACCTCTGGATTACTTCAAAACTCTGGAACAACCGCCACCGAACACAAGATGTGCAGCCTGCCATTGAAACGTCATTGAAAAACCTGCAAATAGATTACCTGGATTTGTACCTTGTCCATTGGCCTGTTGCCTTGGTGTACGGTGTGAATTATCCGCAAAAAGCCGATGATTTAATAAGCCTGGATGATTTACCCTTAAGTAAAACATGGCAAGCCGTGATTGATTTAAAAGAAAAAGGCTTAGCTAAACATATAGGCGTTTCTAATTTCAGCATCCAAAAAATCAGCCAGTTAAGAGATGAAGTGGGTGTTTTACCGGAAGCATTGCAGGTGGAATTACAACCCTTTCACCAACAAAAACCCTTAGTAGAATTTACCAGACAAAATAATATAGCCATTACAGGGTTTTGTCCTTTAGGTTCAGCAGACCGTCCTGCAAGCAGGGTTTCACCCAATGAACCAAAGTTATTTGAAAACAAAACGATTTTGAATATTGCTCAGGAAAAAGGATGCTCTCCAGCACAGGTGATGTTGGCATGGGCAGTAAACAGAGGCACTTCTGTGATTCCGAAATCGGTTAATCCAACTCGTTTGAAGGAAAATTTAGAGGCCGCAGATATTGTGCTTTCTGCAGGACAAATGGACAGAATGAGTCAATTAGACAAACATTATCGTTATATTAAGGGAGATTTCTGGTGTCTGGAAGGAAGTGATTATACTTTGGCGAATCTTTGGGATGAGTGAGATTCAGACCTCCATCTCTAACAATGCATAACTCAAAGCCTTCCCATGCGTATCAATCGCTAGTGAAGTAGTCACACCCCCTAAAAGCGCATTATGGCAAACAAAAAGTAGAGAATGAATATTCGGCAATTCATACCGAATGATTTCACCTGATACAATCGCGGATAGATGATTTTTAACAGTCTCAGCAGTTACAGTTTTGCAAAGCATAGGGTAATCAGATTCTTTATATGGAATCAGAGAAAGTGTAAGTGTATTGCCTTTGTCTCCTGCCCGGCTATGAGCTATTTCATAAAGTTTCATGTTTCAATTGTGAATAATGAATAGCAAATTGGTGAATGGTGATTAACTAAGATTCAAATACTTGTATTTGGGGTTGGATATTTTGTCTGTCTATCAGAGTTGATACTATGCCCATTACCTCTGTTACATATTTCCTTGCACCTCCGCCTCCGGCCGGGCCGTTGGTGTATAGGGCTTCTACTTCTTCACCTACTAAGGCTGCATCAGTTGGGTTACTGGCTTTTCCTGCCACTCTTAATCGTATTTCATAAGGAATTGCAGTGTTACCAAAATTAGTTCTGTGAATAGCTTTGCTGCCTATATAGTCAATTCTTAAATCATGAAACTGGCTTTTAAGTCTTTTTCCAATGATTTCTCCAGCTAATTTTGCTCGCTCTAAAGCTGATGCGCCAGCGTAGGCAATTTCTCCTTCTCCTAAATAAAAGGCTTTGTAGCCAACGCTTACTTTATAGGCTTGTGGTTTGGGTGTACCGGTTCCTCCTGTTACCTGTACCTGGTTCTCTCCTATTTCTTTGAGATAAACTGTCGTAAAATCAGCGATTACATCAGGTGTATAGTATTCGTGCGGATTAATCACTTCGTACAACAACTGTTCTTTGGCAGTTTGTAAATTTACCACCCCACCAGTTCCTTCAACTTTACTGATAATAGCCGATCCATCTTCAAACACATCCGCAAAGGGATGACCCAACTTATCCATGTCCTCCACTGGCTTTTTCACAGGGTCGGCAAAATAACCACCTGTGATATGTCCGGCACATTCCAATAAATGCCCTATTACTGTTCCTTTGCCCATTAAATCATAATTATCCGTCTTCCAACCAAATTCATGTATCATAGGGGCAAGAAATAAGGATGGGTCGGCGACACGGCCTGTGATTATAATCTGCGCGTCTGCTTGCAAGGCTGATAGAATACCTTCAACCCCTAAATAAGCATTGGCAGAAACTAACTCTCCACTTTGTATTAAAGGCTCGCTTGTTTCAATAGCCAATGTATCTTGAGAGATATACTCAAAAACATCATCACCATAAACTGCTGCTACTTTTATTGATAAGCCTTTCTTTTGGGCTATTTCTACGATTTTCTTTGCTCCAGCTATAGGATTGGCCGCACCCATATTCGTAATCAGGCAAATATTGTTCTGAATCAATAGTGGCAACAGACTATCAATTCTCCTTTCAAGCAATGGGTCATACCCCTTGGATTGGTCTTGAAGTTTACGTTTTTGTGCCAGTGCGATGGTGCGCTCCGCAAGACATTCCAACACCAGATAATTAAGCCCCCCTTTTTCTGCAAGCACAATAGCAGGCTCCAATCTATCGCCAGAGAACCCTGCGCCACAACCTATTCTTATTTTTTGTTTCATAGCTACCTGTTTAAATATGCAATGAACCCGTCAATAAAGCAACAATAGTCATTACAATCGTAGTGCCCCACGCCCATTTAAAGATAAATTTCTGATGCTCGCCTAATTCAACCTCCGACAAACCTATTAATAGAAACGTCGATGCAGTTAAAGGGCTCAGTGGAAAACCCACAGTCATTTGTCCAAGCAAAGCTGCCCGACCAATTTCTAATGGGTCAATACCAAATTGGGTAGCAGTTTGACTCAGAACAGGCACTACCCCAAAATAATAGGCATCAGGTGTAAAAAGCATACTTGCTGGCATACTTGTCAATGCTGTCAGGGTAGGTAGCCAGCCTGCATGATGCTCAGGTATAAAAGAAACTAAAGTAGTTGCCATTGCCTCTATCATTTTAGAACCCGTAAGGATACCTGAAAAAATACCTGCGGCAAATATCATACTCGATACCATGAATATATTTGTTCCATGACTCTTCAATACCTTTTGCTGGTCAGATAATTTGAAATAGTTCACTAACAAGGCAATCATACTGGCAATTACGAATAAAACAGGCGCAGGAACCCACCCTTTCATCAGCGTAATAATCAATGCAATAGTCATCATAGCATTAACCCATATCAGTTTGGGCCTTCTTAATTCTTTCTGTGTATCAGTAAGGTTTTTTTGATGATTATATTCAAAATCAAGAACTCCCAAACGTTTACGCTCTCTTTTACCGAGAATATACGCTACAAACAAAACCCAGATAATACCTCCAAAAATAGCCGGAATATTAGGATTAAATATATGTACTGCATCAGATTTGAGTGTTGAAATAGCTCTTGCAGAAGTACCCGACCAGGGAACTAAATGCAATGGCCCCACACTAAGAGCTACTATCCCCGACAACACCAGTCGATTTATTTTTAATTGTTTATAAATTGGCAGAAACGCAGAAAGAACTATCATAAAAGTAGCAGTACCATCACCATCTAAATGCACAATCATAGTCAGGATAGCCGTTCCGATGATAACTTTCATAGGGTCACCTTTTACGGAGCGAATAATAAAAGCGATAACAGGGTCAAATAATCCTGCATCAAGCATGGTTGCAAAATATAAAACCGCAAACATTAACAGAATACCCGTTGGCGCCACTTGTTTGATACCCGTTAGCATCATCTCGCCTAATTCCTTAGGATTAAAACCAGCAATCAGTCCGAACATAATAGGAATGATAACTAAGGCAGTGATAACCGACAGCCTTTTTGTGATTATTAAAAATAAAAAAACAATAATGGTTGCAAATCCTGAAAGGGCAAGCATAGTAAGGTTTTAAAATTAGGTTAATAAAAATTATTCTTTTAGAAACTGTTTAAGTTAAATTTTGAAAATAAAAAGAGTGATTTTTCATTCAATAAGATTAACTCAAACAGTTTCTTAGACTTTAATGTGGCAGGTATCTTTTGAAAATGTCTTTGTCTCAGTATCACCCAAAAATGTAAAAGGGTTCTCCGTGGTGAAGCCGAAGCCAAAATCCGGCCAGTCATCCAACTCAATAATTCCCGGCATTAAAACAATTTCAAGTTTTCTGCTTTCTTAATTTCCCGGTCCGCATCTTCTGGCAACATCAACCTTTGTTTCACCATTCTCTTTGCTGCTTTCTTTACCTTTTTTACATAATTTTCATTTGATTGATACCGTTCCTCCAGAGATAAACGTGTATCACTATTTACCAGTCTCTCAGCTTTTGTTCGGGCAAAAGGTATATACATACCTTCTAAAACCGCCAGATCGCCTTCTCCATAACCAGCTTTGCGTAAGCTCCAGCCAGTATAAGTCCCTAAAGGAACTCGTAAGGTAAGAGAAGCTAAACCACCTGTTTCGTTATTATCTTTATCTACTTTTGGCACTAATACAGTATATTTTTTATCATGTTTCACCACCGGATTTTCGCCGACGATACCTGACATCATTTTTTCGTCAAATTGTGGGCCGAAATCCCTTACCTGCAATTCGTTCACCAAACCTCTGAAAGGCACATTAAACATAGTTTGCCAACCGATTTCATTCGCTCTAACCAAGGTTTTGCTACCTATAGTAGGATAAATGCTTTTTGGAGGCATCTTCCCGGTTAAAACCCATTGTTCTAAAGCTATCTGCAAGGCTCTCCATGAATCCATATAAGAGTTCGGGTTTGATGGGAATCCTGTTAGTTTATTAATATTTGAGTTAAAAGCCGGCGTATGCTGAGTACTTGAAAATAAGTAAATTCTTACATTTTCAGGTATCCTCAGATCTGTAGTACCATAAACATCAGTAGTACGCAATGACATACGGGATTGCCAGTATTCTGTTGAACTTAAGGTATGCATAATTTTAGGCATAAAACCCTGCCTCTGGCAGGCATCTAAAATACCTCCCTCTATTTCTGAAAGAGGATCTAAAGTACTTGACCAGGTAAATGGTGGTTCATTACCCGGAAAAAACACTTCTTCGTGTTGCATACCTCCGCCACCTGGACGACCGAACCGAACATTGAGCGTAATTCTTCTTGGGCCTATATGTACATTCATCCCTTCAAAAACAGGTTTATTATCTTCATCTGCATTGAAACCTAAATGTAGGAAACTGCGCAGAAAATTACCACATTGCGATACGCCTACCGCAATAGCTGCTTCAGTTTGATTAGCTAATGGATTTTCAGCTTGTTGAGTATATCTGAAAAAAGACACAATATCGCGGGTTGCAGCAAATCCTAACCCAAGAATTAGGGGATTTTTGGCTGTATAATCTAATTCGTAAATATAATCAGGGGTAAAGCCACCTTTTACTGAAACCTGAGTGGTACTGGGCTTGCCCGGAAATACTTCTTTACTACAATCAGCAAAAGCCCAGTCCGAATCTGGTATTCTGATAGGTTCATCAGAAGCATGAATACGTCTGGTCAAGATGGCAGTTGCGTTGTCTAACGAAACAGTTTCATAAGCTTTGTGAAATTGTGCACTAAAAGCACCCCCACTGAGATTTTGCGTAGGTGTATTTTCACTTACAATCAGTTCAGCGTGGAGTCTCCCGATAATCTCTTTACCATTTTCAGTAGCGATCGGAACTTTAATTTTCAGTTTGTTATCACCAATAATATCTCCTTGCCAACCTCCCCACAGATAAATATATCCTCTTTTCAGAAGTGTAGTATCTGCCGGAAAAATATTACCACGATTAGGGACATTATAAAATAAAAGATGATTGCTCCTGCTTAGGTCAACAGGTTTCAAGAGTACAAATTCCATTTCATATGCTACCATTCCTCTCTCGTTGAGAGGTGCTAATGCAATATCTTGTATAATAGCATTGTGTATATCTGTAGGACTTACCTCTCCGAAAGCTCTCCCTGTTAACCGTTCATATTTTCCGGTTTTACCAAATAGTTTACCGTTGGCATAAGGTTCAGTCTTATCAATCACAATTCTGATAATCTTAGCTTCGCTAAAGACTACCCAATGACACAGGAATACTAATATCGGAAGTACTTTTTTCATAGGGGTAAGAAAGTTTGATTGTAACAAATAACTCTCTGACCAAAAAATTAGCAGAGAGTTATTTAAGAATGAATCAGCGAATATATCTGCTGAAGAATAAGAAACCAAAATATTAATTGACGGAATCTGATAAGTTCAGCCATCAAATATATTTAATCAACCAAGCGTATGAAATATGTTTTGTTTTTAATCTTGAACAATGATTTACCTGACTAAATGACTAATCAGATTTTTACTCAAAAATGATAATGCTGAATATTACAATTCACTTTTACAAACAATCAGCGAAATCCTTCAATCATGTAAATCATAGTTTGAAGATTACTTTTAAGGTTGCGCCACTACTTCTAATAATTCTTTATCATGGTGGTAGCGGATAGTACTTGTATTATCAAAAAACATGGTTGCGCCCTTTTCAGCTGTGTAAGGCTCCCATTTCGGTAGACCATTTGCATTAGGGTTGCCAGTTTTGGCAAAGTTTATCCACGATTGACTCATTTTATCGGCTAAGGCATGGGCCTCTTTGCCGCCACCTGTCATTTCCTCGCAACGGGCAATATTATTGAATACAAAAGGTATTTCCATGCAGTGTAGAGCTTTGTACTTCCCTCCTAATACAGGCGATTGCCAGGCGAAAAGATACATATAAACAGGTGCTCCGCCAGCCGAAGATTTAGCTTTAGCTTGTGTAACAGCACCAGGACGGAACATCATGTCAATATCCATCAAATCAGTTGGTTTTGTATCATTTGGAAATGCTTTTTTAACAGCGGCAATGTAAGCATCAGTTTTATCTTTATATCTGTTTTTCAAAAAATCATTTACCTTATCAGCACTTGCATTTGACATTCCGCTGAATAATGAAGCCATAAATTCATTTTTAACCGTACCAATCAATAGTGGAATATTTTTAGATAATTCCACTGCCTGTGGGTCAGTAAACTGATAAGGTAAAAACTCACCATCACGGCTTGGTCCCCAGCTTAGCCCCCCAAAAGCACCTAAGTTTTTGCCTTCGGCTTTCAGTTTATCACCTACTATTTTCAGAGCCTTATTTCCCGCTGCTACCAGGTCAGCATAAGCCACTTTTTGTATATTATCAATCTGGCCAGGCTCAATGTTTAAGGCTTTCAATACCTCTACACCAACTAACTGTGTATCTGATTTTTCTAAAAGTGTTGTCCGGAATGCCCCACTCTGATTAACCGCTTTGTGGAACAATCCTTTGGCTGACGGTGTAGCCATCAGGGTATTCACTTTAGCACCACCACCTGATTGACCAAAGATAGTTACGTTATTAGGGTCACCACCAAAATTGCCTGCATTCGCTTTTACCCATTCCAGAGCCGCAACCATATCCACTATACTCAGGTTTGCCGATTGTTTGTATTTATCTCCATAAGCTGATAAATCAAGATAGCCTAAGATATTCAGGCGGTGATTGATAGATACTACCACTACATCGCCTTTCTTCGCCAGGTTTTCACCATCATAAGAGGGTAGCTCCTGAGATGAACCTGCTGTAAAACCACCCCCGTGTATCCAGAATAATACTGGTCTTTTTTTACCATCATTAATGCCGGGAGTCCAGACATTAAGGCGCATACAGTCTTCACTTGTATAACCCCAGTCATGATGAAATACGAATTCTGATTCGTCTTGAACAGTTGTAGTTGGTACCATTAAAGGAGCTACAGGGCCATAAGTCAAAGAGCTACGAACACCAGACCAGGGTTTTGGTTTTTGTGGAGACTCAAAACGTTTGGCTTCTGCATATGGGATACCTTTATAAGTGTAAATGCTATTATGTACATAGCCTCTGACTTTACCGGCATCTGTATTAGTTACAGCTACGTCTTCTCCGGTTTGTAATTGCGCTGAAGCACCTGCTGTAATGTAGAATGCTAATAGTGAAATGATAATTTTTTTCATTGTTTAAGGATAGATATTGAGTGATATTTGAATTTCGGTTAACCTGATTTTGAGAGACAAATCAATTCAAGATTCCAATCTGAAATGCATTCAGCAAAATCACGCTGATTCAAAATTCAAGATATTTTATTTATTATTTCCGTAAGCCTTATCCAAAAACAGATAACGTGCATCATCTTTGGCGTTTTCTGTTTTCGATTCTGCGTTTAGTATCATCACCGGTGGGGTTGTATCACCTGCTTTAGCCGCTGGCCAATCAGGTAATTTAGCTCCATTCGGGTTTCCGGTTTTGATAAAATTAGCAAAATAGTTCATCATAGTTTCAGATACCTTGTAGTCATCGGCAGTCCAGGCATATTCTTTAATCAAATGCAGATTACCCATACAGTATTCAATCTCGCAGGCATGAGGTGCGCCAACAGGTTCTGGAGCTTTAGGCGTACTACCATCTTTTTTAACAGTACCCCCTGCTAAACCTGATGCCAATGTCTGATCAACCAACGGCGGACGCACTTTGCTATATAAATATCTGTAAACAGGCTGAGAACTATTGTTACGGTGCAGATCAAACCATTTCCATGTACTGTAGGCAATGAAACGGTCAGAAGCCAGAGCTGTAGCAGACAATTCAATTTCTTTCTCTGACCCATGCGGATACAATTTCAGCACTTCCTCTGAATCATTCGGATATTCTTTTTTCACACGGGCTATATAAGCATCATCTTTATATGGCTGACCGAACATAAAGGCTGCCCCGGGAATTTCGGCCGAGTTCCAACCCAGAAGAAGCGGTACTTGTGCCTGCTCTCTGGCATTAAAGATTTGCGGAATGGTTTTAGGATAAAAATAGCCATCGATAACAGTAGGGAAACCGAATCTTTTTGATTCATTATAAATCTCATAAACCTCTCGGGTGCTTAATGCTCTTAATTTTGCTAACGATGGGTAACCAGCATTTTTTGCAAACTCTGCCCCTACTTTCTCTGCTTCTGCCAATGGTACAGGGGCAAGTGTTGGGTTGATACCTGCGCCGCTTTCACCGATAGCACCTGCAATTAAATTTCTTGATAAAGGTGAAGCCATTTGTGCACTTACTGAAATAGAACCTGCAGATTCTCCGGCTATAGTTACCTTTTTAGGGTCTCCACCAAAGGCAGCAATATTTTTCTGAACCCATTTCAAGGCAGCAGCCTGGTCTAACAACCCATAATTGCCAGATGCCTTATAAGGTGCTTCTGCGCTTAGTTCAGGATGAGCAAAAAATCCGAAGATATTCAAACGGTAATTTACTGTCACAGCAACAATTCCTTTTTTTGCCATTGCTTCCCCATCATAACGTGGTTCAGAGGCATCACCTGCCACAAAGCCACCTCCAAAAAAATATACCAATACAGGTAAATCTTTAGTATTGCGTTTGGCAGGTGTCCAGACATTCAGATAAAGGCAATCTTCACTTACACCGTTCGAGCGCGAATTCATATCACCAAACACAACCGTCTGCATTGGCCTTGCCGAAAATTTTTTAGTTTCTTTTACTCCTTTCCAGTTTTCAACAGGTTGGGGCGCTCTCCATCTTAAATTCCCCACAGGTGGTTTGGCAAATGGTATCCCGAAATAAGTCTGAATACCTGTCTTGGTATCATAATTCCCTTCAATTATACCGTTTTCGATAGTAGTCTGTACGGCAAATGCATTATTATTCTGTGCCTGTGCCATCATGTTACACGCAAAAAACAGGCTAATCAAATAGCATATTTTCTTCATTTTTTTTAATAAAATTTAGTTATTGTCTCAATTCGTGACAATAATAATTGGTTTTTTGAAATAATCATACTTATTTTTGAAAAATTTATATTCGTATCTGATTTAAACACACCTCAGAGAAGTGGAAGAGAAAAGATATTTACCTCATATTGCTTACGATTCTGTGATTTTTGGATTCTCAGGTAACCAGCTTAAAATACTGATTATGAAATACCATAATACTGGTTTATTTGCCTTACCCGGTGGATTTGTAAAGATTGATGAAGACCTCAATGCAGCTGTAAGAAGAGGACTGAAAGAACGAACCGGATTAGATAATATTTATCTGGAGCAGTTTTATACATTTGGAGATGTATCCCGGTATCAACCAGAGGCCATGAAAACCATATTAGAAGCCAATGGGCATGATGTACCTGAGAATCACTGGATGCTTGATAGATTTATTTCAATAGCATATTACGCCTTAATCAACTTTGAGAAAGTAGTACCCACACCTGATGCTTTATCTGACTCGTGCGATTGGTATTCACTGAATAAGCTCCCTGCACTCATGCAAGACCACCAGCTAATAGTAGAAAAAGCCTTGCAAACCTTACGAGATAATCTTGAAAGAAAATTAGTTGGAGTGAATCTTTTATCACCCCTGTTCACTATGAACGACCTACAGAAAGTATATGAAGCAATCTTAGGAGAAAAGCTACGCCGAACCACTTTTCAACGCAAAATGCTAAGTCTGAATATTCTGCAACGCCACGACAAACAATATTCCGGCAAAGCGCATAAGGCACCTTATCTCTATAGTTTTAAACAAGAAACCTTGATTTGAGTTTATCGGTATGCTATGTTTAATATTCTGAAATGCATTCTGGTTTTTATCTGATAATACTAAACAGCCGATTCCAACGGATTTTATTGAAGAAACTGCCTTTTTTGTCGAGTGACATCCACACCATCACGGCTTTACCCACAATGTGGTCTTCGGGCACAAATCCCCAGAAACGAGAATCATCAGAACCATGCCGGTTATCACCCACCATAAAATAATAATTCTGCTTAAAAGTATAAGAAGTAATAGGCCTGCCATTGAGCACAATCTGCCCGTTTATGTATTTGGCATCATCGTTTCCATCAAAAGTGGTAATGATACCCTTATACATAGCAATGTTTTTTTCATCTAATTTAATCGTAACACCTTTCTTCGGTACAGTAATAACAAAATTGTCACGATTGTATGGGAATAGGCTTGAGTTATACGGAAAAATATTATAGTTAGGGTTAGAAATATCCCCTTTCGCTTGTACAACTGGGGTTATGTTCTTCACAAAATCAAGACTTTTCATTTCATTAACAGACTGCTCAGTAGCTTTTACTAAATAAAGAGTTTTATCCTCCGCACTTAGTTCCTGCGCAAACTCAATAATACCATATTTTTGAAAAACTTTGTCGCTTACCTGAGTATTAGTTTCAATTTCATACTCCATCTGCATTCCTATAGTATTACTGAAAACCTTCCCGTTAACAAAAGTCTGCCCTTCTTGCATTTCAACAACATCACCCGGAATACCAATGCAACGCTTGATATAATTAGTTCTTAAATCAACTGGATATTTATCATATCCGCCAAAGTCATCAGGCCTTTCAGGGCAACCCGGATAGTTGAATACCACAACATCACCATTTTTTACATGCGTAAAACCAGGTAACCGATATTGTGGTAACTGAATCCAGTCCAAAAAAGAAGGAATCTCAGTAAACCATATTTTCTGATGCGTCAACGGGATCTGTAGAATCGTTTTCGGAGTGCGTGTACCATAATGGAATTTACTCACAAAAATAAAATCATCTGTCAGTAGGCTTTTTTCCATAGAGCCACTGGGTATTGTATAAGGCTCAAATAATAACCATCGGATAAGCGTGGCTGCAACAACAGCAAACACAATAGAGTCGAGCCATTCACGAAAAGGAGACTTCTTTTTTTTTGCCTTTACCGGCGGTTTTGGAGATTCTAAGGTAGATGTCTTGTAGGTCATTCGCTTTTAAATAAGATTGTCAGGCTTTGACAAAGAAGGTTGAGAATGGTTTAGTTTCAGGTGAGAATTTATTTTTAAATGGCAGTTGAGCCTGAATTTCGTTGACAATATCTTGCGGAGAAATCGGAGATAACTATACGTTTTGTGTAGCGTTTTTTGTCTTATAGGGTCTATCTTTGCATTTCTAAACCTTATACGAAATGTCTTATTGCTTTGCTATTGACCGCATGAGTGGTGCGCAGAAAGAGCTTCATAAAAACTACCACGACAACCATTACGGTTTCCCGATTCATGATGATAATGAGCTTTTTGGCAGATTGATACTGGAAATCAATCAGGCGGGTTTGAGTTGGGAGACTATTCTGCGTAAAGAGCAGTCTTTCAGAACGGCCTATGATAATTTTACCATAGAAATAGTAGCCAATTATACCGAAGCCGACCGGGATAGGCTTATGGCTGATGCAGGAATTATCAGAAACCGATTAAAAATCAATGCCGCTATTGAAAATGCCAGAACAATCCTAACTTTACAACAATCTCACGGGTCATTTGAAAAATGGCTGGAGGCCAATCACCCACGTACTAAGGATGAATGGGTAAAGTTGTTTAAGAAAACTTTCCGTTTTACAGGCGGCGAAATTGTGAATGAATTTTTGATGAGCATAGGCTATCTGCCTGGCGCCCATACTGCCTCCTGCCCTGTTCATGAAAAGATTTTAGTGGAAAAACCCCTTTGGAGCCAGGTATAAAAGCAGTTCTCTGATAGCTGTCAGAGAACTACCGCTACTTTTTAAGCATTTGATTTATCTAAATAAGTGGCTAATTGAGTAAAAGAAGCGCCGAAGCCTTCTTGCATACCTTTATTAATAGAAATAAATCCTACTTCCTGCTCTGGTGTAGCATCAACAGGCTGGCCAGTCATGGTAATAGTAGTTTTGCCATTATTCTCAGTAAAAATTATCCGGTAAAAGATTCGGTCTGGTATTGATATATCAAAAGGTGCAGGCACTACATTGGCATGTTCGTCGGCAAATGAGTTGGTAAATTCAAGGAGGTCATAGGGTTGAATTTTGCCAAAGACAAATCTTCCGTAGTTTGTTCCGCCGGGTGATTCCATCTTAAAATGAAAAATACCGCCTGATTTGAATTCGAAACTTACTACACTGTTTTTAGTTTGTACAGGTCCCCACCATTCGTTTAGGGCTTCTGCTGTACTGAATGCATTAAAGACTTTTGCTTTAGGTGCATTAAACTCATAGCTGATAACGAAATCCCTACTATTGTTCTGTGCTGTCATGATCTGAAAGTTTATTAGATTGTATTTTTGTAAGATATTTGTCTAACTCACCGAATTGTTCTTTCCAGAACTGGCGGCAATAATTCACCCATTTAGCTACCTGATTGAGTTCTTCTATTTTAACTTCGCAATACCGCTCTCGGCCTTGTTTTTTTATTAAAATAAGGTCGCATTCGGCCAAAATTTTGACATGTAGAGAAACTGCCTGGCGTGTAACATCAAAGTTTTCGGCTATTTCATTTACATTCAAAGGTTTCTTTAACAACATTTCTATTATCTGTCGACGTGTCGGGTCTGCAATCGCCTGAAAAACATCTCGTCTTGATTCCATAAAATATGCAAGTATTTGCTTGCAAATATATATGCAAGCATTTGCTTGCACAAATTTTATTTAAATTTTTTTTCAGCATTATTCCATTAATAAAAAATTTGACGCTTAGAACAAAGTAATTTGACTTTCTGAGCAAAATGCGTTTATGAGGTATCCGCTAATTTTGTCTTATTAAATAAATAACAAGATGGAATTAAAAGATAATTACAACGGAGTTCTACAAGAACCCATTCAGTCGGGCTTTAATGCTCAATCTACAACTCAGGATGTAATAAAAGGCATCAATTTAAATGGCAAAATAGCCATAGTAACAGGTGGCTATGCTGGCATAGGCTTAGAAACCGTAAAGACTTTTGTAGAAGCAGGCGCAAAAGTAATTGTACCTGCCAGAGATGTAGAAAAAGCAGCTAAGAACCTGAATGGCATACCAAATATAAGCATAGAGCCGATGGATTTGATGAATACTGGTTCTATTGACACTTTTGCAGAAAGATTTCTAAAGTCCTTTCATACCCTTGATATTCTTGTAAATAATGCCGGTATTATGTGGGTGCCTTTAATACGGGACAAACGCGCGTATGAATCACAACTGGCGACTAATCATCTGGGACATTTTCAGTTAACGGCCAGACTTTGGCCTGCGCTTAAAGCGAATGGCGGTGCAAGGGTGGTTAATGTATCTTCATTCGGGCATCAGATGGCACCGTTTAATTTTGAAGACCCGAATTTTCTGCACCGGGAGTATGAGACGCTACAAGGCTATGGTCAATCCAAAACCGCTAATAATCTTTTTACGGTTGAGTTAGACCATCGAGGAAAGGACTTTCGGGTAAGAGCTTTTTCTTTACATCCGGGCTCGGTGAACGGAACTGACTTAGGCCGTGTTGCTCCAATGGCTTTGTTTCAACAGATGGGTACACATGATGCAAACGGAAATATCAAACCAGAAGTAGCTGCCAGACTCAAAACTATTCCACAAGGAGCCGCTACAACTGTGTGGTGCGCTACCAGCCCTCAGCTCAATGGGTTTGGAGGGGTTTATTGTGAAAATGCCGATATTGCCGAACTCGATGAAGGAAACCTGAATATCAATTATGATAACCCTGTAACACTCCGAGGAGTAAAACCATATTCGCTGGACGCTGAAAGCGCTAAGCAATTGTGGACATTAAGTGAAGAGTTGACAGGAGTTTCTTTTCTTGTAAATTAAGAGAGGAATAATATAAATCATCAAACCAGGCCGGGCAATTACGTTCGGTTTGGTTTAATTTGTACATATACCGAACCATGGAATTTGAGACCCATTATATTGCACCCGATATTAAACTCTCAGAGTTTACAGGCAAGTTTTTTAAGACAGAAGTGATGTTTGAACATCATATTCTGGTATGGTTCATCTCTGGTGAAACCAAAATTATACAAGCAGATGCTGTCTTTACGTTTAATGCCGGAGATGTATTTCTGATTCCGCGTAATCAACTGACCACGGTTATTAATTACCCGAAAGACGGGAAGCCTCATAAGGCTGTGGCTATGTATCTGACTCTGAAAAAACTAAAGGATTTTTATTCAACACATAAAGCTATCGGGCGTACACACCCTTTACAAAAGGTATATAGTTTCAATAAACATCCTTTACTGGAAAGTTGTCTGGCCTCATTAATTCATTATTTTGATTTGGGTGAAAATCTTCCGTTAGATTTAGCCGATATTAAGATTAAAGAGGCTATTAGTATTCTAAGATCCATTGATAGAAGCGTGGATGGTATATTAGCCGATTTTGAGGAGCCTGGTAAAATCAATTTATCTGATTTTATGGAGCGACATTATATGTTTAATATGAGCCTGAATAGATTTGCTTATCTGACAGGTCGAAGTCTGGCTACTTATAGGCGTGATTTTGTAAGAATTTATCAGACTACCCCACAAAAATGGTTGCAGAAAAAGCGGCTGCAACTGGCGCACTACCATATTGTAGTGAAACAACGGAAACCCAGCGATGTATATATTGAAGTAGGGTTTGAGAATCTTTCACATTTCTCCTATGCCTTTAAAAATCACTTTGGTTACCCTCCTCAAAGCTTAATCAAATCAGTTTAGGCTTAATAAACAATCTATTTGGGTCGGCATTCTATTTTTGGGTATTGCACAATCATATATATTTAAATGATGGTTGCTATCTTACAATAATAAAAAAGCCTCTTCAATACCGAAGAGGCTTGATTGCATTTACACCAAAAAATCAAGTTTCAACATAATCTTAATTCCACATAGTGCCATGTAAGCCTAAAACAATGCCCATCCAAAGACCTACCATGTATATAAGCACAGCCAGAATATTAGCCACTATTTTTTGGGTGCCACCCTCTTTGCGTAGAAAATCCAGAAAATGATTACACAATCCTGCTGCTGCCCCTGCCAGCGGCGTAACGACCAATGGTTGAACCAACCAGTATTGTCCCCAATCGGGGTGATTCGGACTTACCCTTAATACAAAAAAGAGAATTACGGCAAGGCCAATAGCTGCACCAATCAGTACACGTTTGATTAACAGAGCAGTAATAAAGCTCTGTGATGTTAAATTGTTTTTCGCTGTCATATTCGTAAAGTATTTTATTATTCTTAGAAACTGTTTGAGTTAAATTTTGAAAATAAAAAGAGCGGTCCGCCGACGCGGCGATTTTTGCTTCAAGACAAGATTTAAAAACCGGAGTTTAACAGAGCTAAATGAGGATTTTTAAAGCGCAGTATTGAACAAAAAGCGACTTTTTTAGTTCAATAAGATTAACTCAAACAGTTTCTTAAAGTTTATCTATCAGATTCTTATTAAAATTCAGGCTTTGCTCTTTCTCAGATAGTTTTGAACCAGATTACCCGTAAATCCAAATAGCACGCCACTTATTACCGCCATAATCATCACCATCCCCGGAGCAAGTTCGTCTGCCGGAGACGTTTTATCAAGAATCAGAATCTTGAAAAGAAAGAGAAAACCAGCCATACCAATGGCGAACCCGATGATTTTACCCGCAATGTTTTTCATAATTGTATTTAATATAAATGTTAAAAAATTTTCTAAAACTATAAGAATCTACAATATTAATCCCACAAAGTACCATCAAGACCCAATACAGTACCCAACCATAACCCAATCAGATATATAACTATCATGAGAATGCTGGCTATTAACTTTTTAGAACCTCCCTGATTACGTAAAGCATCCAGCAGATGATTGCATACACCCGCCATTGCACCGGCCAAAGGAGTAATAATTAATGGTCTTATCATCCAGTACTTCCCCCACTCTGGCTTGGGATTTTTAGTAATTAACACAAAAAATAATATAATTGCCAAGCCGAGTGCAGCACCCAATAGTACACGTTTTACTAATAAATTTGTCTGAGAACCTTGGGCTGTTAAATTGTTTTTCGCTGTCATAATAGTTTTATTTTGTATCTGCTTTAATTATTCTATGTTCATTATCTATTTAGAAACTGTTTGAGTCAATCTTATTGAATGAAAAATCACTCTTTTTATTTTCAAAATTTAACTCAAACAGTTTCTTAATCTTCTTTTATAAATGTTCTTTCTCCATTACGCCGCTTTATTGTCATTTGTTTTTTTGTTGAGTCGAACTCAACAACAATCGCCCCCTCTATTTGAAATCTGTTTTCTGAGATAGCTTCAAGAGCAACAGGAGCAGACTCTCCGGGTGGCTTAAAGAAAATTTCCTCTCCTTTTCTTGTAATAGTAAATTTTACCGGAGCCTCAATACTTGCATAAACTCCAACATATTTATCAAGAATTTCGGTGCTAACTGCAAATGATTCAAAAGTCGGAATTGTAAAGGGTTTATTAAAATAAATATCGGCTATACCGTCGAGGATTTTACCCACTGGATAAACCTTTGCGTTTGTGGTATAAGAAAACACCAGTTGTTCTTCTGGCAAATAAGCTAACCATGATCCATAATTGTCAACCCCGCCCGTATGCCCGTAAAAGGTTCTTCCGGCAAAAGTAAAAGGTTCCATACCTAAACCATCGCCTTCTTTTATTACCATCATTTGCTCAAGACTTGACTTTGATACGATTTTACCATCGAACAATGCCTGAATGAATTTAGCCATTTCAGCTGGCGTAGAAACAATAGCACCTGCACTGAAAAGCATACTTGGATGTGTTTCAGGCAACTGTTTCCACGCATTTCCAAGATTCATATAACTAAGCACTTCGTTTTTAGTCACATCTATATTTCCGGTTGCCAGATAAGTATCTTTGAGCCCGATTTTTGAGATAATTCTTTCATTGAGAACCTCCTCATAAGATTTACCTGTTATTTTTTCAATGACAAAACCTAAAACAAGATAGGCCGAATTACTGTAGGAATGTCTGGTATCAGGCTCAAAATCAGGCGTGGCTCCGACAATAAGAGCAAGCATTTCTTCTTTGGTTATTGGCAATGTATTTACATTTTCTTGTTCATTCTGAACTCGTTTTACATTAGGAATACCACTGCGATGCCTCAGTATATGCAGAATAGTGATTTTATGAGCGTTCGGCATCTGCGGTAAAAATCTATCAAGGTTCTCATTCAGTTTTAATTTTCCTTCCTCAACCAGTTGCATAATTATAGCGGCTGTAAACATCTTCGTTATTGACCCAATTCTGAACCGACTCTTCTCAGTCAATAGTTTTTTATCGTTTACGTTAATCATGCCATAACCAATAAAGCGTTCATATTGTATTTCGCCATTTTTAGCAATGACAAGGCTGCCCATTGCCTTGTTTTTATCGTTAAGTCTGTCAAAAAACTGGTCAAGTTTAGCTTTATCAATTGGCTGTCCGTACCCTGCCCTACACAATGATAGCATAAGAAAAAAGACAATGAAAAGCTTTTTCATTCTCTCGGTCGGGCTTAGAACATTTAAAAATAATGAACAATAAAAAGTCTTGTAATGCTTTTTCATATCTGATAAGAGATTTTACTTAAAAAAACAGGTTTGCTTATTCAAAGAACTTTGCACCACAAAGTTAAACAAAAGTACTTTGTATTTCAAAGTAAAAATTTAAAAAAAATTTACCAATACCATATACTCATAAACTGAGCTTTTCAGAAAGGCTTTTGACTAAGTTCTGATAGATTCTTTATCATTTTTATGCTCATGCCTTTAGAACTATTTTTTAGACTTTACTGTACGGGATATTGAAGAAAAGCATAACAGTTTGATTATTCCGAAAATCTTGCTAAGCATTTTGAAAGCACAATCTAAAACCGGAAATTTAGAGGATAACAATTGACAAATAGTCGTCCGCATGTAGCGGTTTTCATAACAACTATTTATATGACTGAAAAAAGAGAGGAAAATAAGAGAAGAGACAAAAGCCTGGCTAACTATACCCCCGGATATGTATGGCAAGCCGCCGATTATTGCCTGATTGGCGCAATCAGTAAGACCCTCATCAATCTCTTGGGAATGTTTTCTACTACTATAAAAAAATATACACAGAATAATACGCACTTTCAGGAGTCTGTGAGAAACAGAAAAAGTCTGGCCGATATAAAGGTGGCAGAAAGGTTGTTTAGAAGAGCAATTGACCCTTCTTATCACCAGAGATTTTCAGAAATTGTAAAAGTAAAAATCATTTAGGCAGAATCTCAAAAGGTTACCAATATGGTGGGAACCTTTTTGACAGAGAACCCAGAAAAGATTACCAATTCGGTTGAAATCTTGTTGAGAAACGACTTTAAAAGACTGATTTTATTCTATTTAGCCATTAAAGAGCAACCTAAAAAGGTTACCAATATGGTGGGAACCTTTTTATTAGAATTGCCTATGGTAGCTTTAAAAAATAAGCTAATAGAAATACAAGGTGTGATTTTATAATGCTTAAATTTAAAAATAAGAAAAGATAGTAGTATAGACAAAATCTATTAAAGTATAGAATTTATCGATTTTGATTATACTATTAAAACCCATAATTTTACTGCCAGATAAAACACTACCCAGGAACGGTTTTCCATAAATCTATTTTAGAATATGGCTAACAGGATAAATATCATGGGTGCGCATAATGGTTATCATAAATAATACCCTCTGATAAAATTACTATTGTAATAATTCAGCTTTCGTATAAGGTTTATAATTTTATACGAAACAAAGTAATTCAGATACAATCACAATTCATAAATCTATAAACTTTTCAAAAGTATGGGACAAGAATCCGGCGACATTAGCAAATGCCCGTTTCATAATGGTACAATGAAACACAATACTGCAGGTGGTGGCACAAGAAACCGCGACTGGTGGCCTAATCAGCTAAAAGTAAGCATCTTGCGTCAACACTCTGATAAATCAAATCCGATGGATGGTGATTTTGACTATGCTGAGGAATTTAAAAGCCTTGACCTTGAGGCCGTAAAAAAAGATCTTCACGCGCTGATGACTGACTCACAGGATTGGTGGCCTGCTGACTTCGGGCACTATGGTCCTTTATTTATTCGCATGGCATGGCATAGTGCCGGGACCTATCGTGTAACTGATGGCCGTGGCGGCGGTGGTGCAGGCCAACAACGCTTTGCACCATTAAACAGCTGGCCAGATAACGTGAGCCTTGATAAGGCTCGCAGATTGCTGTGGCCAATTAAGCAAAAATATGGTAGAAAAATTTCATGGGCAGACTTGATGATTCTTACCGGAAACATAGCACTGGAATCAATGGGCTTTAAAACTTTTGGCTTTGCCGGTGGACGTGCCGACGTATGGGAACCAGATGAAGATGTCTATTGGGGCTCTGAAAATACCTGGCTGGGTGGAGATATACGCTACGCCGACGGCTCAGATGGTGTTTCGAAAGAACATGGCGTTGTTTCTTCGGATGATAATGCTGATGGCCATATTCACCATGACCGCAATCTGGAAAATCCATTGGCGGCTGTACAAATGGGATTGATTTATGTGAATCCGGAAGGACCTGACGGTAACCCAGACCCTATTGCTGCTGCGCGGGATATTCGTGATACTTTTGGTCGCATGGCCATGAACGATGAAGAAACCGTTGCCTTAATTGCGGGCGGCCATAGCTTTGGTAAAACACATGGTGCTGCTCCGGCAACCCACGTAGGTAAAGAACCAGAAGCAGCTGACCTGGAATTGCAAGGATTAGGATGGAAAAGCAGCTATGCCTCTGGCGTAGGTGCCGATGCCATTACAAGTGGACTGGAAGTAATTTGGACAACTACTCCGACCCAATGGAGCAATAATTTCTTCGAAAACCTATTTGGGTTTGAGTGGGAATTAACCAAAAGTCCAGCGGGTGCGCACCAATGGGTAGCAAAAAATGCAGAAGGTATAATACCGGATGCTTTTGACGGGTCCAAAAAGCACCTGCCTCGTATGCTTACAACCGACCTTGCTTTAAGATTTGATCCGGTTTACGAAAAAATATCAAGAAACTTCCTTGAAAACCCTGATGCTTTTACAGATGCATTTGCCCGTGCCTGGTTTAAATTAACACATCGCGATATGGGCCCACGCGCTCGTTATCTGGGTCCTGATGTACCGGAAGAAGTATTACTATGGCAAGACCCGATTCCGGCAGTAAACCATACTTTGATTGATGATAACGATATTACAGCCCTTAAAGCAAAAGTATTGGAGTCAGGGTTAACAGTATCTGAATTAGTTGCTACTGCCTGGGCTTCTTCTTCTACTTTCCGTGGGTCTGATAAACGCGGGGGTGCTAATGGAGCACGTGTTCGTTTAGCTCCTCAAAGGTACTGGAGAGTAAACAACCCTACTCAGTTGCAAAAGGTATTAAGCGTATTGGAAGGCATTCAGAAAGAATTTAATGGTGGACAATCAACTGATAAAAAGGTTTCAATAGCAGACCTTATTGTTTTGGCAGGGGTGGCAGGTATTGAAAAAGCGGCCAAAGATGCAGGTTATGCTATTACTGTTCCATTTACTCCTGGCCGTATGGATGCTTCTCAAGACCAGACTGATGTAGAATCGGTTGGTTTCTTAGAGCCTGTAGCTGATGGTTTCCGTAATTATCGTAAGTCTCAAATGCGGGTTTCTACTGAAGAACTATTGATAGATAAAGCACATTTGTTGACACTGACAGCGCCCGAATTAACCGTATTGTTGGGTGGAATGCGTGTATTAGATACTAATTTTGATGGATCCAAACATGGAGTATTTACAGAGCGTCCGGGTGTACTGACCAACGATTTCTTTGTTAATTTATTGGATATGAGTACAGCATGGAAAGCGACATCGCCTGATAGAGAAATCTATGAAGGTAGTGACCGTAACACAGGTGCTGTAAAATGGACAGGAACGCGTGCAGATTTAGTCTTTGGTTCTAATTCAGAACTCAGAGCTGTTGCCGAGGTATATGCCAGTTCAGATGCGCAAGGTAAATTCATCAAAGACTTTGTAGCAGCCTGGACAAAAGTAATGAATCTTGACAGATTTGATTTGGTTTGAATCCAAATTTGATTATAAGTAAAAACAGCCTTCTTATCGGAGGCTGTTTTTGCAGAAATAAAGATTTATGGTTTTACAATACCACTTTCTTCTTCCCATCATTTGTACCTTTCAGGAATTTAATTAGTCCTGCCATATAAGTTTGCTGGTCATCATACATAGCCATGTGGCTTCCATTCGGACAAAACAGGTAGCTTCCGTTTTGCACTTGTGTGCTCATCCATTGCATATGATTAGGATCCATTGTATCATGTTTGGCACCGATAACCAGTGTTGGTATGCTAATATTTTTTAATTGAGCTTTGCGGTCCCAATTTGCCAGATTTCCTCCAATACCAAACTCACTTGGGCCTTGCATGGTAACATACAACGAATTGTTCATCTTGCTGAATGTACGATTTACTGGCTCAGGCCATTGGTCAAGCGGCATGCGGCAGATATGCTTGGTGTAGAAATTGGGCATGAGTAGTTCCATATATTCAGGGTTGGAGAAGTCTTTTTTAGCTTCTATTTCTTTAATTCGTGCCAGTACTTTAGGGTCGAATTGTGGTGCTAAAACACTATCGGCATACTTACCATATTCAGGACAGCTACTCATCATATTAGAGATTATAAGACCCTTGATATGTTGCTGGTATTTCAATGAGTACTCCATAGCAAGAATCCCTCCCCAGGAATGTCCGAGAAGATAAAAATTAGTATTGTCGAGTTTTAATGCCTGTCGCACCTGCTCCACCTCTTCAACAAATCTTGGCAACTGCCAGAAAGTAGTGTCGTTTGGGTTATCAGAATTACCACAGCCCAACTGATCATAGTAAATCAATTCAATACCTTCGGCAGGTAGAAAACTTTCCATACATTCAAAATACTCGTGCGTACCACCAGGCCCACCATTGAGTACCAATAATTTAATACCTGGATTATTACCGATTCTTTTAGTCCATACATTAAATTTCCCGTTGGGAGTGTTAATACTTACAATCTGGATACCTCCGGTTTTAACACCTGAAGTTGAGTCTTTAAAATACTCGCTAAGTGTTGTATTTTGTGTTGAGTCTGACTTCTGACAACTATTTAAGTAGACTGCACCACTAAAAAGCAGCGCAAACAAAAGAAGTTTTTTTAGCATAACGGTAGAGTTTAGTTGATTTATACAAAGATATAAAAAACAAGTGTATATCGTTGTGAATCAACAAAATGAGAGGCATCAGGTGTATGTGAAGGACAATGATGAGAAGTAGTATAAAAGAAAAAGTCGCCAATGACTGACGACTTGCAATAAACAAAAGAACATAAAACAATACTTATCTTCTCAGCAATAACTCTTCCAGGTTATCTAATCCCATTGTAAAGCCTTCTTTAAAGCCCATGTCCAGCACCGCTTGCATATCTGTAGAGCTTTCGTGTTGTATAGTAATATCAACTGTTGTATTTCCATTTTCCTCGTTGAAAATAATAGTCCAGAACGAACCAGCCATGCCAGTATTTTCCTCTCCATCTTCATCGCAGAAGGCATCTTTCCATGAAATGAATCTTTTCTCTTTGATTTTCTCATATTTAGCTTTACTCCAGTGCTTTTCGTTCTCAGGGCCAATCATAGCATATAGCCATATCCCTCCTTCTTCAAAATCAAATCGTTTGGTTTGTGCCCGCCAGGGCTTTGGAGCCCACCATTGGTCGAGAAGTCCGGCCTTAGTCCAGGCATCCCAAACTGTTTCGAGGTCTGCGGGGAATTCACGTGTTACATCAACGGTACTGTTGTCTTCGTTTACCGTAAAATCGAATACTAAGTTTGTTTTCATACTTTTTTCAGTTAATATTCTGTCTGAATACTATTAACTATTAAAGTACGTACCTTGTTTATTCCATTTACAAATTTAAAAGTATATAAAACAAAAAAGCCGCTATTAAGCGGCTTGAGTATTAATGTGAACCCGGCAGGATTCGAACCTGCGACCCACAGATTAGAAATCTGTTGCTCTATCCAGCTGAGCTACGGATCCATTCCGGGTGTTTTCCCGAATGTGGGTGCAAATATAGCGGTTTCATTTTATCTTCCAAAACTCATTTTAAAAATCCTTTTAGAAATTTACTCCCAATAAATATTCTCTACAAAAATACCTTTGAAACTTTGATAATTACTGTGAACTTTGAAACTTGATTTCTGAACTAACAAAACCCTTTGGATGCTATTTAATTCATTACAGTTCATATTCTTTTTTATCGTTGTTACTTTAGCTTATTTCAGTTTACCACATCGGGGCAGAATCTGGTTGTTGCTCCTGGCAAGTTGCTATTTTTATGCCGTTTTTAAGCCTATATATATCCTTATCCTATTTGTAACAATTGTTGTTGATTATTTTGCAGGTATCCTTATTGCTGATGCCACAGGCAAAAAACGCAAGTGGCTGTTGATTCTGAGTCTTATAACCAATATTGGTTTTTTAGCTTATTTTAAGTACTATAATTTCCTTAATACCAATCTCGCTATTATTCTTTCAAAATTCGATACCCCTACTCCATTTGCTTTCTTAGACTTTGCGCTCCCAATTGGTTTATCATTCCATACTTTTCAGGCCATGAGTTATACGATTGAAGTTTATAGGAGAAATCAGAAAGCTGAAAAAGACTTTATAATTTATGCACTTTATGTAATGTTTTATCCACAATTGGTGGCCGGACCAATTGAGCGACCGCAGAACCTGTTATGGCAATTTCATAGCTATTTTAAATACGATTTTGGTAATCTGAAAGAGGGTTTGATACGTATTGCCTGGGGTATGTTCAAGAAAGTTGTAATAGCCGATCGGTTGGCTTTAATGGTTGATTATTGCTACGATAACCCACAAGATCATAATGGATTAACGCTACTTATAGGTACGATTTTCTTTACTTTCCAGATATATTGTGATTTTTCGGGTTACTCTGATATTGCTATTGGAACTGCCCGGGTTATGGGTTTTAAACTGATGGAAAATTTTGATACCCCTTATTTTTCTACCTCCATTTCTGAGTTCTGGCGTAGATGGCATATATCATTATCGGGTTGGTTCAGAGACTATCTGTATATTCCAATGGGTGGCAATAGAGTAGGTGAGAAACGTATGTATTTCAATCGTTTCTTCGTTTTTATGATGAGTGGGCTTTGGCATGGTGCTGCCTGGACATTTGTAATCTGGGGAGCTTTGCATGGTTTATATCTCATTCTGGCACAAATACGGGATAAATATTTTAAACTCAAAACTTCTATCCTACCCCGCTTTCTAAGTAAGCCTATTAATCTGATATTTACCTTTATTTTAGTAATGCTTACCTGGGTATTTTTCCGGGCAAAAGGTTTAACCAATGCAAAAATTATTCTGCAAAAAATATTTTCATTTGGCAACTATGGCAATACTATCCACTCGCCATTAAATAATGTTGAAATGATTTTCTGCTGGTTACTCATTGCTGGTCTATTATTAAAAGAAAAGTTTTATAAAATTATTGATACTACAAATACCCCAAGATTTTATCTATTATTTATCGTTTTAATGATAGTTTGCTATTTCTTTGGGGTATTTGAATCAAATCAGTTTATTTATTTTCAGTTTTAAAACTAACAAGGATTAATTGTGATATTTCTCACAATACCTTCCGGAACCTTGAAATATATTTGCAAAGAAGTTTCAAAATACCATAAATTTCCTACTATATATTTCTTCAAAATTAGAGTAAATCACAAATTATAGTAATGGGATATAATTTTAATGAATACTAAAATACTAAAATATACAGCTCTAATCGTCTTTTCCTTATTATGGTTGTTGGGATTCTCGACACATATTTCTAAATGGCTCTACGAAAAAGGACTAATCAAAGACGATTATCGTTACGGAGATTTATATCGTTTTTCTAATCTACCACAATTCAGAGTTCTGAAACAACCTTGCATATCCGAAAAAAAAGAGGTCAGTCAACCTAATACGGCTCTATATCTGATTGGAGATAGTTTTACAGAAGAAGGTCGTATCGAAGCTCAGGATTTTATAAGTGGTAGTTTTAAAAGGTTCTTTATCGGGCATCAGCCATATATTAAATTAGACAAAACTAAGAAAAATGTATTGATTATAGAAACTGTAGAACGCCATTTCAGAGAGCGGTTTGCAACACCTTATAAAAACCTGACTTTTAAAGAACCAAGTACGAAACAAAATCTGGATGCGAAGCTGAAACAGTTAAAATCAGACTTCTGGTATAATACCGAACGCCATGAGTCCGTTTTGTTTGCATCTGATTTTTTCCTGACTATTAAAGAATGGAAGGCTATTCTAAATGACAGATTGTTTGACAGAACTGATGGTAATGTGGTAGTATCGAAAGACAAAAAGAACATTTTTTATGAACTGGACGCCCGATCGAATGGCATTACCTCTACGTTTGATAAAATTTCTGACAAAGAAATTGCGCTTTTGGTAGAAAATGTCAATCGTACATACGATTTTTACAAACAGAACGGCTTCGATGAAGTATATCTGACGATTGCACCTAATAAGAGTTCTATTCTGGGTAAGGATTTAGGTGAATACAACCACCTTATTGAACGCATTCAGAAAAACCCTTCTTTACATATGCCAATCTTCGATATTTATACACCTTTCAGCACTTCAAGAAAAATGCTATATGATGTAGGCGATACTCATTGGAACTGCGAAGGCAAGGAGATATGGATTAATGCTGTAAATCAGAAACTATAATATTTTTTTTATACGGCTACGTTCACTAAATTTGTACTTTATTTAGATGTTTATTTTATAAATAATAGCATAATTTTTCTATGAAAAGAGCATTAGTTTGTGGAGCAGGTGGTTTTATTGGTGGCCATTTGGTTAATCGCTTAAAGAGTGAAGGGTATTGGGTAAGAGGAGTCGATTTAAAATATAATGAATACGGTAACGGAAATGCAGATGATTTTGTGATTGGTGATTTGACAGATCCGGTAGTTTGTAAAAATGTTTTAGAAGGTGGATTTGATGAAGTATATCAATTAGCGGCTGATATGGGTGGTGCAGGATATATTTTTACAGGTGAGAATGATGCTGCCGTGATGCACAATTCAGCACTTTGTAATTTACATATGCTGCATGCAGCACAACAGGCAGGTGTGAAAAAAATCTTCTATTCATCTTCAGCTTGTATGTATCCTGAATACAATCAGCTTGACCCTGAAAACCCTAAATGTTCGGAAGAATCAGCTTACCCTGCTGCTCCTGATAGCGAATACGGTTGGGAAAAACTATTCAGTGAACGCCTGTATCTTACTTACCAACGCAATTTAGGCATCACAGTAAAAGTAGCCCGTTTTCATAATATCTTTGGCCCGCAAGGCACTTGGAAAGGTGGTAAAGAAAAAGCACCTGCAGCTATCTGTCGTAAAGTGATTGAAGCAGAAGACGGTGGTACTATCGAAATCTGGGGTGATGGCAAGCAAACCCGTTCGTTCTTATATGTTGATGAATGTGTAGATGGTGTACGTCGTTTGATGGAATCTGATTTCTCTGGCCCGGTGAATATAGGTTCAGAAGAAATGATTTCTATTAATGATTTCGCAAAAATGATTGCTGAAATTTCTGGCAAAAAAATAACTATCAAAAATATTCCGGGTCCACAAGGGGTGCGTGGTCGCAACTCAGACAACGCCCTGATTCAGGAGAAACTGGGTTGGGCACCTTCTCAATCATTGAAAGAAGGCATCACCAAAACTTATCAATGGATTGCAGAACAAGCAAATAAAGAAGTAGTAGAATTAGTTTAAAATACTGTTGACGATATTTTTATCAAGGTGGTTGAGGTAATCTCAGTCACCCTTTTTTATATAAATGCCTTTATAAACGTGGCACGTATTTTTGTTATTCATATCGTGTTTATAATAAAACTCTTTATATGATATGAAGCCAGGCTTTAATCTTGATTTGATGCTTGCCCGTATTGAAGAAGCTATCAGGCCGTTTCCGAAAGCTGCCATGTTTGAATTGGTTGAACGAGGATATACCTCATTATTTGAACAGTTAATTTCTTGTATCATCTCTATTCGTACATTCGACGAAACAACCATTCCTGTTTCTCTGAGGCTTTTTGAAGTAGCCAGAACTCCAGATCAAATGCTGAAATTAAGCCCTACAAGATTAGTTGAGTTACTTTACGGAAGTTCATATTCCGAGCAAAAAGCTTACACTATGCTTGGTATTGCTAAAACCGCAATTGAACAATATGAAGGAGAGTTACCTGCTGATTTTGAAAAACTAACTGAGATGAAAGGTATTGGGCCTAAATGTGCTAACCTTGCATTAGGGGTTGCTTCAAAGCAAGCTGCCATAAGTGTAGACATTCATGTACATCGGGTAGTGAACAGGTGGGGGTTTATACAGGCAAATCAACCTGAAAAAACATTAAAACAATTAGAAGCCAAAGTGCCCGTCAAACAATGGATTGACATCAACAGGCTCTTAATGCCATTTGGAAAACATATCTGCACTGGCAATTTACCTAAATGCTCCACCTGCCCCGTATTGGAATTTTGCGAGCAAGTTGGAGTAACGATGCACAGATAGAGTTTTTATAATTCTAACAGGGTCCTAATAAAAGCCTCACCGGTATGGTCTTTTATGAATTGTCCGGCTTTTTCTGGATAGACTACTTTTGGTGTATAAAGAAAATATTGAAAGGCCTCTTTTATTTCTTCAGGTTTGTGCCCATCTACGGTCAAACCTAATTTGTATTCACGCGTTTGGTCTCCCACCACCCCAAACTTAGTAGCAATAATAGGTTTATTGTGGCGGGAAGCCAATCCTATGACACCGCTTGATGAATAGAAATTAATATATACTAAGGAGATGACATCACTTTGTTGCACAAAAGACTCCATTTCATCATCATCAACAAATCTACTCTCTGAAACCACGAGTAATTCTGGTCGTAGTTTTTTTGCTTCTCTAACAGCTTCAGTTAATAAATCCTGATACTCTGGTCTCACTTTTCCTACTATAAGCAAACAGCTATTAGCCGCTTCCTCAGCCGATAATTCCTGTAAGGCCCTCAGTAAATTAACTACATTTTTTTTACTGTCTATCATGCCAAAAGCCAAAAGAATTTTCCTGTTTGGATCAATCTTGTATTTCTCTCTGATCACTAATCCAGATCTTGAAGGATAGTCATATACTGGATCGGGCAGATAGGTAAATATTTTTGTACCTAATGTTTCATTCATGGATTTGACCGTTTGCTTATCATTAAAGATAAATACTTTCTTTAACTGTTTATTCCGAAGCATCCACCAGGAAGTGAACAATTTACGGGCCTTGGTAACAGCTGTTTGTTGCTTGGCACGAAGTGTACCCAGGGCTGGAATTACCCTTGGATATGGATTAAACATGATACCGGTAATTTCGCACGACGATCGACTACTCCCAATAGTATGCTGAAACATATCAACCATCATTAATAGCAATTTGTCTGCTTTCCAGTCACTGACATATTTCATTATTGATTTCCACAGGAATTGGGTTGATTTTATCAGGCTCATACCTGAATTATGTGGAGCAAACTCTTCCTCAGTGAAGAAAATTATTTGTATATTTTTTGCAGAGGTGCGTATTGAAGGAATACTTTTGGCTTCTGGGTTCAGTAAAAAAACGTATTCGGTCTCATCAGGATTTAATTCTAAAAAGCGTAAGATATTTTGAATATGTCCTAAATTATGCCCCACTAATTTCACATATATATCACAGATAATAATTCGCATAATTTGTCTGATGAAATCTGATTAATAATAAAATAATTACGAAAATTCGTAATATTGGTAATAAATTAAGTAGTTTGGTGATAAAGTAGCAGAAACGGAATGCCATTTATCTATTAAGCACACTTCGATAGACATCCAAAGTCTTTTTTGCTGTATTTTCAGGCGAAAAATCTTTTAATCTCTGGTAGCCCTTCTTAACTAAATTCAATCTTAATTCTGCACTATCAATCAGTCTTTCAACTCCAAAAGCAATACTTTCAAGATTGTCAGGGTTAAAGTATATGGCTGCATTTTGCGCAACCTCAGGGAAACAGGAACGATCACTCAATGCAACAGGGCAACCGCAGGCAAAGGCTTCCAGAATAGGTATGCCGAAACCTTCATATAATGAAGGATAAACAAAAGCAATTGCCTTCTGATAAACTCTGAACAATACTTCATCATTCTGTATTTCATAATGCAGAATCTTTGTACTAATACCTAACTCATTGAATAGTTTCTGCTCATTATCATTAAAACTATAGCTTCCGGCACAGAGCAGGTATAGATCAGATTGCCTTAGAAGAATGGGAGCAATGGCTTTAAGAAATACATCGAAGTTTTTATAGTTTTCACGATTACCAACATACAAAAGATACCTTTCAGGAGTAGCAATATCAAAATCATCTGCCGGTTTATATGTAGCAAAATGGGTAGAATGATGAATAACCTCTATTTTTTCAGGAGCTAAATGAAAAATATCTAATAAATCATTTTTTGTGTTTTCCGAAACTGCAATGATTTTTGCCGCTTTGTCTAATACACGTTGTTTATAGGCTTTATCAAAACCGTCAAGTTCGGCGTATTGTGTCGCAAATTTTTCAGGAATAGTATCATGATGCGTAATAACATAAGGCTTTTTTCCCAAAAAATTCAGAAAATAATCGTTAAAATAGGTTGGATGAAATAGGTCATAATTATGTCTTGTTATCTGAAATGCACTATTTGCCCGGTTAACATGAGAGAAAAATGTATTGGTAAGCCCATACCCTAAAAAATAACTAAAAGGGAAAACCTTTTTTACATCGGCACTTTTCAGATATTCGTTATTGGAAAAAAGCAAAGACAGGCTCACCTCAACTTCCTGATGATATTTCAGATTGTGCATCAAGTCATAAAAATATCTTGCTACACCCCCAAATTTTGCCCCGGAAAATGATTGATGATCAAAAAGGACTCTCATAAAAAAAGGTCAAGTATGTAGGATATATCGTTGTTTAGGAAAACATTAAAAGCAAAATTACCTACACATTATTTAAACTACTTAAAAATATTAAACATTATGATAGAAAAGTATATTCTGACAAAACTAACTCGCTATCCGTTAATACTGGCAAAAATAATAAAAAAGAGAACATTTCTGCTATAAAAGTATAGGTAATAATTTCCCGAAATACTCGAGCAATTCTCTAATTATAAATCTTTTTTGACGGAATACGCATCAACAATAAAAAGCCAACAATAAAAAATACCAGAATTACGAGTACCGAATTTCTCATATTGCCAGTTATTTGTTCTACAAAGCCAAATAACAATGTTCCAAGAGTAATAGCCATTTTTTCAACAATATCATAAAACCCAAAATAAGAAGCAGTGTCTTCAGTATTTTCCGGAATCAGTTTGGCGTAAGTGGAGCGTGAAAGCGACTGAATCCCCCCCATTACTAAACCAACTACAGCGGCAATTACATAAAATTCCTTTTCGGTGGTTGTAAAATAAGCCGCCAAAGGCATCAAAGCCCATACAAAAATCTCTATCAACAGGGCTTTGGTGTTACCTAACTTGCCCGATAACCATGAGGCTAAAAACGACCCGGGAATTGCAATTAACTGAATTAACAGAAGTGTCACAATAAGTCCTGTTTTTTCAATATGTAATTCTTTATCAGCAAAAATAGTGGCAACATAAATAACTGTCATTACTCCCATATCAAAGAAGAAGAAGGCTAATAAAAACTTGGTAACCAATTTGTTTTGTCTCACTTCTTTAAGAACTTTACCCAATTCATGAAAACTACTGCTCAACCAATTGCCTTGTAATGGTTTCACATGGTCTTTGGGCAGATAATAAAAGGGAATCTGTGCAAATAAGGCCCACCACAATCCAACTGTGAGAAAAGAAATCCGGGCCGTAAACCCTGAATCACTATCTGCTTGTGAGAGGCCGACAAACTCCGGTTTCATGATCATAACAAGATTAAAAATCAATAATAATACACTACCTATATAGCCCATCATAAAACCTCGTGCACTCAGATTATCAAAACGGTCTTCAGTAGCAATTTCTGGCAAAAATGAATTATAAAAAACAATACTCCCGCCCCACCCTACAACAGATAACCCAAAAGCAATAACTACCCATGAGACATTATCTTTGGTAAAAAAATAAAAATATGCACAACTGGCCGCCCCTAAATAACAGAATAGTTTCATGAAAAACTTGCGACGCCCGCTGGAATCGGCCAAAGGTGTAAGAATGGGGTTCAATAAAACCAATAATAAAGTGCCCCCGGAAATAGCATAAGAATAGAGAACAGAATTCTGGACATGAAAACCAAAGAAATTTACCACATCGTCAATAATTTTCCCTTCTGCATCCTTAACAGTGGTTGTTGCTAAAAAATACATCGGGAAAACAACAGTAATAATAACGAGATTGTGTACCGAATTTGCCCAGTCGTACATAGTCCAGGCAGTCAGTACTTTCTTCTGATTCTTTTGAAACATTTCTAAGGTAGGTATTTAGTTTTTACATATAGCCGGCAAAAACGAATGATATTTCTTTACCGACGAAGCAATTTATTAAAAAATAGTATACTAAACTAACAGAAAACAAAAACGTTCTCCACAGTGCATTTTAAGCATTTATTTGGGCAAAAAATAGATGCTAAACATGAATAAAATATTTATTACGAAATATTTGCATAATCTACGAAAATATCGTAGATTTGAAAAACAATTCGTAGATTATGCAAAAACTTACGTTACAAGAAGAGGAAGCCATGAAAGTGATATGGCAGTTGGGAGAGACTCACATAAGAGCTATTTTAGACCAGGTAGGTGAAGAAGAAATTCCCTACACTACTCTTGCCTCAACAATTAAAAACCTTGAAAAGAAAGGTTTTCTGAAAAGCCGTAAAATTGGAAACGTAAGCTTATACACCCCTCTTATTACCGAGACTGTCTATAAAAACTCATTTCTTAATCGATTCGTTGAAGATTATTTTGATAGCAGCTATCAGCAGATGGTTAACTTTTTTGTGGAAAACAACAAACTAACCCCTGGTGAGTTAAAGGAAATTATTTCAATGATTGAATCTGAAAAAAAATGACAACTATCTTACTTATATTATTGAAATTCAGCCTGAATATAACGGGTATTTGGGTTTTCTATAAACTGTTTTTAGAAAAACTCACTTTTTTCAATTCAAACCGTTTTTTCTTTCTGATTACTATATTCTTTGCTTTTTTCTTAGCCGTTGGACACTTTAACTGGATTGGTGTTTTATTCAACCAACATTTTGGCACTACTGATTTAGGTCAATATGTCCCTTCAGTTCAGACCTCAGGCCAGCACTTTTTTAATCCAATTACCAAATTGATTGTCTTAAGCCCGATTTTTTTGATTATCTATTTTTCTGGTATAACTGCTTTCAGTATTCATCAGGCTATTCAGTACCTATCATATCTGAAACTTAAACGGAACGCCTATATAAAAGAAGTTTGTGGGCTAAAAGTGTATGTAGTACATCACGACATTCTACCATTCTCTTTTGGAAAGTCGATATTTATTTCGGAGAGTGCTTTGACAAATTCTGAAATTACAAAAATTCTTTTGCATGAGTCTATACATATTCAACAGAATCATAGTTTAGATGTACTATTAGCTGAGTTTATCAGAATTGTTAACTGGGTTAATCCATTCGCCTGGTTTCTAAAAAATTCAGTTAGAGACAATCTTGAATTTTTAACAGATGCTTTAGTAATTGGGAAAGGTATTGACAAAAAATCCTACCAGTATTTGCTTCTGCATTTTTCCGGCAATAATTATTTTAGTTTAGTAACCAATTTCAATTTTTATTCACTTAAAACCAGAATCAGTAAAATGAATCAGAACAAATCGAATCAATTGCAGTATTCGAGGTTCCTGCTTTTTATCCCTTTGATTTTAGTTTTGATGTTTGTGTTCAGTTGCATGAATGATCAGACAACTGAGATACCACCAGAACTCAAAAAAATGGACGAAGCAATTACCTTGAAACTTAAGTCGGACCTAAGAGATCCAGAAATAGAATTTGACTCTCCGACTCAACTTCAACTAAAAAAAATAGACGAAACTGAACTTGTTCAGTTTAAGTCAAAACTTAGTAGAGAGTTTGTATTAATGCCTGATGGTCAGGCTCAGAAAAGGCTTATGAAAAAGGAAGGAGCCAAAGAAGTTGAATTTATCGCGACAAAATTAGTATTAGATAAACCAGCTCAGGACCAACCAAAACAGACTCTACTTCTTCAAAAGGTTAAAAAATCCTCACAAGGAGCAACAGAGCAACTTCCGCCCCCTCCACCGCCTCCTGTGCCAACAAAAGAATAATCAGATAAAATTACTTTAAATCCCTATTTCTGAAATATTACTCAGAATGTAAGAGAAGACGTGTGCTTAAAAATGAACTTCCGGATAAACTAATTTCTATTCCGGAAGTTTCTTTTTCAAATAAAGTACCATTCACTTATATCTATAATGTCTTCACTTGCAATCCTTCTGTTCTGAGTCTCCTGTTCAAGGCTTTGGCAAATTCAACAGCATGGGTTCCATCACCATGTAAACAAATAGTATCAGCTTTAATAGTAACAATATTTCCATCGGTTGAAACAACTGTTTTCTCTTTGACCATTCTGATAATCTGATTCACAGCATCGTCTGTATTTTCAATCATAGCATTGGCTTGCGTGCGTGGTGTAAGACTACCATCATTCTGATAGGTTCTGTCAGCAAAAACTTCTGAAGCGGTCTTCAAACCTATTTTTTCGGCTTCCCTAATCAGAAAACTACCAGATAGACCATAAAGAATTAAATCGGGATGACTGTCCTTGGTGGCCTGTGCAATAGCGTTTGCTAATTTTACCTCTTTTGCCCCCAAATTATACATTGCCCCATGAGGCTTTACATGATGTAAGGCTGTACCCAAAGCTCTTACCACATTTAGCATCGCTCCTATCTGATAAATACATATATCATAAACTTCCTGTGCATTTAGGTGCATATTTCTGCGACCAAAACCCTGTAAATCTGGAAAACCCGGGTGAGCACCAATAGCAACACCTTTGTGCAGAGCAAACGCAGCAGTCTTTCTCATAATGGTAGCATCTCCTGCATGAAAACCGCAGGCAATATTTGCCGATGAAATGTAATTCATCAGTACTTCATCATTACCCATTGTCCAAATCCCGAATGACTCACCCATATCACAGTTCAGGTCAATACTTTGGTTCATTATATATGTTGTTATTTAATGCTGTTTCCGCTTAAAAGGCTAAAGGTTACCTTTAGTTTTCTTATCTCTTTTTCTCTTAAAATTAACAATTCCTCAGCTTCGGATAAAGAAATAAATCGAAACTGAATTGTATCCTGTGCTCCACATTGGGCTAAAATCGGGAGGTCAACAGAAACTACATTGCCTAAACGAGGATATCCTCCAGTGGTTTGATGGTCTGCCATCAGAATAATCAACTGGCCATCTGGTAATAATTGAACAGTACCGAAATCTACTGCAGACGAAATCAGTTCTAATTTATTTTCTAAGTTTAACGCCACCCCCTCTAATCTGATCCCCATACGATTGGAGTTTAGACTGATACCAAATGGTTGGTTTTCTAATAAGGTCTTACTTTCATGAGTTAATAAATCATATTCATTGCCTTTGATAAGTCTGATAATGGGTGAGTCCGAATAAGGTGGTAGAAGAGAAAAAGCTAAATATGGGAAAAAATCAGGCTTTGGAAACAATTGAGTATCAATCTGACTATTGGCCTTGATAGTATTGAAATCAAGCAATCCATTGGTACTTTTACTTCCTAACCACTCTTTTACAGATGCACCGCCTTTGATCGCAATATAAGCTCTTTGCCCAAAGGAACGTTTTTTAAACTTCAATATGCTTCCTGCTGACACCCATGTACATTGCCAATTATTCATTTCTACTATTTGTTTGCTATCCGTAATAAGAAAGGGCGAAAAATCAGCACCTCCGATGGCAATAAGGGTATCTTTTTCAAAAAAAATTTCAGGACCTGGAAAATGTATTTCAATAGCCGCTTCTTTTTCAGAATTCTGCAAAATAATATTCAACAATCTAACAGCTATTATATCCATAGCACCATTCGGATTAATGCCTGAATAGCAATAACCTTTCCTTCCCGAATCCTGATAGGTACTTAGTATGCCGGATTTTAAGAATTGCACAGTTAAATAATTGATTGAACGATTAATATTACGTAAAATAACTTCCTATCAGAAAAGTCAAAAAGTGAGCCTATTCTCTTAATTTCTAAATCACTCAATAAATTTGCTGAAAAACAATAAAGTGTCTGTTATATGCCCTTGCCAGTAAGGCCAATCATGCGATCCTTCATACTCTTCATAAATATGAGGGATACCATTTGACTCTAATTCCTGATGAAGTTTTCTGTTAGGCTCAACTAATAAATCATCTTTACCACAATCGAATCTAAAAAGAGGCAACTGGCTTTTATGGGCTAATATCCATTGCAAGGTATTTTCTTCGGCCAATACATTTTCTTTTAAAACCGAATCGTCATTATTTTCTAAAAACTGTCTGAGCTGCGAAAACTCTGTGATTGAAGATAAACCTGAAAAGGACTTGAATACTTGTGGATATTTAGCACCTAATCTCATGGCACCAAAGCCTCCCATCGACAACCCTGTGATAAAAAAGGGCAAATCAGGCTTTAAATCAGATTGAATTTCATGAATAAGATTTTTCAGGTCCTCCACAATCCATTGTTCATAGTTTTCTGTATGATGAGATAAGTAACCACTTCCATCACCAAATAATCCATCAGACGGCATAATTAAGAGCATGGGTTGTATCTTAAAATCATCAATCAATTTTTGTGTAATTCTGTGCACGCCCCCTTTCAAAGACCAAGCCCAATGTGAGCCATAAACACCATGTAATAGAATAACTATTCCTTTAATGTCTTGGGGTACTACTCCTTTCGGAATAAAAACACTTACATCAGCTCTTTTTTTAAGGGCATTGCTCTTGACAGTAACCCAGCGGAGATTATCAAACTCATAAATGGGGTCAGATATTTCTATTGTGAAGAAGTTTGACATTGTAAAATTTAAAACAATTGACAAAATACTCAATTATTACATAAGTTATCGTAATAAGCCTACCACTTATTCAGCAATAAATTAATTCAAATTTCCAAATTAATCGAATTATCTTTCAACTTAATAGTCTTCTTGCTCAATATATGACAAAAATCATAAAATAGATTTATTTAGTTTATTACTTTTAGCCGATTTTTAATCACACAGCACAATTAGCTGGAACTCATTCCACTATATTGGAGCTGGCTGATATTTAAATTTTGCCTGTCTGAATATTTACACTTCAATTTTTTCCAGAAATGAGTCTAATTTCTGTTTATTTCAATCCGTATCAGGTTACGTAAAATTTGCCTCTCCTTCAGATTTAGGCTATCCTTACCAATTGCTGAAGGAATTTCTGCCCGAATAAACTTTTAACAAAACACTCCACATAAAATCTTATCAGTCAGTTTATTAATGAAACGAACACTCAAATACTATCGGTTTCTTTGGATCAGGCATGACCTCCCGGCTGGTCTGTCAGTTTTTTTAGTAGCCCTACCCTTATGCCTTGGAATTGCCCTGGCCTCTGGGGCACCACTATACAGTGGACTCATATCGGGAATCATCGGAGGATCTGTAATTTCATTATTAAGCGGTTCAGAATTAAGCGTTTCCGGTCCTGCTGCTGGTTTAAGTACGGTTGTCGCAGAGGCAATACTCTCGTTGGGTGACTTTCCTATGTTTTTACTTACTGTTATTATTGCTGGTCTCCTTCAGCTATTGTTAGCAGTATTAAAACTTGGGATAATTGTCAACTATTTTCCTTCCGCAATTATTAAAGGTATGTTATCAGTAATCGGGATAATTCTGATTTCAAAACAAATACCTATCATGCTTGGCTTCGACCAGGCAGATTTCTGGCATACATTCTTTTTAAATAGTTTCTCAAATGCAAATGTTGGTGTCCTACTAATTTCCATCATCTCACTAACGCTTTATATGATATTAGAAAAGCTTCAGTTCAAAGTTCTCAAAAGCATTCCACTTCCTTTATTAATTGTCATTGTTGGTATAATTATTAGTAATCTTCTTCAGATTTACTTCCCTCATTTTCAGCTTAAGCCGCATCAGTTTGTAAATGTTCCCAAAAACAGCATTACTAATATTCAATATCCTGCATTTTCAAAAATATTCTTACATACAGAAATATGGCAATTTGGTTTAACCATAGGCCTTTTAGCAAGTATAGAAACACTCTTAAGTGTTGAAGCCATTGATAAACTGGATAGACACAACCGGATCACACCAGTAAACAGAGAATTATTTGCCCAGGGTATCGGGAATATATTATGCGGATTGCTTGGGGGGATTCCGGTTACTGCAGTAGTTGTTAGAGGTGCGGCCAATATTGATGCTGGTGCAAAAACAAGATTTGCGGCTTTAACTCATAGTATTTTTTTACTGCTTACCGTAAGCCTTGTTCCGTTTTTATTAAATATAATACCATTTGCTTCGCTTGCCTCAATACTCTTGGTAACCGGATATAATCTGAGAAAGTCAAACTTTATAAAGATATGTGGAGCCTGGGCTTGAAACAGTTTCTGCCTTTTATCATTACAATCGTAACTATTCTCTTGACAGACCTCTTGATTGGTGTCGGTATCGGGCTTCTTTTAAGTGCTTATTTTATTATACAGAATAATTTCAAGGCTGAATATAAAATTACGACATCTATACAACAGGGGATATCACATTATTACATCAAACTAAACACTAATGTTACTTTTTTAAACAAGGTAAATTTAAGAAAATCACTTGACCAGATTGAAGAGTATAGCGTTTTAACTATTGATGGTAGTGAGTGTAATTTTATTGACTATGATATTGTCGAAGCGATTAGTGAGTATGAAAATAAAGCTAAAGACCGACATATTGAAGTTCATCTGAAAGGCATTAAAAAAGTAAAAATTATGGCCGTTCATTGAGGTTTCAATTCTTTCTCAGGATTTCGCATTACTTATTTTGCTAAAATACAATCACACCTTTGGCATTCAAACCCTGGTGCATATCGGAAAAAGCAATATTGAGCTCATAAAGGCTATAAGTTTGTGTTACCATTTTGTCCAAAATTAAATCACCTTTTTTGTAAAGTTCCTGTAAAACCGGGAAATCAATTTGTGGACGGGCCTTGCCATAAAGCGGGTTAATGTATACCTTATCCCACTCAAAAAGATTCATATCTATATTAATTTCCTGCTCAATACCACTAACCTGAACTGCCATACCTGCATTACGTACCATTGCCAAAGGGGCTGCACCTAAGGCTGGAATAGCAGTACACTCAAATGCATAATCTGCTCCACGATGTGTGAGTTCTTTTACTTTTTTTGCTGCCTCTATTAGGCCAATATCATCTTTTGAGGCTAATATTGTATGCGTGGCTCCATATTCCACTGCCATTTCAAGCCGGGAAGGATTAATATCAATAGCTATAATTTTGGCGGCTCCAGCAATTCTTGCACCCTGTATCACATTTAACCCCACTCCGCCTGTACCTAATACTACAACAGAAGAGCCTGGTTTTACTTTAGCGGCATTCACCACTGACCCATAGCCTGTCATAACTCCACAACTAATAATGGCCGCAGAAGCAAAAGGTATATCCACATTTATTTTTACACAAGCAGCTTCACGAACTAAGGTATATTCTGACATGGTTCCAAGGCTAAAAGAACGCTCGACTGGAATAGCATTAAAAGTTGAAGCTTCTAAACGAGCATGCCCACCTGAAACTTTATTACCTGCTGTAACAGGTGAATTAACTTCGCAAATATGCTGATTACCTTCCTGACATTGAAAGCATTGGTAGCAAGGAATCGCCCAATTGAGTATCACTTTATCACCTACTTGTAGATTTTTCACTTCCGGGCCTACTCTTACAATTATTCCTGCTCCCTCATGCCCCATAATCAGAGGTTTACCCCATGATTGAGAATCCCAATCGGTATGGCATATACCTGCGGCTTTTACTTGTATTAATACCTCATCCCATACCGGTACATCATCAACTTCAATCGTTTGAATAGAAAAATCTCCTCCTCCGTTTGCAATAGCGGCTTTTGCATGTATCATAGGTTATTAGTAAATAGAGTTGATAGGCTCAAAGATAGTTGAATTTTTTATTAATAATTTGATAAAACTAATTTCTAACAATAGACATTATGACTACTCAATTTTTATAAACCTCACTAAATCTCCAGCCTTCAAAAGTGAGGGTGATGCAGACTCTCTATCAAATAATGACAATGAAGTTTTACCAATCAATTGCCAACCACCAGGGCTTTCGAGGGGATAAATGCCTGTTTGTTTACCTGCTATGCCTACACTCCCAGCAGGCACTTTAGTGCGTGGGTTTGACTTTCTTGGGGTAGCAATTCTTTCATCCATACCACCTAAATAAGCAAAACCGGGTAAAAAGCCAATCATATATACACGATAAGTGGATTGGGCATGTATTTGTATTACGTCTTTTATACTTAATTGATTATATTCTGCTACAAAAGCCAAATCCTCCCCATCATATAAAACAGGGATTTCAATTAATTCTGGTTCTTTTATTTCCGATAGATTTAAGTTATCCAAAGCAATCGTCAAATAATTTTCAACAATAGCATACGATGTATTAGCAAATATACAGGCATTTCGTACTTCTATAACATCATAAAAAATTGTCAAAGAAGCATAAGCTGGCACAGCTTCAATAAAACCCTTAAATGGGCGATTTTTACAATAATCAAATAGCTTAGAAACAAGCATATTAATGCCGACATCAATTACTGCACCGAAGTCGATAGTGATTGAAGAGTCACTTAACGGAAATATTTTATAAGGTGGTATCAGTCTTTAAATAGTCGATCAGTTCATCAATTTAAGTGCTTGGCCAATGTCTGATGTCGGTAATTGGCAGGTTTTGTCATAGCAGACATATATCATTGTTTCTGCATTTTTAGCAGTCCGGTTTTGCAGCAATGGTAATTCCGATGCATATTCGGCACCGACATATACTTTATTAGGAGCATAAGTTTCATCCAAAATTGCTCTTACATTCTGCAAATCTTTACCTACAATCGCTACTTCGGCTGTAGGTCTGGCGAGTTGGGTAGCTAAGGTTGCCCAATTGGTGAGCCATTGGGTTTCGGTCAGCACCAGTTTCTTCATTTTACCCAACATTTTTTTACTTATTGCTAAAAAATCCTGACGATCAAGAATCAACCCTAAATTATAAAGATTACTCGCCATAATTGAATTTGAAGCTGGAATCACATTATCAAACAATTCTTTCTTCCGGGCTATCAATTGCTCACCTTGGCTATCAGTAAAATAGAAAAATTCATCTTCAGCATCATAAAAATTGGCAATGGTATAGTCAGCAAGCATTTCTGCTTCTCTGAGCCATTGTTCGTCAAAAGTTATCTGATAAAGTGCCGTATAGGCATCTATTACACTTGCATAGTCTTCCAGATAAGCAATTAGTGTGGACTTACCATTTTTATAATTATGCCATAAACCTCTACCCTCTTTGCCTTCTTCAGTTAAAACCTTTGAAGTCATTTTTTCTTTTAAAAAATTAGCATTAGCTATTGCCAGCCTTAAAAACTCAGGGTTATTAATATAACGATAAGCATCAACCAACCCTTTCATCATCAGTCCATTCCAAGAGCAAAGTATTTTGTCATCCAGTCCCGGTCGTACTCTTGTATTTCTTTGTTTTAATAATTGAGCATATAGTTTATTCCATTTAGCAGTATCTACAGCCCAAAGGCGATCTTCCAAATGCAGAATATTGTTTCCATGCTCCCAATTTCCCCCTTCTGTTATGCCAAATACTTCACAAAACTCTTTCGACTGCTCTGCCAATATATAATCAATTTCCCTTTTTGACCAGATATAGTATTTGCCCTCTTCTCCTTCGCTATCAGCATCTAAAGCTGAATAAAATCCATTTTCTTCACTGGTCATTTCTCTTTCTATCCATTCAATAGTCTGAGTAACTTTATCTTTATATAGATGATCTTTTGTAAGGGCATAAGCTTCTGAGTAAAGAGAAACTAATTGACCGTTATCATAGAGCATTTTCTCAAAATGTGGCACTTTCCAGTCTTCATCCGTCGAGTAACGTGTCCAGCCACCGCCTAAAATATCATATATGCCTCCTAATGATAATCTATCAAGTGTCAACGAAATATGTTGTAATGCTCTTTCATCTCTGGTAGCAGCATAATAGCGAAGCAGAAATTTCCAGATACTTGGCATCGGAAATTTTGGAGCGCGGTTCATACCCCCTTTTTCATAATCAAAATCTACTCTGATTCTATTAAAAATCGTCACCAGCTCTTCTTCTGTAAAAGTCAGTTCTTCATCGGCACTTAATCCATACTTCTCTGACTCTTTAAAAAGCATATTCTGTGTAAAGCCCTCAGCTGACTCCTGCAATTTATCATAGTTTTCGTCAAAAGCACGTTTAATACTCACCACTAAATTAGCCCAGTTTTGTGGCGGAAAGTAAGTGCCGCCATAAAATGGTTGTGCATTGGGCATCAGAAATACATTTAATGGCCATCCTCCTCTTACTCCCATTGATTGCAGCGATTCCATATAAATGGCATCAACATCAGGGCGTTCTTCCCTATCCACTTTTATACATACCAAATGCTCATTCATTAAAGCAGCTATCTGATTATTTTCAAACGATTCTCTTTCCATTACATGGCACCAATGGCAAGCCGAATAACCAATACTAACTAATATTGGTTTATTTTCAGTCTTAGCTTTAGTTAACGCCGCCTCACCCCATGGATACCAGTCAACAGGGTTGTGTGCGTGTTGTAATAGATACGGACTTGTTTCATGAATGAGTTGATTGGGCATATTTTAAAAGGAATGGTTTAGATGTTAAAACATCACAAAATTTGATTTGTTCAGTTTTCCATAGCAATTAACTCGTTTTTCTATTTACTCAATTGCCGCAAAGCATAGTTTTGTATTTCAGCCCGGTTTCGTACATAGGTTATGGAATTTTCTATTAAGAAACTACTCTTTAATAAATTTCTTAGTAGACTCTAAAACTCTCACAAAATATGTTCCACTTAGATAATGACTAATTTTAATTGTCTTATTATTTTCACCCGGTTGTAAATCAATATTTTCCTGATGTAAAATTTCACCTTTTACATCAACAATTTCAAGTTTTCCGGTTTGATAAAGTAAACTATTGATTTTGATTGTAAGACTTTCTTGTGAAGGATTTGGGAATACATTAAACAATGAAAGTGGTTGCTCAGGCTCATTGGCCAGTAAGGTCATATCAAATTTACAAAGAAAAACCTCATACCCTTTAAGAGTTATATTTACTTTCCAGTTATTGTAAGTAGCTTCAACAATCACAATTTCATTTTCATCTTTTGCATATGGATTATGCGCCACTACTAAAAAATCTGTTCCTTTGGCAATACCTCTCCAGATAGGTTTTCGTTTATCAATATAGTTGTGAGCAGGTTGCGGAATTACCAGTCGATAATCTCCTGCAAACATATCTTTATATTTTGACAGACGATAGAGTCCATTAATAAAATACTCGTAAGTGGCAAAATTTTCATTATTGGCAAACAAAGCCGGGTCATCCCATAACCATAACCCATTGGCACCTGAGAAAAAAGGGAAAATCGCAGTAGCCTCTGCCATAAAAGGCTTAATGAATTTTCTGGCCGCATCTGTTACATAACTATATCTTAACCATACAAAAGGAATGATAGATTTATCTGGTGCCCAGGCCTTGTTTACTTCAATCTGAAACAAAAGATAAGCCAGATAATCAGGCGCTAATGGGTTAGGATAATCATAGTAATAATACGCTGATGGGCTGAAAAAATCCTGTCGGTCAAAAACCTTCCCCCCTATTTTATTGCCTGAAAAATCATAAAACAGGTAATTCAATAAACTTGGATCAGTTATCCATTTTTGCCAGGAATTGCCCGGAATATTAATGTAAGTATTTAGAATCGGGGAATCTGAATACCCAGCTATCCGGGCCGATTTATTACTCTTTGTAAAACCAAAAGCTTCAGCATAAAGGTTTTGCAAATCTTGTTTATACTGAGTTATAAAAGAGTTATTATCCAGATTCTGATAAGCTAACGGAGTAGCCGAATGGTTTTTCAGCACAAGAATAGAATCATTTGATTTGATTTGGCGCTCAATATCAGGAACTAACAAATCAACCTCTGGCATGGTGGCGAGTTCATGGTGCCATTTGGCCTTATAGCCTTCAAGATTATTATTCCAGGGGCTTCTGACACTCTCCCAAGGTTGATTTGTACCTGTATAAGCTACACCATACCATACTAATGCTCTTTGGTTCTTAGGCAAATTATCGTCGGCGCCTTCAAAAGTAGCCAAATGACTAAAGCCATGTTTGAGTGGCTGCCTTTGAGTATCATTAAATCTTGGCCCTCCATAAATTACCTGAAAAGGAAGATTAAATTCCGGAAATTTCTGCCATTCTATGGTTTTGTTTTGTGTACTTGGGCTTAATTGAAAATCAGAGGGATTGCAGGATTGGGCATTGACGCTTTGTAAAATAGCAAAAAACAATAAACTATTAATCAAATGGATAGACTTGCCCATTTGATTAATATTCAATTTTATTATTTTGTTGTGGGTTATCATTCAAAAGATTTATAATAAACATAGTTCATTTAATAGATTCGACTTCAACTCTGATCTGTTGATATATATGCAAAAAAATCAAAGCTCTTTTTCCCGTTTCCTCAACTCATCAAAAACAAAACGAATAGAACTATAAGAATTAAGCAAAGCCTTTTGAATCTGCTTATCATCCATCCATTGTAGCTCTTCAATATCTTCTTCTAATTGAGGTCTCATTTCAGAGTCATCTATGCAATTCATTCTATACCATTTGGTGCGTTTAAGTATTCTGCTGCCTCCCATAGCATAAGTATGCCAGGTAGTGCAAATTTTTTCACCCAAAACCACAGTAATGTTACATTCTTCGGCTACCTCTCTTACCGCTGTATCTTTCGACTTCTCATCGTCATCGCGTTTACCTTTAGGCAGATCCCATTTGCCAAGACGGTGCATCATCAGAATTTTGTTTTCATGGTTAAATACCACGCCACCGGCTGCTTTTACTACTCTGTAATAGCTCTTAATCTGCTCTTCAATAGCCTCCTTATCGTCTACTATGAACACTATTGATTGATACTCAAAATCTTTTGCTGCTCCTAACAAACGGAAGAATTTTTCAATGGTGGCCGCCGAGGTATTTAATACAATTACATGGCCTTTAAGTTTCTTTTCATTTAACTGCTCTAATCGGGCATCTATGATAGTATCAAAATCACTCCCATGCAGGTGTTGAAACTTTTTTTTACTAATAATTTTTACAGGTTTGTCGTCAATGAAGATAACCATTTGTTTTGTTCAGGCAGATTTGATTCAGACAACAAAGTTCGTAATTTTTTTGGAAGTAATAGAAGTCATAAAAAAATTATAATACGCTTTTCGTTTACAATATCTGTAAAAGGTATTATTTTGCATTTTAATCACCATCTGGCTTGCAAATTGTAAAGCCAAAACCATTTAAATGGAAATTTTAATTATCCTTTTTTTAGTGATACTTAACGGAATTTTCTCGATGTCTGAGATTGCCTTGGTATCCTCCCGCAAAACAAAACTCGAAATATTAAGTAAAAATGGCGATAAAAGAGCTCAGGCCGCGCTCGATCTTGCAAATTCACCCAACCGTTTCTTATCGACCGTTCAAATCGGTATTACCCTTATTAGCATCTTAACAGGTATCTTTTCTGGTGATAGCCTGACAAAAGAGCTAAAAACCACTTTAATGAGTTGGGGTTTAGCACAACAATATGCCGATGAAATCGCTGTAGGTTTAGTAGTGTTAATCATTGGTTTTGTTCAATTGGTTTTAGGCGAACTGGTGCCGAAACGCATTGGTATGGCAAATCCAGAGGCCATTGCCAAAGTAATGGCAGCTCCCATGAATATCCTTTCAAAAATCACTTCTCCGTTTATTTGGTTACTTACCATCTGTAGCGATCTTATTTTCAAGATTTTGGGCATTCAGCAAACCGAAAACTCAGTAACAGAAGAAGAAATCAAATCAATGATTCAGGAAGGTGCTACCGGAGGAGCAATTGATGAAATTGAACAGGAAATAGTGCAGAATGTTTTTCATCTTGGAGATAGAAAAATCACAACCCTGATGACCAGCCGGAATGAAATAACACTTCTTGATATTGATGATTCTCTTGAAGAAAACAGAGATAAAGTTATTGAATACAAACATTCTGTTTATCCTGTATGCAAAGATGGAATAGATAACATTATAGGCTTACTCTACATAAAGAATTTATTAGGAAAGGATTTAGATACAGAGCTTCAGAATTTAGAATCAAATCTAAAAGAACCATTGTTTATTCCTGAAAATAATCATGCTTATCAGGCATTGGAGAAATTCCGTGAAGAACGTATCCATATGGGTATTATTGTTGATGAGTATGGAAGTGTATTAGGTATCATTACACTTAATGATATTTTAGATGCCTTAGTAGGAGACATTTCAGTAGACGACGAGTTTGAGTACGAAATTCATGAGCGTGAAGATGGTAGCTTTCTGGTTGATGCCTCCTTACCTTTTGACGATTTCCTTAACCATTTTGAAATCACAATTAATAATCGCAAAGAATATACAGGTTTTGATACCCTTGGTGGTTTTGCTTTGAATATCCTGAAAGAAATACCCGATACTGGGGATAAATTTGAATGGGGAGATTATGAATTTGAGATTATCGATATGGACAAAAACCGTATTGATAAAATTTTAGTCATGAAAATTCCAAAAGAAGAATGAGTGATCAATTGATTAATTTAATCACTCATTTTTAATTTACCCTTTAAATTAGTTAGAAATCTGATAATAACTCAATCATACATTCACTCAATATTTTAAACTAAGCCTTCATAACATATTTTATTTTAAATGAATACTTCCCACAAAATTGCTTCTTATTTGTTATCAACCAAAGCAGTAAAATTGAACCCTGGACAACCGTTTAAATGGAGTTCTGGGTGGAATTCTCCTATCTATTGCGATAATCGTGTAACATTATCTTATCCTGAAGCAAGAACATTTATTAAAAAATCCCTTGCAAAAGCAATAAAAAAACATTTCCCTGATGCCGAATTAATAGCAGGTGTAGCGACTGCTGGCATTCCACAAGGTGCTTTGGTAGCAGAAACATTAGGTTTACCTTTTGCTTATGTTCGTCCGAAACCAAAAGAACATGGTATGGGTAACCAGATTGAGGGGCGTATTGAAAAAGGTCAGAAAGTTGTAGTAATTGAGGACCTGATTTCTACAGGCGGAAGTTCACTTAAAGCGGTAGATGCGTTAAGAGAAGCCGGAATAGAGGTAGTAGGCATGGTGGCTATTTTTACTTATGGTTTTAAAATAGCCGATAAGAATTTTGCCGACAAGAATGTACCTTTGGTAACATTGAGCAATTATAATGCTTTAATTGATGAGGCAATTAAACAAAATTATATCTCTGCCGAATCTCTGGTATCTCTTAAAAAATGGCGCAGAAAGCCCGAAACATGGGGTTAATAAGAATACAATTCTTGTAAAGGTGGAATCTGTTTGCAGGTTCCACCTTTATTATTTTTATTCACCAAGGATTTTATAACGAATCAAGTAAGTAACAGTTATTCTGATATGAGAAGGTAAATATTAAACCAGCGACATAAAAGCATTTGCCGGATTTGTAATTGAGCAACTTTGAGAAAACAATCTTGAGAATAAGAAACATTGTGAAAAGAATAAAAGAGAAAGAAATGTTTTACTAAATTAAGTAAGCATTTGCTGGTGTTGTTTAGGCCAAACCCTATTTTATTCTTACTAAAATCTTTTGCTGAGTGGAATCCTTTCCGATAGTTAAGCAAACGTTATTAAAAATAATAGTATAGCTTCACTACATTCGTTTTTATAATATTGATAGTGGTTAGGTGTATCAATTTTATAAAAATTATAGCTCTTTATCGTGCTAAAAATCAATACCCAAAATTGAGAAGAAAAACAAAACTGTAAATGCGTAAAAATACCTGTTTTTAATTTTGCCTTCTTTTAAAGAAATACTCTTTTTTATTTGGCTTGCTTTTTGAATATGGATTTAGGTAATTTTTCACCTCTGCAAAAACAGGTATTTTTACGCATATCAGCGGTTATAAAAGCACCTAATTTTGCTTAACCATCAAACAAAATGAACTTAGATGTAAAAAACACAAACGCTCCGGTAAACGGGCCAACAGCAAATCCAGATCCTTACAAAATCCCTTTAAAAACCGCCAAGGAATGGATAAACAACTGGTTGGAGTTCGATTTGCAAAAAGCCAAGATTCAACCAAATGAAATGAAAGCTTTTGCAATCAGAAAGCAAGATATACAGGATTTATCTGATCTTGCCCCTGATGCTAACTGGATACGAATGTATATTGGTTTAGAATTGCTTGATACTGGTATTTACCAGCCACATTTATTGATGGTAAATGCTATAGGGCCTGAGAATGTAAGTGCAGTTACTCGTCTGAAAATAAAAGATCTTATTAACTATGATCCGGAAACTTTGCAAGACCAGTACGTAAATGATTTCTCAAAAGTTTGCCCACCATACTGTGACCCAGATAGTGACTTAAACAATTGACAATTGCAGAATAACAAGCGTAATGTCGGTTCATGATGCCTTATATTAACCTTTAACCCTGGTAAAAGAGGTATTTGTCCGAAAATGTTTCCTGAGTTTTTAGTTGATTCAGTCGCAATTACGCTTTGTTAATTTATTGATGAATGCTGAAAATGTCCTCGATGCACTCAAAACGACCTTTGCTGCCTGTTATTAAAATTTAGCTCTACAAATCTGTATATTTGTAGAGCTAAAATTTATCTGATAAACCTACCCAAAATGCTTAGAACAATTGGTGATTTTTTGGTAACCTACGTAACTGTCCTCCTGTTTTTTCCGCTGGCAATTGCGATTTACCGACGAAAGTACTTAAAAGGAGAGCTAAAACCTATCTTTTATTATCTGCTTTTTGCTCTGTTTTTCCAATTGATAGCTATCGTTTCAGTTAGATTTGTTAAGAATAATTCACCATTTCTGCATGTTTACACAATTGCGGAATTCGGCTTGATTTCATGGTTTTATAAAGAATACCTTGGCGACTTTCTAAATAAAAAAATCATTTATGGTATTTTCATTATGTTTACCACATTTGCAATTCTATACGCATTTGTTATTCAATCAATTTTTGAGCAAAACGCTTATCCCCGCGGCTTAGAATGTCTCCTTGTAGTATTTTATGCCATTACGGCCTATTATAAAACACTTAAATCTTTAGAAATAATTTCAATAGAAAAATCGCCTTTGTTTTGGATTAATGCCGGATTTCTGTTTTACTTTGCAGGTAGTCTCTTTTTATTTGTTCTCGGCAATTTAATCTTAACCCAAGACATACAGCTAAGTTTATTATCATGGGCCATTCATGCCTGTGTGTTAGGCTTAATGTATATTTTTATCGGAATTGGTCTATGGCACAGTCCTCGCAAGTAGGTGCATCGGTTGATATGTATGTGATGATTATCGGTGGCACCATAATGCTTTTTTTATTAGCCAGCGGCATTATCATCTTTATGGTAATGTATCAAAGAAGAATGCTTGAGCATAAAATGAGTGTGCAGATAGCCGAAACCAAGCATCAACAGGAGTTATTTTATAGTACTCTGGAAGCAATTGAAGATGAGCGCATACGAGTTGCTCGTGACTTGCACGATGAAGTTGGTGCATCTTTAGGTCTCATGCGTTTACTTGTAGGCCAGATGCCAACTACTAAAGTACCCGAGATACAAGAAACGAATACACAATACAAGCAATTGATTGACAGCACCATTGATAATGTAAGACGAATTTCGAACGACTTACTTCCTCAGGGCTTAGAAGAAGCCGGGTTAGCATTTGCTATTGAAAGTTTGTGTGAAAAAATACTAAGTATATCAGATTTAGATATCGCCTTAAATATTGATACGAATGTAACTAATCTCGGTAATATTATTAATCTGGCTTCTTACCGCATATTACAGGAATTGCTTAATAATGCGGTAAAACATTCGGGTGCTACATTAATAGAGATACGTATGAGTAAAGAGAGCTCGATATTGAAAATTGATTATGCAGATAATGGGAAAGGGTTTGATTTTGAACAGGCATATAAGAAAAAAAGTCTCGGTCTGAAAAATATCGAAACCCGAACCAAGGTACTGAAAGGTACTGCCACATTTGAAACGCAACCAAATGCTGGATTAAAAGTGAGAATTGAAATTCCACTTATACATTAACTACCAAACACCTATTTACTTACCTAAAAACATTGCCTCGAAGAATGTTATTCTTGGTGAAGTATCCTTTTTGCCAGGTTTTCTTTGAGGACCAACGCAAAGTACACTGAACTTACCTTGCTCTGCTGCTGACTGAATTTTAACGAAATTTACCAATCAATAAACGATATTGATTATTCATATTTATGAAAAAAATTAATGTAGCTATTGCAGACGACCAGATTCTGTTTCGTAAAGGAATGACTGCTATTATTAATAGCCTTGACGATACACAGATAACTATCGAGGCTGACAACGGCAGAACCCTACTTGAAGCAATTGAAAGCAGTGAAACAAAACCGGATATAGTTTTACTTGACCTATCCATGCCAGAACTTAACGGTGTAGAAACTACTAAAATACTTCATAGTGATTACCCAGACATCAAAATTATCATCTTGTCGGTACATAGCGACGAGCGATTTGTTGCACATCTGATGGAGTTAGGTATCAATGCTTATCTCTTTAAAAATGTTGAACCTTCCGAGGTTGAACGGGCTATTTTAGCTGTAGTTGAAAAAGGATTTTATTTTAATGAAGTATTTCTTAAAGCCATGAAAAACCGAATGCTTGGCAAAAAACCACGTTTGTTGATTCAGGACAATATCCCGTCAACACTTACTCAACGTGAATTAGAGGTATTAGATCTGATTTGCCGACAATACACTGCACAAGAAATTGCGGAAAAATTATTTATCAGTACTCGTACAGTTGATGGCCACCGCAACAATCTCTTAGAAAAAACAGGTGTAAGAAATACTGCAGGCCTGGTAGTATTTGCCATAAAAAATAACTTGCTTGACCCTTCTGCACTACTATAATTGGCAGAGAACCAGAATTGGCCTGCAATTTTCAAACTGCTCGTAATAAAGGTAACAGAAATTAAATAATCACTTTAATTATTGCCTAAGTATTTTAACATTCTGATGTGTGAATCAAGCCCGTTTGCAAAAGATGCTTTATCATTATATGGAATGTTGAATTCCAGAGCGGTGCTTCTTACAATTGGTGAAATGGCACGGTAATGAATATGTGAAATATGAGGAAAAAGATGATGTTCAATCTGATAGTCAAGCCCACCAATATACCATGAAAGAGCATAATTTCTACTGGCAAAATTTGAGGTAGTATTCAATTGGTGAATAGCCCAGGTATTTTCAATAGTACCTTTTTCATCTGGCGAGGGTTGGCTTGCCCCCTCTACTACATGTGCTAATTGAAAAATGGTACTTAAAATAAGCCCTGCTACGCAGTGCATCGTCAGGAAGCCGACTATCCATTGTCCAAAGCTCAATTCGAGCAGATAAATAGGCAAAACAGCTATAAATAATATGTAAGCAAACTTCCCGACAATTAAGAAAATAATTTCTTTTCTTGGAAATGATTTCACTAATCCAGTTTTTGACATTTGGTTATAGAGTGAAATCTCTTTAAAATCTTTCCATAAAAAAGAAATAGTCATTAAACTATATAAGAAAAAGGCATATATATGCTGAAACCGATGGATAGCCTTCAATTTGTCACCACAGGAAAGTCTTAAGAGAAACTTACCCGTAATATCTTCATCAACATCATGAATGTTCGTATAAGTATGATGCAAACGATTATGCTGTATCTCCCAGTTATATACATTACCTCCTAAAAGGTACAAAGAAGCCCCGAATAGTTTATTAATCCATGTATATTCTGAAAATGACCCATGAATAGCATCATGCATTACCGACATACCCACACCGGCTACCCCAATCCCCATCAGAACGGTTAAACCTAACATCTGCAAGTCCGAAAACTGATCCGTCAGTATCAACAAAAAAGAACCAATATATAAAGTCAGCATACAAGCCGCCTTAATTAGGATTGTTTGTCCACCTGTCTTGGATATTTGATTATCATGAAAGTAAGCATCTACATTGTGGCGCAGTACAGAGAAAAAGATAGATTTATCCTTATTCAGGAATTTTACTCTTGCGTATTTTGAGGGTTTCATTAAAGGGTATCGATAGGTTAGGATCGTAATTTTTGACAATCTACCATTTTTTCTTGGAACGATATAATTTTAATACGCTTTTCTGAAAAAATTATTACCCTTGATGCACTTTTTATTTTAAAAAATTGTTCTAAACAACTATTATAGCCTTAACCAACTCGTTTCCTGATTTAAGAAGGGTCTCAAAATTATCTGCAGCATCGCTAAATGCTATACGGTGGGTTATCCAAGAATTAGTGTTTATTTCCCCTGCTTCCATTAAGCCAATTATATAATTAAAATCTTCAGGCAAAGCATTACGGCTGGCAAGTATTGTGAGTTCCCGACGATGAAAAAGAGGGTCAAAAAATGTCATATCTCCCTGAAAAAGCCCTACAAAAATAATTTTACCACCAAAGGCTACCAATTCAAACGCTGACATCATTGAGCTTGGGTTACCAGTAGCATCAAAAATAGCTGTTGGCATATCCCCATCGAAATGTGCTTTAATAGCTTCTGAACTTTTAACCGAAACTACCACTGTAGCATCCGCCTGCATCACATTCTTCGCAAAAGCTAACCGTGATTCGTTCACATCGAGCATTACTACTTTTGCCCCTTTATTTTTAGCAAACTGCAAACACGCCAGTCCAATCGGACCTGCCCCTACTACTAATACCTTGTCAGCGTCTGTTATACCCGACCTGTTTACCGCATGGCAACCAATCCCAAGTGTCTCAACTAATGCCAGTTGCTCAAAGCTCAATTGGGCCGAAGGATATAGTTTATTGGCTGGAAGTTTCATAAATTCAGTCATTCCTCCGTCGGTATGAACACCCAGCACTTTTAAATTTTCGCAACAATTGGTTCTACCATTCCTACAAGGCTGGCATTTATCACAATTAAGGTAGGGTTCAACAGCACATTTGTCTCCTGGCAGTATATTAGTTACTTTATTTCCTATAGCTAATACTTCTACTCCCAATTCATGCCCCAAAATACGAGGATAAGAAAAAAATGGTTGCCGCCCACGATAAGCATGGTAATCTGTACCGCAAATCCCAATACGATGAACCTTCACAAGAGCTTCATGTGGCTCTAACAAAGCTGGTTCGTCTATTATTTGATAAATCAGTTTTCCTGTTTCTTGCAGAGATAAAGCTTTCATTAATATGGCTAAAATTAGTAAAAGAAAATAGAAGCAACCTGCTAATAATACCTTTTTAAGCTGATAATCTGATCAGGAACAGGTTGTGTATTCCAATGCTCATGAATCACCAATGCTGCTCCTAATGCAGATGCCTGCGCAATCTCAGAAGCAAAAACCTGCTTGTTAAAAAAAGCATCTGCCATCAGGTTCATATAAATCTCGTTCTTTGAGAATCCGCCGTCTACGAATATTTTTTTTACGTCAGTGCGACCAATGGCCAATTTTAAAGAAGCTATCTGCTGCGCAACCAGATCAAGCATAAACTGGTGGTAGGCTTCTTCATAAGATTTAAACAAATTAATATTACGCTCTACAAACGGACAATCCAACAATACATCAGCGGTATCTGGGGTAGCCTGTTTGAATTTATTACGTAAAAACACAATTAGGTCTCTATCAAACTTTACCTGCTTGAAATAGTCAACTTTAACATTGAAATAGTCTGCTAAATGTTTGGTTTGTCTCTCATGTTCATTTCCGGCAAATATCCTTGAAGCCTTTACTGGCTTACCCTCATAATTCAGAAAACACAAACAATCTTTTGCTAACTGGTCGGCAGTAAGTGGTTCTTCATTAAAAGGATTCAGACTGATCGCCCAGGTACCAGTAGAAAGCAAGATAAAATTCTCATCGAATGTTTTCAGATAAGGAACCAATGCTGATGAGCTGTCGTGGATGCCAATACCTACAGCTATATTTTTTGAGGCGTCAGTAAATACATTATTACTGAGCAATGGTTCTTGATGAATTGAATGCAGGTGCTCAGCCTCTACCCACGAGTGATAATCATTCTTTTCAAAATCCCATAATAAAGTATGGCATCCTACGCCTGTGATTTCCGATACAGCCTCATTAGTAAATAAAAAACTACAATATTGAGGCAAGTGTAACGAATAACGTATCTGATGAAAAAGCGAGGGTTTTTCATACTTGAGCCAATAGAGTTGTAAGCTTGAATTAAGCATTCCGAGATCAGGAGATGCCGTTTCTCTGAAAATACTACTGCCGTATTTCTCCAAAAACCCTTTATGTAATGATTTCGGAAAGTTCTTCAGATAATTATACAAAGCACCAACTGGCTTTTTATTACCATCCAAATGCACCAGACTTGCTCCGTATGCAGAGCAATTCAATCCTTTTATCGTAAAATCATTGTTCTGAGAAAGTGTCTGAAAACTATTTTTAATCCAGTTTGTGAGTTGAAGCAGGTCGTCAGAAGGATAGCCATCATCATCTAAACTCTCTTCCAGTTGCACTTGTTCTTCTTTTAATACCTTGTAATTCTCATCAAATACCAATAATTTTTTATTTGTTTTACCAATATCAAAAACGGCACAAACAGGGGTAGAAGTTTTCTTTTCAGTCATTGAATAATCTTGTGTTTTCGGCTCAAAATTAGCAAACAGTTTCTATTAATGTTATTTCATCAGGCATAATTCTTTTCAAAAACTGCGGCTTTCTAAGAATTCATTTCTATATTTACTTTTAGTAGTTAAAAATACTCATAATTTATTGATAGAAAATTAAGTATTCTTTGTGCAGAGGCAATATCATTTTCCGCTATAACAGGCATAAAATATCTCATTATCATATCTTTTGCACCTGAAACTTAAAAAAAAATTAATAATTATTAATCCCGCAACTTTTAAAACAGGCCGTACGTTTTATAAGCAGTACAACAAAAATTATTCGAAAAAAAATGAAACTTATACACACTTTAGTGGTGTTATCTGCATTTGCAGTAACAACTACTGCTTTTGCGCAAAGCAAAACTTCTCCTCCGGCAAATTATAAGCAGCAAAATCTGCTTTTAGCTAAAAAAAATCAGGGGGTTCAACAGTCACAAATCGCGATTTCGAATGATTACTCAACAAACCCGTTGGAAAATCACCGCAATTATAAAGCACATGTTAATGCCCCTCAACCTGCAACAATAGTTTTTGATGTGGCTTTAGGAAACAGACACAGAAATTATAAACAAAAGAATCTGCTAACGTCGAACGGCCACAAAGAAGCCACCAAACGAGCACAGGAAATTGAACGAGAAGATTTGGTTTTGAAATAGTAGTGAATCAAGTTCAATAGATAAAAAGGTAGTCCGCTTGGGCTACCTTTTTTGTTACAATTTTCAATCAGACATTTTAATTGCATATTAAAAATTTATCTGCCCTATCTTCTTTGTCAATAATTCTGTCACAAATTCATTACCTTTTTCTGACCAATGGCCATCACAAGGTAAAAAATAATCAGCTACTGAGTCTAATTTGGCAAACTCCTCTAATAAATCAATCATATGAATATTCTTATTCTGGCAATATTGATTCAAAGTATCACGCAATATACTTTTACCCGTTTTTTTATACTCTATTAAATCAAGCGGATGAGGAATTAAAAGCAGAATAAGTGGCTTTTCACCAGCCAGATTTTTGATTTTTTCAATGTTATGACAGAATAAATCCATACCTTCTCTATTACTCTGACTAAATACCTCACTTTTATATGAACTTTCAGTACCTGATTGCCTGAATCTGACTCTATTAGCTATAAAATCAGCCATAGCTCCTGTATAGGTAAAATCAGTTATCAATGACCTAATTTTGTTCACAAACCTTTGTTTGCCATAATAAATATCCTTGAACAAATCGGCAGTTGTTCTTTTCGGAATACTGTCAGGATAAGCTTGTGATTTCTCCAGAGCATCAACATGATAAATCAGTTGATAATTCTGGCTTGAATCTTTGACAAGATAAGGACGGTACCGACGTTGTGTATAAAAAAACGACTTACCGAATTCATAATTATCATCTAATAAATCATTAAAAGGAAAGAATGAAAGCACCACTGCATTGTGTGAAAAATCTTTCGCCTTAGTTTCATAAAGAAGGCGCATTTGAGTTGTGCCGAATGAACCCGAAGTGCCAAAATTCAGGCATTCAATAGTAGTACGTTTTTCTAATAGATTCGATAATCTTTTTTCTTTTTCAATACCATAGCCTTCAATAAAAGAGTCACCTAAAAAAACAATACGTTTTCTCTCTGATACTTTCTTTTTCTCATCATCTCTTGCTCCATAGCTGTTAAACTGATACTCAACATTCCAGCAGGGGCCAATGTGTCGTGTTGAGGCATTAGCATAATGCCATGCACCAAATGCTTTATTGTTATCAACAAAAAAAGGCAAAAACTGATTGGAATAAACTTTTGGAGGTAATCCAAAATGCAGCCATCTGATAGCAATAAAAGAGAATAATTCGACTACACAGATAAGCAATAAAAGTTGAATTAAGAAGAATCTTAATCTTTTTATTAAAAGTGAGGACATAAATTGTAGATTTTGTTGTATGATTCAAACAGCAATTGCCAAGTGTGATTCTAAATTCAAACAGAGTGAAAACAAGTCAGGCAAACAAAATGCAATATGCTCGAAAAAAAAATAGTTGTAAAAATGTAGAAGAAGAAATTAGCGAGATATTTATTATGCGGTAATTTAAATCTGGTAATATTGTTCCAATTAGTGCTATATAAAGTTTGTCTGGGTTTTGAAACCTTCTGGACAAATGAAAACAACTAAAGTTTTTCAACTAAATAATCGATTCTATTCGTCTAACCGAGCATTAGATATAAAAAATTGCAAGACATTGAAAGCAGTTACCAGTATTTAACCCAAAGCAATCTATTTAATCTTATATGGGGTACAGAATGCACAGTTTGAAAAATTGGGAATAGGATATAATATTTATCCTCTATTCGAGATGTTAAGTTAGAATCCGAACAACTGATTGTATAACAGAAAAACGCCCTGCTATCATACATAACAAGGCGTTGGCAAATATATTAAACTTTAAAAAGCTTATAATCTGAAATTACGTAAGCTGTAGGTAAATGTCAGCATATAATAGCGGCCCAATACCATATTTCTCACGTCTTCAACATAAGCTGTTGACACATTGCGGCTGATGCTATTATTCTGTTTCAGAATATCAAAAACATTGAATCGTAACTCACCTGCTTGTTTTTTCAGGAATTTGTAACCTAAACCACCATTCCAGAGAGTAAAGCTTCTGTTATAACCTGCCCCCAGTCCAGAATATGACTGGTTAACCACTTCTGTCTGAAATACGAATCCTTTACCAAACAACCAGTTCAATTTGAAGTTACTACTTTGAGAAAAGTAATTACTATTAAGATTAGTTTGTAAACTATTACGAACGATATTATAACTTGGCGAAAACGAAAGTGTAAAATCAAGTTTTTCACTCGCACTACTGCTAACTACTACTCCACCGTTAATCCCATAGTTATTGGTAAAACTTGTAGCATTATTAATCAGGTTAGGATTTTTAGCATAAGAGAACCCTGCATTAAAGTTAAGGTTCGATTTGATTTTTGATACCGGCAAACCATAACTTACAAAGGAACGTACACTCAACATACCATCCATATTTACAGGCTTGGTCAACTGTGACCCTTTGAAAAGGACAATACCATTTGCCAACTCATAATCCTGGTCTGCAATGAAAGTTGATTGCACAATTGCATTATTGGTATAACTAAAATTCCCGAATACATTGAGGCTTTGGGCCGTTTTAGACTGAGTTGAACCAAAACGTATCGAAATATTATGAGAATAATCCTGTTTCAAATCAGGGTTACCTGTTGATAACTGCGTCGGATTGCTATTATCAATTACATCTTGCAATTGATTAACTGAAGGTGCATTAGTTCTGGAACGATAAAATATACGCAAATTAGATTTGTTCTCAAACCGAAAATTGAGCATTGCATTGGGCAGGAAACTATTAAAAGAGTATTTTACATTCTGAGCAAACGGATAGGTCTGCTCACTTGCCAATTGTGCGTTCTGATAAGAAGCTCCTACTACAAAAAATGATTGCTGCTTGCGTACACGGTAACTAACACCAGTACGATTAGTCATATAATCATTATCAAATACACTACTCAATGATTGGTTTAATAATGAATATGAATCAGTTTTTTCATCAAATGCATTCACTCTTCTGTCTGACGAACTCAATGTATATGAAATATTGTGTTCGAATTGCAATTGTGAAGTTTTACTTAAAGGCTCTGTATAATTTACATTGGCCGACATACGGTTACTATTGGTCAGCGACTTGGTTTGCTGATTAATAATCTGTGTAGTATCATTTGGTGAAAAATAACGGTTCGTTGAATATTGATTGGTTAAACCAGTTCGGTCATTTACATTATCCTGTATGCTAATCGAGAATGTACGTCCCTCTTTTGTAAATCTATGTCTGTAAAGCAATTCACCAGATAAGTTAAATCCTTTATTATTCGAATTTCTTGAGGTTTGTGTTGTATTCTGTAAAGCGCCGTTTAATATAGTACTTGCATCTAAAGTTGAAAGTGCATTATTATCCTGCCAACTGATACGTGGCGTAAATATGATCGAATTATCTTTATTTATATTATACTCGAGCCGGATGTTCATACGATGGTTCATATTATCATTATCAGTCGTATTCAGGGCATCGTAAGTTTGCGGAAGTGTTCCAAGATATTCGCGGTGCGAACTGCTAACATTTCCATTATTGGCCGAATTAAAGAAATAACTCGTATTTAGTTTTACTTTTTTACCTAAATTATCGCTATAATTAAGCCCGATTGAAGTTGTATGAGCAATACCTGGTTGTTGACCAACCATAAAATCTCCTGCATTTGCACCACCGCCACCAAATCCACCAGGACGGCCACCCCCACCGCCGCCACGGCCTCCACCTCCACCGCCGAATCCGCCACCACCAAAGCCGCCGCCACCGGATGAACCAAGAACCCCTAATATATCATCGTTAGAAAAGTTCTGCTGATTAATATTATTTGATAAACCAATGATAGTCAGACGCTGGTCTTTCTTAAAAAAGTTCATACTTACTCCAGATTGATAACGGTCATTTTCGCCATATCCAGCATACACTTTACCAAATTGTCCGTTATTTTTACCTTGTATAGTAGTAATATTGATAGTCTTGACAGAGTTTCCATCATCAAAGCCTGTAAACTGGGCTTGCTCGCTCAATCGGTCAAAAACCTGTACCTTATCAATGATTTCGGCAGGTAAGTTTTTCAAGGCCAAAGTAGCATCATCACCAAAAAACTCCTGCCCGTCAACAGTTACTTTTTTTACATCTTCACCCTGAGCTTTCACTACGCCGTTTTCAATGGTTACACCTGGCATTTTCTTCACAAGGTCTTCTGCCGAAGCATCAGGATTGGTTTTATAAGCACTGGCATTATACTGCACAGTATCTCCTTTTTGTTCTACACGAATCTGTTTTTCACGCACTACAACCTCACTCAATTGTCTGGCATTTTCGCCCATAACAATTACACCTAAGTTTTTGGTAGTAGTTCCAATAGTAACTTTGGTCTCATGATTATCATAACCGATAGAAGTAATAAGTAGCCGATAATTTCCCGGCTGAACACCCGAAAATCTAAAAAAACCTATGGTGTCAGCTTGTACGCCTTTTCGTTGTGTGCTATCTTGTTGGTTAATTAATAATACACTGGCTCCAACCACTGCTATTTTGGTTTTTGCCTCTTGTACCGTTCCTGTTACTTCTACTCCTTGAGCAAAAACTTTAGCAGAAACTAAAAGTGTGAGCGATAATATAAATAGATGCTTCTTCATTGTTAGTAATTAGTTAACACCTCTTAGAATAATAAAACTATCTAAAGTTTAGTCGCGTATATACATTAGGCGACCAATATACGCCTTGTGTAGATAAAACACATCAAAACGGTCGATTATCTACACTTTTTTATTGTATTAATCTAATACTTTTCCATAGATAGCCTAAAATTAAATTTTGCTTTTTTTTAAAACCCCATTTAATATTTGTAAAATTGCACAGTAATTATTCTGATTACATTTTCTGCTAATCGCCAAGATCACCTAACACATAAATACCTGAAAATCAACCACTTCCACTAAAACCCTTATGTACCTTTTTAACCTCTGTTTTTATCGCCTCCTTGCAATTTCTTTCCTTTTTTCAATCGCTTGTCTTAGTTGCACCTACGCTCAAATTACCAGTAAATCAAAGGCCAGGTATAATTATTTGTTGTACTTACCTAAGGATTATGGCAAAAAAACTATGCCATACCCCTTGATTATTTATTTACATGGAAGCTCACATCGAGGGAATGATTTGAATAAATTGAAAGGCTATGGCCTACCTTATGTAATTGACAAAGGCAAAGAATTCAACTTTATTATCGCATCACCCCAATGCCCTGATGGTAAATTCTGGAGTACAGAAAACTGGTTTGACTCGTTGTACACAGAGCTAACAACCAAATATAGAATTGACAAGGATAGAGTGTATCTTACAGGCATAAGTCTGGGTGGTCAGGGTACATTTGTAGTAGGAATGGATCATTCTGATAAACTCGCAGCATTAGTACCTCTATGTGGTTGGATTAGCAATGGTGATATACCAAGACTTTGCCCAAGCCTGAAAAATATACCGATATGGACATTTCATGGCACTGAGGATAATGTTATCTCTATCAGCGAAACCGAAAGGGTTGTAAAGACATTAGAAGAATGTAAGGCCAGTATCAAGTTCACCCGTTTAGAAAACGAGGGCCATAGCATACAGCATTTGTATGAAAACGATGAGATTTATGAGTGGTTGTTGCAGTGGAAGAGGAGGTAGCTTGATTTGTTGATTATCAATCTTTGGGATACATAAACCAATCATAACCATAAATACGGATGTATTCTTTTGGCACCTTTTTAAGCCTGATTATTTTCGTGCGCTTTTTATCTTCAGGTAAAGTATTAGATTTTATATAATAGCCTTTATGCTTTTCATCCGGATAAATGAATTCAATAGTATCTATTTTTAAGCCATTCCATTTATATTTATACATTTCGGTTTCACCCGGTTGACCGTAGCCTACACCTCTGATAACTTTCTCTTTTGGAGAATAAGTTGGATTAATAAATTCGAATCTACCTGAAAACCTGCCGGTTTCAGGTAGATAGAGATAAACTTCATTAAAAGTTTTCAGACAGCATCCTGTCTTGCCATACAAGTCTACCACAAAATCTTTATAGCCATCTCCATTCACGTCTTGAAGTATGTCTTTCACATAACTCCTTTCCGACTGTATGTAAAACAAAACAGTTTGGACTTTTTTACTATTGAGATGATATATATTTATTCGGTCTCCTCCAGGATTTTCTCTATTAACAATTAAATGCTTATATCTTTTTGAGAAAAAATACCCAATAGATAAACGGGTTCTGACTAAACCGAAAGTATCTGATTTTGTCTCGAATTCTCCGGTAAAGTTTATTTGACTACTATTTTTTTGTGCAATGCTCAATGCTTTTTGTAATATATTGTTCAAGTGTAAGCTATCACTTATTTCTTCGTCTTCTTGCTTTAAGTTTACATCATTTAGTGGCTTGGCATATCCCCTACCAGGTAAAACGCTATCTATTTTTACTGTCATGGCATTATCATTACTTTTTTCCTGAGCACATGACCCTATAAAAAGTATTAAGCCCAATAATAGTATTGAAAATATTGGTTTCATCTATACCTTAAAATTCTCTTTGATATCTTTAAAAGTTCGGCATCTATATTTCTGCTTCATAAAATTAAGCAAGTCTAAAATATGCTGTTGAATATGAAAATAGAAAATAATTTTAAATTAGTAGAGTCATAAACAATTCACCAGACACTCCTTTTTTTAGTCTCTTTCGCCCATTCATTATTTGGATCTAACTCATTGATTCTATTAAGTAGCGGTAAGATTTCCTTATATTGATGGTTTTCAATGAGTGCATTGATTTTTTGTTGAAGCTTATGTACTTCAAGCCGCGTCCGATTTTCTCTTGCCCATTCATTTGTCGCCTCTCTGTCTAAAATTTTCTTATATGCCGCTATAGCTTCGTCGTAGTGTTTGGTTAAGTGTAATTGATAGGCCTGATACGACAGCCACGAATTTGAAAAAGGCGTCCAGAAAATCGAAGAGGCTAATACTACAAGAAATGCTGACCCGATACTCAATTGTTTTGGAAGATTAAACCCTGATATATAAGCTAATAAGACGCCCCAAACAAATCCGGCAATGTGAGCCGCATTGCCGACATTCCAAATCTTAAAATAAGTAAGAATAACACACAGGGCAGTCCAACCTATTATTTGCCTGATAGTTTTTTTATCTAATACTTCTTTATACGCTTTTTCTGTTTTGCTTTTCAACAATATAAAGCCAAAAAAAGCATATATAACTCCAGAAATACCTATTCCTGTAGATTCGCTAAAGGCGAGTTGTGATAAAGAACTAATCAAAGAAGCGGTTAAAATGAAAAGTAAATAATAGGGTATATTTGTTTCAAACTCTATCTTTTTCCCTAAAATCCAGAAACCATATAAGTTAAATGCAATATGCCATAAGTCTACATGTAAAAAATTACTTGTAATCAACCCCCAATAGCTACCACTAAAAATATCTGTCATAGGTGGAGAGCCCCATCTTTTGTAAACAGACCAATCATCTGCTTTTTCTTCAAGATTAATTCCTATAAACAGAATTACACTTATAGCACAGCAAATGGTTGTGACAATCGGAATATACTTTTTATAGGTATGGTCTAAAAGCAGTTTGTTATCAGGTATTTCAGTCATTGCAAGGTTGGTTTAACTTGGATAATCAGTATTGTCAATTATTTTTAGATTAAAAATATTATCCTTATTTTCTAAATCTTCAAAGTAACTATTATTCTTTAAACCTCTCAAAACCTGGAATAACCCACTTTTAACTACAATCCCATATGGTAATGATTCTATCCGAATGAAGACTTCTGAAAACATAAAATACAGAAACAAACTTATTGCTATCTTCAAAATTGGAAATTCTTTTATCAGACAAAACCCCATCCCATAAATGGTCGAAATATTCTTCAATACTATAAAATGAGTTTCTAAAAAAATCTTTAGCTGAAGCTCCCTGAGCTAATTCCTCATATAATGGTTTAGAACCATACCCGATAAACTTACAATAATCTCCATCCGCACAGGGCCAGTTCCAGTCCTGCCACTTTATTAAATGAGGAGTAGTTTTTTCTAATTCAAATGTTTTTTGTATGGCAACTCTATGAATTTCCTCATTATCTAGTGATGGATTCATCCATTTCAATTGGCCTTTCAGTTCTTCAATATCTCCCTGACAGGTAAAAACATTCTTATCATAAAGCTTTCCACTCGCCAGACAATCCGGACAAATCGAAGATAATTCTTCCCAACCATAAAATAATTCAGCATCAAAGCACATTTTCACTTCACCACAAGTATCACAAGGGCTTGCTGTATCTTTTAATCCCGTAAAAACTTCAGGCTTATCAAAATACTTAAATATCACCATAGCATTAAAACACTAGTAGTTATTAATGTGAAATCAACTTCAAACCAATCACAGACCCAACCAGAGTCAATAAAAAGAAAATTCTCCAGAAATTGGTGGGCTCTTTGAATACAAATATACCGATTAATACTGTCCCGATGGCCCCTATGGCTGTCCAGATGGTATAGGCTGTGCCAATAGGTAGGTTTTGCAGGGCTTTCATAAGCAATAACATACTGCTTACCAAAGAAACCAAAAAGCCCGAATACCACCAATAAGCCTCACTACCAGTGCTTGTTCTTGCTTTACCTAAACAGGCAGCGAAAGCAACCTCAAATAATCCTGCGATGATTAACACTATCCAATTCATATCCTTTTTGTATCTCATGTTTTGTTGTACTCAAAACCTGCTACAAAATTCCGGCTATTGGCGAGTGAATCCTTTTACAAATGTTAAAAAATGAAAAGTATTATTTTATTTCTGCCCTTATTCTACTTAAACTTACCTGAGTAACACCTAAATAGGAAGCTATATAACCAAGTGATATTCTTTGCAATAAATCAGGGTGATTTTTTAGTAAAGCTGAATACCTCTCTGCCGTAGTGCTGAATTGTCTGGCAATCAATCGTTCTTCGGTCTTTATTAATTCCTGTTCGGCAAATTTCCTACCCCAATTTGCTATATGAATATCCTGTTTGAAGAGTTCTTGTAGTTTATCAGTTTTTAGTTCATATAATTCACAGGTTTCCAGGAGTTCGATATTTTCATAACCGGGTTGGTTCATTATGTAGCTTTTCATCGAAATAATCGTTTCACCTTCCTTACCAAACCAGAATGTGATTTCATTCTCGTTCTGATAAGCATAAGCCCTTACAATCCCTGTTTTGATAAAGTATATCTTTCGTTCGATGGTATCAGCTCTTAAAAGCAAATACTTTTTAGGGAAACTTACTTCTTTAATACAGCTTTTCAGTTGTGCAAATGATGCTTCTGGAAGAGTGTAGATTTGGTTGATAATTTGTTGGACTTGCATGAATTAGTCACTACAAAAGGTTTATAGCAGAGATATACAACAACAAATATATCTCTACCAATACTATAAAAAACTTTTTCACCTTCCCCTCTTCTTCGCCAGATAATCCTCCATCTCTATAAGACTTAAAGCATTGAATGTCATATCTGTAGTTAACCCACCTTTGCGGGCTACTGCTACACCATAGTGCATATCATGGTAACCTTCCATTTCGTGCGCATCAGGGTTAATGCTTAGCATCACTCCTTTTTCCAGGGCATACTGAATCCATCTCCAATCCAGATCAAGACGATACGGACTTGCATTAATTTCTATTACCACACCATTGGCAGCACAGGCATCAATTATCAATTGATAATCAATCGGATACCCCTGTCTTGACAAGAGCAATCGACCCGTCGGATGCCCTAAAATGGTGGTGTAAGGATTTTCAATGGCTCTGACAAGACGCTCGTTAGCCCTCGCCTCAGTCATATTCAGATTTGAGTGAACCGAAGCCACGATATAGTCAAAACTGGCTAATATTTCATCTGGATAATCTAATGAACCATCCCCTAAAATATCCGATTCTATTCCCTTCAATACTTTGAATGGCTTACCACCGGACATATTCAGTTTTTTATTCAATTGTTCTATTTCAGCATGTTGCTGTTGTACTTTGGTAATCAGTAAGCCGGAGGCATATTGGGCAGATTGAGAGTGGTCAGCGATACCTAAATACTCAAAACCTAATTCCTGGCAGTAGCTTGCCATTTGCTCCAAAGAATGACGCCCGTCGGAATAGGTTGAGTGGTTGTGCATAATTCCTTTCAGGCTTTCCCAGGTTACCAAATCCTCGTTTTTGCGATTTTGTATCCAGTCAAATTCAAAATCTCCGCCACGCATTTCGGGAATAATATAGGGAATCCCATATTTTTCATAAATTTCTTCTTCTTTCGTGAGTCCGTCAGCTTTGCTAAGCTTTAACAGGGTTAATCCTTTTTCATTCTTACGTTTCAGATGATTAGCATCAGCCGAATACACAAATTGTTTGTGTAAAAACTGATTGGTAGCCACCCATTTGATTTCCAGATTGATTTTATTATCAAGGTAGCGACCTCTCCAGGTAAATGGCGAGGAGGCTTTCGGGTCTTCAACAAAACTTTCAGGTAAATTGGTAAAAAACCCTCCCGCGTGTGCATCAGTATTACTCACTAAAAATAACAATGATTCAACTATTTCATTTTTACGTCTTACATCTCCTGAGATGTCAACCTTTGCAAAGTATTTTTTGAGTTCGTCCTGAATTACCTCTGCTAATGCCTGTGCTTTATCCATACGTAACTTGCCCGTCTGGCTATTTAAAAAAGCAATTGACTCCAGGATTGATTCCTGAGTTTTACCTCCGAAACCTTTTACCTTGGCAAGGCTGCCGTTCTCGCAGGCAATTTGCAAGTCGTTTATATTGTCTATTCCAACTTCCTTCCAGAGAACCTTTATCTTTTTTACACCAATTCCCTTTATTTTAAACATATCAATTACTCCCTCCGGTGTATTGGCAAGTAATTCCTGTAATTCCTTTAACGTACCTGAGCTGACAATTTCTACAATTTTACCCGCCATCATCTTCCCTACTCCCTGAATCTGTGTCAGTTGCGAGAAATCCAGAGTAGCTAAATCTCCGGTATATTTATCTATATAAAAAACTGCATTAGTGTAGGCTCTGACTCTAAATTCGTCGGCATCATGCAATTCCATTAATTTTGCAGTAATTTCGAGCGTTTCTACGATATAGGAATTAGTAACCATGTATGTATGTTTATTTGAAAAGTAAGCACTTAAAATCAAAACTCAAATTAACTAATAATTTATGAAAAAGATACTGTTTTTTATGCTAATTTCCGCCGTAACTCTGGCGCAAAACCCAAAATTAAAGGTGCACATCAAAGGCTTTGAAAACAATAAGGGCAAGCTAATGCTTGAGGTACTTGACGCAAAAAAAAAATCGCTAAAACGCTTAATCCAGACTATTGAAAACAGGCAGGTAATGGTAGAAATACAAGATTTATCCTCAGGACAATATTCAGTAAGAGTATTTCATGATGAAAATGACAATAGAAAATTAGATACAGGTATGTTTGGGATTCCGAAAGAAGCCTGGGGAATGTCTAATAATGTAAAGGCAATTATGGGGCCTCCTGATTTTAAAGAGAGCTTGTTCTGGTTGAAAGAAGACAAAGCCTTGGAGATTGTTTTGAAATAAGGGTAAATTTATGTGATTTACCCTTATACTAATTTATACGATTAAACCGCAACCGGAGCTTTAATGGCCGGGTATGGGTCGTACTCTTCTAATTTAAAATCTTCGTATTTAAAATCAAAAATACTTTTTACTTCAGGGTTCATCCACATCTTTGGTAGTTTTCTTGGCTCTCTTGATAACTGTAATTCTACCTGCTCTAAGTGATTTGAATAAATATGAGTATCTCCACCTGTCCAGATAAACTCATAAGGCTCCAAACCACATTCCTGTGCTACCATCATAGTTAGCAATGCATAAGAGGCTATATTAAAAGGTACGCCTAAAAATACATCGGCACTACGTTGATACAACTGGCAGGAAAGTTTGTTATCGGCCACATAAAACTGAAATAGCGCATGGCAAGGCATTAAGGCCATTTGTGAAAGTTCACCAACATTCCAGGCTGATACAATAATCCGACGGGAATCAGGAGAGTTTTTCAGTTGCTTTAATACTTCTGTCAGTTGGTCTATACTACGGCCATCAGACGTTTCCCAACTCCGCCATTGTTTACCGTAAACCGGCCCAAGATTGCCCTCAGCATCTGCCCATTCGTCCCAGATAGACACATTATTGTCTTTCAGATAAGCGGTATTGGTTTCCCCTTTGATAAACCATAATAATTCATGTATGATAGATTTGGTATGTACTTTTTTGGTAGTAACCAGCGGAAAACCCTCTTGTAGATTGAACCGCATCTGATACCCAAAAACACTGATTGTACCTGTGCCAGTGCGGTCTGTTTTTTTTGTTCCGTTTTCTAAAATATGACGTAATAAGTCCTGGTATTGTTTCATGGGAGATTCTGACTGTAATATTTATTTTGCAAAGGTAGCGAAAATATAGATGGCAGAGACAGGACAATGCCCTGTCTCCAACATTTTTATTGAAAATTTTTCGCTTTTTACCTGGTTGAAGCGATTTATGAAATCTTGACTTAAAGGCTGCTACAAAAACGCAATAGGCGCAGCCAGACAAGAATCAGGAATATCGAATGCCTCAACCAAAGGGACAGCATCGGTTCTTATTTCCCAACATAATTGATTAACGAGTTTTCTTATTGCCTTGGTTTTTGGGGCTTCCATATAACCTTCTTCCAGATACCACCCTTTATTTTTCTCTATCTGTGATAAAGCAAACAATTGTTTCAATTTGGTGAGTATGATTTTCGTCCCTTCATCGTTAACGTTACTTATTGCTAATTGAACCTGCTCAAGAATCAGGCGGTCAAGATAGGCATTTGCGACATCTATCATCTGGTGTTGTGCTACATTAAAGGCATCATAAGATTCTAATCCACTATCAATCAGTTTTTTCAAGCGTTTAGCTGCAGATGCCAAAATTACCTTTTCACGGTATTCAAAAGCATTTTTATGAAAAGTATCATCTAATAAATGAGCTTCGTCTGTTTTGCGGGTAGCCATCGGGTTTTTCTGCATAATTGCAGTCCGGGTCTGTTCATATATATAATTCAGCATTCCCATTTTATCCATATTTTCAAACGACTTCCTGAATTCAGCTAATCGACTTTTAGCAACCAATTGCATCAAAACCGTATTATCGCCCTCAAAAGTAGTATAAATTTCAGTATCATTTTTCAATGCATCAATCCGGTTTTCAGACATATACCCTTTCCCACCGCAAGCCTCACGGCACTCCTGCAAAATATCTCTTGTACCCCAGGTTACATAAGACTTCATTCCAGCAGCAATGGCTTCAATTTCCTGCATTTCAGTTTCTGATTTTTGCAAAAACCGATTGGTCAGATATTGTAAGCCAAAGTGCATGGCATAGGTTTTAGCTAACAGAGGTATCAATCGGCGTTGGTGCATCCGATAATTTAAAATCGGCACTTCTGAGCCACCTTCCGGGCCGAATTGTCGGCGTTGGTCGCCATATTTAATGGCAATAGTTAAACCTGATTTTGCTGCCGAAAGTGCCGACCGAGGGATTCCTATCCTACCGCCTACTAAAGTCCCCAGCATTGTAAAGAAGCGTCGGTTATCGCTCGGTATCGGGCTTTCAAACTCACCGTAGTCATTTACGGAAGCAAAACGATCAAGCATATCTTCTTTAGGAATCACTACATTCTCGAAACTGATAGTTCCATTATCCACTCCGTTCAAACCCATTTTGTGTCCACAGTCTCCAATAGTGATACCTTTTGATAAATTCCCCTTTTTATCTCGTAATGGTACTACGAAGGCATTCACCCCATAGTCTTTGCCCTCAATAATTAATTTGGCAAAAACCGTAGCCATTTGTCCGTGCTTGGCGGCATTACCAATATATTCTTTCTGAGCTTTATCATGGGGGGTGTTTATAATAAATGTCTGACTATCATGGTCATAGGTAGCAGTAGTTTCTATCCCTTTAACATTTGACCCATGATTGGTTTCTGTCATAGCAAAACAGCCGGGTAATTCTAATGTTCCAATAGATTTCAGGTATTTTTTGTAGTGTTTTTCCGTTCCTAAAAATAATACACTCATACCCCATAACCCGAATTGAACTCCAAATTTAATCACTAAGCTAAGGTCATGATAGCTCAATGTCTCCATGATGGCAAAGTAATCAGCAATATTATCTCCTCCTCCATATTCTTTTGGGTATGCTACATTGCCCAATTTCTCATCGGCCAGTATTTTACACCATTGCAACACTTTTTCACGATAAACATTTATGTCAGTCGAAGTTTCATAAATAAATTCCGGTCTGCTTATAATTCCTTTTACTTTTTTAATTACGTGGGCATAATCTCCGTCAAGCAGATCGGTCAGTTTTTGAGTATCAAAACTACTGACAGTCTGGTGGATGGAAGTATAAGTATTCTCAAAGGTTTTGAAAATACTTATAGCCTCTTCTCCTGCAATTCCCAGGTTAGATTCAAGGTTATTAAAAACAGGTTCAAGATCTAAAATAGTCTTGTCGTTTTTTGACAACCAGACCGATAAATCAAATATATCTTTGGCTTCTGGCAAAGCCTTCAATCCTTCTTCAATTTCTGTTTTCCATTGAAATAATTGTTTTCTTGAAGGAGGAGCAGAAATGTCAACCATTCTCATCAATTCCCCCTGTTCATTCTGACTCAGCCAGCTTTGATTATCAATAAAATCCTTTAGTGTCTTTAACTCTTTCTGGGTTAAGAGGTCGTCAGACCAGACTATATAAAAAAGCGGAAGAAAGGCCTTAAGTTTTGTGTTCTCCATTTGGTTCTGTTGTGTTTTAAGATAAAAGTAAAGATAGAGAATTAATTGTGAATCCTGAAAAGTGAATTGTGAAGATTGACCACAAGAAGATAATATAAAAACAATGACAGCGTCGAAATCGGGTATTTTATTTATAAAATTTCTGTCCTTTTTCTATTCTTTCTAAAGTTTTAACGATTCTCTCTGTTTTGGTTTCATCGGTTTTGGCAGAATAAATCCAATTAATAAAAGCCTTTTTCTCTCCATCTGAATAATTAAGGAATTTTTCATAAAGTCCTGATTCGTTTTGAAGGCATTCTATTAATTCCTCAGGAATTTCAATAGGTAAATTGTCGGCAAATAGTTTTATCCTTACTTTATCACCTGCCTGTTTTTTTATTTTTTTCCTGATTTCCAGTTTTACAGGCATAAAAAGCATTCCATTTTTCATTGACCACAGATTAAAATTCTTAATCTCAAAGTCATCAATGGTGCCTCTGACACTGAGTAAGCCAAAAGGCCCATGCTTATCTTGTATTATCTTCGGAATTTCAGCAAAGGTCCACCCTCCTTTGCCTTCAATTTTTTGGAGCAGGAATTCATCATCCACTAAAGGTTTGTCCATCATTTCTTCGATTTTTTAGCAAAAGGATTAAAATCAAGACATAATTGTATCCAATAGGTTAAGTCCTTTTGGGTTCTGAAACCATTTCCGGTTACATAAACATAGCCTTTCATGGCTTTACCTGTAAACTCCATCGGAATACAGTTGCTGCTTTCAAGGGCCATTTCGTAGGCATCATCTCCAATTCTGCAAAGCATTAGGTCTTCGCCAGTTTTTTTATCAATATGTGTTCCGCAACACATTTTATCATCAACCATGATACACACACCACTAAACATTTTCTTCTCTGAAAATTCTACCTGCTTCTCTATTAATATTTCTCTTATGCGGTTTAGAAAATTTTCGCTGTAGGGCATTGGAGTATTGTTATAATTTAGATAGATAAAGATAACGAATGAATAGCAAATTACGAATTGAGAATATGTGAATATTATGATTTATTATTAGAGAGAACCTCAATGCTGAAACATATGGCTCTTTTCTTAAGGTTAACTTATCATTTTAATCGTTTAAACAATGGTTAAAAATATATACAAAAAAAAGTCCCCGAACGCTTCGGGGACCATTTCTTAATAATCAAAAACAGAAAAATTTTATATAACAGGTAATGTAAGTTAAAAACGCTTTAGATTATCGTGCCTTTTTTTCGCAACTGGTTTTACATTCTTTTTTGCTGGCTTCTTTCATTTCTTTGGCACATTCTTTTTCCATAGCCTTATTACAACATTTCATTTCTTGTTTTTCTCTCTTTTTTTTGCTTTTCCCCAAATCAAAAGCATAAGCAGAAACACCAACAAAAAAACTAAAAAATACCATACTCAGGACACGGCAAGATAATGAGGTTTTCATAATAATGATAACGTTTATAGTTGAAAAACACGTATGGTCATGTCTTCACAAACACTATGCCAAATACAAATAGTGGGTTAATCCTCTCTTTAGCCAACCTTTTGATACTGGTCCCAAAATCCTTTTATATGCTTTACTCATTTAAAGAATATGAATGAGTAATTTCTGCCGATGCTGATAACTGAGCAGTAGCCGAACAATACTTCTCCATAGAAAGTTTAATAGCTCTTTCAATCTTTTCAGAGTCTATAGTTCCTTTAAAAGCAAAATGGACATTAATTTTTCTGAAAGGTTTCATTTCTGTACCTTCAATCTGTACACGTTCACCTTCAACCGAAATTTTTAGATCTTCAATTACCTGTCGTTGTTTTTTCAGTACCAATATCACATCAATCGCAGTGCAACCTCCCAAACCCATTAATAATAGTTCCATAGGTCTTGCACCAAGATTGTGTCCACCTATATCTACATTGGCATCTAAATGTACTCCAACACCTGATGTTCCTTTCGCTTCAAAATGAAAAGCATCATCTATTCTGACTAATTCAACTTTCATATATTTATTTTGTTCTAATGCGTTGGTTAAAACTATCTACTAAATCATTAATACTTACCTCGACCGACATTTATATCTGGTGGCAAGTTAGTTTAATTTATGAGATAACACCGAATTCGTTTACTAAAGTTTCCTGATTATATTATCCGAAATCAGCAGAAATAGTATCCTAAAACTCTCCCTTTCATTTTTGACTACAACAAAAGGCGATTCGGCTACATCCGTCTTCGGGCTATTATTGAATTTTGCATCAACAAAATAACAGAAAAAAATGAAAATAGTAGTAACAGGTTCGTTAGGACATATCGGTAAACCATTGACACAAGCATTGGTGCAAAAAGGACATTCCGTTACAGTTATCAGCAGCAAGGCTGAACGACAAGCTGAAATAGAAGCTTTGGGGGCAATAGCCGCCATCGGCACAATGGAAGATGCTCATTTCTTAACCGAAACTTTTAAAGGAAACGACATAGTGTACACCATGGTAACACTCAATTCGGATAGTGATTTTGATAAGGATATTGACGTTGTAGCCGTTTTATCTCAAATAGGCAACAATTATAAACAAGCCATTCAGGAATCAGGTATTAAGCGAGTAATTCATCTGAGTAGTATCGGCGCTCATATGAAGAAAGGAAACGGAATGCTTGCCTTTCATTATAGAATTGAGCAAACATTGAATCAATTGCCGGAAGATGTTTCTATCAAGTTTATGCGGCCGGTTGGTTTTTATTATAATATGTTTGCATTCATCCCGACCATAAAATCGCAAAATGCCATTATCTCTAATTATGGTGGCGATGAGAAAGAACCCTGGGTTTCGCCACTCGATATTGCTGAAGTTATTGCCGAAGAAATAGAAAAGCCATTCAATGGTAGAGAAATCCGCTATATTGCAAGTGATGAGGTATCTCCAAACGAAGTAGCCCAAACTTTGGGTGAAGCAATCGGACAAGCTGATTTGAAATGGTTGGCGATTCCTGACGAACAATTCAAGAACAATTTAATAGCGATTGGCATGAATCCTCAAACCGCCAGGGGGTTTATGGAAATGAACGGCAGCAGACGTGGTGGTGTTTTATATGAAGATTATGCGCGTAATAAACCAACACTCAGCAAAACCAGATTAGTTGATTTTGCGAAACAGTTTGCAGCAGTTTACCGTCAACAATAAATTATTTCAGGCATTGGCTACTACCAAAACTTACCGGATAAAAACCATCAGCGAATTTCACCAGATACGTGGTTTGCAGAAACCTGATCATCCACTGATTAGTGTGGTGGATTATAGCCGTATAAAGCATACGGCTGAGCATAATGAACACCATTGTGTGCTGGATTTTTATTCAATTTCTTTAAAACGTAATTCGGTTGCTAAAATAAGATATGGGCAACAGGAATACGATTTTGATGAGGGCGTGATGTTCTTTATAGCACCCGGACAAGTATTTGGTGTTATTGTCGATATGTCTGTTCCATCGACACATTCGGGGTGGATGCTCTTGATTCATCCCGATTTCTTATGGAATACTTCGTTAGCCAAAACCATTAAAAATTATGAATATTTTGGCTATGGTGTCAATGAAGCGCTATTTCTTTCTGAGAAAGAGGAGGGAATTATGCTTAATATTATCCAGAATATTCAGCATGAATATCATTCTAATATTGATAAGTTTAGCCAACAGATTATCATTTCACAGATTGAAACCTTGCTCAATTATTCTGAAAGATTTTACCATCGTCAGTTCATTACCCGTCAAAAAGCCAATCATCAGGTGCTCGATCGTTTAGAAAAACTATTGACTGATTATTTCAATAGTGAAGATTTATTAAAAAACGGTCTGCCTACTGTTCAGTTTATTTCCAAAACACTCAATATATCGCCAAATTACCTGCGGGGTTTACTGAAAGTACTAACCGGGCAAAGCACCCAACAGCATATTCACGATAAACTGATTGATAAAGCCAAGGAGAAACTATCTACTACCAATTTATCAGTCAGCGAAATAGCCTATGATCTGGGCTTTGAACACCCGCAATCTTTCAGTAAATTATTCAAGACTAAAACTAATTTTTCTCCTTTAGAATTCAGGCAGTCTTTTAATTGAAAGAATAGTACCTTAGTAGGTTATTTATTCTTTTTTTAGTGCCTACTGCGAACGGGACATTCGCACCACAATTGGGTGTTTTCAGCCTCCTTTTTCCTTGCTCCATTCTTCTTTCTTCTTTTCTTATTGAAAGTTTTTTAAGAAATTGCATTTCCAAATGACTTTCTGAACCAGAAATACTCCACTTAAACGTGCTTTCAGTAAGCCGATTTTGTGGCAAATAGACTATTTTTTCTATAGAAAAAGCGAAAAAAACCGACAAAATGGCGAAATACAATTCATTCAAAGAAATTCAGGTGGCTATCAGTCAACAAGAGACTTCCTGTGTCGAATTGGTAAAATATTATCTGCAACGGATTGAAGAAAATAAAAATCTTAATGTTTTTTTAGAAGTATATGCCGACGAGGCTTTAAAGCACGCCGAGGAGGTTGATCATAAAATTAAAAACGGTACAGCCGGACGTCTCGCCGGAATGGTGATTGGTGTAAAAGATGTATTGGCGCACGAAAACCATGGTTTGCAGGCAGCCAGTAAAATACTGGATAAATTCGAATCGCAGTTTACAGCAACAGCAGTACAGCGGGTAATTGACGAAGACGTGATTATCATCGGTCGCCAGAATTGTGATGAATTTGCAATGGGTTCATCAAATGAGAATTCTGCTTTTGGAGTGGTGCGCAACTATGCCGACACATCCCGTGTTCCTGGCGGTTCTTCGGGCGCATCTGCAGTAGCGGTTCAAGCAGATATGTGCCTTGCTTCTTTGGGTTCAGACACCGGCGGGTCGGTACGTCAGCCTGCGGCTTTTTGTGGAGTAATTGGTGTAAAACCTACTTATTCGAGAGTATCGAGATGGGGACTAATCGCCTATGCATCTTCTTTTGATTGTATAGGCCCTATTACAAGAGATATTGACGATGCAGCACTTCTATTAGAGATTATGGCAGGTGCCGATGAATATGATACCACTGTTTCAACAAAAGAAGTTCCCGCCTATTCAATGAATCTTGCTCCAAAAAAACAATATCGCATTGCCTATATGCGTGAAGCCCTTGAAAGTGAAGGACTTGATGAAGATGTGAAGCAACGAACTTTTGAGAAAATAAATTGGTTAAGAGACCAAGGGCATGTGGTGGAGGCTGTCGACTACCCATTGCTGAAATATCTACTTCCTACTTATTATATACTCACAACCGCTGAGGCCAGTTCAAATCTGTCTCGTTTCGATGGCGTAAAATATGGCTATCGGGCAAATGCAGATAAGATAAAAAACCTGGAGAATCTGTATAAAAAAACCCGGACTGAAGGATTCGGAGCCGAGGTGCGCAGGCGCATTATTTTAGGCACTTTTGTATTAAGTGCAGATTATTATGATGCCTATTATACCAAAGCACAGCGGGTTCGTCGTTTAATAAAAGAATCAACAGATAAAATCTTGTTGTCATACGATTTTTTGATTTCGCCTACTACTCCCACACCCCCTTTTAAAATTGGAGAAAAATCGGAGGATCAGTTGCAAATGTTCTTAGCTGATATTTTTACAGTACAAGCGAACGTGATTGGAAATCCGTGTATTTCGATACCAAACGGCCAGAATGCCGAGGGATTGCCCATCGGAATACAGGTGCTTGGCAGAAATTTTGAAGAAAGTGAAATGCTCGCATTTGCTAAATTTTTGCAGTAATAATAAGCCATAATAGCTTATTATTTTTTCAGAAAAAATTGAAAATATCAAAAAAAACTTATCAATTACTTGACAAACAAGAGGTTATGGTTTACTTTTGGAAAAGTTTGCTTTCCTATATCCATAACAAATACTAAGGTTCCTTAGTAAAAGAGATTGAAATTATGACATTAATCAAGAAGTTTCTCGTTTTAACGAGCCTTGTTGGCTGTGCCAGCTTTGCGTCGCAAGCCCAGTCTGTAATCCCTCAGGAAGCTATCACAGTTTCTTCAGAAGACACTCTCACTGAACAAGTTTCTGCTTCTACCGTTGAAGCCTTCATTCCATCTGCTGATGTAAGAACCGTTCGTGAAGGCTTTCAGAAAATGCAAAAGACCATTCCTTTAGAGTACAACTCTACTGTTCACAGCTTTGTAGATTATTTTATTTACAAAAAACCGAGCTTTACGAAACGCATGCTTGAAAGGAAAGACTTTTATTTCCCCATTTTCGAGAAATATCTTGCCAAGTATGAGATGCCCGACGAACTCAAGTATTTGTCATTGATTGAGTCAGGGCTTAATCCGAAGGCAATTTCAAGAGCTAAGGCCGTAGGATTATGGCAGTTCATGAAACCCACAGGCCGTGAACATGGATTAAGAATTGATGAATACGTAGATGAAAGAATGGATATCGAAAAAGCAACAGACGCTGCTTGCAGATATTTCAGACAATTATATCGAATATTTGGTGACTGGGAGTTAGTATTAGCCTCTTATAATACCGGTCCTGGCAATTTAAGAAGAGCCATCCGTCGGGCTGGAAATATCACTAACTACTGGCAGCTCCATCCTTATCTTCACAGAGATACGCGTACTTATGTTCCACAATTTACCGCTATTATGTATATGATGCACCACGCGGATGAATATGGAATTGTTGCTGAAGACTCTCTGAAAATGAGTCCAAGGGAATATCAGACTGTAACTATTGACGGGTACGTAGATGTAGAAACTTTTTGCAATGCCAGCGGTATCAGTTTAGATGATATTCAGTTGTTAAATCCGCAATTACTTAAAGGCTTCGTACCCACATGGAACCGTGGACTTGAACTAAGGCTACCAGTTGAGAGCTATGCTTATTTTGAGGAGAACCGACAGATGATTCTTGATTCGGCTTCAAAAGACCACGGCACAACTATGCTTGCAACAAATAAGAATCAGGGCGAAGACGGAGTCATTATCATTGGTGGGAATAATAAATATCCTGTAGCAAGTGCAGATGACGGAGAAGGAGATGAAGTGGAGGCAAATGTAAAACCCTTAAAAACCGAGGATGAAGTTAAGAAAATACGTAAAGTAAAACGGAGAGTTTATGTAGTTAAAAGAGGAGATGTACTCAATAAAATTGCTGATAAATTTGATGTTGATGTGTACGATATTAAAGTATGGAATAAATTAAAATCATCAAAAATCATGAGTGGTCAGAAACTGGTGATACTTGATGACGACAATGAAGAAGTAGCTGAAGTAGAACGCACAATAAAAGCCGAAAGAAAAACGAAAAAAGAAATAGAGAAAACTAAACCTAAATACCACGTAGTACAAAGAGGTGATACCTTATGGAAGATTTCTCAACGCTATGGAGGTATATCAATAGAAAAAATCAAAAAAATGAATGGTCTGCGTTCAAACAGTGTGAAAGCTGGTCAAAAATTAAAAATAAGCTCTTAAGATTACAAAAATATAGAAAAAAGCACCTGAGTAATCGGGTGCTTTTTTTGTTCATTCGCTAACTTCTTCTATCGGAACACAAAAAAATCATTTTATTACCCTCTATCAGAATTAAAAAAACTTGCAACAAGCTCGAGTGCTTATAAAACTGGAGCTTCAAAGCATATCATTGGCCAATCAAAAACTTTATCTTAACCATCAAAATGTCATATAGTCTTCCCCTTACCTCCGAAATGATTTTCTGAATAGTCGAACGATATTTTTTGTCAATTAGCCCTTCCGTAATATCTATCTCCCAGCAATTATTTATCCTAAAAGTTCTTCTTGAAACTTTTTACAAATCCATCCAAATACCAAGATCACTCGATAAAAAAAAACAATGGAAGTATAAAAAAACATTGTTCATTATTCCATTTTTTTTTAAATTTCAGCAATCCCTTTCATCATTCTTACTGAAACTGCACCATGATAAACTTTGACTCTGAGCCCAGATTGTATTTGGCAATTTGCAACTTATTACTCGTTGTAGCAGCATTTTTAAGTTTATATCCATTGTTAAAAACTCCTGCCGAAAAGCTAAAAATATTTACTTACTTATTACTCGCTACCTTTACAATAACATTTACTGCCTTTCGCTTGCCGGTTATTGTTTATAACGTTGCTCTTAACCCTGATGAAAGTATGTTCATTGTTGGAGCAATGACACTCGCTGAAAACCCTATCTATTGGGAGTCAGTTGATGGTTGTACAAGTGGACCATTTAGTTTTTATGCTATTACCGCTTTTTGCGAGTTTCTCAGACAACCCTATGATTATATTTCTGCCCGGATTATGGGCTTGTTTCTGATGGTTAGTAATCTGCTCCTGAATTTTTTTACGCTCCGCAAGTTTTTCTCCATAGCAGTCGCTACCACAAGCATTTTTTGCGTGGTAGCATTTCTTGGTACAACCAGACATCCTGATTTTGTACATTTTGGAAGTGAGCACCTTCCGGTTTTCCTTTTAAGCATTATGAGTTTTTTATATGCCCAAATAATACAAAGCTCTAAACTTCAGAAAAGCCATCTTTTCTGGCTTGGGTTTGTTGCAGGAATGGTGTTGTTCACAAAACTTCAAGCTGCACCCATAGCAGCTTCTATTGTGGGTCTTACCTATTGGTTTATTTACCGGAAAAAGAGAAAACAATTACTATCTTATTTCAATATGCTAACATTAGGAGGTTTATGCGTGCCTTGTTTATTATTTGCCTCAGGTATCTATTTTGGTTTTTCGAAGGAGATATGGGTCTATTATATACAGCATAATTTAGGATATGGAAGTGATGCTTCAATCATAAGTGGTTTACTTGAATCTTTTAATGACCCTTCAAATATTTTCACAAAAATTATTGTTGTACTAACAATCCTGATAATAACCTTCCAGATTATCTATAAAAAATTATTTAAACCTACAGCAATTACACTATTTATTGTAGTATTTATTAGTAGCAGTATTTTTGCCGTCTTTAAACCAGGTTTTATGTTTCATCATTATCTTTTATTATTAGTATTTCCTACAACTTTTCTTTTAGGCTATTTCATTTATATCTTCTTAGGCCTCTCAAATACCTATATAAAAAATACAGGTATAGCAACGGTAATTTTAATAACGGTATCCTCTACACTTATAATTCCTTTAAAAAACGAATATATTACAACTACAAAAAGAACTATGAGTGTTTCTCCGATAGGAAAAGAAATACTGAAGTACACACTACCAGACGAGCCACTTATAGTCTGGGGCGAATCAGGGAAACACTATTTAGAAACTAAAAGAATGCAGGGCGTCAGATGGAGTCATACCTATTGGGGAATGTACAGCGATTCACTACAAAAGCTTTTCAGGAAAGAGTATATAAAAGAATTTCAAAGCAAGCTTGCACCTGTCTTTATAGATACACACGCAAATGAAGGGTCGTTTATATTACGCAAAGACTGTGGATACGAAACCGTGCCTGAGCTTAAAAAATTAGTTAATGAAAAATACCAGTTTCTTACAGAAATTGACCAGCAACGAATTTTTGTTAGGAATGACAGACTTGCAGAAATCAAAAAGAATGAAAGTGAGATAAAACAAAGTGATGGTACTGAATAGTAAGCTATAAAATTCGACTTCTGCCAAAAAGAAAAAATGCTTATTATCTTAAAAACAAAGCCTCAATTTGCATATTACAGCTTTCTGAGGCTTTTAAAACGAGTTAGTATTCTAATAATCTACATATTTCAAAACTTATTTATTTCATAAGAAAGCCTGCAATTGTACTTTCTATTTTTCGCATAGGTACCAGAAAAGGTTTATCAGTAATTGTTACTTCTATACGTGTTTCAGAACTATTGGGCTCTGAAAGCACCAGATAGCTGCCTTTTATATCACCAATAGGTGTATCAAGGCTAAAAATACCTTTATTGCTGTCTCCATTAAAAATACCACCTTTTTCAGTAATGGCACTATTGGCGGTTAAAATAAACTGATTGGATGTACCTGGGAAATCAATGTTAAATGATGATGCCATAGTTGTTAGAGTTTAAAATTGAAAATAGTCCGCTACTGCGGATGCTAAAAGTTTGTGGATTTATTAATTGCTATATATATAAAACCCCAAAATGCCGAGTAGTGTTCCGCATCAGGATTTTTATAATTTTCATTAAATATAAGGAAAAGTAGTCTGACAACCTTACATCAGAATCAAATTTCTTGCTGATAAGGCTCAGTTATATAATTCTACCCTGCCTATACGCTTTTCTGCCAGCACCTGAAAAGCAGATAGTCAACTATAAAAGTTTTACTATTTTTCTACACTAATTTTACTAATTCATTCAATTTCAGTAAAGCTTCAATTGGCGATAAAGTATTGACATCAATTGCCTTGAGCTTATTTTTAAGCTCATCTATCTTTGGATCTTGCGGCTCAAAAAAACTTAGTTGAATATTATTTTTGGGTGCCTGCTGTATTTTTTCTTTATTATCTTCCTTAATATGATCTTGCTCCAGATGATGTAATATTTCGTTAGCTCTCAATACGACTGATTGTGGCATTCCGGCCATTTGTGCCACGTGAATCCCAAAACTATGCTCACTTCCCCCCTCTTTCAGTTTCCGTAAAAATACCATCTTGTTATCCACTTCTCTGACCGACACATTAAAATTCTTTATTCTTGCAAAATCCTCGGTCAATTGATTCAATTCATGATAATGTGTGGCAAAGAGTGTCCAAGGCTTACTTTTAGGATGATTGTGTAGATACTCTGCAATACTCCAGGCAATACTTACACCATCGTATGTGCTTGTACCACGGCCAATCTCATCCATAATTATCAAACTCCGGTCACTCAGATTATTCAGAATGCTTGCTGTCTCGGTCATTTCAACCATAAATGTTGACTCTCCCCTTGATAGATTATCACTTGCTCCTACCCTTGTAAATATTTTATCAACCAAACCTAATTCAGCGTTTAAGGCAGGCACAAAGCTACCCACCTGCGCCATAAGTACAATTATAGCAGTTTGCCTTAGCAGAGCTGATTTCCCGGCCATATTCGGGCCGGTAATAATAATAATTTGCTGTGTTTCGTCATCCAGAAACAAATCATTTGGCACATAGCTTTCACCCAAAGGCAATTGTTGCTCAATAACAGCATGGCGCCCTTCCTTAATATTGATAACCTTACCATCTGAAATCTGAGGCTTGCAGTAATTGTTTTTACGTGCCACTTTGGCAAAAGAAGACAATGCATCAAGTACCGAAACAATGCGTGCATTCTGTTGAATCTGCCCAACAAACTCACCGGCTGCCAGAATCAAGTCATTAAATAATCTGTTTTCAATGTCAAAAATCTTCGATTCGGCAGTCAGAATTTTTTCTTCATAAATTTTCAGTTCTTCCGTAATATACCTTTCTGCATTTACCAATGTCTGCTTGCGTATCCAATCAGTCGGAACTTTGCTTTTATGTGCGTTAGACACTTCAAGATAGTATCCGAAAACCTTATTATAGGATATTTTCAAAGAGGGGATACCTGTGCGTTGCGCTTCACGATTCTGAATCTCAATCAGAAAATCCTTACCCGAAAAAGCTATTGTATGGAGTTCGTCTAAATCGCTGTCAACTCCGGTTTTAATCATATTGCCCTGATTAGTAACCACAGGTGGCTCGTCACGCAACTCCCTTTCGATTTTATCAACCAGATATTGGCAATCAGTTAGTTGATTCACATATTTCTGTAAAACAGAAAATTCTTTACCACCAACTTCAAGCAGTTTTTTGATAGGTAATACCTGCGACAAGGCTCGTTTCAATTGCACCATTTCACGTGGATTGATACGACGAACCGCCACCTTAGAAATTAATCTCTCCAAATCACCAATAGGCTTTAGCAAAAGAGACAGATTTTCTGCCATTTCATCATTATTCACAAAAAAATCAACAGTATCTAATCGCTCCTGAATCAGACTTTTATCTTTCAAAGGTAATACCAACCATTTGCGCAGTAACCTTGCACCCATCGGTGTGATTGTCTGGTCTAAAACCTGAATTAATGGTACCCCTCCCTCATTCTGGGCAAAAACCAGTTCAAGGTTACGGATAGTGAACCTGTCAAGCCACACATACTTGTCTTCATCCAGACGCGTCAGGCGGGAAATATGCCCCATCTCTTTATGTTCAGTATCAGACAAGTAGCGGAGAATAACCCCGGCTGCTACAATCCCCTCAGTCAGGTTTTCAACACCAAAACCTTTCAGCGATGAAGTTTTGAAATGATTAATGAGCAAATTATAGGCAAAATCATATTTATAAGCCCAATCTTCAAAACAGAATTCATTGAATTTATCTCCAAAAGTACCCTGAAAATCGTGGCGGTGTTTTTTACAATACAACACTTCTGACGGCGCAAAACTCTGTAATAATTTATCTATATAAGCCGTATTACCCTCGGTAGTGAGAAACTCACCGGTTGATACATCCAAAAAAGCCACGCCAAAATAATCGGATCTTGCAAAATGGATTGATGCCAGATAATTGTTCTGCTTCGTATTGAGTACGTTATCGTTGAAAGAAACGCCCGGAGTAACCAATTCAGTGACCCCTCTCCTTACTATGCCTTTGGCTGTACTTGGGTCTTCCAATTGATCACAAATAGCTACACGTTGCCCTGCCTTTACTAATTTAGGCAAATAGGTGTCTAAAGAATGGTGCGGAAACCCTGCTAATTCTTCCTGTGCTCCTCCATTATTACGGCGGGTGAGTACTATACCTAATATTTTAGATGCCCTGATGGCATCCTCTCCGAATGTTTCATAAAAATCACCCACACGAAACAAAAGCATTGCTCCAGGGTACTTTGACTTAATTTGATTGTATTGTCGGTTGAGAGGGGTCTCTTTAGCTTGCTTTATTAATTCTTCTTTAGACGGACGTGCCACTTTATACTTATTTTATTTCCTAAATTACAAATTTACACATTTTTAATCTGTGAAGCTACATTGAATCCGTAAATTGGCATCAGGTATGACCCTTTGTTATAAAACTCAAAAGCCTCAACTCTCTAAGAGAATGAGGCTTTAAAAGGGTAAATTTCTTTTACTACTAAGGGGGTTAAATAACTTTACTAAAACTTTTGTTAAGCTCGTAAAGCATACTTGTTGATTTTTTGAAATAACTCTTTTGGGTTGAAAGGCTTCGTAACAAAACCATTCATACCTACTTCATAAACTCTGTCTTGTGTATTAAGAACCGAAGCAGTAAGAGCGATAATCGGAGTTCTTTTGTCGAATTTTCTTATATTTTCTGTAGCGGTATAACCATCCATTTCAGGCATTAAAAGGTCCATTAAAACAATCTGATAATCATTTTTAGACAGTTTCTCAACGGCAATTCGTCCGTTAGCGGCTGTATCGTAGTTCATCCCCCATTTTTCTAAAAATCTTGTAGCAATTTTTACATTAATCGGATAGTCTTCTACTAATAGTACTTTAGTACCTTTCAGAATTTGCTGGTCTAAGATTTCCTCCTTTCTTATAATCTTATTCGGTTGAACGGCCGTTTTCAGATTAATGGCAAAAAAGAAGTCTGAGCCTTTACCGACTTCGCTTTCTACATGAATTTTGCTACCGTGCAGTTCCAATAACTTTTTAGTAATTCCCAAGCCTAATCCAGTTCCTCCGAAACGCCGGGTAATCTGCTTATCAGCCTGGGCAAACTTTTCAAAAATTCTCGACAAATTTTCCTGAGCAATTCCTATCCCTGTATCCTTAACCGAAACATCAATACATACCGAATCATCTGTAAAATGATTCAATCGGACTTTCATCGTAATTTGTCCGTGATCTGTGAATTTCACTGCATTATTTACCAGATTATTCATTATCTGACTCAGGCGAAGCGGATCTCCGATAAGGTGTTCAGGAATATTATCATCATAATCTAATTCAATTTCTACCTCTTTTGAAGCCGCATGCACCTCAATTGATTTCTTGATATTACTGATCAGGTCTTTAATATTGAAGTCGATACTTTCGAGTTCAACCTTTCCTGCCTCAATTTTACTGAAATCAAGAATATCGTTGATAAGCACATTCAGGTTTTCGGCAGAAAACTGTAAAATTTTAAGATTCTCAAGCATTTCGTTACTATGATTTTCCTGTTGCATCAGGTAGGTCATAGCAACAATTCCATTGAGAGGTGTTCTGAGCTCATGGCTCATCATTGATAAAAACTCAGTCTTAGCATCAGAGGCCTTGTCGGCATCTTCTTTAGCCTTTCTTAACTGAATTTCAATGCCTTGTTGATAAATCAACAGTTTTTTGATAAATACAGCCAGTTCAAACAGGTTTTCGCCATCAAAATCAGGCAATTTGTAATGTTTGGGTAAATCCAGTTTACTGATACCTTCCGAAAGTTTCTGAACAGATTCTCGTCTCTGTTCAATTTCTTCCTGCAACTTACGATTGATCTCAGCATACTTTCTTTCACTCGGGCGTACTAATGCTTTAAGCTGCTCTTTTTCATGTTCAAACCTGAAACACAGGTCGTTTACCGACTTTAAGAAACCGTCCATGAATTTATATCTTGAATGGTTTTTGGGTAAATGTTCATTAATCAATTCAGCCAGCAATAGATGGTAATTTTCGGCATCCATAACGTTTTTCATACTCTTTAGCAATAAAGATTTTGATTATAATTATGACAAAACAAGAATAGTAGCGCACAAGCACTATTATTACTTCTATAATGAAAGCACTTTTTACTCAATGGGTTGGTGTTTTTTTTTACCTTAGTTCTATCTGGATGGCCGTTTTCAAAAAATTCAGTACGGAGTGAGGGTGATAAGCAGATTACTGCGCTTAATACCAAATCTATCAGAATAAAAAATAATAACCTGTGTTTAAGTTGCCTCAAACACAAGACTTTTTAGTTTTAGTAAGAATAAACAGGTACAATAATTTCTTATAGATAATCACTCTTTATGAATAGCTGTGGGTGCTTTTATGATTGGCATGGTCTTTGTCATTAATATTCCTGACTTAAGGCCTGAATGTCAATCGGGTAAATTCATCGTGTATTAATTCTACTTTCCTTAAAAACCCGGAAAAAGCTCCGTTTTTCCGTCTTTCTTCGTACTTGTATGCTACTAATAGGACAAATACTATACCGTTTTTTCTGATTAAACGGTAGAAATTTTTTCTTTGATACAATTTCTTATGTATATAGTTTTTTTAATAAAATTACACACGTATTTTTATTTATTACTTCCAGGTATAAATACTTAGTTTATCCATAAAGAATAATTATACTACCGATAATTAAAAAAAAATTAATTTTTTTAATTAGACTCCTGAAATTTAAAAAACACTTTAATGAAACGCCGTGTCATTCTTCTGATATTTTTTCTCTTTATTTTTATTGGTTTACAAGCCCAAAATGCTGAAGACTATCTAAAAGCCGGAGAACAAAAATATGCTAAAGGTGCTTATGAAGAAGCTATCACTTACTTTAATAAAGCGATTCAAATGAATCCGAATAATACAAGAGCTTATAATAGCAAAGGCTTAAGTCTGGATGCCTTAGGTCATTATGATGAAGCTATTGGTACCTACACAAAAATTATTGAAATTGAAGGAGACAAAGCCGTCGATGCATATCATAACAGAGGAACAAGCTATAAAAACTTCACCAAATACACCGAAGCCATCATAGATTTCGACAAGGCCATTACTCTCAATAGTACTAATTCGCGGACCTACAATTATAGAGGTATCTGTTTAGATAATATTGGTCGTTATGATGAAGCCTTGCAAGACTTTAGTAGAGCAATTGAGATGACTCCAAGAAAGGCCGAATACTATTCGAATCGTGGGAACACTTTAAATCATTTAAAGAAGTATAATGAAGCAAATGCCGATTTTAAAACCGCCCTTATTATTGACCCCAATTTTAATGAGGCTAAGAATGGATTGAAAGAAGCTCATCGGAAATTGAATAAGAAAACAAATTAAGTATTGTTTATTGAAATACGTGCAAACAAAATGAAACCAGTTTTAGGCATTATCTTATTTACTTGTTTCGGCTATTGTCAAATCGCAGTCTGGGGCTTTATTGTTTTATTATTAAACACTGCCTTTATATCTGCTGAAGTCCTTATCTCGCCGGATGCGCTATTTGAATTATATACCGGCTCCCCAGAAAACTATATTCTGAGCAGAATCAGCATAAACATTGGCATTAGCCTGGCCTTTGGGTTGTTCCTTACTTTTTTGTATTGGCTGATCAGAAGATATTATATGTTACCCGAAACTATTATAGAGAAGGTAGACGCCCGGAGCTTCTTTAAATGGCAAACGACTGCCCTGTTTTGCTTTGGGATTCTCGCCATTCTCTGGAGAATCTATAAGATTTTTCATCCTTATCCAGAGGTTTGGTAGTTTGAGTTTGATGAACTTCCAAATTACTCACCAATTCAAATACATTTCAGCAATCTCACCAGCCATTGGGTACAATGGACTTGAAGAAAGGTTTGATAAAATAATAATTGAAAGACTCTTATCTTCAAAATGGAAATAAGTGCAGGTAAAGCCGGGTTTATTTCCACCTGCTAATGTCAATTTATGTCCTTTATAATCACTCAAAAACCAACCAAGTCCATAATGATTGGGATTACCTGCTCCGTTATCACCTATCACTCCTTCCTTTCCGTTTTTAAGTTTTGAGGGAGACCACATTTCTTTAATTGTTTCTTTTCTTAGCAATGCTTCACTATATAAGGCTTTATCAAACTTCGCCAAATCCTCAACAGTAGATATGAGTCCGCCTTCTGAATAGGCCCATGTATTGCTTGTATATTCCGCATTAAGCAGTTTTTTATCAGACAATGTATATCCATTTACCCTATCAGAAATCAACATTTCCGACTTATCTATTTGGGTATGGCTCATACCCAAAGGCTCAAATATTTCTTCTTTCAGATATTGGTTATAACTTTTACCGGTAATCACCTCTATAATCATTCCCAATAAATAATAGTTGGTATTACAGTATTGCATTCTTTCACCAGGGCTGAATATTATTGGCGATTTCTCGTTCATGGCAATAAATTCTTTATGGCTCAAATCTAATCGCCATGAATTTTGCCATGACCAGTCAGGCGATTGAAAATAATCAGCCAGACCGGAAGTATGACTCAGCAATTGTCGTACGGTAATTGTCTCCCATTTGATAGGTAAGTTTTTCAGATAAAAGCTTGCCTTTTCGTCTAATTTGATTTTCCCTTTTTCGAATAATTGCAGAATTGCAAAAGCCGTAAATGGTTTGGTAAGTGAGGCGAGTTTGAAAGGGCTCTCGGGCTTTAAAGCAATATTATGTTCCAGATTTGCTTTCCCATAAGCGTTTGCATAAATCAAATCGCCTTTATATACAATACCTATTGATATGGCAGGAATCTTTGATTGTGCCATGCGAGCCAGAATATATTTATCAACCCTGCCAGAATCAATGTTCAAAGATAAACCAACCGAAGAAGCATCTTTATTGATACTTTTAGAATTATCATATTTCTGACAATTCGCTGACAAAAAAACAACAATTAAATATAAGACTAAGCTTCTCTTTAAAATAGCGGAATAAATAACAGACATATACTACTGATTTAATTGAAAATAGGCAAGCAAGCTAAGAAGTCTGTTAATAGCAAAATAATAGCTTATGCAAATTGCTATTTACAAAGGATAAACTCTTTGATAGGTTATGTAGACATATTTACAGAATTATTGTAATGTATTTTGTTCAATATAATAAAGCACTGTTTTCTTATATTTAGCTCCTATAGGTAAGTTTTTATTAATTGTATTCATCATATTTCCTTCTATACCCGTAATAATGCTCTTGGCGATTATAAAGGAACTATGAATGCGAATAAATTGATCAGATGGCATTTCTGCCTCAATATTTTTTAAACTTGCCAAGGTTTTTATCTTATCAGAATCGAGATGGAAAATAACATAATTACTCTGGCTTTCAATGTATTGTATTTGAGAAAAATCAATTTTAACCAGTTTATTTCTGACTCCTGTCTTTACAAAAAAATGATTTCTTTCACTTATTTTACCAGGCAATTCAGTAAATGGGGGCGGATTGTCCTGTGGATTAAGTAATTGCCATTCTGACTCAATCATACTGCTCTGCAATTGCATTTTTTTATAGTCATTGTTTTTGACAATAAACCAATAGGCAAGGCTAATGACAGTAAATAAGAGATTTAACCTGAATTGTACCCAGAATACCTCCTGTGAGAATGAGTCAGGAAGAAAAATACCGCCAACACCTTGTCTGAACATAATTCCCAGAAAAATGACGGACACACTGCCTGATAATACCTTAGGCAAACTATTTTTTAATCCAATCATAGGAAATACTATAAATAGATGCATATAAAACACAAAAAGAAGCGTAATAAAAGAAATGAGGTTTCTAATAATGAAATTTGTATCAATGGCTTTGGCTTTAATAAAAACCAAAAGCAGGAACATACCCCATGCCAGAAGGTGATACCTGAGTTGTTTTTTTGAAAGTAACATAAGTAATAGCTTTAAAACTCTAATTTATGTAATAAGTGAGTTTATTAGACAAAAAATCTATAATTTGCCTCAAATAAATTACATCTTATGCTTACAAACGTTGAACATATCGGAATAGCCGTGAAAGATATTGCTACTTCAAATACCTTATTTACAAAACTTTTGAATATTGCACCCTATAAATCAGAATCTGTAGAAAGTGAAGGAGTGATGACTTCATTTTTCAAGGTCAATGAAACAAAAATTGAATTATTAGAAGCAAGCAATCCCGAAAGTGCTATTGCCAAATTTATAGAGAAAAAAGGTGAAGGTATTCATCATATCGCTTTTGAGGTAGATGATATTCAGACCGAAATGAAGAGATTGGAAAGTGAAGGTTTTATTTTGTTGAATACTGAACCCAAATTAGGGGCGGATAATAAACTAGTGTGTTTTTTACATCCTAAGAGCAGTAATGGTGTCCTGGTAGAGTTGTGCCAGGAACGAAAGGAATAAATAAAAAACCACAGAGTTCTTTGTGCCTCTGTGGTTCATATTAAAGTTTAAAGCTTTACTTCCTGATAATAGCCCCCAACTCTTTCTCATAAGCAGCTATCAGACGTTGCATCGTCTTATCAATGCTATCGTCGGTCAATGTCTTCTCTTTATCTAAAAGCGTAAAGCTCACTGAATATGATTTTTTGCCTTCTCCTAATTTCTCTCCTTCATAAATATCAAATACATTCACGGCTTTCAACAGGTTTCTTTCAACTTTGTAGGCAATAGCTGATACCTGCTCAAAAGTAGTTATGGTATCAATTACCAAAGATAAGTCACGGCGTACTTCCGGAAATTTTGGTATTTCCACATACGCTACTTTTTCAGAATATTGCTTCAATAAGAAATCCCAGTCGAAATCTGCATAGAAAACAGCTTGTTTTACCTCAGCCAATTTAGCAATAGAAGACTTTACCAGACCTAAACTCACCACAGGTTTTTTGTTGATTAAATAAGTAAGCCCGTACTGAAAAATACCTGCATTAGCTTCCTGTGTGTCAAACTTGTTTACTTTCATGCTCTTCAATACCTTTTGCACTGCCAGAGCCAAATCGTGGAAGGCAACAGGTGTATTGGCTGATAACCACGTTTCATTTTGTTGGTTACCTGTAAGCCACAAACCTAAATGCTTACTCTCTTTATATTTTTTCTCTTGCCCTTCATCCTGTTTTGTAAAATATGAGCGACCAAACTCAAACAGTTTCAGGTCTTTCTGGCGGCGGTTAATATTATAAGCCACCGACTCCATACCAGTCAATAACAGGCTTTGGCGCATTACCGATAATTCCTCACTTAATGGATTCAGCAAGGTTACCTGTCCACCCTTTGCAATGCTTTGAACAGCTTCATTGTAAGCAGGCTTTGTAATAGATAATGTTTGAATCTCATTAAAACCATTAGCCGCTAATAATTCTATCAAGCGCATCTGTAATTTATCCGCATCCTTATCGGGGAAACTTGATAGATAATCAGCTTGCAGATTTTCCGAAAGCTCAATATTATCAAAACCATAAATGCGCAATATTTCTTCAATTACATCGGCCTCTCTCGTTACATCTACTCTATAGGGCGGTACACTCACGGTCATTTCATACGCATCATCGCTTAAAACTTTAATATCAAGACTTTCAAGAATCCGATGAATCAATTCGTCTTCCAGATTTTTTCCAATCAGGCGGTTGATATTTTTGTGTTTGACCGTGATAGTCAGGTTTTCGATGGGAGTAGGATAATTATCTATCACACTATCCAGAATCTTTCCTCCTGCTAATTCCTGTACCAACAAAGCCGCCAATCTGATTGCAAAAGGTGGCATATTCGGGTCTGTACCACGCTCATATCTGAATGAAGCATCCGTTTTTAGTCCATGAAAAGTAGCAGTACGACGTACCCATACAGGACTAAAATAAGCGACCTCTAAAAATATATTTTTGGTAGTTGATTTAATACCAGATTTTTGGCCGCCAAATACCCCTGCAATAGCCATTGGCTCTTCTGCATTACAAACCATCAGGTCATACCCCGAAAGCGTTCTTTCTACACCATCAAGCGTAACAAATTTTGTTCCTTTTTCTGGCACACGTACCACAATGTTTTTACCTTTTACTTCATCAGCATCAAAAGCATGCATCGGCTGCCCTAAAGTATGGCATATATAGTTGGTAATATCAACTATATTACTGATGGGGTTCAACCCGATGGCTTGTAAGGATTTCTTCAACCATTCTGGTGATTCTTTGACTGTAATCCCCTGAATTTCCAGACCACAGAACCGAGGACAAGCCTCCGTATTTTCAAGAATTACTTGAAAGTCTGTTTTCTGTTCGGCAGTAGCAAATTTTTCAATTGATGGTAATTTGATTTCTCTGCCCAATACTGCTTTCAAATCACGGGCAACACCAAAGTGTGAAGCCGCATCAGCACGGTTAGGGGTTAAACCAATTTCAATCTGAAAATCAGGCTCTAACAAAAAATATCTGGCAGCAGGAGTGCCGTTAGGCAAATCAGTATCTAAAACTAAAATACCTTCATGAGATGTACCAATACCGATTTCATCTTCCGCACAAATCATCCCTTCCGAAGGGTATCCGTAAACTTTGCGTTTTTCTATCGTAAACGATTTACCATCTGCAAAATAAATAGTCGTACCCAAAGTCGCTACAATTACTTTTTGCCCTGCACGTACATTAGAAGCACCACACACGATAGTTGAAGGTGTTTCAGCACCAATATCAACAGTTGTCAGGCTTAATTGTTTCTCTTTTACCATAAAAGGCTCACAGGTAAGCACCTCTCCTACCACAAAGCCCTTTAACCCACCTTTTACTGATTCTATCTCTTCTATTCCTTCTACTTCTAAGCCTGTGCCTGTCAATAATTTCCCGATTTCCTCCGGTAATTCTTTAATCTCTATCAGACTTTTTAACCAATTATACGAAATTTTCATGCAAACAATAATTGTAGTGAAATGGGATGTAATTGAGCGAATGTGTGATTGCGCGATTTAATGATTGATTCAGTATTCACCATCTGCGATTATACACTATTACTTTTCAATTAGTTTTATCTAATTACTCTCAGCCCGGAATTTTCGCAAAGATAGTTATTTAGGTTTATATAGTGTGTAAGCAAGTATAAAAAAGCCTTACGTATATAATTATTGTATGTCTTTCTGAATCCCCCTCCATTGAGCTATAAAAGTTTTCAATTTTTCTCCTTCGCACCAAATTATAATCAAATTGAATCTGAATCTTAATTGTAATATAGCAAATTGAAAATCAGCGAAAAACTATTTTGTACCCACTCAATAATATTATAGTTAAGATCAAAATCTTGGCATTGCGTTTGCAAGCAATCATAATGTGTATTGTGTTTGCACATTTTCCAAATTCTTTTCTATTGTTTTATCAGCTAAACAAAAAAAATGTATCCGCTTGCTAAGATTAAAGCCGATTTATATGCATTGGCATAAGTTTGGCAATAGTATTTTCATTATATATTAAGTGAATAAAGAGCTTAACTCTATAAAAAACAATGGCTTTGAGAACGAACATAATAAAAGGTAAAGGTCTAATCTTAGGCTTATCACTATTAGCTGCGCAAACTGCATTCGCACAATCAACTGAAAAAACTCAGCTTCCTGCAAACGTAAATTTTACCGATTTTCAATCTGGTGTTGTACGTATCGAGAAAAACGACAAAGTTGGTTTTCTTGATAAACAAGGAAAAGAAGTTGCTCCTGTAAAATACGAAAGTGCTTACGACATGACCGAAGACATGGCCGCAATTCGTAAAGACAGCAAATGGGGATTCATGAATAAAACAGGGAAAGAAGTAATACCTTTTGAATACGAAGAAGTACAGAATTTCTCCAATTCATTAGCCGCAGTTAAATTAGGCGACAAATGGGGGTTTGTAGATAAAAAGGGGAAAGTAAAAGTTGCTTTCGACTACGATAAAGTATTGAGCTTTAAAGAAAACCTTGCTTTTGTTAAACAAGCAGGAAAATGGGGAGTGATTGATACAAAAAATCATTTTGTAGTTAAACCTCAGTTCGATAAAGTTGAAAGTTTCTCTGAAGGCTTGGCTATGGTAGCAGTAGCCGGAAAATACGGTTTTATTGATGCCAAAGGAAATCAGGTGATTCCGATGGTACATAAAGGAGCCAAAAGTTTTATCGAAGGCAGAGCAGCTGTAAAAAATGAAGCTAAAAAATGGGGTTTTATCGATGCCAACAATAACCTTGTGATACCGGCTAAATATGATGAAGTAGATAATTATGCCGAAGGCCTGGCGGTTGTTCGTAACAACGATAAATGGAAAGTAATTGACAAAACCGGTAGTGACTTGGTGGCAAGCACTTACGATTTTATTCAAGGAGTTTCAGAAGGGATGATTATCGTATATGCCAACAAAAAATTCGGGGTAATTGATAAAACCGGAAAAGAAATTGTGCCTTTAAAGTATGATAACCTTTGGGGCTATTCAGATGGATATGCAAGAGCTATTAATAATGGAAAATATGGATACATTGATAAAACCGGACAAGAAATTATTCCGTTGATTTATGACGACGCTTATAACTTTTCAGAAGGTATGGCAAGAATTAGTCTTTTCGGTAGAAGTGGATTCATTAATAAAAACGGACGTGAAGTCTTTCCTGATAATCAATTGTCAAAAGGTGTGATTTCCAGTGTAACTGATTAAATTGAGTTTAGGTTTTTGTTTAAATCAGCGAGGCGTCTTTGAAGATGCTTCGCTTTTTTTATTGTATGAGTAACTATTTCTAATTGTTTTTTCCCTTCCTCCTCGTCCTGACTATTTTCTGTTCTATTTCCTTCTTTATGTTTCAGCTTTAGTTGTTTTGCTTCCCGTGTTCAGTTCTATACTTTATCTATTAGCAAACAAGATTTTTTTCTCTGAAAACCTTGCTTGTTTTTTTTCTCTCTTTCTTTATTAACTTCATTGTTTCCTTAGTAATAACCACTTTAGAAGTTTCTTCCTTAGAAGTTTGTTTGTTAGTATCGTCGTTAGCAAAAGCCGCAGTTGAAGTTAAAATTGTAACAATAGCAATTGTAAAAATCTTTTTCATGTTACTCAATAGTTTTATATTATTTTCCCTTTTTGTTTGATGATTCAAATTTACACCATTCAAAGCGGTTTTTGGGACTGTTTTCGATGAAGTGACAAATTTAAACTTTTTTTGGAGACATTTCCAAGATAATCGGTATTAAACGGCGACGTTTGGTAACATAAAGGCGATAACTGGTAGATTACATCGACAAGTGGCAGGAAACAGCGGAAAATTGGCAGGAACTTTCGTTGAATGGCAGAAAATAGAGGTTAATTGGAAGATACTTCCGGTAAATGGTAGTTTATTTCCGGTAATTGGTTCTGTTCACTGATAAGTGGTATTTTATTACAAGAAACTGGAAGAAAAATAAAGACAGAACTTTTTTTAAGCCACTCCTGCATTTTTAGAAAACTTAAAATATAGGCATATATTAATCAATAGATTGATAATTTTACAAATGAAAGTATAATTCTGTTTTACCTGTCTTTTCACGAACCAAACCCATTTAAAACTTCCTGTATTATTATGAACCGTAGAGATTTTTTAGGCACAAGCACCGGAGGAGGAATGATACTTCACTCTATTCAGACGGTTGCTGAACAAACTCAATACCAACGCCTTTACAATGCAGCTTTAAAATTAAAGATCCTGGCCACTAACTGGGGCTTCCCCGGGAATACAGAGGCCTTTTGCGCAGCGGTAAAAAAAGAAAACTATGATGGCATTGAAGTCTGGTGGCCTACTGAAAAAAAAGACCAACAGGAATTGTTTACGGCCTTAGATAAATATCAGTTAGAAGTTGGGTTTCTATGTGGAGGTTATCAGAAAGACGCTAAAGAACATTTGGAGACTTTCAAAAAAGCTATCAATGCGGCAACACTGTCACCAAAGAGACCCTTATATATTAACTGCCATAGCGGACGGGATTATTTTACTTACGAACAGAACAAACTTTTTATAGACCATACAGCAGAAGCCAATCAGAAAAGCGGCATAAAGATATTACACGAAACACATCGCGGACGTATGCTTTTTGCTGCACATATAGCTCATAATTTCATTGAGAAAAACCCCGCTTTACGTCTTACCTTAGATATATCTCACTGGTGCAATGTGCATGAATCTTTGCTGGAAGACCAGACAGAAGCAGTTCAGGCTGCTTTGGCAAGAGTTGACCATATTCATTCAAGAATCGGGCATCAGGAAGGTCCTCAGGTAAACGATCCAAGGGCCCCTGAATGGGAAAGCGTTGTAAAGGCTCATCTGGCATGGTGGGATAAAGTAGTAGAATATAAAGCCAAATCAGGCGATACCTTAACAATACTCACAGAGTTCGGCCCACCTAATTACTTACCTACCCTCCCCTACACCAACCAACCCTTAGCTGACCAATGGGGAATTAACGTCTATATGAAAGACCTATTGCGAAATCGGTATATGAAAGCATAATGGGCAGGTTTATTTTCAAAAAAAAGTCCCGAACTGGTACGATTTTGGTTCTGATTTCAATTTTAATTAAAACAAATCTCGTTCAAACATTTTTTATGAAACCAACCATTATCACTACTATTCTTTGCTGCGTACTAACAATTAACCTTTATGCACAAGACATTATTTTTCTCAAAAACGGTGACGAAATCAAAGCCAAAGTAAAAGAAGTAAAAGACCAGGAAATCACCTATCTGAAATTTGAAAATCTGGACGGCCCTACCTACAGTATTCTGAAGTCGACAATTCTGATGGTTAAATATGAGAATGGCCAGAAGGACATTTTTTCTACCGATAAACCTGTAACCAATGAGGCTTTTATAGAAACCAGCTCTTTTGAAGTAAATCCATTAAGCAAAAAAACTGTTGAATACACTTATGAAAAAGGAATGGCTGATGCCCAAATCTATTATACAGGCCAGAATAGCGGCAAAGGCGGTGTATTAGTTACTTCTTTGTTATTAAATGGCTTATTTGGTTTAATACCTGCAGTAGCTTGTAGTGTTACAACACCTAAACTACATAATATGGGTATTCCAAATGTTGAGGCTTACCAGAAAAACCCTGAGTATGCCAGAGGTTATATAGCACAGGCAAAGAAAACCAAAGCGAAGAAAGTATGGAAAAACTGGGCTATCGGAACAGCAATTTCTACTATCTTTATTATCATAGTATCTAATTGATTCTGAAAATCTGAAATAAGAGTAAACTATATAATAGAGACCGTGGTAATGCTGGCATGCTAATCATTGCCTCTATTTTTTATTGCTACATTCTCAATATTTATTTATCCTTTTGGAGAGGTCGTAGAATTTTCTTTATTGATTGGTATTGGTTTCCTGATTGCCAATACCTCAAACATTGCTATCAATCCGAATATTCCACCACGCATCTTGTATAGTATTATAGTAGAACTTATCATTTAGTAGGAATTCTGATTGTTGGTTTTATTATAGTAGCTATGAAATAGCGTAGAGGTATGGTAATAGAATGAAAATTATTATTTAGAGACAACGGCACCACCTTGTCTCTTTTCTATTTTTTAACCAAAATAGCTTAGCCGTTGGCCTTCACCGAAAACATTTATTCCGGAGTATAGATGAATCAACTATGAAACAATAACTTATCTCTTGGTTTAGACTAACCCTTGGTTACTTTATACCCGCAATAATCTGTTTCTCTAAAAAACCTGTAGACCTGACCTCTTTTAAACACATTCCCCTCATATGAGTATAAGCCGCCTTTTGATAAATATAGCCCACCATATTAGCTAACATTACGGTCATCGAGGTTCTATTTTCTTCTTCCTTTACCTGAAAAACAATATCAGTCAGGACAAGTTCAGCTCCATAGGAATAATTCTTTAATTTTTCGCGGCCAACAATTACACGAGCACTACTATCCTCAGGGATTCCAACAGGGCTTTCAAATGTGAAGGAATTGATTTTATAAGGTTCGGACATGATTAGTCCGTTTTTTCTGTCTATTACCTTTAAGGAAATGTTATTTTTTAAACAATACTCAATAATATTAGTCATTACCTCATCAGCAGGTTTATTGAAGACTATTGTATAATCACTTGGGTAATTACCTTTTAAGGGAGTATATACTATTGAATGACAGGCAGACATTAAAAATGCTACCGTCAGAAAGCTTAGTGCTTTTTTCATTACAGCCTATGATTTGGTTAAAATCGGGAATTAAATTTACTTTATTCTCTCAATAATCTGCTTTTCTAACACACCGGTAGATTTAACTTCTTTTAAATACTCCCATCGTGAATACCAGGCTATTAAATCTGATAGCCTGACTGTGAGAGCGGTCTTACTGCTTCTTTCATTTAATTTAAAAATGATATTAGTCCAGATAATGTTAGGTGCTTGGCAATCTCCTATAAATTTTCCGGGCGTTTCACAGCCTATAACCACATCGGCACCGTTTTCCTGAAGTGTTCCGTCCTGGTTCTCAAATGTATAAGTTCTCAATCTATACCATTTAGAAATTATTAATCCGCTCTTTCTATCTGTTATTTTTAATTCTATTCCACTTTGCGAGCAATACGCTAGTATATCGTTCCATACTTCGTCTGGAGATCTATCAGTAACTAAAGCATAATTGCCAGGGTAATTACCTTTTAGAGGATAGAGAAGCTTTTGTTGACAACTTGAAAAAATACAAAGGGCAAGCAGTAGTGTGAATACTTTCTTCATCTCAGCAATTTAGTCGGGTTAACATACGTGATTCTATAGATTTGTGCAAAGAAAATCTTTTTTCTCTTATTCCTAAAGGTTTGTGTACAATCTTATTAGGAAAGACAATGCAGTGCGTTTTCTCCAGGTCTAATCATCACTTATTCTGGCGTAGGAATATAGCCTATGGCTAAAAAACATACTACTATCTATCATATTTAAACAGGCAGAAAGTAAATTTCTGTACAGTACCTGAAGGAGTTTTATGTTCTGTTTTCAAAGATTTTTTCTGTGTTAAACAGCGGGCAAATACCTCACTTAAATCATCAGGCGAATACTGATAAACTTCTAAATCGCTACACTTTTTAGGACCACCTTCGCCAAAAGTACCAATCAGGAAATAAGCTCCGGTATTGAGTGACCGACAGATATTCTGAGTATAGTGTTCAATTTCAGTAATACCAGTCAGGAAATGGAAAGTAGCTCTATCATGCCAGAAGTCATATTTTTCCTTCGCTTTAAATGTTCCGGCATCCGCTACAATATATTTTACAGACTTACCTCTATCACCAAGTCTATTCTGAGTCTTTTTAAGAGCTTCTTCCGAAATATCTACCAGAGTAATATTCTCATAGCCCTTCTCAAGTAAGTAATCAACAAAATGGCTCTCTCCTGCACCCATATCAATAATACTGGCATTTTTAGGCAGATTCAGTTTTTCAAAAAATTGTATAGAAGTTTCAGGATTTTCCTGAAACCAACTTACTTCTTCAAAACTTTTATTCTGATACACTTCTTCCCAGTGTGCTTTCAGGTCTTTATTCATTTTCGTCAGTTATAATTAGACATCTATTTCAACACCAGATCCGCACCCTTCTCGGCTATCATATACACAGGTGCATTAGTATTACCAGATACAATAGTAGGCATAATAGACGCATCAATTACCCGCAATCCCTCAATATCTTTCACTCGGAGTTCATTATCCACTACTGCCATTTCATCATTTCCCATTTTGCAAGTGCCAACAGGATGATACACAGTTTCTAATTGCTTCTGAATATGAAGTAGAATAGCATCATCTGAACTACAATCAGGTGGGGTAATTAACCTGTCTCTATAAGGCTCAAATGCTTTGGAGTTTATTACATCAATAGCTTTCTTAGTGGCTTTTATTAATGTAGTTCTGTCTTGCTCTTCTGATAAGAAATTTGGTTGAATGATTGGCGCATCTAATGGGTTATTACTCCTTAAACTCAGGTATCCTCTACTTTTAGGTCTCAATAAAGTAGGCAGGATTGTAAAACCATCATTTTGTGGAAAGGTTGAAATATCATACATATCTACTGTATAATCCTGACCTATCTGCAACGAAGCATAATGAAACTGATAATTCACTCTATCCGGACTATCATCAGTCATTCCAAATGCTGCGGCTTCTAAAGGGCCAATGGTCAGAATACCTTTCTTCGTAAATAGATATTGTGCCAGTGCCTTTGCCTGATTCCATTTTGATAAATAATGATTTTGACCTAACTGCTGACGGGATAAAGCCGAAACTCCCATAAATATATGATCTTGCAGGTTTTTCCCTACCCCTTGAATTTCTTTTTTACACGTAATTCCTGCTTTTTTGAGTTCTTCTTTATCACCGATACCCGAAAGCATTAATAGATGCGGAGAATTAAATGACCCCGCTGAAAGAATTACTTCCTTTTTTGCTTCAATTTTTTCGGTACTGTTTTTCCCTCTTATTACCTCCACTCCTACTGCTTTGTCATTTTCAATCAGAATTTGTTTCACTATGGTATTGGTAAATACAGTAAGATTTGATCTGCTCATGGCAGGCTTAAGAAATGCTGTAGCAGCACTATGCCTTCTGGCATCTTTAATTGTAAATTGTAGTAACCCTGCTCCCTCTTGCTTATAACCATTATAATCTCCGTTTTCTTTAAAACCATTTTCAACACAACCTTGTACAAAAGCATCAGTAAAAGGTGTTTTGAAATGCTTGGCGAAAGTTACATTCAGCAATCCATTCTTCCCATGAAAAACATTTTTGATTTGCTCATTATGCTCCGATTTCCTGAAATAAGGCAAAATTTCTTCATAACTCCATCCTTCATTACCCATATCAGCCCAATCATTATAATCTTCTTTATTACCCCTTACGTAGGCCATTGCATTGGTAGAGCTGCAACCACCTAAAGTTTTACCTCTGGGCAAATACAATCTGCGGTTTAGTACATGCGCTTGTGGCTCCGTCCAGTATCCCCAGTCTACCTCACTCCGATGAAGCTTGGCATATCCTGCCGGAATATGAATTTCCATCTTTTTATCCGGCCCTCCTGCTTCAATCAATAACACTTTATGAGCCGGGTTTTCTGAAAGACGATTCGCCAGTACGCACCCAGCCGAGCCAGCACCAATAATAATATAATCGTAGATCATAGGGTTGAATATATGCAGGTTAGTTTTATAAAAAACATAGTCTATTTTCAAAAAGGTCATAGAACGGTCTTTCGCACCTCTCCCTATTCAATAAGAGGCATTAGGGTGAGGCAAAATCACGGACTCAAACGTTCAATCTTCCAACTGCCACCTATATCCGTAAACAATATCCTGTCATGCAAGCGGCTTGGCCGGCCTTGCCAGAATTCAATTCTTTCCGGTATCAAACGATAGCCTCCCCAATAAGGTGGACGTGGAATAAAATCATCGCCATACTTTGCTTCCAGTTCTTTTTGTCTATTTTCTAATTCTTCTCTGCTTACAACTGTTGATTGTTGCGAAACCCAAGCGCCAATCTGGCTACCACGTGGCCTTAGCTGAAAATATTCATCTGATTCCGTTGCGGAAGTTTTCACAATTTGCCCTTCAACTCGTACTTGCCGTTCCATACTTCCCCAGAAGAAAGTCAAAGAGGCAAATGGCACTTCTGCTATTTCCTTACCTTTATTACTTTCATAATTCGTAAAAAAAACAAATCCACTCTCATCAAATCCTTTCAGCAAAACAATCCTGCCGTGAGGTTTACCGTTAGAAATGGTAGCCAGGTGCATAGCATTGGGCTCAAGAACCTTAGCATCAATGGCCTCCTTGAACCATTTTTCAAATTGTTTAATTGGGTTTTCTAAAACATTTTCTTCAACTAATTCGTTGAGTAAGTAATTAAGTCGAAGCGCGGCCACATCTGTTTTTTTATTCATTTTTTGCAACGTTTTAGGCTTTTTTTACGTATATAAATATAGTCGGAATAATTTCAAAAGTCACAGAGTTAGTATAAATGTTGTTTATTCAGAAAAAAAAAGAGACTTTTTTCCCGATTAATAATTTTTACACATACTCTGCATGGATTGTTGGGCAAAAGTATTTTTATATTTATTACATTTGCAAATCTAATGAAAACATTCCACGATACTACGAATCGTAACAATTACAAATGACGCATAAAGAATTGGATTTAGCAGAACCCGTTACTGATGCTGCCGAAGTGAAAGATTCGTCTTTGACAGATGCAGAGGCTTCGGCCAATACTCAAGACTCTAAAGAAATTATGAACGAACTGAAAGATTCCATCGACACTTCGACTGACGAACCTGTTGAAGACAGCACAAAAGAGGTGAAAGATGAAGCACCCGTTGCTGAAAGCCCACAAGAGACTCCAGCATCCACCGCAACTGAGCCAACCATAGTAGACACTTCCGCAATAGATACTTCTATTGAGGAGCCTGCTACACCAGCTTTGGATATTGTGGATACTCCTATTGAAAATGTTGCTATTACTACTAACCCAGAAGCGGCAACCGACGAAACCTCAAAACCAGTTTTAGGTGAAGACGAGAGTCCAATGGAAGAAATTGTAGTCAGCAACGATCCAACAGTTATGGTAGAGGTATCGCCAAAACCCGTTAAACCGGAAGAAGCTGTTGCTGAAGAGTTGCCTCAAACAGTAGACTTAATAGAAGATGAAACTCCGGTACTGACTGGCGACGAGGTTGATTATAGCAATTTCTCAAAAAAAGATTTCGTAGATCTGGGTGAAAAGCTATTAGCTTCTATCAAATCAGAAGGTGTAAGTATTTCAGACGTAAAAAATGCCGACAATGTGATGAAGGAAATCAAACCGATATTTGATGACCTGAAAGCACGTGAGAAATCGGAAGCATTAAAAAAATATATAGCAGACAACGGTGGCAACGAAGGCTTTGAATTTAAAAACGACAACTATGTTGTTCGTTTTGAATCTCTTAGCGCACAAATCCGTGATGCAAAAAACAGTTTCTTCCAGAAAATAGAACGCCAGAAAGAAGATTACTTCGAACGCAAAACCAATCTATTACAACGCCTGCGCGAAATAGTAGAACAGGAAGAACAAGGTGGTTCGAAAAACAACTGGCAGGAATTTAAAAAATTACAGGAAGACTGGAAAAGCGCAGGAAATGTAAACTCTCCACATAATACCTCCCTATGGTCAGCCTTTAATGCTCTGGTAGACAGATATTTCAGTATTCGTCATATACAGAACGAGTTGAAAGACCTTGACCGTAAGAAAAACCTGACAGCTAAAACCGAGATAGTAGAGCGTATTGAAGCCATTGCCGGAACCCTTGAAGATAGCGGTCTCAGCAATACTACGCTACGCCAGGCAAACGATCTATTGGAAGAATACAAGCATATTGGCCCTGCACAGCGTGAGGCACAAGACGAACTATGGAAGAGGTTGAAAGCGGCTTTTGATATTATCCATAACAAACGCCGGGAGCAATCATCACAAGCTGGGGTTTTGCAGGAAGAAATCTATCAGGCAAAATCCAGGTTGGTTGAGAACCTGAAACCTTATATACAGTTCAACACCGATAGTATCAACGAGTGGAACGCAAAAACCAAAGAGATTCTGGCAATTCAGGACCAATGGAATGGTATTAAAGGTGCCATGCCAAAAGAAAAAGGCAAAGACATCAGCCGTGAGTTCTGGTCGTCGTTGAAAACTTTCTTCCGTAATAAAGGAGATTTCTTCAATAAACTGGAAGCTGAAAGAGAAAGCAACCTGAAAGCCAAAACTTCTTTGTGCGAGCAGGTAGAAGTATTGCTGGAATCAGGCGACTTCTCTCCTGCCAATACAGACAGAGTGGTAGAATTACAAAAAACATGGAAGACGATTGGCCATGTACCTGAGAAATTTAAGGATAAAATCTACGACCGTTTCAAAAAAGCCTGTGATGCCTTCTTTAATGGCAAACGTGCCAAAGGCAATGAGGTAGAGAAAGAATACGAAGCCAATTTACAACAAAAAATAGCTCTTTGTGAAGAGATAGAAGCAGCCGCCAAAGCTGGTGAAGCAGATTTGAGCAAACTGGCTGGATTTAAGTCTCGTTACAACGAGATAGGTTTTGTACCACGCAAAGAAATGCAGAACATCCAGCGCCGCTTTGTTGATGCCATTAATGCTTATGTGAAAGCAAGTTCAGGTGTGAGTGGTTCAGAGAAAGAGAAAATGTTGTTGCAAAATGAGGTAGATGTAACCTTGAAAGGCGACAAAGGCAACTCAAAAGAACTGGATAAGAAAGAAAACGATATTCGCCGCAAGATGAAGAAGTTGGAAGACGACATCAATTTGTGGGAAAACAATATCGAGTTCTTTGCCCGTTCTAAAAATGCCGCTGCGGTGCGTGCTGAGTATGAAGAGAAGATTAAAGGCGCAGAAAAAGAATTGGCAGAGATGAAACAGAAGCTGAAAATCATCGTAGCAGCTAACTAAAAATATTTCATTTCTTAACTCGTTGCTTGTCAGCGAGTTAAGAAATTGTTAAAAAATATTTCAAAAAAACGCTTGCGTGGTATAGCTGAAAGCATTAATTTTGCACCACGATTTCAGAACAAGGTAACACACGGCGTTAAGAAATCAGACATAAATGCCTCCATAGCTCAGCTGATAGAGCAACTGACTTGTAATCAGTAGGTCGCTGGTTTGATCCCGGCTGGGGGCTCCAAATAAACAGAAAATATACTGTACAACACGAAAGCAAGACACTCAATCTTGCTTTTTCTGTTTTTAGGCCACACTCATCCCACTTTCTGCCTCTAAACTCAAAAAGCAACCGTAAAAAAAGTATTTCAAAAAAGAACCCATTTTTTAACAAAGTAGCCCACTTTTTGAATGGCGTTGGTCTCACCAAAATGCTGTTCATAACATGAAAAAAAGATGAGTATCCCCTCTATTAAGTTCCGTCCGAGAACTGTATCTAACCAAAAACCTATTCTTCAATGTTACATTAGCCTTTACGGCGTAAAAGCACCAAAATTTTCAACTCAAATTAAAATTACTGATGGTCTAAGATGGCTACAGAAAGCACAGTATATTGAACCTACCAAAGAGGAATTCAAAGACCTTGCACAATCTAAAAATGCTATTCTCCTGCAAATTACAACAACTGTTAACAATTGCTTTACACATTTAACCAGTCTTGGGAGACCAATTAGCGCTAAAAGCTTAAAAATTGAATTTGAAAGAACCTGGAATAAAGGCATTCAAAAACAACCTATTCCAAGTTTATTCAAAGTTTATGATTTATATGTACAAAGTGCAGAGGAGTCAGGATTAGAACCAAAGACTATTAGCAAGTATAAGAAAACCAAAGACCATTTAAAATCTTTTCTAAAAACCAAATCAAGAAATGATTTAGAATTAAATGAAATTCAGCCATTATTAGGGTTTCAGTTTTTCGAGTATGTAAAATCTCTGGATAACCCGCAAAGAAAGGGCAAAAAGATTTCAGCAGGTTCAGCTAAAAGGTATTTACTGTATTTCATAGCAAGTATGGAATTTGCCTTTTCAAAGGGTTATTTAGAAACAAACCCACTAAAGGAAGTTGACCCCAAAGTTAAGAATCCAAAATCTAACAAAACCATTGTTACAGAAAAAGAACAATTAAGTATCTACCGATTAGATAACCTTACACTTACGGAGAGGTTTGTAGCTGATATTTCAACTTTCATGTTTTATACTGCCTTTGATTTCTGCGATTTACGAGATTTTGACCAGCATCAACATATTGTAGAAATTGATGGTATTCAGGTTATAAAGAAACCAAGATTTAAAATGAGAAAATCAGAAGAGCCAGAATTTGCAGTTATACCTATGAACAATATTCTGCAAGAGATATTATTTATCAAATATCCTGATTATTTTCCTAAATATACCTACGAAACTGTTCGCAGGGTTTATAAGAATCTGTGTAGCAGGATTGGAGTAAAGAACTATACGAGAATGAGCCTTAAGCAAATTCGCAAATCAGCGGGTTCTTTCTATGTCAATAGCGGCGTTGACATAAAAGCCACTTCTGCTAAAATCTTGGTACATACGCAATTGAGCCATACATTAAACAGTCTTACTGAAACAAAATACATTGTTATAGAAGATTCAACGATTATCCGAGAAACTGAACATTTACGAGAACGGTAGATTACAATACCAAATTATTATTTTTACATTTGCAAAAATTACAAACAATTTAAAACCTGTGATATGAAAAAAATATTCTGCTACTTATTAGTTACTTTTCTTACTACTTCATGTGTTACAACTACTTATATTCCTTTTACAGAGGACATAAGACAAAATTTAGAACAACAAGGAGTTGACTTAAAAAAAATACAATTCTATTCAGAAAAAAATATCGTTCTAAAAAGGTATGCTGAAAAGAACACGGCTGAACTCCAACAGGGAAGTTTATCAAGGAACAGCACAACCATAAGAGAAAGAATTGCTTTCAGTTCAGGAGCAACAAAACTTGCAGGAGTCTGTAAAGCAACTGAACAGGGCACGATTGCTATTCAATTTGAAGAAGGAGAATTAGATAAGAAGAAAATTATGTTTTACAGGCAACATTCCGGTATTTATATATTTGATGGAGAGAACAAACTTATTTATGACGATGTGCCCTATGAAGTAATAGAAGGGTATAAAACAATGCTTATGTTATCATCAAAAGACACAAAAGACTTCATTAATTCAGATCGTCAGGTCAAAGGATTATACGTCAAACCGTGATTATGTATAAACATTACAGAGGAGGTATTTACCCTTTTCTTTTGTGAATTTAGTTAAGCCTGTACACCTGGTACAATCACATCAACTGTGAATTTTATCAAAGCATTAATCTGAGATCATTCACATTTCTTAGCTATCTTCACGCCATAGATAGCGTTACTCAATGCATGTTGTTTATGGCGTGTTTTTTTTACTAACATTTTGTGCATTCCCAACCCCATTTTACTTTCTACTTATTTTTTAAATATTCATAGTATTTAGCGACCCATAAAGACAGCTGTGCTAAAATTCTAGGGTTATTTATGTTGTATACACCTATTGGCGAATATTCAGTTTTTTGATTCTCTAATAATTTCTTCACAATTGAATACAAATATTCAGCATCAGAATCTTCATAAGGTAGAATACGAAGTTGACCAACCAGTGAACTAATGTCTTTTTTCTTATCTGCGCTAATTCCATTTATTAATGATATACCTATTTGCTTCGTTCTCGAATTTGGAAGTTGTATTAAACACCATGCTTGATAAGCTAAATGATTTTGATCACTTAAATTTGGTGATTTATCCCAATACAAATAGCTGTTTTTATCAATTAAATAACTATCTATTTCTCTATCTATAATATCCTTTATTTTTCCATCTAACTCATTAGATACCAAACCAATATTTTTCATTTCTTGGAAAATATAAGCAACTCCTATATTAACATTATGAACACACCCAATAATATCATTCTTACTATCTGAGTACGCCAAGCACTTACCATTTATTAAATTATCTGCGTAAGGAATTTTATTTATAGATTCAAGAAGATGGGTCAACCTTCTTCTTGGAATTATGCCAGCTTTATAACCTGCAACAAATGTAAAACCTACGTGGTCAGCCATAGTTACGGTATAGTTAGTATACTTGCTATTAACAGTTCCATCTTGAAATGCATCCCACTCATAGCCCAATCCATAGCCTAAACTATCAATTATATCATACGTTTTATTTAAGTATTTTTTACTTTCATTATTATCCCATCCTTTTATAATTGCTATTGCATGGGTTAAAGAAGAATACGTATTAACAATGGTTTCAGGAACTGTATCATTTTTAATTGTAGCTTCTATTAAGTTAATAGACAAATTCTTCCATTTTTCAACATTTGGGTCTGTATTTACCTTTTCATTTTTACAGTTTATCAATAATACAGTTAATAAAAAGATTGAAATTTTGATATTCTTTTTCATGTTGAATATTGTTTTTAATTCTGCTTAATATAAAATTCTACTTCAAAAACCCTAAGTGGTGCCAATTTGTTCACGAATTTCAGTCATCAAGTTCTTGAGGTTCATAGCAGCTTTCTGCAACTGATTATCAGGACAAACTGAGCAATATTTAAAGGTGAATGCAAAAAGTATAATTACCCATATTAACTCAACAAGCCAATTTACACTTTAATTTTGCTAATAATTGCCGATTTTATATACTTTTTAGTCTTAGTAAATTAGTCAAACAAGGCTACTTATTTGAGTAGTTTCAATTTTACCCAGTCAATACTAAGTTGCTTTTTAACCTATCGTGTCTCTGCAATATTCGAAAATTTTACTTTCCCAAATAGCACTAAAAAATAAAGCCCTCTCAAGAGGGCTCGCTTAGAGATTTTGTATCAAGAAATCCATTAAGTTTGGCACAAAGAAAATAAAATATTTTGAACCAATTTATTTTTTCAGTTAAATAAAAAAATAACAATGCAGATTTCAGTCAATGATAATTATTCTTAAATCAATTGCGTATTCAACCAATTCAATTTACACAAGGTATAGATTCACTATCCTTTTATCAATCAAGTTTTATAGTTTTCAGTATATATACAAAAATATTCTTCCGGAAAATAACGCTACATTCAGTGTGCATCGATAAAACAAAAGTGTGAATTTAACTGTATTTACATTCCAGGCCAATTCACACTTTACTTTATTAAAAATAACTGATTTATTGTAAATTGCAACATAATCAATAGCTTCAATGAGGAGAAAACATATTTCAAGAAGAAACATCCAAACACCAGACCCACTACTCGTTGGCGGCGTGTTCTTCCTTGCCGGGCTTGTTTTTGCCGACTATCTGCAACCCAGAAGCGTAAGCAGTAAAAAAACTACCAATGAGCATAGAGAAGATGGAGAGCAACCCGTCATTGAGCTTATCGAAACAAGCGAGAACAGTTACAGCCAAAATAGTAATACCTAAAGCGTAGGCAACAAACATTTTGTTACGTCTATCAAATTCCGATTCTCCAATCAGTCTTTGCTTTTCGTTTTCTGCGTCTAACTTTGTCATAAGCATTTGTTGTTCATGTTCAGGTTTAGCCTGTTCCAATTTGGCTTCGTTCCATTGCGCCAGTAGTGGCTGAACCTCCTTAAGAATAGCTTGCACTTCACCTTCTTTCTTCGGTAAATCTGAGTCCATCGCGATAGTTGTTTAAGTTTTTAGGAGAACAAATATAACAACTATCTTTAAAATCCCTTGTGAATAAATATCTGTGAAAATAACCGGTTAATTCACAACTTGTGAAAAATGTTGTGTGATATTATCCTGGTCTTTCACACCTGATGAGTCACATTTGTGAAAAACTAGGTGTGAAAATATCCGGGATAATCACAGCCGGTTACTCACATTTTGATTCATCAGGCATTAGCTGAATATCCACTTTTAGCTTTCCTGACTGAAATTCAAACCTGTCTTTTATCAAGTTTCCTAATCCAGCTACATAGTTATTACTTTTAGGAATAATAATAAATTCGCATTCAGTTTCTCCCTGCTGATTAACCAAAGAGGTTTTGTATTTCTTGTCAGCGTGTTGTTCTGCCATTTTCTTGACAGCATACTTTACCGTTTGCTTTCCAATATCGGCTACCATCTCTCTGTTCAATCCTTTTACGAATTGACCAAATGCCCTAAATTTATCAAAGATATTATCCATGTTGTTGCTAATTTATAGTGATAACCTAAACCAATAAAATCCCCCTGAAAATCAAGAGGATTTTAAAACTGACGAAACTTTTGAGTGCTGATTTATTAATTGTGAAAACTTATTTACTACTTGATTGTGCAGTCTTTTTCTCTTTCTTGGTTCCGAATAAAAGCCATGCAATGAACCCTAACAATCCTAAAGCCGAAGCAACTATTAACCATTGGACTACTTGCTGGTTAGTTTCCTGTTTAGCCTCTTCCTGTTTGAGTTCCAGAGCCTTACTAGCCAGAGCAATCTTTTGTGTATCCTGTTCAGCTTCGGCTAATTTTATCTGTTCCTCTAATTGCTCTACAGAGATTTTAGAAAGTTTAGTATTTTCCTTAGCAACGAAAATATCGGCTATTGGCTTAGCCAATGAACCAACGGTTGCGAGTATGGTAGCGAGTATTGGCATTGTATTAGTTCTTTGCTTTTGAGTTTCTTTTGACAAATCCGGCAATTATCAACCCTATTGCCGTAATTAGAGCAAAACCAAGAACGATGTTAGTAGTCGATAAGCTAGAAGTTCCAGAACCCTCACCTGAACCGCTACCCGATAAACTCTTTTTTGTATCAGCATCTCCGGTAATGTCAGCTAAATATTTCTCTAAATCCTCATTTTTCTTTTCATCCTGCTGAATCAAAGTTTCTTGTATTTCAGTTGTAACCTGACTACCCAATACCCAAGCCGAAACTGTCTTTGTAGAGGTAATAAATAAAGCCTTTACTTGATAGCTTACAGTAAGTTGCAAGAAACTACCGTTTTTTACGCCATTATAGCTACCTATAAAAGCATTTTTATTGAATACTTTATCACCACCAGTAAACACATTACCTAACTTTTCTGAGTCAAGATTGGCATCTTTGTACACAAATACACCATCTTGGGCGGCGTAAACATCTTCGCCAATTGTTTGAGGCAACTTATTAGCCATTTCTTTTTCTCTTTAAAAGTTTTACAATAATTACAACACCTAGTATAGAGACAACCCCAATTAGTACCTGCTTAAGTAATAGGCCCATTTCATCACTTGACAATGAGTCGCCACCCAACAGTTTTTTAAAGGTGACAATGTTCCTGAATCTATAGCCTTGAATCCATTGCCCTGCACGCTTGAAACTAAAATACCCGCCTTCAGCAATTTCTTTCGGACGGGTGATAATACCCATGTAATCATATTTCCGACCAGGAACAGCCGCTAAATCAGAGTAGTAAGCAGGATAAACAAAATTTGAAACCTTTACCCCGTCTATTTCATAAGCATTGGCCTGTACCGGGTCAGCAATTTCCATGAGCAATTCTTCGTCTGATACACCATCCCCATCAGCATCTAACTTAACCTGAATCTTGATATAGGGGTTAACCAGCTTTTCTAGTACTTCATGGGAACAAGTAATTGTCCAGTTAGCGGAATACTTTACAAGGCCAAAGGGGTTGCCACTATTATTCCCAACGGCGTACCCTTTGATACCTGTCCCTACTATTTTCGATGAAATGTTGTCTATGAAATGATACCCGTTTAAACCCTCCGTATCCATACTATCTACAATCCACGTTAGCCAAGTTCCTGCCGGAGCATCGCTTTGCGTTGAATAGTAGTTAATCTTCGCTTCTTTGCCATACGCTGGAAATAAATCACGGTCAACTTGTATCTGAAAAGCAGCAATAGCCCTTTGCATGTCTGTAAAGGATATTCGGCCTGTTAAATCTATGATACCTATGTTTATCATTTTCTGGCTTTAGCTTTTCGTTTTTTACCTAAGAAGTAAGCAGTAACAGCAACAACCACGACACCTAAGCCAATCCAGAGTTTTGTACTATTATCAGCTACCCATGTTACTACTCCCATTTCTTTTTGCACGACACCCGGTCTATCAGGATAGAAGTAGTTAGGATTGGGCGTATATAGTACATCACTAAAATCCCATTTATAGTACAAGTGGTCACGACTGAAATCTATGGAGCCATCAGAAAGAACGGAATCAGAAGACAGAAACTCTAGGTACTGTACCCCATTATAGACATAGATACCCCCAGTATAAAAGCCCATCAAGTCGCCTTTGAAACTGGTATCAATGACATTCAATGAACCATTGTCTTGTAACTGATAAATTTTAGTCGTCTCATTAGCGGTAAGAATATCGCCTTTTTCAACCGTTTTATAATACTTGATTCCTTTAGCCATTTTCTTAGATTTTTAGCCGGATATAACTTCTTTTCTGGCGTTGTTTCCTGGGTTGCACGCTTTTTATGGCGTTACTGCAGATGTGAATTTTTAGTGTGATTTATTCCAGGTCTATCACACCTGATTAATCACATCGTGAAAAAGTTCATGTGAACATTTAAAGCTTTATCATAGCCGGACATTCACATTTTGTGAAAATTTCTCTGTGAATTTAGGCTGCTGAATCACAATCGATTTATCACAGTTACCATGGTAATTAACGCTACAAATGGAGTTACTCAAGGCACGCCCCAATAGCGTTGACAGTTCTATTTTTTATCCTTTTTCTTGCCTACTACGACAAAGACTATCACCGTAACAGCAATCACTACACCTGAGCCAACCAAAAGTGCATTTTTTTTCAACCAACTTTCTTGCGGCTGTTCTTGTGTTACTACAGCATTATTATTACCGATAGAATTTGAATCATTCGCTGTAGGCCCCGTTACAGTAGTTCTATTACCTGAAAAAATACCCAAAACAGTATTCAGGATACTACCCAAACTGCCCCAGAAATTAGTATTACCAGATGCTACAGCTGTAGTCAGATAATTGTAATCAGGATTAGCTTTAAAACTGACTGGTTCATTTGATCGAATGTAGAATTTATCCGATGAGAAATCAGGTGATTGACTTGCCAACACTCTGTTAATCATTACAAACTCAATATAGCTTGTAGTTCCAATTTTTACGGTTTGCCCGGTAGCATAACCTATTCTGTCACCTAAGACAGCATTGTCATACTCAATTGCTTCAAGCCCGATTTTTTGAAATATTTTTACCTGGCCATCACATTGAATAATATCGCCCTGTTCTACGCCTTTTTTTATTTTTATTCCTAGTGCCATTTATTTAAAATTTATTAGTTAGCTATCTAATCAAGGCGCAATTGAACCGAATGTTTTCCAAGTACCAGGAGTACCCGCCGTAGTGCATACCCAGCCCATCGTACCGCCAGCGATCGGTGCAGAATTATATACTATATCCCCAATAGCCCATGTGCCTGTGCTAGGGGCTGCCGATGCAAATCTGATTTTCGCATTCGTCGAAACGACATAATCTATCAGAGCCGGGCTCGTCCCTGTTCCTGAATACAGAGCCACACTATTATTTTTTGTAGGATTGGTAATACTTACATAAGTCGCATTATTAGCCTGCAAACACTGTGTAAGCATATTGTTAAAGGCACAGTTAGTAAACTCGTAATGACCTCCTGTACCCTCTACATAAGAGGTACTACCACCGTCGAAGATTGTATCCGAAATCTTATAATTCCCTAAACCTAGTCTTGCACAATAGGATACAGGGTTTGCAAAAGAAGCTTTGAAATAACAATTAGAGATGCTGATGCTTGTGCCCAGATTACCGGCAGCAGTAATGTAGCCACGACATTTAGCATCTATATTACAATTAGAAATATTAACAATTGCATCCGCGTTAAGTGTTGATGAAAACAATCCAATTCCTAATCCATAACTAGAAGTAGACTGCTCTACCGTAGAATACACGCTCACGCCGTTGATTCCCAGATATTTATAACTAATCTGATTGGCGGCAGTTCCGCCAATCATTACTAATGCGGGTCCCGGAGCCACCACATTGGAGATAACACTTACATTAGACACCTGTACATTGCCCACATTAAAACGGTAGGTACTTCCATTTCCAACTGATGTAAAATTAAAAGGCGAATAGGCACTATTGCTAGTAATACTCAATCCATTTACAGTAAGCGTATTGTCTGCATTTCTGCTAGAAAAAAAGGCAAACCCATAATAATTGCGGGCGATTGACACACAATTGGATACCGATATATTAATACCTCCTAGTGAGTAACCATTTTTTGAAAGCACATTGGTTATGGTGGCGAATTGCACATTTGAATGGAAATCAAAGGCAGCCTGTGGAAACGCCTGTGCGGGGTCATTATCTGTTACACAACCCGTGATTGATATAAACCGATTGGGGATAGTGCCTCCAAACATAATGCCATGTCTGCCAGCTCGGTAATACCCGCCAACAATGTTCACATTCTGACAGGAAGCAATTGAAAGCCCATAGGCTGTTGGTGCAGAAGCATAATAACTGCCATTGGTGATACAATTACTGATGAGCACATTGTAACTATTATAAACATATATTGCTCTCTCGTTTGCGCCAGAAATATTACAGTTTGAAATTATCACATTGCTCATCTCATGGACAGAAAGACAACGCATATCATTATTTCGCTTAATCGTCAAGCCGTCAATAGTAACGTTTTTATAGTTCAGTTTCCTGATGGAAGCTCCTACGATGTAACTATCTAGAATAGGCGATTTGAGTGTAACAATAGCTGTTAACATGTCTACTGATTCAATTTCAGCGAATTCGCCCTTTATGTAATCAGGTCGCTCAAGACTCCAGAGTGAATCGGTAGAAATTGCTTGTATAAATAACACATCACCTTTAGCGAAGCCAGAAACCGTATTGAGAGAAATTGTTAAGGACTTTGCCGCAATAGGTGCAACATTAGCAGCTAATATAGTTGTACCGTTTACATTAATAGTTGTTGTGTCATTGGTAGTATGGGTAATGACGCTACCGTTTCCTTTGACTGACAAATTATTGCCTGTATAAGTCAGCGTACTGGTTATTTTGTAAGTACCTAAGGGGAGGCTTATGCCGCCATCCTGTGTAGCGGTTGCATTTAAACTATTTTGAATTGGGGTTGTATCATCTGTGACCCCGTCGCCTTTGGCGCCAAACCATTTTACATTCACATCACCGTTATAGACACGCTTTAAGCGTTTGCCTGAACTGGTAACTATAACCGTACCTACATTATCGGGCGATGTGGTATCAGTCGGGTCGTACTGAAAGAATCCCTCTTTATTTTTATCACTGACATACAAGAGATTTTTGCCGTTTAGCTGAGTAATTGTTAAACCTCTTAACTGCTGTAAGGTATACCCTTTTTCAAGTGGCCCAGGTTGAGAAGTCGATTGGGCAACCGAATCAAAAACAATGATAAAAAACAGAAATATGAGTATTTTTTTCATGATTAAACTGGTGTTGAAGTTTCTACTAAAAATATGGTTCCACTTGCATCAAAACTAACGACCGTACTTAATTGTTGTATCTGCCCTAATAAAACTGGGAATTGCCATGTCTGACCAACACCTAATGAAGTATTGCCATTGCCAACATTGATTGTACCCGCAGCATCTCCGATATTAGAAATTTTAATAAAACTTTTCCCGGCAGAAATACTTCCAGATGTACTAGACTCGCTTCTTGTGAAATTATTGTATACAGATGCAAAACTTAGCTGAGTGTTTATCACTGTCGGAGTAATACTTCCCGTTATAGTAGTGGAAGAAGTACCGACTTTGGGGATGCTCAAATTACTGAACAACTTATATAAGAGGTAACCAATACCTGAGATAAGTGCGACTATGCCTATTTTTTTCATTTTGATTATTGTTTACGTCTTAAGAATAAAAAACTGTTTTCGGCTACATTCACCAGAATTGAAACGATAGCGACTTTTCGCCAACCTTTCTTTCTTCTGGTTTCCCTTATGGCTATTGATTTCCAATGAGCCGTTGAATCTTTATAAGTTTTCAGGTCAATAGTCAATAATAACACAGCGGCATTAGCCACATTCAATTTTGCTTTGGTTTCATTGGCCTTTCTGATTTCAGATACAGCCACTTGCACCATATCATCTTGGGCCATTGTCCTGATGGAACCGCTTAATAGCGTCAGCATCAGACTCATTGCGAATAGTATCAATTTTAGCTTCATTATCTTCAAGAGTTTGTTTTGCTGTTTGAATCTCTTTCTGTCTCTTGGCTTCGGAGTGCTTTTCGCCTCTGCAAAACCCTACGGCAAAGACAAATACAGTATAGAGTAATGCACCTGTTGCAACCTTTAATATTTGCTTCCATTTCTCATTCATAGCTTGATAATAGTTCTAGTGAAAATTTTCGAACGTCTCACACTTTATATGGCGTTGCTGAAAATTTCATTTCTTTTTTGAAATACCATTCAGCTTCTCTTTTTCGGCGTATTGTTAAGCCAGGTATAACCACCTTTTGACCATTGATAGTACCTTTGTTCCACTTTAAAAACTCATCTCTGATAGTTGGGTCATTTGGATTAGCCAACACTTTTTTCTTTAAAGTAGACATATTGAAATTGCTTGAACCTATATTATAAATCAATTGACCCAGAGCGTCAAATTGTTGTTGATTAACATTTTGAGGTATATGAGGAGCAAAATCCTTTTTGAATAAATCCATCATTAATTTACTCGCCTCCGCTTCTGTTATAGGCGAGTCGAATTCGCTAACCTTCATTCCATTCGGATAATAGGTACTACCATAACCGATTGTCCATATGCCGACTTTATCTCGGTAAGGCTTCGACCTGAACGCCTCCGACTTTTTCAGTTCGAATAAACTTTTTGCTGATAGTTCCATTACTTAGGGGCTTTGGATTTGAGGACTGCAAAAAGAAAACTACTACCTGTATAGCCCAATGCGATTGCACCGACATTGGTCACCACATAGATTTCTTTTATATCTTCCCTTAAGAAAATTGTTACTATAGTTAAGACGATTGTCATTAAAACACTGGTTAACTGATTTTTCAAGTGAAATCTCAAACCCTGTTTTTTAGCATTGTCCATTTGTTCCAGATAACTAACCAGAATTCCTACCAGCCCCAAAATAGACAGTTGTATAAATTCCGCATTGAAAAGCTGTTCCATGAATGTTAAGGTTTAAAGCGTTTTTTCAAATATTTATTCCAAACCAGCGAACCAATCCCCGATGCGATAGCACCTACAAAACCAAGAAAAATGGTTTTAAAAATATCGAATGTCATAAATGTGCTAGGTTCAATAAAAAGATGTTTCAGTGGTTCTATTAGGGACATAATCAAACCTCCCACAAAAGGAATGTTTATGCTATCATTATTACCGTTTGCGGTCATATTTATAAGGGTTTGGTTATTCTAATTTGATTCTTCTGATACTGGTATACTGCCCGTACAGAATCACATCGACTGTCTGACCTGTACCCGGTATTTTCACTTTGATAGTCTGATTCTGCCACATTTCGTTATAGCGATTTACAGCCAGTAGCAACCATTCATTCTTAGATGGATGTTTCTTCACACGAACCACAGGTATATGGTAAAAGTCGGCCGAAGCAGGTTTTAACTGTTCCCCTGTATAATAAGAATTGCCGTTGTCCGTTGAGAAATCCACTCTTTGAATTGGTTGATTACCTACCAGAATGGTATCGTTTTGCTTGAGTTCATACAAAGCCATTGCTACCTGATCATACCCGATACAAGTTGACACTTCCATCATTCCCACATTTGTACTATATAAGCCTGGCTTTTTCTGCCCACTTATTGGGTCTTTTCCGGCGAGGCCGTGGTAATCAAATCCCTCAACTGCATTATAGGGGTCATGCCAATTCCAAGTACCATCTCCGATAAAGTTTGCCCAGGCAGTGACATTATACATATGAGAGAATGGTACAGCTACTTTGTAGTCTACGAAATAATAGGCCGAATCATTGGTTTTCTTATGATACCTACGAACACTATTAAAATCAGAGCCCGGAACAGTTTCGACATAACTCCAATTAAGGGCTAGAACTTTTTTGCTTGGATGATAAAGTTTGGCTAATTCAAATTCCTGAATCGTAGAATAAAACCATGAATGACTAATAAAATGCTGATAATCACCAGCATTAATTACATCAATATATTCACTCAAATAACCAGATGTACCATCATACTGTCCGGTACTGACGTTTATGTAGTTTACCGTCTTTGTCTCAAATTCTTTGGCAACCTGCGCAAGCGATTGATTATACTTGTTATTTTCGGCCAACATTTCCGGTTGTGTAATCTGTTGTAGGGTTGAGGATTTAAAACCCCTTGTACCCACATAAGACATCAATAATACATTCGGATTTGCTTGTTTAAAAGCGCGAAAAAGGCTTGCCATTTTATCAGCAGCAACCTGATTATCTAAAATATAATATGACCATGCTTCAAAATCGACAAAAAAGAATTTGTGATTAGCGGCGGGTTGAATCACATAAGAATTAAACCAACCATAGAGATTTTGAATAGGTGTATTAGCTACCCATTGGGTTGCACCCGGACCGTTAAGCCTTGGCGCGCCGTTATCGTACGCCCATTCATCATAAGAGGCACCGATGCGATTGATAAGTGGTATGCTGTTGTTCAACTTCCAGTCAATCACATTGAAACCCCTTGTCAAATAGTTTTGATTCTGGTAGTTGTAAGAACCGTCTAATTGACCGAAACCTAAAATATTATATTTATCGGTAAGGGTACCAAATTCAGGAAAAACGTATGGCAATTGAGGTAACCGGTTCGTCGAATTTCGTTTGTAAAAACTGGCTACTTTTGAAGTGTTGTCGCCTTTAAAATGGACAATGCTCTGTTTGGTTTCAGTAATATTGTTTCCATCAAACATACAAGCCATGATGCTGACATCACGACCTTTCATATTCGAAAAGTCGATAGCTTCCAATTGTTGCTTAGTCAACCAGTTGATTGAATTTTCAACTTTGTATTTGACAACTCCCTGACCATTCCCGAAACCTCTGGTATCTAAAGCAACCTGTACAAAGTTGTTGACTGTAGGTGTAACAGAGAACTGACTATAAAACTCATTGTTAGGCTGATAATACCAGTATGATCCACCATTATCAACCTGATAACCTGAATCTCCGGTTAGCCCGGTGGAAAACTGATTGACTACACTAAGACTACCTGCACCCATTGCACAACTCTGCATATCGGTAATCATACCACGCAGATTCGTCTGAAAGGCTGAATTGGTAGAAGGATAATAATAATAACCTCTGGCCAATCTTCGGAATGAGCGATTACTATTATTTAAAAAAGCATAATTTCCGACACTAACTGCCGGAATGTAAATCGTTTTGTCTGAATTATTAAACCCAGAGCCTAAAGCATTTTTAGTACAAGCATCATTTAAGCTACTGTATTTCGTTTGTGAGAAAACAGCAGTTGAAATGAGTAATAATATGAGCCATATTTTTTTCATACAGTACCGTCTTTAATTGGTTGTGCGTTTAATCCGTTTTTATCAATGTCATGGTAGAAATGCATTACCCCCTGTTGGTCAATCAGGAGCATTTCAGTTGTAGGTTCGTAGAAATAGAATCCGGTCGGATAGAAAGTATTTCCACTGACCTCATTAAAAGCGATGCTTCCATCATCCATACTGGTCGTGTAAACCGTTCCGTTCTGGTTGGTAACCTCTTCGTCTAAGTTCTTGTCAAGAGCCTCATCTATTGAAACATAAGACAAATAAATACCATTATCCAGATAAGCTTTTTTAATTGTAAAGGCACTGAGTGTGTTTGATGGAGGCACGTTAGGCGTACCTGTCCCACTACCTCCCCCACCACTAGCACCTACTACCACTGTTGAAGATTTATCAAGGATTACAGGCGTAGATTTTTTTTTAGAAAAATACCTGATAATAGCGACGGTGATTCCCACTACCCCAATGATAGAAACAGCCCCAATGATTTTATTTCGAATCTTTTTTTTCATAGATAAACCTGTGGTATACCTGTCTTTTGAACCATTTTATACAATTCTTGCGGGCTGACTTGTGAAGGAATTCGTTCAGGAAGATTCAGACCTAATTTATATTTCAGAAGTATGTAACAAATCTCACTACAGAAAAACCTGTCGTTGTTTTTCCACTGCATTCTGAGAATCAAATCTGTAATCAATGCTGATTTGTCATACCCTTTCCCATTGTTCAGTGTAAAAAAATCCATGATTTGCGCATCGACTGAACTACCCAAATCGAAAAGCAGAAACTCCCTTTTATTGATTTCAGAAAGAGGTTTGAACTGTACCCCTTTATCTTGCCACGAACTCAAACGGAGATTAGCATTAGGAAAAATGAACTCACAATGAATAATCTCATTGCGATTGCCCAGACTGAGCATAAACTTTCTCCAAAGATTTTTCTCCGCTATTGCGTGTTCAAAACCAATCAGGGCCATGATTAAAGGCTTTCTTCGATGTCCCCTGTTTTGCCCTCTTTGCGATAAGCCGCTAAAGCTTTGGCCGCAACGGCTTTGTATTTGGCAGGGGTTTCGGCATTGGTACACAAATCCAGTTTACTTTCAGCGGTTACGTGCGGAGCCGCATGACTGGCGAAGGTGTGTAACAATCCGTCTTCGGTTTCAACGTACCCCTGAACACCACTGTCGAAAATGAAAACTTTCTTGGCTTCTGGTAATTTTTGAAATGGTTTAATTTTATCTTTCATGATTTTTGACAATTTGAATGAGTTTATAGCTGCGGATAACTCCTTATTTGGCGTTGCTTCAGCTAATTATTTAGAATCTGGCTTTAAATCTTCTGCCCAAATAGTATAATTATGAGCATGACCACTCCATTTTGCAGAACCATCACTGCTAAATTTTACTCCTACTAAACGTGTGCGTCTTTTAGTCTCATAGGCGTTTGCAATTCCTAAGAGCGCGGTTGAGGCAGCTTTTTTAAGCTTTCCTGTCCATTTAACATTTTTTGCCATGATTGATATTTATTAATGACTCCTTATTTGGTGTTACTCAAGTTGAATACGATTTAATTCTAATCCACTCTTACGTTAAAAAGGACAGGGCCTTTACCTTGATACCGATAGGGTTTAGCCGAATAAGTATATTTCTTCCCTTTGTATACCATATTTCCGAATCTATCATTTGTAAGTCCGGCCAAATGGTCAACTTTGGCAGTTTCCTGACGGTTGACTACTACCAATAATTCTGCGGCCGCTTTCTTTTTTAGCATAGGTGTCCATTCAATTCGTTTTTTCGGAGTGATTGTCTCAGTTGTAACTTTCTTAGCAGGCGCTTCTTTTGCTGGTTTACCTCCTAACAAAGTCACATTCTTTTCGAAGTTTTTCTTTAAAGTCTTTTTCCAGACTCCTTTTGGATAAGTTGTAACTGTCACTTCCTTAGCCACTCCTTTTAACTGTGCTTTTGTTTGCTTAACAGCATTTTTCAAGGCTGTTTTATTACGGTTAAATTCTTTAGTTGCCATTGATTAAATAATATTATAAGCGTTTAAAAAATCTTCGTTTGAAATTTCATAGCCGTTGCCAACTTCCTGACGAGTGATGGCAATAGACAGTTTTCGGAGCGTTTCTTGTGTACTGGTTAGTGCCTGATCGCGAGGGATTCCCGTTTCGGCCGCTACAGCCCTAACATATCTTTCAGTTTCATTTTCATTGGCCGGAGCGTATCGGCTGATAATCTTTTCGATTGTGCCGTATGAGAAAATGAAGTTTTTCAATAGAATCAAGAGCGCACGAACCCCATATCTGTACTCAATAAATTCCTCGAATGCGAGGTCTGACTTTTGTGTCAGTGGTATTTTACCTTTCCAGGCATTAGCAGGATTGTATCGGATATTGCCGGGGTTGTTATTGCGAACCCCACGTGGCAAATTCGCCTGACCTAAATAAGATTTTTGTTTGCTGTCTTTTACAGGAGGTAACTGAGAAATAAGAACCCAGAGAAAGAGAATTGACCCGACAATCAAAGTAATAATGCTTCTTTGATTGTGCTTTCTAAACTGTGTCAGTTGGGGTTTTCTCATTTGCTTTTAAGGCTTTGTACTCTTTTCTCCAGTTGTACCCTATCCAAGTAATCGACATCACGGAAGCGATTAAGCTAATGACTACCGCGACTGTGCCTAGTCTGAGTTTCATTTTTTAAGCGTCGATTTGATTAACCAATAGACACCCAAAAACATGAGCCCGAAAAGCCCACCCACACCTGCGACAATCAAACCGATAGTCTGATTATCCAGAGAAATAGTGATTTCAGGAAGCTTTAACTTACCGTTTTTGCTATCCTGTACTATCTCGTAGATTTTATCTATATCATTCATCTTATTTTGCGCCTAATAGATTTAATCGGTTCACTAATTTCACTTTTACACCTCCCTGCCATTCTGGTATATAATTCGATTCCGAATCAATAGCGGCCGTCATGGTTTCCTGAGATTTTTTGTAGTACAGGTTACTATATACCCGATACACATACACTAAATCCCGGTCAGACATTGCATATAGTTTTCTGAAAACTGATTCTTTTGTAGAGGCAAGCGTAAACCAACCCTCTGTTACATCTTTTACCGATTTTGCGGTAATTTCCGCATCCTGTTTGTAGGTATCAGGGTCAGCGATGGGGTCACCACCAGTAGGCAATTCGGGAAGAGGAATATCATTCAAGGCCGATTTTTTGATTGCACGGACAATGAAAAAGATTATTACTCCACCTACAACCGCCAGAATCAACCAAAGCTTTAATTCTTTCTGAATCCGAAATGCGTTTATTCCCTTAGAAGCAGCAGAGGCTAAACTATCTATCGCATTTGCATTACTGTTTTTATTCTCTTCCATCCTTTTGGCTACTTAGAAAAATGGCGTAGCATGGTTTTCACACTACGCCATTTCTTATGACAATAAAAATATTTTAGATTATCTGCGACCTCGTTTGAGGGCTTTTGGAAGAATGCGCTTCACTTTTTTCGGCCAGAGCAGAGCAGCCAAAACACCTACAGCAGCAACGATACCACCACCGATAAACCAGTTTTTATACTTCTGGAAGAAGGTTTCTGTAGTTGGCGTACCATCAGCAGTAGCTTTTACCGGAATTGAACCGAAATCACCCGTTTTAGGGTCAAAGTAGTTCAAGTATTTGTGCGTGTTTGAAGAATCGGTCGTTACACCATCAGTTGTAGCAACGGAATATACCGCCGTTTCTGGGAACGTAGCTACTTGTGGGTCCCAATACACACCAGAAGCATCCAATTTAATCCAAGGCATACTAATTGCAGTAGCTGTATCGCCAGCATTTACCAAACCGAAGAATGTTTTCAATGCAGCTAAATCTGCCATATATTTATCTTGCGCGGCAGTTTCAGTGATACCACGAGAACCTAATGCAGTTTTAGGAAGCAAATCCACGCGGTTTACATCTGGACGAACTCTACCGTAGATTTTCAGACCTGCTGTGCCGTCGGTCGCTGGTGTAATTACATAACCAGCTTCAATACCAGAGTTAGCATTGAGATCAGATTTATAGTTAGCAATAAGAACCTGCTTACTGACGCTTAAAGTTTTTGCCATTGTCTAAAGAGTTAAATTTTTGAATTTTAGGCTCAAAGTAGAAGTGTCCTCAGTCAAAAATTTTCGCTCGTTTCCTCTCGCTTCCTGTTGTTTCCTCTCATTTCCTCTTATTTCCTGTCATTTCCTCTTTTTACGTTGATCCTTCCGACAGTTACGACGATATATTCAACCACTTGAGGGTTTTGATAGCCCTTAAAACTTCTGAATCCAGCATTAGCCAAATCCTTTCTATTTTGGGGGGTAAAAAGGTTAATAAACGTATGCTGCGACATACCCTCAAAATAGATTTCTCTGATTTGTTTGACGGTCGCGATACGGAAATTTCCAGTTTCGGAATTGTAGAGGGTATTAAAAATCATGGTTATTCAAATTGGTGTGCTACATAATTTGCATACTCTTCGGGAGTCATTTCCAGATACGTCTTACCTGATGAGGCTGTCAGAATTGAGCCAAAATAATAATCAGTCGGATTCAAGAAGATGCTTTTTGCCCGGTCGTAATGTTCGACGTGGATATGATTTAGCATACTTTGGTTATACGCCTTTGTAATATTCTGGGCATAGCCAATGAGTTGACCTTTTTTGACGATTGAGTTATTTGCCACAGCAGGTATGATATACAGAACATCTATCTGCAAATTGTTTTCTGCAAATATTCTTACTCCTTTGTACCCTTTTTTATCAGAAAGTGCATTTTCAATGATATTCACCGAACCAGAAAAGGGTGCATATACCTTTTGCCCCTCGGTAACAACGAGGTCAATGCCATAGTGTTTGCCGAATCCTGTCCGACTGGCACCGAAATTGCCGTTACCCTGAGAATCTACCCGGATTTTCAGAGGAGAAACAATGCTTTTCTTTCGGTTAAAAGCGAATAATCCTGCTACTGTAGCAGCTATTCCCGTAGCAATCAGGAGCGTTTTCTTTTTCATGGCGCAATGATATTTAAGAACTCCTCTCTGAAACTTAAGCTTTCGATTTCGGTGAAGGCTCTGAATGTGGGGTCTGTACTACCATCTGGATAGATGTTGATGCCGTTCTTAAGTACTTTAATCTCACATTCCTTTTCTTTATTCTCATAAAAGTTATCTGTGACTTTTTCAAAGCCTTGCACTGACACTAGCCATGCTGTAAATTCTGGAAATGTTTGTTTTCCTGATTGCATATCAGCCAAATTTTCATCTCTGAAATGCTGATGTTGTTGCAACTTTGAAAAGAATTTAGGACTTGGCTTTTTGCCATTTCTGGTAGATAAATCTTCCTGAATAAACTGCTCAACTTCGTTTTCCTGATTTTCAAGAATAGGTTTCTTCATCGCAGGTTTTAAGATTTTACCTCTGTTTTTAAACAAAAGGAAACTAACCACTCCTACTACCACGCATAAGAAAATACCAAGCACCCATTTCCAAGTATTGCTCTGTGATTCTTCCAATTGATTGCGGTATGGATATCGGGAGTGTTTCCATTCCTGAAACTTTTCCATCTGGAAACGATCGAATAATTGTGCGTCAGTGGCTTGACTTTGTGTGATTTGTTGGTACTGATTCATAAGAACTATAGTTTATTTTCGAAATATTCACTTTGTAAATAGGTTACATATTCTTCTCTTTGGCCGTCGATACGTAACTTTTTAGGCATAGTAACTAACTGGTCATCGGCGTGCAGGTAGCGCCATGCAAACTTTTTCTTAAATGGCAGAGGTTTATTTTCTACCTCAATTTCTTTCAAACAGGCACGAATAATTTTCGACGGTGTTAAAAAATCTTCTGGTATTGTTGAATCAATAGGTAAAGACTTTAACACAATATTTTGAAGTTTGCCTCTTAAAAATGGGTGCGCCTGGTACAGGTTATGGAACTGGTAAAACACCTCATTGTAATTGTTTACTGTCGTAGCCGGAAAATTCTTAATGGCAGTTGTTGCCTGATTACCGAAAATATCTCCCAAATCGTCCAGGATAAAAACATTGTATTTCATTGCTCCCGCACAGGCAAAAAAGGCATTATGGTCAAACTCTGCCATCGGGTGTTCTTTCTGGACACGTACCACTAAGTCTCTACTTTCGTATGCCCAATTGATGCTGGTAAATTCTTCAAGTGTGACAATCTCCGGTTTAATCCCCCAGAAATCTCCATAGGTATCATCATTGAAATTATGGTCTAGGATAAAAACAGGCTTTCCTTGCAGATAATAATTAAGAGCCAAGATTTTGGTGAAATGACTTTTCCCGACTTTCATTGCCCCATATACACCTGTGTTAGAACCCTTAACCAATTCAGTATCCGATAATCTTATCTTTTGCATTCAATTACCTGTGAAAAAAGTTGTGTGAATATTGAGAGCTGCATCACAGCCGGGCGTTCACATTTTATCTGTGAATAAATGTGAATCATTGCTACCTGGTCTATCCTGATGAATCACATCTGTGAAAATTAAGGCTCTACCATTTATCGATCTATCACACTTACACGCCTAAGTAAGACTCTAAAGTCAGGTCAGGAGAAAAAACCGCCCAGGTATGAAACCCGAATTGCTGCAAAGCAATGTCCCACATGGTTGGCATCTGCAATTCTCCTCTCTCATTCTTTTTCTTGAGTTCATCCAGAATCACATCAGCTACAAAATCACGAAATAGTTTCTCCTGCTCTGCATCATCTTTCATGTTTTCCAACTGCTCAACTTTTTCGATTTTGTACTTCGCTTTTTTGTAAGCCTTCTCATCGTCAAATCTTCCAGCTTCATACTCCTCAACAATCTGCTTACTTTGTTCCAGATTGTAACTAAAGAATTTCTGACCCAAAAACCTGATAGCATTTTTACCGATGTTATTTATCTGAAAAAACATCTGTGTTTTGTATTTAGCCAATCGTTCCACCTGCACTTCGTCCAATCGGTTAATTACCTGCGGCTCAAAAGCTAATTGCACTTGTCCAAAGTTTGGATTCAGGAAAGGATTCGAGAATTGTTGCATTGGCTGTTGTACAGGTTGCTGAGGAACTTGCTGTTGTACCTGTTCATATTGTTCAGCGGGCCTTTGGCTTCTGTAACTCTCAATGATTTGTTGATTTGTATAGGGTGCAGGTTTGGCAAATTGCAATCCTAAATTTGTAGCTACATTGGCCGCCGCCTGGTCAATACCTTTATTGACCAAGTTTTCAGCTACGCTTGTTACTTTATCGGTAGCTGTATTGAAAACTTTATCTAAAATCTTTTCTTTAAAGGTCATTTGGTTTCTTTGGCTTTTGATTTTTTAAAAAGGAAGAACATTGCTACTTTAAATCCGGCATTCAGAATGTTGCTTTTGGCATCTACTCCTGCCTTATATCTCCACAATTCCCACTTACGCGCCAGCCTACTTTTCTTTCTTTCGTTTTTCAGATTATCAGCCAGCATTTTTTCAAAATAGGGCTTTAAAATCGGTTCGAGGTTCAAAGTGTTTTTCTTAGAATCGTAAACCCCGATTGCTGTAAAGATTTGGAGCAAAGAAGTCAGGAATTGTTCATTGCGAATTGTGCCCGATTCTAAGGTATTTCGCAGAAATTCGTTCTCTTTCGTTACCCGTTCCAATTCAGCTTCGATTGCCTCGTGATACTGATAAAATCGTGCAATTTCTTCTAACGATTTCTCTTCCGATTCTATCACTACGATTCCCTTATCGGAGTACTCAATAACCGCTAGATACGTCTTCGTCATTTTCTTCGTCTGATAGGTATTGTTTAACAATCTGTACGGCTGTAGGGTACTCATATTGCTGAGCAATGTTGACAATCTCCCCGATTTGTTCTTCGGATAATCCTAATTCTTCGTATTCTTCTCTACTCATAATTACTATATTATCTGAGCCTGCATCAGCATAAATCTGGTCGTACTCTGACCTGAGTTCATCATATACCGCCCTTTCGACGTATTGATTCGGGTCAAATGCCTGAACAGGCAGATAGTTATTTATTGCAGATAATGACCGAGATAGAGAAGAAGCAGGAATTAACGCGCCTATTGCCAAAGCTTCCAAGATCTTTCGAAGTATTAATTGTTCGGATATTTGATTTTCATCCGAATTGAGAGAGACAGAAATCGCAGAAATTAAGGCTTTTTGTTTAGAAGTGATGGACACGCCTCCGATTCTATCATTTGCGGCATCAGCAATAGTGATTGCCTTTAAGCAATTGCTTACATTTTCAGCGATTTCTTTTGTCGGGTGATTGGATTGGTTCACGATTGGTAGATTTTTAAGACTTTACTAAAATTACAAAGTCTTAAGAATCGCTTCCAAATTATGGCCATATCAAACCATAATTGTCCACAAATAGCCAGATTGATATAAATTTTAACTAACCTAGTATATCCACAATTAGCTGACTTTGATTACGGGTAAAAGATTTGATTTTTCTAATATTAGGCACAGCAGATTCTAATCCATAGATAGTAATCCATCTTTGGAATGTTTTTTTTGAGCATCTATAACGTTGGCAAAATTCGTCTCTGTTTAGTGGCAAATTTGTAGTTTGTCCTGCCATAATCTTAAACTATTACAATGGCTTACTAAAATTGAATCCTACTATTTCTTCTGAAATACCCAATACACAATAACCCTCAATCACACCAAAAGAGCCACCCAATAATATATAAGTGATTCTAGTTTGGATATATCTACCAGTAAATTCATTCTTTTTATTGTCAAATTCCTGTAGCCAAAGCTTATTACCAACTTTAAAATTTCGGTCGTTTAAACGGACTTCAAACGTTTTTTCCTTTGCCCATACTGCCTGAAAATATTCAGGCCATGTTTTTAGTTTATGTAGTGCCATATTTATTAAATAACAATTTCTGTGAAAAATTCATTGTGAATTGTACCGGTTAAATCACGGCTGCCGAATCACATTTAATGTTTGCGACATTGATGCCGCAAACATTATATAAGCACTTGATTATTAATCAAGTATCTTTCTGAAAACAATCATTTATACATTTTTCAACTGTGACAAAATGTGAGTCTTTGCTACTTGGTCTCTCCTGGTCTGTCACACTTGTTTAAACTTGTCTGTGAATAATGCTCAAATAATTACTTCCGGAGGCTCACATTTTTAGATCAAACTGTGACAATTTTACTGTTATCATTCCAGGTAACTTCACGTTTTAATTGTACTCTTTTCCTACAAGCATCATTGTAACTTAGCTTTCTTCCAGAGACAATTCTACCACATCCACAGGCACATACTTTAGTATTAAAAATCGTCTTAGGATACCGTGAAAAAATGGCGTTTTTCAAATAACGTGCTATCACATACGAAACCCCTAAATGCACTCCGTTGCCTATTGCTTGGTACTTTGCTGACTTGGTAAAACTGCCGAGTTCAGGCACTTCGGTGAAACCTTGTAGCTTACAAAATTCTTCAAATGTCCGTCTGTCAGGTTTATTCCCTTCACTAGCTGTTACACACCTTTCACGTTTGCCATTATACTTGACAGGTTCAGGGAGTTCGATAATCCGACCGTCTTTAGTTCCAAACTGAAAGGTTCTATTGCGTGATTGTTCAAACCCTAAATCGGTTGGTGAGAGATTGAATCTTTGTACATAGTATCCCTCAATCTCTACATCAGGTACACGAGTTACATTTTCCAATAAGAACCAATCTGGCTGACACTCCCGAACTATTCGTTTATATTCGTCAAGCATTTCTTGACTGAGTGTACCGGGATTTCTATTCAAACCGCTAAAATCCTGACAAGGTGAGCCGCCTATGATACCATCAAACCGCCCAGGCACTCCTTTAAAATCTCTAATCTCACCATTTACAATCTTATCAGGAGCAGTAACTACAGTAAAGCCATTTCGCACAAAACCTGAATCAAGCATACCAATATTTGGAAACAGGCTCAACACTAATTGCTGAAAGCCTGAATCTTGTATTGATATTTTATCCGGAATAAACTGCATTAATGGCGTTGTCTTTGATTGTTCCATGGTCCTGCACGCTGTTTTTGGCGTTATAATCAGGAATGATTTTTCCTGTTATTTTCAAGGGCCTAAAACGCCATAAATGGAGTTAAGACCATGGTTTCACTCTTTTAATGGCGTTGTGATATCTACCGTGAAAACTATTACATTACCGTTCTGAGCTTTTTCACATTCAGATCTCATCACGCTATTTATACAGTCACTCGAGTCACGCTAAAGGCAGAGTTGTGAAATTCTTTGAATCCCCTGCCGCTGCGGAGTCACGCTTCGGTACCTGCACGCCAGTATTGGCGTTACTGCAGCTATTTCATCACCTCACGCCGTATTTGGTGCTCCTTGAGCAATTCTGCCAATAGTTGGTTTTGGAACAGTTGAGGTAATTCGCCAAAATTCTCTAACCAACGCTTCATTTTCTTGCGATATAACTGCCTTTCTCTGTGTCCGCCACCAAGATGAGTATAATCATGTAAATCGGTAATGTCAGATTCATGGTAATTCATAAATAACCATTCTGTAGCCAATCCTCCGCGTGTGGTGCTTTGATATTCATATAAAAACCATCCTTTTAGATAGTCTTTATACAAATCATGGGGATAGGTACAGATTAGTAAATCATTATTCGGATTATCAAGTTTAACTGCTACCTGTAATAATTCTTCATGCTCTGCGGGTATTAATTCAAATTCATATTGATTAGCCGACTTACGAGTTTCCATCAAATAAGGAGGGTCAATAAAATAGGCCGTTTTTAATAGACTTGGATTTATTAACTCATTTTTCAAAAACTCAATGCCTGATTGATTAACAACTTTATACCCTTCCATACATTCAACTAATCGTTCGCACACTGTTGGGTTCAGGTCAATTAAAATATTTTCGTCAGCCCGTTTCATTTTTCTGGAAATAGTAGCATTCCCGGCAAAGACTTCTACGAAACGTTGATGTGGACGAATATGGTTGATGATGGCCTGATAAGTTCCCTGTGAGCCTTTTCCGCCAAAATATGTCTCGAATGGTTTTTCCACTATAAAAAATTCATCTTAAGATTAATCATTTCAACTTTTGCTTCTTGGCATGCGAAGAAATACGCATGGATAAAGGTGTTCCAATCAAATTTCGGTTCGGTAAGGAACGAAACCCACCAGTCCGACTCAATAAGTCGGTCGGCTGTAATCTCATATCCAAGGGCTTCATTTTCCATATCTCCACCGGGGAAAACCTGCCAGCATCCGAACCGTTTTAGGGGCTCAGGTGCTTGTACCATACAGATTTCTAAATAAGTTCTGGTAATGAATCGTGTAGTCTTGCTGTATGGGTTTAGTGAGTAAAGGTTTTATGCCCTGTTTGCTTGAATATGTTACACAGAAGTCATTAACCCTAAATTCGCGTACATGCTTCTTGTCACTTTTGACGGCATCTACGCATTCAGTAGCTATGTAATTCCTACCAAGCGTACGATTATAGAACTTTTTAACAGCTTTAGGGTCACTATCCAATACGCGTTCCTCTTCAACTAATTCATATTTAGGATATTCTACTTCTTTTGAACGTAGATTATCAGAACAGCCCCAAATACGGCCCCGAACTTTACGGACGAGGAAAACGGGTTTGTATTCTTCCTTACTAACTATGAAAGTTATTCCGTCTTCCTGAGTAGCAGTAACTACATACTTTTTTCCGTTGGATTCTTCAAAGGTCTGATTAGCTAAAAGCGGAGCAGTTTCTACATCTTTGGCTATGTATTTGCATACATAAGAGGCTAACGAGGCAATATTATCTACTTTTTTAATATCGGTTGTATTAGGATTAGACCAGTTATTATCCTGTCCCATGAAATAGGCATCTCTTTGCATTTCTTCCGCTACAGCATACAAAGTATCTTCTGATACCTTACGGTTAAGCCGGGTTGCTTCTTTCATTTCATCCAGCAAACGGCTATATCTTTGCATCGAGATTTTAGGCATTTTCTTGGTTTTATTGAACCTGTCTGCAATTTTTCTCAATCGCTGAACTTCAAACATTTGTTGCTTAGTATTCACTACAAAGCCATTTTCATAGATAAACTGCATTTTTTGGCGATACCGGGTCACATACCCGAGTCTTTCAATGTATTGATTCCACTTTTTTCGAAGTCTGTCGTAGGGTATATATCTATCTACTATCAGGTGAAAATGAACATTGCCGTTTTTCTGTGTTTCTGCACGCCAGAAGTAGCATTGTACCCCGCAGCCTTTAGGGTTTCCTTTACGGTCAACTTCCTGAGACGCACTGGTTAACCATTCTATAAAAGGCATGAAACACCTATCTTTTATAGTTTGGTCTTTATGTTTTTGTTTATCAGGTAAGGTAAGGGTGATGAAAGTAGGATATACTTGATTTCTATTGACCTCTTTTTTTAAATACTTGAATTTTACGTTCTCTGAGATACTTGTAAGCCAATTGTCAAGCCTTTTCTTGATCATACGCTTAGTATTCGGCGAGAGATAACCATTATACAACTTATCAGTTTCTTGTAATAGGTTTTTTAATGAGTTCTGTGATTGAATGTATTTAGCGGCCTCTTCCGGGCTTCCTGGATAGGAAGCTTTTCCGAATTTGCTACTAACAACAATCACGTGAGGTTTAATAGTTGCAGTAGTTTTGATTGTAGCTAATACGCGGGTAGTGTCGTTATCATCATCATGACTTTTGCTGACCTGCTTTAGCATACTATTTTTCAATGCAGTTGCCAACGCCTTTTTTGGCGTGGCTACGTTACCGAAAATATCAAATTGACTCATAACCGATTTATTTAGCTGCATTTAACTCCACATTCGGCGTTATTGCCGGCATTGACGCCATTTACGACGTGAATGCATGGAGTCTCCGAGTTATTGTAAAAGAGAAAAAAAGGTAAAACCGAGCGTTAGACAAGCCAAAGGCTTAGAACATAGATTCCTGCTCGTTTGAACGTAACTTGGGCTTCAAATCCTCAGGAATGCCCCAAAGGGTATGTTTGATAGGCCAATGAGCATTGTATTGATGCCCTGATGGATAAGTAATTTTTGCAACTACTATCTTTTCATTAACCCTTAAGACTTCTGTTAAACGAAACCCATTATCAAAAGCCAAACCAACTTCTAATGGCAGATTGATTAAATCTTCATCTTGTGGAATAGCAAGAAATAACGACCTCTCATAAGCGTTTAGCTTAGGCTTCGCGTTAACTAAATAACCTTTCTTGATTAGAATGCTTACAATTGATTGAGAAATAACATGGTCTTTAGCCATACCACCATATATATACCTATCTACGGCTTTGGGATAATGTTCTAAGAAGTGTATGTATGCTTCTTGTTGCTTTTCAGTTAGATTTTCCATTTTTCTAATATTTCTTAGTTTCACCATTAGCAATTAATACCGCTGTAAAAGCACTACAATACATTGATAGTTGAGTTCCATCTTTTACATGACCTTTTACGAAAACATCGTTAGTATCGCCAAACATTATGTAATAATTATCAACCCCATGTTTCTTAAGCAATGCCTCAATATCTTGCTTTACTTCATTGGCTTTCTTGTTAGTCATAATTGAGATTGTTAAAAGTGTTCTTCAATAAAATCAGCTATTTCAGCAAATGATTTTAACCCATCATTCAATTCAATTACATCGTAAATACTGAATTCGTTAGCAGAATCATTCGGACTAGGGGTCGCTGTTGGAAGTTCTGCCCATTCTAAAACCTCGATTGGAATACTATCCCAATTTGAAATTCTAGTAACCTCTTGGCTATAGAGATGCATTAGCACACCAGATGCACAATAACAATCGCAATCGTTAATAAATTGAACTCGAAATTCATGAAAGGTTTGATAATATCTACCACTCCTTAAGGCATCAATCCAAAGTTGTTTTACTCTTGCATTCATAGAGTTAAGATTAATTTGTGTTTACTTACAAAGCGGTTAGTTGAATAGAATACCCGAAACTATCTCTAAGGGAGTAAATGTATTTTGACGGCACTATATGCTCGCTAATGAAAACAGTCCGGCACTTATGTAAAAATCTAATGGATTGAGTTTTTTTGCAGATTTGATAAGATAGTACTTCTTATTCTTCTCCTGCTTGGTTGGTATTTTCTTTTCCATATTCGTCCCAATGGTCGTTTATAGGTTCGTTCCAATCATGTTGCTGTTGCGCCCATTGAGAATAATCGAAATTGGTTTCTTCATTTTCCTCAAAGGCCGCTTCGAATACTGCCGTTTTAGCAGTGAATCCACAGGCTATACAAGTTGTAAAATTGCTGTGGGTTTGAAATCTGCATTGTCCATGACACATATCAATAGTTAGATTAAGTGAACAGGATTTATTGTTTTCTTCCACTCCTGAAAGTGTTGTGAATGCTTTTTGCTAATGTGGGTTTTCAGACCTGCAAAACCGTTGTAAACCTGCGCTGAATCTTGCGGACAATAAGGGCAGGCAAAATCTGATTTATCCGTTTCTAAGGCCGTAGAAGGCACAAAAATCTTATCTGCAAGAAACTCCAACATATCTGTTCCCGACTGATGGCATTTGATTCTTAACAGGTAAGTGACTGCCTTTAAATCGTCCTTATTTCGTGTTTTTAAAGCGGCTTGAATCTTGTCTATCAAGGTCAATTCGGTGTTCAGGGTCATGCTCATTTTATTGGCAATTAGGTAAACTGAAACATTTTGTTTTCTTCAATGATGGTTGTTTCAAAAGGAAATTTATCCTTTGGCACTTTTTGGATGGTAGCCAGTAATACTGTTGAACCTGTAAAAATGATATGGTCTTTTCCATCCATTTTAATTTGCAAGCATAAGCACTTACCAGGGTTGTGTTTAGAGTCTTCTACTTTATAAGTGTGTACTTCAATTTTTCTATTAAGCACTTTACTAATTTTGACCTTATCGCCAATGAAAGTGCTGTTTTCAGCAATGATGTTAAATTCTTTGAACTGGTTCATTTAATAGTTTAGTCAATAAGTTTATAGTGTCAGCATGTTTTGCCCAGCCCAGATAACTCGCTAAGGTTTCTTTTCCCTTACCCGCTTTGATAGCTTTTGCAAACCGTTTTTTAATCGACTTTCTAAGCAACGTATGCGTGTGAAAACATTTGTAGCCAACAAAGTCAATACCCCGGGCTTTAACCGGAAAAATCTGATAATCAGGTTTAATCTGGAGTTTTAAATTTTGACTGAGATACTGCCTACATTCTGATAGCAAAATGTGAAGCTTTAGTTTGTTGTCAGATAGTATCACAATGTCATCAGCGTAACGGAAGTAATACTTCACTCCTTTTTGTTCTTTCAGCCAGTGGTCAAAGTAGGTAAGGTAGAAATTAGCGAAAAATTGGCTGAGGTAATTTCCTATGGGTAATCCTGGTGCGCTGTCAATGATTTCATCTAACAGCCATAGCAAATCGTTGTCTTTAAATTTCTTTCTTAGTAGAACCTTTAAAATATCGTGATCAACGGACGGGTAAAATTTAGTAATATCAAATTTCAAACAATACGTTGTGCCTTCCACATCTTTCAAGGCTTCTTTCAGGTTTCGTAGTGCCGAATGAATGCCCTTGCCTTTGATGCAACTGTAAGTGTCAGCTGTAAAGACAGACATAAAAATTGGCTCTAATACATTCATTATCGCATAATGTGTGATTCTATCTGGGAAGTAAGGCAAACGATACACTTCCCTCTCTTTCGGCTCATATACCTTGAAAACTTTATAGTCAGAGGTTTGGTAGGTTTTATTGACTAGCATCGTTTGAAGCTTCAACAAGTTTTCGTCCTGGGTGGAGTTATGAAGAACTACCCCAAACTGTTTAGCCTTGCCACGTTGTGCCAGATTATCGGCCTTATACAAATTGCCAATGCTATAAACTGTTTCAAATAAATTTCCTATTCTTTTCATATTGCCTCTGCTTTAGTTAGTCGCGTTCCTGTTGAGTACCAGCGCCCGTTCAAACTTTTATTTTTTGGCTTGTTGCCAAGGTGTATACTGTTAAATCTTTAATAGCAGTGATGGGAACCTACATTCGAATTCGTGTTATCGTAGTTGTAGTCGTTAAACGCGAAACCAGAGCCAGAACCCGACGAAGCACTACAGCATACCACCTATTTCTTTATAGTACCATCCAGTCTTTATACAATCCCAAATGCGTTTCGCCTACGAATTCGGCCGCTTTGCGGCTTGGATACACGAGGCGGGAACCCACATCCGAATGCGTGTTAACGCAGCCGTAGCCGCAAACGCGAAACCAGAGCCAGAACCCGACGAATTTTCCATATCAAACCACGGATAATATTTAGCCTGGTCATAGTCGTTCCAGTCGATCAGTTTACCTTCGGCCTTCCATGCAGCCTGACTAATGACATAAAGTTTGTATTGCGAGGTAATCGCTTTGCCGTGTCCGGGTTCAATACCTTCCACTTGGGGCAAAATGGTTGGGTCAATGCCTAAGCTAATAGTAGCGGCTTCAAAGGTTTCGAGATTTTTCATGAGTTTTAATTGATGTATTGGTTATAGATATTTAAGAATTGTTTACCTGCATATTCGGCGATTTCACGCGATTTAGAACAGAGGCGGGAACCCACACCCGAATACGCGCCACCGCAGCCGTAGTCGTCAAACGCGAAACCAGAGCCAGAACCTTTAGCGTGAAACCAAGGATAATACTTATATTTGTCGGTATCATCATAGGTCATCCATTCTCCGCCATTCAAGGCTTTTGCAATGATGGTGAGTTGTCCATAGGCGATTTCATGGGGTTCTAAATTGTTGCGTTTATCAAGCCATTCCTGATAGTTAATACCTAGAAATTCAAAGGCATCTTCTACGGTTTTGATGCTGCGAAAACCTTTAGATTTGCGCTCATATTCTGTGATTTGTTCAGGAGTCAGTTCGATTTCTACAGTGTCCCCATCATTGACTTTTACTTTTGCTTTCATTGATTGTATGATTGTTTAATAGTGAAATTCATGTTCTTGTAAAATACCTTTGGCGATTTCAACCGTGTCAGCCGGAAAATTCGCCGATACCATCCATGCCAGAAAATCTAAATTTTCGTGTGCTAGTTTGCCTTTATGAGACTTGCTGAAATTGATAATTACTTCGCCCTGGTCGTTCGTAGTGAACTTGCCTGATAAATCAAGAATAGGTTTACCGAAATTGCAGAATTTATGCAATTCGTCCAGGTCATGGGGCAGTTCAGGATACTTTTGAATTTGTGCTTCAAATACATCTACAGTCCCTAAAATATCCGCTTCGGCATTGTGAGCATTGTTTAGGGTTTTACCTGTATAGAATTTTACAGCTGCACTCAGGGTGCGAGGTTCCTGAATCTTAAAGATATTACCAGCATCAATGAAGCGTCTGTTCTTGTAAGGGAAATACATACCCACACGGGCGAACTCATTAAATAGTACTGGAATATCAAAAGCATTAGAATTGAAGCCACCCAAATCGCATCCCTCGAAAAATTGAAATACTGATTTAGAAACCTGTCTGAAAGTCGGGCAATCTTTTACATCAGCATCGGTAATGCCATGCACTTCGGTAGATTTCGGAGGAATAGGCATTTCAGGGTTTAATCTTCGGCATTTGGTTTCTCTTGTCCAATCAGGATGGAGTTTGCATAGGGCCAGTTCGATAATGCGGTCGTTTTCCTTGTCTACTCCGGTAGTTTCACAGTCGAAAAAAACTATAGGGCGGTGAAGTATCATTGTTTTACTTCCGTTTTAGGTTTAGTAAACTTATTTTCTACATCTACATGCAATTGTTCCAGCTTCTTACTCAGGTTAGTCAAAATATACTCCTTACCGCTTTCAGTAATTACCTGTCTTGAAAGAGCATCATTTAATACATCTACCACGACTTTACGGCCTCTTTCATCAAAATCAATCAGTTTCTCTAAGCAATGAATAATCTTAGCCAAATCAAGCCATTCAGCATGCTCTGCTGTGCCTTTCTTGGTTGGAGTAATTCTATGCCTGACAATTGTCTTACCAGTCGGTATTAATGAGGGTGGTACATGTATCATTTTCAGGGATAATTTAGCTGTTAGTACAGGGTCAAATATTGTTGGAACAGAACTCAGATACTTATTTGAATCAATCCCTAAATACCTTCTGATGGTTAATAAAGGGTCGTAGGTAGTATTTGCTGCCATAGTCAGAATGGTAAGTCTTTATCTGATTCAGTGGGCTGACAGATCGTGATATAGTACCAGATAAAGTATTCTATTTCGTCTATCAGTTTTTGCAAAGCTTGGCTATTTTGAAGGTCGTCCATACCGGAAACGGTTGTATTGCTCTTTCAAAAAACTATGGATAGCGATTGTTAAAAACTTAAGAATCGCTATAACTACACACAGAATTAAAAGCGTAATTGGAAGTAGTGAGATTAGTAGAGGAAAGGCTTTCATAAGACAGGTTCGATAGTGACGGCAATAGATTTGCCCTCGAATTCTGAATAAATCGTTTTAGCGTCTTTTGAACGGGCCTTAACTGTTAAGTCGAATTCTAAACCCCACACTAAATGGGCAGCATGGAGGAAGTAAGTTTTAACATTCGCAATCGGTAGCTTACTCTGGGTTTGGCGGAACATCTGAGCGAAGTTGTTTTGCTCACTCCCTAACTCCAATGCTTTGGTTTCTGCAATGGCAATGAATTGTTCCTTTTCGGCTATAGTTGCTGATTGGTATCGTTGACCGATGATGTTGAAGATTGAAACGGGTTCGCTTTTATCGCTGAATCCGTTTAATTCTGCTCTGGGCTTTGTCATATTAGTTATATTAATTAAGATGCTTACGAGACGGTGGTAGAATCACACAAGTTTCAGACACCATATTTTCAATGGAAGTAGCAATAGCTCCTATGAGCGTTCCTTCTTTTATTGAGGCTTCCTGAGCCAGTATTCTACCATCGCTTATCAGGAACATATATTCTTCAATTCCATGATTTTTCAAAATCTCCTCAAATTCATCCTTTATCTGCTTTGAGACTTGTTCAGTAATCACGTGAGCCATAATTTTAGTAGAGTTAGAAATGTTATTTTTTTGGTATTGATTATTAAAGAAAAACTAAATATTTTGCGTGTCTCAAAGGCTAGGGAGAGTACACCACCCCTCCCCCTATATTCAACCTTTGCTGACTATAAAAATGCTATCTAAAAACCATTACATTCAATCCTTTCCAACTAGAGACTTATTCCTAAAATCTGCTATTGAGGCAATTAATAATTCAAAAGCTGCTTTTCTAATTTATAATGACGATAGCGGCGAACTTTCCATCAATTTCTATGCTTTGGACGAAAATCCGGCACCACTTAGTAATGAACTTTATGGCCGCAGTCTTCAATTAAAAAGCCCTGAGAAAAGAATACTTGCTAAAACCCACAAACAACCTGTTCCAAACCACAGCAGAACCCACTTCCTAAAAAATATTCAGACAATCCTCATTGACGCTAAATCTGTAGTATTGATAGTTGACGACATCAATGTATTGAATTTCTCATCGGACTTCTATTCATTTGGCTTACCTGAAAAGGGAGAATCTCTTTTTAACCTTGTCTGGGAGGCTTACCAAATTGCTCGGTTAAACAATGATGATGAAGATTTAGAAAACGAAGACTTCGATTAAACTTCAATATTGAATCTATCTGGGTAGTACTAGGGTTGGCCCAGTTGTCATATTGCCCCAAATAATATGCATCCATCTGAACATTTTGAGCAATAATCATAATATGGTCTTCTGTTATGGAGATGCTTTTAGACTTAGATTCTTTTAACAACTCAAGCAACTGAGCATTACATATCTTTGGCATTTTGCCAGTAGTATTGAACTTATTTACAATTCGCTGGAAAGAAGCTAAATCCTTTTCTAAGCGCTGTCCATCTATAGCGAATCCGTCTTTATGGAACTCAAGCATAGTTTTTCTGTAGCGAGTGACGTAGCCTAAAAACTCAATTGCATGATTCCATTGCGCTCGTAGCTTGTCCGAATGAATGTATTTATCTATTACCAGATGAAAGCGTATATTGCCATTTTCCTCGTAGTCAGCTTTCCAGAAGTAATTTTTTATATCATACTGAACAGAGAGCCGGTCAAAGAAGAATAAGAAACACTTCTCTTTAATAATCTGGTCGGTATGAACCTGTTTTGATGGAAGCGTGAGGGTAATAAATGTTGGATAAGGTTGAGCAGGGTCAAAATCTTTAGGCAAGTTTTTCAACTCTGCTTTTTTTGAAAGGTCAGCTAACCATTTATCCAATCTCTCTTTAATTTGCTTTTTGGTTTCTGGTGAGAGATGACCGTTATATACGCCTGAATGACTGAGTGTGCTATTCATATTGGTACAGGATTAATATTCAGCGATAAAAGTTGAAGCAGGATAAAAAGACTCTCTTTTCAAATTGACCCTACCTAATGAAGCATCAAGGCTAATAGCGGCCTGTGCGTATCCAAATGAATCCAGAATACTATTCCAATCTTTTTCTACTGCCGCTATATCTACCATGCCGTAAAATCTTGCGTGACAAATCAAGTTTTCATTTTCAGTAGAAATCTTGCTTTCTACCGATTCTACTCCAGCACTGTGAACCAATAGGATTGCATTGATGATGGGTAAGAAAATATTGTTTCTTACTTCGTCGTCTGAGTGCATTTGCTTAGAGGGAAGCCTAAGCGTAATAGCTAAACTTTTCATGGGAGAAGAATGATAGCCCGGAGAGACTTCGTTTAACTGAATGTCATTTTCAGTATTTATAGCGTATGTATTCATTTGTTTAAAAGTTAAAATTTGATATTGAAAATGATTGAAAAACTAAATAACTTGCTTATCTCAAAGGTCAGGGAGAGTCTTCACCCCTCCCCCTTTTTCCAACCTTTGCTAACTAAAAAATGAAAAACAACCAATCTACTGACGACAAAAAAGAAACTACTTCAAGGAACTCTGAAATCACTACTACACCCACCAACAGAGACAAATTCAAAAGCGACCTAAACAATCTGTTTGACGAGTCCACACATTTTATCGCAATTGGGCTTGATGAGAAAGCGGACACTGATAAAATGATTAACTTTAACCTTGACTTCGCACGAATTGCAAATACTTTCGACTACTATTTGCAACAATTTGTAAAAGACAAACTCATAACCACAAAATCTATTAAGATTAACACTGAACTTGATGATACTGAATTTGCAGAAGAGGTAAATAGGGTATGGAACCAGAATGATTACCTAATGGTAATTGGATTAAACAAAGACCTCTCCGCAGAACTTATCCCCTACGGCCTTGAAATTGAGCAAATCATAGAGGCTCTTGAGGGGGTTTTAGAACTCTTAAGACCGAAAGACTCCGCAAAACAATAGAACCTCTTTTAACATAATCTTTGGGAAAGAAGAGCTTGATAACTATTGGTCCTGTCAAATACTCCTTAATATCAATTTTTCGATTAATAACTATAGTAGTCATAAAATCACCTGACTTATTGGTATTTTTCAAACTCTCCTTTAGTTCAGGACTTAGCTTTGATGAATATGTACGAACTGTCCCAATCGAATTTGGGTCTAGTTTACTTTGAGCCTCTTTTTCCGCATTGGAACTTTCATGTTCTATTAGTGATGCTAAGTCTTTCATTTGTTAAAGGGTTGTTAATGATGAAAAATATTTACTTTGATTGATTGCCATTTCAAAAAGTTTACGTTATTTCGACATAGCAAAGTGATATTTCACACAAATGTAAATAATTATTTACATAAAAAGCAAAATATTTACAATGTATTTTTAAAAGTAAATAAATATGAACTATCAAAAAATCAGAAACAACATTGAAGACACAATTAAACAGAAAGGTTTAATTAGAGAAAATGTGCTTGTAGCGATTGATATACCACGTCAATCTTATTTAAACATGTTTAAGAGAGAGAGTATAAATCTAAACACGTTACAAAAATTCGCAGATTATTTAGACGTTCCTGTAACATTTCTAATCGACGGAAGTAATAATATTATTACATCTCAAGCAGAAAAAGATTTAGAAAGGAAATATTTTAAGGCAGTTGAATTACTTGCTCTAAATGGTATAAAATTAGAGTTGGGAAAAACTAAGGGTGTGTTATTGCCAACTATTGACCCATTTTTTTTAACCAAATTGGGTCATAAAGTAACCCACCCTTAAGAAATGCGAGTGCATTTCATGTTGTACAATATCTGTAGAGGCATTTTGTCAGTTCCCGGCTGGGGGCTCAACAACAAAAAAGCCAAGATTTCTCCTGGCTTTTTTGTTGTTATTTCATACTTCTCTTTCTTTCTTTTTCTAAGAACATTCTTTATTTTTATTCTTCCTATTAGAATTTAGTGAGTTTTATAAATACCCATTTCTTTTCAGAAAATGATACACTTAACACGTCCTCCTAAACCAGCTATTCTTAATTCAAAAGCTGTGGAAGGAGAAATTCTAAAAATTAAGGAATTCCATTTAAACCCTTCTAATGCTCAAAGTAGGTATAATCAATACAAACTATATAGGCAAAAAGGGGTAATGGAAATATTGAGAAAAATGTCCTTTAACAAATGTGCTTATTGTGAATCTAATCTAACCACAGTCTCTTTAGGAGAGTTAGAAACTTATAGACCAAAGAGTATATATTGGTGGTTAGCATATGAGTGGGAAAATTTATTTTGCATTTGTCGAATTTGTAATCAACTATATAAATCTATCTCATTTCCCGTAAGAAATACTCACCCACTTGATATAATGCAAACAAAATCTGTTCAAGAATTAAATCGAATGGAAGAACCTTTACTTCTGGACCCCTGTATTGATAATCCCGAAGAACATTTGTCTTACGAAATTAACTCCAAAGAGGTGATTATTATTCCGATTTCTGAAAGAGGTAAAATATCTATTGGAATATTGGGTCTAAATAGAGCCGAATTAAGAAAATTAAGATATGGTGAATATATTATGTTTAATACTTTTTTAGATTCTTATAATTCAATTAATGAAGAAGCATTACATGAAGAATTAATTAATCAAATTATAGAAAGAATAAAACCAAATACTCAATTTACTGGAATGAATAGATGGGCTTTAAACAAATATTTATCTGAAAATCCCAAATCACCCTTATTAAATTTCACCCAAATATTTGACTTTCAAAATAATTTACAACTTAGTATTAAAAACACTATAGATATTGTTCCCAAAACTCCTGTTAATGATAAATTAATCCCTTCAACGAAATCTAATGGTATTCCTATAAATAAGTTCTCATCTTGTAGTGTAAATATAAAAAATTTTAAATCTATTGATTTGCTAAATTTCAGGTTAAGGACTTTTGAAGAAAATAGGTCGTATTCGTTGGAAAAATTTCCATTTGAAGACCCTTCTAAAACCTATAGGGAATCGTGGATGTTAATTTTAGGTGAAAATGGTGTTGGTAAAAGTTCTGTACTACAGGCCATTATTCTAACATTGCTACCTGACACTTTGCGTAAAAAGTATTTAAAAGACAATAATATATTAAAATATGGAGAACAGGAAGGTTCTGTAGAAATAACGATAGATGAAACTACTATATATTTCAAATTTAATAAAGAAGGGGAGATTGAAAGTAATTTAGACTCTTACCAAGATTACTTAATAGCTTATGGGGCTACCAGGCTCTTACCTAAAGGTAATTTAGTAGTAGAACAGATTACCAGTAAAATAAAAGTTCAGAATTTCTTTGATTATAGTATTGCACTTACAGATGGCAAACGATGGCTTTTGGAATTACCGCAAGACAAGTTTAATCAAGCCTGCACATATATAAAAATTTTACTTTCACTAAAAAAAGACCTAACTAGAGATAGAGAAAACGGTGAAGTTTATACTAATGAGGATGATAATAATGTAGAGCTATCTCAATTAAGTGATGGGTACAAAACGCTATTTGCCCTGGCTGTTGACCTGTTAATTACATTTTCAACCCTAAGGCCGGATGCAAGATATACTGATGTAGGGACCTATGCAAGTGGACTCGTTTTGATTGATGAAATTGGAACTCATCTTCACCCCAGATGGAAAATGGAAATTGTTGAGAGGTTGCGAAAAGCTTTACCTAAAGTTTTTTTTATTGTTACCACGCATGAGCCCTTATGTTTGCGTGGTATCAGAGATAAAGAAGTAATTATTCTGAAAAAAGACTCTGAACAAAACAAAATCATTTCGTTAGAAGATATCCCACCACATGAAGGATTAAGAATTGATCAGATTCTTACCTCTAAATACTTTGGACTCAACAGCACAATTGATAGTAAAACTGAAGAAACTTTTAAAGAATATTATCTACTATTATCAAAAACTGACAACGAACGTACTAGTGAAGAAAATAAGAGAATTAGTGATTTGCAGGACAATTTAAAATCACTAAAACAGCTAGGTGATAATTTAAGAGAAGAGTTATTCTATTATGTAATTGATGAACTAATTGCTAAGAATATTAAGAATGGAGGGCTAAAACCTAAAGAAATACTTAAAGAAGAAGTAAAAAATAAGATAAATGATTTAATAAAAACATTGGACGAATCTTTATTAGAATTATGATTAAAGCAAAAAGGCAGGAGGCTGATTTAACCTTTGTTAATAAGCCAAAAGATTTTCACGACAAGCTAAAAATAGAGTTTGAAACTGCTAAAGATTATTATTCAAATCCAACGAAAGATAAAGCTCAAAAGCCTGAATTTACTTGTTACAGAAATCCTATCATAAAAAATAAGCTCATTGAAATCTTTAACCACAAATGCGCATATTGTGATAGTAATGTTACACACATTTCAGCAGGAGATGTTGAGCATTTCCGACCAAAATCAAAATACTGGTGGTTTGCTGCGGACTGGAATAATTTACTATTTGCTTGCGAAAAATGTAATAGAACAGGAAAAAATGACGAATTCCCCCTATCTAAAAATGATTTTATTTATACTTATTCTGAAAAGGAAAAGTTTATTGAAGAAGAAACTAATTATCGTTTATTAATTAATCCTTGCATAGAAGACCCTGAAAATTACTTTGAGTATGACTTAAAAGAAGCAATAATAAAACCAAGGCAAACAGTTCAAAATAATTCCAGAAAAAAGATAATGGCTGAAACTTCTATAAATGTCTATAAATTACAGAGAATAGAATTAGTACATGAAAGAGAAAAGGTTTTAATATTGTTATTGGCACAAATTGAATTCACAAAAAAAGCCATAGAAAATTATCAAAAGTTGTATAATTATCCTAAAGGATTAACTATTAAGCTTGAGGAAAAAGTAAAAAGGGAAATCCAGATACTTTTAGAATTTAACAACTCTAAAAGACAGTATTTGGGAATGGTAAGGCAAATATTAAGAGACTTTTTTGTTGAACATGGATTTAACATCCCTGAATCACTTAAGACTTCTGAATAATGAACCTATAAATTAATAAGTAAAAGATTTACAAAAGCGTACCATATTTTATTCTCTTAATTGCAATGAAACTCATCCCCCTCTTCAAAGTCCACAATATGCAGGAAGCAATCGACTTCTATACCCAAATATTAGATTTCAAACAGAAATACCCCGAAGAAACAGCCGATGATCCAGTAGTGGATTTAATCAATGAAGGTGCGGAGTTGCAATTAACCACCCATGAAAGTGAAACACTATACGGTAGTGTCATAAATATTCCGGTAACGGATATTGATGAAAGATTTCAACGCTATCTTGACCGGGGTTTGGATATTTCTGGCAAAGCAAACTCACCTGTTCACCAAGGCCCCATAGACCAGACCTGGGGTGCAAGAGAATTTTATGTAACTGACTCAAGCGGCAATACACTAAGATTCAGGCAGTGGATTACAAGTGAATAATCCGGTTTATCTTTTCTAAATAAAAAGACCTCCGCCATGAGCAGAGGTCTTTCCTTAATCAAACAATTAACAATTAACTGCTCTATGGAACAGTCTTAATAAGCGTACGTTTATTAAGTTCTTTTATGTAAATAAGGGTGTCTTCTTCCTCTCCCTTTTATCATCTCTTTCGGTAAATATCCTTTCTAAACTTTTTCAAACTTATTCAATCATACCGAAACTACCAATTAAAAAAATATTAAGATGGTGAAACTCAAGCCTTTATCTACGTCTCTGCAGACTTCCAGATTAGATAAAGCACCAGTTGGTTTTCCTCTTGATAAAACAAAAATCAATAAGCTAAACTTAAAATTTGGGCCACGTTATCACATTTACTGTTATTTTTCGTTAGAAATACAGAAACCTACCAATACAAATACTTAATTTGCAAGACTTTTACGTGCTTATACTAAATAAAACCTATTTTCACCATGACAAAGAAGATTTTCCTTGGCGGTTTACTAATCTTTTGTGCCCTCCTTTTCAACTCCTGTGAACCAGACCATAATCGCAACTGTCCCGATATTTTTTATAATGACTTAGTCATTACGGCTATCTCAGCCCCTAAAATTGTACCAGGTAGCAGTAAATTGAGTATGATTTTAAAAGTGAATGAAAATTCAAGCAGATTCCTTCCCGTTTCCGGCCTGACAACAGGAAATTTTAAAGTATATGAACAAGGCTCAAACGACGAATGCGCTAATGCTATTTCTGAAAGTGAGGCTAACAAGCAATTCTCACCAAGTCCGCAGAAATTCAGGCATAATACCATGATTGTGCTTGATTTAAGTGCCAGTGTCACCTCAACAGCCTTAACGCAACTCAAAAGTTCTACCATTAGTTTTATCAATAATATTATTACCACCTCTGGAGATGATTCTTATCTGGTAAGCATCGCATGGTTTGACGGCGAAGATAAACTGAATACACTCGTTGACTTTACTTCTAATAAAAGTCAGCTTACAAACGCCGTTCAGAATCTGAGTGCGAGTATTTCTAAAGACCCATCAACAGATTTATACGGTGCGGTTATCAAGTCGGTGGATAAGGCGGAACAGAGATTAAAAGATTTGCAGAAAGAAAGTTATATATCGGCTTATTCGATAGTAGTATTTACCGACGGCACAGATCAGGCCGCCCGCTATTCGAAGCAGGTAGCATTAGACAAAGTAAGCAAAGCCAATTCTAAAATATCAGTATTTACCATTGGGTTAGGTACTGAAATAGACAAAGCTGTGTTAACCACTATTGGTAAAAATGGCTCCGTTTTTCCACAGAATAAAAATGAACTGGAAGCGAAGTTTATCGAATTAGCCAGAGTCGTAAGAGGCGAAGCCAATAGTTATTATTTATTTGAATATTGTTCGCCCAAAAGAGCCGGAAAAGTAGGCCTGGTATTGGTGGTAGCCTACGATGCTAAAAAGGGTACTTATACGACCACATTCGATGCCAATGGGTTGACAAGTAATTGTTATTAAGAATACAATTAAAACAAAACTGCCTCAGCTAAAAAGTTGAGGCAGTTTTGTTTTAATCACTCTACAAAAACCATTGTCAATAAATCAGAAACCCTCGAAAACAAATTTTAATAACAGGAGTTATATACGTATTTATTCACACAAAACGTCAATAGCTATGAGTCCGGTAATTGAAATAAAAAAAGACCAGAATGGAAAAGAAATGGTAGTGATTACTTTTGAAGATGGTAAAGAAATCATTACCAATATCACACCAGCAGGAGATCTAAAACTGATGGCTTTTAATACAGCTTTTGAACTGAAACATAGTGGAACAGAAAGTATCCTGATAAAGTTGAAATAAGAACCAGGCTCTTATTCCGAATCTATCAGGATAACTACAACACTGATTATCTATCCAATAGTTTTCAGATCCCTCCATCAACCCTTATTGAAGCACCATTAGTAGGTGACGACAAAGGGCTTGCATAATAGGCTACAGTATCCGCTATTTCTGATACATCAGCAAAGCGTTGCAACGGCGAAGTAGGACAGGTTTCTTTAAAGAAATTCTTCTCCACCTCCTTAATGGTTGTGTTTCATGCTTCTGAAAGGTCTTTGTAAAAGGCAAAGCACCTCAACTTCTTCGATGCAATCGATAGTAAGGGTTGCTTCTGTCTGATTGAAATAAGCCTGATAATCAGAAACCCACCAGTCTTCCATAGCAAATTGCAGAATATGCTCTTTGCCATCTTCATTAATATAATAAGCTTTAATCAAACCTTTTATTACGAAAAAATCGAATGGTACTAAGTTACCTGCCTGAACTAAAAACTGGTGCTTTTTTAATTTTTTTCTGACAAAATGCGACAATATATATTCAAACTCCTGGTCAGTAACAGAAGTAATTTTCTCAAAATGTTTTCTTAATTCTAAACTCATTTTTGATTAACTCAGAACTCGTTTAACATTATCTCACAGAATAAATACTTCTTACAAGGCTTATGCAAATAAGATATGATTGGCAATACAACACTTGATTCATAGACTATAATTATTTTATCTTAGTAAGAAATGCGCCACCAGGTATATGCACAGCCAATCTCTGATTAAACCCTGAACAAGACTTCAAATTACCAAAGATAATTCTATAATGGAGCCGCTACTATTATTCAATTCTCTCATAGTAGAAATAAAAGGCAAAGTTATCTCTGCTCCTAATAATTTGCGAAGAATATCATGCTGCCGTCTGTATTCCTTTTTCATATATTCATTTTCAGCTATTTTAGCTTCTGAATCATCAGGCAAAATCTCAGAATAAATTGATTCCTGTATAAACATATCAACAGTATCTCTGGCAATAGATGCGATATTTAACACATAACTCTGGTCTTCACTCAAAAGAAATTCTATAGCATCTGAAATTGCAGAGCAGGTGTCCAAAGCATAAGAAGCTAAATCACTTTCAAAGTTTTCAATGTTAGGAGTAATTTCAATAATCTTTTCATAGATTCCATCGAGCTCAGTATCATCTAATTCAATATCTTGTAGATATTGATAAATCATCACAATAGCTTCTTCCAGAACTTCAATACTTCCCCACCTGACTATACTACTAAATTCCCTGTAATTAGGCAATAGCTTTTCGCAGGTAAGTACAGCAAATAAAACCTGTTGTTTAAAAGATAATTTTACTATTTTCTTTTCTATACTTTTCAGGAAATCGTCCATTTAATTAGTGCTATTAATTATCGTGGCTCCGGTATTGGTTGCAAAGCATGCAAGATAATCATAATTTGAAATTATTTATTGCTTCGCTATCAGAAACAGCACCTGATATTAGCTTTACAGATTTAATAAATAATTCTATTAATCTCAATAAATCGTCTAATTTAGAACGATTCTGTAGCAAATATTTTCTAAATTTGGGTAACAGTGTTTAAGAAAAAAATAAAACAATCTGAATTATGAAAAAGCAAAACTCAAGAAGAACTTTTATTGCAAGTGGCTTTGTTTTATCTGTTGGTGCCAGCCTTATTCCAGCTGTTGCTCATAAATCTTATGCCGCCGACCCTGTTGATAGCAAATTAGTGAATGAATTTGTAAGAATAGCTCATTCTGACTTGAACAAATTAAAAGAGATGCTCGAAACAACACCGAATCTCTTAAATGCTGCATGGGATTGGGGTAATGGTGACTTTGAAACGGCAATTGGTGCAGCTGGACACATGGGACTAACCGAAACGGCTGATTATCTGATCGCAAAAGGAGCCAGAACAGATATTTTTGTTTTAACCATGTTAGGTAAAACAGCAATCGTGAAATCTTTACTGAGCGATTATCCCAACCTGCTTTATTCAAAAGGTCCACACGGGCTTTCGCTTTTACATCATGCAGAGAAAGGAGGTAAAAAAGCAGAAGAATTATTGGCTTATTTTCAATCTTTGGGTCTGAAAGAAAAGAAATTTAACTAATACAAACTCAATAAGATTATCTTCCCTGAAATCAGTTCAGTTCTATCCGGTTTTAGACTGATGAGTATTTGTTAAAAACCAATAGAAGTAATCAACTGTTCCTTACTCCAAAAAAATACTCACTTTAATGCGTTTTACAATCGGGCAGAAATAGGCATAATAGTTAATATTTTCTGCGTTCAAATAATGTATAAATTGTTGAAACTTTCTTGAGTCATTTTTACGCGTAAACGTTACGGTAACCCCGTCTTTAGTAGTACTGGGGTTGATTTCTTCATGCAGCAAATCATATCTTTCCAAAAGGTAAGTTACATCACCTTTTAAACTATTTATTGTTTTTTTCATAGACGAAACCTTCCGCAAATAACACCTGAAAATTATTCGTTATGCAACTTTATATAATGAAAAGCACTCTTATGGCAGGATAAACAGTAGAGGTTAAGGAGAAACTATTGCCTTTACAGCTTAACAAAAATAGAATAATTATTGCTGAAAATCAAAATAACAAAAATAAAATTAATAGGAACTCCTTCAGTGGCTGATTCATTTTAAATCCCCTGATTAATCATCATGCGAATGAAACACCTATTTTAATCTAACAATCTTTTAAGTTAATAGTTAGATAAGTACTATACCAAATCAGAACAAAATTATGAGTTATCAGAATATTGTCAGATATTTAGGCAATGATGCCGACTATTTGCTGAATCATAAGAGCCAGACCATTGATAAAAAACTATTGCATACGCCATCTCCTCATTATCTGGATGAGGTATTTCAAGGCAGCAATCGGAGTATTCAGACAATTAGGAGCCTGGCTGCATTATATGGGCATGGGCGGTTAGCTCATACAGGATTCCTCTCGATTTTACCAATAGATCAGGGAATTGAGCACACGGCTGGTGCATCATTTGCTAAAAATCCCATCTATTTCGATCCCGAAAATATTGTGAAGCTTGCCATTGAAGGGGGCTGCAATGCTGTAGCTACTACCTTTGGCAACCTGGCTATCGTGGCTCGTAAATACGCCCATAAGATTCCATTTGTTGTTAAAATCAATCATAACGAGTTGCTTACTTATCCAACCAAATACGAACAGATTATGTTCGGAGCGGTAGAAGATGCCTGGAATTTAGGTGCTGTGGCTGTAGGGGCTACTATTTATTTCGGTTCTGAAGGTTCAAACCGTCAGATTATTGAAGTAGCAAAAGCCTTTGAAAAAGCTCATGAACTGGGTATGGCAACCATCTTATGGTGCTATACACGTAATAATGATTTTAAAAAAGACGGTATTAACTACGAAACTTCTGCCGATATCACAGGTCAGGCCAATCATTTAGGAGTTACCATACAGGCTGATGTCATCAAACAGAAAATGCCAGAAAGCAATGGCGGCTTTACAGCTATCGGTTTTTCTAAAAGTGCTCCACAAATGTATAACCAGTTATCTTCAGATCATCCTATTGATTTGTGTCGTTATCAGGTAGCCAATTGTTATATGGGTCGTATTGGGCTCATTAATTCAGGTGGTGAGTCTAAAGGAGAATCCGATCTGGAAGAATCAGTAAGAATAGCAGTAATTAACAAACGCGCCGGTGGCATGGGCCTTATCTTAGGAAGAAAAGCATTCCAGCGTCCGCTTGACAAGGGCATTCAGTTACTCAACGCGGTTCAGGATGTTTATCTGGCCAAAGAAATTGATTTGGCATAATCTAATTTCAGATTATTTCAATAAATCCCTTAAACTATTTAGGGGATTTATTGTTTTCTGAATCAGAACCGAATTGCCGCATTGTTGAACTTTTCATCTTTTTCTTTAGGAAAATTCTAAACAATAACCTATATTTGCTATAGACAATCGCTCACGCCTGATAATCCTTGTATTCAAATTTCCTTTCCCGATAACTTATAATCTCTATTGGTACTGTTTTTTTCCTTTACTTAGATTGAATATCTATCATGAAAACCAATGAAGAATTTAAAAGAAACGTCTATAATGCCATAGAAAATAGCCATATCAAACCCGAAGAAATTATCGAGCATGATACCGCTATTACCTTTTCTATCGCAAATGATGAAAAAAACCCTGAATACTTGAAAAACTTAAGTAATTTACTCAAAGCTGAAAAATTAAGAGTTAAATCTTCAGTCTCATCTCAGGTGCAATCAATAAGTATTTCTATATTTAAATATTAATTATTCTTCTGAATCGGTTTTTACAGACTGATTTCAGAAGAATATATCCGCTTGATAAGTTTACTTTCTTCTGCTTGAAAACCTCTGTCCTATATTTTATTTTTGATCGGGTTTAATCCCTCGGCGATACTACTCAATATTACCTTACCATAAAAAATCGTAAACTTTTGCTAAATAATTAAGCCATGCCGCTTAATAACATCCGATAAATGAACCCACTTACACATCTCAGAAAGAAAATTACTTATACTTTGCATAAGTATCAGGTTGTGTATGCCGTAATGAAAGAGAGTGAGAGACGAGACAGCCTGATTATCATTTTTGATCATCAGACCCAATCATCAAAACTCAAAAACATAATAAATGAATTTAAAAATCAAAAACTTAACTACCAATGTTCGTTTTGTCCTGAAACCTGGGAGTTAACTCTTACAATTTTCAAATAACACCATTAAAATAATTAAATACATAATAATTCTAAATTATTAAAGCCATAGCTCTTTACACCTAAAACAATCTAAAATGGCATTGATTTTGCTTTTTTTTTAATTAGTATTTATTCTGGTGTATATTAAGAATGCAAGCTATTGGGGTTTATATAATAAATGCTTTGGAATACTTAATTCTAAGCAAAAATGACAATTTATTAAGATTTAGAGAGTAACCAACGCTTGAGCATGATGATAAAAAAACTTCTTTGTGTTGATGATGACAAGATAACTTTAACATTGATTAAACTGGTTGTTGAAAAAGCCTCTTTTGCAGAAGAAGTCATTACTAAAATGAATGGCAAAGAAGCATTAGATTATTATGACAGTATAGACGGAAGTCCGGTAAAAGAAAGGTATCCAGAATTGATTTTTTTAGATTTGAATATGCCGGTAATGGGTGGTTGGGATTTCTTAGATGAATTCGCTAAAGGTTTTTATAAGAAATTTAGTCAAACTAAAATAGTGATTCTTTCTTCGTCAACAGACCCTGAAGAAAGAGCAAGGGCAAAAATGTACCCAATGATTATTGATTACCTGACAAAACCTCTTACTATTAATGCGTTAAGAAGTATTAGGATATAAGGCGCTTATAAGAAATTAGCTGATACTTTGGCCTGATACTACAATATATAGCTGGCTCTACCCATCTTATACTATACACTGTACAAAATAATTTTAGTCCACAATTTCATCATTAACAGTAATCATATTGCAAATGGACTAATACAGGCATGAGAAATAAAGCATCAATATTGGCCAATCACTTTTCTACTACGCAAATGATTGAGGTACCCGTTGAACAAGCAAAACAAATAACATCGTTTGCTTTAAACGATTTATTAATACAATATTCAGAAGAGAGTTTTCTGATTGTAGATACTGATTTGGTAATTATCAATTTCAGCAATAATTTCAGTAAACAATACCAGCAATACTTTGGAAAAGAAATCCTGAAAGGCAAAAACATTCTCGATTATGCCCCTGCAAACAGAGTTGAAATAGCAAAAAAAACCTATCAAAAAGCTTTACAAGGAAATACCTTCGAACTTGAAATTGAAATTCCTTTACAAAATGGCATTTCTTATTGTTGTCTGAACAAATACAAGGCAATTTACGATAACGCAGGACAAATTATAGGTGTTTTTGTTTCTTCTTTTAACATTACGCCTACAAAAAAAGCTCAACAGGAAATCAATAAGCATGAAAACAGGTATCATTCAATCATTGAAAACTCCATAGATGCCTTTTTTCTCAGCAACCCGGACGGCTCCATTATTGAAGTCAATAATGCTGCCATGAATATTTTCGGATATAACCCCGAAGAATTTAAACTGTTAAAACATCACGATTTAATAAATTATAACGATCCAAGCTTTACAGCGCATTTAAACGACAGACAGATACCTGATAAATTGAAAGGCGAAGCTATGGGTATCCATAAAAGCGGGAATAAGTTTCCGTTGGAATTTTCTTCTGTTTTATATCAGGACATAAACGACGAAACAAAAGTTGGTACTTTTATTAGCGATATATCTATCAGAAAAAACGCTGAAAAAATTATTGAGTTAAGCGAAAAGCGTTTCAGAGCACTCATTGAAAATACCACAGATATTATTTTACTGACTGATGCAAAAGGAATGATACTTTATGCAAGTCCGGCATTTTCAAGAGTAACAGGTTATAATCTGGATGAAATCCATAAAAATCCACAGATAGTAGTTACCGCTATACACCCCGACTTTACGAAAGACGTTAAAATTACTTATTATGAATCATTAGCAAACCCGGGAGTACCCATTTCAAGACTCCTCCAGTTTCGTCATAAATCAGGGCATTACATATGGTTAGAAGGCGTTATCACCAATATGCTCGATGTCGAAAACGTAGCTGCTATCGTATCTAATTATCGCGACATAAGCCGCCGTAAAGCAGCCGAAGCTCAGGCAATAAAAATAGAAAATCGCTTTCAGGCATTAGTTGAAAATGCCGAAGATATTATTATACTTTTAAACGCCGATGGTATTATTCTGTATGTCAGCCCTTCATTCGAAAAACTTACTGGATTCAACGCCAACGAAATAGTAGGCGGGCCGAATATGCCCTTAATGCACCCCGAGCAGGCGCATGAAACCAAAGCTATATTTAAAAAATTATTAAAAACACCTGGGCTGGCTATTCCAAGAATAAACCGCCTGAAACATAAAAACGGGCATTATATCTGGGTTGAAGGTTACATCACCAATTTATTGCATGACGATAATGTGCAGGCCATTGTATCTAACTACCATGATATTACAGAAAGAATAAAAGCTGCCGAACTTATCAGACAATCTGAAATAAATCTTACTACTATTTTTGAAAATACCTCCGAGGCATTTTTATTGATGGATACCAATCGTATTGTAAAAGCCTTTAACAGTAATGCAAAGAAAATTGGTTTTCTGAATAGAGACAGAGAATTAAAAATAGGGTATGATGCGTTAGATTTTATTGACGATTCAAGAAAAGACTTTGTAAAATCATTATTTGACAGGGCCTTAGGTGGAGAACACCTTCAATATGACCGTATGTATCAACATGATAATGGTGAAATTTATTGGGTTGATTTTTCGATTAAATTGGTTGTTGAGAATGGCCAGAGCGCAGGCCTATGTATAACTGGTAGAGACATTACAGCTCGAAAATTAGCAGAAGAAGAATTAACGAAAAGAGAACTTAGATTTAGGTCTATTCTTAAAAACAGCCATGATATGCTCTTTCTTTTTGATGCTGAGGGTAAGATAGAATTCTTAAGCCCGGCTATCGAAAGATTATTCGGCTACGAGAGCCATGAAGTAGAAATACAAAATATCCTTGACAGTATTCACCCACACGATTTTGAAAATGTCATGCACCAATTGAGAGAAGCTTTTCATAATCCTGATGTTCCGGTTTCTATTAGGTTCAGAAAACAGAAAAGAGATGGCTCTTATGTATGGCTTGAAGGGACACTAACCAATATGCTGCCTAACCCGGATATAAACGTAATGGTAGCAAATTTCAGAGATATTACCGAACGTAAACTTTTTGAAGAACAACAAGCTCTTTTTGTGTCAATCGTTAATTCTTCTGAGGATGCCATCTTAAGTATCAGTTTAGAAAACATAATTCTTACCTGGAATAAGGGCGCAGAAAAACTCTTTAATTATACCGCCGAAGAAGTAATTGGCCAGAACTGTAACCTGATTCTTCCGCAAGATCGTTACCAAGAAGAAATCGAGATTATAGACAAGATAAAAAAAGGCATTTCTGTAAATTTTTACGAAACACAAAGACTAAACAAGAATGGACAATTAACTGATATTTCGCTTATAATTTCTCCAATCAAAGACAGTAATGGACGTATTACCGGCGCATCAAAAATCGCCCGTGATATTTCAGATAAAAAGAAAGCCGAAGATACCATAAAAAACAATGAAAAGAGATTCAGGAGTCTGTTACAAAATAGCAATGATGGGTTAAGCCTTCTGACTGTTGATGGTGTAATGCTTGAAATAAGCCCGACCGGAAAGAAAATTACTGGCTTTGAAGAAGATGAAATGATTGGTCAGGCAAGATATGATCTTATTCATCCAGATGATCTGGAACACGTATCCCAGGCATTTATTGATGTAATTGAAGACCCTGAAAAAACGCGCAATTTTGAGTATCGAAGTCTGACTAAAGATGGAACTTATAAATGGTTAGAAGCCTGTTGCCAGAACCTTTTATATGAACCCGCAGTAGGTGCAATTGTGATAAATTACAGAGATATAACCGAACGTAAAAATCAGGAAATTGAACGTGAACAATTGATTAAAACTTTGAATCAGAACAATAATGACCTTCGGAATTTCTCCTATATCACTTCTCATAACCTGAAGGCTCCCTTATCAAATCTGATGGGCTTTATTGATTTATTAGACTATACTTTAATTGAAGACCCCTCACTAAAGCCAATTATCGAGGGCTTCAAAGCATCTACGATACTATTAAACAATACAGTAAACGACCTCGTTAAAATTCTGATAATAAGAGACAGCGACTCAATCGAGCAAAAGGAAATCGGGTTCAATAATATGTTCTTACAAGTTAAAGGGCAGCTTAAAAGTTTAATTGAAGAAGTCCAACCCATAATTGAATTGCATTTTGAAAAGGCTCCACAAGTTGTTTTTAATGAAACATATCTTGAAAGTATTTTCATGAATTTGCTGACTAATGCCGTTAAATACCGTTCTTATGAAAGAAAACTTAAAATCAGAATTGAAAGCCACCACACCGACGATGGCATTGTTCTAACTTTTACAGATAATGGCATTGGCTTTGATGTAGAGCGTCATAAATCAAAAGTATTCGGTTTATACCAGCGTTTCCACGATCGTCCGAATAGTAAAGGATTAGGATTATACCTCATAAAATCGCAAATGGAAAGCCTGCAAGGAACCATTGAAGTAGATAGTACGGTTGATATTGGAACTACTTTTATATTGAAGTTTGCACCCACCCCCTGAAAGTTTGCCAATAAGTTACTGATTTTCGAACCTTGTTTTAAAATTCTTCATATATGGTTTTATAAAAATCATATATAAACACGACAGTATTTTCACTTTTCGCTTAATAACAACGAATCAATCTCTTTTTTCACGTCTTTCGCTCCCATTAATCTCTCTGATAAAACCACTAACGCTTTTTGAAGTTCTCTGATCTCCTTTTTCAAATCATCCAGCTTTTGCTGCTGTGTTTTTTTCGCATTAACCAAAGGAATAATAAAATCAGTATAAGCTAAAGAATAGGTACCATCTTCGGCTTTTTTCAATCCGCTAAAAGGCAGGTTTAAATCCTTGATTAGTTTTTCTACATCCTGCGCAATAAAGCCATCGTGGACAATATGGGAATTATCAGACCTATACTGATATGAAGCACTTTGCAAACCCAGAATAAAATTCAATCCTAATCGATTGGTATAAAGAATATTCTCTTTTAGACGTCTATCAGACACACTGCTAAAAGGCACCTGTCCCTCAATTGCAGTTATACTTGTATTACCTATCCGCACTTTATTGCTTGTATTTACTATTGTTTCTGACCCAATGGCGCTTGCATTTGAAATGCTATTAGCCGAAGCATCTGCAAAACTACCTATAAATAAGTTATAATCTCCCGAAACAAGCATATACCCTGCTCCTTTGCCTAAGGCAATATTATCATGATTTTCTGTTATAGGTGCAAACATATACAAAGCACTATCACCGATAGCTACATTATAAAACCCGCTGTTATTTGAATGAATTGCAGCCAAACCAACAGCCACATTTACATTTCCCGAAGTATTATTAAACAAGGCTTCTGACCCAACTGCCACATTAAACGCACCAGAAGTATTACTTCCTAAAGCTTTATTACCAATTGCTGTATTTCTGCCTCCGGTGGTATTAGCGGCAAGAGCTTTAAACCCTAATGCCGAATTATAAATACCAGTTGTACTATTTTGCAATGCCATTGCTCCAACAGCCGTCAGGTAGTCAGAATTAATACTGCTAAAAAGTGCTTTATGACCAACTGCTACATTAAAACCAACAAAACCAAGGCCATTATGGCTGTATAAAGCTTGGAATCCGAAAGCAACATTGTTTTTACTTGTTGTAATACTCCTCAACGACTCAACCCCTATTGCCACGTTTTCTTCACCATCTTTACTTTTTAGTAATGTCCCCACTCCTATTCCGATAGAATTTCTACTTTTTCCACCATTAACTAAAGCCTTGTATCCAATGCCAATATTTGGACTCCCGGTTTTAAGTCCTGACAGGGCATCAGCCCCGATACCAATAACATTCGAAACTGCGGCAGAATCTAAAGCAAAAGCTCCTAAGGCAATACCATTAGCCACATAACTTCCTATTTTGAAATTCTGGCTGCCAATAGTGCTATTGTTTGAAGCATTGGTAGCATTATAGAAAGCCCCGGCACCAATAATCGAATTATTATCGCCAACAACATTATTAAATAAAACATTGCTACCAGCAAGGGTACTTGTATTGCTATTATTATTAAAAAATAAAATATTTGCCCCTACAACTGCATTATTTTCAAATCCGGCTCCCAACCTCATTGCATTCGCTCCATAGGCCGAGTTTTCACCTTTACTACTGTTTGTGATTGTTGAGTACCCGATACTCGTTACATAGTCTCCATCACCATTCACAGACCTGGCACCCACCCCAATTATTGAATTATAATTGACTTTAACCGGATTGAGCAATACATTATTACCCATTGCTAAATTTTCGTTGCCTGATATATTTTTATTTAAAGCTTTTATTCCTAACATCGTGTTGTTGCGGCGTGTATATGAATCATTATTTGATGCATGAGCGTTGGTTCCTAATGCTACGTTTGTGGAATCAACTAATCCATTGCTTTGTCCGTGTAATCCTGATGGGGTAATTGTCAAAGCAATATTAAGCGTATCTGTACCATTGCTTGAGATTTGTGCCTGAACAGATAAAAGACTAAGTAGATATATAATTAACAGGTGCGTTTTCATAGGGTTTCAAAAGCAAAATTTATAGCTTAAAATCATAAATGGCAACTAAGGCAGTTGTGTTTCGGTATGCTACAAACTTAATTCAGCCAGTCAGAATAGAAATAAGATATTTTCAAGACAGGCATCTATTTTGATGCCACCAGTTGTTGAATCTGTGCGACTAACTGTTTCAATTGCCTGAGTTGCTTTTCTAATTCAATAATTTGCTGCTGTTGCTCTTTTGTAGCGTTAACAAGTGGAATCACAAAGTCTGAATAGGCTAATGAATACATACCATTGGCTGATTTTTTCAGACCGCTGAAAGGAAGGTCTAAATCTATCATTACTTTCTCAATATCCTGCGCAATAAAACCATCATATCGAGTTCTTGTTTTATCTTCTATATAAGTATAGGATACACTTTGTAAACGACTGATGAAATTGAGTCCCAACCTTGAAGTATATACGATGTTCTCTTTCAATCTTCTGTCAGAAGGATTACTCCAGGGCACTTGTCCTTCAATAACCGTAACACTACTATTGCCTATCCGTACTTTATTACTGCCGTTTACAATGGCATTATAACCTATAGCTGTGGCATTCGAGAAATCTCCGGATGCATTGGCGAAACTTCCTACAAAAGTATTATCAGAGCTGTCTACAATAGTATAGCCTGCTTCTCTGCCAATAGCCACATTATTACTTCCTGTTCTATTGGCATAAAGTGCACTAAACCCCATAGCTGAATTATAATTTCCTGTGCGGTTATTCCATAAAGTAGACCAACCCACCGCCGTATTATGCGTCCCCGTTTCATTATAAAACATTATGGTTGTTCCTACAGCTGTATTTCCCTCTATAAGAGTACTATTTGTCAACGCTCTGTACCCGACCGCCGTATTATTACTTCCCGACACATTGAGCGTCAATGCTCCGCTACCAAATCCTGTGTTGCTACTACCTGTTGAATTACGTAATAATGCACTCGCACCAACTGCCGTATTGTTTATGCCTGTAGAGTTTAAAGACAAGGCATTATGGCCTATCGCCGTGCTTGAATCGCCGGTTATATTATTTTGCATTGCAAAATTTCCAATAGCAGTATTACCATTTCCGGTAGTATTACTTTTCAAGGCATCAACTCCCGTAGCAGTATTTTCCTGACCAGTAGTATTACTCATTAGAGTATTACTACCAATTGAAGTATTATTATTGCCAGTTGTATTGGCAAACTGTGACTTAAATCCTATTGCGGTATTGCTTTGACCCGTGCTGTTTGACTTCAGTGCCTCATTACCCACCGCTGTATTGTTGACACCAGTAGAGTTTAAATCAAGTGCGGAGACTCCAATAGCGGTATTGAATGAACCGCTTGTATTACTTTTAAGAGCATTCACGCCTAAGGCAGTATTATTATTACCATCAATATTAGAAAACAATGAAGAAAAACCAACCGAAGTATTATTTATACCTATCGTATTGTTGTACAATGCTTTACTACCAAAAGCTGTGTTCTGACTTGCAGTGGTATTAGAATAAAGGGCATTTGTTCCATGCGCAGTATTATCAGTGCCAGTCGTATTACTAAACAAAGCGTTAGCTCCAAAAGCTGAATTATTACCCCCAGTTGAATTAGACATTAATGCCGCATATCCGCTGGCTGTATTATTGCTACCTATGGTATTAGTCATGAGTGCCTTTGAACCATTAGCGACGTTATAACTACCAGAGGTATTTGCCAGCAAAGCACTTGCTCCATTTGCTACATTATCCTGTCCTGAGGTATTTTGTCTTAGCGCATTGAATCCTATCGCAAGATTATTGTTACCTGTAGTATTACTCATAAGTGCATTTGGCCCTAAAGCCACATTTGTCGAATCAGTGGCACTATTGGTTTTTCCCTGAATACCTTTGGGTGTTATCGTAATTGCGCCACCAGGACCTTTATTATTGGTAGAAATCTGAGCATTGACGACCAATAAACTGAAACATAGCAGAATTGTAAAGATTGGTTTCATATTTACTGCCTGTCATGGGCAGGACTTGTTTTGGGTTTTCTTAAATTCACAGATATTTCTAAGCATTATTCTTTATCAAAAGTAGTCAATCAGTATAATGAGGGTCAATCCCCTTTTGAGGGGATTTTTCAGACTTATATCTGAAAAAGATTCTTCATTCCTCTATTCTATCCACTAATTCATCATGCACTATTTCACTATATATCGTCACACAGGAAACTGCATGAAAGAGATTTACTTTTTTTTCTCTTAATTTACCTCTGCAATCTATTATTCTATTTATATAATCTAAATTATGGTGAAACAAAAAATATCCTGTATCATAACCCTGCTTCATTTCTGTATTAGTGTGTCGTTTGGTAAAATTTCTTTAGAAAAATTACAAGTTGATTATCAGTCAAATCCTTTAGGAATTGATGTCGGCATACCTCATTTTAGCTGGCAGATGAAAGCCTTAGATACCAGACGTGGTTATTTTCAAACTGCTTATCAGATTGTAGTAACTAACACTCAAAACAAGATCGTATGGGATTCTAAAAAAATAAATAGCAGTATTTCTCATGGTATTGTATATGCTGGTACCCCATTAGAAGCTACAACCCGTTATACCTGGAGATTGACTGTCTGGAATAATTTCGATGAAGTAGTTTCTAAAACTGCTTGGTTTGAAACCGGCTTGGTGAGTACGGATATTTCCGCATGGAGCGGTGCCCAGTGGATTGGGGGTAGTACAGATGATTTGGTACTCTATGCTCATGCCCTTTCGGTCTTTAAATTTGAATACGGGATTCAATTAGACAAAAATTCAAATAGTACCAAAGCGGCTTTTGTATTTGGAGGGAATGATGCCCGTCTGATGAATAAGGACCTGAATCTGATGGGCGTTGAAGCTCAAAGAAATAAAAATTATATCAAACTCGAATTAGATATTTCTGGTGTATCTGATTTATCAGATGGGTTAGCTAAACTCAATATTTATAGGGTGGGCTATGACAAAACTGATAGTGAAGAAAAGGCTTTTAAAAGTCTTGATATTCCACAGACCGTAATTAACCAGACCAATAAATATGATAAACACCACATTTTAGCAGAGTGTAATTTTGGGCTTTTTGATTTCTATATTGATGGCAAAAATAAAATTACAGAAAAAACCAATGAGCCTCCTTCGCCTTTTGGTAACAATGGCATTAACCTTAATCCTGTTGGAAAAGGCAATAACTATATAAGTTTTCCGATGCTGGCAGATATTGGTTTTCAGACTAACACTAATCAGATAGCTTATTTCTCAGATTTGATTATCAGAAACTATCGATTACCATCTAACCCCTTATTTACTGAAAATCTGACCATTAACTCTTATAATGGAGTATTCAGGAGCGACAAACTCTCAGTCGTAAACAATCAGTATAAAATACATAGTGGTGCTTTAATATTAGCTGACCCAAGTCGTAACGCAGCTCCAATGCTACGGAGTACCTTCGTCACCCCGTCAAAGACCATTAGTAGGGCCAGGTTATACGTAACAGCAAGGGGTATCTATGAAATGCATCTCAATGGCAAGCGTATCGGTAACGATTACTTCAATCCAGGACTAACACAGTATAATAAACATCAGATGTATCAAACTTATGATGTTACCAAATATATACAAGAAGGTAAAACTAACGCCTTAGGCGCTTGGCTGAGCGAAGGCTGGTGGTCAGGGAATATTACCTATTCAGGAGAAAACTGGAATTTTTTTGGTGATCGGCAATCCCTCCTGTGCAAATTAGAAATTATATATGCTGATGGTACCAAACAAACCATTACATCAAATACTAATGACTGGAAATTATTTACCGAAGGCCCCATTAGATATGGCAGTTTTTTTCAGGGAGAATTTTATGATGCAACCAAAGAAAAAACTATTGAAGGTTGGTCAACTGCTATCTATGATGATAAAAACTGGAAAAGAACTGTTGAAGTACCTTTAGATGGCACTGCTTATATTGATAAAAACCCGGATCCGACTGGCAGAAGAACTCCTGTTAACTACAATAATTTAAAAATAACAGGTCAGTTAGGTGAAAATCCCGGTATCGTAATGACACTTACGGCAAAATCTGTGGAAGAAGTACGGCCAAAGGTATTTGTGTACGATATGGGTCAGAATATGGTAGGTTTTCCGCAGATAAAAATCAGAAATGGTAAAAAAGGGCAACTCATAACTTTGCGCTATGCAGAGGTGAAATACCCTGATTTGCCTGATTATAAAGGTAATGAAGGAATGATTATGATGGAAAATATCAGAGCTGCTCTTACAACTGACACATATTTATTAAAAGGAGGAGATGAAACCATTCAGCCAAGATTTACTTTTCATGGTTACCGTTATTTAGAAATAACAGGCATCAATACGGCGATTCCAATCTATGAAGTTAAAGGAATGGTAGTGAGTTCAATAACAGGTCTTTCTTCAAACTATTCTACCTCCAATGATTTAGTGAATAAACTATGGCAGAATATCACCTGGTCTTTAAGGAGCAATTTCTTATCAATACCTACTGATACCCCGGCCCGTAATGAACGTATGGGTTGGTCTGGTGACATTTCAGTATTTTCAAGAAGTGCTACTTACCTGACTGACGCAGATGTATTTCTGAGAAGACATATGTTGGCCATGCGTGATATTCAGCCTGAAAGCGGCCGCTTTACTGATGTGGCTCCGGTAGGTGGTGGCTTTGGCGGTACACTCTGGGGTAGTGCCGGTATAGTTGTACCCTGGGAAACTTACCAACAGTATGGCGATATTAAGATTTTGGAAGAAAACTATGATGCCATGAACCATTATATGATTTTTCTGAAAACAAAACTAAACGAACAAGGAATTCTTAATGAAGGGCCTTTAGGAGACTGGTTAAGCCCTGAAGGTAACAGAAATGACAATACACTTTTCTGGATGGCTCATTATGCTTATGATTTGGAAATAATGGCCAAAACAGCACGACTTTTGGGAAAAACCAGCGAAGCAGCAGAATTTATGGTAAGCCATAATGCCGTTAAAAAACACTTTAATGAGGTCTACATTGATAAAGGTTCATTCAAAACTATTAAATCGGGTGTAAAAACAGGGTTTATGGGTCCACCAAATGAGCGTAACGCTAATCAGCCATCAGATAAAGGACAGGTAATTGATACACAGGCTTCCTATGCTATTCCTTTAGCTTTAGGTATTTTTAATGAAGCAAACAAAACATATGCCATCGGGCATCTAAACGAAAGTATCTCCAGATCTAATAAAGATGATAGCGGAGTAGATCGTCCCCCCTATTCACTTATGACAGGTTTTATCGGCACAGCGTCTATCATGCAGGCTCTTTCTGAGAATAATCAAAGTGCAACAGCATATAGATTACTTCAACAGAATAGTTATCCATCATGGCTATACTCGGTTGTCAACGGGGCTACTTCCATCTGGGAACGTCTCAACTCTTATACCGTTGAAAATGGTTTTGGAGGAAATAACAGTATGAACTCATTTAACCATTATTCATTCGGCGCAGTTGCTGCATGGATGTATAATTATTCACTTGGAATTCAGCGAAGCCCTGATATAGCTGGCTTTAAACAATTTGTATTGAAACCGATCCCTGACCCAGACAAAAAAATGAAATGGGCTAAAGGATATTATGATAGTGTTTATGGTAGAATAAGTAGTGAGTGGAAAACAGAGATCGGTAAATGGACTTATAAAACTACCATTCCTGCCAATACGACAGCCACACTATATTTACCTGCCAATGCTTTAAATAAAATCAGCGAAACTGGTAAAACACTTATACAAAATAGAAGAATAAATTATGAAAATGGTGAGGCCAGAATTATCCTCAATAGCGGAAACTATACATTTGAGATAAAAGATTAAGAATCAATTCAGATTATGATTAAAGCATTCGGGTTATTGAAAATCCTGAATGCTTTTGATTTTATGGATATTGTAAATATAATTGTGCTTAATTCGATACTATAATCACCTCTTCTCAATGAAAATCATACTAACAATTTTACAAGCGGTTGCGTTTGTTTTACTTGCGATGCAATTGCTTTGGTGGTTTATGGCTATTGCAAGTGGACATAATATGCCTAAGCAAACCACTGATATTTTTTCAATAAATATAATTATATTGATTGTAGTAATAATAGGACTATTTTTTTTGAAAAGGAGAAAAAAATCAGAAGATTAATACCAAATTCAAGTCGGCTACAATAATCTTTCTTCTATTACAAATCGTTACTTTGCAATGGTTATATTATCCTGCTAAGAATTGCAGATATTAAAATTAACATGAAAATTTTCCTTAATATACTTAAGTGGGCAATTATCCTGGCATTAGTTATCCAGCTCACACTTACTATCTCCGTATTTTCGAGTGGCTATGAAATCTCATCAGACAGAACCTTTCATATTATCCGAGATATAATAGTATTACTGCTACTTTTAGGTGGTGTAATTTACTGGAGAAGAAAAATCAATTAATTATAGCATATCGATTGCTGATTGTTGGATAAAAATTTATTAATCAGCAATCGATATAATACAATTACTAAAAACTGAAGTGAAACATTTCTTCCAATCGCTGCTGATATTTTTTAATATCAATGCCAAATTCTTCTCGCAGGCACTTTACCAGATCGCTTTCACTTTCAAAAGTAGAAATATGTCTTTCACCATTATTTCTTTGCAAAAACTTATCGTTGAAAATTGTTTTTCTGCCATTTTCGGTCGGTTTGGTGCAAATCAGATTCTTTACAAAATGTGAGTCCTCCGAAGTCTGTTTAAGTTGACTTTGAGACTCAAATTTTTCAATCGCAACTTCCGATAGACTAAACACATACCTTTCTTTAAAGTTTGTACCCGTAGCCGACATCAACAAGCTGTACCTATTATTTTCCAACTGTTTAATCATAAAATAATTGGCTCCGTCGTGCTGCACCACATCGGGTTTTATCTCTATCGGATTAATAAATAAATCTCCATAACCTACATCTAAAAGCCAGTCAGACTCAAGCTTTACCCAGATAGCCATATGGTCATATTCAGGCCCCGGCTCATGATTGTTAATAATCTGTGCCGAAATAATATTTGCCTCATAACCTAACTGATTCAGTAACCAATTGAACAAGGTGTTGAGTTCATAACAAAATCCTCCACGAAAATAGTTAACTACTTTTTTGTAAATAGACTCCACATTCAGTTCAATCGGAATACCTAAATGAATATCCAGACACTCAAATGGTATATTATAAACGTGAAACTGATGCAGTTTAAAAAGGCTTGGAAGGCTTAGTTGATGCAAATCCGTATAGCTGATTCGAGCTAAATAATTTTCAATGCGCATAAAGTGTGAATTTATGGTCAATAAGTTAAGATTGTTGATAAAAGCCGAAACTGAGTTGCCATTAGATAAATGGCAATTCAGATTAAATAACCATTAAATTTTGCAAATAGTTTATAGGCAGTGTATTAATAGAGACGAAATTTATAGGCATAATGCTGTCACAGAAAAATGGTGGTACAAAATTTTGGGTGTTAAATATAGCTGAATTTTCAAGAACTAAATCCCTCCATTTGATGAAACTTAAACCATCTTCTTCTCAGATTTTATCTTTTGTAGTAGGCTTTTTTATGATTCTGCTATTGAGTCTGTTGGTTTATTCACTTAAATCGATCAATAATAAATATAATCATTACAAAACAAGCCTGATCTTGAGTGATCCGTATGAAATTGATGCAAAAATTATTGATGTATTTGCAATGGGAAGAGGCTTTGAGATTGAGTATAAGTTCAGAGGTAAAAGCTATAGCAAAGCAATAAAAATAACAGATAAATTATATAAAAAATATAAACCCGGAGATAAATTACCTATTACTATATCTATCCATAATCCAGAATTAGTCAGAATCAGCAGCCAGCTGCAAAAGTATAAGAAACCAAACTCATAGTTCTGAAAGGTAAAATTCTATAATGACCATTCCAATTATTTAATTATCCTGAATTATCCCCAAAAGCAGGTTCAGATTAAAGAAACTCTTTAATAATTAATTGAATTATTCTCTCAACGAAACAAGTCTCAAACTGTCCGAATCAACCCTGTATAATGTCTGTTTTACACCCTCTCCATATCACTTTTAGCTACTAATTTTGCTTAATAAATCCATTATTAACCAATTTATAAAACCATGCAAAATCAGAATTTAGCTATTACTCTATGGACACAGAAATCTACTCATGATGTCTACAAATCAATCAACAATGTAAAAAAATGGTGGTCAGAAGAATTTACTGGTGCCTCAAATCAACTCAATGATGAATTTGAAGTACGTTTCGCCGATGTTCATTTTTCGAGACAAAAACTGGTAGAATTAATGCCAGACCAGAAAATAGTCTGGCTCGTTACTGAAAGTCATCTAAGCTTTTTAGAAAACAAAAGCGAATGGACAGGCACTAAAGTCTGTTTCGAAATTTCAGAGGAAGGGGGTATGACAAAAATTCAATTTAAACATTTTGGCCTGACACCTGAAATTGAATGTTTCAAAGATTGCTCTGGTGGTTGGAATTACTACCTGAATGGGAGTTTACTACCTTTTATTAACACAGGCAAGGGAAATCCGAATATATTAGCAAACGATATCGCTAAAAAAGTCGGGCAAAAATGAGACATAAAGATACCCCCCTTAAATATTAGTACAAGAGAGGTTTTATATGGAACCTGTTTAAACTTTTCTTTTTTTTAGAAGCCTATCCCGAAAATTTACTGTTTGAGCGTCAGCGAGTTTAAATTTTCTTGATTTTTTTGTTACTTTTTGTATCAAGACAAAAAGTAAGGCTAAGAACAAGCATCAATTGTATAGTTTTATATAAGTTTAAACAGCCTTATGTCCAAAATCCCATTAAATGGGTTATGGTATAAATACCATAACCCAATACTTTTGCTATAGCAATTAATGCTTCTTATAAAATTATGAAAAACTATTACTTGACGCTTCAGATTCTGTTCTGTCTATTTCCCTTAAATACATTTGCCAATGATTCATTAAATCATCGGATTAACCCCTACCTTGATAAAGTAGAAGACTGGGGAAATGCCGGACAGATACTCATTACCAGAAATGGAAATAATTTATATAATAGAAATTACGGTTATGCGAACCGGGAAAAAGAAATTCCAGTCACAGACAACACAATATTTGAAATAGCTTCTGCAAGTAAATTTTTTACTGCATGCGCTATTATGAAGCTATCCGAAGACAATAAATTAAACCTCAAAGATAGTCTTTCACAATATTATCCTTCAGTTTCTGTAGACAAAGCTGGTATCACCATACATCAGTTGCTTACGCATACCTCTGGTATCAGAGGTGGAGATATTGTTGACGATTTTCAAGCCATATCCCGGTCTGACCTGATTGATAAAATTTTAAATACAGCACTGTTGGCCAAACCTAAAACGAGATTTATCTATTCTAATGCAGGCTATAACTTATTAGCCGCTCTGATAGAAAAAGTTACAGGCCTGAATTATTACGATTATCTTTCAAAAACCTTTTTTGAGCCCTTGAAGATGAAACATACTTTTACAAACGGGCATAAAAAACTTCTGAATGAACAGGTTGCGATTGGCTATCGTGGTATCCAAAACAACGGCGGGCCTGACAGACCTGATTTCAATGCCCGCACTTGGGGTGGAGGCTCCATTTGCTCTACCACAAATGATTTGAAATTGTTTTTAGAAGCAATACAGAAAGGGGAAATTATCAGCAACGAAAGTTGGGTTAAACTCACAACAAGACATATTAAAATTGCCAAAGATAATAATTATGGATACGGTTGTTTTCCTTATACCTTGAATAACCGAAACATTATTGACATAATAGGAAGTACCGAACGAGGGTTTAATTCAACTATTCGTATCTATACCGATACTCATATAACCTATTATTTTCTAAGTAATGCCAGTCAACCCATGGGTACTTTTGACAGAGTATTCGTTGACCCTCGTATGAGACATTTTATTTATGAAAATGACCAGATAAAAATGCCTCCAAACACCCGGAAACTACCCTTAAAACTAAAAAAAGAGCTTAAAGGTGCATATACTTTTCAAGACGACACCTTAGATTGTCTGTCTCAGGGAAATGTAATAAATATAAAAGCCAAAGGGCAAACAGCTATTAATTTATTGCTTAATTATTCAGCAACCAGAGCAACAAAAATCCAGAATCTTGAACCATATATTAAGGCTTATTTGAATGACTTTACTAATACCGACACCGTTGGTTTTAAAATGGTACTCTCTAAGGAACAAATTCCGTCCTATATGGCTGAAAAAAATATGATGCTTGAAAACAACGGCAAACTACTTAATTACTCGCTCAAAGGTTGCCATTTTGATACTGATACCAATTTTGTAGCTTCTCAGATTGAAATGAATTTTGAGAAACAAAAACTTAACTACTTTATATTATGGAATATAAGCGGGGAAAAACCATCAATAGATTTCTCAGAACCTGATGCTCCTGTAACAAACTATGCGCTAAAATTTGTGTTAACCGATGATAACCTCTTCAGTAGCTATGACTTTGTAAAAGCGCAGATCAACTCTATCCTAAACATAAATGAGAAGCAATTAAGAAACCCGAAAAACGACCTGGTCTTTAAAAAAGTAAAGTCCAGAACCTGATATAGCAAACCTTTAACAATATTCCTTAAATTCAGCAATAAGCAAAACAAGACCATTAATCATTCTGTTTTGGAAGGTTTTGACACCAATTTGAACAAACTTGATATTGCTTTGGACACCTGAAATAATCTTTACTTTTATTTATTTGCTGTAAAAAAAAGCAAATATGAAAAAGTTAATCTTAATTCTATTATCGGTAAGCAATATGGTTTTTGGTCAAAAGAATAAAACCAAAACACAAAGCACATCCCCTGTTCCCATCGACTACACAGTAAGTCTCAGTCCTGAAAAATGGGAGTTCAAAGAGGGTAAAGTAGAGTTTTTTGACAAAAATGGCATAAAAGCCATGCGCATCAGACAGGGAAATCAGGGAGCTGTAATGCTCAAAGACGTTGTATTTAAAGACGGCACTATTGAATTTGATTTTGAACCAGCTTCACCTATGACATTAGGCTCTTCCCCAACCGTTTATTTCAGAGGAAATCCACAAAAAAATGATACTGAGATTTTTTACATAAGAGCCCGGCCTAATAAACCGACAGCTAATGACGGTATTCAATATGCTTCTATTCTTGGTGGGGTAAATATGTGGGATATGTATCCCGAATACCAGGCTCCTGCGCTTTTTGAAGCAGATAAAACTAATCATCTGAAAATGATTATCTCAGGGCAACAAATGCGTGTGTACGTAAATGATATGAACCGCCCGGCTTTGCAGATCCCTAAACTTGAAGGCAATACAACAGAAGGAATTTTAGCTCTTGACGGAGGCATGGTTGTATCAAATATGCAGATAAAACCAGATGTAGTAGAGAGCCTGCCAGATTCTCCTTCTCCGGATTTAACAGACCATGATGCACAATATATCAGAAACTGGCTGTTAACAAAACCAGCCGATTTACCCGTCGGGACAGAAGTGACTATAGCAACCCTTCCCAAGCCTGAAACCTTTACTGAGTTTATTGAGGCTGAAAGCAAAGGAATGATTAACCTGACCAGAAAATTAGGTGGAAATACTCCCAGAAGAGTAGTCTGGTTGAAAACGAAACTTAAAGCTGCTGAAAATCAGAAGAACGTAATGCAGTTAGGTTTTAGTGACGATGTATGGGTATTTTTAAATAACCAGATGATATATTTAGACAAAAACACCTACTTACAACCACCTATGCGAAAGTATCCTGAAGGGCGCATTTCCATCCAGAATGCCAAAGTAAACCTTACTTTGAAACAAGGCGAAAACGAATTACTGATTGCCGTTGCCAACGACTTTTATGGTTGGGGTATCATTGCAAGGCTTGAGAATATGGAAGGGGTTGAATTTCTAAAGTAAGCAAGTATCTTATAGTTAAGTAAAATGACGGCCAGGCAGCTATAAACCGCTTTGCCGTCATTTCTGATTTTAATCAATACCCTATACTGGTATTATCCCCTCTCGGGTCTGACCCTCCCTCCAGTTTTCCGTCAGGACGCAATAGAATACAATCCATACGGCCTAACGAACCTGACATGGGTGCAAGCATGTATCCCTTTGCTTTCAGATTATTAATAGTGGCTTCACTAAAAGCATTTTTCTCATAAGTTGTATTATCAGGCAACCACTGATGATGGAATTTCAGCGCATTAACCGACTGTTGCATGGTCATACCAAACTCTAATACATTCAGAATAGTCTGGAAAACAGAAGTGATAATAGTTGAGCCTCCAGGTGTACCTACTACCATCAATAATTTACCATCTTTCTCTACAATCGTAGGTGTCATTGATGAGAGCATACGCTTACCAGGCACAATCTCATTAGCCTTGTTGCCAATCAGCCCAAACATATTAGGTACACCCGGTTTGATACTGAAATCGTCCATTTCGTTGTTCATCAGAAACCCCCCGCCCTGCACTACAACTTTGCTGCCAAATCCACCATTCAATGTAGTTGTAATAGATACAGCATTGCCTTCATTGTCAACCACTGAATAATGTGTAGTTTCATCGCTCTCATAACCTGGCACAACACCACCACTGATGGCTTTACTGTCAGTAGCTTTTTCAAATGAGAAATCGCTCATACGCTGCTTAAGATAGGTTTTACTTGTCAGTTCCTTCACTGGTACTTTTACAAAATCAGGGTCTCCTAACCATTTGGCACGGTCAGCATATACGCGGCGTTCAGCTTCAATCATTACCTGTACAGTTGAATCCGAATTCCAACCCCAACGTTTCAATGGATAAGGCTCTACAAATTTCATCAACTGCATCAATGCTACTCCCCCACTTGACGTAGGTGGCATTGTAATAATCTTAAAGTCCTTATATTGATCAACAATGGCCTCCCGCCAGACAGAATGATAGTTTCTGAGGTCTTGATGTGTAATAATGCCTTTACCACGTTCCATTTCTTTCACTAATAAATCGGCACATTCACCTTCATAAAAGCCCGCTCGTTTTTTCGTTTGAATCAAACCTAATATTCTACCCAGGTCTCTTTGCACAAGTGTATCACCTTTTTTCCATTCCTGTTTATCTGCCCGAACATAATAGGGCGAATCAGGTGCATTTACTTTTACAACATCTGATTTTACACGATTTAATCCTACTGCTTCTCTTTCAGTCAGTTTGATTCCATCCTGTGCTAACCCAATAGCCGGGGCTACAACTTTATCCCACGAAAGCTTGCCGAATTTCTCATGCATGGTTACCATTCCATCAACAGACCCTGGTACTCCACTTGCTAAATGCCCGAGAATACTCAAACCCGCAATCGGACTCCCACTTTCATCTAAGTACATATCTCTATGTGCTTTCATCGGTGCTTTTTCACGAAAATCAAGCGTATAGGTGCCTCCTTTTTTATCACGATATACCAAAAAACCACCTCCACCTAAATTACCCGCCCAGGGATAAACCACTGCCAGAGCAAAATGAGTGGCAACGGCTGCATCAATCGCATTTCCACCAGCCTTGAGTATGTCAACCCCAACCTGTGAAGCAATCGGGTGAGCAGAGGCAACCATACCATTATCAGCTAATACACCTTTTTTATCATAGAAAGTCTGAATACCCGGCACATCTACCGCATACTCGCTTAAACCTTTGATTTGTTGATTTTGATTTGGTTTGTTTTTGCAGGAAGCAATGAGAAATAGTAGAAAGAACAGATTTTTTTTCATTAAATTGTTTTTTAGGGTAATGAGTGTAATGCCAAAAACAAATTTAAGTTTTTAGTAGAAAATGTAAAGAGCTGAATGTTTTTTTTTGTGATTTTTAAGTACCGGATATATTTATTACTTCAGACTTTTCTGGCAAGCCAAAAGAATACTTTTTACATTTAATGCGTATTCATCAAAGTTATAGGGTTTTGTTTTGAATATATTCGCTCCTTTATTGATAGAATCGTCTTCTAAATGTTTGTTACTTGCAGTGGTAAGAATGGCGCAAAATGTATCTTTATGTTTTTTATCTGCCCGTATTTCTACCAGACTCTCAATACCGTTTTTCAGGTGCATATTCACATCTAAAACAATCATATCGAATTTATCCGAAGTTTGTAGAAAATCCATTAATTCCAATCCGTTTTTAACAGTTGTCAGCAAAGTCGGAATTTGTGTAAGTTGAACAGCTTCCTGAAAAAAGTCTCTGTCATCTTCATCATCGTCAGCTAAGATAATTTTTAATGGTTTTGGCATCATTAATAAAAATTATGGGCAGTTTAAAGTATTACTATGGTATTCAAGTCAATACTCAAATATACTAACATAAAATTAAATTCTACCAATTTAAAAACAGTTTGATAACCATTGTATCATAGTATCTGACAAAAGGCTCAGGAATAAAAGACTACAATAAGTTAGTACGGTAATTTATCTTAAGATTCTTCAAGAAAATGAAATGAAGCTACTTTTAAATCTAATCCCTACCGTACATTGACGACAAATTATTCGAAGAAAAACTTTGAAAAACAGACTAATTTAATGTATATTTCCGTTAGCAATAAAATAGCCTGAAAAATTATGTTCCCCGGTTTTGCAGACAAGGTGTTTTCTTATAACAACTGGCTGTAAGCTTAGTGGCTGTAAGCATTCTTACGGCTTAATCATGGTACGATAAAGCATTTCTTCCATTAACAATTTCCTGACTACATACTGATGGCAACTGTTTTTAACCTCAAAAGCAAGGTATCAGAGGCACTCCAATTGAGCAAACTCATGGCTCAGAACACCTTTGGTAATGATTTTTTTGTCATGATAAAAATCAAGGTTGATGGCGAACCAACCATGAACTCTCTTAAAAAATTCAAAGATTTTTTAGAAAAGGAAAGACTCCGGTATGTTTCCTCATTTTCTTCTAAAATGGGAATCATGAATATTTCAATTTATAGCTATTAACAAAGAAGAAATATCTGTAAAACAGAAAAGTGCTATATCTGGCTTCAGCTATAGCACTTTTTATATTAGTATTCGTTAAATTAAAAAAATAGTCTTTTATCCTTCAATATATCTATATAGTGTTGCTCTTATTGCCTCTACGGCTTAGCCGATTTTCTCAATGAAAAATAAAAAGTACTTCCTTTCTTCTCTTCACTTTCAAGCCAGATTTTTCCGCCATTAGATTGAATAAACTCTTTAATCAATAATAATCCTAAACCTGTGCCTTTCTCTCCCTTTGTACCATAGGATACATCGATATTCGTTCTCAGAAACTGTTGCTGTTGTTCCTGGCTGATACCCGCACCTGTATCTTTTACAGAAAAAACAACCATTTCCTTGTCAGTACTTTCTTGCGAGTGAATAACAATCGTACTATTCGGATAACTAAACTTGATAGCATTAGAAAGTAAGTTTCTGATAATAAAATCAAAATGTGAGGCATCAGCAAATACACTAAGTTCAGCAGGTACATCGCTGGTAATAGTAATTGACTTATTCTTTGCCTGATTAAGTAATACACCTATGTTTTTATTAATAAAGATTTGGGGCTGAAAGTCCGTCATACTTACTGCAACACCTTGCAATTGTATCTTGCCCCAATTGAGTAATGATGTTAATACCTCAAAAGAGGCCTCGCTTTGCTGTTTCAGTATTCCTATAATCTCTCTTTGCTCCTCCAGGTTAATACCGTCCATTTCTAAAATAGATAGCAATTGTGGCATATTACCAATAGGGCCTCTTAAATCATGCCCGATAATTGAAAACAATCGGTCTTTTACCTGATTCGATTCAGCTAATCTGATATTCATAGCTTTTATTTTATTGGCATTAGACCATATTAAAAATGTCGCTAACAGTACGATCAGCAATATAAGTATGGCAATAGTAATTTCAAACTTTCGCTCCTGATTGACCATATCAAGTTTCTCAGTTGACTCAATAAGTGCATTTTTGGCTTGCAAACCTGCTAATTCCTGCGATTTATTGATAATAAAAAGGCTATCCAACAATGCATGCTGTTGCTCTAAAGTAAACAGAGCGTCATCATAACGTTCCTGTTGCCGATAAATTTCTGCCATTGCCCTATACACTTCTGCTGCAAGTTTAGGGTGAGCTATATCTTTGGCAATTGACAGGGCATTTTTAAGGTGTTCAAGACTTTTATCAGTGCTTGATTCTTTCACAATATCAGCAATCTTTATTAATACTTTTGCCTGTTCTTCGGGCAATGAGTACTTCTGTGCCTTAGCCAATGCATCTTTATGATAAATCAGGGCGCTATCATCATTTCCTGATTGTCTGTGCGCTTCTGCTGCCTGTGTCAGAAAAGTAATATGCTTGTGAGCCGTCGTTGGATTGTCGGTTTGTTTAATACCCTTTTTGAAATGAGTAATAGCATGTGCATGATTCCCGCTTTTTAAATGCACCTTACCAATATGATGCAGTATCGCCAGATTGGTTTTCGATAAAGGCAGCGTTTTATTCAGTTCTTCTGCTCTTTTGTAGTAGACAAGTGCCTGAGAAGTATTATCATTCAATTCTTCAATACAACCTAATTTCAGATAGCTCTGCACCATATCTACTGTATCTCTCGCTTGTTTACTTAGTTGTATAGCCTTATTCAGATACTCGGCAGCTTTGGTTACATTTCCGTTTTTCCCTTCAATCACGCCTAATTCTTCATAAGTAAGAATTGTATTTTTTCTATCTCTGAGTGAATTAAAAATCTCTAATGCCGTTATGAGATGTTGGTGGGCTGTAGATAAATTATCATGCGCTATATTGATTAACCCCAATTGATAAAGTATTTGACCTTGTGCCTTTTTATCAGACAGTTGGGTTGCCAGTTTCAGCCCTCGTATTGCATAAAAAGTGGCCGAATCGGCTTGCTTTTGCTGATAGTAACGACTTATAGAAAGATAAAGTTGTATTTTATCTTTATCAGATTCTGTTGTTCTTAATTTATGTTGTAATTCAAGTATATTGGTCTGGGCAAAAACAGTTGAAGTAACTGCTAACAGCAAAATAAATAGTATCTTTCTATCCATCAGGTCCAAATAAATTTCAGTTCACGCAAATAGTAGCAAAAAATGTACCTGACTTTGCTTTCTTTCCTGGAATATTTAAACCATAAAGGATTTTAACATGGCTTTAATATCGGTTTTATTTTAATCGATTGTTATATCAGAAAATTACCACAATCTTTTCAGATTAGTTAAACCTCCTGACCGAACTGCAAGAGATAGCCATTATTATCATATATGGCAAATTCCCGCATTCCATAATCAAAAGTTTCAATTTCGTAGCATATCCTTGCTTTGTCTTTGAGTTGCTCCCACCACTCATCTACATGATCGGTATTAAAATAAAAACTACCAGTAAAGATGGGTTTGTCAAATGGCTCATGTTCATTCGGGAAAGCCAGCATAATTTCAATACCATCTTTACTCAGAGATGCCCATGCCCATTCTTCATCATAATTATCAAGATTAAAACCTAATATTTCTTTATAAAAGTCGATAGTTTCAGGTATTTGGGCCGTCCGTAAAATCGGTCTTAATGCTTTCAGATTCATAATTTTATTTTTTTGTTTTAACACGAAAATCTTCTCTGGTCGTAAAGTACTCCAAACTTATTACCCAACTGATAACAAGCAGGAAATTGAGTTTTTGAGCAATGGGCAGAATTTCAAGTCCTGTGCTGGTATAATAAACAAAGGCATTGAAATATAGCGTAATCAGGCAGAGTGCAGCAAGTATTTTCAGATACAAACGGTGCGACATAAAAACAAAAACTACCAGGTAAAATGTGGCAATCATAGCAAATGTAGCCGAAATAGTCACCATAATATCATGATACGGCGTAATAACCCAGAAGGCAAAAAACATAGAGGACATACCTGCATAGCGGATAATCATAGCACCACTTCGATGCTGTATTCTGACCGAAATTCTATAAAAAAAGATACCCAAACCCAGACAAAGAAAAAACATACCAAGAAACGCCCATATCATACCTGGGTTGTCAGCCCCATTTATTCCTTTAGTATCAAACAGGTTACACAGATAATTATTAGCCAGATCATACCCTACAGATTGTGAATTGGCTTGTGAACCTCCCGGATATAAAAAAGCGGCTATTGCTAAAAAAATTAATGATAAAGCCAGACAAATGGCAGTCAGGTGTTTCTGAAACATCAGAGTGAGTTTTATCTATAAAATTCGTGAAAGTTTTATGAGATTTTCAAACCTAAGATCATAAATTTATTCCATTTGCTAAAAGTCCGGTGCCTGAATCGAACCAACTTCATTTATTTTGCACATAAACACATATCCATTGAGCATACAGGCCATACCTTTACAGCGGGTTCGAATCGAACGGACAACTCACGTTTTGGATTAGTATGCATTACCGTAGGCTACAAGATTTATATACGGCCTTAAGATTAACTTATGAAGCAAGTGACATCAAAAAGCCGCTTGGGTTGAACACCAGGCGGCTTGATAAATCCTTAGAATGGATATTACTATCTTGCTCGATACAAACTCTGCCTGTACCAGCACCGTATAGTATGGTACAATATTTGATTTTCGTGCCAAAAAAGTTTTTTTAATACAAACAAGACTATCCTTCAAATAGAAGCTCCTCTTTAAATCTCCTGATAGCCCGGACTTGAATTTTCCTTCATCTTATTTTTTAATATTTATATAACAGCCTTTGGCCAACTGACTACCCCCAATTTACCGCTCATTTCCTAACTCTACTATGGCACTGGGTTTATAACCAATCCGTTCGGCAATTACCTGTATTTTTTCGCCTTTATTCAGCCTGAAAGATTTAGTATAAGGTAGCCAGGTGGCACTGCCTTCCATCTTATAGGCCAGTAATGCTCCCTCAGTCTCGGAGTACAATCTCGCCTGATTATTTTTAAGTACAAGCGTCGGTGGGGCTGTTACAGGAGGCTCCCGTTTGCCCTGCCACCAATCATTAAGCAATTGTTTCTCAGGAATCGCTCCTAAATCTTTATATCTTATCTCCCAATCCTTTAGTTCCTCCCTTAACTCATTTAGTTTTGCTTTATACGCCGGGTCGTCAGCCAGATTCACAAACTCATCAGGGTCTGTTTGAGTATCAAAAAGTTCCTCTTCAGGCTTTGATTCTCTGAACCAGTAAAGTTCATGGCCTTTTAATTGTCCGGCTTCTTTCAGCCTTAATGTCTCAGCCATACCCTTTTGCTGCAATCGATAGGTGATATTCTGATAGTAGGGCTTTTCAGGATTATAGTTTTTCATATATTGAAACCGTCCGTCACTCACTGTTCTTACCCTGTCATATTCTGTATCCATTCTGTCACGTGCACCATAGATATACTTTCTGGGTTGTCTTGCTTTATATTTGCCTAAAAACGCCTGCCCTTGCATAAATGTAGGAATAGGTATCTGCGCTAATGAAAATAAAGTAGGGGCAAAATCAACAAAACTTATCAACTGATTATCAGTTTCACCAGCATTATCTTTTTTTGGGAACTTGATAATCATAGGCACTTTCAACCCTCTATGATATACCTCACGCTTAACAAACGGAAGCCCGTCTCCATGATCAGGAAAAAAGAATATATAGGTATCTTCATAGAGTCCGTCTTCTTTTAGTTGAGCAATGATCTCTCCTACCTGTTTATCCATTACCTCTACATTGCTCATAAACCGTGCGAAATCTTTTCTTACAACAGGATTATCAGGTAAATACGGTGGAATTTCTACCAGCTCAGGACTTACTGTCAGAGGTTCTTTATCCCGCATCCATACCTGAGACTCATGCGTAACTACCAGATTGAATATCGCAAAAAAAGGCTGATTTTTATCTTTTCTATTACGCCAATGGGCTTTATTACTATTTTCGTCCCACATAGCTGCAGTTCTGGCGAACTGATAGTCCTCCTTTACATTATTGGTGGTATAATAACCGTTTTCCCTGAGAACCAGCGGATACGGTTTTACTCCCGTCGGTAACACTGCCGAATATGACGGAAGCCCCGTAATCCGTTGTTGTTCTTTGTCTAATTGAGTACGCATATTATGTCCTCCGGCTGATGTCTGATACATTCCGGTAGCAATCGCACATCTGCTTGGAGCGCATACTCCGGCCGTAGAATATACTTGCGTATATTTTGTACCTTCGCTTGCAAGTTGGTTAAGGTTAGGTGTATTCACTACCTTATCACCAAAATCCCCGATATGATAGGACATATCCTCACACGTAATCCAGATAATATTAGGCTTTTTGTACTGGGCAAAACTAATTTTAGCTATCAGCACTATAAGAAATTGAACCGCTACTTTTTTCATGATATTTTGGTTGAATCACCAACAATTCATTGTTTGGCTCTTGCAAATTGCCAAATTTATCTGAATAATAATAGTAAAATTTTGTTGTCAAAATAAATACAGGTCCGTCAATACTTAAAGCGCATTGTGGATTCTTTGCTACGCCCATCCAGCCTCCTGTGTAATCTTTACCATATATCATTTTAAATAAATATGAACTTTAACTGGCACACAATTTTCAGAAATTTTAGAAACAGTTTAACTCAAACAGTTTCTAAATACAATTAAACCATTACAACTATGCAAAATATAGAAAATACTCCAGTAAGGGAGGATGAAAACTCAACGACTCAACAACAAGGTAACCGAAATAGCAGCCAGCAAGGTCAACAAAATAGCCCCCAACCGCAACAAGGTTACAGTAATTCAACACAACAAGGAGGAAATCAGAATGCTGGTCAACAGGCCGACCAAAGCAGCACTTACAGAGGGCAGGAAGGACAGGAATACGATGTAGACACAAGTGATGCTGTGAATCGGCAGGCTGATTATTCGGGTAATAGCCAAAGAGATATTGAAGACTCAACGCTTGATGCAGATAAAGACATGGAGTCTCAACACGATTCGGACCAGAATATAAATCCTGGTGATAAAGCACCAAATAAAGATTTTAACAGATAAAGAATTTAGTTATATTTCTGTATTCAAGTGTGTGGTGAAACCCGAAATATGGGTTTCACCATTTTTATATCTTCAGGTATATATATATTTATCATTTACTTAAATCATATACTTCTATTATTGGCTCTTAAATATTCCTCCTTACCCAAAACAACAAATCTACTTAAACCAAACTTTTTTTGGGCAGCAAACTTAACTCAAACAATTTTTAAATTCTTGTGCCGAATTGTAACCTTTTTTTACATTTCAAGTAATCTGACTTATAATACTATGATATTATGTTGCACTACAGTAAAAGACACATGAAACACTAAAATCACACAACTTTTTATCGGTTTACATGTATATTATTAGTCGTAAACTTCCTCCCGAAAAGGCAAAAAAAAGAATGACAATTAAACCTTTATTCCATAAAACTGTCTAACCAATTTAGAAAAATTTAATCTTAAATCATCGAAACATTTTGTATCTTTGTCTCACTAACCTATTATTTGGTAGATTCTTATGAAAATAGCTATACAAAGAAATGACTTAAGGCATACAGTTGAAGAAGCACTACATAAAAGTAACATCCACTCTGAAGAAATTATAGATAATCAGGAAATCAGCAGCTTATCTATCTTGATCAATGAAACCGTTTTACCTACCCAACTGAATATGTTTATCAGGCTGATTCAGGAACAGGATTTAAAGTGTAATACAAATACTTTTCCTGATATGAGCGTGACATATATCTCGGTTTTCAGGTAATTATTTCAACCTCAAAACTGTAAAAGTAAATATCCATTTGTAGGATTATCTTCGTTCCTGCCTATTCTAAAGAACGCTCCAAAATTCTCATGAATCACTACTTTAGCATGATTTCAGAATCATGACCCATTGCGTATTTACCAGAACCATTCTTGAAAATTTATTTGCAAGTTCAGATAATACATATTTACTTTGAAACAAAAAGTACTTTTAGTATTATCTTTATTAGTCAACCAATGAGCTTTTATTCTAAACTCGACACCCTTCACGCCAATCTCCGAAAAAACCGCTGGCTACAATATTTTTCTATCTTTTGCCGATTTGCCCTGGCTGCGGGGTTTATTCCTTCGGGCCTTGTCAAAATTTTCGATGAGCGTTTCACCAATCTGTCGGTAAACCATCCGATGGGACATTATCTGGAAGCTCTTTACTATACCGAATACTACTACACTTTCATTGGCATTTTGCAGGTAACGGCTGCCATTTTGCTCCTGATACCTCGCACAGCTACACTTGGGGCACTCATTTATTTTCCGATCATTATTAATATCACTATCCTGTCACTGGCAGTTCGGTTTGTTGGTTCACATATAAGTGCTCCCTTAATGGTATTAGCCAATTTGTTTTTAATTCTCTGGGACTACCACAAAATCAAATATATCCTGCCGTTTAATGAACCACCCGAACATAAAATTCTGAGAGAGAAGAATGAACGTATTAAAAAGTTTCCTCTGAAATTTGCAATTGGCTCCTTAGCTACACTGATAGTGCTTATATTTATACTTAAAAATATGTATAATATTGAGCCATATAATACCCTGATGGACTGTGAAAGACAGGCGAAAAAAAGCAAAAACCCTAAAGCAGTCGATGATTTTTGTAATTGCATACATACTGAAGGAAAACCACTCAACAAATGCCTGAAAATTTATGAAAAGACTTTAGAAAATAGCACCCGAAAACTTTGAAATTTCAGAATGCAAAATTTGAAAATCCAAACTCTTAATCTATTCTTTTAGGGTTCTCATTCTTTATTAAAAAAATAATACTTTTTTAATAAAAAATTTGGTAAAATTTATTATCTTTTTTTAAGACAATAAATCTTTTCTTTCTACATTTGCTCCCGTGTAGTATATTTCATCTGAAATTATCACTCTCCAATGAAAAAAACTCTGAAAATAGTTCTTTGGTCAGTACTTGCTATAGTAATTGTACTTGGCGGATTGCTCGGCGTTTTCATCTACAAGGTTAAATATGGTTTTCCTGTTTCTTATGAGACGGAGGCTCCAGAAATTAAATTTCCAGCAGATAAACCAGTTATACTTCTGTTCTCCAAAACAACAGGCTTCCGTCATGGAGAATCAATAGAAGCCTCAAAACCAGTCATTGCTGATTTAGCAAAGAAAAATAACTGGTTTGTATATGAAACCGAAGATGGAGGGGTTTTTAATGCGGCCCAGCTTGCCAGATTCAATACTGTGATTTTTAATAATTCAACAGGTGAGGTAATTAATGATGAGCAAAAACGTGTCCTTGAAAAATATGTTGAAAGTGGAGGTAGTCTGATCGGTATTCATGGTGCTGGAGATGACTCGCACCACTGGGATTGGTACGAAAAAAACCTTTTAGGCGCAAAGTTCTCTCACCACCCGATTAATCCACAATTTCAGAAAACAGCTATAATCCTTGATAGTCAGGCCGACAGTTCGATTATTGCGGGTATTCCAAAAACATGGAATCATGCTGACGAATGGTATGTTTTCTTTGAAAACCCACGAAACAAAGGTTTCAATATTCAATTCACTATTAATGGTGAAACAATTAATCCAAGCGGAAATATCCTGTTCATCAGAGACAAAAACTATGGTATGGGCAAAGACCACCCCGTGGCATGGTGTAAGCCGATAGCTAACGGCAAAACTTTCTATACCTCAATTGGTCATAACGAGGAAGCCTGGAAAAATGAGAATTTCGTAAAGCTGATTGAAAACGCCATTAAATGGACTATTGAGAAGAAATAATATCCCAGTATCAGGATCATAAAAACGTAGGATACAATAAACATCTGAACAAATGAAGAAAATACTTATTTCCATTGGATTGGTAGCATTGAGTGCCGTATTATTATTTTCTTTTAAGGTATCTCCGCCTAAAAAAAATAAACGCCCGAATATCATTTTCATTATGTCAGATGACCACGCGTATCAGGCTATCTCGGCTTATGATAATCGTCTCACACAAACACCAAACATCGACCGTATTGCTAAAGAAGGTATGCTTTTCAGTAATGCCTGTGTCACTAATTCTATCTGTGCTCCTTCAAGGGCAGTAATTCTAACAGGAAAGCACAGCCACATTAATGGTAAGGTTGATAATTATTTCCCATTCGATACAACCAATGTTACTTTTCCGCAAATTTTGCAAGCCAATGGCTATCAGACGGCTATGTTTGGCAAGTTGCATTTTGGCAATAATCCGAAAGGATTCGACGAGTTTAAGATTTTACCAGAACAAGGACACTATTACAATCCTGATTTTATAACCAAAAAAGAAGGTAAAACTCAGGTAAAAGGTTATGTAACCGATATTATTACAGATATGACTCTCAACTGGCTCAAAAACCAAAGAGATGATGATAAACCTTTTTTCCTGGCCTATTTACATAAAGCTCCTCATAGAGAGTGGTTACCTGCCGAAAGACATTATAAAGAATTTACTCAAAAGACTTTCCCGGAGCCTTCAACACTATTCGATAATTACGAAGGTAGAGGTCGTGCCGCAAAAGAACAGGAAATGACCCTGATGCACCATATGACCTGGGGTGGTGATTCAAAAATAAAGCCAGAAAATATAGATAAGTTGGGGATCAAAGAAAATCACTGGACAGATAAAATGCTTTATAAATCAAACCTGGCCCGTATGGATGCAACCCAGCGGAAAGCATGGGATGAAACTTATGATAAGGTGAACGACGACTTTGTGAGTAAATTTCCGAAAATGACCGAAAAAGACCAACTAAAATGGCGCTATCAACGCTATATGCAGGATTACCTTGGTTGTATTGCTTCAGTTGATGAGGGTGTGGGAAAAGTACTTGATTTTTTAAAACAAAATGGGCTTGACGAAAACACAATTGTCGTTTATACCTCAGATCAGGGATTTTATTTAGGCGAACATGGCTGGTTTGATAAACGTTTTATCTATGACGAGTCATTCAAAACGCCACTGTTAATCAAATGGCCAAAAGTGATAAAAGCAGGTTCAAGAAACTCACAGATGGTACAGAACCTTGATTTTGCTCAGACTTTCTTAGAAGCGGCTGGTATTAAAGCTCCTGCCGATATGCAAGGAGAAAGCCTTGTACCGATTTTCAAAGGTCAGGGTAAAAACTTCCGCGATGCGGCTTATTATCATTTTTACGAATACCCAAGTATTCATATGGTGAAACGTCATTATGGTATTGTAACAGAAAATTTCAAACTCATACACTTTTATCATGACATAGATGAATGGGAACTATATGATCGCCGAAAAGATAAAAATGAACTAAAAAATGTGTATAATGCCCTCGCTTATGCCAAGATAAGAGAAGAAATGCACAAGAAGTTGACAGCCTTGCGAATCAAATACAAAGATTCGGAACAATTAGATAAAATGTATATTGAAAAGTATAAGGAATTAGAAAAAAAAGGGGCCATATTCAAATAATTATTCCGGATTTTACTATCTGAAAGGTTGCGTAAAATTCTTTTACAAACGCACCCTTTTAAATAGTAAGCAAGCTTAATTTAAGTAAATTGTACAAAATAGTTATCGTAAAGGTTACCATTATGGTGGGAACCTTTTCCCAAGACATGAACCACAAGCTTGAAACATATCGATTTTCTGATGATGGTCATATACCAAACAACATTTTGCCCGTCATTTTATATAGGCAGGTAACCAAGGCCAAAGACAAGTCAGAATGGTTTGAAAATACCTTTAAAACCAATGGGTGGACAAATAACTGGAGAGATGTAATTTACAGATGTGACCATTTTCACAGCACAACACATGAAGTATTAGGTGTTGGAAAAGGAACCGTCATCATGCATATTGGAGGACAAATGGGCATATCTATTGAAGTTTCGGCTGGAGATGTACTTATTTTACCAGCCGGGACAGGCCATTCCGCCATTTCCGAACACATCAATTACGAAATTGTGAGTGGTTATCCTCAGGGCAGGAAATGGGACGTACTTCTTGGCACAGCAGAAGAAAGAAAACAAGCCATACCTCGGATTGAAAAACTACCTGTTCCTTCAGAAGACCCTGTTTTTGGTAAAGATGGCGAGCTTTTAAGACTCTGGCAATAAGAATGCCTTAACTTAAGATTTGTTTATACCTCTTGCATTGATAACTCCATCCAACTTACCATTGTCATGAGCAATAGCAATGTAGTAAAAGAAAGGTTACCTATAACCCTCGCCATAGCTATCTTTATGCAAATGCTGGATTCTACCATTCTGAATACAGCCTTGCCAGCCATTGCCAAAGACCTTAACCAGTCGGCTATCAATATGCACTATGCCATTGTTGCCTATGTACTAACCTTGGCATTATTAATGCCTGTCAGTGGGTTTCTTGCTGATAAATTCGGAACCAAAAGCGTATTTATTTTTGCCCTGATTATTTTCAGTGCAGGCTCATTGTTCTGTGCGCTTTCTAAAAACCTTACGCATCTTATCATTGCCCGTATTATTCAAGGGGCAGGCGGTAGTCTGTTAACACCGGTAGGAAAACTGGCAATCATCAAAACCTTTGACACCAGAGAAATTGTAAAAGCCATGAACTTTGCTATTGTCCCTGCCCTGATTGGACCTGTGATGGGTCCATTAGTTGGGGGGTATATGTCGGTTTATCTTTCCTGGCACTGGATATTTCTGATTAATATTCCGATAGGAATTTCAGGAATTATATTAGCGCATAACTATATGCCTAACTATAAATCTGAGTCTCCAAAATTCGACCTGAGAGGGTTTGTTTATTTCTCCCTTGCCTCTCTTTTATTATCATTATCATTAGAATTATTGGGCGATATAAAAAACCTCACGCTGGTTCTGACAGTTTTTATTATTGGTGTTCTATCCCTAATTGTCTATTTTATTTATGCCCGAAAATCCCAGAATGCTATCTTCCCGGCTAATCTATTTATGGTACGCACGTTCAGAGTAGGAATTTTAGGAAATTTTGCTACAAGGTTAGGTATCAGTTCTGTGCCTCTGCTTCTGCCGCTTATGATACAAACCGTTTTTGGCCAAACAGCCATTGTTTCTGGCTGGATGATTGCGCCGATGGCTTTAATGGCGATTTTCGCTAAATCAAGAGTTATTAATATTCTCAACAAATTCGGATATAGAAATACATTGGTAATTAACACCATCATTATTGGCCTTTTAATATGCACATTGGCTATTCCAGGCATACATACTTCTATTTACTGGTTTGTGCCTGTCATTGTTACCATCGGTTTCTTCAACTCTATACAGTTTACATCAATGAATACCATTGCCATTGCTGATTTACGAAAGTATCATACCAGTAGTGGCAATTCTTTATTGGCGGTAAATCAACAATTAGCTATAGGCTTCGGTATCTCGAGTGGGTTGTTAATCCTGAAGTATTTTGAATATAATAAGGATATGGCGGATAACAGTATGCACACAGCTTTCCGATATACTTTTATTGCAATTGGTTTAATAAGTATTTTGTCGAGCTTTGTATTCAGAAGGCTTCATCCCTCAGATGGATCAAACTTGCAGTAGCTAAATTTAATGATATAGTTTTTTTAAGTCTGCTTCAATGGTACCCAATCTAATCGCTATAAAATTAACATCTCTTGATAGCTTTAATATTTTTAGAATCGAAATTATAAATTTTCAATTCTGAAAAATTTCCTTACCCTACAATCAAGTTCAGTAATACGGTTATACTTTTAACTGCATAATATTTGAAAACACAGCCAAATATTCTTATTTTATCATAGCTCTATTAAACTTTCTGATTTTATCAAGTACTTCTTCTAATCTTGCTCTATCTGATAAAGATTCAAAAAAAGAATAATATTCAGGGATAAATTCCTTGAAAAATGACTTAAAATCATTTTTGCCAAATTCATTTTTTTTCATTTCCAACCAAAGCGCTGCCTCATTGTACCCCAATTGAACCGCATAGACAGGTGTTCTGACAGGTCCATTAGGGCTGCTTATAAGATCAATAAAATAATAGACCTTTATATGTCCACGTTGAATAATTCGCATAAAGACCTGCTTTTCTTCTTCCCCTTTAAACAAGTTAGATGACAAAACTCTGACAGAGACAAAATGTAGTACATCATTCTTTATATAAATACCAAATGCCTTAATATCTCCAGGCATAAAGTTCTGTTTATGACCGTCGTCAAAAACAACTCTGATACCATATTGAAAAGAAGCGACATCAATCCCACTAATAACAGCAAAATTCTGAACAATCTCACATTTTAAGGTATCTGAATTTTTAAGAACCACATAACCCTCTATTTTTCTGGCACAAGTAGTATAACTTAATAAAATGCTAAACAAAAACAAGAAGTATTTCATATAGTTAGTTTCTTTATTAATCGACTCGAGCCAACGGTAACGGCTTAATCAATCTGGATATTTAATATAAAAGCTAACAACAAATTACATTAAAATACACAGGGTTTCACAATTAATTTCTGAATCGCCTAAAATTTCAAACCCTGATCATCATTAAATCTCTATATGCTATGCAATGTACTATTAGCTTGGATAAGTCTGTGAAACTACAAGGGTTGAATCAATCTGCAAAAAATGTCATTGCTTTGTATCTCTTGCTATTTAAAATGCTCAATCAGTTCCCTTCGATAAGTAAGACCAACTGGCAATGAAATATCATTGATATATAAAGCATTCCCGCTTATACGGGTGATGCGTTTGATAGAAACCAGATATGATTTATGAACTCTGATAAACTGAGAATTCGGTAATCGCTGATCAAGTTCAGAGAGTGTTAAGGCAGTTAAATAAATTTGAGTATCTGTGAAAATCTTCACATAATTACCCCAACTCTGCGCATATTTTATTTCTTCCATTTCTATCCTTAACCAATCGCCATCAACTCTGATTACTATAGAGGTTTCATATTGTGCAGATGGCGGTATATTAATTGTTTTATCTGGTAAGCCTAAACCATAATGATAAAAAGCTTTATCAATAGCTTTCAGAAAACGAGTAAACTGAATTGGTTTCAGCAAATAGTCTACAACATCATAAGTATAGCTTTCGAGAGCATAGTCGGAGTGAGCAGTTGTAAAAATTACTAACGGTTTGCTTTTTAATGTACTCAACAATTCCAACCCATTCATTTGAGGCATATTAATATCTAAAAACATCAGATCTACTTTAATATTATGCATCAGATTAATAGCTTCAAGTGCATTCTCACAACTACCCATTAATTCTAATCTATCAATCTGCATTATATAATGCTGCAAGACCATGTGTGCTCCACGTTCATCATCAACAATGATACACTTTAAACTCTTTGTATGGTTATTGTCAGACATTTATCTTTCGGTTAAGGTCTAATTTCAGAAGCGTTTTATAATGATTTTCAGATTCTTCCAATTCAAGCTTATAGCAGTCTGCATAAAAGGCTTCTAATCTTTTCTTTGTATTCGGAATACCCACTCCTGTCGAAATCAAATTAGGTCTATTGACGGGAATAGAATTGAGAATATCTAAAACTAATATACCACCCGACATAGAAATATTAATAGAAACAAAGCAACTTTTAACAGTTCCGCTGCTATGTTTAAAGGCATTTTCGATGAGCGGTAAGAGTAATAAAGGTACAATCTGATAATTTTGGGTCGATTCAAGCGGCTTTGGATAGTGATAAGTTATGACACATCTTTGACCAATTCTTTCTTTCTCCAAATGGATGTAACTTTTTAAATATTCAATTTCGTCAATAAGCTTTACTCGTTGTTTTGAAGCTGATTCTACCTGATATCTCATTAATTGTGAGAGTTGCATGATCATAACAGGCATACGGTTAGGCTCCTGAATACTGATTCCATAAAGATTGTTAAGAGTATTGAACAAAAAATGTGGATTTAATTGTGCCTGGAGTAATTTGGTTTGAGCTTCACTTAATTGTAGCATCTGATTAGAACTCTTAATCTGCTGTCGGTAAAAGTGTTCGAGCAAAAAAATAGCTTCCATTGTAATCAGGCTAACAGCAGCGTTCACAACATAAAGAAGATACATTTTTATCCAACTCTGTGATTTGTGAAATTCGGGATAAAACCAGAAATAATCGGCTATAAATAGAAATGTACCTCCGCATATTAAGACAATGACTGTAAAAAGCAAAAATCTATTAAAGTGTCCTTTAGTAAATTGTGGAAAAACAAATACTCTATAAAAAATTGCGAAAACATAAAGTATAAGAAAATGCAGAAACCCCTCAGTAACCTCCTGAACGGATGAAAGAAAATTCCAATGGCTTAGTGACATCAGAATAAAGAACCCCCAAAAAAAGATTAATTCTCTGACCCAATCAATTTTAAATGCAAACCAATCCGTTTTATTCATTTATTATCCTTTGTACAAAAGAAAAAGAATCATGATATTTCTCAAAAAACAAATGATGAACGTCGAATATCATCAAAAAGTAAGCATACATCATTCAAATTTTCATCAAATATGTTTCAAATTTAACTTGTGCTAAGAATTTTAATTCTTTTTTAAGGTGAAAACTACTATATTTGTACAAATGACACTTATTAGACTTCTTTTTATGTATCAAATTGATACAATAAAGAACCTTAAGACTTTGGTAAATATACATGAAAAAGTTATTGGCGGATCTTGCATAAAAAACCCTGTGCGCCAGCCCCTTAAATTTACAATATTGACCGATAAGTATTTTGGGTCAGTTTTAAGCCCTTTTAACAATAGCTATGAAAAAGAAGATATTTGAACCATTCAAGGTTCAGAAAGACGTTAGATTCTACTTGAATCTTTCATACGCTTGTAGCAAAATGCCCCTTATTTTAGGGGCATTTTTGTTTGTTGAATATACCCATCCAGTAATTATTCGACAAGCATTTCAAAAATTTACTTATTCCAACAGGCCTTTCCGGGTAATGGTGGTTATTAAACCTAACAGGAGAAATGTAATTATTATACTTAATAAAATCAATACAGTCAAGTGCAAAACTTTATTTCCTATCCTGATATGATTACCAATTAATGGTTTCAAAATCAATAATACAATCAGATTAATAACAAAATATAACCCCGAAATTGCAAAAATTGCACTATCAGTAAAACCCGAAAGAATTAGCATAATAAGTTTGAAAAATGAGATAAACTATAAAAAAGACCCAAGCTCGCCCGCTTAGGTCTCAAGAGGAATGGTTAGTTCCCAACCAGACCTGCGATAGGGATTCGAGCCTTATTGATTAGCATTTTTTCAAGAAGATTTCTCTTGCCCGAAAAGTACATCTCTATAAGCAACGTAAAGTTTTTTTGAAACGTCTATCTTCGCTAAATATCAAAAATATTTATGTCTGGGATTCATATCAAATTAACAAAACAAATACTTCATTTCAAAGGAGATCCTATTTATAGTTCTCACTGTCAAAACTTTTGAATTACTTTCTTCTGCTTGTCTTACTATATAATTTCTATCAGGGCTTTATAAAAACCTTATATCAAAGCACTATCCTGAACATTTTGCTTTGTATATTCGTATCTGTTAAGCTCACAATATGCAAAAAAAGACCTTCTTTTTCATTCTCCTACTATTGAGCATCAATGGCCATTTATATGCTCAAAACAATGATTCGTTGTTGGTTTCTGAGCAAAATCTTAGCTTTCAGTCTGATGATGTAATTTTATATGGTACATTTACAAGTCCTGGAGCAAGCATACCAGCCATGCCAATAGCTCTGATTATTGCCGGCTCAGGTGCAACTGACCGTAACGGAAATAATTTAGCCGCAGGTCTGAACAGCAATGCTTATCTGCAACTGGCAAAAGAATTGGCTAAAGCCGGAATAGCTTCATTCAGGTATGATAAACGCGGTATAGGCGAAAGCAAGTACATTAATACTCCTGAAGAAAGGATATTTGAGGCCGAAGTTAATGACGCGAAATTGCTTGTTAATCAATTAGCTAAAAGATACCCTGATTCAAAGATTTCTGTAATTGGACACAGTCAGGGATCATTAGTTGGAATGCTTGCAGCCACCCACGCACAAAAATTCATTTCTTTAAACGGACTTGGCCGTAATGGAAGCGTAACTCTGAAAGAACAATTGAGCAAACAAGCAAAAATATTAGGAGAGAAAGCAGAACCTGTCATCGACAGTTTGGTAATGGGCCACCTGGTAAATCAGATTCCTCCGTTTTTAGATAGGCTCTTTAAACCCAGCCAACAGCCCTATCTGATTTCCTGGTTCAGATATGACCCGGCCGAAGAAATCTCAAAGCTAAAAATTCCTGTTCTGATTGTGCAAGGTGATAATGACATTCAGATATCTATTGCTGATGCAGAAAGATTAGGGTCAAAAGCAATGCAAAAACAATTTCATATTATTAAAGGGATGAATCATCTGTTCAAGATTGTATCTGCAAGTACCGCCGAGAATGTGAAAGGCTACTCAAATCCACAACTTCCTGTTTCGGAAGAACTAGTAAACGTGGTTGTAAAATTCATGAAAGATTAAATCAAATTCTGGTTTTAAGACCTCCTTAACTTCTTTATTCAGGCTTAAACAACTTTGGATTCTGACCTTACACGTTAACAATAATATCCCCTATCTCAATGAGATTTATGATTTTATAATTTACAGGTTTCAAAATAAATTGAATAATATTTGTATAAACCCTGAATATTTTTTTAAATTTGACAATAGCGAAAAATACCCCAAAAAGACTCCGGTAATCTTTAAATCGGCTCAATAAAACTGACACACACTTTAGAAATCACTCGCGTTTCTATAATACCTATATATTTCAGGAATCGGTTGTTGTGAATAAACCTGTGAAAATCAGGCAATTATACCTATTTTTTATTTTTATTGAGTTGTGCTTTTTTGTAATAAAATACTGCCCCATTAAAAACGTAAAGTGCTGCCACCATGAAAAACTGTCCCGAAATCGCCCGAAACTATCGATTGTACAAAGAAATACTTGCTAAAAAGAAACAAACAAGTACTCCAACTATTCTGCTGATAGACTGCTCTGAAACCAGTCTCTGGAAAGAAAAAACCACCACTCTGAACCATGATGCTACCAACATGATAGAGTTACTGGTAGCCAAGCAAAACAACGACTTAAGATACCAGCTCAAACTATTCATCCCGGAATTAAATAAAAACCCAGCATTGTACTTTGATTCAGATGGTCCTACAATCCGTAACACCAATCCAATAAACCGCTTATCTGAATCCAAAATCAGAACACCCTATCTCAGCTTTTATAACGAAGATGGTAATATGCAAGCGTATCGGGATTCTTTCATAGAAACGCATGAGGCCGAGCTTCAAAACAATATTAATGTTGGTATGAAATATTTCTGCTCGAAAAATAATATTAATGCCGAAACTGAAGTACCAAAAATAACAGAATTTTTACCTCTTTTTCCTATATCTCAAAATGCTGACGTACATGCAGATGTAGTTTTTTCCTTAAATCATGGCAACACTGACTGATATATTCCAGATGGTTAAAACTGACTTCAGTAACCTGACGGATTTCAGGTTGAGAGGAAGTACTATTGAAATAATGACCTGTGTTAGCACAATTACCAATCACTATGTATCGGTATTTGTGAGCCAGCAAGATAATGCCTATGTTGTATCAGATGGAGGCTGGTTAGCGAAAGAGTATTATGAAAACTCGGTTTCTTACGAAGATGAAATGATTGTTCAGAAACTCGAACTTCAGTATCGTAAATATTTCGGTGTTGAGACCACTCTTCACGAAGGTCTGGTTCGTTATTACTATAAAACTACAGGGAAAATTGAGTTAGTGTCTGCATTGGTATATGACGTGAGCAACTACATAGCGGCAGTGGTAAATAGCCATTCAATATCGTATAACGAAGGCCGTGAACAATCACAAAGACAGCGGTTTAATCATGATGTAAACAGTTTTCTTTGGGATAAATATAGTGAACATCTGACTTTTAATGACTCGTTAACTAATTGTCATCCCGAACTTAATTCTATTAAGTTTAATGCAATTATCCGTCACCATACAGATACCTACCTCATCATGTATGTCAGTGGTTATTCGCGACAAAATTTTAATAAAGATGCCAGTGAAGCCTATACACATTTTCAGATGGTAGAAAAATATAGTCAGGGAGCAGAATTCATTAAAATAGCCATTATCAATACCAATGCCAATGGATATGTTCCTGTCAATGCTAATTCATATTTGAAACTTTTACAAGATCAAACCCATAATCAATTAGTTGAATTTTATAAGGATGTAAATACTTTAATGCAATATGTACCTTTAGAGGTTAGTGAACCGATAATAGATATGGAGAAATGATAGTAAGTTTATTTATAGTTGGTTGAACAAACTTAGCAATTATTAAAAAAACTGCTAAGTTTGTAAAAATAAGTAAACTGTCTATGCTCTATAAAACCCTGTACCATATTTGCTATATTATTATCTCCTTCGTTGCCGCAGCTATTTTTGCTATGGCTATGTACACTTTTGAGTGGGGAAAATTAACTATCAGTTTTTATAGTGCGTTTGCTTTATTAGAGGGGCTTCACATCCTGTTTATTGTAAGAAAACAGTTTCAACAAAAGCAGAGGGCTTTACTGCTAAATAATATCCACTTTGTGGTACTCGCCCTTGTATCGGTTTTTATCCTCTACTTTTACTCTAATATGAATTCCTGGCGAAATACAGGCGATAATAGTATTGAATTCCGTACTTTCTCTTATTTTTTCGATAATATTTTTCTTATCAACTTCGCTTTCTTTTTTGTCAATTTCTGGTTTTTGTGCAGGAATTTGTTGATTTGGGGGTTTAAGAAATTGGTGTAAGGTTTAATTAGATTTGCTAAATACAGTTAAGTCATGAATAATGAAACCGCGAGATATATTATTAATCATTTTCCAAATCTTCTTACTACAACAGAGAAAATGGCAATAAGGCATTCTAATATTTCATTTAAGCTTAATTTTACTATTCATGATTCTTCTTCACAAAAAGTAAAGGTTGCCTATGAAAAGGGTTGGTTAAATACAGACTCTGCTGTACTTGATTTGTTAAAAGATGGCTATGACACTTTTGAACTAAATGTGATTCAAAGAATCATGACAGAAACGCCGGAAAAGGTATATTTCAATAATTGTCCTGAATGTGGTCGATTGGCAAGGACTCCTTATGCACGGCAATGTCGCTGTGGCTGTCAATGGCATCATATTATACAAGCTCAATTCCGTTTCGAATCAGCTTTTCAGATTAATGGTCGGGGATTTTTTCTAATTGGCAAATTAATCAAAGGAGAAATTAAAGAAGGCAATTATATTGACCTTACTCCTATTGGTTTAAATTGTAAACCAATAGTTGAAAGAATTGGATTTGCGTTAAAACATCATGAAGGTGAAGTGTGGGAAGATTTTGGTTTAGGGACAAATGAATTGAATCCTGAGCAGCAATTATATATCAAAAGCTTAGGTTCCTTTCCTTTGTCTTTAGATATTCTGAATGAAAGGTGAAACCTATTTTCCCATATAATAATCAATCACCCTATCATCTACAATCACATCGCTTGGCCGGATTTCTTTGTTTAATACAATACCTTCTAATGTTTTGCAACGGCTCAGGGCTACATAGGTTTGCCCGTGACTGAAAGCGCCGTAGCCAATATCAATCACCACTTTGTCAAAAGTTTTGCCTTGGCTCTTATGTATGGTCATGGCCCAGGCCAGTTTAATGGGGAATTGTGTAAAAGTACCGAGAATATTCTCTTTGATTTCCTTGCGTTTGGCATCATATTGATAAGTAATTTCCTGCCAGTTTTCCTGTTCCATTTTATAGCTATGCCCGTCAATTTCTACCCATATATCATAGGCATTTAATCGGCTGATAGTGCCGACCGTACCATTTACCCAACGCTTCAGGCTATCATTTTTTATCATCATCACCTGCGCCCCGAGTTTCAATTTCAGAAAAACATTAGTCGGAAACTTAATTTCTATTTCATCTTCAAACTCGCTCTCGCTGATTTTTTTATTGGCTAATTGCTCATTTAGTTTCTCAAACTCCTCTCTGATTTTACCAGTCAGTACTGCTTCAAAAATAAATTCCTTACCAGGTAGGTTTTCGAGATTCTTTTTATTAATCTTCTTAACGTTTTTATTGGTAGTAGTCAGAAAAATTGAGCTGTTATTATCTCCCACATTATCCCGATGACGGGCATTCAATAGGACAAAATCTTCAAACTTAGCTTCATTTACACGTATGCGGTTCAGTACCTTTTTAAATTTCTCGTCTTTCTGGCGGAAAATATGCGTCAGCTCCTTTCTGTGATATTTAAACCCCTCCTTAAACACAGGACTATCAAAGAAATAATTACCCCCATAAGTAACATCAAAATATTCCTGCAAATCACTCTTCACCACAGGCGGAAGCTGAAACAAATCACCGATAAACACCATCTGCAAACCACCAAATGGTTCATCAGGTCTATTACGATTGAGGCGTAAGGCAGTATCAATGGCTTCCATCAGATTGGCACTTATCATGGATACCTCATCTATAATCACCATATCAAGATTTTCATAGAGTGCATTTTTGGCATATTCCGGTTTCAATTGAGCGACTTGAATCAGGCGCGGCGGGAGTTTGAAAAATGAATGAACCGTCTGCCCTTTTACATTCATGGCAGCAATACCTGTGGGTGCCAGTATCACATATTTTTTTTCAGTTCTGGCTGTAAAATATTGTAAAAGGCTCGACTTACCTGTACCAGCCTTACCACTTATGAAGATAGACTCTTTGGTGTCGTTCAGTATATGCAGAATATCCCTGAACTCATCAGTAAGCACAAACGCAATTTTCTGTCGGGAATAAATAAAAAAGCAAACTGCTACCACTAAAAAAAAAATACCTAAAACGATTAATCCTTGCATTTGGCTATGAAATCAGAAATATTATATACTGCAATTTAGCATGAATTATTGTTTCTATACTTTTTTTTCTGATGCCTTTTATCAATATGTCTTCTCACCTGGGCAAGAAACATTTATTTTGTTCAGACCGATAATAACCTAAAGGCCCATAAAATCGTTATCAATACAAAAGGCGGCCGTTCTTACTTATACCGTGCACCATTCTTGCGTTTTTCTCGTCATTAGCCAAATTTTAACCCGATAGTATGAAAATAAGCTTCAAAGGATTTTATTCTCACTCAATCATTCACTCTGCCTCTCTATCAGTCATACATTCCAAATGGCGTTTATTTGCAGGGTTGTTGTACTTATTACCTGTGGCATCGGTAATTGCGCAAAAAGCAACAATTGATACATTGGTAAATGCAGATGGTTACCAACTACATTTTACAATTATTTCAGGCAAAGGCACTCCTATTTTTTTTGAAGCTGGTGGAGGTAATGATAGTAGAATATGGAACAGAATTATTGAACCTATTTCCGAAATTACCCAAGCCCCAATTATTACCTATGATAGAATAGGCCTGGGGAAAAGTAGTAAGTATAACCAGTCAATAAATATTGAAAAAGAAATAGAATTGCTCACTGTCGCTCTTAAAAAATTAGGATTTTCTAAGAATCTCATGCTTGTTTCTCACTCAATGGGTGGTTTTTATCAGACACTTTTTGCCAGTCAGAACCCGCGACGAATAAGAGCTATGGTAATGATTGATGCTAATTTACCCTGCTTTTTTACTGAAGAGCAATTGACCAAGATGAAGGCTTCTGACAATTTCAGGCATACAATTGATGTTGTCAAACAAAACCCGTTACCACTTAAAATTCCCGTTGTGGATATTGTATCAGAACAAACCTTGTTTGAAGGGACTCCTGATGCCCAACGATGGAAGGATTGTCATAATGATTTTGTTGCTTCCTATGTCAATCGCACTTCATTAATTGCTTATCAAACCGGACATTATGTTTTTTTCTCAAACCCACAATTGGTTATTAATGCGATTGTTACGTTATATGCCAATAAAGTTAAGCCAAGTGCCAAAGCTGCTATTTTTAAAAGAGGCTATAAGCAAGAACAAATGGCTACCAATGAAGACCGACGAAATCTGATGAAATATTGGCATTCAGAAGATGATCTCAATGAATGGGGTTATGCAATGCTTAAACGTCAGGAGATACTGGAGGCCATCGAGGTTTTCAAATTAAATGTTTTACTGCATCCAAATAGTGCCAATGTGTATGATAGTCTGGGAGATGCGTATGTAAAAGCTGGTCAGAAAGATTTGGCAATAACCAATTATCAGAAAGCATTGGAGATAAACCCGAAAAAAGAAAACTCAAAGAAAATGCTAAAATTGCTAAGTAATTAACTAAAAACTGTATTTGTAAAAAGCCCCAACAAGCATCTGGCTTTTAAGGGCAATATAATGGAGGTTTTTGCCTCCATTAAATATTTTTGAGCCTACTTTTACCGCTCCTTCTGTCAGTTCCGAACCGAGTTGCTCGCCAAGGTTAAAAAGTTTATCAAAAGTACGTTTAAAGTCATTACTGGCATCTTTATGCTCTTTTCCTTCCAATAAGCTAATCGTATAATGAATACTACCCAAAACAAATGAAGGAGTAAATGAAGCCATAGCTCCTAAAAAACTACCAAATTTCCTTAAATCCTGCATAATATGAGTATTTTTTGTTGTCCAGAAATAAAATTCTGAATCAAAAGTACAGACAAGTCTGAACCCTCATAACTGAATGTTTACAAGCGGCTTGATTACTATTTGGTCCAAGGAAAAAAGTTTACGAATTATTCAATTTAGTATCGAATAATAAAAAAAACAATTTTAAAAGAGTAATTATACTTATAAGAATCTGTAATGGCAATTAATTACTCTTAAAACTCTTTTATGACCCTCCTACGAAGAAACTTATCGTAATAACTTTTACGACTTCTTTTAATATATAAATATCGGACAGCACCAACAATTATGCAGATAGCAGTAGTTACAATGATTGCATCAACAGTTGTCATAGTTAAAATGGATTATTTAGCAATTCTTTAATATTAACTAAAAATCAATCAAGATGTTTTAGTGATATATGGATTTATTTTTGCATCAAATAACCATGCTTAAACACTACCTTAAATCCAATGTTTCCAATTATTTTATTTCTTAAAAAATATTTTACATACAAAACAAGAATAAATACTTTATTTTACATACATTTACAGAATAAATTATTTTTTGATTGCTATGAAAGGAACCAACTTAGGTGAGTTTGAAGAATTAGTACTTCTTTGTATTGCCGCTTTGGTAAGTGATGCTTATAGCGTTGCTATTTGTGATGAATTGAGTAAACATACAGGTCGAACTGTCAGATTAGGTATTGTGCATGCCGTATTGAACCGCTTAGAAGGAAAAGGGTTGGCAACAAGCTACTTAGGCGAAGCTACCAATGAACGTGGCGGCAAACGAAAACGCTTTTATGAAGTAAGTCACGCAGGAAAAGCCGCTTTGATTAAGGCTAAAGAAGCCCGCGAGGCATTATGGCGTATTATTCCAGGCTTTAATCTGGAGGGTTCAATATGAAACATTTCAATACTCATTCCGATCCTCATAAAAATAAAAAGACTTTTAAGGATACAGAACCGCCTAAATTGGCGCAACGCCTGCTAATTTGGTATTGTAGAACAGATATATCAGAAGATTTACAAGGCGATCTGAATGAATATTTTGAGCGGAATCTGAAAAGTAAAGGTGCTACTCTTGCGAAGCTTATTTATTGGATAGATGTATTAAAATTCTTCCGATTGTACACAGTTCGTGAACCCAATTTTACTAATTTTTCCATATACCTAATTATGATTAGCAGCTATCTTAAAACATTCAGACGAGGGCTTGTGCGTAACAAACTATTCTCGTTCATCAACATCTTTGGGCTTGCCGTAAGTATTTCGGTAGGTCTGCTTGTAGTGGCACTACTGGTCGATTTGCATTCGTATGATGATTTGCAGGCTAAGAAAGACCGGATTTATAGGTTAAACTCCAAACACCAGACAACAGGACAGTCTCCTATGGACCTGGCTTCAACCTCTATAAAAGCAGGTAAAAGAATTCGTGAGACTATCACAGGATTTGAGGACCTGACTATTATACGAACTGGTTTTTATGGTGATGCACGAGTGGGTGATAATTATCTACCTTTAAATGCTATATGGGCCGATGAATCCTTCTTCAAAGTATTTTCATTCCCTTTATTAAAAGGTAACCCTTCTACGGCCTTAAAAGAACCCTACTCTCTGATATTAACTGAAACAACTTCAAAAAAAATATTTGGTAATACAGAGTCTCTGGGCAAGGTTGTAAAATTTGATACTGTAAATTATGTAGTCACTGGTCTGATTAAAGATGTCAGCAAGTTTTCACATATGCGCTTCGATGCTCTCGTTTCCTTTTCTACTACGAATACAACTGTCAGCAAAGATGATCCATACTTTTATGGTTGGGAAAATATCTGGCAAAATTATGTTTACCTAACCCTACCAGAAGGTACTGAAAGAAATACTCTTCAGACCAATCTTGATCGTTTATCAGCACAAGAAAATAAAGGCATGAAAAATGCTACAATTAATATTAGCCTGCAACCTCTTAAAGACATCGCACTTGGTGGACACCTATCTAATTCAATCGGGCCAACTATGTCTCCGGTGGTTCTTTGGGTATTAGGCGGTCTGGCCTTAGTAATTATCTTATCCGCCTGTTTCAATTATATGAATCTCTCTGTTGCGCGTTCGTTACGCCGGGCACGCGAAGTAGGTATCCGTAAAATTATTGGTGCGCCAGTGAGTCACATTTTTGGACAATTCCTAAGCGAATCAATATTCACAGCCCTATTATCTTTAATTTTTTCTTTTCTATTTTTTCTCTTTTTAAGAAAACATTTTTTATTACTTGACCCCCATCTAAGTGACCTGGTTTCTTTAGAACTTTCATTTAAATTAGTAGGTTACTTCCTACTATTAGCCGTTAGTGTTGGTATTGTTGCTGGGTTCTTTCCTGCACTATTTTTCTCTCGCATCAATGCTTTACAGGTTGTTAAAGACAATTCCAAATTCAAAGTATTCCGCCATATCAATATCCGTAAGGCATTAATTGTGGTTCAATATACTCTATCTTTGGTATTTATTGCTACTACAATAATTGGTTACAGACAGTATAAAGGTTTTTTGAATTTTGACTTAGGATTCAAAACAGATAATATTCTGAATATCAGCCTTCAGAATAACAAATCTGATTTAGTAGTTAAGGAATTGTCTGAAATACCGGCCGTACAAGGAATTTCAAGATCGGCAATGGTTACAAGTCTTGGAAGTATGCAAGGCACAATGATTAAGTATATCAACCCGAAAGACAAGTCAAAAGACTCAAATATGGTATCGCTGAATGTAGTGGATGGGAATTATCTGCCCCTACATCAACATAAGTTTATAGCAGGTACAAACTTTAAGTTACGTCCTAAACACGGAGAAGAAAGTGAAGTAATTGTGAATGAGCAGGTCTTAAAACGCTTCAACATTGCTGGTCAGGATCCTCAGAGGGCTTTGGGCGAACAGGTAATGATGGATAACAAAAATCTGACAATTGTAGGGGTACTAAAGGATTTCCATTATGGCACTATGGAAAATAAGATTGAACCAGTAATCTTTCTTTATTCAACCGAAATGCCTTGGGGTTCAGCTAATGTCAAAATTCAGACATCCAATTTACCTGCAACAATGGCCAGTATTGAAGAGGCATGGCGAAAAATTGACAAGGTACATCCTATGAAAGCTGAATTTTATGATGATCAGATTGAAAAAGCTTACAGCCAATTTTCGGTTATGATAAAGGTGGTAGGTTTTATTAGCTTTCTTGCGATCTGTATTGCCTCTTTAGGATTGTTTGGTATGGTAGTATTTACAACTGAAACACGACTGAAAGAAATCAGCATTAGAAAAGTTTTAGGCGCAACAGAAGGTGGGCTTATTTATTTGTTAAGTAAAGGATTTCTGATACTATTAGGCATGGCAGCTATTATCGCTTTACCAGCCACTTATTTATTCTTTGATAAATTTGTATTAACCAGATTTGCTTATCACTTACCAATGCAATTTTACGAATTTCTTCTGCCTCTTTTGGCTCTAATGGCTCTTGCCTCTCTGTTAATTGGCTCTCAAACTCTGAAAGCTGCCAGAAGCAACCCAGTGAAAAATCTGAAAACAGACTAGTTATAAAATAAAAAAGGAGAGTGAACAGATTTTTCTATTTCGCTCTCCTTTATCATTCTCTCTATAGTTAAACATCAATTATAATTAACCTGAAAGATTAATTAGTAATAAGCATTCTGCGATTATATGGTTCTGGAAAGCGGATCGGTATTTGCATAACTTCTATAGTCATATATTGGAGAATCTTTTAATTCAGCTTCTAACTCCTTGATGTATTGGCGAATGTGATAAGAATTTATCTGCTGTCTTTCTAAAGCCGCACCAAAATGATACAAGTCGTCATTAAAGTCATCTTCGAGATAAATGTAATTGTTAATCTGTGCTTTATAAACCGGCCCATTGCTATGCATTTGTTTTGCCTTGTGAAAATACTGCAAAGCGTTCTGAAACTGGGATGTAGCATCTACCTGAACCATAGCGTCTACACCCAGCATCTTTTCTAAGTATGTATTAACCAATTTAATATTTTGCTGCATATCAGAATAAGCTTCATCGAATTTTTTCTCATATTCTACCGATGCTGTTTTAAACTGGACTTTTTGTCCTTTCAAAAGTTTGCCTTTGGGAATATTATTGATTCCCCTTGTACGATTATCTATATATTTTGCTTTGAGTATCTCCTTATTTCCTTTTTCACACAAAAGTTTTTGTATTTTTTTTCTTTCATCATCTGAAAATTCTTTATACAGGAAACTAAATTTTTTGTACTCAAATTCTCGTCTCAGCTCTTGGCAAAGTTTATAGTGTTTTAACCATATACCTAATTTTCTGTGAAAAACTGCCAGATAGAAATAACTCATATAAAAATTAATATCGTAAATCCGTAGAATGGAGATAATCTGTATCAGGCAAAAGACCGAATTAATAGTAATTTGCTCATAGTTTTTAAGATGAATTTCTATCGAATTTCCCTCTTTTGTATCTGTCTTATTATTTTCATCACAGTTTACAATGCCTTTAATAAAGACAAATGGAGAATCCTTTTCATTTTTATTCACTTTTTCATAATGCTCTTCTTGATTTTGAGGATTAACTTTCTTATAAATTTTAAAATAATCACCCTCCCATTTTTCTAATAGATTTTCGCCTTTAGTTAATTTTTCAAAACCTGCAAAAACTTTCTTCTTTAAGAACCCTCTGTTAATGGTAATTTGAAACTGTAGTTCCTGAACTCTTTTAAACTGGCTGGCTATACCTACATAAGGATGTATAAGACTTAGCTCGGGTAATTCCATATCAGAAGAAATTTTAAAAGCTTCTGGCGAATCAGTTTTTTTTATAGCATCTTCCGGTTCAGTTACTGTCAAGTCTTGAGAGATTTTCTTAATCTCTGAAAAATCAATGCTTTTTATTCTGATTGCAGCAAAATGCATAACCGCTTCTTTAATTTCAGGACCGTTTGAAATACCTGTATAGATATATTTTGTAAAAGCCTGTGGATGAAATATATCTTTTAATTCTAAATTATTCTTGAATTTGTAAATTTGGGGTCTATCTGTAGAATTACTATTCCAGCTCGTAATCTCCAGAATAAGACTAAGTATAGCCTCTTCTAAAAATTTTATAAGTTTCTCTTGTTTTGAAAGTTCACCGTTTTCTGCATTCCGTCTTATTCCAGACTTCTCTGGACGTATGTTAACTACGCCCTTTATAGTTTGCAAAATTTTTCTTAGCTGGAAAGACATACTCACAGACTTACCAGCTTTTGAATAAAACCTACCTGATAAATAGTATAAAAATATGATAAAACCTAAATTTGTTATTTTTTCACCATCTTATTTTTTAAAGTCCTCATATTCAAAATACTCGGCCACATATTTATCCAAAAATGCCATTATCCGATAACCATTCTTCAAGGGGGTAATATATTCTGCTATTTTTGCTATTTTCTCTTTGTTCTGATTCCAATCATAATTTAATTCTTCCTTTTCCTTTACTAAATTGTTTTCATCTTCTGATAGTTTTTCATCTTCATTCGCTGATAGTAATGATTTCCTTTCTGTTAATAATTTTTCCTTTTCAATCAACTTTAAGTTCTTCTTCTCGTAGATTTCTTCAAATCTCAAAAAAGCAATAATTTCAACTAATTGCTCGTTATTAAAATCCTTATCCCATAAATACCAACCATTAGCACACAATTTTTTTAAATTTTCTATTCTTTTTAAATTTGTTTCCCCATTATTTAAGTTTTTTATTTTCTTAACCTCCTTAATTAATGACTCAAGTTTAACTTTGAAGTTTTCCTCAACTGTTAAGCCAGCTTCTAATTGAATTAATTCTTCTTTCCATGATTCATAATCAACTATATCTATCAACACTTTAACAAGTCTTTCCTTTTTTATCAGGTCGTTATCATTTGATGAAATTTCTGAAACAGCATTTGAAATCTTATTTCCATCATCCCATTTTTTAGAAATACGATTTAATACTACTACTGAATCAAGTTTTTTATCCTTAGATTTTGAAGTGTCTAAAACAGAAAAAAGTGTATCTCCGATATTAGATAATGTATGAGCTATATTTTTAAGATAAACTTTGTTATGACTGTTATGATAATCACGGATAATCTTGGTACTTCTATTTAAAATACTAATTAAAGGTTCCTGTTCATTATCTTCACCAAATGGAATCAATATTTTAAGTGCTTTCCTGTAAGAAAGAAAGGCATAGAATGGAAATCTAAAGTCTTTGTTATATTTTGCTTCAGGGTATTGTTGAAAATTTGGTTCATCATAAATTTCTACTTGAGGTCCTAACCTATATTCTACGAATTTCTCTTTAATTAAATCTGATAATAATGAATTAGTCTTTTCATCATCATTGTTCTGTACTTTACTTCCGATAGAAAAATTTTTATAATATAAAAGTGCCCCAATATTGCTATAAAAATTAGCTCTGACTATGGTATTTTCCATAGTATGTTTTGACACCTTCTCAACTAATGCTTCAAAAGCATTAATATAAGCCTTCAATTTATAAATCGTTAATCCTTCAATGCCAACTTTTTCCTGCATATATAGGCTTGCGGTATAAGCCTGATTAACAATTTGCAGGAGTTCATTTAACGAATTAAATTTAGAAAGGGTTTTCTTACTTTGCTCATCTTCGAAAATGCTTATTTGTCCATTTGTGCGTTTTTTTATAATTTCTAAATTGATTTCGAAATACGATTCGGTTAATTTTATTGAGTCATTATAAACTGATAGAGCAGATTCAAAAGATTTCATTTTCTCAAAAATAAGACCTAATTTCAGTTTTAATCTGATCATTAGTACAAACTCTTCCTGCTTTAATTCTTCAATCGGCATTGCCCTTAGTACTTGCAGCGCATCCTGATACGATACAATGGCATCATCAAATTCCTGATCGAAATAATGGCAGTCGCCCAAAAGGCCATTCAGAAAAGAAATAGAAAAAATATATTTCGTACCACTTAAATCCTTGAAGTCACGATAGCTGTTTCTAATATCCTTTATTTTGTTTCTTAAAAAGATCTTTATGAAGTAAGTTTCGTCTAAAGTAAAATTGAAAGCCGCAGACTCTTCTTCGAAAATCTTTGATAGATAAGTTATCTCATTGGCAGATTTATTGAAAAATTTATACTCAAACAAGCCGATCTCAGTTTCTCGTAAGTGGTTTTGGCTCAAAAAGTTGATCAGTTCTTCAATAAAAAAACGAAGTATAGGATTTTTATTGGCTGATAGTACTTCCGGAAGCAATTCAAGATTTTGAACTGAAAACGCAAATGGATGGAATTTTATCAGGTGGTCCATTAGGTATGGAGTTGCCACCAATACATTGTCACTATATTTCTTAAGGAACTGACTATAACTTAATAAAAAAGGACGATACAGATAAGTTATAAACCCGAATTTATATTGGGATTTTACTGAGAACCTTAAATACAATGATTCTTCCCTCGCAGTATTGAGAGAGTTATTTTTTACAACCACATAAAGTGGGTCGTCGATCATTTTTGACTCTTTATCTTTGTCTTTAATAATATAATCCTCTAATAATTTAACCATTTTTTTTGGAGAACCATTACTTCTATACGTAAGATAAATAATAAAATGCTGAAGAGTAAAAATAATTTTCAATCGCTCTTCAGGTTTTTTCCCAAGCATTCTTAAATATCTATTATACTTCACAAAGAAAGATTCCTGATCAGTTTTATTTATATCTTCATCATTAAATAAATCCTCATTTTCATGTTTTAAATTGGGATTTGCTTTTTTTGCTTCTTCATATTCAATCTTTTTAAGTTCATAAGTTTTAGTGAAAACGTCATCAGGAATCAATACTTTTTCAAGATACATTTCTACTAAATCTGTCAAACCACTTGATTTGGTATTGGTTTCTGGTTTGTCTTTTAAAAAGCTATCAACATAGATAATCTGATGGAAAATACTACTTATTGAAGATTGCCGGTCTGCAATATCTGCCAATGATGCATCAAACATTTCCCGGCCGGCAATAAAAATAAATCTGGCGTTTGCCTCTGTAATAAAATGCTTTAGAGAAGCTAATATATTAATAATTACTTTTTTTCTTTCCCGAAGATCAATTAATTGGCTTTGAGATAATTCAAATTGCTCAAGAGATTTGTTATCATCAAAATAGTAGCTCTTTCCGATTGCAGGTTCTACTTTATCTAATTCATCAAATACAATAACAAATTTTTTATTGTAATTTATAAAATCATTGTACTCTCGCAGTATTCTTATTAATTCATACTCTATTTCTTTGGCATTCGCGATGGGGAATGTTCTTACATCCTTATTAATAAATCCAAAAGGAATGTTCGTAGTTGAACTTTGAAGGCCTGATTCTTTCACTATTGAGGCATTTGCCCTTTCATATACATGAATAAGTTTTTTATATAAATTAACTTCAAGAATTGCTTTCTCATACCAACCCCAGAACTTCCTTTCAGAAGAGTTATTATCTTTTTCTACTTTATTTTTGTGATTGGATTTATACCTCTTATCTAACGAATTTTTATTAAGCTGATTCTTATACTCGTTGCAAATGGCTCTATATTTATATTTTAGTAACCTCAATATGATTAATCTTAGAAGGTCGAACAAATATGTAAGAACTATTGTTACAAATCCTATCAAAACAATCATACCAATTAATAACCAGAATAAATCATACCCTGTCATATTTTTAGACCCATTGGATTCCAAATGAAATAAGCTCTTGATTTTTTTCCCACTATGAGAATGAAAAAGAAGGAATCCAAATGATATTGATATAATAAATGATAAAAACCTGAACACTTTAGGTAAGGAAAGAGTATTTGCAAAACGCACAAACCAACTGCTACTAACCTGATCAATCAGCCCTTTAGTAATTTGTCTTAAAATATCAGTTTCTTTTAAATCGACTTGGGCAAAACTAATATCTACTTTAAGAACTTGTCCATTACTATTTTTTTCAGCCTCAGTATATTCAGACAAAACAGACTTAACAAAACTTGTCTTACCCATCCCCCTATATCCGGTTATCAGATATGCGCCATTCTTTTCACCGTTTTTTAGAATGTTCAGAAATTTATCTTTTATTTTTTTTCTTCCCACAAAAATTTCATCCCCATCACCATTAAGTGGACTATGATGAAACTTGTAAGTCGGAAGCTCTAAAAAAATATTCTTAATATAAGCTTGTATCGCGTAGTCATCTCGTTTTATTTCCACAGGCATAATTTGATAAGTTTAGGTGATTAGAATTACTATTTTTAATTAATTCAGAAAGAATATAATTAAACCTTTAATAAACAACGAATCACTCTAAAACCAAAAAAAACTTATTCTTCGGTAACTTTTAATAACTAAATCACTTTGAAATATTGAAACTTCTTCGAATTAACCTATGACTTTCTAAATAAAATAAACAAATTTGTCTATTAATCATGTGATTGTCTTGTGATTTTTAGTCTAACACCTAACTTCCATCTTAACTTATGAAAAGATTACTACATATATTTTTATTTACAATACAATTCTCGACGAATTTACTGGCACAAAAAGAGATTGATTCATTAGCAATTAAAATGGATGCGATTTTTAATAAATATGATGGTAAGGATAGACCTGGTTGTGCTATAAGTATTATCAAAAACAATGAGGTTATTTTTAAAAAGGGGTATGGTATGGCAAATCTCGAATACAATATACCTAACACTCCTACAAGTGTTTTTGATATTGCTTCAGTGTCTAAACAATTTGCAGGTTATGCTATTGCTACGCTCTTGCACGAGAAAAAGATTTCATTAGACGATGACATTCATAAATATTTACTCAATATACCTGATTTTGGAAAAAAAATTTGCATACGCCACCTCGTACACCATATTAGTGGTTTAAGAGACTGGCCTCAAACATTGCATGCGGCAGGTTGGCGTTGGGACGAGACATTTTCTTTTGAAGATATTCTGCGGATGGTTAAAAATCAGAAAGACCTTGATTTTGATCCGGGTTCTAAATATTCATACTCTAATACAGGTTATAATCTCTTGGCCGCTATTGTTGAAAAAGTAAGTGGACAATCATTCAGAGTTTGGACAGATATGCATATTTTTAAACCTTTAGGTATGATCTCTTCCCATTTTTCAGATGATTATACAGAGGTTGTTAAAAACATGGCTTATTCGTATTATCTAAGCGAAAAAGGATTTAAGAAAAGTCTCAGTGCGCTGACTGCCTATGGATCAAGTTCATTATTTACTACAATTGAAGATTTGAGCAAATGGGCAATTCATTTCAATAAATCTGTTGCTGCTAAAAACCCTGTCTTTATGCAGATGTTAGAAGAAGGCACACTTAATTCTGGCGGTAAAGTAAAGTACGGATATGGTTTAGCTTATGGCAGTGATGAAGGTTACAAAACTATTTCGCATACTGGATGGTGGGCAAGCTATCGTACTGTTTTAATGCATTATCCCGATCAACAATTATCATTTATTATTTTAAGTAATTCAAGTGATTTTGATTTAGGAAGCATTCCTGCTGAAGTGGCTCACGCACTATTAAAGTATCGTTTGAAACCCTTTAATAATTTAGCTTCGGCAAACATTATCAATAAAGATGCTCCAAATGTAAAAGTAAATGATGACATTTTAAAAAAATATGTAGGGTCATATCAACTGGGACCAGTCTGGGCTGTAACTATTACCCTCGAAAACGGGCAACTACAAACCCAGGCTAACGGCGAGGAAAAATTCCCAATGGATGCCAAATCGGATTCTACTTTCTGGATAAATGCATATGGTGCTTCGATCACTTTTGTAAAGGACAATAAAGGGGAAGTGAATCTATTAAAATATAGAAATATTCCTGCTAAAAGAATCACTCCCTGGCAACCTGAGCTTAATCAAATTGAGCAATATGCAGGTATATATTATAGTCCCGAATTAGGTAGCGAATATATGATTAGTAACCGTGATGGGCAATTAAAGATGCAAAATTTTCGATTGGGTGAATTTAGTTTAGGCATTGACCCTACAACAGAAAACCAGTTTTCTTCAAATATTGGATCTATAAAATTCTATAAAGACACTCAAAATAAAATAGTAGGGTTCAAACTCTCTGGCGGGAGGATACAAAATATAAAATTTGAGAAAAGACTTTGAAGAAATGGCCATTGCAGAATCTCGAATTTTGAAACTTGGTAAAATTTTAAATGATTGATATTACTTTGCTAAAATAGAAATGAATATTTTTATCAAGAATCATTGAATAGTTAGTTTCTTTGAAAACTTTACAGGCCACCCGTGTGATAGTACAACGATGGAATCAGCCAAGTTGAGATAAAATAAGCGTTTTGTAATTATTTTCGATTGCGTTTACCCATTATTAAAGCTAAATTTCTTTTATTTTAGGCACACAAGCCTAAGAAACTGTATAAACTTTTCTATATTGTCTCTGCTAAAGCTATTTCCTTGACTGAAATGGCCATATATGAAATTAAATCCATGTTTTTCCTCAATCCTTACAAGTGCGTTTATCGTTTCCATTAACAAGATAGATTTTTACACTGCCGAAATGATAGAATTCAATGGCATTTTAATTCCCGATGATCGTAGAAATAGAGATGTGCTTGAATGGTTATCGACACCGAAAAATGTAAAAGGCAAGACCGAAAAGAATTTATTGAAATAATTATAAAGCCACCCCTAAATTATTACTCAATTAAAAATTCCTTTTAATTTCGCCCTTTTATATTTTTCTGCTTTAAATTTTACTTTTCTCCATTATCTATCCCCAATACAGTCTTTTTCAAAGAATTTATATAATTTTTCTCAAAATATTAAAAAACATTACTCTATAAATTTTATATACTATATAGATTTTATATTTTTGTATTGTCAATCGAATAATCAGACATAAAATGAATCAGGTCGGTCATCTTAGTTAAACCAAAAAATATTACTAATCAATACCAAACAAGAGAATTAGCCACCCAAAATAAATCATCTACCATGCGAAAAAATTTTATTTTAATGAAAAAACTTATGAAATCCTCTTTTCTGATAAGTCTGCTGTTATTGCCTTTCTTTTTATCAGCACAAAATCAGCCGATTGTCAATGCTACCATTACCGGTAAAGTAATTGATGGAAGTACTAACGGGCCCCTCATTGGCGCTACCGTAACTATTAAAGGAACAACCAATGGAGCAGCTACAGATGCTAACGGAGAATTTTCGTTGATTACAGGTCAGAAACTCCCTTTTACTTTGGTTGTATCATATATCGGATATATTAAGAAAGAATTAGTGATTGAAGGGAGTAAAGTGGAAATCAGACTGGATGCTACACCTAATCAATTATCAGATGTAGTCATTACTTCCCGTCGCCGTTCAGAATCCTCTCAGAATGTACCATTACCTATCTCAATCATAAGAGGGGTAAGTGTGGAAGACGCCGGTGCATTCAATGTAAACCGTCTAAAAGAATTAGTACCAAGTGTACAGTTATATGCTTCAAATGCCCGTAATACTACCTTGAACATCCGTGGTTTAGGCTCTACTTATGGATTGACCAACGATGGTATTGACCCGGGTGTAGGCTATTATGTAGATGGTGTGTACTATGCCCGTCCGGCAGCTACTGCACTTGATTTTATTGATATTGATCAGGTAGAGATATTACGTGGACCGCAAGGAACGCTTTTTGGTAAAAATACTACTTCGGGTGCATTTAATATTACTTCTCGTCCGGCAAGTTTTGACCCGGGAGCAAGTTTTGAATTGAGCTATGGTAATTATGGATACATTCAGGCTAAGGCCTCTGTAACCGGGCCGTTGAGCAAGAAATTAGCTGCAAGAATCTCGTTTACAGGTACGCAACGTAATGGTACGATTTTTAACGTGCACAACAACCAATACATCAACGATATTAATAATATCGGTGTAAGAGGACAAATTCTTTATACACCAAGTGATAAAGTAAAAATTACATTGATTGGTGATATTACAGATCAGAAACCCAATGGCTATGGCTGGGCTGTAGCAGGTGTTGTAACCACCAAACGCGCGGCTTACCGCCAATTCAATGCAATTCTGGCTGATTTGAATTATAAATTACCGTATTCAAGTGCATTTGAAAGAAAAGTTGATTTAGATACGCAGTCGAAAGCAGATAATCAATTGAGCGGTGTTTCGGCTAATGCAGATATTAAAATCGGTAGTGGTACTTTGACTTCAACTACGGCTTATCGTTACTGGCACTGGACTCCATTAAATGACCGTGATTATACAGGTTTACCGATTTTCACGATTTCATCAGGCAACTCGGTGCATGACCAATGGTCTCAGGAAATCAGATATGCAGGTAAGGTTTCATCAAAGGTAAGTGGTGTGATAGGTGTTTTCGGTCTATGGCAGGATTTGAATTCTGACCCTGTACAAACCGAGGAGGCAGGTTCGGCACAATGGCGTTTTGCACAAAGCTCTACAAGTGCATTATGGAAAACACCAGGTTTGTTTGATAATTTCGGTATCCGTACTATCAACCGTATCCAAAGTACCAGTTTAGCTGCATTTACTCAGATTGACTGGGCTGTTACTAATAAATTTCATGTCTTGCCAGGTCTCAGGTATAACTACGATAAAAAAATAGCTGATTATAAGCGTGAAACTTACGGTGGATTGCAAACGACTGATGCTGCTTTGATTACCCTGAAAAACGGTGTATATAGCAATCAGGCATTTAATACTACTGCAGAAGCAGGTAATTTCTCAGGTGGATTAACGGCACAATACAGACCAAGTGACCGATTCAATGCTTTTGCTACCTATTCGGTTAGTTATAAGCCAGTTGGGATTAATATCGGTGGATTACCCACAGCCAGTGGCAAAGTGCTTATAGATTTGGCTACAGTAAAACCGGAATTTGTAACACATAAAGAAATTGGTATTAAAACTAAACCAACGCCAAATTCGATTGTGAACCTGACTATTTATGATACTTATATAAAGGATTATCAGACTCAGGTACAAACACCTGAACCAGGTGTAAACAGAGGTTATTTGGCTAATGCTGAAAAAGTAAGAGTATTTGGTGCTGAATTAGATGCGAGTTTGCGAGTAAGTAATAATTTATCATTGAATGGTGCGGTTGCTTATACCAATGGCAAGTATGTTTCTTTCAAAAATGCTCCTGTGCCTTTAGAAGAAGTTGGTGGAGAACAAGCATTTAAAGATGTTTCAGGAGGGGTATTACCGGGTATCTCTAAATGGGCTGGCTCAGTAGGCGCTGAAGGAACTATAAAAGGTAATTTATTAGGCTTTAAAGGTAATTATTTTCTGGGTGTTGATACTTACTTCCGTACGCAATTCTCGTCAAGTCCATCACCATCTCAATTCCTGAATATTGATGGTTATAACCTGACCAATGCCCGTTTAGGTTTCAGAGCTTATAATGGAGTTACGTTCTATGTTTGGACTAGAAACCTGTTTAATACAGAGTATTATGAGCAATTGTTGGCGGCTCCAGGTAGCGCAGGTAACTATGCAGGTATCATTGGTGACCCTCGTACGCAAGGAGTGACTTTTAGATATACGTTTAATTAGGGATTTGGTGATTGAATGAATGTGTGATTGAGCGATTAAAAAAATTGGCATGCTTGCACTTATCTAAGTTCAGGTGTGCCATTTTTGTTTTAGGGATAATTCTTAGAGAATGTTTATCTTTATGGCTCAAACAAAAATATTAAAATGCAGGTATTGGCGTATGATGAAAATAATCCCCATCTATGACATCAATCTGGGCGTTGAGAGCTCTCTTCTGGTATCTTGTGTTTCATTTCAGTATGATGTTGTTTGCCTCTTTGCCTATTTCAGTTCCTCCAATTGAAAAGTTATTCCAGATTATTATTATACTAGTAATTTCGATTATAAATATTGATTTATTTATTCTGAAAAGTCTCGTTTATCTTTCAGAAAATGAAATTACCTTAACAAGCGTTTTAGGAGGTACAAGAAGCTATGCACCTAAAGATTTTGTTAGAATCTCTGTCTATAATACCTGGTTATCAGTGACTTTTATTGAATTTGCTGATGGCAAAAAATTTCACATACTAACCCGTGAAAACTCTTATACTCCCTATAACAATCACCTATTTAAAAATTACACCAGTATTGCCAACGAATTAGACCGTCAGGTTCGCGATTACCTCCGAAAACGGTAAAGATACACCTACTATCTAAATTCTCCTTTTTCCATTCTTGGATCATTAACGCTTCATTTCTCCTAATATCCCATTCAATTGACATATTCTACCAATCATTTAGATATTTTTGAATTACCTACAGGCTAAGTCTATTTTTGTTTCATCAATCAAAAAACGAATCAAAGCCATGAAAACTAATACCCTTTCTACCCGTTTTATACTTTTTGTTTCAATTAGCTGCTTACTCACAGGCATTCTTATTGTAATAAAATTCTCCTGATTCGTGTTTCCTGATACAAACCCTTACGTTAAGATGAGCTAAAAATACCTCTTCTTCTTTAACCTTTTGCTTTTCATCTTTCCTGATTCTATATTGCCGTTGTTTAAATCATCGCAAACTTTCCGGCATTTATGAAAAATATTTTATTCCCATTTCTATCATTTAAGTTCTCTCTAAGGCTGATTATTCTAATTTGCTTTTGCTTTATAAGTCTGACCGATTATGCGCAAAAAACTAAAATGTCATTAGTATTCGAGGTATCAATGAATGAACCTGCCTCGCATTTCTTTCATGTAGTTTTTAATGGCAGAGGATTTAAGGAAGGGGTAATCGAATTGAATATGCCTGCCTGGACAACGGGTTATTATCAATTAATGAATTTTGCTAATAATGTTGAAAATTTTCAGGCTTTTAGTGGTGATGGAAGACCTTTACAGTGGGAAAAAAGTGGAGATAATTCCTGGAGTATTTATAACTCAAAATATATTGATATCAAAGTTACGTATGATGTAAAAGCTACAAGAAATTTTGTGGCAGGTAATTATCTGGATGAGGAAAGAGGGTATATATCTCCGGCTGGTGTATTTATGTACCCAAAGGGAATGATAAAAAATGAAGTAACCGTAAGCATTGATAAAAACAAAAACTGGTCGAAAATCGCTACCGGATTACCTAAAGTAAAAGATCAGGAGCATACTTATTATGCTAAAGACTATGATGTCCTTTACGATAGTCCTATCCTTATGGGAAATCTTGAATCCTTCCCTTCATTTACAGTCAAAGGTATTCCGCATTATTTTGAGGCATATAAAGCCGGGAAATTTGACCGTGAGCAATTGATGAATGATTTGCAGAAAATTGTCAGCACCACTTCGGGCATTATTGGTGATATACCTTATACAGATTATACTTTTATTGCTATTGGCCCGGGTGGCGGCGGTATTGAGCACCTGAACTCTGCTTCTATAGCCTTTAGTGGGGATGAACTGAATAATCGTGAAAGTAGAATAAGAACCTATAACTTTCTGGCACATGAGTACTTTCATCATTACAATGTAAAGCGCATCAGGCCCATTGAATTAGGGCCTTTTGATTATGCCAAAGGTAGCCGCACAAAAATGCTATGGCTTTCAGAAGGCCTGACTGTTTATTACGAATACCTGATTCTGAAAAGAGCAGGGTTGACGACAAAAGACGAAATATTAAAAACTTTTCAGGAGAGTATCAAGGCTTATGAAAGCAAACCGGGGCGACAGTTTCAGACACCTACCGAAGCAAGTTGGAAAACCTGGGACGAAGGGCCGTTCGGACGCACTGGGGATGAAGTAAATAAAACTATTTCTCCTTATGACAAAGGGGCTTTGCTGGGCATATTGCTTGATTTCAAAATCAGACATTCAACTAAAAACGAGAAATCACTGGATGATTTGATGCGTTTACTTTACAACAAATATTATAAGCAAAAAGGCAGGGGTTTTACCGAAAAAGAGTTCAGAACTGAGGCTGAGAAATTAGCCAAAACATCTTTGCAGGACTTCTTTGATTATATATATACCTTGAAAACTGTCGATTATCCAACCTACCTTAATTATGCCGGATTGAAAATTGATACGGTTGCGCGTGCGATGCCAACCGCCTGGGTAGGTCTTAATGTAAGAGACAGAAATGATAGCCTGATAATTAATAATGTGGAATGGCAATCACCTGCCTGGAATAGTGGTTTGCGCAGGCAAAATGCTATTTTGCAAGTGGATGGACAAAATGTAAATGCCAGGACTCTTAACGAAATACTAAGTAAAGGTAAAGCAGGTGATAAAATAAAGATCAGATTTGAGACGGCTAATGGCATCAGGGAAGAAGAATTGACTTTTGCCATAAAAAAAGAGATTCCATATACCATTACCCAAGTTGAATATCCAAATCCTGTGCAAGCTAAAATTCTGAAAGATTGGTTGAGGGAGTGATTATTGTATATGTCATGCAAAATCTCTAATGCAACATATTTCTGGGCTATACGTAATCATCAATCATGCTTAGTAAATTTCTTATAATTTCACTCCATAAACTTTGTTATAGATTTCAACTTTCACGGCGTTCAGGTTTATTTCTTCTGTGGCCATCAGGTATAAGTTGATGCTATTTTTCGTAATATCATAGGCCGGCTGCATATATTCTGGGTCAGCAATGTAAAATCCATTCCGCTCATAGAACTCAATCCGTTTTTTAGCAATATTGCCCATAGCTGAAGGTTCAGTTTCTAAAACCAGAGTTTTATATTGCTTTTTTAGTTCATCTAATGCCCTTGCTCCTACCCCTGTACTTCTATAAATCTGGTAAATTTCAAAAAATTCAACAAATAAAAAATTATTCATTGGCCATGTTACAAAATAACCCATTGCATTTTCATTTGCGTCTATCCCAAAAATACAAGTATTTTCATTTTGAAATAGAGAATAAAACTGCTCTTCATTTCTACGTTCATCTATCGGAAAAGTGAGGCAATATTGATTATAAATAAACTTCTTTTCTTCTTCTGATGCATTTTTTAAATCTCTAAAGTACATAGGTTACAGCTTTTCGTGGTGTAAGGTGCTAATCTAAATGTTTTTATTTAAAGTCTGTTATTAATTTATTGAATTTGTAAATTGAAAAATGATACTATCTCTGTTTTAAAACCAGAAATTATTCCTTATAACAATCTTCTCACCTATTTAAAAATACCTCTATATTTGTTTTTCAACCTTTAACATCATAAATTAAATGAACAAGCTACTCTTATTAGTGCTATTTAGCTTTGTATTAATTGAAACCAAAGCACAGAATACCCTTACGGCTGATGAAAAGAAAGCAGGCTGGAAACTCTTATTTAATGGTAAAGATCTGAAAGGATGGCATGCTTATGGAGCTAAAGAACCCAGGTCGGCATGGGTAATTGAACAAGGAGCCATTAAACTGAACGTACCTGAAAGAGCAGGAAATAAGGCCAAAAATGGAGGAGATTTAGTAATAGATGAAGAACTGAAAGGAGATTTCGAATTTAAAGCCGAATGGAAAGTAAGCAAATTTGCCAATAGTGGTATTTTCTTCTTTGTAAAAGAAGCCTCTCAATATCCTGTTATGCATAATACGGGGTTAGAACTTCAAGTAATTGATGATAAAATTTATGAGGGTGCCGCAGAAAATACGCATCGTGCGAGTGATTTTTTTGGCGTAGCAAATGCCCGATTGCGCGAAAGTAATCCGCAAGGAGAATGGAATCAGATTCATTTTATTCTCAAAAAAGGCAAATTAACTGTAACACAAAATGGCTTTACAGTACAAGAGCATGATTTGAACAGTCAGGAATGGAAAGATAAAATAGCTAAGAGTGGTCTTGCTAAAGCCCCTATAGGTAAAGGTATCTATACAGGAAGAATAGGACTACAGGATTGGGGTAGTACTGTTTGGTTTAGAAATGTTAAGATTTTAAAACTTTAATCACTTCAATGTGATGTCATAAAGGAAGAAATGACATCACATTTTATCCATTTTTTTTTTGCGTCAGTATAAGGTACTTAATACAGGCTATTTGGTTTTAGATACACATAATTAGCCTGAAAATCCAATATTGTATTAAAACGCTTCAAGACTTCATTACCAATAATGTGTGTTTTGAATCTGGCAGGATTAGCAGTTGCCAGTAATTTTACCGGGATATCGAACAATACGCTTTTACAAGGTTTAATCTTTCGTTATTGACCGAATAAACAGGAATATGTTTCCCTTGTGCGTTATGCAACACTACCTTTTTAATTACTTCCAGATCTTTCGGATGATTCTGTTCATGCGTTAATAGTGTATCTAACATAATAGTGCGCTGATAACCATTGTCGAATAGAAAACAAATCCTGTATTTTTTGTTTTTTATCTGCAGTTCACCATCAAAACAAAACAGGGAATACATATATTCTTTGGGAAATTCAGAATATTCTTTTCCAGTTTTAGGCAAAAGCTTATGCACAATCATTATATTTTTATCATAATCAATTTCTACTATTTTATCATCAAGCAAATCCCAACCAAAAAGCCATCAGTATCCAGACCAGACACAGCAACGGGAAATACCTATAACCCACTCCAGGTTTAATTACCAATCTCTAATGGTTTTCTGCTTTATGAGGCTAAATTATGAGTTAATAGCGAACCTGTTGTACCCGAATCGAATTTTAAATCAAGAGTATCAAACTGGTTAAGTACGATCCTAACTTTAATACTATTGTAATGTGAATCAAGAGTTGAAGCGATAAAAAACAAACAAGGAGCATTTTGTTAAATTGCAAAATGCTACCGCAGCGGCGGCCGCAGTTACAATTAATTCAAATATACTGCCTGTTTGCGAGTGCTATACTACAAAAAGTTGCTTGCACTACCAACGGCAGAGCGGACCGCCGAAGTGGTAATAATTATAGTCCTCGGTTTACAGATGCAGAAGCGATAACAATTTATCTTTTCGGCATCTTACAAGGTGAATTTACTAATCGCTCAACCTATAATTATATTGTCAATCATTGGTTGGGTTGGTTTCCTGATTTACCATCTTATCAAGCCTATAATTTTCGGATAAATGAACTATACTGGCATTTTGAAGTTATTATTGACTATTTGGTTAGCCAGATGGATTATTCAGATTGTTATGCAAATGTCTGTTTAATTGATTCCTTACCAATTATGTTAGCTAAGTATCCTGATAGAGCTAAGGTAGCACCTATGTTAGCCAGTCAAGGATATTGTGATGCTAAATCACAATACTATCATGGCGACCGTCGCGCGGAGTTAAGTTACATTGTTTAGGAAAAGATAGATTTGAGCAAATACCTAAACCAAGTATAATTCGTATTAGAGCGGCTAACGTACACGATTTAACAGCAGCTAAGCCTATCACTAGTCAATTAAATAACCAATATGTCATTGGCGATAGAGCCTATGCATCAGAATCATTAAACCAATTAATTAAACAAAATAACTCAGCGGTTTTAACTCCACTGAAACGTAAAAAAGGTCAAAGAACAAAATCTGCTGATGATAATTTGATTTCTAAATATATAAGTGCTGTCAGGCAACCTATTGAATCTTTCTTTAGGTGGTTGATAAACAAAACTGATATTCAGAATGCAGCTAAAGTTCGCTCTGAAAAAGCTTTGTGGACGCACTGTTTTGGAAGAATTGCTTCAGCTTTAATTTTATTCATCATTAACCCTTGATTCACATTAAATAATATTTAAAAATCAATTATTATGACTATTTTCTTAAAATTGCCACACGGGTTTTTCTCAACTGCCTTTCAGCTTTCTGATGCAATTTCTGATTATGTAATAACCAACCTCCAATAAGTCCTATCAGGCTGCCAATGGTAATATCTAAAAATCGGGCCGTGATTATTTGATTTGCATTTATTCCTGTCCCCCTACTTAGTTCTACCAGAAATACTGTCATAGGTGTAATAAATATAACTGCGAGTGCATAATGTCTTACAACTAATACCTCGATAATGTACTGCAAGATGATGATGCTTATACAGATTTGTAATGTACTCAGGTTTAATTGTAATAAAAACCAAGAAAAACCCATCCCTATAAACGTGCCGACTATCCTATGAAAACTTCTTTGCCCGACCTGTACTACGTTCAGCCCTTGCATGATAGCCAGGCATGAAATTGGTATCCAATAAGGATTATCAAATTCAAATAAATGCCCGGTTAATAGAGAAACTGTAATAAATAAGCCTATAATAAAAGATTCTGTCAGATTAATATACCTCCTTTTCTGATATCCGACATCTTTTATTTTATGTGAATGCTTCCGTATAATATATAAACTATAGACCATAGCAAATACAAAACCTCCCATGGTTCCTAAAGCAAGTAAACCGATTTTGGTAGGAATTGACATCAAATCGAATGGCATACAGCTGGCCATTGAAGCGAGCATTACAAAAAAGAAATTGCCTGGTGGTGATACGCTAAAATAATTAGTCAACCAGTTAATTCCAAAGGCGTAGACCCCTATTATAACAGCCGAAAGATAATGATTAAACCCAAAGGCGATACCTACCGTAAAACTTAAAATAAATCCAAACGCACATACCAATAAAGTAAGTAATCGGTTTTCGAGACTGGTAGAAGGTAAATACAATATTACCAATCCTCCCATACAGGCGAGTGTTCCATAATCGAGCCTTCCAAGATAATATCCAACTAACAAAGGCAGCCCTGTGCATATAGACGCTAACACAGGAATATGCCATAATCGCTCCGATTTCCTGAGTTGAAAAAAAAACCCAACTTCTCTTTGGATAATATATTTTAGCTTTGTCAACATAAAGCAAATATAAGCGATTGTTCAGAAAACAATTTAATTCGCCAAGAAAAGCTATAGTCCTGAAATGAGTATAATTATTGTCCTATACAATTAAACCAGGAATTGCTTCTGAATCAAGATTATATTCATCTGTTACCCTTCCTTTACCTGTTTCTTGCGGCTTAAGCTCAATCAAATATTTGTTATCAGTTCTTCAACTAAAATCCTCTATTTTGTTAAACATTATCCCTTATTTTTGGTTTTATGAAGAGGCCTTGCATTAATAGAAAATTATTTTTTGTTAAAATCAATTTCTAACAGAATTAACAGACTCTTCGCTATTAGCAGATGAAAACTTATATTTGTCATTTAATCTAAGACATTCTAACCTTTAATGAAATTCAAACTACTTATTCTCCTAAGTTTTCTATTTTTAAATGGCTCCTTTATCAAAAAAGAACCATTACCTCAAAAGCCTAATATCATCATTATCTATGCAGACGACTTAGGTTATGGAGATGTAAGTGCTTATGAGAAAGGTATTTTACAGACACCAAATATGGACAAAATGGCAAAGAACGGCATCAGATTCACGAATGGCCACGCTACTTCTGCCACTTGTACTCCCAGCCGATACGGCTTACTGACAGGTATTTATCCCTGGCGGAAAGAAGGAGCCAGAGTATTGCCTGGAGATGCTCCTTTGCTCATCGACACTTCGTTGGTTACCATACCAAAAATGCTAAAAAAGGCTGGTTATCAAACCGGAATAGTAGGAAAATGGCACTTAGGAATAGGGAAAGGAGAAATTGACTGGAATAAAGATCTATTACTGAATCCGAATGATGTAGGCTTTGATTATTCGTATATAATGGCAGCTACCACAGACCGGGTACCTACAGTATTTATTGAAAATCGTCGGGTGGTTGGTCTTGAGATTAATGATCCGCTTTTAGTTAATTATAATAAAAACTTTGAGGGTGAACCAACTGCATTGAGTAATCCGGAATTGATGACAAAACAAAAGTGGGATCATGGACATAATATGAGTATGCATAACGGAATACCCAGAATAGGGTTTCAAAAAGGAGGAAAATCTGCCCTATGGCATGATGAAGACATGGCGGATATTTTTCTGAAACAATCGCTTGATTTTATCCATATTCACAAAAACAAACCCTTTTTTTTATACTATGGCTTGCATCAACCGCATGTTCCTCGTTCGCCTCATCCACGTTTTGCTGGTAAATCTGGCTTGGGTGTACGTGGGGATGTAATTTTAGAAGCTGACTGGTGTGTGGGCGAAATCATGAAGAAACTGGAGGAAACCGGGTTAGATAAAAATACATTAGTCATTTTGTCAAGTGATAATGGCCCAGTATTAAATGATGGGTATATTGATGGTGCTGTAGAAATGAATGGTCAGCACACACCATCAGGTGGGCTTCGAGGTGGGAAATATAGCTTATATGAAGCAGGAACAAGAGTACCTTTTATTGCAAGTTGGAAAGGAGTAATCAGACCTCAGGTGTCAGATGCGCTTGTTTGTCAGATTGATTTCTTAGCATCATTTGCTCAATTGACAGGGCAGAAAAATCCATCTGCCGACAGCCAGAATTTATTGAATGTTTTTCTGGGTAAATCAAAAAAAGGCAGGAAAAATCTTGTATTGGAAGCCTCCAATCGATTAGCGTTCAAAAAGGGTGATTGGGTATTGATTCCTCCGCATAAAGGCAGTTCGATAGCAAAAGAAGTAAATATTGAATTAGGCAATTCGCTTCAATACCAGTTATTTAACCTGAAATCAGATAATGCTGAGCAGAATAATCTGGCAAAGGTGAATCCAAGAAAATTGGAAGAAATGAAAGAAGCCATGAAACAAATTGTAGATAACAGATATAATTTTGATGCAAAGGAGTTAGAACTAAAGTAAGGTCTGCAGGAAAATTATTGAGATCAAGACTGTTTTATTATAGCTATAAGAATTGTCTAAATAATTTATAAGTAAGCTTATCTATCTTATAAAAAATTAAGTCTTTAAATATCTGAATAATATGCCTGTAGGAAGTTCCGGTACAGGATACTTACTTCTAAACTTAGTCTTTCCTATCGGAACAGGAAAGCGACTTTGCTATGAAACACTCTTTTACAATTGTTTTAATACTTGGTACATTTGCCTTGCATGCACAAATTTCAACACAATCACTCATTAATGGCTCAATAATAATTAGCCCTCATGGAATACATGGCAAGACCAATAGTATTACTCAGGTACTTAATGTAGCCTTGGGAGATTCAGCTCTTTTAGCAAATACTTCTGGGACAATCAACACTGCTACAGGAACAAGTGCTTTACGTAATAACACTACAGCTTCCTACAACACTGCGATTGGTTTTAATGCCTTGCGCAACAATACTTTCAGAGAGCAAAATACGGCCGTTGGAGCTTATGCCCTTATGTCTAATAACACCGGGTATTTTCATACAGCTGTTGGTTTCAGAGCACTACTCTCAAATACAAGCGGAATTCATAATACTGCGGTGGGCAACTCGGCGCTTCAAAGCAACACAACCGGCAGTTCTAATACCGCAACGGGGCTTGGGGCATTATATAGTAATACTTCAGGGAATAATAATACTGCTACCGGGCACTCAGCTCTGATTTTTAACAAAACCGGAAATGATAATACAGCCATAGGTGTAAACGCTATGAGAAATAGTGATAATGGAAGCCAGAATACATCCGTCGGTGTTAATACCTTGACAAGTAATACAGAAGGTGGCAGCAATTCTGCAGTTGGCTATTATAGCTTGTATAATAATATCACTGGTGACGAAAATACAGCAGTTGGATCTTATGCTTTAGCCCAAAATAAAACCGGTAATGAAAATGTAGCAATAGGAAGTGATGCGCTTCAGAGCAATACTGATGGTGTTGATAATACGGCTATTGGTACGGCGGCGTTATCACAAAACCTTATTGGCAATTTTAATACGGCTATCGGAAATATTGCACTCCTGAAAAATAAAGCTCATGATAATACAGCCACTGGATATAAAGCCCTCATGGAAAATACCACTGGTGATTATAATGTGGTCAATGGGGCTTTTTCAATGCAGTTTAATACTACAGGCTATAGAAACGCCGCTTTCGGTGTTAATTCAGGTGAAACAAATACCAGCGGAAGTTATAATACTTTTATAGGATATGAAGCAGATGCTTCTTCAGGTAATTTAAACAATGCAACTGCACTTGGCAATGGAGCCCTTGTAAATGCATCTGATAAAGTACGTATTGGTAACGCAAGTGTTACGGTTATTGAAGGACAGGTAGCCTGGACGAATGTTTCTGACAGACGGTTAAAAGAAAACATTGTTTATACTTCACGGTTAGGTTTAGATTTTATCAGACATCTGCAAACAGTTTCTTATAATTTTATTGCTGATAAAACAAAAACACGTTATGATGGATTTATTGCTCAGGATATTGAGGCAGTTATGAGTGAATTGAAAATTCCGTTTAGCGGGTTGAAAAAATCAGAAACAGGTCAATATTCACTGTCTTATTCTGACTTCGTAATGCCACTGGTTAATGCCGTAAAAGAACAACAGGAAAAAATTGAAAAACTGGAAAAGGAAGTGGCCAGATTGCAGGAACTGGAGAGAAAAGTGGACCTATTAGCTAATAGGTTTGAAGATAAGGAATAGATCAACTTAAAACATTGTCACATTTAAACCATAATGTGACAATGTTCATCAAGAATTGATTCTGATTTCTTATAAGAACAAACACTTAATTCTTACCTCCTAACACAACTCTCAATTAAACGCATCACTTCTGCACCTTCGTAGCCGCTATCCGGATTTGGCCCTTTGTCTGAGAAATAATTTACAACAGCTTCAATCATCGGTTGTTGCACGTGCAGGAGGGGGTCGAATGTGAGTACTTCTGATTTGCCGTCAACTTCTACTATGATGTTATCAGTACTGAAAACTGTGAAGCTTATTCTGCCTTTTGTACCCTGTATCTCGCAGTAATCAGCGGCTTTGCCTGCATTGAAGCACCAGGTACCGTTAAAGACCACTCCGCTTTTAAATAAGACATTGGAAATTACCATATCATCGGCATTGTAGAATCCTGCCTGATTGGTGGCCAGACCTGTTACCTTCTCTACTTCGCCAAAGAAATAATGCATTAAATCTAATTGATGTGGGGAGAGATCATGGAATAAACCACCACCTGCCGTAGCGGGGTCGATACGCCAGATGGTTTTAGGGTCTTGCAGTTCCTCGGGTGTTAAGGGAGTTTTGGCTAATTCAAGACGAACCAGACGGACGTCTCCAATCGCTTTATCTGCAATGAGTTGTTTTACTTTTTTGAATCGCTGTTGCTCTCGGCGATAATGCGCTACTACGAGTTTGATGTTTTTATCTCTGGCTGCTTTGGCCATTCTTACGGCAGAGGCATAATCACCTGACATGGGTTTCTCTACATATACAGGTTTTCCGGCATTGAAAGCCGCAAGGGTATATTCTTCGTGGGTAGAGGGTGGTGTGGCCACGTAGATGGCATTAATATCCGGGTCGTTTATTAGGTCGTGGGCATCGCTATACCATTTGGGTACGCCGTGCCGTTTTGCGTAATCTTCTGCCTTTGCGGCATCGCGACGCATGACGGCTATTAATGCTGAGTTGGGTACTTTATTAAAAGCGGGGCCGCTTTTGAGCTCAGTTACATCACCGCAGCCGATAATTCCCCAGTTGATTTTTTTCATGCTGAACAGGTAGGTTTTGAAGTAAAGCAAATATCGGAGATAATAATTCAGGAACCCAAAAACTTTGCCATATTTCTTTAGGTCTTTTGCAAATCTACCTAATGAATGCCTGATTGTCGATTTGCTGGTTTGTCAGTCTACTTTGTATCTAGAAAGGTTGTGTCCATAGTCGGACGCAATCTTTGTCCGTTTTTGGACAAATCCTTGTTAATTAAAAAGACATAATTGGCCTATATGAGCTTCTGAGGGCATTTTTCAATTCTGGCATTCTATTTGTTTTCTATTATTATAACAAATCATTTTTAACTCGAAAATTTATGAAAAGAACCTTTTTAGGAGAGTTTGAAGAAGTAGTTTTACTGGTGATAGCCGGGTGTTCGGAAGAGGCCTATGGGGTAACTATCTGGGAGCGACTGCAACAACAAACAGGGCGTGCCATTACAATGAGCGCCGTGCATGCTACGCTTTACCGTCTGGAAGAGAAGGGCTACTTGGCATCTGAATTAGGTGGTGCCACAGCCGAACGCGGTGGCCGGCGCAAACGTTTCTTTGCTATTACTGCAACCGGAAGCAAAGCACTCCTTGAAATACAGGAAATGCGGGCAAACCTCTGGCAGGAGATTCCGGCAGGTAAACTGCAAGTGATCATTAAATAACTATGAAAAAGCTATTATGAACGAAAATAAACTACCCACCCCACCCCGCTGGCCAGACCGTCTGCTTGACTGGTTTCTGTCGCCGGATATGAAAGAAGATGTACAGGGTGATTTACATGAGTTTTATCAGAAACGCCTAACGCAGGTAAGTATTCGCCAAGCTAATAAAGATTACTGGCGTGCGGCGCTACAATACCTGACGCCTTATTTTTTCAGCAATCAATCGAAAAATCATAACTCAACTATATCCCTCTCTCCTATTATGCTTCGTAACTATCTTAAAATCGCCTGGCGTAACCTGATGCTTCGCAAGGCTTACACAACCATTAATATATTTGGGCTTGCCATTGGATTAGCCTCGTGCCTGCTCATTGTTTTGTTTGTTCAGCATGAATTAAGCTATGATAATTATCATGCCAGGGCTAATCGTATGTATAGAATGGAAATCAATGGTATGCTGGCTGGCAAAGAAATAAAGAATGCCTTTGCAAGTGCACCTGCAGGCCCAGCATTAGTACGGGAAATTCCTGGAATTGAAGCTGCTACGAGAATGGTTTCCAGGGGGACATTTATTGTAAAAAAAGGTATTGAGAGTTTTAAGGAAGAGCGCGTTATTTTTGCTGACTCCAATTTCTTTAATGTATTTTCTATTCCATTGCTGAAAGGAAACCCCAAAACTATTCTTAGAGAACCGAAAACATTGGTAATTACCCAAACCATTGCTAACAAATATTTCGGCGATGCAGACCCTATCGGAAAAACTCTAATCTTTGGTGAAAAAGATGTGTACAGAATAACCGGAATTTGTAAGGATGTACCGTCTAATACACATTTCCATTATGATATGTTTGCTTCAATAAATGGTGAGCAACTGGGTGAAAAATGGCTATCAAGTGGAGCGCTTACTTATGTAGTACTTCGCGAAGGATATACTATCAATAAATTGAATGCTGCTATGCCTGCGATTATTGAAAAATACATTGGTCCTGAAATTCAGGAATTTATAGGGATTAGCCATGCTGAGTTCAGAAAAAGAGGCGATAAAGTCGATTTTGTTTTTCAACCCGTTACTGGCATTCATCTGGACTCACACATGGAAGGGGAAATTGAAGCCAATAGTGATATTAAATATGTGTATATATTTTCGGCTATTGCTTTATTTATTTTGATGGTTGCCTGTATCAATTTTATGAATCTTTCGACGGCAGGTTCGGCTAATAGGGCTAAAGAAGTGGGAATACGCAAAGTACTGGGCTCGGTGCAAGGCCAGCTAATAGGGCAGTTTTTGAGCGAGTCGGTGTTGGTTACTTTTATGGCTTTAGGGGTTGCTTTGGTGATAGTCGCGCTGGCATTGCCTTATTTTAACCAGTTATCGGGTAAGGCATTTGATGTAAGCGTGTTAGTAAAGGGTATGATGCTTCCTGCTATTTTATTGGCGTGCCTTTTTATTGGCTTACTGGCGGGCAGTTATCCGGCGTTTTTCCTGTCTGCTTTCATGCCTGTGAGTGTATTGAAAGGTAAAATCAGTGCAGGATTCAAGAGTAGCTGGTTACGTAGTACTCTGGTTACCACACAATTTGTGGTTTCTATCGGCATGATTATCGGTACGATAGTAGTGTATAGGCAGTTGAATTTTATTCAGAATAAAAAAGTGGGTTTTGATAAAGACCAGGTAATAGTTTTGCATGATACCTATGTGTTAGATAAACAGTTAAACAGTTTTAAAAATGAAATCAAGCAATTATCTCAGGTAGCCAATGCTACTATGGCGGGGTATATTCCTGCAGGGGCATCGAACGATGGTGCAGATGGGTTTGAGCTGGTAAATGGTTCGGATCATCCGGCTACTTATCGGGATAAGACTTATAATATTGATAATGATTATTTGCCTACTCTGGGCATTAGTCTGGCAGCCGGGCGTAATTTTTCTAAAGATATACGTTCGGATACAGCTGCGGTATTAATTAATGAAGCTGCAGCGAGAGAGTTTGGTTTCAAGAACGCGATTGGTCAACAATTGAGAACGTTGGGTAACGGAGAGCCTGACAGTAAACGCATATTTACCGTTATCGGTGTAGTAAAAGATTTTCATTTTGAGTCGATTCATAACCGCATTGCACCTCTGGTTATGTATTATGGTGCTGATACTTATCAGATGGCTATCAGGGTGCGCACCAGTGATATTCCGAGTTTACTGGAGGTATTAGAACAGAAATGGAAAGCGCAAACTAACAATCCGTTTTCTTATTCGTTCTTAAATGACAGGTTTAATAAGACTTATCAGGCAGAGCAACGGACGGGACAGTTGTTCAGTATTTTTGCCACTCTTACGATTATTATTTCTTGTCTGGGTTTATTTGGACTGGCTATGTTTACGGCTCAGCAAAGAACCAAGGAGATTGGGGTGCGTAAGGTATTGGGCGCATCGGTGCTTAGTGTGGTTGTGTTGTTGTCTAAAGATTTTATCAAGCTAATTCTGATTGCCATTCTGATTGTGACCCCTATTGCCTGGTTTGTGATGAGCCGATGGTTGCAGGACTTTGCTTATCGGGTTGAAATCAGTTGGTGGATATTTGCTGTGGCTGGGTTATTGGCGATTGCTGTGGCGTTACTGACGGTTAGTTTTCAGAGTATTAAGGCTGCGTTGATGAATCCTATTAAGAGTTTAAGAATTGAATAAGTCTCCGGCACAATGTTTCGGTAGAGTTTATCACTCCCCAACCTTCTCCAAAACGGAGAGGGTTGGGTGGATACGCCTTAAAACTAATTACACCCCTTAATCTCCGCTTTAAACACGCTGCCTGCTTCAACCACAAAACCGGGTTTTAGCACAATTGATTTTCCGGCTTCATAGCTGATATTCGGCGACGGGCTATAGGAAGGGCTACCGATTTTCTTCGCTGATTCTATCGTCTCTACAGCTTTGGTCTGACCTTTTCCTGTCGTGATATTCGCATTCACTACTACATTAGTCGCGGCTACGGTCACATCTACGGTGGTTGAGCCTCCCGTGCTGCATTGCACAAAATACGTTGTATTAACGCTTGGCATTACCGAAACCGAAGTGCCGGTTTTAGTACTTGTACCGATCGTCCAGGTTAAAGTGCCCGTACAGCCGGTCGCCGAAAGCGTAACGGATGTGTTCGGACAAACCACAGGCTTTTCAGGAGTCACCTTAATAAAGTTTTGTCCGCTGCAATCATCATCCTGCGTAATAGTAATACTGGTTTCTGCACTTCTGCAACCATTATACGTTTGGCAATAACCCTTATAAATGCCCGGCTCTGTTATTACCCTTGTGCGCTCATAATAAGGGTTTATCGGCGTATTGGGTCTGAGCTGTGCCACTACCCAGAAAAATGTATCTGATAAACTCGGGCATGTACCCGTAAGTACAGCAGAGCTGCCTTTGCAAAGGGTATTATTATCAGCACTGATAACCGGAATTTCAGGAATCGGCGTAATATATACGGTGAAGACGGCAGAAGAATCACTATTGCAACCGTCCAGATTAGCCACTACTTTATAGTTCTTGGTGGCTGGTGGTGTAACCGTGATAATCACACCCGAATGTCCGCCTGTCCAGTAGAAATCTGAAGTAGTAAATGCACTGGATAACGTAGCCGTCAGTTGTACACTACTACCCGCACATACTTCCTCCGTATTACCAGAAATAACAGGAGCATCAGGTTTAACTTTAACAGTTATTTCACCTGTACTTATTCTGCCACTCGCACAATTGCCGTTAATACAACTGGCATAATAGGTAGTATTGACCGATGGCGACTGGCTCAGCGGCGAGCCTGTACCTATCGGCGTGCTTCCGGTTGCCTGTGTAAACCATTTAACAGTTCCGGTGGCACACGTAGCGGTTAAAGAAACTGAAGTGCCGTCGCAAATCGCCATATTATTGACCGAAACACTCGTCGGGTCAGCAGGAATTGCGGTCACAACTACCGGGTCGGTGGCTACTCTGCTACTCACACAAGCACTATTCTCACAGGTGGCATAATAAGTATTAGTGCCGATAGAGGGTGTCTGGCTGAGACTTGTGCCTGTACCGATAGCCGTTCCGCCTGAGGCCTGATTATACCAGACAATCATTCCGGTAGTACAGGTAGCCTCCAGCGAAACCGAAGTACCATTGCAAATAGCCGCATTACTTACCGAAACGCTTGTGGGGTCAGTTGGTTGTGTAGTTACTGCCACCTCCTCAGTAGCCGTTCTGGTCGCACTGCTATAAGTGCCACTGATACAGCTGGCATAATAAGTAGTGCTTTCGGTAGGGCTTTGGCTTAGTTTCGAGCTGGTACCCGAAAGAGAAGTTCCGATAGGACTGCCGCCACTTGCCTGATTATACCAAACTACCGTTCCCAGAGTACAGGTAGCTGTCAGTTCAATAGCCGAACCACTACAGATGGCGGTCTGGTTAACCGAAGCCGACTCAGGAGCTTCCACTTCCTGACCTTTCAGAAAATACCCTCCAAAGCCCGTTGTTTCAAAACTTACTACCCAGCGTTCCTGGATATTACTATAGAATATGTCATCATCTTCAGGGTCAATAATGGTCATCGGGCCAATATAGGTTTCGGGTAATCCCGAGCCATCACTACTGCTGCCAGCCCGTTTGACTATCCTGATATTTCTGATGCCGTCAATGTCACAATGGTCAAGCGGAATATTAAATAACCTCGCGGTATTAGCTGCATAGTACGCATCAAAATCAGCCTGTGTAAAGTATAAGGTTACCTTACCTGTTGCAGTAGTAGCATTAGATGCCGGATTAATCTCATAATGTCTTTTCACATAGGCCTCAGGAGCGGTTTCTTCAATCCATTCTTTAGCATCAATAACACCACTCACCTGATTGGCTCCTGTGGCTTCAACAGCACTGATAAGGCCATTAAATACACTGCAATGGCACGTTAATGCCTCTGCACCCGGTTGCACCTGACTATTAAAATAAGAGGTCTTATTAAGCGTATTTACTACCGGATTATTACTCGTACAAGACCCCAGACTCCATAGTTCATAGCCATAATTCACGTTATCATGGATGGTTCTGGCACTATAATATAGTTTACCATTCATAATAATTAAATAATTCGGGTTGCTTCCGGTACTACCCGGATAAATTTCTTTCACCATTACTGTACCGGCTTCTGTACCATCACTCGTCCATATTTCAGACCCATCCGTACCATTATCAGCAGTAAAATACAGCTTCCCGTTCAGATTCGTCAGATAGTTAGAAAACGAAGATGAGCTCCCAGGCTTAATGTCCTTCACGAGCATCGTGCCATCGCTTGTACCATCCGTTTTCCATAATTCTTTACCATTTTCCTCGGTTGTAACCAAAAAATAAACAGTTCCGTTTACACCCGTCATATATTCCGGGTCAGAATTACCACTCCCCGGGGTTATGTCTTTTACCATTACTGTGCCGACTTCTGTACCGTCACTGGTCCATAGCTCTACCCCGTTGGTGCCATTATGGGCTTTGAAATATAATTTACCATCCACATTAGTTAAGAAATTCGGGTTACCGGGAAGAGCCCCCGCTCTGATGTTTTTCACAAGCATTGTTCCGTCAGTTGTTCCGTCAGTTTTCCACAATTCCAGCCCGTTTGTAGCATCACTGGCTGCAAAGTATAAAATGCCATTGACATTCGTTAAGTACTGTACTCTCGAATCGCTTGTCCCTTCCACGATATCTTTTACTATTTCAGTGTTTGCACCGTCAGTCTTCCACAATTCTGTGCCATAAGCATCGGTATTTGCCTGAAAATATAAAACATTATTCATAACTACCAGTTCATCTCCTCTTATATCTACCCCATTCTCATTAATATTCATTACTTGCACAGTACCATCACTGGTTCCATCACTTTTCCATAGCTCCGCTACATGATCACTGGTATTTAAAGCAACAAAATACAAGACACTATTCAGGGCCCGAAAACCATCAATACTCTGCCCGGGATTCACGGCCCACACATCTTTTACTTTTATAGTTCCGGCATCCGAGCCATCAGATTTCCATAGTTCGTAAAAACTCGCTGTTTTTCTACTGAAATACAGCGTACCATTCACATTGGTCAGACTGGAAATATCCGAATCTCCACCGGAGGTAATATCTTTTACAAGGGTAGTTCCTTCATTTGTTCCATCTGTTTTCCATAACTCAATACCTGATATACCATCTGTTGCTACAAAATACAGCGTACCATTAACGGCCACAAACTTGTTCGGTTCAGAGCTTTCGTCAGTAGCTATATTGATATTTTTCACCATATAAGGCACTAAATCCATAGCTGTTACGACTACCTCATGAGTTCCAGCTTTACTGCTTTCACAATTACTGGTTTTACAGGTAGCATAATAGGTAACCGTAGATGCCGGATAGAAAGTAACCAGATTACCTGTACCAATAGCCGCACCGCCTGAAAGCTGATTATACCAGACAACATCTCCGGTGGTACAAACAGCATTCAAAGTAACCGGATTCCCATAAATAATCGCTGTACTACTCACACCAGCCCCGATCGGCTCATTTGGTATGGGGTTCGTCGTTACCTCATCTGTAGCTATTCTGTTACTGGTGGCTCCATCATCTTCGCAGGCTGCATAATAAGTAGTGGTGGTATTTACTGCAATAACCAGGGGCGAGCCTGTACCAACAGCCGAACCACCTGAAGACTGATTATACCAGGTTATTGTTCCGGTTTCGCAGGTAGCCGTTAAAGAAACGCTGCCTCCGGCACATAACACTGTTTTATCAACAGCAACTTCCGTAGGGTCTGGTAATTCCAGCCCATACAGGAAATAGCCGCCTAATCCTACCGTAGCAAAAGTAACCTCCCATCTTTCAAGGGCATTATTCCAACTGATAGCTGAATTCTCCGGATTAATCAGAACCGGCTCTACAGAATAACTCTCCGGCGTTCCGCTCTCATCCCCGCTCGTACCCGGATATCTATGGATGATGACATTAGCTTTCCCTGTATCATCATCGCTATTGGTTGGAAGTTTGGAGGCATCTCCGCCTACAGCATTGTTATAGGCATCAAAATCAGCCTGAGTAAAATACAAAGTTACACGTCCCGTACCAGCCGCCTGGGCTACCGCATCCGAATTGGAATAAATCTCATAGTGTCTTCTGACAAAAGTATCTGAGGCGGTCTCATCTATCCATTCTTTTACCTCCAGCGCATTACTCAACGGCATCTCTCCTGTTGCCTTGATAGTAGTAATAAGCTTATTGTATAAATCACAATGACAGCTAAGGGTATCGGCAACAGGTTGCGGCTGACTGTTAAAAAAGCTGGTTTTACCAATAGCACTTACAATTTTATTCGCATCAGTACAGGTTCCGAGGCTCCATATTTCATCACCGGTAGTATAGAGGTCACCTCCCGGCCTTGCCTTGAAATATATTTTTCCGTTCACATTGGTAATATTATTTGGTTGAGAACTTGTGCTTCCGGTAGAAATATCTTTTACTACAACAGTCCCGTCAGCAGAACCGTCACTTTTCCAGAGTAAATCCCCATTGATACCATCATTGGCAACGAAATAAAGTGTACCGTCACTATTTGTTAACAAAGAGCGCAATCCGCTTGATCCCCCCTCCCTTATGTCTTTTACTAAAACAGTACCTTCAGGTGTGCCATCACTTTTCCACAATTCTTCACCGTTAATACCATCATTTGCCACAAAGTATAATTTCCCGTTCACAGGTAAAATCTTCTGGATACCACTACCATTACTTCCCTCATAAATATCTTTAACAAGGTAAGTGCCTATGGGTGTTCCATCACTTCGCCAGAGTTCTTCGCCGTTTACGCCATCATTAAGAACCATATATATAATGCCGTTCATTTCTTCCATCAAATGCAGATAAACCCCGCCATTGCCACTGTTAATGTCTTTTACTATAAATGTTCCAGCGTCAGTGCCATCGCTTCTCCATAATTCAGGGCCATTCAAATTATCACTGGCATAGAAATACAGAATACCATTAATATTTTTCATATTGTCAGGCTCCGAAGCACCACCGGCAGAAATATCCTTTACCAGTATTGTTCCGGCTTCAGTACCATCACTTTTCCACAGTTCTCTGCCATTTTCGCCATCGTCTGCCGAAAAAAACAAGATTCCGTTCACATTTGTAAGCGCATAGGGATCCCCTCCAAGATTTCCACTTCTTATTTCTTTCACTATCATGGTACCTTCAGGAGTACCATCACTTTTCCATAATTCAAACCCGGTAGTGGTCTTATAGGCCGTAAAGAAGGCAATTCCGTTAACATCGGTTATATAATCTATTTCAGGTAGAGTCATACCGACATTAATTTCATTAAGCATAAAAGTTCCTTCGGTTTCTCCGTTACTTACCCACAATTCAGTTCCGTGTACCCCATCGTTAGCAGTAAAAAATACAAGATTACCTACTTTTGTAATCTGGTCGATAACTGACCCTCCTTCTCCGGGATTTATATCCTTTACAAGAACAGTACCTTCTACCGTACCATCGCTTTTCCATAGTTCCTTTCCATAGGCTTCTGTGACGGCTGAGAAAAATACAGTTCCGTTCACATTCGTAAAATTATTAGGAGCTGAAGAGGTTTCGCCTGGATAAACATCACTTACCAGATAAGGCAGCTGAGGCAGACGTACAACGCTTACCTCGCTGGTGCCAATAGCCGGAGTTTCACAGATACCGCTCTGGCAGGTAGCATAAAAGATTGTATTTTTTGTAGGATAATAAGCAACAGAAGTACCAAAGCCTATGGCGGCCCCTCCGCTGGCCTGATTGTACCACACCACCTTCCCAATACTACAAGTAGCGTTGAGGATTACTTTTGATCCGGCGACAATAGCAGTTTTATCAACCGATACATCTGTAGGTCTATCAATGTTGGTAAGAATTATTGTCTCGGGCGATACCCGGAAACTTTTTAAATCATCTGTTTCGCAGGCGGCATAATAACTATTAAAAGTATTTTCAGGGGTCTGTATAAATGGCGAACCGGTACCAATAGCAGTACCATCTACCAATTGTTTATACCAGACAACCGTACCCACAGCACAACTCGCAGTTAAGGTAACACTCTGCCCCTCACAAATACTGGTTGAGCTCGCTTTTACAGATTCAGGCATGCCAAATGTCAGGCCTTTTACAAAAAAGCCTCCAAAACCCGTGGTTGCAAAACTTACCTCCCATCTTTCCGCCTCACTGTTCCAGACTATATCTGCATCCGCCGGGTTAATCCACTCAAATCCGGCATTATAGGTATCAGGCATTCCGGTTTCATCATTGCTCTTGCCGGTATATTTAGCAATTCCCACATTTGCCACACCTTCAGTATCTGAATTGCTGGCAGGTAGTTTAGGTGCTTCCGGGTCAATGGCGCTATTATAAGCGTCAAAATCTGTCTGAGTAAAATATAAAGTTACCTTACCGGTGGCAACAGGAGTGCTGGCCACAGGATTAATCTCGAAATGGCGTCTCACAAAGTCGGCAGAAGCGGCTTCATCAATCCATTCTTTGACATCAACTACCCCCACCACAGGATTGTTCCCTACAGCATCTATTTTGCTGATAAGGTTATTGAATATATCGCAATGGCATATTTCGGTTGCTGCAATAACCTGTTGCTGAGCGTTAAAATACCTGGTTTTGCCTGTGGTTGCTACGATTCTGTTCACATCAGTACAAGTACCAAGGCTCCACATTTCAGCACCATAATTAAATATCTCTGAACTTGAATATGACCTGAAATATAATTTACCGTTAGCATCAGTAAGAAGGCTTGGGGCTGAACTTGAAGGCCCCTTGCTTATATCTTTTACCATATCGGTTCCTTCGACTGTCCCATCACTTTTCCAGAGAATAGTACCACGCCTTCCGTCATCGGCTCCAAAATACAAAGTACTTTCGCTCGTAACCAGAGCTGAACCAATCGAACTTTCAAAATCCTCCCAGATATCTTTGACCATTACCGTTCCACTTTCAGTGCCATCACTTTTCCAGAGTTCATTACCATAAGTACCATCATCTGCCGTAAAATATAAAACCCCCTCCATATTCACCAGGTATTCTATATTACTCGAATGAGACCCTGTACGAATATCTTTTACCAGATAGGTTCCGTCAGATGTGCCGTCGCTGCGCCAGAGTTCCATGCCATAGGTGCTGGTTGTAAGAGACATAAATGCTATATTACCAATTGCCGTAATCTCATCTATAGTGGTATTACCAGCCCCACTCGTAATGTTTTTTACAAGAGTGGTGCCGTCCTCCGAACCATCACTTTGCCAGAGCTCCTTTCCATTCACACCATCGTTGGCAACAAAAAAGAGAATACCGTTTACATTAGTCAGATTCGTAGGATTAGAACTCATATTCATACCACTATAGATATCTTTTACCATGATTGTCCCTTCGGTAGAACCATCACTTTTCCACAGTTCTCTACCCTTTCCTTCAGTAATAGCAGTAAAAAATAAAGTACCGTTTACACTGGTAAAACTACTCACATCGGCACTATTCATACCCGGCCATATATCTTTCACTAATACAGTACCACTGGCAGTTCCGTCACTTTTCCATAATTCCTTCCCGATGCCTTCTTCATCGTTCACAGCAAAATAGGCCGTTCCGTTTATATCAATGAGGTCACTGATCTGGGAATTGGTAATACCTTCAGTTATATCTTTTACCATAACTGTCCCATCTACTTCCCCGTTACTTATCCATAATTCATTGCCATTTACCCCATCGCTTGCGGCAAAAAACAAAAGATTACCTACTTTTTTAAGTGAGTTGATATACGAAGGGTCTGGTCCGGGATTAATATCCTTCACCAGCGTAGTTCCTTCCAGGGTTCCATCAGTTTTCCACAATTCCCGGCCATACTCCGCGTTTTCAGTGATAAAAAATAACGTTCCATTCACATTTGTCAGGTCCTCCAGCTCTGATTGCGTCTCTCCCGGATTAATATTGTCACTTACCATATAAGGTAATCGAGGCATACTCACCACATTTACTGTATGGGTAGCAACTCTTGCAGTTTCATAAATACCATTTCGGCAAGTAGCATAGAAAGTGGTGTTTTGAGCCGGATAATAGGTCACAGAAGTACCCCCGCCTATATCACTACCCCCATTTTCCTGGTTATACCAGACAACCTTTCCGGCACTACAGGCAGCACTAAGCATAACCTTAGCACCATTCACAATACTTGTCTTATTTACCATGACCCCGGTCGGGTCTGTCAGATTCACCACTGTTACCTCGCTGCAAGGTACCCGATTGCTCTCACAATAGCCGTTTTTACAACTTGCATAATACGTAGTAGCAGCAGCAGGGATAATATTAAATCCAGACCCTGTTCCTAAAGCAGAACCTTCATCGGCCTGGTCATACCACGTAATAGTACCGGTGCTGCAGTTGGCTGTTAAATAAACGCCTCCGCCAATAAAAACACTTGTCTGGTTTACTAGCACACCTGTTGGGGCATCCGGCATAGTCATAACAGTTATCTCTTCCGTAGCTACACGCACACTCTCGCAAAATTCGCCTGCACAGGCGGCGTAGTAAGTAGTATTTTCAGTCGGACTCTGGCTGAGTTCCGAACCTGTTCCGATAGCCGACCCGCCCGTTGCCTGATTATACCAGGCAATCGTTCCTGTAGCACAGGTAGCAGTTAGTATGACAGCCGTTCCGGTACATATATTTTCCTGACTCACCGAAACACCCGTTGGGTCTGCTGGTACGCTTGTAACAGTTACTGTTCCGGCAGATTCTCTGGTACTTTCTGCCGGTATATTGCTAACATAACAAGATGCGTAGTAGGTTTGGGTAACAGTAGGGTTTATAACTAATGAGCCTCCGGTACCAATAGATGAACCTCCGCTGGACTGATTATACCAGGTCACGGTTCCAGCCTGACAAGTCGCTGCCAGGGTAACATCATTTCCCTCACAAACATTGGCAGGGCTGGCTGATAAAGATGTTGGAGGTCTTATAGCACCCGACGCGATAGAAAAATTATGAAAATCAGTTTTTTCGGCTTTGGCATAAAGCAGGAATGTATTGATTCCAATTGTCGGCGTCAGATGACTATTCTGGCTATTTATTTTTTTTCCGGATGGATTAGCTTGAATAAAAGCCATCGCAGTTCTCATACTTTTCGGACTAACCGAAACCGAACTGAGATTACTGAAAGAAGGAGGCTCTGAAACTGAAAAGCCCTTAAATTCTTTGTTTTTTATCTTATCAGGTACACTGGCATTCAGTGTACGGTCAAGAGCATTAATTGGAGTGATAGCAGTACTGACTTGCTTTTTTACAGAGCTTTTGCCTGACTGAGGAAATTGAGCAAAAGTAATAGAAGACAGCAATAAGCAAAAAATCAAGTACAGCAGTTTACCAGAGATGGATAGGTGATTCATTAGCTAATTGAGGGAAAAGTATAACGAAAGCAATCTGATAATTACCATCTGAAGGCCCGGTTTTCAGCAGTAAAAAAAATCGGGTTTGATCAATGTTTAATTATTCCTTTTCCTTGTACAATTTTAATACCATCCTGCTTGCGATACGCGCGTATTTCTGTTTTTTTTTCCATTCCGCCACAAACACTTATTAAACGGATACAAATATATATCTATCACTCATAGTTATTTCTATCTGATGAAATAAGATAGAGTTGAGGTTGTTGGAAAAACACGCATAGTCAGGTAAACTATCATCTTTACCCGGCGATAACCTATACATGAATATATTATTTACCAGGAGATAGTTATGCTAAAATTACTCACTTCTCAAACTTTTTACAGGATTTATAAGTGCAGCTCTGATCGCTTTAAAACTGACAGTAATTAGAGCAATAACAATCGCCAGAAAACCTGACAAGGCAAATATCCACCATTCAAAATTGGTTTTATAGGCAAAATCTGCCAGCCACTGGTTCATGAGGAACCATGCAAGCGGAGATGCGATAATGATTGCTAATACTACCAATTGCAGGAAGTCTTTTGATAATAAGGTTACAATATTGGTTACTGTTGCTCCCAGTACTTTGCGGGTACCAATTTCTTTAGTGCGCTGCTCGGCCGTGAAGGTTACCAAACCAAATAAACCGAGGCATGATACTAAAATTGCCAATGCTGAAAAATAGAATACTACCTTACTTGTGCGTTGCTCGGTGCGGTATTGGTTTTCTAAAGACTGGTCGACAAATTCGTAATATGGCGGCATAATGCTATTATATTTCTTATAAATCTGTTCTAATGCTACAATACCTTCATGATTCATATCAGGACGGGTTTTGATCAAGAAATTATTATAATTATATTGACCGTGAGGCCAATAGCGTAACAAAAATGGTTCGATAGCTGCTGTGAGTGGGCGGAAGTGAAAATCTTTCAATACTCCGATTACCTTTCCTTTATTTTGCCAGAATGTAATTGTTTTGCCTAAAGCCTGTTCGGGTGTCCATTTCATTCGCTTCGCGGCAGTTTCATTAATTAAATAAGCATCTGTTGTATCACTTGCAATTTTTGGATCAAAATTTCTTCCGGCAATGAGTTTCATTCCGGTAGTTTTCAAAAATTCAGGATCCGAATTGGCATGTGTAATTACCATTCCCTCTCCCGGTGCTTGTCCTTCCCAAGAAAAATCGTAGGTTGAGTTGTTCATATCTACCAGGTTTCCTGTAGTCAGGGTTACTTGAGCAATACTGCTTTGTTGTTGCAAATCAGCTTTTATCATCTGAATTTTATTGTGCAGTTCTGGGCGTATCCAGGTTGATAATAATTGTGATTTATCAAATCCCAGACTTCTGTTCTGCATGAATGTTAATTGCTTGTAAATGACGATAGCTCCTGTTACCAGCATGACTGACATTGTGAATTGACTTACCACCAATGTGCGACGGAAAAGTTGTCCAGATTGAACGTTAAACACGCCCTTCAGCACTTTAACGGGTTGGAAACCGGATAGGTAAAAGGCGGGGTACATACCCGCCAGAAAACTAATTAACAAGGTAAAACCAATAATTACCAACCAGAACCCAGGTTCAGCAAATGGAATTGTTAATGACTTGGCTGCTATTTCATTCAGTAAAGGCAAAAACAGAATCAATAAACCAATGGCCGAAATAACTGATAGCAACGTCAACAATAATGATTCTCCCAAAAACTGTACGACTAACTGTAAACGAACCGCGCCAATGGCTTTTCTAACCCCTACTTCTTGTGCCCGTTTCATAGCTCTTGCAGTTGATAGATTCATGAAATTGAATAAGGCAATGAGCAATACAATACTGCCAACGGATATAAAAACCCATATATATAACCGACTGCCCTTAGTCTGCCAGTCTGTTTGAAAGCTAAAATCCGGATTCAGATAAATATCAAGCATTGGTTGCAACCTGATAGTGGGTTTATCAGAAGGCCGATACTTATTCATAAAACTGAATATCTTTTTTTCGAGGGATGCTACATCTGTATGAGGTTGTAATAAGATGTAATTGTAATGGCTATCATTATTCCATTTATACTGGTCTTTGTCGTTCTGTGTCAAAAGATAAGAAAACAGAATATCAAATTGAATATGTGAATTATGTGGGGGGTTCTGGGCGATTCCGGTTAGCGTAAAGGTTTTGTCTTTGAATTGAAATGGCTGACCTAATATATTGGTTGAATGTTTCCATTGACTGCCAAAGAATCGCTCGGCCGCGCTTTCAGTAATAATAATTTCATTAGGGTTCAATAAAGCCTGATTTACATTACCTCGTAGTAATGGGAAACTGAACATATTGAAAAATGAATGGTCGACACCCAGGATATCTATGTCTTCAATAATGGTAGAATCATGTTTTAATATGCCCCAATATCGGTCAAAGCGACAATATTGTTTGATTTCGGCAAATTCAGCTTTTAAGGTGGGGGATAATGGGCCCGGAGACGAAGCCACATCGTATAATGTACCTGCCTGATTCTGTTTTTCTACTATGCGATAGAGGTTGTGGGCATTGGTGTGAAAGCGGTCGAAACTAAATTCATCGTACACATAGAGGCAGATAGCCAGGCAGCAGGCAATGCCCACGGCTAGTCCACTGATATTGATGAATGAATAAACCTTATTTTTAAAAAGGTTACGAAAAGCGATTTTGAAATAGTTGCGTAACATATCTGGGTGAAGGATAAAGGATGATGAATAAATAGTTTTTCCATAAGTATCTGCCAGCCTGCGCCAGAGGCGAGGGTGAAGCAGTAAAAGTATATCCACCAGATACAATAATTTTGCAGTGGAATAGCCGTACTTATGCCCACGTTTATAAAAGAATTCGTCTAAATCACCTAATAATTCCTCTCTCAGATGCGGGGCGGCTATGTGGCTGATTAGCCATTCTGCCCAGCGGTAAGGACGAGGGGAATCTTTCATGACATGCCTCCTCCGAAGGCTACTTTGGGGATTCCTGACCATAAATCATTCCGAATCTGGCGTGCTTCCTGTAAGGCTTGTTCGCCCGATGTGGAAACTGTGAACAAGCGTTTTCTACGCCCTCCCCTTTCGGCTAAAGCTTCTCCAAAACGCGAAGCTACCAGGCCTTTTTCTTCAAGTCTTTGCATGGTTCGGTGTACCGCTCCCAAGCTAATAGGGCGTTCCAGTCGTTTGCTTAGTTCTTCTACCACTGCTACGCTGTAGGCATCGTCATATAGCAGGGCAATTGTTAATAATACTAATTCTTCAAATTCTCCCAGCTGGTCTCCTTTCATAATTCTTATAGGTTACTTTATATCTTTCTCATTTGTATAGCAAATACTGTTCCATGTGCCAAAATCGCCTTTTTAAGCAAATTCTGTATAATTTATAAGTATTTATTGTCCGAAATCGGACGTTAGGATGTACGGTAGTGGACTATGTGATTATATAAAAATTTTTCAGATTATACTTTGCAATAATCTTAGGTGTATGACTCTGTTCCATCTAAATATTCCTTTAAGAGTTTCTTATATCAGAATTATTCCTTTTCTTCGCTTTACTATTCGTCTTGACATTTATGAGATTACTATCCATCCCATTTATATTTACAATAATTTTTACCACAGCTACCTGGGCACAAAGACAGACCCTTCGGGCAGTTAATACTTATAGAAATCCAGTTATAGCCGGAGATTTTGCCGATCCTTCGGTCATTCGTGTTGAAGATACCTATTATGCGGCCGGGACTTCATCAGAATGGGGACCGGCTTACCCGATTTATAGCTCAAAAAACCTGGTAGACTGGGAATATGTGGGTCCGGTTTTTGCCGAAATACCTGAGTGGACTATGGGTAGCTTCTGGGCTCCTGAATTGTTTTATCATAATGATACTTTTTACTGTTATTATACTGCACGCCGTAAATCAGATAAACAGTCTTACATTGGTGTAGCTACTACCAAAGATTTGAAAAAAGGCTTTACAGATCATGGCTTAATTATCGAATGGACGACAGAAGCTATTGATGCCTACGTAGTAGAGGATAAAGGAAAATTGTACATTACCTGGAAAGCCTACGGTCTTGATAAAGGAAAGACAATAGAATTATTAGGGGCTGAGTTGTCGCCAGATGGATTAAAAGTAACAGGTAAAGCATTTAATATTATTACAGCTAACAAAGAAGACTGGGAAGCAGGTGGTGCGGAAGGGCAGTGTATTTTTAAAAGAGGCAAGTATTGGTATATGTTATATTCTGGCAATTCGTGTTGTGGAAGCAAATGCAATTATATGGTAGGGGTAGCAAGGGCCGAAAAAATTCAGGGTCCATGGATAAAGTATGCCGGCAATCCGATTCTGGTAAGTGATGATGTCTGGAAATGCCCGGGGCACGGCACAGTTGTAACTACTCCTGATAACCGCTATTTCTATTTGCATCATGCTTATAGCGCGGCCGATTTCACATTTGTTGGCAGACAAGGGGTTCTCACAGAACTGGTATGGAATAAATCCACCAAATGGCCGGTTTTCAGATTCGGTAAAACAACGCCTCAACAAGCCAATTCTCCGGCTGGTACAAGTATCGCTAATTATTCGGGTTTTAATGTAGACTTTAGTCAGCCCATACCAAATTTGAGATGGGTTCATGATGTAAGGCTTCCAAAACCCGATTACACTGTAAAAGATGGCTCTCTACAGATTGAAAACTCAAACCTGATTGAAACAGGAAATTTTATCGGGTTTAATATCAAAAAAGGGAGTTATACTTTCATGGTAGAGGTTGCCCCCAAAGATGAGTTAATGCAAAGTATTGTAATTTATGGCGATGCAAAAAATGCGCTTGGTTATGGTGTACGCAAAAATATGGTGGAGGTATGGCGAGTAAAAGATGGTGTGCATGAAACCATTAAAACGCTAGCTATTGCCAGCGGAAAAGATATTGCTCTTAAATTACACAGCTATAATGGTCGTTTCTATGAGTTCAGCTACGAATTCAAAGGAGAGAAACCTGATGCTGCCAACAAGACAGTTGAAGTGGATAATCTCTGGCTACCACGTTGGGACAGAGCTGCAAGGGTGGGCGTAAATGTATCCGGTAAAACTGCCGGTAAAGGTGAGATAAAGGCTATGCAGTTGAAATATGAGTAATCAATATTATAATTTCTTAATCTGATATATTAGTTTTAAGGAATACAGTGCATTATATTCGAATAAGTAAAATGGAGTGTAGTTTTGATATTCTTCGCAAATTTTACCTCCATTTTTACTGTTTATTATCTTCTACAATAAATCTAACGTGTGTTATTTGTGATAATATCTCAGAATAATTGCCTTCTAAAGCATTTTAGATTTAAAAATACCGTAAAATAATTTTTTAATTTTTTCCATTGCAGCTAAAGTTTAAAGAATTATCTTGCAGTGAAATAAAAAAGCGTGACTATACATTAAATACTCAATCATGACAAAATCCAGGTAAACTTTCAACAATACTGATTAAACCTATCGGTATCAAATCCAAAACTTTTTTTTGCTCTCCATTACGTTGGCTTAACGCCCTACGGTATTTATCTGTGTGCATATCTTATTCGTTCTGAATTAAATTGCGCACCGTCTAAAGCGTCTATATAATTTCACTCAAACTTTCACTTTCTATTACATGAAACTTTCTTTTAAATTCCCGGCGGGCTACAAGCTTGTCGCAGTGCTTGTTGTTTTTATATTATCACTCACTCAATGCAGTAAAGACAACCAACTTCACCCTGATAAATCTACTTCTTCAAAAAAAGTCGAAACTGAATTTAAAGTTTCTCTTTCCGATGCTCAGAATTTAGCAAAACACCAGCTAATGATTGTAGAAGAACAAAATTATCAGCGTTTACGTAGATCAAAAACAACCACTAATCCATTTAAACCTCAAAATCGCGAGATTCAATCCTTGAGAACCGTTAAGGACTCAGAGGAAGAGCTTTATCATATTATTAACTATAAAGAGGGAGAGGGATTTGTTATCGTTGCGGCAGACAAAAGGGCAAGTCCGATTCTTGCCTACTCAGATAATTCCAGTTTTAGCGACGAAAACCTACCTGGGGTCAAAAACTGGTTTCAAAATGCGGGGAAACATATAAAACTTGCTAAGTCGAAAAAAGAAATCCCGGCTGAAACAAAAAAACTATGGGAAATTCTGGAAGGTAATACCGCACAGAAAAAAGGTCGCACAAATGATCAATGTGATGAATTTACCACTTATTATGAAACCGGAAGATATGTGGATGCGTTAGCTCGTTGGTGGCAGAAGGGCTTTACAAGCTATTATTCTCCTTCGGATAATGGTTGCAATAGTGATGCACAATGTAACAGAAAGTTGGCTGGTTGCGGCCCGGTGGCTATGGGAATGGTTATGAGATACCATCATTTTCCTGACAATTTCTACGTATGCGTTAACGGTGATTGCGAAACTATGGACTATGCCAATATGCCTCGATTTCCAGCGAGTAACTGTCTTTATGGCAACAATAATGAAAAGCAACTTGCGTTATTAGTGAGACGATGTGGCGTAGAATCATCTACACAATATGGTATTTTAGGAAACTGTAATACAGCCACGTATCCGGGTAGTATCAACAATGCTTTTGCTAATTTAGGTTATCTTAACGGTGGGGGCACATGGGATGATTTATACAGTAATTATCCTCAGGTAAAAAGCGACCTACAGAATTTTTTTCCTGTCATTTTTGTAGGTACTACCGGGAGCGTTAATTTTACTGATGCTCATATCTGGGTAGGTGATGGTTATTCATATCTTTCTTATCAATATTATGTTAATAATTGCCCGGAAAATCAGATTTGTAACGATAATTGCGTAAGTGTTCTGTATGAATACATAGCTATGAACTGGGGTCATGGAGGAAATGATAATGGATATTATAGCGCTAATTATAGTTTCATTCATCAGGGAGATAATTATAATACCTATTTAAGAGCTTTAACAGGAATAAGAAGAAATTAATACTTGCCATGAAGAAAATAATGCTTTCAACAGTACTGGTAGTTTTGCTAGTCTCTTGTGAAAAAAAATATTTTGACGATGTTCCATTGCTTTTTTATCTGCAGGGAGTCTGGAAACTGGAAAAAATAACTAGTCCCAATCAGAATATTTCTGCCAGCCAACTAGGCTATGAACAATTACTTGAGATGAAAGAAGACGGAAACCGAAATAAATTTTATACTATTTATCGTGATAAAAAGTCGGTTTTATCAAAGCCTACTGTTGAAAGCATCATTTCTGAAAAACAGTCAAAGCAAAAATTCTCTTGCACATGGCAACTGGATTTCAAGAATTATATCTGGATGGAATATGACAATAGCCAGTCTACCGGGAGTAAACCTAATCCGATTCTAATTACAAGCGATCTCATCGATAATACCAGAAAAACACCTGTAGATACCATCAGATACTATTATTCCTATTATGGCAAAGAGAAAGATTGGTAGATATTTAAAGCTTTGGTTTTATATTCTGGGTTTGTCGGTCTGTCCGTTCATAGAATCTTTTGCCCAAGCAAGAGCTATAAAGTTAAATCTGGCTAATATATTTTCTAATTATCCAACCGTTCAGTACGAACAAGCTATTGGCAAAAGGTTTTCGTGGCAAGTGGGTGTAGGCGTATACACTGTTGCTAATAGAAACTACAATCCAGGTGGCACTATAATAATTATTGGCGGAAAACCGCTTAAAAGCTACGATGAAGGAAGGTTGGCTCAGATTATCGGAGACCTAAGATATTATGTATTAAAAACATCTGCCAGAAAGCTGAATGGATTTTATCTTGGTCCGCATATCATGGCCAATTATCCTACATTCGAAACCCTATCATTTGGTGCCAATATTGGTTATCAGTATGCCGGAAAAAAAGGACTGGTTTGCAATGTAGGTGGAGGTGCCTCTTTTGAATATGATAGAGAAACACTGAGTCATCAGATTGGAACTTTTCCGAGAGTCATTATTGCTTTGGGTTACTGTTTCTAAAGACTGGTTGAAGTTATCTCTATATATTGACTTCTCCTTAAACCACTTTCCAAAACAAATTATCTAGTCAATAATTTACTCTTCACCACAATTTCAATCACCTGCTCGCGCATGGTGCGGCTGATGGGTATGAGGTGGCTTTGGATGGTGATGTCGTTGTTTTCGATACTGCCGATTTTGGCAATGGCAACCAGATATGATTTATGCACACGTAGAAAGCGCGTTGGGTCAAGGTATTCTTCTACTGTTTTCAGTGGCAGTAAAGTCATGTATTTGCCACGAGTAGTGAAGATAATTACGTAGTTCTGGAGGGCTTGCACAAAGAGTATTTCATCAATCAGAATTTTTTCGTATTTGCTTTCACATTTAATAAACAGGTAATCCGGTTCTGAATTCTGGGGTTGGTTTTCTGTTTTTTGGTTTTTCAGATAGTGCAATTCTTTAGCCTTGTTTGTAGCTTTAAAGAACCGATTGAAAGTAATGGGTTTCAGGAGATAATCGACCGCATCGAACTGAAAACCCTCTAAAGCATAATTTGGGTAAGCTGTTGTAATAATGACCATAGGCAGATTAGTCTTGATTTTCAGAAAATCAAGACCTGTCATATGAGGCATCTGAATATCGAGAAATATCAGGTCGATTCGCTCATTTTCGAGTATTTTATTCAGTTCCAATGGGTTTTCGGCAATAGCTACCAGTTCAAGGTAATCAATTACCTCAATGTACTTCATTAAGCCTTCGCTTGCTAATGGCTCATCGTCCACTATGACACACCTGAGTTTCATTTTAAATCTATGGTCAAAGCTACTTTATAGGTTCTGGCATCTGCTTCAATATGCAATTGATGATGATGCGGATAAATCAGATTCAGTCTCCGTTCTACATTTTTCAATCCTATGCCCGACGAGGGTGAGGTAGACTCTCCTCCCCTACTGTTTTCTATGTGCATTTCTAATTGTTTATTCTCTTTTACATTCAGACACATTCGTATAAAGTTCTTCTGCGTTTTGCCTTTTGATACGTGTTTAAAGGTATTCTCCACAAAAGGTAGTAAAATAAATGGAGCAATACTTATACCATGTGCGGAGGCATGATTAATCTCAAATTGTAGCTCAGTCTGGTTTTCATTCAGCCGGAGGGATTCCAGTTCAATAAAATTCTCCAGAAAATGCAGTTCTTTGTTTAGTGGAATTTCCTGATCGTTGCATTCATACAACTGATACCTTAGCATATCAGAAAATGAAGCCAGAGACTCCGAGGCTAAATCAGGGTTTTTGTGAATCAATACGAAAATAGAATTGATAGTATTGAATAAGAAATGTGGATTTATCTGCGATTTAAGGTATTTCAGTTCAGTTTCCAGATTGTCTTTTTCTAAATCACGGCGTTTTTTCTCGGTTTCCAGCCAGTTTTTGCCAAGTTTTATACTCATGGCCAATGTCATACTGCCAGCGGTAGAGGGTAAGGCATTAGAAGTAAAAATAAGCAGATATTGGTCTGGGCGACGGCCAAAGAGTTGTTGAAAAGTCAAATCAGAGAAATAAGGAGCCAGATAATAGCCGCCCACAATAAAAGCTGAACATACAATTATAGTCAGGATTACGAGGGCTATATAGGTTTTGTATTTGCCTACATACAGAAATCGGGGTATCAGGAAATAGAGGTTAAAATAAGCTCCTAAAGCCTGAAAAATGATATAGCCGTAGAATTTAATAGGTAAAGAACCCAGAAAAAGGTAAGCATAAGCATCTTTCAGATTACCGATGTTAATCCACATCCATAACAGATGATAACCTATCCAGAAAACAATATGATGAAGTTTATATTTAAAAAACCAATTTTGCATCAAAACAAGAATAGTGACTGATTAACTAATACCGAAAGATACAGCGAATCTCAATCGTATTCAAAACCTGCTTGATGTAAGGTAAGAAATAATTGATGAAATGCAGTGAGCGCATCGCTGATAAATCATCTTAGGCTTTATCATTACCTTGTTTCTATTTTTTATGTTTGAAGCTAAAGTTAGGATATAAATAGTTAATATTGCTTTCCACCCGATATTTAAAAGCAATGAAGTTTGACATCTATTTATCATCACCCAATGTCGTAATAATTGACCCCTTGTTTATTAATAAGGAGGTGGTAGATTATTTTCTTGCTTTGCCAGATGAAGAGCAAATTACACCTGCTAAGGCAGAAAAAATCAATAAAGAATTGTTTCCCTATGGTGGTTATATTATCGGTTTTTACCGAATAAATGACTTTATTGAAGGTAAAAATGAAATAGATGTTTCCGAAATAATCAGAATTTTCAAGGAAGACTTTGAAGAGTATGATTTATCGGAAGAATGCTTATTTGGTGTGGATAGTGGCGAAATTCTGGTAATCGGGCTCGATTTTTTGAAGGTTTTTCTAGAGGAATATTCATCAAAATTCAACGATGATTTTTATTTAAAAGATTTATTAGACACCCTCAATTATCCTAAAAGTAAGTTCAGGTTAATTGAAGCATTTGATATTGATAATACATTTACTGAGTTTACAGGAGATGGAAGGTATTTAGTTACTGAGAATTTTATAACAACTATTAATTCTCTTTCTTAAAATATTAGTAGTTATCAATCAATTAATAAATGCTTCCTAAATCTCAAAAATAAGAATCATTGTTGCTCCCTTTTATATGCAGTAATAAAAAATATGCAAGGGGCTAGCTTTATTGTCAGCCTTTTTCGAGCAGGTCAGCTTTTGCACGGTTTTTACCCCTTATGACTTTCATTATACTATCCAGCAGTATGATTTTACCAAAGTCTTCTCCAAACACTTTGAAAACATAATTCTAAGTCAGAAATTTAAAAGATGTCTAGTCTTACAACTACTGGTCGTCCACAACTAGCCGTTCACACAACAAATACTATTATGGAAGAAGAGAAAACCAAAATCAATCTTGGGGGCAGATGAATCACTGATTACAGACCCGACTTTGCTCAACAAGACTACAATTATTGCCTATTAGGGGCAACCAACGAAACGCTCGCAGCGTTTTTCGGGGTATCTACTACTACCCTGAAAAAATGGATGAAGAAATATCCGGGTTTTAAGGAAGCTGTCAGGAGAGGAAAAGAACTGACTGATATGAAGGTAGCCGAAAGCCTGTACAAGAAAGCAATTGGCTATAATTATCTGCAAGTAACTTCGGAGTTTGTGAAAGCACCAGCTACCCAAACGAAACCGAAAAAGGTTACCGATACGGTGGGAACCTTTCTGAATGAGAAACCTTTGAAAGCACCAGCACCTCATACGGAACCGGAAAAGGTTACCAATCTGGTGGGAACCTTTTTGAATAAGGAGTCTGTCAGTGTACCAGTTACAGAAACGGAACTTGAAAAGGTTACCCATATGGTGGGAACCTTTTTGAATGAGCCCAGCGATGTTTTGAAGAAAATCAAAGTAACGACCAAAGAGGTAATACCTGACACCAGGGCTCAGATATTCTGGCTCAAAAACCGTCGACCTGATTTGTGGCGAGACAAACGAGAAGTGAAGGATATACCAGAAAGTAAAAAACAGGCGGTCATTACGATATTTGAATTACCCAATGACCACCGCAACGATTGAGATTATCGGGCCATAAGAGGGGTTTTGCAGGAGTAAGGCTTATGATTCAATTAATCCACCAATGCCTCCAATGTTAAAAAAACAGGAATCATTGTTTTGCCTTTTTCTGTCAGATAGTATTCGATGTGAAGCGGTTTTAGCTTAATGGTTACTTTTTCGAGTAAGCCCGCTTCTTCTAGTTCTTTTAGAGCTATTGCCAGTGTTTGCTTATTTGAACCTTCCAGTTGGCGTAATAAACTACTGAAACGCAATGGACCCACAACCGCCAAACGAAAGATTTCCGGCTTCCATTTCCCCGACAAAAGTTTTAATAATGTCTGTGCCGGGCAGGTTTCTGTATTTTCTTCAATCTTTTTAGTAGTCATGTTTTTTTGACTTATTGACTGTAAACTGAAGGTTTCTGACCTTTGTATAAACATATAAAATAATTCAATTGAAAATGGTTCAACCAATTCAGTTTCATGAACATTAAACCTTTAATATTTTTAGTAATTGCTGGTATTTTTAATTGCCAGGCACAAACCAAAAAACCAATGACAACCAATAATAATCCGCTATTGTGTGACCCTGAATCAGGTATTTGTGAGATTCCAGGCGCCGAGAATACTTCTAAAAAACAGCCAATCGCTCCTCAGAATAAGCCAGTGAAAATCATCTATTTCACAGACCCAATCTGTTCTTCTTGCTGGGGTATTGAACCTCAGTTGAGGAGACTAAAATTAGAATATGGCCACGATGTTGAGTTTGAGTACCATATGGGAGGGCTTCTACCTGATTGGTCTTATAATAGCGGGGGTATCAATAAGCCATCGGATGTAGCACACCATTGGGATGAGGTAAGCCTCCACTACAAAATGCCTATCAATGGCAATATATGGCTCGAAGACCCATTAGATTCATCCTATCCTCCATCTATTGCGTTTAAGGCGGCTCAATTGCAGAATGAAGAAAAGGCCGTTATTTTCCTGCGCAGCTTACGTGAAATGGTATTTTTACAGAAGAAAAACATAACCAGATGGGAAATAATAGCACAAGCCGCTATTAAAGCAGGTCTGGATGTAGTTCAATTAAAACAAGATTATGAGGGCAAAGCAAAAGAGCTTTTCCAGGCTGATTTAAGCCTGTCCAAAAAAATGGGTATCAGAGGCTTCCCATCTATTTTTGTAACCAATAGCACCGGTGGTTCAGAGTTTATTTATGGCACTAAACCATATCTGAATTATGAAAACGCTATCCAGAAAATTTGTCCGTCAGTTATCAAGAAGGCATATAAAAAAGATTGGCAGAGCTTGTTTGAAAAGTATCCTACCCTTACCTTAAGAGAATTTGTTGAGCTTAGCGAAATTTCCTTTCAGGAAGCAGAACAAACACTTGAAACACTGGTAGAAACAAATAAAATCAAAAAGCTTGTAACGAAAAATGGAGCACTCTGGATAAAATAGTATGATTTTTTCCTGTCAGGAAATTCCACTAAATTCCTGATGGGAAATTCATTCCTCCCTTAAAAAAGTGGTTCTTTAGGGGTTAAGAACTTTCTTGCATTCACCTTCACTATATTTCGTTATTCCCCTTGCCTCGGCCTCGCAAGAATTACCATAAGTTTTGTTATTACATCCAGACACTGGCTGATAGATGGCAGTACATATTCTTCCATCACTCGGTTTTTCCACACATTGCCCAAGTGAGTTTGCTTTTTTATTACAGCAAAAACAAGTAAGTAATAATGATAGAATAAGCATTGATTTTCCGGTTTTCATGATTTTTCTTTTTATTGAAATAAATAAAAATCCATGCCATTGCTCTTATTATTTCTTTTTAGGAGTTGTTTTGGGCTTATTTACAGGAGTTTTCGGTTGATTAGTCGTTTGCTTTACAGTATTATTTTTTAGTTGAGAATTATTCTTTACAGGTCGTGAGGCATGAATAACTCCCTTAGTTCTACTCTTAGTCAAAAAGAAATACCTGGCCCATATACTATGATACCTAAAATCGGTGGCATCTAAAGCATCTCTTTGATAACCAAACATAATTTCGGGCTTAGGTTTAATACCTACCCCAAATCTTTGAAGGCCTGTAGAGCTGAAATTAAAATTCTTTACACCTACAGCTCCATTTACATATATTAATTCTTTGTATCGGAAAGCTAAATCTGTAGCAAAGAACTGTCGTTGTCCGGCTGAACCATATTTTTTGGTTATATCAAGCTGGAGATAAGCCGCTGGAATAAATTTTATGTTCCAAGGTAAATAAAAAGTATATCCACCCTGCACAATCAACGCTTTATAAGGGCTTTGAGAAAAGTCTCCCTTATTAACGGAAGTCACTATATGCGGAAACGAAAGCCCTATGTAGTTCTCTTTATTTTTATTTTGCAAGGCTACGCCTGCGCCATATCTGAATACTTTTCCACCCATAAATTCTAATGGATTATATACACCTATATTTGCTCCGAAAGCTATATTGGTATGTCTATCAATGGGTATTTCATAGGCATAATCAAAGGATATTGAGTTACTCACTTGTTGTTGACCCCAGATATAAGCCCCAAAATGATGTGGGCTTTTGTCCGGGTGGTATGTACCTGAAGCTAAAAACTGGTAATTATTAAACCTATAGGAATCTTTTGGGTAATTGAGCGTATAACTTCCCGGAGAAAAAGATAGCAACGCATTATTGGCTGGAGCATTCACCAATAAGGCCGGATTAATGATTTGTTTGTCGAGATAACATTGTCTGAACTCTGCTATGGTCTGTGCGTGCGCAGCGCCAGCGGTAATCAGTAGTAAAATGATTAGTCGTTTCATTGGCTATTTACGTATATCAAGTCTGTGGTTATTATTACTAACAACACACAAGTCAATATATTGTTTTTAGACCATTAAAATTATATCTATATCAAATTACCTATGCTTTTCTTACAAATTCAGACTTCAAACTCATTGCGCCGAAGCCTTCGATTTTACAGTCAATATTATGATCTCCGACAGTCAGACGAATATTCTTAACTTTAGTGCCGGCTTTAACAGGTTTTGGTGCACCTTTTACGGGTAAATCTTTAATTACAACTATTGTATCTCCATCCTTTAACTCATTTCCATTAGAGTCGACTACCTTCAGGCTTACGTCTTCGACCTCCATTTCCTCAGGATTCCATTCATAAAAACATTCTGGACAAATCAATAAACCATCACTTGGATACACATATTCGCTTTTACATTTCGGACAAGGTGGAAATTCTGACATAAGGTTCTAATTAATAATTGAGGAAGATTTTTAACCTATCTTTATTTACACCCAAAGATACGATAATTTGTTTTATCAATGGGCTTTGTAATTGCACTTTGCTTTGTCACATAAGGCGTATATATGATACCATATTCACTTTTCGCCTGTTTTTCTTAACTCTGTATAACTTTTCCTTCCGTTTTCTTTATTACTTACTTTTTTGCTGGTACGTTTTTTTAAGTATTCATAATAAAATAATATAATTATGAAAACAACACAATTATCAGCCTTTTCACCTGGTCTTATATATAATTTCAGGTTTCTTAACTTTTTTCTGAATCCTGGTGATGGTACTTCTTATAACGGTGGAGATATTGATGATGAAGATGTATTAGAAGATGAAAATTTAGAAGATGAAGAATTGCCTGATGAAGCTCCTACTCCTACTGTAGATGATTTTAGTTATGCAAATGAAGACAAAAAGACTCCTCCTGAAAGAGAAGAAAGTAATTTCGAGCCGAACAATATTGATGAAAAATAATAGTTTATGAAAGACGTGTTATACAGTTACGCTCCCGGAAGCAACATAGGCAGTGTATCAATGGCTAACAGATTTACTTTTTCTTCTTCTCAACATCAGGTAAGAAGCCTGTAAGAACACCTATAAGTGGCAGATAAGAGCATACATCAAACATATAGCCGATGGTTGTATGGTCAGCCAATGTACCTAAAAGTGCGGAGCCAAGCCCTCCCATTCCGAAGGCTAATCCAAAGAATAAACCAGAAATCATACCTACTTTGCCGGGCATTAGTTCTTGTGCATAAACAAGAATAGCCGAAAATGCTGATGATATTAGTAACCCGATACATGCTGCCAGAATGGGAGTAAAAAGCTGACTGGCATAAGGTAATAATAAGGTAAACGGGGCAGCCCCCAAAATAGAAACCCAGATTATATATTTGCGGCCAAATTTATCACCTAAAGGTCCCCCTGCGAAGGTTCCTATGGCAATTGCTGCCAGAAAGATAAATAGCTGAATCTGTGCATCTTTTACGCTCAGTTTAAACTTATCCATCAGATAAAAAGTATAATAACTTGTCATACCTGCCATGTAGAAAAACTTTGAGAACATTAACAGGATTAAAATAAACATAGAGATAATTATCCGGTTTTTGCTCAAACTCAGGCTTGTTTCGTGCACTGCTCTGGCTACTTTAGGCAAAGCCACCGTTTTATACCAACTACCGATATTATACAATAATATAATACCGATTAAGGCAGCAATACCAAACCACAACACACTGTGTTGCCCATAAGGCACCACAATTAAGGCAGCTAATAAAGGGCCTAAAGCACTACCTGCATTACCACCCAGCTGGAAAATTGACTGAGCCAGGCCACGTTTACCACCCGATGCCAGATAGGCCACACGAGAAGAATCAGGATGAAAAATAGATGAACCTACACCAATCAGGCTTACTGATAAAAGAATCCAGTAAAAATCAGAGGCAAAGGCCAGATTGAATAGGCCAACCAACGAAATAGTCATACCAATAGCTAATGAAAACGGCTTAGGGTAACGGTCTGTATATAACCCTACAAAGGGTTGAAGAATAGAGGCTGTCAGCTGATAAGCTAAGGTAACCAGGCCTATTTGTGAAAAATCGAGATGGAAACTTTCTTTTATTAACGGATAGATAGCCGGAATAACGGCCTGAATCATATCATTGAGTAAATGGGCAAAGCTGATTGAATATAATATCGAATAGACCGTCTGCTGTATAACCCCGGGTTGTGGAGTAGTAGTTGACTTTGTTACATTCATCATATCATCTGATGATTTATAGTAAAAAATTAATGTCTTAAAATTAAAGTGGCATAATGTAAGGCTTTCTCAGCATTACGATCTTTAATACTTTGAAACAGGGAAGTATGCAAATCGTTAGTCTGGACAAATGCTTTGGTATCAGCGTGTATCTGCAAAAACCAGCTTTTGAGGTGCGTTGAAAATGCCTGATACATATCTGCCAGAATCTCATTGCCTGATGCCTTGGCAATACTGACATGAAAATTAATATCTGCTGTTATGCAATCTTCCAATAATCCGGCTCCTGAAGTTTGAATCCGCTGATCCAGAAACATTTCTATCTGAGCTAATTGCTGCACATTGCGATTTTCGGCAGCTTTTTGTGCAATCTTAATTTCTAACATTTGCCTCACCTCATCAATATCTTTGGCATGAGCCCTTTTTAATCTTTGATTTAAAGTTTCATTGCCTGATGAATACTCTTCAATGAAAGTCCCAACACCCTGTTGAACACGCAATAATCCTGAGTTTGCAAGCATTCGCACTGCTTCACGAATAGTTGAACGCCCCACACCAAATTGCTTCATCAGTTCAGGTTCTGTTGGTAGTTTCTGATTTACTACATAATGACCTGCCTGAATATAGATACTGATCTGGTTAGCTACCTCTTCAGCTAATGAGCGTTTATGTATAGGTTTATTCATCATATCATCTGATGACAAAAATAGAATTGGATATTCAAACCTGCAAACATTTCTAAAAAAAATATTTGATACTACTTCCTGATTTTCTTCGCAACCACTGCTATTTAATTCGTAGAATGATAAGATTTAGAAGATTAAATTAATGCCTGATTTTATTGTTGCTACTGCGTTTTCAACTCGTCTATTTCAGTATAAAAATCGCATTAAGAAATATTTCAACAGTTTCGGATCAGTTTTAATCCTCTATAGTCTGCTTTTCATCAATTAAAGTTCACAGATTATCAAGTCTCATAAAAACAGTTTCGGCAACGACATAAATTCATCAAAAAATTCGAGACTGATGAAAACGCTATTACTATTATTAACTGTTTTATTCTCATTTAATGCTACCGGACAAATTATTGGTAAGGTAACCTCGACTAATGGAGAAGCTGTTCCATATGCAAATGTAGTCTTATTCACTGTCAAAGATTCAGTTGCTATTACAGGAACAACTACTAATGAAAATGGAGAATTTAAGGTAAATACTGACGTAGATGGTGAGTTTTTCTTGCGTATCAGTAGTATAGGTTATCAAAGTTACCAGTCTGAAAGCTTTGTTTATACTAATTCCCCTATCCAACTATCTACCGTTAATATTGCAGAGGAAAACCATGAACTGAAAGAAGTAAAAATTTCAGCCAGGAGAGAGTTTATTCAAACCACTCCTATAGGCAAAGTTATCAATGTCCAAAGTAGTCTGATGGCCAAAGGAAGTAATGCTTTGCAGGTATTAGAACGGTTACCAGGAATTATATCTGACAGACGCAACAACCAGTTTAGCCTGAACGGGCAAAGCGGAATAACTATCCTTTTTAATGGAAGAAGAGTACCGATGTCAATGGAAGAGTTATTCAATTTATTAGAAAGCACCGTAGCAGATAATATTGAAAAAATTGAATTAATCACATCCCCCACTGCTCAATATGATGCTGATGGAGGCGCAGGCATCATCAATATTATTTTTAAGAAAAATGACAATGAAGGTACAAAACTCAATCTATCGGCTACAGCCGGGTTTGGCTACAGGGAGAAAGCATCAACTGCTGTCAGTTTATCTCATGGGTTTAAGAAGGCAAATGTCAATTTAGCATATTCATTCGGCCATAGCCATGATTATTCAGGTTATAGAGGTCAAGGCACTTCTTATTACCCATTTATAGGTGGTTTTAACAGCACTATTTTTGGTGGCTTAACGGACCGCACTCAGCAGATGCATAATCTGAATGTAGCTGCTGAATACAACCCTTCTCCTAAAACCTCAATTGGCGGAGAAATTTCATTGGTTTCGAGCCGGATGCATAACCTTGTAGAAATTATCGGTGACCGTATTATGCCCGATGGTAGTTTTTTAGGCTCGAAAGGACTCTCTGATGGAACTACAGGTAGACAAAATTTCATTTCATCGGGGTACTTTCAACACAATTTTTCTTCGAAATCTCAACTAAACCTTGACTTAAGTTATATAGACTACGCTAACAGTAGTCCGACTCTGGTTACTTACCAATATTTTGACAAAGATAGAAACGAGATTCCTCCGACCAATCCTATATTCAATTATGGTAATCGGGGGCAAAGTCAGTCCAGGATTAATGTAGCCGTTTTTAAGGCAGATTATACCCGGCAAGTTAATCCTGATGTGAAAATTGAAACTGGTATAAAAGGCAGTTATACACTTAACTCAAACAATAGTAATATTGAACGAAAAGTTAGTGATTTATGGGAAATTGACCCTCGAACACAAAGTAATATCAATGGAAATGAAAAAATACTTGCTGCCTATTCACAATTGCGTTTCGTTTTCAACTCTAAATCAATCTTTCATGCGGGGTTACGTTATGAATACTGGCAAAGAGATATTAATATTTACAAAAATGGATTCACAATCTCTAAGTTTTTTCCTTCATTGCTCTATACCTATACGCTTAATACTCACACGAATCTGAATTTTAGCTATGGTCGCCGAATTACACGCCCTGCTTATAACGACTTAATATCTAATCTTTTTTATAATGATGCTACCTTTATTTTTTCCGGCAATCCGCTATTGAAACCAACTATTACAGATGCGTTAAAAGCTGAGTTTAACAAAAACGGATTTAACATCGGTTTATCTTTTCAGTATGACCTGCATCCGATTCTTCGTTATCAGATCACTGCAAACCCTCAAAATGATATTGGGGTTTCATCACCACAGAATCTCGACTATCAGAAAAGTATTAATTTATTTATCAATGCTCCATTTCAGATTACTTCCTGGTGGAAATTCAGCATTAGCAGTACTACCGCAATACGAAGATATAAAATATCCTATAGCCTTAATCCGGCTGAGAAAACTTACCTTTTTCAGAATCTGAATTTTACTCAGCGTTTATCATTACCTGAAAACTTTGAAATAGAATTATCTGGCTGGCAGAACCTACCATTTTTTGAAGGAGCAAACCGACTGAAAGGTTTCGGTGTAGTCAATTTAAGCATTGCCAAAAAACTTAAAAATGATAAAGGAAGTTTTCAGTTGTCATTGCCTGACCTTTTCCAGACCTCTTCTATTTATACTCATATCGGAAGTATGACACCCATTGCTTTCAATATCAGAAGTGAGTCAAATTATAAAGATGAATCAGCTTTTTATAGAGTAATAAAACTTACTTACTCGAGAAGTTTTGGAAAAAACACCAAGAATATAAACAGAACCAACGGAGAAGAAGAACTTGAAAGGGTAAAAAAGTAAGTACATTAACTCGCTTAAGAATCGAATATTCAGGTAGATTTTGTTATTAATAAATAAGTGTTTTTTCCATCTTATAATTATTCAATTCAACACCATGCTTTATTAATGTTCGTTCGCTTAATACACAGAAACCCATTGTTTCAAAGAATGGCCTGGCGGTTTTACTTACATCAGATGTCAGCTTTGTCTGGTTTTGCTGCCTTGCCTCTGATTCTATGACATTATATAATTCATAAGCAATACCATGCCGCTGGTAGTCTTTATGAATATATAAAAAATCAAGGTAAGTACCTTTATCTAAAGTACAAAAACCTGCAATAGTATTATTTATTTCGGCCACTAATACATATTGTTGTGCCAGCCTTGATTGCCAGCGTGACACATTCTCTACTCCAGATGCCCAAACCTTTAATTGTTCATCGGTATAATCGTGCCTTACAGATAGTAAATATAGTATCTATGAATAATTCTTGCAGTTTTAGTAAATCGCTGGGTTGTCCTTTCCTGATAGTAATAATTTGTACCATAACTGCTTATCAATAAAATTAATCTCATCTATAAAATCAGATGCTGCCTGATAATTAACAGGCAGCATCTGATTTAAAATTTAAATTGACACTTAGTTTTATACACCTCTGTCTAACCAGTGTACGATGTTCAGCAGAAATTGTGCATTCTGTCTTGCAACCGGATGGTTCATACCTGCTTTAACTTTCAATGGTCCTGATAATTGTGCTGAAAACATAGCTGCCTCACCCATCACAACTAACCGACCTTTACCATAATCCATAAATGCTCCGTTAACGAAGCTCTGTCCTGATATACGAGGGGTAGTTTCGTTAAACCCCCAGGCAACACTGGGCATTAATATTTCATACTCATCATTCAGGCGTGTAAGTACTGTGGCTTCTTTTGGCGCAATAAATGCCTGCCCGGTAAAAACCATTAATGAATCAATCTTTTCTTCTTTTGTTCTTCCTCTGGTAATGATGTTCTGATTGAGATTATTTCTCTGGTATGAAAAAACCTCCGGCTTTTTGTCTCTTCTAATGGCAAAACCATCAATAAAATTAAATCCAAAAGCCAATGAAAGTTGAGCAGAACAACCTGCAAATGGCATATGGTCAGCAATCAACATCAGGCTTCCCCCTTCTTGCACCCATTGCTTCAGTGCATTTATCTCACTTTCTTTAAAAGCTGATTTTGCTGGCAATTTCCATTCAGCGCTGCTATCTGGCATAGCATTGGCAATAACTAAAATTTTAATATTTGACAAGTATTCTAAGGTAAACCTTTCATTGCCGGACTTTAACACGTATCCATCTTTTTTGAGTAATTGACCAAAGGGAGCATATCTACCTGCCAGCGTATGGAAATTATAATGGGCTTCGTCTAATACAATGGTCGAACCTTTACCGGTTTCATACATCGTTTTTTTTATCGGATAACTAAAGTCCATATCGGCCACTTGCTGGGCTTGTAGAAGGGAGACAGAACTAAAAAAAACAATAAGAAAACCAAGTAAAGTACATTGTTTCATATTTAAAAGTGTTTAGGGTTGCTAATTAATTCTGGTTCAATATATACTTTACCTGACAATTTATAGTACATCATGTACCATTATTTTTTTCTGGCTTTCTTAATAATATAAGAAGATTCAGCTTCTTTTTAAAGTGGTTGACCATATAAATAAATGCCTATTTTCTTGCTTTCATGACACTTCTGAGTCCATTACTATCAGAATAGTCAATATCTAATTCATTGCCATTAATAAACCCTATCTTTTTATCATCCTGATAAAGATCTGTCTGGTCTCCTGATTTTTTGAGTTCAAATATTCCTTCCTGTGTATCTACATTCCCACCACTGCTGAGTTTGATAATATAAGAGGAAGTTTTCTTATCTATAGAAGTAAGTTCTATACTTATAGATTTTCCACCTGAAGGCATATTAACATTCGTAACACCATCTCCGACCAGATAAACCTGATAAACACCTTTGACCTTAGCCGATAAGTCAGGGCCGATTGCATCTATTACGCTACATGAGAAAAGTACAAAAGTTAAAAATAAAACACATAGTTTTTTCATGAGAAAGTCCTGGACATTTGAATTTATAATTTTGAAATATAGTAATATCTTCACTCTTAAAACAAGTAAGAAGGGGTTAAAATTGTGTATAATACGATTTTTCAGTTTTAGCGATAGGCGGATATGCACTCTTTGCTTGCCAGATCAAACACTAAAACCCCTTCTCTGACGCTGTCCAAACTGGCAATTATATTGCCGCTTTTATCCCAGACTGAACTACCACCAACACTTTGGAAATTATCGCAATACCCTACACAGTTTACCATCAGCACAGGCATCTGGTATTGTGCTGCAATAATCGGATAATGCAAATAAGCCTTGTTTATTCCTTTTTCAGGTTTAGCAACACTGGCCAGATAAATCTTTGCGCCAAGCGTGTGAGCATTTTTCGCATGGCTAATCTGTAAAGACTCATAACATATAGCCGGCGCAAGTTTTAGTGTATCAGGCCAAAGAAGAATTTGTTGGTTACTTTCAACAAAATAAGGTAGCTCATCAGTATGTAACTGTTGTTTGGCGTAAACCAACTGAGGCTTATTGGCCTGAAAAATCAGCATTGTAATTTCTATTCCGGCTAAGTTTCTTATTGGAATACCCACACCAATAGATATATTGTGAGCATCGGCCATTTGCTGAAAAACACTCAAACGCTTATCTTCAAGTTTGGTAGCTAATGCCCCTGCTAATTTGGGCTCATAACCAGTCAGAGATAATTCAGGAAAAAATATTGCTTTGGCGTTTTTCTCTAATGCTAAGTGAATGAATTGCAGGTGATTGGTAATGTTTACCTCAATATTACCTTTTACAGCTTTTGCTTGTGCAAGACAGATTTTCATATTGTGCCCTAACCCCTAAAGGGCATTTACTTTGATTATGACTTTCAAATCGTTCAATTATCAATCGAAAGTAAACTTTATTATATTTAAAATCAAGTATTAACTTTAATCATCAATAGTCATTCTTCTTACGGGAAGAGTATAGTATTTTTGCAGACAGGTATCATCAACACTCCTTAACAAACCACTCATGACTTTACTGAAAAGGTTATTTTTTATACACCTTCTTACCATTTCTACTGTTTTTGGCCACTTGGGAACAATTGTTGGCAAAATTACTGATAGTCAGACCAACCTGCCTATTCGTGGTGCAAATATTATATTAACAGGGTTGAATCGTGGAGCGATTTCTGATGAAGCAGGCTATTTTCAGATAAGTAACTTATCACCAGCGCCCTATACCATAGAGGTATCGTTTATGGGTTATCTTTCACAAACACAAATTGTGGTAGTTAAAGCCGATGAAGCCTCTATCATCAACTTTACACTTTCGAGTACCGAGGTATCTTTAGACGAAATAAAGGTATCGGCCATTAATCCGCAACATCAGCAGGTAATTTCAAGCCTGGATATTAAACTTCGTACTATTAATAATTCGCAGGAAATACTCCGCATCATTCCGGGTGTTGTTATCGGCCAACATGCAGGGGGTGGCAAAGCCGAACAGATTTTTTTGCGTGGCTTTGATATTGACCACGGCACGGATATCCGTCTCACGGTTGATGGAATGCCCATTAATATGGTTTCTCATGCGCATGGACAAGGTTATGCCGATGCCCATTTTATTATTCCTGAATTGATTGATGGGGTTGAATTCAAGAAAGGGATGTATGACTCTGATAAAGGTAATTTCAGCACGGCAGGTTGGGTGAATTTCAGAACAAAATCTGTGTTAGAGCAGAATTTTTTAAAGGCAGAAGCCGGACAATTCAAAACTTATAGATTAGTTGGCGGATTTAATCTTTTAAATAAAAAAACGCAGAACAATAACCAAAATGCTTACGTTGCCGGAGAATATAATTATTCTGATGCTTATTTTGATGCACCTCAACATTTTAAGCGTCTGAATCTGGTAGGTAAATATCATGGACATATAAGCCCTAACACAAATCTTTCTTTTACTACTTCTACTTTCAGGAGCCAGTGGAACGCCTCCGGACAAATTCCTGATAGGGCAGTTGAGAGCGGATTGATTGGTTTCTTTGGAGCCATAGACCCCAATGAAGGCGGAGAAACCAGCAGAACAAACCTGAATGCAGAGTTCGTAACCCTTACCCTACGTAATCATGTCTGGAAAAATCAGTTTTTCTATGCCAACTATAATTTTGAGTTATATTCTAATTTTACTTTCTTTTTAGAAGACCCCCTGAATGGCGACCAGATCCGGCAAAAAGAAGCCCGTAATCTTTGGGGCTACAATAGCAATTACTCTATTGCACACGGAATCGGGCAGAAACAGTCTACTTTTAATATTGGCGTAAATTATCGACACGATTTAACCAATGATTCAGAGTTATCGCACACCAAAAACCGTACGGAACTTCTGAAAGCTATTAAACTGGGGGATATTAATGAGGCTAATTTTGGGCTATATGCAGATGAAAGCGTTCAGATAAGCAAAAGACTATCCGCTACTATTGGGGTTCGTTTTGATTATTTTCATAACCAATACATTGACCATTTGCAAGCCAATACTAAAAGTAAAACCTGTGCCTCTATCCTATCACCTAAATTGAATCTGTATTACACGCAAAATAGCCGACTTCAATTTTATCTGAATCTGGGTAAAGGTTTTCACTCTAACGATACCCGTGTAGTAGTAGAGAAGAATGGATTGGATATTTTACCTCCGGCTTATGGTTCAGATTTTGGTACTACCTGGAAACCATTCCCAAAACTACTTATTAACGCAGCCTATTGGTATTTATGGTTACAGCAAGAATTTGTGTATGTTGGCGATGCAGGTGTAATAGAACCATCAGGACAATCGGTTAGAAGTGGGTTTGATGTATCGGTGCGTTATCAACTGACAAAAAATTTATTTGCCGATTTTGATGCCAACTGGGCGAAACCTCGTGCTGTTGGGGAAGCTGAAGGCAAAAACCTCTTACCTCTGGCAGTGAAATTCACGAGTATTGGGGGTATTACGCTCAAAAATAAACATGGTCTTAGCGGAAGCCTCCGCTACCGTTATGTGGGAGACCGACCTGCCAATGAAGATGGTAGTATAGTAGCTAAGGGGTATTTTGTAACAGATGCTTTATTTAGCTATACGAAGAGTCGTTATACATTAGGTTTGAATGTCCAGAACTTATTTAATGCCTGTTGGAAAGAAACTCAGTTTGCTACAGAGAGCCGCCTGCAAAATGAAAACGAGCCAGTAGAAGAAATTCACTTTACACCTGGTACACCGTTCAATGCAAAGGTATTTTTTCAGGTGATTTTCTAAGAACAGCCATCACTCATTCCAGTTTATAAATGAACGGCTTCTTTGTTATTTTATAGCAATATTTGAACCCCACTTTTCAAGTTGCATTAATTAAGCTTTTTGCCACTTTCTCATCAATTAGCTCCTGCTCTGTTAATATAGGTGGAGTAATATTATCTAAAGCACCTGATAAATAAGTTTGTTTGAGCTGAATAGCTTTTTCTGGTGTAAATTCTTTCCATCTCCCTAAAATGTACTGGTCAGGAGTAATGAGGTAGGCAGAAGTTGGGGTAAGTTCGTATAACGAAATCAAGGATGGATTATCAGAACTGTTAACAGGTAATATCTGAATATCGTGAGTACCAAGATACGCTTGCATATCTGGAGAAACTATATCAGCATATATGATTAAGGTAAATTCATACCCTAACTTTTCAATGAGATAACCCTCTCTCATCAAGCAATCTTTAACACCATAACCCGGAGAGGTGTCTTTTGAGAGCCATTCACCTTGTTCGCTTGATAGATATTTACTGTATATATTGGGTACACTCAATCGCCCACAATTGACTTTTCTTTTTGCCTCATCATCATCTATAGCATTTTGTAAAATTGAATCTCTTACAGCGATTGCCTCTAAACTTGGCGGACTGATAAACAGTGTTGAATTGGTAGTGCAGGTAATATTCTGGTTACAAGCCATTACACGCTCATGATTATAGGTTTTTAACAAATCGGTTGTTGCATTATTTTGCAATATCTCTGAGAGTTTCCAGGCTAAATTATCTGCATCGTGTATGCCTGAATTGGCCCCTCTTGCTCCGAAAGGGCTGAAAACATGAGCTGCATCGCCAGCAAAAATAACTTGCCCGAATACAAAGTTTTCGAGCATTTTGTTACTGAACCGATATAAACTTACCCATTCAACCTTAACAGGCTTATCTCCAACTACCTGCTTTATCTTTTTTAATACAAAATCATGATTATTTACTATATCCTCAGACACACCTCTTCCTAACTTCACATCAAGTCGCCAGATATTATCGGGTTGTTTGTGAAGCAAAATAGTTTCGTGTTCATGATGAAGTGGTGCAAACCAGAACCATCTTTCTGATGGAAAATCAGCTTCCATTCTAAAATCAATAATCAGAAATTTTTCTTCTGAGCGAGAACCGATCATCTTTAATCCCATGAGGCGTCTGACGGTACTTCTGCTTCCATCGCAGGCTACCAGAAAAGCCGTGCTAAAAGTCTGCTCCCCTATAGGTGTTGTAACTTTAATATAACTTCCTCCTGAGTCTTGCGTCAAATTATCTATCCGGTGCTGCCTTCGTAATTCTATATTTTTTTCCTGATTGACCGCAGCTATCAGTATTTTTTCGACTTCATATTGTGAAATATTGACAAAAGCCGGATATCTGGCGCTTTTATCAGGTAGTAGTTCAAAACTGTAAATCTCCTTATTTCTGAAAAATACCCTACCTTTATTCCACTGTACACCTTGCTCTAAAACAAGCTTTGCTATACCTAACTTATCAAAAATCTCTAAAGTCCTCCTGGAAAAGCATATTGCTTTACTGCCCTTTCCGACTTCATTCTTTTCATCCAATAGTATAACTTTTACTCCTTTTTTAGCAAGTAGTAGTGCAAGTGTGAGCCCTGTAAGGCCGCTTCCAGCAATGATAATTTTATTAAACATCCCTGATTTTTGTTCAAGAAATATTTTTTGAAACAAAAATCAATTAAATAATCCATAAAATCAATCATTCAATAACTCATAACTTGTTGATTTATGCCTAAACCTCCCACTCTCTTTTGCTAACATTAAATGCCGTAGAAAAGACGCCTGAAAACCGTTATATTTGTTTAGAGAGTAAGCGAAATTTGCAAAAAACAAACTTACAAAATCATGACAATAGCTAAAAAAATTCTTAATTTACGGAAAGGTCAGGGACTCTCACAGGAAGAATTAGCAGATAAGGCTTCTATCAATCTGCGAACTTTGCAAAGAATTGAACAGGGCCATACAGAGCCCAGGGGTTTAACTCTCAGATTAATTGCTAATGCGTTGGGGCAGTCACCTGAAGATTTATTAAGCATGAACGCACCTATTGATTTAAAGGAAGACCCTACCTTTCTACAATTACTTAATCTCTCTGCTTTGGCGATCTGGCTGATACCCTTTGGCAATTTAATTATTCCTGCCTTTCTATGGTGGAAGTACAGGGACACCATTGTAGACGCAAAAGAATTAGGACGCCAGCTACTTCGGTTTCAACTGATCTGGTCGTGCCTTACTTATGGGCTTTTATTCGTTACTTTTGCCATTAGTATCGTTCGTCCTGAAGGAGTGAGTCCCTTTTTTGCAATTTATCCTTTAATTGTGATTGGGCTTCTTTTATTATTAAATACTTTTATAATCATTACGGCTTCGTTTCAACTCAAAAAAGGCAGGAAGCCCTTTTATGTTAAAATCCTGTCGTCGTTCAATCAACCAAAACCTTTAGTTCAAACTGCTTTTTTGATTTCAATAGGCCTTGGAGTCAGCATTACTACACTTGCACAGAATACTGAAGCCCCTCATCCATCAGGCAAAATGGTTAATTTAGGTGGCTGGAGACTTCACATCCTGGAGCAGGGTGCTCAACATACTTACGGCCCAAGTGTAATTTTAGAAGCAGGGAGTGGAGATTTCTCCTTCGACTGGGCATTGGTTCAACCCAAAGTAGCGGAGTTTGCCAGAGTTTACTCCTACGATAGAGCAGGTCTGGCCTGGAGTGAATTAGGCCCACGACCCCACACCATGCAACAAACTGTCTATAATTTACATTGCCTTTTGCAAAAAGCCCAAGTACCTAAGCCCTATATTTTAGTCGGCGCCTCCCTTGGTGGAATATTGGTAAGGCTTTATGAACAAACCTATCCTGATGAAATAGCAGGGCTCATATTGGTAGATGGAGGCACTGAAACCGGAAGATTCTTTATCAATGGCAGGATGCAAACCCCTGAACAAGATTCAAAAGGTGAGCCCATTCCACCTATCAAAACCGTTGCTACGCCCGAAGATAACAATTTAGCCAGAACTCCTGAAGCCGTAAAAGCTATTGGTGATGCTTTGAATAAAATAGGCCTACCTGCCAAACAAGTATATGGTTCTTTTAGGCATTTGCCCGATTCTATCCAAAAAATACGTTTATGGGCTTTAGGTAATTATGAATACTATGCTGCAAGCAATAACACTTATTTAATGGATGAATTACTTCAGATGATTAAAGTAAGAGCACAAAAACCTCAATCATTAGGCAATAAACCTCTTATTGTAATCACGAGAGGCAAACCCTTTTCAAATGATACAGAGGCTGATGAACAAAAACGCCTGCAAGACCAGAAAGACCTTATGAAACTATCAAGCCAGAGCAAACAAATAATTGCCCACAATAGTGGTCATCATATTCAACTTGATGAGCCTGACGTGGTGGTGGCAGCGATTAGAGATATGGTGATGAAGTTGATAAAAAAGTAACCCTTGAATATGAGATTTTGATTCGTATGTTTCTGAAAAGATAAACTATCTAATCAATTAAATTACAGTTTAAGATGTTTTTTGTGTAACCTTTTTTATAAACAAGAGTATCAAGACAAAATTACTTCGAAATTCATTTATGAAAAAACTAATTACTGTATTGATGCTGATTAGTCAGTTTGGTTTCACACAATCAAGAGAAAAACAGATAGATAATTTCCTGTTTCGTCAGATGAAAGACTTACAGATTCCGGGATTACAGGTAGCCGTGATTCAAAAAGGTAAAATTGTATTGAATAAATCTTATGGGCTTGCCAACCTTCAGGATAATGTTCAGGTAGACACCCAGACTATTTTTGCCATCAACTCCTGCACTAAAGCCTTTACTGGTGTAGCTATCATGCAATTGGTTGAAGAGGGTAAGCTTGATCTCTCTGCTCCTATTTCAAAGTATATTGATAGCCTGCCCGCCCAATGGCAACCTGTCAGAATTCAACAATTATTAACTCATGTCTCAGGTTTACCAGATATATTGCGCATCCAGGAGTCTTCTGAAGCAAAAAGATGGCAGAAAATACAGACTATGCCCATGGATTTCCCGACAGGAAACCAGTTCAGTTATAACCAGACTAATTATTTGCTTTTAGGCAGAGTTATCAGTAAGTTGAGGGGTAAGCATTTTACTGAAGTATTTAAAGATAAACAGTTTGATGTTGTAGGAATGCCCCATACAATATTCGGGGATTCACGCGATATAATTCCGCATTATGCTCCTACTTACAATATTAAATCCTACCTGGATGGATACCAGTTGTCAGAGCCTAAACTGACTAATAATTATGCAGAGTTTTCTCCTTCTCTTCGTTCGGGTTCTGGTTTAAACAGTTCGGCAGAAGATATGGCTAAGTGGGTAATTGCACTCCAACAAGGCAAATTACTAAAGAAAGAAACACTTAAAACTATGTGGTCGCCTATTACTTTCAATAATGGCAAGCCTACTAACTGGGCTTTAGGCTTTGGTGTCAATAAATTCCGTGCAAAACATCGGGCAGTAGGCATGAGCGGTGGGGGTCGTTCAGCTTTTCTAATCTATCCTGACGACGACCTGGCAATAATTATCCTTACCAATTTAGGTGGTTCTTCTCCTGAAAACTGGATAGAAGAACTCGCAGGTTATTATGATCCTGAAATTCCTGCCTCAGACCCTATCACCGTATTGAGAACTGAACTCAATAAACGTGGTTACGACAAAGCCATGCAGGTGGTAGAAGAAGCGCGTAAAAAAGACATGGCTTTTAAACCGGATGAAAACGAGCTTAACGATTGGGCATATCGTGTAATGAGTAAAGACAAAAATAAGGAAGCTCTTGAACTCTTCAAATTAAACGTTGCTTTGTATCCCGACAGCTGGAATGTGTATGATAGTTTAGGAGAAGTGTTATTGAAATTGGGGAATAAAGAAGAGGCAATAAAAATGTATCAGAAATCTATTGAACTGAACCCTAATAATAATGGGGGTAAGCATATACTGGAGCAATTGAGCAAATAGATAAATTTGCTTCAAACTTTTGTGTAACTCTGCGCCAATAATTGGTAAATTCTGAGATAAGTTTTCATCGCAAAGCACTCCAAAGTTTATAATACAGAGTTATACAGTTTATTCAGGCTTGAAAAAATTACGCAGTGTTTATTTTTCTTTATATTTGTTATGATTTCCACTCTATACAAGGCTTATTAAGGAAAAATGAAAAATCACGCTCTGATCCTCCTTATTATACTAATTTCAGGTTGCAGCAAAGAATCTGCTGACCCTAAAACACCTTCTGCTCCTGGTAAAAAACTCATTAGTCTTACGCTTAATAACAAACCTTACATCACTTTTGAGTTTCAGAACGATTTGTTGATCAAAGAAAATTCTTTCAGTTTTTGTGAAATCAATCCTACCGATGAATTTACGTATGAATATACAGATAGAAGACTGAGTAAATTGAAAACTACCATGCGAAGTATGTTTTCAAGTATATCAGCTTTGTGCAACCCTTCCTTAGGTATGAAGTCAGAAGAAACTTTTCAATACAATGCAGAAGGCCAGATTTCTAAAATTGTCAGAAATAATTCAATTACAGCGTTTGTGTATAATTCTAATGGCTGGGTAGAAAAACAAGTTACTTATGGTGATGCAAATCCGTTAGTAAGTACTTATGAATATGATTCGAAAGGGAACATTATTAAAGAAACCGATATTTACGGAGAATCCGTTTTCTATACATATGACGACAAGATTAATCCTTATTATCTTATTAAGCAAAAACCTCAATGGCTAAGCGCATTTAATAAAAGCCCTAATAATGTACTAAAAGCTACAGGCAGATATAATTTCGTACGTGTCTTTAAGTATGATTCAGAGGGTTACCCAACCGAAGTTTTAGAAGATAATGGACTAACTTATAAATATAATTATGAGTAAGGCCATTAAAAGGGAACTGTTTTTCAATAAATAAGTAATCACCTCTTAAAACCCTATTACAGATGTACAAATCTATCCTGATCTTATTCTGGGTTGTATTTACAATCGTAGCGAAGGCTCAAAACCCGAATCCAAAATTCAAACAGGCCTTAGCTGATTCTCTGGAGGCCGATGAATATGGTATGAAAATGTACACACTGGTTATACTGAAAAGCGGAAGCAATACTACTACCGATAAAATTCTTTTAGATAGTCTGTTCAGAGGCCATATGATGAATATGGGTAAAATGGTAGCTATGGGCAAATTAGTTGTAGCCGGGCCGTTAGGTAATAATGATAAAAACTACAGAGGCATTTTTGTACTTAATACAAAAACTACCGAAGATACAAATGCACTGTTAGAATCAGACCCCGCCTTAAAAGCTAAGGTATTAGAGGCCGAAATTTACCCTTGGTATGGTTCGGCGGCATTACCACTTTATTTAAAATACCATGATGAAGTAAAAAAGAAAGATTTCTGATAGCAAAATCACTCTATTCAACCTTTGACATTTCTAATCAAATAATATCAGATTTTCAGCACTTAACCAACTCCCATTGTTACTTTTCTGTGGTTAAGACCCCAGTTTAGCATACTATCAATTACATCAGACAATCTTTGAGCCGATTCTGTCAATTCGTACTCTACTAAGACTGGTGTGGCATCATACACCTTACGTCTTACCATCCCATTGAGTTCGAGTTCTTTTAATTCTTTTGATAACATCCGTGGTGTAATTTTCGGAATGTTTCTCTGCAAATCTGTAAACCGTTTGATGCCAAACATAAGCGAACCTAAAATAGGTAGTTTCCACTTCCCTGTCAGCACATTCAGGGTATCATTCAAAGCCAATACAAATTGTTCAGGGCATGATTTAGCTTCAGCGAAATCCATTATTTTTTTTGTGATTGTCATAGATATTATTTTTTACTATACAAAAGTATAGTACTATATTTTATATAGCAAATATAACTACTTTTGCCTCAATAAAATAATTTATCATATAAAACTTCTGATTATGATTTTAATAACTGGGGCAACAGGGCATTTTGGTACTGCAACCATAAACTTTTTGTTGAAAAAGGGTACTTCGCCTAATACAATAGCGGCTTTAGTAAGAGACGAGGCCAAAGCAGATGACCTAAAGGCAAAGGGTATTACAATTAGTTTGGGCGATTATAACGATTATGATTCATTAATAAAGGCTTTTAAAGGTATTGATAAGCTATTATTTGTATCCGGAAATGATATTGTAAATCGTGAGCAGCAACAGGAAAATGTGGTAAATGCTGCAAAGGAAGCAGGCGTAGGCCATGTGATATATACCAGCTTTGAACGGAAAAATGAAACAGAAACTTCTCCGATTTATATTGTAGCCAAATCTCATTTAGCAACGGAAAAAGCACTTAAAGAAGGTGGAATAACTTATACTATTCTGCGAAATAATATTTATGCTGATTATATTCCAATGTTTCTCGGGCCAAATGTTTTAGAGACAGGTGTATTTTTCCCAGCCGGAAATACTCCGGTCGCTTTCACACTTCGTGACGATATGGCTGAAGCAGCGGCAAATATCCTGACCAGCAAAGGACACGAAAACAAGGATTATCTAATCTCTAATACTGAATCAGTTACATTTCATAACATAGCAAAATTTATTAGTGAGGCATCGGGTAAAACAATAGAGTATGTTAGCCCTGATTCATCCGCATTTGTTGATCTATTGACCCAGGCAGGATTGCCAGCAGAAATAATAAATGTTTCGGCCGCCTTTGCAGAGGGTTTTAAGCAAGGTGAGTTTACTACAACAAAAACAGATTTAGACAAAATTTTAGGTAGAGAGCCTTCTTCAGTGAAAGATTATTTGTTTAGCGTGTATGGTAAATGATTATTTTCTCTGAATCACTATCTATTAAATCAACAAGGCAGCCATTGCGCTACCTTGCTGATTTTATACATGAATAAATATTTTACTATATTAAGAAACTGTTTGAGTTAACCTTATTTTGTTCAAAATGGCGGTCCGTCGCCGTGGTTCTTTTTTGCAAATACTGCGCTACCAAAATCCTCATTTAGCTCTGCTAAACTCTGGTTTTGTTATCTTGTCTTTGTAAAAAATAATTCATTTTGATTCATAAAATTTAACTCAAACAGTTTCTAAATCTGTAACTTGCCTATGGACAATTCTCTATTTTTGCAAGAAATACCTCAGACCCTCCTGCCTGAAAACCGGCATTCAGCTCGATATATTTAGCCGCATAATAGTTGACTCCGGTAGCTACATTGGCTGTACTCGTTATAGAATTAGAAGCCCTGTAATTTCCGGCAGCCTGATTTCCGGTAAATGTAAGATTAACGTTTATGGTTGCAGTTGCGACAGTTCTTACAGAAGTGCATCCATCTACTGTACAACTTGCATAATATGGTGTGGTGGTTGCCAGACTTGGCGTTGTAAAAGTTCCACCAGTTCCCACTGGTGTTCCACCTGTAGAACCAGTGTACCAATTGATTGTTCCTCCCCCGCAACCTGTTGCCGTGAGTGTTACCGTTCCAGGTCCGCATCTACTAACGCTCGTGGTGGTTGGCGCCCCAGGAATAGATTTAATAGTAGCTGTTACAGCTACTCTATTTGACGTACATCCGCTCACCGTGCAACTGACATAATAAGTAGTAGTGATAGAGATACTTGGCGTAGTAAAACTCGTACCGGAAGCCAGCACAGAACCTCCACTAACACCCGCATACCAGTTAATGGTACCCCCTGCACATCCTGTAGCTGTAAGCAATACGGTTCCGGTTCCACAACGGCTATTACCCGTTGGGGTTGGTGGTGATGCCGTGACAACAGTAATGGTAGCAATGGCAGAATAAACCTGTGCGCAACTTCCGCTTTTCACCACTGCTCTGTACTTAGTAGTTTGTGCAAGATTAGAAAAATTGAGCGTTGTGGTAGTATTTGTTATACTTACTATATTACTAACAAAGTTATCTGTAGAGGATTCCCATCTAAGAATTGAACCAGTATGTCCACTTAAGGTGAGTGTTCCTGAATTTGTTGGGGTACACACATTAGTACTGCCGGCTATGTTACCTCCAACCGAACTTGGATTAATAATGAAACTCGTTTTAGCACGACAAGTCCCTAAATCAGAAGTACTCACGTAAAAATTGGTAGTGCCTGGAGTGGCAGTATTAGGTACACCAGAACCTGCTACTCCTACAGGATTAAAAATATTAGAAGTAGCCAATGCCGCCCCTCCAGAACTGTTAGCATACCAACCTATATGCTTAAATAGCGTTGCTGTGGCTTCCATTGTATAATCTCCTATAACTCTGTTCCCCCATGTTGTCACAACTAATACATATGTATTTCCCGCGGTAAAATTATAAGTTATTTTTGAACTATATTGAAATGGTCCGCTATCATCATCTCCTATCAAAAAATTAGTAGAAGGAGAATTCGGATCAAATGAGGTCTGATATAATGTTATATAAGTATCATATCTATCAGCCGATTGCAATGCTGTTGCTGCTCCTGTTTGAATAGAGACTGACCCACTTACCGCTGCTACAAAAGTATGCGCTTTAAAATACACCGCTGAACCTTGATTGTTTGAAGCAATAGGTGTATAGGTCAGAACATTGTTTCCATTACCTCTTCTATAAATAGGTGATGTGTAGGTAAGCGTTCCTGTTAAAGTATTGGAATCAGTAATATTAGTTACAGCTAAACCCTGCCCGCCGGGTACAGATGCATCTTTACAAATATTGTAAGTAGCTACTGTGGGTGTCGGTGTCGGGTCTACTCTTACCTGGACAGATTGAGGAATTGCCGCGCAGTTGCTCGGGGTCAGGAAAAACTGATAGGTAACAGTTATCGGACTTGAGGTGGTATTTATCAAAGTTTCATTAATCGTAGCAGAATTTCCATTAGAAGCCGCATTGCTTATTCCGGTTACAGCAGAACGACTCCAACTAAATGTAGTACCACCTACAGAAGTAGTGGCTGTATAACTGAACGGTGTATTAGAGCAGACAGTAGCAACTTTTGAAGAGGTTAATGGTCTATCAAAGAATGGTGTAAAATCTTCAGTCACTACCCGATCTGTTTTTAATGAACCTGTAGAAGCCAGTCTACCTAAACCACGGCGAGCAAATGCTTTCCAGATGGAACATTTATACTTTTTATTGAATAGAATAGAATCAGCCTTTAAAATTGCATCACGGGCTTCTACAAAACTCGGACTACAAGGTTGAAGTTTAAGGCCTTCATTAACCAATTTCAGCGCAGCTACATTACCTACCAGAGAGCTTGTGTTATAAATATTGCTTACAATCTGATTATCCTGCATGATAATCTCCCAGGTCATATCCCACAACATGGTTGCCCAAATAGAGCCAATGCCATGAGGCAGAGAAAAATTACCGGAATCACCGACTCTTCCATAAGTTACTAATCCGTTAATTGTGGCCATATCGTAGGAATATGGATAAGGGCGAATCCCCCTTCCATCAGTAGTTTGTCCTAATACGTAAGACCCCATACCTCTTGGCAAATTCGCACTGGCAAGTGTTGGTGTTAAAGTAGACCAGTTTGTAGTGAGCATCAAGGCGAGATAATCACTCCAACCCTCTCCTGCCTGTTCTGCATTTTGTAAACAGGTCACATTATTTCGCCCACTGGTTAATCGGTTCGACCAACCGTGACCATATTCATGAGTTATCACTCCATTATCAAAATCAGAATCAGGAGTATAAGCAGGGTTTCCGGCGTCGCTGAATCTGTACATCTGCATACGAGGGTTTTGTCCATCAATAGGTGTACCAAAATTAGCATTATTTGTGCCCGAGCCATCCTGCGCATCAGCATATACAAAATCGCTTCCTCCACCACCTCTACCTAAATTAGCCTCCTGAAAATTACCACTTGGCTCATCAAACCCATATTTATATAATATATCATGAATAACGTTGTTCCAATAAAACAGATTTGTAATAGCAGCATTAAGATTGGCTGCGGCAGTTCCGGTTGCCTGTGTATATGGATAGTCAAATTCTAAAGTAGCTGATGACGGACTACTACCAATGGTTCCTTCATTGTCATTCGCCAAATCATCTTTTGCCCAAACGTTATTTCCCCGTGTGTTGGTATAATTGGCAGTACTGTCATTGTGCCAGCCATTGGTAACTCCGGGTCCGGTCCCTGAAGACACAAATTTAGTATAAGGGCTTGCTACTAGTGTTCTTGCTCCATGATTCGGGCTTTCCAATGGATAATCAAATACACGATAACTATTGGCGGCTAAGGGTTGCAATAAATTGATGTCATTTATGGCAGGATTTGTATGTCCATGAGTCAGGCCAGATTCATGTGTATGTCCTGGCACACCGAAATCACAATGAACCACGAGGTCCTTGGTATCTATAATATCTCCAGTTAAGGCATCAACCTGCACACTCCAGTTATTTTTATAATCTTTTGTATAAATCTGTACATTCCAAACGAGACTTACTTTAGATACCCTTTCCTGCCCGATTAAAGTATCATATGGGAACCAGTACAATTTTACAGGAATATTCTCCTTAGATAAATCTGCATTGGTATAAATAGCAGATTCGATTTGTCCATTAGGTAATCTATTGGCACTTACTTCCTGTGTATTTGCTGAATTATCAGACAATTTAAGGCTTGAAGCTGCCCGACTTATGGCGTTAAGCGGTGTTACAGGTATAATTGTAACAACAGGGACTTTAGACGCTATGCTGGTTACGAAATTACTGGTGACATTTGCGACATTATCATTTACCAAGACTGTATTCAGAATACCATTGTAAACTTCAATAGATTGATACTTCTGAACAAAATAAATATGATACCATCCGGTAGTTGGAGACAAGTGGTCACTTGAAATACCCATTTCATCAATATCACTATTCGATAACTGATATTTACTGGTGTTCGATTTAAGGTAAGTTTTTACCTTCTCTACTTCTTTCTGAGCATATCCACCAAGCGACACAACAAGGGTTCCCAAAAGCAGATATAGCCTTCTCAATGTTTGGCTACGAAAATGTAAAAGTTTTGACATAGAAATAGTTTTAAGTGAATAACAAACAGCTTTTCTCTTTGAGTGGAAATAAATAATACCAATTCAGAGAAATAGTAATCTATTTCGTCTGTTCATGTGTAATGAGGCGGAAAGCAGATTTTTAATTCAAAAGAAATTCTTTAACAACCAACAGAATTACTTTTCAGAAAGTAGAGAAAGGTTTTCAGATAATTTGCAAGTAATAATTTTAAAATGATTCATGGCGTATATGCAAGTAAGTAAAATAATGGTTCTATTTTACGACTTAGCACTCAGAAAAGCAACAATTATTTACTAAACGGTTAAGCTATTTTACTACAATTCTACAATAGTTGAAGAAAGATAATACCTTCAACTATTTTTATAAGGCATACAATCTCTCCATCCTAACTTTTTGATGCCTTCTCTGCACTTTCACTAACACTACAAAATCTAACTTTAATTACATTTTAATACGGCTTAATATTAACCTATATAAGTTCCTGTCAAGTAACTCTATATAAGCACTTTATAATATTAAAGCTTTTTAATTCAGTCTCTTTTAGTAGTTTTTTATCTTTCAATAAATCTAAATAATCTTCAAATAGTAATATTCTCAAAAACAATCGTTTAAACGTTATTTGTTTAAACAAATAAACATTCTACATTTGCGCAACATTTGAAAAAAAAATGAGCAAACAATATAAAAACCAATACCACGAGTTGATCGCCAATCTACACATGACAGATGGCTACATCTTTAATTATTTTGACCAGAAACTCGCTCCTTTTCAATTATCAGTGCAACAATATATAGTATTACGTCAATTACAGGAGGTTTATCCGGAAAGCCTGAATGCAGGAGAACTTAAAAGCAAAATGCACGAGATGAATTCGGATATGACCCGGCTGACTGACCGGCTGATTACCAAAAATCTGATTGTACGTGAAACTGACCCTGAGAACCGTCGTAGGGTAAAACTACGACTGACAGAAGAATCGAACGAGTTTGTCAAGAAAGTCGCAATTGATTTTCAGAATTTTGAGTCGATTGTCAGCCATCTGACTGACGATGAAGTAAAAATATTAAACTCACTTTTGACTAAAATCAGAACCAAATAAAATGAAACATTACATCACAACTATTGCATTTGTTTGCTTGAGTTTTGGAAGTGTCATTGCTCAATCGGCACAAATGCCTTTGAGTAAGGCTGTTGACCTGGCAATCCAGAATAACAAAGGCCTCAAAGCAGCAAATTTGCGTGTTGAAAACAACGAAGCTCATGCGCAAGAAGTAAAAGACCGCAAGTTACCACAAGCGAGTGCTTCCCTCTCCTACTCGCGTTTTAGTCTTATTACGCCTTTTGCCTTTGGTGAAGGCGAAGACGGGAAGCCTTTGTTTGGGCTTCCGAAAGGTGGATTCAGTGCTACAATGGGTGCTGTCTCAGTTAAAAAGGAATTGTTTGGAGGGTTTGCTGAAAAGGCAGCCCAGCAATCGGCAGATTTACTGGTTCATGCGAGTAAATTAGATGTACAGCGCAATCGGCAGGAATTAGTTTATGCTGTTACTGAAGCCTACTATACTATCGTAAAACTGAGCCGCTCAACTGATATTATTAACCAGAACATTCAGCAGTTTGAGGCACGCGAAAAAGATGCGCGAAATTTAGAAAAAGAAGGAATAATATTACCTAATGAAGTATTGAAACTACAATTACAAAAACATAATCTGGAATTGAATCGTTTGCAAGTTGAAAAAGCCAGGGAAACAGCCCTGTATAATTTTGGCCTTTTAATTGGTGTTGATGACATACAAGCTATTGGAGTTGATACTACCCTAAGTAGTACTCCTGTGGCACTTGAAACTTTGAACAGTTTCTTGTTACTGGCATCTCAGAGGCGTCCTGAATTACAAGCAAATGCCTTACGCCAGCAATCGGCTGATGCGCAGTTACGCCTGATTAAAAGCAATAAATATCCCCATATAGGTCTTTCAGCAGGATATAATTATGTTAATCCGAATGCCAATTTTATTCCTGAGGCAAATACTTTTATCAATGCGTGGAATATTGGGTTGGGGGTTTCTTATAATATTGGCTCGCTTTATAATCTGAAAGGGCGTATGAATACTGCCAAAGCTTCTATTAATGAAACTATTTTGCAAGGGCAACACCAGACGGACCAGGTTCATACAGAAGTAGTGACTGCCTATCATAATTATGAGTTAGCTGTTGAGCAACAAAAGGTGATTGTTACCGCCCTTCAACAAGCTCAGGAGAATTACCGACTGATAGAATCCCGTTTTCGTAATGGGCTTGTAGGTTCTACTGAATTGCTTGATGCCAACAGTTTTTTATTACAAGCACAATTAAACCTAATTAACTCAAAAGTTGATGGCCGATTAGCCTATGAAAGACTTTTGAAAGCTACAGGTGAAAATTAGTCCAGCTTACTTACTCCTCCTTTCTGTTTCAGTGAACAGAATAGAGATAGGAATCTTAAATATCTAAAAACACATTATTTTATACAAAAAAATCATGAATACCAAGATAATTATCAGAGTGGTGGGTGCAATAGTTTTGATTGCTGCACTTATATATGGATACAAAGAAATCCAGTACCTACAACGTTACGAAACCACCGATGATGCGCAAATTGATGGGAATGTTGACCCTGTGACACCAAAAATCGGAGGATATATTAAAGCAATTCGTTTCAGGGATAATCAGTTTGTAAAAGCGGGTGATACACTTTTTGTGATTGATGATGCTGATTATAAAATTCGTGTAGCGCAGGCTGAAGCAGCCTTACAAACTGCGGTGGCAACCGGAGGGGTAAGTCAGTTTAATATTGGTGTGGCTTCAGCTACCATTCAAAGTTCACAAGCCAATGTACAAACAGCCCGTAATCAGGTAGCAACGGCACAAGCCAATGTAACCGCTGCACAGATTCGTTTGAAAAAAGCTACCAACGATTTTGACCGCTATAGTCGTCTATTAACGGAAAAAACAATTCCTCAACAACAATTTGATAATGTTCTGGCTGAACGTGATGCTGCATTGGCCGCTCTTCAAGCAGCACAATCCCAATTAGAAACAGCGCAATTGCAGGTAAATGCAGCTACTTCTCAAACAGGCGTTACCAATTCGCAGCGGAAGGCTGTAGAAAGCCAGATTGGTGTGGCGCAAGCAACTGCCAAACAGCGACAGGCAGAATTAGACCTTGCTAAACTACAATTGTCTTATACAGTTGTATTAGCTCCGGCATCAGGTGTTGTATCTAAACGTTCGGTACAAGTAGGTCAATTGATTCAACCAGGGCAAGCACTTTGTTCTATTGTGAATACTGGCGACTTATGGGTAACTGCTAATTTTAAAGAAACTCAATTGACAGAAATGGAAATTGGGCAAACAGTAAATGTAGATATAGATGCTTATGGTAAAGAAAACCTGACCGGGAAGGTTGAATCATTTGCGGGGGCAACCGGTGCGAAGTTTTCGTTAATACCACCTGACAATGCCACTGGCAATTACGTAAAAGTAGTACAACGTGTACCAGTTCGAATTGAGTTAGATAAAAACAGTCCGGTTTTTGCCAGGCTACGTCCAGGATTGAGCGTATCTGTAGCTGTTGACATTCAAAAGAAATAACCATATGAATATTGGATTTGATAAGTGGATAATTGTGATAACCGTTACTACTGCGGCGCTCTTGCAAACCATTGACTCCTCAATTGTAAACGTAACCTTGAACCAGATGATGGGTAATCTGGGTGCATCGTTGGGGGACATCAGTTGGGTTGTTACAGGCTATGCAGCTGCCAGTGCTATCATGATTACCATGTCGGGTTGGTTAAGTGCCAAGCTCGGCCGTCGTAATTACTTCGCCGCTTCTATTATTATATTTACGATCTCGTCTGTTTTTTGTGGATTGTCGACTGATGTTTGGGAATTGGTATTTTTTCGTGTTGTACAAGGCATCGGAGGTGGTGGTTTGTTAACCACAGCACAAGCAATCCTGATTCAGACTTTTCCTAAAGAAGACCTTGGGTTAGCCAATGCCATTTTTGGCATGGGCGTTATCATCGGCCCATCAATCGGGCCAACTTTAGGCGGATATATAACAGACCACCTTTCATGGAGTTGGGTATTCTACATTAATATTCCGTTTGGGATATTGGCAACATTTCTTACTTTCAGCTATATTAAAGAACCCACTGAGCCTATTCCTGCTGGAAAGATGGACTGGTTTGCCTTAGTATTATTAGTAATGGGTGTAGGCGGTTTACAGATTATTCTGGAAAAAGGACACGAAAAGGACTGGTTTGATTCGGGTTTTATTGTTGTAATGACCCTAATTGCAGTGGTTGGGTTAGCAGGTTTTATATGGAGGCAAATTATTGCGCACATACCAATTCTGGATTTAAGACTACTTTCCAGCAGGCGTTTCGCAGTTGCTAACCTGTTTAATTTTATTTTAGGATTTGGCCTATTTGCCTCTGTATTTATTATTCCGGTTTTCTGCCAGACTATCCTTGGTTTTACAGCAAGTCAGACAGGGCTTCTGCTCATGCCAGGATCTATTGTTACAGGATTTATGATGCTTATGGTGGGTGTTATTATGCGTAAAAATCTGATGTCCCCTATCTGGTATGCGGCAATTGGTTTCGGATTATTCGTAGCCTTCTGCTATGATTTATCAGGGTTGAGTTTATCTACTGGCCCTGAAGATTTCTTCTGGCCTTTGATGATTCGCGGGATTGGTATGGGTTTAATTTTTATACCACTGATGACGATTACCGTAGCTGATCTTGAACCCGCCAAAATGGCTCAGGGTTCTGCTCTGTCAAGTATGGTTCGACAGTTGGGAGGTACTTTTGGCACAGCCATTATGACAACGTATATCTCTACGCGTACTGTCTTTCATACGAATCGCCTCGGGGATAATTTATCCATATATAATCCTGTATCAGTTGAAAGACTCAAACAATACACGTCTTTGTTTTTATCAAAAGGTGATGCCCTTATTACAGCCACAGAAAAGGCATACAAGATGTTGTACGGAAGTATTGTCCGGCAGGCATTAGTATTAACTTATGCCGACACTTTTCTGGTGATAGGTGCTTTTTTCTTACTCTGTTTACCACTACTCCTGCTATTTGCAGGTGGTAAGAAAATAGAAACAAACGAGCATGCAGAGATGGTGATGGAGTAGATTTCAAGAAGGTTTAGTTGCTTTACTGAAGCCAAAAGTATTCATTTTAGCCTTGGTAAAGCAACGTTTACTTTGAGTAAAGCACTTTAAGATTATTAAGATTATTTCTTTGTTTTACCCAATTCGAAAGTTTAATCAAATCCCGATTGTTTAAAGGTCTGTTTGCCTGGTAAATTAATACAGGGATTATTATAGTTGTGTCTACTTTTCCGTAAAACTGTTGTTTTGTCATTGATAAGGAATTAATTGTCGGAAATAAAACATTTGCTTCGGTAAACATTTTTTTGCTATCCGACTCCTTACTTTTCAATTCTTTTTCGAGTAAAGTTATGCGTTGCTGCTTAGCTATAAGTTCGCTTTGATTTTTCGAAATTTCATTATTAATATCAGATTTAAGGTTCTGCAAACTGGTATTCTGCCTGATAATTACTTTTGTATTTAACAGCCCATAATGCAGGAGTTGACGGTTTATTTCTTTAATATCTTGATTCGTAAATGTATCTGCTAAAAATGCTAATTCAAGTGTTTTACGAACTCGATTATATGAGCTTTTTTTATAAATGACTGTCTGACCCTTATTAGTGAATTCCTTTTCAATAAACGTATTTATCCGTTGTTCGAACTGCTGCTTTTCAAATAATGAATAAGCAAAATAGGCACTTGGCAAAAGCATAATAATAATTATAAATGAAATACTGTATTTTACCTGTCTCTCGTGCCTTTCATCTATATCTTCCTTAACAGGATATTTCAGATACTTCACAATTACTAATGTGGAAATACAAATAAATACACAGTTGATAAAATACAGATAAAATGCTCCGAAAAAATAAGTCCACTTGCCATTAGCCAGTCCAAAACCAGCGGTACATAATGGAGGCATTAGGGCTGTAGCAATAGCTACTCCAGGAATAGGATTGCCCTTCTCGACTCTGGTAATAGATATCACACCAACTAACCCGCCAAAAAAAGCAATCATAACATCATAAATATTGGGTGAAGTGCGAGCTAAAAGCTCTGATTGAGCCTCTTTAAACGGACTTATAAAAAAATAAACTGTAGAGGCTATGAGACTTACAATAGTGGCAATCATCAAATTTTTCAACGATCTTTTCAGCAAATCAAAATCATAAATACCTAAAGCGAAGCCTGTGCCAACAATAGGACCCATTAAAGGTGAAATGAGCATAGCACCAATAATTACTGCGGTGGAATTAATATTTAGACCTACAGAAGCTATGATTATCGCGCATACTAAAGCCCAGAGATTTGTTCCTCTGAACGAAATATTCCTTTTTACGTCTATTAATGTCTTATTTTTTTCCTGTTCTCCTTTATGAAGATTCACTAATTCTGCCAGAAACGCTTTCATATTTTATTGGTGGTTGTTAGAATTATGTATTACTATTAAGCAGGAAATCGCAAATTTAGTATTTCAATTTACTGTAATCTCTCTATTAAATTCTTAGACTCAGATTTTTCCGAAAAGATACTATTTAATAGCCCACCAGCCAAATTGAAAATTAATTCTTATTTCAAACTTACTCTGTTATACTCTCATGTCCGGCAGTTGCCCTCTTTCATAAAATTGATTAAGTACAGAACTTATGCAAGTACTACAACAATAATAGGCCACTTAAAACTTAAAAAATCCCATTCCTCAATAACAGTTATCAATGAAAGTAGTAGTAATAAATCTGCCGTAAAAGTTACTATCAATAATTATACTTATCTGAGTACTACTACCACAGTGGATGAGGCATTCGTGCTACCTGTTAGTGCGGTAGTAAGAAAAAAAAGCAGGCATTAAAAGTGGTGACACCGTAATAATAACTATCGTCACAGATAATTATCCTCGTATGGTAGAACTTCCATATGAATTCGGAGAAGCTTTAAATAAAAGTGCAAAAGTATTAAAGTTAATTGAACGCTTTCCAACAGAAATAAAAAGATTTACAATTCCAATCGAGAAGGCTAAAACTCAAGAAACCAGAAGTAAGAGAATTGAAAAACTACTATTGACCTTGAACCGGGAAAGAAGATATAACAGAATATTTAAACTAAGAGTAAAATTGTCTTTAAAGCTTAGCCAACGACTGATTTGTATCAGCCAATAACCAAAACAAAAGGATTTACTTGCAAGCCAAAATATGAAGTTTCATTAGTTTTTCTTGCATTTAAGAGAAAAAACTTTTAAAATTAATGGTCAAATTCCATGGGCACATGGATTGATTTATTTATTGTAATACTATTAGGAAAATCGTGTGATTCTGTTGCACGATTTTTTTTATTTACGATAAATATGACCCTCCGGTTTTAAAATATGAAAAAATGATTAAACATCGCACCCAAACGTAACCTGAAAACCGTTTAAATCTTTAAACACGATTTCTTTCATACCATAGTCGGTTTCAGGATTTATTTCAATTATCTCTGCCTGATTCTTAACAGGTTCAATCAGGGAATCAATCGAATCAACCGTAATATACAAACCTGCATCTTTGGTTGTTTCAACATGTTCTCTTTGATCTGGATACAACATAAATCGCGCGCCATCCCAGTCAAGTAAAGCCCAGTCTAACCCACAGCCGGGTTCGGCATGAGTACCCATACATTTAAAACCTAAATTCAGATACCAGTTGAGTGTTTTCTCAATATCAGGTACTCGTAAAAAAGAAAGACAGGTAGCCATTTTAAAAAGGATTAATTTTCTTTAAGTTTTTACAGGAAAATATACTTCATTAAATATAATTCTGAAGTAAGTATCTACAAGAAAGCCTCTGTAAAAGGGGTTTGAGCTTGCAATATATTATGTTCTAATTACTCTCCAACAGGTGGTACAGGTGTTGTTGAAGATTCAGTAACCGGGAATGCAACTGTACAGGATTGGCCGCCAAAATTAATCACGAATGATGCTATTCCTCCTGCAGAAGGTGTTCCTGCTACTGTATAGGTAACCACACCGGAACCTACGGCTAATGTGCCCGGTACTAAAACGGCGGATAAACCAGTTACCCCCGTAGACGACACTCCATTATCAGAAGTATAACTATTCCCATCTCCACCTGTGTAAGGGACAGTAAAAACCCCATTATAGGTAACGCCTGCCTTTGCTGTTCCTGAAAAAACAGCACTCGGACAAGTGAGATCTGAAATTGTAACTGGTTCTATCGAAACCTCTTCTTCTTCTTTATCACATGCCTGAAACCCAAAAAGAGTTATCAGACCTAAACATAATACTTTTAACGTTTTCATGACATTGAATGTTTTTTTGTTGATTGAATACTCAACGAATAAAAATTTCTATGCCATAATAACTGAGGGGGTAGGTATTCTACAGTTTTTTAAATAAATATAGAAGCTACTTAAACCCTACCAGATACTTTTCTAAAAAATACTTGATATTAGTCCCAAAGACGAAGTTGCGAGGATCAAACTCAATATAACCTCGCCTGATAGCCAATATATCATCGTTTGTGAGCCACCCTGCTTTGCTTAATGCATCTATATATGGCTCATTAATTCCTGCTAAACCAAACTGTATAATACCGGTTATCTCCCCGTTCAAATTGTAAATTGGGGAACCGGAAAACCCAGTTTTAGAAAAGCCGAATAGTACTAACTGATACGATTCTTTTACATTGTTATAAAATTGTGGAAACAGATAAATCAAGGTATCATTTCTTAGATTTCCATTTAAGTTATCAAAAGCCAGTGTAGGCATCTGTGTATATTTCGGCAGGTTGGCTTCTGTGTTAAAATTGTTGGTTTTTACCGAAACCACACGTTTTAGTTTTAAAACAATAAAATCAGTCTCTAATTTACCCTCCTGAAACACATGTTTCGAAAAATCATATTGCTTGCCAACATATTTGTATAGTAAGTCTACATCAACTGAATCCCATTTCAGATTGTGTTTTTCATCTACTGTGTAGTTGTAATATACCACCACTCTCTTAGGCTTTTTGGTAAAACCAGTAGGACGATAAACACTATAAGTCGTAGCCAGATATTTACCATTTATTAAAAATCCACCACCATATACGTTATATTGCTTACTTTTATCATCAACTATAACAGACTTTACCCTTATTAGCTTTTTCAGCAGGAATGAACTTACCTCTTGTGCAGATAGCGTAAATGAGAACAAAAAGAATCCAGGTACTAAAAAGAAAATCTTTTTCATAAAAGCATAGATAATTGACATTCGTGGACTAATCTCTCTATTAACCACCTCCAAAATTAATTGTTCATGTTAAGAGTTTAAAAGTTTTATAGTATTATTTTGAATTGAAGTAGTGCTATTAACCACTAATTTTATTCAATGGTAAACAAAATCTTCTCTGGATTTCACTCACAGGTAAATACCAGATTTGATTAAATTTGCGCATCAAAATTCTTTTTTATGAAAATTACCTGGACTTTCTATCCCAAAAATCAACCTTCAGTATGTCTTGAGCTTATTTATGATTATAGATTAGATGCACTAAAATTAGATAGTGGAGGAATTATTGATAGAGTAAGAAATGTAGCAGTAGTAGACTGGAAAACCTTTTCAGTTTTTAACAAAGGAGAAAATAATGAGAAGAAGGCTGCTTTTGCAAAGTTAGCCGATGCCACAAATTTTGATCATCCTGATATTGACAAAAATCTGGTTCTGCCTGGATTACAAAAAGCCTGAATACTTAGTTCATAATTTATGTCATCAGTTAATTCCTCATTTTCTTCTGCTCCGTACTGAACAATATCAAAGCAATCACTCCGCCTACAAAATAAGCGATAGTAAGCGGAATAACTGAATGCACCAACATGGCATCAATTAAAGATCCTCCAAAAGCTCCTACTACCAGATATGATGTACCATAGATAGAAGCCGCCATTCCTGCTTTATGACCCATAGGCTCAAGTGCCAGAGAACTACTATTGGGTTCAATAGCAATATTAATACTCTGCAAAAGCCCAACAATAGTAAATAAGACAAATAGATGAATAGGTTCAGTAGACCCAATTGTTAAAGTCAATAATAGAATTGCCAAAGAAACATAAATGTATAGTAGCAAACGTAAGGTATGGTGTGCACCAAGCCACCCAACCAGACGGGCATTCAGAAAGGTAAATATACTCATGCAAAGCCCGATTGCCCCAAAGATATAAATAAACAAATGAGGCTGCTGGTAAAGAGTGCCTACGATTCGCTCAGAACTGCTTACATAAGAACTGAAAGCAGCAAAAAGAATAGTAGAAATAGCAGTATAACGAATAAATATTTTATTACTGAATACTTCTCTGAAAGATTGAAAAACAGCCAACATATTTGCACCTGAGAGTTGTTGCGAAGGTGAAGATTCCGATAAACGTAATGACCAGATAAAAATAATAATTGCAAAAGCAGCTGGTGTCAGAAACACTGTCTGCCAGTTACTTACTGACAATATAAATCCCCCTAATAAAGGAGCTAAAACCGGAACAATGAGAAATATGGTAAAAATCATTGACATAGCATGAGCCATTTCATTTCCTGCAAATCTGTCACGCACGCAAGCCATAACGCTAACAAACATTGCTGATGAACCAATACCCATTATAAAACGAGCCATTAGTAACCAGAACATATTGGGTACTAACACCGTGGCAATACAACCACTCAGGTAAAGTATAAAGCCTGCTCTTATCACTGGAATACGTCCGTACTTATCTGCCATAGGGCCAAAAATTAACTGAAAGAATTGCCCGAAAAAGAAAAAGGTCACGAGCCTTGCAGTTGCTGTTGATTCTGTACCTAAATGAAACTCCTGCCTAACGGCGTCAAAGGTGGGAAGCATAATATCAATTGCCAATGCCGTAAGTAGCTCAATACAGGCCATCATAGCAATAAATTCGGTACGGCTAATGTTTTTGGTTGTGAGTGGAGAATGATTTACTTCTACTGGTTGCATTGATTAGAATCTAATTTTTTGTACTACAAAATTATCATTCATTAGCGAAATCTCAACGGTACAAAAACGACAAATAAAAGGGGCAAATCGGACAAGAAATAATTATTTAAAGTTGGAAATCATAATCAAAGTAAAAAGACTGATTTGCTACAAACAAAAAGACCCCTAAATCAAGAGGCCTTTTGCTTTAATTACAATTTATTTTACTTTTTAACTAAAAGTCTGCTAAAGTACGTATATATAAACGAAACAAAATTAAAAAATTATAAAATAATCCATAATTATTAAAAAAATTTAAAATAATAAAAGCATGGGGTAGAAGATGTAGGAGAAAAATTTAAAATTACACTCCTAACCCTTTAACCCATGCTGTCCGATTTATACCAAAAAATTACTCGCTCTTCAAACTCTTCACCGGATTCATCAAAGCGGCTTTGATACCCTGAAAGCTCACTGTAAGTATGGCAATAACAATCGCTAAAATGCCTGCCAGGGCAAACATCCACCACTGCAAGTCTATTTTATAGGCAAAGTCTTCCAGCCATTGATTCATAGCATACCATGCTAATGGTGATGCAATCAGAATTGAAATGATTACCAGTATAAGAAAGTCCTTTACCAGCAATTGCACAATACCACTTACAGATGCGCCTAATACTTTTCTGATACCCACTTCTTTTTTGCGCTGTTCCATCATGAAGGTCGACAAGGCAAACAATCCCAGGCTGGCAATGATAATTGCCAGAAACGCAAAGGCCGAAAATATCTTTTGTGTCCGTTGCTCACTATCATAAAGGGCTGCAAACTTTTCATCAAGGAAATAATACTCCATAGGCCCTGCCGGATTGAAGCTATCCCATTGCTTTTTAAGGTCAATCATAAAGCCCTCAATATCGGTTGTATTAATTTTGATAACCATGCCGCCGTAGTTTCTTCCGAGCATCATCATAGCCGGAGCTACTTTTTGCTTCACTGAAGTATAATTGAAATCTTGCACAACACCCAAAACTTTATACTCCTGTTGGCCTGAACGCACGATGCTTCGACCAATCGGGTTCTTATTTGCCCAACCCAATTCACGCACGGCAGATTCATTAATAATTACTCCTGAAGAATCTGTCGAGAACTCTTTTGAAAAAGCTCTTCCTTGCTTAATTTTCATGCCCAGCGTATTGATATAGTCGTAGTCTATATTAAAAATATCAATATGGATCTCTACACCATTGCCATTCTCATTTACTGGGTGTATCTGGGTACCATTCAAGTTAGAATTACCCGGAACCATGCGCGAAATACTGGCTGAAACTACCCTGTTATCTCGTTTTAATTGTTCCTGAAATGCCAGTTGATTGCCTCCTAATACACGTGAGTCAGGCATAAATATAACTTGGTCTTTATCATAACCCAGTTTTTTGTTCTGCATGTGTTGTAATTGCTGATACACAACAATAGTAGCAATAATCAATAAAGTAGAAACCGAAAACTGGAAGACAATCAGGCTACTTTGCAAAGGTTTTTTCTGCTTACCACCTGTAAACAGCATACCTTTTAATGTCTTGATAATACCAAAAGACGATAAAAAGAAAGCAGGATAAATACCCGCAATTATACCAGATACGAAACTTACCAGAAAAAGCGATGCTATTACCTTATAATCAAGAAAAAACAAGAAACTCACATTTTTATTGGCCAATTGATTGAAATATGGCAGAAATAAAAAGATCAACAAATAGGCAAATAACATAGCAAAAGAAGTCAGCAAGACAGATTCAGCAAGAAACTGCAAGATTAATTGCTTTTTAATAGAACCAAGTACCTTACGGATACCCACTTCTTTTGAACGTTTAGCCGATTGCGCCGTTGATAGATTAGTAAAATTGACACAAGCCAGTAGCAGGATAAACACTGCCAAAGCCGAGAAAATATAGATGTATTGTATATCTCCGCCGGGTTCTAATTCATATTTTGTGCCACCATATAAATGTAATTTCGTAAGCGGTTGTAACAAAAAACGGAAAGTCTCGACTGACTTCTGTGCTTCTGCCAGACTGATGCCCATATCGCGTTGTATCTCCGGCACAACATACTTTTCCACTAATTGCGGGAACTTCGATTCCAGTTTTTTGGCATCGGTATTTTTGTTTAACTCAATATAGGTATATGGACCAAGATTACTCCAGGTAGGGTTCTTTACATGCCAGGTCGACATACTTAAAAAGGCATCAAAATGAAAGTGCGAATTATCAGGCACTTTATCAAATAAACCTGTTACCTTATATTCTGTCAGTTGTGTACCTATTTGCAAAGATTTACCAATGGGGTCGTGGTCACCAAAGTATTTGGTCGCCATAGCTTTCGAAATTACAATGCTATTTGGCTCGACCAAAGCCTTATCAATATTGCCTTCTAATAAAGGAATCGAGAACATTTTAATAAAATTAGCCTCGGCAAAAGCCATGTGTTGTTCTTTAAACTGATTGTTCTCATATTTTACAAAGTCGACAGCTTGCGATACTCTGGTAAAGTCTTTTACCTCTGGGAAAGTATTTTTTATACCATCTCCTACAGCGAAGTCAACATTAGGATACAGTGCTATATTTCCGTTTCCGGTAACAGCTAAATTAACTCGATAAATTTGGTCGGCATTATTAACATATCTGTCATAGCTTAATTCATGGTAAACAAAAACTGCAATAAGCATAAAACAACTGATGCCGATGGATAATCCGAAAATATTAATGGCGGAAAACGCTTTATTGCGAATCAGATTCCGCCAGGCGATGGTGAAGTAATTGCGTATCATAATGGGTGAAAATATTGAAACTGGATGAGAATAATTAGCATAATTTGATTGCTCCACAAAACGGCGTTTCAGAAAATAAGGCCGACAAAACCTGAGTACTTCCCATATGTATAACCACTGAGCTTTTTTGAGTCCTAAGTCTTCTGCCTGTACTTCAAACTGCTCATGCATATCACCCTGCAATTCTTCCAGCAAATCTTCCGGAAGAAAAGCACTTAGCAGTTTATCGGCCCACTTTGGGGGAGTTGGACGGTTCATTGAGTAATTGAGCGATAAAGTGGTTAATTTTGTCAGAACTGTGATTTAACTGACTGTTTTGATTTAATTAATTTATTAAACTAAGTATTATCAATCAACTTCTCAATAGACGATTACTTGTATGATTGATTACAGTTTTGGTATATATTCGGTGAAATCAATTAATCAATTTAATCACAGTTCAAGACAAACTTTTATTCATTTTTTAAACTTTTTATCGGATTCATTAATGCTGCACGAATAGATTGAATGCTTACGGTGAAAAAGGCTATCATTATAGCAATCAAGGCAGTTATGACAAAAGGCCAGATACTGATGCTTACTCTGTAAGGATAGTTCTGCAGCCATTTTTCAATAGCATAATAAGCTGTAGGAAATGCAAATACTAAGGATAATCCTACAAGCCTGATGAAATCGGAGGAGAGCAATTGAACCACACTGCTTACTGATGCGCCCAATACTTTTCTGATACCAATTTCTTTGGTTCGGCGCTCGGCTGTAAGCGTTGCCAGGCCAAACAGACCAATACACGAAATGAAGATAGTGAGTATGGCACCGAAAATCATAATTTGCCGCCATTTGGCCTCATCAGCATAATTCTCTTTGTTAATTTCTTCGACAAACTGGTAAGTATAGGGGTTCATTGGGAAAAGCTTTTTGAAGGTTTTCTCTATGTATTGCAAACTGGCTGTTTCTGTATTTGGCTTAACTTTTATAAATGATTTTCCGTAATCGTTGCCTTGCCGCATGGTAAATACTTGTCCTTTGATTTCATAGTTCAACGGACGGGAATGGTAATCTTTCACTACACCAATCACCTTGTATTTTTCATTATTGTTATATGAAATAGTCAGAGTCTGACCGATAGGGTCTTTCCAGTTAGCATATCTGACAAATGCTTCATTCACCAGGACTGATTGAGAGGAATCAGTAGGAAAATCAGGAGAAAAATTACGGCCTTTCACAATCGGAATCTTAAACATGGGAAGAAAAGATTCATCAACTGTTTCATAAGCAAAACTTAGTGTCTGGTCTATGTTGATTTTAGCGCTTGTCCCCCAAAAACCATTATTTTTAGGTGCTACTGCTAATATATCCGGGTTTCTCAGCAACTCAGCTTTCAATAATTGGGCTTCTTTGCGGGTAAGGTTAGGCTTTCGTAGACTTATTACCTGTTTGTCGTCATATCCTAAGTCTTTATTGGTCAGATAATTCAGCTGAGAATAAATAGTGATGGCGGCAATAATCATAAAGGAAGCCAGAGAGAATTGCACAACAACCAATAATTTTTGCAGGTAGTTTTTTCCTGAAAAAGTAAAGCGTTGGTAAAGTGTTTGGACAGGATTATAGCCGGATAAGACCAGAGCCGGATAAAACCCTGCTAATAAACCTGTAAGGAAGAAAAGACCGATATATCCAAGAATAAGCTTAGTATCAAGCAAATAATTAAGCATAAGCACTTTATTAGCTAATTGATTGAAAGTAGGTAGCGTAAACCAAACTAAAAGAATGGCCAATAAAAAAGCAGCAGAGCATAGCATAAAAGACTCACCTAAAAACTGGAATATCAATTGAGACCTTCCGCCTCCTACTACTTTTCTTACGCCAATTTCTTTGGCTCGTTTTACTGATCTCGCTATGGACAGGTTTACGAAATTTATACAGGCGATCAAGAGAATAAACAGTGCTATACCCGATAAAATATAAGAGAAAGCAGGGTTACTGGCATCTACCAGTCCATTATCGGCATTGAGGTCTTTGTTTAAATGGACATCTGTAAAAGGTTGAAGCGAATACACCCACTGCTCATTCATTTCGTATTTTTCGGCATACAATTTTCTTACCTCTTTCGCCTCAATCTGGAAAATACTGTTTACTTTAGTAGCTACTGCTTTTGCATCAGCCTTTGGATTAAGTAGAACAAAGGTATTCAAAGAGGTACTCAGCCAGTTTTCACTATTTTCCATTTCTTCTTTACCTGCTTTTAATGGCAACAATACATCAAATTTGATAGAGGAATTTTGTGGAGATTTTCTGACAACACCTGTGACTGTGTAAGGTTCGAATTTATCATTTTCTTTTACCATCAGTACTTTACCTAAAGCGTTGGCTGTACCAAAACTTTTCTCAGCAATATTTTCTGATACTACAACTGATTTAGGCTGCTTTAGTGCAGTAGTAGCATCACCGTTTATCAGTGGGAACGAGAAAACATTAAAAAAATCAGGATCAGTAGTGAATACTTCCTGACTCACAATTTCATTATTCAATTTCATATCCCGCCTTTCAGCCTGATATCTGACATACGATTGTATTTCAGGCACTCCTGCTGCAAACCTTGGTCCTTGCAGGTAGCCAGTATTGCCTGTCTGGTAAATCATTCCTCCTTTGGGCGCGAAAGACTGATAGGTAAGCCGATATATATTCGGATTATTGGCGTGAAATCTGTCATAGCTTAATTCGTCTTTGGTATAGAGAATAATCAGCATGGCGGCGGCTAACCCAATGCTTAGCCCGATGATATTAATGGCCGAATAGGCTTTATTATTAAACAAAGTCCGAAAGGCGATTTTAAAGTAATTGCTTATCATTGTAGGGTTTATTAAAAAGTAATAGTCATTCATAGAAATAATTTGCGCATTAAGACGGCGCTTTAAATAATAAGGCCGACAAAATAGTAGTACTTCCCATATGTATAGCCATCGGGCTTTGGTTAAGCCTACCTCCTCAACCTGTGCCTCAAACTGCTCGTGCATATCTCCTTGTAGTTCTTCTGCCAAATCGGGAGGAAGAAAAGCATTCAGGAGTTTATCTGCCCAGCGAGGAGGTGAAAGATTATTAGGTTGTTTAGTCATAAAATAATAGCTTAATCCATAATGCGAGACAGAGGCTCGCATCACAAATCATTTTACATTTTTTGGTTTCCTAAGCTCGTGCGTGCCAAGCCTTTTTTCGGACGAGTACAGACGTGGTACACAGACCCACTACTCACTCTTTAAACTTTTCACCGGATTAACCAATGCTGCTTTGATGGCCTGAAAACTGACTGTGGCTAAGGCGATGAAAATAGCCAGCAATCCTGCCAGAGCAAACATCCACCATTCCAAATCTATATGATAGGCAAAATTCTTTAGCCATTCATTGAGTGCATACCAGGCAATTGGTATGGCTATGATGATGGCAATGCCCACCAATTGCAGGAATTCTTTGGATAATAATGCTACTAAACTGCTAACCGAAGCACCCAGAACCTTACGGATACCTACTTCTTTGGTTCGTTGCTCTGCTGTAAATGTCGCTAATCCAAAAAGTCCGAGACACGCAATGAGGAAGGCAATAAATGCAGAGCTGTTAATAATATTGAGTAAAGTATTTTCGGCTACATATTGTTGCTGAATGTCGTCGTCTAACAAAGTGGACTCAAAAGGGATAGTGGGAATTAGCTTCCGCCACTTTTCAGAGATTTGTTCTTTAAAATCATCTAAGGCAACATTATCAACATCCGCAATCAGGTATTTGAGTTGATCAGGTTTTGCAATCTTCAACATTAGTGGACGAAGCGGCTCTTTCAGTGTTCTATAATTGAAGTCTTTCACTACACCAACGATTGTATATTCTTCCTGTATTTTTTGATATTCTAAAAATAAACGGGTGCCTATGGCTTTTTTAAATGGAATGGCAAACTCACGTAGTGTAGTCTCATTAACAATTATCTGGCGGTTTGTATCTGCTGGTGCAAGATTTCGTCCGGCTATCAATGGAATATGTAGCGTAGATAAAAAGTTTTCATCAATTTTATTGACCCAGACTCCTGCACCGATTTTTTCCCTGTTGGCAGAAGGATAATAAAATAGAGGCATATTTTCGCCAAGCCAATGGCAGGGGTAATAAGCTGCCCCACCCACCTGTTTCACAGCAGGGCTTGAACGTAATTCATTAGAAAAGGCCACCTGGTGGATACTGGCCTCTTTGGTAGTAAAAGGAATTATCACTTTTTGTGTTTGCTCAAAACCTAAATCCCGGTTTTTAAAAACATTCAACTGCCTTGTAATTACAATTATTCCCGTAAGCAATATGACAGAAATAACAAATTGCGCCACCACCAGACTTTTACGGATTGATAGTGAATTATAACGGTTCTGAAAGTTGCCTTTCAGTACAGCTATAGCCTGATAGGCACTCAGATAGAAAGCAGGGTATATACTGGCCAATAATCCGGTTATTACAATCAGCATGCCTGAAATAGCGAATAAATCTCCTATAAGGCTCAAAGTGATGGAAATTTCGGCATCCAACAGGCTATTTAATACAGGCATTAATAGCCAGACTAAAGGTAAAGCCAGCAAAATGGATAGACTCACCATTAAAACTGATTCGCCAACAAAACGGCCGGCTAATGATAACCGGGTAGCACCCATTACCTTTCGTACGCCTACTTCTTTGGCACGACCAATAGAACGGGCCGTACTCATATTCATGAAATTGATACAAGCCATTACCTGAATCAAGATGGCAATTAATAATAGCGTGCGTATAAAAGTCCCCTCAATATTCTTTTCTAATTCAGAATCAAGATTAGAATACAAGTGAACATCAGTAACAGGTTGAAGGAATAAGGCTTTTCTGATTCCAACCTGCGCCAATTGCTCTTTTGCGTGGCGTTCAAGAAAAGGCGATAATTTGGCTTGTAACTTTTCAGCGTCGGTATTAGGTTTTAGCCGGATATAGGTATTGACTAAATTCATGCCTACCCATTGGTTACTTGTCCTGAGGTACTCAATCATGCCGCCCGCCTTAAAAGACATAATAAAATGCGCATTGATATGCGATTTCACGTTTGCATCGTCGTAAACCCCTGTAATTCTATACAAATCATTATTAATCTTAATTGACTGGTTTAGTGCCGCCTGACTACCAAAAAGTTTCTGCGCAGTTTTAGATGAAAGCACAACCGTCAAAGGTTCATTTAAGGCCCGGTTTGGCGAGCCCTCTATAAATCGATAGTTGAATAGCTGAAAAAACGAAGAATCGGCATAGTAGCCTTTGGTTTCATAAAAAGCATCATTTTCTTTTTTTAATAGAAAACGTTCTGCTCCCGGGTCTTTAAAAAGTCGGGTAACAGCAGCCACTTCTCCAAAATCCTCTTTCAAACCCTTGGCAATAGGTGGCGAAGTAAGTGCCATAGCAAAAGGTTGTCCGCCAGATTCGGTTACTTCTGTGGTAACTCTGTACAATTGTTGAGGTGCCACATGATGCTCATCATATCCATACTGACTTCTAATATACAGAAGCATATACAAACAGCAACTTGTACCAATGGTAAGCCCTAAAAGGTTGATGCTTGTGAAGGCTTTGTTTTGCCATAAATGGCGCAGTGCGATTTTAAAGTAATTGCGTATCATAATGAGTGAAAATATAGAAACAGGGTCGGAATAATTAGTATTTTTCTTGAATTTACGTTTCAAAAAATAAGGTCGACAGAATCGTAATACCTCCCACACATACAGCCATTGTGCTTTAGTCAGCCCCATCTCCTCTACCTGCACTTCAAACTGTTCGTGCATATCACCTTGCAGTTCTTCTGCCAGATCCTCAGGCAGAAACACCTTAAGTAGTTTATCTGCCCATTTGGGTGGAGAAGAATTTTCAGGTTGTTCGGTCATTTATATTATTTGTTTGTGAGCGAATGTGTGATTTAGTGATTATTTTAATACAAGCCTTGATTGCCTGTAGATAACTCACTATTTCGGATTAGGTTACAAGCATCGTACGGCGGCGGCTCAAGTTTATCCTCACTCACTTTTAAGACTCTTGACCGGATTTGCGAGTGCCGCTTTAACACTTTGGAAACTCACAGTCAGCAGTGCAATCAGAACAGAAACAAATCCTGCCAGAGCAAATATCCACCAGTTAACTGCTGTCCGGTAAGGGAAATCCTTTAACCACTCCTGCATGAAGTAGTAAGCAATTGGCGAAGCGATGACTATTGCTATCAGCACAAGCTTTAGAAAATCTTTTGATAGTAATGATACTACCCCAAATACACTTGCGCCCAACACTTTCCTAATACCAATTTCCTTGGTGCGTTGTTCTGTACTAAGAATTGAGAGACCCAACAAACCAAGGCAGGCAATAAAGATGGTAACTATAGTGAAACCATTAAAGATTTTTGAGATTCTATCCTCAGATTTGTACATCGATTCCACTACATCGTCCATGAAATAGAATTTAAAAGGAGACGATGATTCGTAGCTTTCATAAATGGTTTTCATTCGACCGATAAGTTCCGAAGTGCTCGTATTAGCTTTCGTTTTAACCAATAAGCACCCCCCTCCCTGCTGCCAGCTACTGGCGGTATCTTTTCTGATTATCAGGCAAAGGCCATCGATTTTATCATGAAGCGATTCATAGTTAAAATCTTTAATAACACCAGCAATTTCGTGTGGAGTCTCGTTTATGTCGATTCTTTCGTACACAGACCGTGAAGTTTTCAGATTTAGCTTCTTTATGGCTGCTTCATTCAGAATAATAGTATTGGGAGTCTGATAAAACTGAGGATTAACAGGTGCTGATTTCCATTGCAAACCCAACATGGGAATATAATTTTCATCGACTGTAATAGTAGCTAATGAAGTGTTCTCCTGACTGTTTTTTGTTTTTGTTGTAAACATATCATAGCCATCATATAGCGAATACTGAGAAGTACTTACCTGCTGAACCCCTGCCAATGACTCAACTTGTCTTTTAAATGTATTGTAATGTTTCGCAACAGACGAGGTAAATGGAATTGAAATAATATTATCATGCTTAATGCCAGTATCTGAATTTTTGAAAAAATACAATTGCTTGCCAATAATCAGGCTACAGATAATTAAGACAACTGAAATTGAAAACTGAAAAACAGTAATGAAATTTCGTGTACTGAGATCCGCAATCCGACGATTGATTTTGCCATATAAAACTACTACAGGGCTATAAGCTGATAATAAAAGCGATGGATACGACCCTGCCAGAAAGACACTAATAAAAAATAAACCAGCAAAAGACGCAGTAACATAGGGGTGAAAAAGGAAATTCTTATCAATGGTTATATTCAAAAGCCTAAAGAAAACAGGTTGTAATACCAGGCATAAAATATAGCCAGCTATAAACGAAATGATTGTATAAAGTGCCGATTCGATATAAAACTGTAGCGTTATTGAGTTTCTACTGGCACCGATGGTCTTTCTTATTCCGATTTCTTTGGCTCTTATAAACGAACGTGCCGTTGAAAGATTCATGTAATTAGTTAAGGACAACAAAAGAATAAGCAAGGCTACAAAAGGAAATATTTTAAGATATTTTGAAGTAGAAATACCGCCATAATTACTCATCAAGTGCGTCTGACTTAGTGGAATTGCCATGAAATTTTTATTGTTTTTTCCGTTCGGATTACCCGTTCTATACAGTTGTAGCAATCCGGCTTCAACTTTAGTGGCATCCTGTGGGTTTCTTAATAAAAAATAAGTAGTAAATGGCCCTGTTTCAACTATCTGTGATTTTACAGTTCCCTTTTTGTCTTCCATAGATTTTACACTCGCCAATGAAGCTATAAGATCATACTCGATACTTGAGTTAGAAGGCGCTTTTTCTGCCACACCTCTTACTGTAAAACTGGTACCACCTTTATATTGAAGCACTTTACCCATGGCATTTGCTGTACTGCCAAAATACTTTTCTGCCGTTTCTTCTGATAATACCATAGTAAATGGCTCATTCAGTACATACTTTGGGTCGCCCTCCAGCAATTTGAAAGAAAAAAAGCTAAAGAAGTTGCTATCGGCAAACATGAATTTATCTTCAAGGAATTTCTGTTCAGGAGCATCTTTTTTCTGAATAAGTGTGTTTCTTTCTCCTTTCATTACCCGTACAAAGCTTTCGACAAAAGCGTTGCTTCGCTGCATTAAAGGGGCTGTGGCATAACTCATACGTGGCATAAACAGTGAATCTTCTCCATTCCTGATTTTTGTTCTTACCCAATGTATCCTTTCTACATTCCGATGAAAACGGTCAAAGTTATATTCATGCTGTACATATAGAATAATCATCATACATACCCCTAAGCCTACAGCCAGCCCTAAGAGATTGATTGCTGAGAAGGTTTTATGGCGAAACAGATGTCGTCGTGCGATTTTAAAGTAATTGCTTATCATAATTAATGAGAATATTTTAACAGGTGGATAATCGTCAGTTTTGCCCATCAATCGGCGTTTCAAAAAATAAGGTCGGCAGAATTGTAGTACCTCAAACGCATATAACCATTGAGCTTTTTTCAAACCCATTTCCTCTACTTGCACTTCAAACTGCTCATGCATATCTCCCTGCAGTTCTTCTGCCAAATCTTCGGGCAGGAAGGTCATCAGCAGTTTGTCTGCCCATTTGGGGGGTAAAATATTTCCTGATTGCTTTGTCAAAATCCTTTTACAGCAACGGCTGCCAAATTTTTCGGTTTTACATTTATTATTTTATATTTTTCGGTTCTATCCCTTTGCCCTATGCCACTACTCACTCTTCAAGCTCTTCACCGGATTCAACAGCGCCGCTTTGATACTCTGAAAACTAACGGTTAAAAGGGCAATAATTATGGCCATTATACCGGATAGTACAAATACCCACCACTCTACTCCAACTTTATAGCTAAAATTCTCCATCCAGCGACTCATCACATACCAGGCAAGAGGTGCTGCTATAATAATGGCTATCAGCACTAATTTCAGAAAATCTCCTGATAACAATCTTACTACACTCAATACAGAAGCCCCCAATACCTTACGCACGCCTATTTCTTTTGTACGCTGTTCTGCCATAAAAGCCGACAGTCCGAATAACCCCAGACAAGAAATAAAAATGGCAATGAAAGCAAAGTAATTAGCAAGCCCACTGATTATACTTTCACTCATGTATAGCTTCATATACTCATCGTTGGCAAATGTATAGGTCAATGGAAACTTAGGGTTCATCTGTTTGGTTACAGATTCCAGACTATTAATTGCCTCTTTCACCTGGCCCGGCTGTGTACGCACCATAATGTATCGTTGGGCAATATTACCAGTAAACCGAACAATAAGTGGTTTAATAGGTTCATGTAAAGACTGAAAATGAAAGTCTTCTAATACACCGATAATTTTACCTTCTATTCCCCATAAGGTTAAGGGCTTACCAATCGGGTCTGTGTAGCCGATACGCTTCACCGCCGATTCATTAACCAGGTAGTTTACGCTATCAGTGCCATATGCTTTCGAGAAATCCCGTCCTTCCAGTTTCAGTTTCATCACTTTTGCGAAATCATACCCAACATTCGTATTGCTGAAATCTATCTGGATATTTGGGTCTTTTCCCGGCCAGCTTACACCTGTTGTACCATTATTTATTCTTGTTGGTATACTTCCAATGAATGTAACCGACTGAATACCGGGCTTTTGCAGTATCTCATTTTTAAATGCCAGATATTTTGGTCCTAATTCGCCTTCAGCTGGTATATAAATCAGGTTCTCACGGTCATATCCGAGGTTTTTAGTTTGCAAATAGTCAATCTGGCGATATACCACAATTGTGCCTACAATGAGCAGCATCGATAAGACAAACTGAAATACCACCAGAGACTGCCTGAACAAACGAGCGCCTGCTCCGAATTTAAGTGCGCCTTTCAGCACCCTGACCGGATTAAGTGATGAAAGAAACAGTGCAGGATAACTGCCTGAAACGACTCCCGTCAGACATGCCATTCCGAATAAAATGAGCCAGAATGAGGGCTGATTAATGTTCAGACTTATTTGTTTACCCGTCAATGTATTAAAGCCCGGAAGTATGATTATGACCATAATAACAGCAACAAACAGCGCTAAAAATGTAAATAAAACTGCCTCACCTACAAACTGTCCCACCAAAGAGCCTCTTTTTGCCCCCATTACTTTCCGGACACCTACTTCTCTTGACCGCCTGGCTGAGCGGGCCGTTGCCAGATTCATAAAATTGATACAGGCAATCAGCAACAAGAAAATGCCTACTAGCCCGAATAAACGCACGTACTCAATTCTCCCTCCGGCCTGCTTTCCATTTTCATAATTGGAGTAGAGATAAGCATCATTAAAAGCCTGGATAGTAAAATGTATATCATATTCCTTAGGATTCATATCCTTAACAAGTTTGCGCATCAGATACCGCATTTTGGCATCCAGATTAGCAGGGTTTGCATCCGGACGAACCATAATAAACGCAAACGTGGCATTATTACCCCAGCTTTTCATCCAGGTGTTTTTCTCTAGTGCATCATACCAGTTTAGCAGAAAATCATATTTTGCAGAAGTATTTTGTGGCAAATTCTCAAAAACTGCCGTTACCTGATAGTCCTTTTTGTCATTAATACGAATGGCTTTACCCATAGCAGCCTGTGCACTGCCAAAATAGTTCTCAGCTATTTTTCTTGAGATAGCAATATTGTTCGGGGCATTCAGCGCTGTCTTTGGGTTTCCTCCCAATAAAGGGACACTGAACATTTTAAACCAGTCTTCCCCAGCCCAACGACCCAATTCCTTATTAGCTTTATCTCCCACTGAAAAGGTCATTTTTTCCTCCCAGGTCAGATTTGCGGCATAGTTAATCTCCGGAAACTGTCGCTTCATTTCATCAGCTATCATACCGGGCAAGGCATCGCCGTCAACAATTTTTCCATCATAATACTGACGGTTCCTTAACTTATATAGTTGTTTACCATTGGCGTGGTAATTGTCTACGCTCAGTTCGTCCTGAATCCAAAGTAAAATCAGCAGACTACATGCCATACCCAAGGCCAGACCCATAATATTAATGGCGGAAAATGCTTTATTGCGGTGTATGTTCCGCCATGCGATTGTAAAGTAATTGCTTATCATAATTAGTGAGAATATAGAAATAAGGTTAGATTCATTCGTGTTTGTCTTCAATTTGCGCTTCAAAAAATAGGGACGGCAAAATCTTAATACCTCCCACGCATATAGCCATTGAGCTATTACCAAACCCCTCTCCTCCACCTGCATTTCAAACTGCTCGTGCATATCCCCTTGCAGTTCTTCTGCTAAATCTTCGGGTAGGAAGGTCATCAGCAGTTTGTCTGCCCATTTGGGTGGTAAAATATTTCCTGATTGTTTTGCCAAAATCCTTTTACAGCAACGGCTGCCGCATTTTTCGGTTTTACATTTATTATTTTACATTTTTTGGTTTCAAAACCCTATGCCCTTTGCCCCATGCTCTCTGACATCTACTCGCTCTTCAAACTCTTTACCGGATTTATCAGTGCTGCTTTAATGGCCTGAAAACTAACGGAGATAAGAACAATCAAAATAGCCGATACAAGCGTGATAATAAATATACCTATACCAATTATGATACGATAGTTATAATCCTGTAACCATTGTTCCATTATATACCAGCCTATGGGAGCACCAATGATAAAGGCAATGAGAAGAAGGCGAATAAAATCTTTGGTTAACAGTTGAACGACACTTAATACAGGTGCGCCTAATACTTTGCGGATGCCGATTTCTTTAGTGCGTTGCTGAGCAGTATAAGCAGCCAGACCAAACAAACCCAAACAGGCAATAAATATGGTAAGCCCTGTAAACAGGCCTGTTAAAGTGCCTGTTCTTTGTTCATCAGCAAACTTTGCTTTGTAAGATTCATCAGCAAATAAGTACTCAAACAGATAAGCGGGATTATACTTCGTAAAGACTCTCTCTAAAATCGCCAGATTATCAGCCATTGGCCTGGTAGTATTCAAACGGATGCTGATCCAGCCCAAACTAATCGGGCCACCTGGCCCTTCAATCAATGCCGGATTAATGCGGTCGAAAGGAGAAGCATAAATAAAATCTTTCACTACTCCTACAATATGCCATTCTGCATTACCGAATTTTATAGTAGTGCCAACAGGGTTTTTCAGACGCATGGTTTTCACAGCCGTTTCGTTCAGCATTACTGCTGTTGAATCGGTTGGATATTTTCGTACATCAATTTCTCTTCCGGCCAATAATGTAGTGCCGGTTGTTTTCAGAAAACTGGCATCTGTACCAAAGCGGTCAAACTCAATATCCTTATCACTCTGTGTACTGCCCGGCCAGGTTACACCCCACTGCCTCAGATTAATATTGCTGATTGGCCCTAAAGATTTACTCATAGAAACAACTGCACCACTCTCCATTAATTCCTGATGCAGTGCATTAAAATGAGAGGCTAAATCGCCCGGCAAGTCGGTAAAAAGCAGATTATTCTGATTAAACCCTTTATCCCGGTTCTGTGCATAATCAATTTGACGGCTAATGATTAATGTTGAGACGATCAGCACAATGGCAAATGTAAACTGCACGACTACCAGAATTTTCCTGGGGGTAAAAGCCGCTCTTTGCGAACGAACTGCACCTTTTAAAACCTTTGAAGGCTGAAAATTAGCTAAGAAAAAGGCTGGATAGGCTCCGGCAAGCAAACCCGTAAACAATAACACACTTAAGGCCGACAACCAGAAATTCAAAGAAGTAAAATTCATAGAGAGTGTTTTACCTGTCAGCTGATTAAACATTGGCAGACTTAGCAAAACAATCAACATGGCAACAATTCCTGCAAAAAAGGTTAGTAATACAGACTCTCCAATAAACTGTAACACAAGAGATAATTTCTGCGCCCCGGCTACTTTACGCACACCAACCTCTTTCGCTCTTTTTTCACTTCTGGCGGTACTCAGGTTAATAAAATTAACGGCAGCAATCAGCAAAATGAATAGTGCAATCAGGCCAAATAAACGTACGGTTACGATGCGACCCTCTACTAATTGTCCGTTTTCCTGCTTTGAATACAAATACCATTTACTGGCAGGATGCAGATAAATCTGGCGGTTTTTCACATCCTCAATGATGCCTTGCAGGTGGTTTGCAGTTACGCTTTTGATTTTCTGATTTACAGCGGTTTCATCTGCATGCGCTTTCAGTAAGACATAGGTATAATCGTTATTTGATTCCCAGGCATCAGAGCCCCAGCCAAGGTTTACAAAATAGTTGTAAGGTAATAAATACGAAATGTAGTTGAATTTGCTGTTTCGGGGTAAGTTCTCTAATACACCTGTTACCGAAAAACTTTCTTTATTATTAATCTGAACCACCTTACCTACAGCCAGCGTAGTACCAAATAATTTTTCTGCTAATGCTTCGGTAATTACAATGCCATTATTACCTGCCAGCACACTTTGGGCATTGCCTGATATAAGTGAAAAATCAAATAAATTCAGGAAAGAGGGATCGACAAATGCCCCATTGGCATTCATTTTCGTATCTCCTACATTTAATGTCAATCCTGTTGACCGGAATCTTGATGTTTCTTCTATTTCGGCATAGTCCTGTTTCAGTGCAGGGCCTAAAGGTCTTGGGGTTGTATCCCATGTTTGAGGAGTACCACTGAAAATATCCTTATTATAGACCTGATAGAGTCGGTCTGTTTTGCTATAGAATCTATCATATTGCAACTCATCCTGTATCCAAAGAATAATCAACGTACACGCTGCTAAACTAACAGCCAGACCACTGATATTGATGAACATATAGCTTTTGGCACGCATCAGGTTGCGAAAAGCGATTTTCAGATAATTACTGAGCATAATGGGGTTTATTAAAGAGTATATATTATTTAAATCATCAGCCCGAGCTGATAAACGACGTTTCAGAAAATACGGCCGGCAAAACTTTAGTGCTTCCCACCCATACAACAGTCTGGCCTTAGTTTTTCCCATTTCCTCTACCTGTATTTCAAACTGTTCATGCATATCCCCTTGCAACTCCTCAAATAAATAATACGGAAGCACCGCTGACAGAAGTTTATCAGCCCAGCAAGGTGGTTGTGGTATTGAAGGGTTTTGCTTTTTCATAATTTATTTATTAGTAAAATCGCTAATTAGTGAGTAGAGAATCAGCGAATAATACGATTACAAATTATTCACGAATTCACCATTCTTAATTTGCGATTTTTCACGAAAACGAAAGTTTCGGAATAGATGTCCATAGTTCGTTACGTATATCGCGCATTTCATCCAATGTACGCTTACCCAAAGCTGTTATATTGAATAATCTTTTTCGGCGCCCACCACGTTCATTGGTAGCTCCACCTAATACCGACTTCACAAATCCTTTTTCTTCCAACCTATATAAGGCTATATGTACACCGCTCAGGCTGATTATGCGGTCGGTTCGTTTTTTAAGTTCTGATGCAATTGCTACACCATAAGCGCCGCCTTCCAGTACCGCCACTGTCAGTAGCACCAGTTCTTCAAATTCTCCTAAATAGGGTCGTCCCATAGTTTCAGTATTTAATCAGGTATTTCATTATTATTTGCTAAACAAATAAATCTAACCTACTTCAGTCCATATTTAATTAAGCCGAGATTTATTTGATTATATTTTGTTAAACAAATGGAGTGCCAAGTACAAAAATCCTCTCAAAAACACTTTTAGAGAGGTATTATTAAAAATGTAGTGTCCGAAATCGTACAGTTTTCTGTCCGTTTTTGGGCGTTAAACTACATCTTGCTAAGATGGTTTATGATTTGTGCAGAGAATAAAAGGAAAATATTGAAGTAGTTTCAATCATTGAATGAAATATTTAACGCATATGTGAATCTGTTTTCCTTACAAGCTTTTAATTTTTTTATATAATTGGTTATTACTTAGCTTATAGATTTTCTGTCTCAAAGTTTTTTATGAAATTAAAAGTTTACTGAAACTGATGGTTTTTGCGACTATGATATTACTTCTATTTTAGTAGATAGAAAAGGAAATATCTGTGTTGGAGGCCCCAATTGGGATGAAGAAGGAAAAGTCCAAGGCAGGATATGTATTTATAATGGTAAAACTTTTAACTGTTCTCCATTCGAAGGTCTGGATAATACTTCAATCGGGAGCATTTTTGAAGATAGAGATGGCAATATCTCGGTTGGAGCAAAAAATTTAAGTTTGTACTGCTATGACGGCAATTTTATAACTGATTTTACTGAAAAAAATACCAGACAATAAAGATCAAACGTATTAATAAAATAATATTTTCGAAAAGAAGAGGTGTGTTCAAAGCTTCGGATAAGAAATACAAAAAAAAGCCAGCGCTTTTGCGTTGGCTTAAAATCCCTACTTTCCATTCTCCTACTCTACCACCCTCACTATCAAAGCCGTTCTTTGATTAGGTTTGGCAACTTCAAAGGCTATTAATAATTTTCCATTGATCAATATACTTGTGGCATTCTGGCCGTAGTCTGAGCCGTTTACTAACTGATCGTCGAGTACTTTTCCACTCACCACTTTGCTGTAAAAAATCTGGCTTGCACCGCCTTCAGTAGTTTGTTCCCATACAAAAATACCTTTTTTACCATCGGCTGATACCTGACCATTTTTGGCATTTGCACTTAATACCTTTAACAATTTTCCATTTTCATCTACTAATCTTACCCCTGATTGCTCATTCGCACCTGAAAACCAGGTTATTAAAGCACCGTTAGCAGTAGCTACTGAAGTTGCTCCTGAATGCGGACAGCCCTTGATCTCCCATTTATCGTTACGAAGAATTTCTGGTTTTGTGAAAGTAGCACCGTTGTCTGAAGAAGCTATACGGGCAATATCACGAATATCATTATTATTATCACGGTAAAAAACATTCAATTTTCCATTGTTATCAACTAATAAGCTTATATTACAGCAATCACACACCACAGGGTCAATCAATTTTTCTGGTTGAAATATGTTGTTTTTAGTAATTACCATCCGAAGGTCTCGCTCTTCATGTTTGGTGCTGCCTTTCACATCTTTCAGATATGCCACCGCAATTTCATCGTTTGGCAAAACAACCGCATCAAAGAAACCTCTTATTAATCTTGTTGTATCCGAATCGACCGAAGTTGGGTTAGTCCAGGTATTACCATTATCTTTTGAAACCGTATATCTGATTTGTGATTCACGTTTGGGTCTCGGCTCTGGAGTTTCGGGTTTTACATGATTTCCATGGCCTCCCTCATGCGTAGATGGAGCAGCGGGGGCGGCTACTACCTTGCGGTATGAAAATATCGCAGCCATAGTACCATCTTTCTTAAATAATAGTTTTGGCCTCATTAATCGACTACTCCCAAGGCCAGCATCCAAATAGATGAGTTTTTTGTCACTAAAACTCCTTCCCCCATTTTTCGAAACCGAGAAGTAGAGAGCTAATATATTATCATCACCTTTTTCTGTCCAATATAAAACTGGCTCGCCCAGATTATTTTTAGTGAATGTTGGTAAAGTATAGGCATGGGTAGCATCACCAAAATGAGTATTCTGTGCCAAAACTACTTCTGATAGCCCAAGTGTGAGAAGAGCCATCAATAAAAAACTATTTTTCTTCATTTGCGAAATCATTTAGTTAAATGAATAATGCTATAGAATTTAATCTATTTTTCTAATTCTTAGATAATATTATTTAGATAGAATCTAAATAAAGACAAAGCTAAAGCAGAAGCTTTAACCATACAAGAAAAATCATTTAAAAATCAGGCTTTAGTTTAATTATCTTCTGGCACTTACTTAAATCTCTCAAAATAGCTGAAAGTAATCAAACAATAAACCTTAAAATAAAAACCATTGTAAAGATTTGGAGAGCCTGTCGGGTCTACCTATCTTTAGGAAAACCTACCTTATATGCCAGAAGAATTTAACGAAAATAAATTTAATATTCAACGTCAGGCAGTACTTGTAATTCACGGAATGGGAGAGCAAAAACCCATGGATACACTCCGTGAATTTGTGGAATCAATTGCTCCGGAAATACCTCATAGTAAAAAACAAAAGTTTTTTAATAAACCAGATGTGCTGTCTGAAACTTTTGAGCTCAGGAGACTTACTGCCAACGAACATAGGTTTACTTTTAAAACTGACTATTTTGAATACTATTGGGCACACAAGATGAGTGGTACAAAATTGATGGATGTTTTATGGTGGTTCTGGACAATTCTTTTAAGACGACCAAAAAATATTCCTGACAGGCTGCGCTGGATTTATTGGTTCTTCTGGGTAAGTATTTTTATGAGTTTATTATTTATTCTGAGCTATCCTTTAATGAAAGAGGACAAATGCCCGGAAAATCTAATTAAAAATATATATGATTATGATTTTGTAAAAACGCATTTTTGCTGCTACCTTAAGTTCGTAGGAAAGTATCTGGGTAGTCTGACCTGGTTGGGTATTAATTTCTTTCTTATCTATTATTTAGGTGATGTTGTACGTTATACAACTCCACGTGCAGGTAATATTAAAGAAAGGCAGGATATAAGAGAAACAGGCATTGAATTGCTCAGAAAACTACATGATGCCAAAATAGATGTCAGAAATAAAGATGGGAGTACTTACAAAAGGAACAAATATGACCGTATTATTGTGGTAGGCCATAGTTTAGGGGCTGTAGTTGCCTACGATTTAATTAAATTTTTATGGATAAAACATAACGGAACTATTAAGTTGACAGATACTCAGTTAACAGAAATTGAAGATGCTGCTTATAACTTGAGTAAGAACCCCACAGCGAAAAACAGAGATACTTTCAGGGAAATACAGCTTAAACTGTGGAAGAGCCAGTTCAATAGGCTTGATTCTTGGCGGGTTTCTGATTTTATTACTTTAGGTAGTCCGTTAGCCCATGCCAAACTATTGCTTGCAGGTAACCCGGAGGAATTAGTAAAGAAACAGGCAGAAAGAGAATACCCTACCTGCCCGCCGACACCTGAAGGCGAAAAAACCTTCCATTTTCCGATTTCAGAGGTTAATTTCTTACATCATGCAGCTCCATTTGCCCTTACCCGCTGGACAAACATTACTTTCGAAAAAGATTTTGTTGGAGGAAATAATCATGTTTTCGGGCATGGGGTTGAAAACCATTTTCTAAGAACAAAGTCAAAAACCGGAAATATTATACCTTTCTGGTCTCATATTGGCTACTGGAACAAAAAAGAAAAAGAGATGATTAATTTAATAAGAAAAAAAATGCAGTTGAGAATACCTACACCACAGGACAAGTCAGAAGTTAACTAATTAATAAACCACCTTAAAAAGTCCTCTTCATTACTTTAAAAATCTTGTGTACATCATTTAATGAGAGTTTGAAATCACAGTATTCGGGGCTATCGTTGCGGCTATGGCAGGTAATGGTAGCTGTTGCTCTATCAAAAGCTATAATATCTTTAAACAATACATTGCGCTTGGTAAGGATAATCCACCCGAATCTTGATTCTCCGAAACCGTCCATCCACAAATCCATCGATAATTCTTTGCCTAATACAGTAGCTCTGTCGGGGGTATCATCTATTCTACCTCCGTTCATACTATCCCCGGAAATCCGGAAAGCAATAAAATTACCTCTGTCTATTTTATCAACTACAAAAGGCACTCTTTCTTCAAACTGAAATGTGCCAGCATCGCTTAATTCGTCAAGATAACGGGCAAATGCCTCAGTTGTGAGTAAAGGCACTTCCACAATCAGATCTCCATCTGTATTACTGATAAACTTATTACCATTAGTATTGACATAAGCATTCTCCAATCCGGCTTTTTTATAATTCAAAAACACCTCTCTGATAGTCTTTTCTGCAAGGCTTGATACATTCCTGTCACCACTTTCCCATAACTGTACCGCCCTCATGGTTACACCAACAAGTTCGGCGAACTCATTCTGAGAAAGCTTATTTTTCTTGCGAAAATTCTTGATTTCAGTTCCACTTACCGCAGGTATGCCAATAGTCATCGTCTGATTATGTTAAAAAAATAAAAATAATTTTCAAATTTTACTTGCATTTAACGAACAAGTTCGTTAAATTTGTTTCGTAATTACGAACAAGTTTATTTTTCATAAACAAAAATAGAGAAAATATGTAATTGTACAATAAAAATTTTATAAATTTTTTAAAACACTAAATCCACACAAACATTATTATGCTTAAAGCAAAATGCAAAAGTATTTAACAACAAGTGTCATGGTCGTATAATAGAAAATCTGACAAACTACATCTAACTCCTTTGCCCCGAAAATACCACACAACCCGAAGCAAAGTAGTTCGGTAAATAGTAGATGATATTTACCAGGTAATCAATCAGTTCACAGTTATGTGTAATTGTCTGGACTCCCTTGTCAAAGCAAAGGATTTAGCCAGATTATCTGTAATCCGTTCAAGATTTTTATTGATGCGTATGTAGTGTTTAAATCCTCCTCTTTTTAGAGGAGGTGTTTTTGACACACGGTCAAAAATTGATGTGCATTTATTTCATGACTAATATTTATTAGAAAATCCTCCTCCCTATGGAGGAGGTATTTTTTGAAAATTCATATTGAATGCCGTGACTATTCATATATTGATTTTTGGGTTAGAATAGAAGGATAGAAACCCTCCTCTATTCGGAGGAGGTGTTTTTAATAGGATAGGAAGCGCAAACAGATGGCTTATTTAGTAAGGTTAGGAATATATAGTAAAACCCTCCTTCGTTTGAAGGAGGTGTTTTTCAAAAGAAATTGTCTTTGTTAAACACGTTTAGGGAAACAGATAAAATCCTCCTTCATTTTGGAGGAGGCATTTTTTGAAGTTTTTCTTACCTGATAAATAACTTACCGGATCAGGTTCTGAAATACAACCTGAATCCTTTTTATTAGAAGAAGTTTTTTAAGCGTCTTTCTGCTGTTTTTTAGCATAATACAGTTTAGTAAGGTTTATTATTTAGGAGGATCACCAAACCCTCTTCCGTTTGGGGAAGGTGTTTTTAAACTCAAACAGCTGAGCATATAAACCCTGTAAAACCCAATAAAATGCCTATAAAAAACGTTAAATAATACGCTTCTGTCGATAATCTTTTAAAAGTAAAAGCCTGTTCCGGCTGCAAACCAGAATCAGGAAAATTATGTTTATATCTTCAACCCATATATAAAAGAGTGTTTAATAAATACTTCCCCAAAGTGTAGAAAATCATGCTTTCTGCCTCACTTTTGAATAGAAAAATAATCCCAAATCATAACAAATTAACTAAAAATGTCAGAGCAGTTAACAACTAAAGATTTTTTCAGTAAGACCTCCGTCAAACAAAAATTTGAAGAATTACTGGGCAAAAGAGCGCCCGCTTTTATGACCTCGGTTCTTCAGATTGTAGCCAGTAATGAATTACTGAAAAGAGCCGATCCAACCAGCGTGTATCATGCCGCAGCAACAGCCGCTACTTTAGATTTACCTTTGAGCAATAATCTTGGCTTTGCCTATCTGGTACCTTATAATGACAGAAAGAGCGGTCGGCAGCTCGCACAGTTCCTGATTGGTTATAAAGGTTTTAAACAATTAGCAATTCGTAGCGGACAGTACCAGACAATGGATGCCAAGATTGTGTACGAAGGGCAAAAGATAGAGGATGAATCGTTTCAGGGTTTTCATTTTGAATGGGACAAAAAACTAAGCGATAAAGTGATTGGCTATGCAAGTAATTTCAGACTGCTGAATGGCTACGAAAGTACTTTTTTCATGGATGCTGATTCGGTGCATCGGCATGGCAAAAGATACTCACAGACTTTTAAAAACGGAAAGGGCTTATGGGCAGAGGATTTCGACAAAATGGCCCTTAAAACCGTAACAAAGCTACACCTGAATAGTGGTGATGCTCCGCTCTCTGTTGAAATGCAAAAGGCTGTAATTACCGACCAGTCAGTGATACATAATGTAGAAGGAACAGAGGTAGAATATATTGATAATCAGTTAGAAAATAACGACCAAGAAGAAACAAGCAAGGAAAAAGAACTCCAGCGTATTGCGGATTTTATCTCTAATGCCAGAACTCTGGAACAACTGGAATTAGTTGATGAACACGTGTATGACTTTGGGCTGGTAGAGATGTATGAAACCCGTAAGCAGGAGTTGTACAGGAAATCGGCGTAAGTTATAAAATACTAAATCCACACACTTTTATAAAAATAAAATCGCGTTAGCCATTTTCGACAATACGTATATCTAATTTAGGTAAAATCAATTTTGTTGTAAAAATAATGCTTCGCGAATTCCAGCTCGCTTTCTGATTCTTTCATCTCACTCCTCTACTCTACTCCCTTTCGATTCCGAATAACTCGTACGCCACAATAAATTCTGAAATTTATCTCCCTGTCTTTTCTGGAACGAAATCCATGGGTCTAAGCCTGGTACATAAAAAGTCTTCCCATCAACCAGCAAGATTCTATATTCCATTTCAGATTGCGCCCGCAGGTAAGGGATATTTTCTTTAAGATAGATTTCTACAAGCCCTACCCCATCTATACTATACTTACCTACCATCGGTTGCATTTGTTTCTCGCTCACATTTTCGGCCAATGGCTCAACTATTGGTTGTTCCCGATGGCCTTCCATAATATCTATCAAAGCCGAAGTCAGTTGAGGTCTGACCCACTGAGGTATATTTGTATTACTCACAAAAGCAATAGTAAACTGCTGTTGACTATCCCAATAAACAAAACTGTAGAATCCGGCTACGCTTCCCCAAAAATAATGCGCATTACTATTTCTGCCCTGATACCAGCCACCTAAACGCAAGGCAGAAAGCTTGCCTTGAATAGATACCCATGAAGTAATGATACGGATAAGAGATTCGTCTACTATCGGTTGGTGATAAAAAGATTTTCCCCATTTATACAAATCATTGGCTGAAAACCAGATATTGCTACCACCATAAAAACCCTCACGGTCACCAATGTCGGCCAATTCTAAAACATCATTTTCATAAGTATAAGCCTTTATTCTTTCTCCGGGCCACTGATTAAGTAAGGGAGGTCTTATAAATGACTGCTGCATTTTGAGTGGTTCAAAGAAATTCTTACTCAGAAATGTCTGATAAGATTCTCCACTCACACGCTCAACAATAGCTGCGGCAATATCCAAACCTGGACTATCATAACTAAAATTGCTATCAGGTGGGTATAGTAGAGCTGGTTTTTGCTCATTCAGCAAAGTAAGCATAGCCTTGGTATTCAGTACATAAGTGGCGGGTATTTTCTCGAAATAATATCCATAATCCTGCAATCCGCCAGTGCTATGTGTGAGTAAATTCCAGATTTGGGTATTGGCATAAGGATATTCAGGAATATATTGCTGCACTGAGTCTAAAAGACTCAGTTTTTGTTGGTCGGCCAATAATAAAATAGCGGTTGCTGTCAGGGTTTCGGCAATAGCCCCTCCATCAGTGGGTATATCAGGAGTAAATGGAGTGGTGCTTGAAAAATTAGCATATCCATACCCTTTACTTAGTAAAATACTATCTCGCTCACCTACTACAATAGCGCCATTAAAAAGATTTTTCTGATTCAGCCGATTAAGCAAGGTATCAATAATAGCTACCTTATTTTGTGCAATAAGCGATTGATGGACAAATAGTAAGGCAAATACTCCTAATAAAGCAGACCGCATCATAAAGTAATCAGGCTCAATGAAATAAACATTGAATATACGGTTATTTTTTTAATCTGATTAAAAACCCACGATTTTGCTAAGTCGCGATACCTTGTTTCATTTCTTAAAACAACCACTCCAGAATGGCCGGGACCCAGTATAGTTTTGTGAAATAATAGGTAGCCAGGAGCAGAAAACTTATCACACACCATAAAACCAGTATAAAAAACAGATTCAGCCATAGAGAAGTCTTACTTTTATTCTGGGAGCGTATAAAAATTTCAGCTACCAACAGATTAGGAATATAAAAGAAAAAAGCCATGACATAATCAAATGCCCCTGTAAAAGTATTGTTATGTCCGGCTTTGTCGGTCAGCATAAACCAGAACCCATAGTCCATGCGATATAACCATGAACCAATGGCCAAAGCATAAAGTCTTAATGCCCATGCTCTGTGGGTGTCCGGATTTTTGGTAACAGCATACCTGTAGGTTTGAATAGCCGCCACCAGCATCAGACCACCATAAAGACCAAAACCGATATTCATCACTGTACCACCGATAGTACCTTTGGCTAAGATAAAGAAGAGACCTCCAACAGCAACCAGAATAGAAGCCGTTATATAAATACGCCCTATCCATCGATGAAACGTCAGGTATTTGATTCTGATAGCATCAATTAACTGAATGCTACCCAATATCAGAACGATGCCCCCCATAGCAAAGTGTAAACCAATGCCCATAGTAGCTTTTTGGGTATTTGGGTCATATAAGCCCGGCAAAACTCCGTTCCATTTTTCTAAATTACCCTGATAAAGCGCGGCAGCGTAGAAAGCCAGTATATAAAGCCCGAAGAGCCCAGCACTTACCCATACGGTAGTAATTAATAAAATACGAGTCCAATAGAAAATCTTAGTTATAACCCTTTCTAATTTAAAGTCTGCAGAGGATTTTACTCTATCAATGGTGTGTGCTTTTGGCATAAACGTAAAGGCAGGATAGTTTTATTTAGGTTGCTGTAAAATTAAACATTTGAATCTGAAAAAACTTTAAAACTTTATGAGTGGTATTTTACGCTTAAGCAAAATAAAAGTTAATCAGATTAGAACGCATATCAGTTGATATTTGCAGAATACAACCAAAATCTTTAATTTTGCAAAAAATAAAAGATACTCCATGTAAGATACTAAGTAGAGCTATTGGGCTCTTATAGATTCCGAATCAGCGGAATGTTTTGATAACTCTAATGTCAATTCCCCTCAAACACTTCTTTCTGTTGAGGGCAGTCTTAGTAATCATGTAATACCTTCTTCATATATTATTCTTTATTGCGCAAATGCCACAAACACGTTTTGGTTTGTTTGGCTCATTGCATCTTATTCTTCACGTTTTTACATCAATTTATATATGAGTATCATTATTAAATCTATTTCTTATACGCTTTCAGACAAAACCACTCTGTTTCAAAATATAAGTTTTGTCATTCTCAAAGGTCAGAAAGCTGCCTTAGTGGGAAATAATGGTTCTGGCAAATCAACTTTACTGAAAATAATTGCCGGACAATTACAGACATCTGCTGGTGCCGTTTTTCATACTGAAAAACCATATTATGTGCCTCAACATTTAGGTGAGTATAATCATTTGAACGTAGCACAAGCTTTAGGCATTGAAAATAAATTAAAAGCTTTGGGAGCTATACTGATGGGCGATGTTTCTGCTGAGACCTATATATTATTAAATGATGACTGGACAATTGAAGAGCGAATAAAGGAGGCGTTTTCATATTGGCATTTGCAACATTTATCCCTATACCATCCTATGCACTTATTGAGTGGCGGCGAAAAGACCAAAGTTTTCTTGGCAGGTATCCAGATTTACAAACCAGAAATCATTGTGCTCGATGAACCCACCAATCACTTAGATAGAGAGAGTCGCGAGTTGCTTTATAAATTTATCAGCAAAAGTAAACAGACTATTTTAATAGTGAGCCATGACAGAACCTTGTTAAACCTCCTGAATCAAACGCTTGAACTCTCTGAAAATGGAATAGAGATATATGGGGGAAATTACGAATTCTATAAAGTGCAAAACGATGGAAAATTAAAGGCACTTGAATCACAACTGGAAGAAAAACAAAAGGCTTTGAAACAAACCCAAAAAAAAGCAAGAGAACTGAATGAGCAACGACAAAAACAAGAATCAAGAGGCAAAGCAAATGGAAAAAAACAGAATCTACCAAAAATAATAGCCGGGAATCTGAAAAGCAAGGCTGAAGTAAGTACTGCCAAAATGAAAGATATTCTTCACGAAAAAATACATGAGGCAGGAGACAATCTTCGTCAAACGCAGGCGGAGATCAAGACGCAAAAGATATTAAAAATAGATTTAAGGAAATCGGACTTACACAAAGGGAAAATTCTGGTAGAAGCCATAGAACTTAATTACTCTTATGGAACTACAATGCTTTGGCACAAGAATTTCTCTTTTCAAATCCGTTCAGGAGATAGAATCAGAATTGAAGGTAATAACGGCACCGGTAAGAGTACCCTTCTTAAACTAATTACAGGTGTATTTGAACCATCTTATGGAACAATCTACAGGGCAGAGTTTAAGTACTTCTATCTGGACCAGGATTACTCTGTTATTGATAATCAACTGACAGTTTTTGAACAAATACAACAATTCAACGAACGCCATCTGCCTGAACATTATCTGAAAATGCTCCTGCATTATCATCAGTTTTCAAATGATTTGTGGGAAAGAAAATGTCTTTTTCTGAGCGGAGGAGAAAAAATGAAACTAATTCTGTGTTGTTTTGCTATAAACACCAATATGCCTGATATGATTATATTAGATGAGCCAACCAATAATTTAGATACATATAGCCAGCAAGTATTGATTGAGGCTATTAAATATTATGATGGTACTCTTTTGGTCATTTCTCACGACCAGTATTTTATTAATGAAATTGCGATAAAAAAACAAATTGAGATACCAAAGGCTGATCACAAATATTAACTTATGACATAAATAGGAACATTATTCCAAAATAAGGCGAAGTACTGATACAATACTCCCCTAATCAAATAATAAAGGCATAAATAATATTACTTATGCCTTTATATATCTAAATTTACTTCAATTATACTTTCCAACCTTCACGATAAGATGCTCTGCCTACAAACTGGTTGGCTTCTTCAAGGTTAGTGATTCTCATGTTTTCACCATCCCACAATAGTTTTTTGCGGGCAAAGAATTCAGCCTGACCTTTGCCATTATCCCGCTTCAACAGAAAACTTCTGATAGCCAGATTACCCATTAATACGGTTTCTGTCATTGGGCCTGCATAATCAAAAGACGATGTTAATTCTTTATGTTCTTTACTATTAAACCCTGCTTTACAGGCATCTACCCATCTACGTTGGTGACCATATTCAGGTTCAATATCTTTTGGCAAATCAGGGCCAACTTCTCTTGTGCCATCGCTCAGGTATAATTTCGGCATCATTGGTGAGCTATCATTGATATTGGTAGTGATGATTCCTTTATCACCAATAATCATTACACCATTGCTACCGTTAGTACCGCCCATGTCTTCATTGGCAGGAATAAGATCCGGATGCGCAGGTCTGATACCGCCATCCATCCAGGTCATTTCAATGCGGGACTGGCTCTTTTTTGTGGCATCAAAATGAAGTGTAATCAATGAGGATGCTGGACAACCTTCAGGATTATATTCCGGTGATCTCTTGGTATAGAGTGTTCCTACACTACATTCAGCATCAGTAGGATATTTCAGACCTAATGTTCTGAACGGAATATCTATCAGGTGGCAACCCACATCTCCTAAAGCACCTGTGCCATAATCCCACCAGCCACGCCAGCCAAATGGGTGCATACCAGGTACATAAGGTTTAAATTCATTAGGCCCGAGCCATAAATTCCAGTCAAGTTCTTTTGGTTTTAAGGCTTCATCAGGCTTTGGCATGGCATTGCCTTGTGGCCATACCGGCCGGTTTGTCCAGATCTGTACTTTGGCAATTTTACCCAATTTACCCGAATCAATCCAGCCTTGTACAGTCTTCAGTAGCGGGTTTGATGCACCCTGATTACCCATCTGGCTTACAATTTTACGTGTACGGGCCATCTCGGTCAACATACGTGCCTCACGGATGTTGTGTGTCATCGGTTTTTGCACATATACGTGTTTGCCACGCTCCATAGCAAATTTAGCGGCAGGGCCATGCACGTGGTCAGGAGTAGAGATAGTAACAGCGTCTATGTCTTTCTCTTTATCCAGCATTTCACGGTAGTCGGCATACAATTTGGCGTTTGGAAACTGCTTTACTGTCTGGCTGGCTGAACCCGAAAAGTCAACATCACAAAGAGCTACTATTCGCTCTCTGCCTTTTACTGAGGCATTGGTTATATCACTCCGGCCTTTACCACCGGCGCCGATGGCCGCAATGTTTAGCTGGTCGCTGGGCGAAATAAACCCAAGACCACCAAGTACATTTCTGGGGACAATAAAAAAAGAAGAAGCAATTGCTCCTTTCTTAATAAATTCTCTCCGAGATTTGTCTGATTTCTCTTTCATGTTTAGAATACTGTATTTAGGATTGAATAATTAGATGCAAAGGATTAATTAAGACAGATTTCTTAACTTATTTTTTCACTTTGCTAAAGTAGAAAATTTATAGGCAAATATATTCTACTGTAAAATAATTATTTAAAAAATTTTAAAAACAGAAATAATTATGGCCTTATTTACAAGTAATAGGCAAATAAAATTGCGATTTCAATAATAATAAACAGGCTGGGTAAAAACTCAATTCATTGGAATAGTTTTATGATTAAAATAAGAGAAAACTTATTTGAATAAATCTGAGAAATTACATGGCACTGATTGTCAGTTGTATTTTTGTAAAGGTGAAAAGCTGAGATTGAATATTTTCATATTTTCAGAATAACTCAACCAGTTTCTAAAAGAAACAATAGTTTTGCCTATGCTTTTTGAATTTCATCAGAATAACTTGACTAAGGCAATTTTAGAAAACATTTGTTCAATAAATTTAAATCAGGCAAAGAGATTTCATGGTTGAATAATTTCGAAAAGTCACACAGTAAGTTTTTCAAAGTAGGTTCATTAAGCCATAATAGAAGGTTAGGCTTATTATCAGAAAAATATATTCGGGCTAAATTTCAAATTAATGTTCAACAATAAGTTCAGAGGTCAAACGTTAAAAATTTATAGAATTTTGATTGGAAAATCCAGAACTAAATCTTATATTTACTTCAATACACCAACTGCATTATAATTTCTATCCCGAACGATTCTCCCTTTTTTAAATGTTTTCCTTTTCTATAAGCATATTTTGCCGTTAATAAGTTTTACTTTAACTAAAGACGCAATGAAGACTTTTAATGAACTCAATAACGACATCACTTACGCATTACGGCGTTATGAGATTGCTTATACTGAAATCAGCACCAGCGCATTACAAACAGCTCTGACCGTTTCCATCAGTAAAGAGGTTTCACAGAAGAAAATGAATGATTTCGTGAATTACCTCAACGATTTGAAAGTTATGTATCAATCGTCTTTTGCTCCTGGAGCAGGATTTATTAAACTGACAATTTTCAATAATTTTATGATTTGATGAGTAGCCGATGTATCAGGGTGATTTTTGTTTTTTTATTGGTTTAGAAGAAGAGGGCATTTACCAGAATTTCCTTTTACAGTAATTCTTTGTGCGAAATCTAAGTTTCATTTAATTGATAATAGCTGATACCATCAATCTGTACAATAGTTAAAGTCTTATTTTCTATCAGTTTTTGCATTACTTTCCTACGATAAAAACTATTTTCATTCAATTCATATATAGAATTTAAATCAACTTTGCGTACCAACATTCTAATATCCATTCTCTTCTTTTTTTTGAATAGCTCTATAATCAGATTCCTATAGTATTCTTCCATCTTTATCTTTTTTATTACTTCTAAACTACATTTTATATCATATATAAAAGAGACAGGAGCAAATCAGGTTACTAATTCTACATAATTTAACCTATCGTTAACAAAAAAGTACCCCATATGAGGTACTTTACTGTTTCAGACAAATGAAGCGAACAAACGGGAACATCACTTTGTTTCTTTACTACTATAATCCACCATAATCTCGTTTTCTGTCTCTGTAAACTGAACGATACTGAACTTCAGCAGGATTGACAAAACCGGGTTTGACAATAAATTCTATCCAGACACTCGGGCCATCAATACGAACATAATCACCACTTTGAGAGAGAGTTGCATTACCTGAATAAGAGATATAGGTATTGTCTAATTCTTTTTCATAAATATTGAGCATAGCCATACCTGTCACATCATCGGCATCAAGAGTCCACGGCTTGATAGCTGCTAACACAAGTGCCTTTTGTGAAGCATTCAGAGCACTGACAGGTATCCCTACTTTAGTGGTTGGAAACTGCCCATCTTTCCCTGGCCCCATGCTTACTTCGGAAAAAGCTGAAGTTAATTTAGCTGAAATTAATTGCGTAGCCGATAATGCTGCCAACATGGATGTCAAACTATTTTTTTCGTTGTCAAGAGGAGCATAAGCCACACCTGCCTGTAACCATGTGCGAGGTTCAACAGCCTGAAAAGAAGGAGTTACACCTACTACTGCCCCATTGCTGAAAGCAATATGCTGTATATAATTATGACCACCAAATTGCAATATCCATGTACCTGTCTGGCTTGGAGTACCAATAAAGGCAATATTATACTTTTTTGATGAGTAATTCCCCTCAGAATTAGCGGCCAGAATATCTTCAGCCAAATTTATCTGTAAAAACTCCCCATAACCTTCATCTGCAGTAGTTCCGGTTGCGGTTTCAATGACTTTTTTTGCGGCAATAACCTGTGGAGCAGTCATGGTACTGAATTCTAAACCATTTCTGCTCACATTACCAGACTGTATTGACCAATTGATCGCGTTTGGCCTGGTATAAGGCAATTGAACTGCCATCCATTGTTCTGTAGTTAATGTAGTCCGGAAAGTATCAATAGCAGCCATTACTCTACTTACTGAGCCTGTAGATGGTTTAGGAATAGTGGTATCGGCAGACACCGAAACTTCTAAATTACAGGTTTGTCCACCGAATGAAACCGGGAATATGGCTTTTCCGGTAGAATTTGGTGTACCCATAATTGTATAAGTAATTGTACCGTCGTTGTGAGAAAGAATGCCAGCTACCAGATGTGCCTTTAAACCTAAGACACCTGTTGAGGCTATACTATCCTTAGCGGTATAAGCAATACCGTTACCTCCGGAATAACCCAATGTGGCTCTACCCGAAAAAGCTACACCACTCATTGGAGTAGCTGAAATTGTAGCGGTAGAACAACTTAACCCGGAAATAAGAGGTGAGGTAATGATTTCGTCCGGCTCACAGGCCTGAAAAATGAGCATTGATATCATTAATAATCCTACCCAATAGAATCTATTTGTTTTCATGGTAAGTAAAAATTAAAGTTGTATGGATTTTTGGATTAAATACAAAGATAAACGTATCCCCTAAGGGATTTCAGAATAAAAAATAGGGAAATGAGAAAGCAAAAAGGTGAAGCGTATAGGTTACTCTGGTGAATTTGAAATATAAACGAGAAAAAAAGCTAATTAGTTTAGAAATAAGATTAAAATAGTCTAACAAACAAAAAATTATAACTGAAGTTTTTTACGATTTTATCCATTTATTTGAATAATTATTTAAAAATTTTTAATGAACATCGACATTCAATCCAAGAACTAAATCCCCTGATCTGGCTCTTTTTTGCGACGACACAAAAAAAAAGCAGGACAAAATCCTGCTTTTTTAAGTATGTTTTGCTGTGACTAAAAAAGTTTACAAATTTTGCGACATTTAATTTTAAAAAGCAAGTTGAACGTTAAAAAGTTTATTAAAATTTGATTGAATGTTTTTTAATTTGAACATTATAGCTAAAAACGAAAGAGTGATATGTAAATAATTTATCAGATTGTTAAGTTTTACATATATATATCTATGCGTCAATTACAATGAAACTTTTAGGTAAGCAAGGTAAATATTATCTCCACCGACGATTAATATAAGCTGCTTCCCAGAAATCAAATTCTAATCGAGAAGACATAATGAAGGCTTCTGTCATTTTATCCTGAATTGCAACTGTAGTTTGGGTGGCATTCGTATCACAGATATTAATAGCCGATTTCACGGCAATGCCAAATTCTTCTCCTGAATAGGTGTCAATCCATTTCTGATAAGGATTATTCAATCCTTTCTGCTGTTGATAGATATAATCACCCACAGCTTTGTAAATCCAGAAACAGGGTAATACAGCTGCCATACCTATTTCAACAGCCTCTAAAGCTGTGGTACTTTTCAGAAAATGTGTATAATGATGGCAGGCTGGTTGTATATTATCTTTATCCACAATGCCGAAACTCTTGAAATAAGATTCATGCAAGACATTTTCAACAACAATAGTGGTTTCTGCAAAACGAAAAAAAGCTAACATATCAGGTATATGAGTTGCCCTTGCTCCTATAATTGCCAATGCTCTACCAAAGTGTTCGAGATAGATAGAATCCTGCATCAGATAATACTGAAATTTCTCCAAAGGCAATGTCCCCTCTATAAGTTCCTTTATAAACGGCATTTGCAGAATAGATTCATAAATAGGTTCAATGCTCAACCAGGCTTGTTCAGACCATTTCATTTTTAATCAGTTTTTGTGGGTTAAAGAAGTGATTCAAAGGCCCATTACCTTTGCCAATAGCTACATCAGCCCCGTGTTTGATAGCCTGATGCACATAGGTTTGTCCAAGTGCAACTGCTTCATGGAGACTTTTACCTTGCGCTATGTAAGCAGCAATTGCCGATGACAAAGTACAACCTGAGCCATGTGTATTATTAGTAGGGAATTTCTCAAACTCATAGGAATGTATCTGCCCTTCCCCATCAAAATATAAAGAAGTAATTTGGGGCAAGTCTAAATGTCCGCCTTTCAGCAAAACTGATTGAGACCCCAATCCTAAAATCTTTTCACCTGCGATATACATATTCTCTAAATTGCCAATCGGCATTTGGGCTAAAATAGCCGCTTCATCCATATTAGGTGTAATTACTGAAGCTATCGGGAATAATTCCTCAATGATGGTTTGTATCGTTGTTTCTTCTATTAGTTTATGTCCACTGGTAGCAACCATTACTGGGTCAAAAACAATGGGTACAGCAGGGTATTTTTTGAGTGTTGTAACGATAACCGACACTAATTCAGACGTATGAACCATGCCTATTTTAATGGCATCAGGGAATATATCGTCTAAAATTGTCTCTATCTGCTCGGCTACAGCCTGATATGGAACAGGATAAATACTCCGAACACCTTGGGTATTCTGTACAGGCAGTGCTGTGAGAACCGAAGTGGCATAGCAACCTAAAGCCGAGAAAGTTTTAATATCGGCTTGAATACCTGCACCTCCGCTTCCATCAAATCCTGCAATAGTCAGAACAGACGGATAAGTATATTTTTTATTCATTTGGTTATTTCATTTCTAAGCTCATAAGCCGCTTTCTCAGGATTTCCGGCCGAACAAATGGCCGAGACTACAGCTATACAATCAGCTCCAGCTCTCATTACTTCGTTGGCGTTGGCTTTATTCATACTACCAATAGCAATAAGGGGTTTATCGGAAATGCTTCTTATAAGACTGATTCCATCCAGCCCCCATTCAGTTATGGTATCTGTTTTGGTTTTAGTTGAAAAAACCGGACTGATTCCAAGATGGTTAGCAGTCTCTGTCAGTTCAGTATCCATTTGAGAAAGGTATTCAATAGAATATCCAATTTGTAATTCGTCTCCCCATCTTAAACGTATTTCAACCGGTGAGCTATCATTATTTCCAACATGTACGCCAAACGCCTGTATGGCTTTAGCTACCTCAACATTATCGTTGATAATAAGTGGCACATTGTATCGGTCGGTAACCTCTTTCAATTGAAGAGCTCTCTCTATAAAAACCGTTGTAGACATTTTTTTTTCTCTTAACTGAATAATCTCTACCCCACCGGCAATTGCCTGTTCAGCTACCTTCAGAAAATCCCGACCCTGGCAAGCAGCTTCTGAAATAACAAGGTATAGCTGATAAGGAAATAATGGGTGTTTCTTCATTCTATGAAATTTTCAAAGTTTGACAAAACTCCTCCTCATTGATATTATGCAGCTTATCCAATAATTGAAGCTGTAAACTTCCTGGTCCTGCGCTTTTTCTGGCTGCCAGTTCTCCGGCAACACCAAATAATGCCATAGCTGCTGCCAAAGCTTCTACTGTATTCTGAATTACAGCTATAAAGGCGCCGATAACCGCCGTTGAAGAACAGCCCAGGCCTGTAACTTTAGTCATGAGTGCATCACCGTTGTCAAGATAAATCAGGGTATCTTTACCTACGATAATATCTGTTTTGCCAGAGATACACACCAGTGTTTCATATTCATCAGCAATCATTTTGGCCGCAACAATAGCCTCATTGCTTTCGGCTGTGCTGTCAACACCTTTCGTAGGTGTTGCATTGTCTTTAGCCAGTGCCATTATTTCAGAGGCATTTCCACGAATCACTGTTGGTTTATAGCCTAATAAACTACTAATAGTATAGTTACGATAGGCTGTTGCCCCTGCCCCAACCGGATCGAGAATCCATGGTTTGTTGAGTTGATGAGCCTTTTCAGCAGCTAATAGCATCGATTTTACCCAATACTCGTCTAAAGTGCCAATATTAATGACTAAAGACTGACAGATGCTTGTCATATCCTGGACTTCAGAATGTGCATGAGCCATAATTGGCGAAGCACCCACAGCCAACAAAGCATTAGCAGTATTATTCATTACTACAAAATTTGTAATATTGTGCACTAAAGGTGATTGGGTGCGGACAGTTTCGATATGTGTCCAAAGATTTTTTTCCATTGTTTTTGAATTTAAATACAATGGCTAAAGAAGATTTCCCTGAAATAAAAGAGGATAATATATAAGGCGCAAGGCTCTCTATTATTCGCTTTTCCCTACGTCGGTCTCAACCGTATCAGGTTCAAAGGGACTCTCTCAATTCTTTTTCAGAATACCCCTAAAGCCAAGACAAAGGTAGATAAAATAAACGGAAAGGCAAGTTTTAAGAATTGTTTAACACCATTGTTGGTTCTAACCATAAGTAAATAATTAAAGATTTGCCGGAAAATAAATAATCCTTAAATTTAGAATAACCCCTCTCCTGAGAATAATAACGTAATGTTACAATTTGCTAATACCTTCAAAAAGATCTATTTTTTTTGAAGGCAGGCTCTTTCCCACATTATTTCAATGCAAATGCACTATTCAAACAAATAATAAAACTATTCATTGATAACAAACAAAAAATATTTCACTTATTTTCTTTTTATTTCGTTTATTTTCTTTTACTTTTGTTTCAGGCAAATAGAATTATATATTTATTTTCACTATTCACCCTATGACTAACTATTTACGGATTTCAACACTTTTTTGTTTAATTGTGTTTTTGAACATGTGTTTGTTTAATCAGGTAAATGCACAGACACTTCTCAAAGAAAGAAAGCCAAGAATCATCATTACTGCCGACCCTGAGCTCGATGATAACAACTCCCTTATACGTTTTATTTTATATAGCAGCGACCTTGACATTGAAGGCCTTGTGTATGCCAGTAGCCAGTTTCACTGGACAGGCGACGGTAAAGGAACCAAGTGGTCGGTACCTAATAGAGAATACACCAGGTTTGGATTGAATATGTGCCCGTGTGAATCATGGCGTTGGGCTAAAGGAGAACGCTTCATTCATGATATTGTTGATGCCTACGAAAAATCATATCCAAACCTGAAAGTCCATAATCCGGAATATCCGACTCCCACTTTATTGAAATCAAAAATCCGTTTTGGGAATATTGAATTTGATGGTGATTTTTCTAAAGACACCCCAGGTTCAGAATTAATTAAAGCCGCCATATTAGACGATAAGCCCGGACAACTTTATATTACCTCGTGGGGAGGAGCCAGCACCATTGCCCGAGCTTTAAAATCAATTCAGGATCAGTACGAGTACACCACTCAATGGGATGTCATTAAAAAGAAAATAGCCAAAAAAGTAGTTTTCCTACCCTCTGGTGATCAGGATGATACCTACGCTACTTATATCAGACCTAATTGGCCTGATATTGAATATCGTCAGTTCAGTGATGTCCCAAATTACGGATATGGTGCCCAGTTAAGAGCCAAACCGGAAAATGCACCTTACCTCACATCAGCGTGGATGAAAGAAAATGTAACTGATCGAGGTCCGTTAGGAACTTTATACCGTGTATGGGGAGATGGAAAACAAATGGTGAAAGGAGATATTATGGACTATTTTGGTGAAGCAGGAAAAACCACTGACGAATTGAAGAAAATGGGATACGTAGTCTGGATGCCTCCACAAGCCAAAGGCTCATGGTTAGGAGAAGGCGATAATCATACCTTTATGAATATGTTAGGCAATGGCTTACGTGCCTATGAAGCCGGCTATTATGGCGGTTGGGGAGGCGGCTCTGCCAACAGGAAAGACAATTTTGCTTTCGGATTAGCCGACACAAGCGCTACTGCCATGGCAAATGCCCTGAGCAATGTAAATAATCGTGAAAAAGAAAACACATTCCCTGATTTTTTCCCTCAGGCCCAGCAGGATTTTGCCGCCCGAATGAAATGGGCCGTTACACCCAAATATGCAAATGCTAATCATGCTCCAATGGCAAGAATTGAAGGCCCATTGAAAATTATGGTTTCACCTGGCTCAAAAATACGATTAAACGGCTTTGTATCAGACCCGGATGGCAATACTGTTTCTACAAAATGGTGGCAGTTTAATGTCGGAACTTATCCCAATAAAGTAGATATCACAAAACCTGATGCCTTACAGACAGAAATTCAGATTCCAAAAGATGCCGTAGCAGGACAGACTATTCATGTTATTTTTCAAGCAACTGACAACGGCACTCCATCATTAACCAAATACCAAAGACTTATAATGACCGTAAGGAAATAGTAAAGTATCTTTAGGGCACGGGGACGGTTATTACTGCTTAATTATTTTAAACTTAAACCCTTTGTCACCACCCCCCAAAACACTTACTAAAATCGTCTGTGGGTCAATCAATTTATACTGAATCTTTTTTGGGAAATCGTGGCTCAGGTTTTCAAAAGACAATTGATCCTTAACAGTTTTATTTAATACAAACGGAATTGTCTGTCCATTGTTCTGATTAGGTACACGAGCCTGATAAGTAAGGTTACCATCAATCATCTTGATGGTAAGGTATTCTGATACCATTTTCTCACCGGATTTTATTTTGTAAGAGTAGCCGTCCATTGTCCCGTTTGTATTCTTTTTCCAGACTTCATAAATTTCTTTATTCTCGGTTTTCCAGATACCCTCCAAAAACTGAACCTGGTCAAGGTTATCTTTCGATGAATTGGTAAATAGCAGAATGGTACTAAATAAACAGATAAGTGTTTTCATAATGCTTGTGTTTAAATTGTCTTATTTTATACTTGCGAAATATTTGATTTGTAGTTTCATGCAGCAAAAATGGAAGACAATCTTTAACAAAAATTGTAAAATCACGACAGGCTAATCATTGTCGATAAATAATGTCGACATTCTAAGGTTATGCGCATAAAATTGTTTGGGACTAACGCCAGTGAAGTCCTTGAAATCTTTTATAAAATGGGCCTGATCATAATAGTTACTCTCGTAGGCAATAGTAGTCAGGTTTTCAGTATTTTGCGTTGACAATAATTTTAGAGCAGCCTGTAGTCTGATAATTTTAGACAATTGCTTCGGGCTTAAACCTATTATAGCTGAGAACTTCCGTTCCAGTTGTCTGCGATTAATTTGAACATTTTCCGATAATTCATCAACAGATAATTGTCCACCCAATCGCACAATCATTTCTACACTTGATTTAATCAATTGGTTAATAGATTCAGGTGTAATGAGTTTTTGTAATAAAAAAGCCTCTGCTATTGCAATTCTTCTTTCCGTTGTTTCTGCCTGCAATATTTTATTTTCCAAGACTATTCCGTCTATACCAAATAATTCCTGCAATGAAACAGCCCGGTTTTCCATCAGACCTACAGGTATAGTTGCAAAAGCATTAAATCCATCAGGCAGAAAACGAACGGAAAATATGGCAGTTTCTCCAAGAGGTTCAATATCCAAAGCCTCAGTAATTTGTCCGAAGACGAAACTTCTGGGTTGAATTAAATAGTTATCTCCTTTCAGATATTGTTTAAATAAACTTCCGCAATGAAAAATCATTTCCATACAGCCATCTGGCACTATCCGTTGTTTTTGTGGCTTCACTTCTTCTGGTGCAAGCAATGTCCAGTAGCATTTAATAAACGGTTTTAGTTCTGAACATGGCTTATAAGTTTTATAATTCATTTTTCTTATTCAACAAGTTGCTTACAACCTTTAGATTTTCTTCTGTATTTGCCAGTAGTGACCAAACGGATCTTTTACTGTTCCTTGTCTGTACCCATAGTCATAATCCTGCGCTGGGTTTACTTCAGTGGCCCCTGCATTAATTGCTTTTTTCATTACTTTGTCTACGTCAGTAACAAATAAACCAATGCAGACAGTACAGCCATTGTTTTTTTCAGGTGAAAAGAAATAAGATTTTGTGGTGATTTCGTGTATATGAAAAATAGCCCCATTAATAGATAGTTCTACCACATGAATACTCCCATCTTCATTCGAAAATCGCATTTTTTCAATTGCTCCAAATGCTTTCTCATAAAATGAGACATCTGTTACTCCTTTATTGATAAAAAGTTCAGGAGCAAAATATACGCTATTATCATTTGTTGGCATCTTAACTATACGAATTGAGTAAAATGTTTCAAAAACTTAATTTCAACGTTCTGATTTTTTCTTCTTTGCTTTCAGATAGTTTTCCCTGATTTTTGCGAGATTTATTTTGGCACAATCTGAGATTAATTCTTTAACAACAGGTAGAGGCATTTCTGTTTCATCAATAAAATTAATGCACCCTTTTTGAAAACTTGCGCCAATAAGCTTTGCCTTATATTTTTCATGTAGCTCTTTGGAGCCATAAATGGGCAAAACGTGTAAGGATATATAATTTTTTACGCTCGAAAGAGCATATTTCATTAAGCCACCTTTTTCTTTATAAATTATCATTTCTTTTCCCATCATTGGTTCAACTTTTACTTCAATATTCGCATCATTTTCAATGATAATCCCGTGGATATTTGATAAGACATTCTGCCTTTCGGAGGGCTGTCGAGATATATAAAATTCAGCATCCATGGTCCCTTATAAATTTATAATTATTTCAGAATAAAACGCAAGATATGTAGTGGCAATCTGGAAATACTTTTCATTCAAATTTAGTTAAAAATCAGGTCATTATTTATTTATTTTAATGTTTTAACGATCAAATTTGTCAAAGGTATCAATTTCATCGATTTTCTGATAAAGGCTATGGATATTCTCCTAACATCTAAACTAAGCGAATTTAAAACTGAAGTTTCACATTTATAAGCAAAGCCTTAAAAGCTACTAACCAACCAAAAGTTCTTTCAAGGAAAAACCGATTTTGATATACAACTTTATCAAAGTATTCTTATCCATCCATGCGTTAAGTTTTTCAATATTTATGTACTGACTGATTTGTCTGTTTTTCAATCAAGTTCAATCTTTAAAAAGCTTACCACATACAATTATACATTTGGCTAAACTTAATCACTCTCCGATTTATAAAAATCTATACATTCAGCAAACTGATGTTCCGTTTTATGAAAATCGCCTTATAAAACACATTTTGCCAACTCTTTCATTATCTTTGAATACCTAATTCAACCTGACATTTAGCAATGGCTTTAAGCAATAATTCTCCTGCTGATTTATCTCAACTCATTAATTTATTTGATTTTGAGCAAATGGCTGCCACAAAAATGACCCGGATGGCATACGAATATGTAGCCAGTGGCGCAGCAGATGAAGTGACACTCCGATGGAACCGGGAAGCATTTGATCATATTAAACTGAATACTACAGTATTAAATAATTTAAACTACCCGGATACAAAACTCAGTCTTTTCGGACAAGAACTGGAGCATCCAATACTGATTGCCCCTACGGCGTTTCATAAAATCATGCACCCCGATGCAGAAATTGCTACGGCTAAAGGTGCTGGAGCTGCCTCCACCGTGTATGTAGTAAGTTCATTTACCACTACTCCACTCGAAGAAATAGTTAAAGTAGCTACTCAACCATTATGGTTTCAATTGTATGTAAGAGACGATCGTATATATACGAAAGACCTCATCCAGAAAGCAGAATCACTGGGCTATCAAGCACTTTGCGTAACGGTTGACACACCTACACCAGGTATTCGCGACCGCCAGGCAAAAGTCGGTTTTGCTTTGCCTGATGATGTAATTGCTCATTATTCATTAGGTGAAATAGGCGCACCTAAAAACCCTATCACATGGAAAGATATCGAATGGCTACAATCATTTACTAAAATACCTGTCCTGCTTAAAGGAATTCTGAATCCCGAAGATGCGATCAAAGCCGTTCAGACTGGAGTTGACGGCATTGTTGTATCAAATCATGGTGCCCGGAATTTAGATACTGTTCCCTCTACTATTGAGGTACTTCCGCGTGTTGCCGAGAAAATAGATAACAAAATACCGATATTATTAGATGGTGGAATCCGACGGGGCACTGATGTAATAAAGGCAATTGCCTTAGGAGCTAAAGCAGTATTGATTGGAAAACCAATCTGTTATGGATTAGCTTGTGGTGGTGCTCAGGGTGTTGCAAAAGTAATACAGATATTAAAAGATGAACTATTATTAGCTATGATCCTTACAGGTAGAAACAGTTTGTTAAAAATTGACCAATCAGTAATATGGCATTAGACTAAATCATTCTTTCAGAACAACTCATACGACTATCAAAATAACTTCATTTTACCATTAGATAAATTTTTTTGACTGTCTGCTGTTCTGGCTTTAACTTACGAGCCAATTACAGCAAAAGTTGTTTTGAATAGGGCTACTTAATTTTAGTAGCTCCTATTTCTTCAAACATATAAGGTATTCTTTTCTCACCAGTTTAAGCAGATATGGAGACTTCCTCTTTCAAAGTTAATCTCAAATAAAAATATCCGATTATACCTGCAAGAAGCGAAGAAATCAGAATTGCAAATTTGGCATTGTTAATAATGGTGGTGTCTTCAAAAGCCAGTAAGGTAATAAAAATTGACATGGTAAACCCTATACCACCCAAAAATCCCACCCCTCCGATGGCATTCCAGTTTAGGTCGTCAGGAAGTTTACAGATATTCAGTTTTACAGCAGCAAATGATAATAAAAAAATACCCAATGGCTTACCTGCAATTAACCCTATGGCAATACCAATACTATACATTTGTACCAACACATCCCCCATATTGCCACTAATACTGATAGCAGTGTTAGCCAAAGCAAAAACAGGAAGTATAAAAAAGGCAACTGGTTTATGAAGATAATGTTGTAAAATATATGATGTTGATTTTTCATCGCCATTACCAAAGGGTATAGCAAATGCCAATAGCACCCCTGTGATAGTAGCATGTACGCCCGAATTTAACATAAAATACCACATTGCCACCCCTCCAAACAAGTAAGGAATCAGGTTTCTTATTTTTAGCCGATTAAATACCATTAGTATAACAAAAATCCCTAAGGCAGTCAGGAGATTGCCCCATAAAAGTGTTTTAGTATAAAAAATAGCAATGATTAAAATAGCACCAAGATCGTCTATAACAGCCAAGGCGATCAGGAAAACTTTTAGTGAAGCCGGAACTCTGTCATTGAGTAAAGATAATATCCCTAAGGCAAAGGCAATATCTGTTGCCATTGGAATACCCGCTCCTGCCTGGCCTATTGTGCCCCAGTTAAAAGCTAAAAAGAATAAGGCTGGCACTACCATTCCACCCAAAGCACCGAAAATAGGCAACAAAGCATCTTTTATATTCGATAACTCTCCGATATAGACCTCTCTTTCTAACTCCAGACCAATTAATAAAAAGAAAATTGTCATCAACCCATCATTTATCCAATGCCCTAATGAATGATCTCCTAATTCTATATGCCAGAAATCGGCATATACATCTGCAAAACCTGAATTGGCAGCAAAGAGTGAAATCGTAGTACAGGCAATCAGAATAAGCCCCCCGGCCTTTTCACTTTCAAAGAAATCGGTGAATAGTTGTGTTACTTTCATATTTGCATTACTTGATGTAATTACGAAAGTAAGGATTTATTTTGAAACAGTTTCTAAAAAGCCATTACAACAAATAAGGAATCAAAGCATTGGTCTGTTTAATATAAGAATGATAATCTTCTCCGAAAACCTGCATCAACCATTTTTCTTCCTTTTTAAGTTTAACCCAGAAGGAAATAAAAATTATAATTACGGCAAGTATTCCTCTGTAATCACCAACAATCAATGCTGTTCCAATAAAAAGTAACAATAAGCCGGTATAAATCGGATGCCTGATCCATCGATATAGGCCATTGGCAATCAACTCATGATCTTCTTTTTTCTGAACAGACAAGCTCCAGTTTCGACCTAATGTATATCTTGCCCAACAGGCTATGCCCAATCCTGTAGCACCGAAACTTAATCCAATGATTCCTACTAAGTCGGAATGCGGAACAAAATTCTCTCTTAACCACGTATGTCCAAACCATTCGCCAGGACCCAGAAGATACATAGACACAAAAACAGGAAACCAGTAAAAAAGAACCCGCTTTATAAGAGGTTCCTGCTCTTTGGTCTTTTTGCTGTTGTAGCCAGAAATAAACCAATACATCATCAATATCGCCCACAAAAGCTTAATACTAATTTTTATATAGTCGCTCATATTTTGTATAGAATAGTTGAGTAAGTAAAAGAGGTAAACAATATACTTTTTTATCTAATCTTAAGATAAAGCTATACAAAACAATTGGGCTACTAACCTATAAATTTGATAAGAGGCTGAATAAATGTACCAGAAAAAAAAATCAGGGATAAAAATATATCATATAATCATAAGATACTATTCTGACGCCTGAGTTTTGCTCTTGAGGCTTAGCTTTGTCTCTCCCCAATACAATAACATAATCCGTCTGGAGCTATTATAAAAAACACTCTCCAAAGCGTAGAACCATGTTTCTGAAAACTAAAATCTGAATCAATCTTATTAAAACCATTGGCTTTGAGTTCATCCAGTGTATCTTCTACATTGTTTACTTCAAAGAAACAGCCGTCTTGGGTAGGATCTCCTCCGTTCTCCGCCAAGCCTATTTCTACATCATCCCTTTTTAATACAGCTGATTTATACGGAGTATCGACATTTGAAATTTTACGGAATCCCATAACAGTTTCATAGAAATTTATTGCCGTATCCACATTTTCTACAGGTAGGTTCATTTTATCCTGCTGATACGGCCATGCATGCTTGTAAATTACCTTAGAGGTTTTCATATTATATTATTGATTGAAATTATAGTTTTATTCTAAAATTGATCATGGAGAAAATTTAGTTCTTACACTTAAGATTGTACTGGAAAGTATTAACAAATCTATTTTCCTAATCATCCGATTTTCTTTTTAAAAACATTAACACTCCTGCCAGCACAAGCCAACTTACTAAGCCAAAAATAAAGGTTCTGAAACCAAAAACGCTGATAAAATTGAAACTGGTAAAAATAGCCACCATACCGAATGCCATGATAGTAAACCCATAATAACCTATCCACCTAGGCAATTGTGCTTTCGTAACAATAATTATTGACCAAATACCAATAGCAAACATACAAGCTACAATAAAAATGTAGTCCATTGCAGCATTCAAGTATTTTCCGTAACCGAGTATTGTTTTCAATATAATCTCGTCGATTCCTGTATTATAATAACGACTGACAAAAAAAGGCAGGATAAATCCGTTGACAGATGCAGCTATCATCGCAGCTATTAATCCGAGACTAAATACAAAAAATGAGAGCATTGAGACTCTGTTAGATGTTTGTAATAACATTGATAAACCCCAACTACCAAACCCGATAAAAGGAAGACAAAAAATAGCCACAGAATGCGAAAAAACAATTACACCTTTTGTGTGAGTGATATGCTCCAAACTGCCTCCGCTTGGGTGAAGTATCATCGTGATGGTTGCTAATAATGAGCCAGAAAGTAAACATAATGCGGCAGTTTTTCTGAATTGAGATTCCATATAATTGTTTGTCAGGTATGAGATACAAAAATGATTCATACGCACAAAACTTTCACTTGATTCAAATCAAGAAATACACTATATCAATATATTCCTCTTACCCTGCTTAATGTTTCTGGAGTAATTTTCAGATAGGAAGCTATCATTTTAAGGGGAAATTGCTGAAGCAGTTTTGGTTTGTTGGCTAACAGATGATTATACTTTTGGAGCGGTGTAAACGAATTATCAAAATAGTGGACTCGTGCAGTGCCTTGTTCCATTACTTTTCCTAACTGAAAGAATACCGGAGAGATTTCGATAAGATGATGCAAAGTGTGAATGGTAAGCTCAAAAACCTCGCAATTGGTATAGGCTTTTATTTGAGTAAAGGAAGGTTTCTGACCCATAAAACTTGTATAGCTCATTATCCAGTCACCATCTGTATATAAATCAATAACGTTTTCATCAAGTTCATTGGCTAAAAACTGATAGACTGAACCTGAAACCAATAGAAAAACAGACTTACAAACATCTCCCTCAGCCAGCAGAACTTCATTTTTTTTAAACTGCTTCCGAACCAGTAGTTTTTCTATCAATGCCATATTGCTGGCATCAAAGCTTCCTATTTTTTGTAAAGCGGTCTGAAGCATAAACTAAGATAATGATCTTATTAATGATTATTTAGTATCCATTATCTGCCCACATATCCTTCATGTGGTTCTACATGAATCAATATCTGGTCTAATTCAGGCATTTCAATTTGCAGATAATCTTTCAGGTTATGAGCCACTTTGTGGCTTTCTCTTACGCTCATATCAGCATCTACTTCAATATGTAAATCTACATGATATTTCATACCTGCCTTTCGTACGAAACATTTTTCGGTATCTATTACACCTTCTATCTGCAAAGATTTCTCCCGAATGGTATCAATGATATCATCATACAGATTCTCATCCATGATTTCACCTAATGCAGGACGTACAATCAAATAGCAATTATATAATATAAAACCGGCAGCAAATAGAGCGGCCCAGTCGTCTGCTGACTCATATCCCTTCCCTAATAATAAAGCAATTGAGATACCGATAAATGCCGCCACAGATGTAATGGCATCACTTCGGTGGTGCCAGGCATCGGCTTTAAGCGAAGAGCTATTAGTCTCACGGCTTTTTCTGATAACAATCTGATAAGAGGCTTCTTTCCATAGTATAATCAAGCCAAGTACTATCAATGTCCACGCCTTAGGTAATGCATGGGGAGTTCTGATTTTCTCAATACTCTCGTAGGCAATCAGGGTTGCAGAAATTATAAGAAACCCTACAATCAGAAAGGTAATGAGAGGTTCTATTCGTCCATGTCCGTAAGGGTGATTTTTATCGGCAGGCCGGCTTGCATATTTTACCCCTAACAATACTAATAATGAAGAAAAAATATCAGTAGTTGATTCGATGGCATCGGCAATAAGTGCATAAGAATTACCGAAGAATCCGGCCAGCCATTTGGTAATAGCCAGAGCCATGTTTCCAAAAATGCTGAAGTAAGTTGCTTTTATTGCTTTCTCTTCGTGTGTGTCTGCCATCTAAACGGGATTATTAATAAATTGCACAGGATATTGGTGCAATCTGCTGAAACTCCTGCAAAGGTAGAGCATAAAGTTTTATAAAATTGTTATTTTTTATGTCTTTCCAATAAGAAAATATTCAAATCTGATAAAATCCTTTCTCCAATCAATAATTTACAAATGACTAAAAATTTATTTTACTACCTTAAAACATAGCCCATTCCAAAAACTGTATGGATCAGTTTCCGCTGAAAGTCTTTGTCGATTTTCTTTCTCAGATAGTTAATATATACCTCCACATAATTAGTTCTTCTGTCAAAATCCACATCCCAAACCTTCTCTGCAATCTGCACTTTTGATAGTACTCTCCCCTGATTTCTTAAGAAATACTCTAATAATTTAAATTCCTGTGCCGTCAGTTCAATAACTTTATCGTTTCGTCTGATAGACTTAGTGTCTAAATTTGCCTCCAAATCCTCAAATTTTAGTATATTCTGAGTTATATGAACATCAGAACTACGCTTAATTAGCGAACGAATCCTGGCCAGTAGTTCAATAAATATAAAAGGTTTTAAAAGATACTGGTCAGCTCCTGCATCAAAGCCAGCTATCCTATCGTTTAGCTCTCCCATAGCGGAAAGGATAAGTATAGGGGTTTTAACTCCTGCATCTCTCAATTCGCAAATTAAAGTTAACCCATTTATACCGGGCAATATAATATCAGTAATAATAACAGCATATTGGTTGCGCAAGGCCAATTGTTTGCCTATTAAGCCATCGTAGGCTACATCAACTTCATAAAAATTTTCTTCAAGGCCTTGCTTTATTAACTGCATGGTCTTGAAGTCATCTTCTATCAATAATAATCTCATGAAAAATAACTCCTCTAATAAAATTCTAATAATTTATTAAGCCATTTCTAATAACTGTAATAGAAATTTGTTTGCAGGATATCAATACAACTTATCGAACATAAGCCTGGTCAGATAGTAGCTTATGTAAAGTTAATTACCCAATCTTATTAGCCGGAGTTTATTTTTTACTTGTGAAGTCGTTTATACAGCAAAAAATCAATTCTGTACAGCAAATATAAGAACCAAATTTTAATTCGAAAGTTTTTCAGAGATTTTCTAAACTTCTTTTGCTAAAGTTTAAATATTAAAAATTTATCCATCAAAAGGATAAGTAAATGGCTTTATCTCTGACCACTAAAACGCTGATGCTCTGCAATTTATTGAGTGCTTTAATGCAAAAAAACATTAAAGCATAGCATCAGGTCAATTCAGGCTATAATATTGGTTTTTATAAGATGCCTCATTTGTTGCCATGTTACATCCCAGGAATGAGATTTCAGAAAATCATCGATGGTTTTCTTCCATTCTTTTCGTTTGTTGTATGATAATGCCTCTTCTATTGCTGCTTCAAACTCAAACACATTCTCAGCAGTACTGACTAACCCCATTGCCTCATAGGGGCTTATGATGTCTGGTACCGACGTAGAAACAATGGGTTTAAATGCCGCCAGATATTCTGGTGTACGGGTAGGAACGTGCGCTTGTCGTGCTTTGCTGGTTAAAACGAGCAATAATGCAGCGTTCCAACCACTGATATATGAGGGCAATACCTGATACGGTTTTTCACCTAAATAATGAATATTTTCTGCCTTTGGCAATGTATCTTCATCTATCCCAATTATTGGCCCTAACAGAACAAATTGCCAGTCAGGCCGGCGAGCCGCCAGTGCTCTTAATAATTCTATATCTAAACATTCATCAATTGCACCATATAAGCCTAATCTCGGAAAGAGAATTTCTTCCTGATCAGACGGCTCAGGTAATTCTATACGCGCCTGCATGAAATGCTCTTTGTCAATACTGCTTGGGAAATTATAGACCTGAGGATGCCAGTTCTGTTTTTCATCATAAATAGTTTTGCCATTGGTAAACACAAGATCAGTCTGAGAAATTAACTCATTTTCTGTATCGATTAAAGCAGGTTGAGTGTTTCGTATCAGATTTATACAATCATATATTACTACCCTTGGGTATAGTCTGGCAGTGTACCGAATACTTTTTATTGAATAATACCATGTACCGAAATTCTCAATTTTATAGTCGTTGCAAAGTTTTGCAAGCAAACTTTCCATAGTCTTAATGGTTTCACTTGCCGATAGTTCGGCTGGGAGTCTCACACTTACCACAAATAGATTCTTATATTTTTTCAGTTCCTTTATATTCAATTCAGGCTCAGGAGTTGTTACTCCGAAGATTGGATCTTCAATATAAAACACGCGCCATTTTTTTGAAGCATGGCTCATCAGGTGTTGCGGACGCTGAAAAACTGACTCCCACTTGATAGGTGAAAAACAAACCAGGGTATCAATATTATCATCTTCATGAACTTCAACAATTTGCTTATCATGAGGAAACGAGTATTCTTCTGTGTCAAAACTTTTCATAACCTTACTAATTTTTGCATAATATTAATTTAAATAAATGTTCCGATACTTATCATGGCAAATTATTAGTATTCAGCCAATTGCTATTCTATAAATGGGGAATATAAACGGAAAACTGGGGTTTAAAATACTCAATGATAAATTATACTTTTATCTACCCACATTCAACAAATACATCTGTATCAATTATTTGATTTATTATTGAGCAGATTCAATAGCCAGTAAAACCATTCAGTAAATTATGGCACAGGTTTTGTCAACAGATAGTTAATATAAACAATAATCAATCAAAAAAGCTGTTAACATAAAAATTATTAGAATCATGTCTACACAACAAATTGAACAAAAGAAATTTCTTGAAGATGCCCATCTGCGGCTTCTCAAAACAAAAACCATGATTATTGAGGCCCGACTTCAGATAATCAAAATAAAGGCTTCCACTTTAAAAGCCCGCGTGCAAGCTCTTAAAAATCTGGTGTTAATTAGTCATATAGACTATTAAAAAAAATAGGCTTTGCATAAAGCAAAACCTATTTAAACCTAAACAAACTTTCTTATTCTTTCACTTATTTTTATTCTTGTGCAGCCTCTTCATTAATATGAGCTTCTGCCAGATCTGTCAATTTTTTATCTGCGGCACCTTCTTCATCCAGTATTTCCTGTAATAACTCTGCTGCGTCAAAATGTCCAAGCATACGCGCAAGAGTTCTTAATGTGCCGTAAGAAGCTATTTCATAATGCTCTACTTTCTGAGCCGCCATAATCAATCCACAGTCGCGCACCACAGTACCTTTTTCGGTCGATTCCACTATTTCGTCTCCTTCCTTTAGTAAACCCTCCATTGCCGGACAAACTTTTGCCTGAGCTTTTTCACCAATAATCTTAAATGCTTCTTCTACTTTTGTAACGTGTCCTTCTGTTTCTTTAAGATGCATTTCAAAAGCCTCTTTCAAGTCCTCAGATGTAGATGCTTTGGCTAATTTAGGCAATGCTTTTGTAAGATGTTTTTCTGCCCAATAAATATCTTTCAATCCATCTACAAACAATTCTTTGAGTTTTTCGCCTTCTTGCTCTGACGATACGTAAGTTTTCATAACAGTTTTTTGTTTTAATTAATAAAAAGAGGAAGTACTATTTAAGAGAAAAAAATATGCCACTGGGCTAAAGTCAATTGAACATTATTTTCTGGGAATTATGTTACCAGATAATTGAGGAAGGTATTTAAAGAAGTGGTAAAAAAGTAACACAAAAATTACTGAAACAATCAATAATATTTGGTATTTTTTTTTCTATTAGGAACAAATTATTAATTGCAGAATTTTATTTTTTATTAAATTTTAATTAAATGAAGTTTTTTTTGGTCTATCAGACAATTTTTCAATAAAAAAAACTATTTTTATAAAGACTTACTAAACCCAACATAACATATGATTCAAATAAATAGAAAACAGAAGTTTAAATAGCCCATGAAAACTAAACTTCGCTCCTTAAATTTCCATTGCTAAACGTAAATGAATTGATAATGATGGTTGTAAAAAAGCTATCAGACCATTTCTAATGTAGAGCCTTTTTTTATTAAAACAGGTTTTCTGTAAAATTACGTGGTTCTCCCATCTATAAAATTTACACATACGATAAAATACCTTATTTACTATGCACGTATCATTGAACGTAGTCCTGGCGGAAGACGACAAAGACTATCAGGAAATATTTAATAATGCACTCACTGAGGTGAATATCCCCACTATGCTTACAGTTGTAAGCGATGGGGTAGAACTCATGAATATTTTAAAATCGCCTGACACTCCGACCTATAATATTGTGGTGTTAGATATCAATATGCCCAAAAAGGATGGAATTGAGTGCCTGAAAGAAATCAGACAAGATAGAAATCTGAGTAGTACCTTTTCAGTTATTCTGACATCAAGCTTTGACCCTTTGATTAAAGCAAATGCTTTTGATGCTGGTGCGAATTTATTTCTGACTAAACCAGAGAATTTTGACGAATATGTTGAGGCCGTCAGAAAAATACTGACCTCCGACTGGCAAATGAATTTACCAATCTTCTTTTAAGAGTTTAACAAGCCATCTTGGTAAAGATAGAGTAGAAAACTCATGTCGGATTTATGGGGTTGATATCTGTAAAATAAACCTGTACCTGCCTTGTTTATTTATGTGTAAAAATGTTTATCAGCCCCTGGCAGAGATATTTTGCGCTTAAGATATACTATGCTACCTCATTTAACTGTTATACCCATATACTGCATTATAAATACTATTATCTCTTCACCTTATTTTAATAACCTTATTTTGTATATCTAAGCTGTAAATTACCCAATTATGATACTAATGCAGAAAATCAATAATATCAGAGAGATTATCAAGGATGCTTTACAAAGGTTTGGCATACATTACGAAGAAATCACTGCAAGTAGCACTGATGATGGCAAAACCATTATACTAGCAAAAAAAAACTGCCCTCTCATGTTCGAAGATTTCATTGAGTTTATTACTCAGCAAGGTTTCAAGTATAAATCCTACTTTTGCCCAAACAGAGATCGGATTAAGATTGATGTGTCAGTATAGTTCAGTATTTTTTTTGTGATTATGTGCCTAAAGATACACTTCTTTACACAAATAATTTTCAGTTTACTCAATTAATTGACACTCCAGCTTCAATTGCTTTATTCTTAAACCTGTACAGATATGGTGCTTTATTTGCCGCTCCGGTAAATTTCTTTTCCATGCGCTCTAATATATCTAAATCAAGAATCATTTTCTGGAAATTATTACGTCGGAAAGGTTTATCTAAAACCGTCTCGTACAAATCCTGAACTTCTTTCATAGTAAAGGTTTCAGGAAGCAGATTAAAGCCAATCAATTTATGGTTTAACATCAATCTCAGGCTATCCAAGGCTTTCATTACAATTTCGGCATGGTCAAAAGCCAAAGGTGGTAATTCTTTAATATCATACCATTCACACGATTCATCTAATTCAGAGATTTCTGGCACTACCTTGTGAATATCTACCAAAGCATAGTAGCCTATTGATATAAACCTCCGCTGTAACCACTTCACATCTTCAGAAGTCAGTCCAAGTTCATCAAAAACCCCTTTGTGAGAATTTAAAACATCTCTCATCAATCCAGGTGATGAGCGTTCGAGGCTGCCAAAAACCTGAAATTGCTCTAAATAAATATCTCTAATACCTGTTCGCTCGGCAAGTATTCTCAAGGCCGCGTGGCCCAGGCTTTCATTTTGTAAAATGAAGCCTCCGGGTAGTGTCCAGATATTTTTCAGAAACTTTATTTTAGGCAATAGTACTCTTAACTGTCTTTCATAAAATCCGAAAATGACACAATCAATTGATACCTGTTCTATATAGTCTTCCTTGTTAAGTATATTCATATGGGGAGTTGCTGGTGTCTTGTAAAAATAATATAGAAATTTGCATTTTGGCTACTTTTTCTATAATGTGTACTATTTGTTCTCTGATTGATACAAAAATAGACAAAATTTCATTATTGTCTAAAAAAAAGACAATAATTCTTGTTTTATATTTTCTAAGTATCCACATTTGTATCAGAAAGAGTATGCTTAATCATATTCTGCAAATACAAATCAATTATTCCATCATGATGAAACACTTAAAGACGAGTACCATTCTTCTGACTCTGCTTCTTGCCTACTCATGGGTGCAGGCACAAATCAAAAAACCTAATCTTTTGGTTTTCAGCAAAACTGCTGCATTCAGGCATGCTTCAATAGAGGCCGGGAAAAAAGCACTTGCAAAAATGGCTACTGAAAAAGGGTTTTCTGTAGCCTTTACTGAAGATGCAGAAGCATTTAACGAAACCGACATAAAGAAATACAATGCAGTACTTTTTCTGAACACGACAGGAGATATATTAAACGACCAGCAACAAGCTGTTTTTGAGCGATTCATTCAGGCTGGTGGGGGTTATATCGGCATCCATGCAGCAACTGATACCGAGTACGAATGGCCGTGGTATGGAAGACTAGCAGGAGCTTATTTTTTAGATCATCCAATGGTGCCAAGCAATGTACAAAAAGGCAAATATACTGTTGTACAGAAAAATCATTGGGCTACCCAGGGAATGCCGGATACCTTTGAAAGAAGCGATGAGTTTTATAGCTTCAAAAATATTTCGCCAAAAATCAATGTCTTATTAACGATTGATGAAAAGACATACCAAGGGGGTAAAAACCCTGATTACCACCCTATGAGCTGGTTTCAGGAGTTTGATGGAGGACGCTCCTTTTATACGGCTATGGGGCATACTGACGAAACTTTCAGCGAGCCTTTATTTCTTAACCACTTGTATGCTGGTATTAACTATGCAATGGGAGGAGCAACCCCTAAAACATTGAATTATGCCAACGCACGCCCCGAAGAAAACCGCTTTGCCAAGGTAATTTTGGAAGAAAAACTGAACGAACCTATGGAATTGAGTGTGCTGAACGATGGTCGCATTTTATTTATTGAACGTAAAGGAGATGTTAAGCTCTATAATATCAAAACCAAACAATTAAAAACTATTGCAACGATACCTGTAAGTACAAAATATAAGAATAAGGAAGGTAAAGAATCAATGGGAGAAGATGGTCTGATGGGTTTAAATAAAGACCCGGATTTTGCAAAGAATCATTGGATATATCTGTATTACTCTATACCCGAAGAGCCTAAAAATATTCTGACCCGTTATGAATTAAAAGGTGATGAGTTAGTACTTTCATCGAAAAAAGTATTGTTGGAAATTCCAACTCAACGTGAAGAATGTTGCCATACTGGTGGGTCTATTGCATGGGACAAAATGGGTAATCTATACCTATCAACTGGTGATAATACTAATCCTCATGGGTCAAGCGGCTATAGCCCAAGTGATGAAAGGCCAGGCCGAGAGTCGTGGGATGCACAGAAGTCATCGGCTAATACGAATGATTTAAGGGGTAAAATCATCAGAATCAAACCGACAACTGAGGGTGGTTATACAATTCCTGAAGGAAACCTTTTTCCCAAAGGTACAGCAAGTACACGTCCTGAAATCTATACAATGGGTCATAGAAATCCTTTCAGAATTACGGTCGATAACAAAACTGGATTTGTATATTGGGGCGAGGTGGGCCCTGATGCAAGCAAACCTGCAGACGATAGAGGACCTGCCGGACATGATGAAGTAGGACAGGCACGTAAAGCCGGAAACTTTGGCTGGCCACACTTTGTAGGAGATAATAAAGCCTACAATAAATTTGATTTTGCCAATAATAAATCATTGGAGAAATGGGATGTAAATGCCCCCACCAATACTTCGCCTAATAATACAGGTTTGAAAGTTTTACCTCCTGCACAAAAAGCCTTCATCTGGTATCCTTATGCTGCTTCCAAAGAGTTTCCATTGGTTGGCAGTGGTGGTAGAAATGCTATGGCAGGGCCGGTATTTTATGCAGATAATTTCAAAACTGCGGCGAGTGCTTTCCCAAAATACTACGATGGTAAACTCTTGATTTATGAGTGGATGCGTGGCTGGATTATGGCAGTAACAATGGATAAAGAAGGAAATTATGTATCGATGGAACGTTTTATGCCAAGTTATAAATTCAGCAACCCAATGGATATGGAATTTGCTGAAAATGGTGACTTATATATGTTAGAGTATGGATCGGGCTGGTTTACAGGCAACGATGATGCCCGTCTGATTCGGATTGAGTATAATGGAGGTAACCGAAAACCACAAATTGCGGTGGCGGCAAACCAGATGGGTGGTGCAGTACCATTTACTTTGAAATTAAGTTCGAAAGGCTCTGCCGATGCAGATGGAGATGCACTGAAGTATAGCTGGCAAATCAGCTCTAAAAATGGATTTAATAAAGTAATAGCCACACCTGATGCAAGCATAACCTTAACCAAACCCGGTATTTATAAAGCTACCCTCACAATAAACGACGGAAAAGGTGGTACAAATGCGCAATCACTTGAAATAGTAGCAGGTAATGAACCTCCGGTATTGAGTTTTGATATGCCCAAAGGTAACAAATCGTTTTATGTAGCAAATAAATCGTTTGAATACGACATCAAGGTGAAAGATAAAGAAGACGGCACATTAGAAAATGGGATTGATCCTGAAAATGTAGCTGTCAATATTGATTACCTGCCTGAGGGATTCGATAAAGTAGCTATTGCGCAAGGCCATCGCTCAGCCGACGCAAGTGCGGCTTTTTCTTCGGGTAAAAGATTGATTGAAGCCAGTGATTGTAAAGCCTGCCACAGTGTAGAGAAAAAATCTATCGGGCCGGCCTATCGAGAAGTTGCCATGAAATATAAAGGTGATAAAGAGGCTATTGACCGTCTGGCGAAAAAAGTAATCAGCGGTGGTAGTGGTGTCTGGGGAGAAACTGCTATGGCAGGTCATCCGCAGGTTTCTACCAATGATGCAACTGAAATGGTGAAATACATTCTGAATATTGCAAATGAAAAACCAAAAGCCAAGTCGCTACCATTGAAAGGGAAATATACGGCAAAGTTACCTTCAAATGATAAAGGCAAAGGTGTTTATATAGTCCGCGCAGCTTATGAAGACCAGGGAGCAAATGGCCTGCCATCGCTGAAATCAGAACAGACATTTACTTTAAGAAATGCTACCCTTGGAGCTCATGATTTTGATAGATATGAAGACGTTAACAAGATGTCGTTTAGCGGACGAAACCTTGCTATGCCTGCGAAATCAGGAGCTTATATGGTACTGAATCAGGTAGATCTGAACGGTATTACTGAATTACAAATACAGGCTATGGCGCCAAAACCACAGGTAAATGCTTTAGGGGGCAAGGTAGAATTAAGACTGGATAACCCAAAGGGTAAATTGATTGGAGAGTCTGATTTCCTTGAGCCATCAGAAAAAATGAGTATGGCACCAAACATTCTGAAAGTTCCTGTTGGAAACGTTGAAGGATTACATGATTTATTTGTGGTATTTGTAAATCCGAAGGCTGAAAATGGGACTCTAATGATAGTAACGGGTCTGGAGTTTAAATTAAATTTACCTGATGAACCTAAAACCAATATAGACACCGGAGCATTACCTAAAGCTAATATTGGTGATTATATTGGTAAATACAAAATGGAGGGCTTACCAATGGATTACATAGATCTGGAGCAAACAGAAGGTAAGCTAAATCTGAAATTTGGAGACCAGGGAACTGTGATGCAACCAGCTGATGCACCGGATAGTTTTACTGATGGTGAAAAAGTAAAAGCAAGCTTTGTAAGAGATGAGACTGGCAAAGTAAGTAAAATCAGACTTGAAGCAATGGGAATGACCTTTGAAGGCAAAAAACAATAATTTTATATTTAACAATCAAAAATCAATGAAAAATCCAAAGTTCGTTCTCACTGTAATTGTTTTATTTGCCTCATTATCTTTGGCAAAAGCTCAGGTTAATCAAAATTTCTTCGTAGGCAACTGGGAAGTGTTAGTTAAAGGCACCCCACAAGGAGACATAAAGATGCCTATGTCTTTTGAATTGAAGGAAGATAAATTAATAGGAAAAATTACGAATCCTGAAACTAAGGAAGAAACTACGATGACTTCTGTTGAGTTGAAAGGTGAAGAATTATTTACAGCTTTCTCCGCAGGCGGTTATGATGTAACCATGGTTATTTCCAAAAAAGACGAAGAACACTTTATCGGTAAATTAATGGATATGATAGAAGTTGAAGGAACGAGAATGAAATAAAATCAAAAAATCTATTTAAAACACCTTTGAGCTATACCTCAAGGGTGTTTTGCTTTTATAATGGCCCTCAATAAAAAAACAGAATTTATTAGGATATTACTTCTTTTTTACTAATTTGGCATTGATTTTCACAACATACGCTATTTATTATCTCTTGCTGTATTCTATGAATCTGAGATATTCTTCCCAAAAGACACTTTTGGTATGTAATTACCAGTCTAAGAGTGTGTTTATTCCGCAGTTTTTTTATATTTTAATTAATCATTTTTACTTGATATTACGACATTCCGAATATTTTTTTATTAAAAGGGTCTTCTAAATCTCTTCCCACCTGAACACCTTATTAAATCATTATAACCTCCTCTTTACCATGATTTTATTACAAGCAAGCCTGTTCCCAACCGAGTTTTATCTTGTCATTCCACACGTCATTTTAGCACACCTTTGCGGGGTTCATTACCTCTTCTGGCAGATTCAGCCACGCTACCCTCATTATAGTATGACCGGGAAAATTTCAAGTTGGATAGCCTTTGCCATTATCATCTGGTTGGCGTTTTATGCGCTTCCAATTTGGATAACAATATTCGGCGTAGTTTCTAAAGCATCTACTCTCGCTGCAAACTATTTTACAATATCTTTAGTAGCTCTGCTTTTTGTAGGCTTGATGATTTTAGAATCCTTTATTGTCTATAATCATTTTTTTAAACAACGCCTAAAACATTTTTCGTCAAGCTACTTTGCCTTATCAGTGGTTATTAGTGTTATTGCTTTTATCTGTACCTTCGCAATGTTCAGTTTTCTGACTAAAGATGTCATTCTGACAGAATTAGGACATCCGAATTATGCATAGAATATTTATTGATCGATTGAGTGATTTAGCAGTTACATTTTAAACGTATATTAAATACTAAGTCACTCATTCAATTCCTAAATCCTCTACCGGAAAATACATATCAAACTTTGCTCCTTGCCCAGGCTCACCGGAAGCCGTTATGATACCAAAATGGTTTTCTACAATTTTTTTTACTATAGCAAGACCAATTCCTGTACCCGGATACTCATCTTTACCATGTAATCTTTTAAATACCTGAAAAACCGCCTCATTGTATTCAGATTCAAAGCCAATACCGTTATCAAGAAAACTGATATGATAATAATCTGAGGTTTTATCAATACCCGCTTCATCAATAGTTTTACCCGATTGCACTTCAAAGTCTATTTTTATAACAGGTTTCTGGCCTGCTTTAGAAAATTTTAAAGCATTAGTGAAAAGATTAGTAAATAACTGCTCAAACTGGTATCTGACCACATTTAATGTCGGTAACTTTGCCGATTCTATTGAAGCACTTTTCTGAAGAATCGATTCTCTTAATTGTTCTAATATACTTTCCAGAAGTACATTCAAATCTACTTTCTCCAAATGTCTTTCGGCAGTGTTGGCACGAGAATAAGCCAGCAAATCCAATATCAGCTGTTGCATACGTTTGGAAGCATTCTGCAAACGGGCAAAATAATCTTTGCCCTTGGCAGATAAATTATCTTTTTCTATCTCCTGAATTCGGGCCGAGAAAGTCTGAATTTTCCGCAATGGTTCTTGCAAGTCATGGCTTGCCACATAAGCAAACTGTGCCAGTTCGTTATTGAGTTTGCTAAGCCCCTCATTCGAATCCTCCAATTGTTGCGTTCTTTGCTTTACCTGCTCCTCTAACTCATGAGTAAATACCTTCCAATCGTGTACATCTGTACTGGTTCCAACCCACATAATAATATTTCCATCATCATCTTTCTGTGGCACGGCTCTGCTTAACTGCCAGCGATATTGCCCGTCAAATCTTCTGAATCGATGTTCAGCTTTAAACAGTTCTCCTTCTTTTACAGCGGCAAGCCAGGCCTTCCGGCTATTCTCTTTTTCTTCAGGCAGTAATAGTTCTAACCATCCATCCTGCCCTAACTGAATGGCTGTCAGACCTGAATAATCATAAACTGACTGATTAAAATAGTTCATATTGCCTTCTGCGTCACCTGTCCAGATATGTTGTGGCAAGGAGTCAGCTAAAAGTCTGAATACCTGTTCTCGTTTTTCTAATTCCTTCTGATAGTTCATTTCATTGGTAATGTCTCTGATTGTCCCCATCATTTTATATGGTCGGTTCTGTCCGTCATACAAAACTTTTCCTTTCCCCTCCATCCAATGAATACTTTTATCATTCCATATCAATCTGGAAGTATAATGGAGTGTACCTGTGCGATAAGCTTCTTCAAAAGCCTGTTTCCTGATTGGCAGGTCATCCGGATGTAAATGAGCTATTAATTCATCATGCGTCAGCATAGCATCTTTGGTATATCCGAATATTTCAAGGTATCTTGGCGAATACTCTACTTCTCTCGTCATTAGATTAAGATCCCAAGTACCCAATTCGCTGGCACCAATTAGTATTTTCAATCTTTCTTCACTTTCAGCAATCAAACGTTCATTATGCCGCTGTAGAGTAATATCACGTGCAATCTTTGAAGCACCTATTATCTCTCCCTGCTTATTTTTTACTGGTGATATTGTAAGCGAAATATCAATTGTTTTACCATCTTTTCTTACTCGTCTGGTTTCAAAATGTTCAATGCGCTCTCCTTTTCGTAAACGATTAATAATTTCCTCTTCCTCTTGTAATCTATCATCAGGAATCAGTTTTGACACATGCTGACCTATCATTTCATGGGCCTTATAGCCCATAATTCTTTCTCCAGCATCATTCCAGCTTGTTACAATTCCACTTAACTCTTTACTTAAAATCAAATCCTCCGAAGACTCCACAATAGCGGCAAGCATTGCCATTTTTTCCTCTGCGGTTTTACTCTCGGTTATATCCTTTACCGTTCCCAGCAATCTTATAGGTGTATTATCCTCATTATAAAATACTTTAGCAATTGTTTCAATCCACTTCTTTTCTCCATCAGGCAAAATTAAAATAAACTGATAATTCAGGAAACCTGACTTTAATGAATCCTGAAAAGCCTTTTTACGTTTTTCTTTGTCATTCAATTTCATCATATCAACATACTGCTCTATCGAAACAGAGCTCTCTAAGCCAAACAATTTATTCATCATCTCAGACGATAACACTTCATTCGTTATAAGATTATAATCATAAATGCCTATCTCACTGGCGTCTACCGCCAAACGCATACGTTCTTCTAATTCTTCTACTTTTTTACGGACAGCAATCTGTTCAGTTATATCATACCCTGATATAATAATGCCGATGGTTTCATTTTTAGGATTCAATACAGGCTGAATAGTGAAATTAGCATAAGCTTCTTTTTGTTTTCCATCTTTTGTATTTATACTAAAATACATCTCATTATCTGCATAAGTTGCTTTAGAAGCATAGACCTTGTCTAAGATATTAAAAAAGCCCTGCTCTCTTAATTCAGGAAGTACTTCTCCGATGGGTTTACCGATTAGTTCTCTCTGTTCTACAAAATGTAGATAAGCCGGATTTGCCAGTTCAAAAATATAGTTTGGGCCTCTCAAAACACAGAAAATACCAGAAGCCTGCATGAAAAAGTTGTAGATTGCCTGTTGGAAGTCTAATTGAACAGATAAATGTGAATCATCAGGTATTACTAACGATGATTGAATATTCATAGTTTAGAACTGGTTAAAACTTAAAAATGCAAAGGTTTTTTTTAGAAACTATACTACAAATATAAAAAATTTCATGAATTTTTCTATGATTTGTAGTGCATCAGGTCCAACCAGATCTCTTATGTAGCCGGAAAAGTTTTACAGTCTTTAAGTGTAAAAAGAAATGAAAAACAATAGTTGTGAAAATAATTTGTCAAGTATAAAAACCTTAGGCGAATCTCTCAAGAATGATTGCCTTTATGATTTAAATATCACTAATTTAAGGGAAGAACGCCCATTTTAATTAGTACACAGAAGTGTAATACCCTAGTTCGCCTATTATCCAGAATACTATTATAATTCTATTTAAAGTAAATTGGCAAACTCATTTCTCGTTCTGAGGTAAGGATTTTTCTGATAGCCTCTATATAGTCCTTGTAAGATTCAGGCTTGGTAATAAATAGATTAGCTCCTGCCCGATAAGCCTTTTCTACCTGTTTTCTGTTTTTATCGCTGGTCAATACTACTGAATAGGTATTATTCCATTTATTATCTTTTCTGATTTCTTTCAGGCATTGAATCCCGCTCTTTTTGGGGATATTCATATCTAACACCACAACATTATAAGTAGGCGATTGAGCCGATTTGAGTTTATCCATCAACTCCTTACCATCGTTCACAATAGTAAGCGTAGCAGGAATACTCACCTCTTCTAAAGCCTCCTGAAATATCTCCTGATATTCCGTATCTTTTTCGGCTAAAACAATATTAAGAGAAATATACATATACCAATACCGTTTAGATTCTAACAATATAGCTACCAGTAAAATGAAAGCACTCAGGTATTAAGACCAAAAAACTCAAACTTGTAAAAATGGAAAAAGCACAAGGTTTTACAAATAATTTATATTACAGGAAGCACTTATAGAGGTAAACGGGGAAAGAGTTGTGAAAAAATATCAAAAAATCGTGCCAAAATTTAAATACAAGAAAAAGGAAGATTCTTCCCTGACAATACAAAATTAAACAATTAAAATGTAGAATTGTTTACATATTTAACTCAAAAGTTAAATTTTACAATAAATTAATATTAAAAGCAGAGTAAATTGTATTAGCCAAGAGATGCTTTTCAAAACCAGTATTAATACATTAATATTTACTGATTAGTGTCAGACAAGAGAACCTTCATCACACCATTTGTATTGTTATCACAAAGAGGTTTTCAGAAAGTTTCAATACAAGCGTGTAATTAATATTACAGACTAATTCCATTATTTTATCAATCTTAAAGCTAAATCCAGTTCAACATCTTTGTGTTGTAATATATCCTCAATATCAGGTATTATCTCATAATCAGGTATAATACCTCTATCAGGAAATTGTGCTTTTTTTACCGCATTCACATATTTATATAATGGAATATTAACAATAATCTGGCTATTGGGAAGCATGGTTTGTGTACTTCCACCCGAAGTATTACCGTAATAGCCCCCTCCAGTTTCTTCACCTATAAAAACGGCTCTGTCATTACTACGGGCTGTAGCACAGAAATCTGCTGTGGTCGAGAAACTAAAACCATTGATCAGAATAAAAACTTTCCCTTTGAAACTATTGGATTGTGCTTTTTGAAAACCCAATAATGGGTTTTCTTCTAATTTTACTACATGGGTACTTGACGCCTTAGAGGCAAAGTATCTGAAAGGTTTCTGACTCAGATAACTATACAATAAAGCGCCATAATCATCTGCTCCCCCACCATTATTACGTACATCTATTATCAGATTACTGATTTTCTGTATATTCAACGCTGAAAAGGCACTATCCATAAACCCGCCAAAATCTATGTTTGCCTGATCTATTCTATTTTCATCAAATGTTCTTATATTGAGCAAAGCGGTAGATGAGTTAAGCCGTTCCAATTGTAAAGGTTTGGTATTGTTCAGCTTCCGTAAGAAGTCACAGGCAACATTTTTTGTAGCTATACTGGCAATTCTGATAGTTTCTATCAACCCTTTTTGATTTTTATACTGTACTTCAAAAGTATTCTTGCTTCCATAAAGCCAATGATACAAAATCGGGAAAGCACCATCGTTTAATTGCTGTCGCTTATTGGTCTTAATAGAACCATCTGAGGGCAGGTATCGAAATATCCTGTCTTTAATTTCTTTAATGGGCATACCATCAATCGCTACAATTTCTGTTCCGGCAGGTAACCTTTCAATACTACCGCAAAGCACGTAGGCTTTACTATCAACAAAATAAGGATATAAAGGAAAAACCTTCGCATTATTGTTGTAATAAGCGCTTAACAAACGAGGAACATTACTGCGTGTATGACCATCTTCTAAAGCACTTATAACCCATAGAATTGTCTTGCCGAACTCTAATTGTGTCATAGATCTGGTTAATACCATAAAACAACTATCCAACAATTTATCTAAGTGTTGTTTATTTTTAAATCTATAAATTCCGGCATGATATTTTTCCAATGCCTCCCGAAAAACGATGAAATCTTGCTGCAACTTTTCGGGTTTTATCAGGTTATCGTCCTTAGCATCAATAGCAGTCTGGTTGGTATTTCTAAAAGTTGAAATTCGTGTATAGCAGGTATCTCTATCATTCAGTATAATAAGAAAATCATAGGTTCTATCAGGTACTACATCAAATGAAATCGAATCGATGTCGGTATAAAATGTAATGCGTTTGTCAATGAGTGGCTCTAAAGCCTGATACACATCAGGCTTTACTTCAGGTGTGAGATTCCAGACAGCCCTCTGAAAAATCTGTCCGTCTTTTACGTTTACCAGCTTTGATTTTGCCCGAATAACGGGCAAAGATTGAGCGAAGTCACACTGAGTAAACAGCAGGTTAATTACAAGAAATGCAATATATTTCATACTTATTCAGGTTTACTATCAGAGTGCTTCAGAAAGAAGAAATATCCTAAAAAGCTTCCGGCAATACAGAAAGCCATAATAGCTAAAGAGTGAATACCCAAAGGCAAGGTGTAATGAATAGCAGTAAGGGCAACACCTAAACCTGAAAGAATAGCAAACCATTTCATATTACTATTCAGATTTTCCTTAGGATTTGTTTTTAAAACCGAAGCAACAACACTATCAGGCACCCCCTTATCAACAATCTTATGTTTTAATTTATTCTCCATCAGGCGTTTCATAATAGCTAAGACAAACCACATAAACAGCCCTACTGTGAAAATTGTCACAATAACTCTGAAAACCTCCGGTGGGTATAATTCGCTTTCACCCTGCGCCCGAACTATAAAAGGACACACAATTGCAAATAAAATGATAATTGACTTTTTCATATTTTTATAAATGTTAATATTTTATAGCAGATTAGATAGATAACTCCTTTAATTGTTGCAATATTTAATAAAAATCAAGCACCTTCATTTGTGCCTTGTATCTCTGATACATATCAACTCCGAAGAAAATCATAACCCCAAATGAAGCTAAAATTACAAGGCTCACAAGCATGGGTGTTAAGCTTGAAAGGATATCCACTATATTATTACCAAATTCATAACTTACCACTCCACTCATTATAATTATAGCAGTGGTAATAATATACAAAAATGACTTATCATGCGTAGTTTGTTCTTGCGGCAGCCGAGCCATTACTAATTCAGTCAAATCAAAATCAAACACAGCTTTTTCCTGGGCTTCAATACGATGAAACATTAGTTTATATATCATTGCCTCTTGCTGGCAATAAGCACAATGATTAATATGCGTAACAATTGTTTCCGTACAGCTATTGGAATCTAAAGCATATTGCTGCATTTCTGCTTCAGTCAGATGTCCGTTTGTCATAATGCTTCCTTTTTATAATTGAGCAATAAATTATCTTTTAATAATTTCCGTGCCCTTGAAAGATAACTTTTCACAGTTCCTTCTGGTAATTGTGTTATTTCAGCTACTTCGGCATAACTTAATTCTTCATTATGGTACAATGTGATAAGAGTTTTATAGATAGTCGGAAGTTTTTCTATTTCTATCTTTAAAATAGAAGACAACTCCAGCTTAAAAAAACTATTTTCAACTTCGTTATTAAAGGGGTCAACCTCATGATGGAGTTTTTCTAACACCTCATTTTCATCTCCATCATTAATATAATTTATTAAAACTAATTTTCTTTTTTCAAGATAACCTAAGCAGGAATTATAAGCAATCTGCGCTATCCATGTTGAAAGTTTAGATTGAAACTGAAAAGTATCTAATTTCTGAAAGGTCTTGAAATAAATATCCTGAGCAATATCTTTTCTATCAGCAGGATTCTTCACCATCTTGTAAACAATTTGTCCGACTAAAGTTTCAGTATTTTTAATGATGAGTCTGAAAGCATTAGTATCTCCATCTAATACTTTATTGACCAAAGTACGGTCTAACCCATTATTTTCTCTGATAGTCTTCAATAAAACATTTGACAGCTAAGTTGGAAAAATGTTGCAGGGGATTTAAGATCATTCCAAATTTAGGAGATAAATGAATGATTTTACGAGCACAGAAGTACTTAAATAAAAAATAGAATATTTTTTTTAGTTAATGTGATTTTTTCATAAATCTATACACTAATAAGGCAAGAAAATAAAATCGCCTGATTGATACGTGGAAAAAAAAGAGATATTCATCAAAGCCATCAAGGAAAATGAAAGACTAATTTTCAAGATTGCATCAGTTTATACCAATAATACTGATGACAAAGCTGATTTAGTACAGGAAATCATTTATCAGCTCTGGAAATCTTTCGATTCTTTCAAACAGCAATCCAATTTAAATACATGGCTGTATCGGGTTGCTCTAAACGTGGCTATTTATCAGCTAAAAATTGCTAAAAGAAGAGTTTCGACCGTTGAGATAAATGAACAAATACTGAACCATAACGACGATTTTAATAATGAAGAAGAACAAAAATGGGAGTTATTCCGACAGCTAATCGAAAACCTTAATTTGCTTGATAAGGGAATTGTTATGCTATACTTAGAAAACAAAAGCTATGCTGAAATTGCCAAAATAATTGGAATTACAGCAACCAATGTAGGTACTAAAATACAACGTATTAAAGAAAAACTAAAGAGACAACATATAAATTCGAAAAGTAATGGAATTAGAGGAACTAAAAACACTTTGGGATGAAGCAGGTAATCTCAAAGAGAAACAACCTTTTTTAAAAACAAAAACTATTGAAAAAATGACAGAAATCAGATACAAATCTAAATTGAAAAAAGTAATCTTTCATGAATCGCTCGGAACCCTATTTGCCTTTGGAGCTGTAGTCTATATGATTATTAACTTTAATAAGCTAACTACTCTATTCTTTCAAGGAATTGGCATTATTACCTCCTTGATGTTAATAGTTTTACCAATTATTAGCCTTGTTTTACTTTACCAGATCAACTCGATTGGAGATGTAAATCAACCATACGTAGAAACACTCAAACAATTTGCCAAACAGAGACTGCGATTTATCAGATTTCAGCAGGTAAGCGTAGTGTTTGCCTATATTCTTTTAGTGTTTGTCATTTTACTGATGCCAAAATTTACAGGCGGACGTAGCCTCAACGAAAACAAATATTTCTGGGCAATTGCTATCCCCATTGGATACATTTTCTTGTCCTTTTTTTCAAGATGGGTAATTAAATACTATAGTAAGACTTTACAGCAAGCAGAGGAATTATTAAAGGAACTGGAAGGTTAATTACTCCTGAAAGCGTAAGTAAATCGCTATTTACGCTTTCAGTATTATTTATTTTATCAATTTCCTAAGTCATCATTCCGATTCATCAATAATACTTGTGAGATACCATTGATTGTCAATTTTAGAAAACAAGTGATGCACTACTTCTCCACTTTCTTTATTAGTAAACACCACATCCTTAGAGTCAGTACCTTTATCTACAGTTTCCAATCTATTCTTTGGATGCTCTCTTTTAAGTTTTTGCAAATTCGTATGTCGCCAGTCGTTTTGTTGAATCATTTTTTCATTTCTTTTTTCATCATCCACTACTACTACTTTCAACGGAAATTTAATTCTGCTTAATTGAAAAGTAGAATTTCTGCAAAATTCTTTAAAAAATTTATCGAAGTCATCCTCATTATTCTCAATTTCCTCTACAAGACCTATTTCTTTTTTAGCATAGCTTTCATTAAAGAACGGGGCTAAAAACAACAAAAAAGCAATTAATTTCATATATAAAATTTTAGGGCTGTATCATCAGTATCATAACCTGATTATCTTTCTTAAAGTTTTCTATTAGTTTTAAAAAAAGAATTTTATAGTAAAATCTTCAAATAAGTGCCAGAGCTATTTTCAGAGTTAACTGAACCCTATTTCTCAGCATACTTATAATCTTTAATCACCCATTCCTCTCCTTCTTTCTTCGTTAAAAAAATAATTAGGTCAACATTTTCTTTTTTGCCGTAGATTTTTGTTTCTATACGCACATTAGTTTCTCCGTTACGCTTGCTGATATTATATCTTGGAACTTTTCCCATTCTGATAACTTCTCCTGTTTTCTCCTGAATTGCTTTGCTACTAAAAACAAAGGCTTCTGTCAGAATATATTCTTGTTTCTGACGTATATACAGGCCTATCAGATTGGTAATAGACAGATATAAAACTAACAGAATTACAAAAATACCAGCCATTAATTCGGCACTCCTTTTAACAGTTGTCTGATCTATTACTTCAACCTTGGTTTTGAATAGGACATCTCCTATACGTTTATCAAAAATAAACCAGACAAGAGCCTCTGCAGGAAATAAAATAAGACTCATATTCCGCAAAATAAGATCAACCACATTTCCTGATTTGTTCACAACTACCAAGCCTATATAAAATTTACCCGGACTCTGCCCTTTTCTTATATCTTTTATAATAAGTAAGCCAATAATGACAACTATCGGAAGATAAATAGATGTCTCAAAGTCAAGTTTCCAGACAAAAATTTCCATGTCCATCAATAATACGGCTGGCACACTTGAAATAAGAAAATCTATCAGAAAAGCATATATACGTTTTTGTTGCATAAATATCCTACTGTTCTGGATCTTTAGCTCAAAGATAATTTAATTCATCAGTTTCAGGAAGAACATAGAAGGATTTATTCAATATCCATAATAACATTCAGATTACAAATTGATCTTATACAAGATAAAAAAACATCCTGAACAACAACACCCCGAATAAACCATATTTTTCTGACGAAAAAACCTTACTTTTGCAGAAAATTGCGCTTCACAAAGAAGCATTACTCACAATCTATGAATATCGAATTATCATTAAAATCTGCTATCAAGCAGGCCTTATCAGCATTATTTCAGGTAGAAGAAGAAGTGATTTTACAACCTACCAAAAGTGATTTTGAAGGAAACTATACCTATGTGGTTTTTGCCTTGGTGAAACAACTCCGAAAAAGCCCTGCTGATATTGCCAATGCCATAGGAGAATATTTAAAGACCAACACAACCTATATTAAAAATTATAATGTTGTACAAGGCTTTTTGAACCTTGTATTGGCCGACGAAGTATGGTTTGATATTTTGAATGGCATTTTAGCCGATGAAAACTTTGGCATTTTACCTAAGAATAATCAATCCGTAATGGTTGAGTATTCATCGCCTAATACTAACAAACCGCTGCATTTAGGGCATTTAAGAAATAACTTCCTGGGTTTTTCTGTATCAAAAATATTAGAAGCCAATGGTTATGATGTAGTTAAAACCTGTCTGGTAAATGACCGAGGTGTGCATATCTGTAAATCCATGTGGGCTTATCAGCAATTTGGAAATGGAGAAACACCGGAATCGTCCGGTATCAAAGGTGACCATCTGGCCGGTAAATACTATGTAATTTTTGATAAACATTACAAAAGTGAGGTTGCAGCCTTAATGCAGGAAGGCATGAGCGAGGAAGAGGCCAAAAAGAATGCCCCGGCTATTAAAGCGGTACAGGAAATGCTTATTAAGTGGGAACAAGGTGATAAAGAAACTGTTGCCTTGTGGCGTAAAATGAACGACTGGGTTTTTGCAGGTTTCAACGAAACTTATCAGAAAATAGGTGTATCATTTGACAAAACTTACTATGAATCAAATACTTATTTGTTAGGAAAAGATTTAGTAGAGGAAGGCTTATTGAGTGGCATTTTCTTTAAGAAAGAGAATGGAAGTGTTTGGATTGATTTAAAAGAAGAAGGGCTTGACGAAAAATTAGTGCTTCGTGCCGACGGTACTTCAGTATATATTACCCAGGATTTAGGGACTACCGACCTTAAATTCCATGATTTCCATATTAACAAAGCTATATGGGTAGTAGGCAACGAACAGGACTATCACTTTGAAGTGCTTTTTGCGATCATGAAAAAACTGGGTCGTAATTATGCTGATGGTTGTTATCATCTGAGTTATGGCATGGTTGAATTACCTGAGGGCAAAATGAAGTCTCGTGAGGGAACAGTGGTTGATGCGGATGATCTGGTAGACGAAATGATTGAAACGGCCGAAGTAACAACCCGTGAACGGGGCAAAATTGATGATTTTACGAATGAGGACGCTGATATTTTATTTCAGATGATTGCTTTAGGGGCATTGAAATATTTTTTATTGAAGGTAGACCCTAAGAAGAAAATGCTATTTAATCCGGCGGATTCAATCAGTTTTGAAGGCAATACCGGGCCTTTTATTCAATATACTCATGCACGTATCTGTTCTATTTTGCGGAAGGCGTCTTCACAGGGCATTTCAGTAAATAGCCGGATTAAAAATGTAGAAATAGCAAAATCTGAAACTGAATTAATTTTTGTTCTGAGTGAGTATCCGAATGCCGTTAAAAAAGCTGGTGATGAGTATTCACCATCAGTTATTGCCAACTACACTTATGAATTAGCAAAGACTTTTAATCAGTTTTATGCCGAGATTTCTATCATGAACGAAACAGATACTGATAAACAGCAGTTTCGTCTGGCATTAATAAAAGCTGTTTCGGAAACAATTCGCAAGGCAACTGCGTTATTAGGCATAGAAGTACCAATCAGAATGTAATACCCGAATCTTTCAATCTCAACGCATACCGTTCTAAACAATTCAATTAAATGAAAAAGACCCTTATTTTAGCATCATTAGCCCTTTTGGCTATTATCGGAACTATGAGTTTCAGAACAATAAAACTTATTTTCTCTGACAGAGAATTCAACGAAGGCCGACCATCAACTTCTGTGGCAAAAGGATCGTTTTACGATTATTCATTGAAATCGCTTGATGGCAAAGAAACAATTAACTTCAGCCGCTATAAAGGTAAAAAAGTAGTGGTAATAAATGTAGCTTCAAAATGTGGCAACACCCCTCAATATGCTGAGTGGCAAGCATTTCACAAGCAATATGGTGATAAAATTGTGGTATTGGGGATTCCTGCTAACAATTTTAAATCACAAGAACCTGGTACAAATGAAGAGATTGCAGAATTCTGTCAAAAGAATTATGGTGTAACTTTCCAGATGCTTGAAAAAGTAAGTGTTTTAGGTGAAGACCAGGCACCATTATACCAATGGCTTACACATAAAGAATTGAATGGGTGGAATGATAACGCTCCAAACTGGAATTTTAGTAAGTACGTAATTAACGAAAATGGCGAATTGACCCATTTCTTCCGGGATAAAGTTCTTCCATCTAATGAAGACTTCAAGAAAGCAGTAGGAATTTAATTGTATTGCAACACATTTGTGTAATTTTGCAAAAGCGTAAATTTTTGTTTACGCTTTTGTCATTCTTATCTACCTGAATCATGAAAAACTGGCTCTCTGCTGCCCGTCCCCGAACATTACCTTTGTCGTTATCAAGTATCTTTATGGGTAGTTTCCTGGCTGCTTCTTCCAGACATTTCAACTGGCTTATCTTTGCTTTCTGTTGCCTTACTACCATTGCTTTGCAGGTATTGTCAAACTTTGCCAATGATTATGGCGATACCCAGAACGGCGCTGATTTGGCCGGACGTGTAGGGCCTCAAAGAGCAGTTCAGTCGGGAGCTATAACACCTAAACAAATGCTTAATGGCATCATTATTCTGGCTATTTTCTGTCTTATTTTTGGTGTATCACTTTTATACTTTGTTTTCAGAGATGCTTCTACCAACCAGTTCTGGGGCTTTTTAGGCTTGGGCTTACTTTGTATGTTAGCTGCTTATACTTATACTGCAGGTAAAAAACCCTATGGCTATGCAGGACTGGGAGATATGTCAGTACTGATATTTTTTGGTTTGGTAGGCGTTTTAGGAAGTAATTATCTATATACCAAAACTTTCGATTGGTTGAATCTTCTCCCGGCTTTAAGTTGTGGTTTCTTCGCTACGGGAGTATTAAATATCAACAATATACGAGACATTGAATCAGATACCCGTGCAGGTAAAAAGACTATCCCGGCCCGTTTAGGTCGCGAGGCAGCAATCAGATACCATTGGTTTCTGCTAATAGCTGGCATGGTAAGCATTCTTTTATTCAGTATTCTGAAAGAGCAATATACAATTCTGTATGTGTTATGCTTCCCCTTATTTTTTATTAATGGCATCAAAGTATCCAGACTTCCCAATCCTGATCCTATGCTGAAACAAATGTCTCTTTCAACTTTAGCATTTGTGTTATTATTTGGTGTGGGGCAGTTGCTTTTGTAAATAAACCAGTAATCAGTTTTTTTTTAAATCGTTATGGCAAGAAAACCTATCCCAACAAATATATAAAATACCATTGTCTATACTATTAACTTTATTCAATAGGTTTGAGAGAACTACGATATTCTGTTGCAGTTACACCCACTACTTTCTTAAACGCATTATTAAATGAGTTTTTATTATTAAAACCTACTTCATAGGCAATCTCAATAATATTCATTTCCTGCCTGGTTTTGGTTTTAAGTAGTGTTTCAGCTTCCTTGACTCTGAAATGATTCACATAGTCTGAAAAGTTAATTTTGAGTTGCTCATTAATAGCCTGAGAAATATGATGGTTACTCACCCCCATTTTTCTTGCTATTTCGTCCACCTTTAGTCCACTTTCCAAATAAAGTTTTTGTTCCTGCATCAATTGGTCCAATTGCGCCACTATTTTTCGCCCTTGTTCAATACCTAAACCATTCTTCCGATACTTCAATTGTTTGATTGATTGAATAATGCTCATTCCGGCGAAAACCTCTGGCCTGATATAAGCCAGCATCGTAACCGAGTAAATCGCAACCACAATTACAAACGAAATAAATAAGTCAAAATAAATCGGTATCCCACCTAAAAACCGATTCCAGATAACATAAATGGCCGAATTAACGCCAAAAAGGAAAAAAAACAATACCAAGTAACGATGCCATGACAATTGATAAACATGGCTTTTAAATAATGGTGTGTATTTGTACCACAAATAAGCTGAATAAGCAAATACTGAGATTAGTAACAAGTAAGGCGTAATATCCGTACTACTGAATATTGTCATTTCCCATAAGAATCTCCAGCCAGTTTTATAGCCAAACCAATTAAAAGAATAATAAGGCAGATATTTTATAAGGATAAAAACAGGCAATATAAAATGCCATAAATCATTCTTGTTAAACTTATAATTTTCAACCGAATAACGATAATAAAAAAATAAAATCGGCCCATACAATGCCGAAAAACTGATGGAAATATTAGTAAAAAGAGGATAAGAATTATAATGATTAGTCCAGAAGCCAACCCAGTCAAGTAAGCAAATCGAAAACAATAAAATAAACAAAGCTAAAAGCCTGTTTGGAATCCCCTTTTGATAAAAGAATAATACCCCCGAAATAAAAAAGCCCTGAATAGATGCTACCACAAAAAACAGCATCATTAATCTGAATCCCATATGGTTCCTTTTTAGATCATTTTTTTATTTCAAAACCCAAGATTACTATGTAAATAAAAATAAAAGGTGAAAATTTCCCGGCAAAGCAATTTTTATGAAAAATTTACCCTAAATCAATTTTTCATTCGATTGCTTTGCAAACAATCTTTTACAAATACACATTCATCAGTATGACTCACTACAAATATCTGGTACTTTTTTTACTATTCAACTCATACTTTGTTATGGCACAAAATATACAACCATCGCCTACAAGAGGTGCTGACTCTTTATTTTTTAACATGAGGTACAAAGAGGCAATCTCTAAATACAATGCCTATCTGGCTACTGCATCAAATCCACTGAACATTACCTATGCCAGACTTGCCTTTAGTAATCATTTTACCGGAGATTATGAAGAAGCTATAAAATATTATAACCTCATTCTATCAAAAAATCCATTGCCAGCACTAAAAGCTCAGTTATATTCAAGAATGGCCATGACTTATGCCATGAAAATGAATAAGGAAAAGGCTTTGGTTTATTTAGATAGTGCCAATGCCAACGGTTATCTGAATGCCTATGAAATGGAGAAATTTAAAGATTTTGATAGTATCCGCAATTTACCCAGATTCAAGGATATTTATCAGAGCGTTTCTAACAGAGTTTATCCTTGTAAAACCCAACCCAGAGCAAGAGACTTTGATTTCTGGATTGGCACATGGGAGGTTTACAACAATCAATATCCGAATCACAGAGTAGGTACAAGCGTAGTTGAAAGTGTCTCAGGTGATTGTACAATACTTGAAAACTGGTATGCATTTAATAGCCCCGGTGACGGGAAAAGCCAGAACTGGTATAACCCAACCACAGGCAAGTGGACACAAATGTGGATAGGCTCAGGTGGCGGTGCTACACAGTATAATGACGGAGAATACAAAGATGGTGCTATGCGTTTTAAATATACACAAACCGATGCGCAAGGGGTAGTTCAACCTGGTAATTTTGTTTTTGAAAATCTCGGGCCGGATAAAGTCAGACAATATCAGGACATATCCAGTGATGGAGGAAAGACATTTAATATTATGTTCGACTTCATTTACATCAGAAAGAAATCATAGAAGTAGAAAATAGTGTTGTTAATTAACCTGGGCCGGGAATCAAAAAAGAGCGACAAACCCTGTCGCTCTTTAACATATTAAAAACCTCAACAAAAAACTAATAAGCAATCTATTTACTTGCTACCTGAATTTTAGAAGCTAAAAATTTCTTTTCATTGGCTCTGATTTTTACCAGCACTCTGCGGTTTTTACGTCGTCCTTCTGGTGTTTCATTGCTGGCCAGAGGCCGTGTTGCACCATATCCGGCAATTGCCAGTCTTTCAGCCACTACCCCTTGTGCTTTCATATATAAAGCTACTGATTTCGCACGATTTTCTGATAGTTTTTTATTTTTTAGCTGATTCCCGCTGCTATCAGCATGGCCTTCAATAAATACCTCAGTGTAAGGGTATCGATTCAAAACACCTGACACCTCGTTTAATAAACTCTTTGCATCAGGCGTTAGTTGCTCTGAACTTGATTCAAAATAGAAATCAGGCTGAAAAGTAATATTAATACCTTCACCTGTCCGCAAAATATCTGCTTTACCAGTAGTAGCACTCACTAAATCTGTAGCTAATCTATCAAGCATAATACCAATTTTCAAAGCCGCATTTGCTGCCTCCGGGTCTTTCTTACGACCACTTGCTGTGTCTTGTGAAGTTTTTCTGGCTGAATTGCATGAGGCGAATAACGCTATACCAATAGCCACGCCTGCCAAAAGACGAAGTACTTTCATGAATTTAGGAAATTTTTAGCAACGTAAGTAAGGGGTTTTACACAAGGTAAAACTTAAATTATAGTAAAATTGCTAAAAAACTATTGAGAATTACAAGTTTTTTGCAATAAAATTTAATATTAGCTGATTTAATGGTATTCTTAACAAAATCTTTTCAGAAAAGTTATGGACTAAAGGCTCATAAAATTTATCTTTGTTGTTCAAACTTTAGTTCACTTAGCATCATTACATACTTCCTCCTAAATGCTTAAATTCTCTATGAAAAATCGTTTTTTCTCCTTGTGCTTTCTATTAGCAGTGTTGTGTATGTCTCAAACTTTTGCGCAACAAACTGCCTCAGAGTATTTCGATATTGGTGTCAACAAAAGTAAAGCTGGTGATTTTGTAGGTGCTTCACAGGCATTTAGTACCGCTATTGCTATGAACCCCGACAACCCAAGTAGCTATTTTAATCGTGGTTTAGCTAAACAGCAACTTAAAGACCATAGAGGTGCTATTTTAGACTTTGATAAAACCATTGACCTTGATCCTAAAAATTCTCTTGCGTATTTATACCGTGGCAAAAGCAAAGGTGAGCAGGAAGACCACAGAGCTGCTTTGCAGGACTATAATCGTACGATTGAATTAAGCCCTGAAGATGCGCTTGCCTATTTGGCAAGGGGTACTACCAGAGCCAAATTATTAGATTACCGACGCGCTATTCAGGACTTCACCAAAGTAATTGAAGTGAATACTGAAGACGTTAATAAATTTCAGGCTTATTACTCACGTGGTACTTGTAAATTACGTTTAGAGGATTATCCGGGTAGTATATCAGATTTTACAAAAGCCATTGATATGAACCCTAAACGCTCACAGACTTTTGCCAGTCGTGGTTTCAGTCGTTTAAGAATCAACGATTTTACTGGTGCCATCAAAGATTTTGACGAAGCAATTAAACTGAACCCAGAAGATAGTGAATCATTTTACAATCGCGGATTCAGCAAAACCAAAATTGATGATTTCAGAGGAGCAATAAACGATTTCGATAAAGCTATAGCTTTAGACCCACAGAATGTAAGAGCTTATTATGGCCGTGGTTTTTGCAACAGTAAACTAAATAGCCAGAAAGATGCTATTAATGACCTGACAAAAGCCATTGAAATCAATAATGTGAATATTGATTCAAAAGTGGTTTATACAGGACGAATTACTAAAAATATTTTAGATGAACTACGAAATGTAGTGCAGGAAAAAAGTAAAATCAATGAGTTTTCCGATGATCGTTCAGAGGCTTATTATAGCCGTAGCGTAGCTAAATTCAAAAATGGCGATGCCAAAGGTGCAATCAATGATTTGAATAAATCGATTGAGTTAAATCCTACTTATGCCGAAGCCTATTTCTTCCGTGGTTTTGTCCGCTCTTCAACAGGTGCACAGAAAGAAGCATTACAGGATTGCTCAAATGCCATTAAACTAAATCCTAAATACGGAGAGGCATTTTATGTAAGAGGTATTATTAAACACGCTTTAGGAGATGATAATGGCGGTTGCTATGACCTGAGCCGTGCTGGTGAATTAGGCTATTCAGCAGCCTACAATGTAATACGTGAGTATTGTAATTAAGATTAATTACTATAATCTATATTGCTCTTAAACCCTGCCAATTGGTAGGGTTTTTGCATTTTGTTAAAACCTAACTCCAATAATCTCTCAAAGCTTCATCAACCAAAACCCTACCTTTATTAACTAAAACCCCTGTTCTATTAAAAATACTTATGATACCGCTTGATAATTATAATTTATTTTAGTAGTATTGTTTCATAACTGACTTTTCTATGACTAAACACTTACCTGAAACTGCTGTTCTCTTCGATAGCAAAAACGCTGTTAATGCTTCCTGAGCCAGACTTACCAGTTGCTTAGTCGCTCCCACTTCTTATAAAAATAAAAACTGTTTTCATGCCTTAAAGCTTGGAACAGTTAAACCTTTTTATACCTTATTTAAACTTAAATTGCTTTTACTATGACTAATTCTTTACCTAACCCTATCGTCTACCTAAACAAAAGAACGATGGTGTATGCCAACGAAATAACGTTGCTCGAAGCCGACATTAATTACACAAAAGTCTATTTTGAAGAAAAAGCTCCCTTGATGGTTGCAGTTACTTTAAAAAAAATTCAACCCTTGCTTGAGATACATGGATTTCTGCGGATTCACAAAAAATTTCTTATTAATCTCAACTACGCAGATAAATCACTTCTAAAAAATGAAATTGTTACCCTACCCGGTAATGTACTTATCAAGGTTTCTCGAAGAAAAAGAAGCACCTTAAGAAGAAACCTGAAAAAGAAGAAATAATACCATTTTCAAAATTAACTTTCTAAATACTGGAGTGGAGCGAAACCAGTCCGGTATTTTTCGTTTAACAAAATCCGTTGTTCATTAACCATTTCCCTTATTTGGGCAAATAATCGTTTTCTTTTAATAGCTAATTTGCATTTTTGACTATTGATGTGACCAAAAATTTAATTTTCATGAAAAAAAACTTACTTAACCCTATTGTTTTTCTCAATCAAAAAACGGCTGTAAATATTAATGAAGTTTTATTCTTAGAGGGCAACGTTAATTATACAATCATTCATCTGGAAGGAAAACATCCAATCACCATTGCCTCTACTTTAAAAAAGATTGAATCAAAACTAAAAGGCTATAATTTTTTGCGTATTCATAAAAGATTCTTATTAAATATGACCTTTGCCGACAGGTCTCTTCTGAGCAATAATCGGTTATTAATAAAAAAGAATATTGCAATTACTGTTTCTCGTAGAAAACGAAGTGAATTAAAAGATTGGCTTACAGCTGCCTAACCTAAAGCCAAAATAAAAAAGGCTGCCAACCGAATCGCTGACAGCCTTTCTATTTATTGTTACTGCTAAGTGTTAGAGTTCAATCAATGTCTCAGAATCACATTGGAAAATAAACTGTACAGTTTCTGCCAATTCAGATTCTGAAAGTTTTTTCATTTGTGTATCAAAGCTGCCGGCATATTTTTTTGTAACACTCTTTGCTTTTTCTAAGATTTCAATAATAAATGGATGCTTTGGTTTCCCGATGGCCTGTCCAAAATCCTGAATATCAGCCTTGAACATCAGATTAACAGGAATCTTATACATTTGTCCGTTACGGGCTGCACAAACTGGTACAGGTTCATAAATTGGTGACGAAGAGTACTCTCCCATCTTTTTTTGGGCTGTTTTGTATTGCTCGTCTGATTCACCAAATACTACTGCTACTTTTTTTCGGGGAGTATTTACCCGTTCTTCAATCATACTGTCTAACCTTTCTAAAAGCTGACGGAACTGTACAGTATTTTTTCCGCTCCTGATACGCTCACGAATTGACTGACGAATAAAATAAGTGATTGATTGTGTCACCGTCAAACCGATTTCAGCCATTTGTTTGAATATTAAAGAAGATGGCGACATACCAGGAATAGTATTCGGGTCATGCAATAATACCCGACTATCAGGAGTCAGGAAGCCATCAATACGGGTTACTACACAAAAGCCCAGGGTATTGAAGGTTTTCAAAAGGCTTTCATGTATTTTATGTAGGTTTTCAAGACTTGTATCGACCGGAATCCGTTTTTTAGTAACATTTGACTTATACTTTGATTTAAAGTCAAAGGTTTGTATCTCGCCATAAATCTCAGTCGGAGGCAAGGCAATGGCTTTCCCATCATCTTGCTGAATGACCCCGCAAGAAAACTCCTGCCCTACTACAAATTCTTCAATCATCACATAGTCTTCAGCATGTGCCGATACTACCGTTACACTATCAGAAGTAAATAAAACAGCGTCCAACTCCTCCATCAGGTCGGCAGGGTGTGCAAGTATTTTGCCATTTACCATTACCGGAAAACCAATTCCCTCATCCAGATTAGACATTTTTTCCATCATATGGCGTTTCTGGCGCTCGGTCATTTTCTCCCACTCACTCTTTTTAAAAGTAACTTCAAAAAAGCATTGGTTCACGGCCCTTGTAAACTCCTCCAAACTTCTTTTTCTGACAATTGCTACACCAATTGAAGACCCTTGATGCGGTGCTTTTACAACAAAAGGAAAACCTATACTATTGATTAAATCTGTAAACTGTTTCGAGCGATCTGCCACAGCCCATTCTTCTCGTGTGAAAGTAACTGATTTCTTTTTTTGCCCTGTTACTAATGAAATCAGTTTATTTTGCATGGGTTTATCTATTCCGACTGCCGAGCCCATCAAGCCAGGCCCCATATATGGGATACCATACCATTCTAACAAACCCTGCACACTACCATCTTCTGCCTGAGGGCCGTGCATAATGGTAAAAGCAAAATCCATTATCTGAGGAAAATCAGTTGGCTGAACCTGTTTACCAACTTTATAAATGAGTTTATAAAGTTGTGTTTCATTTAATTCTCCTAATGACTCAATATACACCCGAAAGCCCCTGTTAAGGTTTTTTGATGGAAAAAAATCACGGATAGATTCTTCATAGAGTAATTCGGGATTGATTTGTATAAAATGCCCCAAACTGTCTACAAATATCGGAATAGGTTCAAATAAAGCCTTGTCTATGTGTTCAAAGGCTGTTTTCCCCCCTAAGTATGATATTTCCCTTTCTCTGGCCTGTCCGCCAAAGAAAATCCCGACTCTGATTTTGTTTGCCATTATGTAACCTAAGCTGATGTTTATTGCGCGAAGTATGCGAAAATTAATTTCTGTGCAAGATAATAAAAAAGCCACTTGTATCTGCAAGTGGCTGTATATTTTTAGCTTTCAGTCTGACACCAAGGCTATTAGAAGGCTGGTGTTAAGTTCAATGCTTCTACTTTACGAATTTCAGGTACAGCCTTTAAAATGGCTTCTTCCAAACCAGCTTTGAAGGTCATAGAAGACATAGGACATGCCCCACAAGCTCCCATTAATTCAAGTTTAACCGTATAATCATCTGTAATTTCAATTACTTTCACATTCCCACCATCGGTTTGTAAATATGGTCTTACCGAATTTAAAGCGGTTTCTACTCTTTCAATTAAATTTTCCATATACCAGCATTCAAAGGATTTATTCCCGTGAGTCTCTTCGCGAGAATTTTTCTATATACAAAAGTAAAAAAATAATAAAAAAGTTCAAATAAATATGTATCAATTCCAATAAGAAAGACTTTTAAACCATGATGCAGGATTACCATGAATATTAGCAGAATTTATTGAATTAGGATATTTTTAAAAGACAGCTTAAAAAATCGTGAGACAAACCTTATATTTACAAGCCGGAAATTACTCTACTTTTATCATCAGGCAAATCCATTTTTCTAAAAACTATCAACAAACTATGCGAAGCTTCATTCTTATCTGTTTACTTTTATGCCAGGGTGTGGTAATGGCCCAGAATACCGATGCTGATTATGTGCGTGAAAACTATAAAAAGCGAGAAGTATATATAACCATGCGTGATGGAGTTCGTTTATTTACCTCCATTTATCTACCAAAAGATTCCACTAAAAATTACCCCATCATATTGCAACGTACGCCTTACTCGGTTGCTCCTTATGGTGAAGGTAAATTAAAAACGTTGGTCGGGCCAAGTTCTGAACTGATGCACGACAGTTACATCTTTGTGTATCAGGATGTGCGTGGGCGATGGATGTCAGAAGGTGAATTTGTAGAGATGCGCCCACATATTGATAATAAAAGCAGTAAGACCATGATTGATGAGTCGACTGATACCTATGATACTATAGAGTGGCTTACAAAAAACACTTACAATACCGGCAAAGTAGGTATGTGGGGCATCAGTTATCCAGGTTTTTATGCCTCAGCAGGTTTGATGGCCACTCACCCGGCTTTAGTGGCCTCTTCGCCACAAGCTCCGATGGCTGATTTATGGCGAGATGATAGCTACCATAATGGCGCTTTTATGTTACCTCATAATTTCGGATTTTATCCGGGCTTTACTAATAGAACTGACAATAAGCCTACACAATCATATGGCAAGCGCTTCAATTTTGGCACTCCTGATGGTTATAAGTTTTATCTGGACTTAGGGCCTCTGAAAAACTCCCTGAATTATACAGAGAGCCTCGGTAAAGACCCTTACTGGAGAGCCAATCTTGATCATCCCAACTATGATGATTTCTGGAAAGCCCGTAATATTCTGAATCACCATAATGGAATTAAACACGCCGTAATGGTAGTAGGTGGTTGGTATGATGCCGAAGATTTATATGGTACTTTCAAGACTTACAAATCAATTGAGGAAAAGAATCCGGGCATTACCAATATTTTTGTGGTAGGTCCCTGGGTACATGGAGGATGGGCAAGAGGTGATGGTGATATTTTAGGCAATGTAAATTTCGGGCAAAAAACAAGCACTTATTATCGAGGGAGTATTGAGCGTAAGTTTTTTAATTACTACCTGAAAGGACAAGGCGATAATGTTTTTGCAGAAGCACTGATGTATGAAACAGGAACCAACAAATGGCGTAGTTTTGCAGAGTGGCCGCCAAAGGCAGCCAAAGAAAAAAATCTATACTTCGGAGCTAATGGAAAACTTTCGTTCAGCGAGCCGGAAGAAAAAAAGAGTACTACTTCTTATATATCAGATCCTGATAAACCTGTCCCATCATCTGACTATATTACCGCGGGTATGCCTCGTGAGTACATGGTTGACGACCAACGCCATGCAAGCCGACGTCCTGATGTTCTGACCTTTCAGACTGACATTTTAGATAAAGATATTACTTTAGCCGGAAATATCTGGGCTAATCTGAAAGTCGCTGTAACAGGTACTGATGCTGACTTTATCGTTAAGGTCATAGATGTGTATCCTGATGATGCCAAAGATAATCCGAACACAGATAAAAAGATGAAAATGGCCGGCTATCAGCAAATGGTAAGAAGTGAAGCGATGCGTGGAAAGTTCCGTAAGAGCTTTGAGATACCAGTTCCATTCAAGCCCAACAAGGTTGAAGATGTATCATTTGAACTACAGGATGTGCTCCACACATTCCAGAAAGGCCATAGGATTATGGTTCAGATTCAGAGCACTTTCTTCCCGATTATTGACCGTAATCCACAGAAATACCTGCCTAATATTCATTTTGCCGATTATTCAGATTTTCAGACAGCTACACATACCATTTTTCATGAAAAGAAAAATGCAAGTTTTCTGAAAGTGCGAGTATTAGAATAAACCTCTATTGACGCAAAACCCCTCCATCTGCTAATGCCTATGGAGGGGTTTTACTTTGTATAACTATCTTTAAACTACCTTCTGTTTATTTCAATGTAGTAATCCATTTGGCAATTTTCAGAGCCTCCTCTTTAGGAACCTGACTCATCGGAGCCATTGGTGGATACCCTTCCCAGTTAGTCGGAACCGGTTTATAAATCAATTCAACTATTTGTTCTGGTTTATATTTTTTCTTCTTCATGACTTCCTTGTAAGCAGGTCCTACTAAACGGGTATCTACCTTATGGCAAGCCAAACAAGTATTTTTTTGTAATAACTTTTCTACATCTGGAGGGATTTTGGTTTGGGCCTTCGATACCGAAGCTATACCAAGTACAACGGCAACGGTCAAGAATGTTTTTTTCATTGTTTACTTATAAAGATTAAAAATAATACTTAAGTCGAAGAGGAAATTCTTCCGCTAAATACGTAAACAAAACGTTAGAATGAAAGAATTTGTTAAATTTTTAATAGAATATTTTGTTAATGAAAAGTTAAATAAAGGTTTATCAGATGAGCAAAGTATTTTCTACGGTATATCGAACAATCGTTTTCTTGAAAGTTTAATAATTTTCTTTTACTTTCGTTTTATAAGAAACAACTTAAACGTTATTCCAAAAGTATTAAAAATTGTATGAATGTATTACTCCCCAAAAAACCAGATAAACCAGCAATGTTTTATCCGAAATTTATGACCTGTTTTGGGGTTATTCTCCTGCTGTCTTTTCATTCTTTTTATGCCAAAGCTCAATATATTCAGTGGGCCAGTAAAGTAATCGGGTTTTCATCTGAGAGAACTGACCCTACCAATCAGGGTCTTGAGTTCAGGGCTGTACAGATTCTGGGAAATCCAAGTAAACTACCACAGACTGGCGACTCCAAAGCAGCCTGGTCTCCGGCAGGTGCTGATACCAATGGCGATGAATGGATAAAAGTAGGTTTTGAGAAACCAATGAAAATCAAACAGGTTTCAATCGGTGAAAATCATAATCCTGGGGCAATTATCAGAGTATTTGCCTACGATTCAACTGATACCGAACACCTGATACATGATAATGTAAACGATGTACCCAAAATGCCCGGCCGGATGTGGAACATCGTCATACCACGGACACCTTATTCGGTCTATGCTATCAAGTTGGTAATGTCTCCGTCAAGAGTACCTGGCTATAATCAGATTGATGCTATTGGTATTTCTGAGTTGGCAACACCTTACGAAGCCCGAATCAATCTGTCGAAGAATATGCCAAAAGAAATCATCAAAGAAAATCTGGGCAAAGGAGTTAATTCTAAATATCGTGAGGTTGCACCTATCATCACACCAGACGGTAAAACGCTGTTCTTTACAAGACAAGGACATGATGGAAATTTGGGCAGGGATAAAAAACAGGACGTTTGGATTTCGAAAATGCAATCTGATGGCACCTGGGGAAATGCAGAAAATATTCAGGCACCGATAAATACTGAAGAACACAATGCTGTAAGCACGATTTCGGCTGATGGCAAAACCGTATTTTTATTAAACACTTATTTACCTGATGGATCTCATCGACCGGGTCTTTCCAAATCAAAAAAAACACGTACAGGCTGGGAGTTTCCGAAAGAAGTAAAAATTACTGATTATTATAATAATGCTTCCTATACTGAGTTTTCTTTAGCTCCTAATAATAAGGTAATGATTATTGCCTGCAAACGAAACGATACACGCGGAGGTAAAGACCTCTATGTGTCGTTTCTGCATGAAAACGGTACTTGGTCTAAACCTGTAAATATGGGAAATAATATAAATACAGTGGAAGATGAAGGAGGGCCATTTGTAGCAGCTGACTCAAAAACTATTTATTTTTCGACATCAGGCTTTCCAGGATATGGCGACAATGATATTTTTTTAAGCCGTCGCCTGGATAGTACCTGGACAAAATGGAGTGAACCTGAAAACCTGGGCTCATTGATTAATACAGCAAAGTGGGATGGTTATTTTACAATTCCCGCATCAGGCGAATATGCTTATCTGAGTTCTGAAGAAAGGTCGATGGGAGCCGAAGACATTTTCAGAATTAAACTTTTCCCATCAATTAAGCCTGACCCGGTAGCCATAGTTTCGGGAACTGTAATTAATGCCATTGACAGAAAGCCTGTTCCGGCTGATGTATTTTTGGAAGCTCTTAACGATACCACCGATAAAGACAAGAAAGATAAAATCGTGTCAGAGTTTGATCCTGAAACCGGCGAATACAAATTTGTTGTACCTTTGAAGAAAAATTACAGTTTGAGTGCCACCAAAAAAGGCTTCATTGCTGTTAGCGACAATATTGATTTGACAAAAGATAATCGTTTCAGAGAAATCAGACGGAATATTAGCCTGATACCTATAAAAGAGGGGCAAACGATTGTACTCCATAATCTCTTTTTTAATCAGAGTAAATATGATATTCTGCCTCCTTCCTACCCTGAGCTGAACAGAATCATTGCTTTAATGAAAGAGTATCCCACTATGGAGGTGATGATTGAAGGTCATACAGACGGTGCTGACGACAACCTGATGCTAAATGTAAAACTCTCGCAGGACAGAGCCAATGAAGTTAAGAAATATCTGGTTGAAGTCGGTGGTATTGATGATAATCATATTCAGACCAAGGGGTGGGGTCCGTCAAGGCCAATTGCCAGCAATGCCACAGAAGAAACGAGAAAGAAAAATCGTAGAGTCGAATTTTCGATTTTGAAATTGTAATCAATGCTACTAAAAAATTCATTGGTACAGAAAGGCCTTGCGCTCTGTCTGATACTTATTCCGCCTGTACTTTTCGGATTTATTTTTCAGAAATATGCTATTAATATCCCTCATTGGGACGATTTAGCTGTACGAAATTCATTAGCTGATTTTCTTACATCAGACTCATTTTTCAACAAAGTCAGAATACTTTTTGCGCAACATAACGAGCACCGGATTTTCCTGACTCGTATATTTGCACTATTTATATTTTTTCTGAAAGGTACGTTAGATTTAAAACTGCTTATGCTATTAGGCAATTTAAGTCTTATTGGTATCTTAATGATTTTATACAGGTTTAGAAGCCATAATCATTCAGCTTTAATAACCTTGGTACCAATTTCGTTTTTGCTGTTTAATAGTGGGTTGTACGAGAATATGTTCTGGGGAATGGCCGCTGTTCAAAATTTCTGGGTTATATTCTTAGCCTTTCTCTCTTTTTATATTTTGATTTACAGTTACGACAAACCCACAAAAACCTACTTCTCTATAACAATTGCTACTTGTTTCTTGGGTATATTTACAAGCAGTAATGGAATCCTGATTCCAATTATCGGAACAACCATTCTTCTATTTCAGAAACGGTATCGTGAACTCACTGCCTGGGTGGTGCCATCAGTCTTATTCTTATTTTTGTATTTTTTCCAATACCAGTCATCTCCTGATAAAGTTTCCAGTTTCAATTTTTCATCTATTCCTATCATAGTAAAAGGATTCTTAGCGGTTACGGGCAATGCAATAGATTTGTCTTTTTTATCTCCAAACAAACACCTTGATCTATCAATGGCAACAGGTGTTATTATATTGATCATTATCGGATTATTCAGTTTTCAGGTTTTATTCAGTAAATACAACATCCGCCAACGCAATAATGATTTATTTCTGCTTAGCTGCCTGATGTTTTTAGTTATTACTTGCCTGGGCATAGCTATAGGCCGTATTTCATATGGCATAGAAGTTCTTCTGACAAGTAAGTACAAGATTAATTCGATTCTTATACTTTGTATAAGTTATCTTATTATTCTCAACTCACTTGTCAAACAAAAACAAAAAAAAGTCATCACAATAGCCATTTTATTGAGCATCGGGTTTAATTTTTATACTTATCTGGCTGAATTCCAGCATATTGTTTATTTGAGGCATGAACGCATAACCGACCAATTTAAGATACAATACAGTGACAAAGAAATGCCTGCAAACGGCATTTATGCGCAATTACAACGACCCGTCCCGACATTCTATGATTCACTCTTGCCTGACTTGTTGTCTGCAAAAGATTCAGTACAAACACAAATCAATATCTTAGAGAATGAATCAGGCTTTATATTGACGGATAAACAGTCTGGTACCCTCGATGTAAGTTCAGCCGATGCAGGACAATATATAATTTTAAGGTCGGCACAAAATATTTATTTGTTTCCTTGTAAAATTTTTACTCAGGCTTCCTTTCAGTTAAAAGATTATATTAATATCGGATTTCTTTTCAAAAATCAATTGAAGCTTGGTAGCTTTGTGTGCGATTTTACAAAATTTTATATTCAGTCTGGTACTTACCAGATAGGTATTGTCAGAGTAGAAAATGAGCAATCTGTTGTTACTTTTACGAACCAATCAATCAATATCCAAGCAATACAGAAGCAAAAACCCAAGCAAAACTGGTAGATTTCTATAAGAATTATAATCCTGATGTCGGCACAAAACACTTCCTATTTAAAACAATTAGATGGCATACGATTTATAGCAGTATCATTGGTTCTAATAGACCATTGGTCTGACGAAAAGCTAAAACTCCCTTTGGGATTCTTAGGCGTTTGTCTTTTTTTTGTATTAAGTGGATTTCTGATAACCCGCATTTTGTTAAACGCCAAAGATAAAGACGAAGCACTCAATCGTTCGCATGGGTTTTCTCTCAAGCAATTCTTCATACGACGTACCATTCGCATTTTCCCTGTTTATTACCTGACAATCCTTATCCTTTATATTCTTAATGTTCCTCCAGTTCGGGATAAAATCGTGTGGTGCCTTACATACTCAACCAATATCTATATTGCCATTTATGAATCATGGTTAGGGGTAATCGACCATTTGTGGTCATTGGCAGTGGAAGAACAGTTCTACCTCTTTTTCCCTTTCGTTATCTTTTTTATTCCTTCACGCTATTTAGTTAGAGTGTTATTTGGCTTTATCGGCCTCTCAATATTACTCAGACTTGTTCTTTACCTTAACGGTGTAGCATGGATGGCTTCTTATGTACTGATGCCTACCTGCCTTGATGCTTTTGGTATGGGAGGGCTTTTAGCTTACTTTTTTTATCACAAAAATGAGAAAGTCAAAGCATTTGTTACTAATAAAGTATGGATTGGGGTGAGTGTGCTGCTTTATACAGGCGTAATTATGTTGAGTAAATGGGTTTCAGAAGGGCAAAGCATCATAACCATTGTATTCTTACGAATATTTGAGTCTTTCCTATCTCTATTTTTGGTAGGTAATGCCGCTTATAATTTCGGAGGCATCATGAAAGGCATATTAGAAAACAAATTAAGCATTTATATTGGTCGTATTAGCTATGGGATTTACATCTATCACAATTTTATCTATAACTTTTATCATTCCTCACCTAATCATCCTACTATCAGGTTATTGAACAAGTTGCCTATTATTGCCAATCACTTACCACTAAAGTTTTTTTTCTTATATGCAATTACAATTGGAATTGCCTCTATTTCATGGTTTCTGATAGAGAAACCAATCAATCATTGGAAAGAGAAGTTTGGATATTAAACTCTAAGGAGATTTTACCAACTTTTTGGTAATTATCTGACTGCCATCAACAACTTTTAGTACATAAACACCATCCGGCAGGGAGCTTAAGTCTATTGGAATAGTTTCAGAAGTAATAGATTGGCTGTCAACACGCTGAATTGTCCTTCCTTTGCTATCCAACAATTCTATGCTTACGTCACGTCCCTGATTCCGTAATGGGAAAGCAACTTTTACAATGTCTGCTACAGGATTAGGAAATATAATGGCACTTAACACAGGTTCAACTATGTATTCGTTTGCCGTAATTGGATTCCCCTCAATCCCCACAATCTGCCAGCCCAAGTCCTGCAAACACCTCAGCAGTAAATCACCCGGCTGCTGATTTACCTCGGCTGAACGTACATTGGGCGACATCAAAGAATTAGGGTTGCCCTGTGGGTAGTAAGTTTCATCAAAATGAGATATACTTGAGCCTTCATTAAATGAGGTGGGTGCATAGAGTTTTGGCAGAAAATTGGCATATTGGCTATTTCTCAAACCAAAATAAAGCGCATTACCTGTTAAAGCGGCTTTCAGGTCTGTAGATGGGTTTCCGAAAACACCGTTGTTTGTTAATTTAATTTTGCCTACGTTCTGCAAGAACATATCATAAATATAATTGCTGCCTGACTGCCCATATTGCCCTTGTGTATTGCTATTGACTAATTTCATTGAAGATGAAAAACCCAGACCGTGTGCAATTTCATGCATAACAACCGTAATTAAATCGAACTTACCCGATTGTGATTTCCCGTCTACACCATAATACCAGTTCATATTACTATTGAGCTTCATCTCAATCTCAAAATCCCCTTCATTCAGGTCTTTGCCCGAAATTGCTTCTGCCAATGATACCGGATACCAGACATTCTGAAAAGGCGCGTTCTGAAAGTTTTTATAAATACGGGTTGAGCCTGTAACAGCCAATACTCCTGTTGAAAGAGCGGTCCATGTGGCTTTAATACGAATAGGCTGGGTAGAATACAGGTATTTTGACCATATACTCATGGCCTTTTCATAGGCTGTTTTTGCAGCCTCGGGAAAGTCAACATAAGATACCTGAATAGTTGAAGTAGCCAGGACTCTGGTATTGGATAGGCGATCTTTATCGGATAACAGTTCTGTAAAGCTATCTTCTTCGGTGTAATAACAAATAACCGGCTCAGCAGGCATTGATTCTACCTGCGCAAGTGCTGTTTGATAAGTCAATAACAAAAGAAAGAGTTTTCCTAACAGACGCATTAGTAAATGTTTAGGTAAAATTTATTGAGTGAGTCAGTCAATTCTTTTATAAAGACGGAAAAAGATGCAAAAAAATTGCATGAACAAATAAGCAATTATCGCGCCATCACTTTCGATACATAATCCCAGCAGATAATTCCGACCGTAACAGAAATATTAAGCGAATGCTTGGTACCAAACTGTGGTATTTCTATACAATGATCGGCAGCGGCAATTGCTTCATCATTCACCCCAAAAACCTCGTTGCCGAATACAAAAGCATATTTTTTGAAAGGCTCAGGTCGAAAATCTGTTAAACTCATACTATCTTCCACTTGTTCTACCACCAACACTATATATCCATTTTGTTTCAATTCTGTAATTAATGTCACAATATCCGCCCGATGTTCCCACGCTACCGAATCTGTTGAACCTAAGGCTGTTTTTTCAATCTCTCGGTGGGGTGGTGTACCAGTGATACCACATAAATAGATTTTTTCTACCAAGAAAGCATCTCCTGTCCGAAAAGCGGAACCAACATTATTCATACTTCTGACATCGTCTAATATCAGGCAAAAGTTCTTTTTTTCAACCTCCTGAAACTCCTCTATCGACAGACGATTCAATTCTTCCATTTGCAATTTTCTCATACAACATTTTTTTCTGCAAAGTTAGAATGTAATTGAGTGTATTTGAAAGTTTTTTGGAAAAAGCTTCTGAGTAGAGATGTAAGATAAAATTTCTATTTTAAACACATTATTAATTCAGTTTCCAGTTTAGATTCGTCTGAATTCCAATGTCCATAAATTTCAATATTTGGAAGAATAGCCTCATACTCCATATTTACCAGCGCATTTATCATTTTTTGTCCAGTACTGCCAATAAGCTTATAGGAGCCAATATGTTTATAATATGCGTATTTTTCAATTTTTATTTTCTTTTCAACAAGTCTATTGCTCGTATTGTCAAGTTCCACACCTGCAAAAACAAAATTATTTGGTTCATATACCCAAATATTGGTGCCTTTACTTTTCAAGCCGAGATTTTTCACCACTTCCCACACCTTTCCGCTTAATTTAAAGACAGTATCAACGTAATCTTTCTGTAATGCAGTAGCTCCAAAGCCATAAATAGTTAATTGGAGATCTTTTCGTATTTCTATGTTCATTTAATATGGTCCTTAAAATAGATAGATATCAGGCATCTTTTGAAAAAGTATTTATCAGATTAAATATAAATATTTTTACAAAGTCATCCAAAAGACATTTCATTAGTCGAAAAATTCTTTATTTTGCTTTGTTGAAATCAAGACTTATGGAATTTCTGATTTTTCTTCTTACGGCCACTATCAGTTTTTTAGGATCTATTCAATTAGGTTCAGTAAATTTAGCTGTTATACAAACTACTCTTAGCAAAAATTTTTCAGCCGGGGTATCGGTAGCTATAGGTGGAAGTATCCCAGAAATCATCTATTCTGCATTGGCTTTAGAAGGATTATTATTTATTCAGCAAAACCAGTCATTTCTTGACAAACTCAACCTACTCATGATACCTGTCTTTATTGTGATGGGTATTGTCTATTTTTTTCAGAAAAATCCTGATGTCAACATAGCTACTGCTACGCCTGTCAACCTTAAGGTTAATTTCCTGAAAGGTTTTTCGTTAGGTATGGTTAACCCCCAGATTCTTCCCTTTTGGTTCTTTATATCAGTCTATATTAATAAATATATAGTTATCAGCAGCCTTGCCACCAAATCTGCCTTTATTTTAGGGGCTGTTACTGGCGCCTTTGGTATTTTGTATCTTTTTGCATTCATTAGCAATCGTCAGCAACTGAAAATTCAGAAATTGTTAAAAGGCTACCCTATTAATCGAGCAATTGGTCTTATTTTTTTAATATTAGCGCTGTTTCAGGTTATCAAAACATGGGTTGATTAAAGGGAGTAGACTCAGTAATAAAATAAATTTTATCCTTAGCTCCGTCTCCTTTGGGCTCTACTATTTGCCATACTCAAAACCGTCTCATTCTGTCATTTGCCCGACATTTTACTCAATCCATATATTTTACTTTTGCGATAGAAATTAAAAGAAAATCAAAATGAAAAAATTATTTTTTCTGTTGGTGATGGTATCCCTTCAGAGTTTGGCACAAGAAACAGCTATTCGTCAAAAACATTTTTTATTAGAAAAAGGCATTGCTTTATCAGGATATGACCCTGTTAGTTACTTTTCAAATAAACCAGTAAAAGGTAAAATTTCTTACATATTTAATGGCATTACTTACAAATTTGCCAATGAACCTAATCTGGAAGCCTTCAAAAAAACACCCCTTCAATATGAACCTGCTTATGGTGGCTGGTGTGCCTATGCAATGGGAGCAAAAGGTGAAAAGGTAGAGGTTGACCCGGAAAATTACAAAATTATTGATGGGAAGGTCTATCTTTTCTACAAAACCATTTTTAACAATACGCTTAATAGCTGGAATGAGGAAGAAGCAAGACTCAAGAAACAGGCAGATATAAACTGGATAAAGATTTACAAATGATTCAATGCTAATTTTTTTAAAATCATGAAAACAACACTTATTCTGCTTTGGGTAGCTCGCTTGGTAGCTGCCATAATTATGCTACAGACTCTGTATTTTAAATTTACCGCTCAGGCAGAGAGCGTCTACATATTTTCGACAATCGGGCTTGAACCTTGGGGAAGAATTGGAACCGGTATTGCCGAACTAATCGCTTCTATCCTATTATTAATTCCCCATACCTCATGGCTTGGGGCATTAATGGGTATTGGCATTATGGCTGGAGCAATTGTGTCACATCTGTTTCTATTAGGTATTGAAGTAATGGACGACGGTGGGCAGCTTTTTTATATGGCATTACTCACAACAATTTGTTGTTTATTTGTAGTTTATAAAGAAAAAGCTACCATTTTTAGGGTTATTAAGAAATTCGCATGAGGCTTCCACTTTTTTTAGTCAAGATCTTTAATTATGAGTATTGGTCATGGTGGGTATTTTATCTGCCAATGACTCCATACTGGATTTTTCAGGCTATTCGCGCCAGGTCACTTACTTATTTTACAGCCGTTAATCCAAGTATAGAAGCGGGGGGGTTTTATGGCGAACATAAGAGCGAGATTCTGAAATATATTCCAACAGAATATCTGCCAGCTACTGTATATATTTCACCCGAAACTGATTTCGATGAGGTATTATCTGCATTACAATTGCACAAATTAAATTTTCCTGTTATTGCCAAGCCTAACGTAGGGGAAAGAGGCACTTTAGTGGTAAAAATACTGACAGAAGCTCAACTGAAAATATACCATGAAAGTATAAAAGCTGATTATCTGATTCAGGAGTTTATAGAATATCCGATAGAACTGGGGGTTCTATTCAGCAGAATGCCCAATCAGCAATCAGGACAAGTCTCATCAGTTACTCTAAAAGAGTTTCTGAGTATTACGGGTGACGGGAAATCGACAATTGAAGAGTTAATTCTCAATAGCACAAGAGCAAGATTTCAGTTAGAAACTCTCAGAAACAAATTAGGAGAAGAAATAAAAGAAGTGTTACCAGCAAATGAAAAAAGAATTCTGGAACCCATTGGAAACCATTGTAGAGGAACTAAGTTTGTTAATGCCAATCACCTGATTAATGAACAGTTACATAAGGTTTTTACAAAAATTGCCATGCCATTTGAGGGCTTTTATTATGGCAGGTTTGATATGAAAGTAGCCAGCTATGAGGATTTATATGCCGGAAAAAACATCAGGATTTTGGAGCTGAACGGTGTTAGCTCTGATCCTGGGCATATCTACGACCCCCGCTATTATTTATGGCAAGCTTACCGTGATTTAGGCTGGCATTGGAATCGGGTAGCCGAGATTAGTATTGAGAATCAGAAAAGGGGCGTAAAACCCCTCCCTCTTAAAGAAATAATCCAGATTGTGAAGCAACATTTTGGTTGATTAAAACTCCATTATTAGTATATTTAGGGTATTATCCCTTGAGCCATGAATCTTGAAACCAAATACTGGCATTTGCATAATCATCAATTATTCAACGCTTTAAATTCAGCCGAGTTAAAGCAAATCTGCCTCATTACCAATTTTAAAACTGCTAAAAAAGGTGAGATAATCTACTTTTCGCATGATGAGGCTGACCGTGTTTATACCATTAAAAGAGGTACAATAAAAATCGTCGAAATTGATGACAAGGGTAATGAAATTGTAAAAGATATTCTACAAACCGGCGATTTATTCGGGCAATTTACACTGGTCAATCAAACACTCGATGAGTATGCTGTGGCGGTATCAGACTATGTAACCTGTTGCAGTTTTAAATTGACTGACTTTGAAGATGTTATAGAGCGAAACCCAGTTCTGGCATTGCGTTATACTAAATGGGTTGGTTTCAGATTAAAACGAATGGAAAACCGTTATGCCAATCTGGTTTTTAAAGACGTAAGAGCCCGTCTGAATAGTTTTCTGAAAGATTGGGCAGTAAAAGAGGGGAATAGCGAGAAAAATGAAATCGTATTAAAAAATTATCTTACCCATCAGGACATAGCAAGCCTCATATGCAGTACTCGCCAGACAGTTACACAATTATTTAATGAATTGAAAGAAAAAAATATTCTCGACTACTCCCGTAATGAAATTACAATTAAAAATCTTTCTGCCTTAACCTGATCGGTAGGGTTTAATCTTTCAAGCATATCTTCTGAAAATTATTCATATTCTTAGTCAGCCAGCCGACATCCTGTTTTTACAACTTAATCTACTTTTGTCTTATTAATATAAGTTAAAGGTCATGAGAAAAAAATCATTTGTGTTGTCAGTTGTATTATTATTTTCTTTAGCCTGTCAGAAAGAAAATATCACGACATCAACTGATAATGAATCCTTACTACCAAACCCGATTACGCAAAAACCCGAAAATCTGATTGCCAAAGGAACTTTTCAATCGGCTGTTCACACAACAAGCGGTGAAGTGAAAGTATATAGAGATATCAATCTGAAAAAAGTTTTGCTTTTTGAAAATTTCAAAACTGATAGCGGGCCCGATCTGAGAATTTACATGGCAGAAGATAAAGTGCTCACCAATTTCATTGAAATAACTGATAAAGTTAATATTAATGGCACTTATAGTTTAGCTATACCTGATGAAGCCGACCCTTTGAAACAAAAATACGTACTTATCTGGTGTAAACGTTTCGCCGTACTTTTTGGCAGTGCCGAATTAAAATCAAACTAAAACATGAAAAAGTTATCAATTACTATTATTATCCTGATTCTTGCCAATCTGGTAAGCGCTCAGAAAAAAAATCAACAATCGTTTGATTTATCTGTTGCTGGTGCCAAAGGCATCTCTCCGGCAATATCATATAATTATCTTTGGGGGATTGGTAAAAATGGTAAGTTCAAAATCGGGACTGGAGCCAGACTCACTTTTTTTGCAGCACCAAACAAAGATTTTATCACGGCTCCGGCCAGACTTACCTCTGGACAAACAGGACCACAGGTTTTATTTGTTGAGAATATCCAGGCTAATTTAGACACCCTGCATCTGAATAAAGTAAGTGCTTTTTATTTTAATATCCCCATTCATTTACAATATAGTTTCAGTAACAGGTTTGAAATAGGTTTTAATATTGATGCCATTGGTTTGAGTTTTGGCAAATCTCAACAAGGAGTATTCAGGGCGAGCGACTCCCCCACCCTTAATGGTAGTATCCAATTGGCTAAACCCACCACGTTTAACCTTCTGCTGGTAAGTGATAATGATCTTGGAAGCCTCAATTCCGAATTATATTTTCGCTATTGGTTTACCAACAAGGTTGGCTTGAGGGCTGGTGCGAGTTTTCAGTTTACTGAGTACACAACCAATCGATTGCTGACTTTCGAAAACGATCGCTTTCGTTCCAAAAATTTGCTGCCAATGATAGCCATCTCTTATAAATTCTAAATCCTGTTACTATGCAAAAATACATTTCACTGATACTTTTCTTATGGATAAATTCTTATCAGTTATATGCTAACCCTTGGAAACCAATTAATGTTTCTGTTACTTTTAAAATTAAACATGCTTTAGGAGCTACTGCTGACGGGTCATTTGGTGGTTTTACCGGAGTCATGATTTTTGATCCTGATAATTTAACAACTTCTTCCCTGAAAGGGAGTATTGAAACTAAAACTATTAATACCGGAATTAGTTTAAGAGATAGAACTTTGCGGAGCGGTGACTATTTTGACACCGAAAAATACCCAAAAATTACACTGCAATCGACAAAGATTGAAAAAGCTCAGCAAGAAAACGAATACATTGGTTATTTTAGCCTGACCATTAAGAATATTACCAAAAACATCAGAATTCCTTTCACTTTTGTACAAAATGGTGCTAAGGCTACTTTTAGAGGAAATTTCATGATTAATCGTACTGAATATGGTGTGGGTACCAAAAGTAGTTTATTGAGCGATACCGCCGCAATTATCATTGAGATAAAAACCCAACAAATATGAAAAAGATACATACGAATGTAATCAAACAATTAGCTGAATTATTAAACCAACTGAGTTCTCAGAATTACTCACAGTCACTTTGTGTACTCAATGGTAGTAGTATAGGTCAGCACACCAGACATATTATAGAATTTTATCAATGCCTTCTGAAAGGGCATAAAAGTGGTGTAATAGACTATGATGCACGCGAGCGGAATTTTCTGTTAGAAAACGATCTTAGCTTTACTTTACAAACCATTGAAGATATTGTTACCGGTATTGAAGCTGTTTCTGATATTGCAGAACCTCTACTTTTAGCTGTGAGCTATGAAGCCAATCACAAAGCCTATATTGATACCAGTTTTATGCGTGAGCTTGTTTATCTCATAGAACATTCAATTCATCACTACGCCCTGATACGAATTGGATTGCAGGAAAACTTCAAGGAAGTAGTCATTCCTGAAAATTTCGGAGTAGCTTATTCAACTATTCAATACAGAGAAGAACAATTTGGCTGATGATGCCTGAATACATTCAAAAAAATATTATAATAAGGTATTGATTCACTATTCATTAATTAATTCATGTGTGTTCTGACTTATTTACCGACCAAAAACAACGGTTTTATTTTTACTTCCAACCGGGATGAAAAAATGAATCGGGTGTCGGCTATTCCACCTCGCAAATATGAGGTTGAAGGTCGGTATATGTTTTATCCGAAAGACCCGCAAGGCAATGGTACCTGGATTGGCGGTTGTGATACCTTTACACTTTGCCTGCTAAATGGTGGATTAAACCCACACATATCTTCTCCACCATATCGGCAGAGTCGTGGTAAAGTAATTCTCGATTTTTACAGGTTTCAGAACGAAGAAAAATTCATAAATAACTACCAGTTTGACGGGATAGAGCCATTTACATTGGTTATTATCAACAGACAGAATGAGAAAATATATTACGAAATACGATGGACTGGTAAAGAGGTTTTATCTACAGTGCATGCTCGGGCCGAACCACGAATATGGTCATCTGTTACGCTTTACTCTCCCCAGATTATACGAGAACGAGAACAGTGGTTCAATGACTTCCTGCAAAACAAACCGGATTATACCGCCGAAGACATCCTGTGGTTTCATCATTCCGGGGGTAAAGGCGATATCAGAAACGATATTAAGATGAATCGGGATGAAGTGCTTAAGACACTTAGCATTACACAGTTCCAGGTAGACACTGAAGAGTTTTTAGTAAACTATGAAGACCTGCAAAAAAACAAAAAGTATGTTTACAGAGTTTTTATAGAATGTGTTTGATATGTCTTTATTTTAGGCTTATATACGATATGTTTGCTAAGACAGGCAACCCAAATACTATTGTTTTCGTATGTTTTACAGATTCGTCAGACACTCAAAAGCTCCGGCACATCGTTTAAAATAGCCCAAAACCAAGATGCCAAAAATCGTTTCTATCGGAACAGCCGTACCCCGTTATGCACATAAGCAGGACGACATCATGCGTTTTATGCTTGATGCTACCTATCCCGATGAGAAAAACAGAAAACTACTGCCTATACTTTATAAGCGTAGTGGTATCGAAACCCGGTATTCTGTTTTCTCCGACTTTTCTCTTTTACGTGGTAACTGGCATTTTTTTGGTAATAACTGTACCGCTCCTTCACTCGAACAACGGATGAAGCTATTCAATGAAGAAGTGGTGGCTTTATCTGAAAAATCAATCATAGATTGTCTGGGACAAAGAAACTTACAGGAAATCACACATCTGATTACTGTAACCTGCACAGGGCTCTCTGCCCCGGGTTTAGATATATTATTGACCGAAAAACTTAATCTTCCTACACATATTACACGTACTTCGGTGAACTTTATGGGTTGTTATGCAGCACTGCATGCCCTTAAAATAGCCAATGCCTTTTGTAAAGCAGATACCGCTGCTAAAGTTCTTATTGTGTGCACTGAATTATGTACCCTTCATTTTCAGAAATCAGGCGATATTGATTCTATACTATCCTCTACCCTCTTTGCTGATGGTTCTGCCGCTTGCCTGGTGGTTGGAGACGAAAAAGAAAAGGGTTTGAGTATCCAGCAGTTCTTCTCTAAAATAGCATTGGCTGGTCAGCCTGATATGGCATGGCAATTATCAGGTAATGGTTTCCTGATGACACTCACCAATCATGTACCCAAACTGATTAAAGACGAAATCGGAAGTCTTCTGGCAAATGCCTTAACACAACTTAACTTATCAATCAAAGATATATCCAACTGGGCTATACATCCGGGAGGTAAAAATATTTTAGAAGCCGTTGAAAGTTCATTATCACTTTGTTCAGCAGACTTAGAAACTTCCTATAAAGTGCTTCGCAATTATGGTAATATGTCGTCGGCAACAATTTTATTTGTACTCAAGCAAATGATAGATAATCCAACAACCAAAGGGAATATTTTTACTGTAGCTTTTGGCCCTGGCATTACCATTGAAACAGCCATGCTTACCTTATGAATTTCAAGACCCGCTCTTATACACCTGAACTGTTAGATAATAATGATATTCCCACCGAAGACCTTTATCAGAATCTTCGGGAACTCGACTTTATCAATCGATGGCTGGGTGGTCATAAAGTAGTATTAGACGGAGTCAGAGCTTTTCTGAAAAAGCGTACAAAAGACCAAAGGGTTTCTATTATGGAAATTGGCAGTGGTGGTGGTGATAATTTGAGAGAAACAGGCATATTATTAAACAAAAAGAAAATACCATACCAATTACAGGGAGTAGATTTAAAAGAAGATTGCGTGCAATTTGCTTTAAGCCAGCAAAATATTCAGGTCTCCTATCAGATTTGTGATTATCGGCTGGCAGATACTAAAAAAAAGAAACCACATTACATTTTTAATTCACTATTCTGCCATCATTTCACAGACCCGCAGTTAGTAAGAATGCTAAGATGGCTTTACCAAAACTCTGAAAAAGGATTCTTTATTGCTGACTTGCATCGTCATGTTTTAGCCTATTATTCGATCAAATGGCTTACACGACTTTTCTCGAAATCATACTTGGTTAAAAACGACGCTCCATTATCTGTTTTAAGAGGATTCAGCCGCAAAGAATGGGAATATCTCTTACAACAGGCCGAAATAAAAAATTATTCCATCCAATGGAAATGGGCATTCCGCTGGTTAATTATTGTTGAAAAATAAGTATATTTACCTTATATGTTTGTTTCTCTTACCATAGTCCGATACCCTAAATACCTCATTCCGATAGCCATACTTTCAATGGCATTGTTCAGGCTTCCCTTGTGGTTTACAAAAGGCATTACATTCTGGAAATTGTTGGGCTGTGGTAAAAATGGGTCTTTTGATATTCAACCAGATTTAACACAGTGGGGTTTGTTGGGCGTATGGAAAACCGAAGAAGACTTTGTTACTTTTCAGCGGAATTCCCTCATTCAAAAATGGTGGAAATCTTTTACCAAAGAACAATGGACCATCCTTTGCCAGCCCTATGAATCACATGGTAAATGGGATGGCAAGGAGCCTTTTGGCAAAAATATAAAAGATAAAACTTATAACGGGAAAATCGCCGTGCTCACAAGAGCCAGTATCAGGGTTTCAAAACTTAAATACTTCTGGAGCAATGTACCTCAGGTAGCAAATAAATTACAAAGTGCCCCGGGTTTTGTAACTTCTGTTGGTATAGGAGAAATACCTTTTATCCGCCAGGCCACATTTTCGATTTGGGAAAGCATTGATGATGTCAGACAATTTGCCTACCGGCAACAAGAACATGCAGAGGTGATTAAGAGGACCCGAAAAGAGGATTGGTACTCGGAAGAGTTATTTGCACGATTGATTCCTTTAAAGATAGAAGGAACTTTGTTTGGGAAACCCCATTTAAACAACATAAATGCTACCGCTTGAAAACTTTCTAAAACCTCCGTTTTTCACTCCACAAATTTCACGCCAAATGCCTTTTAATACCGATAAACAACTTATAACTAATTGATTTTCAAAGAACTACAAAGAAATTTTCTGTTAAAAAATTTGCTTTTTCCTTAAAAACCTTCCTAATTTGTTAGATAAACTGCACTATACGCCCTTAAAATGTCAGGATCCCTCTTTATCGGGCATGATTTTTGAATCATTACATTGAGTGAATACAATAGAAACTATTTAATTTATGTCCCGCATTAAATCATACTTGCTTGGATTCATTAGCCTATGCACTGCTATTACTGCTCTTGGCCAACAGGCTACTGAGCCGCAAGCATGTAAATCAATAAATATTACATCTTCCGGACATACAATCGGAGCAGATTTCACAATATCTCCCCAAACAGGTTGCTTAACTGATGTTAATAGAAATATTGGAGCTCAGGTTAATATCAGTAACGTAGTTACTCCCAATGGACAAACTTTTATCAGTCAATCCGGAACAGTTAATTTCTTTTATGATTATACTGATGCTAAAGCTCCTTTGCAATTTACCGGAAATGTTACCCCTTCAACTATTTTTTCAACACCTGGTACTTATTGGATTGCTATAAATGGCAAATTACTATCATCCTCCACTTCTTATGTTACTTGTAAATCTGTTGAAGTAATTGATACACATAAATTAGATATAGAGTATAATTTTTGTGATCCGTACAATGTAAAAATTACCATAAAGGATACACCAAACAATAGAGAGCAACAGAGAGTGGAGATTGCCTGGGGTGATGGAACTCCGGCAAAAGTCTACGATATAACAACCTATCCATTTTCAATTGATTACAATTATGGAACCACTCCTCCGACTTTAAAACCAAATGTAAAAGGGATATATGTTCGTGGCAGTCGCAATGCTTGTAAAAGTGATGGACTTAATTTGGAAACCACTCCTTCAGTAGCGCCTAAAATCGTGATATTAGAGGGTTTAGCAGGAGGCAAAGATAATAAAATTACAGTTAAAGGGGGCACTGAAGATGTTGAGTTTAATATTGAAATGAAACCTAAAGGTGGTAGCTGGACAGCTACCGGAAAAAAAATTAAAGTAACAACTGCAAATCCTACACCTTCAGAAATAATTACTGTACCGACTGCATATGGCGAATATTGTTTCAGATTGCAGAAAGATGCACTTTGTGGTGCCTCCACCACATCTGACCCTATATGTACTATCAATACTTCGGCACAGGTACTTTCACCCAGAAAAGTAAAAATAGACTGGAATTCAGAATCAAATGCCAATGTTACAAGTTATCGGGTACATTACAAAGCAATGCCATTAAACGCCACAAATTATGTAAGCGTCAACCCTTCTCCAAGTCCGACTTTTACTTATGATGCCTTAATTTGTAGCCAGAAATATGAATTTTATATAGAAGGATATTGGGGAGCAGGAATCAACAGAGTTCAAATAACATCGCCACCATTCCCTGTTGATCCTGATCAGGGAGGTAAGCTACCCAATGCACTGTTAAGCTATGCTTCAGTAGGAAAAGATGAAGTAAGCATTAATATGTACCCTAATGGAGAGTTTTACCCTAAATACCATATTTATAAAGCAGAAGGCAACTCAAGCAATTTTGAGCCACTTATTTCACTGATCACTAACAGCTATCAGGATAAAGCCGTAGAATTAGATAAGCAGCAATATTGTTACAAAGTAGCTTTTGAAGATGACTGTGGGAATGAATCTGAATTATCAGACCCTTTCTGTACCATTTTTCTTACCTCTGCGCAGGCAAATACACTTAGCTGGACTCCCTTTGCAGTCAGTGACCCTACCAATATGTGGTATGACAGACAACAGATTTTATATACAATAGATATTGTAAATGATCAAGGGATTGTTTTGACTCCGGTTGACGAGACGTTTAATACAGAATATGACGTAAAAGATTATCTGGACAGACTATTAGACGATCCATTGAATAATGGCAGGGTTATCTTCAGGGTTTTGGGGCGTCAGGTTGCCACACTTGACATAGGAAATGTTCCCACACCTTTTCCATTAAGTAGCTATTCAAATAATTATACCTTTATTACCCCAGCAAGACTATATCTTCCTACTGCCTTTACACCTGACGGGCAGGGCCCTGAGGCAAGTGAAGTATTTAGAGCCAATGGGAAGTTCATCTCAGAATTTAATATGGTTATCTATAATCGTTGGGGAGCTCCTATTTTTGAAACAAAAAATATCGACATTGGTTGGGATGGTAAAGAAAATGGTGATCCGGCACCGGAGGGTAATTATAGCTATAAAATATACGGAATAGACAATGCCGGGCAAGAATTTAAAAAAGTAGGTTCGGTTTTGTTATTAAGATAAAAAACAAATTCTCATGATATTTTTATGGGCAGTCTGAACCGACTGCCTTTTTTTGTAGTTTTGTCTTTGAAAAATGTTTATCACTTAACCGAATTATATATTATGAATATGGGAGATATTTTTGGGCTTGCAGGAAAAATGAAAGAAATGCAGTCCCGTATGCAGGAAGCACAGGAGAACCTTGGTAAAATTACTGAAACCGGAGAGTCAGGTGCAGGGATGGTGAAAGTTACTGTAAATGGCAAAAAACAATTGATAAAAATTGAAATAGACGAAGACCTGATCAGTAAAGACCAGCGCGAAATCTTGCAGGATCTGATTGTGGCAGCCACCAACAAAGCACTTGAAAAAGTAGAAGAGAAAGCCAAAGAAGAACTCAGAAAAAGCACCGAAGGCATGATGCCGAATATCCCGGGCATGGACTTTGACAAGATGTTTAATAAATAATAGTTGAGTAATTTAGCGATTGAGTGAATGAGTGATTTAATTAAAATTATTTTGGTTCCTTCCTCAAAGTATTTGCTCTCATGGAGATTTACTTATTACTATTAAATTAAATCAAAATAATCACTCAATCACTAATTCACAAATTCACTCAATTCCTATACATGCCAAAAGTCACTATAGTCATACTGAACTACAATGGGCAAGGGTTTCTTGAGAAATTCTTGCCTTCTGTTATTCAACACTCTCAAGGACACGAAATCATCGTGGCCGATAATGCTTCTACAGATACTTCTGTTAAATTTTTGAATCAAACCTATCCTTACATTCATCTTATTCAATTGCCTCATAACGGTGGTTTCACAGGAGGATACAACGAAGCGCTGAAACAGGTACAAGCCACTTACTATATATTGTTAAATTCTGATATTGAAGTGACACCAAACTGGGTTAATCCTATCATAGATTTGATGGAAGTCAACCCAAAAATCGCGGCTTGTCAACCCAAAATGCGAGACTATTACAAACATGCCTATTTTGAATACGCAGGTGCCGCAGGAGGTTATATTGATTGGTTAGGATACCCATTTTGTAGAGGAAGAATTTTTGATACTTGGGAAGAAGATACCGGACAGTATGATGATACCAAAGAGATATTCTGGGCTACGGGGGCCTGCATGTTTGTAAGAGCCGATGTTTTTCATGAATTAGGTGGTTTTGATACTAAATTCTTTGCCCATATGGAAGAAATAGATTTGTGCTGGCGTATGAAAAACGCAGGTTATCAGATTTACTATTCTTCAGCCTCAACAGTATATCATGTCGGAGGAGGTACACTCCATAAATCGAATCCACGTAAAACCTTCCTGAATTACCGGAATGGATTGGCTATGATGTATAAAAACCTGCCCACTAATCAGTTATTTACTACCATCTTTTTGAGATTAGTATTAGATGGGGTTTCAAGCATCAAATTCCTGCTTGCAGGCTCATTCAAAGACATCTGGGCCATTCTGAAAGCCCACTTCGCTTTTTATGCCATGATTCCCAAATTAGAAAGAAAATCTCCTAAGCAATTGAAGGACATATATCCTAAGAGTATTGTGTTGGATTATTTTTTGAGGGGGAAGAAAAGGTTTGGGGAGTTGTGAGAGATTTGCATCTTTTAATAAAGATGCCATTATGTCACCACTATACCACTTTGAAAGAGTTTTTCCCCTATCTTTACTTAACAAAAACCAAATCAACATTGCTTAAAATAGGTATTACTGGTGGTATAGGGTCTGGCAAGACTATTGTCTGTAAGATGTTTGAAATCTTAGGGATTCCGGTATATTATGCCGATGAACGCGCCAAATGGCTTACCAATACTGATTTACAGCTCCGCAAGGAAATTAAAGAATTATTAGGTAGACAAGCCTACGACGAGAAAGGGCAATATAACCGCAAATGGGTAGCATCTCAGGTATTTGATAACCCCGAGTTATTGAAGATGCTTAATGCCTTGATTCACCCGCGTGTATTTGCCGATACCGACCAATGGTTTTTACAGCACCAGGATAAGCCATATACCCTAAGAGAAGCTGCACTGATGAATGCCGCAGGTGATAATAATGACTTTGACGCTGTTGTATTAGTAAGTGCACCAGTAGATATAAGAATTGCTCGTATCAGAAAACGAGACCCCCAAAGAACCGAAGAAGAAATTAAGGCAATAATAGACCGACAAAAAACAGAAGAGCAATTTGCTTCAATTGCCAACTATACTATTATTAATGATGATGAGCACCTGCTGATTCCGCAGGTTTTAGTATTACACAAAAAACTTAGCATACAAACGTAGCTTACTTTCTGAAAACCTTCAATAGCTTATTTACCGCACCGCTTATATCCTTATCAGTATCCATTAAATCATTCACAGTCTGAATAGCATGAATCACGGTACTATGGTCACGGCCTCCGAAATGATAACCTATTGATTTTAGCGATAAGTTAGTGAGTTCTTTTGCTAAATACATGGCTATCTGTCGTGGCAATACAATCTCACGTAAGCGGCTTTTCCCTTTCAGATCAGGAATACGTACTTTGAAATGTTCTGTTACAGATTCAATGATTGTATCAATAGTTACTTCCTTTTCTGAATCTTTTATCAGGTGGCGAAGTGTGCTTTTAGCCAATTCAACATCTATATCTCTGCGCGTCAGCGACGCTTGTGCCAATAAAGAAATCATTACTCCTTCTAATTCACGTACGTTCGTATCAATACTATGAGCCAGATATTCAATTACCTCATAGGCAATAGAAATACCCTCTGCCTGAGCTTTTTTCTGAATAATAGCAATACGTGTTTCAAAATCAGGTGTTTGCAAATCAGCAGTTAAACCCCATTTGAAACGAGATAATAATCGGTCTTCTACCCCTTCCAACTCGCGTGGCGGGCGGTCAGAAGTCATCACGATTTGTTTCCCTGATTGATGCAGATGATTAAAGATATGGAAGAAAGTCTCCTGAGTTTTTTCTTTGCCTGATAAAAACTGTACATCATCAATAATCAGAATATCTACCTGCATATAGAAGTTCATAAAATCCTGCAAGCTATTATTTCTGATAGCATTGATAAATTGGCTCGTAAATTTTTCAGAAGATACATAAAGGACAAATTTATTGACAGCCCTATTCTTCATAAAATTTCCGATTGCTTGCACCAGATGAGTTTTTCCAAGCCCAACACCCCCATAGATCATTAATGGATTAAACGAAGTTACCCCAGGTTTGGAAGCCACTGCAAATCCTGCTGCTCTTGCAAGGCGGTTACAGTCACCCTCCACAAAATTATCAAATGTATAATTCGGATTAAGATAAGAGTCCAGATTTAAAGAATCCAGATCCTTCATTTCAAACGGATTTCTTACCTGCTCGTTTGTATGATGGGAGTCTGCTCTGCCATTCCCATCTGCCCGTCCGGCAGAAGGATTTTGCTGTGGCATGTTGATAGAAATCGGTGGCTCGTTTTTTTTCTGATTCCCACTATCTACAATAATAGAATACTCCAACATCCCCTCACGACCAATCGCATAATCCAAAGCCTTTCTTAAGAGTTGAACATAGTTCTCTTCCAGCCACTCGTAGAAGAATTGGCTTGGGACTTGAATAGTCAGCTTCTTTCCCTCTAATTTACCCGGAATAATAGGCTCAAACCAAGTTTTATAACTTTGTTCCGAGATACTATCACGGATAATTTTGAGGCAATTCTGCCATACTACATCAACATCTCGTTGGACTTTAGGAGTTTCTAAAATAGTCATTTGGCTTCATTGGGATTCTTAAAGGGGGTGCAAAGATACTAAAATTTATGTACCTACCAAGAAGTGAATTTTGAGATTTTTAATGTATTTTCAAAGTAATTCTCAAACATTATTTTACCAAATTTGATTTGCCTTATAAAAATACAAAATGTACCTTTACATTTGCTTTGGTAACTGACTTTTTTTCACCGAAAAATACAATTCTGTTATGACGAAAAAATTCTTCGAAGAATTTCCGGAATCGACAAAAAAAATTTGGAGGGCACAAGTAGTTAAGGATTTGAAAGGGAAAAATTTTGAAGAAACCCTTATCTGGAATACACCAGAAGAAATTATGGTTCAGCCTTATTACACGGAAGAAGACCTGTTTAATCTTCCACTCAGAGAAATTCAGCAATCCCAATCAAACAAAAAGGCTGCAAACTGGCAAAACCGAGCATTAGCGAAATTTTCGCAGGAAAAACCGACTAATACCTTAGTTCTTGATCTCTTTCGCAATGGGGCTGATGAGGTTGTGATTGACTTTAGGGGAACTGATATTAATAAGATTGATTTCGCAAAACTACTGGATAAAATAAAATTAAGTGATACGCCTGTTTATTTTCAGACCAACCAAATTGAAGGTTTATTAGCAGTGCTTGGTAAATATATCCATTATCAACCCAAAGGCGGCTTTATCTTTGATTCTTTAGGTGATTTCTTTACAGGAAAAGCTAAAATAGACAATACAACTTGGGAAAGTACAAAAAAAATTTTTGATTATTGTACTTCATATCCTGCCTTTACGGCAATTACTATTCGGTCTGATGTATTTCATAATGCAGGAGCAAATGCAGTGCAGGAACTTGCTTTTACCTTAGCTTCGGCAACTACTTATTTAGATAAATTGACTGACATTGGGCTCAGCATTGGGCAGATAGTTCCGAAGATAGAATTTTCTTTGGCAATCGGCACCAATTACTTCATGGAAATTGCAAAAATCCGAAGTTTACGTTTTCTATGGTGCAAAATTTCAGAAACTTATCAATGCACTGATAATAACTGCCAGATTAATTGCCAGACTTCTTATTTTTATGATTCTATACTTGATGCACATACTAATATGTTAAGGGCTACCACTGAAGCCATGTCGGCAGTAATTGGTGGTTGTGACTCATTGACAATACATAGATATAATGCTGTTCTGGGAACGGGCTATGATGAGATGAGCGAAAGAATTGCGCGCAATATCTCTGTACTCTTAAGTGATGAAAGTTACTTAGGTAAAAGTAGGGATATATCAGCAGGTTCGTATTATATCGAAAACCTGACTAATGATTTATCAGCAAAAGTCTGGGAGTTGTTTCTTTCCATAGAACAACAGGGAGGTATATTGAAAGCCTTTGAAGAAGATTTTATACAGACCGAAATTGAAAAGGCTTATCGGCAGAAAGCAGAAGCCTTGAAGAATAGCAAAATTATGGTGGGGGTTAACAAGTTTATTTCTCCTAAAGATCCCCCTATTCACGCATCAGAACAATCAACTAAGGTCAAACATTTTTTACCCAATAGACGAATTGCTTCCCTGTTTGAATGAAGATACTCTTAGCACCCGATAAATTCAGAGGTTCACTGGATGCCCCACAAGTTTGCCAGGCCATGGCTGAAGGTATAAAAATGGTTTCGCCAGAGATTGAGGTTATAAGTCTACCAATGGCTGATGGCGGTGAGGGTACTTTGGATTTGCTTCTATGGTATGCAGGTGGGCAAAAGAGAACAGCCAAGGTACATGACCCGTTAGGAAGGCTCATTTACGCGCAATATGGCATTTCAGCTGACGGTAAAACGGCATTTATTGAGATGGCAACTGCTTCTGGTTTGAATTTATTAAAAACTGACGAAAGAAATCCTTTATTGACCAGTACTTTTGGAACAGGCGAACTGATTAAAACCGCAGTAGAAGCAGGTGTAGAACAGATTATTCTTGGCATTGGCGGAAGTGCTACTACCGATGCCGGCATAGGTATGGCAAAAGCATTAGGCTGGCAGTTTCTTGATGCAAATAATCAGGAAATAGAAGCCATTGGTGGTAATTTGTCTTTAATAAAAAAAATTGTCCCCCCTCTACCCTCTTCAAAATTACCAGAAATTCAGGTAGCCTGCGATGTTACTAATCCCTTATATGGTATTAATGGAGCAGCACACATCTACGGCCCGCAAAAAGGAGCGGATTCTGAAGCAGTGGCAATTTTAGATATGGGTTTAACGGATTTTGCTCATTTGACAGGTTTACCAGAAGATACTTTCAATGGCCCAGGGTTTGGAGCGGCAGGCGGCTTAGGTTTTGGTTGTGTATTCTTTCTGAACGCTAAACTCAAAGAAGGAGTAAAATTGCTGATGGATTTCTGCAACTTCGATAAAAACCTGTACAATGTTGATTTAATTATTACAGGGGAAGGCAAAATTGATAACCAGACTCTACAAGGTAAACTCATTAAAGGTATTACAAACAAAGCACAACAAATTCCAGTTGCAGCTATTTGTGGCACTTTAGCTGTTACCCCCCAGCAAATGCAGGAGATCGGTATTTTTTATGCTAATTCAATACTCAATAAACCTCAGAGTTTAGCCGATGCTTTACAAGTCGGATACGAAGGGGTAAGAGATGCTACTTATTATTTAGTGAATATGTTTTATCAGATTTCTGCAATTAAATCGTAATTTTGTAAAAAAATCAAGCGCATGGAAGAGAACAACGACATGAAAAATACCAAAACCTGGCTAAAATTTACCCAGATTGGTTTGCAGATGATTTTAACTATCGGCTTAGGAACATGGTTTGGCTATTGGCTCGACCAAAAAGCGGCCAATAAAACCCCTGTCTGGACACTCGTTTTATCTCTTACATCTATAGGGGTTTCTTTATATAATGTTATAAGACAGCTACCAAAGCAGTAAGCAGTTTCTTATTTACATTCATACCAGCACTTTATGTCAAAAACACTCATCCTTACGGGCATACTCATAATTGTATTTTTTTTAGCTAACACTATCGGATTAGACCATTTATTACATCCGCAAAAATGGGTAATTTTAAGCTTTTTCGTTGCCTATTCCTTTCTGTTCAATCGCTTAATAGAAATGGGTTTTAAAGAAAAAAGTAAAAACTTTATCCCTTTTTATCTCGCAAGTGTTGCTTTTCGTCTAATTCTGAGTATAATCTTTATTGGAATCGAATTGTACATGGGGTTGCAACAGCAGGAATTATTCATTGCAAACTTTTTTGTATTATATTTATTTTACACAATCTTTGAGATTTGGAATTTAAATAGTAACTTGCGCCAAAATTCAGAAAAGTGATTATCCTGAAACGTTGATTGACCGAATAATTTAAAAATTATGTTGCGTTTACTTACAAATAAATTCTTATTAATAGCCTCATTATCAATCTTTTCTCTGACATTTTCATTCGCACAAGAAGAGCACGAAGGGCATCATGAAGCAAAAGATGGGGCAGCTCATGAAGAAGAACATTTTGACATCGGCCAGATGATTATGCACCATATTTCTGATTCGCACGAATGGGAATTTGCACATGGTGCCATTATACCACTTCCGGTTATTCTATATACCGAACAATATGGAGTAGAAGTATTTTCTTCAAACCGTTTCAGAGAAGGAAATGGCGTTTATAACGGTTATATTAACTTGCATGAACATATTCACAGATTAAGCCCTGATGGCTCAATAGATGAAGCCGTACATGTTTTGGACTTTTCCATTACAAAAAACGTAGCCTCTCTTATGCTAAGTGCCATTATCCTGATTGTATTGATGTCGACAGTAGCCAAGAGCTTCAATACTAACAGAGGTAAAGCTCCTAAAGGTATTCAGTCATTTATAGAGCCTGTTATATTCTTTATCCGAGACGAAGTAGTAAAACCTAATATTGGTCCTAAATACGCAAAGTATTTGCCTTATTTATTGACTTTATTCTTCTTTATTTTAATTAATAACCTTTTAGGCTTATTACCCGGTGGGGCTAACGTAACTGGTAATATAGCCATTACCATGACATTGGCCGTGATTACTTTTATTATCACACATATCAATGCCAATAAACATTACTGGCTACACCTGGTAAAACCGGAAGGAGTTCCTGTATTAATGTTACCATTAATGTGGGTAGTTGAGATTGCTGGTGTGTTTATGAAACCTATGTCTTTAATGATTCGTCTTTTTGCCAATATGACAGCAGGCCACATTATCATTTTAAGTTTATTAGGTCTGATTTTTATATTTAAAAGCTTTGCCGTAGGTGGGGTAATCACAGTATTCACCTTATTTATGAATGCCATCGAGTTGCTTGTTGCGTTTTTGCAAGCTTTTATTTTTACATTGTTATCCTCAATGTATATCGGAAGCGCAATTGAAGACCATCACGAAGCAGACCACGGTCATTGATAATTTTATTGTATTTAATGTTTCACTCATATAAATTGTTTTAATCATGTCTTTATTACAAGTTCTTTTACAAGCAGGTGCTGATGCAACTCGTGGTTTCGCAGTAATGGGCGCAGCAATTGGTGCTGGTCTTGCAGCTATCGGTGCTGGTGTAGGTCTTGGCCGTATCGGTGGTAGCGCATTGGAAGGTGTGGCTCGTCAACCAGAAGCAGCTAACAAAATCCAGACCATGATGATCATCATCGCTGCCCTTGTAGAAGCAGTAGCACTTTTTGCAGCCGTAATTTGTCTTTTGATCTCTTTCAAATTAGTTTAAGAATCAAATTAAACGACGCTGATTAAAATCCTGTACTATTCGCATTAGGCGTTAGTACAGGATTCAATCTAAGCACTAACGGCAAGTGTAAAGTAATTTATAATAAAATAGTTGTTATAAATGAACCTCTTTACAAATCAAATAATTAAAATAAAATCTTTTAACTGATATGGAATTACTAACCCCCGGCATTGGATTGATTTTCTGGATGCTTTTGGTTTTTGGTATTTTAGTTTTTTTCTTAGCTAAGTTTGCTTGGAAACCTATCTTAGGTGCATTAAAAGAGCGTGAAGACTCAATTGAATCAGCTTTGAGAATGGCCGAGGAGACACGTGCAGAAATGGCAAAATTGAAAGCTGATAATGATAGAATTATTGCTGAAGCCCGTTTAGAACGTGACAAGATTATCCGTGAAGCTAAAAATGCCTCTGATAATATGCTTGCTGAAGCCAAAGATAAAGCAGTAGCAGAAGGCAATAAAATCATTGCTGATGCGCGCGAAGCCATTCAACAAGAAAAAACAGCTATGGTAGCACAAATGAAAAAAGATGTAGCTGCATTCTCTATTGAAATTGCTGAAAAGGTTTTACGCAAAGAATTGACAGACAAAAAAGCACAAGAGTCGTTAGTATCTAACCTTATTTCCGAAGCGAAGTTAAACTAATCGGATTAATCTATCAGTTTACTTATCGCCGTTAAATAAAAAATACCACTTTTTTGTTATATTGTTGTTAAGCTTTTGCAAAATAAGTGTTCCAAAATTTGTTTTTTTGATAGAGTCGGTTGTATTTTTGTATAAATATATGTTGCAACCGAGAATTTAGTTCTATAATTAGAAAAATGGCAGATTCAATAGTTGCATACCGATATGCTAAATCATTATTTGATTTGGCAACAGAAAAAAAAGTTGTAGATAAAGTAAACAACGATATGCTGTTGTTTCAAAAGATCTGCGACGAAAACAGACAGTTTGCTGTTGTTATGAACAATCCAATCGTTCGTCACGACAAAAAATTAGGGATATTGAAGAATATTTTTGAAAATCGTGTCAACGATGTGACTTATTCAATATTCAACGTCTTAACAAAGAAACATAGAGAGAATTTGATTTATCCCATTGCTGAAGAGTTTCAGAAGCTGTACAATGAGCAAAAAGGTATTCAAAAAGCTACAATTACTACTGTTTCTCCATTGACCGATACCCAACGCAAAGAATTTACAGATCTGGTTGCAAAAGCTACCAAAAAAGATGTAATTTTAGAGGAGAAAATCAATGAAGACCTGATTGGGGGTTATGTGTTGAAGTTAGAGGACAGACAAGTAGATACTTCTATCAGAAAAAAATTAAACGATTTGAAACTAACATTAGCATAGATATTGCGTTATGTTATAAAGAAATTAGTTTTCATGGCTATAAAGTTGAGAAATACCCCCGAGTTTCGGGGGTTTTTTCTTTATAGCCATTCTACAATAATTCCGTAACCGGATTCCAGAAATGATTGTCAAAATTCACAATCTGATCATTTTTCACTTTTATACCTTCAGCCTCTAATCTTTCCTGCATTATATTTCCGCCAAAATGATGTTTACCGCTCAAAATCCCATTTCTATTCACTACTCTGTGCGCAGGCACATCAGGCCTGTTATGACAGGCATTCATAGCCCAGCCAACCATTCTTGCACCTGCTTTAGAGCCCAGATACTGAGCAATGGCCCCATAACTGGTTACTTTACCTTTAGGGATGAGTTTAACTATCTGATATATATCATCAAAAATGTTTTCTTGAGAAGAAGCCATTGAAATAATATTGTCTTTAACTATGCGTTGAATTACGTCCAATTGAAAGCTCTATAATTGATAAAATTGAATAAGAAGCCTTATGATTATAAAATCGATTACTGATTTCAAAATCAGTCAAATCATTGTTCGACAAAAAGCTAATTAATCATTTCAGCTTCTCTCCTCTACTTCTTTCTCCAAAGTCTTATACCACTCTTCCCCATAAAAACGTGTAAGAGGCTCTTTTAAAAACTTGTAGACAGGCACACCTAATTTATCACCTAATTCGCACGCATCAGAGCAGATAGACCACCGATCGTAGTTAACCGCATGATAGCTTTCATATTTGGTAATACGTATAGGATACAAATGGCAGGAGATAGGTTTCTTCCAGGAAATTTTACCATCTATATAAGCTTGTTCAATCCCACATTTTAAAATTCCTCTTTCATCGTAAATTGCGTATGCACATTCACGGTTATCGATTGTCGGTGTCGAGAAATCACCCTCCCAATCTTTAATATATTTGCCTTGTTCTTCAATTGCCTTAATTCCAGCTTCTGATAAATAAGGTTTTACTTCTTCGTATATCTCTTCCAATACTGGCAATTCAGATTCTTCTAACGGGGCTCCTAAATCACCCTCAACACAGCAGGCGCCTTTGCACTTCTCCAGATTGCAAACAAAGAATTTTTCCGCTACATCATCACTTATACAGGTATTTTCTATTAAGATCATTGTCTGAACACAATAAAATATGCCATACTATGAAGCATGGCATACTTAAATGATAAAATCTATTTTAACGTATCAAAGATACAAAAATCTTTAAATCTTTCTGATAATTAACTTCTGCCCTATCTTAACATTCTGGTCACTCATATTGTTCCACTCCTGAATCTGTTTCATTGCTACCTTATAACGCTTAGCAATACTGAACAAAGTCTCACCTTTTACTACCTGATGTGTAGCTACACCGCCCTCTTTTTCTGATTTAGCATTATTTTTGTCAACACTATTAGCTCGCGGCGAGTCTGCAACCTTTACTCTGTTACTAACAATCAGTTCCTGGCCAACTTTTACTCGCTCATTGGTTGTAAAACCATTCCAGGCAGCCAAATCTCTTACCGTTACTTTATACAGGCGTGCAATACTATAAAGCGTTTGTCCAACATCAACTGTATGAATACCTGTTTTAGGCAAAGCAGTTGGGGTGGCAGCAGTAACAGTTTTTCTTGCTTCTGTAGTTTTAGGAGAATCCTTAATTGTTACATTCGGATTCGAGTAGGCGGGTTTTACAGGCACCGTTGAAGCAGTAAAATCAGTTTTATCTTCGTCTTCCGTAATAACCACAATATCATCTTCATCACCTTCGTCTGTAGTACTCGTAGTTGTGGCACTTACTGTTTCTTTTACGGGCTCTTTCTTGGCTTGCGGTTGTCTTTTTGTAGTTCTTTCTATTACAACAGTCTCCCCCTGATTCTGCATGGTCACTTCAGGGCTTGGTATTTTTTTAGCATTAGCATCTTTTACTAATGTTTCATTTTCATAATTCTCTACTACAGGCACTTTACGATCGGGCTCCTGTTCTTTTACCCCATTATTATTCTCTATTGGTTCAGTTTTAGGACGTTTTTTCTGCAAATACACTATTTGTCCTTCCTGAATCGGCATTGAGGTTCTCATACGATTGAGATTCAACAGATTTTTGAGTTTAATTCCAAACATCTGAGAAATGCCCCACATAGTTTCACCAGACTGTATCTGATGTTTTTCGATAGGCCCTTTTTTAAGTTTTCTTTGCAGATAATACACCTGCCCTTCTTCAATTGCGTCTCTATCACTCATATCATTGAAAAGTAAAAAATCCTTAATTTTCAACTTCCCTCCTCTTGCCAATGAAGCAACATCATCACCAGGTTTTGCAAGAATCCCTTTCTTTTCGTTAATAGTATAAAAAACAGGGTCTTCTTCGTTATTAACCTGCATTGTAACTCTTTCCAGTACCGGGTAATCTCTGTGTTTAATTTCCTCTTTCTTAGCTTTGTTAACTTTACTTGTCACGAAATCAGGCTGACGACCGATTTTAGATTGAACTTCATCTAATCTGGTTACAGGTACTAAAATAGCCACCGAGTAATCATCAGGAATAACATTGGTTTGTAACCAGGAATTATTCTTTTTCAGGTCGGTAGCATCGACATCAATCATAGAGGCAATCTGGGCTAATGTTTTACCCCTACCTTTGCGATATTCTACAAAACCAAAGGCATTGTCTTTCATACGGTTTACCCTGTATTCAAAAGCAATGCGCGCAGCGATGGTTTTAAGGAGGTACCGGTCAGTACGACCATCAAACTCAACTCTTGAAGCATTGGTCCATTCAGAAGGAACAATTTTGCTGATACCACCTGCTCCTAACATATAAGAGTAAAGAGTCGAGATCCAGTTCTTGTAAATCTGATTATTACGTTTCAGATAAGCCGCCGCCGCTCTGGTTGACGAATAGATATTCTTTCTTTCGTCAATATCACTATCTACTCTAAGTCCCATTTCCTGCGCTGTACTGGCTTTCATTTGCCAGAAGCCCACCGCATTAGAGCTTGAGATAGCATCGGGTAATAAAGAACTTTCAACAACTGCCAGATACTTGAAATCATCAGGCACTTTTTCCAGTTCAAGAATACGTTCTATTACTGGGAAATACCATTGAATTCTTTGGAGTTTATCCAATACATATTTATTCTCTGGAATTAATAAAGAAGAAACCTCTTTTTGAACAAGCTTTTGGGCATCTGCATCCAATTCTACGGTAATACCTGCAAAATCTACTTTTCGAGACACCTCAGGTAAGCCGGGCTTTTGAGCAAAAGCCGCATATAAGCTTACCATAAAAAACGAGAAAGCTAACGTTTTTTTCATGGAATTAGGAAATTATATTGAAAGCACAATTTATATTAAAAGTATTGACCCCATCCCCGACCCTTCCCCAACAGTGGGGAAGGGAGGGAAATTCCCTCTCTCCACTGTTGGGGAGAGGGATTTAGGGAGTGGGGGCTTTTATTTACTTCTTCCGCAACACCATCAATCCGTCACGAATCGGGAGAAGGATATTCTCTACACGCTCATCATCTTGAATCTTCTTATTAAAATCTCTAATCGCGATGGTATCTTTATCTTTGGCTGACGAATTACTAACTTTACCGCTCCATAATACATTATCAGCAATAATATAGCCTCCTGAACGCACCTTGTCAAAAACCAGATCGTAATAATTGGTATAATTCAGTTTATCGGCATCAATAAAAACAAGGTCAAACGAATCACCTATTATTGGGATAATATGCTTCGCATTGCCAATTCTGAAATCTATTTTTTCATTTAGAGGAGATTGGCCGAAGAAATCTCTTACAAAATCCTCTAATTCTTCATTGACATCTATTGTAATAATTTTCCCGTTTTCTGCTAAACCCTCAGCCAGACATAAGGCAGAATAACCCGTGTAAGTACCAATTTCAAGAATAAGCTTTGGCTGAATCATATATGACAACATCGACAGAAAACGCCCCTGCAGGTGTCCAGAAAGCATTCGGGACTGTAAGACCCTTGCATGAGTTTCACGGTTGAGTTTACTCAAAAGATCATTTTCGGGCGTAGTATGTTCTACGCAATATTTGTCAATATCGGAGGGAATAAATTCCATCAGGAAAGCATTTTGATACAAAAATAGAACAATTTTGAAAAAACCAAGTGCACAGGGGTCTTTTTTTGCCCTGATACCTATTAAACGGTCTTTCTGCAAAGATTGTTTTTATAACTTATTAGTCTTGCTTCTTAAGCTAAAATCAGCTAAAACCAGTGCGGCCATTGCTTCTACAATTGGTACGGCACGTGGTAATACACATGGGTCGTGGCGACCTTTGCCCGATACCGTTACTTTTTCGCCAGCATCATTTACACTCTCCTGGTCTTGCATAATAGTTGCCACAGGCTTGAAAGCCACTCTGAAATAAATATCTTCACCATTAGAAATCCCACCCTGAATACCGCCGGAATGATTGGTTTTGGTGTGCACTTTGCCATCTTCACCCATATAGAACTCATCATTGTGCTGCGAGCCATAGAGCTCAACACCTTCAAATCCACTCCCATATTCAAAACCCTTCACGGCATTAATGCCCAACATGGACTTTCCTAACTCAGCATGTAGCTTGTCAAACACAGGCTCTCCCCATCCTGCCGGAACACCTTTAATAACACAGGTGATAATACCCCCTATCGAATCACCTTTTTTACGGGTTTCATCAATAAAATCGAACATCTGTTGTGCAACGGCTTCATCTGGACAACGCACAGCATTATCATCAGTTTTTGACAAATCCAGCTCCCAGTATTCCTTACCCAATTTGATTTTTCCTACTTGTGAAACATACGCTTGTATAGAAATCTGTTGTGTCGACAATAGAATTTTAGCCAAAGCGCCTGCGGCTACACGGGCGGCAGTTTCACGGGCGGAACTACGGCCTCCACCACGATAATCGCGTACTCCATATTTAGCTGTATAAGTATAGTCAGCATGTGAAGGGCGGAACTGATGCGCTATATGTCCGTAGTCCTTAGAACGTTGGTCTTCGTTCTGAATCACCATAGCTATGGGTGTACCTGTGGTTTTTCCCTCAAAAACCCCTGACAATACCTGAAATTCATCGGCTTCTTTACGCTGCGTAGTAATACGCGATTGTCCGGGTTTACGACGGTCTAATTCGTTCTGAATAAATGCTTCGTCAAAATCTACTCCTGCTGGGCAACCATCTATTACTACGCCAATGGCTGTACCATGCGACTCGCCAAATGTTGAAATCTTAAAAATTGTTCCGTACGTACTACTCATGAGAGAAAAACAAAAACTTAGGTTATAATATACTGCATCAAAATTACGACAAAATGTTGGGGTATGGATGAGATATTTTGGGTTTTGATTTCTATTAGCTAATTTACTGACTATTAAAGAATTAATAAATAGCAGGAAATAGATCTATTTTTTATAAGATGATTAAAATAATTGAACAGATATTCCGAAAATAGTATGCAGTTGTGGAAATATAATTAGTCTAAGTGAGATCCCCTGTCCACATGAATGGCTTATGATTTCTGATGTAGATTATGATAAACTTGAAGAAAATATAGATAGTGAAGAACTATCTATCAAAATGACAAGTATCCTAAAATGTAGTAGTTACAAAAGAATACATATTTATTGGAATGGAAATGAGTCTAAACCCATCACCTATATTGAGTATAATACCTAAGCCTTATAAACTTTTCTATAGATAACTCTGTTGATAAACTGCCTATAAATTTAATTCCATGTCTGACAACTTCTCAACCAGTATTACTATAAACTCCAATCCCACTAAAGTTTGGCAAACCTTAACAGATATTGAAATTATACCCCAATGGCTTGACGACCCAGGCATGGAGATAGAAGTACTAACAAACTGGCAAGTCAATACTCCCATCATCATCAAAGGATTCCATCATGTAAAGTTTGAAAATAAAGGGCTTGTATTAGCCTTTGATAAAGAAAGGAAATTGAGTTTTACTCATTTGAGTTCAGTTTCAAAGTTACCGGATATACCAGAAAGCTATTCGATGCTTACATTCATCTTGGAACCAATTGATAACACCACTAAAATGATACTTAACATTGAGAACTTCCCAACAGAAAGTATCCGCAAGCATTTAGAATTTTATTGGCGAACAACCCTTTTTACAATAAAGAATACAGTAGAGAAGTGGATATAAAGAATATTAAAATTGATACCGCCAACAAAACATTTTCGATACATTCGCGTTTAATAATACGTTGAGATTAAGAAAATATTAAATTTTCTGATTTCTCTACGCAGAAATAAAGAACCAGGTTTTATTAACGGAAAATCTATAATAATATACAAAAAAAAACCGACTCAATGCGGCCGGTTTTTGTCTCAATAAACTAAACTAAACTGTATAAATTCTTTCCCGTTGTTGTAAACGGTCATATTTTTTTTGTCTTATCCCTTACAGAAATATGCGGTCTTGGGTCTGATATGACACCTTAAATTCATTCACTAAAATTTGAGCCAACAACGTTTCTATTTCGTTTTTTTAAAAACTCAAATCGCCATTTGGCAAAATCCGGACTTCTCCGTAGAAAATTTTGCACTAAAAATATATACTCCATTCAACCTCACTTAATTTATTTCACGGATTGATTCAAAACCTGAATTTTAGTTTTTTTCTGACCCCTCTCCCCGAAATAACTTGCATCTTCTACACTATCATTTTTATTGACCCTTTTAACTCTTTGTTGTGGCAAAGTAAGCAAGTTTATACTATATAATCCAAACGCACCTCCTCACTTCACTATTAATTGTCCTTTTTTGTCGCTTGTTTAGGCATAAATTACTAAACCCATCCCTTATGAGGACAAAGCTATTTCCAACCACTAACAGTGGTATTAGATTTGGGAATACTCCCAAAAAGTACTGAGGGTAACACATCAGCCGGACGACTGAAAGTAAACGAGGTAGTAAGCGTTTGTCTATACGTGTGTGTGATTTCAGCACTATACGTTAATAACAACGGATTTACCTTTGGATATGTTGCAAAATCAACAAAAAAATTAAAAGAAATTAATCGTATATTAATCTCACATTTAAAATCATTGCCATTTAAAAGATTTGCCACACAATTTTGAAGAAAATAGGTATTTACAACTACTGAGCTATACTCCAGACCTGGACATAAATGGCTCGTTGAGGCATAAGATTGCCAATAAGTTGTAAATAGCTTTTTCATAATATGCTTTTCATAATCAATAAGACAAAAATACTAATCTACTGGGGTTATATAGTAACCCAATTTGGGTGATTGTGATGAACGGCAACCCATTGATTTGTTAAAATTTGTTAAAAAAAATCCTATCGCAATCGGATAGGATTTTAAAACTAACAAACTGTATGTAAGCCTCAAAATAGAGGGATTATCCGTTGGTCTGAATCCTGCGGTTTTCTTCTTCCGAGCCACTATTTCTTCTGCGTGCAGGTGCTACTGTTGATTTACCAAAACGATAGTTAAATGCCACTGTAACCACTCTGCTGTCCAGGCGGCGACGCAGAGTCATATCCATATTCTGGTATTTCACAATCATATTATTTCTTTGGGTTAAGAATGGGTCACTTACACTAAGCTTCAATGTTCCTTTGCGTTGCCAGAGTTGTCTCTGCAAGCCTAATGCTATTTGCGCCTGCGAAAGTATCTTGAATGTTCCGAAAAGGAATGGTGATTGATAATAGCCTGTTAATTCGGCATTCCAGTTTTTACCAATCGTAAATGTGTTGGTGGTATTAACAAAGAAAGTGGTTAGTTGCTGATTGAACTCCCCATTCAGGAACTTACCCCAATACCTGTTGTTATAATTCTCAAAATAAAGGTTGCCATTCCACCACTTAGCATATTTCACCGGAAATGAGATATTATATCCGATGGTTTCTAAGTTATTGAGGTTCTGTTGTGATTGGGCAGCTACTTTAGTAATATCATTCTGAATCAGTACTGTCGAGATAATATCTCTCGTTCGGCTATGGTAAAAGGTAATGTTATACTGCTGCTTAAAGGTATAAGCAAGCTCTGAATTAAATGTAAACTGAGGCTGTAATTGCGGGTTTCCCTCACGATAGACGTAGATATCAAGGAAAAATTTAAAGGGATTCAAATCCTGATAATTGGGGCGTTGGATACGTCTGCCTACATTCAGACTTAACTCATGGTTTTTGTTGATTTCCTGTCGGATAAACACCGTTGGAAACAACTGGAAATATTTGCGGCTAAAAGTTGCGTTAGTTGATAGTTGATTTCCCTCGGCAATTGTCTGTTCTCCTCGTAAACCTAACTGAATACCCGTTTTCTTGAATTTTGTATTAAAATTCAAATACCCTGCATTGATATTCTCGTGGTAGATAAAATGGTTGGTTCGGGTTATATCTACAATCTCTGCACCATCTTGCAACAGATAATACTGGGCATTGCCATCATTGCTTACAAAACTACTTTTGGCTCCTATTTCAAACTTTGTTTCTTTACTTAAAGGATGTACATAATCAATCTTGATAGTCCTGATGTCAATATCAGAAGGCAAATCACCTCTTAAAATATAAGCAGGTGGCAAAGCCTGCCCTGGCAAGTAAGTGGTTTCGGTTGTAGAATTCTGGATAATCCGTTGATTATAACTGGCATAATCAAGGTCGGCAGTCAATTCTTTACCGGTACTGTCAAAAGTATGTTTCAGGTTCAGATTCAGGGTATAATTTCGCCAACGATCTTTATTAGAATTATTTGTTACATTACTATTAGTGATAGTCCCGCTTGGGTCTTTGAAATCACTGGGGGTGCTTGCCCTGACCACAATATTGTTTATCACTCCATTTATATTCGCACCTAAAGTAGTTTTGCGACTTAAAAAATAATCTACTCCTACCTTTAAATTCTGCGAACTGAAATGCGGTAATTGTATGGGTCTTTGGGTTAAGGTAGAAATACTGGCATCACCAGCCACAAACTTCCGGTTAAGTACTGTTCTGTTTTCTCCTCCTCTGTTTACTTGTGTTAGATTACCAAATAAATTCCATTTTTTATCTCTGTAATTTAGATTAAGCCCAGCGTTTTGCTTAAAACGTAACCCTTGTCCGGCACTCAGATTTATGCTACCATTCATACCCAGTCTTTTATCTCGTTTCATACGGATATTAATAATCCCTGCATTACCAGTAGCATCATATTTAGCTGAAGGATTAGTAATCAATTCAATTTTTTCAATCTGATTAGCAGCCATTCCTCTCAGCATATTGGCCAAATCTGTAGTAGAAAGATTGGTTGGTTTGCCATCAATTAATATTAATACCCCTTGCTTTCCCTTAAGAGAAATATTTCCATCGGCATCCACTGTTACACCCGGAGCTTTTTCTAATACTTCTATTACACTGTTTCCTGCAGAAGTGATGCTATTCTCTACATTCAGCACAATTTTGTCAATTTCACGCTCAATAAAAGGTTTGCTTGAACGAACGGTAACTTCGCCCAATGCCTTGGCATCGGTTAATAATTCAATAGAAGACAGTTTAATGTTTTTATTATCGGCGTTTAAACCAAAAACCGGAGATTTGTATTTCTGATAGCCAACCTGAGAAACCTTAACAAAATATCGACCTTCATGAATGTTTTCAAACCCAAAATTCCCTTTATCATCTGTAATGGCAACTTTAACAAGCGATGAATCTTTTTCGTGGTGAAGTGTTACATTGGCAAATTCAACCAATTTTTTGGTATCATCATTTACTTGCCCTTCTATCTTTCCTGATAAGGTTTGGGCATAAACGGGCATAGTAATACCTAACAAGTAAACAGTAAATAGCTTTTTCATAATAATGCTTTTTCATATTCGATAAGGCAAAAATAGAATGCTATCATTTGATTGTTTTACCCCATATTGGGGGATTTAGAAAACATTAAACCTAAATGGGGATGAAAACTTATGAGATACCTTATAAAAAAGCCATTCAAACTGACATTTGAATGGCTTTCAAAAAACTACTACTTTATTCTTTATCCCGTTTTAGGTACAATGGGTGTTTTTCTTTATTTCTTTATTTCTTTCAACAACTCATCAACTGCCGCCCTCAACTGGTCGTCAGTTCCTTTGGCTAACCAATCTGGCTGATTTTCTACAATAATATCAGGTATGGCAGCACCTAATTCCTGATTTTTATCAGTTGCCTTTGTAAACCAGCCACGACCCGGCAGACGAACAAACGATCCATCCATCAAAGACTTGCCACCTGTTGAAATTACCGAACCATTGGTTGGCACACCTACGAGTTTACCAACGCCTAAGGTTTTGTAGGCATGAGAGAAAATCTCGGCATTTGAGTAACTACCCTCATTGCAAAGTGCGATTGATGGCTTTGTCCATGCAGCATATACCAGACGCTCTCCAATCGGATAATAGCTTTTGAACTTCAACTTATCTTTTTCCAGATCTTCACTTGCTCCTCTTGGAATAGTGTAAGCGTGCTGTTTATAGTTCAGAATCGTCATGAGGTAATCGGTAGTTGAACCACCCCCATTGTAGCGTACGTCAATCACAAGCCCCTCCTTGCCGAATCCTGCGGCAGTAAACTCTCTTTCTACTACCTCAAAACTCGGAAAATCCATACTTCTGATGTGGATATAACCCAAACGACCATTAGAATATTTATCAACTAATTTTTTACGATTCTCAACCCATTCTTCATACAAATTATTAGTAATGCTATTTGTTAAACGAATCACTACTTCTCTTGATTTACCATCTGCCCCGCGCACATTGAGCAATACTTTTTCGTTTACCAGTCCATTCAACAAATCATAAAAATTATCATCAGCATTTACCTCCTGGCCATTTACTGCCGTAATTACGTCACCTTCATTCAATTTACTTTTTTCTTTATCGGCAGGTGTACCCGGCACTATGTGAGTAATTTTTACACCACCACTTACAGGTACTAATTCGGTTCCTAAAAGCCCGGTAGTTTCTTTTTGAGTTTCAATACGGTCGGTTACAGTCATACCCATATGGCTTGAGTTCAGTTCGCCCAACAATAAATTAAACATATCTCTGAAATCATTACTTGTACTGGCATTGATACAACGTTCTTTATATTTGTCGTGCAGTTTAACCCAGTCATTTCCATGAAACTTAGGATCATAGAAACCATCTCTGATTGTACGCCACGCTTCTTCAAATACCTGTGTTCTCTCGGCATTATAATCAACTTTCATTTTAGCAAGATAAGGTAATGACTCCGTTGCGTTAGACTTCATATCTATTCTTGCCAAAGCTCCACCCATACGCATATAGTACAAGTACTTTCCCTCCCTGTCCATCGTAACACCGTTAGGATTAGCGCCTCCTTTCGTGATTTCCTTCAGATCTTTACCATCCCATTTAATACTATACAAATCACGACCTCTTGAGTTGCTTGAGGAGGTGGTATAATAGAATGTTTCTCCATCTTTCGAAATTGCCAGGTCACTTTCGTCACCCGGAAAACTTGTAACACGCACAATTCTTTCATGAATTTTATCAAAATCAATCTTAACAGGCTTCGGAGCTTTTTTATCACTTCCTCCTTTGGCAGGTGCAGCAGAAATCTCTGGTGTGTCCCTTTCCTGCCAATCCTGTGTTTCTCTTTCCCAATCTTCTTTTTTCAACCATATAAACCAAACATCGTTGCTACGGCCTGTACTACGCGCCGAAATGAATCCTAATTTTGAGCCATCAGCACTCCAGAACGGTCGACCATCAGTTCGCGGATGCATGGTTACATTCACAGGCTTGGTTGAGTTATCAGCCGCCTGGATAAAAATTTCCTGATTGAAATACAAATCACTCACTGCATAGGCTATCCATTTGCTATCTGGGCTCCAGGCAATACCATTCGGGCTATCCCAGCTATCATTTAATACTTTTTCGTTCGATAATTTACCATCAGCACTAATATCTGCTACAACAAAAGTTCCTCTACCGCGTACATAGGCAATTTTTTTGTTGTCAGGCGATACCACTAAATTGGTTTCATCACCAGTAGTTTTTGTAACCTGAACCAACCCATGTTTCATTGATCTGAATACATTGTGTTGCATAGTATCAATTGACCGTGCCATGTAAATATCAAAATTACCGTTGGCTCTGTCGCTTGTAAACAACAAAGTGGAATCGTTCAACCACGTTGGTTCTACATCTCTATAAGCATTTTCTGAAACATTAATACTTCTTGCTTTTTCCTTATCGGCCTCTTTAATAAATATCTCGCCTCGAATAGAAAAAGCAATCAATTTACCATTTGGCGAAACCGCATAATCATTTGCTCCTGAATTTAAGGTTTTCTGCTCGGTGGCGTCAAGACGGTCATCAGCACTTATTATTACATTCAGTTTTTGGGCCGAACCTTTATCTGTCTTCATTGTATAAAGATTCATGTCTTTTTCAAAAACAATTGAACCACCATCGGCAGACACACTAAAGGCACGGATTGACTCATCTTTAAAATTGGTGAGTTTTTCTGGTGTATTACCCGCTTTCCCATTGGCGTCTAATTTCAGGCGATAAATATTATATGCTCCTGATTCGCTACTCAAAAAATATAAAGTATTACTACTACCCCATTGCGGAAAAACATCGTTGGTTTCAAACCCCGGCAATTGCTGATAGGTTTTGTTTTTTGTATCGTAAATCCAGATATCACGATCAGAGCTTCCTTTATATGCCTGACGGGCAACCGGATTAATATCACCACGAACAAATGCCAAGAAACGCCCATCAGGCGAGAGAACCGGGTCGAACCCAACGGCATCCAGGACTCTTGACTCAGTACCACCTTTCGGATTAATTGCATACACTTCATTGGGTCGCTCAATTTGTCTGAACTCCCGATTAGTCGAGAATAAAATTTTATCCGGCTGAGTCCAGCTTGAAATGTTATCAGAGCCCGAATGAAAGGTAAGTCTTTTAGGCATACTACCCTCGGTTGACATCACAAAAATGTCATTATTGCCAAATCTTGCTCCTGAAAAGGCTATCTGTTTGCCATCCGGGCTAAAAACAGGATTTGACTCATAAGCGTCATGAATTGTAAGGCGGGAAGCTTTGCCACCTGAAGTTGGTACCGTCCAGATGTCTCCCTGAAAAGAAAAAGCGACTAAAGAGCCATCTTTATTAATGGCTGGCTGCCGAAGCAAAAGTTTATTTTGTGCTTGCAGACAAAATACTGTTAAAAAGGTAATTGTTGAGGTTAAAAGCGTTTTTTTCATACCTAATAATAGCTTGTTGATTAATCTTTAAATTTACGATAAAATCGTTTTCAGCTCCTGAAAATCAGATGATTCGGGTATAAATAGAGATAAAACAGTAAAGATATGCTAAAAAAGCTATCATAAAATAGCGTATTTGTGGTAAGATTATATGTATTTAAAGACAACCTGGTCTGTTCGGTATATTTGCATTAATCATAAATCAAGACACAGTGTGACCTTGAAATACCTTAAATGCATCAGGAATAGATTAAAGTTCTAATCTTTTTTTATCTAAAATACCAACCTATTGAAACTTTTGCAGTATTGATTATCTTTTACCTCTATTTATCTCTTTTGAGATTTATCAGGACTCCCCCACTCACCCTGAAATTGGTTTTCGGGCTTAGGAAATCGGTTTCTTTAAAATGATATATATAAGTTGGTGTTAATTGAAAAGCGTACCTTTTCAAACGGTATTGTAGGCCTGAACCAAAAGTCATACTATTCCAAGCACCTTTTTTCTGTTCTGTATCAAATGAAGAGTAATGTTCATCCCCATCCAAATGGCTTTCAAACTTCACATTCTGATACAACTTCAAATCAATACTTGTACCTAACAAAAACTTCACATCAAACCGCTTGTTGATAGGCAGATAATAATTCATATTTAAAGGAATAGTGATTAAAGATGCTTTAATATGAATGTCTTCTATCTGGTCATATTTTGGAGGAAGATGAGGTTTATACAAGTCTGCAAAATCTGCGCTTGTCTTGATATTAAATTCTTTAGGGTTATAATATTCGGATTCTGGATGGCTGAAGATGGAAACGCCAGTATTAAAACTAAGATTTTTACCAAAAAATAATTCAAAAGACGGCCCTAAATCTACTGTATGATTAAATCCGTGCCCGGCACTGAGTCCAAGTCTTGTATCTATTCTGGGCCATTTAAGCGTTTTTTTAGATGGACTTTGCTGAATGGTTTTTGTCGGAATCTTCAGTTTATTAATCTTATCTGCGCTATCCTTTTTCGGAAAATCACTATTGGTCTTCTCCTCCATTGTTGCTTCTTTTACTAATTGCTGATCATTGGCTGGCAGTATTTCTTCTGGTTTTACCTGATTTGAAACAACAACCGACTGCTCAACTGATTTTTCTACCAAAGGCATAGTTTCTTGAGCTGAAGCTAAAGGGCCTTCGGGTTTTTCTTCTGTCCGTTGTATTATATAAATTGTTTTGTTAATGTATATTGTATCCTTATGTACAATTGTTTGTACTTGTTTAGCAGGTTTTAACTGTTGAATCGTAGAAATCTTTTCATTCAATAACCGGAATTGTTTTTCGTAATTAAATTTATCTTTCAGATTAACTAATAGCAGAACTGTTGCGATTGTTGAGTACAAAGGCAATCCATATTTTCGCCAGAAATCAAAATACCAAGGTGCGTATATTCTTTTACGGATATTATCCCACGTATTAGGGCCAACGGGTCGCTGAACCGACTCGAGTTTTTCTTTAATTTTTTTATCAAATAGCTCGTTTGCCATAAAGCTTTATATTTTTGATTGTCTCGACAAATAGGCTTGAATCCATTCCTGCAATTTTGCTCTGGCTTTTACCAGATTAGCCCGAACCGCACTTTCTGTTACGCCTAACATCGTTGCTATTTCGGTATGTGAATACCCATCAACTACAGAAAGTGAAAAAACGGTACGATATACTGGCGTAAGTTTCTGTACAAATTCCATAATTTCATCTACAGTCATTAATTCCAGATATCTCTCGTCATTTTCTACTTCATATGCCTGGCTCAGATCTGTAAATTCTACTCTGGAATGATGCTTACGGAAGTAATCTATGGCCGCATTAACCATGACAGTTCTGAACCAGGCATCAAATACCTGTTTAGAATCATATCGGTCAATGTTATTAAAAACCTTGATAAACCCATCACTGACCATTTCTTCTGCTTCCTCATCGTTGGCAGAATACCGCAAGCATATATTTTTGGCATAATTGGCGTAATAATCAAATAATTCTTTTTGCGCCAGAGGTTTCCTTGCTTTACACCCTCCAATGGTTTTTATTAAATCAAATTGTTTATTTCTTCTTTTAAAAAACACTTCTAATAGGTTAGGTTCATTAAAAAAGATGTTTACTGTTACTTACGAAGATAATCCCTAAAATGCTTCCTTCATAAATATGCTAAGATTAAAAAATTTTAATCTCCCTCAGGAAGCAAAGAAAAAATTGCTGCGTAAGTAAAACTAAATACTAAACATTATTCTCATGAAACTGCAAGAAAAAATCAATCGGAACAAATTTCTAAAACAATTAGGCTTTACTGGGGCCGCACTTTTTGCACTTTATACCACCGAAAGTTGTAAGAATGAAGCAGCAGGAGTTACTCCTCTACCATCAAGTGGCCTTACACTTGACTTAACCGACTCAAGCTATGCCAATCTCAAAAAAACGGGTGGTTATATTATCAAGAGTGGTATAGTAGTGGCTAATTATAATGGTAATTACATTGCTGCTACCCTCACTTGTAGTCATGAAGGCAGGCAACAAATTACTTTCCAAAGCAATCAATGGTATTGTACAGCACACGGAGCCAGGTTTGACGTAACCGGAAAAGGCCTGAATAGCGAAGGCAAAAAAGGCCTCACTATCTATCAGGTTTCACTCTCAGGGAATACACTTACTATTACTGCTTAAAAAAACTGTTTCTATGAAAAAAATAATCTGGATTATCTTTTTAGAAATTATATCGCTTACTGCTGCTGGTCAGGATTTATTAGATGAATTAGACAAAACCGTAAAGCCCCGGAAGAACTATTCTACGGCTACTTTCAAATCGACCCGCATTATTAATGGACACTCTGTAGAAACTGTTGCCAAAAATCATTGGGATTTACGAATATCTCATCGTTTCGGTATGTTAAACGAAGGTGCATATAATTTTTTCGGACTGGATGCTGCCACAATGCGTCTGGGGTTAGAATATGGATTAACTGATAATCTGATGATTGGCATCGGGCGTAGTACGAGTCAGAAAACTTTCGACTATTTTGCCAAATATAAACTACTCAGACAAGCATCCGGGCCGGGAGGTATGCCCTTAAGCGTTACAGCACTTGTCTCTGCTGATGCTATTTCGTTGAGCACGAGCCCTCAGCTTACATTCTATAACAATGTTGAGCGATTTACCTACGTCGGTCAGCTATTAATTGCCCGTAAGTTTAACGAACGGTTATCTCTTCAGATTAGCCCGACTTATCTTCACAGTAATCGGGTAGAAACAAGTAGTGTACCGAATGACGTTGTAGCTATTGGTATTGGAGGCCGTATAAAAATCAGTAAGCGTACCTCATTTAATGCTGAATATTTTTATCGGGTGCCTTTAAGTTCCCAATCCGGGACTATCCAGAATTCACCTTACTATAATTCTCTTTCCATGGGATTTGATATCGAAACAGGCGGACACGTTTTTCAGTTACATTTCACCAATTCTCTGGGTATGATAGAACGTCAGTTTATTACACAGACAGAAGGTCAATGGAGAAAGGGGGATATACACTATGGATTTAATATTTCAAGAACATTCAGTTTTGACAAAAAAAGAAAAATATGAAAAAAGTATTTTTAATCGCAACTCTCAACTTTGTAGCTGCTGTAACTTTTGCACAGAATCAATGGATTTGTCGTAAAGGCGAAACCAGTTTCTTTTCTGAAACACCACTCGAAAATATCGCTGCCGTAAATAAAAATGTAATCTCGTTGATTGATTTTACAAAAGGAGAGATTGCCGTAAAAATGACTATGACTGATTTCAAATTTCAGAATCACCTGATGGAAGAGCATTTTAACGAAAATTATATGGAATCAGAGAAGTATCCGACAGGCTCTTTTTCAGGAAAGTTTCAGGAACCAGTTGATATTTCAAAAAATGGCACCTATGATATTTTTGCAAAAGGACAACTAACCATGCACGGTGTACAAAAAGAAAGGATTATGAAAGGTAAACTGATTGTCAATAATAATGAAATAACCTTGATTTCTGACTTTGACGTGGCCTTAAAAGATTATAAAATTGAAGTGCCGACCTTGGTTATTACAAAGATTGCCGAAGTAATAAGCGTGAAAGATAGATTTGTTTTCAGCAAAAAATAATAAAATTCCCCACTGTCTTTATAATCTTTTATGTGACAGTGGGGAAATCAAACCTTTATTCTTTTGTTATCAGCCTCCTTTTATACGGTTCAGTTCATCTTCTGAACCACTTCTTCGGTTTCGGGCGGCTTTGATTTCATTACTACCAAAACGGTAAGTAAAATTGACCCTCAACTGTTGCGACTCCCACTTAAATCGAAGATTGGTATAAACTCCCGCATATTCTGAATGATACCCTCCTCTACCTGTATGTAGCACATCAGTGAAGCTAACTTTCAGAGTAGCGTTATCTTTCCAGAATTTCTTCTGCACACCCGCATCCATTGTACCCATAGCTCTATTATAATCTATACGACGATACGGTGAATTATACCAGCCGGACAGCTCGATTGTCCAGTTGTTTTTGAGCTTAAAGGTACTTTGTGCATTGGCATTGGCAGCAATGGTACTATTATTAATAACAAGCCCATTTTCAAAGTTACCTCTCCATACATTTGTATAGCCACTAACATTTATATAGATATTCCACCATTTGGTAATATCGGTCGCCAGACTCATATCCAGACTGAATCCCTGGCTATAATTCAGGTTACGGGCTATAAAATAAGTACGGCTTTGATCATATGGAAGCCTTAAACCCACCACAGGGAATCTTGTACGCCAATAGCCTAATGAGGTAGTAAGTTTGCCTTTATAAACATGGGTTAATTTAAAGTTATTGGCATATTCAGGACGCAAAAAAGGATTTCCTTTTGAGTACACCAACTCGTCAACCCGATACTCAAACGGGTTCAGGTTCTGATAGCTTGGTCGGTTAATCCGGCGGCTATAATTCAGATTCAGGTTATGATGTTCAGATACTTTAAATGAGATAGCCCCACTTGGAAAAAGGTTAAAATAGGTTGTATCTACTTTATCCAGATCATTCTGTTTATAGCTTGTCAAATTACCCAACGAGTGCGTGCGCTCAGCTCTCAGGCCCACTTGCAAATCCCATTTTTTGTTCAATGATTTGTTATAATTGATATATGCCGCATACACGCGTTCGGTATAAACAAAGTTGTTGCTTCTATCAAAATCTCTTATTTCAATATCATTCAATACATTAAAGAAGTCGAAGGTATTATCAGATTTCACATCTGACAATTTAATTCCGTAGCCTAATTTACCTTTCTTAAATGGTTGCTCATAATCTACCTTAAATGATTTAATTCTGATATCGATAGGTGTTTTAGTGACAAAGTTGCGGCTGAAGGACGGTCTGTCAGAATTTGGAAACTCATAGGTGTTTGGCTGATAACTGACACCTCTGGAAGTAAAAATGCCGTAATCAGCATCTACATTCAGTTCATGCCCCGTAGTATCGGCATACCGATAGTTAAGATTGAGGTTCAGGTTTTTGTTTTTTTCAGGATTTGAAGTACGTGAATTAAGAATAGCCGAGTCCGGCTGAGCCAGTGCTTTGTTTCCTATCAAGGTCTGGCTTTCACCGCCACCATTATGGTCGGTTGCACGCCCGTTAGCATTAAACCCCAGTGTATGTTTTGAATTAATAAAATAATCCATGCCGATTTTGGCATTATGAGAGGTGTCACGATAAATCCCTTTCCAGGTCTTGTTATAGGCAATATTATTCAAAATCTGGTCATCAAGTGTTTGGTTATGCCATGCACCTTGATTATAGCTGTAATTACCAAAAATGTTAACTTTCTTATCTCTATGATTCAGGTTAACAGATCCATTGAATTTAGGGGTAATACCCCAGTTAGACCCTAAATTAACAGTTCCATTCGTACCTAATTTCTTATTTTTCTTCAATCTGATATTAATAATACCCAAATCGCCTGCGGCATCATATTTAGCCGATGGGTTGGTAATTATCTCAATGGCTTCAATATCAGATGAATTCATACTTTTTAGTATAGAAGCTAAATCTTTTCCGCTCATAGGCGACGGGCGTCCATCAATATAGATGCGCACACCTGCCTTGCCTTTTACTAATATGTTTTCATCTTTATCTACCTGAACACCTGGTGATTTCTGGAGTATTTCCAGCCCGTTGAGGCCTGCCGCATTGATACTACTTTCTACATTAAATACAATTTTGTCGTTTTGTACTTCAATCAGGGGCTTGGCAGCTACTACTTTAACCTCACTCAATTGTTTAGTATCAGAAGATATGGTAAATGGCTGAAAATCCAGGTCTTTATCAACCAATTCAAAAACCGGTGAGTTGAAAGGACTGAATCCTACTGCAGTAATTTTGATAAAATACCTGCCTGCCTTAAGATTATTGATTTTAAAGCCTCCGTTTTCGTCGGCTATATCAGCCTTTATTAATGATGAATCTTTGTTGGCGTGGATTGCAAGCGTAGCAAATGAAACTACTTCATTCTGTTGATTTTTTACCTGACCTTTAACAGAGAAGGTTTGAGCATACAAAAGGTTTGATATGCCCGTAAAGAGTAATACGAGTAATAAATTTTTCATGATAATTGTTATAGCTTTTCAATAATTTTGTAAATGGCAACCAGTATTTTTTACTGTTTTGCTTATAAAGAGACCAGCTTGTTGTCACAAAGATAGGTATTAATGTTTATTTATGAATCCCCCATTTTGCGTTTAACATTTTTTAACTACGAATAATTTCGTAGCAAATATATACCCTCTTTTGATTATTTCAAAATTTATTACGAAAAAATTCGTAGATGACCGATTAGCTTGATAAATGATTGTTTTTTTGGGTTTGCAAAATGGAAACTCCTGCTGAGGGAAAAGGTTACAGCGAGATTTTGTTAAATTCTTTATCATACAATTTTCCGTTTTCGATTATAGACGACTCATAAAGTAATTCATTACAGCGCGATGCCTGCATGGTGATTTTCATAACCAATAAATTGTATCTTTGATTTTTGATAATTGCATGAGAATAGTAAGAAAATAACCATATACAACCCCAAATTCATTTGCTTTTATGACTATCAGAACATTTTGGTCAATATTTTTAAAAATCTTAGGCTTAAGATTAATTGCCTATTGTCTTCAAGCTATTGCCCTTTTGCAGATGTATGCCACTGCTGAGTACAATCAGGGCAATGTTAGTGAATCAGTTTTAATTATTTTAGTAGGCTTTTCAGTCTATTTTTTGGTAATGTTAACATTAATATTCAAAACAAGATGGATAATTAATACATTAAGGCTCGATAAGGATTTTGATGATGAGCCAATTAGTCTGGACATCAGCACCGAAACAGTTTTAAGAATGGCAACCATTATATTAGGCGGACTTATGATTATTGAAGTTTTCCCAAAACTTTTAGATGATATTGCAAGCTTTTTCAATGGCAGTATATTCAAAGAAGCATCCAGGTTTTACATTAATTTAGTACAAATTATATTAGGTTTGAGTCTAATGACACAACATAAACTTATTGTTGAGTATATCACAAAAAAAGCGAATGAGTAGTTTACCCATTCGCTTCAATATCGATTAAAATTAAATATCTTAACTATCAGAAAGGTCTTAACCCTCTGCTCAGAGCCCTCTGCAACATGCTCAAAAATCCGTATCTGCCGTTTTCAAGTCCAATCGTTTAATCCAGATATTACGGTATAATACATCATGCCCTTCAGCCTGTAATTTCAGGCCACCGGGTGTATCTGTGATGCCCTTACCACCATCATTCCCACCATCGATACCTGAGTTCGGGCCACCCCAAACCTGGCTGATTTTCTGGTTAATATGTACTTTTTTACCATTAAAATACATGGTTACCATTGGCTTTTCCACCAGTTTTCCATCTTTGAAACGAGCCGCTCTGAAAGTTATATCATAGGCGTTCCATTTCCCAACCCCATTATAAGCATAATAAGGCGATTTCGTTTCATTGATAACAGCCCCTAAGCCATGCGAAGTAGTATCGCCATCCAATACCTGAATTTCATACCGGTTTTGTAAATATACCCCACTATTACCTCCCGGCTTGCTGATATAAAATTCCACATGTGCCCTGAAATCACGAAAAGTATCCTTTGTAACAATATCAGCTGCACCATACTTACCTCCTGCAGCGGCGGGGTCATTCGTGTTTACTGCTGTGCCTTTTCCTGCTGGGTCATCAACAATAAACCACTTAATTGGTAAAGTAGCTGATAGTCTCGGGCCTTCCCAGTAAATCCATTTTTCATCGAGCATTTTACGGGTGCCATCAAAATACACTTCCGCATCTTTGGGGGCTTTAGCTCCTACTCCCATCTGCGCCTGCGCATAGCTACCTGCAACAATAGAAAGTATTAAAAGTGCGGACAAGCTGTTTTTGCTCATTTGCTTTGACATATAGTTTAAAAGGTTAATTAAATATTTTTTTCGAATGGTAAGAATACAAAATAAAAAAAAGATAATTCAATAAATGTGTGTAATTTTAACGTAACTTTCAGATTATTAGCCCATAAAAGGATAATTGCCCATTTATCTGTAATATTATCCAAAATTCATAATTCGATAATTCTTTTGCTTTTATCCTTATTTCCTTGGATAATAACTATAAAGTATAGATTGATTACCTTACGCCTAACTATTAAAACTGCATGACAAAAAACAACTACCATATTATTCTCGCTGATGATGATGAAGATGACAGGATTTTCTTCAAAGAAGCGCTTTCAGAGACCGTAAGTTCTGCCACAATCAACACTGCTAATGATGGCTTAGAACTGATGAATATGCTATCTGATAAGCTACCTGATGCCATCTTTCTTGATTTGAATATGCCCTTCAAAAACGGACAGGAATGCCTGTATGAAATAAAAACCAATAGACGATATAAGAACATACCAGTAGTAATTTATTCTACCAGTTCTAATGTCGACCAGATTAACTCTACTTTCAAAGCAGGAGCCAATCTGTATATTTCAAAACCTGACTCCTACATAGAACTAAAAATTATCCTAAAGAAGGTTTTTACTCTGAAATGCGAAGAGTACAAACCTCAACCTGATAAAGAAAAATTTGTTTTAAAGTATTAAAATTTTGAAGTATGTCTCTTACCAAAGACAAATCAGACGAAATTCGTTCTGTCAATGAGGTTATTAAACCAGACCTATTACATTTTAATTATTTAAACGGCTATGCCGCCCATCTTCTTAGTAATAAATTAGAAGATTTTACGCGGGAATTGCTATTCATATCCCGAGAAATAAAAATACCCGTATTAAGATTTTTTGAGCATATGCCAGAAGATGAATTGATAAAAATATCCATTGAAGGCACAAGAGAACTCCTTAATTATTTTGCTACCAATACAATTGATGAGTTTATCGAAACATCAATAAAAAAATGGACGGAAAACCAGTTGGTTGTGGTTCAGAGTGATGAAATAGTAGCAAAGGACATTTCAGCAGGAAACTTTGCCCGTAGAAAAGCCTTCCGTCGTTTTTTACCTGACTATACCACCGATTTCAAACTTTATAATCATATTTTAGATGAAATAGACCAATTTGTGCTTACTGTCGAAGAAAAATCATACAATACATTATTTAATATCAAGCAACAAAAAATTAATGAGAATCTCTACTTTATTGAGAAGGTAAATAACACCCTACCCGGTGTGGTATATGTATATGACTTATTAGACCAGAAAGAAATTTATTCAACATCCAAAAGAGAAGAACTGATTGGCTTTACAGGCGAAGAAATCAGAAGTTTTGGAAGCAATATGTTTTCGGCATTGCTTCATCCTGAAGATTTAGATAAAAGGCTCGAACACCTCCGCAATTTTTCTTCTGCCAAAGATGGTGAAATCCGTAGTCTTGAGTATCGGCTCAAAAACAAAAGAGGGGGTTATCATTGGCAAAGAGTTTATGAGACAGTATTCAAACGAAATGAGCAAGGTATCCCATCACAGATTATTGGGATGTCGCTCGATATTAATAAAGAAAAAGATGCCTCACAGAAGCTACAGCTACGTGAACAGCAACTAAGCGAAGCCCAGGAAATAGCAGGTTTAGGCAGCTTTGAGTGGGATTTGCAGGCACATAATTCACTTTATTCAGACCAGTTACTAAAAATATTCGAATTAGAAGAAAGTAAAGATTATCTCACATTTCTACAATTTGTGCATCCAGCCGACCAGACACGGCTTACCGCCGCTATTAATGAGGCCATTACTGGCAATGGTATTTACGAATGTGAATATCGCTATCAGAAAGAAACAGAGAAAATAATATGGTCTCGTGGAATTGTCACTTTCCAAGACGGTAAACCGCTCAAAATGAGAGGAACTGTGATGGATGTAACAGAAAGAAACAAGATTTTACAACAATTAGAACATACCATAGAACTACACAAGCAGGCACAGGCGCTCACGCATATTGGTAACTGGAGTTGGGATATACCCAATAATAAAATAGACTGGAGTGATGAAATGTACAGGATTTACGGGCTTGAGCCCCAATCAGAAGAAATACACTTTGAACGCTTCGTTTCATTAGTTCACCCGGAAGACCGTGAACGACGTATAAGCGAAATTCATAAAGCCCTGGAAACACATATTGCGGAAGATTATGTCATACGGATTGTATGGGATAACGGTACCATAAGAGTATTGCAAGGTAAGGGAGAAGTATTATTAAATGAATTTAATAAACCTTATAAACTGACTGGCACATGCCAGGATGTTACTGAACAATACCGGATTAACCAGCAACTGGAACAAAAAAACATTGAATTACAGAGAAGTAACGAAGAACTTACTTCTTTTAATTATATAGCCAGCCATGATTTGCAGGAGCCTTTGCGAAAAATCAAGTTATTCAGCAATCGAATTTTTGAAAAAGATTTCGAAAAACTTACTCCTACAGCTAAAGAGTTTTTACCCCGAATCATTACTTCGGCAACTCAGATGCAGAAACTTATCAATGATTTACTTGCTTTTTCCCGTGCTACATCAGCTGACAAAATATTTGAGAAAACCAATTTAAATTTACTCTTAGATGAGGTAAAGAATACACTTAAAGATAGTATTGAAGAGAAAAACGTAATCATTTCTCATACAACCTTATCTGAATTGAACTTGATTCCTTTTCAGTTTCAGCAGTTATTAGAAAATATCATAGGCAATGCAATTAAATACAGCAAAACTGATGTTCAGGCAGAAATCAATATTACCTCTAAAACGGTTCAAGGCAAAAATTATGTAAGTCATGGAGCTGACGCCGGTAAAAACTACAATATGCTAAGCATCACTGATAATGGTATCGGTTTCGATCAGCAGTACTCACAAAAAATATTTGAGCTTTTCCAGCGTTTGCATAATAAAAATGAATATTCAGGTACTGGTATTGGATTGGCTATATGTAAAAAAATTATCCAGAACCATCAAGGATTTATTACTGCCAACGGTGAGCCTGGCAAAGGTGCAACTTTTCATATTTTTACGCCATTAAGCAGATAAATGTATTCCTTCAGTAACTAACCCTTGTTTTTTTGACTTATGAAACCTAAAAAATGTTTATTCCTAAAAAGGCAATATTAATGATTCCTTTGAGTTTAATTTACTTAACCAACGGCCCTTCCCATAGCACTTGATCAATCATCCAGCCATCACCTTCTCTCGATAACAATAAATAATCTGTCCCCCACCAGGCAGTAATTTTGGCGGCAGCCGTGTGATTCGAAATATCCAGGACTTTCACTATTCTTGGCGCATCCGGTTTTGGAAATCTTTTCTTTGCACTTACCCCTGCGGCATAGTCTATAGCTTGCTTGTAGGTCATATACCCGTCTTCAGCAAATTTGCCAGTCTGCTTGTTTTTAAAATAGCCAAATTTGGTCAAAGTTGGTCGTAAAGATGCTTTAATCTTTAAAGTGTCCCCTTCGTAGAATCCCTCAATATAATTCATGCACGCTTTTGTCACAAGTTCAGCATCCTGATTTGTCTGTGCCTGAACGTAAATGGAAGCCGTAAGAAACACAGCAAGAATAGTAATTTTCTTTTTCATAATTTTTAGCTTTAAAAAGGTTCAAATAAAATCAGCTTGTAATTTATCTAAAATTACCATTTTAAAATTACTTTATTACCTGTATCGGCAGATTGTTTTATTGCTTCAATAATTTTCAGATCTATCAATCCCTCTTCGCCGGAGGCGGCAGATATTTTATTTTCAATAATACATCTGGCAAAATCATCTAATTGATTTATCTGCTGATAGTCTTTACTCTGAAAATCCATAGGTTTTATCTCTCCATCAAAAAATTGTCCTGCCGTTCCGATAGCATTATACGATGGGTTTAATGCAAACCATTGCCAGCCAGTTGTGGCATGTAACCTGTCAACATAAGATGAGTAGGTAGTTGTACTATTGGATACAGCTCCACTTGGAAATTTCATAGTAAACGTGTATCCTTCATAAATATCTTTAAAAATGGTTTTATCCATAATAAATCCCTGAGCCGAAACTTCCACAGGAAGTTCACCAATAGTTCTTCTGGCTCCCTGAATACAATAAACTCCCAGATCCATAATAGCTCCACCCCCACCCATTGCCTTGTTAAGTCGCCATACTTTCGGATCTGCCATAGAAAACCCAAGACTACTCTCAATCAATCTGATACCTCCGTAAACCTTTTCATTTCCCAATCTCCGCATTTCTAAATGATATGGGTCAAAATAGAGTCTATAACCTATTGATAATTTTACCTTGGCTTTTTTGCAGGCAGCAATTATGTCTTCACACTCCTTCACATTCAATGCCATTGGCTTTTCGCAAATCACGTGTTTGCCCGCTTGCGCAGCTCTTATTGAGTATTCGGCATGCATAGAATTGGGCAAAACAATATAAATTATATCAACGTCCGGATTATTTCTGATATCATCAAAATTAGCATAATAATAGATATTCTTTTTAGGAATATTATACTCTTTTGACCATTTCTCTGCTTTTTCAGGAGTGCCAGTTACAATTGCTGTAAGCTTGCAAAGTTGTGTTTGTTGTAAAGCCGGAGCTAATTGCTTTGTTGCATAGTTTCCTAAGCCTACCAAAGCAACACCCAATGGTTTGGTATCAGTATTACTCAAAAAATCTGACTTCATGGTATGTATGGCTGGTAAGCCTAAAGTCATTGTTTTAATAAAATTTCTTCTTCCTTGCATAGTTATGGTTTCCAGTTTGTTAAATGATTATATTAAGACTCTGCTATTTATCTTTTTGTCTGATTAGAATCTGCTTAAACCGAGTTTCCCAATGAATTTCATCAATTGATTTTTCACTGATTCTTAGTACTGTTCCATCTTTCTGAGGAATAAATCCTTGTCGTGAAAGATAGGTTTCGCCATTAACTGTAAACTGGTTATATATAAACCAATTATCACCAATTTTCTTTGAATTCCATACCTGATATAAACCATTCTCAGAAGCCCATACAAATCCCCATTTATTATTGGTTTTGTCCCAGGTGCGAATAGCAATAGATTTGCCTATATTTTTAAAGTACCATTCTTCAACAAAACTGGCCTCATGAACTCCTTTTTTTACATTAAAAAAACTTAAGGAATCAATGGTTTTATCTTCATTTTGCACATACCATTTACCTGGCCAGAAGTCGAAGTAACGGGCATCGCCTTCTGGTACAAATGTCTTAGTATCCTGTCCAGTACCAGTATTTACAAACAGACATGCAAGAAAGAATATTATTATATTTTTCATTGTTTGATAAATTCAAAGGTATTAATAATGAATTTCGGCATTTCTTTCGGAAAAACGAAACCTATCAAGTCTTCCGTTCCTATAAGTTTACGCCCGTCATTAACCAGATCACCAATAGAATAATAAACACCTCCTCCATCGTGTTTCCTTCCCCAAACCAACTGTTTTTTTTCATTAACAAACAAAAAATCTGAATTTATTTTAAAAGAATTCATAATCGTGGACTGCATCACATATTTATTGTTTAAATGCTTGATTTCAAAATCAATCAACATATCCTCACCATTTGGCACTTTTACCCTGCCTGACCATTTCCCTAAAAAGGGAGTTATTTCATTAGCTGACGGGCTTGCATGGTTTATTGCTTCTGTAACCCTTTCATCTGGACCCGTCGTAATGGCATCGACATCTTTTCTTAATCGCATACTTTTTTCATTTGCTCCATACATTTTATCATGCGTTAAAAGTAAATCCAATGCCTCTTTTTTATCAGATTGCCCGATATGTTGTTTCGCGCTTTCCAGCAAAATGAGGGCAGGCATAGAATAGTTTATCTGGTATTTTGCACTTAACCCAGCATAGTAATTCTTTATCTTTTCAAGTGGCAAGTCCTTGTCTTTAGGCAAATAATCTTCAAATAGTATCTTCAAACCTTCATATACTCCTTTCAAAGGCATGGTTTCATGGCTTTCATTGATTATACTTATTTGCCTGTGGTTATTGCATTGATGCTGAATGTCTGAATCCCATCCATAAATTGCTTTTACCGAAATATATTTCTGGTTGCAGTTATGCGACAGTTTATTAGAAAAGTCAGTTTCTAAAGTTTTTGAAACACTCATAGGCACATCAAGTGCCAGAGTAAACTGAAACATAGTAGGATTTTGAATGGCTAAATAAGTAGCAAAAAGTGCTCCCTGCGAATGCCCGATCAGGATATTCATACCGCTCGATTTCAGTTTTTTAGAAATAAACGGCAGTAATTCTTTACTGATAAAATCATTGAATTTCTGGACTTCTCGCGAGCTGCTAAAATCCTGTGGAGTAGGCATATCTCTGCTTCTGTTTTTATTAACAATACCCACGATATACGCCTCTGGCATCTGCGGAAGCGAAGAACTATAATTCATAAAACAGAGTGTCCCAACTACTGTATTAAATAAAGACTCTGCATCAAAAAGAAAAATGACAGGGTAAGTGCTATTCGATTTTTCTGCTGATTTGGGGCTGTAAATCAAAAGTTCACGATTTTCATTTAAGGTCTTTGAAAAAAAACTTATCCGCTCACCAATTTCAATTTTTGTAGCATCACTTTTTTGTCCGAATGCGAGGTAAGGTAAAATAAGAAGAAGCAAAAATAATCTCATATGATTTGTCTATTTAAACTCATTAATGATAGAGGCATCAATCCAGAAAATATCAAAATTACCGTTTCTGTTGCTTCCAAAAAACAGATACTTCCCATCAGGCGATACTCTTGCAAACCGCTCTGAAAAGGGCGTATTTATTTTTGAACCCATATTGACCGGCTCAGACCATGCACCATTCTTTTTAAATGAAATATAGAGGTCAGTACTGTTTCCGATACTTCCGGTTCTGTTTGATTCAAAAATCATATATTCCTCTTTTGGGTGAATGTATGGCCCATCTTCATAGCTTTTTGTATTAGTTGGCAATGGCGAAGGGTTTATATCTTTAATTCCTGAATAGAGTATATTCCAGTCAGATGAGCGATGAGGGCCAAAGGTAAAGTACATATTTCCGTTTGCGGCAATACTATTCGCATAAATACCTCCGTAGGACTTCAATTTTTCTACCAACTGTGGCTCTCCCCATTTATCACCATTCAGAGAGACATACCAAAGGCGATTTCCTTTAGTTAAAGTATCAGCTTGATTAACCCTTCTGTTCGAGCTAAAAAACAGAGTTTTACCATCCACACTAAAATCAGGAAATGAAAAATCGGACAAACTATCCGAGAAAGCCGGCATTTTTGGTACTGACCACTGCCCGTTTACATAATTCATTTCCAGCATCTTCATGCGGTAAGAGGGCATTTTCATTATAGCCCAAAGCACTTTCCGACCATCAGGCGAAAAAGCAGGCGCCGAATGCTCAATCTGACTCGTGCTCATGATACCGTCAGCAAAAACTTTGGCTATCTGGCTGGGCGGCACTTCATTCAAATAATTGATTGAAGGTTTTTTTTGAGCGAAAAGCAGTTGTGAGAATAAAATAAGTATTAGGACTGGCTTCATTGCTTTAGGCTTTCCTTTTGATATTGATTATAGAATTTCTGTCCGAAATGGCTTCGTTGAATTTCAGGAGACAGCAAATTATACAGGTCATACATTTTAGTAAGGCGTTCTTTTCCGATGTTTCTGATAGAACCTATATAGAACCCACAAGCGTATGAACAGGGATTACTTGCAAATATTGTCCTGATGTTTTCATAGGCTTCGTCCATTTCTTGGCGCTTAACTCTTTTTAAATGATTAATCGACACAGTATCATTAAGTTTAAGCCAGTTTTGCATCTGTCTGACCTCATCATTGGTCAGATGACCCTTTTCAGAGCTTAAAAGTTTTTGATACAAATCGTGTTCAGGAGCTCCTTTAATGATAGCTTTCATTATTTTATTAGTTTCGGGATTCAATTCGATTGAAACAGAAGTACTGCCTTGCTCTATAAAAACAGGGAGACGAAAATTTCTCTTTGAATCCTGAAGATAACAAAGCTGAGGTTCACCAATTTTGCCTTTTAATCTGAAAGCCGTTCCGGTTACATTAGCACTTGCTACTGTATCGTTTTCAGAAGTAATCAATAAAACAGTCTGGCTTTCGATACCATTGACTTTGCCTTTAATCTGAAAACTTATTTGTGAAAAGACTGAAAACGAAAGGCAAACGAAAGTAATAATCTTTAAGAAATTCATAGTTAGCTGGTTTAAGAGAACAAGAAAGTAACTGGCTTTTGGCTTGTAATAGTTACTGATTACAAATCCAAATCTGGATGACTTTGTAATTAAATTTAATAAAAATTGGGTTGAAGCCAGGCATAAGCGCCGTCAGACCGTTCTATCCGGCATCTCACGTATTTGTGTTTTTTCTTCATTTTAAATGTCGGATTATCAGATTCATCTACGCTAAGGACTTTACCATTCTGGCCAATAAAATAGGTTCTGAATCCATATCCGTTACTCTCTATTTCAATTTGTATTTTATGGTCGGCAATTGAATAGTTCCTGATAATCACACCTGTTGTAGCATAAAAATCACCTTTTTCCATAGCTTCAATAATCTTTTTTTGTTCCAGTTTTTCAGCATTTACCATAATCCAGGCGCTACCGGGGTCTTTTGAGTAAGGACGAAAGTTATGTGCATCGTCAGCCGCGACACCATATAAAATCTTGCCTTTGCTGAGTACTCTATCCCATATTTCATCTGTTGATGGCTTGAAACTCCCGCCTTTAAAATCGGCACAACAGACCTCGAAAAACTTCAGATTTTTAATCCGGGAAATTTGTTCAGAAGTGATAGCAGCTTTTAATATGCCATTAGGATGATTGAGAATCCCTAATCCGTTTTTTTGCGAAATATCAGCTAAATTTCCAGCTATGACATTATCCACTGAAGTACCCGAAAGTGGCAGAACATTCTCAGAAACACCTATGCCATTCAAATGAACCGGCGTTTTTTCAAATCTGTCTGTAACCTCAACTCCGGGTATCAACAAGAATTTCTCCTCTGAATTATACTTGCTGGCTAAAGTTTCATCATAGCTGAGTTTATTATGGTCGGTTATAGACATAAAGTCAAACTTTTGACTTACATACCAATTGATTACTGAGTCGATAGAGGTATTTCCATCTGAATTTCTGGTATGAGTATGAATATTACCTTTATACCATTTCTTTGCAGGCTCCTGTGCCAGAACCATATGACCTGTACAGAACAATACAAATATGTAAGTAGCTTTTTTCATTGCATCAATCTTTGGTTCTGGCAAAACGGCTACCATAAGCAAGCGATCTCATACCTCCCGACCATGCCCCAAAAGTACGGTTGGCCAGTGTAGCGTTCGGGTTCAAGTCTCCAATAAGCTGGTCATGGTGGTAATAGCCCCCACCCCGAAATCCAAAGCCGGATGTTTCAGTACAGCCCACCGGCCAGTCTGCATTGGTGGCAAAACCATATTTAAGTATTCCGTCACCATGAGTACCTTTGAATCCCCTACCTGTTGAGTCGCCTATGGTAATTACGCGCTCCCACACACTCCCCGACAAATCCATTACCCAGTAATAGGAAGCACCAAATTCTTCTTTATTGATGTTGCTAAGCGTACTTTCATCAGCACCATTGGCAAATACAAGTTCGTCTTGCTTGTTCACGTGTCTTATTAGTTTTTCTTTTGAGGCAGTATTCCACGGAAATTCCCTATTAATGGGTTTCAAAGGTCCTCTACAGGCTTTTTCGTATTCCAGTTCTGTATAGGGCCGCAGAGCTGCCCAGTCAGCATACGCCATTGCATCATCCCAACTGATAAAATTGGCAGGGCGACCAGGTGATTTCGCCAGATAAACACCATCCTTCTGATAAATAGAGCCCCTGTAATCTTCATAATTTCTACCACCGAAATTTGCCCTCTGGAAAGATGAGGTAACAGAAATACAATTAAGAAAATCGGCATACTGGCCCTGAGAAAGTTCATATTTCATCAGGTAAAATGCCTGAAACCCTTTCGGAAAAGCCTTCGGAATGATTCCGGTCTGGTCACCATTATAGATTTTCGTTTTTGAATGATAGTACAAAGAGCCTGCCTGTGGGCCAATCTTTATATCATTTGTTTCAGAAGCTATATTGAAAAGGCCTTTAAATTCACCATTCTCACCAGATAAAAAGAACGTATAATTCGTTTTCAGCAGAGTAGTATCTGCTTCTCCTAAAGTAAACTTTCCCTGAGGTATGCTTACCATTTCTATACCATACGCGGCAAAGTTCTTTTCGTATAAATTGCCCTCTACATTTTCAAGGGCAATCCAGATTTTCCAGCTGATATTCCCTCTATAGGTTTTGTTCGGCATCAAAAATAACCCCATATGATCTTTTGAAACTTCAAGCACCGGATCAGGGCTGCCTGCCAATTGATTTTTTATCAATCTATGCCCACTACCTTCGACTTTTACATGGCTGTAATTATTGTTATCCGTATAAGGACTTGGAGTAACTTTGAAAAACACCCAGACGGCATCATGATTATTCTCATTTCTCCAGGCGTTTTTCCAGGAAAGTTGTAGTTGCGCATAGAGTTTATTGTTTTCCCTTTGCCATTGCACCTGCTCTATTATTATATCAGAGGCAGTTGCTTGAAAAACCCCGAAGAAAAAAAACAGAGGTAGAATCGTAAGCTTTTTCATAATTTTTTATTGTTATTAAGATGAACACTCGCCATAACTTAAACGGGATTATCTAAATCATGCTGTTACCTGCAAAAACCTTAATGGTTATGACATTCCAATTACATCCAGTACTATTTTCCAGATTTTACCGTCTTCTTTTTTCCATATCCTGATATAATTGGCATTAATTATGCGTCCACTGGGCAGAGTTACGGCCACTTTGCCATAAGTATAGGCCATATCAGCCGCTTCTGAAATTTCAGCATTCAGATGATTAAAAATGAAAGTTTTACTACCATCCTGATATTTTTCAAGCTCGTTTAAACCTGTCACCGGGGCTTCATTAGGTCTGTGAATCCTCCCTTCCATTGAATAGTATTCTGCAATAAATGAGGTAGCCTTCTGATTCAATTCAGCTATGTATTTTTTATCCAGCGCTATCAGAGCTGCTCTCGCTTCAGCCTTACTCACTTTTTCAGATTGCTTTTTTAAGACAGTTTTAGAGCTTGCCACCTCCACACTTTTTTTGAAACTGTTTTTATACGAAGTCCCTAAATCCATCAAATTTTTCCACTCGCCATTGGCTTGTTTTTGCCAGACGGATGAGAACAAACCAGTAGCGGTAGGTAGTGAGTCTGTCTTTGAAGTAAAATATTGCCAGGGTCCATAAGTATATCCAAAATCACCGGAAGATGCTATATCAGCAAATATCGGCCACCAAGCCAATAAATCATTTGATTCGGTATCCGGCGTTGTTTCAAAAAGTTGAATGGCATTTACAGCCTCGCCTTTCTGGAATTTTATGCCATTTGGGGCCATAAACTTCAAAAATGCCTGTCTCATGCTGGTCTGTTGAGCATAGGCCGCAAAGGCTCTTTCAACATTAATCATGGCCTGTAAACCTGATTCTTGCTTAATCTGGGCAGTACTTACAATAGATAACAGACTAAATATTACCAATAGAAATCCCGTGATTTTCATTCAAGTCAATTAATAATCACAAATTAAAGGATTAAAAAAAGTGGAAAATTGTAAAAAATCGAAATTGGGATTTATTGTATAGATTTAGTTTAGTGATTTATAGAGTTTTCATCGACAGCAAGTTAATATCAAACAGTTTAGCCTTATCTTTTAGTAGATTTTTGGGAGTAAAATATGCAAAACTTTTGAATTCCTTAATAAAATGGGACTGATCATAATAGTTGGTTTCAAAACTCAGGTGGGTGAGGCTCAACTGGCTATTTTGTTTAAATTTTAGAAGAAAACTATTTAACCGACAAATTTTAGCATATTCTTTTGGCGTTAGTCCTACCGAAAGTTTGAATTTACTTTCTAAAGTTTTATCTGAAATCCCGAACTTATCTGCCAACATATTGATTTTTATGTCTCCATTTCTTGAAGTTATCTCTCCCAATGCTTTGTTTATTAGGTCATTAGAAGGTATCTTTCTGAGGTTTCTGTACAAAAAATCAAGAATAACACCTATTTTCTCATATATAGTTGATGCTTCTCTGACACGTTCTTCTATTAAATTATCTTTCACTGCAAATACCTGATTAACAGGCACTTGCAAATCGTTCAATTCATTAGCCGGAATATGACTGAACGCCGAAAAGCCGGTAGGTGTAAAACGAATGCCTAAAACATAATTGTTGTTGAATAATTCTAAGGCTACCATCTTTTTCATCTGCCCTATCACTACAGGCCTCGCTACAGAATTATTTGTACCGCCCTCCTCAAGGCTTTTTCTATGGTAGGCAGTACCCAGATTAAATATTAATTCTATCGCGCCGTTCGGAAACCAGTACTTATCTCCGTGCCCTTTTGAATAACTTGTTCTATCCACCCAGATACTGGCAATATAGGGCTGCAAAACTACTGGAATCTGAAATTCTTGATAACTCATCTTATTGAGCAAAAAAATAGCTGTTACATAAAGTAACATGAAATTAAAACCTGTAGCGAATAAATCCAGTTTAAGAATGTTAAAATTTGTTAAACTGATTTATTCGCCGCAGTTCTTTCATAATTTTCAACAATTTCATTACCTTACTAATTGCTTGCCTGATTTTATGTCAGCCAGAATTCCCTCAAAATATGCTTTAGTGTTGTCATCTTTAGCTATGGTTTTACCCTTTTCGGCATATTTTATAGCTTCATTCTCGTTATTGTTGAAATAATACCCTCTCGTCATTCCTAAACAGGTATAAATATCATCAGGATATTTTTCAAAATTCAATTTAAATATCTCTAAGGCTTCCTTGTCTTTTTTCATTCGTAAAAGGCTTTGGCCATAAGTGTTAAGCTGAAGCATAGTAGCCATTGGAAAAGCTTTTTTTAATACTGAATCTGCCTTGGCTTTTTGCTGATTTTTTTCTAACAACCCGGCATAAGTAGAAAGCGTGAGAAAATTAGCTTCACCAAAATAAGTAGTGATCGAACGCTCTGCCCATGATAAGCCTTCTTCGAGATTAATATTGTTTACTAAACAAAAATTTGCGGCTGCGTGCATATTTTGCCAATAACGATAAAAATTACCGTTATTAAACTCCCTTCTGTATGCTTCAAGTCTTTGCTTGGTTAAATCGACAGCTACTTTAAATGGAATCCGGACATACTCCCAGGCGAGAGTAATAGTTGCTTCCTGGTCGCTTTGGTTCGAAAACTCATATTTTAGCCTTTCTACAGACTCTTTTTCGTACACAATTGGCACATCAACCCGTAAAGCATCATCTTTGGGTTCATAATAAAAACTTCCCCATGCGGTATTGGTTTTTGAGAAAATCAATACAGCTTTTTCCTTACCCATTGCTACAAAAAAACCGTATTTACCGGCAGGTAGGCTTTTCCCCTCAATCATTACTTCCGTATCAAATTCAAATGTTGTGTTTTCGTTAGCCCCTGCCCGCCAGGGTGCTGCCTTTGAGGTGCCATAATCATAATCAACAAAACCATAAGGCACTACAGCACCCCATATTTTATTTTCACGACCTTTTACCGCAGGTCGGTCGTAGTTGACAGACACTTTTGTAATTCCTATTATTTCAGAGACAGAAGCCTTTTTATTACCACCTGAGATAGGCTGGGTAATACCTTGTGCATTGGCACTCAAAGCACTAATAGTGCAGAATAATAAAAGTTTTAGTTTTTTCATGATATTTTTTTTAGCAAATGTAGATTTTCAGTACAAAACAGGGCTATTAAAACCTTGCCAAATTGGTGCAAGTTGTTTCAAGATGAATAATAGGCCAAATTTTGCTCTTTTGGTTGTGTTGAGAGCGGAGGAAAGGGCATTTTCAGGTAAAGAAAGAACATTATGAGTAGGTACAGTTTCTTCTGAAAATTTTCAATTGAGGATAAATATCTTATACTTTGGCAAAGATACAATGACAGAGTGTTGCAATTGGCCGTCAACACAAAGTCATTGTCTTTATAGTTTTACAAATCTACTCCTTCTTATTACTTCATACGCTTATATCAGTTTCTCTTTCATAGCTTTCTCAATCGCTTCAGCCTTTGAATGAACCTCCAGTTTCCAGTAAATATTCTTGATGTGGGTTCTTACTGTCTCTTTATCAATAAACAAACCTTCAGCTATATTGCTATAACTTTTTCCTCTTGATAGCAATTCCAACACCTCTGTTTCTCTTGAAGATAACGGAGAATTATGATTTTTCTGAAATGAAGCAACCACCAATCGGGCTATGTTGGTGCTCATCGGTGCACCTCCACTCATAATCTCTCTTATTGCTTCTACCAGACGTTGTGATGGCATGTTTTTGGTCAGATACCCTCCGGCACCTGCACAAAGAGCTTTAAACACCAGATCATCATTTTCATAAACAGTTACTACTATAATCTGCGCGTGCGGATAGATCTTCTTTGCTCGCTCAATACCCTCAATACCATTCATACCTGGCAGTTCAATATCCATTAATACTACATTAGGCTTATCATTCTGCACATTTTTGAGAAAATCCTCACAGTTATTATAAGCACTTACTACTTTGAATCCCTGATTTTCGTTCAAAAGCATGACAAATCCTTCCCGAATAATATTATCATCTTCTACCAGGCAGATTTTGATAAGGTTTGTATTTTGGTAGCTCATTTTTTTATTTTGTTGATGACCAGCTTCACAGTTGTCCCTTCATTATTTTCTGAAATTATTTCTACTTCTGCTCCTATTTTTTCGGCACGGCTACGAATATTCCCCAGTCCATTGCCATTGTTGGGCTTATTTGATTGAATACCGGTACCATTATCCTGCCAACAAATCGTCAGTTTTTTGTTTTCTAATCTAAAATTCAATTTCACCTCACTGGCATTAGCATGCTTCAGAGTATTCATAATTGCTTCTTTAAACAGCATTACCAGATGTCTGCTGGCTCCCATAGGTAATTTTATGAACTCAAAGTCCTCCGAAATACCTTCACACACAAACCTAATATCTCTTTTATCTAATATCTCATCACAAAAATCCTTGATTCTTATGGCAATCTCAAACAAATTATCATGTTCTGGATTAATCGCCCAGATAAAATCCTTGGTTCCCTGATATAATCTACCGGCATTATCACCTATCTTTGATAGCAGAACCAGAGCTTCTTCACTCTCTGATTTTTTCAGTTTATTCTTTATCAATTCAGTCAGTAAAGAAATACGTGTCAGTGAATTACCAAATTCATCATGCATATCTTGCGCCGCAATCTTTCTTACTCTTTCGTTTTCTTCCAGCTTCACGCGTTCAATCTCTACAACACGATTGACTCTGACGCGGTAGAAGGTCATGGCAATTGTACCCATTACAATAAACGAGAGCAGGTAAAACCACCATTTTTGCCAGAATGGAGGAGCAATTGAAATGGGTATAGTAAGAATATCTTTTTCGTTCCAGAAACCTTGATTATTTGCACTTTTAACTCTTAATTGATATTCGCCTGCCTTTAGATTTGTAAAATTTATATACCTGCGATTACCATAGTAAATCCAGTCATTATCAAAGTTTTCTAATTTATAAGCTATCTGATTTTTTTCCGGATTCGTAAAATCGAGTGGTGCAAAGCGGAAAGCAAAGAAATTTTCGTTATAATTCAGCTTTATCTTACCGTCTTTCATAAGAAGGCTATCCAGATTCTGCTCTTTTTCAAACTTCATAAACGAGGTAATCACCGTTTTTGGTAAATGGCGGTTACTCGTCATTTGTAGAGGGTCAAAACTCACAAATACGCCTAAGCCACCGAAGAAAATCTCACCTGATTTTGTTTGAAAGTAGGCTCCTGAGTTAAACTCCCGATTCGATAACCCATCATCTGATGAATAATTCTGAAAAGTTTTTGTTTTCGGATCAAAGCACGAAATTCCGTTATTAGTGCTCATCCATATTCTGCCTTTATCGTCGGCTAAAGTAGAGTAAACAAAACTGTTGGGCAGGCCGTCTTTTTCAGTATAATGAATAAAACTCTCCTTCCCATTCTCAACAACCAGTTTGCTCAATCCTTTTGGACTACCAATCCACATCTGATTATTTTTGTCGAATAATACCGAGAGTATCAGATCATTAATCAGGCCTTTCGGATTATTCGGGTCATTCATATAAGTCTTATAGGTTTCATTTACAGGGTTAAATTTCACCAGACCATTATAAGTACCAATCCACAAATTACCCTTATTGTCATGTTGCAAAGCAGCTACTGATAAAACCACACCATCAGGTGTTTTATCAAATCGTTTCATATCCTTGCCTTGGATACGAAGTAAATAAGCACTTGTCCCAATCCAGAGTGTGTGGTCTTTATCTTCTAAAAAATGCATAATTGCAGGCTCATGTCCTTTTATTTTCGGAATCGGGAAACTAAAGAACTTGTCAACTACCCGATTATACCTGAATACCCCTTCATTACTACCTACCCAGATATCTTTTTTTGAGTCTTCAAAAATAACCTGATGTGTATTCATACGGTTATTAACAGTGCTGAATACATATTTTTTATATTTACTTGTATGAGAATTTATTTTGAAAAGTCCTTCGTAAGTACCCACCCAAATATCGCCATAGCTATCTTTACATATTCCGAAAACCGAAGTAGCTGCTATTGAATTTTCTTTGGCAAGTACTTTATCCCATTGTTTAAAACTGTTCTTGGAATGACTGAACAAATGAACTCCGGCTTCACGTGTACCAATCCACACAATATCTTCATTGGCCTCTTTGCCCTCATAAATCGAAAAAATAGCACTGCTTTTCAAGCCCTTCTTACTAAGGGCGTCTTCTTCTATATGCTCAATCAGTTCAATTGTTTTTCCCCTGACCTGATAACGAAATACACCTTTTGCTATCGTACCTACCCAGATTGTATTAAACCTATCTACCATAATGGCCGATATAAATACATCTGGCTGAATCAGCTGTTCTGAAAAATCCTGCAATTCAGAAGTATTGAGATTAAGTCTGAGCAGCTTTTCCTGTGCAGCCACCCAAATATTATTCTGTTCATCACAAAAAATCCGCTGAATCGGGAAATTCAGTTTTTTGTAGAAATCTTGTGGAGCATTTCTGGCGTGTAAAAACTCCACCTGTTGCTGTTCAGGGAGTTTGTCAGGATTTTTAATCACTATCTTGCTTAGGCCAATCTTAGTGGTTAGCCATATACCCCCTTTTTTGTCTTTTATTACATACCCTACCCCATAGCCCCCTAAACTCTTACGGTTGGTCGAATCATATTCATAATGAATGGCTTTATAAGTCTTACCTTTCGGAATCAATCGCCAAAGGCCATCATAGGTGCTTACCCATAGTGTTTTCTTCTGGTCTTCTACAATACCTGTTATGATATAGGTATAATCAGGCTTGTTTTTACCAAAAAGATCGGCATGGCGTTCAAAATCCTTAGATATCTTGTTAAAACTATTCAGACCATTTTTTGTACCTATCCAGAGTTTTTGCTCAGAATCTTCATACAAAAAAGTTACATCGTCATTCGATAGTGTATTTTTCTCAAAGGGATTATTATAGAAATGCTTCATCACTGAACCGTCATAGCGGTTCAGCCCGTTCTGTGTACCAAACCACATATAACCCTCCTTATCCTGAAGAATCGTACGAACCTCACTCTGGCTCAATCCCTCTTTTAACCCTATCTGATCTAAAGTCGGTACTGCCACCAACCTGAAACTCCATAAAAAGAAAATAATAAATAATCTTGTTAACATACTCCGGAATTGAACTGCTAATGTACGAATTTAATACTTATCCGAATCTCACCCAATTTGGGTGTATTTAAAATGTTCGTTTGGAACTTTGATTTAGCCGATTAATGGATTTTCCTGATTTTGCTAGTAAAATCAGCATAGTAATTTAAAGTATTGATTCTCAATCCGTTTAATCATACAAATCAGGTAAATCACAGTTCAGACAATAATGAATCAATTGTATATTAAAAGCGGACGCTTAGTTGTCCATTTTCGGACAAAAATAAACTTCACTCCATTATAAACAATTGCCTATCAACCTTTTAATTATTTGGCACAAGATTTTCGGTTAGCAAGAATAACCCTCACTTAAATATCTTCACTTATGCTTCGTAATTATATAAAAATCGCCTGGAGAAATCTCTTCAAAAACAAATTATATAGCCTGTTGAATATTGCCGGGCTTACCTTTGGATTGATTTGCTTTTTTCTGATTGGATTGTTTGTTTTCGACGAACTTACCTTTGATGAACAGCATAGTAATGCCGACCGAATATACCGATTGATTGAACATAAGAGCGCGAAAGGTGAGCAGACCATTATTGCAGGTGGTTCCTTTAAAGTTGCAGAAGAATCGAAAAAGGTAATCGTTGCAATAGAAAATTCTACCCGAGTGATTCGAATGGGCAGAGCCAACCTGATTAACCCTGAAAGACCGGAAATTAATTTTCAGGAGGATGTAACGACGGTTGATGAGAATTTCCTCAGAATATTCGATTTCCCATTAATTGAAGGTACCAGAGAAACAGCGTTAACCGAACCAAACACTATTGTCATTACCGAAGAACTGGCATTGAACAGATTCAATACAACTAAAGTACTGGGTAAAACACTCAAGTTTAGTTTTATAGATTCACCTTTAAAAATCACAGGTGTTCTGAAAAATCATAAAAAAAATTCAAGTTTTACTTTTAATAATCTGCTCTCAGAAGCCACGAGTCACTCTGCCAACTATTTTAAAGATATGATGCAGAACGACTGGCTTTCGAGCAATTTCACTGTGTATTTTTTATTGAAACCGCAGTCAGACCCTGAACACGTTGCAGTCAATCTGAAAAACCTGGTACTTAAAAATTTCAAGCCGGAAGCAGGCACTACTTTTTCTTATAATTTACAAAATCTGAAAAATGTTCATTTACGCTCAGAGGGTATTTATGATGGTGCCAGAAATTCAAATGTCGCAGCCATAGCCCAGGGCAACCCTTTATATATAAAAATTTTTATTTACATCGCACTTTTTGTGCTCTTAATTGCGGGTATTAATTATATTAATTTATCTACTGCCAAAGCATCAAACAGAAGCAAAGAAATTGGTGTTCGTAAATCGTTAGGTGCAGAAAAAGGAAGCCTTATCATTCAGTTTTTACTTGAAGCCTTTATTATCACTACCGTTTCTTTTGTTTTGTCGGTTCTGCTTTTACAGGTTATCTTACCAATATTCAATCAGTTTACTAATAAAGAACTCTCGCTTAATTTCAATACAGATTACCGAATCTGGCTTTTAGCTATTGGGGCTTGTATTTTCACCAGCTTGTTTTCAGGCTTTTACCCAGCGTTTTTACTATCCAGTTTCAAGCCTTTGAATTTGCTGAAAGGATTGAAAATGAATAGTAATCTGGCATCCAATCTTCGGAAAGGACTGGTATTTACACAATTTACTATTTCCACAGTTTTGATTATCTGTACTCTGGTGGTTTATGAGCAGGTGAAATACCTGAACAATACCAATCTGGGTTTCAGAAAAGACCATATGGTGGTGATTGATGTGAATAATGGTGCTGCCCGTAAAAACATGATTAGCCTCAAAAGCGAAATGGCAAAAATTAGCGGTGTAAAAAATGTATCGGCTACTTCGAGAGTGCCGGGTGAATGGAAAACTTATAGAAAAGTAAAAGTTTATACCGACAACCGTGTAGAAGCAGAAAAAGCATCTTATTACTTTGCTGCCGATGAAAATTTCATAGAAACATTCAATGTTAAACTCTTAAATGGTAGAAATTTTGAGCAGGTAGCAGATTCAGGTGCGGTAATTCTCAACGAAACTGCAGCAACGGCTTTGAATATTCAGGAAGCTAATAATCAGTTGATTACTATTCCGTCTATCGCCCAATCAGAGATATTCAACACCTTAAATAATCCGATAAAAATGCATGTAGTGGGTATTGTGAAAGATTTCCATTTTCAGTCATTGAAGGCTAAAATTGAACCATTGATATTAGGGTATATTAAAAACCCTATACACGATGTTGATTATTACACAGCCAGAATTGAAAGTACCAATATTCAAAGCACTTTAGATAAGCTTAAGGCCGTGATGGTCAATAACGAAAAAGATGACCCATTTGAATATCATTTTCTGGACGAACAGTTGAAACTATTCTATATGGAAGATGCCCGCAGACAACAAATTCTTATCTGGGCTGCTTTATCGACCATTTTTATTGCCTGCTTAGGTTTATTCGGATTGGCTACCTATGCTGCTGAGCAACGTATTAAGGAAATTGGCGTAAGAAAGGTATTGGGCGCATCAGTATTCAGTCTTACAGCCTTACTTACCAAAGATTTCCTGAAACTGGTTATTGCGTCAATTATTGTTGCCGCACCTATTGCCTGGTGGGGAGCTAATTTATGGTTACAGGAATACGCTTATCATATTAATATAGCCTGGTGGATGCCACTGGCAGGGGGTTTATTAGCCATTATAATAGCAATCTTTACAGTTAGTTACAACACAATCAAGGCTGCATTGTTGAACCCTATAAAATCATTGAAAACAGAATAGCAGAGAGCATCTGATATAGGGTGAGCATATCCCAAAAAGAAATTTACGAAATCTTATTTGACATCAAACATCCCTGATTTCTGAATCTTCGCACAGTAAAGTCCACTCCTAATAGTGGAGAGAGGTTGTTAACTTCTTTCTCATTGTTGGAGTGGACGCTGTTTGAAAGGTCGGGATCCAGTTTTTACCAGATTATATCAGGTAAAACCCTTCTCCTGACTTTATTCTAATTCAAATAACTGATACTTTTATACTTTATCATAGAGTTTCAAAATTTCTTTCCTATTTCCTCAATTCAAGATTTGCTTTTTCATTCTCCTCATATACAGTAGAAATAAATAACAATCATTATTTGCTCAATTGATCAATACTTTTTGGCTTTTTTCGTTTTTATTTTTACTTTTATGAAAATGTCTTGCGGTGTTATTAACCTATATCCGAAGAATCACACCAAAACATAATTAAGTTAAGCATAGGTTTCGATACATTAGCAATATGACTTTCAGTAATATTTTATTAATTGATGACGATGACGACGATCAGGAAATTTTCCTGACAGCTATTCAACAAATTTCTTCTTCTGTACAATACAATTATTATCATAGTGCGCGTGAAGCATTGTCGAAATTAGCTTTAGGTGTAAGTTTACCAGAAGTAATTTTTCTTGACCTTAATATGCCTTTAATGACAGGCCAGGAGTTTTTATTCCATATCAAACAAAATCAATCTCTTTCTCATATACCTATAATTATTTTCTCTACTGCTTCAGATTCAGCTACAAAAGAATTAACAAAAGATTTAGGTGCTTACGATTTTATAACAAAACCTGGTGACTTTAACGAATTAATTGACTTATTAAAGCCCTTAATCCAATAGCCCCATGAGCACCTCAAGCAATAATCTCAACGACTTTCCCTTTTTTAAAGGGGGGGGTGAGATGGGTGCTTTGATGAGAACCAAAGATTGGGCGAATACAATATTAAGTACACCAGATCAATGGCCAGTTCAGTTAAAACAATTGATTGCTACCATACTCGACTGCCCATCGCCGATGTTAATTTGCTGGAGCAGTTCGTATTTGCAGTTTTATAATGATGCTTTCAGGCCGATTCTGGGAACTAATAAACATCCTGAAGCATTGGGTATTGGTGCCCGAAAGACCTATCCTGAAATCTGGGGAACTATTGAACCTTTATTCAAAGAAGTAATGCAGGGAAACCCTGTTTTCTTTCGGGATTTCAGATTAGAAATGGAAAGAGATGGAAACACAGAAGAAGTATTTTTCGATTTTTCCTATAGCCCTGTTAAAGATGAAAACGGCCTGATTCAAGGCATATTGGTTGTTTGTCAGGAAACTACACCTAAAGTAAAATCACTTAAACGTCTTTCAGAAAGTGAAGAACTTTTCAGGACAATTGCCGAACAAAGCGATATACTTATTGCTTTGGGTGATACTGATGGGAATCCTATTTATTTTAATAAAGCATGGCATAATCTTACGGGGAGTCCAACAGAAGAATTAATTAATAATGGTTGGGCAAATGTGATACATCCTGATGATCTGAATAGATTCAGTCAAAAAGCTGCAAAATTCTTCAAATTGCAGAAATCATTCAAAGACGAGTTTAGGATTCTGGGGAAAGAAGGTAAATATCATTTGATTTTATCGCAAAATACACCACGTTTCAACAAGGATGGAGTATTTGAAGGTTATCTTGGCTCTTGTACACTAATAACCGAACGTGCCCAACATGAAAGGGATTTAGAAAGAGCTTTTGAACAACTGAGACTATCGAAAGAAGCGGCTCAATTAGGTACTTTTGATTTAGACCTTGAAAAAGGCACATTAGAGTGGGACGAACGCTGCCGTATTCTTTTTGGTATAAGCCACAAGGAGAAAGTAACCTACGAAAAAGATTTTGTAACCGGGCTGCATTCTGATGACCGTGAACGGGTTCTGAATGTGATTGACAAATCGTTTGTCAAATCAATCAGCAATGGCGACTACGATGTTGAATACCGCACTGTTGGTTTTGAAGACGGAGTAATCAGATGGGTAAAAGCCAAAGGAAAAGTATTTTTCGATGCCGCTGATAAACCAATCCGGTTCATAGGGTCTGTTATAGATATTACCGACCAGAAAAATGCCACGCATAATCTTGAAGAAAGCGAAGCACGTTTTCGTGCTCTGGTTGAAGAAGCCCCAATTGCTACCTGCCTTTTTGTAGGAAAAGACCAGGTAATTGAGGTAGCTAATGAAAAAATGCTTGGCTTTTGGGGAAAAGGTCGCTCAGTATTTGGTAAACCATTAGCAGAGGCAGTACCAGAATTGGTCGGACAACCCTTTCTGGAAATTTTAGATACTATTTTTACAACTGGTGTAGCATACACAGCTACTGGAATGCGAGCCGACCTTATGGTAGATGGTGTGTTAGGCACCTATTATTTCGATTTTACCTATAAACCACTTTTCAATACTAAAGGAGAGGTATATGCCATTATGGATATGGCCGTAGATGTAACTGAGCAGGTATTGGCACAGCAACGTATTGAAGAAACACAACGCGAATTGCTTTCGTCTTTTGAAGAATCTCCCGTTTCTATTGCTATTATCAGTGAAGATAACCTCACCTTCAGGAATGTCAATTCAGCTTATGCAGCATTGGTCGACCGGAAACCAGAAGATTTAATAAATAAACCATTATTAGTAGCATTACCCGAGTTGACTGGCCAGGGCTTTGACAATTTGCTTAGAAGTGTTATTGAGACTGGAGTACCTTTTATTGCCAATAGTGTAAAAGTAGATTTAGTAAAGAACGGCAAACCAGAATCCATTTACGTTGATTTTACCTATCAACCACGCTATGAAGGAACAGACCAGATTGTTGGTGTGCTGGTGGTAGCTGTTGAAGTAACCGAACAAGTGAATGCCCGTCGTAAAATAGAAGAAAGTGAAACCAAACTCCGCAGCATTATTTCATCTGCTCCTGCCGGAATCGGCCTTTATGTCGGGTCTGATTTCATTATAGAAAATCCGAATCAGACATTTATTGATCTGATGGGTAAGGGTTCTGATATCGTTGGGAAACCCTTAAAAGAGGTAATGCCCGAATTAATAACCGAAAATCAACCCTTTTTACAAATATTAGATAAAGTATTTAAAACAGGAAAGGAATATCACTCCTCTGGCTCATTGGCTAAAATAATAAAGAATGGAATCCTGACAGAAGGATACTATAATATTACCTATACCCCAGTATTCAATGCTGATGGTGAGATTTATGCAATATTAGAAATAGCAGTTGAAGTTACTGAACAGATAAAAGCCCAACAGGCGTTAGAAGAAGCTGAAGCAGAATTACGTGTAGCCATAGAATTAGCTGGGTTGGTTACCTGGAAACTGGATATTAAAAATCAGACTTACAAATACTCACCCCGCTTCATGCACTGGCTTGGATTTAATGAAGATACTCAAGACCTTATAGCTGCTTATAATCCTTTGCCAGGCGATTATAGAGAGTCAGTTCCAGCACTTATTAATAAAATAACATCTCCCGGAGGCTCAGGTATTTATGACAACGAACACCCTGTTGTAAATCATAAAACCGGGCAGGTACGCCTGATTCATGCACAAGGTCAGGTATTTTATGATGCGACAGGTAACCCTGCAATTTTAAGTGGAATTGCACAGGATATTACACTGCAACGAGAGATGCAACTCGCCTTGGAAGCAGAAGTAAAACAACGTACCAGGGAATTAGATACCGCCATTGAAAAATTACAGGTTACCATCGAAGAATTAGCTGAGTCTAATACAAAACTGATGCAATCTAATGCTGAACTGGCTCAGTTTGCCTATATCGCTTCACATGACTTGCAGGAACCTTTACGCAAAATCAGTACTTTTTCACAATTATTAGAGCGAAGTTTAGGCCCAAATCCTTCTGATGATTCAAAGAATTTTCTGGCTAAAATAAGAAACTCATCTGTCCGTATGACAGCCCTCATCAGAGACGTACTGATGTACTCGCAACTTGTTAAAGAAAATGACACCTACGAAAAAGTAAATCTTAATGAGATTTTTGAGAATATATTGTCAGACTACGAACTGTTAATTGAGCAGAAAAAAGCAACAATAGATCGAAAGAAATTACCTGTTATAGAAGCAATTCCATTACAAATGAGTCAACTTTTTGCCAATTTACTGAGTAATGCATTGAAATTTGTGCAGAAAGATGTAAGGCCAATAATCAGTATTAATACCCAAAAACTTAGTGAGACCGAAGCAGAATTATTGGGATTATCAGCTAACTACAGCTATTATAATATACAATTTACTGATAACGGCATTGGTATTCCTCCAGAATATATAGAAAAAGTATTCCATATCTTCCAACGATTACACCGAAAATCAGAATATGAGGGTACAGGAATTGGGCTGGCTATATGCAAAAAAATAGCACAGAATCATCACGGAGACATCAGTATAGAAAATAATGTTAAAGGTGGTAGTACATTTAATGTGATTTTACCTGAGAATCAAACCTTGCCCACGAAAGAAATCCAATAAGCAAAAACGTATTAAATGCAGTATTACAATAGAGTTGATGGATATTACCATCCTATCGGAAATACTTCTTTAATCTCTTATTTTTCTTCTTTAGAATCAGTTCAGGCAAAAGCCCCGTCCATGAGTCCGGAATTTCTTTCAAGCCAAAAATATTGGCAATTGCCAGCGATGTATTTTTATTACTGTTCGGAAAATCAACCAACCCTAAATGATTGAATTGTGGGCCTGTGGCACCCCATGGAACCTGCATCTCTGACATAGAAACACCACCATGCCCGGTTGGAATACCACCATGATCTGCAATCAGAATAAAGTGCGTATCATTATAGAGATTATCCGCTTTTAATTGATTCATCAGTTTACCAATCGCTACATCTGCTTCTTCAATGGCAGTTATATATTGCGGCGACAGCCATTTATAGTCATGTCCTGCGTGGTCTATATGCACAGTATATAAAAATACCATTGTTGGCTCTTTCTTGTTTGCTACAATAAAATCAAATGCTTTCTGATAATTATTGGTAAACTCAAAATTCTCTTCAAATGATATTTCATCAAGGTATTTCTGATTGAAAGATTTAATGAGATTAGCCCAGTTATAATAAAATCCTGTTTTTACATGGGGTACCTGATCTTTGAGTAATTTAAATATTGATGGATAAAAACCCTCCTGATCTGCTTCTATCGGTTGTAACTCATGCTTGTCTATTGTCCAGTTATTATTCACCACACCATGTTCTTCAGGGCCTGCACCTGACAAATGGCTGGTCCAGTTTGGCATAGTTACAGACGGCATTACAGGCCGGGTTGTAAGAGACAATACACCATCAGCTATCAGTGCATCAATATTAGGGTGCTTTGCTGTTTTATACCCTTCAGCACCAAAACCATCAAGCCCGATAACAATAACTCTTTGGGCTGAAAGTTTATTTGAGACTAAAGAAAAAAGTAGTAGAAGTAAACCAATTATTTTATTGGATTTCATAGCAATACGGAATATAGAATGGTAATTAAATTAAAAATCTACTCGCCCGGATGATAACTCTTCTCAGCATTTCTCAACACATCTTCTTTATAAAACAGCACCTCTTTAAACTGTCCTTTGGTGTACATTTCGGCCTGGTCTTTAAAATGTGGCGATTTCGGATCTCCGCTCTCTCCTCCTGCCAGTAATGATTTTGCTTTGATTTTAGGCCCGAATTCTACAGCACAGATAAAACTATTGCCACTGATGCCATACCTTTTTTTGGTATTCGGATACACCCTGCTATTATAAGATGGTAACATACCCCATAAGGCAGAGGCATATCCCATCGGGATACTGGGCTGTGAATCATCGTATTTACCTTGCAAATCTCCAGTCAGCCGTTGAAAACGATTAATTTCACCCCAGGGTTTCTGCCATGTGCCATACTTATTTGTTAAATCTTTAACAGCCTGAGCAAAAGGTTTAATGAGTTGTTCGGGTGTGGCCGTCATAGCAAATTTCTTTGTGCGGGTTACCTGGTCATCTTCGCCTTCATCAATATAAATCTTTTGTATTTGCCCACCTAATTTCTGAGCCCATTCTATTGCCATTGTTGTTTCAACAGAATTTTCTCCTGTACGATAATCCCACTTCTTCAATAGCATGATAGGGTCAATTAATTGATAATACAAAGTATCATGCTTCTGTGCACTTATTTCAAATGATTTAACCAAGGCTGGCACTAACACTTCAAATGCAGACAGATAGGTATCATAACCTGCGGCAATTACCTTATCAATCGTAAAACTACTTCCATTTCCTAATACTCTTGCAGCATTTACACCTCTGAAATTCTCTCCATCAGGTGCCATATAGGCTGGATAATCTGACTTTTTGGGGCTATTTTCACCCGCCACTGTAAAAGGCGTAGAATTACAGTTCTGCAACCATCCATTCGCCGGATTATACGAATGGACTGATTCATTTACGCTATGTAAGCCCCTCCACTCCGTTGTGCTCACACTTCCATCAACAGGGTTCGACCAGTTGATTGATTTATCCCTAACAGGCACATAATTGCCATGCCAATAGGCAATGTTTCCTTTATTATCGGCAAAAACTGTATTATTAGAAGTATTGGCTTTTAAATCCATTACTTTCTTGTAGTCTTCAAAACCCTTTGCTTTTGTGCGTTTCCAGCTTTGTATCAGGCTCACCATTGAGCGATTATAAGACCTCAGACTAAGCCATTTATCATCACGTTTGGCTATCACCGGACCATGATGCGTAAAGTAAGTAGTAAATTCTCTGGTTTGTAGTTGTCCGTCTTTCAGATATCTGACCACAATTTTCTTTTCAGTAACGGGTTTTTGTTGCCCATCATATTCATAGAAAAATTTGTTACCTTTTTTGGAAATTTTCTCAGCATAAAGGTCTGATACATCAACCGCGCTTGAAGTATGCATCCAGCCACAATAAGGGTTAAAGCCCTGATAAACAAAGAATTGCCCCCATGTTACAGCACCATATACATTCAGACCTTCTTCACTAACCACTTGTACTTCAGGCCGGAAATAAAACGTGACATGAGGATTAATATATAAAATAGCGTTACCCGAAGCCGTTTTTGATGGAGCGAGTGCAAAACCGTTTGATCCGGTCTGATTCTCTGGATCTTTAGGTTCATCAACATAAGAAACTTTATCGCCAGAATAGAAATTTTTCAGCTCACTTATGGTTGCATCAGCCGTGCTGATAGCTCCTATACTTCCATCAGTCCATAAAAGAGCGTACCACGGTTTAAAAAGCGTAAGCATGGCTGGTTTTACTTCAGGGTGCTTAAAGAGGTAATAATTAATGCCATCGGCATAGGCGTTCATCAGTTTTTTCAACCAAACTTCTGCTTTATTATAATCGGCAATGGCTTCTGTGGTATCAATCAGTAAACGTATTTGTAAATCATTATATAGCTCCGGCTCACCTTTCAATTCAGCCATTCTGCCCAGTTTTTCAATGTAGTTCATTTCTACTCTCTTGAAATCATCTTCACATTGGGCATATAAGAGACCGAATACTGCATCTGCATCGGTTTTTCCATAAACATGAGGTATTCCCCAGTTATCGCGAACGATAGTAACCCGTTGAGCTTGTTGTTCATAACGCCTGATCTCGGCGGCCGTAAAAGAATTAGTAACTTTCTGAGCAAATAAAGAAACAGGCAATAGTAACAAGAAAACAAAAAGCTTCATATCAGTAGTTTGTTTAGATGATTTTTGCCTCCCAAAGTACATAAATAATCTGATTCTGCCAATTCAGGTTTTAGATTATAGACCAAAAGGGCTTGTAGCACGATGTGAAAACATGCTACAATTTAATCAGGCCACTACCCTCCCCATAGCAGGGTCAGTAAAACTTGATTTTCCTGTTTCAACGTGTCCTGCATAGCGTTTTTCAAAGGAGTCATTGCCATTTACTTTTATGCTGAAATCATACCAGCTAAAACTCCTGGTAAGGTCAACTATTATAGTTGCGCTGCCTCCTGCCATAACAGTTTTGTTATGAGTACCATTTTTATAGGATTGATCAATGATTTCAATGCTTACCGGACTCTGTGTATTCAGGTTCTTTATTTTTACTTCAATATTACCTGTTAGTTTTTTAGAACTACCTTTCATACGTTGGTATTCACAACTGATTTCTAATAAAGGGTCATTAGCATTGCCTTTAAATTCTCTCATATACCCGTTAGGGCCATAGGTTATCAGATGATAGTGCTCGTTTTCAAAGTTATCCAATGCCCATTCGTCTGAGAGCTGATCGCCATTAGCTACTGCATAATTCCACGTTCTTATATCTTCCCAACCTGTTTGCTGATTATTCTTATCTCTTACTGCATACTTACCAGGTGCATATACAATGAAAGGAGTTCCACCTGATTGCTTACCAAAAATTTCGTCAGACGATTGTAAACTCATGGCGAAACTCTTTTTATCCGCAGTCAATTTCCCCTCAACATAAGACTGATACGGTATAGGCATTGCTTTTCTGATACCCGGCTCCTGCTTCGGCAAAATACCCAGATCTTTTCCCGAATTTAACTCTACTATCTCGGTCTCGTTTAGCTTCTTGAAATTTGAAGGCAGCCCTTTAAACCTGGCATTGTAAACAGTTTTGATAAAAGGTTCTTTCTCAACAAACGTAGGCAGTTTGATTTTCTCTCCGTTATAAGGCTCAAAGCTTGAGGTAAGATCCCCGCAAATAGTCCTGCGCCATTCGCTGATATTGGTTTCTCTGATATTTTTACCAGTTTTATGGTTCAGGAATTTCTCCAAAAACTGTAAGACAGAGGTATGGTCAAAGACTTCTGAACAAACGTTTCCACCACGGCTCCAGGGTGATGCAATTACCATCGGTACGCGAAAACCTAAACCTATCGGACTTGCACGCGAATCCTTTTCCGGATTAGTACGTTTGCGTTTGAGCTCCTGGGCCAGGCTCACCTGCTCTACTCCGGCATTTATACCACTTGATACTTTTCCCGTATGTACCTGATGCGGATTTGGCGGAACAAAAGGTGGTACATGGTCAAAATAACCATCGTTTTCATCGTAGGTCAAAATAAAAATAGTCTTTTTCCATACCTCCGGATTTTTCGTCAGTATTTCCATTACTTCAGATAAATACCAGGCACCATACCAGGGTGCACCTGGATGGTCGGAAAAATTCTCAGGTGCAACAATCCAGGATACCTGTGGTAATTTCCCAGTACTTACATCTTCCCTGAACTGATACAAAACGTCTCCTTTTGGCACCTGCACCTGACGTTTCACTCCATTATCTTCATACTCCAAAGTAGTCAGTTCATGATAATGCGGGTCTTTTCTATTATTAGTAAAAGCTTTTCTATGTATATTTTTATGAAACTCTGATAACGCCTCAAACTTTTCAGGCTTCCAGTCTTCTAATTCTTTTTTAGCTCTGATCAGATATTCTTCTTTCTGATCTAAATCCTTTTTTGCTTTATCATACTCTGCAGTACCTGCCGTAAGAGTACCAAGTTTTATGTTGGCAGTTGCAATTTGCTCGGGCAAAAGCTTTTCCATTTTTTGCAGATACTGGTAAAATTCAGGATGAAATTTTACATGGTATTGCTCAAACCATTCAATCGGACTATCTGTAAAATTAGCCAACCAGGCATCTTCTTCCCCTTCTAAACCTGTATCAAGACTAATTTCATTCTGATAGATTTTCCATGAAATATCATTCTCTTCCAATCTTTCCGGGAAAGTCTTCCAGCGCGCCCATCTATCATAATCCACATCTTCATTTTTTACATTGGCTTTTGAGTTTTCATTCTGTTCCTCCCTGATAGTCCCCGTCCATAAATATAACCTGTTAGGTGTTGTACCCGTCAGCGAAGAGCAGAAGTTCTGGTCACAAACCGTAAAAGCATCAGCCAAAGCATAATAAAACGGAATATCTTCACGGTCATAATAACCCATCGTCAAAGGCATTTTCTTAAAATCCTTATTACCTGATTGCTTTACATCTAACCATTTATTGTATTTACCTTCATTACGTGCATCTACCTGATTCTCCCATGAATGTGGTAAAGAGCTCATCCAGGTAGCTTTGGTATCTTTTAAATCAAGTCTGAACGGTGCATAGGTTTCTCCGGCGGCATTGGGTTGCAACCATACTTTGTTCTTATTAGGAAGAGAGATAGCCCTTGGGTCGTTGAAGCCACGAACACCTTGTAAAGTACCGTAGGAGTGGTCAAATGAACGGTTTTCCTGCATCAGAATCACTACGTGCTCGGCATCAAGATAAGTACTCCCCGTTTTGGGGTCAATAGATAAGGCTTTCTGAATGACAGGAGGTAACACTCCGGCTAATCCGGTACCGCTCGCTAAAATCGCTGCTTTCTGAATAAATTCTCTTCTTGTCTCCATAAAGGCTGTCGAAGTATTAGGGTGAGTTTAGTATAAAATGAGTTGTAAATATAAAACTAATAATGGCTTCTGTCTCCGAACAAACCCAATTATTAACAATATCTTTACTTTCCTAAATTATACTTCTAAAACTCATTGATGGGCTATTCATTCAGAAAATCTAACAATGGGGTAATAAATTTATCGAATGCCTCAATATGTGGCAGATGCCCAACCCCTTCAATTGGCACTAATTTACTATTGGCAATCTTAGCCTGAGTAAGTTTGCCTAATTCAGGATAATTACCCATAGTGGCTTGTAACTCTTTTGAAACCCTGTCTTTCCCAATAGCAGTTCTGTCTCTTTGACCGATGATTAATAACGTTGGGGTTTTTATTTTATCAAATTCATACGCCACCGGTTGGGTCATAATCATATCAGAAGTAAGCGCCGAATTCCATGCAATGATTGAATAATCTTTATTCAAAGTCCAGCCGGCCAAGGGTGCCAGCCACTCTTCATAAGCAGATTTCCATTGACCATCATAATAATTAGTTTGCTGATATTTTTTTAGTGTTTGGTATGTCTGTTTCAACTCCTTCTGATAGGCTTCATCAATAGTCTGATAAGGCACTTTGAGTTTATAATCTTCCAGACCGATGGGATTCACCAAAATAAATTTTTCAACCATATCTGGGCACATTAATACAAAACGAGTAGCGAGCATCCCTCCCATTGAGTGACCTAAAACGCAAAGTTTTCTAATACCCAAGTCGTCCAAAATCTGTTTGGTGTTCCTGGCTAAATCCTGAAAGGAATATTGGTAATTTAAGGGTTTAGAAGATTTGCCAAAGCCTATCTGGTCAGGAATGATTACTCTATAGCCTGCTTTTGTTAAAACTTCTGTAGTCTGTCTCCAATATGCTCCATTGAAGTTTTTTCCGTGCAGAAGCATTACTACTTTTCCGTTGGCTTTGTCGGGCTTCACATCCATGTAAGCCATTTGCAATTCCTGCTTTTGAGAATTAATAGTAATATACTTAACAGGAAAAGGGTATTTATAATTTTCTAAATTCAGATCGGATACCTTAACCTGTGCATACGTAATCTTTACCAGAAGAAACAATAAATTAATTAGAAAAAGATGAGATTTAGTTTTCATTCTATGCTTTATAATATGTGTGATGATTTACACAAAGCCCAAAATAATGTGCCAGCAGACATTTTTTAAACAGAAATAAATAGAATGAACAATTCAGAACCAAAAATTTGAGAAGTATGTACTTGAGCAAGTTCACTATCATTCGCCAAAATGCACATGACAGATAACAAAAAATCCTGACAAAAATAAAACCTTTACATTTTGGTTTCCTAAGCTTCACGCAAAACCAAATCAAAAATATAAAACTCTCCGACAGAATTTTTTCTTAGCGCAGTAGTAATAACTTTCACCATCACTTCAATAGAAGAAGTAGAATACAATACTTTCGAAAGTTGTAGTAAATGTGTATTAAACCGTGTTTTATCTTTCTGCTCAAACATCGTTTCGTAAATACAGTGGTAGGTTATAAGATGATATTTTTCATCTCTCAGATCGTAGACCACAATCGGATTAGAAGTATTGTTACCAAAGCATAGCAAAAAAACAGGAAAATCGAAAAGCCGCAAACCATTCAGACTATTGATTAAATCGGCATCAAAAAACTCGTAAAACTGAAAAACGCTGTTTACTCTTTCATTCTTAAGTGCATTTTGCAGGTTATACAGTTTAATCATCATTATGTCAAGTGGGATCGCCTCATAGCTGAATTGCTCAATAGGCATCCACATACCAGTTACTAAATCCAGATATTCTAATGACTTTTTTGCTAAATCTAATTTATAATCAAATAACGGATACCCCGGTGCAAAATATCCTAAATAAAAAAAATCAAGCCCTCTTTTCTTCGAAAAATCCATTTTCAGGAACATAAGGTATTTACCAAGACTATGTTTTTTATAATCAGGATCATAAAAGCAGGAAATTCCTGCTGAGGTACTCTCACCTAAATCAAAAAAGCCACAGGCTATAAGTTTTGGGCCATCATAAATACAAATCTCTAAGGTCTCGTAAATATCATTAACACCATGCCCATATAACAATTGCTGCAAATTAGGAGCTGTATCGAACGAAACATGATCCTGATACTTTTCAAAGAGCATTTCTTTTGTATCGTCAATAGAGGCTTCCTGTATCTTTACTTTAAACCTCGAATTAAATTTCTGGAGTTTTAGCTGTGTTTTAGAGGGTTCAAAAGTACGCAAGTCAATACGTAACCAGATGGCACTGTAAAATATCTCTTTAAATTTCAGGAAATTGGTGGTAAAAATAGCCTGCCCCATTCTGAACCACCCATCTTCAAGGTGGACATCTAAGTCTTTGGGTTCGATTGACGAGGGATAATATAATTCGGCTAACATGGGTAGGTATTAATTCAGCCCTTAAACTACTCATAAAGGAATAAAATTCAAAAGGCTCAAAAAAATAACAAAAATTGATATAATAAAATTCTGTTTAAATAGGTCTTTCTGATACCTGATAAGATAACATAAACTTAAACGACATCCAATTTAATTTTGATAATTTTATGCTATTTTTGATTGTAAGAACCAGGCTGCTAAATCAGGTTTATTAACGGCGAACCTATCTAATGTGTTAACAGGCAAGTTTCAATTTTTCACTAATTTAAACAATAAAGAAATGACTACCGTAAATGTTTATCTCACTTTTGAAGGCAATTGCGAAGAGGCCTTTAATTTTTATAAGTCAGTATTTGGTGGTGAATTTGCAAGTGTAAACAGATTTAAAGAAATGCCTCCGCAAGAGGGTATGGAAATGCCCAAAGAGGATGGAGATAAAATAATGCATATCAGCTTACCTATAGGCCCGCAAACTATTTTGATGGCTTCTGATACAGGTGGGCAATGGGCAGGAAAGACCGTTTTTGGCAATAATTTTTCTTTATCTATCAACACTGATAGCAAAAAAGAAGCTGACCGCCTGTATAATGAACTTTCAGTAGATGGGATACAAACAATGCCTATGAACCAGACATTCTGGGGTTCGTATTACGGTATGTTTACAGATAAATTTGGTATTAACTGGATGGTTAGTTTTGATGAAAGAACCACTCATTAAGATTATTATATCAAATTTATCAAAGATGCCGGAGATTATACTTCGGCATCGCTATTTTTAATGATTCCATTAAACATTTCTTAGGTTTCATCATAAACTGAATCTGAAACTGACTATCTTTAAATCCATCAAATCATAACAATCATGAAAGCAAAACTATCTGAAAAAGAACAAGTAACCGAGCATATCCTGAAGCTTGAACCTACATTAGCTAAAGTTACAGAAACTTTACGGCAAATCATTTTAAGCACTGATCAGGAAATATCAGAACGGATTAAATGGAACAATCCAAGCTTCTACTATACCGGGCCGATGCAGGAATTTGACCCCAAGGAATATAAACGCGATATAATAGTGATGAACCTCTTTAAAGGCCGAATCATGCTTGTATTTCCGAGTGGTGCTAAAATTAATGATAAATCAGGGTTGCTTGAGGGCGATTTTAAAGATGGCAGACGCACTGTTGTATTCAGAGACTTAGCTCATGTTTTTGAGAAACAAGGTGAGTTACAAACAATAATCAGAAATTGGTTACAATTGGTTGAGAAATAAGATTTCTACTGTATATAGTTAATATTCCATTTACTTCCTGTTATTATTATCACAATATTCATGTGATGAAACATAACTTAATAGTTATCATCATACTTTGCTTTTTTCAATGCCTTTCTGTCCAGTGCTGTTCTCAGATAAGTATTTTATGTTAGCACGTCTTCCCTACTAATTTTTATTTTACATTTCCCCACTTTTTAAAATAGCCCGCAAATCCCTGGTCAATGTAGTTTAAAAATACTACAGGCTTCTCCATTAATCCATCAAAATAATTAAAAAAAAATCCCAAGGTTTGTCCGATTTTAAAAGGCTCAAACGTCATAGCTGCATAAAACAAAGGAATAGCATTACCCACTCAAATCTATCAAAAATTCGAATACAGTAATTAACAATTAAACTCACAAAACAATGACAGCACAAGAAAACACTTTGAACTGGTTTGAAATTTCAGTTTCAGACATAAGCCGGGCCGTTAAATTCTATGAAAGCATTTTCGGAATCGAGTTACATCAACAAGAAATGATGGGTATGCAAATGGCCTTTTTCCCATCTGAAGATATGAATGGAAAAGTATCAGGCGGATTAGTACAAGGCCCTATGCACAAACCAAGCGCAGACGGTGCTAAAATTTACCTGAACGGAAATCCAGACCTAACAGTTGTTCTTTCGAAAATTGAACCAGCAGGAGGTAAAATTGTTATGCCCAAAACCAAAGTATCTGACGAAATCGGTTATATGGCATTTTTTGTTGATTCTGAAGGGAATACTGTTGCTTTGCATTCAAATAAGTAATGACATGGCAAGAATTGAGACGAATTTTTAAATAACCGAATTGGCCATCTAAGGAGAGCTTCTTTGATAGTAGGGAGGCTCTTTTTTTTATTTTTGACACATATGCAAACCACTAAGCCGTTTAAAATCTTAGAATCTGGATTGATACAAACCACAGATTACTCCTAATAAAGATAGTTTTGAAAGTTTATTGCTTAATCAGGTATCCATATTAAACTCTTCACAGATTTACCTGTAAATAACCGGAGTAAAATCTTCTGTAGAACAGAAAATTTGAGCCATCTTTGCATATGCAATTTTACCGATTGTTTTATTAATAGTAAAATAAAGAATATCGTTATGGGTACAAAAGTTATCTCTCTATTTATAGCATTGGCGTTTCCGGCAATTTTTTGTGGTTTTGTAACAACTTATTCCCCTATTGAAAAAGTTCTGGAGAAAAAAGGCGAGAACAAAATTGTTTACAATAAAAAGAAACATAGCATGACATTATCATGGACAGCTTTCGGTTCTTCAGGGCCTTATATAATCACAAGAGGAGGCAGTCGTCTGGCATCAGATTTTGTATCTGTTGGTTCAACTTCAAAGCTGACATATACTGATAAAAAGCCCAATGCCGATAAGTATGAAAACTACTATAAAATCACCCGTGACACCATAACCATAATACTATCGCTCGAAAATCAGATTTTTGGAAACAATATCTATTTCTACGATAGAAAACACGAAAAAGCCGAAACAGCACGCATAGAAATTAATTCGCAATTTAAAACTTGCGGTCTGGCTGGAGCAAACGGAGAGTGGACAACCAAACGTCAGGCATATTATTTCAAACCCAATATTAATGGCCAGACCTACGATTCAGGTGGATCAGGTTCTGCTTCATCGGCAGATGCTAACTCAATAGAATTAGGATTCTATTCTCATTTAGGCGGTTTAGGCAAATCACCGGGCGATGTAAAACTGGGCTCTGTATTTACAAGACCTCACCTTTCGGGTGGGGCAAACGCTACTTGTACATTCTGGCGTTCAATGGAAAACGTTACCGTTATGAGGGATTTTGCCTGGACGGTTTCCCAATCCACCAGTGCCCGACGAATGCAGATTGAAAGCACTTCCAAATATATTTCAGATGTTGGCAGCAACAACTTCTGGGGTAGCGGCGGTTTTATAGCCGACTCCAGATATACAACAACCAGACCCAACTGGGGTGGACAACAACAATGGTACACCAGAAATACTGTTTTCCCAGAAGGCTCTACAGCGATGGGAGGTTCCTATAATATGGTCTGGCAAGGTTGCATCAATGCTCCTCAGGCAAATGATGTTAACACCACAATTCCTTCAACACCAGTTATCAGAGAAAAACCGTACCTTTTTTTAGATACTGATGGCGAATACAAAGTATTTATTCCTGCATGGCAAAAAGATAGAGTGGGGATTTCCTGGTCAGAAACAGATATGGGCATGGGTAAAATACAGGATTTATTGACCGACTGGTACATTGCCAAAGAAGGCGATACCGATGTAGAAATCAATAATGCCTTGAGAGCCGGCAAAAATATATTCTTCACTCCTGGGCATTATGCATTAAATGCACCTATTCAAGTAAATAGAAAAGATGCCATACTGCTTGGTACAGGTATAGCCTCCGTTACGCTTGAACCTACTGAGAAAAATATCTGGGGCTGTATTTATGTTGATGACAAGGACGGAATTATCGTTGCCGGACTTTTAATGGATTCATTCAATAGTACTACTTATCAAATCAGAGTTGGTAACGAAGACGCCAAAGCAGACCACTCGACAAATCCTATTTTGCTAACTGACATTACTTGCAGAGTAGGTGGTGTTCAGTCAAAAAATATTCAGATACATGCTTCTATGCAACTCAGCAGCAATAATGTGGTGGGCGACCACTTCTGGCTGTGGCGCGCCGATCATGGCTCACAACGTGGTGGAAATCTACGCTGGACAAGAGACCGATGTAAAAATGGATTGATTGTAACCGGCGATGATGTTACGTTGTATGGGCTATTTGCCGAACACTATCAGGAATATGAAGTTTTATGGTTGGGCGAGCGTGGCAGAACCTATTTCTTACAAAACGAACCGCCTTACGATGCCCCAAATCAACCAAGCTGGAGCAGTCAGGGAGGTCGGGTTGATGGTTATGCAGCCTATAAGGTAGCTAATAAAGTAAAGCAACATCAAGGTATTGGCATGGGTTCTTATGCAGTTTTCACCGGAACTGATGGCAAAGTGAATAAAAGCAATGGCTTTGAAATACCCAATAGCCCGAATGTAAAGCTTGAAAAAATGTGCATCACTCGTTTTGCAGGCCCGGGTCAGATTCAGAATGTTATCAATGGTATTGGTGGTAGCACAGCAACGGGTGTAAAACGTGTGGCGTTATACAATAATGGTACGGGCACTCAACCTTACGATGAAACATTTGATTTGCCCAATCGTGAATCGTATCCAGCTTATATTTTGATGGAGAAGTAGATAAGAGAATATGTCGGTTGAGTAGTAGTGGATTTTTATAAGATGATATTTCAAATAAAACTTACCTCTTTATCAATCTTTCAGCAATCAAGGTCAGGAGAAGTAATAATATCGCATTAAATATTTGAATCAAAATCAAAAGAATACTGCTTATTCTTCCGGTTAAAAATGCTACCAATGAACTCATTAAAATGGCGTGCAATATAAGCCCTAAGATAATCAATACTACTATTGATGCATAAGGGAGTTTGCCTTTACCAAAGCAAGCATAGCCTACCCAAACAGATATTGGTAAAAAGAGGATAAGTGCCGTAAAAGCCCCGGGGCCATAGCCTGTACCAATAAGCAAAGGTAGAATATGGATTAAGCCATTTATAAAAATAACACTATAGATGGCAAGACCAGTCAAAGGATGCTGGCGACTCATTATTGCTCCCAAAGGAACAATAATCCAGAATAATGTTATATTGACCGCCAGGTAAAATGCAGGCGGGACACTACAATCTGTAATACCAAGCACTTTTGTGACGGTATTACAGAATTGTTCGGGAAAGGCATGAATATGGCCATTCAGGTCTATACCATACTCCTCGCCATTATGAATCAGATAAGCCGTAAAGCCCAACCATGAAAGCCAGGTTATGTCTTGCCATTTTGAAATTTCATGGTTTGAACGAAAAAGGTTAGTCCTAAAAAGCAGAATTAGCATAATAGCTGCACCTGCTATTCCTATCCATGGGAAATTAAGGTCAAACCAATGATAATTGTCTGGCTGCATTTTGTTTCAATAATTATTAATAGATTCGTTTCAAACAAATTTATTATTAATCTTTATAAGTTTAACAGGAACTATCAGATAAGTAAGAGGAATAAAAAAGCGAAAAGCACACATTCATGAGTACTTTTCGCAGTCTGCAATAATCTACTCTTACTTTTTAAAGCACATCATCGTTACTTACCCCTTTTTTTCTGGAAACGTTTTCTTTTAATTTACCAAAATTCCAGATCATACCTATCCTGAAATTACGTGCCTGAAAGGAGTTTAAATTCTCAGAACGGAAGTTGACATCATTTTGTATGGTTTTTACCGTCACGTATTTTGTAATGAATCGGGCTGCTGCTACGGTAACAGTGATTTTATCTTTAAAAAGTTTAAACGAAGGGGTAATATTATAAAACCATTGACTTGATGTATATCCCTGTAAGCCGATAGGCGGTCTGAAATTCCCGACAAAGGTAGAAATACTGAATTTCGGATTTACCTTAAAATTGTTCGAAACCCCGATAAACCCTGCCAGCCCACTGTTTTGTTGTCTCTTATCAGCACTATTTTTTATATGAGTATAGTTCAGGTTAGAATTGACAGACATATTCCAGGCTTTACTGAAATTAACTGTAATATTTCCGTTCAGATTTAGCTGCGATTCTAAACCAAGATTTTCACTAACGGTTGATGTTACCCCGGTTTCTTTGTTAAAATTGATTATCTGAATGATTTTATTGTTACTATAAGAACCAAGCAATGTAAGTCCTGCAAATACTTTTCCTTTGGCAAAGTTATTCTGGAGTGTAAGGTTATGAATCAATTGCGGCTTAAGTAATGGGTTACCATAGCTGATATTCAGTGTATCGTTATTATTAATAAATGGGTTCAGATTATTAATAAACGGGCGTTGTATCCGTTGTCCATAACTTAAAATAATTTTATACTCTTTCGTAATCTGGGTAGAGGTCTGAACATTCGGTATAAAATTGGTATAACTTTGCCTAACGGCTGTTTCAGTACCTTTAAAATTTCCATCCACTTCTGTATGTTCCATCCTGAGGCCCAAACGAAACGGAAATTTTTTTAGGGTAAAATTATAGCTTCCATAAGCACTATATACTTGTTGCTGATAATTGAAATTATTTGTATTGGTGGGTAATATGGTGTAATCATCTATAGGTCTTGTTTTAATTAAACTTTCGTAGTCAGATGTCGCATTCCTTAGAATCAGCTTTAGGCCGGTTTCAACTTTTTGCTTCCGTTTCAAGGGCAATATATAATCAGATTGTAGGGTTGTCTGTGTATTATGCGCATAATTATTATTGATGATATACCTGTCGATTTCCGGGTTATCCTGATAACTGTCCAGAAAACGATCATTCTTTGAATATTCGGTAAACAGCCTTATTGAAAATTCTTTTTCAGGAATATCCTTGAATTTTTTGATAAAATCCGAACCAACGTTATAATTGGGGCTATTGGTATTATTTTGCAGAGTGAGAAAACTGGTGGTTGTGGTAGTAGGGAAAATTGTTTCTATGCTTGTTGCTGTTGCCAGATTATTGAACCCACCAGTAACAGACCCATAAACGCTGATGGTCTTATATTTATCTAAATCATAGCTGATTTCTGCATTTCCAAAATTCTGAAACAATTGCTGAATGGTAGTGCCATCTAAAATTCTGGTATTATAGGTCTGCGAATTAATTGCCTCAGTTTTTGAATAGGCAAAAAATGGTGGAGCCTGATTGCCTAAGAGACCGATGGCATTATAAAAATAATTAACCGATACCCCAACCTTGCCTTTCTTAAGATTAAAATTAAAATTGCCAAATGTATTATGAATCGAACTCAAGGTGAGCGAGGCACTTCCATTATAGCCAATGATTTGTTTTTGGGTTACAATATTAATCACACCCCCTACTCCTTGAGCATCATATTTTGCCGATGGATTCGTAATCACTTCAATTTTTACAATGCTGGCACCTGGAAAGCTTTTCAATGCCTGAGAAACATTCTGAGAAAACATACCTGTTTCTCTACCATTCAGTAGAATTTTCAGGTTCGACTGCCCATTAACAGTTATATTATCGTTCCCATCAACCGACACAAAAGGTGTTTTTCGCAAAATGTCCAAAGCGTTTTCGGTTTTTGTTGAAGGGTCTGCATCCACATTAAATATAATTTTATCGTCTGTCTGTTCAATCAAAGGTTTACTTGCAGTGACTGTTACTGATCCCAAAGATTTAGCTAAAGAAGTTAAAAGAACAGCCTGAAGGTTTTTTGATTCATTAGTCGATAGAGTTATCGGAATCCTTTTTTCGGCGTAGCCTACATACGTAAAAACGACCACTAATGAGCCAGTATCTGCTGAAACCGAAAATTTCCCGCTTTCATCGGTAAACGTGGCTTTGAGGGGCAGGGCAGCTTTGCTTTTAAAAAGCGCAATAGTTGCAAAAGGCAATGGATTATTAGTAGTACTATCTCTGAGGACACCAGTGATTGTGGATGTTTGAGAAAAACCTGATAAAGGTATAGTAAAATACAAAAACAGTAAAAGGCTTTTTAAGCTTTTCATAATTTTTTCTGAATTTAAAAGTTATAGCTTTTCATTTTTAAAACTCTTCAAATATTGCTTAAACAGTTAAAATTCAGGTATGCAAAAGTTTGTCAAATTCTTTCAAAGCCGTTCAAGTTGTTAAATAAGAATCATACTGTCCGTTTATACATATTTCTATAAAAAACAAGTAAGCAAAATTGGGCAGCAGAGTAGCGCAGGTGTAACAACCTATTCTCTAATTCAGATAATATTAAACTCGCACAAGTTCTTTTCTCCATATAACGAGAATATTTTGTCATAAATCACCTCTATTTCGTCGCTTTCACACACTATCAAATCCTGAAATAAACGCTATCTTTATAGTATCAATACGTTTCAAACTAATCTGAACTGTTATGGAAAATTTATTCAGAACACATAATCTTCTTAAAACAATACTGATAATCACAATAATTATGGAAACAGCCCATCAATCAAATGCACAACAAATCAAACCTGTCGGTAGTGGCTACGCACCGGCTAACGGCACCACCGTTTATTATGAAATTTACGGCGAGGGTAAGCCAGTTATTTTACTCCATGGCGCCTACTATACCATTCAGATGAATTGGGGAGAATTGATACCCGAATTGGCAAAAACAAGAAAGGTAATTGCCCTGGAATTGCAAGGACATGGGCATACACCTTATTCAGACAGAAAATTATCGCGGGCAACCTTAGCAAGTGATGTAGAAAAAGTAATGGATTACCTGAAAATTGACAGTGCTGATATAGTTGGCTATAGTTTTGGAGGTCAGGTAGCCTACAAGTTTGCCATTCAAAATCCTGAACGATTGAGAAAATTAGTCATCATTTCTTCTGTTTATAAAAGTGAAGGATGGTTACCCGAAATAAATGACATCTTTAAAATAATGAAGCCTGATCATTTCGCAGACTCCCCCCTACAAACCGCCTATGAAGCCGTAGCACCAGATAAAACAAAATGGACCCAGTTTCTGGAACAGATGATTGCCTCGGCTGGAGAGCCATTTAATATGGGCGACGAAAATATTGCCAAAATCACTGCACCTGTATTAATCATCTCAGGTGACAATGATGGCATGGATAAAGTCGAACTGGCAAAAACATATAAATTGTTAGGAGGCGGTATTGCTGCCGGTTTTCAACCCATGCCAAAATCTCAACTTGCCATTGTTCCCAATCAGGACCATGTCGGCCTGATGAATCAGACAAAAACCATATTTGGTTATTTGGATAGTTTTTTACAGTAAGCAATGTCATTGAATTTTGATCATTCAATTAGTCCAAAAACAAAAAAAGCACTCAAATTGAGTGCTTTTTGCGGTCCGGACGGGGCTCGAACCCGCGACCCCCTGCGTGACAGGCAGGTATTCTAACCAACTGAACTACCGAACCAGGTCTCCTGAACGTTGCTGAAACTTTATTTCCCTCATCGTTTGGGACTGCAAAGGTAGGGAGATTATATTTGCGTGTCAATACCTGAATCAAAAAAAATATGAAAATTTCTAAACCTGCCAACAACGAGTACAATACTCAATCACCTCAAAATAGTTATATTCAGACAGTTACATCTGAAAATGCCTTACAGGCAATGGCTGAAAATATTTCCATTGTGGATAACTTTTTCAAATCATTATCCTCAGAAAAACATTTTTACCGATACGCCGAGGGAAAATGGACGCCCATTGAAGTTTTGGGGCACATAATCGATTGCGAAAGAATCTTAGCTTATCGTGCCATGTGCATTGCCCGCAACGAAAAACAATCGCTACCGGGTTTTGAAGAGGCCGATTATGTAGCTGCCACCAACTTTAATAAAAAAAGTCTGCGAAGTTTGCTATTACAATACAAAGCACAAAGAAAATCTACTATCTTGTTGTTCAAATCATTCAGTCAACGTGAATTATCTCGTTTGGGTCTGGCCAATAACTGGCCTACTACTGCCAGAGCCTTAGTATGGATTATTGCCGGACATGAGTTACATCATCTGAATATCCTGAAAGAACGGTACTTATAAAATCATCAACATGAAAAAAACTTACTTATTTCTAATCCTGCTGGCTGGATTCAATTCATTTGCACAAAAAATCAGCTCCACAGAGAAAAAAATTATTGAACACATAAAAACCAATGCTACTCAAACTGAAAAGCTTTTAGAGCAGGTCGTTAATATCAATAGCGGCACCCTCAATCACGAAGGAGTAAGGCAAGTCGGAAAGATTTTTAGTAAGGAGTTTGAAGAGATGGGCTTTACTACTGAATGGGTATCATTGCCGGATTCTTTGAATCGTGCCGGACATCTGGTGGCCTACCGAACAGGTAAAAAGGGTAAAAAATTATTTCTGATAGGCCATTTAGATACAGTCTTTGAGAAATCTATGAGTTTTACACCATTTACCCGCCTGAATGATTCTATTGCCACAGGTCAGGGTGTAAACGACATGAAAGGTGGTGACGTAATGATTATAGCAGCTTTAAAAGCCCTACAAGCTCAAAAGCTTTTAGATGATACTTCCATCACTATCTATTTTACTGGCGATGAAGAAAGTTCTGGCAAACCTACCAGCATTAGCCGGAAAGATTTTATTGATCGGGCCAAACAATCAGATATTGCCCTTGCATATGAAACCGCTGTAAGTTTCAATATTGCTGCTACAGCCCGTAGAGGTTCAAGTGGTTGGGAGTTGACTACTACCGGAAAAACAGGGCATTCATCCGGCTTATTCAGTCAGAATATGGGTTACGGCGCAATTTATGAAGCGGCTCGGATATTAGATGAATTCAGGGAGGCATTAAGCAGTGAGAAATATCTTACCTTTAATCCGGGTGTCATTTCAGGAGGCACAGAAGTAAGCTACGACCCTGCATTGGCAAAAGGTGAGGCCATAGGGAAAACCAATATTATTGCTCAGAAAGTAATCGTTCAGGGAGATTTGCGTTTTATTAGTGAAATGCAGAAAGAAAATGCCAGAAACAAAATGCGTGAGATTGTAGCCAGACACCTGAATGGCACGAGTGCAGAAATTAAATTTTCTGATGGTATTCCTGCAATGGAACCAACGCAAGCCAATGCTGATTTACTAAAAGTACTGAATCAGGTAAGTCTGGATTTGAACATGGGTGAAGTAAAAGCAGGAGACCCTGGTTCTCGTGGTGCAGGAGATATTTCTTATATTGCGCAATATGTACCATGTCTTGATGGTTTGGGTGCTTCAGGAAAAGGCGCACACGCACCCGGCGAAATCATTAATCTGAAAGAATTTCCTGGCCTTACACAGCGCACAGCTTTATTAATCTATCGATTGACACAATGAGAATAAAAGATTTAACAGCTTATCTCGAAGAGTTAGCTCCCCTCTCTTATCAGGAATCTTACGATAACGCAGGTCTAATTGTAGGAAACCCAAACGAGATCATCAATGGCGTTTTGATAAGCCTTGATTCAACAGAAGATGTTGTGGAAGAAGCCATTCAACGAGGGTGTAACATCATTGTTGCCCATCACCCTATAGTTTTTAAAAATTTAAAGAAAATCACTGGCAAAAACTACGTAGAGCGCACCATCATTAAGGCCATCAAAAACGATATAGCCATTTATGCCACACATACCAATCTGGATAATGTGATAAATGGCGTAAGTTTCAAAATCGCTCAACTACTAGGCTTGCAACAGGTCAGAATTTTAGCACCTAAGACCGACCTGTTGATGAAGCTCGTCGTTTTTGTTCCTGTTGAAAGCACCGGACAGCTATTAGATGCACTCTATGCAGCAGGCGCTGGAGAAATAGGCAATTATAGCCAATGCAGTTTCAGAGTAGAGGGGAAAGGCACTTTTAAACCAAATGCGAAAGCAAACCCAACTATAGGGCAATCAGGTGGGCCAATGGAAGAGGTTGAAGAAAACCGTGTAGAGGTAATTTTTCCGGCTTATCTTAAAAACATTGTTTTAGCGGCCATGCGTAAGGGTCATGTATATGAAGAGATAGCTCATTATCTCACTGCCTTAGGTAATGAAAATCAGGAGGTGGGCTCTGGAGCAATTGGCATTTTGCTACAAGAAATGGCTGAAACAGATTTCCTGGCTTATTTAAAACAAAAGATGAAAGTTTCGGTTATTCGACATACAGCCCTGCTCGATAAACCTATTAGAAAAGTCGCCGTATGTGGTGGAGCGGGAAGTTTCCTGTTAGGCGATGCTATGCGGTCTGGTGCCGACATCTTTATCACAGCTGATTACAAGTACCACGAGTTTTTTGATGCCGAAAAGCGCATCATCATAGCCGATATAGGTCATTATGAAAGTGAGCAGTTTACAAAAGAATTATTGAAAGATTATATTTGCAAAAAATTCACTAACTTTGCAGTCCATTTGTCGGAAACACCTACAAATCCGGTAAAATATTATTATTAATCAATGGCATATTGAGGTAAAATGATCTGGTTTCATTTACCTCTTGTACCAAAAACATAAAGCTTAAAAATCAAGACGCTCCGCCGTAGCGGTTCATATATTATGGAATTAACAGTTGCACAAAAATTAGAAGCTCTTCTTAATCTTCAATCGATTGATTCTGAATTAGACGAAATTAAAAAGCTACGTGGTGATTTGCCAGACGAAGTACGTGACCTGGAAGATGAAGTAGTTGGCTTTGAAACACGTATTTCGAAATTTAAAAAAGAAGTAGACTCTTTAGATGCTGAAATCAACGGCTATCGCCTCAACAAAAAAGATGCGGAAAAATTGATTCAGAAATATAAAGACCAGCAGATGAACGTTCGTAACAACCGTGAGTATGATGCAATTTCGAAAGAATTAGAGTTGCAGGAATTAGAAATTCAGTTGGCAGACAAACGTATCAAAGAAGCTGATTTTAAAATCAGAAATAAAAATACTGAAATTGCAGACGTGGAGTCGGCGATGAATGCCCGTAAAAAAGACCTTGAAGCCAAACGTAAAGAATTAGATGTATTAGTGGCTGAAAGTCAGGAGGAAGAAAAGGCTTTGGTCACTAACCGTGATAAAGCAGCAACGAACGTGGAAGAGCGTCTGATTAACGCTTACAACCGTATCCGTAATAATGCCGGTAACGGTTTAGCTGTTGTTATGGTGCGCCGTGGTGCTTGTGGTGGTTGTTTCAATATTGTTCCTCCACAACGTCAGGCTGATATCAAAGATAAAAAGAAAATCATCGTTTGTGAGCACTGCGGTCGTATTCTTGCCGATGTTGACGCAATTGAGATTAGCAGAAAATAATCATCCTTATTGCCATGATAAGCCAAATTTTCAGTTATACGAAGATTTGGCTTTTTTGTTTCATTAAAACAAAGATTTAGTGCCATCACCCCATCATATCGCATCTGCATTTGTCTGCTTCATTCTTAAAGCAATGCTATCACTCGTAATTCCGGTAAATACTTTTGCATCTGATGCTGACTTTACGCCTAATCTACAAAAAGCCTACGCCGAAATATTTAAATTAAGAATACAGACCGGCCGGGAACTAATAGCCAGAGAGAGGCCTGGAAATCCGTTTAAAGTATATGCTGAAAACTATGCTGACATGGTAGAATTGCTTAATTCAGAAGATGAAAATGCCTTTGAAAGCCTTACAGACAAAGAAGATGAAAGATTAGGAATTATTGAAAAAACAGATAAGAAATCACCTTACAACCGATTTCTCAGAGCTGAACTGAAAATCCATTGGGCATTACTTAAAATCCGCTTCGGACACGAAGTTAAAGCCGCCTGGAATATTATTCAGGCATATCGGCTATTAGAAGAAAACCAGAGGCTTTTCCCTGAATTTCTACCCAATCTTAAGTCAATTGGTTGTTTACATATTTTAGTCGGGTCAATACCCGAAAACCAGAAATGGGTAACCAATTTTTTAGGATTAAAAGGCAACATTCAACAAGGACTAAAAGAACTGGAGTTGGCCTCTCAGGATAAAATATGGGGTTTAGAATCCAGTTTCTGCCAGTTCTTTATTCAGGCTTATATTTTGCCTTATAACGACAAGGTAAATGAATTACTCATGCAGGCAGTAGAAGCTCATCAAGATAACCTGAATCTTAATTTTTTAGCAACTGCCATCTCCCTTAAAGTAGGACGCACCGAACAGGCCAGTCAATTAATCCTGAAAAGTCCTTATAATGGCTCATACTTGTATTTCCCCGTCTTTGAATTATACAAAGGCGAAATCAACCTCTTTAAAGGCAATTATCAGCAAGCAGGTCTGGCTTATCTGTCATATATCCAAAACTTCAAAGGCAAGGCTTTTTTAAAGGATACCTATTACAAACTATTTCTATGCAGTTGGTTAGCAGGCGATGAAAAAAAAGGTCTGACTTACATCAGCAAGATTCCAACGGTTGGAAGTACCATTGCAGAGTCAGACAAGGCTGCACAGAAATTCTATGAGAATTACCATAAAACATCCACTTTGCCTAATAAATCACTTATTAAAATCCGGCTTTATTTTGATGCAGGCTATTATGAAAAAGCTTTAAATGAGGCCAGAAACCTATCAGAAAATACTTTATATATACCTAAAGATAAAGCAGATCTCAATTATAGATTGGCAAGAGTCTATCACAAAACAGAGCAATTAGACAAAGCTATTGCTTATTACGAAAGGGCTATTTTTTTGACAGATAAATACAAAGATGCCCAGTGGCACTTTGGGGCAAGTGCAGCGCTGCAAACGGGCTACATATATCAGGAAAGGAATCAGAAATTAAAGGCAAAAGCTGAGTTTGAAAAAGCCATTTCTTATAAACGTCATGAATACAAAACTTCCATAGATAACAAAGCCAGAGCAGCTTTGACAGCTATGGGTTTTTGATAGATGTTTTAAACTCAGAGTTTCGTTGAGGAATACAAGGAAATTCGTAACGTATAAGCATGGCATCACACTACGTTTTAAACTTCGGGCACTCTTTAATAAAATTAATTCAGAAAAAATCAAAACACCAGATCCATCCCCAGTTTCTCTTTCAGATCCCATAGAGCTGGGTTTTTATTAGCAAGGAATTCAAATTTTTCCTGAGCAGTATATGGGCGTCTTTCCTGCTGATTCTCAACAATTTCTGACGCAATCTGAATGCTGGAGTTTTGCAATTGCTGACGAAGATACACAGCCAGATCCTGTTTCATTTGTGTCAGCAAATCCATCTGTACCTGATTATCCAACCTTAGTTTAAGGATATGTCCGTCTACCAGATCAAAATCACGTTTCAGCATTACTTCTATCGTAGCGTTATTACGTAAATCCGCAAACAGATGAAGTTCTTTCTTAAGATGTTCTAAAGTAAAGCTTTTATTTGTACCGAAGTTATTGATGGCAGGCTCATTCACCTGATTAGTCTGTGCGCCAACAGAAGGCAACGATAAATCAACATCGGTTGATTTAAACTTTGACGGCGTAAAATTAGGCCTTGGTGTTGAGACAACAGGAGGGTTACTTTTAACTTGTGTACTGGTTACTGGTACAGCTGGGGGTATTTGAGTAACAGTAGGTGTAACACTTACAGGCTGATTAACCGGATTTTGAACCCCAGATTGAGGTGGAATCGGTACAAGAGTTACATTACTGTTTTTTTTTTCGTCAGAAGTACTACCTGATAATTCACTCAGATTCAGAACCTGCTGAATCTGCGAAAGTTTCATTAAGCCAATCTCCACGTATAGCCGCTGGTTTTTGGCTGATTTATAATTAATATCTAAGTGACTACCGACACTCAACGAAGATAAAATATAACCTAAAGGCAGTTTACCTGATTGCTCCAGATAACGTCTTTGCGTTGATTCAGCTACCTGCAAAAGCTTCACAGTTTGCTGGTCTTTGCTCACCATCAGGTTTCTGAAATGCTCGTTCAGCCCAACTACAAACTGATGTCCGTCAAAACCCTTTTCCAATACATCGTTATATAATAATAACGCTCCTGCTATGTCACCGCCGTATAGAAAATCTGTCATTCTGAAATAATAGTCATAGTCCAGAATATGCAGATTATCTAAAACCGATTGATATGTTAATTCATTGCCTGCTGCAAAAGTTACGTTAAGGTCAAACATCGACAAAGCATCACGTAAACCACCATCTGCTTTCTGAGCGATCAGTTCTAATGCCTGATAATCAGCCTTGATACTTTCTTTATTGGCAACGTTGGCCAGGTGGTCGGCCATATCTTTTATATGAATACGGTTGAAATCAAAAATCTGGCAACGGCTCAGAATCGTAGGCAGAATTTTGTATTTCTCTGTGGTAGCCAGAATAAAAATAGCATAGCTGGGGGGTTCCTCCAATGTTTTCAGGAAAGCGTTAAAAGCTGCCTGAGAAAGCATATGAACCTCATCTATGATATAAACCTTGTACTTGCCATATTGTGGCGGAAACCGCACCTGGTCAGTCAGGTTTCTAATGTCTTCTACAGAGTTATTCGAAGCAGCATCCAATTCATGGATATTGAAAGAAGCATTGTTATTAAAACTCTTGCAAGATTCACATTCATTACAAGGCGAAATATCTTCGCCTAAATTCTGGCAGTTGATAGTTTTAGCTAAAATTCTGGCACAAGTAGTTTTTCCCACCCCGCGTGGCCCACAAAACAAAAATGCCTGAGCCAGATGATTGGTTCTGATCGCATTTTGCAAGGTAGTGGTGATATGAGACTGCCCTACCACGGCATCGAAGGTAATAGGACGATACTTACGCGCTGAAACTACAAACTTTTCCATGGTGCAAGTTACAAAAAAACAAAAGGGCGACCAAAAATGATAGCCCTATTCGCAAGATTTATTTAGCTTTGCAGGATTATTTTCCTGTTACTAATTCTTGATTTTTCTCTGTTTTATGAATAATAAACTATCTATCAAGACATTCAACCATGTGGCTTTACAGGTTAGTGATGTAGAACGCAGCGCTGATTTTTACACAAGGGTTCTTGACTTGCAAGAAATCCCAATTCCTGCCTTTGACTATCCCGTCAGGTGGATTAGTTTAGGCGGTAACCGCGAATTACATCTGATTGGCAGAAAAGAAGAGGGTACTTCAACAGGTATCAGAGGAAACCATTTTTGCTTAGAAGTAACAGATATTCTGCAAGCAGAAAAACATCTTCATGATTTAGGCATTTCTTACCAACCCATCAAACTCCGCCCTGATGGCGTAAAGCAACTATTCCTAACCGACCCTGACGGACATTTTATTGAGTTATGTGAGTTGTAATTATTAATTTATTATTCACTAATTCACCATTCGCTAAATCGACATTTTCTCTAACTCAATATCGGTTTTATCACCTTCCCGGCCACATCAGTCAAACGGAAAGGGCGGCCCTGAAAGAAATAAGTCAGTTTTTCGTGGTCAAAACCCAATAGATGCAGGATTGTAGCCTGTAAATCATGCACGTGTGTACGGTCCTTTACAGCATAGTAGCCTAAAGGGTCGGTTTCGCCAAAACTCATACCTTTTTTCAAGCCACCACCAGCCATAAACATTGTAAAAGCATCTAAATGATGGTCACGCCCTTTGAAGGGCAAGGTTTGCCCGTCACGATTTTCCTGCATAGGTGTTCTGCCGAACTCTCCACCCCAAACTACAAGCGTTTCATCAAGTAAGCCCCGCATTTTTAAGTCTTTTATCAAGCCTGTTACAGCACGGTCTGTTATCTGACAAAGGTCCTTAAACCCCCCATCCAAAGCTAATCGCTGATCAGTACCATGTGCATCCCAGCCCCAATGGAACAACTGAACGAATCGAACACCATTTTCAACCAGTCTTCTGGCTAAAAGGCAGTTATTCGCAAACGAAGCCTCCCCTACCTGTGCCCCATACATACTCCTTAACCATTCAGGTTCTTTGCTGATATCCATTACTTCAGGCACAGACATCTGCATTCTGAATGCCATTTCGTACTGGGAAATGCGTGTCAGTATTTCCGGGTCTTGTACTTCTTCATATTGTTGTCTGTTAATCTCATTAATAGCCTCAATGGTCTGCTTCCTGATATCCCTGCTCATTCCATGCGGGTCTGATACATACAGCACTGGGTCTGCTCCGGTTCTACACTGTACGCCCTGATAGATAGATGGTAAGAAACCATTTCCCCACACACTTTTGCCTGCATCGGGGCTTTTTCCACCAGAAGCCAATACGATAAAACCAGGTAGATTCTGATTCTCTGTACCCAAACCATACATCGCCCAGGAGCCCAGACTTGGCCTGCCTAAGCGCGGACTACCCGTATGCATCAATAATTGTGCAGGTGCATGGTTAAACTGGTCGGTGTACATAGCTTTCAGGAAAGTCAGCTCATCCGCTACTTCAGGCAGATAAGGCATAAAGTCTGATATATAAGCCCCCGATTGCCCATGCTGATTGAATTGCGCCAGTGGCCCTAACATTTTAGGCACACCTCTGATAAAGGCAAATTTCTTACCCTCTAAAAACTCCTGAGGACAGTCCTGGCCATCATATTTCTGTAATTCCGGCTTATAATCAAATAATTCCAATTGAGAGGGGGCTCCGGCCATATGGATATAAATGACTCTTTTTACCTTTGGCGCAAAATGTGGCGTTTTTGGCAAAGTAGGGTCGGTCATCGCCTGATTCTCTCCTGATTTATTCGGAAAGCAGCCGCCCATCAGAGAGCTTAAAGCAGCTACCCCTAAGCCAGTGGTACATGTATTTAGAAAATGCCGACGTGTCTGGTACATGTTTTCGGCATGAAGAAACTCTTTTAGTAATTTTTCCATGTGGGCTTGAATAGAATCAAGACAAAGATAATAATTCTAATTCACAAACCATTACAATCTCCTGTATTACAGACATAGATAAAACTGCAATTAATCTGAATCTTTCGTATTTTTGCCCCATGAAATATGAATTACAAAAAACTGATAGCAGTTCTAAGGCAAGAGCCGGAAAAATCACCACCGACCACGGCGAAATACTCACACCTATTTTTATGCCAGTGGGCACGGCAGGAACAGTAAAAGCAGTTCATCAGAGAGAATTAGAAAACGATATTCATGCCCAGATAATTCTGGGTAATACTTACCATTTATACCTGCGCCCGGGTCTGGATATTCTGGAGCGTGCAGGTGGCCTACATAAATTTAATGGCTGGAATCGCCCGATACTGACCGATTCTGGCGGTTATCAGGTATTTTCATTAAAAGATATACGAAAAATCTCAGAAGAGGGGGTAAAATTCCAGTCTCATATTGATGGTTCAAGGCATTTGTTTACGCCTGAGAGTGTAATGGATATTCAGAGGGTAATAGGCGCTGATATTATCATGGCATTTGATGAATGCGCCCCCTACCCTTGCGATTATAGCTATGCCAGAAAATCGATGGAAATGACCCACCGCTGGCTTAAACGCTGTTGCGACCGCTTTGATGCCACAGAAGGTTTATATGGTTATACGCAAAGCCTTTTCCCGATTGTGCAAGGTAGTGTCTATAAAGATTTACGTATCCAGTCTGCTGAATTTATTGCCGAACAAAACCGTGAAGGCAATGCCATTGGCGGTTTAGCTGTCGGAGAGCCAGCCGAAAAAATGTATGAAACCATTGATTATGTCAATGATATTCTGCCGCAAGATAAACCTCGCTATCTGATGGGTGTAGGTACGCCAGAAAATATCCTTGAAAGCATCGCTTTAGGTATCGATATGTTCGATTGTGTGATGCCAACCCGCAATGCCCGCAATGGTATGTTGTTTACAACACAAGGCATTATCAATATCAGAAACGAAAAATGGAAAGATGATTACAGCCCGATTGATGAGAATTTAGGAGGATACACCAGCACATTTTACAGCAAGGCTTATCTGCGCCATCTGGTAAAATGTGATGAAATTTTAGCGGCACAGGTGGCCAGTGTCCATAACCTTACATTCTATTTATGGTTGGTAGGCCAGGCCCGTGAGCATATCTTAGCCGGAGATTTTGCTGAATGGAAGAAAGTAATGGTAAAGAAGGTAATGGAGCGGTTGTAAAATTGAGAAAGGATAATGCCTTAATTGATATAATTAATCTTTCTCTGAACGATATGGTGAAGAATTCCTGATAAAAATCAAGGCATCAAAAGCATCCCCAAGCATCCCTTTGCTGTTTATCAATAAGGAAGATTTGTAGTTAACAGTACCGTAGGAAATAGTATAAAGGGGTTTATTTAAAAACTCCTTCGCCAGACTATCGTGGAATAAAATTCCATACAAGGCTTTCGTATCTGACCCTATTACTGTCCCAATCTTATGCTTGTGTTCGGCAATTTTAGAAAAAGTAGTAGCCCCTGTATAAAATCTGCCTTGTTGTACTTCTGTACCTATACTCAGATATGTTTTCTGGTATCTGCGGCTCAGATATTCTCCAAAACTCAGAAACTTCCCGAAGACTTCGGTATAAATTGTTCTTTTATTGATATGAAAATTGTGTGCTTTTATTATCACCATTTTATCTTTTTTGCATGAGTCAATCAGCCAGTTTATATTCTCAAAAATAAATTTGTCACGTATTTTATACTTCAAATCTGCATCAGACGAAAAGACCACTAATTGGGGCAATGATTTCAGCACATGAATCATCAGGTCTATCTTCAGATTAACAGAATCGACTCCATTCCTGCTTTTTTCAATAACCTTAATTACTTGATTAGCGTCTTCTTCAATAGTTTTAATAGTAATCTTATTAGATTGACCTATCTTTTTTAAGTCATAAATCAGTTTTTCTAAAATTGCCTTCGACTCCCTTAAATAGTAAAACTGACAATGCGCTTTCACAAACGCTACTATTTCTCTGGGGTCATCTATATCTGTTCCTATCACCCATACTTTATCGTTGAAAGGTCTGTTTTTATTAAAATCTCTAATCCAGCTATAAAATTCCAGCATATCTAATTGCCGGTAAGCCATTTCTCTCACTTTTGGTTTGCCTTCAATCATCAGGTCATTTGTCGTTCCTCTTTGGTTCACAACAAAATCATTGATTTTATAAGCATCCAGTAGTGAAACTTCGCCAAGAACTATACAATTGAAATCGTGTCTCTTCACAAGATTAACAGCAATCAGCTTCTGGAATGCCAGTACCTCTCGTGTGCCATGTGTTACTTCACCAATGGCAACAATTTTCTTGTTTCTGGCTTGTTCATAAAGGACAGATAATTCATTATCTGAGTCTCCTTTAATAAGGATACTATCAGATAGTGTTACAAAAGATTTTTCGGGCATTTTCTCAATCTCCCCTTGTTGCGCGTGAAGGGTCAGCGTCAAAAACAGAAAAAAACAAAAACGTGAAATACATTTTATATGGATCATAGAGTGTAATACAGTCAAAATTTTTACCCCTCCAAGCCACCGAATTACAGCATCTTTGCAATAAAATCAAAAATATTTTATGGAAAAATCCTCTCCCCTGCATCAAACAGAAAAAAACAATTCCTATGAAAAAATTCCTCTTACTCTGTTTGATTACACAAGGGCTGTGGGCACAATCAACTGCTATCCAATCAAAAATCGAAAACGTAACTATTTTTCTGAATGGTGCACAAGTCACCCGTTCGGCAAAAGTCTCTTTGCCTGTTGGCAAAACCGAATTACTTTTCAAGGGTATTTCTCCGCAAATCAACAAGCAAAGTATTCAGGTAAAACGCGAAAGTAGATTTACTATTTTATCTTTAACTCATCAATTAGAGAATACCTTAGACAAAGCAATGCAGGAAGAAATTACTAAAATTGAAACTCAACAACAAATAATAAAAGACAAAATAAACATTGAAAGAAACAATCTATTGCTATTCACGAGAGAGGAAGATATGTTACTAAAAAATCAGATACTTGGAGGAACACAGACAGGCATGAAAGTAGCTGATTTGAAAGAAAGTGTTGAATACCAAAGGCAACGAATGCAGGAAGTATTATTGAAGAAGTTAGAGTTCGAAAAAAATATTCAGAAACTGGAAGAAGAAACTAAAAAACTCAATCAGCAACTGACGGAAATCAATGCCAGGAAAGATATGCAGATGTCTGAAATAGTAGTTACCGTATTAGCTAAAGAGAATATCAGCAATGCGCCTCTCTCAATCTCCTATTTTGTAAAAAATGCTGGTTGGACACCGACCTATGATTTCAGAGTCGAGAAGTTAAATCAACCTATTAATATTGCTTATAAAGCCAATATCTTTCAGTATTCAGGTGAAGACTGGAAAGAAGTAAAACTCACACTCTCAACCGCTAACCCTTATAAAAGTGGCACAGCTCCTATCCTACAAAAATGGATATTAGGTGAAAAGAATGATTATAGCAATTATTATAATGAGGTGAACGGAGAGGATAATCAGCCTATAAATGCTAATCAGTCAGAAGTATGGGGAAAGGTAAAGACAAAGTCTGATAAACAAGGGCTACCGGGTGCTACAATAAATTTAAAAGGAACAACTCTTGGAACAAGCACCGATGCGAATGGTAATTATCGACTTACTATTCCACCAACTTTTTATGGCAAAACAGCCACATTAGTTTTTTCATCCATTGGTTATCAACCAATAGAAAAAACCATTTCTTCCAATCGGGTTGATGCTGTTTTAATTGATGATGAAAAGTCTTTAAGTGAAGTTGCTGTTGTGGGTTATAATGTACAAGGAAAAGTAGCGGGCTTATCTGTTAGCGACGATAGAGATTTCAGTAAAAAAACTGTCCCTTTAGATATTACAGAAAGAGACTCACCAACCAGTCAATCTTTTGATATTCTGATTCCTTATACAATTCCTTCTGATGGAAAGGTTTCTACTGTTGAAATTAAAGAAGAAAATATTCCGGCCATTTTTGAGCATTTCTGTATTCCTAAAATTGATACAGATGTATTCCTCCATGCCCATATTTTAGATTGGGAGAAATACAAATTTCTTCCGGGAGAAGCAAGCCTGTTTATCGACAATACATTTTTGGGCAAGTCAAAGTTGAATCTTTTTAATAAAGACACTTTAAGTCTATCGTTCGGCCGTGACAAAAATGTAATTGTAAGTCGCAATAAATTGAAAAGTTATCAGAAAAAACAGGTTATTGGGTCAAACAAAACAGAACAATTTCAATATGAAATTATAGCCCGAAATACGAAGAATGAAGCCATTAATCTGATTATAGAAGACCAGTTTCCAACTACAAATAATAAGGATGTAAGTGTTGAAGACAAAGAAGCCCCTGAAGCAGAAATCAATACCGAAACCGGAAAAATCAGATGGAAAGTCAACCTTGCTCCTACAAATGAATATAAGGTATCCTTAAAATATACCATCAAATCTCCTAAATCAGGGTGGGTTATAGTGGAGTGACAACCATAAAAATGAGGATTAATCGTTTTCTATAGAAGGGAAGTGTCTAAAAAGGTTTTTAAGCCAAATAATATTTGGAAAAGACCCCATCCCAACCCTTCCCCAACAATGGGGAAGGGCTAAAAAGTCCCTCTCCCCACAGTTGGGGAGAGGGATTTAGGGTGTGGGGTTGAGATTAGCCAAATAATATTTTGCGACTCTGGACTTTTTAGGCACCCCCTACCATTTTAAACAAACCGTTCTCATTATTATCACCCCAATTTACTCACAAATTTATTCCCCTTGATATAAAACCGATACAATAAATCAGCTCCTTGGGTAATACCGATGCGCGTGGTAGTAACAATCTCAAAATTCTCGTCTTTAGGTGGAATACAATAAAACTCGTCATCATAAACTGGCAAAAAATTGAACTCGGGAGTAATACCCATCGCCTTTACCAATTTGGCAGGCCCGCTGCATAGGTTTTTCAATTGGGTAGTGCCTCGTCTTTTTTGCATGAGTTCTATACCCTCTACAGGCTCCAAAGCCCTTACAAGCACCGCTTCACCCACATCTTTATCACCACTCACAATATTAAAGCAATGGTACATACCATAAATCAAATAGACATAAGAAATACCTGCGTCTTCAAACATGGCGGCATTTCTGGCACTTTTTTTTCGATAGGCATGACAAGCAGGGTCATTACTTAGATAAGCCTCTGTTTCAACAATGATACCTGAAGTACGCCCCTCCGGGCTTTCATGCACCATCGTACAGCCTAAGAGTTTTTTAGACAGCGTAACCGTATCATATTTTTCGTAAAATTCTTTGGGAAGAATAGTCGTCATCTGTACTTTTGAGAAAATTTAAAACCTAAGAGCCTGTTTAAATATTGTCTTTCTGACCGAAAAGGTAAGATTTTTTAGTTAAACAAGGCGTATTTTGCAGATGTAGCCAGCAGCTACATCGAAAAAATACAACGCAGTATAACTGAAAAAGCTGCCTTTGTAGGTCGAATTATAATTTTTAAACAGGCTCCAAATGTATAACAAAATCCTTTATCTTTTGTTGTTTTCGCAAATTTGCTTTGCCCAACAAACTTATACAAAAGACACCCAAACTATTACTACCACCCAATGGAAAACGCAGGATATTGGCTATCGTATTCTCTGGAAAAACCATCATTTCAATCAGAAAAACTTGTTTGATGGTAATCAGATGATAAATATTCTTGAAACGCCGCTGAAAAACAAAAAGATAAGGTTTGGCTTAGTTGCGGCTGATGAAAAAAAAGCTGATAATACCGCCAAACGATTACTCTTACCCACCAGCAAAATGGCAACGGCAAGTCAGTCAATCGCTGCGGTAAATGCCGGATTTTTTGATACAAAGAACGGTGGTGCCGTTGATTTTCTGAAAATTGATGGTAAAATAATGGACTCGACTCGAGTAATTAATGTACCAAGATTACCTGTTCACGCAATTTCGGCAGTAACAATTCATAAAAATAAAGTACGCATCACCAGAGGCGAACATAAAAGCGGCTGGGAAAAAGCTTTGAAAGAAGATAATGTATTACTGACAGGGCCTTTGCTATTACTAAACGGACAATCAGAAACTTTAGAGAAAAATGCCTTTAACGATAACCGTCACCCTCGTACCTGTGCCTGTATTACCAACGATAAGAAATTGTTACTGATAACAGTTGATGGTCGAAGTAGTGAATCATACGGCATGAGTCTGCACGAATTAACGACTCTGGCTAAAGCCTTGAACTGCAAAGATGCCATTAACTTTGATGGTGGTGGCTCTACAACCATGTACATTGCTGGTCAGCCTGACAACGGGGTTGTTAATTATCCAACCGACAATAAAATATTTGACCATGCCGGAGAACGTTCGGTAAGCAATATTTTTGTATTTTTGAAAAAGTAATTGAGATTAACTAACTTGAGTTAACGAAACAATCAACTTATTCTTTTTTACACAATTACAGAATTATTTAGATATAAAATAGGTTTAATATGCTCGAAGAAGAGACAAGGCAATGCCTTGTCTCTACCACGTTCAATGCTTTAAGAATACTTATTTTATGAAATCTAATTATTGGTGTTATAGCTATAATTAACATTCTATTTTGAAATCAGTCCAATATAAATATCGTCCTGAAAATTTAACAATTTCAGAACCCAACAAGTACAAAGCCGAGAACCTGCAATCGGAAGAGATGATTCTGAATTTAGGCCCTCAGCACCCTTCTACACATGGTGTTTTACGCCTTGAAATAGTAACTGATGGAGAGATTGTAGTAGATGTGATTCCTCACTTAGGGTATCTGCATCGGTGTTTTGAAAAACACGCCCAAAGCCTGCCATTCAATCAGATTATCCCCTATGTAGATAGAATGGACTATCTGGCGGCGATGAACTCAGAACACGCCTATGTGATGGGGGTAGAAAAAATGTTAGGCATAGATAAAGAAATTCCCAAAAGAGTTGAATATATCCGGGTTTTAGTAGCAGAGTTGAATCGCATTGCTTCGCATTTTATAGCCATTGGCACGTATGCACTCGATATTGGAGCATATACCCCTTTCCTCTGGCTTTTCAGAGACCGAGAGCATATCATGCGATTGTTGGAATGGACAACCGGAGCAAGAATGTTATATAATTATATTTGGGTAGGTGGTCTTTTTTATGATTTACCTGTAGGATTTGAAGACCGCTGTAAATCGTTGATTGATTACCTGAAACCTAAATTGGTTGAGTTACAGCAATTAGTGATTGAAAACCATATTTTTATTAACCGCACGGCAAATGTAGCTGTTCTTCCACTACCTGTTGCTATCAATTATGGTTGTACAGGCCCAGTATTAAGGGGGTCGGGCTTGCGTTGGGATTTACGCAAAGTTGATGGATATTCAGTATATCCTGAAATTGATTTTGATATACCTATCGGCAAAGGTGAAATGGGCAAAACAGGTGATTGCTGGGATAGAAATAATGTACGTGTTCTGGAGTGTTTTGAATCTATCAGAATTATAGAACAATGCCTGGAAAAACTGACCAAAGAACACAAACGCACCAAAGAATTTGACCCACAGGCAGTGGTACCTAAAAAAATTCGTCCGCCAAAGATGGATTTCTATGCCCGTGCTGAAAGTACGAAAGGTGAATTAGGTTTCTTTTTCCGTACTGATGGGCGATCTGATGTACCTGTACGGGTAAAAGCCCGCGCCTGCTCGTTCAATAATCTTTCAGTTTTACCTGAAATTGCCCGTGGCGGAATGATAGCCGACTTAATAGCCGCGATAGGCTCAATAGATATTGTTATGGGTGAGGTTGACCGCTAAGTCTTGCCTTTATTTTTCGCATAATCACTGCCCCAACTGCTGCCAGAAATTTGGTTTTGGGCACAGTATTCATCAATTGAAGTTCTTCCCACATAGTTGTATCACCGTCTAAAAAGCGGAAAACTCTTACAGGTGGGTTCTTTCGATACAATTTTGAAAAAATATCAGCCGCAGGGTGTCTTTTTTGCTCAAGCACATTCAATAACACACTGGCATAAAACCTGAATCGGCTTTCAAACCAATTCTTTTTAGCTTTTGGCGAGCCTGTTCGTTCCAGTGTTTCAACCATCTTTTGCAGTTTCCTTTGCGTATTCTGAAAAGTGTATCCTGTAGCCGGATTTGTATAGCCTCCTGCTGTGCCGATTCTTATTATATGTTCACTCGGAAACTCTTCTGTGGCTACATCACTCATAGGTATTACCCCAAACTCTTTTTCTAAAATCTGATAGTCTGGTAATTGTAATTGATGCACCAGATATTTCCTAAGCTCACTATCGTATTCGTCTTGAGCTAACAGGCTTTCACTAAAAAGCGTATATTCAATTAAAGCTGTATTTTTATCAAAAGGTAGAATATAAATAAACCGACAATCACCCTTCTGCTCAATATTGAAATTCATCATAACTGGAAGAACAGGATCAAAAAAAGGCGTTTTAGTTTTAACAACATAACCTTTAAAATGTTGTAACAGGTTATGATTATGTTTGAGTGTAAGATCAAGTTGAAAAGTGCTGTCAAAAACCAATGATGCCTTTAATATCTTTCCGTTTTGTGTTTCTACAATGGCCCCGTCTGACTCTTCCTTTATAGTTTTAACCGAATCGATTATCCATTCCAAACCTGCATATTTTCTCAGTTCAGTTGTAACAAAAGTATAAAAATCAATTCCTCTCAGCAATTTATACTGATAACCACCCATATCAATTACCTGTGCATTACCATTGGCATCAATCAATTGAACCAAACCCCATTTCCGATACAGAATATCCTCAAAGGTATTGGGTCTCTTTTCCCAGAATGCCCAGGTTCGATCGTTGGTGTTTTTGTCTTGTGGTTCAATTATCAGTACAGACTTATTTTTTAACCTACTTTTTTTTAAATAGTAGGCTAACGAAAGTCCGGCCATGCCGCCACCACAAATGATATAGTCGAAATGCTTCATTAAACAAAAACCCCACAATTACTTGTGAGGTTTATATTTTGGTATAGTCAATATTTAAACGTGCACATGTCTTTCGGCATGGTAACTTGAACGAACCAGCGGCCCTGACTCTACATATTTCAATCCTCTTCTCAAACCCTCTTCTTTATACATAGCAAAAGTATCAGGGTGTATAAACTCCAATACCTCGTGGTGCATTTTTGTTGGTTGAAGGTATTGTCCTAATGTCAGAATATCCAGGCCGTTTTCCGCCAGATCATCCATTGCCTTGAAAACTTCGTCTTTGGTTTCGCCCAAACCTAACATAATACCCGATTTTGTTCGTTTACCATATTCTTTAGTTCTACGGGTTTGTTCTAAACTACGTGTATATTTAGCTTGCGGACGAACATTACGGTATAAACGCTCAACGGTCTCCATATTGTGTGAAACAACCTCCTGCCCTGCCGAAATCATCCGGTATAAAGCCTCCCAATTACCTTTAGTATCAGGTATCAATGTTTCAATCGTTGTCTGCGGAGATTGAGTCTTCACAGCTCTTACCGTCTGATACCAGATTTCAGCACCTTTATCTTTCAGTTCGTCGCGGTTCACCGAAGTTATTACCGCATGTTTTACCTGCATCAATTGTATAGCTTCAGCTACTCGACGTGGTTCGTCTGTATCATATTCATTCGGACGTCCTGTAGCCACTGCGCAAAATGTACAACTGCGTGTACATACATTTCCTAAAATCATAAAAGTAGCCGTACCCTCACCCCAGCATTCACCCATATTAGGGCAATTACCCGACTGACAGATCGTGTGCAATTTATGCTCATCGACTAAGCTACGTACTTTCTTGAAATTTTCGCCAATAGGTAACTTAACCCTCAACCAGTCAGGGCGGCGAGTTCGTTGTTCGGTACTTACAACGGGTGTATCTATCATTTTTTTAAAAACTAAGGTGGCGGGCAAAAGCCCCTAAGAAGCTACAAAAGTATAAGTTTTTCATACTTTGTAAAAACAATTTCTCGCACAGATCACGACTTGCTCTTTTTTTGTTTTTTATTACCAAAATAGATCGTAAGGTAACCTGCACTATAGAAACGTGAATTGGTAGTCAATTGGTTCGACATAATTTCAGGAGTTTTACTGAAAATCTCGGTAGTAATACCTAACTCAAAGCCAGTCAGGTTATTACCAAAAGTATTCATGTCGATATTTGCAGCTAATTTTAAATGCAGACCCGGTATCATTTTCATACCTACGAAGAAATCCTGCCAGATACCTGCCGAACCTTGGATGCGATTGAGCTCTTTATGAACATTCGGGTCAAATTGTACTATATCAACCGCTCCGCGACCATTTCGGTCATATTTGATATAATAGGGTTTCTGAATACCCAAAGATGGCCCTGCCGCAGCAATTACACTGATTCCTATACCATCATCACCGTTTTTCTTAAAAAATACTACTTCCCTTCCATATTCAGGACGAAGCGAAAAAAAGTAATTTCTTTTACCATAAATATAACGATTGGCAATACTGGTAGGCTCTGATTTCTCTTTAGGGTTTTTAATATTTACCGCTTCAAATGCAATATACTGATGAACAGGATTCCATTTATAAGTGCCAATAGCTTTAGAATGACGCACAACCAGACCACCCAACAAACCCGAATTGGTATTAGTGGTTAATCCATAAGCAAACATCTTATAATCTTCCTTTTTTTTCTCCGTCTTTTTAGATGCTGCCTGATTCGTCGGGGCTGGAGCTCTGGAAGATTTTCTTTGTGCAAAACCGCTTGTAACCACAAGCAGAAGCAATATACTAAGTACACCTATTTTCACTGGCAAAAAATTTATAATCCTTCTATTACCGATATGAATAGCTAAAGATAGATTTATTTTTATAAATAGCAACATTAAAAATAATTAAATTGTTGGCAAAAAGCCGTTTTTTTTGGAAATACTTATTTTCAACGTAATTTTGAAGGGTATTATTCAATAAAAGCTGATAATTTCTTTAAATATTAAATAAAAATGCCTACTTCAAAAATTATCTATCTTGGTGAGCTTCGTACACAAGCAACTCATTTACAATCTGGTAAAGAAATCATTACTGATGCCCCCACCGACAATCATGGCAAAGGCGAGGCTTTCTCTCCTACTGATCTCACAGCAACCTCAGTAGGTAGTTGTGCCATGACCGTAATGGGTATTGCTGCTCGTCGTGATGAAATTGATTTTACAGGTTCTGAAGTAGAAGTGACCAAAATAATGTCAGCCGAACTACCACGTAGAATTGTAAAAGTAGAGGTAAATTTTAGTATGCAGACACCCGAAGAATTAAGCGAAGAAATAAAAAAGAAGTATATACGCATTGCTCATACATGTCCGGTAGCTTTGAGTCTGCACCCCGATATTGAGCAGGTTTTCAATTTTAAATGGCATATTGCCGAAACCGTTTAAAGTTCAGAGCCAAATCGGCATAAAAAAAGAGGAAAGCCCGAAACTTTCCTCTTTCAACACTTAAGCCACCTGGCTCACAATTTCATCAAATCTGATGTCAAAATGCGATGCATCATACGTGCATTCACCGTTCTGAATCAATAATACTTGCGGTGACTCATGCGCTACATTAAACTCTCTGGCAATTTTATTTGACACGCTTCTGTATCTGATTAAATCTAAATAAAACGGCTCAATATTCTTGGCCTTATCTGTATCCCAGGCTCTTTCAATCCTTCCTAAGGATGTGGCACTGATAGAACAGCTTGTGCTATGTTTAAAAACTAAAACCGGCCGCTCAAAAGATTTTTGTTTGATTGCTTCTACTTGTAATTCGTCATTAATGGTATGCCAATTCATAGTTATTCTACTTTTATTGTAATTCCTAAACCAAAAGAAAAACATAAAAGTTTCTGTAAACAATATCAAAACCAGCCAAACTTAAGACAAATAATTACGATAAATAATAATAAGCTGGTAGCGAAGATTAAGAATTTTAAGGGCTACCATCTTTACGATATGCGTATTTTTAAGGAATTTAACGAATTTGGAAACAATTCCTACGTAATTCGGAACAGAAGATTTATCATTCTGATTCAAGGCAATACTCCACGTTATACAAAAATATGCCAAAGCATTCGTAATGTCCATTAATGAATGAACAAAAGGATTCTGGTTAATAAAATGAAACTCACTATAGAATACATCCTTTATCAGAATAAGCGTCACACCCGTAACCCCTATCCAATAGCTTTTCTTGTTAACCGGACGAAAATAACCTAAAACTACCAATACAAACAGTTCAAAGGCATATAATACTGTAATTAAAAAAACAGTATCTGGAATAACTTTCAGCAAGACAAACCCAAAGAAGAAGAAAACGAACCCGGCCGGAATAGCCAGCTTGAGCAGATTTTTTCGTTCAAGGTTATATACGTGCGTACCTTCTTTCTGAAAAATAATGATATAAACCAGATGCACAACACAAGCCAGAGTTATTTGAGTCAGTTCGCCATTACCTCTGTAATTCAGATAAATCGAAATATCAGAAAAACCTCCCAGAATACAAGCAAAATACATGAGCTTATCTACGCCTCCGGTCTCCCATTTCCGGGCAAAGCCATAGTAAACACCAATAAGCGGCATCAGCATGGTTGTTCCCACAAGCAAAGCTATGCGATTCCCGTTAAGAAACGCGTAGATATTAAATATTACTAATATTCCTAATAATATAGTAATAACTCTTTGCATGGGTAAGAATACAATTATATAAGGTTTGGACAATAAAACACCACTACCAAATTAGTTCCGGGATTCTCCTGACAATGTTAAGATTTAAAACTTGAATATCAAATATTTTAGAAGGTTTTAATCAGAACGTTTTCGATAGAATGCTTCATGGCTTACAATCTATCAAAAGGCGTGCTAAATATATAGGAAAGTTTTTATTTTTTTCAAAAAAAAACCAAAAACTTTCCTAACGGTTGTTCAAAACACTTTTTTTTCGTCCACTTATCCACAATTTCACTCCATTTATCGGTTACGAAAGGTTTTCCTAAATATTGGTACATTTTTTGACAATCTTTATAACCGAAAATAAGTCCCTATTTTATTGAAAAATTAGCCATTACGATAACCTAAAAATCAATTTTATGAAAGATTTGCCAAAACAAATGTTGTATGTGAATGATGTTTTCAGCAACGCCCGTGACCTTGGCCTCATTCAGGTAAAAGCACAACAAGATGAGCAATCAAGCCGTAAGATTTCAATAGACGGTAAATCTTACATCAGCTTTATGTCAAACAACTATCTTGCTTTTGAAAATGACGAAAGAGTAAAAGAGGCAGCTATTGAAGGCATTCGGAAATACGGTATGCAGACCTCCATTTCAAGAATGTATATGTCATTTGACCATTACCTTGAATTAGAAGACAAATTAGAAAAGATTTTTGGTTTACCCACATTTCTTGCATCAAGTACCACACTCGGGCACTTTGCCTACCTCCCTGTTATTATTGGCCGGAACGACGCTGTAATCATGGATCAATTCGTACATGAAAGCGTTCAATTGGCCGTAAGTACATTAAAAGCAGATGGCTACCATGTTGAAATGGTCAAGCATAGCCAGATGGATATGCTGGAACGTAGAATTAAAATGTTGAGCGAAAAGTACGACAATATCTGGTATATGGCCGATAGTGTCTACTCAATGCACGGAGATACCGCTCCGATGAAAGACATAGAAACTTTATTGAATACATACGATAAATTTAAAGCCTATATAGACGATGCCCACGGCATGAGCTGGATTGGTGAACATGGCAAAGGTTATGCGTTGCACAATATTCCACGCCATGAAAAAATGTATGTGATCACCTCATTGAATAAAGGTTTTGGCGCATTCAGTTCAGCATTGGTTTTTCCGAATAAACTCACCAAACAAACGGTCTATAATTGTGGCGGTGCTTTAAGATTCTCTGCCCCAACCTTACATGCAGGAATCACCGCAGCCTCTTGCATTGCAGATATCCATTTGTCAGAAGAAATCTATGAAAGACAAATGCGACTGAATGAATTAATCACTGTATTCAAACAAAAAGCAAAAGAATTAGACTTGCCCGTAATTAATTATGCCCACACTCCTCAATTCTTCTTAGGCCTGGGTAGTGTAGAGTTATTAATCCGTTTCTCGCAATTCCTGATGAGCAAAGATTTCTTATTAAGCCCATCAACAGTCCCTGCTGTTCCTGTTAAACACTCAGGCTTCCGTATATCTTTAAGCCTTTATCAAACTGTGAATGATGTAAAGAACTTACTTGATTTATTAGCAGAATACATAGAGGTGTTAGAGAAGGAAGGCTCATTTAACAAAGAGCAAGTCTTGAAAGGCTTCAAAATGAGCGACAAACAACGCCAGTTGGTATAGATTCGAATTAATTAACCTAAAATAAACATACACCTCTGTTGCGAAAGTAACGGAGGTTTTTTTGTTTCGTCTTAAACTTTGATTTACCTGATTTGAGGATTTCACTGATTTTATTAAACCGAATTATCTAAATCCTAAATGGGAAATTCAATTTGCTATACTAAGATTACTTAAACAAGCATTCAGCGAAATCTGGTCAATCAGTTAAATCATAGTTCAAGACCTCCTTCTTAGTATATTAATAAAAATATCTTTCTTTTATCCAATTCTTTAGGCGTATCATCAATTTTTATCTATCTTTAACAGCAGAAACAACACTTCAACAAACGATTAAGTATTTTTACTTAACCTATATACTTACCAAAGATTATTAAATGAGCCTTAATACTGATAATATCCGACTGGTTTTTGGATTAAAATTAAAGCAACTGCGAATTGACAAAGGCATGTCACTGACCGACCTCGCACAGAAATCAGGTTTGTCCATGTCATACATCAATGAAATTGAAAAGGGGAAAAAATATCCCAAATCTGATAAGATTGTAGCACTGGCCGAAGCGATGGGTGTAGATTACGATAGCTTGGTGTCTTTGAAACTTAACAAAAAACTCGAACCTATCTCCGAACTGCTGAATTCAAATTTTCTTACCGAACTTCCCTTTGAAATTTTTGGTATCTCCCCTGCCGACCTCCTCGAATTACTCTCTGGGGCTCCTACAAAATTAAGCGCATTTATAAGCACCATTATTGAAATCGGGCGTAATTATAATATGACAGTTGAACAGTTCTATTTTGCTGTACTACGGTCTTATCAGGAAATGCACGACAACTATTTCCCAGAAATAGAAGACACCGTTGACCGCTTTTTAGCAGAACATAAAATCGGACCCGAACAACAGATAGATGAATTCTTTTTATCGAACCTCCTGACAGATAAATATGGGTTTACAATTAAATATTTCGATGAAGAGGACTATCCGCATATCATCAATATACGTTCGGTTTTTTTACCAAAAACTACTACACTATTAATCAATAAACGTATCACATCTGACCAACGGGCGTTTACACTTGGCCGTGAGTTAGGATTCTTATACATGAAATTGAAAGACCGTCCTTATACCTCGTCATGGGTAGAAGTGAAATCATTCGAAGAAATACTTAACAATTTTAATGCCTCATACTTTGCCGGAGCTATTCTGATTCGTAGAGAAAAACTCATTGAAAAATTAGAAAAATTATTTAATCAGACAACCTGGAATAATAAAACATTAATCGACCTGGCAGATAGTTTTCAGGCTACACCTGAAACCCTCTACCATCGTATCAGCAATTTATTGCCAAAATATTTTGGCATTGATGGCATCTTCTTCCTACGTTTTGAGGCTCCCAATGGCAAAAAAGACTACCACCTCACCAAAGAGATGCACCTGGCCAGGCGGCACACCCCACACGAAACCCAGCAGGAACATTATTGCCGCCGTTGGATTTCATTGAACATACTTGATGACGTTTCAGACGTATTGCAAAAAGGAGAAGTGAAAGAACCATTGGTGGGGGTACAAATCTCCAACTATGTTGATTCTAAAAGTCAGTATTTTGTGATGTCAATGGCTCGCCCGCTCAATATAATTTCAAACCTCAACATCAGCGTCACGATGGGGTTTGAAATGAGTGATGATTTAAGAAATAAACTCAAATTCCTGGACGACCCTAACATCATGACTCGTGACGTAAATCAGACCTGTGAACGCTGTAGCCTGTTCGACTGCAAAGAGCGTGTAGCAGCACCAGTTATCCTACAGAAAAAACGCCAGATAAAGAGAATGAAAGAGGCATTGAAGGGGATGGAAGGGTGAGTTTTTATAAATTTTAATAACAAAATTATATTCAATAAGTCTTTATCATCCTTTTTGTTCGATGCTCAGGCAAATACTTATTATTTTCTTTTTTATTGATTTTGTGTCGGTTGCATTCGCACAAAACAAAAGCTCTATTAAAGGCAAATTGGTCGATTCGCTGACAACTGAACCTTTAGCATTCGCCAGCATTCGGTTGGAATCTAAAGCACAAAGCACTCTGATAAAAGGCGAACTTGCTGACGATAAAGGTTCTTTTCAATTTGTTGGTTTAAAAGACGATAAATATGTAATAAGAATTGAATATGTAGGCTACAAAACAAAGTATGTAGAAATAAGCTACGAAAAACTTAACTCACAACTTGACCTTGGTTCCATAGCTTTAGCCCCATTATCTCAATCTTTAGAATCAGTCACAGTTTCGGGTATCAAGCCAACTGTGGTGGCAACTCTTGAAAAACAAATCTTTAAAGCTGAACAATTTGAGGTGGCGAAAGGTGGAACCGCTACTGATGTGATAAAGAATATTCCGTCTGTCATGGTGAATGCAGAGGGTGAAATAACTGTGAGAGGTGCTAAAGGTTTCCTGATTCTTGTCAATGGAAAACCTACACAGATTGATGCGATAACTATTCTTTCTCAGATTCCGGCAAACATGATAGAAAAAATTGAGATGATTACTGCCCCTTCTGCCAAATATGACGCTGATGGGAAAGCCGGAATTATCAATATCGTTACAAAAACGGGAACAAATGATGGGTGGTCTTTCACATCAAATATTCAGTATGGGCTACCACGAATCATAGAGTATTTCAACGCCACCGAGCCAACGAGATATGGAGCCGATTTGTTAGCCACTTATCGTAAAGGGAAATGGGAAACATCTGTTTCATTAAACTATCTCAAAAATGATATTGCCGGACGTAGAGTTGGCGATGTAAATACAACCATCAACAATATTTTCACGAGTTTTCCAAGTGATGGTGAGCGAAGTTTTAAAAGAGAAAACTATGGTTTAAGGGTATCAGGTATTTATGCCATATCAAAATCTGATGAGCTATCAGGTGGAATGTATTTAGGAAACCGAGACCAGTATCGTCTTGCCGACATTCTTTATAATAACACAAAAACCAATACACTAACCAATACTATAGTAGGCAGGGCAACTTATTTTAATAGCAATCTGGTACTTAAATCAGGTTCTTTCAATGTTTTTAACCTTGATTACACCCATCGCTTTAAAAATGCCTCAAACATTACTTTTTCGACCCTTTATGAAAGTGCCATGATTGATGGCTATACAAAAAACCGGAATCTGAATGCTAAAAACTATACAGATACCCTTCAATATACACTTAATACGGGTGAAAACCCCTTAAAAGCACTTCGCTTGAAAGTAGATTATGAAAAGACTGTTGGAGTCGGAAAACTATCGTTAGGTTATCAATACCGGAATCAGATTCAGAACGGTAGCTTTGCCTACTATGAAAAGCAGGGAAATAATACTGAAATGGTATTTAATCCGACTTTCTCAGCCAATATTGAAATATCAAATCGTATTCATGGGGTATATGCCCAATATGCGGGTTCTTACAAAAAGATAGAGTTTTCTTCGGGTTTAAGGTACGAAAATGCCTTTCGTGAATTCACAGCTAATCGGGGCAATGCACCTGCCTTACTAAAACTCTCTAATTTATTTCCATCGGCCAATGTTTTATACAATTTTGGTAAAGATTTACGATTAAAGATGGCCTTTAGCCGAAGAGTACAACGCTCTACTAATAATGAGTTGAATCCTTACCCCGAAAGAGAGCATAGTGAAACCCTTGAACAAGGAGACCCAAACATCAGACCCGAATTTATTGGTGTGTATGAAGCAGGTATTACGAAAGACTTCAAAAAAGCATCTTTATACTGGAATCTTTATCGCCAGCAGATTACTGATATCGTTAATCGGGTCAATAGTGTCTATAATGATACCATCCTGAACCGGATTTATACCAATGCTGGCAAAGCCCGATTAATTGGTTCAGAGGTCGGGTTGACACTTTCCCCTATTAAGAAACTCAAATTATTCTTAGGGGGTAATGTTTATAATCTTAGGATTAGGGGTACGTTATTTGATAAATCGGTGGCTGTTAACAGCAATGGCTGGGTATATTCTGTCAATTCTAATATCAGTTACCAGATTAGCTCAACTTTGACTACGCAATTCAATTTAGCCTATTTGTCGGCAAGGAATACCGCACAGGGGGAAGATTCCAGGTTTTATCAGCCTAATTTTTCAGTTAAAAAATCTTTTCTTGAAAACAGGTTTTCTTTGGTGCTCCAATGGCAAAATGCCGCTTTGGGCCGCATGAAGGTAAACGAACAACGAATCACTACTTTTGGTTCTAACTTCTATACAACTACCAATTATATTCAGGAGCGAAACATCATCTTATTAAACCTGACCTACAATTTTAATAAGACAGACAAAAAATCTAAACTACCTAATAGTGAATTTGGGGAGAAGGAGTTTTAGAATTTATGAACTCAAACTCAGTTATGCGCTTAAATCCTCTGTTAGGCTAAATATTCATTTAGTCTTAGTGTCAAACGTTCTTAGAATGCAAACGCAAAAATAGTGTATTTCTCTTCCCCCTTTTAACCAACCTTAACAAATGCAACCCAGAATTATACCGAAAAATAAAAATCCGTGCAATTAGAACCTTGAAAAAATTATTAAAGGTGACCAGCATAGTGGTTACCTTTTTTTATGCTCTAAGTAACTAAGGAAACTTGTTGAGGAATATATTCATCAGGTATTAGGATGCCTGCAAACAGCCCAGTATTCCATCATTATTCTCATATGGCTTTTTATCTTCTCAAAATCATATTCTTTCTTAAAAAAGCCTTGCACAGTAAATTGCATATAAGCCTCATTCACGAGTTTCTGGCTATCAGAAGTAGAATAAAACACAAATGGGATACTTCTTCTACGCATTTCGAGGTTTCCATCTATCTGCCGCTTAAATTCCATTCCATTTTGCAAAGGTAGGTTTATATCACATACAATAATAAATGGCTGATCCTCTGTAGTTTGTAGGTATTGCATGGCATCAATACAATTCTTAAACCAGATAACAGAATTAGGGAGCTTCAACTCAGTTATTACTTCTTCAAGAATATCCTTATCGTCGGCATCATCTTCTATTAATATAATCGGGCGTGCTTTCATACTTGCGAGGATTTTCTTACTATAACCACCAGTATAGAAAATAGTTTATAAATAGGTCTATAGGTCGATTCGTTATTGTTGATTTCAATCATCAGCATTACCTCAGCCACCTCTGGCACAGATATTTTATAACGTATCACAGAGCTTTATAACCTATTGCAGAGCTTTCCAAAAATTATTAATTCACAAACTTCATTTAAAATCATGAAAAAAGCACTTTTAATCACAACGGCATTCGCACTTTTTGCGATTAGTAGTTATGGACAGAACGGCGGCACAAACTCCATACATCTTGGGGCAAAAATGGGTTTAAATTACTCAAATATCTACGACTCAAAAAATGATGAGTATGATGCAAACGGAAAATTCGGTTTCGCAGCGGGTGGATTTCTCGCCATCCCGATCGGCAGATTTTTAGGTATTCAACCTGAAGTAATGTATTCACAAAAGGGTTATAAACAATCCGGCAGTTTTCTGGGCAGCAACTATGACTTTACCCGGACATCTCATTACCTCGATATCCCGCTACTGGTTTCAATCAAACCAACCAGTGTTCTAACATTTCAGTTCGGCCCTCAGTTTTCTTATCTGATGAGACAGAAAACAACCATTAATAGTGGCTTAGGTACTGTTATAAACGATGACGAATTTGACAATGATAATATCCGTAAAAATACTTTAGGCGCGGTTGTCGGAGTCGATTTCAATTTTGATAAAGTTGTATTTGGCACAAGAGCCGGTTGGGATTTACAAAATAACAATGGTGATGGTTCGTCAACCAACCCACGTTATAAAAATGTAGTGGTGCAGGCTACTTTAGGGTTTAGAATTTTCTAATAGTATAGAAATTTAAGATAAACTCAGGTAATAGGTTTATATTTACCAATCTATTACCTGAGTTTATCAATTAAGGAAGCTATCCAGTAGTATGTCAAACCAAAACCCACATTACCACTGTTGTACAATAATCCCCAACTGCATATCAGTCAACGCAAACTCCTTTGCACCCCAGGGGCGAAGTGTAACTTTATTGAGATTAGGATGCAACAAGTGAGGGTGAGATGCCGAAACCTTAGCATAAACCTCTTCAATATTATCAGTTACTATCCTGAATTCAGGGTTATGTTCTTTTGCCAGTGCCGCGTTCTGGAATAAGTTTATTCTTATGCCATTTTTAGCCAGGACACAAAACGGATTTGCTGAATTTAATTCGTTATGCGCAATCGTGAATTCAAGACAATCAACAAATAATGCCATAGCATCATTTATATTGGTATAAAAAATGTTGGGTACAAGTATTGAGAAATTCATATATGTGAAAGTTTAGGCTCTTAGAAAGATTAACTACACAAACGTAAAAAGAAAATTAATACATTTTCTTGTTTGCGTTCGAAATTGATTTGAATCAAGAGACAAGAGATTATGAGTGGTTAAAATTTTGCATCCAATCAATTCCATTATTAACAATAGGATTAAATCTTCTGATATAGATTAAAAAAAAAGCTAACTTGCATACTAAATTCAGCTTTCTTAAAGTTTATAACGAAAACCTATATTCTTTGCCTCATGCTACAACCAATTTTGCTTCAAGTTCCTGACTCTACCTCAACTGCAGCAAATGCCCAATCGATTAATTATCTGAGCCTGTTATTGAAAGGCGGCGTAGTTGTTTATCCTCTATTATTCCTGTTATTTCTGGCAATATTTTTTATTGTAGAGCGATACCTCTTCATTAAAGGAGCTTCTAATATTGATTTCGGCTTCCTGAGAACATTAAAAGACAATATTTTACGTGGTGACCTACGCACAGCTATCACACTTTGTAAAAGTACTAATCTGCCAATTTCACGTATATTGGAAAAAGGTATTACACGTATTGGCCGACCCGTTAAAGATATTGAAAGTGCGATGGAAATCCAGTCGAACCTGGAGATCTCTAAAATGGAAAAAAACATGGGTTACCTTGGTCTCATAGCAGGGGTTGCGCCTATTCTTGGTTTCATTGGTACCATTTCAGGTATTATACGTATCTTCTATGATATTGCAGCTACCGGAAACTTTACTATTGAAATCATCGCCAATGGTTTGTATGAAAAAATGATTTCCTCATTCACTGGCCTTGTAGTAGGTGTAATTGCCTATGCAGGTTATCATGGTATCAACATGATGATTGATAAATTTGGTATTCATTTGCAAGCCACCGTGATGGACTTCCTGGATACACTGAACGAGCCGGCAAGATAATTTTTCATTTATCTGATTTGCAAAATCATGAAATTAAAAAGACAAAGACGATTCGAAGCCGAAGTTTCAACAGCCTCACTGAACGATATTATGTTCTTTCTGCTGTTGTTCTTCCTGATTATATCAACTTTGGGAAATCCGAATGTAATAAAATTGCTTTTACCTAAATCATCTAAATCAACTCACGATGTAAGCAAGCAACCGATTTCGTTGACAATCACCAAAGATAAAGTCTACTATATTAATAGTACGCCTGTGCCATTTCCTCAGTTAGAAGAGAGATTAATTGCAGCTACTGCAAAAATGGAAGAACCAACAGTAGTGTTAAGAGCTGAAAGCTCACTTACAGTACAAGACCTTGTAGATGCTATGTCGTTAGGGGCTAAACTCAGGATACGTATGGTATTAGCTACTGAGCTATCAAAATAGCATGGTGCTTTAAGAAATAAATATTGAATAGCCGATAAAATTATCGGCTATTTTTTTTCATTACTCCATAAAATCTTTATTCCTTAGTAAATTGCAACTTTTCTTACAGAGAAAACTATGTCTTGAACCGTGCCGCGACGGCGAACCGTTTTACCTGATTTTAGGATTACGCTGATTTATTTAGGTAAACTAATGATAGTAAAATCCCGATTTAAATTGATATTAATTAGTCTGCTTCAGTGCAATCATTAAATCAGGTTAATCAAAGTTCAGGACAAAACCACAACGATAACATGAATTTTAAAGAACACATAGCAAACGAACCAATTTTCGATATTATTTCCCATTCTGCTACCGAATTGGGTGTAGAAGCCTATGTCATTGGTGGATATGTAAGAGACCTGATATTGAAAAGACCTAATAAAGATATAGATGTGGTCTGTCTAGGTAGTGGAATTGGTCTTGCAGAAAAAGTAGCAGGTAAATTAGGCGATAACGTGCACGTAAGTTTCTTTAAGAATTTTGGCACAGCACAAATCAGATTAGATGAGTTAGAAATAGAATTTGTAGGTGCCAGAAAAGAATCTTACCGCTACGAATCACGCAAACCATTGGTGGAAGACGGCACGTTGGAAGACGACCAGAACAGACGTGATTTTACCATTAATGCCCTGGGTATCTCATTAAATATTAAAGACTTCGGTCAGCTGATTGACCCTTTTGATGGAGTCGCCGATATTCACAAAAAAATTATCCGTACGCCTCTAAGCCCTGAAATTACTTTTTCTGATGACCCCCTGCGCATGATGCGGGCCATAAGATTTGCTTCACAGTTGGGCTTTGATATTGAAGGAAGTACTTTCGATGCTATTGCAACAATGAAAGACCGCATCAATATTGTTTCACAAGAGCGGATTACTGATGAGCTAAACAAGATCGTATTATCTAAAACACCATCTTATGGCTTTAAACTTATGTTTTATACAGGCTTATTGCAAATCATTTTTCCTGAGTTCTGTGAGTTACAAGGGGTTGAAACCCACGATGGCAAAGGACATAAAGATAATTTCTACCATACTTTGCAAGTATTGGATAACGTGGCAGTCAAATCGAATGATTTGTGGTTGCGTTGGGCTGCTATTCTGCATGATATTGCCAAACCTGCAACCAAACGTTTTCACCCAAAAGCGGGTTGGACTTTCCACGGGCATGAAGAGTTAGGAGCGAAAATGACCCCTGGTATCTTTAAAAAATTAAAGCTACCCTTAGATGCCAAAATGAAAATGGTGAAAAATCTGGTAAGATTGCATTTACGCCCGATAGCACTAGCAAAAGAAGGTGTTTCTGATTCTGCGCTTCGCCGACTTTTATTTGAAGCGGGTCATGATATAGAATACTTGATGATGCTTTGCCGGGCAGATATTACTTCAAAAGATATGAGCAAAGTAAAGCGTTATCTAAGCAACTTTGACAAAGTAGAGGAACTTTTGATAGAATTGGAAGCCAAAGATAAACTTCGTAATTTTCAGCCTGTCATTACTGGTGAAATCATTATGGAAGTATTTGATTTAAAACCTTCGCGTGAAGTGGGAGAAATAAAAGTAGCCATAAGAGAGGCTATTCTTGATGGCATCATTCCGAATGACTTTGACGTAGCCTATGATTTCATGCTCACAGAAGGAGAAAAATTAAATTTTAAACCAGTAAAAAGTAAAGAAACAATAAAGGAATTCGCAAACTCGCTTGAACCTAAATCTTAATATTATATGAATAACGAAGAAAACGCAAAGTTTAAAAGAACCTTGGGAGGAATATTAACAGGTATTGGCTTACTCTTATTACTTTTTGCCTGTGCCGCATTTATGTCGAGCAATAACAGACTAATGGGATTTGATGTAGAAGGTGCAAGAAAAATTGCCCCCGCTGTATTAGGCTTTATTGTGATGGTATCTGGTATTAGCCTGATTAATCGGGCTTGAGTTTATCGTTCTTAGTACAAACAAAATGCCATGTTAGCTGACAAGGCATTTTGTTTAAATCGAAATCCTACTTCCTCAAAATCTCCACGCCCACATTACATTGCAGGCATTTTTTCATGCTGCAAAAATTATTATACAGTTCAATGCTTGCCTGTGCATCAAATGCAGTTTTTATCTCCAATCCGAGATTCTTCCACATATCAACAATATGATTACTTTCTGCCGGAAAAGACTCTAAAAAAGTAATAGCCCTATCCATGTAAGATTGATTATCCATTTTTTGTGAGTAACAAGCCAACAATGGTATAACAGTATTAATTATCAGATTATCAATAGAATCTTTGCCTAATCCATTACTCATTTTAGTGGCTTTTTTACTAAAATGGTAATGTTCTCTCCAGTACTCAGATTGCTTGACCTGTAAGGCTTTACGTAAATCTTCAATTGATTCGGTTTGAGTAAATAAAGAGAAAAAACTCTTTTGAGAGGTAATTAACTTTGCCAGTTGAGCAATTCTGATCGTCGGAAAATTAGCAGGTCGGGTACGAAGCAGTTTCCATTCATACGATTGTAAGATGCTCTCTTTCAACAAAAACTTAGCGGCAAAGAAATCATATTCCTGCATTAATCTCCTTGAGTAATCATCCACCTCAGCCAGAAGTCCTGACTGCCCGAAAAGTATCGCTTCAATTTGTGTCAGATTATCTCTATGTTTTTGAAGCATTTTTAAAGGCAAAGTTTTAGCTAATCTTAAAAATACTTCTGAATTGAGTTTGAAACCGAAATTCTTAGCTAATAACTGATAAGTAGTTTCTTCCCAATCACCCTGGTTGGTCTCTAATAATTCGTCTACAATTTTTGATTTTTGTATCAATCGCTTAGTTAATGCTTTATCTAAAGTAGCAATTTTAGATAAAGCTGATACCTCACTAAATTGCGCAGCACAAGGAATCACACTTCTTTGACTTAGCAAAACCTCATATTTTCTTAATAATGCGCTATCAGTATTAGATTTCAGTTCAAGCGTGGGTACTTCACTTCCATCCTTCCTTAAAATAGGTTTATCATGCGCCCATACTACATGCAGAATCACATTATTATAGGCACCATCATACTGATGATTATGCGCATTCCAATCAGATGATTGAATATGAATCTCTATATTCCCTACCCATTCAATATCTCCGAGCTGAACTCGTGCCTGCAAAAAATCAGGCCCGGCATCAGTATTCAAAATACCCGTTTTCAGAATCCTGACAGGTTCATTGTTAGTAGTAAGTAGCAATGATTTATCAAATTGTTGAAATTGCCACAGATAATGAATAAAGGCTTCTGTCATAATGATACAAACCTATTAACCAAAATATTAGATAAATTCAGTAAGATACTTTTCCATTTCCTGCTGCACCTTCCCTGCTTCTTCATTGGCTCTTTCTGCAAAATCCGGCCCGTCAGAAGCATAAATAATTGCCCGCGATGAGTTCACCAGCAAGCCACATTGCTTGTTCATACCATAACGAGACACCTCTTCAAGACTCCCTCCTTGTGCGCCTATACCTGGTACTAATAAGAAATAATCAGGCACTATTTTACGGATTTCTGCCAATTTATCAGCTTGAGTAGCACCAACTACATACATTAATGAGTCACTATCACCCCATTCCTGAGATTTTGTAAGTACTTGCTCATATAAATCCTTTGTTTCGCCGTTAACTTCAACTTTCAGATGTTGAAAATCTTTACTGCCTATATTAGAAGTAAGAGCCAGCAAAATAACCCATTTCCCTCCGAACGCTAAAAAGGGTTGTACAGAGTCTCTACCCATATAAGGCGCTACCGTAACAGAGTCAAAATCAAAGCCGGAAGAGCTTTTATCAAAAAAAGTACGAGCATAGAGTTCCGAAGTATTTCCGATATCTCCTCTTTTAGCATCAGCTATCGTAAAACACTCTTTAGGTATATAATCCAATGTTTTCTGCAGACTCTCCCATCCTTTCACTCCCATTGCCTCGTAAAAAGCAATATTAGGCTTATAAGCAACGGCATACTCCGCAGTTGCGTCTATTATCTGACGATTAAACTCAAAAATCGGGTCTTTCGTCTGCAAAAGGTGATGTGGTATTTTCTTTATATCAGTATCGAGACCTACACACAGATACGATTTCTTTTTTAATATTTGTTCAAATAGCTCCTGTTTGGTCATGTAGTAATTTTTTTTTGACAAATTTCCTGAATTCTATTGATTTAATAAGAAAGTACCTTGAAATTATTTAATAAATATTACTTTTGCATAAACTATTGCTTAATTGAATTATCATCCGGTAGCCTTTGTTGCTATTGCCAGAACAGCAAAACAATTCTTAGGAAAATCTAAAAAATTGAATTAAAGAATAATGGAGTTTAGAAAGACATCTATCGAGGGACTAATAGAAATTTTTCCTCGTATTTTTGGCGATGAAAGAGGATATTTTTTAGAATCCTATCATAAACAGGCTTTCTCTGATAATGGTATTCCCTTTGATTTTGTTCAGGATAATCAGTCTCTGTCTTCAGCAGGTGTTTTAAGAGGGTTACACTTTCAGAGAGAACCCCACGCTCAAGGAAAATTAGTACGGGTAATTATCGGGAAAGCTCTTGATGTAGCTGTAGATTTGCGGCCGGGTTCTCCTACGTTCGGAAAACACGAAAAATTTCTTTTAGATGCAAAAACTCAGAATATGGTATTTATACCAGCCGGATTTGCGCATGGTTTCCTGGCTTTAGAGCAATGTTTGTTTACTTATAAATGTACCAATTTCTACAATAAGGCCTCAGAAGGCGGCATTATCTGGAACGACCCAGACCTGGCTATCGACTGGGGAATAGAAAACCCGAACATCTCTCAGAAAGATCTGGAATTACCCAGGTTTAATGATATTATTTAAGAAAAAACCGGATAATGGTTTTGTCATAAATAATACCAAAACCTACTTCTTTCTGTTTTTTTTTTTCAAAACTATTGATATTGAACGTTTGCTACCGTTAAGTATTTTTATCTTCACATAAGAGGGCTTTGGCACGGTGTTGGTTTACATTTGTAATCATGGAGAAATCCAATTGATTGAATCCTGAATTAAGCCACAAAACAACAACAAATCAATGTTTGAAACATTGTTCAAGAAACCTCTATCAGGTAAAAATAGTGCTTTTACCCAACACCCACTGACTGTCGACGTTCATGCTCATATTCTTCCACACTTAGATGACGGAGCAGCAAACGTTGAGCAAAGCATTGCTATCATCAAAGGTCTTCAGACCTTAGGATACAAGAAGATTATTGCTACACCTCATGTAATGAGTGGTTTTTATAACAACTCATACGAAGAAATTCTACAATCTTTACAGCTTCTGAAAGGCATTCTGAAACGATATAATATCCCTGTTGAATTAGAAGCTTCGGCAGAGTATTATTTAGAAGATAACTTGTTCAGATCCATCGAACGTGGAGAAGTGTTAACTTTCGGGAATCAGAAGAAGTATCTCCTTTTCGAAGCCTCATTTATTACAAAACCATCATATTTGATTGAATCGGCACGTAGAATTCAGCAGGCCGGATACATCCCTGTATTAGCGCACCCTGAGCGTTATATTTCTCTGAATAATATGGATACCCTTACCCGATTATTATTCAATGGAATTCTCTTTCAGGTAAATATCGGATCCCTGACCGGATATTATTCTAAACAGGCACAAGAAACGGCCGAAATATTGGTAAAGAAAAATATGGTAGCTTTTTTTGGCACGAATTGCCATAACGAAAGCCAACTGAAAAGTATTAAGTCTGCTTTTGAATTGCCCTATTTCCAATATGCAGCCAAAGAAAATGTATTGAACAATACACTAATACAGGCTCAGGCACAATATTGGTCGGCAAAAATATACTCACGAATCTGATACCTTATAAATAGTAATACGGTTTCACAAGCATACCACAAAATGAACAGTGCTTCAATAAGTTGTTCTCTGTATCCATTCATGGTATGCTACTCATTAAATTTCAGCGACTTTAGTACAACATCGTTACCATCAAAAACGGCATAACTATCATACCATATCCAATCACCGAGGTTAATGTATCGGGCGGTTGGAGAAATCGGTATATCAACCTTGGTATGTCTATGACCAAAAATATAATAGTCGTGGTGTTCTTTGGCTTCTATTTCTTTGGCATAGCCAACTAAAAACTCCTTTTCATCGCCCAGGTATTGCTCAGCAGTTCTTTTTTTCCGCCAGCTTAATTTGGACCAGACTCCCCCCAGAAACATTCCTAAATTCGGATGCATGACTCTGTTGAACAAAAACCTGGGGAGTTTTCCTTCAAAAACTACCTGTAAAAATTTATAGCCATAATCACCCTTTCCCAACCCATCCCCATGGCCTACATAAAATTTTTTATCATTAAAAGTATAACTCCGGGGTCTACGTATAGTCTTAATGTTTAGCTCTGTTTCAAAATAATCAGTCATCCACATATCTCTGTTTCCCAAAAAAACTATAATTTCGATACCTGAATCAGACAGTTCTCCTAATTTACCCATAAAGCGTACAAAGCCTTTAGGTACCACCCGTTTATACTCAAACCAGAAATCAAACAAATCTCCCACCAGAAAAATAATTTCAGCATCCTGCTTAATAGCGTCAAGCCAGGCTACAATTCGTTTTTCACGATTAAGGCTTTCTAAATGCGTTGGTGCCCCTAAATGAAAATCAGAAGCAAAATAAATCTTCTTCCCGGGCAATAAGTGTCGGCTCAAATCTATATCTTTAATGTAATAAAAGTATATTTAAATTTTATTATTCTGACCAAAACAGACAGACTATTTAATGCCCAAACGAATACCTTATAAAGGTTCTTTTAGGTCGAATTATAGTTTTTAAACATACTCGATAACAGTTTATTAACTATATTACTGCAAAAATACATATTTTATCAGGCTTTAATAAAATTTGATTTTGTTAAAATTCTTCTTTCCTTATCTTTACATCAAAATAGCAGAGTCCAAACTTTAAAAAAATATATGCCTTTAATGAAACGAGTATTGATTGCCGAAGACAGTTCAGTAATTCAGAACTTAGCAAAGAAAATTTTGGAGTTCCAGAATTTTGAAATCACCGCTGTAAAAAACGGGGAACAAGTAATGCAACTACTTGAAAAAGAAGACTTTGACATTCTGCTTCTCGACATAAATATGCCAATTATGGACGGTATGGAGTGTATCAAAGCTATTCGTGAGTTGGGCGATAAGAAAAAAGCAAACGTTCCGGCTGTGGCTATAACCGGAAATGCCAAAAACTATTCTGAAGACGATTTCAAAAATGCAGGATTCAACGATGCATTAATGAAACCGTTGAATTTTGATAAACTGGTAACAGTAGTAAAGAGTTTAACAGAGTAGTTAATCAGAGAATTTAATAATCCGGTGGCAATCTTTGCAGGTTGCCTACCGTTACCTTCAGTATGCAAGTAACTTTTCTCGGAACAGGTACCTCGGCGGGTGTTCCCGTACTTACTTGCAGATGCGAAGTCTGCAATTCATTAGATTTCAGAGACAAGCGTCTGCGAGTATCTGTCTGGATAGAAGTGAATGGCAAGAGTTTTGTTATTGATACAGGCCCCGACTTCCGGCAGCAGGCTTTAAGAGAAAGAATCGCTCAGCTTGATGCCATCATTTATACGCACGAACATAAAGATCATACCGCAGGCCTCGACGATGTTCGCCCGTATAATTATCTAAATGGTATCCGCCACCTCAATCTTTACGGTCATCCTCGTGTATTAAACCAACTCAAGAAAGAGTTTGCTTATGCTTTCGAAGATATAAAGTATCCGGGTGTACCTCTTTTAAATCTACAGGAAATTGCATTTGATGGCGCAAAACCTATCTATATTGAAGGAGTAGAATTTACTCCTATCCAGGTTCTTCACCATCGTTTACCAGTCTTGGGTTTTCGTGTCGGTGGATTCACCTATATTACCGATGTTAATTTCATTTCCGAAAAAGAAATGGAAAAAATCTACGGTACTGAGGTATTGGTCTTAGGAGCGCTACAACATGAGCCTCACATTTCTCACTTTAATTTAAGTCAGGCTGTAGAAGTTGCGCAAAAAATAAATGCTCCTCTTACTTATTTTACCCATATCAGCCATAAAATGGGTCTTCATACTGAAGTTGACAAGACACTCCCTGATAATATCAGGCTTGCATACGATGGTTTAAAAATCCGCTTACCGAACCCTTGATAAGAAATTCTTGTTTTTATCAATATGGCAGAGCAAAACGAGCTTCCTCCAAAATATTACCTCGAATACTTTAATTATCTACTGGATTTTGTCCAGGAAAAGTATCGGCATATCCTTAATGAAAACGAATGGCGGTTCTTAAGGAAATATTACTGTCTGAGCGAAGATGCTCAATGTTTATTTATCCGCTTCAGCAACCGTAGAGGGTTATTCTTCAAAACTAATAAACTTGCATATGCTGAACTGACAGATATTCCAGCGTTATTGAAGGAGTTGCTCGAAAGGGAATTTATAGAACAGGTAAATGCCGAAAAGCACGAAACCTTTAGTAAAGAACTATTAGGTATTTTTGGTAAAGATGAATTAGCCACGCGGTTTACAAGAATAGTGGCTGCCACACAAGAAAACACACCTAAAGCAGACAGGATCTCCTACAAAAAACTTAAGAAAGATGAACTGGTAGAAACACTACTGAAAGCCTTTAGCTTTGAAGAAATCGTTGAAGCAATTCAGGATTTAGAGCCGGTTATTAAGGTTTGCTTTGAGTTTGAAGTAACTTTTATGAAGTTTCTTTTCTTCGGTAATCGATACCTTGATATGACCGAGTTTGTGGTAAGAGACTTAGGCCTTGTACAATACGAAAGCCATGATGACGATAAATTAGTTGCCCGATTCAATACCCGAAAAGATGCCGAAGACAAATGGTTAATTACCGACCAGAACGACCTTTTTTCTCAATTAAAAGATAGTACTCCACCACTTGAAGTCTATGACTGGTTCATGAATTTCACAGACTCAGTTACTGATCTAAGCGAAATAGCTAAACCTGCTTATGAAAGGCTCATACTGAAAGTCGGAACATTTTTAGAGAAAAACAAACTGTATGATGAAGCCCTGAATACTTTCCGGCTCACAGAGCAAGTTCCATCAAGAGAAAGACAGGTACGAACCCTGCAAAAATTAGGGCACGTCGACGAAGCCATTTCACTTTGCCAGTTAATGATAGAATTTCCAAAAAATGCTGATGAGAAGTTTTACGCCACCGATTTCATCAATCAGATTAATAGTAAAAAACGAGTACATAAAAAAAGTACAACTTCCTGGTTACACCAATCTGAGTCTATTACGATTTCTGAAGAATTTAGACATCAGGTTGAAATGGGTGTTGCCGATTATTATATTAATCAGGGAAAAATGGCAATTTTCTCTGAAAATCATACCTGGCGGGCAATTTTCGGATTAATATTCTGGGATATTGTCTTTGACCCAAGCCTTGTGGCTTTTCACCACCCTTTCCAACGTCGACCTTCGGATTTATATTTACCCGATTTTTATGAAAAACGACAGGATTTAATCATTAGTCATTTAGAAAGTTTCGATAATATCCAGACACTATTAGCTTATATGGGCGAGCGATACGAATCAAAATTCGGCATTGCCAACCCTTTTGTGCCCTGGTTAGAAGAAATGTGGGTAATTGTAAGAAAAGCGGTAGAGGTAATTAATTTTGAATCACTAAAGAAGATTCTGCATGAAATGTCGAAAAACCTGGTCGAAAACCTACGCGGTTTCCCTGACCTTTTCATGTGGGATGATAACGATTATTGCTTTATTGAAGTAAAATCTCCAACCGATAACCTTTCAAATCAACAGTTATTCTGGTTACAGTTTTTCAAAGAAGTAGGCGTAAATTCCAAGGTTTTAAGGGTCTATTGGGAAAAATCTGAAACAGACTTGAATAGTTTAGTCTTGAACTCTGATTTACCTGATTAAATAATTCATCTGAGTTTAATAAAACAGATAATATACATTCCAATTTTTTAAGATATTTCAGTATAATCATAAAATCAGAGCTCAAGAAAATTCAATATTTATCCCCTGCTCCCCCTCCTCCAAAATCCCCTTCGCCAAATTTCATTTTTCCACTTTGTCCATGTGGAGTTAATGCCTGACTTACTAAAAACGCCTCAAAATCACGATACTTACTGGCTTGTGTTTGTCGGTAGGCCAAACCCCATTTAGGAGTACGGAAAAACCATATTCCCCATACAGAAAGGCCTATCAAAGCTGCTCCACCTAAAGTTAAAGCCCATTCAAGAGGCATGATTGAAAAATAAAACCGATAAGTAAAAATAGAGAAAGCAAAGGATGCTATCCCAACCATCACCATCTTTCTATCCTGCCTTTTAAGCCCAAAGAATAGATAAAGAAATGGAATAACCGCTGTGAATATATAAAAAAGAGGGGCAAACGAGATTTGAGTTGAGTCTGTAAGACCATTCAACATAGCATTGCCTTCTCGCACTACCATATAATTGCCCCCCAAGTAAAAGGTTATCAGGCTACCTGTTTCTATACATATCTGTGCATCGGTATAATAAGCCGAACTATCCCTTTTCTTCCACCATCCTATAAACAAAAAACTGATAACTGAAGCTGTCATTATAACAAAAGGCACAACCATTTTACCGATTGGCCACTCTATAGTAAATGTAAACCAGAAACATATCCAGACTAAAAAAACAGCAATGGCCACAAATGGGTCGCCATAGCGTAATAAAAAAGGGATAAAAACAAGCAAGGATAAAAAATAATAGGAATATAACGACCAATGAAAGTTAGTAATAGCAAAAATTGCTGACAGAAATGATCCTATGGCAACATACATCAAGGCATTGTCAGCACCTGAGCGATACAGTTTTCGATTTTTAATGAAGTACTCTAAAACGAAGAGGATCCCAACGCCGTTGGCTAAGCAAACAACCGCTAAACCAATATTTGAATCCATCAGGGAGGAAAACAGCATAACTGAAGAAAAACCAAAAGTTGACGAGATAGCCACATTTGTAAAAATAAATAAGCCAAATTCTATAAAGATATTAGGTTGATAAAACTCAACAGGAAACATTTTTTTTGCTGCTTCATATTGTTCTTCACTGAGAACTTTCTCTTCATACCATTCTTTAATCAGATCCTGATTATCAATATTATCAACCCATATTTCATTATATGCTTTTTTCATTTCTTTAGTCCGATAATTTGTTTGATATTAATCAGAAAAAACACTACCCCTACAGCTGAGCTCATAAAGTAAAGCATATAAAGAGTAAAATCCATTGCATTTGTATATTCCCAATGAAAAATCCAATAAGTAAGGGCAATGTACCCGTAAATGACCCCCATCAGCAGAAACAGATAAGATTGAGTCTTACGTGCATACCAGATACTTCCATAACTCAGCACTGCCATAATTAATAGATAAATCAGTTTCATCTCAAACTGAAATAATCCGGCTAAGATTGCTACAAAGGCAATATTAAATCCAAAAAGAAAATAAGTGAACGAAAAATGCTTCTTCCAGCTCTTATACTCACTTACACCGCCCATCACTATTAAAACCACCCCTAATAAAATAGAAATATGCGTAATATCGGCCGTCGAAAAGTTTTTTTGCTGCCAGAGCTTTATCGGCGCAATATTTACTCCTACCCACGAACCAAAAGCTGTTATAGCCATTGAAAGCACCCCACGGTGATCTAAGCGATAAGCCAGAAAGAAAAACAACACCGCAGGAAGAAAAGCAGCTAAGCCATAACGAGTACCGAAAATATTGTATTGGTATTGCAGATAACCTTCTAAAGTCAGGAACATGACACACGCACCTAAGAGGGCAAAATCATCCAACTTCTCAGTTTCTATTACTTCTTCCCAAGTAAAAGGCTTCCGATGTTTAAAAGCATAATACAGACATCCTAAAAAAGCAGCTACTATTAAACCAATTAAAACATTATGTCCGATAGAATCTATATTCTCGTAGATAACCACCCCCAAGCCTGACCCCAGAAGTGTGATACCCACATACAGCAAAGTGCGTAGTTCCCAATGTATCGAAAAAGGTTTACTTTGTTCATAAGCAGCAATCTTCTCAGATTGTTCTTCCGGAATAATCTCTTTTTTTACTAAGGTCTTCAATAGCTTGGTGTAGTTCATAAAATAGGTTGTTTTATTTCTTTTTTAGTCAGCTGAATTTGGCCTTGAACTTTGATTTAACTGATTTTTTGATTTCACTAAATTAAAATGATGACTATAGTTATCTCAATCAATTTAGTCATAATCATAAAAATCAGTTAATCAGCTAAATCAAAGTTCAAGACTCCCTTAAATATCTTCTATCCTGAACAAATGAAAAGGTAGAATATAAGGGTCTAATTCTACAAAATTATATTCGCCCCGCCAGCTGAAAGTAGCACCGGTTATCAGATCATGTACACGATAGGTTTCCCAATCGTTCTTATGAATCTTCCAGAGTGGCACTTTTACCATTCCACTTTGTTTATTATAGCCGTCAAGATTAACAATACATAAAATTCTGTTTCCATCAGAAGCAGTTTTCAGATAAGCCAGCAAATGGTCGTTATAAATTTCACAGAAATCAATATTGTTCGTCGAATGAAAAGCTGTATTCTCTTTTCTGATTCGGTTTACTTGCGTAATAACATAAGTCAGTTTGTTCCGGTGCTCCCAGTTCCACCATTTTATCTCATACTTCTCCGAAAACCCATACTCCTCTTTATTCGGATAAGGCTCATTGTAGAGATATTCATACGTTGGCCCGAAAATACCATAATTACTCACCAAAGTAGCGGCCATAAAATACCTGCTTAAAAACAAAGGTTCATGTCGGCTCTGCAACATATAAGGATTAATATCATGGGTATTAGGCCAGAAATTAGGTCTGAAGTAATACTTCATTTCACCTTTTGTGAGCTCTTCCATATACTGAATAATCTCATCTTTAAAAGTACGCCAGACATAATAAGTATAAGATTGTGTATAACCTAATTTTGCTAATTGTTGCATTACCTTGGGTTTGGTAAAGGCCTCTGACAAGAAAATCATATCGGGATAATCAATCTTGGTTTCAGTAATAACCCATTCCCAGAAACCGAAAGATTTGGTGTGCGGATTGTCCACCCTGATAATTCTTACCCCCCACTCTGCCCAGGTATAAATCAGATTTTTTAGTTCCTGCCAGAGATTCTTCCAATCGGCAGTTTCAAAACTAACAGGATAAATGTCCTGATATTTTTTTGGTGGATTCTCCGCATACTTAATAGTCCCATCAGGCAGAATTTTAAACCAGTCAGGGTGTTTTTTTACCCATGGATGGTCCGGCGAGCATTGGATGGCCAGATCCATCGCAATCTCCATATCAAACTTCTTGCAAGCTTCTATCAGATGTTTAAAATCTTCTATTGTACCCAATTCAGCATGGATACTCTCATGGCCACCCTCTTCTGACCCAATGCCATAAGGCACCCCGGGTTCGCCTTCTTCATAAGTCACTGAGTTATTTTTTCCTTTTCTATGGGTTTTACCTATTGGGTGAATTGGTGGCAGATACAATACATCAAAACCCATTTCAGCAATACGGGGCAAAAGGTTTTCAACATCTCTGAATGTTCCATGTTTACCATATTCTCTTGAAGCCGAGCGGGGAAACATAGAATACCATGATGAAAACCCGGCTTTCTTTCTGTCTACATAGATTTTAAGTTCCTTATATCTGAACGCCTCTTGCCGCTCAGGATATTTGGTGGCCCAATCTAACATCTGCTGGCTCATAGCAATTTGTATTGCTTCATCATACCGTTCCTCACCTTTGCTATAAGCCCCCTTCATTGCCTTAGCGGCTTCCTGAATCGCTTTCTTATCATTACCTTTAGCTTTTTTAGCCATATCATTCAAAAACAATTCACCCTGCATCAACTCTACGTTCAAGTGCTGTCCATCACGTACTTTTGCATCTACTTCGTGCATCCAGCTTGTAATATGGTCGGCCCAGGCTTCAATTGAATAAATGTAAAAGCCTTGTTTTTCAACAGTAAAATGCCCGATCCAGCGATTATTATCATACAATTGCATAATTGTTTCGCTCCATTCTTTGTCGGTTTCATGCTTGAAGAGTAAACGCGCAGAAAGTTTATCATGGCCGTCTACAAGAATATCGGCTTCAACAGTAATACTCTCGCCAACTATGGCTTTAATGGCAAACCGGCCTCCATCTATTTCAGGAGTTACACGCTCTACTACCGCACGGCATTGTCCATTATCTGGAAAAGGGAAATGATTTTTCATACATTAGTGGTAAACGACCTATTGGTTGTTCTTATACTGTTAAGTGCTTTAAAAAAGCTTTTAAGGTTAAAGAATTTGAGTCAAATTTCTTCTTTTTTTAATATAAAAAAAAGTTTAGCACGAAATTTGAAATTCGTACTATCAATACTATTAATTACAATAACATGAAAAAGAGTATCATATCCACAATTACAATGCTTTGTTTGATCAACTTTGCATTTGCCAATGACGAGTTAAATCCTGATGGAAACGGTGGCAAAACAAAAGGGCGCGCAAAAGACAATGGAAGTTCAAAAGAAATGCTTGCAAATTTTGTTTATGTAAAACAAAAAAGTGATTTAGATGGCTACGGCTTACAATTAGCCTCGTTTTCAAGTTTAGATAATGCTAAAGCATATGCCAGAAATATAATTAAACAAGGCGATGCAGAAAAAAAGCAGGTCTTTATCTATGCTATGAATATAGACGGCAAGACATTCTATAAAGTATATTTTGGTATTACCAAAACTGATGATTCGATTAGAGGTAAACAAAAATATTTTCTTCAAAATGGGCAGTATGCCTTTGTAAGAGAATTTAATAAATAGCAATTTCCCTTATACCTCATTATCAGGCAGTTAGCGGTAGAAAGAAAAAATATCTTTCTATCGCTTTTTTTTAAGTCTTTTTATTTGCTATTTACAACTACGATTGGCATACTATTTGCAAATCTTTTTATTAAAACCACTCCTGGTAACGTGATAAAATAAATTACCAGGGTGCGTCCTACCCATAAACGACCATTAGAATGAAATTACGTGCCCCTTTAACCTTAAAAGGAATTCTGTTCCTATGCTTTGCAGCGAGTCAAACACTTGCGCAAACTTCTGTTAATTTTACTGATGCCCTTAACAAATCACCCAAAAAGGAATCAGGAAGCAACACCAGAAAAATAAAAATAACCAACCTCGAAACAGATAAATCTGTAGTAGTCTCTATTGCCGATGCAAACAAAGGTAAAGGAAACAATAAAGTTGCTTATTTGTCTGATAAAGTTGATTTAAAAGCAAACAAAGGCAAAATCAGGATCAAAGAAGTAGAAGATGATGAAGTGGAAGTTCTATGGGCTACTGCAGAGGTAGCAACACCTATTCAAAACTTTATCCCATTAAAGAAAAATAATCAGGAAAAAGAAATCCGGATTGCCACCACAAAAATCGAAGATTTCGATGTAAATCATATATATGACCTGAACGGCAAGATGCAGGAACCAATCGGATATGGTTTGCAATTAGGTGCATTCGGGCAATTGAAAGCAGCTAAAGATTTTGCCAATCAGCTAACACAAAAAGGAGAAATAGAAAATAATAAGATTTTTATACAAGTAAGTAAAGCAGCCGATAAGCCAATGGTTTATAGGGTTATCTATGGGGTTTATAGTTCAGAATTAAACGCCAGAAATACACAAAAGCAAATCGAAAACTTAGGTTATCCTGCTTTTGTGAAGGGGTTCAATTAAGTTTGTCAGGAAATTTTTAAATGACAATCATTCATAATCTGAGTGATTGAGTGGATCAAAAAAACTCCCCTCAACCGAAGGGAGTTTTTTATATTTACATGAATAATTAATGATGAAACGCTGTTGTTTAAGCACCTTCAAACTGACGCAGAAATCGTACATCATTCTCAAAGAACAATCGTAAATCGTTAATACCGTATCGAAGCATAGTGATTCGTTCTACACCCATACCAAACGCAAAGCCGGTATATTCTTCAGGATCAATACCGCTATTAAGTAACACATTCGGGTCAACCATACCTGAGCCGGCAATTTCTACCCAGCCGCTATGCTTACAGATATTGCAGCCGGAGCCCCCACAAATAAAACAGGTGACATCAATCTCTGCACTTGGCTCCGTGAATGGAAAGTAACTCGGACGAAGGCGAATCTTTGTATCTTTGCCGAACATCTCTTTCGCAAAATGATACAAAGTGTCCTTAAGATCTTTAAAAGACACATTTTTGTCTACGTAAAGGCCCTCAATCTGATGGAACTGACAATGCGCTCTGGCAGAAATAGCCTCATTGCGATACACCCTGCCAATCATAATTGAGCGGATAGGAGGTTTTTTCCGTTCCATTAAACGTACCTGTACGTTTGAGGTATGCGTACGAAGTAATACATCGTCTTTCTGAACAGGCTTTTTCTCCACAAAGAAAGTATCCTGCATTTCACGAGCAGGGTGGTTTTCAGGAAAATTCAAGGCCGTGAAATTATACCAGTCAGTTTCAACCTCTGGGCCATCTTCATGGCTGAAACCCATACGGGCAAAAACCTCTAAAACCTTCTGGCGGGTCAAAGTCAGGGGATGCACCGTTCCCGCAAAGTTAGGCGCAACCGGAAGTGTAAGATCTAACTTCGCAGTTGTAGACAAATCATCTGAGGCATTTTCTACGGCTTCTGAAAAATCTTTAAATTTTTGTTCAGTAAAATTCTTTAACCTGTTTAGTTCCTGTCCTACCGCGCGTTTCTGCTCATTAGCAACTGTCTTGAATTGCTCAAACAAATCATTCAGAATTCCTTTACGACTAATGTACTTCAGACGAAAATTCTCTAAATCTTCTTTGGTGCCTACTGTTGCAGTAGTTACTTCATCTATTACTTCCTTAATTCTATCTAACACGATAACTGCCGTTTAATAAAAATTTTTACAAATATATGTATATTGTTAGAATATAGCATATTTTTACAAAGAACTCCACGTTCTAATATGCAGAATCACCCAGGAAATGCCTACGTAATTTTACGGAAATCCATAGGGGTAATTACTGAATTTAACCTATTATTCAACACATAAACAATTCATTTTCAACACTTTAATTAAAATCACATCTTTCCATAGGGTTGCTTAATCTGCATTTTGCAATTATGTTTGAGTCAGAAAACTCAGCTAAAACTTATGAATAGTATTGATTTTACACAACCAAAAGCAAAAAATGTCTCCAGTCAGACAAAACAGATAACTGCGAATCAGCAAATTAAGGTACACTTTTCAAACAGGTGGATAAAAATTCCTTTGAAAAGCATTGTACGTTTACAGGGTGAGTGTAATTATACCTATGTTTATACAGAAAACAGAGAATTTATTGCTGCAAGAACCCTGAAAAATTTTGAAAAACTTTTAAGTGAAGATACCTTTATCAGAGTTCATAAATCACATATAGTCAATATGATGTTTGTAAAAGGAGTCGATATTCAGAAAAATGCCGGTGAAATAAGGATTGAAGGAGGTAGGCATCTGGAGGTTTCAAGAAGACGATTAAAAGATGTAATAAACAAGCTTGTTTTTTTTCATAGTTCTTGAGAGACTTTTCACGTTTGGTTACGTCTCAATAGAAGCTAAGGAAAAAAACTAACGGTATTATATTTCATAATACTTTTTAGTGGTTAGGTGATGAATAAAGCAACTGCTCTTTGAGTGGTTGCTTTTTATTTTTACGGATATTCTATCTTTCAAAAATATAAGTGTACAGACTCGGAATCGATATGGAAAAACTTCCACATTCTTCATTCATAATGTCATCAATATTACACTTTTATCCTGATTATTCTATCCTACTCAGATGGTATGGTATTTTTTCTTATAAGCAAAAAAGTGTCATTATGACATATCACCGTTTGATAAAAAAAAGTAAAAATTATAGTAAAATATTTAGCGAATATTCGCCATGCAAAGTACCTTTGTTGTCGCAGATTTTATCAACAGAAAACTATAAAAAGTACCAAAATGAAAACCGCAACTATGCAAACAAAAGGAATTCTCCCTATTCAAGAGGGGATCGATTTGAAAGACGTATTACGTTTGATTGGCATGAAAGAACTAACCAATAATGTATTTAGCTTGCCAAACAAAAAGAAGAAAACAAGAGAAGTTTCTGCATGATTCTTGTGGATCATAAAAAGTCCGGTTTTTAAACATACAAAAAAGGGTACAAATCTAAAAAAAAACTGATTTGTACCCTTTTAATAATTTTATACTCCCCTATTTTATGTTTTTTAGTATTGGCAGTCTTTTTGACGTATTTTCTTGAATATTAAAACAGAAAATTCCGATGAAAACAAACCTTACTGCTGTTTCAACTCCTTTACAAACCGAATCTATGCCAAGTATCAGAACTGTTTTAAAACTTATTGGCATGAAAGAAGTTGCAACTAATGTGTTTAGCTTACCTACAAAAACCAAATAGGAGATTGTCGAATGTCGATTGCAGCTTGTCGAGTTTAAAATTTATAATCAGACAAACTGCAATCGAAAACAGACAATTTTCTTAGTAAGCCCTTACCATCTTGCCTTCCATAAAATTCACAAATGCCTGATTTACCACGCGGTTACCACCACGTGTTGGGTAATTCCCGGTAAAATACCAGTCACCAACATGATTCGGACAAGCCTTATGAAGGTTTTCAACAGTCTGATACACCATACATACCTCAGCATTCATTCCTTCAGGTGTTACAATTTCAGCAATTTTGTCTGAAACCTCCTCATCAGTAAATTTACTATACAAATGCTTCACGAAGTTCTCATTAAAGGCATTGTCAGTCTGCAAGGCACCTACACTCTGTGCATATACCTCCTGCTTCATGTATTCAACACCATTCTTCTTCAATAAATCCAACATCGCTCTGAATGCCACAAACTCCTTCATCTTTGACATATCAATACCATAACAATCCGGGTAGCGAATCTGAGGGGCAGAAGAAACAATAATAATTTTCTTAGGTCCCAAACGGTCAAGCATTTTCAGAATACTCTTCTCTAAGGTAGTACCCCTCACAATTGAATCATCAATAACTACGACAGTATCAATACCTTTTCTGATTACCTCGTAGGTCATTTCATATACGTGCGATACCATCTCATCACGCTCATCATCATTGGTAATAAAAGTACGTAGTTTTACGTCTTTCGATACCAGTTTCTCAATTCTCGGTCGGAATGACAACACTCGCTTGATTTCGTCTTGTGAAAGATTCCCATCTGTAATGCGTTTCAATCGCCAGTCGGCCAGATACTCCTCCAAACCTTCTACCATGCCAAAGAAAGCCATTTCAGCAGTATTCGGAATGTAAGAGAATACGGTATTTTCTAAATCATAGTCTATTTTCTCCAGAATCTGTGGAATCAGCAAACGCCCCAATTGTTTGCGCTCATCATAAATCTGAGGGTCTGATCCACGAGAGAAATAGATGCGCTCGAAGCTACATGAGCGTTTCTCTAATGGTTTCATAATCTGAAACTCATTGTACTCTCCATGTTTATCAATTATTAAGGCATGACCTGGTTGGATTTCCTTTATTTCTTCGTAATTGGCGTTGAAAGCGGCCTTTATAGCAGGTTTTTCAGATGCTACAATCACTACTTCGTCATTAGCCCAATAATAAGCCGGACGAATCCCCGCAGGATCCCTGACTACAAATGATGCACCAAAACCTGTAATACCTGCCATAGCATAACCCCCATCAAAATCACGACAGGCACGATATAACACTCTCGGCAAATCCATGTTATCTTCAATAATATCAGAAAGAGCCGGATTCTCATAAATACCTTTAAAACGGTCAAACACGCGCTGGTTTTCTTCATCTAAGAAATGACCGATTTTCTCCATTACTGTTACCGTATCCCCTTTATCCTTCGGATGCTGTCCCAGCTTTACTAATTTCTTAAATAGTTCTTCGGCATTAGTCATGTTGAAGTTACCAGCCATTAACATATTTCTACTGCGCCAGTTGCTTTGGCGAAGCATCGGGTGGCAGTTTTCAATCTCATTTTTACCATGTGTACCATAACGAAGGTGCCCCAACCAGACTTCACCCGAATAAGCCACATTCTCCTGCAACCATTTGGCATCCTTCATCTTATCTGGGTTGTTTCGCATAACTTCACGATACTTTTCATTTATTTTATTAAAAATATCGTTAATCGGGCGATTTTCAACCGAGCGATAACGGCTGATATAGCGACTACCCGGTGGTACATCCAGTTTCACATTACCTACACCAGCCCCGTCCTGACCACGGTTAGACTGTTTTTCCATCAAAACATACAGCCGCTTAATGCCATAAAGGGGTGTGCCGTATTTATCAATATAGTATTGGAGGGGTTTACGAAGACGAACAAGGGCAATGCCACATTCGTGTTTTATTTCGTCGCTCATTATGGAGTATTGGAGATTGTGTTATACAAATAACTTAAGAATAAGTATCACGAACAAAGAATTTCTTACAAATTTTAGAAAATACTTTTGTCATGTTCTGATTATCAAATTCTTAAAAAACTTGCTTTACTTTAATAAACAATTAACGTAAAAAACTGTTACAAACGATATATCCGTTTATGATTTTATAACGCAATTTTACGGCAATAAATTCATCTTTCAAAATTGGAATAATCCAAAAAATTCAAACCAGTTATTGAAAATTCTACCAGAATTGTATCAGAAATATCAAATAATCTGTGTAGATACATTTGTTTAAAAGATTGTTTGGTTATTCTTCTTAAAGTCCAATTTTACTTGATTTATGATTATTTTTCTATCTTTATGATATATCCCCATTGAAAATGCTGTGATATGAGAAAATTGTATATTATCCCTATTCTACTATTTATATTATTGCAAAACAACCTGGGCTTTGCTCAAGAAAAAGGATTTATTCTCAAAACCAACCTGCCCAATTACTTTCTGGCAGGAGGTGCAAATATTGCATTTGAAAGAGCTATAACAGCTACTCAATCCTACGTAATTGATATTGGCTATGGAGATTACCGTTATCTGGATTTTGATAACGTAAAAGATAAATATTATCAGATAACTCTTCAATTAAGAAGATACTATACCAATGAAAGTTTGAAAGGCTTTTTCGTATCCCCATACTTAAGATACCGAATCAAGGATATAGATCAAAATCGGATTGAATTTTTATTTGTACAAATACAAGAAGGAAAAGACTTTGTAGCCCACAGTCTGAATGGTGGATGCTCCATTGGTTATCAGAATTTTATATTCAAGAAAATATCACTTGAGTTAAATCTCGGTGCCGGCTTAGGAGTTTATATATTTTCTAAAGGTTATAACTATCCTTCCCTGATTCGAGCCGATGGATTGGCCGCAATCTCGGCTGGGTATAAATTTTAATGCGCATATCTACAAACAAAACAGCCCCCATCTTCAAAAAAATGGTAGCTGTCTTTCATTTATAAAGTCCCCTACAAACTCATCAAATCCTTAAACTTAATAGCCTGACGGCGGGAGATCTCTATTTTTTCGGGGTTTGATGTTTTTTCGGCATGTTTCAGTGTAACCAATAAACCGCCCGAGAACCACGGTTCTATTTTATCAATCCATGCCAGATTAATAATATGTTTGCGATTGGCTCTGAAATAAATTTTAGGATCAAGACGCTCCTCAAGGCTATTCAACGATTTCAGAATCATCGGTTTCTGATCATCAAAATGCAAACGCACATAATTGCCCATCGACTCAAACAAACGTACTTTGCCCAATTTTACAAACCAGCACTTTTCGCCGTCTTTCACAAATACCTGATCGCTCTCCCCTAATAGTTTAACACCTTCTTTACGCTCTATTTCATGCAATTGTTCTTCTTCTACACGTTGAATAGCTTCTGCTAAGCGTTGCGTATCAATTGGCTTCAATAAATAATCAAGCGCATTAAACTCAAAAGCTTTCAGGGCATATTCGTCATAAGCAGTAGTAAAGATTACCTCAGGTACTTTTCCCTCAATTGCCTCCAGGAGTTCAAAACCATTTTTACCAGGCATCTGAATATCCAGAAACAACAACTCCGGTTGCAATTCATCAATCATATTAAGGGCTTCTTCGGCATTTGCTGCCTCTCCTATTATATTAATTTTAGGAAAGTTTTCTAACAAACGACGCAATTCATTACGTGCTAAACGTTCATCATCTATAATAAGTGCTTTCATCGTAAATTTTGACCGGGTCGCCGGTGCGATGAGTATTTAATTGGTGAATAAAATTAGTTGGCAGTTAAGGCTGGTGCAGCATTTTTTGTTTCCGATACGCTCCGCGCCTCAGCACTACTGAGTGGAATCATAATTTCAGCACAAACTGTCAGGCTATCTTCCTGATAGATTTTAAATGATGCCTCGCTTCCATAGAGCAAATCTAAGCGTTGTGCTGTATTTTTCAAACCAAACCCCCCGGATTCCGACTTCGATTCTGTACCTTGCAATTGACCGGTATTCCGTATTTTAATGTATAGCTTGTTATCCGTTATACTGGTATTGATTTCAACAAAACCCCAGTTAATGGCTTTTTGTACGCCATGTTTAATCGCATTCTCGACCAATGTCTGTAGCATCATAGGAGGTACCTGAATATTCTGGGTTTCAGGAGCTATATCCCATTTCATCTGTAAACGTTCTTCATAACGTACTTTCTCCAAAGCCAGATAGTCTTCAATAGTCCTTAGTTCTTCCTTAAGGGCTACTGTCTTGCGTCTGTCTGCCAAAAGCGAACTCCTGAGAATATTAGATAACTGGGTAATCCCTTGCTGAGCTCTTGTGGGGTCTTCAAGCACCAAGGCCCTGATACTATTAAGAGCATTGAACATAAAATGTGGATTCATCTGTGCCCGCAGAACCTTCGCTTCTGTTTCTTTGATCGAAGATTTTAATTTTATTTCTTCAACCTCACGCTGCCTGCGTTCTTCTGAGTAATTATAGAACATATATATCAATGCCCAAACTAAAATAGGCTTGGCTAAATTGATAAAATATTCAATCACCAGTACAGGTTTTTCGTTCAGGAGCTCTCCAACGTATTTAACATCTAAAGGAACATTAAGGGCTACAAGAATAACCGTCATAGCAAAGACACTTAATCCTACCCTTATTGCCAGTTGGGGCAGGTGAAGTACACCCCAATTAAATCTTTTTACAACTAACCTGAAAAGGTGTGTAAGAATAATAGATAAAACAGTATTGGCCAAGGCATTCGAAATCATAGAACTGTCGTAACCAAACTGAAGAGTATATTGAAATATCTCATTAATATTATACAACGACCAGCCTACAATCTGAAAAAACCAGTATAATTTATTTTTATTCATTAGAAATTAGGCTCTGTTTTAAAAGATTCATTAGTATTTTAAAACTGAATAGCTTTTCAAATAACATAAAAATAAAGCAAAAAGAAGCGACACATGTTTTTTCTACATCAATGGAAATATGCTTCTATAAACGGAAGTATCTTTATTCAGCTAATACCATCAGGTGTGCAACATCATTACTTACCTCTACAGTAAAGGCTTTAGTTTCGTAAGAATAATTAAGTTTATACAAACATAGATTGCTATGCTCAAAATCATCCATAGATGAAAGCGGAAGACCAAGCAGATGTGTTAGTAATATCCTGATAGCCCTTCCATGCATAGCTACTAATATCAACTCTTCCTCTGGCCTGGATAATATCACTTCAAATGCAAGTCTTTGTCTGGCAGCTACTTCCTCTGGAGTTTCTCCACCTGCCGCAGCCGGAATATTGGTTTCGCCTTTTTTCCACCGCTGCAAAACATCTAAATAAAACTCATCTTCCTGATAATCCGGAGCTTTTCCCTCTTTCTCTCCCCAGCTTATTTCGTTCAATCCTTCAAGGCTCTCAAAAACAATACCTGAGTCAATAAAATGCTGCACACTCTGAACCGTGCGGCGAAGCCTCGAAGTGTAGATTTTATGAAACGATAGATGTTGATAAGCATCAAAAAAAGCCCGTGCCTGTGAAAGCCCTAACTCGTTAAGGTCTGAATCTACGCCACTTCCTTGTACAATTCCCATGCGGTTATATTCAGTTTCCCCATGACGAATCAGATAAATTGTTTTTGTCGACAAAATGGTAATCTTTAGTTTAATCAAATAAAATATTGAATTATCTAAAACAAAACTTAGTTTTATCATTCAATAAAAAAAGGTCTTCAAATTTACGAAAATTCCTAACCAAATATTGCACTTTTTCAGGATTTTTTAAGAAAACCAAATACCCTTAAAACTTATTATCATGTTCAAAAAGCATCTTGATTTCGAAAAATTGAAAACATTAGGCACAGATTCGATGAGTGACCACCTCGGAATTGAATTTGTAGAAATCGGAGAAGATTTCATAACTGCCAAAATGCCTGTCAACAATCGTACAACCCAACCTTTTGGCATTTTACATGGTGGTGCATCAGTTGCCCTTGCCGAAACATTAGGTAGTATTGCCTCATTCCTTACCTTGGATGACCCTGTCAGGCAACAGGCGGTAGGTCTTGAAATTAATGCCAATCATATTCGTTCTGTTAGTAGTGGGGGCTGGGTATATGCCCGTGCTATTCCGTTGCACTTAGGCAGAACTACACATATCTGGGATATAAAGATTACAAATGAAGAACAAAAATTGGTGTGTGTGGTCCGGTTTACTGTAGCAATTATAGGTGGTAAATAGCCAGCCTTATGGCTTGATTTTTGCGCAATTTGGTTTATTGCAAGCAACTGTTACATATTTATTATTTTCACTACTCCCATTCATTTATGAAATTACGCTTATTAGCTCTATTGAGTTTATTATCTACCTCTCTATTGGCACAAGTACCCAAAGATACAGTAGTAGTGCCTAAAGACTCATTGAAAGTTACACCTTTTGTGATTAACGATGAAAAACCCGAGAAAAAACGTAAGAAAAAACCACAGCCAGACACAACCCGTAATTATACTGAAGAGTATAACCGAGATAATCTTGGGTTTCAATGGGGTATGAGAGCCGGTATTAATTTTAATAGTTTTACAACCAAAGAAATAACAGTAACGAGAGTGGGTGCCAACGGCAACCCGACAGTACCTTTTAATAATGACAATATATTATCGAATAGTGAAATGGTAATGGGTTACCTGGGAGGAATCTTTATTCGTACCACTCGGGGGTCATTCTACCTGCAACCAGAAGTATTTTATAATAGAAAGGGAGGCAAATTCGATATTCTGCAAAGCGATGGTAAATTATTTAAACGTGTAAATTCCACATACTCGGTGATCGATATACCCGTTCTCCTTGGAATACGATTCAGACAAGGACGTATCTTTGCTGGTCCGATGCTTGAGTTTCCGGTTAACTTTAATAATGAACTGTTATCCGCTGTAAAAACCTATAGAATAAAAGATGAACAAAATAATGAAATTGACTTCAAAAAAGAATTATTTAAACGACCTTCACTGGGTGTAAGTGCCGGAATAGGTTTTGAATTCAATCATTTCTTTATTGAGGGCCGCTTTGAAATTACAAGCCCTGTTAATTATAATATCAGCTATAACAACGATGCCTCAAAAAATCTCCAGGTTTCTTCACGCTCTTTAGTGTTAGCTATTGGATTTATAAAATAAAATCATTGAGTTTGCTCAGTTTTTAAATACATTTTGTATATTAAAAATTTATTATCAGACTATTAATGGTTATCATGCAATCTGTCTTTTATTAGTTCCACATAAATGCAGAACCTATGAACTACTTAGAAAAAACAGTAAATGCTATTGAAGAACACTCCATTGTGGATTTAAGGGACTGCTTTAAGAATGGAATCAACCCCAATGATTATTTTGGAAACGACCCGCTTATTTTTGAGTTAACAAGCGAATATCTGAGAAGCCCCAGATTTAAAGAATGTGTAAGGGTATTTGTAGATTTTGGATTAATTTTTGACGACCAACTCTTATTAACAGTTTTATTAGACGATGCACCTGCACTTGAAGATTTATTAAACGAAAATCCTGCATTAGTTAATAGCCGATATACGCTACGCTGTGCTTTTACACCATTACACGAAGTAACTCTTCTTCATATTTGTGCCGAATTTAATCATGTAGACTGTGCAACAATACTTATTGGCAGAGATGCAGATATAAATGCCCGGGCAGGTTTTGACGAAAATGGTTTCGGAGGTCAGACCCCCGTTTTTCATACTGTAAACCAGATTCACAATCAATCGTCAGAAATGTTAGCCTTACTTCTTTCTCATTCAGCCGATTTAGAAGTCACATTAAAAGGATTGATATGGGGAAAAGATTATCCTTGGGAAACATTCATACCTGGTATTAATCCCTTGAGTTATGCTATGATGGGGTTGCTTCCACAAATGCATCGAAATGAATCAGACATAGCCGAAACTGTATCCCTGTTAATGAAATCAGCCTTTAACATTGATTATACCTTACCCAATATTCCAAATCATTACCTGAGAAGTTAAGGATCATTTAAGAAAGATTTTGAAGATGAACAAAAAAAATCTCCCTTCAAATAACAGTCTGTTCGTCAAAGAACTTCCATTATCTGAAGGGAGAATACAGGTTCAGAAAGACCAGCTTTAAACTTCTTCTTCTACTTTCTTTTCGTTTTTGCCACTCTTTTTCTCCTTGGCTTTCTCAGCCTCTTTTTCCTTGATATGATTATCGCTGTCGCTATCCATAAATTCCTGATAGCTGGTTAGTTTCTCAAAAGGCCTTTTACCAATCAGTTCTACTAAATCAGACTGATAAATAATTTCTTTTTTCAACAATTCCTGAGCGATTTTTTCTAATTCTTCACGCTTCTCAATCAAGAGGTCTTTTGTGCGCAAATAAGCTGTATCAATCAGTTTTTTCACCTCTTCATCAATAATTTTGGCCGTTTCTTCTGAATAAGGCTTTGTAAATGAGTATTCACCTTGCCCCTTAGAATCATAGAAAGATACATTTCCTATACGGTCGTTCATACCATAAACGGTTGTCATGCCATAAGCACTTTTGGTTACTCTTTCAAGATCACTTAATGCTCCGGTAGAGATTTTACCAAAAACCACATCTTCTGCCGCACGGCCACCCAAAGTCATACACATCTCGTCAAACAGTTGTTCAGTACGATATAAATATTGCTCTTTTGGCAAGTATTGAGCATATCCTAAAGCGGCAATACCACGAGGAACTATACTTACTTTTACCAGAGGATTAGCATGTTCCAGAAACCAGCCCGCCACTGCATGACCTGCTTCATGGTAAGCCACAATTTCTTTCTCTTCCGGCGAAATCAATTTGTTCTTCTTCTCCAATCCACCTATCTCACGGTCAATCGCATCATGGAAGTCAGTCATATCAATCGCAGTTTTACCACGTCTGGCAGCTAACAGTGCGGCTTCATTACAAACATTGGCAATTTCGGCTCCTGCAAAACCCGGAGTTTGTGCTGCTAATTTTTTAATATCTATAGAGTCAGATAGTTTCAAAGGTCTCATATGAACTTTGAAGATAGCTTCACGACCTACCAGATCAGGAGTATCAACACTTATCTGACGGTCAAAACGACCCGGACGCATCAATGCTGAGTCTAATACATCAGGACGGTTAGTAGCTGCAAGAATAATAATACCGGCATCAGAACCAAAACCATCCATTTCAACAAGCAATGAGTTCAGGGTATTTTCACGTTCATCATTGGCACCCGGCATTGCTCCACGTCCGCGCGAACGGCCTACGGCATCAATCTCATCTATAAAGATAATACAAGGTGCCTTCTCTTTAGCTTGCTTGAATAGGTCACGCACACGAGCCGCACCAACCCCAACAAACATTTCAACGAAATCAGAGCCTGACAACGAAAAGAAAGGCACACTGGCTTCTCCTGCTACGGCTTTTGCCAGAAGGGTTTTACCAGTACCCGGAGGGCCTACTAACAAAGCCCCTTTCGGGATTTTACCCCCCAGTTCAGTATATTTTTTAGGAGTCTTCAGGAAATCAACAATCTCCTGTAATTCTTCTTTCGCTTCTTCCAGACCAGCCACATCTGTAAAGGTAATTTTTACTTTACTGTCGGCATCAAATAAGGCGGCTCTTGATTTACCTATATTAAAGATAGCCCCACCAGGGCCACCGCCACCGGCCATACGGCTCATTAAGAAATACATCAGACCCAAAACCACAATAAATGGCAACAACTGCCATACCATTGTCATAATATCCTGACGCTCAATACTTTCTGGATATAGAGTCTGGCGATAATTATCATCTACTTGTGGAGATTTTAAAAATTCTGTATAATCTCTCATAAAAGACTCAACAGATACTACGTCGAGTTTAAGGTGTGGGCCTGTTAAAGTAAAACGGTTATTACCTAATTCTTTTCTGTATTCAGGTTTTTGGAGTGCTTCACGGGTAAGGGTGATTTCAACTGTTCGGTTTCCTTCAACAACTGCTACACTTTGTACATCTTTCTGCAAAATCATCTGTTCAAGCTCTTTATACTTGATTGTGGCAAGCGTTGCCTGCCTTGAATAAAGTAAAAAGCCTACAATACCAATAATAATAGCCGCTACAATCCACCCCTGCAAACCTCCTCCACCACTATTTTGTGGTTTTCTTCTTGGAGAGTCATTACTGTTTTCTGCCATGTTTTTATTTTTTCAAAGTTTAACGCAATTATTATTAATACAGAAAACCTTTACATAAAATTGCTTAAACTGTAAAGGTTAACGATGTTCAAACATCAATCTATCAGTATTTGTTTTAGGGGTTCCGGTTCCATACTTTCAGCTATTTCGGTCAGTTCAGCATCACCCCATAGAGACTCCAGGTCATAAAATTTACGACGGTCTTTTCTGAAAACGTGAGCAACCACATCAACATAATCTAACAAAATCCATTCTTTATTCTGTTTCCCCTCCTGATGCCAAGGGTGTAATTTTGAAGCTTTAAATATTTCCTCGTCTATTGAAGTAGCAATCGCATCAATTTGTGTATCAGTATTTCCTGAACAGATAACAAAAAAATCAGTAATTGCATTTTTTACATTTCTTAAATCCATCACTACAATATTGGCCGCCTTTTTTTCTAACATCCCATGTACTACTAAGCGACATAATTCTTCACCTGAAAGTTCTTTATTTTTTTCTGCCATCTTTTAATTTTGCACGAAATATGCCATTTTTAGACACCTTTAACAGGATATATTGATAGCATATTTCAGAATAGTATTATTATTTAATTAGCTAAATATAGATATTAATTACTATAATTTAATATTATTTTATAGTGAAACCGCTAAATTAATAAAAAGTTGAACAATTTTCAGCCCAAAACCTTATTTATTGGCAAAAATCTCATTTATCTGCCAAGTTGTCATTCTACTAACGATATAGCTGCCGAAAAAATTCAAAAAGAACCAGTTTTTGACGGCACTCTTGTCATAACTTCTGACCAAACTGCCGGACGTGGACAACGAGGTAATGGCTGGGAGGCTCTTCCTGGCCAAAATATTACGATGTCTGTCATTCTGAAACCCGGTTTCCTGAATGTCAGTTCACAATTTAATCTGAACATTGCTGTTTCCTTAGGAGTGAACGAGTTTTTGACAAAATATGCTGTTGATGGTTTAAGCATCAAGTGGCCAAATGATATTTATATAGGTAACCGAAAATTGGGTGGCATTCTGATAGAAAATACGTTGTCGGGTAGTCGGTTGAGCTATTCAATTATTGGTATCGGGCTGAATATCAATCAATTAAATTTCAATAACGATAAAGCCATCTCTTTAAGATTAGCTACCCGGCACGACGAATTTGATTTGGATTATCTCGTAGAAGAATTATGTATTTGCCTTGAAAAATATTACCTGCAATTAAAAAATGGTCAGGCAGCCAATCAGAAAAAACAATACCTGCAAAATCTTTATCGCTATCAAGAACCACACTATTTCAGTAAAAATGGTAGCAAATTTATGGGTAAGATTGTAGATATTGCCAACAGCGGTCAGTTGATGCTTGAAGTGGAGGGAGAAATACAGTATTTTGATTTTAAAGAAGTGGCGTTTGTCTGAACTTTGATATACCCGATTTTAAATGATTTACTGAATCCTGCTCTTCAAATGATAAAATCAGCATCACAAGAATAAATTGAAACTTAATATCACACAAGAATCAGAACAATCAGGTAAATCAAAGTTCAGACACAATTACCCAAAATAAGGCTTTAGCAAATCAGTAATGGCATCCGGACAAGTAGTAATTCGGTTATTTGCCATCTTTACAAATACCAGCGTAGTTTCTCCCGTGTTTAGCAGTACTTTTTCTTCATTATAGATTTCATAATAGAAAACGATGCGTGCCCGTGGCATTTCTCTGATAATGACACGAATCGTCACCAGATCATCATATTTTGCTGGTTGAATATACCTTGACTTGCATTCATACACGGGCATCATGACACCCATCTCTTCTAAAGTACGATACCGCAAGCCCAAAGAACGAAGTGCTTCTACCCTACCGATTTCATACAAACGTGGATAATTTCCATAGTACATATACCCCATCTGGTCGATGTCGGCATAACGAATGCGATACTGCCAGTCAAACTGATACATTAGTGAATCTTAGCTTTATTGAGTGCTTCCTGATACATACGGGCATAATTCAAATGCTCACTGTAGGTCTCTGCAAAATTATGATAACCCGAAAAATCTTCCTTAGCACAAAAATAGATGTATTTATGATGCTCATAATTCAATACAGCATCTAATGCAACCGGCTCTGGTAAAGCAATTGGCCCCGGAGGTAAACCCGGATTCCGATAGGTATTATAGGGAGAATTAATTGTCAGGTGCTTTTCCATGATGCGCTTAATACTGAAATCACCTACGGCAAATTTCACAGTCGGATCCGCCTGCAAAGGCATACCAATCGCCAGACGATTGATATAAGAACCCGCAACCCGAGGCATCTCATCTTTCTTATTGGTTTCAGACTGCACAATAGATGCCATAACAGCCACCTGAACAGGTGTCATATTAATTGCCCTGGCCTGTTGCAGTTTTTCAGGTGTCCAGTATTTCTTATATTCATCATGCATTCTATCCAGAAACTTATCTGGCGTTGTTGTCCAGCGCACAAAGTAAGTGTTAGGCAAAAACATACACATAATAGTGGTAGTATCAAAGCCATACTTGGCACAGACTTCCTCGTCTTTCAGCCTTTTCAATAACTCTTCATTGTTGAACTCAAAACGACTTCCGATTTTCTTGATTAAATCTGATTTCAGTCGGATATTATTAAAAGTCAATCTCACATCATCTTGCAGTCCTCTTTTTAGCTTCGAAAGTGTTTCTTTATTTCCTGCATTAGGTTTAATTTCATAACGACCCGGTTTCACGTTTTCAGGATACTTAGTCCATTTAGATAAAAACTGAAACGAAATCTCGTCATGTATCATGTTATATTTATGCAGCGAGTCTACCACATTTTTGTAAGTTCCTCCGGTTGGTATATATAATACAAAAGTTTTTTCACCTTTTACGTTCAGGTTGGCACTACTGGCCACCTGCCAGAAGTAAAAAGATAAGGTTGCCACAACAGTTGTTACAATGACAAGTGTGTAAGCAATGATTTTTCTGTTTTTAAGCATATCGCTATTTCAAATTTTGTACAATATTTTCTATGGTATATTTGTTCTGGTCGCCCGATTGCATATTTTTTAAAGTAAGTTCTCCTGTCAACATTTCTTCAGAACCAACTACGCAAACATACGGAATTTTCTTACGGTCGGCATATTCAAATTGTTTTCTTAATTTGGCATGGTCAGGATAAATCTCGGCATTGATACCTGCATCACGTAGTTTTTTCAACAACGGCAACGAATATGCTTCAGCTTCTGCATCAAAGTTAGTCAAAAGTACCTTTGTCGTAACCCCATTATTATCAGCAAATAAGTCAAGCTCCTCCATGACATCATAAATACGGTCGACACCTAAAGAAATGCCTACACCTGAAAGACCCGGCAATCCAAATGTACCTGTCAGGTTGTCATAACGCCCACCACCCGAAATACTGCCCATCTGCACATGGTTTGCTTTTACTTCAAAAATTGCTCCGGTATAATAGCTCAATCCACGTGCCAGAGTAATATCCAACTGGATTTTAGGATTCTGGAGGCCAAACGCTCCTACCAGATTCCATACTTTGTCTATTTCTTCTATGCCCTTTAAGCCTGTTTCAGAATCTTTTAGCCATAATTTCAAGCCATTAATAACCTCAGTAGTATTGCCCTGTAAATTAAAAATTGGTTGCAATTTCTCAATTACCTCTTCTGAAAAACCTCTTTCCCGCAATTCATCTTCTACTTTTTCCTTACCTATTTTATCTAATTTATCAATCGCTACGGTCAAAGGTACTTCACTGCCTTTCATACCAATAGTTTCGGCAATGCCAGATAAAACCTTACGATTATTGATTTTTATAGTAAAATCTGAAATACCCAGATTCTGAAAAATTTCGTGCAACATCAATACGATTTCAGCCTCGCAAATCAATGAATCCGTTCCCACCACGTCAGCATCACACTGATAAAACTCCCGGTAACGTCCTCTCTGCGGACGGTCAGCGCGCCAGACTGGCTGTATCTGATACCGTTTAAACGGAATAGCCAGTTCATTACGATTCATTACCACATAGCGTGCAAACGGCACAGTTAAATCATAACGTAATCCTTTTTCTGAAATTTTATGAGTAAGTTTCTTTGAACCTTCGTCTAAATCCTTTTGTGATAAGTCCTTCGAGAAATCGCCTGAGTTTAAAACCTTAAAAAGCAATTGGTCTCCCTCATCGCCGTATTTACCCATCAGTACATTCAGGGTTTCAAGACTTGGGGTTTCTAAAGGTTGGAAGCCAAATTTTTGGAAAGTATATTTGATGGTATCAAAAATAAAGTTTCGCTTTACCATCACTGATGGCCCGAAATCACGTGTTCCTCTAACTAAACTGGGTTTACTCATTTGTAATATATCGCTTTGTAATAAATCTCAGAAAATTTTCGCCACAAAATTAGTGGAAAAAACTTATTGTTAATTGTTAAATATTAATTGAATTTCTTAACTTTGCACCCTGATTCGAAATCACAGCCTGAAAAGGCGATTGTATCATATAATCTTTTAAATACCTCTCGGCTCTTTTCGCAGGGCGTTAGAGAACAAAATACCTAAAAAAATGGCAGTAACAAGATTAAAACGCAAAGCAAAGAGAAATCAAGCGATAGCAAAAAACAGAATAGCCGAAATCAAACGTCTATCTTTAAAAACAGATGTTCAGGCAGTTGATGTTGAAGCATTAAAAGCAGAATTTGCAAAATAATTTATATTGATTCTTGCTAAAAAAGAAAGAAACTGCTTTTTTGAGGCAGTTTCTTTCTTTTTTATATCTCTTTAAATAACACCTGATCTTTGTCTGGAATGGTCTTCTTCTTGATATACAGAATCGGTAGTTTGGGGCTGCAATAAATAATACCCGTTTGCTTGGCTGATAAAAATGCTGTCGTAGTTTCATGCCATGCCATTACGGCCGCTTCGCAGTGAATACCTTCTATATACCTTAAGAAATTAATATGAGTCTGCTCCTGCTCAACAATAAAATTAAAGGTAATAGTAGAATCAAAAAAATCCTGATATTCTTCAATCAGCCTCCGTTCTTCTTCCAATTCTTGTTTGTCTTTGGCAAATAAAACAAAATTCAGAAAAATACCGTAGTGAGATACAAACTCATGAAAAGTATGAAGAAAAGAAAAACTTGATTTCTGAACCTTTTCAACCAAAATACTAATATTACTCGGAAAGCTCAGATCTACGTTAGGTGGAACAATAACAATCCCGGCAGAAATATTCATCATAATAGCTTGAGCATTTGGCCCCAACCGCCAGGAATCAGGCTTGTTTGTTGCCCCCGTAAACACAGTGCCAAAATTTTCTTTGGCATGCAAAAGCTGTAATTCTTCCAAAAGATCGTTATGAGCAATATGAATTTTAATTGAACTCTTAACACTTTTGTTCAGGTAGTTACGAGCCTGAACTAAAATCTTATCGATCTTTTCTCGTGCCTGTTTTTCATCAATTGTGCCTTCAAGGCAGTGAAAAATGGTATATTCGCTTAAAATATCCCTGGTCAGAAGAAACAGATAAGAGATGACTTTTTCAGAAAACTCACCTAAGTCAACCGCCACAAGTGTTCTCCTCGGTTGGGTATCAGGCAATTCAGATTGAGATAAATTCATTAGTAGCAAACTTCACTTAATCTGACTGATAAAACTTTATGAGCCAGACTTTTTAAAATTTTTTGTGCAAACGTAAGGATAAATACTAAAAATAAAAGTTTTGAGTACTAAAATACCCAAAACTTGTTAATTTACTTCAATAAAATGTTAAAATAGCACAATAAGTGCCAAATATTATTCTGTTTTGGGGCTTTCTATTTTCGTGATAGTCAATACCTTTCTATTCTTTCTGTTTCTATCTTTCAATATATTCTTAATCAGTTTACGGTTTTCAATTTTCATTCTGAAAATAATGGCCTGCCCAAATAAAGCCAAACCCGAATTAACCATAATAAGGCTATACGTACCTAACAAAAACCATTGCAGAAAAGGTGCATTAGTATGCTTCAGATGACCTGCTTCGCTCAACACGCTAAGCCCGTAGCCTACCAGCATCATACCAACGGTAGCTGATAAAAACCACTTTACACGAAGAGGCATATTTTTTATTAACCTTTTTCCCGGAGGTTTCCGTTTTTTTATTTCCATAATTTATCGAATCTTTATGTATATTGGTGTAAAAACAACAACAAAAATAATTAATTTTGGGCTTAAAATACAACGATATACTCTCATAAGTTTAAAGCATGGGCAAAATTATTAGTTTCTTACTTCGATTTATTCCAAGAAAATACCTGCAATTATTCAGCCATATACCACTTAAAGTCTATACAATTATTTTAAAAGGAAATACCGTCGAGTGTCCCGTTTGCGATGCTAAATTAGATAAATTCCTACCTTACGGTCGTCTGTCTTCAAGAAAAAATGCCCTTTGTCCAAATTGTCTGGCATTAGAACGTCACAGACTTATGGCATTGTATCTGCGTGAGAAAACTGATTTTTTTACTGCACCTCATCTGAAAGTACTACATGTTGCACCTGAATATTGTTTTATCGATCGTTTTGAAGCCATGAAAAATCTTGACTACATTACGGCAGACATTGAATCTCCTTTAGCTAAAGTTAAAATGGATATTCATCAGATCCCTTTCGAGGCCAATACTTTTGACGTAGCATTCTGTAACCACGTAATGGAGCACGTAGAAGATTATCATAAAGCCATGTCAGAACTGTACAGGGTCCTGAAACCAGGAGGTTGGGGAATCATCCAGTCACCTCAGGACTGGACAAAAGAGCATACTTTTGAAGACCCAACCATTACTGACCCCCGTGAGCGTGAACGTGTTTTCTGGCAGAACGACCACCTGCGCCTGTTTGGCAGAGATTATGGAAGAGAATTAGAAAAAGCAGGCTTTAAAGTAAAAGAAGATGATTTTGTACTGAAAATGCCCAGAGAATTAGTAGAACGATACGCGCTTCCAGCCGGAGAAATTATTTACTTTTGTGAGAAATAATTGTCATGAACTATGATTTAACCCCGCAGCGTCAGCTGATTAAATGATTTAACTGATGATATGTTAATGAATCATTCAGAATCATTTTTAAATCCGGAAAGTTCATACAAGTCATTTACTTTCAAAAAATCAATGCAATCAGATAAATCACAGTTCAGACACATTCAGCCGCTATGAAATTCAAAGACAAAGTAGTAATCATTACAGGTGGTAATTCAGGTATAGGCAAGGCTGCTGCCATTTTATTTGCTCAGGAAGGGGCCAAAATAATGGTTGCCGATTTAGCTGATGCCTTAGACATTGAATTAGCAGATAGTATAAGCAAATCAGATGGGGAGGTGAGGTTCATAAAAGTGAATGTAACGAAACTCAGTGATATTCAGGAAATGATTGAACAGACCATAAGTGTTTGGGGTAAGTTTGATATACTGGTTAATTCAGCAGGAGTATTGGGGCCTCGCATTCGTACTGAGAAATACCCGGAAGAAGATTTCGATAAAATTATAGATGTAAATGTAAAAGGGCTCTGGTACTGTATGAAAGCGGCATTACGCTATTTTATAGAGCAGCGCAGTGGTACTATTGTCAATATCGCATCGGTGGCAGGTCATTTAGGTATGGTGGGGCATATTGCCTACGCCGCAAGTAAACACGCTGTAGTTGGAATGACCAAAACTGCTGCCATTGAGTTTGCCAGGCATGGGATCAGAATCAATGCTGTTTGCCCGGGCTTTACCCAGACACCTATGTTAGAAGGCGCAGATACAGATGCAGCCTATTTAGAAGCGTTGCAATATGCAACGCCGATGAAACGCTTTGGCAAACCAGAAGAAATTGCCAGTGCCATTTTGTATTTAGCAGCAGACGAAGCTTCATTCATTACAGGTCAGAGTGTCATTGTTGATGGCGGTCTGATTTTACAGTAAAATTATTCTACCCTATTCATAAAGAATGTATGAAAAACGTTTTTGATTTAACAGGTAAAGTAGCCCTTATTACCGGAGCAAGTAAAGGAATCGGAGAAGCGATTGCAAGGATATTTGCCGAATATGGTGCTAAAGTAGTGATCAGTAGCCGGAAACAAGCCGACCTCGATGAGTTGGCAAACGATATAAAGGCAGCAGGAGGCGAATGTACAGGCATTGCAGCCCATGCCGGTGAAATAGCTCAGTTAAAATTATTGGTTGAAAAAACCATTGATACTTACGGAGGCATTGATATTTTAGTGAATAATGCGGCCACTAATCCGGTTTACGGGCCATCATTAGATTGCCCGGAAAGTGCTTTTGACAAAATCATGCAGGTAAATGTAAAAGCCCCTTTTGAATTATCAAAAATGGTACACCCAATCATGAAATCTCGTGGTGGAGGGAGCGTCATCAATATTAGTAGTATAGCCGGACATACCCCCGATCCGGGTTTAGGTATTTATAGCGTCAGTAAGGCTTCTCTGAATATGCTCACTAAAGTATTGGCCAAAGAATGGGGCGAAGATGGCATCAGGGTAAATGCTATTTGCCCTGGTCTCATCAAAACTAAATTCAGTCAGGCCTTGTGGGATAATGAGAAAACATTATCACATTTTACTAAACGCTTGCCTATAGCCCGTATGGGAACAGTAGAAGAAATCTCGCCAATGGCACTATATTTAGCCTCATCGGCTTCTGCTTATACTACTGGAGGTCTGTTTTCTATTGATGGCGGAACAATTATCTGATATTAAGTTCTGAGATTAATCTTTATTCGTTTTGGAAAAGACAAGTGTTTGTGTAATTATACCCATTTATCAGGAGCAATTAAGTTCTTACGAAGCCATTTCACTTGAGCAGGGTGTAAGAGTCTTAAATAAATATCCTGTTATAATAGTTAAACCTGCTTCTCTGAATATCAACCATATTTTGCAAAAATATCCTCAGCTAAAAACCGAAAATTTTGACGATGGGTATTTTAAAAGTACCTTAACTTATAACAAATTGTTACTTTCAGAGGAATTTTATGCACGTTTTTTAGCTTATGAATATATGCTGATTTATCAGTTAGATGCCTTTGTATTTAAAGATGAATTAGCCTACTGGTGTAGTTTATGCTATGATTACATCGGTGCTCCCTGGCGTATTGAGATAGATTTTGATGCTAAATGGAAGGAATGGGTCTGGAATCTGAAAAAGAAAATTGCCATCTGGTTTAATCTGAAAGAAGAACGTTATGGCAAATATGGGCCAAAAGAAATTATCATGAAACGAGGCGTGGGCAATGGGGGCTTCTCTTTAAGAAAAACTAAAAAACTATTGAGCCTGATTCCTGAAAACCGTAATAAGATTGAAGAATACCTGGCGTTAGCCAAAACTCATCCGGCATATAATGAAGATATGTTCTGGTGCATTGAGTTGAACCGATATTATCCAAAATTAAGTATCCCCGACTGGCACACGGCACTCAGATTTGCAGTTGAGCACATGCCCGAAAAAGCTTATCATCTTAATAGTGGTTTACCATTTGGCTGTCACGCCTGGGATATTTACGAAACCGAGTTCTGGAAAAAACACATCAGGGAATTTGGCTATAAGTTATAACTATTGAGTGAATGAGAGATTGATTGAATAGCTGCCTTGTGATGATTTATAATCACTGACTCTTTCAATCATTCAATTCTTATTTAAAGAAACTATATGAGAAAATACTGTGGAACCCCACGGGAGACTATTCCATTTACAGTAATGGATTTTTTCGTGGATATATACGCAAAACTTTTTTTTAAGAAACGAAGGAGAAATACTGATATTCTCTCTCCTAAACGTATTCTGATTGCATCATTAGGCCATTTGGGCGATGCACTCACAGTTACATATATGTTCCCTTTAATCAAGAAAAGGTATCCTGAGGTAAAAATTGATCTTTTAGCTCCTAAATGGTGCGAGGCCGTTAATCTGCATAATCCCTATTTAGGCCGCACCATTTATATCAATCATTATCAGACCAACCGCAGGAAAATTTCACGCTGGGAGAAAATAAAAGACCATTTCCGGACATTCAGGGAAGCTCTACCCCTATTGAAACAAGAATCTTACGATTATTATATTGACATACGCTATAGCGATGCCGTGGCACATTTTGTACTGCCATTTATTAAAGTCGGGAAAGCCTATGGTTTTGCCCGCAGAGGTTTAGGTGGTTTGTTAGACAAAGAATTTGATGTTCCTGTCAATGAATTTCACCATTTTGATATGTATTTTATGCTCTTGCATGAAATAGGTATTAAAGGCACTTTGGCAGACGTTGAACCTTACTTTCCGGTTTCTCCTGGCACAACCATTGAAAAGATAAAACAGAAAATAACTTTGCCTAAAGGTTCTTACCTGATGGTATTTCCTGAATCAGGCGGTGAGCACAAACAACTTTCACCTGCTTTCTGGGCATCGGTTCTGACTGAAATTTTAGAAAAAACCGGATATTATATCCTGCTTTGCGGGCAAACCGGGGTTTCAAAACAAATATGGGATTTAATTAATATACCAACATTCAATCGAGTGATTGATACTTCAGGTAAAATTAATATACATGAAATAGCTCTTTTGTCTCAAAAAGCCACATTTGCCCTTACACTCGACTCGTTCCCCGAGCATTTGTGTTGCATCTTTTGTAAAACAATTTCCGTCTATAAAGGCACAGGTTATCCGTTTTTCCCATTGGCAAATTTTCCGGTATATTTAATCCACAATCATCAGCCAAGTGTAGGATTACCCTTCGGAAGAGATAATGTAACATTACTATATAAAGAGGAAGTAGAAACCTCTGAAACAAAAGAATTAATTGTAAACAGGATAAATGAGATAATTATACATGAGTAAAATTGTTTTAGATAGTTCCGTTCTTGGTTTAGGGTTCTTCCATGAGCAATCACGTACAGGCGTTTATCGGGTAGCCGAAAACCTGTTAAAAGGGCTATCCGAAAGTAACACTACCGAGTTGTCTTTGGCCAGTACCGAACACTTGCCCGAGACTTTAGCCTATCTCGAAAAGTTTTATCCGAACATTTCTTTACCAGTAGTCAATAAACCCGAAGACCTCAGATTAGCGACATTTGAAAACAATATTGTTTCTGCCTTTACCTACAGGTCTCTACCACAGAAAATAATCAGAGAGGTTTTCACTCGTCTGCGTAGAAGATTTAAACCTTTCTATCAATTTGATACTGCATCTTTAAGTACCTATAATATATATCATTCACCATTTCTGCCAATTCCGCAAGAATTAAAAGGAGCATCAAAGCCTAAAAAAGTAATTACCATTCATGATTTAATACCCCACTTGTTTCCTGAGTACTTCGGAGCATGGAATATTAATATGATGAAAAAAATTCTTGAAAGTATTGATACAGACACCTACCCCGTTTGTGTATCAGAAGCCACCAAAAACGATTTATGCGAAGTAACAGGTATTTCACCTGATAGAGTTTTTGTAGCACATCTGGCAGCATCAGAAGATAAATTCTATCAGGTTCGTGACAACGAAGAAATAGAAAGAATACTAAAAAAATACAACATAAATATTCATAAAAGATACCTGTTATCTATAGCAACACTTGAGCCCCGAAAGAATATTGAGCGCACCATCAGGAGTTTTCTGAAACTGATTCAACAAGAAAAAATAGATGATCTGAATCTGGTGCTTGTTGGAACAAAAGGCTGGGATTTTGAAACTATTTTTGATGAGATTAAAGCCAATCCACTTCTGAAAGAAAAAATCGTTGTTACTGGCTTTGTAGCAGACGAAGATTTAGCTGCTTTATACTCAGCTGCCTTAGCCTTTGTGTACCCTTCTTTATACGAAGGCTTTGGTTTACCCCCTTTAGAAGCCATGCAATGTGGCACACCCGTAATTACCTCAAACAAAAGTGCAATGCCGGAGGTGGTAGAAGATGCGGGTTTTTTGGTTGAGCCAACCGACGAAAATGCTATTGCGGATGCTATGCTGAAGCTCTATACTAATAAAAATTTACGTATTGCATTAAGCAAAAAAGCCATTCTTCAGGCTCAGAAATTCTGCTGGAAAAAATTTACTGAACAGCATATTCAGATTTATCAGCAAATTTCCTAAATTTAAAACTTGTATAGACAAGTACTCATTCAACCCCTTAATAAACTATGTTCTTCTCTAAGAAAGCCTCTGCTATCTTTTCGGTTAGCGTTGCCTTAGTGTTGGCTACCGCTTTTGCACCAGACCCCGATGAAGATAAAAACAAACTCTATGTGCCCGACGACTTAGAAGCTACCCTTTGGGCTGAAACCCCGATGCTGCATAACCCAACCAATATGGATGTAGACTATAAAGGGAGAATCTGGATAACAGAAGCTGTTGACTACAGGAATTTTAATACCAAACCTGGTGAACGAATCAATAATGAACAAAAAGGCGACCGTGTAGTGATACTGGAAGATACCGATGGAGACGGCAAAGCAGATAAATCAAAAGTTTTTGTCCAGGATAAAGACCTCGTGGCTCCACTTGGTATCGCCGTAATAGGTAAAAAAATTATCGTCTCTGCTGCACCCAAACTGATTGTATTTACAGATGAAAATGGCGATGATATTCCCGATAAAAAAGAAGTTTTACTAACAGGCTTTGGTGGTATTGATCACGACCACTCTTTACATTCTGTTACTGCCGGGCCGGATGGTAACTGGCATTTCAATACAGGTAATGCAGGGCCACATATTGTAACAGATAAAGGTGGCTGGACACTCCGCTCTGGTAGTTCTTATTACGGTGGAACCCCCTATAACAAATCAAATCATGGCAATCAGAAATCAGATGATGGCAGAGTCTGGGTTGGTGGATTAGCCTTAAGAATAGATACCGAAGGAAAAAACCTGAAAGTAATGGGGCATAATTTCCGTAACAGCTACGAAGTAGGTTTGGATTCTTATGGCAATATGTGGCAGAATGACAACGACGACCAGGTGATTACCTGTAGGGTAAGCTATCTGATGGAAGGAGGTAATGCAGGCTATTTCAGTGCAGATGGTACACGCTTCTGGCAGGCTGACCGCAGACCTGGCCAAGATATGTTTACCGCTCATTGGCACCAGGATGACCCCGGTGTACAACCTGCCATTGATAACTCAGGAGCCGGTTCACCAACAGGAATTGCTTTTTATGAAGGCGATGCTTTAGGTGAACAGTACCGGGGCACTTTATTAAGTTGCGAAGCAGGCCGGAATGTAATTTTCTCTTATCAGCCAACTATTAAGGGGGGGGGCTTTCAAATGCAACGGCATAATATGATTAGTTCTTTCCCAAAAACCGACGACCACTATATATGGCACGACGAAAGCCAGGATGTCCGTAAATGGTTTCGCCCAAGTGACGTAGTAGCTGGTACTGATGGAGCTATCTATATAGCCGATTGGTATGACCCTGTAGTAGGCGGCCACGCCATGCACGACAAAAAAGCCTATGGTCGTATTTTCAGAATTACCCCTAAAGGCAAAAAACTTAACCCTCCGGTTATAGATTTAACAACAGTACAAGGCCAGGTAGAAACCTTAAAGAATCCTGCCATCAATGTACGGAACCTGGGCTTTGAAGCTTTGCGGAAAGGCGGTAATGTTTCAGAGGTTAAGAAATTATTGCAGGATAAAAATCCTTATGTACGGGCAAGGGCAGTATGGTTATTAGCCAAAATGGGTGATGATGGCATAAAAGAAGTAGAAAAAGTATTGGATAATGAAGATGTTAGTCTGAGAATCACGGCTTTCAGAGCATTGCGGCAGGTGAAAACAGATATTTTACCCATTGCTGATAAATTGTCAACCGATAAAAATACTGCTGTCAGACGAGAAGTTGGCATAGCCTTAAGAGATTTACCTTTAGCCTCAATTAAAGGCATTGTGAATAATCTGATAAAAGGCTATGAGGGTACCGATCGTTTTGAGATAGAGGCTATCGGGCAGGCATTAGATGGTAAAGAAAGTTCATATTATCAATCCATCAGACCTACATTACCCAAAGACCCAATTTCCTGGAATGAAGCAACTGCCAGCCTTATCTGGCGTTTGCACCCTGTAGAAGCTGTTAACGATTTAAAACTAAGAGCAAGTGCAAAGAATTTAAGTGAACCCCAAAGAAAACAAGCCATGACAGCCTTAGCCTTTATCAAAGATAAACGGGCTGTTACCGCTATGTTAGAACTGACTAAAAACCCATTGAAAGAGGTAGCCGATCAGGCTTTCTGGTGGATAAATTTTAGAAAAACTAATGATTGGGCAGATTTAATGGACTGGGAGAAAGCAGCCAATACTCAGATGTCAGCCCAGCAAAAACAAATGATTGCATTAGAAAAACAAATGCTTGATAAAAATCTGATACTGGCAACAAGAGAAAATGCGGCAGAAAAAATGGCTAATGACATGATTGGTGGTAAAATGCTCCTGAGCCTGGCAGGTGAAAATCGGATACCCAAAGAAGTAAGGAATGTAGTAGCAGAGCATATTTTTAATAACCCTGACAAATCTATCCGCATGATGGCAAGTGATTATTTCGTACGCCCAAGTGGGAAGGAAATATCAGTTAACTTAGCCCTTGAAATGCCCTCAGATAGGAAAAAAGGCTATGAGGTTTTCAGGAAAAACTGTGCTACTTGCCACAAATTCGATAAAGAAGGGGCTGAAATTGGTCCAGAACTCACCCTGATTGGTAAAAAATTTGATAAAGCAGGTTTGCTCGATGCCATCGTGAACCCGTCAGCCAGCATGGCATTTGGGTATGAACCTTTGATTGTAACCACCAAAGATAAAAATACCTACTATGGATTTTTGGTAGGTGACGGCGCAACCCTTACGCTGAAAGACGTATCAGGGCAATTAACCGCTATCAAAAAGGCAAACATTGCCAGCCGGAAACAACTCAAAAACAGCCTGATGCCTGAACCTTCTTCAATGGGTCTGAAAGAAAAAGATTTATCAGATCTGGCAGGTTATTTATTAAAATTGCCTTTGGAAGAATAAAACAAAACCCGCAATATTTCAATATATCGCGGGTCTTTTCTTTTTTACTGCTTATGCCAATGTAGCGTCAACAGTTATTTTGGTATTCAACAATTTAGAAATCGGGCAATTTGCTTCGGCATCAGCTACTAATTCATCAAATTTTTCTTTTGAAATCTCCGGTACTTTAGCATTCAGTGTCAAATGAGATAAAGTAATTTCACCATTTTCAAAAGTAATTTCACATTTGGTTTCCAGATTTTCAGGCGTAAATCCAGCACCAGAGAGATTAAAACTTAATTTCATCGTAAAACAACCGGCATGCGCTGCGGCTACCAATTCTTCCGGATTAGTACCTACGCCTTCGGCAAAACGAGAGTTAAATGAGTATTGTGTCTGATTCAAGACCGTACTTTGAGTAGTAAGGTGTCCGTTACCTTCTTTACCAGTTCCTTGCCAAACGGCAGTCGCGTTTCTTTTCATTTTGTTGAATTTTTAGAGGTTCAAAACTTGCATTGCAAAAGTAAGACTTTTACAATTTCAGTGTTAAAAAATCAGATAAACTTATTGCAAATTATTCCTAATCAATATCCTGAAATCTGGAACGATTTTTTCAATATTTATTCAAAAAACCAGTATTTTTGTTTAATCTTTGCTTCATTGTCCATTTCAGAAATGCCATTTAAATTAAAACTGATATATATACTCTGTTGTTTAATAGATGCCATAGCCTTTACGTTTCATAATAAATGGCTCACTCCTTTTGGTGCCTTACCAGTACTTTGTTTACTTACTTTCTATTACTTAAGCAATAATGGAACTTACAAACTCAAAGATTATACTTATACTTTAGGGCTTACATTCTCTGCCATTGCAGATTTTGTATTTGAGTTCAGAACCATCATCGCCAAAGTAATAGCAATGGTTCTTTATGTATTTACTTTTTCATTTTATATTGCCATTGTTCGCAAAGAAGCAGTTTTTAGTACCTCCCCTAAAGAACTATTAAAGCTGATACTCAATCTCATCTTGATTATGTCTCCTTTTTTCTTCGTTTTTTCAAAAGTACCTACAGATTATTTCTTCTCTTCTATCATCTATATGGTATTTCTATCGCTGCTTTATATCAATGCACTCCTAAGAAAAACCAATAAAAGCAGTTATCAGTGGTTTTTGGCAGGAACTTTAGGCTTTGTTTCATTAACAATTACCGACATCTATTTTGCCTTTGTCATAAAAGTTCCCCATGGTGATCTTATCAACAAAGTGCTCTATCAATTTGCCCAATATGCCATTTTTCTTGGGGTTATTAAAACAAACAAGAGTTTTAATACATTTTCGGCCGCCAATGAGTAATATTAATAGTTTCAGACTTATTTCTTTACCATATACTGTAAGACCTTAAATGGCTATTAATCAGAACTTTAGTCTGATATTTTTGCAATTGGCAAAAAAGAGGTATTTTTGCTCTACAATTGCTTCATTTGCCTCTTTCTGAAATGCCCTTTAGATTAAAACTCATTTACATACTCTGTTGTTTGGTCGATGCTGCTGCTTATATCCTTTATAAGGACGAGCTAAGTTTTCTGAGTGCCTTACCAGTTCTTTGCCTTCTTTTTTTTTACTACGCACAACGTAAAGGTCAATACAAACTAAGAGACTATACCTATAGCATAGGGCTTGGTCTGGCCGCAGTAGCAGATATCATTCTTGAGTTAAGGAGCACAACTGCAAAAATCCTTGCTTTGGTTATGTACATGCTTAGTTACTCCTTTTATATTGCCACTGTTCGCAAAGAAGCAGTTTTCGGATCTTCAACTAAAGAATTACTCAAAATAATAGCCAATATGGTACTACTGATTTCTCCGGTACTCATAGTATTTTCCGACATTCCATCCGATTATTTTTTTGCTTCGATGATTTATATGGTATTTCTGGCTCTTTTGTATATCACAGCCCTTTTGCGTAAAACCAACAAAAGTAGTTATCAATGGTTTCTTTCAGGTGCACTTTCATTTGCCATTCTTACCATTTGCGAAGTATATTTCTCCTTTATTATTAAAATACCTTATGGCTCAATCCTCATAAAAGCGATCTACAGTTTTGCCCAATACGCTACTTTTATGGGTGTTGCCAGAATCTATAAAAGTTTTTATCCTTCTATTTCAAAGTAAAATTCGGTTTTCTTAGTTTTCAGGCATACATTTTGAATACAGATTTATAGTTTATGTTTTCGGTACCATAAACCTCTGTTCTGGAAATATTTAGATTATTAACCTTATTTCAATTTTTTTGGAATACTTTTTCAGAATCTGAAAAACAATTAGTTTTGTTTAATAAATTTGTCGATTTTCAAATCCTGATGCCTTTAAGATTAACTCTCATATATATAACCTGCTGCCTGATTGATATAGTAGCCTATATATATCACAGAGAATGGTTTGGTATTGCCAGCTCGTTTCCGCCACTTTGTCTACTCATATTTTTCTTTCTGCAACGCCATGGAGGATATAAGTTAAGAGATTATACTTATACATTTGGCCTGCTCTTGGCCGCTGTTGGTGATATAACCTTTGAAATCAGAACCAACAATGCCAAAGCTTTATCATTACTTTTTTATATGCTAAGTTTTTCTTTCTATATTGCCACAGTCAGAAAAGAAACTGTTTTTACTTTTTCATCTAAAGAACTCCTGAAAGTCTTCCTCAATTTACTACTGATTACAACTCCGTTTCTTATTATTTTTTCAAAGCTTCCTTCCAATTATTTCTTCTCTTCTATACTATATATGGTTTTTCTATCATTGTTTTATATTACAGCATTGCTTCGCAAAACCAATAAAAGCAGTTATCAGTGGTTGTTGGCCGGAGCCTCACTATTTGTACTTTTAACTGTGTGCGAAGCATATTTCTCTTTTATCATCAAAATACCCTACGAAGCTGTAATCAATAAAGTAACTTATGGCCTGGCTCAATACGCAACTTTTATGGGAGTTATTAAAACTTATAAAAATTTTTATCCCGGAAGCGAAAATTGAGGGTTATAAATAAATCCGATTACATTTCCCCATAAATCTTTTACCGCTCCTACAATAATCCCCCCTCCTACTTCTGTAGGTTCTTCATAGCTTGTTGCTCCTTTAGCTATAACATGGCTCACAATATCTTCCACATCATCAACACCCCAATAAGTAACTACACCATCAGTTTTACCTTCGTTTTTTGCATCTGGTTGTAAGCCCAATTCATAGCCACTCACATTGAACCCTACATAAAATGGCTCGTCAAAATAAGGGGCAATACCAAATACATCGCTGTACCATGCTTTGGCTTTATCAATATCGTCTACTTTGTAAATAGTTGTCCGAAGACCTTGTAATGGAGTTTTCATAGATTTGAATTATTTAGTGATTGAGCGATTGAGTGATTTTTAGACTTCAAAAATAAGAATCTATTTCAGCAAATTTACTTGCCGATATATTAATAAAGAAATACCCCTTATTTAAGGTAAAACTATATCCCGTCTGCCTTCCTCAATATAATTCAGAATTGCATCAATATCTTCATCTTTTAAATTTGGGAAGGTGGACATTTGCGTTTTATTATATCTGTTGAATAATTCAACTGCATATTTATCTTTACTTGCAATTACTTTAGGCGAGTTCCTAATCCATTCTCTTATCCATTTTATATTTCTTCTTTCCTCTATACCCTGTAAACCTGGCCCTACCATAACTTCTGTAGTAATCGTATGACATTGAGCACAGCTTCCCTTAAACATTTCCATACCTTTAGTGGCAGATTCGGATAGTTGAATGTTTTCGGTGACTGGTGATTCCAATACATGATTGACAGAAGATTGTTGAGGCGGATTATCCTGATTGATATAATAAAAGGCGGTTGCTGTAAAAATTATTATTGAAAGAGCGTAGAGGATAGCCAGAGTTTTGAACAATTCTAAAACTTTGATAATTGTTTTTTGTATATCCATTTGAGAAGTGTTTTTAGTCAAAGAGATAACATAACTTTCAGAAATTTAGTGCTTCCGAATTTATAAAATAAAGACAAATTTAGGCTTCATCTTTGCTTTATAACTCATTACGTAAGATATTTGCAAAAATACCCTCTTTATCTGAATGTCTGCCGAGCAAGTTATATTGATTAACCTATTGTTATACTTAGTAGGATTTTCGTTTTTAATATTCAAGCGAAACACTTTAAGTGAACAATCTGTTGGTTTTCTTTCGGTAACACTCAATGTGATAGGTGTCCTTTTCTCAATGGGTATCCGTCTGAGCGATATAATGGGTGATGTGATTCACTATGATTGGTTTTATATAGGTGATACACGCTTCAGTATTGATATTATCTTCAACGAACTCACTTTTCTGATGTATTTCCTGGTGCAGTTTATTGCATTATGGGTTCAGGTTTTTTCTCTCAGATATATGGCCGGAGATCCGAGCTTCGGAAGATACTACGCCTATATCAATCTGTTTATTCTGGCAATGGTCGGTATAGTAGTATCCGGTAATCTGCTCATGATCTATATGTTCTGGGAGCTGGTAGGGGTTTGTTCTTATTTATTGATTGGATTCTGGTACGAAAAGCAATCGGCTACTAACGCCGCTAAAAAAGCCTTTCTCGTCAACCGGGTAGGTGATATAGGTTTTTTAGTGGGCATTTTTCTGATTTACCGATATTTCGGTACTTTCGATATTGCAATAATTATAGAAAAAGCCAGACTCATCCCGTCGGCTTCTTTTAATAATCCCCTTTTAACAACCATTGGTTTATTGATTTTCTGCGGTTGCATTGCCAAGTCTGCTCAATTACCGTTACAGATATGGCTACCCGATGCAATGGAAGGCCCTACACCGGTTTCGGCATTGATTCATGCCGCTACAATGGTGGCAGCCGGTATTTTTCTGATGGCAAGGATTTTCCCGATTCTGACTCCAGATACCCTTTTGGTAATGGCCGTAGTAGGAACTCTTACAGCGTTTTTCGGAGCCTGTTCGGCATTGAATCAGTATGATATTAAAAAATTACTTGCCTATTCTACTATTTCACAGTTAGGCTTAATGGTAATCAGCTTAGGAATAGGTGCAGTCAATGCAGCACTTTTTCATTTGGTTACCCATGCGTTTTTCAAAGCTGGCTTATTTTTATCCGCAGGAGCAGTAATCCATTATACGCATCACCAACAGGATATGCGACATATGGGCAACCTGCGGAGGCAGATACCAATTATTTTCTACTGCTACACTATTTGTGCGGCGGCACTGGCAGGTATCCCTTTATTTTCCGGTTTTTTATCAAAAGATGCTATCATTGTAGCCGCTTTTGAATGGGCCGCCAATCAGCCTTCTCAAATTTATTTTGTTATTCCGGCTGTTTGTCTGATAGTTTCAGGCATGGGCGCTTACTATATGATGCGTCAGATATACCTGGTATTCCTTGAAAGAGAAGACAATCCGCTTGAATTGATTTCGTCAGGTGCAGTAAGTTTCTATAAAAACGTAGCTAAACGTATTGAGGGGATTGTAAAAGTGGAAGACGATGATAACGAAGATGATAAGTTAACAGTTGAGGCATTTTATGAAGCCATTTCTGTAATTGGTCCAATGGAGTTAGCCGTTATTATTATGGCTATTGGTTCTATCGGGTTTGTTTTTTCTTTGAACCCGTTTTACGCAGAAAGCAGCTGGTTTTTTGATACTTTTCCGCATGAATCTAAAAACTACCATTGGATTGCCTATGTGGCCATTTTAGTTTCCCTCAACGGGGTTTTATTAGGCTATATTTACACCAAAGAAGAAAGCAACAGATTAGACAAATACAAAACCCAGCCAGACGGATTTATTGCCAGATTAGTATTCCGGAATTTCTACCTGAGCGAATTGTATCAGGCTGTACTTGTAAATCCGATGGTATGGATAAGCCCTGTATTACATAAATTTGACGGCATCATTATTGATGGATTTGTGAATCTGATGGCTAAACTTTTCCTGAATATCTCTATGGCTGTTAGATGGATTGAAGAAAATGTGGTAGATGCAGCCGTTAACTTCCTTGCAAATCTGACTAATAAATCGGGGCATTATACCCGGCAGATCCAGAACGGCAAAGCCCAGACCTACATTATAACCATTTTTGTTTGTCTGGTTTTAATCATTGTCTTATTAATCATATAACCTAAAACAAATTCTCGTTCTGAGGATCGTGGCATGAATAATATTTTACTTTCAACACTCATTTTTCTTCCGGTTATTGCGGCAGCATTAGTGTTGTTATTGCCCAATGCTTACAAAGATTCGTTCAAATGGATATCAATTCTTGTGAGCATTATTAATCTTTTAAACATCTTTACACTTTATAATACTTTCGACCGTAAGCTTACCTCTTTCCAGTTCTTAGAGCAATATGAATGGATCAGAATGGGGCTCGGTAGCTTAGGTACACTCTCTATTGACTATATCTTAGGAGTTGATGGCATTAATATGCCAATGGTTTTACTTTCAGGTATTATATTTTTAGCAGGTTCGGTGGCGTCATTTACTATCGAACACCGCCCCAAAGCTTACCATGCCTTATATCTTTTGCTAACAGGGAGTGTTATAGGTTGTTTTGTAGCACTTGATTTCTTTCTGTTCTTTATCTTCTTCGAGTTCATGCTATTACCCATGTATTTCCTGATCGGCATTTGGGGTGGTGAACGAAGAGAGTATTCGGCCATTAAATTTTTCATTTATACTTTTGTAGGCTCTATTTTTATTCTGATCGTGATGATTGGTCTGACCATGTCCGTCAGCGATACTTTCTTTTCACAAGAATTAAATACCGTTGTGCATACCTTTGATTTCAGGCTTTTAGCTGATTTCAAAAACTATATTTCAGGCTCTTTACTATCGCCTGACAACAGTCAGGATATGTTTGGTATTCCAGCACGTTTATTTGCTTTTATATTGTTGCTCATTGGCTTTGGTATCAAGCTACCTGCTGTACCACTGCATACCTGGCTGCCCGATGCCCACGTAGAAGCACCTACACCTGTATCTGTAATTTTAGCTGGTATTTTGCTGAAAGTCGGTGCCTATGGTTTTATCCGAATCGCCTATGGGTTCTTTCCTGACATTGCTTTCGAATACACCCATATAGTAGCCGGCGCCGGAGTGCTGTCTATCATTTATGGCGCATTCAATGCACTGGCACAGGAAGACCTGAAAAAAATGATAGCTTACTCATCGGTTTCGCATATGGGTTTTGTACTCTTAGGCTTATCTTCCTTAACTGCCGAGGGAGTCAACGGAGCCATATATCAGATGTTCGGACACGGTATTTTGTCGGCTATGCTATTCCTGATTGCCGGAGTTATTTATGACAGAACCCACAACCGGCTGATTGAGAATTTCAGAGGACTTTCTTCTAAAATGCCCCTCTATACAATGGCCGTTACAATTGGGTTCTTTGGTGCCTTGGGCTTACCTTCTCTGCCGGGTTTTGTTGGTGAGTTTTTTACACTCATGGGTGGCTTCCAATCAAAGGTATTGCCTGATTGGGTTCCTATGTTAGCTACTTTAGGGCTGGTACTATCGGCAGGATATTTTCTTTGGACGCTGCAAAAGATGTTCTTCGGCAAATTCTGGGTAAACCGAAACCATGAACACCACATGAAGGATTTAGACATCCGGGAAATAGCAATGCTTTATGGCCTTGCTGCATTAGCAGTTATATTTGGTATTTTCCCGAACCTGATTTTCGATATTAGTGGCGAGACCGTCAAACTATTTTTAGACAAATTTTAACCCCAAAAGTATTTTATACTTAAAAATGACAACTAATATCGGCGCAATGAGCTGCTATTAGTACAAACCACAGGTAATGCTCGAAAAACTTTCACATATTCTATTCAGTACAAGACTGTTATTGCCGGAGTTGGTCTTTGCAGGGGTATTTTTAATCATTGTTGCAATTGTTGCTTTTTCAAAAAAATCCCATCAGAGCCATAACCTCTACAATACAATTACTATAAGCATTCTTATAACTATCAGCTTTGTATTTTATGTGTTTCTGAGTTTTTTAGAACAATATTTCGACTCAGGAGTAATGCTATTCCACAACCTTATATACCTTGATAAATTAGGCATTTTCTTCAAAATTATTATTACTATTTCTGCAATTGCAGTAATCCTGCATTTGTGGGTTGTAGGCTACAAGGTAGTAGGCGAATTTTATGCAATTTTCCTCGCATTAATCTTAGGGCTTTTTGTACTGAGCATGACAACCCACTTGCTGATGCTTTATATTGCCTTAGAAATGGTTTCTATCTGCTCATACATTGTAGTAGCTATCAATAAATCAAAATCTAATGCCGAGGCAGGCATTAAATACTTACTTACAGGTGCTACCAGCTCGGCAGTAATGCTTTACGGGATTTCACTCCTATATGGTATGACAGGCACATTAAATTTTGGCACTCAGGAATTTGCCACTTTCTTGGGGCAGAATCCACAGTGGGTAGGTAATGTAGCAGCTTTCATGACCATTGGTGGTTTATTATTCAAACTTTCTGCAGCCCCTTTTCATAGCTGGACTCCCGATGTCTATGAAGCCACTCCCACTCCTATTGTAGCCTTTCTTTCAATTGCTCCAAAAGCAGGGGTTATCATTGTAATGATCCGTTTCCTGAGTGGGCTGAGTATTGATTTCAGATTGATTTTAGCAATAGTAATTGTAGGCTCTTTATTTATCGGCAATTTATCTGCTTTATGGCAGAATAATACCAAGCGTTTGCTGGGATACTCCACCATCGCACATGCCGGTTTTATGTTAGTCGGCCTTTTAGCCCTCAATCAGTTTGGCGTACAATCGGCTATTTTCTATGTAGCAACCTATATGTGCATCACGCTTTCGGCCTTTCTTTTAGTAGATCTGCTCGCTCTTAAAACTGAAAGTTATGAATTAACAAGTCTGAAAGGACTAGGACAAGAAAATATCTTCTTGGGTTTATCGGCTGTAGTGATTATGATCGCCTTGGTAGGTTTCCCTCCTACCGTAGGCTTTACAGGAAAACTCCTCATATTCACTGCCTTATGGGAATCTTATCAGGACACAGGAAATCAGCTTTTATTAGTCGTTCTGATTATCAGCTTACTAAATACCGCAATTTCTGTTTTTTACTACTTGAAAATCCCGTATTACATGATTTTCAAAGACCCGATGGGAAGTGCCAGACGTTATGCCCTTGATATACCCAAAAGATTTTTTTTATTTATCTTTATCTTCCTGCTCGTATATCTTTTTATAAAGCCTGACCTTGTAATGACCATGATCGAAATGCTTTAGCATTACTTCAATTTCGTCAGTTTCATAACCAGAGAATCTTTCTGGTACATACCCAGCATGATCATCGTGCTATCATTCACCTGATAATTCAGTTTAAGCGAATCAACTTTATTATCAGCATTTTGCAACGCAATCTTTACCAGATGTTTAGGTTCATCTACTTCATACTGCCCGAATAAATCTTTTTTCTTATTAAACTCATACGGATTATATTTAATTAACAAACCATAACGCCATTCAAAATAAATCTTTGACCACACCGAATCCATCGTAGCAACCGATGGGACAACTTTCTGGTTGTGCATTGTAATTTCATCTATCTTCCATATACCATTAATAGGAGTTTTAGGCTGAATACTAAGCTTAAGCAGATAAATATGCAGAAAAGCCCCTCCAATGATAATTACTCTCAATAAATTCAGTAATACAGTTTTTTTATTAAAATAGAAATACTCTTTATAAGACAAAAAGGCATATACTAACTTATCAACATCTAAAAACATCAGAAAAATCAGGATAAAAGTATAATGCAACGAATTATAATAGGCCAAAGGAGAAATCTCATAGAAGTGATCAATGAAATCAATATTGACTAATATTGGCAACAAGATAAAAGTCGCTAACAGGCGGGTTTTACGAAAAATCAAAAGAATTGACCCCGCTACCTGCATTGCACCCAAAATAAAAGCAAAGGTTTGTGAATAACCAAAGTATGTCCACGTAAGCCAGAAACCGTTTAATTCTCCAACAGGCATTTCCAAAATAAAATTAGGAGCCTGAAATTGTGTTTTTAATAATTTGGCCGCTCCATAAGTAGTTATCTGATGCGCCACATAATAAGTAATAATCGGCTGAAACCATTGGTGTAAATCTACCTTTTTGATAAACCTGTGCCATACAAAAGATAATCCCGCACTCAAAGCAAAAAGTACCCCGCAAACAATCCAGATCAGGGTAGCATTGGTAACAACCTGCATTTGTAAGCCTGTGAAGAAGTCAAAATATTGCGTAAGACCAATAAGAACCAGTAGCAAAAAAAAGATCTCGAAGAATTTCAGGAAGTAGGATCTGTTAGATTTCATGTGTGGCTATGATTTGATTGAGGCGCGAAAATTAAGCCAAAACCATTTAAAATTCAAATTTCGGTCAAAGTTTTGATTGAGCGAAGGTTTCGGAAATATTACCCCGAATTTACTGTATTTTTAATTAATTCTGGTTCAGAACACTCCGGCAACCATTAATTTTTTACCTATATTGCACTATATTTTCTAACCAACTCACATCTATAACTATGAAAAAACAACTCTTATTTATCCTCCTGTTTATCTCATTTATTAGCCAGGCGCAGCAAACGGTTGACTCCCGCCAGCAAGAAATAGTTTTTACAAATGTATCGGTGATTCCTATGACTTCCGAAACAGTGCTCAACAATCAGACAGTTGTAGTTAAAAATGGTATAATAACCCATATAAGCTCTAAAGTTAATTACGATAAAAACGCCTTGATTATTGATGCCAAAGGAAAATACCTGATGCCGGGTCTGGCCGAAATGCACGCCCACGTACCACCAATAGACGATATTCAACCTATGAAAGATGTACTCTTGCTCTTTGCTGCAAATGGGGTCACAACCATCAGGGGGATGTTAGGCCATCCACTGCATTTAGAATTACGAAGCAAGATTCAGTCAGGTGAAATAGTAGGACCTCGATTATACACATCCGGGCCATCTTTTAGCGGAGCAAGTGTCAAAACGCCGGAAGAAGGCATCGAAAAAGTACGAAGCCAGAAAAAAGTCGGTTACGATTTCATGAAAATGCATCCGGGCATTACCAAAAATAACTTTGAAGCAATTGTAAAAACAGCCAAAGAAGAAAATATGCCATTTGGCGGACACGTATCTTTTGGTGTCGGAGTATGGCGTTCCGCCGAAGCAGGCTATGCTACCATCGACCATTTAGATGGTATCATTGAAGCCATGATGCCACGTCTGGATACCTTAACCGAAGCCGAAGCAGGGTTGTTTGGTTTATACGTAGGGCATAATGCTGACGTATCAAGATTAGATAAGATTCTGAAAACCATCAAAGATAACAATGTATGGATCGTGCCAACCCAGACTTTGGCCGAGCACTGGCAATCACCTGCCCGCACCACTGAAGGCTTATTATCGTGGCCGGAAATGAAATATATGGATAAATCAACGCTTGACGGCTGGGCAAGAGCTAAAAACAGCACCATGAAAAACCCACAATATAAACCCGAATCAGTACTGAAATTTATAGATGTCAGACGCCGGATTATCCGGGAGTGTCAGCGTCAGGGAGTTGGTTTACTTTTAGGCTCTGATGCTCCACAGGTATTTAGTGTGCCTGGCTTCTCATTGAAACATGAATTGAATTACTTGGTTCAGTCAGGCTTAACACCTTATCAGGCACTACAAACAGGAACTATTAATGTAGGCAAATTTTTCAAAAACGATAATCTTGGGGTAATTAAAAAAGGCGCAGTAGCTGATCTGGTATTGTTAGATGCCAATCCTTTAAAAGACATCACAGCCGTTGGCTCGGTACAAGGGGTAATGCTCAACGGACGTTGGCTGGCAAAAAATGAGATTGACAAGACACTAAAGAAACTCGCAAAAAACTAATGAAAACATTCTTTCTTTTCATCGGCTTTCTGTGCTCTCAGCATTTATCCATTGCTCAGGCAACAGAGAAAAAAGTATTGGAATTAGTAACCATAGAGATAAAAGAAGATACAAACAAAGAATTTGAAGCAGCTATCGTCAAAGCAAAGACTATAATCAGTCGTGCTAAGGGCTTTATCTCCTATGAAGCTAAACACTGCCTCGAACAGGAAAATAAATATATTTTTCTGATCTACTGGGAATCAGTAGAAGCACATATGAAAGGTTTTCGGGAATCTGACCTATACAAAGAGTATAGATCGTTTTTATTACCCTTTTTTAAAAACCCGCCTTCGGTTCAACATTTTAATTAACACATAAGTATTGGCTTATAATGCCGCAACGCATCGCAGCCATATTTTCACCCTAAACAAGTCAACCTAAATAAAAATGCTTTCATTCTGTACATTTTTATAACAGTTTTCTTAGTTTTGCTCAACTCATAAGACACTGAACCCGGTATGTCATCAAAATCGAATCTCGGAAAACTCCAAATACTTGACCGTAAAAATGCTGAAGCAGAGCAAGGTGGCGGAAAAAAAAGAATAGAAAGTCAACACGCAAAAGGAAAACTCACTGCCCGCGAAAGAATAGAACTGCTGTTAGATGAAAGCACCTTTGAGGAAATCGGCAAGTTTGTAATGCACCGAAGCAAAGATTTTGGACTCGAAAAGGAATATTATTTAGGCGATGGCGTAGTAACCGGCTATGGTACTATTGCAGGGCGGCTGGTATATGTTTTTGCCCAGGATTTCACAGTATTTGGTGGCTCCCTTTCAGAAACCTATGCCGAAAAGATTTGTAAAATAATGGACATGGCCATGAAAAACGGAGCGCCTTTGATTGGCTTGAATGATTCAGGTGGTGCGCGTATTCAGGAAGGTGTCAATTCATTGGCAGGATACGCCGATATATTTTATCGTAATACCCTGGCCTCAGGTGTCATTCCCCAGATATCAGCTATTATGGGGCCTTGCGCAGGCGGAGCAGTGTACTCTCCTGCCCTTACAGACTATATTTTCATGGTTGAGAATACCTCATATATGTTTGTTACAGGCCCTAATGTTGTAAAAACTGTAACCCACGAAGACGTAACCTCAGAAGAATTAGGAGGAGCCATCACTCATGCAACCAAATCGGGTGTAACTCATTTCGTAGCTGCTAACGAAGTACAATGTATCAATGATATAAAAAGATTATTCAGCTATATCCCTTCCAATTGTGAAGATCTGCCACCCTTTGCAAATTACTCTTCAGACGGGAATGAAAAGCGCACCAGATTAGCAAATCTACTCCCCGAAAACCCTAATCAGCCTTACGACATCAGAGAACTGATAGAAGAACTGGTTGACACAGATAGTTTTTTTGAAGTGCATAAAAATTTTGCCGAAAATATTGTCGTAGGTTTTGCGCACATGGGCGGGCGTAGCATCGGCATAGTAGGCAATCAGCCATCAGTTTTAGCTGGGGTTTTAGATATCGATGCCAGCATTAAAGGAGCAAGATTTGTTCGTTTCTGCGATTGTTTCAATATCCCGCTTCTGGTTCTGGAAGATGTTCCCGGATTTTTACCCGGAACAGACCAGGAATGGAATGGCATTATTATGCATGGGGCAAAACTTCTGTATGCTTTCTGTGAAGCCACCGTTCCGCGCATCACTGTTATCACCCGTAAAGCCTATGGCGGTGCTTATTGCGTGATGAACTCAAAACACATTGGCGCAGATATGAATTATGCCTGGACATCGGCCGAAATTGCAGTTATGGGTGCAGCTGGTGCAGCCGAAATCATTTTCCGAAAAGAAATAAGCGAAGCCGAAGATCCTCAGGCAGAGTTGCAGAGTAAAGTAGACGAATATACCGAGAAATTTGCCAACCCCTACAAAGCCGCACACAGAGGCTATATTGATGAGGTAATAAAACCGGAGGATACAAGAGAAAAACTCTTGAAAGCCTTTAAAATGCTCGAGAATAAGGTAGATACCCTGCCAAGAAAAAAGCATGGAAATATTCCATTGTAAAAATTGGCATTGCCGAAACGTTTTATTCAGAATTGTAGTTAGCCTTAAGAATACGATTACTTATTTACACTTAATTATATAATTCTTCGAAAAGCCCCTACGCTTTTCAAAAATTTGTTAGCACGATTATGCTTGGAAAAACCGGAGTATTAATAGTAAATTTAGGTACACCTGACACTCCGAATGTACCTGATGTAAGAAAATATCTGCGCGAGTTTTTGATGGATGCCAGAGTAATAGATATACCCTATACAAACCGTTGGTTTTTAATTAATCTGATTATTGCCCCCTTCCGTTCGCCTAAATCAGCTAAAGTTTATCGCGAATTATGGACAGAAAAGGGTTCTCCGCTGAAAATCTATGGCGAAAGCAACGAAAAACAACTGCAACAAGCATTGGGCGATGAATATGTTGTCAGATTAGCAATGCGCTACCAGAATCCAGGTATAGAAAAAGGGTTGAAAGAATTACAACTGATGGGTTTAAGCAAAATCATTGTTGTGCCGTTCTTCCCTCAGTATGCTTCGGCTTCTACTGGCTCGGTCTATGAAGAAGTGATGCGGGTAATAAGCCAGTGGCAGATAATCCCTCAACTGAAATTTGTCAACTACTTTTACAATCACCCAAAATTCATCAAAGCATTTGCTGATAATGGTCGTAAATACCTTGAGAAAGGTAATTATGAGTACGTGGTGTTCAGCTATCATGGCTTGCCCGAGAGGCAGATGATTAAGTCCGACTGTACCGGAAATACCTGCAAACTTGGCAGTTGTTGTGATACTATTCATGCTTTTAACCAACATTGTTACAGAGCCTCCTGCTATGAAACCACTCGTTTGCTGGTAAAAGAATTAGGTTTAAAAGAAGGAACATATACTACCAGTTTTCAGTCACGTTTAGGAAAAGACCCCTGGATTCAACCTTATACAGACAATGTGGTAAAAGAATTAGCCCAGAAAGGTATAAAAAGAGTATTGGCCTATTCTCCGGCTTTTGTAGCAGACTGTCTCGAAACAACCATTGAAGTAGCCGAAGAATATAGAGAAATGTTTGAAGAACACGGTGGCGAACACTGGCAGTTAGTAGAAAGCCTTAACGACTCTGAAGTATGGATTGATTTACTGACCGATCTGGTAAAAGAACAGGAAAATTAGACTATAGAATTATTGATACAAAGGCCTATGCAAAACAAAAGCATAGGCCTTTTGGTTTTACGCTTAAAGTCCACTCACTGAAAACCAAAGCTTATGCATCTTATTTCTATCTGGGCAGGCCGTAACACCAGAAAGGCTATCTCACTTATCGTTATTTTTGAATTTGTTAAAAGTATTATCGGATTCAGCATAGGCCATAATTTCTTACCCGGTCTTTCCACTTCTTTTATCGAAACAGCCGTATTAGGTCTGGTTTTTCTTATCACATTTGTGCAGGCTAATTATAAATATCAGTCGCAAAAGCTCAACAAAGAGGTGCACCGTAGGCTTCGGCTCACCAGCACCGGTTTGCTTTTTTTAAGCAGTCTTTTTCTCTCTATCCTGTTAGGTAATCAACTCAGAGGCTTAGGATATTCTACTAACAGCTTTTTTGCTGCTAAGGCAGCAGTTACTATACCCTCAGATAGCATCCACACAACTACTACTTCATTAATAGTACAAAAGAGCAATCGTCCTTTAAAACATAAATTCCGTTTATTTTCAAAGAAAACCGCCGATGACGACCCATACAGTAATCGGCGTATCGGATATGTATTATTATTTTTATTAAGTCTTGTGCTCACCTACATTGGTGTTTATTTAACCTGTGGGGTTTTATGCAGTGGGTATGGAGTACTGGCACTACTGATATTCTTAACAAGCCTTGGCGTGCTTTCAGGGGGCATTTACTTCCTTATCAAGGCTTTCAGTCATCCTGTGAAACCAATTTCAACAATGTCAGGGAATGAAAAAAGAAAAGAACGTCGAAAGTTCTTGTTGACATGGGGGATACTCAGCCTGGCAACAGCCATATTCTTATTAATTACAAATTCATCAAACTAAACTAAAAAAAGAATCCTGTTCTGGAATTACCACACAACAGGTTTCTTTTCCTTGATCTATTTAAAAACCGGCCGCATGGCCGTCTTTTCGGGGATCAGATGCCCCTGTATAAGTTTTCCGCTCAGGATCATACCTGATAGCCTGATAACCTCCATACAAACCCAGAATATAGCCGACCTTATGCCCCTTTTGCATGAGTCCTCTTACTGTTTCATAAGAAAACCCCGACTCCATAGTAATCATTCCTCCATCAGTCATTTTCTCTCCTGTAGGTTCAGATGACCCCTCATGGTTCAAACGGGGGGCATCGCCCGCTTCTTGAAGATTCATACCAAAATCTATCACATTCATTACAATCTGTACATGTCCTTGTGGCTGAAAAGCTCCCCCCATTACGCCAAAACTCATATATGGCTTTCCATCTTTGGTAATAAATGCCGGAATAATAGTATGAAACGGGCGTTTATGTGGTGCATAAGTATTGTTCTCTCCTTCGGTCAGGCTATACATCTCACCTCTGTCCTGAAACATAAATCCCAGTCCATCAGCCATCATACCAGAGCCAAAACCTCTGTAATTACTCTGAATCAACGCTACCATGTTTCCCTCCTTATCAGCTACAGTCAGAAAAATCGTATCCCCATCTTTCAATGCGGGGTTTCCGGCTTCATAACTGGCTGCGGCTCTATCAGGGTTAATTAATTTACGTCTTTCAGCAGCATATTCTTTAGAAATCAATTGTTTAACCGGAATTTTAGCATACTCAGGGTCAGCATAATATTTGGCGCGGTCTTCAAAAGCTAATTTTTTGGCTTCTGTAAACAAATGTACATGTTCAGTACTTCCATAACGTATTTTTGAAAAGTCATAACCCTCCAGAATATTCAGCATTTGCAATACACATATTCCTTGCCCGTTAGGTGGCAGCTCCCATACATCATAACCCCGATAATTGGTCGATACAGGGTCTACCCACGTCGAAGTATGGTCGGCAAAATCTTTAGCTGTCAGAAACCCGCCATTCTTTTTCATAAAGCTTTCTATTAACTGCGGTATTTCACCTTTATAAAAGGCATCACGCCCTCCTTTAGCAATTTTTTCGAGAGTATTGGCCAGATTAGGATTTTTGAAAATATCACCCTTTTTAGGCACCTGCCCATTCGGATAATAATGCTCCTTTACATTCGGATACATACCGTACAAACGAGGCACAGCCGCCAAAGAAGTGGCTAACTCACCATGCACCGGAAAACCGTTTCTCCCGTATGAAATGGCATGAGAAAGAATTTTTTCCATTGGTAGCTTACCGAATTTCTTATGCAATTCAAACCAGCCATCTACACAACCCGGTACATTAACAGGTAAGGGGCCGGTAGAAGGTAAATGCGTTAATCCACGCTTTTTTAGTTCAGCTAAGGTAAGGCTGTAAGGAGAGCGACCCGAAGCATTCAAACCATATAATTTCTGGGTTTTGGCATCCCACACAATCGCAAATAAATCCCCTCCAATGCCGTTCATATGAGGTTCTACTATACCTTCCATCGCATTGGCTGCAATTGCGGCATCAATAGCAGTACCTCCTGCACGCAGAACTTCAATTGCCGCCTGAGTACTCAGCGGATGAGAAGTGCAAGCCATCCCATTCTGGGCAATTACCTCTGAACGGGTAGCCCGGACATTGCCGTAAACACGGTCTTGCGCCCGAACAGAATGAACAACTGATAGTATCATAATAAATAAGGTAATTTTTTTCATAGTGGTTTTTTGTTGATAATGAAACCGGGTAGTTAAAATTGTTTGATTTTAGGTGAATGGTCAAAACAAATATACTATTTTTCTTAATTGCTTCAGTTTCTCAGTATTGAATAGATTTCTAAAAATCTACTATATAAATATTTTAGGTAGCATCGGCTTTTAAGTTGAATCATCTCTGGCTATTAACTTAATTTAACAGAGATTCTTTAAAATATCCTTTACATTGGTGTCATTATTGGTTTTTTTTACGTTTTTATTGAAAACAAAGATTTTCTGCTAAATCAAAAAGGCGAACCTCCGGTCCGCCCTACAATTCGATATGAAGTTTCTGATTGTCAGTTTTATAAGTTGTTTGTCTCTTACAGTTTTCTCTCAACAGGCAAAAACAAACGACTATGGAGATGTAAAGGTGGTCTGGAACGACCATATCAAAGATTCTGTTTTCAGTGATTTTCAGGAGGGCATCAAGCGTACTAAAATATTAGACGCAATTGCCAATGATATAAACGGTTATTTAGCATTGCCCGAAGACCTCTACATTACCTTTGATGAATGCCAGAGCAGCAACGCTTTTTATGACGAGCATACCAAAAAGGTAACCATCTGTTATGAAATGGTGTCGTACTTATATGAGTTGTTTAAAACAAAAACGAACAATCCGGCACAATTGAGAGAAATGGTAATTAATACTACCTTGTTCATTTTTTATCATGAAATGGGTCATGCCCTCATAGACCTGATGGATTTACCCGTAACCGGAAAGGAAGAAGATACGGTTGATAATTTTTCAATCTTTCTATTGGCAGATGGCAGCAAAAAAGGTTCTCTCGCAGTATTAGACGGAGCCATTGCTTTTTATCTGATGGGAGAATCAGAAAAGAACATTCCTTTGAAAAACCTGGAACTATGGGACGAGCATTCGCTTGACCACCAACGTTTTTATCATATTATCTGTATGCTCTATGGCTCAAATCCGATACAGAACCAAGCCTTAATACGCGAGAAAATGCTGCCATTATCCATGACAAATCGCTGCATTGAAGATTATCAGAAGATCAAAAAAGGCTGGCTGAAAGTATTAGAGCAGTGGATAAAAAAATAGGGATATGCCATCTGGCATATCCCTGCGTTTAGATGTAAAGCAACTTAGTAATTGATTTTAATTACCTCATACCATATCTCACCTTCATACACTACAGCTTTATACTGCACACCGTCTACTATATAATAGGTTTCTCCATCTATTATTACTTGCTCATATCCATCAGGAATACTCTCTACCAATGCCCCAACCGGAGGTGGCACTACTTCGTACTCGTTCCCGATAGGTCTGTAATAAGTACCATTATAGTAATGGTAAGGACGGCCGAAGAATGTATAAATCTGACACTCTAATGGCAAGATGCCTATTCTCAAACCAATCGGAGGAAACGACACTACATAAGTATCTCTGTAAGGTCTGTAATAAATACCGTTATAATAACGATAGCTGATACCACCATAATACACAGGCAAGCAAGAAGTGGGCAATATCCTTACAACACTATTCCGGCGTGGCAGATTATAGTATCTCCAGCTTGGGCTGCCATATCGGCCATCAAATCTTCTGCTATTGTTATCATATCTTCTGTTGTCGTAGCCTCTGCGGTCGTATCTGTTATTATCCCGTCCATTCCGGTTGCTATAGTTATCATCTCTACCGCCTCTACCGTTATCCCAACCGCTCCTGTTGTTATTATCCCTTCCACTACGCTCACCGTAGGTTCTGTTTCTGTCACCATCGTTACCTCTATTACTTCTGTCTCCAAAAGATCCACCTCTGTTATTATCATTGGCTCTACTGCTACTGCCACGGTCATTATCCGATCTCGGAGTTTCTACTCTTCTGCCCTCCATTCTCACATCAGGCCGCGTTTGTACTCTATCAGGTCGGTTCAGACTAATTCCACTCCTATCTTCTCCACCTCTTGAACTTCGGCTTGGTGAGGAACTTCTGCTTTCTACTCTTGGTGATGCTCCCGGAGTTGACATTCGACTTCCTCTCGACTCACTCCGGCTGTTTTCAGAACCCCTGCTTTCAAAACTACGGCCTTCATTCCCTCGGCTCATGGCAATTCTATCATTGCCATTGCTTCGTTCTGAAGACCTTCTTTCAGAGTTTCCACTCCTCTCACCTCTGCCATTGCCGGCATGTCCACCCTCTCTTTCTCCTCTCCTGCCTTGGGCAAAAGTATCAATAGTACCAAGGCTCAAACCTGCCATCAACAAAATTGAGGCAGCAATACCTCCCCTCTTCATTGAGAAGAGCGCAGATTTTATTGTATTTTTTTCTATTTCTTTCATTTTCTCCTTATTTATAGCTTTTAGATGCTAATATTACGTAAATGGTTTAATCTGATTTATATCATTAACAATCATTAACAATATCCAATCTTTAAACAAAAAAATCCTATCCGCTTTATCAAAGATTTATTAGTTTCTAAAACAAAAAAACATGGCTAATCATAAGAATAACGCTGATAATGAGCCAATTATTCAATTTCTGCCATAATACAACACATTCCCTGTTTTCTTTTACCATCATTGATAAAAATCAGAGGCTATCTGCAAACTACCAGATAGATAGTCCATCAAATAATTAAGTTTAAAATAGTAAAAACCAGTAGTCACTATCCAACAAAAAAGCCATCTTAATAAAGATGGCTTTTTGCTACAACCCTAACCACTATGATGAAACAAAATTCTACTTCAAAAATTTATTGCGTTGTCCAAAACCTCTGCTCAATCCAGTTGAGTGATATAGTACATATAGTCCTAATAACAACAATACTCCAACTAAAAGGATTTGTAGCGGGTAAATCACGGCTATATTGTTGAGACTATTTCCGATTTCTAAAAGCGTAAACATTTTTTCTATATATTATCAAGTTGAATGAACAATACAAAGTTCTGAAACTCTTCTTAAATATTTTAGAGTAAAAACCCCTGATCTCTATAGGTGTTATACGGTATTTTTTAGAAATTCATTCAGAATACGATAAAACGATGGGAGTCTGAATAAAATAGGTTAGTACGAAACACCTAAATATAAAGATCATAGAAGCAAACTTCTACTCTCAGGTTTCAAAATTACTATTACTTAGACGTAAAATTTCTATGAATGTTACAGAATATACGAAAATTTTTATTCTACGGTTGTTTATGGCCTTTTAATCAAAAAAACTTTTTTTTTAACTGCTCTCAAATCACTCAAAATAAAAAATTTGAACTAAAATGCTTAAATAAATTAACATTCATCATACCAGTATTTTGACTACTTATATTTTTTAACCATTATTGTAAGAAATAAAAAACCGGATTATGCTCTACTCCCTGAAGAGTGAAAGATTCCGAGCCATAACCTAAACAATACTTCTCTTGGGGGAAAGAGAAAACAACTTCATTATGAAACTAAATATTACCTGGAAAATTTTTATAGGCATGACCTTGGGTATCATCATTGGCTACCTGATGAATGTCTATTTAACCTCCGACCCTGAAGCACTTGCCTCCTATAGTGTGTACCTCAACTTGCTGAGCAAAATCTTTTTACGTTTGATAAAAATGATTATCGGGCCACTGATTTTCTCAATTCTGACAGTTGGTATAGCTAAATTAGGCGACTTCAAAACCGTTGGGCGTATCGGAGTAAAAACTTTAGGGTATTTTTATTTTGCCACTATTCTATCACTCCTTACAGGTCTGGTTGCTGTTAACGTGCTTAGACCTGGTAAACTGATGGAAATACCTTTACCTGAATCAGGAGCTGACACAGGAATAGAGTCAAAAAAGATGACATTGGAAAACTTTTTTACACACCTTTTTCCTCAGAGTTTTTTTGAAGCATTAGCTACCAACGAAATCTTGCAGATAGTAGTGTTCTCCATATTTTTTGGCATTGCCACAGCCGCTATTGGTAACCACGGCAAAGTCATTATCAAAGGTTTAGATGCAGTAGCCGAAGTAATGTTCAAAATAGTAGAATACGTAATGGGTTTTGCTCCCTATGCTGTCTTTGGTGCAGTAGCTGCCGTTATTGCCCAAAAAGGGTTAGGTATTTTAGGTGGCTATCTATATCTGATTATATGCTTCTTTGCCACTCTGGCATTTTTTATACTGGTCGTCCTGCCAATCATCTGTCTGTTTGCCAAAGTACCCTACTGGAAACTACTGGCTTATGTTAAAGACGCCCTGTTCCTCTCATTCAGTACGGCAAGTTCCGAGGCCTCAATGCCGTTGCAGATTGAGCAGTTGAAGAAATTCGGGGTATCCGAAAGAATTGTAAGCTTTGTCTTGCCTTTAGGGTATTCTTTTAACCTTGATGGCTCTATGATGTACATGACCTTTGCCACCGGATTTATTGCTCAGGCTTATGGTATTGATTTATCGATAGGCCAGCAGATTACGATGTTGCTGACTTTGTTGGTAACAAGTAAAGGTATAGCCGGAGTACCCCGTGCATCGTTGGTGGTTATTGCCGGTACAATGTCTTTATTTAATCTGCCTGCCGAGGGTCTGATACTTCTATTTGCAGTAGATTGGTTGCTTGATATGGGTCGTTCGGCTACCTCGGTCGCAGGCAATGCGGTTGCCACTGCTATTGTAGCCAAATGGGAGAATGAGTTTACTCCTGCTCAGTCAGCTTGATAGTATAGGAAAATTTATACGCATCAATAAGCGTTCTGAACATAACCGATCTGGTAGAGCCAGGGCATTGCCTTGGCTCTGCTTTTATACTGATTTGATATTACCTCAAACACCGCTCCAATATCTCAACCAAAGCCCACATATCCTGCTCGGAATTATAAACGTTCGGTGATACACGGATTGCTACTCCACGATTGGAAATAATGATTTTATTATTCAATAATTGTTCAGTAAAGCCCTGGTTATCGATTCCCTGAGGCAGGCTGATACCCAACAAATGGTGTCCTCTATAGGTTTCCGGCTCAAGGCTGCAACCTAAACCAAGCAAAGCTTCTAAAGGTTTTTGCGTGATACTCCGGCAATGCTGCTGGATACTATCTACCCCCCAGTCAAGAATTTGTCTGATCGAATCTTCTAACATCGGCAACTGGATAAACTGCGAATATTCTCCTGCATTATATCTTTGTGCAAACGGGCGATAAGCCCTTTCATAACGAATCAATTGGGCAAACTTCTCACTATCCATGCGGTTCAACCATGATTCTTCAACTGGGATACCTTCATCGAAGAATTCACCAAAATAGGCTAACCCTATACTATATGGCCCTAAAAGCCATTTATATCCGGCGCAAATGACGGCATCAGGCTGAATTTCCTTCACATCAAAACTCATAGCTCCAACAGATTGTGTAGCATCAACTATCATTAATGCCCCTACTTCTTTGCAACGTTTTGAGATAGCAGCAAGGTTGAACTTAACCCCATATATCCAATGAATATTAGGCACCACTACCATGGCTGTCTCATCGGTGATTTCATTCAATACCTTCTCATTCCATAATTGCCCCCGGTTCTCTGAAGTATCAGGTTTCGCGACTGTATGATAGCTTAATGAAAGTTGCCTGCAAACCCTTTCAAAAGCATACACATTATTCGGAAATTCATCCTGAATCAGGATAATATGCTTTTTGGTTGAAATACCGGCCAGACGGTGCAGGTTATTTGCCACTACAGCCATCCCATACGACACTGCCGAAATAATAGCCACTCGTTCTGAGTTGTCAATATTAAGCAATCGGGCAAATAGTTTCTGTACCCTTTGAGCTGGTTCAAAATGGCTTTGTGGATTAATAGTAAAAGGTCTGCTGGCTTTCATTAACATACCTTCCGTGCCTTTCTCTATCGAAGTTCTGAGCATAGGAGCATAAGCCGCTCCGTTCAGATAGGTGATGCCTTCTTCTAAGGCAAATAAGTGTTTCTGGTTAGTCATATCTTTCCGGCTTATAAAGAGAAATATCTATGCTTGTCTTTTCATCGTCAACTATCTCCTGTACTAATTTCCCTGTGCCTGGTGCAAGGCTCAGACCCATCATGGCGTGTCCTGATGCAATAATTAGGTTTTTGTATTTTCTGGTACGCCCGATATAAGGCAATCCATCAGGTGAACAAGGTCGTAACCCTGACCAAACTTTTTCTTGTCTGGGTACTTCTATCGGATAGTCAGGAAAGAACTCTGGTACAGCTTTAATAATACCCCTTACCCGATTCATATTAATATCCTGATTTATCCCTCCAATCTCCATCGTCCCACCAAAACGAATCAGATTATCTGCCATTGGGGTAATAGCTACTCTTGCTTCCAATAAAATCGAAGGAATATTCAGTTTTTTCCCATCCCGTTGCTCAAGCGTAATGCTGTATCCTTTACCCGCCTGAAGAGGCAGATTAATATTTAATTGCTTGGCTAAAATCGGCGACCATGAGCCGGTAGCAATTATCAGTTCTTCTACTGCAACCCTTTCACCAGATTGCGTCCTGATACTTTTAATCCTACTGTTTTCTACCTCAAAGTCTGCTACTTCAGTATTATACAAAAACTCAACGCCTTGCTTTAGCAAAAGGTCTTTCAGTTTCTTTACCAGCGCATTCGGGTATAAATGAGCATCACCAGGATAATAAACCGCCCCTGCTACATCGGGTTTAACTTCCGGTTCAACCTGATGCAGTGTAGCTACATCTAATACCCGGGCTTCAATACCCAATTTATTGGCGGTTTCGGCAACCTCTGCTTCTTCATCAAAGTTATGCTCAGTTTTACAAAGCATCATCAAGCCACGTTCTTCAAAAGAAAAATCATTTGTCTCCTCTTTGGCAAAATCCTGATAAAGTTTTTTGGCCAAAAGGCTTATATCTCTTAAAGCAGGCATTGCCTGTTCAACCTGTTTAGGGTTTGCCGCTTTATAAAACTTCAATCCCCACGAAATCAGATCCCAGTTCAGGCGTGGCTTAACATAGAAAGGGCTTTCAGAATTAAACATCCACCTGATTCCCTTTTCAATCATACCAGGCACAGCCAATGGTATAAAATGGCTCGGTACAATCATGCCTGCATTGCCATACGAACAACCATCTGCCCCATCAGTGCGCTCAATTATGGTTACTTTATGTCCTTTCTGCTTAAGGTAATAAGCCGAATATAGCCCTATGATACCGCTGCCTATAATCACCACATTCGGCAAACGTGTTTTTGTAGCCATGAATATTGTCTGTTAAAAATGTCTTATATCACCTGAAAACCAAAAGCATAAGGATCATCCTGATCATCAATTGTAATAGTATTATTACCGTAGATTCTTGCCCATCCTTCAATACTTGGATAAATCGCATCAAAATCTCCTACTTTGGTAGTACCTTCAATCCGGCCAGTAAATTTACTACCAATAATACTTTCGTGTACAAATTCATCACCCGGTTTAAGCTTACCTTTAGCTGCCCATTGTGCCATCCGTGCCGAAGTACCTGTGCCGCATGGCGAGCGGTCTATAGCTTTATCACCATAGAAAACCGCATTACGTGCCGTTGAGGTCGGGTCTATGACTTTTCCTGTCCATTCAATATGGCTCAACCCGTTGATAGTCGGGTTTTCAGGGTGTACAAATGTATGTTTTTCATTAATCCGCTCTCTCAACACTCTTGCCCAGGCAATCAGTTGGTCAGCTTTAAAATGCTCTAAACCAGGGAAGTTCTCCTGTACATCAACAATCGCATAGTAATTTCCCCCATAGGCCACATCTACTTTTAATATACCTAAATCAGGGCATTCTACTTCAATACTCTCAGCAGCTAAAAACGAGGCAACATTGGTTAGTTTCACCGATTTCACCTTGTTGCCCTCCTGCTTGTATTCAATCATTACCAAACCTGCAGGAGCTTCCATTCTTACAAAGCCAGGCTTCTTTGGTTGAATCAACCCATGCTCAATAGCAATCGTAATCGTACCTATTGTACCATGCCCGCACATTGGCAAGCAACCGCTGGTTTCAATAAACAATACGGCCACATCATTTGCTGGGTCATGCGGTGGGTATAATATACTGCCCGACATCATGTCGTGTCCACGTGGTTCAAACATCAATCCTTTCCGAATCCAGTCATATTCACGTAAAAAATGTTGTCTTTTTTCAGACATATTCTTACCTTCCAGAATCGGCCCCCCTCCGGCAACTAATCTTACCGGATTCCCGCAGGTATGGGCATCTATGCAAAAAAAACTCTTTACCATATCATTAATCAGAATTGAGGTAATACTGGTCTGGTAGCCAACGAATCGTTGATAATTTTCAATACACGTTCACGTTCTTCGCCTACCAAAGGTAATCGAGGCTCGCGTACCCACTCAGTACCCAATCCGGTAGCAACTTCGGCTAATTTTATATTCTGTACAAATTTAGTAGAAACATCTAAGTGCATAAGCGGAAAATGCCAGCGATAAATCGCTCTTGCTTCATCAATACGTCCTTGCTTTACTAATTCGTATATAGCCACAGTTTCACGCGGGAACGCATCAACCAGACCTGCCACCCAACCATCAGCGCCCATTACCAGACTCTCAAACGCCAGATCATCAACACCAGACAAAATCCTGAATCTGTCACCCAATGCATTGATAATATCAGTCATATACCGAATATCACCCGTTGACTCTTTCATGGCTTCAAAATGCGGGTTCGCTGCCAGCTCCCTGAACATCGGAATAGAGATAAAGGTCTTGTAGGCTAATGGATTATTATAGGCCATTACTGGTAAATCAGTAGAGTCGGCCACTCTATGCAAATAATGCAGGGTTTCTCTGTCATCAGCAGGATAACGCATAGGAGGTAGTAACATAAAGCCTTCTGCCCCTGTTTGTTCACATTCTCTGGCAAAAGCAATGGCTTCACGGGTGATACATTCGGCAATACAGATTACTAAAGGTACTCTGCCTGCTATGGTATTTTTAGCAGTTTCAAGCAAGGTCAGCTTTTCGTCTTTGGTTAAAGTACCGTTTTCACCCAACGAACCACAAATAATAATGCCATGCACACCTGCTTTGATCTGTTCGTCAATGTTAAACGAGAAGGTTTTCAGGTCAAGACTTTCGTCCTGAAAAAAATTAGTAGTTACTGCCGGATAAACACCTGTCCACGAAGGTTTCATATTATGAGTATTTGATAATAAATGATTCGGTTTTTACGATACAAAGCTAAAGAAGACAGTCTGTAAAAACCTATGCTCGTTTCACCAGTAGTTATACTTTTTTACCTAAAAAAATTGTTTGGTATTTAATATAAGGGTAAATTAGTATTTATTTTGAATAACTGAAATCATATCCGGTAAATCTTTAATTGAAAAAGGTTGTGTTACTATGGGCACAACCTTTTCAATCAGTAAAGCAATTATTTGCCAGGTTAGTCAAGAATTTTAAGAATAATTCCATTAATTGATTTTGCCATATAATTAGACTCCACTATTAATTAAAATACAAGTTTGGTACAAATAGAAATCCTTATTTATTAATTTACTCATTCACTAACACAGTTTTTTTAAATGAAACCCCTGCTCTTCCGGATTCCCAAGACCGAAACCGAATCTTTTCGTGTACAGGTTGACGACCTCCCCCATTTTTATGACACTCTCCATTTTCATCCTGAATGGCAGATCACCCTTATCTTAGAAGGAACCGGAACACAGTTTGTGGGTGATAATGTAGATAGATTTCAGCCGTATGATATGTATTTTTTAGGTAGCAACCTCCCTCATGTTTTTCGGAGTGATGCTGAATATTACACAAATAATCTGCGTGCTTATTCCATTTCTATCTATTTCAGAGGTGATATTTTAGGCGAAAACTTTTTTGATATTCCAGAAACCAGACACCTGAAGAGTCTGCTCAATGAAGCCTCCAGAGGATTCAGAATAAGAAACAAAGAAGCCAATGATTTAACAGTTTTGATTGAATCAATCGCAAACAAAAATGGGTTTGAAAAGCTCCTCACCTTTCTTGAAATTCTGAATGCACTTTCAATATCAGCTGAGAAAGAATACCTTTCGGGTATCACCTATCAAAGCACGCAAAAAGAAACTGATAACCAACGTATAAACGATATATTTGAATTTCTGATGCGTAACTATGAAAGAGAGATCAGCCTTGAAGAAGTAGCAGAAATAGCCAATATGACCCCCAACGCCTTCTGCCGTTTTTTCAAGCTACGAACCCGCAAAACCTTTTCAGCATTTCTTAACGATATTCGTATAGGGCATGCCTGCCGGATGCTACAAGCTGGAGATACCAGCGTGCTGGAAGTTTGCTATGCCAATGGATTTAACAATGTTTCTAATTTTAACCGACAGTTTAAAAACCGAACCAAAATGACACCAAGTGCCTATTTGCGTAAGTATGATGCCAATACATAAAATTAAATTTTATACCTTTGCACAAGTTTAATAACTAAATCTCTCACATGGTATAGTTTTTGACCAAGCTATATTATCATACTCTCTGACTATTTTTGCTTAGCTAAAAAAAAGAATTTTATTTTTTTGCAAAAATTTAAAAAGGATACGATACGTCCTGTACTAACAAATTATGTTTGAGACTCATCAATTTAATCCGACTCTTGATAAAGAATTTCTCTTAGAAAATTATGATACGCATGAGTATCTTGTAGAGGTTTTTGGCGATTTTTTAGAACTCATGCCCGAAGAAGTAGAAGAAATCAAATCAGCACAAAGTGAAAAAGATAAGGATAGAGTGGTTAAGAAAATCCATGCGATAAGTTCTGCTATTGGTTTTGTGGGTGGAACCAACTTATCTGACAAAATGAAAAAATTTGAAGTTAAAGCTAAAACAGACCCGGATTTTGATATCTCTAATGAGGAATCAAGCACCCTTGTCAATGAAATAGAAACTTTTATCGGTATTATTCAGGAAGAATATAACCAGCTTAGTTAAATAGAAATCTGCCCTTATTTAAAATCTTCATCGTGCCTTGATGGTCTATCATCAAGGCTCTTTTCTTCATAAAACTTAATCCCTCTATTTTAATTTAATCTTAACAGGAAAAATAATTATCGAACGGTATCATTCTGATTTTCACTATTTGCTGGCTTGATTTTTGCTCTATTTGAGACAAATAAGATGTCTTATATTTTCCGGTAACTACACCTACAATGAGCCTTCAAAGCAATACACAGATGATAGATATAGACGAACAAACAATCTGGTCGAATAAATACGTCAGGTTTTTTAAATCTACTATTGGTATTCATAATACTATCGACAACATGATGGGTGTATTGTTACAGTCATTGAAAAAATTAGACATCGCAGAGAAAATATATTACGTGCATTTTCTTCCGGCAAATGTTGCCGAAATAGCCTATAGCACAGATACTACCCTTATTGGATTGAAAATTCCATTCAACAAAACACAAGAATTTACCAATCAAACACTTAAAGTCGTTGAAGATAACGCATCTGTATTCAGTTTTGAAAAAACAGCTAAAAAAGTTATTGTACAGGCTATTAAAACCGACCACACCACAGGGCTCCTGGTAAAAGTTTGTGATGAAGACGCCAATATCAATAGTGCTTATCGTTATTTTTCATTGCTTTGCAAAATCAGGTTTGAAGAAATTGTTTCTACCTATCAGACAACTACAGATTTAACAGAGCTCAATATCAGATTTGAGTCTATTCTAAGTAAAAGTCCGATACCGATTGTTTTTGTTGACGAAAGCGCCAATGGGGTATTTATGAACACAAAGGCCTACGATTTGTTTGGTTTTTCTTCAGATGAACCTATTACTTCGCAAAAAATTGCTGAAGGATTTAATAATCTGATTAACAAATTACAGAACAAGGAAGAGGTACAAAGTAAAATGCAGGAATTAATGTTCTCCAATTCGATTGACAGATGGAGATGGAAATTCGGAGCACCTATTAATCGTACATACAACGTCATTACCCAGTTGATTCACGTCAACCGATATACTGGAAGAATCTGGATTTTTGAAGATGTAACCATTGAAGAACAGGTAGAAGAACGCCTTCAGGTAATCAATCATCAGTTGATTCATTTAGCAGAAAAAGAAAGACGTGATAACGTAATGAAAACTACTTTCCTGGCTAATATGAGTCATGAAATCCGAACTCCGATGAATGGAGTAATAGGTGCCGTTAGTTTACTCGAAAACACAGTTTTATCTAACGAACAATTTGAACTGGTAAATATTATCAAGAAAAGTGGCGAAAGCCTGATTTCTCTGATTAATGATATATTGGATTATTCAAAAATCGAAGCAGGAGAGTTAATGATTCAACCGGAAGTATTCTCTTCGGTTGAATTGTTCGATGATTGTATTGATGTATTCTATGCCACTGCGCTCGAAAAATGTATTCAGCTGAGAGTAATGCTCAATCCAAATGTACCTGTGTACATTAAGGCAGATAGAAATCGATTAAGGCAGATAATTCTGAATTTCGTTTCTAATGCTGTTAAATTTTCGCCTAATGGCAGTTGGGTAACTATTAAGGTTTCATCCAGAAGCATTGATGGAAAACCTGCGTTATCATGCAAAGTGATAGACCAGGGCAAAGGTATTGAGGCCAGCGAACAGGAACTGATATTTGACCGCTTCAAACAACTAACCAACAAACATTCTGGCGGCACAGGCTTAGGATTAGCTATCTGTAAACGTCTCACCGAAATGATGGGCGGAACCATTGGAGTAAAGAGCAAGTTACACGAAGGCGCAGAGTTTTTCTTTGAAGTACCGTTTGAAAATACCGATTCAAAGCCTATTCTGTTAGGAGATCTGTTTACGAAATATGCCAATACTGAGGCCTCTATCTGGACTGTTGACTCTCCTCAGGCTGTTGAAACATTTGAACAGTATTTTAAAGACAAAAAACTGCAATTAACTTCCTTTGACTCGCCTGAGAAATTCTTTGAGACACCCCAAACACCTCCGTCAATGATACTCGTTGATTCGATGCAAATAAAAGGCGAATTAGAGAAAACTATCAAAGTATTCAGAGAAAATGGAATATCAGAACAAATACCTGTTATTGTGATGGGTTATAGCCACGAAAAAGAAACAAAAGAATACGAGAAATTTGGCTATAGTGATATGATCATTAAACCATTGAAGTTGAAAAACCTGATGAAAATGGTTGAAAAATGGATATTCAAGACCATAGTTCCACAAACAATTCAGAAACCGGAAGAGACCAAACCACAAAAAATTCTGACCGAACACACTGTATTAGTTGTTGAAGACAATGAGTTTAACCAGAAAATACTGAAACGGATTTTGGAAGGTGTAATGGACGATTTCGATATTGTTGATACCGGAGAGAAAGCAGTGGCTGAATCGAAGAAAAAGAAATTTGATTTGATTTTTATGGACATTCAGCTGCCAGGTATTAACGGCATCATGACCTCAAAACTCATCAGAGAAACCTATCATGATACAGATCAACCTTTTATTATTGCTTTGACCGCCGATGTATTTCTAAAAGACTCTACTGCTTTAGAAGAGGCGGGTTTTGACGATTATCTGCCAAAACCTTACCGTCAAAAAGAGATTTTAGGTAAAATTGAGAATTACCTGCAACGACAGTCTCACATGGTTTTATAACCTGCAGTTGAAAATCTGATAGGTTTTGTACTAACTTCTGTACAAACCATACCAAATTTTTCTCCGGTTTTCTTCTTAGTTCCCTGAATTTCAAGGGGCACACCTTTCATATCGGCTGGCATGGGTGTTCCTGTGCTTTTTCCCAATTGTTGAGCCATGATCTTATAGAAATTCGTCGAGTTAATCGGCAACTTATCTGTCATCCAGACTGAAGTATTATAATCAGCATTTTCCGTGACCCATTCGTCACATTTATAACCTAAAACTATTTTGGTTCGTCCTGTTCTCTTTGGTACCGAAACCTTAAGTTTCGAGTCATTCATGGTCTTGTTTAAATCAAACGGAATACCCATTATCATCTTCTGGTCTTCCATAAACATAATCATTGACTTCTCAGTATAATCTATTACTCCACGCATATTCGATCTTTGCCCCATATTCATTGAAACACCAAAAATATTTTCATTACCCACCGGAAAAAACCATGTTTGCTCACCTTTATAAGGCTTACCTTCATGATTTGCCGTTACCTGAAACTTAAGCGAACCTGCAAAATTATACTCAGGTTTTGGTTTTATTTTATTGCCCCTACTCATAGCTTTGGCAATGTCCTGAGCACTTTGAGCATGAACAGATAGGTTCATTAAAGCTACTAATACTGTATATAGAATGGTTTTCATGCTAAAAAAAAGGTTTTGTGTAGAAACTAAACTTATTATTAAACGAACACAGCAGACCGATGTTATGAATTATTTATTGAGTGGAGGATGAATCAAAAAAAAATCCTCATTCTGTAATGAGGATTTCAAAAGTATTCAGATATTGATTATTTTCCTAAACCAGCCAATTTATCAACTATCAATCCTTCAAGATATTCTTTGATCGAATCGATTTTTATTTGAGACACCACATCTTCTGCAAAGGCCAGTAACTGTAAACGAATCGCTTCTTTTTTTGGAATCCCACGAGACTGCATATAGAAAATCGCTTCATCATTCAATTTCCCAGTGGTTGTACCGTGCGAGCATTTCACATCATCAGCCCATATCTCCAACTGTGGTTTCGTATTCATGGTTGCTTCATCAGTAGTTACAACGTTGCGACAATTCTGATAGGCATTGGTTTTCTGAGCATCCTGTTGCACAAATATCTTACCATTAAAAACCCCGGTTGATTTATCCATCAGGATTCCCTTATATAACTCATTGCTCTGACAATTGGGTTTTCTATGGTCAACTAACGTATGATTATCAATATGTTGTTTACCACTTGGCAAATATAACCCATACATATGGCTTTCTATATGCTCTCCATCTAAAACAATATTCAGATTGTTTCTCACAAACCCCCCGTTTACAGTAACCGTTGCAGCATAAAAATAGCTTCGGTCTTGCTGATAAACCTGTGTAGTACCAATATGATGGGTTTTATCACTTTCATTCTGTACTTTATAATAATCTGCTCGTGCATCTTCAAAAAGCACAAACTCTGTAACAGTATTAATAAAATATCTGTTATCCCCAATGGTACGGTAGGCTTCAGCTATTTTTACTTCAGCATTTTTCCCTACTACAATCAGGTTTCTGACTTGCGACCCTACATCTTCTTTGCGGGTATCACCAATAAAACGTAAAATAACAGGCTCTTCTAAAGTCTTGTTATCTGCTATATGAACTACGACACCATCTTTAGCTAAAGCAGTATTTAAAGCCGTGAATGCATCATTTTTGTAGTCAGCATACTGCCCAAAATAGCGATTGATTACCTCTGGCATTTTTTCTTGTGCCTCAGCAAAAGGTACTACCTGAAGATAATCTCCCGGGCTTTCGATATGCGATAATTCTGCATGAAACACACCATTAATAAAGTATAGAACATTACCTTTAAGGTGTGGCAGATGTATCTCTTTTAAGTCTTTATTGCTGAAATCAGAACTTGCCTCGAAATTGAAGTTTTGTTTAGCAAGGCTTGAAACATTGCTGTACTTCCATTCCTCATGGCGGATAGTCGGGAAGCCCAAATGAGCGAAATTTTTCATGGCTTCGTTCCGTAACTGATTGATAGGCAATAAGCTTTTACCATTCAGTTGCATTTGCAAAGTCTGAAAATCAGCAAGTAATTGATTTTTTAAATCTGTATTTTCTATAGAACTCATCTTATAATTCTGCTACTGCTTCTAATTCTATTTTATAGCCAAAGTGTAATTCTTTTACCGGAATAATCGACCGTGCAGGTCTATGACTCCCAAAAAACCCGGCATACATATGATTGACAATCCCCCAGTGATCTCCGTCTACAATATAGGCAGTTGTTTTTACAACCTTATCTTTACTACTACCAGCCTCAACAAGAATCTGTATCAGATTATCAAAAACTACAGCCAATTGTTCTTCAATCGTGGCATCAATGGATAGTTTTTCGGAGGTTTTTATTCTGATAGGTAAAATGCCTGAGGTAAACACCAAATTATTGCTTACAATTGCTTGCGAATAATGGCCAACAGGCTTGGGGCTGTCTGGTATCTGAATGATTGTCATAAGTAGTGGGATTAATCAGGCCACCTCAAGAGAATCAACCTCTGCTTTAATCCAGTCGTAACCTTTTTCTTCCAGTTCAAGTGCTAATTCTTTAGTACCCGATTTCACTATTCTTCCTTTGTATAATACATGTACAAAGTCAGGCACTATATAATCTAACAAACGCTGATAGTGAGTCACGACAATAAACGAACGTTTTTCATCTCTCAGCTTATTTACACCTTCGGCTACAATTCTCAAGGCATCTATATCAAGGCCCGAATCAGTTTCGTCAAGCACACATAATTGTGGCTCAAGCATTGCCATCTGAAAAATCTCGTTACGTTTCTTTTCTCCACCCGAAAAACCTTCATTCAGTGAGCGTCTCAATAAAGTATCGTCAATCTTTACCAATTTTGCTCTTTCCTTCATTTTTTTCAGGAACTGCGCCGCATCTAAAGGCTCCTGGCCATTATATTTACGGATTTCATTTATTGCAGTCTTGAGAAAATTGACCGTAGTTACACCTGGTATTTCCACAGGGTATTGAAAAGCCAGAAAGATACCCTCTGCAGCTCTTTCTTCAGGCGACATATCTAATAAATCTTTACCGTTGAACTCAACAGTACCATTGGTTATTTCATAGTCTTCTCTACCTGCTAAAACCGAAGCAAGCGTACTTTTTCCCGATCCATTTGGCCCCATTATTGCATGAACCTCACCGGGTTTTACTTCAAAATTTATTCCTCGTAATATTTCCTTCTCCTCAATTCTCGCGTGTAAATTACTGATAGTGAGCATTTTTAAGCTTTATTTTAAATGATTCTTGACTAAGATTGTCTGAATACTCTGATAGATACTAAAAATTAGGCTGCAAAGATACAACCAAAATAGCCAAGATGCTATTCTTATTCAATTATAATAACCCTAAATACGGTCTGCTCGTTCCTTTCGGCTATAAAATTTAATATATACGTATTCAAAAAGGCCTTTTTTTTGTACCAAGCAAAAAATTATCCTGAATTACCTCCCAAAACCTATTTCCTAACCAACTTGTGGTAATATCAATAGAACATCATTTCGGCCAGCGCGTTACGCTACCACCTCATACAGTTTTACTGTCTGAGCTTTATTTTTGAGAGTTGCCTCCCCTACTTCTTTGCAATTAAAAGACTCTTTTACTTTTTCGTAAGTAGCCTCGCTAATAATAATCTGACTTGGTTTTGCGGCAGATTGTAAGCGTTGGGCTGTGTTTACAGCATCACCGATTACAGTATAATCCAGACGTTTCAAGGAGGCTGAACCAATATTACCCGAAATCATTTCTCCTGTATTAATACCAATAGATACTTTAGGTAAATAGGTGGAATGATTTGGCAATACTTCCTCAATCTTATCAATAGCCAAGCGTACTGCTAATGACGCTTCAATAGCACGGTCAATATGGTAATCACCTTTGAAAACAGCCATTACGGCATCTCCCATAAATTTATCTACATGCCCCCCCTGATCAATAATGCCTTTTACCATAACATCAAAGTATTTATTAATCAGATGCACAACGGTATCAGGTGACTCTTTTTCGGATATTGAAGTAAAACCACAAATATCAATAAAAACAACCGTAGCCTCTATCGTCTCGTTAGCCGTCAGCGATTTTTCAAACTCATGGCTGTTCATAAATTTCAGCACAGTTTCATCAACATACATCTTCAGGATATTGTTTTCCTTAATAGCCTGTAAGGTCTGCCGCAGTTGTATGACGTGCTTTATGGTTTTCTCTACTGTTACTTCTAAATCTTCAAAATTGATGGGTTTAGTTAAAAAGTCAAAAGCACCACGGTTCATAGCCACCCTGATATTATCCATATCGCCGTAGGCTGAAACAATCACAGCTTTTAATAAAGGATGGTTATCAGACAGTTTACTTAACAGGGTCAGCCCATCCATTTCCGGCATATTAATATCACTCAATATCATATCAATATCCGGTATGTCCTGTAAGATTTTCAAGGCTTCTGCACCATTCTGTGCAAAGCTGAATTCATAGGTTTTTTCTCGAATCTGTCGGCGGAATTTCTGTTTGATGAGTGTTTCCAAATCAGCCTCATCGTCCACAACCATTATCTTTGCGTTCATATCGAACTTATAAGTTTTTGTTTGAGTTCTCCAAAATCTAAAGGCTTAGTCAGGAAATCGTTTGCTCCCAGTTTCAATGCCTGCGAATGGCTCTCTTCATCTCCATAGGCAGTAATCATCATAATTATAGGCGGAGCAGTAGGAGAAGTAGTACGAATCTGTTTCAGTAGTTCCAATCCGCTCATGCCAGGCATATTAATGTCAGACAAAATCAGAACTGCTTCTGAATCCTGGCCTTCCAGATAGGTCAATGCTTCTTCACCTGAGCCGCTAAAGGCAAAATCAAATTCGCCTGCTCTGATTTCTCTCCTAAACCTTTGTTGAAATAAAGTTCTTACATCTTCTTCGTCATCAACTACTAATATTTTCATAAAAACCGGGTTAAGCAATTAAATATATCTCAAAGATAAGGCAATTTGATGATAAACGTCGTTCCCTCTCTCTCTTTTGTTTCAACCTCTAAAGTGCCTCCGTGCCCTTTAGTAATAATATCATAAGCCAGCGAAAGCCCTAATCCCGTACCTTGCCCTGTAGGTTTGGTAGTAAAGAAAGGTTGAAAAATCTTGGCTTTAATGTGCTCAGGTATTCCTGTGCCATTGTCTGAAACCCTAATCTCAATTTCATTATCTGACTTTCTGGTACTTACAACCACCAGCCCTTTGCCTTGCATATCCTTAACTGCATAAAAAGCATTATTGATAAGGTTGAGCAATACCCTGCCGAAATCCTGAGTAATCAATGGAACCTTCAGAACACTGGCATCTAAGTTAGCCTTAAAGTCGGCATTGAAACTCTTATCTTTTGCTCTGATTCCATGATACGCCAGGCGCAGGTATTCTTCGGCTAAAGCATTCACATCTGTAGGTTCCTTTTTACCAGTGCTTGCTCTTGAGTGTTCGAGCATACCCTTTACAATGCTACTCGCCCGCTTGCCATGGTGATTGATTTTTTCGAGATTCTGAGCAATATCTCCCAACAATTCTTCTTCCAGACTTTCATCTCGTTTGGCTTTGTCCTTGCTTCGTTCTTCTTCCAGTTCCTCAATCAGCTCTTTGCTTAATTCTGAGAAATTATTCACAAAATTCAGTGGATTCTGTATCTCATGGGCAATACCCGCTGTCAGTTCGCCTAAAGAAGCCAGTTTCTCGCTCTGAATCAGCTGTGTTTGTGTAGCTTTCAGCTCTTCTAATGATCTGGCTAACTCTCCTGTGCGTTCAGCAACCTGTTTTTCTAATATTTCGTTCTGCGCAGCCAGTATCTGTTGTTTTTCCTGCTCATGAGCCAGGTTTTCAGCCGAAAGTTTTTCTACTTCTATTAATTTCTTAGTCAAAGCCTGATGTGTCCTTGTATATTCTCTGACCAAAGAAAGGGATAGCCCGATAGGAATACTAAAAAACATGATGATAATGAGAACAATACCAAAGTTTAAAATAATACTACCAGTACCATTGCCAGTCGAGCCTTCAATAAATAAAACAATAATAGCAAGTATAGCACAACACGCCACTACCAGTAATGAGTAAATTGGCACTTTGGCATTAGAGTCCTTCCTTCTGTCAGCAAGAATACTAACTCTTATAAAATCAATAAATAACAAAAGAAAAGGTAACCACGAATCAATAGACCACGGTAGATTCAAGTTAAATATATAACTAAACATACTACCTGTTACCAAAAATGCTTGTATATAAAATATAACACCGAATTTCTGATTGAGATATTGATATAAAGAGACATTAATCAGAAATACCCCTGAATAAGTAGTGATCACAGACAATAATCCATACAATTCTTTTGATGAAATTTCCTGCTGATAACTTTCCAGACTTCTCAGAAAAAACGCCAGTGTAAGCGCAAGCATGGTCAGGCCAAGACTCAGGCTTACTTTTCTGGTTTTGTTTGAAGCATAAAAAGAAAAATGGAGAATAGCAAAGAGCAGGAAGATACCTGTAAAAAAGTAATAGAAACCCGCTGTTCTATTTGTCTGATCCTCTAAAAATTCTCCAATGTCTTTTGCATTATGGATTCTTAGATGAAATGTTTCGGAATTGGTGCCTGGATAATAAAAATTTTCTTTTGTAAAAGAATACCTGACAGCGAGGATGTGCTTGTTGGTATCAGAAAGAACAATAGGAAGTGCTGTTGTATTAACATCTGTTTGTTCTCTTTCAGGATTTTTGCTAACTACCCCTAATTTGTGTATGAGATTACCATCAAGATAAATTTCTGAGGCCCCCATTTGTTTAACACTAATAGATAAAGGTTGATTAACTAAATTCTGTGTTACCTGAATTGGTCTTCTGAACCAGGCTATTTCAGCCTCTCTCAGTTCCGGAAATTCTTCTATAGATTCTGCTACCTGAAGTTTTTCCCAAAGGCTATCATTAAAATCATGTTTAGCCCAAAGTGGATTATCTCCCGCATGCCATTTCCAATGATTACTCAGGGTATAACCATAAGTGGGAATTGAATCAAGTGGGGTAAATTTTCTTTGCTTCTGTCCTTGTACTTCTATGCTGAAAATAAGTATCACTAACAGGTAAAAATGCTTCATTTATTATCAATTTTTTAAGAATCAGGAAAATTAATAATCAGGTAATTAAGTATTGAATTGTTATTCATAAATGAATGATTTGATAGCTTGATCAATCATTGGCAAAATCACTCAAAACACTAACCAACTGGTATAGTAATCACAAATTCAGTACCCTCTCCTTCTTTCGAATTTACTTCTAATGTACCCCCATGCCCTTTAGTAATAATATCAAAGGCTAAAGATAAGCCCAGTCCTGTACCTTGACCAGTAGGCTTGGTCGTAAAAAATGGCTGAAAAATCTTATTTCTGACACTTTCAGGGATACCCGTTCCATTATCAGTAACTTTAATTACAATTTCTTTATCCTTTTCAACCAGTTCAGTTCTTACCTCTACTAAAGGCTTATAGCCATCAATACCCATTCTGGCCTTTTGTTGTACGGCATAAAAGCCATTGTTGAAAAGGTTTAATAATACGCGGCCGAAATCCTGTGGGATAATCCTTACTTTAGGTACTTTAGGGTCTAAATGTGTTTTAAAGTCGGCATTAAATGTTTTATCTTTGGCTCTTAATCCATGATACGACAAGCGCAGGTATTCGTCTGCCAGATCATTCATATCTGTCTCTTCTTTCTGGCCTGTGCTGGTGCGAGAGTGTTGCAGCATTCCTTTTACGATACTTGCGGCCCGTTTGCCATGATGGTTTATTTTTTCCTGATTCTGCACCAGATCACTTACCAGATCCACAATCAGATCCTTATCCTGCGCTTCTCTATCCAGTTCTTCTTGAAGCTCTTTAGCCAGTTCCACACTCAATTCAGAAAAATTATTCACAAAATTAAGTGGGTTTTGTATTTCATGGGCAATACCTGCTGTCAGTTCTCCTAAAGAGGCCATTTTTTCAGCCTGTACTAACTGGTTTTGCGTAGCTTTTAGTTCTGCTATTGTTTCTTCTAACTCATTTTTCTGTCTTGTAAGCTCCGCTGTTCGTTCTGCCACCTGATACTCAAGTTCCTGCTTCTTTGCTTCATTTCTTATACGTTCCTCCTCGGCTTTTTGTCTTTGTTGCTGTTCTACCTTATTTTGTTTATTAGCATAAAAACCAAAGCCAATCATCCAGAAGAAGGAGAAACCATAAGCTGTACCAAATATCTCGTCGTAATCTTTATAAAATGAGGGAAATACATACTCAAAGAAAGTATTGATGAAAATCATGATTACAACCGGTAGAACAGCCGTAAATAAGGTACGGGTATTCCGGTTATATCTGGCTTTATAGATAAAGTAAGCCCCAACAAGCACGAAAACCTCGTAGTACCACTCATTGATAAATTTAAGCCCGGGCAGACTTGCTAACAGAAATAGAGGAATAACGGCTAACCATGCCCTTTTTAATATTTTATCTTGTTCCGGAAATCGGGTAGGTGTATCGAAGTAAAGTCTTAAAAACCGTATTACAAAAAACGTAAATAGGCCTTTTTCTACCATATCGCTGTAATCGACTTTCATAGTTCGCTTGGAATATTCGGGTAAATGTTAAATTTGGCTATGTAATAATAAGCGTTTTTTTGAATTGTTCAGCTATCCAGCCAATCTTAACCAAAAATAACAAAGAATGCTGCAAAATACAATTTTAAGGTGTCAGTTGATAACTCCTCATTGTGTATCTGATAAAAAAGCGTCTCTTTAGAATTATTTGAATAAAATTTGTAATAATATTTGCATTCTGAAACCGTAGATAGATAAGCGTGGTTTTCCTGTAAGCTAAAACTGATACTCATGATGGACATTCAAAAAGCAGAAGATTATGTTTTTGACAAATTAGAAGATAGTTTATCTGATACATTGTTTTATCATGGCATTCACCATACCATCGATGTAAGCAAGGCCGTATTGCAAATTGCTATAGCAGAAGGGATAAATGATAGAGAAACGTTGCTCTTACTCCAGACAGCAGCACTCTACCATGATTTAGGATTTATCAGCACTTACCGGGGGCATGAAGAAGAAAGTTGTAGATTAGCAAGAGTTTCTTTACCCGGCTTCGGTTACAATACCGGGCAGATAGAGCAGATATGCAGAATGATAATGGCCACCCGAATCCCTCAGAATCCTACCAATCATTTAGAAAGAATTATAGCAGATGCTGATCTTGATTATTTAGGTCGCGAAGATTTCTGGCCAATTTCTCATTCGCTCTATGAAGAATTACATGAGCGGGAAATGATACCAGATATCGATAGCTGGAATAAATTACAGATTGATTTCTTAGAAAAACATCAATACTGGACAGCAACCGCCAGAGAATGGCGTAATCCATTAAAGCTTAAGCGTATTAAGGAACTCAGAAAAAAAATCAGTGAATAACCATTTAACTGAAAGCACTTTCACCAATTCGACCAACTGCATTCTAATGCACTGATAACCGCTTCAGCTTTTCATTCTGGGCACGTATCCGTTGACACAAAATTCTGAGTACGCTCCGTAGCAACTCATCACGTTCTTCCATCAGATCATAGAAATCATCCTGGTCTATTCTGAACAATAATACATCACTTTTTGCCAGAGCCGTAGCCGAACGGGGTTCTGAATCAAGCAAGGCCAATTCACCAAAAATATCTCCTTTACTCATCGTGGCAAAAATCACATCATGATCCACAATCCCTATTTCACCCGAATAAATGACATACATACAATTACCGATAGCTCCTTTCTGAAAAATCTCTTCTCCTTCATGATAGGTTACTTCATTCATAATCGGTACGATAGAAGTTAATACGTTTTCAGGAGTTTCAGCAAATAATGGTGTATTTTTCAATACAATTACTCGCTCCAGTTCAGATATTTCGTTTTCATCATGTCCGTGTTGCATAGTTAAAATATCTTTATATTTTTCTTTAAAAATGGGCCGTGCCTGTATAATCTCTCTCGTAGCCTCATGAAATAGTTTTTTCTGAGAGCCGATATATTTTTCAAAAAGCTGATTTTTGTTAGCCTTAAATTCCCAGTTACGAAGTGCGGCTACGATAGTCCAGTCCCCAAAAGCCAGATTGCCTTTCTCTAATACATACTGCACAATGGGTTTTACCGTAATAACTTTATCAAAGTAAGCTTCAAAAACAGTTATTTTCTTTTCTACCTCCGATTCATCCAATATAGCATGTAAGCATTTGTAAATAGTTCTCGGAATAATATTATCTAAAATCTCTAAAGCATTTGCCCGCTTTTCTTTCGATGAATGCTCCACTCCCAACATAGCGTCCTGAACCATATCTTTGTCATAAAGCAGCATCAAAAGATAGAAGATACGATTGGATGATTGACCCAATTCATATTGAAGCAAAGCATCGTCTAAAACCCCGAAACCATGTAGCAACTGATACGCATGGGCAAATTCATCTTCCAGAAGCTTTTCAAACATCGACTCATAGTTTTCGGCATTAGCACGCCTGCTCAATACCTTTAAAGCCATTTGTCTTACCAGAAGCGACTCATTCTGTACCAATCTGGCCAGTAGTCTTTCGCTCGCAAGGCTCTGGTATTTTTCGCTGAATAAAACTACTTTCTGAAGCAAGCCAGTATCACCCCCTCTCGATAAAGACTCCACCTCTTCAAACCCTCTTCCTCCCGACTTTATCAGGCTATTGATAGCTTTTTTTCCCCACATCCGGTCTTCTAATAATTGTACCAGACTTTTTATAAGAATTGATGAATCAATCGCTCCGGCTACTTCTATAGCTTTTTCCTTAATTTCGTCCGTTTCTTTTTCCAGACATATTCTCACAAACGTTTCGTACTCTTTCAGCCGTAAAAGCTCTATAATCTCTAAAGCTGCAATGATATGTGTAGATAACTTACTCTCGCATAGTTCGTCTAATTTAGCTTTAGCCTCTGCTCTTTGTAATTTCCAGCTACCCAGAATTGCTCCCTCAACCGTATAAATATTCTTAGCATTCAGATACACCAAACGTTGTTCTGACGAAGTAGCCGATACGCATGCTATCTCTGCCGAAATTCGTCGAACAAATGAACTGGTTTCATTCTCATTAAATATCTGCAAAAACTGTTCGTCAAGATGCAGATTCATATTTTTTACAATATTCAGAATATGTAACCTTACTTTATCTGATCTGTTTCTTAATAAAACAGCAACCTGATTCTGAATAACTTTAGGTTCAGTCTTAACTATCCAGTCAATAGCACTTATTACTTCTTCGGGTTTATCGCTTTTGAGGTTCTTTAATATTATGTCTAAAGCATCGCCCTGAACTACCAATTCATTACTTTTTAAAAAGCGTTTACCTAAAGCATTTTTTAATTCTATTATATAGCGTTTATAGGCTTTATTCAAGAAAAACAAAGCCAATAATGATAAAATAACCGTAAAAGCAAAAGCAATCCAGATTTCTGACGAATGCACAAAATAAGCTAACAATAATAATATACCAGCCAGACCCATGCCTAAAGGCTCGTAAAACCCCTTGGCCAAAGTATGGCCTTTGAGCCTTTGCTGTGAAGATAATGGCTGAAACATTACTAAAAATACAGGATCAAAAGCAGTTCTTCTGAGAACCTCAAAGCAGAGGTACGCCGCACTGAAATCGAACAATAAAGAACTTTCATCATGATTATAAGAAGACATACCCACCAATAATACCGACATAAGCAATGTACCTATCGGCAATAATAATAGTGCATTTTTCAACCCGAATTTATCAATTACTTTGCTTGAGAAAACAAGCTTTACAATAGTTGAGATTGCATATGTGATAGCCAACAAATACCCTACGAACTGAATGACATCGTGCTGGCTATGAAATTTGTATTTGACATTCACAAAGAAATTATACTCAACCCATGTTGCAGAAGCCGCTATAGCAACCAGTCCGACACACATTTCGAACACTAACTGACTACCCCCAAAAAGGGTTTCTACCATTTTTGATTCAGAATGCCGACGTATTTTATTCTGATGGTGGCTCGGGATTTCGGTTAGTTCAAAGGTACGTTTCTGGGTAATAAAAGCTAACAGGAAAGTCACAAATGCTACTAATACCAAAATAGCCAGTACCGAAGTAGAGTGAATCAAAGCAGCTAAAATAGCACCTATAGCTTTGGCAGGAACATCACCAGAACCTATAACGCTAAATAATCTCTTGCTTTGTCTCACATCAAAAACCAAAGCCGAAACACCCCAGAATTCAAGATTTACCAGAAGATAAATTACCCTGAAGCCAACCATAATTCCTATAGCCACAAGGGTAGAATGATTAAAAAACAGGATTGTACCGATAATAATAGAGAGTACCAATACTGCCAGTAAAACTCTTATACTAAGTTTCTTTAAGACCAGGTGATGTTCATAATATTCATAAATTTTTCCAACACCCATCATGGCAAAGGTAGATGCAATGTAGGCAATAGGCAATGATATTTCGGGGTGATGTTCGAGTAATATTAAGTTTGCTGATACATATACTAAAACGGTTCCTATACTAATAAAGAAATTGTGTAGGAAAAACAATATAAGCAGTCTTGATTCTTTCGGGCGTTCTTCTGTCTGGGTTATCCCACTCATACTTTTAGATTCAACCATTTGTAGTTTTAGAATGGACAACGCAATTTAGGAATGTTTTTTTAAAGATTTGTTAAGTTTAAGCATTTGCCCCTAAGAAAGAAGCCTGAAAAATACAGCTATTTTGAAATCAACCGGATAACTTGTATTATTGCAGAATAAAATGGCATTTTTCAACGAAAATATCGCTCTCCCAAAAAACGTACATGATCAAGCTGAAAATGCTTGCGCAGATACTTTAAATATTCGCCATTGCTGCCAACCTCAACCTATTATGGTAGCGTTTTTTCAGTTACTCTTCTTCATGGCACAATTCGGATTTTACTAATGAGATTACCTGAAATTTACTTATCTTGAACTATAGCTGATGTAATGATTGTTGATTTAAACCATCATTAAAACCATACTTTAGTTAGTAAAGTCAGCATAATCATTTAATCGGGTAAATCAAAGTTCATAACCTATTACTCACCCACTCAATCACTCATTAGTTAATCTCTCATGCAAAATATATTTGTTTCCTCAGAGGTAGGCACACTTCGTCGTCTCATTATTCATAGCCCAGACAGTGGTCTCGGCAAAGTAGTACCCTCAAAAGCGCAGGATTGGTTATTTGAAGATATTGTACATCTGCAAACCATGCGCCGCGATGAGTACGATTATTATATAAAGATTTTGTTATACTTTCTGGATAGTGAAAAAGTGAAAGGCAAATTAAAGGAAATTGATGCCGACACAAGCCGTGATTTTTATAAACCTGAAAAAGAGAAGTATTTCAAGTCAGATAAAGTAATCGAGTTTGAAACTTTGCTGGCTGATATCTTATACATTTCAGAAGTACGAACACAATTAACAGCAGCAGTATGCGCCATAGAAGAGTGTTCGTTTCAGTTTCAGACAGAACTGTCCGGCTTATCAGTTATTGACTTGGCAAAGGTATTGATTACTGGTACAATGCCAAGCAATAAAATGCTTTTCCCTCCGATTCCGAACCTGATTTTCACCCGTGATATTGGTATTGTAGTAAACGACCATTTACTTTTAAACAAACCTGCCAAATATGCCCGTACACGTGAGTCTTTACTGGCAAAGTATATCTTTTTCAATCACCCTGTTTTTACAGAATTAAGAGGCCGGATTATTGAAGTTACTGAAGATGAAAACCATTTTCTATTAGCTGAAGATGAACAGGAAGGCCGACTGAATACCCTCGAAGGTGGCGATGTAATGATGGTAGCGCCTAATCATTTATTAATAGGTGTTAGCGAACGTACTTCTGTAGAAGCAGCCCGACAAGCCATTGATTTACTTTTTGCAAAAAAAGTAGTTAGCAAGGTAACTATCATAAAGATTCCCCAGAAGCGGGATTATATGCATATTGACACAATATTTACACAAATCAAGTGTAATGTATGGGTATTATTAGGCTCATTAGGAAGGGTACAGGAAGAAGCAGAAAAACAGCAGACCTGGGAACAACTGGGGCAAAAACCCGGCTATGAAACCCTTATTATTAAACAGTTTATTAATAAACCTGAAGGTGTAAAAATCAAGGATTTTGCTAACCTGGAGGATCTCCTTAGCTCAATTACAAAAGATGACCTCAATTGTTATGATGAAATCAGGTTTATTTATTCGGGCAACAATCAGTTTCCTTATGGCGCCCGGGAGCAATGGACTGATTCTTGTAATTTATTGGCTCTGAAATCTGGTGTAGCCATCGGTTATGACCGCAACGATCATACTGCGCAGGCATTCAGAAATGCAGGCTTTAAAACCATTAGTGCTATTGAATTGCTGGAAAAATTTGAAAGCAATGAATTATCACCAGAAACCCTGAAAGATACTATTATTATGCTACCTTCGGCCGAATTGTCAAGAGCAAGAGGTGGTTCACATTGCATGAGCTTGCCGATTTTGAGGGATAATGCGATTTAAAGTGTGTTTAAATTATAATATTCCGACCAGAAGTCTGGATTTTTAGCAAGGCAGGCTATCCTCCCGCCTGCTCATTTTACAATTGTAGCCAGCAGTTGCACGATTCACCGTTGATATTAAAAAATGTAGCACAGCATTGCTGAATTGGTTGGCATATTCTCGCATTCTCCAGCACCAGGGTGTGTTTGTAGCAAGAGTATGCCAATTGCCCTATCAAAATCTGATAAAGCACATACTAAACCAATGCAAAAGCATTGATAGTATTTATAAACAAAGAATATAATAAACTATTAAACTAAAAAATGAATCACCTGCCGAAAAGTGATTTCGACCCTGACATAAAAAGTTTTTTTGAAGTTTTCCTGACCCAAAAGTAGATTTATTTGAAGCTATTGCATTCTAAGACAACAAAATTTCTCAACTCTACCATCCAATAGTTCAATTATACCAAAAACCTCCTGAAACACTTTGAAAACACAACCCAAAATCGGAGATTTATCAGCTTAAAATCTATGTAATAATAATCATAGTCACAAAGAACGAGAATAAGAAAGCCTGGCTTGATAGCAGAAATATAGACGAACAAGCCTATAGGTAATTCTTATCGGACAAGCCCAGTCAAAGAAGTATCCGTTTTTTGAGGAATCTATAAGAACCGGATAAGACCTGTCTGCTGTATAAGGAAAGCTGAAACCTGTCTATGGCAATTGCTAATATTTAATAACAGGTTGTATCGGAGTTCGTAAGAGTACCAGGCAGGAAAAGGTGACCAAAAAGGTTACCAATATGGTGGGAACCTTTTTGAACAACAACAACAAAAGTTTCCAGATCATCAAAGTAACCGGGAGGGAACCCTAATCACAAAGTCTCAGATATTCTCGTTCAAAAACCGTCAGTCCTAACTGGCTCGGAACAAACAGGAGGTCAACCACACATTAATATAATTGCTATATGTCTATACTTTTTAATAACCTGACACAGATGATAAAGACTCGAATCTTATTCCTTATCCTGCTTTGCTCAACCCAGATTTTTGCACAGAAAAAGTCTTATTACCTCTTCACTTCTTTCAGAGATAACGGACAAGATGGCCTGCATCTGGCCTTAAGTGAAGACGGACATATCTGGACACCTCTTAAAAAAGACCAGTCATTTTTAAAACCCCAGATTAATCACCCGGATAATCTGATGCGTGATCCTGCCATTAAACAAGGCCCTGACGGTACTTTCCACATGGTTTGGACAGTATCATGGAATGGTGACAATGGAAAAATAATAGGTTATTCGAATTCAAAAGATCTCATTAACTGGACAACCCAAAAGGCGATTCCGGTAATGGAGAAAGAGAATGACGTGAGAAATGTTTGGGCACCGGAATTATTTTATGATAAAAAACAAAAAGACTGGATTATTTATTGGTCATCTACTGTCACAGGTAAATTTGAAGCAGATTCTACTAACCTGAGTGAGAGTAAATACAACCATCGTTTTTATTATGTACGTACAAAAGATTTTCAGAGCTTTAGCGAAACTAATCTCTTTTATGACCCGGGTTTCAATTGCATAGATGCTACCTTATTGGAAGATAAAGGCAAATTTTATTTATTTATGAAAGATGAGCGTCTGAAGCCTTTAAAAAAGAATTTAAGAATAGCCGTGGGAGAGACACCAATTGGCCCATTCAAAGATTTAACGGCTCCTTTTACTATCAGTTGGGTGGAGGGTCCATCAACCATTAAAATCGGGGATTACTATTATGTTTATTTCGACCACTACACCAGGCCTCATTATTATGGTGCTTACCGCTCAAAAGATTTAAACGACTGGCAGGAAGTTTCAGCTCAAATGCGTTTCCCGAAAGGAATGAGGCATGGAAGTGTGATAGAGATTTCTAAGAAAGCCGCTCAGAAGTTATTGACAGAGTAAATGGGTAAGGAATTAGCTAACGGTGAATCTGCAGATAAATTAATTCATTATTCACCATTAGCTAATTCACATTTAGTTACCTAATTCCAAGCTTTTCACGAATAGCTTTCGCACCATCGCACATGGCTTTTAGTTTCTGGCGTGATGCCCAACGGGCTGTCTGACTTAAGCCGCAATCAGGTGCTATTGCCAATTTTTCAGCAGGAACATATTTCAGGCATAGTTCGATTCGTTCCATCACATCTTTTACGGTTTCACAATAATAGTTCTTTACATCAATGATACCGACAGCGACATCCATTTTCTGAGCAAACTCGGCTAATAGCTCTACTTCGTCAAACTCACGATTCGCCATTTCTATATGGATTTCATCAACAGCCATATCCAGAAAATCAGGTAACATCGGGTGTAGTTTACGATAGCCAACCGGACGACCTTTGAAGTTCCCAAAACATAAATGGGTAGAAACACGCGCCTTGCCCACTATACCTCCAATGGTCCGATTGAAAATATCAACAAATCGTTTGGTATCTTCCTTATAGGCGTAGCAAGACATCGAAGGCTCATCAACAGTAATTTCTGTACAACCTGCTGCTACAAGGTCTTCTAACTCTTTTTTTACAAATGGTAAAAGCCCTTCAGTTACTTCAAAGCGGTCTTTATAGATTTTACCATCAGGTAGCATACGTCCGGAAAGTGTGTAAGGTCCGGGCACAGAAGCTTTTAAGGTATGTCCTTGTGGTGCTAATCTTGCCAGACGTTGGTACTCCTTTACTGCCCCTAAGCCCTTTGGTGCGGTTAATGGTTCTATAATTGAATGCTTGCCCCGTTGGTCATGTGCAGGTGGACCAAACTTACGGGTTTCTGAATGGTTAGGCTCAAGCCCTTTTATGAAACCATAAAAAGATAGATTAAAGTCGAGGCGGGTTTGTTCACCATCTGTAATTACATCTAATCCGGCTGTTGTCTGATCATGAATGGCCGCAATCACCGCATCTTCGATCATTTCTTCTATATCTGCCGCCCCGAATTTATCAAGGTTCATAGAAGAAAACTCAAGCCATCCCGGAAAAGGATAACTCCCCACAACGGTTGTTCTGATAGGTATAGGTTGCATAAGTTTATTGGGTGAATGTGTGATTAGTCAGTTAAATCAAAGTTTATGACATAATAAGCCTTCGATGATAATTAATTTGTCCTAAATGGTAATTGAAATGTCCATATAGATGAATCAGAAAATACTCATTAGTATCTTGTCCGTTGTTATATTCTTCTGTATGATTACTTGCCAAGTCTTCATCCGTCAGATTTTCTAATACTCCTTTAAGCATTTCCCTTGCCTCTTCAATTTTTTGAATCAAAGCGGTTCTGGATACATTCTTATCAGAAAATTCCAATGGGCGATTGCGCACATAACCAGTATTACCCAATTGCGCTCCGAAGTAATGATTAAGGTTACCCATCAGATGCAGGCATAAATTTCCTGCTGAATTACTGATTTCCCCTCTTGTCTCCCAAAGCAATTCTTCATCTTTGTAGGATTCAATCTCTGCTTTAAGTTTCTGTAAATCTCTGTCGAATAGTTTGATTAAATGTATTGTATGCATATCCTCCTTATTTAATAGTTAATATCCCTGAGTATCAGATTCATCCTTACATAATCCTTTCCACTTTTCTGAAATACTTCAGAACTCACCTCCATACCGAATCTTTCATAAAACCCTATAGCTGTTACACGTGCATCACACATTAATTTTTGTACACCTAAGCGTTTGGCCTCTGAAATCAGGAAAGCCAATAGTTGTGTACCATAACCTTTACCCTGATAGGCACTATCAGTAGCAAATTTTCTAAACTGAGCCTGCCCCCCTTTAACAAACATGGATATTACTACTATCAATTTTTCGTTTTCAAACAAACCAAAGTGCAATCCTTCGTCGTCATTGGGCAAAATCACAAAGTCAAGGGGTTTGTCAGGCCACATGACCTTGTGACGGATTGCCCACGTTTCATCCGCTTGTATTTGTTTAAGGTCAATCAAAATGCTTATAATTCTCTTATCCAGATATTTCGGAACGATACTTCTGATCCATGCTCCTGCAAAGCAATTGGTCCCCTACCCGAATAGTATTCGTAAGATGGGATACCGATGTATTGTATAGTACCCTGTATCTCAAAATGATTTAATACTAAAATCCCGTTCATCAGAACAGTTACGTAGGCCGGCGTTTCAACAGAGCCATTGTATCTGAATTTAGGCGCCGTGAAAAATATATCGTAAGTATTCCATTCACCTGGTTTCAACATTGAGTTAGCTAAGGGTATCACTTGTTTATAAACACTCCCAGCCTGCCCGTTGGCATAGATAGGCACTTCGTTGTTATACGAGTCAAAAATCTGAATCTCATATTTTCCATGCAAAAATACACCACTATTACCCCCATTTGGGTAACCTGCTTTCTTTGAATCCAAAGGCATATTAAATTCAACGTGTAACTGAAAACTGCCGAATTCTTGTTTAGTTCTTAGTTCACCTGTGCCATTTTTCGCAATCATGGCCCCGTCTTTCAATAGCCATTTAGCCGGAGATTTGTCTTGAGTTTGCTGCCAGGCATCCAGGCTACTTCCATCAAAGAGAATGACTGCATCAGAAGGAGCACCCCCAGGGTTTCTGGCAGGTACTACTAATCTGGGCTTTGGCTCCCAAACCTCAGTAGTTTCGGGTACTTTAAAATTTTGGGCAAATCCGCTAAGGCAAATGGCTGCCAAAATAATCTGACAAATAATCTTTTTCATAGGTTAAAATCGCTTGGGTGAAAAATCAACTAATGGGTTTCATTATCTGATACATAACTGGGCACACCTACTTTTGCATACATTTTAGCTATTCTGTGGGCGTGTTCATCATAAGCAGCTTCAAATAATTGAGTAGCTCGTTGAGCACCTACTAAAGCACCTGCGGTGAGTACTTTCGGAGGATGGCCTGCCTGAGTCAGATAATCGGCGACTTGTGCTTTGATACTATTAATAATCATAGCTCCGCCAACTGTTGAGCCTGGTGAAACAGGAGTATCAAGATTGGGTACATAAACCATCGAATCTCCAACTGGTGCACCAGTATCTAATACCAGATCAGCAAAATCATTCAGTTTCCTACGGTCAGGACGTTTCGTGATACTTGCTTCCAGATGCTCCTTTGTTACCAGAGCTACTACCTTAATCCCCCTGTGCTGAAAGATCTCAGCCATTTCAACAGGCACTACATTTGTACCTGATGAGGATATAATCAAGGCAGTATCAAGAGTCGTTAAATCGAAGTTTCTTAAAATACGGTCGGCCAATCCACTTACATTCTCTAAAAACATGGCCTGACGTTGTCCGTTAGCACCAACCACTAAATTGTGAAAGGTCAAAGAAAGTTCAACAATTGGATTAAACCCCGGAAATGAACCATAGCGAGGCCACATTTCTTCTACCATAATACGGCTATGCCCCGACCCAAACACATGAACCATTCTCCCCGATAAAATCGAATCAGAAAACCATCGGGCAGCCATTTGTATTTCGCTTTCTTGCTGCTTCACTGTTTCTACAATCGCTGCACACTTATTCAGATAATCCTGTATTACACTCATATTAATCAAAATATTTCATTTTTATTTAGTTAGTACATAACTGGCAGCACCAATTGCTCCTGCCATATCACCAAAATAAGCCTGTACAATTTCTGTTTTTTTATCACCTGGTCGCCATTCATATAATTCCATAAAGGACGAAAGAGGCTCAAAAAGTGAATTTTCGGCTAAAGTGATACCTCCGGCAAGTACTACCATTTCGGGTGATAAGAGGTTAGCAATAGAACTGATAGCAATAGCTAATTTTCTAACCGAAGAAAGCCATAAATAAGTGGCAAAGTAGTCTCCTTTACGGAAAGCCTCCACCAATTCCCAGGTAGAAGAATATTTTCCATGACTTCTTTTTTCTATAGAGTAATTACCAATAGCATATTCAAGGCTCCCCACCATTCCGACAATACTCTGGGTTTCTTCGTAGGTATTGAGCGAAATATGTCCTAAATGTCCTGCCATTTGAGACAACCCCTGGTAAAGGTGTCCGTTAATTAATATACCACCACCAACGCCTGTGCCTAAGGTTAACAATACTACATTGCGCCTGTCTTTAGCTACTCCAAATTTTGCTTCTGCCATCAATGCTGCATGGGCATCATTCAGCACATATGTGGCATCACCCAAATATTCTCCCCACATAAAATTCTCTAATCCTTTCAGGCGATTAGGCAAATAAGCAATACATTGATTTTGCTCATTGGGTAGTCCAGGAGCCGATAGTCCAATACCTGAAACAGGTTGTTGCAGATAGTTTTTCAGATATTCAACCATCTCTTTCACATTCTCCCGCCAGGACCCATCATCAGTATCTTTGGTTGGAATATAGTGTTGCTTTAATACCTCCCCTTTTTGATTGATAATTAAGCCTTTAATGTTTGTACCTCCTAAGTCTATTCCTATAACGTAAGACATTTTTATTGTCGATTTTCGATTGCAGATTGTCGAATAGGTTATCGTAATCCGAATGCAGATTGCCGAACGTTAAATGTAATTTGACAATTCACTAATATTGCCCTTCACTAACACTCCATCCCCCATCTACAAACAGTGCCTGTCCTGTGGTAAATTTTGACCCATCAGACATAAAATAAACCGCCGCCTCGTCTAAATCACTCGCGTATCCATTTCTCCCACCATCTAAGGGTTGTTTAGTTTTTACAAAATCCATAATTACCTCATCCTTAGAGGCTCTTTGCGACATAGGTGTTTCAACCAAAGCAGGAGCTAAAACATTTATCCTGATATTATCACGGGCATAGTAGGCTGCAATAGACTTTGAAAAACCAATAATAGCGGATTTAGTAGCGGCATACGCATGAGTTGAAAAATATTTAGGTGAAGGTGAAACACCCAGCACTGAACCCATATTCAGAATAGTACCTCCTTTGCCCGATTCTAAAAATTTACGGATAGCTGCCTGATTTGACAGCATCAGACTTGTCAAGTTTAATTCAAAGGTTTTATTCCAGCCCTCTAAAGATATTTCATGCAAAGGACCATCACCAAATTTCCGGCCACTTCCTCCAGCTACGTGATATAGTCCGTCGAAACCACCAAAATCACTAATAGCTAACTCTATAGCTTGATTGGCAGTATAAGGATTAGCTGCATCGCCACTCATGGCATGGGCATTTTCACCCAATTCTATCTCTGCAGCCACACAACTTTCAGGATTACGCCCAACAACAACTACCTTTGCGCCATTTTTCACAAAAGCTTTAGCAGCCGATAAACCTAAACCGGTTGTACCTCCGATAATAACTATTTTCTTATTTTTGAGCATACCTTTATCTTCTCAATTTACCAAATAGTTGCCCTAACTTGTCTATACAAGCAAAAGTAAGCAAAGAAAAAATTTTTACAAATTTTTTACACGATTAAATGCACTCTTAACAGAAATTGCATTTAATGTTAATTTATAAATCTCAATACTTAAAATGCCTCCAAAAGTAAAAGAGGCCTTGGTTATTAAACCAGAGCCTCTCTTAAGTTAAGATTGATCGTTACGATACCGCTAATACATTATCTTTTACTTGCATATGCAGTATAATATTTCTGTGCCTGAGGCAATTGTTTTTGCAAATCTCTGATTCTGGTTTCATCAGCAGGGTGAGTAGAAAGGATTTTGGGCGGTTTTGAGGAATTTTTACCTGCTTCGGCCATTCTTTGCCAGAAGGCAACCGCATTCTGAGGGTCATAACCTGCCATCGCCATAAATATCAAACCCAATTCATCTGCTTCTGATTCTTGCTTACGGCTATTAGGCAGTACGTACCCCAAAGTGGTACCAACACCTAATACCTGTCCTACCAATTCCATTGTTTGTTGATTGCCACTATATACTCCTGCGCCTATTGCCCCCAATTGCGTGATTCCCTGTGCTGCCATTGCCTGACTCATACGTTCACGGCCATGACTTGCTATAGCATGTGCCACCTCATGACCCATTACTACTGCCACGCCTGCCTCATCTTTACAAATTGGTAAAATTCCGGTATAAAAGCAAACTTTACCTCCTGGCATACACCAGGCATTTACTTCTTTGCTTTGTACTAATTTAAATTCCCATTGGTACCCATTTATTATTTCTCCAAGATTATTCTGAACCAGATAATTTTCCACGGCTGTCTTAATTCTATTACCAACTCTTGCAATCATTTGTGCATCACTAGCATTGGCAGAAATTACTTTTGATGTATCCATAAAGCCTTTATACTCGGCAAAACTCATTTGAATCATTTGTTCGTTTGAAACCAGTCCTACAAATTGTTTTCGTCCTGTGAGTGGAACTTTCTGACATGACCAGATAGTAATAAACAATATACAAGCAGCTACTGAAGATTTTAATAAGGTTTTCATTGTATGTTAAATTAAGTTCTCGTTTTTATTAGACATAAATAGTTAAGAATATAACCGAATCACAAATATTTATTTTCAGATAAAGTCTAAAAAATCAGACCATTATCTGCGACCGAACTATAGAAAATACCTATTTTTGTAAAATTTCCCGACTTTTGAGTACATCAAAAGTACATAAAAATCAAATAACTCAAACCTAAATCTAAACTTTAGATACATTCTATATCATATGAAAATTATCGCAATTGGACGGAATTACGTGGAACATATTAAGGAATTAAACAATGAACGCCCTGACGAACCTGTAATATTTACAAAACCTGATACAGCGATTTTAAAAGATGGCGAGCCGTTTTACTATCCTGATTTTTCACAGGATATTCATCATGAAGTAGAGATATTACTTAAAATCAACAAAATGGGTAAAAATATTGAGGAAAAATTTGCTCATAAATATTATGATGAAATTGGTATTGGTATTGATTTTACGGCAAGAGACTTACAGTCGAAGCTGAAAGCAAAAGGCTTACCCTGGGATTTAGCCAAGGGGTTCAATGGTTCTGCTCCTATTTCGGACTTTGTACCAAAATCAGAATTTACTGATTTGGCAAACCTGAACTTTCATTTAGATGTTACTGACGCTAACGGTCAGACACAAACTCGTCAGCAGGGAAATACTTCTTTGATGCTTTTTTCGTTCGATTATATTATCTCATTTGTATCTAAATTTTTTACATTAAAGACTGGAGATATTATATTTACAGGTACACCTTCAGGTGTTGCACCTGTAAACATAGGAGATAAATTGATAGCATTTATAGAAGGCAATAAAATGCTTGAATTTGAAGTAAAGTAAGATTATTTGATAATAATAACGATTGCTCCTAAAAGATACAGAATTGGAAAGAATCGACTAAAATGAATTAACTGGTTTCCAATAATATTTTAAGATTACATTTTTTGTAGCACTATAGGAATTTTAAAATTCTTAAGATTAATTCTTCATTTCTTGTTCTTTTTAGTGCAACAATGTCTTTTTCTTTTAAAAGAACAATCAAAGTTTTATTAAGTTAATGATTCCATAAGGCTTTTGTTAGTCATATCCACCCAAATTTTTATAAATACGTGAAGAATAATAATAGGTCCATGATTATCACAAGAGTTTTAAGTGCCATCTTATTGATTGTGTACTTAATCTCCGACACGTCTGTAAATCTTTCTTATGCTCAGAAAGAGCCGGGACAAGCGGCAAAGGAGCAATATCCCAAGGGATATTTCATGTTCCCGATACAGCCCGGCAGACAAGCTTCTTTATCAGGAGGGTTCGGAGATTTAAGAACTAATCACTTTCATGCAGGTCTTGATATTCGTACTGGTGCTGTAGAAGGCTATAATGTATATGCTGCAGCTGATGGATACGTCTCTCGAATAAGAGTCATGCGTGGTGGCTATGGCAACGTACTTTATATCACTCACCCTAACGGTTACACTACAGTTTATGGTCACTTAAAAAACTATAATCCTGCAATTGAAGAGTACCTACGAAGACGAGAATATAGCCAGAAAGTATGGGAAATAGAACTTATACCAGGTCCAAACGAATTGAAAGTAAAAAAGGGAGAAATTGTGGCTATTTCAGGTAACACTGGCGCTTCAGGTGGACCGCACCTGCATTTCGAAATTCGCGATGCCTTAGAAAATGCCATTAATCCTATGAAATTCGGGTTTCCTGAAATTCAGGATTCTCAAGCACCGATCATTGAAAGAGTAATTCTAAAAACACTAAATGCTTATTCCCGTGTTAATGGTGAATTTGGCAGGGTATCAATAGCACCCAAACGCACGGGTTCGGGTGAGTACGTTTTACCAAACATTGTAAAAGCGCAAGGCATTATTGGTTTAGAACTAAATACCTATGACCGAAGCCAGACCTCCCCATTTCGAATGGGCATTACACAATTAGAAGTAGAAGTAGATGGTAAAAGTACCTATAAGCTAAATCTTGAAAAAATGCCTTTTGATGTTTCCAAGGATATAAATGTGCATATTGACTACGATATTTCGCAAACCAATGGTGTTCGAATTCAGAAATGTTATGTGGCTGATGGCAACCGTATTTCTATTTATGAAACTGACAAAAATAAAGGTAAAATATTTGTCAGCGATAATCAACTACATAGTGTTTATGTAAAGGTAAAAGACACCTATGGTAATACATCTGTGCTCACATTCTCTATTCAGGGAGAAGCCCCAAAATTACAAGAAAGTGAAACGGGAATACCTTTAGCTGAAGAAAGTAATTATACAGGAAATATTTCAACATCAATCACTGAAAATACCTTAGCTGTCAGAGCCAAGAATACCAAAGCTCCATTTGCTATTTTACAAAATAAGGGCGTTCCAACTAAAGTACCTTTATCTTATGTTGGTAATAAAGAAGCGGTATATCTGTATGATTTAAACAGGGGTATAGCAGACTTTGCTCAGGTAGATAATAGTTCGTCATTAATTGGTATCAAAAAAGAAATTCTGCCACAACTCGGGCAAGTCTATACAGAGCCCCATCTACGGATAGATTTTAATAATGCACTTTATGATACGCTTTATTTAACAACCTCAGCGAGTGGTACACGTTTAACTATTAATACTGAGAAAATACCTTTAAAAGATCTGATGACAGTTCTTTGGACACCATCGGGTATTTCAATGTCTCCGAAAACCGGAGTATATGATATAAACAATGGCCGTTCTTTTCTGGGAGGTGTTTGGGTTGGTAGTGCAATTCAGTTTAAAACCCGCCGATTAGGCAATTTTCAGCTAATTACAGATAATGAAGCTCCTTCTATTCGTCCGGCTCGACTCGACTCTAACTATCTGAGTTTTGTTATATCAGATAATTTATCTGGTATCAAGAGTTTCAATTGTTTTGTAAACAGTGAATGGGTTTTGATGGATTATGAGTATAAGAATGGTAGAATCTGGTCTATTAAACTCAATGAAGATCAGACTTATAGTGGTGATTTAAAACTGGAGGTAGTAGATAATGTAGGAAATTTAGGAACTTATCAGGTAAATTTAGAGGAGTATATTAAACAACAACAATTACAAAAATCGAAAAAGAAGCATGCACCTGTTCGTAGGAAACCCGGTTCCGGAAGTAAAAGCAAAAAATCAAGACGGCGTTGAAATTAACCTGAAAGATTATAAAGGGAAAAAAGTTGTTTTATTTTTTTATCCGCAAGACGGTTCACCCACTTGTACGGCAACTGCCTGTAATTTAAGAGATAATTATGAAGCACTTCTGGCGAAAGGCTACAAAGTATTTGGTATTAGTCCTGATAATGAAGCAAAACATCAGAAGTTTATTCACAAATATAACTTACCATTTGATTTATTAAGCGACCCCGATCATATAGTAATGGAGAAATTTGGTATCTGGGCTGAAAAAAAACTATGGGGCAATATTCATATGGGTGTGCTTCGCACAACCATTATTATTGATGAGAACGGAATTATTGAAGAAATTATCACCAAGGTTAATTCAAAAAACCATGCTCACCAAATATTGAAATAAATTTTCTCCAAAATGACGCGCATCGTTCTATTGCTTGCAGTTATTATCACAGCAGTCTTCCTGTTATTTCAACCTTACCCATTTGTACAAGGCCTGATAGTCATTATGTTTTGTTTTACTGTGCTCTGGCTAATCAGTATACTTCTAAAAGATTCAAGCATCATAGATATTTTCTGGGGAACAGGTTTTGTACTTACTGTATGGTTTTATCGTTATTCAGGAGGCTTAGATGATGCGCGTTCATTAATCTTTTGTAGTATTGTCACTCTATGGGGTCTACGCCTGAGTATTCACTTAGCCTTCAGAAATATTGGTAAAGGCGAGGACTACCGTTATAAGGAATGGAGAAAAGAAAGCGGCAAAAAATGGTGGTGGGTATCATTCTTCAAGGTTTTCTTATTGCAGGGTATTTTATTATGGCTTATCTCATCACTTTACGTCCCTGCCCTATCTTCTGAATTTAATGATTTACAACCACTTGATTATATAGGTATAGGCATCTGGTTGATGGGCTTTATATTTGAAGCCGCTGGCGACTGGCAACTCACACAATTCAAGAAAAAATCTTCTAACAAAGGTAAAGTTTTACAAACCGGGTTATGGTCTCGCACGCGTCATCCTAATTACTTTGGCGATGCAGCGCAATGGTGGGGATATTTCCTTTTTGCCTGCACCAACCAGCAATATCTATTTGCTTTCAGTCCGCTATTAATGACATTTCTCCTCATGCAGGTTTCAGGAGTAACATTATTAGAGAAAAAACTAACTGAAACCAAACCTCAATACGATGAGTATGTCAATCGTGTTCCTGCTTTTTTTCCAAAGATATTTTAATATCACAATACCCCATTATAATCATAGAATTAATTTCGATTGCTTAGATAAATCTAATCTATGCGATTACCTGTAGAATTCATATCAGATTGACAATAATTGTTTTGGTAACTGAGAAAGGTTGTGTCCATATTCAACACAACCTTTCTCAATTTCAGAGGACACAAGCCGCAAACATTACTATTGAGAATATCCTTTCAAGTAGATTTATATAAGTGTTAACCTGAACATAAGAATTCATTTGCTGGCACGTATATAAGATTAATAAATAACAGGTGAGCCAAACTATTTAAAAAAAAACAAACACAAACGACTATTTATAGCTCAAAAAGCCAAGTTTAAAACGATTCTATATTTAAAAACCAAGATGTATTATGTACTTTTGCAAAAATTAATACAACAACCACATTTTTATCACTTTCTGAACTACCTTTGTATTAATTGTTTTTTTGACACTTAATAAATCTTTTTAAATGCAAACCCAAGAACTACGAGAAATTGCGGTACAAGTACGCCGGGATATTGTTAGAATGGTGCATGCCTGCCAATCCGGACACCCGGGAGGCTCATTAGGTTGTACCGATTTATTTGTTGCGCTTTATTTTCAGCAAATGAAAATTAACAACCGAAAAGGTAAAGACACCTATCTCTCTTTTAATATGGACGGAAAAGGTGAAGATTTGTTCTTCCTTTCAAACGGACATATTTCGCCTGTATTTTATTCAACCTTAGCTCGTAGAGGATATTTTGATGTAAAAGAATTAGCTACATTCCGTAAGATTGATTCAAGATTACAAGGACACCCAACTACACACGAGCACCTTCCGGGTATTCGTGTAGCGTCTGGTTCATTAGGTCAAGGGCTTTCGGTAGCTATAGGAGCAGCCTTAGCTAAACGCCTGAATGGAGATAAAAATCTGGTATATTGTTTAATGGGTGATGGTGAGCAACAGGAAGGACAAGTATGGGAAGCAGCACAGGCAGCACCTCACCACAAAACAGATAATCTGATTGCAATTATAGACTTGAACGGTCAGCAGATTGACGGCCCTACCGAAAAGGTAATGAATAACCGCGATTTGAAAGCCAAATACAAAGCTTTCGGCTGGAATGTAATGGAAATCAAAGACGGTAATGATATGGACCAGGTAATTGCTGGATTGCGTAAAGCCAAACGTCTGACAGGTAAAGGCCAACCGATTATGATACTCATGAAAACCGAAATGGGTGCAGGAGTAGATTATATGATGGGTAGCCACAAATGGCATGGTGTTGCACCTAACGATGAACAATTACAAACGGCATTGAATCAATTGGTTACTACCGGTACTATCGGGGATTATTGATTAATGCAACAAAGCAAATTATTTAACATTCAGAATTATCAGCGTTTATGACAAAATACACATTCACCGAGAAAAAAGATACACGTTCAGGCTTTGGCGCGGGTATGACCGAATTGGGCAGAACTAACCCTAATGTAGTCACTCTTTGCGCCGACCTTGTGGGTTCTTTGAAAATAGATACATTCATTAAAGAAAATCCTGAAAGATTTATCCAATGTGGTATTGCAGAAGCCAATATGATTGGTGTTGCTGCAGGACTTACCATTGGAAGTAAAATCCCATTTGCTACAACATTCGCCAATTTCGGTTCAGGTAGAGTTTACGACCAGATCCGTCAGTCGGTAGCATATTCAGATAAAAATGTAAAAATAGCCGTATCCCATGCAGGGCTTACTTTAGGAGAAGACGGTGCTACGCACCAGATTCTTGAAGATTTGGCTATGATGCGTGCTATGCCAAATATGACGGTTATCAACCCATGTGATTTCAACCAAACCAAAGCAGCTACGATTGCAGCTGCTAACTGGAAAGGCCCGATTTATTTGCGTTTCGGTCGTCCGGTGGTTCCTGTTTTCACAGCACCAGACCAGAAGTTTGAAATCGGTAAAGCATGGATGGTAAGCGAAGGTAAAGATGTAACTATTGTTGCTACCGGCCATCTTGTATGGGAAGCAATTCAGGCCGCTGAAATATTAGAAGCACAGGGTATCAGCGCCGAGATTGTTAATATTCATACTATTAAACCTTTAGACGAAAAAGCTATCTTAAAGAGCGTTCGTAAAACCAGATGTATGGTTTCTTGTGAAGAACATCAGGCAAATGGTGGTTTAGGTGATGCAATAGCACAAACTTTGGCAAAGAATTTCTTAGCACCACAAGAGTATGTAGCTGTAAACAATTCATTCGGTGAATCAGGCACTCCTGCACAATTGATGGAAAAATATGGCCTTTCAGCAAAAAATATTGTTGAAAAGGCATTAAAAGCAATTCAAAGAAAACAATAAAATAGATTGGTTGTTGTATAAGAATTTAACCCTACTCCGGTGAGCGACCACTGACTGTCTTCAAGCAAGGGACAGGAGATTTAAGAGTAGGGTAATTACTTACATTCAACCAATTTTTCTGTAAAATGCAGATTTCAGATCAGGAATTAATTAATTTAATAGTAGACCCGGATAAACGTCGGAATGGTTTTGAGTTGCTGATAAAGAAATATCAGCAAAAAATCTATTGGCATATCCGTAAAATGGTAATTGACCACGACGATGCTGACGATGTGGTGCAGGAAACATTTATTAAAGTATGGCAGGGTCTACAGAATTTCAGAGGAGATGCCCAGTTATATACCTGGATATATAGAATTGCCACCAACGAGTCATTAAATTTCCTGCAAAAAAAACGTCGCCAGAATCATGTACCATTGGAAACTGAATCTGAGGATAGCATGGACTTGCTAAATACCTTAGAGAGTTCCATTTCGCAGGATTACATTTCAGGAGATGAGATCCAACTAAAACTCCAGAAAGCGCTATTGCAACTGCCAGATAAACAACGTTTAGTATTCAATATGAAATATTATGAAGATATGAAATATGAAGACATTGCCGAGATAACAGGTACGTCTGTAGGAGCTTTGAAAGCCTCGTATCATTTAGCTGTGAAAAAAATTGAAGAATTTTTAAATAAAGAATCTTAGTTCTTTAAACCTTTTAATAATTCAATTGTCAAAAAAACAATTAAAAAAATAGTTAAAAGGCTTAAAAAGAGCAGCATAACGCTACCAGGCTCTATTCAATAGTATGAAAGAGATAATCAAAATAGAAGAACTTCCTAAAATGAACATATTCAAAGTACCTGAAGGATACTTCGATACTTTGTTTGTGTCTGTCCAGGAAAGAATAGCATTCTCTGACGAGCCTGTACTGAGTTTTGGCAAAAATCAAAACTTTGCTGTTCCCGACAATTACTTCAATACACTTTCATCAAGAATCCTGAACCGGATTGCTGACCTTGAAAAACAGGAAGTCAGATTGAATAGCTTGCCTAAAGTAAATGTTTTTAAAGTACCTGAGGGTTATTTTGAAAATACAGAAGAGAGTATCAGAGCAACGGTTAGAATTGAGAGCATTGAACGTAAGAATATTTTTGAAATACCAAACAATTATTTTGCCGAATTGACTGCCAGTATTCTTGCCAAAACCCAGGAAAAAACGAAGGTTATTAATGTGAATTGGTGGCAGAGAGGAAGGACTATGTGGGCCGCTGCAGCGAGTATCATACTGCTGATCGGATTAGGCTTTGCCGTTCCTCAATTCAGTAAAGCAGATTCAGAAGTAGCTTTGGAAGAATTGAGCAAAGATGAAATCAACAGCTATCTGGCAACTGTAGATTTAGGTTATTTAGAATACGAAGCAATAACTACAAATACTGCTCCTTTGCCAAAAGAAGTGGAAACTAAAATTATTGATGATCTGGATATTAATAAAAGAGATATTTTGGAGCATCTTGAAAGTCAGGATTTAGAAGATATATAGTGTACTGAGACCATTACACACATGATAAAACCAACAGTTATGAAACAATTAATAATTATCATTTTAGCCATACCGATGCTTTCGTTCTCACAGAACCGACAAGGTTTCAAGGACGAACGATTCGAGAAAATACAAACTGCAAAAATTGGCCTGATTACTGAAAAGTTAAATCTTACAACAGAGCAGGCACCACAGTTCTGGTCAGTATATAATGAGTATCAAAGCAAAAAATTTGATCTCAGAAGAAGTATTAAAAGAAGCATGGATGAAGCTAATTCGCTCACTGCCACCGACGATAAAATCATTTCATCTCATCGCCAGACTCTGGCTATCAAAAAGAAAGAGATTGAGTTGGATGAAGAATATATGGCAAAACTTCTGAAAACAATTACTCCAAAGCAGTACGCCGAATTGAAACGTACAGAGCAGAGTTTTAATAAAAAATTGTTAGAGAAGCTACGAGAATAGTTTAAAAATCAATCAAAAACACAACAATCGTTATAAAAAGGTCGGGAACAAATTATTTCTCGACCTTTTTTGTCGGTATTAAGCATAAATTTTAATTAATTTTACACACAATTTTATTTTATAAGCGTATGCACCAATCAATTAATAAAAGCAATCGCCTGAATAACCTGAGTTATGCCATTCGTGGACCCGTCTTCGATAAAGCTCAACAACTGGAGGCAATGGGGCAAAAAATTATCAATCTCAATATTGGTAATCCGGCACCGTTTGGTTTTGATGTTCCTGACGAAATTATATATGATATGATTATGAATATCCGTAATGCGCAAGGGTATTCACATCATTTAGGTATTTTTCCTGCCCGCAAGGCTATCATGCATTATACTCAACAATTGGGTATTCATGGCGTAACTATTGACGATATATTTATAGGTAATGGGGTAAGTGAGCTAATAGTAATGACCATGCAGGCTTTATTGAATGAAGGCGATGAGATTCTTGTTCCATCCCCTGATTATCCTCTCTGGACAACCTCTGTGGCCTTATCAGGTGGTAAACCCGTACACTATATCTGCGATGAGGAGTCTGACTGGAATCCTGATTTAGATGATATTCGTCGTAAAATCAATCGCAAAACCAAGGGAATTGTAGTTATTAACCCCAACAACCCAACAGGTGCAGTTTATAGTAAAGAAGTATTGGAAGGTATTGTTAAATTAGCGGCAGAACATAATCTTATTATTTTCTCTGATGAAATTTACGATAAAATTCTATATGATGGCAACAAACATATTCCGATCGCTACTTTAAGCGATGATGTGTTTATCATGACTTATGGTGGTTTGTCTAAAAACTATCGTGCAGCGGGTTTTCGTGGAGGATGGGTAATTCTAAGTGGTGCGGTGCACAAGGCTAAATCTTTTGTAGAGGGGTTCAATCTTCTGGCCAGTATGCGATTATGCGCCAATGTGCCCACGCAGTATGCTATTCAGACGGCACTTGGAGGATATCAGAGTATCAACGATCTGGTTGCGCCAGAAGGCAGGCTATGTAAACAACGTGACCTTATTCATTATAAAATGACAGATATACCTGGCGTAACCTGTGTGAAACCCAAAGGAGCCCTGTACTTATTTCCGAAAATAGATTTAAAGAAATTTTCGTTCAAAGATGATGAGCAATTTGTTTTTGACTTACTGTCAGAACAAAAAGTTTTAGTTGTTTCAGGAACAGGCTTTAATTATGTTAAAAACGACCATTTCCGAATTGTGTTTCTGCCTTCAATGGAAGAACTTGAAACAGCCTCAAACCGAATCCGCTTCTTCTTAGAGGGTCATCGGGTGAGAGTAGATGAAATGGAAAAGGCGTAGAAATGTACTAAGTGATTTAGCAAACGAGCGATACTATAAAAGTCTAAGAAAATCTCAATTTTATTTAACCATCGTTTGGTAAACATCTTTCAGCTTAACTGTTTAAATTACTATTAATCACTGAATCACCATAGTGTTGGCCGCTCATTCACTAAATCACTAAATTTTAAAACTTACTTTATGCAAGCTCAGACTACTTCAAATATCTTGATGATTCGGCCTGTAAACTTTGCATTTAATCTGCAAACTGCCGAAAGCAATGCCTTTCAGAATACTGGTTCTCAAGCATTAACTATTGAAATAACTCAAGAAAATGCTTTAAAAGAATTCGATTTAATGGTAAGCCAATTGCGCACTATTGGTGTGAATGTAATAGTATATGATGATACGCAAAAACCTTATACGCCAGATAGCATTTTCCCGAATAACTGGGTTTCGTTTCACCATAGTGGTAAGGTTTGTCTATACCCTATGCAAGCGGGAAACCGTCGTCTGGAACGCAGATCTGATATTATTGAAGATCTGAGAAAGAATTTTCATGTTGAGACTATCATTGATCTGACTGCTTTTGAAGATGAAAACAAGTTCCTGGAGGGAACGGGAAGCCTTGTACTTGACCGCATGCACCGCATTGCCTATGCTTGCCTTTCGCCCCGTACTAATGAAGAAGTGTTGGAAGCCTGGGAAAAACAAATGAATGGTTACAAGATTGTGAAGTTCAGTGCGGTAGATGCAAATGATAAGGAGGTTTATCATACCAATGTAATGATGTGTATAGGCGATATTTTTGCCGTAGTTTGCCTTCAATCAATTAAAGACCTTGACGAAAGACTGATGGTAAAAGAAAGTCTGGAAAGTACTGGTAAAACCATTATTGAAATAAGTCTGGAGCAGATGAATGCCTTTGCAGGGAATATGCTTATGGTGAATAATGAGAAAGAACACCGTATTTTGGTGATGTCGACCAGTGCTTATGAATCCCTAACTCAAGATCAAAAAAATCAATTAAGCGAGTATGCAGATTTATTACATTTCGATTTAGATATTATTGAAGCTTGTGGAGGTGGTTCTGCCAGATGTATGATGGCAGAGGTGCATTTACCCGTGAAGTAAGTATTTTTCCGGAATTATTTGGGTCTTTTACCATTCTCAGGCACCGAATAGTTTGACTTCTTCTGGCCAGAAACTATTGCAAGGTGTCAGCTTAGAGGAGACAGAATCGTTTCCTTTTTTAATATCTATCTATTTGCATCTCCTTTCAAAATAGCAACACCTGATGAAGTACCCAAACGCTCTGCACCTGCTTCTATAAAAGCTATCGCTTGTTCATAAGTCTGAATGCCACCCGATGCTTTTATTTTTATCGAGGTCGGTAAGTTATTCCGAATTTGCTTTACCTGCTCTATATCTGCTCCTTTGGGCGCAAAACCAGTAGATGTCTTTACAAAATCTGCTCCTGCTTCTTCACAAATCTCACAGGCAATGCTCAGATCAAAATTGTCTAAATAGGCGGTTTCAATAATTACTTTTAGCAAGACTTCTTTACTATGTGCCAGCTCAGATAGTTTTTGAATTTCCTGCTTTACGGTCAGATAAGCCATTGATTTAAAAGCATTGATGTTCATTACCATATCTAACTCATGTGCTCCATCAGCTATTGCGTTTTGTGCCTCTGCCAATTTTGTACTGGTGGTCTGGTAGCCTAAAGGAAACCCTACTACTGAACACACTTTTGCCTGACTGTAAACTAAGATATCTTTTACAAAACTTACATAATTCGGGGGTACACTAGCCGCATAAAAACCGTGCTGATATATCTCCTCACATAGTTTACGAAAATCCATTTCAGTAGCTGTAGGTTTCAATAAAGTATGGTCTATATATTGCGCAAGGTTTTGCATATCTCAATTATGATTTAGCGGACTATAAATCTTTGGTACTTTGTACGAATCAACTTACTATCCTATTTTAAATATTTTTAGAAGAACATTCTATCGGCCAGACGAAAGGTATTACAATGGGCTTCTACAATATCGGCTATTCTTGGAGAATACCCTCCGCCCATTGAAACCACTACCGGAATTTTATTTTTAATGGCTTGCTGAAAAACAAAAGTATCACGTTGCTTACAGCCTTCCATTGAAACCTTTAACTTACCCAGTTTATCAGAAGCCAGAATATCTACGCCTGAAATATAGAAAATAAATTGCGGTTTTACTTCTTCAATCAATCCTGGAAGTGTTTTATACAGTAGGTTCAGATATTGTTCATCTTCACAATAGGTAGGAAGCTCTATATCCAAATCTGATTTTTCTTTTTTTAATGGATAATTCTCTTTGCCGTGCATTGAAAAAGTAAATACTCCTGGTTCGTTTTCAAAAATAAGAGCCGTACCATTACCCTGATGTACGTCTAAATCAATTACAAGAATCTGGTTGACCATTTCACAACCAAGCAGATAATGAGCAGCTACGGCCACATCATTCAACAAACAGAATCCTTCTCCCCTATCTGCATAAGCATGATGCGTACCACCTGCAATGTTCATCGAAATACCTGATTGAAAAGCGTATTTGCAACAATCAATCGTGCCTTGTGTAATCACTAATTCACGATTTACCAGGGTTTCAGAAATAGGAAAACCAATCCGGCGCTCCATTCTGGCATCAATACGTAGATTCAGTAAATCTTCAAAATATTGTTTATCATGAACTCCCAAAACCCATCTTGGGTCGACTGGAGCAGGGGCGAAGAAGTTTTCAGTTGAACAAGTACCCTCATATAGCAACTGTTCGTGAATCAGCTCATATTTTATCATCGGGAACCGATGCCCTTCGGGTAGTGGATGAGTATAGATTGAGTCGTAAGCTATTTTCAGCATAGATGCTATGGCTTAAAAGAAAACAGCTATCTGACCTGTTTTATTCAATTGTAGATTTCAGAAACTTAAAGACTGTCAGAAGAAAGAGTTTATTTCACTTCTTCAAAATCAACATATTGCCCACCTTCGTATCCTCCTTTTTTGCCTGAAGGTGGCGTTTGTTTTACTTTAACATCTCCCTCTTTTCCACGCTTTTTTTCCATTATATCGTTATAGCGTTTTTGTTCTTTGGCAATTTGCTTACCTACTAACAAATTAAACAGGAAGTTTCTGAATACCGGAACAAAGATTATCAGCAGAAAAAATATAAGAATGTATTTAAACATAACCTTTCATTCCCAAACGGGAAATTTTAAAATAAGACTGAATAGTTGTACAAATGTAGTTTGTTTTACAAATGTAATACAATCAAAACTGAAAATTAATTCCCTGGTTTACGCTTAAGAAACCCCAATCAGTTTTAATAAAATATCTAATGTGGTAGGATGACTCGGGCGAACGGCATCAGGCTGAACAATTGTTCCGTTTTTATCTATTATCATATAACGAGGAATGCCATTGATTTGGTATTTCCTGACTACTTCTGAGGCCCAGCCACCCTCTGAATAGCCGTGCTCTCCATTGTCTAACTGCAAGCGTTCAACGGCATTTTTCCAACTATCAGGATCTTCGTCAATAGATATATACAAGAACACAATATTTTTCTTTTGCTTATCTGTCAGTGAAGCATGCAATTTTTTCGAGAATGGAAACTCCTGACGGCAAGGGCCACACCAACTTGCCCAGAAATCGACATAAATAACTTTACCTTTATATTTAGCAAAATTAAATTGTTTGCCGTTCAGGTCAGTCAATACCGGATAATCGCTGGTATTCAGCAGTTCTTTCTGGCTTTGGGTTTTCTCCTCTTTCTTTTTGGCAACTTCTTCTTTCCTGTTTAAAGTTTCCTGACAATGACTAATTAATAATTTACGATAGCCGTCTGACGACACCTGACTAATCCAGTATTTGGCCGCTGACGATGTGATACGTCCACAATTATCGAATAGTAATTTTGATACAGTGTAGTCTAAAACTTTTCCTTTCAGGTATTTTAAAGCATAGTTATTTTTATCTGAAATGGCCTTCACCTGATCAGAATACTTGACAAATTTCTGTTCCTGTGAGTTGAAATAAGTGATAAAGAAAGGAAGAAAATTGCGGTAACTTTCCGAAATCAGCAGGCTTTCGTCCTGTATGTTTTGCGGATCAAGCGCTTCAACCATAACTGCTGGCAATGATACAACACGTGTAAGTTTTGTATCCAGATTGCTTCGTGTGATAGAATAAGCTAATAAAAGATGCCAGTAATTCCACCGTATATTATTTTCAACTAAATGCTGAAAATCAGCTGATAGTTTGTCTTTAGCAGGATAATTTTTCAGAAATTCTAATTGTTTTTTTCGTTCGTCGTACAACCCTATTTCCCAATCATCCACGTTTGCCATTAATAATTGTTTATAACGGACTTCTTTTTCAAACGATTCGGGAAACTCCTTTTTAAATTCAACCATAAATACCTGGCTTTCAGTCTCTTGCAGTAATTTATTCAACTGATTAATCAATTCGGTTTCACCTGACTGTAGAAAAATATCAACACTATCACCTTTTGAAAACCCAATAGTTTGTGCTGAAGATAGAATAGGTATTAATAACAATAAAAGTATCTTCTTTAACATAACTCCTGCATATTATAAATTATCATTCTTTTTCACTCAAAATACAATAACAAATTAACGAAAATCTATGCCAAAGATTGATAAAAAAAGAAAAAATGTATGAAAGATAGTCTTCTTGTAAAAAAGGTTCCCACCATATTGGTAACCTTTTTTCGCTTTCTTTTTATTGTTTGAACTCTGAAAGATTCTGAAACTATCTGCTGGTAAGTATAGTCAACTGCTCTTTTTAACAGGTTTCCGCCTACCCGTATATCAGTTCGTTCTTTCATGGCTCTGACAGATTCCCGAAAACGAGGATACATCTTTATCCATTCATAAATTTCAGGCTTTTGCTTGCATTTTCAAAGTGTTTCAGGCGTTTTTTGATGGAATCAAACTTTTAAGGGAAGGAATTCAGTAATTAAATTACTATTGTCTGGTGTACTTTTCTATGTCAGATTAATCTCCATCTCCAATTTTTTAAACTCATTCTTTCCAGTCTCACAAGTAGGGCAGGTATAATTATCAGACAGGTTTTCAAAAGATACCCCAATAGGTATGCTATTCAGCAAATCACCAAAGTCTTCATCATAAATTGTAAAACAACAAGGGCATTGATGAACTATTTTTGTATTGATACTTTCAGAATCAGCAGCTTTATGGTCGTCTTTCAGCCCGGCCGCTTTTATCTGATTTTCTGCTATCAGATTGTTATATTTCAATACACACCTTCTCAATTGTTCGTCCAAATTAAAACGCCATATTCCTTGTGAGAAGTACTTCTTGGTACGGCCGTTCGGATTAAAATCTTCTGTATATGATATGTCGTAGACTGAATGTAACGGAATGAGGTTAAAGAGTCTGAAGCGTCTTTTCATTAACATAATAGAAGCATACACTTCAGTTCTGGGGCGGGTTTTGATACCGAAACATAAACCAAAAGTGCGTAAATCAATGGCATCGAATCTCCTAACGAGGGCAGCTTTCAGTTGCAAAGCGGTATCTGAATCGTCTTCAATCTGCCAGTTCAGCTCATTAGCCGCATGGCGAACGTTAATATTGAACTCTGATAGTACATTGCTCCATTTCCATCTGTCAGCTTCCTGTATTCCTTTAATTATCAGCGATTTGAAAGGTGTAAGGCAAATTTCACCTATTTTGGTTTCCTGACACAACTTGCAGATTTTCATCAGAAACTCTACTGAAAACGTTTCGTTCCGACGATAAATACCTAACCATGTTTTTTTTCCATACCGGTTGAATCCCTCGTAATAAGGTAAGGTAAAACGAGCGGGAACAAGTTCAGTTTCGATAGGGGCTGCAATAGCAACAGGCAGGTTTTCAAGCAAGGTTTCTACTTCTTTATTTTCAGTATGCTTCTCAATCAGTATATGGTCCTCCAGATACTGTGAAACTTTAGCAATCTCATTTGAAAAAACAAGTCTTTTGAAACTGACTAACTGATTGCTTTTAGGTATTCTGACGTATAGATACCAGAAATTAGGGGTTGGTGAGGCTATAAAGTTGAGATGTCCTGAAAAGAACGGACTAAAACTCTGGTCGGCATCAGAAATATTAATTTTTAATTGAGGTCTATATTCAAATGTGTCTAAAATGTCTTTATAAATACCCTCAGTCAGCCAGTTTCCCTTCTGGAAAACCTCTTCGGCCACATAGGAGCTCACAATATTAGGATATTGATTATTATCTACCTCAAAATCAACCGATAAAACCTCCATAGCTTTTCCGAACGGTTTCCCGAAGCTATGCGGCACATATAGCAACATCTGGTGTCGCAGGCCAAAGCGTACACTTTCTACCTGCGCCTGAGCAGCCACTGACAGTATATCTTTCATTTCGGCCGGAGACACTATACCACCTTTGAAATTTACTCGTATCAGATAATAATCACGCATAGAATCTTATTTTTAGGTGTTTTACTTCTTACTATTTGATTTTTTTGCGGGGAATGTTATTTTCCAGATATTCCCAAAAAGGTCGGTCACATAAATATCGTTCTTTACTTTTTCGGCATCGCTTAATCGTTGAAAACCCTTTACTAACCGAATTACACTGACTTGATAGTTTTGTCGGGTCTCTTCATATTGCAGTATTAACTGGCATAAATCACCTGCCGAATCTTCTTCAGGCAAGTATCCATTCCCTTCATCCGGAGAATAGGCCAGAGTAAAGCCTGATCCTGTATAAGGCATTTGCATGGTACTATCTACATCGAATACCAAGCCTACCGGAGAGCGATGCCCTGTAAAAGTGTTTATTTCTTTTGACTGATACATTTTACCTGAGTCCGGATTTCTTATCCAATTGGCATCCGGACCAATATTCTTTATAGGTTCGGTAAAAGTTATATTCTCTGGTCGTTTCGGATAATCAGGGTCATTGAAAAAGATATCTCTTTTAAAGGACTTAGCAGGAATCAGTTTATCTTTCCGGGCATCATAAGGTTTGTATTGCATCGGGTTTTCGTTTCCTCCCATACGCCACGGAAAGCCATAATGATGATTCTGTCTTAGCCAGTTTAACTCATCAGGATCATCTCTATCACCTGAGTTTTCGACACCAAACAGTCTTTTCTCTGAATTTAAAGCCATATCAAATTCGTTTCTGATACCACTGGCAAAAATATAGCCGCTCGCTTCCAGTTTAGCTTCATCATTTGGCAAGTAAATGGTATTAGCATTAACAGGTATTCTGAATATTCTCGCTGTTAGGGGTACATCTCTGAAACCTTTAAACTCACCTGAATTTTTTACTTCTCCATGATCGGTTCGTGAACCACTCGCGATATATAATGAATCTTTATTGACTGACAAACAAATTCCTGAAAATCCATGATCGAAAAGTGTACCAGATGATGGATATGTTTCGGTGCTCAGAAGAGTTGACCATTTATGACTACCGTCAGGTAATAACTCACACTTTTCAACTAATCCGTAGCCGTTTGAATTTTCTGTGTTGTTATGATTCCCAACCAGAAAAAGCGTATTCTGATGAAAAAGCATTCCCTGCAAAAAATTAATATGGTGTTCCTCAGGGGCCAATAAAGGGATTTCATCTTGCGGTATCGTGTCAATTACTGGAATTTTATAGACCCATCCATCCATATTGCAGGTATAGAATATATTACTGACTGAATCATAAACAATTCTGATCGGCAGATGATTGAGTTTTTTAAAATGTGTCACTTTTATATCATTCTTTAATGCAACGGGTTTAGTTTCTCCATTAATCCAGTCTTTGATATGGATATTTTTTCTGAACTTAATTAAAATGCCAATTAAAACTAATATGACTAAGCTTATGAAAACCTTTTTCATGTTCTTAAAAGTGAATAGTAACGTATAACAAAAGTATCTAATTAAGTAGATATTTAATTATCATTCTACACAGCTTTAAGCTTTTTTAATTATACGGTCATAGCCATGTTTTTCTCTAATATATTTTCTAAAATAAGTTTTACCTCCGGTCGGCAAGAGCCACAGCCCATGCCTGCACCGGTCTTCTGGCATAGTTGTGGCATATCTTTACAACCACCTGCAATGGCATTTTCAAGATTGCCTTTGCCAACATTATTGCAAGAGCAAATCAGTTTGCCTATGACAGGCTCGGCGGGTTTACCTGACCGTAACAACGCCAGCCGTTTTTCTGATAGTTCAATGCCATTGATAATCAAATCTTTGAACTCTAAAAACTCTGACTTATCGCCAATCAGAATAGCTCCCACCAACCGATCGTTATGAACAATACATTTTTTGTAATAATGTTTGGCTTTATCAATAAAGATAATCTCTTCATAATCTGAGCTTCCAGCAGGTATTTCTATAATACCCAATGAGCAAAGATTAAGCCCATGCATTTTGAGAATATTCATTGACAGGCTACCATTATAGTAAGTCGACTGGTCTCCTGCCAGGAATTTTGCTACTATAGCTGCTTGTTGCTCGGCAGCTGCGGTAATGCCCCACATTTGTTTCTGCCATTCGGCAATCTCACCACAAGCAAAAATGTCCGGGTCAGAGGTTTGCAGATAATCGTTCACTACTACGCCCCTGTTGCAGGTCAAGCCCGCCTCTTTTACCAGTTCAATATTAGGAATAGTGCCTGCTGCCACAATTAAGGCATCACAATTGAGTTTTACACCCGATTTGAGCCTGATACCTGTTATTTTTTCGCTTCCATACACCTGCTCTACCTCATCGTTATAATAGACATCAATGCCCCGGGCGATAATTTCTTCATGGAGAATATCGCTACCGATCGGGTCTAACTGCCTATCCATAAACCGTCCGATTCTTTGTATGACTGTTACATTTACCTGAATCTCTCTTAATGCAGCGGCCATTTCTAAACCTAATAATCCCCCACCCACAATTACTGCCTGATTATTGGTTTGCACATAAGGCATCAGGGCATCGGCATCGAGCCGGCTTCGCATATTAAATACCCCGCCTATCCTGGGAAAATTCTTAGGCATAAAGGCTCTGCTACCCATACCCAAAAATAGCTTATGATAGTGATGCTCGTTTCCGTTACTATCAACTACTACTTTGTTTCTGCGGTCGATATGCTCAATCCCGATGCCTTTGTGAACTTTGATATTGTTTTCTTCAAACTGGTCTTCTCTTAATTTTATCAATTGCTCCCAGGTTTGCGCTCCACTTATGTAGTCTGGTAGCATTACACGGTTATAAAACGGAAAAATTTCTTTGGAGAATACCTCGATTTCATCCGTCTGATTCAGGCTACGATAGGTTGAAATAAAGCCTAATCCGGCAGAGCCTGCACCTATTACAATAATTTTTTCTTTTGGCTTCTGATATTTAACTACCTCTACTGCCGAGTATTTAAAGTCAGGTTCTTTCGATTTCGGGTCAACCAGATTATTAGTCAGGTTATTGGCTCTCCCGAAATCATTTCCTAAGATTCTACCCCAGTGCATAGGTAAAAAACAATTGCCTTCTTTTACTTCATCGGTTAATCTGGCCTTTACTTTCACGCTTCCTCTCTTACCTAATATCTCTACCACTGCCTCATTCTTAATGCTACGGCGACGGGCGTCATTCGGGTGAATCTCTAAAAATGGTACTGGAATATGTTGTTTCAGTTTATTGACACGACCTGTTTTGGTCATGGTATGCCATTGGTCTCTGATTCTGCCAGTAAGCAAAATCAATGGAAAATCTTCATTTGTTTGCTCCGATTCGTTTTCATCAGGTACTGCATGAATTTTAGCTCTTTGGTTAGCCGTATAAAACTTATGGTCTTCAAACAGGCGCGCTGTCCCTTTTGGTTTCTCCCCTTTAGCCGGATAAGGCCATTGAACCGTATTTTGTTTCAGCAAGTCATAGTTTATGCCTGTTACATTAATATTTGTCCCTTGGGTAGTACGGGTATATTCTTCGTAAATCCTGCCGGAGTTTTTATAGTTAAATTTATCTCCCCAACCCATTTTCTCTGCAAACCGACAAATAATTTCAGCATCAGGTATTGCCTCCCCGGGTGCCTCTGTTATTTTATGAAGATACGATACTCTACGTTCGGCATTAGTCATTGTTCCTTCTTTCTCTGTCCAGGCAGCAGCAGGTAAGACCACATCAGCAAAACGGATGGTATCTGCCCGGTTTGAAATATCCTGCACTACAACAAATCTTGCGTTTTTCAGTGCAGTTTCAGCCATTTTTGCATCAGGCAAACTTACCATTGGGTTAGTACAGGCAATCCAGATAGCTTTGAGTTTTCCAGTTTCCAGTCCTTTAAACATCTCGGTGGCGGTTAATCCCATTTTATCTGAGATGGTAGTACCGCCCCATAATGTTTCCATTTCTGTTCGATGTGCCGGATTCAGAATATCGCGGTGCGATGCCAACATATTGGCTAAGCCTCCTACCTCCCTTCCACCCATCGCATTTGGTTGGCCTGTCAATGAGAAAGGGCCATTGCCGGGCTTGCCGATTTTTCCGGTTATCAGGCTCAGATTTATTAAAGACAGGTTTTTGTTTACGCCAATGACTGATTGGTTTAAGCCCATCGTCCACATAGACAGAAAACCTTTGGCTTTGGCAATCCAAAGAGCAGCTTTTTGTATATCGTTTTCCGAAACACCGCATATCGAAGCCGATTCTTCTAATGTACGCTCAAAAACTTTTATCTTAAACTCACCAAAACCCTCTGTATGATTTACAATAAAGTCCTCATCTACCCAATTATTCTCTATCAATACTCTGGCAATGGCATGATTCAATGTTACATCTGTACCGGGGTTAACCTGTAAATGTAAGTCTGAAGCAGTAGCTGTTTGCGTGCGGCGTGGGTCGACGGCAATAATCTTTAAATCAGGGTTAGCTGCTTTATGTGCTTCTATTCTGCGCCATAATATCGGATGGCACCATGCAGGGTTGGCTCCCTCAATAAGGATACAATCTGATGCTTCAATATCATCATAACAAACCGGAACGGCATCTTCGCCTAAAGAGAGCTTATAAGCTACCACAGCTGATGACATACACAGCCGCGAATTGGTATCTATGTTATTAGACCCGATAAAGCCTTTCATCAGTTTATTCCATAAATAATATTCCTCTGTCAGGCATTGCCCGGAAACATAAAACCCTACAGAATCTGGCCCGTATTTGTTTATGAAGGTCTTGAAAATAGCTGCTGTACGTTCCAGAGCCTCGTTCCAACTAACCTGTTGCATGGGCATACTTCTGTTCATACGCATCTGCGGATGCAGCAGGCGGTCTGACTTATCGTTAACCGTATAGTGCAGATTCATGCCTTTTGAGCAAAGCATACCCTTATTGACAGGGTGGTCTTTATCACCCTCAACGTGAATCCTGCCATTGCCGGTATCTGTTACCACAATCCCGCAACCTACTCCACAATAACAGCATGTGGTTTTATATTTTTTTGAGGTGTTCATTTTTTGAGAGTGATTTGCTTTTAAATTGTTTTGTAATAACTCCTCGCCCTCTAAATCTCCCTCTGCTGAAGGCGAAGAGGGAGATTTAGGGGGTGAGGTATTTCACACCAAATCCTCCACCAACACAGCCTTCTCTACTTTCTCTTTCTTACTAAATTTCGTAACGGCAATCAGTAATGCTGCGCCTACAGCTGCAATGCCAATGTAACGGAAAGCATCAGCGTAAGTCAGGTTTTCTGATTTGAATAAGAAGCCCATGAGCATACCGCCGATGTTTCCACCTGCTCCTACAATGCCTGCTACCATACCTACATTTTTTGCATTGATGAAAGGTGTAAGGGCATATGTAGCACCATTAGCCATTTTCAGGAATAGGGCAAATAATACCATTGAGGCAATAGCAATCGGTAAAGTAGCTGAGCTGGCAAAGCATACAAGGCCGATACCTTCAATGGCAATTAAGCATGCCAACAAGCGACCTTTCCCGGTCAAGCCATTCTTTTTACCAATTTTATCAGCCCAGATACCCCCTAATGCACGGGCGAAAATATTCATGAATCCAAAAGTACCAGCAAGCAATCCGGCCATCTTCTGGTCAACTCCGAAATTATCTACAAAGTGTAGGGCAGCTACGTTGTCGAAAGTTATCTCCATACCAAAACAGATAGCATACGAAATAGCCAATGCCCATACGCGCCAGTCTTTCACTACCTCCCAGGTATCTGGTTTTTCTTTTTGTGCTACTTCACGACGGATGTCTTCATAGTTTCCGGCAGGTGTATCTTGTGTAAATTTGTAATATAAAAATGCACAAACTAATAATAAAGTGCCCGGAACAATCATCGCCAAACGCCACGCTTCTCCTTTGGTATAACCTAAACCTACAATGCCTGCAAAAATCAAAGGCATCAACATATTAGTGATACCGCCACCCAAATTCCCCCAACCTCCGGCAACTGCATTGGCAGTCCCTTTAATACCTGGCGCAAACATCACTGAGGTGTGATATTGAGTAATTACAAACGATGCACCAATAACACCAATAGCCAAACGGAACAATAAAAAGGTTTCATAGCTATGTGATAAGCCCACCAGATATACCGGAACAGAACAAAGGATTAACAGGGCCGTGTAGGTTTTGCGAGGGCCCCAGGTATCACAAAGGCGACCAATGATTAATCGGGCGATGATGGTGGCAGATACGGCGGCAATTAATGTATTACCAACCTGTGCTTTACTTAATCCTAAATCTTCTCTGATGGTTGGCATCAAAGGTGCGAGGCCAAACCAGCCAAAAAAGCACATAAAGAACGTAAGCCAGGTAATATGAAACGTACGCATCTGTACGCTTGAAAAATCAAAAACAGATAGTTTTTCTAATGGTTTGTTTATGGTCGATTTCATGATATTTCGTTCGTTTAGAAAATAAGAGATTGATAAAGGAACACTTACCTATTTTTTGGCAGAAGCAAAAAATTCGGGACGGATATTGAGCATCAGATAACCCCATTGCGCCGTTTTACGGGTTTTATCCATCGAACTTTGTTTCGCATACTCAAGACTGTTGCTGCCTTGCATGAGGGCGTAACCTGCCTCAATTGTTGTAAATTTATTGAGGGTGTAGTTGAGCACTAAATCATATTCCATACCCAACATCGGGTTGATTTTAGCACCTGCCGGAGCATCGGTTGTTTTGTTGGGTGTTGCTGCGGCCAGGGCAAAATAATGAATGTCTAATGTACTGGTCAGTCGTTTGTTTACGTGCTTAAACTTGAAGAAAGCATCCTGCAAACCGCCTGCGGGCGAGCCCGTTCCTACATAAAAATAATCCATAAATCCCCAATGCTTGTGCGGAGTACCATACAATGGGTCAAATCGGTGTGTTTCTCCTGCTTTCAGCCTGAAACCATCATTGCCCGAAAGTACTTCATAACCCGGCCCGAAGCTGAGTGCTCCGCGTTGAATCATGAAATTACCCCCATAATGATAAGCTCCCTTAATAGCTAATCCATCGCGGTCTTTGCCTGATTGCAGATACCCGAATATCTGCCATTGAACTTTATGGAGTTTGGTCAGGCTGTTTGTTCCTGTAAGCATCGCGCCATAAGTCAGGCGTGAATTTACGCCTGCTACATCGTACCTGCGGCCATAGACATAGCCATTGGCAGTACTACCGATACTATCTATACGAAATTTTGAAAAATCATCTTTGAAGAACAGAACTGATAATCTGGTTTGCCGGAATTTACGTGCCAGATAAGCCATCTGAAAAGATTTGAACTGCTGATTCTGCCCGTTAGTACTCACTGCATTAAGTAATACTGGAGTACCATTTTTGCCCGTAGTTGGTAAAAACCCTGCGGGAATAGCGAGGCTTACATTTTTGGTAGACAAGGCCGATGATGGAGCATTGCCTCCTACATAATAAGTGCCGTTTGTTCCGAAAGCATCAGAATTCTGGTTGAATCCACTTCCTAAATCCAATATCCAGCCCTTGTGTTGGGCTTTAAGTAAGGCGGCATCAAACCGACGACCCTGCTGAAGCCAATCCAGATTTCCTAAAAGACGGACATCATCATAGATTAATTCCTGACGACCGATTTTCAGGGAAAGGTTCTGTATGGCTCTGAATTTAAAACTGGTGTCGGCAGCATTGGCTAATACAAGCTCTGCCCAGGCTTCATGTACGGATAGTCTTGCCCCATCGCTATTTGAGATAGATGAGGCATCCTGCCCCCACACCCGGATGTCCTGCACAGATACACCCAGATTTACTCTTTCCCATTTGTAGCCGAAAGTCAGGCGGGTTCGTTGCGAGGTAAAAGCGGCAGGTTTAGCACCTGATAGAGCCAGATTACCTAATCCGTCTCTGATTTCGGTACGAGTTCTTAGCTGACCTGTGAGTGAAAATTGCGAAAATGAAAGCCCGCCAAAGAAAACAATGAAGAAAAGTGCAAGAGCAAATTTGCGTAATAAATTTTTTTTCATTTGCTTTGATGTTGAATTGTGAATAAATACCTACGTTTTGCGATTCGTTGCCGATTCTGATACCCCCATATCAGGTCGGCTTTTTTTGTTGGCCGAAAATCGAAGCCCCCACTCCGATAATTGACGATGTTTGTGCTTTTGTTGCTTTTTTTTCTACGTTTGCCTATTCATTTGAATTGTTAATTGTTTGAAATGATTGTGAAAGATAATACTTTGGCAGCCCCCACTGCCCAAATATTATTTAAGTAAAAATACTTATTAATTGTATAATTTTCTTTACTTAGTCAAATGTAAAAAATAATATTTTATACTCAAAATCATTTTACACATATTTTTGACAACTTTACTATTTTTAACTAATATTCTTTTAAATCTGAAACTTGTTTTTAGAAAAATACAATTTTTATTTCTCTAAAAGCTTATATTTTAAACTAAAAAATCATATTTTTCAATTTTTTCAATTTCTACATCACATAAATATTTATAAGAAAAGTACAATTTGTACTGACGAAATAAGTGAGTATCAGGCTGAGGATTCTCGCCACGAATACAGAGAAGAAAAAGAAATCAGGCCGGTATTTTTGAGTTGGTGCTTAAAATAACTATGTATTTTTCCTGACAAATGCAGTCGAGCTGTTCTATTAAACCAATCACGTATAATGTAGATAATTGTTTGCAGGCAACACTATACGATATATATTTATTCTATATTTAAATAATCGTTCAACCACAAAATTTAAAAAGAAGCAGTTTGATTTACGAAACAAACCAGCCAAAAACATTTAAAAAGACAAACTCTCAGCATAGGCTTCAATATATTGCGGATGCAGACTTACCACTTCTCCTACAATAATTATAGCCGGATTGCTGATACCTGACTCATTAACTTTAGTCTGAATATCATTTACCTGTCCGAATACAGATTGTTGTTTTTGGGTTGTACCATGCTGAATAATCGCAACTGACGTATCTTTTTTGCCATTTTCACTAAAAATGGCTATAATTTCATCTAATTTACTCATGCCCATAAGTATAACTACTGTGGCTGAAGATTGAGCTGCTAACTTTAAATCATCGGGTAATAAGCCATCGCTCGTATGCCCTGTTACTACCCAGAAGCTACGAGCAATATCACGGTGTGTAATCGGAATCTGGTTTGCGCCTGCCACTCCTACACTACTTGATATACCTGGAATCACCTCAGTTTCAATACCAAAGACACGGGCATATTCAAGTTCTTCATACCCTCTGCCAAACACAAAGGGGTCTCCTCCTTTTAAACGCACCACATGCCCGAATTTAAGGGCATACTCTACGATCATCTGATTGATTTCAAACTGGGCATAAGAATGTTGCCCTTTACGCTTACCTACATTTACAACAATAGCATTTTCAGATACATATTCCAGTAAGGAATGGTTGGCTAAAGCATCATATAAAACTACATCTGCTTTTTGTAAGGCTTTAATGCCTTTGAGTGTAATGAGTTCGGCATCGCCTGGACCCGCCCCCACGAGTGTCAGTTTCGCTTGCATTTTAGTTATTTATATTCAGTCGCAAAATCCGAATCCTTCTTCAAGGTAGATTATTTAATTATTAATAATGAATAAAAGTAGAAGATAATTCTATCAATACAAATAAATTCAGAATATTATTTGCACAAACTCAAATAATTCAAAATTAAAATAAGAAAAATACAAATAAGTAAAAATACTTAATTTTGCGAATGGTATTTTTTTGATAAATAATAAAAAACTATCAAGAATCTATAAACTAAGATTGGAAAAGGTTTTTTTTTAGATTAAATTTCTATGAAATCTAAGCGATAGTACCTATAAAAATGCCTACCCTTGAACAGCAAGTTACCCAGCGTCTGACCAGATTATATATTCTTGCCCTGACAGCAGTAGCCGTTCTTTCGATAAGTGGGCAAGTGCTGATACAGGAATCTTTAGAAGATAGCCTTAATGATGCACACGTAGTAAATATAGCTGGTAGGCAACGAATGTTAAGCCAACGTTTATCGAAAGTAGCTATTTTGCTCACTAATACTGACAGGTTTTCGGAAGAAGCACGATTTTACCAGAAAGATTTTGGAGAAACACTGGCACTCTGGAGCAAATGCCATGAGGGACTCCTAAACGGCAAGTTAGAAGTTGAACGGGAGGTTGCCGTAAAAAATTCGTCGAAAATCAAGCTGATGCTAAACGAACTGAATCCGATCTTTCTAAGAATTAAAAGTAACCTGAATTTAATTCTGACTAATAAAGCTACTGATAAAAAACAGGTACTTAATGTGATATTAGCCAATGAACGGCTTTTTCTGAACCAGATGGATCGTATTGTATTTCAATATGATTTGGAATCACATGAACGGGTAAACAGGGTCCGGAGTATCGAATTGTTTTTGTTTTTGCTCACTATTGCTATTCTGTTGCTGGAAGGCTTATTAATATTTAAACCTCTGGCAATCTATATTAAAGAGGTAATCAGCAGACTGATAAATTCGGAAGAAGCCTTGCAGGAAAGGAATCAGGAATTGAGTATTTCTAACCAGAAACTAATAGAAATCCAGAAAGATTTGGTAAAGATTACAGAAGAGAAATATGAATTGGTAAGAAAGGAAGATAATGTGCGGTCGAGTGCTTTGATGGAAGGGCAGGAAGAAGAACGCCGGAGATTATCAAGAGAGTTACATGATGGGATAGGCCAAATGCTGACAGGCCTGAAACTCCATAGTGAAAAACTGAAAAGTCTTCCTTTTGCCGATGACAAGCAAAGAAAGACTTTTGAAACCCATAGCAAGCTAATTGAAGAGACCATAGAAGCAACCCGGATGGTATCATTTAACCTGATGCCCCCGATATTAACGGATTTCGGGCTTGGAGCAGCTATCAGGTTATTGACAGAATATACCACTCAAACGAGCGACATACAGGTATCATTTGAAAGCAATTATGGACAAACAAGGCTGAATAGTAATTTAGAAGTAAATCTTTACAGAATCGCGCAAGAGGCTCTTAATAATATCATAAAACACTCAAAAGCCACCGAAGCGACAGTGGTTTTAAAGAAGAATAAATCAGAGATTGAGTTAACTATCAGTGATAATGGGGTTGGTTTTGAGGGAAAAGGCATGAAAAAAGAAACAAGTATCAACAACGGACTACCTAATATGCAAACCCGCGTACGCCTATTGGGTGGACATATACATATACAAGCGAAATCAACAAAAGGAACCCGGATAACCGTGAAAATCCCGAATTAAAATGGCAAACAAAATTAAACTGATGATTGTTGACGACCACGCTGTGGTACGCAAAGGAATTATTAACCTATTAGAAGATGAGGAAAATATTGAAATTGTTGGCGAAGCCCCTGACGGGATTGAAGCACTTGAAGGCATCAAAGAGCTAAAACCCACTATTATATTGCTCGATTTATCAATGCCTAAAATGACCGGGTTTGAGGTTGCCAAGATTATCTCTCAGAAATACTCTGCTGTAAGATCTATTATTTTCTCCATGCACAATAATCAGGAATATATGGTACAGGCCGTTGAGAACGGAGCAATGGGCTATTTGCTGAAAGATACCAGTAAAGAAGAAATTCTGAAAGCATTAGATACAGTGTCTAATGGCAATAAATATTTCCCTCCTACAGTTTCGGCCATGATTATTGACGGCTTACTTAATCAGAAGAAAAATAGCAGTTCGGCAACAAAAAAAGAAGCATCCGCCATTGTAAATGCCTTATCTAAACAAGAGAAAGTAATTCTTAATTATATTGTTGAGGGGCTGAATAGCCAGGAAATCTCAGAAAAACTCAAGTTAAGCGTACGTACCGTTTCTAATCATCGGGCTAATATCTTACGCAAAACACAGGTGAAGAATACAGCGGAGTTGGTCAGGTTGGCTGTGGAGTAGCATTGACTACAAGAATACTCTAATAAACATAATTTTCGAAAAGTGAATCTTGTTGTTTTGGGCTTATTTTTTTCTCATATTTTTTTATAAGATTGCCACTACTGTATATTTTAAATGCCGTTGGTATTTTTGTACCTCTAAAAGATACATTAGAAGTTTTCTTCAATTCAAGCGAATCTCCGTTCCATTTGTGTTCATAGATGGTAAAACAACCGCAGCCACAGGAAGCAATTCTTGAACGGATTAGCTTTTCGTCAGGAAATCTTCTGGGGTCTCCCAATGCGTTAAATGAATTTATAGCTGTAAAGCTCTTTTTATTGTTTTTTTGCAGAAGCAAATGATAATGAATTGCAGAGCAACCATTAGAGGCGCTTGTAAGCAGGACAACAACAGTTGTTTTCATTGATTAATCTCAAGTTGAAATAATAGTATGTATTTTAGTATCTAAAGAAATTAATATGTTTATCAATAACCAATGATTTAAATTAATTTTAAATTCAACTATAAAGCTCCTATTTTCAGCACATTTATTCCTATTTATTCTGTATTAAATACAATTATCAAAACATAAACGGAAAAATTACGAATTTTGCCAAATAAAAATTTGCATATTAAAATTACATAAGTATATTTGAGTAGAAATAAGTATTTATACTTATTTTCTATTAATCAATTATCACCGTTTTTAGACTGACTTGGGGGAAATTTCGGACTAAAAATGGGCAAACGTAGGTAAACATAATTCAAAATGACAAACGGAACTAAACGCCGTGTCGTTGTGGTGGGCAACGGTATGGTGGGCTATAAGTTTTGCGAAAAACTCATAGCCAAAGCGCCTGATTTCTTTTATATCACCGTATTTGGTGAAGAGCCGCGACCTGCTTACGACCGTGTACATCTGAGTGAATATTTTGCAGGCAAAACTGCCGAAGACCTCACACTCGCTCCTTTAGACTGGTATTTCGACAACAACATTCAGATTCACCTCTCCGACCCTATCACTCATATTGATAGAGAAAACAAAACCGTCTTATCACATCATGGACTCTCAGTACCTTACGATTACCTGATATTGGCAACAGGGTCTGCTCCTTTCGTGCCGTCGATTCCAGGTATTGAGAAAGAAGGTGTTTTTGTTTATCGTACCATCGAAGATCTGGAAATGATGCAAAGTCATGCTAAAAAAGCCAGAAAGGGTGCGGTAATTGGAGGGGGCTTGTTAGGTTTGGAAGCAGGAAAGGCTTTGATAGATTTAGGTCTGGAAGAAATTCATGTGATTGAATTTGCTCCAAAACTCATGCCTCGGCAGATTGACCAGGCTGGGTCAGAGATGCTCAAAACCAAATTGGAGGCATTAGGACTAAAAATCCATCTATCAAAGAATACACAAGAAATTATTGGGAATGACACCATCAGGGGCATGACCTTTGCCGATGGTTCAAAACTGGAGGTTGATATGCTTGTGATTTCGGCAGGTATCAAGCCCAGAGACGAAGTAGCGAAACTGGCAGGTCTGGAGGTAGGTAGCCGTGGTGGAATTGTGGTAAATAATTATCTGCAAACCTCAGATACCAATATCTTTGCTATTGGTGAATGCGCTTTGCACAACCATATGATATATGGACTGGTTGCTCCGGGTTATGATATGGCTGATGTAGTGGCAACTAATCTCAGTAAAGTTGCTGGTTCGGATGGTAAATCGTTTGTTGCTTTTGATATGTCAACCAAACTAAAACTCATCGGGGTTGATGTAGCCAGTTTTGGCAATCCATTCATTCAGGAGCCTGATTGCCAGACTATTGTTTACGAAAACAAATCGAAAGGTGTTTATAAAAGAATTAATATCTCTATTGATGGGAAAAGTCTGCTTGGTGGTATTCTGATTGGCGATGCAGAGCAATACAATATGCTATTGCAGACTACCATCAATAATATTGTCATACCAAAAGACCCTGAAGACCTGATTCTTGGTAGCAGAGGCGGAGAAAGCGATAGTAGCGCGGGTGTAATGGCCTTACCAGATGAAGCATTGATTTGCTCCTGTGAAGCCGTTTCTAAAGGCCGTATCTGCCATGAAATTGTTGAAAATAAGGTCACTACCGCCGATGGTATTAAAAAATGTACCAAAGCAGGTACAGGTTGCGGAGGTTGTATGCCACTGGTAAAAGATCTGGTACAAGGCAAGATGAAGGAGCAGGGTATTTATATCAGAAATATTCTATGTGAGCATTTTGACTATACCCGCCAGGAATTATTCAACCTGGTAAAGATCAATAACCTCAGGACCTACGATGAGGTATTGGATAAATTTGGTAAAGATGATGGCTGTGAGGTTTGTAAACCTGCCATTGCCTCTATCTTAGCCAGTTTATGGAATGAAATGATTCTACAAAAAGACAATGCTACTGCCCAGGATTCAAACGACAGATTTTTAGCAAATATTCAGCGAGGGGGTACTTACTCGGTCGTACCTCGTATTCCTGGTGGAGAAATAACACCTGAAAAACTGATTGTGATTGGACAGGTAGCTCAAAAATATGGACTATATACCAAGATAACGGGTGGTCAGCGTATTGATTTGTTTGGTGCGCATGTTGGGGATCTGCCAAAAATATGGGAAGAACTGATTGATGCTGGCTTTGAAAGTGGGCACGCCTATGGAAAATCTTTAAGAACGGTAAAAAGTTGTGTAGGAACCACCTGGTGCCGCTTTGGGGTACAGGACTCGGTGAGCTTTGCGATAGAGGTGGAAAACAGATATAAAGGGCTCCGCTCGCCGCATAAATTAAAATCTGCGGTTTCTGGTTGTATTCGTGAATGTGCCGAAGGTCAAAGTAAAGATTTTGGCATAATCGCTACCGAAAAAGGCTGGAATTTGTATGTATGTGGCAATGGTGGCTCCAAACCACAACACGCTTTGTTATTGGCTACTGATTTAAGCAGTGAAATGTGTCTGAAATTGATTGACCGTTTTCTGATGTTTTATATCAAAACGGCTGAGCCATTGACACGTACGGCCACATGGCTTAATAAAATGGACGGTGGAATTGCCTATCTGAAATCGGTAATTATTGACGATAGTTTAGGGATTTGTGATGATTTAGAAAAAGAAATGCAGACGTTGGTAAATAACTACCAATGCGAGTGGAAAGAGGCTGTTGAAACGCCTGAAATCCGTAAGCGATTTGTGCATTTTGTGAATGCGCCGGAGGTAAAAGATCCGAATGTAAAATATGAACCGCTCAGAGAACAGGTAATGGCCACTGACTGGAACAAAATAAAGGCATAATCTTTATCAACATCAAATAACTAAACAATCATGGTACTTACAGATACAGCAATAAAAATCAGTTGGAAACAAGTTTGTCGTATAGAAGATATACCCGAAAACGGAGGAGCCTGTGTATTATTAGAAGGTGAACAAATAGCTATCTATAATTTTGCCAGACGAAACGAGTGGTTTGCGACACAGAATCTTTGTCCGCATAAGCAACAGATGGTTTTGTCAAGGGGCATGATAGGCACACAAGGAGGTGAGCCAAAGGTAGCCTGTCCGTTTCATAAAAAGACTTTTTCGTTAGAAACAGGAAAGTGTATGGGTGACGAAGATTACCAAATCATGACTTATCCGGTAAAAGTAGAGGGGAATTTAGTTTTTGTAGGCTTATAAGTAAAAAAATATTACCGTTTTCTTAAAGGTTAAAGTATTGACAATAAGACTTTTCAGTTAAAGATCGTGGTATAGTAATATTAAAACTTAAAATATTTTTTAAATTTTATTTGACACATATCACGGAAAAGGCTAATTTTGCACCACGATTTCAGACAAAGGAGTCGCGGCAAAAATTCCCGAATAGCTCAGTCGGTTAGAGCATCTGACTGTTAATCAGAGGGTCGCTGGTTCGAGCCCAGCTTCGGGAGCAATATCATTAAGATTAAGTCAATTTCTGACGTGAAAGCAAGGCAAAAACCTTGCTTTTTTTTATTTTATGCCATTTTTTCTCAAAAATGACCGCATAATAAAAATCCATACTGCATCCCATAATTTATTTTCAGCAACCCATAAAACTCTCTATTTTTCTGTTTCACCAAAACAGTTAAATAATATGAAAAAAAATGAGTGTCCCAGTCATTAACTTCCGTTTACGTACTGAAAACTACAAAATTCCTACGCTTCAAGGTTATATCACCATTTATGGTGAAGATGCGCCGAAATTTTCTACTCAGGTAAAAGTCCTACCAGGTCTTCACTGGAATCAGGATAAACAAAGATTTACCAACAAATCCGATTTAGCGGCAGCTAACAATGCTATCCTGGATGAGATAAGGGTTAAACTGGCTAATACATTTGTATATATGAGCCGCTTGGAATTAATCATTAATTGCCGAACCCTTAAAGCAGAGTTTTTGAAAGTCTGGCGTCCGGACAGGAAACGATTGACTTTACTGGAGCTTTATGAGGATTTCTATCAAGTGCAACTGGAAAGAAGAAGTACTGGAGAAATTGAGCAAAAGACCTTAGATAAATATCAATACTGCAAAGACCACTTAAAAAATTTTATTAAAACAAACTACAAGGCTGGAGATATGGACATATATATGGTGGACGCAGTATTTGGTTACCAGTTCTTTGACTATTTATCCAAAGGCAAACCTGATAGCATTTGCAGTCAAGGAACGGCTAAAAGATATTTATCTTATATTAATAGCAGTCTTCAACTTGGGATAATTAATAGAAAGATCAAAGAAAATCATTTAAAAGGTGTAAAGCCAAAAGTCAAAGGTCAAAGGTCAAAGAAAGTAATAATTAAAGAATCACAGCAATTAGAAATTTTTAGATTACAAAACTTATCAATGACTGAGCAACACGTAGCTGACATAACAACATTTCTTTTTTATACAGCTTTTGACCATTGTGATTACTTAGATTTTTCGCAGACAGAACACATTAAGGTAGTAGATAATCAGAGGGTAATCCAGAAAATCAGATATAAAGAAAGAAAAAAAGATGACCCTATGGTCGTTACTATCTTAATTAATGATATTCTGGATAATATATTAAAACGTTATCCGGTTTTCCCAATCTATCCTGACCAAACAGTTCGGAGAGTTTATAAAAATCTATGTAGCAGAATCGGAATAATTAATTTCAAAGATTATACCCTGAAAAAAATCAGAAAATCCGGTAGTTCTTTTTATCGTAACAATGGTGTAGACCCAAAAACTGTTTCAGAGTCTATTTTAGGTCACACAACAATGCGCATGTCGGAAATACACTATTTAGTTACTGAACCGGAAACATTGGTCAAAGAATCTATTCACTTGTTGGCCAGAGAGTAAACGTTTACCCTGTGTCGTTTATTAGTAAACCACACCACTTGTATTAATAAATTTGCTGTTGTGATACGAAAACTGTTGACTAAACTTCAGAATTATAGAAATCTCAATCCACACTTCAATATTCCTAGATTCTACATTATAGAAACAATTCAATTTTAGCTTTAATAATTCATTAAAGCTTAATTCTAATTTCTATTTGACAATATTTCTTAATTCCAATGTATAATTCTCTGATTTTGCAGAAATATTCTATTTAATATCCGTTTTCGGCTTATTCTACTTTTCTCTAACAATTCATATATCAAAGTTAATGGATATTTTCTATATTAGAACATTCATTAATAAAACAACATCTGTGATATGAAAAAAACTGCTATTTACCTTTCGATCCTAATTTTGCTAATTACAAAATTGTGCTTTGCTCAATCAACATCTATTACTCCAGGTGGAGCAGAATTATTAAATAACACTAATAGTGAAGTATTAACAATACCTAAATTAACCAATCAATCAATTTTAGCAATTCAGACACCCAAAGCAGGTTCACTTGTTTACGATATTGATAGCAAATGTATTCGAGTTTATAATGGGGCAATGTGGATTTGTTTAACAGATATGGGTTCTATTCCATTCCAGTTACCTCAAAAACTATCTACAAAAATTATTGGTTCTAGCCAAACAGGCCCACAAACAGCTGGAGTTATTGTAATTAACGCTGTTTCTGTCGATAATATAGGCAATTTCTATCTAGCCGGCCGAATATCAGGTTGTTATAGCAGCCCTATTTCAGTATGCTCTAACTACTCATCAAATCTTTATCCATTAGCCACAGGTATTATATTAAAAATCACTTCATCTGGAGTATTCAAATGGGCAACTACAGTTACAGGATTGCCAATTACAGGGCCTTATCCTGATAATGGCTTTAATTCAGAGGTTTCCGATTTAATTATTAAAAATGATAAATTATATTTAGTTGGCAATTATTCAAAAAGCATTTCATGGCAGAATAACACAATAATTTCAAATGGGGATAGAGATATTTTTATTGCTAAAATGGACACTTCAAAATCCCTTAGTTGGATTAAAAATATTGGTGGAAATTTAGACGAATATTCATGTAATATTTCAATGGACGAGAATAGTAATATTATAATTGCTGGTGCGTTTAAAAGCAATCCTTTAATAATAAATACAGGGAATAGTCCGATAAGTATACTCAACAGTGGCGGATATGATATATTTATTACAAAATTTGATACAAATGGAAATCTATTAAGTGGGACAAAGATAGGAGGTACAAATGATGACTTACCTAAGAGTTTAATTTATGAATCTTCAAATTTTTACCTGACGGGTACGTTTATTGGTAATTTTGCAGGAGGTGCATATACTTTTACATCAACAGGGGGAAAAGATATTTTTATAATAAAATTTAACTCAACTTTATCAATTTCAGGAGGTAATAGGATTTTTGGCACTTCCAATAATGATGAAATAATACCTTATGAAATTAAATATTTTAACGGTAGGCTTTATATATGTGGCAATTATAAAGGCTCAATAAATTTTGGCGACAAACTAATAAATTCGACAGATTTTAACTCATTTTTGGGTAGCTTTTATTTTTCAGATTCCCCTCTATTTATTAATTATTTACAGACAGTATCTTTTAGTAGTAGTTTTTCGTCAATTACTGCTAACAATACAGACATATTTGCGAGTGGCAATTATAAAAATACTGCAATGACTATGGGCATTCCATTACAAAGCCAGGGCAGTACTGACATAATCCTTTTTAAGATAGGCAAAGAAGATAATTTCAATAGTAATAACTATTTATTTTCAGGATACACTACTTACGGAACAGGTGCAGTAGAAACTGCGTTTAAAACAATTTCATATAATGGGAAAGTGTATATTTTTGGTTCAGGACAATTTACTTTGAATAGTAGGCAGGAATTTCTTTATATGTGGACTTACTAAAAACAAAAGTGTGAAGACTTCTTAAATTCTTCATCCTATAAATCAAAATTATCATGAACTTAATCGAATAATTGAATTAAGTGCATACACATTCTTATATCTTCACGATATAGGTAGAGTTACTCAAAACACACTGTTTTTGTTTTTCCTAAGCTATATTGAATGCAAATTATATTTGTGTACATTAAAAATGAAATTTTATGAGTCAAGAAATTGCAAATAATTCTGTAAATACGAAAAATGATGGCATGGCTAAAAAGAGAAGTAGTAAGTTGATAATACAGAAAAGCCAAGTGGCAGAAAAGGCTGCAAATATATTACCTATTTGGGAAATTATTGAAAAAGTACTTGTTTCGATTTCAATAATTATACCATTTATATTCTTATTTGTGGGGGGTGCTCTTCAAATATCTGAATTATGGAAGATGAACTATTTGTATATTCGTTTTTTTTCGGTTACCCAATTACTTTCAGATAGCATTATTTTTGCAATACTTTTTATTAAAGAAATATTTTTACCAATATTTATAGCTGCTGGATCATTTTACTATTTTAGTAACAAAATAAAGAACTCGAACTATTTCAAAAATAAAATAAGAAAATTTATAATAAAACTGCACAAGAAAGTACTAAAAAATCCCCAGATAATTTTTAAAGTTTATTTTATCAATAAACCCTTTATTCTAAGTATTAAAGACCTCAATATCAAAAGAATTTCTTCGAAAGAATCTTTTTATATAGTAAAATTGTCACTAATTATGATTCTACTCATATTTGAATCAATTATTCTTTATTTCTTTGATTTTAATTATGAGGCATTATTTTCATTTTTATTTATTTATACCTTATCACTACTAATATTTCTCGAATTCCCTAATAAGACAATGTTCTTTAAGAGCCTTCTAAAGGAATTTCAATCAAGTAATTATCAAGATAAAATATTTTCTGTATTACTGCCTCTCCTATTTATTGGATTGTTTCTTTCTCTTATATTTATTTTACTAACTGCATTCTATTTAGAAACTCAGGAAATCAAAAAAAATTTTCTTCCAGATGGATCTTTAGCAAATAAAGAAAAGATATATAAAATTTTTGAAAATAAATACCAAGATATTAATATACTTTATTTCAACGATCAGTACATTTTTGTTGCAATTGAAAACGATACGCTAATCAAATATTGTAATAGTTCTAAACAAGATACTATCTCATATTTTAGAATGAAAGTTCCAAAATATAGTAAAATCGAAGTTCTCAAATTCGATAAGTTTTTCGAGGAAGAAAATAGCAAAGATAAATACTCCCATTAACTATATGTAACTCTTAAATCCCCTTGTTACAATAACAAATTGTCTTTAAATAAGCAACTATAAATACCTAAGTTAATTTACATTTTATACACCTTCACTTCACTGATAACATATCTGGAGTTATGGTATTAGTGACGTTTATTTTTTGCCTTTATAATCTGAAATATATAGAAAAATTAATTGTCAAAACACATCTCATCAATAGTATAAGAGTTTAAAGCCTAATATTTATTAGAAAAATTCAATTATAGTCTTTTTAATTTTCTAATAGCATCAAACTGTTCTTTTTCAACAGCTACTCTCATATGGAAATCATCCGGCCATTCCTCTGATGCTTTTTTTCTTATGATGAAAAAATCATTTTCAGAAATATCTTTAGGCTTACCTTGTTTTAATATACTTACAGCTTTTTGCTGTTCTTGTATACATGAAACTTGCATATGAAAGTCATTTGGCCACTCTAATTTACAATGTTCTTTAATAATATTATCGGCATCATCGTATTCTGAAACATCAAAGGAGTTACTATCATCTTCTGCCTCTATTTTAACTTGTGTTCCATTACAAACATTAGATAGTTTTTTCACCAAATGCTGATACGATGAGGGCTTCTCAGAAGATATATTTAAATAATCTGAAACGTCAGTTATCAATTGAAAAACTTGAGCTTCTTCTAATGCATTTAAGGCATTTATTCCTTTTAAGGGTCCTGTCAGCAATTCAGCTCCCTTAATGTTTATTATTAATGGTATTAGTGGTTTATTAGCACCCCATCTAGCTCCTAATTCAAATAAAACATAATAGGAATTGATACTTGCTGGTGAAATAACACCAATTAATACCTCTGATTCATGAATCTCGGTTTTTAACTGGGTATCAGTTGATATTCCAGCTGGAAGTCTATATCCGTCTAAACTTGTGCACCTTATATCAATTGTTTTTAGATTTAGTGAAATTCTTAGAAGTTCAACTAGTTCTTTTACAACTTCTAAATCATTATGACTGTGGCTAATAAATATTTTCATTTGAGTTTCATTATTTTGATTATCAGTTAATTCATGATATTCATAATTACCTTGACTATTCAAGCTTATATGCCCAAAATTATAAGGTGCTGTCCCTAAATAATTATGCCTATTCAATAAACCTTGAGAATCTAAAAAATCTACAGCATCGTTAGTATCAAGAATGCCTAACTTTGTAAATTCAAAAATATCGTTTCCATCAAACATTAAATTTTGGTTTGGGTTATTTTCGAATAAGGCTTTCAAAATTATAACAGCATTTTTCTTTATTGGATTTGCCATTGTAAAATATAAAACTTGAAAAATATTTGATGAATCTATCTTTAAAATTGATTTTGTATATATTAAACAAATATAACTACTATCCCATAAAATAATACCTTTTAAAACATTTATTTATTATTAGGCATTATTTGAAATATAGGTTTTACTTTAAACAAAAAAAGGGGAATACACCCCCTTATTAATTGTGAAATTTTACCGTGAAAAGAACCAAAAAATCACGTCCAATTACTAACATTTTGCCTCTTCTGACATTAATTGAATATCTACTTTTAATTTCCCTGATTGAATCTCAAACCTATCTTTTATCAAGTTTCCCATACCTGCTATATAATTACTACTTTTAGGAATAATGATAAATTCACATTCAGTTTCCCCTTTTTGATTTACCAAAGTGGCTTTATATTTTTTATCAGTATGGGGTTTAGCCATTTTCTTGACCAAAAATTTAGCAGTCTGCTTACCTAAGTCTTTTAAGACTTCTTTATCAAGGGTTCTAAACACCTGTCCAAAACCCCTTAGTTTTTCAAAAATACTCATTTCTTATTTTCAGATTTAGTAGTCTTTTTTACAGTTATACCTCTCATTCCAACCGCATTCCTTGTTTTGTTGCTAACTTTTATACTGCCCTTTCTATGGACAATCCCCAGTCTCTTGGCAATAATTAAAAAGTCAACATTATCACCTCTTAACAAATTAGAATAGAATCTATCTTGTACTTTTAGCTTCGCATACTCATCAGATAAACCACTCATACCATTGATGACACGATTATCTTTCAGATACTTCCGAAGTTCAGTAGCAATTTTATCCTTGAACTGAGCATTTTCTTTTACCCGTTCTCGGTTGGCATTAACAAGCAGCTTCAAATCTTCGATTTTTTTCTTTAATACCAAATCCCTTTTGCTTTCCTTGGCCAGCGCTGCCATTTTTGGCTTTGCTGCAGCTTTTTTTGTTCCGGAAGCTGACGCTTTTTCTGACGTTGCTCGAGTTATTTTGGTAGCATTTTTCTTAGCAGCTGGTATAGCTCTATTTGGCGTTGTTTCCGGGGTCTTTTTACGCAATTGCTTCTCGTAAGCCTCCTTATTAGCTTTAAAAATATATTGAGCATTTACCAATATCCCTAACTTCTTTCCTCCATCTTCTGCTACTTTGACTTCATAGCTATTGAATTCAGGGAAATAAGCAGTAATATGACATGAATAGTCTTTTGAAGAATTACCGGTCCTAACCTTGACATAATCACCCACTTTATATTTCTGCCCTGTTTTTTTCTCGGTGGACTTAGTAACTATTGTACTGAATGAAGCTTCATCGTCATTCCCGATTCCTGTTGGAGACTTATAAGTATAACTATACGTTTTCCTTGAATCGACCCAATCAAACGATGAGATTGTTACTTTTTTATTGTCTCTATGCATTAAGGTCTTCCCTACTTTGAATGCAGGTTTTACTGCTGTTTTTGACGTTACCAGATCTTTACGTTTCTGAAATATTTTTTTACTGGCACTTAGTCTGGCTGATTTCTTGGAACGTAATTGATTTGCCTGCTTAATGACAGTTTTGGCAGTACCTTTTCTATCTTTCTTAATAGCACCAGGCATGGATTGTATCAAATCATATAAATCCTCAAAATTCTGCGCTTCCAGGTTGACATGCTGGGTAAATCCCTTCGTATTCTCATAAATTCCCTGAAACTCCACAGAAATCTCCTTTGGAATTTTACTAAAATTAATGCTATTGTATTGTGCGATGTAGTTCATTGTAGTATGGTGGTATTTAGATTATTTTTTGAACTGAAACTTTAATTTGATTATCCTGATGCGTCGGGCCCTGGCTTCTGCTTCTACCTTAGCCAATTCATTTTCATCGGCCTGATTCTGTTTTTTATGTTCAACCGGCTTTATCTCATCACCCAGATTTTCTTTGATAGCAAACTCATGCTGAATCAATTCAAATTGTTTTTGAGATAATTCAGCATTTACTTTTAGTTTCTTTGCTAATATTTCACACAACGCCGGCAAATTTTCTGTTGCACAATCTCCCATCATTTGATTAGACACTTTTCTGAAATCATGCTTCACAATATATTCTAATACATGGGGGTCAAGATAAATATGCCCTCCAGATTGACGAGAAGCTGGTACAATGAAACGGTAGTTCATGGCACTACTGTTGAACATGATTACCAGGTTATGAGAACACTCCAATTTATCTCTTGTAGTAAGACGTTCGATAACGCCTACACATTTGCTCAGAGGAACAATGATTTTCTGTTCTCCTTCCTGAGAATAGCCCGTACCTTTCGGTTTATATGCTTCAGACAACAACGCTCCTTTTCGTACTTTGCCATCAGAAGTCGTGAATTGCACCAGTTTTGCTTTAGGAAAGGCGTCTTGTCCATAAAACTGTAACAGATTACCGGTAGCAATGTATCGGATATTTCTATCCTTACTACTTTCAGTAATGGCTGTTTTCCATTCGGTAAGTGTCTGTTCCAATGATGGAGAAAAATAAGGACTTGCGCCTCTGATAGCATAAGCAGTCTTTTGGTTCTTGGCTCCTAAATCAATAGTGATTTGTTTTTTAGAACTTGCCAAGACTATTATGATTGACAAATTAGAGGGAGCAAACTGATTCTTTTTGTTTGAACCAATTTTAAAGCCTATGACCACTCCCAATGTCTTTAAAGCTGTAATATTTTCAGCATCATTCGGCAGAAATATCTTACGACCAGGTGTAAAATATTGAAAGGAGTCCTTCAGGTATTCAAATTCGCTATCATATTTACTTTTGAGTAAGACAAACTTTTGCTCTTTGGCCTCATTTAATTCTGCTTCCCGAGTAACTTTATAAGCTTGTTTGTCAGCACTTGAATTAAGCTTTAAGTAGCCTTTCTCATTTACTATTTCCTTAATCAATTTGGAATACTTCTTTTCTTCCTCTTTAATCAATTCCTCCAGGCGTTTAGCGATTACGTCACTGGCTTTCTCTGTCAATTCTAGGCTATATTTTTGAGGAGTAATGCCATTTAATGTAGCTGCTACTTTCTTTTCTACTTCAGCCGCAGAAAATGGTTTTTTCAATACATTCACTTCCATTTTTTCCAGATAGGTATGATCGGAAAAAGGAGATTTTCCACCGGTAGCATTAACGACCAATATAGATTTATCCACTAATGTTGCTTGCAAGTCCATCGTTTCTACTTCCAAATCATACTCATCCTGCTCAATTAATTGCTCTATATAGTTATGATACCTTCGAATGATTTCATCATAGAATTCCTCCTGGTCTTTGGTAGGCAATACAGCCACACGACCAGAAACCCGATGGGCAGCATCTTCCGGAACTGCTCTTTCCTTACCACTATCCTTGTCTGATTTTAACAAGCCAAGCGGATCACCAATTTCCCGATTAAAGTCAGGGTTTTCTTTCAGGTAATCAAGTACGACTACGTCGCCATACTTATTCAGGAAATCATCACTTTTTAGAATTGCTTCGCTGTTTTTTTGATTGGAAGTAGTATTGGCATCAAGTGACTTGAGTTTCTTCTGAAGCATCATCATCAATCGCTTTTCAGCCGGCACTGCACAGGTCACATAATCATAGATAGGCTTAATCAATTGTCCGGTTCGGTTAATTCTACCTCTTTTTTGTACTTCTGTATTAATGTCCAGTTCAGCCTGAAGTACGATCATCACCCGTTGTTTTACCTGACTGGCAGGTACTTTTTTAGTGGCAATTGCATGAGCCGAAGCACCGGTACTACCTGACTGGTTAATCATCAGCACGTCGACCTCATTGTCATTGAACCTTCTGAAAGCGTCATTGGTATTTTCCCTTTTGCGAGTTACAATGGTTCCGATAAAAGATTTAAGCTCAGCTTTACCTAAACCTTCTGTTCTTTTCCCCATTATTGCTTTAAGCGTTTTGGGTCTCCAATGAAAGTCTAATTCAATTGAACCATGTCGGGTTGTGGTGGTAGTGAGTTCTTTCACACTCATATAGCCCAGTTCTCCGGCGCTTACATTATCGTTCAGAATAGCAAACCCAAACATTTGGTCTTTGCCATCCCATTCAGTAATATACCAGTCGGAACCACCATAGAAATAATGCAGATAAACCATTGCTTCTGCACCTAAGCTTTCCTGTTTTCCGAGTTTGGGAAGCATTTTTACTTGCTTTTCTAAGTCCGAAAGAATACCGCTGAATTCCTCAGATTGTACCACAATTTTTTGTTGAACAACCGGCATAACAGGTTTTACTGAAGCCGGAACTTTAACCGTATTTCCCTTACCACCCGAATTGACCTTACTTAGTTTAGCTAGTTCCTCTTTTGAAATACTCCTTTCCTCTAGCCTCAATTCATATTTACGTCCTGTTACCTCAGCTACACTAAATCCTGCTTCCTGAATCTTCTGCTTAATTAAATCAATCGGACTAATCACAATACCGGTGCTGGCTCGGTTGATTTTTTGTAGAATGTACTTATAGCGCAATTGTGCTTCATGAGAAAAGTCAGACAGATCAAACATCTTATGCTCGGCATTACCCTTAGCATCATAGACTGTATAGCGAAGAACGCCGTCCAAACCTTTAATTAGCACAGTGGCAAAATCGGCACTTACTCTGTCCCCATCACCTACCGGTAGCCCGTTTTCATTCTCCAGACTTTCCAGGAAACTGCCCATCGTATTGGAAAAAGCGATAACCGTTTTTTTGCCTTGCTTTAAGCACATGATGGCTCTTTCAGCGACTGCCTCAGCTTTTACAGCAAATAACATCTGGTTAATAGCCTGAAACACTTTAGAAAAGTAGGGAGAGTTATCTACCCCTGCTTTCGATGTGCCCATACGCTCTTTTACCTCTCCTTGCTCTGCCGCAATAATCTTATTGAGGTGTTTGATTTCCGGTTGAATATATTCTTCCTGAAAACCAATGATGTCCCGCATGATTTCCGTGATTGCATCTGCGGTAGCCTTTTGTTTGGCAGCATGTTCCTCAGTCGTGAGATAGTTTACTTCGATTCCTTCATAGCTTCTTTCTCTACGAATCATTTGCCCTTGTCCTACTAACTGTGAAGCAAGTACTTCCTGTAAAGCAACGCCTCCTTTCCTGATTGCCTCTGCTAAACCTTCGTTGTCCAAGTTGGTTTCGCTCATAGCCGTTTTCATGGCATAAATCGGCATATTGTCCGGACGCTTAGCAAAAGTCGCTGACAGAAAAATAACACCTTTTGTTCTGGCTACAATCTCCTGCAGGTTCTTACCGGTATTACTTTCACCGGCAGCATTATGCGCTTCATCCATCACCAATACGTTATCTTTGGCTAATGCTCTGACGAAATTTACTTTGGGATTAACGCCTATCATCTCTCCTTTACTATCTGTTGACCCCACGCTGATTTGTGAATAAGTCAACATTACAAAATCGTAATTGCGAGGCAAAGCAGCTGATTTAATAATCTTATCCTGCTCTGCTTTTTCCGGAGCTTCATAGATTACCTGACCATCTTCATTTTTTATTTGGGTCTTACTTTCTCGGCTATTGACAATGAAGGGTCGCAAATGACCGCTGCCAATGGCTTTTAAATCTCTATATAAGTCTGAAAATAGATTGGGTTTTTCGGTAATGAAAATGGGTTTGTTTCCCTGCTCTGCTCCGTAACGTATCATCGCTGCTGCAATACGTCCTTTACCGATGCCGGTCTGGTCGCCTATGATAATTCCCTGACCTTTCACCTCAATATTATATACTGCCAATGCTACTGCATCTATCTGCTCGGCTGACAAAGCATCCAACAAAGCTTTTTCAGTTGAATAAGCTAATTTTTTCTGTACATAGGTATCGACATTACCAACGGCTGCCTTTAATCTTTTCAGAGATTGATGGATTTCATAGGACATACTATCAGGTGTATCTACCTGTAAGGATTTTCCCTTACTGGATGGTCGATACATATCCCCTAATCCTTTGCTATTGGTACGGGTAGTAGCTTTTACTCTTTTAGTGGTGTGTTTTTGGCGGATTTGTTTCATAGGAATACTTTAATTTTAAAATTCTGATTCTATGGGCACGTGCTTCTGATTCAGCCAGGCTTTCCTTATGTGACAAATCAAAAGCACGGACATTCAACATGATTCTTTCATACAATTCGTCAAATGAGCCGACTACCTCTGCCTGAGCAAAATTCCTGAGTGGTGCTACACCTTCCGGCTTTTCTTTTCGCCCATTGATGAGGATTAAGCGGATATTGAAAGAGGTTCCCATGCGAGAGTATAAATCCCCATCAATGAGGATAATATCGTCAACCTGATAATGACTGTAGAGATAATTAATGAATAGGCGATTTTTTCCCTTTTGAATTCTTCCCAGTTCATCCCAGGAGGTGTGGCCACCGATAATAATAGCAGCTTTCCCATCGCTTTTCATCAACTCTAAGGCACGAATCGCCATCAAATGGTCTAAATCTTTGATTTCATAGCCATCAAATGTTACCCAGTCTTTTTTATCTAAAGCAGCAAAAGGTGGATTGGTAATAACGGCATCAAACCTGGTAGTAACGCCTTTTCTGAAGTTGGTCGATGAAGAATCTAATCGGGTTACCTGAGCATAGCCTTGTTTCTCCAGATTATTCGCACGTAAGTCGTCAATTTCGTTCACATAGAATTGTTTTGGTTTACCCGCTACTGTAAGCAGTCCATTGCCGGCACTCGGTTCCAGGTACTTTTCATCTGGATGGTTTAGATGAATACCACAGTAAACGCCCATTAGGTAAGCTATGGGTGATGGGGTACTGTATTGCTGCAAAAGTACTGAGGTTGAGGTACGAAGCGATAGGTTTACCTGAGACTGGTATAACTCCACCAATTTCTCATAAATGCCCCGAACTGACTTGTTGGGATGATGAGCAATGGAGCGGACAACCTTAACAATCGCTAGTTCTGTCAGTTCCTTGACTTCTCTGGGGTCTTCAATGTTGTATTGATATTGGGCAATTTTCTCAATAGCCGTCTTATTGAGTTTGACTTTGGCTGCTATTTTTTCCTGCATTTTGGCCACAAAAAAATCCCTTACACCCTGATGGCCATGCGTAGCGTACATTTGTTGAGCGGTTCGCATTTTGAGTGCTTCTTTGCCTAGTTTCTTCTCATATGCTAGCTTGGAGGCATTGATGCTTTTACCAATTGACTTAAACGCTTTGTAACCACTTAAGCCTTTGGTAGTTTCTACTACGAAATCCAGTTTCCTGTTGTAGCTTTCCTGGTAATTAAAGAGAGAGCTAACAGGATCAATAACTATACCTTGCACTAAGACGTAAATGTGTTGCCAACCATTGCCATAATCGACAATTCTCAAGGTAGAAGAATAGCCTAATTCTAGTAAAGTGGAAGCGATAATAATGGCGTAATCTTCACAATCTATTCCATTTTTGCGGTCAGACCAGGATTGGTAGGGAGAGCGGATTAACTCCTTTCCTTTAGGGTCAACATGATAGGCAAATTCTTTCCGGCAATAGGAATAAAGGTTTCTACAAGTTTCTTTGAGGGATTTACCTTTGACAGAAGGTATAATAAATGCAGCTTCTCCCGACCATTTCGGAATAAGTTGTGTTGCTATCGTTTTCGCCGTTTGAGGCGTATTTCTGATAGGGATTAATATAAATGAGCCTTTCGGCTTTGTTGTGTTCTTCATTTTGAGTGTTCGCTAAAACACCCAAAAATTTCGTCGTGATAAAGTTAGTAAATGGGTTACTAATGTAAAAATAAAAGAGAAAAATATTTAGGTTTATGCCGGATAATAAATTAATTTGAGTATGAGATTAATACTTTGTTACTTGTAAAATCTACCCCAAACTTATTCATTAAAATGCAAAAACCTTCTGCTGAAAAAAAATATATCAATGTTGCTGCAAATACATTATTAAATGCGATTAAAGGTCCTGGTGTACATCGTCAAGACTATTTAAATAAAGGATATTTATATAATGAAAACATGGAAACCCCACCTTTTTGGACTTTTAAAGGTCTAAATGCAGATGCGATAAGTATTGTAGGGCCTCATAATTTTGATTGTCAAAAATTAAAATTTATTGACTGCAAAATAGACCAAATTAGTTTTTCTAATATAAACGAAGACGGTTTGAACATTTTTGAAGTAAAGAGTTCAATAATTGGAGATATTATATTTAACAATTCTACTATTGGAGACATTACAATAAATGATTATTCAAAGATTGGGAATATACACATCAGTAACCATTCGAATGCAGGGAATATAACAATAAATGAAAACACTTCTACTAAAGATATTATAATTGAAAATGCGTCAATACTCAATCTTAACGTATCAAAAAAATCAACCATCCAAAATTTAACAATCTCCGGCAAAGCCAAAGGTAACGTGGTATGTATCAACAACTCATGGGCTGAGGATTTTATCATATACGAGTCAGAGTTTAAAAATTTTACTATTGAAAATAACTCAATAGTAAGAAATTTTCAAATAATAAATAACCCAACCATGACACATGTAAAACAAAGTAAATCTATGGTACGGGAATTTATTATTTTTAATTCAACCATAAAAAGTTTCAGCTTTGAGAGGAAATCTATAACTGGCAATATTGATATTCGTAGTTCAATAATTGACAACATAATAATAAAAGCTAGATCAATAATAGACGATTTTATTATCAGCCATTCAAAAATAAAGGAAATCAATATATTTTATCACCCTAAAACTAATAATTTTCATATAAGCGAAAACTCCTCAATAGGAAAAATAACAATAGAGGATTATAGCCAATGCGGATACTTTAATTTTAATGATTCAGCAGTTCAGGAGTTTATTGTAAAAAATGAATGCATTATTAGTGATATTTCAATAATCAAATCTAATCATGATAAAAAGCAAGGATGTGGAGAATTCATAGTTGATAATTCAACTATAAATGATATAAACTTTTTTGAAATGGAGTGTGATGAGGTTAAAATAAATAAATGTATTGTTGGTGAAATCAAAATAGAGAAATCTACCATTAAAAGACAACTTTATATTTCATCTAGTTCAAAGATTTATAAACTCTGGTTACAAGGTAAGGATAATAGAAGGGTTGTTTTACAAAAAAGTTACTTTCAAAATTTAGAGTGGAAGCAGGATACTTTTTGCATGATGAATATAGAAGAATGTGAGATTGAGTCCTTATTATTTGAAAGATGTGCTATTCCAAAGGATTCAGTTTTTCAAATAAGTAATACAGAAATTAACAGAATTATATTTTCTCTATTTACAAACACTTCGTGGCTCAATTTTATTCATTTGAAACCATTAAAAAGCTATCAAAGGTTTATAGATGAAACAGATGAGTTAATAGATACCAATGAAAGGCATAATTTTGAAAGCTCTGATCGAAGTACAAAATTCTTATTGGTTAATTCAGATTTAGGTAAAACATCATTTATAAATTGTAAATTGGACCAATTCTCAAATTTTGTTTTCGATGGCAGCAAAATGCTAGAAGTGTTTGTTGGTGGCACACATTTGCCAGTAAATATTAATATACATCTAAGTGGTAATGAGAGCGATTATAACGAGAGAAAAAGACTTGCTTATTCTCAATTTAAAAAAATATATGATAATAGAGGTGACAATATTAGAGCAAGTGAATTTTTAGCCTTAGAACTTGAAACATATAGAACACAATTAATAAATGGACGTAAAAACTGGAGCGAACGCTTTAATCTTTGGTTGAATAAGATTTCAAGCAATTACGGTAATGACTGGATGAGAGCTGTGCTTGTGACGATTGTAGTCACTTTATGCTGTTTTTGGATTTATTGCAGATCCCTGGGTTATAATATAGGCGATAATTATGAAAAAGCATTTGAACTATTCTCTTATTCACCTGAATTTTTAAATCCTCTCAGAAAAGCTGATTTCCTTAAAGACTCTAAAATAAAACCAACCCTCAGTGGTTGGAAAGGATTTGCTCGCTTTTGGGATTATTTAAGTAGAATTTTCATTGCCTATTTTGTTTATCAGACTATTCAGGCTTTTAGACGGTTTGGAAAAACGAAGTAAGAAATTTCGAATATTTGATAAAAATCGGCTAGAAAAAGTAGTAAACAATTTGTGTAATTTCGTTTTATCTAAGAATTATATACATTATAAATACCCTACTATTAACTCTCCACAAAACGTGTAGAAAGCTAATTTCTTGCAAAAATTTAATATTTACGTATAGCAGTGCGTATTATTTTTATTCTATACATTTGGATTAAGTCCTTTCTTCCTGCCTTACTTTTTTTAATCTTTTGCTGAGCTGTTGAATTAAAATACTATCGATTCTTTAGAAGAACCCCATTTTGTTAATTTTACTTATAAATCCTATGGTTCCGTTTAATCAAAGCCGGAAGAAATGTCTTATTGCCCATTTCTTTCGCATCAAATCCCCCACGCCAAATACTGGTCTATATTTGAGCTAAAATTTATTGCATAAAAATCAACTAAACTTAAAATTCCACATGTACCTTAATTCACACAGTTACTATAGCCTCGGCTATGGCACATTAAGCATTTCCGATTTGGTCACTAAGACCAGAGAATCAGGCTTCAAAAGTCTGGCTCTTACAGATATTAATAATGTTTCAGGCATTTTCGATTTTGTAAAAGAATGTAAGCAGGAAAATATAAAACCGATGGTTGGCGTAGATATAAGAAACACCGATGAAATGCTATATTTTGCATTAGCAAAGAATCAAGACGGATTGTTTGAAATCAATCAGTTTCTTAGTGTGCATCTACTTACCAAGAAACCATTCCCGCACCGAATGAAGTTCAAATATTGCTTTACCATTTACTCCTATACCTTTCTTGAAAACAATTATATATTGGATGAGAATGAATATATAGGTGTAAGGCACTGGGAGTTAATCAAACTATACAAATACCAGAAAAATAATGGATTTGAAAAACTATTAGCTTATCATTCTATTACCTTTTCAGATAAAATTACCTTTAATCTACATCGGTTACTCAGGGCGATTGGCAAAAATTTATTACTAAGTAAATTACCTAAAAGTGCTGAAGCGCATAGCGAAGAATTATTTTACGAAAGAGATAAACTTCTTAATAAGTTTCAACACTGTCAATCTGCACTGAAGAATACTGCTTTTGTCATAAATAACTGTAATTACGATTTTGATTATAAAATCAATAAAAATAAGAGACTCTACACCAATAAAAAAGAAGATGATATACAGCTAGTCAGGAAGTTAGCCCTCGACGGCGCCAACAAACGATATTTACCTATATCGGATGGTATTCGTGAGCGGATAGAAAAAGAATTAAAAGTGATTGATGACATGAATTTTTCATCTTACTTCCTGATTACCTGGGATATTATCAAGTATGCAAACAATCAAGGCTATTTCCACGTAGGTAGAGGTTCTGGGGCTAACTCGATTGTCGCCTACTGCATGGGAATTACTGACGTTGATCCCGTGGAATTAGACCTTTTCTTTGAAAGATTTATTAACGAACACAGGACCTCACCACCGGATTTTGACATTGATTTCAGTTGGGATGAGAGAAACGAAATAATTGAGTACGTATTTAATAGATATGGAAAGGAATATGTTTGTCTTCTCGCCACTTATAACACCTATCAAAAGAACTCTGCAGTAAGAGAACTAGGCAAAGTTTTTGGCCTACCAAAATCAGAAATAGACGAACTATTAAAATACCCAGAAAAAGTTTTTTCTAATGAATATGTAAGATACATCAAGCAATACGCTCCACTCATGCAGGATATGCCACACAATCTATCTATTCATGCCGGAGGAATACTTATTTCTGATAAGCCTTTATTTCATTATACAGCTCTACAACCAGTACCGAAAGGCTTTCCGATTTGTCAATGGGACATGTATGTTGCGGAGGAGATAGGATTCGCCAAGTTCGATATATTATCCCAACGTGGATTAGGTCACATCAAAACAGCTGTAGATTATATTAGGGAAAATCAACAAATCAATGTAGACATTAGAAGAATTAACGATTTCAAGAAAGACCCCAAAATTAATGCACAGCTAAGTACCGGGGAAACAATGGGATGTTTCTATGTGGAATCACCGGCCATGCAACAACTCATTTGGAAGTTAGGATGTGATAACTATTTAACTTTGGTAGCAGCGAGTTCTATCATTCGTCCAGGTGTTTCCAGTAGCGGCATGATGAAAGCTTACATTGAAAGACACCATAACCCTAACCTGATTAAACACTTACATCCCAAAATGGGTGAAGTATTATCCGAAACGTATGGAGTAATGATCTATCAGGAAGATGTACTGAAAGTAGCCCATGAATTTGCGGGCCTCGAATTATCAGAGGCAGATATATTGCGCAGAGCCATGTCCGGTAAGCATCGTTCACGGGCAGAATTCGAGAGAGTTACCCAAAAGTGGTTTGCTAATTGCAAAGCAATAGGCTATTCGGATGAAGTGGCTAAGGAAGTCTGGAGACAGGTAGAATCTTTTGCCTCTTACAGCTTTTCCAAAGCACATTCAGCCTCTTATGCTGTTGAAAGCTACCAAAGCCTTTATCTGAAAACCTATTATCCATTGGAATTCATTACCGCTGTTATCAATAATTTTGGCGGCTTTTATCGGTCTGAATTTTATATCTATGAAGCAAAAAGAAGTGGTGGAGTCATTGAATTACCTGATATTAATGAAAGTGAGATTTTTGTAAAATTAAAAGGTAAAACGCTATGGTTAGGGTGGGTGTTCCTGAAAGGTTTAGAAGTCAAGACTATTGAAAAATTATTGAATGAAAGAAATAATGGTGGTAGTTTTACTTCCCTATCGAACTTTGTGCATCGTGTAGATATAAGCGTAGAACAATTAACTATTCTAATTCGGATAGGTGCATTCAGGAGTTTTGGATATTCAAAAAAACAGCTATTATGGGATGCTTTGTTTCTAGCTAATAGACCAGTCAAACCCTCAAGCAAAAAACATTCATTGTTTGACTACCCTGAGGTAGATTTTAAACTACCAGAACTGATAGATTACAGATTGGAGGAAATATACGACCAGATTGAGTTTATGGAATTTTCGATTGAACCTCCGTTTTCCTATTGCACTGATACGATAGATAGTAAAATTTCAGCACTGGATTTACCAAAATATAAAGGAAAACTTATAGAATTATTTGGCTATCTTGTTACCTACAAACCCTTACGAGATAAGAATGGGAACCGGATGTGTTTCGGGTATTTTTATGACCCTACAGGTCATTTTTTTGACACAGTTCATTTTTCAAAAAGCTATGATAAATACCCTTTCAGAGGAAATGGGGTTTACCAGCTTAGAGGAGTTGTAATAGAAGAATTCGGTTTCTTTTCACTAAATGTAAATGAAATGGAAAAACTTGCTATTCAACCTGACCCCCGAATGGAAAATAAACCTACTGTTTATGAAGAATCTTTTTTAATTTCAGATTAATATCTATTACACTTATGGCACTACATGATAATATACAATATCATCCAACAAATCAGCATGCGAATACAATTGTAGGTAATTATATTGACCGCATTGAAGAAGATATTCTTTACATTGTAAAAGGCGCTGATTTTAAAGAAATATCTATTACTGGAAATGTAGTTGTAGAGAATAATGCTATTTTTGTTAAGCACCTAACAAGAATAAGCCCAGTCGAAGTTGATGAAGAAATTGCGGACTATTTAATCAAAAGTCAATATATATCTGCGTTGTTAAAGGGGATAAATTTAGAGTAAAGTAAGATTTGATTTACACATATGATTCTACTAACTTTGAAAAGTAGGCAAACCCTATATAAAATTATTTTTAACTATAGATAATAAGGTCAAAAGGCTATCGCATGATAGCCCTTTTTGTTTAGATCATGTATGTCAAATATGGCGTTATGATCAACACCATTCTAACACCTATTTATTCTATAATTACCTTCAAAGTCTTTAGATTATCTTTGAATTTAATATGCACCAAATAAACTCCAGAAGAATTACTACCAAGATTAATTGTTACAGGCGAGCCATCTGAAATTACATGCTTAGAGTAAATTTTCTTACTAGGTACATTGGACCTTTAATATTGAAGGTATTATAAAGAGAAGATGATTTTTGAAAATTGGTAAGATTTTGGCTAAATTCAGTCACAACAATATCAATTAAAAATGTAGAATTACCAACTATACTTATAAAAGTAACATCATTAGGCAATGGAATTTTATTTAATCCTAAAATTCTTTCTCCAATTATACCATTACAATTAACATCAATATTTTGATAATTAGTTAGCAAATTAGGTGACATAGTAGAAGCATTTTCAAGGCCCCCAAAAAGATAAACTCCATTAGTACCAGTATAATATTGAGTTCTTAAATCCCTTACAGCTTCAGAGTAAAATAGTCCTAATAAATTCAAATCACCTCCTCCGTGCGATGTTCCAGCTGTCACGACATTAGCAACACAATGTCTTCCATATTTGTTTATCCAATTTGCGCTATTTAATAATTACTCTCTGATGGCTAACCCTCCCATACTATTGCCAACCAAAATAACATTGTTAGCTTACGTAGCTTCTAAGATTTTCTTATCGCTAATCCTAATGCAAAACCCTGTTTTACAATGGCCGACTGATTTCCATTACTACAATTACCTACATCAAAATTTATCACAAAAACATCGTTATTACCATCTATAGGATTGCTAAATTCCTGAACATCACCATAAATTCCACCGTTCCCAGCATTCCGGTTTAACATACTTTTAGAATTATCATTATCTGCATTTAAACAAAAACCAAGACAGTTTACACTCCCAGACGCACCGCTAAAATATCTGTTATTATCAATTTTAACATTCAGACCAAATTCTGTAAAAATCTTAAATTATTAATCCAAGCTCCATCATTTATATTCAAACCATAAAAACACAATTGGGAAGGAAATTTTTCTTTGCGCAAAAACTGAGACTGGTATAAAAAAAAGGGATTTTCTTCATAATTATTATAATCGTTCTCAAATAAATAGCATGATTTAGTCCGAAAAATAATTTTTATTATTGCAAAAGATAATCTTACTATATTTAAAAAATGTATTGTAACTACCATAAAAAACATTATAACTATCAATTTTCATTTAAGAAGTCTTTTCCAATCATTTATTTCAGTTGCTTTAATTATTGTACTAACCCTGTTTGTAGTATTAATTATTTATTTAATATCCCGGCTCCGTAACTCTATCAAGAAACAAACAATTAAAAATAAAAATGAGATTTTTATAATAGTTTCAACTCCTATTCTAATTTTCATTTTCAATTTTATTCCAAGTAGAATCATAGATAAATCTTTTTATGAATTTGGAATGTTTATACCAGGATTGGAAATTTCAGAAATAATTAATTCATTAATTTGGCTTACTACGATTAGTTATTTTGTTTATTTAACTATTAGACTTTATGACAAATTTACTCCTAATTTAAGCCCTCAAAATAGAATTGAAGCTGGTATTTTAGCAAATAGCATCCTTAAGGACATATTGAAAAATTCAAAATTCAATACAATTTTCAATACCTCTCTACCTAAAGGTGAAAAAGATGAACAATTAGGTATTGATTATATTCCTTTTATGATAGGGAAATTAGAAGATAATAAAGTAGAATTCAAAAGAAAGGCTAATCAGTTTTTTTATACCTCATTTAGCGTAGGTTTTCATTTTATTTGTTCTATTTTTCTATTTGCTTACTTGTTAATAAAAAATCATGAATACAGTTTTGCTGCATCACTCGAAAAAATCAGGAATGAGAATCAAGAAATAATAGTCTTGCTATCAAATGACAATCAATTAGACAAGGAAATACAAATTAAGAAAAATTTAGAAGAAATTAGAACAACAATGGAGGTTTTTGATTCTACTTCAACTGATGTACGTGCTATAAACAATGCGATAACAAATTTCTATAAAGACAAAAATTTAATTACCTTAAAAGAAGTAATTCAAGAATATTCCACCAATCAAATATTTAGTGATAGGATCAATAATGAAATAACTAAATTAAATACGCTGCTAAATGAAGAAATTACTTTTAAACAACAACTATACAAGTCTGCATTGAATATAAATAATTTAATAAAAATTGCAGAAATAGAGACGCAAAAGCCTCAGTATCAAACAAATGAAATAATAAAAAGGGTGTCAATCGGATTAATAATTGGAACTTTCCTATTTTCTATTTTACGTTTTTTAATCAAACAATATAACTCAAATATTGAGCATCAAATAAGATGTGAGAATGAAGATTTGGTTATTAGAAAGCTCTATATTGCTTTAAAAATAAGTAGTCCAGATAACGAACAAAGAAAGATTATTATAGAGAAGTTTGCTGAGAAAACAAATCGTGAGGCAAAAGATGGTGATTCCCTTAATTCAGAAGAGGTTGGTATATTAAAAGAAACCATAGCGGCTATTTTAAAAAAGTTATAATAAAAAAAATTAAAGAATAGAGTTCATATCGAATAAGGTTTTAGTAGTTAGATTTTAAATTTACTCTACCCGATGATTTTCAGGAGGCGTTGATTATAATCTAATTGTATATTCATCCACCGAGTAAACTTGCTTAAAAGTTGATTGAATAAGGCTTTGTTTTTAAATTCATAGGCTATAAACTCTTATTCGATATAAATTCTAATAAATAAGATAAAGTTAAAGAATTGATTTTTCGAATATTTATAGATAAAATTAGGAACAAAACAATAAACTAATTTTCTAATCCATAATTATATTAAATCATTAAAAATATACATTCATCTAAATAAATCATTAAAATGAATAAATTTAAATGTAAGTTAATCTTTTCTATTCCTATAATTTTCATTTTTTTAAACAGTTGCTATAATAATTATCCAGAAATTGAAGATGTTGCTGTTGGAGATAGTTTATCGATAGATGGAGAATGGGAATGTGATTCATCAACTGCCGACTTTCCTCGAATTCCGTTTACTGTAATAATTTCTAAAGGGAGATTATGGACTACCCATGATAATTTGGCAATTAAAGCTGGTAGTATATTCGTAAAAAATATTCGGCAAGATAAAACAAATAAAAATTTATTCTATGGTACCCGAATATCTTTAGGGTGGTTTCAAATTAGACATGAGAAAAGCACTACATTTCATTTAAAAGATAATACGCTAATTGAAGACGCAGTATTTGTACCTAGTCTTAATAATTCAGAAATATATCTTACAAAATATAGGCGAGTGGATACTGAAGAAACACCTGTTGATAAGAAAAATTGTGACTCAATACTTGTAGATATTATTTCAGAGAATAGAAAAGTATCTGATGTACAGCATCAATTTGTTGCTCCAGGTTCAAAACTCAAAATTGAACGACAAAGAACCATTTCTCATGTTGTAAATTTAGAGAAATCAATCACAGATACTAAATCAAATGGAAATAGTTCTGAAATAGGTTTTGGTATCCCACTTGGGGGTACTTTAAAAAAATCTATTGAAACAAAAATTACATCACAGGTTGAAGAATTAATTGGTCATGAATTAAGTACAACAGAAACTTATAATGTAAGTCTTGAACTTGATGGTAACAAAGGTTCAAAATGGTCAATTATTTGGTATGATAAAATTAGAAGTGGAGTCGTAACCTATTTTGATGAAAATTGTAATAAAACAAAGGTCCCATTTAGTATAGTTATTTCAAGTGAAATAGAGGCAAAACATTACGAAAAATAAATATCTGGATAATCATTGAGACTGTAAATTAAACAATAATATTTTTTTAAAATAACATGCATTAAAGAGCAAATTAATGTAGTAGTAAAATAAGAATGATCTTCATTATAAATTTTAACAAAACCCCAAGAAACATCAAGGGGTTTTAGTGGGTGACGACGAAATTTTTGGGTTATTTACTTTACCAAATAAAAAATACATAATTGTACCTAACAGTCCCAGAGATGCAATCACTACTACCCCCTGCAACACTTTCTGGTTGGTTTCTTGCTGTGCCTCCTCTTGTTTAAGTTCAAGCGCCTTTTGAGCCAGGACAATCTTTTGCTTGTCGTTCTCCTGTTTGGCAATCTCCACCTGCTCCTGAAGTTGCTCCAGACTGACTTTTTGTAGTTTCAAATTATCCTTTGAAACAATAATATCAGCGATAGGCTTAGCCAGTGAACCAATGGTCGCTAATATAGTGGTCAAAACAGCCATAGAGATTTAGGATTTTAAAGGTTTAGAAACACTCGGTTTATTTCTGAATCTTCGAATGAGGCCAATGATTATAGCAATAATCGTCACGACAATCACAGAACCAATAATTACATTGTTGGTATCGATGGTGGTTTCGCCACTACCGCTGCCGGTTAATTTTTTCTTATCGGCATCATCACCTCCAGTTAATGTATCCAGATACTTCTGCAAATCCTCATCTTCCTTTTTTTGCTCGGTTTTGGCTACATCTTCTTTGCTGTTGGTGGTAATCTGATTGCCTAAAACCCAGCCGGTTACTGTTTTCTTTTGCTTAGGCAGCAAAGGAAAAACCCTTACCCAAACAGTCGTAGTTACCTGGTAAAAGCTACCATTCTGCTCACCATTGTAAGAGCCTATCAGGTCAAATTTATTAAACTGCGAGTCGCCACCAGTTAAGAAATTACCCATCTTAGCCGAATTAATATCTGCACTTTCATAGACATATACACCATCCTGCACAGCATATACAGGGTCGCCTTGTTGTTTAGGTAAAGTATTCATTTTCTCAATTTTTTAATAAGGTAATTTATCAGTACTGAAGTTGCGATAATGCCAAAAACCACCCAGAATATTTGTCTGATGAGACGCTCTAATTCGGTGGCGGTTAGTTCTTTCTTCTCCGAAATTTTCTTGTAAAGCACTACATTTAAGGTTTTGAATCCCTGCCACCATTGCCCACCACGCTTAAAAGAGAAGTAACCGCCCTCAGCAATTTCTTTGGGCCCAGCAATGACTCCCATGTAGTCATACTTTCTGCCGGCTAAAGCAACAGCATCCGTATAATATTCCGGATACACAAAATTCGTCACCTGAACACCATTGATAGAATACGCATTCGCCTGAACAGGGTCAGCAATTTCCATTAGCATATCTTCACTGGCATTGCCGTCTTTGTCTACATCGACATTGGCCGCTTGTTTGTCCAGGTAAGGATTCACCAGCTTTTCAATAATTTCATGGCTGGTCACAATTGTCCAGTTATCAGCTCTATAAGCCACTATGCCATATGGCAGACCGGAATTGGCACCTACTGCATATCCCTTTTGACCAGTACCGATGACCTTAGAGGCAGAATTATCAATAAAGTGATACCCATTCAAACCGGCCAAATCAATATTATCTACTATCCAGGTAAACCAGGTTCCTGCAGGCGCGTCAGATTCGACGTTGTAAGATCTGATTATAGCATCAACTCCATACACAGGAGCCAAATCCCTGCTCACCTGAATTTGAAAAGCCTCAACTGCTCTACGCATATCTGCCTGGCTTATTCTACCAGTCTTATTAATGACACCAATATTTATCATTTGCGAATGGGTTTAAGCTTTGGCTGGGATTTTTTCTTTTTAATGAAATAAGTAGCCAGATTTATCAGGAGCGTACCTATGCTCAGGATACCCACCACCCATAGTATTTTTCTGGAATTGCTGTCAACCCACTCAGTGGCTAGTGCAACAATCGATGTTTGTGATTGATTGGCCGAACGGTCAGGATAGTTATACTTTGGATTGGCCAGATAGTCCATTGCATCTTCCCAGTCGAAATATAGAGGTATGCGACTAAAATCAGGACTTCCATCACCCATCGTCGAATCAGGTGTGACAAACTCCACGTATTGAATTCCACTCCCGTCAAACTTCACGATGCTGCCAGTAAAGTAACCAATGGTATCACTCTTGATAGCATTATCCACTACTTTTAATGAATTATCTTCCTGCAACTCATAGATTTTAATGACTGCTTTGGCTACCAGTATATCACCTTTTTCAAGTGTTCGTCTGTATTTTATCCCTAACATGAGGCTTATAATTTATGATGCATTCACTTCCTTTCTGGCGTTGCTTCCGGGAAAACTTTTTCCATGGCCGGCAACATCTTTTCCGGCGTTAGGATATCAGGATCCTCACGCCATTGCTAGCGTGTCGGTCCCGACACGTTGACTTGCTGAAGCTTTTTCTTTTGGGAATTCTTTGTCACCAGGTAAACAATTGTGCCGACAATTACAATGAATAGCCCGCCAAACAGATATAAACCATATTTTGCGACAAAAGACGGCTTATCTTCCTCAGAATTCGGTTTATCTGAGTCTGATGGAGTGGTCGGTTCATTTGTATCCGTTGGCGTAGAGGCTGTTTTCTTTTTGGTAAACAAGCCAATCGCACTCAACACAGTGTTAAAAATATTGGTAATGGTTCCCAGGATATCTGTACTTTTCTTTGGGGTGGTTGTTACTCCAGTATAGTCATAATTGGGGTTAGGCAGAAAACTAACCGGCATCCCTTCCAGAAAATAATACTTATCACCTTCAAAATCCGGTGATAAATCGTCATTGACTGAATTGAACAGGACAATTTCAGTATATGGATAGCCCTCTACCACCTTTTTCCCACCGGTATAAAAGCCAATTTTATCCCCTGAAATAGAGTCATTGTATTCTGTGGCTTTCGAGCCAGAAATCTCATAGATAGTTACACTGCCATTGCTGCGGACAATGTCACCTTTTTCACTACCAACTGTTGTTTTAACGCCTTTCATATTAATTGGAGACTTTTTGTTTGATTTCTAAACCTATCAGTACTGCTTCCAGGAGCGCTGCGCCCATCCACTTGTTTCTTTGTTTCTTGAATTTAGTTGCTTCTCCTTGCCAATGGATTGCCAGAATTTTCCAGTGATTTGTAGAATCTTTTGACGTCTTTAAGGAATCCTGTGTTTTCTTAAAGTCAGCCATTACGATTTTCCCCTGGGCAACCGCTGAATCGTACTTTGCTTTTCTTGTATTGACCTTGATGATTTCGGCTAAGGTTACCTGCACATAATCATTCTGGGCTGTCTGGGCCATTGTCTTTATGAAACCGCTCAATAGCATCATTCCTAGACTCAGTGCGAATGGTTTTAAGAGTTTTTTCATGTTTTTGCAGAATTTCTTGTTGTGTTTGGATGTCAAGTTTGTGCGCTTTTTCACAGATTTCTTTACCGGAATTTTGTCCTTTGAGATAAGCAGCTATACCAACAAAGGCCGTATAAAGAATAGCTAATAAGAGTTTTTTCCATAAAGGCATTTCTTTCTTTTCCATGTGTGGGAGTGTTTACAGTTGACTTATGACCACTGGCTGATTTTTCGATAAAATAACTTTCTGTCACTAAAACCATTCAGACCGCCATTGACTTTACGACTGATTGCTTCAATGGGATAGCATTCATAATTGCTCCATTTCCCATCTATTTTTCTTTTGATGGTTACCAATTCTACATCTGATTTACATAGATTGGATAGGTCTTTTTCTAACCAGAAGATACAAGCGCTCGCTACTGCCCACTGGGGTTGACAGAGCAATTCAGGATGTTTCAGAATGGTATCATTGACAAATACCTTTCTATCTTCACCAAAGACATCATTTTCATAGATTTTCTTGCCGGCAATGGCATGATTGGTTCTACCGGTAGTCATGAATATCCCATGTCCTTTGAATTTGATACCGTCACCCTTGTAAACATTACCTAAGTCTGTTCTGCCTTCATAATCAGCTCCTGAAGCATATTCTTTCAATACCTGAAACGAATCCGTCTCTTTAGCAGCTTGTGCCAGAAAATGACTAATCTCCAGTTTAGTGTCAATGCCAAACGTAGGTAAATATAGGTTCAGAAATGGCACTAAACTGATGACCAGGCTTCTGTTACACCTGGGAAAGGTCTGAATTATTTTTTCAGCAGAGAGTTGCATCAGGCAATCTTGGATTTTTGTGTTCTTGTACCAATCAAATCAAAAAACAAGGCATTACCTCCAAAGCCTAAAGCAATGGCTCCAAATTTGGTCACTACATAAATATCTTTAATATCTTCTTTCAGAAAGACCAATATTAAAGTACAGATGATGGACAGCAGTAAATTCGGATAGTGATGCCTTAACGAGAACCGTTTGCCCTCATCTTTGGCATTTTTCCAAAGTTTTAAATAGTGTAAAAGCACGCCTATCAATCCTAAAATTGAATAGGATATATTCTCGTAGCTAAAAATATGGTCTATAATGGTTTGCATTGCGAATGATTTATCTATGATTTTTTAACTAATTTATCTAGCCATCTTTTGAGATAAGTCTTGAATAACCAGGCACCAAAACCAGAACTAACTGCCCCAATCATTCCAACTACTATTGCTTTAATAATATCTGAGAACGTCATATGTGTAGTTTCAAAAAGTTGTTTAAGGATTTGAGCAATAGTAAAAAATACCCCTCCCCAAAAGGAGAAAGCGTCATTATGGGTATGGGTGTTGGCGTTATTCATTTGTATGCTATTTTATTTTCAAAAAGGTCAGATTTTACCTTGAAAAATATTTAACTATAATTCAATTAGACTCCGGTAAGTATTATCGCAGGAATTGAATAATACCTGTCAGCAGGTCACCCATTTGTAGGAAGCCATCAGGCCCTGGATGAACGCCGTCTGTTGGTATAATCTCTCTGGCAGTTCCGGAATAGTTATTAAAGTTTTTCTCCGTCGTGTTTGGAAAACCATAAATTCTATCCATTGTTGAAAAGTAGTCCAACAGGTAAACATTACTTACTTCTTGTCCAGAATAATCCGTAATCAGGTTTTTTGCCAGGCTGTACAATGCTGCTTGTGAGCGTTCCCCAGATAAAGAGGAGCCCGCAGAAGTTTTGCCATGTGGTGGGGGTATACAAAGTATAATTTTGACAGAAGAATTATCGGCCTTAAAACCTGCTATCATTACATCAAGTCTTGCTTTATATGCTGGGTAATTGGTTGCAAATGTGATTAGGTCAACTCCTGCGAAATCATTTGTGCCGAACATAATCGAAACTATATCCGGTTGAGCAATACTCCAAACGGTTCGATATTTTGCCACGTTGAAAGTAAAGGTTAAAGAACCTGACGAAATATCTACCCAACTTGTACCATTGTACACTTTGTAAGTAGCGGCTGTATTGTCGTAAATCACGTCGTTTGTAGCAGGACTCACGGGATAGCCAGTTGTGCTATTAAATAAAGTCTTGTAATCGGGAAACCTATCAGCATCGTACGAAGGTGTAGTTTGATTAGCATCTATCCAAAAAGACGTATTGCCTTTGTATCTATAGGGATCTTGTGGTTGCATGAATGGCGACCATAAACCCGTATTTTGAGTAGTAAAACTTCCTGCACTCCAACCCCCACGACCTTCGCATAAAATGTTATTTGTGCTTGCGCTCGCACGTCTTGTGCCTACAAAAGTCAAACCCGTTCCTGAATTTGTAATTAACCGGTCTACATGCGTTGAACGCCATGTAATGGAATCACCCAAAAATAATATTTTCTTAGCGGTGGTAGCCGTAGCATCGGTAGCCACTACTGTAAAACTTTTAACTATATCATTTGCAAAATTGTCATTACCTAATATCGCTGAACCGCTGACGCTACCTGTTGATACAGGACTATATTTCAACCCAACACCAGTAGTTTTAGCGTTAGCTGATGAAATCGATACCTCAAACTTTTCAAGCAATTTAGGACTATTAACGATATTTTCGTTAAAGACTACTAACTGTTTGCCAGATGGAATGTAGTATTTCGGCGTAATGATAAAATCTTTGTTTACTGTAGCTTCACTATTAGCAAAAATTGGGATTGTGCCAGAATTATCTTTCAACGTGTATCTGAAAGATTCAAATCCTGTAGCAGTGCTACCTTCTTCTAATTGATAGGTATTGATTTCTGCGTTTGTTATTGAAAGCCTGATATAAACCGCTGTAGATGGTGTTTGAAACGAAGCTGGATTTGTACCAGTCAAATTCAGTCCAGAAATATAAACTTTACTTGCATCATAAAAAGCAATCTGACGACCTATGTTAATTGTATAGTATGTTGATGGTTTGATAGCAATAAATCCCGATGCTGTATAAGTAGCATTAACAGTTGGTACGCCTGAATTATAAACGATATAATAACCTGACACATTATCCGATGCATCTTTGTTAAACTTATTTTTTCCTACAGCGAAAAAATTTGTTTTCGTCATAGTCACTGCATTATCCTGAATTTTAGTCGTACTGATAAGACCATCTTGTATTTTAGTCGCCTGAATGGAACTCAAAAAAGAAAGGGCATAGGGTTCAAATGTCGTTCCGGTGCTACCTTCCTCTAATTGAAAAGCATTCCAAGAACTCGTATTAACCACTAATCGAACGTATTTTGCTGTAGATGGTGTCTGAAATTCAGTATTGGTTCGACCTTGTGACAATCCTGAAATAAAAGACTTATTAGCATCATAAAAAATAACAATATGCTTGAATGATGGGTAGTAATACGTGGAAGATTTAATACGGATATAACCGGTTGTATTATAAGTGCCACTAGCAATTAAATTACCATTTGAGTTGTCTAAATAATACCCGCTGATATTGTCACTAGCCAAAATATTAAACTTGTTTTTCCCAACCGAAATGAAATTTGTTTTTTGTGCTGTTATTACAGAATCCTTTAAGTTTGACGTATTGACAATGTTATCTTTTAACTGGTTTGCATTTATACTGCCAGCCAAATTCAAAGAAAATGCTTCATAGGTAGTAGCTGTACTTCCCTCCTCCAATTGAAAGGTATTGATTTCCCCATTCGTTACAGACAATCTGATGTAAGCAGCCGTAGACGGTGTCTGAAATGTCGTTGGTGTTGATGCTGACAAGTTTAGACCTGAAATATAGGTTCGATTTGCATCGTAATACGCTAATTGTCGGCTACTTGAGGTTGTGTAATAAGTTGATGGACTAATACTAATAAACCCGGACGAAGTGTAAGAAGCATTAACAGTTGGAACGCCCGAATTATAAGCGATGTAATAACCCGACACGTTATCTGAAGCGTCCTTGTTAAACTTGTTTTTACCAGTAAGTATAAAACTCGTTTTATCTGTCGTAACAGTGTGGTCGGCTAAAATCACTTCATACGGGATTCTTTGCCATGCTGTGCCATTGCTCACAACCCTATCGCCTAGATTGAGTTTAACCGAACTACCCGTAATACTTTGCGTACCTGCTACCACGACCGTATAAAAATCACCCGAAGTACTTGGTGTTGTGGTTAATGTAGGGCTGTTAATACTCGCATCGTAATTGCCTTTATTTACCAAGCCTGATACTATGCCCGTTGTATTGCTTACAGCTAAAGCGGCATTAGCTTTTGCTGTAGAAACATCATTGACAAAATTATCCTCAAGGTAATTTTTGGAGAGTTTGGTATTCAATGTTACACTACCATTTACTGTCAAAGCACCTGAAATGATACCGCCTGTTTTGTCAAGTTTATCCACCACTCCTGTGGCAGAAATTATATCAGTAACCTTAATTGCTTTAAAGGTTGCCTGATTTTTTTCGCCAACCACTTCATAAGGGATCAAGGAAATCGTCTTTGTTTTTAACTCATTAGGTGTATAGGTTGCTCGTTGAGCGAAGCAAATATTACAAGTGAATAATACTAATGCGAAAATCAGATTTTTCATATTAATTATTAAGTTTTAATACAAGTGTATGTAATTCTGGATTGATTACAATTAGTTCGGTTGTAATTTCTACCCGATAATTACCACCTCCTAAGTCAGTAATCTGGTATTCATAAGGATTACCTATTAGGACAACTGCTTTATTTACCATTGGCTGTCCATTCAAAATCAAGTCAAAGCTGGCAAGATTTGCCCCATCTGGAAAGCCTGTCACCTCAAAAGTCGTCTGTCCCTCCTCTTCAATTTCAAGTTGTTGTATTTTAATCGTTGGAGGTGTAACTGTACCAACTATGGCAACTCCACCTGTCGTGACTGGAGGTGTGGCAGGAACTGATTTGGCTGGTTGTTTAAATGTATCAAATAACCATTTAACAGCTATTGCAATCAAAATCAAACCTCCGGTAAAAAGTATGACTTTCTGACTTTTTGCGAGTTTTTTCATGGTGAAAAAATTAAATGTTCCTACTCTAATTTTACTCTTTTGATTGCCGTAAACTGACCATTCAGCACAATATCAACCGTTTGGCCGGTCGTCGGAATTTTTACCTTGATGGTTTGGTTGGTCTGCATATCGTTGTATCTGTTCACGGCAAGTACCAGCCACTCATTGAGCGTAGGATGTTTTTTTAAGCGAACTATTGGAATATGCAGATAATCCGCTGAGGCAGGTTTTAAATCTTCACCGGTATAATAGCTACTCCCTGAGTTCGTTGAAAAATCAGCTCGTTGGATGGGCTGCGAACCTGTCAGAATATCATTGTTGAATGAAAGCTCATAGAGTGCAAGTGCTGAATAATCATAGCCGATAGTGGTTGAAACCTCCATCATACCATTGTTCGTCGAGAAATTAAAGGGCAAATTCTGAGAAGTAGCCGGGTCTTTTCCAGCTCCTCCATGGTAATCAAAACCCTCCAAGCTCGGATAAGGATCGTGCCAATACCAAACCCCATCCCCGAGGAAATTCCCCCAAGCGGTGGTATTGTACATCTGGCTGAAAGGAACAGCTACTTTGTAATCGACGAAATAAACCTGGTTATTGGACTTCTTATGATAGCGTCTGATGCTAGTAAAATCACTTCCTGGCACGGTTTCGACGTAACTCCAGAATAAGGGCAATACTTTTTTTGAAGGCTTATGGAGTTTTGATAGCTCCATCTCCTGAATAGTCGCATAAAACCAGCTATGAGTGATAAAATGCGAATAATCACCGGCATTCACCACATCCATGTATTCACTCAGGTACCCAGTAGTTCCGTCATAATTTCCGGTACTGACATTGATATAATTGACAGTTTTTGCTTCAAATTCCTTCGCTACCTGTGCATGCGTCTGATTATACTTATTATTCTCGGCTTGCATTTCAGATTCTGTAATCTGCTGTAGCGTAGATGACTTGAAACCACGAGTACCCACATACGACATTAACATCACGTTGGGATTAGCCTGTTTAAAAGCACGGAAGAGGCTTGCCATCTTATCAGCTGCAACCTGGTTATCCAATATTGCATAATTCCATGCCTCAAAGTCCAGGAAATAAGCCTGATACCCTGAAGCGGCTGAAATCACCGCTGAATTAAACCAGCCATAAAGCGTTTGAATAGGTGTCGAAGCTATCCAGTTACAAGCCGCCGGGCCATTCTGAGACGGACATCCATTATCATAAGCCCATTCGTCATAGCTTGCGCCGATGCGATTGGCAACCGGAATACTTGCGTTATACTTCCAGTCCAGGATATTGAAACCCCGAGTCAGATAATTCTGATTCTGGAAATTGAAAGAACCATCTAATTGCCCAAAACCTAGTATATTTAACTTGCCAGTGAGTGAACTAAATGTAGGAAAAACATAGGGCAATTGAGGCAAGCGATTAGTAGAATTTCGCTTGTAAAATGTGGGCACTTTTGAAGTATTATCGCCGGCAAAATGCACAATACTTTGCTTAGTTTCTTCAATCTGATTAGACCCGTTAAACATCGACGCCATGATACTGACATCTTTGCCCTTCATGTTTGAAAAGTCTATCGCCTCCAATTCCGTTTTTGTCAACCAGGCTAAAGAATTTTCCACTTTGTACTTAACCGTGCCTGAGCCTGACCCAAATCCTCTAGTATCCAGTGCAACACTTACTTTGTTATTGACTGTAGGTGTAATTGATACGTTGGACCAGTACTCACCAGATGGCTGATAATACCAATAGCTACCACCATTATCAACCTGATACCCCGAATCACCTGTGAGACCTGTGGCAAACTGATTGACAATGTTAAGCGTACCAGTACTGGTAGTACAGGTTTGCATCGCTGTAATTTTACCATAAATGCTAGTCTGAAAGGCAGAATTCGTAGAGGGATAATAATAATAACCAGCAGGTAGTCTTCTGAAATTGCGATTACTATTATTCAGAAACGCATACTGATTGACAGCAACCGAAGGAATATAAATCGTTTTGGCCAGGTTTGTTACGCCTGAACCTGACTGGTTCCTATCACAGGCATCATTCAGACTTGTGTACTTGGTCTGGCCAAACACAAGCGTAGAAATAAGGAGTAAAAAGGTTAAAAAAGTGTGTTTCATGAGTTGTAAGAATCAGTAATATTCTGTGAATTAAGACCGGATTTAGTAACATCGCTTGAGAAGGTCATTACCCCATTGACATCAATTGAGAGCATCTCAAAATTGGTATCATAGAAATAATTACCTGCAGGGAAAGTCGTCAAGCCCAAAGCAGAGGTGTATGCTTTTACACCATTGTTCATTGCAGAGGCATAGATACTGGCATTACGGTTAGTAAACCCGCTACCCTCTAAGTTTTTATCAAGGGCATCATTCAAACTCGCATAAGGGGTATTGGAACCACCATACGCATCCTTGATAATGAAACTCGGTAAGGCCGTAGCTGTACCGTTATAAATAGTTATTACACTGCTAGCATCTACCGTGATTGCTTTGCCGGTGGTGGGATAAAAATAGAAACCTGGTGCAGCTTTAAGCATACCCAATGAATTGGTATAGAGAACCTGACCATTCGCAATGGAACTCGCATAAAAGGTTGCATTTCTATGGGTCAAACCTGAACCTGCCTGATTACGGTCAAGTGCATCCTGAGCAGAGGCATAAGGCGTATTAGAACCTCCATAAGCATCTTTAAAAGTAAAGACCGGTAAAGAGGTTGGTGTGCCGTTGACGATCGTAAGTACGCCCGTTACATCCACAATAATTGCTTTGCCAGTGGTTGGATAATAATAGTAACCTGGTGCAGCTTTTACCGTTCCTGTGGCATTCAAAAACAATCCCTGACCATTGGCAATACTTGAAGCGTAAAAGGTGGCGTCTCGGTTAGTAAAACCTGACCCTGCCTGATTGCGGTTCAATGCGTCTTGTGCAGACGCATACGCAATATTGGTATTGCTATAGGCATCCTTAAAAGTAAAGTTTGGTAAGTTCAAAGGCGCACTTCCACCACCGCCACCCCCTGAGCCGCCGGTCGTTGGAATCGGAGCTGGCGTAGTAGTGTTGTTTGTCTTGGTATTTCTACCGAGTAGGTAGCGAATTCCGAAAACCGCTCCTATTACACCAACGATGACAAAAAAGATATTCATTAAAGTGAGTTTTTTCATAAGTAAACCTGTTGTAAATCTGTGGCTACTATCATTTCATACAATTGCTGCGGAGAAACCGAACTAGGTATTTTTTCCGGAAGAGGATAACTCAATTGGTTTTTCAGAATATCATAGCAGATTTCGGAACAGAAGTACCGGTTATTTCTTTTCAGATTGAATCCGGCTATCATATCTGTAATCAAAGCCATTGTATCATACTCGCTGCCCTTTTTCTGGTTGAAATATTCCAGCAATTGTGCATCAACGCCATTTCCTAAATCATAGGCAATAAACTGTTTCAGATTCGTGTCCTTTACCTCCCTGAATTCAACCCCTGAATTCTGCCAGGCAGATAACCGGAGGCTATTGTTAGCCAGGATAAATTCGCAATGAATGATTTCATTCTGGTTCCCTAGCGTTAGAAGCAATCGTCGGAGTGGTTTCTTTTCAGCGATGGCGTGTTGAAAGGCGATATAAGCCATGAATTATTCTTTGATTCCTGTATCATTGACAATCAAATCCAACATTCCATCGATACCCAGTTGATTCAACACATAGTTCGAACCGGTATTAAAATAGGGTAACCCTTTAGATTTTTCTACCAGGGTAGTAGCATCCACCTTTTGCAGGTTATTAGTACTGAAAAAGGTTTTCGCTGAAGTAACGCCACGATTGTAAGCAAAAAGCACCTGTGGGAGCCTGTCTGCGCCAAACTGATACAGTAGATTCTGTAGCTGAATGCCAATCAGGGTAATATTCAATTCAGGCTTTTTCAAGTCTGCTTTGCTAATCAGTTTGGCTCCTAAATCGCTACTGGCCAGAATACCTGTGGCATTACTGGCATGGGTTCGAATCAATTCAATTTGCTTGGCAGTGAGACGGCCTTTTTTCATCGCCGTCCGGATAGTATCCGTTGGGGTAACCAATGTGATGGCACCCAACCCTACCCCATTGCCCTCATCTAAAGTGGCAATCCCATCCGGATTCTCATGCAAAATGATGGCATAGTGTAAGAACTTAGGCACTCCGGTTTCTTTCGCTGAAAGGCTAATCTGAGAATCATATTTAGTGACCAGGTTGCGCAATTGATTCAACCGGATACTTTTTTCATTCACAGGAGCCGTAATAGGTGCTTGTTTGTTAATCATCGGAAAACCTGAACCAGTAGTAGTGAGTCCACTGTCGATCAATCCGCTGCTTAGTGTTAAGTGGGTGGATTTAGTGAGCGCAAGCAGACTGGCACTCAATTGTTGTGCCTCTACGCCTGCGGTCGGAGAAGTCTGATAATTATCCAGATTAACCGTTTTACGCCTCTGATACCAATAAGCCAACCCACCGATGGCGAGCAGACCACTGAAAATATACAAGGCGTTTTTAAGGTTCTTTTTCATCCGATTATTCAGTTACAAGGTCTGATTATTTATTTACCACTTCCAGCGCAACATCACCGGTCATCCCTTCTCTGCGGTACTTAGCCAGTTCTCGCTGTGCTACCTCAGTATAGTGTTTAGGATAAGTTTGATTGAACGCTATATCCAGTTTAGAGGCAGCCGTCACATTGTCTGCACTATGGCAGCAAAAGGTCACCTTTTCCTCACTGTCTATCAGATTGAAGTAGCCTTGTCTGCCACCCTCGAAGATGAAAACTGATTGAATTTTTTTCATGAGATTGATAAATTGATGAATTTCGAAATAGGAGTTATAGCTTTAGCTATCATCCTGCTTTTGCTTCTGCTTTTTGCTATTTTGCTTTTGCTCTGGTTGTAGCTTTGCTTTTTGCTTTTGCTTTTTTAACAGGTTTGCTTTTTGCTCGGCTGCTTGCTTTTCTGGTAGATTTAGTAGAAGATTTGGTAGTTTTCTTAGCTTTAGCAGGTGATTTAACCTTGATTTTGGTTTTGCTTTTTGCTTTCGCTTTGCTTTTTGCTTTGCTCGGTGCTTTTCTGCTTTTGCTTTTAGGTGCTTTTGCTTCCAGTTCGCTTACTGTTTTTTTGAAGTTCTTCTGAAAAACATCCGGATATTTACCCTCAGGCTCATATACCTTGATAGTTTTTTCTACACGTTTATTTTTCAACTCCTCTTTTGTTCTTTTATGAGCGATAGACATCGCTTCCTGATGGAGCTTTACTGCAGGCGATTGTTTAACCGTTGTTTTCATTCTCTTACATGATTTTATATGCTTCTTGGAAATCCGTTTCTGTTATTTCATAGCCCTTGCCGTTTTCATACCGGCTGATGCTGATGGCTAATTTCAGCAAGGTCTCCCGGGTACTGGTTACGACCTGATTCCGAGGAATCCCTGTATCGCTGGCGACCCGTTGGATGTACAACTCGGTGTTGTTTTCATTACTGGGTGCATAGTGCCTGAGCATGGCTTCTATTGTGCCGTATCGAAATATGTATCCTTTGAGCAGGACTAATAAGGCCCTGATGCCATAGCGCCATTCGATGAATTGTTCAAAAGCGCCGTCGGTGTTCTGGCTTATCGGTATTTTACCTTTCCAGTTGTTTAAAGGGCTATACCGAAGATTTCCAGGATTATTATTCCTGATTCCTCTTGGTAGGTGTGCCTGACCTAAGTAGGACTTTTGGCGGGCATCCTTTCTGGGTGGAATCTGGGTACTGAGAATCAGAAAAAAAATGAACAGACCAATCGACCAGGTAATGACCCGCTGGTATTTTTGTAATGGGCGCTCAAACTTTATCGGTGATGGTTTCATTCTCCTTTCCGGTCTGTTTGGCTTGCTTATGTGCCTGATAGGCTAACCAGGCATTATAGCTAATCCAGGCAATTGATAGAATACTGGCTATCAGACTGGCTCTCGTAGCGAGTTTCGCAAGCGTAAGTTTTTGATGTTTCATCTGCTAATGGTACTCTTAATCAGGAAATACACTCCCAAAAACATGAGGAGAAATAAAGCTCCGATACCCAACACGATATACCAGATAGACTTGGCATCGAGTGAAATGCTTACTTCAGGCAACTTTACTTTGCCCTCCGAAAGAGCGGAAACCATTTCATACAATCGGTCGATAACTGCGTTTCCTGAGGCTGGTAATTTTTCCATTTATTTGGCTCCTAGTAAGGTCAATCGATTAATTAATTTTGTTCTGACACCACCCTGCCATTCCGGAATGTAATTCCATTCACCTTCAATGGCCTGTGTCATCGACTCCTGGTCTTTCTTGAAATACAGGGTAGTATACACACGGTATACATATATCAGGTGTCTGTCATCGAGTTTATACAAGTCTCTGAAAACACCTTCCTTACTACCAGCCGCGACTAACCAGCCACTTGTCACCTCTTTCACCTGTTTAGCCAATAATTCAGCCTGTAGTTTAAAAGTGGCTTCATCCGCAATCGGGGTTTTATCCATTTCAGGCAACTCCGGTAAAGGAATTTCATTCAGGCCTGATTTCTTAATGGCCTTATAAGCTAAATAGCCCAATACACCTAATATAAGGATGCCTATCACCACCCATTTCACCACTTTTGAAATCCGGAAGGAATCAATGGCTTTGGAGACCGAAGTCCCTAAGCTATCTAAAGTCGAACTATTTGTTTTTGCTTCCATTGATTTTGCTGATAAACCAGATTGTAATAGTTGAAATGACTAAAAAGGCAGAACCCCAGATGAGGACTTTCCTTAAAGGCTTGTTCTCAATCTCCAGTACATCTTCCCGTAAGATGCTTGACTTTTCCAGGTCAGTTGGAACAACGGTATTGGTATTATCGAGCGGCTTCGGAATCGGCGTTACTGCAGGCTTGTGGGTACTGACTATGTCGCTACGAACAAAGCCGGTTTTCCCACTTACGGTTATAATTTTATACCATTTAGCAGTGCTGATGGTATCCGTACTGGTGATTAGCAAACCATCGGTATAGCCTACCAATTGGTTCTTGGCATAGGATTCTACTTTAGTAGCATTCACACTGGGAGTGGAACGGATATTGATGGTACTGGTGGCATATAATTCTGATTGATTGCCTTTTAGATTTGAGCCTTCAAATGCCAGTTTTTCAATACCAATTAATACCTGCCTTACAGTCGGATTACCTACCAGATAGGGATGTTTGAAATAAGAATACAGGGTAATAGAAGCAAAAATCCTCTGTCCGATATATCCCACTTTCTGAATAATGCCAATCGAAGAACCCTCCAGATAGGTCATCACTTTCCGTCCTGAATCTGCCCCGGTTTGTTTATTGACTGACTCATACACAGTTGCAATACCTTTAGCCGCAATAGCCACTTTTCCGATAAGTACATCGGTTTGAGGCTGTTGTTGCTTGGAAATGTATTCAAGAATTGACTGTGCCATGATTGGAGATTTTATTAAAAAAGGCGTAGCAAGTGAATGACTACGCCTTTTTATGTGACCTATGAGTTAAGTGACTCTTATCTTTTTCTTTTGAGCAGATTTTTAGACTTCTTTTTGAACCATTTGAATGGGTCAATGGCTACAAATCCGACTACCACTACTACAACACCTACGCCCCACAAAATCGGTCTTTTATATTTAGCAAAGAAACCTTCATCTGAAGCAGTTGCGGCTGCTGGTGTGGTAACAGGTTTGGCAGAGAAATCACCAATTGACGGGGTGAAATAGTTCAGATATTTATGCGTATCTGACGGGTCTGTGGTTGTACCTTCAACTACGTTAGTACTGAAAACGGTTGGTTGAGGGAAGCTGGTTACTGTGGTATCCCAGAAAACGCCACCACTATCCAATTTAATTTGCGGCATATCCAACGCTGCGGCTGTTTCTCCTACATTTGTCAACGCAAAGAAGGTTTTGATGGCAGCCAGATTGGCCATGAACTTGTCTTTGGCTACCGTTTCAGTAATCCCACGAGGGTCTAAACTGTCTTTTGCCAATAGGTCAACCCGATTCACGTTTGGACGGATGCGGGCATAAATTTTTAATCCTGATACACTATCCGTCTGAGGAGTAATGATGTATCCTGCTTCTATTCCACTTGAATCATTGACTGCAGCTTTATAGTTTGCAATCAAAATCTGGGCTGATACTAAGACTTTCTTTGCCATTATTGAAAATGTTTTGTTTGTGCGATTTTTCGACCAAACTTATCTTCAATTTTTACCACCTTACCCGCTTCATGCAGTCTCTTGCAGCCTGATGTAGCCTTGTGCAGGCTCTTGCAGGCTTATACAGCCTTTAGGGGAATATATTTAGTAATTTTACCCACTTTTTCTACCAGATATTCTACTACTTCTCTTTTTTGCAAACCTAGAAAACTCTCAAATCCTAAGTTTTCTAGTGCCTTATAATCGTCTACTGACAACAAATCCTTAAAGGTTCTCTGGTCGATTCCTTCAAAACAGGAATCACGAATGTCCTTTATGGTACACATCCGAAAGCATTTATTTGCATAGTCAAATATTTCATATTGTTTTTTATTCACCTTGATGGGCTACGTAATTGGCATAAAATTCAGGACTTACCTGAAAGGAGAATTCAGAAATCGAGCCCACTACTGAGCTGCCAAAATAATAAGAAGTCGGGTTGAGAAACGTGAGCGTTTTCGGGTCAAAATGCTCGATGTGGATATGGTTTTTCATAGTGTCTGAGTAGGCTTTGGTTATATCCTGAGCATACCCGATTAAATCACCTTTTTTAATTCTGGTATTTGCTTTGACAGCAGGTTTGATATACAAAACATCTATTTTCAAACCATTGTCAGCCATGATTCGCACACCTTGGTAACCATCTTTATCTTTGAGCGCCTTTGGAATGAGAATAATAGTTCCGGAAAAAGGAGCATATACTCTCTGACCTGTTTTTACTTCTAAATCCAAGCCATAATGTTTGTTGTAAGGAGGCAATCTGGAAGTACCGAAATTACCATCGCCTTCGCCATCCACACGGATTTTTAAGGGAGAAACAATATCGTTAGTACCGGCCAGACTCATACCTACACCTCCTAATACAATGCCCACAGCTCCAGCTATAAGAAGATTTTTATCACGCTTTTTCATCTTTCATAAACCTGTTTTATACTAGCATCAAAAATATTTTCCTCTGATAAAATCCATGATTCTCCGAATGATGGTTCTGCTTTTAAGCCTTACTTCTGCTTCCCACTCCGCTTTTTGTTTTCGAATGTATTGTCTTTTCCTCCTCCTGACTCTACGTTTTTCTTGGTGGGCTAACCATTTTTGCCACGAATTCCTAGCTTTTCCCATGCAGATTCTATTTAAAAGTTTTCATTTACCTGGTGGCAACGCCACATAAAACGTTATGGTCCTGAATGTAATATCTGGATTGCAGCTATTTCTGGCGTTACTTCCCATGGTAATAGTTTTGACGAAACTTTTGGATATTTAAAAGCAATGCTTATTTACAATAAGATTAATTATCCGGAAGTAACGCTCAATATGGGGTTATCTACCGGTAAGATTATGCTTGCGACATTAATGTCGCAAGCATAATCTTGACACACCTTTAATCCACTGATGCAGAGGAAATTAACTCATCGAATTTGTCTCTGAAATCTATTGTTTCTATTTCAGTAGTTGGTCTGAAAACCGGATTCAAATCACCAATTTTGATAAGTATGCCCTGAGATTCGATGGTAACCTTACAGGCAATTTCGGCATTGGAATATTGATTTTCCTTAGCAAAAGAGAAACCTCGCTGTTCAATTATCCAGTCAATAAAGCTATCAATGGTTTGCTCTGGTTTTTTATCAGTTGATATAGTTCCTGGTAAGCCGACGTTTTTCTTGAAATTTTTATGTGCCTGTTCAGGGTCGTCATCTAATTTGCTTAAATCCTTCTTTTCCCCTATATCATCGAATTTATGACCATTGATAGGCTTTTGTTTTTCTAGCATCCGTTTCAGACTGGCAATTTCCTCGTCTTTGGCTATTAGTAGAGACTCATCTACAAATTTTTTCGATTTGTTCAGGTTAAAAGTCATACCTGGACGCTTCTTAAAAAACCAGAAGGTGATGCCGGCGATTATGGTAAAAAGCAAGCCTAAAAGTATGTACTTCCAACTTTTGTTCTCAGTTGGCTCCATTGGCTCCTGATAGGGATAGCCAGGATAACTTCGAGGGATAGGCTGCACAGGCTGCTGATACATAGATATAGGTTGGCCTTGCATGGGCTGTTGTGGCTGCCCGTAATAGGGGGGTCTTGGAATAAATTGTTGGTTCATTTCATTCTGTTTTTAAAGTATTGAGAGAGAGGATATGAAACGATTTCCTCTGTTTTTCCATCTAATTTGACAGGTCTGGTTACTAATCCATCATCCATATGTATGATTCGCCACTCGAATCTTTTGCCAAAGGGTAGATGTTCATTTGTGGCATTAATTTCCTCAATTGACCATTTGATGTAACTAATCGAGGTTGGAAAATCTTTTGGTATTTCCACGTCTTTAGGCAAATTTTTCAGAACCAGGTTCTGTAATCTTTGCCGTAAAAAAGGCTGTGCCTGAGTGAATGTATGAAACTGATAGAAAGCCTCATTTCTGTTATTCATCACTGTAGATGGGAAGTTCATCACATTAGAAGTAGCTTTACTTCCGAAAACATCCATCATATCATCCAGGACTAATACACTATCAGTAATCCGTTTCGCTTTTAAAAAGAACTTGTCAAAATCAAAAGATTCCAAATCACTGTTAGGCTGAATTCGAACGACAATATTGTCAGGCATTCTATTCCATTCAATTTCCATAAACTTATCCTGATTGATGATGATGGGTGTAATACCCCAAAAATCATTGTAAGTCAGGTCATTGTAATTATGGTCCAAAATCAACACCCTTTTGCCTTTCCGGAAATAAGACAGGGACAATAACTTTACTGTATAGCTTTTTCCTGTCTTCATTTCTCCATATACCCCCCAATTAGCTCCTAATCTTTCTCCCATCTGGGATAATTTGATAGTGTTTATAGAAGGTTGTTGTGTGGATTTAATAGGATAAGAATTTACATACTTAGCTGGTATGGCAATATTTTCAGACTGTACTATTCGTTTGGCCATTGTTCAAAATTGCTTTTCCAATATCTGATTGTATCGATTCAAAAAACATTTCGATACTTTTATTCGGGCTGAATACTTCGTAGGTAAAAAAACCGATTTCTCTTAAACCTATCTCCCAGATAGATGGTATTTTCAACTGCCCTAATTCGTTTTTCTTCATCAGGTTATCCAGAATGGCATCATAGACAAATTCCTTGAAAATAGGGTCATCCTGCCCTTTATCATCTTTGATGGTCTTGATTTCCTCCAGTTTCTGAAGATTATATTTGGCTTTTTTATAGGCTTTTTCCAGGTCAGCATCGAGGGATTGCTCATATTGCTGAATTACCTGTATATCCTCATCAATTCTCCAGGAGAAATACTTAATAGCCACAAACCGGATGGTATCTTTGGCTACCTTCATCACTTTAAAAAAGAACCAGGTTTCATAGGTGGCCATCTTCTCTACTCTACTCGCCTCTAACTTGGGAACAGGTGTATCCATCGTTAGTTGCACTTGTGGCATTGGGTAGGAATATGGGTTAGGTTGATAACCCATCTGTGGATATACCGGATAGGGATTCATCTGCGGAGGGTATCCATAAGGGTACTGTTCCTGTGTAAACGGGTAAGGTTGAGGCTGTGAGTATTCCTGAAAAGGGATTTGTTGTTGAACAGGTGGCGGTGGCTGCTGGGGCATTGACTGAACTGATGAAACAGAATTAGGTGAACTCCCTAATACTTGATTCATGTAATCCTGTTTGGCTCCTTCCGGAATCTGAATCGGATTAGGAATAGGGTTACTGAAACTTTGCCCTATCAAATCAGCTGCTTTTTCTGCACCTTTATCAATCACCTGTCCTACCAGATTCTCTGCGCTTTGTTCCAGTTTACCAGAAATTCTATTTTTAAGGTTATCAAAAATCTTCATGATTTATCTTTCTTTTTAAAAAATCCACCAAACCATTGTGCAGCACTCAATAAAAGGTTACTTAATTTGAGTTTATGTTTCAACTTAAAATCCTCCCATTTCCCTGCTAAATAACCTAATCTTGCTTCCTGATTCTGAATATCCTGTAAGGTCTTCAAAACATAGGGTTTAACTATCGGCTCCAGGTTGAGCGTATGTTTCTGAGGGTCATATACGCCATATGCCGTGAGTAGACCGGTTAATGCCGCTAAAGCTGCCTCATTTTTTTGACTGATATTTTCATATCTGGCCATTAGCAAATGATAGTTTCTGGTAACCTCTAGCACTTGCTTCTCCAGGTACTCTTTTCGCTGATGGTAATTCACTAATTCCTGGATTGTTGTTTCTTCCTTTTCAATTACTTTAGCGATTCTCCCTTCAGGCGAAACCTCAGCGACAATAAGAAATGTTTTATTCAAGTTCCCTTGCGCCATATTTTTCTTTGATTAGGTCAAAAGCATTTTCGTATTGATTAGCCATTTCCAGAATATCCTCAATTTTTTCATCCGTTAAGCTTATCGCTAGTAGTTCCTCCAGACTAAGTACGACTACTTGTGCTGCACCTGCGGCCTCCCCTAACATAGCTTCGTGTTGTTGTAATAAGACATTATACTCATTACTCAACAGTTCATATTCTTCAATGCCAATAAGGGTTCTTTGATTGGGATTTTCTTGATACAGTGCTAGAAGTTTTTGTTCCAGGAAACCTATCTCATTTAGGTTTCCTTCGGTTTCCATTACTGGGAAACCTGAGATTTCCGTTAGGTTTCCGACGGTGGAAACCTGTGGAAACTTGAGGTTTCCTGTGGTTTCCGCAATATTGAGGGTGGTGTAAACCAGGTTTCCTTCAAAAAAGTCACTGAGCAGGTTTCTTACGAAATCTTGAATGGAAACCGTTCCCAGGAAACCTAAATTGCCTTGTATATGCTCAAATAAACTACCCTGAATTTTGGTATTCAGGTGTTTATTGAATGGTTCATGGGCATATACACTTCTATCCATATACGGGAACGCCTTTTCTGACTGCGGTGTAGAATTTACGTCGGTGTGCAACATGATAAAAGGCGTTTTTACTTTACGGAAGATTCTTTTGAAATTTTAAAGAAAGGCTGTATATTTGGTTGTCAAACAAAAATACCAGCCTTCTTTCTAAGCCGTCCCTCGGGCTTCGTTAGTAAAAGTATATTGTGTTTTAACCTAGCACAATAGCTTACATTTTATATACACCTACATTACACCTAATTTACGGATATGTATCATAAGACAGATATTGCCATGCTGTATGGCATCATCGACATTCGGACTTTTAACAAGAGGGTAGCACAATCAGGATTGGCAATCGCATTGCCGAAAATCAATCAGAAAAGGGCAGTATTCTTCCCTACTGATATGGTAATCATTCAGCAGCATTTAGGGAATTGCAAGAACTGGGAGACGTATAGTCGAAAGGCAAGCTAGGATTTGCCATTCAATTGTAATGTAAGAAAAGTACCGAGGGAGTCTTGTCGTTTTCCTGTTTGATTTATTTGAGACATGACACATCTACTATTCCAATGTAAACATTTTTATCTACTTTCAGGCTTTTTTAAAAGCCTAATACCTTTGGATGTAATTCACTCTTCTATAGATGTAGTATTATTTGAACTTATTATTCTAAGGATATTTTTTAATCAGTAGAGTATATAAATGCATTTCGCGTTTATTAGTATTTACTGCAATTAAATTCAGTGATTTTATGATTTTTTTGATACTAACAAACTATTTATTATTTAAGAGATAGTAAATAATAAAAAGGTCCAAAAAAGAAACCCATTAAATTAATCATTCCTTTTAAATTGTGAGTTTAGTGAAAGAAAATCAAATTTCCTACCTTCAAATGGCCGAAGGCTAAATCCAATTGAATCACTTTTAGAAAAGGAATACATAAATCCATAGTTTTGTGTAATTTCATTTTCATCCATCATTTCATATCCAACATGAAAAAAATAGTCTTCATTACAGGTTGGAACCCAATAACCTTTTTTAGAATAGTCTCCAGCAAATCCAACATAATATCTTAAAGAAGTATTCGGCAACACAAGTATTGGACTTGCTTTTTCTTTAAAACTGTAATTATCTACCTCAAACCAGGCAAAATTGCTAAAACCCGGAATTTTTAAATTTATATTTTTAATTATGTTTGGTTTACCCCCTAGATTCATTATACTAACTGGAATATAAACTTCTAATCTGTATTTAAAAGCTGAAGAATCTGAAAAATTGTCGACATTAAGTGGTTTTATTTTCATAATAAATTCATTTCCTAATCTTAAGTCGATGTTACTTTCACTCGGTAATGCTTCTCTCCATGTAAAGATTGAAAAAATTAGTGCAAATACAGCTATAATCAAAGTTATTATTTGAATATATAAATTATAATGGTCTTTATATTTTTTGAAAGTATCTACAGGCCGTGGCATAAAATTGTTGATTTTAATTAAGATAGAAATATTCATTTCAAAAATACAAAAATGTATAGTAAACAAAAGTTTTTAACTTATTTTAAGGGATAAAAAATAATACTAAATTTACCTTCAAATATTCTAAATGTAAATATTTAAATTTTTTAAGTAAATAAGTCCAAATTTTGATTAAACTAAGTTTATTCTTAAATAAGTTATGGTACAATATCTTGAGCAATTATTATTAGAAAAAACAAAAGGAACACCAAGTGACATTTTGTACGCAAAATGGAGTTATGATAAAAAAGTAATACCAACCGCCTTAAATGCTGTGTCTGCGTTGTTTCCTCATTTTAGCTTACATGACTCATCACATTCAGAAACTATATTAAATAATATAGTAAGAGTTTTAGGGAAAGAGAAAATAGCTAAACTTTCTGCAATAGATATTTGGTTAATGCTTGAAGCTGCTTACATACATGATATAGGTATGGTAGTTCCAAGTGAAGATTTGATTGAGGCTCTTAAATCAGTAGAATTTATTACATTTTTCAAAAGTTTAATTGAGAATAAAAAAGATAATTTACATGAGTTTGCAAATAAATTTGAAATCGTTGATAAAAAAATTTGCTATACCAATAAAGAATTTAGTTTAGAAGTTAATGATGGAATGAGATTTATTCTTGCGGAATTTTTTAGATGGAGACATGGAGAGCGCAGTGAAAATATAGTTAATAATCCGTATGAAAAAATTTCGTTAGATTCTCCGACCGGAGTAATTCCAATACGAATAAAAAAAGTATTAGGGAAAATTTGTTCGTGCCATACGAAGGATTTTACTGATGTGATGAATCTTCCTTTTTGTGAAGTTGGAATAGATGTTGAGGATGCACATCCTAGATTTATTGCGTGTATGTTAAGGATTGGTGATTTATTAGATTTGGATAATAACCGCTTCTCTGAGGTAATGCTTAGAACATTAACCAAAGCCCCTACAGATTCTTTAAATCATAAAGATAAACACCTATCAATTGAATATTTTAGAGTAGACCAAGAAAAAATTGAAATTACTGCTAGCTGCAATAATTATGATGTAGCCAATATCACCCAACATTGGTTCAATTACTTAAATACAGAAATAACTGAACAAACCATTAACTGGAATAAAATTATTCCAACTAAAGAATTTGGATTATTACCAACACTTGGAAATTTAATAGTTAATTTAAAGGATTATGATTTTATCGATGGTAAAAACAAACCTAAATTTAAAGTTGACTCAGATAAAGCTTTAGAATTACTACAAGGTTCAGGTATATATGATAGTGCTTTTCAGTGTATTCGAGAAATTCTTCAAAATGCTGTCGATGCAACATTGATAAAAATTTGGTTAGATCACAATAATGGAGACAATTTCAAATCACCCAATTGTAGTGAATTTTTGAAATTTTCAGAAATGTATACTATTGAAATTGAGATGGTTGATGAAGGCATAGAAAATGAATGGCAAAAATGGGAGATAAAAATAAAAGATAAAGGTATAGGTATTTCAAAAGATGATTTAATATTTCTAATGAATACAGGAAGTTCCGGTAGAAACCAAATAAAAACAGAAGTAATTACTAATATGCCTGTTTGGATGAAACCATCAGGCTATTTTGGCATCGGTTTCCAAAGCATTTTTATGATAACGGATGTTGTTAATATTGATTCCAAAAGTTATTTTACTGAGGAGTTACAAAAAATTCAATTAAATAGCCCACATTCAAAAAAAGATGGTGCAATTTTAATTCAAAAACAAAAAACTACTCATTCAGATAAGCCTGGCTCTAAAATTCAATTCACCATTTGCAATAAGGCCATTCCTGAAAAATGGAGAATAGATAATAAGCAACAACGATATGCACGTAGGATTATTAATAATTATGACCCATTTGCAAACAAATCTTTGGATATAGAATACGGAAAAATATATGATGAAATTCTAGCATTCGCTCGAAAAAGCTATATACCCATATCTCTGAAGATTAATAATGAATACAAATCTACATATACACAAAATAAAAAGTTTAATTTTTTCGATTCTGAATCTTCTTTAGAATTAAATATTTTCCCTCTTAATAATGGAGTTATTAATGATACCTTTACTATGTTTTATAAAAATCAAGAGGTAGAAACTAAATGGGGATTAAAGTTCTTAAATTTTGAAATAAATATTCATAAAGATAATGCCTCAAAAGTTTTAACATTAAATCGAAATCATATTAGAGATGAATATATTAGCGAATTATCTAAAGATTTCATGAATGCCTCATTTAGGGTTTTAACCAATTTAGAAAACTTTAATTCGATTTTTATTAATGATGATGATAAAGTGTTGGGAAGCATGTTTATTAACTATTATAGTTACGTTTATAAATTCTTCCTTAGTAAGAATTTGATAGAAGGAATAAAATTAGAAAATTTTCAACAATGGCAATCCTATGAGTTTGAAGTGGAAAATAATGGGACTAGTGAGAAAAAAACTATGATTACCCTATTAAATGATTGTGATATAATAACCGTATATTTTGATGCGGATGAGGATTATAAAATAAAGTTAGATGGAAAAGAATTGAGTATTATTTCATCACCTTCATCTTCAGTTCACAATTTTTTATTATTTATTACAAAAGACTACTTTAAATCATTTAAAATAATTCCAATTGGGAAAGGAAAAAGAAGTGATACTTTAATTTTATCAAAAAATTTAATAGATGATTGTCCAATTGAAGAAGAATTTGTAAAGAAATTATTGAGAAAGCATAAAGATACTTACAGTGTTTATGCAAGACAGATAATCCCTTGTTTAAATAAATATAAACATCTGAGATTAAAAGATAATTTTTTAATTCCATATGTTTCAAATGAAGAAGTTTACAATGGGATTTATATTCCATATCCTAAAATGCTTTCTCCATACATTAGAGAAGAAAATCTTTCTTCTAGTGTGGCTTTGAAATTGGTTATCAATAATGAATTAATCGATTGGGTATATAATAATAAATACTACACTGAAACTACAAAAGAGCAAATTGAGAAGGCCTATGAAGAATTCTGTAATGATTTCCATGTTGAGGTGCTAAATTCTGACTAAATTAACATTGATAGTCAAAAAATCTTTCAAGAAAAAAAGATATTTAATATTTTTATGTAGGCCCGCAGCTTTTCCCGAAAGCTCCCGCAGGCATAACCCAATTTTCTATAAATATTTTACCACTGTAAGTTTTACTGGTTGCCACCTGAATTAACTCCTGAGTAATGCTTTTATAGGGACTACCATTAGCAATTAATTCACTCAGGCTAATATTTCTTTTCATAGTGACTTTAAATCTTCGCTCATACAATTGCAACTTCTTTGACTTATCAGGAGAGATTTTGTTTGCGCTGGCAAACTGATCTGCGTTCCCAAAAATGCAGAACTTACAAGAGCACCGGCTAAAGCCTAGGTAGTAACATGGATGGACAACAACCTTATGTCTTTTAATGGTAATCCATACTTTTGATTCTTTCCATTCCAGAATAGGTCTCCATCTATCTACAATGCGTTTATTCTTCAAGTTAGCCCTATCCGGCTCAAAAGCTTTATACCTGGCACGTGCTGCACTTTCCTGTCCACGTTCACCTGAAATGACCAGGGTTTTGACTCCTGTGAATCTCTTTTGGTTTCTGATGGCCAGGGAGAATACATCTATCTTAAGATATGCAGAACACCATCTAACTGATAAATCCGCACTCACTTGTGGGAATTTAAGTCTGGTACTTTTCTTGCCTCGTTTCCCTCCTACCTGATATTTACCAGTTGGTGTTTCAAACACTGTTGGGGCTGTTAGGCTATTTTTCCGAAGCATTTCTCTGGCAAAACCTCCAACCTTCCATGAAAAATAAATTGGTATCTGAAAAGCTTTAGCGAATTGTCGGCAATAATCCTCGGTTATCTCCCAATCCATTAAGGTCTCGCCTTTCCCATCGACTATATGATGCCAGAGTTCTATCTTGCTTTTATCAACACCAACATCTAATAGATGAAGTACGCATGCGATAGAATCCTTTCCTCCAGAAAAGGCAACTATAAATTTATCGTAATTCTGAATGTTTACCATGAAATGGTATTTATAAATATGGATTTAGTGCTTAGGTTAAGTTGTTGTTGCTTAATTTGATTAAATACAATACCTATGCAATACAACTCTTGTCCTCTTAGAATAGTAAATTTCTCGTATTTAATATTATTAGAGAGTTCAATTTGAAAGGTTGCATTGACTTTTCCATTTTCGTCTAACTTATAATATGTTTCAAAAGGATAATATTTGAAATTGTTTAAATGATGACGGAGGGTTGACAATTCCTCATCAACCAATAATTTTCCATCCAATGAAACATATGTTTCGTCATAATCCCAGTCAGGCCCAGCATAAGAATCAAAAGATTCTTCTAATTCGCCTTCTAAATTTATCATTTGCTCACCATCATCAATACTGATATAGCAAATCACAATTCCTAACTCTTTTGCCTGATTATTCATTGAAACGTCTGTGAGCCATTGTTGTAATTGTAGCCCGTCTATTTGCTGGGCAAATTGTATTAAGTTCATTACAATAAATTTTAAAGTGAAAGAAAAATTGCTATCGGGTGTAGTTATACGTAGCGTTGCTCAAGCGCAAAAAATTCCAGTTGAGTCTCAGTAGGACTTTACTCAAATCCTGCATCTCGCCAGGAATCATATTCGTCATCATCATCTTCTTCACTATCTGAATAGTCCTTATCGTCATCATCTTCGTCATCGAAATCTTCATCGTACTCATCTTCTCCATAACTAGCCCTTATTTCGTCCTGACAATGTTCACAATAAGCACCCACATTTGAAAAGTCATATTCCATTGTGCCGGCTGAGAAGTGTCCACAGCCAAAGCAGTATCCTTGTTTTTGACAACAATCATAGCAAAGTTCTCCATCTTGAAGTTCTCCATCAAGATAGACCTCAGTTATACTATCCTCTTTCTGACAGCCACTACAAACACCCTGGTTTTCAGGAACAGAGAAATCAAAATCAAATTCTGGATTGTCATCCCAATTAGGCATAATATCCGGTCTATCAATAATATCAACATCATCCGGTATTTGAATTTCAAATATGCCTTGAAAGTTCTTCTTTATAGCCATTGGTGCAAACTCAAAATCTCTGCTGAAGTAACGCCAGTTACGCAGGAGCAAAGCCTTTCTATTTTTATGCCATTCAATACAGGCATTTTCTTCATCACCTCGCAACATGGCTCTGCCATGCCAGACTTCTACGATACATAAAGCTTTACCGGCATTCTTACCAACTGACTTGGATTTACCACAACAAATGACTACATCGCCTCTGTGCTGGAACAAACGACCCATGCGAGTTTCAATAGATTTTTTTCCTTCTTTTATCCACTGAGCATAAGGAGCATCTTTGTAGTCATTTAAGACTAATGCTTTAAATTTTCTCATACTTCTGTTATTAAAATATTTAATTGAGTAAGATTACCGGTAGATTATTTCGAATGCAGTTGCACCTTTATTATGCAACCAACCAATTTCATCAAAGAAAGTAATTTGTTTTTTTCCGTTGGGGGTAAATAAAAAAGTTTTTGAAACTCTATATCCATCTTCCCATAATTCGTTATGTTTATATTTAATATGACGTTGAATATCTTCAATTGAGTAAGATTCGTTAATAGATTTTTCAAATTTATATTCCTGTTCTAAGTCTCTATAAATATCTCTACTAATATCCAGTAAATCTATTAATCCTTCCAGCTTTTGAATGAATTGTAATTGTTCAATAAGACCATTGGTATAAAAATCATAATCCTGAGCAGAATCGTATTTATTAACTTCCAGATAAAAATCCTGTCTTTTAGACCTAGCCAAACTTTTAATTTCTCCCAGGTCATCTTGCTTTGTTCCCCTTAGTTGCTTTATCCTGTACTTACATTCCCAATCGTCTTTTGCGTCACCATAAACCTCTCGGAATGCTCTAACCAGCTTCCAATATCCTTTATGCTTTTGTATTTTTTCGACACGTTTTTTAGTTCTTCTACGCATGGTTAAGAAAGTTAATTATAGTTAAAAAATTATTTTAATTTCGCTATCGGGTAACGCTATACGTAGCGTTGCTTGAGACAATAATTTTCACTTATTGCTTAGACTCTTTAAAGTTTCTATGCTTCCTGATAAAATCAGTAGTAGTGGTCGGTGGGTCTAGATGCTCCTCTGTAAAGAGTTCAGGAAAACTATCTCGGAGTTTACTCTTATCGCTGCCATTACTTATATGATAAGACATAAAAAGGAAGTTTTCAAACTTCGAGCATTTGAAGTCATCCACCTCTAACCATTTATCGTACTTTGTCATGATGAAAGAATTAATGAAATTTGAATGTTTTTGAAAGGCCTGTATAGCTTTATTTGACTTTGCTCGATGCAGAGCTGGGAACGCTTTATAGGGCGTTAGTTTCCATGGACAGATTTCAAGGCTTTAAACATCATATCACGTTCTAATCGAGAGAGTTTTTTAAAGTTTGTTTTCCACCGGTTAACCTTACGTTTAATTAATTGCCGCTGTCGATGGGTTTTACCATAAAAGGTATATTCGTGCAATTCTTTTATCTCATGAAAATTCATATACAGGTTTTCTTTTGCCACTTTTCCGCTCCTGGTTCTTGATTCATATTCCTCCATTGCCCAACCTTTTAGTTTATTAGCATACAATTCATTCGGATAGGTCGATATAATAATGTCTACATAATCAGGGTCAAATTGGAGACATAAATCCAGCATTTGCACATGCTCCTCATCAGACATCTCAAATGGATACCTTGTTCTGGACTTACGAGTGCTATGCAAATAAGGTGGGTCAAGGTAGATAACAATTTTGTAACTCCAGATTTTTGAATACGTCAGATAGAGCTTTAGCAAATTCAGCACACTTACATTTTCAACCTGAAAACCTTCCATTACCTCAGTCAATCTAGCTGCTACTTCCGGATTAATATCATTGATAATATTTTTGAGCGAAGCCTTCTTTTTCTTTCTGGCAATGGTGACATTGCCGGCACAGCCTTCAATGTATATTTCATGTGGTCTGATATGGTTAATGATGAACTGATAAACTCCATCACCACCTTTACCACCGAAATATTCAGGAAATGGTTTTTCCAATTCTTTCATCACATCTCTTGATTTGCAATTTTCAATAAGTAATCTGCGTGGCAGGCTTTATCTAAGCTACACCAACAGGCAAGATTTTTACCTTTCAATTTCATTCGGATTAGTCTCTGGAGATGCGGACTAGCATCAACTAATTGTTTGAAACTCTCCACTACATCTTCAATGTTTTCGCAGTTCCTTTTTAACCAAGGTGAATAGGTTCCTATTTTGTAAGGATTGCTGAAATATTTGACTGGCCTTCCAACATAAATGGTGTCAAGTGGCATTTTCCACCCTCTCTTTCTACTTCTTTAAACTCTCGTTGGCATCAGTAGATAATTCTATAAATTCCTCTTGATAAACTGCTAAGCCAGCTTTTTTCAAAGTTTTTTGGTCTAAGTAAATATTGGGCATATCGTAACCATTTTCTATTAAAATCTGATAAATGAAGTATGCATAATCATTATGCAACAATTCGCTTTTATTAGGTCTAGAACCATAAATATTAATTCCTCCCCAATTGTTAATAGCAATTTTATAAATATTCTTTTCCGGTGAGTTGTTAAGTAATACAGAATCAATATGGACATCAATATAAGTAATGAAATAACCTATGACAATTGTTTCACTTGTTGTGATTTTAACTTCAGTTACACTAAATTCTTTATGATAATTCTTTTTAAAAAGTGAACCTATTTCCTTTGCTACTTCTAGCGTAAGTTTTTCAATAGGCTTAAGAATCAATTTAATATCGTTAATCAGGAACAGTTTTAATTCTCCTGACTCACCAGGTAGAAAAACATTGACATCACTATCTAAGAAACTTAAATCCTTAATTACACCTTGCCCATCGGGAGTTATACAATGACTTTCGCCATACATGGCAATGATTTTGGTTTTGATTTCGTCCGTTAATTCCATTTATAGATTAATTTTAGATTTTGATACTTTGATAATTCAGGAGTTAATGCCCTATAATTGATTAGTTTGTCTATCTTTTCCTTTGGTGATTTTGGCTCTTCAAATTCTTCTTTCATCACAACCTTGAGCGTACAAAATCCACAGGAAATACACTGGACATATTCTCCAAATGGCACGAAATAGCAGAGCGCATTACACATAGTTTTAAAATTTAGAAAAAATGATCAGGTAACTTTATTGATGGCGTTGTGATATCTGAGAAGTCTGACTTAAACATTATCAAATAGGTGATAACACCTGATAAGCGCATTGACATCATTTTGCGCATCATGTGAGCCCCAATACCGTCTTCCATAAAAAAACTTATGTAATTCCTGTAATGAAGGGAATTTGTAGTTCAGGTCATTCAGTGGAATTTTACATATATCTCTCCCATGCTTTTTGGTACAGAATAATTTGTACCAATGAGAAGCCATGACATCCATCTCAAAACAGATAAAGAATTCCTGGCCAATGACCCCTCCATCGAATTCAGCACTATGTGCCACTATTCTATCTGCTTCCTTTAAAGCCTTTGAAAGCGGCATCAGGCATTCGCTTAATTCCTTTCCACGTTTAGTAGCTTTTTTTGTAGTGATTCCATGAATTTTAACCGCTAGCTTAGGTATTTCGAAAGTAGGGATCACATAGGTATTTTCGAGTGTCAGGAGTATCCGATCGTTGTCAGTCCATTTATATAATTTATAAGCGAGTTGAACCATCCTGGGAAAATTACCTGGGGCGAGATAACCCTGAGTGATATCTACAGGCAAGCCGGTTGTTTCTGTATCAATAAATAATACTTTCATGCGAGTGCTAAAATCAATGGTGAAATATTGTGACTAACTAAAGCCTGATGGATTTTCATTTGCAGAACCAGCTCTGCTGAGGTTAAATCTTTCTTCTGTAATAGTTCATAAATGGTCATGGCGATGTCTACTTCTATGGCAAAATCATATTCTTTATTTTTGTTCCGGCATTTCCAGGTATGCTCCTGAGTCAAGGTCATCGTCCGGAAGAATCTGTGAATCGTGAAGCTCTCTTTATACAAATTCATTTCTACTCTTTTATCCAGAATATGCTCTACCTTATGATAGATACCCTCTACAAAATGTCGGAGAGTAAAGTAGAGATAGGGATATAAAGGAATTTTCACTTTCATTCTGGTACCGTAACTTTGTTGATGGCGTTGCTTCAGGTTTTTTAGCTGCAGGCAATTACTTTTCTGGTGTTAACCTAAAATTCCTTTTTCTTGGTTATCAATGTAATAATTCAAGGCTGTGATTACCTCTTTGTATTCTGCTTCCTGGTACAATCTTCCACGCCTGAATACGAAATTGTCACAGGGTATTGATTCATAAGTGGTTGGCATATGAATGTAAATCCAGGTCTTATAGTAGGCCGAACACATAGTTGCTTCGTATTTTCTACCTTTATCGTTAAGTATCTCCACCATACGAGCAAAGGTTGGGAAATACTTTTCGGGGAATGTTTCAAGGTTGGGCATATTCGGTATCGAATCGGGTTTTATTAGACCTACTGTATTCAACCAGGATATTTAATAATTTCGACCAGAACTGTCTCTCCTTGTGTGACATGTCCTGCGTATAGATATAAGGCTCCTCTTTAATAAATCCATCTTTGAATGAAATCTCAAAAATCACCTGGTTACTAATGCCTTGAATAGTTCTGCCTCTGTTGAGATTTTTATAGAGAATTACCTTATTGAGTGGGTTATCTTTACTAACATACTCTGCCGTTACCCTTTGAGAAAGCAGATTCATTATTCTATTCACCTCAGTATTGTTACCGGTATATCTCGGATCATTGGCATAACGCATTCCATAAGTCATACTGGTTTGTCCGTTTCTCCATCCATACTTATAGCCGACAAATAGCAGATAGATAGAGTTAACTGGGTCATACACGTTAAAATTTCTGTCTTGAGACATGGTTAGGAATTTAATTTTAAAAATCTGAGCAAAGAGTCACCAAACCAGGGGCGCCGGCCCCCAGACCCTTAGTTTATTTTAAATGAACTTTCTCCTTTTCCTTTCCTCTCCCCTTTTCATCATTCCCGAATTTCACAATTCTGTCACTTTGGCAGGGTCGGGCTTCGGAGTACAGCTTTAAACAACCTTTTAAAAGTTCAATTTATAAGTTCAGTGAACCAATTGAACATTAGCTGAAAATTTTGGACTATGTTCCCTTATAAAAACTATCAATCAAGGCTTTTGAAAGACTGGCCACGTCTATCATTTGACCAGTTCGGTCTTCCGAGTGTGGATTATTTCCTGAAAATGTGGATAAGGTGGCTTGTATTTTTTCCATGAAGGCCGTGTTTTGAGGTACTTTTTTCTTTTTTAAAGGCTCTTCTTTGGCACTAAGGACGGCTGTATGCTTAGGGTTGGTGAATTGAATAAAGTCAGGCTGAAACGTGAGTACAACGCAGTTAACGCTCATGTAATCAGGAAGGCACAATTGTCCTCTGTACTTGTTCTCAAACAGACTTTTATAGGCGTGTGAGATTTTATTGAAATGGTTGCGTAAGGTATTCTTACTGATTCGGGCAAAGCTCAGGCATTCCTCGCCATTGTAGAACGTCCGGAAGTATGACCAGGTAAACCTTATCTGGTTATTCAGATACACTTTCCCACGTTTAAATTCGTGCATAAAGAAAGCTATGAGTTTCTCCATCGAAGTCTCTACTGTGCCACCAATGTGCGGGAATACACCTTGCTTGGCTTCCCAGGCTTCGTATTCTAACCGGCTAAGGTCTTGTCTTAATTGCTTGAGGTCATGCCCCTGGTCGATAAGCGCCTGGAGTTGTCTGGAACGCTGTACGTTATTCTCTATACGAAAGGCTTTGCATAAAGCAAAGGTCTTGTGAAAGTCTATGACGGGCATAGATTTTCGTAGGGTGGCATAGCCCCCTATGGGAAAACTGGGTTTATCCATTTTTTTGTTGTATGTTAAGATTTTGCGGTTAAAAAAGAACTTTATCGAGCCTCCTGGCTCCTGTGCCAACCCCGCCCACCTGGTTTTAATAGCAAGCTTTTTTAAGAATTGGCAAAAAACACCCCTACTCTCATTTTCACAAAAAGTGAGATGAGAGGAATCTGATTATTCCTAACCATCTGTATCAAAACCTAAAAAAGTTCAGACACAAAATAGAATAGGGGTCTAATGTTTTTCGTTCCGGTGCTTTTTCATATGGCCGTTCAGGGCTTTGGCGTTTTTCAATGTTTCGCCACAACCAGGAAAGGTACATATAATCGCACTGGAGGGACTTTCAATCAGAAGTGGCTTAGGCACACTTTCGCTCACCTTTACCTCCGGCTTCGTCACCACTCCCCCTGTGGACTTTGTAGACGAGGCTTGGAACATGGCATCAAAGGGTAGAACATTACTAGTAGCGGCAACCCTCATTATCCGCTCCAGGTAATTCCTCTGACCAGTTTGGGTGCGCTGTTTTTTGCCCTCTTCTACCCAATCCTGAATCTGCTGTATCGCATCCTGATACTCCATTACATTAAGAGTTATCCAGGTAATATTCTACTAACTGCTCAAATGAGGATAATTGCCCAATAGAGAGCTTCTCCAAATTGATTTTATGAGGCTCAAGTTTAAGGTTGTAAGCCTCATTCATTTTTTGACATATCTCCTGCTGGTTAGCTGGTGAAAGCGAACCGAATTTCTTTAGGCTAGGAGATACTTTGTTTTTTTCAGCGACTAAACTCATATATATTGGAATTAGCATGAATACTCAACTTCAGTAGATTTTTTGCCACACTCGAAATAGCAAAGTGTATGATGCCCAGAGAATTGCAAATTCTAAAGGGCCGGTATGTTTCATACCAAAAAGAATCGCTAATTCTTTAGTTACACCTATGGCAGAATATAGCCCAAAGTAAAAAAATACAAAGGCCATTACTATCTTTTCACCAATCGACGCTGACTTATCAAATCTCATATTCGCTCTTTATTTACAATCCAATTTCCTTTTCAGGATCATATTCCTCATGATGTTTTATTGAGCCACTCGCAGTTTTTTTACTTCTCAAGGAGGTAACAACCACAATGCCCAGAGCAATGCCTAAAAGGGCTTTCAGACCTCTCCTATTTTTCTTTGGCTTTTCTTCCTCCATGTGGTTATTATCATTTAAGTGTTTAGCGTATTCTCTCGAAAGATTCGTCGAGTGTGGGTAGGCAACTCGAAACCCTACAACTTTGCTGTGACTAAAAAAGTATCTTATAATTTGGGATTCAACCTATATTATACAACTACCAGCGTATCTTTTTCTGCTCCAGTAATTTCTTTTGCATATAGTCGGTCAAAGGAACAATGATAACACGACGTTTATCTGTTTTATAAGGAACATGCTCAGAAAACCAGTAACCTTCTAAAGCATCAGTAGCACTTTGAAGGCTGCCATAAATTTTAGCCGGAAGGTTTGAAAATTCTTTACCCGACCAGTTAGTTTCGTTTTTGACGTTTGACTTAATAATAAAGCTCATTGTATGATGGTTAAGAAATTACTAATTCACAGGAATCACCTATATAAAAAAACCATTCGTCCTCGGCTTTATCAGTAAAATAGACAAGGCTCTTGCTCTCATCTAATTCACCGATATAAACCCCATTCAACTCCAATTCTGAACCGTGGCTACGGGCATCATCCAGTTTTAAGACACTAAATTTTGTTACACTCATTTATTTGAATAATTAATCAATAGTCCGTTTTGCAATAAAATTGCCAGTTGTGGATAGGCATCTGGAACCCGTTAGTTAGCTTTTACTAATACAAAATTTATTCACACTCTAAATTCCTTTTAATTAGGCGACAGTGTCGCCAGTTGTGGGTAGGCAACTGGAACCCTACATTTAAAAAACCCTTTTCATAAATAAAACAACCTAAGCTTTTAAGAAAACTATCCCCAAGTGGAAAGGCAACTTGGAACCTATTATCTCTTACTATCGATATAGTCTATTCAATTTCTTGTCAATAAAAGTCCTATGTTTTCTTGTAGGACTTGTTCGAATGTGCGTTCTGTGATTTGCTTGAAACCGCTTCTATCTCCACTTACTTTAATAAAATTTGCTATCACCTGATTCGAGTTTACTTGCTCTCTCCAGTAACCGGTAGATTTTTCAGCAATGGAGAATCGTATAAATTAATATCCACCGTTTTGCCTTTCAATCAATCCCAGGTATAGCTTTAATCTGGCACTATGAAAAAACATCAGACTTTTTCTATGGTTAAGGCCAACAAACTTCCATCTACTACTGTATGAACCGTAGTACCTTTGGTTGCTTGGGTTTTTAAACTAAAATCAAAGTTTAATCCCCAAACCATATGAGCTGCATGCAGGAAAAAAGGATACACGTTTGCGATTGGACATCTGGCATACGTCTCTTGAAAGATTCTTCTGAAATTTCTATCAGAATCCTCTCCCTGCTCTATGGCTTTTTCTTCAGCAATTTCAATAAATCGTTTTTTCTCACTTTCCGGTGATTCAAAAAACTTCTTTCCCAATTCGTTTAATTGGGGGTCGGTTTGTTTTGTTAATCCCATCGGTATTCAAAAGTTAAATGTTAATGATGAACAACATAGAATGTAGCACATCTATAAAAAAATGGCTCAAATAATAGCCTTACTCGTTTGTAAATATCAATCCTACACTCAATATTCTGCAACAAAAGTAGATGCAGGAAAAAATTGCTCTCTTTTTAAAAAGAGTCGACTTAATGCTTCATCCTGATATTTCGCAGCCTGGGTATATCCGTAGGCACCTAAAATACTATTCCAGTCTTCCTCTACTCTAGCAATATCTACCTTGCCATAGAATCTGGCTTCACAAATCAAATTTTCTTTCTCTGATTTTATTTTGCACTCAAAAGAATTAACCCCTTTTCCATGCCTCAATAAGGCAGCATTGATGATTGGAAGAAATATTAGATTACGTATTTCTATATCACTATGAAATTGTTTAACCGGAAGTCTCAATGTGATAAAAAGTCTTTTCATTGTAGCAGAATTATAGCCAATTGAAACTTCTTCCACTACATTGTTGGATTCACCGGTATTTATTATCAATTCCATAGATTTGATTTGTTAAAGCATTGTTAATAGTTAAAAAATTGACGCCAATATGCTTTATGTATCATTTTTTTTACGTTATTTCGTCATGTTTTAAGATATAATGCACAAATGTAAACAAAATATTGACATAGTCAAATTTTATTAACAAAATTATAAAAAATATTTAACTATGGATTACACAGCACTTAAGGAGCGGATAGAGAAGAAAATTCGCCAAAAGGGGGTTTTAAAGATGAAAATGTTTGAAGATTTAGATTTATCCAGACAAACTTATCATAATATGTTTGACAGAAAGTCTATAAATCTTAACACTCTGGAGAAAATTAGCGAGTATTTAGACACATCAATTCCTGAACTTTTAGGAGGGTCTGAAAAAGAGAATGTTGAATGGAAAGAGAAGTATTTTAAAGCTGTGGAATTATTGGCTTTAAATGGCATCAAACTAGACTTGGGAAAAATTAAGGGTGGGTTGTATTTACGACCATCAGGACACAATTTTTTTTATCCAATTGTCCCAGATGGCAACCCATCCTTAGAAATGCAAGCGCATTTCACGTCAGTAACACATTGATTATCAGTCTTCTATGATTACTTGTTGGTTCCCAGCTTCGGGAGCACTGATAATCAAGCACTTAGCAGCAATGTTAGGTGCTTTTTTATTTTAGTTGCATAACCTCGGATCAAGCGAAAAAGTGGATTATGTCTAAAAGTTGAGGATTAAGCATAAATTTTAGGGAGTTTAAAGAGGAAAAAGTAATATTTCTTACAACTCTAAACTGATTTCTTAGTGCCTTAACTTTTGCACGGTTCGCCGCAGCGATTAAAGGATTCTGCTGATGCATTGGTACTTCTTCTGTCGAAAAAGTTCAGGATTTTCTCATAATAGTTCTGAATAGTTCGGGTATCGTTTTAAATGAGGCAAAGCTTATCAAAAAGACATTCTAATTTATTTATTTGAATTCCCTTATCTTTTGCTTCCATCAACTTATTATCTGTTCGATCGACCTGAAAACTTTTATCCTGAACACTATCGGCAATAACAAAAAATTTTATGTTTCTCTCTTTTAGTCTGAAAGGTAAATCTTCAAGATTTTTAGAAAAGTATGGTTCATTAAAATCTTCAGGATCATAAGGTAAAACCACATACATTTCTACTATTCTACTTGATGCTTTTTCAAGATTAAATTGTCTGGCATCAATATCCTTTTGCTCAAAATCAAAGGTTTTTGCTTCAAGTGCTATTACTGTTCCGTGATTGGTAACTAAAAGAACATCGTACTGGGCAATTTCTTCATGATTCTCTCTAATGACTTTGACATTGGAATAAGCTTCGATGATTTTATGATTACCTGATTTTAAAAATTGATAGACTCTTTTTTCAAGAATACCTTCAAAATAACTACCTGCTCCGCTAAATCCTAAATTACGTAGAAGGGTATTGTCAAGACAAATACTTTTGGTATTCAATTTACTGGCCAATTCAGCATTTGTGATATCAATACAAGGCTTTTCACTTTTATGATTAATAGTTTTGGCAAATAGTGAATCTGAAAATTTGTCTTTTGTTTTGATGAAGAGCGCGCGTAGATAATCAACAAAAAGATTTATTTTGTTAGCTTCAAAAAAATGCTGGTGTTTAACATCAATGTATGCACGTGTATTATCATAGGCAGAAATAATTTCTTTTTTACTAATGCTAACGCTTCCGAAGTATTTTTTTAAACTATCAGTTAATGACTCTTCAAAAAAACTACTCTTCTGAGGGTCACTAAAGATATTTGCCAGGTCATTCAGGGTAAATTCTTCTGATAAATCATTGCTTCCTGATTGCGAAAGGCCGAAAGCATAATTTCTGAATTCCTTAAATTTAAAGTAATCTGCAAATGGATAAGAGGTAACGAGGTTATGTTTGTTGTAGAAAAGCCTGGCGCTTTTGATTTTCAAACCATAGGTTTGGATGATCTCATGGGCTGTTAAATCTACACCGATATTTATACTGCTACTGTTTTGAATGCCATTGACATTCTGGAAGAAGTCTATGCTTGGCTTTGCATTAAACGGATTACTATAGCAGATTTTATCTTCAGGGTTATTTCTTTGTAAATAAGCCTGATACATGGCAAGTATCAGGGGTTTGAGCCCTCCGCCTGTGTTCCAATAGATGGTATCATGAGGTTTGGTTTTGGTTTGAATATATACGTTTATTTTCTCTAATACGGAGAGTATCTGGGTATCTTCGCCACCTTTCCCATCGCCAACTTTTAAATTGATTTTATCTGTTTTCTTGCCTCTTTTCTGCAAGACTCTTATCATGCCATCAGCCCATTTCTTATTTTCAGCAATAGCAGATTCTATAATTACTACTTCCTTAACTTCGGCAATTTGAATTGCAGGAATAAGATTAGTGGTATTTTGTTCGGTTGAAAAGCAAATCATTATCATAGTCAAAAGCATTAAGTAATTTAGATAATAAATAATTCTACTAATAATAAAAATCCTATCTTGAAAAGGTCTTCATTTCTACAGAAAGAGCTGAACAATTAGTAAGTAAAATGGAAGGTCGTAATCCTATCTTGAAAAGGTCTTCATTTCTACGAGCAAGAAAAGCTTTTAAATGTATTGAGGAAGTCGTAATCCTTTCTTGAAAAGGTCTTCATTTCTACGCTGTGCGAAGACGCCGATGCGGCGGACGGTGGGTCGTAATCCTATCTTGAAAAGGTCTTCATTTCTACTAAATGAGGAATTTAAGTATTTCTTAGGTGTGGAAGTCGTAATCCTATCTTGAAAAGGTCTTCATTTCTACAAATAAAATGAGTCAGACTTCTCAAACTTCGTCCAAGTCGTAATCCTATCTTGAAAAGGTCTTCATTTCTACGATTGCTTTTCTTCTGCCTGTATTTCTTTTTTCTGTCGTAATCCTATCTTGAAAAGGTCTTCATTTCTACCTTTGCTAAGGATAGTATCAAAAATCCTTATACAGCGTCGTAATCCTATCTTGAAAAGGTCTTCATTTCTACAATTCCCGAGCCAAGTATTGGAGGCACTGTACCAGTCGTAATCCTATCTTGAAAAGGTCTTCATTTCTATGCCGTACTAAGATGATTGATCTGGAGCAGTTAGCAGTCGTAATCCTATCTTGAAAAGGTCTTCATTTCTACTTTTTATACTTTCGCTCGCCCAGGCGAAGAAATATGGTCGTAATCCTATCTTGAAAAGGTCTTCATTTCTACGCCGTCAGAAAAAGCTTAATGAAGTTGCAGATGTGTCGTAATCCTATCTTGAAAAGGTCTTCATTTCTACGGCGCTGCTGCGTGGGTTGCAAAGCCTGAAGATATGTCGTAATCCTATCTTGAAAAGGTCTTCATTTCTACCGAAAGAGGGTTCCGAGATTGTGTTCGTTGGAGAAAGTCGTAATCCTATCTTGAAAAGGTCTTCATTTCTACTGCAGTCACATATCGACGAGGCATTCGAAAGAAACGTCGTAATCCTATCTTGAAAAGGTCTTCATTTCTACTCTTAACCCCGTAAGCTTATGCGAGTAATCGACAAGATGTCGTAATCCTATCTTGAAAAGGTCTTCATTTCTACCTTATGACAATACGAAGAAGGCCGTGAAGATAGTGAAGCGTCGTAATCCAATCTTGAAAAGGTCTTCATTTCTACGGGGAGCGTAGCACTGAGCGTGATGACGATGACTGTCGTAATCCTATCTTGAAAAGGTCTTCATTTCTACTCACCGAGCGAATTTATGCCTGGAAAGAAATTGGAGTCGTAATCCTATCTTGAAAAGGTCTTCATTTCTACATTGGTAGCGAAATACTAATAGCAGAAGAGAATGTCGTAATCCTATCTTGAAAAGGTCTTCATTTCTACCCATAAGGGGTAAAAAAGCTGGGCCACTTAGACTTTTTTGTCGTAATCCTATCTTGAAAAGGTCTTCATTTCTACTGTGAAATGTTTTATTTTCAGTATTTAAGTTATTTTGGGTCGTAATCCTATCTTGAAAAGGTCTTCATTTCTACAGCGAAAGGCAAATTGATAAGATTGCCTAATGGTGTCGTAATCCTATCTTGAAAAGGTCTTCATTTCTACGTTGCTTTATAAAAAAAGCAGATTCTCTAAGAGGTCGTAATCCTATCTTGAAAAGGTCTTCATTTCTACCTACTTAGGAAAGAAAGACGATAAAGTCTTCAAGGTGTCGTAATCCTATCTTGAAAAGGTCTTCATTTCTACTTTATATATAGCAACACCATCTAAAAAGGAAGCGTCGTAATCCTATCTTGAAAAGGTCTTCATTTCTACAGGAAATGGACGCTATAGGTATAAACAAGGAAGAATGTCGTAATCCTATCTTGAAAAGGTCTTCATTTCTACACTCCTACTCAACCTGACTCTGGCATAGCTAACGGTCGTAATCCTATCTTGAAAAGGTCTTCATTTCTACCATACCAAACCTGATTGGAACTTACCATCACGAAAAGTCGTAATCCTATCTTGAAAAGGTCTTCATTTCTACCCATATCGTAGCAGATAGGGAATATAAAAATGACAGTCGTAATCCTATCTTGAAAAGGTCTTCATTTCTACTACGATCACAGCATCACATGGCTATCTATGCGGAAGTCGTAATCCTATCTTGAAAAGGTCTTCATTTCTACCTTATGAAGAACCTATTGTTCCAGATATTATTCAGTCGTAATCCTATCTTGAAAAGGTCTTCATTTCTACGTAGTTGAGTGAATGAAATGGTGGCTCTGGAGGATGTCGTAATCCTATCTTGAAAAGGTCTTCATTTCTACCTTATGAAGAACCTATTGTTCCAGATATTATTCAGTCGTAATCCTATCTTGAAAAGGTCTTCATTTCTACGTAGTTGAGTGAATGAAATGGTGGCTCTGGAGGATGTCGTAATCCTATCTTGAAAAGGTCTTCATTTCTACTGAAAAAGAACTGCACGGAGAATTCATTTTGCAAGGTCGTAATCCTATCTTGAAAAGGTCTTCATTTCTACATTATTTCCTGGGCATGCCGCCTGCACCGAAAGGGTTTAATGTCGTAATCCTATCTTGAAAAGGTCTTCATTTCTACATGACAACATTAATTTCAGAGCAACTGCAAGTTATGTCGTAATCCTATCTTGAAAAGGTCTTCATTTCTACTTGCTCTATTTTTACATTACGCCCTACAGTTGAGTGTCGTAATCCTATCTTGAAAAGGTCTTCATTTCTACATCATTGGCAAGACGCTTATGTGAAACCAGAAAGGTCGTAATCCTATCTTGAAAAGGTCTTCATTTCTACATTTTTTCAACAGTTGTCGGGTTGGTGGAGGGTACTGTCGTAATCCTATCTTGAAAAGGTCTTCATTTCTACGGTTTTTCCTTTACGATTACAGCAACACTAGGTGTCGTAATCCTATCTTGAAAAGGTCTTCATTTCTACAGTCCTATTGTCTCTATTAGGATTGGGATTAATTCTGTCGTAATCCTATCTTGAAAAGGTCTTCATTTCTACGTAGTTGAGTGAATGAAATGGTGGCTCTGGAGGATGTCGTAATCCTATCTTGAAAAGGTCTTCATTTCTACACCAATCAATTTGGTTTTTACGTCGATGGCAGCTTGTCGTAATCCTATCTTGAAAAGGTCTTCATTTCTACATGATGTTGAGACGAGTGAAGAGGAGGGAGAGGAAGTCGTAATCCTATCTTGAAAAGGTCTTCATTTCTACTCTATCACCGAATGGCGATGCAAGCCGGGCATAAGGTCGTAATCCTATCTTGAAAAGGTCTTCATTTCTACAGGAATTTGGAACAACTCCAAGAAGACTATTTAGTCGTAATCCTATCTTGAAAAGGTCTTCATTTCTACCCAAAGACATGTCTTCGGAGGAGGCTTGGCTAATACTGTCGTAATCCTATCTTGAAAAGGTCTTCATTTCTACACTGCAGCCCAGTCTATTGCAGAGCTTATTTACCAAAGTCGTAATCCTATCTTGAAAAGGTCTTCAATTCTACTTACTATGGTAGTGGCCAGCTATATCCCCGAATAGTCGTAATCCTATCTTGAAAAGGTCTTCATTTCTACCATACGGCGACGGCAATAACATATACGGAAATGTCGTAATCCTATCTTGAAAAGGTCTTCATTTCTACAGTTTGATAAAACATACGAAAATTTTGAAGCAAAGTCGTAATCCTATCTTGAAAAGGTCTTCATTTCTACCCGGTAGTAGATCCGAAGCCAACCAGGTCAGGAACGTCGTAATCCTATCTTGAAAAGGTCTTCATTTCTACAGAAAATGGAAGATTTAAGTATAAAAGTAACAAGTGTCGTAATCCTATCTTGAAAAGGTCTTCATTTCTACAAGCGACGGCTACGCATGGTATTCAGTTATCTGACTGTCGTAATCCTATCTTGAAAAGGTCTTCATTTCTACAACGCAAAAAGACGTGAAAACAGCCAAAAACTTAGTGTCGTAATCCTATCTTGAAAAGGTCTTCATTTCTACAGAAATATTAAAACAAACAAGTGCCGGAGTGTCGTAATCCTATCTTGAAAAGGTCTTCATTTCTACGCTGTTAGGTGTAACCGACGCTAAGCGTGTGTTCACTGTCGTAATCCTATCTTGAAAAGGTCTTCATTTCTACCGTGTGTTCACAGCTATCCGAGTATTCACCGAGGGAGTCGTAATCCTATCTTGAAAAGGTCTTCATTTCTACCGCTCTTTTGATAAGGGTGAGGGTGTGCCTAAGATGTCGTAATCCTATCTTGAAAAGGTCTTCATTTCTACTTCCTGGCTCTTGCCAGCCATAACTGACTTCCTCAGTCGTAATCCTATCTTGAAAAGGTCTTCATTTCTACAGTACCATTAGTAATGATGGCAATTTGTAAACATTGTCGTAATCCTATCTTGAAAAGGTCTTCATTTCTACATTGCACACGATAGCATAGTTTCCTCACCGAGCGGTCGTAATCCTATCTTGAAAAGGTCTTCATTTCTACATCACTTGCTCAATCTGTCACCATTAATCCGGGTGTCGTAATCCTATCTTGAAAAGGTCTTCATTTCTACAGTCAGGTTTACGAGCAACCAGTAATTTAACTAAAAGTCGTAATCCTATCTTGAAAAGGTCTTCATTTCTACGAAGAAAAACTGTCGAATCAAGCCCCAAAACTATGGTCGTAATCCTATCTTGAAAAGGTCTTCATTTCTACACAGCGCTTGGAGGCGAAAATAAGATCACCCCAACGTCGTAATCCTATCTTGAAAAGGTCTTCATTTCTACTCAATACAACCGAAAACAAAGACGTCATTGTAGATTGTCGTAATCCTATCTTGAAAAGGTCTTCATTTCTACGAGTTACATCAGCATATATTGGCCGAATACAAGACGTCGTAATCCTATCTTGAAAAGGTCTTCATTTCTACAGTAACAATCACTGGCAAGACGCCATATATGCAACACAGAGTCGTAATCCTATCTTGAAAAGGTCTTCATTTCTACATGGACACCAGTAGAAGAAGATATTTTTGAGTATATGTCGTAATCCTATCTTGAAAAGGTCTTCATTTCTACTGCGGACGTTATTCTCGGATTCGTTCGTTCTGAATTCGTCGTAATCCTATCTTGAAAAGGTCTTCATTTCTACGTCGTAGAGATCTATAAGACTTCAGATATAGAGGTCGTAATCCTATCTTGAAAAGGTCTTCATTTCTACAGAAAAGTTACATGTGAACATCCAGGATGATGAAGAGTCGTAATCCTATCTTGAAAAGGTCTTCATTTCTACACGTAGTGTCGGAGACCTACATTTCCGACGAAGATGTCGTAATCCTATCTTGAAAAGGTCTTCATTTCTACTACGCCTAAGAGCTATCAGAACGAAGAGGACGAGTGTCGTAATCCTATCTTGAAAAGGTCTTCATTTCTACACAAAGAGCTTCTGAGAAACAGATTATTTAAGTCGTAATCCTATCTTGAAAAGGTCTTCATTTCTACTTGTTATTTTCATTTCACTACAAAAGAACGTACTGTCGTAATCCTATCTTGAAAAGGTCTTCATTTCTACTTCAAATCATCGCCTGCGTTCAGGCGGCACTTTTAGTCGTAATCCTATCTTGAAAAGGTCTTCATTTCTACAATCAGTACGCTGATTTGAAGTCGGTATTTTTGTGTCGTAATCCTATCTTGAAAAGGTCTTCATTTCTACAACTATTTTCAAATCCCTGGTTAAGTATGTTGTTGTCGTAATCCTATCTTGAAAAGGTCTTCATTTCTACTTGGCTGAATCAATTGAAGCCGTAGGTGTTCAGTGTCGTAATCCTATCTTGAAAAGGTCTTCATTTCTACAAGGGTTTTTGGGCGGGTTTGAGCCTGATGAAAAAGTCGTAATCCTATCTTGAAAAGGTCTTCATTTCTACAGAAAAGTTACATGTGAACATCCAGGATGATGAAGAGTCGTAATCCTTCTTGAAAAGGTCTTCATTTCTACATTGAGGAAAATGTACATCAAGAAAACGAAATTGTAGAGTCGTAATCCTATCTTGAAAAGGTCTTCATTTCTACCATAGGTATTGTAAGTATTTCTTACAATAAGAATTGTCGTAATCCTATCTTGAAAAGGTCTTCATTTCTACCTATCACCGTGTACACGGTGTATACGAGCGAGAACAGTCGTAATCCTATCTTGAAAAGGTCTTCATTTCTACACAGAAAAATCTCGCCAGTTCTCTCAAACAGTAGTCGTAATCCTATCTTGAAAAGGTCTTCATTTCTACCTAACTACAACGCGACTTCAGGACGGAACAACTGGTGTCGTAATCCTATCTTGAAAAGGTCTTCATTTCTACCGGACAAATCGCGGACGATTTGTACCGCCCCACTGTCGTAATCCTATCTTGAAAAGGTCTTCATTTCTACACCACGTTCCTAAAGCAACAGGGCGTGAAGAAGTGTCGTAATCCTATCTTGAAAAGGTCTTCATTTCTACGAGAACAATCCTCTGGATTGTTACACTACTCTTAGTGTCGTAATCCTATCTTGAAAAGGTCTTCATTTCTACACCACGTTCCTAAAGCAACAGGGCGTGAAGAAGTGTCGTAATCCTATCTTGAAAAGGTCTTCATTTCTACATACTTCAAATGACTGTTGAAGATTTACTTAATGTCGTAATCCTATCTTGAAAAGGTCTTCATTTCTACTTTGATAAGGGGGAGGACGTCCCTAAGATTGTAAGCGTCGTAATCCTATCTTGAAAAGGTCTTCATTTCTACGTCGCACCATTACTCTGTACGAGTATAGTCGAGAGTCGTAATCCTATCTTGAAAAGGTCTTCATTTCTACATTATCAGAAGTAACGAGACAGAACGTGAACTGTCGTAATCCTATCTTGAAAAGGTCTTCATTTCTACCGCTAAGACATCTGATACACATAACTTCAATGAACGTCGTAATCCTATCTTGAAAAGGTCTTCATTTCTACAAGTACAGAAAAATCACACATAACACAGGACAAGTAGTCGTAATCCTATCTTGAAAAGGTCTTCATTTCTACCTGTAGTTGCTCCGGTAATCCAACCGCTCGTTATGTCGTAATCCTATCTTGAAAAGGTCTTCATTTCTACAATGGAGAGAGTTCCAGACTAAGGCGATAGAAGAGAGTCGTAATCCTATCTTGAAAAGGTCTTCATTTCTACAACAATTTTTCTAATCTTATGGCATTATTAAATTATGTCGTAATCCTATCTTGAAAAGGTCTTCATTTCTACGAAAGCACAGGTGAAAAAGGTAGACCAATTAATCGTCGTAATCCTATCTTGAAAAGGTCTTCATTTCTACCCTTAATGGGTTCTAATGTACTGATAATCAATAAAATACTACTTATTTGTTTGTTTTTAGAATCAGGCAATTGATGCATTTGGTCTAAAATAAGCAATCAGATAATAAGTGTTAGCTGCTTCCCTAAAAGATACTCCCAATCTGGGGGTGTCTCTCCACAATGGTAAGCGTTTTCAATGTTTGTGGGGCTGAGGGGTATCAATAAAAAATTACTTTTAGATAAATCTCCTACTATTTTTTCGATGTCGGTCAGCAATTTCTTTTTTTGAGTATCGGTCAGGGGGCCAAAAAATACAGAATATTGTATCCGCTCAAGTCCTGCTCTGAGCAGTTTATCGGCTACCCGTGTTCTGATTCTATCTATTTCAATATCATAAAACGCCAGGTACATTTGCTGTATTACTCTGTAAAGTTATTTAATATTTCCAAAAAATCACCTGCTATTCTATAAATCTGTGCATTTCTACTGAGTGTTTTGTTTCTGAAGATTGTTTTCTCGGCAAAGAAACTATCAAAGCGGGGGATAAAAAATTGTTTGCCTGCCTTGCTAAGCCAGATACCTTCGTTTCTGGGTTCAAAAAAACTATCTTTCATCTCTGATTTCAGAATCGCTTCTAACAGGAGCCTGTCGGCCCAGGGCCGGAAGGGTTCTATCATGTCGAATGCGAGTGTGGGTTGGTTGTACTCGTCGGCATGGAGCAACCCCAGATAAGGGTCAAGACCTACGGTAAACAATGCGTTTTCGATTACTCCATAGAGCATGCCATAGAGGTAGTTCAGGGCGGCATTAAAATTATCGTGCGCGGGTCTTCGATTCCTGTTATCGAATTGCATATTGTCTGGCATACATAGGGTTAATGCCTGCCAATAGCAGCGTGCGATAGCTCCCTCTTTACCCATAACTGATGCTGCGCAATCAGAGAGTCTCTGGGTTTTGTGTGTATGCAAATCTGTTATTTTACCGGTAATTTGTTCAATGGCTTTTTCGATAGGGTCTGCCTGGGCTGTTTTTCTTGATTTCAGGTATCTCAGGTTTTTTATCTGCTCCTGTGCTTTGTAATCAAAGAGGCTGATTATCCATTCGGTGGCCTGGCAGGCTGTACTAAATAATACCTGCTGGCGCCGGTTGGTTGCGAGATGGCCAAAAGAAGCACTCCAAAGCCGAGCTTCGATATTGCCAAGCCCATTATGAAAGTAAATCGGGATACGATGCTGCACTGCCAAGCGGATAGCCGAGCTACTGAGCCAGCATTGCGAAAGAACCGATATGCTTGAAATCTTATGCGGATTGATGATCCGCTCGTGTTTATCGGTTTTAAGATAGAAGCAGGCGTTCCGCACCTGCATATTAATTCCTTTAGTATCGAGTACGAGGTGCATTTTCAGATAAATTTATGATACCCAAAATCTAACCAGCTGGTGGGCTGATAATTTTCTGCCATTTGTTGAGACTCTGCGTAGTACTGCCTGATCTGCTGGTAATCCGGGCTCTTAGAGGTTTCTATCTGACGTATAAATTCGATGGCGCCTTCGATTTGCTGATGAAACCGCTGCACCCATTCTGAGGCCTGCCTGCCTGTACGGTAATTGATTTCAAGCACTGTTCTGAGCTTGTCAATTTCTTTCCGGAGGTCTTCGAGATAGGTATGCGGTATGTCTACGCGGTTTGTGACGATTAATCCGGTTACGATTTTGGTTTGATGAGGCAAGAAAAAATTTATTTTATTTTCATTTAATTTCAGGCCGTAGAAGGCACAAATCTGCCTGATTCCGGTGAGGTGTTCAACCGAAAGCGGACTATTGGCAGAGAAGGTGAGGTCGTCGGCGAATCTGGAATAAACGAGATCTTTTTTTGTGGCAAAACCGAGCAGATCCTGATCGAGCAAAAGTGTTGCAAAGTTTGACAAGACCGGTGAGGTAGGCGAGCCCATCGGGAGGCGTCCTTTATAAGTAGTCAGTTTTGAAAGCAGAACAGCCAGTTCTTCACCGAAATTGAAAGGTGGGCACACAAATAATTCGTATATTTCTATCTGTTTTATCTGGTGGAAAAAATCAAGAAAATCTACATTGAGCATCCAGGGCCGGTTGCGGTGTTTTTCGGCATTTGAAAGAATATTACGGGGGGCTGTATCGTTGTCGGGTACTCTCACAAATCCATAAGCGGCATCGGATTTCCGGAAATAGTACACCGCTTGCAGGTAATCATTGAATAGGCGAAGTACGTTTTTAAGCTCATTGTCAGGGTCTTCGATGTGCCTGAAACCTCCGTTCTTTTTAGGCACATCGAATTCATTGTATTGGGGCCTTTCGGCCAGATAATCAAGTGTTCTGTGTTCAATTCCGAGGAGGCGTGCCATTTTTTCGACGGTTCGCGCCTGCAAAAGCTGGTTTTGAAGAGATTTAAAGTACCTGATATTTCCGGTTGCGCAAGCCATTGATTCAATACGGTTTCCCTGAAAATTTTTATTGCCGATATGTCAAAGAACGATTGTTTGAGCATTATCTGCTCCGTCGCCAACTCTTTTGCTGTTTTTGTGCCTGATAGTCTCTGAGCCTCTGAGGGTCTATCAGTTGATGGTGCTCTGTTCGGGTTTGCCAGCCAAAGCCTTTGCTCTTGCCTTTGCCCATGCCGAGGTATTCGGGCAGTTGAATATTGGCTTCGTAAATGACATCAAATGCTTCGTACTTTACTTCGTGGTGGTCGTTGTTGGGATATTTTATTTTTCCCAGTGTCCGGTAATCGAGCAGGCTTACTGTCAATTGTCTGTCGGGGATTCTAAAGCCGATTTCGCTACAAAAATCTTTGATATGCCCTGCCACAATTCCTTCAAGAAAGCTAATGCGCCCGGTCATTTTCATTTCTGTTTTCCACTTTTCATAATTATCCGTTTTTTGGTTTTCTTCTTTTCTGAAAATGGTATTAAGCGGCAGCCAATGGTTAATTTTATATTTCTGAGGGGTTTCTGTCATCATCACAGGGGTTTGATATTCTTCTACCTCAAAATGATACAAGCTTTCAGGTTTGCCTGTATGGTAAATCTGGTTGAGTAAATCAAGAATTAGATCAACGCCATCAGCAACGCCGAATAATGCGGCCAGATGAAAGTTTCGCTTATCGCCGAGATCATTCTGCATCAGGGTTTTAATAGAACGATATTGTATGTAGGGATACCCCAGCCTGGTTTGTTCGCTCCCTGCGATATGGTTATGGAACTCCTCCACCTGGCCATCCAGCAAACGGTTGATTTTAGTTTTAAAGTCCTGAATCTGGTCTGGCCGGAGTTCATATTCAAGGAACCGGACGAGGATGGAGGGGATGAGGAGGCTAATCATATATTGCGTTTTAGGCGTTTTTTTTCATATTCCATTTTTACTTCTTCTAAAGTAATAGCCTCTTTTCTTGGTTCCAGAATTAATTCTTCATTGCCAGAAACTTCACTATTATTATCAAACCATATTTTATATTCTTTAGGGTCGAATTCTTGACTTTTACTTGAAATTGATTTATAATTGCCACTTTCATCGAATTTTAAATAAATAGTCAATTCATAAAGCATAAAAGATTTTTTATTGAGTCTATTTATTTTTCCTATAAGTTTTTGACTCAGGTAAGGATAAAATGAAAGAAAATTTCCAAGGTTCATTTGTTGTCCGATTTGTTGTCCCCAATTTCGGATATCAGCCGGGCTTGAGAGATATACTTCAAAGCATGACATCACATAATGTTCTTTAAGCTTAAAATGTACTGTCAATTTTTTGTCCAGACTATCTTTCCATTCTTTGTCTAATAGAAAATACCACAGTAAAACTGGCACCAGAAAACCAAACAGCGTAAATACAGGATCAATGACATCTGTCCACAAACCATCTATATTACAGATACTATTGCGTTTGTTAATGCCCCAAAATATTACAAGGCAAATTAGAAAGGCTACAATCCAAAATGTAATTTTTCCGGAATATTTTTCTCTGATAAACACCCAAAGTTCTTTGTTCATAGTCGCTATACTTTAAATTATAAATCTATTAAATCTCCAATGTGAAATTCGGTTTCGTGTGTTTCAATCACAACCCCGGCATTGAGGCGAGGCTCAAAAGTGGCTATAAAACGTGTAGGGTGAAAATGATGAATCAATACTCCGTATAGCCAGATAGGGCCACGGCCGGAAATGATAACGCCTTTATTATAGAATTTTTTTATATCAGGCATTATCATTTTTTTCAAATCGGCGGGTTCTATATTCTTAGCCAATTCAAACTCCACGAAATTCCATTTGTCAGTTTGTGTAATTTTGTATTGTATCATGGTTTAGTTAGTTCTTCGTATAGTGCTTTTGCTTTGTCTGGGCCCAACCATTTGATAATATCTGACCAAGGATATTTTGGGAAAGCCCCTTTTTGCCATTCGGATTTTTTATTATTTTTCTCATGAACATAATTCCTCTTAAGCGACTCTTCAATTTCCTTTCTCCATTCCTCAGAAAACGCAATATTTTTTTTCTCACGTTTTTTTAATTCCGCTTTTATTTTATCAAAAGCAGAGTCGTCAAGGTTTAATTTTTCTTCTGCTGCTAATTGTAAAAGTCGTTTTCTTATATCAGTTTTAATCTGTTGAATTTTGTTTTGAAGTAGCTGATACCATTTAGTATGGTAAAAATCTTTTAATGAAGACTCCAATACACTTAGGTCATCAGATGTATTCAATTCTGTAAATTTTATAAAAAGTTTCTTAATCTTCTCAATCTCTGAAAGTGTTGTCTTTAAATCAAATTTTCGATTTGATTCAGCATATAACTTATAGCTTTTTGAAGCCTCATCGTAGGCATCGTTTTCCAGTTGATTTTTAGCAAGATTCAAATAATATTCTTTTCTTTCTTTATTAACATTTATTTCATTTTTGATACGTATTCTTGCCTCCTCAATCTCCGCAGGAGTAGCTAAAAACCTGATATTTTTGTTAATTTCACTTATTTTGGAATACTGTTGCAGATATAAACCCTGATTTTTAACCTTTTGAAAATTTTCTAAAGTCATATAATCAAGCGTTCTTTCGTCAGCAGCAATACTACTCATTGCCAATAGTTCTTTGAGGCTATTTTTCCAGGCATTTTCATTATGCACCCGCATAAACTTTTCAAATTCTTTCATCAAAGAATCTTGATCAAAATTCGTATCTATAGCAATTTTTACTCTACCAAAACCTAATGGCTTGATAGCACCAATATTATAAAACACATTCTCAGAGCCATGTAATGTAAGAGATGATATTAGCGCACCGATCTCTGTTCTTTTCAAGTTATGAAATCTGATTTTACCTTCAAAGACAGTTCCTTTTGATAAAGGCATCGACCTGGAAATTAATTTTTGTTTAGAAGAATCAATAGTTTGTTTGCTCTCATTTGCCCTTATCGGATATTTTTTAAATCCTCTAAGGCTTGGATTCCCAACCTGATATGTATTGTATGCAGATAAAGTTTGCTGATTAGTATCTTGATTTAAATAAAACGGAGAATAAGAAGATTTAGGACTTGAAAGTACGTTATCCAGAAGTGGCAAAACCTTCACTTTTCCTTTAGCTTTCATATCCGAAATGAAAACTCTTCCTTTCAGTTCATAATTCTTTTGAATTGAACCAAATATACATTCAGCTAAATCTAAGTCTGGTTTATAACTTAAAATCTCTTTTGTCGAAAACCTAACCGGTTGCTTATACATGAATGTCAATCCAAAATCTATTAGTGTACTATCTTTTTTTCTAAAAAATACAGGGATACCTGTTTTAATACTGTCTTTCCAGTATTTCCAGTCTTTCAGTATTTCCGAGTCTTTTTTCCCATCTCTATTCAGAAATAGAAAAGTATCCATTTGTTTTTGTAATACTTCTATTTTCCTTTTATCATCTTTCAAAATTTCCTCTTTTCTTCCTCTAAAAACATATTCCCCTCTTCTGCTGATTTTTGCCGAGTATTCACTGGCTTGTCCCGTGCAAACAATCCTTCCCCAAAAAGCATTTTTATCTACGGATTTTAAACGTACATACTTTAACCGCTGAAAAATGCTTACCCATGCTTTTTGCTTATCGGTCTCATCAAGTGGATGCTCTTCAAATATATGCTCCAGCTCAGTTCCTTTAATGATGTTTTCATATTTGAATGCACCAGTGCGTTCATCAAAATTATTACTTACGCCATTCTCAAAATTCCTTGAGAATCCACCATCAAAAATTTTGTCAAGGTCAGTGTACCTAATTTTATAGGGTTTATCACAAGAATAAATCCAATATCTATCATCTTTCTTTATCAGATACCCGCAATAAATATCATCTTTTTTGCCAGTTAGCTCATAGCCCTCATCTATAATTACATCTTTTGTCTTCATAATCTGACGAATAGAATGTCTACTATCATCAATTTGTTTCATTCCAGACTGACTTATTACTTCTAATGTATTCCTTATCAATCCTTTAAATGTAGTTGCCGGTATAAAATACTGCTTGTCAGCTTCTTTTCCCACATGACAAAACTCATTCATTTCCTCTCCTTCAGCATGTCCATTTCTCACAAAAATCGGAGTTTCAGCCGTAATACATACTGAAATTTCTCCGCTCTCGCCATCTTCAAACGGAATATCGTGGCTCACATCATCTGCCCAATGGGGTGTGAATACTTCGCCCTCAGAAGGCGCAGGAACAAAATTATAAGGTGACTTTACCATAATTATTTAATGTTTTCATAGACAAAACCAATAAACACAAGTGCTTTCATTTTTAATACTTCCATACCCTCGCAAAGAGGGTCTGTCTCAGGCTTCCATACTGGTTTGAACTTAAGTTTTTTGATACCTTCAATTTTATGAGGCAAGTATTGCTTAATATCTTTAGATAAATCTGAGGCATTCATATCATATTTATGAATTAAATACCTGCCTGTGTGCCTTATGTGTATAGATATACCTTCTTTTTTAGCCCAAAGAAGCCCCTCAACTATGAAAGGGTTTTGTTTAATTTCATTTGGCTTAAATTTCACATCTTTATATACAATTGGCTTATCATTATCCGACAGCCACACGTACCCCTCATATACGTAATCAGGTATGTCAGTTAGTTGATTGAGTTTCATAATTGAAAATTTGGTTGGAACCTTTTTTTAATATACCTGTAAAAATACCGTGACCCTTGGTGGTCATTCCTCCTAAAGGCAATAATCCTTTGCAAATATCTATCAGGGCTAATTCTAAAGCTTCTATAATTTTTGTATCATCAAAGTCATTTTTCTCCAGATAAATTTCGATTTTCAATCTTGATTCATCATTGGTAAATCCTGAGACTTTTTCAGAAAATAAAGCGCCTTCCATTGCCCCTCCTGTAAAACGGTCGATTGCTACATGATTAAATATTTTGTCGTTTTTTACCTCTTCATCGAAGTAGATATCATCAATCAATACAATACCTCTTTTGCCATCCGTGTCATTTTTTTCAATACCAAACAAAGCCTTTACTGCTTCATTGTTAGTACCTTTTTTCGCCTCTATGGTTCCACCTGCCCATCTGCCAAGAAGTTTATTATAATGAAAGGCCACCCGATGGCTTATGGCTCCTTTGATGGAAGAGGCAGGAATCAGTGTCTTGTTTTTGAATACCATTTTACCATTTGCATCATAAGAAACGGTATATTCCATTACAGGGCGGTTATCAACTTTATCATCGCCGTAGCCTTCACTGAAAATAAAGAAACTATCCGGCTTTAATTCAAGCGTATAACTTTGAAAACTGTATGCCTGTGCTGCTTTGAATTCAGTCAGTCCTTTATTCTGTGCGTTAAATGAGGGGTCAAAGTTCAGATAGTTATTGAAGTCTACGGCATCTGTCAGATTATAGCTTCTTTGTTCAATTCTTTTGATTTGTAAACTACCAAAGCCGTTTCTGGAACCCTGCCCTATTCTGAATGAAGGTTGATACAAGCGGGTAAGCATCTCTTTCCAGGTATTCTCATCTTCCTTTGTTCCAATCAGCTCTATCTCAAAAATGAACCGTGTACCGGCATATACTACTTCGTGGTTAAACAATCCGTGTTCATCGGCCACACCCTTATCGGTAATTCTGACGTGCTGCCTGGCGGGTAAATTCGCAAATTTTGTGAGAACCGATTCCACTTCACTTCTATCCAGACCCTCAGCTACCTTAGCTCTTTCATAGAGCATGTAAGCCGAGCTAATTTTAAGCCTTGAACCATAGCCTTTGGGTATTTCCTCATCTTTTTTGCCGTGATTATTTTTTTTAAAATAGAGATTATAGGCTTTTTGTTCATCCTTCGATAATTGGTACCCCCATAGTTTGATGAGTTTTTCTTTGGTTTCATCAAATTCTTTCTCAAACTCGTCAGGGCTATACCGGTCAAAAAATGAATGTCTTAATACTCCGGTCAAAGATGTACCCTGTATCATCGGCAAGCCAAGATGGTCTTTCTGAACGATGGCATCTTTCAGCAGAGATGTTTCTCCCGAGCCTACAAAAAGGCTTGTTTTGGCTTCCAGAACAACTCTTGCTATATATCGATAGTTATTTCCCATTTTCTTTGTTTGGTTTTAAGGATTTCTTAGCCATTTCTTCGGCATATCTGGTAACGAAAACAGTTCCTAAAAGGCAATTGGCTTTAATTATTGCCTCAAGTTTCTCTCTGTTGCGGCTTTTATCCCAGTATTTTTTTGCCGAAACGCCGGAAGTCAGGATACCTTTTTCCTTATCAAAGAGCAAGTTGTGTAAATCAAATACAGAGCTACATTTTGAAGCTTCGGCACGAATTGAACCCCACTGGCTTGCTGTAATATTTTTTGGGTTTTCATTACTTATGCCATAAACAGCCTCATGCACTGATTTGGCTATTACCACCTCTTTTTCACTTTCTTCTTTTTTGCTTTTGAGGTATAGCCCAAGCATAGAGCCAATTTGAACGGCGTTTGGCCGCTCATTTCCATTATCATCCGGTTCGGTTAAACTAAAATCCCATGTAGCATCATCTTTAGCTTTTAAAAAAGCCGGATTATAAATTACCCTGCCAAGGCCTTCATTGGTATATTCGCCCACAACGTTATACGGATTGTTGATTGTGCCGCCTTTTATATAGAAAACGGAGCCTTTCTGAATACAGTGTCTTTGTGTATTTGGCGTATTTCTTTTAAAATTCCAGGGTGCATAAGAATAGGTTCTTACCTGAGATTTTTCCCAGCAAATCTCACCTCCATCTATACCTAAATCATTGGCTGATGGTTGAAAGGTAGGGTGCCCTGACTCATTAAAGAAACATAGATTGCTTTCGGCATAGATGATGTGATAGCCATTATTCGATATCTGCCTGACAACAGGATTTACATCAATTGGCTGAATATTAACCTGACCAAATTGAGCCGTTTTTGACTTACCGATTTGTTTTTTTCCAATCAGAAAAGCTTCAACTTTTGCCTTTAAATCTTCTGATGCATATTTAACAGCAAATGTAAAAACCTGCCCCTTTGCCAAAGAACTAACACCAAACATCTGTCCTTCTGCCGAGCTTCTGGTTGAACGGTCCTGAGCTGATTTTAAAGCGAAATTCTTTTTGACATCCTTAAAAAATATTCCTGATTCAGAAATGTATCCAATACGCTCTTGTTTTAGCTGCTTATTCTTTAATCTAAGGTTCTCATCAATTTTTTCATCAATTTCATACTGAACCCAGGTTTGGCTTTTGTCTAATTTATCTTTAAATAATACCAAGGGCATTGCATAACTTCTTAAACCCGCTATATTGGAAATATGGGCATCGCCAAATAAAACTTTGTTGGAGTGCAGCATATCATAGGCTTCATCAGGCTTATAATTCTTATAGATATTGTTGGCAACTATACCTAAGAAATTACTTCCCGGAATAAAATCTAAAGTCTCCATATTGCCTTCTGTAGCCAGTTTGGCGTTCAAGACTATATCTGTCTCCAACGTGCATGTATATACTATTTCAATCATTTTCTTCTGGTGTTAGAATCTCAATAAATTTACATCTGCCCAATCCTCTGTTTCGGTTTACTCCTAAATGCCTTACCCATTTCAGCGTTTGCAGGAGTTTATCTTTTATTTCAGGGGTTTCAATGTTTGCTATAGTGCCTGTGAGTTTAAGCGGAATACATACTTCCATTACCCGTAGTGCTTGCTTTTGGGCTACTCCATTCGCATCAATAGCAGTGGAGGCTATATTTCTGTAGAGAAAATCACTGAGACCATTGGCTGTTATCTCCAGTTTTTCCTTAGGGCTTAGTTCTGCATTTGAAAAATTAATTACTGAACGGGTTCCAGAGTCTTTTTTACCAAAAATCTGTTCAACAATTATTTTATGTCCGGTTGCCTCCTGAATATCTTCCAAAGCATCACGCAAAAGCCCTTTGATTGTTTTACCAGGTATATAAGGCAGACTATCTTTATCTTTCAAAACGATGGCATCAGCTTCAGGGCCGCCTGCAAGCCCGGAACCAATGTGCCAATCGCTTAAAAAAGTAATTTTGTAGTGAATTTCTAACATATCTTATAAAAATGAGAATAATTGTAGTACATCATATATAATTGTTTTTCCTTTAAGCCCGGTTGTTTTGCCATCCGCATTAGTCATGTCTTCTTTTGCAATAGCTGAATCCAACTTCATTTTTTTGAAGAAGTCCCCATCAATTTCTTTCATACGCTTTAACATAAAATCAGCAGTTGATTCATTTTTGTAGAGTTCGGAAACCCATTGCCTTAGCTTCGAGACACCCTTCGATTTTTCGTCTTTACTGGCTTCTAATACCTTTATAAGGTCTGACAGATTATTGACCGTTGGATGGTTATAGCGTTCGCTTAGAAAATAAGGACCGTAATCAAAGCTCAAACTTCCGGCAGTTAAAGTCTTTTTCTCTATTTCCTCCAAATTTTCAATAAAAGAAGAATGGACTTTATAAAATGAAAGGCTCGATGGAGCTAATACTCCTTCAGGCACTGTGCTTCTGGAGGTTCTTTTGGCCTTCTTGGTTAACTCTTCTGCCAGATGTAAACCATAATGAATGGGATATGAGTATTTTATATAAGCAATGCCTGCACAGGCCGTCAGGCCTTCTTCAAATTCTGTCAATCCAAAATCTTTACTTAGAAATGATAATTTACTTTCCGTTTGGTTCTCAAACTCTTCTAAAAAATTTACAGTAAAATCAAAGGCTAAATCGGCTCTGATAATCAGTGTGATGTCATCACCACCTAAAATAATTGGGCGGAGAGGGTATTTTTCTTCTGTTGATATTATTAAGTCTAATTTTTCAAATGCTCTTTTGGCCGCGGTCTGTGTAGCATTATCCAATTCTCTTGAAAATCTCGCAAACGTATTTTTTGATAGTTCAGTATCTTTTTCTTTTAAAACGTTCCCTAACTGTTGAACCAGCTTGCCTAACCCGTTTCCATCGGCATGGATTACAGCCAGCCAAGGGTTCGAGGAATCTTTGCTTATTTCATTAAGATCAAGAGGAATTTGTTGCGCCTTTAGCTTACCACCGAAAAATTTCAGATATAAATTAGAGTAAATTTCAGAATTGCCCTCTCCAGGAGCTTTAGAATTGCTTGGTTTAATGCGTTTAATAGATTCATCAAACGCATCTAATTTTGCTTGAATTGAAGCGTCTATAACTTCATTTTCTAAATACTCCACCCCCACCCCTCCTGTTCGCCTTGCTCTTTCTAAACCCATAAATCCTATCTCAAACGGACTTTGAACTTTATTCCGTTGGGCTTTTAGACTATCTTCAAGTTTATTGATGGCATCTGAAAGTTTCTCAGATTCATCAAACTTCACAACCGCCTGACTAAGGGTAATTCCAGGAGCAAATTCAGCAATTGATTTAGGAAATTTTCTGACTAATGCCTTGCATTTTACTTCATCTTCGAAAAGATATTTTATATTGCCTGCCGCATTGATGATAATGTTTCCATCATTCGGAAGGATACCGGCTTCTTCAAAAAATTTCGAGGAACAGATTTGTTCTACCAATTCGCTTCCTCCACCAATTTCTTTTAGTTTATTGGTCTGGAAAATAAAATCCTGGATGCCCTGTACACTGGCACCATATAAAAAATAGCTCATTTGTTTTTATAATTAAAAAATAAAATTGTGGTATCTAATATAAAAAGGCGCTGTATTCATCTACAGCAAACTAAAAACCTTGCAAAGAAAAGTTCTTAATTTAAGATGCAAGTCAGTATAAGTATTTAACCTTATTAGATATACGAATCTGATATTAAGTTCTTTGTCAGCACCTAATAAGTTTTAAAACGACTCCTAAGAGAATATTTTATTGTCACAAATCTAAAGTTAAATAAAATTTATTGATTGGGACAAGTATTTTTTCAGATTTTTATATTTTTGTATCTATCCTATATACAAATACTTATGCTCTCTTCTAAAACACAAAGCGATCAGATTGAACGGGCAAAAAAAGCAATTACGAGAAAAAAGTATGAAGAGTTACCAGAGGCCATAAGCATTGAAGAGCAGCAAAATGAGCTTGAATCAATGAAGGAGGTCATCAGGCACGAAAAGTTTTTTTTTGTAGTGTCTTCAATTGAAAGCAGGATTGAACATGCTCATGGAGTTGAGAGGTGGCTGGGCTACGGTGAACAAGAGTTTACTCTTGAAAAGTACCTGAGTATTATTCATCCCAGCTATCTGGAATTTTTAACACATTTAGCGCAAATAACTTTCCAGATAGTTAGTTCTAAGGGTTTCAGGGTAGGTTTCAGAGAACAAAGATATGTAGTCGACGTTGCTTTAAGGCATTCGAAAGGACATTATGTTTTATGCAAACGGGCATTAAGCCCGTGGCAATGGCGTTATGACAAAATCCGTCAGGAACTTACTCATTATTTCAATGAATTTACTGTCATAAATCCTTATCTTGATGATATAAGTCCTGAACTACTTCCAAGAATAATAGATGCTAATGGTGACAAAATGTTCAACCTTGAAGATTTACTACACAAGAATGCATCTTTGTATTTTGAAGCCAATAAAATATTTTTCAGTATCCAGGAAATACGGATTATACGTAAGATAGCTTATCAACCGGATATAAAATCTTCAGATCTGGCAGCCATTTTTAAAAATCAGACAGGTACAATTAATACTCTAAAAAAAAGGATTATCAAAAAAGGGAGGCTACTCTTCAACGACTCTGAAATTGATAGTGCCAAAAGTATAGCAATACTGATGAAAAAAAATGGCTTTGTATAATTTTATCCCTAAAAATAACCTTCGGACATACACTTAAACCATTTGTATTATAACACCATTGCAATATTGGAATTATACGTAATTTTGAAGCAAATTTTGTAATAAATGTAACCGTAATAGGCTTGTTAAATCGTAAAATGCAAGAAATATAAGACAAATATCGGGTCAGGCTCTCATTGAAAAATTGGCAATCAATTTTTTAATAAAATGAAGAGTAAATTAGCTGAAAACCCATTAGATGTATTATTTTTTGCAAAATCTTATGATAGAGCTTCAGGTAACACCACCAATAATCTAAGTTATCTTGATAATGCCAGACCAAGAATGTTTTATGATACTAAACATCAGTTTTTGGGAGGTTATGTAGTTTCAACAACCAACCAGAATCAGAGTTTAAGGTATTATGATTTCCTCTCTTTCGAACAGCGTTCAAACATTTTGAAGCAAGGCTATAAAGAAGAAGAATGTGCCGAGATTACTTTTATTTTTTTTGAAAAACACACTAACCCCATTCAAAGATTATCGATTTTGATTCGTTCTTTGTTTGAGGCTCGTGCAAAGAAGAAAAAATATATTCTTGGTGGAGGTGTAGTAACCGCTTTTAATAACCGAATGAGAAGGGTGTTAAATGTAGAATTATATAATGGAGAGGTGCTGGTTTTCGGAAAAGTAAAGCCATTTAAAATTCTTTGCGTAGAAAGAAAACACTTTTTTTTCAAAATGTTTACCGCCTTTTTATCTGAGGTAAGGGTTTTATTATTTTAGGTAAAGAGATTGTAAATTAAACTGTGTTAATGTAAAATTTAGCTAAAATGTTAATTTTACTTTAAGCACAGTTTTTTTATGGAACAGAAAGAAGAATCTGATTTTGAAGAGTTTAAGAAACAAGTTATTAAAGACGTATATGATTTAAAGCCTTTTAGTGAAAAAACAAAATTTTTGCGCCCTTGATGAATCGGATCGCCGAAACGACATTTCTTAGAAACAGCTTTAGCCTGGAATTAAAAACCATTTGACAGAACCTAAGGTAAAAGGGGTATCTAATCGTATGCGTACAAAAAGTTACATTGTGCATGCGCTTTTTTGTGATATTGCATTCGTAAATCCACGGTTTATTACAAAAACATGGGCTTCAACAATCCTATGAGTTACAATCTAACTTACAATTTGAGGATACATAAAATTACGAATTATTTAATCTGCGCGTTGGAAGTCTCATTCTTTTACCAAGTTTAATTATTTCAAACCAGACAACCACTGTAAATCCGACCACGACACTAAGTGATAATTGCGATAGTGTTGGTGGATAAAACTGAAAAAAATCAGACAATGGCTTAATATAAAGAATAAGCCCAGTGAGTATTACAGTAATGCTTATGATAACCGCAATCAGGTTATTCTTGTATCGCATTGTTGTAAAAACTGAATAGTAAAACGACCTGTTTTCTAAAGTCAGAAATATATTCGCTGCTATCAGGGTAATAAATACCATTGTCCGGGTAATGGATTCGTTAAATCCTTGATAGGTAGCATATTGATAAATAAAAAGAGTACCTGCTGTTATTGAAAACCCTTGCGAGATGCTGTTGATCAGCTCTTTCCAGTTGAAAAACGTATTAGTAAAAGGTCTTGGTTTCTGAATCATTGTATTCTTTTCTATGGGCTCATTTTCATAGATAATTGAGCATGTAGGACCCATAATAAGTTCTAAAAAAATGATATGGACCGGAGAAAAAATATTGGGGTAAATCCAACCTAAAACCAAAGGCAGAAAAACTGTCAGAATAATCGGGATATGAATAGAGATAATATATTGAATGGCTTTTTTCAGGTTTGCATATATTTTTCTACCAATAGCGATAGCATCGACCATTCTTGATAAATCATCTTCTAATAAAATAAGTGAGGCGGCCTGTTTTGCTATTTCTGTTCCCTTTTTACCCATTGCAATACCAATATGTGCGGCTTTTAATGCAGGTCCATCATTTACTCCATCGCCTGTCATGGCTACAATTTCATGGTTCCTTTTCAGGGCATTAATGATTCTTAGCTTGGCTTCTGGAAACATTCTTGTATAAAGATTTGTCTCTTTCACTACTTTTTGCAGATCTGTTTCAGACAATTGCATCAGTTGGTCGCCGGATATACTTTGCTCATAGCCTTTAAAAGCGATTTGCCTTGCAATAGCAGCAGTAGTGGCGGCATTATCGCCTGTAATAATTTTCACCTCTATTCCTGCTTCATAAAAACTCTTTAATACTTCTGGAATATTCTTTTTTGGAGGATCGTAAAAAGAAACAATACCTTTGAACGTAAATTTAAAATCCTGTTGTTTTTCAGGGAAATCTGTTCCCTCAAAATTTGCTTCCCCTACTCCTAATACCCTATATCCATTTGAAGTGATAACTCTGATGCTCTCCTCGATCTGTTTCTTTTCAGTTGCTGTCAGATAACAAACGCTCATAATAGCCTCAGGTGCACCTTTGGCTACTATAATTCTATCTTTCTGTCCGTTCTCAAATAAATGAGTCATCATTGGTGGTTTTCCTTCTAACGGATATTCATGAATCATTTTATAAAGCTGCCTTTCATCAATGTCTGCAATTCTGACATAAGCATTGTGTAAGGCTATTTCCATCGGGTCGAATGGAATAGGTTCACTGGCAAACATGGCTAGTTTAATCAGTTCTTTTTCTTTATTGCTTAAAACCTCATCCGGGTTGGTTATTTTTTGAGAACCAACAACAAAAATATCTGCCAGGCTCATTTTATTTTCAGTCAGTGTTCCGGTTTTATCAGTGCAAATAACCGTAGCGCTACCAAGGGTTTCAACGGTTTTCATTTGTTTTACAATAATTCCGGTTTTCATGAGTCGCCAGGCACCAAGCGCCATAAAAGTGGTAAAAGCAACAGGAATTTCTTCAGGTAAAATACTCATTGCTAAAGTAAGTGCCTGTAGTAAACTATCTAAAATATGATGAGAGGTAATATAATTTATGAGCCAGACAATAATGAAGATAATAAGCCCTACGAAGATCATCATTTTCACGAAGTTGTTTATCTGCAACTCTAACGGAGTCTTCTCTTCTTCAATGTTTTCAATGCTTTTCCCAATCTGCCCTAAGCGAGTCTTATTTCCTATCGCTGTAATAGTAGCAATAGCTAATCCGCTTGATACTGTAGTACCTTGATAGATGAAGTGGTCTTGTTTGTCGTGGTCTTTGAAAACAGGAAGAGACTCCCCGGTAAGAATTGATTCATTTACAGAAAAATCATTTGCATGAATAATGATGCCATCGGCGGTTACAGAAGTGCCTTCTTCCACTACCAATTTGTCTCCTATTACCAACTCTTCGCTCGGAATAGCAATAACCTCCCCGTTCCTGATAACTTTACAGGTTGACTGGCTGTAGTTTTTTAGTTTTTCTAAAGCATTCAGGCTTCGGGTATCCTGATAAATAGAAATGAGAGAAACAAGAATAATGGCTGAAGCGAGAAAAACACCATCAGAAATGGATCCATTAATAAAATAAATGCAAGAAGTAGCCAATAACAAAATTATCATTGGCTCTTTAATCAAGCTTTTTATAACACGGATAAAATCATTTTCCTTTTTGTAAATTAACTGATTTGCCCCGTGTTTCTGACGAGAAATAAGGACTTCTTCATTGCTTAACCCTTGAATATTAAATAAGTTATTTATCAAAGTAAAAAGTTATTTATAAATAAAATTTTCTAAGTAATAATCAATTATTCAGGTATATCACAATTGTATTGAACATTGGAGATATTGAAAATTCCATAACATAAATCTCCTTCGGGATATTTGTATATAGCCTGAGCATAGCTGGCTAATTTATATCCGTTTCTTTCTTTATAATTTTTGAGAGGAGTTTCCCACGGAATTTTTCTCATCGCATTTCCTTCTTCAAAGGCGTACCGATCATCTGAAACAAAATTGATGAGTTCTCCGTTGTCGTTAAAATATAACCACGCCACAATAGTTATATGGTTATTCGTAAAAGACGCTTTCACCTGATTTCCTCTGGTCTCTAACCATTTAATTCTACTGTCTATCAGCGTGGCAGGGGCAAGGCAACACATATCATTAAAAAATGTTACGGTCTCGGCTTTCCCCATTTCATCACCTGATTGGTACTGAACTTTAAACAAAGATAATAAACGTATATCCATAAAAGCACTACCATTGTTAAAAAAATGAAACCCTTCTACAGGCAGGTGCTTCATGGTAGCCTTCATAAAAAAAATGCGTTTGGCGGTTTCTATAAAATTATATTGTTCTGAAGTTAAAGGCATCCATTCAGATTGTTTATTTTTTCTTATTTTTCCACTAAACTCGGCTTTAAAATCCTCAATTTTAGGTTTGTCTACAGATTGAGTGTAATACAGATATTTTTTAACCGGCTCTGGCAAATGTTTAATTGATACTTCATTTAATAATGTCTCCTGGTGGGTAGTTAGCTGTCTGAAACTCTTTCTTACTTCTTCTTTATATTTGTTATTAAACCTCCATGTGGGGTAAAGAATAAGGATAGCGAAAAGAATAATGATATTAATGATAGTTCCGAACCTGGCGTCATGCCACGAGTAATAAATAACTATCTGAGAAATAACGATTCCGAATACCCCATAAAGCATCCAATAAGGGTTTTTAAAAATAAATAACAGGGCAGAGTAAAATAGTAAAATGAGGGCTACTAACCATAAAATACCTGTTATTTTTGAGATCGGTTGCTTAAGAATCGTAGATTCGGATAACCCGAAAGCTATAAGGAAACCTATCAGATGAATACAGCTATGGATAACCAGAAAGATAAAAAATACGATTCTCATAACTACTAACAAAAGAGGTTAATTTCAAATGAAGATATTGGCATTTTCTTATACGAGGGTAAAAAAAAGTATATTAATTATTATTATGCCTGGATAAATTTTTGACAAATGCCTCAAAATTAAATTTTAAAGTCTGGTACTCCTTTTCAAGATAATTAATCTCCTCTTTGCAAATAGAAAGATAGGGGTTCCTGTCATCAGATGAAGCATTGTCAGGTTCGATTTTCAACTTAGCTTCTTTATCAATAATCTGCAATAGCCCATTCAGATGTTTAACCACATCAGATACATGTTGAAAATAATTAAAAAATATTGCTGTTTTTGCGTCGTGTCTTGCTGTAATCACATGCTCAATCTGTAATGTTACCAGAAGGTTTAATAAAAAATCATTATCCTGTTCAATCAACTCTAATTTGTTCCGCCAGAGTCTCCGTTCCCGATGAATAGGGTTCAGCAATTGATTGTTATGTGTTTTCATGTGAATAATGGCTTTTGCTTAAGCGAATATGTGTATTCGGCTTTAGTTCTGATTCAATAATCTTCTTCTCCATCACTCAAAAATCTTCATTTTTTTTATCATAAATTATGAGCAAGGTCATTGAAACAGATGAGGAAAAACAGATAAGTAAGTATTGGGTCAGGAAGAATACCTGCCGTGAATGAACCTGAATAATCAGCAAAATTTATAAATTAAGCGCTAATAAGAACTACTTTCACAATTCAATAATCGTATTAAGAATTATGTATTACTAAAAAGATATTCCGAGGGGTTTAAAAATTTAATCAAAGTAAGTTTCTATTTATGGCAAACTTTATCATACATAGAAACTTCCCTTAGTTAAATTCTGAGCAGATAAAGCTTTTAACTTTTCAGGCGCTTTCTTCTGGTAGAACAAGTAGAAATGCCTCCTGCCCAGTATAAAGGGCAAAATCCCAGAAAGGCCGTAAGGAATAAAATTACAGCAATAGTAATTAATACTATTGCCATCGTACCGGAAATAATACCGTTTAAATATAAGATGCCAATAGAAATAGCAATTAATGACCGTAAAATGCTATCAACAAAACCAACATTCTTTTTCATGATTACAAAATTTATTAAGATAATGATGAGTATTTAAATGATCTATACATCCTATAAGAAGAATAAATTTAATCAGTTTATTATTTTAGTTCTTATTTTACCTTGTTGCCTGATTCTGGCTACAAAGTGAGTAGTTGCATCTTAGTATCTATTGTTATAGTATCAGAAATACTAATAAGTGGAAGGGTTGGATTAAAGGCAAACTTCCGAGTAACTGAACGATTAAAAATAACATCGTAGAAGGAATGATGCCGGGTAAGCATTACTAACAAATCGGTACTTTTGAATTGAAGATATTCCATAATCCCGGCTTCAATACCTGATGACCAAATATGATCTGTAGCTATACTTAATGGCTCAAAATAGTTGATATATTGGTCTCGGGTCTGGCTATCTCTTTCACCAAAAAGGGTATTATCTGTGATTATGGTTAATAAAGTCAGTTGAGCCTCTCTCTCAAGAAGAAATTCTTTTAAGGAATCAAATTGACTAAAAGACTGGACAGGTAAGTAGTCAACTGCTAAGACAACATTTTTAACAGGCCCGGGTTTTAGCTCAGAAGGCACAACAACCGTATTTACATTTGTGTTTAAGATAACCTCAGTAGCTGTGCTTCCAAATAGTATATCTTCTCCTTTTCCACTGGCACCTACCACTACAAAGTCATAAGGATGTTTACGATTCAGAATTTCAATGGCACGGCCTGTCGAAGTAGCAATAAACTCTGTTTTAAACGAATGAATTTCCCTTGTATCAAGCTTTTTAATTTCCTTCAGTTGATGTGACAGCTTTTCTTTAGCACGCAGATACAATTCTCCCATCAAATTGAATGCAATTTCGGCGGACCCATAAAGAGGAGTTTTATCGCAAGCGTGCATAAGCGTAAATTCACAGGGAGTATCACCAAATTGGTGAAAAGCATACTGAATTGCTTTTTCTGATGACTTCGAAAAATTTGTAGCAAGGAGAATCTTCTTCATAATATGAGCCTATGTATTAATAAACAAATCTATGCTACCTTCCAGAATTAAATTATGATTATACGCAAGTATAGAAATGATTTTAATCAGCCTGAAAATTGTTCTTTGCTTAAAGAATTCTGAATTTGCCCTTCTCGATTATTCTACGTCGGTACATAAAAAAAGCAGTACTAATTGCACTGCCTTTTCAAATCGTCCTTAGCTATCTGATTATTCAATAGAAATTGTCTTTTTTGCAGTTTTTATCTCTTCTTTTAATTTAGGAAGATTTATTCTTAAAACACCTTCGGTGTAGTTTGCTTCAATTTTATCTGTATCAAGATTATCTGGTAAGACAAACTGTCTTGAAAAAGACTCAAAATTATATTCCTTACGGTAGTATTTTTTGGTTTCTTTCTCTTTCATATCTTCGGCTTCTCCAGAAATTGTCATAATTTCATTATCGATCTCTAACTTAAACCCATCTTTTTTAATTCCGGGGGCTACCACTTCTAATTCAAAAGCATTTTCGCTTTCTTTTACATTTACTGCCGGAAAGCTATCTTTAGTCAAGAAATTCGAAAAAAATAAATTATCATCGAAAAAAGATGTCACATCGGGTAATGATTTTCTGATGGTTGATTTCATGATATGGTGAATTATAAATTGTTTAAAAACAGGTATAAAACAGTTTAAAGACGTAGCCTGCCTACAGCACAGCTAAAGTATGATTCTGCTTTTTGTCTAAGATTAGTTGTACCGGCTTTTGGATAACCAAGATCGGCCAGTTTATCACTAATACTTTCAATATCTGTGAAATCTTCGTGCTCAATTTCCACCCATCCTTCGTCGGGGTTGGAATACACAGAAATTACTCCGACCATATTCATCAGTGAATCCTGGATAGTTTTTGCACAGCCTTTGCATTTCAGATTATCGACATATATTTTATCAATTACTGCGTTCATGATTTTTGTTTATTTAGTTGGCATTTATTTAAGAGAATGCATTTCATCTACTTAATTTTCAGATTATGAATTGGTAGCGAAAATTCTGTATCTGTTGAAATTTATGAGTATTAACAAGATTCAGGTTATGCTAAAGGCCAAATTTTCAGTATGTGAGTTTAAAAATCATCCTGAAGGATTACATCATTTTCTAAAAATATTAGTTTCAGGTCTGCGTTATTAAATTATGCGGATAAAAAACTGAAAGTTGATGAGACCCTTGTTTTCTATTTCGCTCAAATAACAAAACAAAGTTGCAGGATAAAAGAATAAAAAAACCTGATCAGAAATAGTAAATCACATGATTTTGAGCAGACTTAGACACCATATTCATCTGATAGCCACAATTCATGTTATGGTTTTGGCACAACAGACCTCTATATTATTTTCACCGAAAAAATTACAGCCAGCCACCTTTTATGGAAGTACCTGACGTTTATTTGAAGAAAGGTTATCAGCCTTAAAAATGACTATAATAAGAATACCCCAAATCGTAATTAAAAAACCCATAGTATTTATAATTGCGTTGTCTGCAAAGTCGGCAGTAAAGACGATGTCGACGGTAGAATGAAAAACAGCACAAGCCAGGATACTTGCGCGAGAGGCATTGTAAAGCCAGGTTAACAGAACACTTCCTGTAAGTAAACTAAAAAACCAACCTATTGCACCTGTAATGCCCATTGTCATATAATTAGGTCTGTAAAAGAATAGTGGCCAATGCCATAATGCCCAGAAAAAACTAAGAAAAATACTTGCTGCTAAAGCAGTGTTCTTTGCTTGAATCCTTGGTAGGGCAAAGCCACGCCAACCGACTTCTTCACCAAAGCCGAAGAAAACCAGATTATAAATAAAAAAAGTAAGAGTATTCAAATGAGGAAATTCTCTTACAGTAAATAGAGCAGACAAGTTAACTGGCGTTTTAGCTATAAGATTGTTGATGACTGCGGCAAAAACAGCTAATAGAAAAGGACTAAATAATGCAGTACAGAGGTAGATTAAAGGTTTAAGCCGAAAACTCTGTTTTAACAAAACCTTCAATCCATCTTTTTTGAGGTATATCCATGTTGTAAGAAAAGAGGCCAAGAGTGGGCCTAAACCTCCTATGGCATGCTGATAAGGTATTACATAAAGGTTGTTTAACCCGAATAAATGACCGTAAAAAGGAAGCCATATAAACCAGCTGATACAATAACTGAGTACAAAGAAGGTAACTAATTGTTTCATTATAAGTTTATCTTTTGAAATAATTACTCTTATCAAGCCACTTTACTATACAATAAGCTATATCAGGCAGGTGAGTTTTTATTAATTGATTCTCTGAAAATACCATAAAAAAGACAGGTATTACCTGTCTTTTTTAAACCAAACCCTAATTTTCAGTCCTAACTTAACCTTCACACTATGACTTATTATTTTAACTATTATTATTTGCCACCTGACGACGCAACACAAGAATAATTTATTACTGTTATTTTCCTCTTAAAGTATGCTTAGTTGTAGGCTCAAAAGTAAATAGCAACTTTTACATAAAAACTAACGGTAATCATAATACGAAATGATTTTTCACGGGTATTAATGATCATATCTTAATGATATGAAGTAAGCCTGGAATTTGATATTGAAATATGTCAGATACTTTTCGGATAATGGTTAAAATAGAATGTCAATCAAGTTTGTGTAAATCTGATGCCATATTTTCTGTGATACGATTCTGGTATTCTAATGTAAAGTGGTTGGTAAAAGAAAGAGGCGACCAGGTATGACCTATTCTTCGAAAAATTGTTACCTGCAAACCCATCTTGTCCCAAAAAAGCTTTTCCACATTTCCGGATGTCATATCTGGCAAAATTGTGAAATTTTCAGGTTCTTTTTTGCTGGACAGATTTGCGAGAGTATGAAAACTATCCCTATTCATTTCTTCTCCATTATTGTATATCTCCATTTTTAACAATGGATATTTTTCAATAAAAGTTTTTGCCAGTTCATTCACTCTCATTTCTTTTCTTACATTGATTTCCATAATGATAAAATTAGAGTGGTTTGTTTAACTACATCAGCAATAACCCACCATCAACTATAATAGTGCTTCCGGTTATATAATCAGAGGCACTACTGGCCAGAAACAAAGCGGTATTTCCTATATCTTCTGGCTCACCCATTCTTTGCATAGGTAGCATTTTCATTAGTTGCTCCATTTGTACTTTTGTTGCCTCCATTTGCTCCTTTGACAAATTGGTTCCTGCAATTTTCTGAACCCCCGGTGTATTTACACCTCCTGGTGCTATGTCATTTACGGTTATACCATATTTCCCTACTTCTTTAGCAAAGGACCTTGTAAGCATTCTGACGCCTCCTTTTGAGGAATCATACTGAGCCAGATTACCTGTAGGTTTTAAGCTATCAATTGATGAAATATTGATTATTTTCCCTCCATGTTTTTTACTGATCATGGTATTAACAGCCAGTTTCGACAGAAAGGCAACTGCTTTTAAATTCAGGTTTATGGTTTTATCCCATACTTCTTCTGTTAATTCAGTAACAGGCATATAATTAAATATACCTGCGTTATTTACAAGAATGTGAATATCGCCAAAGACCTGAATAGTTTTTTCAATGACTAAAGGCAGATTAGAAGTAATACTTAAATCTATCTGTATATAATCAACAATCCCTTCATTATTCCTGATTTCCTCAATGGTCTCAGAAGCTTCTTTATCAGCCACAATATCGACAATCATAACAGATGCTCCTGCTTCTGCCAATTTTATAGCTATCCCTTTACCAATACCCATTGCCCCTCCGGTTACTATGGCAGTCTTACCTGTTAAATTAAATAGTTTCTCAATTGAATTTTTCATTAGATAGTGAATCTTATTGTAATTGGGGATCAAAGGTTTTCTTAAAGTTCAGGAAATTTCACTCTCTGAACATATGGCAAATTAAGTTACTCAACAGAAAATATTACATGACTGTAATCATTTCTTCTGATGATTCCAAACAGGCTTTTCAGGTAAATTATCTGTTTTATTGCCTTTAAATAAAAGAGCTGAACTCTATACATTCGTTATAATACACCTGAGGTTGTTTATGATTAATAATAATAGGTATTGTGATTTGTATCATTTTTAGAAATAATAACTTTGCCAACTTTTGCCAAAAATGTAGTTACCGTACTTATGGCAAAAAATAATGAACGTCACTTTTTGGAGGGGCCTAAATCTCGTTTGGACGAATTAAAATTTCTCTTTTCTACCTTTATTGAATTTATAGCCGGATTCAGAAAACTACATTTTGTAGGGCCATGTGTTACGGTATTTGGTTCAGCCCGGTTCAAAGAAGATAATGACTATTATCAACTTGCCCGGCAAATGGGTGTGATATTAACAGATCTGGGGTTTACAGTCATGACCGGCGGGGGGCCGGGCATCATGGAAGCGGCAAATAGAGGAGCTAAAGAAGCCGGTGGGTTATCAATAGGCTGTAATATTGTGCTTGAACATGAGCAACATCCTAACCCTTACTTAGACCGTGTAGTTGAATTTGACTTCTTTTTTGTCAGAAAAATACTTCTCTCAAAGTATTCTTATGGTTTTGTAGTTTTTCCTGGTGGATTTGGCACAATGGACGAAATGTTTGAGGCAATGACTTTAATCCAGACTGGTAAAATGAAGCGTTTCCCCATCGTTTTATTTGGCACATCATATTATGCAAACTTAAAAGAGCAAATAGATTATATGGCTCAAATAGGAACTATTGATGAGTCGGATCTAAAACTATTTTTGTTTACAGATTCTTTAGAGGAAGCACGGACGCACATTGAAAAATATTCTATCCAGGATTTTAAGCTTTTACCTGCAAAAAACAGAAGAATAGTACCATTTAAGTGGCTTTTTGAAAAGTAAAAAAGAAGAGAATCTATTTGGATACATCCTGAAGATGGCAAACGAGATTTATAGTATTTCTCAGATTATAATTCGTATAAGACCCTGACCATTGTTCCTATTGAAATATTATGCTCATGCAAGTCGTTGATTGTAATATTTATTTTATTCAGATAGTTACGGTTAAATAATTCTACTCGTTGGTTAGTTATATCTGTGCCTTTAGACTGGTGCTGTTTCATTGACTTCTGCTTCAGTTCGTTGGCTTTTAACCGCCCCACACCATTGTCTTTTATCAAAAACTCTACCATCGAATCGTTAATTTTCTTGACAAATACCTCTATTCTTTTATCTGCCTTAGTACTTGGCATTAATCCATGCCAGATGGCATTTTCTACAAATGGTTGCAATAACATAGGAGGTATCTGCAAAGCTTCAATTTCAATCTGTTCATCAATCATAATCGCGTAGTTGAAATTATCACCAAAACGTCTTTTCTCTATATCCAGATATAATCGTAGTGCTACCAGCTCTTCTGACAAACGAATTACATTCTTTTCTGAATGATTTAATATCATGCGTAATAGTTTTGAAAATTTCGACAAGTAATCAGTAGCATTTTCGTTGTCGTTTACCATTACCATATATCTGATAGAGTTCAGGCTATTGAACAGAAAATGCGGGTTCATCTGACTTCGCAAAGCCATCATTTCTACCTGCATGGTTTTTTGTTCCAATTCGGTTTTAACGTTTCTTTCTTCTTCAATTTTTTTTGCTATCGCCAGAGCAAAGACAATAATTTCGAGCAAAATAGCCAATGGAAGAGTAAATAAATGATTGAATACCCCATACCAGTGCTGATGGTTTAAAATACCCGCTTTTAACCATGCAATCATGCCAAATACAATAAGAAGCACATTGCCGATAATCAGGTATTTCACCATTGATGAGCGAACATTGCGGGCTATATAAATCAATATTCCTGCATAGAACAGAAAAAGCGGAATACGGTTATTGTTAAACAACCATTTTTGCAACCCAGAGTCATTCGTTAATAGAAGCCAGGCAAATATTGAGAGACTATAAATTGTGAAAATTTTACCGAGTCTGTGAAGAAACTTCTGGAAATCAGGATGAGTTTTGTTAAGATCAAGTAGTTCGGCAACAAAAAACAGATATACTGCAAACCCTAACCACATAATAGTTTCGGCGGCATAAAATTTCACAATAGGTATCAAACCCAGTAGTTGGCCTATATAAGTAAAGCTTCGGCTCTTGAACAAAGTAAAGGCAAATGCAGAAAGCACATAAAGTAAATAATACTTATAGATTTTTTCCTGTCGGTTTCTGTAAAAAATCAGGAAGGCAATGGCCATAATGATTCCAAGAGCCCCTTGGTAAAAGGTTCTTACCTGTAATTCTTCCAGATTATGGGCATAGTAATTATTAAGCCATTGTTCGAATCTTTTTTGATTTAATAGCGCATAGGTGGTCTTGATATTTTTCTGTGGAAAAACTCGTAAAAATGGCAAAACACCTTCATGATTGGAAGCTTTAATATATACTTCAACTGTTTCGTTGGCGGCAATTGTAATAGTACCTACACCCAGTAGTCCGGTTTCATTCATGTTTAAAGTAGAAACGAACTCTCCGTTTCTAAAATGAATTACTTTTTTTCGCTGCCCGAAAATATAATAATCACTGATTTCATTATCTGGATTCCTGATAAAATATTGCTGAGAAGTATCCAGTGGATTTTTCAGATAAAATCTTATCCAAACGGTCTGATTTCCGGGAATCTGAAATTCTTTAGTAAGGGTCTGCCATTGATTTTTTTTTCTTACCTCATTAATCGTTTCAACAGATGATGAAGTATAAATTTCACTCCAATAAAATAGTGGAGAGTAATCAGAATCATCTTTTACAATCAATGTGTCTCTCTTCCCGAACACAGGAAAAGTTACCCATAAAAACAAGGCTATCTTTAGGTATTCTCTACTCATTCAGCCAGAAAATCATGAACCCTTAAATAAATAATATTGCCAAATTGGTAAATCTTAGGCAGATTATCTTAGTTTTTTGTGTATTTAAAATTTACTTTTATCCGGCAGGTTGGCAAGTTGGGTATCTTGAATGTATAATTCATAGTGCCTTCCATAGTTTTAGGGGTTAATACTTTTACATCATAAACTGTTGTAACAACATCGCTTTCTGTCAATTGCAATATACACTTGTAGATATTGGGTTCTACCGGAAACCATTTTGCCTCCCTGGCTGGTAATAGGGTAAAGGGCGAGAAGGGCTTATCAAATACTTTATTACCACTTTCAATCATTCTGGCTTTTTCCAGTTGCGTTTCAACACCTTTTGGGCAATTTCTTACCTGCGGTTTTTCGTTTGCTATAGTCCACTTACCGTCTTCTGGTTGTATATTCTGATGAATAGACAACGACCACGGCACTACTAAGGGCTCACCTTTACCCCCAAAATACTCATTCAATTCTTTTGGAGATCTTTTTCGGTCCGGATAATTCATTCTTTCGCCAGTAGCATCAGTTACGAATGTTAAAATACCTTTTCTATTTTCATAATCACCCAAATAATTAAACATTAAATCTAATTGTTTATAACTAAATGGGTGGTCATAAAAAACACAACCTTCCGGACGTTGGCAAAAAGCTACTTTGGGTTTTTCATTACTCTGAGCAAAAGCTTCGAAATCAAGAGTCAGTATCAGAGTTAAGATAAAAAAGTTTTTCTTTAAAGTGAAAGTTAGTTTATTCATGGCTTGGGTATTTCTAAATATATTCTTTAATAAATAAAGTTTAAAGTTATTGCCAGATGTTATTTACATTTTTTCAAAATCTCTAATGCAAGTCTCTGCGCAATAGCGATATTTTCATCGGTATTAGCACTTACATTCACAATTACTCTGAAAGTAACTTTTCCGGATAACACAATCAGATAATTACTGCTATACTCCCAAGCTGCTGCATCACCAACTCCCTCTATCCTCAGATACCTGGTAGTAGAGGCAAGATTTTTTGCTATTTTAACTGTATTCTGCACATCTTTCTGGGGTACTCCGCGTTTTACTAATTCTTTATCCGCTTCCTGAAAAGCCTTTTCTTTGTCTGCTTCTGAGGGGTTTCTATATAAATGATTGAATGTGATTAGCGGAGGTTCTTTCTCTTTATAAAAATCAATAATTTTTACCCATTTTAACCCAATTTCATTTGATTGATAAAAGTCAAACCCCTTCATTTTCCGATCGCTCGGCCATCTATAACTGTAAGAATCTCTATCGTAGTTACCATTTTTTGATGGTTGATAGGAAAGTTTTGCTTCTGATATGTTAATAGTATAATATCTCTTTATTGTTGCCAAAGGCAAAAGGTGGTCTAATTTAGGCTGATAAGACAGCAAACAATCATCTGTTTTAATAAAAGAGGACTTATCTGAATCATCTATCGTTAAAGACGATTGAGTAATGCTGAAAACACTCAGCAAAAAAAATAAAATAATTTTTTTCATGACTTTTATTGGTATTGATACGTAATGACTAAACTATGAAAGCGCAAAGTATCACCTGTCCAGTTACCAACAGATGAGACATTGACATAATACGAATTATCCAGATTACTGATAGTTTCATTAGCAACACTATTGATACTTCTTATACTACTAATCGCACCACTACTTGTCGCTGTGGCAATGGTGGTAAAATTATTAGTTGTATGTGCGTTACGGCTAAAAGTAAACGATATGTCTGATGCTGAGTTGTCTAAAACATACATCCGGATATTTGTTATTTTTACTCCATCAGGGAGATTAACAGGCAGATACATCGTTCCGCCAGTTGTGGTGGTATTAAACCAGGCATATCCACTACCTTTGCGTAATTCGTCGTCCCAGTCCTGCACTTGTACATGGCTGAAATTATAACTCATATATTGATTTGAGCTATTATCTATTCGTAGAATCCCGTCTTTGTCGGCAAATACTGGCCGACGTTCGAGCGCATTTACTTCTGTAAAATCCAGAATATTGGAACGTATGGTTCCGCCTACATCAAGATTAGCCTTGGCGGGAATATAATCACTACCAGAATAGATGGGTCTGACAGTCACCATTCCATCGTCATCTATCCGCATGGCGTAATTACCATTTACGTTATAGTTTTGTTGTTTAGCTGAGGTAAAAAATAAAAAGCCTTTGGTAGATAATGCCCCAAAATCATCAAGCAAACCTCCTGAAAAGATTTTCCCTGCTCTCAAGGTTAGCTGGTCATGGATGAGTATCTGAGAGAAACTATTGAGGGTATTCTTAAATTTAGCTAATGTATCACTTTTAGCTTCCACATGAAATGCATATTTTGGGGTGCTCGTGCCGATACCTGTAAAACCATTATTACCATTAATGATAAAACGGTTTAGATTATCAGACCTGAACAGAAAAGAACCAGTTGTGCTGGATTCAATCGTTACTGCGGCATCTGTGGCAATTTTAAAATTACCTGTGCCTGATGTCAAATAAGCCTTGTTATTCAGACTGATAGTGGCATTACCATTAGTATTACCAAAAAAAGCAACGTTTTCATCATTTTCGAGGACATTGAGCCTATAAAAGCCATCGCTGGCGTTGTCGGCCAAAACCAGTTTACCATTGGCATTCAGATTAAACTTTGGGCCAATAGTAGAGTCCACACTTGGGAATAGCAAAACGCCGTTTTTTCCATAAATCTGCATACTACTATACGATGTTCGGATACGCCCATGCAATTGGGAGTAATTATAAAAGTCAATTGGCGTAAGGTGTAAGTCTGAAGTAATTTTTAGCGGTTTTGTATGCTCCGATCTGATTTCGGTTCCAATTGTTGAATTGGCAAAAATGCTTCTACCCGGCTCAACAGTTACTGATTGACCCATTACCTGTACACTTAGACAGGACAAAAAAAATATTAAAATTTTTATTCGCATTTTTTAATCAATCTTCGTAAGTGACTAAAACCTTGAAAGGTTTAGATAATATATTAGTACTGTTACCTGGTTTATTCAGGATATAAATAGCTCCGGATATACCTCCGTAGATAAAATAATTAAATTCATATCCATCAGCTGCTCCATAATTTGCTGAGAGAAAAGAATTTGCTCCATATTCCACCAGTACTTGTACTCCCAATATTTTATAAGAAGCAATACCTAAAGGAATTGTTACATTGCCCCCCTGAGATGAGGCGGTTGTTCCAGTAATTTTTCTCATCTTAATAGCAGGGGCATTTTCTCCAAGCCTGGTAAAGCCAACACTTGTAAATTTGGCGGAGGCATTACTTGCAACGGGTCGATAAGTCATATCCCCGTTGGGAAAAATTGACAAATCAGAACTTGTTGAATCACTATAACTCTTTAGTTTTACAGGCAGGTTAAAGGAAGATGTAACCATACCATTTGTGTGGTCGGCTGTTATTTCACCTACTTGTTTTTTTTCATATAAATCCGGGTCAGGTAAATTATACAAATTGGCAAACCACATAAATCTGGCAACCGGATTTTTGGTTTCTATCTCTACAATGCCATTTGCAAACCTAACAGTACCGCTCAACGTAGCCGAATCAGCCGATACCATTCCTACCTGCCCAATAGCAGCATTACTGACATAGCACAAGATTAAAAGTAGTTTTTTCATCAATTCTTATTTAAAGTTTAATAAATTCTACTCTTCTGTTGTTGGCTTTGCCTTGGGCTGTGTTATTAGGTTCTGAAGGTTCGCTTTCACCTTTGCCATCGGTTTCCATTTGTGAGGCAGCAATACCAAATTCGGTACTAAGTGCTGTTTTTACGGCAGCAGCACGGCGTTTCGATAAATCAAGATTTTTGGCATCATCGCCGTCACTATCCGTATGCCCGATTATTTTTACTTTTAATGTTGGATTTTCTTTCAGTACCGTGCCAATTTCTTTCAGCACCCCATAAGATTCGGGTTTGAGTTTGTCGGAGTTTATGTCAAATAATATTCCTCTGGTAACCAGTTTACCTTCGGTCAGTAGTTTATTACGCGTATCAGGAGCACCTACCGCTACACGTAAGTTAGTAATGTAAGGCAACCCTCCGTTAGTATAAGTAGCAAAAAGTAACGAGTATTTTACATCTGTAATGAAGGCTCTTGGCAGATCCCAAATCTTAAGTTCATTGATATAGAGTCTTATACGATTTTTTTGTCGCCAGATTGAAATACGGTTAGGTTCTCCGACATTCCAGCTTATTTCATTAGAGTTATCAAGTGTTTTAGTATTCTTATTATCAATTACCCAAGCATAGGATATTCCTTTGCCTTCTGGTAATGGGTGTATATCAAAATTAGTTCTTGCTTCACCATTAAAGTGTTGATCATAGCCTGCATTCCTTTGGCTTAACTCCGGAAAAATCACTTTCAGACCCGAACCATTATTATCAAATTCTTCAGAAATCATCATATCAAACTCTATGGTGAAGTTATCAGGCAATTCATTTATAAACTCCGGATAAAAAACCCCCTGAGTAGGAAATTGTAACCACTTAAACGAATTTCCTTCAACACTTACTATTTCTCCACTGGCATTTGTGTTCCATTTAGCCGGGAAATCGCCAATAGCATCTTGTGAAAAATCTTCTTCAGCGATTACTTTTTCGCCGGGTATAAAATCAAACTTTGAGTAAGATTTCATTGAAATTTTTGTTGAAGCCTTTGCGGTAGCTTTATTAGAAGCTGACGCATCTGCTTCTTCATTCATTTCTTCTTCACTTTCAGATGATTTTTTCTTTGTTTTAGTTTTGTTGTCTACTACCTCTTCTTCTGAATCTTCATCTGCCGACTTCTTCGTTTTTTTATCTTTTTTCTTGAAAATACTCCCGATACCTTCTTCAATTTTATCTAAACCTTTATCAATATTACGGTCTATACCATTATTAATACGGTCATTTGCTTTACGTTTAGCAGTTTCCTTCGGATTGATAATCTGCGAGAAGGCTGTGCCTGACACAATCATTAGGGCAAAAAATAAATAAGCAAGTTTTTTCATGGTCTGGAATACTGGTTTGATAGTATTCCAAAGATATAGTAAATGGTAATTTCAGAGGTCTGGTATTTATTAAGTAGAATATATGAATGATTAAGCAGTTATTCTCATCGAGTATCCGGCATACTCCGAATCAGGGAATTTATAATTTGAAGACTTTTGGTATTATTTTTAATAATTCAGAAGACATTAGTATCGAACTTCTTCATTAATTAAATGTAAGAAAGTTTAATTTATTTAATAGTTCATCTTTACGGCTTCTTGAAACCGTTATTTGTGTCCCATCTTGCATTTCAATATAACCGCCCTCGCTTTTTACATATTTACGGAGGTATTTAAGGCTAATAAGATGCGACTGATGCACCCTTACAAAGTTCTGGTCTTCTAATAGCTCGTCAAAATCTTTTAGTGTTCGAGACACCAGCATAGGAGATTGATTAATAAAGAAAATACGGGTATAGTTGCCATCAGATTCGCAGCGAATAATATCTTTTATTTCGATAAACTCAAATCCTTGCGAAGTAGGTACAGCAATTTTATCAATTCCTGAGCCTGATTGTCTAACCATTTTTTGCAGATGTTCTAAGCGGGCTTTTAATTGCAGTTTTTTTTCTTCATACTTTGCAATACAGGTAGTCAGGTCTTCCAGATCAACGGGTTTCAGCAGGTAATCAAAAGCACTATATTTAAAGGCTTTTAAAGCAAACTGGTCGTAGGCGGTTACAAAAACAACTTCAAAATCATCTTTCTGAACCTCACGAAGTAAATCAAAGCCATTCAGAGTTGGCATTTCTATATCAAGAAATAACAAATCGAAATGATTTTTTTGTAAAAACTCAAGGGCCGCCAGTGGTTCATTAAATTTAGCAATAACCTGTATATCCGGAAATTTTGCTTTTAGTAATATATCCAGCGTCTCTGTGCTGTCTTTTTCATCATCAATTAATACAACCTCTATCATAGTTCTAAATAAACGAGACAGCAATATAAGACTATCTGTGAATTTAATATTAATTGCTTGCCTTAAAGTTGAGGGTTTGGTTCAATACAATAACTCATTTCTTTGTTAAAGAAATTCTACTAATTATTGTTTCACTTAATTCATTCTTGATTTTCATGCATTTAATTTAGAAAGGTTAACCGCCTTTATTAGCGTGTGTCAATATTTCAATTATTCCTATCTTCGAATCTCCGACAATAAAAAAACTTTTGTCAGATTTTATTCGTTTAAAACACTACGGGTCAAGATCCAAGATAAAGTAAATACCTAACTCAAAATATCAATCTGATATAAAGCCGTAATTATGAATAAGGTAATGTATTTATTTTTGCTCATTGCAACTCTTGCATTCGGGCAAGTGCCCAAGAAAAATAGTGTCTATGTTAGTGTAAAATCTTTTGGTGCGAAAGGAGATGGTAAAACTGACGATAAGTTGGCAATACAAGCTGCTATTGATGTTAATGCTCATGTATATTTTCCTGATGGAATTTATATAGTAAATGATGAGCTGATAATTGACAAAAAAATAACTGTATTAGGCAGTAAAAATGCTAAGATAATCAAAAACTTTACCGCGCCCAATACTGCATTGCTTAAATGTAGAAACTCGGACATTGAAATTTCAGGTTTAAAAATAGAAGGTATTACGCAATCAAAATTCGTTCAGAACGAATACAGTATTCATGTGGTGGGTAATGCCTCAAATAACTATACCAGAATCAGAATTCTTAATAATACTATTTCAGAGATAGGGCATGGTGCGATCTGTGTAGAGTATTGTAAAGACTTTCTGATTAGTGGTAATCGAATCAGTAACATCAACAGTACGGGAATAGAAGTGCTTTCTTCTGAAAAAGGTATAATTACCCGGAATACTGTCAGAGATATTATTACGGGGTCTGCCGGAACAGCTTATGGAATAATCATGAGTTTACGACTATGTGATATTGATTTACCGTCTAAGAATATAGCCGTCAAAAATAACGTAGTTGACAATGTGCCGCTTTGGGAGGGTATTGATACACATGCCGGACAGGATATTCAGATTATCGGCAATACTATTCTTAATTGTGCCTATGGCATCAACGCAAGTAAATGCAATAATAATTCATCAATGGTACCTCAGAATATTATCATTTCTAACAATATTATCAAGAAGGGGACGGTTAAAACACCGGGTCGGGGAATTGGTAGTGGTGGTTCATCTTCTATGTATGCCGGGAATATTGTGGTGAGTAATAATACGATTGACGGATATGGTATTGATAATAATTCAGAAGGAGCTATCATGTTTTATTCTACAAAAAAACTACAAATAAGAGCTAATACAATTACAAATAGCCTTTCGTCCGGCATTAATATTCAGAATAGAAATGAAGACTATTTAGTATCTAAAAATAAAATCAGAAAAATTAACAAAGGTACTACCAATGCTGCTGGTATTATTATCAGAAATGAAGGACAATCAGGAATTGTACAGGATAATTATGTAGACGCTGATAAAGAATTAGGAATGATGGTTTATGGAAAAGGTTCTAATTACTTTAAGAATAATACTTTTCTGGCTGGTAAAGGCAAATATAAAGGAGCAGAGCACGTAAAAGGTCTTGAATTGATTGAATTGTCAGCAAAGGATTTACCCCCAATTGATGCTCATTCAGTTGCTACTTTTACTATAAATGTTAACGCTGCAAGAGAGGGAGATAAGGTAAGTGTTTCAATAGAAAAAAAAATAGCATATATTTCAGTAGAAGGCTATGTCTCTGCCACAAATGTAATAACAATTAAAGTTGAGAATAACTCAGGTAAAAAAATTGACCTCCCGCTTATGAAATATACTGTAAAAGTAACCAAATTATAGACTACGAAAGCCGAAAGGAAAGTTTTTCAGGTCATGCCATAAACAGCTCATTGGAAGTAAAATTAATATATCCTTCACAGGGATTTTCATTAGATATAATTTTAAATGGATTACCAATAACAATCGAATTACATGGTATATCAGCATTAACATACGTATTTGGTGCGATTAATACGTTAGATCCAATTGTGATACCTCCAACGACCACAGAGCCTGTTCCAATCCAGACATTATCTTCTATTGTCGGGCAACCCTTCAATTTGCCTCTGAAAGTCTCTCCTATTGTTACACCGTGTGCTATATTGCAATTACGTCCGATTTTAGCTCTTCCATTAACGACAATTGTTCCAAAATGCCCAATATAGAACCCCTCTCCCACCTGAGTATAACGTGGAATCTGGAATCCATATTTATAGCTATATCTTCTAAGCAGAAGTGCAAAGAATATTCCGCTTATTGAGTATTTTTTATATTTACTGGCTTTACGGTGCAGATACATATATCTGAATCCGGGAATCATAAGACCTTTCAAAAATCCTTTCATCCCTTTTAATCCACCATATCGGTATAAATCAGCTGCAATTGTTCTGGTCATTTCAGATTATATTTAAATTTCAATTACGGTCGTAACCATATCAGACAAATACTAAGGTAGTCATTAAAAGCACTTTATAGCCACTATGTTCTACTAATAAATCTTCAATTCTTATTATAAAAAACATAAAAGTCTTATTTAAGGTGCTCTAAAACCTGTTTCTCAAAAAACCAGTAGATTTAACATCTTTTAAACAATACCTCCTCCTGAATACCATGCAATTAAATTTGTTAATGATACGGCCATAGAAGTTTCATTGCCTTCCTGCTTTATTATAAAGACGTCTCCCGCGATTGAAGTAGGTTTCTGACAATCTTTTCTAAAGCCTTTTATTGTTTCACATCCAAGAATCACTGTTGCATTCGTATCCTCTAAGAGCAAATATCATTAAAAACAAAACTAATACTTTCTTCATCTTAGCAAACGATATAATTACATTTATCAATTAAAATACCGTGGGTAAAAATCGAAAATATCAATGAAATACCTAAGAATATAAAAGTATTTATTTTATCAACTTTTTTTTAAACAACTGCTTGTGCCAAGAAAATGGAAGGTTAAAATTGCTCTATTATTGCCTTATTTTCAATCTAAAATCTCAATATTTTCGTTTTTTTAATATCTTTACAACTCCTTTTTACTAACACGACACACTATAAACTGCTAATGCCCTTTCCTGAATTAAAAAAAAATCAGACTCAAAAGCTCGTGTCTTTTTGGAAACATCATCCGGTTGCTGACCAGAAAGGAGAGACACTTGCTGCAAAAACACTTGAATTTCAAAGAAAATTTAAATGCGACTTCATCAAAATTACTCCTGCGGGAAGTTGGCAGGCTGTGTGTTATGGCGTGGCTGACACATGGAATGGAGACTCACTTGGTCGCAGGGTCATTACTCAAAATATTATAAAAAGGCCAGAAGATTGGTTAACACTTCCTGACTTTTCGAAAAAACAAATACCTTTTTTTCAGGAGATTCTAAAAGCGTGTTCGCTTGTGTGCCAGGATTCGGATGATAATACACCCATTCTTTCTACGGTTTTCTGCCCGATTTCGCAAGCGATACAAATGGCAGGACTCCCAGTATTTCTGAATCATATAATTGAACATCCGCGTGAGGTTCTGGAAGGGCTTGAACACCTAACACGAAATACCCTGTTTATTATCGAAGAACTGATTAAAGCAGGTTCAGATGGAATCTATTTTGTTGCACAACATATGCAGGATGGTATTCTTAGCCCTGATACCTATAAAATCTTTGGCGAATACTTTGATGCTCAATGCCTTGATGTGTGTAAAAATCTTCTGTTTAATATTTTTCATATTCATGGCACCAATATTTTTCCTGCTATCGGCAATATCCCGGCTAATTGCTATATTCATTACGAATATGCCTCAGCCGCAAACTTCTCTTTGAGTTTTCTAAAAAAGTATGAACAGCAGATACTGGTTGGGCTACCACTTGCAGAAATGGTTCAATGTAGAAATGAAGATGAAATTCAACAATTGATTATCGGTAAATCAAGGGGTAATATTATTACGAGTGGTTGTGTTCTGCCTCTCGGCTTTCCTGATGAAAGTATTTTGGAATGGATGAGAGTTTCTAAAAATATATCATAAAAATGCAGTTAGATTTTCAAGGCCCGGTAGATATTAATTTTAGAAAATTTGAAAAAGCATGGCTCGATATTCCCGTTTTCAATATTTTCAGCGATGTTGTAGGCAGAAATCCTGCACAAATAGCCATTAAGTGCGGATCAAAGCAACTGACCTATCAGGAAACCTATAATTGGGTAATCAATATAGCCAATACTATTAGAGCATCACATTCCTTGGGTGAACCGATTGGGATTGCTTTACCTAATGATGTATTTTTTCCTGTTGCCATGATGGCGGCCTTAGCCGCAGGTTGCCCTTATGTACCTTTAGATATTGACTTGCCAATTGCTCGTAATCAACTCATCATTGAACAATCAGGAATAAGGTCTGTGATAACTAATAGTGATTTGCCAGTGTTTTCAGATGAACTTACTATTATTAATATTGAGAATTTGGCTGGCTGCGAGAATAAGGCTTCTGATTTCAACCCCTCTTCCGACGATATAGCTTATATTATTTATACTTCGGGCTCAACAGGCTCTCCGAAAGGTGTTTACCAAAACCAGAGAAATCTGCTGCATGATATTATGCAATACACTAACTCTACGCATTTGAATGAAAGCGACCGGTTAACGCTGCTATACTCACCAAGTGTAAATGGTGCAATCAGGGATATATATGGGGCATTACTGAATGGTGCTACACTGGTAATCAAAAACCTGAAAACAACAGGTTTATATAATATAGCTGAATTTATCAGACAAGAAAAAATTACAATCTATCATTCAATACCTAACATTTTCAGAACATTCTTAAAATTAAGTACTGATAAAATTGATTTTGTATCAGTGAGGCTCATTTATCTGGCAGGAGATAGGCTTTATAATACTGATGTCGATTTATATAAATTGTTTTTCCCATCAGATAGTTTTCTTTATGTTGGTATTGGTGCTACAGAAATCGCTACTATTTACCGTCAATGGTTTATCAATCATACTACTATTATTAATCAGGAATTAATCCCCTTAGGACACGCAGTAGAAGATAGAGAGATGGTTTTATTGAATGAAGAAAACAGGCAGGTTTCTGATGGAGAAACGGGAGAGATAATCGTGCGCAGCCAGTATATTTCAATCGGATACTGGAAAAGTCTGAAGCAAACAGCAGAGTCTTTTTCAATAAACTCCGAAATTACCGATTTACGCACTTATAGAACAGGAGATTTAGGTAGAATTAATCATGATGGCCTATTAGAATTTATTGGAAGGAAAGACAATCAGGTAAAAGTAAATGGGTATAGAATTGAATTAGGCGAAATTGAAGCGATACTAATGAATTATCCTTCTGTTAAACGCTGTGGAGTTGTTTTGCACACCTCTGATAAGCACAATTCATTATTTGCATTTTTCACAAGTGAAAAAGGAATACCTGAAATAAAGTTAAAAAACTGGATGGCTGAGCGTCTTCCTGACTATATGATTCCACAAAGGTGTATTCAACTATCTGACATACCTCTTTTACATAATTTTAAAAACGATAATAAATCTCTTAAAGTATTAGCCGAAAAATATGCAGGCTTACCATTCGAAAATCTTGAACCATCAAATAAAAAGGAGGATTTCCTACTAACAACACTGCGCAGAACATGGTGCAAATTTTTAGACGAAAAATCATTTGAGGAGAATATGAGATGGAAGGATGCAGGTGGAGACTCTTTAAATGCTGTTAATTTTCTGGTACAATTAGAGTCTGATCTGGGAACGGCACTTACTACCGACTGGATACACGGTGCTATGACACCTCATGAAATTTACGATTACTTAAAAACGCTGAACATACAGGAGAAAATAAACCAGAATCAAATTATTTATGTTTTCCCGTCAATATTAGGCATCACAGAGAATACACGTGTATTTTTAAAAAATTTATCAGACTATGCCACCGTCAGAATAATTAATTATCCGCGAATAAGTGATACTATTCCAGAAAATAGAAATTTAGACTATGTAACATCATTTATAATTAATCAGATTCCGACATATAATAGCCCTGATGTAGGTTTTCTGGGTGTATGCTCAGGAGCGATAATTATGAATCATATTATATCAAACATACCACTTAATCATTGCAGTTTTTTAGGGATTGTTGAAGGAAATGAGAAATACAAAATTAAACCGCTCAACGAAAACTTCCTGGAGCGTTCCTTCAACTTCATCAGGCGAGGAAATGTATTAAACAATAGTATTAATTACCTCTATAATTATTCTACCTTTTCAAAAAAAATAATTCATTGGTTTGAGAAGGTACTCAGAAAAGATTATCGAAGCGTAATTCTATGGTCATGGCACCTGAATCTTACTCCTACTTACATTGATAATATTGTATTTTATTTTGGCTGTGATAACTCTATGCTTGACAGAAATGGGGAGCATTGGAAACCTTATTTTAAAAAGCTAAAACCCGTTGCCTTAAAAGGTAAACACATAGATATGCTGAATACAGACAATGCAGCCGTAGTGCTTACTACAGTAGATCATATTCTTAAAAGTAAAGAAGTCTGTTTATAATTTAGTTTATAAACAGACTTCTTTACTTTACTGTATTTACCCCTTATAATCTCCCTATTCAACCACAAAATAATCAAACTCACCTCTATTGCAGCGGGCAGTGATAGTTTTATCGCAACTTTGCCAGACAAAAGAATCTCCCTTCTGTTGAAATTTACCTTCCATTTTCAGCAGATCATCACCTAAATAAATAGGAGTAGCAGGTAATGCATTATAGAAGCCATCTCCTTCAATGCTATAATAGTTGCCGTCAGATAATTGTACCAATACAAAAAAAACAGTTTTATCTTTATTCTGATATTGACCTATTCGTAAAGGAGCATTCCGTATATTCATTGATGGAGAGTCACAAGATTCTTTTAAAACAAGCCCCATCAGGGCAGGCTGAGTAGTAATAGCATTAACAATAATAGCCCGGTAAGAAAATTCCAGGCTTTTTAGTTCATAATAATCATTTTTAATTGGTCTGAAAATCTTCTGATAAGTCTCTTGTTCTTTTTTATCTGTAGTCACATATTTGGCATATACATACCCCATATCATCTAAATTAAACAGGTAACTTATAAAAGGGAAATCGCTCATAATAACTTTATAGAATGCGCCTTGCTTTTCGTTAGAATAGAGTTTCAGTTCTGCAAAAGTCAGCACTTCTTTATTATCTCTACCTTTGGCTTTTCCGAACAGATTCATGCTACCCAATACTTTCCCATTTTTATCAGACGATGTTCTCACTAATAATTCATCAGTTAACACATAAACAAATCCTAATTTCTGATAAGCAATAAATTTGTAAACCGTATAAACCGATGCTAATACAAAAAAAACGACCAGACCAATGCGCCAGAAATTATATTTATAACGTGTTTTAACTATTTGTTCTTTATTTACAGGAGGCTTGGGCTGAACGGTATTACCTGCAGACTTAACAGGTGCTGGATTTACCACTGGTTTTTCAGGAATATAGGGCAAAACAGTTTTTGTGGGCAAAGCCGTTTCTTTGATCACAGTAGAGCTTTCCTGTTTTGTAGGTTCTGGCTCTATTGCAATAGTAACGGGCTGTTGCGTTATAGCTTTTTCTTCTACCTTATCAGATTCATCAATGGGCAGTTCTTCTGCTTCTACCTCAATTATTTCAACAGTTTCATTTATCCTATTAATAGTATTCAGAAAACTCATTTCCTCATATGCTCCGTTGAGCTCAAATTTCTCATACAATAACTGAAGATATTGATTAAGCTGCTGATCGTTCAATTGCTTTAGCTTAGCTAATTTCTCCGGCGAAAGTACCAGTTTCGGGTATCTTTTACCTAAAAAGCTGAGATAGTCAATAAAATATGCGTGTTCGATCTTAGTCATAAAACATACTATTTATTATAAGCCATTTCAGATAGTTTATAAACGACATCAGTGGGTACAAAAGCATACTTTTGTTGATTAATGCTTTCAATTTTAAAATTGGCGACTACCTTGTTGCCTGTACGTTTAATTGAAAAACGCTTATCCTGAGTTTCTAATAAACGAGGGTTATCATTATAGAAATTACTGATTTCATTGCCTTGATTCTGTATTTTTACCACATAATTTTCAGAATCAGATAGCGAAATAGAGGCATCATTTCCATATACCTGATGAACGATGTTCGTCAGACTATCCACCTGAATACTAACTATATTTCTATCTGATAATTCTTCTGTGACAGTATTTTTTACCGATTCAAAAGCTGTTGGTTTATGTCCGAAAAACCAGAATAAAATAGTACCCACTAAAACTAAAAGCCCAAGAAAAATATAGATTTTTGAAGTATTTTTCATTCTTTCATATAATTTTTAAACGACTCAGAAGCTAAAATCCGGTCGATGACAATTCGATAAGTACTCCATTCCTGATTATTGGCTTCGTTGGCTGTAAAATACACCGTATAGAATTTATTTTTCTTTAGTGGCGTTTCTAACAGATTATTTTTTGCAATCACTAAGGCCAATCGTTTGGAGTCGTTCTGTTCACCTTCTTTAATTGTTCCTGTTTTTCCGTAGAAATAATAGCCTTTATAAACATTACTTCCGCTAAACATAGCCGCAGCAGTCCCATTAATCATTACCTGCTCCATACCTTTTATGACATTATCACGTAAGAAATCATTAAACCCATTTTTCCATGTAATGCTATCTACTTTCCAGGCAGACTGCTGCTTTTCTCTTTTTGTCAGGTATAACTGATACTCACTATTCTGGCTAAATAACTTGCCGTACATCTCTGTCATTTTCAGGGGTGTAATACTATAGGGTGTACCACCAAGCGTCGGATTTTTCAACCCGTTAAAAAAGTTGGTAAGTTTATTCGTATGTTTACGTTCGGCCTGAATAAAAAATGATTGCTCAGGGAAACTCCATAAAAAGCCTCCTGATTGCTGTTTATAAAGTGTGTGATATACCATTGTATCGGCATAATTTACTCTACCTCTGTCTTTGATATTGAAATCTGTCTTATCAACATCCTCAACAATTAAGTTCAGGTTTTTATCTAATCCTTCGGCCAATAAAGATTTTTCATTACCAAAATAGGTAGTTTCATCACGTGAGCTTCTCGGCCAGCCTTTTTCCTTCAGAGATTTTAGTCGATACGGTACTCCTGCTACTTCTAAGGCAGGAAATTGATTCTCAGGGTCGTTCAATTTTCGGGACAGTAAATTTTGAATCTGATATTTCTCATTCAATTTAAAATCGCTTCTGGGGTAAGACCCTAAAAACATCAGCACAGAATGATAAAAATTACTCGACTGCCGAAGATATTCAACTGCATTAATATTACCAAAATGCTCGCCATGTTCATCTATCCAACCTTTTCGTTCTGGTAATTTGTATCCGGCATATTGCCCGACAGAAGCTTTGGCGTTGCCGGGTTTTATTTCAAACTGATCTGAAGCCTGTAAAATCAGATTCTCCCAACCTGCATTCAATCTTGAAGCTATAGAGGCAAAGACCAGGGGTTTAACTGAAGACCCGGGCCCATAAGCAAGATGCAATAAGTTAGTATTGCCCCACTGATCCCTTTCATTCTTATTATTGCTAAAAAAGAAATGTCGCTGATTCATTTTGTCTATGGCTAAGGCATTGTTTGGGTCAATCATGGTGCGATTTTTTACAAAATCCTGCATCAGACGTATTTTCCCATCTCCATCTGCCGCCATTACAGCAAATTTGAAGTTCGGTGTTTTATTAAACTTGTTGCTGAATGCCCTCTCTATGGTATCCCCCACTTCTTTATTCAGCTTAAAATCGAGTGTTATAGTGGCATCATTAAGCAAAAGACTATCGGCAGTATAGGCTGTTTTCAGCGCATGGGAATAATGATATACCCAGAATAGTTTATCTGCCATTGGATACACCATTCGCTGTTTACCATTTATCCAATAACTCGCCATAAAGGCATAATTATTATCATTGGCATACGATACCAGAAAATGGTTTTTACCTTCACTTACTTTGGCAATTTCATCTAAACTCAGCTTATTTACAAACCCACTTACCTGCTGATTCAGTATTTTTTCATTGCGGCTTGATACTATATCAATAGTTGCCTTAGTATGCTTTACTGTATTTTCAAGATTCATCAATACTAACGGCTCTGCTGTATTGCTAAACCATGAATCAGGTAAAACTGCCACTTTTAAAGTACCACCCTGTGAACCTGTAAAATAAGGCAGTCCTTTACCTGTTACCGGTTGATTATAGATTCTTAGAACAGGATATTGCAATGAATCCAGACTTTCCTGGTACAGATTCCCTTTCCAGACAATACGATCTTCATAGGGAGGTAATTCAAGATACAAATGCTTGTTATAAACTGATTGATAACGGTCATCATCAAATCTAAGATAAATAGGGCTATCCTGTTTAAAGGCCGTAGCAGGATTCTCTTTAAGGATATCCAGAATACTTTGAGAATATTTATCTGATTGTTCGTATAAATTGCTATAATCTTTAGAATTTAACAGAATTGAAAGGATTTTAGACAAATCCTGTGGGATTCTGTTCGTCTGATTAAAAACTGCCCGATTATCAATTTTAACAGTATCCTGGATATTATTCAATAGTGTATTTAGTTTGTCATTAATCATTTCTTCCGTTTTCTTTAACGAAATCTGAAAGTTGGTTTCCTGTAGATTATTTGAACGCCCGCTTAATAAAAGGAAAATGGCAATAATAATAAAAAAGATACCCATTCTCGAAAAATCAAAAGTAGGTGAAATAATCTTTATTTTTCGTTCAACAGGTTGATTGAGCAGCGGAATAAAGAATAAAGTAAGTGGTAATAATAAGCTTAACTTACTTGTAAGACTCAGAAATGGAAAATCCTGCCCGAAAAACACAAACCGATTGGTAGATGCCAGCCAGACAAAGAAGCCTAAAGTAAAAACTAAAATCAGGGCAATACTGCCATTATAAGAAGACGGAGCAAAATTTACTTCACCATTTTTTCCCTTCTGATATAGTTGATAGGCTATCAGGTAAAAAATCATTGGTATGGCCAACACAATTAATATCCAGATGATTATCCAGTTGCCAAACTCTGCAATAATATATCGGGGGACAACCACGTCTCTTGTTTGGGTAGAATAGTTTACCCCTCTGTTAAAATGGGGCTTGAAATCAATACGTTTTGATTCATTGCGTGTCTTGTTCAGATAATTATTAATAAACCATTGGCCCTCTGCAGTTTCTACAATTTTGTGTTCTCTGAAAGAATCATAATCATTTTCACTGATTAACTCGTCGACAGGTTGATAAATAAGCGATGCACGATGCACTACATTCTTCAATTCGTTATCAACAAAAGCATCTAATCTAACCTTGGTAAATGGTATTAAAAGTAAAGCTATTAACACTACACCACCTATCAGGAATCTGCTTTTATATTTGTTCTGTGCCAAATACACATAAGTTAATACCAATACAATGACAATTATGAGCAGAATATCTCTGTGAATGAGTATTTTATGAAAGAGCGGCTTATACCCTATAAACAAAATATAAATGACAAACGAAAGAATACCATAAATCCAATAATTATCAGGTCTCCAGAACATAGCAAAGCGATTTCCAGCTTTGGTTGTATATGGTTTACGTAAGAAATTGGTAAACACATTTTTCAATAATAAAAACAGGAGAAAAAGCACTGCAAAGCCTCTGTCAAAAACGGCAAAGAAGACTAATGTAGCAACAGTCAGATAAAACTCATTATTTACAGTAAGGTAATAATAAAACTGATGCAGATAATTGAGAAGCTTTGCACGAGTTTGGTTGGGAACAAAAGTTTGTTGCTGATATAGTTGATTAACTTTTGCCGAAAAAAATAAATAAGCGATGAGAGGAATAAAAACCCCGCCTATACGATAGATGAGGTCATAGCCTGTAACCATTAATACAACGGCACAAATACCTAATACATTGAGGTGATAATAAAGGTATTTCTGATGCGAATTCTGTACTTTCGCTACCAAATGGATAATGGTTTCTTTCTGAAAACGGTAAATGTTCAATAGTATAATGAATATTACCGGAAGTAGAAAAGTTAGTGGCAGAGAGAGCGTATATTTAATAAATGAGAAGTCGAAACGGATGAGAGTGGTCTCTAATTCATATTTATTGATGTTTTCGAGTGGTGGGAAAGTGGCTACACGCCAGAGTAATATAAAACGATACGTAAGCAAAGCATAGACTACCGCATAAATAATTGCTTCAATCCGCTCTAAGCCATAATCAGCATTGAATAAAAGCGTAAAAACAAATAGCAAAAATAAAACAGAAAGGTAAATCAGATTATGATTCAAAGAAAAACCGTTGTCTGAAAAATCACGAATCTGAAAAAGCCACTCATACTCAGCATTTTGCGAATGAAGAGAGAAGTATTTGCTGAAAATTTCGCTTTGCTGGTCATTTTTAAAGTTATCTGTTACTTCTCCTGAAAACTCTACTCCTGTTGGATTCAGGGTATAAATCATGGTCCCTGAAAACACATTCGAGCGTGCATTGCGCAGGTCTTCATGAAACAAAAAACCTTCTTTTAGTGAAGAATTCAGCAACTGAGTATAATGATTGTCTAAAAAACGGATTTGTTTCGTACCTATTTCAGCTCTATCCTTTTGGGCTGAAAGAACGAAGTATTGTGGAAAATCAAAATTCAGAACGGCCGTATTAGAGCTTTTTGGATAGAGGCTTTTATCAAGTGCATTGAAAAAATACTGTTTCCGGGAATTGTAAAATCCAACAAAGAACCTATTTCCAGCCTCAATGCTTGTAGTCGATTGCAATTCAGGAGTATTACGGCTCCCATCAATATTCAATGTGAATCTATTCTTAAAGAAATCATTAGTAGGGAAGATAGTAATATTTTTCTCCTTACCTCCTGGATTCGGACTGGCTAAAAAGTACAATTCTCCGGTGGTTTGGAGAATACGCTCCAATACCTGTTTTGACTGGACTTTTTGCGAAACAAAATCATCATTTTCAATCAGTAATGAATAAAAGCTTTTGCCCTTTTCAATTGGTCGGTCTTTTACTTCAATTTCATCCTCATAGGTATCTGGAATATTCAATTGCCTCAAAATACTCTTTGCGCTACATCTGATGTGGATATGATAGATTTTTCTGAATTTCTTTTTGAATAAGAAACCCTCATCTTTGGTCTCAATACTTTTGCAATTAAGACTTATACTATCATTACTTATAACAAAACTGTTTTGGACTGGTGTCGGGAAAACAGCATTTATAGGCCTGAAATCTTCCTCGCTGGTAGCTCGGCTAAAAACTGGCTCTAAGTATTTGTCGAAACTAAAAACAAACTGCCCCTGGCTATTTTGTCTGACTGTGAATTTGCCACTCTCATTACTCCACAAGCCGTTTGAACTACTCTGTTTTTCGTTAGTTGAAAGCACTAAATTATGCTTAAATGCTACACCAGTATTAGTAAGGGCATGATGGTCGGCATTGTTAAAATAAGGCTTTACTTCATCAGGTTGTTGAAATTTCTTCAAGACAAATACCGAGATCAGATAAATGATTGTCAATAAGCTAATGCCCAACAGAGTAGTTGTAAACCTATAAGCCTGTAGTCGTTTCACATTCAGTGAAGCTGTTTCAAGTTTCGGAAATTTTTTCCTAAAACTTTCTCCATCAATATTTTTTTCAGCAATAATAACCCCTAAAAAACAAAGTGAGCAAAAAACAATTACACTAAAAAAAAATAGCGAAAACAGATTAACAAAAAAATATAATGTCAATACCAGTCCGATACCCAGTAGCAAAAATATCAATGATTTTATCTTAGGCATTCGGTTTCTCGTTTTTGATAATATATCCGTTGATATTTACTTTTTCCAGTTCTGATACACAGTATTGTTTTAGTAGTTCAATAATATGCAATACCAGCTTATTATCTGTATTGGTAACATTGGCAGAAAAATCAACTTTCTTTAACAGACTTGAGAAAAACGCTGGATTCAACAATTGTTGCATATTCATTTTATCGTATTCTATACCCTCTTTGTTTTTGAGTTTCACAAAACTCATAAAATGGAAAGCCAGTGGAATCAGATTTCCAATAAGTTTTTGTTGGGTTTCTTCATCCGCCGGATATGGTGTATCGTCTTTAAAATGACGTACAAATGGTTTGATATATGCTTCTGAAATGAGCCTGAAATACTGTTTCTCCTCTTCAGTTTCAGTACCAATTTGTGCTATATAATTCTGGTAATTCTGCCTGGTGTTTTCTAATTCAGCACTTAGTTTAGTGTAGTCTTTACTAAGGCTTATCTGATCGTAGTAGCGTTGGCAAAGTATATCTATTACCTCGGCATCTGTTATTTCTTTATTTTGTCTTTCTTCTATCAATTCAGCCTTAAAACGTTTGATTTTTTCTTTCACCAGTCTGGTTTCGCTGGCAGGTTTTTTAGATTTTTCCATAGCATATAAAATGATTAAAACGAGTACACTAACGGCTAATACCCCGACCAATATCCAGGCAAGCTGGTTAGTTTCAAGTGTGGTAACTTCTGTAACAGAAAATTGAGGGGTTATGACAAGTGTCAGCTGATGTTTTGGCAAATTAAATACTCTGTTAATCAGGTGATTGAAAACAACAGTACCATAACGAGGATCTGCTAAATAATACTTTTGCTGCAAGTCAGATTCCTGACAACCCAGAAGGCTGTAAATTTTATTAAGGGCATTCTGGCTTGAATCCTGCATGATAAAGATAGTATCATTAGCCATTACTTTACTATTTAATACAATGCCGATACTATCATCTTTGGTAGAAATCTTCAAGGTGCCGTTCTGGAGTTTGCCCTGATTCGGATTCAACTGTATTTCAAAAAAAGCCGTTCTCGGTACAAAATCAGTTTCAACACTTGTAATTTTAAGTGTGTCGACTTCAGCCTTACTTAATAATGGAACAAAAGACAATATGATTATTACAATGTTTTTTAACATATGCGTAAGCTATTACGGTTTTGAGTACTGAAAATTAATCAGGCAAAAGGCTTATCAGTGTCGCCAATTCTTCGTCGGGCTCCGGTACTTCCTGCTTTAAAGCCTGAATATAATCGGTATCAATTTTAGCCGGAAACAAAGAGGGTATCAGATATTGTAGTGTAACATTATCAATAGCTGAGTTCTGAATAAGGTTTGAATATCCTATTATCTTGTTGTCTTTATCGATGTTCCGGGCAAAAAAGCCATCTTTTGTAAAAATCAGATCTACTGACTCAACCCATTTATTATCATAAAATATATTGTCTGCTACTGTATAAAGGGTATTACCAATCAGAAATTTCAATGAATCGAGCTTGTCTATACGATAGCTGTTTTTGGTCTCGTCGTAGTTATCCTGCATGTTAGCCAATCTCAGAATAAAATCAAAAAATGCCGGGAACTTTGGTTTGCTGCCATCTGAGACCTGAGTTTGTTTTTTGGTAGAAATGTGAATCGGAAAACCAACTAATTCCGGATGTATAACATATCCATTGGTAAATATCCCATCTAAGCAGATGGCCTTTAACTGGCTCGCTTCATCAGGCATTTTAATCAGATCAGGAGCAAATGCAAGTTCGGTTGTGAGCCTTCCTTTCAGTTTTTCTAACAGTGGATTGAACAAGAAACCCCTACCCGTAAGTAATATACCATCGCACGAAATGTTTTTGTCGATATTATTAATAACCCCCTTGATATTTTCAATAATATTGGCTGTAATAGCTTCACAAGCATTTTCAATGTAGCCACCCCAGTCATAAAACCCATCAACTTTTTCTAACAATAGTGCAAGATTATGAACGGTAGCCGTGATTTCGCTGTTGGCTAAGTTCTTTAACGTAGTATCACCACTTTTAGCATTATTCCAGTTGTTTTCAACCACCCGTTGAGTTGTGTTTGATTTATTACTATACTGAAACTTTAAAGATTCTAACTTTTCAAAAATAAGATTCATCTGTGCTTTTTCCGACTTTTCTATTGCCTGAAAGAATGCTTTGGTTTCAGCAGGGTTATCTGCATTTTTAATAACAAAGTCTATCATGGCTTCAAAAAAAGCATAGCTTATCAGGTTACCTGCTCCTGCAAAACCATTCCGATACAGCGATTTGATTTTTTTGGCATTATTGCTACTTGTCTGAATAATTGAAAAATCTGTTGTACCCTTGCCGCAGTCGATAATAATATAATATTTATTTGGGTTTATATGATGCATTCCCTGGTCAAAATACCCCAGGAAAGCTGCATCACTCTCTGAAACAGTAACTACTTCCCACGCTCTGATTTGCCCTTCATAACCGGGTGTCTGTTGCAACTTGTTGAAAATATCGTTAATGACCGCTTTTGTGTTGGCTACTTCATGAATACTATAAATATTCGGAACCAGAATTGTGAAACGTATATAGTTATTGCGGCTATCTTCATCTATAACATTCTGTAAGGTAGCCTCAATGAAAGATTTGAGAATAGTTGAATAAGCCTGGTTTTTCAGGTCATCTAAACTCAAGGAACGCACTCTTTCACCCTGAATCGACTGAAAATCCATAAACCGAAGAATCTCTCCGTGTTTATGAGCAAGTTTCAGATTTGAAAGCTGGTGAAACTGACTGGTGAGTGTACTGTTGAGTTCATTTTTCTGTACCAGATACTTCAATTCATCATCATTGTGAATAAATTTATCCTTCAGGCTGAAGTTAGAAAGTTTCTTTTTCAGGAAGAATATGGATTTTATGAAATCGGTGTTCGGTTCATGCTGAATAAAATCATGATTGCTTTCAGTCATTCCTTTAAAGTCTTTCACCATTTCAAACAAGTTTTTAGACTTTGTTTTCCTTTGATAATGATGCCCAATTGGCTGATAACTACTTACTTTCAATTGTGAAGACTCAGAGCCAAAGTCAAGACCGAAATGGTGGAAACAACTGCCGTGTGCTAAATAAAAGTGTAATTCACTCTGATATTCTTTATGGCTGGATTCAAACACAAACTGGCATCTGATCCAATCATTTTCTATTGATTCCTCTGGCACATGGTCTATATATGACCCAATAATATTAAATTCGGAAGCATTATCGAAGCAGGTATATTTTATTTGACCTGCAACAAAAGTGCTATGTTCCTGCGTTGCTTTTTTTTGGGTTTTTACCTGATTCTTAACCGGATTCTTCCAGTCGTTTTCCTCCTCTGAATCTTCTTTCGTTATAACTGAATCAACTGATGTTGATAATCTTATAATGAATCGAGAATCGGTTTCATCGAAAGATACTGAAAAATGAATATGATGAATTGGAATATCGCTGGCATGGCTGATAAGAGCCTGCATGGATTTGCTTTTATCGATTGAAAGAATTGTAAAAGGATTATCCATTTGTGGAAGTTCTATTACAAAAGACTCACATTCCTGTGATATTCTGTTCTTTAAATCGAGATAATTAGTTCGTCTTCTGTTAATTATCAGCGGAAGAATATATTTCATACAAAAGGGGTTATGACAATCTGATTAGTAAACGTAAATATCCGCTATAGGCAATTGATTTAAATTGAGGCGAACTTCCGATGATTCGTAAAAATATAGAATTTTAGCAAAGTCAGCCAATTTATTGAGATGGAAAGAATAGTTTTAATACGTTTTATTTCATAATGCTGTAATTACAAGCAATAACGAAAAACTTAAAGGATATTATAAAAAAGCCTGCTAATTATTTTGCTTCATTGTACCAAAATTTGCTTTGCCCCTGATTAAAATTAAGATTTATTCTGACTAAAGCTAATCAGGACAACATTTTTCTTTATAAGAAAATAAAAAATAGGCTTACACCTCTAAATACTACTGAATTAATTATTCAATGTTTGTAAAGTAATACAAAACTGTAATCTCTTATTTATTTCAACTATTACGATTGGTCCTGCAATGATAAACGATAAATTTATCTCAGGGAAAAACTATTTTTAAAGCCCAAAAAACAATTGCAACTTAAGCACACTTTGGAGTGAAATTTGCTGTAAATCAAGAAATATGGACCCAAAATAAGCAGAAATAGCCATTACCTTATGCTTTAAATCTGTTTTTAACGAGTAATTAAACCTTTATTTACAGCCAAACTCTTCTGACTTATGTATGGTAAGCCACTAAAACCTTTAATATAACTAAAAATAACTTTTGCGTGAGAACTACTATCCAAACCTCCAATCAGTCGTCTACTGACTTGACCCATGATCTACTCAAAGAGATAAGCCGGGTAAAAGATTTATTGAATCTTTATCATTCCTTACCGAACAACGTTGGGATTATTGCTTCCCAACGATTAAAAATCCATTTAGCTCATGCTGAAAAAGCTATTCAGGACAATGATATAATACAAATGTTACAGATGTATGGAATTTTGAAAGAATGTCAGTAGTGATAAATGCTGTGGATTGTTTAAACAAATCTATCTGTAATAATCGAAGCACTTAGTATTTGGCTTGATTTTGACGAAACCATTGTAGAATGTCTCTAATTGCTAATAGGTCAACTAAATTCTGATGTCATTGAGGTTGTAGAAAAATTTCAATTGGCAGGAGTTAAAGTAAAATTCAACCCGTGCTGTGTTGAATTTAATAATGGTATTTTTGAGAAATTCTTAGATCTCTTGAAAGAGGAATGAATTGTTTTGAAAGAATATTCCCTTCAAAGCTATACTCTACCATTTATTTTAAAACACATTTTATTGACGAAAGAAATGTTTTTTGATGATAAAGCAACAAATAGGCTTCTCTCGTTTTGTATGCAAACAAGCGAACCCATGGTTGACTGGTATTTTTGGGAAGATTATTTTTGAAAAGGGGATGGATTAGTTAACCAATCCCTCATATCTCTCCCTGATTATATTCAGGTGCCAACGTTGATGACCTGCAATAATGAAACCTATAGCCAATACAGAATATATTCCTTTAAAAGACAATCCGGTTCTCAATAGCATTTCATCTGTAAATGAATTATAAAGTGCTATGAAAGATGCCCGATTAGTTTTTAATTCATCTATCAGGTTTTCTAAAGTACGTTGGTTAGCATTGGTGTTTCTGCCATATTCTTCTTCATCAAAAGAAGGCATTCTTGAGGTTTCGCCTCTTGCAAAACACAAGGCCCGATAGGCAAAGATTCGTTCGGTATCTATCATATGTTGCAGAATATCCTTAATGGTCCATTTGCCCGGTTCATATACCTTATCACCTATGGTTTCCCATTGCTCTACAGGTAGATTATTCAATTCTTCTGCACTGATGTCTAAGGCTTTCTTTAATTCCACGTCATCCGCCAGATTAATATATCTGTCGAAATACTCTGGCATAGGATAAATGTCCGATTTTTTCATTAGCTTGATTAATTGATGAGTACTTGTTTATATCTGCAAACACATAAGTATAATTAGCTTTTCCGTAATTATAATTCTTTCAGTAATCTTATTATCTGTCTTTCGCTTTTCAATCCGCATTGATTGGCAATCTGACTTCTGGTTATATCCGGTTTTTTTATCAAGGCTTTTATTTTTTCTTTCCTGATCAAAGTCGTAAAATCATTGACTGAAATCCCTGTTTCTTTCTTAAAGACTCTTGTAAAATTCCGTGTACTCATACAAGCTATATCAGCCAAATCGGGTAAAGAAGATTTCCTGTGAATATTTTCCTTCAACCAGTCCTGCACCCTATGTACGCCTGAATGTATATGGTTACGATATTGCAGAAAAATACTCTGCTGAGATTGATTCCCATGTCTCCGTATATAAATAACTAATTCACGCGCTACTTTATACGAAAAGAAATCATCTTCTAACTGGCTCACTATATGCAAGGCCAAATCAATACCAGAGGTTACACCAGCACTTGTTAATATTCCTCCATCTTCCATAAAAAGAATATTCTCCACCACTTCTGTCTTGGGAAACAATGCCTGAAGCTGTGCTGTTCGCTTCCAATGTGTAGTACATTTCCGATTATTGAGCAATCCTGCCAAGGCTAAAACAAATGCACCTGTACAAACCGAACATAATATTACTTTCTGACTATACGCCATTTTGAGCCAATCAAATATTTCATATTTAGCCTTAAATTCATCTGATAATATATAAGAAGTTTCAGCCCCAGGGATAATCAGATAATCTCCTGCTTTAAAACTTACTTCATGTAAATCTTTTACCTTGCCTATAGGTAGTAAAGTTGAGGTTTTAATAGTATTTTCAAATGAACAATAATCAATTTCAATATCTGAGCCATAGCATTTGGCTTCGTAGAATACCTGATCGGCCCCTGCCAGATCAAGCAGTTGGATTTCTGGTAAAATCAGAAAAACGATTTTTGTGGTCGCCATTCATTATTCATTTGATGCTACAAAATTAGAAGAATTAATAAAATTGAAACAGACAAGATGCTGACATTTTAAGCCAACAATCTATTTTGTGGACTGGTTGATAATTTCATAAAATCCCTGTCGATAGCTATCCGAAATCGGAATGAGTATATTATTAATACGTATGCGATCTTTCTCTATCGAGTCAATTTTATCAATTGCCACCATAAACGATTTATGTACCCGACATACAATGGTAGTTGGAATTTCCTGTTCAAAGTCAGTAAAGGTCTGGAGTGTCATAATTTTCTTGGTGTGAGTGTGTATCCGCCTGTAATCTCCCTTTCCCTCAATAAATAGCATTTCATCAAATAATACTTTCTCTAACCTATATTCTGTTTTGACGAAAATAAATTTCTTGGGTTGTTGTATTTCTGTTTTAACAAAAAAATCCTGCACCCGGCCTACTGCCTGTACAAAGCGCTCGAATGTAAAGGGTTTCAGCAGATAATCATTTACTTTTAAATCAAACCCCTTTATAGCATATTCATGGTAGGCTGTTGTAAGTATAACCTGACTTTTAATATGAGCCGTTTCTAATAATTTAATCCCCGAAAAATCGCCTAAGTTTATATCTAAAAAAAGTAAATCAACCGACTGGGTTTTGAGAAAAACAAGGGCATCAATTGCATTGTCGAACATCATTACTAAATTCAGAAAAGGCAGCTTCTGTACATAGTTATGCAAGCGTTCTGCGGCTAATGGTTCGTCCTCTACAATTATACAGCTAATTTTCATGAATGCCAATCGCTAATTTTACACTATAAATATCAGCGTTTTTGCTGATTAATAATACATGATTCAACGGATAAAGTAGTTCCAGCCGTCGTTTTATTAATTCATTTCCCAAACCTCCAAATTCTTGTTGCATTTCTGATTTAGAATATTTATTCTCACATTCAAATATCAACTGTTCTTTTTCAACAGCCACCTCTATTCTGATAACATTTTCATTTTTTCTGTTATCGGCATGTTTAAAGGCATTTTCAACAAAAGGTAGTAGAATCATGGGTGAGACCAACACATTCACGGTATCACCTATTATTGTGAACTCGACAAAATTCGGATTGGCAGTTCTGATTTTCTGCAGGTCAATGTACTTCTCAATATAAGCTAATTCGTTAGCCAAAAGTATTTTTTCACCCTTTGTTTCGTATAGCATATACCGCATAATATCGGATAGTTTATTCAGATACAAAGATGCCTTTTCAGCATTCTTGGTGATGAGTACATCAATATTATTGAGCGTATTAAATAAAAAATGCGGGCTTGTCTGAGATTTTATCAAGGCAAGCTCCATTTCAAAATTTTTGCGCATGAGCTCTTCTTTCCATCTTAATTCGGCATACCACCTTATGAATCCCTTTGTTAGCAAGCCCATCCCACCATTCAATAAAGAGATAATGGAAATTACAATCAGAATAGTTATGACCGCATAAATATTTTCACCGAATACTCCGGGGCCGATTCCATAATAGTGAAGAACAGATATAACAGTACTGCTCAATAAACCAATAAATATAGAGGCAGAAATGCCAGATACAAATAAAAGAAATATATTACGCTGGAGTAAAAACTTATCAAAAAGAAAGCTATAAAAGGTATAAAAACCTAATATAGCTGGTAATAATGCAAAACAAGCAAAAAAAGTTTCGAATCGATAATCGAAGAAAAGTGGTTGCGCTTTCAGTTTTGTTCCTATCTGTAATAATAAAAGAATAATAAAAAGCAGGAATAAGTACAAAAACCAGTACCCAATATGCAACGAAACTACAACCATCTTTTTCATATTACCCCTTTTCTTTCTTATTAAGATATAAAAAATAGCCTAACAATGTAGCTCCAGCGAAATACCCAACTGCCCAGTAATGAAAATTAACTCCGGCCGGTACCATCTGTGGTTGTTTTGCCGAAAACATATTATAAGGACAATAAGTGTAGGGTACTATATAACCATATTTCCATTGCACGGCAATTAATGAGGCTAAAAGCAGGCCTATTCCGAAACTTAAAGGCACCAAAAAGTTTTTAAACTGCAGGCTGACCAAATATTGTAAAGCTACAATGGGCAGACAATCTACAAAATATAATCCTGCCATTTTCAAAATAGACTCAAATGGCACTGAACGCTCATAGAAGTCGGTACTGCCGTTAATAATAGCAGGTATCAGGGCAGATAGGTACATACCAATATGAAAGAGTATAAAAAACTGAAGGAGCATGACAATAATTACAGCGAATTTGCTCCAGAAAATTACCGATAAACTCTGCGGAGTTGTATTGAGTTGTTTCCATGTGTTATTTCTGAACTCAATCTGGGTAATAAGGCTGGTGGCTAAGGCCACTCCTAATGGCAAAAGCAGAATTGCCATAAACTGCCAGCTACGGCTTGTTAGTATGTCCCAGAACTGAGGACTTTTAGCTTCTGCCAAGAAATCTTTTGGATAGAAAATGCCTCTTGAAAGAAAAATAAGTGGGATAAAAAAACTACCGACAAATACCAGCCAGAAAGCCAATGTGCCTTTCTTTTTAAGCCATTCACTCTGGAAACTATGTATAAAGCTAATCATAATCAATTGTTGGTTAAATTCATAAAAATACTTTCGAGGTCATTTTCAATAGCTCTGATGCCATAAACTTCAATGCTATTGGCAACTAAATTCTGGTTGATCTGAGCAATTGTATGCTTTGATAACTGCGAAACCACAATACGCTCTTTCTCAATCTGCGCTGCAATTTTTTGTTGGTGCATCAATTGGAGTGCGGTTGCATTATCGTTGGTATCGAAATAAATAGTAGAAGCCTGATGCTGGCGATTCATTAAATCAGTAAGGGAGCTTTCAAAAAGCATTTTGCCTTTGTTAATGATACCTACATCAGTTACCAATTTTTCTATCTCGCCTAATAAATGGCTTGAAATAATGATAGTTATGCCATGCTGCTGATTTAATCGCTTTAATAGTTCTCTGATTTCTACAATACCGCTTGGGTCGAGTCCGTTAGTTGGTTCATCTAAAATCAATAGCGACGGATTGTGCAGTAATGCTACGGCAATCCCCAATCTTTGCTTCATTCCCAACGAAAACTGGCTGGCTTTTTTATTTTTCGTATGAGCTAACCCTACCAATTCCAGTACTTCGCCAATACGGTTATCAGGTGACTGGTAAATCTTTTGCCATACTTTCAGATTATTTATGGCCGTCAGATGCCCATAAATTGAAGGGCTTTCAATCAGAGAACCGATTTTATTGAGGATTTCAATTCGATGACTGTCAAAAGGTTTTCCGAAAATTTCAATTTTGCCTTTCTGTTTTTTCAGCAATCCTAAAATAAGGCGGAGGGTAGTGGTTTTCCCGGCACCATTGGGACCCAGAAAACCATAAATACTTCCCTCTCGCACATTCAAATTAATATTATCTAATACATATTCCTGATTAGAAAATTGATGGGATACATTACTTACCTGAATAGTTGTCATAATAGCTTTTTTATTTAATTCAAAAATAAAGACAAGCCATTCCCGAAGAAACTATAATAGGTCAACAGGTTCTATTTATCGGTTAAATGGGCAATATATCGGGTAAAAGTCCTGTAACAAGAAATGGTATTTTTGAATATTATAATCATGCTACTCTATTAAAGGCTGGTCACTGATTCAAATAATGTTAATCTTTCTTAAAAATTTCAGATTCGTTCCAACCATTTTTATATTCACGGCATCATAGTACCAAATAAACTATCAATCTATACATTTGTATGAAAAAGTTGATACTTGGCTGTAGCCTTTTCTCTCTACTAACTCTAAACGCTTGTAAAACTTCCGATCAGGATGTTCCTTCCCCAAACATGGTCAAAGCAGAATCCATTTTAGATTTCGACTGTCTTCGTAATTCTGCTAATGTATCTTTGAAAATAGCTGACGTAAAAAAAGAAATTTATGGAGAATGGCAATTAAAAGGTATGATTACAATGGTGCCACCGTCAGATGAAGTACCGAATGTAAAACTCATCATTTCAGAAAAAGCCGATGGTAAACAATTAGCCGAAATCTATGAAAATGACAAGTTGACAAAAATTATGACCTATGATTTAATACAGTCTGAATACGAACAAATATTTATGGTTGGAATAAATCCTGACAAGGAAAAATTTGATGATGGTTCTTATAATTTTATCAGAGGAAGTATCAGAATCTGTACGGGTGAATTAATGATTGATAATGGTATGGCGTTTGATGCCCCTGCTTATCTTTTCAGAAAGAATAAGTAATACTTGAAATCTGCTATCTATACAATTCTATATAATTTTTAAGAATCTGATATTACTATGTTGAGAAAAATACAATTCTTTATCTGGGCTACTTTATTAATAGCTTGTCAGGACAAAAAGAATATTAATCCTGCCGCTGATATTACAGGCAAATGGAGATTGATTTCTTATTGTTATCCATCAGGCGGGCTTTCTTCCGGATGCCAGCCGGTAATAGTGCCAGATAGTAAGGGTGTATATATTGAGTTCTCTTCAAAGGGTGCGTTTAATGAAACCTACAAAAACACAATACCTGCAGATTATGCGTTTATGGGGTGTGGGTCTGGGAGTTATGAGATTAGCGATAAAAATATTAGAATCAGAGCCATGTGTATGTCTTCTACGGAAGGGAAGTTAGTAGAAATCAGCTCTTTGAGTAATAAAAAACTTATACTAAAACCCTATACAGTTGGAGAATATGTTTTTGTAAAAGAGTAGACTTTCAGCCAAAATGTAATATCTCCAAATAGTTTTCGCTATCAGATGAACAAATGACTATAACTTGGGCTATCTCCCCACGGTTTTTGGCTGAAAGCTAAAGCTCTGTTTCAGTTCAATTCGATCACACAATCATTGACTCACCTTACCCATACCAAACTGATCTCCGGTTTTAATGGGTTTCTTACCATTGAAATGGATTTCTACCATTTTTTCACTTTGAACACTGTTATAATTCTGGTCTTCAAGACTTGCTATAATTTTGCGGGTTTTTACATCAATAATATCTCCTGTGGCAGAGAAAGCGTGTTTGCCATCTAAACTAAAACTAATCCAACCTGGCATATCTTTTACTATAATCGTGTTTACCTGTCTTGGAGGCATAACAGTATTATCAAAGATATGTAAACGGTTATTGGCTCCATCGCATATCCATATTTCTTTTTCATCGGGTGTTAAAGCAATCCCATGTGTCGGACAACCGTGCCGTTTTACTTCACCTTTATTAAAACCCTGAACTTCTATACGGTGTAATTTCTTACCGGTTTTTATATCTCCTATTTCAAACCCCAATAAACCATTGATATTTACATAGGCTAAAGTCTCTGCTCCATTAATCGTAAACGGACGAACCTCTGCATTGAATGGGCCTATCTGTTTGGCAATTGTATGTGTTTTAGCATCAGCAACCGTCAGGTATGGAGATTTTAACCCAGCGAGATACACATAATTACCTGATAAGCCATAAAGTGTATTGTGAGAGCCCGAATTGGTAACAATTTTTGTAATAATATCTCCTGTCCTGGCATCAATCACATTCCAGAATTCTCTTTCAAGCGATGGGAGATATATCGTTTTACCATCTGGTGAAACGGCCATTCTATCTGCGCCACCCTCAAATGATTTTTCCCATACCTGTTTTTCAGTTGTCAGGTCAATACATTGCAAACCTTCCAGCGTGCTGATGTAAATGCAATTGGTAGCCAGACTTACGCATACTCCTTTTACATTTGAAGGTGTTCCGTTCGGATGAAAACCAGAGGTTGGGATATACTTTACAAATTTGTATTTATTATCCATATCAAAAACCTGAATACCATGCCCACCATATCCTAAATAATCGCGCACACCAGGAGTAGCGACATACAGATACCGTTTAATTTTAGGGGTTTGACGGGTTTCTTCTACTGCAGGTTTCCACGCAGCTATCAGTACCATAACAAACAATACTGGCATAAGACTTTTGATGATACGTTTCATTGAATGTAAAATATAAAAGGTTGAATATTTAAGGCAAAGCAAAGGCAATATAGCGATCGCCTGATTTACTTCTCAGTTTACCTCCGCCGCAGGCAATAACTATATATTGTTTTCCATTTACAGCATAGACACTGGGTGAAGCGTATCCCGCAGCAGGTAATTTAAACTGCCAGACTATCTTACCTGTTTTGCGGTCAAAAGCCCTGAACTGCTCATCTTTTGAGGCAGCAATAAACAACAGACCTCCAGCCGTCACTGCCGCACTTCCATAATTATCTGTTCCAGTTGGTGAGATTCCTTTAGCTGTTAGTTCAGGATATTCTCCTAAAGGCACCTGCCACTGGCGTTTGCCTGTATTCATGTTTATAGCCGTAAGTGTCCCCCATGGCGGTGTGCTTACCGGGTAACCATTGGTGTCATACCAACGGTTATAACCTGTATGTGTATAAGCAACAGTTGATAGTTTTGATTTACCATCGGATTGTGTCGAGGTATTTTTACCTCCTAAAAAATCTATAATAGCTTGCTTATCCTGTGCTTTTATCTGAGTAAAAGCTGGCATCATGCCTCTACCTTTTACCATAATCTGTAGAATAGCAGTATTGTTATATTTAGCTGTTATATTAAGTAAGCCAGGTATGGTTCCATCATGATTACCCTCCCGGTCAGCACCATGACACGATGCACAATAAGTCTGATACAATTGTTTACCTGTCACCAAAGCTTTACTGGATTTGTAATTTGGGGCATCTATTAATGAACTAAACACAGGATTCTCTTTGGCAGGCACATACATTATAGAATTTTCATCGACGGCTGCTCCACCCCATTGCGCCCCACCATCGCTACCCGGAAAAAAGAGAGTACGCTCTCTACCCAAAGGTATAAACGGCCCTCCGGTTTTAGATTTTTTCAGTATCTCAATAATTTCCGCTTTATTAGAAGCAAAAGGATTTACGTCGTTTACAGTAAAACTCTGTCTGGTAAAAGGTTCTGGCATTAAAGGAATAGGTTGAGTTAAAGCAGCTTTCTCTCCCGGAATATCAGAAGCCGGAAAAGGCCGTTCTTCAATCGGGAATACAGGTTTGCCTGTTATTCTGTTAAAAACAAAAGTAAAGCCCTGTTTAGTTACTACAGATACTACATCAATCTTCTTTCCGTTTTGTGTAATAGTAAATAAATTAGGAGGCGCAGGAATATCTCTGTCCCATATATCATGATGCACTGTCTGAAAATGCCAGAGACGTTTACCTGTAGCAGCATCAAGGGCCAGCAGACAGTTGGCAAAAAGGTTATCTCCTTTACGGTTTCCTCCATAAAAATCAAAAGCCGCTGAGCCTGTAGGAACATACACTATCCCTCTTTGCCGGTCAATTGCCATACCCATCCAGCTATTTGCCCCTCCTGTATTCTGATAGTTCTGTTTCTCCCACGTGGTGTACCCATACTCGCCCGGTTTGGGAATTGTGTGAAAAACCCATATTTTTTTTCCGGTTTTTACATCATAAGCGCGAATATCGCCTAAAAGTGCCGATGCACTCTCTGAAACCCTTGTACCGACAATCAGCACATTCTTGAAAATAGTGGCCGGGGTGTTGCCTACTACGTATTCATCAGCCCCCGGACGAGTGATGCCATCTTTAAGATTTATCTTTCCGTTTGTTCCAAAACTCGTAACAGGTTTGCCGTCTTTGGCATTAAGCGCATACATCAAAGCTCCATAAGCAAAAAAAATCCGTGCTTCATTTCCATCTGTCCAATAGGTGACGCCCCTGCTCGTCATGTTAAAAGTGTCGTCATTCAATCGGGTTTTCCATATTTCTTTACCTGTTGCGGCATCTAAGGCAAATGCCTGTGAACCAGCCGAAACCCCATATAAGACTCCTCTAACAATAACAGGATTACATTGCATTTGAGTCGTATTCTTTACAGTATCAGCACCCCCTGAAGCATATTCCCATGCTGGTTTAAGGTCAGCAACATTATCTGTATTGATTTGTGTGAGGGCTGAAAAATGATTTTTGTCAGGTCCTCCATTGTATTCTGACCAGTCAGTATCAGGCAGATTCACATTTGTAGCACTTAAAATAATACAAGTGACGCTCACCAAGGCTATAAAGGGCTTTAGAGAAAAACGAAGTTGTTGGCCAGGTCTCATATTTAATTGGGGTAATGAAATACCGAACATGGTGAACGGTTGTCGAAACAGCCTTCAAACCATACGGTTGTTTTTAGATGAATAGAGTTCTCAAAATTAGTAAAAATTCAATCTGAAAGACAGTAAATAAATTCATTTAAATTAAGGAAAGAGTCTGTTTAGCAGTTTTTTGTAACTATTATAGCCTTAAAATATATTGATACTTAAAGAAATAATAGTGCCTTTTATCTTCAAGGTCTGGCATTTCAAGAGAAAGGATATTTTATAGTCTAATTATTCAATGAACAATTTGATAATTACATCAATAAACCTTTAGTCCACAATCAACAAAAATTTAAAATTCCCTGCTACACAATGGTATCTTTTCAGCCATTAACAGTATTGTAATTGTGAGTAGAAAAAAGCAATTCAATAGAGGGGAGTCGAATCAGAACACCCTTATGACTGCATTTTTTTGAGTAGAAATTAATCAATTACGCCATACAAAAACTATAATCTGTTGGACACGAACTTTATTGAAATATAAAGCCTGCTGACCAATAGGCAAACAAATCTAAATACTATGAATATAGGGGTTGACTTGGGAGGAACTAAAATTAAAGCGGGTGTCGAACTAAATGGCACTGTCATTAAGCAGGAAACTATTTTGCTGAAACAAAAAGATTCTCTATCATCTACACTACAACAATTAATCGAATTAATCAGGCCTTTAATGGCTTATTCAGTAAGTAGTATCGGTATTGGTGTGCCATCGGTAGTAGATACCGAAAAAGGTATTGTATATGATGTGGCCAATATCCCATCATGGGAACGAGTAGAATTGAAAGATATTCTACAAGAGCAGTTTGGGATTCCGGTTTTTGTCAATAATGATGTAAACTGCTTTGCTTTGGGAGAGTATCGTTTTGGAGTAGCTAAAGGCTTTCATTCAGTGGTAGGCGTAACAACAGGGACGGGATTAGGCTCTGGTATTATCATCGATGACGAATTATATGTGGGCAACAATTGTGGTGCAGGAGAGATTGGACTACTGCCCTATCTTGATAAAAACTTTGAGTATTATGCCAGTAATAATTTCTTTGAGGCAATTCATGGCATTACAGCCTTAGAAGCCAACCACGCTGCCATTGCCGGTGATAAACATGCCATAGCTCTGTGGCAAAAATTCGGTATTCACTTAGGCGCGGCCTTAAAAGCCATTCTATATGTGTATGACCCCGAGGCCATTGTATTGGGCGGTTCGTTAGCTAAAGCATACCCGTTTTTTGAAACTGGTATGTACCAGGAATTAAACGATTTCTCTTTTCCACAATCATTGAAAAGGCTTAAAATATTTCAGTCGAAAGATGAAAATATTGCACTCTTAGGAGCCGCTGCCTTAATTCCTCAGGAATTAAAAAATTATGCACTAAAAGATTAAAGAATTAAATCCGCACTATGTAAATCTTGTATTTGGGACTCTTGTCTATGTTGCAGAATTTTTGATTTTCCCGGCAAATCTGCTACCTTTAAAAACCTTAACCAAACAAACTCTGGCATTGTATGAAAAGCAATACTTTTATAGTTATTCTTATACTGTTTATCTTCTTTGTTATTTCTTTTCTGAGTAATATTCTCGGGCCAATTATCCCGGATATATCCAATAGTTTCAACCTAAGCCTTGGGTGGGCAGGTTTTCTGCCTTTTGCTTTTTTTGTTTCTTATGCAGTTGCCTCAATTCCATCTGGTATATTAGTTGAAAAGTATCGTGAGAAAAGGGTTTTATTATGGGCTTTTGGTTTAGCCTTTATTGGAGCTTTGTTATTTGCTATTACACCTACTTTTACTGTTGCCTTGATTTCATTATTTATTATTGGGTTAGGCATGGCCATGCTACAAGTAGTAATTAATCCTTTATTGAGAGTAGCTGGCGGAGAAGAGAACTTTGCGTTTAATTCGGTAATGGGGCAGCTGTTTTTTGGTGGTGCATCGTTCTTAAGCCCTATGCTATATAGCTATTTTGTGGCGAGTGTACATACTGATCCGAATCCGAATTTCATTATCTCCACATTAAATGGTTTAGTACCTGCCAACTTAAAGTGGGTATCTGTTTACTGGACATTTGCGATAATTGCCTTGTTGATGGTAGTTATTATATGGTTTGTTCGTTTCCCGGAAGTAGTTCTGAAAGATGATGAAAGAATTGATACTGGCAAGGCTTTTTCTGACTTATCAGGCAATAAATATGTTTGGTTATTCTTCTTAGGCATTTTCTGCTATGTGGGTACAGAGCAAGGTCTTGCTAACTGGATTTCGAAGTTTCTACAAATCTATCATAATGTTGACCCAGCTACGTTAGGTGCCTCTGTTATCTCCTATTTCTGGGGATTACTTACAATTGGTTGTTTCCTGGGCCTGGTATTATTGAAGTTTTTCGATAGTCGTCGGGTATTGATGATGTTTACAATCGGGGCTATTATTTCTCTTTTATCAGGTTTATTCGGGCCACTTAATATTGCATTGATTGCTTTCCCAGCGGCCGGATTTTTTGCTTCGGTTATGTGGTCAATCGTAGTTTCATTGGCACTTAATTCTGTTCCTTATCATCATGGCACATTCTCCGGTATTTTATGTACAGGTATCGCCGGAGGTGCTGTCGTACCGTTGATTATTGGCGGATTAGGTGAATTGTTTGAATTGCGTTTTGCTATGCTATTTTTACTGCTTACTTTAGGGTATATATTGAGTATAGGTATCTGGGCGAAACCTTTGGTAAACAATGCTACAGTAAATAGCTGGAAGGATTTGTTGAAATAGTGTGTGCATAATAAATACGAACTTAGAAGCAAGAAATGCTATGCCTTCGTTATAACAGAATAGCAGATGCTTAGATATGTATAAAATTATTCTTTTGATTGATTTTGCGGAAGAGTATAGTAAGGCTCTTTTGAAAGGTATTGCCAAATACTCGAAAGAACATGGCCCATGGATTTTCTGCAGGATGCCCTTGTTTCAGCGTGAAACGATTGGGATGGAGGGTATTCTTGAATGGGCTTTGGAATGGGGTGCCGACGGGATTATCGGGCAGTTGTATAATGACCCTGCCGTTGAGAAATTTGTAGAAGCGGGTATCCCTGTGATTGCTCAGGATTTTAAAGAAAGATTCAGGGATATTCCGAATATTACAGGTGCGCACAAAGAAGCCGGAGAAATGGGTGCAGAGTATTTTTTACGGAAAGGCTTCAAAAACTTTGCTTTTTATGGTTTCAGAGATATTGTTTGGTCTCGAGAACGTGCAGAGGGTTTTGAGGAACGTATTACCAAAGCAGGATACAAAGTGAATTATTTTGAGCATGCAATGGCTCGTTCGACAGAAATCTGGTATTATAAACCCAGTTCACTGAGCCAATGGCTTAAATCATTGCCAAAACCCATTGCTCTGATGGCTTGTGATGATAATCAAGGGCAACATATTACAGAAGCGTGTCGACATTCACAAATCCGTATTCCGGAAGAAGTGGCGGTGTTAGGTGTGGATAATGACGAAATGATTTGTGAGTTTTCTGACCCTCCTCTATCAAGCATCGGGCAAGATGCCGAAAAAGGGGGTTATGATGCTGCCAGATTGCTCGAACAGATGATTAAATATGGCACATCTGATTACTATGATATTGTTGTCAAACCTACTCAAGTTGTAACCAGGCATTCTACTGATATATATGCGACTAACGATGATTATATTGCTGCATCGCTTAAATATATCCATCAGAACATTGATAAGAACTTACAAGTAGATGATGTAGTAAAGCAAGTACCGCTTTCGAGACGTGCTCTGGAGAAACGCTTTCAGTACATTACCGGGCTACCTATCTACAAATATATTTTCAATCTACGTATTGAAAAGCTTACTCAAAAGCTGCGTGAAACAGATATGACAGTATTTGAGATTGCACTGGATATGGGTTTGACAGATAGCAAGAATATCGCGCGCCAGTTCAGACAGGTAAAAGGGTGTACACCTATTGAGTACCGGAACAGGTATCTGGCAGGTAAATAAAGTTCTATAATGACTCCTCCAGAGCAATTACCTTTTCTATCAATCTTTCTGAAATTCCTTCATGAATGGCATCAAACGGCAAAAGAGAGGCTCTTATATTCGGGGTTTTATAAATTCTCTGACGATGTAACAAGCGTTTGAAAAAATGAATGGAAATATCGAGGTGCTGGTTGGAAAAGGCTAATACCGGTAACAACTGATAAAATAACTGTTCGGCTTTTGTCAATTCACAGGCTTTAAAATGCTGATAAATAGCACAGTAAGTTTTGTGCATACCAGTAGGCATAAAAGCATGAATACCTCTTTTTAAACCCTCAATCATCTGGGTAACGGCCCACCCCCCACTCAAATGCAATCTTCCCTCTGTTAAAGATAATAACCGACTGTATTTTACTCCTGCCGGAACGGTTTCTACTTTCAGGCAACGAAAAGCTTCTACTTTATGAAAGAGTTCCAGAATCAAATCATCAGGTAAGCCATAGCCATTGGCACTCCAGTCCTGGAGCATAATGGTTTCTACGCCAAGATCAGCTAATTCATAAAACTCGCTTTTAAATTGTTCTTCATTCTCAAAGGGTATCTGAAACAGGATATTCCTGCAACCCATTGCCAGATACTTTTTTACTATATATTTGCGTCTATCCTTATCCGGCTCACCTGCTCCTGCAAATACCAGTACTTCCCCTGCCACTTCTTCTGTTACGGCTGCTACCATCTGCAAACGTTCTGCTATGCTCAGAGCTGCTACTTCTGAGGCTAAAGCAGGTACTAAAAACCCTGCTACTCCTGCTTGTATAGCATACTGCACATTCGTTCTGAGGGATGGCAAGTCAACATTCCCTTGAGTATCAAACGGAGTATTCAGCACTGTAACAATGCCAGATAAGGGGAAGAGTTGTTTCATGGCTTTATTGTTTCAATAACCATACATCAGAAACTTTTGAATGCTTACGCCAGTTCAGATGTGATTCCTCCGGCTCATCAAAGGTAACTTTTATTTGTCCATCCGTACTCAAATTCAATGGAACTATCCACTCTTTGAAAGTCTCATTTTCACGGTTATAGAGAATAGGGCTTAATCGCTTGCCATCTACCCTTAAAAGTGCTTCACCCATACCTGCAACTCTGATAATATAACGGGCATCTGCCTGTAAGTTATCATAAATTAATTCAGGATTATTCTGAAAAGTCTGGGTCGATAATCTTGCCCGGCTGAAACCATTCTCCCACCAAGCAATATCAGTGGCATCGTCCACGATGGATATCACTCTTGGTCCTTTGCTGATGCTTGATACATCATCATAAAAACTTCCTGCGCCAGGGTTCTCCCATGTACTGATAATTTTTAATCTTGCCATTACTTTAGCATTACTATCAGCCACTATTGGTTTAAGTTTTTTAAACTCATCTTCTAACCACCAACGGTTATTAAGCGGATAGTCGACAAAATCGAGCAAGCAACCACGCTCATAACCTCTCGCTTTGTGTTTAGGTACGCTTGTTTGTAATCCGATAGAATTATAAAGGGTCTGACATAATTGTTCAATTTTCTTTCTTAACTCATAACCGACTGGCATTTTCTCGGCTTTCTCTAAAACCTCCCAGGCTGATGTCATAGCCTTATCAGCACTCAGTTGAGGAGCTTTTGCTATAATGCTATTGGCTTGTTTTTCCAATTCTTGCTCATAGATTAATCTCCGGCGCGTATAGGTGTCATAGTAGGCTCTTAGTAACAGAATCTGCCAGCGCCAATTTTCATTCAACTGAGGTGAGGCCTTTGCTTCTATGCTTTTCCAGAAGGCAAAGGTAGCTTCTACACCTCCATTTTGTGCCAATGGGCCTTTCCAGTTGTTTTCAAGAGCCGCAATGCCATCAGCTATATTGTCTGCCAAATCTTTTCCAAAGAAAAAGTTACTGTAATCAACCAGTATTTCTCTTACATCAGTTTGGGTATCCCATGCCCGCATACTCCAGACTATCTTGTTAATATCATCATGACAGCCATCAGAATATGACACAAACCCATCAGTAAAAGGTGCATAAGTCTGGTGAATTGCTGCGAATTCATAAGGACGAGGGTTACAGGCTTCTCTTCCTAAAGTAAGGGCATAAGCCTGATCCCATTGGCGAACAGGAAACTCACATCTGACATTATGTGTAAGGTCAGGGTATTCTCTATGCTGATAATTCTTAGGCAAACGGTATCGGGTTTCAGCCATCGGAGGGCTGCCGGGACCGGATACTACGCCCTGCAACCATGTAGGTTGGTTTTCTTTGAGGTATTGATAGAAATAATCTACCTGCTCAACACTAAAACCCTGCAACGAAAGCCAGATTTTACCATTTGGGTGATATTTCACCAGACGATCATGCAATTCTTTCAAAAAAGGTAAAACTTCTCTTGGATGGTTATCGCCAGGGTCTCCACCCGGCACAAAAATATGGTCAAGACGCGGGCATTTTTTATAGAGGTCTTCATGCAGGTTTAATTCTGCTTTACGTTTCCGGGTATCCGTTAGCTCAAATGTAACGGGTGTCCATACCCAGTAATCCTGGTCATAAGCCTGACAAATCTCACTGATTTTCACGCGCATTTCGGCAGACGAAATTTTGAAATGCGGACTTGGATTTTCGTCTTCATGAAACGGAATACCTTCTACTGCATTGGAGCCGAAAATAGCCAGTTCTCTTATATACTGGTCGAATTGTGCCACCGTCCAGGCATCATACGAATTGGCTGTATGACGATACCCCAACTGATGCCCTCTGATGGCATACTCTGGTGAAGTAGCTATATTGGTTTTAGTATTCAACTGAATAGCCTTAGGCAATAAAGTAGCTTTGCGCAATACCCAACCTGCCCCGAATAATACGCCTCTTGCATCTGCTCCTATTATCCATAAAATACCACCTTTATCGGTGAGTTCTGATACAATCCTATATCCCTCTGCCTTAAACTCAGGCTCTGTTTTGTCTGTGCCGACCGGGATAGATTTACCTGCCAAATCTTTGTCGCCTGATAATACAAGGGCAATGGTGTACTCATTGCTTTTCGGTTGTCCTGTTGTAGATTTTAAAACAATAGAGGTTCGCTTCTGTATTTCTTCTGTCAGCATCTTCACCGTAGTTTCCTTTACAGGCGAAGGAATGGTATTAGAAGCAATAATATTAGCACTCTTTATAGTTATGGGTTGTGCTATGACTGCTACAAAACAGAACAATAACAGAGTAACGAGATGAATAGATTTTCTTAGCATTGGTTTATAAAGTAATCGATTTTAATAGATTATAGCCTTGTATTCTGATAACCGGCTTGCCACTTTTCAGGTCTTTCTTGAAGTATCTTACCTTGATTTTTTTCATGTCATTAGGAGGAATAGATATATAATTATCAGACCAGAATACCGGAGTAATGGCATCGCCATTTGCGCCATCGGCCAGTTCTGCTTCAATAAAGAAAGCCAGTTTATCGGAGGTATTTTTTAATATTAAACTTAGTTCATATTCATCTTTACCGATTTCCTTAATATTCTTTTCTGCTTTAATAGAAACTTTAGGCAAGGTATTCAAGCCACTAAAATCTGCATATTGTTTCTGAGGCGTGTAAAACCAGAAGTACTTAGACCAATCTAACTGGTCTTTTTGAGAAGACAGCCAATAGAAATTATCCGCAATCAAGTCGCCCTTAGCATTTTTTAATGTAAGCGATAAGAAATAGACCTCATTTTTTCCTTTTAATACAGGCACACTCAACCATTTTTTTGTCGTATTTTTTTTTAGTGCCTGGCTTTCTGTTTTTTCAAATATTTGCTTTGAGTTTTTATCGTAAAGCTTTATTTCTGCTTTTAGTCCTGATAGTGGCTGGCGTGTATCATTACTTAAATGAATGGCGTGGTTGTGGTAGTCATAAATGATGTTTACAGGTTGGGCCGCTTTTTTCGTACCATAATAAGCACCTGTCGGCATCAGGTAATAATCATATAGCTGCCAGTAAAACTCCGGCCAGGGCGAATTAAGCATCCATTGCACAACGCCAGTTGCCATAGGCCTGTTAATCACAAATGCTTCGAACATGGGGCGGATAGCCTCATAGTTCATCAGTTGTGATTTCAGAGCCAGTTCTTCCAGATTTTTTGGGGTTCCATAACGCTTGTTCATTGCATTGAGATAAACACCCATCGTATTGAAATCCTTACGACCTGAATGGTAATTCCAGACCTTATTGTCAGGTGGCCATAAGTCCGCTTCAGGAATCATTTTTTTGATGCTGCTGACAGGAGGTATCTGTGGCCCCGGCCCTGTTTCGCTATTAAAACCAAATGCTCCGCCTAATTTTTTATCTTCATACCAATACACGGGCGGCACATATTCATAAGGACCGTTCATTTTCATTCCCGATTTTCCGGTCAGCTCACTATTGAAATCTCCGGAGGAAATGAGAAACGGACGCGTGGGGTCATATTGTTTCAAAGTAGCCAGATACCGTTTTTCAAGAGAAGGTTTTGGCATGGCATCGCTTCCACCCGCCCATGTAAAGATGCTTGGGTGGTTGCGTAGCCACTTCACCTGATCTCTTAAATAATTCGATAGTAAGGACTCTTCTTCAGGTGTGAGTTTAACGGCATACAAATCTACTCCCTCATTAATCGGAAGGTTTTCGTCACCGGGTTTTATTTTTAGTTCCATTCCCAGATAATCAGGCCACTCCCACTGGCAGCTCCATCCGATCATGAGCAGGATTCCGTTTTCATCGCACAAATCATAGATATGATGGTTGTTACCCCATACCCCTTCAAATCTTAATGAATTAAGGTTCATTTCTTTTACATATCTAATCTGCGCTGCATCTTTTTCTGGCATATAACGGAGAAACAAATCATCTACCCACCCTGCGCTTTTGATTAACACCTCTCTGCCATTCACTTTATACCCTCTCACTCCCTTATCATTCAGATAAGTTTCAATTTTGCGGATACCAAATCGGGTGCTTTGTTTATCTGATAGACTCCCATTTTCTCTTACCTCAAGATTCAACGTGTACATTTCAGGGTTACCTAAACCATTTGGCCACCACAAACGTGGATTTTTAATCAATAGTTGTTTTGTATCAGCAGGTGTAAACTTTACTTCTTTACGCTCATGTGGTGCTAAAGTAAAGGATTTCGTGAATGTAAGGTTTTCAATTGTTCCTTTTAGTTCTACTGTTTTTGAAACATCACTATGGTTGGCCAGTTCTGTACTTATGGTCAGCCATGCCCGGGTCAGATCCTTTGGGTCAAGGTCAGGTGCAATAAAGGTTCCAACCATAATGGGAACCTTTCCTGAACGTTTTATCCGGATGTCACGATAGATACCCATGTAGTGGTCAGGCGGTGTGGGTGCCCAGTCAACAAAGCCCATATAAAAGTTGCGTACCTGTGGTGGAAACACCTCTACCAGCAATACATTCTCACCGCTTTTAGCGGCTTCGGTAATATCAATTTCAAACTGACGGAAAGCACCAAACAGGGTGTCCTGAGTAGCCACCTTTACCCCATTCAACCAGAAATCAGCACGATAGTTTATGCCGTCAATCAGCAAAGTCAGGTGCTCGTCTTTTATATTTAAATTTTCGATTTCGAATGTATTTCTAAACCACCAGGAGTTTTCAAATGGAGCACGGGGGATATTCTCGAGGTTTTTGCCCATAAACGGGTCTTTATATATGCCCGCTTCTACCAATGCCCCCAATACTGTGGTCGGCACGGTAGCCTTCACCCATTTTTCAGGGTTAATAAGTTGTATTGAAAGGGTTCTGGCATCTGCATTAACTTCTTTTGTAGAAGCAATTGTCCAGTTATTGCTCAAGGTCATTTCTTCCACTTTTACTTTTGAGCCGCAACTAATCAGAAAAAAACTACTGAGCAGACCTAAAAGTAAACACCATCTTTGATTCATATTTTTTGTGCTTGATTTATTGTTTTTAATGTAAGTTTATCGAGATTCAAACAATAAAGATTCTTTAATAAATGTCAGTTTGTCTGGTAAAAACACGACAATGCCCTATCTCTAAGCATAAGGATATTCCAATAATTTTAAGGAGACGGCCAGTCTATAATTATTTCGTAAAGATTCATAAACATACTCTTATTATTACTCTCAAAAATATATTCTGGACTATTGCCAAGCAAAATTTATGAGGTTTAATAGTCTTTTTAATCCTATGTGAAGTATAGTAATAAATTCTATAAGACCCTAATTATAATTCCTAAACAAATGAAAAACAGACAATTATATCTGAGTATACTGGTAGTAGCTCTGTCGCTCGGCACAGCATGGGCTATTCGCGGTCAGTTCGGGCATGAACATGGTGCCGCCTGGGCAGGTGGTATCGGATGCCTGAGCCTATTATTAGTAGCTAAAAGGGAAGACTGGTATGCCAGATTTTTCAGTATTACAATGGCCGGAGCATTAGGTTGGGGGCTTGGAGGTATTATGAGTTATGGAATAGTGGTGGGGTATGGCCGTGCAGATGATTTTGTGAATGCTTACTATGGGCTAATGATGTTGTTTGTAATTGGTGGTTTATATGGGTATGTTGGTGGAGGTTTGTTTGGGCTGGCACTGTCGAATACTGCTAAAAACCCGGTTAAATGGGCTAATCTAATTGTAGAAATGGTAGCAGGGGCCATTCTCTTCTATTATTTTATCATTACTGAGTTCGAATGGTTTATGACTCCCCCACGCTCTGAAGCCTGGGCGGCCTGTTTTGGCGCAGCAGTGGCCATGACCTGGTTTATGGTAAGGCATCAGCGAAATTCGGCTCTACGAGTAGCCGTATTCTCGGGCCTGGGTGGCGGTTTTGGTTTTGCATTTGGCAACTTCCTGCAGGTATTAGGGAGCGTGTCGGGTATCAAATTCAACTTCTGGAATGTAATGGAATATACTTTAGGTTTCTTCGGCGGTTTGGGTATGTCTTATGGCACACTCACTTCCTCATGGGAAGCATCAGAAAGTTCTCAGAAGAAAACTTCACAGTTATTTCCGTTACTAATGGTGGTCTTGCTTATTCCGTTTACTGTCTGGCAGCAAAACTTTGATACCAAGAGAATCTATGATATGCTAACCAAGATTAATGTTTTAGATGGCAGCCCTTTATTTGGCCTTACTGAATGGGGTGGCCTGGTTTTGATTCTACTCCTGACCATTATCTGGTTCTATAAATATTATATCAGTCAGCCAAATACTTTAACTTATAGCTATAAAGAAGTACACACATTTTTTGTAGGCCATTTAAGTTTATATATTGTTTTTAGTTATATCATTACAGGGGCCTTTATCAGTATTTATCGGCCGGAACAATACCTTTATACGCTTAATCTGATTGTAATTCTACTCTTAATTAATAAAACCCGACCTTCTTTTGCCAGCCATGATATTGGACTAAAGAAATGGTCTTTTAATATGGCAGCGGTTGCTATACTTATTGCGTTTTTGGCGATAATTGCTATTAATGCCCATGATGAGCTGAAAGGAGCTCAGAAAAGGTTCGGAGTTGAGGTTGTAGAAGAACAAGCGACCAGATAATTAATTTTAGTTTCTGCCGATCAAGAACAGGTAGAACCGGGTTTGTTTATAATCAGGCTGAAACCTGACGGTAGTCATAATCTATCATTAATAAAATCAGGTACTTTGTTAAAAGTACCTGATAATGAAATCTCTTCTTGGCTCTATTGCTTCTATACTCTTATTATTTAATGGTTTCGGTGCCTTGTATGGGGGCTGGAACCTGATTACTCACCCTGATGGCAGTAGCTTAGGTATGTCGGCTGATTTACTCGCTCACAGCCCCTTCTCTGATTTTCTGATTCCGGGTATTGTGTTATTTATCAGTAACGGAGCAGCCAGTATTGCCGCCTTTGCTGGTTTTCTGGTTAAACCTCGAAAACTGGCCTGGTTAATCTGGGCGCAAGGTGTTATTCTGCTTGTCTGGCTTTTAGTTCAGATTGTTATGATAGAAACCCTGCACCCACTCCAGTTTATTTTAGGGGCAGTAGGTATAGCCCTTATCTGGACAGGGCGAAATTTAGCCGATAAAAACAATCGTTAATTACCCTCTAAAAGTGTTTGATAAACCTTTCTGACATGATCTGTCTGAATCAGGTCAACGCCCATTTCAGCGGCTTTTTTGTAGTTGGCAGGCATATCTAAAAGGCCTAATACATCAGAAAAAACCTTTATATTATGTTTATGTATTTCAGTTACTAATTCCTTATTCAGGATTGTCCACCGAACATCAAAGGCATAGGGTTTTAGCCGTTCTACTTTATCTTCTATCTCTTGTGGTTTATTCAATGAAGGCATTAGCTTAGCTTTAGGATATACTTTTTTCAATGCCAGCAGAAAATTATCAGAACCGTAGAAAACGGCATTTTTCAGTAATTTATCTGCTTTGAGTTCTCTTACCAAAGGCTCTGGTGCTACATCTTTACAATCAACATAGAGATTTGTCTGGTGTTTGTGGGTTTTATTCCATTCTGCTACTAATCGGGTAGTTTCCTGTAAGGTTGGTATGCGTTCTGCTATAAACTTTTCATGATGACCCTTGCCTGCCGATAACTCTTTGAGTTCGGCCAGTGTAAAATTCTTCATCGGGCCTTCACCATTAGTTGTGCGGTTGAGCGAACCATCATGTAAAATAGCCAATTGCCCGTCTTTTGTTGTACGAACATCAATTTCTATATAATCTACCCCCATTGCTAATACTGTTTTAAACGTAGCAAGGGTGTTTTCGGGTGCTATGATTGAACTACCTCTATGAGCTGATATACTCAAATTATACTTTTCTTTTAAAGACTTCAAGGAATCTGCCCCCGTTTGTTTGGATTTGTTTAAAGTATGATTGGGGATAAAAGCACTTGCGTAAATAGTAATACTGATAAGCAGTAAAAACGTGAGAGATTTCATGGGTTGGTTTACTGGTCTTGTTCAGACACTGTATTTTTTTTCAGATGGGCTTCTGTTAAAAGCTGGTTAAAGTAATTTTCAAGAATGTTTGAGTATTCCGGCGACATTTCAGTTTCTCCTATACCAGCCAATAACTCTTCCAATTCGTCGCTGGAGAGTTTATTATCGATGAGTCTTTCTATTAAATAATCAGGACGTGAGCGTTCCATGTTTATTATAGGTTGAGTACTGAATATGCTTTTTTTTTAATTAATAGCGTTTTACCACAGAGTTCTGTACGGAGTTTCACAGCGTGAAAATATATATTATGACCTGCCTCTGTGAAACTCCGTGTTTTAATTATATTAATTACAAAACCTTATTGCCATCTGTCACAAATACTCTTGTGCTTACAGTGTAAGTGCCCCCATTAGGGTCTTTGTATTTTAAGTCTACGTAAAAAGCGGCATAGCCTTTTGTCGGATGCGGTATTGTAACCTTTACTACAGGGTCTTTAGTTAGTTTATGATTATAGCTTAACCATAAATTATTTCTAAAATCACGGTCTGATGAGGTGGTGTGCCAGATTGTAGCACCGACTAAATCAGTTTGCTGAGCATTGATAGCCAGTTCAACACCTTCTTTGGTACTGGTTGTTGTCCAGGTATTAGCCGGATACTCCTTATTCTGTAATGTTAAACCAAAGAATGCTGTCAGTGATTCAAATGCCTGTTTGCCACCAGCTAAATCATGCCCTGCATTCGGGGTGTAGTGTATCATATTTTTGCCCGGAATCTGGTCGTAATAATGTTTGATGGCATCGACGGTCCAATATTCGTCATTAGTACCAATAAAGATAATTTTCGGGATCGTCATTTTAGCTCTATACGAAAAAGGATCTATCATGGTTGTAAGCACACGCCCTTCTTTTGTATCGGTACTTTGCGGAATACCCAATTTAGTATAATCTTCAATCTGAATGCTGTATTCGCCATATGTTTTAAACTGGTAGTCGAGTGTAGCTGGCATATTAAGCATATCAATTACCATTGGCCCGATAGCTACTACACGTTTATCGTCTATGGCACTCGATAACCAGGTTGTCCAGCCACGTTTCGATGCACCTGAAATCACAAATCTGTTTACAATAAAATTATTGTTTTTCTTTGCAAATTCCTGTACAGCATCCATAGCTCTTACGGCCGACTTCACCATAGGAAATAGCAGAGGCCATGAGTAATCATTATCTTTTTTAAAGTTATGAAGTGTGTACGAAATAAGGGCGTCTTCTGTCAGATCGCCATATAAAGGCTGATTAGGTACTTGTTTAATCAGGGCAACAATGGCTTTTGTTTTTGCGGCCATACCTGCCAGCGAGGGCCAAAGTTTATCGTCTTTACTCCAGTTTGGTTGTTCGTCTTTGTTTGACCCCCCGGTTACGAATAACAGCGCGCCATCATACTGTTTATTATCAGGCACGAAGACAGTCAGTTGGTGTCTCCAGGTATATTGTCTCCATTTCTGCGATGTCAATACAAGATTATACATCGTTACATTATCTTTGGTTAATGAGTCTTTTATTTCCCATTTATAAGATTTATCGCCATTATTAATATAGCTTTTAAGGGCGGTTTCCGGGGTGATGGAATTTTGTGCGAAAATACAAACCGATGTAATAACAAAGGCTGTGCAAAGTGCAAGAAATCTGACTGAAGTACTTTTCATAGACAACGTTTTTAATCTGTTAATAAATAGATGAGGAAATAAACTATTGTGGTTTTGGACTATCTTTTACCAGTTTAAGGGCCTGGTCGATATAAATCTCTCCTGTCATCTCTCCTAAACTGGTTCGGCTGACATACTCGTATCTTTTGAAACTATTGAAATCTACTTTAGTGAGCATATAGCCAAAGGCATCGTTGGTAAGCCCGAACAGAAAAGGTAATCTGGTATTCATATTACGTTTGACATAATAGCCTATATTGGGCAATGCTTCACCGGGTATGGTCAGAATCTGTGCGGGGCCTATATTCAACAGATTTAATTGCGTGCTTACTACGTTCTCTTTACTTACCTGATGTTTTAAAGGCGAGTTTTTCAGAATGTACCTCATAATTTCTGAATCGACCGGGAAGTCGATTTTACGCGCTACACAATAGATGTCGGGATTTTGTAAGACAGGAGCTTTATCTATTATGCGTAGTGCTTCATCGGCTAATAATTCTCCGATTCTGATACATTCTTCCCATGTATTGGCTTCTTTTTGTCCGGCACCTTCTTTGACATATTCGAGACGGGTATCTGCTGTAACCATCCCTCCCTGTGCACCATTCATAAACAAAGCTATCCCTCCTGCTTTTGATTCGATGCGGTCATAGAGCGGGCCGCAAAGGTCAGGGCTTAAAATACCCCGCCCGGATCCTAACACTTCAGGGTGAACAGCATAGTTTACCAACGTGGCAATTGGTTTGCCTTGTTTGCTGCCGGTAGTAGCAATGGCCTGAATAACACCACAGCGAGGGTCGTATAAAGCAGGTGCATAATAATTATAGGCAATTTTACCTTTGGCCTCTTCAACAGCTATTTTCAGAGAGGCAGGTTCCAGTTTACTGATGGCTTCATTGACAGCATCAGCAATCTGCTGCACGCACCAGTCGAGGTATTTTAAATCGGCAGAAGATTTTCCGGTAGCATCGGGAAAAGCATAGGCATCAGGCCCGCTATGGGTATGGGTAGCTCCAATGAGAATATTTTCAGGTGGAATGCCTTTGATTAAAGCCCTTGATTTATTGCCAAGGATAGATGTCCACCCCAGATTATCTACATTTACGATGGCAATCCGTGTGCCTCCTTTTTCAAAAACCATTGCTCTGGCAAAAAGGTCTCCTTTCTTCTCGGTAGTAGGTTTCGGAGTTCCGATTCCGCCGGATGCAGGTAATAATGGATTCGGGGTAATAATTCTTAGGGCAGCCCCAACTTTCAGGTTTTGGGTGTATCCGATGGAAAGATTAAAAAGGCAGTAAATAAAGAGGGTAATTACAAAGGAATACTTTTTCATTTGTGTCATAGGTAGTTTAAATGCCCGGTTTGCGCTTGTATGGGCTAAATATCATACAATTATCTGAATTGCTTGTATTCCTTTATACTAATTGTTTAGGGGAATGGGCTATTGGCAGGAAAAGATTTTTTGGAAGGTACTAATACAATGAGTTAATCTAAGTGGGTCTATTTCGGCTAAAGCCAGAATTTGATTTTTTTCATCAAACCACGACCTAAAGGCCGTGGCAATTGATTAAAACTATTTCTATTAAATGAATTATTCTTAATGATAATAACTCATAAAATTGTAATGACCTTGGTGTCTATTGAATTGCCATGACCTTCAGGTCGTGGATTGGAAGAGCCTAAGCTATATCAGGCTTTAGCTAAATTGAGATACTTATCTGGCCAAAACCTATTGGATTTGGACTTTATGATTTTCCTAAATAAATCCAAACAAAATCAATTCTTCTCAGGTGTCTTAGGAATTTTGTTCACCAGAAGATTCGCCTTGCCCGCCTGTTTCTGTAGTTCAAAGGCATCATACAATTCTCCGGTAGCCGTAAAAGCCTTATACGATAAAACATTTCCCTTTACCGTCAGCAACTGAAATAACTGTGTATTACTTGCTTTGCGGCTCATCCAGGGGTCATCAGAAATATCATACATCTTTGGCCCTGATACTGAAACCACATATACTGTACCTGATGATTGATTTTTGTTTCCCTGAACGTTTACAGTATTGCTTACGATTCCACGGCCATAGGCGTGGTCGTGTCCTTGTAGTACAATATCAACTTTATGTTTATCAATGATGGGCTTGAATCGCTTACGCAGTTCTATATTATCGCGGTTGGGCTTGGTTGAATAAAATGGATAATGAAGTGTAATAGCGGTCCATTTACGAGGATTATGAGTCAATACCGAATCTAACCATCTGGCTTGTGCTGAAGCATAATGTTCTGACTCATCAATTTCTTCGGCGTTCAGCGAAATCACTTTTAAATCAGAATAGTTTACTTCATAACAGGTTTCTTCCAATCCTTTCGGGCCGTTAGTCGGTAATGTAAACTGTGGTCTCCACTGAGGTGACAATTTGCCTTTGCCATATTCATGATTGCCCGGTGTCATAACACTTGGAATAGTAGCATGAATGTAAGAACCTGCATGGAACCATTCACCCCACTCTACATCGTGGTCGTTACGATTAATGAGGTCTCCGGCATGAAGCATAAACGTTACTTCAGGCATGGTTTTGTAGGCCTCTCTGATAACTCTTGACCATAGCGATTTCACATCGTTTTGTGCGTCGCCGAAATACAGTAATGAAATCGGACGATTAAGGTCTTTTGAAGGCATACGAAACTGAAACCATTCGCTCCAGTGTTTGTCATAACCTACCCTATATACATATAAGCCACCCGGCTCTAAATTTTCTATTACACCAGAATGATACCAGGCTTTTACCTCTGGTTCTTCCTGATACTTAACTTTCAGGTATTCTGAGGCTGCATAAATGGTACGCACATTTTTCAGAAACTGGGTGCCATCTGTGGCTATTGCTACCTGTATTTCTCCTTTGGTAATAGTGGTATCTGTACGCCAGTTCACGCCTATGGAGGTTTCGGGCGTTGCTGTCAGATTTAGTATGATACGGTCTGGTGAAGCTGTTGGAAACAGAACTTTTACGTCCATGTGCAACGACACAGCATGATCGTGCGGATGTGAATGACTATCTGATTGAGAAAAAGCTGTGTGGAAACTACTACTACAAATAAAAAAACAAAGAATCTTGTATATTTTTTTTCTGATAAAATTCATAATTCAGGGATTTGTGTCTCTAAATAAATTAGAGGCGGCTACTATGCACCGCCCCTAATCTTTTCTTCAAAACAATCTACTACTTTTTACCAAGGTTTTCCGGTTCCTTGAATTACCCAAGGTTTCGACCAAGCACTGTTCTTTCCGTCAGCCTGAGAGAAATTCGTTACTTCAAGTTTGTCTAAGGCAGCGTTTGTATTTGCTTTATTAATATTCAATTCGTCCTGCATGTAATAGAATCTAACCGGCAGCGCCTGACGTTTTGCTGCTGGTCCGGCTTTTAGTGCAGGCAAGCCTGTTCTTCTGAAATCAAACCATGCCTCTGTTGCGGCTGTCCAGCTTGCTATCCATTTTTGCTCTATTACCTGTTTTAATGTACCTTCATACGCAACACCTGGTGTAGCTAAATAGGCATCGGCTTTGCTGCCAACCGTCCAGGTATTCAACGACGCCTTTACCCCTGCTTCGTAACGCGTTTTTGCATCGCCCGCTGCCCAACCCTTCAAAGCTGCTTCGGCTAAAATAAAGTTTACTTCCGCGGCCGAAATTAAACGTGCTTTTAACAATGAGCCTGTTGCTGCTTTGTAAATATCGTTCAGAAACGAAACATGAGGATTGAAAGATGTCTGGCCAGGCGTTGGGTTCAGGTTATATGCCGACGGTAAAGCTGAGAAACTGGTAGGAATACCTACATACTCAGGGTCGGTATCAACTACAGTGTTACCCACTTTATCTGGTGATAAATATCTTTTACCCCCTTCAATTTTGTCTGTACCTGCAGGAAGCGAGGCATCAACTACCAAAGGAATCTCTACTTTATTTGCCCATATTGGTAAGCGTGGGTCTTTTAATGCTTGCAAAGCCTCTACAAAAGTCCCTGCCATTTTAATACGACGATAGTTGCTACCGCTTGCGTCATATACGGCATTGGCAGGCCATGAAGTTCCATCGCTTGTGCCAGGGAAACTCATCGTAGCATCTTCAGAGTTAACTGTCATGATCGGGTATTGTGCGGCATTAGCTACAATTTTCTCGATACCAGCTTTAGCAACATCAGCTTTTTTGGCTGAAATACGCATATAATAGCGTAATGCTAAGGAGTTGGCCATTTTTCTCCATTTTGCCGGATCGCCACCAAAATATACATCCACGTTATCAACAATACTTGAGTATTCAGCTTTTGATTTCGACAAGAGGGTATTTGCTTTTTCAAGATCGGCCAGGATACCTGTATAGATAACCTCCTGGCTATCAAACGCAGGAAGAATATCTTCAGTTTTGCCTAACTCACCTTTTAAAGCGGTTGTATAGGGTGCATCTCCCCAAAGGTCTGTAATAAGACCGAACATGAACGATTTCATAACCAAAGATACCCCCTGATGAAACTCCAGGTTCAGGGCTACGGCTCTGTCGTACACCAATTGATTGTTACGCAGAATATCGTAGTAACTACTCCAACTCTGGTTGCCGCCCCAGTCATAATCATTATGACCAGACGACCACGCATCTTTCTGTGTATGTTGTACTACACCTGCTATATCCTGATAGCCAAGATTTACGTAGGCTTTTGCCGCTTCTGTCAATACTGTTGGCAATACGAGGTTAGGATTCACGAGTTCAGGCTGTATCCCGTTCGGGTTATTATTCACTTCCGTCAGGTCTTTACAAGAGAAAAGTCCCGTAAACAGAAAGACTAATGCGATAATTTTTTTATAATTCCTTTTCATTGATTTCAATGTTTAAGATTTTTAGAATGTTAAACCAAGTTTAAATCCAACAGGAATCACCCAAGGAGTAACGTTATATCTTTCGATACCTTGTTTGAACTGAGTACCTGCCTGAGTACCTGCCTGTGGCTGGAAAGCCATTTCTGGGTCGATACCGATTTTTGCGGCTGTCCAAACCATGATGTTACGGCTATATACCGAGAAGTTGGCACTTTGCATACCTAATCTTTTTACGAAAGAACCTGGTATTTCATAGCCTAATGAAATCTCTCTTAGCTTGATATATGATGCATCAAACAAAGCAGCTCTTGTGAAATCCCAAGGATAGTTATCGCCGTAAGGGATAATTTTGGTGCCAGCACCGCCTAAGTTTTCTGTATAACCGATGATTTGTCCGTTTTCGTTATACTGAGCAATTACACCCGGATTAAACACACCATACATATATGTATTGCCGCCGTATTCGAAAGGATAGCCACCATATGCAGCAGTAGGACCACCCACAATATTGAATTTATTTCCGGTTACTCTTACCAAATCGTTGTCGATCAGATAGTTGCGAAGTGCGTCTCCTGTTAAACCATTCGGGTTAATCAGGTTATCGAGGAAGCGTTGCGATTTCAGATCGGACTCACCATAACGATAGGTCTGAGAAACGAAATCACCGCCTTGTCTCCAGTCGAATGTAGCATTCAGGCTGAAATTCTTATACGTTAAAGAAGCCTGGAAGCCCAAGATAAAATCAGGGTTGAAGTTGCCGATTTTATTACGTGTGTTGCTGGCACTAACTGCCTGCCAAGAACCATTTTCATCCAATATCGGATAGCCATAGTAAGGTGAATTAGGGTCTTTAACTGTTACTAATTCTGCATCATAAATATCGCCTATGGTTTCGCCGACGTAAGTCCAGGCACCACCTTTTGCATCGGTCCATAATGTATAGAAATCAAGACCCGGGCTCAACTCTTTGATAACTGTTCTGTTTCTGTAGAAGTTAGCGGTCAGATCAAGTCTCCAGCCGTTTTTCTCAAATGGTGTACCACCCACTGTAATTTCTGTTCCTTTGCTTACCAACAATCCGGCGTTGATGTTTTTAGAAGTAAATCCGGTTGATGGAGGTAATTTGGTTGGGATAATCTGGTTTCTGTTTTCAACCATGTAGTAAGTACCAGAAACTCTCAATTTATTTTTGAACATTGTTAAATCAGCCCCAACTTCATAAGAAGTAGAAATTTCAGGTTTCAAATCCGGTAATAGAATCGTACCTGATTTTGACAAACGGGTTAGTCCTCCCCATGCTTCGTTATTCGCCAAGGTGTTGATTAACGCATAAGGGTTGGTATCATTACCTACCTGTGCTACACCTGCTCTTAGTTTCAGCATATTAAGGTTCGGCGATGAAGTAGCAAACATTTCGTTTACGAGCACGCTTAATGAAGCTGAAGGGTAGAAGTAAGAACGATTGGCCGCTGGCAAAGTACTTGACCAGTCGTTTCTGGCTGTGAGGTCTAAGAATACCATGTCTTTATACCCTAAGTTTGCCATTCCATAGGCACTATAAACCACTTTTCTTGAAAGTGTACTGATATACTCAAGGTTAGCAGGTGCAATATTCTGTAATGTAAATAAACCCGGAATAATCAACCCTGTACCGTTGCGGCTTCTATTGGTTACATCACTATATTGTGTGTTACGCGCATTAGCTCCTGCAGATACAGAAACAGAGAAATCTTTCAGATTTTTGTTATAAGTAGCCAATACATCCGCATTGCTTTCAAAGCGTTTCAGGTTGATGATCCCATAAGCACCCCGAGGTTCTGCCGTATAACTGTTACCCACCTTGGTTTCACGTTTTTCACCATAAGTATCTACAGAGTATCTACCCATCAGACTTAGCTCTGGTGTAATCTGATAGTCGGCTTTGATATTACCAAACAAACGATTTCTTTCAAAAGCGTTTCTAACTTCATAAGCCAGGAACCACGGGTTGTTGTAGTTTTTGGCTGATTGCGATAATTGTTGGAGACCTTCCTGACCCGGAACCCAGTAGTTTCTTAATTCATTGATATCGATATGTGGTGATACTGCGTAAGCCCATTGTAATGGGTTAGCACCTCTTTCACCAGCCGGGCGGTTATTAGAGTTGTTGCGGCTTAAATCAATATTTGTACTTACTCTTAACTTATTGCTTAGCTTCAATGAAGTAGCAACAGCCAATGAGTTTTTAAACAAATCAGAACCAGGAATAATACCACGGTTGGTCATGTTTGAGTAAGCCACACGGTAGTTTACAAAATCATTGCTGTTTGCAATAGAGAGACCATTGGTAGTAGTGATACCTGTCTGAACAAAATCTCTGACGTTGTTAGGGTGAGAAATCAATTCTGTCGGGATCTGTTTGCCACTGGCATCTTTAGGGCTGTTCCATTGAATCGCTTTATAGCCTTTATCCAATTCAGGGCCTACGCCACCTGCTGAACCTTCATCAATAATCAGCGTACCACCCGGATACGGGTTGTTGTCAGGAGTGAACGGAAGGATACCTGTAGCAAATTTTGAGTGCATATCCAGAAAACGGTAGGGATTATCAAAAACTGTATTGGTGGTCAGGTTTACAGTCATTTTCTTTGATTTCGAACCATTTTTGGTCGTGATGATTACTACCCCGTTACCGGCTCTTGAACCATACAGGGCAGCCGCACTTGGCCCTTTCAGAATAGAGATACTTTCAACGTTTTCAGGGTTTAAATCTGAAATAGCATTCCCATAGTCAACACGGTTATCACCACCAATCTGGCTAATGTTGTTTAACGTATTAATAATCGGTACACCGTCTATTACAAACAATGGCTGGTTATCGTTACTCAATGATTTAGCACCACGGATAACCATACTTACTGACGAACCCGTTGACCCTGTTGAATTAATAGCCACACCGGCAACTTTACCAGACATGGCATTCAATACGTTTTCATTTGAGATACGGCTCAGGTCTTTGCCATCTACCTTGCCGACTGAGTACCCTAATGATTTTTCTTCACGTTTGATACCCAAGGCTGTTACTACTACTTCTTTCAGGCTTTCTGCACTTAAATCCATTGCCAAATCAATAGTGCTTCTGTTGCCAACCGGAACTTCGGTTGCTTCATAGCCCACAAAAGAAAAAACCAAAACCGGATTGCTGCCACTTACCTCGAGCGAGTAATTACCGGTAGCATTGGTACTTGTTCCTTTTTGAGTACCTTTCAATAAAATGTTTACGCCGGGCATGGCTGCACCATCCTCTTTGGAGGTTACTTTACCTGTTATAGTCCGGGTTTGTGCCCAAACCGTAGGAGCAGCTCCTAACAGGATTCCGAAAAAAACCAGCCCCCTAAGCATGCTTCGGAGAGTAAAGTTTAACTTCATAATATGTGTTTTTAAAGTGAAGATTGAATTGTAACTCAAGTTTTTCTTTGAATTTTACTGAATTACTCTTTAAGTGGTAAAATGTACTACTGGGTTTATATAATGATTATATAAAATTTAAATTAAGGAAGATTTTCAGAGAGCTAAAGCCATATCTACACTGCCGCGCAGGTATTGTTTTGCCTTAACCAGCTGATTTTTAACGGTATTTTTGGAGATTCGCATCATTTCAGCAATTTCCTGATAAGATTTACCATCTTCTACATTTAGCTTTAATATCATCTTACGTTTTGCCGGAAGGCTATTCATGGCATTGCGTAGCAAAACTATTTTTGCCTCCTCGGCATCTGAATTGCTATGGTGGTCGTCTTCCATCATTTGTAGATACTGATGCTGAAGCGTCTGATTTCTTTCCATTTTTTTCAGGTAATCGAAAGCCAGATTACGCAAACATGTAAAGATGTAAGAGTTGAAGTTCAGTTCAGGGTTAATCTGTTCTCTGCGGTTCCAGATTTTAATAAAAACTTCATGCAGCATATTCTCCGCTTCCTCCTCATCTTTCACAATAGCCATTGAAAATCGGATACCCGGTTCTTTGTAGTGGTTGTATAATTTAGTAAAAGCCGAACTGTCTCCCTTGGCGACTTTCATAATTATGTGGTCGAGTGCTTCCATGAGTAAGCTGAATTAAGGATAGGTGTTAAAATTATATTGATAAAAAGAGTGTTCGGGTTAACGTAAATAAGTACAAAATATTCCTACTATAATACTAAATCAATTCAACCATAATTTTTTCATTGCATTAAATGCGAAACTTCTAAAAGGCTATAAAACACAATGATTATTTATAAAGAGACACGTTAAAATTGGTAGTTGAAACTCCGTTTCTGGCTTTAATAAACTAAGGCTGAATAATTATGATATAAATATACAAGGATTTTCATAGACCATATTCGCATATTACGTAAAATAATCCTCAAAATACGCACAGCCTTTAATAATTAACTTTTAGCTAAAACTGGAGGGTATTTTAATAATAGTTTAATAAAATTAAAGTCTTCCTGACCTGGGTTTTCACTTTTTTTCCGGGCTAAAAACATTTCCTTTATCTTTAATACAGAATCTAAAAAACTGTCTCTCAACGAACTATGAAAAAACTGTTTTTACCTCCTTTATTAATCTCTATACTCTCTTTACAACTACTGGCTCAGAAACCCCGGGCCAGAGATTTAGGCATACCATTTGATGGAACAACTGGCACCAATAATGCCATTACCGATGTATCTGGAGTTGAGGTAGGCTACAAAACATTAATCAGCGGCTCGGGAGAATTAAAGGTAGGCAAAGGCCCCGTAAGAACCGGAGTAACTGTGATACTACCCAAAGGCAAAACGGATGCGAGTTATCCGGCTGCCTGGTTTTCGCTCAATGGCGATGGTGAACTGACTGGCCTACCTTATATTGATGATTTCGGCACAGGGTATGGTGCCATTGGCATTACCAATACCAATAGCGTGGGAATTGTGAAAGATGCCATCGGTGAATGGAGTTTCAAAAAGTTCTCAACAGGGGATTTCGTCGACTTCTCTTTCGGACTTCCAACCGTTGGCGAAACCTGGGATGGTGTATTGAACGACATCAATGGTCTTCATATAAAAAAAGAACACGTATTTGAAGCCTTAGACAAAGCCAAGGGTGGAAAAATAGACGAAGGCAATGTAGGTGGTGGTACTGGTATGGCGCTCTATAGTTTTAAAGGTGGTAGCGGAACAGCCTCAAGAGTATTTAAAATTGATTCTGTGGAATATACTTTGGGCGTATTTGTACAGGCTAACTTTGGCCGTAGAGATGAACTTACAATTGCTGGTGTACCTGTAGGTAAAGAAATTCAGGATCTACAGCCCATTGTCAATCGGGAGAAACGGAAGGATGGGTCTATCATAGCTATTGTCGGAACTGATGCACCACTCTTGCCCAATCAATTGAAACTGATAGCCAAAAGAGTGACGCATGGTATTGCCCGCACAGGTACTTTCTCGCATAATGGTTCAGGTGAAATTTTCCTGGCTTTTTCTACAGCCTCGCCTATATATAATAAGGATAAAACCGAGACCTGGAAAGCACTACCCAAGTGGGAACTTGACCCTGCTTTTAAAGCAACAGTCGAAGCCACAGAAGAAGCCATCATCAATGCCCTGGTAGCTGCTGAAGATATGGAGGGTATCAATGGCAATAAATATTTCAGTATTCCGCATGATAGGCTGAAGGGTGTTATGAAAAAGTATAATAGACTGGAGGAGAAGAAATAAACAAAGACCCCTGAGAAACTCTGTGTTACTCGGTGGTAAATAAAATTTTTAATCACGGAGGTACTCGGAGTTTTGCATGGAGTTACACCGAGGAATTTAATCTATTTAGCAGGATAAACTTTCTGCAACCAAACGCCTAATCTGGTATAAATACTAAACAGGCTTTTCCGCATTTCATGTGTTTCACCCGGGTATAATTCCAATTGTGATTGAATGCCCAATAATTGCAATTTTTTATACAACTCCTTTGATTGATTCACATTTACCAATTCATCACTTTCCCCATGAAAGATGATGGTGGGTACACCTGTTTCCTTTTTCAGATGATAAATCGGACTGGCCTCAATCGCGATGGCCGCCTGTGGATTAGCATTACCCAGAAACTGATTGATAATAGCACTGGCCGAAGGATTATCTCTAAAAACCTTATCTGTCAGATCAGTAGGGCCCACTATATCTATGACAGTTCTTACCTGTTTCTGGGCATCATGTTTATAAGTATATAATAAAGATAAATGTGCCCCGGCGCTAACACCCAATAAAGCAAATTCTTTTCCATTATAGCCATAAGCATTAGCTTTGGCCGTCAGGAAAGCGATGGCATTTTTTATGTCTTCAATTTGGGCAGGGAAGCGGTTGTTTCCCTCTCTGAGCAAACGATAATTAATAGTGGCCACACCATAGCCTTTTGCTGTAAGTGTGCTAATCAGTATTTCAGGAAAATCGTTCTTACTCCCCCACTTCCACGAACCCCCGTGTACATAAACTATCAACTTTGTATCAGTGGTATTATTCCTGGGCAAATAAAGGTCAAGCAGATTGCCATTTCCTTCGGCTGGCCCATATTTCAGATTCAGATATCGGGTGTAAGAAGTATCCTGCCTGAAAAAATTCTCAAAGTTTTTGCCGCATACCAATGTAGAACCTAAAACTACCACAGCAAGACTCAAAAGGGTTTGATGAATCAATTTAATAATCATAGCTAAAATTTCAAATTAGAAAAGAATCAATAGTAAAAGGATCTTTAAGAATTAAATAAAAAGCAATTCAAATTAAATCACCCACCATTTAATCACCTCTTACAAACTCAAAAAAAGCCGAAAATATTGTTTTTTTTTGTTCAGCCAATAGTCTTGAATCGCTGGATTGAAGTAATTATTCTATATTAATCAACCTTAGCATTGTTGCTTTGTATGAACACCAGCCTATATACATATTCAAGCCTAAAAAAAACATACCACCTGTGGTTATCAATTATTTTAATTGCTATTACACTATTAATTCAATCCTGCATCTGTGATAATGATAAAGAAACCGTAGACTACGTAGACCCTTTTATAGGCACGGATTATTTCGGGCATACGTTCCCGGGAGCCGTTGTACCATTTGGAATGATACAGCTTAGCCCCGACCACGATACAAAAGGCTGGACATATAGCAGTGGCTATAGTTATGCCGATAGCTCTATTATGGGGTTCAGTCATACGCATTTCAGTGGGGTTGGTATGACTTCCGGTGGAGATATTCTGCTTATGCCAACTGTAGCTGATAAAATACAGACAAATCCTGGTTCTAAAGAAAATCCGGACTCCGGTTATCGTTCAAGATATGACAAGGCTGACGAAAGTGCCACGCCCGGGTATTATAGCGTGTTGCTGAAAGATGACCATATCAAAGCCGAGCTTACAACCACGAGGCGTGTTGGTATGCACCGTTACACCTTTCCGAAAGCCCGACGCTCCAATATTCTTTTAGACTTAGGGCATGAAATTGGCAACAATGAAAAGAGTGGCTACTCAATGCTTAAAATTGCAGGAGATTCGACTATTGAAGGCTATAAAGATGCTAACGGAACAATGGTTTATTTTGTGGCTAAATTCAGTAAGCCATTTGACTATTATGGAACCTGGGACTCGGAATATAAGACCCCTGAGTCGGCAGAGGGTTTCTGGCCTTATAAAGATGAAGAGAAAGGATTGAATGTAGGTGCTTTTGTCAGTTATGCCACCAAAGAAGATGAACAGATATTAGTTAAAGTAGCGATTTCTTTTGTAAGTATTGAGGGAGCGAAAAAGAACTTACAGGAAGAATTGCCAGGCTGGGATTTTGATAAAGTAAAAGACAATGCACGCAAGGCATGGAACGAAGAATTAAAAAGAGTTCAGATTACTACTGATAACGAAGCACAAAAGCAGATTTTTTATACGGCGGTTTACAGAAGCCTTCTGGCACAATACATAGGGCAGGATACTGATGGGCAATATATGGGTATGGATAACAAAGTGCATACAGCCAAAGGATACAATTTTACTCCAAACTTTTCTTGTTGGGATACTTACCGAAGCCAACACCCTTTGCTGACGATTATCGCCCCGAATCATGTCAACGACCTTGTTAAATCTATTTCAGCTAAAACTACAGAATATGGATGGTTACCCGCTCAGCACTTCAGGAATGTTTTCGGACAAGGTATGGTTGGAGACCATCTTGTGCCTGTGATTGTTGATGCTTATATAAAAGGATACAGAGACTGGGATATTGAGGGCTTATACAATGCCATGAAACGCAAAGCTTCAGAGCTTCCAACAGCTCCCTTGCCTGCGTCAGCAGGACGTTCGGGCTTGACAGACTATCTGAACTTAGGCTATGCACCCTGCGATGTTGTTACTGAGTCTGTACCCAATACTTTAGAATTAGCTTATAATGACTGGTGTATTGCCCGCCTGGCGGAGGCGTTAGGCAAAAAAGACGATGCCGCCCTATTTTACAAACGAGCCCGGAACTACAGAAATGTTTTTGATTCAACCGCTATGTTCATGCGTCCACGTCTGAAAAACGGTACATGGCTACCTGAAAAAGGAAATCATGAACAAGATACTGTTTTTGTGGGCAATCATCGCTATTATCAATATTTCGATCCTCTTTTAGTGGGTCGTCGCCCTATGCGTCACTATACAGAATCAAACGCCTGGCAATACCTGTGGTCGGTTCAGCATGATGCCCAAGGTCTGGTAAATCTTTTAGGTGGAGAAGAAGCCTTCCATAAACGATTGGATACTTTTTTTGAAATGGACGCCTCTATTAGTGAACCCAAGTATGTAGGCGTGGTAGGTACTATCGGGCAATATGTGCATGGCAACCAACCCTCACACCATGTCGCCTATCTATATAACTATGCTTCTGCCCCCTGGAAAACCCAGATGCGTACCCGCCAAATTATACAGAAGTTTTATCGTACTGGTGCCGGTGGACTTTGTGGTAATGAAGATATGGGTTCGTTATCATCATGGTTTGTATTGAGTAGCATGGGTATCTATCCCGTTACACCGGGCAGTAGCCAGTATGCCATCGGTAGTCCTCTGTTTGAAGAAGTAGAAATCAAAGTAAAAGACAATCAGACGTTCCGTATTATTGCCAGAAATAACAACCCTAAAAATATATATATTCAATCGGCCACTATAAATGGCAAGCCATTCAATCGTTGTTATATTGACCAATCGGAGATTATGGCAGGAGGAGAATTGGTTTTTGAAATGGGAGCAACGCCAAATAAAGCCTGGGGTGTAGGGAAATCGGCTTTGCCTTATTCATTGAGTGAATAACGATTGATGAATGAATAATATGGTGATTTTATATTCAATAATGCTGGGTTACGCGGTAGTTAAACATTAATTTTATAAGCTTGCAATTAAGAATATGATACAAATTTCTCTGAATAATCTTTGTAAAAAAACTATCCTTTACTTTATTATAAGTATAGGAATGGCTTTTTTTATGTATGCGTGTAAATCATCAGAGAAACAAAATACCGAAACAAGCTACAAAGACGAACCATTCTGGCAAGAGTACCATGAAGCGTATCCGGTAAGTACTATTGCCGAAGAAAATGAGGTAAGAAATATATCTATTGATAAAGCACAGAATGTATGGATAGCTACAGCTTCGGGAATCTTTATGAAAAAGCCGGATGAAAACAGATGGACAGTTATCCAGTCTGAAGAAGACAAAGGCCCGGCGTATTGGGTAGAAACCGATGCTGAATCAAATGTATGGATTGGCACATGGAATGGCATCTATCGGTACAAAAATGCACAGTTAGAAAAAATCTCAGGTGTGAAAGCTCCCATTTCGGCTATCTGTATTGCTAAAGAAGGGGTATATGCTTTAGGGCCAAATGGCATCTGGTTATTTGATGGTAAAGTATTTAAAACACCTCAATCGAGTAAAAAAGGTTATCAATTGCCTCGTTCTATCAGAGATGTTATTTCAGATAATCAGGGAGGGCTATGGATTGCAAGCGATGTGGGTCTCTACCATACGTCTGCCAGAGAAACCAGGTATTACCGCAATAAAGAAGAGGTAATCAGCGGCTATATAAAGGGTATAGCTTTAGACAGCAATGAGCACCTATGGGCTGGCGGTTTAGGCGGAGTTAGTATCATTCAGCATGAAACGAAAGTCAGAGAAATCACACCACGCCAAGGCTTGCCTACCGTTTTTGTGACTTGTGTGGACAATGCACCGGACGGCACAATGTGGGTTGGAACTGAACAAGGATTGATACGCTACAAACCATATAGTGATAAATTTGATAGTACCTACTCTATGCTTTTCAGCCGGAGATGGCTATTAGACGACCATGTAAACGATATAGCATTTGATGCCAGTGGTAATGCCTGGGTGGCTACAGAGAAAGGTGTGAGTGCTATTAAAAGAAAGCAAATGACGCTGGCACAAAAAAATGATTTCTTTATGGACGTGCTGATGAAAAGACATATCCGTGATCCCTGGATTGCAGGTCAATGCCATTTACAGATACCAGGTGATACTACCTCATGGCAACCGGAAGATGATGACAATGACGGTGAATATACTGGCAATTATCTTGCAATGGAAGCATTCAGATATGCTGCTACCAGAAACCAGGAAGCCAGAGAAAATGCACGTAAGGCATTTGGTTTCTTGAAACTTTTACAGGAAGTAACCGATACAGAAGGTTTTTTTGCCCGCACGATTGTCCCCTCATTATGGAGTTCTGTACATGATGGCAACCGTACTTTTACCCCACATCAGTTAGCAGAGGAACTTGTGAAAGAACCCCGTTTCAAACCTGTAGAAGTGCGCTGGCGAAAATCAAAAGACGGTAAATGGCTCTGGAAAGGCGATACCAGCAGTGACGAAATGTGCGGGCATATGTTTGGCTATTTCTTTTATTATGAGCTCGTAGCCGATGAGGCCGAAAAGGTTATTATCAGAAGGCACGTAGCTCGAATCGTTGACTACTTAATTAAACATAATTTCAATTTTATCGATATTGATGGCAAGCCAACCCGTTGGTCGGTGTGGTCGCCTGATCAGTTGAACCGCGACCCTGAATGGGCCCCAGACAAAGCACAGAACTCAATGGAAATGCTGGCTTTTCTGAAATTTGCTCATTACATCACTCAAGATGAAAAATATCAGCAGTACTACCTGAAGTTAATTAATGAAGCGCATTATCTGGAGAATATGGCAGAAGTACCCAACCAGAACAGGGCCTGGTTTATATATTTCGATACCATTCTACAGGCTTACCTCTACCCTATTCTGCTGAAAAGCGAAACAGACCCTGAACGTTTGGCTTTCTACAAAAAACATATGGACGAGTGGTTTGAAAGACGTAAAGCCGACCATAATCCACTCATTAATTTTATCTATTGTTATTCACGTAATAAACAAACCGAAGTTGCCAACTCTGTCGATTTTCTAAAAGATACCCCTCTTGATCTGGTAGACTGGCATATAGACCATACCAAACGGGAAGATATACAACTTGTACACAGTATCGTCTTAGATGAATTGCAGGTATCAAAACTTCCTCCTGCCAGCATCAGGAAAACCGTTCGGTGGGATAAAAACCCTTGGGATGCGAAAGGAGGAGACCCGCAGGTTGAAAGAGAGCCGGTTTTCTGGCTATTGCCCTACTGGATGGGAAGGTATTTACATATGATTCAATAAACAAACCTTATAATTATGTTAAAGTTTAGCTTACAATTATTATGCTGTTTTCTGTTTGCATCGGGCATAGTTGCCCAAGGGCAGCAAACCTACGCCGAGAAGTTAGGTTTTCCGAAAGGCAAGAAAGTAGTTATATTTCATGTTGATGATTGCGGTATGTCTTACTCATCCAATCAGGGAGCTATTAAATCAATCGAAAAAGGAGTAGCTACTTCATGTAGTATTATGATGCCTTGTGGCTGGGCGCCCAGTTTTATTAAAAATTATATTCAGAAAAGTAACCCTAATTTAGATGCGGGGCTTCATCTCACACTTACCTCAGAATGGAAAGATTATCGCTGGGCTCCGGTAGCCGGCTTTCAGCAAGCACCCGGTCTGGTAGATGAAGAAGCCTGTATGTGGCACACAGTAGAACAGGTGATAAAACATGCCTCTGCCGATGAAGTAGAAAAAGAAATCAGAGCCCAGGTAGAAAGAGCTTTGAAAATCGGTCTGAAACCTACACATCTTGATTCCCATATGGGTACGCTCTTTGCCAGTCAGGCTTTTTTAGAAAGGTACATCAAAGTAGGTGTTGAATATGGGATTCCGGTAATGTTTCCGGGGGGTAATAATAAATTGTTGATTGAATGCCAGAATGCGCCACTAATCAAAAGTCTGAAAGCTAAAGGTCAATGGAAAGAAGGTATGCAGCTACCTGTACCACCGATGCTTAAACAAACCAAATCGGTTGGTGAAATGATCTGGAAGGCAGGCTTGCCAGTATTAGATGACCTGCATACTATTAGTGGTGACTGGAAACCTGAAGGTGAAGTTGCGCCTTATGAATGGGGTAAATACAAAGCACAGAAATTTATTGAAACCCTTAAAAATATGCAGCCTGGCGTAGCCATGATGATTGTGCATAGTAGTGATATAACCGATGAATTTAAACACATCAGTGCATCAGGAGGCTCAAGACTTGCCGATATGCTGGCAATGACTAACCCTGAATTAAAGGCCTATATTGACTCTGAAGGTATTATTCTGACTACTTTCCGTGAATTGATGGAGAGACGTAAGAATGTGAAATAATTTTTTCCATAAATTTTAATGAAAAAACCAATCTCATTTATTCTATTTATATTCCTTACAGCTCAGCAACTATGGGCACAAAGCCCTGCCATTATCAATTCCACACTGATTTTCCCGACACAGGAAAAGCACGTGCATGGGAGCAGTATTGTTAATTTACCAAATGGAGATTTTCTTACGGTCTGGTTTCAGGGAAGTGGTGAACGTACTGCCGACGATGTAAGAATCATGGGGGCAAGATTAAAGAAAGGAGAAAAAGTATGGAGTGAACCGTTCCTGATGGCTGATACACCCAATATTCCCGACTGTAACCCTGTTCTGTTTCTTAATCAGGAAAATAAACTCTTTTTAGTCTGGATTGCCGTGCAAGCCAATAAATGGGAGCAGTCAATTCTGCGCTTTAAAACATCGGTTGATTATACGCAAAGTGGTGCACCAATCTGGAACTGGCAGGACAATATTTTATTAAAACCGGGTGATGCTTTTGCCAAAGAAGTTTCTACAAAGCTCAGAAGCCTGCCCGACACTCATCATGGCTGGGCAGGTTATGCCCCAGAATATGATGAAATGATTATTAATGCCAGTAATGATGCCACCAAACGCAGTATTGGATGGATGACGAGAATTAAACCATTATTGATGCCCAACGGCCGTATTGTCCTCCCTTTATATTCAGATGGCTTTAATCTATCAATGATGGCTATTTCTGAGGATAATGGTACAACCTGGCGGCCAGGTCTACCTTTGGTAGGCCGAGGACCCATACAACCTACGGTAGTACAAAAGAAAAACGGAAATCTGGTAGCTTATATGCGTGACAGTGGTGATAGTCCTCCACGGGTTCATTATAGCGAATCGACTGATAAGGGTGAAAGCTGGTCAGCCTCTGTTAAAATGGATATTCCTAATACAGCCAGTGTAGAGCTATTGGTGATGAATGATGGCCGATGGGCATTCTTAGGCAATGATATTTACGATGGCCGATACCAGTTAAGTTTGTATTTGTCAGACGATGAGGGTAAAACATGGAAATGGAAAATCAGGTTGGAAGACCATGACCCGAAGAAAGGTGGGTTTTCGTATCCATCTCTGATTCAGACTAAAGATGGACTTTTACACATGACCTATTCGTATCATTTAGAAAAAGACAAAAAATCGATTAAATATGCTGTGGTTGACCCACAGAAAATCAGATAGTCCTGTTAACGCACACATTAATCAATTACTTTACATACTTATGAAGTTATCTTCTTACATTTTCGTTGGATTATCGTTGATTGGAGTTGCCTCCCATGCACAAAAGCCGACACTCAAAACACAACCCGTGTATCATGATAAACCCTTCTTACAGGATTATAGCATAAAGTATTATGTTAAATCGAATAATACCCGATTAATTGAAGCGGCCAGTGACAGAAATGGTGCTATCAAAATCTTTTCATCTGAAGGGCTTCTGCAACCCCACGACGGCCAATTCTTATACCCTGGTGCCATTGTTCCAGACAAGACCTACCGCACCATCGGCGATAAAAAAATACAGGGTCTTGGAAGTTATCAGAATCAGTTTGTATTACTTGATGATAAAACCGTTTTAAGCAATGCCTGGGCTGGTAAACTATTCAGCAAGCACGATTTATCGGGGGCTAAAATCTTTACAGGTGGCAAAGACTTTGCATTTCTGGTATCAGATGGTAAAGCTTTACAATTGATTAAAGATGCCAATACGCTTTGGAAAGGGTCTTTAGAGAATGATGAAGTAATCAGCATTCGCTACCAGGCCGGGTCTGATATTTTCTGGATTTTAGGAAAAAAATCTTTGTCTACCCTATCGGGTTCAAAACTCACCAAAGTTTTTGAGGGTACAGGCTTTACGGCATTTGATACCGACGACAAAAAACTTATTATCGGTTCAAACGATGGTATTATTACGCTCGATGCCGCTACTAAAAAACAAATTGGCAGCAAAAATCAGAAATTGCCTGCAACAGAAATCACAGCCGTAAAAGCCATTGGTGATAAATTCTGGTTCGGGTCAGTCAATGGGGCATTTGCACTACGAGCCGATGGAAAATTTGATTACTATAATGGCGAGCGCTGGCTACCGGGCAATGTGGTAACTAACATATCAGAAGGGCCTGAAAACTCGGTATTGATACTTACTTCGGAGGGTTTAGGACAGATTTGCTTCAAGAAAATGACCCTACATGATAAAGCTATGTTCTACGATAAACAAGTTCGTAGCCGCCATATCCGTAATGGTTTCAATGCTTCTCTTAGCCGTATGGAAAAGGGGAATCTTGCTACGGGTTATTTGTCTGACTCTGACAATGATGGTTTGTGGACATCAATGTATTTAGGGGGTGAGATATTCAGATATGCTGTTACTAAGAATCCTGAGGCATTGCAAAATTGCGCTGAGTCTTTAGACGCAATGGAGCGATTATATACGATTAATCCCATTCCTGGTTTCCCGTCACGCTCTTTTGAAAGAAAAGGATATATCAACCAATTGTCTGACCCGGATCGCTGGCAACACTCTCCCGACCCTGAATGGGACTGGAAAGCAACAACCAGTAGCGATGAAGTAATCGGGCATATTTTTGCTTTTGGTGCCATGGCTGAATTAATACAGGAACCAACTATTAAAAAACGTGCGGTTTTTCTGATAGATACTTTAATGAGTCATATCATCAAAAACAATATGTATATGATTGATTACAACGGCAAACCTACGCAATGGGGTCGTTGGAACCCTGAATATGTAAATGCTTTCCCGATTAATGTGGGTGATAGAAAACTCAATTCATCGAATATTGTGGCCATGCTTCAAACGGCCTACCATTTCACCAAAAAGGAGAAATACAAACAAAAGGCGTTTGAATTGATGAAAAAACATGGCTACTACGAAAATCTGATGCGCCCGATGAGTATCATTGGCAGAGCAGCAGAAGATGCCGACGACCATAGCAAGCATATGTCAGATGGTTGGAATCACTCTGATGATGAAATGTATTTTGTTGGTTACTGGGGTTTGTATCGTTATGCCTTTAATGATACTCTGAAAGCGGCTTATAAAAGAGCCATTATAGACCACTGGCAGGCCGAACGACCTGAAAAAGAAGGTGCATGGAATATCTTTACGGCATTGACAGGCACAAAAGATTTTGATCTGAACGAAGCCGCCTGGTATCTGAGAGAATATCCATTAGATTTAGTAGATTGGGTTATCATCAATAGCAACCGCAAAGATATTGAGAAAATAGCCCCTAATTTCCGCAATCAGACTATTAAAGAGGTTTTACCGCCTGATGAGAGTCCGATTCAACGCCATAATGGCAATACGTTTAATCTTGACCGCAAAGGTGGCAATGGCACATCTGAACACAGTGCCGGAGACATCTGGATTTTACCTTACTGGTTGGGCAGGTACTTAGGCGTGATTAGTGCACCGGAGAAGTAATTCAATGAAATTTGAAGAATACACCCATGAAATATTTACTTTTAAGCCTTATTTTTTCATTACCGGCTTGCAGCACAAAACAGGATTATATGACAGAGAAGCAGATTACCAACGACACAACCTACCATCATGATTTAGATAATAATGATAATTTCTCACCTGATAATGAGTGGCTGGTCTATGATACCCGGACTGATGAAGGAGGCATTGCGGCATCTGGCCGTATTGAAAAAGTAAATATTTCAACGGGTGAAAAGAAAGTTGTTTACGAAATTCCGAACAATCAGGCGTGGGGGCCGGGTGCGGGGGCAGTAAGTTACTCTCCCATTGAAAATGCAGTCGTTTTTATTCATGGCTTACCAAGTGTTACAGAAGCCAATCCTTACCAGCAATGGCGGCGCACGGGCGTAATTATTAATGAAAATCTGGCTGGCAAACGTATCTTTATGGATGCCCGCGACATTACCCCACCCTATACCAAAGGTGCGTTACGCGGAGGCACACACCGCCACGAATGGAGCGGAGACGGCCAGTGGATCGGCTATACTTATAACGATGCCGAGATGAAAGCCCTTGAAGACTCAACAGGAGAGAAACATAATCTGCGCACCATAGGCGTTTCCAAAAAAATCAATCCTGTAGTATTAGAAAAAGATGCTAATGGAGAAAACATATCGGGCGAATGGTATAGCGTGTTAGTGGTGAGAGTAACCCCAACACCCACAGCCGGCTCAGATGAAATCAGCCATGCGGCAGGTGATAGTTGGGTAGGAACAAAAGGATATACTAAACCTGACGGCACCAGACAAATGGCACGGGCTTTTATAGGAACAATAAAAGATAAAAACGGTAAAAATGTAGATGAAGTTTTTATTGTAGATATTCCTGAGGAGATTGATGTAGCAGGTGAATCAGGGCCATTAGAAGGTACTGCTACTACAATGCCAATGCCGCCTAAAGGTACTGTTCAGCGCAGGCTTACATATACAGCTGACGGTGGTCAGCCTGGATGCGTGGGGATAGTACGAAGCTCACCTGATGGACAATCTTTAGCTTTTTTAGCAAAAGATAATAAAGGTATTTTGCAAATCTTTACGATTAACCCGGAAGGCAAAAACCTGACACAAGTTACTTATCATACAAGCAAGTTAGAAGGATTTTTTCGTTGGCATCCATCAGGAAGAACAATTTATTATGTCTGGAATGGAAGCATTATGAGTTGTGAGACTAGCCATGAGGCATTTGAAAAACGCTTCAGAATATTAACCCGACCTACTGTGCCGTCACCATCAAACCTTGTAATTTCGCATGATGGCAAAACCATTGCCTTTAACAGGCTGATTGGTGAAGTAAAGCAGATTTTTATCGGAAAGCTCTGAAAGGTATCTTTCGGGCTTTCTTTTTCATTACATATTTGATATTTACTTTGCCGTTTTCATCTACTGCCCGCAAAAAAATATTTGAACCGATACTATCAGGATCATAATCTCTGAATTGATACGTTGAATCTCTTTTACGAAGATTACTCAAAGGAATCTGAATATTAAGGTCGGTTTTATCGCCCAGACTGTAAATACCATCTAAAAAGAAGGTCATGACATTGCTTTCTATCTGCATTTTTTTTACTTCTACCTCTTTACCTTTAATCACAAATTCATGCACAATAGGCGCAAACTGTACGTGTTCTAACGGCCGTTTTCTGAATATCAGTTTTTTCATTTTCAGAAAAGGATCAAAGTCTATAATCTCGGCGTCTCTTAAATCGACTTTCAATATGCCATCAACTGAGTTCTGTACCAGCGATACATCATTTTTTAACTCTGCGCTGAATCTAAATGTACTATTGAGTTTTCCCTGAAGATTTCTGTCAGTAATGGTATATTGGCCGAAATTATTAAAGGACGAAAAAACAGATTTCACATCGGTATTCATCAACCTGGCATTAACATTTAACTGGATTGGTCTTCCCGAACGCAACTGATTTACATCTCCTGCAATCTGAAATGTACCGCCAAAAGCATTCATTGAAAAATTATGTAAATGTATCTTGTCTGTACTGAGGGTCATGCGTCCTTTAAGATTCTGTGCTGTTAACCGGTTATACCTGAATCTTTCGGCTTCCAATGTGGCGTCTACTTTAATATTATCAATTGCTTTGTCGAGCAAAGCAGAAAGTGTAAATTTTGAATTTCCGCTTCTTTTAGGCCTTGCATGGTCAAGATTCAGTAGTACTTTCAGCCAGTTTAATTCCCAATCAGGAATTTTTATATTTACAGTTGCCTTCAGAGGACTATTATCAGTATAAAGATAGGGAATAAGGCCGGCAATATGGCCATTGATGTAAAGCCTATTGATACCATCAAATAGCTGAATACTGGGTATCCGAACCTCCTCGCCTGTAAAAGCCATATCTGCTCTTATCTGCTCAATCTTAACATTTTGTGGCAGATACGTAACAGCGATATCCTGCAAGGAAACATTGCCATACAACAAGCCGTTGAGTTTTCTGGTTTCAGAATTAAAAAACGATTTGATATTACCTTTGTAGGTAAGTTTCATAATGGCCTTGCCCTTATTAACCTTGTAGCGTTCAGGGTCCAACAAATCGTTCAGAGAAGCAGGGCTGGCATCTAAGGTACAATCAATATCGGCCAAGGCATTGTCCAAATCGTTTACCACTATTTTTCCATGAATCGGAATAGTTTCAAACAATCCCTGTATATTATTGCCTACAATACGGGTATTTTTATCGCCCGTCAGTTGTGTACTATCTACATGGTTAGTAAAAGTACCCTGAGTACTCAGGTCTTTCAATAACCCAACTCTGAGTCTATACTGAAATGCCCGGGCATCAAAGTTAATATCCACTTTGGGTATGCGCTCTCCAAACTTTCCATTCAGATGCACCTGTGCCGTTACAACCGGATCAATCTTTACCCTGGTCAGCACGTCTGATAAATGTTGGGTTAGCAGTTTCCGGGCACTGGCCAACCGAATTTCTTTAACGATAAAATCCAGTTTGATACTTTTTACATCTTCATTAAAATCAAACGCTCCTGATAATTGTATTTTATCCTGGGTTGCTACAATCAGTTCAGACGGTTTGACTATGAGCATTTTTTCCTTTTCGTTATAAGCAACAGCAATATTCAGATTGGTTTCCTGGTTGGTTAAAAAGCCTCCTTTATCAGGGTTAAAAATTAATCCTTTAAAAAACACATCACCTTTGGCTTTAACCTGCCATAAAGCATCTGCATAACTAACTTTATTGTTTAACTGATGAAAATCTGCTGCATAGAATTTCTCTTTCAATGAATCGGCATACTGAACCTGAAAATCTGTAAAAGAAACATCTTCAAGATTTTTCAATACACCAGTATCTGCTTTTTTTGAAGTTACTGTTGAGTCTTTTCCGCGAGAATTAAAAATAGAAAGATTAGTAAAACCGTCTTTACGTTTGAAGATATTCAGTTTGCCATTAGCAAATTTCAGGCTATGTATCAACACTTTGCCTGTAAACAAAGCCTGTGTTTCTAATGTAACATTGATTGAAGCGGCATCAACCAGATAAGTCTGATGCTGACTGAAGTATTTATCCTTGAGCTTTACCCCCATTAATGAAAAAGTAAAACCCACCCCATTCTGAAAAGGTGTAAACTTAAAATCCTTAACTTCTAAATTTCCATCAATTCTTTCGTTCACTAATTCTTTTAATCGTGTAAAAAGGCTTCCCTGATTATAATATATCCAGAATCCTACCCCTGCCAGGAGCAAAAGAAAACTACCAGAAATAATTAATGCTACTCTGAAGAATTTAGAATTCATAACAGGAAATTTAACGAATGTGTGAATCTGGGTAATTCACAGGCAAAAGCACGTTTATTAATTGAATTTAACTACGAATTTTGGTTTGATTATTACCATTTATCATTTTTAATTAAAAACTAATTTAAAATCAAGTATTCATTAAACGAACACTTATAACGCTTTTTACCTGCCTTTATTTTAAGACAGCCAAACCCATTGCAACCCCTACCCAATACACGAAAAAAACTATGCCAGTGGTTTTAACTCAAAGGCTTCAGCCAGTAATTCGAAAGAACGTTTACGGTTCAGCGAATTATTTGCCATCGTTGCTACAATGACTTCGTCTACGTCAAAATCGTTGGTAAGAGCTATTAATTTTTCTTTTACCTCCTCTTTTGTACCCGATATTACCCTACCCCTATTCCGATGAATCCGCTCCTGCTCAGCCAGTGAAAACTGGTATTTCTGAATAAATGCTTCGTCGCCAAAATTATCGAACCTCCCTTGTTCAAACTGTACCAATACATAGTCTAAAAACTTGCGCATTTTCCGGGCTTCTTCTTCAGTTTCGGCACATAATACAGAAATTGACATAAGCGCATGAGGCTTTAAGAATTGCGTTGAAGCTTCAAAATTCTTTCTATAAGTTTCTACGATATCAGGTTGGGCAAATCCATTGATAAATCGGGCAATGGCTAAGCCCATACCAAACTTTGCTGCAATCTTACTACTACCTCCGCTCGAGCTCAGTATCCACTGGGTAGGAATGGTAGGAGATTGCGGAATAGCCAGAATAGGCCCATATTTAGTGGCGGCTGTATCTCTGAAAAAATGTTGCAGGTATTCTAATTGCTGAAGATAACTTTCTTCGCTGAAATCATTGGATGGATTCAACAAAGCGGCTGTAATTCTGTCTCCACCCGGTGCTCTGCCAATTCCTAAATCAATTCGTCCGGGAAAAAGCGTTTCTAACATTCTGAAATTTTCGGCTACTTTCAAAGCACTATGGTTGGGTAGCATAATACCCCCAGACCCTATTCTGATACGTTTGGTTTCATCGGCTAATTTCACCATCAGTACCTCTGGTGTAGAGCCAGCAATAAAAGAAGAATTATGATGCTCGGATACCCAAAAACGACTGTATCCTAATTTTTCAGCTAATTTTACAGTAGCAATTGTTTCTTCTACAGCTTGAATTGCTGTTTTTCCGTGGGTTACTATAGATTGGTCAAGTATGCCTAATTTCAGTTTACTCATTTTACGTTCTGTATTTTGCTTAGTAACACAAATCCGGCTTAATTAGTTACCTGTTCAGTACTATACTAAAATATAGTAATAAAAAATCTCCGGAAGGTATCTACCGGAGATTCGACTAAGAAACAAAACTTATATAAAAGAGGAAGGTGATACAAAACTATGAAACCAAAACTGGTGAATGCCGATAAACAGGTTTAACTCCTAATTCATCATGTAAATTGTCTATTGTAACCATCAGTTCATCCATTCTGGTTTTCAGGTCATCTGTTAATGGTTCAACTTTTCTACGTGTATATGTCGAAATGGGGAAACCTCTTTTCATTAAACTATATTTGGCAATAGTCGGGTAGGCTGAATGTACAATCTCCATTGAATCATTGAAAAACTGTTGCACTTTTTGCGATTCGGCAGAATTATCATTAAAATGCTCACAAATCCAGACGATTAATTCAGGGTAAATATTTCCCTGAATACATGATAACCCTGATGCACCTGCTTTTAATGATGAAGTGGCATTAACCATATAAGCATCATACAAACCAAAGTTATAACCTTGTGCTACTGCAAGCCTACGTTCCACCTCTGCCGAATCCAGACAGGTATCTTTATGATAGATCAATCTTTTAGACGGTAATAGTTTTGCTAATACATCGGCATTAATCAATCTTTTATAAGGAACGGGGCATTCATAAAATCCTAATGGAATACCGGGTGTCAGGTGCATGAGTTCTTCCATTCGCTCAATAAACACAGCATCAGATTCATCAGCCTGAGCAATCTGGCTTGAGATTACAATGACTGCCTGGACACCTGTATCATAAATTCGTTTCACAAAATCTGCCTGTTCGGCTATTGTTCCACCTAATGTACCAGTGGATACTACCGGAATTTGCCCTGCTGCCCGGTCAACTACCTGTCTGGTGATAGCCACACGCTCTTCATTGCTTAATTCATACATTTCGCTCGACAGACAGTTGGCAAACAATCCGGCCGAACCCGCCTGCATATAGTAATCTGTTAAAACAGATAGCCCTGCGTAATCAATAGCCCCATTGTCTGTAAAGGGTGTGAGCATAACAGGTATAAAACCCTGTGGTAATGAATTGGTGGAAGCCATAATTTTATATTTTATAGGTTCTGAGGATTCTTATTTTGTTTTTAATCTGGTTAATAACACTCCTGTCAGGAAAATACTTAGTGTACCTATTACCATAATCATATTCTGATGGAAAGGGCTACGCAAAGCGGCATATTCATCGGGTATCTGCTTCGAGAAAGTCATCCAGCATATAACGAGAATGCCAATTATTGTTGCAATGACGGCTTCTGCATTTTTTGCTTTTCTGGCAATCATACCCAAGAGGAATAAGCCTAACATACCTCCTGCAAAGATTCCGGAGAGCATCCACCAGATATCCAGGACACTCTTGACCCCGATCATGGCTACACCTGTAAACATACCCAGTAAACCAAACACGGTAGTTGCAATGTATAAGAGGCGTAATGTTTGCTTTGAGGTTAGTCCTGATTTGATATAACGTTGGTAAATGTCTACCGAAAAAACTGTGGCGGAGGCATTCATGCCAGAACTGATAGTACTCATGGCAGCAGACATAATAGCGGCCACAATAAGCCCAACCAAACCTGCCGGAATCTTATTGACCATGAAATGCGGCATTACCTTATCGCCAATATCGGCAGCGGTGAGTGTTGATGCCAGCTGATTGATAGCATCAAGGCTGCCCCCGGGTAATCGCTCAGTAGCCACCTGCATTCGTACTTCGTTCAATAATTCGGGATTGGTTTGATAATAGGCGTAAAGGCATGAGCCAATTACAAAAAATATCAAAGAAACCGGCAAATAAAGGTAGACACAAAGCCAGATTGAACGGGTAGCTTCTTTGACAGAAGTAGTAGTATGGTACCTCTGCACGTAATTCTGGTCCATGCCGAAATTATTAAGGTTCATAAAGAAACCATATAATAATACTACCCAGAATGTGGATTGAGTAAAGTCGGGAATAAGGCTGCCCAGGCTGAATTTATCGTCTGCCTGACCGATTTCTATGATACGACTGATGCCCCCGGGCATACCCTGCACAACGAGTATCAGTATAATTAAAGCACCGAGAGTTTTTATTACCCCCTGTACCACTTCCGTCCAGATGACGGCCTCCATGCCTCCCAATACGGTATATATAATGATACATATACCCACAACAATCATGATGCTTTCCATCGAATAGCCTGTCAATGCTTGCAAGCTCAGGGCGATGCCGAAGAAAATGGAACCCATACGAGCCAATTGCGTGAGCAGAAAGCAGACTACGGCATAGGTTCTTGCCCAGGCTCCAAAGCGATGCTCAAGGTGTGTATAGGCCGATACCTCGCCGGTGTTCCGGTAAAAAGGCACAAAGTAACGAGACGCCACCCAAGCTGCCAGAGGCATTGAAAGACTGAACACAAACGAATTCCAGTTGCTGCCAAATGCTTTACCTGGTACTCCTAAAAAGGTATTACTGCTCAGGAAAGTAGCATAAATAGACAACCCGATTGCCCAGCCTGGAATCTTACCCGAAGCTGTGGTAAACTGGTCGGCGTTTTTGTTCTTTCTCGAAAAATAAACTCCTATTATTACCATTCCGGCCAGATAGGCAAAAATGATAGATAAATCAATAACAGGGAGTGTCGTTAAGTTCATGTGTCAGGTTTCAAAAGATTCAATAGGACAAATAAGCTGTTGGGGAGTATTATGCTAAAAACATACATTACTTTTCGGTAGAATGTGTATTTTTTATAATCCGGCAAACATTTTATTTAACTTTACAAAGATAGAGGATAAAAATGCAAGCTTTTTATAGACAATTTTCCAATCATTGTACGATATTATCATAAATATTTTTCATTCATGAAACCGCATTTTCATAAAGTACCAGGCAGTACAGGGCAGTCGTTTAGTATCAGACATGATATTAAACCGAATTTTGGTACAATATGGCATTATCATCCCGAATTAGAATTACACTATGTTCTGAAAGGCGAAGGCGTACGCTTTATAGGGGATAATGTAAGCAATTTTACTTCAGGAGAAGTATTGCTTTTGGGTGAGAATTTACCTCATACCTGGCGTTGTAATCAAGAGTACTTTCAGGGAAATTCAGACTTGCAAATTGAGGCCATAGTGATGCAATTCCGTACTGATTGTTTAGGTAATGAGTTTCTGAATCTCAATGAATCCTACGCTATCAGAAAATTGTATGAAAAAGCAAAAAAGGGTTTAATTATTAAAGGCGAAACAGCCCAACAATTAAAAAACCTTATGCATTCGGCACTTATAGCAAGCCCACTACAACGTTTGATTATCCTGCTGTCTATTCTGGATGTACTGACTGAATCTGATGAAATGGAGATGATTACTGATGTTAATGCCTTCTATCAATCAAACGAAATGGAGACCGTACGACTGAATAATGTTTGCAGTTATACTTTAGCCAATTATGCCAAAGACATCAGGTTAGAAGACATTGCAGCTATTGCGAATCTAAGCACGACTTCTTTCTGCCGATATTTTAAATTAATGACTCACAAAACCTATAATGATTTTCTAACCGAAATACGGGTGAGCCATGCGTGCAGAGCCTTAGTTGAAAATAAGTTAAGTATTGAAATTGTCTGCTTTGAAAGCGGCTTTAATAATCTATCTAATTTTTACCGACATTTTAAGCATGTGAAGGGGGTAACACCTTTAGAGTATAAGAGGCAGTATTTGACCAGTAGTACTCCTAACCCTTAAAGGGGAAATCTGAATTAAGACTTCTAAAACCATGCATCAAAATATTCATTAAATTGTATAGACGTATATGTATTGATTTAGAATTAGGGGATAATCCTCTGGCTATTGCCGGATAGGCAAAAAAATTTAATTTACCTCCGGCTAAAACTGAAGGCAATTGAATCTATAATCCTGTGGGAAGTTTGGGAGTATGTCGAAATAACTATCGGGAGAAGTTTGAACCTAAGTCTAAAAGTGTGAAATTCGTTTCACTTTCCGTGACAAACTGTTATACCATTGACATCACGTTCAGAAAATTGATTGGCTGGTAAATTAATCCCTTTAAAGATAAGCCAGAAAGCTAAAATAATATAAGAGAAGGTATAAACAACTTTCGGTTGAAATCTAATCAGTTTGCGGATACTATTGCCTAAAAAAGCAAAGCCTAACATCATCGGTAATGTGCCCAAACCGAATAAAGCCATGAATAAGGCACTTTCCCATGCCTCACTCATCAGAAAAGCGCCACTTAATGCGGCATAAACTAATCCACAAGGTAAAAGGCCATTCAGCACGCCAAAAACGAGTTGCGCGAATAGCGTATGTTTTTTGTAGAAAACAGATAATGCCGATTTAATGAAACTGGTGAATCGGCTTGTATAAGGCAATACATCTAACGATTGTCGCCATCGGGCAGGTAAAATGAAAGCCAGTAATATTAAACTTCCAACAATAATAAAAAGCACTTTCTGAGAAGTAAACAGGGCAATCTGCTCTCCTACTAACCCAATCAAAAGCCCTAACAAACTATAAGTAAAAATCCGGCCAAGATTATAGATTATCCGGCCCAAAATATATCTCCCTCTTTTGCTTTTATCAGCCGGCAGGAGCATAGAAACAGGCCCGCACATACCCATGCAGTGCAAACTACCCGCCAAACCTATCATAAAAGCTGAGTATAACATCTTAAAGCACGATTTTTTCTTCTTTCAAATAAGCCTTTCCGGCATTTTCCCATTCAATTTTTATTACCCATAAGCCTTTAGTCAGTTGGTTTACAGGTATCTCCTGGGTCCTGTTTTGCTGTAAGACCAGCTCTATGGTAAAATCTTTTTTAGCATCAGAAGGCCGATAAAATTGTACCTTACCTCTTGCGTCCTTCTGGTCTTCCGGGAAAACCACACTTATTTGTTGTTTTTCGCCCGCATAGGTTACTATTACAGATTGAATTAATTGCGCTGCATTTTGTTGCTTTTCAATTTCTGCCTGATAGGCTATTTCTTTTTTGTAATAATCGTTGCTAACTAAAGAAATATCCTTTTGTTTCACGCAGAGTGTTACGAGTGTAATCATAAAGATGACAAACAGCCCGTAAAATATCCCGATTTTATGCCCGAAGTTCATGTTCTTAAATATTTATGTCTTGAACTGTAATTTAACTGATTAAATGCTTTAAATGAACATTCTTCTGATTGGAACCGTCTGATTCAGGCCACAATAAATTAATGAGTTTAAATGACTGCAATCAGCTAAATCACAGTAAAAAAATCATTCCCTAAATCCTAAAAAGGTTGTCTTAATTGTCTCCAGTTTATCTTCACCTTGCCACACTTCAATTTTGAGGTTTGTTTTTATTTTTTTAATGGCGGCTTTATCCATTTCCAGAAAAAATACTACATCAGCTTTTCCTCCTTTCAAAACTTTTATTTTCTTTTTTCCATCAATCAAGCGGATAATGCCGTGATTATCAGCTACTTTCAGAGACACCTCCATATCCTGATTGCTTTTGTTTACAATCTGGGCATTGTACAGGTTACTGATCTGATTATTGGGCTGCTCCTGATACATTTGTCCTGGCACACGCATAACAGTTGTTTCTATGGCAGAACGGCTCAACAATAAAAATGCCTCAACGCCTATTAATAATAATAAAACCACAGAATAAGCATAGGCTCTTGGCGAAAGTTTAAACGGCACACGTTTCTCTATGCTTTCTACAGAACCAAATTTTATCAGACCAGTTGGCTTGTTGATTTTAATCATAACATCGTCACAGGCGTCAATACAGGCGGTACAATTGGTGCATTCGAGTTGTGAGCCATTGCGTATATCAATTCCTGTGGGGCATACCTGTACACATAATTTACAATCTATACAATCTCCTTTGGGTGCCGAAATGACTGCGGGTTCATGCTTATTTATTTTGCCTCGTGGTTCGCCCCTTACCCAGTCATAAATGATATTAATGGTATTACGGCCCATCAATACACCTTGTAAGCGGCCATACGGGCAGATAGAAGTACATACCTGCTCACGAAGCACAGTAAAAACATAATAGAAAATACCTGTAAAAGCTACTAATCCGATAAAGCCTGGCAGGTGTTCGGCAGGTGAATGGGTAATGATTTTTTTCGTTGCCTCAATACCTATGAGATAAGCCATAGTAGTATGGGCAATCAGAATAGAAATAAGAAGAAACACCAACCTTTTACCCCCTTTCTTTACTATTTTCCGGGCTGTCCAGGGAGCATTATTGAGTGCTATCTGTTGTTTGCGGTCTCCTTCAATCCAGTATTCAATCTTACGGAAAACCATTTCCATAAATACTGTTTGCGGACAAGCCCAGCCACACCAGAACCGTCCATACACCACTGTAAACAGCGTAATGAAAATAAAGAACGTAATAAGCCCTAAACTAAAAATAACAGAGTCTTGTGGTAAAAATAGCTGACCAAATAAAACGAACTTTCGTTCGAATATATTTATCATTAAGAGCGGGTGTCCGTTAATTTTAATGAATGGTCCTAAAAAGAATAACCCTAAAAAAATGATGGTAGCAATGATACGATAATTATGATAGCGCCCACCTGGTTTTTTCGGGTACACCCATATCCTCTTTCCTTCACTGTCTACCGTGGCTATACTGTCACGATAGGCTTCATCTATAAAATCTAAATTACTCACTTGGCTCTGCTTTTAGGTTCTTCTTATTTCTATCTGACTTGCCTCTGATCAGCAGTCAACGAGATGGTTTTATAATTTTGCTACAGGCTTGATAGCAGTTGAGTCTGCACTTACTGTAGATTTTTCTCCTTGCGGAGCTTTGGCATTAGCAGGGTTTGACCCCTGGATTGACAAAATATAATTGCTTACACTTTGAATTTCATTAGGTTTCAGTGTTGCCTGCCAGGCAATCATGCCCTTTTCAGGTACACCATACTTCACAGTTTTGAAAATATCATTAATACTTCCACCATGAAGCCAGTACTCATCTGTCAGGTTAGGCCCTACTCCGCCTTCTCCGGCTTGCCCGTGACACGCAGCACATTTACCTACAAAAATATCTTTCCCGTTACTCAGCGTCTTATTGTCGTCCACTAATAGTTTCACTGTTTTTTCATCAATAGTATTAGCCATTTTTGACTGATACAATTCTACTTCTTTTTTACCCTCTTCCATTGCTATCTGGTATTCTTCTTCCTGCAAAGGGGTAATATTCCATACATGGTATAAACCCAGATAAATGACTGAAAACACAATAGTTGCGTAAAACATTTTTACCCACCAGGGTGGTAAGTGGTTGTCTAATTCCTGAATACCATCATAATTATGGTTCATCAAGATAGTTTCCTCTTTCTCAACCGGAATTGTTGTTCCGGCCTCTTTCTGCCACCATTTTTTAAAGCTGAAACCCTCTACCGTTCTACCCTCTTTTTCAGCTATAATTTTATGAATGACATTGTACATATTCAGCACCACAAATAGCAGTATGATAGCTGTTAAAATCAATATAATAAGTATCAGTAGCTGAATGAGTTCATCGCCTGATTTGATAAATGTTCCCATAAATGAATAAGTTTTTAAAAATTTCTTGAAAGCGTTCTATCAGACCCTAAGATTCTACTCATCTAATGGCAAGTTCTCAATATGTTGTTGTTTCTTTTTATCAAATCTGAACACATGCCAACCCAAACCTAAAAAGAAGAAAAAGAAAACCAGGAGTGAGAAAATCGGGTAAATACTTACCCCGTCCATTTGCTCGAAATAGTGTTTAAACATGGTTGTAAGTTTTATTGAAAGTAGGCCTTTACAGGCCTACTTTGTAGTTTTAATATCAGTTCCTAATCGTTGCAAGTAAGCAATCAAGGCTATGATTTCTTTATCGCTACTTGTCTTGATTTTTGCATCTGCCAGACTTCTGGTAATCTCCTGAGCCTGTTTTTCTGCCTCTGCTACTGCTATGTCTTCGTAGCCTTCAGGATATGGTACACCCAATGTACGCATCGCTTTAATTTTGGCCGGGAGTAACTCTTTATCGTAATTATTTTCTAATAACCAGGGATAAGGAGGCATAATTGAGCCAGGAGACATGGTAGTAGGATCCATCATGTGGTTGTAATGCCAGCTATCAGGATACTTCTTACCTACCCGATGCAAATCAGGCCCTGTTCGTTTTGAACCCCATAAAAACGGGTGGTCATAGACAAATTCTCCGGCTTTTGAGTATTCGCCATAACGTTCAGTTTCAGAACGGAACGGACGGATCATCTGTGAGTGGCAACCTACACATCCCTCTTTTATATATAAATCACGACCGGTCAGCTCAAGAGGGGTGTAAGGTTTTACAGCATCAATCGTCGGAATATTAGATTCAATGAGTGCAGTAGGTACAAATTCTATTACACCGCCTATCACCACGGCTATGAGTGCCAAACCTGTAAAAATCACAGGCTTACGTTCTAGAACCGAGTGCCATGTTCCACCTGTTACTTTTACGTGTTTTTCAAGTGCAGGTGCTTCGGCATACTCTGCAGGAACAAATGAACCCTGATTAGCCGTTTTAATAAGGTTATATATCATGATTAAGGTGCCTATCAGGTACATTGTACCCCCCACTGCTCTTAGCATATACAAAGGTACGATCTGCGTAACTGTTTCAAGGAAGTTCGGATAAGCCAGAAAACCATCTTGTGTAAACTCTTTCCACATTAAACTTTGCGTAAAACCAGCCCAGTACATTGGCAAAGCATAGAAGATAATCCCTAATGTACCCAACCAGAAGTGCGTATTTGTGAGACCTTTAGAGTAAAGTCTGGTCTGATACATACGTGGTATCAGGTAGTATAAGATACCAAATATCATGAATCCGTTCCAGCCTAAAGCCCCTACGTGTACGTGAGCGATTGTCCAGTCTGTAAAATGTGAGATGGCATTAACGTTTTTCAAAGAGAGCATCGGGCCTTCAAAGGTTGCCATACCGTAAGCAGTTACAGCTACTACGAAGAATTTCAGCACCGGGTCTTCGCGTACTTTGTCCCAGGCACCACGCAAAGTTAAAAGGCCATTCAGCATGCCTCCCCATGAGGGTGCAATTAACATAATAGAGAATACTGTACCTAAACTTTGCGCCCAGTCGGGTAATGAGCTGTAAAGCAAATGGTGTGGCCCAGCCCAGATATAAATGAATATGAGCGACCAGAAGTGTATAATTGATAACTTATATGAATATACGGGTCGATTAGCTGCTTTTGGCAAAAAGTAATACATCAGCCCCAGATAAGGAGTAGTTAGAAAGAAGGCCACGGCATTGTGCCCATACCACCATTGCACCAGAGCATCCTGCACACCTGCATAGAGGGAGTAGCTTTTTGTTAAGGAAACGGGTAATTCAAAAGAGTTAACAATATGTAGCAAAGCTACTGTAACCACCGTACCGATATAAAACCAGATTGCCACATACATATGGCGTTCACGGCGTTTAATAATTGTTCCAAACATATTAATGGCAAATACTACCCAAACCAACGCAATGGCAATATCGATAGGCCATTCGAGTTCGGCATATTCTTTACTTGTGGTAATGCCTAAAGGTAAGGTAATTGCAGCAGCAAGTATAATTAATTGCCACCCCCAGAAGTGAATCCAGGAGAGAGTTTTATTAAACATGGGAGTTTTGAGGAGCCTCGGCAGGGAATAGTAAATACCTGCAAACATGGCATTGCCCACGAAAGCAAAAATAATGGCATTGGTATGTAAAGGTCTTAAACGCCCGAATGTTACATGTGGGCTTTCAAAATTGGCTCCAGGCCAGAAAAGCTGGACAGCGAGGGTTAGTCCGGCTAACATACCAACTAAACCAAAAATGACTGTTACAATCAGAAAGGCTTTGACGATTTTATTATCGTATTCAAATCGTTCTAATGTCCCGACTGATTCAGGCTGCGTAATATACTGCATAAGAAAATGAGTTTTAAAAACTTTGATGGCGTAAAATTACTGTCGGTCAATTGCGCAAAACATGAGCATAGTTTGCTGGAAATATGACATTCGTCATAATTTCTCAGGCAGACGTAATGCTATTATTAATCAATTCCGATAGTTTCTGAATTAGCGATAAATGTTCTGAATTTCGTCTTGACAGATCGATAGTCCTGCTCAAAATAATCCATCTCTTCTTTCAGATACTGATGGTCCAGCCTTTGCTCTTTGTCTAAGATTCTATCATGTAGCACACCCTCTGCCAGGCCTTTCTCTACGCTGCTTAATTCGCCTTTTAATTGCTTGATTAATCTCTGGAAATGATGAAACTGATTGATAAACCAGTTTTGCTCAGTTTTTGCGGCGTTATCTTCCAGGCTGGCTATCTCCTCTATTACACTCAAAAAGAAATCAGTTTCCTGCTGCATCAACTCTAATTCATTTCGCCATATCCTATACTGAAAATGTGTACGGTTCAATTGTGAAAACTTGTTCATTGCTTATAATTTTAGATTGACAAAATCAGTTAAAAAGTAACTACTTCGTGCTCAGGTACTTCAATATTTGCCTCATCATAAATACTTAGTAAAGGAATAGTAGCATTGAAGGCAAACGTGCGTGTAAGTGAGCGATTAAACAATACATCGAAAAACGAATGGTGGCGAGTAAGCATTACCAACATATCAGCTTCATGCGTGCTTAAAAAATCCACAATTCCTTCTTCTACATTTTCTGCATGAATCTGATAATCGACGATATTGATACCTTTGAAATAATCGTGGTATTCAAATTTCATTAAACCATCTAATTCGGTTTGGGATTTCCCGTCTTTAATGACTGTCAGTAAAGTAAGAGTCGCATTTTTTTGCAATAAGAGCTGCTTTAGCCCATCAAACTCTTTGAAAGAATTAATGGGTTGATAATCTACTGCCAATACAATATTCTTTACAGGTGTAGCCTCAGCTTTTACGGGAACTATAAGTGAATTAGCATCAACATTTCTTACTACGTCAGTGGCGGTACTTCCAAACAGGATGTCACTCCCCCTGCCTGTGGCACCAACTACTACAAAATCATAATCATGACTTTGATTAAGAATCTGTATAGCACTTGCAGGGGAACCCGAAACCAGTTCGACCTTGAAAGTATGGATTTGCCTGGTATCCAGTTTCTTTATTACGATGAGATATTCTGCTATCTCTTTTTTAGCAACTTTAAACATTTCATCAATAAGAGCGTAGGCTATTTCGGGTGACCCACCTGCCGGGAAAGTATCATACGCATGCATGAGTGTAAACTCGCATGGGGTATCGCCCAATAATTTGATTGAATATTGTATGGCATTTTCAGATGCCTTTGAGAAGTCGGTTGTCAGGAGTACCTTTTTCATATTGAGGAGTGGTTTAATTTTCAATACAAAATTAAGCTACTCATCATAAGCAATTTATGAGAAGGCATACATGAAAACATGATATATATCAGAAAAAAAAGACAGGTAATACCTGTCTTTTTCCGACTTTACGAACCTAAATATTTCTACCTAAGAAATGTCAGTTTTTTAATAAATGATGCCCGATAATGGGTTGATTAAACTCTTCGCAAGCTCTGTTTTTCAAACGATTGGCAAAACATGGCACAAGCAGGCTTTGAACTTCATCTATTCTGAATCGTACTATAACTCCCTTGCTATTATTCAGCATATCATTATTCAGATAAACAATCAATTGATTATTATCTAAACCGATCTGGCGTGTATAGATTTTCCAGTCATTCACTAAATTCCATTTTTGTTTTTTCACTTTGCTTTCAATCAGCGTAAAAAACTTCTCCTGAGATTTATTATCCTGCAAAAGTATATCTCCCTCCTGTAAAAATCGTTTCCCTCTCAAATCATATATCTCCCAATCCTGGTTCTCCAGGCAATAAGTCTTTTCATCTTTACAATTTCCTTCATGTAAGTAAAACCCTAATAAATCGTTTTGCAGATGAGTTACTCTTGTAGCTTTGTAGTAATAATGATACGATTGAAAATCATAACACTCTTTATCACCCTCGCAATTGCCAAAGTAGGTCATACCCGACAGCCAGTCATTCAGGAACTCCTGTGTTTTGGTATCTAACATACCGCTAATCTGTGCATGAGAGGTCTTCCAGGTACAATCTAACTCTTCGTCCCGCTGCACTAAGCCTATATTCTTTACCATTATTGAGGCTTTATTGTTAATAAACTTTTCATTCGCAGGTATTTTAGAGAAATCAACCTGTGCCTGACAGTTACGAGCCACAAAAAAAAGGATTACTAATACAATAAGACCTACCAAAGCTCCGGTTTCAAGTACAAAACTGATAGATTTCTGAATATAGTTATAGATGTTCTTATGGAATTTTGACTTCATAGCATTCGATTGATTGAATGTACAAAGCTATACTACTTTATCTATTTAAAATCTATTGCAACTCATGAAACCTTATGATTTTCGGCAGGTTTTTCATCGTCAAACAAAATCCTTACAGATGGGGTAAAAGTATCGTCAAACTGGCCGTCATTAGTGGCCCAGAAGAAAGAAGCTAAGAAACCTGCAGCTACCAAAAGAGCCGCTACTACTAAAAGAATAATGACTGCCATAGCTAAATCAATTTTTTAAGTTTGGCAAAAAGGTAAGTTGTACCTACTGCAAATAATACCACTGATAACGAACTCAAAGGCATAAAAATAGCGGCCATTACAGGCGATAACTGCCCCGATACAGCCCAGCCTATACCTATAAAATTATAGACTAAAGATAATATGAAGCTCGCTTTTACGATATTAAGGGCTGTTTTACTGAATCGTAGGAAATCTGTCAGGCGGCTGAAATTTGATGCATCCAGGATAGCATCACAGGCAGGCGAGAATGCCTGTACGTCTTCGCTCAGGGCAATACCTACATTGCTTTGGCGCAAAGCCCCTGCATCATTCAGCCCATCACCAATCATCAGTACATGATGCCCCGCTTCCTGCTCTTTCTTAATGAAATTCAGTTTATCCTGTGGTTTCTGATTAAACAATAATCTGTTTTCATGAAAGTAGCGATTCAGGCGATTCTTTTCTTCATCATTATCGCCTGATAACAGAGCCATTTTAAAACCGGCCTGCAATTGTTCTAAAACATCTTTCCAGTTTTTGCGATACTCTGATTTTATGGTAAAATATCCTTTATATTCCCGGTTTATTTCAACATTTACCTGACTGGCAATCGTACCTGTTGCAGGTAGTCCGATAAACTCAGCATTTCCTAATCTGATGAAATTCCCATCTATTACTCCTTCAATCCCCATTCCTTTTATTTCATTAAAATAGCTTATATTACCTTTACCTATTCCTAAGTGTTGGTATATCATTTTGCTTAGGGGGTGCATTGATTGTGCCGCCAACTGGCCTATCCAACTTTTTTCCTGTTCATTCAGATATCCGTCTGCAAAATGTAACTGCCCGTTTTTGTTTTCGGTGAGAGTTCCGGTTTTATCAAATACAACTTCATCTATCTCAGTCATTAACTGGACTACCATCTGATTTTTCACAAAAAATTTATTTCTACCAAAAATACCCATTGCCGTGTTCATGGTAAAAGGCATAGAGAGTGTAAGTGCACAAGGGCAGGCTACCATTAATACAGCGGTTACGCTTGTCCAGACCAAGTCAGGTTGATGAAAATACCAGTATATACCTGTTACTGAAGCAATCAGAAGGGTGGTATAAGTAAAGTATTTACTGAAAGCATTGGCTAAATCTATGGCAGGTGTTTTTTTCTCTTTCTTGAAGGCATCGTTGTTCCACAATTCTGTCAGATAGCTCTGTGAAACTTGTTTCTGTACTGTGAGATGCACTTTTTCGCCGATCAGCCTGCCTCCAGCATATATCAACTCTCCCTTTTCTTTTTTGATTGGTTCCGATTCGCCGGTTACGAAGCTGTAATCAATATAGGCTCTATCTGATAGCAGCAAAGAATCAGCTGGAATCAGCTCCTGATGATGTATGTCTATGATGTCACCTTTTTGTAATTCAGAAACATTTTTGAAAGCATTTTTTACTTTTACGGCTAAAGGGAAATACGATTTATAGTTACGCTCAAAAGACAGATAATTGTAAGTAACCTGCTGCACCCATTTACCTGTTAATAAGAAGAAAACCAATCCAGCGAGGCTATCCCAATACCCTGCTGAATGATTCACAAAAGTTTCAAAGCTACTTCTGACAAACAGAGCAGTAATGCCTAAAGCTATCGGAATATCTACACTAAGTATCGTAGTCTTATTGCGCAGGTTTTCTTTAATAGAAATGATAGCGCCTTTGAGGTAATCAGAAGCTCCGAAAAAAAAGACCGGTAGTGACAGCAAAAAGTTAAGATATAAGAAAAACCGCTGATAGGTGGCATCTACTATATTATTGAGGTCTAATTTAAAATACTCAGGAAAACTCAGGAGCATGACATTACCCATGCAAAACCCTACTACGCCTATCTGAAGTATGAGGCGTCTTTGAACTTTGTTTTGTTTAGGCTGATGCTCAACACTTTGCAGGTTAATGAGCGGTTCATACCCTAAAGTAGCCAAGAGTTCTACAATAATCTGTAAATTTACTTTGCTTGGGTCATAACTTAGTGATAATTCTTTTCTGAGGAAATTAAGCCTTGCCGTAAAGATGCCTGTCTGAATCTTATTGAAGTTTTCGAGCAACCACACGCATGAACTACAGTGAATTGCGGGAATAAACAAGGTCACTTTATTAATGCCTACACTCTGAAAGTCGAGCAACTGGGTTTGTATTTTTTCATCAGCCAGATAATCAAACCTGCCATTAAAACTGGCGGCTTTCAGGCTAATACCTGCATTCTGGTTCAGGTCGTAGTATGAACAGAGGTTATTGTCTTGCAGAATCTCATAAACAGTCTTACAGCCATGACAACAAAAGTGTTTATCATCCAGCACAATCGGGCTGTCGGCACAATCGTCTCCGCAGTGGTAGCATGCTATTCTGGTATCATTGAGTGTCATAGCTGTAGTATTCAGGAGGTTACATATAGTTCAAATCGTTATTTAGTTTGAGCTTTATAATGTGTAGTTTATTGAGCAATAAAATGATTGGGTACGTAGGGTCAAACTCATGCCATTTAATGCCGAAATTTGCCCTACCCCCCAATTTATGATGGTTGTTGTGATAAGATTCTCCCATCATCAGGAAATCGAACGGGAGCAGGTTTTTTGCTGTATCGTTTACTTTAAAGTTGGTATAACCATATTTATGTGCAAACCAGTTGATGATCACCCCATGTACTGGTCCCATCAGGTAATGAATCGGCAATAGGAGATATTCCCACGCATTAGTAGCAAAATAGATATAAAACAAAGTATAAAGCACACCCCATGCTACCCTTACTGTCCACTTATCACCCAGGCGTTCCATAAACATCCAGTTGGGTACGCCCTTTTTAAACTTCGGCTCTATATTGGCCTTATCGTTCAGTATATCATTATAATAATTCTTCGTTTTCCACATCATATGAAAGAGGTTATCAGAATAACTCGGTGAGTGTGGGTCTTTTTCAGTATCAGCATACGCATGGTGTAACCGGTGCATGATACCGTAGGCTTTAGGGCTTAAAAATGATGAGCCTTGTGTGATGAAAGTGAAAACATAAAAAAATTTCTCCCATCCTTTCGACATTGTGAACATCTGGTGAGCCGCATAGCGGTGCAGGAAGAAAGTCTGTGAAAATAAGGATAAGTACCAGTGAGCCAGAAAAAAGATTAAAATTGCCATTAAGAACGTGTGTTAATTGAAAACCCAAAATTAGGGTTTAACTAAAGGCTCAATTATGATTAAACTCCAACTGAAAAACTGATATTTATCATATTTCAGGAATTACTGGTAAATGATACGGTTATAAGGAGTAATCACTTGCGGTTATTCTAACAAGTTCATTCCTAAGAGCTCTGGCTATCCGGGCTTATTTTAAGATATATCCACGCTGGATAGTATAAGATTCTGAATACCAGGAAAGCCAATCACTGAAACCCATAAAAATGAATCTTAAAACTTGCATTAATCAAAAAAAAGACCGACTATGACTACCCTGAATAAAACGAGATCAATTTTATTCTAACCAACCAGACCGGATTATTAAAAAAACTATGTTTTATATGCTGTACCCTGAATTATAGCTGTAGATGCTTAAGGTAAAATTATCACAACAAAAGTTCTTTAGAGTAACTTAGAGGCGTGCTAATCAATTAAAAGCGTTGCATGAGTATTTATTTAATAGAATACTCATGCAATTGCCCCGAAGATATTCATCCCCGTTCGGTTCTGTCTCTCAAGCGTCCAGTCGTTGGTGAAAGAGGTATGTATCCAAGAATTACCAACTTTTCTGAAAACTGCTACCTGCAGACCCAATTCTTCCCAGAAATAAGTTTCGATTTCATGAATAGTCATCGTAGGTGAAATGATAAATATTGATGGTTTTTTCACATTTGCAATCTCCCCTAATGTATTAAAACTATCATTACTTACTTCATTGCCTTTACAATACAGCTCAATTTTAAGGAAAGGATAAACTTCGTTGAACGCTCTTCCTAATTGACTAACGGTCATTTCTTTATCAACGACAATTTTCATAAATAATAGTTTTTTAATTTAATGAATAGCCAATACAGGTACTTCTGCATCAAACACCAAGCGACGGGTGTTACCCTGTAAGAAAACTCTCTCAAAAAAAGTATGATGCTGCGGAAATGTGATCAGCAATTGTGCTTTTCTTTTTTTCACAAAAGCATTCATTTCATCCACTTGCCTGGTGCCAATTATTGTCTGAAAAGTATGAGGCACATTTTTCAATAATTCTCTAAGCCCTAAAACCGCATCTTTTGTCTCTTCACTATTAGCTTCTGCTTCGTTTTTAGCTACATATAGCACATCTACGATCGCACCTAAATCCCTGAGGAAATAAATGCTTTTCTCAAAAACGATCGCATCAATGGGCTTCTTCAGGTCAATAGCCATTACGGCGTTTTCAATATAAGTGAGTTTATATCCGGGTGGTAGTATTAGCATAGGAACTTTCAGTTTACCTAACATTTCAGTAGCAATACTTCCAAAATATCCTGCCCCCAAAGGAGCATCCCCTACACTACTCATTATTATCAAATCCACATTATATTCAGCTATTGCTTCCTTTATAGTATCCATCACAAAGCCATGTCTATTACACAAGATAATTTCAAGAGGCTGTTCACTTTTTTCAAGAATCCGTCTTTTCAGATAGTTTAATTTCTTTGTACTAATCTTTTTTACTTCATCAATCGGATACCCATAGTTATCATCGTAAGTATTTAAAAACCGATACGAATGAAATAGTATCAGACGGGCTTGTTGTTTAATAGCGATTTGAGTAGCGATATATATTGCCTTGTTGGCAGCTTTTGAAAAATCGGTGGCTAATAAAATGGTTTTCATATATATAGTTTTTCAATACAACAAAATTCAGAATTTCATCTCCTAATGAATATGAGCATTATCATATTAGAATATGATAATTCAATTAATTTTGTCAATACTATTTCAGAAACCTGATTTTTGTCATATTTTTAGGTGCTAAAACTTCTCTCCTTTGCTGATGAAAAAGAAAACTGGCAGCCCGCCAACAATAGAGGAAATGGATATATTACACCAATCAGAGGCGATTTTTCTCTTTGCTACTGAAGGGATTTTGATAGCAGACAAACAAGGCAAAATTGTACGTGTAAACCCCAGCGGTGCTGAGATGTTTGGGTATGAGCCTGAAGAACTGGCTGATCTGATGATAGAAGATTTAATTCCGAATCGCTTTCGTCAGATGCATACTGCCCACAGAATGAATTTCAATGAGCATCCGCATGCAAGGTCTATGGGGAGTGGTATGGATTTATATGCCAAGCGTAAAGATGGCTCTGAGTTTCCGGTAGAAATCAGCCTGAGTCCTTATCAAAACAGCAAAGGAGCCTATGTAATTGCCTTTGTGATTGACATTTCGATCAGGAAGATTGCTGAAAACAAGCTGGTAAGTTATAAAAATGAACTGGAAGTTGAAGTAGAAGAGCGCACATTGGTACTGAAAGAGGCAATTCAGAAATTAGAGAAAACCAAAGATGAATTAGACAGAGCCTTGAAACGTGAACAAGAAGTAAATCTGATGAAATCAAGGTTTATTACCATTGCTTCACATGAGTTTCGTACACCTCTGGCAACAGTTCTTTCTTCCCTGTCGCTGGTTGAAAAATATGGAGATTTAGATGAAAACGAAAAGCGGGACAAGCATATTCACCGGATCAAATCATCAGTAAGAAATCTGACAGAAATACTTAACGATTTTTTATCGCTCAATAAACTTGAAGAAGGGAAGGTTGTGGTAACTCCCGAGTCTTTTGCCATTAATGAACTGGTAGACGAAATAGGTCAGCAGATGCAGGGGATTGCTAAAAAAGGGCAAAGAATTGATTGTATTTGTGAAGCCCTGAACGACTCATATGAAGTAAGACTTGATGCCAAGCTTATTAAAAACATTGTCATTAATCTTATTTCTAATGCAATCAAGTTTTCGCCGGAAAATTCCTCTATTCAGATAAAAGGGCTATTGACAGACAGCCAAGTAATTATCAGTATAAAAGATGAAGGCATTGGCATACCTGAGGCTGAAAAAAAACACGTTTTCGAAAGATTTTACCGTATGAGTAATGCTGAGGCCATTCAGGGAACAGGCTTAGGGCTAAGTATTGTGAATCAATACGTATTACTTCTGAAAGGTAAAATCGATTTTACAAGTGAGGTAAACAAAGGCACAGAATTTATTATTACACTACCACGATACTTATAAGTAGCGCACCATATTATGAAAAAAATCCTCTTGATTGAAGATAATGCAGAAATCAGAGAAAATACCTCTGAAATTTTAGAATTAGACGGTTATGAAGTTCTGTTAGCTGAAAACGGAAAAGTAGGCGTAGATTTAGCTTTAAAAGAAATACCTGACCTGATTATCTGTGATATAATGATGCCAGTATTAGATGGATACGGTGTTTTGCACCTTCTTTCAAAACAGGAAAAAACAGCGACTATTCCATTTATTTTTTTATCTGCTAAAGCAGAACGTACTGATCTCAGAAAAGGAATGGATATGGGAGCTGATGATTATATTACAAAACCCTTTGATGATGTTGAATTATTAAGTGCTATTGAAAGCCGCCTCCGCAAAAAAGAAGTATCAAAAAAGCACTACTCGCAGGATATTGCCGGGCTTGACCAGTTAATTGCAGATGCCAATGGTGAACAGGAACTAAAAAAACTGACAGAAAACAGGGAGGTCAGATATTTTAAGAAAAAAACTGAGATTTATAGAGAGGGGGATTTTCCGTTATATCTGTATTATATACAAAAAGGGAAAATAAAAGCATTTAAAACTAATGATGACGGGAAGGAATTTATAGTTAATCTCTATAACGCCGGAGATTTTGTAGGGTATGTAGACCTGATTCAGGAAACTAACTTTACAGACACTACCGAAACATTAGAAGAAACAGAAATCTGTCTGATTCCTAAAAAAGATTTTTACGTACTTCTGCATCAGAATCCACAGGTGGCTCAGAAATTCATTCAGCTACTTTCCAAAAATATCAAAGCCAATGAAGAGAACCTGCTGAAATTGGCCTATAACTCTGTAAGAAAAAGGGTATCTGAAGCATTACTTCGTTTCTATCAGGACAATCTATCTTCCATGAAAATAAGCAGAGAAGACTTAGCAAGTGCCGCAGGTACTTCTCTCGAAACAGCAATCCGTACATTATCAGATTTCAGAGATGAAAAATTAATAGAAGTAGAGTCGGGAAGAATTACTATTTTAAATATTGAAAAACTAAAAAGGCTAAGAAATTAGCAAATATGATTTTCATCATATTTCTTTTTTTATCTCAATACTACTTTTGAATAAAAAAAGAGGAGATGACACAATCAGCACTTATTGAGAAGTATAATACTTCTGCACCAAGATATACCAGTTATCCAACAGTACCGTATTGGGATAATGATAACTTTACAGAAGCTCAATGGAAAGAAAGTTTCATTAAGACCTATAAAAACCAAAAGAAACTAAGTCTTTATATTCATCTCCCCTTTTGCGAGAGTCTTTGCACATTCTGCGCCTGCCATAAACGTATCACAGTTAACCATCAATTTGAAGTACCTTATATAGAAGCCGTACTCAGAGAATGGCAGATGTACAGAAATTTATTAAGAGAAGCCCCTGTGATTGAAGAAATACATTTAGGAGGTGGTACACCCAGTTTCTTCTCGCCCGAAAACCTCAAAGAATTAATAGAGGGCATTTTGTCTGGCTCAAAGGTAAGCGCAACTCATGAGTTTAGTTTTGAAGGTCATCCTAATAACACCACAGAGGCGCATTTAAGGACACTCTACAATTTAGGATTTCGCAGGGTAAGTTTCGGTGTTCAGGACTATGACCACACAGTACAGGTAGCTATCAACAGGCTTCAGCCCTTTGAAAACGTAAAAAAAGTAACTGAACTGGCACGTGAGATTGGCTATACTTCTATCAGCCATGATTTAGTTTTCGGATTGCCATTTCAGAATACAGAACAATTTGAAAAAACCATCAGAAAGACTATAGAATTGTCTCCTGACAGGCTTTCTCTTTATTCTTATGCGCATGTACCCTGGCTAAAAGGAAACGGACAGCGCGGCTTTGATGAGAATAACTTACCCAGTGCTGAAGCCAAAAGACAATTATATGAGTTAGGCAGAACGATATTCGAGGAAAACGGCTATACAGAAATAGGTATGGATCACTTTGCCATTCCTTCGGATACACTCTTCAAAGCAAGCCAGAATGGTACACTCAACCGAAATTTTATGGGCTATACCAACTCGCAGTCTAAGTGTATGCTTGGGTTAGGGGTATCGGCTATTAGTGATTCCTGGACGGCTTTATCTCAGAATACAAAGAGTTTAGATGAATACATAGACCTTACCAAAAATCATATCTTCCCTATTCTGCGAGGGCATATACAATCAGAAGAAGATATGATATGGAGAAACTATATACAGAATCTGATGTGCCGATTTGAGACTGATTTCTCGTTGAATGACCTCAGTCAGCAACAAATAAAGCAATTGCTGGCCCTACAGGAAGATGGCATTATTCAGTTCAAAGATAATATGGTAAAGGTTACAGCAGATGGACGTGCATTTATCAGAAACGTATGTATTGTTTTCGACAAGTACATTCGCCAGACAGGCAGTGTGATACAAAATACTTTTTCAAAGGCTATTTGATAAGTATTTTAATTTAGCAAAAGTTGTGAAAATAAAAGAAGCGTCTCTTTGAGACGCTTCTTTATTATTTATGTATTCATTGTTTCAATTAATACTTATATACTCTCTTCGAGATTTGCTGAGAACCTGTACGGATGCTGATGGTATAAGTTCCTTCTGAGAAGTTGCTCAGATCAAAGCGGTATTCTGTCTGATTTGAGTTCAATTTGGATTTGATAACTTCTCTGTTCATTCTATCAATAATTGTTACAACACCTGCCTGATTCTGCATGCTTTCAGGTAGTGTAACGCGTACTGCATCAGCAGTAGGGTTTGGATAAACCACCCAGGCATCATTTGTAATATGGTCAGCGCCGCCTACAAGACCATTTGCAGCAGCAGGTGTAGATACTACTACTACATTAGAATAGTCTGAACTACCTTTTGGATTGACAGCTCTTACACGATACCAGTATTTAGTATTGGCAGCTACCGTATTATCAACATAAGAGATAACATTCATAGCAGTAGTTGTTACTTTACCCCAGTTTGTACCATCAGTAGAGCGTTCAATTTCAAATCCTGCTTCTTTGTTTGAATCATCACCCCATGTCAAAGTTACAGCACTTGTGGTGGCAGTAGCTTTTAAAGCATAAGGTTTGTTCGGAACAGCAGTATAGAATGAAGTAACACTTGTCCAGTCTGTGTAAGGAGAAGACCCGTGTACGTTGACGGCTCTGATACGGAAGAAGTAAGTAACACCTTCATCAAACGGAATGCTGGTAGCCGATGTATAATTTTTTAATAAGTTAGCCGTAAGCAGATTCTGAGTGAAGTTTACGTCTGTTGCACGGTCTAATACAAAGTAATCTTCATCATCAGATGCATCTGTCCAGTGTACTACTAAAATATCATTACCCAAGCTGTCTTTTGTTGATACAACCTGCAAATCAGTTGGTGTGCTTGGTGGACCTAAAGTAGTAGCCGATGCTATATTTGAATAGGCTGATTGCCCGAAAGTATTAGCCGACAATAATTTGTACCAGTATTTTGTTTTAGGTTTACCAGTGGTATCACTGTAAGTATATTGTTCAGGAGAAAGAATAGCTATCTGCACAAAACCGTCGGTTGCACTTACTGATGAACGATAGATTTCTGTAGACAATGGCACATCGTATTCACCAAAAATCTGATTCGACCAGTTCAGGTCAATTCTATAAGGTGAAATGGTTTTGGCTGCTAAATCATAAGGTGCAGGCGGTGGTACTCTTTTCTTTGTAGAAGCCTTAAGCACATTTGAAGGTTCGCTACGGCCTCCTTTATTTACTGCAAGAACTCTGTAATAAAATGTCTGTCCTTCACTCACGTTTTCATCTTCAAAGAAATTGATATACGGAAACCAGCTATCTGTCAGGTCATACCAACCATTACCGTCAGATGAGCGTTGAATAACAAAAGCAGTCTGATTGGTTGAATTGATTGTCCATTCAAGACGAATTTTATTCAGGGTAGTCCAGGGAGATATCAATTCTGAAGGTGCCTGTGGGCGATAAGGCAATGTTTCAAACTGTCTTGATGCAACCACAGTTGAAAGACCGCTCACATTATATGCAGCTATTTGATATACATGATAGGAAGCGTCAGGTAAAGTATTATCAATATAGGTACGCTGACCAGTACCAGGCATCGCCGGCAAAGTTACAACAGGCACCCAGGGGCCTCCGTTGGTAGAACGTGAAATATAGAACCCTTGCTCGTTGGTTGAATTGTCATTAAAATACAATTTTGCTGTTGTCTGTGTTGTTTCGTTGTCAAGAATAACAACATTTGAAGGGGCAGTAGGAACAGTTGGATTAGTTGATATAGTGACGATATCGCTCCAGCATGAATACAGGTCAGCAATGTTATCAGTCGGGCCTGTAATACTAACAGTACAGCCAGAAAATGTTGTTGGCCCTGCACTGGTTTTTACGGCTCTAACCGCAATCTTATAGGTTGTACCTGGTGTTAAACCTGGAAGTGTTCCACTTGCAATTGCACTTAAATTAGGCCCTGCGTTATTAACACTATAAGTTGCACCGCCATCACTTGAAACGGCAATCTGGAATCCTGTTTCCTGAGAAACACCAGAAGAATTATCATTCCAAAACAAATTGATCTGGGTTCCAACTCCGCCTATAGATTGTCCGTCAAGACCCGTTGGTTTTGGTAATGGTGCAACCATTGCGGTGGAAGTAGGCGCGGTTTCTTTTGAGATTTCTCTCTCTTTAGCCTCAACATTCCAAAAAGCACTCATCAACAATAATAGAGATAGAAAATAATTTTTTCTCATAGCTAAACTATTTAGTTTTAGTTACAAATGGGAGGAATTTCTTTTTTTGTAAATATATAAGATTTTCTTTATTAAAGATACATTCTTAACAATGAAAATTATTTTACGGTAAGGATTTATTTTATTTGGAAGAATAATCCTTTTTGCAAACACCTGATAATCAAGTTCAAGACTTTCATATTAAATTTTCTGGTATGAGATTAAAATTTAGTTAACGGCAATTACTGAAATTTCAACGTTTACATCTTTAGGTAGCCGCGCTACCTGAACTGTTTCTCTTGCCGGGGGGTCTGAGGGAAAATAGCTCCCGTACACTTCGTTTATAAGGGCAAAATCATCCATATTTTTTAGAAAAATACTTGATTTCACAATGTTTGGATAATCCATTCCAGCCTCTGCTAATATATGCCCGATGTTCTCCATAATTTTCTTTGCCTCAGCCTTTATATCACCAGAAGCAGCCAGTTCCAAGGCTATCTGCCCCGATACATAGAGTGTGTTTCCTGCCAGCACTGCCTGGCTATATGGACCTATGGCAGCAGGTGCTTTTTCTGTAAAGATAATTTGTTTCATATTTGCTTTTTTTGTTGTCAGATTAAATAAATACCGTCATCTTCAATTCGAATCAAACGCTGTTTATATAAGCCTCCGATGGCCTTTTTAAAGGTTTTTTTACTCATTTCTAACTGGTACATCACATAATTGGCATCACTTTTATCTGTAATATCCAGAAAGCCCTCGTTAGCTTTAAGCTTCTCTAATATTTTATGTGCATTGGGCTCAATATTGGCATACCCCTGCTTTTGCAGGCTCACATCAATCCGGTTATCTTCTCTGATAAGCTTAATATACCCCTTTGTCCGGCTACCTAACTTTATGCGTTGAAAAATCTCGTTTTCATAAATCAAGCCCTTAAACTTATTATTAATAACTACATTGAGTCCTAAATTTGTTTCTTCGAAAATCAACAGATCTACCTCATCGCCCTCTTTGAGATCAATATTTTCTTTTTCAAAAAACCTGTTCACTTTGCATGAGCCCACAAGCCGGTCAGTTTCTTCATCAAGATACACATATACCGCACACCAATCGCCAGTTGCCAATTTTTTATTCTGTTCTTTAAATGGCACAAACAGGTCTTTTTCCAGCCCCCAATCCAAAAAAGCCCCAACGCCCGTAACGGCCATTACCTGTAAGTAGGCAAACTGATTGAGTTCAACTTTAGGCTCAAGAGTTGTAGCAATAATACGATCTTCTGAATCTCTGTAAATAAACACTTCAATATCATTGCCAACTATTAAATCATCGGGGATGTACTTCTTAGGGAGCAAAACATCATTACCTTCCTTATCGCCTAAGTACATTCCTACGCTTGTTCCACGAAGTACCCTTAAAATATTTTTAACACCTAAATCCATTAGTTTTTTTGATTATCCTGGAATGTAATTATTGATTTCGCTGATGAGTTAATAATTTTTTAAAGAAACTACCCATATAAATAAGCTACCTTAATAGGGTTTTGTCTTTCAGTCATATAGAATCAGTATTATCACCCAAATCAGGCAAATAGAAGTTCAGGACTATATTACACAATGAAGTAGTACGGATTTCCGACTTCATCATATACCAGATTGCTGAGTATGCCCAAATTGAGTGTCCCCTCTTCAGAAAAAACCTGGCCGGCAAATATCATCTCTATCTCTTCAGCGCATACTTTTCTGTAAATCGGTTTCATTGTTCCACCAAATTCTCCCGCAATTACTGCAGGGTTCCATTGGAATCTGGATCTGACCAATGTTCCTCTGGGAGCCATTATAGGTGGCGGCAATTCTCTGTCTCTTAAATCAACATCAGCGGGGTGGTCAAGCCCTAATGAATGACCAAATTCGTGTGCAGCAGTGGTGGATTCACCTAAATTATCACTAATAAGCCAGTGGCCTACATTACCGCCCAATGTATTACCCATAAATGAGCGTTTCAGGAAATTATCCTGCTCGATTCTGATATAATTATTCCGGTAATCGGTATTGCTCTGTACCAGATTAAATACTTCATCTACCGATACTGTAGCAGACTCTATGTCAAATCTGACAGAATAGGGAGATTGATTACCATTAGCTTCCCTTATCAGGATTCTGCCTTGTGCTTCATTGTACTGGTTATTGATTTCATCCACAATTTTACCTGCCAGATCTGGTGTTGCAAAACTTCCATAAAACCAGAGTTTTGCTGAAACAACCACCTCATTAAGGTCGGATCTGATGAAGGCTACAGCAGACATATCTTAATGAAAAGCGCGCTCAAGTATCAGTTCTTTTACTTTCCGGGCATCTCCTTTTGTAAAATTCTTAATCACAATTTCATGCTCTCTTGCCCTGGCTTTGATGCGTATGGTTGAGAAAAATATACCTGAATCAATTTCTACACCCGCAATGTCGTTATAAAAAACAAAGTTTTCAGAGCTACTAAAAATTTTTCTTGCCCTGAAGGTAACGCCTTTTTCGCTGAAAATGACTTCATCCGGCATAACAGGATTTTTAAGTGTACTTGCTGAAAATCGTTCGTTCATTGTATTGGTTATTTATGGGTTAGTCAAACATCTATGTGCATCAGAACGGCACATACACTACCTTTTTAGTTTCAAAAAACTCCTCTTCAAAGTAACCTGAAAGATTGTAGAGCTTATACTTTTTGCCAAACTCCTGCAATTCTTCATCCAGATCTCCACCTTTCAGATACAGGATTCCATTTCTCAGCTCATTAAACTGATTTCGTGTAACTTTATGTTGCACCCAACCATAAAACGGTTTAAGTCTGGTTACGGCTCTACTCACTATAAAATCAAAATCGCTTGCTACATTTTCTGCTCTTTCATGCTGAGCCGTCAGGTTTTTTAAACCTATTGCCTGAGCTACTTCTGTTACTACTTTAATTTTCTTGCCAATTGAATCTACCAGATGAAAATGACACTCAGGAAACATGACTGCTAATGGAATACCCGGAAAACCTCCACCAGTACCCACATCTAAAATCTCTGTACCATGTTTAAAGTTAAGCACTTTAGCTATACCTAAAGAGTGCAGCACGTGTTTTTCGTAGAGATTCTCAATATCCTGCCTTGAAATGACATTAATCTGGTTATTCCAGAAACTGTAAAGTTCCTGCAATTGTTCAAATTGCTCACGTTGCTTATCGGTGAGTTTCGGAAAATATTTTGTCAGTATATCTATATTAGCGGACATAATCAGCACACAAAAGAGTAAAATTTATCTTATCTCCACTTAATTTTTTTAGGGTTTGAGAAAATGGTAATCAAACCAAAAATTAAATAATAGCAAGCATACAGAAAATCGTAATAAGGGATTCTGAATGAGCGTATGGTATAATTTAATTTCTTATTGGCATTTGCCAGTATTATCCATCTGATAAACAACCAACCAAGAAATACACCTGTAACTAACCGCATCCAGTCATTATAAGGATAAAAATCCTGTAAATTATTATCGTCAAGCCATTCTGTCGGAATTCTTGACCATTCAGGAGCTTCAAACCAATCAGGTTTAATAAAGAACGTTGGTAATAATATAAACCAGCATAATAGCTGGCTTGTTGCAAGACTACCTAACAAAAACTTATCTCGGAACTTATACCGCTTGCCCACTGAAAGGTGGCGACGCTTCTGGGTAATCCATTCACCCCAGGTTTTCTTAGGCTCGGATACCATATGTGCTTCTTCACCGATACAAATGGCCACATTGCTTTTGTTGGAGACTTCATTCACAAATAAATCGTCGTCACCTCCTAATAATCCATGATGGCTCGAAAAACCATTGCTTACCCAGAATAAATCCCGGCGATACATCAGATTGCGGCCAACACCCATGTATGGAATATTGGCTTTTGCAAAAGACATATATTGTAATGCGGTCTGAAAAGTTTCGTAACGAATCAGGGAATTAAGACGTGAATCCTCAAAACTATAAGGCGAAAAACCCAGAACAATGTCTTTATCTTTATCAAGCTGAGCCACCATCGTATCAATCCAGTATTCGCTGGTTGGGCGACAATCGGCATCGGTCAACAAAATAATGTCTTTAGTAGCTTTTTTGATACCCATCGTTACAGCAAATTTCTTGGCTGTAAAGTGGGCGGGTAATGACTCAATTCTGACAAAATTAACTTTTGAATAACCTCCCTCATTAAATAAGAGATAATCGTAAGTACCATCATGTGAGCGATCGTCTGCGACAACTATCTCAAAGTCAGGATATTGTTGTGCCTCTAAAACAGGCAACAATTCTTTCAGATTTTCAAGTTCGTTCCAGGCTGCAATAACAACCGAAACTCCGGGCTTCTGACTCGAAATGGTATCACGTTCGGCATCCTGATGCGATAATAACCCTGGAAAAATACCCAAAATGAAAATGAGTTGAACAAAGACAGCAGTAAAAAAAAGAATCGGTAGTAAATAGTGCCAAAACACCATGTATCAAGAGTTTAGGTTTAAAAGTGTGCAAAGATACAAATTCTTTATTTGAACAATTTCTACAAACCTAAATAATTAAATTGATAAAATTACGTTAGGAGATATTTTGCCATTATTTTAATGAAAATTTTATTATTTTTTAATCAAACAATGGCCAGTTGGCTCCCAGGAAGAATGTACGACGCAAACCAGGATATACCGAACTCACAAAATATCCACTGGCTGGAAAGCCCTGATTAATATGGGCAAATTTCAGAAAAAACCTCACTTTACTGATTTTCATATTAGTAAATACATCTACTACGGGGTACCCCCAGGCCTTTTTATCGTTCTGCAAATAAAATTGTCTGGTAAGCGGCATATAATTATCTGCATAATAGGCAGAACGATAGTAGATTTCGGCTCCTGCATTAATGTGCAATCTCTTAGCATAGGTAAATTCGTAAGCAATTGTAGTGTTGTTTGTAATAGCTGGCATTCTGATAATATCTTTCTCGGAATTTCCGGCAATATACACCTGATTGGCTAAAAGAAATTTTTTCCAGCGGTACTCAATCCCTAAACCAGCCCGGAAAATACTTATCGGAACAGACGATTGCTGTACCTGTGCCTTTGTGTCGTAATAAATATAATTATCAATGAGCGAATAATGTGCTTCCGGTAAAAACCTGAACCTGCCTGACTGAATGGTGGTAGAGGCATATATATTATTGGAAAACTGATTTTTAAGGCTGCTATTCCAGTTATAAGCATCACTCATAAAATGTTCATCTAATATATATGCTGGTGTAGAAAGTTGGGTAAAACCTGCGTTTAGCCAAGGACTTATATACTCTGCCTTAAGTTTATAATTCAGATTAGTACCTATTTCAAACTCTGCATAGGCCCTTTTGAGGCTATCGGGAAAATAATAATTAGCCCATGCCCCGGCCAGAACTTCATTCTGAAATCTTAGTCTGAAATCGTCACCGAAATCAGATGTCAGATTATAAAAGCGATGACGCAGATGAAGCCTGTAGGCAAAACCTCTGTAAATACCTTTTATACCGAATTTATTTTCAATCAACCGATACCTTAGAGCTAAAGAAAGTGAGTCGGGAATGAGATTCAGGAGAGCGGTATCTTTTGGTGTTTGTATGCCATAATAATTTATACCTTCTGCGGTAGTATCAGCCTTAAAACGATTGTCATGGTAGTAGTCAATACGTCTTTGATAATCAAGAATATGATAGACCTGAAAGCCATTCGATAACTGATACTGCTGGTAAATATGAAATTCGTTGCGCCAGTCCCGCGAAGAAGCATTACTTAATCTTGACAGGAAATTCTTATAATTACCAAGATCAGTTGTTTCTACAAACTTAGCCCCATCATCTAAAGGTTTTATCCCCCCCTGCTCAACAGGTGCATGGTTGAAGTGATTGTAAGTACCTAAAATAGTGTACTTCCCATCTTTGGATTCATAATTAGAGGATGTTATTAATGCCCAGCTATCCACCAATCTTTCTTCTCTGGTTTGCGGAGCACCATATTGTTTAGCCGAGGTTAATCTTCTTACGTCAAAAGTGATATTCCAGCGGGGTTTAATATTCTGCGAATGGGTAAAATCAAGGTATAACATTCCTCCACCAGACTGCACATAGTACATATTGGTATAAGGCGATTTAGTATTATAATATTTGGATTTTCTGGCATCAAAAGCATAAAACCCATAAGTTGTGAAACCTAATTGCTTACTTACTTCTTCGTTTGGCTGAAAAAACAGGGGTTTTACAGCGGTGCCTATCAAACCTAAGTCCTGATACAACCAGCCACTTTTAAGATTTCTGTCGAACAGGTGAAACCCATCTAAGGTAGAATCAGGGTTATAGTAAGTTTTGCGGTTATTCAGAATGTCGTCTTCAAGAATATAACGGGTAGTTTTGAGTCCGTAAACTTGTTTGGTAGAATCATCAAGAATTTGAGCGTGGCATAAACCGAAAAGAAAAGACAATAAAAGAGTGAAAAATATTTTTTTTATGCTCATGATCCGCCAATTACTATAAAAACGTTGCAATTTACGGCAAATCTTCGGATTTTAGACAAGCCAGCTCTTAATAGTTCTTAAAAAGTATGTATTGTTTATAAGACCAAACTTTAAGCGAACAAAAAGCGTTAATATTAACAGAGAGATAATAAATGCTAAATCACTGATTGTCATGTTTGGTTTTCGTTTTTCAGAATTTAAGCCCGAAATGAAGGGCAACACCCGATTTGAGCAATTGCTCAATATTTTTCAGCAATTATTGTTGATTACAGCCGGAGACGTAGGTCAGGCACTAAGCTATATGAGCGACCTTGATCGCCAGTATCAGCTCACTGACGATAATTATGGTATGGCTGACTTTATAGAAGATTTGAAAAGAAAGGGTTATATAACCGAAGAAAATCAGGAAGGGCAGCAATATCGCATCACGGCTAAAAGTGAGCAGAGCATCAGAAAACAATCTTTAGAGGAAATCTTTGGTAAACTGAAACGTACAAAGTCGAGCGGTAGCCATCATACACCTTATACCGGGGTTGGTGATGAATTAAGCAGTGATGTACGTGCCTTTCAGTTTGGTGATTCTTTAGAACAGATTTCTATGACAGAATCATTGAAAAATGCTCAGATTAATAGTGGGATTGATGATTTTATGCTATTAGAAAGTGATTTGGAGGTAGTTGATCGTGAATCAAAAATACAGACTTCAACCGTATTGATGATTGATATTTCTCACTCCATGATTCTATATGGTGAAGACCGTATTACTCCTGCCAAAAAAGTGGCTTTAGCTCTGGCAGAATTAATACGTACCAAATATCCGAAAGATACGCTTGATATTCTGGTTTTTGGTAACGATGCCTGGCAAATTCAACTCAAAGATATACCTTATCTGGAAGTTGGGCCTTACCATACCAATACGGTGGCCGGATTAGAACTGGCAATGGACTTATTGCGCCGTAGGAAAACTAAAAACAAGCAAGTGTTTATGATTACTGATGGTAAGCCAACCTGTTTGAAAGAGGGTATCAAATATTATAAAAACAGCTTTGGTCTCGACCGCAAAATTGTAAATAAAACCCTGACGATTGCTGCACAGGCGCGCCGCTTAGAGATTCCGATTACAACCTTCATGATTGCCTCAGACCCTTATCTGAAACAATTTGTGCAGCAGTTTACGCAGGTAAATAATGGGCGTGCTTATTATAGTAATCTTAATGGTTTAGGGGGATTTGTGCTGGAAGATTTCCAACGTAACAGACGTAAGAATATCAAGTAGGTGACTCCTGAAGTACAGTTTTGCTTTCAACCATTAGTTTTTGCTAATTTGGGAGATGCTTTAAAATTTACCACAGACAATGAATAAAAAAGATCGCTATAAAGCTTTAGTTACTTATTTTACCGAACATTATCCTCAAGCCGAAACCGAACTTCATTATACTAATCCCTATGAATTATTAGTGGCTGTGATACTTTCAGCCCAATGCACAGATAAACGGGTAAATCTTATAACACCTAAATTATTTGAGCGTTATCCCACTGCTGAAAGTCTGGCCGACTCGACAGCCGATGAAGTATTTGAATATATAAGGAGTGTAAGTTACCCTAACAACAAAAGCAAACATCTGGTGGGCATGGCTCGTATTTTAGTGAGTGATTTTCAATCAGAAGTACCAAACACTATAGAAGAACTGCAAAAAATGCCTGGTGTGGGTCGAAAAACCGCCAATGTGATTGTATCAGTTATTTATAACCAACCTGCAATGGCTGTTGATACGCACGTGTTCCGTGTTTCGCATCGTTTAGGCTTAGTTCCTAAAACAGCTAAAAATCCATTTCTGGTAGAAAAAGAATTAATAAAGTATCTGCCTAAAGATAAAATTTCAGTGGCACACCATTGGCTCATTCTGCACGGCAGATATATTTGCACCGCCCGTACGCCCAAATGCCCTGAGTGTGAACTAAAAAGTTTCTGCCTTGCCTACGAAACCAAAGATTTTAAAACACCTTCCCTCTGAAATAGTTATTAATGAAAAAGTTGAATTAATGGAGATTAAACAATTAATGAAAAACTTTGCCTTTAATGGTAAGGTAGAGTGGTTGAGCTATAGACCAGGCCCTACTTCAAGAGGGTCAATAAAGATTGTGGATATTATTGACGTGACCGAGCAAAAAGGTATAGTTGGGGATCGTTACAGAGGTACTGCACGCAACAGACAAGTAACCCTTATTCAGGCCGAGCATATTGAAGCTATGGCTAAAATGCTTCATCAAGAAAGTATTGACCCTGCTTTGTTGCGGCGCAATATTGTAGTTTCCGGCATCAATTTATTGGCTTTTCATGATACTATTTTTCAGATTGGTGAAGTAGTATTGAAAGGAACCGGCTATTGCCACCCGTGTAGCCGTATGGAAGAAAACTTAGGTTCTGGCGGATACAATGCCATGCGCGGACACGGAGGTATCACGTGCATGGTAATGAAAGGTGGTAAAATAAGAATTGGCGATGAAGTATCTTCAGTTTAAAGGTTTATCCTCCGGCTTTCTTAGTTTTATAACCTTCTTTCAATAAAAAGACCAGTATTTTATCGCGATGATCTCCCTGTATCAGTATTTCGCCGTCTTTGGCTGTGCCGCCACTTCCACAAAGGTTCTGAAGTTTTTTTCTTAGATTCTGTAAATCCTCATCTTTTGCAATCATGCCATCTATCCTACTCACAACTTTATTGCCCCCTTTTCTATCGAGCCATATTTTCAGGCTTTGCTGCTGTGGCGTCAGCGTTTCAATCTCTTCTTCTTCGCCAAAGTTAAATTCAAAATCTGGGTTGGTCGAATATACCACTCCCTCCCGGTGTTTCTTATTTTTCATATTATTATATGCAAGCTTTTTTCTTTAATACTTATGGTCAATTCATCAGTATCTAATCTTAATGGTTCTCCATCATAATGAATCAACAGATTTTCCTGACCTTTTATCTTAAATTTTGCTCCACGATATGCTTCCGCGTAAGATGACTCATGAATGGTTTTATTGAATAATTTAGTAACAATGCCCGGAATCACCCACACAGGCAAAGGATTCAGCAAGGTACAATCAATAAAGCCATCATCTATTTTTGCTATCGGTGTAATGTAAGCATTATTACCGAATTGCCGGGCATTACCAAAAGTAATACTGAATACTTTATAATCAATTCCTCCGAAATTGCATGGCAAGGGTTGATAAGCCCAGAACTCCTGAAAACCGGCTTTTACGTAGTTCAGCAAACCACGCCCTTTCATTCTTGAAAAAACATCGGCACAATGGGCATCAAAACCTACGCCTGCAGTACAGAAAAAAGGAATATCGTTTACAAAACAAGCATCAATAGGCTTTATGATTGCTTTGTTCAATCTCTCAATTACTTTTTCAGGTTTCATCGGAATCCCCAATTCCCTTGCCAGACCATTGCCAGAGCCCAAAGGCATGATACCTAAAGCAGTTTTACTGCCAATCAATGCCTTGGCTGTTTCATTCACCGTACCATCGCCCCCCATTGCTACAATATAAGGCACTTGTTTTTCAGAAGCTTCATACGCCAGTTCGGTGGCATGTCCGGCAGCTTTGGTTGGAATAATTTTGGCCTGATATTTTTTCTTATCTAATTGATTCTCAATGAGACTGATAATTGCCTGATGGTTTTTCTTTCTACCTGAAAAAGGATTAACTACAAACCAGATTTCTTGCTTGTTCACAAATATTGAAATAAACTACAACTGAATAATTCTCCAAAAATAGTTGATTGAAATAAACTTTCTGAATACAAGGCAGGAAAATAACAGACTATTTTATTGAGAAGATAAGGCTTGATTACCAGGTTCTTGAAGGATCAAAACGGGAATAGTGAAACCTGAGTGTATCAGCCTGGGCAGGGGTATTATATAAAAAATCGCTCATAACAAGGCCAGTAAGACTGCCATCCTGACCAGGGATTATTTCTATTTTTACTAACTTAATACCCATATTTACTTCAAAATAGATTTTACCTTTTTTGTCAATTTCATTGCTGGTCCGGCCAAAAGAATAGGTATTTTCCAGTTTTTTATCCTTAAAAACATGGAAATAATTAGTACTTCCATTAGGTTCTATCTGAACCAGTTGTTCGTACCCAAGTTCATCAGCAAGGGTAATTCGGGAAGGGCTCAAAATTTTTTCCAGTTTCCATACGCCGAATGAAGTAACGACCAGAGGTGCATTTCGTCCATAATAGGGCTTTTCACACGAAATCAATACCAGGCAGAATAAGAAGGAAACAACTCTCTTCATGTTTGTATCTTTTAAAAATGTGATTCTTTTCTGATATTTGGTTAAAACTGACAAAAGAAATTTCTAAAACCCGAAAATTACCATACATTTATTATCAGAAAATAAGTTCAATCCAAAATTACAAAATCAAAGATACCACAAATCAGAATTGATACACTTTCATTAAACAATAATATGAGAACCGTAGTCATTACTCTATTTTGCCTTTCATTTTTTACTCAGGTTTTTGCCCAGAATTCTAAAGACCGTCAGGAGGTATTAAAAGTTCTGAACCGCCAGAATGAAAACTGGAACAAAGGAGATATCAAGGCATTTATGGAGGATTACTGGAAATCTGATTCGCTGATGTTTATAGGCAAAACCGGAGTGATTTACGGTTGGAAAGCCACTTTAGAGAGGTATCTGAAAACATACCCTGATGTTGCTACTATGGGTACGCTTAAATTTGATATTCAGAAAACCGATTTTCATTCCCCTTCCACTTGTTGGGTATTAGGAAAATGGCACTTAACTCGTCCTGAAATAGGAGATGCTGGAGGATTCTTTACACTTGTATTAAAAAAGATTGGTGGCAAATGGCTCATAGTCTCTGACCACACAAGCTGATTAGCTTGCTCTCAAGTATTTAGACATAGTATCTAAAAAAACCTCTTTCCTGCGGCGTGAAAGACTCAGATGGTGTGCATCCTGTACTTTTACCAATAATCCTTCATGAATCTGATACCCTGTTACATATTTCAGATTAACCATATATGATTTATGTGTACGAAAGAAGTTGTAATTAATGAATCGCTTTTCCAATTCTTTCAGTGTTTTTGAAACGATGAATCTTTCGCCATCTTGAAGAAAAATTTCTGTGTAATTTACATCTGCTTTCAAAAAAAGTACTTCCGCAGGATTTACCTTCTTTTTCCCTGCTAATTTAATTGTTCCGGTTATGTATAGTTTTGTGTCCATTTGAATGGGAGTTTACGTTCTTCAAAAGCATTGACTCCCATTCATCAATAATAGTTGTAATGATTAACTATTTTTTAATAAAATTTTTGCAGATATATTTAGCGGTTATTTTTTGTGGTATCTCTTGCTGGTTGCTCTCTTGGAGGGAAGGTAATTACCTCTTGTTGAACAGTATTAGACGAATCTAAGGATATTGCCGTTGTATCCGCAGCCATAATTCCTCCGATGTCTCCACCACACCCCTGATACGTTTTCCTGATAGGTACACCCGGTTTAGGAAATGGTCCTGATTTATACCCCAATGTTTTATCTGTATATACACTTTGCATAAACTTGCCAAAAATCGGTAAAGCTGAACGAGACCCCTCTCCCATTCTGGTGCGGAAGTGAATACTTCGGTCGTCGCCCCCGACCCATACACCACAGACTAAATCTTTAGTAAAACCCATATACCAGGCATCTGAATAATTGGAGGTGGTACCTGTTTTCCCTCCTGCTTGCCCACCATTGCCAAATAAGGCACTAGCATATTCCCACAGACCCTGCGAAGTACCTCCAGCCTCTTCTACCCCTCCACGCAACATATACTGCATCAAAAAGGCAGATTCCGGGCTAATAGCCTGTCTCTTTTTAGTTTCGGCTTCATAGATAATTTTTCCCTGCACATCTTCGATCTTTGATACCAACACCGGTTCTACGTGCTCTCCACCATTGGCAAATACAGCATATGCTCCTATTAATTCATAAAGAGATACATCAGACGACCCCAACCCTATTGATAATACCGGGTCAAGAGGTGTGGTAATTCCTAATTTACGGGCATATTCAACCGTGACTCGTGGTTTTACCTCATCAGACAATTGTGCCGCGATAGAATTGATAGAACGAGCCATAGCCCGACGGAGTGTCATGCTTGCATAGGTAAAAACCCCATCGGCATTTTTGGGTTCCCATACTTTGGCCTGACCGTTTTCCATCCATTCTTTCTTAAATGGTTCATCGGTGCGTCTATCGCAAGGCGAGAGATTCAATGGTCCATCAATAGCAGCACAATATAAAATGGGCTTAAAAGTTGACCCCGGCTGACGGCGTCCCTGCCGCACGTGGTCATATTTAAAATATTCATGATCTATCCCTCCTACCCAGGCTTTGATATATCCGTTGTAAGGATCCATAGCCATCATGCCTGTTTGCAGAATTTTTTTGTAATGGATAATGGAATCAATCGGGCTCATCAGCATTTCCTGCGATGAAGCCCCATCTTTACCCCATACGAATACTCTGGTCATTTTCTTTTTCTCATACATATAATAATGTATAGAATCGGTGTTATTCTTAAACTTCTGAACCAATCGCTTATAGACAGATGTCCGTTTAGCTACCGTATCAATGTAGCCTATTATTTCCTGTCCGTTCTCATATATCCATGGGTTTCTGCCTTTCCATTCCTGGTCAAAAATCTTTTGCAGGCGCCGCATATGGCTCGATACAGCCTTATCGGCATAATCCTGCATTTTGTAGTCGATTGTAGTATAGATTTTTAATCCATCTTTATAAAGGTCTATATCTACCTCATTGGTTTCTGCCCATTTTTCAATAAAACGAGCCAAAGCGGTTTTGAAATAAGTGCCTTTATTATCTTCGTCAACTTCTGTATTGACATCCAGTTTTATTTCAGTTTTACTTAATTCATCTGCTTGTTGTTGTGAAAGGTCTCCATTATTAGCCATCAGTTGTAAAACCGTATTACGGCGTTTAAGAGCATTCTTAGGGTTTCTGATGGGGTTATACAAGGTTGTTCCTTTTTGCAAGCCTACCAATACAGCAGCTTCTTCAGCGGTCAGTTTATCTGGCTCTTTGCTGAAATACGTTTGAGAAGCCGTTCGGATACCATAAGCATTATTGCCATAATCTACTGTATTGAGATACATCGTCAGAATCTCTCCTTTTGTGAAACGTTGCTCCAGACGGATGGCGGTAAGCCATTCTTTGGTTTTATAAACAATCGTACTTATTACTGGTATATAATACAGTAAACCGCGCATTTCGCTGCGCCGTGTATTATACAGGTTTTTAGCTAATTGCTGAGAAATGGTGCTTCCACCACCACGGTCTCCACCGGTAAAGATGCCGACAGCTACACCTGCCATCGACCGCAGATCTATACCCGAATGTTCAAAAAAACGTTTGTCTTCAGTAGAAATAAGTGCCTTAAATAACCAGGGAGACATTTGGGCACTATCAATCGTTTGTCGGTTTTCGGTGAAGAACTTACCTAACTCTACTCCGTCATTGGAATAGATTGTAGAAGATTGCGCAATTTTAGGATTGGTTAACTGCTCGATGCTGGGCATACCACCGCAAAGCCATAAAAAATTGGTTTCGATACAGAACCAATAAAAGAAAATAAAAATAAAAACCCTTATCGCAACCCTGTAAATGCCCCTGATAAAAGGGAAATAATGTCCGTCTGTATCAAATTTAGAGCGAAAGGTACTGGTTATTTTATCGATGATCTTGTAGAAAGATATAAATATGAGTTCTACCCTTTTTACTCCGAATAACTTTGTTAAAATCAGGTATATCCGGTCTAAAAACCACCCCCATGATTCGCTTATCTTATTAGTAGCGTTTTTTAAAATTTGCTTGATAGAACCTGTTCTGTTATTTTCTTCCATAAATAAAGATTTCGCCGAAAACCCAACAAATAACTTGATTCTAAGCCAAATAATCAAAAAAGTTGAAAGGTTTTTTAGCGCATCAACCATTTGCTAAAAAACTTAGCCCAAATATTAAATAAAACTTCAAAAATTTGCAGTGAAGTAGTATCTTTAAGTTAAAACTTTTACTCACGTTCCCAAACTCTGTACTTTAATTATGGATTTTATACCTGCCGACAAACCCTTAGAAAAAGAGATACTTCCTCTATTTACTAAAACTATCCCTTTCCAGCTACCTGTTGAATGGAAAGAATTTATTGTTAAAGTAACTCCCTGGGTTATGGTTTTGTTAGTGCCTCTGCATATTTTTGTCATAGGTCTTTCTGCATTTGCCAGTCTTTTTACCGCTTTTTTTGACCACCCGTTGTGGTCAGTTGGTATGCTTGTTTCTGCCGCAGGCTTAATTTGTAGTTTACTTTCTATCAAAGGCTTGTTCGACCGCAAACGAGAAGGTTGGGTATGGGCATATTATGCCTTTTTGCTTTTTTTATTAAGCGATATTCTTTACTTAAGATTCATTGACGCAATCATCACCTTTCTTATATCCGGCTATTTTCTTTTCCAGATCAGAGAATATTATAAATAACCGAAATACATGCTTTTAAGGATGCATCTCTTAATTTCAAGAAGGGGGTTAAAATTTCAACCTCCTTCTTGAAATTAATTTACTCTGATTTCAACTACTTATAAATCATTTCTGCCAAAATCATACTTCCTGTTTCTATCTAATACTGGTTTTAAGAAAAATATTTCATTAAACCCCAATATCCGGACAATCAGACTTTTATTTTTTACTGAATTTTCGGTAACTTAGTCAATGATTCTATAGAATTATGGCTTATCGGCAGGAAATTCCTTAGAAACACTCTATTCAACTTCTTAACGTATGAACAGCCTTTATTACCTTAAAGCAATTGCTTTGAGCCTGGTTTTATCTTTTTTCTGTTTTTACGGCTATGGGCAACCTACTGATGAAAAAGAGCATAAAGACATTGTCAGTATAAAAAAAGCAATTGAAGAAAATATTAAAAGTCCTGCTCAGTTAGGGCTATTGTACAAACGTCTGGGAGATACTTATCAGAGTCTTTATGGTTTTAATATCTATAGCCTGGAGGCTTATCAGACGAGTCTGGGCTATTTTAAAGAGGCTGGCGATTCTGCTAATTATTACAGTGCCAAAATGGATGTTGGCTGGATGTATTATTTTGATAATTACACCCGGAAATATGCCATTGAAAACTATGAATCAGCTTTAGGCTATTATAAAAGAACCCACCAGTTACAAAAAGAAATTCATACAGAATTAGCGATTATTGATGCTAAAAAACACCAACCACCGTTCGACTACTCGCTTATCAGGCAATTATTAATTATTGAAAAGCGATGCAAGGCCAATAATTTTTTCTTCGACCTTGGCTATGCCCATAATTTGCTTGCTATTTGTTATATAAATCATAAACATCTGATTCTTGCCAGAAAATATCTTGATTTGAGCCAGAAATATGCAATAAAGGCAAACATTAACTGGATGATTTCTGTCAATAATTTCTTCCTGGGACGGATAGAGGCACTTTCAGACAATTATGAGACTGCTATTGAGTATTATCTTAATGCTTATGAAAGTAGCGGGAAAGCCAAAGATGTTGCTTATGCCAAAGACATCTGCAATCATCTTTCGATAGCCTACACTAAAACCGGAGACTATCAGAAAGCCAACGAGTTTTATCAGCAGACACTTTTGTATTCGAATCAATATTATGAGTCAGAGCAGACTATGACTATACGATTAGAAGAACTTAATAGTCAGTATAAAAATCTTCAATTACAAAATCAGCTGACCGAACAGGAAAACCGCCAGGCACGTTTACAGAATATATTATTAATAGTGTTTATTATCTTCCTGATTCTGGCTGTCATAGCTCTTTATATTGGTCGAAAACAGCAGAATACTATTACCCGGCAAAAAGACATTATTCTTACTCAGAAAATTAAAAACCTTGAACTGAAATCTTTAGAAGCCTTGATTCAGGGACAAGAAAACGAACGCGCACGTATTGCACGTGATCTGCACGATAGTTTAGGGATCCAGCTAACACAAATCAAGTTCTTTGTTGAATCCCGTCATAAACCTTTTACAACCAAAGAGAGAGCTACTCTGAATCAGATTATTGATGATGCCTGTAAGGAAATCCGGCTTATTTCACATAATTTACACCCGACTGCGCTTTCAAAATATGGGCTTGAAATTGCCCTTGAAGACCTGATAAATAAGTTACCCAGCACTAAAAAAATAAAAATATGTCTTGAAAAATATGGGTCACTACCCCGATTAAGTCAAGAAGCTATTGCTTTGATATACAGGGTCATACAGGAGCTAATCAACAATGCTATGAAACATGCCAACGCCTGCAAAATCAGTGTTCAGTTATTGGCAAATCAGGAAAATCTGCTTATTAGTGTAGAAGATGATGGGATTGGTTTTAATATAGATCTACAACCCCGGGGAAGCGGTATTTCTAATGTTACTTCACGAATAGAATATCTGAGCGGCCAGGTCTTATGGCAAAATCATATGCCGGCAAGTACCGGAACCTCAGTAATGATCTCAATACCTATGGTAAAAATAGCCAGCTAAATTCTATACTTACCGTTGAAAAATAGGGTTTCCCCTAATAGATTAACAGTTAAGGCATATTACTTTTGTACATCCAATAAAATTATCCGACAGATCCCCAAAATAATTAATGCTGATTAGCCTTAACTCAATACTCACTGTTTCTCTATACAGTTGAGTATATACATTTTATGTATTATAGCATACTGCTATTACCTTAACCTAAACGACAAAGATTTTATTTATAAAAAAGTAAAAACTAAATTGTTAGAGAGATGGTTTTTAGCCATCTCATCTTTTATATTTGGCAAATCTTTATTATTTTAAATATACACCTATTATTTATTAAGCATTTTTATAACTTATGCTGTTTTTGCTTATACTAACTGGCCATGATTAATCTGATAATCGCCGACGACCACAATGTATTTGTGGAAGGTATTGAATCGTTATTATCCCGTAACGATGATTTAAAAGTGGTTGGGAGATGTTATACTGTTGAGGCAGTTAAAGATTGCCTGCTGCAATTTCCTGCAGATATTATCCTGCTTGATATTTCGTTTCCGAGAGTAGAAGATGGCTTGTTGTTGTATGATTATATTTTGCATCAACATCAATCACTAAAAGTTATTTTTCTGACTATGCACGATGAGCTAAGTATTGTTAAGCGCGTGATGAGAAAGGGAGGACAGGGATACTTACTAAAAAATACTTCAAAAGCCGAATTAGTTCAGGCAATTCAGGCTGTTTATGATGGTAAAAAATACATCAATGCTTTTATCAGAAAACTGATGGAAACTCATGATAAAAAAGCCCGCAAATCTGCATTCATTCCTATTGATGAAATCCGTTTATCTCCACGTGAAAAAGAAGTGCTTTTCCTGATTTCAGAGGGTTACACTACACAACAAATGGCAACTAAGCTTTTTGTTACACTCAAAGCCATTGAATTTCACCGCAGCAGTTTATTAGTCAAGTTTGATGTTCCCAACACGGCATTGCTAATAAAAACTGCATTGGAGATGAATTATCTGTGAGTATTCCTTGATTCTGCTACTTTAATTTTTCTTCTTTAAAAGAACAGGAAAATCTGCCAAGAAATAGCTTGATTTTATATCCTGCAAATACGTAAAAGGTCTGGGTAGAGACAATTTATCTCTGCAATACCCTTACCTGACCAACTCTGATTGGGGCAGCGTTTCATCTCCTAATAAGCCTTATCTGCTCTGAATTAAAATCCTTCATACCCAAGCTAAATATAGGGTTTTCCCTAATAAAATGTTATCACAATCAACTTACTTTTGTAAATGACATTTTTTATTGGAATAGTGCTAAACCACTTTTCCAGTAAAATCAAATAACTAAAACAAACATTCTACTCATTAATGAAACACATTTACTCTACCTACACGCGGGGTATCAAACTCTGCCTGTTACTCTGTTTTTCAACAATTCTTACTTATGCGCAAACAAATATCAGCGGAAAAGTAACCGACAAGACCGGTTCGGGGATACCGGGTGTAAGTGTTGTAGTTCAGGGAACGACCACTGGTTCTGTTACAGACGCTAACGGAAACTATCAGATAGCTGCCAAAGCCGGAGCTAAAAGTCTGACTTTTTCGTCTATTGGTTTTATTCTGAAAACAGTAGAGATTGGTTCTAAAACGGTTATTGATGTAACCCTTGAAGAAGATGTGAACTCACTTGACGAAATTGTTGTAACGGGTTATACCTCTGAAAAAAAGAAAGACATTATTGGCTCGGTAGCAGTGGTTAATACCAAAACCACCTTACAGCAACCCTCTTCTAACCTTGGTAGTATGCTACAAGGTAGAGCACCAGGTGTAACCGTAAGTGGTACAGGAGCACCAGGAGCACCTGCCAAAGTACGTATAAGGGGTTTTACTTCATTTGGCAATAACGATCCGCTGTATATCATTGATGGTGTACCAACAGACAATTCAAACTCCCTTAACCCACAGGATATTGAATCGGTACAGGTATTGAAAGATCCTGTATCAGCTTCAATTTATGGTTCTCGTGCAGCAAATGGAGTAATAGTTGTGACAACCAAACAGGGAACATCAGGTAAAACTACCATTTCGTATGATGGCTATTATGGGGTTCAATCATTGCCAAACAGGGTTTTCCCGAGCATGATGAATACCCAGCAATATTACGAATATCTGCAAGCTGCAGCAGCTGGAGCCGGTATTCCATTCAAAAGCAATGTATTCCAGAATGGTATTCCTAAATATCTGGTTACAAATACAAACGTGAATGCAAATCCGACTGACGCCACTAACCCTGATTTAAGCAAATATAACTATGACCCATATAGCTATGACCGCACCTATCAGATTGCTGAAACAAGCATGGGCACTAACTGGCTAAAAGAAGCTACACAAAGTGCCCCTGTACAGAGCCATCAGATTACTGCCACAGGGGGTACAGATAAAGGTACTTACTCATTGGGGGTAAACTATTTTGGTACGGAGGGGATATTCAAACATACAGCACTGAATCGTGTTACTGTTCGTGCCAATACCCGTTTTAAACCTACTAAATGGTTGACCATAGGCGAAAACCTTCAAGTGGCCTTTACTAATCAAAAAGGTGCCAGTGGTAACCCATTCAATTCAGGTGATGGCCTGGATTTTAATAATGAAGCTAGCCCTTGGTATCTCGCATTACGTACAGTACCATTCTTACCTGTTTATGACATCAAAGGCAATTATGCTGGTACATCCTTAGGAGAAGCGGGTAGTACACCGGTGCCATCTGTTACGCTCGACCGCAACAAAGACAACAGATTTTCAGGTATTAACTTATTCGGAAACCTGTATGCCCAGATTGAAGTCTACAAAGATATCATTCTTTCATCTTCATTCGGTATTGATCAGAGCATGACCAATGGCTATAATTTCGTATTTATTACTCCTGAAAAAGCCGAACCGACCCGTAACAATGCTTTTAACGAGTATTTTGGCCGAGGTATCTCATGGACCTGGACAAACAGTATCCAATACAAAAAAGACTTCAATAAAGATCATTCACTAAAACTTTTTGCTGCTACAGAATCTATCTTCAGCCAGTTCAGAGGTATTTCTGGTAGCAGAACTGACTACGATTTCAATGATCCTGATTTCTGGTCGTTGAATACAGGTAAAAACCTGCCACAAAATAGTGGTTCACCCGGAACACCACGTACCCTCTATTCATTAATGGGTAAAGCTGAATACCAGTTGATGGACAGATACTTATTCAGTGCGACTGTTCGCCGTGATGCCTCGTCAGTATTCGGTCCTGAAAGCCGCGTAGGTGTTTTTCCAGCCTTTGGTGTTGGTTGGAGGCTTTCGGAAGAAGCATTCATGAAATCAATTCCGTTTGTAACAGACCTGAAGCTCAGAGCAGGTTGGGGACAGATGGGTAGCCAACGTAACGTAGGATCAGCCAATGCTTATTCGTTCTTCTCAGCAGGTTTGAACAATACTGCTTATGATATTACGGGAGGAAATGGATTACCTGTTATAGGCTATCGTCCGAACGTTGTAGGTAACCCTGCTACCAAATGGGAAGCAGCCGAAATGACGAACGTAGGTCTTGACGGTACACTCTGGAATGGTAAGTTAGATTTCAGTATTGAATATTTTAATAATACTACCAAGGACCTTTTGGTTGACAGACAACCAAACGGACTTGAACCAACAGTTGGCCAGCCTAAAATAAATGTCGGAACGATGGTGAACAAAGGTATTGATATTGCGGTCAGCACTAAAGGCAAGTTCACTCCTGATCTCGGTTACAGCATTGGAGCAACGTTTACACACTATAAAAACGAAGCTGTGAAGATTGATGCTGAAGGAAGTTCTGCCCTTTTGTTTGGTGCAGGTCGTTTAGGCAATATCCAGCGTGTAGAGGGAGGTCGCCCGCTGGCATCTTTCTGGGGATGGGTTGTAGAAGGCAATTTCCAGAATCAGGCAGAAGTTGATGCCCATGCAGCTATGCCTTATAAAAGAGTTGGTTCATGGAAAATCAAGGATATTAACGGTGACAATGTAATTGACGGTAACGACCAGACTTATATTGGTAATCCGATTCCTAAATTTCAGATTGGTACAGATATTTCTCTTACCTATAAAAATTTCGACTTCCAGACATTTCTTTTCTGGAACTACGGTAATGATATTTATAACTACACCAAATGGGCGACTCACCTGAGGGGTTTTGTGGGTGGATATAATACAGAGGTATTGACTGACTCATGGACACCACAGAATCCGAATGGCAGATTACCAATTCTGAATGCCAATGATACTTATTCAGGATCAATTTCAACCTCTTATTATGTAGAAAGTGGTTCTTTCTTACGTGCGCGTCAGGCACAGTTGGGCTTTACAATGCCAAACAAATGGATCAGCAAAGCAGGTATGAGCAGAGCAAGAATTTATGTACAGGTTCAGAATTTATTCACCATTACCAAATACTCTGGCTCAGACCCTGACATCGGAATATTAGGTAATAGTGAATTACAAATGGGAGTTGACCAGTTCAGAACTCCTGCACCAAGAACGGTGCTTTTAGGTGTGAACATCGGACTATAATTCTTGACATTCATTTAAAAACTCTTTAAAAAGATGAAAAAATATATTTTAATTTTCTCAACTTCAATTATGCTCTCGCTGATGGTGGTGGTCTCGTGTAAAGACGAGTTCCTTGACCGCCCACCACTTGGAGCTATTTCTGAAGAAGCTATTACCAACGAAAATGGGGTGAACGGGGCTCTTATTGTAGCTTATCGGGCACTTACGGGAAATCAGATTGCGGCCTGGTATGTAAGCGCCAGCAACTGGCTGTGGGGAAGTATCCGCTCTGAAGATTCTTACAAAGGGTCTGAGTCTCTTGACCAGGCTACCGAAATTAACCCTACCGAACGTTTTGAGGTATTGCCAAGTAATCCATCTGTAACCAACAAATGGAAAGCTATTTATGATGGTATTGGTATGGCAAACATTGTATTACGCATTGTAGAAAAAGTGCCCGGGCTTACTGAAACCAATAAAAAGAATATCATTGCTGAAGCCCGTTTCCTGAGAGGATTCAATCACTTTGAGGCAAAGAGAAACTTCAATAATGTGCCTTACGTGGATGAAAAAATTACCTCTACTGACCAGTACAAGGCCCTTACCAATGAGGCCAGCATCTGGCCTCAGATTGAGGCTGACCTGAAATTTGCTTATGATAACCTTCCTGTTACCCAGCCACAGATTGGCCGTGCAAACAAATGGGCTGCCGGAGCTTATTATGCGAAAGCATTGCTTTATCAAAGCAAATACGCCGACGCCAAAGCTGTATTTGATGCCATCATTGCCAATGGTGTAACAACTAAAGGCGAGAAATATGGGCTACAAGGGGATTTCAAAGATGTGTTCAGAGGAGATTATGAAAATGGTAAAGAAGTAATATTTGGGATTCAATATACTGTAGGTGACGGTACTGGTGGCGCAAATAGTGATAAAGAAGGCGAACTGACAAACCCTCATAACGATGGCCCCGGCGGTTGCTGTGGTTTCCATCAACCATCACAGACATTGGTTAATGCTTTCAGAACACAAGGAGGTTTGCCTTTAATTGGCACATTTAATAATGTTCCTGTGAAAAGCCAGGAATCGGACCCGAACGATTACCCTGACAGAGGGCAATTAGATACACGTCTTGACTATACAGTAGGCCGTATTGGAGTTCCTTACAAGGATTTTGGACCGGCCAAAGCTACCTGGATCCGACAGTTGGCAAATGGTGGTCCATGGTTACCAAACAAACATATTCAATGGCAAGATGAAGTGGGCAAATATTATGTACCAGGCTCCTGGGGACAAACTCAATTAGGAAAAAATGTTTTATTACTTCGTTATGCTGATCTTTTATTGATGGCCGCCGAATGTGAAGTTGAAGTAGGAAGCCTTACCAAAGCACAGGAATATGTAAATATGATTCGTGACCGTGCCGTGAAGTCGACTCAGGTGATGGACGGGGACAAGCCTGCCGCAAACTATCAGGTTTCTGTATATTCGGCTCCGTGGACAGATAAAAATGCAGCAAGAGATGCTGTTAGATTTGAGCGTTTCATTGAATTAGCAATGGAAGGCCATCGTTTTTATGATTTGGTAAGATGGGGAGTTGCTGATGTGGTTATCAACGATTTTATTAAAAGAGAATCACCTATCAGAACGAGTCTGGCTGGTGTAGTGTTCAAAAAAGGTAAGGATGAATATCTACCGATTCCAGAATTTGCCATCAACCAAAGCAAGACATCAGACGGCAAGCAAGGTTTAAAACAAAATAACGGGTATTAACGTATTAAAAATCAAAGTACGCTTTGTTTCAAGAGTAGGGATAAGAGAGACGGTTTCTGACCGTCTCTTTCTTTTTATGGTTGCCACAAATTTAGAATCAATTGTCTGTAAACGGCCTCAACAAATCTAATTATGAGAATATGAGTTTTGATTTTTAAGCCTTTCATGAAAGAATAAAGCCTTTTATACAGATTTCTTTACTACATTTGATAAGAGCTTTATATTTGAGCCACTAAACCAAATAAGAACTACTGTGAATAACATTTTAGAAGTGCACAATGTTGTGAAACGCTATGCCCAACATACGGCTCTCAACAATGTAAGTATCAATGTTCCAAAGGGCCTGATCTTTGGTCTATTAGGGCCAAACGGCGCAGGAAAAACATCTCTCATTCGTATTATTAACCAGATTACTGGTCCAGACGAAGGCCATATTTTATTTGATGGACAAAAATTACATCCTGAACACATTAAGGAGATAGGGTATCTGCCAGAAGAACGCGGGCTTTATAAAAAAATGAAAGTCGGCGAGCAATTGCTTTATCTGGCACAATTGAAAGGTTTGTCTGAAAAACAGGCAATGGAAAAACTGAAAGCGTGGTTTATCAAGTTTGATATTAAAACCTGGTGGACTAAAAACGTAGAAGATTTGTCGAAGGGTATGCAACAGAAGATCCAGTTTGTGGCTACTGTTCTGCACGAACCCCAGTTGATTATCTTAGACGAACCCTTCTCTGGTTTCGACCCTATTAATGCCAACCTGATTAAAGATGAGATTTTAGAGTTAAAGAAAAAGGGAACGACGATCATTTTTTCGACCCACCGTATGGAATCGGTAGAAGAATTGTGCGATCACGTAGCACTTATTAATAAATCTCATAAAATATTAGATGGCCCAAAAAAACAGATTAAAGAGCAGTTTAAAACGCATACCTATAGTGTAGAGTATCTCGGAGATTTAAGTAATGAATTTGAAGATTTTGATATAATAAGTACCAATGCTATAGAAGACAATTATAAAAAATCGACTATAAAGTTAAAACCTGAAGTGCCTGTAAACCGATTGGTGCGACAGTTAATTGATAAGGTAGAGATCCGTACTTTTGGAGAGAATATTCCGAGTATGAATGATATATTCATTGCAGCAGTCAATGAAATACCTCAATAAAACAGCAATTGACTCATTCTTCAAAAAAGCTTATATTATCATGAAAAACATATTCCTTGTTCTAAAAAGAGAATACCTTACAAGAGTGCGCAAAAAGTCATTTATTGTAATGACGATCCTCGGCCCACTACTGATTGGTGCTTTTTACGGTTTTATTGGCTGGACAGCCATGTCGTCTATCAGTCTTAAAAAAGTAGAAGTAATAGACGAAAGTAATTTATTTAAAGGGAAATTCAAAAATACTGAAGAGCTGGATTACAGCTATTCGTCACAATCCTTAGATAATGCCAAGAAAGACTTTGCCAAAAGTAATTATGATGCCCTGGTGTTTATTCCAAAAGACATCATGGATAATCCTAAAGGTGTCAAGATTTTTTCAGAGAAAAGCCTTTCTATTGAATTACAAAATGGCATAGAAAAAACCATAGAAAACGAGATTGAGACTATTAAACTTACAGAAGCAGGCATCACTCAGAAGGTATTGGAAGATGCCAAAATGAATATAAACAGCGAAACAATCAGCCTGAGCGAAGAAGGAGAGAAAAGCAATAGCTCGGTAGCTGCTACTATTATAGGTTATGTTTGTGCATTTCTTATTTACATTACTGTATTCATTTTTGGGGTACAGGTAATGAGAAGCGTGATGGAAGAAAAAACAAGCCGTATAGTAGAAGTTATTATTTCTTCTATTAAACCATTTGAATTGATGATGGGTAAAATTATTGGTGTAGCTTTGGTAGGTCTAACTCAGTTTACGCTCTGGATTTTACTGTCTCTTGCCGTTACTACGGCTGCCACTTCGATGTTCGGCGAAAAATTTGCAGGCTCTCCTGAACAACGCATGGAGCAGGTAAAAAATATGCCACAGGCGCAAGAAATAGAAAAACAAGTAAAGAAAGAGGCAAAAGGAGGAGGAGGCATTTATGGTAAAGCGATGAAAGCTGTGCAAACCTTACCTTGGGTAACTATACTGGTTTGTTTTATTTTCTATTTCCTGGGGGGTTATCTACTATATAGTGCCTTATTTGGTGCGGTAGGCTCGGCAGTAGATAGTGAAACTGATGTTCAACAATTTATGCTGCCGATTACAATGCCTATTATTTTTGCAATTGCTATTGCCCAGTTTGTAATCAGGGAACCTGATGGTAATCTGGCTTTCTGGACTTCGATGATTCCGTTTACCTCTCCTATAATTATGATGGTTCGTATTCCATTTGGTGTGCCAGCCTGGCAAATCATTCTGTCAATGGTGCTTCTTACCGGAGGTTTTATCGGCACAACCTGGTTAGCTGCCCGTATATACCGTGTAGGTATCCTGATGTTCGGTAAAAAACCAACTTTTAAAGAAATAGGTAAGTGGATTTTCTATAAAGGATAAAATCAATCTGTGGCGCAAATCAGAAGCTGTCTTTGCTTGATTTGCGCCACAGATTGATTCTATAAACCCAATAAAAAGTCAGGGTTCAGACATATCTTCTCAAATTGCTCTTTATCTCCTTCGGTACATACTCCCGGAAAATCTCCATACATACCCAATAAATCAGTCATCACCTGAAAATGCAGATGTGGAGGCCAGTCGCCATTAACAGGGTAATTGCCTATTTCTGCTATTTTCTCTCCTGTCTGTATGGATTTGCCTTCAAAAAGCCCATCTAATGATGCTAAAGACAAATGCCCGTAAAGTGTATAAAGAGGCTTGCCTGCATAGGTATGCTCTAAAATAATAGTTGGGCCATAATCGCCAAAATTGGCATTATTTTTAAAACTATGTACTTTACCCATAAGTGGAGAAAAGATTGTCGTACCTGCCTCTGCCCATAAATCAATACCTAAATGGATATTCCTTTGTATTTCGTCTTCAGTTGAAAAATGTTCGCTTCTTCTATAAATCACACGGGGTTCCATATATCCACCTATTCCCATCTTCGCTCCTGCAGTGTAAATTTTATCAAATACATAGTTTGAGAATTTTGCTGTATCTACTAAATCTACCTCTGCTAACTCATGATTATTGGCTGTAAAATCAAGCAGGATATAATTATCAATATTGATGACCTTATGCATAGTATATCAGGGATTTGTCAATTAAAATGCAATGATAGCACTAAATTATTATTTAAGATTTACCAGCCGCATTCAATACAATAATAATGAAGTTATTCTCAATAAAATATGCCAAAAAATATCGTCCTTTGTAACCATTTACGTAGTAACCCATGAATAACCCCTATATTTCTCTACTCCGCACAGCCTGGAAATACGCCCGCCAAGAGAAAAACAAGTATGTATTTATCTATGGACTTTTTATTATGGCTAACATTGTAGCCGCACTTAATCCGCTTTTATATGGCTGGTTTGTAGATAGTATCCAGAGGGATAGTTCTAAAATATGGGATAATACTTTACTGTATGCAGGCTTGTTTTTGTTCCTGAAGCTCATGGAGTGGAGTTTTCATGGCCCTGCCCGCGTGATGGAACGCAACCTGGCCTTTAATCTTAGCCGTAACTTCCTCGATGAATTATATCATCAGACCCTTCATTTACCCATTCGCTGGCATCAGGATAATCATAGTGGTTCAACTATCAACCGTATCCGTAAGGCTTACGAAGCCTTGAAGCACTTCTTTCAGGATGGTTTCATGTTTTTACATGCAATCTTCAAATTTATATTTTCTTTTGGAGCAATGCTTTATTTTTCTCCTTTATTTGGTGGTATCGGTATTCTGATGGGTATGCTTACAATCTGGGTGATTTTCAGGTTCGATAAGCCGTTTATTAAAGCTTTAGATGAAACCAACGAAAAAGAACACGTTGTCTCTTCTACTCTTTTTGATAGTCTCTCGAATATCATAACCGTTATAACTTTGCGGTTGGAGAAAAGAATGGAATCAAGCCTGATGCAGAAGGTGAAAGAAGTGCTACCCCCATTCCGGAGAAATGTGCATTTGAATGAATGGAAATGGTTTGTGGCAGATACATTGGTTACACTTATTTATTGTGTTATTGCTATTGGTTATGTTTATCAACACTGGGAACCAGGCAAACCCTTTTATATCGGTGGTCTGGTGACACTTCTGGGTTATGTAATCCAGTTTACAAGTGTGTTTCATGATGTGGCCTGGCAATATACCAATATTGTGCAATACAATACGGATGTGCAGACCGTAAGAAATATTGGAGAATCTTATGCACAGCACCACCGCCCTGATACTGTTCAGGAATTACCCAAAGACTGGAAGAAGATTGCTATTTCAGGACTTAATTTTTCACATAATGATACTTATGAAGAAGACAAAACGGCTCATAGCCTGCATAACCTGAGCATTCTGATTGAAAAGGGTAAAAAGATCGCTTTTATTGGCGAAAGTGGCAGTGGTAAAAGTACATTATTAGCACTATTAAGAGGATTGTATGATGCCCAACCAGAAGTAAAAGTTTCGATTGATGGCATAATGTATGATTCATTAGATATTATTTCTGAAACAATCACACTTTTCCCGCAGGAGCCTGAAATCTTTGAGAATACGATTGCTTATAACATAACCTTAGGTTTGCCTTTTGAAGAAGAAGACATCATGAATGTAAGTGAAACCGCTCATTTTAAAGAAGTAATTCACCATTTACCAAAAGGGTTAGAGTCAAATATCCAGGAGAAAGGGGTTAATCTTTCTGGTGGACAAAAACAAAGGCTGGCACTGGCAAGAGGTGTACTGGCAGCCCGCATGAGCGAAATCGTCTTACTCGACGAGCCAACCAGTAGCGTCGACCCCAAAACAGAAGTGCAGATTTATAACAAACTATTCAAGGAATTTAAAGACAAGGCTGTACTTTCCTCATTACACCGCTTGCACCTATTGACCAAATTTGACTATGTGTATATTCTGCAAGACGGCCGGCTTGTAGATGAAGGCACATTCAAGCATTTGAAAGAATATAGTGCCGTATTTCAGGAACTATGGAAGCATCAGGAGCATTTGCAAGCTAAAGAAGACAAAGTGTAAACTATTTCTTTGTTTCTGTACCTTCTGCTTTTGTACTCAGAATTATCACTCCATCTTTTCCTTTTGCGCCATAGACTTTAGTTGATGCTTCGTCTCTAAGAACGGTAATAGTTTGAATATTCTTGGTATCTAATTTCTTTAGTTCTTCTTCTTTTATCTCCTTTCCATCAAGAATAAAAAGAGGATTCTTATCATTCATACCCCTAATTCTAATAGCTGTATCAGTGTCCGGTGTAACAATTTCCATAGTACTCTTATCCGCATCTATTACGAAATTAATCGGCATCGTAAACATGACATTTACAAGTTTGCCATTTTGTTTGCCGGGCTTCCAACGGGGTAGTTGCGAAATCACTCTTACGGCTTCTTCATCACAACCATAACCGATACCTTTCAGAATCTTTAAATCGCTGATACTCCCATCTTTTCTGACAACGAATTTTACGAATACTTTTCCGGTAATATTATTCTGTGCTGCTTCAATCGGGTACCTTAAATTATTGTTGATAAAAGTATATAGTTGCTTTACACCACCCGGGTATTCAGGATTCTCCTCTACCGAATCAAAAACCTCACTATCGTTCTCTACAGTCTTTTTGCCGACTTTTATCTCTACTTGCTCTAGTGAAGACTCAGTCGGTTGCTTTAATTTGAGCGACACAATCATTGCCGTTTTATCACCTACTGTTATATCTGTAGTTTCAAAACCATTAAAACTAAAGCGTAATTTGTCAGTATCCGAAACATTAATTTTAAAATCTCCGTCGGTATTGGTTGTTGTACCTCTGTTTTTGTTTACTACTTCAACATTCACGCCCGGTAAAGGCTTACCATCATCAGCAGAAATTACCTTGCCTGTAATAACTTTATCGTTAGCCTCTTCCAATAGGATATCTTTTTTAGCACTCGCATTAGCAGGAGTTTCAAAACCTACGCTACTTTCTTTGAGTCCAGAGAGTTTCACCTCTACCAGATCAAGTACCTGATTGGTCACAACTGTAGCCGAGGAAAGCACCAGCATTAATACAAACAAGGGTACTGCTAAACCATATTTCATTAACATAATATTACGAGAGCGTGGTTTACTTAGCATCTGGATACGGCGTTTAAGGGTTGAATGTGTAAAAAACCGATTGGTTAGCTGGTCGGGCTGTAACCCGAATTCCTGTGTAAAGAGCAACATGGCGTAATCGGCCTTTGAGCTTTCGTTTTGGGCCGCAATGTCATCGGCAATAAATTCATGGATATGCTTGATGTCTTTTTTATACTGATACACTACCGGATTAAACCAGTTCAGTATAGCAATCACCTCGAAAATCATTACATCGGCAGAATGCAGTTGTTGTATATGCACGTGCTCATGTGCCAGAATTGTATCCCGTTTCTTTAAGGTTTCGTCAACAAAACTGTAGCCGAAAAAAGAAAAGGCTGTGAACTTCTCAAAATCCTTGTTTTTTAGTACTACAATCAACTGGAGTAGAGTAATAACCAGACGAATGGTAAAAATACTGATACCTACGATGTATAGTCCTTCTAAAATATTCGCCCAGGTAAAACTGACTCCTTTCGTTGGTCGTATCAGAATCATTGAGGGGTCATAAAGCGTATAAAACACCTCGTTGATTTCTTTGGTGATAAACCATGATTGCACATACTCGGAATACCAGAGTGGAATACCGAACGATAACAATGCTGATACGATTAAATAAGCCCGGTTGAGGTGGTGAAAGGTTTCACCGAAAAGTACGAGCCGATAAAACGAGTAAAACAGTATTAAGTACAGATTTACCTGAACGAGATAAAATAAAAAGTCCATTATTTTGATGATTTTCCTTCTAATGCGAACATAATTGGTAATACCATTGACGTCCGCACCAGTTCGTTGTCTTTTTTGCCGGGTACCCATTTAGGCATGGCTTTCACAACACGGGTTACCTCTTCGTCGCAACCATAGCCCAGACTCTGCGTGATGACAGTTTCGCTGATACTTCCGTCTTCTTCAATAATTAATTTAATCATTACCTTACCCTGAATTTTGTTTTTTTGAGCCTCCTTAGGGTATTTCAGGTTTTTACCTATGAATTCGAACATGGCAGGCATCCCACCCGGATACTCAGGGGTTTGGTCTACCTGTTCGAACACAGGTTTGTTTTTTTGAGCAAAAGCAATAGTCACAGAAAACATAGTCATTGTCAGAATGCAAATTAGCTTTTTCATAAATTTTTTGAGATTGATATAAGTTGAACATTAATAATTGTCAGTAATAATAATTGCTCCGTTTTTGGCTTTCTCGCCATATTTTTTTGTTGCCTCTATTGGTGATAAGATGTCGACCGTTGTATCGTCTACATTAAAACTTGAGGCTGAGTTTTCTATCAGTTTTTCCTCGTCATTGTGGATAACAAGCATTAACTTATCTGTCATCCATAAATCAACTCCAAATCTGGCTTGTTTGCCATAGGTATCAATCAGTTTCTGATTTTCTCCTGTTAGCCTTAGTGTAGCGGTTATTTTATCCTTCAACGTTTTTGTGTTTTCTAAAATCCGGTAATAATCTTCCCGATAAAGTTTCTGGTCGGTATTGATTATTTTCCCATCAACTACAAGTACGCCTTTAAAGGCAGGGTCAATATCACTCTGATTAGCGATAATACCATAAGGTTTGCCTACGGTAATTCTAAGAAAAACTCTTGATTCAACAGGTTTTTTTCTTCTTTCGGCTGGAGTCCAGTAAGGCATTGACCCTAATACTTCTGCTACTCTTCCGTTATAATCTGCCCGTAATCCCTTATCAATAGTCAGTTCTGTTAACTCCCCATATTTATTGACCATAAACGAAGCGTAGATGTCGCCTGCTAATATTTTCCCTTCGGGATATTTGAAGTTTTTGGCAAAATAAGTCTCAAAAGCGCGTATCCCTCCCTTAAATTCTGCCGGAAGTAAATCGACAGGTTTCACTCTCCTGACATCCTGTGCTACTACGAAATAACCCATACATACAACCAAAGGTAATATGAATATGTATTTGCTAATCACCCAGAGAGGTGTACGATTTTTCATCATCATTTTAATCCTCTCTTTCAGCAATGAGTCTTTAAAGAAATCATTGCCTAAAGGGCTGGCATTCATTCTGAAATTATAGGCAAACAAAAACTGTGCATAAGGCACTTTTTCATCTCCTTCAACGATACTGTCGGCAATAAACTCATGCAATCTTGTCAGGGCGGTTTTGTAGGATATTAGTAGCGGATTAAACCAACAAAAAATATGAGCAATCTCGATGAAAAATATATCCCAGCTATGCCCCTGACTGATGTGTACCTCCTCGTGGTCGGTAATGATATTCCGGTTATAGAATATATCTTCTTTATTCAGAATCAGAAAATTGAAAAAAGAATACGATGAAAACGCCTTATTGGTACGCAACAACCAGTATTCTCTCCCACTCCGCGTTTCTGACATATCTATCGGCTCACTATCTCGTAACAGGAAATATATCTTCACCAGGGCAATGATGAATCTTAAGCTGAAAACAATTACTCCGGCCAGATAAATAGCTGAAACTATATCCATCCAGTTAAACACATAATTGTAGTTATCTTCTAAAACAGGCTGATAAATAACCGATTTGATTGATTCGGTTGATACTTCATTCAGAGTTACAGGAAGCGGCTGTGAGAAGGTATAATTATGCCGGATTTTGATAAACGGCATCAGAAACGATACTACCACAGACAGCAACAAATACAAACGGTTGGTTTGAAAGAAGGTGTTTTTGCGCAAGAACACCCAGTAAAAAGCATAGAAGGCAATCAATATCAGATTGACTTTCAGAAGGTAGATCAGTACACTCATATTATCACAGTCGTTTAATTTTTTCGAGAATAATACTTAATATAACTTACCTGTAATATGTAATTTCCGGCTATGCAATGGCCAAAAATTATTGCTTTTTCATTTTCTCGATGAGTTTCAGTATCTCATCTGCTTCCTGTACATCAATCTTCTTTTCTCTGACAAAAAATGAGAACATTTCTTCAACCGAATTTTCAAAATACCCTTCCATTAATTTTCCTGTCGCAAAAGACTTGTATTCTTCCTTACTCACCAGCGAAAAGTATTCATGAGTTTTGCCATAGGCTTTATGACCAATAAAACCTTTCTGCTCTAAAATGCGGACAATTGTTGAAACAGTATTGTAGGCAGGGCGTGGCTCAGGAAACTCTTCCAGTATATCTTTTACAAAAGCGGGTTCACGAGTCCATAATATCTGCATTACTTCCTCTTCCGCACGGGTCAATTCTCTGAGTTCCATTGTTTTTACCGATTAAATGAATTTATAAAAAGGCCTAAGTATGAAACAAATGTATAACTAAATTTTTAGTTTCAAAACTATTTGTGTAGTTTTTTTTCGGGTTTGAAAAAAAAGTGGCATGGTTTTAATCATGCCACTTTCATCATTTACTTAATCTTAATTTCTTGGTCGAGGTCTTGCGCCATTCCCTTGTACTCTTGGGCCATCATGCGGTGGCTCTTTCATTTCGTTATGGCAAGAGATACACCCCATTACTACCGGCTGACGGAAAGTTTTCAGATTTGCCAGTATTTCTCTGTTCAGCTGGTTTGTCATATCAAACATTTCACGGGTTTGCAAGTAATGCCGGGGCTTTTCAGAAGCGAAGTCGTTTACATCATGGCAGAACTTACAGGTTACACCCAGCGCATGGCCCCAGCTATTCATGATACTCAATACCTGCTCTGCTGATTTTCCTTTTAATACCTTAATATTTTTGAAAACCGAATCAGCCGCCATACTTTCTTTACCTCTGATAGAATCTTTATATAGCTTGATATACTTCTCACGGTCCGCCATCAAGGTATCTTTCCAAACAATGGCTTCATTATCTTTTCTGGAAGTAGAGCTGATAGAAACGAATGAAGAAATGCCAATAATAATAAATAAAACAGGAATCAGTAATTTCATAAATGCAAATAATATTTAGAGTCGTAGTTTAAGAATAATTCAAATTAATTAAAAATCTCAGACTTATCCGATGTTTCGATTAAAATTTCTTTTTCAAATAGTCTAAAGACATGGCATAGGCTTCTTTAGCCCCTTCCTCATCATATTTCGGATTGCTCGGGTTGGCAAAGCCGTGCACTCCCGGAAAAATCTTGTAAGTAAGTTTTTTTCCGGCGGCTTTCATATTGGCATCAAACTCTTCAATTACTTCTTTTGAAATACGGGTTTCTGTAGCAAACAAGCCTAATACATCGCCATTCAGTTTTTTCAACTGTTCTACATCCCTTACGGGCATCCCATAATACATGATGGTTCCAATTGTCTGAGAGCCACCCAATAAACCTGACCGAAGTGACCAGCCACCACCAAAACACCAGCCTACGTTGGCAATTTTAGCGTTTTTGCCTGCATACTCTACCCCACCCTTTACAATGTTTTCGAGACGGGTTTCGTTTACGCCTGATACGAGTTTGCCAGCTTCTTGTGGCGTAGTTGCTACTTTGCCATCATACATATCCAATGCCAATACGTTTACATCTTCGCCTAAATCTTTATAAAAAGTATCTGACTGGCGTTTGATGTAATCGTTCAGCCCCCACCATTCCTGATAGACAAATAGCCATTTGTTGCTATTGCCTTTAGCTTTGATAAAATAGCCTCTGGCATCTGTGCCATCGGGTGTTTTGAAAGTAATGTCTTTTCCTATGGCATCATAATGTATTGGCAACGGTGCAAGGTGTAAAGCCTGAAAGGCAGGATCAAGGGCGAATTGTTTCATGCCATCAATTTCCGGGGTTGATCCGGGGGTAGAATGACAGATAGTGATTGTTGAGGCAGGAATTGCTTCATCTCTTTTAATTACCGAAAACAATGCCCAGATACTCAAAAAGAGTGCCTGAAGCGTAATAATTGATTTAATCATTTCTTGAATTATGGTTAAGATTTAAATTACTTTATAATAACAATTGAGACAGTTTTTTGTTGGGTATAAAACATTGAACTTGCCTAACATTCTAAAATGACGGTGAAAATCTTTCGTCGTTACTTAGGTAGCCTGTCAGTCATTACTGCCATTGGTCAAAAAGGTTCCCACCATATTGGTAACCTTTTATAACCCCTATTGATTGCCTTTCATAGTCAGATATATAACTCGTTTATGCTTTTCCGACTACATTGACTTTCTTTTTCTTTTCCTCTATGCCAATTTTGTTGGTTGGATGGTTATCCTATAAATTTCGGGTTTAGAATTTTGTTTTCAAAGTATCTGGATGGGTCTTGAGTATAATTGAACTGTTGTCTTATTTTCTGCGGTGGCTTAACGCCTTTATTGATTTACAATGCTATCAGACAAGTTCTAATCATTCCTGGGTTATTCTCCTCAAAAATGCCATCGTCTTCTACTTCATTTTCAAAGATTACCTACCTGCTTTCACTTCTATCATAAAAATTGTATTGGTTCCATTCAGTCGGGATAAATCCGAGTTCAGCTACTTTCTGTTACAACTAATACTCTTTTCAAGGTTTGTAAATCCATTTCTATTCTTTTGATCAAATTCACCTCTACCTGGTAAATCTACTATTCCGGGCCACTTTTCATTAAAAGAAAAATAGCCCGAAATGACAATCATGTATCATAAATTAAAAATTCTATTTAGTCTTACGTAAGCATCTATTACAGATAAAACATACCAATATACGAAAGCACTGAAACTTTTTCTGAAAGGACGTAAATAAGTAGACAATTAGCCCTTCTAAGCAGACAATTTGAGAAATCCTGATATAAATCTAAAAAACAAGCCCCACTATAAGCGGGGCCTTTCTATTTTTATTCTAAGCAAAATTAAACCTTAAAACATACTATTATACTCAACATAGAACCATGTGCCTGACAACATAGCTGCTGTCTTTGTGAATCTCTTACCTTTTAAAGCTAATAGGATCAGGGGGGTCTAATGAGTGATACAAAAATATGAATAATACAAATGCGAAACAAGTAATATCAGCGAAATTTCGCTAATTTTTTTTGATTGCTCTAAGAATGAATTTTCTCTGTAATTTCTACTGAATTTTACCCATTTCTTCCCCTGAATTTTTTCGCTTTTTTGAGCTGAAATGTCGGCACAATTGAAGTTTTTTGCTCTTAATTAGATGAATTTTTCTAAATTGTTCGTTACTTACGGTAAATTTCCGATTATTAAAGTCAAAATTCCCTTATTACGATTCATCTTTAACTCTAAACCTAATGAGCGACAAAACATTATTTGGACACCCACGGGGGCTGTTTGTATTATCTTTTACGGAAATGTGGGAGCGTTTTTCCTATTATGGGATGCGCGCTATTCTACTACTTTTTTTATTAGACAAGACCAATGGTGGTCTGGGTTTGAATGAAGGTGAAGGCGGTGCTACTTATGGTTTATATACATTTTCGGTTTATTTATTAGCATTACCCGGTGGCTGGCTGGCCGATAATGTTCTGGGGCAACGAAAAGCAATATGGTATGGTGGTATAACTATTATGCTCGGGCATATAGTTTTAGCTTTTCCGTCGTCACAACCTGTTTTCTTCTTAGGTCTGGGTCTGGTTGCCATAGGCACTGGCTTATTAAAGCCCAATATCAGTTCTGTTGTCAGTGAATTTTATCCAGAAGGAGGAGCCGTACGTGATGCTGCTTTCTCTATATTTTATATGGGAATTAACCTCGGCTCTTTTTTAGGTATCACTATAGTTGGGTATCTCGGCCAGAAAGTTGGCTGGCACTATGGTTTTGGTGCAGCAGCAGTAGCCATGTTTTTAGGCTTGATCAATTACCGTTTTTTTGCCTCTAAATATCTGCAGGAAAAAGGACTATATCCTAAAGTAAACAAGGTAACAAGTGCTGAAGGCAACTCTGCTAAAGTTCAACCACTTACCTGGATTCTTCTGGCAGCTTTAATCATATTCTTTGCAGTTATGCAGTTTAACGGCACTTTTGCCTGGGATAGTAAGAAAGGAGTGGCTACCTCAATGGGTATTATCTGCATAGCAGTCGTACTCATTTATTTTGCCAATCTTCTGTTTGCCTCTGGGTTATCGAAAATCGAAATGAAAAGAGTGGTTATCCTCTTCATTCTTTTCTGGGGTGCAGTATTGTTCTGGGCAGGTTTTGAGCAGCAGGGTTCTTCCTTACAAATCTTTGCCGACCGCCATTCTGAACTTCCTTTTAATATGCCGTCAAGCTGGTTTCAGAATTTCAATGCCTTCTTTATTCTGCTTTTTGCACCTATGGTAGGTGGTATATGGGTATTTCTTGAAAGACGGAAGATGAATCCGCCTTTGCTTGTAAAATTTGCCATTGGTTTGTTTTTAGTAGCTTTAGGGTATTATATTATGGTAATGGGTGCAAAAGTGGCGGTTCAGGGTTTAAAAGCCTCTGCATTTGTGCTTACTTTTACTTATATTTTCCATACGCTGGGTGAACTTTGCTTAAGCCCTGTCGGATTAAGCGCATATACCAAATTAGCACCAAAACAGTTTTTGAGCCAGCTGATGGGTATATGGTTTGTAGCAACTGCTTTGGGTAATCTGGTTGCTGGTTTGTTTGCCGGAGGCTTCAATGAAGAACGAGTACAAAAAATGCCTGATATGTTTATGAGTATTGTATGGTTCTGCCTTATTGTAGGTGGTATTATTCTGTTGCTTCAAAAGCTATTGAAAAACTGGACAGGAGGCATAAAATAAAAAGTCTTTGTAATTTCCAATAAATCCTTTTTTTTTGCATTGATTCTATAATGAAGCAGGTGTTTGTCTCCATTATAGAATCCTGATGCAAACCTATACAAATGGCAAAATTTAGTACAAATTCAAGAGCAGATATTTTCACGCATATTGGTATCATTATAGCCATATTTTTGATACTTTTTTTTAGTTTTTTCTTTTTGTATCTCCCCTGGAGTACTAATCATGGTCAATCTATTACGGTTCCTGAACTGAAAGGCATGAGCCTTGAGGAGATGGAAAAAGCATTAGATGACCGTGATCTGGACTATGAAGTGAGCGATTGTACATTTGTAGCAGGTGCAAGGCCGCTTTCTATTCTTACACAGTTCCCGAAGGCGGGCTCGAGTGTAAAAGAAGGACGTAAGGTATATCTGACTATTGTATCAGAAACGGCTCCTATGGTAAAAGTACCTGATATTATCGGACGCTCGATTACAAGTGCGAAAAATCAATTATTGAGCAATGGACTGGTAGCCGGAAATCCTGAATATATTGCAGCTCTGGAAGAGAACTCTGTTCTGAAAATAAAAGTTGACGGGCGTGAAGTCAGCCCGGGGTCTTTAGTGCCCAAAGGTTCAAAAATAACTCTGGTAGTAGGTGATGGTTTGGGGGATCAACTGATTGAGGTACCTAACCTTGTAGGAATGGCCGCCGATGAAGCTGAGATACTGACTTCGGGACAAAACCTTTCTATTAGTATTCATTATGTAGGTGCAGTAGAAGGCTCAGTTGATGGAACTGTGGTTCGTCAAAGACCGGCCGCACAGGGAAATAAAATTCGCGTTGGAGACGTTATCGATATAGATGTGGCAGGCACAGACCCTAATGAGCCTAACTGATATGAACTAAAGAATCCAAACAACGTGCAAAAGATTTACTTTTATATGAATTTCTTTTCAGACAACAGACCTGTAAGCATTTGCAGGTCTGTTATTTTATTGCTGCTGATTTCTCTACAAACTGCTTTATGTCAGACAGTTCAACTTCCTTTTTTTGATGATTTCTCTGCTACTAACGGAGCAAGTCCTGATGCTAAATTCTGGATAAACGGGGGTATTACTATCAATAACTCTTTTCCGATTAACCAGCCCAGCAAAAACGTAGCCACATTTGACGGTAGAAATGCTACAGGATTGCCTTATGATTATACTAACCAGCTGGCTTATGGACGCACTGATACGCTGACCTCAAGACCAATCAATTTATCGACCTACAAGCCTGCTGACTCACTTTATCTGAGTTTTTTCTGGGAAGCCAAAGGCATTGGAGAGTTACCAGATGATGACGACACGCTCATGGTTTCGTTTCTGAATAAACGTAATGTCTGGATACCTGTCTGGAAACAGCATGGCGGTATCAGGAGTGATAATTTTAAGCAGGAACTCATTGCCATTAAGGATACAACCTATTTACACGCTGGTTTTCAGTTCAGGTTTGAAACCAAAGGACGGCAATCAGGGGCTTTTGATACCTGGCATATTGATTACGTTTATCTGAACAAAAACCGGAATTTCAAAGATATTTATACAAAAGATATAGCAGGTACCAAGTTTACTTCCTCCTACCTCAAACGTTATTCGGCAATGCCTATGCGGCAATACCTGGTGAATCCGGCTGCTGAGGTAAATGATACACTTAAGGCAGAGATGTTTAATTTAAAAGCTGACGGTGATTATGTAGAATTTGGCTGGAGAATAGAAGATATTGTATCAAAGAGGGTTTATTATGATGCTCCCGGTACTGCTTTCGGGAATCTCCCTCCCAGAATTACTGGTACGCGGCAATTGGTTTATCAACCTGTTAAGGATTTTACTTCAAACAAAGCTATCCTGAAATTTCAGTTTAAAGTCAATACCTCTGACGATAACCAACCTGATTTACCCGGCTATAATCTTGCTTTAAACGATTCTATTTCAACCTATGCCATTTTAGACGACTTTTATGCCTATGATGATGGTACTGCCGAAATTGGTGCAGATTTTGACCAGAGTTTAGGTAAGGTGGCTATCCAGTATGTATTAAGCAAACCTGATAGTATAGGAGCCGTGAGGTTCAATTTCAGCCCTTATTTCAGTAATCCGTATTTAAAGGATACATCTGAATCGGGTGGGCAATATTTCTTACTGCAAATTCTGGAAAGTGATAAGGGAAAACCCGGGAAACCGATTCATCAGGTTTCAGTTCGTGCCACCTATGGCAAACAAGTAAATAATTTTACTGAATACGACCTTAAACGTAACATTGCTATAAAAGATACTTTTTATGTAGCCTGGACCAAAATAACACAAGAGGTGATTGCTGTGGGTGTAGATAAAAATACGCCGCAGTTTGCCGATAAGATATTTTATAATGATGGCACCAACTGGACACGGAATATATCATTGAAAGGTAGCCTGATGGTTCGACCTGTGATAGCAACCAAACCTGCAGGTGGCAACACCGGAGGGCCAGGAAGTATTACCGCAATAGAAGAGCCTTTCGGAGAGCCATTAGTGGTATATCCGAATCCTACTACTGGTGTACTCAGATGGAATGTAACTGGCATAAAGCATATCAGAATTTTTGATGTGGGGGGCCGAGAAGTATTAGCACGAAATATAGAGGGACAAGAACTGAATGTCGGTAATCTGCCAGCTAATACCTATCTTGTGAACTTTTCTGATGGCAAAAAGAATTTAATTCGTAAGATTGTGGTTTTAGATTAAACACATTTTTGACTATATATTTGCAAAAACTACTATACTAATGGACAAGAATTTTGATATTACCGCCGGGCAACTGAAAGAAATGCTTGACAGCGAGCAACCAATTAACTTAATTGATGTACGAGAAGATTATGAATATGAAGAAGATAATCTTGGCGGACAATTGATTCCATTGGGTGAGATTCCTGACAGATTGGAGGAATTAGAGGAATTAAAAGGGCAGCCAATTTATATTCATTGCCGTAGTGGTGCACGAAGCGGCAGAGCTAAAGAATTTCTTATCTCGAATGGTTTTGATGATGTGCACAATGTTTTAGGGGGTATTCTTGCCTACCGTGAATTAGAAAAATAATCGTATGTTATCAGACTTTGGCATAGTCTTACTGGCACTTATTTTTGCGGCATTAGCTTTGATGTTAGTGTTTGGCATTTCATGGCTATTGCGTCCTAAAAAACCGACTGTAGAGAAATTAACCACCTACGAGTCTGGCGAAGACCCCATTGGCAATGCCAATATCAGGTTCAATATCAGATTTTATGTAGTTGCCCTTATCTTTATACTGTTCGATGTCGAATTGGTTTTCCTGTTTCCGTGGGCTACAGTATTCGGTAATAAAGACTTCATAGAACAGACCAACCGACAATGGGGCTGGTTTACTCTGGTGGAAATGGTGATCTTTATTGCAGTTCTGGCTTTAGGATTAGCCTATGTTTGGGCAAAGGGGCACTTGGAATGGGTAAAACCGGAAGTGAAAGGGCCTAAATTCAAAAGTAAGATTCCGATGAGCATGTATGAGAATGTGAATAAAAAGTACGAAGAAAAATGAATTTCGACTCGCTTGAAAAAGACGCACATATAAAGACGGGTGAAAGTGAAGTGATTCTTACCTCACTCGACGAACTCGCTAACTGGGCAAGAGCCAATTCGATCTGGCCTATGGGCTTTGGGCTGGCTTGTTGTGCCATTGAAATGATGGCAACGTTTGCGTCATCTTATGACCTGGAGCGTTTCGGGGTTTTTCCGAGAAACTCTCCCCGTCAGTCAGACCTTATGATTATATCGGGTACAGTTACGTTTAAAATGGCAGATAGGATCAGCCGTTTGTATGAGCAAATGCCCGACCCGAAATATGTTATCTCGATGGGTAGTTGCTCTAACTGTGGTGGCCCATACTGGGAACATGGTTATCATGTAGTAAAGGGAGTAGATAGAATCATTCCGGTTGATGTGTACGTACCCGGCTGCCCTCCCCGACCGGAGGCATTGATTGGCGGTATCTTGAAATTGCAGGAAAAAATCAAGACCCAGAAACTTGCAGATCTGAAAAACTAAAAGCAAAACAAATAGGCTGAAGCGTGAGGTATTAATTTTACCTCACGCTTTTGTTTTGTACGGCACCCTACTAAAACATTAATAAAAATAGTATATTGCGAAGCAGTTTTATTATTGTCCAATCAATCATCTGTTTACTTCATGAGAACTATTATTTATACATTTACTATCTGCGCTTTTTTTACTTTTAATTCCTGTTCAAAAAGCGGTACTAAAGCCCTTGAAAAAGGCAATTTTTATGAGGCGGTTTTACAGTCTACCGAAAAACTTGCTAAAGATTCAGATAATAGTAAATCTTCTGCTGTTTTGCCTGAAGCATACCGCAATGCCCGTAATGAATTTTTGAGAGACATTGAGCGCGCCAGAAATGCCAATCAGCAGTTCAGGTGGGAGGCAGTTTTAGATTATTACTCAAAGCTCAATACTATGCAAAGAGCCATTGATAAATGTACTGCCTGCCGTAGATTAGTTACCCCACAAAGCTATTTCAGAGAAGAAGATGAAGCCCGTGAAAATGCTGCCGCCGAACGTTATGCTGTGGGTGTTGATCTGATGAAGTCACGGACAGGCTCAATACCAAGCCGGGAATCGGCAAGGGCGGCTTATGACCATTTTGAACGTATTGCTTCGTTTGCACCTACTTACAGGGATGTGCAAAGCCGGATTGAGGACGCACTGAATATAGGGTCTTTTCATGTAGTACTTGAACAACCTAAAATCAATTCCCGTCTGTTTCAATACAGTAATGAGTACTTTCAAGGGAAAATCGACGAATTTCTACGCACTAACCGACGCATGAATAAATTTATAAGATTCTATTCTCCGCAAGAAGCGAAATCAGCAAAACTGAATCCTGACCAGGTTGTAAGGCTTGAATTTGTGGATTTTGTAGTAGGTGAAACCAATGTAACCAACGACCGCCTGACTGTGGTAAGCAAAGATAGTGTAAAAACAGGAGAAGCGACAGTAAATGGCAAAAAAGTGCCTGTATATGGAAAGGTAAAGGCCAATCTTATCCGCTCGCATAAAGCTGTTCGTTCAAGAGGCATTCTATCTTTAGAGATATACGATTATCAGACAAACAAGGTGCTTTCGAGAGAGGAAATTCCGGGAGAGTTTACTTGGGTAAATGACTGGGCTACTTACAATGGCGATGAAAGAGCATTAAGCCCTGCTGATAAGACCCTTGCACAGCGTCGTGAAGAACTACCCCCTTCGCCTCAACAACTGTTTATAGAATTTACCAAGCCGATTTATGATCAGGTTACCAGCCGGATTAAACGTTTTTATGACCGGTATTAAAAATAGCATTACTGCAATCTTTGTATTTACACTTCTCCAATTGATTTAAAAGTTTTAGTATTCATCTTAACGCTTAAAACTATGTTTACCCGTCGTGATGCCATTAAATCTTTAGCACTCGGAAGTGCCGCTACTTTATTTTCGCCTGATACCCTTCTGGCAGGTACCGCCAGAAAGAAAGATAAATTAGGTATAGCTCTGGTTGGGTTGGGCTATTATAGTACTGATTTGCTTGCTCCGGCTCTACAAATGACAAGCAACTGCTATTTAGCAGGTATTGTAACAGGTACACCTGCCAAAGCCGAAAAATGGAAAAAACAATATAATATTCCTGAGAAGAATATTTACAATTATCAGAATTTTGACTCTATTGCCAATAACCCCGATATTGATGTAGTCTATGTGGTTTTGCCACCCTCTATGCACCGTGAATATGTGGTTAGGGCAGCTAAAGCGGGTAAACACGTTTTCTGTGAGAAGCCAATGGCTATTACTGTGAGCGATTGTAATGCCATGATAAAAGCCTGTAAAGAAAATAAAGTAGGATTAGCCATTGGCTACCGATGCCAGCATGACCCTAATACGCAGGAATTTATGCGTATTGGCAGAGAGAAAATCTATGGTAAACCCATGATGATTGCCTGTGGAGCCGGATATGTTGATGGCCGTACTACCCACTGGAAACAGAATAAAGCACTGGGGGGTGGTTGTATGCCTGATATGGGGGTTTATGCCCTGCAAGGAGCCAGATTAGCCACTGGCGAAGAGCCCGTGAGTGTAACTGCACAGGCGCATGTAATCAGGCCGGAGATATATAAAGAAGTAGAAGAAACGATGATGTTTCAACTGAAATTTCCGAGTGGTGCTGTGGCGGCCTGTCATACAAGTTTTGGTATTCAGATGAATTACCTGCAAGTAAATTATGAAAAAGGCTGGTTGAAAATGGAGCCCTTCTCTTCTTATAGTGGAAACAAAGGAAGCCATTCGGGGGGGATAATTGATTTTCCTATTAAAAACCAGCAAGCCAAACAATTAGACGAGGACTGCCTTGCCTTAATGAATGGAACCCAACTGATTGCTCCGGGCGAAGAAGGGCTAAAAGATATAAGAGTAGTTGAAGCCATTTATCAGGCAGCCAAGAGTGGAGGTACTGTGAAAATTGCATCCTAAAGGTTGTGTTCAAAAGGTTGTGCCCATAGTACTTCAGTTTTTAAGCAAAAGCCTCCCAAAACATGGGTGGCTTTTTTTGTTTATCACTCTTTTAGTATCAATTTTTAGTGAGATTTCTGAATTTCATTTTTGCAACAATGTAACATATTTAGTTTTACCTAAAAATATATTTAGAAATAATTTGAAAATTAATTTTATTATTCTAATTTTGAATCGCCCACACGAAGAATTAAAAATTAGACTGATATGCAGAAACTATATATTACTATTATTTATATAACTATTTATGGTTTTTTACCTGCTTTTGCAGGAGAAATACGAGGTACTGTTGTATCTAAAGATAAACCTGTAAGCTTTGCAAGTGTGGTAGTTATGAATACCACTATAGGTACTCAGGCCAATGAAGAAGGGAAATTTATTATTACCAACGCCCCTAACGGTCAGCAGACTATTCAGGTTTCAAGTGTGGGTTATAAAACCAGAACGATTAATGTAAATGTGTCGGCTGAAAAATCTAATAATCTGCTGATTGAAATAGAAGAAGAAAATGCACAGTTGAATGAAGTGGTAGTAACAGGCACTATGAAAGAAACGACGATCAATGAATCGCCAGCTCCCATTCAGATATTAAATCCGACATTTTTCAGGAAGAACCCTACACCTAATCTTTTTGAATCCCTCTCAATGGTAAATGGTGTGCGGCCGCAATTGAATTGTAATGTATGCAGCACAGGCGATATTCATATCAATGGTATGGAAGGCCCTTATACGATGGTATTGATTGATGGTATGCCCATTGTTTCGGCCCTTTCAACCGTTTATGGATTAAGTGGCATTCCAAATTCTATGGTTGAACGCATTGAGGTAATGAAGGGCCCAGCCTCAACCTTATATGGATCTGAAGCCGTGGGGGGGTTGATTAATGTGATTACCAAAAATCCGGGTAAAGCTCCTAAATTCAATTTCGACTGGAATACAACTTCGTATCTTGAAAATAACTTCGACGCCAGCGTAAAAGCCAAAATAGGCAATGCCAATGCTTTATTTTCAGGCAATTACTTTATGTTTGGTAACAGGGTAGATTTTAATCAGGACAATTTTACAGATGTGACCTTGCAAAACAGGGTTTCTATATTCAATAAATGGACTTTTCAACGCCCGCAAAACCGTGCTTTTAACCTGGCCGCCCGCTATGTTTATGAAGACCGATTTGGCGGTGAAATGCAATGGAAGAGAAATAACAGAGGTGGGAACGAGGTGTATGGCGAATCTATCTTTACCAAGCGTTGGGAGTTACTGGGTAATTACCAGCTACCTATTGCAAATGAAAAAGTTATTTTCAATTTCTCGGTTAATCAGCATGACCAGAACTCTGTCTATGGCATTACCCGTTATTTAGCTGTGCAACGCATTGCTTTCGGGCAATTGCTCTGGGATAAGAAATTAGCTAAAAACCACGATGCCCTCTTTGGCGCAACCATCCGCAACACCTATTATGATGACAATACAGTAATTACGCAAACGACCGACTTAAAAAATACCCCAGACCGTATCTGGCTGCCGGGAATATTTATACAAGATGAAATTACTGCTGGGAGCAAAAACAAAGTTCTACTTGGCTTACGCTACGATTATAATTCTAAACACGGAGGGTTATTCTCACCAAGATTGAACTGGAAGTTTTCGCCTGATAAAGACAATATCTTTCGTTTCAGTGTGGGTAACGGGTATCGGGTAGTAAATCTTTTTTCAGAAGACCATGCCGCTCTTACTGGCTCACGTAAAGTAGTGATTAAGAATGCGCTAAAACCTGAGCGTTCGTACAATGCCAATCTTGATTATCAGAAGTTTATTACACTTGGTGGTAAAGGCTATGGTAATATTCAGTTCAATGCTTTTTATACCTACTTCTCGAATAAAATTATTGCCGATTACGATCAGGACCCTGAGTTGGTAGTCTATGATAATCTGAAAGGCTATGGTATTTCTAAAGGTATAGCTTTTAACGGGGAATTTGCTTTTACTTCCGGCTTAAAAGCGTTTATTGGCGGTACTTTGATGGAAGTGTATCGGGTAGAGAGCAATGAATTGAAAATTAACCAGATACAAACACCCAATTTTACAGGTAACTACGCTATCAGCTATGGTTTTGAAAAAGTATCTTTAAGTTTCGATTTAACAGGTAATGTTTATAGCCCTATGCGATTGCCCGTAGTACGGGAATATGGCGATACCCGCCCCGAATATTCACCGTGGTTCGGGATTCATAACATTCAGGCTACCAAACGCTTTAAAAATGGTCTTCAGATTTATGGGGGGCTTAAAAACTTCACTAATTTTCTTCCGAAATATCCGATTTTCAGAGCTGATGCGCCTTTTAGTGAACAGTTTGACCCAAGCTATAATTATGCGCCTATGCAACGCCTCAGAGGCTTTATTGGGGCAAGGATCAATATTTTCTAAAGCCGAGTTTTACGCTATCCATATTATTTATAAGTAGAATTGTTTTTTCTGAATAAAAGGTGAGAACTTTACCCGGAACTCACCTTTCAGTCTCTATGAAAAAACTCACCGCAGCATTAATTCTTTTACTCTCCTGCCAGCCAGTAATGGCTCAGCAATCTAACCCTTTTGAACCTGATTTTTCTGAACCTGAAGAAATAACGGGTATGAAACTGGTCTGGAACGATGAGTTTAATACAAACGGCAAACCAGACCCGCAATACTGGCGTTATGAAAAAGGTTTTGTACGGAATCAGGAAACACAATGGTATCAACAAGATAATGCTACTATCAAAGATGGTGTATTATTAATTGAGGGAAGAAAAGAAGCCATAAAAAATCCAAACTATGAAGCCGGAAGCAATGATTGGCGTAAAAATCGTGAATATTCAGAATATACCTCGTCCAGTATCCAGACAAGGGGGTTTAAACAATTCTGGTTTGGACGTGTGGAAGTGAGAGCCCGTATTGATACGGCAATGGGTTCATGGCCTGCCATCTGGACCTTGGGAGTAAGCAAGCCCTGGCCCTCGAATGGTGAGATTGACATCATGGAATTTTACAGAGTAAAAGGTGTACCGACTATTTTGGCCAATACAGCATGGGGTACTGAAACGCCCTACAAAGCCAGATGGGACGACCAGAAAATACCTTTGACACATTTTACAGCCAAAGATAAAGACTGGGTAAAGAAATTCCATATCTGGCGGATGGATTGGGACAAAGATAAAATCAATCTGTATTTAGATGATGAATTATTAAATACTACTTTGCTAAGTGAAACCATCAACGCCGATGGCAGCAATGGATTTTTACAAGAACACTATCTGCTATTGAATCTGGCAATTGGCGGTGTTAATGGTGGGAAAGCCGTAAATAATCAGATAAAATATGAAGTAGATTATGTGAGGGTATATCAAAAGGCAGATTAGTTTATTCATCTATATTTTGATATACCTATTATTTATTCTGCCACAATGTACACTAAGTAACACGATGTTATACTATAAAAGACGAATCGTGAAACATTGTGCATTTGTGTACCTTGAGGCAATTTTATTTTTCTGTTCTGCGTTGTCCTTTCTCCAACTCCGGTTATACCTTATAACTTCTATGCGCGTCTAATTTAAGGAAGATAAATAGCAGGATAGTAAACGACCATAAAGATGAACCACCGTAGCTTAGAAATGGCAAAGGAATACCAATCACTGGCATCAGGCCGATGGTCATACCAATATTAACCAGTAGGTGAAAAAACAGAATGGAGGCTACACAATAGCCATAGATACGGGCAAATTTGCTCCGCTGTTTTTCGGCCAGATTAATAATACGGTTTAATAAAGCGGCAAAAATCAATATCACAATCAGGCTACCCAAAAAACCCCACTCTTCGCCTACTGTACAGAAAATAAAGTCTGTTGATTGCTCTGGTACAAAGTCAAATTTGGTTTGGGTTCCTTGCAGATAACCTTTGCCGATGACACCGCCGGAGCTGATGGCAATTCTTGACTGAGTTACATTCCAGCCCGCACCTAATGGGTCAGAATCGGGGTTTACTAATACCTGAATACGTTTTTGCTGATGTGGCTGTAATACTTTATTAATGAAGAAATCGGTACCAAATACAAATACAGAGGCAATGACAAACACTGCGATGAGCCTGAACATATTCTGTTGGGTTCGTTCGTAGCGTTTCAGGAAGAAATACCAGAACAAGCCACAAAGCACCAAAATGCCAACAATTATATAAAGTTTAGGAAAAAAGAGTGTAAACACAAACAAGATAGCTAAGGCAATACCTAAAGCAGGATATATACCTGGCAGCCCTTCACGATAAAATACAGCGATAAAAGCCGCAAAAGTAAGGGCAGAACCCGTTTCTTTCTGAAGAATAATAATAATGGGCGGCAAAAACACCATTACACCTGCAACGAAGGCATCACGGAATTTAGAGATATTTACATTCTGCGTACTTAAATACCTGGCTAAAGCAAGTGCAGTAAATACTTTGGAAAACTCGGCAGGCTGAAACGAGAATGTTCCAATCTTAATCCATGAGCGGGAGCCTTTAATTTCAGTGGCAACAAAGATTGTTCCTATTAGTACTACTACAATGAGCCCATAAAATATATAGGCAAAAGAGTCATAAACTTTATAATCGACAAACAGGATAATCAGAATCAGTAAAAATGAGGCGCAAATAAATATTAACTGCCTGCCAGCATTATGCGAAAGAGAAACAATCTCTATCGGATTCTCAGGGTTGTATATTGCTGCATATATATTCAGCCAGCCAAAAAATACGAGGGCACCGTAAAGCCATACGGTTGTCCAGTCAATTCCTTCTCTAATATCAATGTCACGTGCCATATTACTTTGTACTTTTTGCTGCGATGAGTTTTTCTTTTGGTGTTATAAATTCTACTTTTACGGATTTCTGAGATTCTTTTTGTGGATTTCCGGGCGTTTTTGCTGGTTTGTTAAGCGCAGTTGGTTTATTAACCGGAGGTTCATAACCTTTGGCGGCCATCGCTTCTACTGTTTTGATGCTTGTATTCATTATTCTTTCTTTCAATGCCAGCCGCTCTACTTTGCGTTTCAGGTATTTCTCAATCATCAAGGTAGCAATCGGTGCAGCGTAAGATCCGCCAAATCCTGCATTCTGAACCATTACTGCGATGGCAATTTTAGGGTTCTCTCTTGGGGCAAAAGCAATAAATATCGAATTATCTTTCCCTTTCTTGTTCTGAGAAGTACCCGTTTTTCCACAAATTGCAATCCCTTCAACAATTCCGGCTCCGCCGCTTACTGTTCCTCGCTCTACGGCATCCTGCATACCCCCAATAATTGACTCATAATGTACGCGGTCAATAGCCGTCTGATGCACCTCTTTCAATGAAGCATCAACTCCCTTCGAGTTTTGTCCGACACCTTTTACCAGATGTGGGGTTATCCAGTAGCCTCTGTTTGCGATAGTTGCAGCGAGGTTGGCCATTTTAAGCATATTAATTGAAACTTCGCCTTCACCGATACTCAACGAGTAAATATTAGAAAACTTCCATTGATGTTTGCCATAGCGTTTATCATAATATTTCACACTTGGTAATAACCCTGCTGATTCTGAGGGCAAGTCGATTCCGAGTTTTTGTCCGTAACCAAACCTGGCGGTCATGTCATGCCATTTGGTGAGCATGACAGGTGCTTCTTTGAATGGGTTGGTTTCAGTACCCATTGACATGGTTTTGCGGAAAACATTATAAAAATACGGATTACACGAGAATCGCACTGCATTATGCAGGTCGTTTGGTGAACCCGAGTGAGGGTGGCATTTGACTGGTGCTCCTCCCAATGGGAAAGCAGTGGATGGATCAATTGCACCTAATTGCAACGCAACCAGTGCCTGTACTAACTTAAATGTAGAGCCTGGCCGGAAAAAGCCTGTGGCAACCCGATCGTTAAGAGGTTTATCAGGGTTTCTGTAAAGTTCTTTAAAGTTTCTGGCAAATTGTTTACCAGATAACATATTGGGGTCATAATACGGATACGACCCCATAGCTAAAATCTCTCCTGTGTTTGGCTCAATGGCAACGGCGCATCCGGTTTTACCCTGAAAAAGGCTATCAGCGAGCTGCTGTACTTCTACATCAACGGTTGTAAACAAGTTTTTACCTATTACGGCCAGTGTGTCGTATTCTCCGTTGGCGTAAGCGCCTTTATCTTCTCCTTTTACGTTCATCATTGTAAACCTCACTCCTCTCCTGCCACGCAACTCGGTTTCATATTGTTTTTCGAGACCTGTAATACCAATATAATCTCCACTCCGGTAATACTCAACTTCCTGGTCTTCGAAGGCTTTTTTACTGATTTCTCCAATATACCCCAGAGCATTAGCCATTGTTCGGGCTGGGTAAGTACGGAAAAACGATAACTCAAAAGAAAAGCCGGGGAAATGCACCATCGCGTCAGAAATTCTTGCGTAGTCTTCTTCCGATAATTGTCTTAAAAACAAAGAAGCTCTATTGCGCGAATAGGTTTTGGCTATAGTCATGGTACTGTCAAAATAGCCTTTTGTAATACCAAATAAACTGCAAAACATGGTAGTATCTATGTTTTTTACTTTATTGGGTATTACATACATATCGTAAACATCAACATTGGCAACTAAAAGTCTGCCATTGCGGTCATAAATCTGCCCTCTTAAGGGTACCTGAACTTCTTTTTTGATGGCGTTGGTAGAGCCTAATGTCTGATACTTATTATCGATCACTTGCAGATACAGCAATCTGAAGAGATAAACCCCACAAACAATAAAGAAAAAGCTTAGGATAATCTGTTTACGGTCCTGGAACATACATTAGGAATAGACAAAATAGATAACACGAAAGTTGATTTTACAGCACTGACTTTCGTTTAACAAAGTTCTTGAAAAAACAAGACAAAAACATATTTATTGTCAAGAAAAAGAGGATTTTTTTTACGAAATTTATTTATTGGATTGAGATTGGAAATATTCTAAGGATTTATGCGATTTTTGCAATAGAATCAGAAAAATCGAAGGAAAATGATTTATAATATCGCAGATTTAGAAGAGATTGCAAAGAAAATTATCAGGTCGGCCGGTGATAAAACTATCTGGATATTTGAGGGAGAAATGGGTGCAGGCAAAACAACCCTGATTAAAGCGATATGCAAAGAATTAGGTGTGGAAAGTGCCGTGCAAAGCCCCACTTTTTCTATTGTAAATGAGTATATTACAGAAAGAGGAGCCCCTGTTTATCACTTCGATTTTTATCGGCTGAAACGTGAATCAGAAGCCCTCGACTTTGGTGTTGAAGAATATTTTGATTCAGGCAATATCTGTCTGCTTGAATGGGCTGAAAAAATAGAATCACTTTTGCCCGAAAATTGTTATACTGTTCAGATAGAAGTTATTGACGAAAATAGCCGAAATTTGCAATTAAATTAATCCAGCATTAAGCAATTAACATAAATGTAACTAACCTATGACAGGTCAATCTGTTTCTGAATTAGCTCATAGCCAATCTGTACTTTATCCGCAAGAATCTCCGGCAATGGTAAAAAAAGGCAAAAAGAGTCTTTTTATCGGTCTTCCAAAAGAAGTTTCCTTGCAGGAAAGCCGGATTGCCCTGACACCCGAAGCCGTAAGTTTACTGGTAAAAAACGGGCATGAAGTGGTGCTTGAAAAAGGTGCAGGTGAGGCCGCTAAGTTTTCAGACAATGATTATAGCGAAGCTGGAGCGAAGATTGTCTATACTCCCGAAGAGGTTTTTCAGTCGGACTTAATTCTGAAAATTGAGCCATTAACTGAAAAAGAAATCACTTACCTCAAAAGTGACCAGACGGTTATTTCTACTTTAAACATACCAAACCTTGACCGGAAATATTTTGAACGGCTGAATGAAAAGAAGATTACGGGTATTGGTTTTGAGTTAATACAGGATAAAGTAGGTGGGTTGCCGATTATCAGGGCCATGAGCGAAATAGCGGGCAATACTGTAATGCTGATAGCTGCCGAATTACTGAGTAGCGTACATAACGGAAGAGGCATTATTTTAGGAGGCATTACTGGTGTTCCGCCAACTAAAGTAGTTATTTTAGGTTCTGGTACAGTTGGTGAGTATGCTGCCAGAGCGGCTCATGCCCTGGGTGCAGAAATAAAGGTGTTTGACCAGCATATTTATCGTCTACAACGTATCAAATATACGATAGGCCAACAGATTTATACTTCTATAATTGATTCTGAAACCCTGACAAACGAATTGGCAAGGGCAGATGTAGTGATTGGTGCCATGCGTGCTGAAGACGGACTGGCGCCAATGGTAGTGACGGAAGAGATGGTTTCGCGCATGAAAAAAAATTCTATTATTATAGATGTTTCCATTGATCAGGGAGGTTGTTTTGAAACCTCTGAAATGACGACCCATAAACAGCCTACTTTTCAGAAATATGGAGTAACACACTATTGTGTACCGAACATTGCTTCTCGTGTGGCTCATACAGCGAGTATTGCGCTGAGCAATGTATTTACACCTTTTTTATTAAAAACAGGAACAATCGGGGGCATTGAAGAAATGATTTTTGCCAAACAATGGTTTACTAAAGGAGTATATTGCTATAAAGGTAGTTTAACCAACCTACCGATTGCTCAAAGATTTAATTTGCGTTATAAAGACTTAGGACTGCTGATTGCAGCGAGGCTTTGATAGCAATTTAGTGATTTAGTGATTAATCGTGAATTAGTGAATAATTTAATTATAAATCAGTTTTTATTCACTAATTCACCATTTGCTAATTCGCAATTATTAACAGTCACTTATTCACTAAATCACACGATCACAAATTCTTAATAGATATGATTAATCATTCAAACGAAAATACAATTTTAGACGATGCTAATTCTCCTGAATTAGACAAGAAGATAATGGGTCGGGTTTCGGAAGATTTTGTCATTGTTGCCGACCACCTGAAAGAAGCCTCTTACCAGATAAGAAAACGGGGTTTTTCTGAGAATCCTATTTTTGTGGTAACCAAAGGTCCGGTTGAAGTTGGCCAGCTTTTATTCAGAAGTGCCGACTTTCAGACCAAGTTTGACTATAAAGCTTCTTTTCTTGATGAATTTGTGCAACGAAAACTTGTGGGTGAAGAATCAATAGAGTTGTTTAAAGAAAACTATAAAAACCCAGAAGAATACTGCTGCCTTTTTGTGATTGAAAACGATTTTGCCGGATTTGTATTTGTACCATATCCGGAAGATTAGTCATCTCAGAAAACGATATTATCAATTAGGCGTACTCCCCCTAAAAATGCTGCCATACAAATTGCTGTTTTACCGGGTACATTGACCTGACTTATAGGCTCTAAAGTATCAAAGTCTGCTATTTCGAGGTATTCTAACTCAAACTCCGGATATTTTCTGAAATAATCTTCTGCAAATGCCTGTGTATGTGCTGAAGACTCTCTGTTTAATAGTTTATCTTTGGCTAATTCTAAAAGCTGATGAATATGAGGAGCCAAAGCACGGGCTTCGGCAGACAGACGCATATTACGTGAAGACATCGCCAATCCGTCTGCTTCGCGTAAAGTCGGGCAGGGAACAATGGTTAAATCAAAACTCAGATCTGATACCATCTGGCGGATAACCGCCACTTGCTGTAAATCTTTTAAGCCGAAATAGGCTTTATCAGGCTTTACTATATGAAAAAGCTTTGATACCACAATACCGACCCCGTTAAAATGACCCGGGCGGAATTTACCTTCCATGACCGTTTCTAAAGTACCAAAATCGAATTTGAGTTTGGGTAAGGCAGGATACATTTCTTCGGCAGTGGGAGCAAATACGACATCGCATTGGGCAGCTTCCAGCAACTCACAATCTTTTTCGAGTGTACGGGGATACTTCTTTAAATCTTCGGGATTATTGAACTGGGTTGGGTTGACAAAAATACTGCAAACAGTTAAATCATTATCTTTTCGTGAAGATTCAATCAAAGAGATATGACCGGCATGTAAAGCCCCCATGGTTGGCACAAAACCAATGGTTTTTCCGGCTTTCTGCTGGGTTTTAAGGTATTCCTGCGCTTCGGCAATGGCATAAAAAATCTGCATCTGACTTATTAAATTACCCGAACACCGGCAGCGTTCGGCTTAAGAGTGCCAAATTTAGTAAATTCGGTTTATTTCTTTACCAACATCTTCAATAAGTCGGCGGTAATTGGTTTTGAGATATACCCGATGATAATATCATACTGTTTGGCCTTTTCTTTATCAACCGGATTGGCCGATGACGAAAGAACGACCACCTTGGTTGCAGGAAACTGAGGCAAGAGGGTATTGACAAATTCATCTAAAAATTCCCATCCGCCCATGACAGGCATATTGAGATCAAGAAAAATCAATTGCGGGTAATCCGCCCTCTTATCAGCCGGTTCTTTTAATAAATTGTGGTAGAATTCCAATGCTTCTTTGCCATTCATAGCTGTTACTACTTCTTTGGCAAAGGAAGCCTTTTCTATTACCATTTTAATTAGCATTAATGTGGTTGTATCATCATCAATGCAAAGTAGTTTTTTTATCATTTTGCTGTTTAAATTTTAAAATAAACCTGGTTCCGACATCAACTTTACTTTCAACATCTATACTGCCACCAAGACTTTCTAACTGAGATTTAATCAGATATAAACCCATGCCTTTACTATTGGGTCTGTCATGGAATTTCTGGTATAACCCAAACATTTTTTCTTTATGCTTCTCTAAATCCACTCCTATTCCGTTGTCTTCAAATGTCAGTACCACAAAACCTGCCTGATGTTCTGTAGTTACCTGTACTTTCAATGGTCTATTATAGGCTCGGTATTTAATGGCATTAGTCAGCAAATTTAGCAGGATACTCTCCAGATAAGTTTCGTTAAAGATAACTGAAGGGGCACTTTTAAAATCTGTTTCAATTTTTGCTCCTGATTCAACAATCAGGTTCTCTACTTGTGTCATTACCTGATTCATGATTTTTGTAAAAGAGATATTCTTTTGCTCGAATGAATCAGTATCTCTGATAATGAGGATTTTTATCAAATCATTAATTGTATCGTTCAATAAATGCGTAGATACTTTAAACCCCTGAATAATCTGACTTAGCATCTGATTCTCAATAGGTATTTCATCAATAATGTTCAAAAATCCAATCAGATTTGATAAAGGGGCTTTGAAATTGTGAGAGGTGATATAAGAAAAATGTCGGAGGTCTTCGTTGCTGTTGTTCAACTCTTTAATGAGTTGCTCTCTTTCTATTTCTCTGTTTTTCCGCTCGGTTACATCTCTCTGGATGGCGATCCAATGGGTGTATAATCCGGTGCTATCGGCCATAGGTGCAATTGATATATTTACCCAGAACTCCTCACCATTCTTTTTATAATTTATCAATTCCATTTCATGGCTTTCCCGGTTAAGCAATGCACTTTTCAGTTTTTGCAGTTCATGTTTATCTGTGTTTTCTCCCTGCAAAAAGCGTGGATTTTTACCGATTACTTCTTCTCTGCTATAGCCTGTCATTTTTGTAAAGGCATCATTTACATAAACAATTACAGGGCCGGGTTCTTCTATCAGATTAGCTTCTGTAATTAAAACAGCATCGGTTGCATTTGTAATAACCGATTCTAATAGCCTTAACCGGTTTTCTTCCTCTTTCTTACGCGTAATATCCTGCATGGCTCCGATAATCCTGATTGGATTATGGTCGTTATCTACTACAATAAATCCTCTGTCTAATACATATTTGTAAGACCCGTCAGCACAACGGAACCGATACTCAATCTGGATTTTAGATTGTCTTTTTTCAAAAACATCATTGAGTTTATCGCCTACTTTCCCTAAATCTTCGGGATGTATGCTTTTTTTCCACCATTCCTGTACATTTTCAATCTCAAGGTGATCTAAGGAATATCCAAAAATTCTGCTTATGCCTTTATTGTAGGTGATTCTGTCTTTGATAATGTCCAGATCCCAGATGGTGTCGCTGGTTGCTTTCATCACAATGTCATATCTCTCCTTCGACTGCTTTATTTTTTCACTGGCTTCTCTGTTTTCCAGCAACACCCCTACTAAATTGGCAGCCCGCTCTATAAAACTTGTTTCATGGGGCTTTGGTGATTTGTTGGTATGGTAATAAGTCGCAAAACTACCTATTACCTCCCCATCACTTTTTTTAATCGGAATAGACCAACAGGCATTAAGGTTATGCTCGTGAGCAATATCCCGGTAATTTCTCCAGAGGTAATCCTTGTTAATATCTGTAACAATAACAGGTTCCCCCAAAAACATGGCAGTGCCGCATGACCCGGCAGTTGGCCCGATAGTTAAACCCTCAATAGCCATAATATAAGCTTCAGGAATAGCATTCCCGGCAATATGATGTAAGGTTTTCCCATCTTTTAGCCGAACAATAGAGCAAATTGAATGCGGAATTAAATCTTCAATATCATCAATAAGTTTTTCTAAAATGTCATCTAATGATATGCCCTCTGTAGCATTAAGGGCATAAATCTCTTTTTCGATAGCTAAAATGCTCTCCTGATATTTACGGGTTGTAATATCCTGCATCGCCCCTAAGGCTCTGACAGGTTTATTGTTTTCATAAATAATAAAAGCTCTGTCGTGTACATAGGCATATTCTCCGTCAGCTTTCAGAAAACGATATTCTGACGAGCATTGTGTTCTTGAATTTACCAGCGCATCAGCAAGGATACCAGTTGCTCTTTCTTTGTCATCAGGGTGCAGATGGTCTTCCCAGAAATTCATATCGAGATATTCATTTACAAATGCATATCCAAAAAGTTTCTGATAGCCATTACCAGTTATAAATGTCTTTTTTGTTCTCAAATCACAATCCCATATGGCATCGCTGGTGGCCTGGGCTACTGCTTCGTAGCGCTCGTTGGTTTGTCTGAGTTTTCTTTCATATTCAATTCTTTTGCCTATATCTCTGGAGTTGGAGACTATCCCCTGAATAGCAGAATCGTTCAGCAGGTTAGTGATGGTTGTTTCTAACCATACCCAGCTACCATTTGCGTGCTTAAACCTATAAGGGGCAATACTAACACTCTTATGCAAATTAAGACTGTTAGTAGTTTCCAGCATTCGCTTTATATCATCTTTATGTACAAATTCATATACTTTTTTATATAGTAAGTCTACTGGCTCATAACCTACAATAGTGGCATGATTGGGACTTACATATCTGAACCTCGCATCACGGTCAATAATCGTCATCAGGTCGGCTCCATCCTGCACCAATACCTTAAACCGTTGTTCACTTATTTTAAGAGCATTTTCTACTTCTAATTTTTCTGTAATGTCTGTTGCTAATATCAGGCGTGCTTTTTTGCCTACAAAATCAATGAGATTTCCTTCAATCTCAACATACATCAGCTCACCATTTTTTTTCAGGTGCCGCCAGATTTTTTTGACGCTCTTCCCATAATTCTTGATTTCGTGTATGGTCTCTATTACCTCGGGGATACTCTCTTTGGGGCGAATCTGTAAAATATTCATTTTCAGGAACTCTTCCTTCGAATAACCATAGTGCGCAATTGCAGCCTGATTTACATCTAAAAACTGTAAGGTGTTTATTTCATAGACCCACATAGGTACTGGGTTCAGATGAAACAACTCTTTATATCTTTTTTCTGACTCACGCAGAGAGATATTTATTTTGCGCCGCTCTATGCTATAGAGTGTACTCTTTGTCAGTAATGAGGCATTTAGTTCATCTTTCAGGAGATAGTCGGCTATCCCCCACGATAAACTCCTGACACCAAAATCTTTATCGGCGTAGCCTGTCAGAACAATAACAGGTATTTCATGAGCAATGGCTAACACTTCTCTGACGAGTGCTTCACCACTGCCATCGGGTAAAGAGAGGTCGAGCAGGATAATGTCAAACAAAGTATTAGTCAATAACTTAGCTTTGAGTTCTACTAAAGTTCTTACATGAAAGATATTACCGGGCAATCTCTCATCTGAAAGATATTCTTCTATCAGAAAATAATCACCCGGGTTATCTTCTACTACGAGAATATTTAGTTGTTTGACAAAAACTGACATTTAATGACTTGGAACTTTAGGTAATGTAACTATGGAAATCCAGAAATTTTCGATTGAAGTAACTACTTTCAGAAAATCGCCGGCATCAATGGGCTTGGTAATATAACAGTTGACATAGTTTTTATAAGATTGATAAATATCTTTTTCTGACGAAGAAGTAGTAAGCATAATTACAGGGATATGTTTAAGGCTTTCATTAGATTTAATAGCTATCAACACTTCATGGCCATTCATCTTTGGCAAATTCACATCTAATACTATTAAATCAGGCATTTTTACCTGCCCATACCCTGCTTTCTTTTCTAAAAACTGCATAGCTTCCCAGCCATCTCTCACAGTACTTAACTGATTTGCTATTTTACTTTCGTTCAATGCTTCTGTTGTCAGAAAAATATCACCTTCGTTGTCTTCAACTAATAAAATATGTACCGGTTCCATAGATTTATAGAGTTAAGGGACTGTATATTCATATTTCAGAAATTACTTATTAATGATGAAATGAAATGTACTACCACTACCATACTCTGACTCTACCCATATTCTGCCGTTATGATTATCAATAATTTTCTTACAAATAGCTAATCCTATACCTGTGCCAGAGTATTCTTCTTTATGATGAAGCCTTTGGAAAAGGATAAAAATCTTATCAAAAAACTGCTTTTCTATTCCTATGCCATTATCAGCTACCGAAAACTGCCAATGCTTATGGTTATCTATGGCTGTGATATTTATCTTGGGGATTTCGTTCGGCTTCCTGTATTTAATGGCATTAGATATAAGGTTTTGCATTAGCTGATACAAAGGTAGTTTTGCTCCGTAGATAGAAGGCAAATCTTCCCATTCTATTATGGCTCCCTCCTGTTGCCAGATATTTTTCTGTACTACCTCCTGCACAAGTTCGTTCATATTCACCCAGTCAAGCTCATATTCTTTTCTACCTATTTTTGAATACTCCAACAGGTCTAAAATAATCGTCCTCATGCGGCTTGCTCCGTCTACCGCAAAATTTATATATTGTTTCGCTCTGTCGTCAAGCTGTTCTTTATATTTTTTGTCTAATTGGGTCAGGAAACCCGTAATCATTCTCAAGGGTTCTTGCAAATCATGTGAAGCCACATAGGCAAACTGTTCCAATTCGGCATTACTGGCACTCAATTGCTCTGCCCGCTGGTTCAGATTCAGGTTCAGCGCTAACAGGTGTAATTCGTCTCTTTTTCGTTGCGTAATATCATTAATCTGCGAAACAAAGTGAAGTGGCTCGCCATATTTATGCCTTACCAACGAGATAGCAAGGTGTATCCATACTATGTGCTTATGCTTATGTATGTACCTTTTTTCTATCTGATAGGCTTCATTCTTCCCATTTATAAGCTCTTTAAAGAATTTTTCATCTTTCTCGTAGTCATCAGGATGTGTAATGTCTCTGTAAGTAAGGGTTTTCATCTCTTCTGCACTATAACCAGTTATCTTACAAAGGCTGTCATTTACGGCCAGAAACCTACCATCTAACCCTACAATTGCCATGCCAATAGCTGAAAACTGAAAGGCTGCCCTGAATTTTTCTTCGCTTTCAACCAGATTTTCCTGTAACTCTTTTTGTTTCGTAATATCTCTTGAATAGCAAGCTAAACCGATAATTCCGGTTCGGTCCTGAATAGGATTGATACTTACTTCAATCCAGAGGTTTTCGCCGCCGAGTAACCCTGCAATAAATGCTTCTTCTTTAACAGATTCTCCGCTTAACCCTCTTGAATACAGCGTTCGCCAGAACTCTATAAATCTGCGATCAAAATAATCACTCATTAATAAAAAGTCACCCGGCACAACTATTACTCCGGTCGTTTTCCGCATTGACTCTATAAAGGCTCTGTTGCCTGCTATGAGTCTGAAGTCTTTGCTCACACTCCATATCAGGTCTTCTGTATTATTAATGAGGGCTTCTTTATCTCTCCTTTCAAATTCCTTTTCCTGTTCGGCCAGTATTTTGTTAGTTACATCTCTGAAATTATTCACAATACCTTCAATGCCCGGCTCATGCAACATATTAATCAATGTACCCTCAATCCATCGCCAGTTTCCGTCTTTATGTCTGATTCTTGCAACTTCACCCAAAACGGGCACACCCGGTTTAGACAACATCTCCATCCAGGCTGTCTGCACATAAATCATATCATCCGGATGAGTGGCTGAAAACAAATCCAGTGTAATAGATTCTTCAACTGTATAACCCAAAACTTTTTCGATTGATGGAGAAATGTAGATAGGAATGCCCCCAGTCGACAGAATGGCCACTCCATCAGCCCCATGCTCTACTAATGAAGAAAAACGCTTTTCTCTTAATATAGCCTCTTTCTCTGCTCTCTTTCTTTCTGAAATATCACTGATAAAAGTGCTGATTCTTCCGTCATTTTTTCCGTTGCTTCCACCATAGAATACTGTTGAAAACTCACACGGGAAATGTCTGCCGCTTTTATGTACACATGTTAACTCTCCTCTTACCTTACCATTTAAGTCTCTTTCTTCTCTGTACTTATTAATAATTTCAGGATCATAAAGTATGATATCATGCCACTTCAGTTTTCTGAACTCCTCTACTGTGTAGCCAAATATCTGGCAGGAGGTCTTATTTGCGTCCAGAATTGTGCCATCTCTTTCGCTAAAGATAAACCCATCTAAAGCGTTTTCAACAATATAATGGTATTTTTCTTCACTCTGGCGAAGAGCCATCTCTGTTTTTTTATTGGCAGTAATATCATATGATGAAACAAAAGCACCTATGATTATGCGGCTTGTATCGTAGATTGGCTTAAACTTATTCAGAAAAAAACAAACTGAACCATCAGGTGCAAGTACCTGAATTTCTGTTTCAAGGGGTTCTCCTCCTAATACTCTGGTATATAGCTGCCTTAGAATTTCGACACGTTCGGGTTGGGTATAAGAAAGAACACTTGTACCTTTTATAATTTTTACTCCAAAATAAATACTATATAATTCTTCAAACTTAAGATTACAGGTAATAATATCCAAGTTAGTATCTACTACCAGAAGACACTCATCGGTATTAACCATCAAGAGATTTAACCTTTCTTCTAATTCCTGTAAACTCTGATGTTTACCTGTAAAACCAGAAGATGTCTTTTTTTCAAGGTTCCCCTTACTTTTGTTTTCATTTTGGGCTATTTTGGTACTCATCAGCGTTTTTTTGTTTCATTCCATAGCAAGTGGCATTAACTAACCAATAGCTAATGAATAAATAAGTATGGATACGAAAAACCTTCCTGCGGTATTTCGCATCAATCAAAATTCTTTATTCACTCAAGGCCTTGCCAGTCTTTTAGCTGTTGTATGAATGATGAACTCAAAAAGGAAAACGATAACTCATCAATTTTAATAAAATTGACAATCTACCTATTATATTACGATAGAGACAATCAGCCAGCAAAAAGTAACGCTATTATCTATATGTAATTATTTGAAAAAATACTGATTACAAGGTAGTAAACTTAATTTTATTTATCAACAAATTTTTTCAATAAGTCTAAATCATCGGTACCAATAAAATCGACATCCAGTTTTTTAAGGGTCTCAAAGCCAAGGGTTGTATTGGGTGTTCCCCAGATTCTTACCCTTTTGCCCTTTGCATGATTTGACATCACGAATGCCCTTATATTCTGGTAGGTTTCTTCGGGCAGTTCCTGTTTTCCGGGCCAGTATTTGCCAAAATCCAGGAAGCTGGCACTTACCATATCTACTCTTTTATAGGCATCATCAGAGTACTGTGTATTTCTTCTGCCATCAAAGAAAAAGAGTTTATCGTATTGCTCAAACTCTTCTGGTTTGGGCATATCACCACTAATGGTAATGTGCACATGCTGTAAATCTTTTTTGTGGTGTTTAATCAGTTTTTCGAGTTCTGCCATTATCAGCTTGCCATCTTTTTTCAAATCAAGCAAGAGGTATAATTCTTTCTTATCGGGATAGGCATACCCTTTATTAGTTCTGATTTTAGCCAGAAGGGGTTTCCAGTATAAAGCCTTGAAGGTTCGTTTCCGGGTTATGTTCTTCCAGTCGTGTGCCACATATAATTTACCATTTTTGATATATAAATCGGCTTCGATAGAGTCAAAGCCCAGATTGTAGGCAGCATAAAAAGGCTCTTTCTGCTCGTAGTCATTGTGCGAATGAATGAGCTGGGCAAAAGCCTGATTACTCAGGACTACTAAACTAAAGATTATGAATCTGATATTTTTCTCCATAAGTATTTAACCATTTAAAGAGTTTATGTGCATCTTGTTTTGTAAATAATTGTGTACCCTCGTTCATTGTAGCTGCCGACCCACAAGCTACACCCCAACGAAGCATTTCATGGTAATCTTTGCCTTCTGATAAGGCCCATACCATTCCACCCACCATACTGTCGCCTGCGCCTACGGTACTTTTCTTCTGCACAGGCGGAGCCGGGATATGTTCGCATATATCTTTTGTCACCAAAACTGCTCCTTGTGGCCCCAACGAAACCACCACGACTTCGCACTTGCCGTGGCTGATTATTTCTCTGGCGGCATCATCTACTTCATTGATTTCCAAAGACTCGGCTTTTACAAGTCTGGCTAATTCGCCTACATTTGGTTTAAGAAGAAAAACGCCTTCATTAACAGCTTTTTCTAAGGCAGCACCTGACGTATCGACAATCAGTTTTGTACCAACTTTGCGAGAAACAGCTGCAACCTTTTCATAAAAATCATCGCCTAAACCAGGGGCTAAACTACCACTGGCAACCAGAAAACCGGGCTTTGCTTCTTCTACAGTTTTCAGTATTTCTTTTGCTTCCATATCTGTAATAGCCGGCCCTGGCATACCAAAGCGATACTGCGCATTGGTGATGGTATCAACGGCTATGAAGCTTTCCCGCGTCCAGCTTTCAGTTCTGATGGCCTGAAAGTCAACGCCTTCTTTCTTTACCAAGTCCTGCAATAGCTCACCTGTTGCTCCACCAACTGTAAAAACAGCCAATGAATTGCCACCTAAGCGGGCAATGGCCTTGGAAACATTGATTCCTCCGCCGCCTGCATCAAAATGAGGGGTTTCGCATCTGATTTTCTGTTCAGCCACCAGACCTGCAAATTTAGTACTCTTATCAACAGCCGGACTGACCGTCAAGGTAACAATCTTATTGTTATGTTTTTTCATAGCCTATCAGATTTAATTATTTCTTTATCTGTTTCATCTTAATATTTTCTCTTGGGTGATAACTTCTGAGCGTTTCCTGCAAAAACGTTCTGTCTAAATGGGTATATATTTCGGTGGTGGTGATAGACTCATGCCCCAGCATTTCCTGCACTGCTCTTAAATCGGCTCCGCCTTCTATGAGGTGTGTTGCAAATGAATGACGGAAGGTATGGGGCGAAATATTTTTATGAATACCTGCGCGCTCGACCAATTCTTTAATAATCAGAAAAATCATTACCCTTGTCAAAGGCTTGCCTCTCCGGTTCAAAAATACAATATCTTCTGCCTCGGGTTTTATATCCAAATGATTTCTGATGTTTTCAAGGTAAATTTTGGTGTATCTGACAGCGTCTCTGCCAATCGGCACTAACCTCATTTTATTACCTTTACCCACTACTCTGATAAACCCGATATCGAAGTAACAGTTTGTTAGTTTTAAGTCGACCAGTTCGGAAACCCGGACACCGCAACTATATAATACCTCCAGAATTGCGCGGTTACGGGTGCCTTCGGCGGTTGATAGATCAATTAATTCTAATAGCTGTTCAATTTCAGGAAAGGAAAGTGTATCGGGCAATTTTCTACCTGTTCTGGGGGCTTCAATGAGTTGAGTCGGGTCTATCTGGATTATATTTTCTAATGCGAGGTACTTATAAAAAGCTTTGATACCTGACAGGATACGGGCTTGTGAGGCAGTTGTAAGCCCGAACTGGTTGATGTATTCAAGAAAATCTGAGATATCTCTTTCAGTAATAGTTTCGGGAGCGGGATTGCGTTCAGCTATCGCTGCAAACTGGCTCAATTTTTCAACATCTCTCAGATAGGCTTCAATAGAGTTTTCAGACATGGACCGCTCAAGCCGAAGATAGTTTTTAAAATGTTGAATATAGATAGGCCAATTCAAAACGGTAAATTTTATCAGTAAACACAAATCGTTTTTGTAACTTGCCGTAAAAATACTGAATCATTCAATCAATAGCCTTTCTGATGAAAAAAATTATTATTATCAATGGTCCTAACTTAAATCTGCTTGGAAGAAGAGAGCCGCACATTTACGGAAGTCAGACTTTTGAAGATTATCTGGCTGAATTGAAAGAAATGTTTTCAACAATTGATTTGCATTACTACCAATCGAACCATGAGGGTGGTATTATTGATAAAATACATGAAATAGGTTATGGAAGTGTAGAGTTTGATGGGTTGATAATTAATGCAGGGGCTTATACACATACTTCTATTGCCATTGCAGATGCCCTTTCGGCTATCAAAACTCCGGCAATAGAAGTACATATTTCTAATATTCATGCCCGTGAGGCTTTCCGTCATCATTCTTATCTGACAAGCCGATGCAAAGGCATGATTTGTGGATTAGGTATGAAGGGTTACGAAATGGCTATCCGCTATTTTATTTAATCAACTTATAAAAATATTTTAAACTGCCATTTTCAGACAGGCCAGTTTCTGAACCAGTGCTTCTTTTCGGCGGCGGGCAACCAGTACAGTTTTGTTGTTAGCCAACTGGACTGTATCTTCGCCACAGGTATTAACGTGATTGAGATTAATGATAAACGAGCGGTGTGAACGAAAAAATGAAACATTGGTGGCTAATCTTTCTTCTAATTTTTTCAGATTAGTGGCTACATAAACTATTTTACCCGAATTAAGGTGAACTTTGGTATAGTTAATGTCGGCTTCCATTAAAACTATAATAGACGGGTTAAACCTTTTGTGTCCGCCTACTCTTACAAGATTGTCATTTTTGATATTCAGATTTGCTTTCATGGCATTAATTTTAAGGTAGCTATTGAATTCTTTACCAAAATTAGATAACCCCTCCGAACACTCCTATCCAAAATAAGTATATGGCCGATTTAGCTTTTTAAACGGTGGATTCAGCTTCAAATCTGGTTATTTCTGCTCATAATACGTTTTTTAATAAATAGTCGTCAAAAACGACTAATTTGTCGTTTATTTATAGTTACAATTACTAAAATCACTTACTTTCGTAAAAAAAAATCTTTTTTTTACGTTTCTATTAATAAATTATTAATCGTATAAATTTTATTGAATTTACACTTATTCCTAAATTACTCACCCTATAATTAAAATCAAGACAAAATTTAAGATGCGTACCATACTAACTATTATTGCAGTTGTTGTTGTGCTTGTGCTGGGCAAAATTTTCTTTTTTAACAAACCGGCAGACAAATCCGGTGGTCCGGGCGGTGGAGCAGCAGCTGGCGGAAGAGGAGGAGAAAAAGGTAAAGGCGGTGGCCCGGGTGGCGCCGGAGGTGGCCAGCCTATTGCGGTAAATATATTTGTTACGAGTTATGCAACGCTTGATAACGCGGTTACTTCGCCTGGTACTGTTTTCCCGAATGAGGAAGTTCAGTTGATGTCGGAGGCTGCAGGGCGAATCGTTGCGTTGAATATTAAAGAAGGTAGCAGAGTGGCTGCCGGGCAGGTAATTGCCAAAATTAAAGACACTGATTTGCAGGCACAATTGAAAAAAATCAATTATCAGATTGAACTCGCCAAACAAACCGATGCCCGCCAGAAGAAACTATTGGAAATTAATGCTATTAGCAGAGAAGAGTACGAAATTACTTCTAATACACTGAATACGCTTGATGCAGATAAAGAGTTTTTAGAAACAAGCATTGAAAAAACAGTTTTGAAGGCTCCGTTCTCAGGAAAAATAAGTTTTAAAAATGTAAGTCAGGGAGCTTATGTCTCGCCGTCTACATCGCTGGCAACATTGGTACAGACTAATCCTGTAAAAATTGACTTTACAATTCCTGAGAAATATTCAACACAAATAAAATTAGGTAGTGGTGTAAAGTTTGAAGTAGAAGGCCAAAGCACCAGCTATTCGGCTACAATTGTGGCGATAGACCCAAAAATTGACCCAAATTTACGCACATTGAAAGTAAGAGCATTGGCTCAGAATCCGAACGACAGGTTAATTCCTGGTATGTTCGTGAAAGTAACGGTTGATCTTGATATTTCGCAGGCAATCATGGTACCTACAGAAGCTATTATTCCGGTATTGAAAGGGAAGAAAGTTTATGTAATGCAAAACGGAAAAGTAGCCGAAAAAATGGTAGAAACCGGCTTGCGTAATGAAAAAAATATTCAGATTACAAGTGGACTTGCGTCTGGTGACTCTTTAATTATAAGTGGCATTATGTCAATTAAGAAAGAGGCTCCTGTGAAAGTAAAACAGGTTGTGAAATAAGATACTTAATCATGCTTTGTGGCATGAGTTAACAAAGAAACTTGCAAAATTATGTCTATATCAACCATTTCCATCAAACGCCCGGTATTAGCCATCGTGATGAACCTTATCATCATTTTGTTTGGTGTTATCGGCTACACATTTCTGGGTGTACGGGAATACCCGTCTATTGACCCCCCTGTAGTGTCAGTGCGTACTGCTTATGCCGGTGCTAATGCCGATATTATTGAATCTCAGATTACTGAGCCACTCGAAAAAAACCTTAATAGTGTTGAAGGTGTAAAATCTATCAGTTCGTCTTCAAATGTTGGTACAAGCCAGATTACTATTGAGTTTGAACTGGGGGTTGATATGGAACGGGCGGCAAACGATGTGCGTGATAAAGTATCAGGTGCGGTGCGCCAGTTACCGCAGGATATTGATGCCCCACCAACCGTATCTAAGGCTGATGCTAACTCTGACCCTATCATGAGTATGTTGCTTCAGAGCGAAGCACGTTCTCACCTCGAAATCAGCGATATGGCTGAAAACGTGGTTGCCCAACGCTTACAGACTATTCAGGGTGTAAGCTCGGTAATGATCTGGGGACAGAAAAAATATGCCATGCGCTTATGGATGGATCCGACCCGAATGGCAGCTCAGGGTGTAACTACCCAAGATGTAAAGCAGGCACTTGACCGGGAGAATGTAGAGTTGCCAAGTGGGAAATTAGCCGGAGATAACACCGAGCTAACCGTAAAAACGGTTGGCCGTTTTAAAAACGAAACAGACTTTGAAAACCTGATAGTGAAAACCATTGGTGATAAAATCATTCGTTTTAAGGATATAGGTATTATTCAGCTTGGCCCTGAAAACGAAGAAACCATTCTACGCTTAAACGGGATTCCGATGATTGGCCTGGCTATTGTACCTCAACCCGGCACAAACTATCTCGAAATTTCTAAGGAGATTAAAAAACGTTTGGCTGAAATCAAGCGTGATTTGCCGAAAGATTATAAGATGGATGTGTTGCTCGACAACACGGTTTTTATTCAGAACTCAGTAGAAGAGGTAGGTGAAACATTATTGATTGCTATTGGTCTGGTGGTTATTATTATCTTCTTGTTCTTCCGCGACTGGATTATTGCCGTAAGACCACTGATTGATATTCCGGTTTCCTTAATCGGTACTTTCTTTGTGATGTACGTGTTGGGTTTCTCGGTGAATGTACTAACCCTCTTAGCGATTGTTCTGGCAACTGGTCTTGTAGTTGACGACGGTATTGTTGTAACTGAAAATATTTATAAAAAGATAGAAGAGGGAATGAAACCTATAGAAGCTGCCATAAAAGGAGCTAACGAGATTATATTTGCGGTAATTTCTACTTCAATAACTCTGGCATCGGTTTTCCTGCCTGTAATCTTCATGCAAGGCTTTGTAGGTAAGTTATTCCGGGAGTTTGGTATTGTCCTGGCATCTGCCGTACTGATTTCGGCCTTCGTATCTCTGACACTTACACCCATGCTCAATGCCTACTTAGTCAGAAAAACAAATAAGCGCTCGTGGTTCTACGAAAAAACAGAGCCCTTTTTTGAGAGGATTATCAATGGTTATCGTGACCGCCTGACAAGCTTCATGAAAATGCGCTGGCTGGCAGTACCGATTCTGTTTTTAACTCTGGGTATTATCTGGTTTTTCGGTAGAGATATTCAGCAAGAAATTGCTCCTTTAGATGACCGTAACTGGTTTCGGGTTTCGGTTACTGCACCAGAAGGCTCTTCTTTTGAGTATATGGACAACTATGTGTTAAAAATGAGTAAGATGTTAGAGGATTCGATACCAGAAGCGAAGGGTATTATGACCGTAACAGCTCCAGGATTCTCTGGTTCCGGCTCACCTAATACTGCATTTGCCCGTATTGCCCTGAAAGACAAAAAAGAACGTAAGCGTTCTCAACAGGAAATTGTTGATATGGCCACCCGAAAACTGAAAGGAATGCCTGATGCCCGTTCGATCGTAATACAGCAGCAGACTATTGCTGTGGATGCTCGGGGAGGTTTACCGGTGCAATATGTAATTCAGGCACCTGATTTTGAGAAGCTACGAGAGTATATGCCTAAGTTTATGGATGAAGTTTCTAAAGACCCTACTTTTGTGGTGTCTGATATGAACCTGAAATTTAACAAACCGGAGCTGGAAATATCTATTGATCGTGAGAAAGCAAAGAGCATGGGTATTTCTGTGGCTGATGTAGCACAAAACATGCAATTGGCTTTTGCCGGACAGCGTTTTGGATATTTTACGATGAATGGCCGCCAGTATCAGGTTATTGGCCAGTTTGACCGTGCAAACAGAGATGAGCCACTGGATTTGAAAAGTACGTTCGTAAAAAATAATCAGGGCGAATTAGTACAGTTAGATAATATTATAAAAGCAGAAGAACAGAGCAGTCCGCCACAGTTGTATCACTTCAACCGCTATATGAGTGCTACTGTATCTGCCGGGCTGGCACCGGGTAAAACCATCGGTGATGGGATTAAGGCAATGGATGCCATCAGAGACAAGCTGCATGATGAGTCTATCAGAACAGCCTTATCGGGTTCTTCACGCGATTTTGCCGAGAGTTCTTCAAATACTTTATTTACTTTCATATTAGCCCTTGTATTGGTTTATCTGATTCTTGCAGCGCAGTTTGAGAGTTTCGTAGACCCATTCATTATTATGCTTACTGTACCTTTGGCGGTAGCTGGTGCGGTGTTCTCATTGTGGTACTTCAATCAGACGTTGAATATTTTCAGCCAGATTGGTATGATTATGCTGATTGGTCTTGTAACAAAAAATGGTATCCTGATTGTAGAGTTTGCCAATCAGCTACGAGAAAAAGGTATGTCAATTAAGGAGGCGGCTATTGAAGCGGCAGCTATGCGTTTCCGTCCTATCTTAATGACCAGTTTTGCTACTGTATTAGGTGCGGCTCCTATTGCATTCGCATTAGGTTCGGCCGGAAAAAGCCGTATGTCGATGGGTATTGTAATTATGGGAGGTTTATTGTTTTCATTGGTTTTAACCTTATATGTTATTCCGGCTATCTACTCTTTCTTGTCGCGTAATAAAGATTTTGAACGCATGAAACAGATTGAGAAAATTGCACACGAGTCAGAACATGAAATGGTATAATATATTCAGGGAGATGCAAAATAGCATCTCCCTGTTCTTAAAACTGATTATTTTCTCTATTATTGACACCATTGCCCGATTGACACTCTGGCAAACCAATAAAAAAATTGAAGCATCATTCTAATAGTTTCATGAACAGAAGTTTTCTATGAAACTAAGTTAAAATACAACGACGTGAAAAATTATTTTATTCTTCTATTATTCATTGCCCAAACATCCATTGCCCAAGAAATACTAACCCTCGAGAATGCTGTCAGTATTGCACTTGAAAAAAATTATGATGTAAAAATTGCCCAGTTGCAACAAACAGTTGCTGAAACACAAGTTTTTAAAGGAAATGCTGGTATGTTGCCACGCGTTGATCTCAACTCTAATGCCGGAACAGCTTTTAATGAAGTAAAGCAGGTATTAGCAAACGGTAATGAAACCAACCGTTTCGGTACAAATCTGACGCCTTCGGCAAACGTGGCCTTTACCTGGACACTCTATGATGGCAAACGTATGTATGCTGTTTATGACCGATTGAAAAACCAAAGCCAGTTAAGCCAGATTCAGACCCGTATAGCCATGGAGAATACAATGGCTAATGTAATGGCAGCATATTATGAAATAATGCGTCAGAAACAGACTGTCAGATTTCTCGAAACTATTATTAAATATTATGAGGAACGACTGAACATTACAGACCAACGCTGGCAGTTCGGAAAGGGCTCTAAATTAGACTATCTGCAATCAAAAACAGATTTAGGTACTCAAACCAGTTTATTGGTACAGGCAAAAACTGATTTCCGGAATGCTAAAGTTACATTGAATAACCTGTTGGCAAGAGAGCCTAATATGGACTTTGACGTGCAGGAAGTGGTAGCTCTGAGTTTTGACCCCTCACAGGAAGATTTAAGAAACAGAGCCAGAACAGCTAATAAAACCCTTCAGGCTCTTAGAAAAGCTACCGATATTACCCTGATTCAGCAAAGAGAGGCAGAAGCCCTTAAATTGCCGAGAGTAACCCTTAACTCGTCTTTGGGATATTCGTTGAGTAAAACCAATGCCGGACTCTTCTTATACAACCAGAACTATGGTTTGAATACGGGCATAGGATTAACCTGGAATATTTTTAATGGACAAATTACCCGCAGACAGATTCAGACTACGAAAATCAATACTGAAATTGCCAGAACGCAGGAGCAGGACTGGATTACACAGATGGAAAATGATTTGGTAAGAGCTTACAATCAGTACCAGACTGATAAGGAGATTCTGAAATTAGAGGAAGAATACAACCAGGTAGCTGACGAAAACATGAGAATTTCGTTAGAGAAATTCAGATTAGGAGGTTCAACTATTCTGGAGATTAACGAAGCTCAACGTAGCCTCAACACTTCATTGAACCGCCTGACGAATGCGCGTTATAATATCAAGATTTCAGAATTGCAGTTATTGCGTCTGAGTGGCGAATTAGTGAAGCAATAATCAAAGCCTGAAGAGGTAAACAAAAAACCTGCAATGAGAATTGCAGGTTTTTTGTTGTTTATCCCGAATTTAAACGGCTTTGGTTTTGCCTGGCTGTGGAATCTGATACCAGCCATCTTTATCAGGTAAAGTTTTTGGCAGGGTATCCCAGGTATATTTATCAGGCATCAAATTAATTTCAGAGTTTAGTGCGTCTTCCCATTTCACACGTTTGCCCGAATAACTTGCCATACGGCCCATGATAGCTGTCAGAGTGCTATGTGCCCCTCTTTCAGCATCATTGATAGGCTTATTGTTTACAATACAATCAAATAATACATCGTGTTCTACCTGATAAGGGTTTTTGTCTCCTTCGCCTTTATGTCTCCAGATACTGTTACCTTTCAGATCAAATATTTTACCTTCAGTGGCGCGTCCTTTGGTACCTACCAGATGCTCTGACACATCAGAAACTGTACCTGGCTGGTGGCGGCAATAGCTTGCTAAGACCATACCATCGGCATACTTATATTCTACACAGTGGTGGTCATAAATTTCACCGAATTTCTTATCTGTTCTCACCTGGCGTCCGCCCATCGCTACGGCTTCAACCGGATACCCGCCTTTGAACCAATTGATTACGTCGATATTATGAATATGTTGTTCGTTTATATGGTCACCGCAAAGCCATACAAAATAGTACCAGTTACGCATCTGGTATTCCATTTCGGTTTGTCCGGGCTGACGTTCGTTTACCCAAACACCATCATTGTTCCAGTAACAACGAGCAGCTACTATATCGCCAATTGCCCCTTCGTCAATTACCTTTTTATAGGTTTCAAGATATGATTTCTGATAATGGCGTTGCAAACCTACCACTACTTTCAGATTTTTCTTTTTAGATTCTTCGGCGGCGGCCAATACACGGCGGATACCGGGGGCATCAGTAGCGACAGGTTTTTCCATAAAAACGTGTTTACCCTGACGCACAGCTTCTTCAAAATGAATAGGGCGAAAACCCGGAGGGGTTGTCAGAATCACTACATCAGCCAGTGCAATGGCTTGTTTGTAGCCATCGAAGCCAACAAACTTATGGTCTTCGGGCACATCAACACGGCTTTTTACACTTTTGCTTTTACTATTTTCTTTTTCGGTAGTAAGGTTTTTATAACAAGAGTCAACTCTGTCGCGGAAAGCATCAGCCATTGCTACTAATTTTACATTTTCTTTTACAGAAAGTGCCTGCATAGCAGCACCAGTACCACGACCACCGCAACCAATTAACGCTACCTTGATGGTATCATCAACCGATGAGTTAGCGTGAGAATCAAATGGCAGGCTTGTTACCGACAGGCCGCCTGCAACTACCGCAGAAGCCTTTACAAAATCCCGGCGAGAAAAGTTTGAGTTCATGTATTTGTGAGGTTATACGAGTTGAAATGTTTAAGAAAACAAATTTAGGGCATTTATTGAAATTATAACGTTTTTTAGAAGAAAATCTGAGACTCTCAGGTTTAATAATTTTGAAAACCAATCAATTTATTGGTAAATTTGGTTAACAATTCTACCTATCTACTATTACATCTATGAAAACATTTTTTGCTATCTTATTGATAATTACTGGTAGTCTGTCTTCTGCACAGACTGCCTTTGTAGCCGATCCACAAGCTGTTCCGAAACAACCGACACCTACTTTAGCCATAGGTTCAAAAGCCCCTGATTTCAGCTTACCCGCCGCTGACGGCAAGTATTATTCTTTGAAGGATTTTGCGTCTGCCAAAGTATTGGTCATTATTTTTACCTGTACGCACTGCCCTACAGCACAAGCCTATGAAGACCGTATAAAAGCCATTGTAACTGATTATAGAAGCAAGGGAGTATCGGTAGTGGCCATCTCTCCTAACAGCCCAATTTCATTATTGTTTGAAGAATTAGGTTATACTGACCTGAATGATGATTACGAGAATATGGCGATAAGAGCCAAAGACAAAGGCTTTAATTTTCCTTATTTATACGATGGTGATACAGAAGCTACATCTATTAAATACGGGCCTGTGGCAACACCTCATGCTTTTGTGTTTGATAGCCAGAGAATATTGAAATACAACGGACGCCTGGATGGCATTGAAAAACCAGGCCAGGCCAATGCAGAAGATTTAAGAGCGGCCATTGATGCAACTCTGGCAGGTAAAGAAGTGGCTACTCCGACAACCAAGACTTTCGGCTGCTCGGTAAAATGGGCGTGGAATACTGAATATAAAGCCAAAAATGAGAAAAACTGGGAGTCAAGGCCAGTAAATTTAGAGGAATTAGATACTGATGGTATAAAAAAATTAGTGTCTAATGATTCTGATAAATTAAGGCTGATTAATGTATGGGCAACCTGGTGTGGGCCTTGCATTTTAGAATATCCGGATTTTCTGGAGTTACAAAGAATGTATGGTGCCCGAGATTTTGAGTTTGTTTCTCTTTCGGCTGACAAAACAGATAAAAAAGATAAAGCCCTTAAATTTCTGCAAAGCAAACATTCGGGCGTTAAAAACTATATTTTCAAAGAAGATGATACCTATAAACTTATAGAAGCCTTAGACCCTAAATGGAATGGAGCTTTGCCCTATACGCTACTGGTTGAACCCGGTGGTAAAATAATTTATTCTTTACAAGGTAGTATTGAGAGTCAGAAACTTAAAAAACTGATTGTTGAGCACCCTAAAATCGGAAGATATTTTTAAAACAGATGCTTCTAAATTTCCTGATACGCAACAAGCATGTTATTATTTATGGTATTTCGTTGGCAATACTATTATTTGTTATGCGGTGGCTACAATTACGACTGATTATTTTCAATCATGCCTTTGAAATATATATAGCAGTCATTGCACTTATTTTTACAGGTTTGGGTATATGGCTTGCTCTTAAATTAACCAAACCCAAAGTAGAAATCAAGGTTGTAGAACAGGTTGTGGAAAGAGTGCATCAGGTTGAGAACACCAGTGAATTTAAGCTAAACGAAACTGCCCTTATAGAATCAGGCTTAAGCAAACGTGAATTAGAAGTACTGGAACTAATGGCCACGGGCTTGAGTAATCAGGAAATTGCTCTGAAACTTTTTGTATCTCTTAATACCATCAAAACGCATTCATCAAAGGTTTTTGAGAAATTAGATGTAAAGCGGAGAACTCAGGCTGTTGAAAAAGCCAAAAGGCTGAGCCTGATACCTTGATATACCTCATGCTTTAGTGTGAAATTTATTATTTTTTTGTAAAATCACCCGAAAGTATGAGTAAAAACCGGGTAGAAGATTTCAGTTTTGTGCCATAAACAAATTCAAATCTCATGCAGAAAATCGTTCTCACTTTTGGATTGATAGCAGGGCTTATCGTATCCACATTTATGGTATGTTCTATTGGTTATTGCTATAGTTCGGGCAATTTCGATGGCAATATAGTTGTTGGATATGCCGCTATGTTATTAGCGTTTTCACTGGTTTTTGTGGGTGTCAAAAATTACAGAGACAAATATAATAACGGAAGTATCTCTTTTGGCAAAGCGTTCAGGATTGGTCTGTATATAAGTCTGATTGCCTCAACTATTTATGTACTTGTATGGCTGGTTGATTATTATATGTTTGTACCGGATTTTATGGAAAAATATACTACACATGTAATACAGGATGCCAAAGAGAACGGTGCCAGTACGGCCGAAATTAAGGAGCAAATTAAAATGATGGAAGAATCTGCTAAACTCTATGAGACTCCGATCGGTGTAATTTTACTGACTTATATGGAAATCTTACCCATTGGCCTTGCCGTAACATTAATCAGTGCCCTGATACTGAAACGGAAGCATACCGCAATGGCATAAAGACTCGTGAATTAGCGAATGAATATGTATTATGAAAAGAAAGTAGTACCCTATAAACAACGATAGAAAACAGTAAAATAGAACTATATGAGAAAACTCATTTCATTTATGCACATATCGCTCGACGGTTTTGTTGCAGGGCCAAACGGAGAACTCAACTGGGCAAAAGTTGATGAGGAACTTTTTGATTATGTAGGTAAGCGGATAAGCAAAGGTGACACTGCATTATATGGAAGAGTAACCTATCAGATGATGGAAAGCTACTGGCCTACCGCAGGAGATGCACCAAACGCAAGCAAGCATGATATTGACCATTCAAAATGGTATAGTAAAGTTCATAAAATTGTTTTATCAAACACATTGGAAGAAGCGGATTTAAGTAATACAACCATTATCAGCGACAACGTTTCGGATAGAATCAATGAAATAAAGCAACAGGATGGGGAAGATATTCTGCTTTTTGGCAGCCCGACAGCGACTCATGCACTTATTGAACAGGGTTTGATTGATGGCTACTGGCTGTTTCTTAATCCGACTATTCTTGGAGAGGGTATTCCGTTGTTTACTAATGTGGCAGATAAAACAAAACTGAAATTATTGAATACCCGACAATTTGATTCAGGGGTTGTGGAATTGAATTATGTGGTCGATAAAGATTAGCATAAAATGGCTAAAGGTTATAATAGACAGTAGGGGCAGAATTCATAAGTCCCTACTTTTATTCAAAAATAATGACTACAAAATCGAAACCTCTATAGGCCAGTAAATCTACTAAAGGCATAACAATCCAACTAATAAACATCTGATGAAATAAGATTGGCATTGGCACAAAAAGACAGAGTAGCAGCCATAATAACCTTTTGAATTTCCCGGTATCAGGGTTAATGACATATTTCTCTACGCCCAGAATCAAGCCCGCCTGAATGATAAAATAAAGGAATGGTTTTCCATAACCATGATTTACTGGTAAACTGATGGCCAATTCATGCAATAGTCCTGAAAAAATATACGAAGTCCAGAAGGCAACTTTTTGCCCGTATCGCTTTTTCAATGGGCGTAAGACTGCAATGGTTGTTAACTCTATAAATGCCAGATTCCATCGCCTGCTCCAGAACTCCTGTAAGGTTTTTGATTTAATGGGTTTATTAAACAATGTACTCACGTTGACGCCTGCCATTCTTAATAATCCGGTATTGATATTCAATATTCCAAAATGTAGAATCAGGCTCAGGCTTATGAGATAGCAGATATTTACAAAATAATTGTTCGCAACACTCCACTCAGTATTAAAATAGTACAGACGAGCAGATGTAATCAGGACTAAGCCCATAATAATTCTTGAAATCCCTTTGAGGATATGAGCCATGTAATCAGGAAAGGGTTTGCCTGGAAAGGATTTAAAAGGTGCAGGATTCATGCCAAACCATCCATAACTGAATACAAGCCATTGGATAAATGTCAGCCGATTTGCCTTGCCTAAATGGTTATTTGTCACTACCAGTTTCATTGACCAGAAAGTGCTTACTATGTATAAAAACATTGCTGTCAGAGGGTTTGCCGGTACAAAAAAGTATTTCAGACCAATGAAACCTATTGCCATAAGCCAGCCACAAAGTGTAGGGCTAACTCTGGTATTTAACAGAATCAGATACCCCCATAATGGAATAGTGAAAATGAGGAAGTATATTATGTAAGTGAGAGCCATTTAATGGAAGTTTAGATAAGAAACCCAACCATAGACCCCAGTCAGAAATACGAATAAAGCCACTAAGCCAATTTCACCAAGTGTATAGATTAATCCTTTAGGGGCAGACTTAGTATCGAAATAGAAAAACTGAATGATGATTCTGACCAACCAATACATAAAAATAAAGATGGTGATTGATTTAGTTAGGAAACTCTTATCCAACAAAGCCTCTGCTCCCCAAAATGAAATCAATCCGAAGAACAGATTAAACGAAAGGATGTATCCGGCATAAGTCCAGAAAATCTGTTTTATCAGGTTTGAGACTTTAGTTAATTCACTTTTCCAGTCAAGCAGATATGGAATAGCCAAGCTACCGATACAAAGAATAATTTGCAGGAATCCGGCAGTTTTTAAGAAAAAAATGGGTTCGGTACTCATATTAGTTCACAGAAAAACCAAAGGTAAGCACAAAGTATATAGGTTGATAGAGGAACAAAATAAAATTTCTATAAAGATCAATATATGTAAAAAAAGAGACAAGGCAATGCCTTGTCTCTACCTTGTGCTTTATTAAAAACCTATATTTTGGGAATATTAATAAATAATTGCCCTATCAAGGAATATCTTTTGGTGGGCGAGCGAAATAGGCTTCTATTTCTTCTTTTGACGGTTCTTTTAATGGTCTTACCACTCTGAACCCTAAGAATGGTGCGTCGGTCAACCACCAGTCTGATTTTGGAATCTGTGGGTCACGTTGTTTCAAATCAGGTGTTGAAGTTCGACGGGCTGCACTACGTAGCTTATCGGGATCATCGTCCCAGTGACCTCCACGAATGACATGCGGATAATGGTTGCTTGGTTTTATATAAGGGTTATCAGCCGCTTCAGGTTTTCCATAAAAATCAGCTACATATAAATCGGAAGTCCATTCGGCCACATTGCCATACATATCATATAAGCCCCAGGCATTTGGTTTCTTCTGCCCTACTTTCTTATACGAACCATCTGAATTATCATAGAACCAGGCATACTCTTTCAGTTGCGAGGCATCATTACCAAAATAAAATGTTGTAGTAGAACCTGCACGAGCGGCATATTCCCATTCGGCTTCGGTTGGCAGGCGATAGAAATGTCCTGTTTTGGCATATAACCATTTACAAAACGCTCTTGCGGCAAACTGGGTTACGTTGCATACCGGAAAACCACTTTCTTTGCCCTGACCGAACGACATTTCTACATAAGGTTGTGTCGGGCGGGCCACCACATCTACACGTCCTTTTACTTCTGCTGTATTTTTATCATCGGCTACTTCTAATTCTTTATTAAAAAAGGTCTCGTACATCTCCCATGAGGTTTCATACTTAGCCATCCAGAAAGCATCAATTTTCACTTTATGCTGAGGACCTTCATCGTCTTTGCGGTCTTTTTCATTGGCCGGGCTGCCCATTGTAAATTCTCCGGCAGGGATTGGCATCATGTCGAGCCCATGCCCAAGGCCGGGTATGTGTTCGGTATAAGGTTTTAAATCTTCGCTACGAAAAGCTGTGAAGAACAGGAAAGTTGCGAGAACAATTAAAGATACTTTTTTCACTTAGGTTGAAATGTTTGGTTTTACAAATATAGTTACGTCTCGGACTGTTTTACAAACCCTATTGCTTATTCCTTATAAAATACCCGTTTTACCCGCTCGCTGACACCCGTCAGAATTTCATAAGGAATTGTGCTGATAGAAGAAGCCAATTCATGAATTGGCAGGTCTTTACCAAAAATTATTACTTCGTCTCCTTCTTCGCATCTGGCTTCGGTTACGTCAATCATGGTCATATCCATACACACATTACCTATCACAGGGCATTTTGTTCCGTTTACCAAAACTACTCCTACTCCTTTGCTAAAGCCCCGGTCGAAACCGTCGGCATAGCCAATGGCAATAGTGGCAATACGTGAGTCTTTCTCTAAGATGCCTTTACGGCTATAACCAATTGTCTCTCCTTTTTTCAGATGTTTAATCTGAGAAATAATTGTTTTCAGGGTTCCTACTGTCTGCAAAGATTTTTGTTCTGTTCCTGTTGCTTCAACCCCATACAAACCGATGCCTAACCTGACCATATCGAATCGGGCTTCCGGAAAACGGATAATTCCGGCTGAATTACAGATATGTCGAAGCGGTGCTTCTCCAGAAGGTAGCGCCTGGATGATTTTATCAGACATACGTTTGAAACGCTCTATCTGTGATCTGGAAAAATCGTTATGCTCACTTTCATCCGCCCCAACCAAATGGCTGAATATGGAGGCTATTTTAATAGCCGGGTTGTGTTTGAGCAATTCAATCAGTTTATCAATATCCTGCTCTTCAAAACCAAGGCGATGCATACCGGTATCCAACTTGATATGAATCTTGAAAGTAACCTCAGGAAATGACCGGATGAAATCCTGAAAACGTTTAAACAACTGAAAACTGTAAATCTCAGGCTCTAAATCATACTCAATTAGTTTGCTGAAAGTTTCAGGCTGTGAGTTAAGTACCATAACAGGCAATTTTATACCATTCTGGCGCAAAGCTACTCCCTCGTCCGGGTAGGCTACTCCTAAATAATCTACACGATGGTATTCAAGCAAACTGGCTACTTCTGCGCTGCCGCTTCCATAGGCATAGGCTTTTACCATTACCATTATTCTGGTATCGCTCCCTATTTTTCCACGATAAAAATTCAGGTTATGTGTCAGCGCATCTAAATTTATCTCAAATACGGTTCCATGTACTTTCTGAATGAGTCTTTCAACAATTTTTTCAAAGGCAAATTTTCTTGCTCCTTTTACTAAAATCAGGCTATCGTGAAACTGGTTTATAGGGTATTCTTCTAAAAAATTTTCAGTTGATCTGAAGAATATAGCATCAATATCAAAATACCTGGCATTTCTTGAAATATCCTCACCGATACCTATTAACTGATCTATTTCTTTCCCTTTTACCAGATCGGCAATACTCTTGTATAAATCTATCTCTTTCAAACCTGATTGCAGTAAATCGCTGATGATTAATATCTTATGATCTTTGGTGTGATGCTGGCTCATGAAGTTTAATGCCATGTTCAAACCTGCATAATCATTATTGTAGGTATCGTCAATGAGGTAACAGTCATTAATCCCCTGTTTTAACTCCAGGCGCATGGCAATAGGTTTCAAAGCCATTAGGGCTTCTGACGTTATACTTAAATCCTGTCCTTTGGGGGTTAACAGCAATTTGGCAAAAACACAATGTGTCGCATTTTCGATAGAAGCATCATCCGTAAAGGGAATCCTGAATTCATATTCTTCGGCATTCCAGTTGATGGCTAAAGTGGTATAAGTAGCCGATTTAGTAAAAGTGACATTAATCGGGCTTTCCTGATGTTTCGACCAACCGATAAGTTCAATTCTTGGATTAACTGCCCTCAATAAAAGCTTGATTTCTTCATCTATTTCTTCATAATCTTTGCAATAGATAAGTGTTTTGCTCCGGCGGAATAAACGCAGTTTTTCAGTAACTTTTTGTTTGCGGCTTCTGAAGCCCTCATCATGTGCAGAGCCTATATTGGTAAATATCCCAATGTTCGGGCTGATAATGGGCTCAAGGTTTTCCATTTCACCTGACTTTGAAATACCTGCCTCAAAAATACCCAGCGTATGACTTTCGTTCATTTGCCATACCGATAAACCCACCCCGATTTGTGAATTATAGCTCCTTGGGCTTTTGATAATCGTATAGTCTTTAGCTAATAAAGTACTTAACCACTCTTTCACAATGGTTTTGCCATTACTCCCGGTAATACCTATCACGGGAATAGTGTACTTTCTCCGATGTTCGGCCGCCAGATTCTGCAAGGCTCTGATGCCGTTCTCGACCAACCAGAATTTAGCCTCTGCAAAACGCTCATTAAGATCCGGGCTTGCAGCTTTTTTTTCAACAACAAATTCACGGACTCCCTTTTCATAAAGTTCTTCAATAAAATTATGTCCGTCGTGGCGTTCTCCTTTAATGGCAAAGAAAATACTCTGCTGGGGTTGAGAAACAAAACGGCTATCGGTCAACAAAACCGTAGCCCCCGTAATAATAGGTTCAGAAAAGAAATTCACTGTGTATGTTGTAGAAAAATAGCTAACAAAAACAAAAGTAAAGTAACCTTATAAAGAAGGCACCAACTCTAAATTGACAGTACTAGAAGCCTTAATAAAGCTATTATTTTCGGCTTGCAAAATGAGTTTATTATTCGATAATTCGATTATTTTAAATTCACCACCGAAACCAATAATCTGAATATCTAATATCTTATTATCATTTTTCAGATACCAGCTTCCGGCATTTTTAATCTGTTTTGAAGCTTTATCTCTACCACGAGTTACGTTATCTGAGCGAAACTCAAACTCCAAGTCGAAAATAGCCTGAGCCTGAGAACTTAGTTCATTTTGCCCTAAAGTTTTACCAGTTGGATCAGTAAAACGATCTAACTTCCAGAAATTAGCCGTAAGAATTTTAGCGGAAGCATTTACGGGCTCTTCTTTTTTGTCTTTACAGGCAAAAACAAATGAGACTATGGCAAGAACAACAAATAGTTTTTTCATTGTGAGTGGAGCGTACAAGCACGCCTGATTTAAAAATGAATCTACAAAATTAGCATTTTAAGCTTAGAACTAAAAACGCTTCGGACAAGCATTTTATTCCAAGTTGTAAGGCAAATAATCATTTACCTTCGCGCCAAACTTGTGTAATTCTCTCACAATGGTTGAGCTGATAGGCGCTAATTCAGGAGAAGTAATCAGGAAAACGGTCTCTAAGTCGGCTATCAGATGCCTGTTTACCTGCGAAATTGTATTTTCATATTCAAAGTCGGTGGTGTTTCTTAGACCCCTCAGTAGAAACCTTGCTCCGTACTTCTGGGCAATACTGGCGGTCAGGCCATCATAAGAAATAATACTGATATTATCTGCCTTATCAAATGCTTCCTTAATTTTTACTGTCATCAATTCAAGCGGAAAATAGCGGCTCTTCTGCGTATTAGTACCAATGCCAATTATCACTTCATCAAAAAGCTTTAATCCGCGCTTAACAATATCTGCATGGCCTTTGGTGAACGGATCGAATGACCCGGGGAAAAAAGCTGTTTTTTTCATGAAATGCGTGTTTGGGTTAGAGATAAATAAGCTTTTATTGTTGTACTTAATACAAATAATAAGAACAGAATAATGTATAATAGCGGTGCTCGGGAATTTGCTCAAAGTACTGGCTGAATCTTATTTTTGTAGGATTTTTTGCAAATTCAATATTTTTAAGTGTTTTGTTCAATAAGGTATAACCTTCAGAAAAAGAGGTGATTTCACCATAAAATACCACCGGCATTTCGGTTTCAAGCCCTAACTCGTTCATAATAAACAGCACATGATACACCATATCAGGAGCTGTTCGATATTGGAAACGATTACAGAAATGCAGTTTATCATCCTGAAAGTAAATCAGTGAAACATAGTTTTCTTCAAAATACAGATGCAGTCCACGATTGGTTTTATCCTTTACGATTCCTTCTATTAAAGTACTTATAACAGGTATCGGCGTAATTTTCTTTGCCGGGTACATCTCCTTTATCCAGTTTACCAATTCCTTTTCTACACTGAAAACATTCATAATACCAAAATGTGTATGCTTAAACTCAAATATCTGCTCCTGGTCGGTCAGATTCTTTCCTGCGGCAAAATTGAGGTATCGCACCACTTCGTCGGATTGATAATATTCTTCAGGAATCAACGTAAAATGATTGGAATTTACTGTCAGCCTGATAGTTTTCCAATAATTGGCAGATAAAAACTGGTGATTCTGATAGATACGCTTGACGGTACTTAATAATTGATTATGGGTCAATAATGAAAATACATGGTAATCTTCCAGCCACATTATTACATGATGAATAGAGCTATAGACGGTGAAGCGAAAACGGTCATGCCCCACTTCAATCATCAGATGGCTATCAGCTATCTGACCTACGTCAAAGCGGTCGTCTTTTATTTCAAAGCTTGGTGAAATATGGGTAATTGTGGCCTCCAAGTTTATTGTTGGATTTGGTTGTTCCTAAACAAATTGTTGTTTCCCTGACAATTTTAATAAAATTTATACGATTTCCTAAGAATTTATCGCTAAATATACATCTTCTGTAAAAAATCCCTGTTTTGCACAGGTATGAATCTTACCTCTTTTATTAGCTGGGCATCTGCATTTATCTCCGGGTCTGTTCCTTTGATTAATTCTCCTGAAAGAATTCTGACATTAAAATAAAGCTCGATTGCGTGTAGGGGCACATGAATAAACTCTCTTTTATATAAAAAGTTTTCTACCTCAATCTCAAAACCCGTTTCTTCCAGAAACTCTCTTCTCAATGCTTGTTTAACCGTTTCCCCTTCTTCCATACCTCCTCCGGGTGGTAACCATACGTCTTTGTCATTTATTACACCCTTATGACACACCATAAGCACCTGATTGTTTTCGATACAAATACCGCAAACCCGTATCCGTATCCGGTTGCCATAAAATTTTTTAGCTATTTCCTGTGTGTTGTCAATCATCAGGCATCATACAAAATTTTGCAAAGATACAGATTGGCAGCTATGTGAATGAATATGAGGTTTAAAAAATATTATCAGTACATTTCACTGATAATTTCATTAAAGGAAATGGTTCGCCCTGTATCGGTTACTAAAATAATTATTTTATTTTCATTTATGGGGTCTTAAGCCTGGAGATTCGTTAAATATCTCTCGGGTTATCAAAGGCCGGGAATTTATTCGCCGACACTTTAATTTCCTTGAATATTTCTTCTAAATTTGAACAATCAATCAAACCTTATTTCTACTCATATACCCACATACAAAATGAATCCGGCCGACAGAATTATTGAACTAACTGAAAAGCTTAATTATTATAATGAACGCTACTATATAGATAGTGTTTCAGAGATTTCTGATCAGGAATTTGATTTCCTTTTAAAAGAATTAGAAAGCCTTGAAGCTGAATATCCTGATTTAAAACAACCCGATTCGCCAACACACCGGGTAGGTGGTGCCATTACCAAAAGCTTTGCAAGCGTTGCCCACAGATACCCGATGCTTTCATTGGCAAATACTTACAGCGAACAGGAACTGATTGATTTCGATGAGCGCGTAAGGAAGGGGCTTAACGGAGAAAACTATGAGTATATTTGTGAGCAGAAGTTTGATGGAATATCTCTTTCTATGACGTTTGAAAACGGGATTTTTGTGAGAGGAGTAACCAGAGGCGACGGTGTGAGAGGAGATGATATTACGACTAATGTTAAAACGCTCAGAAGCCTGCCTTTGAAAGTAAACCCGAAAGAAGGGATTGCGCTCCCAGCTATTTTTGAAGTGCGTGGTGAGGGATTTCTGCCTTTTGCTTCGTTCGAGAAAATGAATAAAGATGCTGAAGAAGCCGGTGAAGAAAGCTATGCCAATCCGCGGAATGCAGCATCAGGGACGTTCAAATTGCAGGACTCTAAAGAAGTAGCCCGTAGAGGTTTAGATGCTTATATTTATCAGTTTCTGGCCGATCAGGAGATTTTTGCCACACATGAAGAAAGCCTGATAGCTTTAAAAAAATTAGGTTTTAATGTATCGCAAACATGGCGCAGATGCTCCACCATTACGGATGTAATGGCTTATATTAAAGAATGGGAAGAAAAACGTTACTCTTTGCCGTTGGCGACTGATGGCATTGTAATAAAACTTAATTCTTTTGCCCAAAGAGAGGAACTGGGTTATACAGCGAAAAGTCCACGATGGGCGATTGCCTATAAATATAAGGCGGAGTCGAAACTGGCTATTTTACGTGGAGTAGTTTATCAGGTAGGCCGCACAGGAGCTATTACACCCGTAGCAGAATTAGACAACGAAAAACTGAATAATAAAGGCATTCATTTATCAGGTACTACAGTAAAAAGAGCTTCATTACACAATGCAAATGAAATTGAGCGATTGGACTTAAGAATTGGTGACACTGTTTTTGTAGAAAAAGGCGGAGAGATTATTCCAAAGGTAACAGGTGTTGACCTTGCCAGAAGAGGTATGTTTGACACACAAAAGATTGAATACCCGACTAACTGTCCTGAATGCGGTGCTGAACTATATAGAAAAGAGGGAGAGGCTAATCATTACTGCCCGAATGAAAAGGGATGTCCGCCACAAATCAGAGGCAGAATAGAGCATTTTATCCACCGGAAGGCGATGAATATTGATAGCCTGGGCGAAGGGAAAATAGAATTGCTTTATGAAAAAGGTCTTATAAACGATGCCGCAGATTTATATAGCCTTACCTACGAACAGCTATTTGGCCTGGAAAAAGTAATTGAAGATAAGGAAACAGGCAAGGTCAAGAAAATCGGGTTTAAAGAGAAGACCGTGCAGAATATATTAGATGGTATTGCGAAATCGAAAGAAATGCCATTTAAGCAAGTGCTTTTTGCCATTGGAATCCGCTATGTAGGGGCAACCGTTGCTGAAAAACTGGCAAGTTTTTTCAAGAATATTGATGCCATAAAAAATGCGCCCTACGAAGAACTCAGAACTGCCCCTGAAATAGGCGATAAAATTGCCCTGAGTGTATTAGAGTACTTTCAGAATGAAGATAACCTTCAGTTCATAGAACGACTACGCGCAGCAGGGCTACAACTCACCGCACAAAACGAAGTAAAAGAGATAGAAGGCGATGCCCTTACCGGCAAGACATTTCTATATACCGGAACATTCGAGAATTTTGAGCGGGAAGCATTGGAAATTAAAATTGAAGCCAATGGCGGTAAAGTAGTAAGTGGTGTATCAGGCAAGTTAGATTATCTGATTGTTGGCGATAAACCGGGTTCTTCCAAACTCGAAAAAGCCAAGAAACTGAATGTGAAAATGATTTCAGAAGCTGAATTTCTTGCGATGTTAGAAGGTTAAATCTGACTGAACAAGTTTACCAGTTCATCAACCAGTCTTTTTCCGATACTCATGTCAGAGTCCAGGTCAGGATCATAAATGGTTAACTGAAACCCTGTTACGAGCCCTGACTGTAGAAAGGTTTTCAGTAGGGTTTTCAGTTCAGTATAAGATAAACCATCTTCTTGCGGGGAATCAACCGAAGGCATAATTTCGCTATCCAATACATCTGCATCGACGTGCAGCCAGACTCCCTCTACATTATTTTTCTGTAGTTTTTTGATAAATTCAGTGGCAGTCTGAATAATTCCTTTTTGGCGGAGTAAAGGCAAATCAGCACTGAAAATATCTGTATTATAAAAATTACCATTAAAAGTTTTATCATAGCAGCGGTTAGCGAACTGGGCAGTATTGACTTCGGTTACATAAGGTTTCAGGTTATCTATATTTGTAATGGCGTTATCTCCTATGCCTGTAACAATCGCCAAGTCCATGCCTGCTGCTCCACCAGTTGATGAACTGATTTTAGCAATGGCATAATCGGTATGCCCATCTATATGTAACAAACCATAATTACCAGCCTTTTTTAGTGCCAGCATACTTCCAATCAGAATACTGCAATCGCCGCCAATCACAATCGGAAATTGATTATTCTCTACGATTTCTTTAATCATCTCAGCCAGTTGCCTGCTATAATTAATCAAATCTGGCAGATTTCTTATACCTGTTTCAGCGTCAATTTTACCTATATAAACCGGAGGAACGATTGTATATGACTGGCTGATATTGAGTCTTTCTCTGAATAAAAGTTTCTCGAAAACCAAGGTTGCTTTTCTTGCACCCGGCCCATCTTTATCGGCATAAGGCATGCACTTAAGCCCCAGATTAGAGGGAGCTGAAACGTAGACTACTTCTTTGTTATGAATGTGTCTGGGTTGCATACAGGAATCATTCATTATGTTCTATTTATCCATATTCAACCAGACAACTTTCTGTTCTGAAAGGTGTTGCTGTCCGATAATGTCTCTGTATAAATCAGGTCTACGGGCTTTTTTATAACGGTATCCACCAGCTTGTGTCAGTTTTTCAGGTGTAAGTGTTGCTGTTACAAAATCATCGCCTAAAGTTCTGCATTCGGCTATTATATCACCAAAAGGGTCTACTATCATCGAACAGCCGTTTTTCAGCTGGTCGGCATCCATACCAATCGGGTTTGAGAAAATAGCATAGATAGCATTGTCATAAGCTCGGGCTGGTAACCATTTCATCAGCCAGCCTCTTCCCTTCATGCCATCAAATTCCAGCCGTAACGAAGTCGGGTCTATCTCTCTGTTCTCCCACAGCTTAGGATCAACAAATCCTGCCCCCGGACGGGTAGATGGCGTACACATGGTTACGTGTGGCATAAAAATAATATCGGCACCTAATAGTGTAGTAGCTCTTACATTCTCAATCACGTTGTTGTCATAGCAAATCAGAATACCGCATTTCCAGCCATGAATTTCAAATATACAGTATTCATTGCCTGGTGTGATATGTGCATTGATAAAAGGGTGTAGCTTACGGTATCTGGCTATGAGCCCATGCTTATCTACACATACATAGGCTTTAAACAGGTTATCTTCATTGTCTTTTTCAAAAAGGCCTGCTAACACTACAATATCATGTTTCCTGGCAATGGCTATCAATTGCTGAATACTCTCACCATCAGGAATCAGCTCAGCAATTGATAGCATCTGCGGTTTGGTAAAGGGCATAGCAAAGGTGTAGCCCGTAACTGAACATTCATGAAAAGCAATAACCTGTGAACCCTCACGAGATGCTTTTCCGGCTAACTTATCGATAACAGACAGGTTGTAGGCTTTATCGCCGCTTTTGTTTTCAAACTGAGCGGTTGATACTTTCAAATTATTCATTAATCATCAGGTTGGGGTGAATATATTGAGTGATTGTGTGAGTGAGTGATTGAGTGGGCAAAATGTTGAGACTGCTATTATTCGCTAATTCACTATTCACTAATTCATCATTAAAATAATCACTCAATCACTAATTCACTCAATCCCTCTACGCCATGCTTGCCATCCACTGCATCATATTCTGTATCCAGAACATGATTTTCATGGCATACTTTTTAAATGCCAGCGTAGATGGCTCGATGGCTTTGCTGTTATTGTTAAAATTCAGGTCTAATAAGAGTTTATTCTGTGGGTCAACTTTTACTGCACTAATGGCTTTATCAAATTTATAAGTCTTTGATTTTTCCTTACCATTCCATGGTATTATTTCCTGCTTACCATCAGCAAACCAGACTGAAATTTCAGTTGGCAATATCATATCACCCAAACGTTCTACTGTAAACTGCCCCATAACCGAGCTGCCATTTTCAGCATTACTCAATGATTTCAAGGCATAGTCAAGCACAGGAGCTTTATAGAGCACTTGCTCAAAATACCAGTTCATATCATCTCCAAACCTGTTTCCAGTTCGCTCAGGTACTATTTCGTTAACGACATTAATAAAATCTCTGACGCAGGGGTGTTTGAAACGCCACCTGATAAAATAGGTTTGCATTACTTCGTCCATAGTGCTACGGCCTATCATATTCTCTAAAGTTCTAAGCCAGGTAGCTGTTTTGGTATAGGTCATAATACTATAAGTACCTTTAGGATATTGCCATGCATTACGAAATATCTCTGTAATTTTAGGGTTTTTCATAGTAGTATAGCTGATCCTTGAGGTCTCCATATCATTGATAGTAAAGCCTAAAAAATTGACCTGGGCACCTGGTGTATAGTTTTCATCCATTATTCTACCCTCATAATATTGATTGAAGCCTTCATCTAAAAACGATTCTTCAAACTCGTTGGTAGCCAACATTCCCTGAAAATACTGATGCCCAAACTCATGAACCGTTACAATTTCTGGAAATCTCAACCCTTCAGGTAGGCCCCATGATGTACCGCAGGTAATAAAGGTAGGATACTCCATACCCCCTGAACCTGCCCCATTTATAGGCGGGTCAATCAGACTTAAAACCTTATGGGGATATTTACCAAGGTTTTTCTCGAAATAGGTTAAGGCCGTAATAGCCGCCTGAAAGTAGCGTTCGGTAGAACCTGAATGCTCCGGTTGCATTACCGCCTTTATCTTCACGTGTTTCCATTGCCGCTCGCTGATAACAAATCTTGGCGAAGCTGTCCATGCAAAATCATGTACATCTTCTGCCATATAGGTAATTGTTTTGGTGTTATTGGTATGAGGTACTTCGCTCTGAAAAACACCTGTTGCAGCTACCTGAAAATCTTCTGGGACAGTCATGCTAACTTTGTATGTACCGAAATCGGCATAAAACTCAGTGTGTGCATGAAACTGATGGCAGTTCCATTGGCCTTTGATAGCATAGCGTACTCCGGCAGGCTCGTAGACACCAATTTTAGGAAACCACTGCCCAACTAAAAAATAATTATCGGCAAAACCTGTGCGGGCAAATATCTGGGGTAGTTTGGCAGTAAAGTTTATATCTAATGTAATGCTTTCAGCAGGCTTTAAAGGTTTGCTGAGTGGTACACTGATAACGGTTTTGTCATTTTCATTGAGGTCGTCGGTTTGTATAAATCTGATCTTTTTTGTCAGGGTTTCGCCATTGTGTACCTGCATAGATTCAATAGAAATTGCCCCAAAATTAATAGATTCAGAGGCATCAATCATATCGCCACGCAATTGCCCCCCTGACTCTTTCATAAACGTTGAATTCTTGTCTTTGAAGGCATTGAGGTATAGATGAAATTGCAGCTCTGAAATATTATCAGTCGAAGTATTTTTCCAAACCAGTATTTCTTTTCCTTTCAGTGTTTTTTTATCGGCATCTAATACAACGTCAATCGTATAATTGGCAATCCGGTTACTGAGAGGTTTGTTTTGTGCGCTTGCATGAGCAGCCATACAAACAAGTAGACATATACGCAGAAAATGATTCATACAATTGTTTATTAGTGGACTATAAAAAATGACCAGCAGTAGTAAGAATCCGGCTATTTTATTGTTTGCAATTTAGGGAAATTTGGGAAAACTTATTTAAAATTTTCATTCTAAATTAGAAAATCTGAGAGACAGCGAATAAATTCGCTGTTGTAAGATAACAAAGATAGCGTTTATATAATACCGACCTAAGTCGGCAAAATATAGTGCATTCCTATGGTATTTTATCCAACTATCACCGAAGGACTGATTTATCAGGCGAAAACACTTTTTAGTAGAAATCACCCAATGATTCTTCACAAAACAAACTTTCTTATGCGGGCTTTGTATCCTGATTTTGTCTGGAGAAAAGACAGACAGGAGAAGACCATTTATCTGACCTTTGACGATGGTCCGGTTCCTGAAATAACAGAGTTTGTTCTGGAAACTTTAGGCAGGTTCAATGCCAAAGCTACCTTTTTCTGTATTGGCGATAATATCAGGAAACACCCATTTATTTTTGAAAAAGTTATTAACGAAGGGCATACAGTCGGCAACCATACTTTTAATCATCTGAAAGGCTGGGATACCAGAAACGAGGAATATTTATCTAATATAAAACAATGTGATACAGAAATTAGTAATAAAATAATACAAGCACAAAACAGCAAAAAGCTTTTCAGACCACCTTATGGCCGGATTAAACGTAGTCAGGTCAGGGACTTGCTACCTGAATATGACATTATTATGTGGGATGTGCTGACTGCCGACTATGATGCCCATTTATTGCCGGAGACCGTCTTAACAAAAGCCTTAAAATATACAGAGAACGGTTCAATTGTAGTTTTTCATGATAGTATCAAGGCAAACAAAAACATGAGTTTTGTTTTGCCAAGATTTCTTGAATACTTTTCTGAAAGAGAATTTCGTTTTCAATCAATTTAAATGCCTTTTGCACAATAATTGAGCAAAACATTTATACTGTATATTCATTTAGAACCATAAACAGCTTTTATCATGAAAATAACAAAAGAGGTTTTAATAACGTTGTTATCAATCATAACCACATTTCAGGCGTATAGCCAGACTAAATTCACAGAACAAAAAGCAGGTCATATCTATCATGTGTCAGTACCTGATTATATGACAAAATCGGTAACACTAAATGATGTAGCTACAATGCAATACATCAATTCTGCCAAAAATGCCTATCTTGTTATCATCGACGACTCCAAAGAAGAATTAGAAATGAAAGGAATCAAGTTTGCTTCCTTAAAAGATTTTCATGACGACAACATCAAACACCTGAAAGGTGAAGAAAATGACCCTGTAGAGTCTAAAGCCACGGAGTTTGAAATAAATGGCAATAAATTTTATCAGTCTGAACTCAGTGTAAACTTTAAAGAAAAAGATGACCTTGAAGTTAAAATTACCTACCTGATAACATATGTAGAAACCAAAGGCTATTATTACCAGATTTTGTGCTGGTCGTTGAGTTCGGAATACAAAAATTTATTGGCCGATTTTAAAAAGATTTCTGCCAGTATCAGAGATTAAATGCATGAATGCACCAAAAGTAAGTATCCTGATTGCAGCCCGCAATGAAGAAAACAACATACCTGATTTATTACGCTCGCTCAGTTGCCTGAGCTACCCTAAGGAAAAAACACAGATATTAATCGGGAACGATGGTTCGACTGATAAAACTGCTGAATTAACTGAGGATTTTATAGCTGCTTTGAGTGAGCTTGAAAAAAGTATGTTTAAGGTACTGACTATTGAAAAAAGTATAGCTGGATTAAGAGGTAAAGCCAATGTATTGGCCCAATTGGCGCATCATGCCACAGGAGAATACTTTGCGCTGACAGATGCTGATGTAGAAGTACCCCCGGATTGGCTTGAAAAAATGCTTGCGCTCATACATACCCCCGGATCGAATAAAAAAGCAGGTGTGGCCACAGGGCTTACTTTAGTAAAGAATGATAACTGGTTTGAAGCATGCCAGGCTATTGAATGGTTATTTGCTCTTAAATTAATGAAAACCATGACCGAGTATCGTTTACCCTCTACAGGTATGGGTAATAATATGATGGTTACAAAAGATGCCTATTGGGCTGTAGGTGGTTATGAAACCATCGGGTTTTCGATAGTAGAAGATTATGCCCTGTACAAAGCGATTATTGACAAAGGTTTTGATTTTAAACAGGGGTTTGACGCTTCTGTTATGACAGTTACCAAACCCCCGCCCAACTATTTTGAACAGCGCAAAAGATGGGTAGCCGGAGGGATTTCTACCGGGTCAATTCTGATTTATCCGGCCTTATTGCAGGGTTTTGCGCTACCCATCTTAATTACTGTCAGCTTTTTTGTATGGCAGATTCCATTCATCGTTGTTGGATTTAATTTACTGGTTAACGTCTTATTAGGCTATCAGATTTTTGTCCGATTGGGTCAACTGCGTTTATTCAGATATATTCCTGTTTATACTGCTTATATGTACGTGTTCTGGTTTCTGCAACTGATGGGTTATTTTCTACCTACCCGATTGGTATGGAAAGGCCGGAATTATTGAAAGGAGACCTTTACGATTTATCTCTCTATCGCTACCTTTCGACCCATTTTTTCGCTGGTTCAATAAGTTTGATTAGGATTAAAGACTGAAAATCTTAAACTTTAGGCAAAAAATTTGTGGTGTATGACAAACGAGCAAGTAAGAATGATTAAAAGTACCTGGAGGAGTTTACAGGGAGTTGACCCTACCTTGTTAGGAGATGTATTTTATAGCCGTTTGTTTTTGAAAGAACCCTCATTGCGTAAAATGTTTCAGGTTCCGAAAGAAGTACAGGCTAAGAAATTAATCGATATGCTCGATTTGATTGTAAGCAGGCTGGACCGATTAGATGAGGTAAGCGAAGATATCAGGCAATTAGCTGAAAGACATATAGGCTATGGTGTAAAACCCAAACATTATGAAGATGTAGGCAAAGCCTTATTGTGGACCATCAGTAAAGGTTTGGGTAAAGACTGGAATAAGGAGGTAGAGACTGCCTGGACTGCGTGTTATGCTTTACTAACAGGTGCCATGTTAGATGCAGTTAGTGACTAAACGTATTTCTTCCATTTAAAATATACCCAAAGTACAATGGTTATCATCACCATCAGGCCTAATGTATAAAAATAGCCATGCTGATGATGTAGCTCAGGCATATTGTCGAAATTCATTCCGTAGATACCTACAATAAAAGTAAGCGGCATAAAGATAGCCGTGAAAACCGTAAGCGTTTTCATGACAGAATTCATTTTATTGCTAAGGCTTGTCAGGTAAATATTCTGGATATTCTCAATCATTTCCCTGTAGGTTTCAATAGTATCCAATATTTGCAGAACGTGGTCGTACACATCTCTCAGATATACATTGGTGCTTGCCTGAATGAGTGGAGAATCTTCTCTGATAAGTGTACCAAACATATCTCTCAGGGGTAAGACGGCTTTACGAACTGTCATTAACTCTCTTTTAAAACGATACAGGAGTGTCTGGTCTGTAGTTTCAGGTTTATCAATAATTTTCACCTCAAGTTCTTCCAGTTTTTCTCCGAATTTCTCTAATACCACAAAATAGTTGTCGACAATCAAATCACAGAACGAGTAGAAAAGATAATCCGCTTTACCTTTACGGGTTTTCCCTATAGATGCCTTTAATCTTACAAAAACTGGAGCAAATACATCTGTTTTATGAATTTCCTGAAAACTGATCACAAAGCTTTCACCAAGAATAAGTCCAACGTGTTCTGATTCAATCTGGTTTAATACCGGATTAAACTGTAACATTTTCAGAATCGTAAACAGGTGTTTATCACCAAAGTGTTCTAATTTTGGTTTCTGTTCTGTATTCAATACGTCTTCCTGCAATAGTGGATGCAACTGATAATGCTTGCCTATGGCTTCAACTGCCGGCACTTCATGTATTCCATCGACATCGAGCCAGGTCACTTTAGTATCTTTTAGCGCAGGTTTACAATCATTAAGAACCTTGATAATTTTTTCCTGATAAAACTCTTCATTAAATTCAACCAATTTAATAACTGTATCTTCGGCTACTTCTTTGCCAACATAAACGAGTGTTCCAGGCGAGGTAAAAGCCTTTTTATCTTTATAATTGCCGTGTTTTTTATGATTTCTACCCATAGTTATCAACAATTACTCAAAAAAATCTTTATTAAAATTAACCAGAAAAACCTGCTTTACGCTCCTGGTAATAGCCGTATAAAGCCACCGTATAAAGTCATTATCAATCTGTGTCTCAGGTAAGTATCCCTGGTCTACAAATACGGCATCCCATTGCCCCCCTTGTGATTTATGACAGGTGAGTGCGTAGGCAAACTTTACCTGCAAGGCATTCAGATAAGGGTCGGCTTTCAGCATTTCCTGCCGTTCCCGCTTCGATTTTACCCAGAAATAATCTTTCATTACACTTTCATACAAAGCCTTGTTTTCTTCTGGTGTGAGGGTTGGGGCATTGGAATAAAGCGTATTCAGAATGAGTTTTGAATCAAATTCAGGTTCATCAGGATAGTCTACCAAGCGTAAGGTGGCATTGACAAACCTGAAACCGTGCATCTCTTCTTCTTTTCGTAGTTTCACTACCTCTACAAAATCACCATTGGCAAGAAACCCTGCTTTTGAATCCTCTCCTAAAATGGTATAGTTATTCCGAACCACCATCAGCATATCGCCGTTTTCTATCTCGTTTTCGGAATAATTAATGGTATTTCTGATATAACGATTATACTGCACAGCCGTTTTATTAGAGCGGGTTATAATTGTTGTATTTTCACGGCCATATTTATCATAGGCATAACGAAGGCCATCTTCCAGCCTGTCGCCACTCATTTTATAAAAGTCGCTAAAGCCTCCGGTTGATAAACGGATAGCGGGATTTTCAACGTCTAACAATTTCCTGAGTTCGGTAGCATTGAATAATATACCCGACTGCTGTTCCTGGCGCATGACTTCGGTGAGGCAATGCTCGGTTAAATCTGTATGATAGCGGTTTTTCAGGTGGTCGGCATTCAGGGCAGGGCTTACTGCCATTTTTACGGGTGGAAGCTGGGCTTCATCACCAATGAGCAGGAGCTTGTTGGTATCCTGTTCAAACACATAATCTAACAGATCATGTAGCAGGCTATTTGTACCAAAATCTCTTTCGTCAGAAATCATCGAGGCTTCATCAACAATATACACTGTTCCCTCACTATTGTTTTTCATACGTTCAAAAACAAGCGTGCCTGTATAAGTATTTTCAACTTGCCGATAGATTTTTTTGTGGATTGTAAAGGCGTTCTTTTTGGCATAGCCCGACATCACTTTAGCGGCCCGCCCGGTTGGAGCCATCAACACCGATTTATAACCAAACTCTCTTAAAACCTTGATTAAGGTATTGATAAACGTAGTTTTTCCGGTACCTGCATAGCCTTTCAGCAAGAATACATCTCTGAATTTTTCTTCATTCAGAATAAATTCATTCATCAATTCAAACAATTTCGCTTGTCCGGGTGTGGGTGTAAAAGGGAATTTTTTAAATAATCTTTCAGAGGGCTTTATTTCCGGATCGAGATTCATTGACAAAGACACGTTAATTTTATGCAAAGTAAACAGATGAAATTGGGTAATGGTATTTTTGGGGGGATAAATTCTATAGACCTCAAACAAAAAAGCCTACCAATGGCAGGCTTCCTGTTTATTGGAATAACATAATTTCTGATTACACACTCATAATATCTCTTTCTTTTTCAGCCATTAACTGTTCAGCTTTCTGAATATAGCTGTCAGTCAGTTTTTGTACTCTTTCTTCTGCTTTTTTCACCTCATCTTCTGAGCCACCGTCCTTTTGAATTTTCTTTAATTCTTCGTTCGCTTCCTGACGTACCTTACGGATATTTACACGAGCTACCTCAATTTCAGACTTTACTCTTTTTACTAAATCACGGCGACGCTCTTCTGTTAATGGCGGGATATTCAAACGGATAACTTCACCATCATTGGCCGGTGATAAACCCAGGTTTGAGTTAATAATGGCACGCTCTAAATCACCGATTAATTTTCTTTCAAAGGGCTTGATAGAAATGGTGCGTGCATCAGGGGTGCTTACTGACGAAACCTGGTTCAAAGGTGTAGGCACACCATAATATTCAACCATGATACCATCGAGCATGGTTGTACTGGCTCTTCCGGCTCTGATTTTTGATAGTTCAATCTGGGTATGCTTCAAGGCACGTTCCATCGTGTCTTTCGACATATCAATTACAAGATCTATTTCTTCCATATTATGTTTAAATTGAGTGATTGTTCTGAACGCTAATTTGACTGATTAACCTGATTATACTAATTCTTAAAGGATAGATATTTTTAATTATTTAATCAGGTTCTTAAAATTTAAATAATCAAAGCAGTTATTAAATCAGGTAAATTAGAGTTCAATACATTTATTCAATGATTATTATTCGCTTACTAAGGTTCCGATATCTCCGCCTGTTACTACTTTCATCAGATTTCCTGCCTGGTTCATGTCAAAAACTACAATTGGCATTTTGTTTTCTTTACAAAGGGCAAAGGCTGTCAGGTCCATTATTTTCAGGTTTTTATTAATGGCCTCATCATAGCTTATCTGCTTATAACGGGTAGCTGACGAATCTTTGCGTGGGTCGGCTGTGTAAACCCCATCTACACTTGTGCCTTTTAATAATAAATCTACCCCTAATTCATTGGCTCTTAAAGCACCGCCCGAATCGGTAGAGAAATATGGGTTACCTGTACCTGCTCCCAAAATCACTACTCTTCCTTTTTCGAGATGGCGAATAGCTCTGCGACGGATAAACGGCTCTGCTACCTGCTCTACCTTGATAGCCGAAAGTAATCGGGTTACTAATCCGATTGACTCTAAAGCACTTTGAATAGCCATCCCGTTAATTACGGTAGCCATCATTCCCATGTAGTCGCCCTGCTCACGTTCAATACCTGAATTGGCGCTTGCGCCACGAAAAATGTTTCCACCGCCTATCACAATTGCTACCTGACAGCCTGCATCGACAACGGCTTTAATTTCCTTTGCATACTGTGCAAGGATGTCTGTATTAATAATCTGGCTTTTATCTCCGCCATTCAAGGCTTCGCCGCTCAATTTTAAGAGGATTCTTTTGTATTTCAGTTGGTTCATAGTTTATGATTTGGGCGTAAAATTAAATATTTGTCTCAATCAATCAAAAAAATACCCTCTTTGTCTAAAGAGGGTAGATAATAAATATCATTCAAATTCCATAATAACCTGATTCTTCTCAACGGTCTCACCCGTCTTTACTTTAATACTCTTCACTGTACCATCACCTGTTGCCTTAATGGCATTTTCCATCTTCATGGCTACCAATATCAATAAAATATCTCCTTTTTTCACTTCGTCATTTACCTGTACTTTCATTTCATAAATCAAGCCGGGCATTGGTGCTTTCAGGTCATTCAATTTTGCTGATTTAGTATTACTCATCCCCATTTTTTCCAGGAGCAAATCAGTTCGGTCTTTCAGATTTACGGAATGAATCCTATCACCAAGCTTCAGCCGGAAAGTTTTTTCGGCATAGTTTGCTTCAACTACCTCTACATTGTAAGACTTACTATCTTTCAGAATATGAAAATCCTTGTCGGAAATCGTCTTCAAATCCCATTCAAAAGGTTCATTATTCAACAATATAGTACCTTTTTCTTCTGAAATCTCAAATGTTTCCTTATCGTTGATGATAGCTTTTAGCATAGGTCAGAAGTTTATTTTTTATTGATCAGATATACTCCCACTAAAATAATACTCATTCCGAAATAATGGTTTAGAGAAATCGGCTCGCCATCCAGAAAACCCATCATTGTTGCCACTACAGGAATCAGGTAGGTAACAGAAGAGGCAAAAACCGGAGACGCAATTTGCAAAATATAATTAAAAATAATAGCAGCAACGCCCGAATTTATTGCACCTAACAAAATAACCAAAAACAAAGGATTAATAGCATGAGTATTGATTCTTGACAAAAAATCTGTAGAAAAGAGTGTAATGCCTGCTAAAACAGCTACGCCGCAGAGTGTCCAGGCACTCAAAAGAACCGGATTAATGGTGCTCAGGTACTTGCCCGTAATATTTACATTGAAGCCGTACATCAAGGCAGATAAAATTACCAGCAAAGCATAAGGATTATTGAATGACAGCCCATCTTTACTGACTGAAAGAATGAGGATAATGCTCCCAACAAATCCTAAAATCAGGCCAAACACCTGCGATCGTCTGATAATCTGCTGAAAGAAAAGTGCGCCGACAATTAATACAAATAAAGGTGTAGCCGAATTGAGTGTACCGATTAATGAGCTATTGACTTTAGTGCCTGCCAGAGCGAATAAAAAAGCGGGTAACAGATACCCAAGGAAGCCCGAAGCCACAAAATATCTGGTTTTTTCTTTAGGGTACTCTTTCCGGCGACTGATGATCAAGGGTAAAAAAACCAAACCTGCCGACATAATTCTTAATGCCCCTATCTGCACAGGTGTGAAAGTAGGAAGGGCTTTTTTCATGATTAAGAAAGAAGATCCCCACATAGTAGCCAACAGGCAAAGCAGTAGCCAGGCAATAATGGTTTTGTTCTGGGTAGTAGTAGTTGTTGATGTTGAGTTCACTTATAAAGTGGTAATATATTAGTCTACACCTGCGTATTCTACTTTAATGAACTGTTTCTCTACGATGAATCCGGCAAAAATAACCGGAATTTCGTTGAGAATATCCATGATTTCGTTGATGTCTAATGATTGCACCAAGCGCATTCTGTGTTCTTTGAAATTTGGTAATCCTTTGAAATAATTGCTGTAATGGCGGCGCATTTCTAATATACCTAATCGCTCGCCTTTCCATTTAATAGAGAAAGTAAGGTGTTTTCTGGCTGCCTCAACTCTTTGTTCAATAGATGGAGCAGAAAGTTTTTCGCCAGTAGCAAAATAATGTTTGATTTCGTTGAAAATCCAGGGATAACCAATTGCGGCACGGCCAATCATGATACCATCTATCCCGAAACGATTTCGGTATTCTAAGGCTTTTTCAGGTGAATCAATGTCTCCATTACCAAAAACAGGGATTTTTATACGAGGATTCTCCTTGATTCTGGCAATCAATGTCCAGTCGGCTTCACCTTTATACATCTGTGCGCGGGTACGGCCATGCACGGTCAAAGCCTGAATCCCAACATCTTGCAGGCGTTCGGCTACTTCTTCTACATTTTTAGTTTCTTCGTTCCAGCCCAATCGGGTTTTCACGGTTACAGGTAAATGCGTAGCTTTTACTACTGCGGCAGTCATTTCAGTCATTTTAGGGATATCCTGCAATAATGCTGCTCCTGCTCCTCTACAAGCTACGTTTTTTACAGGGCATCCATAATTAATGTCAATCAGATCGGGGTGCGCATTGGTAGCAATTCTGGCACATTCGCCCATTGTTTCTACATCACTGCCAAATAACTGAATGCCTATTGGGCGTTCGTACTCAAAAATATCCAGTTTCTGTACACTTTTGGCGGCATGACGAATGAGTCCTTCTGACGAAATAAATTCAGTGTACATCAAATCGGCTCCGTTTTCTTTGCAGACTAATCTGAACGGAGGGTCACTGACATCTTCCATTGGTGCCAGTAAAAGCGGAAATTCTCCTAATGATATATTACCTATTTTAACCAAAATCTAAAATTGAATTAGTGAATTCACAAATAAGTGAATAATTTTACTGCAAATTTATCGAATTTTGCGCAAACTCTGCTATATTCAAAATAAACAGTAATTATGAAAAATAATTCCACGATGTATTTTACAAGTAAGGAAAACGCTGCTGCACCATCAATTCTGATTCTATTAGGTCTTTTTTTAGTGAATTTCATCGTAGCTGGAACTATACTTCAGTTTGGTGTTATGACAGCTTTTGGAGGCTCTTTCGAGGATATAATGAAGGTCAGCGGAGGAGATTATCAGCATTTCCCGAATGCATGGTTAAGCATGGTATTAGGTCAGGGTTTGGGTTCGTTTGTGGGTTTTATCGGAACATCTTGGTTTTATTGGAGAATAATCGAAAAAAAACAATGGAGTGGTTTAAACTTCAGACCTTTACCCAATATCAGGATATTCTTAATGATTATACTCATTGAGGTAGTTTTTATGGGCTTTAATGGCTGGTTGCAGGAACTGAACCAGAACTTTGTTTTTCCTGAATCTATGAAAGGGTTGGAAACAGTGCTCAAAAGTATGGAAGAGCAATTAGCCAAAGCAACCAGGTTTTTTACCACTTTCACCTCTTTTTGGCAATTTATTCTGGCCTTTATCGTAATTGCTGTCATAGCAGGCGTTGGAGAAGAATTATTGTTCAGAGGTTTGCTGATGCGCAAATTGTTATTAGGTACTAAGAATATCCATGTGGCTATCTGGCTGGCCGGATTCATTTTTGCATTTATTCACTTTCAATTTTATGGTATCTTGCCCCGGATGATGTTAGGGGTTTTATTTGGGTATTTGTATTACTGGACAGGAAATATCTGGGTACCTATCATTGCCCACATTTTCAATAATGGTCTGGCTATTGTTGTTATGTATCTGTATAATTTAGGAATAGTAAAAACCGACCTCGAAAGTATAGACCATGTACCTATGCCTATTGTTCTTTTTTCTTTGGTGGCAACTATTGGTCTGTTGTTTTTGTTCAGAAATTATGTAGAATCAAAAACTATTGAATCTCAATCATAACAACATGGAAAACCAAAACCAAAGTAAATTTAAAGTCTGGTTCAAAAGGCTGGGATGGGCAGGTTTTTTCTTTTTTTTGATTAAGGGTTTACTCTGGCTGATTATCCCCTACCTGATAGCCAAAGGTTTTCTGAGTAAATAACAATTTTCTAATTACTACCAAACAGATACTTCTACCTGATAAATGATCAGCTTTGATGAGAAAACTTAGATTATTTGCTTTTAGCTTTTATCTTTGTCAAGTATATAATACGCCTACCTCTTTATAATACACCATGAATTATTATTTTGCTTATGGACTAAGTATAGCCACTGACATTAGTTTCCCGGAATTGTTTGTGATACCCTTTACTGCTGCTCCTGATGTAAGTGTTTCTATTGGAAAAGTCCCTGCTCACCTGCTCGAAAAAACTAAAGACCACCCCTTAAATATTTTTATTTCTCCGACCGAATACTTATTACCTTTAGGTACTATTGCTCATTATTATGCTGCTAATGGTAATGAGGTAATTATAGAGCCTTTGCCTGATGCTGACGAAAAAAGTATCAGACTTTTTTTTCTTTCCAATGCTATGGCTGCAATTTTATATCAGCGCAGACTTGTTCCTATGCATGCCTCGGCTATTTATACTAACGACGGTATTGTTTTGTTCATGGGCGACTCTGGTGTTGGCAAGTCAACCACTGTGGCTACATTGCAGGCCAAGGGGCATCGTATTTTTTCGGATGATATTTGTGTGCCAGTGCAAGAAGATGGTATTTTAAAAGCGTTTGCGGCTTATCCTATGATGAAATTATGGAAAGATACTTTTGAAAAAGTTGATTTAGGGAATTATAATGAAGAAAACAGAATAAGACCAGAGTTAGAGAAATATCACAAGTCTTTTGCCGAATCATTTGATATACAGTCCCAACCAATCAAATGCATTTTTATTATAGAGAAAGATTCTTCTTTGAATACTGATTTAGTCCGTTTTGTTTCTATTCAAGGAATAGAAGCATTTAAACATCTGCAATACTATGCATACCGGTTATTTTATATTGAGGAGATGGGTTTAAAAAAACTATATTTTGAATTACTAAGTAAGCTTTCCGGTCAGATTCCCGTCGTATTAGTCAGTAGACCTGCTGATAATACTACCTTTTATAATTTAACTGATACTATTGAATCACTCATAGATAAACTTAGTATCGAATCTAATTAGCTCATTTATTAATTAAAAAATATATAACTCTGAAACCCCTGAACCCGTAATGGCTTGTTTTGAAATAATTCTGACCTATAAACCAGGTGTGTACTCCTATCAGATAAGACTTGCTCACCTGAAACATTGAGGTTGATATTACCTAAATCATAAAAATAACCTTATTAAAACTATAATAATTGCCCAAATCAAGCACCAACTAAAAACACAATATATTCTTTAATTTTCTACAATCTTAATCATTTTTTCACCAATCATTTTATTAATATAGGGCAAGGTTTCATCAATACATTGTTTCTCAGCTACTTCATAAATATCCATCAATTTTTTTACTAATGCCTCAAAGCTAATGGGTTCTTGTAACAAATGCCAGATTTCGGTTCCTACAGTATTTAATCCTATAAAATCGCCATTCGTTACATTCATCATCACTGCTTCTTCGCCCAGATTATTTACGGTGTATTGTTCTTCGTTCCGTCTTAACTTTGTTGCTAAATCAATCATTTTATTCTGTGATTTTAATATCCAATATGACCCTTGTAATATGTGAGTTCCTACTCTGGCAATATGATAAATTTTCAGCATTTAACTATCAACCAATAGATAAAAAATTCAAATACTATTGTTTCTTACGTTAGAAAACTGTAAGATTATACCCTGAAATATTTTACCTTACATTATCAAATATTACTATTTTGAAAACTGCCAATTTAACACTGCCACTTAACACTAATACCTTAAAAAAGGTTTGGCAACCCCCTCAATTTGAGTTGATTGAGATAAAATCAACACCAGAAAAGATGCTTTTAAAAGATTTTATCCGCCTTGATCCTCATGCATCTTAATCGTATGTAACTTAAACCATTTTATTAAAATCATTTTTTAACCTAATCATTTTATCATTTTGACAACTCCTCGTTTCTCTCAAAAACCAGCCACCTCAAAAAAAATGTGGATTGCTCCATCGTTGGAGATTATTGAAATAAAATCAAAAACTGCTTCTAAACTTATACCTGGAGCTAATTATCTCGACCCTCATGGAACAGCATCTTAAGATGTAAGTTTTAGTTAACCATAGCTTACAGTATTAAAAACAGGCATTGCTATAGATGAATTTTTAAAATGGCAATGCCTATTATCACAAATACTTCAATTAAAATATTTTTCTTCTCTGATTTACCGGAAAATGCTTTCTTTCGAACTCCAGCTTTTATTAGAATGTTGCAAAGTAAGTTTATTGCAAAAATCGGACAGTAATCTTTCAGCACTCCTTAAGACCCAGAAAATTAACTGGAAAAGAGTACAGAAAATGCTTGAGTTTCATAGCATAAAACCTACTGTTTATCTTGCTTTGAAAAATGCTTCTGCAGAAAAAATCGATGCCGATTTTTTTGGTCAGCTTAATAGAGAAGTCAAAGTAAAAAGTGCCCATAATATATTTATGGTTGCTGAGATTGAGAGAATTAAAGCGCTTTTTAACAAGCATCAGATTCAAGCAATTCCTTACAAAGGGCTAACCTGGAGCAAGGAATTATACAAGAAGATATTCAGAGAAGGCAATGACATGGATTTTCTGATTGATAAAAATAAAGTTTTTGATGCTCTGAAATTGCTAAAAGAAGATGGGTATCGGCTTCGTCATTTATAGGAATATTCAAAAAAATATACTGATGAAGATTTGCTTAGGGCATTAATTGAAACTGAAAGGGTTGAAATACCTTTGATTAAAGAAAATGCATATAAATATCTTTTCAGATTTGATTTTCACTGGGAATTACTGATGAAACCCTTTGCTTACGGCTTTGATAGCTCCGAATTATTTACTGACAAATTCGGTGAACAAGAAAAGCTTTTACTGATGATTGTTGTGCATAATGGTAAAAAAGAGGTCTGGACAAAACTGAAATATATTTGTGATTTATTACTCTTTGTGCATCAGTATGGTCAGAATTTTGATTGGGATTCATTTTTTACCAAGCTTAATAATCAATCAATTGAAAAGAGTTTGTTAAAAGGCCTGGCCTTAGTTAATTTTTTTGAACCCCTGCAAAACTTAACTACTATTAACCGTGAAATATCTGAAGCCACCACACTAAATATTTCGTTTTGGGAAAAAGCCGTGCCCTATGAAATAAGTAAAAAAGCAAGATTTGATTTTTACAGATTAAAATTTATTTATCATAAAAACATTAAAGAGTCTTATTCGTGCCTAACGGAGTTTATCAAGTACTTATCTTATCCGAATCCGCATGGTAACAGGCTGATAGTGTTTCCTAAATCTTACAAGTTATTAAATCTGTCGAGTACTGTATTAAGTTATCTGTATTTTAATACATTTAAGAGAAAAAACTAAGCCATATATCCTCATTTTTTACCGTTAGTTGAGTAAATGCTGCTAATCAGCCTTTTTTATTTTTTTTATCCTCAGAAGAATTTTACTTTCGTTTGTCGAAATCTACTCCTTTACGCAATCATTCAATCTTAGATTCATGATAAAGTTTTTCTTTTTAGCATTTGAGAGTTTCCGATTTGCCGGACAGGCACTCCGTGAGAATCTGCTTCGTACAATATTATCACTTCTGGGTGTAACTGTAGGTATTTTTTCTATTATAGGGGTATATACTATGGTAGACTCACTTGAAGCAAATATCAAGAACAGCCTTAACTCAATTGGTACAAATGTAATCTATGTACAGAAATGGCCCTGGTTATTTACGAATGGGGATTATCCGTGGTGGAAATACTTCATGCGCCCCGAGCCTAAATATGATGAGTTCAAATATCTGAGGGATAATCTTGAAAATGCACAGGCGGGTGCCATGATGGATTTTGCAGGAGACGTAACCTGTCGTAAAAACAGCAATAGCATCAATGCTTTATGCCAGGGTATTACCTATGAGTTTAATGAGATTACAGAAGTACCTATTATTGACGGTCGTTATTTTGCGCCGCAGGAAATTGAATCAGGCAAAAATGTGGCTATACTGGGTGCTACAATTTCAGAGGCGTTGTTTCCTGATTCTGACCCTATCGGGCAGACATTTAAAATGAAAGGGCAAAATCTGACAGTGATTGGGGTACAGGAGAAAAAAGGGGCACAGATAGCCGATTTTGGCGGTGCACCTGACGAGAAGGTGATTATTCCATTTCTGGCCCATAAAAGAATTTTTTCGTCAGGAGAACTAACAGGTGATATTGTTTTTAAAGGTTATGAAGAGGATGAAGGGCTCTATGAGCTTGAGGGAGAGATAACAGGTCTATTACGAACCAAAAGGGGTTTAAAACCATCTCAGGAAGACAGTTTCGCTCTAAATCGCCCGGAAGCAGCAGCACAGGCTCTTGGCCAACTGTTTGGCACATTACGGGCAAGTGGGTTTATTATAGGTTTATTTTCACTCCTAATAGGTGGGTTTGGTATAGCCAATATCATGTTTGTATCGGTTAAAGAACGTACCAATATTATTGGCATTCAAAAATCTCTGGGAGCAAAAAACTACTTTATCCTGTTTCAATTTTTATTTGAGTCTATATTTCTATGCATTCTTGGTGGTCTGGGTGGAATATTGCTTGTATATTTATTAAGTTTCTTGCCTTTAGGTTCATTAGATATTGTGTTGAGCTACAGCAACATTGTTTTTGGGCTCTTTATTGCCAGTAGTATTGGTATCATTTCGGGGGTCATTCCAGCCTGGCAGGCCGCCCGAATGGATCCTGTAATTGCTATCAGAAGTAAATAAATCTTAAAATATGAATGCCTTATGGCACGATTGAGTAATTTTGCATTTCAAAAAATTGCTCAATCGTGTAATGGCTATTATCCTTAGTATTGAAACTTCTACCAAAGGCTGCTCGGCGGCTATCCATCAGGATACTCAATTAGTCGCTTTGAGCGAGTTATTCCATGAAAAATCTTCTTCTGGAATGCTTACCTCTTTAATTCAGCATGTTGCGAAAGTTTCAGGCCTTGATTTTCAAGCCATTGATGCCGTTGCCGTTGCTAAAGGCCCTGGCTCTTACACAGGTTTGCGCATAGGTGTTTCAACGGCCAAGGGCTTGTGTTTCACGCTGGATAAGCCCTTACTTGCCGTAAATACGCTACGGGGTTTAGCATGGCAGGTTCATAAGATAGCACAATTGGTCAGTGGTAATGAAATACCTTTGCTTTGTCCTATGCTTGATGCCCGCCGTATGGAAGTCTATTGTGCTTTGTACCGAGCAGATACATTGGAACAGGTATCATCAACCGAAGCCAGAATCATTGATGAAAACGCGTTTGAAGAGATATTAGAAACGCAGAAAATAATTTTCTTTGGTGATGGAGCAGCCAAGTGTAAAGATGTTTTAGGGAAATATTCAAATGCTGTTTTCTTAGAGCAAACTATCAATCCATCAGCGAGAAGTATTGGGGTATTGGCTCATGAAGCCTACCAGCAAAGTCAATTTGAGAATGTTGCTGATTTTGAGCCTTACTATCTGAAAGAGTTTATGACTACAACCCCTAAGAAGAATTAGTACGGCAATCTTACACTCGCAAGAATACAGGTTTACCACGCTTAAACATTCAGAAATCCATCTACTGAATTTGTAAACAGGGTAAGACTTATATATCAAAAATAAGCGTGCCACGCCCTTTCTCTTCAGAGTGGAGCGTGGCACGCTGGCTATTAAACATTTTACTTTCCGCCTTTCAGAATAGACTGATACTTAGGCATATCCTTAAATAACTTCAAGGCTTCCTGCACTTCTTTATCATGCTCGAATGAAACAAATTTCATGGCTTTCTGATAATAGTAACGGCTAAGAATTTCTGCCTCTAATTGCTCTTTAATATCTGCTTTGTTTTTTACCAGATCCTGTTGTTTGCTTTGGTTGATTTTGTCTCTCAGAGACTTGAGATTCTCCTGAACAGCATCAAAGCTATTTTCTTTTTTTGCTGAAGCTTCGAGGTTATCAAGGCTTTTCTCCATAGAGGTTGAATAAGTAAAGTTTCTGGTTTTCAACCAGTTGGCAAAATCCTGATAGGCAGCATCGGTCAAAGAAAACTTTTCTTGTGGTTTTTCGTTGGCATGTTCAAAATAATACTTGGTGGCGTAGTCGAAAATCACATTTTTTGCCAGCAGATTTGCGGTAACTGATGCCATAACAGGCACTTCGGTTTTAATATCAGGGTCAATACCGCCACCATCATATACTGTACGTCCATTTTTAGTTTTAAAGGCAGTTTTCAGCGAGTCTGGCACTTTGCCTACACTGCCATCAGCATTTCTATGGCTATAATCCAAAGCCTGAATACAGCGTCCGCTTGGAATATAATATTTAGCTGTGGTGATCTTCATTTTGGTATTATAGGTCAGATCACGGGTGGTTTGTACCAGTCCTTTACCAAACGACCGCTGGCCGATGATTACGGCACGGTCATAGTCCTGCAAAGTACCACTTACAATCTCTGCTGCTGAGGCACTCATGCTGTTTACTAAAACCACAATCGGAATTTCGGTATCCATCGGGTTTTCCAATGAAGTAAATTTCTTATTCCAGTCGGCAACTTTCCCTCTGGTTTCAACAATCAGCTGGTCTTTTGGCAGAAATACATTACAGATTTCAACCGACATATTCAGTAAGCCACCAGGGTTTCCTCTCAGGTCAAAAATCAATTTTTTCATTCCAGAGGCTTTCAACTCGCTGAATGCCGATTTCACTTCTTTGGCAGCGGTAGCTGTAAAGTCATTGAGTTGAATATAGCCTACTTCATCGTTAATCATACCAGAGTGAGGCACATTCAGGGTTTTGACAATATCACGGCCAACGGTTAGTTCCATCGGTGAATTTTGTCCATAGCGTTTAATCTGCATTTTCACTGTTGTTCCCGTTTGTCCTTTCAACAAACGGCTCATATCTATTCCTTTACGGGCTACTACATCAACACCATCTATTTTTAATATTTCATCACCGATTTTCATTCCGGCTTTATCGGCTGGTGAGCCTTCATAAATCATCACAACCAAATGCTTGTTGTTCTGGTGCGATACGGTTGCTCCAATACCGTTGTATTTACCTGTAGCCATTGTCATGTAATCTTCAATGTCATCTTCAGGGTAGAAATTCGTATAAGGATCCAGCTGTTTCAGCATCGACTCAATACTCTGCCTCATGGCTTTGTTGGGGTTGATTTCGTCTACATAATAAGCGTTAAGTTCCTTGAACATCGTAGCAAAAATATCAAGGTTCTTGGCTATCTCGAAATAGCGGTCATCGTATTTAAACGCCACAAACGGAATAGTGAGGACAATGAGAATAACGATGGAAAATTGACGGATACGTTTCATTTCTTTTCTATTTAATATAAAATTTAATCACATTGAGAGTGTATAAGACCTTAGAAAACGAACTATTACAAATTAACGCAAAAACTTGTCCAAAAGGTATCTGATTGTGATAAAAGGTAAATCATGGCGTTGGTTTTCCATAAGTTTTTGCCTCAAAACTGACTTTCTTCTTTGGTAAAGTTTGTCTTTTTACAATGTACAGATTATCAAAATCGCTTTCCTGTAAATCTTTGGTAAGGGTATCTTTTTCATATAATCCATTTACAATATGTCGTACAGTATTGCTATGCCCAACAACGAGTATGTTTTTGCCTTCTATTTTCTTAAGATCTTCAATAAAAGGTTTCTGGTTTCTTGGGTCATAGTTCTGAACATTTAACTGCATGGCATCTGCCAAGGGTTTACCAGTGTGGGTTGTTCTTACATATTTAGTAGTGTAAACAGCTGTGACTTTCTTATCTGCCAATAGTTTTTTCAGTGTTTCAGCTCTCTCCATTCCAGCTGCACTTAATTCAGGGTCGGCAGAGGTAGTATCCACTTTTTCGCCATGACGTACAATATAGTAAGTAGAAGAAACAGAGCGGCTGCACGCACATAAACACAAGCCAGAAAGTAATAGATAAAGGTAGTTTTTCATAAAATAATTCAAGGATTGGACAGGTGAAAAAACAGGTTGTTTTTAAGATAAAAAAAAGCGTTAAAATATATGTATTATGCTAATAATCATTAGGTTGTAAATTTCGATTTGTAGAGAAAAAATCGTAACTTTACAACTAAATTATGTTAATTATTGATGAATATCAAAAATCCTTATAAAGATGCATTTAATTCATTGATAATCAAGTGTTTACAAAAAACAAATTATGACAGAAAATCAAGAAATCAAAGAGCCACAAAACTCAAAAGCGAATTACGGAGCGGATAACATTCAGGTACTCGAAGGATTAGAGGCAGTACGCAAACGCCCAGCCATGTACATAGGTGATATTGGAGTGAAAGGTCTTCACCATTTAATCTGGGAGGTTGTAGATAATTCGATAGATGAAGCACTTGCAGGACATTGTGATACGATTCAGGTAACTATTAATGAAGATAATTCAGTAACAGTAAAAGATAACGGTCGTGGGATTCCGACCGGAATTAACACAAAGGAGCAAAAGTCGGCCTTGGAGATAGTAATGACCGTACTACACGCTGGTGGTAAATTTGATAAAGATACCTATAAAGTTTCCGGGGGGTTGCACGGTGTGGGGGTATCCTGCGTTAATGCGCTTTCTACCCGCCTTCATGTAGAGGTACACCGTGAAGGTAAAATTTTTGAGCAAGAATATACTATTGGTAAGCCTTTATATTCGGTTCGTGAAGTTGGAGTTGCTGAAGATACTGGTACAATTGTTACTTTTAAACCAGATAGCAGTATTTTTACGACTACCGAATACAAATACGAAACGGTTGCTAACCGTCTACGTGAATTATCTTTCCTGAATAAAGGAATTTCAATTATTCTGACTGATTTGAGAGAAAAAGACGAAAATGGAAATTATAAGAGCGATACTTTCTTTTCAGAAGGTGGCCTTTCGGAGTTTGTTTCTTATATTGATTCTGGTCGTGAAAGATTAATTCCAGAGCCCATGTTTATGGAAGGTAACAAAGATGGGATTCCGGTTGATGTGGCTATGCTTTATAATACCAGTTATAGTGAAAACGTTTCGTCTTTTGTTAATAATATTAATACTCATGAGGGTGGTACACACGTATCGGGGTTTCGTATGGCTCTGACACGTACCTTGAAAAGTTATGCAGAAAAGACAGGTATATTAGCGAAAGAAAAAATAGAGATCAGTGGTGATGATTTCAGAGAAGGTCTTACGGCTGTAATTTCGGTAAAAGTAGCTGAACCCCAGTTTGAAGGACAAACAAAAACCAAATTAGGTAATAGTGAAGTTACTTCGGCTGTAAGTTCTTGTGTAGCTGAAATGCTTGAAAATTATCTGGAGGAACATCCGAAAGAAGCCCGCATTATTGTAGATAAGGTTGTTTTAGCTGCCAAAGCACGTATTGCGGCACGTAAAGCCCGTGAAATGGTGCAACGTAAAAACGTATTAATTGGCACAGGCTTACCTGGTAAACTGGCCGATTGCTCAGAGTCGGACCCGTCGGTTTGTGAAGTGTATCTGGTTGAGGGTGATAGTGCCGGTGGTAGTGCCAAGCAAGGAAGAAACCGTGCGTTTCAGGCAATTCTACCATTAAGAGGCAAGATTCTGAATGTAGAAAAAGCACAGGAATATCGAATTTATGAAAACGAAGAGATAAAAAATATCTTTACAGCTCTGGGTGTACAGATTGGAAAAGATGGTGATGAGAGAGCTTTGAATACCGATAAGTTGCGCTATCATAAAATTATTATTATGACCGATGCCGATATTGATGGTAGCCATATCAGGACTCTGATTCTGACTTTCTTCTACCGATACATGAAAGAACTGATTGAAAACGGTTATATCTATATTGCACAACCTCCATTATACCTGGTAAAGAAAGGGAAAGAAGAAGTGTATTGCTGGTCTGAAGAGCAGCGTGAGCGTGAAGTAAAACGTTTAGCAGGTGGTGGGCGTGAAGATAGCGTTGGAATACAGCGTTATAAAGGTTTAGGAGAGATGAACCCGGAGCAGTTATGGGAAACCACCATGCGCCCTGACAAACGCACGCTGAAGCAGGTTTCTATAGATTCGGCAGCAGAAGCAGATCATTTATTCTCGATGCTGATGGGTGATGAAGTAGCCCCACGACGTGATTTCATAGAAAGAAATGCAAAGTATGCAAGGGTTGATATTTAAAAATATGATGATTGAGTGATTTAGCGATCAGACGACAAACTACCTGATTCAGAATCACTCAATCACTCAATAAATTTAATCATTCAGTTATTTCCTCTACCCCATTGGTAATAGCTACTTTATAAGACTCTAATTTCTGGTTGAATTTAGTTTCATAAGCCTTGCCTATTTCTGCCAGGAAATCATGTACTGATTCTTTTTTTACAAGATTGATTGTACAACCACCAAAACCTCCGCCCATCATTCTTGCACCTGCTACGGCTTCGTTATTGATGGTTTGCTCTACTAAAAAATCTAATTCAGGGCAACTTACTTCGTATAAATCACTCAACCCTTCATGGGTTTCATACATCTTTTGTCCGAATGCTATAAAATCATCATCTAATAAGTCTTTACAGGCTAATTCTACCCGATTTATTTCTTCTACTACATATCGGCAACGGTTAAATACTACCTGTGGGAGTTTATCAGACTGGGCACGTAGCATAGGAATTGTTGCATCTCTCAGACTGTTTACCTGAGGAAAAGCCTCTTGCAAAATACTGATCCCTTCTTCACATTCAGCTCTGCGCTTGTTGTATTCTGAATCACCGAGATTATGCTTTACACCTGAATTGCATAAAACAATAGTGTATTCAGTCGTATTAAACGGAAAATATTCATAACTCAAATCACGGCAGTCTAATTTAATAACAGATTTGGTTTTGCCATGAATAGAAGCAAACATATCCATAATACCACATTTCACCCCTGCAAAGTTATGCTCAGCCTGTTGAGCTGTTAATGCCAGATTGATGCCTGAAAGCTCAAAGCCATATAATTGATTAAGGGTAAAACCAATTCCACTTTCAACTGCTGCCGATGAAGACAGCCCAGCCCCTAAAGGTACATCACCACCAAAAACCGCATTAAACCCGTTGGTTAGTTTATCACTATTTCTGGTCATTTCAGCTACCATACCGATCAAAAAATTAGCCCAGCCTTTATCTGATCTGGTAAGGTTGTCTAATGAAAACTCATAGGAATCATCTAAATCGAATGCAAAAAGCTTAATGGCTTTGTCGTTTCTCTTAGAAACGGCAAAATAGATGGCTTTATCGATTGCTGCCGGAAGCACAAAACCATCATTGTAGTCGGTATGTTCGCCTATCAGATTGATGCGTCCCGGGGCGCGTACAATAATATCCGGATTCTGATTAAAGATTTCTGAGAACTTCTGTTTGATATTTTCTGGATACATCTACTATTTTTTTTCTTCTTCTATTGGTGTTTCTTCTATTGAGCCAGATTCCTGTTGTATTTCTATTTTTTCTTCCGGAAATAGATTTATGTCTTCCATTTCATTTTCTTCAATCTCATAAAACATTTTATGAATATCAATAGGCTGGTTGTCCTGGCTTAATGAACAAATTATTTTTGAGTATGACCCATCTTCCTGCAACTCATAAGCGTTTACATTGTCTCGAAGATTATAGTCCAAAATATGAATAGCATGTTTCTTTACTTCATCATCTACCAATTCAAACAATGATTCAATGCGTTTATCAAAACTGCGTACCATAATATCAGCACTACCCCCGTAAAGTTTAGGCTCGTTGTTATTATGAAAATAGAAAATGCGGGCGTGTTCAAGAAATAGCCCTACGATAGAGCGGACCGTAATATTTTCGCTCAGATTCTGACGTCCTGGCCGCAAGCAACAGATACCTCTCACGATCAGCTTGATTTTTACGCCAGCCTGCGAAGCCTTATATAGCTCATCAATAATATAGCGGTCTTCAAGAGAGTTCAACTTAATACATATACCACTTGGCAGTCCATTCTTCGCATTTTCAGACTCATTTCTGATTAACTCAATCAGACGTTTTCTCATATCTCGTGGGGAGGTAATGAGATACTGATAATTTGCAGGTTGAGAGTGCCCTGTAATAACATTGAAAAACTCTGAAATATCTTTGGTATAAGTCGGGTTGGTAGTTAATAAACCAATATCTGTATATAGCCTTGCGGTGTCTTCATTATAATTTCCACTGGCCAGATGAGCATACTGTATTACCCTATTTCCTTCTTTGCGTACTATCAGCATTAGTTTGGTATGGGTTTTATACCAGCCAATACCATAGATTACGAAACAACCTGCACGCTGCAATCTTTCGGCTTCTCTGATATTATTTTCTTCGTCGAAACGGGCTTTGATTTCGAATAAAACGGAAACGTGTTTGCCGTTTTCTGCGGCCTTTAATAATGCCTGGGTTACACGAGACCTTTTGGCTAAACGATAAATAGTAAGTTTAATAGCTAATACATCCGGGTCTTCTGCGGCCTTTTCAAGTAATTGCAAAACAGGCTCAAAATTGTTATATGGGTGGTGTAATAACAGGTCTTTCTCACGGATTACTTCAAAAATATCTATATTTTTCTCTTTCAGTCTTAATGGTGGGACGGGCGGATGAACAGGCTCTAATTCTTCCTGAAAATCGGGGTGACGGATAATCTGCCACAAGCAGGTATAATCAATCAGGCACTCATCAACAAAAATATTGTATTTATCAATCTCCCACCGTTTTTGCAGAATAGTGACCATCCATTCATTGGCATTGGGTTCTATTTCTACATACACTACCCTTCCCAAGCGACGGCTCTTGATTTTCTGCTTTATTTCATCAACAAAGTCCGATTCGATATCATCAGATTCTTCTAAAGTGAAATCACCATTTCTTACAATTCTGAAAAGGTTAATTGCCTGAATCTCAACATTCCGATAGAGCTTTTTCATTTCATGGCGCACAATCTCTTCTATAGGCAAGAATAAGATTTCATCTCCTCTTTCAATGGTAAAAAACCTTGGCAGGTTGCCTGGTATCTGAACAAAAGACATTTTTTTGGTTTCGCTATCTTCTGAAAAAAGCGTTGAGCGGCTTGAATCAGTAACCACACCAAAAATAAGCGTTTTGGGAATTAATACAGGAAACGCATGGGTGTGATCATAGAGCATCGGTGTAAGCATTGGATAGATTGTATAATCAAAATAATCTATCGCTTCGCCTAATTCGCTCTGGCTTAGGTCTCCAATCTTAATAACCTGAAATTTATAATCTTTAAACTGTGGTTTCAACTCCTCGTTAAAAACTCTATCCTGCTCCTGACAGAATTGTCTGACTGCAGATAACAATGCCTTTCGAAAGGGGATTTCGCGCAAGCCCGAATAATCGATGCGCTCTTTATCATAATCGAGATAATTGTATAAGCTCCCTAAACGTACGGTGAAGAACTCATCGAGGTTTGAAGAAGTAATAGCCAGAAACTTTAAACGCTCAAAAATATTCAGGTTTTTCTCACGTGCCTGATCTAATACACGCTCGTTGAATTTAAGCCAGCTTAAATCTCGGCTGATATAATTTGATTGCCCGATGCTATCGGCATAACGGCTTATTTTTGATTCGGGCATTGGCGTGTTTTTTTCTTCATTTTTAGAGGAACCTACCAACCCATTTAAAAATGAAAAAAGGCTACCTTTCGAGCCTTTTTCATTAGATATATCTTTCTTATTTTCATCCATTGCTCGATAACAAATTGTGTTTTGCGAAGTACGGCAATTATGGCTGAAAATTCAAGTATTTAACAATAATTTAATAGATTAGTGCAATTTTTCAGGTTTCTGATCTACTATTTAGACAGCATCTATCGTTTATTTTTTTATATAGAATTTCCTTCACCCCGCTTGCTTTTCGTCTTGAAATTGTAAGACGTTCACCATTAATCAGACGTGCTTCTTTATATGCTTTTTTCCATCTTAAATCTTGCAGGTAATTAACATTGAGAATATAAGATTTGTTAATTCTAATAAAATCGGAATGTTCTTTAAGTGCCGCATCAAAAAACTTCAAATGGAATGCAGTGATGAATTTACTGTGGCGCGTGTGAAAGATGGTATAATTAATATCAGCTTCCAGATAGATAATATCCTGCGGCTGAATAGCTTTACGATTACCATTTACCAGAATGAATAAATTCTGTGTTACCTGATTTGTTCTTGATAGATACGGGTTAAACTGTTTCATAAAATAATGGTTTTTATGAAACAAAATTCAGTATATACGTATAAGCAGAAAATCCCCAATTATGGGGATGAATGGGCTTGTAATTCCTAATAATTAATCAATAGGCAAATAAATGTAAAAACAGGTAGGGCTCAAAAATACTCTGAAACGGATCGTATAAAAATTGAGCAAGAATAAATGCACTATTTACCTTTTATTCTGACAAAGTATATACCAATGGTAAATAAAATAAAGGCAAGAATCATGAAACAGTTCTTTATTATATGTACAATATAAAAAACTGTAGATACTTCTTTAAACATATAATTCGACAAAAAATCTATCAATCCGGCAAATGCTCCTATAGTAATAATTGCCGAAGCAAACCAATAATGTGGAATTTTCCATAATTTCTTAGCTGGAAGTTTGCTGAATATCCAGTAATAAATAATTCCCCCAATAAAAATTTTGAAGGCATTATCAACTGAACTACCAATAGCCTGATAAACCTTATAAGTTTCACCCCAAAAGGAGTTCAGAACCGTAAATAAAATGCCAGTAGCAGAAATGATTAATATGGTATCTTTTAAAGATTTTTTTTCTACTAAAGCATAGGCATAAAGACCCATAAAAATAAAATTCCGGATAAAGTAGACAGGGTCAACAAAGAATGTATCATCTATTTCATATTTGGTTAGAATATGAGCAATCTCTTCGTAGTGTTTTCCTGAATATTCTACGAATACGCTTACGCTCCAATTTAACAAGGCTCCTGTAGCAAAATAAAGAGACAAATAGATATAAGGCTTGCTTCTGAAAGCCTGTATTTTAATCAGAGAAAAAATTAAGGGTAGAAAAGAGACATAGGTCGCAATTTTACCCATTAATACTAATAGTGTTTGAGCATCTATTCGATTCATTTTCCGGGAGGTATGCTTGTTGGCGTAAGGTTATCACCAACTAAAGGAAAAAAGGGACGAATGATTACTATTTCCCCACTTACCTTGTTTTTGATATACAATTCTAATAATAAAAACTCTTCTGTGTCATCTTTACCGATGGTTAATGCAATACCATCAATGAATTTAGGACCAAACTCTGTGAGAAAAGATTTTGTCCGAAGTTTTAATATTAATTCGGATGCAAGACGGCCATAAGTTATCTCACTATTAGAATCATTTTTAATCAATGCCAGTTCAATAGTCACTTGTTGAGGGTAATCTATATGATTTATTACAATATCTATTTCATTACCTTCAGGGATTACTTTTGGAATATCTCCACTTAAATCGAAATAAAACCATCTGACACATTCTTTGTCAAAGTATTTTTTAGTAAAGACTTTTAGATTGTCTTCGGTCATTCCATTACCTTTCACGAACTCTTTTAATCGTTTTGTATTTTCCATTTTTATAAGTGATTAATATGAGTTAAATTACTTTTTCTTGATAATTATAGTTATCATAGGAAGGAAAACCATTGTAGTTATTCCTAAAGATACTTCTTTTGTTAATTTTAATTACATTCGTTAAACCAACCGCATCTCCAGAGCTTTTACAACCGCCTCAGGAGCTGAGTTGACATGTAGTTTTTCGTAAATGTTCTTTATATGGCTGTGTACTGTGCTAAAACTTATGTTGCAGGCGTCAGCAATCATCTTATAACTCATGCCCTTAACCATGCACTGCAATACCTCTTTTTCGCGTGGTGTAAGTGATACATAGGTTTGCTCTTTCATCACAAACTGGCTCTGAAACATGGCTAATACCTTGGCTGCAATGCTTGGGCTTAAATGTGACCCCCCATTATATACGTCGGTAATTGCCTGTACATAATTTTCGGGTTTTGGGGTCTTAATGATATAGCCATTTGCCCCTGCACAAATTGCGGCAAAGACCTTGTCGTCGTTCTCAAAAACTGTCTGAATCAGTACCTTTACTTCGCTATTTACTTTTTTAATGGCTCTCATGGCTTCAATTCCTGAAATACCCGGCATCTGAATATCCATCAGCACTACGTCAGGCTGGTATTTACGCACCAGTTTCACGGCATCTGTTGCGTTTGCATAAGCACCCGAAAGCCACAGCCCATCTGTACCTGCCAGATACAGGGAAAGGCTTTCTCTGAGGTTCTTGTTGTCTTCAAAAAGTAGTATCCTTATCATTATCTCACCAAATTAACCTCTATCTCCGTTAAATAATTTTCTTTATGGCTATTTTTATTATACGGTCAAAATTACGGCAGATTTATTCATCAGGAAATCCCCAATTATGGGGAGGAAAGCTAAACAGTAATTTCAATCAATATTTCTGTACCCTTTTGCAAACCAGAATTGATATATACTCTTAAGTCATCTTCCTGGCTTCGTCGTTTGAAGTTCTTAAGGCCATTTCCTTCAAAAGTTTCATTATTGTTGAACCCCCTGCCATTATCTATAATACTTATTTTTATAATACCCTGATAACCTGCTACCTTGCATGAGGCTTGTGTAGCGAATGAGTGCTTTGAAATATTATTGATGGCTTCTTTGAAAATCAGGTAGACATTCCGTCTTTGCTCCATTGAAAAGGCATCTTTTTTTAACTCAAGCAACGATTCAAACTGAAATGCTATCCCTTTGGCCGATAGGATTTCGACACCAAATGAACGCATCCTTTCAAAGAGTTTTTCAATAGAATCATTCTCGGGATTAATTGCCCAAACAGTATCTCTCATTAATAAAACTGTTTCTTCCGAATTATCGGTAATTTTATCAAGAATGGGCAACAACTCCGGTTTTTCTATCATTACTTTTTTGCGGAGTAACTCTACGAAAATGGCTATTGAGTTAAGGTTAGAGCCTACTTCATCGTGTAAATCAGAAGCAATCTGGTTACGGACGTGCTGTATCTTGAGTTTTTGCCGTAGGTCGTAAATAAAAAACAGATAGAATCCTACCCCGAAAATTAACAAGATATAAATAACTATTGAGGGCCAGAACCACCATCGTTGCCAGAAGGCCTGGTTTTTAATAACGGGCACATCTATGGATGCAATTGTTCTGCTGTGCTTTTCGGCCTTTATCTGCAAAATGTAACTCCCCCCTGATAAGTTCTGATAATGAATGGATGGATAGTTGCTCCAGAACCATTTCTCGTTCAGAGTCGGTATTCTATACAAATATCTTACTGAATCACCACTGACCGGGGTTAGTTCAATTACAAGACTTTCGTCGGTCGCTAAAATGGCAATAGCAGAATCTTTCTTATAGGGGTAAGTTTTCCCATTTATCAAAACCTGTCTGATAGAAAGCTGGGCATAGGAAGATATACTTAGCAACAGCATGATAGATACTGAATACAGATACTTTTTTAGCAAGATAGGGCAATTAGGTTACCCAAATATCAAAAAAAAGGGGGGTATTCCAAACAATTCGGCAGGTTTATTTATCCGGATTAAAAAACAATAGCAGTCATCAGATTATATCGGACGACTGCTATTGTATATCATCATTATTAAATACCCAATAAAATTCTTGAAGGGTCTTCTAATAATTGTTTTACTCTTACGAGGAAGCTCACTGAATCCTTACCGTCAATGATGCGATGGTCATAACTAAGGGCTACATACATAATCGGACGGATTACGATTTCACCATTTACTACCACTGGTCGCTCAACGATATTGTGCATACCTAAGATAGCCGATTGCGGCGCATTGATGATTGGCGTTGAGAGCATTGAGCCGAAGATACCTCCATTGGTGATTGTGAAAGTGCCTCCGGTCATTTCTTCTATTGTCAGTTTATTATCTCTTGCTTTACCTGCCAGACGAACCACTTCTGCTTCTATGCCTGCAAAGCTTAATTTCTCGGCATTTCTGATAACCGGAACTACCAAGCCACGAGGGGCGGAAACGGCAATGGCAATATCGGCGTAGTCGTTATATACTATTTCATCGCCATCTATATACGCATTTACTACCGGGAAGTCTTTTAAAGCAATGGCACAAGCTTTTGTAAAGAACGACATAAAGCCTAAACCAACTCCATGTGTTTCTTTGAATTTATCTTTATACTTGGCTCTCAAATCCATAATTGGCTTCATATCTACCTCATTGAAAGTCGTCAACATTGCTGTTTCCTGTTTCACAGCTACGAGACGTCTGGCAATGGTTTTACGTAGGGAAGTCATTTTTTCTCTACGGGTTATTCTGCCTTCGGTTCCAGCAGTAACAGGGGTGTTTACAGGAGCTTTTGGCTCTGACGCATTTGATGCCTGTGGTTGAGGTGTAGCTGGTGCGGCAGGCGTTGGAGTAGCTTTCAAAGCATCTTCTTTCATAATGCGGCCACCAACACCTGTGCCTTGTACGGTTGCGGGGTCAATGCCTTTTTCGGCCAATACCTTTGCAGCTACCGGAGACGGGTGTCCTGCAGCATAGCTATTTCCTGATGCCGGGGTAGAAGTTTCTTGTGTGGCAGGTTTTTCTGTGTTTGCTGCCGGTGCAGTACTTGCACCACCCAAAGCTATTCTGGCTACCACACCGCCAATCGGCACAACCTGGCCTGCCTGTGCAACAATAGTAATTATTCCAGTTTCTGGTGATGGTAGTTCAAAAGTAGCTTTATCAGATTCCAATTCGCAAATTACCTCATCCATTTTTACACTGTCTCCATCTTTCTTAGACCATGAGGCAATGGTGACTTCTGAGATAGACTCTCCTACTGCCGGAACTACTACTTCAATCGTTTTATTTTCAGCGGATGCGGGAGGAGTAGCGGCCTCGGGAGCTGGTGTTGATTCAGCCTCGGGAGCTTTTGGCTCCGATTCAGAAGCGGGTTCAGGTGTAGGAGTTACAGCCTGTGATTTATCGTTGGTTGTTTCAATTTTACAAATCAAAGCTCCGATAGGTAGAGTTGTGCCTTCAGCAGCTACAATTTTTAAAATACCGTCGGCTTCTGCAGGCAGTTCAAAGGTGGCTTTATCAGACTCTAATTCGCAGATTACTTCGTCCATTTTTACGGTATCACCATCTTTTTTTATCCAGGATGCGATCGTTACCTCGCTTACTGATTCGCCCACCGAAGGGACTTTCATTTCTATTGCCATAACTTGTTTATTGCTAAGTTATTGATATCGATATATTTTATTAATTCTCTGTTGGTTTCTTAATTATCAAAAGCTCTGTCTACAATATCTGCCTGCTCTTTTGCGTGAATTTTGGTGTAACCAGTTGCGGGAGAGGCACTTGATTTACGTGCAATTACGTTTGCTAAACCGATTTGAGGAAATTCCCTCCACACAAACGCACGATACCCCATGTTTTCAGGTTCTTCCTGAACCCATTTCACCTCCGGTTTTTTATATTTGGCCAGATGTGCTTCTATTTGTTTGGCAGGGAATGGGTGTAATTGTTCTACCCGGATAATTGCGATGTCGGTACGCTTGTCTTTTTGTTGCTTGTCTAACAAATCGTAATATACTTTTCCGCTACATAACAATACTCGTTTCACTTTTTTAGGGTCGGCGTAATCATCGCCAATGGTTTCCTGAAAACGTGTTCCTTCTGTAAAATCTTCAAGTTTAGATACTGCTAATGGATGCCTTAACATTGATTTTGGCGACATATGAATACATGGCTTACGGAATGGCAAGGCCAACTGGCGACGCAACATATGGAAGATATTGGCGGGTGTTGTACACACACAAACATACATATTATATTCTGCGGCCAACTGCAAGAAACGCTCCGGACGAGCATTTGAGTGCTCAGGCCCCTGACCTTCATAGCCATGTGGCAATAATAATACCAGTGCATTCATGTTATTCCACTTAGATTCTGACGCAGCAATGAACTGGTCAATCATGATTTGTGCGCCATTCGAGAAGTCGCCGAATTGTGCTTCCCATATTACCAAGGCATTAGGGTTGGCCATTGAATAGCCATACTCAAAGCCCATTACTCCATATTCGGCCAACAGTGAGTTATAAATCTCAAATTTACCCTGGTTTTCGTCAATGTGTGCTAAATTGGTATATAAGTGATTGGTATCAGCGTCGTGCAGAACAGCATGACGGTGAGTAAAAGTACCCCGTTGAACGTCCTGCCCGGTAATACGAACCACTTTGCCTTCATCTAAAACGCCACCATAAGCCAATAACTCTCCCACAGACCAGTTGAAGGGCTTCTCCTGTGCAAAAATGGCACGTCTTTCTTCTAACACCTTTTCAATCTGTTTCAAAGGTCTGAAGCCTTTCGGTACTGTTGAAAGCGCTTTGCCTATCTTCTCAATAGTAGCTACCGGAATGCCTGTTACAGGCGACTGCTCAAAATCTTCAGGGACCGATCGGCGCAGTTTTTCCCATTCTTCCTCCAGTTTCGGTTTCTGATAAGGCAATTGTTTTTGTTTTACTTTTGCCAGTAAATCCTGTAGTTCGCCTTCAAATTCTTTTTTGAGTTCTTCTGAGAATTTCGCATCTGCGTCACCACGTTCCATCAATTCCTGCAAATATATCTCACGCGTATTCGGGTGTGTATCAATCACCTTATACATGGTTGGTTGGGTCATACGTGGCTCGTCTGACTCATTATGCCCATATTTACGGTAACAAATCATGTTCACGAATACATCCCGGTTAAATTCCTGGCGGAATTCGGTTGCTATTTTCATGGCATAAACCACTGCCTCGGGGTCATCACCATTGACGTGGAAGATAGGTGCATCTATAATTTTAGCAATATCAGTACAATAAATAGACGAACGTGCATCTTCAAAATCGGTAGTAAAACCTACCTGATTGTTAATCACAAAATGCAGTGTACCCCCGGTATAATAGCCCGGCAGGTTTGACATTTGTGTTACTTCATATACAATGCCCTGCCCTGCTATAGCGGCATCGCCATGAATAACTATTGGCAGGATTTTGTCATAAATATCGTCCCGGTCGTTAGGTTTTACTGCGGCTTTCTCATAGTGTGCATCGGCTCTGGCACGTGCATATCCTACAACCACCGGATTAACGGCTTCGAGGTGAGATGGGTTTGCCATCAGTTTCAGGCTTACTCTTTTACCTTCGGGAGTTTCTACCTGGCTCGAATACCCCATGTGGTATTTCACATCTCCATCGGTGTAGGCATCTAACTGTACATTTTCTTCAAATTCATTAAAAACCTGCTCGTATGGCTTTTGAAGAATGTTAGTCAGGATATTAAGACGACCACGATGCGCCATACCGATTACCACCTCTTCAACGCCTAATTCAGCACCACGATTAATGGCTATATCTAAAGCCGGAATGGTTGACTCGCCCCCTTCTAATGAAAAGCGTTTTTTGCCTAAAAACTTTGTATGCAGGAAATTCTCAAAATTAACTGCCTCATTTAGTTTCTCAAAAATGCGCAATTTTTGTTCACGCGTAGGATCAAAATACAGATACTCCTGTTCGATTTTCTTTCTTAACCAACTCTTTGCCTGACGGTCTCTGATAAACAAATATTCAAAACCTATTTTGCCTAAATAAACCTTTGTCAATGCCTCTACTATTTTGCGAAGTGTGGCTGCTTCTCCGAAAAGTTCTACGCCTGCCTCAAAAACTGTATCCAGATCTGCATCTGACAAGTTAAAATCGCTCAGCTCAAGCATTGGCTTGCGGTCTTTTCTTGGGCCAATCGGGTTTATTTTTGAAAGTAAGTGTCCGCGTGAGCGATACCCTCTTATTAAATGAACCACTTCCATTTCTTTACGGGTATGTTCGGCACTTGCAGGAATTTTAGCAGATGGGGCAGGTGTTGCTACTACATTATTTACTGCTCCGTTAGATCCGTTTGTATGTCCGTTGTTATAAGTCTGGCTAAACTCAAAACCTCTGAAGAAATTCTGCCAGCTTTCATCAACTGACGTCGGGTCTTGTTTGTATTGTTGGTAAATGGCGTCCAATGCGGCAACGTCTGCATTGGCGATGTACGAGAATTGATCCATTGAAAATTTAAAAATTATTGATGTTCGTTTCGGGAAACGATACTATTTTGTCGTAAAACCTTGATAACCTGCTCTATTTTAAAAAAAATCAACAAGTATTCTGCCTTGGCAAACCCCCATTTGCGAAAACGTTGCAAAGTTACAGTAAGGTATTTAATAAAATAACAATTTTTTCACTAAAATGATTATCAATTGACTGAAAGAAAACAGAAAGTTGGGGTTTAACCGGAAAATCTTTTTCTGTTTATGATTTTTATATGGAATTTGTTCAAACTTTTGATTTTCCTTAGATACTATATGAGAAAAAATCTGTGATTTGCAGTGAAAAGAAATAAATTTAGCTCATTGGGTTAAATACTTTAATATTGCTCTCCTACGAGGCTCTGCTTTTAAAAATTACTGATTTTCTTCCTATATAGTATATCTTCGGGGTATTTTTCAAGTTCTGAGGTATGAACCACCTGCTGTTTGCTTCACCAAAATTCATTTTTCGCCTGAATATTTGATTCCTTATTCAAAAAGGTTCCCACCATATTGGTAACCTTTTCCGGGCTTTTTTTAGTAACTGTACCTGAGCAGACTCTGAAATAAACCGCTGATAACTACAGCCTGTTGATATTTAAATATGGCTACCTCTGTTTAACTTCGTTTTCTCTTTGTTCATAAATTTGCTTAGTCTACTTCAGGAATGGGCGTTCTCTAAATTTCTGTCTTTAAGTCTGGTTTTCAAAGTATTGGGGCAGGTTTCTGGTAAAATCAAACTGCTGTGGAATAAATTCAGACATTGGACATCAGACCCCTGAACAAACAAAAAATCCCTCTGGAAAGAGGGATTCGGATTTAATAATATTTCATACGGCTATTACTGCTATCGTCACGTAAAAATTCGTATCGCAGGTAAAGCTGGAATATCCCTCTCTGTTGAAAAGAAGGTGCCGACGATGAGGTTGGATAAGCCAATGGCTTGAAATCATAGGAGCCGCCAACCCGAAAACTATCTCCTAACTGAAATTCTACCATCGGAACAACTTTATTTACTTTTTGTCCGAACTGGGATTCTGAACGATACAAAATACCAAAACCTGCCTTTTGTTTAAACCAGGCTTTAGCTGTTAAAAAGAAATTAGCCTTTGTATCTTTATTTGATTCTAACAAACCACTCACATTGAACATGATATTTTCCGTTTCACCCAACGAAAAGCCAATCATTGTATAAAGTGGCTTTTTACTATTGAATAATCCTTCACTAATAAACAGAACAGGTTTTGAAACACTCACAAAAAACTGTTCGGTTGAGAACAAACCGCCTAATCCGGCATAGGGGAACATCTGTTTTATGCCCTGGCCTGTTACGATAGTAGGCTGATAGATGAATCCGGCATCTGCACCAAGGGCTACACTAAAAACATCACCGAATTTCTGACGGTAAGCATAAGAAATTTTGGCTCCGGCATTATTGAATCCGGCAATATTACTATTATAGGCCTGCAATCCAAGACCACCTCTACCCTCCTGAATAGGGCCATCCATTGAGAATAACTGATAGATTTGTTGCGGGCGTAATGTGCCATTAAACTGGTTACCAAACATCCCATTCAAGCTGAAAGTCTCACGCGTACCTGTCAGGGCGGGGTTCAGTGCCAGAAAATTAAACTGAAACTGGTCTTCTAAAATTGTTTGTGCCTTAACCACCGTAGCAATGGGTAAGAGTAGTAGTAATAAGTATTTTCTCATCATCAGTATCCTTATAATTTCTATTGAAAGCAACAAAAATAAAACCAATTATTAGAAATAGAAGTTAGATGACGATGAAATTTCGCTTAAAAATGGAGCTGAGGCTTGTGCCCCCATCCGGGTTACTGAAATAGAAGCCGCTTTACAAGCCAGTTCAATGGCCGATTTCCAGTCTGTTTTATGCGCCAATGCTACTGCCAGCGTACCATTAAAAATATCTCCGGCGGCGGTAGTGTCTATTGCTTCTACCGCTGGGGCATCAATAAAAAACGACTGGTATTCGTTCTGAAAATAGGCTCCTCTGGCTCCCAGAGTGATAATTACATTTCTTACGCCTTTGTCTAATAAAACCTGTGCCGCTTTCTTAACTGATTCATCGTCTTTTACGTCTATCCCTGTCAATAAGGTGGCTTCGGTTTCGTTAGGTGTAATCAGATACAGGTTTGAGTAAATTTCTGCCGGAAGCTCCTGTGCCGGGGCAGGATTCAGAATCACTTTACTTTCTGTCTGCAATCCAAGCGCCGCTGCAAAAACCACACTGTCAATCGGAATCTCCAGTTGCATCAACAGCACTTCGGCTTCTTCTATTTCTTTAGCTGCTTTCAGAATATCATTCTGTGATAGCGTATCGTTTGAGCCGGGAGCTACCACTATCTTGTTTTCGCCGGCTTGGTTCACGATAATCAGTGCTGTGCCCGAGGCTTTTTCATGGTCTGTACAGATATATGCTGTATTAATTTTCTCTTTCTGAAATCCTTCAATGGCTTGCTTGCCGAAAATATCGCTACCAACTTTACTAATCAGCAATACATCTCCACCCATACGGGCGGCTGCTACAGCCTGATTTGCCCCTTTGCCACCGGCAAACATGAAAAATGTACCACCTAAGATGGTTTCGCCGGGATTTGGGAAACGACTGGTCTTCACCACCATATCGGTGTTTGAACTACCTATGACTACGATTTTCGACATACTATTTTATAGTTTTGTGGATATAAAGGTATTTATCTTGCCGCTATAATTAACCCAAGCCCTATGATATAGAGCAATAGCATAGCGTTTAAAATCATTGATGTGCCTTTTGGTGCATTTCTGAACTCTTTCCAGATAAAAATTCCCCAGATGGCGGCTACAACCGTTGCACCCTGCCCCAGACCGTACGAAATAGCAGTTCCGGCTTTATCTGAAGCAATAATACTGAATGCCATGCCCACACACCAGATAGCTCCTCCTAAAATTCCGGTCAGATGGTTTTTAAGACTCCCGCTGAAATAACTGCTATAGCCTACAGGTGTACCTACAAACGGACGGAACATCAGGAATGTATTAAACAAGAAATTGCTTAAAAAGATGCCAATAGAGAAAAAGAACACGGCTGTATAAGGGCTTAGTTTCCCTGCTTCAGGCACTAAAAAGTTCGGAAACATGGCTTGTGCTACATATTTATAAAAGTAGCCCATCAGTACTCCTGCCACTACCGACAGAATGAGCCCTTTTGAAGAAATACTTCCGGTATTTGAAGCCATGCGCTTATATGCATAAGCATTTAACAGAATAGCGGCGGCCACTAAACCAACACCTAAAAAAATCATCGATGAATCTCCGATTGGATTATCGAGATAGTTCACAATTACACCAATCACCAGAGCCAAACCAATACCCACCGGAAAAGCCACTGCCATACCTGCAATCGCAATTGCTGCACCTAAGAGAATATTGGCGGCATTAAAAACTATTCCACCTAAAATTGCCGACCCGATATTTGAGGAATCAGCCTGTTTAATATCTGCCATAAAGCTGCGTCCTCCCTCACCTGTACTGCCTAATGTAATAGCAAAAAGCGTAGCTAACAGCACAATACCAATGACATAGTCCCAGTAGAAAAGTTCAAATCTCCACGAAGATGCGGCTAATTTCTGGGTATTAGCCCAAGAACCCCAGCATAGCATAGTAATGATGCAGAAGAAAACTGCAAGCGGATAGGTTTCAATAATAAACATAGTTTTGTAAAGGTTATAGGTATAAGGCGAATAGTATTACTTCTTCTCAGGCTGATGCATCATTAAATCTTCAATAATGGTGGACACCTCTGCTGTTGGCATTTTTTCTGTCAGATAGGTAATTTTCTCTCCCGGAACCAATACATTCGTACCATCATCTTTTATTTCAAAACTCAGGTTTCTTGTTGAGAAATAAGGGTCTATTCCTCTTACTGCTACCAATACAGCTGTTTGATCCCAACTATTACGCCCAATCGTATTTTTATCTTTAGTCAATGCTACCTGAAAGGCATCTTTCACGGGGCTGTTTTGAATATTTTCATTATTAATCAGCCGAATACCTGTTCTTACTTTCTCCCCTATCTCGAAACCACTCAAGATCATTGGGGTATTCCATTCCGTAAAAACCTTTTGAGAGGCCTTGGTATCGATATGCACGTTAAACTCATGTCCTTTATTTTCTTTGTTCAACCCTGCTGCCATAGATACCAGAAGTTTCACTTTCTTCTTTATGAGGTCTTTACCTGAAAGTTTTGAAAATTCATCAGGTTGCGAGGCTAATAAATCGGCTAAATTGGTAAAGAATCCTACTGTGATGATAGTTACCGACAGGTCTGGCTGTTTGGCTAAAATCTTTCTGTATAGCTTGGTTGCTTCCATAGCCTCAGCATTTGACATTACTTTATGCGGATATTTGTCTATGATATACTCTGCCCATTTCTGTGAGCAACTCATATCAGGCTTTTCTCTTTTGGTAATGCCAATGGGGATATTCGGGCGACCGAAGTAATCGTTTAACAAACTGATGGTAGGCACTGTTGTTTCAAATGCGTTGCATGAGATAGTTGCCAGAATTTTTGCTTCTCCGGCATCAGCAAAAGCGTGGAGTAATGCCATTGCGCCTACATCGTCATAGTCGGGGGCAATATCGGTATCGAAAATAACAGAGGCTGGTTGTTTTTTCTGAGCAAAAACAGACAAGCTTAGCACACAAAGTATGATTATAAGAAACTTTGGCATTTGAACAGATGGTTAGTGCATGTTTAAAAATTATTGTTCAACCTACAAAGGCATCTTTTTTTGCTATACTTTGTTGCATTTTGCAGATGTAGCTGCTGGCTACATCTGCAAAATGCGCCCGCAGCGGCGGACCGCTCGTCTATCAAAAAAATCTGTCCTTTTCGGTCAGAAAAACAAAATTTCAATATGCTCTTATAGGCTGAATTAAGTTTGTCAAAAATAGGAAATAAATATTAAAAAAGAAATAGTGATTCTTTCCTATAAAATGCCTTTTCTCAACCGATCTATTCAGTTAAAGATGGCTTTGTTTTGTACTTCTTAAGTACAATCTTAGTTGAGAATCATTTACCCATTTTGTTCTTGCTTTTGGTTTATATAGATTTGTATAAACACATTTCAAGAGACCACCTATGATGAAGAAACTTAAGTTTTGCCTGGTTATGCTTTTTTTAATGATAAAAGGCTATGGACAAAATGAAGATGCGAAAATATCACCCTATACGCTGCCAGAGGTTTTAAAAACACTTGATGGAAAAACGGTAAACAAAATATCGGATTGGGAGAAAAAAAGAAGACCTGAACTATTGACCTTGTTTGAAAACAATATTTACGGGCAAATGCCGAAAAGCTATGACCATATCAGCTATAAAGTGGTGAATGAGGCAGCTAATGCTATGGACGGGAAGGCTCACCTGAAAGAAGTGGATATTATGGTAGAAAGAGCCGATAAATCCGTTACGATTCATCTGATACTATTTACGCCTAATGCCTCTAAAAAAAGCTCCCCTGTATTTTTATTGATTAATAATCGGGGGAAAGAGAATACAGACCCTACCAGAAAGGTAAAGAGCGAGTTCTGGCCTGCTGAAATGGTCATAGAGGGGGGTTATGCCATTGCTGCTTTTCATGTAAGCGATGCTGCTCCAGACAATAAAGAAACTTATCAGAATGGTGTTTTGCAGCTATATCCTGAACAATTAACAGTTGATAACGGGATGAAAGCTATTGGTGCCTGGGCATGGGCTGCCAGTCGGGTGATGGATTATTTTAAAACTGATGCAGCAATAGATTTCGGTAAGGTAAGTATAGTTGGTCATTCTCGTGGCGGAAAGGCTGCTTTATGGGCAGGTGCGCAGGATCAGCGTTTTGCTATGGTGTTTTCCAATTGTTCGGGTAATACAGGGGCTGCTTTAGCAAGAAGACAATATAAACCTGCCGAAACAATCAAGGCTATCAATACTACTTTCCCTCACTGGTTCAACAACAACTATAAGCAATTCAATGACAATGTTAATGCCTTACCTGTAGACCAGCATATGCTGATTTCGTTAATTGCTCCAAGACCTGTCTACACTACTTCCGCCACAGAAGATTTATGGGCTGACCCAGTGGGGTCGTATCTATCCATTAGTGAAGCGCAAAAGGTCTATACTTTGTATGGAAAAAAATCAGGACTAAGCCCTGACCCTCCGCCTGCAAATACACCCATTATCCGCTCAATTTCAGGTTATCATAACAGAGAAGGTATTCATAACATGACTGCCTACGACTGGGGCAATTTTATTCGTTTTGCTGATTTCCATTATTTTCATCATTAGAAATGAGTAGGAATAAATGCCTTTCTCAAAATTAAAATATACATTATCTTGCCAACCCAATACAAAACCTCAATCTATGAAAAAAACTTTAACCTTTCTGCTCTGCTTTGTGGCTACACTTGTAAAAGCGCAACAGGCAGAACTATGGCTTACCAATGCCGATAAATCGGCTTTATTACAAAAGCAAAATGAGTCGTTGCGTTTCGGCAATGAAAAGACTGACGGCCCCACTATCTTTGTGGATGATACCAAACGTTTTCAGACTATGGATGGCTTTGGCTTTACGCTTACAGGTGGTAGTGCCACATTGATTAATCAGCTAAAGGCTGCTGAAAAAGCGGAGCTATTAAAAGAATTATTTGCTACTGACCAGAACAATATCGGTGTCAGTTATTTAAGAGTGAGTATCGGTGCCTCGGATCTGAGCGACCATGTATTCACTTATAATGACCTTGCCAATGGTGAAACTGACCCGAATATGCAGAAATTCAGCCTGATAGAAGAACAAAAAGACCTGATACCTGTATTGAAACAAATTCTGAAAATTAATCCGGCAATCAAAATCTTAGGCTCACCCTGGACACCCCCGGTCTGGATGAAAACCAATGGTAATTCTAAAGGTGGTAGTCTGAAACCGGAATTTTATCAGGCTTATGCTAAATATCTGGTCAGGTATATTCAGGATATGCAAAAAGAGGGGATTCGTATTGATGCTATTACGATTCAGAATGAGCCTTTGCACCCAGGCAATAATCCAAGCCTGTTGATGCTACCAAGTGAGCAAGCCGCATTTATCAAAACAAACCTCGGCCCGGCTTTCAAAGCGGCAGCCATCAAAACCAAAATTATTTTATATGACCACAATGCAGACCGCCCGGATTATCCTATCCGTGTATTGAATGATGCGGAAGCACGTAAATATATAGATGGTTCGGCCTTTCATTTGTACGGGGGTAGTATTGAAGCCCTAACGGAAGTTCATGAGGCACACCCTGATAAAAACCTCTATTTTACCGAACAATGGATTGGTGCACCGGGCAATTTTGCCGGAGATTTGAAATGGCATGTAAAAAACCTGATTATTGGCGCGCCACGAAACTGGTCTAAGAACGTATTGGAATGGAATTTAGCTGCCGACCCTAAACAAAACCCGCATACTGATGGTGGTTGTACCGAATGTCTGGGAGCGATAACTATTGGTAACTCTATTATCAGGAATCCGGCTTATTATATTGTAGCTCACGCATCTAAATTTGCTCGTCCGGGTTCGGTTCGTATTTCTTCAAACACTACGCTAAGTCTGGCGAATGTGGCTTTTAAAACACCAGCCGGAAAAACTGTACTGATTGTGCTAAACGAATCTAACAAGCCTCAAGTATTTACTATATCGAGTAAAGGTAAAACATTGAGCCAATCGCTTAATGGTGGTTCTGTTGCTACTTATATCTGGTAATTATTGCCAGACAATGAAGGGAGTGTCTAAAAAGGTTTTTACGCCAAATAATATTTGGAAAAGACCCCATCCCAACCCTTCCCCAACAATGGGGAAGGGCTAAAAAGTCCCTCTCCCCACAGTTGGGGAGAGGGATTTAGGGTGTGGGCGGACGCCGCGCGGGTTGAGATTAGCCAAATAATATTTTGCGACTCTGGACTTTTTAGACACCCCCTTTTATTATGGTACATACAGTAGTCTTGCAGAGAATCTGAATGTACGTTATACCCTAATCCAAGGTTAAATAATTTAATTATGTCTTTAACAAACACATAAAATCAATAAGTTCCTCTATATATATGGTCTCCTCTTTTGTTAGAAATACGTTTCAACGGGATCTGCATACCTTTGGTATCTTCTAACCAACTCCAAACCTCTTCTCTTAAATTTTTAGCTATCGTCTGGTGTTCAGGGCTTCTGATAAGGTTATTCACTTCTAACGGGTCGTTTTTCAAATCATATAATTCGTTAGCATCCCAGACTCCATGATTAAAAATATATTTGTAGCGGTCGGTTCTGACAGCAAACATGGTCGGTGTCTGCGGGAAATCATACTCCCAGTAATACTCATAAAAGGCTTTGTCTTTCCAGTCTATTTTCTGTCCTTTCAGAATCGGCAGGAACGATTTCCCCTGCATCTGTACGGGTGTAGGTATGCCTGCGTAATTCAGGATGGTAGGTGCAATATCTATGTTCTGAATCACTTCTGACACCTTTGAATTGGCCTTAATAATATCGGGGCAACGAATAATTAATGGTACCCGCATAGATTCTTCGTAGGCATGGCGTTTGTCTATCAGACCATGTTCGCCAAAACTGAAGCCATTATCACCCATATAAATCACTAAAGTATTTTCGGCTTGTCCATTATCTTCCAGCCACTTTAAAATTCTGCCAATGCTATCATCCACTCCTCTGAGGGTTTCGGCATACTGCCGATAGAAATCATTGAACTGGATTTGTCCATGATACAGATAATCAACCCCATGCCAGCTGTATCGCTGGTTTTTTACCCATTGAGGCATATCTTTCATATTCGGGTTCATGGGTGGTTGGGTGGGGTTGTGTGCAGGCATTGCACCAAAAATCTTACTGGTATCAGACTTTGTCAGATACATTGATTCAGGATAAACCAAGGCATCTTTAAAAGTGCCTTTGTGCCGTTTGGCAGGTTTAAATTCAGCATGAACGCCTTTATGTGACAGATACATGCAAAAAGGCTTGTTTTTATCTAAAGAGTTAAGCCATTGTTCGGCATAATCAGTCAACAAATCTGATATATAACTGCTGTCTTTATGAGCGACCTGCTTGCCATTAATATTGAAAGTAGGGTTATAATATACTCCTTGCCCTTTGAAACTTAACCAATAATTGAAACCCGGCTGAGGGGCATCATCGGTATTTCCCATGTGCCATTTACCCAGAAAAGCAGTACTATACCCGGCTTTTTGCAAGTATTGCGGAAAGAATTTTAACCCCTTTGGCAAAGGAGCCTGATTGTCGACTATTGTGTGTGTATGTGCATACTGCCCAGTGAGAATACTGGCTCTACTCGGTGAACAAAGCGATGTGCTCACAAAGGCGTTCTGAATATGTGCTCCTTCATGGGCAATCCTATCCATATTAGGCGTTTGCAGACCCGGTACTTTATTCATAAAGCCCATGAAATCATAACGATGGTCGTCAGACAAAATAAAAATGATATTTTTTGGTTTTGCCGCAGGTGGGTTTTTGCCTTTCCAGCCGCATAAAAACAGTACAAAGGCGAAGAGTAAAAGTTTTATTTTCATTGGATCAAAGGTTGAATGTTGTAGCTACAAATATTCAGAAAAAACGGCATCTTGCCAAACAAGGCTCAGTGTAATTGTTCTTTTAGCAGATATTCCGGCTTTTATTGCTGATATTTGGTTATCTTTAGTGGCTGAACATCTGGTTCATTTGCAGGTTATATTTTAAGGGTGACTAAACGGGGGTTCAATTCCCGGCGAGGTCACTTGTGAACGGGTTTAAATAAAAACCTCAAAAAATAAAGCTATCTCCTACAACTATGAAAACAAAATTGTTAATCTTATTATCGGTGTTTGCGATTTCAACTGCTTCGGGACAGAGTTCGCAACAAAACTCTGAAAAAGAATCTGAGAAAATGAAAATTCCGGCCTGTACAGTTTCAGGAGTGAATTTTTCGAGGGGTGATACGATCACTATCGGGCAGCCCTCAACTGCGAATCAAAAATTCTCTTTCATACACAGACGTTTTGGAGTTTTTGAGGGAATACGTGAATTGGAAAAATTCAGATTGAGTGTTGAATGGTCGAATAGACTGGTGCTTATCAACGAAACCTATATTCTAACAGAAGGGCTTAATAAAGTTTGTTATGCAGAGTTTAAGGTCGGAAATGATTTTCGTGGCTGGATAACTTTAGACAATGCTATCAAAACAAAAGAAATAGTAAGACTAAATAGTACAGACCTTAATTAAAACCTAATTCAACTATCCTAAACTATCAGTATTTTTTATGAAAAGCACCCTAATTACCATCATCCTTAGTTTTACCTTTATTCTGTCGATTGCGCAGTTTCAGAAAGATTATCCTTATAGTGGTGTGCCATTTACGAAAGTAAAACTAAATGATAATTTCTGGTTGCCTAAACTCGAAATCAACCGAACAGTTACTATTCCGTGGTCGTTTCAGAAATCAAAAGAGACAGGACGAATTAAAAACTTTGAACAGGCTGTTGCACATACAGGTAAGTTATGTACGACTTATCCTTTTGATGATTCTGATGTTTATAAAATTATTGAAGGTGCGGCTTATTCGCTTCATGTAAAATACGATGCTAAATTAGATAGCTATCTTGATTCATTGATTACGCTCATTGGTAAGGCGCAAGAGCCTGATGGCTATTTATACACTACGCGCACTATGGGTGATACAGGCCACCCCTGGATTGGCAAAGAACGCTACGAAAAGGAACATGAGCTAAGCCATGAATTATATAATATGGGGCATTTCTACGAGGCGGCATCAGCCCACTATTTGGCCACAGGTAAAAAGAATATGCTCAATATTGCGCTCAAAAATGCTGACCACTTGCTGACAGTTTTCGGACCGGGCAAAAAGGCTGTTGCTCCGGGGCATCAGGTGATAGAAATCGGTCTTGTGAAGTTGTACAGAATCACAGGAAAGAAAGAATATCTTGATTTATCGAAATTCTTTATTGATTGCCGTGGGAAACGTACCTATGAAAAGAAAACAGGCGATAAAGAAGCGACAGTATGGCAAACAGGTGCTTACTGGCAAGATAATATTCCGGTTGTACAACAAACCGAAGCCGTAGGGCACTCTGTAAGGGCGGGATACCTGTATGCCGGAATGGCTGATGTGGCTTCTCTCACCAATAATTTAGCGTACCTGAATGCCATTACCAAAATATGGGATAATGCCTTTACAAAGAAAACCTATATAACAGGCGGGCTTGGACAAGCAGGTAACTGGGAAGGCTTCGGGCCAGACTATGAACTATCAAATCATAGTGCCTATTGTGAAACCTGTGCCGCTATTGCCAGTGTTTACTGGAACCACCGTATGTTTATGATGTATGGAGACTCTAAATACATTGATATTTTAGAACGCACGCTTTATAATGGTTTGATTAGCGGAATTGGCCTTGATGGCAAGAGTTTCAACTATGAAAACCCAATGGAATATACTGTTAAAAATGGCAAACTGACTGGAGAGAATAAACGCTCACCCTGGTTTACCTGTTCGTGTTGCCCTACAAATATCTGTCGTTTTATGCCTTCTATACCTGGCTATATTTATGCGCAAAACGACAATCGGGTTTATGTCAATCTCTTTATAAGTAATACCACTACTCTTGAAGTTGCTCCTAAAGAAAATGTAACGATTACCCAAGCGACTAATTATCCGTGGGAGGGCAATATCAAAATCAATGTTGAGCCACAGAACAAAAAAGGCTTGCAATATGCGATGTATGTGCGTATTCCAGGTTGGGCAAAGAATCAGGCATTCCCAACGGATTTATATGCTTATAAAGGCTTATTGGTAAAAGAGGTTTCAGTAAAAGTAAACGGTCAGCCTTTAGAAATGAAATTAGATAATGGCTACGTAGCCATTGACCGCCTATGGAAAAAAGGCGATGTAATAGAATTAGATTTACCGATGGAGGTTCGCCAGACCATTGCCAACGCCAAAGTAAGAGACGATATAGGCAAAATTGCTATTGAATACGGCCCGATTGTGTACTGCGCCGAATTTGCGGATAACAACGACCGTACCTCAAACCTGATAGTACCCGAAAAGCAGCAGTTTCAGACCAGTTTCCAACCTGATTTACTGAATGGGGTAATGACTCTGAAAGGTACTGCCAATGCTATTAATATTTTAGATGATTTTTCGGTTAATACCACTACTCAACCTTTGGTACTTATTCCCTACTATGCCCGCTCGAATCGTGGGCAGGGAGAAATGCGGGTGTGGTTTCCGACTAAAATCAAGAATCTGGAGATTTTGACGGAGTGATTTGTCTTATGCAGAGACGTAATGGTTCGCGCAGCAAACTGTTATGTCTCTACCAGTACCGAACGGAATTGCTTATGACTAATCAAAAAAAACACTTCTATGAAAATAACTTTCTCTCTTTTGCTGCTGATACTTCTCAGCTTAAATTCTTATAGCCAGACTGAACTAAAAAACACCATTGGTCTATCAGGAGGTTTTACTTTATTCGGTACAGGAGATATAAAAGGCTATCATTTCACACCGAAATATGAACGGCAATTAACTAATCGGATAGCGTTTCAGTCGCAATTAAGTTTTGCCAGTGCACAAAAGCAAAGTAGTGCTCAAGATTTTGGTGTAGCCAATAATCCCTATACCATATCTTTTCTGCAAAGTAGTTCGCAAAAGCTTAATGTGGGGTTTCTGGTTGGCATTTTTAAACGTGAATCACATTTCTGGGGTATCAATGCATCTGTAGGGTCGGTTAGAGCCACTCAGTTCAGATATGGAGGATTCAGGATTAATCCTATGAAAAATCCACCTGTCGGATTAGAGTATATCCCAGACCCTCCATACTTCCGAAGAAGTCTTTCGATGGGTTTTAGTGGAGGGCTCGAATACCGATATAGTATTTCAAAACACTTTAAATTAGGTATGGAAGCAGCCTATCAGCAATATTACAGAGATACTGAAGCCAGAGTTAATTTTGGAGCTTATTATAGTTTTCATCGGTTTTGAGTAACAATATCTATTTTAAGCTTTTAGCTATCAATCCAGTTTAGCTGACTGATAGCTATTTTTTTAAAATCTCACGCCTCCCCCAAATACCTGCCAAAAACTACCAGATACAGGATGAAATCCCCCAAATACTAAATGTCCCTTTACACCGTATGGCCATTTGAATAGTTTTGTGTAAAGCCGAAACAACCATCGCTATGATTTTTTTTTATCCCACTCTTTTGTTAGTGCTCATGAATGTGTTTTTGTATGTAGCAATGGGGTTGTTGTTGCTGGTTAGTTTCTTGTGGAGTCTGACAAATTATCTGAAACAAAAAAGAGAGTCGCACATTGTAGCCAAGATACGGGAATTAGAGAATGTTATGGGGAATCCGCAGTTTTTATACAGCAATCTTAATTCGATCAAGCAGTATGTATTATTGCATAGCCCGATGGAAGCAGCCCAGTACCTGACAGAATTCAGTAATTTACTGAGGTCTATCTCTACTAATTCCAAACAAAAGAATATCTCTCTTGCACAGGAAATAGAAACTGTTATTCTATTTCTTGAATTAGAGAAGAAACGTTTAGGAGAGCGAATGGAGTTTTTTCAGGAAATAGAAACCAATCTTAATACAGAAACCATACAGGTTAAACCTTTATTTGTATTCAAACAGATTGAGGAGCTGATACAACGACAAAGTGATTATGCAAGCATGAAGATTCACTTGCTGGTGAAAAATGTAGGTGAAAAACTGAATTGCCGTACCGAAGGTGCAATGCCCAATACAACTTTTATTATTGAGATTCCAACTAAATAGCCGTGAACCAATCACCCTTTCTTCTGCTGGGGAGGGTGATTATCTTTTTCTGCCCTTTACAGGCGGTTTTATAACCTGAATTTCCAATCCGGTTTCTGTTGTTTCTCCGTTGGTATCACTTACTTTCAGTTTCACCTGATAAGTTCCGGATTTAGAAAAAGTAAATTCAGGATTGGCTTCTGTTGACTGATTCACCCCGTCAAAATTCCATTCAAAACTGATTTTATCATTTTTATCAAAATCAACCGAGCCTTCTGAAGAAAACTTCACTTTCAAAGGGGCATTCCCGGTCAGTACATCAGCTGATGCAATGGCAATAGGCTTACGGTTTCCTTCTGCGTAATCTACTTTTTTCAGCTGATTATCTTCCAAGAAATACAGGTTACCATCCGGCCCAAAAGCTAAATCCCTGATAAAATCAAACCTCATATCTGTCAGAAATGGCTCAATATTTTTCACATTTCCATCTTCATCAAGGGTTTCCAATATCATCCCTTGCTCATTATCATATCTGAAAGTTTTTTTATCGAAGTACTTTGGTAATCGATACGGGCTTCTGGTATAACGCTCAAAATCATATATGGCATTTTTTGCTAATGGGTTGGTCGACTGACTTGTAAAATCTGTCATTGCAATGGTGGTATCTCCTACCAGTTGCATCCTGCCTATTTTATAGCCTTCGGGTGCTGTTTCAGCAAAAGTATAGATGTAGCCATTCTGATAAAACTCGGGATCAAGCCTGATGGCCTGTAGTCCGGGTACTTCTATTTTTCCGATCAGCCGGGTTTTTCTCTTTTGCACTTCATACATTTTTACATTTCCCTCTTCTTCTACTACCAATACATTCTCGTTTCGCATAGTTGCCAATGCAACGGGTTTCTGTAGATTGTCTGCCAGTATAATCTTTAAGAAATTCTTTTCGTCAGGCAGGGTTGTGCCAGCAATTCTCACATAGTCTGGTAGTGTCTTTGCCGATACCTCTTCTATACCTGACCAGAGATGATTAATAAAATCAGGGTTTTTGTAGGCAGAAGGCTCACAACCGAGAGCGGTATAAAATAATTTCCCTCCTTCGTCTGTGGTATAATACCATGCCCAGGTTTTGCCCGTAACATCTAATAATACAGGCTTGCAACGAATTGGCAGGCTATTAAAAACCAAAGGTTTATCGCTCATTTTCCAGAGTGGCGGAAGTGCCGTTTTACCTATGCTTGCATTTGTTATAAGACTTAACTGAACAGGATTTTCTAATTGGGTTTTGGCTAAGCTCCCGCCTAAAATATTTTCATACCACAACCATTTATAAGAAGCGTCAGCAGCTTTCCCATTTCCTACAAAGCCGCCTCCGGCCTGAATAAATCTTTGCAGTTCGGCTGCCTGTCTGAAGCTCAAACGGTTGGCTGAGGTATTCAGAAAGACAATGGCATTATAGTTTTTAAGGGTATTTTCATTGAATCGGGCCGGATTGGAAGTAGTGTCTATACCTATTTTTTTTGTGGAGGCTGTTTCGAGTAATTCGTTTAATTCTGTTTTATCAGATACATCATAAAATACCAGTACCTTTTGCCCGAAAGTAAAGCAGGACATTAAACAAAGTAATGGTATGGCTATCAGTTTTTTCATCAGTATCCAAATTGTTTATTCTACAAAAATAACCAAGAATCTGTGTTTTTCTATACATTTTCACCGGCAATCTGGCGGTTTATCTTACTAATAAGGTTTTCTGGGCTATCCATACCATCAAGCCAGTGAATTATCAGGTCTTTTTTTTCCATGCTTCTGAAAAAGGTCATCTGGCGTTTGGCAAACTGATGAATAGCTACTTCTAATCTTTTTACCATTTCATCATGGGTTAATTGACCTAACAGGTACTCTGTAATAAACTTATATTCCAAACCGTAAAAAATCAGTTTTTCAGGGCTGATTCCTTGGTTCAGAAGTGCTTGTACTTCTTCAATCATGCCTTCTTTCAGGCGTTTATTCAAGCGTCCGGTGATTCTCTCTCTACGAATTTCTGTTGGAATAGCTATACCAAAAATCAAAGCTTTGTAAGGGTCTGTTACCTGATAAGCCTGCGGATTATCCTTCATAAACCGGGCAATTTCAATAGCTCTTATTAACCGCTTTCTGGTGGAAGTATCAGCTTCTGGATAAAATGAATGGTATTGCTGTTGAAACTGATTTAGCAATTCTTCATACGATTTTTCTTTTATAGTTTCTCTTAAAACAGCATCAACCGGTATCTGGGTATGCTGATAATTTTTTAGCACTGCCTCAATGTACATACCTGTTCCCCCGCATAAAATGGGTATTTTACCCCTGTTTATTATATTCTGATAAGCCTGTTTAAAATCTCTCTGAAAACGGGCTACATGGTATTCGTCTCCTGCTTCTACTATATCAATTAAATGATACGGAATTTTTTGTCCTGAAACGTGTTCATACTCTTCGTAATCCTTACCCGTTCCGATATTCATTCCTTTATACACCTGGCGGCTATCAGCACTTATTATTTCTCCTCCGATTTCTGTGGCTAATGCAACAGCCAGTTTTGTTTTGCCGGATGCCGTTGGGCCGAGTATCACTATCAGCGTTTGTTGTTCTTCCATTTAACTTTGCTTTAACTTCAACAGATACTTCCAACTGCCTGCGTTCCATACCTGTTTATCAATCCTTTCGCCTTCCTGTCCTTTCCAGATTCTTTCAAAATGGGTATTTAAACTGAATGATTGAGGGGGTGTGAGTTCTACACGCTCAAAGCCTAATTTTTCATAGCTTGCACCATCTGACCAATCGGCATCGGCATAAGTCATAATATCATCGGGGGTTTGTTCTCTGATAAAAGCCTGTAACAATTTATCCAAACCACCCACCACTGTAAAGCCTTTCAGGTTTGCAAAACGAATCAACTCGAAACTTCTGTAAGAAATACCTTGCCGAATGAATGTTCTGGCGGTACTGAAAGAGGCTACTGCCATAAGCATTTCTTCACTTTGTTCAAGTTGTTCACTTAATGCTTTTGTGAAGGTGTTCTTCTCATTGGTTATCACTCTGAAATACCGCTTTGGTAGATACAACCCATATTTGAACTTCGCGCCAGCCAGAACCTGTAAGTGGTTTTCTGTCATAAACTTATTTAAGGTGGGTTTATCAATCCGTCTGCTTTGGGTAAGCCTTGCCGGGATAGTAGCAGATTTACCTAAAACAGATAGTAATCTTGATTTAACTATGGCCTGATTTGTAAGCCAGGTATCTTCCCACAAATGAATAATCCGAATGCCTATCCGGGTAAATGCCAAACTCAAATCCTGAAAAAATGTTCCGTTTTTTATCTCAGATTCTAACGAGATGCAATGAAATACTGTCTTTTTGTCAGCCACATAAATATACGTAAACGGAGATTTCGGAAAGGCATCAAAATTGTATAGGAATGTAATATTACTATATTGTTGAATAAAGGTTGATATTTCGTTGATAAATCGTTTCAAAAAATTAATTAATTTTTAACGGTTTCTTTCAATTTTTTTGTTATTGTTGACGTTTATTTAGTATAATCAATATTAAAAACCGCTAAGAACTATAAAACTGTTTTCTTATGAAGACTATGCGTTTTTTTATCTGGATGTTCGGATTTGTTTCACTCTCACTTTCAGCTTTTAGTCAAACATCCCGTGCATATCTGTTACAAGAGGCCGATGAATATTTTAAAGCCGGTCGTTATTGGGACGCATTTTTCCGTTACCGTGAATGTGCGAAATTACCTGAATTTGAGTCAGAAAGCAAAATTTCTGAACAGGTCACTAATTCGTCTCATGCGATGTACCTTACGCAAAAATTCAAGGATTATAACGCCATGCGTAAGTATGAGCCTGCGAAAACCAATCTGATTGAGCTCATCAGTATGAACCCTAATGACCCTAATCGTGGCGAGTTGCCCAAGATTACATTGGCGCAAGGAGCTGAATTACAACGTTTAGCCTGGAGACAAAATACACCACAGGCTACGGCAGATATGCTTAAAAGAGCGATTATGTTCTACCATCAGGCTATCAGAGAGGGTTTGATGGACGAATCGATTGCTGTAACTATCAAGCAATGTGAGGCTTCTATTAAAGATACCGGTGTACCTGACAATGCCCCTATAATGGCATCAGACCCGGCACAGAACAGCAAAACTACTGTTACCTCTGCACAAAGTCTGGCTCCGGTGGCAAGCCCAAGAAAAGCCTCTGCTACTCCTCCGACGGTGATTATTTTACCAAGTGAGCAGGGTAGTTCAACTACAAAAGAGAATTAATCCGCTTAGTATATAAAGTAAAAGAAACGGGCATGCAAACACTCCGGTGCATGCCCGTTTTTATTTTATACCTATTTCAATACAAATGCCAGAGTCGGGTTTAGGGGATAACGCCCGAATTTATCTCCGTAGATGGCCAGGCCGCCATTCATGCTTTCGGGCACTTCCAGTCTTACGATTATCTCACCTGTTTTCTTTGCTTGTTCGATGGCTTTCTGAGGGATATTCACTCCTAACCGATAGCCGTACGAACCTGCTTCACGTAGTTTTTTATCTTTCAGCTGGTTGTGCCAAGATAATACACCCCGGTGGTCTGATGGGTCGTCTTGTAAATCGTAGCGTCCGGCAAAAGTACCATTTACACTCACTGAAACCGAACTTGGGAATTTCTTTGTGTCAGTCATGGCGTAGGCATTCGGGTTTTGTACCGGGTCTGCAATTGCACCAAGCATATAGTTTTCGTTGCCTTTCAGTTTTTTATCCATGTCTTTGGCAAAAAGTTGCTTTGCCCCTGCTTCTACTACAAAAGCTATGTTCTCTACATTATTTAAGTCAATTCCTGATGGCACTTTAAACGCATATTCAAAATAGCCATTGCCTGCTCCGTTTACTTTCAGTCCATCCAGTACATTCCATTGTTTGGCCGACCATTTAGCACTTTTGAAGTTTTTGGCATCGACACTCACCAGTTTAGCCTTTTTGCCTGATAGCATGACAATCTCGGTTGGTGCCGGTGCGTCTACAATAAAGTTCATTACATTGTGGTGTAGCTCATTACCTGCGTTGTCGACCAGCACTAATGACATCGTTACCACAGCTTTCTCATTAGGCATCTTTACCTCCAACGACGGTAACTCTTTTTGTAACCAGGGTTGGTAATCAATGATACGCTCTGTGCTGCTCCAGGTTTTTTCCTGCCCTAAAGCGTCATAACCGTAAAGATTTACTTTCAGTGTCAGTTTTTTACCGACATCGGTTCTGTCGGTCATAAACGACGCATAAAGCGGTACAGTAACGACCTCGTCCGGCACGACAGTTTTTGAAATCTCGTTGCCTGTTGAGATATAAAATGGTGCATGAAAATCTTTGAGGCTCATGCCTTTTACCATATCCTGCACGCCGAGGTCTTTTTCACTCCGGTCGAAACGTACATAGCCGTTCCACTCGTTGATTACATCGTGGTGCTCTGTATATAACCAACCGGCAATTTTCGGGTATTTTCTGAAAGTGTTAATCATGCGGTGATAATCCCAGCTCCAGTCGCAGTCGCCTGTGCTACCTTCGTAGCCCCACACGTTTCCACATTCAGAGTTGATATTGGGTACATCGGTTTGTTTATAGCCCTTTTCGTAATGGAAATCACTGCCCACAAAGGTTTTCTCGTCAATCATTTTCAGGTGGTTTTCCCATTCCCACCCGGGCAGGTACTCATGCCATGAGTTAATATCGGTTTCGGTATGCCCTGCCCCGCAACAAATAGAGTTATCTTCTACCAGACGTGTAGCATCTAATGATTTCGCCAACCGATACACCGAAGCTACCCATTTTTGTGTTTCCGGTGTATAGATATTTTCAACCTTGCCGTTTACCTCTTTTTTGGTACGTAACCCCCAGGTTTCGTTAAAGGTAATCCATGAGAAAATTGCCGGGTGGTTATAATCTCGCTTGATCATTTCTTTCAGCGTATATTCTGATTCCTGCTGCGCATTTTTATCAGGCTCTCCCCAGCTGTTCGGCAGATCTGACATCACCAGTACACCCAGTTTATCAGCCCAGTATAATTTACGGGGTACATCTACTTTAATGTGCGTACGGATACCATTCAGACCAATGTTGCGGGCTATCAGAATCTCATTCTTCATGAACTCATCAGTCGGGAAAGTATAGAATCCCTCCGGATGATACGACTGGTCAAGTGCCAATTGCATATACACAGGCTTGTTGTTCAGGGCTATGTATTTATAATTAGTACCAGGCAGATTCACAGTCGAAATCTTGCGCATGCCGAAATAGGATTTTACCTCGTCATCTCCCACAATAACAGTTGCATTATAAAGATGTGGGTCTTCTAAAGTCCATAAGCGAGCAGAAGGAATATCTTGAGTAAACGAATATTCAGTTTGCCCTTTAGGGAAAGTCATTGAAATAGCTGTACTATCAGGACTTTCAAAATAAAACCCCATATCAATATCTTTTGGCGCGGGTTTGGCCAGATAAACTGTCACTTTCACTTCCGATTTATCAATATCAGGTGTAAAATGAACCGCATCGATATAGTTTTGTCCGCGAGCTTCCAGATAAATCGTTTGCCATAAACCACGGGCATTGCCGTAGCCTTGTTTGCCATATAAAGTAAAATCGCGGCGTTTGTCGTCTACTCTGATTACCAGATTTTGTTTTGCTCCATATTTTAAATTGGTCAGTTCAAATGAAAACGGTGTATAACCCCCTTTGTGGCTGCCTAAGAGTTTTCCATCCAGCCATACGGTTGTTTCCCAATCGGAAGCACCAATGGTGACAAATATTCTTTTACCTTTCCATGCCGGATTTACTGTGATTGTTTTCTTATACCAGGCTATATCGGCTTCATCTTTTACGCCCGATAACGGCGAACCCCACGGGAATGGCACACTGATGGTTTTAGTGAAAGGCTTGGCGGAAGAATGCCATTTCTGGGTGATACCCACATCTTTTTTATCAAATTCAAAATCCCAGTTGCCATTCAGATTCTGCCAGTCGGCTCTTTCAAAATCAGGACGTGGATGCTCGGGTAAAGGAATTGTTTCCTGTGCCGAGAGATTAAAAATCAGGAGATAACAGAGTAGGTAAACTAATTTTTTCGAATGGGTCATATGGTGCATACAATTTACAGGTGAATAGTTTTGAAGGGCTAAGATAGTGAACTTGTTTAATTTTATCAATCGTTGCGCCCATCGTTGGGTAACTCAAATATGGTAACTACGTTTAGTTTTTCACCTCCTGAGGTGTGATCGACATCCCGTTTGTCGCGCCACAGTTCGGGCTGACGGTTTTTGAGCCAGAATATCTGCGCCTTTGTGTCTGGTATAATTTCCTTTGTTGTTACTCTGATTTTCTGATAACCATCGTTATCCTGATTCAAAAAGGTTCCCACCATATTGGTAACCTTTTCTGAACTGGTAACCTTTTCGGATTCCGTATTAGTAGCTGATGCTCTGACAGACTCTGATACTACCTGCTGGCAAGTATAGCCAATTGCTCTTTTGAACAGGCTGCCGGCTACCTGTACATCGGCCAGTTCTTTTCCTCTTCTGACAGATTCCTGAAAACCCGGATACTTCTTCATCCATTTTTTTACGGTAGTAGACGATACCCCGAAAAACCGGGCGAGGGTTTGGTTGGTTGCCCCTAACAGGCAGTAGTTGTAGGCTTGCTCGTCGTAGTCGGGTGTATAGTCGGTGATACCCCTACCCCCTTTGTTGTGTTGAAGCTCATTCATTCTTTCTTCGTCCATTGCTGTAGTTGTTGTGTGAATCCGGTAAATTTCAGGCTTTGGGTTGGGTTTTCAAAGCGTTTCAGGAGGTTTTTCGTAGAATCGAACTGTTGGTGGATAAGAGGATTATTTTCTGGCAGGGACGCAATGCATTGCTTCTCCACCAAAAACGGGTACTGGTTAATGTCTTGCCAATTCCTTACTATAAATAAGGTTTCGACCCATTATACTTTTCTTAGTTTAATGGTTTATTTTATTATTTATTTCTTTGTTTAATTATACTGGCAATGCTTTGTATTGTGCTTTGCCATTGCTTTGATTAGTGCTTTAACCTTGCTTCGATTAGTGCTTTCGCCTTGCTTCGACTGGTGCTTTAGCAATTTCTGATAGAGCACTTCTTATAAATAAAGAATTGCCTTGTAACTTTTTTTCATTGAGGGCATCTAATGGCTTGTATTCGGTATCAAATTATACAAGAAAATAATTTACATATTACCTTGCATTACAAAGTACCTTTTTATATATTTGCGCTGTCGTAGATTAAAATCACTATACCGTATCACTTATAAAGGTTTCTTCACTGCATGAATTAAAAGGTCATGCGTGAAAAATTTTAAGGGCATTTTGCCCTGATGGAAAACTATTGCTTTTTAAATACAAAAAAGAATAAAAACACATGAAAAAGCTCTTACTTTCTTGTATGCTTGCTTTGGCAGGCTTGCTGCTCTCCGCTTATGCTCACGCGCAATCAGCCGTAAAAGGCCAGCAGATTATTGGCGTTCTTGTCGATTCGGTATCACAGAAAAATCCTGATTTTATTACTGTTGCGCTCATGAAAGACAAAAATGTATCTGTAAAAGTAGATTATTCTAAAGCGGACGGCTCATTCAGATTTGTCGGATTGAAACCTTATAAATATTATCTTGTGATATCGGGAGTAGGATTTAAGGGAAAAACATTGGTAGCTGATTTGTCTGATTCAACCAAAACTACGCTTGATTTAGGTAAAATTTTGATTACTGAAGAAGCCCTTGGATTGAAAGAAGTAAAAGTGAGTGCCACCAAACAAATTGTAAAACAAGAGGTTGACCGTATTTCTTACGATACTCAGGCCGACCCCGAAAGCAAGGTATTCAGTGTGCTGGATATGATGAGAAAAGTACCGTATCTTTCGCTCGATGCCGAAGATAATATACAACTGAAAGGCAATACTGACTTCAGGATATTGATTAATGGCAAGCCCTCAAGCATGGTTGAACGGAGCTATAAAGATATATTGAGAAGTATGCCTGCATCCTCTATCCAACGGATTGAGGTTATCACGACGCCACCATCCAAATATGATGCTGAAGGACTCTCAGGTATTATTAATATTATTACCAACAAGAATGTGACTAATGGCTATAATGGCAGTTTAAATCTGAGTGAACGTTTTCCTGTAGGCGGGCCTGGTATCGGGGGGTCGCTTTCTGCTAAAATAGGCAAATGGGGGCTTTCGGCTTTTGGTGGGGGTAATATCTATAATAATCCTCAGACTGCTACCATTATCACCCGGAATACTTTTGGTGAATATTCAACCCTACTCGACCAGCGCGGCTTCAACCAATCAGAAAGTAAAAGTGGCTATCTGGGATTGGAGCTTAGTTATGAAGTGGATAGTCTGAACCTGATTTCCGGGCAATTTAACGTTAACGGAAACAGGAACGATGCTACCAGCAGCCAGAGTTCAGACCTGACAAAAGGAAGTGAAATCCTGCAACGCTATTACCTTAATAATAGAGGCAATGGTAACGGTAAGGGCTTTGATGCCGCCCTGAATTATCAGTTGGGTTTCAGGGCAGATAAAAACCGTTTGCTGACATTTTCTTACAGATACTATGGCTTTGACAACGGACAAGATAATGTGATTGGCATTTCGGAGCGTATCAACTATGATTTGCCTGATTACCGCCAGCTCAATGACCAACTGTTTTCAGAACATACCATACAGGTCGATTATGTGCATCCTGTCAAAAAACTGATGATAGAAGCCGGGATGAAAGGTATCCTGAGAGACAATAAGAGTAATTTTGAATATCGCACCTATAATTCTGATACAGATGCTTATCAGATTTTAGACGAGCTCAGCAATAAATTTTCTAATACGCAGAATATATACGGCATCTATAATACCTATCAATATAATTTCAAGAAATGGGGTGTAAAAGCGGGTGTCAGAGTGGAGCAAACCGTGCTGGATGCCGACTTTGCTACGACTAATACCAAAGTAAGCCAGAATTATTTTAATGTGATTCCTACGATTTCAATCAACCGGAAATTTAAAAAATCGGGTCTGAATTTTGGTTATACGCAGCGTATCAGAAGACCTGGTATTTATCAGCTCAATCCGTTTGTTGACCGCTCTAATCCAAGTTTTGAACGCACAGGTAACCCGAATCTGAAACCTTCTATTATGAATGATATTAATATAGGCTACAACTGGTCAGGTAAAAGTTCTTTCAGCCTTGGTGTAGGCCATATGTTTATTAAAGATATGTTTTTCCCTGTTATTGTGTATGACCCGGCTACCAAAATTACACGCTCGTCCTTTGGCAATGTGGGCAAGGCTAAATTATTACCTATGGTTATTGTCAATTTCAACTATCCGATTACAAAAAAATGGAACCTAAGCATCAACTCAAGAACGGCCTATGCCATGACAGAGGGCATTATTAATGATAAACTCATCAAAAATAAGGGGCTTATGTATGGGGCAAATCTTTCGTCGGGCTATAGATTAGAGAAAAACTGGCGTGTAAATGTGAATATCAATTATAATGGCCCGAATATTAATATTCAGGAAAAAACCAATCACTTTCTGGGCTACTCGGCCAGTGTGAATAAAGATGTAGTAAAAGATAAGTTATCGTTTTCGGCGTCTTTCAATAATCCCTTTAATAAATTCAGAAGAAATATCAGAAACTCTTTTGGCCCTGATTTTCTGCAATTCAGCGAGCAGAGAAATTATTTCAGATCATTCAACTTCAGCCTGAATTATAAATTTGGTAAACTCAAAGAATCAATCAAAAAGAACAAACGCGGTATCAGAAATGATGATGTACAAGGCGGAGAAAATAATTAGTCGTTAAACATACTATGAGGCGAACCAGAAACTACAAACTGGTTCGCCTTTTTTATTCAGGTAACTATATACCACTTGTGATAAAGTAAAATCAAGAAACATTCTGAATAATTAGAATGTTTTTTTGTTGTAAAGGGATTAATAACTATTTTTCGGGTGTAACCTTAATTAACTCCCCAATGAAAAAACTTTTTATTGCCATTCTATTTTCCTTTTTAAGCATTTTCGCCATGGCTCAACAGCAAATACCCAAAGGACAGCCTTTGCTTAAAGGGAATTATCAAACAACTGCTTATATAGATTCATCAAGCAAAACATTTGATGAAGTTTGGAGTAAAGTAGTTGACGTATTATCAGAAAATGGTATTTCAATAAAGATAATTGACAAAACAAGTGGAATTATTACTTCTGAAAATCATTCTTTTATAAACGTCTTTACTCTTGAAAAGGATGGAGCTCCAAAAGACCCTAATGCCTGGATAGTTGTCAGAGATGAAGGCATGGGAAGGATACAAACTGTATCAGGTAATTTTAATATAAGGATAAAAACAGTAAACGATAAGACCGTAATTAGTATCAAGCTAAATAACATTGAAGCTTTAAAATTCGGTGGAGGTATGAGGGTACCTTTTCCTGCTCAATCTACGGGTGTGTTTGAAAAGAAAATAGCCGAATTAGTGAAATAACAACTGTAGAAGATTTAAGTAGACTAATTCCTATATTTGCAAATCATTCCTTACAAAACCCATTCTTATGCTTTTAGAAATTGGAGATACCTACAAATACGAATTCCGCTTTTCGCAGGAAGATGTACAGAAATTTGCCGAAGTAACCGGAGATAAAAACCCTTTACATTTAGACCCTGAATATGCCGCTAAAACCCGTTTTAAACGTCCCATTATTCATGGACACCTGAGCAGTAGTGTTTTTACACGCATCCTCGGTATGGAGTTTCCGGGCGAAGGATCTGTCTATATGAAACAGGAGACTGAATATTTGTTCCCAATGTTTGTGGATACTGATTATGAAGTGGTGTTTACGGTAATGACTGTTGACCGTGAAAAACACATTGCCCAGATAACAGGCGAGGTGTTTATCAAGGGTACTTCACGCCGTACGATCAGAGGATTGGCGACGTTGATGCACCCCGAAAAAATATAGAGAGATAAGCTCGGAAACAGAGCTTATCTCTCTATAGCTAATCATAAACAAAAGTGGTTTTATTGACCATTTTTTATGGACTGTACTTCGGCTCTTGTTGCTTTAGCCCAGGCAGCCAGTTGTGCCATTCCGGCTCTAACTCTTGTGCCAGCAGCTTTGTTGCCTTTGTCATAAAATTTGTCAAAATCTCCTGCTAAAGAAGCAACAAGGTCACTGAGTTCTTTGTACTTGTTCATAGTAATTGTAACGGATTTGGTTAATGAATGAAATTATCTACTTAAATACGAAATAAACTACTTGCAAGTTAGACATATTGACAAAAATTACAAATTTTTCTACAAAAAATACCATCAAAAAACGCTGTTTTTTGTAAAAAAATGCAAAAAGTCAGGTTTATGCCTGACTTTTTAACGCCTATCTGTACTGAATGTTGTCTACAGCCCTTAAAAATGGCTTTTTTTGCTATAAATCAAGCTACTATCAACGGAGCGTATTCGCCTGCCTGCAACTTCGCCTGTACCTTCTCAAAGCAATCCATTGTGTATTCTACATCTTCTAATGTATGCGAAGCTGTAGGGATAATGCGTAGCATAATAACGCCCTTTGGTACTACCGGATAAATGATTACAGAGCAGAAAATACCCATGTTTTCTCTCAGGTCACGAATCAGATTTGTAACCGTTGGCAGGTCATAATTTCCGTGTAATAAAACCGGTGTAACAGGCGAAGTGGTATCACCGATATCAAACCCGCGCCTGCGGAAACCGTCTTGTAAAGCATGAACGATCGTCCACAATTGCTCTCTATATTCGGGGTGATTTCTGATGAGTTCCAGACGTTTCATGCCACCTAAAACATACGGCATTGGTAACGCCTTGGCATAGGTTTGTGAACGCATATTGTATTTCAGGAACATCACCACATCAGGGTCAGCGGCAATGAATGCCCCGATAGCCGCCATTGATTTGGCAAATGTACAGAAATGTAAATCTACTTCATCCTGCACACCAAAGTGCTCGGGAACACCTGCACCTGTAGCGCCCATCGTTCCGAAACCATGTGCATCATCTACCAGTAAACGGAAGCTATATTTTTTCTTTAATTCAACAATTTTATCCAGACTACCCACCTTGCCCGACATCCCGAATACGCCTTCGGTAATTACGAGTATTCCACCGCCTCTTTCTTCGGCCAGTTTGGTAGCTCTTATGAGGTTTTTCTCAAGGCTGTCCATATCATTATGCACATACTTGTAGTATTCACCTCCTTTGGCTTTGTGCAAACGGATACCATCTATGAGGCAGGCGTGGCTTTCGGCATCGTAGACAATCACGTCCCGACGGTCGACAATACACTCAATCACTGACATTACGCCCTGATAGCCATAATTTAATAAGAAAGAGTCTTTTTTGCCTACATAAGCTGCCAGTTCCTTTTCAAACGCCTCGTGGATTTCGGTATTACCTGTCATCATTCTCGCGCCCATCGGGTAGGCCAAACCGTATTGAGCGGTTGCTTCTGTATCTGCCTGACGTACTTCGGGGTGATTGGCCAGACCTAAATAGTTATTCAACGACCAGTTCAATACACGTTTGCCGTTAAATTCCATATAAGGCCCTAATTCGCCTGTGAGTCTTGGAAATGAGTAGTAGTGGTGAGAGTTAAGCAGTTTTGCTTGTGTACCGATATGCCCTAAATCGCTAATTGTTTTATCAAAAATATCTTTCGCCATTATGGTAAGAGGAAATGAAGGAACTTGTATTGTTCGTTGCCTGATTAATTAACAATAAAATGATGAAGAAATCTTCATTTTTTCAACAAAAGTATCAATATTTTGGATGGATAACAAGCAGTCAATAGCCGTGCCAGCCTATTTTATGAAAAATGTCCAAGATTTTTAATTAAATATTCAAAATTGAATCAGATTTTAATGTTACTTCGTAATCTGAAACAAACACCAGATAGCGTTTTTATATGCCGACCATCAAAAAAATTCTTGTAGCCAATAGGGGTGAAATTGCGCTTCGTGTGATGCGAACCGCCCGTGAAATGGGAATCAGTACAGTAGCCGTTTTTTCGGAAGCCGACCGGAATGCGCCGCACGTAAAATATGCCGACGAAGCCGTGTGCATTGGTCCGCCCCCCTCTAAAGAATCTTATCTGTTAGGCGATAAAATCATAGCAGTAGCGCAAAGTCTGGGCGTTGACGCCATTCATCCTGGGTATGGATTCCTTTCTGAGAATGCTGGTTTTTCAAAGGCAGTAAAAGAGGCGGGGCTAATCTTTATCGGCCCATCACCTGAATCGATTGAAATTATGGGCGATAAATTGTCGTCTAAACATGCCGTAGCTTCTTATAATATACCAATGGTACCTGGCACGCCTGATGCCATTACCGACCGTGTGGCAGCTAAAGCGAAAGCAGCCGAAATCGGCTATCCGATTCTGATAAAAGCCAGTGCCGGAGGAGGTGGAAAAGGGATGCGCGTAGTAGAAAGAGAAGAAGAGTTTGACGAACAAATGGACAGAGCCGTGGGTGAGGCTATCTCGGCCTTTGGCAATGGCTCGTGTTTCATTGAAAAATATATTACCAAGCCCAAGCATATAGAAATACAGGTAATGGGCGACCAGCACGGCAATGTGGTCTATCTCTTCGAGCGTGAATGTTCTATCCAGCGCCGCCACCAGAAGGTAATTGAGGAAGCGCCGTCGTCAGTCTTAACCCCGGCAATCAGAGAAGCGATGGGGATTTGCGCCGTAAATGTGGCAAAGGCTTGTAATTATTATGGAGCCGGAACAGTAGAGTTTATTGTAGACGAAAATCTGGATTTTTATTTTCTGGAAATGAATACCCGCTTGCAGGTAGAGCACCCCGTGACGGAATTAATTACAGGAGTTGATTTAGTGAAAGAAATGATTCATGTGGCAGAGGGTAAGCCTTTGAGTATGAAACAGGAGGATTTACAGATCAAAGGTCACTCGATTGAAGTGCGTGTCTGTGCTGAAGACCCTGCCAATAATTTCCTGCCTAATGTGGGCACATTACAAACTTATGTGCGCCCGCAAGGGAATGGGGTGCGTGTAGACGATGGGATTGAAGAGGGCATGGAGATTCCGATTTATTATGACCCGATGATAGCCAAGCTCATCAGCTATGGCGATACCCGCACAGAGGCCATAGAAAAGATGATTCGTGCCATTGATGAATTCAAGATAACGGGCGTAGCTACTACGCTGCCCTTCTGCAAATTTGCGCTACGACACGAAGCCTTTGTGAGTGGTAATTTTGATACGCGTTTTGTAAGTCTTTATTTTACACCGGAAGTATTAGAAGAAGAGGCTGATAAAACCGAACTGGAAATAGTAGCCGTATTAGCTGCTGAATTAATGAAGCATAAAAACAAACCTAAAGTGGCTGATAATGGTAGTGCTTTGGTGAATAATGTTAGTCAGTGGCGGAAGAATAGAGCGAAATTGAGATAATGAAATAAGTATGTGACTATGAAAAGATTGATTACTGTTGCGCTGATGCTTGGCGCATTGACTGCTGTAGGACAGGAATTAAAGAAAGTGGTTAAAAAGCATTCGTCTAACCCCTTTACAAACGAAAGAGAAGAATACGAGGTATTATCGGATGATAAAAAGGTGAGGCATGGATTATATAAAAAATGGGTAAATGATAAATTGACAGAGGAGGGTTATTATAAAAATAACAAGAAAGACAGTATCTGGACACGCTACTCCGGTCAAACCATTCTGAATATCGGAAATTATGCCAATGACGAGAAAGTGGGTATATGGGAGTATTATATAAACGCTATTGAACTCGAACAGGAATATGACTTTACTAAGAAAGCCCTTGTGTCTTTTAAACCTCCGAGGAAAAACATCATTTATCAGATAATCAACGATAAGGATACCCTATTTGCTCCACTTAGCCGTCCACCTTTGATTATCGGCGGTCAATATGCATATCTGGAAAAAGTTGCCAAAAATCTCCGGTATCCTATTGAAGCCATGAGAAATAATATCAGTGGTACTGTATTTGTTCGTTTTATGATTGATGAAACTGGTAAAACCTCAGATTTTAAGGTAGTCAATACACGAAACAAGAGTCTGGATAGGGAAGCTCTAAGAGTTGTAAAATTAATTGATGACTGGTTACCTGCAATCAAGGATGGTAAGCCTGTAAAAGTGATTCATGTAGTGCCTATTATATTTGCAAAAGATGGAATTGTGAATCGTTGAAAGAATTTAGAAAAAAAATCAAGAAAAAACGGGTCGCTTTTTTGATAAAACAAAATGAGCCTTTATATTTGCAGTCCCAAACGGGAAAGGAGAGGTGCCTGAGTGGCCGAAAGGAGCAGTTTGCTAAACTGTCGTACGTCTAAAGCGTACCGCGGGTTCGAATCCCGCCCTCTCCGCGAGATGTGTAGAATTTTTTAAAAATAAATTTTTGATTTAGAAATAAAATTTTCTACCTTTGCACTCTCAAATTTTTAGATACCGCCCTCGGGGTGTAGCGTAGCCCGGTATCGCGTCTGCTTTGGGAGCAGAAGGTCGTCAGTTCGAATCTGGCCACCCCGACACAAAGACCCTCTTAGAAGTAATTCTGAGAGGGTTTTTGGCTTTTATAATGAAAAAATATTGCTATCGCGTCTGCTTTGAGAGCGGAAGGTCGTCAACGGTCGGCCGCCCTGTTCGAATCTGGCTACCCCGACTAAAAAGCCCTCTTGAAGAAATTCGGGAGGGCTTTTTTGGCTGATTAATGGGTCAATTTTGTTAGTAATTTTGGATCAAGTCTAAAACCTGTGGGGTAGGTATATCTAAGCATAGATTTGCGTAAGTCTATATAAAAAGAAAGGGATATTCTTCACACCTCTGAATTGACTTCTAAATGCTTTAATCTTAGCATTAAAAGATTCAGCCGAAGCATTGGTACTTCTGTTCTCAAAGAAGTTGACAATCGTTCTATAATGATTCTGGATTGACCTGGCTACTGTATTGAACGATTTAAAACCTGCCTGCCTTACTTTCTCATGCCATTTAGCCAGCCTTGTTAAGCCATACAGTTTGTCATTGGTATTTTCAAAGATATAGGAAAGACTCATTGTTAAGTCATAAGCCTGCTTAATATCTGGATATAATTCGAATAGTAACGTAGCTCTTTGCTTC